>JACKBQ010000004.1 GCA_020634455.1 Ardenticatenaceae bacterium | reverse complement strand
GCGCACGGTGGATGCCTTGGTGTCAAATGCCGATGAAGGACGTGGTACACTGCGATAAGCCTCGGGGAGTTGTGTGCAGACGCTATATCCGAGGATTTCCGAATGGGGAAACCCACCAGGGGTCGATGCCCTGGTACTGTTATCTGAACACATAGGATAGCAGGGGGAACGGGGTGAACTGAAACATCTTAGTAACCCTAGGAAAAGAGATTATTCCCTGAGTAGTGGCGAGCGAAAGGGGATCAGCCCAAACCGTTATCTATATGGTAGCGGGGTTGTAGGACTTGCATATGAAAGTGATAAATTTATTTGGTAGTAAAACTTTCTGGAAAGTTAGACCATAGAAGGTGACAGTCCTGTATACGAAACCAAATAAACTTTCGCAATGTTCCTGAGTACGGCGGGGCACGCTAACCCTGTCGGAATCTGGGAGGCCCACCTCCCAAGGCTAAATACATTTGACAACCGATAGTGAACAAGTACTGTGAAGGAAAGGTGAAAAGACCCCCGGTAAGGGGAGTGAAATAGAACCTGAAACCGTGTGCTTACAACCGGTCGGAGCACTATGGCCCTCGGGCAATGTGTGACGGCGTGCCTTTTGGAGAATGAGCCAGCGAGTTAATTTCAGTGGCGAGGTTAAGTCAGAAACAGACGGAGCCGCAGCGAAAGCGAGTCTGAATAGGGCAATAGAGTCGCTGGAATTAGACACGAAACCAAGTGAGCTACCCATGTGCAGGCTGAAGCGAGATTAATCTCTCGTGGAGGGCCGAACCCACTAATGTTGCAAAATTAGGGGATGACGTGTGGGTAGGGGTGATATGCCAAACGAACTTGGAGATAGCTTGTTCTCTCCGAAATAGCTTTAGGGCTAGCGTCGCGTGTTTAGTATAGGGGGTAGAGCACTGGATGAGCTAGGGGGCGCAAGCTTACCGACCTCAACCAAACTCCGAATACCTATACTTTAAAATGCGGCAGTCGGACTATGTGAGATGAGTTTCATAGTCGAGAGGGAAACAACCCAGACCGACGGCTAAGGTCCTCAAATCTATGCTAAGTGGGAAACGATGTGAGAGTGTTTTGACAGCCAGGAGGTTGGCTTAGAAGCAGCCACCCTTTAAAGAGTGCGTAATAGCTCACTGGTCAAACGCTTTTGCGCGGAAAATGTAACGGGGCTAAAGCATAGTACCGAAGCCACGGATAGACTTTAAGTCTATGGTAGGAGAGCGTTCTGTAAGAGATACAAGGGTAACCGAAAGGATATCTGCGGCTTACAGAAGTGAGAATGCTGGCATGAGTAGCGTAAAACATGTGAGAAACATGTTCCCCGTAAACCTAAGGTTTCCGACGGAAGGTTAATCCGCGTCGGGTTAGTCGGTCCTTAGCCGAGGCCGAAGGGCGTAGGTGATGGATATCCGGTTAATATTCCGGAACCACTTATTTGGAGTGATGGAGGGACGCAGTTTGGTAGGTCAGCCCCTTATTGGATTGGGGTGCTAAACGTCTAGGATAAAGACGGGTATAGGCAAATCCGTACCCTGAATCTGAAGCGTGATGGCGGTGCCTACAGAGCCAGAAGTGATTGAGCCAAGCTGCCAAGAAAATCTTCTAAACGTTGATATTTAAGTGACCGTACCGCAAACCGACACTGGTAGGTGGGTAGAGTATACCAAGGGGATCGAGAGAACCTTCGTTAAGGAATTCGGCAAAATTCCCCCGTAACTTCGGGAGAAGGGGGGCCTCTGCTGGTTAGCAATTAAGCGAAGCTGGCGGAGGCCGCAGAGAAATGGCTTCTTCAACTGTTTAACAAAAACACAGGTCTCTGCTAAGTCGAAAGACGATGTATAGGGGCTGACGCCTGCCCAGTGCTGGAAGGTTAAGGGGAGAGGTTAGCGCAAGCGAAGCTTTGAACCGAAGCCCCAGTGAACGGCGGCCGTAACTATAACGGTCCTAAGGTAGCGAAATTCCTTGTCGGGTAAGTTCCGACCCGCACGAATGGCGTAATGAGAGAAGCACTGTCTCAACGAAGGACTCGGCGAACATTGAAGTACGTGTAAAGATGCGCGTTACCCGCAGCTGGACAAAAAGACCCCGTGAAGCTTTACTACAGCTTGGCATTGAGTTAGGGCTTAGTTTGTGTAGGATAGGTGGGAGGCTTTGAAGCTGGGACGCTAGTCTCGGTGGAGCCACCGTTGAAATACCACCCTGGCTAAGTTTTGGCTCTAACCTGCAACCGTTACCCGGTGTGGGAACAGTGCCTGGTGGGTAGTTTGACTGGGGCGGTCGCCTCCGAAAATGTAACAGAGGCGCCCAAAGGTTCGCTCAGGCTGAATGGAAACCAGCCGTAGAGTGTAAAGGCACAAGCGAGCTTGACTGCAAGACTTACAAGTCGCGCAGGGACGAAAGTCGGGCTTAGTGATCCCACGATTCCGAGTGGAAGGGTCGTGGCTTACCGGATAAAAGCTACTCCGGGGATAACAGGCTAGTCTGGTCCAAGAGTTCACATCGACGACCAGGCTCGGCACCTCGATGTCGGCTCATCGCATCCTGGGGCTGGATAAGGTCCCAAGGGTTGGGCTGTTCGCCCATTAAAGCGGTACGTGAGCTGGGTTCAGACCGTCGTGAGACAGGTCGGTCTCTATCCGCTGTGGGCGTAAGGGATTTGAAGGGAGCTGCCCCTAGTACGAGAGGACCGGGGTGGACAGACCTCTAGTGTGCCAGTTGTCGTGCCAACGGCATTGCTGGGTAGCTACGTCTGGCAGGGATAACCGCTGAAAGCATCTAAGCGGGAAGCTCGCCCTAAGATTAGATCCCTCATCCGTTTTGGAGTAAGACCGCTAGGAGACTACTAGCTTGATAGGCGGCATGTGTAAGTGCAGTAATGTATTTAGCTAAGCCGTACTAATGGTCGAGGGCTTACGTTCCACTTGATACGGAGAATTCGGTTTTCTGACGTTGTACAATTTGTAATTTTAAGATTGCTGTTTAGTTGACGACATTCTTATTTGTTTATAAGAAGGTCTCTTGGTGATTTGAGCGGCGAAGGTACACCCGGTCCCATCCCGAACCCGGAAGTTAAGCTCGCTAGCGCTGATGGTACTTGGGGGGCGACTCCCTGGGAGAGTAGGTCATTGCCAAGAGGCCTTTTTATATTTCCCTCACTTTTTATCTCAAGATCAACAGGTTAGTTAATGCAAGAGTATATTTCTCTGTTAAGGCGGAATGATAATTACCGACATTTGTGGTTGGGAAATGTTGTTTCGTTGTTGGGTGATTGGTTCAATCTGATTGCTGCAGCTGAATTGATAACAGAGTTAAGTAATGAAGGGGTAGCGATTAGCTACCTTTTTTTGGCGCGGTTTTTGCCTTTATTTGCATTTAGCCCTTTGGCAGGTGTTTTGGCTGATCGTTATGATCGCAAAATGCTGATGGTGATATCTGATGTTTTGCGGGCTGTGGTGGTGTTTGGTTTTTTGATCGTTGGGGTTACTGGCCAGATTTGGTTATTTTATCTTTTAACGGTTGCTCAGTTTGCTTTGAGTGCATTGTTTACGCCGGCGCGATCTGCTGTGGTGGCAATGGTTGTTGATCGTAAGGAGCTGGTGACGGCGAATGCGTTGGATAGTTTTACCTGGAGTACAATGCTGGCTTTGGGGGCGTTGTTAGGGGGGATTGTTGCGGCCGTTTTTGGGGCAGAGACGGCGTTTGTGTTAGATGGGTTCACTTTTTTGCTCTCGGCATGGTTTATTAGTCGCATTGTGTTAAAAGCTGTCTCGCTAGTACCAGGTGAGGAAAGTCGCGGCGGTTGGTTGGATTTTGTGGATGGCTTTCGTTATTTGTGGACACGGCCGTATCTCCTCATCCTCAGCCTGATTAAAGCAACGGGTTCGTTGGTGTGGGGCGCGGTCAATGTGCTGGAGATTAGCTTTGCGGATCATGTTTTTCCGCTGACGATGTTTCCGCTGGCAGATGCGCTGCGAATTGAAGATGGTGGTACGGCGACGTTGGGAATTATTTATTTAGTCAGTGGGCTGGGAACAGGTTTGGGGCCATTGTTGATGCGGCGGATTCTGGGTAGTCGTCCCCCTCGTTTGATTTTGGGAGCGACCATTGGCATGATTTTTGTGTCTTTGGGTATTTGGGGCTTGGGGGCCGCGCCAACGTTTGGGCTGTTTTTGTTGGCAACGGCCGTTCGTACCATAGGTAGTGGCACGATGTGGGTGTTTTCGGCGGTGCTGCTGCAAATTGTGGTGCCAGACCGTTACCGAGGGCGGGTGTTTGCCTTTGAGTTTGCGATGCTGACGTTGACGCAGTCGGTTTCGACGCTGTTGGCGGGGGTGTTCCAGGATGCCCCTGGTTGGGGCTTAAACCAGACCGCATGGTTGTTTGCTGGGATGGGGGTCGTTTTTTCATTTGGCTGGATGAGCTTTTACACCTGGTCGCGGCGGAATGCGTCTGATGCGCGGGTTGAGGTGTTTTGGACGGCGGGGGATTAGAGGCGCTGGGGTGACTGCATTCTGCGAATGCTTGGTGTAGGGGTGGCCTTGTCAATTGATTGTTTTTTGAAAATGAGTGTCGCCGTTTTGATGATGGGTGATTTTGTAGCCGTTGGCGAGATAAAAGCTGATGGCGTCGTCCCAAGTTTCGGTGGTTTCTAGTAGGATTGTGTGGAAGTGGCGTTGGCGAGCGGCCGTTTCCAGATGTTTCAAGATTCGCTGGCCAATTCCCTGCCGCTGATGTGTTTTTTTGACCGACATGCGCACGATACGGCCGTATCCCACGTCACCTTCCTCTTCAATCAACGCGCCACACCCCACAATGTCATCTCCCTGAACCGCAAGTAAAAATGTTTCGCCCTGGTAACTCTGGGCAATGTCGTTCAAGTCGGGGTTGAGTGCGGGGTTGAGTGTGCCCCAATGGTCTACCAATCCAGCCAGGATGAGCTGTTTGGTAGCAGCTTGATCGGTGGGGTGGAACGGCCGTATCACAAAATTTTCTTCGTGCATCCAAGCGACTCCTACATTGAATTTTTGATTGCAAAGGATTATATTTTCTACAGTTTTTGTATCAGACAAAACGGCCGTCCCGCTTGGTCAAAGCTTTCTAAGCCAGTTCTCAAGGTTTCCAATAATGAAAAAACATCTGATTTTCTTGACAATGTTCCTACCGTTAATGAGCTTAGCTCTATTATTACCACGCATTTCAGGTACGATTCAGGCCAAGCCCCAGCTTGTGGCTGTGGGTGGCATAATCGCCACCGATACCACCTGGAACGTCGCCAACAGTCCCTATGTTCTTACCGACACGGTGACGGTGCAAACGGGCGTGTCACTGACGATTGAGGCAGGTGTGACGGTAATGATGCCAGATATGCCCGACACGAAGGCGGTTTTGGATGTGCAGGGGCATTTGGAGGCGGTAGGAACGGCCGTAAATCCCATCCTTTTCACCTCGATTGACGATCTACCTGCAAACAACTGGTCTGGCATTACCGTGTCTGGTTCGGCTAATTTTGAGCAGGTGACCATGCGCCACGCCTACACAGCGTTGTCTATTTCTGGCAGCAGCGGCGGGGTGGTTTCACTCGCCAACAGCACGGTGGAAGAGAATCTCCTCCATCCTGTTGTGGTGGATACAGATGCGCTCCACCGCTTAACGATGAGCAATGTCACTTTTAGCAACAACATGCCTGACCGCGTCGGGATTAATAAGAGCAATGGTCTGGTTGATAATTTCACCCTGGCAGGAAATGTCTTGCTCACATCACAGCCCGGTCTTGAAGGCTATGAGGATTTGGGAAATGGTTCCGCGCCGCAGATCATCGTGCCTCAGGGGATTACTTTGACATTTGCCGCTGGCACCACGTTTATGTCTGACAGCACTGTCATTGTGGCTGGTTATCTGGCTGCCAATGGCACGCAGCTAGAACCTGTTATTTTGGATGACCGACCCGGTGGCGGCAATTTCATGAGTAATTATTTTGTTTTTGGGGAAACGGCATCTGCCACCTTAACGCACACCATAATTCGGGATGGACATCCATTGGGTTTGGGCATCGGGGGCCAATCTGATTTGCCGATTATTCTTCAGGATGTGGTTTTAGATAACGTGGGTGAGTTTCCCATCACTGTTGAGGCACCTTCATTGCATCGGCTGCAAATGACCAATGTGACTTTTCAGAACAGCACCTACAATCGTGTCCTGGTGGATACGGATGGTGGACAGGATGCCATTGCCGCAGATGTGACCCTAACCATTCAACCAGGGCTTGAGTGGTACGAATTTGCTGATGGCAGCGATCCACAAACGCCGCCCGCTGAATTTGTGGTGCCAGAGGGCATCACGTTGACAGCAGAGGCGGGTACAGAGTTACGCTTTGGGGTAGGGGCGGAGGACCTGGTGGTGAACGGCCGTTTTCAAGCCAACGGCACCCTCACATCCCCCATTACCCTCACGTCCGCCGCTGATTCAGCCCCTGGCCAGTGGGAGGGCATTCTGGTGGAAAATGGCTCCGCTCAACTGGAATACACAGAAGTGCGCTACGGGACAAACAACGTGACAGTGAAGAACACGGCCGTTTCTACCCCCGTCGTGTTGCAAAACAGCCAATTGCAAGCTGCGGCTACGCATGGATTGATCGTTTTTGATGGGGCGGTAACGGCCGTTTGCAGCCGTTTTGTCAACAACAATGGCAGCGGGGTGCTTATTGTGAGCGCTGGTCAGCCAACCGTGCAATTTCTTAGTTCCGCTTTGGTGGGTAACGGGGACGCCGGGCTAACCAACCAGAATGCCAGGATGGTGGATGCCCGGCAAAATTGGTGGGGTGATGCCAGCGGCCCAGCAGGTGTTGGCCCAGGTAGCGGAGATGCGGCGCTGGGCAATGTGCTTTTTGATCCCTGGCAAAAAGAAGATGTATGCACGACACTGCCCTATCAGCTATATTTATCTACGGTAATAAAACCTTGAGTAATTTATTCGCATAGCCATTAAATGATTATGACTGATTTTCGACCGCAAATTGAACAGCAAGTTACTTTTTTACATGCGCAGGATTTGGTAGAAACGGCCGCTTTCTACGAAACCATCCTCGGCCTGGCGCTGGTGCTGGACCAGGGCAGCTGCTGCATTTACCGCAGCGGTGGCGATGCTTACCTGGGCTTTTGCCAGACGTTGGGGCAGCACATGGATGCGCCTCCGGCGACCAATCACATTATGCTCACCCTCGTTACGCCAGATGTGGACGGCTGGCACGAATTTTTGGTGGGGCAGGGGGTGGCCATCGAAAAACCGCCCACGCTAAACGAAACCTTCAACATCTACCACTGCTTTGTGCGCGATCCGAATGGCTACCTGATTGAGATTCAAACCTTTTTGGATCCGGCATGGCCGAAGCCAGTGCAAAATCCAGAGATTGGAGATTAGAGATTGGAGATTGAGCAGCAGAACGAAAAATTTGAGTGGGCCATTTACGTGGATGCCACGCTGGCAGGGTTGGCGATCCTGATTCCGCTTCCGCTGGTGGATGTGTTGTTTGAGTGGATTTTTAAGCGACGGATGCCACAAGCGATTGCGAAAAGGAACGGCCGTACTCTAACCCCAGAAACTGTTCGCCAATTAAACAGAGGTCAATTTAGCTGCCTGGGTTGCCTGTTGTGGCCGCTGGAGCTGGTCTGGCTGTTGCTCAAGCGCACCTACCGCACCATTTTGTACTTCCTCACGGTGAAGGAAGCCACCGACAAGCTCAGCTACTATTGGCACCGCGCCTACTTGCTAGACAAAATGATGGAACGTGGCGATCTGGACAATCTGGAGAGCGCAGCATTGGCGGCACAGGCGCTGCACCAGGTGCTGGAAAGTATCACAACCAGCCCGCTTACCCAACTGGCCCAGGAGGTTATTGGCAATGTGCGCCACATTTTGCGCTCTAGCTGGCGCTGGTTGCGGCGCAGGCAGGAGGATGAGATGATGGCACGTACACGCTCACAAATGGCAACCGCCTGGCGGGATTTATCTGTTTATTTTGCCCAGGTTGGCACGCAATATGAGCAGCAGTTGGATCAACTACACATCGCTCGCCTGCAAGCAAGTTTGGTGGTGGCAGAAGCTGGCTCGGAAACGGCCGTTCCTCCCGCTCCACCACTCGCAGACGACCACTAGTACAGTCCGGCGGAAATCCATACAATGTTATTATGACAAGTTCGCCGGGCTGTTTAAGTATTGCGCAGCCATCAAAAACATTATGTAAACCTTTGGGGGCGCAATACTAAACACCGCAAAACCAATTGATAAGGAGCGGCCGCTTTCAGAGCTGCCCATTTTTTATGAAACTTAAAAATATTGATAAACGATTACTAACTATTTTGCTCATCGTGTTTGTGCAGATGATTGGGGCAGCGATGGCGCTGCCCATTTTGCTGCTGTACGCGCAGCGCCAGTTCGACATCTCTCCCCGGTACAACACGCTGCTGCTTTCCTCCTTTTTTGCAGCCCAATTTATAGCTGGCCCTACAATTGGGCGGTTGTCGGACAAATACGGCCGTATTCCCGTTCTCATCATTAGCCAAATTGGCACCGTCATCAGCTTCATCATGATTGGCGCTGCGCCCAACGTCACGGTGCTGTTCATCGCCCGCATTTTGGATGGCATCACCGGCGGCAATATCATCGTGGCCCAGGCTTACATCACCGACATCACCCCGCCAGCCAAACGGACGGAATCGTTAGGCTACATTTTTGCCGCCTTTGGCCTCGGTTTTGTGTTTGGCCCGGCGCTGGGCGGCACCCTGTCTGCCGCTTTTGGCCCGCGCATTCCCTTCTTCATGGCCGCCGTAGCCGCTGCACTTACCGTTATTTTGACCTGGTTCACCCTTACCGAAACGCTCACACCGGAACAGCGCATGAAAAATCGCCAGGCGCGGGGTGGCGGCATTTCTCCCAGCGAAGTGCTGCGCAACGCGCCGCTGCTGGCGGTTTTGCTCATTGCCTTCATTGGCCAATTTGCCATGGGGATGATGCAGGCCTCATTTGCTCTGTTTGGTGATGCGGTGCTGTTCGCTGGCTACAGCGACCGCATTGTGGATTTAGGGATTGGCATTTTGCTGGCAGTGGTTGGCCTGTCTCAATTCTTAACCCAAACGTTGCTCATCCGGCGGGTGCTGCCCCGGCTGGGGGAGGCCAATTTGGTGATCATTGGAAGTTTGCTGCGCGGCATCGGCATGTTTTTTCTGGCAATTGCCACGGCTGCCTGGTATGGTATTCCCGGTTCCATTTTCTTCCCGGTGGGCGTGGGATTGATGATGCCGCCGCTGCAATCGTTGTCTACGCGTATGGTGCCAGACGAGGTCCGGGGTGGGGTGTTGGGTATGTACCAGTCTACGGTTGGTTTGGCGACGATTTTTAGCACGGCGTTGGCGGGTGCCATCTTTGCTCTTGACCCGCATTATCCGTACTGGCTGGGCATGGGGCTGTCGCTGTTTGCCCTGATTCCGGCGTATTTTTTCTTGAAACGGCCGTCTCACCGACCAAAACCGGAAGAAACGGCCGTGCCCAAATAGCCTAAAAATCAGTTTTGACGATAATTACCGGGAATCCAGCAAACATAGCAAGCGAGGCAATCTTCGATGAAATTAGCAGTTTTCGGGGCAACCGGTGGTACCGGCAGAGAAATTGTGGCCCAGGCACTGGACGCCGGGCATGAAGTGACTGTTTTGGTGCGAGACCCGGCCAGGCTTAGTGTGAAGCACAATAAACTTTATCTGGTGATTGGCGATGTGCTCAACCTGGAAAAGGTGGAAGAAGCGCTGGCCGGATCAGAAGCTGTGTGCTGTTCGCTGGGTAACACGGCTAACAATCCCGACTTTGTCGTCTCTGACGGTACGCAGAACATTATTGAGGTGATGAAAAAGCAAGCCATCCGGCGGCTGGTCGTTGTTTCTGCTTTGGGCGTGGGTGATACCCGCGATCGTGTCTCACTCTCATTC
The DNA here is from genome assembly GCA_020634455.1 of Ardenticatenaceae bacterium. Classification (GTDB taxonomy): domain Bacteria; phylum Chloroflexota; class Anaerolineae; order Promineifilales; family Promineifilaceae; genus Leptofilum. Next base: position 38,816 of record JACKBQ010000004.1, on the reverse strand, counting down.
AAGATGCTCATGAAAACGGTACTGCGCAAAGCGTACGAAGATAAGGAGCGGCAGGAGCAATTTGTGCGCGAGAGCGACCTGGATTGGGTGATTGTACGTCCTGGTGGTCTAACCAATGGATCCGCTTCGGGGGAATATGCTTTTGGCATGGATGCATCCATTGGCGGGGGGCAAGTTTCTCGCGCCGATGTGGCTGCTTTTGTCTTGCAGCAGCTCACAGACGACACTTTTTTGCATCAGACTCCGGCAATTGCCTGAAAAATATTGCCACAGACGGCTCTGCCGTTTTCAGGTGAAACCCTCGTGAATAATAAGACTCGTTGGTGACTTTTGGGTTATTGGCGGGTCTTTTATGTTGGTTTGTTAACTGTTTCATACTGTGAGGATACGGCCGTTTGCAGCCAACCACCTCTATTCCTGCTAATTTGTTGCGATGCCCCGGCATTGCAATTTGAAAATTTACGATTGTTCTGCCAGGCAAACCAATGTTCCTGCCGTTCTGCGCCGCACCTAAAATTTACTCCGGCTTGCTGGTAGAGTGTACTGGATTCAATGACAACTTTTTTTACCTTATTGTTAGCACATCTTCTGGCAGATTTTCCGCTTCAAACCAACCGCATCTTTCGTCTGAAAGTAACCAGCAAGGCGGGTTTGGCGCTGCATGTATTGATTCACGTTGGCATGGCCGGCGTATTGCTGAGAACACCGGCGCACTGCCTGGATCTGCTGCTGGCATTGGGCGTTGCCCATTTTTTCACGGATTGGATTAAGGTGCGGTTCCCGGTGGAGCCACAGTGGCCCGGCTTCTTGCTGGATCAGTTGGCGCATTTGGGGGCTATTGCCAGTTTGGCATGGTGGCGACCGGAAGCAACGGCCGTACTTCCCCTCTGGCTTATGCTCCCCCTAATCTTGTTTGTGCTGCTGCCTGCTGCCCTGATGTTGCTGTGGGTGTGGGCCAACGATGCCCAACACCAAAACCGTTTCCAAAACTCCCGCTCAGTCCATTGGGCCAGCAACCGTCTGCTTACAATCTCGCAGCGCACGGGTTGGGTTGCTGTACTGGTGGTGTTGGCTTCGCGCCTGGTTTTGCTGTAGTTGTAGGAGATTCTGGCTATATTTTCCTACTGCTAAAAACGGCCGTCTCGTGCTTTAATTCCTGGCAGAATAAGCAGTCCCCCATATTTATTCAGAGGAGAACATTGTGAAGAATTCAATCCTACTGGTTGACGATGAACCTAATTTGCGCGAACTGCTGCGGCATATGCTGGAAATTGGCGGTTTTGAGGTGATAGAAGCTGAGGATGGGTTTGATGCATTAGACAAGCTGGCGGAAAACACCCCTGACATGATGATTTTGGATGTGATGATGCCTAACCTGGATGGGGTAAGTCTTTGCAAGCAGCTTCGCGCTACCGCCAGGTTTGCCACCTTGCCCATTGTTATGCTGAGCGGCAAGACACAGTACCACGCTGTGCAGGAAGGGCTGGCCGCCGGGGCAAACCGCTATTTGTGCAAGCCCATCACGGTCAATGAACTTATTCAAACGGTTCGGGAAGTGTTGTCTGCCCCGGCGGCGCTTTCAGGAAGTCGTTAACCCCCCTTTAATCATAAACCGGTTGGAACATCTGCGCTTCGATGAAGGCTGGCAGATTGTCAGGTCGGGTTACCCGCGCTAAATTTTTGGCGTAGGCAATTTCGGCAACGGCCGTTCCGATTGCCGCCGACACCTCACGAATACGTTTGAGTGAAGGATAGACCCGCCCTTTAGCCAAATCCTCCTCCGTAACCAACTGTGCCAGCGTGCGGGCAGCCGCCATAAACATCTCATCTGGGACGTGGCGCGCCTTTACCGCTACTACGCCCAGCCCCACACCAGGAAAAATGTAAGAATTGTTGCCCTGGCCGGGAACATACGTCTGACCCTTGTATTCGACCGGGTCGAACGGGCTGCCGCTGGCAAAGATCGCCCGTCCATCGGACCAGGTGTACGCTTCTTCAGCGGTGCATTCTGAGTTAGAGGTGGGGTTTGAGAGGGCGAAGACAATCGGCCGTTCGTTGATTTTGGCCATCGCTGCCACAATGGGCTGAGTAAACATTTGCCCCATACCAGAAACGCCAATAATGCCAGTGGGCTGTAAAGCGTTCACGGCGGCGAGGAAGTCGGTTTGGGGGGCAAAGTCGTGGGCGTAAGGTAATTTATGGTCTGCCAGATTGGTTCGGCTGCTTTCTACCAATCCGCGTGAATCTACAAACCAGCAGCGCTGCCGGGCTTCAGCCTCGCTCAAGCCTTCGTCCATCATGGCCGAGACAATGAGGTCGGCGATGCCGATGCCTGCTTCACCTGCGCCCAGGAAGAGTAGTTTTTGCTCGGTGAGCTTGCCACCTGTCAGCCGAAGGGCAGAGTAGATGCCCGCCAGGGTCACGCTGGCCGTCCCTTGAATATCGTCGTTGAAAGTGCAGTAGGCGTTGCGATATTTGTGCAGCAGGCGGAAGGCGTTTAGATTGGCAAAATCTTCAAATTGAATCATGGCGTTGGGATAGCGGGTGGAAACGGCCGTCATGAACTCATCCACAAACGCATCATATTCTGCCCCGCGCACCCGTCGCTGCGGTAAGCCAATGTAAAGCGGATCGGCCAACAGTTTTTCATTTTCTGTGCCAACGTCTAGCGTAATTGGCAAGGTTTTGGCTGGGTGAATGCCGGCACAAGCGGTGTAAAGTGACAGTTTACCAACAGGAATGCCCATTCCGTTGATGCCTAGATCGCCCAGGCCCAAAATGCGCTCGCCATCAGTGACCACAATCACCTCAACGTCGTCGTGGGGCCAATTGGCGATAATCTCTGCAATACGCCCCTTATCCTCGGTGGATATGTAAAGGCCGCGCGGGCGGCGGAAGATGTGGGCAAATTCCTGACATGCTTTGCCGACGGTCGGTGTGTAGATGATGGGCATCATTTCTTCGAGATTGTCCATTACCAGGCGGTAAAACAAGGTTTCGTTGCGATCTTCCAGGCTTATCAGGTAAATGTAGCGCTCTAAGTCGGTAAGTTTTTTACGGTAATTGCCCAGGGAACGTTGGACTTGTCGTTCTTGAGTGAAGACGCGTGGCGGTAACAGCCCACGCAGTTTGTACGCATCGCGTTCTTCTTCGGTAAACGCGGTGCCATGATTGAGTAGGGGGTTGTGCAGCAGATCAACCCCAGTTAGTTGGGTGTCTGTGTCAGACATAATTGACTCCTTGGGTAATGGGAATGGTAAACGGCCGTCTGGCTCCAGTTGGCAAATAACGACCACAAAAGATCGTAATGGATGTGCGCCTACCCAAGTAGTCGCAATTGGCACGTGGATAAGGTGATGTTTGTCAGAACTCAGGGTGTATTTCGGCGCACAATGCCCTCACGCCAGGCCAACACGGCCGCTTGCGTCCGGTCGGCCAGATGCAGCTTGCTCAAAATGTTGCTGACGTGGCTCTTCACCGTCTTTTCGCTGATGATAAGCTGCGCGGCGATGCTGCCATTGTTGGCTCCGTCGGCAATCAGGCGCAGCACTTCCAACTCGCGGTCAGACAATTCCGTGAAGACGTTGACGCTTTCCTGGCGCGAGCCGTGCAGCTCTTGTACCACGCGGGCGGCCACGCGCGGATGCAGCACCGCTTCGCCCTGGGCCGCCTGCCGCACCGCCTCGGCCAGGGCGGTCGGTTCGATATCTTTGAGCAGGTAAGAGAGTGCCCCGGCGCGAATGGCGGGGAAGATGTGCTCGTCCTGGTGGTAGGAGGTGAGCATGATGATTTGGGTGCGCGGGCTTTGCGCTTTGACCAGCCGCGTGGCGGCGACGCCATCCATGCCGGGCATCACGAAATCCATCAGCACCACGTCAGGGGCGTGTTCAGCGGCGAGGGTAACGGCCGTTTCCCCTGAATCGGCCTCGGCTACCACCTCAATATCTGCCTGGGCCTGCAAAAAGGCCCGCACGCCCTGCCGCACTACTTTGTGATCATCAACGAGTAAGACTGTGATTTTTTCGTTCATCTGTTGCCTTTGGGAGATTGGAGACTGGAGATTTGAGATTGGTCTCCAGTCTCCAATCTCTAATCTCCTATGTCAACGGTACAACGGCCGTTAACTTTGTTCCCTGACCGCGGGCGCTGGTGACAGTGAAACGGCCGTTCACGCTCACCAACCGTTCCTGCATACTGTTTAACCCCAGGCCATATGCTGTGGCTTGCGGGTCAAAACCTCGCCCGTCATCGGTAATTGTCAGCACAAATTCATCCGCTTGCCAGGCCAGATGGAGGATGGCGTTGGTTGCATGGCTGTGTCGGGCGATGTTGGCCAGCGCTTCTTGCGCTACGCGGAACAAGGGCTGTTCGACTGCCAGTGGTAACGGCCGTTCTCCCACCACCATCACCTCAGCCGCAATCGCCGTCCGGCGCGACCAATCTTCGGCGAAGCCACGCAGCGCTTCCACCAACCCCTTGCCTTCCAGCGCGGCGGGCCGCAGCTCCTGGATGAGGCCGGTGAGTTCCTGCTGCGCCTGCCGGGCCAGCTGCTCCGCCTCTTGCAGGTGGGCTTTTGCCGCATGTGGATCATTGTCAAGCGTGGCCTGAGCAGCGCCCAACTGCATAGTGGTGGCAAACACCTGCTGCTTGACGGAATCGTGTAAATCGCGGGCCAGGCGATTGCGTTCTTCCAGCGTGGCCAACTCAGCGCGGGTGTGAACCAGATTTTGCAGCTGCTCGGCCATCTGGTTGAGTCGCCGCGCCAGCTGGCCAATTTCGTCGCCGGACTCATCCTGCACGTAGGCAGAAAAGTCGCCCTTGCTCCAGGATTCGGCCGTTTCTGTGAGGCGGCGCAGGCGGCGGCTAAAGCCGCGTGAGGCGATGAAGCCAAAGATGGTGCCGGTGAAACCAGCAACTACAAAAATGACGAGCACCAGGGGTAAAATGCCGAGAAGGGTGGTGGCCGTAAAAAGATCTGTTTGAGGGTTGGGCAAATCCATCACCAGCAGAAACACGCCTAACAGCTCACGATCTGAACCGAAGGTGGGCACTGCCACAAAAATATCGTTGGTTTCGGGCTGAACGGCCGTTACCAATTCTGGATCCGTTTCTCCCTGCATTGCCTGCTCAAAAGCGGGCAGCGCTTCGGCAAAAAGCAGCGTTTCTACCGATTGATCCAAATTGTCCCCTGGCTCCAGCGCCAGCAAGATGCCTGAAGGATCGACAACGGCGACAAAAGAAACATCGCTAAAGCGCACGTTGCTGATGCCGGATTCCGAGGTCACCTGAAACTCGCCAGACTGGTGGGCGCTGTCTAGCCAGGCGCGCAGCCCAGTAATATCTGGTGGGCTTTGTTCTAAAAATGGGGCAATTTGAGACTCAACGGGGCGTAGCGCTGGCTGAAAGGCAGAAGCGACATTGGGGATAAAAAAGTTCAACAGCGAGGCGGCTATTAAAAAGAATATGATGAAAACGGCCGCAGCCACGGCGGTTGTTACCCAGGCGTAAGAGAGGGTCAATTTCCACTGCAAAGTACGAAAACGGCCGAAAAAATTGCTCATAATGTTGGAGTATACAAAAAATAGTGAGACGTTGCATTGCAGAGACGTTGCACTGCAACGTCTCTACGACAATGTTATCCACCTAAATCCTGACGCCGGAAGGCGAAGATGGCCAGACCCACAAATAGGAGGGTGTAAAGCGCAATGCCAGGCACGGCCGTTGCCATACTCACGCCTTCTGCCTGGGTCACCAAACCAGTGCCGCTGCTGGCGCTGACGCGGTTGAGAGCTGCCAGGCTATTGCTCAGCCCGGCGGGCAAATATTGCCCAATTTTAGCCCAGGTGCCACCCACAAAGGTCAAAAGCTGAACCAGCACCCCTTCAATCAGCATGGCGTAGGCTAATCCGCCCCCAATGGCCACCACGGTGGAGCGGCTGATAACGGCCAAAAAGAAGGTGAGGGCTGCGTAGGGCAGCAAGGTGAAGGCCGTACGACCAATGCTCAAAGCCGCCTGCCACCAATCTACCTGGGCAAAAGGCAAGCTGCCCTGAAGATTTTGGGTGAAAACGGCCGTTGTTAACGCCCCAGCCACAAAGGGAGCCAACACCAGGAGCAAAGACGGTAGCAAAACGGCCGTAAACTTGGCCAGCAGCAGCACCGGGCGTGAAATGCCGTTACTGAGCCAAAGCTGCATCGTGCGCCAACCATACTCCTGCGCCGTCAGGGTGCCAATTAAAATAACAATCAGCAAGCCACCCAAACCACCACCTGAAGCGAGATCGATGCCCAGGCGCAGCGCCATTGGCCAGGCAATCATCTCTTCCACCGGGCCATCGGTGGTGATGACCAAATTGCCGCTGCCATCAGACTGGCTGGCCAGATAAATAACAAGCGGGATAAAAACGGCCGCAGCCGCCATCATCGCCAGTTCAATCCACAAAATCTTGCGGCGGGTTAATTTTTTCTGTTCAACAGCTACCATTTGCCAAAACATGATGGTCTCCTTTGTGAGAGACTAGAGATTGGACTGGAGATTGTTAAGCTCTAATCTCTGGATATGATTATTTTGTCAATTCCAGGAACAAGCTTTCGAGGTCTGACTTTTGACTCTGCACTTCGCTGGGGATGATGCCGTTTTGGGCCAGATGGGCAACGGCCGTTTCACTCTCCACCCCACTCACCTGCACGTACGCGCCATTGGTCACAATCTTGGTAGCGTTTGGCAACTGGGCCAGCAGCTCGCCCGCCTTGGCCGGATTTTTCACCTTCAGCTTTACCGATTGCCCGCTTTGGCTGAGCAGCTCTTCCACTGCGCCCTGGGCCACAATTTGCCCCTGGCGAATGACGGCGATGCGGTCGCAAACCTGTTCTACCTCGTGCAGCAGGTGACTGCTGAGAAAGATGGTGGTCCCTTCATCGGCCAATTGGCGAATGAGGGTACGCACTTCGCGCATTCCGGCCGGGTCCAGCCCGTTGGTTGGCTCATCTAAAATGATGAGAGAAGGGCGGTGCAGCAAAGCTGCGCCCAGGCCAAGCCGCTGCTTCATCCCGGTGGAAAATCCTTTTACCGGGCGGTCAGCGGCTTGGCTGAGGCCGATCAAATCGAGTATTTCGGTGATACGGCCGTTTTCCACGCCATCATGCAATTTAGCCAATAGCTGTAAATTTTCTTGCGCCGACAGGTAAGGCAGCAGTGCTGGAGCGCCAATGAGCGAGCCGACGTTTTGCAGGGCGCGGTTGTGGCTGGGCGTTACCGGCTGGTCGAAGAGGGTGATGCTGCCTTCTGTGGGATGAATCAGCCCAAGCACCATGCCGATGGTGGTGGTTTTACCTGCGCCGTTGGGGCCGAGGAAGCCAAATACTTCACCTTGCCGCACGCGCAGGTTTATAGACTGAACGGCCGTAACCTCGCCAAATTTTTTGCTTAAATTATCAGTCTGTAAAACGATTTTGCTCATGATGCCACTCCTAAAATAATTAACGCAGCGGTGCGGATGCGTTTCGTTATCAAAAGTTATTTGTAAACGCATCCTATGTTCCAAAGCTATGACTGCTTTTCCTCTGAGGAGTTCGAAAGACATGAGATCGGTTCATGCTTTCTGTTGAGGCCACTTCCATGCATAACGGATAATGAGGCAAAGAAGAATCACTTCTACAGCTGCGGCAAAATACATATGCACCCAAGCCTCTCCTGCCAAATTGAACAACATATAGGGAATATATATCGTAGCCACGATTATGTTTGTCCAACGATTTCCTTTAGCCGGCAGGGCAACAGAAAGGAAGATCATAACAACTGGAATTGTTACACCAATCATTGCTATTAGTAGAAAAACATATGAAATGTCAAATGTAAATACTTTTCCTGCCAGAATATCTTCTATGGAGCCCGGCATATATAAGTGGAAATAATCTACATAGATGTAGAGAAACATAAAGCTTGCCCAAAGAGAAGCGAGCTTCAGTTTTACATTGAGTGTGATGTCTTCCAACGCATTTTGTGGTGTTTTTTCTGAGTTCACATTCATACTCCTTTTTTGAACGACATGGCTGAGTTTTGTAGTTTGCAAAAATACATCCTGAAAGATGCAAGACCTAATTGTTTTTAGTGTAGGGGACGTGCTAGATTGCCACATCGGTCCAGAGGACCAAAGCGGCTCCGCCTGTAGACCCATTGCCGCCAATTAAATTCGGGTGATTCTGGAAAATAGGGGAAACGTTTGCTGGTCGTGCCGCCGACGGCTGCAAAATTTGGTAGGCTATGGGCATGAAACGTTTGCTGTGGCTTTTTTTGCTGTTGGGGCTGGTTGCCTGCCAGGTGGACCCACCTGTTGCACAATCGCCAACGGCCGTTCCCCCCACACCTTCACCCGTTGCCAATGCCTGTAATTTTTTTGCGGATTTGGATGTGCCGGAAACGGCCGTTTCCCCCGCCAACATCATTTCGTCTGAAACACCGCCGCCGCGCTACGCCGTCCATACCCTGTTTGTGGATGACACCATCGTTAACCTCGCTGCCGAGGCGGGCTTCGACACAATTGTGCAGGTGCTGCCCTGGCGCGATATGCAGCCAACGCCCGACCAGTTTGCCTGGGACGCCGCCGACGCGCTGGTGCAGACGGTGCGCCAGCGCGGCCTAAACCTGGTGCTGCGCCTGGACATGCCACCCGCCTGGGCCACACAAAACGATCCGGCTGGCCTGCCGTTTGATCTGGCGGCGTATGGGGGTTGGGTAACGGCCGTTGCCCAACGTTACCAGGGCCAAATCCTGGGCTACATCATCTGGAATGAGCCGAATTTGGCCGCCGAGTGGAGCCGTTCCGGCGGTAATCTGGAAGACCATTGGGCCAGGTTCGATGGTTGGGTGGCCGACCCGGCCGATTACGTGGGCGTGCTGGGCGTCGCCTTCCGCCAGATTCGCGCTGCTGACCCGCAGGCGCTGGTGGTGGGCGGCGGGCTAGCCCCCACCAACGAGATGTCGCCCCGTGCCGTTGATGACCGCACGTTTTTAGAGCAGCTGTGGGCGGTGGGCATGGCCGACTGTCTGGATGTGCTGGCCGTACACGCCTACGGCTTTGGCCTCTCGCCAGAGTCGCCAGACGACATGCACAACAATCTCAACCTGGGGCGCATTGCCCAAATGTACGAAATCACGGAGGCGGCGAGCGTAGAAAAACCAGTTTGGATTACGGAGTTGGGTTACACGGTCACCGATGGCAACCAGCCCGCCGTTTCTGAAGGGCAGCAGGCGGAGTATTTGCTGGCGGCGCGAGCGCGGGCAGCAGCGGAATGGCCCTGGGTGGAGCTGTTTACGGTGTGGAATCTGGTTTACGGCCGTTCCCCCACCGACGAAATGAGCGGCTACAGCCTCATCAACCCAGACCTCTCGCCCCGTCCCGCCTTCTACGTCTGGCAGCAGGCCACCAGGTAGCCCTTTTTTTGCACTTTGAGGCCTTATATGGTTTGCTTAAATTTGCTAGAATTGGCGGGTATGGACAATAAAACGACCGAATTCCTCCACCACCCGTACACCTGGAAAAGCGCCAGCCTGGAGTTGGTAGATGTGCAGCCATTGCACGGCGGTGTGCGGGTGTTTGTGCCCGGATGGTCGGTTGGGGAAGCGTTTGTGAGCCAGATTGCCCCCGGCGGTAAAGAAACCAGGTACCGTGTTCCACTCAAATGGCTGGAAAACGAAAAAGAGCAGCTCATTCAACTTTGTGTGGACCACGATTTCCTCACCATCCAGCCAGAAGAGCGCCTGGGCATTCCCGACGAAGCCCGCCCCAGCCTGAAGTTGCAAAACCACAAACGTGAAAAGCACATAGTCGCCAAATGGGCTGGGGTGCAGGACGCTCGTTTTGAGGCGATTTGCCAGGCTATGCACCGAATCGCTGCCCGCACCGAAGGAGTACGGCCGATTCCCGAACGGTTCGCGCCCTGGCAAAAATGGAGTACGATTGTGCTCCTCGCTCTGGGCGTATTGCTGCTGCCGCTGGTAGGGTTTGGGCTGGCACGGCCGTTTGTTAAGGCCCTTTGGCCGCAGCAATTTGAGCTGCTGCTGGTTTTGTTGCTTATTTTAATGGCGCTCCTGCTGGTAAGTATGGTAGCCCTGGCGCGTTGGGAGCGGGGCAAATCGGGCCAGGAGCGGTCTTACACGCATGTTTGGACGGTTGTCGGTGTGAACCTTTGCTTGTTTTTGTCCGGTGTGGGTGCGTGGGGGATGGTGGAAACGGCCGTTGCCATCTGGCGCGTTAGTACCCCCTTAAGCCCAACCCGTGAACAAATATGGTATGCTGTACTGGGGTATGCAGGGGTGATTACGGCCGTTCTGCTGCTTGCCCTGGCCGGGTTATTCATGCCCAGGCTGCATAATCTAATTGATGAACGGTTGTAAACTAGATGAACGCTCAAGAAATTCTATATAGTACGATTTTATCCGTCGCTTCGCTCATTTCACTTGGCGTGGCGCATCTTGTGTGGCAGCGCCGCCAGGCACCAGGGGGCATTGCGCTGACCCTCTTCATGTTTAGCATGGCCTGGTGGAGCGGCACCTATGCCCTGTTTTGGGCGCAACTGCCACCTTCTGGCTTCTTTTGGCTTAACGCCACCTATTTAGGCGTTGTAACAATCACCCCCCTGTTTTTTGTATTTGTGCTGCAATTTACCAATCGGCAGCAATGGCTCCACCGCCACCTACTGACGATGCTGGCAGGCATGGGTCTCATTACGCTCATTTTGCTGTGGACCGATCCGTGGCATGGGCTCTTCTTTGCTGGGTTACGCAGCGAAACTGACAGCGTCATTTTTTCAGGCGGCCCCTGGTTTTGGACCTTCTTCATTTATGCCTACAGCCTCAATTTGCTTTCGATACTGCTGTTAGTAAAAGAATACCGAGCAAACCAAACATTTTACCGTCGGCAGCTTGGCCTTCTTTTGCTTGCGGGGTTGATCCCATGGTTTGCCAATATTTTTAGCTTTCTGGGCTTGAATCCACTGCCAGGGCTAGATTTAACCCCCCTGGCTTTTACCCTGACGGGCATGTTAACGGCCGTTACCCTCCAGCACCGTCGCTTTTTAGATGTTCGACCCATTGCCCGGGACAAAGTAGTCGAGCAGATACACGACGGTATTCTGGTGCTGGACACTCAAAATCGTATTGTTGACTTTAACCCGGCCTTTCTCCAAATGGCTGACCTGCAAGAACAGAACCTAATCGGGCAGCAAGTGGCCGAGGTTTGGTCCGGTTGGGCAAACTTGGGCGGTAAACACAGCGAAGACCAAGAACTTTTTGTAGCAAAACCGTCGCCTACCTGTTTGCAAGTCCGCGTAATTCCATTGACGGGAAAACAACAGGAACCCCAAGGCCAATTACTCATGATGAGTAACATTACGAAACGCAAAGAGATGCAAGCAGAGCGGGAAGCTTTAATTGAAACGCTGCAAACTACCCTGGCACAAGTGAAAACATTGCATGGCTTGCTGCCTATTTGCGCTAACTGCAAAAAAATCAGAGATGATGATGGTTACTGGCAGGATGTAGCTGTTTATGTGCGTGATCATACAGAAGCGGAATTTAGCCATAGCATTTGCCCCGACTGTTTACCAGAACTGTACCCCACCATCTATGGCCCTGAGGCAGATAAAACCCCTGAAAAAGCCGCAGATTTTGCAGATTGACGCAGATTGCTTTTTTGTAGGTTACTCAAAATCTACTGTGTGGTGTAACGATGGCTTGCCAAAAATTACAAGCGGTTTGTGACAAAGCCGATTGGTTCCGGTTCTAAGTTGCAAACTATCTGGAGATAGTCACCTGTTCTGTAAGGATCGTTTGGTAGGTTTTATTTTAAAAGAGCCTTTAGATTTTTTTGCCCCTTGAATGATCCTCTGGTAATGGGTTTATATTTGGTCAATCATCCGCATTACCTGGGTTGAGCCACAAGCAAATTGTATTTTTAGTTGATTTAGGAAGACGCTTCTGATGCCCTCATTTCGCAAATTTCTTCGCACGCTTATTTTTGGTTGGCAGTTACATAACCTCCTCTCTTATTTTGCCAGTTTTGGCCCAAATCTGGATATTTTTAATTACTTTTTCCGTCCAGGGTTGCTGCGTTTGGCAGGAGCAACTATTGGCAGGCATGTTTCAATTATGCCCCGAGTTCAGGTAACACCGGGTGAGTTGGAGATTGGTGATGAGGTGTTTATTAACTCAGATTGCCGGTTTGCCTGTGGGGGTGGTATTCAGATTGGTGATTATTGCCAAATCGGTAACCGTGTTTCATTGGAGACAATCGATCATCAGCTAATGCCTGTGGTTGGCGGCAAACGGCCGAGTGAATCAGCGCCGATCCATGTTGAGGATCATGTTTGGATTGGTTCGGGAGCAATTGTGCTGCCAGGGGTTACCATTGGTGAAGGGGCGGTGGTGGCTGCCGGGGCGGTCGTCACGAAGGATGTATCTGCGTTTACGGTGGTTGGCGGGGTTCCGGCCAAGTTACTGCGGCGTTTGCCTGTCAATGAGCGGCAAGAAGAAAAGCAATGGGAGGCGAAACGGCCGTCTTCACCATCACATTATCCGTACCATTCATTCCAACATCACTGATAGCGAAAGCCCGACGGTTCACTTAAATGAACTGCCGGGCTTTTTTTGTGACTTGTGCGGTTGCAATTAAGCTAGTTTGGACTTAATGAAGGTACGGGGGGTAAACGGCCGTCCGAATAATAATCGTATCAATTTCCCTATCATCTCAATCGAGCCGATAACCAGTGCCACGGCCAAACCAATCTTGACCATTGTGGTGAAGAAGGGCACGGTGGAAATCTGTTCCAGGCTAAAAATGCGGTAAGCGACGAATAGACCAAAGAGCGTTGTCCCTAATTCCACTGTGCGGGTGATGCGGTTCCAGCGGCCTTGGATGAGTACGGCCGTTTTCAACCCCACGTCCAACAGCAGCGAAGCACTAAACAAAGGAACCAATCTCATAAATTCAGGGGTGACCAGTACCCAAACGCCCGTGCCTTCTTCGCCAAAATTTGCGCCGCTCAACCAGCCAGAAAACACGTTCAACCAAACAAGAAACAACAAGCCAAAGAAAATTCCGACAATTAATTCCGCTCGTTTGATTCGATTTGGGTCTTTGACAGGCGGCAGTGTAAACGGGTCCCAAACCTCTCTGTTTTTCTCTGGTAAAGCTAAAGGCTCTACCGGAATTCGCTCAAGAAGGGCAAAAATTATAGTGACAATCCCCGCGTTCAAAATGGCAGAACGGCCGAACGAAAAGACTGAATTCAGCACCATATCTAGCCAAGCCGCACCATTTCCTGACCACAGCGTCACGCCTAGCAAAAGCAAATGCAGCACGCCAATGATGCTCACCGTGATTGTCACCACAACCTTGTAGGTGGGGAACAGTGTCGGGCCAATCAGCGCTTCGGCTGGGCGGTATTGGGCCGCAATTGTTTCTGGGGAGCCAAATTCTTGTAAGAAAGCGGCCGTTTCCTTCGCCGACGGTTCCTCATCAGCCCGTTCTTCCAGGGCATCCAGCAGCAAGGAGCGTAGCTCCATTTCAATGTCCGCCCGCATTTTGCGGGGCAGATATTCCCCAACTTCATTTACATAACGATCAATCATTTCATTAAAATTCATATCAGTACCCTCAATTTTTTGCCACGACTCTCTCAAGACCTGTCAGGTTTTTTACGTTCATCGATCTCTTATGAACAAATCTGACAGGTCTACTTCAACCGTAGCCCATTATTTCGATTTTAAGCCGAGCAGTTGATCCATCACCACGCCCAGCGCCTGCCACTCTTGCACCAGATTGGCGTAAACGGTCTCGCCATCCTGGCTCATTTTGTAGTAGCGGCGCGGGCGCGTGTCATCCACCACTTGCCAGTCACTTTCCAGCAAACCTTGCGACTCCAGGCGGCGCAGCAGCGGGTACAGGGTGCCTTCGTTAATTTCCATCCCCTGCTCATCCAGCGACTGCTTAAGCGAGTAGCCGTACTGCTCATCTTGTAACTGGCTGAGTACGGCCAGCATCAGCACGCCGCGCCGTAGTTCCAGTAAAAGCTTGTCGTAAAGTGCTTCTTTTTCAGAATTTGTACCCATGCGGCGCATTATACTGTATGACGAACAGTATTGTCAATTCACAAGTATTTTTGATTGAATTTCAGGCAAAAAAAAAGCCCTTGGGGGAACGGCCGTTTCCAACCAATCTCCAAAGGGCAGCGGGAGAGTGCTTTCGCTATGCTTTGAGCTTGTTATACTTTTTCTTTGGCTCGCGTGCGCTGATCAGCCATCTCGTCGATTGAATTGGCCAACATTTCGGCAAATTCCATGTTTTTGGCGTTCACAACGCGGAGGGTCACTTTGGTAGCTGGCGGCTGACTCATGTCGCTGTTCACCCAATACGGCCGTACCGTCATGCTCAAATTGCGCCCTGGAAATTCATAAGAATAAGCGTCATCTTCAGACTTTCGCTGGAAACGAATGAACTTATTTTTAAACACGATGCGAAACTCTCGTTCAAGTTCCTCATAGTCAAATTTTAAGACACGGACCATCGAGTTGGTAAACCGATTTTTGAGGACAAATGCTAGCAGGACTCTCAGAATCACAAAAGTACCAAGGAAAGACGCACTCGCCACTTCGATCCCCCACCCCAGCGAGAACAGAACAATAATCACCAGGAATGAAACGACCGCCGAGACAGCCCAAACAATTGGCTGGAAGTAAATGTTCTGTTTTTGCCAACGAGATGCTTTCATCTTAATCTCCTTCAAAAGTCGCGCCAAAACAAAATGTTAAATGCTACTGTACAAAATCATCAGATCGAAACATGATGACTTTAATCAGTTTCCGGCCTAACAATAGTAACTTTCGTTACACTCAGTTGACCACAATTCACAAAATAGCGCGTTCAGCACCAAAACGCGACGCCCGCTTCCTGCCGCTAAATTTTATTTGCATCCTGGCTTGAATCGCTTATGATCATGCCCGCTGCCTGATCAATCAGGCCTTGCTAAGATAGCCGGGGAATTTATTCCCCGGATTAAAGGAACAGATCATGACCAAAATTGTTGACCCCGCCCCAGAGGCGAATGAAAATGACGGCCCCAGCGATTTTCTGCGCACGATGATTGCGGAGGATGTGGCAAACGGCCGTTTCGACGGCAAAGTCCACACTCGCTTTCCACCCGAACCCAACGGCTACCTGCACATCGGCCACGCCAACGCCATCCACACCGACTTCAAAATTGCGGCCGAGTTTGGCGGCAAATGCAACCTGCGCTTCGACGACACCAATCCCACCAAAGAAGAAACCGAGTACGTCGAAGGCATCATGCACGACATCCGCTGGCTGGGCTACGATTGGGAAGATCGCCTCTACTACGCCTCCGACTACTTCGACCAGCTGTACGAGTGGGCCACGCAGCTCATCAAAGAAGGCAAGGCGTACGTAGACGACCTGAGCCAGGACGAGATGCGCGACTATCGCGGCACGCTCACCGAGCCGGGCAAAAACAGTCCGTACCGCGACCGCAGCGTGGCGGAAAATCTGGACCTGTTCGAGCGCATGAAAAATGGCGAATTTGAAGAAGGCGAGCGCGTCCTGCGTGCCAAAATTGACATGAGTTCGCCCATCATCAACATGCGCGACCCCGTCATGTACCGCATCCTCAAAGCGCCGCACTGGCGCACCGGCGACAAATGGGTCATCTACCCGATGTACGACTGGGCCCACGGCCAGTCCGACGCGATGGAAGGCGTGACCCATTCCTTCTGCTCGCTGGAGTATGTGAACCATCGCCCATTGTACGATTGGTTCCTGGACCAGATTGACATTGCCCACCATCCGCAGCAGATTGAGTTTGGGCGGCTGAACGTGAGCCACACCATCACCAGCAAGCGCAAGCTCATCCGGCTGGTGCAGGAAGCGCACGTCAACGGCTGGGACGACCCGCGCATGCCCACAATTGCCGGAATGCGCCGTCGGGGCTACCCGCCTGCCGCCATTCGCAACTTCCAGGACATGGTCGGTATGGCCCGCTACAATCGCACCGTGGACATGGCCATGCTGGAAGCGGCCGTTCGCGACGAACTCAATTCTCATGCCCCACGAGCGATGGCTGTGTTACGGCCGTTGCGCGTCATCGTCACCAACTACCCGGAAGACAAGGTGGAATGGTTCGACATCCCGGTGTACCCGCAGGACAAAAGCAACATCACCACCCGCCAGGTGCCCTTCAGCCGCGAGCTGTTCATTGAGCAAGACGACTACATGCCCAACGCCCCTAGCAAATTCTTCCGCCTGACGGAAGGGCGCGAAGTGCGCTTTTTGGGCGCGTACCTGCTCACCTGCACCGAGGCGATCAAGGACGACGACGGCAACGTGGTGGCCCTGCACTGCACGTATGATCCAGAAACCAGCGGGGGGAATGTGCCAGACGGCCGTAAAGTCAAAGGCACCATCCACTGGGTCAGCGCCCAACACGCGCTTAATGCCGAGCTGCGCCAGTACGACGTGCTGTTCAACCGCGAAAACCCGGAAGATGTGGACGAAGAAGGCCAGGATTTCACGGCTAACCTCAACCCCCACTCGCTGGAAATTTTGGACAACGCCAAGCTGGAATCCAGCCTCGCTTTTGCCGAAATCGGTCAGAGTTACCAGTTCATGCGCCAGGGCTACTATGCCAAAGACCCAGACAGCACCGACGAGCATCCCGTCTTCAACCTCACCGTCGCCCTCCGCGACTCCTGGGCCAAGGTAAAGTAAATTTGGGAGATTGGAGATTCGCACAATCTCCAATCTCCTTTTTCTTAGCTGTGGCATGGCATCTCGCCATGTCGCTTTTTGGGCACCAGTAACGGCCGTTCCTCATATCAAAACCATTGACAGGCAAACCTATGGGCATATAATTGCACATATACTTGGATCATGGAGACTTGAGAATGGCACAAATAACCCTCTATTTAGATGAAAAACTGGAAGCTCGCCTGCGTGCCGCTGCGCAGGCAGCCAATCTATCTCAAAGTCGTTGGGTGGCGAACCTGATAGCCGAAAAGCTAAATGATGAATGGCCCGCAGCCGTCGCTGCGCTGGCTGGCGCGTGGCCCGATCTACCAGAAGCCGAAACTTTGCGCGCCACGTTGGGGCAGGATACCCTGCGGGAGCCAATTGAATAATGTTTGTGCTGGACACCAACACCCTGATCTGCTTTTTTAAGGGTATGGGGCAAGTACCAGAAAAGCTGCTGACCCATTCCCCAAAGGAGATTGGCATCCCGACCGTGGTGCTGTACGAGCTGGAAGTCGGCCTGGCCAAGTCGGCACAGCCAGAAAAGCGGCGACAGCAGTTGGCTGAAATGTTGACGGTTATGACAATTCTGCCGTTTGGCGAGGCCGAAGCACGTCAAGCTGCCCAAATTAGGGCCACCCTAGAACAAGCCGGCCAACCAATCGGCCCCTATGACCTGCTGATTGCTGGCACAGCATTAGCCCACAAACATACACTTGTGACGCATAATGTGAAAGAGTTCAGCCGCGTAGCCGGTTTGCATCTTGAAGATTGGTACTGATATAAGAGCCCAATTCTGCGTATAATATCAACCGAATACTCAAATTACATTTTCCGTCGCATAGCGCGCAGACTCTCGAAAATCTCTGTGTACTCTGTGGCTAAAATGAGGCATCTCTGTGAACGACTACTTAGTTCGTGCCCTGGCCCGCGAGGCCGGGGTGCGCGTGATTGTATCCAGCAACACCAACCTGGCGCTGGAAGCGGCCGATCGGCACGGCAGCTTTCCCATCGCCACCATTGCCCAGGCGCACGCCCTTACCGGCGCGGCGCTGCTGGGGGCGATGTTAAAAGTGCGGCAGCGCCTGGCCATCAAGTTTGATGGCAGCGGGCCGCTGCAAAAAATAATCGTGGAGTCAGATAGCAACGGCCGTATCCGGGGCTACGTCTCCCAACCAATGATTGATTTGCCCAACCTGGAACGCGAAAGCATTGCCGCTGCTCTGGGCGACACCGGCCTGCTCACCGTGGTGCGCGACGTGCTGCTGCCAGAACTGGTCGAAAGCACCGTCCCGCTCGAAAGTGGTGACATTGCTGCCGAACTCACTTTTTTCCTCAACCAATCCGAGCAAATCCCCTCCCTCATCGACATCAGCCACATTGTGGATGGTGAGGGTACGCTAAAAGCGGTGGGCGGGCTGCTCATTCAGGCGATGCCGCCATACGAAACCAACATCGTCAACAAACTGCGCAACAACATCCAGGAACTGCCGCCCGTCGCCGATCTGCTGCATAGCGGCAAAACGCCGCAGGAAATTTTGACGCTGGTATTTGGCGAGATGCCGTTTAAACTTCTGGAGGAACGGCCGTTGCATTTTGAATGTGGCTGCAACCGCTCCCGCAGCGCACAAGCCCTCATCTCCCTGGGGGCAGCTGAAATCCAGCACATCATCGACACCGAAGGTGAAGCCGTTGTTAACTGCCATTTTTGTCACGAACAGTACATCTTCAGCCGCGAAGAGCTGGAAGCCCTGCTGAAAACTTTGTAATCCATGAGCCAATTATCCGAGATGACCCATCAGCAGCCGGAAGCGGCCTTAACCGAACAAATCGCATCCACCGAGCGATTCACTGGCATGGGCGTTAACGTCGTGGTCATCGCCCTGGCCATCGTTGCGATTGTGCCTTTGTTCTTCTCCACACGCTTTTGGGAGCTGCCAGCCTGGCAAATTGGCCTGGTTCTGTTCTGTTGGATCATCTACGTAGTCAACGGCACGGGCGGCATGATGCTGCATGAACGCTTCCTGCATTTTGCCTTGGCTCCGTATTTTTACTTTGGCCTTCAATTGACGGCCGTCGCTGGTTTACTCTTTCTTACGCGGGAAACTGGCACAGGCTCCATTTGGATTTTGATCTTGCCGATAGCGGCCCAAACCTTGTCGCGGAGTCGGTTGTTTACGGCCGTTACCAGCCTGGTATTGCTGGCCCTCATCTGGTTAGCCTATTTTCCCAACCAGCCCTTTTGGGAAACCATTGTGGATTTACTCTCGATTGGAGCGGCAATGGTTTTTACCCTCATTTTCACCAGCATCGCCGTGCGAGAAAGCGTTGCCCGCACCCAAATTCAAAAGCTGGCCACCGATCTGCGCCAGGCCAACCACCGCCTGGCCGAATACGCCGCTCAGGTAGAAGAGCTGGCCACCATGCGCGAACGTAACCGCGTCGCCCGCGAAATCCACGACAATTTGGGGCACTACCTCACGGTCGTCAACGTGCAAATCGAAGCCGCCAAAACGGTCATGGCGCAAAATCCAGAGAAGGCGCAGGATGCCCTCAGCAAGGCGCAAAATCTTACGCAAGATGGGCTGGCTGCCGTACGCCACTCCGTGAGCGCCCTGCGTGAATCGCCGCTAGAAAATCAGTCGCTGGCCGAAGCCATCGGCAAACTGGCTGAAGAGGCGCGTGAAGCCGGGCTGGTGGTTGATTGGCAAATTGAAGGGCAAACCGCAGAGCGCGACCGCAAGGTAGAGCTAACTTTGTATCGGGCCGTGCAAGAAGGGCTAACCAACGTGCGCAAACACGCCCGCGCCTCCCGTGTGGACCTCGCGCTGCGCTACGAGCCGGAGCAAACTGTGCTTCGCTTGCAAGACAACGGCATTGGCGCAGACCTTTCGCAAAGAAGCGCCAGCAGTTTTGGGTTGGTGGGCATTGAGGAGCGGGTGCAGTTGCTGAACGGCCGTATGCAAATCACCACCGCCCCCCAACAAGGTTTCCAGTTCACCATCACCTTGCCCAATTAAGCCAGACCCTGGTAGCACAGGGCTGCCTTCCTGTGAGATTATGATTCATTTTAATCCTGATACCCGTACGTTTAATTTGATTTTGCACAGCAGCGTTTACGCCATGCAGGTGGATAGCAAAGGCCGATTGGTGCATCTGGCCTGGGGGCCGCGTCCAGCGGGGGAGAATGAGGTGTTGTCGGGGCGAATCCGCCCCACGCTCTCCGACCACGCCTCCTTTGAGTTCCAAACCCGCCGCGACGAACTGCTCACCTTTGGCGACACCACCACCCACGAAGTGACGCTCAAAGCCAGCTTTGCCACCCTGCCAGACCCGCTGCCAGATGGCGACGCTCCCCACCTGCCCATCCGCGATGTGCGCCTGCGTTACGTTTCCCACGAAATTGTGATTGACGCGCAGCCTGGACTTGCCCCCGCGCACGGCCTGCCCACGGCCAACAGCGACCCGCGCGAAACCTTGCGCATCACCCTGGCCGATCCGGTGCAGCCGCTAACCGTCACCCTTTGCTACCGCCTCACCCCCGCGCAAGACATCATCGAGCGCTGGCTGGAGCTGGCAAACACGGGCGACACGCCCATCGAGATTGAGCAGCTCTTTTTTGCCGCGCTGCACCTGCCCAACGGCACCACCGAGCTGACCAGTGTCTCTGGCGCGTGGGCGCAGGAGTTCCAAACGCAGCGGGAGCGGCTGCTCATTGGGCGGCGTGTCATCGAGCACCGCAGTTTGCAAACCGGGCATGCCGCCAACCCATTTTTCCTACTGAATCGGCCTGGGCAGACGTGGGAAGAACTCGGCACGGTCTACTTTGGCGCGCTGGCCTACAGCGGCAGCTGGCAGCTCAGCTTTGAGCAGCTGCACAGCACCGATGTGCGCGTGCATGGCGGCTACCATCCCGCCGATTTTGCCCTGACGTTGGCGGCAGGCGGGTTGCACAAAACGCCCGCACTGGTCTGTGGCGTGTGTGATGAGGGGTGGGGCGGGGCCAGCCGTCGGCTGCACGGCTTCACGCGTGAGCGCATTCTCCCAATGGCTGTGGCCGGTCTCCAGACCGTGCCACTTGAGTTACACGGGACGGGCGGCGCGGTGAGGACACCGGCCGCAGCCGATTATCGGCCGATTCTTTACAACTCCTGGGAAGCGACTTACTTTGGCATCACCGAGCAGAACCAGATTGAGCTGGCGCAAAAGGCGGCGGCCATCGGTGTGGAGCTGTTTTGCCTGGACGACGGCTGGTTTGGCGGTCGCCGCTTCGACGTGGCCGGACTGGGTGACTGGATCGTTAGCCCGGACGTGTTCCCCAACGGCCTGGAACCGCTCATCAGCGAGGTGAACCGGCTGGGGATGGCTTTTGGCCTGTGGGTAGAGCCAGAAATGGTCAATCCCGACTCCGATTTGTACCGGGCGCATCCAGAGTGGGCGCTGCACTTCCCTGGCCGGCCGCGCACGGAAGCCCGCTGCCAGTTGATTCTGGATTTTGGGCGCGAGGAAGTGGTCGAGTACATCTTCAACGCGCTGGACAGTTTGCTGGCGCAGTACAACATTGCCTTCATCAAGTGGGACATGAACCGGAACGTGAGCGAACCTGGCTCGGTGGTGGGCAAGGCGATCTGGCAGGCGCACGTGGCGGGGGTGTACGGCATTATGGACCGGCTGCGGGCCAAATATCCGCACCTGACCATCGAAAGCTGCTCCGGCGGCGGCGGGCGGATTGATCTGGGCATTTTGGGACGCACCGACCAGGTGTGGACCAGCGACAACACCGACGCCCTAGACCGCCTGCGCATTCAGGAAGGGTTTAGTCTGGCGTACCCGGCGCGGGTTATGACCGCTTGGGTGACGCACGAGAAAAATCACCAGACGGGCCGCTTCCACGAGTTGGGCACGCGCTTCGACGTGGCCATGCGCGGCGCGTTGGGCATCGGGGCCAGTCTGAACGGGCTGGACGAGGCGGAACTGAAGGAGTACGCCAACTACATTGCGTTTTACAAGCGGATTCGCCACATTGTGCAGGGCGGCGATTTGTACCGACTGGAGCGGCTGGAAGAGGCGGATGCCTCAACGATTTTGTATGTGCTGCCAGACGGCAGCGAGGCGGTTTACTCGGTGGTGGTACACAGCCACAAGATGGGTCAGTTCCGGCGCATGGTGCCGCTGCGCGGGCTCATCCCCAGCGCCACTTACGAGGTGCTGGACCGCTACCAGAAGGTGCGCCTGACGGCTACCGGGTATGAGTTGATGGTGCAGGGGATTGGTGGGGATGAAGACGGCCGTTCTGGATACGGCCGTACGTTGCACATCAGGAGCATTTAAGTTTGCGAGTATGCAAGTGTGCAAGTGGCAAGTCTGCCTCTCCAACTTGCATACTTGCTACTTGCTTACTTTCTTCAGATAAACCGTCACTTCGCTGCGGTTGTGGAAGAGTTGGCGCGCCCCGGCCACGGTGAAATGCTGTCGCAGGATGTTAAGCGCGTGATCTAGTGCCGAGTCGTACCGCTTTTCCGGCAGCTTTAGGGTAATGAGAGCCAGGCCGTGCGGGTAGAGGTAACGGCCGTATTCCCCCATCAACCGCGCCGAATCTCGTGCATCCAGCCGCATGTCGTTGACAATCACGTCGTAGGTGTCGGGGTAGTCGGCCAGATACTCTTCAGCGGTGAGGCGGAGGTGGCGCACGCCTTTGTCTTTTTGTAGGGAAGGATGGAGCCAGGCGGGATCAACGGCAGTTACATACTGTTCCTTTTGCCGCAAAACCCGCGTCCAGCCGCCGGGCGCGGCCCCCAAATCGAGGGCGCGACCGCGCGGCGGCAGCTCAATCTTGAAGATTTCCAGCGCTTCCAGCAGCTTAAACTCCGCTCGGCTGATTTGCTCTTTTTCGCGGGCAAAGCGGCGCACGCCACCCGCCCAATCGGACAAATTGTTTACCGCCAGCGACAGACCCAGGTAGGCCGACTCGCCCGCCAGCACGACAGACAAAATTTGGAACGGCTGGCGCACGTCCAGCGGGGTGCCGGACGCTTCTGTCAATTTTTGGGAGAGTGGTTTGTTGATGTCGAACGGTTTGATCTTCAGATCGCCCAAGACGCGGGTTTGGACGGAAAAGGGCCAGTCTGGTTCGAGCAGGTGGGTGAAGGTGAGGACGGCCGTTTCCACCACGCTATCCACGCCATCTGCCAACGACAAAATTGTCTGTACCGGGCAAATGTGCCGCACAAAAATGGGTGGGTTTTGCCGCCACAGTTCCGCCAGCGCAAAAAAATCTCCTGGCAGTTCCAGCGTCCAAATGCCGGGGTCCAATTCGGCCACGATCTGCCCGCCCGCTTTTTGCAGTTCTGCGACGGCAGCAGGGGCAAAGCTGGGATCGGCCGTGGCAATGAGAGTGGGCGTCATACGTCCTCGCGGGGGCTTTCGGGGCCGCGCCCGTCGGTGTGCAGCTTCACATCTACCAGATGCTCCACGCGGCTTTGGTAATACAGCCGCCACGTTTCCCGCAGCGGATGCTCGACAAATTCAAAGTGGGTGATGCCCGTGTTTTTGCTCCACACTTCGCAGCGCCGCCAGGGGCCGACGTTGAACATGTGGTCGAAGGCGAGCTCAATGACGCCACCGTGACAAACAGCCACGACCGTTTGTTGGCGATGTTTTTCCAACATTTCTTCAATAAAACGGCCGATTCGCACCCGAAAATGCATCATGGATTCCCCGTTGGGGCGGTCGGGGGTGATGGTGGTAAACGGCCGTTCGCTGCCCCAAAATGTGCCGTATTCCGGCAAGTCGTCGCTGGGCCAGGGGGTGTGGTCCAGCTTGTTGTTCCCAATTTCGCGGATGCGGTCATCGTTGATGATGGGGATGTTGTAAGCGGCCGAAATGGGAGCGGCCGTTTCCTGCGCGCGCTTCATCGTGCTGGCATAGAGCACATCAATTTTTCTGATTTCTCTGGGCAGCCATTTGCCTAACGCTTCGGCTTGAGCCTGGCCCAAATTGGTGAGTCCTTCGTCGCTATTGCCGCCTTTCCAGTCATGTAAGTTTACATAACTTTGACCGTGGCGGATCATGTAGAGGTGCATAGTCAAAAGTTCCTTCTTCAAAATTTGTTCGTGAATTATGCCACAACATGCTTATTTGCCGTAATGTTCAGCGAGAGACATTTTATAAGACGGCCGTAATCCACCCATAGACAATCTCGCCAGAATCATTATGATATTGACACAAGCGATTTGCGGTACAAAAGACCAGGGAGATAAAAAATGAGCGATCTAAAGCGGGTTGATATTCCTGAAGAGGCACCTTATGTCAATGCATTATTCTGGCAAATGCTGCAAGGCGTGGAAGAAGTGCTGGGCGAAAATGGTCTGAATGCGGTCTTGCGATCAAGCGGTTTGGACAGGTACGTGGGCAATCCGCCAGAAAACAATTTGGAAAGCGGCGTTTTGGCCCGCGAGTATGCTCGCTTAAATGAAGCGATTGAGCAATTTACCGGCCGTGCCGGGAAAGGGATGCTGCAACGCATTGGTCGCGCGTCGTTTCGCTGGGGCATTAAGGAGCAAGCTGCCTTGATGGGCCTGGCCAATATTGCCCTCAAGGCGCTGCCGCAGCGGTTGCGCAAGCGCGCTATTTTGTTGGGCGTACGCAAAGGGCTCATGGACCTGGTTGATTTTGGGCTGGTAGACGTACAAGATAACGATGGCGTACTGGTCTACACCGATTATGCCTGTACGATTTGCCACACCCGGCACAGCGCTGAGCAGCCGATTTGCCATTTGTACGTGGGCACTCTGGGTGAAGCAATGACCTATGCCACAGGCAAGGATTTTCGCGAATTTGAAATCATCGAGACGCATTGCCGGGCGCTGGGGCATGATTATTGCCGGTTTGAGATACGAGATCGGGCTTAGAATCTATCCGAAAAGGCCACAGAGAAAGAAGAGAAATTTGAGAATTGAACCTTCGCCTCGAAGCTCTCTGTGCTCTCTGTGGCAAATATTCGTTCCCCAACCATGCCAGCACGGGGTAGGGCGGTTTTTCTAATTGCTTGATTTGGCAACTGACCCAAACCACCCTATCATCCGCCCCCATGTATGACCTCACCGCCTTCACCCTGAACGATATGACCACCTGCGGCGCTGCGCTGCGCCAGTTGGGTGACAGCGCCAGCAGCATGGAAGACGCAGGCAACCGGATTGTGCGCTACCTGTACGATCATTTAGTAGATGGTGAGGGGGAGCGGGCGACGGCGTTGGTGCGATTTTTCATCACACGGCCGTATCACACCCTCCCCCCCGATTTGCAGCAGCATGTCAACACCCTGCTGGCCAAGCCACCAGACGATCCCGCCCTGAAATGCCAAACGCTGCTGGCCACCATCGGCGACAATCCAGCGTGGCACAGCCGCCACAACTCTCGCTACTACAAAGTCCACCCGCTGAGCAAGGAAATTGTGGATGCCAACCCGATGTTTGCCCAGGTGTCCGAAATTTTCGGCATTGTGTTGGAGCAGGCGGTAACGCGCGATCCAGAGCTTGTGCTCAATTTGGCCCACGAAACGTACAACATTTTGCATGTGTACGATGCCCGCGACAATCAGTACGTGCCCGATCAGGTTGATTTTGTCATTCCCTACGGCATCAAATCGGTACTGGTGATGTTTAGTTTGCTGCCCAGCGGCAACATTTTCACGGTGGTGATTTTTACCAAAGCGACCGTGCCGCGCGAGCTGCTAGATTATTTTCGTCCGCTGACGCTGAACGTGAAGATGGCGATTTTACCGTTTGACGACACGGCCGTTTTCCACGACGATCCCCCGCTCAACCCCACACCTGCCCAGGCTGCTGCCCAGTTCCGCTCCCAGGCGGCCAGCCTGAACGAGCTGCTCACCGTCCACGAACGGGTGGTGCGCGAACAGTCGGACCGGATTGCCCGGATGGTGGCGGAAGCGGCCGTTTCTGCCGAACGCAACCGTCTCGCTCGTGATCTTCATGACTCTGTGACCCAGGCCCTGTACAGCCAAACCTTGTATGCCGAAGCGGCCGTTCGTCAGCTAGAAGCGGGCAAGGTAGATCGCACCGGCGACCATCTGCGCCAGCTAAAAGAAAGCGCCCAGCAGGCGCTGCGCGAAATGCGTCTGCTCATCTTTGAGCTGCGTCCCTCGGCGCTGGAGGCTGAAGGATTGGTGGCGGCCCTGCGGGCGCGGCTGGAAGCAGTGGAAGGGCGGACGGGGATAGTAACGGCCGTAACCGCCCCCCACAATCTGCAACTCACCCCCGAAACAGAAACCGGCCTCTACTGGATTGCCCAGGAAGCGCTGAACAACGCCCTTAAACACGCCCAGGCCAGCCAAATCACCGTCACGCTAACCCAGGACGCCCACACCACCCAGCTAAAAATTGCCGACGACGGCATCGGGCTGGACACAACCGTATCCCCGGCCAAAGGCAAGCTCGGCCTGCGCGGGATGCAGGAACGCGCCGCCCAGCTTGGCTGGCAGCTTACCCTTCACAGCGCCCCCAACCAGGGCACCACCATCCAAGTTGAGGTTCCCCATGTCTGACCCCATTCGCATTTTCATTGCCGACGACCACACCATCGTGCGCTCCGGCGTGCAGGCGCTGCTGGAAACCATTGACGATTTAACCGTGATAGGCGAGGCGGCGGATGGCCAGCAGGCGGTTCAGCAAGCCCTGCACCTGCGCCCGGATGTGGTTTTGATGGATTTGGAGATGCCCATCCTCGATGGCATTGGCGCGATTGAGCAAATTATGGCCCAGTGGCCGGAAGCTCGCATTCTCGTCCTTACCAGCTTTGCCACTGACGACCGCGTTTTCCCGGCGGTGAAGGCGGGAGCGTTGGGCTACCTGCTTAAAGATTCCGGCCCGGATGCGCTGGTAGACGCCATCCGGCAGGTGCAGCGCGGCGAATCGTCGCTGCACCCCAAAATTGCCCGCAAGCTGATGCAGGAGCTGTCCCGCCCGGCCAGCGCCAGTCAGACACCCACCACCGATCCGCTCACCCCGCGCGAGGTGGACGTGTTGCAACTGGTGGCCCAAGGCTTGGGCAACCAGGAGATCGCTGATCAGTTGATCATCGGTGAAGCGACGGTGCGCTCGCATGTGAGCAACATCCTCAGCAAGCTGCATCTGGCCAGCCGCACCCAGGCCGCCCTCTACGCCCTCCGCGAGGGGTACGCCTCGCTGGATGATTGAGGTTGGTATTTAGATTGGACCAATCTTTTCTACGTACTTCGCTTAGCGCAGTATTTTTGTCAAGATTGGTCCAATCTAGCCAGCAAACATCGTTTGGGGATCAACGCGGGTGATGCCCTCAATTTGGTCGAAATGTTTGTCGGTGGAGATGATGTGGGTGAGCTGGTGAGTGTGCATCACGGCTGCGTGCACCACGTCTCTTGCCTTGACGCCGTGGGGCGCATAGTGGGTAAAGAGGGAAACGGCCGTTTGCATATCTGCAACCGTCACTGGCAGCACATCAGGCACCAAATTCATAAGATTCTGCGCCATTTGTGCACCCACCTGTACCTGACCCATTGCTCCGAAGCGGTATAAAATTTCCTGAATGATTTCACTGCTGATGACGGCATTTAAACGGCCGTTGGCAATCTCCGTTAGCACATACACACACGATTCTTTGTAAGCATGGGCTTTCCCTGCGGCATACATCGGCACATTAACGTCCAAAAAGTAAGGCACTTCACTCATCCAGTGCCCCCTGTTCGATTGCAGCTTCCATTTGAGGCCAATCGGCTACGGGGGCTTCTAACGCCAGCAAGTTTGCCAATGCCTGCTGCCGTTTTTGGGCGTCTATCTGCACCAAATACCGTTCCACCACTGCTTCGCGAATCATGACGCTCAACGGCTTTTGCTCGTATTCGGCCAGCTCCATTAACTGATCATACTGCTCTTTTGTTAACACCGTTTGTACCCGTTCCGTGTAATTTGCCATAATTGTACTCCGAGATAATTACTACTATAAAGATAGTATCATAAAGATACTGTAGAAAAGCGCGATTGTCAATGCACTTTACAACGGTGTTCATGTCAGGCGTAGAACTTCAATTTCCTGGCGCAATACCTCTGAGAAACCTACCGCATCTATTCTTTGAACTGATTTGAGATTATCATTTTGGAACGACATCTTATCTCTTGGGTCTATCAGGAACTATCCGATGAAAAAAGCAAATTGGTATCTCATTTTCTTTGGTTTTTTGCTTCTTGTGTCTTCCATTGTGCTCATTGTTACGGAGCGGAACCAGTGGCAGGAGGCAGGTGAAACGGCTGTGGCCACAGTGAGCGCTGCTGCGGCTCGTGAAGCGGTGTTGACTGAACAATTGACGGCAGTGCAAGAAACGGCCGTTGCCCAACAGCTTACCCTTACTGAACTGCGCATGGCATCGGCCGCAATCGCCGCTACTAGAGAGGCACAGTTCGTAGAGGCAGAAAGAACGGTGGCTAGCGCGCTTAGCCAGCAGACCACTTTGGCAGAGAGTTTGGCCACACAGCAGCAGCTTAACGCCGCTCAGACAGCGGCTCTAAATTCAAATTTGCTCCTGAACAGTTCCCCACAGCTGATTGATCTCAGTACGCTGTTAGCTATCGAAGCCGTACAGCGGCAAAACAACCCTGCTACGCGACTTGCGCTGCAAGAATCGCTGTCGGTTCTTCTAGAACTGGTTACAGAAATGGAAAGACCTCACACAGATGCCTACCGACTGACCTGGGGCAATGACGGCCGTTTTGTCATCAGCCAGAGTTGGGAGGGTGGTTTAAATTATCGGTTTTGGCATGCCGAAAACGGTTCATTGGTAGAGCAAATACCTGTTTTGCTTTTGGATGATGTGTCGGCCTGGAGTGAAGACGGCCGCTATCTTGTTGAAGACAATTGGCCTGACGGCCCTTCCGTTTTTGATACCGTGGCCAATACCACAATTTTGACATTGCCTGCGCCAACTTTTTTTGGGTATGAAGTCACTTTCAGTGCGGACAACAGTTTAATGGCATATTCGACAGGTATTGAGAGCGAAGAACCCTCCGAGCACACTTTCATTTTTGCCTTGTATGATTTGTCTGCGGGTGAAGAAATCATGTTCAAGGTCATCGAGCCAGCCAGAGAAAGAATTGTAGCTTCTTATGATGCCATAGCCTTTAGTGGAGACGGCCGTTATGTAGTAGGGGCCAGCAATCTACGTATGGATGTTTGGGATTTAGCTGCTCAGCAAATCGTGGCCCAGTTTCCCCTTCATGTGAGCTTTCCTGAAATCGCTCTTTTTAGCCCAGACGACACCTACATTGCCGTGAGCGGTGTTAACGGCACACAAGTTTGGAATCTGGTTGAAGGTGTCGAGATACCGCTTAACAGCTCCCTCTCCGGCAACTTGCAGACAGTGCGCTTTAGTGCCGACAGTCAATATCTTGTTGTTACGAGGCAGGATAGACGCGAAGTTGGTGAAGACGGGGCCGGGTATGTGGGCCACAATGGCACGCAGGTGTGGGAAATGTCCACGGGTGCGGAGATTCTTCGTTTGCCAGAGAGCAATACTGACGCAAGTTTTATCGAAGATACCCATCGTCTCCTGACGATTAATCAAGCGGACGCCATCCAAATCTGGGATGTGGATACCAGAGAAATGCTGGGGCAAAGCCAGCTGAATGCTCAGAAAGGCGTCGCCATAAATCCCACGGGCGAGACCATCGCTGGGGTGGATGAAAGCGGCAACATTCGCATTTGGTCATCTGAGCCATTTTTAACCACGCAAACAATCAGACCCATGACGCTTACAGAAAATTATCGTTCGCTGGACAATTTGAACTTAATCACCTATTCGCCGGACGGGGCGACCCTGGCTACCGCCAGTTGGGATGGCATCGTGCGTCTTTGGGCTTCTGAAACTGGTCAGGAACAAAGTACGATAGCGATTGAAGGTGTCATTCGCGATCTGGTGTTTAATTCAGACGGCACAAGCCTGATTATTGGCGGGGGAAATTACCCCAGCCCGGCACCGGATTGGCAAGGATTTGGTTACACGTTTATCCAAGAAATTGCCACAGGCCAAACCATTACGCTGACACATGACATTCATGTGAGAGATGTAGCCTTTGCGCCAAACGGCCGTACCTTTGCCACCGCCTCTGATATCACTCAGTTATGGCATGCCGACACTGGTGAAGCAATCTGGACCTGTGCCCCAGATACAGAACCTATGCAGCTACTCTTTTCGCCAGAAGGTGACAAGCTAATCCTGCTGGCTGAGAAAACCATTGTCGTTTGTGATGTGAATACTGGACAAATCCTCAGTCAACTTCAGCTTTCAGGGGATGCACAATTTCGGCAAATGGCGCTTCATCCAGACGGCCGTTTACTGGCCACGGCCGAAACCAATTCAATAAAAGTTTGGAATCTGGAAACAGAAGAGGTTGTGGTCTCTTTTCCGGTTGATAGTGGCAAACTCGCGTTTAGCCCAGACGGCCGTTATCTGGGTGCCCTGCCGCTTAAGTCTGCTACAACAAACAAATTGTTAACCGTTTGGGAAACGGCAAACTGGGAACCTGTTTTCCAGAGTCCTTTGCGATCTCTAGCTGATTTTGCCTTCAGCCCAGATAGCAATTATCTGGCGTTTGCCAATGATAAAGGCGCAACCTGGGTGGTATCATTGCCAGACGGTCAAGAAGTTAATCATTTGCAGGAGCAAATTCCAGTCGCTCAAATTGCATTTCATCCAGATGGTAAGCAACTTGCCTTGTTAGGCGAATGGGAAACAGTGGTCTTATGGAGATGGAATCCAACTGATTGGATTGATGAGGCATGCGGCCGTTTACTGCGTGGGAATCTGACCCAAGCCGAATGGTCTACCTATTTTCCTGATGAACCATATCATGCAACATGTGCAAGTTCATCAATTCAAAATGAATAAGACCCATATAGTCTTCGGCTAATCCATCGGCCGCTCCAAAATGGGTGTATTCTGGAAAATCTCGATGAGCCAACGGCCGTCTTGCTGTTTAGTGAGGATGGCCAACGGCCGTACCTGAGGAATGTCATCCCGCCCTTCTAGCTGCGCATCCCACTGCACTGCGGCCACGTCCGGGCGCAAAAAACGGATCCAGCGAATGGAAAATGTTTGCCACGTGTCTTTGTAAATGGTGCTAAAAATTTGCTTGTGTCCGGCAGTTACATTGTCGCGGCCCTGAATGTGCATACCGTTCCAGACGGTGTGGTGTACATCTGCCACGATTTTCTCTGACCACGCTTCGCTGTCGCCCTGGTTCCAGGCATCAGCGAGTGCTTGCACCACATCATGGATTGCTTGCTTGTCGGTGGGGGATACGGCCGTTTTGCTGTCCATCATCAATTCAGTTTGCAAGTTTTTGTTCTCCTTTTGTCATATGCCTCGCGGCGGGTTTGCTTAACTGTGCCCACCATAGCAGCCAACCCTTTAGGAACTCTATATTTAGCTTCTCCTACAGTTTTTATCTCTTAAAACCTACAGTTTGCTGTGGGGATTTGGGTTGCCGCTTCTCGTATGCTTGCCGCATGATGAACGACAGCACAGGCAAGCAGAGTCAGCACGGATTTGAAATTGAAGGGATCGGTGGCAGGAATGGTTTGAGGATTTCACGATCACGCGGCTGGCAAACGACCGTACCCCTCATCCCATCCTGGGTTTGGTGAATCCCCAACATTTGTTGTAGGACCCCCAAATTAATTACGCAGTTTGTGGAGGTGAAACCCGCTTTGTCGCTGATGTGGCAAACGGCCATTTCCCCTACCATAAGCCCCATGAACGAGACAGCAAACAACATCCGGCTGCTCATCGCCGACGACAACGCCGCTACCCGCGCCGCCACCATTGCTCTGCTGGAAAGCAGCGTGCACCGGGCGGCCATCTGGGAAGCAGCCGATGGCGAAGAAGCTGTTCAACTCGCCAAAACCGTCCAGCCAGACGTCATTTTGATGGACGTGCAGATGCCCAAATTGGACGGCATCGAGGCGACTAAACGCATCAAGCAGTGCTGGCCCGCCATCAAAATTATTGTGATGACGATGTACATCACTTACCGGGCAGCGGCCCTGGCGGCGGGTGCGGATGTGTTTTTACTCAAGGGAGGGTCGGTGGATGGGTTGATTACGGCCGTATTTCAATAGTTTTATCCACAATCGTAGCCGCGGATTCCAATCCGCGCTTAGCGCGTAAAAACGCGGATTCCAATCCGCGGCTACAGGATTTTTTAATCATCAATCAAAAACAGGAGATGGAAACATGACGAAATTACAGAAATGGGGCGGCATGGCCGCACTGTACGAAGCATTGGCTTACATCATCGGATTCGTTGGCTTTATCGCCATCGTCAACGTGGGCGGCATTGCCGACCCGCTGCAAAAAGTAGCGGCGATTGTGGAAAACCAGGGGCTGCTGACGGCCCTGCACCTGATTGTGTACGTGGCCTGGGGGGCCACCCTGGTGGTGCTGACCCTGGCGCTGCACGAACGACTGGATGGCAAGCGCTCTGCCCTGGCGCGTACCGCCACCGCCTTTGGCCTGATCTGGGCCGTGCTGGTGATTGCCAGCGGCATGATTTACAACGTGGGCATGGAGACCGTAGCTGGTCTGCAAGCAAGCCATCCCGAACAAGCGGCTACCGTTTGGCTGGCGATAGAGTCCGTTTTCAATGGCCTGGGCGGCGGCGTAGAGGTAGTTGGCGGCATCTGGGTGCTGTTGCTGAGCGTGGCTGGCTTGCGCAGCGGCAATCTACCCCGCGCCTTGCATTACCTGGGCTATCTTGTCGGGGCGGCTGGCGTGGTCAGCGTCGTGCCTGCCCTGGCTGAAATCAGCGCCAGCCTCTTTGGCCTGACCCAGATTGTCTGGTTTGCCTGGTTGGGTGTGGCAATGCTGCGTGGTGGGGAAACGGCCGTTCAAAAAGCCATCACCCCCGCATTTGAATAAGTTTGTTGGTCGGATTGTCAATCCGACCAACGAAGTAACAAGGAGAAAAATTATGAACCAACAAGCTTTAAATCAACCTGAGAACGGTCTGAACAACATTTCTTTCCAACAAAAAAGCACAGCGCTTTCCCTGGTAATCACCGGCAGCGCGACGGCCTACTACATTGCCAACATGTGGCCCATGCGCCCCATCGCCCTGGCCAACGACATTATTCCGGCGGGATACGGCAACCTGCTTTTAACCACGATGGGGCTGATTATCCTGGCTGAAATCATCTTGCAAATTGTGTTGGTATTTGGGGCTGGCTCTGCGCCAGGTGCCTTGGCGCATGAAAAGCAGGCGGCGCTAAAAGCACGGCGTAACGCTTACGGCGTCTTGGCTTTTGGGGCATTGGCGGCTATTGGCTCCGTCTTTTTGGAAGAGCTGACCCCCTTCTGCACGGCTAACCTGGCCTTCCTGGGTCTGGCCTTTGCCGAAATTGTGAAATTCGCCTCGCAGCTTTTTTACGGCCGTCGCTAAGTCGAACCGCAGATTGGTCCAATCTTCGGAGATTGGACCAATCTCACAAGTAGGAGCAAATCAAAATGAAATCAAGAAAACGCATACTCAAAATTGTTGGCTTTAGTTTATTGGGAATTATTGGTTTGGTCATTGTGGCTTTTATTGGGTTGTTTGTGGCCACCAACGGCCGTTACAGCGTACCTGCCACGGTGGCAGATGACCCCACGTTGCCCAGCGTCACCCTCGACGGCGTCACCTTCCACGTGGAAACGTTTGGCGATCCGAGCGACCCGGCGGTGGTGGTGGTGCACGGCGGGCCAGGCGGCGATTATGGCTATCTGCTCAATCTGCACGCGCTGGAAGATGATTACTACGTCGTCTTCTACGACCAGCGGGGCGCAGGCCTGTCCCCGCGCGTCTCCGCCGACGAGCTGACGCTGCAATCGTCGGTGGACGACTTGCACCGCATCGTGACCCATTACGGCGGCGGCGAGCCGGTGCGCCTGGTTGGCCACTCCTGGGGCGCGATGCTGGCGGCGGCGTACGTGGGGCAGCACCCGGACAGCGTGGCGCAGGTGGTTTTGGCGGAGCCGGGGGCGATGGACAACGCCGGACTGGAGCGGTTCAACGCGCGGCAGGTAGAATCGCTGCGCAGCGCCGACTACTACCGGCTGCTGGTGCCCACCATTTTCGAGTCGCTGCGGCTGGACGGGCCAGACAACCAGGCGCAGGTGGATTACATTTACGGCAAGATGTCGGCTAACTTTGTGAATACGGCCGCTTCCGGCTACCAATGTGAAGGTGAAGGGGAAACGGCCGTTGTCCCCAACGTTCCCGCGCCGCCCAGCCGCTTCGGCACGACGGCGTACCAAACCCTGTTTGGTATCGAGAACGACCTGTCCCCGATTGCTGACAACGCGGGCAACTACCAGGGCGACGTGCTCTTCATCGCTTCGGAGTGCAACAGCTTCATCGGCGTGGATTTCCAGCGGGAGCAGATGCACTATTTTCCGCAGGCGGAGCTGGCCATCATTGCCAACGCCGGGCACGAGATGTTTGGCGAGAATCCAGAGGCGAGTCTGGCGGCGGTGCGGGCGTTTTTTGGAGAGTAGTCATAGACCCTAAGGGTTTGGGCTAAGGTGATTTTAGCTGCTGAACTTAAAACCCTTAGGGTCTGCGAGGAAGTATTTATGAAACAAGTTGGTCTATTTTTACTCATCTCGTTGGTGATTTATGTGTCGGTAACGGCCGTTCTCATCATCACCGACCGCCCAACCAAAATTGTAAACGCACAGGAGCCCATTGAATTTGCAGCGTTAACCGACATCAGCTATGACCAGATGCCCGATCTGCAACCGTACACCGCCCGCGACGGCGCGGAACTCAACTACCGCCTTTACAAAAACAGCGGCAATACCAATGCCATCTTGATTTTGCTGCATGGCTCTGGCTGGCACAGTATGCAGTTTGCCCCGTTGGCGAGTGAATTGAGTGCGGCAGGAGTGGCTACCGTGGTCACACCAGACTTGCGCGGGCACGGTTTCAATCCAGCAGCGCGCGGCGACGTGGCGTACATCGGCCAGTTGGAGGACGATTTGGCCGACCTGATTGCCCACCTCGAAGCGCAGTTTTCCGGCGAACCGATCCTCATCGGCGGGCATTCCTCTGGGGGCGGGCTGGCGGTGCGCTTTGCGGGCGGTGAACACGGCGCGCTGGCGGATGGCTATCTGCTACTGGCCCCGTTTTTGAAGTACAACGCGCCCACCACGCGGCCCAATTCTGGCGGCTGGGCACGGCCGAATTCGCGCCGCATTGCCGGGTTGACCATGCTTAACAACGTGGGCATTCACTGGTTCGATGGGCTGACGGTGATTCAGTTTGCCATGCCACAAAGCGTGCTGGCTGGGCCACTGGGCAGCAGCGCCACGACGGCGTACAGTCATCGGCTGAACAGTTCGTTTGCGCCGCGCAGCCGATACGGCCGTGATCTCACCGCTCTCACCCAACCGTTCCTGCTGGTCGCGGGCCTGGCCGACGAAGCGTTCATCGCTGAGCAGTACGAACCGATGATGAGCCAGTACACCAATTCCGGCAGCTACGTCCTGCTGCCCGACACGGGCCACATTGATTTGCTCACCACGCCGGAACTGGCACCAATTGTTACCGATTGGATTAAAAACCTGCCGTAGCCGCGCTTTCTTAGCGCCAAAACGCGGATTGGAATCCGCGGCTACGGCAATCAACAACAAAGACAAGGAGAATGAACCATGACAACCCTTTCAAAACCCAATTTTGTACAACTTTCAGCCAACATCGCTACACTCCTCTTTGCCATCTTCATCGGCGTGCAGCTTTTGGCAGCGGCGGGCATCTTCCCCGTTTCCATGCTGTGGGGCGGGCGGCAAACGGAGCTGACCCTGACGATGCGGCTGACAAGCGTGGTGGCCGCTGTCATATTGGGTGTGTTCATTTACATCATCCGCTACCGGGCAGGGCTGCTGGGCAGCGTGCCAGCGCCAACGGCCGTTCGCATTGCCGCCTGGGTGGTGACGGGCTACATGGCGCTGAACACGGTAGGGAACTTTGCCTCGGTTAGCTCGGTGGAGCGGTTTCTGTTTGGACCTATGACCATTTTGATGACTGTTGCTTGTCTGATCGTGGCGGCGTCAAGCCACAATTAAACAGACAAAAGGAGTGAGTTTCATGCGTAAATTATGGATTTTCTGGGGATTGGTACTGGTTTTAGCAGCTTGTGGCGGTGGAACGGAAACGACCGTTCCCGCCAAAGCAGACCAAATTGTGTGTACGGCCGCTTACCGCAGCAGCGTCGAAGTGGGCATTGAGCGCGAAGAAACGCTCACCTTTACGGATGCCGATGACGAGCAATCCATCGCTTTTGCCGACATGACGTTCCACGCCGCTTACCGCACCGGCGCGGCTGACAATGAGCGCAATTTGCGGGTGTGGGTGACGGATGTGGCGGAAACGGCCGTTTACCACAGCACTCTCTTCCAGCTAGAAACCGACAGCGGCCCGCAAAACCAGTTTGTCGGTGGGCACGGCTTCACCGGATTAAACTACAGCTACACGCCCGGCTCGAATGCCGAACTGCAATATTTTTGCACTGTTGACTGACCCGTAAAAGGGTCTGGTTATCTGGCGGCGCAGGGATTGTCAGTGGCTAACGTGGCCAGATCAAAGACGATGATTTGCGCGTCTTCGTAGATGGGAACGGCCGTAAAATAGCCCATCTCTACTTCGGGAACGGCCGTGCTGGATTTGTGCAGAATGATGATGCGGAAATTGTCCTGGAGGAGTTGGGTAACGGCCGTTTCATATCCCGCTGCACCCAAATCTGCACAATCCAGCGGCGTGCCGTGCCGCCAGCGCATCAGCAGCGCATTCGCCTCAATATAATTGTACGCTTCCGGCGGTGTGCGCGCGCTTAGCCCCTCCACAATTGGTTTGTTGTGCGCCGTTTGCCGCCACACATACTGCTTCGACGGCTGCCGACCCATCGGCAAATCAATAATCGCAAATTCGCCCGCTTCTGCTGCCACCGTTTCATAAAAAGGGGGAATTTGGTCTGGCTGCATCCGATACGGCCCGTTCCAAAACTCAAAAAGCAGCAGCAGACCCAACGCCAGACCCAACGGAACACCCCAAGTGGGTCGCTTTGGCAAAAGGAAGCGATGCAAATCAGACGCGCCAAGCCCGGCCAGTGTGGCCAACGCTAGTAGCAGACCCAGTATAAAAAAGTCGGGACGACCCACCGCTCGAATGGGTGGGAAATCGGCTAGATAGGCGGCGGGGAGCTTGATTTGCGCGAAAACGGTGCCATCCATGCGTAAAACCGGCCCCAATGCCAGCAGCAAAAAAAGAAGCCCCATGAGCAGCCAGGTCAGGCGCAGTTGCCGCTGTTGGCGGCGCACCACTGCGCCAATGACGGAAAGAATCGCCAGCAGAAGCGGCACCAGACCCAGGTAGGCGGGCCATTTTTTGTTCATTTCAAACTGGTCGGCGATGGGTTGGGTCCATCTGCCAAACAGGGGATTAAAATGGGATGGGGTGATGAGCGCGCGAAGGTCGGTTTGTCCTGCGGTGGCAATATATTTTTGCTCAATGGCGGTAGCCAGGGCCTGGCCGTTTGCCAAAATGGGCCAGAGGCGGGGCAACAGCAGTACGGCCGTAACCACACCCATCACGCTGGTAATTTGCCAGAAACGGCCGTTCCGCCACCGCCCATCCTGCAAGGCCACCAGTAAAGACAGGGGCAGCAGGGTTAATACCAGAAAGTCAAAAATATACAGGCTGGTGTAGGCAGCGAGGGCAATGGCAACGGCCGTTGCTACCACATAGCGCCATGTTTTTGGGGAAAACGGTCGTTGATACGCCCGCAAAAAAAAGAGTACCGCAATTGGAATCGGGGCCAGGTGGGTAAGGTCGGGGTGGCCGCCTGTGTGGGTAAGGTGGTAGGGGGCAAAGGTGTACACCGCCCCCGCCAGCCATGCCCCCAGCCGCGTCGCCTGCAAATCCAACAGCAGCAGGTATGCCGCATAACCCGTGAGGAAAACGGCCGTTAAAATAGTCACATTATATGCCGCCAGCGTGGGCAAAAAGCTCTCCAGCAGCAGCGCGTAGCCGGTCACCGTCCAGCTAATGCTGTGAAATGACAGGTCTAACCCACCCGGAAAAAACAACTCACGGGTGAAATACGCCGTTTCGCCGCTGGTCAACACACGACGCATCCACCATAAATCCCACAATTTTACGTACGTGTCCGTGTCAAAAGTGGCCAGCCACCTGCCATCCAGCCGCAGCACGATGGGGTAAGTCATTGCCAGGGTGGCAACCAAAAAAAGAAACAATGGCAGCCTGTCGCGCTGCCACCAAGTACGCATATTCTTCGATAATTCCATAGCAAAAAATGATAATAGCAATCAGCCAAACTGCCAAGATGAAACGAACGCTTTTACCAAAGTAGCCAATTGCAAAAAATTTCACGCGCAGGCACAAAGATTTCTGGTGATATCTTTGCCTGAGCAAAATTGAGTTTGGTAAAAGGCTGGATGTTGGGTTGGCAACAGATTGGCTGTAGTTATAATGCGGAACGGCCGTTTTCCAGCAAAGGAGGTACGCAAATGAACACAACAGGCTTAATCGAAATCATTTTGTACGTGGCAGACATGGACGCTCAGGTGAAGTTTTATCGCGAGATGTTTGAGTTGCCAGTCACCTACCCAGCCGAGTTAGACAGCTACGCAGACCAGTTTTGGGTAACGCTAGACGCTGGCAGCGTGATTTTGGCGCTGCATGGCGGCGGGCAGGGGCGCTTAGGGGCCGATACGCCAAAAATTGTGTTTGGCGTGGCCGATATTCACGCGGCGCAGGCCGAACTGCTGGCCAAAGGCGTCAACATCAGCGAGGTGCGTACCGCAGCCCCTGGTGTTTGGGTGTGCGACGGCCACGACCCGGAAGGGAACCCATTTTCAATTGAAAGCCATGAGGTGAGGGCAAATAAAAAGTGAAAAGTGATAAGAGACTTTTTACT
>JACKBQ010000003.1 GCA_020634455.1 Ardenticatenaceae bacterium | reverse complement strand
CATGGAGATGAGGAGGCTCGAACTCCTGACCTCCGCCGTGCAAAGGCGGCGCTCTCCCAACTGAGCTACATCCCCTAAAAAGGTGGGCCTGGTTGGACTCGAACCAACGACCTCTCCCTTATCAGAGGAACGCTCTAACCAGCTGAGCTACAGGCCCTTAATTATTAAACAACATAGCTGTGAAAGCTCAAATCTTAACAACTGAAGAGTGATAAAAACAGCAGAAAGTCTGGGATATCTTGGTTAACCAAGATATTTGACCTGGAGTGCGCAAAGCCTTTCGGCTTTACAATTACTCCTTAAAAGGAGGTGATCCAGCCGCAGCTTCCGCTACAGCTACCTTGTTACGACTTCGTCCCAGTTACCGACCCCGCCTTAGGCGGCTGCCTCCGTAAGGTTAGCCCACCGACTTCAGGCGTTGCCAACTTCCATGACGTGACGGGCGGTGTGTACAAGACCCGGGAACGTATTCACCGCACTGTTGCTGACGCGCGGTTACTAGCAACTCCGACTTCATGCAGGCGAGTTGCAGCCTACAATCCGAACTGAGACCAGCTTTGGGGGATTGGCTCCGCCTCGCGGCTTGGCAACCCATTGTACTGGCCATTGTAGCGTGTGTGTAGCCCAGGACATAAAGGCCATGCTGACTTGACGTCATCCCCACCTTCCTCCGGCTTATCACCGGCAGTCTCGTTAGACACATGTAACTAACGACGAGGGTTGCGCTCGTTACAGGACTTAACCTAACACCTCACGGCACGAGCTGACGACAGCCATGCAGCACCTGTATAGCCTCCCCGAAGGGTCGTTCCTCTTTCGATTCACTACCAGCTATATGTCAAGCCCTGGTAAGGTTCTTCGCGTAGCCTCGAATTAAACCACACGCTCCGCTGCTTGTGCGGGTCCCCGTCAATTCCTTTGAGTTTTAGCCTTGCGGCCGTAGTCCCCAGGCGGTCAACTTAATGCGTTAGCTACAGCACAGAAGGGGTCAATAACCTCCTACGCCTAGTTGACATCGTTTACGGCTAGGAATACCGGGGTTTCTAATCCCGTTCTCTCCCCTAGCTTTCGCATCTGAGCGTCAGGAATGGCCCAGAGAGCCGCCTTCGCCACTGGTGTTCCTCCCGATATCTACGCATTTCACCACTACACCGGGAATTCCACTCTCCTCTACCATCCTCAAGTTTCCTAGTTTCGAACGGCCTCTCCCAGTTGGGCCGGGAGCTTTCACGTCCGACTTAAAAAACCGCCTGCATGCGCTTTACGCCCAGTAAATCCGGATAACGCTCGCCTCCTACGTTTTACCGCGGCTGCTGGCACGTAGTTAGCCGAGACTTATTCCTGGGGTACCGTCCTTTCTCTTCCCCCAGAAAAGGAGTTTACAACCCGAAGGCCTTCATCCTCCACGCGGTGTTGCTGCCTCAGACTTTCGTCCATTGGGCAATATTCCTTGCTGCTGCTACCCGCAGGTATCTGGTCCGTGTCTCAGTACCAGTGTGGGGGGTCACGCTCTCACGCCCCCTACCCGTCTTTGCCTTGGTAAGCCATTACCTTACCAACAAGCTGATGGGCCGCAGGCCCCTCCCGAAGCGCCGGAACTTTAGTCATTGCTTTCTAAGCGCAAAGACATCTGGGGTATTAGCCACCGTTTCCAGTGGTTGTCCCCCTCTCCGGGGCAGGTCACCTACGTGTTACTCACCCGTTCGCCACTCTCACCTTCAGACGAATCCAAAGGATCCCGTTCGACTTGCATGCATTAGGCACACCGCTAGCGTTCATCCTGAGCCAGGATCAAACTCTCCATAAAGAGAATTTGCATCCGTGGTATTACCACGGAACTACTTTTAGTTTTGACTCGAGAACCCAAGCTTTACTGTCTTGTTTTTATCACTCTTCAATTGTCAAGGTTCTGAAATTCCACAAGAACAACCATTTTACAGAGAACAAAAAACGACTCTGAGCGAGCCGCTTCATTTTTGCTACTTCTCTTATGCTCTTAAGCTGGGTGTGAACTTGTGATGGATGGTCTGCTCTTCCGCAACGACATCCGTTGTACTCAACAGCATCAAAGTATATCTTAACTTTTTTGCGCTGTCAAGAACAATTTTTAATTTTGTTTGATGTCTTTTTTCCGAGGCTGTGTGCCTCACATCAACGAGTCGGGATTATAGCCACGGCCGTTTTGCATGTCAAGGCAATTTCTCAGTGATTTTCACTTTGGTTTCCTTTTTACTGCTTTGCCGCCCAGTTGCTAACACCGTCGGCCACATCCCCATTCTTATTATATAAAGGCATTTTTGCAAAACCTTTTGTTTAAGTACAAATTTGAATCTTTTTGCTATAAATTGCGTATTTTGCAAACCTATTGTCTGCAAATGGATACATCATCATTGGATCAATCGGCATTTTATCAGAGAATTTGTACGCTAAGTTATATCCACTTTATTGACTGATCCAATGGTCAATACAAGGCTAGGCGTAAATTTCCAAAATTTCCTTGCGCATTTCATCCAATAGGTCATGCTGCTTAATGAGAGGATGATCTTCAATGAGCTGCTCAAGTAAAGACATGGC
Organism: Ardenticatenaceae bacterium; assembly: GCA_020634455.1. Classification (GTDB taxonomy): domain Bacteria; phylum Chloroflexota; class Anaerolineae; order Promineifilales; family Promineifilaceae; genus Leptofilum. The sequence goes on along the minus strand of JACKBQ010000003.1, from coordinate 96,847 downwards.
CAGACTGAACGTTTCGCTACGATTTGCCCCAAACACTGCATTTAGTGTACCGTGAGCCCGACCTAATTCAATGACTTGTTGTGGCGAAACACGGATCGAGGTCCAGCTTGGTTCTTTTTCGTCAGCAGTGGGCAAAGGTAAATCCCAAAGCAAGTAAAGAGACTCTAGATCAGTGATGCCTTCGGGCATTTCCCGATTACGGTCAGCAACAGCGCGACGAAGAGCCTCGAGGCGGGCTGTCAGGACAGTGATAGAGAGATCGGGTATATCAGCACGGCCGATTTCATCCGAGAGTAGATTAGCAAGCTGCCTCATCCGCTTTTTTTGGGATTTAGCCAGGGCAACATAAACGTTTTGCCGACTCACATTGTGAGACGGCCGTCCTCTTTTAGGCTTTTCTTTCAGCAAGGCAGCCAGTGTACTGCTCGACCGTTGCTTGGCATCTTTTTCGATTTTTTCTTTTTTTTGGCTCATGAACCCAGTTTATCCTGGTGCACGACGATAATCATCATGCTGTTCCAGGAACTCAGCGACAAATTTTTCATCAATTTGGATCAAGTTGTCATGTGTTAAAAATTCCAGACAAAGGTGCAAACATAGCAAGCAAATGCTTCGTGGGTACCCGCGTGTCTCGCGCCAGATTGGCAAAATCGCATCATCTGTAAACAGTACACTTTGCTTTGAATCCCGACCAGCAGCCAATAAACGATATTCAATCAGCGATTTTGTATCATCCGGCGTAAGCGGATCAAGCGAAGAGCGTGTAGCCACCCTGTCATTGAAGTCAGGTGATTCGCGCAGGTTAATGTCCAGTTCAGGTCGACCCAGCAAAACAAGCTGGTAGGCTTTGCCTCCGCGTGGATCGCGGAAATTTAGCAAACGCCGCAACTCAACAAACTGTTCTGGGCTTAACTCATGCGCTTCGTCAATGATGATGAGCGGCAAAACTCCGCGCTCACTTTCCTCTACCAAAAAGGCTCGAAATTCGTTGAGTTGATCTTCCGTGGCCCGACGGGTACGAAGGCCAAACTCAGCGGCGATGCGGCGCAAGAGCAGTAGCCCACTCTTTTTAGGCGATTCGTCAATTTTAGCAGCGGTGAAATCTGGACGACGATCATACCGACTGTGGAACCAGGAAGCGAGTGTTGTCTTACCCGTACCAATTTCACCAACGATAACGGAAGCCCCTTGCCCAGCTTCGACCATGTAGCTCACTTTGGACAGTGCACGCCTGGTTTCTGTGGATAAATACATAAATCTGGGGTCTGCTTCAATGGTGAACGGGGGAACAACAACGCCCAACCTATCCCAATCGGGAGAATATTGATTGAAATCAAGGGCAAAAGGAGTCGTTTCGTTCATTACAATATGGTATATAAGTAAGATTCGGTTGTCAAGAGTGGGATAAAAGGCCAGATTTTGGGGTGATTAGACATATAAACCAAATAATTTCCAAATCTATAGCATATAGATTAGTTGACATAGTCTATTTATTCTGATAGACTGGGCTCACTTGCAGATTATGTATATCAAAAGCGCGCAAGATCGTAAGTGGACGCTTACTTCGGTGAAAATTGCGATCTATTGAGTTTTTGTTGCTAGTTGGGGTGTTTTGGCAACGGCCGTTTCACGTCATCTGCGCATTATCTGTGAAATTTGTTCGTCCGCCATTTAACTTTTCGAACAAATAAAAAAAGGCCAAGCGCCTTAGCGCCTGGCCTTGATTTGTATAAGCAAGCTACCATTTCAAACTGTTTTGGTGCCGCCAACACCTTTTAAGACAGTGCCCCTTTAGTGGGGAGGGGGATTTTTTGTCCCCAGGTAGCTCACTAATGCTGGGTAGAAGAATAGCATAGGGCTATCTGCCTGTCAATGGATCAGATGTGCTGATTAGATATTGTCAGGTGTAGTTAAGGTTGTCTTCTGCTCGCAAAGTTGAGCCGTTTGTGGGCAAGCCGAGCCACGCCATTTCGAGCGAGCTGCAGGCCGCGCAGCAGCGTTTGCTGCTCTTGCGAGCCCAGCTGCAAGAATCTCATGCCAATGCAGAGAAACAGCAGGTTTCTTTGTTTACTGTCAGGGAGCTTGCACAACGGCCGTTCCCCACAACCACTCCCATCAGCCAGTTACCTGCCCATTTGGGTTGGGAAAGTGCAGCAGTTACTCGCTCATTACGCCAGCAGGTAACACCTCAACGCGAACAAACAGACCCAACGGCCGTTTCAATAGAAACGGCCGTTTCTCATTCCCCCGCCCTGCCCGAAACAGTAAAAGTGTACCCAGATATCGCGATTGGACTGCTGCGGCAAGAGCAGGTAGCCGCTGGGCGGCTCTGGCTGTTGCTACAAGCGACAGACAGCACCGGCTGTGGCTGGATAGACGAACATCATGCCCGGCAGTTGTTTACCGGCAAACGCGGATTACTAAATTTTTGCGGCGTACGACAGCTGCGCAATCTACTAGCGCAGGGGGAATCTATTTTTTGGGTGCGTGAAAACGGCCGTATCTGGCTCCGTTCTGTGGCAAAAGTAGCGTTTGCCCTGGAGATTTCCCGGCTAAAGATGCGCCCCGTGGCCATCCCGGTAGCCGTTTTGCGCCAAAAGATTGGTACGGTGCGGGCGCATCTGTACGCAACATTTCACAGCAGCCGCAGCCAAGCAGCCCAGAGCAAAAAGCCAATTGCCCGCGCCACAGTCGCTCACCTGACAGACGTAAAACCGCGCACGCAGCGCCGCTATGAACGCAAAGCGAAAGTGAAGCGGCAGGCGCAGTTTGCCATCGGCCCAGCAGCTACGGCGGGCAATTTACAAGCACGCGCTTGGGAACAAGGACAAGCTACATTTCAGTTTAAGGATTTTAACGGACAGCAAGGGCCGCAGGGCAAAAGCTATGTGGCCTGGCAATTACCAAACAGCTACGTTGGGCCACACGCGCAACAGCCAAAAGGACGCCAAAAGCGGATCAATCAGACGTTGACAGACCTGTTTATGCAAGGGATAACGGGGAACGGTCAGCGCCTGTCGGTGGCGCGGCGCTTTTTTGACAACGGCCGTTTGGCAGCCAAATCGTACCTGCGAAATTCAGAACGAGATCATTACTGGCGCGGGCGCGGCAACGGCCGTTACCAGCTGTGGCAGGTAATGGAAAGCGCCAATTTGAGCTGATGGGTATTTTTTTAGATACAAGCGGAAAAAATGATCCGCCATTCTAGGGATAAACTGATATTATTGCTAAATGATTACAAATCCAGATATTCACATTCTAGACCTGAATTTTCAGGGAAATCCCGAAGTAACGGCCGCTTACCTGGTCGTTGGGCCAGAAGGGCCAATTTTGATTGAAACTGGCCCTGGCTCCACACTTACGACGCTTTTAAGCCAAATTCGCAAACTTGGCTTTGAGCCCGAGCAAATTAAGCATGTGCTGGTAACACACATTCACCTCGACCATGCGGGCGCGGCAGGCTGGTGGGCACAGCAAGGTGCGCAGGTTTACGTACACAGCTTTGGCGCTCGTCATCTCATCTCCCCAGAAAAGTTAATGGCTAGCGCCCAGCGCATTTACGGTGACAAAATGGATCTGCTTTGGGGGGAAATGCTGCCTGCACCTGCCGACAGAGTCACCGAACTGTTCGACAATGACATTTTAGAGATTGCGGGTTTAAAAATTACAGCTTTGGAAACGCCAGGCCATGCCCGACACCATCACGTATACGTCATTGGCGATGTGGCATTTACAGGGGATGCAGCGGCCGTTCAGTTGCCTGGTTTTGGCCTGCCCGATATTCCCGCACCACCGCCTGAATTTGATTTAGAGGTGTGGGAAGCCACGCTAGATCGTCTGTTAGCCCAAAAGTTCCGGCAAATTTATCCCACGCATTTTGGATTGGTAGCGGACGTGCAAGGGCATCTTTCTGCTGTAAAAGCATTGGTGCGAGAAACGGCCGTATTCATCCAAACGCAAATGCAGGCTGGGCTGGAGCGAGATGACATTTTGACTGCCTACGAACATTGGTTTGCCGAACGGGCCAGAGCAGCGGGATTGGACGAAGCCGCAATTGCCCATTACGCAGCCGCCAATCCGCTGTACATGAGCGTGGACGGGATTATGCGTTACTGGCGAAGGCGGGCGCAGGATTAACCGGTACGTTCAAAGTGACGCGGGTAAATTGGTGAACGGCCGTATCCACCACCACTTCTCCGCCAACCACAGCCATCATCGTGCTGTGTAACGCCAGCCCCTGGCCAGAACCAGACGTGTTGGTGTTGCCCAACCCCACACCATCGTCGGTGATGATGATGGTGAGTTCATCCGTGTGCTGCATGGCGATGGTGAGGGTTAACGGCCGTTCCGCTTGGCCGCCCCGCCCATGTTTGGCCGCATTGCGTACCACCTCTCTGGCGGCATAAAACACAACTTCGGCCGTCAGTGTGGGCAGCGTTTTGGCCGCTGCTTCCGCTTCTGGGGTAATTTGCCACCTGATTTCATCAAAAACCGTAGAAAAATCATTCTCCACAATGCGCTGAAACGCGGTGATGAATCCCAGTCGGGCAACTTCTGGGGCGCTTGTGGTGGGCATGTCGTGCAGCAAGTCAGAAATTTGCTTGTGCGCGTCGGTCATCAATTTTAGGGCGCGCTGTGTCTTTTCATTTTCCGCCTGCCCATTGGTCGTGGCGCTACTGAGAGCGATGAGCGCGGCCTGAATGTCTGGCAAGATATCGTCGTGCAGCACGCGGCGGGTCTTTTGGTCAATAATTTGGGTTTGGGCCAGTCGCTGCCGCTGAATTTCCATCAGGCGGCGTGACATTTCAGCGCTGGCATGGGTGTCAATGAGCCGCTCGCTGATGACGCGGGCAATCTCAATTTCCTCCTGCGTGTACAGACCACTGTCGCTTTTTTCGCCGAGTAGCAGCACACCAGACAGCCCGCGCTCGCTCCAGAGGGGGATGGCCCAGATGGCCGCGCCAAACTCGTCGGCATCCAGCGAAAACATTTCGTTTTCGGCACCACTGAAGCGGTCGGCGATGTGGGCCAAAGAGGGCAACGGCGGGGCCGAAGCGGGATAGCTGATGGGTGATCCGACCAGTGGAGCCATCGGGCCTAACGCCGCCAGGTAGGCAACGCGGGCATCCAGCACATCGGCGCAGAGGGCGTAAAACGGGGTGATGAAATCCACTTCTTGCGGGTCGGTTTGGGCGATGAGCTGCTCGACCAGCCGGTTGCTGGCGACAAACGGCCGTAAATGGGCAATGTACCGTTCTCGTTCCGCAAACGTGCGCCAGCTCACCATCGCAAAAAAGAAGGTCATGAGCATGGCCGTGAGGAGAAGGGAGTATAACGGCCGTAGCTGAATGGCAATCGTGCCCCCAATGGCGATGCTGTACCCGGCCGCCAGACCCACTGCTTGCCGCCACTGCCGCCGCAACCCACCGCGCGGCAGCGTTTTGCCCGTAAACACCTCATAAGAGACAACCGCCCGACCCAACAACACGATTACCACGGCAATAATGCTGGCAATGAGCAAATCTAAAATGGCGATGGTTAACTGCGCCTCCAGGTAAATCTCCAAAAAAGTACGTTGGCGGGCATCCTGCACAATCCAAAGCATGACGCCTGTGACCAGCAGCGAGACCACCATGAGCGCCAGCGAAGCAGATGAGAGCCACGGCTGGGCGCGGCGGCGAGCCACCAGCCCCATGACACGCCGCGAAACGGCCGGTTGACGGAGCGCATCTAAAGCCAAGCCAATGCAAAGCAGCACATAAACCGAATAGCCAACAGCCAGCAGCGGGATGCCCGCGATGGAATACCGAATGAAGCCACGCAGCGGATTTAACGCGCGTGAGGGAATGGCCAGCAGCAGCACACCCGCGAACAAAGCCAGCAAGCCAAACAGCATCATGCCTGTAGTAAGCCGCAACCACCATTTTTGCCGCCGACGAAGCTGGTTGTGGGGCACATTCCAGTAACCTGCGTACCACAGCATGATGATAAACCAGGCATAAGGCAGCATGATGGCGGGAATGAGCCCGGCCGTCCACCAGAAAATCATGTTGCGCCAGGTTAGATTGGTGAGCCCCAGCCCCACGATGGCGGTGTGGCTGACGAAGAAAAGTGCGCCCAGCAGCAAGCCAATCGTGGCAATCCACACCCCCCAATCCCGACGCTCCGAATTGAAGACGACCGTTAGCCCCAGCCAGGTGAGCAGGATGGTGTTGAAGAGGCTTACGGCCATGATGGCCCAGTCGAGGAGGAGGATATCGCTCATTTTCGGTAATCGGTGGTCGGTAAGCGGTAATCGGTTCTCTTTTTTACCGATTACCGTTTACGGCTTACCGATGACGGGTCATTCCCAGGGCGTCCATTCGCCGTGGTCGTTCATGATGTGGGGCAGACCTTCTTCGTTCCAGTGGATGAATTGCCCGGCGTTGAGGATGATGGCGACGCGGGTGCGGGCGACTTTTTCGTCGGTGGTGGTGTCGTTGAGGCCCCAGGCGGTGTAGATTTGGCCGTTGATGCGGCTGATGGTGCGCTTGTCGCGGAAGCCCATGCGGGCGGCGATTTGTTCGTTGCTCATGCCCTGGGCCACCATGCGGGCCACGGCCTGCTCGTTCGGTTCCAGGATGTCCATCGGGGCGTTTTCATCTTTGCGGCGCACTTCCTGCACGCGGGATTCGATGTCGGGGTCAATGAAGGAACGGCCGTTCACGGCATCTTCCAACAGCGGCACAATCATCGTGGGCAGGAGGTAGTTGGATTTGCGCACATAGGCGTAATGGCTGAGGATGCCGCTGCGGCGGAATGCCCGGTAATAGTCGTCGTCGTCCTGGATGGAGTAAAACACCACGGGGAGTCGGGGAAATTCGCGGCGGATGGCAACGGCCGTTTCGATGCCATTCATCACCCCCGCCAGCTGTACATCCATCAAAATAACGTGTGGCGTCTGCCCCAGGCAAAACTCCAGCGCCTCTTCGCCCGTCGGGCAATCGTGAATCACCTGCACCGAGCCTAAATCTTCCAAACCAGCCTTCAGGGCTGGTCGCAATTTTTCATTGTCTTCAACGATGAGTAAGTTCAACATGCCCGTAACATTCCTCATTTGGCTGAACGCGGTCAAGCACTTGAGTGCATTTTGATCGGCAATTGAAGCGTTGTTGGCGGCCTGCCTCAAAGTTTACCATGAATAGAAATTCGCAGATGAACGCAGATTCTTTAATTTTTATTGGAGCCACAATTATGCAACTCGATAAACGACAAAACAAGACGATGGGGGCGGAACGGCCGTATCTCATCCTCGCCCTCATTTTATTCATTGCCACTGCCCTGTTTCCGTTTGGCTGGCTGGCCACCGTTTCACCTGGATTCGAGACCTTTGCCAACTTTATTTTTGGCACCCAACTTTCGCATATCATCGGCCATTTTGCCGTTTTTGCGCTGATGGGGGGCGGCGTTTTGTGGCTGTTTCCCAGCCTGCGGCAGCGCTTTTGGCTGTACTTTGGCCTGATGCTGCTGTTCGGTTTTGTCCAGGAATTTCTGCAAATTGCCTCCTTCAAGCACATCATCCCCGCGTTTGATGAAGTTTTGGACCTGACGATGGATATGCTGGGGGCGGCGACTGTTTTCTACTTTTGCGCAAGACGGAAATAACTTCATCGCACAACCTCCCGCAGGTTTGTTTTGGAACACTGTATTTGTATGAAGCCTGCGGGAGGTTTTATACAGGAGCAAACATGGAAACCACACACGACGAACTCATTGCGAAACCGATTCAACCTGAATCTCCCGAACCGTTGCCGCTGCGTGCGCCATTGCGCCTGGTGCAAACGGCCGTTTTCCTGGGCATCCTGGCTGACTGGCTGTTTTACGGCAAACCGCTGGGCATTTCGCTGCTGCTGTTTGTGGCGCTGGTGGTTGGTGGGCTGTGGTGGAACGGCCGTACCGAAACTATCTCCCCCACCAAGCAAAACCTGTGGCTGCTGCTGCCCTTGTTCTTTTTTGCCAGCATGGCCGCGCTGCGCACTAACAGCACCCTGACCACGCTCAACGTACTGGCGGTGCTTTGCCTGCTGGCCTATCTTGCCTTTTTTTACGCCGCCGGGCGGGTGGCCAATCTCAATTTAGTGGGCTACATCCTGCTGCCGCTGCGGGTCTTTGGCCGCAGTTTGGCACTGTCGGCTCCCGTGATTCGGCCCACGGTGCAGGAGATGAGGAAGGATGGAAACGGCCGTACTCGCCTGCTCCCCCTGCTGCGTGGATTGCTGTTAGCCCTGCCCGTTTTGCTCGTTTTCACCATGCTGCTCAGCTCCGCCGACCTCATTTTTGCCGATTACGTAGATCAACTGTTCTCGCTGGACATTTTTAACCATCTGGGCGAATGGATTTGGCGCGGCATCCTCATTCTGCTGATGAGCGTGCTGTTTGCAGGCGGATTGGCGCTGGCGCTCACCCGTCGCGCTGATGATGAGGAACAAAGTGACCTGGAGCGCGGTCTGGCGACCCTGCCCAACCATTTTTCCATTGGATTTATTGAAACCAGCACCATTTTGGTGTTGGTAAACATGCTCTTTGCCGCCTTCGTGGGCATCCAGTTCACCTACCTGTTTGGCGGCGCGGCCAACGTCACTGAAGCGGGCTACACCTTTGCCGATTACGCCCGACGCGGCTTTTTTGAGCTGCTCACCGTTGCCATTTTGACCATGCTGCTGGTGCTGGGGCTGAACTGGCTCTCGCGCCGCGAAAACAAGGGGCAGATTCGCCTGTTCAACGGCCTGGGCACCGTGTTGATTGGGCTGGTGCTGGTGATGCTGGTGTCAGCGTGGCGGCGAATGGCCCTGTACGAAGCCGCTTTTGGCTACACCGAGCTGCGCCTGATTGTGTACGTGTGCATGGCCTGGCTGGGCGCGACGCTGGCCTGGTTTTTGCTCACGCTCTGGCTGCGCCCGGACCGGTTTGCTATTGGTGCTTTGCTGGCGGTGATGGGCTTTGTGGCCACACTCAACCTCATTAACCCGGATGCGTTTATTGCCCAACAAAACCTGGCCCGCTACGAGCAAACGGGTGATGTGGATGCCGCTTATCTGGCCAGCCTGTCTCACGATGCCGTGCCAGCGCTGGTGCGCGGGCTGGCGCTTACCGTCGGCGATGGAGAAACGCAGCTCAAACCGCTCTGCACCCGCAGTTGGATGTCTGACGAGGTGGATTGTTACGCCACGCCGCACGAAATTTTGCTCACTGAGCTGACGTATCGCTACGACTCGTTGGTGGCGGACACGGTCTGGCAGCGCTGGACGTTGTTTAATGTGTCCCGCTGGCATGCGTGGGTGGCGTTGGGCTTTTTAGCCGAATCGTAATTGCAACCTCCGGGAGGTTTGGCACGTGATTGAAGCCATTTGATGAACCTCCCGGAGGTTTATTTAGGAGAAATTAGAAGTGGAATTAGCATCGAAACCAACAAAAATGAAAAAACGGCCGTATCAACGGCCGTTCAAAAAACAGTTCCCATGGCTCATCCTGTTCATGCTGCTGCTGGCGGTGGCGGGATGGCTGGTTTATCGGCATTTGACGCCGGTTCGCATGGGACAATCCACCGTCGGATTTACCCCGCTGACGGAGTTAGGCAGCGGCAGCTACCACGGCGCGCAAGGTGGTTTGTACCCGGGTGGCAGCAACGAACGGCCGTCTGACCATGAGGCAGCTGGGGTGGCCATTGCCAAAACGATACGGCCGTTGGCCAGCGATGGCACCGTGGATGAACAAAACGGCAAGATCGGCTTTGTAGCTGTGGGCATGTCCAACACCTCGATAGAGTTTGAGACCTTCCTGGAACAGGCAGATGAAATCCCGCACTTGAACCCGGCCGTGGTGCTGGTTGATGGTGCCCAGCACAGCAAGGCGTCCCAATTTGTGGCTAATCCCGATGATGATTTTTGGCCAATTCTCGATGGAAAGATCGCTGATGCGGGGCTGAGCGCGGCCCAGGTGCAGGTGGTGTGGTTGAAGGAAGCCCGCGCGTACGCCAACGCCCCTTTCCCAATCGATGCGCTAATGTTGAAAAGCGATCTGCGCAAGATTGTGACGCTGCTGTATGAGCGGTTTCCTAATCTCAAAATTATCTATCTTTCCAGCCGCACCTACGGCGGCTACGCCACCGTGGATTTGAACCCAGAGCCGTATGCTTATCAATCGGCCTTTGCCGTGAAATGGCTGATCGAGGACCAGATTGAAGGAGATGCGGGGTTGAATTTTGATTCGAACAACGGTTCAGTGACTGCACCATGGTTGAGCTGGGGACCATACCTCTGGGCCGATGGTTTGGCCGATGAAGGACACGGATTTGTCTGGGAACAGTCCGATTTTGCCTACGACGGCACGCACACGTCCCCATCGGGGCAGGCCAAAGTGGCCGGATTGCTCTACTACTTTTTGCGCACGGATGAAACGGCCGTTCCCTGGTTTCTCAGTTCTAACTAGAGACGTGAGCCTTAGGCTTTTGAAGTTTTTCTCTTTGTTAATCGTTGCTGCTCGGTACAAAACTTCAAAAGTCTCCAATCACAGTTTTCAAGAAAACCTCCCGGAGGTTTTTTAATTTCACGGAGACAATATGACCCAATCACCAACCAAACACACGCTTTTGCTGCTGGCCGCCCTGCTCTTTACTTCCAGTTTGGCGGTGGCGATCTGGCTGGTTCGTTTTGTTTACACCGGCAGCCTCGGCTTTATCTTTTTGCAATGGAACCTGTTTTTGGCCTGGCTGCCCGTGCTGTTTGCCTTGCTGGCGCGGCGCAAGGGTGCCAGCCGTTGGGGGCGATGGCTTTGGGGCGGGCTGTGGCTGCTCTTTTTTCCCAACGCCCCTTACCTGCTCACCGATTTGCTGCATTTGGGGCAGATTGGCCGCGTGCCGATCTGGTATGACCTGATCATGCTGCTGACGTATGCCCTGGCAGGGCTGTTTGTGGGCTTTGCTTCGCTGTTTTGGCTGCACGATCTGGTTGCCAGAACGTGGAATCGCGTGGCGGGCTGGCTGTTTGTGCTGGTGGTGCTGGCCTTGAGTAGTTTTGGTGTGTACATCGGCCGTTTTTTGCGCTGGAACAGTTGGGACCTGGTTTTGAATCCCACCATTTTGCTGCGCGATTTGGCGGATCATTTGCTGGTGCGGAGCCAGTTTTTGGAAACGGCCGTAGTAACTGTGCTGTTAACGGCCGTTTTTATCGGCACCTACTTCATCATCTTTGCCCTGCCGCCGCAGATGGCGGTTGTGCGGGAGCAGTAGCGGTGAAAAGATCCGCCCAGCCGTAAACGGACTGGGCTAGCATATGGAAGCCCTTTTAGGGCTGAAACTGAGCCTCGAAGAGGCTTTCACAAGTAGCCGGAGGGCTTCAGCCCCTGGCGAACCAGCAAAATGATATGTGGCTAGATAAGTGAAAAGAACGACCTCTTTTCACTTATCACTTTTTACTGTTCTGGAGGAGAAGATGGATCAGTCGCTCAGTTCTGATGATTTGTACCAACCCGACTTCCCTTCGCTGGGGCTGTTTTCTACCTGGTTTGGCGTGGTGCTGATTGGGTTAACGGCCGTTTTGCAGGCAGCACACTCTGGTCAGGGCAGTTATTGGGCGTTGCCGCTGGCGCAAGGGATGAAGTTTGTGTTGGTGGCGCTCATTTTAGCCTCACTGTTTTACCTGCCGTTTCGGGCCGAGCAGGGCATGAAGTGGGCCGCACTGCCGCTGGTAATTAACATCGGCACGCTGATCATTGTGCAGGGAGTGCCGTTTGACACGGTGTGGGAGTCGGCCCGCTTTCGCTGGCGGCAGGGGCATTATGAAATAGTGGTGCACATGGTGGAAAATGGTGAGCTAACGATTGGCGAGAGCGGCACCGTTCTGTTGCCAGAAGCGTATCGGTATCTTTCCCCGGCAAACGGCCGTATCTGGGTAGAAACCAGTGAAGAAACGGTCGCCATTTTCTTCCCCACGGAGCGAAACGCGCCGCGCAATTTTTCAGGGTACTACTTCCGCAGTGACAACAATCCACCCCAGCAAGGTGATTTTCTGGGGCGGTGGCGCTATGTCGCCCAAAAACAGGCGCACTGGTACTTCTGTATCTCGGAGTAAACGTTGGTCGCCGTTAGATTTTTTGGACGACGACTCCTTTTGGCAAGACAATTACCACAGTATTTGGATCATCGGAAACGGCCGTTACCAGCTTCATGCCTTTGGGTAGCTGTACTTTGACTGTTTTGGAGGGGGTGGTGGTGGGAACGGCCGTTTCTTTGTCCCGATCCGGAATCATGATGGGGTCTGGCAAAATAACCGGTTTTGGTCCGTCTGCCTCTGCTTGGAGCGTGATGCCGTCAATAAAAAAGTCTTTTGGCCGCGCCCACTTGCTTTTGACCCGAATTTCAATGATGGCCGTGCCGTTGTTGGGCACCGTAAACATCTGTTCGTGGTAGTGCCATTTGCGGTTGCCCATTTGCCCGCCATTGACCCACTCCCCCTGCCCGTTAATCCACACGCCAGATTCAGCGCCATACGGGTCCGATTCATTGTGCAGCACCGCCAAAATGGGCACTAAGAGCGTGGCCTTGCTGCCCGGTTTTAGTCCGGTCACCACCTGCTTTAGCTCTGCGCCAAAAGGGCTGCCCGCATGAAATATCTTGTAGGTGGTGTCTCCAGCCAGAATCAAGGCATCTTTTGCGCCCAACTGCTCATTTGCCGGGAGCTGCTTAGCCAGTTTGTGGACACATTCCGGCACACCTGCGGCTTGGTCCCCTGCCCCAAATAGCGAACTGCCTGGTTCAATCCAGCGGAGTATCCAACCATTTGGCTGCTGGTTGATCAGATTGCCATACGGCGGCATGTCCATCCAGCCTTCAGTGAAAGTTCCATTTTTCAGCATGTGCAACTCCTTAATGTGAATGATCGATTGATACAAATTTCATGAAGATTATAGGGTGGCAAAAAGCAGATTGGCAAGAGGGGTTGACAAAGTGTAGAAACAACACTATACTGCTGATAATAAGTGTGGTAATTACACTAATAAAGTTAAATGGAGTGGTATCATGTTTAAATTATTTGTGGTATTGACAGTTTCTATGTTTGGGGCAGCGTTTGCCTGGGGTGGCGCACTGCTGTGGGGAACGGCCGTTTCGCTCATCACGCTGCTGGCAGTATGGGCTTATAACCGGTATGGGTTTGTGCAAATTCCAGAGATGGAAGTGGGGGTGCTGTTTCACAAGCGGCGTCAATCGTTTGCCCGATTTGTTCCCGGTGGACGTCATACGATAAATCCGTTCACGGAGCAGTTTTCACACACAATTCCCACCAGTTCTGGCTCGGCAAACGGCCGTTGCCTGGCGGTGCAAACCAGCGGCGGCATTGCCCTGGACGTTGAGTGGAGCGTCAATTTTGATATCGATCCTTTCCAGATAAAAGCATCGGCGCGGCCCAAGCTGGCCCGCAACTTGCCCAAGAAGGCCAACAGCATTGTGAGTAAACATTTGGATAACTGCTTGCGCCACGTACTGGGTGAAATGACCGTGGATCAGGTTTGCGAGCCAGGGGCGACGCGGCGGCTGGAGCGTGCCGTGAAGCAGCAGCTCACTGCACGTCTGGCAGAAGCCGGGTTTTCCTTCTCGCGCATCATGATTGGGGCCATAGACATGCCCCGGCATGTAAAAGCGGCGTTGGAAGCGGCCCAGGAGCGCGCGGTGCAAACAGAAAATGAAGCGCGTTCGCTGGCCCGGTTGCAGCAGGTTGTGAGCCAATTCTCAGAAGCAGATATGCAGCGCCTGATGGAACTTGAGCGAATTCACACTTTGGGGCAAAATGGTGTGACGCTGGTGTACCCAACGGCCGTAAATCAAACATCTGTAGCGGGACGGCCGTCCTTCGCAAAACTCAAGCGGGGCAACACACGTTTGTCGCACCCCATCTCATAAAAATTGTGTTCTTTTTATAGCAGCAGTCGAGAAGCGATCTGAATAAATTATGAGTTACTCGTAAATAATTATTTATTGGCGGTTAGCAGTTAGTGGTTAGTACTAGTCACTAACCGCTAAATCTATTTCTCGGTGGCGTAAGATTAAAGAATAATCGGATTGAGGGCAGCGGTGGGGAAACGGCCGTTGCCAGCCAGCATCTCCCAAGAAGCACTCCCCCATAGCACAATTGTCAAATTCATAAACGCAGGCTGCTGCATCCGAGCCGCTTCAATTTGGGTCAGCAATCGCCAAAAATCGGCCGCCAGCGGTACCTTCAGCAGTTGATCTGCCTGATCAAACGAGAGCAATATTGGCTTTTGGGCCTGTGGCAGCACCTTTTCACCCAGAAATTGCACAAATGCAGCAATTGGGTCAGCTTCACTGTGCGTGACCCACCAGTCGTTTTCTGGCAGGGACACATTGAGCTGGATCGCCAACAATCGCAGGCTGTTGTGCATCCACTTGGCTGCATCAAACTGGTAATCCAGGTCTGTCAGGTCAAAATAAGCGGCCGTTTGGCCCAGATCGGCCAGACGGAGGGCCGTATCTGTGAGCAGACGATAGCGCAGCGGCGTATCGTCCCCCTGCACATAGCTGCTTTTGCCAGAAAGTACGGCCGTAATCAGCTGTGTTTTCGCTTCCAATAATTTATTTGCAAATTTGTTAGCCGACGGCCCCGTTTGTAGACGTGGCATGGCCTGCCGACGGCCGTTTGTGTTACGTTGAATACCCATCATTCTTAATTTACCTTTACCTTAACCGGAAAGCCCCCCTTGGCTCCGGTGCAAAATCTTATTTGCAATTTAACCAGATTGCCGTGGCGGCTATGTATCGTTATTTACAATTCTGATGCCAGATTCATGAAAATGACACCAAAATCAACGGCTTCTTCACATCCACAAGTGGCAGAATCACGCCAAAAGTAACGCTTTTTCCCAGAATTCATTTGGTTTTTCACATATAAATTGCCGCTTGTGGGTGGCGAACGAATGTTCTATAATTGGTGCATGACAGACGCCTTTGTGAAGCTGCAAGAGATTGCCGTGAATATGCATCTGGAACCGGCAGAGGAGACGAACCTGAACCCGGCACCAGAGGTGGCACCCTGCGGACAAGTGGTAGCACCACGAAGTTCGACAGCTCAACCGCGCCACACGGCCGCCAAGCAAGCTGCGTTAGGCATTTCGCACGCGGTAATGCCGGGTGGCAAGACGATGCCTCAGCTAAAAACATTGCTCACTACGGCGTGTGAACGCAACTGCTACTACTGCCCCTTCCGCGCTGGACGCAATTACAAGCGACACACCTTTCAGCCAGAGGAGCTGGCTAAAGCGTTTATGCAGATGTACCGGGCTGGGCTGGTAGAGGGCTTGTTTTTGAGTTCGGGAATCATCAAGGGGAGCGTAGCCACGCAGGACAAGATTTTGGAAACGGCCGAAATCCTGCGCCAAAAGCATCAATTCAAGGGCTATATTCACTTAAAAGTGATGCCTGGTGTGGAAAAAGACCAGCTGCGCCACGCCATGACGCTGGCTGACCGGCTATCTGTGAACCTGGAAGCGCCCAACGACAAGCGGCTGGCGTTGCTGGCTCCCAAGAAGGTGTTTTTTGAGGAATTGGTACGGCCGTTGCAGATCATCGAGCAAATTCGGCAGGAAGAACCGGCGCATCTGGGCTGGAACGGCCGTTGGCCCTCCACTGTAACCCAGTTTGTGGTGGGCGCTGTGGGCGAAACAGACGTAGAAATTCTGTCTACGACAGAGTATTTTACCAAGCAATTGCACATTCAGCGAGCTTATTTCTCTGCATTTAGCCCCATCCCCGACACGCCGCTGGAAAATCACCCGGCCGAGAACCCCATGCGCAAAGTGCGCCTTTACCAAACCTCATTTTTGTTCCGCGACTATGATTTTGGTCTGGAGGAGATGCCCTTTGATCAGCAGGGCAATCTGCCGCTAGACATTGACCCCAAGCTGGCCTGGGCAAAAGACAATTTGAGCCATAATCCGGTAGAGTTAAACCGGGCGCATCGGGACGAGCTGCTGCGCGTGCCCGGCATTGGCCCCAAACACAGCCACACCATCCTCAATGCCCGGCGACGGGGGCAACTGCGCGAGCTGAACCATTTGCGGCAGTTGGGCATTGCTACCAAGCGGCTGGCTCCGTACGTGCTGCTGGATGGGAAACGGCCGAATTTCCAGCTTCCCCTCGATCTTTAGACCTGATAGGTCTCCTCAGGTGAAAGCTTCTATTTTTGCAAGACCTGTCCGGTCTTGTTGGCAAAAGTAGGTACAATTGCCCCATGAAAAGGCGACAAATTTTGCTTTGGCTGTGGTTAGTTGGTCTGTTGATGGCGTGTGGCGGTGGGGTGGAAACGGCCGTTCCCACCGAAACTGAATTTGCAGGTGGCACCATCTACTTCATCTTGCAGGAACCGCATCGCCAGGCGCTGATGCGCTACGATGTGGCTGCCGACAGCGTGGAACCGCTGTTCGAGGTGCCGGTGAACGCCTGGATTAGCCACATGGCTGCCTCCCCTGATGGCAGCCAGATTGCCCTGACCTACGCGCCCTCCCCCGGTGAAAACGAGATTCAGTTTGGTTACAGCAGCCTTTATTTGTTGTTGGCAGACGGCCGTTCCGAGCCACGACCCTTGATTGAGCGCACAGCAGACCAGGAGGTGTTTTTTAATCCCGCCTGGTCGCCAGATGGGGCATGGCTTTATTACACGCACGTAACGCCGCTGGACGAGATTACGTTCACCTTTGCCACCCATTTGGAGCGATTTGAACTGGCCACGGGCACAACAGAGGTGCTGGCTGAAAATGGCATCTGGCCGAGAGTGTCGCCAGACGGCCGTTTCCTCACCTACGTCAACATTGATCGGGATTCTTTGGCGGCTGAACTGGTGGTGGCGGATGCTGATGGCCGCAATCCCACGGTTTTGGTGCCGCGCAATCGGTTTGTAACGCTGGACAGCCCTTTTTTCTCCGCAGATGGGGCGTGGCTGTACTTTTCGGCCGTGGCACAACAGACCAGTTCTGCCAGTTGGTGGGAGCAGCTGTTGGGAATTGAAGTGGCCTTGGCACATGATTTGCCGTCTACGTGGTGGCGCATTCCGGTGAACGGTGGTGAGCCAGAATCATTGATTTCGGAGGCGAGCGTAGGTCAGTACGGGACGTTGTCGCCAGACGGCCGTACGATCGCTTTTAGCAGTCGGTCTGGCATTTTTGTGATGCAGCCAGATGGCAGCGATGTGCGGCTTCTGCTGGAACAAGCGGCCTCCGATTCGTTGAGCTGGACACCCTGATGCCCCCGACACGCTTTATCGGAGACCCGATCACGGTGGAATTTGCCAAAGAACCGCTGTTCGCCAAGCAGCCGCCCTGCCCGGCTCGCTTTATTTGGCGAGAGGAACCGTTTGAGATTGTGGCTAATTTGCAGGAGTGGCGGGATTACGGCCGTCGCGGACGAATGGCCAACAATATGCGGCCAGAGAATCTAAAAAAGGCAGAAAAGCGGGGTTCGTGGGGTGTGGGGCGATATTATTTTCGGGTGCAGGTGGGGAACGGCCGTCTCTTCGACATCTACTACGATCGGGCACCCAAAGGGCAAGCGCAACGGCTGGGGAGCTGGTATGTTTATCAGGAGATTTTGCCTGACTACAGTGAGAAGTGATAAGTGAAAAGTGGGCAAACTTATTGCTTTTCACTTTTCACTTATTACTTTTCACTCAACTACTTCTTCCCAAACAATCCACCCAACAGGTTCGATGCCTGATCAGTCAGCCCCGGGTTTTCTAAAAGATTGTCAAGCTGGCCAGCCAGAGGTGCTGGCAATTTTTCCTTGAGAAAATCGAGAACAGCTTCGGCTGCTTTTTGGGCTTGCGCCTCTGGTAAACCTGTTCGTTCGGCTACCATTTTTACTAATTCATCCATTGTTTTGCTCCTTGAAATCGGTTACTAATTTTTGGACACGGTTTGGCGTGTCAGGTCACAATTTTGGGGTGAAGTGGGCGAGTTCGCAAGTTTGCAAGTGTGCAAGTGCCAGGTCTGGTTTCAACTTTTCACTTTTCACTGTCTCCCTTCATTTTCTGCCAGGAAGCGGCGCGATTTTGCAGGGGGACAGGCAGGGCGAGGTCGGCCAGCACATCCAGGACGTAGGGTTGTTGGCGCATACCCACGAGGACGGATGTGATGCCGGCGGTGCTGCGCAGGGCGCGTACGGCCGTTTGGCTCAACGTTTTGGCTTGCCAGTCAGGGTCGGCGGCAGCGGCCGTTTCCTGAATGCGTTTGGTTCGTTTGGCTGCCTGCTCCTGATAAAACGCGCTTATTGCCGCCAAGGTGATATTGGCGGCTTCCACATACTCATCGAGCCACAAAGCGGTCTCAGCGGGCAAATTTGGGCGGTTGGAGAGGAATTCTACGGCCGTTTGCGAGCGGGGGAGAATGAACCGGGCACGCACATCTTGCCAGTTCTGGAAAGTGCCAAAACCACCCCAATTCCCCTCCAACATGCGCCCCACCGCGAGATAATCGAGTAGCTGCTGCTGGGTCTCGTTGTCAAGGTTGAGGATAGGTAAATGCTCCGTGGCAAACTGGGTTTCCAACTGCACACAACTGTCAACCGCGGTAGACACCTCCTCTGGTGTGGCCGGGTAGCTGGGTGGCAGCACGTCTGCTAGGCGGGTCAGGCTTTCCTGCACGATGGCATTGAGTGGGCGGTTCACCAGCACGGCTAAATCGTGCGCCTCGGCAAACTGGAGGACGGTTTGGCCGTCTGGCTGGCTGGCTTCGGTGGCTGCGCCAGTTTCCAGCAAGTTCATGGGCAACTGTACCCAGCGGAAATGGTGGTTGGCGCTAATCTCCTGGGCAATCTGCCAGACCTGGCTGAGGTCTGTAGAGGTGTAGCTGCGGGCCGGGTCGGGGAAGGTGTTGGAGCTGATGCCGTAACTTTGGATACGGCCGTCTGCCACTGCCTGCTCCAAAAAATCAAATGCTAATCGAATGCGCTGGTAGTACGTCTGGCGGGCTTCGTCCAGAGGAATGGGGCGGCGTTGTGCCCAGCTCAGGTAATATTCCGGATTGTGTAGCAGATAAACGTCCAGCGTTTCTAAATTCAGGCGCTCCAGGCTGCGGGTGAGCTGATCATCCAGAAAATCGGGGTGGATGCAGTGATCCAGGCCGTCGGCGTACTTTACCAGGTTGGGAAACGGCCGTCCTGCCTGCTTACGCTGCTGGGCCAAAGCGTAGTTAAACCCCTGCAAATAACCTACTTTGGAGACAACCACCACCTGTTCCCGCTTCAACTCATCCGCATCTATCAACTCCGCCAGCATCCGGCCAACCAGCCGTTCAGAATCGCCATCGCCGTAATTGCTGCTGGTGTCAATGAGGTTGATGCCGCTTTGCAGCGCCTGCCGCAGCGCCTGCTCGTGATGTTTTTGCCCAGCCGCAATGCGGTAGCTGCCAAAACCCGCCTGGCTAATTTGCCAGCCCAGTCCCGGCACGGCGGCTGTGCTCATCCCAGGGTGCTGCTGGAAATATTGTTGGGTGGAAACGGCCGTTGCCTTACCAGGAATACGCATGCTTACTCCGACAAAAACAATCAATGATAGCCACAATCCTAAAGCGTAAATGGCCAATTGGCAACGAATTTACATAAATGTTTCCCGTGAAACGTCAACCAAAGTTGACAATTCCCCCCGCAAAACTGATGAACGGCCAGATTAACACAAAAAGTGTGCCAAAATGCAGCACAAAAGCAGCGTTCAGAACAATTTGTGACAAATTCGTTACTTATTGCATCTTTAGATCACAATTACTATTACCTGTTAACCCCAAGGGGTTGTTCACGCAAAATAAGTGGGTTTACCGAAAGAGTACACACACAAACCAGCACCTACCTGGATTGCGCAAGTAAAAGCGTGAGAAACGGCTTTATTTTATCCAAGGCCTTTCCGGCTTTTACATAAATTTGCCAAAATCAAAGCAGAATTGGACTTTTGTAATGAATTTTTGCCTCCGCAAATGGTACCTCGTATAGTAAAATAAATATCTAAATCCAGCTTTCTAAACTATCAAGCTGGGCGCTCAACATGAATAACGGTAAGTAACTCTGTAACAGCCAAAAATAATTTTGAATAAGAATAAGGGTGGAATTGGTTTTTGCATGAGCAAATCACAGGGAAATCTTCATTCGTTTTTCAAACTACTTTCTGTGATTTGCTTAACCAACCATGTTGAGACATAAGATTTTAACCTCAATGGCATGGGATTTGAGCAATGGTAAACAAAGAAACAGTTCTTGTAATTGACGACAGTCGTGAAATGTTACTGGTGATGAAGCATTTGCTAATGAACAATGGATACAAACCGTTGTTAGCTGAAAATGGCCTTATTGGTATGCAAATGGTTGCAGAACATAACCCCGATCTCATTGTGCTGGATTTGAATATGCCAGTGGTAGATGGCTGGGAAGTTTGTGAACAGATACGAGAGAAATCGGCCGTACCCATTATCATTTTAACAGCCGCACACGTCACAAGTGAAGATACCGTGCGAGGGTTAGAGCTTGGTGCTAACGATTATGTCATCAAGCCATTTAATCAGCAGGTCATGGTTGCCCGTATTCGGTCCGCCTTACGTTGGTCCGTCAAAGCCCCAAATGGTATTTTGTATGAAGATGACATTTTGTCTATCAATGTGCATAAACGGGAAGTTGTTAAAAACGGTGAACTGCTTAAGCTCACCAAGAAAGAATTTGCCCTGTTAGTTGCACTTGTAACAGAATCACCAGCTATTGTGAATCATGAAGAACTTTTCGCAAAAGTGTGGGATGAAACATACGCCTTTGATGTGAATTATGTGCGGATATTTGTGGGACATTTGCGCAAAAAGCTTGAGAGCGATCCGGCGAATCCAGAATATATTCACAACGAGCGCGGCGTTGGTTATCGTTTTGAACACATTAGCGAACCAGATGCAGCTTCTGCTTAAGAAGCAAAACGTTTTCTTTGGCGACTACCTCAAACCTGATTAATCCTCTCGCAATGAAACAAGTAAGCTGTTTACATGCTGCTGAATAATGTTTAATCGTCGCAGCACTTCTGCTTTTTCTCCAGGCGGTAGTCCTTGCGCTTTAATGCGGGAAAGGTGCTGCATGATGTAGCCCAGCCGGGTAATGTTGTCCACGCGCATCGTGCCGGGAGCCAGATCAGGCAATGTGTCCGCTTCGTGCAACAATGCCGAGGCGGTTTTGTTTGCGGGTGCGAACAGATCTTCTTCAGGCAGTTCGTCTAGCAAATCAAAGACTGGATCAAGTGGTTCTTCCGCCAATTCTGCCAATTCTTGCAGCTCGCGGATGGTTTGGTAGACCGTTTTGTCTGGATTGTCCTTGAGGTAGCGAGCCACTTCTTTCACTTCTGCGGGGGATAAATCGCCAGCAAGGCGTGCTTTGTGCAATGCACGCTGCTGGGAAGGTTTTAACCCCTGGTAAATGCGCGTATCTCGTTCGCTAAGGACCCCGCCCCGAATATCCTCTTGAATTTCATCTGGCAAATCCAGCAGCTTTATGAGTTGATGAATGCGCTGCCGCGAATACCCTAACCGCTTGCCTACTTTCGCCCAGGAAATCTTATTGCCCCATGGCTCATCGCTGGTGATGCCCTCATCACGGGCGGTGTCCAGCTCGTTTTGCATGAGGTCACGTAGGCGCAGCAGCCCGGCCGCACGATCTACATCATTCAAATCTTCGCGCTGAATGTTTTCTACCAACTGGCGTACAAAGCGGGTGACGTTGTCGTAATTGCGGCGCTGAACGACGGCTGGAATGGTATCCAGACCAGCCATTTGGGCAGCACGCCAACGGCGTTCGCCATGCACGATCAGGTAATTATTGGGGGCGATTTCTGTGACTTCGATTGGCTGAATTACTCCATCCTGGCGGATGCTGTCGCTGAGTTCTTCCAGGCTTTCGCGCGGGAAGGTTTGGCGCGGTTGGGATGGGTCTGGCTGTATGGCATCCAGGCGAAGAGCCAGCAGCACCAATCCTGAGGCTTGCTCAACGTCTTCACTGGTGGTGAACAGCTTTTCCAGGTCACCGGCATGGGGTTTGCTAGGCTGTGACAGGTTGATTTTGCCGCGTTTTTTCCGTCCCATGCTAGCTTCCTTTGACGATTTGTTTGGCAATTCGGCGGTATGCGTCTGCTCCCTGGCCATCGCTTTCGTAGGTGATGATGCTTTGGCCAGCGACGGCGCTTTCTGCAAAACGTACGGAGCGTTTGACGATGGGTTCAAAGATGCGGATGCCATCGCCGTACTGGTTGTCTATGGCAGCGAGGATGTCGCGGGTGAGGGTTGTGCGGGTGTCGGCCATGGTGAGCAGTATGCCTTCGATACGCAGGTTGGGATTTAGCTTTTTGCGGCGCACGGTTTCGATGCTGGAGAGGATCATGAGGGCACCGCGGGCGGCGAGGTATTCGGTTTGGATGGGGATGATGACGCTGGAAGCGGCCGTTAATGCATTCACTACCAGCAGCCCCAATGAAGGATTGCAATCAATTATTATGTAGTCGTACTGGTTGACAATGCTGCTCAGGATGGTGGTGAGCACGCGCTCTCGACTGAGCGTGTTGATAAGCGACAGCTCGATGAGGCTGAGTTCAGCCTGGGCGGGCAGCAGGTGGAATTTTTCGTCGGTTTGGTAGATTGAGCTGCTGACATTGCTCTCATAGCCTTCAATTTCGCTTTTGAAAGCGTCGTAGATGGTGGGGCTGAGGGTGTCGGGGTCGAAACCGGCGTGCTGGGTGAGGTTGCATTGGGGGTCGAGGTCAATGGCCAGAACGCGGTAGCCCATCTCACCGAGGGCAGCGGCCAGGTTGATGGTGGTGGTGGTTTTGCCAACCCCACCTTTTTGCATGGCAATGGCAATTATTTTGGTCATTGCGTCTCCTAGTTTTAGTGGTTGGTGGCTGGTGTTCGAAGAATTAGTTACTAGCCACTATTCCTTCTGTATGAGGGCCAACAATAACACGAAGGGTTTTGTGCGTCAAAGAAGTGTCAACCGAGGTTGACATCTTATTCTTGAGAACTTGCCGGTAGGGTGGGTGCAGGACAGCGCAGGGCAAATTAGCTAGTTTTGGAACATTTTGTTTGAACAGGGTGTACAAATTGGCAAAAATTGCTTACAATATAACGCACTGTGTTATATTTGGTAACGCATCGTGTTATGAATAATTGGTTTCGCATTTTAATGACGGTTTGTTGTTGGCAACGGCCGTTTCCCAACAGGTTAAAAAATGTCACAAAATTCCCCACATCTCCCTTCTGATACTGACGATGTGTATGATTACATCATTGTTGGCTCTGGTTTTGGCGGCAGCGTTTCAGCGATGCGCCTGACCGAAAAAGGGTACCGCGTGCTCGTTTTGGAGCGTGGCAAACGGTACCGCGCCGACGATTTCCCTAAGACAAACTGGAACGTTTTTAAATATTTGTGGCAGCCAGCGCTGCGCTGTTTTGGCATTATGGGCGTTAATTTTTTGGACGACATGATGATTTTGAACGGCAGCGGGGTGGGGGGCGGCAGCCTGGTGTACGCCAGCACCCACATCGAGCCGGGCGAAAAGTTTTACGAGGCAGCGGAGTGGGCTGATTTGGCAGATTGGAAAACCGAGTTGCGACCGCATTTTAGGACAGCTAATCGGATGCTGGGGGTGCGGGAAAATCCGCTGTTTTGGCCCGCCGATTATCGTTTGCAGGAGATTGCCAATGAGGTAGGCCAGGGGCAGACGTTTAAGCCGACGCCCGTTGCCATTTACTTTGGCGATCCGGGGGAGACGGTGCCGGATCCATTTTTTGGCGGCGAGGGGCCAGACCGGGCAGGCTGCATTCATTGTGGCGGCTGCATGGTGGGCTGTCGGCATAATGCCAAGAACACGTTGGACAAAAATTACCTTTACTTTGCGGAAAAGTGGGGGGCTGAGGTGCGAGCCGAGGCGAATGTGCGGCAGATACGGCCGCTTTACGGCCCACAATCCGGCGCAGCACGGTACGAAATCGAGTATGAAAAAGTGACCGACTGGGTGTTCAAACGGAAGCAGACGGTGCGCGCTCGCAACGTTATTTTGTCGGCGGGGGTGTTGGGCACGGTGAATTTGCTGCTGCAATGCCGCGACGAGCTGCAAACGCTGCCGCTGCTCTCTGAGCGGCTGGGCTGGATGGTGCGCAGCAACAGCGAGGCGCTAATGGGCGTAACGGCCCGCGACGGCGAGGTGGATTATTCCAAGGGCGTGGCGATTACCTCCCACTTTTGGCTGGATGAGATAACCAGCGTGGAGCCGGTGCGCTACCCGCGTGGCTCGTCGCTGATGCGGAATTTGGCGGTGCCGCTGGTGAGTTTGCAGGGCGGCGGCTGGCGGCGCTTTGGTCGCTTTATGGTGGAGGGGGTGAAACGGCCGTATGACTTCCTCAAGGCTCGCTTTTTGCCTGACTGGGCCAGAGATTCCACCATTTTGCTCATCATGCAGACGGCCGAAAACCGGATGCGGCTCAAGCGGGGGCGCAGCATCTTTACCCTTTTCCGGCGCGGACTGGTGAGCGAACGAGATGAAAGCTTGCCGATTCCGGCGGTGGTGGATGCTGGGCGTTCTGTGGTGAACCGGTTTGCCGAGAAAATTAACGGCATTCCGCAATCCACGGTAAATGAAGTGCTGCTGGAAACGCCCTCGACAGCGCACATTTTGGGTGGCTGCGGTATCGGAGCCAACGCAGACGAAGGCGTCATTGATGCGAAGCACGAGGTGTTCAACTATCCGGGGCTGTTTGTGGCGGATGGCTCGGTGATTCCGGCCAATTTGGGCGTAAACCCCAGCCTGACGATTACGGCGATGACGGAGCGGGCGATGAGTTTGGTGCCCAAAGTAGATGAGGCGGAGAAGATACGGCCGTTAACCCACCCCGGTTTTGTGCCACAAGTGACGGTGGAAAACGGCCGTCGCCAACGCATTTTGGCCTGGGCTGGATTGGCGGCTCTGGGTGGTTTGGCTCTGTTTGGTCTGTGGAAAAAACGATAAATGGAATCAATGAATGGGACACTGATTCACACGGATAAACACTGTTTTGATTAAATCCGTGACAATCTGTGTTTATCTGTGTCCAATTTTTTTAAGGAGCGCAAATGATGGGGACGATGACGGTAACTGGTGAAGTAATCAAGGGACAACCGCTGAACGGCAAGGCTGAATTTTTGCCTTTTGTCAATCCGGCAACGGGCGAGCAGTTTGGCTCGGTGATGATGCACACGGAGGCGGATGTGAAAAATGTCCGCCGCGAGATGGCCACTGCTGGTCGTACTTGGGCGGCCAAGCCTGTGAAAGAACGTGTGCGTATTGTGCGGCAGTTGCAAACCCTGCTGATTGACGAGATGGATGCGATTACGGCCGTTATGAACCAGGACAACGGCAAAAGTCGCCAGGATGCCCTGGCCGAGTTGTTCATGAGCGTGGATCTGATCAACCAGTACTGCAACCGCGCGCCACATTGGCTGCGCCGCCGCCGCATTTCCCCAGGATTGCAGATTTTCAAGCGGTGCTACATCGAGCAGCATCCACACGGGGTGGTGGGGATTATTGGCCCCTGGAACTACCCGCTGGTGTTGATTATGCCACCCGTCGTTTCGGCGCTGCTGGCGGGCAACACGGTACTGGTGAAGCCTTCGGAAGTAACGGCCGCTACGGGCGTGATGATTGAAAAACTGATTCAGAAGCTGCCAGAACTGGCCCCATTTGTGCGCTTTTTGCATGGAGACGGCCGTGTGGGAGCCGCTCTCGTCCAATCCAAGCCAGACCTCATCTTTTTGACTGGCTCTACCAAGACCGGACGGCTGGTGATGAAAGCTGCGGCCGAAAACATGACGCCTGTGGTTTGCGAGCTAGGTGGCAAAGACCCGATGATCGTGCTTGAGGATGCCGACATCGCCGCTGCAGCCCGTTGGGGAGCCTGGGGGGCGTTTTATAACACCGGGCAAACCTGCATGGCGGTTGAGCGCATCTACGTGGTGGAGACCGTTTACGATCGCTTTTTGGAAGCGTTTATTGAAGAAACGCGCAAGCTAAAGCAGGGGTACAGCCCTGAAATTGAAAATCCCAACGATTTAGGCCCGCTAACCTTCCAGCGGCAGGTGAATATCATCGAGGATCATGTGCAGGATGCATTGGCAAAGGGAGCGCACATTATTCACGGCGGCAAGCGTGAGGGTATGTATATGGAGCCAACCGTGATGGTAAACGTGGACCACAGCATGAAGCTCATGCGTGAGGAAACGTTTGGCCCGGTGGTGCCCATCATGATGGTGGATGATGAGATGCACGCTATTCAACTTGCCAATGACTCAAATTTGGGCTTAAGTGCTTCGGTTTGGAGTCGTGATTTGGACCGAGCGCAACGGGTAGCACATCAACTTTACGTGGGGTCGGTGAACATCAACGATACGATGTCCCATTTTGCCATTCCGCGCCTGCCGTTTGGTGGGGTGAAAGAGTCTGGTATTGGGCGCACGCATGGCAAGAAGGATTTGCTGCAATTTACGCAGACGCGGGCGTTTGTGGTGGGCAATCCGCCGCTGCCGTTTGATATTGCCACGATTTTACGCCAGCCTGGCAACTACAAGCTGGGATCGAGCATTATTCATCTGGTGTTTGGCACGACGCCGAAACAAAAATTGAAGCCAGTGGTGGAACTGCTGGAAGAGAAAGAGGTGAAGCCCAAGGTGAAGAAGGTGGGTACGGCCGTTACTGTTACAGCGGCTTTGGCAGCGGCAATTTTTGCCTTTGTGCTTCGTACTAAAAAATAGCTGTTTCCCTAATAAAATGTAAAAATAGAGGGTATTGGCAGCATTAATGCCAAAAAAGCAGGCTGATCTTAATTGATTAGCCTGCTTTTTTGTTGAAACTTAATTTACTGATTAACTGGAAGCCGGACGGGCTGACAGCGTGACGCTAACCGTTTGCGGCTGGCCATCCCGCAAAATTTGTAGCTGAATGGTTTGACCAACCACGGTTTGCTGCACCAGGTAACCCAACAAATCGTCAAATTCTACAATTGCGTGGCCATCTACTCCCACGATGACATCTGGGTTATTGCCCCCACGCAGCCCTGCGGCCGCCGCTGGCCCACCAACAATAGCATCTCTGATCAGGATGCCGGTTTGGTTGGTCGGCAACCCCAGGGCATTTGCCGCTGCTTCAGAAATGAGGCCGCCAGAAATGCCCAGCCACGGAGTTTCGACACGGCCGTTGGCGATAATCTGTGGCACGATGTTGCTTACAATGTTTGCCGGTACGGCGTAACCAATGCCAGACGAACCGCGCACGGGGGATTCGATGGCCGTGTTGATGCCAATCACCTGGCCGTACAGATTGAGCAGCGGGCCGCCGGAATTACCTGGATTAATTGCCGCGTCTGTTTGGATGATGTTGGGAATTTGGAAAGATTGCCCATCGGGGCCGACGGCACCGGGAAACAGGCGATCCAGGCCGGAGATGATGCCGGTAGTCATGCTGCTTTGCAGACCAAACGGGCTGCCGATGGCGATGACAATTTGCCCTACCTTGAGCGCATCGGAATCAGCCAGGGCTACCGGGGTGATGTCGCTGACCCGGCTGGGGTCTACCTGAATGACGGCCAGGTCTGATGATGGATCGGTACCAACGATGGTGGCAGGGAGCTGACGGCCGTCATCGAAGTTCACCACAATCTGGCCGCCGCTGGCTACCACGTGGTTGTTGGTGACGATGTGCCCGTTGTTATCGAACAGAAAGCCGGAGCCTTGTCCGCTGCCAATAACAATGTTGACGACGGCTGGGTTGACCTGTTCATAAATGGAAACGTAGGCCTGTTCCTGGGCAAACAGGTCGGCGATGGGTCCGTTTACGGCCGTTCCCGGCACAGAATTTACAGGGGCGGCTGTTTCCACAACGGGGTCGGTTTCGGTAAGGACGGCCGTTTCTGGCTCTGTTTCTTGGGTCAGTGAGTTGATAGCTTGGGTGATGGGGTTGGATTCGACCGTTTCGGTGCCGCTACAGGCAGATAATATCAGGATCAGTACGACAAAAAACGGTAACCAAAACGAGCGAATAGATCGAATACGGGTTTGCTTATTCATATTGCCTCCAAAATACGGGTTGTTGAATCACGTATTACTTCTTCACTTGGTAAGTGTTAAATTTGGCGAATTGGTAATTGGGTGATTCATGTAACTTTGGTACTACTAACAAAGATGACCGAAGTGTGGGGGGCAAATGCAAAAAATGTGTAACGTGATGCTGAGAGAGAGGTAATAAAGACGGCCGTTTCTAAGCGCGGGATGAATTGGAGTGGGCAAATGATAAGTAAAAAGTGATAAGTGGCAATAAACTTTTCACTTACCACTATTTCCTGCTTACTTCCCCGGCAGCGTGGCCAGCCAATCTTCCACCGCTTGCAAAAACTCGGTTTCGCACTCTTGCTGGGGGATGTGGCCACAGTTGGGCAGCACAGCCAGCTCGGCGTTGGGCAGTTCGCCCGCAAGCTGGATGCTCTCGCCAGGGGGCACAAAATTGTCTGCGTCGCCGGTGATGACGAGAGTAGGCTGGGTAATCTGGTCAAATTGGTCACTGAGGTCTAGCTGGCTGGTGGCGGCCGTGAATTCCCACAGCGCTTTGTCCCAATTTTGTATCCGCGTGCCTATAAATGCCTTTTCTATTTGCACATCGGTTAAATCCCCGGCAAATTCAATTTGGCCAATGAGCCGGGCAAACAGGGGGCCAATCCGTTTGAGCTGTGGGGTGTTGGCCAGCGCCTGGGCCAGCGGCGGGCTACCGTTGCCGCTGAGCACGGCGGGGGCAGCCAAAATGAGCCCTTCGACGCGCTCCGGGTGTTCCAGGGCCAACTGCATGGCTAGCAAGCCACCCGCGGAGTTGCCGACCACAATCGCCCGGTCAATGCCCAGCTCATCGAGCAGTTCAATGGCAAAATCCACGGTGGCTTCGCGGGTGTAGGGGTTCTGGGCTTGCCAGTCGGAGGGTAACGGCCGTTCGCTCAAGCCAAACGGAATGCGATCGTAAGCCACAGCGCGGCCCTGGCTGGCAAAGTAGCCAAACACTTCATCCCAGGTGTACACATTGCTGGCAAAGCCGTGCAGCAGCAAAAAGTGGCGTGGCCCGTCGCCTGCGTCCCAGTAATGAATCTCCAGGCCGTCAGTGCCGGGGTAGGGTATGGTGATGAACTGGCTCTGTTCATCGGCCAGCGTTTGCGGCGGCAGGGTGCCTTCCAGCGGCGGCACTGGAATGAGGAACGGGCCAATGAGCAGGATTAGTAGCACAATCGCTAAAAAGATGGCGAAACGGCGCCCCCATTTTTTCATAATGAATTGTTCCTTGTTTGTATCTACAGATTACACAGATTTTTGTAAGCAGCCCCTGAGGGTTTTTGTTGAATTGAGTTTAGGCACGATTTCGGTGCGGGGCAAGGGTGGGTTGGGTATACTTGGCGAAATTTATTTGAGTGGCGAGTTTGCGAGTTTGCAAGTTTGCCAGTGGATGTGTAGGAAATTATGAAAAGAGCAGACGGCCGTTCCCCAAACGAATTACGACCCATCACCTTTGTACCGCACTTTACCAAAATGGCGGAAGGATCGGTGCTGGCCAAATTTGGCGAGACGCACGTGTTGTGCAATGTGACCATCGAAGAGAGCTTGCCGCCGTGGCTGCGCAACCAGCCTGATCCACACGGCTGGCTGACGGCCGAATATGCCATGCTGCCGCGCAGTACCAAACAGCGCACCAATCGTGAGCAGCGCTGGCCGAAGGGGCGCACGCAAGAAATCTCCCGGCTCATCGGGCGCAGCTTGCGCATGGCGCTGGATTTGTCGCTGTTGGGCGAACGCACCATCACGGTGGATTGTGATGTGCTGCAAGCGGATGGGGGCACGCGCACCACGGCTATCTGCGGCAGTTGGGTGGCGTTGCAGTTGGCGCTGAAGCCATTGATTGCGGCGGGGGTTTTGGATACGGCCGTTAACAAGCACCAGATCGCCGCCATCAGCGTGGGCGTGGTGGATGGCCTGCCGCTGCTCGATTTGCCCTACGTGGAAGACGTGGCAGCGGAAGTGGATATGAATGTGGTGATGACATCAGTCGGCTTGTTGGTAGAGGTACAGGGCACGGGGGAAAAAGCGCCGTTCAGCCGCGCCGAATTTGATGAACTGTTGACGTTGGCAGAGCAGGGGATTGGGACGATTACGGCCGTTCAGGAACAAATTGTGAGTAGCTCATAATTAATTGAGTCAGAATACGATTTCGTATAGTATTTAGAGGAAACGGCCGTTTTTAGCCCAAAATCGGCCAAAAATCAGGGGGAACCAGTGGAAGCAGCCACAAAATCAACCAAACCAAACTGGCTTAAAGCCATTGTAACGATGAAATGTCCCAGCTGTCGGCAAGGAAATGTGTTTCGCAAGGCTATGCGAATGCATGAAGATTGCCCCCAGTGCGGCATCCATTTCGAGCGGGAAGACGGCTACTTCATGATGGCGGTGTTTGTGGGGTATGTGATGAGTTTTTTCATTGCTGTGCCGGTTGTGGTGGCGCTATATTTTTGGATACGGCCGTCTATTTGGGGCTATCTCATCGGGGCCACAACGGCATTGCTGCTGGCTTCACCGCTCATCTTCCACTACGCCCGCGTCGTCTGGATGTACATTGACCAACTGCTCGACCCAAGACGAGATGACGAAAAATAGAGCCAGCCGCTCAAAAATTGAAAACTTCCGGGCTTCATTTGCGTAAGGATATTCGTTGGCAACAATTTGTTCAGTTTGTCAGGGAGTAGATTGTGATGAGTGCAGAGTTGTTTTCTTTTTTGCTAATGGCTGGCCTGATCGTTATTCTGATTTGGGGCATTGCCAAACAAAATAGTCAGATTCAGGAAGCCAAGCAGCAGCTCCGCAAATTGGTTCAACAAGCTGGTGGGCAAAACATTGTGATTTGGCGCGATGACAAATGGGGGCAGCGCGGCTACTTCCAATTTGTGCTGCTGTACGAGGATGTCAACGGCATTAAGCACAAACACCGCGTGACCAAACATGTGGATTTGTGGGGCGTGTTTGAGGAGGCGTTTTTCTGGGACAGACCGCTGCAACTGCCAGGCCTGGCCGCGCCATCACCTTCTAGCTCAAAAGAACAACTCGTCAGCGAGATGGATGCTGAGATTAAACGGCTGCAAGAAGAATTGCGGCGTACGCGTGAAGAAAGCTGAGTTCGCTGTGATCGTAATCAAGTGAGAATAGAGAATTTTTAACGGCCGTTCACCCCTTCACCGCCCCAAAGGCGGCAAAGACGCTGTTTTTGTGCAAAATTTCGGCCTGAGTGAAGCCGACCTGGCGCAGCAAATCAATCTGGAAGAGCAGGGGACGGGGGGTGTCCTCGGCGGCGATGTAGGCGAAGACGTGATCGCGGTATGCTTCATCTTTGAGTTCGCTGAGGTAACGGCCGTATCTTTCCACCATCATCTGCTCAATCGCCGCCGCCGTATGCGTCACCAAATCAGAAATCCAGATGGAACCACCCGGTTTGAGCGCACGGTAGAACTTTTGGAAAACGGCCGTCCACTCCGCATCTTCCCGCAAATGGTGCAGCACCGCTGCCGCCATGATGATGTCGAACTGATTTTCCCCCAATTCAAGTTCGCGGATATCTGATTGGTGGGTGTGGATACGGCCGTTGCTCACTGTCTGCACCCGCTCACTGGCCCGAGCCAGCATCGGCTGGCTCAAATCAATCAGCGTCACGTCTAAATTGGGCAGCTTTTCCAGCAGCTTCAGGCTGTAGTTGCCTGCGCCGCAGCCCACGTCCACAAAGTGGCTGGCGTGCGGATTGGTGACTGCCGCTGCGCTGGTAATCAGCTCCAGGGCCAGCGGGGCATCCACTGTGGAGGATTGGCCGGTTTCCAGGTTGGCAAAGCGCTCCACGTCATTGTCAAATCGCTGCCGAATTTGGGCAACGGTGGATTTTTGCCTGTAAGTGGAATCTGTCATGAGTTATTCTCCTAAAAAGCGGAACACAGAGTTTCGCAGAGAAGGCACAGAGTTGCACAGAGATAGAGAAAAATCTGTGAAATCTGTTGAGTTTGTTTTTGAGAATGGTAATAGAGGAAGGCGAGATTGGCGAGAGAAAAAGCCGGTGAGGGGGTGAGGTTGAGCAACCAAGAAGCTCGATTGCCCGACGTCACCCTCCCACCGGCTCAGGAAGAAGGTTTTGGAGCAGAAAAACAATGTTATGAACGGCCGTTCAGCAGCGCCCCAATCCCAAGCATAATCAAAACCAGGGGCCAGAACAGATTCCAGCTCAGGCTAAACAAGAAGAAGACCGCCACCATGCCAATGAGCAAACCACCCATCAGGGAATGACGGGCATGTTTGGTGAGACGGCCGTTTGCCCGGTAACTTTGCCACGCCTCATTCATATTGTGGAAGGCTGGAATCAAAATAAACAGCGCCCACCAGTTGTGAATAAAAAATCCACCTGTGCGGCTTACCAAAAAGAAAATGCCCAAACCAATCAAAACAATGCCCCAGGTGGTATTGCTATGGTTTCGCGATACCTGCGTTGGCGTTTGGTTGTGATTCATGGCTTCTTTTTCAGCTTCTTTCAAACCTTCAATTGTGTCAGACATCTGTTTTACCTCCGCTTAATGATGCTCTCTATACGGCGGCTTGGGAGCAAAGTTTCACAAAGACGGGTGGCCACAGAGAACACAGAGGAAAAAGAGAAATATCTCTTAAATCTCTGTGTCCTCTGTGGCAAAAAAATTATTCAGGTTGGATGGTGTTGGGGACGATGAAATCGGCCGTTTTTATGGTGGGGTGTTCCGACAGCAGCTGGTGAATTTCGGCCAGATGTTCTTCTGTGAGTTGGTTTTGCTCATCCTGCTTCAGGGTTTTGCGGGCCAGGCTGGAACCTTGCTGCGAATCCCGCTCGAACGCCTTCACGCCCAGGGCGATGCGCTCTGGCGTGGTGGGCAAGCCGCAATAGTCGTACAGCGTTTCCACGATCTGTGCAGGCTCGGCAATCATGTCTTCGTAGCGCACAGCACACATCGGCACACCCGCCGCGTGCTGCTCCAAATATTTTTGCATCCCAGACAGCCAGGCCAACATGCTGAACTCCACTTTGGAGAGTGTGCCGTTGGTGGCCCGGTCGGCGTACTGGCTGATGAGTGGCACAAACTTGGTGCGCACCCGCAGATTGTCCGGGTCTAGCAGCACGTTGCCCGCTTCCACCGTTCGGAAGGCGCGGGCAATGGAGCGGGCGCGGTCTTCGGCGTTGCGGTAGAGGAAGATGTGCTTGGATTGGGGGGCAACCCGGTGCAGCAGATCGATCATCACGGTAGAAAAGCTGCGGAATTTGATGGCGTACACCTTGGGGGCAAGCTGGTTGGTGGGGCGGCACTGCACCTGAAGGACGGCATCCAGCAGTTGGGCCATCTCTTCTTCGTTACGGCCGTCTGGCTCGCGCCGCTTCACAATCTCGGTAAACGCTTCTGGCTCACTCAGGCTCAGCACATCGGGCAAATTGTTGAACACGTCACTGAGTAGGGTGGAGCCGCAACGCCCCACGGAGTGGATGAGGATGAGCTGCTTGTTGGGCTGGCGCATCATGTTGGCCAGCTTGAGGAAGCTTTTGTAGCTCATGCTGTACAGCCGGATGGCGTTGTCGTACTGGGCCTGGTAAAGAAAAGGAGGCGCTGTCAAATCGACATCCGGCGGGGTTTCTACAAAAATGGCCTCACGGGTGAAATGGTTCAGTGCGTAGAGGGTGATGTTTGGGTTTTGGGCGATGGCTTTTAGCGAGACGGTGCCGCCCGGTGTGACGTCAAAATCGCGCAGGCTAACAAAGGCGGTAGGGTTATCGCGCACTTTTTTGTTAATGTTGAGCACGCGGGCGTTGGTCACAAATTTGCGTATCAGTTTTTGCATGGGTCTTCACAAAAAACCTGACAGGTCTTTGAAAAATCGTTCGTAAAGTGGCAGATGGAAATAGACCTGTCAGGTTTGCCTGGATTGTTTGGTTTGATAAAGTTTTCGACTTTATTGTCGCGCCAAAATCTAACGGCTGGCCTTAATGGGCCGCCCACCGTTTATGTTCTACCAGCATGCAGGCGTCTTGCACCACGTCCAGTCCGGCGGCGCGGGCTTTTTGTGCGGCCGTTTCGTTGGCAATACCTAGCTGCATCCAGACAGCTTTGGCTCCAATTTCGATGGCCTCGTCTACAAAGGGCGGCACGTTTTCGCTGCGCTGGAAGATGAGCACCAGGTCTACGGGTTCGGCGATGGCGGTGAGGGTGGGAACGGCCGTTTCGCCCAACCCTTCGCTCAAGTTCGGATTCACCGGAATGATTTGGTATCCCTGGCCTTGCAGGTAAGCGGGTACGTAGTAGCCTGCCTTGGCAGGTTTTGAAGAAAAGCCAACGACAGCAATCGTTTTGGCTGCAGTCATGATTTTTTCCATTGGTTGTTCGTTCATTGCGTCTTTAACTCACTTTTATGGTGTAATTTGCTACCCCAACCCGGCATCTCATGGCATAATGGGGCAGATTTTGGCCTGATTTTACCGCAAAAAGCGGCAAATTTTCTATCCATTGCACATTCAACAATGTGGAGACAGCTCAATGAAAGCTGATGTGGCTCTCGACTTAAGTGACTACACCTTCACGCCTGATCTGGCTCAGGCGGGCACTCTGCCCGCCCGCTGGTACACCGATCCCGCCTTTTTGACTCTGGAAATTGAACAAATTTTTGCCAAAACATGGCAACCCGTGGGCCGCACCGAGATGGTATTGCGCCCCGGCGACTTTTTTACTTGCGAACTGGCTGGGGAGCCACTGGTGATCACCCGCGAAAAAAGTGGCGCATTGCGGGGCTTTTACAATGTGTGCTGCCATCGGGCTGGCCCCGTGGCTAGTGGCAAAGGGAACCGGCAAAGTTTGCAGTGCCGCTATCATGGCTGGACGTACGGTTTAGACGGCCGTCTCCGTAACGCGCCGGAATTTGAAGGGGTGGCTAACTGGCGCAAGGAAGATGTGTGTTTAACGGCCGTACGCGTTGCCGAGTGGGGTCCCTTCATCATGGCTTGCCTGGATGACGCTGCCCCACCACTGGAAACCATCCTGGGCAGTATTGAGCGCGAAGTGGCTGCCAAAAACATCCCTATGGCCAAAATGAGCCTCATCGAGCGGCGCGATTACCTCATTAACTGCAACTGGAAAGTGTACATAGACAACTACCTGGAAGGGTACCACATTCCTATCGCCCATCCCGCCCTCTTCCGCGAAATTGATTACGACCAGTACCGCGTAGAAACATTCCCTACCTACTCCAAGCAGCACGCCCCCATGCGCCCCGCCAGCGACGTCGAAGCGCTGGATCGGGACCGCCGCTTTTTGCGCACGGAGGCCGAAGAAGAAGCGCTCTACTATTGGGTCTTCCCCAACTTTATGCTCAATTTTTATCCCGATAACCTGCAAATCAACATCATTTTGCCGCTGGGTCACAACCAGACGCTAACGATTTTTGAATGGTATTTTGAACAGCCTGGCACGGGTGGTGGCTGGGAAAGTATGCAAAATTCCATTGCCTTTAGCGACCAGGTGCAGCAAGAAGATATTGAGATTTGCGAAACTGTGCAGAAGGGTTTACAGTCAAGGTCCTATGATGTCGGCCGTTTTTCAGTACAGCGCGAAAATGGTGTTCATCACTTTCACTCGCTAATCTACCAATACCTATCTCAGAAAAAATAAAGGAGGTGAGATCCCCCAACTTGATTGATGCAAACTTGTAACAGTGTGAGCAGTAAACCGTAATCGGTAACCGATAAAAATTTTCAGTAGGCAGAAACCGTTACAATAAATTTACTATCTGCCAATTACTGAAAACCCAATCTATTTCCCCAATTCAAACAAATTTTTCCTGGAGGAGAGACATATGAAAAAGTTAGTGACAATTTCTTTCTTGTTTGTAGCGCTTAGCCTACTGTTGGCCGCCTGTGGTGGCAGCAGCGCCGATGATTTGCTGGGCGATATCGAACAACGTGGCACCATTCGCGTTTCGACCGATGCCAACTATGCGCCACAATCCTACCTGGATGAAGACGGCAACTTTGTGGGCTTCGACATTGATGTCGCTACCGAAATTGCCGAGAGACTAGGTGTTGAAGTTGAATTTGTTACCCCCGACTGGGATGTTATTACTGCCGGAAACTGGGGTGGCCAATGGGACATGAGCGTCGGTTCCATGACCGTTACCCGCGACAGGCAGGAAGTGCTGGATTTTGCGGACCCGGCTTACTACTTTACGCCAGCCCAATTCGCCGCCTCCGAGGCTTCTGGCATTACCAGCCTGGACCAGATTAATGGTCAATCTGTGTGCGTGGGTCTTTCCACCACTTATGAAACCTGGCTCAGTGGCGATGTGGACGCGCTCGGCCTGCCAGACAGCAGCTTTTACGCTGATCCCCCCGCGGACGTAACCATCGTTCCTCTGCAAACTGACAATGACTGCTTCCAGTCAATCCAGGCTGGTCGCGAGGAGTTCGACGTTTTCCTCACCTCCAACACTGTGGTGCAGGCTGCCATTGATGGCGATGTGGCTGTGGTGCGCGTTGGTTCCCCTGTTTTCTCGGAAAATCTGGCTGTTGCGTTTGACAAAAGTGGCGAACTAGACAATACCTCTTTGGTGGAGCGTGTCAGCGAGATCGTTGCAGAAATGCACGACGATGGCACGTTGAGCGAGCTATCCATGAAATGGTTTAGCGAAGATTTGACAATGAACCCCACCCAATAAAATATTTTTCTGCCACAGAGGGCACAGAGCTTTTAAGATTTTCTGTGCCCTCTGTGGCTTTTTTAGGAGAACCGCGATGCGAAATACGGCCGATTTTCCCGACGCTACCAGTCAAGCCCGCATCATACAGGAGCTGCGCCGCCAAAAGCAGTTGCGCTTTAGTTTGGGGGTCAATGCTTCATACCTGGTGCTGATGGCCCTGCTTGTTTTGGCTTTCAGCGGCGTGGAATTTACTGTTCTGGGAATTAAATTTTCCACAGTCTCTCTGGATTGGGATTTCATTTGGGAGCGGACGCCATTCATTTTTGGTGGTGTGGGGCTAACTATTTTGCTCTCCATTTTATCCATTGCGCTGGCTTCGGTGCTGGCGCTGTTGGGGGCTTTGGGCCGATTGTCTAAATCGCCACCGGCGTATGCGCTGGCGACCTTTTATATTTCGTTGATTCGCGGAACGCCGCTGCTGCTGCAAATCTACTTTTTCTTTTTGGGTCTGCCGCAGTTTGGCATTGTGCTGACCGGTTTAACGGCGGGCGTGTTGGCTTTGGGGCTGAATTATGGTGCCTACATGACCGAAATTATGCGGGCGGGCATACAATCTGTGGGGGTGGGGCAGCGCGAGGCGGCGCTGGCTATTGGCATGACCCAGCGGCAAATTATGCAGCGGATTGTGCTGCCGCAGGCGTTCAGGATGGTGATACCACCCATCGGCAACCAGTTTATTGCCATGTTGAAGGATACCTCGCTGATTGCCATCACTGGTTTTGTGTGGGAGATTTTGTGGCGGGCGCAGAAGGTAGGGCGGGCGAATTTTCGTAATTTTGAGGCGTTGTTGATTGCGGCCGTTTTTTATTGGATCATCACCATTATGTTCTCGGCGGCTCAATCCCGCCTGGAAGCGTACATGGGGCGTGGGGAACGGACCTTATGAGTTCAATTGTATGTATTTCAAACCTGAACAAGCATTTTGACCAGGTCCATGTGCTGAAGGATGTTTCGTTTGAGGTGGCTCCGGCGGAGGTGATTTGCATCATCGGGCGGAGCGGATCGGGCAAAAGCACCCTGCTGCGCTGCGTAAACTTTTTAGAGCAGCCAGAATTTGGTTCGGTGGAAGTGGATGGTGTCAAAGTAGAAGCTGGGGGCAAGGGGCGCGAGTATCAGCAGCAAATTCATGAGTTGCGCTTGAAAACGGGGATGGTGTTCCAATCGTTCAACTTGTTTGCCCACATGACGGCGCTGGAAAACGTGATTGAAGGGCCAGTGACGGTAAAAGGGATGCCCAAAAAGCAAGCGATTGAGCTGGGAATGCACAATCTGGAGAAAGTGGGGCTGGCCAACAAGCGAGACCAGTACCCGTCGCGGCTGTCTGGTGGGCAGCAGCAGCGGGTGGCCATTGCCCGCGCCCTGGCGATGGAGCCAAAGGTGATGTTGTTTGACGAGCCAACATCGGCGCTGGACCCGGAGCTGATTGGCGAGGTGCTGGCAGTGATGCAGAAGCTGGTGGAAGAAGGCATGACGATGCTGACGGTGACGCATGAGATGGGCTTTGCCCGCAAGTTTGCCCACCGGATTTTGTACATGCACGACGGCCGTTTCATCGAAGAAGGCCCGCCGGAAAAGCTATTCACCAATCCTCAAGACGAGCGCACCCGCGCTTTTTTAAGTCACTTGTTAACATAAAGTAATTGGATAATTAGTAATTGGGTAATTTTCTGCACAATTACCAATTACTCAATTACTCCCCCCATGAGGTGAACTTTGACGAAAAACTACGGTAGCCAGAGCATGATTGCCCCTTTGCAGACGGTGTTGGTGAAACGGCCGTCCACAGCATTCGGTAACGCAGATCCAGAGAAGTGGCATTACACGGAACGGCCGTCCTTACCCGAAGCCCAAAACGAACACGATGCCTTTGTTAACCTGCTGCGCGCCGAGGGGATTGAGGTGGTGTACCACGACGTGGACCTGCCGGACCATGCCGACGCCATTTTTGTACACGACCCCAGCATTGTGACCAACGACGGGGCGATTATTTTGCAGATGGGCAAGGTGTTGAGAAGGGGCGAGGAGGGGGCAAGTACGGCCGTTTACCAAAAACTTGGCATCCCCATCCACTACCAGCTGCACGGCGACGCCCGCGCCGAAGGCGGCGACTTGCTCTGGCTGGATGAAAAGACGCTGGCTGTGGGGCAGGGCTTCCGCACCAATGCCGCCGGGCTGGCCCAACTGCGTCAAGCCGTCCCTGCCAACGTGGAAATCATCCCCGTGCCGCTGCCGTATTACGAAGGGGAAGTTGCCTGCCTGCATCTCATGTCGTTCATCAGCGTGGTGGCTGAGGACGTGGCGGTGGTTTACCTGCCGCTGATGCCCGTGCCATTTTACCAACTGCTCAAGGCACGCGGCTTCCGCCTGGTAGAAGTGCCGGACGAAGAGTTTTTGACGATGGGGCCGAACGTATTGGCGCTGTCGCCCGGCAACTGCGTGATGCTAGATCGCAATCCTATCACCCAGCAGCGACTAGAGGCGGCGGGCTGCCGTGTACAGCTTTATCGCGGCGACGAAATTTCGCTCAAGGCCGAAGGCGGAGCTACCTGCCTCACCCGCCCAATTTCAAGGGTTTAGCCACAGAGGGCACAGAGGAAAAAGAGATAAACGCTGCTATGGTGTACAACATTTACACGGAGCATGCATTCGGTGTCGGCGCATTCAGTTTGGTAGGAACGGCCGTTTGCTGCCTTCATTCTAAACTTTCGGCAATTTGCCGAAAGTTCTATCTCCGTTTCGCGTCGCTTCATATCGAATCAATATTTGCTTGGGTTTGTGCTGTCTCATAATGCGCCAACAACGTCTACCACGGCAAACCACCACCAGTCTGTTTCCTCAAAAAAGGACGCGGACTAGCGCGGATAAACGCGGATTTTTATCTTTTTATCCGCGTTTTCCGCGTTCATCCGCGTCCTATTCAGTAAAATTGAAAACCCTTCGCAGAAAATTTACGGCACAACATTCAGAATGATATCGCGCTGGCCGGTTTGGATGCCGTCCTCGCCGGGGGTGAGGGTGATGATGAGCGGGGCAGGCTGACCGCTGTTGTCGCTGGCAAAGTAGAACTGGCTGGTGATCAGCGTCTCGCCGTCTAGCTTCACCTTAAAATGGATGTGGCGGGGGCGTGGTTCATACTCGCCGGGGAAAACGGTGCGGAAGGTGTAACGGCCGTTTTCATCCGTCACTGCTTCCCCATAAAATTGAAAATTGACGTCTCGCTGAGCGGTGCTGGGGTCGTCGGGGTGCAGGTAGACGCCGTTGGCATCTGTTTGCCAGATTTCGATGGTGGCGTTGGGGATGACACGGCCGTTTCGATCATACAACGTTCCGCTAAACTCAATAATCTCCCCCGCCGGAGCGCCTGTTGCGCCATCCAGCGCCGTCAGGTCGTTGTCCCGGTCGGTTGGTTT
This sequence comes from Ardenticatenaceae bacterium, assembly GCA_020634455.1. GTDB lineage: Bacteria > Chloroflexota > Anaerolineae > Promineifilales > Promineifilaceae > Leptofilum. The sequence goes on along the minus strand of JACKBQ010000003.1, from coordinate 56,545 downwards.
GTCCACGGTGTAGTACGGGCCTTCCTGCTGGGCTGGGGTGGTGTAGCTGACTTCGATTTGGTCGCTGTTGCTGGTGGTTGATGGGTTAGCAACGGCCGTTTCCCCAGTTTCTTCCGCCGCACAGCCCATTAGCATGGTTGCCAGCACGGCCGTTGCCGCCCAGGTAAAAAAGTTTGCACGTCTCATTCAGTTGCCTCCAATCTTGTCAATCAGGTTGTAGGCAACAGTATACCCGGCTGTTGTTAATGGCAGATGAAGAACGGCCGTTGAAACGCTAAACCGAACAACAACCACAGATTCCCTCTCAAATCTCTGTGTACTCTGTGGCCATTTGTGACTGCTGGGCTACTTCAAACGTTGGAACCAGCGCGGGGCGTCAACGGCCGTTCCGCCCTGCCACAGCTGCGCGGTAATTTGCATGTGCCCCAGGTGCAGCGCCGTGTGGTCAATGACGTGGAGAATGCCCCAGCGTACGGGCACTTCCCGGTCGCGCGCCTGGCGCGTGCCATCTAAATCTTCTTGCGTCAGGTTTTGTAGAATGGTTCGGGTTTGTTGGCCAATCGTTTGCAGGGTTTGCAGGAGAACGGCCGTATCCGCCACCACCGTCTCAAATTCGGCATCCCGATCTCGTGTGGCTGGTAACTTGCCAACCACTTCGCCAATCCAAAAATGCTCTGCTCCGGCACTGTGGGCGGCCAACACAGCAATCGAGTTTGTCTCATGTATATCTCTGTTGTCAACGGGTCGCCAATTGAGTGCCTCCGAGGGCAACGCTTGCACAATCGAGGCAATCTGGCCTCGTAAATCATCTATTCGTTCCAAATAAGCGGCCGCTTCTGGCAAAATCATATAGATCGTTTCTCCCGGTCATAGTTTTGACCCAAAAAGGCTGGGGTTCGTGCCCAGCGTGCCCCAAACATCATCACCAGCAAGGTGGTGATGTAGGGGAAGGTTAACAGAAGTTGATGTGGCAAACCGGAACCAAACACTTGAGCACGCAGGGCAAAGACCTCCACCATAGCAAAGAAAAAGGAGCTAAAAAAGATGTAATGTGGCTGCCAGCCACCAAAAAAGGTAAGTGCAGTTGAAAGCCAGCCGCGCCCTTGCACAATGCCCTCGGTGAAGGTGCCGGTGTACACCATCGGCAGGTAGACACCCGCCAGCCCGATGAGCGCCCCGCCCACAACGGCCGTCACGTACCGGGCGCGGGTGACGCTGATGCCCATGCTGTCGGCCGTTTTCGGGCTTTCTCCCACGGCACGTAGTTCCAGCCCGTACTGTGTTCGGTACAAAAAGAGGTAGAGCGCCAGCGATAAAAGCACGGCAAAGTAGACAAACAAATTTTGGCTAAAAATGATCTCGCCCACAATCGGAATCTGGCTAAGTAGCGGGATGGGTATTTTTTTGAGCGTGGGAATTTGCGGCGGCGTTAACGTCACGCCAATCGCCAGCTTAAACGCCAGGGTAGAAAGGCCCAGCCCCACAAAAAAGAGCGCCAGGCCGACGACAAACTGGTTCATCTTGAGGGTGGTAGTGAAGTAGGTGAATGCCAGACCAAAGAGTGCGCCGGTGAGAACGGCCGTAATCATCCCGGCCGCCAAACTGTTAAACTGGTACGCACCTAAAAAACCCAGCGACGCCCCCGCCAGCATAATGCCCTCTTGCGACACGTTAAACTGCCCCGTCTGCCCGGCCAACATTGTGCCCTGGCTGGCCAAAATGTATGGCACCACTGCCAGAAACACCAGCCCCATGAAACTCACAACCTGATCCAGTTCCACTAATCCCTCCTCACCACATCACTCAGCAGCACAAAGATGAGAATGAGCGCTTCCACAATGAAAACCATCTCCACTGGAATGGCCAGGGTGCGCTGCATGGCGCTGGCCCCCACCTCCAAAATGGCAATGAACAGGGCCACGAATGGCAAAATGGCATGGTTGCCTTTGGAAATAAGGCCAATGATGATGCCCAACGCCAAAAAGTTGGACTGCAATCCTTCAATGAGGCGATGATGCACGCCCGCCACCTCAATTGCTCCAGCCAAACCGCCCATTGCCCCGCCAAGCACCAGCGCCAGCAAAAAGAGCACGCTGGTATTGATGCCAAAAACGGCCGCTGCGCGCGGATTTGCCCCCGTAGCCACCAATTCGTAGCCAGCTGAGGTGCGTTCGGTGTAGATGTAAACGGCCGTTGCCACCAAAATCGCAATGAGTAACCCGCTGTGCAGTGGTGGACTGTTGATCAGCCGGGGTAACGCCGCCCCTGCGCCGATGGGAATGGTGGTGGGATGTCCGGCTAGCGGATCGGGCCAGATTTCTGTGGCCACGTAATCAATTACGCTAAACGAGACAAAATTGAGCAGCACCGTAGACAAAATCTCGTTGATGTTGAAGCGGTAGAGCAAAATCGCTGGAATGAACGCCCAAAACGCGCCCGACAGAATACCGGCAATCAGCACCAGCGGCAGCAAAATGAGACCCGGTAAATCGGCCAGCAAAATACCCACCACGGCTGCGCCCACCGCGCCCATGATCATCTGCCCTTCACCGCCGATGTTGAATTTGCCCCCCTTGGCCGGAATGGTGAAGGCCAGCGCCAGCAGCACCAGTGGAATGAACTTGAGCCAGGTTTGGATAAAGCCGTTGCGCGTGCGGAAGGAGGTGAACAAAATGGTCTGGAAGGCGCGCAGAGGATTGAAACCCATCAGCAGGAGCAAAATGCCCACGACCACAAACGCCGCTAGCACAGCTGCCAGATAAGGGCCAACCTGCCGCAGCAATTTTTGGCGGCGCTGGGCCGCTGGATTCATGGTCAAATCAGTCACCTTGCTTCACTCCACTCATCATGCGGCCCAATGCGTACCGGTCAAACTGGCTGCGCTGTAGTTCGCCCATCACCGCGCCGTTGCAAATGGCCACGATGCGGTTGCTCAACAAGAACAGCTCATCCATGTTTTCGGAGATGAGCAGGGTGGCCATGCCCGCTTCCTGCCGTTGCAAGATTTGGCGGTAGATAAATTCCATCGAGGGGATGTCCAGGCCGCGGGTGGGGTTGTGGGCGATGAGAAAGCGCACGGGGTGGGAAAAGGCGCGGGCCAGCATCACCCGCTGGATGTTGCCCCCAGATAAATTTCCGGCGGTGTCGGTTGGGCCCTGCGTTTTGATGTTGAATTCCTGAATTAGTTCGTTGCTGCGCTGAAAAATGACGGGCCAGTGGAGGAAACGGCCGTTGCTGTACGGTTCTCGTCGGTGCAATCCCAAAATCAGATTTTGGGCCACATTGGCCTTGGCCAAAAAACCATCCTGCCAGCGATCTTCTGGGATGTAAGCCACCCCTTCGCTTAACAGGTCACGGGTAGAGAGGTTGGTGATATTACGGCCGTTTACCAACACCTCCCCGCTCGCAATTTGCCGCAGCCCCAGCAAACTTTCCGCCAATTCCAGCTGGCCGTTGCCCGCCACCCCGGCAATACCCACAATTTCGCCTTCAAACACCGACAACGAGCAACTGTTCAGGTCCGGTACAGCGCCGCTGCCAACCGTGAGATGGCGCACTTCCAGCGTGGCGGTTTTGCTGTTGGGCGCTACCTGAGTGGCCAGGCTGCTGTCCGTAAACTGGATGCTTTGCGAAACGTCCAGGTCATCCCCCACCATCCCTTTGATGAACGCTTCCTCGGACGCTTCTTCGCGATTGAGGGTGAGCACATTACGGCCGTGTCGCAGCACGGTGATGCGGTCACAAACTTCCAGCACTTCGCGCAGCTTATGGGTAATAAATACTACTGTTAGCCCTGCTTGCACCATCGTGCGCAGCGAACTGAACAGCGCGTCTACCTCCTGCGGGGTCAGATTGGTGGTCGGCTCATCCAAAATCAGGATTTTGACGCCGCGATACAGCGCCTTCAAAATTTCCACACGTTGGCGGATGCCCATCGGTAGGGTGTGAATCGGCTTGTCTGGGTCTACCGGCAAACCAAAACGATCGCCCAGCTCACGAATAGTTTCTTTTTCCGCTTGGAGGTTGAGGTTGGACTGGCTTTTTAGCTGGGTGCCCAGCACAATGTTTTCGGCCACGGTGAAGCGGTTTACCTGCAAAAATTGCTGGTGCACCATGCCGATGCCACCCTCGATGGCATCTTTGGGGGCGCGAATATCCAACGGCCGTCCTGCCACGATGATTTGGCCACGATCTGCCCGGTACAGACCGTAAAGTACATTCATGAGGGTGGTTTTACCCGCCCCGTTGCCCCCCAACAGGCCGTGAATCTCGCCGCGTGTCAACGTCAGGCTCACGTCGTCCAGAGCCACAACGGAGCCAAACTGCTTGCGGATTCCCTGCATGTCCAGGATGATTTCTTTTTGCATGGGAATTTTCGCCCTCACCCTTCTCTCTCAAGGGAGAGCCAGGGTGAGGGTCTTGAACGTGTAATTTATTCCACAGGTGTCGTGTCTTTGATCACCTCAATATCGCCAGATTTCATCTGATTGAGCAACGTTTCGGCTTCGCTGTTGATTTCGTCACTGGTGTTGGTCAGAGGCAATTGCATATCTATGCCGGTTTCAAAGCTAAGTTGGTAGTTGCCGCCACGTTCGCCATTCAAAATATTGGTGACTATATCGGTTAACGGCCGTTCAAAATCATATAGCGCCGAGGTGACGTAATTGTCTGGGGCAAATTCAGATTTGTCCGTGTATTTCGCAATAACCTTAACGTCTGGCCCTGCCGCCTCAGCAGCTTCAAACACACCCAGCGTACCCAGGTTCAGGGAAGAGACAATTACGTCTACATCCTCTGCGATGAGTGTGTCAGCTAACTCGCGGGCCTTGCTGGGATCGTTAAAATCACCTACCCAAACAGGCGTGACTTCCACATCCAAGCCTAAATCGCCAATAGCCTGCTCAATAGCATGAAATTCAGCATAGGTGAAGGGCAACGTCAGACCCGTGATGTACCCAATTTTTCCTGTTTGAGTCATTTTGGCTGCCACAGCACCTACACCATATGCGCCAACTTCCATGTTGCGGACGATCACCCATACATTTTCCGGCAGGTCCTCAACCGTTGCGTCAGCTTCGGCAATAAAATTTACATCTGGAAATTCACCAGCCAATGCGATAGTTTGGCTAAGAAACTGCCCCCCGTGAGTAAAGACAATGTTGAAACCATCGTCAATGTACTCGCGCATAACACGCTCCACATCCGGCACCGCAACCGATTCTGAGAAGGCAGTCTCTACATCCAAGTTGGCCTTTACAGCTTCGATGCCCAAATTGCCCAACGTGTTGTAGTCGGCATCGGTAATGGTGCCAGGGAAAATAGCTGCCAGCTTATAGTTACCAGCATCTTCGGCCGTTTCTTCGCCGCCTCCGCAGCTTACCACCAGTGCAAGGGTCAACAAAAAGAGAATTATAGAAATGAATCGTTTGGTCATGGGGGTCCTCTCCTTTAATACCTGAAATAGGTTGCCAGAAAGACCATAATTGTTAGTAGGAATCGGCTAACTATTTCAGCAAACAATAGTCTGGCTCAACAAAAAGGGGAAATTAATTTGATGAGCCTGCCAAAAGGTAAACAAGTATACGGACGATTTCTGATGACGCAAAATATATTTTGGGCTGACAAATTTCATGAACAAAGTTATACTTCCCAGGAATATTTGAAACTTGATTTCACATTATGAAACGCAAGAGGAGCAACCCGACAATGGCTTTAAAAGATGCAAAACCAACTGCCGCCGAGGCAAAACCTGTGACAGAACCCATTTACACCCGCGCCCCTTACTGGAACGATGTGCCAGATGAGAAGTGGATGGATTGGCGCTGGCAGATGAGCCATCGGCTCAACACTGTGGAAGAGCTGGGCAAGGTTATTAACCTGACCGAGTCGGAGCGCAAGGCTTTGAGCGCAAACGACCTGTTCCGCGTAGACATTACCCCCTATTTTGCCAGCCTCATTGATCCGGACGATCCCAACTGCCCCGTGCGTAAACAGGTCATTCCCACCGATGCCGAAATGGTGCCCTTCCAATCCATGATGGAAGATTCCCTGGCCGAGGACAAACATTCCCCCGTGCCCGGCCTGGTGCACCGCTACCCGGATCGCGTGCTGATGCTCATTACCACCCAGTGCGCCAGCTACTGCCGCTACTGCACCCGCAGCCGCATTGTGGGCGACCCCACGCAAACCTTCAGCCGCGCCGAGTTTGATGCGCAGATTGATTACATTGAGCGGACGCCGCAAATTCGGGACGTGCTGCTTTCTGGTGGTGACCCGATGGTGCTGGCTCCCAAGCTGGTGGATATGATTTTGGGGCGTCTGCGGGCGATTCCGCATGTGGAGATCATTCGCATCGGCTCGCGCGTGCCGGTCTTTTTGCCCATGCGTGTGGATGAGCAGTTTTGCGAGATGGTGAGCAAATACCATCCGTTCTGGCTGAACATTCACGTAAACCATCCTAAAGAGATTACGCCAGAACTGGCCGCTGCGGCCGACCGGCTCACCCGCGCTGGCGTCCCGTTGGGTAACCAGAGCGTGCTGTTGGCGGGCATCAACGATTCGGTACACATTCAGCGCAAACTGATACATGATTTGGTGAAGATTCGGGTACGGCCGTATTACCTTTACCAATGTGATCTGGTGGAAGGTTCCGGCCATCTGCGCACCACCGTCAGCAAAGGCATCGAAATCATTGAGGGGTTGCGGGGCCACACCTCTGGCTATGCCGTGCCTACCTATGTTATTGATGCACCGGGCGGCGGTGGCAAAATTCCCGTGCAGCCCAACTACGTTGTGTCACAGTCGCCCGGCAAGGTGGTTTTGCGTAACTTTGAAGGATTTATGACCACCTACCAGGAGCCTTTGGATTACGATCCAGACGAGATTAAAGCGCAGGAAGCGCTCATTGCACCTCGCCCGGAACCGGGTCAGGAAGGCATTCATGGGTTGCTGCAAGGGCAGCGCATGAGCATCGAGCCAGAAGGATTTTCTACCACCCGCGCACGTGGCGGTTCAGAGCATCGTCTGCGCAGCGGCGAGATTGCCCAAAAGTGGACGCCGTTGGGCGTGGGCAGCATTGACGCCAATAAAATCCCGGTTCAGCCGCAGTTGAAAGAGGGGGAGGGTGCGGAAGAAGAAGCGAGTGAAGAGTAAAAAGTAGGGGCGAGGCAGGTGGAAATTAGATGGCAAAGCATAACCAAGTGTGCCACCATCTGCCTCGCCCAGTGAAAAGTGAAGAAAAGGAGATTGGAGATTAATAAATCTCTAGTCTCCAATCTCCAATCTCTCAATATGAAAACGAAGACCCAACCCTACCCTGGCACCCAATCTGTCCTCCGTGCCATGTCGCTGTTGAAAGCGTTTGACGATGAGCGGCGCGAGTGGGGGCTGGCGGATCTGGCGCGGGAAGTAGGGCTGAACAAGACGACGACGTTCCGACTGCTGACGGCGCTGGAGAGTGAGGGAATGGTAGCGAAACGGCCGTCTACCGACACCTACATTCTTGGCCCAGAGATTGTGGCGCTGGGTGGGCGTGCCTTGCGCAACAACGACTTGCGCACCCTGGTCAAGCCAGAATTGGAACAGATGGCTACTGCCTCTGGTGAAACCGCCACGCTGGAAATATTGTCTGGCGAAGATCATGTGCTGATTATTGACGAGGTCATTGGTACCCATCTGGTGGGCAGTTCTCAGTCGTTGGGCACGCGCTGGCCCATCGTGGCCACGTCCACGGGGATTGCCATGCTGGCTTATTTGCCAGAAGCGCATGTAGAGACTGTTTTGCAACGGCCGTTGCCCACACCCACCCCCAAATCCATCAAAGACCCAGCTATTTTGCGCCAGGCAATTGCCGCCGTTCGCCCACGCGGCTATTCCGTTGTGGAAGAGTGGCTGGAGGTTGGGCTAAACGTTGTGGGCGCACCACTGTTTAATCATGATGGGCAAGTGATAGCCGCCATAAGCCTGGGGGGACCAGCCACGCGCTTCACCACGGAGCGTGTCCCGGAAATGGGTGAAATTGTAAAAGAAACGGCCGTACGCATTTCGGCCAAATTAGGCAACAAATAAAAGAGGAAGATTTATGCCAATACCCACACCTTTTCACAGCCGCACAACGGCCGTTTGCGAAAGTTATGAATGGCGTAACTGGTCGGGCTACTTAGCCGCTGGCCTGTACGAACCTTCGCACGAACGAGAATATTTTGCCATTCGCAATGCCGCTGGCCTCATAGATGTCTCCCCGCTCTTCAAATACGAAGTGACTGGGCCAGACGCCGCTCGCCTGGTAGACCGTGTTGTCACCCGCAACATCGCCAAATGCAAGGTGGGGCAGGTGATGTACACCCCCTGGTGCGACGAAGAGGGCAAAGTGATGGACGACGGCACCGTGGCCCGCCTGGGCGACAACCATTTCCGCGTCACCTCCGCCGATCCCAGCTACCGCTGGTTCCAGGATGTTGGCTACGGACTCAACGCCCAGGTCACCAACGTCACCACCGATTTGGCCGCCCTGGCGCTGCAAGGCCCCAACAGCCGGGCCATCTTGCAGCAGGTCATTACTGGCATTGATTTTGCCAAACTGGGTTACTTCAAATTGGCGCACGGTCAGATTAACGGCCGTCCAATCACCGTAACCCGCACCGGCTACACAGGCGACCTGGGCTACGAACTGTGGCTCAAACCGGAAGATGCGGAATTGGTTTGGGATTACCTGATGGACGTGGGGCAGGGATATGGCTTGCTGCCTACCGGCATCCTGGCGCTGGACATCGCCCGCGTCGAAGCCGGACTGGTGATGATTGATGTTGATTACAAATCCGCCATCCATTCTGTCATCGAAGCCCAAAAATCCTCCCCCTACGAAATTGGCCTGGGCTGGGCCGTTTCTCTCAACGGGGCCGATTTCATTGGTAAACGCGCCCTCCAAAAAGAGGCGGCCACTGGCTCGGCCTGGGCTTTTGTAGGCGTGCAGCTCGATTGGCATTCACTGGAAGCGCTTTTTGGCGCAGTGGATTTGCCGCCGCACGTGGCCGGGCGCGCCTCGCGCAGCGCGGTACCCATTTACAAAGGCGGGCGGCACATTGGCCAACTCACCAGCCACACTTTCTCACCCATCCTCAAACAGTACATTGGCATTGGCACGGTGTACACCGGCTACGCCCAACCGGGTAATTCCGTGGAGGTGGAGGTAACGGTGGAGTATGTTCGCCAAAAAGCATCTGCCAAAATTGTTAAGACGCCGTTTTTTGATCCACCACGCAAGCGAGCTTAATAATGAAGGGAAGATGTACGGAAATGGAGCACAAGATCGTGTCAGACCCGCGTAGGCGGGTATCCATCTCGTTCACTAAAGTGGATTCCCGCCTGCGCGGGAATGACAAGCAAAATGGCTTAGAAAATCCTTTCTCTTGGCTCTTGCTAAAACGAAAGTAATATTTCGGAGCAGGCTTGGGCTGGCAGCGGGTTTCTCCCCTGCACCCCCGCACCCCTGCTCCCCAGCATGGAAAAAACGATGACAAACAAAAAATACGACGCAATTATTATTGGTGGTGGGCATAATGGACTGGTGGCTGCGAGTTATTTGGCGAAGGCTGGCAAGAAGGTGCTGGTGTTAGAGAAGCGGCATCTTGTTGGTGGCGCCACAGTTACCGAGGAGATTTATCCAGGGTTCAAGTTCTCAGTATTTTCGTACGTGGTGAGTTTGTTCCGCCCGGAAATTATTCGCGATCTCAAGTTGCCGCAGCATGGCATGACGATTTTGCCCTTGGAAAGCACGCTGACGCCGCTGCCAGACGGCCGTTTCCTATACCGAGGCAATGATCATCACGAAACCCTGCGCAATATCGCCCAGTTTAGCCAGCGGGATGCCGACGCGTATGATGAATACGGCCGTTCCATGTACTTCATGGCCAAAGCCGCCAAATACATCCTGGACATCATCCCGCCAGACCCCACCAGCCTGAACCCGCGTGAGCTGCGCGGGCTGGGCAACCTGGCCCAACATTTTCTGGGGCTGGGTGAAGAGAAGCTTTACCTCATGGCCAAGCTCATGACAATGAGCGCCGCCGATTTTGTGGCCCAATGGTTTGAATCGGAACCGCTGCGAGCAACGCTGTCGGCCAGTGGCATCATCGGCACCTACATGGGGCCGCGCTCGCCTGGCTCGGCTTACGTGCTGCTGCACCATTACATGGGCGAGATTGACGGAGCGTACCGCGCCTGGGGCTTCCACAAAGGGGGCACTGGTGGCCTGGCAGAAGTGTTGGCCCGTGCCGCACGCAGCTTGGGCGTAGAAATTCGCCTGAATGCCAACGTGTCCCAGGTCATTATTAAAAATGGGCAATCTACCGGCGTGGCGCTGGCCAACGGCGATGAGATTTATGCCGATGCGGTCGTCTCTAGCCTGGACCCCAAGCTCACCTTTTTGAAGTTGGTAGAGCCCAAATGGCTGCCGGATGATTTGCTGGACAGCATTCGCAAATTCAACATCTTTGGCTCATCGGGCAAAGTGAATCTGGCCTTGGATGGGCTGCCGGATTTGGCGGGCGAGCCGATGGCCAAGCTGGGCCACGCCAGCCGCCGGTTGATGTCTGGCGCTATCTCCATTAGCCCCCACACGGACCACCTGGAGCGGGCTTATGATGATGCCAAGTACGGTGAGTTTAGCAAACGGCCGTACATAGATGTCATCCTCCCCTCGATGATTGACCCCGACATGGCCCCACCCGGCAAGCATGTGATGTCCTGCTTTGTGCAGTACGCCCCCTACAACCTCAAGGGCGGTTGGAACGATGAAAAACGGGAGGCATTTGGCGACGCTGTGGTCAATACGCTGGCTGAATTTTTCCCCAACATCAAGGACCTGATTTTGCACCGACAGGTGCTCACGCCGATAGACATCGAGAACATTGCCGGGCTGTCGCAGGGGAACATTTTCCATGGCGAATTGAGCTTGTCGCAGCTGTTGTTCCTGCGTCCGGCGGCGGGCTATGCCAAATATCGCACGCCTGTGCAGGGGTACTGGCAGTGTGGCTCTGGCACCCATCCCGGTGGGGGCATCATGGGTGCGCCCGGCCGTTTGGCCGCGCTGGAATTGTTGAAGGCACTGTAATTTTTCGGAGAAGGTATGAAAACGCAATACGACATGATCATCATTGGTGGGGGGCATAACGGATTGGTAGCCGCAGCGACTTTGGCCAAAGCTGGTAAAAAAGCGCTGGTTTTGGAAAAACGGCCGAATCTAGGCGGCGCGGCGGCTACAGAAGAACTGTTCCCCGGTTTCAAAATGGATACGGGCGCGACGGATGCAGGCATGTTTCAGGATGAAATTGTGCAGGCACTGGCGCTATCTCAGCATGGGCTGACCTTTCAGGAGCGGGATGTGCTGTTTGTGGGGCTGGGGGTAGACGGCCGTTCCCTCACCATCTTCCGCGACATGGGCAAAACCCAGGCTGAGATCGCCAAATTTAGCCAGCGAGACGCAGAAAAATACCCTGCGTTTGTGCAGCAAATCAACAACATGACCGACATCTTGCGAGAAATGCTGCTGCGCACCCCGCCAGACCTGATGGCGCGGAACGTTGGCGAGCTGTTTTCCTGGGGCAAGGTGGGTCTGAAGCTGAAGCGACAGGGCAACAAGGAACTCATGGAGTTCATGCGCGTGCTGCCCATGCCCGCCAACGACTTCCTCAACGAATGGTTCGAGACGGATTTGCTCAAGGGGGTTTTGGGTGCGGACGCGCTTACGGGCAGCGTGCAAGGCCCACGTGCCGCCGGAACGGCGCTGACGTTGCTTTATCAACACATCAACGGTTTTGGCCAATCGCGCACGGTAGCAGGTGGCATGGGAGCGCTGTCGGCGGCGGTGGCCAGCGCGGCTAAACAGGCGGGCGCAGAGATTCGGGCGAATACGGCCGTTTCTCACATTCAGGTGGATGACGCGGGGGTGGCAACGGCCGTTGTGCTGCAAAACGGCGATAAAATTGCGGCCCAGGCCATCCTCTCCAGCGTGGATCCACAGCACACCTTTTTAGAAATGGTGGGGCCTCAGCAGTTGGAACCACGCTTTGTGCGCCAGGTGCGCAACATCATCTACCGGGGCAGCACCGCGCGGCTCAATCTGGCGTTGAGCGGCTTGCCGCAGGTGGTGGGCGTGGCCGATAGCCAACGGCTCACCGGGCGCATTCGCCTGGCCCCATCGCTGGATTATCTGGAACAAGCCTCCGACGCGGCTAAATATGGCGAGATGTCGGCAAAGCCCTATCTGGAAGTGAGCCTGCCCAGCCTGAGCGATGCCAGCCTGGCCCCAACGGGACAGCACACGATGAGCATCACCATGAAGTATGCGCCGTATGATTTGCAAGATGGCTGGGAAAACGGCCGTAACCAACTCACCCAGCGCATTCTGGACGTGCTCGCGCCTACCATGCCCAATCTGGCAGAGTTGATTTTGCACCAGCAGCTCATCACCCCGCTGGATTACGCCCAAAGCTACGGGCTGGCCGAAGGCAGCATCTACCAAGGGCAGATGAGCCTGGACCAACTGCTGGTGATGCGTCCTGTGCCCGCCTGGGGGCGGTATGTGACGCCTATTCAAAACTTGTATCTTTGCGGGGCCGGGGCACATCCTGGCGGTGGGGTCACTGGCGCTCCAGGCTACAACGCTGCCCGCGAACTGCTGCAAGCTCTCTAATCTCTATTGTAGGCCTCGTTCCCACGCTCAGCGTGGGAATGAATGGTAGACGCTCTGTGTCTAATACGACGCGGAGCGTCGCCCCTGGCGTTCCACGCTGAGCATGGTCAATTTGAGCTTGCTGGCGACTGCCTCAAGTTCTTTTTGGTTGTTGGTCCAGGCGTTCCAGCCAAGGTGGGAAGCCCCAATTTGCAGTTCATAACAGTGATGGCGCAGGGCGGCGTTCTCCAAATCGGCTGGGGTGAGGTCGGGAGCGGCCAAAGTGCGCTGCCAGATATTGGCGGCGGCGATGCCTGGATGCCAGTCGCTCCAGAAGGTGCACCAGGCCACATCGTACAAAAAGTCGCCCAGGGCGGAACATTTCCAGGAGAATACGGCCGTTACCTCCCCCACATCCTCTGCTACTAGCACATTTTGATGCAGCAAATCCCCATGAACCAAATCGCGCCGCTCTGGGCAGGCGGGCAGCAGCTCGTGAATTCGCGCCTCGCACCGTTGGAAAAGGTTGTCAATCTCCGGCTGTTCGGCCAATTTCGCTCGCCAACCGCTCACGTGATTTGCAGAATTGTCCTTGAGGCCATTGGTGAGCCAGGTGTGCCAACTGATGTTGGCTGCTTCGCTTTGATCGTACCAGACCACGCCATCTTCTGGTGCGGTAGGGGCTGCACGTAAGGCGGCCAGCAGGGTGGCCAGCGCTGTGCCGACTGCATCTCTTTCACTGGCGGCGGTGGTTTCGATGAAACGGCCGTAATGCCGCTCCGAAATAGCGTAATGAAACCCCAACGCCTGCCCCACCGCCCGCACGGTAGGCACTGGCAAATTTGGGCCGTTAAAACGCATCGCCGCCCGATCAATGGCGAAGCCTTCGGCCATCGTGCTCAGGCGGAAAACCAGCGCATCTGCGCCAATTTGGTACGCATAAGCCGAAGACCAAAAGCCACCGGAAAGCGGCGCCAGGTTCTTGATCTCCGCGCCGTGATGCTCAGCCAGCCAGGCGTGTACTTGTTCAATTGTGGGGTAAGGTTGTTTTGGTGATGTCATACGTCTAACTGGTGCTGGAAAAGGAACGCTTTGGCAATGTTAGACAATGGCTGGGCCGCACAATCACGGTTTTGGCGGTGGCTTGGATACGGCCGTAATCGCTATTTATAAAGCTCGCTGTCAATCCGTTCTCTCAGAAAAACTTTGATAAGCGACTGGTAAGGTATGTCTCGTTTGTTCGCCAACAGCCTTATCTCATCAAGCATTGATTCTGGCATACGCAAAGAAATCGTTTTGGTAGATGGTTTTAATTTTGGAAAAACAGCCCGTTCCGCTTTTTCCCAATCGAGATACTCTGTGGAATCATGGGTTGCCCAAAATTCTCTTTCTTCATCTTCATTTTCAAATTCAGGAATTTGCTTTGGCATAAATTTGTCGTTCCTTGCGGCTCATATCGCGGGCAGAAATCACGCGAATTTTATTTCTGCGAATGGTAAATGAGATAAAAAGTGTTCGCTCTGCATTTGTGTGTCCTAACACAAAAAATCGTTGCTCTTCCTGTGAATGCTGCACATCATTTGCCAGTAAAAGCGGCAGATTAAAGAAAACCTCTTCACATTCGGCAGTTGAGACCTGATGTTTGACCCAGTTTTTGGTTCGATTGCCATCGTCCCATTCAAATCCATCAAGGTTGCTCAAAAAATTCATGCCCGTATATTATCAATATGTACGTTTTGCCGTCAAGCAGTCGTTTACGCCAATTGGTGCTGCATCAGAAACGCTTTGGCTTTGGCTGTTAATGGATGTGATTTCCGGGTTTGCTCGTTCATTTGCACGATGACGGTTTCGGCGGTGGCGACGCAACGGCCGTTCTGGAACAATCCCTGGTAAAAATTCACAGAACTATTGCCGATTTTGGTAACGGCCGTACCAATCTCTACCCGCCCCGGCCAGTTAATTTCCATTAAATAATTCAGGTCTAACTTCACAATCACAAAGGTGGCTCGCTCTGCCACCAGCGGGCTCAGCGGACTGAAAAGCAGCTCAATGCGACCAGTTTCCAAAAAAGTGGAAAAAACCGCATTATTCACATGCCCCTGGCGATCCGTATCGCCATAGCGCAGCTTGTCAAACGTCTGGAAGGGAAAATCTTCAAGCGCCAGATTTCCTTGTTCAAATGCCGATTTTGCCATGTTGCAATTCCTCTCTGGGTATGATGTGCAAAAAATATAGCGCGTTGCTATTAGCTGGGCAAACGAACCTTAAGCGGTGGATAAATTCACGCAGACAACTTTGCAATTTGTGTATAATGACCGCATGGAAATTCCATTGTTCCCCCTCAATACGGTTCTTTTCCCTGGCTGGCCGATGCCGCTGCACATTTTTGAGCCGCGCTACCTGGAGATGGTGCGCTACTGCACGGAAAATAAGTCGCCGTTTGGCATTTTGCTGATTCGCGAAGGAAAAGCGGAGGGTGATGTGTATGTGGAACCGTACGATGTGGGGTGTATGGTTTCCATTACGCAGACGGAACAGTTGCAAGACGGCCGTCTTCTCATCATGACTGTTGGGCAAGAGCGGTTTCAGGTGCAATCGCTGCGCCGCAACAAGCCTTACCTGGTGGGTCAGGTAGCGCAGCTTCCATACCTGCCGGAAAAAACCGCTCCGCTCCAAAAAGCTGCCAATGAACTGCATCCCCTGGTGCTAAACTACCTCACCCAGCTTACCACCCTGGCCGACAATATCGAATTCGACCCTACCCAGGTGCCTACCGAGCCAGAGGCGCTCAGCCACATGGCTGCCTCTTTGCTGCAAGTGTCGCTGGAGACCAAACAGTCGCTGCTAGAAGCCAAAAAAATCTCCAACGCCCTCAATTTCCTCACCAACCAATACCGCCGCGAGATTGACATTCTCAAACAGTTTCCCCAGCAAGAAATGGGCAACTTTTCTATAAACTAAAAGACCGACTTCTGAGCCGGTCTTTCAAAAAAATCGCTTAAAAACCCTAAGGGTTTGCCATTTTTGAGGTCAATTTGTCATGTTCAAAACCCTTAGGGTTTGGTTTACAGCACGTACAGTTCGCCAAATTTATTTTTGAGGTAGGCGATGTACGGATCAATCGTTAGTGGGCCGCCCGTGACGCGCTCGATCAGTTCGTTGGCGGTGAATTTGCTGCCGTGGGTGTAGATGTTCTCTTTAAGCCAGGTGTGCAGCGTGCCAAACTGACCTTGCCGAATCTGGCTGGGGATGTCTGGATGGGCCTTCAGCGCCTGGTTGTAAAACGCGGCGGACATGATATTGCCCAGCGTGTACCCCTGAAACGCACCGCCGATGATGCCGCCGTACCAATGCACGTCTTGCATCGCGCCGTCTACATCGCTGGGGGCTTGCAGACCCAAGTCCGATTGGTAACGCGAATGCCACATTTCTGGCAAATCTTTCACTTCTAGCGACCCTTCCAGCAGCGCCAGCTCCAAATCGAACCGGATCATAACGTGCAGGTTGTAGGTCACTTCGTCGGCATCGGTGCGGATGAGGGAGCGCTGGACTTTGTTGATGGCGGCGTAGAACGTGTCTAGCGAGACGTTCTTGAGTTGATCGGGGAAGGCGGCTTGCAGCTTGGGATAATAATGTTCCCAAAAGCCCCGGCTGCGCCCCACCAGATTTTCCCACAGGCGGGATTGGCTCTCATGCACGCCGGAGGAGGTGCCGCCGCCCAACGGTGAGGCTTCCAGTGACATATCAATGCCTTGTTCGTACAGGGCGTGGCCGGTTTCGTGCAGGGTGCTAAACAGCGCTTCGCTGAGGTCATTTTCTTTGGTGCGGGTGGTGATGCGCACGTCGCCCAGGGAGAATTTGGTCATGAAGGGGTGGTGGGTTTTGTCCTGACGGCCGCGATTGGTGTCGTAGCCGTAATCCTGGGCAATTTGCCAGCCAAAAGCGAGCTGTTCATCTTCCGGGTAGCTTTGGTGCAGGCAGCTGTCGTCGGCCAGTTCCTGGGCGTTGATGGCCTGCACCAGGGGTACGAGCTGTTCGCGCAAATCGGCAAAAACGGCGCGAACGCTTTCCGCTTTCATGCCTTCATCGGAAAAATCAATGAGCGGGTCGGCGATGTGGTCGTAGCCGGGGAAGTAGTTGGCGATTTGGCGGGAGTAGTCGAGGGTTTTTTCCAGATACGGCCGTACCGCCGCAAAATCATTTTCTGGTCGTGCTTTGGCCCAGGTTTGGTAAGAAACGGCCGCATGCTCAGACAGTTCGGCAATGAGCTTGGCGGGTACTTTTACGGATTGATCGTAACCGCGACGGGTGACACGAATCAGGCTCGCTTCTTCACTGTCGTAGGGCAGCGTTTCGGCCCACGGCTCCAGCTTGTCCAGCAGCTTGCCAATTTTCTTGTCGGTAAACATTTCATGGGCAATGCGCCCGACGATGGCCTGTTGGCGACCCCGCGCTGGTGCGCCGCCCGGAGGCATGTAGGTGCTTTGGTCCCAGCCCAGCAGGGCGTTAATCGAGTTTAGATCGCTAATTTCCTGAAGACGTGCCTTCAGTTTTTGGTACTTTTTTTCCACGGAACTTCTCCTTTGGACTGTATTGTTGTTCGATGCGCACAATGGCAAACCGACCTGTGATGTAAACGGCCGTTACCAGCAAAGCCAGCAGCGCCCAGGTCGTTTTCGACAGTTCCAGGCCATGTGAGCCGATTAATGTTAACAGGGTTACGCTGGGCAGGCGACCCAAAAAGTTGGCCGCCAAAAATTTTCGCGGCGAAATGCCCGTCAGTCCTGCCACAAAGTTCATGATGTCGGTGGGGAACACGGGCAGCACAAAGGCGATGGTGAAAAACAAAAAGCCTTGTTTTTCGGCAATGCCTTCCCACTTTTGGATGGTTTCTTCTGGAGCCAGACGATGCACAATGGGCCGCCCAAACCAGCGGGCTAGCATAAACCCAAGCTGACTGGCCGAAACCACGCAGATGATATTAAAAATTAAACCCCAGGGAAGGCCGTAGATGTACCCCCCGGCAATAACAAACACATGGCCCGGAATGAAGGCAACAATGACCTGTAGCACCTGGAAAAAGGCCAAAACTAGCGGAGCCAACGCCCCGAAGCTTTGCACATAGCTGCTAACAAATTCCTGGTCGCTAAGAATGGTGAGCCAGTGCGACAAGGATTCGCGCATGACCCAGGTGAGCAAGGCGGTTAGCAGCAGCCCCCCTAGCAGCAGCCATCGTTTGGCAGCAATGCTCAGGGCGCGTTTTTCCGGCGGGGCGACCGCTTTGACGGCCCGACGGGCGGGCTTGATTTTCTGATTCGAAATGATAGACATACACTCTTCCCGCGCTTGGTTTAACTGCAACTTACCCGGCGCTAATGCTGAGAATTGAACACGACGATGATGGAAAACGGCCGTGTCCCAACCCTCTACGCAAGCAAGCAAATATCGTTGCTCACCAGTCAGGATCGTACCTGTTTGGCTAAATTAGGCAAATTTGGTGGGGTTAACGTTCTTTTTTGAGCGGCGCTCCCAAAAAAAAGCGAATGGCGTTGGGCAGGCGATACGCCCAGGCGGCTTCGTTGTGGCCGCCTCCGGCATCCTCCACGTGCAGCAAATTCCGGGTGGGGCGATACCCTTTTTTGACCAAAATGCGCTTGATGCGGCGCACACGGCCGTAATATCGGCGAGAGCGGCTGCGCAGGATGGTTTGGTCTGGCCAATGGCCGCCCATTTCCCGCGTACCCGCGTCCAGGTAAATTTTGCCCTGCTGGTAGGTGGCATGTTCCACGTAACCAAAAATAGCGCGATTGGCAAACCAAAGCGAAGGGCTCATCACCCCGGCAAAGCCAAACACGGCCGGATGGTGGAAAAAGCCGTACAGACTAATCAGCCCACCCATTGATGAACCAAAAATGCCTGTGTTGCGCTTGTTGGGCAGGGTGCGAAAGGTCGTATCTACCATCGGTTTGAGCGTGTTTGTCAAAAACGCCAAATAATCTTCCCCTCGGCCGCCGCCGTACTTGTCATCCACAAAAGGACTGTATTCCGCCAGCCGGTCTTTGCCCATACTGGGAATGCCCACCACAATTGCTTCCAGCTGTTCTTCGTGGGCTAGTGTTTCCATTGTTTCATCCACATGCCATTCGCCCGTGTAGCTGGTGGCCTCATCGAACAAATTGTAGCCGTCGTGCATGTAAAGCACGGGGTAATGGCTCTGGCTATTATCGTAAGATGGCGGCAGGTAAATGAGAATATCTCGGTAATTATCGAGTTGAGGGCTGTAAATGTGTTGGGCAATTTTGATGTTGCCGCTGATCGAATGGCGGTGCCGTTCATAATAAACGTCGTGGTAGGGTCGCCACTCTACTTTTTGGTGTTGCTTGGTTTGCAAAGTTTATCTCCAATGGTTGTTACGGTAATTGTCTCTACTTTTGATGCGGCTGTCCACAAAAAATGTGAAAATAATCACGAGCTGCCTAGTATGCTTTATCATGCTTGCGAAAATGCTTATAATCTCTGCGAGACTTGAGAAAATTTTTGGAAAGGTAAGCATCCCATGACCCAAGAAAATGATGAAAACACCACTATTGATAGCCCGGCCGCCATGGCAGAGTATCGCACCCGTTTGCGGCATGAGCGGGCAGATTTAATTGAAGAGCTGATTCAGGAAGGGTTTGAGAAGGGGTATTTTGACAATTTGCCGGGGAAGGGGAAGCCGCTCAATTTGAACAAAAATCCGTATGCAGCAGATATGGAGCTGGCTAATGAGCTGCTGAAGGAGAACGATCTGCCACCTGTGTGGATTTTGCAGCGGAATGAGATTTTGGCCAAAATCGCCAGGCTGCGGGCAGATATTGAGCGGCAGTGGGGGTGGCACCAGCGTGAGTTTGGCGTGGCTGAGGCGAACAAGGGTCGCTTAACCATTAGTTGGGACGATTACTGCCTGAAGTGGATTGCTGCAATTGCGGAGCTGAACAAGGCAATTGAGGCATTTAACCTGAAACGGCCGTTCGACAACATCGAAATCTTCAAACTGACCGTTGAGAGTGAGTTGAAGCGGGTCGGCGCACCTCGCTGGCTGCGTTAGCTACCGTTAACACAGAGAAAAAAGCAGAATCTGAGCCAAGTGCCGCCTCTAAGCGTGCTGTGAATTCTGTGGCATCTAATCGGACAGGTCGTTAACCCGGTGGGGAAAAGAAGCGTGCCGGGCCGAGTTGGTAAATTTGCAAGTTGTGGACGGTAACGGCCGTTCCTTCCGCAAAAAGTTCAAGACCAACGTTCGCCTCGTCCGGGAAAATTTGTTCGGTGAAGCTGATTCGCCCATCATTGGCAAAAACTTCTACCGAGGCGCGATCCACAAAGATGTGCAGCTTCAAAACGCCGCTGGCAGGTTCAAATGTGGCGGTGTGGTTACGGGCAAACCTCTCGCTGAAGCCTGACTGTCCGGCTCGGCTGCGATCTACGAACAGGGTGTGGCTTTGCGGCGCGTAGCCAACGGCCGTTGCTGTTCCATTCCCCATGCGGAGCCGAATGCCCAGGCCGTTGGCCTCAGGCGGCGTTTCAATTTCCACAATGATTTCCACCGTTTCGCTTTCAATTTCCGGCACAAAGGGCTGGCCAGGCATTACCTTGATGTGTTGCCAGCTTTGTTCGGTTTGGCGTAGTTGCATGAGTTCGGGAACGGCCGTTTGCGCCAGGCGAATTCCGTCTTCAGTTTGCACCAACCGCAGCTCGCGCGGCAGGCTCATCGCGCCGCGCCAGGTAGTGGTGGGAATCTGGTTGGCGTACTGCCAATTGTTCATCCAGGCCAGCCACAGGCGACGGCCGTTTGGTGAACCGCGCAGGCCGACATCACTCCAAGACTGCGCCGCGTAAAAATCTGCCCCGTAATCTGCCCACAAAACCAGCGCTTTGGGATTTTCATTGGTGAAGGTTTGGCCATCAAAATGGCCAATAAAATATTGCATGCCGCTGCCGCCTGCCGGTGCATGGTCGCCCACGCCAACTGTCAGCACCCAGCGGGTTTCTGTACTGCCCGCCACTGGCAGTTCAAACAAATCTGGCGTTTCCCAGACGCCTGTAGCGGCACCGTGGCCAAAGCCAAAGCTGCCAGATGGTTGCCAATCAATCAAATTGAGCGAGGTGTAAAACAGCACCGCGTTGCCTGCTGCCAGCACCATCACCCAATGCCCGTTGCCGCTGCCGTCGCCGTACCAGATTGCTTTTGGGTCGCGAAAGTCGCGCATGTTGGGTGGGGAGGGGATGATGGGATTGCGGGTGTACTTGGTGAAGGAACGGCCGTTGTCCAAACTGTAGGCAAGCGCCTGGCTTTGGGCGGCGTGGGCATTGTGGTAAGTGTAGAGGGCAACCATCGCTTCGGGGCCAAGATCGGCCGTGTTTTGCCAGTCTATCACCGCGCTGCCTGAGAAAATGACGCCTAGCTCATCCGGGGCCAGGGCAATGGGCAGATGCTGCCAGTTCACCAGATCGGTGCTGATGGCGTGCCCCCAATGCATCGGTCCCCAAACCGTATCGTTGGGATGATATTGGTAAAAAAGGTGGTATTCCCCGTTGTAATAAACCATCCCGTTGGGATCGTTCATCCAGGCTGCGGGCGGGGTAAAGTGATAAGCGGGTCGCAAAGGTTCCATAAGCATCCGGTTTTCTGGCGTTGCCAGTTTGGCAAACGGCAAAGCGATTTGTTTTCTGAGCCTGTTTGGGTGAAACGATCGGGAATCCCGACCCTTTGTGTCTCAGTTGTTCGTTTGATTATAAAGGGAAGGTGAGAGTGCGACGATATGTAGTTATTATATTGACAAAATATAGACAAAAAGTATATACTTTGCCTAGCTTTTTTATCATTTCATGCATTTTTGGCTTCACAAACAGATGAGGAAGAGAAACCAACCTGGAGACCCTGGGCTGAGAAAAAAGGAAAACGCCATGAAAACAATGACGGAATCAGGCAACAATTGGCAGCCAGCTGAGGTAAGCGGTGCTGAAGAACCAACAGCTTTTGATTTTATAGGCCAGTACCTTAAAGAGAGCCGTCGTTCTAAACTGCTTACAGCCAAGGAAGAATTAATTTTGGCAGAGCAGATTGCTGCTGGGAAGGAAGCAGATGTTCAATTAGCAAAAAATCTTCCTGCCGAAGAGCGCCAATATTGGCTTTGTGTGAAAGAGCAAGAAGCGGAGGCGCGTTCCCGGCTGGTGCAGGCAAACATGCGTTTGGTAATTAGCGTTGCTAAAAAATATCGGGGGCAGGGGCTCGATTTTTTGGATTTGATTCAGGAAGGCAATGTGGGCTTGCTAACGGCCGTTGACAAATTTGACCACACGCTGGGGAATCGCTTTAGCACCTATGCCACCTGGTGGATTCGCCAATCGGTAACCAGGGCAATTGTTAATTACGGCCGTATCATTCGCATTCCGGCCAATAAAACCTCCAGCATTCGTCAGCTTTATTTGGCCAAACAAGAGCTGGAACAGCAGAACGGCCGTCCGCCACGCCCAGAGGAGCTATCCGAACATACCGGCATGAGTCCAGAGCGGATCCGAATGCTGTTGCGCATCACCACCCCCTTGCTTTCTTTGGAACAGCCGGCTGGCCCCGAAGATACCGAGCTAGGCGCGTTTGTAGAAGATGATTTGTCACCGCAACCCAATGAAGCGGTTGCGGAAAAAATGCTCCATGAGCGCATCAACAGCTTGCTGGATTATTTGACCCCCCGTGAAATGAGCGTGCTTTGTTTACGGTATGGCTTGCGCGGTCATGAATCGCATACGCTTAAAGAAGTGGGCCAACTGTTTGATTTGTCCCGCGAACGTATTCGCCAGATTGAAAAAACGGCATTGAGTAAGTTACGCCAGCCCCAGTTTGGCGGAGATTTGTACCATTACTTGAATTAGGCAGGGGATGATGGCTAACGATTTTTCAGAGTAGCTGTTTGGGGGTGCGTTTCTTGCAGAACGGCCGTTACCACCGCATCAAACACTGTTTCTGCCACCCAAGTTTCAGCCGCCGCAATGTCTTCTGGAGTCAATGATTGGCGTGCGTTTTCGGCCGTTTTTTCTGCCAGCTGCACCGTTTCTTTGTTGCTTTTGGGGTGATCAAGCGCCACCAGCGCCAACGATAACGCCTGCTGGTTGGCATTTTCTAAATGAAGCAGCTGGCCAACCGCCAGGATGCCACGCGTAAGGGGTGGCACCAAACCATTGGCCTGGCAAAGCTGCAAAGATTCATGCAAAAAGGATCGGGCCGTTTTTGCATCCCCCAACCTGGCAAGTACCAAACCAATACCCATAAGCGCCGTAGGCAAAACAGCTACATAATTGACCTGCTTCAAAATTTTGATGCCTTTCAGATAAAAATGCCGCGCCTCTTCAAGATTTTCTTCCCGCTCGTGGGTAATCGCCATGTTCATCAGAGCCAGCCCCATGCCCGCCTGGTCGCCAATTTCGGCACAAATTGCATAACTTGCTTCGTACCGGGCGCGAGCCTCTGGCTGCTGCCCCAATTCAGACTCGATGGTACCAATATTACCCAGCACCAGCGCGGTGCTGTACCGGTTATTCATTTGTTGGTAGATGGCCAGGCTCTCCAAATAAGCAGTCAGGGCTTTTTCGTAAGCGCCCAAATCGGCCAGGGCGTTGCCTAAACCGGTGCTGGCACGGGCAATACCCTGCAAATCTTCAGCCTGGCGACAGATGGCAAGGCATTGGCTGTATATTTCAACCGCCTCTTCAAATTTACCGCTGCCCTGTGCAGCGCTGGCCATCTTGCGCAGGGCTACAACCATGCCTTCTTCATCATTGGCTGTTTCATACAAATGGTAGGCGCTTTGGGCATATTTTTTTGCTTCGGTTAAGTGCCCTAGCACATCATTTACCTGTGCCAGACCGATGTAATTGGTGGCTAATTCCAGGGGGGAGGCAGCGGAACGGCCGTACTGCAAACTGTCCCGGTGATGGATTAATGCCTGCTCAAATTGCCCCATGTAGGCGGCCAAGCTGCCCAGTCGGGTTAGCAAGCGGCTAAGCACCTGATCTCGGTCGGCGGTAGCGGGGGCAGTGGTCAATTTTGCCAATGCCAGATGTAACAAATCATACCCTTCGCCAAACCAGGCGCGGGCGTGGAAGATGGCGTAAAGCGCATTCACAAAGCTGGACAGCGCCACAACATCCAGCGGCTCACGAGCAACGGCCGTTTGCCAGGCGCGGCGGCAATTTTCCAGCTCAACCAACAGCAGGGTGACCGTTTGCTGGCGAGTTTGTGGGCGCAGGTTGGGTTCATGGGTTTGCAGGAAACGGCCGTAATACCGACTGTGGCTATCCTGAGTTGCTGCCTGATCGTCCCATTTAGCCAAAACGTGCTGCCGCAGCACCTCCAGCAAGCCATACCGACCTTCTGGCTCGTTGGCGCGGTAAAGCAGCGACTTGTCTACCAGCGAGCGCAACATGAGCAAATTGGCCCCGACCACCGCCTGGGCAGCTTCGCGGGTAAAGCCGCCCCGAAACACAGCCAGTTTTTGCAGCGCCGCTTGTTCAGCCGGATGCAGCAGTCGCCAGGAATATTCAAACACGGCCCGCAAGCTTTGGTGCCGCGCGGGTCGTCCATTTTCCGGCGCGGTCAAAAAATCAATATTTTGCTCAATTTCCTGGGCAATTTCGGCACAAGAAAGCATGTGTACCCAGGCCGCAGCCAGCTCAATCCCCAGCGGCAACCCATCTACCAATGTACAAATGTGGTGAACGGCCGTTCGCGTTACGGCCGTCAGGGCAAAATCAGGCAAAATCCGGCGGGCACACGCCACAAAAAATTGCTCGGCAACGGCACTGTTGGTCAGCCCCATCAAATCAAAACTTTGTTCAGATGGCAAATGCAGCCGTTCCCGGGAGGTTACCAGCAAGGTGGCGGCCGTGGTCGCGTGCAGCAGGTGGCTGACAAAATTGGCCGCCTCAGGCAGCAAATGCTCACCATTGTCCAAAATAAGCAGCACTTCCTGATTGGCCAGTGCCGAAAACAGTTGCGATTCGGACGCAGTTTGCCCCTGAAATGCCAGATTCATACTGTTGGCAACGGCTAAAGGCAGGTCAACGGCCGTTTCCAAACTGGAAAGCGAGACAAAAAAGACGCCGTTCAGATAATCCGTTTTGCGCAAAGCGGCCGTTTGCAACGCCAGCCGGGTTTTGCCCACGCCCCCTGTGCCAACCAGGGTGAGCAAGCGGCAGCTGGGATCATCCAACATCTCGCTAATGAAAGCCAGTTCAGCTTGCCGCCCTACAAAAGGCGTGGCGGGGGTGGGTAATGCGGTGGGCAGCGCTTGTTTTGCCGCCTGAACGCGCAAAAAGAGCTGATGGGTCTCTGCAGAAGGCGTAACCCCTAGCTCTTCGGCCAGGGTGTTGCGGCACTGTTCGTATTGCGCCAGCGCCGCGTTATGCTGCCCATCCCGCGCCAGCAGCCGCATCAGCAGGCGGTGAGCATGCTCTCGCAAGGGGTCCAGGCCAATCAGGGCGCGACCATAGATGATGCCGGTGGCGTACGCGCGCCGATGCAGCGATGTTTGCACAATTTGCAGATGGGCTTCGATTGCCTGGTAGTTAAGTCGCTCCCGCAAAACGGCCGTCCACTCTTCCAAACCGCGACTTTCGCGCACAAAAACGCCATCCAAAAATGGGCCAGCGTACAGATTCAGCGCTTCGGCCAGCGTTTCGGGGCTGTTGGCCTGGGTCAGTTTTTCAGTAAATGCCAGACTGTCAATCCACAGCGGCGCTTCTGGCTGAAACATAACTGCCTGGCGATTGATGGTGAGATACGGCCGTAAATTTTTGGGCAGTTGGGCCAGCAGCGCCCGCAAATTAGCCATTGCTTGCTTGTGCGGGCGGTCGTCCCAAAGCAGCGTCGCCAACGTTTCGCGGCTGTGCTCCCGTCGGTTAAGCGCCAGATATACCAGCAGCAGCTCAGCCCGCCGCGCCGAAAACCGGAGCGGTTTTTTGTTTGGAATGCTAATTTGCAAGCCACCCAGCAGGTGGAAGTGGAGCGGTTCGCTCATGGCGATAACCAGGATGGAAATTGAATAATGAATTGAGAACAATTAACAATGAATGGTGAACTGGTGTTTTATTCACCATTCATTGTTATTTATTCATTATTTTGCCAAGCTTTGTTGGCAAAAAATGTAGATCTTAGGGCTGATGCAAACGGCAATACGCAGACCCATCCAGGGGATGATTGCGGCATTGACGGCCGCTTTTGGTAGTTGCCTGGCATTGGTCGGCGTGGGTGGAAACGCCTGTGCTGAGCGGAGCCGCAGTAGCCGTTTTCACCGACGCGCTTGCTGCTTTGGTGGTTTCTGCAGCGGCCACTGCTTCGGCCTCCCGTACCAACTCCAACAACGCCTCAAACTCAGCGTAAAAGCCGTCCATAATTTCGTTCGGGTCTGGCACCAGACCAGCGTCGGTGGCCACGCCCAGGAAAACCTTGTTGGCATAGCTGATGATGCTAATGCCCAACGAAACCCGTCCAGACTGCGGCACCCAGAACATCAGCCCTTCAATTTCTTGCCCGGCCAGGTAGAGGGGCATGGGCGGGCCGGGAACGTTGGTCATAACGGCCGTTGTTTTGGAGCCGAACATATTCACCAGCGTGCCCTGAAGCTCGTTGGGCGACATGCCCATCGCGCTTAGAATGCCCAAAGCTACCGGCGCTTCTTTGGAATTTTTCAGCTCAACCATGCGCTTGTGGACTTCGTGCAGCCGATCTAATGGGTCGCCAATGCCGATGGGTAGCGAGAGGAAAACGATGCCGAACTTGTTGCCCAAGTCGCCCATTTCCTCTGGCGTGCGCAAATTGACAGGAACGGCCGCACGGAAGTTAAGTCCCTCCACATTGGCTCCCCGGCCCAACATGTAACGCCGCAATGAGCCAGTCATGGCTGAAACCAACACGTCGTTGACCGTGCCGCCCGTCGCATTTTTAATTGCTTTTACGTCTCGTAGCGGTATTGGCTTGGACCAAGCTGCCCGTTTAGCTACGCCCAATTGCCCTTTGAACAACGTTTTGGGGTCCGGCGAGCGCAAAAAGAGGCGGCCAGCGGCCAGCGCCGTATCGGTTCCCTTGAGAGCCAGTTCCATAGCGTGGGCTGGATTCACCAGCGCTTCCAGCCCCTCAGCTGCGACCTTGCTGGTAGTTTCCCAAACGGTGCTCATCGCTTTGGCCCCTTGCTGCACCAGCGCATTGAGCATCTTGCTGGTTTGGTCTGTCTCATCCTCTTCCGCTGGGCTGTAACCAGCGCCAGTAGGTGGCGGCACGCCGGGCATCATGTCGGTCAGCGAGAGCAGTACAAACACCAACGCCATGCCATCGGCAATGCAATGGTGTAGGCGACACATGACGGCGCACCCCTCGCCATAATTTTCGATGAGATGGAACTGCCACAGCGGCTTGGCGAAATCCAGTGGCGTACTCATCAGATCGCTCACCATTTCTTGCAGAGTGGCTTTGTCACCGGGAGAGGGCAGCGCCACTCGATGCAGGTGGGCGTTTAGGTTGAAGGTGGGGTCTGGTTCCCAATAGGCGGGGGCAAACGGCAGGCGAGATTGCACCACGCGCATCCGAAACCGGTCGAAAGAGAGCAGTTTATGCTCAATAACCGCTTTGAGATGGTCAAAATCAACCATTTTTTTGAAGGTGATGATGCCAGAAACCATCATCAAATTGGTGGGGTCTTCCATGCGCAGCCAGGCTGCATCCACGGTGGTCAGGGGGTGGGTCTTGGGCATACGGCCGTCTCCTGTAAAATTGAGAAAATCACAAAAAACCTACTCTGCTTGAAACTGGTGAAACTTACATTTACAGTATATCTCAGCCGGTACCGCCTGACCATAGCCGGGAATTGTTAACCAAATTATTGCGGCAACATTTCACTCGTTTGTAAAATCTGAAACTATGAGCCATCCCACGCCTGTTTCGCTTCAAATACTGGGTTCATTTTCAGCCACACGCAACGGCCAGATTGTCACACTGCGCCGCAAAACGCGGGCGTTGGTGGCCTATTTGGCCACGATCCAACAGCCACAAACTCGCCGCAAGCTGATGCTTCTGTTTTGCCAGGAAGCAAATTCCCCCAGCCGCGCGTTGGCGGTGCTGCTCAGCCGGGTACGGAAGCAGTTGGGGCAGGCGGTTTTACACACCGACGGGGAGATGGTGCAGCTTGATGTTACGGCCGTTTCAGTGGATCTGGTTCAATTTTTAGCCATTTTGGAAGAGGACAAGCAAGCCCCCACGGTGTCGCAGCTGGAAACGGCCGTTTCCCTCTACCGCGCTGAGTTCGTAACCGGACTCACCCTGGACGATGCCCCGGAATTTGAGCAATGGTTGCTAGGGCAGCAAGCTCGCTTTCATCATTTGCAAGAGCGCGGGCTGATTCAGCTCATTGATGCGTTGGTGGCTCAAAATGAACTGGCGGCGGCGCTGCCCCACGCCCAGCGGCTGGTGCTCCACACCCCGCTGCTGGAAGATGGACACGCCCGGCTGATGCTGCTGTACGCCCAGTTGGGCCAGCGCGAGGCAGCCTTGCGCCAGTTTGAGCATTGCCAAACGGTGCTGCAAACGGAGCTAGGTGTGCCCCTCACGCCAGCGTTGGTGCAGCTAAAAGCGCAAATCGGAGCAGGCGAACTGCGATCGTCGCCACCACGTCTTGCGGAAACTGTTTTGGGGCCAACGGCCGTTTCCACCGCAGATTTTGTGGGCAGACAGGCCGAGATGACTCAACTGCAAAACGCCTGGCAGCGTGCCAGCAGCGGTCAGGGGCAGTTGCGGCTGGTTAGCGCCCCGGCAGGTGGCGGAAAATCGCGGCTGTTGGCCCAATTTTGCCAAATGTTGCCCCAGGCAATTGTGTACCGGGGCAGTTGCTACGAATCCACACGGGCGCTGCCGTACCAGCCGTGGCTGGCCATTTTAGAAGCCCATCTGCACCGATTGGACGCTGCCGCCCTGCAAGCGCTGCCGCCTGCCACCCAAACTTACCTTAGCCGCTTGCTGCCCGCCCTGGCCAGACGACTGGAAACGGCCGTAACGATTCAAAATTTGGTAGATGAGCCGGAGCGTTTGTTTACGGCCGTTGTAGATTTTCTCTCACAGTCGCCAACCGGGTTGCCGGAGCCGTATGTGCTGCTGCTGGACGATTTGCAGTGGGCGGATGAGACAAGCTTGCGCCTGCTGCATTACCTGGGGCAGCGGTTGGGCCGATTCCCCTGGCTGGTCATCACGGCGTTTCGCTCTGAAGAAGCGGCCGAGCAGCCGGCGCTAATGCTGCTGCTGGCCGAATTTGCGCGTCAGAGCGTGCCGCACATGAGCCTGAACCCGCTGACGCGCGCGGAGATTGAGCAGTTGACCGCGCACCTTTGGCCCCGATTGGCACTTGGCTACCGCCCGCACGTGGCGGCGATGCTGGCGGCGGCTACCGGGGGAAATGCGCTGTTTGTAACGGCCGTTTTGCAAGAACTTGCCACAGCTGATCAATTGCCCACCGATTTGCCAGTGCCCGCCTCGGTGCAGGCGCTGATGCAGCGTCGCTTGCAGCGGTTGTCGCCTGGGGCGCGGCAGGTGCTGGAGGCGCTGGCGGTGCTGGACGGCGGCGGCACGCTGCGCCAGCTTCAGCAAATTTGCGCCCGCAGCTTGGCTGAAACGGAGCAGGCGTTGGAGTGGGGCATGCAATGGGGCATGGTTGTTGCCAGTGCTGCACCTGCCGGAACCATTTACCAGTTTCAGCACGATCTGGGGCGCGAGGCGGTGTATGCCACGTTAACGGCCGTTCGTAAACAGCGGCTGCATCGGCGAACGGCCGCCTGGTTGGCGCAGCGAGCCGAACGGCAGCTTGTGAGCCAGCAGCAAGAAGCGGCCGAGACAATTTTGTACCACGCCGGGCAAGGGGAAGCGTTTGATTTGGTTTTCCACTGGGCCGGGCTGGCGGCGGATCATCATCGCCGCATTTTTGCTTACCAGGAGATGCTGCGGGCGCTGGACATGATGCGGGCGGCTTACGAGCCGTTCCAGATGTTGCCCGACTTTGCCCCGGACGAGGCAGAGCCAACCTTGTTTGAGGCGCTGCTGTTGTGGCTTTCATTTAGCTGGGTCACGGGACGTTCCGTCGAGGAGGAGAAGGTTGTTTTTGCTTTGGCGCAGAGGCTGTTGGCGCGGCATCCGGCTCCAAAACGGGTGGCGCAACTACAGTTGCTAGAAGCGCAAATTCAGCTCAACTATGAAGCGGCCATTCCGGTGTTGCAGGGGGTGCATGACCAATTCTTGCAGCTAGAAGAGCCAATTTTGGCGGCGCGGGCGCTGGTAACGGCCGCTTCTGCCTCCATCACCATGAGCCGCAATCGGAACGGCCGTTCCCTTTACGAACAAGCGCTCGGCCTGTACCAGCAAGCCCACGACGAGGCGGGCGAGGTGCAATGTTTGTCTGGGTTGGCCTGGACGGCGTTGAATTTGGGGGAAACGGCCGTGGCGCTGCGCCATTTGCAGCGGGCGCTGGCCATTAGCCAACGGCAGGGGGACAAACTGGGCGAGGCGCAGGCATTGTTTGGTTTGGCGGCGGCCTGGGGCTTTTACTATGCGGCAGAGCAGATACAAACCTTTGCTGAAGCTTCCAGAACGTTGTACACCCAAATTGGATTTCAAGGTCGGGCGATACGGCCGTTGCTCTACGTGGGTGCGGCGCATGATGCGCGGGGGGATTTTGACGGCGCATTGGCCATTTATGAAGCTGCCTTATCCCAGGCGCGTGCCTTTGATGACGCCTGGGTGACTGGCTGGCTGACGCAGCTTGTCGGGCGCATTTACCTGCGGCGGGGGCAGTTGGCAACGGCCGAAACGCACCTGCGGCAGGCCCAGCAAATTCGGCTGGCCTCTGGCGAGCGGCAAAACCAGCTCAGCGATCTGGCCTGGCTGGCACGGCTGCATCTGCTGCGCGGGGACACGACGGCGGCGCTGGCACACACGGCGGAAATGATGGCTGGTTTAGACGCTTTTGCCGGGGAGTTTTACGTGTGGGAGCAGCCGGACTTGTTTATGTGCCGGGCGGAGGCGTTGGCGGCGGCGGGGCAGCCCACGGCCGCACGGGCTGCATTGCAGCAGGCGCATGATTGCTTGCACGGTTACGCCCAGCAAATTGATGATCCTCAGGTGCGAGACCAGTTTTTGGCTTACGCTTTGAATGCACGGGTGGAAACGGCCGTTGCCACCGGACGAATCGGTAACCAGTAATCGGTTACCAGTTATCGGTAATCGGTAGGTCAGTAAAACAGTGTTCAGTGTTCAACTGGTTGTTTACCGATTACTGATTCACTGAAAACTGATTACTGCCATCTTGGAAACAGGTTTGGAAACAGTTGTGGCTATGCTGCGGGCATGGATACACAAGTTTCGACCCAAAACCAGCTCGCGGCGCTGCTCATTACGCAGGATATTACGGCCGTTCCCTTCAGCAATCACGTTGTTTTCCACGATTTTGCCCAGGATTGTTTGGTGAAGGGGCGGGAGGCGGTAACGGCCGTACTCCACGCCTTCTTCCAAACCGCCTTCAGCAACCCCACCATCACCCTCAACCGCACACAGGCAAATGCTGAAAGCATTCGGCTGGCGTTCGTTCTGGCCGGGCAGCAGGTTGCCCCATTTTGGGGATTGCCCTGCACTGGGCGATCTGTCACGCTGGAAATGGAGCTGGGCTGCCGTTTTTTGGGGGAGCAAATCACCCACGTTGACCTGCATTATGATGCGGGCGCTTTGCTGCGTCAGCTTGGTTTGGCGTTGTAAACCACTGCCATGCAATGTCTCTACCCAAAGGTGCAATTATGAAAAAATGGATTTTGATTTTTATGGTATTCGTCACAGTTTTCTGGTTGGCCAATGGTGAAAACGGATGGGAAACGGCCGTTGCCCAAACCACCAGTTCCACCGCCATCCTGTCTGACAATTTCAGCAACGGCAGCAACCCGCCCCGGATGAATACCTTCAACTTCAACCACAGCTTTACTTTAGGTACCGCCTGGGATTTGGGTGGCTCCACCATCAACGAACCGCTTTCGCCCTCGCCGCCGTTTGCCCTGACGCTTTACGCGGGCAACCAGGATCGCATCACGTTTAATCTGCCATCCCCCACCGCCTACGTGGGTTCAGCTCAGATTTGGGGCTGGGCACCACCCACTCGTAACGATCTGGCAGCAGGGCGTGGGCGCGTGGTATTTGAAGGCACAGGTGACAGCAAAACGTTCAATCTCATTGGCGGGGCGCAGCAGTGGCAGCTGTTTAAAGCCACGGCCAATGATTTGGGAGACGCCGGATTACCTCTGGGGGCGATTGTGGCCGTGCGCCTGGCCGATTTGGGCGACAACGGCGTGCAGGTGATGTATGACAATCTGGAAGTGCGCAGCGTAACGCCGCCGCGTCGGGCAAATCTGGCGCTGACGATGAGCGGTTCGGCCAGCAACGTGAACGTGGGCGATATCCTCACCTACGATCTGACGGTTACCAACAGTGGCCCAGATGCCGCCCCGAATGTGGCACTTACCGATGTGCTGCCGGTGGGGGCCACTTTTTTGCCCGGCAGCAGCGATGCAGCATGTGGCTTGTCGCTGGGGCAGGTGGTGTGTAATTTGGGGTCGTTGGCGGTGAATGGGTCGCGCACGGTGCGCATCGCGGTGCAGGTGGGCAGCGATGCCTGCGCCACGTTGTTCAACCGGGCGACGGTAACGGCCCAGGCGTTGGATGGGAATATGGCAAATAATACGGCCGTTCACACCGCCACCACCCCCTTACCCGCCTGCGCGGACTACAGCGTCACCCTCACTGGCAACCAGGTGCCCGTCAACCCGGAGGAGTTCTTTACCTACGAACTCACCATCCGTAACAATGGCCCAGACACCACCAGCGGCACGCTCAACGTCACCTGGCCAGCCGAGATGCTTGTTTACAGCGTCGTGCCAGACAGCGGGGTGAGCTGCGGCGGATTTGATCCGCTCAGCTGCACCATTGCGCCGCTGGTGGCCGGGCAGCAAAAGCAAATCATTGTGACGGGCAAGACCACTTTGGGAGCTACGGGCCTGATGGAAGCGATGGCCCAGGTTACACCCAACGTGCCCGATCCGCAGCAACTGAACAACAGCAGCCGCTACCGCTATGTAATCGGCACGCCGTACAGCTACGCGATTATTGCCGAGGCGGGCGTAGGGGCGTTGGCTGGCTTTGATAATGTGCGTGCGCCGGTCATCAACAACAATGGCGAGGTTGCGTTCTGGGCGACGCTGGATGGATCGGGGAGTTTTGCCGATTTTGCTGTCTATTCTGGTGATGGCAATAGTTTGACGCGCCGCTTTGGCCGGAGCGATTTGCCTGTGGTGGCCGATCCGTTTTACCATAATTTCGGCCTTTGCTTGTCTATGAATGATGGGGGGTGGATTACGGCCGTTCCCTCCACCTGGGAAGCGATTCCAGACAGCTTCCATCCGCGTGTGGCCAGTTTCGTCTATCTGCTGCCCCCCTCTGGCAGCCCTGTAGTGCTGGCTTCTACGTCGGAAGCGGCGGATGGGTGGGATTACCGGCAGTATGGAACGGCCGTACTCAACAACAGCAACCGCGTTCTGGCCACGCACAGCAGCGAATCTAGCTTTGTGCCCTCAGGCATTACCCAGTTTATTGCCGGCCAGCCGACCGACGTGTACACCACTACCAACGACGTTATCGGGCTGGGCCTGAACGATAACAATGAGTTTGCCTATCTGGAAAGAAGCGGCACGTTTTTCCCATCTTACGAGCTGTTTTGGCAGCGGCCAGACGGCACCCCTCCGCGCAACATTTTGCAATACCCCTCTCCTCCCTGGTCGCGGGTCATTCTGAACATGAATAACCTGGGGCAACTGCCGTACAGCCAAAAACATCAGGACCCCAGCACCGGCTTGTTCTACGAATCGTTTTTTACGTTTGGCAGCCAGCCCATCATCCAGCGGATGGCGCTGGATAACAGTGTCAACGAAGGCGGATGGGCCTTTTTAGAAGCGGATATTAACGATTACGGCCGTTGGGTGGTGCGGGCGCAGGGGTGGGGACCCAACAACCGGCAGCATGGCCTGTTTATCGGGCCGCATTACGTGGCGCACCGCGTGGTCAATTTTCAGGGGATTGTCGGCGCAGACCCCGGCACGCCGATGTTTGGCAGCCGGGCGCATACAGGTGCTTCGTTTTGTACGGCGTCTATGAATGATGCGGGGCAGGTGGTGTTTGATGTGACGCTGGCAAACGGCCGTAAACTCATCGTACGTGCCGACCCCACCCAGGACAACGATGGCGATGGCGTGACTGATTATGATGAGCTGGCCGCGCCCAACTTTGGCGATGGTAACGGGGATGGTGTGCCCGATTCGGTGCAGCCGCACGTAACGGCCGTTCCCAGCCTAGTCGATCCGTTCCAAACCATCCCCTTTACCACCGACCAAAACCATACCCTCAGCAACGTACAGGCGATTCCCAACCCATCACCGGGCAACGCGCCCAGCGATAGTTTCCCGCTGGGTTTTTATGCCTTGGAAATTACAGACGTGCCTGTGGGGGGAGCAACCACGTTGCAGGTGACACTACCCTGGCCTGCAGTGCGCCGCTGGTGGAAATACGGCCGTACCCCCAACAATACCACGCCCCACTGGTACGAATTTAGCTTCGACGGCACCACCGGGGCGCAGATCAACGGCAACGTAGTGACGCTGCACTTTGTAGACGGCCAGCGCGGCGACGACGACCTGACCGCCAACGGCACCATCGTAGACCCCGGTGGGCCGAGCGGCTTTGCCAACACAGTTTACTTGCCAGCAACCATGCAAGAATGATTTTCAAGCAGCCAACCTCCCGCAGGTTTGTCCACAGATGAGACTGGCCGATAGAACCTGCGGGAGGTTTTCTGCGAAGTAGACGACACCAACTGTCGTTGACCACCATGAATGAAAATCAGCAGATTTCGCAGATTGAACAGATTTTTCTCTATTTTCTCTGTGCCCTCTGTGGCAAATTTATTTTCAGAGGAGTGTCTATCGTGAAGCGTACAGGATTTATTTATTTGATTTTTGGGATGGCAACGGCCGTTTCCCTGCTCATCTACTCTTGGCAAACCAGCCAGGCGGCTCCCACCGCCACCACCTACTACATTTGCGACTGCCAGCCCAATGCCGACGGCGACTGCACAGCAGGCAACGACGCCAACGCCGGTACCGACCCCGCTGCGCCGTGGCAAACCTATGCCCAGGCCCGCAGCTTTTACAACAGCAGCATCGCCCCCGGCGACGAAATCCTCTTTTGTCGCGGCGGGGCGCACGACCTTAGCGGCGATTACGACAACCAATGGCGCAACACAAGCTGCACCGCCGACCAGCCGTGTGTGGTGGGCGCTTACACTCCGCCCTGGGCCAGCGGCGACGAAGCCAAACCCATCCTCCAGCGAGCCGACGACGGGCATGGCTTCACCCTCAACAACGACAGCGGCCACATCTTCCAAAATTTGGACATGCGCTGCACGGGCTGTGCGGGCGGCAGCGGCTGGGCCTTTTTTGTGGTGGAAGATGCTGACGATATTTTGATTGACAACGTGAGCATGGATGGCTTTACCATTGGCATTCACCTGCGCGGCTGTATTGCCACCTGGTGCAGCAACGACCGGGTGACGATTCGCAATTCCCGCTTTACCAACAATTCTAGCCAGGGCTTTTTGGGGCACGGCAACGATCTGCTGCTGGAAAATAATTATTTTGAGAACAACGGGGACGGCACGGTGTTTGCCCACAATATTTACATTGCCGGGGACAGCGGCGTAACCATTCGCAACAATGAGCTGTACCGGGCTTCGCTGGATAGCAACGGCCGTTGCAGCGGCACGTCGCTGGTGGGGCATGGGGTCATCAACAATTTGCTCATAGAAGGCAACATTATTCGTGAAGATGTGGGACTGGCCAACCAGGGCTGCTGGGGCATCGGCATTGCCCCAGCCTACGGCGGCACGGCCGAATCATACCAAAACCTCATTATTCGCGGCAATCGCATTGAAAATGTAGGTAACGTGGCCATTGCCACCGGCTCCTGCCTGGATTGCACTATCGAAAACAACGTGGTGGTGAACCAACAATCGTTTGGCGTGTCTGGGGTGGCGGTACGGCCGTTTGGCACCAATGGCGAAGATACCGTCAGCAGCAACCTGATTGTGCGCAACAACAGTTTTGCCCTGGCAACAGGCATCGGCATCGAACTCACGGAAGGCAGCGGGCACACCATCGTTAGCAACGTCATCTCGATGACGGGCAGCGATAGCAATGCGTATTGCTACGATTTGTCGCTGGCGGCCAGCAGCTACGACGTGATTGATTACAACATCTGCGGCAACAGCGCGGGGCAGTGGGCCACCACCGCCACCGATTTGGCGGCGTGGCAGGGGCAGGGCTGGGGGGCCAATTCCCAGGCGGCCGCGCCTGGGTTTAGCAGTAGCACAGATTTGAGGCCGGAGGGTGAAACGGCCGTACTCATCAACGCAGGCCATCCCACCCTAAGCAGCCTGGCCGACTTCAACGGCGGCGTTCGGGATGCTCAGCCAGACGCAGGTGCTTACGAATGGCAGCCGCTTACCGAAAAGCTATTTTTGCCGCTGCTGGTGAAGTGACGGCGTCTACTTTCTAGCAAATCCGGCTTGCATTAGCCAGGCCAGCGTGGTGGTGATTGCCTCTGGGCGAGACACAATCGGTTCGTAGCCAAAATCGCGGGCGGCTTTGGCGTGGCTGAAGTAAAAATCTACGCAGGTGGAGGCAACGGTGTACCGGGTAAGCTGGCGCAGCGTGGGTGGCAGGGGCAGCCGCAGCCGCTGGAGCGTTTCCAAAAAGATTGCCAGCCCGTAGGCAATTCCGTACGGGATGGATTGGGTGGGCAAATCGTAGCCCAGCCCTTGCAAAAATGGCTCCATGAAATCGTAAAAGTTGGTGGGGGCGTGGTCGGTGATGAAGTATGCTTGTCCGGCAACGGCCGTATGCGGCAGCAGCTTTTTTGCGGCCAACAGATGCGCCTGCACCACATTGCCGATGTAGACGTGATTGAATTGGGAACGGCCGTTTCCCAACCGAATAGCCCGCCCTTGCTGCGCATTTTTGATGATGTTGGGCAGCCGGTGCTTGTCGCCCGGCCCAAAAATGCCCGCCGTGCGCAGGGCACAGGTCAGCAGCCCATCCGAACTGTTGGCAGCGAGCACTCTCTGCTCGGCGTCGGCTTTGCTGGCGCTGTACGCATTCAGCGGCTGGCGCGCATACGGCAGCGACTCATCCCCGGCGCGAATGGGACGCCCCTCAAACACCGCATCAATTGAACTGGTGTAGATAAAACGGCCTACGCCAGCCCGTTGGCACGCCTGCAACAAATTTTGCGTGCCGGTTACGTTCACGTCGTGAACCAGCTGGTTTTCTGCCAAAGACCAGCCCACGTGCGAGGCCGTGTGGAAAACGGTATCCACGTTTTGGCAAGCGCGTTCCACATCGGGCAAATGGCGCAAATCGCCCACAACCGCATTGACAGCCGGGTTTGGGTGCGGCGCTAAATCAAAAGAGCGCACTGCTACGCCCCGCGCCAGCAGGCTGTGAATGAGGGCCTGGCCTAGAAAGCCGTTGCCGCCGGTTACCAGGCAGTTTTTTATGGAAGCGGTTGGTTGGGTCATGATGGTTGTCGCAGCACTCGAATAGCTGCAAAGTTTTTAGCTTTCGGCTGAGTCAAAAAATTCCACCTTGCCGGTGGCCAGGTTATATTCTGCGCCGACGACGAGCAGCCCATCGGTTTGGCTGAGATGCTCCAGAATTTTGGAGCCGTGGCGCAGGTGATGGACGGAGGCGCGCACGTTGGCCCGGACGGCGTGGTGTACCAGGGCTTCGCGGTCGCGGCGCAGGTCGGTGTGCAGCAGCTCTTCTACGGACGGCCGTATGTAATCTACAATGGCTCGCAGGTTGGGGGAACGGTTTTCGCTGGGGCGCTCCAACTCATCCAGTGTGGCTTGCACTGCCCCGCAAGAGCTGTGCCCCATCACCACCACCAGCCGGGTGCCAAACATCTCGGCGGCATACTCCACGCTGCCAATGTGCGACGGAGCCACAATGTTGCCCGCCACGCGAATGACAAACAGATCGCCCAGCCCCTGGTCAAAAATCAGTTCGGCCGGAACCCGTGAATCGGAACAGCCTAAAATAATGGCGAAGGGGGATTGCCCGTGAACCAAGGCGTTGCGCTGCGCCTGGGTAATTAGCACGCTGCGGCTGCGGTCCTCGCTGACGAAACGGACGTTGCCTTCTTGTAATCGTTTTAAAGCGTCAGATGCATTCATAAGTTTTGATTTTATGAAGAATCGGCCGTCTGGCAAGTTGCCAGGGTAATCGCATACTCGGATTATCGGCCACGTCCGCAGAGGCGTAAACGCCCCTGCTAGCTATGAAAGGCCCGATGGGCCTGTATTCCAAGCCCACACGGTAGCCCACAGGGGCTTCCACAACTAGCCGGATGGCTTTAGCCTCCGGCGATCTGGCGATATGCGATTACTCTGGGCAAGCGGCCAGGTTTGTGGGCAACGGCCGTATTTGCACTAAAATTCCCCGATGTCTCCAACCCTCACTCACGACGACGCCACCGCCCGTGGTTACCTGGTCGCTTTGGCCAGCGCGGCGATATTGTCTACAACGGCCGTTTTTATCCGCTACCTCACCGAAACGTACCACATCCCCCCGCTGCTGCTCGCCTTCTGGCGCAGCTTTTTTGTGACGCTGACCCTGCTGCTGGCCCTGCGCCTGCGCGATGCCCGCCTGCTGCGCCTGCCGCCCAAGCAGCTGCCATACCTGGTGGGTTATGGCCTGCTTTTTGCCGTGTTCAACGGCCTATGGACGCTCTCCGTGGCGCTGAACGGGGCGGCGGTGGCCACCGTGCTGGTTTACAGTTCCGCCGCGTTCACCGCGCTGCTGGCTCGTTGGCTGCTCAAAGAGCCGCTCAGCGGGGCCAAAGTGGTGGCGATTCTGCTGGCGCTGGCGGGATGCATCCTGGTTGCCGAGGCGCTCAATCCAGAGGCGTGGGCGACCAACCTAGTGGGTATTCTCACCGGCACGCTGGCCGGGTTGGGGTATGCGGTTTACAGCCTGATGGGCCGGTCTGCTGCCCAGCGTGGTTTGAACCCGTGGACGACGCTGCTGTACGTGTTCGGCTTTGCCACGATCTTCTTTTTGCTGGCCAACTTGCTGCCGGGGCAGCGCATCGTGGGCACGATGGCTGCCCCGGCGGAGCTTTTTTGGTTTGGCTCGGCGTGGGCGGGCTGGGGCATGACGATTTTGCTGGCGGCCGGCCCCACGGTGACTGGCTTTGGTTTGTACAACACCAGCCTCAGCTTGCTGCCCTCCAGTGTGGCAAACCTCATTTTAACGACGGAACCGGTGTTTACGGCCGTACTCGCCTATCTGTTCCTGGGGGAGCAGCTCACGGGGCGGCAAATTGTGGGCAGCGGGCTTATTTTGGGTGGGGTACTGGTTTTACGGTGGCGAAACGGCCGTGGGAAAATACAAAAAACCTGACAGGTCTTGCGAGTGGTTTAGACGAAAAGTTGCTTTGCTTAGTAAAATGACTCTAGTTGCAGCTAGATTCGCAGACCTGTCTGGTTTGGCGAACAAAATTGCGAGGTAAATGATGATTGAAGAAACAATGAATTACGAAACGGCCGTTACCCAAACGCTCAATCAGCATATGTCGGTACGGTCATTTTTAGATAAAGCGGTTCCCGACGAGATGCTGCGCTCGATTCTGAACGCCGCCCGACGGTCCCCCACCAGTAGCAACATGCAAACCTACAGCATCATCGTTGTGCGCGATCCGGCAACGCGCCAGCAGTTGGCAGTGCTGGCGGGCAATCAGAAGCATGTTGAAGAATGCGACGTGTTTGTCGGTTTTTTGGCCGACATCAATCGGCTGGGTATTGCCAGCGAGATGCACGGCGAAACGCTGGCTAAATCGTTGGAAACATCGTTGGTGGCTACGGTGGATGCTGCTTTAGTGGGCATGTCGGTGCAAACGGCCGCAGAATCGTTTGGCCTGGGGGCAGTGATGATCGGCGGGATGCGCAACCAGCCCCAACAAGTGGCCGAGCTGCTGGGCTTTCCGCCCGGCGTGTACATGGTGTACGGCATGAGCCTCGGCTGGCCAGCGGTGGAAACCCCAGCGGAACTCAAGCCACGCCTGCCAGAATCCTTGGTGATTCATTACGAACAGTACGATGCCAGCGATCCACATCCGCGCATTGCCGAATACGATGCGGCATTGGCCGAATATTACGGCCAGCGCAACCAAAATGCGGCCGCCTGGAGCGCCCCCATTGCCAAACGGCTCAACAAGCCCAGCCGTCCCCGACTGCGCCAAACGCTGGAGGGGATGGGCTTCCATTTCGAATAACAATAAGCCTACGCCTGTCATTCCCGTGAAAACGGGAATCCACCGCTTTGTAAATGATGGATTCCCGCCCAGGCGGGAATGATAGGCTAAAACTCTGCGCTCTTTGCGTCCTTTGCGGTGAAATTCTTACAGTTTGGGGATGAGAACTGGCGTCTCTTTTTTGTATTTCTCGTACTCAGGTTGGCCGCCCCATTTTTCGTCGGCGCGTTTTTCCAGCAGGGGGATGCCGCTGACGCGGGTGAGCAGCAGGGTGACAAACAGCGGGGAGATGAGCGCCACCCATTGCCAGCCTTGGAGCACGGGCACGGCAATGATGGCCACGCCCAGCCACAGCACAATTTCGCCAAAATAGTTGGGGTGCCGTGATTTAGCCCACAGGCCACTGTTGATGAATTTGCCTTTGTTGCTCGGGTTGGCTCGGAACTGGCTTTTTTGGTTATCGGCAATGAGTTCAATGGCGAAGCCGATGAGCCAGACGAGTGCACCTAGCCCGGCGACCCAGCCCAGCGGCTGGCGCTGGCTGCTGGTGATGGCCACCAACGCGGCGGCGGCTGTAAAAGTCACCCACAAACCTTGAATGGTCCACACGTTTAAAAAGCGGAGGAATGAGGGTTTGATTTCGTCGAAACGGCCGTCTCCACCCTCCTTGTGTACGCGACGATACAAAAACAGCCCCAGCCGCCCTGCCCAGATGATGACCAAGGCGAGGAGAAGGTAGGAACGGCCGTCCCGCACTGGACTCAGCGCCACCGCCAAACTCGTGACGGAAATGTAGGTTAGGCTGCCGGTAATATCGAAAAATTTTTCGGTTTGGCGCAGGTAGGCGGGGATAAAGACCAGCCATTGCACCAAAAAAGCGACAGCCACGCAAAGGGCAAACAGCGGCACGCTACCAACGGTGGCGCTGCCCTGGCTACCAGCCCAGGCTACGCCCGCGCCAAGCAAAATCACAATAGGTAAAGCAATAAGAGCAGTTCGTTCAGCTTTTGTCATGACGTTGATTATAGCAATGTTTGGCATTCCGGGGTGCAGTTTGTTGCCACTAAATTAGGTGTCGGGAAAGCTGGCCATCAGCATTTTTTGTTCTGGCGAACCTGGTACGTGCGCTTATGGGAATAAATTCTGTCGCAAGGCATCAATTTGGGCCTGTTGGAACTCTTGTACCAGGGGGATGGTTGTGTCAAAAACATTGAAGCCGTGAAAAGCGCCGGGCACAATGAGTAGGTCGCAGGCTACGCCGCTGGCCTGTAACCGCTGCGCATAGGCCACGTTCTCATCGTGGAACAGGTCCAGCGTGCCTACACCAATCCAGGCCGGGGGCAAGCCAGCCAGATTTTCGCGGCGAGCAGGTGCGGCATAGGCAGGTAGATTGGTCGCGCCGCCGGGCTGCCCCAGGTACGCTTCCCAGCCGTACCGATTGCTCGATTGCGTCCAGGCGATGTGGTTACTGTCCCCCAAATCTGGGCGTAGCGTGGTGCGGTCATCCAGCATGGGGTAAACCAGCAATTGAAAGGCGGGCTGCACTTCTTGCTTATCGTGAGCCAGTTGGATTAGAGCAGCGGCCAGCCCCGCCCCGGCGCTCTGCCCGCCAATGGCAATGCGGGCGGGATCGATGCCTAGCTGTTGCGCCTGCGCCACCAGCCAGGTGAGTGCCAGGTAACTGTCGTCCAGCCCAGCGGGGAACGGATGTTTGGGGGCCAGTCGGTAATCTACGGAGAGTATCGAAATGCCCAATTCTTGCACAAATTGGGCGCAAGTGGCGTCGTCCATTTCTGGCTTGCCGATGACGTAGCCGCCGCCGTGCAGCCAGAGCAAGGCAGGCATGGTGGGCACGGGGGCAGCAGGTTGGTAAAGTCGCAGGCGGAGTTTGCTTTTGGAAGACGGCCGTTCCACCCAAACATTCTCCACGCGTACATCCGCAGGTAGCTTGGCGGTACGCATGAAGGAGATGATCAGGTTCATGAACCAGCGGTTGCGCCCGTTAAAGTTGATTTTTGGCGTTTTCTGAGCGACTGCTTGCAGCTGCGGGTGGATGGTTGTCATGTAGATATGCCTTTTCTCTATCGCTTGCTAAAGGGTCGCGAAAGTTTAAAACGGTAAAAAGATTAAACGTATGGGAAGGGCCAAGTTGTTGGTAACGGCCGTTGCGCAGCCTGGAATCGTGGCATTTATTACCTTTATTGTGCTTCCTGAGACTGTTTCACTAACCAAGATTGCCATGTACCAAATGCACCTACCGCTAAAATGCTGATCATAAAAACGATGTAAAAGATGGCCGATACTTCATGCCATTCGAGCGTGTCTGAAAATCGCAACAGGTTGATAAGTTGTAACAGCCCATAAAGGGCATAACTCATCATCATAGGGAAGAGCCGCCACCAATCGTTTTCCCCAACTGCTTGCAAGGCGATCAGCCCAATACCAACACCCCACGCGCCAATTGCCCGACAAGTAAGCGCCGACAACGTCCACGGCCAGGCTGCAATTACAAAATTAGAGGCGATCAGCATTAGCACACCCAGTATGAGCATGATCGCGCCCTGTGCGCCGAGCGTCCAACGTATCCCTTTGCGCAGGGGAGCCGTCCGCGGTGGATCCATGCCTGGTTGGCGCATTTGGTGTATCCACACGATGCCCGTTGCAATGGGCACACTTACATATACCGCCAGCCAAACCCATGTGCCAGCAACGGTGATAAAAGTTGAGCTATTAAAGTGGAAGCGGTCTAAATGTATCAGGGTGACGATCAGGGTTAAAAAGGTGAATGCCCACACCGCTGGGATGGCGGGACGAGCGCGTGCCCAGATTTTTTCACGGGCAGACATAAATTCAAGCAAAAAGCTGGTGAGGTAACCTGCGCCAAGGAAAGCGGCCGTTAAAGGGGGATTGATGGTCCAGGAAAAATACAACTCGGTTTGCGTCGGCAAAAAGTAAAGTGAAACACTCACTGCCAGCACCAAGATACTCGCGACATACAAAATGGCGCGAATACCGCGTGTCGTTTGTTTGATCTCAGGCTGAACCATGCAAC
Organism: Ardenticatenaceae bacterium; assembly: GCA_020634455.1. Classification (GTDB taxonomy): domain Bacteria; phylum Chloroflexota; class Anaerolineae; order Promineifilales; family Promineifilaceae; genus Leptofilum. Next base: position 13,357 of record JACKBQ010000003.1, on the reverse strand, counting down.
TATCACCTCTGGGGATAAATTGAATTATTTAGCGGGGATAAGATGTAATTGTGCCTATGGTACACGCTTTACTCAATCTGGCGACTTTTGGAGACCTCGATCTCATCAGATAAAAAGCATGTGAGCAAATTTAAGTTTAGACGATACAATGGAAGCTTCCAGGCAAACTACAGAACAATGCGAGCAGCAAAAGGAAAGAAAAATGACCGAACACAGCTCAACAACAGTCCTCGTGACAGGCGCCTCTGGGTTTATTGGCATGCACTGCATTTTGCAGCTGCTGGAGCAAGGGTATCAGGTCAGAGGCACCGTCCGATCGGCCGCCAAGGCAGAAAACCTGCGCCAAATAGTACAGAAGCACAGCCAGCACACGCAAAACCTGAGCTTTGTCGAAGCCGATCTGCTGCAAGATGCAGGTTGGGCCGAAGCCGCCAGCGGCTGTGATTTTGTGCTGCACGTCGCCTCGCCACTCCCGCTATCCGAACCCAAAGATGAGAATGAGCTGATTCGCCCGGCCGTGGAAGGCACTCTGCGCGTTTTGCGCGCCGCCAATGACGCAGGCGTGCGGCGCGTGGTGCAAACCTCCTCCGTGGCCGCCATCGTACACGGTCATGACCGAGGCAAACTGTTCGATGAATCTGACTGGTCCAATCTGGAAAAGCCTGTGGCGGCTTACCCCAAAAGCAAAACATTGGCCGAAAAAGCCGCCTGGGAGTTTGTCAATCAGCCAGAGGTGAATCTGGAACTGGCCACCATCAACCCCAGCTACGTGCTTGGCCCAATTTTGGACGCCAGCAACACCAGCGCTTCAGCCGAGGTTGTCCTGACGATTTTGCGGCGGCAATACCCCGGCATGCCCCGGCTCAATTTTGCTGTGGTGGACGTGCGCGACGTGGCGGCGGCGCATCTGGCCGCGATGACAACGCCAGAAGCAGCAGGCAAACGGTTCATTTGCTCGTCGGGCAACCTGTGGATGCGCGACATGGCGCTGGCGCTAAAAGCTGAATTTGGCCCTCAGGGGCACAAAATCACCACGCGCGCCCTACCAGACTGGTTGCTGCGCGTGGTGGCTTTGTTTGATGCTAAAGTGGCTCTGGTTGTTGACAATTTGGGGGAAGTTCAGCAGCTCTCCAACCAGCAACTTAAAGCAGTGCTGCATTGGCAGCCCCGTTCGCCAGAGGAAGCGGTCATTGCGATGGCTCAAAGTTTTATTGATTTGGGGTCGGTCTAGTATTGCGCTCCGGGAGTTAGCATAAAGTTTCTGGCAGTGGCGCAATACTTAAACAGTCCGGCGCACTTGTCAAGACAACATTACACAGATTTCCGCCGGACTGTATTAGCGCGTTACCGGTACAAATCCATCGCTTTGGGGCGAACCAGATCGGTGGCTTTGCCGTTGGCGATGGGATAATTTAGGCCGCGCACCAGCACCACCGGCATCCCCTCCGCCGCTTGCCCCATGAGCAGGCCAGCTGCCGCCGCGATTTCGTCGGCCACGCCGATGTCGGTGTGTTGCAGCTGGTAACCGTACAAATCTGGCTCGCCGCGTCGATCCCACAGCGCAGGCAGCCCGGCCACACCAATCGCCACCCCAACCGTACCCATGCGAAACGGCCGTCCGTGACTGTCCGTAATCACCACCCCCACCTGCACACCCAATTTTGCCGCAATCGCCTCCCGTAGCTTGCCCGCCGAGGCATCTGGATCGAGCGGCAGCAGCAAAACCGTCTCATCGTCGCCAATTTGGGCCACGTTGGAACGATCAATCCCGGCGTTGGCGCTGGTGAAGCCCAGCCGATGGCGCACAATCAGCACGCCGGGCCGCATTCGGGAAATTTCTTCGCTTTCTTGCAAAATCAGCTCCACCACGCGCGGGTCTTTGTCGGTGGCTGCGGCCACTTCCACAGCGCGGTCGCTGGGCTGCACCTCGGCCAATCGCACCAGCCGCCCCTCTGCTTTGGAAACGATTTTCTGGGCAATGGCCAGCACATCGCCATCAGCCAACGCCAGATTGGACTGCGCCAACGCGTGCAGAATGAGATCAGCCAGGTTGTCACCGGGCTGCACGTGGGGAATGTGGGGAACGGCCATTAACGTCAAATTATTCATGGCTAGAGGTCCATGAGTAATTGGTAATTGTGTAATTACGCAACTACTAATTACCCAATCCGGTAATGCGGATGCCTGCACTTTTTACTTTGTGGATGATGTTGATGGCGATGAGAACGGCCGTTAACTCCTCCACCGCCCGTGCATTTTGCAGCGCCCCGGCGTTCACCCCGCGCAAACCAGCATCTTCGCAAAGCTGCAAAGCCACCGCCTTGTCATCCTTTTTGTCACCGCAGACCAGCACGTCGCAATCCATCTCGTGCTCCAAATCCAGCAAATGGTGCGCCCCAATGTTTTGGAACGCCGCCACGACGCTTGTGGCTTCACCCAACTGGTTTTGCGCCTCTTCGGCCGCCGACAGGCCGCTTTCCAGACGGTGTACGCGCGCCGCTTTTTCGCCCGTGGGGGCTACTACGGTCAGCAAAAGCTTGCCTGCCAGCGCTGATTTCACGCTGTCCAGCGTGCTGGCCTGCGCCCAGTACGGTACGGAAAGCACCACCAGTTCGGCCTGCTGCGCCGCGCTCAAATTGTCGGTGCCGCTGATATTGCCGTTGGGTAGCTTGTCTCGCATGGAAACGGCCGCTTCCGCTCCCTTCTCATCTTTCCGTGAGCCAATAATAATTTCATGCCCGGCCGCCGCCCAGCGGTAGCCCAGCCCAAACCCTTCATCACCCGTTCCACCTAAAATTGCAATCTTCAATGTTCAATCTCCTTAAAAATGGGACGCAGATGAACGCGGATGAACGCGGATAAAAATCTGTGCTCATCTGCGAAATCTGCGGATAAACCTCTTAAATCTCTGTGCCCTCTGTGGCCAAAAAATTTAATTCAATTTCTCGTACCGTTGCCACACCTCGGCGGCCAGTTGACGGCTGCGCTCGGTGATTTCTGCCTCGTTCAGCGTCAGCAGCTCCCGATTGTGCATCAGCAGTTTGCCCGCCACCATCGTGCTGGTCACCAAACTGCTCTCGAAGCCAAAGATGATGTGCCAGGGCAGATTTCCCGCACTCAGCGGCGTGGTGGCGTGGTAATCCACAAAAATGATGTCCGCCACTGCGCCTTCGACCAAACGGCCGATTTTCTTCTCTGGCCAGAATAGTTCTGCCAGCGCCGCATTGTTGGTAATCGCCATCTGCACGATGTCCATGCCGTTGGCCCGGCGTGGGTCGCGGTGGACCTGCTTGTGCATCAGGTACGCCATCTTCCACTCGGCCCACATGTTGTTGCTAAAACCATCGTTGCCCAGGCAAACCGGAATGCCCAGCCGCAGCATCCCTTCAATGTCCGCCGCGCCGACGGCGTTGTTCATGTTGCTACGCGGCTGGTGCGTCACCCAGGTGCCCGTCTCGCGCAAGATGTTCTTCTCTACAGCGTCCACGTGTACCGCGTGGGCCACAATGCTCTTTGGCCCCAAAATGCCCGCTTCGGCCAGACGGGGCACCACGCGCTGACCATATTTGTGCAGCGAATCGTACTCATCCACCTCATGTTCAGCCACGTGGATGTGAAAGCCGGTGTCTAAATCGGCAGCGGCGGCGACGCAGTTGGCCAGCGTCTCATCGCTGAGCGAGAGGGCGGCGTGCAGGCCAAAGGTGCCCGCCAGCAGTTCGCTGTTGCGCTCCTTGAGCGAGTGCAAGAAGCGCACGTTTTCACCAATCCCGGCTTCCGCCTCTTCTGGCCCGTTGCGGTCGGTGACTTCGTAACAAAGGGCGGCACGTACCCCGGCCCGCTCCACGGCGTCGGCGATCATGTCCAGCGAGTTGTTGAGGGCGCTTGGGCTGGCGTGATGATCCACGAGAGTGGTGGTGCCGTGCTTGATGGCATCCACCAGGCAAACGAGGGCGCTGTACTCGGTGTCCAAATCGAGCAGGGCGCGGTCCAGCCGCCACCAGAGCCGCTCTAAAATGTCTGGGAAATCTTTGGGGGGCGGGCCGGGGATGCCCATGCCGCGGGCAAATGCGCCGTAAAAGTGGGTGTGGGCGCAGATGTTGCCGGGCATGACAAGCTGGTTGCCGGCGTCTAGCTGTTCCAGGTCGGGATGGGCAGCAATCAGTTCGGCCGAGCTGCCAATTTTGGCGATACGGCCGTCTTCCACCAATATCCCCCCATTTTCAACGATTTCATTCGGATCGGCCCAGGTGACGATACGGCCGTTTGTGATTAGAAATGTGCGGTTATTTAGCATGATTCACCCCTGTCAGGTTATGGGAAAGTGGGTAATTTAGTAATTGGGTAATTGTAGGCTTTTTTGCTTGACAGCCCAAACGGTTTGGCTAAACTCGTTGGTAAGAAACTGCCACGTAACCAAATCTAAACAACGTCATCTAAAGAGACGACAAACGAAATGGACACGCCTACGGTGTGAAAAACTAATTGCAAGGAGCAAAAATTATGGCAACCCCTGTAGAAATTACTGATAGCAGCTTCCAAAGTGAAGTTCTAGAATCCGATATGCCCGTATTGGTAGACTTTTGGGCCGACTGGTGTGGCCCCTGCCGCATGATCGCCCCTTCCGTGAAGGCGATTGCGGAAGAGTACGGCGACAAAATTAAAGTCGGCAAAATGGATGTGGACGACAACCCGATGGTCCCCGGCCGTTACGGCATCGTGGGCATCCCCACCCTGATGGTTTTCAAGGGTGGCCAGGTAGTCGAGCGCATCACTGGCGCGCTGCCCAAAGACCGCATCGTGGCCCAGATTTTGCCACACATGAACTAATCACCCATTCTGTGATTTTTTGAACGCCCATGCTGGTTGCCAGCGTGGGCGTTTTTGTTTTGGGCATTTCAACCTCCGGGAGGTTTTACCAAAGTGGAACCCATACGAGAAACCTCCCGGAGGTTTAGCTAGAGGAGTAAAAATGATTGAAGTTGCAATTATGGTAGAAGGGCAAAATGGGCTGACGTGGGCGCGGTGGCAGCGGATTGCTCGCGCCGTGGAGGATTTAGGTTTTGCCGGGCTGTACCGCTCGGATCATTACACCAATGCCAATCCGCCAGACAAGGAATCGTTGGAGCTGTGGGTGTCGTTAACCTGGCTGGCCAGCCACACCAGCCGGATCGAGTTTGGCCCGCTGGTGTCGCCCGTCTCCTTCCGCCAACCGACGATGACGGCGCGCATGGCGAGCGCGGTGGATGATTTGTCAAACGGCCGTCTCCATCTTGGTCTTGGTGCGGGCTGGCAAGAGCGGGAACATCGGAATTACAGCTGGGATTTGTTGGATATGAACGGCCGTTTTGCCCGGTTCGAGGAAGGTTTGCAAATCATTCGCCATTTGCTGCAAAATGAGGAGCCGCTGGACTTTGCCGGTGATTACTACCAGCTTCACGATGCAGTGCTGCTGCCCCGCCCGCAGCGGCCCGGCGGCCCGCCCATCCTCATCGGCGGCAACGGCCCCAGGCGCACCCTGCCGCTGGTAGCCGAATACGCCACGGAGTGGAACGGCGTCTACATTCCGCCGCAAACCTTTGCCGAGCGATCCAAGTTGTTGGATGAGTTGTTGGTGGAGAACGGCCGTACTCCCACAGACGTGCGCCGCTCGCTCATGACCGGGCTCATTTTTGGCAAAGATCAGGCAGAGCTAGATGCCAAAATGGTCCCGCGCACCCTCTCCGCCGACGAACTGCGCCAGCGTGGACTGGTGGTGGGCACAGGCAATCAGGTGGTAGACCAGCTGGGCGCGTTTGCCGAGGTAGGCGTGCAGCGCATCATGCTGCAATGGATGGATTTGGATGATATGGCTGGACTGGAGGGGTTGGGAACGGCCGTTTTGCCGCAACTTCGGTAATCCGTAAACGGTGAACGGTAATCGGTAATCGGTGAGTGACGATCACCGATTACCGATAACGGATTACCGATTACTCAGCAGTTTCTTCTTCAGAAACAGGCTTCTCCGCCGGCGTAAACCGCTCGGCTAGCTTGGCCAACTGTTCGCTGAGTGCCTGCAAACCAGAGGCCACACCCGCACGCGCTTTATTGCCCACGTCGCTGGCTTCCACTTTTTCCCGCACGTTTACGGCTTCTGTCTTGACACGTTCGGCCGCCGGGCTTTTCTTGATTTCCTGGATCGCTTTGTCTACCTCATCGGCAAAGGAGCGCATCCCATCGCGCAGCTCGGTTTCCAGCCGCTGCCGCTCAGTGCTGTTCCAGGCGCTGCGGATGGTGTCGGCAAACTGCTTGCCAAACTCACGCAGCTCTTCGGTCACGTTTGGGTTTTGCGCTTCAGCCTTGGTGACCTCTTCTTCCTCAACGGGAACTTCTACTTTCAAGCGCGCTTTGATTTCTTCAACGCTGGGGGTGGTTTCTTCGGTCATTGTTTTACTCCTTACTCAACAAACATCAGTTGAAAATTAACGGTTTCAGATATCCATCTGTACGCAGCAGCTAAAGAGGAGTTGCACCTTTACCTCCTGTAGCCGCGCTTTCTTAGCGCGCAAAAACGCGGATTGGAATCCGCGGCTATGCTTGTGGCAGGCGGGCGAAGATGAGCCAGTCGTGGAGGACGTTGGTTTGGTGGTGACGGCGGTAGTTAGCCAGGCGGGCTTCCTGGTGAAAGCCGCAGCGCTGCGCCAGGCGAATGCTGCGCTCGTTGTGGGGGTAGCATTCCAGGTGCAATCGTTGGGCGCCCAACTGGGTAAAGGCGAGATCGGCGATGGCGTTGACCGCTTCGGTCATGTAGCCATGACCACCATAATCTACGTGCTGCCAGTAGCCAATCTCAAATTTGGGCACTTTCCAGTCGGGGTCGTGCAGGCCGCTGCCACCAATGAGCGTATGACTCTCCTTAAGGAAGATGAACATCGTCATGTCATCGCCGTTGAGGTAGCGGTCTCGATTGCGCAGGACGGACGCTTCGGCGCGTTTGAGGGAGAGGTTGGGCCAGCTGGCCCAGGTGAGCCAGGCAGAGAGGTGATCTCTGGACTGGAGGATGGCTTCGTAGAGCGCTTTGCCGTCACCGGGACGGGGGGCGCGGATGAGCAGACGTTCAGTTTCGATGGTTTGAGGCACGGTGGGCACGGATTTTTCGGTCATGCGGCTATTATGGCGAGTAGCAGCTTTTTTGGCGAGTGGGAAGTGAGTTTTGTTAGGTTGTAAACGGCCGTTCCTCACTAATCCGCCATTCGGAAAAGATGTACCATGATCTTGGAAGTAGACGAAAATCAGGGCAGGAGACATTATCATGGTCGGTCAACAGAAGTCGAAACGAACGATTCGCATTATCCGATGGCTGGCACGATTGAGCAGCCTGGCTAGCCTGGGCTTGTTGCTCCTCATTTTTATTGGCGAGGGGATGGATCTGGGAGCACTCACCTCTACCGAAATTTGGGGGTTGATCTTCTTCCCGCTGGGCGTGACGCTTGGCATGCTGCTGGGCTGGCGCTGGGAGGTTTTGGGCGGTTCGATGACGGTGTTGAGTTTGCTGGCGTTTTACAAGGTGATGTATGCGGCCAACGGCCGTTTCCCCGATGGACTCTGGTTCTTGCTCTTTGCCTTGCCGGGTTTGCTCTTCCTCTATTGTGGCTTATGTAAACCTGTGACGATGCGTACCGTGAGGGTTGGGTAAAATATGACGACAATTTCACCAGAAACAGAACAAAACTTGCGACAGGTCTTCCGCCGTTTTAATCGCTTCATGCTGCTAATGTGGCGGCTGGGGCTGGGACGCTTTATCAACTTCTGGCCAGAGGGCGGTGGGCGCATCATGGTCATCCAGCACGTTGGCCGCAAGACGGGTAAAACACGCCAAACGCCAGTGAATTATGCTGAGATCGATGGCGAGGTTTACTGTACGGCGGGCTTCGGCGCGGTGTCGCACTGGTACCGCAATTTGTTAGAAAATTCAGAAGTGGAGATTTGGCTACCAAACGGCCGTTTCCACGCCCACGCCCACGACATCACCGACCAACCCAACACGTTACCCATTTTGCGCCAGGTGCTCATCAACAGCGGCTTTGCTGCTCCTGCGGTTGGCGTCCACCCCACAACGATGTCCGATGAAGAACTGGCGGTCGCCACTGAAAGTTATCGGCTCATTCGCTTTACCAAAACGCAACCCGCCGCTGGCAAGGCGGATTTACAGTGGGTGTGGCTCGTTCTGGCGGGCTTGCTGTTGGGAATTGTTGTGGTCTGGTTCAAGCGTCTTTACGACGAGGGGGACGAATCATGAATAAAAACACAAAACGATGGTTTTACTGGTTACCCAGGGTGCTGAGCATCGCCTTTGCTCTGTTCATCAGCATCTTTGCCCTGGATGTTTTTGGCGAGGGGTACAGTTTTTGGGAGACGCTGCTGGCGCTGTTTATGCACCTGATTCCCACTTTCATCCTGGTGGCGGTCATTGCCATAGCGTGGCGCTGGGAGCGCGTGGGCGCGGCGCTGTTCCTGGCGCTGGCGTTAATCTACCTTTCCATGACAGACGGCCGTATGCTCACCATTCCCATTCCCCTGATCATCTTTAGCCTGCTGTTCCTGGTAAGCTGGCGGGTAACATTGCAGCCGAGATAAATAAAGACGGCCGTTCCTCACCCGAGAAATGGCCGTCCAATTACTCAATTACTAAATTACCCACCTACTTCACAATATTCACCAACCGCCCCTTCACCACAATCACCTTGCGCGGCGGTTTGCCTTCCAGCCAGCTCTCTACCTTGTCAGAAGCCAGGGCAATTGCCTTGAGCGCCTCGTCAGACTGACCTGCGTCCACGTCAATTTTGTCGCGCACCTTGCCGTTGATTTGCACCACAAGGGTAATGCTGTCCTCTTTGGCCGCTTCGGCGTCCCAGGTTGGCCACGGCTGCTGGTGCACGCTGTACCCATGCCCGCGCTGGGCCCACAGCTCCTCGGTGATGTGCGGGGCGATGGGAGCTAGCACCAGCAGCAGGCTGTCTACGGCTTCATTCCACACGTCCAAACTCACGTTGTTTGCTTTCTTGGCGTCTAGAATTGTATTGCGCAGTTCCATGATGGCGGCAACGGCCGTATTAAACGAAAATCCTTCCAAATCCTGCGTCACCTTGCGAATTACCTGGTGCGTCTTGCGCCGCAAGGCCCGATTGGCGTCCGCGTCCACCTGACCTGCCGCGTAAGCGTGTGTGCCAATTTCCCACACATCGTTCAGCAGCCGCTGCGGCCCTTTGATGCCGTCATAATTCCATGGGCCGCCCTGGTCCCACTTGGCGAAGAACATCAGGTAGGTGCGCACCGTGTCCGCGCCAAATTTCTCCACCAGTGCATCTGGAGCCACCACATTGCCACGCGATTTAGACATCTTTTCGCCGTCCTCGCCCAGCACCATGCCCTGGTTGTACAAACTCAGCATCGGCTCAGGGAAGTCTACCAGCCCCATTTCACGCATCGCCTTGGTGAAAAAGCGGGTGTAGATCAGATGCATTGTGGCATGCTCGATACCGCCCGTGTACTGGTCAACGGGCAGCCAGTAAGCCCCTTCTTCCGGGTCAAACGGATGCTCACTGTCGTGTGGACTCAGGTAGCGGTACTGGTACCAGCTGGAGCACATAAACGTGTCCATCGTGTCTGTTTCACGCAGTGATGGCTTGCCGCAAGTAGGGCACGTCGTGTGCAAAAAGCCGTCGTGCATCTTCAGCGGGCTTTCCCCGGTGGGCATGAATTCCACATCGGTGGGCAGCATCACCGGCAAATCTTCGTCGGGTACGGCCACCGCGCCATGCTCCGGGCAGTAGATGACCGGAATCGGTGCGCCCCAATACCGCTGGCGGCTGATCAGCCAGTCGCGCAAGCGGTAGTTCACCGCTTCTTTCCCGATCCCTTTTTCTTCCAGCCACCCCGTCACCCGGCCAATGGCTTCGGAAACGGCCGTACCCGTAAACTCCCCAGAGTTCACCAGATGCCCATCATATTTAGAGACATACGCTTCCTCTAGCGGGCCTGCGCCATCTTCCCGCCCCGGCTCTCGAATTACCTCGATAATTTCCAGGCCAAACTTGGTGGCAAAGGCAAAGTCACGCTCATCATGCGCAGGCACGGCCATGATCGCCCCAGAGCCATAGCTCATCAGCACGTAATCGGCAATCCAGATGGGAATGCGTGCCCCGTTGACCGGGTTGATGGCATATGCCCCTGTGAAAACCCCCGTTTTTTCACGATCGGCCGTTTCCCGATCAATATCCGTCAACTTCTGCGCCTGTTCGCGGTAGGCATTCACCGCCGCCAGCTGGTCATCCGTCGTAATTTTGCCTACCAGCGGATGCTCTGGGGCCAGCACCATGAAGGTGGCCCCCCACAGTGTGTCTGGCCGCGTGGTGAAAATCTCAATTGGATCGCCCTGCTCAGTATGAAAAGTGACATCGGCTCCAGTAGAACGGCCGATCCAGTTTGTTTGCATCACCTTCACCCGCTCCGGCCACTCAATTTGGCTAAAGTCCAGCAGTTCCTCCGCGTAATCCGTCGTTTTGAAGAACCACTGCTCCAAATCTTTCTTGATGACTGGCGTGCCGCACCGCTCACAGTGGCGGTCATCGCCCCAGACCTGCTCGCGTGCCAGGGTGGTGTTGCAGTTCGGGCAAAAATCCACCGCCGACAGCTTGCGGTAAGCCAGATTCAGCTCCATCAGCTTCTTAAAAAACCACTGCGTCCAGCGATAATATTCCGGGTCGGCCGAGACAGCTTCGCGCTCCCAATCAAACATCGACCCCATGCTGCGCAGTTGGCCCCGCATCCGCTCAATATTGGCAAAGGTCCACTTGGATGGATGAATGTTGCGCTGGATGGCCGCATTTTCCGCAGGCAAGCCAAATGCATCAAAGCCCATTGGGAAGAGCACGTTGTAGCCGCGCATCCGCATAAACCGCGCCCGCGCATCAGACGGTGTCATGGCGTACCAATGCCCAATGTGCAAATCCCCGGACGGATACGGCAGCATTGTCAGCGCATAATGCTTCGGCCGACTTTTATCAATTTCTTGCCGGTACAGTCCGGTTTCTTCCCATTTTTCCTGCCATTTGGCTTCTACAGCATTTGGGTTGTACTTATTGCTCATACTGTCTCCTGATTACGCTGGTAGAGATGTTGCATTGCAACGTCTCTACACGATTTGCCAAACAAAAAGCCCCACTCGTCTTCTCAGAGACGAAAGGGGCTTCCGCGGTACCACTCTGTTTGATGATTTTTGTGTGGACCTAAAGGGGCTCGAACCCTTGACCTCTACAATGCCATTGTAGCGCTCTCCCAACTGAGCTATAGGCCCATGTCAATTTCACAGTTGACGACTTCCAATTCTAATCTAGTTGCACGGTTTGTGCAAAAATTTTCAATCGTCAAAACCATCCACTCTGGCGCGTAACGTGCGCAATTCGTTGCTGGCTAATTTAGCATTCAGACGTTCAACTTCTCAAAGAAGTTGAACGTCCTTCTAGTTCACCAGCAAAGCTCCCAGGCGAGTTCGGGACATTTTTGTTGCGCTTTCAGCCAGCGGCACAACTCTCTATTCTGAATACTGATAACCGTTTACTGATTACCAATCCCTACTACTCCTGTTCACAGCTTTTATAATGTTAAATTGTAAAGAACTTGTTCACCTTTGCAGTGGACCTGAGGAGATTCGAACTCCTGACCTCTACAGTGCGATTGTAGCGCTCTCCCAGCTGAGCTACAGGCCCGGGAGCGACCGAGATCGTAGCCCACCTGAAGGTTGTTGTCAAGGTTCGGGAGGCTTACTATACTTGGCACATCAACCCTCGTTTTTGCAGCACAAACGACCAATGGAGGTAACCCTATGGAAAAAAAATATACGATTACGCTTGAATATTGCGTGCCTTGAAACTATGCAGCGCGTGCCGTCCGTGTGGCGGATGATATTCTGAGCAACTACCAGCACATCATTAATGAATTTACGTTTATTACTGGCAGCAAAGGGGCGTTCGAATTTAAGGTGAACGACGAGATGCTCTACTCGAAGAAGCAGTTGGGGCGTCATGCGGAGCCGGGTGAGGTACTGGAGCTGTTTAAAGAGCTTATTGGCCCAGATGTGGAGCCATACCCCCAGAATTAACGAATTTTGTAATTCTTACCCCCACCCTAGCCCTCCCCCTGCAAGGGGGAGGGAACTGTAAATATCAGGTAATCCAATCGCGGCTGTAGCGGTCCCAATCGCGGTGTTTGTAGCTGCGAATGCATTCTTTGCACACTTGGGCGGAGTCCACGTCGCCGCTGCTGCGCCAGCGCCAGCGGACGGTGCCCAGATGGTTGCCGCAAGTGGGCTGGAAGCAGACCGGGCAGACGATGCCGCTGGACAGGGCGCTGGCGCTGGTCTGGCCTTGCCTGTAGCGATCGTCTTTGTTGCAGATGTGGCAAAATTTAATGGCCATGCGATTAAAAAGAGATTGGAGACTGGAGATTAGAGATTGAATTCTGGTGAAGCAATCTTCAATCTCTAATCTCCATATTTGAAAAAGCCTTCGCCAGATTTACGGCCGTATCTCCCCGCCAACACCATTCTTTTCAGCAAAGGGGACGGACGATACCGATCCTCACCCCATTCGCTAAAGAGGCCGTTCATAACGCCTAGAACCGTGTCCAAACCCAGATAATCGGCCCATTCCAGCGGGCCGTACGGGTAGTTGGTGCCCAGCTTCATTGCCTGGTCAATGTCGGCGGGGGTGGCGACGCCTTCCAGCACGGCACTGGCCGCTTCGTTGATGAGGCAGCAGACGGTGCGCGCGCGCACCAGGCCGGGGCCATCAGCGACAACGGCCGTTTCATACCCCAACCCGTCTACAAATTTTTGCGCGCGCTCCAGGCTGGATGCGGCCGTTTGCAACCCCACCGCCAGTTCGATCATGCCGCCATCCTTACGCAGCGGCGGCACAACGCCAAAACCCACCACGCGATCCGGCTTGGGCACCCAGGACGCCGCCTGCGTGGTGCTGGTGGCCAGTGCCGAAGTGAGCAGCAGCGCATCTGGCGGGATGAAGGCGCTGAGTGCAGCCAGCAACTCCTCTTTGGTGGCGGCGGATTCGTTGTGCAGCTCGATGGCTACATCCGCCCCGGCCGCGTCGGGCATGGCATAGCCGCTGTGCAGGGCCGAAGTGAAATCCTCCACCAGGTAGAGCACGGTATCGTGCCCGGCCTGAGTACACAGCTGGCCCATCTGTTCCACAAAGGGGGATTCCCCGGCGATAACTACTTTCATAAAAAACCTTTTCAAATTGACTCACCGCTGAGGGCGCTGAGGTCGCAGAGTTTTAGAAAGAAGCTCTGCGTTCTCCGCGTT
>JACKBQ010000002.1 GCA_020634455.1 Ardenticatenaceae bacterium | reverse complement strand
TAACCCAAGTTGCTACCTAACGAGGTAGCTTGATGTCCATGGAGAATCTCCTTAAAGTTGATGGAGCCTAACCCACAACCAAAAGGAGACTCCCATGGACGATAAAATAGTAGCAATTTATACGATTGTAAGCGACTTTCTTATGGCCATTCATCATTACGAAGACCCCCAACGTCAAATGAGTGACGCTGAAGTGATGACTACAGCCATTGTGGCAGCTCTTTTCTTCGCCGGAAACTACGAATCAGCCCGAAGTTTGCTGGCTGAGCCACGCTATTTCCCGGCCATGCTCTCCAAAAGCCGCTTCAATCGACGCTTACATCGAGTGAAGGCCAAGTTTCTCAGCCTGTTCTCCCTACTAGGTGAACACTGGAAAGACCTCAATAGCGACTCACTCTATGCCATCGACACCTTTCCCGTAGCGGCTTGTGACAACTACCGAATTAAACGCTGTCACCTTTATCAGGGTGAAGCCTACCGCGGCTTCATTGCCAGCAAAAAGCGCTACTTCTACGGTCTGAAAATTCATCTGGTCGTGACCAAAGATGGTCAACCAGTCGAGTTCTTTCTGACACCTGGTGCCGATAGTGATGTGGAATGTCTGGACCTGTTCGACTTTGATTTACCACCAGGTTCAGAAGTCTATGCTGACCGAATCTATACCAACTACGTTCTCGAAGATGTCTTGAGCGAAGCTGACATTTTGTTCAAGCCGCTGCGCAAGAAAAGCCTGACTCGCCAGTGGGAACCCTGGGAACGATACTGGATCAGCCTACATCGCAAGATGATAGAAACGACGGGCAGCTTGATTGAGCGCATCTTGCCCAAGAGCATTCATGCGGTGACCAGTGTGGGTTTTGAACTCAAAGTCAGCTTGTTTATTTTGGCCATGAGCTTCGGCCATGTTTTTAAAGTAGCAACTTAGGTTACTTATCACTTTTCACTGCCTCTCTCGTCTGCCTGTATGCACCCATAATCTCCTGCAACCGGTCCTGTGGCAGGGCGTGGACGGTGTGGCCGTGGAAGCCAATCATTGTTTCGGCGGCACAGAGGGCGTTGAGAATCGCCTCTTCTACCGCTTCGGCCGTCGCGTTGAACAGGTCGTTCATGTGGCTATTGGGCACCATCTGAATGTCGCGCAGGAATTTGTTACCCTGGGCGGGTAGATGATTGCCTGTGGAAAACGCCAGGAAGATGTCGCCGCTGCCGTTGTAGCCAGTGCCGCCCACGCGGGCAAGGCCCACCGTGGCCCGTTGGGCCAGGCGGTCGCATTGCGTGGGTAGCAGCGGTGCATCTGTGCCCACGATGATGATGATGGAACTGGAAGGGCTGGGGATTTTGTTAAACGGCACGGGTGTGTGTTCGTTGGGGATGAGTTGGCCCACGGGCACGCCATCTACCCGCAGCAGCGCCCGGTCACCGTAGTTTGCCTGAACCAGTACGCCGATGGTGAAACGGCCGTCTACCATCTCCACCACCCGCGACGATGTACCAATTCCCCCCTTAAAGTCATGGCAAATCATCCCCGTGCCACCGCCAACGTTGCCTTCCGCTACGGCACCGCCTTGCGCAGCATCCAGCGCAGCAATGGCGTGTTCCTTCGTCACGTGGAAAGCATTAATGTCGTTGAGCCAGCCATCGTATGTTTCGGCAACGACAGGTAGCAAAAAGCTCTGCGTGTAGCCTAACTGCACCGATCGTTCTACGAGCGCATCCCGTACAATGCCCACCTGATGGGTATTGGTTAAGCCAATTGGTGAACCTAGCATCCCCGATTCTTTGAGCCAGGGAATGCCGGTCATTTCACCGTTTCCGTTGAAGCTGTGGTAGCCTGCGAAAGCGTAATTGTGCCAAATGTCGCCGCCGCGTGGCAAAACCATGGTCACGCCAGTGCGGGCGATGCGTGGTTTGTCGTGGATGACGGTGCAGTGGCCTACCGTTACGCCGGGAATATCGGTGATGGCATTAAATTCGCCAGTGGGAAACTGGCCGATGGTGATGCCGAGGTCGCGCAGTCGTTGTTGCATGGGTTGGGTTCCTTTTGTGTGGGATTTGAGAGAGTGAGAAGTTGTAAGTGAAGAGTGAAAAGTGAGAAGTGGTCTTTTCACTTTTCACTGTGTTTTACGGCCGTTGCACCCAGTCCAATAGCTCTAGCAACAGTTCCATCGTTAAACTGCTTACCTGCTCCAGACGGTGCGGCATTTTGCTGCTTTGCATCAGCGTGGCTAGCTCGTCCTCATCGCCGCCCAGAGGATTGCCCTGAAGCTGCATCAGCGCAATCGGGCGGGGGGCAATATCGGCCACATGGCGGTGTAGCAGGTACGTATATGGATTGTTGTTATGAAAGATGTGGCTGGGGGACAAGCCTGCCTGCGCCCGGCCAATACCGATCACGCCGGCAACTTTGTTTACCAGGCTGGCCCACATTAAAGCCAGGCCAGCTGCCAGCGGCTGCCCAATGAGAATGGGTTTGCTGGGCAGCATCTGAATCAAAATTTGCAAATCGGCCGCCAGGTCGTCTGGTTTTAAGCGGTGGTTGGCGCTGGCGTGCAGCAGGTAGCGCAATGGGTCTAGCCCGTACACGTGGTAGCCCGCCGCAGCCAACCGGGTGCAAATGGCGTCGTCTAATTGGCCAAAGCTGCCATAAGTGGAAAGGTAAAGGACGGTCGGGGGTAGCAGGCTGCCTGTAGCGGGATAATGGTAGCTTTCCATGACGGATCCGGCGCGAAGGGGCCAGAGGTGGACACGGCCGTTTTCCGAATCTGGCGTGCCTAAAAAGCCAAAACTTATCCGGCCGAACCGCTCTTTAGCCCATTCGGCAATGGCGTGTAAATCTTGCTGAAAATCAGTGTCCCCCATCGCCCCTTCACTGTCACCTGTGCCGCGCAAATCGAAAACCAGATGAGCCACGTTGCGCCTGGCTCCGTAGGAACGCACCTCTTGCCGGGCACAAGTGATGACGCTTGACTTGGTAAGTGGATATTTGGGTACCCAAACGCGAATCGCGCGTAGCTCTTCATCCGTCAGACCCGCTGGCTTCACCAGTACGCAGTCCAGGTACAAATTGTCGTCGGTCAATATGCCAAAAGGTTCTTCTTTATAGGGGAGGGTAGAAGTCATTATAAAAGGTTTGGGATTTTATTATTAGGGAGATTGGCGATTAAAGATTCAACAAAATTTCCACTCTCTAATCGCCACTCTCTATTCATCAGTCAAATTTGGAAAAGCGTAATTTGGAATTAACTCTATGGTGCGATTATAAGCCTCTATTATAGAAGTATCGGTGGAAAAATAGCCACTCAACATTTCCTGCAAAACGATGGAGAGCGTTAGCTCCTCGTACAGGGTGGTGATGAGTTCGCCCTGGCCTTGCGGCAGGCCCCAGCGTCCGGTGGTGGCGATGCCATCCCGCAGGGCGGCCACTACTTCTTCGCCGTAGAGCGAGGCCAATGTTTGGCTACTGCCCGCCAGCGGTTGGTTGCCCCAGGCGTCAATAAATTGGCGCGGGGCAGATTGGGTGCCCAGCCGCATTGGCACTTTGCGCTCTGGGTCTACCGAGAGCCATTGATTATACCCTTCGTTGAACCAGTAAGTTGCGAAGAGAACGGCCGTTTCCCGATCAGCCCCCGTTGTAATCCCCAATAAATTGATGTTGCCAAACTCCGCCCCGTTGATGGCCGTGACAAAACCACTGTTTTGGGCCAAATAATCAGGCGCGGCGGCACATTCCGAGCAGCGGGGTGGGGCGGTCGGATCTAAACCTGCCAGCTGCGGCAGCAGGCTGGGCGGCCCCATGATTAGCCCGGTGCGACCCGCCAGGTACGCATTGCGGGCGCTGGTGTCTGTTTGTACGCCAATGGGGCTGTTTTGGTTGATGATGCTGTAGTAAAAGTTGAACGCCTCGGCACAGGCTGGCTCTAGTAGCTTGAGTTCACCCGTCTCATCTACCAGTTGGCAGCCCGTAGACAGCGCCATTTGCTCAAAAATTTGCTGCGTGGTCACCAGGTTGGATTCGGTGGGCACTACAAATCCCGCGACCAAATTGTCCCGGTCGGTGGTGGCCTGGGCGGCGGCGGAGAGGGCGGCGAAGCTATTGGGCACACCCAAATTGCGCTGGGCGAACCAATCGGTGCGGTAGATGATGAGCTGATGGTAGCCGCTGTTGGGCAGGGCGGCGGGCTGGCCGCTGCTGGTTTGCACCAGCGCCAGGGCGTCCTGGTTGAAGCTGTCGGGGCCAAGCTGGGCCAGCGCTTCGGCATTTGCGTTCACATCAAACACGCCGCGTTCGGCCCAGCCCACGCTGTACTCCAGCGGGTGCAGAATGATGTCGGGCAGGGTGTCGGAGAGTACGGCCGTATTCACCAAATCGGGCAAAATCTGCGGCGAAACCAGCACCATTTCCACATCCACGCTGTACTGCGCCGAAAAATCGGCCGCCATTTCGTCCAGCATCGCCTCGTGCGCATCGGACGTTTCATTCACCCAAACGGTAATGGATGGGTTTGGCTCAGCCTGAGGTGGGGGAGCGTTAGGGGTGGTGCCGGGAACGGCCGTTGGCGTAGCCACCGTCAAAATCATCGGTTCCGGGCTGGGCGTGGGGGTGAAGGCGGCCTGCGCCGTAGCAGTTGCCAGGCGGGGCGGGTTAGCAAGGCCGCAGCCGGTGAGAAGTAAAAGAGTGAAAAGTGAAAAGTAAAAAGTGAGAAGCTGAAGGTAATCACTTGCCACTTGCCACTTGCCTACTTGAAAACTTGAAAACTTGATCACCTGGTCACCCTGTCATGAATTACGCGCAGGCCGGTTAGCGTCAGCCAAGGATCAATGTGGTCAATTACGGCCGTATGCGGAGCCATCAAATCAATCATGCCGCCCGTGCCCAACGTGTGAATCTTCTGGAAGCGGTCGGGGTGCTCTGCCTTGAGCCGGGCCACCAGCCCTTCGATGAGCGACAGGTAGCCAAAAACGAGGCCCGACTGCATGGCGTGAACCGTGTTTTTGCCAATGGTGTGTGGTGGGGCTTCCAGTGCCACGTGGCTCAGCTTGGCGGCGCGGCTGGCCAGTGCTTCGGCGGCCAGCCCCAGGCCGGGAGCAATCACCCCGCCCAAAAATTCCTGTTTGGCGGAGACCAAATCAAACTTGGTGGCCGTGCCCATGTCTATGATGATGCACGGTGCCTGGAACAGCTCAAAGGCGGCGACGGCATTCACCAGCCGATCAGCGCCAACCGCCGAGGGCACATCGGCCAAAATGGTGAGCCCCATCGGCGTTTCCGAATTGACATCCAGCAGGGGCACGTTAAGCTGCTGCTGGCAAATCTGGCCGAAGGTGCGGCTGAGGGCGGGCACCACGCTGGCCATGATCGCTTGATTTACGGCCGTTAATAACCCCGCATCGTCCAGCAGCATCTTCAAAATGATGCCGTACTCGTCAGCGGTTTGCGCCGGGTTGGTGAGCAGCCGCCAATGACGTTCCCAGGAACGGCCGTTCCACACCCCCAGCGTAATATTTGTGTTGCCAATATCCAGTGCCAGTAACATAGCAACGATTGTATAGTAGGGGCGAGGCGGTGGCGAATCATATTTGCTAGAGCGGCCGTTCTCCTCTAGCCACCGCCTCGCCCAAAATCGCGGCCGCGAACAATGAATGATGGCGCGAATAATTTGGTCTAGCCACCTTGCCTTGCCGAGAGGTAACGGCCGTTTTGGGTAGAATTGGGCGAGGCAATCGGAGAGAAGGCCGTGGGCTAGGTTAAGATCGTGGCCGATTGTCTCGCCCCTACTTGTCAACCGCTACCTTTCACAGTTAAATACACCTATGTCCTTAGACGAACACGCCAAGCAACTCCAGCGGCGCAACGCGGAGCTTTCGATTATCAACAGTATGGCCCAGGCGCTCAATCGCTCTGTAGATTTGGAGCAAACTTTGCGCGCCATTTTGGCTCAGGTAGCTGAACTACTCGATTTGCAAACCGGTTGGGTTTGGCTGCTGCGCGAAGACGATACCCAATCTTACCTGGCGGCGGCGCAAAATTTGCCCCCGGCCTTGGCGCTGCATCCCCACAAAATGGAAGGCAGCTGCTACTGTCTGGACACCTACCGTGACGGCGATCTGGACGGGGCTGCCAACGTGAATGTGGTGACATGCAGCCGCCTGAAAAACCTGGTGGACGGCACCGACGGGCTGCGCTACCATGCCAGCATTCCCCTGTACGCACATGGCAAAAAGCTGGGCGTGCTCAACGTGGCCAGCGCCGACTGGCGGCAGCTCTCTCCCGATGATTTGCAGCTTCTGTACACGATTGGCGACATGCTGGGCATTGCCGTTGAGCGGGCGCGATTGTTCGAGCACAGCGCCCAGGTTGGTGCAGTGGAAGAGCGGAACCGGCTGGCGCGGGAAATTCATGATACGTTGGCGCAAGGATTAACGGCCGTTTCCCTGCAATTAGAATCCGCCGACGCCCTGCTGGAAGCCGACCCCGACCCCGCCCGCATCCGCCAGATGGTGCAGCAGGCGCTGGCTCTGACACGCGCCAATCTGGAAGAAGCCCGCCGCTCGGTGCAAGATTTACGCGCCGCGCCGCTGGCTGGGCGCACTTTGGTGGAGGCGCTGGCTCTGCTGGCAGAAAATGCGCCACTGCCCGTTGATTTGTTGGTGACGGGCGGCAACCAGCCGCTGCTGCCTCGCGTAGAGACGGGCCTCTACCGCATTGCTCAGGAAGCGATTAACAATGCGTGCCAGCACGCCCAGGCCCGTCAAATCACGGTAAAATTAGTGGCAACCCCGCAACTGGTCACGCTAACGGTGGCCGACGATGGTCGTGGTTTTGAACTGGACGATGTGGGAAACGGCCGTTTTGGCCTGGTGGGGTTAAATGAGCGGGTGAAATTGTTGAACGGCCGTTTCCACATCGAAAGCACGCCCGGCCAGGGCACAAGAATTGAGGCGGAAATTTCGCTGTAAGAGGCGGGCGATTGAGTCATGAACAAAATTGCCCATGAGCATGGCCTTATCGCATTATGCAAACTTATGGTTGTGAAAGAATGAGCGACAAAATTAAAATTTTTCTGGCAGATGATCATCCGGTGGTGCGGGATGGCCTGGTGGCGATTTTAGGCACGCAGCCAGATTTTGAAGTAATCGGGCAGGCGGGCAACGGCCGTTCCACCATCCAACAGGTCGCCGAAAGCAAACCAGACGTGGTGCTGCTGGACATCGAAATGCCGGAGATGGACGGAGTAGAAACGCTGCGCCAGCTCCGCGCCGCCAATCCCCACGAGCGGGTGATCATGTTTACCGCCTTTGATACGGACGAGCGGATTGTAACGGCCGTTCAGGCCGGTGCTCAAGGGTATTTGCTCAAAGGTGCGCCGCGTAACGAGCTGTTCAACGCCATCCGCGTGGTGCACGAGGGGGGCTCGCTCTTGCAGCCAATTGTGGCCCACAAGCTAATGCAGCGTGTGGCCCAGCCGCCGGAACCGCCGCTGGAGCAGCTCACCCCGCGCGAGCTGGAGGTGCTGCACGCGCTGGCGCAGGGCTTGCAAAACAAAGAAATTGCCGCCAGGCTGGTCATCAGTGAGCGCACGGTGAAGTTTCACGTGAGCGCCATTTTGAGTAAGCTCAACGTAGGCAACCGCACCGAGGCGGTCACGGTGGCGGCTCAGCGGGGTTTGATTTCGTTAGACGGCCGTTCATGAAGAAAAAGCGGAACACAGAGTTTCCCAGAGGAGACACAGAGTTACACAGAGAAAAAATGTGCGTTTCTCTGTGTAACTTTGCGGTTCTCAGTGCCCCTCTGTGTTCCTAAAAAATCTAAGGAAGCTAAAAATGAACCGCATGAAAAAGTTAGGCATAATTGGGGCAGTCATTTTGTTTGCTGGCTTGGTTTTAGTAGCCTGTAGCGAAACCACGCCGACGGCAACGGCCGTTCCCCCCACAGAACCACCCACCATTCCTCCCACGCTGGCCACTCAACTGCCCGATCTGGAAATTGGCAGCTACAGCGTTACCTACGACGACTGCCCCTGGGGTGGCCCCGGCACCGTCTCCGTAAGCGTAGACAATTTTGGCGTGGGGGACGCGGGACCGTTTGAAGTTACGATCAACAACGGCACCACGAACCTGGATGGCCTCACATCGCTGGGCGAGACCACCGCCTCCGTGCCTTTTGCCGCAGGCCCCGTCGGCGGCATCAATGCCGAGGTGGATTCGGCGCAACAGGTGGTGGAAGTAGATGAAACCAACAATACTTACACCATCATGTTCACCCCGCCGCCCCCCTGTGCCACGCCAACCCCGTAAAAATAGTTAATGGTGAATTGTAAATGGTTAATGGTTAGGCGAATGCCTGCCCAAAATTAACCATTAACCATTGGTCATTAACCATTAACCATTCGGCAGCTTCCCCGCTTGCCGGAAGGGAGCCATCTCTGCTTCTGTGAGGGTTTTGCCGCTGGAGTGCCGCCAGACGATGCGGGTGCCTGTGGTTTCATGCACCCAGCCTTGCAGGCTCATCCGGTTGAGCCAGATTCGGTCTTTGGGGGAAGTGGTGGGGGAAACGGCCGTTACCGGTTTAGGCAAATGCAGTGCTGCATGGCCTCGGTAGCGGGTGGGCAGCGGTGTTGGCTTCTCGTTAAAATCCAGGTTTAGCACCGGATGCATCCCCTGAATCATAGCCTGCTCTGCCATATCCATATCAAAATGCTGCCACTCTTGCAGGGTAAACAGCGACTTCTGCCGCACAAAAGCTGCGCAATCTGCCAGCGCGTAAAAATCCACCGCCCATCCATGCGAAATTGGGGTATTGAGTTGGATGAGTTGCCCCAATCGGCTTGGCTTTTGCAGATGTTCGCCAAAGCGCGTCAGCACATCCCGCCGGGATTGACCCACATACAAAACCAGGGCGTCTTCACGCACCACATAAATCAGATGTCCAAGCGTGTCTGTTACTGATTTGCTTAAAATTGCGCCAACTGTCACCGTGATCATGCTTTTATTGTAACTTGCTTAGGCAAATCTTAAAGTCGCAAACACCAGCGTGGGCAAATGTGCTAAAATCTAAAGAAATGTGGACAAAAACTATACAACCGTGCTAAGATTGTCCAGTACACAATAAGGAAAATTGCACAAATCATCCTTGTGCGCTACCTAGGAATCTTTATGTCAACAAACAAACATTTGCCTACATTCAACATGAAAGTTGTGGTTCAGGAAACGGGTCTCAAGCCAGATACGCTTCGCGCCTGGGAGCGTCGCTACGGTATGCCCAATCCTGAGCGTACAGCTGGTGGCCATCGGCTGTATTCTCAGCACGAAATTGATGTTCTCAACTGGCTGGTAGCCCGTCAGGGCGAGGGGATGAGTATTAGCCATGCTGTGGAGCTTTGGCGACAGATGGAAAAGGATGGCGGGGCGCTTCTTTTGCCAACAAACACGCCAACGGCCGAATTGTCAGCGCCACGTGTTGAGGGAGATCAGGTGGATGATTTGCGCAAAGCGTGGATTGAGGCGTGCTTAAACTTTGATGAGTACCAGTCACAACATTTACTGGCGCATGCGTTTGCGGTGTTTCCGCTGGAAACCGTGTGTTTCAAGATTTTGCAGCAGGGGCTGACCGAAATTGGTGAAGGTTGGTATGAAGGCAAGGTCACAGTGCAGCAAGAACATTTTGCCTCCGCTTTAGCCCAGCGCCAGCTGGAAGCGTTACTGGCCGCACTACCTACTGGCACGAGGAACGGCCGTATCCTCGTCGCTTGCCCCCCCACCGAAATGCATATTTTTGCCCCCCTCATGATTAGCTTGCTGCTGCGTCGCCAGGGGTGGGATGTGGTTTATTTGGGAGCCAACGTGCCATTGGATCGTATGGAGGTTTCGGTTAATCAAATTAAGCCACTCTTGGTTGTTTTAGCCGCCCAAACCCTGACGGCCGCTGCCCATTTGCTACAAATGGCCCAGGCATTGCAAAAAATGAACCTGCCGCTTGCTTTTGGCGGCATCGTGTTCAACCATATTCCGCAAATAATAGATGTCATTCCCGGCTATTTTTTGGGCAGTACGCTAGAGTTAGCGCCGCTGCATATTGAAAAGTTAATGAAAAATATGCCGCCAACCCTTCAAGTTAAAGAAACGCCCAAAGCGTATCACGTGGCCTACCAACATTTTATGATGCAACGGCTAACCATTGAAGCGCAACTGCACAATCTACCCGAATTAGCAGCCATGCCTATGGCCATGCTAAACAATATTTCGAATGAATTTGGCAACAATGTTGAGGCGGGATTGCAGTTTGGGGATTTGGACACAGTGCACTTTAATCTGGATTGGGTGGCCGGGCTACTTGAGAACCATGCCTGGCTTTCCGGCGTATCACTCCGGGAGTATTTGCTGGCTTACTACAAAGTAGCGCGATCTGTTTTGGATGCGCGTGCCGCACCGTTGTTGCACTGGCTGGCTCAGTTTAAGAATTAACTGTTTAGATCGTCAACCAAATCGGTCAGTGTGTGGTAGGTAACGGTTTTCTGCGGTTTGATGAGCTGCCAGTGGATACGGCCGTTCTCCGCCCCACCTTCCGCCGCCACCACCTGAATCCGCATGGTGGAGCCATTCACCCCCTCATGCACGGCAAACCCCACGCGCTCCAGCGCCCGCTTCGTCCACAGCGCAGATAGGCCGTCCCCCACCAAATCTACCTGCCCCACCGATTGTGCTGCAATTCTGAATGAACCCGTCAGCGGGTCAAACTGCACGCCGTCTGCCTGGAACGCTGCTTCAAAGCTGCCGTTGAGCACCAGCTCCTCCGGCGTGCCCACCTGCAACGTGCCCCCTTTGGGCAGCAGCCAAATCTTGTCGGCGTTGCGCAGCGCCAAATCCAGATCGTGGGTGGAGAGCAGGATGGCGCGGTGGGAGTCGCGGGCCAACTGGCGCAAGATGTGCATGATTTCCACCCGGCGCGGCAGGTCGAGGAATGCGGTTGGCTCGTCTAGCAGCATCACCTTCGGTTCCTGGGCCAGGGCGCGGGCGATCATGATTTTTTGCCGCTCACCATCGCTGAGGGTGTGGACGTGGCGCTGGGCCAGAGGGGTGGCTCCCACGGCGGCGATGGCTTGATGAACGGCCGTTTCATCCACCGCCGTCAATTTGCCAGACCAGTTTGTGTACGGATGCCGCCCCAAAGCGACCAAATCCCAGCCGGTGAGCATACCCGCGTTGATCGGCTCCGTTAGTACCACGCTGAGGTGGCGGGCCAGTTCGCGGGCGGAGAGGCTGGCGAGGGGGCGGTTGTTGAGGTGGATACGGCCGTTCAGCGCCGCCTGCATCCCCGCCAGCGTACGCATCAGCGTGCTTTTGCCCGCCCCGTTTGGCCCCAGCAGGCAAACCAATTCCCCAGGCTGCAACCCCACGCCGATATTTTCTGCCACCACTACGGGGGCAGCTTTCCGGTTCGGATACCCAATTGCCAAATTTTCCGTATGCAAAATCGGTCCAGACATATTTTTCCTCAAAATCTGTGGTTATTTCTTACCCCGCAAACGACGAGCGCAGGTTGCGCTGGCGCAGGATAACCCAGGTGACCACCGGCGCACCAATGAGCGCGGTGACGGCGTTGAGCGGCAGGGTGATCTGGCTGCCGGGCAGCTGCGCCAGCAAATCGGCCACCAGGGCTACGATGCCGCCCAGCAAGATGGTGGCGGGCACCAGCAGCCGGTGGTTGGAGGTGCCAAACAGACTGCGGCAAAGATGCGGTACCGCCACGCCCACAAAACCAATCGGCCCGCAAAACGCCGTAATCGCCCCGGCCATCAGCGAGGCGCTCACCAACACGCCAAGCCGCGCCCGCCGCACGGACAGCCCCAAACTTTGGGCGTACGTTTCGCCCAGCAGCAGCGCGTTCAGCGGCTTGGCCGACAGCCAGGCGATGGCCAGCCCCAGCAGCACCGCCGGGGCCATCACCTGCATTTGCCGCCAGGTGACGCCGCCAAAGCTGCCAAACGTCCAGGCGATGTATGCCTGAATGCGCTCGGCAATGCTGAAGTAGAGCAGCACGCTCACCAGGGCGCTGGTGGCGTAGCCAAACATCAGCCCCAAAATGAGCAGGGTCATCGTCTCCACGCGGCGAGCGACGGCCAGCACCAAAAACAGCACCAGTCCCGCGCCCAGGCTGGCGGCAACCACAATGCCAAAATCGCTGAGCAAGCCCAGCCCGGCCAGCAGGGTGCTGCCAGTACCCACGGCCAGCACCACCAGCGCCACGCCCAGGCTGGCCCCGGAATTAATGCCCAGCACAAACGGCCCGGCCAGCGGATTGCGAAACATCGTTTGCATTTGCAGTCCGCTGACGCTGAGGGCCGATCCGGCGAGTACGGCCGTTACTGCCTTGGGCAGCCGAACTTTTAACACAATGGTACTCCAGGTCTCCCGCTCGGCTGCGCCGCCCAGCAAAACCCGCACAATCTCATCCAGCGGAATGCGCACGGAGCCAACAAACAGGCTCAGCAAAAACACACCCAGCAAGGCCAGCAGAAGCAGGAGTAAACCCCAGCGCTGCCGGTTTTGAGTGGATACGGCCGTTGTTGTTTCGCTCGTTTCGTGTTGCATACTATTGGGGTAGGGGCGGGTCTGAGACCCGCTCCCTACAGCAAAAATTATTCCACCAGCCGGTAATACACAAACGCGTGGTCCGGCACCAGTTCCGGGTGGAAAATCTTGATCAAATCGGCCAGTACCCAATGCGGATTGGCCGCCGCGCTCTCGAAAAAATCGTTGCCGCCAAATTCGTTGATGCGCAGGTCGTAGTTGTAAACCATGCCATTTTGAAACGCGGCAAAATCGGCAAACCGTTCATCGCTGGCTTCCAAATCGGCCAAAGTTGAAACAAAGCCAAGATTGATCCAGTAATCGCCGTCGGCCGCTTGCTCAAATACCGATTCAAAATCGAGGAACAGCGTGCTGGTAGACTCATCCTCCTCCCAGAGGTAGTCGGCCCCGGCTGTGTTGAGCAGCAGGGCGGTGTAGCTTTGCCCGCCGGGCATGTACCAGGTGCCCTCGTAGGGCGTGTTGGCAAAGACGGTGGGGCGCTCGGCCACGTTGGCGGTGAGCGCGGTCAACGCTTCATACTCGGCCACGACGCCATCGAACCAGGTGTTGGCGGCGGCTTCCTGGTTGTACAGCACGGCGATGAATTTGCCCCATTCGGCGCGGCCCAGTGGGGTTACGTCCAGATAATCGGCGTTGAGCATCACCGTTAGCCCCACCTCTTGCAGTTTGGGATGCGTGTCGTAATCGGCGGAGCCGCTGGCGGAGGTCATGATCACGTCTGGCTGAAGTTCGAGCGCAGCTTCGACGTTTACGGTGGCACCGCTGCCCAGTTCAACCAGTTCACCCGCGGCGTATTTTTCTTGCACGGTGGGGTTGTAGGCAAAGCTGGCGAAATCTACACCCACCAAGCTATCTAGCACGCCCAGCTGATCCAGGTGGGGCAGGTAGGTGGTGGACATGGAAACAAAGCTGCGCACGGGCACGTCAATCATGATGGCGTCGTCGTAGCCGGCGGGATTGGGGGTGCCGCACTGTACCAGCACGTAGGTGGCGGAATCGGCTGCGCCCAGCCAGGGGGCGGCGACGGTTACAACTTTGTAGTTGTGGAAATATTCAACGGTAAAGCCGTCGGCGTGGGATACGGCCGTTTTCACCGGAAAATAGTCTACTGATTCATCATAGCTCTCTACACAGCCATCGGTGAGGTTGTTGGTGAGGGCAGGGGCTTCGGTGGGGGGAACGGCCGTTGGCTCAGATGCCTGGGCCATTTCTTCAGCAGGCGCTTCAGCGGTGGGCTCTGCGCTGGGCGTTCCGCCACAGGCTGCCAGCAGCAAAACCGCCAGCAAGATCAATAATTTCAGGGGGTCATACTTCTTCATTTGTTGTCTCCTTCGGACAGATGTTGGAATGGCTCATGAACATAGCAAGCTGCCAAAATCATCCTGGTTTTGTTGTTTAGACGATTTGGAGGACAACAAAAAAGCTCACCAAAGGGTGAGCTGTCATTATTGCGGTTGCAAAAACACATGGTGACTCGCTTACCTTTGTCCACGAAGGTTACGAGCAAGAAAACAGGTAGGTATTCGGACTTGAAAATAGTTAATTGTAAATGGTTAACTGTTAATTATTAACCATTTACAGTTAACCATTAACCATTATCTTACCGTTGCGGGACAGTGCCGGACTCCCTGTTTATTTTACAAACAGGCCACCGGGCTTCCCCTACAGAGCGATACGTTCTGTGCGCCGCGCATCCGGGCGGGGGCGCACCTGCGTTCATTGCTGTAGATTGTTAATGGCTGGCCCAAGCGAGCCAACTTGTCGGTATCATACCGTGCGCGGGAATGCTCGTCAATGATTTTTGGGATCGGTCAATTGGCCCAGATTAGGTTAGAATGACCTGGTGAGCGAAGCTTTCCCTGTTGAGCTACTGATTTTTATTCCTTTGCTGGCGTTTTACGTCTGGTTTCGGCCGTATTACGCAGCGTACCTGTTTGTGCGGCCGCCGCGCATGAAGATTGCTTTTTTTACGCCAACCAATTTGGGAGTTACTTACGAAGATGTGGTGTTGACCAGTCAGGATGGTGTGAAGCTGGCTGGTTGGTATGTGCCATCGCGCAATAAAGCGGCCGTTATTTTGCTGCACGGTCACAGCGGTAATCGGCTGGGGGTGATTCACCAGGCGGAGGCGCTGCTGCAAGCGGGTTACGGCATCCTGATGTACGATTTGCGGGCGCATGGCGGCAGCGGCGGGTCGCGCTTTGGCCGGGGCCAATCTAGCGTGGATGACGTGCTGGCGGCGGTGGCGTACCTGAGCAAGCGCCCCGACGTGCAGCAGGGAAGCATTGGCGTGATGGGCATTTCGGTGGGCGGGCTGTTTGCTTTGCAAGCGGCGGCTCAAACGGTGGCTATTCGCGCTGTGGCGGGGGAAGGCATCAGCCCTGCGGTGCCGGCCGATGTGCCACCGCCAACCGCCTGGTGGCGGCGGTATGGGTATTGGCAGCAGCAACTTTACATGCGTTTTATCTTGCGCTTGGCCAGACAGCACCCCTTGCCTTCTAACGCGGCAGCGGCGGCTCGTTTGGGTAAACGGCCGTTCCTACTGATTGCGACTGGCGAGGGCGTCGAGGCGAAAATGCTGAAAAATTTGGCAGATGGGGTGGAAACGGCCGTCTACTGGCAAATCCCAGACGCCCAACATGGGATGGGCTGGCACGTCTGCCAGGATGAATACAATCACAAACTCATTACCTTTTTCAATCGCGCCCTGGTTCATCAAGAGCGGCCGTATCTTTCACAATCAGGGGGAGAATAACGATGCCCGAAGAATTAATACCCGAACAAGAGATTGCCTACGAAGCCACCGTCCCGATGACTTCCGCCAACCTGATGGCTTTTTTAATGGTGCCGCTGGCTTTTTTGCTCTTTTGGCTTCCTTACTGGGTGGTTTGGCAAAATTGGCCCTTTGCCGCCTTTTTGGATAACTCTTTTAGTGGCCTTAGCGCCTTGATTTTTGTCATGGCGGTGAGCATTGTGGTGCATGAACTGCTGCACGCGGTGGGCTTTTGGCTGGTGGGGGGCGTACCGTGGCGGCGCATCAAGTTTGGCTTTAGCTGGCAGGGGTTTGCCCCTTATGCGCACTGTCGCGATCCACTGCCCACGACGGCGTACCGGATTTCTGTGGCGCTGCCGGGGCTGTTTTTGGGTGTGCTGCCTGGGTTTGCGGGCATCGCCGTGCAGCAGCCGCTGCTGGTGATGTGGGCTACGTTGATGTTGCTGGCGGCTGGGGGGGATACGGCCGTACTCTGGGCCGTCCGTCGCGTACCAGGCAAGGCGCGGGTGCTCGATCATCCGACAATGGTGGGCTGCCAGGTGTTGGCAGATTGATTTTTGGGGCGCTTACTCGTCGCCTAGCAGGATGCTCTCGGCGCGGGCGATGGCTGCCGCCGCTAACTGGGCGACCACGTTGAGCATTAGCAAATCGGCATGCACAAACTCCTTGCGATTGCTTTTGTTCACAGCCTGAATGACGCCCAAAACCCGCCCGGTAAAGACAATGGGGACGCACACCAACGAGCTTGTTTTGAAATGAAATGCCTGGTCCACGCGGGGAGAAAAGCGAGGATCGGTTTGCACGTTTGGCACAATGACGGATTCGGCGTTTTGGGCCACCCAGCCAGCAATCCCGGTACCCAACGGAATGCGATGCCCAACCAGTTGGGTACGCACAGAGCCGTGCACCACGACAAAAGATAACTCTTTCGTATCTTCATCAACCAGCAGCAAGGAACCATCTGTCGCCTGAATGCTGTCCAGGGCCGCCTGCAAAATCTGATCGAGCAGTACCAGAATATCGGTTTCTGGGTGGATGGAGAGGGCCATCTGGTTAAGATTGCCCAGGTTGCGCAAGATGAGGCGCAAGCGAACCACCTCTTGCTGAAGCCGATCATTTTCACTTTTTAGCCGAATATTTTCTTGCTGGATAAAGTGGGCTGTGCCGCGAATTTCCGTGCTCATTTAGACCTCCAAAGAACTGCGCTGTGGTCACCGACAGGGGAAGTCGGTTGATGGATGCATGAGAACGGCCGTTTAGCCCTGGGCCGTTGTCATGATTGCGTTGTTCACAGCTTTGTTTGCCTTGCACACTGCTGGCTCACAAAAGGACACCAATACGTGCGGGAGAGTATAGCATGGGTTTGCCAGATTGGTAAAGCAGGGCGATTATCAAATTATCAACGTTTCAGTCGGGAAAAACCACACTTTCCTGCCCAGACAGCTTGTCCTGAATGCGCTGGACCACAATGTCCAGATGCTGTGGCTTGTTCACAAAGTCCAAATCCTGGCTGGGAATGACCAGCACGGGACACACGTCAAACGAGCGCAGCCAGTCGTCGTAAAATGAATCGAGCAGGCCGAGGTAGTCAGCCGAGATGCCGCTTTCCATGGCGCGGCCTCGCTGATGAATGCGATCCATCAGCACCGGCACGGGGGCTTTGAGGTAGAGCAGCAAATCTGGCTTGGGCAGGCCGTTTACCACCAGGTCGAAGGCGCGACGGTAGGCGTGGTAATCTCGCTCGCTGAGGTTGCCCATGTGGTGCAGGGCGCGGGCGAAGATGTAGGCATCCTCAAAAATGCTGCGGTCGGCAATGGCCGATTCGGGGCTGCGGGCGAGCTGCAAATATTGTTCGGCGCGGTGGCCAATGTAAAACACCTGCAAATGGAACGACCATTGGCGCATGTCGGCGTAAAAGTCGGCCAGGTACGGGTTGTCAATGACAGATTCGTAGGCAGTGCGCCAGCCCAGGCGGTCGCCGATGCGCTCGGTGAGCGAGGTTTTGCCTGCGCCGATGTTGCCGGCCACGATGACGAGATGTTTGCTCATAGGTTCTCCTGATCCATGAAGATAGTTGGGCGATTATCTGAAAAACGGGGCAATGTGCAAAGTACGGCCGTTTCTGCCAGCAAGAAACGTTTGGATCATCAGCGAAAAGCGCACGCGTTGCGGTCTTTTGACCAGAATTTGTTAGCGAGCATGGTGGAAGCGGTTGGGTGTGCGGCGGACGCTGGCGGGGGTGAACCGCTGAATCAGCATCCCCCCAATCACCATGACCAACAGGGAGGTTCCGCCGACGACCAGGCCAAAGCTCTCTTCGGTGCCGGGGATGCGACTGGTGATTTCTGCGGCCGTTGCCGCCACCAGACCGACGTAGGAGCCGTTGATGAAGCTGGCGTGTAGTTCCAGCCAGCGTCCTTTGGGGCGGCGGGTAAACACGGGCACCATCCCGGCCACCAGGGTGAGCAGGCTCATAAGCGCCAGCCAGTGGAAGGGGCCAAAGCTGCCGTACAGCCGGTAGATGAACAGGGCGGAGATGTTGAGGGCCAGCATGTTGGTAAGATAAAGATGCCCCAAGGTGCGGTGCCAACGGGTGCCTTTGCGTAAGAATAACACGGCCGTTCCCGCCACCAAGGCCACGATGCCAAAAATCATGTGAATAAAACCTACTGTACTCATTGCGAACCTCCAAAAGTGTCTGTGTTGTTGAATACAGGTAGGATAGCGGAACGGCCGTCTAACGTAACCAATCGGCCAGAGGAAAAAAGAACAACGGGGGATGGATTCTGCGATCAACCGATCGGTTGAATGGCAACGGTTGGCCTTTTAATACTCACCTTCAAATTGGGGGTGCACCCACAAAAATTCCTGGCGTTTGTTGCGTACGCGCACCAGACCGCCAAAGCTGGGGTCTTTATCCTTAAGCAGGGTGTGGAGTTCCCGCAGTGCGCCGCCTTCGGCACGAATGGATTCGCCGTGTTCCAGTGCAGTCGAATCGGCCGTGCCCATCAATTTGCCAATTTCTGCGCCTTCGCCGAGGGTGGCGCTGATGATGGTGCGGCTCAAATCTAGCTGCTCTTCAATCGCTTCATAAGCGTTGTCGTTCAGGTCAAATTTGATGGCTGACGAAGCCACTGGCAAGGCCAGACTTAACGTGCCAGTCAGGAATTTCAGATAAGGCCCCGCCTTTTTGAACCATTCGCGGGTCAGTTCGATTTCGTAGACGCCTTTTTTGCTACCCGGTTCGTTGAGGCTGGGCAGCGGCAGGCGCGAATGTTCGCACCACAAGGTCAGGCGGAACTTGGCTCGTATCCATTTTTTAGGATTGAAATTGCTACGGTCAACGGGGATGAAGCTGAACAACCGTGGCCCTTCTTTAGCCTCGTCGGTGAATAGTTGGATGAGGCTGTTGTAATTGGCGTCGTTCTGGCTGAGCAGGACGGCCTGTCTTTTATCTACTTGATCAAAGCGGCCGTGCAGTTTGCGCACCTCGGCCAACACTGCGCGGTTGTCAATGACGTGGGTGGGCAACGGCCGGGCGGCGGGGGCGTTGCGGAGGAGGGAATCAATCGGCTGCCATTCGTGGCAGACGGGGCAGGGGTAGTCGGGGCGGTTTTTGCGTTTGCTGTCAATCAGTTTGCCTACTTCGTAGAGGCCGGTTCCGGGGGCGTTTTTGCCGCAGGGTTGGATGCAGGGAACCATCACATCGCAGCGCAGCCCTTCCCAGAAACTTTCCACCAGATATTTCACGTCCCCCGTCAGGCGGTGCAGGAAGCCTTCGGGATAGGGGGCGCGGACGGCGATATGGACGTCGTTACCCTTGTAGTCCAGCCGGGCCATGCCGTTGTAATCGTCGTCCAGAACGAGGCCGCGCTGCCAATGGATGCTGTCGTCGTAATGCGCCCGCCCCAGCGAGTATTGGTGCAGGCGGACAATGAGCTGGTAGAACAACCCTTCCGCCGGGGCGGACTGCCCTTTGTCATCCACAATCTGGCAGATTTGCATCTGCTGCGTGTCGCCGGGGGCGGGGGCGGACGGCCAGGCGGCGGCCAGCCGCATTTCGGGGCGATTGTCGGGGACGAGTTGGGCGATGAGGCTGGTACCGTTGTTTTCGTTTTTGGCGGGCAGACCGGCGACTCGGTAAGAGAGGTCGAACCGTTCCATCAGCCGTAAGAAAATGGGGTGCAGGTCGGCGGGATAACGGTCTGCGGCATCGCGAGCGGGGTCGTCCCATAGCTGGCTGAGGCGGGCGAAGGGGATGAGACCTTGATTGGCCCGCGTCTCCTCGTCGTCGAGGACGAAGCTGATGGCGGTCGCTAGCCAATCCGGTTTGAGGATGACGATGTCGCGCAGGGCGGGGTCATGTTGGTAATGGATAAGATGACCGAGGCGATGAGAAATGATGGTGAATAAGTTAGCTACTGCATTGTTCATACCGTGCTGTCGGCAAATTTTGTAAACATCATCTCGCGATAGGTATGCCTTTCCGGTTTTGGCCAGTGCTTGGCGTGCCTTCTGAAAACTTTTGGGCACCTCACGACCCATTTCCGGTAAGTTGGCGGCAACGCGGGCGATGGCTTGCTTGAGTTTGTTGATGCCTCGCCGCTGGCCGTTTTCGTCGGGTTTGCTGTCTACGAAAAAGAAGTCAAGCACCGTTTCTTTGCCGAACAAATCCCACAGTTCCTGGCGGTCAATGTCTGGTTGGCGCTGTTGGGGGCCGCCGTGGGTGGCCACGACCAGGATTTTGGCCTCCGGTTCGCGGTGTTTGATGAGCTTTATCCATTCTTTGACAAAGCCTTGTTGCGGGCCTTCGCGCGGCTTCCAAACGACGAGGTAGACGGCGGGCGAGCTGAAGAAGAGTTGGTGAGTGGGACGGTAGACGCGCTGGCCGCCAAAATCCCAGCCATTGAGCGTAATTTCCTGGCTACTATCCATATCCGTAGCAGTAATAGTTCTGATTTCGATGCCATGCGTGGTGGTATGTTCTTGCCAATCCTTACCCTCAAAAGCATCCATCAAACAAGTTTTGCCTACCTCTCCTTCGCCAATGAGAATGAGCTTGGCTTCATTAAGCCTTATTTGCGCTCTTGCTTTGGCTAGGAGGTATGCCTTAACGGCGTCAAGTCCTTCTTTGTTTGCCGCAGCAAGTTCGGGGTTAAGGGGATTGCCGTTGAGATCAAGTCTCTCCAAACGCTTAAGTTGAGTAAGAGGAAAAGAAATGTCGGTGAGTTGGTTATAGGAGAGATTCAGTGTCTTCAACTGAGTAAGTTGGCTGATTGCCTCGGGAATGGTCGTTAGTTGGTTGTGAGAAAGACTAAGCCACTGCAAATGGGTGAGTTGGCCGATTGCCTCAGGAATGAGCGTTAGCTGGTTGCGGGAGAGATTCAGCGATTGTAACTTGGTAAGTTGGAAAATTGAATTGGGCACCGTTGTAAATTCATTACTATCAAGACTTAGGGATGTCAATCGAGTAAGTTTACCGATCATTTCAGGTACGGCTGTTAGTTTGTTGTAGGCAATATCCAACGAATCCAACCAGGTTAGTTGACTAACTGCTTCAGGTAGTTCGATTAAGCCTATACCGCTCAAGGCAAGTATTATTGCACCTGAACGTCGCGCCTCTTCAATTTCCTGTTCTGCTCTATGATATGATTTGTTCCGCGCCATAATTTAGCCTTTAATTTTTACTTATGTAAATTCCCTGTTTCCTGCAGGTAACGATACAACACCCCCATCACCGTGGCGGGTTCGGCGTCGCGCTCTTTATTGTAGCTGCGTGTGGCGCGGCTGCGGCTGAGCTGCAAAAAGCGGCGGGCGCGGGTGATGCCCACGTACAGCAGGCGCAGCCGCTCGGCAATAATGTCGATATGGGCCGATTCGGTGGCGGAACGGCCGTTATAAATCCCCGCATCCCCCTCCATCAAATAACGCAACTGGGCCACCACTTCGGCCGTGGGGTCGCCGCCCAAAATGTCGCTCACCCCCAGGAAGTACGAATCCAAATTGCTGGGAATCCAATAGCCGTCCACGCCAATCATAAAGACCGCGTCCCACTCTAGCCCCTTGGCGCTGTGCTGCGTGGTGAGCGTGACGCGCCCCGGCACTGGCTCGTAGCCAAAATCGGTGGGGCTGCTAATCGGCAAACTGCGCCGCCCGCTGACGATGTTGCCCAGCTCGGCCACCAGCTCCGGCAGCCGCCAATCGGGCTGGGCGTCGCGCCACTGGCGCAGCAGGGTGGCAATTTGGTAAGCGATGGCCAGGTCGCCTTCGTGTACATCCCCCCAGGCAAACAGTTCATCCCCCAGGGCTAAAGCGAGATCGTCAATGGGTAACGGCCGTAAGGCCAGCAGTTCCCGCAAAAAAGCGCCAAATCGAGCTGCCACCTGGGTTTGTGTTTCGGTAGCCACCCCGGCGGGCAGCGCCTGTTCCACTTGCGCCTCGTCGTGGGGGTAGAGCAGCCATTCCGGCTGGTGGACGCTGCGCAGGAGGGTGTGGAACTGCGCCAGCTCCTCATCCGGCAGCAGGGCGACGGGGTGCCCTAGGGCGTGCAGGCTAGCGTGCGCGGCGGTGATCGCCTTGGTGTCCAGCGGGTCGGCCAGCACCTGGAGGACGGCGTGCATGGCGGCGGCAATTTCCCGCTCGCGGGTGCCGCCGCGCAGCAGATTGTCGTAATCGGCGTCCAGCTCGTCCAAATGCTCGGCCATCTGGTAGCCCAGGTTGTTGGTGGGCACCAAAATAGCGACGGTGTGCTCCGGGCGCTTCTGCGTGTAGCGAACAGCAAGCTGGGTCACCTGCGGCAGCTCCTCATCCTCGCGGTGCTTGTACACCTTGATGCGAATTTTGGCTTCGCTGTCTGGCGGATTGGGCTGGGCGTCGCCGGGCGGCGTTGGCTCGATGTTTTGGCGGCGGAAGGTGCTGCTCTGCACTTCCGGCACGGGATGTTTGTCCATCACCCAATGCAGCAATTCGTTGGCCGCGCCGAGGATGAGCGGGGCGCAGCGGCCGCTGTTGGGCAGGGGCCGCGACACCACGTCGGGGCGGTCGGCGAAGGCGTTGAAGAAGCGCGGATGGGCGGCGGTGAAGGTGCTGGTGATCGCCTGGTTGGGGTCGCCGACGCGCACCCAGTTGCCGTCTGGCCCGGTCAGGCGGCTGATGAGCGCTTCTTGCAGCGGCACGCTGTCCTGCGCTTCATCTTCCAGGACGTAGGGCCAGCGCTGGCGCAGCTGCTTCGCCAGCCCGGCGCGCTGATCCAGCAGTTCCACCGCCTGCCAGATGAGGTCGTCAAAGTCCAGCGATCCCTGCCGGTCGAGGATGGTTTGGTAACGGCCGTAAATCCCGCCCATCATCCACAAAAGAGGAGACTGGTTGACTGGAGACTGGAGACTATCCTCGTCACTTTCCAGTCTCCAGTCCCCAGTCTCCAGTCTCTCCAAAATTTGCTCCGGCCGATACCGCTCATTCTTCGCCGCGCGGATGAACGATTTGGCCATTTTTTGCGTCACGTCCCGCCAGCGGGCGCGGGTTTGCGGCGAATCATCGGTGAGGAACTGGCTCCAGGCGTCGGGATGGGCTTCGATCCAGCCATCCACGGCGCGGGCCAGGAAGTGACTGCCCTGGCCTTCGTCCAGCACCAGCGGGGCGCTCTCTTCGGTGAGGCCGCTGTTGGCGGTGCGCACAATTTCCAGCGCCAGGCTGTGCAGCGTGCGCACCGTGTAGCCGATGTCGGGCAGTTCGTTGGCCTCCAGCCGCTGCCGGATGCGGGCCTTGAAGTTGTCCACGCTTGAATTCAGATAGGTGACGATGAGAATTTGCTGCTGGTTGGGGTCAATACGGCCGTTCCCAATCAACTTCGCCGCGAGGAGTGAGAGGGTAAAGGTTTTCCCGCTCCCTGGCACGGCGCTGATGGCGAGACGGCCGTTTTCGTATTCTAAAATTTTCGCTTGGGCAGGTCGCAACTGGAGGTCGTTCATTGTGCTATTTTAGCAGAGATTGGCGAAAAACCTGACAGGCCTGCAATCTACCCCAGTCCAAAAGCAATTTGGTTTTCCAAACGAACTGCTTGGCGAAGTAAGTTTGAAGACCTTTCAGGTTTGGTTGAGTAACAAAAAAGGAGACTGAAGTTAATCTCCAGTCTCCAATCTCTAATCTCAGTTCTTTTTGGTTTTACCGCGTAATCATTGGCAGGTAGACAAAATAGTCTGTGCTGCTACCGGGGTCTACCGTCGGCGTCATTGCCGGGGTGGGGGATGGCCCAGGCGTAGGCGATGGCCCTGGTGTGGAGGTAGCGGTTGCCGTTGGAATGGGCGTGGGCGATGCGGTTGTCGTCGCCGTTGGCGTGGGCGTATCGGTTGGAATAGGTGTGGGCGATGCGGTTGCCGTCGCTGTTGGCGTTGGCGTGTTCGACGGCGTTGGCGTCGGGAACAAATTGTCGGTGGAATCGGCCGCGTAGGTGCCGCGTGTCAAAGCGGCATTGGTGAGGCCAGCTAACTGGAACCGCTGCCCTTGCGTGGTGATTCCTGTGACCAAATCCCAACAGGCGGCTGCGCCGGGTACGGTGCAGTCGGCAGTGTTGGCTACTTCCATCAGACGTTGCTGGTTACGTACATCGGCATTGCATTGGGTGTTGTTGTCCACGGGCAGCAGCATAGTCCAGGTGGCGCTGGCGGAGGGTGTGCCGCGCACGAAATATTCGTAGTAGTCGGAGCATTGGCTGGTGGTGCTGCTGTTGAGCGGTGTGCTGAACGGGGCGTTGGTGAGGGAACGGCCGTAACTCACAATTACCGGCGTCCCTGTCCGATCGCTGCCTGCCAACTCTGCATCCCCCAGCTTGGCGCGACCTGTGCGGCTAGATACATCTGACCAGGCTACTACGTTGGCTGCCAGTCGAGCATCCCAGGCGGTTTGCGGCACGCCAGAGCCAGTTGGTGGGGTTGCGCCGATAGCCACGCCCCAGAAGTTGTTGTTCAGGTTAGCCGTGCCCGTCACCGATTGGGTGTAGGCGATGCTGTACCCGGCAATGTTGTTGGCGTAAGCGTCAATGGTGCCGTCCGTTTGCTGGATGGTGGTACTGTTGCCACTGAGCGTGTTGCCTCGCACCAGAACCTCGCTGGGTCCAGTGACGTTGATGGCGCGGTTAAAGCCCGTGATACTGTTGTTTTTAATGAGGATACGGCCGTTGCCCGATGCCCGAATTGCGCTCGTGGTGCTACAGTTGGCGGAGCAGGTCATCGTCAAATCCAGAATCGTCATGTTGCCCACGCCTTGCGCCGAAATGATTCGGCTGTTGGCTCCACCAACCCAGTTTAGCGTTGCATTACGGCCGTAAATGACCACGCTGTTGATGCCGTTGCGCCCGGAAACCAGCGGGGCGCTGATGTTAAAATTGCCAATCAGCGTCAGCGAATCGCCATCGGGAATGGTGTTGAGCGCAGTTTGGATGTTGTTGAAGTCACAGCCAGAGGCACAAACCGACCACGGCTCAACCAGCGTTTCCAAAAAGTCCAGAATGCGTTCAGCGTTTTCAGAACCAGCCACCACCGAGGGGCGGCCCACCAGGCCAAAGGCAGGCGAGGCGTTAAACTCTGCGCCAGCATAGAAGGTAATGGCCCGGCGCAGATCAACGCGGGTGTGGTTATGGAAGAACGGCCCGGTGAGGTTGGTGCCAAACAGACCGGGGGTGCTGTAGGTGCGGGTGCTGACGCCGTTGCCGTCTGGCAGCTCAGGCGGCATACCGTCGAGGGCATTGACTGGAATTTCGTCGGTGCCCGTATCGAAGAAGCCATTTTCGCCATCGGCAAAGCCGCGCACGGTGCCATCGGTGGCGGCCAGCACAGGGCCAGAGTGACAGCGGGAGCATTTGGCCGCTGTGCCAAAGAAGATGTCGCGGCCCAAAATTTGCGCATCGGTCACGGCAAAGCGGTCTAAATCGTAATTGCCGTCGAGCGGCAAGCGGATGCCAAACTGGAATGCTTCCAGCGCGGTACGTTCAGCCTCGGTAGGCAGACGGAAATCAATGCCTTCTCGCCGCAGCAGGCTGCGTGGGGCGTGTTGCTGCACGGCCCCGGCGGAAAAGTCGCCCAAATCTGGAATTTGGGAGCTAAAGCCGTAGGGGGCGGTTAGTTCCAGGTTGAACAGGGCGGGCGAAGCGCGGAAAACTTCAATCTGGTCGAAGCCGTCAATATTTTCCAAAATCAGCGCACGGCCGTCTGGGAAGCTAACGGTGTTGGCGGAGGGGCCGTGCATGAGGGTGAAGTTTTCTAGCCCGTTGGCGCTGCCGTTGACCGGATTTGGCCCCGCCAGGTCGCCATTGGTGAAGGAAACGAAGGTGGCGCTGTTGCCAAAGCTGTCGGTGATGGTGCCGGAGAGGTCGTCGCCGCCGTAAACGAGGAAGGTGTTGCCATAGCCGCCAATGACGGTGCCGGAGCCAGTGCTGCCAGTGATGGCCCCGCGCAAATCGCTAGGCTGGGCAAAGCCGCTGGGGGCGTTGGAGGTGACAACCAGGGTGTTGACGTTGTATTCGGGGACAAACAGGACGTCCGTAGCGGGCTTGTTGAGCACTTGTGCAGGGGAGAGACCAAAGTCGCCGTTGTCGGGAACGTGGCAGGATGCACAGGTACGGCCGTTTCCCAAAAACGTCTCTTGCTTAAACAAAATCTCGCCCTGGTTAGCCAGGGGAGCAACGGTCGGAATTACAGCAAAGGTGTTGCCAGCCGTGTTGGTCGGATTGGGGGTGCTCATGCCAAAGTCGCTGTTGCTTTGCGTGCCCGTGCCAAAACCAAACCCGGACTGGCGGCTGAGGGCTGCTGTGTTCAGGATTGGCAGTTCGGCTGGATTGGCCCCGTCGTCGGCTCCGGCGGTGCTGCCGGTGTAGCCTGCGCCGCCGTAGGATAACGCCACGTTCACGCTGGTGCTGTTTACGTTGTCGGGATTGTTTTGGAACGCCACCTTACCCGCAATGGGAATGATGTCGGCAGGCATGATGAAGTCGGGGGTGGGGGCACCGGGCAGGGCTGCAAATTCGGCCGTGGCTACCAGCACAGTGTTGGCTCCATTTGCCGGGTCGCTGGGGAAGACGTAGCGGCCCGTTTCATCACCGAGCGAATTGTAGAAAACCAGCATGGCGCGACCAGGTGAGCCGGCGGGGTCTTCCGCTTGTGGCCCCCACGCTTTTTGCGAATCGTCGGCGGCCTCTAGCACAACATATTGCACTTTGGAGTCGCCATTCATCCCAGCCATCATTTCATTGATGCGTACCAGGTGATTATTGGCGCTGGCCAGTCGCGTGGTGGTGAAAATTGCAATGGCAGACAGGGTTAAAAAAGCGGCAAAAATAAACAGCAGGTGTAGTCGTTTAATAGAGATACGCATTCTTCCTCCAACCAATCCTATAAAAGTATCCGATACTTAGCTTCCCAGCCCGCGAGTTACTGGCTGATACAATGA
Source organism: Ardenticatenaceae bacterium (assembly GCA_020634455.1). Lineage (GTDB taxonomy): Bacteria > Chloroflexota > Anaerolineae > Promineifilales > Promineifilaceae > Leptofilum. The sequence goes on along the minus strand of JACKBQ010000002.1, from coordinate 2,189,800 downwards.
TGGAACATTCTATCAAATTTACTTAGCGGGACTTACATGCTCGCTTACGAGATGATGTTTGTGGGAAGAATGGGAGATTGAAGATTGGAGACTGGAGATTAGATAAGACGCACTCTCCAATCTCTAATCTCCAATCTCTTTTTTACCGCTCAACAAGCGGCAGGTAGACTGCCAGGCCTATTGCTTTTTGGGTCATGATGGTGGGAGCGGAACGGCCGTTCCCCACCCAAAGCTCATACAATATTTGCCCATTGCTGTTGGGATCGCCAAAAAATGGACTTTCATCCCGCAAAAACTCAATGTACTCTCGCGAAGCAACCTGATGCAGCAGCCGCACAATCACCGTTTTGGGTTCGGCAGGCAAGGTGTAGGTGACGGTGTCCCAATATTGCCCGTCGGCGTAGCGCATGGGGTCAGGTGAGTCGTTGGTGTAGGGGGCCGCGCCTGCCGCCTCGAACGCGGCAAATTCGTAGCCGCGTGGGGGAATGCGGTTGTCTTGCAAAATCTGGTTGTTCAGGATGAAGTGGAACGATTCACCCGCAGGCAGCCCCAACTGCGCCGCCAAATCGGACGAGATGCCGTGTGTGGCTTCGTAAAGGTGCAAATTGGTGTCTTGGGTGAGGATGCCGGTAGCCGGATCATACGCGCCAGAGCTGTAGATGAGTTGGCCATCGGCGTCATACGCCTCGACTTGCAGCCACATGCGCCGCCCCTCGATGTAGCCCGTGGGCAGTTTATGCCCGCTGTTGTTGGTAATCGTCACGACCAGCTGCGTGCCCGTCAGCTCGATGTCCAGTTCGGCGGCGGCTTGCAGCATGGCTGTAGCACGATCCACCCCGGCGTTGAGCGCGTCTAATCGGGCCGGATTATTGGCAAAGGTGGCGCTAAAAACGGGGTGCTGCGGGATGAGGGGGGGCACCCAGTTGTTGGCCCCGGTCAGGTCGTGCAGGGGTAAATCGTTACGGGTGACGCTGTTGGCGGTGCTGCCAAAAAAGGTGCCGCCGACGCCTGTTACGTCCCGCATGTGGCAATCCTGGCAGGTGGAGACGCTGCTCTTGTTGCCGCCAAACTGGGGCAGCGCCACGCCGCCCGGCGTATTGAACTCGCTGAGCCGCCATTCGCTGTAGGTGCGCTCGACGGGGAACATGGCGGTGGTGTCGGTGAACGGCTGGTTGACGGTGTTTAGCTCGTAGCTTTGGCTCGTTTCATTCCAGGTGAAAACGGGGTTACTGATGTCGTGGCAGGTGCCGCAGAGGGCGGCATCCTGGTGGTACGGCGAGACGAGGGTGTTTTGCGCCACGCCGTACTCTTTGTGCGGGTCGAAGCCGTTGTCGGCCACAATGTTGAAGGGGCCGCGCCGGAAATCGGCCGTGTCTAGCACAAAGCTGGCGTTGCCCGCAAAGCTCACCGGGCTGGTGATGGCGGCCAAAACGGTGAGGTCGCGGGCTGGATTTTCAGCGCTGGGAATGGGGTCTACCAGGCGATGGCACACTTCGCACTGGATGCCTTCCTGGTCGTCGGGGGTCATGGCGGAGCCGTCTGTGGGGGTGGAACGGCCGTTTAACCAGCCACTCGGCAAATGACAGCGCAAACAAAAGTCGCCGCCAAAGGCCACATCCGCATTGGCAATGTCTAGCGCGGCGTAAAAGAGCGGATCGCGCCCGGCCTGAGCCATCATGCTGCCTGCCCAGCCAGTCCACGGCTCAAATTCGGCGGGCTGGGGGAGTTGGCTACTGTAACCAGAATGGCAGCCTCGGCAACTTTCCGGCGCATCAATGGTGTCGGTGATTTGGTTGGGCTGGGTGCCGGGCTGGAAGAAGTCGAGTGGCGTTGTCATGGAGACGATGGAGGTGGATGGTAAAGCAAGTGGGTGCAGGGGTGATGGCGCTCTGCGAACGCTGGTGAAGGGGTGATCTGGTGGCAGGGCGATGGCCGTGGTGGGCTGTTGCAATGTGGCAAAAAGTGCCCAGATCATTGAAAAAGCGAGGCTGCTGGTTAAGAAAATGGTAACTGTTTTACGCATACGATCCCTCTACGACTTGCAATACGAGTACCCGGATGGGAACGGCCGTATTATAATCGCACCTGCAAATCATGACGATTAAGGAAAGATAACGCCTGTGAAACAACAGAGACATAGTTTTAAACTTTTGATTTTATTTTTGCTGGTTGGTGTGTGGGTGTGGCCAGAAACGGCCGTTCCCCCCGCAGCCGCCGCACCCAACCAACAATCGGCCCGCGACCCGCGTTTTGGCGCGGTGGAATCGTTTTGGGCACCCGGCGAAGCGGCCGAATTGGGCGTCGGCTGGGAGCGCATTCTCTTTTACTGGAACGAAATTCAGCCCACCGGCCCTAATGATTGGAACACCCTGCACGTCCACGAGGAGTGGCTGGCGGAAGCGACGGCCCAAGGGCGAACGGTTGTGGGCTTGCTGAAAAACACGCCCAACTGGGCCACCGACGGCGAATTTGCCTCTGGTGTGCCGCGCGGCCTTTACCTGCCCGTGGACGATCCGGGCAACTTATGGGCCAACTACGCCCGGCGGGTCGCTTCTTACTACAGCGCCCACGGGGTGCATAACTGGATTGTTTGGAACGAGCCGGACATCGCCGCTGAGGTGTACGGGCATGAGTTTAGCGGCTCGATGGCTGATTATTACCAACTGGTGAAGGTGGCCTACATTGCCATCAAGCAGGTGGATCCCAACGCCAAAATCCATCTGGGCGGGATGACGTATTGGCATGACCCGACCTGGCTGGGCCGTTTTATGCAGATGGTGGCAGCTGATCCAGACGCGGCGGCCAATAATTACTACTTCGACGTGATTTCGTTGCACATTTACTTCCGCCCGGAAACGATTCCGCAAATTGTGGGGAATGCGTTTGCGGTGCAGCAGCAGGTGGGCATTCCGCTGAAGGCGGTGTGGATCAATGAGACAAACGCGCGGCCCAGCAGCGACCCGGAGTGGCCGGTGGTGGTGCAGTCGTTTGAGCTGGATTTGGAGCAGCAGGCGTGGTACATCGTGCAGGCGTATGCGCTGGGCTTTTACTCTGGCGCGGGGCGAATTGCGGTGTACAAGCTGATTGACATCAATATTTCGCCGGGAGATGAGTCTTGGGGGTTGATACGGCCGTACGACTTTTCCAAACGGCCCGCTTTTTACGCTTACCAAAACACGATCAAATATCTGGCGGGATTTACTTACCCCATCCAGCGGGAGCAGGGGGGCAATTACACGATTGTGCGATTCGACAGGCCGCAGGGGGTGACGCGGGTGCTGTGGGCTCGCACCGCCAGCAGCGTGACGCTGAATGTGCCTGCGCTGGCGGCATCCGGGATTTTGGTTGACCCGATTACCGGGACGGAAACGGCCGTTACCCCCACAGGCGGCAGCTACTCAATCTCGCTGACGGGGGCGCGGTGTGCCGGGGAGTGCTACATGGGTGGCGCACCACTCTTTTTGGTGGAGGAAGGGGTAGGTGGTGGTTCCACCACGCCGCCGGTGGTGGCGTCGGCCAACACGCCGACGTCTGGGTCTGGTGGGGAGGCTGTGCCGACGAGCAACGCCACCGCAGCGCCCACCAATACGCCCGCGCCGACCGAGACGCCGTACCCCACGGCGACCAACATGCTGCCTGTGCCTTTGCCATCAAACACGCCGACGGTGACGAGTACGGCCGTTCCTACCAAAATTGCCACCGAACCACCGCCAGCCACCGAAATCGCCAGCGTGCCCACCGCTACTGAACCAGTGGAAGCTGAGGAGGCAACGATTTCTGCAACAGATTCAGGACAGGCGGTTGCCGAGCAAGCCAGTTCCGGCTTGGGATTCTGGGTGCTGGGTGGCACTGGCCTGGGGGTGCTCCTGCTGGCCTTTGCCTGGCTCCGCCGCAAGTAGCCGATGGCAGTTGCCCGACCAGGCGGCAACTGCCAGAATCTTTGCTCAACGAGCTAGTTGGCCATTGCAACCTTGCGGGATTCTTCACTTCGTTCAGAATGACAATTTTGGGAATTGTTGCGCGAAATGTTTCTTAAGGTGATTGCCACAAATTTGATGGTGTAAGTAGGCATTCTGTTGAATTTGGGTTGAGCAAATTTGTGTACAAAGCTTCTTCGTCCCAGTTACTAACCTGGTTAATTGGCTGATGACCTTCCAGAGTCAATTCAGAACTTGTATTTGCGCGTTCAGCAAAATTTTTTGTTCCGTCAGGGTCCCAAATGTCTGGATTCCACAATAAAAGTATTGTTCCGCCATCACCACTAAAGCAGACTTCCACATTTTCTTCAACATTCTCGGCCCACTCTGCGTATGAAGAAAGGATTCCTTCATCTGGAAAATAAAAACGAAAACTGGCAGGAATAACTCCTTCAAAAGGCTCAGGAATCGTCCACAACCAAACTTCTACTGGTTGCCCAAACTCTTCCATTAAGGCCAGAGGATTTAGGTTTCTATAAAATACAGCTTCAATCTCGGCCTCCATCAGAATATCATTTGAAAATACAAACACATGTCTGGTTTGGTTACCGTCTTCTATCTCTGGAGCAACAAATAACATCGTCACAATAGCAATTTCTTCTGGATATTCCTGGACAGTTATAAATGGGTCAAATTGTGAATAAAGTTGAATAACTTCGTCAAATGTGCTGATTCCCATCTTTAAACCCCACCAGCAAGGTAACTGGCAGCCATTGTTTGTTGTCATCAACTCATCATACTTTTCGCCACGCTGGTTTGGTGGAATCGTAGGCAGCGGTGGCAAAGTTGGGAGAGGCGTAGTAGTTTCTGTCGGTAGAATAGTTGCCGTTGGCATGAGAGTTGCAGTATGTGTCGGCTCTGGTGTCGCTGTTAAGGTTGCGGTCGGCGTTGAGGAAGGTGTTGGGGTGCTCGTTTCTGGAATTATTGTGGGAACAACCGCGACGCTATCAAAATCTGAGCTGCTCACGGTGGCGGTTGCAATTACTTCATCTACCTGTTGGGTGCGTGCACAACTTATGAGCGCTACAAGTAAAACGGCCGTCAACAAAATCCAAAATGTTGTCCTATTCATCGTTCCATCCCTTGTTTCAAAGTTTTTCACCTTAAATTTTCTTACCAATCACTTGCCTGAAAAACGGCCGTTAACACCGCCTCTCTCTCCGCAGCACTCATTTCTCGCGGGCAGCAGTAATTTTCGATCAGTCCCGTCCACAGCTCGACGCTGAGCAAACGGCCGTTATAAATCACGTAGGTATCCACAAACGTCTGGCGCGTGCCCAGCCTGTCCATCTGGTCGAAAAACAAATTACCCAGCCCGTAATGGACAAATTTGCCATCCACAAAGGCAAACCCCTGGGCATGATGCGCCTGACTGCCGGAAACGGCCGTTGCCCCCGCCGCTATCACCTCGGCAAAATCTTTCCGCTGCTGCGCCGTTGCCTGGTAATGGTAGAACTCATCGTATTGCAGCGTGGCAAGCACCAGATAGCCGTCGTCGGCCAGTTGGCGAATTTGCCCCTCAAATTCTGCATCGCAGGGGCGTGCGCCCGGCTTGGTGGGGCCAGCCCAGGCGTACGGCGGCCCAAACGGATTGCAGCCGATGAGCGCGATTCGGTTGCCGTTGTGCTCAAACAAAGCCGGAGCCTGGGCGCTGACGGCATCTGCGCCGCCGCCGTACACCGGAATGCCCGCCGCCGCGTACAAATCGAGCGAATGCAGCATTGCCTGGGTGCCAAAATCGTTGAGATGGTTGCCCGTCAGCTCCACCACGTCCACGCCCAGCCAGGTGAGCAGCTCAAAATAGTTCTCGCGGGAGCAAAAGCTGGTGCCACCGATGGGGCTGGGGATGGGGCAATTGGGCGAAAAAGAGACCTCGTTGCTGATGTGGGCAATGTCGGCCGTTTGCAGCACCGGGCCAACGTCTCGCCCCGGAGCCAGCACGCCAAAAATCTCCATGTGGTAGCCGGTGGAGCGGGTGAGCGCCGTCACGCCGCTGAGGGCGACGCGGGTGAGCTGGCTGGCGTCCCAGTTGGTGGTGGGGCCGTCCCAGGCGGTGAGAAATTGGGCAACGGCCGTTTCCTCCCCCACCAGATTCACGGCCAGCGTCAACGGGTAGCTTGCCGGGTCAAAATCGGGCACCAGGGGGGAAACACCGTCCAGCCGCAGCAGCTTCAGGTCGGGTTGCAGCGCGTCAAACGGAAGAATGAGTAGAGACGGCCGTTCCGCCCAAGCCAGTTCGCTCAATTCCGCCACATCCGCCGAAAATGTGATGGTGGGACTGGGTTGTCCGAGAACAGCCACCTCATTTGTGGCAAAAACCGCCCCGCCCTGCTGCCATTTATTCTGCACTTCCGCCAGCGAAATCTCATCCGGCACCGTGGCGAAGGGGGCGGCGACTACGTACACCCAGTTTGCCAGCGGCGCACCGTCTGCCAGCGTCAGCTGCACGTCGGCAGCGTCGCCTTCTGCCCAGGCAAAGGTGCGGTTTTGGGCTGCAAACGCTTGGGCAGCGCGAACCAAATCCTGTGGCACGCCGGGGTCTGCGCTGAGGGTGATGGGGGGAACGGCCGTTGCCGTAGCAGTAGCGGGCAGCACACCGGGGATGGCGGGCGTGGGCGGCAGTTCGCCAGTGGGTAGCGGCAGGGCCAGGCTGGGTGTGGGCGGTGGGGTGAGGGGCTGTGTGTGGGTGGAAACGGCCGTGGGAAACGGCCGTACCTCAGAAGTTCCGCACGCAGTTAGCCAGAACAGGGCAAAAAGATATAATCCCCCTACCAAACGTTGTCCGTTAGTCCAAACCTTCACACGAAAAATCATCTTATGTCCGAGATAGACCTGAAAAACCCTAGCCTGTATATTAACCGAGAACTGAGTAATATCGAATTTAATCGTCGCGTCTTGGAAGAGTGCGAAAACCCTGAGCATCCCCTGCTGGAACGCGTCAAATTCCTGGCCATCTTCAGCGGCAACATGGATGAATTTTTCATGGTGCGTGTCTCTGGCTTAAAGCAGCAAGTGCTGCTGGGCATTACCGACCGCCCCGCCGACGGCCTGACGCCACGCGAACAGCTTGTGGCCATCCACCGTGCTGGCACCCAGCTTTTTGCCCAGGCCACCAGCTACTGGCTAGATATGCTTCAACCCGCTCTGGCTGAGGCAGGGATTCATACCCTGGATTATAGTCAGCTAAAAACACGCCAACAAAAAAAGCTGGCCGCCTATTTTGAAAAAGAGATATTTCCCGTACTCACCCCACTGGTGTTCGATCCCACCCACCCTTTCCCGCATATTTCCAACCTCAGCCTCAACCTGGCTGTGGAAGTGCGAGACCCGGAAACGGCAGAAATTCATTTTGCCCGCGTCAAAGTACCCGCTACGCTCCCCCGGCTGGTGCCGCTCAACCCGCTAGACCCAGATGAGCTGCTGCCCCCCACGACCCAAAAATTTATCTGGCTGGAGCAAATTATCGGTGCCAACCTGGACAGATTGTTCCCTGGTATGGATGTCCGTGCTGCCTATCCTTTCCGCGTTACGCGTAATACAGACATGGAAATTCAGGAAGAGGAAGCGGACGATTTGCTGCTAACGATGGAAGAAAATTTACGTCAGCGCCATTTTGGCCGCGTGGTGCGCTTGGAAATTGATGAGGACACCCCCGATACCATCCGTTCGATTTTGATTAACAACTTGGAGGTGAATGCCACAGATGTGTATGCCACAAATGGGCCGCTGGGCTTGAGTAGCCTTTGGGAACTGCACAAACTAGAGCGTCCTGAACTGAAAGATGAGGGGTTTCAACCAACCGTACCGACTAACCTGCGCTCAGGAGATAATATTTTTAACATCTTGCAGCGCCACAATGTTCTGATTCACACGCCATTTGACAGCTTTTTGCCAGTTGTTGATTTTGTAAAAGCTGCGGCCGAAGATCCAAACGTTTTAGCCATTAAGCAAACGCTTTACCGGGTGGGGCCAAACCCGCCAATTGTTCATGCCCTCATGAAGGCGCGGGAAAATGGCAAGCAGGTGGCGGTTTTGGTGGAGCTAAAAGCCCGGTTTGATGAGGAGTCTAATATTGAATGGGCCAAGGCGCTGGAGCGTGCGGGCGTGCATGTGGCGTATGGTGTCATTGGGTTGAAAACGCATTGTAAATTGTGCCTGGTAGTTCGCCGCGAGCGGGATGGCATTCGTCGCTATGTGCATGTGGCTACTGGCAATTACAACACGATTACGGCACGCCTTTACACGGATATGGGTATGATTACCAGTGACGATGAGATGGGGGCTGATGCTTCTGAGGTGTTTAATTACCTGACGGGTTATTCCAAGCAGGTGGCATACCGCAAGTTTTGGGTTGCGCCGGTGAATCTGCGGGAGAATTTGCTACGGTTGATTGAGCAGGAAACGGCGCTGGGCAAAAAAGGGCGTATCGTCATCAAGGCTAATTCGCTGGTTGATCCGGGTGTGATTCGGAGCTTGTACCTGGCATCGCAGGCTGGGGTGCAGGTGGATTTGATTATTCGCGGTTTTTGCTGCTTGCGCCCAGGGGTGAAGGGGGTTAGCGACAATATTCGGGTGAAGAGCGTTGTCGGCCGTTTTTTGGAGCACAGCCGCATTTATTATTTCCACAATCAAGGGGACCCGGATATTTACATTGGCAGCGCCGACCCGATGCCGCGCAACATTAATCGTCGGGTGGAGGTGCTGTTTCCGATTGAGGAAGAGTCTGAACGGCAGCAGATCATTCCTATTTTGGCCACCTACCTGCACGATACGGCAAAAGCACATCTGCTGCAATCGGACGGCCGTTACTTACCAGCCATCGATCAGGTAGGGGAAGGGGAAATACCGTTTAACAGCCAGCTTTGGTTACTAAACGGCCGTTACAGTGGGGAAGAGCCGCCATTTGACCCCACGGTGTTGCCGGTAATCGGTAATCAGTAAACGGTAATCGGTTATCGGTGCTGCTTACCGATTACCGATCAGGAAGCGGCACCTAGTAGTACCGCCACAAACCAGATCATAAAATCATACTTCATGAGCTGGCTGAGCTTTTCCAGCTGCGGGCCAGTGCGTTCGCGGGTGACGCGCAGCAGCACGTACAGCAACACCGGGTAGACGCCCAGCGCCACAATAAGCGCGTACACTGGGCGGTACACATCCAGGATGTACGGAACCATCATCACCACCAGCGTCCCCGATGCCAAAATGTAGAACACAATCCGCGCCGGGCGTCGCCCCCAGACGGTAGCAATGGTGCGGCAGCGTTGGCGCAAATCCCCTTCATAATCTGCCAATGTTTTTAGCACTTCACGCCCCATAATGGCGGAGGCGATGATGGCTGCCAGCCAAAGGGATGGGCGCGGATTGCCCGCCGCGATGCCGCCAAATATGGCGCTCATGGCTGAAATGGCGGCCACGACGGCATTGCCCATGAGGACGGTGCTTTTGAGCCGCCAGGAGTAAAGGTAGAGCAAGAGGGCGGAAACCAGGGCAATGAAAAAGGCGGTCAGGTTGATGAAGGCAGCCAACAAAATGGAAAGACCGGTAATAACGACGGCAAAGATGAGGGCATTTTTGGGGGAAACGAGACCTGCGGGCAACGGCCGTTTCGGCTGGTTAATCTTGTCAATTTCAATGTCCCGATAATCGTTCCAGGCATTGGCGGCGGCGCTGATGCACCAAGTGGCCAAAATAGCCAAAATCACCTTGCCCCAGGCACCTGTGCCTGCCACATAGCCACCTAGCAGCACGGCCAGCCCTCCCGTTAACGTCGTCAACGGGCGACTGATTTTGTACAATCCTTTCAACTCATTCAACATTGAAACTGCCTCCGAATTTTTTAGGAATGATTTATTATTTTGCATAACCCGAAAACGATAAAAAAGATACAATGGAAGAATGATTACCAGTTCAAGTAATGCCAAAGTGAAGTTTGTGCGGCGTTTACAGGCCGACCGCCGTTTTCGCAACCAGGAGAAGCAGTATGTGGTGGAAGGGACGCGTTGGCTAAGGGAGCTGGTGGCGATGGCGCGTTTGCCGGAGCTGCTTTTTTATACGGAACGGTGGCTGGAAACGGCCGTTCATGCCCACATTCTACAACAACTCAACAGCCTGGGACAATTTACCGCCCTGCCCGTTAGCGAGGTGGTGATGCAAGCGATGAGTGATACCAGCACCCCGCCGGGCATTCTGGCCGTGTTGCCCATGCAGCCGCGCCCGCTGCCACCAACGCCCACGCTGCTGCTGGTGCTGGATGCCATCAACACGCCGGGCAACCTGGGCACGATGCTGCGGACAGCGGGCGCTGCCGGGGTGGATGGGGTGCTTCTGGGACCAAATTGTGTGGATTTGTACAATCCCAAAGTAGTGCGGGGCAGCATGGGGGCACACCTGCGTTTGCCCATTCACAGCCAAACCTGGGCTGAGATTGCCGCCACGGTGCAGGGGTTGCAGGTTTGGGTAGCCACCGTTGAGGCAGACAGGGTTTATACGGCCGTAAACTGGACGCAACCTTCTGCCATTATCATTGGTAGCGAAGCGGCAGGGGCGGGGGACGAAGCGCGGCAGGTGGCAACCCACCCGGTTACCATTCCCATGCATAGCCAAACAGAATCGCTAAATGCGGCCGTTGCAGCCGGGGTGCTGCTGTTTGAAGCAGCCCGGCAGCGGCGTATTGCATAGAAAAGCAGGACATTTGCGTCTTGCATCGCCTATTTTAATTTGCCATACTTGGTAAGTAGCCGATTGACATCTCGGATTTGCACATTGTTTTCGTTAAGCCATCCGCACCACCCCACCCGCTAAATGATTTGCGGATAGCTCAATAACAGGGTTGATGACCCTTCCCAAACATGCCGGGCACACATTTTTCTCACCCGACAAGTCAATATTTTGCCTAAACTTGCATTGTAGTCACCGCTTTTATTGGAGCATGAATGACCGCAAAAAAAGCCAAAAACCAAGCCGCTGAACCGACCGCTTCAGCCGAGAAGCAAAAGCCAAATTTCATTGTAGGCATAGGCGCTTCGGCTGGGGGGTTAGATGCCCTGGAAAAATTTTTCCGCAACATGCCTGCCACCAGTGGCATGGCGTTTATCATCGTGCAGCACCTGTCGCCAGATTACAAGAGCTTGATGCAGGAGCTCATGTCCCGCTACACAAAAATGGACATTCACCGGGTAACGGACGGTATTGAGGTGCAAGCCGATGCCATCTATCTTATTCCCCCGCGCAAAGACATGGTGTTGATGGACGGCCGTTTATACCTGACAGACTTTCAGGATAACGACGCCTTGCATTTTTCCATAGACATCTTCTTCCGCTCGTTGGCTCGTGAAGCGGGCAACAAGGCAATTGCCATCGTGCTATCCGGCACGGGCAGCGACGGCTCGCGCAGTCTGCCAGACATTGCAAATCGTGACGGCCTTGTCATTGTGCAGGACCCCATCACAGCCGGTTTTGACGGGATGCCGCGCAATGCTATTGCCACGGGTGTGGTTGATCAGGTGTGCCAGCCAGAAGATATGCCGAGTTACATTTTGCGGTACATTAACCATCAAACGGCCGTTGCCTCACCCCTCCTGGAATCCCTTGAAACCCTGGATGATCAAGATGACATCTCGCACATCTTTGCCGCTTTGCACCGCCGCTTCCAGATAGACTTTACCCAATACAAACTACCAACCATCATGCGCCGCATAGAACGCCGAATGATGCTGGTGCATATTAGCAGCACCCAGGTCTATTTGCGCCACTTGTTGGATGACCCCGATGAACTGGACAATTTGTACCGCGACTTGCTCATCGAAGTGACAGGTTTCTTCCGCGATGAAGCCGCATTTGAAGTTTTAGAGCAAATAGTCATCCCTGACCTGGTGCAAAACACAGACATTGACGACGTGCTGCGCGTGTGGGTGCCAGGCTGCGCGACTGGCGAGGAAGCGTATTCCATCGCCATTTTATTGCGCGAGGCTGTAGAAACGGCCGGAAAGTTTAACGAGATTAAACTTTTTGCTACCGACGTACACCAGACGTCTATTGATTTTGCCAGCGCGGGAACATATTCTGCCGATGCTATAAAAACGGTACCAGAGTCTTTGCTGAAGAAATATTTTCAGCACACGCCGCACGGGTATCGCATTCGTAAATCGTTGCGCCAGTCTGTGGTGTTTGCAAACCACAATTTGATTCAAGACCCGCCTTTTACCAAGCTAGACCTGATTAGCTGTCGCAATGTGCTTATTTATTTGCAAACAGAAACGCAGCAAAAGGTGCTGTCGCGCTTTCATTTTGGTCTAAAAACCGAGGGCGTTCTCTTTTTAGGCCCCAGCGAAAACATTGGGCAAATTAGCGAAGAATTTGATGTTGTGGATCGTCGCTGGCGCATGTTCCGTAAACGGCGAGACGGCCGTTTCCCCGAAGACACCGTAGAGCCCTATCGTTCACCGCTGCACATTACCCGCTACGTAGAGCGGCAGCAGCGCTTTTTCCGCGCCCGCAGCTACATTACGTATGATTGGTACGAGCCTATTTTGGAACGATTTGTTCCCGACGGTTTTCTGGTCAATGAATCATTGGAGTTGGTGCATGTTTTTGGCAACGGCCGTGATTATTTGACGCAGCCAACGGGGCAGGCCAGCTTGTATGTGCTGCGCCATCTGGACGGTGATTTGCTAACGGCCGTACGTACCGCCCTGCACCGCGCCACCAAAGAAGAAGACCCCATCTCTTACACTGGAATTCACGTTCAGTTGAGTGAGGCTGAGCAGTATGTACAGGTTACCGTCTCCTCAGTGATGGGCCAAAAACAGGACAGTACCTACTATCTTGTGACCTTAACACCCGTGCAAACCATCCCCCCCGCGCTTGCCGAAGAGACCATTGAGACCTTCGACCGAGACGAAGCATCCAATGCCAGGCTGGTTGCCCTTGAACGTGAATTGCAGTACACCAAAGAGTACCTGCAAACCACCATTGAAGAGCTAGAAACGGCCAATGAAGAGATGCAGTCCGCCAACGAGGAGCTTTTAGCCTCCAACCAGGAGCTGCAAAGCACCAACGAAGAACTACACGCTGTCAATGAAGAGCTGTACACAGTCAATGCTGAGCATCAAAACAAAATTGAGGAGCTGATTCAGCTAAACAATGATGTGCTTAACCTTCAGCGCAACAGCCGCATTTCGATCATTTTCCTGGATCGCGATCTGCAAATTCGTCAATACACTCCCGCTGCCGCTGACGATTTTAACCTCATGCCCCAGGATGTGGGCCGCCCTGTGAGCCATCTGCTCTACAACCTCAATATTTCACACGACGAGTTGCTGGCGTACACAGAGTTGGCCATGCGCAAAGAAAAATCTCGTTCGCAAGAGATCGCCACGCCACACGGCCAACGGTTTATGATGGACATACGGCCGTATCTCACCGAAGATGAAGTTGTTGAAGGCGTCGTTCTCACTTTCCATGACATCACCGCCCTGAAAAAAGCCGAATTTCGGCTGCAATACCAAACCCTCATGGAAGAACATGTCTCCGATGCCGTCATCATTGCCGATCATCGTTTTGTCATTCAGGAATGGGGCGGCGCGGCCCAGCAAATTTATGGCTGGACCGCCGAGGAAGCGATTGGTCAGCCACTCAACAGCCTGCTGCAAACTATTTTTGTGGATTCCCAGGTGGAATCTGTCCAGCAAATTTTGAACGAGCATGGCCACTGGCAAGGCAACACCCTTCAGCGTCGCAGAGATGGAACCGAGCTTTTTATCAAAACCACACTCTCCATCATTTTTGATAAGCTCAATACACCTGCCCGTATCGTCTGCGTCAACCGCAATAACACCGACGTGCGCCAGGCCAGGCAAGCCGTCAATCTTAACGAAACCCTGCTCTCGCTGGCCACTGACGTAGCTGACCTGGGCATTTACCATTACTCGTTGCCCGCAGATAAGGTGACTGATTCTTACAGTGAAAAATGGGCAGCCATTCTGGGTTACTCCCATGCAGAACTGCCCCCGTTGGCTGAGCGACCCGCCTGGTTTTTATCCTTGATCCACGCAGACGATCTGCCTATGTACCAGCAGATGTATCAGACCCTGGAAAATGGTCAAACCGACCGCTCAGAAATTGAGTTTCGGGTGAAAACAAAACAGGGCACCTGGGTCTACATTTTAGAAAAGTGTATCGTTACCCAGCGTAAAGAAAACGGCCGTGCTACCCAAATTCTAGGCATTATTCAAGACATCACCCAACACCGTGAGCGCGAAAATGCTATAAAAATGCAGAACAATCAGCTAGAAGAGCGCGTGAATCAGCGCACCCACCAACTGCACGAGACCAACCGGGCGCTTTCTGCTGAAATGGAAGAACGAGGACTGCTGCAAGAAGCCCTGCGGGCGCACGAAGAAAAATATTCGCATGTGGTCGAACTTTCTTCGGAAGGCATTTGGATCATTGATGCCGAGGCAAAAACAACTTACGTGAACCAACGCATGGCTGAAATGTTGGGCTATCAGGTGGAAGAATTGATGGAACGGCCGTTTGCCGATTTCATGACCCACGAAGACCAGCAAAAAGCCCACCAAATACTCACAAACCTGCTTCCAGATGGCACCCAAGAGTACGACTTCTCCTTTACCCACCGAGAAGGCCACCCGGTTTGGACGATCCTCGCTGTCCGCCCCCTCACAAACAAAGACGGCTCCCCAAACGGAGCCATTGCCACCTTTACCGACATCACCCGCTGGCACACAGACGAAGCCCGCATCCAAACCCTCAACACACAACTGAAAGAAAAAAACCAAATGCTTGAGGGCCTTTTAAACGAGCAAACTGCCCAGCTTGAACACACAAACCAAAGCCTGCGCAAAACCCTTGAGGAACATGTCCACTCCCAATCTATCCTCAGAGATGCCGAGGCTAAATTTGAAACCCTACTCAATCAGGCGCCCACTGCCATTCTTATTACCGATGCCCAAAACCAAATTCAGATCGTCAATCAAAAAGCCAGTCAGATTCTGGGTCACAAAGAAGACGACCTGATTGGCAAATCAATATTCCACATCATCCCCCAAGAGCATCAAAGCAACTTAAACAAACAACGGCGCAAACTTCTTAAATCATCACCAAACCGCATTGGCAGCCTGGATTTGTCCCTAAACCGGCAGAATAATACCTCCTTCCCTGCCCAAGTAAACATGGCCGTCATAGATGTGGATGATGGTCACCTCATCGCTTACTTTCTTATAGACATCACCAATCACAAAATGATTGAAAGGACGCTCCAAGACCAAGCGAACAGCCTGCAAAAATCCAACGACGAGCTACAAGATTTTGCCTATATTGTTTCACATGACCTACGCGCCCCTTTACGTGCCCTAAACACCTACAGTCGTTTTCTGGCTGAAGATTTCGGGGAAGAGCTGGGAGGCGACGGCCATGAATATATTGTGGGTATTTCCGAAAGCGCCAAACATATGGATACCCTGATTGCCGGATTGCTGGCATATGCCCGCGTTGACCGTCCCGGTCAGGACCCTGGCCCAATCAACAGCCAAGAGTTACTCGAACGCATCGCCAAAAACTTCAACCTGAACGAATGGACCCAAATTACCTTGCCGCAAAATGCGCCTGTTGTTTGGGGATATGAGATTCAACTACAGCAAATATTTTCTAACTTGATAGATAACGCCATCAAATTTATGGCACAAGATGTTACACCCGAAGTTATTATTGGCTTTACAGAAGAGGATAATTTTGTAACCTTCTCTGTGCAAGATAACGGGATTGGTATTGCCGAAACCTATTTTGACAAAATCTTTGGCATCTTCCAACGGCTACACACTGTGGATGAATTTGAGGGAACAGGAATAGGCCTGGCAATTACAAAAAAATCTATTGAAAAACAAGGTGGAAAAATCTGGGTTCAATCAACCGTGGGTGAAGGAACCACATTTTTCTTCACCATGCCCAAATATCCATCTCAACAAGCGTAGAAGCTCTGGAAAAGAATACCTTATGCCCAAGAAAGAATTTCATGTGCTCTTAGTAGAAGATAACAAACACGATGTACGATTTGTAAGGCGTGCCTGGCAACAGAATCGGATTACAAACATATTACATGTGGTTCCCCATGGGCAAGCCTGCATTGATTATTTGCTTAACCAGGGTGAGTACAGCGATTCAGTCAAGCACCCCAAGCCTGGTCTTGTATTGTTGGATATTCGTATGCCAGTCATGGATGGTATTGAGTGTTTGCGTCGGATACGTGAGTTGCCTGAACTGAAACGCTTGCCAGTTGTTATGTTAACAACTTCTAAAGAAGAAGAAGATTTGATACGAGGGTATGAGCTAGGCTGTAACTCATTTATTCAAAAACCAGTAGATTTCGATCGGCTTTCGGAGGCTGTTCGGGTCATTCATTTGTATTGGACACTCTCCGAACTGCCACCTCTCTGATTGTGAAAAGACTCTATCCGAAAAAGCCACAGAGGAAAAAGGGGAGCCTAAGGAATGAACCTTCGCACCTACGTTCTCTGTGCACTTTGTGACGAGTATCCGGGCAGGTACTAAAATAGTCATTTAGAAATAACAAGCAGTGGCGGAACCAAATAGTACCTTTATACTCAGGCTCCCAATCTATTAGCTGATTTGCAATCGGTTCTAAAGAGTAAAATTCAGGACCAACGGTCTATGCAAAAAGTAAGTGGCTTCCTATAAATTTAATGGTAATTTTATATCTCTAATATTTATTTTTGCTTCAACAGAATTTTGTAAGGGTCCAAAGTGCCACTAAAAAAATAAGCTTATCTGTGTCGGCGGTGAGGTTCCCGCGAAAAAGTAAACCATAGTGCCTTTATGCGGAGTGAACAATGGGAGCTAATGCATTAAACATACTGGTAATAGATGATCAAAAGCATGATTTTCGTCTTGTGGCGCGGGCGCTAACAAGGAGCAATAAAACATGCAAGGTTAGTTGGGCAAGGCGAGGTGAAGAGGCGCTCGGTCAGCTTCAGCGCAAAATGTTTGACGTTGCGGTGTTAGATTACAATTTACCAGGTATGGATGGGTTGGAAACGCTGCAAAAAATACGGACGTTTTCACAGGAATTACCGACAATTTTTATTACAGGTAGTGGGGATGAGCAAACGGCCGTTCGCGCCCTGAAACTGGGTGCCAATGACTACCTGGTAAAAGACAGTACCGGAAATTATCTGGACTATCTCCCCACCATCGTCCACAGCACCTACCGACAGCTTCAAGAAAAACGACTCCGCCAAAAAGTATCAGACGCCCTTAAAGAACGCGATGAACGCCTTCGTGCCACAATCGCTTCAATGGATGACCTCGTTTTTGTTATTGACAAAAACGGGGATTTTATGAGTTACTACCAGCCACCTGGTAAAAACCCCCTCAGCGCCACACCAGAATTTTTTCTGGGTCAATCCTACCACCAAATATTGCCAAGCCACGTCAGCGCCCTCATTGATGTTGCCATGGAAGACGCTGGACTTAGCAACGAGCCGCAACATTTCGAATATTCCCTTGAGTCCATTCGCAAAACCTTCTGGTTCAGCGCCAAACTTACATTGCGCAAAGACAGGCAAAACCGATTCAATGGTGCCACCATTGTGGTGCGTGATATTACCGAGATTAAGCAGGCTGCCGAGCTGTTGCGATCCTATAATGCCGAACTAGAAATACGTGTGCAAGAGCGGACGCGTGAACTGACGCAAGCAAACGAACGGCTCAAAGAGCTGGATATCCTTAAAACCAAACTCATTGATGATTTGACGCATGAATTGCGCACGCCGATTACCAACTTCAAGCTTTACCTCGATTTGATGCATCGGAATAAACAAAGCGACAAATTTGAGCAATATCATGAAGTATTGGTTGCTCATACCAACCGACTTGAGCAATTAATCGAGGATATTGTGAAATATTCTCAAATACCGTATGGGAAAGAGGCTTTTTCTACGGTCCATATTAACCGAATTGCGGCCCAAGTGATTGCCTGGCATCAGCCACAAACGCAAATGGCTGGCGTGCAGCTAATGCTGGAAACCTGTGCCGAAAATGCCGTTTGCTGGGGCAATGAACAACAGCTCATCACCATGATAACCAATTTAGTCAAAAACGGCGTGAACTATACGCCAAAGGGCAGCGTGCTGGTTCGCATCTCGATGGATGATCAGAACATTATCCTTGAGGTGAAAGATACGGGGATTGGGATTGCCGAGGAAGAAATGGATCTGATTTTCGATCGTTTTTATCGAGGGAAAAAGGTGGGACAGCTCACCATTCCTGGTTCTGGCATTGGCTTGGCGCTCACGAAAGAAATTGTGTTACAGCACAAGGGCACCATTCGGGTAGAAAGTAAAGTGAGCGAGGGGACAACTTTTTACGTTACGCTTCCTCGTGCTGATGTTGCTAGCACCAAGGATTTGCAGGCTAACCAACAAGATGCATCTCGTTCTACTGAACCAAAAACAAACAATTCGTTTATATTGCTAAATGGGGATGCCAAGTATAAACAAAATGGTGAGCATTGATTCGGTTAATTAGCGCTGTTTGCCAATAAGCTAGCAACTTTGTGCGGACGGCGGCTATCGCAAGGTGCTTGGCGAGATTTCGATAGCGCAACTGCTACATTCTTCTTCCTGATCAGCAGCATCGTAAACAAAACGGCGGCGGCATTCCTTGCAGCTGCCTTCGTAATGGAAATGATCAATGTCCAGGCGCACACCGTAGGACTTGTAAAGCAGTCTGGGCAGTTGGTTGTGCCATGCCAGGTCTAACCACCCGGATTCACTTTGCGCAACGGCCGTTTCCTGCGCCTCTTCTCCACATAAAACCTTGTATCCCGCCCAAAAGTAGCTACACCGACCACACGCCGCAAACCGATCGGCTACCTGCCTGACCGTAAATGCGCCTTTGCGACCACGACGCCCTTCCCCTTTTGGCTTACGCTTACGCTGACGCGGACGCCGGGCCTGTTTTGGGGTAGATTCGGCTTCGTTGGTGGGTTGTACGGCCGTTTCCTCGCTGCGTTCTGCTGCTGGTTGCTTTTCTTCTTCTGGTTGTTTGTCTGGTTCCGCAGACGTATCCATGAATTTGTCCATTTCATACGGCAGCTTGTGAATTTTTTCCAACAAAGTTGGAAAGCTACCGGGTAGCGGATTCTAGCGGCGGTTCATGCCATCTGTCAAATTGCGTTACAATAGAACGGCATGGATATTCGCTCTGTAACTTTGTTTTGTGAACCAGATTTTTCGTCGGTGCAAATGGCTGATTTTTTTACGGCCGTTCGTACCCCCTTCCCCTACCCACTGCAAACCACCCGGCTGGCGCTGCCCCCCTTCCCCGACTGGTGGGCAGACGACAACGATCCGAAGCAATTAGCTGAACAATGGCAGGCTGCCGGAGCCAGCTACATCAGCCTGGGTCCGGTGCTGCTGCGGCACGATGCCCGCTGGATTGACCAGATTCCCGCGCTGCTGGCCGCCACCGACGTCCTGTTTGCCACCGTCGAAATTGCCGACCAGCAAGGGCAGATTGACACCGCCCGCTGCCAGCAAACGGCCGCACTCATCAAAACCGTCAGCCAAATTTTGCCCAACGGGTTTGGCAACTTGTACCTGACGGCCCTGGCCAACTGCCCGCCTGGCTCGCCATTTTTCCCGGTAGCCTACCACCAGGGCGGCCCGGCCCATTTTGCCATCGCCGTGGAGTCGGCCGACATTGCTCTACAAGCCATTCAAGCAGCCAATACCCTGGCCGAAGCACGGCAAAATTTGGTAGAGGGAATCGAAACGGCCGTCTCCAACATCCTCCCCATCGCCCAACAAATCGCCGTCGAGCACAACATTCCCTTCAGCGGCATTGATTTTTCCCTGGCCCCCTTCCCCACTGACGACAAAAGTTTGGGCGGGGCGCTGGAAGCGCTGGGCGTGCCCCAACTGGGCGGCGCTGGCAGCCTGTTTGCTGCTGGCTTTGTCACCGAGGCGATTGCCCGCGCCAGCTTCCCCAGCTGCGGCTTCTCTGGCCTCATGCTGCCCGTCCTGGAAGATTCCGTGCTGGCCCGCCGCGCCGCCGAAGGCGTGCTGACGGTG
This sequence comes from Ardenticatenaceae bacterium, assembly GCA_020634455.1. Lineage (GTDB taxonomy): Bacteria > Chloroflexota > Anaerolineae > Promineifilales > Promineifilaceae > Leptofilum. The sequence goes on along the minus strand of JACKBQ010000002.1, from coordinate 2,169,714 downwards.
CAAGATTTGCTTAGCTACAGCGCCGTCTGCGGCGTGGGTCTGGATACAATTCCGCTGCCTGGGGATGTGAGCGAGGCGGCGTTAACGGCCGTTCTCCTCGACGTGGCTATGCTGGCCAGCCGCCTCAACAAACCACTCACCGCCCGCCTGATGCCGCTGCCCGGCCTGGCCGCTGGCGACCCCGTCACCTTCGACTTCCCCTACTTCGCCGACAGCCGCGTGATGGATGTTTCTGGCTCTGGTGTGATGGGATTGTTGGCGCAAGAAACCCGATTTAGCGTTAATCCAGTAAAAAGTGATAAGTAAAAAGTGAAAAGTCAATTTACTACTCGATCCATTAAACAACTGCTGGCCGACTGGCAAACGGCCGTTGCCAACACCCCCCACCTGCAACCGCCCCCCTACCACGGCCCCGATGTTGCCATCCAGATGTTCACCGAGAAAACCAGCGAGGTGCAGCCCGGCAGCAGCTTTGTCGCCCGCCTGCGCACCGGCAGCGACGGCCACCCTTGGATTGGCAAAGCGATTGAACTGGGCGCGACCTTCATCCTGGCCCAAAAATCGCCTCAAGAATTGGGGCTAACCATCCCGGAAAACGTCGTCTACTGGCAGGTGCCAAACACCGCCGAAACACTGGCCTGGCTGTCGGCGGCGTGGTATGGCTTCCCCAGCCAACAGCTCGTCATGGTTGGCGTGACGGGCACCAACGGCAAAACCAGCACCGCCGACCTGACCTACGGCATTTTGCGCGCCGCTGGCCTGCGCACGGGCATGGTCAGCACCCTCAAGGCCATCATTGGCGACCGCGAAGAAGCGCTGGAGCTGCACGTGAGCACCCCGGAAGCGCCCGTGGTGCAACGCTACCTGCGCCAGATGGTGGACGCAGGCATGACCCATTGCATTTTGGAAACCACCTCGCACGGATTGGCGCAGCATCGGGTAACGGCCGTATCCTTCGACATCGCCGTCATCACCAACATCACCCACGAGCATCTGGATTACCATGGCAGCTTCGAGGAATATGCCCAGGCCAAAGAGCGCCTCTTCCGCAACGTGGCCCACAACGACGCCACGCCGCACAAACCGGCACAGGTCATTAAAACGGCCATCCTCAACCTGGACGACAGCTCCTACACCCGCCTGGCGGCCATCGCCGCCCTGCGCCAGATTAGCTATAGCCTGCACAACCCCGCCGCCGATCTGCACGTTACCGAGCTGGTGACCGACCCCAGCGGTTCTAGCTTCACCCTGCACCTGGGCGACGAGGCGCTGCCGGTGCGCTCGCCGCTGCTGGGCATTTTTAACGTGGCCAACATCCTGGCTGCCGCTGGCGCGGGATTGGCGCTGGGCATTGCCCCGGAGGTTATTCAAAAAGGGTTGCAGGCGGTGGGGCAGATACACGGCCGTATGCACCAGATTCAGCGCGGACAGAAATTTATTGTGCACGTCGATTTTGCCCACACGCCAGATGGATTGGAGAAGGCAATTCAGGCGGCACGAGGGATTTTGCGGCAGATGGGGAGGAACGGCCGTATCATCACCGTCTTTGGCAGCGCAGGCAAGCGCGACCCGGAAAAACGCCGCATGATGGCCGAAATCTCTACCCAACTGGCCGATCTCACCATCCTCACCGCTGAAGACCCGCGCACCGAATCGCTGGATGACATTTTGGCGGCGATGGCCGCAGGCTGCGCGGCGCAGGGTGGCGTGGAAGGCCAAACCTACTGGCGCATCCCCGATCGGGGGCAAGCGATCCACTTTGCCCTGCACCTGGCCCGCCCGGAAGACTTTGTGCTGGTGGCGGGCAAAGGGCACGAGCAATCCATGTGCTTCATCACCACCGAGTACCCTTGGGACGACATCCACGCCACCGAAGCAGCACTGGATGCCTTCCTGGCGGGTGAACCGATGCCCGATCTTGGCCTGCCCACTTTTGATCATGATTTCAAATTGACGATTGGCGCGTAACGATTTACGATTGACCCGTTGAATTAATTCCAGAACTACGGTTTCTAAGGGAAATCGTAGTTCTCAGTGGAGGCCTTATGCTTGCTCAACTCATCAGCCGCGTGCGCCGCAATCACGGTTTGGAACACGCAACCATTCATGTGCTTAGCGAAAAGCACAAAAATTTTAGCGCCCAGGGTAACTCAAATCACAAAGGATTTAGCCTGAATATTTACGGCGACGTCTCGGAAGAGGATGTGGCCAATGCGGTGCGGGAAGCATACGGCCGTATGAAAAAAGGTGAGCACCAACTGGCCGTCCATCCCAACTGCGGCACGGTTTTGCTAACCACCGCCACAATGGCCGCGCTCGCTGCCCAGGCATCCTTTGCTTTTGAACAGCGGCGACAAAAGCAGCAAACCATGAATTTGACTGTGCTGCTAAGTGCGCTGCCAACGGCAATATTGGCCGTAGTTTTTGCCCTGATCATTTCGCGCCCCATTGGGGTGCAGCTACAGGCAAAGTACACAGTGGAGGGGAATTTGCAGGAGATGGAACTGCAAAGCATCCGCCCTGTGCAGCCATCCCCGGTAACGCGACTGTTCCAGCTGTTGCTTACGGGCAGCAGCCAGACAAATGCAAAATCTTATCGGATTACGACGGTAAATTGAGTAATTGGGTAATTAGTCATTGGGTAATTACCCAATGACTAATTACTAAATTACATGCTTTAGCATGTTTTACATTTTCCACGGCGATGATAGCCACGCGCAGCAAGAAACAGTGAGCCAACTGATTGGCAAGTTGGGCGATCCGGCGATGCTGGATTTGAACACAACGAAGCTGGAAGGCAATGTGAGCTTCTCGCAGCTGCAACAGGCGGCCAGCGCGATGCCATTTTTGGCCAAGGTGCGGCTGGTCATCGTGCGCGATTTACTAAGCGGCAAGCTGGATAAATCGTACCAGAAACAGCTTTTGGAATACTTGCCTAATCTGCCAGAAACGACGCGACTGCTTTTTTTGGAATCGCAAAATCTGCGGGGCAATGATCCGCTGGTGAAGCTGGCAGAAAGCGAGAAAAGCGGCTATGTGAAGCAGTTCAGCAAACCGGAGGGGGCAGCGCTGGAGCGGTGGATTAAGCAAAAGGTGGAGGAGGAAAACGGCCGTATCTCGCCCCAGGCCACCCACATGCTAGCCGTCAATATTGGCAGCCAGATGGAAATCTTAAGCCGCGAAATTGAAAAGCTGCTGCGCTACTGCAACGGCGAAGAGATTCAGTCGGACGAAGTGAAGCTATTGAGTCCCTACGCAGCGGAAGCCAGCATTTTTGATTTGGTGGATGCGTTGGGCAATCGCAACAGCAAAAGAGCCTCGCAGCTGCTTCAGGAAAAATTCCGCGAAGGGGCTGATCCGTTCTACCTTTTTTCCATGTTTATTCGTCAGTTTCGCTTGCTGATTCAGGTAAAAGAGCTGGCCGACGAGGGAAAACGGCCGCCTGCCATCAGTCAGGAGCTGAAAATGCACAGCTTTGTGGTGGGCAAGCTGTACCAGCAGTGCCAGGGGTTCAGCATGGCCCAGCTTGAGCAAATCTATCGTCACTTGCTGGGCATTGACGTGGATGTAAAAACCGGCAAAAACGATATGACCACCGCGCTGAATTTGCTGGTTGCCAGTTTAACTGTTTCGCCGTAGAGGTGTGTCATACGCGCACGCATTGAGCAAAATCGGCAAATTTTAATTCCAGTTGCGGTTGTACTGCTGACGCTGCTGTATTTTTTGGGTGTGCGGCAACAATTTTTGCTGGTCAATACGGACCTCACCCGCACTGATCAAAGCGCTTATTTGCAAGCAGCCGAAGCGCTGAAAAGTTCCAACTATACGGCGTTAACGGATCGCAACCGGATGCCGGTTTATCCATTTTTGCTATCGCTGCTGTACCAGCCGGGGCTAAGCGAAGAGGCGTTTTTTGCGCGAGGCAAGCTACTCAATGTGGGGCTGTCGCTGCTGATTTTGCCAATTTTGTTTTGGATTTTTCGTCGTTATTTGCCGCTGTTTACGGCCGTAAATCTCCTCCTCATTCATGCTTTTACTTTGTACATGTTTAAAGCGCCGTTTGTGCAGGCGGAACTGCTGTTTTACTTGCTCAGTTTTGTGGCGTATTTGCTGATGTGTCGCTTGCTGTGGCGACCTGTTGGGGAGCGTGTGTGGCAAACGGCCGTTTTCACGGGCATCGTTCTGGGTGTGGCGCACCTGACCAAAGCGTCGGTGCTGCCAGGGTTGGTTCTGTATGTGGTTACGGCCGTTTGGCAGGCAGCGTGGGGTTGGGTTGGGAAACGGCCGTGGCAGCGCCCCAACCGCCAATTTTGGCAGCAGATGGCCAATCCCGCCCTCGTCGTGCTCTTGTTTTTGATCACCGTCTGGCCCTACATTCAAAACAGCAGGCAGCAATTTGGCCATTACTTTTACAACGTCAATTCCACCTTTTACCTCTGGTACGATAGTTGGGACGAGGTAGAGGCCGGCACCAAAGACCACGACGATCGGGTTGGCTGGCCCACCATACCCATCGAGGAAATCCCCACCGCCGCCAAATATTTTCGCGAACACACGCCTGGGCAAATTTTCACCCGCTTTTTGGACGGTCTACTCGTCATTTTAATTGTGACCACATTTAGCTACGGTTATGCAATCTATTTTTGGCTGCTTGTTGGTTTTGCCTTTGTATTGATGTGGCGTAATCGTCAAACCCTCTGGCAGAAACTTAAGCCACATTTATTTTTAACGATTTTTATCGGCAGCTATTTTATTAGCTACGGTTTGTTGTATGCCTGGTATTGGCCCATTTCGTCAGGGAATCGGTTTGTTTTGGCGTTATTTTCTCCAGCCATGTTCACCCTGGCATTTTTCCTGTACCGCCTTTTGCCGGGGCATCTCATGCTTAAAAACCGCGAAAAAGGGAGCAAGCCGCTCAATTTTGGACCCCTGCTTAATTGGACGTACCTTGCAATATTGCTTGTGGATGGGTGTATAATTCTAACCGTACGAATCTCAACCATGTACGGTGGGGCGTAGTGGCCGTCCGCAAATAAGTTATTGGAATTGTGCGGACGGCTTGGAGTAAGCGGCCTTCCAAAAAGGGAAGTTATTGCTGGCCGCTTACTTAGGCGAGGAAAGTGGGATGGAAAACAAGTTTAGGGTGATGGGCTGGTTCGTTCTTGTGCTGTTGTTGCCATTTTTGGTGGGCTGTTCAGTGGAAACTGCCCACGCACCGGAAGATGAAATAGTAGAAACAACAACGCCTGTCCCCACCGCTACCTTTGCCTCAAATACGGCCGTAATCTTCAAACGCTCCGGGGGTATTGCCGGGGCCAATGAAGAGTGGGTCATTTTTACAGACGGCCGTATTCAAACCAACACCTCCATCCAGCCCGAACTCTCCGCCGAAGCCGTTAGCCAGCTGCTTAACAGCCTGGACAGCGCCGGCTTTTTTGAGCTAAATACCACCTACCTGCCCGAAGACACCTGCTGCGACCGCTTTTTGTATGAGATTACGGCCGTACAAAACAGTACCTTCCACACCGTCACCACCCTCGAAAACACCCCCGACATGCCCGAACCCCTACAACAATCCCTGCGCCTTCTCCAAACCGCCCTCTTTGCGAATAGCGATCAGTGAAAGTAATTTTGTAAGTTCATTTTCATACACTTTCAAGGCACATTTCTATTCCAATCACCCAAATATTCATTTCATAAATGGTAAGCGTTCAGACTTTTGAAGGTTTTCTCTTCAAGCATTGCTGCACTTTGGCGCAAAACGTCAAAAGTTTTCACAGGGAGCGAACGGTTACTCCACGAGGTACACAAAATGAAAGTTGATATTGCGGCCCAACAGCCACAAAAAGTAGCTGCTGCCAAGTCACGTAAATGGCTGTATCCAGCCTTGTTAGCCGTTGTATACGTTTTTTGGTTCAGTTATATGATCCTGGCCAATCGCTGGGAACTTTTTCAGGAATATTGGCCTGTTTCACTAACCATGACCCTCGGCTCATTTGTTGCAGGCGCTACCGCCGAAGGTGGTGCAGCCGTTGCCTTCCCTGTCTTTACCAAAGTGCTGCATATTCCCTCAGGCGATGCCCGCACCTTCGGCCTCATGATTCAATCCGTCGGGATGACAATGGCGGGCGTCATGATTTATGCCCAGCGTGTGCGTACCCTGCCAAAAGTGATAACCTGGGTATCCATTGGCGGTATTTTTGGTCAGATTATTGGCACTTATCTCTTCACCATCCCCAACCCATACCCCAAAATTTTGTTTACCTTTGTGGCTACCGCCTTTGGCGTCGCCATGATCATCTCCCGCTGGTTTATTCAGTGGGAACCCCGTAGCGATTTGCCCGCTTGGGACAATCGCTACCGGGCGCTTTTTTTGTTGGTAGGCACGTTAGGCGGCTCCTTTGCTGCCCAAACCGGGTCTGGCATTGATATGCTTACCTTCATTGTGCTGACGCTCGCCTTTGGCATCAATGAAAAAATCAGCACACCGACTACCGTTGTCATCATGGGGCTGAATTCTGTCGTTGGCTTTTTCCTGCACGGGGTTGTGTCGCAAGATGTGGGCATTGCCTGGAATTACTGGTTGGTGGCCGTGCCGATTGTGGTGCTAGGCGCACCATTTGGCGCTTATTTCGCGTCTAAAGTTAACCGGGATGGCATCATCAAGTTCTTGCTGTTCCTCATTGGTTTGGAGCTGGCGACCACGCTTTGGCTCATCCCGTTTAGCAGTGTCACGCAATTTGTGGTTACGGCAACGGCCGTTGCCATTTGCGCCGTCCTTTTCTGGTTAATGCTCTACTACCGTAAAAATTACGTCGCCATGGGCGATGCCTAACAGACCCTCCCCACCCTGGGATAATTAATTACCAGGGTGTCAGGTAAATTGATTAACTCGCGCAGAGGCGCAAAGGGGAACCTTTGTGCCTTTGCGCGAAATTCATTGCCACCGCTTTTCTGCCCCCGCCATCTTCTGCTAGTTGCCCGATTTCCCCTGGGTTGTTACGATTTGCCCAAATTTTGCACACTCGGAGAAAATCAATTGCTAAAATCGTTGTGGCGGCAACCCGCAGTGCGCCAGGCGCTCATTATTTTTGTGCTGCTGCGCCTCTTTTTGAGCGGCTGGGCGATGGTGGTTCAGCAGGCCAGCCCTGTGCCAGATGAGGTGAATGAGGGGATACGGCCGTACCTCAGCCAGCCCATCCTCAACGACGGGGCAGCCGGGTGGCTACTTGGCCCCTGGCAGCGATTCGACGCCCTGCATTACACCCGCATCGCCGCCCAAGGGTATGCCCACCCCGAAGATTCCGTCTTTCCTCCACTGTACCCGCTGCTGATGCGGGCGCTGGGTGGGCTGGTTGGTGGTTCCCACACCGCACACCTGGCGGTCGGCATTCTCATATCCAACGCCGCGCTGCTGGGTTTGCTGATTTTGCTGCACAAAGTGGGCAGCGATTTGCTCGGCGCGGAACATGCGACCCGGCTTCTGGTCTACTTTGCGCTTTTCCCCACCAGCTTCTTTTTGTTTGCCCCGTACACAGAATCGCTCTTTTTGCTGCTGACGCTTGGCTCGCTCTGGCTGGCGTTTCGGCACGATCAGCTTGGCTGGGCCGGTTTGCTGGGGCTGCTGGCTGCGCTCACCCGCCTGACTGGCTGGGTGTTGGTGGTGCCGCTGGCTTACCATTTTTGGCAGCGCCATCTGGGACAAGGCAAATGGAAAATTGACCCGATTGGCGGCTGGCATCCGCGCTTGCTTGGCAAAGCCGCAACCATTTTTTTGCCTGGACTGGGGCTGGTTCTTTTTCTAATTTTCCGCGCCTGGCTGGGGCTGCCGCCGCTGGGCAACGTGTACGCCGAATATTGGTTCCAGCGCACTGGCATCCCTGGCACCGACCTGCTGCGGGCGCTGCCGGGCATGTTTGGCCTGGGCACAGGCCGCTCTGGTGAATTTACGCTCTGGTTCGACTTTTTCATTACCTGGCTGCTGCTCAGCACCACAATCGTGGCTTTGTTCCGCTGGCGGCACTGGCTGGGCTGGGGGTTGTACGCAGCCATGCTGCTATTGTTCATGCTGCTGCCCAGTTCAGAATTTAAGCCGCTCTACTCATTTTCTCGCTATGCTCTGGCCTTCTTTCCCACCTTTTTTCTGCTGGCGATCTGGGGAGCCAATAGCAAAATCCATCGCCTGATTTTGTACCCCTCACTCCTGCTATACCTTTATTTTTCTGCCCAATTTTTTATCTGGGGCTGGGTAGCCTGAGCCGCAGATTTTGTGGATGAACAGATGGGATAGGTCATTTCTCCTATTCTGCATTGTGGCAAAACTGCTTATAGTCGGGGCACGTTTTCTGCTTTCGCCCAATCGGGCTTGCTTCTTCACACGTTGGTTTATCCGTCCAAACGGGTAGCCAGCACTCCCTTTTTCTCAAAAAGAAAGCATTAAGGCTAGTCGGCAACGGCCGTATGGCTGTGCAGGTTGGCTTCTCTTTGCAAAGGAGCAGAGCAGATGGATTTGCATACGATTTTACTGATTGGACACATCATTGGCGTGGCGTTGGGGGCTGGCGGCGCTACCACGAGTGATTTTTTATTTTTGAGCGTTTTGCGCAACGGCCGTATCGAAAAAGCTGAGTTTCGCTTGCTCAAAGTCGCATCAGGCATTGTCATTGGCGGGTTGATTTTGCTTATTGCTACTGGCATTGGCCTGGTCATCCTGAACGGTACCGTGAGCCACCGCTTTTTTGCCAAGATGACCATCGTTTTTATTGCCACCCTCAACGGAGGGCTGATGCACGCTAGATTGTTCCCCCTGTTGCAAAAATCGGCACACAAACAGCAACTGTTTCACTTTAATGGTCTGGCTCAAAGAATGCCGCGTATCTCGGTTTTTGGGGCGATTTCGGCCGTTTCCTGGTATGCAGCCCTGATTTTGGGGGCGTGGCGCAGCTTGAGCCTGGGGTACGCCCAAATTTTGGTGGGCTACCTGGCTCTGCTGACGGTCACCATGATCGGTGTCATGGCCGGTACGTATTGGCTTTTGGCCAAGCACGCGCCAACCGTGTCACGGCCTAAACGCGACAGACGGCGGCAAACGGCCGTTCGCCACAAACCACAGCACGCCAAAAGCACAGCCAATTAGACGGCTGCTCCACTCTGCGTTAAGATGGGGGCATGAACCTGATTATTCGCCGGGAAACGGCCGTTGATACCCCAAAAGTATATGCTGTAGAAGCCGCCGCCTTTGGCCGCCCCGCCGAGGCAGAGCTGGTGCAGAAGCTCCAGCAAAGCGTCGTAAACACAATTTCACTTGTTGCCCTGCTAGGCAATGACCTGGTGGGGCACATCCTCTTTTCGCCAGTGACCGTAAAAAGTGAGGCGGGGGAATTTACGGCCGTTGCCCTCGGCCCCGTTGCGGTTGATCCTTCACACCAAAACAAAGGCATTGGCGCAGAATTGTGCCGACAAGGCATTGAAGCTTGCCGCAAAGCTGGATACGAACTTGCTTTTGTGCTGGGTCATCCCACCTACTACCCGCGCTTTGGCTTTGCCCCGTCCGCGCCACACGGCCTGTACTGCCAATTTGAGGTACCGGAAGAGGTTTTCATGGTCCTGGAACTGGTACCTGGGGCATTGCGGGGCAAACGCGGTACTGTGTACTATCATGCGCTCTTCAGCGGGGTTTAGGGCGATGGCCCATAAATATGCCCAATTTGAACTGGAACGACGCTGGCTGCTGGCCACCTTGCCGGAGGTACTGCAAGACAGTCAAAATTTTCAGCTCATTGAGGACCGCTATATCATCGGCACCCCGCTGCGCCTGCGCTGCATGACAAACGCGCAAGGTGAGGTCACGGCACGCAAATTCACCCAGAAATATCAATCAGCTAATCAAACGGCGTACGCCACAACCATCACCAATTTTTACCTGGATGAAGCCAGCTACGCTCTGCTGGCAACGTTACCCGCCAAGATTTTGGTGAAGAGAAGGTACAAGTTGCGAGACGGCCGTTTCCAATTCAGCATCGATCAATTTCAAGGGCTTCTCACAGGGCTGGTTTTGGCCGAAATTGAGCAGCCAGACCTGACCAGCCTGCACGCCATCCCCACGCCCAGCTTTGCCCTGCGTGAAGTGACGGAGGATCTGCGTTTTACAGGTGGTGAATTGGCGGGGTTAGGCATTGATCAACGCCAGCAGCTTTTGGCAGAAATTAGTAATTGAGTAATTGGGTAATATTTTATTGCTTCCCCGGCCCAACGTTTGCCCCACACCTAAGCCCGACTATAATTCCCCCAGCACATTAACCCACACTCGCAAAAGCACCAAACCAAGCGACTAAAATCGAAGGAAAAATTATGTTCAAAATATTGATCTCAGACAAACTGGGGCAAGCCGGGCTGGATCGTCTCGATCTGGCTAAGGATGCCCAATACGATATGAAACCCGGCCTCAGCAAGGAAGATCTGATGGCTATCCTGCCAGAATACGACGCCCTCATCATCCGCAGCGGCACCAAGGCCGATGCCGATATTCTGGCGGCTGGAACCAAATTACAAGTAGTTGGGCGTGCTGGCATTGGCGTGGATAACGTGGATGTGCGCGCTGCCACCCTGCGCGGCATCATTGTCATGAACACGCCGGGCGCCAACAGCATTGCTACGGCCGAACAGGCAATTGCGCTGATGTTGGCCGCCAGTCGCCACACGGCCCAGGCGCATGCTTCCGTCAAAGACGGCGAATGGCGACGCTCGGAGTTTGTGGGCACGGAGCTATACCGCAAGACATTGGGGATTATTGGCTTTGGGCGAATCGGCCGTTTGGTAGCCCAGCGTGCCCAGGCTTTTGGCATGGAAGTTTTGGCTTACGATCCATTTGTGTCTGAAGAAGTGGGGCAAGAATTGGGGGTCACGCTGGTTGATCTGGATGATTTACTGGCGCAATCGGACTACATTACCCTACACACGGCGCTGATGCCGGACACGGAAAAGATGATTAACGCGCAAACCATTGCCCAGATGAAACCGGGTATGATTTTGATCAATGCGGCGCGTGGTAAGCTAATCGACGAAGAAGCGCTGGCGGATGGTTTGAAAAATGGGCAGGTTAAAACGGCCGCTCTCGACGTCTACCAAAAAGAGCCACCTAGCAGCAGTCCGCTTATTGGCTTGCCCAACGTCATCCACACGCCACACCTGGGAGCCAGCACCCAAGAAGCCCAGCGAGATGTGGCTACCCAAATTGTAGACCAGGTGTTGGATGCCCTGCGCGGCACAGATTTCCGCAATGCCATCAATTTGCCTTTCCAGGCCGGACTCAATTTTGATGAAGCACGGCCGTATATGGAACTGGGTGAAAAGTTGGGCAAGCTGCACTGCTATCTGGCTGGTGGCACCATTCGTCGGGTAGAAATTGAGGTGCGCGGCGAGGCGGTTAACGAATTAATCAAACCGATTGCGGCCGGATTGCTCAAGGGCATCATGGAAAAATCCACCTCCGAGCCAATCAATTACATCAACGCCCCGCTGCTGGCGGAAGAAAAAGGGATTGTGGTGGCTCAAACCAAAGCGGATAGCTCACTGGATTACGCCAATCTCGTTACCTGCCGCGTGACGTGGAGCGGTGGCGAGCGCACCCTGGCGGGGATGCTCTTTGGCGGCACTGAACCGCGTATTGTGCAGGTAGATGATTACAAATTAGATGCCCGTCCTGACGGCTTTGTGCTGGTGATGCAAAATCGGGACGTGCATGGCGTTATTGGGCAAGTAGGAACCATCCTCGCTGCTTATGAAGTGAACATTGCAGAATGGCGCATGGGACGTGACAAGCCCGGCGGAGAGGCGCTGTCGTTCATCAACCTGGACAGCGAACCAAGCAAAGAAGTGTTGGATGCGCTAGAGCAAATCAAGGCAATTACTCACGTAAAGCTGATTAACTTGTAACCTTTGCCCACCGTTTTGCAGGGGCGTGGAAGGATTTTTGCGCTAGCCTGAGTGGACTGCCTAGACAACAAATGGGGCACAGATTTGCACTGATTTACGTGGATAAGAAAAGGGCCAATCTGTGTTTGTTTGTGTCCCATGTAAGCCGTGATCAATTGGCTTGCAGATGGGTGTTAAGGGTATGGAGGATGGTGGAAACGGCCGTTTCCATCGTCGCCAAAGCCATGCTGGGGTAATTGCGGGGTAGCGCCGCCGCTTGCTGTGGCAAAAAAGGCAGATGCACAAAGCCCGCGGGTATGTTTTGCTGCTGCTGCGCCAAAAAGTGCAGCAGGTCATACGTGACCTGGTTGCACAAAAAAGTACCCGCGCTCAATGAAAGTTCAGCGGGAATGCCAGCGGCTTGCACGGCCTGCATCAGTTGGCGCACGGGCAAGGTGGTGAAGTAGGCGGCTGGCCCATCCGGTTCGATTGGCTCATCCTGCACCCGCTCGCCATCGTTGTCGGCAATGCGGTAATCCAGCAAATTCACCGCTACGCGTTCAATCGAGATGGCTTGGCGACCCCCCGCCTCGCCCAGGCAGACGATGGCATCCGGGTTGGTTTGCTGGACGGCCGTTCGTAAAGCTTTTGGCCCATAGTGACGATGTACGGGGAGAACGGCCGTAGCAACCGCAAACCCTTCGAACTGGGTAGCGGCCAATCGCTGCACCACCTGCTCGGAAGGATTGATATTGCTTTGGCCAAACGGTTCAAACCCGGTCACTAAAAATTTTGTCATCGAAAATCCATTTTTACCTGAAAAAAGTGAGCAATCTTAAATGGCAAGGCCTGTAGACGCAAATCAACCCCGGTAAATTTTTCGACTCGATTGACGGCCGTTTCCTCAAAGATTTATACTGCCATTATCTTATCAAGTAACCAGGAATGTCCAAACAAGGGGGCAAAATAATGGAAGAGACTCTCTGGGCTACCGTTACAGAAACGAATGGATTTACTGTAGCCGAAATGTTGGCTCAGCGGCTGATTGCTGCTGATATTCCCGCCCAAGCTGTGCAAGAAAGCATTGGGCAATCTTTCGCTTTTTTAAGTGGGCCATTGGGTACGGCTTACGTGCGTGTGCCGGAGCAATTTCTGGACGAAGCGCGGGCGCTACTTGATGTAGATGCGCCAGCAGATGAAGATGACATCATCATCTGCCCAAATTGCGAAAGCGAACTTGAGTTGGATGATCCAGAATGGGAGCAGGGCTGGTTCCTCTGCCCGGTATGCGAAACGCAAGTTTCATTGGATGATCTATTTTAAAGGCGAGAAGTAAAAAAGCGATAAGTTTGGTCTACTATGCACTTATCACTATTTACTTTTCACTCTTGCTCCAGTTCCTGTTCCTTCATCGCTTTTTGCAGTGGCTCCACGCCAATTTGCTGCACCAAAAAGTGGGCGATGGTCGCTTTTTGATTGGCTGCGTTGGCTTCGGGATCGGGCTGGGCAGCCTCGCGCACGTAGTTGACGGCTTTTTCGGTAGTGCTTAATTTTTCAGCCAGGGCGACCATTTCTGGCAGGCTGTAATTATCCACAAGCTCCCAAATCAGCTTTTCGGTGGTAGAAGGTTTGCCCATGGCCACCGCCTCCGGGCTGAGGTTTTGCATGGCCTGGGTGAGTAGCAGTTCCACGTAAGCTTGGCCGCCATTCTCCAAAATCATGAGGGCAATGCTGGATTTGGCGAAGTTTTCTGGTGCTTTGGGGTCTAGCAACTTTTCCAAATCGGTTTTACGCTGATCTTCTTGTTCGCGGGTGAGGGTGGCGCGGGACGTGATGGTGTACCAGGCGATGTCGTACAGCTCGGCCATGGAGGGGTAATAGTTTAGGAGACGGGTTACGGCCGTTCGCCGATTATTCATTAGCTCCAAATCAATTTGGGTCCGAGCCAGGTTCTGGAACTGGTCGTACAGCCAGCCCAGGTTCAGGGCCACTTCACCCTCTTGCCCGTCGTCGCCAATGCGCTTGGCCAACACAAAGCGGGTGCGGATGATTGCCTGAAAGCCCACGCCCACGCTTAAAATTTGCAGGCTGGGATTCATCTCTGTCATCGTAACACGCACCACCACCAGGGCGATCATTGCTGCCACCACATTTACCCCAATCAAAATCCATGACCAGCGGGTGCGCAAGGCTTCACGCGGGTAGGTTTGAAAGGTAGAAACTAATTCTGCAATAGCCACCGTAGACCCTAGCAGACCAACCAGAATGTACGGTGAGATACGCGCCAAAAAACCGTACACGTTGGTTTGCAGCGGTTCCACCCAGGCAGGCGTGGTTGTTGTGATGGGAAAAACAACGATCGTTATGAGAGCAGCAAGCAGGAGAAAAAAGAGCGTTGCCGTAATTTTCATGCCCCGCGTAATTTTGGTACGGCGACCAAACATCATCTCATCTGGGGGATTGTTCGTCATTGGGGAAATTCCAGTTGTGCGGGTGAGCAAAATTAGGCGAGGCTGCCGTTCAGGTAAACGCGTGCTTCGCTGGTGATGGCGACCAACATTCCATCTGGGCTGTGGGTGTCGTTGCGCAGCAAAACAAACCCTGCGTTGGATAATTCACGCAGCACCGATAACGTTTTACCCGGCATTGTCCATGTTTCAGCAGCAACTTCACTGGGACTCATGGCACCGCGTTTTGCCAATGTTTGTAATACTTTGCGTTCGTCTTCTTCTAGTTCAAACCGTTTCATTTCTTTACCCCTCAACAGTGATGATCGCATTATAGCATAAACTAAATAGCTACTGCCGGGTGAGTTTCTTCTTAAAAGGACGGCCGTTTGCTATACTCCCAAACTATGCAACTAATTGATGGTCAGCTTCCCAAAGAAAAATTGTGGCGTGCTTTGGTTCTCTTGTCTCCCGGCGAACCATTGGGCCGTGCCTGGCAGCTTTCACTGGCGCTGGCCCGCGCCAATGGCGGCCAGCTGATTGTTGGTATCTACCTGCCAGACATGAATCCCGCAGGGCAAAAAGCTGCTCAAGCGCACGCTGAAAAGATCAAGGCCCTGAATCCGGACGCCACCGACATCTTCGTGTTGGTGATGACGGCCGTAAATTTTGACAAAGCGCTGGCGAAATTTGTAGATGAGGCCGCCATTGACTTGCTAGTAGCCCATCTGGATGGCCCCGCTGCTTTGAATTTGAACCGAATTTCCTGTGCCGTTGCGGCCGTTCGGGGCGACAACACAGAAGTTGTTGGCGACGCTGTTCAGTCCCCGCGTGACGAGTTAGAGCACATCATTGTGCCGACGGCTGGTGGCCCTAACACGGCCCACGCCCTCACTTTTTTGCTGCCATTAACCCATCATGTGAAAGTAACGGCCGTCTACATCGCCCAGGAATATTTGCAAAACCAGGAAGCATTGGGGCAGTCGCGCTTGCGCCAGCTCATGCAATTTGTAGACGCCAACGACCGCGTTGAAACAAGAGTAGTTACCGCCTCTTCCGTCATCAACGGCATCACCGATCTGGCCAAAGAAGCGTGCGACATGGTGATGATCGGTGCCAGCCAGGAAAGCTCCATAGACAAAATCCTGTTCGGCGATATTCCCGCTGCCGTAGTGCGCCAGAGCAAAAAACCAGTCGTCATTGTGCGGCAGCCACGCAGCCGCCTGGGCAACTGGTGGGACAACGCCGCCTGGAATTTGCGCCAATACCTGCCCCGCATGGAGCTAAAAGATCGCGTCAGCGCCTACACCCGCATCCGTCGCAGCGCTCGCCCTGATCTTGATTTTTATATGCTCATTTCCCTCTCGACCATCATTGCTGCGTTAGGGCTAATCGTGAGCAGCCCCGCCGTCGTCATTGGAGCGATGCTCGTCGCCCCGCTCATGTCGCCGATGGTGGGTACAGGCATGGCGGTGGTTTTAGGCGATGCCCGCTTTTTGCGGCTGTCGCTGGGTGCGGTCATTCGCGGCATGTTGCTGGCGATTGGTTTTGGCGCGTTGGCAGGTCTTCTCAGCATGAACGATCCGGCCACGTCTGAACTATTGGCCCGCACCCAGCCCACGCTCATTGATCTGGGCATTGCCCTCTTTTCTGGTTTGGCTGGCGGTTACGCCCTGGCCCGTTCAGACGCTGCCGGGGCGCTGCCGGGGGTGGCCATCGCTGCCGCGTTGGTGCCGCCGCTGGCTACCGTGGGCATTTCCCTCACTGCCGGACGATTTGACCACGCTCTGGGGGCCATGCTGCTGTTTTCGGCCAACTTTGTCTCGATTAGTTCCGCTACGGCGTTGATGTTCCTCATTTTGGGTTTCCGCCCCACCGTAGCGCAAAAATCGCGGCGGGCAGTACAGGCGCGCAGCGGCCGTGTGGCGCTCATTTCGTTGGGGGTGGTCACAGCGCTGATTGTGGGCTTTACATACCAATTGGCTCAGGAGCAGGCCCGCATTACCCGCATCAACGAGGTGGTTGAGACAAAGCTCGACGAAGTGGCGGGCGCTTCGCTGGATAGACCCCCGGAGCTTTTATTTGAAGGTGACCTGCTAACGCTGGACATTACGGCTCGTTCCACGTCACCGCTGCCCCACCGGGTGGTGCAAGAGTTGCAGACCGCTATCGGTGCGACGTTAAAAGACGACGGCATTTTGGAGCAGGTGGCGCTGACGCTGACGGTGATTGAAGTGACGGAGCTGGACCCGGAAATTCCGCCGACGTTAACACCTACGCCCACGCCGACGCTGACGTTCACGCCTGGCCCCACGCCCACGGAAACGGCCACGCCTACGTTTACGCCATCGCCCCAGCCCACGGAGACGGCTACGGCGACCGTGCTGCCCACAGAAACGCCTACGGAGACTCCCACGGCCACACCGACGTTTACGCCCACCTCCACGCCGACAGCCACGCCAAGAACGGCCGTTCTCACCTATCCCTTTGGCATTAATTTGCGGCTGGAACCCCGGCTGGATGCCCCCGTAGTGACAGTTTTGCCTGTGGACACAGTGGTGGTGCTGCTGGATGGTCTGGTCACGGCCGATGGTTTTTCCTGGCAAGAGGTGCTGGTGGATGGCCAAACAGGCTGGCTCTCTACCGAATTTTTGCAAACGCCGTAGTTGATTTTGCCCCAAAATTTTGTATAATCCTCTCCGCCTACGGTCCTGTAGCTCAATTGGCAGAGCAACTGACTCTTAATCAGCAGGTTGAAGGTTCGAGTCCTTCCAGGATCACTTTTTTATAAGCCCGCTCTTCATGAGCGGCTTTTTGTTTATGATGAAAAAGTGCCAGGCACACCCCAGTTCGTTGAGTCTAAACAAATCTTTCCGGGGTGTGCCTGGCACTTGGAGCAACTAGATGGCTATTCCCAACATCATCCTCACTGGCTTCATGGGCACGGGCAAGAGTAGTGTGGGCCAGCTGCTGGCGCAGCAGCTGCAACGGCCGTTCATCGACACTGACACCCTCATTGTGCAGCGAGACGGCCGTTCCATTGCCCAAATTTTTGCCGAAGATGGTGAAGCGGCGTTTCGCAACTGGGAGCGCACCGTGGCGCTGGAGCTGGGCCAGCAGCAAGGGCTCATCATCGCTACCGGCGGGCGGCTGATGCTGGACGAGGAGAATGCGGTGGCGCTGGAAGCGTCTGGGCTGGTGTTTTGCCTGACGGCCGCTCCGCAAACCATCCTGAGCCGAATTAAAGATGATGACCAACGGCCGTTGCTCAACGTCCCCAACCCGGCCGAACGTATTGCCCAACTGCTGGAAATTCGACGTGAACTGTACGGCCGTTTCCCCCAAATTAGCACCGAAGGCAAAACGGCCGAGCAAGTGGCCGAGGAAATTGTTTTAGCGGCAAGCCAACCTCCCGGAGGTTTGGAACCTCCGGGAGGTTCTATGAACCCAACTCGCCTCCCCGTCACCCACCCCACCGGCCAGTACGATGTGCTGGTAGGTGCCGACCTGCTGCCCAATTTGGCCGAACTGGCCCAGATTCGCGGGCCAATTGCCCTGATCACCGACAGCCACGTGGGGCCGCTGCATGCCCATCGGCTGGGCGACGTTGCCTGCACCGTCACCATCCCCGCCGGGGAGCAGCACAAAACCCTGGCCACCGTGCAAACCATCTACGACCAGCTTTTGGCGGCGGGCATCGATCGGCAGGCGACGATTGTGGCGCTTGGCGGCGGCGTGGTGGGCGATGTGGCCGGATTTGTGGCGGCCACCTACCTGCGCGGCGTTAATTTTGTGCAGTGCCCCACCAGCTTGCTGGCGATGGTGGATGCCAGCGTGGGTGGCAAAACGGGCGTGGACATGCCGCAGGGTAAAAATTTGGTCGGCGCGTTCAAACAGCCAACGGCCGTACTTGCCGACATCACCACCTTGCAAACCCTGCCTTCAGAAGAATTCACCGCTGGTATGGCCGAAGTGATCAAGCATGGCCTCATCAGCAATCCAGAACTGTTTGGGCGATTGGAGACTGGAGACTGGAGACTAAATAACCAATCTCCAATCGCCAATCTCCAATCGCTAGTCTCCACCGCCATCGAGGTGAAGCGAAACGTGGTTCAGGAAGACCCATTTGAGAAAGGCGTCCGTGCCACGTTGAACCTGGGGCATACCTTTGGCCACGCTATCGAGCAGGTAAGCGGCTACCGCATCCGGCACGGCGAAGGGGTGGCGCTGGGGCTGGTGGCCGCCGCCAACCTCTCTGCCCGGTTGGAGCATTGCGACCCGGCGCTGCAAGGACGCATCGAGGTGGTTTTGCAAGCGCAAGGGTTGCCCACACGCATCCCGGCCGAATTTACGGCGGAAACCCTCTACCAGGCAATGTTCACCGACAAGAAAAAAGCTGGAGGCAAACTGCGTTTCATCTTGCTGCGCGATGTTGGTGAGGTTTTTGTGACGGGGGATGTGGCAGCGCAGGCGGTTCTGGCTAGTTTAACGGCCGTAAAATCCATCTAATTTTACTCTTTACAATAGGACCATTTTTGATATAATTTTCCGCCTGACGACCATTACGCACTCCTTACCGCTGTTTACAGCGGTTTTTGGCGTCTTAAGGGCGCAGTCACACAATTTGCCAGTTTTTTGCAAAGACTGCCTGGTTGTAAATAGAAAATTCTTACGAATCTGCGGGTTCGTTTAGGGGTAAACAATGACATTAATCAAGCCTCACCTATTAACCCGAGAAGGGTTAGACAAGTTAACAAATGAACTGGAACAATTGCGCACCGAAGGTCGTGAAAAGGTCGCCGATCGGCTGCACCGCGCCTTTCAGGATGGGCAGGATGACGATTTTGTAGAAAATGCCGAGCTAGAAGCTGCACGTAACGAGCAGGCTTTTCTGGAAGGGCGCATTCAGGAGTTGGAAGATATCCTGAAAAATTACAAGATCATTGATAACAACGGTGGTCCTCACGATGCCGTGCGTGTTGGAGATTGGGTGACCGTTTCCGAAGAAGGTTTTGATGACGACGAGCGGTACCATTTGGTTGGCGCTGCTGAGGCGGATCCTGCGGCTGGGCGTATTTCCAATGAAAGCCCGCTGGGGGTGGCGCTGTTGGGTAAAAAGGTTGGCGAGGTGGTGCGCGTCAATGCGCCCAACGGGGTTATTGAATTCCGCGTCGTTAAGATTGGGTAACTGCCCCACGCGTTACCCGGCACGATTTAGATTTTTACAAGCCCGTGGATAACACGGGCTTTTTTTGATTGTATACATCGTAGGGGCGAGGCAGTTGGTAGAGGACATTGTTAAGCAAAATCAACATGGCTGCCAACTGCCTCGCCCTTACCGACAGGAGTAGGGCATGTCTTGGGAACCAACACCGCTAGAAGAAAAACGTCTGGAGAAAATTGAGCAGCTGCGCCAGGCTGGCATTGAGCCATATCCGCTGCGGGTTGAGCGCAGCCACACCAGCGCGGAGGCCATCGCTGCTTTTGCGGCTGTTGAATCGGAGCAAGGAGCCGATGCGCCAGAGATTAAAGCGACGCTAACCGGCCGCATCGTGAGCAGCCGCGACATGGGCAAGACAGTTTTTACGCACATTGAGGATGGATACGGCCGTATCCAATTGTTCGTCCGCCGTGATGCCATCGGGGAAGAATCTCACCAAATCTTCCGCAAGCTGCTCGATTTGGGTGACTTTGTGCAGGCGACTGGCGTGCTTTTCCGCACCCGCACCGGCGAGGTGAGTCTGCGCGTCAGCGAGTGGAAATTGCTGGCCAAAGCGGTTAGCCCCCTGCCGGTGGTGAAAGAGCAGGAAGTAGACGGCGAGCTTGTGCGCCACAACGCCTTTAGCGACGTGGAAGAGCGCTACCGTCAGCGCTACGCGGATCTGGCAGTAAATCCTGATGTGCGTGGGGTGTTCAAAATTCGGGCCAAAGTGATTTCCGCGCTGCGTCGCTATTTTGAAGACCACGACTTTTTAGAGGTAGAAACCCCGGTTTTACAACCTTTGTACGGCGGAGCGGCGGCACGGCCGTTTACCACCCACCACAACCAACTCAAGCAAGAACTGTATCTGCGCATCTCCTTTGAGCTGTACCTCAAACGGCTGCTCGTCGGCGGCATTGAGCGCGTGTATGAAATTGGGCGCGACTTCCGCAACGAGGGGGTTAGCTTCAAGCACAATCCCGAATTTACTATGCTGGAGTTTTACGCCGCCTACTGGGATTACCACAACGTAATGGACTTCACCGAAGGCATGGTGAAATATGTGGCCCAGCACGTTTGGGGCAAAACCGAAATCGCCTTTCAGGGCAAAACGATTGATTTGGGCGGCACCTGGCCCCGCCTGACGATGCGCGACGCCATCAAACAGTTTGCCGAAATTGATTACATGGCGCATCCCGATGCGCCCAGTCTGGCCAACGCCATCCGCGAGGCGGGTGGCCATGCGCCGATTGGAGCCAGTTGGGGCAAGCTGATTGACGGTTTGTTTGGCGATTACGTGGAGCCAAACCTGATCCAGCCCACCATCATCACCACCTACCCGCGCGACATTTCGCCGCTGGCCAAAGCGATTCCCGGCGATCCGCTGCACGTGGAGCGGTTCGAGTTTTTCATCGCCGGCATGGAGATGGGCAACGCCTTCACCGAGCTAAACGACCCGCTGGATCAGCAAAAACGGTTTGAGGATTTGCAAAAAATGTACGCCAAGGATGACGATGAGATAAACCCGATTGACGAGGATTACCTGCGAGCGATGCGCTACGGCATGCCGCCCAACGGTGGTTTTGGCGTCGGCGTGGACCGGCTGGTGATGCTCATGGCGGACAAAGCCACCATCCGTGAGGTGCTGCTCTTCCCCCACCTCCGCGAACGCGACGAATAACGATTGCAGAACCAAGATTACAAAAGTCTTGGAGACTTTTGTAATCTCTAGCCACCCTTCAATCTTGCCAACTGCCTTCTTGGGTTTTCATTTCCCATTCAGGTATGATACGGGTAGCTTTCATTGGTAGATTACGGTACGCAATACGGCCGTATTAATTTTGCCTGTCCTTGTGAAAAATGAATACAAACCCCAACAATGTCAGTGATGCGCGCAAAGCCCCGTTTTTCTCTGGTGGCGAACGGGAAATGGTGCGCGCCCCGCACCGCTTCTTTTTGCAACTCACCCGCGATTACGGCGATGTGGTGCAGTACCGCGCTACGCCAGAACCCGCTTTTTTGTTCAACCATCCTGAGTTTGTGAAGCATATTTTGGTGAGCAACGGCCGTAATTACAACAAAGAGACCCACCTCAACAAGCACATGCTCCAGGCCGTCACCGGGCAGGGGCTGCTCACCAGCGAAAATCCCCTCTGGCGCAAGCAGCGTCGCCTCATTCAGCCCTTCTTTCACCGCAGCTACCTGGCTAACTTTGCTGATTTGATGACTACGGCTACCCACGAAATGCTGGCCAGGGTTGCCGGTTACGCCGCCCAAAATGCCCCCTTCGACATCGCCAATGAGATGATGACCCTCACCCTCAACATTGTTTCTCGCGCCTTGTTTGGCTACGACATGGACAAGCAGGCCGAGATCATTGGCGAAGCGGTCAACACGATGATCGAGATTGGCAAGCCGAAACGGCCGCGTTTTCAAGAAGCCCTGGTGGTGCTGGACAAGATTGTTTTTGAGCTGATTCAGCAACGACGGGAACGGCCGTCTCCCAATCAAAACGATTTGCTAGACCTGCTGATGCAAGCCCGCTACGAAGACAGCGGCGAGGGCATGAGCGACCAGCAAATTCGGGACGAGGTGATGTCGCTGCTCATTGCCGGGCACGAGACGACGGCCAATACGCTCGGCTGGTTGTGGTACTTGCTGGCGCAGCATCCAGCTGTTGTTGAGAAGGTTGGAGCGGAGTTGGATGTGGTGTTGAACGGCCGTTCCCCCACCGTCGCTGATTTCCCCAACCTGGTCTATTGCGACAAAGTAATCAAAGAATCCATGCGCCTCTACCCCTCCGCCTGGTCTATCAGCCGCCACGCCGTGGCCGATGACGAGATTGATGGCTACGAAATCCCCGCAGGAGCCATTGTGGCCGTCAGCCCGTACACGCTGCACCGCCACCCCGAATTTTGGCCAGAACCAGAGGCGTTCGATCCGGAGCGGTTTACGCCAGAGCAAGAAGCGGCGCGGCACCGCTACGCCTACATTCCCTTCGGCGCAGGCGCACGCAAATGCATCGGCGACCAGTTTGCCCTCATGGAAAGCATCATCATCCTGCCCATGACTTTGCAGCGCTTCCACTTGCAGCTCGTCCCCGACCATTCCATTGAGGAGCACGCTCTGGTCACCCTCCGCGCCCGGCACGGCATTTTAATGACCGCCACTCCACGCTAATACCAAACCTCCCGCAGGTTCCGTTCGTAAGATGTTTCTGGGAACAAACCTGCGGGAGGTTGATTTTGTCTCTGTGAAACTCCGTGTCCCCTCTGCGCCTCTCTGTGTTCCGCTTTAGATCTCTTAAAGGATAGTGAATCATGAAACAAGCAATCATCCACATCGCCCTCGTCGTACGCGATTATGATGAGGCGATTGCCTTCTACACCGAAAAGCTTAACTTCAGCCTCATCGAAGACACCTACCAGCCGGAGCAGGACAAGCGCTGGGTGGTGGTCGCCCCGCCCGGCGGCAGCGGCACCACGCTGCTGCTGGCTCGCGCTTCAAAGCCGGAGCAGGAACCGTTCATCGGCAACCAGACGGGCGGGCGCGTCTTTTTGTTTTTGCACACCGACGACTTTTGGCGCGATTATCACGCGATGCAGGCCAAAGGCATCCAGTTCATCCGCGAACCAAAGGAAGCCGAGTACGGTACGGTGGCCGTTTTTGCCGATTTGTACGGCAATTTGTGGGATTTGCTTCAGCTCAATGAGGGTTTTCCGGGGTAGCCGGGGCGTAGGGTATTCACAATTACTCGTCGCTTCCCAGGCCAAGCCAGAAAATGGGGTCTGCGGCTGTGAATTGACCAGAACGAAAGGCAAACGGCGTGGCGTCGCCCGATGCTAAATCCACAATCAGATTTTGTGGCTCATCACCGCCCAGTCGAACCGCCATTTGCGCACCATCCGGGCTGAACGCAGGGCCAAAGTAGTTTGGGTAATCGGCCGTTGTGCCAGTGACGGTGACGATTCGCAAAACCCAGGCATCTGCCTCTTCACGAAAACTGGTGTAGCCGAGCAGAGTGCTTGTTCGATTCCACAACATTTCAAGCGCACCAAAACCTCCCAAATAATTGCCAACATCATCGGACACAACCAGTGTGTAATCCTGGAAGTCAAAAATATTCAACTCTTGATCGACCAGGGCAAGGTAACGGCCGTCTGGTGAAAATTTACCAAACCAGTACGCGGGCAGGGATAAAATTTCGTTGGGCGCGTTAGGTTGCCACCGTTTGGTCTGCCCGTTTTCGTGGAAAATCACAAAGCTTTGATCAGGGGAAACAATAGGCGTCATCTCGGTATTTTGCCCAATCATTTCTATTTGCGAGCCATCGAGCGAGATGGCAGCTAAATCACCAAATGCCTGACCGGATGGTGGCTCTTTAGCCACCAGGCTAACAATAAGCCACTCGCCTACAATCCCAAAAATTCTTCTTGCTTCGTAGACGGGATCATCGAAAAAGGTTTCTTTGCTACTGTTTCCTTGTTGAACAGCAATGGTTACCAACTGTAGTCCATCAACGAAAGTGTTAGAAAGGCTAAATAGTTGCCCGTCAGGCCCCACGGCCATGCCGACGAGCGGCGCATTTGCGCCCAGCAAGAGCGCGTCTTCATACGAAAGCCGTTCAACCTGCCCATTTTTGATGATGACGTGGTGGGAAGCGTTGGGGAGGTAGAGAATTAGCCCATTGGCCAGAACCGTGTTAGGTGTGGGGGAGGGAATTGGTGTCGCTGTTGCCGTAGGTGCAGTTGTTGCGGTTGGTGAGGGAACGATTGTCGGTGTTGCTGACGGCGAAACCGTTGACGTCGCAGTTGGGTTGATGAATGGTGTAGCTTGCTCACCCACTTGCTCGGTTTGAGGCTCAACAGAGTCTTGTTCTTTAGAAGGCAGAACGTTACATCCGATTGATGCTAGAAAAATCACAAAGAAGAACGACAAAAACAGTGTGTAGACGAGCTTCTTTATCAATTCCGTGTTCCTTATTTTTACACAGTGGCCGCCTGTAGATTTTTGAGCGGAGTTTGGGTGGGAACGGCCGTTCCCACTTCCCCTAAAAGTTCCTCAAACGCCATAAAAGATTCCGTACTCAACAACGAATCCAACTCAAGACCGGGAATGTCCTCAAAATAGCGCTTCAAGTGCTTGCGGAACTGGCGCAGGCCGGGGGCTTCGCCGTAGTAGGCAACCATTTCGCGGGCGTGCAGGTGCACCGCTTTGACGATGTCGCCAATGGCCAGCTCTTCGCGCCGCTGGCGGGCAAAAATCCACGGGTTGCCGATGGCCGCCCGGCCAATCATCACCGCGTCGCAGCCGGTGTGGGCCTTCATCCGCTCAATGTCTTCCGGCGTTTGCACATCCCCGTTGCCAATGACCGGCACGCTGACCGCCTGCTTCAGTTCGGCGATGGCGTCCCAGTTGGCCTCGCCGCCGTACTTTTGCACCTTGGTACGGCCGTGAATCGCAATCAGGGCCGCGCCGTTTTGCTCTAAAATACGGCCGATTTCCAAAAAGTTCTCCTGCGTAGCGTCCCAACCCAGCCGGATTTTGCCGGTAACCGGCACGTCCAAACGGTGGCTGAGCAGCTTAAACGTCTCTGCGATGAGTTCTGGCTGGGGCATCATGCCCACGCCAGCGCCGCGCCCGCTCACCTTGCGCGTGGCGCAGCCCATGTTCACGTCGATGATGTCCGGCCCCCATTCCTGAATGCGTAGAGCGGCATCCAGCAGCATTTGGGCGTTGTTGCCAAAAATCTGGAACACCATTGGATGTTCACCCGGCTGCGTGTCCAGCCGCTGGCGGAAGCGCTCGTGGACGCGCTTGCCCAGCAGCGCCTCGACGGGGACAAATTCGGTGTAATGCATGGCGGAACCGTAGGCGCGGCACAGCGCCCGGTACGGCACGTCCGAATACCCGGCCATCGGGGCCAGAATGGCGTCGCCAAACACGGGCACATGGCCCACGGTGAACAGCGGTTGTTGCATCATAAGTCTATTTTAACAAAAAACGCGGGGTGTTGTAGGGGCGAGGCAGGTGGCCACGATCTCACGCATTGTGCTGCTCGAATCTCTCCACCTGCCTCGCCCAATTGCCGCTCGCCCAATTGCCGCAATGACCAGATGGTTTGCCGTGCAAAAGTAAAAGGGCGACGCGTTTGGTGAGTTTGTTTAGGCGGTATTCATTTGATCGAGGCCAAACGCATCGCCCCTACGTGGGTTGGGCGACGACGGCGATGGTGGGGGATTGCGGTTCGAACGGTTCCCCGGCGACGTTGGCGTACCAATCGGTGATGGTCAGGCCACTGGCAATGAATTCGGCCGTCAGCGAGGCCTGGTCGAAATGTTGCAGCCAGTTGTACACCGCAAAGCTGCGCGTGGGAG
Source organism: Ardenticatenaceae bacterium (assembly GCA_020634455.1). Classification (GTDB taxonomy): domain Bacteria; phylum Chloroflexota; class Anaerolineae; order Promineifilales; family Promineifilaceae; genus Leptofilum. The sequence goes on along the minus strand of JACKBQ010000002.1, from coordinate 2,143,777 downwards.
TGAAGATGCTGTATTTGTCCAGCGTCACGCGCTCGGCTTCGTATTTGAACTGGTTGGTGAAGGAAAAATAATCCTCGTCGGTCCAGAAGTTGCCGGATTGGTTACGGCCGTAACTCACTCCCTCCTCAAATTTGTCATACTCAACCAGCGAATGCACATCCAGCACAATCGCCCCGCCGTCAGCCAGATGTTCGCGGAAGATGCCCAGCAGTGTTTGCCGTTGCGCCGGGCTGAGGGCGCAAAAGTCGCAGTAGATGAGCGTGATGAGGTCGAACCGTTGGTCTGATTGGAATTCCAGGTAGTTGGTGTGGATGTAATGGATGGGGAGGTTTTGGGCAACGGCCGTTTCCTTCGCATAAGCTAACGAATTTGCCGAAAAATCAACCCCCGTTACCGTCGCACCCAGCTGCGCCAGCCGGGTGGTGTACAGCCCCGGCCCACAGCCAAAATCGGCCAGGCGCGTGCCGGGGCCAATGTTAAACCGCCGTTGCAGCCAGCTAACCGACGCCTCAATAAACGACAGCCGCCGCGAAGCCAGGTCTGTGTTCTGGTCCAGGTGCGTTTTGAGCATTTGCTGGGAAATGTGCGGGTCAGTCCAGAGAGTATCGGCGGTGTAGATGGAGAAGGGGAACGGCCGTTTGTTGATGTTGATCAATTGTTCGTACATGATGTTTTCTGAAAACGGGAATCGTAGGGGCGAGGCAGGTGGCCACGATCTTACGAATTGCGCTGCCCGAATCTCCCCACCTGCCTCGCCCATGTGCCGCAATGACCAGATGGTTTGCGATGAGAAAGGGCGACCCAATCGGCGAGAAGGTGGTGCGTTTTGACCAACAATTTGGCCAATTGCATCGCCCCAACGAACGGTTTAACGCCCGACGCCAACGCTGCCACCAAAGGCGGCAGACATCTCTTCATAAATCGCGGCAATGGACGCTTCATCGCCAATGAAGAAGTTGCCGTTGGCCTGGATAGCCAGCTGCTCCAGCGTTTGCTCGTCGGCGTCGCCGCCGTAGGCAATGGTGAAGACGGTGGCGTTGTTGGCCGTCGCTTCTTGCATGGCCGTGGCCGAATTGAAGCGGTAACTGCGCGTGTCTTGCCCATCGGTCAGCACCACCATCGCGTTGGCCGTGGAGGGCAGGCTGGTTTCCGTCAGCAGCGCCGCCCCGTCGCCGATGGCGTCGAACAGCGTTGTATCGCCCACCGCGTTCAAATCGCTGATGGCGTTGATGATTTTGTCTCGATTTTCGCCCACCTGCACGTGCTGGATGATCAGCTCTGGCTCGGTGCTGAAAGCGATGACGGAAATGTAGTCGTCGTCCCCCATCTGGCTGACAAACTGCATGGCGGCAGCCTGCATCGTGCTCATTTTGGAGCCGCGCATACTGCCGGAGGTGTCCAGCAGCATCACCAGATTCACATCTTTACGCGCCTCCTGCCACAGTTCCTGCACGGCAAAAATGGAGGCAGTGGAGGGCGATTCAAACACAAGCGCTGGCTGGCTGGGGTCAATGGCGTCGGTAGCGGCCAGAGAAATGGCAGAACTCACGGGTCGCAGTCCGCTGTCGGTGGCTAATTGCTGCCCTTTGTCGCTCAGCAAAAAGTCACGGAAGAGAACGGCCGCTTCTTTCTCACCACTCGTCGCTGAATCTCGCACGCAGGCCGGAAAGTCGGCGACAAAAGTGCCTTCCAGCGGGTAAATCGCCACGATGTCGCTGCCGCCCAACTGGGCTACGTTGGCTTCGTACATGATGCCCGCCGTCAGGTAATCCACGCCCCGCTCGGCCATGGTGGTGGCCAAAGATTGCGTGCTGCTGCTGAACCAGGTGACGCCCCCTTCAAAGGCACCCACGCTGGCCTGTACAATCGGCTGGCCGATGTCGCCCACGCTCACCGCGTCGGTTTTTGATTCGGCCGCCTGGACGACAGCCAGCAGCGTGCTGGCCCCAGAGCCGGACAGGCCGGGATGGGTGTGCCCCAGCTTGAACGAGTCGCCCAGGGTGCCACCGCTGTAATAATCCCAGGCGGCGGGGTCAGCAGCCAAACTGCCGATGTCCAGCCAGCCCAGCGGCAGGCCGGGCCAGCCAAGCGCTTCGGCCACTTCGCGCCACATGCCAATCACCAGCGGGCTTTGGGCCACGCTGACGCAGTCGTTTTGGAAGCTGCTGTCGCCGTCTTCGGCCAGCACGTCGGTCCAGACGGCTTCTTCTGGCAGCCAAAGCGCGGTGCTGGGCGTTGCTTGCAGGGCGGCAATCGCTTCACCGGATTCGACAGCGATGAGCTGTACAAAAACGGGGTCGCCGCTGCTGGTGGCTGTTTCAGAAGCGTTGAAGGTGGTAACGGCCGTTTCCAACCAGGGAGCGGCCGTTGTGTTAGCCATTACATTCAGCACGACGGCATTGCTGGGAATGTTGTCATCGCCGCCAATACCGAACACGCTGCAAGCCAGCATCGGCAAGGTGAGCAGGATAATAAGCAGGGGAAACCCGCGAAAGTTTTTTAGCTTCATAAAATCCTCTGTTTGGGAAGTGAAAAGTGATAAGTAAAAAGTGAAAAGTAGGCTCAAAAAAGTGCCAAACTTTTCACTTTTCACTCTTTCACTTTTTACTCAAAATCAGCGTCCAGCCGTCACCAGCGTCAGTTCCACGTACCGGTCCTGGGCCTGTAGATTGGGATCATCGGTGCCGCGCCGATCTGCTGGTGGCAGAACGGCTTCCACAATGAAACGGGCCGGATCGATGCCCTGCGACACCAGGTAATCCACCACGCTCTGCGCCCGGCCCTCGGCTACTTCCAGAATCTCGTCTTCGGTGTAGGGCGGGTCGTTGGCGGGCCAGGCGGAAGAGCCGCGCACGCGCAGGTACAGGCCGATCGATTGGGACATGGTGGGCACCACGCAGTCATCCAAAATGCGGCGGGATTCCAACGTTAGCTCGGTGGATTCTGGCAAAAAGGCGAAGGTGCGGCAGGGCAGCACAGCCAGCGTGGCGGCGGCATCGGTAGAGACGCCAGTTAAATCTACCTGGGCAGAGATGGAGAAGGTGTCGTTGACCGGCTTGCCGTTCGGCTGCAAGCTGGGCTGATCGGCGGCGCGTAACACAAAGCCGCCGTTTACCAAATCTTCTACGTTGTCATTGGGAATGCCGACATCAGAGGCGGCCCAAACGCGGCGGGCAATTTCCAGCCGGGAGATGATGGGGCGCGTGTCGCGCATCACGAAGGCGTTGTCGCCAAGGTCGGCCTGGGCCACGCTTTCCAGCCAGGCGGTGAAGTCGTCGGTGGCGGTTTCGGCGTAGACAAAGCTCCAGTCGTTGTTGCCCCAGGAGGCGATTTGGGAAGCGGCCGTTCCGAAATCCTCCACCTGTGCTTTGAGTGTATCGAACCAGGCGTTGTGGAAATTCTGTACCAGATCGGCATTGGTCTGGATGGATTGGCGCGAAGTGACGATGACATCAATGACGATGCGGAGTTCCTCGGAACTGAGCAGCTTCACGCCACCGCTTTGCTCGGCATCGTAAATGTTGGGTTCCCAGGCGGAGACCACGTCTGCTTGCCCATTGTTGAACACTTCAATAGCGGATTCCACGCTGTCTTGCGGCACCAGGGTGACCTGCGAGCGGGGGCTGAGTTGGGCGATGCTGAGGGCGTAGTAGACAAAATATTCACCCACCGAGTCGCTGGCGAAGGCGATGCGCTTGCCTTGCAGGTCGTTGATGGTGTCGATGTCGCGGCCCCACAGCTGGTCGGCACCGGCGCTCTCATCCACGATGGCGGTGATGACGCCGGGGCTGGAGAGGGCGACCGAGTCCAGGGTGGTGAGCAGGCAGTTCCATTTGCCAGAGTTTAGCAGGGCGGTGCGCTGCCCCTCGGTGATCTCGTACTCGTCGGTGAGGAAGAAGGGGACGATGCCCAGATGGAAGCCGTGTTCGATATCTTTGCCGCTCATTTGCATTTGCTGGAGCGTAAAGTAGCTGCCAAAGGCGTCTGCGCCGCAGATGTAGGTGGGCAGTCCGTCGCTGGCGTCGTAGTTGGGTCCCCAGATGGGGTCTGGCGAGTCGAGATCGATGTCGGTGACGGTGGAGCCGTTGCTGCTGTTGGTATTGCTATTGCTGTTGTCGGCCGTTTCCGTCTCCGTGTTGTCGGTGAGGTTGCCGATGATGCTGTAGGCGGCCACGCCGCAGATTACCAGGGCGGCCAGGCCGATGATGGCGATAAAGATGATGCGGGTGCGATCTAGTTTCATGTGCTTTTCCTCAAACGAACTTTTTTAATTGTGAATCGTGAATAACTAATTGTGACTGTTTGCCCCTGCATGTGGGGATTGGTTTGCAATTTTTGGCGATTATACCTGTATTTACGGCTATTTTGCCGTCTGGTTGCATGGGTTTAGACGTTGTAGCCGAGGTTACGCAGGACGTCGTCTGGGTGCTGGCCGCTCAGGATTTGGAATTGGAAACGGCCGTCTTCCCCCTTCTCAATAATCAACTCATTCGCTTCCGGCAAGACGCAATGCTTGCTGCCCTTCACGCCACCCAACATCTCCTGGTACGCGCCAATGCTGAAAAAGCCGATGTACAGCTCGTCCGTCTCTACGGGCAGGTAAAGTGGCGATTTGCTCGGCTTGGGCGGGTAGACGTCGTCGCTGTCGCAGGTGATGCCGCCAAGCTGCACCTGCTGGAACGGTTTGTCCAGATGGTTCAGCGGCAGCACGATGAAATGCTCAGACAGCGCCCAACTGTCCGGGAAAGAGCTCATAATTGAGCCGTCAATAATGTACCAGGGTAGCTTGGAGCCGTTGTCTTTGGCGGCGATGATTTTGAAGAGATGAGCGCCGTGCTCGGAGGTGGTGTAACGGCCGAATTCACCCATCACATCTGGCACCGGCACGCTGTAGCGACGGCACGCCTCTTGCAGGGCGGTAAGCAGTTGGCGGGCAAACTCGTGGTAATCAAAGTCAAAATCGAGCGTCATGGCCACGGGCATGCCGCCGCCAAAGTTGAAGATGCTCAGGCTGGGATAACGTTGCCGCAGCCGGGCAAACAGCTCGATCCCCGGTTTGAGCCAGCTGATGAAGGCGGGAATGTCGGTGAGCTGGCTGCCGACCATGTAATGGTACATTTTTAAGTTTAGATTGGGCGCGGCGGCGATGTAATCGGCCGCTTTCCACAGATCGTCTACGTTCAGGCCAAAGCGGGAGTTGGCTTTGTCCATTTCTGCTTGTGTTTCGTTGTGGCCGTAGCTTTTTTGGCGCAGGCCAACGTTAAACGTTTGGCCAGAGCTGAGCAGCGGTGCAATTTCGGGCAAATCTTCGATGACGGGGATGAGGTTTTCATGCAGCAGGCGAAGCTGCAAGATGTTGGCCGCGTACTGGGAGCCGGGGCCTTTGAAACCGTTGCACACGATCATGCGGTCGGGCGTGAGCAGGCCGCGCTGGATCATGATTTTGGCGATGTCCACGTCTACGGTGGAAGACATTTCGTGGTTGGCTCCGGCGCTGAGGGTGGTGCGGATCACTTCTTCGGCAGCGTTGGCTTTGGAGGCGTAGGTGTAGTGGAACTGGCCGCCGTACTCTAGTTCGGCAATGACATCGGCAAAAATTTGCTGCATGTGGTGAATTTGTTTGGTGATAAGCGGCAGATAGACAATTTCCAGTGGGCTGGGCAATGTTTGTGTAAATCCCTGGGGCGCTTCATCCAGAAAAAACTGGGCCAAATCCAGGCCGTCCAGGTGCAGATGGCCGTTTTGGGCGTACAGGTAGCGGTTGAATTGGTGGTGGTGGGGAACGGCCGTTTCGCTTTCCCAACCAATGACAGGATGTTTGGTGTTGTCACTCATTTGTTTTCTCCGGTAGTTGCCCTTGTGCCACATTTATGGTGAGAGGCGTTAGCTGTATTGTTTCAAATGGCATCTCAATGTGCTGCTCAGTCAGGGCCTTGAAGATTTTTTCACGCAGTTCAAACCGTTTTTCGATGTGAATGCGCTCATCTCTAATCCACGCTTGCAGCTCTAAAGCTACATTGTAATCATTCAGCTGCGTAATCACCACCCTGGCAGGCGGCTCCTGCAAAAAATCGGCGTCGCCGTGGATGACGGCGAACAAGATTTGGCGCACCCGATCAATATTTTCGTTGACGCCCACGGTTACTTCAATGTCCAGGCGCAGGTGCGGGAAATTGGTGTAGGAGGTGACTGTTTTGTTGATGATTTCGGCATTGGGCACGGCCAGCATTTTGCCATCGCCGGTGATGATGCGGGTGGAACGAAGGGTGATCTGGTCCACACGGCCGTAATTGTCGCCCACCTCCACTAAATCCCCAATCACAAACGGCCGATCCAGAAAAATGAGGATGCCCGAGATAAGATTGGAAAACGCATCCCTGGCGGCAAAGCCGATGGTGATGCCCACAATGCCCAGCGACGCCAGCAGCCCGGCCGTGTCTACCCCCATCACCGACAGCGCATTGACCAGCCCCAGCAGCAAGATGCTGTATTGCAAAATAGTGGTGATAAACGCCTGCGAAGTTTGGTCGAAGCGTGATTTGGGCAGGAATCGTTTGAGCAGCGAGCGCACCAATACCCAGGCCAGGTAAAAGATGGCAAAAGTAATCAGGGCAACAACCAGGTTGATCATAAAATCAACCAGCTGCGTGCCCAGCGTTTCTGGATTAAACAACGTTTGCAGACGTTCCAGAATGACGTCGAACAGTTTGCTCATGCACTTTCTCCCAAATGATTGGATACAAAAATAAAGACGTTTTGCGGTGGGGTGCAGTGCCGTTGATGACCCCCTGCATTATAGCGAAAAGTGGCATGGCGTGGAAAAGGGGTTTGACGGCGCGGCTGTTGTTTAGGACACAATGCGCAAGTTTGGAATAGTGAAACGGCCGTTGCCCATGTTATGCTTTAAGCAACCTCCCGGAGGTTTCATTCAGATTTTTACTTCTCGGATTAAACCTTCGGGAGGTTACAAGGAGCAATCATGAAAAAGATAGATTTCAAACGCGAGCTGAAGCATCTCTACCAACCATCAGGCACAAAAATTAGCGTGGTGGACGTGCCTGCTATGAACTTTCTCACCATCACCGGGCAGGGCAACCCCAACAGTTCCCAGGCGTACCAAGAGGCGGTGGAGGCGCTGTATTCGGTGGCTTACACGGTTAAATTTATGGTGAAAAAGGGTGAACTGGCGATAGATTTTGGCGTGATGCCGCTGGAAGGGCTGTGGTGGGTGCCGGATATGCGCCAGTTTTCGATGGGCAACAAGGATGCCTGGCTCTGGCAAATGATGATTATGCAGCCGGATTTTGTCACCGCCGACATGATCGCGGTGGCCAAGGCGCAGGTGAAGAAAAAGAAGGGATTGGTTGCTGTTGATCTGCTAAAATTGGAGCGATTTGTAGAGGGAACGGCCGTACAAATTCTCTACACCGGCCCCTATGCCGATGAAGACCCCACCATCCAAAAGCTGCACGAACACGTCCGGCAGCAGGGCGGTGAACTCAGCGGTAAGCATCATGAAATTTACCTCAGCGACCCCCGCCGCGCCGCCCCAGAGCGGTTGAAAACGGTGATTCGCCAGCCGTTTGTGGTGAAAGAGGTGGTAGCTACTTAACCAAGATTGGACCATTTTGTTTTACTGCAACTTGTTGGCAAATGTAAAAATGGTCCAATCTAAAACGTGTATGACCCAACGACCCGAAACAAAAACCGACTACCAGGCCAGCATCATGCGGGTGATGCTGTTGATTCAGGCGCGGCTGGATGCGCCGCCCAGCCTGGATGAGGTGGCGGCGGTGGCCGCGTTTTCGCCTTACCATTTTCACCGGCTGTTTACGGCGTACACGGGCGAAAGTTTAAGCGCGTTTGTGCGCCGCCTGCGGCTGGAACGGGCCGCCAACCGGCTGCGCCAGACGTTTGACGCCATCACGGAGATTGCCCTGGATGCCGGGTACGAGACGCCCGCCAACTTTAGCAAGGCGTTCAAGCAGCAGTTTGGTCAGTCGCCGTCGGCATATCGGGAGGAGAATCATTTGTTGGATACGGCCGTTTTCCAACAAACCCGCACCCAGGAGCCACCCAAAATGACCCCAAAAATTGTGAATCTGGAACCGCAGACAGTTTTGTTTGTGCGCAAAACCGGGCCGTACAGTGAAGCCTCAGCCGCGGCGTTTGCGGCGCTGATGCCCTTCGCCTACCGCCACAAGCTCATTCACCCGTCCACGCAGATGATCGGCATTTCCCACGACAGCCCAGACATCACCGACCCCGATAAGCTGCGTTATGACGCCTGCCTCACGCTCGATCAAGCCGTTGAGCCGCAGGGGGAATTTGGCGTGCAAACCATTGCCGGGGGCCGCTATGCGCTTTTTGTGCACAAGGGCGCGTATGAGCTGTTCGACGAGACGTACCGGCTGGTTTTTGGCCAATGGCTGGCGCACAGCGGCGAACAATTGCGGGATGCACCCATTTTTGAGCGGTATCTCAATCGCGATCCCCGCCGCACCAAACCGGAAAATCTGCGCACCGAAATTTACATTCCGCTGAGCGACGCCTAAAGGCAAATCCCCCAAATTCAGATACAATCGCTGAAACCACAACCAAAAACACAGCACTCAGAATTTTCTGGGTGCTGTTTGTTGTTTTCATTGGAGATCATTTTGGCGAATTCCTCCCCACAAAACGATTTGTCCCCTGCTGAACCTGATATTTCTGTTAACCGCTTGATTTTCTTTGGGCTGATTACCCGATTGGTGACGGATACGGCCGTTCAATTTTTCTTCCCCTTTTTGCCCGTCATTGCCGAAGGGTTGCGCACGAGCAGCGTCACCGCGGGCCGATTGGTGAGTTTGCGCAGCGCGACGGGCTTGCTGTCGCCTGCGTTTGGCGCGCAGGCCAATCGGCACGGCTACCGCAAGGTGATGCGCTTTGGGCTGCTGCTGGCGGCCATCGGCTATTTTGTGGTGGGGTTGAGCAGCTCGGTGTGGCTGGCGGCGGTGGGCATGATTTTGGGTGGCCTGGGTACCTTTGCCTTTGTGCCGATTTTGCAGGCGTACATCAGCGCCAAGCTGCCGTTGCACCGCCGCGCCTGGGGCTTGGGCACATTGGAATACGCCTGGGCGCTGGCGGGGATCATTGGGTTGTACCTGGTGGGGCTGCTCATCGAGGCGACTAGCTGGCGCGTGCCGCTGTTTGTACTGAGTGGGCTGCTGCTGGTGGCATTTGTGGGATACGGCCGTTTGCCATCCGCCCATCAAACCACAAAACCGACCACCCGTCCAACACGCTTCTCCCGGAACAGCCTCCTCGCATTTTTTGAGCTGGGGACCAATGCGCGCTCCGCGTACGTGTCGCTGCTGGTGGTGGGGCTAAACATGATGGCTGCCATGAACATCTTCATTGCCTACGGCACCTGGCTGGCTCGCGAATACGGTCTGGGCGCAGCCCAGTTGGGCACGATGGCTCTTATCTTGGGCGTGGCCGACCTGACCGGCAGCGTGTTGATGAGCCTCATCGGCGACAAAATTGGCCTGCGCCGAGGGGTGCTGGCGGGCACAATCCTGTCGGCGGTTGGCTATGTGCTCCTGCCGCTGTTCAACGTTGGCATGATAATGGCTGGCCTGGGGCTGATTTTGGCCCGATTTGCCTTTGAATTTACGGTAGTGGGTCAGATCGCTCTGGTGAGTGAACAGGCTCCCGCCCACCGCGAGAAAATGATGACGCTGGCCGCGGCCACCACCTTGCTTGGCTCTAGCGCCGCCGGGCTGCTTGGTCCGTGGGTGTATGACACTTTCCAGGTGCCGGGCTTGAGCGTTGTGTCGGCGAGCATTGTGGCCGTCTGCCTGTTGGCGATTCTGCTGTTTGTGCGGGAAAAGGCGTAAATTTTGGAGAAATTATTATGAGAGAAGGACGAGAGATACGGCCGTTACAAACCGAATCTGAGTGGGATGATTACACCACCCTTTCCATGAACGCTTATCCTGGCATCCGCGCCACCGATGAGGCGGCCCGTCGTCGCTTTAAGGAGCGCGGTCAGGAGCTGCATGCCGACCCGATTATCAGCGTGGTGGGGCTGTTTGAGGCGGGGGAGATGCGCGGCACCATGCGGCTGTACGACTTTACGATGCGGCTGCACGGCACTGACTTGCTCGTCGGCGGCGTGGGCGGCGTGGCGGTGGATTTGCTGCACAAAAAAGAGCGCATCGCTTACGACCTGGTCCAATATTTCCAGCAGCATTACCGCGATAAAGGGGCGGCGCTGACGGCGCTGTATCCGTTCCGGCCCGATTTTTACAAGCAGATGGGGTATGGATACGGCCGTAAAATCAACCAGTACCGCGTTCATCCCAGCAGCTTGCCCAAAGGCAATCGCCAAAATGTCATCTTCCTGGACGAGTCGCACAGGCAAGCGTTTGAAGCGTGCTATGCACGGCTCATGGCTGGCAGCAATGGCCTGATGAACCAGCCGGAGAGTACCCTAAACATGCTGTTTAGCCCGGCCAGCACCCTAAAAAAGGTAGGCTACTGGGCCGATGGACAGTTGCAAGGCTACCTGCTGTTCAGCTTTGAACCAGTCCCTAACGGCACTTTTTTGCGCAACAACATCGTGGTGCGCACCTTGCTGTACGAAAACAGCGCGGCGTTGCGTGGCTTGCTGGCTTTTTTGCGCGCCCAGGCCGACCAGATCGAAACGGTGATTTTCAACACGCAGGATGAGGATTTTCATCTGCTGCTGCATGACCCGCGCAACGGCACGCAAAATCTGATGCCATCGGTGTACCACGAGAGCAACACGCAAGGGGTGGGCATCATGTACCGCGTCATTGACGTGCCGCGCTTGTTTGCGCAGTTGGCGGGGCATAATTTTGGCGGGCAAACGCTCACGGTGCAGCTCAATTTGCGGGACAGCTTTTGGCCGGATTGTGCTGGGGTGTGGGTGTTGCAGGGGGGCAACGGCCGTATCACCCTCGATCCCGCCGCCAAACCAGACGTGGCCATTGGCCTGGACGTGGCCGAATTCAGCTCGCTTTTTATCGGCGCGACCAGCTTCCGGCAGCTCCTCGCCTACGGCTTGGCGGACATTTCCGACCCCGCCTACGCCGATGCGGTTCAGGCGCTGTTTTACACAGCCAACAAACCAATTTGCCACACGGCGTTTTAAGATTGGTAGGGGCGAGGCGGTTGGCCTCGATCAAACGAATATCGGCAAAACAACCTCACCAACCGCCTCGCCCTTCTTCGTCGCAAACCATCTGGTTATTGCGGCATTTGGGCGAGGCAGGTGGAGAGGTTCAGGTGGCGCAATTTATTAGATGGTGGCCACCTGCCTCGCCCCTACGGGTGATCATGAAATTTTGAAAATTTGGAGGAAATGATGGATTTTATAAACAAAATTGCTATTGTGACTGGCGGGGCGTCCGGGATGGGTGCGGCAACGGCGCGGGAATTGGCCGCCGCTGGGGCGCAGGTGGTTATCGTAGACAGGAATGGGGCATTGGCGGCAGAGGTTGCACAGGAAATTGGGGCAGAAACGGCCGTTGGCGACATCAGCGACCCCGATTTTTGTCAGCAGGTGGTGGATGAGGTGGTGGAGAGATACGGCCGTCTAGACATCCTCGTCAACGCCGCCGGCATCATTGTTCGCGCCGACGCGCTGGGCACCAGCAACGCGCAGTGGCAACAAGTGATGAACGTCAACGTCAGCGGCATCTTTTACCTCAGCCGCGCCGCCGTGGCGGTGATGAAACAGCAAGGCAAAGGCGTCATCGTCAATTTTGGCTCGATTTGGGGCGGCGTGGGGGCCGCAGGCGTGGTCGCCTACTGCGCTTCCAAAGGGGCGGTGCACCAGCTCACCCGGGCGATGGCGCTGGACCACGTCAAGGACGGCATTCGCATCAACGCCGTCTGTCCCGGCGAGGTAAACACGCCCATGCTCGCCTCTGAGCGCAGCGAGCCGGTGACGGAGGAGATTTTGCAGCGCATCGCCAGCACCGTGCCCATGGAGCGGCTGGCCGACCCGGTGGAAATCGCCCGCGTCGTCCTCTTCCTCGCCTCCGACGACGCCAGCTACATGACGGGCGCAATGGTCAACGTGGATGCGGGTTACACGGCTCGGTGATTTTTTTTGACGCAAAGGTGCAAAGAGGCAAAGAAAAAGCTTTTTTAAATGTAAGCATGCTCCGGCCGGTCTCCTGACCGTGTCGGCTAGGTGGCACGGACAGACGCCTACCACAGCTAAAGGGACTACTTTCTGTGAGAAAAACTCAAATACTAATATTGGTCCTATGTCTAATTTTAGTTGAGCATATGATCGAGCCGATGGTTTATTCGTTTTGGCAGTCTTCTGGTTCTGAAAAACAACTCTTAACAATTCTGTCTGAAAGATTTACCAATCGATTTGAACTACGATCAATGTTTGGTGTTTTCGTACTGAGATTAATCTTTTGGACAATACCGCTTTATTTCGTTTTTACTCAAGTTATCGGGAAAATAAGAATTAGAAATGTTTTGTACTTTGCCCTTCTTAATGTTGTAAGCAATGTAGTGATAATTGCGGTCTATTCAATTATCCTTTTTCCTGGCTTAATTACGCTGCCTGTCACTCCTCTAACCATTGTCGTTACATTTATTAGCCCCTTTATTTTGTACCTTTTCCTATTTTCTAGACGGTATATTCAAGCTTTTGATTTTGCAGCACAAGATGAAAGGAAAACAAGATGGAATACAGACGATTAGGCCGCAGTGGGGTGAAGATTGCGCCACTTTGCCTGGGAACCGACAATTTTGCCAATCCCACGCCGAAGGCTGAGGCGAAGGCGATGCTAAACCGGGCGCTGGACGCGGGCATCAATCTGATTGACACGAGCAACAGCTACGCGCAGGGGGAAAGTGAGCGGATTATTGGCCGGGCGCTAAAGGAAAACGGCCGTCGCCAACAGGTTCTCATCGCCACCAAAGTGCATTATCCTACCGGGCCGGGACCCAATGAGAGGGGAAACGGCCGTCTCCATATCATCCAGGCCTGCGAAGATTCCCTGCGGCGGCTGCAAACCGACCACATTGACCTGTACCAGCTGCACCGCCCCGACTTTGAGGTGCCCATCGAAGAAACGCTGTCTGCACTGACCGATTTGGTGCGGGCGGGCAAGGTGCGCTACATCGGCAGCTCCACCGCCCCGGCGTGGAAGGTGATGGAAGCAATCATGGTCAGCGAGCTGCGCGGCTACGTCCGCTTTGTTTCCGAGCAGCCCCCCTACAACTTGCTCGACCGCCGCATCGAAAACGAGCTACTGCCGCTGGCGCAGGCGCACGGGCTGGGCATTTTGCCCTGGTCGCCGCTGGCGATGGGCATTTTGGCCGGGCGGTACAGCGACGCGGCCAACTATCCCGAAAAGTCGCGGGCGGAGCTGCGCGGCGGCATCTACGCCGAGCGGGTGACGGCGCGGGGCATCGAGGTGGGCGACGCATTTGTGAAGCTGGCCCAGGAAATGGGCATTTCGGCGGCGCAGTTGGCCGTGTTGTGGGTGAAGGATCAGCCGGGCGTGACCGCGCCGCTCATCGGGCCGCGCACGCTGGAACAGCTAGATCATTTCTTGCCGGTGCTGGAGATGTCGCTAAGCGACGAGGTCCGGGCGGCGTGTGATGCGCTGGTGCCGCCGGGCAGCGCCGCGGCCAATTTCCACAACTCTGCGCCGTGGATGAAGATGAAATTGCCAGAATGAATTAGGGTCAGATTTTGTCATGCTGAACGAAGTGAAGCATCCCGCCCAAGTTGGATGGGATTCTTCATTTCGCTGCGCTTCATTCAGAATGACAACTCCAAGTTTGTTCGCGTAAGGGAAAAATAATTACTTGACAATGGAGACGAGCTTGCGGATGCCTTGCTCTTTGAGCCAGAGGCGGGTGCGGGAGCGTTCGTTGGTGTGGGGGATAGTGGCGACGGGCAGGCGGGTGAGGTTGATTTCTTGCATACGGCCGTGTGTCTCATTCACCACTGGCAGCAGACGACGGGCTTCCAAGCCCAGCTCTGGTGCGTCCCGTAAAAACGCTTCGCACAGTTTATTGGCTACCGGTTGCCCTGACGTGACCACAAACACCATGTCGGATTGGCGCATGGCTGTGCGGGTAATTTCGTTTAGATGTGATCCCAAATCAAGCAGTACCTGATAACCGGCATCCGCCAGCTTGTTGAGCATAATTTGTAATTTGCGCACCATATCTTTTGAGCCGCTGCCCACAAACGAGGCAGGGGCGGGTACGACGAGCAAATCGGCGCGATGCCGTTGGGTAAACTGGCGAATGTAGGCGGCGGACAACTGTTCGGTTGGCGCTTTGAGCAGGTCTAGAATATTGTGATTGGTGTGCAGGTTAAGCATTTGGGCGACGCCACCAATTGGCAAATTCAGGTCAATCAGCACGACGGGGCGGTTTTCATGCATGATGATCGCTTCGCTGAGCTGGATGGCCAGCGTGGTGGTGCCCACGCCGCCTTTGGGGCTAAACAGCGACACAACACGTCCAGAACTTTGGGTGAGCATCCCCGTTTTTATGCGTTCGGTGCGCTTAAGCACGGCCGAAATGTGAGCCAGCAGCTCTTCGGCCAGGAACGGCTTGGTCAGATAATCGTCGGCACCCACCGCAAACGCTTTAGTTTTGTACTCTTTGGCATCGCTGGCGGTGAGGAAGATGACGGGGATTTGGGAGGTTTCTGGCGTACTTTTGATCTGTTGGCACACTTCGAATCCATTCATGCCAGGCATCATCACATCCAAGACAACGAGGTCTGGTTTGTGTTTGGAAACGGCCGTTAATCCATCTGGGCCGTCTTTAGCCAAAGCCACATCAAATCCTTCCCGCTTGAGCTGGTGCTCAATTAAATACCGCATCGGGAATTCATCATCAATAATTAAGATTTTTTTATCACTCATTTTTCAACCTGCGCGTTGCACAATACGCTCTTCGGGCTTCAATGTTGGGTGCGAGGCAAGAAACGTAAATATTCTCAATGTCAATAGGTGAGCGTATATCATTTTTGGGTCAGTTGTAATTGACCAATGAAAGCATCTGGAAAATGGCTCCACCTAGTAAAAATAAAACAGGGTGGTTACAAAAACAATTACACCTGTGTTGCGCCAGCCAGGTTTGGGTGATTCGCTGGTTGGCTTCCCTGATAGTACCTTGTAAGGTCTTCTGTAACTCACGGGGGGTAAATTTTTCTGACCTGGATGAATTGCAGTCCCCAAAACACCAAACGGCTTTGGGGCAGGAGAATAAATGTGAACCCCTCTATTTTAATTGTTGATGATGAACCCATGACGCGTAACCTGCTGCGGCTGATGCTGGAGCGTGTAGGCTTTGATATTTCGGAGGCGGGCGATGGTCAGGAAGCGCTGGACATGGTGGCCGAGAAACAGCCAGATTTATTGATTTTGGATGTGATGATGCCCCATGTGGATGGGATTACAGTGTGTGAAAGGTTGCGTGCTCAGGCGGAAACGGCCGTTCTCCCCATCATTCTCCTGAGCGCCCGCACCAGCCCAGAGGCGGTGCGCATGGGGCTGGAAGCAGGCGCGAACAAATATGTGGGCAAGCCCGTTAGCCGCGAAGCGTTGATTGGTCACGTGCGCGAACTGCTGAAAGCTGTTCCGCAAATCGCTGACTGATCCCCCTGCTGATTAAACCACAACGACGCTTTTGGCAGCTTCTAGCTGCTTTTGCAAAGCCTCTGCCGAGGTGCCTCCGGTGGCGTTACGGCCGTTTAGCGAACTGGTGATGTTGAAAACGGCCGTTACCCCCTCACCAAATTTTTCACTCACCGACTGCAAATCGTGTAGCGACAGGTTGGTGAGCGCCACCCCCCGATTTTCTGCCAACTGCACCACTTCCCCCACCAGATGATGCGCCTGCCGAAAAGGCACACCCTGCTTAACTAAATAATCTGCTAAATCAGTGGCCAGCAGATTTGGCTCTAGCTGCTGGGCCATGTGCTCTGGGCGCAGTGTCAGCGTGCGCAGCAGCCCGGCCATGATGGGCAACGTGTGGCTGAGTGTGTCGAACGCATCAAAAATCGGTTCCTTATCTTCCTGCAAATCTTTGTCGTAGCTGGAGGGCAGCCCTTTGAGGGTGGTTAGTAGCCCGACGAGATTGCCCAGAATCCGGCCGCTTTTCCCCCGCGTCAGCTCCAAAGTGTCTGGATTTTTCTTTTGCGGCATCAGGCTAGAGCCGGTGCTGTAGCCGTCGTCCAGCCGAACAAAGCCAAATTCGCTGCTGCTGAACAAGATGAGCTGTTCAGACAGGCGGCTGAGGTGCAGGCCGATCATCGTGGCTGTGTACAAAAAATCGGCGGCAAAATCCCGGTCAGAAACACCGTCCAGGCTGTTTTGGCTGATGGCGGCAAAGCCGAGCGCATCCGCCAAAGCGTGTCGGTCTACGGGGAAGGCTGTGCCTGCCAATGCGCCGGAACCGAGGGGCAGTACGGCCGTTCGCTGCCGCATCTGGGCCAATCGTTCCTGATCGCGCACCAGTGGCCAAAAGTGGGACAAAATCCAATGCCCCCAGGTCACAGGCTGGGCGTGTTGCAGATGGGTGTAGCCGGGCATGGGCAAGTTCAGGTTCGCCTCGGCGCTGGCGATGAGCGCCCGCTGCAAGTCGGTGAGCATGTCACGCACCTCATCGCACGCGCCCATCAGCCAAAGCCGAAAGTCGGTGGCGACCTGGTCGTTGCGGCTGCGGCCGGTGTGCAGCTTGCCGCCCACGGCTCCCACCATTTCGGTCAGGCGGCGCTCAACGGCCGTATGAATATCCTCATCGGCAGGGTCGAACTGGAAACGGCCGTTGGCCAGCTCTTCACCCACTTTGTCCAAACCGTCGCGAATAATGTTGGCCTCTTCCTGGGTGAGCACACCCGCGCCTACCAGCCCTTGCGCCCACGCCTGGCTGCCTGCAATATCCTGCTCGGCCAGCCGCACATCAAAACGCAGGCTGGCGTTAAATTCGTGTACCAATGCGTCCGTGCCCTTGGCAAAACGGCCGCCCCATAACTTACTCATTTTTTCATCCTTTTTATGTAAAAACCAAAAAGAATCTTGATTTAGACCAAGCCCGAAATTGGTTTTTACTTGAGCAAATCACAGGGAAATCGCCCTTGGTTTTTCAAAATACTTTCTGTGATTTGCTTAGTGGCTGGTGATTAGTGGCTGGTTTAGGAAAACGACCAGCCGCTATAATTAGCAACCAGCCACTATCGTCAATCTTATCCTTTTTGTAACTTTTTGCCTGCGACCGAATATTATTTATAGAGTAGCCAACATGAACCAGGATAGTTTTCACGATTTATACGTGCGATATGCGCCAGACGTCTACCGCTTTGCTCTCTGGCTGTCAGGCAACCCAGCTGAGGCAGATGACATTACCTCAGAGACGTTTGTGCGTGCCTGGGCTGGGCACAGCAAAATTCGCACGGAAACAGTGAAAGCGTATCTGTTTACCATTGCCCGCAATCTGTTTTTGCAGCAACGACGCCAGCAAAAGCGAGAGGTGAGCCTGGAACAGGCCGCCCAAATCGTAGCCATGCACCGGCCATCTGAAGCGGTTGAGCAGCAGGAGGATTGGGAAAAAATGGTGCAGCTGCTCCAAACATTGCCCGAAAGTGATCGGACGGCATTGATTTTACGTGCCCACTATGAAATGCCCTATGCCGAAATTGCCCGTGTGCTGAGCATTTCATTGTCGGCTGCTAAGGTAAAAGTGCATCGGGCCAGACTGAAGTTAACGGCCGTTCGCACAGCCTGGGAGGTACCTGAAAAATGAAAGTTACACGAGATGTCATTCTGGATTTACTGCCTGGCTACCTGGCAGACGAAGCAAGCAAAGATACACGAGACCTGGTTGAGCAATTCCTGGTTAACGATCCAACCCTGGCAAAATTGGTAGAACAATCCAAGCATGAAGAATGGAATATAGAAGTTCCCATTTCGGTAGCCAAAGAGCAGGAACTTATCGCCTTTGAAAAAACCAAAGTGTTGCTGTTTCAGCAAAAGTTGTTTTTGGCACTAGCCGTGGGAACAACTTTGCTTTTCATGGCTTTCCGTTTTGATTCAACTGGCGCAGAATGGTTGTGGGCAAACTCGCCACAGGCGGGAGGTGCCATTTTCCTGGCGGCGGGTTTATTCTGGACGGCATTTCTTAATGTGAATTGGCAACTAAAAACACGACGATTTTGATTGACGATTGAAGATTAGATGCTATACTTCCCAGTCTAGCCTGGGGCGTCAGCGCTCGCAGGCTTTTTGCTGAATAATTACCACAAGAATTAAGCTCCCTCGCATTTGAGGAAATTACAAACCGAGGTTTAGAAACATGTCTGAAGATAGATTGGCTATCGCAGCCGAACCGCGTGCGGTTGTTGGCAAAAAAGTAAAACAGTTACGTCGTGAAGGGATGATTCCCGCCGTGATTTATGGTCTGAATGATCCGGTCACGATTCAGTTGGAAAACAAAATGCTGCGTCGCGTTTTGCGTCGGGCTGGTACCACCAACTTGATTAATATTTCCATCGGCCAGGATACCCGCACCGTGTTGGCGCGTGAAATTCAACAGCATTTCACCCGTGGTGATTTGATTCATGTGGATTTCCAGGAAGTGGACCTGATGGTTAAGATCACCGCTGAGGCTTCACTGGTGCTGGTTGGTGAGTCCAAGATGATGGCAGATGGTCTGGGTTCAGACGTACTTTCATTGACCAGTGTGGAAATTGAAGCGTTGCCAGACGATTTGGTGGCTGAAATTGAAGTAGACGCCAGCCAGATGGCTTCTGCGGATGAGCCGCTGTACGTGGGCGATCTGGTTGCGCCCGCTGGTATCACCATTTTGACGGACCCGGAAACGGCCGTTGCCCGCTTTGAGTATGCCCGTCTAGACACTGCTGATGAAGAAGATGGCGATTACGGTATGACCGCCGATTCTGTAGAAATCATCGATAGAGGTAGAGGCGACGAAGACGAAGATTAATTCGTCCAGATGCGTTATTTTGAAACAAAAGGGTTGGCTTAGCGCCAGCCCTTTTTTATTGTGGCGCGCCAAATAGATTCGCCCTGCCTTTGCCGCCAAGATACAATTTGCCCATGAAAAAGTGGCAGGAACGTCTTTGCTTGGGTCTCATTTTGCTGGTTACGGCCGTTTTTCGCTTCACTGGCATTGATTGGGACGATTACCACCATTACCACCCCGACGAGCGGTACATCACCTGGGTGGCCACCACCATCGAGTGGCCCACCGATTGGCAAACCGCTTTTTCCCCTACCGAATCCAGCTTTAATCCATTTCAGTGGCCGCCTGCTGCCGCCAGCGATGGCATTGAGGTGCCGCAAGACCAGCCGCGCGATTTTGCCTACGGCCACGTGCCGCTTTACCTGGGCGTGCTGGCCACGCGGTTTATGGAGCGGATTGGTCCCAGCCTGGCCCCGCTTTTCCCCGATGATTGGCTCTTTACTCGCGATATTTTGAACCAGGCTGGTTTGGTGGAGTTTCGGCATTTAACGGCCGTTTCCCGCGCACTCACCGCCTTATTCGATCTGGGCACCGTCTGGCTGGTTTTTCTGCTGGGGCGGCAGCTTTTTTCGCCACAGGTGGGTCTGCTGGCGGCGGCCTTTCTGGCCGTCAACGTCATGCACATCCAGTTAGCCCACTTCTTCATCTCCGACCCGTACCAAACCTTTTTCACCGTCGCCGCCCTGCTATTTTTAATAAAAGCGGTTGGCCACAGAGAACACAGAGAAAAAAGAGAAAAACCGAATACCGATTACCGCTCACCGATAACTGGTTACTGGTTACTGGCTTCTGTCTGCATCGGCCTGGCCGTTGGCTCCAAGTTTTCGGCGATTTTGCTAGTGCTGCCGCTGATGTTGGCAGCATGGTGGATCGGTAAACGCTGGGATTTTTGGCTGGGAACGGCCGTTTTCACCGCCGCCCTCACCTTTTTCATCACCAATCCCTTTGCCGTGCTCGATTTTGGCTGCGAGGTGATTACTCCCGCGATGCAAATCGGGCCCATTTCAGTGCCTGCCCTGGATTGGGGATCGTGTTATGTAGAAAACATCGCTACGCAAAACAGCATGGTTCAGGGCCGCGGCAACATCCCGTTCACGAGGCAGTACAGCGACACGCTGCCCTACCTTTACTTCATCGAGATGCAATTGCGCTGGGGCATGGGCTGGTTGCTAGGTCTGCTGGCGTTTGGCGGGTTTGGCTGGGCGATTTGGCAGACAATTAGGAGGTTAGAGATTGGCAGGCTAAATCCGCGTGATTGGAGATTGAAAGCATCAAATCTCCAATCTCCAATTTCCAATCTCCTTTTATTGGCGTGGACGGTGCCGCTTGTCATCACCTCTGGCGGCTTTTTTGTGAAGTTCATGCGCTATTGGCAGCCGTTGACGCCATTTTTAATGCTGTGGGCGGCGGCGTGGCTGTGTAGCTGGCGATCAAAATGGTTGAAGTGGGGCGTGGGAACGGCCGTACTCGCATTCACCACCCTCTACGCCATCAGCTTTAGCAACATTTACGCGCAGCCGCATCCCTGGGTGGCTGCCTCTGAGTGGATCTTTCGCAACGTGGAACCGGGCGCGCTCATCCTTAGCGAGCAGTGGGACGATTCCTTGCCCAGCACAATGCCTGTGGATGGCGAAATCCGCCGCCGCTCCGAATATCCCAACGCGGAACTCACCTGGCTCACTGGCGCAGATAGCCGGGACGATGCCGACAAGCTGGTCGCCAATCTGGCGCTGCTGGCCGAAGCTGATTACGTGACCATTTTGACCAATCGCGTCTACGGCACCGTGCCCCGCCTGCCAGAGCCGTATCCGATCTCCAGCCAGTACCACGAACTGCTTTTTTCTGGCGCGCTGGGGTATGAGCCGGTTTACGTCGTTGGCCGCTCCCCGATGATTTTTGGCTGGCAGCTGCGTCCCGACACGTTTGGCTGGCCCAATTTGACGCCGCCACCGCTGGTTCAATCGTATTTAGAGGCGCAACCGGGCCTGAATGGGGGTCGTGCCGATGAGAGTTTCATTGTCTACGACCAGCCGCTGACGATCATTTTTGAGAACGTGGCGCGGAAAACGGCCGTTGAACTGCAATCCCTCTTCACTATTCCCTCGGAATAACCAACAAGCTCCACCCGTCATTCTGAGTGAAACGAAGAATCCTGCCCAGCTCACATGGGCAAACTCTTGTTGAAGTGTGGTTTCTACCCTTGCTTGATTGGGATGCTTCGGAGGACCTCAGCATGACAAGGGTGGGTGGGTTAGTTTTACGTGGGTAACGGCCGTAAACCACCTGCGCCAATCCCGTCATGCCGCTATAATCCAAACCAACTCAAAAAAAGGACAACGTCGTAAGGGCAGGTCTCAGACCTGCTCCTACCCACACTATTTGCGTGAAGAATCGAAATTATCTGTTCATGACGGTTTTTGTGGCGGGGATGAGCACCCTGGCCATCGAATTTACCACCAGCCGAATGCTGCAAACCGTTTACGGCACCTCCAACATTGTTTGGGCCAACGTCATTGGCCTGGTGCTGCTCTTTTTGACGGTCGGGTATTTTGTGGGCGGACGGCTGGCTGATAAACGGCCGTATCCCCAAACCTTCTATGCCCTCGTCGCCTGGGCCGGGTTTAGCGGCGTCTTTTTCCTCCTGTTGACCAGTGTGCTGTTGAAAACGGCCGCTTCGGCCATGGCCGCCGTGAATGTGGGGGCCATCGCCAGCTCTCTGGTGGGCGTCGTCATCGCCCTGGCCGTGCCGATTACCCTGCTGGGCTGCATTTCCCCCTTTGCCATCCGGCTGGCGGTGCAAAATGTGGACGAGGCGGGGCGGATAAGCGGCCGTATTTACGCCATCTCCACCTGGGGCAGCCTGCTGGGAACTTACCTGCCCGTGCTGCTGGTCATCCCCCTGGCTGGCTCCCGGCTGACGGCGCTGCTGTTTGGCGGAATTTTGCTGTTGGTTGGATTAGGTGGTCTGTGGCTAACCGGTTCCCGTAGCCGGATTGCGGCCCTGCTGCTGCCCATCGTGCTGCTGCCCGTGGCTTTTGCCTGGACTTCCGGTGGCATCAAGGCATATGATGGCCAAATCTTCGAGACTGAATCGGCTTACAACTACATCCAGGTGGTGCGGCAGGGCGACTGCAATTACCTGCTGCTGAACGAAGGGCAGGCGTACCACTCCTTTTACTGCGATGGCGGGGCCGTGCCGCGTGTGTCGGTGTGGAGCATCATGCTGGCCGCGCCGTACTTTAATGCGCCACCGGTTCAAATTAATCGGTTGGCGGTGATTGGGCTGGCAGCGGGCACGATTCCCAAGCAGTACACCCGCGTTTTTGGCCCGATTCCCATTGACGGCATTGAGCTGGACGGCGCAATTGTGCAGGCGGGCATTGATTATTTTGCGCTGACCGACCCGAACATTAACTTGATTGTGGGCGACGGCCGTTACGAACTCAACCAGCTCACCCACCGTTACGACGTCATCACCATCGACGCCTACAAGGTGCCGTACATCCCCTGGCACCTCACCACGCAAGAATTTTTTGAAGAAGTGCGTAACCACCTGACCGAAACCGGCGTGGTGGCGATGAACGTGGGCCGCGCCCCCGAAGATCGCAGCCTGATCGAGGCGATGACGGCCACGCTGCAAACCGTCTACCCTACAGTCCACGCCATTGACGTGCCTGGGTCGCTGAACACCATTTTGGTGGCCACAATGCAGCCGACCACGTCACAAAACATGCAGCAAAATTTGGCGCAATTGGGTGAATCGGTTGATCCGTTGTTACGGGCGGCGGTGGAAACGGCCGTCTCCAACCAGGTCCCCGCCACCGCCAGCGACATCATCTTCACCGACGAACGCGCCCCGGTGGAAACCATCATCGACAGCTTGGTGTTGCGCTATTTGCTGCAAGAAGGTGTGGGCGGCTTGCCTGGCGTGCAGTAGACCGTAAGCGGTAATCGGTATTCCGTAATCGGTGAATGCTCGCTCTTACCGATTACGGATCACCGATTACCGATAACCGAAAAAAGGAAGAAGGAAGTTGGAAAACAAAACAGTCTTGAACATCATCAAATGGGTCATCATCATCGCCATGCCTTTTTTTCTGGGGCTAGGCATGATTCGCGCGGTGATTGCCTGGGATTACCCGGCCTTTGAGTATCAGCGCATTGCGCCGGATCAGTACGGTTTTACGCCGGAGGAGCGGCTGGAATATGCTCACGCCACGCTGGATTATTTGCAGCGTCCGGAACCCTCGGCCGAGGTGATTTACCTGCTGGAGGATTTGCGCCTGCCCAATTCCGACCAGCCGCTGTACAACGAAGCCGAGATCAGCCACATGGTGGACGTGAAGAATTTGACGGATGCCATACGCACGATTTGGTGGATTACGGCCGTTCTCATCTTCCTTGGTCTGGGCTACTTGCTCAGCCAACCGGCGCTGCGTCCGGTGGGCTTTCGCGCCATTTACCAGGGCGGTTGGGCCACCGTCATCATTTTGGCGGCGATTGCCCTGTTCATCGGCGTGGGCTGGAGCATCTTTTTTGTGCAGTTCCACGAGCTGCTGTTCCCCCCTGGCACCTGGACCTTCCGCTACACCGATTCGCTCATTCGCCTCTTCCCGGAGCAGTTCTGGTTTGACATTGGCGTCATCATGAGCGGCGGCGCGTTGTTGTTGGGCATTGTGGTGACGGGGATTGGTTATTGGCTAACCAAAAGGTTGTAAAGACGTTGCATTGCAACGTCTCTACGAAGGCACAATTATGAAATACGTCGTCATTACCGGCGCTTCAACAGGGATTGGTTATGATGCCGCTCGCTATCTCATTGCGCGGGGCTACCATGTGTTTGGCAGCGTGCGCAAGCAGGCGGATGCCGATCGGGTGCGAGCGGAGTTAGGCGAGCAGTTCACCCCGTTGCTGTTTGATGTGACGGATGAGGGTAGAGTGGAAACGGCCGTTACCCAAGTCTCCACCAAAATTGGCAACAACGGCCTCGCCGGGCTGGTCAACAACGCTGGCATCGCCGTTGCCGGGCCGCTTATGCACTTGCCTTTGGACGAAATCCGCTGGCAAATGGAAGTGAATCTGCTGGGGCAGCTTAACGTGACCCAAAAGTTTCTGCCGCTGCTGGGCGCGGTGCCCAACGCACCACACCCGCCGGGGCGCATCATCAACATCAGCTCCGTCAGCGGCAAGGTGGTGTACCCGTTTATGGGGCCGTACGCCGCCTCCAAGCACGCCCTGGAAGCGATTTCCGATGCGCTGCGGCGCGAACTGCTCATTTTTGGCATTGACGTCATCGTCATTGGCCCCGGCTCCGTAAAAACGCCCATTTGGGACAAAGCCCAAGAATTGGATACAGCGCCCTACCAACAAACCCCCTACCAGGACATAATCGAAGGAATGAAGAAAGTCTTCGTTGGCCAGGGTCAAACCGGCATTCCCGTAGAAAAAGTAAGCGAGATCATTTACAAAGCGCTCACCCAAGAAAAGCCCAAAGTACGCTATGCCATTGCCCGCAATCGTTTTTCTGGCTGGTTGCTGCCCCGCTACCTACCCGCTAGAATGCTAGACAACGTGATGGCCAGGCGACTAGGCCTCAAAAAATAGCACAAGGAGTCATCGTTGACTGAGTTTATAAAAGTTGCCCGGGTAGAAGAAATTCCCCCAGGCGAAAGAAAATTCCACGATTTTGATTACGAAACCGTCATGATCCTGAATGTAGATGGCGAGTTTTACTGCATTGCTGATTTGTGTTCCCACGATGATGGGCCATTGGCAGATGGGCCTTTGCAAGGTCACAGTATCGCCTGCCCCCGGCATGGGGCTTGCTTCGATGTGCGGACAGGTGTTGTGTTGGCCTTGCCCGCCACGGCACCGATTCCCACGTACAAACTCAAAGTGGAAAATGGCAACATCTACATCGAAAACCTTGACGAATAGTCTGAACGCAGGAAAATAACTTTGGCAAAAGGGGCGCGGCCACAAGCGCCCTTTTTGTTTGACAGGTAGCGGCAAATTGCCTATATTTAGCCAGCAAAATTAGAACAAATATTTCAAAAATTAGACCTGCCGGGTTTTGGAACTACCTTCTCTTAGCAAGACTACTAAAAAACCTGACAGGTCTTTCGACGACGAAGCGGATACAACATGGAAATTGGTCTGGTAAAACAAGTAAACATTGATTCCGAGGTGCGCGAATCGTACCTGAGCTACGCGATGAGCGTGATTGTGTCGCGGGCGCTGCCGGATGCGCGGGATGGCCTCAAGCCCGTGCAGCGGCGCATTTTGTACGCCATGTACGACATGGGCTTACGGCCGAATTCTTCCTTCAAAAAATCTGCTCGTGTGGTGGGTGAAGTGCTCGGTAAATACCATCCCCACAGCGACCAGGCAGTATATGACGCCATGGTGCGCCTGGCGCAAGATTTTTCCATGCGCTACACCCTGGTAGAAGGGCAGGGCAACTTTGGCTCAATTGATGGCGATGCCGCCGCCGCCATGCGCTACACCGAAGCCCGCCTCTCCAACATGGGTTATGACATGCTGGAGGACATTGGCAAAAACACGGTTGAGTTTACCAGCAACTTCGACGATTCCCTGACAGAACCATCTGTATTGCCAGCTACCATTCCCAATTTGTTGGTCAATGGCGCTTCTGGCATTGCCGTGGGTATGGCTACCAGCATTCCGCCACACAATTTGGGGGAAGTGGTGGACGCGCTCACCTTTATGCTGGATCAGTGGGATAAGCTGGCAGATATTTCATTGCAAGATTTGATGCAGTTTATCAAGGGGCCAGATTTTCCTACGGGCGGTTTGGTGTTCCGCTACCGCGAAAAGGGCGGGGTAGAGACAGATGCCATTGCCAGTGCTTACGCCACCGGGCGAGGCCGGGTAACAGTGCGGGCCAAGGCGCATGTTGAGGAAATGAGCCGCAACAAATCTCGCATTGTCATTACGGAACTGCCGTACCAGGCCAATAAGACCAACTTGCTGGGGCGCATTGCCGATTTGCACCGGGACGGCAAGATTGAAGGACTCACAGATCTGCGCGATGAGTCTGACCGGAATGGAATGCGCATTATTTTAGAAACGACGCGCAACGTGGAGCCAGAAGATGTGCTGGCCGATCTGTTCCGGCTGACGCCAATGCAGAGTACGTTTAGCATCTCGTTGTTGGCCTTGGTGAACGGGGAGCCGCGTGTGCTAACGCTGAAGCAGGCGTTGCGGGTGTATCTGGATCATCGGCAGGAGATTGTGCGGCGGCGGTCTGAGTATGATTTGGAGAAGGCGCGGAACCGGGCGCACATTTTGGAAGGACTGCTCATCGCCCTGGATAATCTGGACGCGGTGATTGATTTGATTCGCCGCTCGCGCACGGTGGAGACGGCAAAGGCAAATTTGATTAAGCAGTTTAAGTTGACTGACGTGCAGGCGCAGGCGATTTTGGATATGCAATTGCGGCGGCTGGCAGCGTTAGAACGGAAAAAGATTCAGGAAGAGCACAAAGAGCTACTGAATTTGATTAAGTATCTGGAAAAGTTACTTTCTAAACCGTCGCTGATGCGGGAACTGATTAAGGAAGAACTCCTGGCGGTGAAGGAAAAGTACCAGGATGTGCGCCGCACGCAGATTATTGATAGCGGCGACGTGAAAACGGTGCTTTCGGCGACGGATTTGCTGCCGGATGAGCAGGTTTGGGTGATGATTGGCGAGAAAGGGACACTGGCGCGATCCACATCGCCGGAGATGGTGCGCATTCCATTGAAGCCAGCGGAGCAGCCGTTTGCCCTGTTGGAAGCCAATACACAGGATGTTTTGTATTTGTTTGCTGCGGACGGCCGTTCCGTGAGCCTCCCCGTTTACCAATTGCCGCAGGCTGTGGAGCTGGGCAAAGGCACCCATTGGGCCGATCTGACCGGGCTGACCCGCCGCGACCATCTGGCTGCGGCACAGGTGCTGCCGGTGAATGCTGCTGGCTACGTTTTCCTGACCACTTTGGCAGGCGTGGTCAAGCGCATTCGCGTGGAAGATTTGCCGGGCATCACCTCATCGCCGTTTGTGGTGATGAACGTGCCGGACGATGATGCGCTGGGCTGGGCGGAGCTGACCAACGGTGAGCAGGAAGTGCTGCTGGCGACGGCGGCCGGTCAGGCAATTCGGTTTAGTGAAGATGATGTACGGCCGTCTGGCTTGCCAGCGGGTGGGGTGTACGGCATCAAACTGGCCAACGAGGCGGACGGCGTCATTGCTATGTCTGTAGTAATGTCCGATGGGTATCTATGGAGTATTACGGACAATGGCATGGCCAAAGCCACGGCCATGAGCGAATATCCAACTCAGGGGCGGCACGGCCAGGGTGTGCGCAACATGAACCTGCCCAAAGATGCCGCTGAGGTGGTGGCCGCAGTTATTGGCGATGAGAATACGCAAATTTTGATTACTACGGGTATTGGCTCTACCAAAAAGCTGAAGCTGAAGGAAAGTTACATTGGTGGCCGTGCGGTGAAGCCCCGCTCGGTGATGACGGTGGGGCAGCGCAATCGCATTACGGGCGCACTGCGGATGGTGAGTCGGCCAGAGATAGAGGACGAGGTGGAAACGGCCGTTCCGCAGCAACTTTCCCTCATTGACGAGCCTAATGGCAAGAAAAAGAGAAAAAAATAGAATTTATACTATAATGAAGATTGGCGTTTATTTAGACGAACTGCCAGACTACTGACCGGGCGTCAATTTGAGACTAAAATTTGCACACCGCATAATTGGGCAGTTCTTAAACAGGGTGTGCATCCACAAGGCCAACGGAGATTTTTACAATGAATTACAAGGATCAATGGGCAACAGATGAAGACGGCAACCAGTTTGTATTTACGGTTGAGATGCAGCGTGCATTAGAGCAAGCAGGATTGCCGATTGAGCCATCTTCATTAGCCGAATTAGATATGTCGCCATCCACACCAGCGCCGCGTCCCCAAAGAGAGAGCGCCCCTGAAAAACAGTCTGAGCCAGAGACCAGTGGCGAAGAATATCCCATGCCAGATACTATTCAGATTGATCCGATGAGTGGTAAATACATCGGCCGTATGAAATGGTACAACAACCAAAAAGGGTATGGCTTTATTATGCGGGGCGGCGGCGAGGAAATCTTCTTCCACAAATCGAACACAGCTGAAGATATCAGCAATATTCAGGAAGGACAATGGATTTTGTATGATGTGGAAGAGACACGCAAAGGGCCAGAAGCAACGGATGTAGAACCCTACGAAGGTGACACATCGTTATTGGCTTGATTGGCTGAATCAAAAACAGGAAGGTCTGGCTTGATGCCAGACCTTTTTTTATGCGTCCAATACGGCCGTTACCGCAGCATGTCCCTCAGCCTGCGCCAATTGCAAAGCAGTTTGCCCCTTGGCGTCTGGCTGGTGCGGATCTGCCCCAAATTCCAGCAGCAGTTGGGCCATCGGTATGTTGTTGAGGTGAGCGGCTTGATGAACGGCCGTAAAACCACCCTCTTGCGCCGCATTCACCTCCGCCCCGTTTTCTAGTAAGGCGCGTAAGATGGCGAGGTTGCCATGGGTGGCGGTTGCATGGATTGGGGCGATTTTCATCTGGTTCTTGGCGATGGCGTTCACATCCGCGCCCTGCTGAATGAGCCAAAGTGCAGCGGCTTCCTGGTTGAAGTAGCAGGCCAATTGGAGCGGCGTGAAGCCATCTTTGGCAAACTGGTTCAGGTAGCCCGGCCATGCTTTGGCCAGCGTTTGTAGTCGTTCCAGATGGCCCAGAGCAGCGGCGGCAAAAACATCCAGTTCGGTAATGACAGATTGTATGGCTTCCACAACGGCCGTCTTCCGTTGGTAGATCGCGTTCATCAGCAACGGTAGGCCGTTTTGCCCCAGAGCGTCGGCCAGGGCGGGGTGATCGTTGATGATTTGCTGCACGGTGGAGAGGTCGTTTTGGTTAACGGCCGTTTCCAATTTGCGACAGTTCGCTACGATTTGCTGAACGTCCGTTGTGCGTTCGCTAATCGTTTGGGCCAGCGAGACCAACGGCTCTGCGTCCAAATCTGGTGCGCCGATCAGGCAGTTTTCCACAGCCGCCAAACCACGATAAACCAGCCGGAGCAAATTGTGCGCTTCAGTGGTGGGGCGACTAAGCAGCGGCAACACTTTCTCAATTTGAAGGTGATGCTGGCGCATGTGGGCCTCAAAGCGGTGCAGCCGATACTGCCGCGAATATTCTTCCTCTTCCCACCAGACGGGCGACGGCCCCAGAATTTGCCCATCGGTCAAATGGGCCAGCTCGCTGAGGACGCGCTGGTGAAACTGGTCGTAATGGGTCAGGATGTTGGCCAGCGGCTGGTTGTCTATGAGGTCATAAAACTCGTCCTCACTGCCGTTGATTCGTTCGACCGCGCCATCTGGGAAGGTAAACGGCCGTTCAGCCCCCGCCTGCTCTTGTTCCAGCCCCGAAATTATCAGGCTAAAAAAGGCGCGTTCGGCATCCATGATGTGCCCCAGAATGACGCGTAGAGGCCATTCGCCAGCCGCTGGTTCTTGCTTAAACTGTTCCTCGGTGATGCCGAGAAATGTGGCTTGCAGCTCCCGGTAAGCCGTGTGGTATTGGCCCAGCACCTGCTGCACGAGCGTATGTGGTGAGCCAGATTGGCTGCGCTGGGCGGCGAGCGTGGCGGCCAAATCTTGCAGTTCATGGTGCGTGCCGATGAGCGCCAAGCGGACGCCCTCACCGTGTTTGCGCCAGAAAAATGGTTGGCTAACATCTACATCGGAAAAAGCGCAACTGGCCTGGCCCAGCGCGCGAACGGCGTCATAAAGTTCAGTTTGAGACATGCTGCACCTCTTGAAATGAAGATTTTATCCGCAGATTACCGCAGATTTGGCGGAAGTGGCAAGTTGGTGATGAATTTCACGCAAAGGGCAAAGCTCATTGCGTGAGTCTTCACGCCTTTGCGTGCTTGGGGGTAATTTTTAATGGCGCTGGGCGTGTTGGTAGGCTTGCCGGATTTGGTTTTGCAGGCTGGTGTCTATGTCGTAGAGGCTGGTGAGGCGTACGGCCGTTCTCAAGCCAGGCAATTGGCAGCTGATGTGGTTTTTAGCAGGGCGCAGGGTGCAGAACGGCCGTTCCGCCGCAAAATCAATCCGTCCTCGATGCAAGGACCAGGTGATGCCCCGGTTCAGCCCCGTGATAAAATCGAGCAAATGCAGCCCTGCCGCCGCTGCATCAATAGTGGTGCGACTCAAACAAGCGTCTAATTCTAAATCAATGTCCATGTTGCAATTTCCTCACCAGTGCGTTGGAGACATGACAGGTCTCTCAGTAATTCAACCTGCATTGATAGGCAGACCTGTCAAGTTTATTAAAGCTACCCAAAATCCACCTGCTCGCGGATTTTGTCTTTGACCAGTGGCATTTGGCTAAAAAAAGCGTTGTACGCGTGGGTCACCGGGTCGTCGTGGTCGTGGAACAGGCGGTCCAGGGCGGCGTAGTTGCGCAGCCAAAAAATCCAAACAGAAGGCGGACCATCGCCCAAGCCACCGCTGGCGGCTACCACTTCCGTGATCCATTCTGTTTCCTGCAATAAGTCGTGCAGCTTTCGTGCATTCTGGGCCACTTCCTGGGAAAACGGCCGTGGCCACTCAAATTCCACTATCAAATAAATGCCAACACGGGGTTCGCTCATGAGACTCTCCTTCGATAACAAATTTGCCACAGAGATCACAGAGAAAAGAGAGAAAAATCTGGTCAATCTGCGTAATCTGCTGTTTTTTATGCTTTGCGTTGGACCACTTTGATCATATTGCCGTCGGGATCATGCAGGTCGAAGAAAGAGATGCCGTCGGCGCTGGATTCCAGACCGCCGGGAATGGTAGCCCCGCGTGTGGCGAGTGTTTCATAGCTGGCCTCGATGTCTGCGACGGCCAGATGAATGGTGTCGCAGGTGCCGGGGGTACCACCACCGCCGCCTTTGGCCGGGTTGTACAGGCAAAAGGGCAGGTCGCCAAGCTGTAGTTGCGCCCAACCGTACGCCGGCACGCTAAATGATTCTGGCAGGCCAACTACATCTCGGTAGTAGGCTACCGATTGTTCAATATCAGAAACAGGAATTTTGAGGAGCGCAAGTTGGGGCTGGAAACCATTCATAAAAGCCACCTTTTTGGACTAAAAGCTGTTGTCGAGGAGCGAATTTTAGCTCCTATGTTCTATTTTTGCAAGGAATATTGTCGCAATCTTTTGGCTGGCTATACTTCTGCGGTATGAATTTGCAAAGTTTGCCAGAGCAGTTTGGGGATGTGCCAACACCGCAGCAGCGGAAATCGCAGTGGTGGCAGCGGTTGTTGGGCAGTGTGATCATGATTAGCTGTATGGTTTTGCTGCTACCGCTGGTTTTGCGTGCGCCCCGCCCAGACTTTTTTGTGCCGTCAACGGCCGTTCTCATCCTCAGCACTTTTTTACTGTTTCCCCTGGCCTTGTTTGTTTCTGTTACCTGGCACGAGCTGGGGCATTTGTTGGCTGGCTGGCTGGTTGGTTTTCGCTTTGTGTTTGTCACCTTTGGGCCGCTGCGTATTGCCCGTGAAGCGGGCGGTTTGCGGATGAGTTTGATCAACACGAATCTGGTGCAGTGGCAGGGGCGGGCGTTGCTGGTGCCTACGGAATTTGGCGATTTTCGGCGGCAGCGAATGGTGATATTGGCGGGTGGCCCAGTAGCGACGTTGCTGCAATTGCTGCTAATTGTGGGGCTAAATTTTGCGCTGCGGGCGCAGGCGATTGGCTATGGGTGGGGGCTGTTGTTGCTTTGGCTGCTGCTTTCGGCGGTGATGCTGTTGCCAGCAACGGCCGTTCCCCAAAAAATTGGCAATATTCACACCGATATGGCCCGCATTTTGCAGCTGTGGCGGGGTGGGGCGGCGCTGCAACAGCAGTTGGCGCTCACCAATTTGGTAGAGGCGTCGCTGCGCGGCGTGCCGCCTGCGGCGATGGATGCGACGTTTTTGGCAACCACGCTGGCCGCGCCGCCGGATAGCAGCCAGGCGCTGGTAGGGCATTATGTGGCGCATGAACAGGCGTTGGATCGGGGTGATGTAGCGGAAGCGGCCGTTTTTCTGGATAAAACGTTGGCGCTGCTGCAAAATCAGCCGCCCGGCCAGCGATCGGCCGTGATTTTTGCCAGCGCAGCTTATTTGGTGGCGCGATATGAGCGGGATTTGGGCAAGGCGCAGGCGTGGCTCCAGCTTATCAAACCAGAGCAATACAACGCGCTGGCGCTGGAGGTGGAGCAGATTTTGCTGCGGGTGCGGGCGCAGTTGCTGTTGTTGGCGGGAGAGTTGGCGTTGGCGAAGACGGCCGTTCTGCAAAGCAAACGCCTCCTGCAACAATCCGTAGATTTGGGCGCGGTGCCGTTTGAAACGCGCCTGCTGGATGAAATTTGGGCAGCTGCTGGCGAGGTGGCTCCGGTGGATAAGCTGCCCCCTGCATTGCAGCCGACGTTGATGCAGAAACGGCCGTTTGTAGCCGCCTCGGCGCGGGGGTTTGTGCGTTGGGCCTTAATTGTGGTGGTCGGGTTGCTGCTGGGGTTTGGCTGGCGACAGCTGTTTCCGGGGCGAGCGGTGGATGCATATCAGCAGGGGGTGGATTACCTGGATGCAGGTCAGTTTGAAGAGGCGATTGCGGCTTTTGATCGGGCCATCGCGCTGGATGAGCAGTTTGCTCAGGCGGTGTGGGCGCGGGGGGAGGCGTGGCTGGCGTTAGGGGAATTAGAAACGGCCGTTGCCGATTTTGACCGAGTGATAGAAATGCACCCGACCACGTTCCCCTCCATTTACCTCTACCGCGCTTCGGCTTACACCCAAATGGGCGATTACCCTGCTGCTATCGCCGACTACGAAATGCTCCTCAGCCTGAACCCCGACGAAGATTTGCGCCAATTGGCCCTCGAATCCATCCACATTTTGCAAACAGCAAAATAAGTTTTTGCCACAGAGCACACAGAGGCTTTTGAGGAGGCGCCTTTTCTCTCATACCTCTGTGACCTCTGTGGCTTTTTTATACCGAAAAGATGAGGCAGGTGGTGGTGCCGTGGGCGTAGAGCTTGCCCTCGGCGTCTACGAGTTTGCCTTCGGCGGTGGCGATGCGGCGGCCGCCGTGGATGACGCTGCCGATGCAGCGCAGCGGGCCAGTGTCGGCCAGGATGGGGCGGACAAAGTTGACTTTCATCTCCACGGTGGTGTAGGCATGGCCTGCGGGCAGCCGGGTGTGTACGGCACAGCTCATCGCCGAATCCAACAGCGTGGCAATCACCCCGCCGTGCACGGAGCCAATTGGGTTGTAGTGGAATTCAGAGCAGTTGATGGTGAAAACGGCCGTTCCTTCCCCAGCTTCTGCCAACGTAAAATCGAGCGTATCGGCGATGGGAGGCGCAGGCAGGCTGCCGTTGAGCATGGCGGCAAACAGCGCTGCGCCACTTTTTTGGCGGGCGGCATTGGCGGTGGGGGTGGGGTCTTGCCAGGTGTAGGTGCGGGAACGGCCGTTTTTAATCTCAGTTGTCATTATTTCAGTTTCTCCAGGTAGTGTGTCAGGCAAGACCCTAAGGGTTTGCACATTTGTAGGCGTTGATGTTTGCAAAAAAACCCTTAGGGTCTGCATTGCTGCCAGATTGTTAGACTTTCGTAATCTTTGCTTTGTAAGATTCTATACGGTCACCCGGTCTCTGTCATGGACAGTTACCCCGATTCAAGGAGACGGCCGTTTATGAGCGAAAATTTAGCTGGAGAAGCACACGGTATGGCAGTAAAACAGAATTCATTTTGGCAACAGCACGGCACCAAGCTGCTGGCTTTGCTTTTCTGGGGCGTTTTGGTGGGTGGCTACTATCTTTATGCCAATGCCAACAATCTCACCCTGGCCGACAGTTTGCAGTTGCTGGTCAACTTGCTGACGGCCAGCTTGCTGGGGCCGGTGTTTTACATGGTGATTTATGCGTTACGGCCGTTGCTCTTCTTCCCCGCTACTATTCTCACCCTCCTTGGCGGATTTTTGTTTGGGCCGATTGGCATTTTGTGGACGATCATCGGCAGCAACGCCTCCGCGCTGGTGGCGTACACGGTGGGCCGCTACTTCGGCCAGGGCATTCTGGATAGTGAAGAAGAGACGACCGTTATCCAAAAATATACCCAACGCATGCGCCAAAACAGTTTTGAGACGGTGCTCATCATGCGCCTGCTCTTCTTGCCCTACGATTTGGTCAACTACGCCGCTGGCTTTCTCAAGATTCGCTGGCAGCCGTTTATTTTGGCCACCGCTATTGGCTCCATTCCCGGCACCATCTCTTTTGTGCTGCTGGCTGGCTCCTTTGGCACGCTAGATGAGTTGGTCGCAGGCGATTTGCAGGTGAATCCGCTGACGCTGATTTTCTCGATTGGGCTCATTTTGGTCAGCATTGGCCTCTCCCGCTTTATCAAACGCCGCGAAGCGAGCGGAAGTGAACAGTAAAAAGTGAAAAGTGATAAGTGAGCCACTTTTTACTTTTCACTTATCACTTTTTACTCCAACTGGACTTACGCAATGTAGACTACAAAAGTCTTGTTCTCTGGTAATAACAACATTTGCTCAGAGACTTTTGTAGTCTGGTTCCGGTGAACGCGTAAGTCCTATCCAAATTAGGAGTTTGACAGATGGTAGCTGAAATTAAAGTTGCACCTTTTGATGAATACAACGAAGTTCTCGTGAAAAACGCCCATCCTGCCGATTGGCAGAACCCGACGCCAGACGGCCGTTACAATCTCCTCGTGATCGGCGGGGGATCGGCGGGGCTGGTGGCCGCAGTGGGGGCACGTGGCCTGGGCGCAAAAGTGGCCCTCGTGGAAAAGCATTTGCTCGGTGGCGACTGCCTCAACGCGGGTTGCGTGCCCTCCAAAACAATTTTGCGCTCCGCCAAGGCGGTGGGCGATATTCGCCGGGCGGCTGAGCTGGGTGTGCATGTGGGCGGCGAGGTGACGGTAGATTTTGCCGCCGTCATGCAGCGAATGCGCCAGATTCGCTCAGAAATTAGCTACCACGACGCGGCGACCCGCTTTCGTGACCTGGGGATTGATTTGTACCTGGGGGATGGGCAGTTTACGGGGAAGAATATGTTTGAGGTAGACGGCCGTACCATCGAGTTCAGCAAAGCAGTCATCGCCACTGGCTCTCGCGCTGCCACGATTCCCATTCCGGGGCTGGCCGACACTGGCTACATCACCAACGAAGGCGTCTTTGAGCTAACCGAACTGCCCCGCCGCCTGGCGATTATCGGCGCGGGGCCGATTGGGGCGGAGATGGCCCAGGCGTTTGTCCGCTTTGGCAGCGAGGTAAGCGTATTTGACCTCGCGCCAACCATCGGCGGGCTGCGCGACCCGGAAGGATTGGCTCTGGTGCGCGGCGCGCTGGAAGCCGACGGCGTGCAGTTCTACTTGGAAAGCAAAACGGGCAAAATCGAAAAGAATGGCAATGAGAAAATCATCCATTTTGAGTATGATGGTGATGCGCACACGTTGGCGGTGGATGAGATTTTGCTGGCGGCGGGCCGTCAACCCAACGTGGACGGCTTGGGTTTGGAAGCGGCCGGGATAAAATATAGCAAGCGCGGTTTGGAAGTAAACGATCGATTACAAACAACCAATCCCGATATTTTTGGCGCAGGCGATGTAGCCATTCCGGCCATGTTTACCCACACTGCCGACGCCTCCGCCAGAATCGTTTTGCAAAATGCGTTCTTCTTTGGTCGCAAAAAGTACAGCGATTTGATTATTCCCTGGACAGTGTACACCGACCCGGAAGTGGCTCATGTGGGCCTGTTTGATTACGAAGCTGAGGCGCAGGGCATTGCTGTGGACACGTTCAGCCACAAAATCCAGGATACGGATCGGGGTCGCGCTGACGGAGATGATGGCTTTGTGAAAATTTACGTGCGCCAGGGCACTGACAAAATTTTGGGCGCGACGATTGTGGGGCGGCACGCGGGCGAAATGATTAGCGAAATCACGACTGCGATGATGGTGGGCAAAGGGCTGGGCACGCTGGCGCAGACGATTCATCCGTACCCCACGCAGGCGGAAGCAATTAAAAAGGTAGCCGATGCCTGGAACCGCACTCGATTGACGCCATTTGTGGCTAACTTGTTCAATAAATGGCTCGACTGGCGACGTTAACACTACTCGTTCCTACGCTCTGCGTCCCACGTGACGCTCCGCCGAAAAATTTTGGAGTTGGAAACAATAAATTGAACAAACAGAGTATCTCTTGGGTTGTGTATGAACGTTGTGTGGCCGCTTTTGCAGCCCATGAATTTGATGATCTGAAATTAACCGTTCAACCAAACGTAAAAATAGTTGGCAGTTTAAGTGGTGTGAAACGACAAATAGATGTTTTAGTAGATTCGCGTTGGAATGATGGAGTTGATCGTCGAATCATAATTGATGCCAAAGATCGAAAGCGAAAGGTCGATGTTAAAGATATTGAGTCTTTCGAAGGGATGATGAAAGATTGTAGAGCCAGTCGGGGTGTACTTGTTTGTACCCATGGATACACTGAAGGTGCAGTAAAAAGGGCGCAAGAAGCCATAACAATCAATGTCTTCACATTAGACGAAATCTTAGATTTTCAGTGGGCATATGAGAAATGCCTTGGTATTTGTTCACAATCGGAACATAACAAAAAACCAACTAAACGCGGAATGGTTTTATGGGTTTCATACATGGGGATTCCTTCTGGTACTCACATGCGGGTTTTTCAAACAGGAAAGTGTGATGGTTGTCATGCGTTTCACGTATGGTGTTGGGAATGTGGCTTGAAATTTTCTGTTTCCGATAGAAGTTCAACGAAATGTGAATGTGGACATGATTGGATTTCATGGCCTGATGATTCAGAAAACGAAACAAGTATGCAATTGATGCTTCGAGTGGATGATCAGTATGGTGCGATTATTGATCGTAGACCAACCCGGTAATTGGTTGTATTTAAAAGTCCAACAGAAATGATTCAATTTGGGAAAATCACATATGACACAAACTGATTTTGACATTGTAATTATTGGTTCGGGCATGAGCGGCAGCGCCTTGGGGGCGATTTTGGCGCGGCATGGGCAGCGGGTGGTCATCTTCGAGGCAAAGACGCACCCGCGTTTTGCCATTGGCGAATCGCTCATTTTGGAAACTTCTGAGATGATGCGGGCGCTGGCCCATTTTTACGACGTGCCGGAGCTGGCCTATTTCAGCACAGAAAACTTCATGGCGTTTGCGGGCACGACGCACGGCATCAAGCGGCATTTTGGCTTTTTGCACCATGAAAAAGGGCAGCCGCACAATCCGGCGCACACGCTCCAGGCGATTATTCCCAAGGAGCCGCACGGCCACGAACTGCACCTGTACCGGCAGGACACGGACTACTTCATGATGAGCACGGCCGTTTCCTACGGCGCTCAGGTTCGGCAAAATACGGCCGTTCAAGACGTCCAGCTCCACGATGATCACGTCACCATCTTCCCCGCCAAGGGTGAGCCAGTGACAGCCAAATACGTGGTGGACGCGGGCGGCTACCGCTCCATTTTGGCCCAACAGTACGGCCAGCGGGATTTTAATTTGCAAACCCATTCGCGCGGCATGTTTACCCACATGATCAACGTGCCCGGCCACGCCCGCGCCAACGGCAGCCAGGAAAAGTATGAGTTGCCTTTTCCGATGGCGGAAGGGACGCTGCACCATATTTTTGAAGGCGGCTGGCTGTGGGTGATTCCGTTCGACAACCACGCCGAATCCACCAATCCGCTGTGCAGCGTGGGGCTGCTGCTGGACCCGCGCATTCATCCGCCGCGCCCAGATTTGTCGCCGGAAGAAGAGTTTTTTAGCTTTATTGAGCAGTTTCCCAACATTGCCAAGCAGTTTGCGGGGGCAACGGCCGTTCGGGATTGGACGCGCGCGGACCGGTTGCAGTACAACACGAAGCAGGTGGTGGGAGATCGCTGGGCGCTGTTGGGGCACGCGGCGGGGTTCATTGATCCGTTTTATTCGAAGGGACTGTATAGCACGTTAACGGCCGTTTTCATCGTGGCTCACAATTTGCTCAAAGCAGAAAAAACAGGCGACTACTCCGCCGAGGCGTTTGCCGATGTGCAAACGGTGACGCACAACTTTGTTTGCTCCGCCGATCGGCTGATTGCCAACAGCTACCGTTCGTTTGGCAACTACAAGCTGTGGCAGGTGTACAGCGTGATGTGGCTGCTGGGCGCGTACACGGAGCTGGTCAAACTGAACATGATGCGGGCACAAACGCTGCAAGCTGGTCAAGATCGCCAGGGCTACTACGACCAACTGGTGACGCTGAGGCTGTGCGGTGGCGGCTACGCAGAGTTTGTAGAAGTGGCTAATAAGGTGGATACGCTCATTGAAAAAGTGGATCCGCATGATGAAACGGCCGTTACCGCCACCGTCGCCGAAATCAACCAGATTTTCCGCAATTTAAGCTGGATAGCGGACCCGTTTGTGGCCTTGCTGGATGGCAAAACGTACCTGCCCAAAAACAAGCTGCGCCTCAGCCTGCTGAAGCCAGGCGAAGGGTTCATGCGCTCCGGGGCGTACAAAGCCCACTTTTTTGGCAATCTGACGATGTGGGATTTGCTGCTGTACGGGGCGAAGGAGAAGCTGCTGTACGCACGGCCGTTTCTCAATCGCCAGCACAGGCAAAAGTTCCAAAAACAGCAATAAGAATGAACCGCGGAGAGCGCGGAGAACGCGGAGTTTTTTTCATTCTCTGCGACCTCCGCGTCCTCTGCGGTAAAAAATTATGCAGACGTATTCACACTTTTTGGTAACGGCCGTTCTCCAACGCGCCTTCAAACCACAATCAGCGCAAGACAGGGCGGCATTGCTGGCTGGTTCTGTCGCGCCAGATTTGCCGCTGGCGCTGCTGAGTTTGGGTTACGTGGTGGATCGGCGCTACATCCGCACTCATCTGCCGGACAAAACGCGGTGCAGCCCAACGTACAACCAGCTTTATTTCAACAACCCCTGGTGGATTGCGGCGCACAACAGTTTGCACGCGCCGCTGCCGCTGTTTGCGTTGGCGCTGCTGGGTCTACTGTTGCGGCAACGGTGGCTGCTCTGGTTTGTGCTGGGGGCTGGGTTGCATACGGCCGTAGACATCTTCACCCACGCCGACGACGGGCCGGTGCTGCTCTTCCCGCTCGATTGGCACAAGCGGTTCCAGTCGCCGATTAGCTATTGGGACCCGCAGCACGGCGGGCGCACGTTTCGCCTGCTGGAGCATTTGCTGGATGGGTTGTTGGTGCTGTTTTTGCTTTACCAACGGATTAAAAGTGCCAGGCACGGGGCACACGATCCTGGTTATTAAGGTAGTTTTTGCCCCGTGCCTGGCACTTGAGCGTATTTAAACGATGGAAGAAATTTATGTTTGATGATCGAATGCGAATGGTGAAAGACAGCGTGTTTAACCCGATGGCCGAGGTGGTCCAGATGGTGCCGCCCTGGTTATTTTCCGTGCTGGGGCTGATTGCCGGGGTGGGGGCGGCACTGGCGGCGTGGCAGCAGGCGTACCTGTTGGCGGTGCTGCTCTGGTGGCTCAACCGCATTTTGGATGGATTCGACGGTGCGGTAGCAAGAATTACGGACAGTCAAAGTGATTTTGGCGGTTATCTGGACATCATTATTGATTTTGTGGTGTATGCGGCCGTTCCGGTGGGCTTGGCCTTGGGTCGGATGGA
Source organism: Ardenticatenaceae bacterium (assembly GCA_020634455.1). GTDB lineage: Bacteria > Chloroflexota > Anaerolineae > Promineifilales > Promineifilaceae > Leptofilum. The sequence continues at coordinate 2,103,969 of JACKBQ010000002.1, read as the reverse complement.
AACGGCCGTTACCTACGCTCTCCTCTTCCTGCTCTGCACCTTTTACGTGAATGGTGCGTCGTGGATGTACCTGGCCGCCATTTTGGAAAAGCGCACTCATCAGCACGCCGCTCGGCTGACCTCTGTGGTTATGCCCGCCGGATTAGTCGGCGGCACGGAAACCATCATTTTCTACTCTGTTTTCATTATTTTTCCCGGCGTACTTGTCTGGTCGTTCAGTTTGATGGCTGCTTTGGTAGCCATCACCATCGTGCAGCGGCTGGTGTGGGCGATGCGTCATTTGGAATAGGGAGATTGGAGACCGGAGACTGGAGATTGCCCAACCTCTAATCTCCAGTCTCCAATCTCCTCACAAGGATTTTTCATGCCAAAACTACGTGTCGGCCAACCTGCGCCAGATGTGATTGTGAAAACGTTGGATAGAACGGCCGTTCGGCTCTCATCTTTGTGGGGAAACGGCCGTACTGCCTTGCTCATCTTTCTGCGCCACCTGGCCTGACTGCCCTGTCGCGATCATGTGGCCCAGGTTGTGGCCCACAAAGCGCAGTTTGAAGCTGCCAACGTCCAAATCGCCACCATCTCTTTTGGCACCGAATATTGGGCCAACGTCTGGCTGCAAGAGACCAAATCACCCTTTCCCTTTTTGGTCGATCGGGAATTGGCGTCGTACCGGGCGTATGGTCTGGAAAGCTCTGTGCTGCGCGCCTGGAGTCCGCGCAATTTGCTTTATTACGCCAGGGCGAAGCGGCAAGGGCGGGAAACGCTGGGCAATCGGGGCGATACGCATCAGCTGGGCGGCGATTTTGTGGTGGGAGGAAACGGCCGTCTCCTGCTTGCCCACCCCAGCCGCGACCCGGTGGATCGGCCGTCTCTGGACCAACTCTTGCAAATTATTTCTTCATAGCCGCGGATTCCAATCTGCGTTTTTGCGCGGTAAGAAACCGCGGCTACGGTAGGGTTTTAGGTATAATCGGGAGCCATGAACAGACCCATCCAAATTGCCCTCATTGGCGACGTGCATCGCCAGTTTGACCCGCACGACATCACCCAGTTCAACCAACCTCACTACGATTTGCTACTTTGCACAGGTGATTTAGCCAACCTGTGGCTGTGGGAAGGGCTGGCGGCTGCCCGGCAAATGGCGCAGCTGCAAAAGCCCACCCTAATCATCCCCGGTAACCACGATACGCTCACTTTGCCCCAGCTGGTGGCTGAAATCAAGCAGTGGCCTCGCTTGCGCCGCTGGCTGGCGTGGGGACAATCGCGTCGTTTGCGGCGGTGGCAGCAGGCGTTGGGGCCAGTGCAGGTGGGCGGCTACTCGGTGCATCCGGTGCCGGGGGGTGAAGATGTGGCGGTGGTGGTGGGACGGCCGTTTGCCATGGGCGGCTCCGTGTTGCATTGCCAACCCCAACTTCAGGGTCAGTTTGGCGTGGGCACGATGGCCGAATCCGCTGCGCGGCTGTGCCAACTGGTTGAGCAAGCGCCGCAGCAGCGGCTCATCTTCCTGGCGCACAACGGTCCCACCGGGCTGGGCAGCACGCGCGAATCGATCTGGGGCAACGATTTTCATCCAGACGAAGGGGATTTCGGTGATGCAGACTTGCAGGAAGCGATCGATTTTGCGCAGGCGTATGGAAAAACGGTGCTGGCCGTGGTGGCCGGGCACATGCACCATCACGTCAAGCGAGAAGGAAATCGCACCTGGCATCTGGTGCAGAACGGGATTCATTACATCAATGCTGCTCGCGTGCCTAGGATTTTTGAGCAGAACGGCCGTACCCATCACCACCACATCCGCCTAACTATTGGCGACGATGTAACTGTGACTGTACAAATTGTGTAGAAAACAGGACGCGGACGAGCGCGGATAAAGAAATTAAATCCGCGCTTGTCCGCGCTCGTCCGCGTCCCATACCACTAAAGCGAGACGACCTGGCCAGTTCGGGCGGATTCGTAGAGTGCCAGGACGGTTTTGACGTGGTTGCGCGTTTCTTCGAGGGTGAGATATTGCGGTTTGTTGTCTAAAACGGCCGTATGCAAATCCTCAATTTCACCCAGGTACAGCTCCTCTTCCGGCACGGCGATCTCTTCCGATTCACCATCTTTCGGGTAAAACATCAGCGCGCGGTCGCCATCGTTGTGGCCGGTAAACGGCCGATTCAGCACCAGACGTCCCTCAGTGCCGATAATTTCTACCTGGGTGTGGAATGGCGTGCAAAACGATGAGCTGATCTGAGCCATTGCTCCGCCTGCGTACACCATCTGCCCGGAGAACACCTCATCCACGCCACTCTCGCCCAGCCATTGGGTACCGAACACCCGCTGTGGCGGGCCCCCCATGACATATTGGGCAAAGCTCAGCGGATACACACCCACATCCCACAAACAGCCGCCGCCCCATTCCGGCACCAGCCGGATGTTGTCGCGGGTGCTAAAGGCAAAGTTGAACACGCCCCGAACCACAGTCACGCGGCCAAGACGGCCGTTCCGCATCATCTCGCCCACAATTTTGGTTTGGGGATGGTGTCGGTACATGAATGCTTCTGCCAAATAACAGCCAGTTTGTTGGGAAACGGCCGTCATCTCATCCACCACAGCCAGCGTCAGGGCAAATGGCTTTTCGCACAGCACGTGCTTGCCCTGCTGCATCGCCTTAATCGACCATTCCGCGTGCAGGTGGTTGGGCAGCCCAATGTACACCGCATCCACCGCGTCCGAAGCCAGCATCGCCTCGTAGCTGCCAAACGCCAGGGGAATATCCCACTTGTCGGCGTACGCCTGGGCCGATTCTTGACTGCGGCTGGCCACCGCCACCAGCTCGCCCCGCGCCGATTCGCGAATGGCGGGAATGACCCGACGGTTGATGTTGGCCGTGGAGAGCAATCCCCAACGAATTTTAGACATGACAAACCTCCAAATCGGTAGTTGGTTATGAAACCTGACAGGTCTTCGGCAAAACGCCGCTTAACAAAGCCATCGTAATAGACCTGTCAGGTTTTCTAGCGGCAATTCTACGCCTTCACCACCTTTCCGCCACCTGTTCACAATTTCTTCAAATTTGTGGGCCATACTGCCACCATTGAAATTTAGTAAGCCACAGGTGCGATGCACTTCCAAAGTGCGACGCACCTTAGACAACAAAGGAGATTTAGATGTTTCGCAAATTTTTTGGTATGGGTCTACTCATCTTGCTGCTGATGGGTATTTTAGGTGGATTTAGCAGCCGCAGTCGGGCAGCTTATTATGAAGGATATGCCGCTGGGGTGCAGGCACAGGTGGGGGATGCGGCAGAAGGTGCGGAATCTGCACCGCCACCTGCGCCCTATTACGACGGGTATGGACACGGCCGTTTCTTCGGTTGGGGCGCGGTGGGCATTCTGGGCATCTTCGCCATCTTTTTCAAGATTGCCTTCCTCTTCCTGCTGGCGATGCTCTTCATGCGGTTGATTTTTGGCCGAGGACGCTGGCATCGCGGTGGTCCGTGGCGGCGTGGTCCGTGGGGGCATCACCACAAGCATTGGCATCATGGCCCAGGGCATGAGAAAAGTCCCAAATGGATGAACGACAGCGATGATGACGAGCCGGTGATGACGGTTTGAGCCGCGTAGGGGTGGGTCTGAGACCCACTCCTACCTTAATTTTTGAGATAAGTGTCAAAAAAATCGGCCGTGCGCCGCATCATCAAATTCCAGTCTGGGCCGTTGAAAAAGTGCCCCTGGTCTGGGTAGGTGAACAACGTGCTTTCTTTGCCAGCAGCTTGCAGCGCAGCATGAAGCGCTGGTGCCCAGTCGGGCGGTGTTTGCTCAGCTTCGGCCCCATCGCCCAGGCCAATGTGAATTTGCACCGGGGCGGTTACGTACTCCAAATGGTAGATTGGCGCGATTTTTTGCAGCATTTCCGGGCTGCTGGCGGCAGCCAGGTAGGCATTGAGCAGCTCATCGGACAAGTTGGCGGGGATAACCTCACCGGGATTGCACTCTACCACTTCTATCTGACCGGGCAAACAGCCTGGCCCCCAGCGAGCAATGAGGTCGGCATCGTTGGCGGAATTGGGGGCGTGTAAAACGGCCGCTTTCACTACATCCGTCACGGTCAAAATCTTGGTCGTAATCCCGCCGCCCATGCTGTGCCCCCACATCCCAATCCGGCTGGTATCGGCCTGGGGAATTGAGGGCAAGGACGCGACCAGATTCATGACATCAGCCACCAGACCCGTGTGGAAAAAGCTGGGGCCAACGTCTGAATTGCCCCAGCTGCGGTAGTCCGGGGCGATGGTGAGGTAGCCACGGTAGTTTAGATATTCCGCCTGCTGCCAGGTGCCTGCGCCAGAAAAGTAGCTGTCCCGCTCGTGGTAGCCGTGGTTCAAAATGATGACCGGAAATGGCCCTTCCCCCTTGGGAATTTGCATGATGCCACTGATGGTCAGGCCGTCGCTGGGGTAGGTGATGGCGTACTTGTCAAAATATTCCGCATCGGCCATCCACGACGTAATTTCGATGACGCCGCCGGGATACTCCCGCTGGCGCAGCCCCTCGATGGTGTAGGGTGCCATCGGATTGGGCGTGGCTGTAGGCAGCGGTGCCAGCGTGGCCAGGGCGGTGCTGGTGGCGGTCGCCGTCGGGGGGCTGGTGACGGTCATAACCACGGTGATGGCCACGCCCGGTTTGGTCGTGGCGGTGGGCGGGGCGATTGTGCCGGGTGTGTTGGCTGTGGGTGGAACGGCCGTTGCACAACCAACCAACAAATGAAGGGCCAAAAGAGACCCAGCCACAAGGTAAACAGATAATTTTGAGGACATTGGCCGATCCTAACGTCAAATCAGGCGCACGTAAAATAAGGAAGCATTATGATGGTTCGCGCGCATATAGCAAAAACAGCTTACGCGCGCTCAAAAAAATCTGCGCCAATCTGCGTAATCTGCGGATAGTTTTTGGCAGATTGGCACTTTTCCGACACACTTAACCTATGAACGAACGCATTCTGGTAGTTGATGACGAACCGAAAATTGTGAAGCTGGCGCGTGATTATTTGGAGCGCAGCGGCTATGTGGTGCTGACGGCTGGCGACGGCCGTTCCGCCCTCACCATTGCCCGCAGTGAAAAACCAGACATGGTGGTGCTGGATTTGAACCTGCCAGAGCTGGACGGGTTGGACGTCTGCCGCACGCTGCGCCGCGAATCGGACGTGCCCATCATCATGCTCACCGCCCGCATTGACGAGACCGATCGGCTGATTGGCCTGGAGTTGGGCGCAGATGATTACATCACCAAGCCATTTTCGCCGCGCGAGCTGGTGGCTCGCGTCCGTGCCGTGCTGCGCCGGGTGCGGGGCGGGCTGGTGCCCGCCGAATTTGTCCAGGTGGGCGACATCGAAATTGATTTGAACGGCCATCGCGTCAGCCGTGCCGGGGAAACGCTCCAATTGACGCGCATTGAGTTCAACCTGCTGGCGATTCTGGCCCAACATGCCGGGCAAACGTTGAGCCGTGAGCAGCTGCTGGATCGGCTGCACGGCTTCTCGCAAGACAGCTACGAGCGAAGCATAGATGCCCACGTAAAAAACCTGCGGCGCAAGCTGGAGCCAGACCCGTCGAACCCAATTTACATCCTGACCGTGTACGGCATCGGCTACAAATTTAACGACGAGGTGTCTGTGTGAAGCCCGACGAGAAGTGGCGCGACAAAAATTGGCGCGACAGAAACTGGCGCAATTATCGCGGTGGCCCACATCAAAGGGGGGATGCGCCTTGGCCTCGGCCGCCCCATTCGCGTGGCCCAAGGCGGTCGCCACGGCAGCGCCGCATGTTTTTGGGCTTTTTAGCCATTTTAGGCCTGATTGTGCTGCTGGTGGCTGGCGGCATGACAATTTTTGCCCTGCTGCTGACACGTCGCCTTGGCGGAACGCCGGATACGGCCGTTCTTGTCTGGGTGAGTGGCTGCGGGCTGGCATTAGCGCTGCCACTGCTGGCCGTGGTGCTGGCGGTGCGCACCTTTCGGCGCGTGGCCAATCCCCTGGCCGCGATCATGAACGCCGCCGACGCCGTGGCCGAAGGCGACCTCAGCGTGCGCGTGCCGGAGTTTCCCCGGCGCAACGAGTTCACCCGGCTGGCCCACTCCTTCAACAACATGACCGCCGAGCTGGAGCGGGCCGACCAACAGCGGCGCAACCTCACCGCCGACGTGGCGCATGAGCTGCGCACGCCGCTGCACATCATCCAGGGCAACCTGGAAGGTGTGCTGGATGGCGTCTACGAACCGACGCCGGAGCACATCGAGGCGACGCTGGACGAGACGCGGCTGCTGGCGCGATTGGTCGAGGATTTGCACACGCTCTCCCTGGCTGACGCCGGACAATTGCCGCTAAAAATGGAGCCGGTGGACGTGGCCGATTTGCTGGCTGATGTGGCCACTAGCTTTTCCGTCCAGGCAGTGGCGCAGGGAGTAGAACTTGGGGTGGAAACGGCCGTTTTGCCGCCCAATACGCACATTCAAGGCGACGCGGGGCGGCTGGACCAGGTACTCAGCAATCTGGTGGTAAACGCGCTCAGGCATACACCGGGGAACGGCCGTATCACTCTCAGCGCCAAGCTGGTTGATGAAAATGTGCAAATCCAGGTCACCGACACGGGCGAAGGTATCTCCGAGGAAGATTTGCCGTTTGTGTTTGAGCGGTTTTGGCGGGGGGATCGGGCGCGGACACACAGCGGTGGGGCTGGGGGCGGTCTGGGGTTGGCAATTGTCAAGCAGATGGTGGTGGCGCATGGGGGGCAAATTTCGGTAAGCAGCGTTCCCCAGCAGGCAACCATTTTTACGTTAAATTTCCCTGTGGTTTCGATGGAAAACTAAAAAGGACGGCAGGGAAACGGCCGTCCTTTTAAATTCAAGATTGCTAAGAAAAATTACGCTGAATCTTCTGGCGGATCAGGTTCAGGAACCTGGATGACCTTTTGCGGCTCTGGGAATTTAACGTCCACTACGCCAGTAATGGTAGCTTTTTGCGGGCCGCCACCCGGCACGGGGAAGATGATGCGCTTGAGTGCATACACCTGGTCTGGCATCACATCGGGAATAATTAGCGCATCGCCTACGCGGGCGGTGCCTTCCACAAAGCGGTAAGCCGCCAGGCTCAGGTACAAATCGCGTGCGCCAGTAAAAAATTGGAACACACGCCAAACCGGGTTTTTCGACCAGTTTGTATCCACAACTTGTGGCAATCCCTTGAGTTCGATGTTATCCACCAAAAAAAGGGATCCCGGCTGAGGGATGGAGATAATGAGCCGAGCATTGGTTTTTAACAGCCGCCATTGGTTGTATTCAATTCGCTCTAAGAGTGCATAGACGATCATAGCCAACAACGCGGCAAAGGGAACAAAAGCCCAATACCAGGCGAAGACTCCGGCTATAAGGGCGTAAAGCAACAATCCTGCAACCAGTAACAATGTAAACCCTAAAACAAAATTGAAGCGCTCGATCACTATCAGACCGATGATGTCACGGTACCAGGCCATGCGAATTTCTAGCTGCGGCTCTTCATTGGGCAATAAGCGCTCTTCTAGCGCTGCCGGTTGAAAAGTATCTTCGATATTCCAACGGAAACTTTGCGGTAAGCGCCGCCAGTAACTGCCAAGCAGTCCAGAAAACCCTGTGCCGGTTTCGTTGCGCGGGTTGTTTGTCATCAAAAAATTCCGTGGGTTATTGTGATGGTGCCGGAATGTTTAGGACTTGCCCAGGAATGATGGTGTGGGACGTGAGTCCGTTGACGACCATAATATCGTTGACTGAGGTGCTATACCGTTGGGCAATACCAAACAAGGTATCGCCAGCCACGACGGTGTACTGGGTAGGGCCAGATTCGGGGCGCGCTACAGGATTACCGGAGCCAGGCACTGGTGTGGCTGTGACGATGACGGTTTGCACTTGAACGGCCGTTGGCTGTGCCTGTACAGATGTTGACGTAGTAGTGTCATTAAGCGAGTTATCCAGAATTTGTTCGCTGCGGTCCTTGAACTCCTGGAACTCCGTTGAAGTATCGGCACTTTCCAGCCGCGCATTGGCCCAGGAAAACACATACGAATCCACAAACCAGCCGACGACATAAAAGGTGATGAGCACCCCGATAAAGTAGGTGATTAGTTTGCCCAGATTAAAAGAGCTAAATGGGTCTTTGCGGAATAGCAAAAATGCAATAAAGGCAAAGCCCAAAATCAGGGGGGCAAATTTTAAAAGCTCTAGAAAATCCATGGTTTACTCCTTGTTTGCTTTGGTTGCCAGATTGATAGGTTGGTTGTCATCCTTCTCCACAAAAGTGAGTTTCCCGGTGCGTTTAGGGGATAAACTCTAAGGGATCGACAAAGGTTTCGTTGACTTTGTCAAAAATGGTGTAGTGGACATGGGGGCCGCTAGCATAGCCAATGGCTCCCATCATGCCCACAGCCTGGCCGCGCGTTACGGTACCTTCCTCAACAAAGTATGAACGCGGATGCAGTAGCCAGATGATCCATTCGTCATTTTCAATGCGAATGGTTGTATTAAAAAATTGGTCGGTGTAAGTTGTCAGTTCGCCGGACATGGGCGCTTGCAGAACAGCCGACAGGTTGTTGTTGGAAATATCTACGCCGGGCAGCCCCAAATCGCAGCCATGCATGTGCTGGGTTAGCAGTGGGTCTTCAGTGACGGGGTTTAATCTGGGGCGCAAACTAAAACGGCCGAATGCATGAGGTTCTCCCAGGCAAGCGTCGTCATTGGGTTGGGGGAGGTTGGGTAGGGCTTTCATGGTGGTTGCTTCATCAAATGAGGTGCCTGACAGTTCACGCCAGGCTTGCGTGCCCAGATCGTATATTTGGGTGCTAATGTTGAGAATGGAGAGGGAAAACGGCCGTTCTTCAACATCCATTTGCCCCACAATTAAGCTCTGAAAGGCCAAATGCGTAGGCCATGCGCCCAGCGCAGTTACCGTCACTGTGCCCAACTCCACATCTGAATAAACCATGTTGGTGTAGTTTTCATTATAGTTGTTCATCACGTAAGCCGACTCGTTGGCGTCTAGCCGGGATGCTGCGCCTGTTCCGGCATTATAAGCAAAGTAACACCGCTTGATGGTGTCCGGGTCTTGCGTCAGGTATGTAATCTCTGGGCAGCGAATTTTGAATTCTGATGCCGCGAGCGCTAATTGTTCGCTGACTTCTAAATCTGATATTGGCCCTGGTGTGAAACACGGCCGTTGCCCCGACCGTACCAAATCATAAGCGCCAATAATACCGGTACAACTTGCTGGATTTTCGGCTTTCATGCTGTTTTCTTTGAACCACAGCACTAAAGGGACCTCGCGCGGAATGTCTGCCTCTCTGGCAATATGATCAGCAATGGGTGCCCATTTAATGACGGTGTCCTGAATGTGACTGGGTAACGCATATTGCCCTTCCAGGTAGTAGCGACCGCCCGCTAAAAGGCCTGTTGCCAGCGTCACAAACAGAAATGAATCCAGAAAGCCCCTGAACAGGCTGGTGACAATCATTTGCGGTTGTAAGCCAAGACTGGGTAAGACCTGTGTTTGTATCCAGATGCGAAACCAGTCTGGCAACCATTGCACCATCCTGAGGTAAGGAGACATAATGATATCATTATATCTTTACATTAAGTAAAGTCAACAAAATTTATGTCATGTTGGAAGGTGTTTTTAGGGGGAAAAACAGAAAAAGGTACTATAAAGTTTATAAGCTGCGAGGCAAAAGTAGGGGGAGGGAAACGGCCGTTTCCCTCCCCTCTATCCTCTATTTTGAATCAGCACCAACATTCACCAGCCGCGGATCAAGCGCATCGCGGAGGCCATCACCCAACAAATTGAACGCCAAAACGGTAATTGATATGGCAACACCCGGTACAAAAACCAGATGAGGTGCACTAAAAATTTGGTTCCGCTCCGATCCCAACATGGTGCCCCATTCTGGCGTCGGGGGTTGGGCACCTAAACCGAGGAATGAGAGAGCGGCCGTATCCAAAATGGCCGTGGCAATCCCCAAGGTACCCAAAACAATCAAGGGGGGCAGCGCATTGGGCAAAATACGGCCGAACAATATCTGCCAATGATTAGCACCCAAAGCCCGCGAAGCCTCCACATAATCTGCTTCGCGCACGGAAAGCACAGTAGCCCGAATAACCCTCGCATAAGATGGGATACTCACAATAGCGATGGCCATCATTGCATTAGTGAGATTGGGGCCAAACACAAAAACCAACGCAATGGCCAACAAGAAAAACGGAAATGCCAGCACAATATCCATAATGCGCATAATTAAATTGTCTAGCCAGCCGCCTGCGTAACCCGCAATCGATCCCAGAATCGTTCCACTCAAGATCGCAACGGTGATTACTGTAAAGCCAATGCGCAGCGACACACGTGTGCCGTACAAAATCCGGCTAAAAACATCGCGGGCATTGCCATCTAGACCCAAGAAAAATTGTGGCTGCTCTTCTGGGCAGCCTAACAAATGAATGCACGGTGGGTCACGCCGTCGCACACCTTCCTCACCAATAAAATCTTCCGTTGGGCTGTAGGGGGCAATAAATGGCGCAAAAATGGCCATGACAAACAAAACCGCCAGGATGGATAAGCCAACGACGGCCGATCTTTGCCGAAAAATGCGCCGGAGCGTTAAGCGCCACAAACTATTGGAGCGGTAGTCGCGAATATCAGCAATATTGTCATCTGGAATTTGGGCAACAGAAGTCATGAGCGTCCTAATTTTTATGAGTTAATCTAAGCGAATCCTGGGATCCAAAAACGCATACGAAATATCTACCACGAGATTGAGAAAGACGTAAATAAAAGCAATCACGACCACAAATCCCTGAATGATTGGGAAATCGCGAGATGTAATCGCTTCAAAAACGCTTAAGCCAACCCCAGGCAACGCAAATATGGTTTCTGTTAGAACTGCACCGCCTAAAATCCCAGCGAGTTGTAAACCAGCAATCGTTACGACAGGAAGCAGCGCATTGCGCAACGCATGTTTCAGAATAACGATATGATTAGGCAACCCTTTGGCTTTCGCTGTACGCACGTAATCTAGCCCTAAAGTTTCTAACATACTGGAGCGGGTCATGCGGGCAATGATAGACATCGGAATGGTGCTAAGGGCCAATGCTGGAAGGATTAAATGCTTGAGTGCGTCCCAAAAAACTTCCCAATCGCCAGTGATAAGCGAATTTAAGACATAGTGATTGGAAATGAATTCATAGAACAAATATTTAGTTGTGCCTTCCTCTGCTTGCCACTCCCACAACAAATAAAATGGGTCTGGCGAAACGCCTGGGGATAACCTGCCAGATGGCGGCAGGGCAAAGCCGGTATCTTTGAGGATCACGGCGAAAAAGTAGATTAGTAAAAGCCCCAGAAAAAAGACGGGGATAGAAACCCCAATATTGGCACCAATCATTGTAACGACGTCAACGATAGAGTTGCGGCGTACGGCCGAAATAATGCCCGCCGGTATGCCAATGAGCAAAGCCAAAATCATAGCTGAGATGCCCAACTCGTCAGTCATCGGTAGGCGTTCTACCAAAATTTGGGTAATGGGACGGCCGAATCGGATTGAATTGCCTAGATCACCTTGCGCAACATTGCCCATGTAGATACCAAACTGCACCCAGATTGGCTTGTCCAGGCCGTGTTCGCGAGCAAAACGCTCGCACGTTTCGGCGCTGGCTTTTTCTCCCAGAATTGATTTACACGGGTCGCCAGGAATGGCGCGAGCCAACCCAAAAACCACCACTAAAATGATGAACAGTACAGGTACTGCCAAAAGAATTCGGCGAACAGCATATTGAACCATAAGCTTTTCCCTGAAATTGGTTAAAGGAAACAAAAGGCGGGATGGCTTGTTACATTAATGCTGTAAAAGCCATCCCGCATCTTTGGAATTAAATAACGCTAGATTTTGCAATCATGTTGTTAACGTTTTGACGCTATTTAAACATCCAGCCAGACTGAAGCAGTAAATCCACTGCTTCAGTCTGACAAAATAGTGAGGATTATTCTTCTGGCGCATTCATCAAGCCGTCCCACAGGTAAGAGTAGTACTCGAAAGCACCAGTGTTACCGACGTGGTACGGGTTAGATGCGTCAATACCAGCGGCCCAGGAAGCAACGACGTCGTTGGCATCGAAGTGGGAGCCATCGTGGAAGGTAACGCCTTCGCGCAGGGTGCAGGTCCATACGGTGGAGTCTGCGTTGCTGCTACAATCGGTCGCCAGGGCGGGTACGGTATCACCAGAGTCGGTCTTGTAGTCGTAGAGGGTTTCTACAACTTGCTGACACGGTCGTAATGATTCACCATCGGTTTCGTCGGTGCAGTAGAGGCTGATGGGTTCAGCGTTCTGAACAAATACCAGAGTGTCTTTGCCGGGATCAAGCAAGGCAAAGTTGGTTGCACCAAATGGCGGAACGTAGGCACCGCCCAGGCTGGCCAGTGCGGCATCAGCAGAAGCGCCGTGAGCGATCGGCACCATCGGTACCAGCTCGCGGATAGCATTGTTGGCTTCTACGTACAGTGGCTCTGCCGTTGCCAGATCAGCAATGGTGGATGCTTCCAGCAGTTTTTCGTAGATTTCCGGGAACGGATTACCGAACTGCGGATTTTCGGAGCTGAAGTGGAAGTCCAGGAAGTTGGTGACGTGCGGGTAGTCAGCGCCCCAACCCAGGAGATAGAAACCATCGAGACGGCCGTTTGTAGACTCATCAATAAACGCGCCAGATTCCATAACCACTACCTCAGCTTCGATGCCCAGGTTCTCACGCAGTTGGGTCTGGAATTCTACAGCTACCAGGCCGGGTTCTGGCAGGTAGCCACGGAACACGTCGCGGTAGAAGATAGAGGTTTCAAAACCATCCGGGTAGCCAGCATCGGCCAGCAGTTGGCGAGCAGCTTCTGGGTCAAAATCGTACCAGACATCGCCAGCACAACCGTTGGGGATGGAGCAGGGGGTAAAGTAATCAGCGACGGTGGAGCCTGCCGGGTAGAAGTTGTCTACGATGCGTTGACGGTCAATACCCATCGCGATTGCCTGACGCACCATCTGGTTGTCAAATGGCTCGAAGGTGTTGGTCATAGCCAGGTACAGAACGTTGGGGTTAGCGCTGGGCAGCAGTTGCAGGTTCGGGTCTGCTTCGACGGCTTCAAAGTCATCGGGGCTAACGTTGGTGATGTAGTCGGCGGTGCCAGCTTGCAGTTCCAGCAAACGGGCTGCGCCTTCGGTGCTCCAGCGGAGAACGGCCGTTTCAGCAATAGCCGGTTCGCCCCAGTAGCCATCAAAGCGCTTGTAAATGATGGAATCGCCACGAACCCATTCGTCAACCATGTATGGGCCGGTGCCAATTGGTTTTTCCAAGATGTCGCCGGTGCCGCCGGTGGAGGCAATGTATTCAGATGGCTGAATGCCAAAGGGGGTGAAAGCAATTTTAGCCAGGAACGCCGGGTCTGGTTTACACAGGTTGAAAACAACCGTGTACTCATCCACAGCTTCGATGGAGCTGATCTTGCCACCGTAGTCACAGCTTGCCGCGGCTACCGACATTGGCTCGAAGGCCATTTCTTCTTCAGCAGCTGTTTCTTCTTCAGCTGCCGGTTCATCCATTGCTTCTTCTTCGGTTGCGGCCGAATCATCAGCAGCGGGTTCCTCTTCTGTGGCTGCCCCGCCGCCACAGGCGACGATAAACAGGCTCAGCAAGAGGAACATGACGGTTAAAATAGTCCACTTACGGGTGCTTTTCATATTCTCCTCCTTAAATTGAGAATTTGAAATAAAAGTTGCTGCAATGCGAGCAGAATGCAGAGGTAAATAGTGAAGTTGACTATGGTAGCATGGCTTCATACAGTTGACAAACAACTATGAAACACGGAATTCTTGGTGACATTTAGGGGGCAAGGCCACTTTTGCTGGCTTTGCTTTTTCTTTTTGCCAGCCACAAAGTTGCTCCCTGAGTCTGTTTAGGCAAGGGCAGGGTGCCCTGGGTAACGATCAGTTTTTGTCCGGTAAAAACCTCCGTGAATTGTGTGCCATCGGTGATGCCGCCATGGGCGACAGGCAGTGGTTCGGCGGGGCGTGGTTGCTCACCGCGGTGGGCGACGACCAGGCTGCACGCGGTTTCGTTGGTGCGTTGGTAAACAATGGTGTCCTGTTCGATTGCCAGGATTTGGAAGCCGCCTGTTTGCAGTACGGCCGTTTCCTTGCGCAGCGCAATCAACTGTTTGTAAAAAGCGAGCAGTTCATGGTTCCATGCGGCCTCATCCCACACCATGCAACCGCGCGGCCCAAAGCCGTCTTCATCCATCATGCCAATCTCATCGCCGTAGTAGAGGCCGGGAATGCCGGGGAAGGTGAATTGTATGATCACGGCCAGCCGATGCAGCGCGTCGTTGCCTTGCACAATGCTGCGAATGCGCGGCACATCGTGGCTGTCTAGCACGTTGTACTGTTGCAGGGCAATCACCCAGGGGATGGCAGCCAGATGCTGCTGCCAGGTGGCTGCCAGGGCAGCGGTGGGCCAGGCTTGGAGGGATTGGATACGGCCGTTTAGCCCATGTGCCCCTTGCGTATACCCCGCCAGCCAATACCAAAGTGGGTTCGTGAGGCCACTGTAATTCATCACCCCATCCCACTGCTCCCCTTGTAGCTGGTCTGTGGCGTCGAAAAAGTTTTCGCCCATCAGGTACGCGTCCGGCCGCGTTTGCTTGACGGCCTGGCGGATGCCCTGGGCAATTTCTGGCCCAATCTGGCTAGCGCCCTGCCGCCCCAGCATGTTGGCCACATCTACCCGCCAGCCATCGGCCGCAAAGGGCGGGGACAACCAGCGACGGAAAACGGCCGTATCCCCTTGGTAAATGCGGCGGCGCAGTTCGGCGCTGCGGTAATCTAGCTTGGGCAACGTCCACACGCCCAGCCAGGAATGGTAATCGTCGGGATGGTTGGTAAAGGTGAAGAAATCTGCTTCTGGCGCAGTGGCATCTTGGCGGGCGGTTTGGAACCAGCTGTGCCAATAGCCGCAATGGTTGGGCACAATGTCTAGCAAATAGCGCATGTTTCGTTCTGTCAACGCTTGGCGCAGGGCGATGAGGGCGTCGTTGCCGCCAAAATGAGGGTCTACCTGTTCGTAATCGGCAACGTCGTATTTGTGGTTGGAGTACGCAGTGAAGACGGGATTGAGGTACAGGGCATTTACGCCCAACGCTTGCAAATAATCCAGTTTTTGGCCAATGCCGGGCAAATCACCGCCGTAAAATACGAGGGGAAAAGGCTGTTCCTTTGGGGCGGGTTCGCCCCAAGCGTAGGTGTGGGGTTGTTGCCCACGAAACTCAAATTCGCTCGGCTGCGGATTTAAGCGGGGATCGCCATTGTGGAACCGGTCAGGGAAGATTTGGTAGAAAACGGCCGTTTGCAACCAGTCTGGCGCATCATAATCAGCCAAAATGCGAAAGTCGGTATTGTCCAGTGGAATATGAGCAGTGGGGCCAACGGCCGAATAAAACCAAACCCCATCCTCCGCTTCCAACACGAAGCGGTAATGCACAGTCGGCTGGCTAATGGGCAGCTCTGCCAGCCACCAATTGGCGCTATCGCCGGGATGTTGGCTCATCGGCATAAACGCTTGCTCCCCGTCGGGGGAGATACGCAAAAATACGCGACGTACCGGTGCGGCCAAACCGACCCGCAGCCGAATTTGCACTGTTTCGTTCAGTTTTGGGTGCAGTACAGAGACAAAAGGTGTAGCGCCATCATGGTGAATTGTTTTGAGCCACTCAGGTAGATAAAATTGAGTCATTGAACCATCCTTATTCGACAAAACTGTCTAACCGATTTTGGTCTGTCTTGTAATCCGTTGGAATCTCTAATAGGTTCAGAATCCTGGCAATCAGTTTAGCGGAATGTAAGTTTATTGGCACTTCTCCGACCTTTTGTCGAATGTTGCCTTCATTCAACTTTTTGTAACCTTCTCACTGCTGTTATAATCGCACACATGAATAATCGCGAAGTTGCCAAAATATTTGCCGACGTGGCCGACATGCTCTCCATTCGGGGGGACATCATCCACCGCGTCTTGTCTTACCGCAAAGCCAGTGAAGCGATCCAGGAGCTGGGGCGCGACATCAATCAAATTTACGTGGCGGGCGAGCTGACCGATATTCCCGGTATTGGCAAGACGCTGGCCGAGAAAATCGAGGAGATGCTCACCACCGGTAAGCTCACTTTTTACGACAAGCTGGCTGAGGAAATTCCGCCGACGCTGGTGGAGATGCTGAAGGTAGACGGCCTGGGGCCGAAGCGGGTGAAGCAGGTGTACGAAACGCTAGGAATTGCCACGCTGGCGGAGCTAAATACGGCCGCTTCAGAAGGCAAACTGCGCGATCTGCCAGGGCTGGGGGCTAAATCCGAGGCGAAGCTGGTGCAAGCAATCGAAGCGCTGGCCCGGCACGGCGACGGCCGTACCCCCATTGGCGAGGCGTGGCCGCTGGCGTACGAAATTTTGGCTGAGTTGGAGCAGTTACCCGGTGTGTTGAAAACGGCCGTTGCCGGTTCCCTCCGCCGCATGAAAGAAAGCATCGGCGATGTGGATTTGCTAGTAGCCGCCGACGAAGCCGCGCCGATCATGGACTACTTTGTCACCATGCCCCGCGTCGAGTCCGTATCCGGGCATGGGCCAACCAAATCCAGCGTGGTGCTGCACAACGGCATGCAGGTGGATTTGCGCGTGCTGCCGCTGGCGCGTTGGGGCACGCTGCTTTCCTATTTTACGGGCAGCAAAGACCACAACGTGCGCTTGCGCGAACTGGCGCTTAAGCAAGGGCTCAGCCTGAATGAGCACGCCTTTACCCCCACCGATGGCGGCGAAGAGATTTTATGTGATAGCGAAGAAGCGCTGTACGGGGTGCTCAATTTGCCCTACATCACGCCCACGCTGCGCGAGAACCGGGGCGAAATTGAGGCGGCACAAAAAGGCGACCTGCCAACTGTCATCCAGATTGGGCAAATTGTGTCCGATTTGCACATGCACACCACCTGGTCTGACGGCAAAATGAGCGTGCTGGAGATGGCGCAAGCGGCGCAGGCACGGGGGATGCAGTACATCGTTATCAGCGACCATTCGCAGGGGCTGGGCATTGTCAATGGCCTGACGCCGGAGCGGTTGTGGCAGCAGGCCGAAGAGATTGCCGCGGCCAACCAGGCGATGGGGCCGAATTTCCGTATTTTGCACGGCACGGAGATGGAAATTAAGGCCGATGGCACGCTTGATTTTGACGACGACGTGCTGGCCCGACTCGATTTTGTCACGGCCAGTCTGCACGTGAGCCTGAACCAGTCGCGGGAGCAGGTGATGACCCGCATCATGACGGCGCTCAACAATCCGCATGTGGACATGATTGCCCATCCCACCGGGCGGCTGCTGCCGGACCGGCCGGGTGCGGATTTGGATATGGAGTTGGTGCTGCAAACGGCCGTTTCCACCCAAACCATCCTCGAAATCAATGCCAACCCGCATCGGCTGGACTTGCGCGACAGCCACGTGCGCCGCGCCGTGGAGCTGGGCGTCACCCTGGCCATTAACTGCGATGCCCATCACGTGGATCATTTTGAACTATTGCATTACGGCATTGCCACCGCCCAGCGTGGTTGGGCCACGGCCGAAATGGTGGTGAATACCTGGCCATTAGAGAAATTGCTTTCATTTTTGGCGATTAGAAATTAGAGATTTTGGAGATTACAACCTCTAATCTCCAGTCTCTAGTGTCCAATCTCCTTAATTCTAGGAAACTGCTATGAACACAGGAACAACGGCCGTAATCCGTCAGGCATTGCAAGGGTTGGATGAGGATACGCTGCAACTGCTGCGGCAGGTTGCCAAGCGGGTAGAGCATCCGCCCAATACCACTTTGTGCCACCAGGGTAAGGTGGAGCATGTCTTTTACGTGGTGGTGAAGGGCAATGTGGCCGTTGTGCGCGTGCTGGACAGCGGCGAAGAGCGCATTTTGAACATGGTGGGCAAAAATGGCTATTTTGGCGAGATGGGCCTCATTGATGATTCACCTCGCGCCGCCAACTGTGTCACCATTACCCCCACAACCGTGCTGGAAGTAACCGAAGAGGCATTCGATAAGTTTGTCAAGAACAGCCCCTCGCTGGCCAACGTGCTGTTGCAACGCATTCTGTCCAATGCGCGCAACTTAGACAAGATTTATATTGAAGACTTGCAGCAAAAAAACGAGGCGCTGGAGCTAGCTTACGAGCGGCTCAAGGCAGCGCAAGCCAAATTGGTGGAGCAAGAACGTTTACAACGTGAGCTGGAACTGGCGGCTCAAGTGCAGCGCAATTTGCTCCAGGAAGATTTGCCGCAATTTCCAGATTATCACTTTGCGGCATACCTGGAACCGGCGCGGCAAGTAGGCGGCGATTTTTACGATGTGCTGGCCATTGACGACGAGCATGTCGGCGTGCTCATTGCCGATGTGGCGGACAAAGGATTCCACGCGGCGTTGTTCATGGCCGTCACGCGCACCCTCTTTTTGCAAGAAGGGCGTCGCTCAATTTCGCCAGCAGCGGTGGCGCTGGCGGTGCATCGCGGCATGTTTGAGGTGGCCAACAACGATGAAGTGTTCCTGACGGCGTTTTATGGCGTGCTGCATCGGCCGTCTGGTAAATTAACCTATATTCGAGCGGCCCATGAACGGCCGTTGCTCCTGCGCCCCGGTCGTGAAGTGATGGCCTTGCCCGGTGGCGACCGCTTCCTGGGCATGATGCCCGATCTGGAACTAACCGAACAAACAATTAAATTGGAACCAGGCGACCGGCTGGTGATGTTTAGCGATGGTGTGCCCGATGCGGTGAACGAAAGCGATCAGGGCTACGGCAACCAACAGCTTTCTGCGGCGGTGGCCAACTGTTCCCAAAAAACGGCCGCAGAAATTGTAGATTTTCTGGTCAAAGACGTAGCCCGTTGGCAGGGCAAAGCGGCCCCGTTTGATGATTTGACTTTACTGGTTTTAGAAGCGAAATGAGATGTAATCAGGTAATTGTGTAATGAAGTAATTCAGGTGCAATACTGATTACCGATTACCGATTACCGATTACCGATTACCCAAATGGCCCGATACCAAATTCCCCCAGACCCCAGAGACCCAAAAAACGACCCGCCGGAAAAACGGCCGCGTCGCCTGCGTCAGGATTCACAAGAGCCAATCCCCTGGCGTTGGCTGGGTTTGGGCCTGGTTGTCACGGTAATTAGCATCGCCCTCTCGCTGATGCTGGTGAATTCGCTGCTGACGCGCCCACCGCTGGAAGCCGCCCCCATCGAGCCAACGCTCATCATCCTGACCGCGCCGCCCAGCCCGGTTCCGTCGCCGACGTCGCCGCTGCCCACGCCAAGCCCCATCCCCACCTTTACGCCGATACCGACGCCGGATACGGCCGTTGCTCCCCCAGAAATCACGGTTGGTTTTTACGCCCTGGTAGCCAATACCGATGGTTTTGGCATTAACTTGCGCGGTGGCCCAAGCACCAGCAACGCCCAAATTACGGTGGTAAATGAAGGCACGCTGGTTTTGGTCATTGGCGGGCCAGAACTGGATGAAGCTAACGACCGGCTTTGGTGGCAGCTTCAACTAGAAGATGGCACCGAAGGCTGGTCGGTTGGGGAGTTTTTACTGCCTGCGGCTGGCCCGTAGAGACGTTGCATTGCAACGTCTCTACGAGGTGATTGAAGCCAACAGTTTATGCGCCGTAGGCTCGTCCAGAATGAGGTCGGTGACGTAGCCACCCGCCAGCGCTGCCCGCAGCCCCGCCAGCTTGTTGTAGCCCGACACCACGCAAATGGAGCGGCCCGCCTGGCGGAACAGCTCCAAATTGGGTCCGCAGGCCCGTTCGTTTAGCGGAATCCCCGTGCAGCTGCCATCCTGCCGGATCATAATGTTGGCAATATCGCCAACCACCCCTTCTTGCGCCATCTCGGCAAAGTCGCTTTCGTGTAGGTAATTGCCCATGTAGGTGGCACTCATCATCTGCCCCTGCCACGAGCCAATGGTGAACAGCAAAATATCCGCCTGGCGGTGCAAATCCAGCACTTCCTGAATGCTGCGCTCGCGCCACAGCGCCTGCTTCGTTTCCGGGTAATCAAAAAAGGTGGGGACGGGGAACAGATGTGCCTTGCCTTCATAATTATTGGCAAATTGGGATACCAGCCAGCCCGCATGGTTTACGCTGGGATTAGACACAATTTCCCCGCCGTTGAGCTGGACCACCTGCACCCCAACCAGGGATTTTGGCGTCAGGTTGGCGGCCACCAGGTTAATTGTGCCACCCCAGGCGACACCCAAAATCATGCCCGATTCGATCACCTGGTTGAGCGTGCTGGCAGCCACTTTGGCGACCCGCTCCTGCCACGCCTGTTCCCCGGCAATTTCCGGCACAGGCACAATTTGTACCTGCTGGAGTTTAAAATGCAGCTTGATGGATTCTTCCAACGTATCGGCCCGGCCGCGAATGTCGTTGATGCGAATCTCGATGAGCCCCTGGCTTCTGGCCCAGCTGAGCAGCCGCGACACGGTGGAGTGGGAGACTTGCAGCTCGGCGGCGATCTTTTTCATAGGCAGGTTTTGGTAGTAATACATTTGCGCGGCGTGCAGCGCGTTTTCTAGCTGTTGTTGTTTAGCATCCATTGTTTTGCCTCGGTATGGATTCGATTCCAGATTGGCCCATTTTAGGTTGGTGCAATCATAATTTGGGTTGGTGAAGAAAATAGCCCAATCTTGAGCGCTTTAATCTGCACAGATTTACAGATGGATTTTGCCGCTTGCTGCAAATTTGTGCAACTGCTGTGGTATTTCTTGCAAACAGCCGGGGTTGTTGGTATGAACGTGCCGAATTCGGAAGAGTAGAAAAACCATCTCCACAAACAAATGGAACATTTGCATGACGGTTTTGACTGATCAGCAAACGGATAAATTGATTTTGGCGCTAGATATAGGCACTTTGAGCGTACGTGCTTCCGTCTACGATTTTGCTGGAAACGAAATTGCCTTTGCCGAGCAGCCCATTGCCTTGTACCAGCTGAGCAGTAGCCAGATTGAGCAGGACCCGGTGGAGATAAACACGGCCGTTTACCATGTCATGCAGCAAGCGTTAGCGGATCCAATTGTGCAGCAGCGGGGCATTGCTTGTGCCGGGCTGGCCAGCCAACGTTCTAGCATTGTGGCCTGGAACCGACACACGGGGGAACCGTTGACCCCGGTGCTGAGCTGGCAAGACCGCCGGGCTGCCAGCTATTTGGAACCATTGGCTAGCAAAAGTGTGGCTATCAAGAAAAAAAGCGGGTTGTTTTTGTCGCCGCATTACGGAGCCAGCAAGCTACGCTGGATGTTGGATAACTACCCGGAACTGGAACGGCCGTTGCAAAACAAAGCGCTCATCTTCGGCCCCCTGGCCGCATTTGTGATCGCCAATCTGCTCGATGGCACGCCCTGCATTGTGGATCACGTCAACGCCTCGCGCACCCAGCTGATGGATTTGCAAAAGCACGAATGGTCCAGCGAGCTCCTGAAGGATTTTGGCATTGCCCGTGAGCTGCTGCCCGACTGCCAGCCGACGCAATCTTATTTTGGCACCATTCGCGGCACCGGGATTCCGTTAACGGCCGTAAACGGCGACCAAAACGCAGCTATCCACGGCTCTGGCAAGCTGGACGATGGCACGCTGATTGTGAACGTCGGCACGGGTGCTTTTGTTCTGCTTTCGACCAACACCCAGCTGATGCAGCATCCCAGCTTGCTGGCCAGCATCGCCAATAGCAGCGCCGATCGGGTGACGTATTTGTTGGAAGGCACGGTCAACGGAGCGGGGGCAGCCATTAAGTGGGCCGCCGATGCGTGGGGCGCTCCGGACATGACGGCCATGTTGGCGGATTGGCTGAACACGGTGGAAACACCGCCAGTTTTTATCAACACGATTGGTGGCCTGGGGTCACCTTTTTGGCGTAGTGAGCAGAACCCGCACTTTTTGCCAAACGGCCGTACTGAACCTGCGTTGCCAGAAAAAGCAGTTGCCATCATCGAAAGCATTCTTTTTCTCATAGCGATTAATTTGGAAGCGATGAGTAACACCGGAAAAAGCGTGAAGCGCATTCGCATTACTGGCGGGTTATCAGCTATGGACGGGTTGTGCCAGCGGTTGGCCGATTTAACCCAGCGTGTGGTGGTACGACCAGAGGTCAAGCAGGCCACATCGCAGGGCATTGCCTGGTTAGCGGCGAATCTGTCTGAAGGGTGGCAGAATTTGCGGGAAGGATCACACGTAGACTATTTTTTGCCGAAAAACGGCCGTTCCCTCAAAGTCCGCTATCGTCAATTTTGCTCAGAATTGGGTTGGCGTTAGGCATTTAAGGAGGAGAAAGCATTGAAAAAGGTTCTCAAATCAGCTGAAGGGTATCTTTACCTGGCTCCCACGCTCATCATTTTGGGCTTCTTTATATACTGGCCCATCGTCAGCTCCTTCCAGATGAGCCTGACGCGCGTGGCTCCTTTTGGCGGGGCAGTCATTGACGTTGGGCTGGAAAATTACCAGCGCCTCTGGGAAGAGCTTATTTCCGGCGGGGAATATTACAACAATCTCAAGGTGGCGCTGCTGTTTACCCTGGGCACGGTACCAACCGGCATCGCCATTGCTGTCGCCTTGGCCATCGCCCTGGCTTACCCGCTCAAGCGGCTTTCCTGGCTGCATCGCCTGCTCATTTTTGTCCCGATTGTCATCAGCAGCGCCGTTACCGGCGTGATTTTTCGCTGGATGTACAACCCGGCGGTCGGCTACATGAACTACTGGATCGGCCTGCTAGGCTTTGAGCCTGTAAACTGGCTCACGTCCAAGGATTGGGCGCTTATTGCCGTTACCCTGGCCGTCGTCTGGCGGCAGTTGGGCTTCAACGTCATCATTGCCCTGGCTGGGGTGCAAAACATTGATGCCACCTATTACGAAGCTGCTAAAGTGGATGGGGCCAACTTGTGGCATCGCGTGCGCCACATCACCTTGCCGCTGCTCTCGCCCACGCTTTTCTTCCTGACCATCATCAACGTCATTAACAGCCTGCAAACCTTTGGCGAAATCAATATTCTTACCGATGGTGGGCCAGGCCAGGCCACCACCAACATGATTTACGCCATTTATGTGGATGCCTTCGTGGGGACGCCGTTTCGTGGCTATGCCTCAGCTCAGGCGTATTTGCTAGCGCTGCTCATTGTCCTCATGTCCATCATCCAGTTCCGTGGCTTTGGCCGGAAGGTGCATTACTCATGACATTGCCCATCTCCTCATCTAAACCAAAACGCACAATTGCCAAAACCGATCTGGCTTTGCAAATTTTCCTGCTGACCGTCGGTTTTATTGTGGCGATGCCCATCATCATTGCTATTTTTACCAGCTTCAAATCGCTGCAAGATATTTCGGCCAATCCCAACACGCTGCTGCCGCGTGAATGGACCTGGGACAATTACATCACTGCCTGGAACTCGACACCATTCGGCCGTTATCTACTCAACAGCCTCATTCAGTCAGGCGTTATTGTATTTTTTCAGGTGCTGTTCAGTATTTTGGCCGCTTTTGCCTTCTCGTTTCTCAATTTCCGTGGCCGCGACCTGATGTTTTATCTAATTCTGGCCAGTTTGATGGTGCCCTTCCAGCTTACCTTCATTCCCAACTTCATTATGGTTAGTGAGCTGCCGAAAAACTGCCTGGCGCTTTTTGGAGAGAGCGCTGCATTTTGCAACCAGCTTGGTGCCAATACTTATTTTGGTCTGACAGTACCCTTCCTGGCCAGCGCCTTTGGGGTCTTTTTGCTACGCCAGTTTTTCTTGTCGCTGCCCAAAGATTTGCACGATTCGGCCATGATTGACGGGGCCAGCAACTTCCGCTTTTTGTGGCAAATTGTGGTGCCGCTGAGCAAAGGGTCCATCAGCGCCCTGGCTATCTTCACTTTTTTGAGCGCCTGGAGTCAATATCTGTGGCCGCTCATCATTACCAATGAAACCGAGATGCGTACCGTGCAGATTGGCATTCGCTTTTTCCTGGCCAACCAGGAGCGCGGCACCAACTGGGGAGCGCTGATGGCGGGGGCAGTGATTGTGATGCTGCCCACGCTGCTGCTTTTCCTGATTGCCAATCGGCAGTTGGTGAAGGGCATTGCGATGACGGGGTTGAAGGGTTAGATCAGGTGTGACGCGTTCTAAAGTGCGTTGCACCTTTCAAATTGTTTTTATCACTGGGCGCTCAACCGGGATGTGTCTGGTGTAGAAAAAAGTTAGCGACCACAATTTCGTGGCGCACAAGTTAAATTTAAACGGAGGAAACATGTCAAGAAAAATGCTCAAATATTGGATGCTGCTGTTGGCATTGGCTCTGGTTCTGGCCGCTTGTGGCGGTGGCGATACAGCTGATGAACCGGCAGAGACCGATGATACGGCCGTAGACACAACAGAAGAGATGGCCGAAGAGACAACCAGCGAAGAAGCTGAAGCGCCCGCTGAAGAAGCGATGGACGAGGTCATTACCCTTGAGTTCTGGCACGCCATGGCCGATGACCTTGGCGCAGTCGTGGATGAGCTGGTAACCCGCTTCAACGACAGCCAGGATGGTATTGTGGTGAATGCTACCTATCAAGGCAGCTACGACGACACCTACAACGCTCTGCTGGCCGCTTTTGAGACCGGCACCGAGCCCAACATCATCCAGAACTTTGATCTGGCATCCCAGACCATGATCGACACTGGCCGCCTCGTGGCTGCTCATGACCTGATGGCTGCGGATGGCTACGACTCCAGCGTCTTTGTGCCCGCTGTGGCTGATTACTACGGCGATGGCACCGGCATGGTGGCGATGGCGTTCAACAGCTCCACCCCCATCTTGTTCTACAACAAGGATATGCTGGCCGCGGCAGGCGTTGAGCCTCCGGCAGAGGGCACCAGCTGGTCTTTCAGCGAAATGCTGAACGCCTGTGATGCCATCCAGGCCAGTGGCGAGACCGAATACTGCATTGCTTTGGGTCAGGTCGGCTGGTACTTCGAGCAAATTTTGGCCAACAGTGGTGGTTTGTACTTCAACAATAACAACGGCCGTACCGCGCGTGCTACCGAAGTTGCCTTCAACCAGGGCGTTGGCGTCGAGGTCTTCGACTTCCTCACCGGCCTGATTGCTGACGGCTACTCCCCCAACCTGGGCAATACCTGGACCGACACCGACACCGTTTTCCTGGCTGGCGAAGCCGCCATGATGTTCGACTCCACCGCTGGTACTCGTGGTTTGCAGGATGGCGCAGAGTTTGAAGTTGGCACCATGTACATCCCCTACGCCGACAGCGCGGGCGACCGCAACGGTGTGGTGATTGGTGGCGCTGCTTTGTGGCTCATTGACTCTGGCGACGACGCAACCAACGCGGCTGCCTGGGAATTCATGAAGTTCATGGCTGCGGAAGCACAGCAGGTAACCTGGCACACTGGTACCGGCTACTTCCCGGTACGCACCGACATCAGCGGCAATGCGGATCTGACTGCCTTCTGGGCTGAAAATCCGAACTTCGTGACCGCTATCAACCAGTTGGCCAGCACCAAAACCACGTTGGACGATGGCAGCCCCAACTACGCTGTATTGGGCGGCCGTTCGGGTCCATCTCCGGCGATTCGTCGCCTGATTGTGGAAGCGTACAGCGCTGTGTTGGATGACGGCATGACGGCCCAGGAAGCCCTGGACATCGCCGCCGAAAAAGCCAATCAGGAACTGTCTGACTACAATTCGTTCTTTGAATAAAATCCCGGTTTTAGCTTAAAAAAGGTGGCAGATCGGTTCCGGTCTGCCACCTTTTTCTCTTTTAAATGTCATTCCCGCCTGCGCGGGAATCCACTGGACTCCCGCCTGCGCGGGAGTAACAGCTAGTAAGGTTTTGGCGCGCTACGAATGCGCGGCTACGGATTAATCCAAATGCATAAACAATATGGGCGGCAACTTAAATCATTCATTTTTTTCCTGCTGCCACTTTTACTTTTGGCCTGTAACGCGGCCAGCCAAACGGAGGAGCCAGACACGATGGCTGCTGAGGCAAACTCATTTGCTTTTGTGGGTACGGGCAATTTGCCGCCCGGTTTTGATGCCGAGGGGCATCGCGGGGCGCGGGGGCTGCTGCCAGAAAACAGCCTGCCCGCCTTTGAAACCGCCCTAGATTTGGGCGTGACGACGCTGGAGCTGGATTTGCACTTTACGCAAGACGGCCAGGTGGTGGTGTGGCACGATCCGATCATTGATGACACCAAATGCCGCCTGCCCGATGACCCTGCTGACCCGGATGCTCCCGATCCGCGCAATCCGCTGCGGCGCATTTTTATCAGCCAGCAGCCGCTGTCGGTGGTGCAATCATACCTTTGTGATTTGAACCCAGACAGTGAGCGATTTGCGGAGCAAACGGCCGTTTCCACCCAACTCGCTGGCAACGATTACCGCATCATCACCCTGGCTGAACTGTTTGATTTTGTGGAGCAGTATGCCAACTCAGACCTGAAAACCGAGGCGCAGCGCAGCAATGCGGCCAAGGTGCAGTTCAATATCGAAACCAAGCGGGAGCCAGACCATCCTGAGTACATTGACGATGGCTTTACCGGCGGGGAAGCCGGGCCGTTTGAACTGGCAATTTTGGAGGTAGTGAACGGCCGTTTCCTCACCAACCGCGTCATTATCCAAAGCTTCGACCATCGTTCCCTGCGCACCATCCGCGACATTGATGGTGAGATTCGTCTGGCGGCCTTGACTACCGGCGGTGAAGCCAAGCTGGATGTGTACGCCGCGTATAAATTCAACATCTGGTCGCCCAACCAGCGAGACGTCACGGCCGAACTCATCGCCAAAGCCCACGATGAAGGGTTGGTGGTCATTCCCTGGACGGTCAACGAGACCGCCGACATGCAGCGGCTGATCGGCTGGGGCGTCGATGGCCTCATTTCCGATCGCCCCGATTTGCTGCTAAACTTACCCTGAGATGAAAACTTCAAATTGTCGGGAACGTTTCGTCGAAGATTGCACGAGGAGTGGGCATCCTCAGATGCCCGCCCGTTCGCATCTGAGGATGCTCACTCCTCACGCTTTTTTGTGGCTCTCTGTGTTCCTGCTTTTATCTCTTGCCGCTTGCCAACCCGCCCCGGAACCAGAACCCGCTCCCGTTTTGCTCACCCGCGAGTTTGCTAACGGCCTGCTGAACCCCGCAGGCATGGCCGAACTGCCCGACGGCGGCATTCTGGTGGCCGAAGAAGGCACGGGCAACGATGATTTGTCCGCAGGCGTCTCGCTCATCATGCCAGACGGGCAGGTAGGGCGGTTTATCAGCGGCTTGCCCAGCGGACGGGATTCCGGTGATTTGTCCGGCGTGCCCTTTGTGAAATTGTCGCCAGACGGCCGTACCCTTTACACCGCCCACTTCAACCTCGGCGCACTGTACGCCCTGCCCGCTTCTAGCGGATTCACCTTGCCCGATACCCCGTTCACAGCCGAAAATCTAACCCGTCGGATGGAGCCGCTCAATAACGTCCAGCTTATCAATCCCTTCGACATGACCTTCGACGCCAACGGCATCCCTGTGGTGAGCGACGCCAGCGGCAACGGCATAGCCAAAGAAACGGCCGACGGCACGACCCGCTTTTTCCACCGCTTTTCCTCAATCAAAGTGGAAAATGGCAGTATTGATCCCGTGCCGACGGGCATTGAGCGGGTGGGGCATGAATATTTTGTGACGCTTTTTGGCGGCTGCCCGTACCCTGCCGACAGCGGCCAACTGGTGGCGATTGACGAGGATCGGCACGAGCGCATTGTGGTGGATGGGCTGAGCATGCCGATTGACGTGGCACGCGGGCCAGACGGCACGATTTGGCTGCTGGAATTTGCTCGCTTCCGGCAGGATGCCTCCTGCTTTAGCGGTTCGGGCTACCTGGCCAACAGCGGCCGTCTCAGCCGCGTTTCTACCAACGGCGACCTGGAGCTGGTGCTGGACGGACTGAACTTCCCCACCTCGGTGCTGCCCCGTGCCGACGGCTCGCTGCTGATCAGCCAGGTGTTTGAGGGCAACATCATCGAGGTGTATTGGGGCCAGCCGGAGGCGGAAAGCATGAGCGCGCCCGCTGCCGCTGAAGATTTGGCTACAACCCGGCAGGAATTTGACGATTTGGACGCCGTTTTGCGTGTAGCGATTGAGAGGCAGGGATTACGGCCGTATCCCACCACCAATCTCCCCGCAGACGACCCCGCCCTGGTGAAACTCGGCCAACAGCTCTTTTTTGACCCGGTTTTGTCTGGCGACCAAAACATTAGCTGCGCCACCTGCCATCATCCAGCCCTGGCAATGGGCGACGGTCGCGCCCTGCCCATCGGCACGGGCGGGGAAGGGCTGGGGGCGCAGCGGGAATTTGTGGAAACGGTCAATTTGGGTGCGGAAGAGGACAATTTGCTGGTGAACAATCCGTTCATCGGCGCATTTGTGCCGCGCAACTCGCCCACCATTTTGAACAGCGCCCTGCTGCCGGTGCAGTTTTGGGACGGCCGTGTCGATGGCTACGCAGGTATCGTCACCACGTTGGAAAATGAGGTGAACCAGCGCCAGCTCACCGACGCCCTGGCGGTGCAAGCGATGTTCCCCGTCACCAGCCTGCACGAGATGGCCGGGGCCACGCTGGGCCACCTCCCGCCGGAAGCCATCCGCCGCGATTTGATGAGCCGCCTGTACGAAATTCCGGGCTACACGGAACAGTTTGCCGCGCTCTTTGGCACGCCGGAACCAGACATTACGGCCGTTGTCGCCGCCATCGCTGCCTTTGAACGGGAATTTATCATGACTGCCGCGCCCTGGGACGATTATTTGGCCGGGGAAAGCACCGCCCTGACCGAGCAGCAGAAGCGCGGGGCGCTTATTTTTTATGGGGAAGCGAATACGGCCGTAAACTGCGCCACCTGCCACGCAGGCGACCTGTTCACCGATTTGCAGTTCCATAACCTGCTGGTGCCGCAGCTGGGGCCGGGCAAGGGGCACGGCCCCGAAGGCCGCGACGATTGGGGCCATGCGGCCGTCACCTTCGACGCGCGGGACCGCTTCACCTTCCGCACCGCACCGCTGCGCAACGTAGAATTGACCGCGCCCTACTTCCACAGCGGCGCGTACCCCACGCTGGAGCTGGCCATCGCCCACCACGCCAACATCAACGGCATGGCCGCCAGCTACGACCCCAGCCAATTTTTGCCACCCGCGTTTTACAGCAGCGTACGGCCGTACAATCCCGAAGACCAGCTCACCACCGCCGCGCCGGAACTGATCAACGGCTTGCCGCTCACCGAGCAGGAAATCGCCGATTTGGTAGCTTTTTTGCAGGCGCTCACCGATCCGGCGGCGGTGGATTTGCGCGACTTTATTCCTGAAACCGTGCCCAGCGGTTTCCCGCTCGACCCGGTGCCGACGGGGTTAACCGTGCCGGTTGGCGTGGCGGATGGGGGTGGAACGGCCGTCTCCGACACCACCCCCGATCCCACGGCCATCACCCGACTGCACTTCACCAACGTCGCCGCCCAGGCCGGGCTGAACTTCCAACACGGCGCATTCCGCACCGCCATCTTTGCCGATCCGGCGGCGATGATGGGCGGCGGCTTGTGCTGGATTGACTACGACCAGGACGGCTGGCAGGATTTGTACCTGGTGAACAGCTACGCCGAGGACGAGATTGATTACTGGCAGGCGAACGGCGGCTTGCCCTCGAATGCGCTTTTCCGCAACCAGAACGGCCAATTTAGCGACGTGTCGGCGCGAACTGGCACCAATCTCGCCTTGCGCGGCAACGGCTGCATCGCCGCTGACTTCAATCTGGACGGCTGGCCCGATCTGTTCGTGACGGCCGATGGCCCCAACCAACTGCTGTGGAACCAGGGTGACGGCACCTTTGCCGAGGGCGCAGAAGCCGCGGGTTTGGCTGCGCCGGAGTGGAACAGTGCCGCCGCCGTCGCCGACGTGAATGCCGACGGCTGGCCCGATCTGTTTGTGGGGGCGTACATTAGCTTGCAAAACCAGATTCCGCACCCCAGCGGTGCGTTCCCGCAAGATTATTACGGCCTGTCGGATCGGATGTATGTGAACAACGGCGACGGTACCTTCCGCGAAGTAACGCTCGAAGTTGGATTAAAGCGGGAAGAGCGGGCGCTGGGAGCCATTTTTAGCGATCTGGATGATGACGGCCGTTTCGAACTGTACATTGCCAACGACGGCCAACCGAACCGGCTGTACACGGCCGTTCCCGACAACAGCCCCGCTGGTTTCCACTTTGAAGATTTGAGCCTCAGTGCCGACATCGGCGACTCCGGCAGCGGCATGGGCGTGACCGGGGGGGATTATGATGGCGACGGCCGTTTTGACCTGTTTGTCACCAATTGGGAAGCGGAACTGAACGCACTCTACCGCAACGAGATAAACGAGCGGGGCGAGCTGGTGTTCCGCTACAGCACCTACCGCATCGGCATCAGCGGCCTGGGTAGCAACATGACCGGTTGGGGCACCCACTTTGCCGATTTTGACCAGGATGGCGATATGGATTTGGTGACGGTAAACGGCCGTGTGCCCATCTCCAATCTGGCCAGCGACCCGGAACTGGTGCGTTTTTACGGCAATATGGCGCAGGAAGGCAAGCCGGGCCAGTTCCGCGAATGGACGCGTCCCGTCGGCATGCACGAGGACGGCGTGGGGCCGCTGCTGGCTCGCGGCAGCGCCGTGGCCGACTACGACAACGACGGTGACCTGGACATTGCCATCAACACGATTGGCGGCGCACCGGCGCTGCTGCAAAACAACGGCGCGGCGGGCAACTGGCTACAAATTCAGCTCAGCGGTTTTTACCCCGGTGCGGTGGTGGAGGTTGAGTTGCCAGACGGCCGTATCCTGCGGCGTGAGTGGCACGTGGGCAGCAGCTACCTGGCGTCGGAAGACACGCGGCTGCACGTAGGGTTGGGCCAGTTTGATGAGGCCGTCCGGGTGCGAGTAACGTGGGCGGACGGTGTTTGGGAGGAAACGGCCGTAGCCGCCAACCAACTGCTCAAACTTCCCTGATTTTTCCTACAATACTTTCCCAACGAATCGAGGCCAAGATGGATAGACCACCAACCCGCGATCTCTTCGCACCTCTTTTGCCCCCTAAATGCCAATTTCGTAGCCGAGGTTGCCAAACCTCGCTCATTTGCCGCAAAAATGGCGCGTTAAGAAAGCGCGGCTACGTTTTGGAGGATTTGCCTTATGCTTGAGACTATTCAACAGTCGGTGAAGCATCACGATCAGTACCAGATTGAAATTAAGCTGGATTACGAACTACACGCCGACCAGAAAACCCGCTACCAGATTGCCACCTACTTTTTTGTGCCGCAGAGTTTGGGCATCACGCCGCAAACGTACCCCAGGCAAACGTTTTACCAGGACGTGCAGAGCCACATTCGCCTGAAGACGCCCAGCCTGAACCTGCGCGAATTTACGGAAAGTGACCGTTCGCCGCTGCGCATGATTGAAAAACTGGTGCAGCAGGGGGATTGGGTGAGCCAAACGGCCGTACACGACCAAATTATCACCCAGATGAAGCTGCTCAGCGCCATGCTCAAGAGCGCCTTGCGTGAGCATTTTATTCTCATCGAGCGGCGCGTAGCGGAGGTGCAGGCTACCCCACACGGCAAAACGCATTATCTGGTACACAATTTGGTGGATGAATTTATTACGGAAGCCGCCCGTTTTGCCGAGCGGTACCGGGCACTGCTGGCTGATTTTAATTTGCCCAACGTACCCCCGGCGGTTTTTACAGCCTTTCTGTTCACGGATGAATCGATCAGCATTTTGCTGGAAGAAAGTGCGGTCGAAATGTTCCAGATTGTGAATGAATATCTAAAGAAGACGAACCGGGAGGATTACAAGCTGGCGCTGAGCGAATTGACGACGCGAGAAGCCAAATACCGCAAAACACGCGGGTATGAATCCATTTTGCTAGAGAACAGCGATAACGAAACGTACCTTTATCGCGCCTCCATTTTGAAGAAGTATGCGTCTAGCGTGCTATTTTTGAACACCGATGTGCAGCCAGATGGGAAATATTGGGAGCAGTTGATTTTATCCTTTGCAGCGGGCTTGGCGATGGTGTTCGCAACGGCCGTTGCTTTTTACTTCCAACTGCAATTTGGCAACTTTACCCTGCCATTTTTTATTGCGCTGGTGGTGGGTTACATGTTTAAGGATCGCATTAAAGAGATTAGCCGCATTGTCTTTGCCAAGCAGCTGGAAAATTATCTGTTTGACCGGCGCATTGTTATTCGCACACAGGATGGCAAGCATCGGTTGGGCGTGCTGCGGGAAAAAGTGCGGTTCATTCAGGAGCGAGAGGTGCCGCTGTCGGTGCTGCGTGCGCGTAACAGGGACCATATTACAGACATTTCTAATGAAGGTCGTGGGGAAAAAATTATCTGCTACACCAAGGAAATCGAGCTGCAAATCAAGAATGCGGAGAAGGTTTTGCCCGGTTTCCCGGAAATTACGGGCATCAACGATATTTTGCGCTTTGACGTGCGCCATTTTCTCAACAAGATGGCAGAGCCCACTCAGGAACGGTTTGTCATTCGCAATGATGAATTGGTTTCGTTAATGTGCCACAAGGTGTACCACGTGAACCTGATTTCCCGCTACAAAACCGTACAGCCCGACGTGCGTAAAGAAAACCGCCAGCTGCGCCTGATTTTGGATCAGGATGGCATCCGGCGGCTGGAAAAAGTGCCGCAGTAGAGACGTTGTAATCCGTGGAGGCGTTGCACTATTTCCTAAAGACGTTGCATTGCAGCGTCTCTACAGTTTTGTAATCGTATCCCCAATGCGAATGGTGCCCGGCTGGATAACTTTGGTGTTGATGCCGCGCAGGTGAAGCTGCTTGCCCACGGGGGAATTGACAAATTTCATAGCATCCTTGCCAAAGCGGGCCACAAACTTTTGGCAGCCCGTGTGTGGTTTGGCCGTTACTTCCACAACGGCCGTTCCAATTGCCAGGCGCGTGCCAGGGGGAATGTTCTCCTCGCTCAGGTCAAAATCAACATAGAGTTGGTCGCCAGCCAGGGCCCAACGGTCCAGGCTTTGGGCGACCAGATCAGCGGCACGGCTGTTCATCAGGGTGAGCTGGGCTTCGGGGTGGGCGGAGCCATCGGGGGTGGATTTGCTGCCGCGCGCCTGCCAGTTATCCCCGACCAGCCCCACGGCCGTATCCAAATCCCCCTCATGCAGCAGTTCGCGCTCGTCAATAGACGGCCGTCTGACAATCATCTCCAGCACGCCCTCATCCTTGGGCGATTGCCGGATATGGTCTAGACCCGCTTCCAATTCTTCCATTGCCAAATGCTTAATTGTCATGTCAATCTCCAATCTCTACTTTTCGGCCAAACATCTCTGGAGCAATTTCACCGTCGCAAATTTTGGTCACGGGACCAATGAGGGTGCCATAAAAGTTTTCATCCAGAGCAACAGAGAGGGTGCCGCCAGGCATGTGTACCGTGACAGCATTGTCGCAGAGGCCCAACCGGTGGGCAACGGCCGTTGCCGCCGTGCTGCTGCTGCCAGAGGCAAGGGTGTAGCTGGCCCCTCGTTCCCAAATTTCAATCTGGATGTTCTGCCGATCGCGCACGTACAAGAATTGGACGTTGGTGCGGCGCGGGAAGAGGGGCGAATGTTCGATAAAGGGGCCATACCGCTGCGCCAGTTCGGCCGTGGGCGGTTCGTCCAGCAAAACCACACAGTGCGGATTTCCCAGCGTTGCTGCACAAAAGCGGAAGGTGCGATCCCCTACCTCCATTTCTTCATTTAGAACATCCCGTGGCGGCCCCGTCACTGGAATTTCTTCACTGCAAAAACGAACCTGCCCCATTTCCGCTCGAATTGTGCGCAAATCAGCGGCAATAGTGCAGGTTACTGGCCCGCCCAATGTTTCCACATCGAATGCTTCATGCCCTACACGACCCGTGTCCAGTAAATACCGGGCAAAAATACGAAGCCCATTGCCACTTTTTTCTGCATCACTGCCATCAGGGTTATAGATGCGCACGCCAAAATCGCAGGTTTCACTTGCAAGGGGTCCCCATAAAATGCCATCAGATCCCACCCCAAAATGCGGATCGCAAATAGTTTGGATCATTGCTCTGGTAATCAAAGTTGCTTGCAATTCCGGCTCAAGTACAATGTATATATTCCCTAAGCCATGATATTTTGAAAATTTCATTTTCTCTGCCTTTAAAAATCTTTAAAAATAAGGAAGGATGTCACCTTGTCACCCCTACACGTTCCCCTAATTGACCCCCGTTTGACATCCATTGCAGTTATCCGTATAATTCTATCACCATTCTGCATGGTTAACGTGAGAAGAAGAGAAATCTCAATATGGCATATTTGCCCAAAGATCAACAAGAATATTTGCATATTTAAAACCATCCCATTATTTGGCGTTGGTTTTTTTTGCTTTAACAAATTCATTAGCTCATTGCGTGTTCTAACACACCACCAATCAAGTGAGCCCCAAACTCTAAAAAGACAATTGTAAACAGCGTCTCTTGTTTGTAATTGCTTTCATAAAATTGCTAGAGGTATATACCCTTGCAGTTGGTTTTTACTCATTTCACGTCAAATTGCTCAGATTCAGTTTGACAAATTCTTTACGAGGAGAATACCTATGAAGAAAACCTTATCTCTTATTTTGTTGCTGTTCATCGCTGGCCTTGTTGCCGTTGCTTGTTCAGCGCCAGCCGAGGTCGTGGAAGTAACCCGCGTGGTTACCGAGACCGAGGTTGTCGAAGTTCCTGGCGAGAATCAGGAAACTGTTGTTGAGGTTACCCGTGTGGTTACTGAAACAGTCACCGAAACGGTTGTGGAAACCGTTGAAGTTAACCCAATGAGCGAAGAGGAAGCAAATCGCACGGGTGGTTGGCTGGACAACATCATCTTTGTTGAGGAGCCGAATCAGGATTCCGCAATTGCCCGTCTGGCTGCTGGCGACATTGATATGTTCGCTGACGACGTAGGTGGCGCAGCTGCTGTTCAGGCAATCGCCGATGCTGGTAACATCACTGCTGTTACCCAGTACGGTCTGTACGATGAAATCTTCTTCAACAACGGTGTTTGCGCTGACGAAAACGTGTTGAACCCGTTCAACAATCGTGCTATCCGCGAAGCTATGAACTGGGCAATTGACCGTGACTATGTTGCTGACGAGCTGTACGGTGGTTTGGCTGTGCCGAAGTACACCACCATCTCTGAAGCTGGCGCTGACCGTGGTCGTTACGCTGCTGCAATCCGCTCCATTGAAGCCAAGTACGCTTACAACTTCGACAAAGCCAATGAAATCATTGCTACTGAAATGGAAGGTTTGGGCGCTGAAATGGTTGATGGTAAGTGGAACTATGCTGGTGCACCAGTTAACCTCATTTTCCTCATCCGTATCGAAGACACCCGTCTGGAAATTGGTAACTACGTTGCCAACCAGTTGGAAACCATGGGCTTCACCATTGAGCGCGTAGAGCGCACCTCCGGTGAATTGAGCCCGCTGTGGATTAGCTCTGACCCCGCAGAATGTCAATGGAACCTGTACACCGGTGCCTGGAGCCAGACCGCTATTTCCCGTAGCGATACCGACAACTTTGATTTCTTCTACACCTCGCGTGGTGTTCCGTGGCCGTCGTGGCAGGTTTACGAACCAACCCCCGAATTTGATGCTCTTTCCTTGCGTCTGTTCAACAATGATTTTGCTGATCTGGCCGAACGCGCCGCTTTGATGGAAGAAATTCTGCCAATGGCTGCCGAGTTTTCCACCCGCGTATGGGTAACCAGCCGTACCACATTGGTGCCGTTCAGCGACCAGGTGTCTGTATCTACAGACCTGGCTGGCGGTATTAGCGGCGCTGGTATCTGGGCCAAGACCGTTCGCTTCATTGACGAAGTTGGTGGTTCCATGACTATCGCTCTGCCAAGTGTCTTCACCCAACCGTGGAACCCGATTGGCGGTTCTAACTGGGTCTTCGATAACATGGTAAAACGTGCTATTGGTGAATCTGCTCTGTATAGTGATCCGAACACGGGTATCGCTATCCCGAACCGCATCGAGAGTGCTGAAGTTGTGGTAAAAGAAGGCTTCCCGGCTGGCGTTTCTCCGTCTTCTGACTGGATTACCCTGAGCTTCGAGCCTGAAATCGTAGTTCCCGATGATGCAATCGCTGGTTGGGATGCTGCAAACCAGGTCTTCCTGACTGCTGCCGATGTGTATACTGAAACGCAAACGGCCGTATTCAAGAGCACTGTCACCTACCCGGCTGACATGTTTGACACCATCACCTGGCACGATGGCAGCCCGCTGAGCCCGGCTGACTTCGTCATGGGGATGATCATCACCTTCGACCTTGGTAACCCGGACAGCCCGTACTACGATGAATCCCTGGCCCCGAACCTGGATCAGTTCTTGTCCGCATTCAAAGGCACGCGCATCGTTTCTACTGATCCGCTCACCATTGAATATTATGCCGACAACGCTCAGCTTGACGCTGAAAACATGGTTGTATCCTGGTGGCCCACCTACGACTACGCAGATGCAGCATGGCACAACATGGCGCTGATGCTCCGTGGTGAAGCAAATGGTGGTTTCGCCTTTACGCCTGACAAAGCAGAAGCGAACGAAATCGAACAAACCAATTTGATTTCTGGCCCGTCTTTGGAAGTATTCGCTGCTGAATTGGCTACCGCTACGGAAGAAAACTTCATTCCGTACGCTGCTACCCTGGGCGCTTACATTTCCACCGACGACGCTGCTGCTCGTTACGCCAATCTGGCTGAGTTTGCCCGTCGTTACGGCCACTACTACCTGGGCACCAACATCTACTTCCTCTCTGGTGTATTCCCAGTAGAAGGTCAGGCAATCTTGACCCGCTACGAGCCACATCCAGACGCAGCTAACCGCTTCGCTGGTTTTGCCGCCCCGGCAATCGCAGCGGTTGAGGTTGATGGCCCAAGTCGTGTCACCATTGGTGAGGAAGCCGCCTTCGATGTCTTCATTGACGTATTTGGTGGCCCATATGCTGCTGACGACATTAGTTCCGTGACCTACTTGCTCTTCGATGCAACTGGGGTACAGGTTGGTGCTGGTGAAGCGGCCGTAGTTGAAGATGGCCTCTGGGAAGTTGTCCTGGATGCAGACACAACGAATGCCCTTGTAGAAGGTTCAAACCGTCTTGAGGTTGTTGTCGTTTCTAACCTGGTTGCTTTGCCAAGCCTCGGCGAGTACCAGTTCGTAACGGCTCCCTAAAGTCCGTTAAACCTCACTTGTGCAATAGGTAAGGTCTACCAGACCTTGCCTATTGCAAACCTAAATAGGCTTTTGCCAATTTAGATCTTTTTCAGGTTGGAGGTGGTTTCAAAGCTGCTTCCAACCTGTTCTTTCTGTCCTGAGTTTGAAGAGAAAATAAGCAAGGAAAAGGGTAGCTTTATGAGCCAAGAAGCCTTTAATCTTGATGTCGAAGTAGATGTCGAATCAATAGAATCTTCATCCAGAAAAGCCCGTTCAGAGACCATTACGCGACTTGCGCGTTATACTGCACTTAAGCTTTTTGCACTGTTCCTGACCGTAGTTGCTGGTGTCTACATCACTATCATCATTGCCAACATGGGGGGACATGTTGATGAAATTCGTCGCGGTACGATCCGTGAACAAACGGTACTTGCTTTAACCGCAGATCAAGAATACCGACAGTTACCTGAAGAAGAGCGTTCAAGAATCCTGGAAGAACGTATTGCATTTGCTGAGCAACGTTTTGGCCTTGATCAACCATTTATCATACGTAGCTTCAGATACCTTTCAGACGCATTAACTCTTAATTTAGGCTTTTCAGAATTTCTCGTCAGTGATAGCGGGTCCAGATTAGTCCGTAACATCATCCTCGAACGCTTACCTTCGACATTAATCCTCTTTGGTACTGGTAATTTAATACTCTTTTTTGCCAGCCTTTCTGTAGGCTTGAGTTTATCAAGACGGTATGGAAGTTTTTTGGACAAATTTATCCTTGGCATGGCACCTACCTCATCTGCTCCAGGCTGGTTTTATGGCCTGTTTTTAATACTTATTTTTGCCAGTATTCTAGGTTGGTTGCCCTTCGGTGGTATGGTAGATGCCCCTCCCCCGGACAATACCCTAGATTACGCTCGCAGTTTGCTGAAGCATATGATTTTGCCCATTGGGGCAATCGTAATTAATGCCATCTTTTTGAATGCATATACCTGGCGCACGTTTTTCCTAATTTTTTCTAGCGAAGATTATGTAGATATGGCCAAGGCCAAAGGCCTAACCGACAAAATGATTGAAAGACGATACATCTTGCGGCCAACATTACCCAACATCGTTACCAGTTTTGCCTTTTTGCTGATTAGCTTGTGGACCGGGGCCATTATTTTGGAAACCGTATTCAACTGGCCGGGAATTGGTGAGCTTTACTTTAGATCGATTGGCGCCTTCGACACACCAGTAATCTTGGCTAATATTGTTGTTTATGCATATTTACTGGCATTAACAGTTTTCTTGTTGGATTTTATTTACGCGCTTGTTGACCCGCGTGTACGAGTTGGGCAAAAAAGGGAATAAGTATGAATGCGGTTCTAGCAAATATAAAGAAGTTAAGACAATATCCTTCGGCCGTTTTTGGCTTGATCATTATTGCTTTTTTGATCATTTTGGCCTTTGCCACACCCATATTTATCCCATACAGCGAAGCTGTTAGACTTTGGCGTGGCGGTGAAGATGTTTGGGCAGAGTATCCCCGAAATGCCTGGCCTGTTTGGCAAAATTGGTTTAGTGACATTCAACGCCCAGAAACTATTATCTTCAAAAGCGAAGAAGGTGATGGTAATCCAACCTCTGAGAACTTGTCTGAAGATACGCGTGAAGTAATTTACACATATGAGTTCGATTATCAATATGATGAGTTTCCCCCGGAACTGATCGTATTTTTTGATGCGACGTATGACCAAAAGCAACCGCACGTAGAAATGCTATGGTATACGCCAGACGGTAATGAGATACGTGCCGGTGAGTTTTCTCCGTCTGCCTCATCATCTTTCCGGTTTTCCCAAGATAGTCGTTTACAGCGGCGCCTGGAACGTGCGACCGGCATTGAAGGGATACCAGCCGAAAAAGGGCTTTTTGATGACCCGGAGCAGGAAGGCTTACAAGTTTTGAAAGGGACCTACCAGCTAAAGCTGTCAGTTTTGCTATTTGAACAAGATTCAGAAGTAGAGACGACTTTTGTGAGCTATGGCTTGGTTCATGGCTTAGCCGGCACAGATCATCGTCGTCGTGACCTTACGGTTGCGCTTTTATGGGGCACACCAATTGCTATGTCGTTTGGTCTAATTGCCGCCTTGGGCACAACCATTGCCTCTTTATGCATTGCTGCTGTGGGTGTTTGGTATGGCGGCATTGTTGATGCTGTTATTCAACGCATCACGGAAGTGAATAACATTATTCCGTTGTTACCCATCTTAATTATGGTCGGAACCCTTTACTCTCGAAGTATCTGGCTGATGCTAGGCTTGGTCATACTGTTCAGTATATTTGGGCTTTCCATTAAGACTTATCGTGCTACCTTCTTGCAAGTAAAAGAGCTAGCATATATTGACGCTGCACGCGCCTATGGCGCAAGTAATGCACGCATTATTTTCCAGTACATGATTCCTCGGCTATTGCCTTTGGTAATTCCTGGTATTGTTTCGCTGGTTCCCTCTTTTGTTTTTCTTGAGGCAGCATTGGCTATTCTTGGTCTGGGTGATCCTATTTTGCCTACTTGGGGTAAGCTCATCTCAGATGCGCGAAATCAGGGTGCCTTGTTTAATGGTTTTTACTACTGGATTATTGAGCCAGCTGCATTAATGATGTTTTGTGGTGTTGGTTTTGCTTTAGTGGGTTTTGCTCTGGACCGAATTTTTAATCCACGATTACAGGAGCTTTAGTTGAATGGAATCAGCAAACAAAAATGATCTCCTTGTTGTAAAAGGTTTGCGCTTGCACTTTAAGGTGAGGGCAGGCGTTGTTCAGGCTGTAGATGGTGTTGATTTTAAGCTTAGAAAAAATCAAGCTACGGTTGTTATTGGTGAGTCCGGCTGTGGCAAAAGCTCATTAGCTAAAGCTATTTTACGCTTGCTACCGCGAAATGTAGATACGTATGATGGCCAGGTTTTGCTGAATGGTAATGATATCATGCAGTACAATACCGAGGCCTTTCGTAGAGACGTTCGGTGGAAGAAAATTTCTATGGTGCCCCAGGCAGCCATGAATGCACTAAACCCTGTGATGCGTATTGGCGACCAAGTAGCTGAGCCCGCTATGATTCACATGGGGTTATCAAAAGATGAAGCGCTGAAAAGTGCCATGCAAATGTTTGAGCATGTTGGCGTGCCTGTTGATTTTCTACATCGCTATGCGTTCGAATTGAGCGGGGGTATGCGTCAACGAGCTGCATTGGCCATGTCGCTAATTACATTGCCGGATTTGGTGATTTTGGATGAACCAACCTCAGCCCTGGATGTTTTGACTCAGGCCAATATCATGAATTTGATGAAGCGTGTTAAGCGGGAGCTTGAGACAAGTTTTATTCTAATTACACATGATATTGCGACTTCCAGTGAATTAGCGGACAGCGTTGCCGTGATGTATGCTGGGCAAATTGTGGAAGTAGGCGATGCACACAGTTTCTTTGATGAACCGTTGCACCCATACTCTAAAAAGCTTATGGCAAGCGTACCTCGTTTGCGGGAAACGATTGAGCCAGAATTTATAACTGGTCAACCCCCAAGTTTATTAAAACCACCGACTGGCTGCCGATTTGCTGATCGTTGTCCGGCACGATTTGAAAAATGTGATGAAGAGCCTCCAACGATTGTGCAGGAAGATCTGCGAGAGGTGAAGTGCTGGCTTTACGCATAGCGGGTTGTGGTTGGTTTTTATAATTAGGTTGGGCAATAGGATTGAAAGATATGAGCAATATGGATAATGGAGCACAGTTGGTCTCTGCGGCGGAAGATGAACCGATTTTGCAAATTGATAATCTGCATGTGTGGTATGAGTTAAAGCGTTTTGGCTTTGGCCATGCTGGGTATGTGCGTGCAGTTGATGGTGTTGATTTTGATTTGAGGCAGGGTGAAGCCATGGCCTGCGTTGGTGAAAGTGGTTGTGGCAAATCTAGCTTGATGAAAACTATTTTGGGGTTGAACCGGCCAACGAAAGGAGATGTGATTTTTGATAACCAGCGTCTGACAGAGACGAGTGGGGAAAATTTACGCCTCTATCGGGCCAAGATTGGATATGTTCAGCAAGACCCGTTTAGTGCGCTACCTCCTTTTATGACTATTAAGCGTATTTTGGAGGAACCACTGGTTATTAATGGCGTTAGCGATAAACAAGAACGAAATGCACGTATTCGCAAGATCATGGAAGAAGTTAAATTAACGCCAGTTGAAGAGGTTTTGCCGAAGTTCCCTCATATGTTGAGTGGTGGGCAGCAGCAGCGTGTGGTAATTGCCCGGGCGATGATTATGGAGCCAAAGCTTTTGGTGGCTGATGAGCCGGTTTCAATGCTGGATGCTTCTGTTCGTGTTGAAATTTTGCGGTTGCTGCGTAATTTGCAGGAGAAGCATAATCTATCGGTTATTTATATTACGCATGATCTTTCCACGGTGCGGTATTTTTCTGAATACATTTTTGTGATGTATGCGGGGGAAGTTATTGAGATTGCTCTGATGGAAGATTTGCTGAATGATCCGAAGCATCCTTATACGTTTGCTTTGTTGGAGGCTTCTTCTGATCCAGATGCAAATAATGCGTTGGTGATGCGCGAAGTGCCTCGTGGAGAACCGCCGAGTTTGGTGAATCCGCCTGCTGGTTGCCGTTTTAACCCTCGCTGCCCGAAGGTGATTGAGGGTTTGTGCGATGTTAAGCGTCCGCCAAGTATTGAGGTTGTGCCGCATCATAAGGTTGCCTGCTGGTTGTATGACGAGGAGGGTATGAATGCCGTTTAATCGTTTGGTCGTTATTGGCTTTGTCTGTGTCTTGATTGGTGCGGTTCTTCCTTTTGCGATTGTGATGCGCTGGGTTGAGTCTACCTTTTTCCTTAACTTTTTGGCGTTTGGCGCTTCAATGGTGGGGATTTTTCTAGGTGTTATTGGCACTGCGATGTATGTGGGAGACAGCCGGCGTAAACGAGAGAATGATTGGTACGAGCGTTAGATAGTTGTTTTGAGTAATTTATTAGAGCCACAATCAAGAAATTGGTTGTGGCTTTTTTATTTGGCTAGTTGTGGGGCAGTTGGGTAACAACGGCCGTTTCCACTCCCACACCAATCGCTTTCACCACCTCTAAATCTTCACTATTCTCCACCACAACGACAATTGCATACCGAGGTTGGTTCGTCGGGGTAAGCGCCATGTACCAGCCATTGCGGCTGTCTGGGCCAGACAGGGCAGAAGTTGCGAAGCTGAAGCTGCCATCGCTGTTGAGCAGTTGGCGGATGTTGCGGGCGGCTCGGCTGGTGACAGGGTCACCTGCGGTGGGTGGCTCTGGCTGGGGTTGCATGGTGCCATTTTTGTCTTGAACGGCCGTTACCAACCGTGGTGTGGGTAAACGGCCGTCGTTGCCCAAAGCGGATAGCGCCAGCGCCACTTGCAGAGGGGAAACCGTGAGCGTGTCTTGCCCAATGCCGGCTTGCAGCGGATCGTTGAGCGGGACGATTTCTGGCACCTCAGTGTTGAGGGGCAATTCGAGTGGGGTAGCCAGGCCAAAGCGCAGGAAAATATCGTCTAAACTTGCCAGACCCAGCCGGTCGGCCAAATCTTGCATGGGGCCGGGGCAGCGGTGGATAAGCACATCCGCCCAGGTGCCGTCGTCTGGTGGCGTGGTTTGGCAGCGCTTAATTTCGCCGTCAATCGGTACCGGGCGGTTAGGGTTTAGCACCGTGCCGCCTAGTTGAATACGGTCGGCATCTAGCGCGGCAGCGAGGATGAAAGGCTGCAACACCAGGCCGGGTTGGTACTGGCCCTGCACGGCGCGGTTGAGCAAGGGAGCAGTTGCATCTTCTGCCAGTTGATCGAAATTTTCATCCAGCAAATTGGGGTTGTAGCTGGGGTGGCTGACCATTGCCAGCACGTTGCCCGTGTCAATTTCCAGCAGGATTAGCGCGCCCTGGGCTTCCCCAAAAAGCGTTTCGGCGGCGGTTTGCAATTGGGCGTCCAGAGTGAGCTGCACGTCTCGGCCGATTTGGGGGGTGTGGAGGAGGGCGCGGTTGAGAACGGCCGTAATCTCCTCATCATCCTCCCCACGCAAAACCGCCTCAAAACCAGCCTCAATGCCCGCCGTGCCGTGCCGAAAGCTGTAATAGCCCACCGCCGGGCCAATGGTAGGGAATGGGTAGCTGCGGATGAGAGCATCTGGTTCGCCGATGGTTTCGGCCAGCACAGTGCCATTGCGGTCCAAAATACGGCCGCGCTGAATGCGCAGTTCTGCCTCCACCAATCGGGGATTGTCGTCGCGGGCTAAAATTGCTTCGCTGCGCACCACCGCCCAAAAAACCAGCGACAGGGCAATGGCCAAGAAGCCAAGCAAGATAGCTCGTTGCATTTTGTGGAGTTGGTTTTGGGCGGATGGGTTCATGTTACAGATAGATTGGTTTGGTTTTGGTCGAGAGAAAGAGCAGCAGACCGGCCATCATGTGGCTGATCAGCATCGAACTGCCGCCGTAGCTCACGAAGGGCAGAGTGACGCCCGTGAGGGGCAGCAGCTTGGTGACACCGGCCATAATCAGGAAGGCTTGGGCTGCCAGCAAAATGGTGATTCCGGCGGCCAGGTAACGGCGAAACGGCCGTTCTGCCAACAAGGCCAACCGCATTCCCCGATGTGCCAGTAACGCAAATAAGCCAACTACGCCCAGGCTGCCAATGAGACCCCACTCTTCGGCAATGGCGGCAAAGGCAAAATCGGAGTGGACGACCGGGATGTATTGCGGGAACCCTTGCCCCACGCCCTGCCCCCAAATGCCGCCCGCCGCCACCGCATACAGCGATTGCACAATTTGGAAGGCGCGATTATCGGCATCCGGCCACGGGTTCCACCAGGCATCTATGCGCAGGGTGACCAGTCCGAAGGCAAAGTAAGCGAAAATGCCTGCTAACAGCAGTAGCCCCACGCCGCCAGCTACTACCCGCCAATCGCCCGTGGCCAGGTAAAGCAAACTGAGAAATACAATGAAGAAGAGGGTCGCTGCGCCCAAATCGCGCTGCCACACCAGCAAAATCATGCAAAAGCCCCACATGAGCAGCAGGGGAGCCAGGTAGGAGATGTGCGGAAGACGGCCGTTTCCGCCCAATTGCCCCATCGTTTCCCGCTCATCAAAATAACTGGCCAGAAAGATGACCAGCAGCAGCTTGAGCAGTTCCGACGGCTGGAAATAG
This sequence comes from Ardenticatenaceae bacterium, assembly GCA_020634455.1. GTDB lineage: Bacteria > Chloroflexota > Anaerolineae > Promineifilales > Promineifilaceae > Leptofilum. The sequence goes on along the minus strand of JACKBQ010000002.1, from coordinate 2,059,400 downwards.
ACAGGTCTAAAAAAAGGAATGGGCAGCCGCAGCCAATATTTGGCGACGGTGGCTCCGGTGGGGTTGATGCCAAACAGCAGCGTAGCTACCAACAGACCGATGCCGAGCAGCAGCAAGGTGTAGCGGTAGCGGCGCAGCCAGCGCAGATTGCGGGTTAGCAGGGTGATGCTTACCAGCACGGCCGTTCCCAAAACCACCCACACCACTTGCCGCACCAGGAAATTGGGAGCCAGCCGATCTTGCAGCACAATGCCCCAGCCTGTGAGCAGGCCAACCAGGGGTAGCAAAAATGGATCGTGGTTGGGGGCGTATTTGCGTAGCAGCCAGACGGCCGTTACCTGCGCCACCAGCCAACAAAGCGGTCCCCACAAGGTGCTGCCGTTGATACGGCCGTCGCGGACCAGCCCCAGCGCCAGAGCGTTGCAAAAGACAAACAAGGTGGCAATTAAAACGAGGATGAGTTCGGAACGGCCGTGTTCCTCATCGAGGCGCGGGGAAATGGATGAAAACATCTGCATAAAATGGGTGTGCGTTTACGGGGTTTGGGCAATTTGCTCTTTTAGCTTTTGGATGCGCTCGCCCGCTTTTTGTTGAATCTGCTTGATTGCCTGGTTTTGCTTTTCGATCATGCCTCGTGCTTCTTTTAGTTTGGCAATCGCTTGTTTGAGCTGGAGTTCGCGTTCCACCAGCCGCGCCTGAATTTCGGCCAGGTGGTGGCCCTGTGCATTGACCTGGTTCAAAAACCGATTCAGCTCTGTTTCACCAGATTCTAGCTGCACTTTTTGCTCCTGAATGACAGTTTGCAAGCCCATGTTTTGTTCCACCAGTTCTTCATAGCGGCGGGTCCAGTCAGCTTGAGTGGTTTCCAGGCTGCTTTGTGCTTCTGAAACGGCCGTTTCTAGTTCAGTTACGGCTTTTTGGTGGGCTGCCAACTCGTTTTCCATCTGAGTCAGACGTTCGGTTTGTTCGGCAACTGTTTTTTCTGCATTTGCCGCCGCCGCCTGACTTGCTTCCAGCTCAGCTTTATACCATAAAACACGCTCAAAATGGGCATGCTCAGCATCTGCTAATTCAGCTTCTAGTTGGGCAATGTGCTGATTGGCTTGTGCCAACTGCTCAATTTTTGCCAGCGGATCGGCCGTTTTTTCCCGAATATCTGCCAATTCATTCAATACTTTGTCCAACTCAATTTCGGCGGCTTTGCGTTGCTCACGTTGTAGCTCTAACAGCGTACTGCCTTCTTCAAGTTGGCTCTGCATTTTTTGCAGTTCGGCTTCAAGCTCTTCGACTTTCTTTTCGGTAATTTCGGCAAGTTCTTGCCAGCGGATAAGTGATTCTTCTTGCTCAGAGGTGTGTTGCAGGCTGGCTTTGTGGGCGACTTCCAGGCTGTGGATGCGGTCGCGGAGGGTGTTAATTTCGCGGATAGCCGATTCCAACTCATCGTCAGCGGCCGTTTTGCCAGTTTGTAGCTGGGTGTGGTTGTTTTGCAGCAAGGTGTGCTGTTGTCTTAGATTGGCCAGCTCATCATTTTGTTCAGTCATCAAGTCGCGGGCAATGGCTAATTCATTTGCCTGCCGTTCTACCTGGCTTTTGCGATGTCGTAACGCTTCTTGCGCCTCATCTAGCTGAGTCTGCTTGGTGGTTAGTTCCGTACGCAGTTCGGTTAATTCTTGCTTTAAATTGGCAATGGTGCTAGTAGATTCCCCAGCGAGTTCGGTAAGCCGCCGCTGGAAATCTTGCTCTAGCTCGGCGCGGGCAGCCTGGGCAATGGCGGCCTGCGTTTGCAAATGGTGCAATGCTTCTACCTGGGCTTCATTGCGGTTTAGCAGTTGGCCTTCAGGGAGGTCGTGGCCGGTTTCGTGTCGGGTGACTTCGTTGTCGTCGGGCAAACGGCCGTTTGTCACCAACTGGGCATAATCTGCTTCATCCACACTGCTAACCCAGCCATGCACATTGCCACCGTTCAGAATTGTTAGCCCAACCGTGAAGACATCCCCAAGGACCTGCCCTTTTCTTTCCACCCGAATATCACGACAAACGGCCGAACCGGTGAGCAATCCGGCTACAACCAGACGCGGCGCAATGACATTGCCGACCAAAGTAGCGCCATCCTGAATAGCGACAGGTTGGTCTGTGAAAATGTCTTCAACATGGTACCCACTAATTTCCAGCCAGGTTTGCCCGCGCCGCCAAAAGCGCAATCGGTCGAACAAGCCGTGCCCATTGGTTTCTGCTAGCGGCTCTCCAGCAGGCTCATCAGTTGATAGGGGAATGCCCTCCGGCAATGTGGAATCGTCCGTCACAGTCATAACCTTAAAAAGTGTACCGAGCCATTATAGCAGGGGAATGCTTAAGATGATACTGAAAGTGGCGGCACTTTTGGGGGAAAACGGCGGGAATTATCCATAAATTCATCCAGTGTTCAGGGATTTTTTTGAGATATTGAAAAGTAGTTGAGTTATCAGAACATCTGTGCTATTATCTTGAGCTGTTTGGGAGGGAGAATGGAAAAGCAGGCCAGGCAGTACGGCCGTATCACCTATCAGGGAGACAAAAAATGGGTGGAAATGAACTGATTGTCGCCTTCTTTGCCCTGGCATTTTTAGCCTTCTGCTTAACGGCCGTTGCCCTCTACGCCCTCAGCCGAGACAAAGATGATGTGGCAGATAACAGCATTGATGCTTTGAAAACTTTGCATCTAGGCAGCAGCCCAAAGCCAAAGCCAAACGAACCAGACCAGAATCAGACCGACAAAACAACAGACTAGAGCCCTGATCGAATTTTAGCCACAGAGAAAACAGTGGGGGTTGAGGTAAAGGTTCAATCCTCAAAATCTTCTTTTTCCTCTGTGGCCATTTCGGATAGATTGTAAACCAACGCCCAATTTTGCTGGTAGCAAGGTGTAAACCGGGTAAAATTCAGGTATGATTTACCTGGAAAAACTCAAATCTGTTCAAGACCAAAACAACTCCTGGCTCTGTATTGGGCTAGACCCGGCCATCGAGCGGTTGCGGGTTGACTTTCGCAAGTGGGACGAACCAATCCTGCCGTACAATCGGGCCATCATTGATGCCACGGCCGATTTGGTATGTGCTTACAAGCCAAACCTTGGCTTTTACCTGCAATGGGGCGCGGCTGGCGTTATTGCCCTGGAGCGCACGATTGCCTACATTCCCCGCCACATTCCTGTTATTTTGGATTGCAAAACAGGGGATATTGGCCACACCCAGGCCGCTTGGGGCAATGGTCTCTTTGATGAATGGCAGGTAGACGCTGTGACCGTGAATCCGTTTGTGGGGGCTGATGCCGTGTTGCCCATGATTGGTACCCGTCCTGACAAAGCTGTTTACATTTTGGCACATACCTCCAACCAAAGCGCCCCCCATTTTCAAGGTGACCTGGTTCATGGTATGGGGCTTTCTGCCGAAGTGCTGCGCCAAAGCCAAACCTGGCTCACGGCCGGGCACAAAGGGTATGTGGTTGGAGCCACCTATCCCGAAGAGTTAGCCAACGCCCGCAGCCTGGCTCCAAATGCAAATTTCCTTATTCCAGGCATTGGGGCGCAGGGTGGCGATCTGGCCATGTCTGTGAAGTATGGCCCGGACGAGATTGCAGGCCCGGTGATCAGCGCCAGCCGCAGCATCATCTATGCCTCTGGCGGGGAAGATTTTGCTGAAGCTGCCCGATCGGCCGCGCTAAACTTACGGGATCAAATCAATCAGTTGCGTGCCTGATCTGGTTGGCAAACGGCCGTTCCCTGCATATTTTGTTGTGGGCAACGGCCGTACATTTCCCCTCCACCCGTAAGAAGTCCGGTAAGAAACCCTCTTTACACTCGCACAGTGAAAAATTGATGCAATCAGATTCAATGAAGCAAAAAGCTGGCAAAAGCCACATTTGCCCAAAACAACACCTCCCACCTGTGAGCCCCACTAGTAATTAACATCACAACAGGGTTTATGATGTGCGGAGCCACGAACCAGGCGACCTGTGGCTTGCAAAATCAAAAACAAAGTGCCTACCCCTACGGCGCTGCGTGACCCATAAACCCATACATAGTTGGACGGCTGCCTGTGTTTGCGCCAATGTCCCCAAGGCAGCATATTTCTATAGTTAATCATTTGAGGAAGGATTGATGACGCTCCAAACCAACACCCACCAAGTAACACTCGATTATTACACTCTCCAAGATTTGCGTAACATCGTAAACACCACCCCACGCCTGGCATTACATCCAGATGTGGTAGCCAAAATTGAGGCAGGTGCCCAGTTTGTCTTAGAAAAAGCAGCCGAAGATCGCTACATCTACGGCACAAACACTGGCTTTGGCTCCCTCTGTGAAACCCGCGTGGAAAACGAAGAGATGGAGATGTTGCAGTTTAACCATGTCGTTTCTCATGCCGTTGGCGTTGGTGAAATTGTGCCGCAGAAATTGTCCCGGCTCATGCTCTTCGTTAAGCTGCTTACCTTCCGCACCGGGCACACCGGCATCTCCATGGCTCCTGTGCAGCGGCTGATTGACATGTGGAACCACGACATCGTGCCCGCGATTCCCAAAAAGGGTACTGTGGGAGCCAGTGGCGATTTGGCCCCCTTGGCCCACATGGCGCTGCCGTTGTTGGGGCTGGGTAAAGTGTATTACAAAGGTGAGGTGGTAGATTCTGCCGGTGTCTTGGAAAAGATGGGTTGGGAGCCGCTGCGCCTAAAACCGAAAGAAGGGCTGGCGCTCACCAACGGCGTGCAGTACATCAATTCTCGTGGTGCTTTGGCCCTCATGCGCATCGAAGAAATGATAAAAACGGCCGATCTCTTCGCCGCCATGAGTTCCCAGGCATTTAGCACCTCAGAAACGTTCTACCAGGCCCCCTACCACGAAACCACCTACCATCCCGAACGCAAAACCGTCGCGGCCAATTTCCGCAAGGTGTTGGAAGGTAGTAACCACCACGAACTGCCCACCTGCAACAAATCCAAGCAAGACCCGTACTCCTTCCGCTGTATTCCCCAGGTGCATGGTGCCATTCGCCAGGCGGTTAATTTTGCCATCGACATTATCGAAAAAGAGTGCAACGGCGTGTCTGACAACCCGCTCTTCTTCCCGGAAAGCGACCAAATTTTGTTTGGCGGCAACCTGCACGGTGAATCCACCGCACTGGCGCTGGATTTTGTAGCGATGGCTACCAGCGAGATGGCCTACATTTCTGAGCGGCGCACCTACCAATTGCTTTCCGGCATGCGCGGCTTGCCCGACTTTTTGGTCAATCAGCCCGGCCTCAACTCTGGTTTCATGATTGTGCAGTACACGGCCGCCGCGCTCATGAACGAGAACAAAGTGCTGTGTACCCCTGCCAGCGTGGACACCATCCCTACCTGCCAGTTGCAGGAAGATCACGTGAGCATGGGTGGCACATCTTCCTACAAGTTGGAAACGATTGTGGACAATGCAGAGTATATTTTGGGCATCGAACTGCTGACTGCTGCCCAGGCAATTGATTTCAACAAACCGCTTCAGCTCTCCCCGGCGACCCAAAAGCTGTATGACGAGTTCCGGCAACATTTCACCTTCATGGAGCGGGATCGCGTGATGAGTGACGACATGGAACGGGCGCGCACCTACTGTGCCGAAAATCGTGCCAAATGGATTGAGCAGTTTGGGTTGGCCTAAAATCTGGCCTTAATAGTGAATTAAAGAAACGCTCCCGAAGATTGGGTAAACAACTTCGGGAGATTTTTGGGTCTCAGAAAGTCTTATGAGTGAGCAAAGAGAAACGGCCGTATCCACCACAGCCCGCATGATGAAACAACGTACTTTGCAACAACCAACCGACAATCGGCTGGCGATGTTTGCCTTGCTGTTGCATCGCTACAGTGGCGAAGTGCAGATTACCTGCCTGCTGAATGGTGAGCCTGCTACCATTTTAGTAAATGGAGCTGCGCCATTTGCAGCGCTGGTGGAAGCGGTTGGGGGGAATACGGCCGTTCTCACCCTCACCGATCCGCAATATTTACCGGTACTGGCCCAAAACCTCAGCCAAAAGTTGCCTGCCCGCAACAACCAGCCCATCTTGACCTTCGATCCGCAATCTGGTGAGTTGTCTTACGCCCCCGACTTGTTTGACGAAGCAACGATGGATCGACTGGTGGGGCATTGGCAAACGCTGCGGCAGGCGGTGCTGGATTTGCCGGAAACGGCCGTTTCCCACCTCCCCTTCCTCACCAAATACGAAAAAAATCTGCTGCTCAACGAGTGGAACGACAAAGAACAGTACGACTTTCCCGGCCTGCACCAGATGTTTGAGCAAGTGGTAGCAAATGCGCCTGACAACCTGGCCATTACCTTTGAAAATCGGGAGATGAGCTACGGGGAACTGAACGGCCGTTCCAACCAGATCGCCCATGCCCTCATCAAAATGGGCGTGCAGCCGCAAGACCGAATCGCCATCATGCTAGAAAATGGCCCGCAGCAGGTGGAGGCGCTTTTTGGCGTGCTCAAAGCGGGTGGCGTGTTTGTTTGCCTGGACCCGCACTACCCCACCCATCGCCTGCAATCCATTTTGGACGAAGCCCGGCCTGCCCGCTTTATCCTGGAAGCTAGCTGCCTGGAACGCCACGAAGACCTCCTGGCCAACTTGCCCGCAGGGTGCGACATCCTAGCAATTGATAATTTTGATATTCACCGCAGAGACCGCAGAGAAAAAACAAAAAACTCAGCGCCCTCTGCGGTAAAAAATCCCAACGTTACAACTTTTGGCCCGGAATTTATCGCAGCCTGTGCCCAAACAAACCCGAACGTGCCGCTAAAACCAACCGATCCTGCCTACATGGTGTATACCTCCGGCTCGACGGGCAAGCCTAAGGGCATTTTGCAATCCCACCTGAGCTTCTGCCAGTTTGTGGATTGGCAGAGCCGCTACTTTGGCATTGTCGCCCCGCAGCGCTTCGCCCAATGGGCCTCCATCGCCTACGACGCCGCCTACTGCGAAATTTTTGGCACGCTCTGCTTTGGGGCGACGCTTTGCATGGCTCCGGCAATGACCCGCTTCAATCCGCAGGCGCTGATTGATTGGGTGCGGCAGGCCGAAATCACCATTTTGCAGATTGTGCCCAGCTTCTGCCGCCAGATGCTGCAAATTTTAGAAAGCGAACCGGGCCATAACGGCCGTCATCCACTCCCAACGGTAGAAATGCTACTGCTGGCGGGCGAAATCTTGCCCGTAGACCTTGCTCACGCCTGGCTGACACGCTTCCCCAACCCGGCTAAACTGTTTAACCTGTACGGTCCGTCGGAAACGGTGCTGGCAACCTACCACGCCATAACCGAAATTCAACCAGATCAGCGGGCGATTTCGATTGGGCGGGCCATAGACGGCCGTCAGATTCTCATCCTCGACAAAAACCAGCAGCTCTGCCCGATTGGCGTGCGTGGCGAGCTGTACATTCGCAGCCCGTACCTCACCGAGGGGTACATTGAACGCCCCGATGAGATGGCGGCCAAGTTCATCCAGCATCCACTGCACAATGATTTCCCCGACCGTGTGTACCGTACGGGTGACCTGGGTCGTTGGCTGGCAAATGGCACGATTGAGTTTTACGGCCGTATCGACAACCTCGTCAAATTACGGGGCATGCGCGTCGAACTGGGCGACATCGAAACTGCCCTGCGCGGGCACGAAGCCGTGCGAAACTGCGCCGTTGTGGTGCGCCACGTCACCCGCGACAAAAGCCGCCTCATCGTCAAAGACCGCGATACCCGCAGCAAAAACACCGCCAGCGAACAGCAAATTCTCATGGCCTACTACACCGCGGAACGGCCGCTTTCCGGCTACGAACTGAGGTCATTTTTAGAACAACTGCTGCCGCCGCACATGATTCCTCAACAGTTTGTACAGCTTGACGAACTGCCCTACAACGCCAACCGCAAGCTCGATTTACGCGCCCTGCCAGAGCCGCACAACCTGCGCCCCGACTTGCACCAGCCGTACATTCCCCCGCGCAGCGAACTGGAACAAACCATCGCCGCCATCTGGCAAGAGGTGCTGGGTATCAACCAGGTGGGCGTGGAAGATGGCTTTTTTGAGCTGGGCGGCGATTCGCTGCTGGCGATGCAGGTACTCAACCGCACCCGCGAAGCCACCCAGGCCAAACTCTCCTTCCGCCACCTGTTTGAAAAGCAAACGGTGGCCAAATTGGCTGAACTGGTCGCCGAGCCAGCCAGCCAGAACGGTGAGACCCTTGCCGAACTGCCCGCCAAAAATGAAGCCCGCGAGCACTACCCGCTCTCCGTCGCGCAGCAAGGTATCTGGTTTTTGTGGAAGCTGGAGCCAGACAGCCCGTACTACACCGCCCAGGGTGTCATTCACTTGCGGGGCGCGGTGGACGTGGCGATTTTGCAGCGAGCCTGGCAGGCGCTGATTGACCGGCACGTGATTTTGCGGGCGAAATTTGGCGTGGATGAAAACGGCCGTCCCACCCAACGATTCCCCCAGCGGCAAGACAATCTACAACTTTTCGACCTCACCCACCTGACGGCTGCCCAGCGCGAAGCCAAACTCAAAGCGTTCATGTACGAAAAAGGGCAGCAGCCGCTCAATTTGGAAAAGCATAATTTGCTGCAAGCCAATCTGTTCAAGCTGGCCGAAGATGCCTACGACATGCCCATCACCTTCCACGAAATCACCCTCGATTTGTGGGGCTGGTCCAACATGATCCAGGATTTGGGTAAACTGTACGATGGCTTCCAGCGAGGCGAGGCCAATCCGCTGCCGCCGCTGCCGTTCAGCTTTGCCGATTACGTGCTGTGGGAAAGCGAAACCATCACCAAAACCAGCCTGCAGGCGCAGGAAGCATATTGGAAGCAGCAGCTGGCTGGCGAACTGCCCGTCCTCAGCCTGCCCACCGACCGACCGCATCCGGCCGCGCCAACCTATCGCGGTGATGCTCAGGCGGTGATGCTGGACGCCGAACTGACCGCCCAACTTAAGGCGCTGAGCCAGCGGCAAGGCGCAACGCTGTTCATGACGATGCTGACGGCGTTCAACATCATGCTGCGGCTGTACGCTGGGCAGGACGATTTGATTGTCGGCGCACCGCTGGCCAACCGCACCCGCGACCACGCCGAGGAACTGGTGGGCTTTTTCCTCAACATGCTGCCATTGCGAACCCAATTTGCCAACGATCCCAGCTTTGGCGAGGTTTTAGCGCAGGTGCGCGACACAGTGACAGGGGCCATTTCTAATGCTGAGTATCCGTTTAGCTGGATGCTGGAATGGGCCCTAACCGCCCGCGACGTGAGCATTTCCCCGGTTTTCCAGGTGATGTTTAATATGCTCAACCTGCCGCAGTCCAGCGTGGCGCTGGATGACCTATCGTTGACGTTTAGCGAACTGGACACAGGCTACATCAAATACGATCTGGCGCTTTACGCCCACGAACATGGGGACGAAATCTTCTTGCAGCTGGCTTACCTGACCGATTTATTTGAGGCGACAACGATTGAGCGCATGCTGAACAACCTGGTTGTGATTTTGCGGCAGGCGGTGGGGCATTGGGAACGGCCGTTGTCCACCCTTACCCTCATCACCGAAGCCGAACGGCAAACCGTGCTGCACGATTGGAACCAGACCGCGCACGATTTTGGCAACGAATTGACCATTGCCGAGCTGTTTGAGCAGCAAGCAGCCCAAACGCCAGCCGCCACCGCGCTCATCTGCCAAAACGAGACGATGCGCTACGCTGACCTGAACCAGAAAGCTAACCAACTGGCGCACCATTTGCGGCAGAACGGGGTGGGGCGGGGCAGCTTCGTGGCCCTCTGCACCGAGCGTTCCTTTGAGATGATGGTGGGCTTGCTGGGCATCCTTAAGGCGGGCGGCGTGTACGTGGCGCTGGACCCGGATTATCCGCTGGCGCGTCTGCAAGACATTTTGGACGACACCCAGCCGGAAATTCTCATCGTGCAGGAATCCGTCGATCAATTTGCCAATTTTGCGGGCAAGAAAGTTTGTCTAGATCGGGATTGGGTGGAAACTGACCAGCAACTAACCACTAACCCTACGAGCACAACTACGCCCAACGACCTGATCAACATCGTCTACACCTCGTCCACCACCGGCAAGCCGAAGGGTGCGCGCATTCCGATGAGCGCGGTGCTGAACCGCTTGCTGTGGATGTGGGACGAATATCCGTTTGTGGCGGGGGATACGGCCGTACTCCAAAAATCATACGCCCTCGTGGCCGCCACCTGGGAACTGTTCGGTGGTCTGCTCAAGGGCATGCCGACGCTCATTCTCCAACCAGATGACGTGCGCAATGCCGATTTGCTTTGGCAGCAATTAACCACGCATAAAGTGAGCCATCTGCTCTCTTCCCCAGCGCTTATCGAGAATGTGCTGCAAGCGGCTGACCGCGAAGAAACGCGGTGGGACAGCCTGCGTTTTGCCACCACCAGCGCTGAGCCCATTCCCCCAGCGATGGTGCAGCGTTGGAAAGCGACATTCCCCGGCGTGCCGCTGCTCAATTTGTACGGCTCCACGGAATGTTCCTCCAATGCCACCCAGTTTGACGCGGCGACTTTGGTGGAAACGGCCGTACGCGTTCCCATCGGCACACCATTGCCCAACATTCAGGTTTATGTCCTCGACGACAACTTCCAGCCTGTGCCCATCGGCGCAACGGGCGAACTGTGCGTCTCTGGTGCGTGTCTGGCAGATGGCTATTTGAATTTGCCGGAACTTAGCGGCGAGAAATTTTTAGAAAATCCTTTTGACAAGGTGACAAGGGGACCATGTGACCAGGTGAACGAAGATGTTACCCCTTCACCCCTTCACCTTGTCACCCCTTCACATCTTTACCGAACCGGCGATCTCGCCCGCTGGCGTAGTGACGGCCAGCTAGAGCTAGTCGGTCGGCGGGATTACCAGGTGAAGATTCGCGGCTTTCGCGTGGAGTTGAATGACGTCGAGGCGGTGCTACTGGAGCATGAAAGCGTGAAGAAATGTGCCGCTGCCCTGGCCGACGCAGACAACGCCCGCAAGCGACTGGTGGCGTACATCGAACCAGCTGGCGACGTCAATTCCGCTGCGCTGCGCGACTTTTTGCGCAACCGGCTGCCGGGCTACATGGTTCCCAGCGACTTTTTCATCTTGGACAAGCTACCGCTGGGGCCGACGGGCAAAATAAACCGAAATGCATTGCCTTCGCCGGATGAATTGGCACCAGAAACTGAGGAAACGGCCGTTCTTGCCACCACCGCCACGCAAATCGCCCTGGCCACCATTTGGGAATCCTTGCTGGGGCGGGAGCAGATTGATATAAACGCAAACTTTTTCGACATCGGCGGCCACTCGCTGCTGGCGACGCAGGTCGTTTCTCGTATTCGCGATCAGCTAAACGTAGAATTATCACAACGCCGCTTTTTTGAGATACCCACCATTGCTGAACTGGCTGTGGAAATTGAGCAGATGCAGGTGGAAACGGCCGTTGCCGAAGAGGACGAATTGGCCGCACTCATGGCCGAACTGGACGAGCTTTCAGACGAGGAAGCGGAAATTCTTTTGGCGCAGTTGATGGCAACTGATGAGTAAAAAGTGAAAAGTAAAAAGTGATAAGCGAGCGCTACTTTTCACTGAAAAAGACAAGGTAGTTTTATGACCAACCAACAACCCGAGCAGCGCAACCTGGACGACCGACTGGCCGGACTTTCCCCAGCCAAGCGGGCGCTGCTGGAAATGAAATTAAAGCAAAAACAAGCGCAGGCTACGCCACAGGGCGTTACCCGCCGTGACGATTCGGCGGCTGCACCATTGTCTTATGCCCAGCAGCGGCTCTGGTTTTTGGAAGAGCTGGAGCCGGGCAGTCCAGCGTACCACATTCCCGCCATTTTTGAATTGAGCGGCGAGCTGGATGTGGCCGCGCTCACCGCCAGCCTGAATGAAATTGTGCAGCGGCACGAAGCATTGCGAACCACGTTTACGGCCGTAAATGGCCAACCTTCCCAACAAGTCAACAACCAGGTTTCCATCACCGTTCCGGTGAATGATTTACAAGGGCTATCAACCGAACAGTGCAAATCAGAAATTGCCAAACTGACGGCTGCGGAAACGAGACGGCCGTTTGACCTGACCACTGGCCCCTTGCTGCGCGCCAAATTGCTCAAGCTGGCTCCCCGCGAACACCGCCTCATCCTCACCATGCACCACATCGCCTCCGACGGCTGGTCACGCGGGGTGCTGCTGAACGAGCTGTCGGTGCTGTACAAAGATTTCTTGAATGGGGAACGGCCGTCCCTCGACGCGTTGCCTATCCAATATGCAGATTTTGCCGTCTGGCAGCGGGACTATTTGTCTGGCGAACGGCTGGAAAAGCAGCAGAGCTACTGGAAAAACCAGCTGGCCGGTGCGCCGCCCCGCCTGGAACTGCCCACCGATTTTCCTCGCCCAGCGGTGCAGGAATATCGCGGCAATCACCTGCCCGTGGCAATTAACCAAACATTGTACGAAGAGTTGAAGCGCGTCAGCCAGGAAGCGGGCACGACGCTGTTCATGACCCTGTTTGCCGCCTTCAACGTGCTGTTGCATCGTTATAGCCGCCAGGATGAAATTGTCATTGGTTCACCCATCGCCAACCGCACCCGTGCCGAAATTGAAGGGCTGATTGGCTTCTTTGTGAACACACTGGCGCTGCGCACCGATTTGTCTGGCAACCCCACCTTTTTGGAACTGCTTGCTCAGGTTAAAGAGACCACGCTGGACGCTTACGACCACCAGGATTTACCTTTTGAGAAGCTGGTGGAGGAGCTACAGCCGGAACGCGCCCTCAGCTATAACCCAATTTTTCAGGTGATGTTTGTGCTGCACAACGCCACGGGCACCTCAGCCGAGCTGCCTGGCCTGACCATGACTTCGGTAGACGTGGACACCGGCACCTCCAAATTTGACTTGGCGCTGTCGCTGGCGGAAGAGGCGGATGGCTTGACAGGCTACCTGGAATACAACATTGATTTGTTTGCTGAAGCGACGATGGCTCGCTTCTGGCACCATTTTCAGGTGCTGCTGGGTGGCATTGTGCAAGACCCGTCCCGGCCCATTGGCGCTTTGCCGCTGATGGACGAAGCGGAGCGGCAGCAGGTGGTGGTGGATTGGAATGAGCGTACGGCCGTTTACCCCCAGCTACCCATCCACCAACGCTTTGAACAGCAAGCTGCCCAAACCCCGGATGCCATCGCCGCCGAATTCCCCAATCAAACCGTGACCTATGCCGAGTTGAACTGGCGCGCCAACCAGCTGGCTCACGCTTTGCAAAAAGCAGGCGTCGGCCCCGATGTGAAGGTGGCGCTCTCCGTGGAGCGATCGCTGGAGATGCTGGTGGGGCTGCTGGGCATCCTTAAGGCGGGCGGAACCTACGTGCCGCTGGACCCAACTTACCCGCAGGAGCGGCTGGCCTACATGCTGGCCGACTCCGGGGCAAAGGTCCTGCTTACCCAAACCAGCCTGCTGCCCGCTATGCCAGCGCATCAGGCTAAACTGATTTGCCTGGACCGCGATTGGACCGCCATCGCCCAGGAAAGTGCAGAAAACCCAACAAGCGATGTCACGCTCGATGACCTCATTTACATCATCTACACCTCTGGCTCGACGGGCAAGCCCAAGGGTGTGGCGCTCAAGCAGCGGGCCATCGCCAATTTGCTGGCGTGGCAGCTGCAAAATTCCAACTGCGAGGTGGGCGACAAAACGCTGCAATTCACCACCCTCAGCTTCGACGTGAGCTGTCAGGAGATTTTTGCCACGCTGGCCAGTGGTGGCACCCTGGTGATGATTGATGAAGCAGTCCGGCGCGATCCGGAGCGGCTGGCCCGCTTGGTGGCTGAAAAGCAGGTGAACCGCATTTTCCTGCCGTTTGTGGCTTTGCAGCAGCTGGCCGAAGCGTTTGCCGCCCAACCTAGTTTGGATTTGCACCTGCGCGAGCTGGTAACAGCGGGTGAGCAACTGCAAACAACGCCGCCAATCGTGGCTTTGTTTGAGCGGCTGCCCAATTGCCGTCTGGCCAACCATTACGGCCCGTCGGAAACGCATGTGGCCACGGCGTACGATCTGCCCGCCGACCCCAAGACGTGGGACGCGCTGCCGCCCATCGGCCAACCGATTGCCAACACGCAAATTTACCTGGTGGATCCGCAAATGCAGCCGGTGCCTATTGGCGTGCCCGGTGAGCTGCTCATCGGCGGAGATAATGTGGCGCGCGGTTACTTGAATCGGCCGGAGCTGACGGCGGAGAATTTTATGCGGTTATCAGTAATCGGTGAACGGTTATCGGTAATCGGTCAAACAGATCATGGATTACGGATTACGGATCACGGATCACCGACAACTGTTTACCGAACAGGTGATCTGGCTCGCTATCGGGCCGATGGCAACATCGAATACCTGGGGCGGATTGACCAGCAGGTGAAGATTCGCGGGTTCCGCATTGAGCCGGGGGAGATTGAGGCGGTGTTGAGTGAACATGGGGCGGTGAAGGAAACGGCCGTTCTCGCCAAATCAGACCCATCAGGCAATAAACGACTGGTGGCTTACGTGGTTACCCAGCCGGGTCAAACGGCCGATTCGCTGACACTGCGCAACTTCCTCAAAGATCGCCTGCCGGAGTACATGGTGCCCTCGCTGGTGATGCTGCTGGACGAGATGCCGCTCACCCCTAGCGGCAAAATCAACCGGCGCGGCTTGCCAGAACCGGATGAATCGGCCAGAGTAGTGGTGCAGGAATTTGTGGCCCCACGAACGGCCGTTGAAGCCGTCGTGGCCAAAGTGTGGTGCGAAATTCTGGGTGTAGAGAAAATTGGCGTCAACGACAACTTCTTCGATTTGGGCGGCCATTCGCTGTTGGCCACGCAGGTTATTTCCCGCCTGAAAACATCTTTTAAGACAAACTTGCCGCTGCGCAGCTTGTTTGAATCGCCAACCGTAGCGGAATTGGCCGTAGAAATTGTCGCCCTGGAAGCGCAGCCAGGGCAGGCCGAAAAAATCGCGGGCGTGCTGCAAAAATTGGGCGGCATGACCCCGGAGCAGATGAAGCAATTATTGGAAGCAAAGCGTAAAGCAGGAGCAACACCTTAATGGATTTTGACGCAGTACCTGATCCGGCGGACCTTTCTGCCGAGGAATTGGCGCTGCTGGAAATGATGTTGGCGGAAGAGGGCGTAGAAACCGCTGCCGCACCAACCATTCCCCGGCGCACCAATTTAGAAAAAACACCGCTCTCTTTTGCCCAGCAGCGGCTCTGGTTCTTGGAGCAGCTAGAGCCGGGTAGCCCGCTTTACCATATTCCGGCGGCGTTTCGGCTGCGCGGCGTGGTGGATACGGCCGTTCTCCAACAAGCCCTCAACCAAATCGCCCAGCGGCACGAATCACTGCGCACCGTTTTTGTCTCTGAAGATGGCACACCGTACCAAAAAGTGTTGCCAGAAATGGAACTGCCGCTGCACGTCCTCGATTTGCGGCAGACGGCCAACAATGAGCAGGTAGCCGAAAAGCAGCTCTTTGCTGAAACGCAACGGCCGTTTAACCTGAAACTTGGCCCGCTCTTCCGCACCACCGTCTTCCAACTCGCCGAGGACGAATGCATTGTTTTGTTCATGATGCACCACATCATTTCGGATGGCTGGTCTATGGGCGTGCTGTTTGGGGAGTTAACGGCCGTTTACAACGCCAATCTGCACAATGAAACGGCTAACTTGCCCGAACTGCCCATCCAGTACGCCGATTTTGCCGAATGGCAGCGCGGCTGGCTGCAAGGGGACGTGCTGGCGGCGCAGATTGATTACTGGAAAAACCACCTGCGCGGTGCGCCGACGCTGCTGGAACTGCCGCTGGACAAACCCCGCCCCAACAGCAAAACGATCGTGGGGCAGCGCCAGCCGGTGAGGCTGGACAAACCGACGGTGGACGGCCTGCAAGCAGTGGCGCGGCAGGAAGGGGCGACACTGTTCATGGCGACGTTGGCCGCGTTCAAGGCGCTCCTGGCGCGTTACACCGGGCAGGACAGCGTGGTTGTTGGCTCGCCCGTGGCCAACCGCAACCGGGCAGAAATTGAAGGGCTGGTGGGCTTTTTTGTGAACACCCTGGCCCTGCACACGGACGTCAGCGATGCGCCCACCTTTCGCCAGCTTTTGGCGCGGGTGAAAGAAGGAGCGCTGGGCGCTTACGATCACCAGGATGTGCCGTTTGAAAAGCTGGTGGAGGAACTTCAACCGGAACGATCCCTCAATTACAACCCAATTTTCCAGACGCTGTTTGCGCTGGAAACGGCCGTACGTTCGCCTCTGCAATTGGATGGAGTGGTAAACGGCCGTTCCCTCGAAGTAGATTTTGGCGCGGCCAAATTTGACCTTAGCCTGTCGCTGACGGCCGAAAATGAAGGGCTGGTTGGCTCTTTTGTGTACAATGTGGATTTGTTTGAGCCGGAAACGTTGGCCCGCATGGCAGGCCATTTGCAGACGCTGGCCGCAGCGCTGGTAGCCAATCCCGATACGCCCATCACCCAGCTAAACATGCTCACGACGGTGGAGTGGCAGCAGTTGGCGGACTGGAACGATACGGCCGTAACCTACAACCATCCCGTCCCCACCGTGCACCAGCTTTTTGAACTGCAAGTGCAAAAAACCCCCGGCAAGCTGGCGCTCATCTACGAAGATGAGGAATTTACGTATAGCCAGCTTAATGCGAAGGCGAACCAACTGGCGCATTATTTGCAAAAGCAGGGGGTAGAGCCAGAAACATTGGTGGGTATTTCCGTGGAGCGGTCGCCGGACATGGTGATTGCTTTGCTGGCCATCCTCAAGGCGGGTGGGGCGTATTTGCCGCTGGACCCGACGTACCCGCAGGAGCGGCTGGCGTACATGTTGGCCGATTCTGGCGTGAAGACGTTGCTGACCCAGAAGCCGCTATTGCCAGATTTGCCGCAGACGGATGCGGCCGTTTTCCTGCTGGACGATGATTGGCACAAAGTTGAAAGCGAACCGACCAGCAACCCGGATAGTGGCGTCGGGCCACAGAATTTGGCCTACGTCATCTACACCTCTGGCTCGACGGGCAAGCCCAAGGGCGTGCTGGTCACCCATCGCGGCATTCCCAATTTAGCCGAGGCGCAAATCGAAACATTTGGCCTGACGCCAGAAAGCCGCTGCCTGCAATTTGCCAGCTTCAGCTTCGATGCGTCGGTGTCGGAGGTGACGACGACGCTGCTGGCGGGGGCCACGCTGGTGCTGGCCCCGCAGCGCAGCATGATGCCCGGCCCCGCGCTCATCCACCTGCTGCGCGACAAGGAAATTACGGTGGTGACGCTGCCGCCCTCGGCCCTGGCCGTCATGTCCCCTGATGATTTGCGCGGGGTGACCTCGATTATTTCGGCGGGTGAAGCGTGTTCGGCCGAAATTGCGGCCAAATGGGCACCGGGTCGCCGCTTTGTGAATGCGTACGGCCCCACCGAGGCCACCGTTTGCACCACCATGAATATCGTGGCGGATGTTGAGCGCACGCCGCCGATTGGCAAGCCGATTAACAATTTCCAGGTGCTGGTGCTGGATGCCAGCCAACAGCCGCTGCCGCTGGGCATTCCCGGCGAGCTGTACATTGGCAGCGAGCTGGCGCTGGCACGGGGCTACCACAATCGCCCGGACCTGACGGCCGAAAAGTTCGTAGAATTGTCGCTAGATGACCAGTTGGGGTTCTCAAACCGCCATTTTTACCGTTCTGGCGATTTGGTGAAATGGCTGCCGGATGGTTCGCTGGAGTTCCTGGGGCGCATTGATCATCAGGTGAAGGTGCGCGGGTTCCGCATTGAACTGGGGGAAATTGAGACGGCGTTAAGGGAGCATACGGCCGTACAGGACGCCCTCGTTTTGGCTCGTGAGGATGATCCCGGTGACAAGCGGCTGGTGGCTTACTTGCTGTCGGCCAACGGTTCTAAGCCCACTGCCACCGATTTGCGCGGCTTTTTGCAGGAAACGTTGCCAGATTACATGGTGCCCAACGCCTTTGTCTCGCTGGATGCATTTCCCATCTCGCCCAACGGCAAGGTGGACCGCAAAGCGCTGCCTGCGCCCAGCCAGGATGTGGCCAGCCGGGAGAGCCGTTACGTGGCTCCACGCAGCCGGGTGGAGTCCCAATTGGTCGCCATTTGGGAAGCCATCCTGAAAGTACCGCAGGTGGGTGTTCATGACAATTTCTTCTCGCTGGGTGGTCACTCGCTGCTGGCGACACAGGTTTTTGCCCAGATTGACAAGCAAATTGTGACGGGATTGCCGATCACGCTGCTGTTCCAATATCCAACGGTGGCGCAGTTGGCCGAGGTGATTGAGAAGCAACGGCCGTCTGAAGCGTGGTCGGCGCTGGTTCCCATCAAGGAAGGGGGCAGGCGCCCACCGTTTTACATGGTGCATGGCGGCGCGGGGCATGTGTTCAACTACCAAAAGTTGGCCGACAACATGGCTAAAGACCAGCCATTCTACGGCGTACAGCCGCCCGACTGGACGGGTCATCGTGTAGCGCCGCCCAAAGTTGAGGCGTTGGCCCAACAATATGTGGCTGAGATTCGGCAGTTCCAGCCGGAAGGGCCGTATTATTTGGGCGGTTTCTGTTTTGGCGGCATGGTTGTGTATGAGATGGCGCGTTTGTTGCAAGAGGCGGGCCAAGAGGTTGGGGTTTTAGCGCTGCTGGAACCATCGGCATTAGGCAAACGAAACGAGTTGTTCATGACGAATCAGGAGGGAGTAGGCCCACAGGTTGGCGAGTTGCCGCTGTTTGGCTTTGACAAGAATGTACCGACCTCTTTTATGGGGAAGGTGCGGCGGGCGGGCTACGGCATTGTCATGCGTTCCCGTCGCCGCATGATTCGGACGTTTTTGAAGCTAAAGCGGCTAGTTTTTGCTATTTATGTGGCGACAGGTGCACCCATTTTGCGCCAGCATCGAGATTACTATTTGATGGAATTTGTCACGGGCAAGTCGCGCAAGCTATACCGACCTGATGGCAGTTTTAAAGGCACGATTGATATGTTTATGGTGCGGCGCAATCGCTTTTTGAACCAGACTTTGGGCTGGAACAAGGTGGCGTCTGGTGTGCAAATGAGCCAATATGAGACGGATCATATCGGGGTGATTCAGGATCCGGTGGTTAAAGAGGTAGCAGCTGCGTTGCAGGCGCGGCTGGATGATGTGCAGCATGCCCATGAGTGAGTCGCCCTGGATTGCTTATGCCAAACCCAACGGCGAGGCGTCTTTGCGCCTGTTTTGCTTTCCGCATGCGGGCGGCGGGGCTGGGGCTTATCGCACCTGGGTAGCGGCGCTGGCTCCTGAGATCGAAGTGCTGCCGGTGCAGTTGCCGGGTCGGGAAACGCGCTTTTTGGAACGGCCGTATGAAACAATCGAAGCATTGCTGGACGGGTTGATGGTTGCTTTACGGCCGTTGCTAAACAAACCATTCGCCTTTTTGGGCCACTCCTTGGGGGCGCTGGTGGCGTTTGAACTGGCACGTCGGCTGCGGTCTGAGGGCCTGGTGCCGGAGCAGCTTTTTGTGTCTGGCTATGGTGCGCCGCACCTGCCCGTCAAGCTGCCGCCGATGCACCATTTGGATGACAGCCAGTTTGCGGCGGCTTTGCAGGAATTAGACACGGTGCCAACGGCCGTTCTGGAAAATGAAGAGCTGTTGGGATTGCTTTTGCCCATGCTGCGCGCTGATTTTGCGGTTTATGAACGGTACAAATTTCAGGCAGGGCCTCCTTTGGATTGCCCCATTGTGATGTTGGGTGGGGAGAGCGATCCATTGGTGTCGCCAGAAATGTTGGCTGCCTGGACGGAGCATTCGGTGGCGTTGGGGCAGATGCATTTGTTTCCGGGGGATCATTTTTATTTGCAAGGGCAGGAAACGGCCGTGCTGCGCGTCATCGCACAAACCTGTCTGGCTCAACAGCTTTCCTAACAGACATTGGGAGTTTTTAATCATGGCGGTAAATGGATTTAGCAAGTTTCAAGACAAAATGATGTTTTATGGCCTCAACGTGGTGGAGAAGTTCCAACGTGGGGCAGAAACATTGCAATTTAGCCCCACGTTTATTGTGGCACCGCCGCGTGCGGGCACAACGTTAACCCGCCAGGTTGTTAGCTGGGCTATTCCAACCTCCTATTTTTCCAATCTCACGGCGATTTCCAGTTTTCATTTGGGCAAGCCGCTGCCGATCATCACTGCCAAAATGGCAAAGAAGATGGGTGGGGATCAGCAGTTGAGTTCGTTTGAGAGTAATTTCGGCCGTACCGAAGGGCGTGGCGCACCAGCCGAGGGGGAAACTATCTGGGCGTACTGGTTCCGTGACCGATATGGCCCGGTGGAGCCAGAAAATGTTTCGCCGCAGCAGGCTGAGGGCATGTATCGTGCCGTGGCGGCCACAGAGCAGGTTTTCGGACTGCCGTTTTTCAACAAAACTACCGTCCTCAGCTTGCGCATTCGGGCTATTCGCAAAGTGTTCCCCAATGCGTTGTTTATTCAAGTGATGCGCGATCCGCTGGACACGGCGCAATCCATCTACAAAGCGCGCACGACGCGCTACCCTACCTGGCTGGGCGCGCGCCCCCACGAGTGCCGCGACATCAGTGGCAAGAGCGTATTGCAGCAGGTGTGCGAGCAGGTGTATTACGTGGAGAAAAATATTGCGCGTGAGCGGGCCATTGTGGGTGAGCAGGCATTTTTAACAGTGCATTACAAGGATATTTGCCAAAAGCCACAGCAAGAGGCGGAGCGGATTGCAGCGTTTATGGATGCGAATGGTGCGCCTGCTAGGCTAACACGCCCGCTGCCGGAGGCTTTTGAGTTGTCACACGGCCGTAAAGTGGATGAAGCTGAATACCATGAGATGCGCCGCCTCCTAGACAAGCTGTATCGGCAGTAGACCCCCACCATCTTCTCATTTCGATTCCAGACAAAACCCTTTATCCTAACTGGGCAAGGCTTGTATGCCCATGTAGCAGTTAACAAAAACAATTTCACGAATGCCAAAAGTACTGCAAATGAACGATTTGGGTGGAAACGGCCGTAAGATTAAACGAAACTTTTGAATGATAGTTTTAGCCTCAAAATCAGTCTGGTAGCGTTACAAAAACACCTCGGAATAGCGCATGTTTGACTGGGACTGATGCGAGTTTTACAAGATAGCTGCAGCGTTTGGCATTCACCACTATGATTTAATTTCCCCACCGAAGCCAACAGTTTGTCCTACTCATCACTTGGTGCCGTTTGCATCAGTAAGCTGTTTTGAAAGCTCTGCAAAATAAATTGGAATCTAGACAAAATATAGACGTGGCTTTGTCAAAACTACCCATTGTTTCATAAACCCTTATTCAAAAATAAAGAAGCGAGTTAAAACCACATGGATTTTTCTTGGAGTGACGAGCAGTTAGAGTTTAAGCGATCTGTTGCCGAATTTGCCCAAAGAGAACTCAATCACGGCATGGTTGAGCGGGACAAAGAGGGCAAGTTTTCACGAGAAAATTGGCAAAAATGCGCCGATTTTGGCATTTTAGGTCTTTCTTTTCCAGAAGAGTTCGGTGGGTCTGAGCTGGACATCTTAACAACCATGCTCACAATGGAAGGCATGGGGTATGGCAGCCGTGACAATGGGTTGAGCTTTGCTCTCAACGCCCAGATGTGGAGTGTACAGCATCCGATTCTAACTGTTGGTACTGAAGAACAGAAGCAAAAATATCTTCCCCGGCTCATTAGTGGCGAAATTATTGGTGCGCATGGCATGACCGAGCCAGATTCCGGCTCCGATGCCTACAGCTTACGTACCCGCTACGAAAAAGTAGATGGTGGTTACTGCCTCAATGGCACCAAGATGTTTGTGACCAGCGCCCCAATTTGCGACATTGCCGTTGTTTTTGCCACCAAAGACCCCAAACTGGGCATGTGGGGCATTACCGCCTTTATTGTGGAGATGGGCACGCCAGGGTTTAGCGTGAGCCGCGACATTGAAAAAATGGGGCTGCGCACGTCGCCAACGGGTGAGCTGGTGCTGGAAGATTGCTTTATTCCTGAAGAAAATTTATTGGGGCGCGAAGGTGGCGGCGCAAAAATCTTTGCCCATTCAATGGAGTGGGAGCGTAGCTGCATTTTGGGCAGCCATTTGGGGGCAATGGAGTTCCAGCTGGAAAAATGTGTGCAGTATGCCCGTGACCGCAAGCAAGGTGGACAGCCCATTGGCAAGTACCAATCCATTTCTAACCGCATTGCTGATATGAAGGTGCGCCTGGAGACGGCGCGGAATTTGCTGTACAAGGTGGCCTGGCTGAAGAGCCAAAAGAAAACGGCCACGATGGAAGCAGCAATGGCCAAGCTGTACATTAGCGAATCTTATGTGGCTTCTAGCCTGGATGCGATTCGGATTTTGGGTGGTTATGGCTACATGACTGAGTTTGAAATTGAGCGGGATTTGCGGGATGCGATGGGCGGGACGATTTATTCAGGAACGTCTGATATTCAGCGAAATATTATTTCTCGATTACTGGGGTTATAGAAATGATCTATTCTTTGTCACAAGCAGTTGACCAAACGGCCGTAAAATATCCAGAACGTGAAGCGATTCGCTGTAACGGTAAGGGGATTTCTTACCAAACGTTGCAGCAGCAAACCGACAATCTGGCTTACTTGCTCCAGCAGCAAGGCGTAAAGCGCGGCGATCGGGTAGGGATTTATATTAACAAGGATATGGAATCGGCCGTTTCTATTTACGGCATTATGAAAGCCGGCGCGGCTTACGTTCCCCTGGACCCATTTGCACCTGTTGAGCGGTTGAGCTACGTCATTAAAGATTGCCAGATTGATGTGGTGATTACCAAACCAAACAAGATGGGCCAAGTGCGCAGCATGGTGGCCGACACCAATTTGAGCTGCCTGATTGGCGTAGAGCCACAGGATGATTTAGACGTAACTTGCATTCCCTGGAGCCAAGTAACGGACCCGGAACTGCACAACAAGCCAAACATACACGTTATTGAGCAAGATTTAGCGTACATTTTGTATACGTCTGGCTCAACCGGTACGCCAAAGGGCATTATGCACACACACCGCAGCGCTCTGAGCTTTGCTGAGTGGGCGTGTGCTGAATATGGGCTTACCCATGAAGACCGGGTGACGAACCACGCGCCGTATCACTTCGACCTGTCTACCTTTGATTTGTTTGCCACCATGTTGGCGGGTGGGGCGGTGGTGATTATCCCCGAATATATTACCAAGTTTCCCGCCAGTCATTCCCAACTGCTGCAAGATGAAAAAATTACGGTTTCCTACACGGTGCCGTTTGCGCTGATTCAGTTGATGGAGCGCGGGGCGTTGGAGTCTCGTGATTTGAGTGCGCTGCGTTGGGTGCTATTTGCTGGTGAAGTGTTCCCCACCAAGCATTTGCGCGAGTTAATGAAGCTATGGCCTGATAAGCAGTTTAGCAATTTGTATGGCCCCACGGAAACCAATGTTTGTACGTATTATCACGTGCCAGAGCTGGCTGAGGATTTTGAGGACACCATTCCGATTGGCCTGGCTTGTGCCAATGAAGAGATGCTGGTGGTGGATTCAGATAACCAGCCGGTGGCGCAGGGTGAGGTTGGGGAGTTGCTGGTGCGCGGAGGTACGGTAATGCGCGGTTATTGGGGGCGGCCAGATCTGAACGAGAGAGGGTTTTATCGTCGCTCGGTGTTTGGGCATTACGAAGATGTTTTTTACCGCACAGGCGATCTGGTTTTGCAGCGAGAGGATGGCAATTTCCTCTATTTTGGTCGTAAAGATCGTCAGGTGAAGACGCGCGGTTACCGGGTGGAGCTGGATGAGGTGGAAGTGGCGTTGCTTTCGCATGAGGATGTGAAGGAAGCGGCCGTTTACACTGTGTCTGATGGCAATAGCAGCAATTTGATTGAAGCGGCCGTTATTCCAAACGAAGGCGCTGAACTGACCCAATCCATTTTGGCCAAACATGTTGGTGAGAAACTGCCACCGTATGCAGTGCCTGTCAAAATTCATGTCATGCCTGATTTTCCACGTACGTCTACCGGCAAGATTAACCGTCGTGAGCTACAGGCAATGTCTGAACAGGCTGAAAAAGAAGCCGTGCCAGGTTAATAAATATAGTAGCTTTCAAATTGTCCATCTCCATTTGGGGCGAGGGCAAAATTTTTTATTAGAATCACTGTGATTTTAGAACAAAAGGAAATATAGCTTATGGAGAGTCAAGGTATTCCAAACAGTTGTGATGTAGTTGTTGTTGGTGGTGGTCCGGCTGGTAGCCATGCTGCCACGCTGTTGGCCCAACGTGGTTATGAAGTTGTCGTGCTGGAAAAAGCACGTTTTCCTCGGCCAATGGTTGGGGAGAGCTTAATACCACATTTCTGGAAGTTTATGGACCACACAGGCATCACTCCCAAGGTGGAAGCTGCTAACTTTTTGTCCAAAGCCGGTGGCATTACGGTGTGGAACGGCCGTATCCATCAATTCTCTTTCTCTGCTTTTGGTTACGATCGGCCAGCTTTGCATGTTGAACGGGATGAGTTCGACGATCTGCTGCTTCGTCACGCTGAAGAACAAGGTGCAGTGGTGTTTGAAGAAGTGAGTGTGATGGGCGTTGACTTTTCGGATGATAAACCGATTGTTAGCTACCATAGTATGCGTGACGATTTCCGTGGCGCTGGGCAAATTCAATGTCGCTATGTTATTGACGCCAGTGGTAACAGTACCGTTTTGGCCAAGCAGTTTAAATCTCGCAAGCTGGTTGCGGGCAAACGTACCTTTTTGGGTATGTGGGGGTACTTCACAGGCGGTAACTATATTGGTGTAGATGGCAGCAGCTATGGCCCAGAGAGCATTGGGAAAGTGGCTCCGGTTACATTTATCTCTTCCCATAAAGATGGCTGGGCCTGGCACATTCAGCTTCGCGACAAGGTTAGTATTGGTCTAATTATCAATACGAATAACGTGAAGCGGATGGGCAAGAAAGATATGGAAGATTATTTCTTAAACACCGTTGGGAATATTCCGTACTTTAAAGAATTGCTGGAGCCGGCAACCTATATCGAAGATTCAATGGCGTTCCGGCCTGACTATTCTTTCTATTCCAAAAAGCCTGCAGGTCCAAACTTTGGCTGCATTGGCGATGCTGGTGCTTTTGTTGACCCGATCTTCTCGCATGGCTGCCAGGCTGCATTTTACTCGGCGTCTGTGTGTGCCTGGGCGGTTGACTCCTCCTTTAGACGCCCAGACCGTGCTGAGAATTACGGCCGTTTGCTGAAAAAGCGCCTACAGCAACATTACGGATTCTCACGCTCCCTCGCTCTGGGTGATTATGGTGGCGACGGTGTAGACCCGGACCTGGTAATTGACCTGATGAAATCCATGCCCCTGGTTGAACTGGAAATGATGCTAGTCGCTTCGGATATTTCCAACCGCTCAACGAACTTCCACAAAATGGCTCAGCAAGCTGGCATTTTGGAAGAAGATTTCGCTGACGGCATCATGTCTGGTAAGGCACGTGTGCTAGACACATTGAACGTCTAAAAATACGTCGTGTTGGAATCATTCAGTGGTCGGCCGTTGGTACGATTCGGCCACTGAAATCCAGCAAATCTGCCGTGTAAAAAATGGCAATGGGCAAATTTTGTAAGGCTATTCTAAAGAATTAATTGTTAAATTAAAAAAGTGTTACCAGAGTAGGTAGCACCAAATTCTCTGGTATTAAAAATATTAAATGGGAGATTTAAACATGAACGCATCTGTAGTTTTGAAAGAGTACATCCGCGAAGAATTAATGAATGGTTCAAACAGCGAACTGGACGAGAGCGAAAACTTGCTGGCCGCTGGCATCATTGATTCACTTGGCATTTTGCGCCTGGTTTCTTTTGTAGAAGAAAGATTTGGCATTGAGGTGCCAGATGAAGATGTTACTATTGACAACTTCCAAAGTGTGAAATCCATGTCAGATTACGTGGCTTCGCAAAGCTAATAGAGTTGATGGCCTGAAAAACGGTGCAAAGAAACGGCCGTTGCGCCCAACAGGCACTGCCCCAATTCTTGTAACTTTTCAAACATCAAAAAACGCGATTCAACGATCTTCCCCGCAAACGACCCACTGGAAACGAATCGCAACCAAGGAACCTGAGGTATTTTAGATGACACCCTATCTATTGCCTCAGGTTCTTAATTCCAGAAGGATGTATCCCTAAATGACCAGAAGATTTTTACTGCTCATGGGACTGGGTATTTTGGGTTTAATCCTGAATCATTCAGCCACCTTTGGTTATCAGGCAACGTTCGATTTAGCCTGGCGGTATCGTCCCGAAGTTGCCGCTGCCTGTGGCAACCTGACCCCTCCTGTAAACTGTCCCAATTACGACCAGGTTCATTCCGCGACCTACTGGGGTCTAACCGTGGTTCGTCGGTTTATTGCCTTTGGTGTACCAGTCTTTTTAATGGTTTCTGGCTATTTCATTGCCTTTGCTGCCGGCCGCAAGGATGCCAAAATAAAACTACCCATCCTCAGGGCAAGAGTCGTGGGGTTAATCATCCCGTACCTGGTTTGGTCAATCATTATTTTTGCGGGGCAGGCGCTGTTTTATAACCGCGCTTATCCCACCGCGTGGGACTATATCGAACGTTTGCTTGTGGGTGGGGCAACCGGCTCATATTATTACATTCCCTTGCTAATCCAACTTTACTTGTTGTCGCCTATTCTGGTGCCGTTAGCCAAAAATCGGTGGAAGGCGTTGCTCATTGGGTCTGCCATCCTGCTGCTGTTTGTAGAAACGTTGCGGTATTTCCAGCTCTTTGGTGCGGGTGGGTCCGTAGTCTCAAGCCTGATTACGCTAACGCCTTTGTGGTTCTTTCCACGTCGCCTGTTCTGGTTTGCCTTGGGGATTGTTTTTGGTTTTCACATTGGCGATTTTAAGCCATTCTTCCAGCGGCATAAAAACAAGCTGGTTGTGGCAACTGTTGTGTTTTACCTGCTTTCGTTGGTGGAATTCGAGGTGCTTCTGTCTCTCTCTGGTCGGCCGTGGATTGACTTTTACTCGACTTATACCACCAATATCTATGCTGGTTTGTTTATGCTTGCCTTGCTATCTGTGGACAAGCTCAAAATACCTTTTACGCCGCAAATTATGGATATTGGTGCCAAAGCGTTTGGCATTTATTTAGTGCATGAGCAGGTGCTAGAGTTGGTTGGTACATTGATGTTCCGGTTCACCCCCTGGATGCTTAAGTATCAAATTTTGTACCAGCCGATTATGATGGCCTTTTCCTTGGGTGTGCCTCTGCTGTTGATGTACATTGTGAGTCACTCGCCAGCTAAAAAGATATATAAATATGCATTTGGGTAGGGGTTTGGCTGAATGGATGCAATGACAATCTTAGACAAAATGCCCGAACAACTTTCAGGGGACATCTATACAAAATCTAACCTGACCAAGCTGCAAATGATCTATTGGGTTGGGCAAAGTTTACGGCCGAATTCCCCATTGTTTAACGTACTTGTCACGTTTCGTTGGGCGGCGGCGGTAGATGAACGTTTGTTTTCTGAAGCGTTTGCCGCAGTGGTTCAGCAAAGCGATGCTTTGCGGACGGTCATTCAGGAACAGCAAGGTATCCCGCAGCGAATCGTTTTGGCTGCACCACCGAAATCGCTGGAACTTTTGGACTTTTCTAGTGAAGATGATCCGGAAGCGTTTTTACAGCAATGGGTGGCGGCGCGCAGTCGGCAAGCGATGGATCTGAGCCAGTGTGCCTACGATATTGTCCTCATTAAATTGGCAGCTGAGTCGTACTTTTGGTTTGTCAATCAGCATCATTTGGTGACCGATGCTGCCTCTGTTTTTTTGCTTTACGATCTTGTGGCAGATTTGTACGGCAAGGCGCAAGCTACAGGTGAGTTTGCTGCTTTGCCAGAATTGCCAACGTTTGAATCCTACGTAGAGTTTGAAAAAGCGTATCGTGAATCTGCCCGGTATGGAAAATCGGCCGTTTTTTGGCAAAATCAGCTGGCTGAGGGGTTGGAGCCGCTCCGGTTTTACGGCCGTATTGCCAAAAAGCAAAGCCACAACATGCAGCGCATTGCTTTTCCGCTAGATGTTGAGCGGTCGCAGCAGATTAAAGATGCAATGAACCGGCCCGGCGTTATAAGAATGACGCATGATTTGGGCATGTTGAACGTACTGTTGACCCTTTACTTTGCCCAATTGCACATTATGACGGGCAACCAGCGTCTGGGCACAATGATGCCTTTTCATAATCGGCCTACGGATGCGATGAAGCGAACGATTGGTCTTTTGATGGAAGTTTGTCCGCTGTTGGTGACGCTGGACGAGGGTGAAACCTTTGCCACGCTCATCAAAAAAGTGAGCAAATCTTTGCAACGGACATTGGTGCATTACCAGTACGGAACGGCCGTTGCCATGCAAAACAATTTGCTGGATTTGATGTTTAATTTTCATCATCGGCCCGATTTGCGCTTTGGCGAGTCGGTTGTTCAGCAAGAGCTGGTTCATCCCCATGCTGGCAGCGACAGCTTTGCCCTGCACATTCACGAATTTGAAGTAGATGGCTCTTTAACCTTTTTCTTCGATTTTCATGAAGATGTGTTTACCCCAGCCGAGCGTGAGCACACATTAATCATTTTTGAAAAGCTGATCACTGCTTTTCTGGCCGATTCAGATACCCCGTTGGCAGAACTGGAATTGCCAACGGCCGTTCCCCCAAAGAGCAACATTGAGATACCAGCCTCCACTGAAACCAGCCAGAGCAAAACGGCCGACTTCGTTGCCCCTCGTGACGAACTGGAACAGCAATTGGCTGCCGTCTGGCAAGCCGTGCTAGGCATTGAGTCCATTAGCATTCACGACGACTTTTTTGACCTGGGCGGTAACTCATGGATGGCCGTGCGGCTCTTTACCGAGCTGCAAGCAGTGACGGGGCACAACCTGCCCCTGGCTACCCTGTTCCAAGCGCCCACCATTGATACGCTGGCTGCGCGGCTTCGTCAGGTAGACACCGCAGAAGCCTGGACATCGCTGGTCCCCGTGCGCACTCAGGGCAGCAAGCCACCCTTTTTCTGCATTCACGGCGTTACCGGCGATATTCTCTGGCTCAAAGATTTGGCCGAGATGATGGACGCCGACCAGCCATTTTATGGCATTCAAGCACGTGGTTTGGACGGCCAAGCAGAGCCATTCGATGATCTTGAAGCGATGGCAGCGTACTATTTGCAACAAATTCGCCAGGTGCAGCCAGAAGGGCCGTACTATCTGGGCGGGTACTGCATGGGCGGGGATATTGCTTATGAAGTCGCCCGCCAAATCCAAGCCTCTGGTGGCGAGGTGCCGATTCTCACCATCATTGATCCGCCACCTGCTGATTTGAGTGAACGCGCGCCATTGAACGGCCGTTTCATCATCAACTTTCTGCGCAACACACCATTTTGGCTTCGAGAATTTTCAAGATTAGGTGGTGGCGAAATTGTCGCCCGTGTGCGCCGTAAAAGCCGCGTGGTGATGCGAACTTTATGGCAAAAAGTACGCGGCGATGGCGAGGCCGCTGGCATTACTGCCACCGATGTTATTGATCAGGCTGATGATTTGCCAGAGTACCGCCAGCAGCTCATTGAGGCCCATTTGCAGGCACTCATGCATTACACCCACGCTGGATATGATGGCGAGGTCATTGTCTACGAGGCAAAAAGCAGACCGCTGCTTAATCCAGGGCATCATGCCCTTGAGTGGGTTGATTATGTCAGCCGACCAATCACAATTCGCACTGTTTCCGGGTCGCATAGCAGCGTATTGCACAAACCCCATGTTGTTCAACTGGCACGGGATGTGCAAAACAGTCTGGATCAGGCGCGTCAGAATCAGTAAGGGAATCAAACAACTGAAATCATGCAACCGAATTTAGCTTTAGAAACGGCCGATTCACAAACAAGATCGACAGGTGACCTGTACACACGCTCTAACCTCACGCGTATGCAAATGCTGTACTGGACAGGGCGGCAGCTAAGACCAGAAGCGCCACTGTATGCTGCGCCACTCGTCTTTTCTATTCAAGGTTGCCTGGATCAAGACAAGTTTTACGCAGCGTTGCAAACCGTCATGGATCAAAGCGACGCGCTCCGTACCGTCATCGAGCTTGAAGACGGTGTGCCCCAACAAATCGTTAAGCCAACGGTTGCTGCACCCTTACAAATTAAAGATTTCAGCGAGCAAATTGATCCAGAGGCAGCTGCGAACCATTGGTTTCAGCAAATTATCTCCACCCCGTTCGACCTGCAAAAAAGTTTGGTACTGTTTGCCCTGGCACACACAGGCCCCGATCAGCATTTGTGGTTGATGAATCAGCATCACATCATCGCTGACGCTGCGTCCTCATTTTTTATCTACAATGTCATTGCCCGCACCTACGAAAAACTGGCCAATCCGCAAACCAGCGCCTCTCCTCCGGCCGTGACTCCCTACCACGTTTACCGGGAATTTGAGCGAGAATATCGAACCTCCGCGCAATTTCAGCGGGCCGGGCGCTACTGGCAGCAGCAACTGCAAAAAGATGTCGCGCCGCTCCAATTTTTTGGCCAACCTTCACGCAAAAAAAACACGCAAACCACGCGCCTGGATGTTGATCTTGAACAAGCGCTGGCAGACAAGTTGAAAGCCCTTGTTCAAGACCCGGACCTACGCGATCTAACTGAAGAGCTGAGCATGTTTAACGTGTTGGCAGCGCTCTTCTTTGGCCTTGTGCATCACCTTACGGGTAACACCTATCTCACCTTTCTAACACCCATGCACAACCGGCCAACACAAGCTTTTCGGCAAACCATTGGGTTGCTCATGGAGCTTTGCCCGTTTGTGGTGGATATTGAGCCGAATGAAACGGCCGCTTCCCTCATTCAAAAGCTCAAGCAACAGTCACGCGGGGTGATGCGGTTTGCCCAATATGGCTCCAGCATTTCGCTAAACAGCAAAGCCCATGACATCATGTTCAACTATCACAGACGGCCGTCTCTCACTTTTAACGGCCAACCAATGGCGCACCAACATTTGCACACTGGCCACAGCAGCGACAGCTTTGCCCTGCACATTCACGAATTTGAAGATAGCGGCCTGTTCAAACTCAAGTTTGATTTTCATCAAGATATTTTTACTGAAGAGCAGCAGGCCACGACCGTAGCAATGTTCCACGCGCTGCTCGACCAGTTTCTCACCAATCGAGATCAACCATTGGCTGAGGTGGTCTTACCATTTTCAGCGGTGCAAACGGCCGTTTCCCCCACAGACTCGCCCCTCCAGTCAACCCCAACCGCCACTTACATCCCGCCCCGTGATCACCTGGAGCTAGATTTAAAAAACATGTGGCAGGAGATTCTCGGCGTTCCCCGCGTTGGCATCCACGACAACTACTTCGATTTAGGTGGCACCTCCTGGCAAGCCATGAACCTCTTCGCCGAGATTGAAAAGCTGACAGGCCATTACTTGCCCCTGGCCACATTGGTAGAGGCAGGCACCATTGCCGCCCTCGCCGATAAACTCCGCCAGCAGTCAGGTGCCGATGTCTGGCCTACCCTGGTTAACATACAAAAAGGCGCTGCCGACCAGCCGCCACTTTACCTGGTACATGGCGGTGGTGGGCACGTTCTTGTCTTTACCAAGTTGGCGCGCCGCTTACCCGACACCCAACCCGTGTTTGCTTTCCAGGCCAAAGGGCTGGATGGCAAAATCCGGCCACTTGCCACCGTTGAAGAAATGGCAGCCCACTACGTAGAAGCCCTTTTAGAGCATCAGCCCAATGGCCCTTACCAGCTTGCCGGTTATTCGATGGGCGGCGCAGTGGCCTTTGAAATGGCCCAACAGCTTACCGACCGTGGTCACCAGGTTAGCTTCGTGGGCATTATTGATACGCCAGCACAGCATCCCAATCTGAAATGGGTGCGCCTGATGACCAAATTGACCGCACGCTTGTTGAGCTTGCCCCCAGAAAAAGAGCAATTGCTGTTTATTAAAAATCGGCATCGTTATTGGGTTGGTTTGCGCCAGATGTTGGCCAATCAAAAAAATCGGTATTTGCCTAAAGTAGGCCGGAAGACAGCAAAGGCCATGCCAGCAGCCCAAGAGCAAGAGGACGCACGCGTACAGAAAATTACCCTCATTAACAACCGGGCTTACTTTTGCTACGTGCCCTCACGCTACCCTGGCCAGGTGACCCTCTTCAAATCTACCGATGGGTACCGTGATGTGTATCGCGATACCAAAGATCCGTTGATGGGTTGGCAGCGGGTAACCACCGGGGTGGATGTACATTTATTGCCAGGCAACCACAACCAAATTGTGGATGAGCCGTTTGTGCAGCATCTGGCAGAGGCCTTTTTGAAAGCATTAAACAAATAGCGATTTACTTGAGCTTTTTGCCTACGGCCGTCTTTTTTGAGCATCCCGCGCCCTTTTTACCCTACCCTTTTACCCACCTCCCGTGAAAGACTAATCGTAAGATTATTAAGCTAAAAAAAGGATGTATTTTAAGGGGGGTACCCCCAAATCATCATGGAAAATGGAGGCTGCAAACGGCCGCACTTCTTAAGAAAAGAAGCCTATTGAAAACAACCTTAGCCAACTGCCATAATGACTTTAATACACATGCGTTTCATCGAGAAAATATGAGCATCAGGAAAACGCAGTTTAAAAAATAGATCATCGTTGCCAACTGGCCTGCGTAGCAAGCTTCCAACAAGCTTTACGCCATTCACCAGCCAGAATTACATCCCTACAAATTCCCCTGATGATTGTGAGCCTCGCCAACCAGGACTGAAAATATAGTTAGGCTTGTTGATTATGTCCCTCCTTTAGGAGTGGTCAAGCCATGTTTATTTGTACAGAAACATCTATTGAGGTAGGTATTTTTTATGAGCGGAAATTTATTTAGTTGCTATGTTATGGGAGAAGAATCCTTACTGATTCAATGCACAGAAATCTTGCTAGAGCGAGGCCACGATGTGCGTGGCATCATTGCTAATGCGCCAGCCATAACCAATTGGGCAACCGAAAAAGGGCTAGCCGTCTTTGCCCCCGGCAAAGCATTGGCTGAAACATTAACCAAACAACCACCTTTTGATTATTTCCTGAGCATCACCAACCTGCGGATTATCCCCGACGCCATTTTGGCCCTGCCCAAACGTGGCGCGATTAATTTCCATGATGGCCCGCTGCCGAAATTCGCGGGCCTCTACGCCACCTCTTGGGCTTTGCTGCACCAGGCAGACCAGCACGGTGTGACCTGGCACGAAATGCGCAGCGGCATTGACAAAGGCGACATCCTCGTTCAGCAATTATTTGACATTGCCAAGGGCGAAACGGCCTTCACGCTCAACGTCAAAGCGTACGAAGCTGCGATTGCAACCTTTGCCGAGCTGGTCACAGGTATCGAAACCAACAGCTTGCAGCCCCGCGCTCAAAATCTGGCGGAGCAAACTTACTTTGGCAAATACGATCGCCCCGCTGCCGCTGCTACGCTAGATTGGAACCAGCCTGCCGAAAAGCTGGTGGCGCTGGTCAACGCGCTGCAATTTGGCGGCTATGCCAATCCGCTGGCGCTGCCCAAGCTGAATCTGAACGGCCGTCTCCTCACCCTCACCGCTGCCAAACCAGGCGACCCAACCAACGCCGCTCCCGGCACTATCATTGCCGTCGATAACGAATCAATTACCGTAGCTACCGCCAACGGTTCCGTTGTGCTTTCTGGGCTGCAAACTTTGGACGGTACGGCCGTTTCCCACACCCAATTCACCGTCAACCAACAGCTGCCCAGTCTGGATGCCACCGCCATTGCCGACCTCACCGCCCTGAATGACGCCATCGTGCGGCAAGAAGGGTACTGGCTGCGCCGTCTGGCCGAGATGAGCGCCGTGGAACTGCCTTACGCTGACCACAGCAGTACCACCATCGGCCAAAATTATGCCACTGCCACCATGCCGCTGCCCGCTGGCGTTTCTGGTGAACCTCACGCGCTAACGGCCGCCTTTGCCGCTTACCTGGCTCGCCTCAGCGGCAGCAATAATTTTGATATTGCCCTCAGCCTGCCTGCCCTGGCCGATGAAGTTGGCGATTTTGCCAGCTACTTCGCTACTCAGGTCCCTTTCCTGGTAAAAACCGATAACAGCGTCACCGTTGCCGATACGCTGGCCGCGCTGCAAGCAGAGCTGGAAAGTCTGCAAAACAAGCGTAAAACGTTCAACCGCGACATTTTCCTGCGCCAGCCGGAATTGGAAACGCTGCGCTCTAAAATGAACGGCGCACTGCTGCCTATTCTGGTTCAATTCGCCAATTCTGCGACTGAGTTTGCACCCCCAGCGGGCACGGAACTTGCCTTGCTGCTCACGCCCGACCAATCCAGCGTGACCTGGGTGTATGATTCGGCCGTTTACACCCCAGACATCATCGCCGCCATGCAAACCCAGTTTGCCACCTTCCTGCAAAATGCGGCTCAAAATGGCAGCCACACCCTGGCCGAAACCGCCTTCCTCAGCGAAGCGGAAATTCAGAAACTGCTGGTGGATTGGAACGATACCACCGTGGCTTACGATACGGCCGTTACCATCCACCAACTCATCGAAGCCCAGGCCGACGAACGGCCAAACGCCGTCGCTGTGGTGTACGAAGACCAGCAGCTCACCTACCGCCAGCTCAACCACCGCGCCAACCAGATGGCTCGCCACCTGCGTCATCTCGGCGTGGGGCCAGAAACAATCGTGGGCGTTTTTATGGATCGCTCCATCGAGATGATGGTGGCACTGATTGGTATTCACAAGGCGGGTGGGGCGTATTTGCCGCTCGACCCGACCTACCCCAAAGACCGCCTCGCCTTCATGGTGGAAGATACCGCCACCCCCGTGCTGCTTACCCAAAAACACCTCGTCGCCAGCCTGCCGCCGCATCAGGCGCAGGTCGTCCGCGTGGATGCCGACTGGGAGCAAATTGGCGAACAGAGCGGCGAAAACGTCTTCAGCGGCGTCGAGCCGCACAACCTGGCCTACGTCATCTACACCTCCGGCTCCACCGGCAAGCCCAAGGGCGTGATGGTGCAGCACGGCAACGCCGTCAACTTTTTCGTGGGCATGGATGCACGCATCGGTGATGCGTCAATTCCCCATTCGCCACCGGGAACCTGGCTGGCCGTCACCAGCACCTCCTTCGACATTTCCGTTTTGGAGCTGTTCTGGACGCTGGCGCGGGGCTTCAAGGTAATCATTTTTGATGACAAGACGCGGGATGACGTAACGGCCGTTCCCGAACCACCCAAAAACGACAAGCACGTTGACTTTAGCCTCTTCTATTTCTCCAGCGACGAGAGCGAAGAGGGTGTCACCAACAAATACCGCCTGCTGCTGGAAGGGGCCAGATTTGGCGACAAGCACGGTTTTTCGGCCGTTTGGATGCCCGAACGCCACTTCCACGCCTTTGGTGGTCTCTATCCCAACCCGTCCGTCACCGGCGCTGCCATCGCCGCCATCACCGAAAACGTGCAGATTCGCTCCGGCAGCTGCGTGCTGCCCCTGCACAGCCCCATCCGGGTGGCTGAGGAGTGGTCGGTGGTGGATAACATTTCAAACGGCCGTGTTGGCCTCTCCATTGCCGCTGGTTGGCAGCCCAACGACTTTGTTCTGCGTCCCGGCGTTTATGCCGACCGCAAGGAAATCATGTTCCGCGACATTGAAGTGGTCAAAGAGCTGTGGCGCGGCGGCTCCATCACCATGAAAAACGATTTGGGTAAGGACGTGGAAGTCAAAACGCTGCCCCATCCCGTCCAGAAAGAGCTGCCCATTTGGGTAACGGCCGCTGGTAACCCCGAAACATTCCGCGAAGCTGGAGCCAACGGCTACAACATTCTCACCCACCTGCTGGGTCAAAGCGTGGATGAGCTGTCTGAGAAAATCCGCGTTTACCGTGAAGCGTACGAGCAGGCCGGGCATCCCGGCAAGGGCATCGTCTCCCTCATGCTGCACACCTTCATCGGCGACGATGTGGACGAAGTGCGCGAAATTGTGCGCGGCCCGATGAAGCATTACTTGAGCAGCGCCATGAATCTGGTGCGCGCCGCCGCCTGGCATTTCCCCACCTTCAAAGAAAAAGCCGCCGCCACTGGCAAAAGCCCGTTTGAGGTGTTTGACGAAGAAGAGCTGACGCCCGAAGATGTGGATGCGCTGCTCAACTTCGCCTTCGAGCGCTATTTTGAGACCAGCGGCCTTTTTGGCACGCCCCGTTCGGCGCTGCACATGGTCAACCGCCTCAAGGAAATTGACGTAGACGATATCGCCTGCCTCATTGATTATGGCGTGCCTTCTGCGGTGGTGTTGGAACATCTGCATCATCTCAATGAGCTGAAAAATCTGGCGGAGCCGAAGCTGGCCACCGAAGATTTCTCGATTCCGGCCCAAATTGAGCGGCACAGCGTGACCCACTTCCAATGCACGCCTTCTATGGCCAGCATGCTGCTCATGGATGAGCGCAATGTGGCGGCTCTGGGCACGGTGCAAACGATGATGGTCGGTGGCGAGGCGTTACCTGCGGCTCTGGCGCAGCAGCTTAAGCAAATTGTGCCGGGTCGGGTGATTAACATGTACGGCCCCACCGAAACCACTATCTGGTCTACGACGCATGAGGTGACTGGGGAAGAAACGGCCGTTCCCATCGGAACCCCCATCGCCAACACCCAAATCTACATTCTAGATGCCCAAATGCAGCCCGCCCCAGTCGGCGTGGCTGGCGACCTCTACATCGGCGGCGATGGCGTCGTGCGCGGCTACCACAATCGCCCCGAACTCACTGCCGAACGCTTTGTGCAGGACCCATTCCGCAGCGATGCCGACGCCCGCATGTACGCCACTGGCGACCTCGCCCGCTACCGTGCCGATGGCAACATCGACTTCCTCGGTCGGGCCGATTTCCAGGTGAAGCTGCGCGGCTATCGCATTGAGCTGGGCGAAATTGAAGCGCTGCTCAACGCCCAAAATGGCGTCCGCGAAGCGGTTGTAACCGCCCGCGAAGACACGCCCGGCGACAAGCGGCTGGTAGCCTACGTCATCATGCAGCCGGGGCAAAAGCTGGATGGTGCAGCGCTCAAAGAAGCGCTCCGTGCTGACCTGCCAGAGTTCATGGTGCCCGCCACCTACGTACCCATGACCAGCTTCCCGCTGACGCCCAACAAAAAGACTGACCGCAAAGCGCTGCCTGCGCCCGACAAGGTGCTGGTGGAGTCCCAAATTGCTTACGTGGCCCCCACCAACGACTTGGAGCAACAGATTGCTGAAATCTGGCAGCGGCTGCTCAACGTGCCGCAGGTGGGTCTCAACGACAACTTCTTTGACCTGGGCGGTCACTCTTTGCTAACCGTGCAGGCGCATCGCCAGCTAAAAGAGGTGGTGGACAAGCCAATCTCGATTACCGACATGTTCCGCTTCCCCACCATTCGCGCCCTAGCCGATTATTTGAGTGAAGAAAATGGGGCCAACGGTACGCAAACGGCCGTTGAACAAAGTGTGGACCGCGCCGCCAACCGGCGTGAAGCAATGATGCAGCGACGCAACCTGCGCCAGCGCGTACGGTAAACCTGCTAACACAACAAATCATTTCCCCGGAAACTCCCAGTTCACCGAGCGTGCTGGCAGAAAGTTTCCGGGGAAATACTGCTAACTTTTCTACCAGAAGCTAGGATTTTTATGAGCAATCAGGACATTTTGGACGCTTTGGAAGGCACAGAAATTGCCGTCGTGGGTATGGCTGGCCGTTTTCCTGGAGCGCAAGACATCGAAACCTACTGGCGCAACCTGCGGGATGGCGTTGAATCTGTCACCTTTTACACCGATGAGCAACTGCGGGAAGCGGGTGTGCCAGAAGCGCTGCTACGCAATCCCAACTACGTCAAGTCCGGCGCGCCGCTGGACGAGATGGACAAGTTCGACGCCAGCTTCTTTGGCTTTGGCCCGCGTGATGCGGCCATTATGGATCCGCAGCACCGCAACTTTTTGGAAGTTGCCTGGGAAGCGTTGGAGCACGCGGGTTACGACCCCGAACGGTTCAACGGCGCAATTGGCGTCTTTGGCGGCTCCGGCCACAACGCCTACATGCCGTACAACCTGCTCACCAATCCAGAACTGCTGGCCTCTGTTGGTTTTTTCCTGCTGCGCCACACGGGCAACGACAAAGATTTTCTCACCACCCGCGTCTCTTACCTGATGAACCTGCGCGGCCCCAGCGTGAATGTGCAGACGGCGTGCTCCACCTCGCTGGTGGCCATTCACATGGCCTCGCAAAGCTTGCTCAGCGGCGAATGTGACATGGCGCTGGCTGGCGGCGTCACGATTGAGATGCCCCATCGCCAGGGTTACCTGTACCAGGAAGGTGAAATTGTTTCGTCCGATGGGCATTGCCGCAGCTTTGATGCCGATTCTGATGGCACCATTTTTGGCAGCGGCGTGGGCGTGGTGACGCTGCGCCGTCTGGCGGATGCCATTGAGGATGGCGACACGATTCATGCAGTTATTCGTGGCTCGGCCATCAACAATGATGGCTCTGGCAAGGTGAACTATCTGGCTCCCAGCGTGGACGGGCAAGCGGGGGCGATTGCCGAGGCGATTGCGCTGGCCAACATCGAGGCTGACACGATTGATTACGTGGAAGCGCATGGCACCGGCACCCGCATTGGCGACCCCATCGAGGTGACGGCGCTGACGCAGGCGTTCCGCCAAACGACGGACAAGAAGCAGTTTAGCGGCCTGGGTTCGGTGAAAACCAACATCGGTCATTTGGATACGGCCGCTGGCGTGGCTGCCTTTATTAAAGTGGTGCAGTCCCTGAAGCACAAGCAAATTCCGGCCAGCCTCAACTACAAAGCGCCCAACCCGATGCTCAATCTGGAAGACAGCCCGTTCTTTGTCAACCACGAGCTGCGGGCGTGGCCCCAAACGGATTCACCGCGCCGGGCGGGCGTTAGCTCGCTGGGGGTGGGGGGTACCAATGCCCACATTATCGTAGAGGAAGCGCCAGACCTGGAGCCTTCAAGCGCATCGCGCGACTGGCAGCTTTTGCAGCTTTCGGCCAAAACCAGCACGGCGCTGGAC
Organism: Ardenticatenaceae bacterium; assembly: GCA_020634455.1. GTDB lineage: Bacteria > Chloroflexota > Anaerolineae > Promineifilales > Promineifilaceae > Leptofilum. The sequence continues at coordinate 2,020,235 of JACKBQ010000002.1, read as the reverse complement.
GCCGCCAGCCACAAGCTGGCCACCTTCCTGCAAGAAAACGCGGATGTGTCGTTGGCAGACGTTGCCTACACTTTACAACTGGGCCGCCAGCCGATGTCGTATCGTCGCATTGCGGCGGTGCAAGATGCGGCGGACGCAGTGGAAGCGCTGACCAGCGGCAATCGCCAGCGGGTGATTAGCCAGCAGGCCAGCGATGCCGAGCCGTCGGTGGTGTTTATGTTCCCCGGTGGCGGGGCGCAGTACCCGAACATGGGTTTGGGCCTGTACGAGACGGAGCCGGTTTACCGCGAGGCGATTGATGACTGTTTGGCGTTGGTACGGCCGTATCTCCCCACCGATCTGCGCCAACTGATGTTCCCCACAGAAGAAAATGTGGAAAGTGCGGCGGTGGAGTTGGAACGGCCGTCTTACAACCTGCCTGCCATCTTCATGACCGAATATGCCCTGGCCCAATTGTGGCGCTCCTGGGGTATTGAACCCGCCGCCATGACCGGGCACAGCATGGGCGAATACACCGCCGCTTGCCTCGCGGGGGTGCTGTCGCTTAAAGACGCGCTGTTTATTGTGACCCTGCGCGGCAAGTTGTTTGAAACGTTGCCCGAAGGCGGCATGATCAGCGTGCCGCTGACCGAAGAAGCGCTCAAGCCGTACCTCACCGAGGGGCTTTCTATTGCCGTGATCAACAGCCCGGAGCTGTGTGTGGTTTCCGGGGAAGTGGCCGCGTTGGGAAAATTGGAAGCCGTCCTGGCTGAGCAAGAAGTCGAGTGCCGTCGGGTGCGCATCAACGTGGCCGCCCATTCTCCCATGCTGGAACCGATTTTGGACGAATTTGGCCGCGAACTGGCCAAAATCCAGTTTAACCCGCCGACGATGCGCTTTATTTCTAACCTGACCGGGGCGTGGATTACGCCGGAAGAGGCGACGGATCCGCAATATTGGGTGCGCCATTTGCGCCACACGGTCCGCTTTGCCGACGGCCTGACGACATTGCTGCAAGAGCCGAACCGGGTCTTTTTGGAAGTTGGCCCTGGTCAGACGCTGAGTTCTTTGGTGCGTATGCATCCGGCAAAAGGGAAATCGCACACGGCCGTTTCCTCCCTGCGCCATCGTAAAGAAGAGCTAGACGACCTGCAATTTGCTCTCACCAGCCTGGGCCGCCTTTGGCTGGCAGGCGTCATGCCCGATTGGGCCGCTTTTTACGCCGATGAGGTGCGCTTCCGCGTGCCGCTGCCCACCTATCCCTTTGAGCGGCAGCGGTACTGGATTGAACCGGGCAATACGCTGTTCAGCGGGGCGGAAGCGGCCAAAACTGTGCTGGCCAAGATGCCGGAACTGGCCGATTGGTTTTACAAGCGCACCTGGCAGCTCACCGACAAACCGGTAACGGCCGTTGTCGAACCGAAGACCTGGTTGCTGTTCAAGGATAAATTGGGCGTGGGTGCCCAGGTGCAGGCACAGCTGGAAAGCGCCGGGCACACCGTGATTTCTGTGACGGTGGGCGAGCAGTTTCGCCAGTTGGGCGAGTTTGCCTACGAGGTGAACCCCCGCGCCCGCATTGATTACGACACGCTGGTAGAAGAGCTGGTCAGCCGCTCCTTGCTGCCGCAGCGCGTGGCCCATTTGTGGACGTTAGGCCAGGCAAACGAGCCGGACCGGATGCGGGCGTATTACCAAAATCAGGATTTGGGCTTCTATAGCCTCTTCTTCCTGGCGCAGGCATTGGGTGAAGAAGGGCTTCCGGGGAACCTGGATATTACGGCCGTTACCAACGGCACCCAGCGCATTGACGACGAGCGGGTGCCCTACCCGGACAAAGCGACCCTGCTTGGCCCCATCAAAGTGATGCCGCGTGAATTCCCAGGCGTGACGGCACGACTGGTTGATCTGGCCCTGCCTGCTACGCTGCTGGCCGATCAAATTGAGGGTTTGGCCACCCAGATTAAGGCAGATTTGTTGGCAGAGCCACAGAATGGACTGTTTGCGTATCGAAACGGCCGTCGCTGGCAGCAGCAATTTGAATCAGCTCCCCAAGCTGAGGGCAATCTGGACGATTCGCGCATCAAGCAGGGCGGCGTTTATCTCATCACCGGCGGTATGGGCGGCATCGGGCTGGTCATGGCCGAACATCTGGCCGAGACGGCGCAGGCCAAACTGGCGTTGCTGAGCCGTTCGGCTCTGCCCAAGCGGGAGATGTGGGCCGACTGGATCAAAACCCACAGCGTTACCGATAAAACCAGCCGCCGCATCCAGAAAATTCAGGCGTTGGAAGCGGCTGGAGCCGAGGTGATGGTCGTTGAGACGGACATCACCAACCGGGAGCAGGTGAAGCAGGCCATCGCCCAGACCAAACAGCGGTTTGGGGCGATCAACGGCGTCATTCATGCGGCAGGCGTGCTGGATGACAACCTGATCCAGCTAAAAACGGCGCAGGAAGCGGGCCGGGTGCTGGCTCCCAAAGCGCGCGGCACGCTGCTGCTGGATGAATATCTGGCCAATGAATCGCTGGACTTCTTTGTGCTGTTCTCCTCCACCAGTACCGAAATTGGGGCGGCGGGGCAGGTGGATTACGTGGCCGCCAATGCCTTCCTGAATGCGTTTGCCGAAAGCAAAACGGCCGTTTCCCAAACTTTCACCGTGGCTGTGAACTGGGGCGTCTGGCAAGAAGTGGGTATGGCGGTGGATGCGGCCGTTCGCCTGGGGCTGGCCGATGAGCTGCAAGCCGTTGGCGCAGATGGCCCACACCCGCTGCTGGAAAAAGTGATTGTGGATAGCGACGACGAGATCGTTTACACCACCAACTACCGCACCGACACGCACTGGATTTTGGATCAGCACCGCATCAAAGATGGCGAAGCGCTGATTCCTGGCACCGGCTATCTGGAAATTGCCAAGGCTGCGCTGGCCAAAGGCATACCGGACAGCCAGGTGGAGATTCGGGATTTGTTTTTCCTGGCTCCGCTGGAAGTACACGAGGATGAGACTCGTGAAGTGCGTGTATCCCTGGAGAAAAATGGCAGCGGCTATGGTTTTTCCGTCACCAGCCGTACGCCAGAACATACCTGGCAGGAACATGTGCGGGGGAAAGTGGGAAACGGCCGTTCCCCCCAACAATCCACCCAAAATATTGAAGCAATTGCCGCCCGCTGCAACCTGCGCGAACTGCGGTTTGGCCCGATGGAACAGGAAACCAAGCAAGAAGCATATCTCAACTTTGGGCCGCGCTGGAAAAATCTACGGCAGGTGAGCTATGGGGAAAATGAAGTGCTGGCGATGCTGGAGCTGCCAGAGCAGTTTAGCGACGATCTGGACAACTTCACCCTGCATCCGGCGCTGATGGATTTGGCGACAAGCGCGGGCTTGCCGCTGGTAGACGGCTACGAGACGAGCACCGATTTTTACGTGCCGCTGTCTTACAAGCGGGTGCAGGTGCATGGCCCGCTGCCGCGCCGCATTTACAGCCACGTGCGCCACAACCGGGACGGCCGTAATCACCAGGAAGTGCCTGCTTTTGACGTGACGATCATGGATGAAAACGGCCGTTCGCTGGTCGAAATTGATGAATTTATGCTCAAGCGGGTCAGCTATGAGACGATGATTGACGGGCAGAAAAAGAGAAGCGGGGCTGGAGGAACGGCCGTTGCCGCTGGCGACGCTGAACCAACCCTGTTGCAGCTTGCCCTCACCGATGGCATTGCCCCGGCGGAAGGTATTGAAGCCTTACGCCGCATTCTTAGCCACAAGGTGCCGCCGCAAATGATCGTCAGTTCGCTCGATTTGCAGGCCCTGGTTGACCAGGCGAACAGCGAACAAGAAGACGGCGATGCGGGTCTCAAACTCTCCCGCCCAGAGCTGCAAAGCAGCTATGAAGCGCCCCGCAACGCGCTGGAAAAAAATCTGGCCAAAATTTGGGAAGAGCTGCTAGGCATTACCGACATCGGCATCAACGATGACTTTTTTGAGCTGGGCGGCCATTCCCTCATCGCGGTGCGGCTTTTTGCCAAAATCAAAAAGGCGTACGCCGTTGATCTTTCCCTGGCGACGCTGTTTGAAGCGCCCACCATCGCCCAATGTGCTGAGCTGCTGCAAACCGAGTACGAAGTGCCGGTCGAAGCAGCTCAGGAACAGGAGCAGCCCAAAGCCGACAAACGGCGGCGCAAATCGGGTGAATGGACGCCATTGGTGCCGATTCAGCCCAAGGGCAACAAGATACCATTTTTCTGTGTGCATGGTGGCTTTGGCAACGTACTGAACTTTTATGACCTTACGCGCTATTTGGGCAAAGAGCAGCCGTTTTATGGTTTGCAGGCGCGCGGTGTGGACGGCAAGCAGCCACCTTTTGCCAGCCTGAAAGAAATGGCGGCCGAATACGTGAAGCAAATGCGGTCGGTGCAGCCGGAAGGGCCGTACATGGTTGGCGGCTTTTCGATGGGTGGCGAGGTGGCTTACGAGATTGCCCAACAACTCCACGCCCAAGGGCAAAAGGTGGCGCTGGTGGCCTTGCTGGATACGCACAATCCTGAGTTTGCCCGCAGGCGGCAGAACATTTTAGGCATGGCCGAAGGGCCAGATGGTATTGCGGGTGTTGCCAATCATCATACGGCCGAACATGGCGAAGGTCTCATGTTCAAACTGCGCTTAATTAAGCGATCAGCCGAAATCAGACTCTTGTTGGCGCGGATGGATCTGCAAAAGTATCGTCTGTTTTGGCGGGTGCGCCGGATGCTGCGGGCCGGACAAACATTACCACAAGCGCTCATTTCGCCCTATTTGTGGAAATCACACATAGATTTGGTGAATGATCATGAACCAAAACCGTATCCAGGGCGCGTAACGCTGTTCCGCGCCAGCGAGACCGAAGTCAGTAATCCCAATGGAGATGGTATTGGCTGGAACCGACTGGTGCAAGGTGGCCTGGATGTGCATATTCTTCATGGCACGCACAACATTGTGAAGGAGCCTTACGTGGCTGAATTGGCGCGCATGTTGAAGCTGGCGATGGACAAAGCCGTCAAGGATTATTAAATTTTCATAAAATGACCGTGCGAAACGGCCGTTTCGCAAACGCAAATTTTTATGCGATGTAGTAAGATAGTGAGTGGCCGTCATGGAAAATAAAGTCGAATATCTTTTTACAGTCGTTGTAAATCATGAAGAACAATACTCAATCTGGCCTGCGGGCCAAACCATCCCCAATGGGTGGCGTGCCTTAGGGCAGGTGGGGTCCAAGGAGGTGTGTCTGGCCTATATCAATCAGGTATGGACAGACATGCGGCCCCTCAGTCTGCGGCAACAAACTGCCGAATAATTATTGTTCAATTGTGAACCACTTGTTGTGGTTTGTGCTAATCCAAAATGAACGGGACAATTTTGCAAAATGCTTCTTTACTGGAGCGATTTCACTTTCAAGTTCAGCAAGCGCCGGATGCGCTTGCTGTTAAGGTTGCCCATGACCAGCTGACGTTTGCAGAATTAAACGGCCGTTCCAACCAACTGGCCCATCTGCTGCAAAAACAGGGCGTTGGCCTGGAATCTATCGTGGCCGTTTACCTGGAACGCTCCGTGGAGCTGGCGGTGGCGCTGCTGGCTGTGCTGAAGGCGGGTGCGGCGTATGTGCCCATTGACCCAGGCTACCCCACCGAGCGAATCGAATACATGCTGGCCGATGCAGAAACGGCCGTTTGCCTCACCCACTCCCAACTTGCCCCCAACTTACCCAAATCCGCCCAGGCCAGCGCCATCTTGCTAGACCAATCCGACACTATTTTGTCGCTGCTGCCCAGCGATGAGCTGGCTGTAACTGTGCAGCCAGACAATCTGGCCTACATCATTTACACCTCCGGCTCCACCGGCAAGCCCAAAGGGGCGATGATTACCCATCGCGGTTTGGCCAACTACCTGGATTGGGCGGTGGCAGCGTACCCGACCCAGTCTGGCGGCGCACCAGTACACTCCTCCATCGGTTTCGACCTCACCGTAACCAGCCTGTTTGTGCCGCTGTTGGCTGGCCAGCCCGTGCATCTGCTGCCCGAAGGGGATTCAGGCAGCTTGCTGGGGCAGGCGCTTACCGAGCCGGGTGGCTTTGGCCTGGTGAAAATCACCCCGGCCCATTTGCTGCTGCTCAACCAGATCATTCCGGCAGAGCAAGCGGCTGCGGCAACCCAATCTTTTGTGATTGGCGGCGAGCAGCTCACGGCCGAACAGCTCGCCTTTTGGCGCAAACACGCCCCCCACACCCGCCTCTTCAACGAATATGGCCCCACCGAGACGGTGGTTGGCTGCTGCGTTTACGAAATTTTGCCCGACGACGATCTGAGTGGCGCGGTGCCCATCGGCCAGCCAATTGCCAATACGCAGCTTTACGTTTTGGACGAACAGATGCAACAACTGCCTACTGGCGAAGTGGGGGAACTGTACATTGGTGGTTTGGGCGTGGCGCGAGGGTATTTGAAACGGCCGTCTCTCACCGCCGAAAAATTTGTGCCAGACCCATTCAGTGGGGTTCCCGGCAGTCGCCTGTACCGCACCGGGGATTTGGCCCGGCAGCGGGCAGACGGCAACTTTGAATTTTTGGGGCGCATTGATCATCAGGTAAAAATTCGCGGGTATCGCATTGAGCTGGGCGAGATTGAGGCGGTTTTGAGACAACATGAGAACGTGCGGGAAACGGCCGTACGCGTCCACGAAACCGCAGGCAGCAAACAGCTCATCGCTTATCTGACAGCCGAGCAAGCCCCTGCACCGTCCGCTGAAGCCCTGCGCCACTTTTTGGCCCAGCAGCTACCCGACTACATGATTCCCGCTCGTTTTGTGACGCTGGACGCCATGCCGCTGACCATCAATGGCAAGATTGACCGCAGCGCATTGCCCGCGCCAGACAGCGTGCGCCCCGAACTGCCCCAGCCGTACGCCCCGCCGCGCACGCCGCAAGAAGAGACGCTGGCGCACATTTGGGCGGAGGTGCTGGGCGTTGCCCCCATCGGCATCCACGATAGCTTTTTTGGCCTGGGCGGCGACTCCATTTTGGGTATCCAGATTGTGGCCAAGGCGCGGGTGGCTGGCTACGATTTGTCCCAGGCGCAGCTTTTTCAACAGCCGACGATTGCCGAATTGGCAACGGCCGTTTCCCCCACCAGGCAAATTGTCTCCACCACCCAACCACTGCTCACCCAAGCCGAACAAAATCGCCTGAAAACCCAATTTGGCGACCGATTTGAGACCGCTTACCCACTTTCGCCGCTGCAAGAGGGCATCCTTTTCCACACGCTGCTGCACCCCGAAGACGACATCTATTTTGAGCAGCCAGCCTTTACTATTGAGGGTGAACTGCAACCGGAATTATTGTTGCAGGCGTGGCAGCAGGTGGCGGCGCGGCATCCCATTTTGCGCACGGTTTTTGTGTGGGAAGGGTGGGAACGGCCGTATCAAATCGTCCTCCAGCCAGCCACCTCCCGCACCCAACTGCTCGATTGGCGCAGCCTATCCGCTGCCGAACAAGCCAGCCAGATGCAAGACTTCTTAGCCCAAAACCAGGCAATAGGTTTGCCACTGAGCCAGCCGCCGCACCACCTCACGCTCATTCGCCTGGGCGACGACGAAACGCGCTTCATTTGGGCGGTGCACCACATCATCATAGACGGCTGGACGGAGAGCTTGCTGTACAAAGAGCTATTTGCCATTTACGAGGCGCTGCTGCGGGGCGGACAAGCCAATCTGCCCGCTCCCGAACCATTTGAGAATTTTGTCCGCTGGCAGCAGCAGCAAGATTCGGCCGCTGCCAGGCAGTTTTGGCAGCAAACGCTGGCCGATTTTGCCGTGCCTACGCCGCTCACGGTGGATGTGGGACAGCGCACCACGCGCCATCGCAGCCAAACGCATGGCGAACTGCGCCGCCAACTGCCCGCCGATTTACTAGACGGGCTCAAACAGTTCGGCCGCAGCCACGGCCTGACGCTGGGGACGTTGCTGCAAGCCGCCTGGGGGCTGCTGCTCAGCCGGTACAGCGGCGAACCGGATGTGGTTTTTGGCACGATGATGTCTGGCCGCGTGCCTGCGCTGCCCGGTGTGGACCAGATGGCCGGCGTGCTGATCAATCCTGTACCGCTACGCTGCCAGATGGGGCTAGATGACACCGTTTTGCCCTGGCTGAAGCAGTTCCAAAGCAATTTGCTGGCCTTGCAGGCGCACGAGACCACACCGCTGTCGCAGGTGCAAAACTGGAGCGAGCTATCCAGCGACCAGCCGCTGTTTGAATCGCTGCTGGTGCTGGAAAATTATCCGCGCCAACGCAAGGCGGCGGGGGGGCAGCTCACCATCCGCGACTATTTTTCATACGAGCGCACCAACTATCCGCTGACGCTGCGCCTGGTGCCTGACGAGGCGCTGGATGTGATTTTTGTGTTTGATGCGGCGCGATTGGCGGAAACGGCCGTTTCCCGACTCTACGATCATTATTGCAATTTGCTGGCCGGGCTGGTGGTGGATGGCGAACGGCCGTTGCACCAGCTCCCCCTCATTACCGAAGCCGAAGCGCAGCAGCTTGTTTTTGAGTGGAACGATTGGGACACCCAATTCGAGCCAACTTTGTGCATTCACCAGGAGTTTGAGCGACAGGTGAGCCTCAACCCGGAGGCCATCGCCCTGACGTTTGGCGATGAGCAGCTTACCTACACCCAGCTCAACGGCAAAGCCAACCAGTTGGCGCACCTTTTGCAGCAAAAAGGCGTTCAGCCGGATGATTTGGTGGCGCTCTACCTGGAACGCTCGCCAGAGATGGTAATTGCGATTTTGGCCGTACTCAAGGCTGGTGGCGCATACCTGCCCATAGACACCGCCTACCCCGAAGACCGCCGCGCCTTCATGCTAGACGACGCCCAACCCTTCGCCCTGCTCACCCAAGAAAATTTACCATTAACCATTGACCATTACCCATTAACCATTAAATTGGATTCCGACTGGCCGACCATTGCCGCCCAGCCCACCAGCAACCCGACAAGCGCCGTCCAACCGCACAACCGCGCTTACGTCATTTACACTTCCGGCTCCACCGGCAAGCCAAAGGGGGTGCTGGTTACCCACGCCAACGTCATGCGCCTGATGCAGGCGACCGAGCGGTGGTACCATTTTGACCAAAACGATGTCTGGACTTTGTTCCACTCCTACGCCTTCGATTTTTCGGTGTGGGAAATTTGGGGCGCGTTGCTGTACAACGGCCGTTTGGTCATTGTCCCCTACCTCACCAGCCGCTCCCCGCATGATTTTTACCAGCTTCTGGTGGCCGAAGGCGTCACGGTGCTGAACCAGACACCCTCCGCCTTCCGCCAACTCATTCAGGCCGAAGCGGAAATCAGTGAGCGGTTATCGGAAAGACACGCATTGGCTTTGCGCTACGTGATTTTTGGCGGGGAAGCGTTGGAATTGAACACGCTCCAGCCCTGGTTTGACCGGCACGGCGACCAGCAGCCGCAGCTCATCAACATGTACGGCATTACCGAGACGACGGTGCATGTGACCTATCGCCCCATTTTCAGCAATGATGTGGCCCAGGCTCCTGGCAGCGTCATCGGTCAGCCGATTCCCGATTTGCAGTTGTTCATTTTGGACCCGCAGCAGCGCCCCGTACCCATCGGTGTGCCGGGCGAGATTTACGTGGGCGGCGCAGGCGTGGCGGCAGGTTACCTGAACCGGCCAGATTTGACGGCGGAACGGTTTGTTCCGTTATCCGTAATCGGTACACCGTCCACCGATTACCGTTCACCGATTACCGACCACCGAATACCGAATACCGTTTACCGAACCGGCGATCTGGCCCGCTGGCTGCCGGATGGCGACATTGAGTATCTGGGTCGGATTGACCAGCAGGTGAAAATTCGCGGTTTTCGCATTGAATTGGGGGAGATTGAGGCGGCGCTGGGCGGGCATACGGCCGTTCGCCAACTCCTGGTTTTGGTGCGTGAAGATGTACCAGGTGAAAAGCGTTTGATCGCGTATTTGGTACTCGATCCAGACCAGCCCACCACCGTAACCGACCTGCGCAGCTACTTGCAGCCCAAGCTGCCCGCCTACATGATTCCCGCCGCGTTTGTGCTGCTGGAGGCGTTCCCGCTCACAACCAACGGCAAGATTGACCGCCGTGCATTGCCAGAACCAGACGAAGCAAGACCCGATTTGGAACGGCCGTACACCCCCCCACGCAGCCGCGCTGAAGAAATGCTGGCTCACATTTGGAGCCGCGTGCTCAACGTGGCCCGCGTGGGCATTGATGACAACTATTTTGATCTGGGCGGCGACTCCATCCGCTCCATCCAGATTTTGGCACAGGCTCGGCAGGCTGGGCTAGACTTTTCGCTGGCCGATTTGTTCAATTTGCAGACGATTGGCCAGCTGTCCCAGCAGATGGCCACCATCGAAATTGCTAAGGCGGGCGTGGCGGCCATCGAGCCAGAGCCATTTGCCCTGATTGGCGCGGCCGACCGGGCCAAGCTGCCGCCTGCGGTGGAAGACGCATACCCGCTGAGTAAATTGCAGGCCGGGATGCTGTACCATGCGGAACTGGCGGCGGACACGGCCGTTTTCCACAACGTCACGAGCTGGCAGATTGTGGGGAAATTTGAGGGTGCATTGCTGGAAACGGCCGTTCAGCAGCTGGCCCAGCGGCACACCATCTTGCGCACCAGTTTTGATTCGACGAACTACAGCCAACCGCTGCAACTGGTGTGGCCACAGGTGCAAATTCCGGTTACGCGGCACGATTTGCGCCATCTGGACACCGCAGCCCAGAATGCCGAAGTTGACCGTTGGGTGCAGCAAACCGTTGCCCAAAAGTTTGACTGGGCGCAGCCGCCCTTGCTGCGTTTCCACTTTTTCCAGCGCAGCGAGACGCAGTTCCAGATGATCATGGCCGAGCATCACGCTATTTTGGATGGCTGGAGCGTGGCCTCGCTGGTGACGGAGCTTTTCCAGACGTACGGGAAGCTGCTGGCCGGAACGCCACTTCCATCCCAATTTGGCGTGACTTACCACAAATTTATCGCTGTGGAGTTAGCAATTCTTGGCTCTGAAACGGCGCGGGCGTTTTGGCAAGAGGCGCTGGTGGATAGCAGCATCAGCACGGTGCCACGCCTGCCGCTGCCAGTCACTGAAGCTCACCTGCCGGAAACGGCCGTTCACCAAACCATCCTCCCCGCCGATGAAGTTGCCAAACTGAATCAGGTGGCGCAGCAGGCGGGTGTGCCGCTCAAGAGCGTCCTTTTGGCGGCGCACCTCAAGATGTTGGGCTTTGTGGCGGGCCAAAATGATGTGCTGAGCGGGCTGGTGATGAACGGCCGTCCTGAGCAAGACGGCAGTGAGCGGGCACTGGGGCTGTTCCTCAACACCGTGCCCTTTCGCCAAAAATTGGCCGCAGGCAGCTGGCTAGACCTCATCCGGCAAACCTTTGCCACCGAGAAGCAACTGCTGCCGTATCGCCGCTTTCCGCTCGCCGAAATTCAGCAAATGCACGGCGGGCAGCCGCTGTTTGAGGTGCCGTTTAACTTTTTGCACTTCCACGTTTTTGGCGAATTAGCGGATGCCGGGCAGATCAAAATCGAGGACGAACAATTTTTTGGCCACGCCAACTTTGATCTGGCGGTGGAGATGGAACTGCACGCCACGAATGGCACGCTGGCGCTGCGGTTGGAATACAAGCCAGCCACGTTTGGTGCGCCGCAGATGGCGCAGTTGGCGGGTTACTTTAGCCGCACGCTGGCGGCGTTGGCTGCTGCGCCAAACGCGCCACACCAAAGCTTCTCCCCACTCAGCCAGGCGGAGCGGCAAACCTTGCTGCACGATTGGAACCAGACGGAAACGGCCGTTCCCCACCAGTTCATTCACCAATGGGTAGAGGTAGTTGCTGCTGAGATGCCGCAGAAAACGGCCGTTGCCTACCAAAACCAGCGGCTCACCTACGCCCAGCTCAACGCCAAAGCCAACCAGCTGGCCCACTATTTGCAGGCCAATGGCATCGGCCTAGAAAGCATTGTGGCCGTTTACCTGAACCGCTCCCCAGAAATGGTGATTGCCGCCCTGGCCGTGCTAAAAGCAGGCGGTGCCTACCTGCCGCTAGACCCGAGCTACCCCACCGAGCGCCTCCAGTTCATGCTGCAAGACGCCCAACCCGCCGCCCTGCTCACCCACGGAAATTCACAATTAACCATTAACAATTCACCATTAACCATTAACCTGGATACTCACTGGCCCCAAATAACCACCTACAGGCAGGAAAATCCCACCAGCCCGGTAAATGCCGAAAACGCCGCCTACATCATCTACACCTCTGGCTCCACCGGACAGCCCAAAGGGGTGGTGGTGCCGCATCGGGGCGTGCCCAACCTGGCCCAGGCGCAGCACAAAGCGTTTGCTATTGGCACGCAAAGCCGGGTGCTGCAATTTGCTGCCTTTGGCTTCGACGCCTCTGTTTCTGAGATGTTTGTGACGCTGACGGCGGGAGCGACGCTGGTGCTGGCCGACGCCGAGGCGCTGTTGCCCGGCCCCGATTTAATCAATTTGGTGCGCGAACAGGAGGTAACGGCCGTTACCCTACCCCCATCTGCCCTGGCCATCCTCAACCCCGCTGACTTCCCCAGCCTGCAAACCGTCGTCGCGGCGGGGGAGGCGTGTTCGGCGGAGGTGATGGCCAAATGGTCGCTAGGGCGGCGGTTTGTGAATGGATATGGCCCAACGGAGACGACGGTTTGTGCGACAACGGCCGTACTTACCCCAAATGACCGCAAACCCCACATCGGCCGCCCCATTGACAATGTGCAGCTCTACATTTTGAACGAAGATATGCAGCCTGTGCCTGCTGGCACCCCAGGCGAACTGGTCATTGGCGGCATCGGCGTGGCGCGAGGGTATTTGAATCGGCCAGAGCTGACGGCGGAGCGGTTTGTTCAGTTATCGGTTATCGGTAATCCGTTATCGGTAAACCGTCTACCGTTCACCGATAACCGATTACCGATTACCGACCACCGTTCACCGACCACCGTTTACCGCACCGGCGATCTCGTGCGCTACCTGCCAGACGGCAACATCGAATTCCTGGGGCGGCTGGATCATCAGGTGAAGATTCGGGGCTACCGGATTGAGTTGGGCGAGATTGAAGCGGTTTTGCGACGGGAAACGGCCGTTCAAGACACGCTCGTTCTGGCCAGAGATGCTGCCGGAGCCGGGCCGCAGCTTGTGGCCTACGTGGTGGGGTCGGAGATATCCGTGGTCGATTTGCGCGAGGCGCTAAGCCAAAAGTTGCCTGGTTACATGGTGCCCGCCGCTTTTGTGCTGCTGGATGCCTTCCCATTGACACCAAATGGTAAAATTGATCGCAAGGCGCTGCCCGCGCCAATGGCCGTCGCTACCGCCGCTTTCGTCGCCCCTCGCAATGATGTAGAAATTATCATCGCCAATTTATGGGCCGACACCTTAAAACTGCCCCAGGTGGGCATTCACGATAACTTTTTTGAGCTGGGCGGCCATTCGCTGTTGGCCACCCAGATGGTAACGCGCCTGCGCCAAACGCTGCGCATCGCGCTGCCGCTGCGGGCATTGTTCGATGCACCCACTGTGGCAGAATTAACGAATGTAGTTCTACAGTCGCCCAATGAACGCGCTCGCGTAGAAAAGGTAGCCCAGTTGCTCATCAAATTATCCCAGCTTTCCGACGAGGAAGCGGCCAAATTGTTGAGCCAAAAACGATAGTTTTCATGACCGATCAAGACAATAGTTTGTTCGACCTGTCAGACGACAAGTTGGCGCTTCTCGATTTGTTGTTGGCCGATGAGGGAATTGAGGATTCGCCCTCTGTGCCTACCATTTTGCCGCGCTCGCAGCCAGAAACGGCCGTTCCCCTTTCATTGGCGCAGCGCAGACTATACTTTTTAGAGATGCTGACGCCAGGCACGGCGTTGTTCAACACGCCGCTGGCGTTGCGGCTGACGGGCGAACTGGATGTGGCTGCCTTAACACAAGCGTGCCAGGCGCTGGTGCAGCGACATGAGAGCTTACGAACGACGTTTACGGCCGTTTCTGGCACGCCCCAACAAATCATCCAAGAAACCTGGCCCATCACCCTGGAAAATCTGCCCAAATCTGCGGATGTTGATGAAGTTTTGGCAACGGCCGTAAAACAACCGTTCAATCTGGAAAACGGCCCGCTGGTTCGCTTCCATCTGCTGCAAAACAGCCCCACAGACCATAGTTTGCTGCTTGTTTTTCACCATATCGTGGTGGATGGCTGGTCGGCGGGTGTGGTGTTTGATGAGCTGGTGACGCTTTATGAAGCATTTGCCCAAAACCGCCAGCCCGATCTGCCCGAATTGCCCATTCAGTACGCCGATTTTGCTGTTTGGCAGCGGGAATGGTTGGCCGGGGACGCCCTGCAAACGCAGCTTGATTATTGGCAAACCCAGTTGGCGGGCGACCTGCCTCTGCTGCAACTGCCCACCGACAAACCTCGTCCGGCCGTCAAAACCCATCGCGGCGCGACCGAATCCATTTTGCTGCCTGCCGCCCTCACCGAGCAGGCGCTCACCCTCAGCCACCAAACTGAAACCACGCCGTTTATGTTGCTGCTGGCCGCGTTTCAGGTGCTGCTGCACCGCTACACCGCCCTGGACGACATTTTGGTGGGCACACCGATTGCCAATCGGCAACAGCCAGAGCTGGCGGGGCTGGTGGGCTTTTTTGTGAACACCCTGGTGCTGCGCAGCCGCGTAGATGGCTGGGAAACGTTTCGGCAGCTTGTGGCCGAGGTGCGCCAGACGGCCACCGCCGCCTACGACCATCCCGACGTGCCGTTTGAGAAGCTGGTGGAGCTGCTCCAGCCGGAGCGCAATCTAAACCATGATCCCATCTTCCAGGTGATGTTTACCTACCAGGAGGCGGGTTTGGCCGAACGCGCTCTGCCTAATCTCACTATTGCGCCGCTGGATTTGGACAATGGGATGGCCCAGTTTGATCTGACGCTTTCTGTGAGCCGCGAAGGAGAGCAGTTGCGGTGCAGCTTTAATTACAACAGTGATTTGTTCACGCCAGAGACAATTCGGCGGATGCTGGGGCATTGGCAAATGCTGCTGGCTGGCTTGCTGGCGCGTCCGGAGCGACCCGTGGGCGAAATTGAGCTACTTCCCCCGGCGGAGTGGCAGCAGTTGGTGGTGGATTGGAACGGTACGGCCGTTTCCCTCCCCAACCTGCCATTTTTCCACGACCATGTGGCCAAGTGGGCACAGCAAACGCCAGACGCGCCCGCGCTGATTTTTGGCCAGCGGCAGATGCGCTATGCGGAACTCAACCGCAAGGCCAACCAACTGGCGCACGCGCTCCGGGCACGCGGCGTTGGGCCAGAAAGCCGGGTGGGTATCTTCGCCAACCGCTCGTTTGAGATGGTGATTGCTCTGCTGGCGGTGCTGAAGGCGGGCGGCGCGTACGTGCCGCTAGACCCGGCGTATCCGCCCGACCGGCTGCAATTTATGATGGCCGATGCCAATTTGAGCCTGATTTTGACGACAACGGCCGTTCAACCTAATTTGCCCGCCGCTGCAATCGAAACCATTTGCCTGGATGCTGTGTGGCAGTCGCACATCGCCAGCCATCCAGCCCAAAACCCGGAAACCAGCCTCACGTTGGATAATCTGGCTTACGTCATCTACACTTCCGGCTCGACGGGACGGCCCAAGGGGGTGGGGGTGACGCACCGGGGCGTGGTGAATATGGGCCAGGGCGTGCAGCAGCAGTTTGCCGTCTCTCCCCAGAGCCGCGTTTTGCAGTTTGCCTCGTTCAGCTTCGATGCGTCGGTGGCGGAGATTGTGGCGGCGCTGCAAAATGGGGCGGCGCTGGTGCTGGCAGACAAGGCGGATTTGCTGGGCGCGGCGTTTGTGACGCTGATGCAGCAGCAGGCGGTGAGTGTGGCCACGCTGCCGCCATCGGCGCTGGCGTTGATGAATCCGGCCGATTTCCCGGCTTTGCGCACCATTGCTTCGGTGGGGGAGGCGTGTTCGGCGGAAATTGTGGCCAAATGGTCGGCGGGGCGCAGGTTTGTGAATGGGTATGGACCAACGGAAGGAACGGTGGGGGCGATTACGGCCGTTCTCACCCCACAAAATTCACAGCCCGTGCTGGGACGGCCGTTGCCCAACTACCAGGTCTATCTGCTCAATGCGCAGCTACAGCCGGTGCCGGTAGGCGTGGCCGGTGAGATTCATATTGCCGGGCTGGGGCTGGCGCGGGGCTACCTGAATCGGCCAGATTTAACGGCCGAAAAGTTTATTGCCAATCCGTTTGTGCCTGGATCGGGCCAGAAAATGTACAAGACCGGGGATATGGGGCGCTATTTGGCAGACGGCCGTATTGAATACCTGGGCCGCATAGATCATCAGGTGAAAATTCGCGGTTTTCGTATAGAAATTGGTGAGGTGGAGGCGGCCATTCGGCAGCACGCGGCGGTGCGGGACGTGCTGGTTTTGGCCCAGGAAACTGAGAGCGGGATGCAGTTGGTGGCGTATGTGGTGGGGCAGGCGGAGCAGTTGGGGGATTTACGGCCGTTCCTCACCGAATCGCTGCCAAATTACATGGTGCCCGCCGCTTTTGTGTTGCTGGACAAATTTCCCCAAACGCCCAACGGCAAAATTGACCGCAAGGCGCTACCCGCGTCAGATGGCCAATTTGCTGTGGCAGATGAGCCGTTTGTGGCACCGCAAGATGCGCTGGAATCCCAGTTGGTGCAAGTTTGGCAGGATGTGCTCAAGCTGCCGGGCATTAGCACGGAGGCCAACTATTTTGAGATTGGCGGCCATTCACTCCAGGCAGTGACGCTGTTTGCCACCATCGAGAAGCGGCTGAAGGTGCGCCTGCCGGTCTCGCTGCTGTTTGAAGCGCCGACGATCCGCCAACTGGCGGCGGCGATGCGCCAGCGTGAGGTTGCGCCGCGCTGGGAGTCGCTGGTGCCAATTCAGCCGCTGGGCGGAAAGATGCCGCTGTTTTGTGTGCATGGCGGGGCGGGGCATGTGTTCCATTATCACGATTTGGCGCGGCTATTGGGGGCGGAACGGCCGTTTTACGGTATCCAGCCCAAAATGCACCCGCAAACGCATGAAGCAATGCATCAAGACGTAGCAGAAATGGCCGCCGACTACATCCAGGAAATAAAAATGGTGCAGCCAACTGGTCCTTACTTGCTTAGTGGATTTTGCTTTGGCGGCATTGTGGTGTACGAGATGGCCCAGCAGTTGACGCAGGCGGGGGATGAAGTGGGGCTACTGCTGTTTATTGATCCCAGTACGCCCGAAAACAAGCCGAACCTGATGCCGCCGCCCACGCCAGAGCAGCTGGAGGCGCGTTTGAGCCGCCACAAGGAAAATTTGCAGCAGCTTGGTTTGGTGGGGCGGTTGCAGTACATTTTGAACAGTGGCAAAAACCGAGCGGTAGCTTATTGGCATCTGTTTTATCGGGCTTTGCTGCGCGACTGGCGCAAAATTCGGGGCAAGGCATTTAAGTACTATCTGGATTGGCAGCATCGGGTGCCGGCACGTTTTGCTGATTTTTATTTTATGCATGTTGTTGCCGGGCCAGCAACGCGCCGATATTATCCGCAAAAGTACCCTGGCGAGGCGGTTTTGTTTTTCTCGACGTTGGAAAATGGCGGGGATGAATCGTTGGGCTGGTCAGATTTGCCGGAGGATGGCCTGAAGATGCACGCGGTGGAATCTACTCATTTGGGGATTTTGAAACGGCCGTATATTGACCAGGTTGCCGCCGAACTCAAAAATTATTTGGAACCGTTTGCATGAGCCAATTTCGCTCCACCTGGCCGTTGCCGCCAGCCAAACCAACCTTAGCTCAAGATGAAGTGCACGTCTGGGTCGCCTCCCTGAATCGGCCTCAGCCGCAGCTTAACCAGTTTTGGCAGTACCTCAATGAAGATGAGCGGGCGCGGGCCAATCGCTTTTACTTTGACCACGACCGGGAGCATTACATTGTGGCACGGGGCTTGCTGCGGCAGCTTTTGGGTAGCTACCTGAATTTGCCTGCACACCAAATCGGGTTTGCCTACGGCGAGCATGGTAAGCCGGAACTGGCAGCTGAACAGGCGGTTTCTGGGATGCGCTTCAACATTTCTCATGCACAGGGGGTGGCGCTGCTGGCGTTTGCTCGGTATCGGGAAGTAGGGGTGGATATTGAGCAGATACGGCCGTTGGACGATGGCGAACAAATTGCGGAACGATTTTTCTCGGCGAATGAGGTGGCGGTGTTTACGGCCGTTCCCTCTGAACAAAAACCCCAGGCCTTTTTCAACTGCTGGACCCGCAAAGAGGCGTTCATCAAAGTCATTGGCGAGGGGCTTTCCTGTCCGCTAGACTCCTTTGATGTGACCTTGAAGTCAGGTGAACCAGCCGAACTGTTGCAAGTGAAAGGTAGTCGGGAAACGGCCGTTCGCTGGCGGCTGGAAAATCTGGAAGCCGCCACAGGTTACGCCGGGGCCGTCATCGCCGAAGGGCGGGAGTGGCAGTTGCGCTGCTGGCAGTGGCCGTGATAGGTGAACGGTAATCGGTAGGTTAGTAATCAGTTTGGAGATTGGCTGGGTTGGGTTCGGTCTTGGCTCTGGTAATGGATGCCCTGATGCAGAATTAGCGTACTCAGTTCCCCGGAAAATTTCTGCGCGATTTGGGCGCAAGACAATTTTCCGGGGAACTGTTTTTTTAGTTAGCTTGCCAAAACTGGCAGGCTAGGGAAGGAAGCGCTGTTGGTAATGTAATTGGCATTCATCCAGCCGACGGTGCCATTAGGCAGACGAATTTTTAGCCAGGTGGTGCTGCCGTTGCGCCCCAGTAATGTGACGGTTGTGCCAGAGGGAACGGCCGTAATCACTGGATATTCCACCCCTCCGCCAATGCGCAGATTGACATAATATGCATTCGTGACAACCCCAGTGCCTGACGGTGCTGGATTTGTGGGCACTGTCCCCGGCAAAACCGGCATATTGGCAATAGATACATTCGTTTGCAGGTAATAAGATTTGCCACTGACCCATGCTTTTGTGCCGTTGGGCATATTAATTTGCACCCAGTTGGCATCTGCACTGCGATAACCCGTTAAGTTCACAGTTTGGTTTTTTACCAGCGTGGTGATGATTCTGTATTCAATACCGGGCCCTGTGCGTACGTTTAGGTAGGCGCTGATGACGGTGCCAATGCCGCTGGTGGGTGTTGGCGTTGTTGGCGTTGTGGGTGTAGTGGGGGTCGTTGGTGTGGTCGGGGTGGGGACCGGTGTCCAACTAACCTGCACTTGCGAGCCGCCTGTAGCTTCATAATATTCTACCTGTAGCGAGGCAAATCCATTTGGTAAATCAATGGCTCCGCTAAAAGATTGTGGTTGGTGGTCAGACCAGCCGTCAATGACCAGTTGGCCATTTACCCACATGCGTACCCCATCATCGGAAATTGCGGTAAAGCGGTAGCGTCCGGCGGCAAAGTTTAGGGAACGGTTCCAACGTACGGAGAAGTTATCAACGGGAACGGCCGTACCTGGCGAGCCACTGCCCCAGTTGAAATTGATTTGGCTGTCGCTGCGCGTCATTACCGGCGAACCAGTTAGCGTTTTGTTGTTGAAATATTGCCCTGTCCAGTCGCCTGAACCGCTCAATTTTAACCAGCTCAGCTTGGCCGTCGCCCCGCCCACAGCTTCAAAATACTCCATCTGGATGGGTATGCTGCCGCTGGGCAGATCCATTTCAACCGTGTAGGTGGTGTTGCCGTTCACCCATTGGTTAATGATGAGCTGATTGTTCACCCACAGGCGCACACCGTCATCTACCTGGGCAATAAAGCGATACCGACCTGGTTCAAACGTCATGTTGCGCGTCCAGCGGGCAGAGAATTGATCGGCCACAACGGTGGCTGCCGGGGAACCAACGCCCCACTCAAAATTAATGCTGGCATCATCGCGCACCAACACGGGCGTGCCGCTAAGGGTGGTATTGTTGAAATATTCACCCTTCCAGTTGGCAATCGGCACCGGGGCTGTACCGCCCACAGGTGTCCAGGACAGTTTAGCCACTGCCTTGCCGCCAGCTTCGTAATATTCCACCTTCACGGCATGGTCGCCTGCGTTCAGGTACACGTCTGCCGCCAGCGAATGCACCTGGCTGTCTGTCCACGAATCAATAATGAGCACGTTGTCTACATAGACGCGCATGCCATCGTCCATGGTGGCTGTAAAGCGGTAAGCGCTAGACGTGGGGAAGTTGATGCTGCGCGTCCAGCGGGCCGAAAATTGATCTTTGTCCAGAATTGCGTCTGGTGCATTGTCGCCCCAGTCGTTGTTCAGTTCTGCCTCGTTGCGCACCAGCACGGGCGAGCCGGTCAACGTTTTGTTATTCCAATAAGAAGCCTGCCAGCTCGTGTCTGCTGCCAGCAGCGGATTGGCCGGAACAAGGGCCAAGAGGCTGCCTAGCATCATAGCGGCGGCCAGAAAAACCAACCAAAGTTTATGCTTTTTCATGATCCACCTCATGTTGCCCAACCGCAGCGGCGATTGGGTCATAGAATGCTTTTGATAGATGTCGTATTTAATTCAATTTTTGTAACAGGCAATGTTGTGAAGCACATTTGTTGGGGGGAGGGTGTCGCCAAAGAAAATCTTCAAGCAGGGGAGCCGATTTCCTCAGCAAATGCAAAGCAAATATTAACCATTTTTTTATTGGCTTACCCGACGGAAAGTAAACGATACGGCCGTATAAATCTACGCGAATCGGATGGAGGTATCTAAAAAACGAGGAGGCTCACTCCCCTTGATGAAAAACTTAATCAATGTAGACGAGGCAGCCTACGTTTTGGGGATGATCTGCCACCAGTTGGTGACCATCTACTTGCCGCAGCAGCCACAGCACCAAAAAATCACCGCCTGCCGCAATAGTAAAAATAATCCCGAAGAGGAATAGCCAGCCGTTGGCAATGGCCAATCCAGCCAGCATGGGGGCAAAGCCCAAAAGCAGTGCGGGCATCGCCACCCCCAGCCGATAAGCCCAGGCGGGCATTGGCTGAGTGCTGTGCGCATAGGGCGTCAGCGTTTTCCATTGAATGCCAAACTCGACTGTTTGCCAGGATTTGGGGCCGGCAATGGCCCAGGTGAAGCCGTGCAGGAACTCGTGTACCACAATACCACCCACCATCGCCAGCCAAAAGAATCCAACATTGCTTAATAGCGGGTTGAAGTTGTTGACCGCGATACGCCAGCCCCAACCGGCCCAAAAGACAACGATGAAAGGCAGGGTAGGGAGTAGCCCAAGCAGTAAACTGGAGCCACCGACCCTGTCAATTGGCAGCGAAAAATCTTGTTTGTCTTTTTTGGCAAAGGTGGCTTGTTGCATACTTTTTCTCCTGAACATTCCGCAAGGTTTACGATGGCTTTTCCCGGAGCTCACCGTAATGCAAGGCAAGAATTGGTTTTATTGCTTCAAAAAGTGCCAATGTGCCTTTCTTTTTTTATCATGCCAGTGTTTGCTTAAAAAGTAACTTATTGCGTGGCTTGCATATCAAATTTGTGCCAATTTTGGCGATCCTTCGAATCATGCGGCAATATCTTCTATAATCTGGGTATGGCTTCACCGAACTCTTCGCAACCGCCACACGGCTGGCGCAAAAATTTTGTGCAGCGCCGCGTGAGCGCCAATGTTGATTATTTACGGCCGTATCGCCTAAACTGGTCCGCTATTGTTAAACCGCTGGATGAAAGCTTGTCGCACCAGGCCGAAGATTTGCCCTGGCAATCGGTGCGTCGCTTGCGCTACTTTTGGCTGGATGGCCTGTTTGCCGCCATTAGCGAGAACTTTTACCTGGGCTTCATGACTCTGTTTGCCCTGGCGTATGGGGCCAGCAACGGACAGGTGGGCACGATGACGGCCGTTGCCAACCTGATGGGGGCATTGGCCCTGTTTCCCGGCGCTCGGCTGGTGGAATGGGTGGGGCGGCGTAAGCCGGTGGTGGTGTGGAGCGGCGGCGGCGTATCGCGCATTTTGCTGTTGGTACTGGCGATGCTCCCCTTTGTGATTGTGCAGCCAACGCTGGCCATTATCACTATCATTGTGCTGAATGGCTTTCGTGCCTTTACCGCCAATCTGTCCAACCCTGGCTGGACCGCTATGGTGGCCGATATTGTGCCAGACAGCATCCGAGGGCGGTACTTTGGCAGCCGCAACACGGCAATGGGTGTGGCCGCATTGCTGGTAGCGCCACTGGCGGGGCGGCTGATCGCCTGGGGCAATGGTTGGGGGGATGAACCTTATTTTGGCTACCAGATCATCTTTTTCCTGGCGTTTTTGTTTGGCATGGTGAGTACCTTCAGCTTTCAGCGCATCGAAGAGCCACCTGCCACGGCCGAACAGCAAGCCGAGCATCATCGCGGGGATTTGCGTCGGGCGATTCGTCAGTCGCCAGGGTATGTGGGACTGGTGGTCAGCGCTTTTGTTTGGAATATGGCGCTTCAGGTAGCGGCACCATTTTTTAACGTGTACCTGGTGAAAGCGTTTCAATCTACAGCGACGACAATTGGGCTGCTTGCCAGCGTGAGCAGCCTGACGGCCTTGTTTGGGCAACGGGTTTTCGGCCGTTTGCTGGATGTGCGGGGCGCTTTTTGGGTTGCTTTAACGACGGGTTTGCTTATTCCGGGGCTGCCGCTGGCCTGGGTGTTCATCACGGCCGATTGGCAGGTGGGCATTATCAACACATTCGGCGGCTTTTTGTGGGCGGGTTACAACCTGGCTAACTTTAACTTGCTGTTGAGACTAACACCGGATGAACAGCGTCCGCGAGCGGTGGCTTTGTACCAAACGGCCGTCTTCTCCAGTGCGGTCGTTGGGCCATTGCTGGGTGGTTTTCTAGCTGACAGCGTGAGCTATCAACTTGTTTTTGGCCTGAGCGCTGCCGGACGGCTGTTGGGGACGGTACTGTTTGCTCTGTTTACAGTTCGACTGGTGAAAAAGGTGGCTGGGGAACGGCCGTAAGGAATCATCTGCAAATCTACTCAGTGCGGTTACAAACTAACATACTAAAAAAGGAGATTGGAGACTGGCCCGTCAATCTCCAATCTCTACTCTCTAATTTGCTTTATGCTGCCAAAAATTTTTGCGACTGTGTTATACTGACCCTGTTCTAAGTCAAACAAGGAGGATATTGTGTCTGTACCCGGTTGCTTGCAAACATCACCCTCAACAAAAATGTGAAGCATAGCCATCTGTTTTGCGTGTAGCCAGGCTGACCCAATAAGAGTTTGAGCAATATGACACAGTTGCCAAAACGGTACACCTTGGGCCATAAAATTGGCGAGGGCGCGATGGGTGAAGTGTATCAAGCATTTGATACCAAAACCGAGCGTGACGTTGCCATTAAAGTACTGCCAGCCAATTCGTTGTTGGGACCACGTCGTGCACGCTTCCAGCGCGAGGCCCGCACCATTGCCCGGTTGGAACATCCCTTTGTGGTGCCGCTGTACGATTTTAACCTGCCAGAAAGTCCAGACGAACAGCCATTTTTGGTAATGCGCTACATGACCGGTGGTACGCTGGCCGACAAGATTCGACACGGCCGTTTACCCAACGACGAAGTGGTGCAAATTACACGCCGCGTGGGGCAGGCGCTGGATGCCGCCCACAAGCGCGACCTGGTGCATCGCGACATTAAGCCCGGCAATATTTTGCTGGATGACGATGGCTATGCTTACCTGGCAGACTTTGGCATTGTGAAGGATAGCAAAGCCAAGGAAAGTTTAACCAACGATGGCCAGCCTGGCACCGCCCCTTACATGAGCCCCGAACAAATTATGGGGAATGATTTAGACGGCCGTTCCGACATTTACGCGCTTGGCGTGATGGTATTTGAAATGCTCACCGGTACCTTGCCCTTTGGCGGCAACAATCTAGCGCTGATTTTCCAGGGGCACCTCCACGAGCCGGTCCCCAGCGTTTACTCCCGCGTAAAAGATTTGCCAGATGAAATAGACGAAATCTTGCAAAAAGCGATGGCCAAAAACCCGGCCGATCGGTTTCGCAAGGCAGAGCATCTGGCGCATTTGCTGGAAGCTGCCTTGCAATCCCCTACCGCTTACATGACCTCACGGGATGCCCTGATGCGCACCCGAGAAGAACAGTTTGATACGCCAGTTGGCCTGGGTATCCATCTGAGCGAGCAGCCTGGCTCCAATTTCCCTTTGGCAGATACAAAACGTTCGCCTGAAATGCCAGAAACAGTGGATGCGCGCGCGCACCGACGTTGGCAATGGTTGGCAGGTGGATTGGGTGTTGCGCTCGTCGTTGTGATTGGGCTTTTTATTGGCAGTCGCCTGGGGCCACCCGAAGGTTCTACATCGGAGGACCAAGCAGTAATGGTAACTGAGCTGCCAGATGAAACGGAAACGCCGAGAGCGCCCACGCCCATTGCCAATGTGATATTGGCGCTCCAGTCGCATGAGAGCGCTGTATGGCAAGATGGCAATAATTTGGAGCAGCTGCCCCCAGACGGCCGTATTCCCTTTTTAAACTCTGTTCTGTTCCAAACGGGGCAAGGGGCTATTGAGCTGTTGCTGCCCAACTTTACCCGCATTATTTTGGATGCGAACACGACTGTTTTTGTGGAAACGGCCGTTAACGATTCTGGTGCTCGCCTGGAACTACAACGGGGGCGCATCCTGGTTAAATCAGAAAGTGCCGTGCAAATCTACCATGCCGATGGCTATCAGGCACGCTTGCTGAGCGGCATCATTGGCGTGCAATTTGACCCGTCCGAGGAGCGATGGGAGGCAGATTGCCTGGCTGGCTCGTGCCAACTGGCTCAAGAAGCTGAAGCAGAACCGCTGGAACTCACCCAGGGGCAGTCCGCGCAGGTTATCGCAGATGAGGAACCGGCACTCAAAAATACCGCGTATTCGCGCATTTTGGCTTACAACAGCCTCGATGCGTCCATCATTGTGCCCACCCTTACCCCAACGCCCATGCCCACAGCGACTAATACAGCTACCTCCACACCCACCAGCAGCGCCACCCCCACTCCCACCCGCGATCCGGAAAATTTGGGTCCGGAAATAATTGTGCTGGGCACATCGGTTAGGGGACGAGAGATTGAAGCGGTGCGCTTTGGCAACGGGCCAGAAGTATTGTTAATGGTTGGCGGCATTCATTCTGGTTACGCACCCAACTCCGTGACCCTGGCCCAACTGCTGATAAATTATTTTGAAGACAACATTTTTGAGGTTCCTGAATCGCTCACGCTCTACATTATTCCCAACCTCAGCCCCGATGCGGAGGTTGCGCAGGGCACGGTAACGGGTCGCCTGAACGCTAACGGGGTGGATCTGAACCGCAACTGGGATTGTCGCTGGGACCCGAACCCGGCAATTTTGGGGCAGGTTGTAGAAGGGGGCGGGGGAACGGCCGTTTTGTCTGAGCCAGAAACGCAGCTGTTGAAGAATTTTATAGACGAAAATAAGCCAGTGGCCGTGCTTTTCTGGGGAGCCAGGAACGGGCCAGGGCTGGTAGCGCCAGGCGCTTGCCAAGCTGTTAGCCAGGTTTCTGCGCCGCTGGTGCATTATTATGCCATCCCCGCCGGGCACGAGTTTGTAGCCAATCCGGAGGTGCAAACGAACCCGGATTTGGCCGGCGACGTCTCTAACTGGCTGGATGATCAGGGCATTCCGGCCATTTTTGTGCTGTTGCCTGGCTTTTTGGAGGTGGATTTTGAGCGTGAATTGGCGGGAGTGGAATCGCTGTTTACGGCCGTTGCCAATCCCGTCAAAATCCAGCAAACGCCCACCCCAGAAAGCTGCCCCGACCCGGTAAACCCGGTTTGGGCCGCCCTGTATGCTACCTACCGGTTTGAGCTTGGCTGTGCCCAAAGCGGGGTTACCCAGCCGATGAGCGTGTGGCAGCAATTTGCCAACGGCCGTATCCTCTGGCGCAAGGATACCAACACGGTTTATGTGCTTTACAACGACCGCACCCTGGACACATTCCTGGTGGATGAGCCGGGGCTGGAAGGATTTGAGGTCTCCACGCTAATTAAAGGGGCAATTGGCTACGTGTATGCGAATGAAACGGCCGTTGCCACCAAACTCGGCCAGCCTCAAGACCAGGAACAGGAAGCCGCTGATGTTTTCATTCAGGCGTTCAGCAAAGGTTTCATCATTTCCTGGGAAGATGCAGGCACCCAAACAAATCTTATTTTCCTTGACACAAAAGAATGGCAAACTCCCTAAAAAAACTGCTTGGATTAGCCGCGCTTACGGCCGTGGGTGGTGGTATCGCTTACCTCAAACGGCGGCAACTCATCGCCCAACTGCTTAAGCTGCCGCCACCCGTTAACGAGGTCGCCAGAGAGCCAGGCGTTGCCATTACCATGCCCGATGGCGTGACGCTGAAAGCCGATGTTTACCATCCGCTAGGGCTGGCAACCGCCCCCACCATTTTGACGCGCACGCCGTACAATCGTAAAAGTATCAACCAGTTTTTTGCCACCCTCTTCGCCGAACGGGGCTTCAACGTCGTCAGCCAGGATGTGCGCGGCCGTTTTGGGTCCGACGGCCGTTTTGAACCCTACGTGCATGAAGCCGCCGACGGGGAAGCCACGTTAGCCTGGATTGCCGAGCAGCCGTGGAGCAACGGCCGTATCGGCATGTGGGGCCAAAGCTACGTCGGGTTTGTGCAGTGGGCCGCCGCCTCGACGGGCACACCGCACCTGCACGCCATGCTGCCCGCCATCACCCAATCCAACCTGGGCGGGCCAAACGACCACGGTTTCATGTGGCTGGACCGCACCCTGCGCTGGATTCTGCTGCTGGACGCCATGATGGACCGCTCGCTGTCTGCCTGGGAAAAAATGGGGCTTTCCTACTACGCGCCAGAGCAAAACAAGCGCGTTTCCGCTGGCTGGAATCACCTCCCCCTTGCCACCGCCGATGCGGCCGTGCTGGGCCATTCGCAAGATTTTTACCAGATTTGGGCGCAGCATTACGCACCAGACGATCCGTACTGGCAGGCGGTGGATTTGCGGCGCAAGGTGCCACAGATTGGCGTGCCGATGCACCTCGTTGCAGGCTGGTACGATATTTTCCTCCGGGGCCAGTTGGCCGATTACGCCGCTCTGCGCCAGGCGGGGCACGAGCCGTACCTCACCATCGGCCCGTGGACGCACATGGCGTTCCCCGGCATGTTGGCCGCCGTGCGCGAGGGATTGGCCTGGTTTTCGGCGAAGTTGAAGGGGGATGCGGGGGCGATACGGCCGTATCCCGTGCAAATTTACCTGCAAGGGGCAAACAAATGGCTGGGCTACGAAAGCTGGCCCCCGCCCGCCGAGCAGGAAGCCGCCTTCTACCTGCAACCACTTGGTGAACTGTCAACCGACGAGCCACCGACCGACGCCCCGCCAGACCAATACCGCTACGATCCGGCCGATCCCACGCCCAACCTGGGCGGTGCGCTGCTCTCTACCGAGGCGGGGCCAGTGGACAACCGTCCGCTGGAAGCTCGCCCCGACGTGCTGACATACACGACCGAGCCGCTTACCGCGCCGCTCACCGTCATCGGGCACGTGCGGCTGCGGCTGTTTGTGCGCTCCAGCCTGGAATTTACGGATTTTTACGGCCGTTTATGCGATGTGTGGGAAGACGGCCGTTCCCTCAACGTCTGCGATGGCCTGTTCCGCATCCAGCCGGGGCGGGGCGAACCCCAGCCAGATGGTAGCCTGCTAATCGAGGTAGACATGACCGCCACAGCGTACCAGTTCCAACCCGGCCACCGACTGCGCTTGCAGGTCTCCAGCGGCGCCCACCCCCGCATTAGCCGCAACCTGGGCACCGGCGACCCCGTCATGCACGGCACTGCCATGCACGCCGCCAACCAAACCATCTACCACGACTCAGACCATCCCTCCGCCCTCATTTTGCCCCTGACGTAGCCAAACGCGCAGAAGTTCAACTTTTGCCAAAAGTTGAACTTCTGTTTCGGCGTAAGGACGGCCGTAAAAATTCCCGGTATAATCCCCAGCTATGCACGTTGAACGAATTTGTGTGGTTGGTTTGGGGCTGATGGGTGGCTCGTTGGCGCTGGCTTTGCGGCTGGCGCGGCGATTGGCGATTCCGCAACGGCCGTTTCACCTCACCATCGTAGACAGCAATCCCAAAACCCGCGCCGCCGCCGGACGCATTGCCGATGTGGTTAGCGATGATCTGGCGCTGGGCGTGCAAAACGCCGATCTGGTGGTGCTGGCCACGCCCGTGCGCACCATCGTCAGCGTGCTGGAACAACTGCCAAAACTGCGCCCCGATGGTTGCCTGGTGCTGGACCTGGGCAGCAGCAAATCAGACATTTGCCAGGCGATGGACCATTTGCCGGATACTTTCCAGGCGATTGGCGGCCATCCGATGTGTGGCAAAGAGGTGGCCGGTTTTGGCGCGGCCACGCCGGACCTGTTTCGCCAGCAAACGTTCATTTTGTGCCCCACGCAGCGCACCACGCCCCACCTGGAGGCGGTGGCGCAGCAAATCGTGGTCGATTTGGGAGCCAATCCGCTGGTGCTGCCGCCCGCCTTGCACGATAGCATGGTGGCGGTTGTCAGCCATCTGCCGTACATGGTGGCCGCCACGCTGATGCGCAACGCCGCCAGCCTGAACGATGCGCGGCTCTGGCCCGTCAGCTCGTCTGGCTTTCGCGACACGTCCCGCGTTTCCGGCACCGATCCCCGAATGATGCTGGATATTTTGCTGACGAATAAGACGGCCGTTCTCCAGCAAATCGCCCAGTACCAAACCCAGCTGGCGGACGTGGCGACGCTCATTGAAACCAACGACGAAGCCGCGCTGATGCAGTGGCTGACTGAAACCCAGCAAGCGTATTGGACGTATCGGCAGGCAAAGAAAGATAG
Source organism: Ardenticatenaceae bacterium (assembly GCA_020634455.1). Lineage (GTDB taxonomy): Bacteria > Chloroflexota > Anaerolineae > Promineifilales > Promineifilaceae > Leptofilum. The sequence continues at coordinate 1,991,307 of JACKBQ010000002.1, read as the reverse complement.
TTAACGAGGAAAAGAGACCTGACAGGTTTACAAAGTTACTTCGGCGCAAAGAAGTCTTGTTTGGCAAAGCATCTGGATTGTGAAAACGGCTCGTAAACCTGTCAGGTCTAAAACCAGGAGACAACCTATGTACATGCTCATCATGGTTTTAGACGACACGGCGCATCTGAACGACGTGCTCAATGCCTGGGACAAGGCGGGGGTGGGCGGCGTCACGATTATCGAGAGCACCGGCATCAACCGCGTGCTGCAACGGCACAGCGCCGACATGGCTTTTGTCGGTTTTAGCCAGATGTTTGGCAGTGGCCGGGTGGGGCACAACACCTTGTTTACCGTGATTGATAGTTTAGAGATGGCCGAAACGGCCGTTGCCGCCACCGAAACCGTCCTGGGCGATCTTTCCAAGCCAGACACGGGCATTATTTTTGTGTTGCCAGTGGCCAAAACATGGGGGATGGAGTTGAACAGGTGAAGGGGTGACAAGGTGAAGGGGTGAATTGCTCAATGACACTCGCCTACTTGCAAACTTGCTTACTTGCAAACTAAAAAATTATGGTCTGGATACAATTTCTCCTCAGTGCGGCCGTTGTGGTTTACGCGGCCATTAAACTTGCCGAATATGGCGACATCATTGCCGTGCGCACCAAGCTCGGTGGGCTGTTTGTCGGCACCATTTTCCTGGCAGGGGCCACTTCCCTGCCGGAACTTATCGCTTCGATAAGCGCGTTTCAAGCGGGCTATCCCAACCTGGCGGCGGGCAACTTTTTTGGCAGCAACATGGTCAACATGATGCTGCTGGCAATTGTGGATCTAATCAATTTTCAGGTGCCGCTACTGCGCCGCATCGCCGTCAGCCACGCCCTCACGGCGGCGCTGACCACCATTTTGATGCTGATCGCCATCATCTCCATTTTAGATGAAGTTGACATAAAAATTGGCTGGGTGGGGTTGGACAGCCTGGTGATTATTGCCCTCTATTTCGGCGGTATCTGGCTTATCCAGCGGGAAAACAAAGGCCCTGGCGAACCCGCGCCGGCTCCGGAACCAGCCGATGATTTTCCCACGTTGCGGCGGGGGATGATTGGCTTTGGGTTAACGGCCGTTGTCCTTGTTGCCGTTGTGCCGTTGTTGGTAAGCGCCAGCACCGAAATTGCCGAAATTACCGGGCTGGGCACCGGTTTTGTGGGCACAGCGCTGCTCAGTTTGGTCACCTCCTTGCCGGAGCTGCTGGCTGCTTTAGCCGCCATGCGCATGAACGCCTTCGACATGGCCGTGGGCAATCTGTTTGGCTCCAGCGTGTTCAACATGCTGGCTTTAGGTATAGCGGATTTCTTTTATCTGGACGGCCGTTTCCTGGGAGCCATTGACGATAACTTTGTGCTGGTTGGTCTGCTGGGGCTGCTGCTTACCAACATGGCGCTGGTCGGCAACCTTGCTCGCGTCGAGCGCAAATTCCTCTTTATTGAAGTGGACACCATTGCCACTATCGTTGTTTATCTGCTGGGGATGTACCTGCTCTACATTCGCGGTATCGGCGCATAAGCAACCCCACTGAATCTCGAAAAAGAAAATAGTTGACAGCAATCAGGCAATAAACTATACTATCGCCATACCCCCCCCACAGGGGGAGGGGGTGAGTGAGGACGATATGGACGATGTGACAAAAAAAACAGTAACCCAACGCTTAGCAAGCGCGGCAGGCCATCTCAAAGGGATTGAGCGCATGGTGCAAGACGATACCTACTGCATTGATGTGATCAAGCAGGTGCAGGCCGTTCAGGCTGCGTTGAACAAAGTCACTTCCATGATTCTGGACAATCATCTGCACACCTGCGTCACCACCGCCATCCGCAACGATGAGGCGGATGAAAGAGAAAAGGTTCTGCAAGAGATCACCAGCGTCTTCACTATGTCGAATAAAATTTAGAATTAGTGGTTGGTGGCTAGTTTTTGGTAGTCACTAGCCACTAAAACTAACAACTATCAACCATTTAGGAGAAATTCATGACCACAAAAACATTTACGGTTCCCAACATTAGCTGCGGCCACTGCACACACACCATCGAAATGGAATTGGGTGATCTGGCTGGTGTGCAAAACGTCAAAGCCGAACAGGAAAGCAAAAAAGTGACTGTTTCCTGGGATGACCCGGCCTCCTGGGAAAAAATCCAGGCGCTGCTGCAAGAGATTAATTACCCGCCCGAAGGGCTCATTCAGATTAACTAAGAAAGATTCTGGGGGCTGTTACAGCCCCCAGTTTGATTTTTGCCACAGAGGGCACAGAGATTTAAGAGGTTTTCTCTAATCTCTTTTTCCTCTTTTTCCTCTGTGGCTCATTTTTTGAGGAAGAGTATGTCCGAAGAAAAGCAAATTACGCTGCCCGTTTTGGGCATGACCTGTGCCAACTGTGTGGCTTCGGTGGAGCGCAATTCAAAAAAGGTTGAGGGCGTCACGAATGCCACCGTCAATTTTGCCAACGAAAAGGTGACCTTTAGCTACGATCCGTCGGTGGTGAAGGGGCAGGCTGTGACAACGGCCGTTATCGAAAAAGTCAAACGTGCCGGGTATGAAATCCCCACGGCCGAATTGGACCTGTCGCTGCTGGGTATGACCTGTGCCAACTGCGCCGCCAGCATCGAACGTGCCTTGAACAAGGTGGATGGCGTGTTGACCGCTACCGTGAACTACGCCAATGAAAAAGCGGCCGTTACCTACGCACCTGGAGCTGTTAGCCGGGCTGAAATGGTGGCTGCCGTGCGGCGCGCCGGGTACGACGTGGTGGAATCCGCCAGCGACGACGAGCTGGAAGACGCCGAAGCTGCCGCCCGCGAAGCCGAAATCCAGCACCAAAAGACGCGTCTGCTGGTTGGCGTCATCTTCTCGCTACCCCTCTTCCTCTTTAGCATGAGCCGCGATTTTGGCCTGGTAGGCCATTGGGCGCACGCCACCTGGGTGAACTGGCTCTTTTTGGTGTTGGCTACGCCGGTGCAATTTTATGTCGGTTGGGATTATTACGTGGGCGCGTACAAAAGTTTACGCAACGGCAGCGCCAACATGGACGTGCTGGTGGCGATGGGTTCTTCCGTAGCCTACTTTTACAGTATTGCTGTCCTGTTGGCGCAAACTTTCTGGAACAGCAACGGGCTGGGCGACCACGTTTATTTTGAGACCTCGGCGGTCATCATCACGCTGATTGTGTTGGGCAAACTGCTGGAGGCGCGCGCCAAAGGGCGCACCAGCGAAGCGATCAAGCAGTTGATGGGTTTGCAGGCCAAAACGGCCCGCGTGGTGCGCAACGGGCAGGAGCTGGACATTCCCATCGCCGAAGTGGTGCAGGGAGATGTGGTGATTGTGCGGCCGGGTGAAAAGATTCCGGTGGATGGCGTGGTGGTAGACGGCCGTTCTGCCGTAGACGAATCCATGCTCACCGGGGAATCCTTGCCGGTGGGCAAAGAGCCGGGCGACGAACTGATCGGGGCCACGCTGAACAAGCAGGGCTTGCTCAAATTTGAGGCGACCAAGGTGGGCAAAGAGACCGCCCTGGCGCAAATTATCAAGCTGGTGGAGCAGGCGCAGGGCAGCAAAGCGCCCATCCAGCGCGTAGTGGACCAGGTAGCGGCATACTTTGTGCCGTTTGTCATGGCGATGGCGGCCCTCACGTTCATTATCTGGCTGGTGTGGGGTGGTGATTTTGTTCCGGCGCTGATTCGGTTAACGGCCGTTCTTGTCATTGCCTGTCCGTGTGCGATGGGATTGGCCACGCCAACCTCCATCATGGTGGGCATGGGCAAGGGGGCCGAGAAGGGCATCCTGTTCAAAAGCAGCACCGCCCTGGAGCAGGTGCAAAAGCTCAACGCCATTGTGCTGGACAAAACCGGCACGATTACGCGCGGGGAACCGACGGTGACGGATGTGGTAATCGGTGAACGGTCATCGGTAATCGGTGAGCCAGTTACCGCTAACGGATTACCGATTACCGATAACGGACTACCGACCACCGATTACTGGCTCCAACTGGCTGCCAGCGCCGAACGCGGCTCCGAGCATCCGCTGGGTGAGGCGATTGTGCGGGCGGCGCAGGAGAAGGGACTGGTGTTGGACGAGCCAACCAATTTTAGCGGGATTGCGGGTCATGGGGTGGCGGCGGTGGTGAACGGCCGTTCCGTTCTCCTCGGTAATTTGCGGCTGATGCAAAAAGAAGGCATCCACCTCAACGGGCTGGAAGCCAAAGCCCAGGCGCTGCAAGACGAAGCCAAAACCGCCATGTGGCTGGCCGTGGATGGACAGGCTGCCGCTGTCATTGGCGTGGCCGATACCATCAAAGAAGGCTCCAAAGAAGCGGTGGCCGCCATGAAAGCGCGCGGCCTCACCGTGGTGATGATGACCGGCGACAACCAGGCGACGGCCAACGCCATCGCCGCCGAGGTGGGCATTGACCGCGTTTTTGCCGAGGTGCTGCCCGGCGACAAAGCCAGCTACGTCAAGCAGTTGCAAGAAGAAGGGTATAGCGTGGGCATGGTCGGGGATGGCATCAACGATGCGCCCGCGTTGGCTCAGGCGGACGTGGGTTTGGCGATTGGCACCGGGACGGATGTGGCGATGGAAACGGCCGATGTCACCCTGATGCGCGGCGATTTGCGCAGCGTGCCGCAGGCGATTCACCTGTCCAAAGCCACCATGCGCAACATTCGCGAGAATCTGGTGTGGGCTTTTGGTTACAACACGGTTTTGATTCCCGTAGCGGCTGGTATTTTGGCTCCGTTTGCCTGGGCACCGGACTTTTTGAAGCAGCTCCATCCCATTTTGGCGGCCGGGGCGATGGCTTTTTCTAGCATTAGCGTGGTAACGAACGCACTGCGACTGCGTCGTTTGAAGGTGTAGTTGGTGCAAAAAACCTGACAGATCTTGTCTAAGGGTTAGTTGACTTCAGAGGAGACCTGTCAGGTTTTGATACGCAATTTTTAAGACCTTGGTCGGTTGACAAACCGATCAGGGTCTTTTATTTTGCAGAAGCGGACTTGAGTTTAAGTTTCCCATGAAAGAATTTAAATTTGGTATGGATCGATATTGATTCACGAGGATAATAATGGCCGCTATTTTTCGATGCATAGGCGTCGGTTGGCAACTCGCAAATACAACAACGGAGAAAAATTGTGAGCAAAACATCTTCTGAGCGGAAGCGGAGCAAGCGGGATATTCGGCGGGAGCAGATGGCGCGTGAGAAGCGGATGAAGGCGCTGCGTCTCTGGGTGCCCGTTGGCGTGGTGGTGCTGGCGATTGTTGGCTTGTTGATTTACCGGGGTACCCGACCTGAACTTGAAGGAGTGACGGTGGTGGCTGCGGCCGTTGCCAATCAACACGATGACACCCTGGAAATTCCTTTTGGTGGCACGCCGCCGATGGGTGGTCCACATGCCCCCGTCTGGCAAAATTGTGGCATTTATGATACGCCTGTCGCTGGACAGTATGCCATCCACTCAATGGAGCACGGCGCTGTTTGGATGACGTATAATCCTGATCTGCCTGCCGACCAGGTTGTGGCTTTGCAGGCGATTGCCAGCGGTGACCCCTACATGTTGCTGAATCCGTATCCAGACCAAAGCAGCCCCATTGTGCTAACCGTGTGGGATCGCCAATTAGCAGTGGATTCAGCGGCTGATCCTCGCATTGAACAGTTTATTGATCAGTACCAGCAGGTGCGTGCGCCAGAATCGGGCGCGGCATGCACAGGTGGCGTTGGTACACCGATTGGTTAATGGAATTTATTTTTGGAGAGAAAGATGTTTAGCAATCGTAGGAACTTGATTATTTTGGGCATGATTGTGCTGGGGATGATGGGCATGGCGGTGATTGTTTATTTGAATGTACGCCCAGACCAGCCGATTGAGGGCGTGGTACAATTTCCGCGTCCGGCGCGTGGGCATGATGACACGCTGGTGTTTGAGGATTTAGCAGTGCCGCCCGCTGGTGGGGAGCATTTCAACATTTGGCAGAATTGCGGTATTTATGCGGAACCGATTGAATCAGGCAATGCGGTGCATTCTATGGAGCATGGCGCGTTGTGGATTACCTATTCGCCGGATTTGCCGAGTGACCAGGTGGCAACACTGGAGGATGCGGTACGGGGCCAGACGTTTTTGCTGCTAAGTCCGTACCCTGGGCAGCGTAGCCCGATTGTGCTGACGGCGTGGGGATTTCAGCTTGAGGTAGAGTCGGCCGATGACGGCCGTATTGCAGATTTTATTGAGCGCTACCGGCTTGGTCCTACAACCCCAGAGCTGGGTGGTGCTTGTACTTCTGGCGTTGGCGTGCCGCTGCCGTAAAGACTTCAGTTTATGATTCGTTCTCGTCTGATTTTTGTTTTGCTGTTTTTGGCATACCTGGGCGTGACACCAGCGGGTGTTTACACGTGCGCTTGTTTGGTCGCGGCAGAATCAGTGGGGCAGCAGGGTAGTCTGGACGAGATGTCTGTGCAGGTGGTGGCGGCGGATACGGCCGTTGCCACTCTGCTCATTTTTTTCTCCCTCAATTTTGTGATAGCAGGTGTAGCCTTGCTAAAAAAGCGACAACAGCCAAATCGTCGCCTGACGGTTTTTTGGTTGCCGCTAACGTTGTTTTGTGAACCTCCCCCAACGCCACCTCCTTACTTTTCTTAACCGCTTCCCAACGTTTTACTGTTACAATGCTGGACATTGGTCTTGAGTGAGGCTTAAGATCAATGATTCTACTTAACATAAACAGGATTTATCTATGACAACGCAATTTAATCAATGGATGAAACGGTTCTTTTGGTGGGGAACGGCCGTTTTCCTGGCACTTTTTACCTTATCCCAAACCAGCCAGACGGCGCTGGCCCACACCCGCGTCGAGGTGGGGCCGTACGCCATCGTGATTGGCTGGCTGCAAGAGCCGCCCATTGTGGGCGAACGGAACGCCCTGACGCTGGAAATCACTGAAGATGAACAGCCAGTAAGCGGCGCAGAGGCGACTTTGGACGTGGAAGTGCTCTACGCCGGGCGTACCTGGCGCGTGAACATGAACCCCACCACGACGCCGGGCCTGTACACGGCGACACTGTTCCCCACCGTGCGCGGTGTGTACACCACCCGTCTGTTTGGCACGCTGGGCAGCACCGAGGTGGATGTGGAGCTGGACCCGGAAGAGGTGATGCCCGCCAGCAATCTGCAATTTCCACAAGCGCTGCCAGACACCATTACCCTGCAGGAGCAGGTAAACCAGCTTCAGGCAGAGCTGCAAGCGGCCCGCACCTGGGCGTTTGTGGGCAGTGGCGCGGGTCTGTTTGGCATTGTGTTGGGTTTGGTTGGGCTGCTCCGGCGGAAATCTGGTTGATACGGCCGTTGGGCAGCAATAATCCCCAACCCTGAAATAACAATCAATACCTGCCAGCCAGATGTGCAAAAGCTGGTTGGCAAATAAGGATAATCAACGATGAGTAAGAATAATTGGACGCGTTTTTGGCTTGTTATCACATTGCTCCTGGCTGGCCTGTTCCTGGCGGCCTGCGGCAGTACCGAACCTGCTGCTGATGAAGAGGTGGAACACATGGATGATATGGCGCATGATGATGGCGAGCACGAGGAAGTGCATGATCCAAACGAAGTGCATATGCGCATTCCCAACGAAGATGGCGCAGCAATCTCGATTACTTCGCCACAAGAAGGCGATACGTTTAAAACTCTGGACCAAATCATTGTAGAGATTGAGGTAGAAAATTTTGAACTTGGCGGCAATAATCATTGGCACGTTTACGTGGATGGCACCTCCTACGGCATGGTGATGGGCGGCAACACCGACCAGCCATTGCCAGGGCTTGAGCCGGGTGAACATGAAATTTCCGTCTTTTTATCCATTGATACCCACGAAGAGTACGAAGATGGTGATTCGATCACTGTCGTTGTTGAAGAATAAGATTTAGTGATAAGTGAAAAGTAAAAAGTGGATTGAACTTATCACTTTTCACTTTTTACTTTTCATTCCTCCCGTCCCTATGAAAAAATTTCGTCGCACTTTACCGCTGTTGCTCATCGCTGGCCTGCTGTGGCTGTGGGTTCAGCCGGTTTTTGCCCACGCCGTACCGGAATTCTCTAACCCGGCCCCCAACGCCCTGTTGGATGAGCTGCCAGATAACCTGATCATCCAGTTTAACGAGCCAATCGTGCCGGAACTGAGCCGAATCGAGCTGCTGACGCAAGGTGGCGAAAAGGTAGAAACTGGGCCGTTGCAGCTTATTGATGCGAACGGCCGTACCGCTGCCGTCTCTCTCCCAGACCTGAATCAAGGGGCTTATCTGGTAAGCTGGCAGGTGCTTTCTACGGTGGATGGGCACACCACTAGCGGGACGTTTGCCTTTGGTTATGGTGTGGCGGCAACGGCTGTTGCCAGCGAAAGCACCGTCATCGCCCAACTTTCCGTCCTCAGCGCCGTGGCCCGTTGGCTCACCCTCACCGGCATTGCCTTGTTGATGGGGCTGTTTGCTTTCCGTCTGCTGGTGTGGAATCCCATCGTCGCCGATGTGGATTTGGAAGCCGAGGAAGAAGCGCTGGACCTGAAGCTGGCCCAAATCGGCATCCGCGTGGGCATTGCGGGCATTGTGCTGATTGGGCTTGGGCTGGTCATCATCTTCATTGACCAAAATCGCACGTACGATTTGCTGCAAACGGCCAATCTGCAAAGCTGGGTGGGCACCCGCTTTGGCACCATGTGGCTGACCCGCTTTTTGCTGCTGGCCCTGTCTCATTTTAACCTGAGCTTGTTTGTTGACGTGAAAAACGGCCGTAAAGAACTCCGCGGCTGGGAATGGTGGCTGGGGCTCGTTTTGGCGGTAGGGCTGTCGCTGACCGTCTCCCTCATCAGCCACAGCGCCGCCCTCACCGAAGAAACCACGCAAGCAATTTTGATTGATTGGCTGCACGTGCTGGCCGCGGTTGTCTGGGTCGGTGGCCTGCTGTTTCTGGCGATTTCGCTCTGGCAAGCGCGCACGCTCAAAAATGAACCGCGCGCCTGGCTCAATCTCAGCCTCATCCTCAACTTTTCGGCCATCGCCGCCATCTCGGTGGGGCTGCTCCTGACCAGTGGCGGCTATCTGGCGGCCAAGCATGTGGGCGGCTGGACCGAACTGGTGGGCACGGCGTACGGTCTGCTGCTGCTGGGCAAGATTGGCCTGGCGCTGCTCCCCATCGCCATTGCCGGGATTAACTTGCTGTTTGTCAAACCCCGCCTCAGCGCCGTCTACGACGCGCCCGAAAATGAGCGCACGCCCCGTGTTTTGCGTGGCTTTGGGCGGCTGGTGTGGCTGGAAACGGCCGTTGCCCTCCTCATTCTGCTTGCCGCCGGGGTGCTGACCGATTTGCAGCGTGGTGTGGATGCCCCTCTGCTGGCAGACGCCCCCGGCCAGGCCACCGTCACCCAGGCTGCCGAAGATTTGCAGGTGGAGATGGCGATCGAGCCAGCGCTGGTGGGTAACAACAGCTTCGACATTCGCATCACCGACGAAAACGGTGAGCCGGTGACCAATGCCGAACAAGTTTCCGTGCGCTACACTTTTTTGGGGCAATCTATCGGTTCCTCCAGTGGAGAGGCGGAAAATTTGGGAAACGGCCGTTACCGCCTGGAAGGTAGCTACATCAGTCTGATTGGTACCTGGCAGGTCGAAGTTTCCATTCGCCGCCCCGACACGTTCGACACCTTCGCCGCCTTCCGGCTGGAAGCGGGCGTGGGCGGCAACATCCGCGAGCTAGATAGTGGGGTACGGCCGTTGGAAGCATTTGCCAAATTTATGAACCGTACCGGGCGAGGCGCTACCGGGGCGGGCATTGTGCTGTTTGCCCTGCTCTGGGGCTTTGTTGGTATTCGCGCCGCCAAAAACGAGGGGCAGTTGGTGGTGCTGCTGGCGATTAGCTTGGTTTGCTTCTGGCTAGGCGGCTCGCAACTCTTCACTTTTTTTACCGTGGAGTACACGCCCGCCAAATTTGCCACCAACCCTATCTTGCCGGATGTCGAGTCAGTGGCTATCGGGCAGGAGCTGTTTAACGAAAACTGTATCGCCTGTCATGGCCCAGAAGGGCGCGGCGACGGCCCCACCGCGCTCACCCTGAATCCGCCTCCGGCCGATTTTGCCGCCGGGCATACCGCCACCCACACCGACGGCGACCTGTTCTACTGGATTTTGCAAGGCATTGAGGAAACCGCCATGCCCGCCTTTGGCGAGCAGTTCACCGAGGAACAGGCGTGGCACCTGGTGAACTACGTCCGCCGCCTCAGCGTTCGGGAGGATACGGCCGTGTCGTCGCAGTAACTGAGTAATTGAGTAATTGAGTAATTGGGTAATTCCCTCTAACTGTAGCCGGTGTCCTCACCGCGCCACTTGGGGCGAAAAATTACCCAATTACCGTATCCAATTCACCTCACCGGCTGTCCCCGCCCACACAGACCAAGCTGCCGCGATGCAGTTATTGCCAGCTACCTCTAAAAAGATTACAGTATGACGCACGGCCGTTTGCCAAATTGTCTTTGTTCAGCCCAAAAACAAACCAAAAACACAAATGGAGTTCTTGTGGAAAGAAAAACAAAATCTCGGTTTCTGATCGGTGGCTTATTTATTGCAACTTTCGCAATCGGAATCTACACATATTGGGTTTTCCTGAGAGCAGATGGGAATGAGGGAGATTGGCAAAGCTTTTTTCTTAATCTATCAACGGAACTGATTGGTGCCCTTGTCGTTTTTATTTTTGTTAATTTCTTTTTCTTTGTTGATGATTGGGATTTGAGTGAGCGGGTACAACACTTGCTCAACCGATTAGAGCGGGAGCGACCGAAGGCAGAAAAGTTTTTCCAGAAAATGCCTGAAATTAGCCCTCAAATTCACGAGGCTGATGGCATTGATCTGTGTGGTGTTAGCTTAACCTCAACCATCAGCAAACAATTTACCCAGCTATATGATGGCCTGGCCCAGGGCAAGCCTGTGCGAATATTGATTGTGGACCCACGGACAACGGCCGTTGAAATGGCCAATGCCAGAAGTGAATCCCAAGACATGGCATATTACAAAAAACGCCTGGATGCTTCATTCGGCGATATTGCTTATTTATGGCAGAAGAGGGAGGCACTTGTTGAGGAGGGCAGGGCAGGGGAACTTCAAGTGCGGTTGATGCCTTATGCACCCTCATTTGGCCTCTTTGTTTTTCACACAGCCCACTCAAAAGGGAAGATGCATGTAGAAGTGTATCCACATCACCGGGGATACGGTGCGCCACCAGTTTTTTATTTGGATGAGTCAGATGACCAACATTGGTACAAATATTTTTTAAACCAATTTGAAGATATGTGGTCTTATGCAGTGGAATGGACGCCTGATTTATTTCAGGTAGGTCATACAGATGGTAGAACAGTCTACAGTGAAGCCAGAGCCCAAGATTTCTTTTTTGAGAACAATCCAGACCAATCAGTTTACTTTCGTGCAGCTAGTGAGATTTGTTTGCTTGGCATTGATCTTGCTAAAACGCTTGCCTTTAACATGCACTCTCTGCAAAAATCCTTTGAAAAAAGTAATACAAAAATTAGGCTGATTATTTCCTCAAAGGATGTTTATGATTCTAACCAAGAGCGAAGCATGGAATTATTACAAACACTGATTTCAAATCCCAACAGTAATGGGATAATCGAGGTAAGAGAATTCCTTGGAAAAATTCCTTTTTCAATAATTGCAACTGATCCCAAGTTGATGAATGGGCACATACAGGTAATGCTCTATCTCCCAATTTGGAGAAATAAGAGCAACGCAAAATTTGAGTTGTTTCATGATCGAGATAGTTATTGGATGAACTTCTTTCTTGACCAATTTGAAGAGATGTGGCAAGCCAGCGCATTGATTCTTTCAAATGCAAAGCAAGAACAAAATACTAAAGAGAAAAATCAGATACGGTAACCTTAGATTAAAGATTCTCTTTGTAAGATAGTTTATCCAATAACCTTGGAAAGCGTGAATCTTGACGGTCTCTCGAAAAATTAACCAAGATGGTTTTTATGCTCACTGAACGCGAAAATCTACTAATAGATTTTATCTACCAATACATCCAAAAATACAAGCGTCCGCCCACCCAAACCGAAATGGCACGAGATATTGATATTTCTAGAAGTGCCGTTCAGCGTTCCCTCAAAAAGTTACAGGAGAAGGGTTTAATTGAGACATCCCCGGAGATTTCACGCGGCATTAGGCTAACAAGGAAAGCTATAGAGCGTTACAAAAAGCCTTTGTCACAGCGTGGAACACAAGAGTTATCAGGCGTTGCAGAAACTCATGTTGCTCCCTCAACACGGGTTCCGATTTTAGGAAACATTGCAGCGGGCTCCCCTGTTGAGGTTGGGAATGGCGACTTTGGCATATACGATGATGAAGATGTATTTGAGATAGGGGTTGACATGATCCCAGGGCCACAGGAGGGATTGTTTGCCTTACGCGTTAGCGGAAATTCGATGATTGATGCGATGGTAAAAGACGGTGATATTGTAATCATGCGTCCTACACATGAGGCTAGGAACGGAGACATGGTGGCCGTTTGGCTCAGCGATGACACGACAACTCTAAAATATTTCTATAACGAGGGTAAAAAAATTCGTTTGCAACCAGCCAACCCCACAATGGGCCCAATTTATGTTGATTGGGAAGATGTGCAGGTTCAGGGCAAAGTAATGATGGTCATAAGGCAGTTTCCGCAGCAAATTACATGGAGAATTGATGCTGCGGTGCCTGATGAAGTCCTAGTGAATCGAGCTTTTGAACTTGCTGTTTCAATTCGCCCCTCTACGGCTCCACCTATGAACTTCGAAAAAAGCATAGGCCTCAGTTTTTCAGAGCAATTGGAGGGTTCATGGAATGAGAAGGGAGCAACCAAATTTAACATTAAGGTTATTGCTCCTGATTGTGAAGTTCATGATGAACCTCAAAAAACTGTTATTGTTGATCATAATATATGCCCAATTATGTATTTTCTTTTAACGCCAAAATCAATTGGACAAATCAAAATAGTGGTAACCGTTTTGCAGGAGCAACAGTGGCTGGGGAACACATTGTTGAAAACAAAAGCTATTGAGCAGGTTGTGGGGTCGTTAAAGATTGAAGTATCAAGCCATAATCTGTCAAGAACTATTCGAACAACTCTGCGACAAAATTTCGAGGCGCTTTTTTCGCTTGCAGATTTGCAAATGCTTTGTTTTGATCTCTATATACCATATGAAAATTTAGAAGGGACCACAATTCAAAGCAAGACAATTGCCCTGATCCAATATTGTGAGATGCATGGGAAAATTCCCGAATTATTGCAAAAGTGTTATCAAATGCGACCGCATGTTCAGTGGCCGATATTAAAACAGAACTAACGAGATAAATCTTCATTATGACTCCAGACGGACTTAAGGAATTGTAGGCGACGCTGTGGAAAAGCGCTGACGACCTGCGGACCAATTTAGACCTGCGCTCCAGTGAATATTTCCCTCGATAATTGGGCTTTTCTTTATTTGGTGAGGTTACGTGATGAATGGGATGATTTCTGCGGCAGCACCATTGCCGAAGGCAGTTGAAGTAGAAATTACGGATGATACATTAACCGTTGATCTGGAAGACGGCTGTACTATTTCCGTGCCTATCGGCTGGTTTCCTCGTCTTGCTTATGGCACCCCACAAGAACGCGCCAATTTCCAACTTAGTGGTGCCGGAAAAGGCATCCATTGGCCCGACCTTGACGAGGATATTGGTATTGAAGGCTTGCTGCTGGGCAAAAAATCCAACGAAAGCGCTGACTCTTTTGAAAGATGGCTTGGCCGAAGAAGTTCTGTGCAGTAATTGAAGAATTACCCAATTACATTCTCTACGGCCGTATCCCACACCCCACCGCTCGTCCCCACTTTGTTTTTTACGGAAAATCTGCACGCAGGTATAATCACCTCCTACCAACGCCGAGTAAGCGGCCAACAATACCACCCTTTTTGGAAAGCCGCTTACTCCAAGCCGTCCGTACGACTCCATAACTTATTTGCTGACGGCCACCAAGGAGCGTGAAAAATGGCTGACGAGCCCAAACAAGACGAAAAAAAAGAGAACGCAAAAGAAAAGCCAGAACCGAAAGACAACCTGGTTGAAACCCATCATGTGGTGACGATAAACGGCCGTAAAGTCAACTACACCGTCACCACGGGCACCATCGTCCTCAAGGAAGAAACCGAGAAAGAGGGCAAGGCGGAAGGGCACAAGCCCAAAGCCGAAATTTTCTTTGTCGCTTACACCCGTGACGGCATCAAAGAGCAGAAAAAGCGTCCGGTCACCTTCTCCTTCAATGGTGGCCCCGGCTCCTCGTCCGTCTGGCTGCATTTGGGCGTGCTTGGCCCCCGTCGCATCGTCACCGATGAAGAGGGCAACCTGATGCCCCCGCCGTACGAGCTTGTCGAGAACGAGTTCTCCATTTTGGATAAAACCGATCTGGTTTTCATTGATCCGGTGAGCACCGGCTACAGTCGCGCCGTCGAGGGCGAAAAGCCGCGCGATTTTCACGGGTTTAAGAAGGACATTGAGTATGTGGGTGATTTTATCCGGCTGTACTGTTCACGATACGGCCGTTGGACCTCCCCCAAATTCCTCGCTGGCGAAAGCTACGGCACCACCCGCGCCGCCGGGCTGTCTGGCTACCTGCAAGAGCGGCACGGCATGTACCTCAACGGCATCATGCTCATCTCCGTCGTGCTTAACTTCCAGACAATCCGCTTCCCCGTCGGCAACGATTTGCCCTACATTTTGTACCTGCCCACCATGGCCGCCACCGCCTGGTACCACAACAAGCTAGACGCCAAGCTGCAAGCTAGCCTTGAAGAAACCATCGCCGAAGTGCGCGATTTTGCCCTGACGGAGTACACCCTGGCGCTCATGCAGGGCGCGGCGTTGCCCGAAAAAGAGAAGGCCAAAATCGAGAAGAAGCTGGCCCGCTACCTGGGCGTTTCGTTAGATTATGTCAAGCTGTCGAACCTGCGCGTGCAATATTTCCGCTACTGCAAAGAGCTGCTGCGCGACCAGCACCGCACTGTCGGCCGCCTGGACAGCCGCTTTTTGGGCATTGACCGCGATGCGGCGGGCGAGCATTTTGAGTATGACCCCAGCTACGCCGTCATTCAAGGTCCGTACACCGCCACCTTCAACGATTATGTGCGCCAGGAACTCAAATTTGAGAGCGACCTGCCGTACGAAATTTTGACGGGCAAGGTGTGGCCCTGGAACTATGAGCCGCACATGAACGAATTTGCCAACGTCGCCGAAACGCTGCGCAAGGCAATGACCATCAACCCATTCCTGAAGGTGTACGTGGCCAATGGCTACTACGACATGGCCACGCCGTTCCTGGCGACGGAGTACACTTTCAACCATCTGGATATTGACTCCACCCTGTTGGATAACGTGACGATGCACTACTATGAGGCGGGGCACATGATGTACGCCCACCTGCCTTCGCTGATTCAAATGAAAAGGGATATGGACAGCTTTTTGGAAACGGCCGTACCCGCCTAACCAAACTTACCCAACCTGACAGGTTTCCACATAACAGCAAAAGCAAGCTCACTTTGCACAGCAACGAGCCTTGTAGTTCTAGATATTATGTAAACCTGTCGGGTTTTAGTACCCGATTACCCCGGAGAAACCCACATGGACCGCAAACGCATCCGCAGTCGCCCCAGCCCGCACGGCCCCAACCCCGAAAAAGTCGCCAAAATCACCCAGCCCAAATGGACCCTGCCCCCCTACGAAATCGCCACCACCGAACAGCTCCAACTGCTCCACGACAAATCCATGCAAATCCTCGAAGAGGGCGGCATCGCCTTTTACGATGACGAGTCGGTGCGCATTTTGCAGCAGAACCATGTGAAAGTAGTGGACCAAATTGCCTACTTCGACCGGGCGCAGGTGATGGAATGGCTGGCCAAAGCGCCTTCCCAATTCATCTGGTCCGGTCGCAACCCGGCGCACAACGTGGTGATTGGTGGCGACAACGTAGTTTTTGCTCCGGTGGCTGGACCCCCTTTCGTGCGCGATATGGATCGCGGGCGGCGCGACGGCAGCTTGGCCGATTTGCAAAACTTCATTAAGCTCAGCCAGCTATCGCCCTACCTGCACAGCCTCGGTGCCGAAATCGTGGTGCCCGCCGACGTACCCATCGCTTACCGCCATTTGGAAACAATGTATGCCCTGCTGGCCTACGGCGACAAGCCCGTGATGGGCATTTACCATACTGGCCCCATCGCCGCCGATGCGGTGAAGATGGCCATCATTGCGCATGGCGAAGAAACGCTGCGGCAGAATCACTTTTTGCACGGCGTGGTCAACGTCAGCAGCCCGCGCCGCCTGGACGACCGGATGTTGGGGCTGCTCATCGAATTTGCCCGCCACAACCAGATTGTGGACGTGACCCCGTTCATCCTCTCTGGAGCGATGGGGCCAGTCTCAATTTTGGGCACCGTAGCTCAGCTCAATGCCGAAGCGCTGGCGGGCATTGTCTTTACGCAGATGGTGAATCCGGGCAATCCGTGCATTTACGGCTCCTTCCAGGCGGTTTTGGATTTGCAGAGCGGCGCGCCCGTCTTTGGTGCGCCGGAGAGCCAACTGGCGCTTTACCTCAGCGCCCAACTGGCGCGGATGTACAATTTGCCGTTCCGGGCGGCGGGCGCATACGCCAGCTCCAAAATCATTGACGCCCAGGGCGCATACGAAAGCGTGATGTCCATGTACCCATCGCTGCTGGTACGGCCGAATTTCATTCTCCACGCAGCGGGTTGGCTGGAAGGCGGGCTGACGGCAGGCTACGAAAAATTTGTGCTCGATTGCGAGCTGCTAGGCATGTACCATCGTTATCTGCAAAACGTCAGTTGGGACGAGGACGAGTGGGCGCTGGACACGATTATTCACGAAGTGCCGCCCGGCGGGCACCATCTGGGCAGCAGCCACACCATGCGCCATTATCGCACCGCCTTCTACCGCGCTGGCCTGTTCGACTACGATTCGGCCGAAGCGTGGGAAGCCAACGGCAGTGTGGATGCGATGCAGCGGGCCAACGCCAAATACAAAAAGCTTCTGCGTCAGTACGAACAGCCCAAATTGGATACGGCCGTTGACGATGCCCTGCGTGACTTCATCGAACGGCGTAAGCTGGAATTGTAAGAATCAAAAGCGGAACACAGAGATTCACAGAGAATCCACAGAGCTGCACGGAGAAAACCTCTGTGTAACTCTGTACTCTCCGTGAATCTCTGTGTTCCAAAAATCCTCAAAAACCATGAACCCAATCGAACAAACCGTACTCGACAAATTAGATTTTGATGCTCTTTTACAAGCGCTGGACCGGCTGGTGCAGATTCCCAGCCTGGATGGCTCCCTAGAAGAGCGAACGGTGCAGGAACAAACGGCCGTTCTCATGCAATCCCTCGGCCTCAACGTACAAACCTGGGAAATTGACTTCGCCAAACTCGCCCAGCACCCAGCCTACACCGCCGAAGTAGATCGCGCCTTCGGGCTGGGCGTCGTCGGCAGCTACGGGCAGGGGGATGGCCCCAGCCTCATCCTCAACGGCCATACCGATGTGGTGCCCGCGGGCGAACTGGATCGCTGGCACTACCCACCCTGGCGCGCCACCTACAATCCCGCCGACGGCAACGTGTACGGCCGGGGCGCGCTGGACATGAAAGGCGGCCTCTGCTGCGGCCTGTTTGCCGTCAAAGCGATTATGGATGCCGGGGTGCAGCTTAAGGGGCGCGTCCACGTTCAGGCGGTGATTGGTGAGGAAGATGGCGGGGCGGGCACGTTAGCGGCCGTTTTGCACGGCCCCAAAGCAGACGCCGCTATCATCATGGAACCTACCGAGCTGATGATTGCGCCGGCCCAGGCGGGCGCTTACAACTTCCGCATCACCATCCCCGGCAAAGCCGCCCACGGCGCGATGCGCTTTGAAGGCGTGGACCCGCTGGAGAAGTTTTTACTCGTCTACCAGGCCATTCTCGATCTGGAAAAAGCCCGCAATGCCGACGCGGCCCATCCGCTGTTTGCCAGCTATCCGGTGCCGTACCCCATTTGCGTGGGCAAAATCCAGGGCGGCGTCTGGGCTTCCACGGTGGCCGAAACGCTGACGTTTGAAGGGCGCTACGGCGTAAAAATTGGCGAAGATCCGGAGGCGGCGAAAAAAGAATTGGAGGCGTGGGTGCAAACGGCCGTTCAAACCGACCCCTGGCTCCGTGAAAACCCACCTGTCGTCGAATGGTGGGGTGCCCAGTTCGATCCGGCGGAGATTGCGGTGGAGGAGAGCGTGGTGGTGGAAACGGCCGTTTCCTTCCAAGAAATCACCGGCCAACCACCCCAAATTCAGGGTATGCCCTATGGGGCCGACATGCGCCTGCTGGTCAACGTCGGCGGCATTTCCACCCTCATGTTTGGCCCTGGTGATGTGCGCAAAGCCCACCAGCCCGACGAGCATCTCCCCCTAGCCGACCTCAAAACTTGCGCCCAAACCCTCGCCCTTACCATCCTGCGCTTCTGCGAGATTGCCGACTAAAACCTCCGCCCACCCGTAAACGGGCGGGCTAGCTATGAAAGCCCAAAGGGCTTCCACATCTAGCCGGGGGATTTATCCCCCGGCGGGGCAAATCGAATCAAAAATTCCCCTTGACATTGACGCTACGTCATACTTTATCATTGTCCCCGTTGAACCTCCCGCAGGTTTGAACCAAAATCAAGCTCATAAATGAAACCTGCGGGAGGTTTTGAGTGAAAAATGTGCATGTACACGATTAAACAACTTGCCGACCTGGCCAACGTCAGCCGCCGCACGCTGCGGTATTACGACCAGATTGATTTGTTGAAGCCAACGGCCGTTGCTGACAACAACTATCGCTACTATGACCAAACGGCCGTGCTGCGCTTGCAGCAAATCCGCTTCTACCAGGAGCTGGATTTCAGCCTGGACGACATTCGCAACATGCTGGATCGGCCCGATTTTGACGCCCGGCAATCGCTGCAAACGCAAAAAGCGGCATTACAACAGCAGGCGGAACGGCTCAGTCGGCTCATCGAAACAATTGACAACACCATTTTGCACATGGAAGGAAAATTAGAGATGGACAACAAAGATTTATTCGCAGGCTTCGACGAAGCCAAACATAAAGCATATGCCGAAGAAGCGGAACGCCGTTGGGGCCCCCAGCTGGTGCGCCAATCCAACCAGCGCTGGAAGCAGCTCAGCAAAGAGCAGCAGCAAGCGATCATGCAGGAAGGCAGCCAAATCTACCTGGACATGGTTGATCAACTGGGTAATCTGCCTGAGAGCGAAACCGTTCAGGCAATTGTGGCCCGCTGGCACCAGCACACCCGCAATTTCTACGAACCCACCTTCGCCATTTTGCGCGGCCTGGGGCAAGGTTATGCTACCGACCCCGCTTTCCGCGCTACCTTCGAGGCGATGCACCCCAATTTGCCAGACTTTTTGCAGGCGGCGATTACTGTCTACTGCGACAATAACAGCTAAGTGTAGCCGCGCATTCTTTGCGCGCAAAGACGAGGATTGGAATCCTCGGCTACGACTTGAGGCATAACGATGAAAAGCAACTGGATACCGACTGATGAATATTACGGCCGTCTCCTCACCGAACCCGACGCCGCCAAACGAGAACATCTGTACCTGGACCTGTTCGTCCAGCCCTGGCAGCAAATGATGAACATGATGCAACGCCCCGGCATGGACCCCAACGACCCGTTCGCTGGTGCTAAAGTGTGGGGCTGGCTGCTGCCGCACCAAACCGACGAAATCGCCAGCCTGCTGCAAAAAATGGAAGCGGCCCACGCCTGGGAAATTGGCCGGGACGCCGCCGCCAAAGCCGCGCAGCAGTTCGCGCCCTATGCGGACCGCCTGCCGTTTGACACGTTCGAAGGCTGGCTGGTGTTGGCCGACCCCGCCTTCTTTGCCAACGACCCGCAGCCGGGTTACACGGGCGCAACCGACTGGTTTGCCCCGCGCTACATTGGCCAGTTCTGGGAACCGGACGGGCGCAACTTGCCCCATCTGGCCGGGCTGGTGGCCCACGAAATGCACCACTTGGTGCGCTTCCGCGCCTTCCCGTTCACCATGCAAACCAGCGTGGCCGAGTACATCGTGTTGGAGGGCATGGCTGAGTCGTTTGCCGCTTCGCTGTTTGGTGAAGACGTGGTGGGCTACTACGTGACCCAGTTTGACGAGGCGATGCTCGACGCGGCCAAATCGCTGATTGCCGCCGGGCTGCACAAGACGGGCTTCAACGTCATCCGCAGCTACATTTTTGGGGATGCGCTGGCGGCGCAAAATGGGTACGAGCCGCTGGGCGGAATGCCTGCGTACGGCGGTTACGCGGTGGGCTACCACGTGGTGCAAGCCTTCTTGCAGCGCACCGGGATGAGCGTGGAGGAAGCGACCTTCATCTCGGCGGATGAAATTGTGGCGAAATCGGCGTTTTTTGCTGAGTTGAATCCGCCTTAGCGCAAACAAAATGGCTTTTTGCCAACTGTTCGTATCTGGGGATGCTTACTCCTCGTTTTTGGCGGACACGGCCGTTTCCAACAATCGTTCCTCATAAATCCGGCGAATCGTCGCTTCGATGTCTGGTTCGCGCACGGCCAAATCCTGGACGCGGTACTGGTTGGAAATACGGCCGATCAGTGCCGATGCCGAAATTTCCCCCCGTTCAAACTGGTAGGTGGCGCGAGAATCCTGGTACTCGACGACCGTTGCGCCTTCGATTGCCACTGTCTCGTAAGCCTCAGCAAAATCCACCACCAGCTCCCGCTTGCCGCCAAACTGATCTTGCAGGGATTGTAAACGGCCATCATACAACAACTTCCCGCGATCAATAATCATCACCCGCTGGCACAGCCGCTGCACGTCGGCCAAATCGTGGGTGGTGAGTAGTACCGTGGTGCCGCGCTCCGCGTTGATGTGCTGGATGAACTGGCGGATGCGCTCTTTGGCGACCACGTCCAGTCCAATGGTTGGCTCATCCAGAAAAAGCAGGTCAGGGTTGTGCAGCAGGGCAGCGGCGATGTCTGCCCGCATTCGCTGCCCCAGCGAGAGGGAGCGCACGGGCGTGTGCAAAAATGGCTCCATTTCCAGCATGTCGGTAAATTCGGCCAGATTTTTGCTGAACCGCGCGGCTGGCACTTTGTAGATGTGGCGCAGCAGCTCCAGCGACTCGATGACGGGCAAATCCCACCAGAGCGTGGTGCGTTGGCCAAAAACCGCGCCGATGCGGGCGACGTACTGCTGGCGTTCTTTGTGGGGGATACGGCCGTTCACCACCACCTTTCCCCCCGACGGCACCAGCAGCCCGGTCAGCATCTTAATGGTGGTGGATTTGCCAGCCCCGTTTGGCCCCAGATAACCGACTAACTCGCCCGGCTCCACGCCAAAGCTGATGCCATCCACCGCCCGCACCCGCGTAAACTCTCGCGAGAAAAAGCTGCGCACCGCGCCAAATCGGCCCGAAAAATGCTTCCGCACCGCAAACTGTTTCTGCAAATTGGTCACTTCAATTATGTTCATATCTTTTTATTTTCCGCAGATTTCGCAGATTGACGCAGATTGGGTGCTTAAAAAATGAAAATCTGCGCTAATTTGTGTAATCTGCGGATAGATCAGTTCCCTGTGCTTTGGTAATGCTGGATGCCAAAACGCCAGACGCGCAGCGACAGCCAGAGCATGGCAAACCCCACCAATGGCGCTACAAACGGCGCAAAGGCGGGAAAATTAAACGGGTCTGGTTTGTCCAAAAAGTAGAGCGCCGGATAAAAGTTCAGAAAGACGGCGGGCACGATGTAGGTAAAAAAGCGGCGCAGCCAGTCGGGATAGATGGTCATCGGGTAAGACATGGTGTAGCTGCCGCCGTAGGTGAGCATGTTCAGCGCTTCAATCGAATCCACCGTCCAAAAGGTAATCGTGCCGCCGATGACAAACAAGCCGCCAAAGAAGGCGATGAGGCTGGCGATGACCACGGGCAGGTAGAGCAGCTTGGGTACCGTCCAAATGATGTTGTTGAGGGAGAGGGCGTAGGCAAAAATGGCAATACCAAAGGCGACACGCCCCAGGCGGCGTACGACGAGCCGCGAGCCCATCACTTGGGCGGTGATGTTGACGGGGCGCAGCAGGAGCTGATCGAAGCTGCCCTGGCGTACGGTTAGGCCAAAGCGGGGTGGGTCGAAGCCGCTGAAGGTCATGTCCATGAGGTTGAAGGCGATCTCTACGACCCCGTAGAGAAAGGCGATTTCTGACAGCTGCCAGCCGTGGATGTTGCCAAAGCGCTGCATCACCAGGGCCACGGAGCCAAATTCCACCACTACGGTGAGCGCAGTCATGAGGAGGTCGAGGGCGAATGAGGTGCGGTACTGCATTTGCGAACGCAGCTGTACGCCAACCAGGCGGCGGTAGATGTCGAGTGAGTGTCTCATCTTTTGGTAATCGGTGGTCGGTAATCGGTAATCGGTGGTCGGTAATCGGATTACTGATTACCGTTTACTGTTTACCGATTACCGTTCTCCAAACTCATCCTCCTAAAATGACTAGACGGCGTACGGCCGTTTTCAACACCAGTTGCCCCACAATTGCCATGCCTGCCGCCCAGGCCAGCTGCAACAGCAGCGCCCGAACCAGTTCCGGGCCTTGCAGCAATCCCAAATACAGTTCCACGACCAGATTGAGCATGTAGGGGAATGGCGTGAGGTAGGCAATGGTTTGCAGCCACTCCGGCAGCAGCCGCAGCGGCATCAAAAAACCAGACAGCAGCCAGCCAAAGATAAAACCGGCATTAATCATCCCTCTGGCGTTGGGCGACCAGAATGCCGCCAAGTTCACAAGAAAGCGGAAGGTAAAACTGACCAGCCAGCTAAAAAAGACGGCCGTTCCCAACCAAACCCAGTGTAGCCAATCCGTGGGAAAGGTCATGGGGAACACCAGCCCAAAAAAGAGCATGATGATCACGCCGCGCAGCAGCAACGCCACCACCGCCCGACCCGCATCTTTGGCCAGCCAAAAGCGAAAATAGCCCATCGGCTTGAGCAAATCGGCTCCGATTTCGCCCGTGTGGACGGACTCCATCAACTCGTACCAGCCGAACATGGCCAGGTAGGTGAGCGCCGCCTGGGTGAGGGCCACAAAGGCGTACAAATCATTTTGGCTGATGCCTTCGACGACGGAACGGCCGTTGTACAACGCCAACAGCACAGAAACCTTGAGCCAGCCAAAGAAAAAGTTCGTCAGCAAACCGGCAATGGTCGCTGCCCGGTAGGTGAGGTGCTTGCGAAAGCTGCGCAGGGCAATCTCCCAAAAGAGTCGCATGAATGGAATCCTTGATTATTCTTGCAGAACCAGACGAATCCGCAATTCTCTGTGGAAGCGGCGGAATTGTCAAACAGATAATCCAGTTAAAACTCACGGGCTTTTTACACCCAAATTAGAACAAACATGCTATTCTGTTGCTTTGTTGGGCGGGGCGCACATTAGGAATGGCTATATTCGTGACCAAAGTACAGTCTAAATTGTCCATGTTGCGTATATTTCAATGTTTGCACAAAGTTGCAACAAAGGTTTTAAGATTGTAGATTTTTAATGTAGGGGATTGTTGGCCTCCCAACGTCGCCTACATTTTTTTATGGAGCAAACCGATGACAACCCGCACAATACTTTCCCGCTGGCTGGGCTTGCAAAAACCGAGACCAGCCCAAACGAGCCTGATGGTTCACACCCCGACTGGCATTATCCTAACCAAGCCACAGCAGAACGCCCTCATTCCGCACCACCCAGACCCGATTATTATTCCCCATTCTCCTGAAGAACAAGAAGTTAAGAGAGACATGCTGTCCCACTTTTTGCAGATCGGCCGTTTGTACCATCCGTTGTGCCGCAATGCGTTTGTGGAGAAGGTGCAGATTGGCTACTACGCCTACGAGCAGCGCGAAGAGTGGCGCACCTGCGCCCTGGCCGCCGCCTACGCTGGCGCGTTTGGCCCGCAATCCATTGAACGCCCCGATTTTTCTTACAGCATGGCGATTTGGCGCTTAAGCCAGCGCGTGGGCTACAACATTGGCCAGCGCCAGGTGGTTGGCCCCACCGGCCGCCGCAACAACCTGGCCGACGAGATGATTAAGCTAGTAGATGACAACCTGTGGACACGCGCTGGCGTGGCCGAGTGGGTGGCGAGCTTGGGATTTTGATGAATTGTGAATGGTCAGGATTTTCGCAGCGAAGAGTACAAAAGTCTTGTTCTCTCCGGCAATAACATCATTTGCTCTGAGGCTTTTGTAGTCTGGGTGGGGTGAGTCGGTGATGATCTTTTGAGAGCCATATCCACAACTCAGCTGCCAAGACGGAAGAAAAAAGGGCAGCGACTCCACTAATTATGAATAGCATTTCTGCTGGTAAATTTAGAAACAGAAGGCCTGAAAAGAAATACGGCCGTTGGAAAGCAACAAATAGAGCAACGGCGAAACCGCGGATCATGTAATTGCGATGGGAGCGGAAATTCTTACGGCGACCATAAAAAAAGCCTAGCAGAACGAATACACAAAAAAATCCATTGATGACAAGTGTCGAAACGGTTTCAAACATGCCAGCGAACGCATGCCTCAACGCCAGGATAGAAGCTGTTACAATCACAACGAGCGCTAACAAAATATAGACCCGCCCACACCAGCGGTGGAATGTAGGCTTCTTTGTACGCAGTCCACGGTTAAATTGCAGCATCCCAACAACAAAAAATGCCAAACCCAAAATGCGGTGATAATTATTCGCAATTGGGCTTTCTGCAAGAGCTAATTCCTGCTGATACACCGACTCGGAAAAAATACGAACGATCTCTGCGTATGTTTGGTCGGGTAATAAAAAATGGGCAAAAACCCCAGTTAGGCCAATAAATCCAATCAATAGCCACACGATTATTGTTCCAAAACGCCGGATTAACTCCATCGGAAAATCGTCCCATACCTACAAAAATTGATTTTGTCTGTGTTTTAGAGCGCTCAATTATAGCAGCTTGGCTACTAGGGCTGTCCAGCCGGTTTGGTGGCTGGCGCCGATGCCTGCGCCGTTGTCGCCGTGGAAGTATTCGTAGAAGAGGATGTAATCGCGCCAGAGGGGATCGGTTTGGAACTGCTGTACGCCGCCGTAAAACGGCCGTTTCCCCCCATTCCTCTCATCTCTCCTAAACAAATTCACCAACCGCCGCGCCAATTCATCCGCCACCTCGTTTAGATTAACGGCCGTTCCCGCCCCAGGCAGCGAAACCCGCAAATTGTCGCCGTAATAATGGTGAAACTTCTCTAAACTCTCGATGAGCAAATAGTTCACCGGCAGCCAGATGGGGCCGCGCCAGTTGGAGTTGCCGCCAAACAGATAGCTGTCCGACTCGGCGGGGGTGTAGCGCACGGTGTGGACATGGCCGTTGAGGGTGAGCTGGTACGGCCGTTCCCCATACTCTTTAGACAGCGACCGAATGCCAAATTCCGACAAAAATTGCGCCGGGTCCAGCATCCGCTGCAAAATGCGTTCTAGCTGGTTTTGGTTCACCAATGAGAGCAGGAAACGGCCGTTCTGGCCCGGTTGCGTCAGCGAAGCAATTTGTTTCACCAACTCTGGTCGGTACTCAATAAACCATTCCATGCGGCGGCGGAAGCGGGGCAGCTTTTCTAGCAATTCTGGCTCCAGCGTTTCTACCGCGTACAGCGGAATCAGACCGACAAAGGAGCGCAATTTTAGGGGGAAGAAACTGCCGTTTTCCAAATGAATCTGGTCGTAAAAAAAGCCATCCTCATCATCCCACAGCCCGGCATCTCCCACCTTGTTCATCGCATCCGCAATGTAGATAAAATGCTCGAAGAACTTGGTGGCTACATCCTCGTAGGCCGGGTTGTGGCGGGCCAATTCCAGGGCGATGGCCAGCATGTTCAGGCAAAACATGCCCATCCACGCCGTGCCGTCTGCCTGCTCCATGTGCCCGCCAATGGGCAGCGGCTGGCTGCGGTCGAACACGCCGATATTGTCTAGCCCCAAAAAGCCGCCCTGGAACACATTATTGCCGTCGGCATCTTTGCGATTGACCCACCAGGTAAAGTTGAGCAGCAGCTTGTGAAACACTTTTTCCAGAAATTCGGTGTCGGCGTGGCCGGTGACGTTGCGGCTAATTTTGTAGACCCGCCAGCAGGCCCAGGCGTGTACCGGCGGATTCACGTCGCTAAAGGCCCATTCGTACGCCGGAATTTGGCCGTTGGGGTGCATGTACCATTCGCGCAGCATCAGGATGAGCTGCCGCTTGGCCCACTCCGGGTCTACCAGCGCCAGCGGCAGGGTGTGGAAGGCCAAATCCCAGGCTGCGTACCAGGGGTACTCCCACTTGTCGGGCATGGAAAGTACGTCCAGGTTGTAGAGATGGGGCCAGGTGTGGTTACGGCCGTTCTTCCTCTCATCTGGCGGGGGCGGACTGGCCGGGTCGCCATCCAGCCAAAGCTGCACGCCGTAATGGTAAAACTGCTTGGACCACAGCAGCCCGCCCAACGCCTGCCGCTGGATGCGTCGTTCATCGCCGCTCAGGTGGGGCGGGTGGACGGTCTCGTAAAAATCGTCGGCTTCGGCCAGCCGCTGGGCAAAAATGGCGTCGAAGTTGGCAAATGGCTGGGCGTGCTGGGTGGGGCTAAAGCGCACCTGCACCACAAACTGCTCTCCCGGCGGCACCATTGCCTGGAAATGGGCCGCTGCCTTGCTGCCCACCTCGTCTGGATTAACTGCCTTCTGTTCGCCGTGAATCACGGCGCGGTGAAAACTGTCTTTCACGTAGGGCGAGCTGTTGGGTTGGTTAAAAATCGCCAGGTTTGTTTCGTTTTCGGTAAACAGCAATGTTTTTGCGCCATTTGCCCACCACCACCGTTCTCCCAAATGGCGATCTTTCGTGTAGACAGTTTGATTATCAATGGCTTGTAGCTGCGGGCGGGAACGGCCGTATCCCCAAGACCACGTATTGCGGTACCAGATGTGGGGCAGGATGTGAATGGGGGCGGGGGTGGAGGCGCGATTTACGGCCGTAATTCGGCACAAAATATCTTCTTCAGCCGCCTTGGCGTATTCCACAAACACGTCAAAGTAGCGGTTTTCGGCAAAGGCGTCGGGCAAGGCGTCAATCAGCTCAAATTCGGGGTCGGTTTTTGGGCGACGGCCGTTTTCCGCCACCAATTCGTCATACGGGTACGCCACCTGCGGATATTTGTACAGCATCTTCATGTAGCTGTGCGTGGGCGTGCTGTCCAGATAAAAGTAATACTCCTTCACGTCCTCACCGTGGTTGCCCTGCGTGCCGCCAACGCCAAACAGACGCTCCTTCAAGATGGGGTCCTGCTCGTTCCACAGGGCCACGCCCAGGCAAATATTTTGGTAGCGATTGCACACACCCGCCAACCCGTCCTCATTCCAGCGGTAGGCACGGCTGCGGGCATGGTCGTGCGGAAAATAATCCCACGCTTCACCCGTGGCGCTGTAATCTTCGCGCACGGTGCCCCAGGCACGTTCGCTGACGTATGGCCCCCAATTTTTCCAGTCGGCCCGGCGGGCTTCAGAATCGAGGAGGCGTTGCTGTTCGGCCGTTTTTGGGTTTGTCATACTTTTCCCCTGCTGTTTGCGATGTTAGATTGCCGGTACTATCCATCAACTCGGTAATATTTACCATTCAGACGCTATCTGTTCTATAAGAATTCAAAGAAATAGCCCTAAAGCGATGACTGAATCATGATATACTATTTCGACACTACTTCACCTATTTTCATTACCATGCTTCTTCAGCCAATACGTGCGCTAGGCGCACATAACCAACTGATTTTTTAGACTTTAGAAGGGAGAAACCATGAGCAAACTTCATGAATTATTTACACTTGGCCAGTCGGTTTGGTACGACAATATTAGCCGTGATTTGCTGGCGTCCGGCGCAATGCAAACCTTGATTGACGACGGCGTGGTGGGCGTCACTTCCAACCCATCCATTTTTGAAAAAGCGATTGCCAAAAGCAGCGATTACGACGGCGCAATCCGGGAATTGGCCCAGGCGGGCAAATCCACCAACGACATTTACGAGGCGATGGCGCTGGAGGACATTGGCGCAGCGGCCGATCTGTTCCGGCCGGTTTACGAGAAAACGGGTGGGGTGGATGGCTACATCAGCCTGGAAGTTAGCCCTACGCTGGCGCGGGACACCAAAGGCACAATTGCCGAGGCGCGTCGTTTGTTTGCGGCGCTCAACCGACCCAACATCATGATTAAGGTGCCCGCCACGCCGGAAGGCATCCCGGCCATCGAGACGCTGATTGCGGATGGAATCAACATCAACGTGACGCTCATTTTTGCTCTGAGCAGTTACGAGGATGTGATGAATGCTTACATTTCGGGGCTGGAAAAGCGGTTGGCGGCGGGGCAGCCGATTGACAACATTAGCTCGGTGGCTTCCTTTTTTGTGAGCCGGGTGGATACGGCCGTTGACAAAGCCCTCGCCGCCAAAGGGAACACAAACCTACAGGGCAAGATTGCCATTGCCAATGCCCAAATTGCGTATGCCCGGTTCCAGCAACTGTTTGGCGAGGCGCGTTGGCGTGTGTTGGCAGAAAAGGGGGGGCGGGTGCAACGGCCGTTGTGGGCCAGCACCAGCACCAAAAATCCAGCTTACCCGGACACGCTCTACGTAGACACCCTCATTGGCGCAGACACGGTCAACACCGTGCCGCCGGACACGGTAGAAGCGTTCAAAGATCATGGCACTGTGGCCATTACGCTCACCCAGGGCGTGGAGGATGCGGCCGGGCAGCTGGATGCGCTGGCCAATCTGGGCATTAGCCTGGACGAGATTACCGAGCAGTTGCAGGTGGACGGCGTAAATTCTTTTGCCAAAGCATTTGAAGGGTTGATGGCGAGTATTGAGGGAAAGTGTACGGCCGTTCTGTCCAAATTGGCTGGGTTTGAGGCAAGTTTGGGCGATTTTGAATCCCGTGTGGCCGAAATTGAAGCGAAATTGGCAAACGAGAAAATAACGGAGCGCATCTGGCAGCACGATCACACCGTCTGGCAAGATGATCCGACGGAAATTACAAACCGGCTCGGCTGGCTGCACACTCCCAAAACGATGGCCGCCGAGGTGGAGCGCATCAACCAGTTTGTGGCGGAAGTGAAAGCCGCTGGCTTTACGGAGGTGATGCTGCTGGGCATGGGTGGCTCTAGCCTGGCCCCGGAACTGTTCGCTAAAGTTTTTGGCACGGCCGTTTCTGGCCTGCCCCTGCGCGTTTTAGACAGTACGGACGCAACGGCCGTAAAAACCTACGCCGAAACGGCCGATTTAGCCCACACCCTCTTCATCGTCTCCACCAAATCGGGCGGCACGGTCGAAACGTTCTCCTTCTTCAAATATTTTTACAACCGCGTGGCCGATCTGGTGGGCGCAGACAAAGCAGGGCAGCAATTTGTAGCTATCACCGATCCAGGCAGCGGGCTGGTGAAAACGGCCAACAAGTACAACTTCCGCACTATTTTTGAGAATGATCCCAACATTGGCGGACGCTACTCGGTCATCTCCTTTTTTGGCTTGGTGCCAGCGGCGCTGGTAGGGGTGGATGTGGCCCTGCTGCTGGAGCGGGCGCAGGCGGCCACCCAATCGCCCACGGCAACCCAACTCGGCGCAATTTTGGGCACGCTGGCCCAGCAAGGCCGGGACAAGGTCACGCTGATCACCTCTGAGCAGCTGGCCAGCTTTGGCGACTGGGTGGAGCAGCTGATTGCTGAAAGCACGGGCAAAAATGGCAAAGGTATCCTGCCAGTGGTGGGCGAGCCCCTATATCCACCAAACGCTTATGGCGACGACCGGCTGTTTGTGCATTTGCGGCTGGCGGGGGATGAAAGTTATGCAACGGCCGTTGATCAATTGTTAGCAAAGGGTTATCCCGTGATCGATTTCTATTTGCAAGATTTGTACGATTTGGGTGGGCAATTCTTCATTTGGGAGCTGGCAACGGCCGTTGCCGGACACGTGCTCGGTATTCAGCCATTCGACCAGCCCAACGTGGAATCGGCCAAGGTGCTGGCACGTAAAATGGTGGCCACCTACCAGGAAACCGGCAAGCTGCCCCAGCTAGACAGCGCCGAACCCACCGCCGCCAATCTGCAAAACTTTGTGGCCCAAGCCAAACCGGGCGATTACATTTCCATTCATGCGTACGTGCCACCCACGCCAGAAACGGACATGCTGCTGCAAACGCTGCGCACCCAACTGCTCAAGCAAACCCGGTGCGCCACCACCGTGGGGTACGGGCCACGCTTCCTGCACTCCACCGGGCAGCTACACAAAGGTGATGGCGGTAACGGCCTCTTCATCCAGTTCACTTCCGACCCGGTTGAGGACGTAGCCATCCCCGACGAGGCGGGGTCAGCGGCCAGCGGCATGAGTTTTGGCCTGCTCAAACAGTCTCAGGCGCTGGGGGACGCCCAGGCCCTGCTGGATGAAAACCGTCGGCTGATTCGCTTTGAGTTGGGAACGGCCGTAGACCAAAAGCTGCAAAAATTATTGGATTAACCCTGTAGCCGCGGATTCTTTCCGCGTTCTTAATTGTTGCGCGGAAAGAATCCGCGGCTACTTGTAAGGAACTTTTATGCCCAACGACAAAAAACCGACCACCTTCATCATCTTTGGCGCGTCTGGAGATTTGACGCAGCGCAAGCTGATTCCGGCGCTGTTCAACTCCTACTGTAAGGGGCGTCTGCCGGAGCCGTTCAATATTGTTGGCTTTGCCAGACGGCCGTGGGACGATGCCCAGTTCCGCCAAATGTTGCAGGAAGGGATGCAGGAATTGGCCCCCGACACCTACAACGCCGAAAAATGGACACCCTTCGCCCAAAACATCACCTATGCCAAAGGAGATTTGGACACCCAGGCTGATTATTTAGCGCTGAAAACGCACCTGGACGAGATAGAGCAAGGCGTGGGCAACCGGCTGTACTATCTGGCGACCAGCCCCAGCTTTTTTGTGCCCATCGTGGAAAATTTGGGCAGGGCAGACATGGTGGAACAGTCCGCAGGCTGGCGGCGTATCGTGGTAGAAAAACCGTTTGGGCACGATCTGGCTTCGGCCCAAACGCTGAACAAGGAAATTCAGGCGGTGTTTGCCGAAGAGCAGATTTACCGCATTGATCATTATCTGGGCAAGGAGACAGCGCAGAATATTTTGTACTTCCGCTTTGCCAACACCATTTTCGAGCCGGTGTGGAACCGCAATTACGTAGACAATGTGCAAATTACGGTGACGGAAAGCGTAGATGTGGGGCATCGGGCCGGCTATTACGACGAGGCTGGCGTGGTGCGCGACATGTTCCAGAACCATTTGATGCAGCTGCTGTCTTTGGTGGCGATGGAGCCGCCGGCTTCGTTTAAGGCGCAGGCGGTTCGTAACGAAAAGGCGAAACTGTTTCAGGCGATACGGCCGTTACCCCTCAACCAAACCGTCCGTGCCCAGTACGATGGCTATTTGCAGGCCGAAGGCGTGGCTGAAAAGTCGCCAACGCCCACCTACGCGGCAATGGAGCTGTACATTGACAATTGGCGCTGGCAGGGGGTGCCGTTTTACCTGCGCTCTGGCAAGGCGCTCAAGAGCAAAAACACAGAAATCGTGATTGAGTTCAAGCTACCGCCTCACCTCATGTTCGATGACATCCAGGATGAGGATTTTTCTGCCAATATTTTGTCGTTGTGCATTCAGCCAGACGAGGGGATTCATCTGAAGCTGGAGGCCAAGGTGCCCGATTCGCACCTGACACAGCCGGTAGATATGGAGTTTCATTACCGCTCATCGTTTAAGGGGAACAGTTTACCAGATGCGTACGAGCGGTTGCTGCTAGACGCGGTGCGCGGCGATGCGTCGCTGTTCACTCGCGCCGATGGTATCGAGGCGGCCTGGGCGCTGATGGACCCGGTGATTCACGGCTGGGAAAACGCGGCTGACGCACCGTCGATGGCCAGCTACCCGCCGGGCAGCTGGGGGCCAGCCGAGGCGGAAGTGCTGTTGGCACGCTCCGGGCGCGTCTGGCGGCACGCTTGCAGCCACCCGGAGGAACGGTAATTCGTAATCGGTTGTTTACCGATAACCGTTCACCGTTAACCGTTCACTGGGCGGTGTGGCATTGCAGAATGTACAGTTTGTAATCGGTGTTGCCTGGTGCGTCAACAATTTCTAGCGCAAACTCAACCTGGATGGGTACGCCGTAGGTTTTTTCCAGGCGGGTGAGGGCGGTGCGCATGAGCCGGATAAATTTTTTGTCTTTGATGAAATGGTCGTAGGTCAGTTGGTGGGTTTGGGGGTGCAGTAAGATACGGCCGTTCGGATAATCCTCGCGCAAAATGTCTGAAATTGGCAGCAACTTGAAATCATTATCTTGCAGGTCTACCACTCGGACGTTCTCTTGGATGAATTTTTGGCTGTCGTTGAAATAATCCGGCGTGTTGAGCGAAATGATGCAGGCGTTGCCGTCTTCCAACGGCCGTTGCACGCGTTTGTCTAACCCCAGCGTCAAGCGCAAGCAGCCATCCTGGGCACGACTGTCGTTTGGGTCAAGCCAGGGGTTTTGGCTAAGGCCGGAACCGACGATGGTGGGGAGAAAGTAACGGCCGTATTGGTGCCCAATCAGCGCCTGGATCATCACCGCCATCCGTTCGTCGTAATCAATGAGGCCATGTTTTTGCCGCTCCAGCATCGCCTCCGGGTTGAAGATGCTAGCGTACACGCGCCGCACGCCATCCAGCAGGGCATCGAGATTTTCTTGCGGGCTGCCCTGGTTGGGGCAAAACACCGAGGCA
Organism: Ardenticatenaceae bacterium; assembly: GCA_020634455.1. GTDB lineage: Bacteria > Chloroflexota > Anaerolineae > Promineifilales > Promineifilaceae > Leptofilum. The sequence continues at coordinate 1,958,385 of JACKBQ010000002.1, read as the reverse complement.
TACTTGCCAGCAAACTCATAATCCAGGTGATCTTCTAGCAAACTAGATGAGCGCACGACAAAGGGACGGCCGTTCAGTCGAGTAAGCACATCGCGCAGCTGCTCTACAATGTAACTCGGAATCTTCCCCGACAGGCAGCTTTGGACAATTTCCGGGTACTGCGCCCGCATCTCCTCAACCGACAGATATTTCTGATTGACAAACCGCTCCATCTTGTTTTGCAGCAAAAATTCATAAATGATTTCTGAGCCAATAAAGTAGGTGTCGGGGATGGTGATATGCTCAGAGAGATCGGGGCCAAAATCAAGGTCGGTTCGCTCCAGAATGTGCCACGCCAGCAGCATACCGCCAGATTTGCCCCCAATTTTGCCGCTGCCAATGAGCCGCTCATAAATCCAGCTTAAATCTTTGATGGAAAACACATGCTTGGCCACGCGAATGAACGGGAGTTGGTCGCTAAGCAGCCGTTTGATCAGCACCACTTTGATCTCTTCAAGATGATGTTTTACTTTTTCCAGCTCTGGCGGTGGCAGCGCGTCGTAAATGCCGCCCTGCTCAAAGAGCATGGCCCAGGGCGCTATTTCTGGGTTAAAGGTCAAATCAATCGCTTTGGGGGCTTTGTCCTGGTTGTTGAGAATTTCGGTGATGAGCTGTTCGAGCAAGGTGCTGCCCAGGTTATTGGCAAAGTAGCTGTCGGTGTGCAGGTCGCGGATGATTTCCAGACGGTGCAGCCAGGATGTTTCATCTTCTTGTACGGTGGGATTGTTTAGCCCTTCACGTCGTTGGGATTCAATGGCCAGATCTTTGACTTCTTGCTCAAAATCATTCTTACTGATAATGCCGCGCCGGAAAAGCTCCTCGCGCATTCGCAGGCGAATTCGGTCGCACAGGATGGGGTATTGGGCGAGCTTTATGTAAACATCAATGGTGGGGGTTATGGTTCTGAGTGGGCCAGTGGGCACGGCAAACTCCTTCATATATTCCTCCGGGAGGTTTGATAAATCTGATGACGCCAGGAACCTACCGGAGGTTGATTTTACACAGTTTTTTTAGTGGGTGTTACCAGGTTGTTGAGTAGCTTTTGGGTGGCGACGCTGATTTCGCTGATAGCTTGTTCAAACGCGGCTTCGTTGGTGCGAGACGGCCGTCTGTACCCAGACACCTTGCGCACAAACTGGCGCACCGCCGCTTCGATCTCTTCTGCAGTGGCCGGGGTTTCGGCATTGCGTAGCTGTTTGATGCTGCGGCACATTGGGTATCTCCAATTTTTTAGGGTTGTTGATAAATGAGCTGGATGGGTGTGCTGGGCTGGACGATGCCGCAACGGCCGTTCACGCCCAAATTTGCCACCTTCCCATCCGCACTAACTTCACTAACAGTTTCCGTTACTTCACCGCCAAAGCTGTTAAAGCTGATTGCTGAATTTAAAATAAAAGGTGTACCCGTCAGGTCAATGTTGGCCCGGCCAAGCGGTGCGTCTGGCTGGTTGCGGTTGCAGCCGGTAGCCTGGGCAAAATCGGAGGTGATGACTGGGTAGCTGGCCAACTGCTCCCCGGTGATGGCGTTGTACCCGGCCAAACTTTCGCCCAGCGTGGCAAAAGTGGCGTTGGTGGGGTCAATGATGAGCGAGCTGGGGTTGAGGCGTACTTTTTCATAGAGGGTCACAATGGCCCCTTCCGGGTAGCTAATGAGGCTAAAGTTGCCCCCGCTGGCGGTGGCGGGCAGGGTGAGATACTCCTGTGGGGTGGTGGTCATGTTATGGCAGTAGAGGGTAACGGCCGTAATCCCTTGCAAGTAAATCGTATATTCACCATCTTCAGCGGTGGGCTGCTGCTGTTTAAGCATGGCGCAAGAGCTGGGCAGCGGCACGGGCGATGGCGTGACGGTAGCAAAGCGGGTGGGGGGCGGCAAGGTAGGCTGCAACGTAGCAATTTGCGTGGCGATAAGAGCGACGGTTGTGGCTTCAGCTTTATCCGGTTCGATGGCGTTATGGTTGAGCAGCACGTACCCCAGGTAAAAGGCCAGCACCATCAGCGCGCCGCCAATCAGCAGTAGCCAGGTTAAAAACGGTTGGGGGGAACTTTTGTCATCAATCATAGCGCACACTGCCGCAGTTACCGCGACAGTGCGTAGCTTACACTGCAAAAGGGGAATAATCAACAAGCAGAAAGCGTCAATTATTACCTCCCGGAAGTTTCTCACATATGAGACATCGCAGGTGAAACCTCCGGGAGTTTTCGAGATCACGCAGCATTTTTGGGATATTTTTCAACGTGGGGTGGCTCAGACGGCCGTTGCACCACAATCCCCAGCTCGCGGGCACAATCATCAAATTTGGCCAAGGTTTGGCGCACGTTGATGATGCCTGCACCCAACGCCGCATCATCCACAGGCGTTGCGCCACACTCGATGATTTTGCGCACCTGCGACGGCGTAAGCTGCCCGTTGCCCCGCTGCTGCACCAGCGCCGCCAGCCCGGTCACCATCGGTGCGGCAAAGGAGGAGCCGTGCCAAAAGATGTAATTGGATCTGCCAACCCCGTTGTTGTATGCCACAGGTTGAAGCACCGGGCCGATAATGGCCGTTGGGCAATCCTCGTCAGCACAGGCGTCCAGCGTGGGCTGGCAACGTTCTATAAATTGGCTACGCCGCCGCAAATTGGTTGAAAACAGGTGGAAGCCCCGCTGCAAAACCGACCAAAAACTTTGTTTGATCACCGTACCCCCATCCCCGCCAGGGGCAGCAATGTCGCCCTGGTTAGAGAAGCAGGAACGGCCGTTTTGCTGGTTGCTGGCGGCCACACCGATGACGTTGGGCCACAGCGCGGGCAGATTGGGCCGTTCCGGCTGATCTAGTTTGGCCGAATCGTTGCCTGCGGCGGCCACCACCGTCACGTTCAGGCAGTGAGCCAGCTGCATCATCAGTTGTAGAAGTTGTACTTCTCTGGGCAGTTCCGTACCTACCCATTTTGGCGGTATGCGAATGCCCAGGCTGAGGTTGATGATGGTGGCGGGTGCGTTGGAGTCATCGGCCGTTGCCAGCAAAAAGTTGAACAGTTCGCGCAGCAATAAGAACAGATCGCCCCGATTGTCTGACCCCAGCACCCGGCAGAGCCGAATCTCGGCATCCGGGGCGACGGCGTTGACCAGCCCGGCCACAAACAGCCCGTGATCGCGCACGTCCAGCTTTTTGCCCGCTGGAATGGCGGATTGCAATTTGGCCGAATCTTTGGGATGCACCACTTCCAGGTTCCAGTCCGATTTGGGCGCTGGCGCATCTACGGTAACGGTTTCGGGGCGGTTGATGGGTACGGCCGTATCCGGGTATGGCGACGTGTCGAAGATGCCCACCCGCACGTGTTGCCCGGTGATGTTGGAACGGCCACCCAGTTCAATCGTTCTAAATGCCCACTGGCTTAAGAAATGTGCAGGCAGCGCTGCTTTTCTATCTTCACTGGTAGAGCTGCCGCCCACATCCCAGGGCGAACCACCCACATCCCAGGGCGAGCCACCCACATCCCAGGGCGAGCCACCCACATCCCACGGCGAACCGCCTACATCCCACGGCGAACCGCCCACGTCCCACGGGGAGCCAGTGAGCCAGTTTGGCTCCACGCGAACCCGGTTGCCACCCGCCAACTGCTGCAAAATGCGAATGGCGCGGGACACGTCGGGCCGAGCGCCGCCTAGCCGCACCAGGACAATCACAAAATCCTGCGAAGCAAACTCGTAACAACCGCTCAGGCAGTCCACAACCGCTGGCGGCAAGCTGCCAAACGTCAGGCGCATCGGCTGGTTGGCCGCATCATGCACTTCTTCTAGCTGAAGGTTGGTTTGCCGGTTGGCGGTCTCGATGATTTGGTTCACAACGGCCGTTGGCCCACTCAGAATCACCTGATCAGGAACCAGATACTCTTCTTGCGGATAAAAGTTGGGGGCAATTTGCTGCCGAAACAGAATTAACAGCAACAGCAGCAGCAAAATGAGCAGCAGCAGCCAAAGCGGTGCTTCTAGCACGGCGGCTACAATGCCGATAAGCAGCAACAGCGCCAGCAGCCAGCGGCGCGTCAGGTAAAATCTGGCAAGGTAAGTCAGGTAGCGCATCTTTTCTCCTCCTTAAAAATCACCCTCCCGCAGGTTTAATCACAGAGGGCAGTTGCGGATAGAACCTGCGGGAGGTTTGCTTACAATACATTGATGAACGAGACCGCCGCTCAATTTCCGCTACTCATCTTGAGTACGACGTAACAATAAATTGAGAATAATTAGCAATGAGTTGTGAACGAGTCTTTCATTCACCATTCTCAATTTATTGTTCACAATTCATTATTTTTTACAGTGGGCCAGCGTTGCCAACCAGGAAGAAGGGTGCCCAAAAGTAGGGATGTTTGTAGGCTGTGGGGGTGTCCTCGTTTTGCAGCAAGTTGAGTTGGGCTTGCCGTAGAGCTGCCCCTTTGCTTTGTTGGGTGTGTAATGCTGCGTAGAACAGGTCCATAAGAACGGCCGTTGACGAATCCTCTACCGCCCACAAGGTTGAAACCAGCGACGCCGCGCCCGCCGACAAAAACGCCCGCATCAGCCCCAGCAGCTCGTCGCCACCGCTTACTACGCTGCGCCCTGTTTGGCAGGCGCTTAGCGTTACCAGCGACGCCCGTAGGCGCAGGTTGAAGATGTCCAGCGTCGTCAGCCAGCCATCGGCCAGGGCCAGGCCAGAAAACAGCGGGCTGTCTGGCCGGAAGTCGCCGTGGGTGGCCAGGTGCAAAATGGTGGCCTGCTCTGCCGCTTGCCGCACGCTCTGCACGGTTGCCTCGCCTTCGAGGAGCGCTTCACCTTGCCAGCGATCTGCCACATTGCTGGCTTCGGTGACAGCGTGGGGCAAACGGCCGTCGTACGAGCTGCCAATGGCTGCCAGGGTTGTGGGTTCGTTTAGGGTGGGGTGATGACGGCCGTTCGCAATCAAGCTAGAACCGGGCAAATAGCTCAACTCATGGTTTTCGATGAGGTAGGCGGTGCCGTCGTACAGCGCGTGGAAGGGCAAATAATGCAAAGAGCCATGCGGTACGATGATCAGTTTTTGGTACTGGGTAATCTCCTCGGCTACCGGAGCTAGCAGCAGTTGGTACAGTTTATGCAGCACGCCCTGCACATTTTTAAGGGATAGATCGATTTGCGCCGCTTTGCTCTTGGCCACAGCTTTCAGATTTAGCTGGAACAGTTGCAGCAGCGTTTGCACCTGTCGCATGTTGCCCTCCAGCCAATGCGCCTGAACGGAATCGGCCGTTACCAAAAATAGCACCAGCCGATTGTTGACCGTGAAATATTCCAGTAGCAGGCAGTCTGGCGGCAAATGGGGCTGGGCCGACATCGTCTGTACTTGCCATAGCGTGGCGTCGCGGGCGTAGTCGGCGTTGCGGATGAGCAACGTGTGCCACAGAGCGGTAATTTGCTTTTCCAAATCCAGCACTGCCTGGCCCACCCGGTGCTGCGCCGAGAGCGCTTCGTCGGCTCCGCCGCGCTGCCCCAGCTCTTCGCTGGTAGACCAGCGACGGTAGAGGCGGTCCCGTTCCTGGCGCAGACCAAGAAGCTGCTCAACGATGGGCTGGTCTTCGGGGCTGCGGGCTTCGATGCGCAGGTTGAGGCGATGGGCCAACATATCTTGCAAGGCGCGGGATTTGGCCCGTTCGCAATATTCCAGCCCTTTGGCGGGCAAATGCAAATCCAGGCACAGAGCCACGGCGTCTTCGTAGATTTGCTCTTTGTCAGCAACAAAATCGGCGCGGAATTCGATCATGAGACGGCCGTACATTTGCTCCAACGCTTCGATGGCCTGATCCAGCCGGGCAAGCGCCGTTTGGGCATCTTGCTGTTGGGCGGCCAGAGTGCCCTGCAAATGGTATGCCTGGTAATTGAGTGCGGGCAGGGTGTGCCGTTGGCCAATGGCCAGGGCGGTGTTGGCCAGGTCGGTAGCCTGGGGAAGGTTGTTTAACTGCATGGCGGCCTTGGCGGCGATGAGGTAAGCGCGTGCCTGGCCAATGGGCAAGCTGTGTTCGGCAAACAAATCGGCACAGGCGAGCGCCTGGTTAAGCGACGCTTCCAGTTTACCCTGCCACAGCCAAACGGCCGCTTCTTGCAAATCGGTATCGGCTACGGCTACGCGGTTTTGTTCTGCCTGGAACCGGGTGCGGGCCTGGGCCAGCGATGTGAGTGCCGCGTCGTAATCTTGCAGACCAACGTAAGCGATGGCTTCGTTGAGCAACGCTCGCCCCATTTCTAGTTGAGTACTCAATTCGGCAAAGATTTGGCGACACTGGCGGCATTTTCCCAGCACGTCGGGGTAGCGGCGAAGTTGCAGCAGGCAGTCACTGGTGAAAATTTCTACCAACATGGCGTCCCGCTGACGGCCGTCTGCCAAATAGGTGGTACGAGCTTCATCCAGCAGGGCCAGCGCCTCGTTGTAACGACCCAGAACAAAATAGGTCATGGCCAAGTTTTGCTGGGCGCGGGCCACGCCCACAAGCTGCTGGTTGGCCTGGTACCCGGCAATTGCCTCTTGCAGGATGGTGATGGATTCATCAAATTGGCCCAAATTACGCAGCACAATGGCCCGGTTAATCTGGATCATGGGCAGCATGTTTTTGCCGGAGCCGTTAAGCTGGCTGTACAGGCCAAATGCTTTGTCGAACTGTTGCAGGGCGTTTTGATCATTACCGATACGGCCGTAAATAATGCCTAAATTCATGGTGACTACAGCCAGAGCTTGCCAATCTTCCTCGGCAGTTAACACGGAACTGGCCCAGTTTCCCGTTGCCAATGCCTCATCGGCATGCCCCAGGCTGGCCAGCGACCAGATTTTGCCCGTTTGCGACAGCGCTTCTTCGTACACCATGTCCAGTTGTCGGTAAATGGCTGCTGCCTGGTCGTACAGGGCAATGCCTTTGGCATGGTCGCCATACCCCAGGGCGTGGATGTTGCCCTGGGCGCGTAGGCTCAGGGCCGTCAGGCGTTCGTCCTGGCACAACGTGCCCAGTTGTTGAATGAGCTGGGCAAAATGGGCGCTGGCTTCCAGGTTGGTGCGCAGCTGTTTGTCGGCCTGTTCTTTGAGTAGTTGGGCAAAAGCGTGGCGGGTGGCAGGGGTTAGCTGGGGGGCGGTTGCGGCCAGCCAGGTGGTCTGGCTACCGGGTTCAGCAGACAGCAGATCATCCACCAAATCTGCTGGGATTGGTTGGGTAGAAAAGCGCTTGAGTTTTGCGGGTGTGTAAGCTGTCATTGTTTGTATTGGCTAAACTGAACGTGTTGGAATATGGTGATCAGTCGGCAGACTGAGTGTAGCGATGCGTAACTCCTGATGAAAATTTTGTTGTTTGGCGCAATGTGCCTTAATTTTACAGGGGCTTACGTTACTTTATCGTTAATTCTGGTATGTGGATTTCAGTTGTGGGGCCAACAACAACCAGTTGGTAAGAGCCAGCAGCCAGATTGGTGAAGGTAAAGTTGCCTAAGTCGTCGAGGGTGACGGCCGTTTCCACCACATCCCCTCGCAGCAATTTAGCTTCCACCTGTGCAGTTTCAATGCCCAACACCAGCCCTAAAATTGATTTTCGCCCCGGATGCTCCGGATCATCCTGCACCTCCAGCGATAGTTGGGCGTCGCCTGCTTCGTACATGAGTGGGCCGTTGTCGCTGCCGCGTAGGGCGAAGGCGGGGGTGCCCAAACCGTCCCGTGCTTCCCCCTGTGTGGTGATACGTTTGGCAATCCACACCTTGATTCTTTCCGCAGCTGAGGGTTGAAGGGATACGGCCGTTTCCGCCAAAAATGCCTCAAGCTGGGCGATCTCTTGGGTGCAGTGGGGGCAAATTGTTAAATGTTTAGTAATGGGGGCTGCAGCCTCATCTGGCAATAGCCCCAAATGAAAATTGCCTAATGTCGCACTGTCTGGACAGGTAATTCGATAAAGAGCGGCTTTGAAACTGTCTTCAAACTGCGCCATTGTCGGTTCTCCTAATCATTGCACCACTAAAAATTGCAGATTGCTGCTTCGGGGCAATGTTGGGGCAGAAGCTGGTTTTACCCATAATGGATTCTCTGCCCAGGCCAGCAAAAGTGGCTGTTATTTTCATGAACGAAAGCTGTGCCATTTTTCACGCATCCTCCAAAAATTCCTGGAAATCGTCATTGCGCCGTACTCGCGCCAAAAAATTATCCTTTGTGCGCGATACATCCCGCACGTCTTCAAATTGGCCGTTGTACAGCTCATAAATCTGCCGGGGCTTCAAATCCAGCACGAAGTAACCGTGAATGGCCAAATGCTCTTTTTCACTGTTGCACAACTCATTGAGCCGCTGCCACAAAATTTGCTGCATTTCACGTTGCGCGATAGTGCGTTCTGGTCGCATTGTCGGGTCCATGATGGTGGCAAATGGGTCGTAAGCGTCGTCATCATCATTGCTGGATTGTTTGGCGCGATCCCACAGGTGCGCCTGCTCTTTCCAGCGGGCAAAATCTACCATCACGGCATGGGTACACATTTGCAGGTAGCGTAGCAACGATTTTAGATCGGGGAATTTCTCGAAATTTTCGGCAGGAATGCCTTGCCACATTTTCTCAAAAGCGCGGTTCATGAAATAATCAGCTTCTTCACCCAGGCCAAGGTAAAGCGTGTGCCGGGTTACCCAAGAAAGGACGAGCTTTTGATACTGGTGGTATAGACAATTCCAGGCAAGGTCGTTGCCATGCACAAAGGCTCGGCGGAACAGCTCGTAGCAAAAGCGGGGATCGTTTTCTTGTTGGGTAAAAAAGCGCTCGCTTTCCCGGTGACAGCGGTCGCACAGGGCGCGAAAGGTGAGCAAACTCAACTCGTTTTGTGGTGACATAGGAACTACGCAATGACGATAACTTGAGGCTGATTGAACTGGGAAGGTGCTGGGTGGGTTGCTTGTCTCAATCAGCAATTTGCAGGAAATTTGAAGCCAAATTGTAGGTGTATTGTAAGCCTCATTGTAACTGATTTTTCTCTGGCTTGTGCATTAAATTACAACGAATTTGCGATAATCACGTTACAAATGGCAGATTTTTGGGGTGGTGTATTCAACTTTTTAGCCATTGTTCAATGGCGGGGCGGGTGTGTTGCCAATTTGTGTGGTGGAGGGTGTGAAGGTTTACGGCCGTTCCTCCCACCAAGTTTTCCTCTGCGTCATCCACAAACAGGGCTTGTGCCGGAGGAACTTCTAGCTGCTTGAGAGAAAGCTCATAAATGGCCGAGTCTGGTTTGAGCAACCCCACTTCGTTGCTCAAAATAACGCTGTGGAACTGTTTGAATTCAGGCAAATTTTCACGCAACCAACCTGCGTGAACCTGGTTGGTGTTGCTAATGATGCCCACACGCACGTTCGGGCGGGCCTGCAAGTCGCAGGCAAAGGCCAGGGCTGCTTCGTTGCGCTGCTGGGTGCGGCAAAAAGTGGTAACAAACGTTTCATAATCGGCCGAAAACCCAAACGCCTCATTCAGCTTTTGGTAATAATCCTGGCCACTGAGCTGCCCGGTGCCAAAGGTGTGATCGTGCTTTTGGTAAAATGGAAACAGGTCGTCTAGCGTGGTACGTGCTAATTGAGCAATCTCTGTGAAGGTGGAACGGCCGTCGTAATTCACCAACACGCCGCCCAAATCAAAAATCACCGCTTTCATCATGTTTCACTTTTCGCTTTTGGTTGGAGTTGTTGAAACCGCGCCAACGAATCAAAACAACTTGAACTGGTTCGGGTCAACGGCGCGGGATTGGTGCATGAGGACGGCATTGAGCAGCTCGATGGCCAGCCGCGATTCCAGCGTGACACCTGCCCGCACCCCCACGCACGGGTCGTGCCGCCCTTGTTCCAGCGTAAACTCAATCTCTTCCAGATTTTTTTGCACCGATTGCTGCGGTTTATTGATTGTGGATGTCGGTTTGAAGCCTACCTTGCACACCAGCGGCATCCCCGTGGTGACGCCGCCCAGCAGGCCGCCATGCGAGTTGCTTTGGTAGCCACTGCGCCGAATCGGGTCGTTATTTTCGCTGCCAAGCCGGGACACCACCTGGATACCGTCCCCAACTTCGCAGGATTGGGCGGCATGCAGCCCGCCGAGGCTGCCCATCAGCCGCAGCTTCAGGCTGTTGTAGAGTGGGTCGCCCGCCAGCGCGGGCACGTTGACGGCCACCACCTCCACGGCTGCGCCAATGGAATCGCGAGCAATGCGGGTTTGTTTGATGCGTTCACCTGCTTCAGACGCAAAATTGGCATCCAGGCTGTGGATTTCGGCCGTTTCTAACTGCTGCTGCACCGCCTCAATTTGGGCTGTGGTGATCGCATCGCCATTCCGCAGCAACTCCATGAAATGGTCGCTGAGGCTGCGCTGGGCTTTGAGTGATCCGACCTGGCTAATGGAGGAGAGAATGACGGTACCAAATGTTTCTTGCAAAAAGAGGCGGGCAATCGAGCCGCCGATGACATCTGAGATGGTGCTGCGGTAGCTGGAACGGCCGCCCCCGCGAATATCTACATGCCCCTGTGCTTTGTGGTACTTCACCAGATCGGTGTGGCCAGGGCGCACGGCTCCGGTTGGCCCGGCAAACTGGTCGTAGTGGCGGGATTTTGTTGAGGCGGAAAGCACCAGGGCGCTGATGGGTTCGCCTGTGGTGTAGCCAATTTCGTAAGCGGTGGTGGCGAAGGTGGCACCGTCCACGGTGGTTTCGATGGCTGGGCCAGCGGTGAGCGCCTCGTGGTCGTCCTGGTAGAGGCCAGCCAGCAAGAGGAGTTTGTCTTTTTCGTTGCGGGGGGTGCCGTGCCGGTTGCTGCCGGGCCGTCGCCGATCCAGATACGCTTGAATTTGACTGCGGCTGAGTTGGAGACCAGGGGGACAGCCAAAAACGATGGTGGTAATGCCGGGGCCGTGCGATTCACCAGCGCCAGCGACGCTAAAAAGGGGGCCGCCTAAAATTTCCATGAAAATCCTTCTTGTTTGAGCCGCAGAAGGCTCAGAGATTTTGAGAATTCTACATATTTTACCGCTGAACGGCCGTTTCCCTTAATATAGGCCGTAAGTACTATTCCATAGAGTTATTCTAACTCTGTCCAGAGTAGTTCCCAACTGGCAAATCCAACCCGATACGTTAATCCCCCGAGCAGTTCCTGGGGTCTTCCTGGCAAATGTGGAGAGACAGAAGATGAATTGCTCAGTCCTGGTAGTGGATGATGAATATGAGATTCGCCAGCTTTTAACGACGATGCTCACATTGATGGGCTATCAATCGTTTATGGCGCAAGATGGCCTGGATGCTCTGGAAAAAATTCCTGAATACCAACCCGACATTTTGATTTTGGATGTGATGATGCCCAACATGGATGGTTTGACGCTGTGCCGCAAGTTACGTGCGGCTGCCGAAACGGCCGAACTGCCCATCATTATGCTGAGTGGCAAGGCGCACCAGGAAGCAATCCAGGAGGGGCTGAAGGCGGGGGCTAACCGTTACCTGGTAAAACCAACCGGGTTGGATGAACTGACGCGTAATATTACGGAGGTTTTGGGGGAAGCGGCCGTTTCTAAACGAGTCGAAGCGTGATCTTTTTAGTGAAAAGTAAAAAGTGAAAAGTTAAAGGCCAACTGATTTGGCAAATTCTTCAATGGCCCGGAGATGTTGTTGTGGCGTGATGAGGCCAGCCCCCATTGTGTTGAATGAAATATGAGTTGCCCCAGCAGCCTGCCAGCCAGCAAAATTAGCTAGCCAGCCATCGGGGTCATCTTTGTAATGTAGTCGGGGTTCCAGGCCGATTTGTTGGGGGGAACGGCCGTATTCCACCAAATAGCCCGCAAGTTTATCCAGCGATTCCTGTGCCGCTTCAGCGGTGCGGTGATTTGGCAGCCAGCCATCGCCCTTGCGAGCCAGGCGACGCAGCACCGCGTCTGAGTTACCGCCCAGCCAGATAGGGATGGGCCGCTGCACTGGCAGTGGGTTTAGCCCCACATCACGCAAATCGTGCCAATCCCCTTTAAAAGTGACCAGCTCCTGGGTAAAGAGCAGCCGCAGCACGTCAATTTGCTCCTCTGCCCGCCGCCCCCGTTTGTGAAAGTTGTAGCCCAGCGCTTCCATTTCTACCTTATTCCAGCCCACGCCGATGCCCAGCCGGAAACGGCCGTTGCTCAACACATCCAAACTGGCCGACTGCTTGGCAACCAATGCCGTCTCCCGTTGCGGCAAAATGAGGATGCCGGTGATGAACGCCAACCTGGTGGTGAGCGCCGCCATAAAGCTGAACAGCACAAACACCTCATGGAAGGCGGATTGGTAGGTGTACGGGCCATTCCAGCCGCCGGGGCGGTTGGGGTTTGCGCCAACCACATGGTCATAGGCTAAAACGTGGCTAAAGTTGAGGGATTCGGCCGTTTGAGCATAGTCGCGTAAAGCAACAGGATCGTTGCCAAATTCAGTTTGAGGAAAAACAAGGCCAATTTTCATAGATAATCTGCTGGAATTTTTGGAAATTCCGCTAACAACTGTTGCAAGGAGCCTTTAGCTAATGGCTTGTTGAAAAAACCTTTCACGTCTGAAAACGAAATGGCACGTTGTTTGTCTGCCGGATTAAGAGAAGTGGTGAGCATGATGATGACCGCTTTTGCCTTCTGCTTGACGGAGAGCTTATCGTAGGCTTCCAAAAATTCAAATCCATTCATACGTGGCATGTTGATATCTAGCAAAATGAGTTCCACCGAAGTTGTATTCGACGCTAGAAATGACAAAGCCTGTTCCGCATAAAGGAATTCCAAAATATCGCCAGAAAAACCTGCTTTCTTCAAGACAATTTTGTGGAAAAAATTGTCTGCTTTATTATCATCAACTAAAAGAATTGTGTTGAGTGCCGTCATAGGCCAACTCCTCTGTGTTTCGGGATGGTGAAAAAGAAAGTTGCACCCTCACCGACGCTAGATTCACACCAGATTTTACCCCCGTGCAAATCTACAATTTGTTTGCAGATAGCGAGACCTAATCCTGTGCCAGCATATTCCTCGCGGGTGTGCAGTTGACGGAAAATGTCAAAAATGATTTTCTGGTCTTTTGCAGCAATGCCTATGCCATTATCTTGGACTGCAAATTGCCATTGATTTGTTTCTTCTTCAAGTTGAACCAAAATTTTTGGCTGTGTGTCCGGCTGACGGAATTTGATCGCATTGAGAATTAGATTTTGCAGCAGTGTGCGAAGTTGGGTTTCATCGGCATTAATTTGGGCATTGCCAGTGAACGTGATCTCAGCGCCTGTTTCTTCCAGCTTCGCTTGCAGATCAAGCATTAATTTGGTCATTAGCAGCTCAAAATGGACTGAACTAAAATTAAGCCCGTCCTGGCGCAGCCGGGAATAATTCAGCAACCCGGCAATCATCTCTTTCATGCGTAAGGCGCTGCCATTAGCAACCTGCACAAGGTGGTGTCCCATTTCATCCAGTTGGTCATCGTAATCCTCTTGCAACAGGCCCATGTAATTGGCAATGGTGTTGAGCGGCTCTTGCAGGTCATGGGAGGCAGCATAGGCAAATTGTTCCAAATAGGCGTTGGATTGGGACAAGTCATCCAAAGCGTTGGATAGTTGGGTTTCTTTTTGCTTCATTTCGGTTATGTCGCGGGCACGGATGGTTGCTCCAATGATTGTGTCGTCTTCGTGGCGAACCGGACTGTAGGTTGCATCCATGTATCTTTTCCCTGCGCCTGGGTAATCATATTCCGTTTGTTGCCGAATAATTTCGCCTTGTAAACACAGGTCAATACTTGGTTTAAAGAGCTTTTCGAATGTTTCTGTGCCAACAAAGGCAGCCATTGTTTTGCCGAGAAGTGCTTCTCTTTGGGTTTGCCAATACCTTACATACTGCTCGTTTACTGCTTGGTATGTGTATTGCATATCAATAAACAAGGCGACATCGTCGTTGGCATTAAAAATGTTTTCAAAGAGGGCCTGTATCTCCTGGCGCTTTTTGGCTTGGGTGATGTCGGTGATTGTGGTTAAAAAATAAACAGGCTCTCCATTGATGTCTCGATGGAGAGTGGTACTTACGCTTGTCCAGATGGTTTTGCCTGTTTTAGTAAAGTATCGTTTTTCAATAGAAAGCGTGTTTTCTTGACCATCAACCAGCGTTTGGATTAGGTTCCAGCTGGCAGCTAAATCATCCGGGTGGGTAACATCGGCAAAGTTCAGCTCCTGCATTTCTTCCATTGTATAACCAAGCAAATTGGCAAAGGCTTGATTTATATTCAGGAGTTTGCCATCTGGTGCAGTGATGGAAAGGCCTGTGGGTGAATTGTGAAAGAAGATAGAAAATTGCTGTTCGGAAGCGACTAATGCTTCTTCGGCCAGCTTGCGTTTGGTGATATCTGTAAAAGAGCCGCGCAGTTTCCTTGGGCTGCCATCGCCATCAAAGATTATTTCGCCCCGTGACAAGACGTGTCTTATTTCGCCATTTGGCCGGACGATGCGCTTCTCAATGCTGTAGGGGGTACGTTCATTAATGGATTTTTCAACAGCCTGATTGGCTCTGTCTCGGTCGTCGGGATGGATGATTTCCATACCTTTTTCGGCGGTTGGGGCAAAGGCATCTGGCTCAAAGCCGCAAATGCGAAAGAATTCATCAGACCATAATGATTCGCCGGTGGCGATGTCCATTTCCCAGCTACCAACATGGGCTGTTTGCTCAGTATGTTTGAGGAGCTTGTCGCTTTGGATGAGACGCTCTTGGGCTTGTTTGAGCGGGGTAATGTTGACGAAGGTGAGGACAACGCCACCAATCTCGTGCCGGGTGTTGATGAAGGGGTAGATGCGTTTGAGGTAGAAACGGCCGTCTCGCGTTTGTATCTCTCGTTCTTTTGGGGCGCCACCAGCCAGCACATCCATAATATCAATATTCATGATGCGCTGATCTTGCTCCTTGAATTTCCCGGCCAGATGGTCTAGGGGTCGGCCAATATCAGAGGAGAGCAGATCAAACTGGCTTTCAATGGCAGCTGTAAAGCGGCGAATGCGGCGCTCTTTGTCCAGGAAAATAGTACCGATCTGGGTGCTGCTGAGTAAGTTGTCAATGTCGGCATTAAGGGCGGCTAGCTCATCAATTTTGAGTTGGTATTCTGCATTGACCGTATGCAGTTCTTCATTGACGCTTTGCAGCTCTTCATTTGTGCTTTGCAGCTCTTCATTGGCGGCCATCAGCTCTTCATTGGTAGCTTGCAGCTCTTCATTGGTGGTTTGGGCCTCTTCTAGCGCCGCTTGTAGGTTGGCCTGGCTTTCCTTTAGGGCCTGCTCCAATGCTTTGGTTTGTTCCGTATTCCGGTCAATCTGGCTCAAATCAACCGTTTGGACCGGTAGCGTTTCATTGAGGGGCCCAGGCATAAACAGAATGAGATGGCATTGTCCGGCTCCAACGGGCAGGTCAAAAGGAGAAACCAGCAAATGCACTCTTTTGAGCGTATCCTGGTTATCTCGTTTCCAGGTATCGGTGATGGTGACCTGCTCTTCAAGACGGCTGGCCTTGTGAACGGCCGTTGTCAAAGCCAGTTTGAGCGAGTCTGGAGCCATGTCCAGCAAATTGGTCGAAAACTCCTCTTCGGGTAGCTTCAAAAACTCCTTGTATTTGCCGATGGCATGAAGAATGTTGAACGCATTGTCCACATACACACAGGCGGCACCCATCTCCTTGAGCAGCGCCTGATTGAGCGCATCGGCCATGTGAATTTCTACTCGCTTACGCTGCTGCCGTTGTCCCATCCCAATGGATTGGTACAAATCATTGAGATGACGGGGATGGCCAATAGAGCGAGCGATTTCTTTGTTGCGGTAAATGCGCCACCGACTGCTGATTTCCTCAAACATCGGTTTGAGCGCACCTAAAGACTCACTCGGCCCAAGAAACAGCACGCCATGCTTGTTGAGGGAATAATGAAGCGTGTCTAACAGCCGCTGTTGGATTTCTGGCTGCAAGTAAATCATGAAATTGCGGCAAATGACCAAATCCATGCGACCAAAAGGTGGGTCACTCAGGGCATTGTGCTGTGAAAAGATAATGCTGCGGCGCAGGTCTGGATGAACCTGGTAGCTTTCGCCCCTTTTTAAAAAGAAGGTTTGCAGTCGCTGTAGGTTAATGTCTGCCACAATGCTTTCAGAATAAACGCCCTGCGAGCCGCGATCCAGGTGTTCTTTTTCCACATCGGTGGCGAAGATTTTTAACTCGAGCATTCGATTAGAGCGTTTTAGCGCCTCTTGCAGCAAAATAGCAATGGTGTACGCTTCTTCCCCGCTGCTGCAACCCACAGCCCATACCTTAAAAGGCTCATTGACCTGTTTTTCGCGAATCAATTTAGGCAAAATGTCATTTTCAAGAATTTGCCACGCTTCTGGATCGCGAAAGAAGTGGGTGACGCCAATTAAAAATTCCCGGTACAACACAAATGTTTCTTCTGGTGTTCTTTGAATAAAGCGCAAATAGCCTGTTAAATTGTCGCAATTGTTTATGGTGAGCCGACGCTGCATGCGGCGTAGCAGGGTGGGGCGCTTGTACCAGCTAAAATCCAGATCGGTTTGCTGTTTGAGCAGGCGCAATATTTGGCTAAAGGCGACTTGTTCTTCTGCGGACAGCATCCATTCGTCAACATGGTTGGCGCGAGGAGTATTTAGGTATCGTTGCAGTTCATCTGGAATTTGTTCTGGCAAGAGAACCATATCTACCAGGCCCGTGGCAATAGCGCTGTTGGGCATTCCGTCAAAAGCGGCCGTATCGGGACGCTGTACAATTACCAGGCCACCCGCCTCTTTAATGCTGCGAATACCACGAGAGCCATCGGTACCTGTGCCGGAAAGAACAATTGCCACCGAGTTTTCGCGTCGTTCCTCGGCTAATGATTCAAAAAAGATGTTGATGGGAAGATTGAGAACCTGCCCTTTGGGCTTATCGGTTAGACGCAGCTGGTCTTGATGTAGCGTCATGTTTTTACCTGGGGGAATCAGGTAAATGGACCCCGGCCGCACGTCCATTTCGTTGGTAACTTCAAAAATGGGCAGCCGGGTGTTTTTAGAAAGCAAATCCGCCATTAACGATTTGTAGTCTGGCGACAGGTGCTGGACGATGACAAAAGTGTGCCTAAAATCGGGGGGAACATTGTCAAAAAACAGTTTCAGCACTTCCAACCCTCCGGCAGAGGTGCCGATGCCAATGACTGAAAAATCAGGCTGGGGGTGGTCTTGGGATTCAAATTGATTTACCCGCGTTTGAAGAGAAAGGTCAGAAGTTGGGGTTTCACTGCGTTCGGGAATGTTATCAGTCATACGGCTCCTCAGCATGGAGAATGTGTTGAGAATTAATCCACATAAATAGCAACATGGAATAAGTGTCATTGTAACATAAAAATTGTATAAACCGTAGTTTTTGAGCCGGACGGTTACCTGGTCTTAGGAAAAGTAAAGTTTGTAGGGCAGTTGGTTTATAATGGGAGTTGGATGATGCGAATTGTTTGATTTTGGAGTGGTGTATGGATATTTCGGTGAGGCGTTTGAACGGCCGTTTAGCCACCAAACTTCCCCCTGAATTACCATTGGGGCTGGTGTTTGTGGTGGGCAAAGTGGCGCAGATAGAAAAGCGTCGCTTTTTGTTAAGAGAAGAACAACATGTGCTAAGTTGCCGGACAAATGAAGAGGTTGCCTTAAAAGTAGGTGATGAAGTACGGGCCAGCGGCCATTTGATGTTTGACACGGAGCTGTTGCAATATTATTTGCTGGCGCGTGATGTGGAAATTGTCTCATCTGAACCGCTGGTGGCGCTGGCGGGTAATTCGCGAGAGCTGTTGGCAGAAAATGACGAGCTGCTAGCGGCCCTGGCAATGGTGAAGGCGCGTGCTGCGGCTGCCCCAACGGGCAAATCTGAGGGACTGCCGGTTTGGGTGAAAAAATTGGCACCGTCGGAACTGCCGCCGGAAGAGATGGCAAAAACGGCCGTTGTGGATGAGCCAACTGTGGCAACGGCAACTGAGGTGTCGCTGGATGAACGGTTGGTGTCTATGCTGTCGGCGGCGATGGACAGTGATGACGATTTGGAGCTAACGCCAGAGCTGCTGGCCCCATACCAGGTAGCGCTCTCTGAGCCAGTTGCCGAAGTTATGCAGGAAAGTGGCGGGGATAGATTGATGGATACGGCCGTTCCTACCGCCCCAACCAGCTACCAACCAGCCAATCGAGAAGACACGGACTGGCTGGTCATTTTGCTCATTATCAGCTTTTTTGTGCTCACGATTGCCGCCTTCGTGACCATTGTTTTATTAATTTTGCAGTAGAAGGATGGATGCATGTCTGAACAGAATTCTGGAACGAAGCCAGTGACGATTATGTGCCTGGCCAGCTATTTTAAGGGAACCACCTTTTTGGTGGCCGCCAAGCAGGCGGGTTGCCGGGTGGTGTTGGTAACGCGGGAAAAACTGCACGACGAGCCGTGGCCGTGGGACAGTATTGACGATGTGTTTTACATGCCGACGCTTTCTAAACAACCAGACATTATTTACGCGATAGCCTACTTTATGCGCGGGAAAGCGGTGCACCAGATTGTCCCACTGGATGATTATGATGTGCTAACCGTAGCAGCGCTGCGCGAGCATTTTCGGCTGCCAAATATGGGCGAGACGGTGACGCGGCACTTTCGGGATAAGCTGGCGATGCGGGTGAAGGCGCAAAAGGAAGGGTTCAGGGTTCCGGAATTTACGGCCGTTTTCAACTACGATCAGCTGCGAGAATTTATGGACCGGGTATCGCCTCCCTGGCTGCTCAAGCCGCGCGCCGAGGCGGGAGCGATGGGCATCAAAAAGATGGATCATTCCGAGATGCTGTGGCGCAAGCTGGACGACCTGGGCGATTTGCAATCTTACTTTTTGCTGGAGCAGTTTGTGAGCGGGCCGGTGTACCACGTGGACGCGATTGTGTGGCAGGGCCAGGTGGTTTTTGCCACCGCACACCAATATTTGCAGCCACCGATTGATGTGGCCCACGAGGGCGGCGTCTTCGTGACGCGCACCATGCCGCGCCAAGCCAAAGAAACAAAAGCGCTGCTCAAAATGCACAACAAGCTGATTTTGGCCCTGGGCATGGTGCGTGGCGTGGCGCACACTGAGTTTATCAAGGGGCAAGACGGCGAATTTTACTTTTTGGAAACGGCCGCTCGCGTCGGCGGCGCAAACATCGAACAGTTGGTTGAGGCGTCTAGCGGGATTAATTTATGGGCGGAGTGGGCACAGTTGGAAACGGCCGCTTTGCGTGGCGAAAATTATCAAATCCCCGAAGATAAAGGCGAATACGCCGGGGTGATGATTTGCCTGGCCCGGCAGGAATGGCCCGATTTGTCTGGCTACACAGACCCGGAAATTGTGTACCGCGTCCAAAAACAGCAGCACGCTGGCCTCATCGTCGCCTCGCCGCAGCAGGAGCGGGTCGAGCAGCTCATCCACGACTACAGCCAGCGCTTCGCCCACGACTTTTTGGCAGTGGCCCCACCCCTGGACACTGCCCCAACCTAAAAATAGAACGCAGATTTTCCTGAGTCTCCTGATCTAAAAATCAGGCAGATCAGGTTGATCTGCGTTCCATTCCTCTTTTCACTTTTCACTGATTACTGACCCACTGATTACTGGTCACCGATTACCGTTCACCGGCTCCTGGATCATTTGCAAAATGGCGTTCACGATGGCCGCGGGCGGCTGGTCGGTGCTGTCGATGCGGATGGCGTCGGCGGCGGGGCGCAGGGGGGAGTGGGTGCGACTGCTGTCAATTTGGTCGCGGCGCAGCACGTCGGCCAGGATGTCGTCGTAGTTGGCGATGTGGCCCTGTTCGGAGCGATCCTGGGTGCGGCGGCGGGCGCGTTCCTCGGCGCTGGCGGTGATGTACAGTTTCAGCGGTGCGTCGGGCATCACCACCGTACCGATGTCCCGCCCAACCATGACGACGGCACCCCGTTGGCCAAAAGCGCGCTGGCGTTTGACCATCTCTTGGCGCACGCCCAAGTAGCTGGACACCTGCGACACGTTGGCATCCACAGTGGGGGTGCGCAGTTCCCAGGTGATGTCTTGCCCAGCGACGTGGACGGTGTAGTGACGGCCGTCTTCTTCACCATTGGCCGGGAAAATTTCCATTTGGATGTCGTGGGCCAGCTGGGTAACGGCCGTTTCATCCCCAATAGCCACTTTTTGCTGCAAGGCCGCCCAGGTGACGGCGCGGTACATGCAGCCGGTGTCCAGATACAGATAGTGCAGCCGCTCTGCCAGCAGCCGCCCGACGGTTGATTTGCCGGAAGCGGCGGGGCCATCAATGGCGATCATGGCGATGGGTTCTGTTGTTTCGTTTGCCAATACACGTTCCTCAAATTATCGTTTGCTTTTCGACCCGCTTCTGCCCCCGGAACGGCCGCTTTTTTTGCGCGAATCAGACGGTGGGCGATTGGTAGGCTTGCTGCCGGGCTTTTTACCGGGGCGACTTGGTGGTTTGCTGCCAGATTTGCGATACGGCCGTTTGCCCTTCACCGATGCCACAATTTCTTTCAAAGCGGCCACTTCTTTGGCCGTGAGGTGTCGCCAATCACCCGGTTTCAGGCTGCCCAAGGTGAGTGGGCCGATTTTTTCGCGGACCAGCTGCCGAACCGGGAAGCCAAGCATGTTGGCCAATCGCCGAATCTGGCGCTTGCGTCCCTCGCGCATCACAATTTCCAGATGGGTGAAGGAGACATCTTGCCGGATAACGGTGATTTGCGCAGGGATGGTTTTACGGCCGTCCAGGTACATCCCTTCACGCCATTTTTCCAGCGCTTCGTTGCTAATCCGCCCTTCCACAATCACTTTGTACGTTTTTTCGTGGCCGTAGCGCGGGTGGGTGAGCTTGTGCGCCAGATCGCCGTCGTTGGTCATCAAGATCAGGCCGGTGCTTTGCTTGTCCAGGCGGCCGACGGGGTAGAGATGCCCCGGCAGTGGCACCAGGTCGCGCACGGTGGTGCGCCCTTCTTCCAGTTCATCGTCCAGCGAGGAGATGACGCCCTTGGGTTTGTGCAGGGCAATATAAAGGGATTCGGTTTGCAGCGGCTTGATGGGACGGCCGTTTACCACAATTGTGTCGGTGGCGGGGTCGGCTTTATCACCCAAGGTGGCGGTACGGCCGTTGACCGAAACACGGCCGTCGGCAATCAGCTTTTCACACTCGCGCCGGGAGCCAACTCCGGCCTGGGCCATTAGTTTTTGGATTCTTTCTTCCATATTGTTTATAGAGACTGGAGATTGGAGACTAGAAACTAACAAATCTCCAGTCTCTAATCTCCAGTCTCCAATTCTTCATCATCTTCATCTACCGGCTCTTCCAACTCCGGCAGTTCCGCCACGCTGGTGAGGCCAAAATATTGCAGGAAGTCCGGGGTGCTGCCATAGAGAATCGGCCGTCCCGGTGTTTCCATGCGCCCCACTTCCTCAATGAGCCCCTTGCTGAGCAGCGTGCGCAGCGAACCATCCGAATTGACGCCGCGAATCTGGTCAATTTGCGGGCGGGTGATGGGCTGCATGTAGGCGATAATCGCCAGCACTTCCAGCGCCGCCTGACTGAGCCGGGTCGTTAGTTCCAGCCCTAAAAAGCGCTCAATCACGTCGCTCGATTCCGGTGCGGTGGTGACCTGCACATCGTTGCCAGTCCATTGCAGCCGCAGGCCGCGCGTAGTGTACTCTGCTGCCAACGAATCGAGCAGATTTTGCACGACGGCGGGCGTGGTTTCCAGCGCTTTAGCCAAACGGCCAATTGAAACGGGGCCGCTGGCGACGAATAAAACGCTTTCCAGCAGCGCCGTCAAATTCACGGTTGCGTGTTGGGTTGAATCGGATGTTTCCATCATAGGTAACTTGGTGGCTAACTTTGCCTTGTTGCTTATAATCACGGTTCGGGAAATGAAATTGCCCAAAACGAGTGGATTATACACGTAAACTGGCAATCGGCAGAAAAATGTAGCTGATTTCGGCATCGCCGGAGGCTGAAGCCGTCCGGCTAGTTATGGAAGCCCAATTGGGCTCAAAATCGCAGGCCCACAGGGCCTTTCACAGCTAGCGGGGGCGTTTACGCCGCCGCGTTCATGATTAAACGGAGACGAAAATGTCTGACCCCATTATTTATGCCCGCGAGCACCAGGCTGATTATTTGGCCGAATTAATTGATTTTTTGCGTATCCCCAGCATTAGCACGCAGCCAGAACGGACCGAAGATACGGCCGTTGCCGCCCAATGGCTCGCCGAAAAAATGAAGCTTGCCGGGCTGGAAAACGTGGAAATCATCCCCACCCAGCGGCACTCGCTGGTGTATGCCGACTGGCTGCACGCGGGCGACGCGCCGACTGTGCTCATCTACGGCCATTATGATGTGCAGCCTGCCGAACCGCTGGAGCTGTGGGATTCCCCGCCGTTTGAGCCAGAAGTGCGCAATGATTTCCTGTACGCGCGTGGTTCGTCTGACGACAAGGGTCAGGTGTACATTCACGTCAAGGCAGTTGAGGCGCTTTTGCGGAGCAACGGCCGTCTCCCCGTCAACGTCAAATTCATCGTGGAAGGAGAAGAGGAGAGCGGCGGTGAAAGTTTGGCCGCCTTCATCCCGCAAAACAAGGCAAAATTGGCGGCTGACATCGCGCTGGTGTCTGACACGGCGATGGTGAACGCGCAGCAGCCCGCGATTGTGTACGGCCTGCGCGGTATGTGCTACGCCTTTGTAGACATCGTTGGGCCAAAGCGGGATTTGCATTCTGGCAGCTTTGGCGGCGGCATCAACAATCCGCTCAATGTACTGGGGCACATCATTGCCAAATTGAAGGATATGGACGGCCGTATTCTCATCCCCGGGTTTTTTGACAAAGTACGGCCGTTAACCGAGCAAGAGCGCGACATCCTGGCCCAGTTTCCCTTGGACGAAGCCGCCTGGCTGGCCGAAACGGGTGCGCCAGAGCCGTGGGGCGATCCCGACTACACCCTCGTGGAGCGGCTGGGTGCGCGGCCCACACTGGACGTACACGGCATCATCGGTGGCTACACGGGGCCGGGTGGCAAAACGGTACTGCCGTCCAAAGTACACGCCAAATTGAGTATGCGCTTGGTGCCCGATCAAGACCCGGTGGAAATCGGCCGTTTGCTGAAGGCATACATCGCGGAGCTTGCCCCGCCCAGCGTGGAAGTGACGGTGACGGTGGGGCATGGCGCTCCCGCCAGCATCACCGATTTCAACATTCCGGCCATGCAGGCGGCGGCTAAAGCATACGCCACCGCGTTTGGTCAGGAACCGGTGTTTATGCGCGAAGGTGGCTCGATTCCGGTAGTGTCGCAGTTCCAAGGCGTGCTGGGGCTAGAGACAGTGCTGATGGGCTTTGGTCTGCCCGGCGACCAGATTCACGCGCCGAACGAGCGGTTTTACCTGCCCAACTTCTACCGAGGCATCGAAACCAGTATTCACTTTTTACAAAATTTGGCCTAGGACTTGAGTTGTTTTCTGCCGCGTTGTTGAGCAACGGCCGTTGCACGCTCTGACCTGCCCGTTTACAACACCATTTCCCAGTATTGGTAAATCAGGCGACGTGGAGATGAACGGCCGTTTTCAAAATGACCGTCCCCATTTTTCCACAGCAAATCGGGCAGCAAAATGCCATTGGCAAAGCCCTGCTTGCATAGAAAATGGTCTGTTCCAGAGGTGAAAAACGTAGACACTTTGGTAAGTATCTTCGTAAGCAAGGCTGCATAAACTCAGGCATTAGTTGAAGATAGCAGAAATTGTACCCCCCTTCAACCCTGGCGGAGAGTCTCCCAACCAGCGCAATAAAAAATTTTGAAACGGCCGTATCCAACGTCATCTTCAAGGAGGTGGTAGGGCGATTTTTCAGCATGCAAGACAACAGGTTTTCCAATTTCAATCTAGCATTTCAATCAACCAACCACGGAGGCAAACATCATGTGGAAATTTCGTACACTTTTTCTGTTTCTTGTAACATTTTTTATTGTCAGCAGTGTCGCAGCTGCTCCTATTCGCTATTACGCCAATCTGACAGGCGGACAAGAACTGCCCGCAGTCACGACCTCGGCATACGGCCGTGCCGGATTTGAATTTGATGAGTCAGCCAGCTCAATGAGCTACATCATCCGCACCAATATTGCTGCCCCAACGGCCGCACATATCCACTGCGCCCCCGCCGGGCAAAATGGCCCCGTCGGCGTGACCCTGCAACTGCGGGCCGCTACCGGGCATGGAACCATCACCAAGCCAGACACCAACAACGCTTGTGGTTGGACCAGCGTCGCCGATGTGATGTCTGCTATCCAAAATGGCAACGCGTACATCAATGTACACACATCTGCTTTCCCCACAGGCGAAATTCGTGGGCAAATTCGTTAACGAGTCGAATCGCATATAGCGATTGGGGATATATCTTGCCAGAGGCTGTGCAATTTGGCACAAATGCGGCGTGCGACAGGCAAATTTTGCTTGACACGGGTATCTGATTTGTTATAATTCCGCACGCTGCGTTCCTCAGTAGCTCAATGGCAGAGCATGCGGCTGTTAACCGCAGGGTTGTTGGTTCGAGTCCAACCTGAGGAGCCTCTTAAAACGACAGGTCAGAAGCCTGTCGTTTTTGTTTTCCCAGCAGCGCCAAAATTGAACAAACCCCCATTCTCAAGTACACTTCGCCCACCAACTTTCCACTGCTTAACATTCAATCGTGACCGCTTTGCAACGGACTATTTTGCTGCAAAACGGCCGTTTCTATAAGGAGTTACTACGCATGAGCTACAAACCCGTGGCCCTCATCATCTTGGACGGATGGGGGATTCGTGAAATGGAGCACGGCAACGCGGTGGTGCAGGCGCGCACCCCCAACTACCAAAGCTGGCTGCACAGCCGCGAACGCGCCATTCTGGACGCATCCGGTCAGGCGGTCGGCTTGCCCGATGGCCAAATGGGCAATTCAGAAGTGGGCCACCTCAATCTGGGCGCTGGCCGCATTGTGTACCAGGATTTAACCCGCATCAATCTGGCCATTCAGGAAGGGCGTTTTGCCCAGCAAACCGCGCTGCGCGATGCCGTCGCCAACGTGAAAACCAGCGGCGGCAAGCTGCATCTCATTGGCCTGATGGGCAACGGTGGCGTTCACAGCCACCAGGACCATCTTTACGCGCTGCTGAAACTGGCCGAAGAGGCCAACATCGAGCCAATCGTACACGTCATCACCGACGGACGAGACACGCCGCCGCAAAGTGGCCTGGGCTTTGTGGAAAAACTGGAAGCATATCTGGCGGATCATCCCGGCGTCATTGCCTCGGTTTGCGGCCGTTACTACACCATGGACCGCGACAAGCGGTGGGAGCGTACGGCAATTGGCTATCGGGTGATTGCCAATCATGAGGGGGAAGGTGGCGCAACGGCCGTTTCCGCCTCCGCCGCCCTAAAAAATTCGTATAGCAACGATGTAACCGACGAGTTTATCAAGCCCGTAGCCATCGACGTGGGGGAGCGGGACGTGACCGTGCAGCCCGGCGACTGCCTCATCTTCTACAACTTCCGCGCCGACCGGATGCGCCAGCCGGTGGAAATTTTCGCCTTTGCCGATTTTGCGGGTTTTGAGCGCGACTACATTCCCAATTTACATCTGGTGACCATGACAAACTACGAAGAGCGCTTCCCGGTGGACGTCATTTTCCCTGACGTGGAGCTAAACAACGTGCTGGCCGAAGTGGTGAGCAACGCGGGCCTGAAGCAGTTCCACGCCGCCGAGACGGAAAAGTACGCCCACGTCACCTACTTCTTCAACGGCGGTGGCGAAACGCCGTTCCCCGGCGAAGAGCGCTACATGCAGCCCTCGCCCAAAGTGGCCACCTACGATCTCAAGCCGGAGATGAGCGCCTACGAACTGACGGAAGCGGTCATCCAGCGCCTGCAAAGCCACGATGATGATTTCATTTTGGTGAACTTTGCCAATCCAGACATGGTGGGGCATACAGGGGTGTTGGAAGCGGCCGTTCGCGCTGTAGAAGCCGTGGATGAATGTGCAGGACGTCTGGTGGAGGCGATTGTGCAAAAGGGTGGGGCGGCGCTGGTTACGGCCGATCATGGCAACTGTGAAATCATGGTCAACGAGAAAACGGGCGAACCGCACACCTACCACACCATCCAGCCCGTCTCCTTTTTTGTGATTTGCAACGATCCCATCTGGCTGCGCCCCCGTGGCATTCTGGCCGATGTGGCTCCGACCGTGCTCGATTTGATGGGCGTTGCCCAGCCCAGCGACATGACGGGCCGCAGTTTGGTTGATTAGATTTTTTGGCCACAGAGGGCACAGAGGGTTTAGAGATTCTGTCATCAACCTTTGAGGTTTCGCTGAGAGATTACTCTGGTTGATACTTCAAAACCTCAAAGGTTTTTCTCTAACTTCTCTGTGTTCTCTGTGGCATAAATTAAAATATTGTCGATGAGTCGGGTTTTGCCGAAGAAAACGGCCGTTGACAACAAAACCCCACTTTCCACTACTTCCAACTCTTCCAACGTTTTTGGATCAGCCGCGCTGACGTAATCAATGCGGGCCTGGGGAACGGCCGTAATTATCCCACGCATCATTTCCCGCAACACTTCACCAGACTGTTCGCCATTGGCAACAGCAGTCTGAGCCGCGCTGAGCGCCCGGTACAGCACCGGTGCGGCCGCCCGATCATCTTCAGAAAGGCGCGCATTACGCGAACTCATGGCTAGGCCATCTTGCTCTCGGCTGGTCGGGCCAATGATCATTTCCACATTAAAGTTGAGATCACGCACCATCTGGCGCAGCACAATCGTTTGCTGGGCATCTTTTTGGCCAAAGTACGCCCGCGTCGGCTGCACGATGTTGAACAGCTTGGCCACCACCGTCGCCACACCCGCAAAATGAGTAGGGCGCGAACTGCCTTCCAGCGGCTGCGTCACCTGGCTCAGGCTCACCGTCGTCTGGAAGCCGGGCGGGTACATGATGGCGTCGCTGGGGGTGAAGACCAAATCTACCCCGGCGGCTTCCAGCATCGCCAAATCGCCCGCCAGATTGCGCGGATAGCTGCTCAAATCCTCCGTGGGGGCAAACTGGGTGGGATTGACGTAGATGGAAACGGCCGTCCTGTCATTCCCCGCCAAGCTTAGCTGCACCAGCGACAAATGCCCCGCGTGCAGGTAGCCCATCGTCGGCACAAAGCCCCAGGTCAGGCTGGGATCAGCCCAGCGGTGCTTTCGCACTTCGTCAATTCGGTCAGTTACTATCATGGTGGTTTCCTTTGTAGGATTTTTGGAACACAGAGTTACGCAGAGGTGACACAGAGTTTCACAAAGAGGTTTGAGAGTTGTGTTTTAATGGGACGCTGATTACCCTGATTTCTCTGATTAAAATAATCCAAAAAATCAGGGTGATCAGGAAAATCTGCGTTCTATTTCATTTATCAACTTGGTTCAATTGTTCTTTCAGTAGTTTTAGATTCGCTTCCGGTGTGGCATCTGGCCAGGTGCCTTGTTCGGCCTGGCGCACGGCCGTTTGCAAAACCAGATTCACCGGCGTGGCCACACCCAATCGCTGCCCCGCCGCCACCACCGCGCCACAAATCGCCTCAATTTCGGTGGGACGGCCGTTCATCAAATCCTGCCGCATGGAGGAATGGTTGCTCGCTGTCGCCTGGGCCACCGCCAACGCCTGCGCCGCCGCATCGGCAAAAGGAAGCGCAATGTTTTGGGCGGCGGCCACGGCGGCTACTTCCTGCGCAGCTAGCGTCATTAACGCACGGGCATTAGCGTTTTCCGCCAGAAATCCGTTGGGCACCTGCAAAACGGCCGTTAGCGGATTGATTCCCGCATTTATCGCCAGCTTGCCCCAAACCAGCCCGTCCACGTTGGCCGACAGGCTGGTAGCAAATCCCGCTGCCTCAAACAAATCCACAATTTCTTGTGGTGGAACGGCCGTTCCCACTACGTCGGCAATGGTGGTGTGGCCGCTGCCCGCGTGGCGCACCACGCCCGGCTCCAGCAGGACCGCTCCTTCCGAGGTGATGCCCAGGTTGGCGCGGTTGGGGCCGAGAACGGCCGTTAATTGTTCCAGATTGCCCACCCCATTTTGCAGCGTCAGCGCCACGCCATTGGGCGATAAAAGCTGCTGCGCCGTTTCCGCCGCCTGGGCCGTTTGGTAGCTTTTCACCAAAATCAGGGCCAGGTCGGCGGGAGCGGCCGTTTGTGGATTATCGGTGGCGGCGAGGGGGATGGTTTGGAAACGGCCGTCTGGCCCGATGAAGCGCAAGCCACGTTCGCGCAGCGCCGTAAGTTGAGCAGGCCAATGCCCCACCAGCATCACTTCCGCTACCTGGCTTAGCCTGGCCCCAAACAGGCAGCCCATCGCCCCAACACCCACAATGGCGATTCGCATTTTTTACCGCCCGGCCACCGCTGCTAAAAAGGCGGCTTCTTCGGCCTCATTCATCGGGTAGGTGTGTTCCTCGGCCGGGAATTGGCGGCTGCGGACTTCTTCGGTGTAGGTTTGAACGGCCGTTGTAATTGCCTTGCCAATCTGCCCAAACTCCTTCACAAAGCGGGGTTGCAAACGGTCGTACAGCCCCAGCATGTCGTGGTAGACCAGCACCTGGCCGTCACAGCCCACGCCCGCGCCAATGCCAATGGTGGGAATGGCAAGCCGCTGGCTAATCTGGGTGGCAACGGTGGCCGGAATCGCTTCCAACACCATTGCAAAACAGCCCGCTTCTTGCAAAGCCAGCGCATCTTCGAGCAGGGATTGGGCCGCAACGGCCGTTTTCCCCTGAATGCGAAAGCCGCCCAGCTGCGACACCGTTTGTGGCGTCAGGCCGATGTGCCCCATGACGGGAATGCCCGCCCGCACAATGGCCCGCACGGTGTCGGCGATTTCGCGGCCGCCTTCCACTTTGACACAATCCATCCCTGCCTCTTTTAAGAAGCGGCCCGCGTTACGCACCGCTTCAGCCACATCTGGTTGGTAGCTCATGAAGGGCATATCGCCTACCAAAAAAGCGTTGGATGTGCCGCGCGCTACCGCTTTGCAATGGTGCAGCATTTCGTCCATGGTTACCTGGGTGGTGCCAGGGTAGCCCAGCATTACCATGCCTAGCGAATCTCCCACCAAAATAATGTCGATATCGGTCTGATCGACCAGAATCGCGCTGGTGAAGTCATACGCAGTCAGCATGGTGATAGGTGTTTGGGTTTGTTTTCTTTTTTGAATATCCAGGATGGTTACTTTTTTTCGGCTCATCGTTGAATCCTTTGCTTTGCAGAAAAGCGGCGTGTTTTGTAAACAATTTTACCGTCAGATTGATTTACATCTTAGTGTTTTATGCTGGTATTTAGGTAAGAATGTTATGAGATTCAGCAACAGCAAAAAACCTGGAGAGATAATGATGAATTGGCTACCTGTGTTTGTGCTTTTTACCATTTTAATTGTAACGTTTATTCCCGCGCCCAAAAAAGAAGAGCCAAACGATAGTTTGCCTTGTTAATCAGATGTTTTAACTGACCGTTTCTTACTTTGCCTCGCCCACTCTTCGGTTTTGTTTAGCAGTTCCTCTTCCGCTTTGAATCTAATCCGCTTTTCTTAATTTTTAACGCTCATTTGAATCTTGTTTACTTCTCAATAAAATAGCAGCATGGTTGGTGATTACCTTGATCCGCGTATTGTGCGCATGCCGCCGTTGGCTGAGGGTGAGTGGCTAAACGGCCGTTCCCTCACGCGCGCCCAGCTGCGGGGTCAGGTGGTTCTCATAGATTTTTGGGATTATACCTGCATTAACTGTCTGCGAACGCTCCCTTACCTAAAACAGTGGCATCAGCGGTATGCTGAATACGGTCTGGTTATCATTGGCATTCACACGCCGGAGTTTCGGTTTGGCCAGTTCAGGAGCTATTTGGAAACGGCCGTTGCCGAACACCAACTCCCGTACCCCATCTTGCTAGACAATCAAGAGAAAAATTGGACACAGTTTGCCACCCGTGCCTGGCCCACCAAGTTTTTGGTGGATGCCGATGGCTACATTCGCCTGAAGCGGCAAGGGGAGGGGCATTACCAGGAGATGGAGCGGGCCATCCAAACGCTGCTGCGCCAGCGCCAGCCTGGAGTTTCGCTGCCTGATCTGCTGCCGCCGCTGCGGGCTGAAGATGCGCCGGGCGCGGTTTGTTACCGGCCCACGCCGGAGCTGCACGCCGGTTTTCAGGGCGGCGGTTTGTTTGGCGGGGCGCTAGGCAATCCAGAAGGGTACCTGCCCGATAGCCCGGTCATCTACCGCTTGCCGCCGATGAAGACGTGGCAGGCGGGGCAGTTTTACGTAGATGGCATCTGGCGGGCGTGGCCAGAGGCGCTGGCCTTTGCCGGGGAGCAGGGTGGGGAGATTGTGCTGCCGTATACGGCCGTTTCCGTCAACGCGGTTCTGGCCCCCACGGCCGATCCGGTTGAAACTGCGCTAGGGATGATGCCGACGGAGGCGGAACCAGTGGTGGAGGTGGTGCAAGACGGCCGTTACCTCACCCCGGAAATAGCTGGCAGCGATGTGATGTTTGAGGAAAACGGCCGTAGCTTTGTACGTGTGGATCGGCCCCGAATGTTCAATCTGGTCAACAACCACGATTTTGCCAGCCACACGCTGCGCCTCATCTTCCAGGCGCGGGGGCTGGCGTTGTATGCTTTCACATTCACTGGCTGTGTCGCCTCCCCGCACGCCCCCCACGACGCGGACACCTTCCAAATGCCGTAGACGCAAAGATTTCAAAAGCCTCGGTAGTAGCTTGGTCAGTACCAGAAACGCAAGACTTTTGAAATCTACAGCCTCTGAATTGAGACAAGATGTGCCAAATTTTTTATCCACAGATTTCGCAGATTACACAGATTTTTTCTGGATATTTTTGCGGCTTTGTGCCTTTGCGTGAGTTGATTTAGCAGACTCAGTTATTCACTTGGCTCAGTGCTGGCGATGAGGGTCAAAGCGTTGGTGGCCACCTCGTATTTCCACAATTCTGTGCGACCAAAATTGAAGTAAACGGCCGTTCCATCCAGCAGCCAGGCAAAGTTTTGGAAGCCGTCTGTGCCCTCGGCGGTGGTGAGCAAGGTGGGTTGGCTGGCTTCGGGCTGCCAGAGGGTGAGCTGGCTTTGGTTGTTGGCCTCGTCCACGGTGCTGTAGATGAAGAAACGGCCGTCTTCATCCCACTTCCCCGCCTCAAACGCAACTGACCCCAGTTCCGCAAAAACCTGCACCGCCGAGCCATCCAGCGGCCAGTACAGGAGCTGGGTTTGCCCCACAGCGACTCTCTCTTGCACCACTGGTCCACCCCCAGGCCGCCAATCCACGATAACGCTGTTAGGACGTTGTCCGTAGGAACGGCCGGTTAAGTCAATAATTTGCAGGATGGTGAAAAAATCGTCGTTTTCCAGGTAAAAACCAAGATATTTTTCATCTGGTGACAATTCAGGAATTTGCAGGCCGTTAAAATGTTCGTTTTCATTGATTTGCCAAATGGTCAATACTTCACCAGTGTGTGTATCAAATTGCTGAATGCTGATATTTACTGGATCATCGAGTGGACAACCATCTGCACATCCGTAATTGATTACAAAATCGGCGTTTTTTGAGAATACTACCCTACCACCTGTGGGAAATGGTATCCTCCATATTTCATGGCCACTGTAATCGAATTTCTCTACAAACTCACAGGGCGCTCCGCAATGGAAGAAAGCAAAGAATGTATTCTCATTTGCCACGGGAATTTTGATCTTATAGATTTCAAAAATTTCCATTAGTTGCGTGTAATTGTTTTGCTCTAAATCAAGAAGAAACAGTTCTCCTGCATATAATTCACCACCTAATTGAGATTCTTCCCTGCTGTTTTCCCTCAAAAACAAGATACCTGAACTATCAGATTCCCATGCTAAGAAATGAGAGCCTTGTCCATATGGGGATGTTGGAAAATCATGAATGATGTTGCTGATCGAAAAGCTTTCTAAAGATTGAAGTTCAAAAATTTTAAAATCGTATATCTCATCCACGACAGGCTGTACGGCATAAAAAATCTTTTCTCCATCGGGGGACCAAAACGCATTTACGACGGATTGATCTACCTCGTGGAAGATTCCTGACATCGGAGGGACTTCAACTAGGAGACTGCCGTTTTTAAGCAATGCCAGTTGACCTTGAGCATTTAAAGACCAGCTTGATATTCCATATGAATCGAAAGATAGCGGAATTGGCGTTTTAGTTGGCGGTGGGCCGGGTGTGCGGGTGGGCTGTGTCGTCGGTGTGGGAGTTTGGGTGTTGGTTGGGGAGGGCAAGGTGGTGGGCACGGCCGTTTCAACATTGCGTGGTGTTTCCGTCACCACAATCATCGGGGTAGGTGTGTGGCTCGGTTG
Organism: Ardenticatenaceae bacterium; assembly: GCA_020634455.1. Taxonomy (GTDB): domain Bacteria; phylum Chloroflexota; class Anaerolineae; order Promineifilales; family Promineifilaceae; genus Leptofilum. Next base: position 1,925,928 of record JACKBQ010000002.1, on the reverse strand, counting down.
GCTGGTGGCTGCCGCCAAAGGGGTGGGTGTGGCAGGTTTGTTGCTTTGGCAGGAGGTGAGGGCGAGAACGGTCAGCCCAAGCAGCACGAAAAACAAACGGTTGATTAGCCGATGGTTCGAAAAATTAGTCATCATGCAAAAACGCTCCCAAGTTGCTGTATAATGGCCTCACGCCACTCATTTAGATTGCGTAAACGAGGTTTTGTGATGGAAGAAATCATTATTCGCGTAAAAGATAAAGACAAAGCGAAGGCGCTCTATGACCTTTTGCGGGCGCTTGACTTTGTAGACTCAATTGCCACAGACAGCCAGGCCGAAAACGCAGACGAACAAATTCAGGAAGATGAAGCATTCTTTTCTGTAGCTGGCATCTGGTCTGATCGCGACGTTTCCCAAGAATCTCTCCGCCAAAAAGCGTGGCCGCATCGCTCATGATTCTTTGCGATACCAATATTCTCATCGAATTTTACAAGAACAATCCCCAAATCAGCCAGATTTTTCGCGATGTGGGCAAAAATGACCTGGCTATCAGTGTAATCACCGAGGCGGAGCTGTATTTTGGTGCTTTAAACAAGGCTGAATTGCAGATGATCCAGCGGCATTTGTCCTCATTGCACCGATTTGGGTTGGATACGGCCGTTTCCAATCAATTCCTCCAGCTCATGGAAACCTACTCTCTCAGCCACAAACTCAGTATTCCCGATGCACTCATTGCGGCAACGGCTTTAGTCCACAAGGTTGAACTGTTCACCCTGAACCTCAAAGATTTCCGCTTCATCCCTGGCCTAACGCTCTTTGATCCTGAACAATAGTTAGCCGTAGCTCATTTTCTAGGTCTTTTGCTCGTTTGTGGAGAAAACTTTTGCTACCCAAACTGTTGGCTTAAATCTTCGGCATCTTTTTGCAGGTAGGGCAGGTGCGGGTAATCTGGCTGGTCGGCGAGCTGGGCTTGCACCAGCGGCACCCCCTCGGCAAACGCCTGCATCTTTTCATGCACGGTTTGGGCCTGCTCCGTTTCCTTGAGCGCCTTCAGGCTGCGCCACAGGTAGTAATGCGCCTGGAGTTCATACTCCAGAAAGCGCAGCGAACTGCTGATCGCTTCCATAAACGAAACGGCCGCATCCCGGTACGCCTCCTGCCGAAATTGACATAATCCAAGATGGTAGCGGTACAGCCCGTTGCCCGGTTCCAGATTAAGCGCCTGGGCAAAGCTTTCTGCCGCTTTGTCGAACTTGGCTTCCGCCAGATAAACCTGCCCCAACGTGTTGTACACGGGGTGGGCGTTGGGCTTGCGGGCAATCGCTTCTTTGGCGCTGCGCTCAGCGCGGCTAAAGTCTAGCTGGGTCAGAAAGATGAGAGCGCGAAGCTGGTAAGATTCCCAAAAATCGGGGCGGGCGGCGATCGCTTTGTCCACCAAATCGAGCGCCGTCTCCATGTCGCCCGCGCGGAAGCGGCGGAAGGCGACGCGGTAGGAAATCGGGGTGTTGAAGGTGCGGTAGAGGAACAGCAACAGGAAGGTGACGCCTACGCCCAGCAGCGTGTCGGTGGCGCGGCCGCGAATCATGCCCAGGCTAATGCCCACCAGCGCGGGGACGGCGATGACAACGGCCGTAATCCGCAATCGTGCCTCTGCCTGTCGCGTCCAATACAGTAAAAAAGCAAACAGCACCAGGCTAATGAAGAGGGCAACGGCCGTATTAAACTCCCCCGGCGTAATTAGATAAAGTAACAACCCCACACCCCAAATAACAACAGTAATGACAATCGGCAAAATCAGGCTGGCGCGCAGCTCCGTTTTCGAAAGGCTGTGGGCGGATCGTGCTTTTTGATCGGTTGATTCAGTCACAAGATTCTCCAAAAATGCAATTTCAATAATGATAGCGCAAATCACAGCCACTGCCCTGCTTGCTTCACGCAAAGCTATTTTTGACACGTGAAGACCGGTCTGGTAATCTTGATAAAAGGACTTGAGTCCGTTTACGCTATATCAAAAGGAGAAATTGGGATGAATATTGCATTATGGATTGTTCAGGGCTTGTTGGCAGCCGCATTTTTGATGGCTGGAGGGATGAAAATGGCCCAGCCAAAAGAAAAGCTGGCACAAAATATGGCCTGGGTTGAAGACTTTTCGCAAAACGCGGTGCGCACAATTGGTTTGCTGGAAGTTTTAGGGGCGATTGGCCTCATTCTGCCCTTGGCGTTAAAAATTTGGCCAGTGCTAACAGGGGTTGCTGCCATTGGGCTGGTGCTGACCATGATTGGCGCTGCCATTACACACACTCGCCGCGGTGAGATGCCGATGCTTGTGCCCAATATTGTACTTGGTGCGTTGGCCGCTTTTGTGGCAGTTGGGCGTCTGTTTTTGTAATTCATGTTACGCAGCGTAGATTTCAAAACTCTTGTTTCTCTGGGTGAAAAGCGAATGGCCTTGAAGACTTTTGAAATTTTTTCCAGTGTGATTGCGTAACATCAGTTTATCATTTGGAGAAAAATGAATCAGAAGGTGGGAACGGCCGTTTCCATCCCTCTGATTTGTTCGTAATCATCAGGCGGTCGGGTAGAAATGGTAAAATGAAATGCCGTGCCTTCGCCATACTTGCTGTTGAACCAGATACGGCCGTTCTGCATTTCCACCAGCGACTTTGTAATGTATAACCCCAGCCCCGTCCCCGGTCGTGCCTGCACCATCGCATCTTCAGAGCGGAAAAACCTGGAGAAAATTTGCTTTTGATCTTCTACCTGAATGCCTAAACCAGTGTCTTTTACCGAAATATGAACCGTGTGGTGCTGCGGCAAATAAACCGCCTTGATCGTAATTTTGCCCCCGTCTGGCGTATATTTAATTGCATTACCCAGCAAATTTGTAAAAACTTGAATCATCCGGTCTCGATCTGCCCAAATCAAAGGCAAATCTTCGGGCACATTCACCACCAGCTCATGCTTTTTATCGAAAACGTCCTCGGCAAAACTTTCTACCATCTTGTGAACCAGTGTAACCAAATTTAGCTCGGCCATCTCTACCCGAATATTCCCAGTCTCCAAACGAGAAATATCATCCAGGTCCACAATCAACGCCTGCATTCGTTCCAGGCTAAAGTTGATTCTATCCAATAGCTCCATTTGCTTTTCATTGAGCGGCCCAATCTTGCTGAGTAAATAATTTGTTGTGGCAATTTGCGCAATTGGGTTCCGCAACTCGTGCGCAGCCATGCCGATGAACTCAGTTTTAGCTGCATTGGCCCCCTTCACCGTCTCGTACAAACGCTCCATTTCTGCTTGATGAGCCTGTTCTTGATCATGGAGGAACTTTTTACGCAAGCTGGTATTGACCCGTGTACGCAGCAATGTTTGATTGGGTGGTTTAACCAGATAATCTTCAGCCCCCAGCTGAATACAGCGAATGGCGCTGTCAATCTGGCTGTCGGCCGAGACCACAAGAACTGGAATTTTGGCCAGCTCAGGCACTTTGGCCATATATTCCAAAACCTGAAAACCATCCATTTCCGGCATCATAATATCGAGCAAAACCAAATCAAAAAAGTAGGCCTGCATTAACTCCAGCGCTTCTTTTCCATTGCTGGCAAAGGTGACGTGATGATTGTTTTGTTCGAGCGCCAATTTCATGATTTGGCAAATGACTGCATTGTCATCAACAACTAAAATGGAACCAGTAAGGGTGTGCATATTTGCTCAGCTAACTCCCGAAAACAGTAACCGTTCAGTTGTAATGAACGCTTACCAAAAATGTGGAACGGCCGTTTCCTAACCTAAATTTGCTTCATTACAATAAGGAAAAATTCTCACAAGAAAACTAGCCACTGCCCCATGAGCAGCTACGAATGACATCCGCATCCCACTCCCGCGTTGACCGTTGCAAGTTGACAAAAACTCCCCCTGTCGTAATATCTCCCCATGATCTTCAAAATGAACCACCCTCCCAAGGTTGAACAGGTACGAAGAAGGAAACACCATGCACAAAATCGAGACTGAAGTCCTTGTCATTGGCGGCGGAGCCACAGGTACCGGTGTTGTTTATGACCTGGCACAGCGAGGTTTCAAGACCATATTGGTTGAAAAGCGGGACCTGACCCACGGCACCACCGGACGCTACCACGGCCTGCTGCACAGCGGCGGCCGTTACGTCGTCAAAGACCCCAAAGCCGCTACCGAATGTATCGAAGAAAATATCATCCTCCGCAAAATAATGCCGCACTGTCTCGAAGACACGAGCGGCTTTTTTGTTTCTACCCCCTGGGATGACCCCGCCTTTGGCGACAAATTTATGCAAGGCTGCCGCGATACGGGTGTGCCGTGCGAAGAAATTTCTATCGCCCAAATGCTGCGCGAAGAACCACACCTAAACCCCAACATCAGCCGCTGCTTCCGCGTGCCGGATGGCTCGGCCGATTCGTTTTTGGCCACGCAGGTGGTGGCAGAGGGTGCCCGGCAGTACGGTGCCCAAATCCTTACTTACCACGAGATGAAAACGCTTATCCGCGAGGGCGACCGCATTACCGGGGCCATTTGCCACGATTTGGTCACGGATGAGGACGTCACCATTGTGGCCGACATGGTGGTGAACGCTTCCGGCGCGTGGGCGGGTAAGATTGCCCACACGGGCGGGGTGGAGGTGAACGTGCGTGCGGGCAAGGGCACGATGGTGGCCCTGAGCTACCGCATCATCAACACCGTGGTGAACCGCTGCAAAATGCCCGCCGATGGCGACATTATCGTGCCGATTCATACCGTCTCTGTGATTGGCACGACAGATGAAGGGGTGCCTGATCCAGAGCATTTTGCCATCGAGCCGTGGGAAGTAAAGCTGATGCTGGAAGAAGCGGACAAACTGGTGCCAGGCTTTTCTGAAATGCGGATGCTGCGGGCGTGGGGTGGGGTACGGCCGTTGTACCAGGAAACCAAAGTAGCCGACACCCGCGACGTCACCCGCGCCTACACCCTGCTGGATCACGAAACGCGCGACGGCCTGCAAGGGTTCATCACCATCACCGGTGGAAAATGGACCACCTTCCGGCAGATGGCCCAGGTAACGGCCGATCGCGTCTGCGAAAAGCTAAACACCCAGCGCGACTGCCGCACCGCCGACGAGGTGCTGCCCCATCCGTTTGAGCCGGGGCACAACACCCACTACCACACGCTGGGCGCTCGACTAGCCCGCACCGAGCAGGAAAAATCGTTTGGTCAGCTCATTTGCGAATGCGAAATGGCCAGCCGCGCCGACATCGAGCGCTCAATCAACGAAGGTGAGGCGAAGACGCTGGACGACATTCGCCGCGATGTGCGACTGGGCATGGGGCCGTGCCAGGGTGGTTTTTGCACGCTTCGCGCCATTGGCATTTGGCATCAGCTGCACAAACTGCCCATCGAACAGGCCAACGTCGCCCTGCGCGACTTTTTGCAGGAGCGCTGGAAGGGCTTGCTGCCGATTTTGTGGGGCGCGCAGCTCAAGCAAGAACGTTTGGACGAACTAATCTATTTATCAGTGCTCAATGCGGACCATTTGCCCGGCGAGAAAAAGTCGCGGCTGGGGCCAGCGATGTACGAGAAAGGCACCATTGAGCAAAACCCGGACGCAAAGACATGAGTACCCAAAATGATGTGTTGGTTGTTGGTGCGGGGTTGGCAGGGTTAACGGCCGTTTGGCAGCTTGCCGCCCAGCAAAAAAAGGTTCGATTGGTCAGCAAGGGGTGGGGTGCCACCCACTGGCACAGCGGCTGCATTGATGTGCTGGGTTACTACCCCGTGGACGATCCGGAACCCGTGGCATCTCCCGGCGTGACGCTGGCCAGGCTCATTGCCGACCAGCCACAGCACCCGTACGCGCTGGTGGGCGTGGCTGGCGTGGAGGCGGCGCTGACTGCTTTTCAGACGCTGTGTGCCGAGGCGGGCTACCCATTGCACGGCTCGCTGGACAAAAACTGGCTGCTGCCGTCGGCCGTGGGCACCTTCCGCCCCACCTGCCTCGCCCCGGAAACGATGATTGCTGGCGATTTGCGCCGCGATGACCCAATGCTGATTGTGGGCATCAAGCAGCTGGTGGATTTTTACCCCAACATCATCGCCGAAAACTTGGTGAAGCAGGGGCAAGACGCCAGCCACCTGATGCTCGATCTGCCCGAACTGGCGCAGCGCAACTTCAACACGCCAATCATTATCGGCAGCAAAATGGAAGAGGCCGCTTTCCGCGCCGAACTGGTGCGGCAGATTAAACCTAAGCTGGGCGCGGCCAAGCGGGTGGGCTTGCCTGCTATTTTGGGGCGGCAGCCGTCGCTGGCCATCAAAAATGATTTGGAAGCGCAGCTGGGCGTGCCCGTGTTTGAGATTCCTGGCCTGCCCCCGTCGCTGCCGGGGATGCGGCTGCACGCCATTTTGATGCAGGCGATTGAGCGAGCCGGTGGTCGGGTTTATCATGGTTTGGAAGGTGTGGGGATTGAAAGCGAGGGAAGGTTGGTAACGGCCGTTCTCACCGAAGCCGCCGCCCGCAACAAACCGCATCGCTTTGGCAAATATGTGGTCGCCACGGGAGGCATTTTGGGGGGCGGCATCGTCACCCGGCAGGATGGCACCGCGCGGGAACTGGTTTTTGACCTGCCCGTCACCCTGCCCAACAGCCGCCAGGATTGGTTTGAGCAAGATTTCATGGACCCCCAAGGGCACCCCGTTTACCGGGCCGGGCTGAAGGTAGACCAGCAGTTCCAGCCGCTCAACGGCGGCAGCGAGCCGGTGTACCAGAACGTGTACGCCGCTGGCACCACGCTCAGCCACAGCGAAGTGATTCGCGAACGCTCATTTGAAGGCGTGGCCCTGGCGACGGGGTTCGCTGTAGGAAACATGTTAGCCAAGTAGGGGCAGGTCTCAGACCTGCCTCTACCGCACATAAAAATGGAAAAAAAGATGATGCGGAACGTTTGGGAAGCAAATACCACAATCGAATTTGAAAAGCCGGAACCGGTGGAGTTGACGTTGGACCACTGCATCAAGTGCAACATCTGCGTGACGGCGTGCCCGGTAACGGCCGTTACCGATCTATTCCCCGGACCCAAATACGAAGCGCCGCAGGCCGGACGCTTTCGCCAGCCCAAGCAGGCAACGCCCGACTACTCGGTGGATTATTGCAGCGGCTGCCGCGCCTGTAATCTGGCCTGCCCTACCGGCGTCAAAATCGCCGAAATCAACGCCCGCGCCCGTGGTGACATGGTGGAAGAAGGTAAACAGTCGAGCCGGAACAAATTGCGCAACAATTTGATTGCCCGGCCCGAACTGCTGGGCAAAGTGGGCCAACCGGTTGCGCCCTTGGCCAACTTTTTGCTGCACGGTGGCGTGGGTCGGTTTTTTGCCAATAAACTGTTTGGCTTTGCCACCAAAGCGCCGATGCCTGTTTTTTCGCGGGAGCGGTTTAGCAACTGGCTGAAAAAGCGCAGCGGCCCGGCCAACGCGACGCGCAAAGTGGTCTACTTCCGCGGCTGTTCAACAGAATATTTTGAGCCACGCGTGGGGAAAGCGGCCGTTCAGGTGCTGGAAGCCAACGGATTTGAGGTGCTGGTGCCGGAACAAAATTGCTGCGGCCTGCCGCTGCTCTCCAACGGCGAATTTGATGCGGCGCGCGCCTACCACGGCAGCAACATTGAGAAGTTGGTGGGGTATGTGAAGCAGGGTTACGTGATTGTTGGCACTTCCACCAGCTGCACGCTCACACTCAAGGAAGAAGCACCGGAACTGCTGGATTACTTCACGGAAGATGCGCAACTGCTGGCGGCCAACACTTACGATCTGAACGAGTTTTTGACGATGCTGCTGGATGCTGGCGAGCTAAAAACGGACGGGCTACGGCCGATCCCACTGCGGCTGGCGTACCACATGCCCTGCCAGTTCAAAGCCCATCGAATCGGTCGCCCCAGCGTGGAAATGATGGAGCTGATTCCTGAGCTGGAAATTGTGGAGAGCCAGGCAACTTGCTGCGGCGTGGCGGGGACGTACGGCTACAAAGAAGAAAAATATAAAGTGGCGATGGATGTGGGACGGCCGTTATTTGAGTTCATCCACGAGGTTAGCGGCCCGGTGAACGTCTGCGACAGCGAGACGTGCCGCTGGCAAATCACCGCCGCCACCGGGCAAGCGTCCGTGCATCCCATCGAGCTGCTCTCCTTTGCCTACGGCCACCCCCCCGAAGGCGAACTGGCCAAGGTGCTGCTCCCCCTGAGCTAAAATTGCTCCTAAAACCGAGGAGTGAGCATCCTCAGATGCGAACGGGTTTGAGCAACGCGCATCTGAGGACGCGCTCTCCTCGTCAATAAAACAGTTTGCTTACTCCCTTTATTCCCAAATTGGATAGCAACCTGAATTTGTGGGACAATACCCCCATGCTTCATTTGCGCACGATTCGCCTTAATTTGGACTCCTTGGATGATGCCGAGCGGCAAAATTATCCGTTCAACATTCCCGCCTTGCAGCACGAAACGGGCATTGAGCTGACCAGCCCGGTGACGTTTTTGGTGGGTGAAAATGGGTCGGGGAAGTCAACTTTGATCGAGGCGTTGGCAACGGCCGTTTCCGCCTACACCGTCGGCAGCGAGGACATTGCCCAAGACAAAACCCTGGCTCCCGTGCGCCGTTTGGCGGACAAATTGCGGCTCGTCTGGTCGATCAAAACGCGCAGCGGCTTCTTTTTGCGGGCCGAGGACTTTTTTGGCTACATCAAGCGGCTCAGCCAGATGGAAGCGGAGTTGCTGGCCGAGATTCAGCAGGTGGACAAAACGTACGTGGGGCGTTCGGACCATGCCAAGGGGCTGGCCAAGATGCCGTATGTGACGGAACTGAATGCGCTGCGGTCCAGATACGGCCGTCACCTCAGCACCTACTCCCACGGCGAAAGTTTTCTGGAGGTGTTTCAATCCCGCTTCCAGCCCAACAGCCTGTACCTGCTGGACGAGCCGGAGACGCCGCTCTCGCCCATGCGCCAGCTGACGCTGCTCTCCATGATGAAGGAGATGGTGGCTCAGAATTGCCAGTTTATCGTCGCCACGCATTCGCCCATCCTGATGGCTTTTCCCGACGCCACCCTGCTCAGCTTTGATTACACACCTGCCCAACCAGTCGAATACGAATCGCTAGAACACGTCACCGTCACCCGCTCATTTCTAAACAACCCGGAGCAATATTTGCGACACCTGTAATTACCCAATTACCCAATTACCCAATTACGGAACGTAATTAAGTAATTAGGTAATTAAGTAATTGGCTATTAGCCAGCCATGCCCAATCTCCAATCTCCAATCTCCAATCCCACCCTCTCCATCGTCATTGTGAACTACAACACGCGCCAGCTTTTGGATGATTGCCTGGCGTCCATTTTTGCGGCGCAAGCGCCAGATGGCGGGCTGGAGGTGATTGTGGTAGACAACGCTTCCCGCGATGGCAGCCAGGCGATGGTGCGCGAGAAATATCCCACAGTGCAGCTGATTGCCAGCGAGGTGAATCGCGGCTTTTCGGCGGCGAATAATTTGGGGGTAGGGGTGGCAAACGGCCGTTCCATCCTCTTCCTCAACTCCGACACCCGCGTAGACGCCAACGCCCTGGCCGAACCGGTCAAATATTTGCTGGACAATCCTACCGTGGGGGCGCTGACGGTGCGCCTCATCTACCCCACGGGCGAGCGTGACCCGGACAACCATCGCGGTTTTCCTACGCCGTGGAACGCCATCTGCCATTTTTCTGGCCTCAGCAAGCTGTTCCCTGCCAATCCGCGTTTCAACGGCTACTTCCAAAGTTATGCCGACATGAGCCAGACGCATCCGGTGGACGTCATTGCCGGATCGTACATGCTGATGCCGATGGCCCTGTGCCAGGAGCTGGGCGGCTGGGACGAAACCTACTTTTTCTACGGCGAGGACATTGATTTTTGCTATCGCATCCGGCAAGCAGGCTATCGGATTATCTACTACCCGCATGTGGCAGTGCTGCATTACAAGGGAGCCAGCTCTGGCCTGCGCAAGGAATCGGCCGACATTGCCAAACCACCGAAGGAAACGCGGGTGAAGGTAGCTAAAGAATCGGTGCGGGCGATGAAGATTTTCTACCGCAAGTTTTACCGGCAGCAGTATCCTTGGGTGGTAACGGCCGTTGTCCTGGCAGGTATCCAAATTCGCGGCTGGTTCCGCATCCTCAAACACCAACTAACTTAATTGGCCACAGAGGACACAGAGGAAAGAGAGAAAAATCTCTAAAATCTCTGTGCTCTCTGTGGCAAAAAATAATTGACAAAATTTTTTGCAGATACTATACTCCCCCATAGTATATTTAAGGGAGTAGATTCAGTATGCCAATGTATGATTTTGCCTGCCGTGAGTGTGGGCAGGTGTTTGAAAAGAAGCTGCGGATGTCGCAGTCGAGTGACCCACAAGCGTGCCCCAGCTGCGGCAGCGGCGATACGCGCCGCCACATGTCGTCGGCGATTGCGATTGGGGGCGGGGGCAGCAGCGTCGCCCCGGCCATTGCGACACGTCCGCCAAGCAGCCCGTTTACCTGAGCCAGCGGCTGCTAGGCAAGCAGTTTGCTTGCCAAGAATTTGGCCACAGATTTCGCAGATGACACAGATTTCTTCTTTTTCTCTGTGAAACTCTGTGGCACCTCTGTGTTCCGCTTTTCAGGAGTACAAAAATGAAAGTTCCAAATACGGCCGTAAAAAAAGAACTCCAAACCCGCCTGAATCGCATTGAGGGGCAGGTGCGGGGTGTGCAAAAGATGCTGGATGACGATCGGGAGTGCCAGGAGATTATTCAGCAGTTAACGGCCGTACGATCGGCCGTACATAATGCGCGTTTGCAGTTCATGCGCACCTATGCCCGCGACTGTCTGCTGCAAGGCCCTGAACTCAGCGAAGCGGATCGCACCCTGATGATTGATGATTTAATGAACTTGATTTCAAAGGTAGAGTAAAAATGAGCAATGAAAAAACAGCCAAGGTCGTTTGGTCCGGAGATGAATTGCAGTTTCACGGCACGCTGGGCTCTGGGTATGAATTTGAACTGAACAGTAAATCTGGTACGCACGGCGGCAGCCCGATGGAATTTTTGCTGGCGGGCGTGGCTGGCTGCACGGCGATGGACGTTATCTCCATTTTGCAGAAGATGCGCCAGGACGTGCATGAGTTTTCGGTAGAGATTTCTGGTGTGCGCGCCGAAGAGCATCCCAAAGTGTACACCGAAGCAACCATCACCTACATCGTGCGCGGCCACAATTTGGACGAAGAGCGCGTGGCTCGCGCCGTGGAGTTGTCTGAGGATATTTACTGCTCCGCCAGCCAGATGTTCCGCCGCTCCGGCACCAAGATCAACAGCAGCTACCGTATTGAAGAAACGGCCGTATCTTAAACCTGTAAAACCTGTGCAGATTGGACCAATTTGTGCCAAGGGCAGTCTATAAATGCTGCAACTAAATTGGTCCAATCTTTTGCCAAGAGATATTTCAATCCACAGGCAAAATCCCCCTGCCGCTATTGATTTTTGGCGGAAATCCTGCAAAATACGCACTGAAAGAGCAGTCGCTTCACAAAACTTGCAGCTAATCAACCATTTGTTAAGCAAAAAACGCCTAATCGTGCGTTAAGGTCTGGGATATGGATAATCAAGAGCAGTTGGCAAATGAGGAGCCCCAACCATCAGATAGCAGTTACGAAGTTTTTACAAATCCTCCGGCACAACCCGAAAAACCCAAGCGAAATCTTAAGCTAATTTTTGGCATTGCCGTAGTTGCCGTTTGTGCTTGTTTGACAATTGGTGGTGCAATTGTTGCCTTGGGGTTAAATAAAGTTTCGGAAGAAAAGGCCCCAGTTGAGGCTGTGCTTGATGATTTTATGCGTGACATGCTGGCTGAAGATGTTGATGCCGCCCTTGAACTTTTTTCGCCCAGGGCACAGCGTCAATTTTCCAAAACAGATCTGGCTGCTTTGTTAGCCGGGAATAACTATGTCCTCTTTGAAGGTTATCAAAGCTTGACGGTTGGCAGGCTCAATATTAAAGCCGTTGCCAACACAGACCCCGATGTCGCTCAAGGAACCGTGGCTGAGGTGACTGGAACTATCGCTTATGAAAATGATTTTTCAGGAAGATTTGTGGCAACTCTGGAAAAAGTTGATGGCGAATGGTTCCTATTCTTCATTAACATCACGGTCCCGCCTGATAAGCTGCCGTAGTGGGAAGGATAAACGGCCGTCACGCCATTTTGGAGTCCACCCATGAAATTTGATCTAAACGCTGCTCACTGGATATATCCACCCAAGTCGTTTGAAGTTGGTGATGGTCTGGTCAAAATTGTGACCGATTCCGGCACCGATTTTTGGCAGCGCAGCTACTACGGCTTCCGCAACGACAACGCGCCCGCGCTGCTGTTGGAAAGCAGCGACAATTTTACCTTCACGGCCAGAGCTTCATTTGCTTACAAAAATTTGTTCGACCAGTGCGGCCTCCTCATTTACCTGGACAGCGAAAACTGGTTCAAAGCCTCTGTTGAATACGAAAACAGCAATTTCTCGCGGCTGGGCAGCGTGGTGACCAATTTGGGCTACTCCGATTGGGCTACCACAGATGTGGCAACCCCGCCTGAAATTTGGTACCGGCTTAGCCGCCGCGGGCCGGACTTTTTGATTGAATTGTCGCTGGACGGCAGTGAGTTTCGGCAGATGCGCATCTTTCATTTGCATCAGTTGGGGGAAACAACGGCCGTAATGGGCCAACAAAATCCGCCCGCCCCACCCAGCCAGCCAATCCGGTTTGGGGTGTATGCGTGCAGCCCGCTGGATTCCTCGTTTACGGCCGTTTTTGACCGATTTAAGCTAGAGCCGTGCCGCTGGCAGGCGCACGCCGTTGATTAATTTTTACTCATTTCTCATGGCCTGACCCCGCTTCATTGCCTATTATCGGGGCATGATTGCCACAAAACAGACCCAAAAACTGTTCCGACAGGGCAGACGACTATTCGTTTTTGCCCTGTCTTTTATTTTGCCCATCTTGCTGCTGCACAATTTGCGCCAGGCTGATGCGGCCACTTCGACTTCGCTCAGTGTAGGCGTTTCTACGCCAACAACGGCCGTATCCCCCTTTGCCTACGGAGCCAACGTCGCCGAATGGGATGTGCCCCGATTGAACGATATGGGCTTCAACTGGATCAAGGTGTTTAGCGGCCCCGGCAGCCGATTGCCGCTGAAGGTGCTGCTGCGTGTTGAGGCTAACGCCAGCAACATGAGTGACGTGAATGGCTTTGGCAGCAGTGTGCAAAGTTTGGCAGCGTCGCAAAAAGGGTTCGTGGATGCGTATGAAATTGGCAATGAGCCGAACCTGGATGCGTCTTATGGCTGGGGTGTGCCGCCCAATGCCGCCGATTATGCCGCGCTGCTGTGTGAGGCATACGGCCGTATCAAAGCCACTGACCCCGATGCAGTTGTCGTTTCCGCCGGGCTAGCCCCCACCGGGCGCGTGCCCGAAACGTGGAACGGCCACGCCGGGCACAACGGCCTGTTCCAGGACGAGCGCATCTTCATGCAGGAGATGCTCGACGCCATGCAAACGCTCAACGGCGGCCCCTGCTTCGACGTGTTTGGCTACCATCCCTACGGCTATAGCGCCGATTTTGACGCCACGCCCGATGTGGCTTCTAGCGACCCGACGCAAAACTGCGTCAACGGCTTTTGCTTTCGTGGTGTAGAGAAAATCTACGATATTTTGACGGCCAACGGGTTGGGTGATAAGCAAATCTTTGCCACCGAGTTTGGCTGGATTGTGGAGCCGCCTGCTGATTGTTTGAGCAGTCCCAGTTGGTCAGGCCGCGTCTGGCAAATTGTGAGCGAGCAAAAACAGGCGGATAATCTGGTTGGGGCGTATGAATATGCCACCACAAACTATCCGTGGCTGGGTGGCATGTTCATCTTTAATTTGAACTTTAACGTGGCTCCGTGGATCACTGACCAATGTGAGCAGATGCGCTACTACGCCATCGCCAATCGCCCGGCAGAGGTGGCGCTCACGGTGATGCCGAAGTCTGCGGGTGCGGGTGTGGGGGAATTGGTGGCGGTGCCGGGGACAGTAACGGCCGTTTACACCCCCACCCAGCAACCCATCGCCGATACCATTTCGGTGACGCTAAAGAACAGTGGCACCGCGCCGTTGGTGTACACCATGACTTTGCAAACCACCTCGCCGCTTACCTTGACGGTAAGTGTGCCTTTGACTGGAACGTTAGATATTGAAGCGGAAACGGCCGTTCCACTGGGTTATGCGCTTAACGGACAGGCATTGGGTGCTTATACAGGGACGTTAAAAATTGAAACTGCCTCCAACGGCGTGGCTACCAGTCACGCCGTACCCGTAACAGTTCATTTATGGGATGTGGTGTATAACACGTTTGTACCGATGATGACGCGCCCGTAGCGACATTTGCTTTACGCTTTTACCAAAGTAGCAAATCACAGAAAAAATCACGCGAACGCAAAGATACCAGGTGCTACCTTTGCGTTTTTGTGTGAGAAAAACAATTTTTGGTAAAAGCCCATATTTTGCTGTCTTCAGCTAAATAATCCAGTAGCAACTGTGTTATACTGGTGCTTGCCGAATTCCATATCTATCATTTAGAAGTTCACCGAGAAAAATCACCCGTTTCAATGATTAGCCAAAATATCCATCCATTTGTGCTGTCACTCTTTCTTTCAGCGATGGTCGTTGGTAGTTTGGCTCTGTTTACCTACCGCCAATCTTCCCCCGGAAGCAGCTTGTTTGCTCTCATGTCGCTGTTTGTAGCGCTGTATGCCATCACGTATAGCTTTGAATTATTAAGCTCAACGCTTGATTGGATCTGGTTTTGGGTAAAGTTAGAGTATGTTGGCATCGTTTCAATCCCAGTGACCTTGTTGCTTTTTACCCTGGTGTATACCGAACAAAATCAATGGGTTTCCCGGCGTTCAGTGGCATTGCTTTTTGTGGTGCCGCTTATTGTTTTGCTGCTCGTGTGGACGAATTTATGGCATGGTTTATTTTACACTTCTGCAACTGTAGAGGAAATAAACGGGCATTCACAATTTATTTCAACCCCCGGAATTGGCTATTGGCTTAATATTGTTTATGGCTACATGCTTATCGCTGCAACCTTCGTTTTGCTTATCCGCACTTATATCACCACTACAACTTTTTATCGTCGGCAGATTGGCTATTTTCTGGTAGGTATATTGATTCCCTGGCTAGGAGATATTGTTTATGTATTATTTTTGCGTAGGGTGGGCAGTATAGATATTGCGCCAGTTACATTTACTTTGTCGGGGATGGTGATTGCGGTAGGCCTGTATCGTTACCGTCTGCTGGATTTAATGCCAGTTGCGCGTAGCAAATTAGTGGAAATGACGGAGGATGCCTGGATCGTTTTAGACATCAACGATCGGTTGGTGGATTTAAACGCAGCGGCGAGTTCGATTTTGCGCCGGAAGAGGGAACACCTGCTTGGTGTAAAAATCCAGACGGTTTTGGCAGAAAAACATCCACTGCGAGCCTGTTTAGCAGTTGTGGGGGAACGCCGTTGGGAGGTGAACCTTTCGACAGATGATTTTGTGCCGCACATTTATGATGTGCAGCTTTCATTTTTATCGGATTGGCGACGGCGGCCAAGCGGCCGTTTAATTGTGCTTCATGACATTACTGAGCAAAAAATGGCTGAAGATTCGCTGCGAATTTTGAACAGCCAACTGGAATCTATGGTGCAAGCGCGTACGGCCGAAATCCAGGCAGAAAAAGAAAAAGTGGAGCGAATTCTCCAGACGGTGCAAACTTCCCGCGATCAGTTTATTGCTAGCATTTCCCATGAACTGCGTACGCCCATTACCAATCTTAAACTGTACTTGATGTTGTTGGAGCAAATGCCGATTGCAGAAAAAGGGCGGCAATATCAAGATATTCTCAAGATTCAGACGGAGCGCCTGGAAACATTGGCCCAGGGTGTGGTGGAACTGGCCAGTTTGGACAGCATTCAAGGGATGGCTTATGAACAGGAGCTGCCGCTGGACGTCTTTATTGCCTCGGCGCTGGGTGAGATGGCGTCTACGATCGAAACGCGCCAGCTTCAGGTGCGGGTTGCCCAACCAGAAGAGCCGCTGCCACGGATTTATGGGCAGCGCAGTTTGGTGCAGAAGGTTATCAAAGAGCTCCTTAAAAATGCGGTTGCTTATTCGGATGAAGGCGGGAAAATTTCTATTCAAATTGATGCTGTTGACCATGATGAGCAGCAGTGGGTGACCCTTTCTGTGGTAAACAGTGGCCAGGGTCTTTCTTTGGTTGAGCAGGAAAAGATTTTTGAGCGGTTTTATCGGGGAACGGCCGTTTCCCAGGGGAATACGCCCGGTTTGGGAGTGGGGCTGAGTTTGGTCTGGAAAATTATGGAATTGCATAACGGCCGTGTGACGGTGCAAAGCCATGCTCAGGAAGGCAACACATTTACCCTCTGGTTCCCTGTAACGATGCTCCAGGTAGACGCATAATGCGGATTGGGGTATTTTCGTCATGAAGGAAGCGCCGCAATTGGCAAAAGAAAAGTAGGGAGGATAGATGTCAATTCGAATTTTGCTTGTTGATGATCAGGCACTGTTCCGCGAGGGGCTGCACACCCTGCTCTCTGTGCATGACGATTTGCAGGTAGTGGGCGAAGCCAGCAACGGTCAGGAAGCAATTGATGCAGTGGGCAAACTTGCCCCGGACGTGGTGCTGATGGATTTGCGAATGCCGGTGCTCAACGGCGTCGCCGCAACCCGCCAGATTAGCGAATCGTCCCCCAACAGTCGGGTTATTGTGCTCACTACCTTTGACGATGACGACTACATTTTTGATGGCCTGCGGGCTGGGGCGGTGGGTTATTTGTTGAAGGACGTGCCCTCGGCCAAGCTGGTGGAGGCGATTCGGGCGGCGGCGCGGGGGGAATCGTTTTTGCAGCCGTCGGTGGCGGCCAAAGTGGTGGCTGAGTTTTCGCGGATGAGTGGGCCTGGGAAAACGGCCGTTCCGCAGCAAGACCTCGTTGAACCTCTCTCAGACCGGGAGCTGGAAATTTTGGGGGTGCTGGCTACTGGAGCCAGCAATCGGGAAATCGCCAACCAGCTTTTTATCACCGAAGGGACGGTGAAAAACCACGTCACCAACATCCTGGGCAAACTGGCAGTCCGCGACCGCACCCAGGCCGCCCTCAAAGCCAAAGAGATGGGCTTGATTTAGGGCAGGGGAGATTGGAGACTGGAGATTAGAGATTAGTGCAGTCTCCAGTCTCTAGTCTCCAATCTCCTGGCTTTCTGGCGATGAGTTGGGCGACAGGGCGCATGTTGCCAGAGCGATGGCCGCGCACGGCCGTTTCCACCGAATGCACAATCTCAAAATCAGCAAAGGCGTGGTGTAGCTCGCCGGGTGCCAAAAAGTAGCTGGGTACGTCGCCGGAGTCGGTGTGGACAAACGTCTCGAAGAAGAGCAGTCCGCCGGGGCGCAGCGCCTGCCGGTAGGCGGGGAAGGCCGCTCGCTCCAAAAAGCGGAAGTTGAGGATGGCGTCCACACAGTTTTGGGGGAAATGAGGGGTGGTGAGGTCGAAAACGGCCGTTTCCACCCCAACGCCCAGTTCTTTGGCCTTTTGCATTAGCAGCCGCAGCCCCACCTCAGAAATATCCAGCGCCACCACGTGAATCCCCAACTGAGCCACAAACAGCGCGTTCACCCCCACGCCCGCTGCCGCATCCAGCACGACGCCATCTTTGGGCAGCAGGTGGGCAAACTGTTGTAGCAGCTGGCTGGCGCGGCCTTGTTGGCGATAATGGCCGTCGGTTTGGTAACGGCCGTTCCACTTCATGGCGTCTGGATGTTGTGTCATAACCTTCTCCTCACAATGACCTGCGTCACCTGCCTGCGTGACCCAGGACACTACGAATCATACCTTAACTTTGGCATCCTGTAGGTAACTTGCTGAATAATCAAAATTTGGAGGCGTTTATGAATATTGTCACGATTACCTACCTTGTTTACATTGCCCTGAGCCTGGGGATTACCGTCTGGGTGGCACAAACGTTGTTTCGCAACGGCCGTATTTTTGTCATTGATGCGTTTGGCGGCAACGAAACGATGGCCGACGCGGTAAACCATCTGCTGCTGGTTGGTTTTTATCTGGTGAACATCGGTTTTGTGTCCATGTACCTGAGCTACGGAGCCAAGCCGACGACAACGGTGGACGCGATTGAGTACATCAGCATCAAAATTGGCGTGGTGCTGCTAGTGCTGGGTGCGATGCACTTCTTCAACATTTTCAACTTTGCCAAAATGCGCGGCAAAAACAAGCGCAAGCAGACAGATTCTGGACCAACCGAGGCCGTAACCGAGGCAAAGCGATCTACACAAGGAGCCTAACTATGTCGCTTAAGCGCAGCTTCTGGTGGGGCAAGCTAACTGGTTTGTTGGCTGGGAGTGTGGGCGGTGCCAGCGGATTGGCACTGTCCATTTTTGCGGAGGCGCTGCTGAACGGCCGTCTCCTCACCGAATCGGATTGGTTTTGGCAGATGATGATTTACGGGTTTGTGGGGCTTTTTGCTGGCGCTTTTTGTGGAGCCCTTGTAGGGACAGTGCTCGGTGTGCTGATTGCCTGGACACATTTGGATGAGTTGGCGGTTTCCATCTGGTTCTTCACCTGGACAATCGCTGGGCTGTTGATTTCGTTGGTGCCGCATGAATTTTACAGTTTGCTTTCGCCCATCGTCTGGGTGGGCGTTGGCGGTGCAGTTGGCTGGTATTGTGGTAACTTTTTCCTCAATGGCGTGCGGGCTGATCAGAAGAAAACGGCCGTTTCCATCCAAACTGAGCCCGCATGAAGATCGCCGCGTGGGTTTGGGGCGGGTCGTTGTATAATTTTGGCATGGAACGCCAACCGCCACCCCTGCTTATCACTACCTTTATGGTTGCCGTCGCCCTCAAGTTTTTGGGCGGGGTGGTGGGCATTGCCCTGGGCTACTGGCTGCTCTACGATTACGTGTTGGATCGCTGGTGGATGGTGCTGGCAACGGCCGTACTTCTCTTTTTGCTGTTGCTCCCCTGGCCTAAACAAAACCGCAACCGTTGGCTGATAGCCGCCCTCGCCTGGGGCATCATCTCCCCCCACATTGACCTCATTTACGCTTCCAGGGTGCCCTTCGATGATCTGTTTTTGTCGCCTCGATTTGTAGAAATTGGCTGGTCGGTGCACGTGGTGAACGAAATTTTTGCCCTCACGCAGCTGTTTGTGGCCGTCCCGGTGGTGCTGGCGAGCTGGCATTACGGCCGTCGCGGATTCTGGCTCAGTTTGGGGCTGGCCGGGCTGCTCTACACCGTCACCCCCTTCCTGATGCCTGCCGAGGCGCTGCTGTGGGGGTTTTACGCCGTGCGCGGCTTTGTGCTGCTGGGCACAACGTTAATTCTGGCCTACATCACCGTGACGCTGGCAACGGCGCAGCGCGAAAGCAACGAGGCGTTGGCGGCGGCCAACCAGCAGCTGGCGGCACAGGCGGCGATGATGGAGCAGCTGGCCATCAGCCGGGAGCGCAACCGGCTGGCGCGGGAACTGCATGACACCCTGGCCCATTCGTTGTCGGCAACGGCCGTAACCCTCCAGGCGATCAGCACCCTGCTCAAGCATGACCCGGACGCCGCCGCAGAAGAATTGCTGACGGCCCAAAGCCAAATTCGGGATGGATTGGGCGAAGCGCGACGCGCCATCACTGCGCTGCGGGCGTCGCCGCTGGAGGAGCTGGGCCTGGCGGAGGCGGTGCGCCAGCGCGCCCAGGCGATCGAAGACCGCGCCAATTTGCCGATTCGCTGCCAGGTGGATGAGCTGCCGCTGCTGCCGGTGGACGTGGCTCAGGCGGTGTACCGCATCGTGGAGGAGGCGTTGGTAAATGCGGAAAAACATGCCCAGGCCAGCCAGATTTTGCTGGAACTGGCTCATGCCGATGGCTGGCTGACGCTGCGGGTAGAGGATGATGGCATCGGTTTTGCGGTGGATGCGATGTGGGGAAACGGCCGTTTTGGTCTGATGGGCATGCGCGAACGAGCGGAACTCATCAAGGCTGAATTTGCAGTGCAAAGCGCACCGGGGCAGGGTACAACCCTGACGCTGCGCAGCAAAGT
Organism: Ardenticatenaceae bacterium; assembly: GCA_020634455.1. Lineage (GTDB taxonomy): Bacteria > Chloroflexota > Anaerolineae > Promineifilales > Promineifilaceae > Leptofilum. The sequence continues at coordinate 1,905,757 of JACKBQ010000002.1, read as the reverse complement.
GGGGCAATCATGACAGACACAATTTCGCTGCTCATTTGCGACGACCAGGAGGTGGTGCGCAAGGGGCTGAACACCATTTTTCGCTACGCCGAGGGTATTGAGGTGGTGGGGCTGGCCGTGGATGGCGAAGATGCCGTGGCGCAGGCCACCGCCACCCAGCCAGACGTGATCCTGATGGATTTGCAGATGCCGAAGCTGAACGGTATTCATGCCACGCGGCGCATTGGCGCGGCGCTGCCGCAAGCCAAAATCATCGTGCTGACCACTTTCGACACGGACGAATGGGTTTTTGACGCGGTGCGAGCGGGAGCCAGTGGGTATCTGCTGAAGGATGCGACGGGGGATGAGATTGTAACGGCCGTACGCCAAACCCACGCAGGCAACAACCACCTCGATCCCAAAATTGCGGGCAAAATTTTGGCTGAATTCAGCCGCCTGGACCAACATACGACCAAAACGCAGCCAGACGATCCGGTGCTGGAGCAGCTCAGCGAGCGGGAGCTTTCCATTCTGCGCCTGATGGCTCAGGGCAAAACCAACCAGGAGATTGCCGAGGCGCTCTTTTTAGCCATCGGTACGGTGAAAAATAATATCAGCCAGATTTTGGGGAAGCTCCACGCCAACGATCGCACCCAGGCGGTGCTCACCGCCCTCCGGCGCGGCATTGTGGATTTGGAGTAGTAGGTGTTCAAACCAAACTTGTCAGGTTTTGCAATCGGAGTAAGTTTTTAGCGAAAAGTATTGTTTGCCCAACTGATGAAACTTGTAAGATCCATCACAAGAATTTCTTTTTGGGGTTTATCGTCTTTCCAATACCTACTGCTATTCGCGGCCGATTTGAGCCATTCAACCGCGCCGGGTTTTGCACCACCACCATCAACGATGATGATAATTGTGGGTTCAGGCATTTTTTCAATGCAGTTTAAATAGAGGTAAGGAAATTTTTCATCGACACTGCCGGATGATTGCTGCCATTTGCATTCAATACGAATTTCAAGATTGTAGGCTTGTGATATGATTAAAAATTCTGTGTTGCCATTATGGCCATAAATGGTTTCGTAAGGCACATTGCGCAGAAGTAATTCCTTGCCGTACTTCTCCGGTTTCTTGAGCCATTTACGATACATTTCGACCTCAAAGCCTTTACTTTCGAAAGTTGCAATGACCATTCTTTCAAGCGTATTTCCTGAACTATTTGCTAAACCACCTTGTTTTTTTGCCAATGACTCCTCCAAAAATTAGGAAAATAATGCCAATAATTCTGCAGCTTTTGATCGATTTTCCCCGTCGCAACTGATATATCTTTGAACATCAAATTCAGTAATCGATGCAACTGAATAAATATCCTGAACGAAATCGGTATTATGATTGGATACCAAGACTGGAATTCCGCGTGCTGAGAGTGATTGAGCCAGAGTTGCCAACATTTTTTGTTCTTCCCAGCCAAAGCCGCCTGAACTATAGCTCGTGAAATTAGCGGTATTAGAAAGTGGTACATACGGAGGGTCGCAGTAAACAACGTCCCCCATGGCACAAGATTCCATCGTAACGCGAAAGTCGGCATGTTGGAAAATCGCGTTTTGTGATTTTTGATGGAAGTACAGCATTTCTTTTTCGGGGAAGTACGGCCGTTTATATCGACCAAATGGCACATTAAACCCGCCCTGCATGTTGTAGCGGCACAGCCCGTTGTAGCCGTGTTTGTTCATGTACAAAAAGATGGCCGACTTGCGCCGCGAATCGTCGGTGCTGTTGAACTCGTCCCGCAGGGCGTAGTACCGATCTTTGTCATTGTTTTCGGGGGTGAACAGCGGGCGGCAGTACTCAATAAAGGTTTCACCCTCCACCTGTAAATGCTGGTAGAGGGTGATCAGATCGGCATTGGCATCGGTGAGCAGGTAGCGGGGATACTCCGTGTTGAGGAACAATGCCCCAGAGCCAACAAACGGCTCCACCAATCGCTGCCCAGACGGCAACAGCGCTTTGATGCGCTCCACGATTTTGTATTTATTCCCTGCCCATTTAAGAAATGGCTTCATCCAGCTAGGTGTTATCCTTCACAATTGGTCACCACGTTGGCGTGGGTTTCGGTGTCGATACCCGGCGTGACCAGGAAACCACCGTGATGTTCAAAGAAAAAAGTAGCGCGTGCCGTCAGCTTAAGTAAGTAGCCATCGTACACTTCGCCAATTTGTAAATCGCCTGCATGTTCTGGCGCACCCAGCCAATGAAAGTGAGAGTATCCTCTTTGCCGGGGCATATCTTGCTTATTGATACACCATTGAGGATGATCTCCTTCTGGTTTATCTAATAATGTTGCCTGTACGGGGACGCCTTGCAGCATCCACCCGACTGCGCAGGCTTCGGGTTGCATGGTGCAGTCACCGTGCATGGCTGCTGGCACGCCGTCCATTTCTTCACCTGTGTAAACAATGTACAGAAAGCCGTTCAGTTGCCCATTGCGCAAAACTTTACTTTGTTGATGGGTGTCGATATGGTTGCCAAACAAGAAGTTGTAAGGGGCAGCATGATCGCGCCAGGCATATCCCGCAGCGAATACGCTTCCCGTTACCAATAAACCAAACAAACTGATAAGCAATGCGATTCGTATTTTCATCTCACCACGCTCCTTTCTGTTTGAAAAAAATTGGTTTTTGTAAGGTACACATATTATCCAGGCATACGTTGCAGCAGCAACTGCCAGTTTGGCGGTTTTATGAAGGAGATGAGTTCTCGCTCTTGATGGAGATTGTAAGCCACCAACCGCTTTTCAACCGTCCAGCCTTCTCCCTTGTGCCAGGTGAGCAGGCCGTATTTGGCCCGGCTGTCGCCGTCGCTGGGCAGGTTGACGGAGCTGATGTTGGCCAGAATCTTGTTTTCCCAGCGGCGTACGTTGGGCACGTGTAGGTGGCCAAAGGCGATGATGCCAGCGGTGGTGGTTTCCAGCAACGGCCGTATCTCCCACTCACTATTCGGCCATTTCACTTCACCCAAAACGTCTTCCTGAAATGCATCTGTGGGCACAATCATCTGGTTCACGTCGAGCGGATTGGCGTGGGTGATGAGCAGATCGTCGCTGGAAACGGCCGTTACCCCAATCCGGTGGCTAAACGGCAGACGTTCTAACCAGGCCATGTTTTCTGCGCCTAGCTGCTCACGCGTCCAAACGGCCGTTGCCAAAAAGGATTCCCAGTGTCGCCTTTGCCCCTCTGTCACATCCTCCGGCATTTGCGGCGGCGTGTGGATGGCTTCATCGGTGTTGCCGTACACAAAAATATCCGTTTCCGCCCGCGCTAGCTCCAGGCACGCTTTGGGCCGCGCTCCCATCACGCATAAATCCCCGGCAAAAGCGATCAGGTCTGGGGCCTGTTTTTTAATGTCGGCCAAAACCGTTTGCAGCGCGGTAAGATTGCCATGAACGTCCGAATAAATGGCGATTCGCATTCGCTTTTCTCCCGAAAATTACAAAAATTTGCCTAAAAATGTAGCCGTTCCCTCTTTGAGGACTTTTGAATTTTGTGCCGAATCACACCAATTTTAGGCAAATAAACTTCAAAAGTCTGAGCGCAACCTAAAAAGTTGGATAAATCGGTTAGAATTATCGCTGTTCTGCGTCATGTTCGCAAAAGGAGAGGCTGGCATGATTTCTCATCTGCAAATGATCACCCTTTTTGTCGCCGATTTAGACCGCTCGTTGGCGTTTTATGTCAATAAGCTGGGCTTTGTTGAACTATCAACGTTTGATGACGGCGTGGACCGTCTGGTGTGGCTTGTGCCTGAAGCTGCGCGGAGGGATAAACACGCGACCACGATAGCCCTCTACGCCCCCAACGATCCGCAAGACCCGCGCATTGGTGGCGTGAGCGGTGTGGTTTTCACTGCCGATGACATTGAAGCGACTTACCATGAGCTAAAAGCGCGCGGCGTGCCCTTCACGCTGGATCTGATCCAGCATCCCTACGGCGAAGGTGAGGGAGACCAGGAAGCTCGCTTCGTAGACCCCGATGGCAACGAGTTTTTGCTGCACACCTGAAAATTACGGCTTGTTTTTGCGAAAGTCTTGCACCAGCAACCCCAGCGCCACGCCCAATAGCAAGGCCACGATTGTGGAAATGATCGTGGCGATGAGGGCGCTGCTGCTGTTGATGGTTAGAAATGTATTTATGAGTCCCCGCGCCCCCAGCAGGTGAATGCCGATGGCAAACAAAATCATCATCCCGATAATGGCTGGGCTGCGCTGACGGCCGTTCGTAGATTGCAGCATCACGGCCATCACAGAAACGGTGGGGGTGAAAAACATGAGAATGAGTACGAGTGTGGTTATGATTGACATCGGTCTCAAGGCTCCGCATAGATTCGGTAAATGTAGCCGCCTTTGTCGTCGCTGACGTAAAGTGCGCCATCTGCACCCACCGTGACGCCCACGGGACGGCCGTTTGACGAGTAATCTGCTTCATTTAACCAGCCTGTGGCAAAATCTTCAACAGGACCTGTGGCTATGCTGCCGTCCAGCGGTACACGCACAATTTTGTACCCTGTGGGCACGCTGCGGTTCCACGACCCGTGCAGCGCCACAAACAGGTCGCCCTGGTACTCGGCGGGAAAAGCGTCGCCTGTGTAAAAGGTAAGCCCCAAAGGCGCTGAGTGGGCCTGGATGGTCACCACGGGCTTCCCGGCAACCGCACACGCGCCGTCAAAACCAAATTCGGGGTCTACCACAGTGCCGCTGTGGCAGGATGGCCAGCCGTAATCGCCGCCTTCTGTCACGCTGTAGACGGTTTCTGGTGGCAGATCATCGCCCAGCAGATCACGGCCGTTGTTGGTGACCCACAGTTGCCCGGTTTCTGGATGAATGGTCAGCCCGACGGCGTTGCGCAGCCCGCTGGCGTAAATTTGCTCCCCGGTGAGCTGGTCTTGCCCAACGGGGCTGTCATAGACGGTGATGGCGGCGCGGCGCGGGTCTTCTTCTTCGCAAACGTTGCAGGTAGAACCGGCGGAGATGAGCAGACGGCCGTCTGGCAAAAAGGCGATGGTGCGGCTACTGTGCTGGCCGGGCGGCAGAAAGGTATCCAGCAGCGTGGTAAAGCTTTCAGCCACGCCGTCGCCGTCGCTGTCATTCAGGCGCACCACGCCTTCTGTTACCGCCACGTACCAGCTGCCTTCATGGAAAATCAGGTTGTGCGGGTTGTTCAATCCCTCGGCCACCACGCGGATTTCGTCGGCCTGGCCGTCGCCGTTGGCGTCTGGCAGGGCGACGATACGGTCGTTGCCCCGGTCGGCGACGTACAGTACGCTATCTGGCCCCACAGCCATGAAGCGCGGCCCGCGCAGCCCTTCAGCAAAAACCTGAATAGCAAAGCCATCGGGCAGGGAGATGTCGGCTATCTGGGCATCGCCGCGCCCACCGGCAAAGTTGATCTGTTGGCGGGCGTAGAAGTAGATGGCAACGGCCGTTACCGCACAAATGCCCACCAAGGCCAACAGTCCGTACAAAATGCGCTTCCGCGTCATGCCAAAACCTCCACACCTGAAAATTGCTGATTTTGACCGTTAATCTGTTGCCAGCGTGGGGTACAAATCTGGCACAAAGGTCTGCTCATTCATCGGCGGGCGGATGTAGCCGGACTCTCGCTGGCGCGGCGGCAGCGCAATTTGCTCTGGGGTGATGTCTTCATATTCAATGCTGCTGAGGATGTGGCTGATGCAGTTGAGCCGGGCCCGTTTTTTGTCGTCGGAGGGCACCACAAACCAGGGGCACTGCTTGATGTCCGTATGGTCGAACATGCTGTCTTTGGCGCGGGAGTATTCCACCCAGCGGTTGCGCGATTCGATATCCATCGGGCTGAGCTTCCACCGTTTGACGGGGCTGGTGAGGCGGGATTGGAAGCGGCGTTCCTGTTCTTCATCGCTGACAGAGAACCAATATTTGAGGACAATGATGCCGGATCGCACCAGCATCCGCTCGAATTGGGGGCAGGAGCGCAAGAATTCCTGGTATTGCAAATCGGTGCAAAAGCCCATGACGCGCTCGACGAGGGCGCGGTTGTACCAGCTGCGGTCGAAGAGCACAATTTCGCCAGCGGCGGGCAGTTGGGCCACGTACCGTTGGAACCACCACTGTGTTTTCTCGCGGTCGCTGGGGGTGCCCAGGGCCACAATGCGGGCAATGCGGGGGTTCATCTGTTCGGTAATGCGCTTGATGACGCCACCTTTACCAGCGGCATCCCGTCCTTCAAACAAAATTACCACACGCAGCCCTTTTTCCTGTACCCAATATTGCAGCTTGATCAGCTCTTCTTGCAGGCGGGACAACTCTTTGTCGTAAAATTCTGATTTGAGTTTGCCATCCTTACGCAGAATGGATTTTGTGGGGGATACGGCCGTTTCTGGTGCATCTGATTCGTTTCCCATCATTTTCTCCTCGTGTGAATAGAAAGATTAATAGCTATTTCTTATTAAAAAAAGAGACGATAGTACGCAATGCCTATGACCCTTGTGCCAGTGGGTGGAATTGATTAGACTTAACGATACTGTAAGATTTCCTGTAAGGTTAACTTTTGCAGTTGATGGCCCGCCGGGGCCATGGTTACGGAAGATATAATTCGCAGAGCGCATCACGATTCACATTGAGTTCAGTATAGCATATTGTAAATCTAACTAGGGAGGTGCCTGTAATGATACGATCGTTTACCCCTACGACATCTACGGAATCTGCCTGGCATTATTTGCCAGTTACTACAGCCTCCTGGCAGAGGCCACGTAGCTACCCATCTGTTGTACAAAGCATCCTGCTTCCCATCCAATACGAGTATTTAACCGACATGGTCGTGACTTCGGTGTTGGATTTTGCAGCCAAAATCAAGATGGACTTGGTGCTTTTGGTAGTGTGTGAAAACAATACTTACGACCGCGAGCTGTTGTTTTCAGCATTACGTGGCTTTCGGGCTCATGCCCAGCGGTTTGGCGAGGTGGCGCTTACCATTGATACGGCCGTTGGCTACAATGATGAAACCATATCCCAATACGCAGACTCCTACGGCGTAGATGTGGTCATTTTGCCGAATCAATTGGCAAAATTTGAATCAAAAGAGCAGGAAAAATTTGCGTTGTTTGCCAACAATTGGCAGCCGCTTGTTTGATTTTTAAGTAAGAGGCCAAGAAGCATAACCTTTGTTAGAAGGTTGCGAACGGCCAATGATCATCTTCAAATTCGGTTGTTTTGCAAAAGTGTGGTGCGCTGCCAGCGTGCCACACTTTTTTGTTGCCAATTTTAACAAATAATTGACCGCTTTTTTGACACTTTATGGTAAAATGCGCCGGAATTTGGCTGAAGTTTGTGAAAAATTTAGCCAATTAGCAGGTTAAAAAGTTTGTCACAGGTTTAACGGGCATGGTCAATCCGTTGGGATTGGTCAGTTGCAAGGAGAAGAACATGGTTGCAGTCCTGCTCTTGAATGCAAGCTACGAACCCCTGGCAGTGATTCCAAAACGGCGGGCGTTGTCTTTGTTGTTGCGCGAAGTGGTAGATGCGGCTACGGAAGAGATGGTAGCGCTCTCTAGCACCGCTTCAACGTTGGAAATTCCGACTGTCTTACGGCTGCGGCGATATGTGAATGTGCCCAAGCGAGGCGCTTCCTGGAGCCGTCGGGCAGTGATGCGGCGGGATGATTTCACCTGCATTTACTGTGGTGTGATGCCCGGCAGTCGGCAAGGCGGCCGTATTTTGCGCCACACGGATTTTTCGGTGGATCACATTGTGCCCAAGAGCCGAAACGGCCGTAATACCTGGACCAATACCGCCTGTGCCTGCTCCTCCTGCAATAACCGCAAAGGCAGCCGACTGCCCCACGAAGCAGGGATGCATCTGCTGTGGGAGCCCAAAACGCCCCGCGTGGATTATCTAGTGGCCTCTGGCAGCATCCCCGAAGCGTGGAAAATTTACCTGCAAGTGTAATTCAGTCTCTGTGACATTTATCGATCGTGTGCGTGCCGTTCTTCACTTTTGAGGAACGGCCGTTTTTTTTACACTGCCCCCAAGATTGCATCAGTTTTAAAAATGGAAAAGGAAGTGAACCGATGGCACAGGCAGAATGGATTAAATTGGGCACCAAAAATTGCAAGTTTGTCAATGGCGAGGTCGAGTTGTTTGAGAAGCGCGTTTACCCCGTCGGGCTGATGAACAAGGGCGGCGAGGAGTATCGCGTATTGGACCGCAAATGTTCAGCCGGTTACCAATGCACCCACATGGAAGATCCGTGTGTTTGGGTGGATCAAGAGGGAGACGGCCGTTTATACAACCATTAAATGCAATTCACCCTTCAAATTTCAATAAACAGTTCGGCGACCTGTCCTGTGGGCAGGTCGTTTTTGTTGCTCACCCACACCCCATTATGAGAAATTTCCCAATTTAATGACTTTCTTGTTCAATTATGCTATTCTAACCACCGTGATTAATAAGTAAGAATTTTTTTTGCTATACCTGCCTGATTCCAACTTTTGTGCTGTTAAACTCCTTTTTGAGCCAATTGCCCTAGTTAGACACAGTTTAGGAACACCCATCTGCAACGGTTTGCCGTGCCTGTACGTTTGTGCTGGTCGGTGGCACAGGTGCTGCTGGATTGACAAAATAAATTTTCGGTACGGCCGTTTTGGCTCGTACTTATTTCGAAAAACCATTTAAACCTTCTTAAACCCACACGTAAAGAAAAACTTGTGGCTATTTAAGAAGAAACCATTTTAGACGCTGCACCTGACTACCGGCGCAGCAAAGGAACCAGTTAGAAACGTTTTATGAGTAAAAATTTGAAGATTATTCCCTTGGGCGGCCTGGGGGAAATTGGTAAGAACATGACAGTAGTGGAATACGGCCGTAACATGATTATTGTAGATTGCGGGGTGATGTTCCCCGAAAGCGATTTGTACGGCATTGACCTCGTTTTGCCAGATTTCCAATACGTCATCGAAAACAAAGAGATTTTGCGCGGCATCGTGCTGACACACGGCCACATGGACCACATCGGCGGCCTGCCGTACCTACTCAAGCAGGTGAATGTGCCCGTTTACGGCACCGACCTCACGCTGGGCATGGTGGCTGGCAAGCTGGAAGAAGCGGGCCTTCGCGAGCAGGTGACGCTGGAGAAAATTGACGACAAGCAAACCGTTCACCTCGGCCCGTTCCGGGTAAGTCCGTTTGCCGTGGCCCACTCCATCCCCGCTTCGGTAGGGTTGGTGATTGACACACCCGTCGGCGCAGTGGTCCACACTGGCGACTACAAGCTGGACGAAACACCCGCTGGCGGCCGCACCACCGACCTTAAGCGGCTGAAAGCGCTCACGCCCAACGGCGTGCTGGCCTTGCTGGCGGACAGCACCAATGCGGACCGCCCCGGTCGTACGCCGACGGAGCAGCTGGTAACGGATGCGCTGGATGCACTGTTTGCTGAGGCAAACGGCCGTCGCATCATCATCGCCACTTTCTCCTCTGTGTTGGCCCGTTTGCAGGAAGTGATTAACCTGGCGGATAAATACGGCCGTAAAGTGGCGCTCACCGGGCGAAGCCTGAAGCAAAATGTGGAATTGGCCCGCGAGTTGGGCTATCTCAAAATTCCAAAGAAGCTGCTGGTAGACATTACCGCCAACGTGCCACAGGAGAAGCTGGTCATTCTCTCTACCGGTTCCCAGGGCGAACCCCGCTCGGCGCTGAACCGCATGGCCAAAGGCGAACACCGCGAGGTGGAAGTCCACAGCGGCGACACGATTATTGTGTCTGGCGGCACCATCCCCGGCAACGAGGAAGATGTGGGCCGCATGCTGAACAATCTGTTTAGCCGAGGGGCGAACGTGGTGTACGGGCCGCTGGCGACGGTACACGTTTCCGGGCACGGCAACCGCGAAGATATGCGCATCATGCTGGAAACGGTGCAGCCGCGCTTTTTCATCCCGGTGCATGGCGAAACGCGCCATCAGCATCTGCACGCGCAGCTCGCCCAAAAGAGCGGCGTGGTGGCTGAAAACATTTTCATTCTGGAAAATGGCTCCACTTGGGTCAGCGATGGTCAGGCAGCCTGGCTGGACGAAACGGTTCCGGCCAACGATGTGTACGTGGATGGCTCGCTCATTGGCGAAATTGGCGATCTGGTGCTGCGTGACCGCGAACGGCTGTCGCAGGATGGCTTTGTGCTGGTGTATGTGCCGCTGAACAAAAAGCGCCAACTGGCGGGCGAAGTCCAGCTTATCAGCCGGGGCTTTTTGCGCATGGATGCGTCGCAGGCGTTGATGGATGAGGCGAAGCGGAATTTGAAGCGGGCGTTGAAGCAAAACGGCCGTTCCCACGACGATACCATTCGCCAAACGCTGGAAAACTTCTTCTACCGCCAAACCCAATCCCGCCCGGTGATTCTGCCCCACATCGTTCGCGTGTAAATCACAGATTTGGCAGATTCAAAAGATAAAAAATCTGGTAAATTTGCGCAATCTGTGATGAAAATAACAAATTGGCCGAACTGATTAATTTCAGTTCGGCCTTTTTTTGTTTCTGTTACAATTGTGGCGGAGAAGTTGAGAGAAAGGATTGTGTAAGCCATGAATGCACGAAAATTTGCCCGATTGGGAGTGCCACAGGGGGAAGCGATGCGGCTGGCGGGTACGGCCGTTCGCGAAGCCCGCGCCTTTGGGATTGCCAAGCGAGATATTCCTGATTTGATAACGGCCGTTGTCGAAAATCCCACCGATTACCTACAAGATGAACTGTTCGATAAACTAGCCGCTGCCATTTTGCAGCACGAACGGGAGCAGCCGCACTTCAAGCCCCGCAAAGAACCGGCCCCTTTCCAGATTTGGGGCGATGACCTCGACGAAAACTCCGTGAACCAGATGAAAAACGCGGCCCAGCTGCCCGTCTCCGTGCGCGGGGCGCTGATGCCCGACGCCCACCTGGGCTACGGCTTACCCATCGGCGGGGTGTTGGCGGTGCGCAACGCCGTCATCCCCTACGCGGTGGGCGTGGACATCGCCTGCCGCATGAAGCTGAGCGTACTGAACCTACCGCCGCACACCTTGCGCGGCGAGCAGAAGCGGCTGGCCAACGCCATCGAGTACGAGACGCGCTTTGGCATCGGGGCCAATTTCCGCAAGGGGGAACGGCGCGATCATCCGGTGATGGAGATGGATTGGGGGGTAACGGCCGTTACCCAACGCCTGCGTGACAAAGCGTGGGAGCAGCTCGGCACTAGCGGCAGCGGCAACCATTTTGTGGAATTTGGCATACTCACTATTTTGAATGACCAACTCGGCTTGCCCACGGGCGAATATTTGGCGCTGCTGAGCCACAGCGGAAGTCGCGGCTCCGGGGCGACGGTGGCCGACCATTACAGCAAGCTGGCGATGGAGCTGCATCCTGAACTGCCCAAAGAGCTGCGTCACCTGGCCTGGCTGGATTTGGACAGCGACGCCGGGCGGGAATATTGGGCCGCCATGCAGCTGATGGGCCAGTACGCCGCCGCCAATCACGCCTGCATTCACCAGCACGTGGTCAAAGCGCTTAGCGCCAAGGTGCTGCTAGACATCGAAAATCATCACAACTTCGCCTGGAAAGAGCAGCACGATGGCGAAACGGCCATTGTGCATCGCAAAGGCGCGACGCCTGCGGGTGAAGGCGTGTTAGGCATTATCCCTGGCTCGATGGGTGCGCCGGGCTTTGTGGTGCGCGGCAAGGGGAATGAGGCGGCGCTGAGTTCTGCGGCGCACGGCGCGGGGCGGCGCATGAGCCGCAAGCAGGCGATCAAATCGTTCACCTGGTCGGAGGTGAAGAAGTTCCTGCGGGAGCGGGACGTGACGCTGCTGTCTGCCGGGCTGGATGAGGTGCCGATGGCCTACAAGGACATCCACGAAGTGATGGCGGCGCAGGCAGATTTGGTGGAAAAGATGGCCCGCTTTGATCCGAAGTTGGTGAAAATGGCTTCGGCAGGTGAGCGACCAGAAGATTAAAAGGAAGTAATTGGGTAATTCAGTAATTAGATCGCCAAATTACCCAATTACCAATTACTCAATTACCCAAGATGTTGCAAAGATTATTTGGCTGGATACGGCCGTCTCAAACCAAATCCCCTCAACCCGCTGTGCCGCCCATACAGCCGAAGGTGCTGCTGGTGATCCACAATCCGCACGTGCCGTCTTATGGCGGGCGGAAGCTGCACGAGGTGATGCGCTGGCAAAACCCGGATGAGCTGGTGGCGCAGTACATTTACGATGTGAACGCGGCCAGCCACGGCTACGTCCATTACGAAATTGCGGAGCGCATCGAGGTGGATGGCTTCCCGGTGAAGCAAGACGGTTTTGTTTACGATGCGGAATCGTACATGCATCGCTTTACGACGCGCACGGGCTTTCATGAGCCGGATGGGGTGGATTACGGCCGTATCCTGCACAACTTCAACATCATCCCCAAAATTAACGCCGGCACGGTTGATGAGGTGTGGCTGATGGCTTTTCCGTATGCGGGTTATTTTGAATCGCGCATGGTGGGCAAGGATGCGTTTTGGTGCAACGCGCCGTCGCTCATCGAGCCAGCCGCGCAGCGCCGTTTTGTCATCATGGGCTTTAGCTTTGAGCGCGGACCGGGGGAGATGCTGGAAAATTTGGGCCATCGCGCCGAATCGATCATGAGCCATGTGTATCGTCGCCAGCGGGGGGAGGCGAATTTGTGGGAAAAGTTTATCCGCTACGACCAGAAGCATCCGGGGCAGGCGGAGTGTGGCAACGTGCATTTTGCGCCCAACAGCACGCGCGATTACGATTGGGGCAACGGCCGTACCGTGCCCAGCCGCTGCCATACCTGGCTCAACTTCCCAGACCTCAGCGGGGAGCCGCAGCCAGTAAACTGCCGCGAGTGGGGCAACGGCGACATTCGCCAGCACCATTTGTGGTGGCTGGGACATTTGCCGCATGTGGGCGGGCGAACTCGTGGTTTTGCTAACAATTGGTGGGAATACATAATCAATCCAAACTATGTGGACTAATCTGAAAAAAACTTCAAGGGGAACGGCCGTTTACGCCGCCCTGGCTTACCTCATTTTGGTGCTCTTGCTCACCTGCCCCGCTATCTTTCACCTGCAAGATCGGCTCATTGGTAACAACATCGACAACTGGATTTATTACTGGAACAACTGGTGGATTGGCCGGGCCATTGCCGAGGGGCACAGCTGGTTTTCTACCGAGATGATCTTTTTCCCGCAAGGCACATCCTTGCTGGCGCATTCCCACTCGCTGCTTAGCTCGCTGCTGGTCTGGCTGCTGGAGCCACTGGCTGGCCCGGTGGCAGCGTTTAACCTAGTTTGGCTGTGGGGCTTGTGGCTCAGCGCTTGGGGCATGTTTTTGCTGGTTCGGGAATTGGCGAAGCAGCCAGTCGCTGCCTTTGTGGCTGGATTTGTCTTTGCCTTTGCCCCGTACCATCTCACCCAATACCTGGCTCATATGCATTTGGGCACCATTCAATGGTGGCCGTTTTATATCCTCTTTTTGTGGCGCAGCCTGCGTCAGCCGGGGTGGGGCAACGCGGCGCTGGCGGGTGTTTTTCTGTCGCTCTCGTTTTGGACGGGGATTCAGCAGGCAGTGTTTTTGGGGTTGTGGACGGCCGTTTACCTGCTGTGGTGGGTTTGGACCAATCGCCCAATTGCCTGGTTGCAAACGGGCCGCCAACTGCTGCTGATGGGTGTTGCCTTTTTTGTGCTGAGCCTGCCCGTTGTCTGGCCCATCCTCAACAATTTGAGCGCCCTGGTGGGAACGGCCGCAGAAGTAGACGAAAGCATCATCAAGCAAACCGATCTAGTGGCATATGTGGTGCCGCCCACCTACCAGCCGCTGTGGGGCGAGGCGATGGTGCCCATTTACCAAAACTTTCGGGTAAATCAGGCGTTTATGCCATACATCGGCGTGGGGGTGCTGCTGCTTTGCCTGCTGGCGCTGTGGAAGCAGTGGCGCGAGGCGCGCTTTTGGCTGTGGAGCGGGCTGGTCTGGCTGGTGTTGGCTGCTGGCAGCCAGCTTCGCTTTAATGGTACCGTCTACGAATCCATTCAATTGCCCTACAACCTGATCAAATCTATTTTTCCTATTTCCGCCATTCGCACGCCGGAGCGATTTAACTTGCTGCTGGTGGTTTCGATGGCGGTGCTGGTGGGACTGGCGGTTTCCTGGCTGTGGCAGCAGCGGCAATGGCGCTGGCTGCTGCCGCTGATTGGGCTGGTGCTGCTGCTCGATTATTTGCCCGCGCCGCTGCCGATGTGGGAGCTGCCAGTTAGCTCGCCCTACCTGGCGGAATTTGCCGAAATTGAGCCAGAGGCTGGCGTGGTGAACGTGCCGATGGGGTACGATCTGGCCAAGCTGCTGCTGTATTACCAGACGCTGCACGGCCATCCGGCGGTGGAGGGGCATTTTTCTCGCTACACCGAGGCGACGTACGCTTTTATCAGCCAAGAGCCGATTTTGCACCGGCTGTACCCGGCCGATGATATTCCGAATGCGATGCAACCGGAGTTGTTTACCACCTTCAAGGAACCAATTCCAGCGATTGGCCCGGCGCTGCGACAGCTAGAAAGCACGGGCGTGCGCTATTTTTTGATGCATCTGGCGTATACCAAACCCGAACATTTTGCTGCTTTTGAGGCACAGTTGCCGCTGATTCCCATCTTCAAAGATGAGGCGCAGGCGGTGTATGATCTGGCGCAGCCGCGGCCGTGGCAGTTTCAGCAGCCGCGCCCGTTGACAGACGAGGTTGATTTGTTGGAAGCGGAGGTGGGTTTGACGGATACGGCCGTTTCCCTCCACCTCCTTGCTCAATTACAAAACCTAGCCGGGGTGGGGGCGTCGTGTGAATTGCTGTTGGGGCAGGAAACGGCCGTCTCCTCCCCAACAGTTCTCATTGATCCGGCAGCCAGTTGGCAGGTAGGAGATTTGGCGCAACTGCAACTGGCGCTGCCGCTGCCCGGCGAGCTGGCTGCGGGCAGCTATCCGCTGGCGCTGCGTTGCGGTGGTGTAGAAGATGTTCTCCTGCGGGAGTCACTTTTGGTGGATACCACCGGGGAACGCCGTCTGGTGGGGGTGCCCGTCAATGCGCAGTTGGGCAGCGCCATCGCCTTGCAGGACGTTCGCTACTGGTTTAAAGGCAGCCAGCTTCATTTGTCGCTGCACTGGTTGGCGCAGTCGGCTCCCCGGCAGGAGCTAAAGTTGTTTGTGCATGTGCTGAATGAAACGGGCGCGCTGGTGCGCCAGTTGGACGTGGTTCCATGCAACTGGCAATGTGCCACGACGCAATGGCAGGCGGGGCAGGAGATTGAGGATGTTGAAAGTTTAGAGCTGTGGGGGGTGCCAGCGGGGCAGTACCAACTGGCTTTGGGGCTGTACGACGCCAGCACGGGTGAGCGTTTACCTGTGGAAGTGGGAGGTACGGCCGTTCCCGATGGCAGCATCTTATTATCTGCTCCGGTTGTTGTTACGGCCACCCCCTAAAAAAACTATGGTACTGCACTCTATGTACTAGTGACTTCCCTTGGTGAAAACATTACACTTTCATCATTCTTACGAATAATCTTACAGAAAAATTTCAGTGAGAGCTTTTAGAAAGTGAATTGTCGAAGTCGAGATAAGAGACCGGAGTACAACATGACCATCATCATTACCTTTACCGCTTTATCATTTGTAGCCTCTGCTTTGGTTGTATCGGCTTGTGCCTTATCTTCTCGTTTGAGCCAGCGAGACGGTTTGGATGAATGCTATTCTGAGTGTGTAGAATCGGTTCAAGCGCCCGCTAAATCGATTGCTCCTTTCTCAGCGAACTAATTTTATAAACCACCTCTGCTTGGGAGTCCTGATACGGCCGTCACATTGTGACGGTCGTTTTTCTTTACCACCCATTTAAGTAGGCGTGTACGGCCGTACTAAAATCAGCCGCCAAATCCCCGCCACGCCGCAGCTGTCCTTGAAGCTCCAACATTACAAAGCCGTGTGCCAACGCCATTGCACCCCGTAAAGCTGCTAGCGATTTTTCTGGGCCGGAAACGGCCGTTATTAACTGCTGCAAAGGCAATGCCAACTGTTCCAGCACATCTTCATCCGGGCGCAGCGTATCGTCATGGTTGGTAAAGGCCAGCACGTAAGTGTGCGGATGAGTCAGAGCAAATTCGCGATAGCTGTGCATGATGGCTGCAATTTGCGTGTTTGGGTCACCGATAGCCAGGACGGCCGACTCGTTGAGCCTGGCGACAAGCGCTTGTGAAGTGTACAGGTTGATGGCTTGCAGCAGGCCTGCTTTGCTGCCCACGTGTCGGTAGAGTGACGGTGCTTTAATCCCCAATTGCTCGGCCAGTTTGCTCAGTGATAAATTGTCCGCACCTTCTGCCTCGATGAGCTGCCAGGCCTGGGCCACAATTGTTTCTCGATTGACTTGACTTGGGTAAGGCATAGCAATTCCCTTTAGACTTTGTTGAAGTGGGTGATTTTGAAGCCATCTGGGTATTTTAGGCCGTAACCGACCATTCGGTCCATGCCGATGTGTGCAAGCCAGATGAGTGCTAACTGCCAGCCTGGCTCAAAGTTTAGCAGCATGGCCAGCAGGCCCAGCGACAGTGGCAAAATGTAGGTATGGGCGATGTTGTAGCATAGGCTGCCAACCTCTTTGCTGTGCAAATAACCGAGCGCAGCCAGATCAGGCGCTAGCAGCAGGAGGGCAAACTGCCACCAGCTAAACCCATTTTGGGCGTACAGGAAAAACGCGGTGATGAGTACGGCCGTTCCTTCTAGCCGCAATAACAGGTGGGGCATCTTCTGTAATTTTTGGTGCATGACAAACCTCATTCTTGAAAACTAATCTTATTAATCTTGAAGACTAATATAATTAGTTTTTGCATTTGTGTCAAGAGGTAAATAAAAAAACCGCCAGCAAGCTGACGGTCTAAAAAGTGGGGGGTGTTTAGTTAGCTGGCGTATATTCGATGAGTACAAATTCCTCGTTAGTGAGCAAATCCACGGTACGAATTTCACCAATGCCTGCGGCGTAAAACTTGTGCTCCTGCGCTTCGGGATCGAGCGGCGTGTAGTCGTAGGTTTGTACGACGTTGTTGAAGCTGCCAATAGGCACGGTGATTTGTTCGGTGGCGCTGAGAATGTCAGCCTGGTCTTCGGCCTGTCCTGCGTAATATTCCTGGCGCATTGTTTCGCCAATGCGGTTTGCCGGATTGGCAAACATCACGATACCGGGCAGCGCTCCATCCACGCCTGCTTCCCAGGCTCCATCATGGTCTTTTAGCACGCCGTCTTCGTAATTATCGACATCTTCACCCAGGTACCAGACGTTGCCATTTTTGTCCTGGGCAAACCAATCATACGTTTCTTCAACCAGCTCGCCGTCAAGATAGACTACATCGTGCATGATGGTGGCCTGAATGCCCATAACTTCGCGAGTTTCGTGTAAGATTTCGATTTCAACGCGCTCCAGGCCGTCGGCAGTCATCCCTTCGTAAACGTAGCGCGTGCCGGGAATGCGTGGGAAGTATGGATTATCCACGGTGGCCACAAAGTCATCCGGGTTGATTTCAACGGTGTAGGCGTCTGCGCTGTTGTCGGTTTGGGGCGCTTGGGTGGGGACGACTGTGGCCTGGCTGGTACTGGTGCAGGCAACGGCCGTTCCCAACAGTGCTAAAAGTAAGGTGAAATTCTTCATCGGGACCTCCTAAATTGGGCTAGATAATTGCATTCAGGGTAAGGGCACGGATTAAGAAATTAATGAGGCGTTGGTGTGGATGTTTCTTAATTTGGGTTGTGGGATCAAAAAACGGCCGTTCTTACGCAGAACGGCCGTTTCCAAAATCAGGCTGGGCGAAATTGGCTAATCATCATCAACTTCATTGGCTGAGTCGGGGCCATCGTTACCGTCATCGCCATCATCGGATAGCTCGGTTTCCAGGATTTCGCCCGTGGCGGCATCAATTTCTACCTCCATGCCATTGTCTAGCTGCACTTCGTATACGTCCTGGCTGCCTTCACGCTCTAGCGTTACGTCTGTGGCCGTAGCACCAGGGCTGGCTTCTTCGGCCACAGCTTTGGCTTCATTTGGGGTGAGCTGGCCGCTTTGGGCGCTGGCGTTGCGTGGGGCGTTCATAAAGACGCCAATCAGCACGCCGCCCAGCAAAATACCAGTAGCGAGCAGGGCAAAGATGGTTCGTCTACTCATCCAGTTTGTTTGTTTCATTTTACGCTCCTTGTATGAACCGATTTTCTTTCAGTTTAGCGGGGCAAATTAAGAGATTGATGAAGGATGTTTAAGAAGGGTGAGATACGGCCGTTTCTGGCAAAATCACCGTAAACGTCGTGCCCCGTTCAGGCTCGCTGGTGACGCTGATTTCCCCGTGGTGAATTTTGGCGATCTCCTGAGCGATGGCCAGCCCAAGACCAGTACCACTTTGGCTGCCAGCAAAGCTGCGCGCACGATCTGATTCGGCGCGGTAAAAGCGGTTGAACAGGTGGGGTAAATGTTCTGGCGAGATGGGCTGGCCACTGTTGTGCAGGGTGGTGTGGATGTTTTGATCCTCTTTGGCGGCCTTGAGAGCAATGCTGCCGCCGGTTGGCGTGTACTTGATCGCGTTGTCGAGCAAGTTAAGGAACAACCGAATGAGCAAATCCATCTGGCCACAAAATTGCAAATCGGTGGGGAGGTTGGTGCTGATTTCGATAGATTTTTCTTGGGCCAACGGCCGTATCTGGTCCAAAAGCGCGTTAAAAAAGTCAGCAACCATGATGGTTTCTGTAGAAAATCGCTGCTGATCCTGCTCCAAACGGCTCAGGTAGAGCAGGTTGCTGCTGAGGTGAATGAGCCGTTCCACCTGCTGTGACATTGCTTCCAGAGTGCTTTTGTACTCTTCGGCCAGGCGCGGGCGGCTGAGAGTGACTTCCAATTGGCCTTTAAGCGCCGTGAGCGGCGTGCGTAGCTCGTGGGCAGCATCTCCCGTAAACTGTTGTTCGCGTCGGAAAGCCGCTTCCAGTCGGTCCAGCATCGCGTCAAACGTTTGGGCTAAACGGCCGATTTCATCCGCTGGGCCTTGATGCTGAATCCTTTTTCCCAAATCTTGCCCGCTAATGGCCTGAGCCGTCTGCGTAATGCGATCGATGGGGCGCAGGGCGCGGCCTGCCAAAAAGTAGCCGCCGATGCCCGCCAGCAGCAGCGCCAGCGGCAGCCCCCACAAAATTTGCTTGCCAAACGTGCCCAGGGTGTCTGCAACCGGTTCTAGCTCTTGAGAAACCTGCAACCAGCCCATTTCATTGTTGCCGGGTAGGGTGATGGGCAAGCTGTAAACGCGCCACATGTCTGGCTCACGGGTGAAGGTGAAGGAACCAGCCTTGTCTGGCGGCAGGACGGGAATTTCTGGATCGTTGGTGAGCTGGGCCAGCAGGTCACCATTGCCGTTCAGCAGGCTGATGGAATATTCTTCTTTAAGACGGCGGGTGAGGTCCTGGTTGTTGGCGGTAGCTTGCAGGGTGTAACGGCCGTCTTCCAGTACAATGCTCTCCTGAGCCTGGGTGGCAGCTAACTCCAGCGCCGTGTCTACCTGGTTGTACAAATCGCGCCGGAGCTGCAAGTACAAAAATCCAGTAAACAGCAGCAAAATGAGGCCTAAAACAGCCAAATACCAAAGGGTAAGTCGGGTGCGGATGGTGGGAGCAAACGGCCGTTTTACCACAAGCTAACCCTCATCTCGCAAACAGTAGCCCACGCCGCGCACGGTGTGGATGAGCGATGCCTCGCCCGGCTGGTCAATTTTGCGCCGCAGGTAGCCCACGTACACGTCCACCACGTTTGACTCGTTGTAGAAGTCAAAATTCCAGACGTGCTCGCCAATTTGGGTGCGGCTAAGTACCTGGTTAGGGTGGCGCATGAGGTATTCCAGGACGGCATATTCACGTGGGCTAAGTTCGATGAGACGGCCGTTTCGTTCCACAAGATGCCGGGCGGTATCCATCTGCAAATCAGCCATTTGCAGGATGGTGCCTGTTTGCAGCGGCGGGCGGCGCAGCAGGGCGCGCACGCGGGCCAACAGTTCCGGGAAGGCAAATGGTTTCACCAGATAATCGTCTGCGCCTGCGTCCAGCCCTTCGACGCGACTATCTACCGTGTCGCGGGCGGTGAGCATGAGGCAGGGCGTTTTGTGTCCCTCGCGGCGCAGGCGGCGCAGCAGCTGAATGCCGTCCAGCTTGGGCAGCATGATGTCCAAAATGAGCACGTCGTACTCGGCGGCCAGAGAGTAATCCAGCCCTTCTTCACCATTGCAGGCGACGTCCACAGCGTACCCGGCTTCGGAAAGCCCCTGCCGGATAAAATTGGCGATGGTGGGTTCGTCTTCAACAATTAAAAGGCGCATGTTCAACAGTGTATCAAAGCTCATTAAGAAAATCATGAAGGACGGCCGTACTAATTTTTGCTACACTCGGCGCATGGTAATTTGGAGAAAACGGCCGTACGGCATCCTCTTGCTTGTGTTTGTGTGGCTTGTAGCTTGTGGCCCAAAACCTGCAAATCCAGCCGACTTACAGCCACCCACCTTTGTGCCCCAGCCACAATCTGAACCGGAACCCAGCCCGCTGCCACAGCCTACCCAACTAACAACGACACTGCCTTCACCAACGGTAACCGCGCTCCCGCCGACCAACATCCCCCCCACACCAACCCTACCTCCACCAACCCCCACGCCAGACCCGTATGCTGATTTGACAATCGACGCCCTGACCGCACGCAGCTACGGCGGCGGTAAGTTGGACATCATCGACACACTGGAAGAAAATGCGACGTTCACCCGCTACCTCATCAGCTACCCCAGCGACGGGCTGACGATTTATGGCTTTATGAATGTGCCCAACGAGGGGAACAATTTTCCGGTGGCCTTGGTGCTGCATGGCTACGTTGATCCAGCGGATTACGACACCATCGCCTACACCCGCCGCTACGCCGATGCGCTGGCAGAGGCGGGCTACTTTGTCATCCATCCCAATTTCCGCAACTATCCGCCATCGGACGAGGGGCCAAATCCGTACCGAATTGGCTACGCCATTGACGTGCTGAATCTCATTGCCATCATTCGGGAACAGAGCCAGGACCCGCTGGGCTACCTGCGCCGGGCGGATGAGGACAGCATTCATTTGTGGGGGCACAGCATGGGCGGCGGTGTTGTTTTGCGGGTGCTGGCGGTAAACAATGAGGCGTATTTGCAAGCGGCCGTTCTGTACGGGGCGATGAGCGGCGACGAACGGCAAAATTATGAACAAATCCAAATCTGGTCTGGTGGGCAAACTGGCCCGTTTGAGCTGGCTGCCAGCGATTTCCAGCTAGGCAAAATCTCCCCGATTTTCTTTCTGGACCGGATTAACACGTCAATTAGCATTCACCACAGCCAGGGGGATGAGACGGTGCCGATAGCGTGGAGCCAGGATTTGTGCGAGCGGCTGCGGGCGCTGCAAAAGCCGGTGGAATGCCACACCTATTACGCCACGCCCCACACTTTTCGTGGCGAAGCGGATGCGCTGTTCATGGAGCGCGTTACCCGATTTTTTAACGAAAATTAGATAGGACACTGATTTTCACTGGTTTCCACAGGTCAAAATAAATCAGTGAAAACTTGTGTTTATCTGTGTCCAATCAATTTTGATCAACGGCCGTTGCCAAATTCGGATTTAGCTCCAAGGCAGTGGCCAGGGCTGCATTCGCATTTACTTCATCGCCCAGAGCTGTGTAGGCGTAGCTGCGGTAGAGGTAGGTTTCTTCTACGTTTTGGCCGCCTTCGTTGGAGAGGATGGCGTCGGAAAGGTCAAAAACGTCGGCGGTACGGCCGTTCCCCAAATAT
Source organism: Ardenticatenaceae bacterium (assembly GCA_020634455.1). Lineage (GTDB taxonomy): Bacteria > Chloroflexota > Anaerolineae > Promineifilales > Promineifilaceae > Leptofilum. The sequence continues at coordinate 1,883,879 of JACKBQ010000002.1, read as the reverse complement.
GCTTCGTACGGTTCAAATTGGTACCACAACATGCGCCACGGCAAGCCAATGGTGCGCGCCTGGTCGAAGGCGGCGGCGGCGCTGCTGTAAAGCGATTTATCGTTGGTGAGTTGGGCCAGGTGGGTGAGGCTGCTGCCCAGGTTGAACCAGATGTAGGGATTGTCGGGTTGGGTGGTGGTGAGTTGTTGGTTGGAAACGGCCGTTGCCTGCCACATCGTCACCGGATCGCTCAGTTCTGGTGGCAAAAGCGCCAAAATCTCCGCCTCATCTTCTGGTGGGTAAACCAGAATGAAGGTGTGGTTAAACATTTGCCAAAATTCATCCACCGTTTCGTAGCTGTCGCGCCGCCCGCTACTGTCCCACGGCCCCAAAAAGGTGTCCAGGCTGATGAACTCTTCACTGGCATCGTCGTAGCCAATCACGGTCAGATAATGTCCCATCCAGCCTTCCCAGGCGTTGGGATACAGCCCTTTTTCCACAATGACCGGGTAGCCCGCAGCAATGAACTGTTTGAGCAATTCCAGGCTGCCGCCTACGAAAAATCGGGCCTGCATGGGCGTCTCTATGTTGACATAATCTACCAGCTCCCACGGGCTGACGTTGCGGTCGTCGTAGTTGGGCTTGATCGCCCCGCCCACGTCTAGCTGATCCACCTCGACGCCGTGATACCCCAGGGTGATGGTGAGGTTGGCAGGGCCGCAGTTGTTAAATTTTTGGGGGATGATGGTGATGTTTTGTAGGCGAACGGCCGTTGGCAGCGGCGTGGGGGTTGGCGGCAAAGGTGTATTGGTAGCTGTCGGTTCTGGTGTGGGAAATTGGAGATCGGAGAGTAGAGATTGGGGCGTGAGAGTTGGCACCAAGGTTGAGGTAGGTGAGGCCGTTGCCGTTGGTTGAAGCTGCGCTAACTGATCACCGATTACCGCTAACTGATCACGGTTCACCGCCAAAGTTGGCGCAGGTAATGCGGTTGGCAAAGGTGTAGCGACTAAGTAAAGCAGCTGATCTGGCACGGCGTTGGGATACCGTTCGTGAGCGGCCAAAATGAGGCGAGGGTACAGCAAGTAAAGTCCCACGCCGCCTAAAAGCAGCAAGCCCAACAAACCCAGCCAAAACATTCGTTTGTGCAACATGGTTTCATTTTACTTGAGAATTTTAGGCTGTGAATGAACAGTTGTTGAGGAAACTCATGTGTCAGGCAAGGGGCAAAGCAAACCTCCATTGGGACACCTTTGGCACTGTACACGGCTTTTCAGTTTTCAAAAAATGGGACGCGGATTAACGTGGAGAACGCGGAAAAACAAATAATCCGCGTTTTTCCGCGCTTGTCCGCGTCCTTTCGCCTCTTAAAGGCGACTACTGAAACGCCCTGTGGCACTGTACCTGGCACTTCACACCAGGCCATTTTACGGTAAACTTGAAGAATGGCTCCCTTTTCTGAATCCACGGCCGAAAAAGTGAAGCGGCTCCGTTTGGAGTTGGACGAGCTGCGGGCGCAGCTGGCGGAGGCTGAGGCAGAGTTGAATAGCCAGCTAGAAGATGTGCAGGCGTTTGAGTTTCGCTTTGAGGCGCATGTGGGGCAGCTGCTAGACCAGCTTGCTACCTTGGAGTCAGAAGTGAACAGCTACCTGACGCAGATTAAGCTGATGCGCCACCAGCAAAGTTTTGGCAATTCTGGCCCGGCATTTGACCCGGTTGAGGAGCAGTTTAAGCAAACGTGGCAGCAGACTGAGGAAACGGCCGTTCCCAAACCACCCCCGCCGCCCCCCGCCGCTACCCAGGCCCAGCTCAAAAAAATCTACCGCCAACTGGCCCGCCAATTCCACCCAGACCTGGCCATTGATGAGGCAGATCGCCAATATCGCACTGACAAGATGGCGGCCATTAACGACGCTTACAAGGCGCAAAGCATGGTGGAGCTGATGGCTTTGGCCGAAGAGTTGGAGGCACACCAGAGCCGCCAACCGGCAGCGCCGCCACCAGACCAGGAGATGGCGCAAGCGCTTCAGGAGGAGATTGACCGCTGCCGCCGTCGTCTGCGCAGTCTGGATAACGAACTGCAAAATTTGCCGAATCGTTCAATGGTGGAGTTGGCGCTGCAAGTGAAGCTGGCCCAGCGTGAGGGACGCGATTTGCTGGCGGAAATGGCCAGAGATTTGGAACGGAAGATTGCTCGTAAATCGGCCGAACGCGACATGCTCCGTGCCCAGTTCAACAATTTATAGTATTGCGCTCCAGAAGTTAGCATAAAGTTACTGGTATCGGCGCAATACTTAAATAGTCCGGCGCACTTGTCATAATAATGTTATGCAGATTTCCGCCGGACTGTAATAGTCGTCGCACGGCCAACGGTACAAACTTCCTCTGGTGAACAGACGTGGCTCATGCCAAAATGAGGCAGTGCAATTTGAATCTCATGAGGATGAAGTATGACAAAATCTATAGAAACTGAATTAAAACATTTGAAAACGGCCGTACGGTACCTCATCGGTTTGCTAGAAGAAGGTTCATTGGTGCCCCGTTATGATGTCTCTACTCGCAGAGAGATTGCGGTGGTTTTGCAGCATTTATTGCATAAGGTGGAAGGCTTGCCCGAAGGCGTGCCGGACAACTTGGTGATGGGTACGGCCGTACGCGCCTTGGTAGAAGCCGCGGCCGAACATGATGCCGCAACTCGGCAAGAGCAGACTGCTGCCCTGGAGCGGCAAATGTGTGAAGCCGAAGCATGGGCTTCTATTCATGGGCATCAACTAGAACCGTGGGAACAGGTCACAGGTTCTTCGATGGAGTACCAAACATCTTGCGAAGCGTGCGGTGGTTTTATCTACGTAAGCCACAACAGCAACTACAACTTGCTGTTAGAAACCTGCGAACGAATCAAACAAGAATGAATGTTTCTTGAATCGTCACAATCTTGCTTGGCGTATTTTGTGGGATCAACTACCATTGAGGTGCGGCACACAAAATAACCAGCGAGACTGCATAGATGATAGAAACCGAAACCATCTGGAATGATAGCGGCTACGACTGTGATCATTGTGGTGGGCAAATTCTTGAGCGAACAGACATAGAGACCGGGCAGCCAGCCCGTGTTTGTTACCAGTGCCAGGCATGTGGCTGCCAGTGGGAAATTAGTGGGGAAGTTTTGCGCATCGGCAGCACGAATTCTTGCCGACGCGCCCAGCGTGTCCGAAACCGTTCTGAAGTTACGACTGCTATAGACCCGATTAAGCTGCGTATTGTTGTGGTAGCGACGCTGCTGTTTTTGGGGACGATTGTGTATTTTGGTGGTTTAACGGCCGTTCGCTTTTTGGTGCCAATTGCCATAGCCGTGTTTGTATTTTGGACGCTGTACCAGATGGGCAAAGAGCGCATGTGGTGGTAAAAAGCAGGTGATTTGATGGGGTGGGTGTTTGCTAAACGATCAACCTGGTGGGGCCGATGGCTGCCGTTGCTGCTGGCGATGGGGGTCATTTTTTTTGTGTCGGGCCAGCCGTCAGTAGAGCTGCCGAATTTTGGTTTGTGGGATTTTGGCGTTAAGAAGCTGGGGCATTTTTTAGCGTATGGGGCTTTGAACTTGTTGGCTTTGCGGGCGGTGCTGGATGGCAAACGGCCGTATCTCATGGCCCTCCTCATCACCCTGGCTTATGCCATGAGCGATGAGTTCCACCAAACTTTTATCCCTGGCCGTAACGGTACGCCCGTAGACGTGATCATAGATATGCTCGGCGCATTCACTTTTCTCTGGTTGGTGTATTGGCGCAGGTGGGTACCGGAAGCGTTGTCCGGGCAACCTGTGTTAGAAGGTGCTTCTGTAGAGGATGGGGGCTAGTACAGTCCGGGGGAAATCTGTATAACATTATTATGACAAGTGCACCGGACTGTTTAAGTATTGCGCCTTCGTCAAAAACCTTATGCGAATTTCAGGGGGGCAATACTAGGTAACGGCCGTTTCCACCGCTGCCTGGTCTGGATTGGCACGCAGGTCAATGGGGCCAAAAAGGGTGGACTGGCTGGCTAAAATTTCTCGTCGTTTAATGAGTTCCAACACGGCCAGAAGCGTAATGGAAATTTCAATCCGGCTGGTTTTTGTAGAGAGCAGCTCCGTAAAGGTAAAAGTTTCCCCTAGTCTGGCTCGCTGCCGCAGCCGCAAAATTTGCCCCTCGATGGTAATGCGACGAGGCTGGACGATAGCCACACTTTCTTCCCGGTCTTCTACCCGCGCCAATGCTTCACGAACGGCCGTTAGCAACGCATCCACTGTCACCCCACTCATATCCAGGCGCCCCTCTAATTTTGGCGGAGGAGCCACTCGAAGATAAGTGCGCAAGCCCTGTTCTTCCCGGTTAGCTAACCAATGGGCCGCTTGCTTAAACCGCTTGTATTCGCGCAGTTGGCGCAGCAAAGCGTCCGCCGGGTCTTCCTCTTCTTCCTCTCCCTCAATGATGACTGGCGTTTGCGGCAGCAGCGCCCGGCTTTTTATTTGTACCAGCCGCGCTGCCACCACCAGGAAGTCAATCAGCTCTTCCATCCGGTTTTGCTTCATCTGTTCAATTTGGTTCAAATATTGTTCGGTGACTTTTACCAGAGAAATTGCGGTGATATTGAGTTCTTGGCGCTCAATGAGGTGTAGCAACAGGTCCAGGGGGCCAGCAAAGCTGGGTAAGTCAATGGTGTACGGGCGAGACATGCCCCTATTGTAACTTGCAGCTTATAAAACGGCGAAAGCCGCCACAATGATGATGAAGATAGCGAGTACGAAAACGGCCGTTAGCATCAACTGCTGGTCTTGTTTTTTCTGGGTGGCTTTGCGCGTGCGCAGTTCCCGTTGGCGCTCTTCTTCCTGCTCCATCAGCATGGCCATGCGCCGTTCAGAGTCAGCCCGTTCTTTTTCCTTGAAATATTGTGCATCGCGCATCTGTTCGTCTAAGCGGCTCATGGTGGCTTGCTTGTTGTGCAGGTGCAGCAGCTGGAAGATGTCTAATGCCGCGCCACACTGCTTGCAATACTCTGCGCCAGACCAGTTTGGGGTGTGGCACTTCTCGCAGGTGCGGGTCATGGCGGTACCGCAGGCGCGGCAAAAGCCAGAATCTTCCTTGTGGTATTCACCGCAGTTAGGGCAAACATGCCCGTCCAAAAGCAGTTGGCTACCGCAGGCAGGGCATTCAATTTGCTGACCTTGCGTTTGCAGGTTAATGGGGTGGGTGCAGCTAGGGCAGCTAAGTTGTACGAGAATCTCTTCACTCATGGTGTTCTTTCCAAACTACTTGTTTTGTGGACAAAGTATAGATTTGGTCATGACAAAAAGATACAGGAATAAAGTATCAGACTGGCTTACAGGGCAACAGGTGGGGCGGCTTTTCTAAAAGATTGGATCAATTTGGGCGGAGATTATAGGGGGCATCCCGGCCTCAAATTGATTCAATCTACGTTAAATGGATTGATTGTCGCTTTGATTTTGCTTGGCGAGCTTTTGAATGGTTTGCACCACATCGGGGAAGTCGAACGGTTTAGGCAAAAATTCAGCGCCAATTTTGCGCAGCGCGTCTGGAGCGGGCGCTGGCCAGGCACTCACAAGAACGAACGGCCGTTTCTCGCCCTGTTCCCGCAATTTACCAGCCAACTCCAGGCCCGTCATCTTGGGCAAACGAATGTCAAAGAAGAACAAGTCCACTTCTTCCAGCTCGGCACCATCAACCCGGTTTAGCAAATCTTCAGCGCTCATGAAGACAGGTTTTACCTCAATGCCAAACAGCCCCAGCCCACTAACCAGCAGTTGGGCGATGCTGGGTTCATCTTCTACGTACGCAATTTTTACCGTTTCTTGTAGCGAGTTATTCAACATCTTGTCCTCATTTGTTTGGGTCAGTCAACGGCGCGTTAACTGACCGAACGGCTCACAATTTGCCAGGATCATAGCTGATTTAGCTGTTTTGGCGAGTGAATGATTCGCAAATTCATGAATGGCTAGGAGTAAAGAGCCAGTGGGCGGTAATCGGTATTCGGTAATCAGGCTTCGGTGTCCGGTAGGTTGCTGCTTACGGGTCACCGATGACGGTTTACGGTTTACCGATCACGGGGAAGAAATAGCGAAACGCGGGCAGATCGGCCCATTGGTAAAAAAAGGTTGGCTGGGTGATGCCGTCGTCTACCAGGGTGGTGATGGCGATGCGTTGGGGAACGGCCGTACTTTCTCGCGTCAGTACCAGTGTCATAGTTACCTGCTCTGCCACGTTCAGGGTTCCGGCCCAGGTGAGCTGCCGGTCGCCCACGGCGGCGCTGCCTGCGCTGCTAGTGAGCGTATCGGTAACGATGTAAAAAGTGTTGGGCAAGCTTACCACCGTAGAAATATTGCCAGAGGCAGCCAATCCCCCATTTTGCAGCCCCACCGTGTAGGTAAAAATGGTGGCGGCGAGGGGTTGGTTGGGAACGGCCGTAACCATCGTGGCAATGTCCGGAGCCTGAACCCAGCTATGTGCCTGTCGCGAAAAAATGAGATCATGCCGCCCATCGTGCAGCTGCACCTCGTTTTCAATGATTTGCCCCAAGGACAGCGGGCCAGACGGCGTAGCCTGGTAGGTGATGGTATGGCTGCCGCCGCTTGGCAACGTACCGCGCCAGGTCAGCTGGTGCGCGGTCGCATCGTACACCGCGCCGCCCGTTACCGAAGCCAAATCAAGTTTCAGCCAGGGGGAAAGCGTGTTGGTCATCCAGGCAGAGTTGCTCACACCGCCTGCCGCCTGGTGCAGCGTGAGCGTGTAGGTGCGTGCCTGGCCTATTTCCCCAATTCGTTGGTCCACAGCAAAAGTAGAATCGCCCAAATCACTCAACCAGCCCATCACGCGATCCATTGCCTGGAACTGCTGGGTGGGGGAGATTGTTTCAAAGGGAACTGCCCATAAAATAGCTCGCCAATGGTCGCCTGCGGTGGCTGTGCCCGCAGGCAGCGCCCGATCACTCCAGAAAAATGGCTGGCTGTGCGCCGCTGGAACGATGCCGTCGCCATGATTTTGGTAGGGATCAAAGTCCAGCCATAGAGGTGGTAAGTTGGTGGCGGATTGCCCAAACCCAATGAGCCGGTTTGGGCCTATGGATTCCTGGTAGCTTTCGACACCAAAATATCGTTTTGCCAGCGAAGTACGAAGGTGATAGTACAGAAAATCCTGACTGGTTAGGAAAAGGCGGCCGCCTTGCGCCAAATACGCCTGCAAATTTAAGTTTTCGGCCAGGGTGATGGGTTGGAACCAGTCGTAGCCGGTGTACCAGATGACAAAATCGTATTGGATGAGCAGCGCAAGTGGCGGCCCATTGCGTGAGATAGTGGCGTGTTTTGTGTCCCACACATCGTACGTAAGGCCCAGGCTGTCTAGCGATGCTTTTAGCTCGGCCGATTGGTCGTACCAGCGGTCGTCGTCTACAAAAAGGATGTTGCCAGGGGCGGTGTGCTGCACGATGATGTCGCTAATTTTGCCGGGGCTATTGTGGGAAACGGCCGTTACCCAAACTTGCTCCACCTCACCCCCAGGTAAATTGAGCGGTACATCCAGCGTTAAAACTGTTTCACCTGCCTGGCAAGGGCCAATTGTCAACGTTTTGGTGAGCAGATTTGTGGGCCAATCGGCTCCAAAAATGGCAAGCGTGAAGGTGTCGGTGAGCGTTTCGCTGCGGTTGAACAGTTTGATTGTGTACGCCATCTGCGTGCCAGGGATGGCCAGCTCATCAATGGCGGTGGGCAAAAATTGGCTACCAACTTGCTCGCGCGGGGTGTTGAAGTAAGCAAAGCTGTCGGCCAAAATTGCGGCGCGATCGGCGGCTTCGGACACGCCTTCCAGGCCAAACCCAAGGTGCACCAGGCGGAACGGGGTGCAGTACCCAGCGGTTAGGCCAGCGGCGGTGCCATCTTCATACACAAATGCTGCGTCAGACAGCACCTCGGTGCGAGGCTGGGCGGCATCTACAAAGGTTTGGTTGTTACTGCTGCTGCCGCCATTCAGGCTAAAGCTGAGGCCGCTGAAGGGGGAAGTGGGGCTACCGGTGATGGTTTGGGTAACGGCCGTTTTGCCCAGGTACGTGGCGTTCAAATTCCGATACCACCAATATTGGGTGTCCAATCCCCCATCGTACAAACCAACGTTCTGCCCGCTGATGAATAGATGTCCGCCCAGCCCCAGATAATCGGTGATGACGTTGTTAAGCTCAAGATAGCCGGGCGAATCCAGCGGGCTGGACCAGATGACCGCTTCGTACTCAGACAAGGTGTCCAGGGTGGGTAGCTCAATGGGATTGCGAATCGTCCAGGTGTCGTAACTGTAGTTGAGGCTGTTGAGCGCTTCGTGGTAGAAGGGAGTCTGGCTATTAAAATACCATTGGCCGCTGTCTACCAGCAGCACGGTGGGGGCATCTGGCAGGAAGAAGTTTTGCACAACGGCCGTTCCTGCCCCCAACCACACCTCTGCCCGCTGCACCCGCTGCCCTGTTTTGCGCACAATTAGTTCGTAGCTGCCCACGGGGAGGGTAAGGGCGTAACGGCCGTTTGCATCTGTTAGCAGCGTGATGGGGGTGCCCACTACCTCAATTTGTGCGTTGGCCAGAGGGAGGTAGCCAGCGGCAGCCCGGACGGTGCCTTCAATCTGGCCGCTGGGCAGCAAATTGACTGTTAGGTTGCGCGTGGTGGTTTGGCCAGCGGTAACCAGCACGTTGCTAATGGCAGTTTGCGTGTAGCCAAACGGCTGGCTGCGGATGATATAGCTGCCGCTTTGCAAATTGGCCCGGTAACGGCCGTTGCCATCAGTCATAAACAATAGTTCAGCTCCGGATGAGGTGGTGATGGTAACCACTGCGTTAGGCAGCGGCACACTGTTGCCCAAAAGCTGGCCGGTGAGGACGCCAGCGCTGGCCTGGGTGGCCACGGCCGCGTACACATCCAGCCGTCCCCAGCCGCTGTTGTTGTTAGGTGTGTTGCCTAAGGGAACGGCCGTATCAGCCAAAATCTGGTTGATTTCCAGGCGCGTCAGGCTGGGGTTGGCCGCTAGCAGCAGGGCAATGCTGCCCGCTACGTGCGGCGAGGCCATTGAGGTGCCATTTTGCAGCCCGTACACGCCACCGGGCAGTGCGGACAAAATTTGCGTACCGGGAGCCACGATCCACGGTTTTAGCTCGTTTGTCAGGTAGGATGGCCCGCGTGAAGAAAACCAGGCAACCTCATCAATTTCATCGCTAGCGCCAATAGACAGAACGCCAGGGTAACCGGCTGGGTAGCCAACTGTGCTGGTAAAAGGGCCGCTGTTGCCCGCAGAAAAAACGACATTGATGTTAGCGGCGTGTAGGGCAGCAATGTCATTTATAAACAAGTTGTTGGGGATAGTGCTGCCCCAGGAGTTGTTAACCACATCTGGGGCAAGCGACACGTCCCCGTTGGGGGCTAGCAGCCATTCAAAGCCACGATGCACATCGCTTTCCCAAATAAAGCCAAGTGGCCCGGCGACGTTTACGGCAATCCAGTTGGCTCCTGGAGCAACGCCGATACCGTTGTGGCCAACGGCCGTTCCAGCTACATGAGTGCCGTGCCCAAAATTGTCTACCGGGACGGTGTCGGTGGGTACAACGGCGTTGAACCAGTTGCCCGCGTGGTCTACCGTGCCGCCCTGGTTACCGCGATAGTTGTCCATCAAGTCTGGATGTTGCCAATCCACGCCTGTGTCCATGATGGCGACGGTGACGCCGCTGCCATCAATGCCCAGCCCGTGCCAGACGCTGGGGGCGTTGATTTTTTCAATGCCCCAACTGGCGACGGGGCCAGTTACCACAGCGGCGCTGGTAGCCAGCAGGGTGGCGGTGGGCGTGTCGGTGGCCCCAATTTGCTGCACCACCACATCTAACCGCACCTGCGCCACTTCTGGCAGGCTGGCGATGGTTTGAACGGCCGTAAAATTCCCGGTGGCGGCGATGCTGTTCACAATCCACAAAGAGCGCACGTTGGCAACGTCGCCTACCGTTGCCAGATTGTTGAGCGTGGCCAGGGCGGCGGCCTGGCTATTGGCAGCGGTTTGTTGCAGGGTGTCTAGCATGGCTGCTTGTTGGGCGGTTGTTTCCGCGAGGGTGGTGGGCAAAACGGCCGTATCGGCCATCTCAACAATGAAGCGAACGGCCGTACCGTCTACCATTGCTTCCAGCAAAGCAGGCTCTATTTTTTCGGTAGGCGGATTGTTTTGGGTAAGGTACGCACCCCTGGCATTGGTAAAAAGAGAGATGAGAACCCCAAAGGCTGCAAACACACTGAGAAAAAGAAGTCCGATACGTCGCTTCATGAATTGCATTATACTCGCAAATTCATCAATTTTGCTGATTGTTGTTGGCGGTTGCCCGGTGGCCAGGTGGTAAGCCATGATGTAAGTGCTTGTGGGTAAAATTGTATGGGGTGGATTGTTTTGCGTGTATGTTATTCATTAAGAGTGTGAACCAATAGCCAAAGTTGAAGTGGAAGCCGCTGCACGTTACCTCATGCCTCATTTTCCCACTTACACTTTAAGGAAACCAGGTGAGGAACAATTGTACAGATTGTTCGTCTAGATTAGACCAATGTCCTCTGGTAAAACGTTGCAATCGACACAAAATTGGTCAAATTTCTCAAGATGTAAATATTGATGATAGGAATCTGAATGAATCCGGGAATTAGTGTCATTATCCCAACTTACAATAACGCCGCGTATTTGTCCCAGGCGGTCGAATCTGTCTTGGCGCAGGGGTATGCCCCTTGCGATATTGTGGTGGTGGATGATGGCTCTACGGATGAGACGGTGGCTGTGTTACGGCCGTTTCACAACCAAATCATTCTGATCCAGCAAGAAAATGATGGCTTAACCGCTGCCTGCAATCGGGGATTGCAGCAAGGGCAATACGAGCTGGTGCTGTTTTTGGATGCGCGTCAGGTGCTGCTGCCCGGCACGCTTCAGCAGCAGGCGGCTTATTTGCAGCTTCACCCGGAGCTGGGCTATGTTTCCAGCGGCTGGCAGCAGGTGGATGCAGCGGGTACCGTGTTGCAAACGGTAGAGCCGTGGCACACTGCACCTGAATTGCATGTAGCCGATTGGCTAAAATACAAACCGATGCAGTTGGGGGCGATTATGTTCCGGCGCATTTGGCTCAACCGGGTGGGGGAGCTGGATGCGGAACTGTGTCAGGCGTACGACATAGATTTAATGTTGCGGTTGAGCCTGGCAGGCTGCACGGGGGCGTGGCTTTACAAACCGACGATTCAAAATCGGCCGCAGTTGGGTAGTGCTGCGTCAACGGCCGTTCAGGCCCAATCTGTTCTTCGCGTACTGGATAAATTTTTTGCCTCCCCCAATTTGCCAGAGCCGCTGCCGCAGGGCAAAGCCAGCACTTACTTTTACACCCTGCTTTGGCTAGGCTGGCAGGCCACCACCCAAGATGATGTAGAGACGGCCGTTGCCATGCTTCGGCAAAATCTGGCGTTGGCTCCCTCGCTCAACATCAACACACCTGAGCAGACGGTGGTGGTGTGGTTGGTGCATTTTAGCCAGTGGGAACGAGAGAACGGCCGTACCGCTCCACTCTCCGACGCGGTGTGGGCAATTTTTAAAGCCGCCACGACAGAGGTCGCCACGACAGTAGCCGCTGCGCCAGAGGCAAACAGCTGGTTGGAACTTCAGCGGTTGGCTGCGTGGTGGCAGAGTGAATCTGCCGCCGCTGCACGGCCTGCGTTTACCCCGTTCGATCTGTGGCGTATCTTTCAGTCCGGGCTGGATTGGGAGCGGGGCGTTAAGGACCTGTCTGCCGAACTTGTTTTGGCGTGGTGGGCGCTCATTTGGCAGCCCTACGTCCAAAAACGGTTTGCCGATGCGCTAACGGGCTGGGCACTATTTGTTGAACTGAATCATCTGCTATTGGTCAGTCAACTTAAACAAGAGCCCGCAAAGTTGCAAAGCGACAAAGGTGTCCAGAGTAAAAATCTGCGCCAATCTGCGAAATCTGCGGATGTTTCAGGAGAGCGACTGGTGCAATTGGTGCGGGTGGGGCTGGCCGCCGAACCGGGTGCTGTGAATAGCACTGTGCTGAGCCAGCTTTGGCAGGATGCGCGTGCCCACGGCTGGCTGGTGGATGCTGATTTTGACGAACCCACCTTTTTTGCTGCGCTGCCCCAACTGCGCCGACCCAGAGTGAGCGTCATCGTGCCGGTTTACAATGGCGCAGCTCACATTGTGGAAACAGTTGAGTCGGTGTTGGCGCAAACGTACACCGATTGGGAACTGATTGTGGTGGATGATGGCTCCACAGATGGTACGGCCGATTTGTTACGGCCGTATCTCGGCCAACTCCGGCTTATTCAGCAACAAAACCAGGGCGTCTCGGCCGCGCGAAACCGGGGGCTGCGGCTGGCGCTGGGCGACTTTGTGCTGTTTTTAGATGGCGACGATTTGCTTTACAAAGAGAAGCTGAAGCACCAGGTGGCGCTGTTGGAATCGGATCATTTATTGGGGGCCGTGCATTCTGGCTGGCGTATGGTGGACGCGTACGGCCGTTCGCTGCGCCCCATTCGCCCCTGGGCACAGGTGCCAGAGCTGGATTTGGTCAGTTGGCTGCAATGGAAGCCCGTCTTTTTAGGGGCGATGCTGTTCCGGCGTAGTTGGCTGCTGCGCATTGATGGCTTTCGTACCGATTTGCGGCAAGCAGAGGATACCGACTTTTTGCTACGGTTGAGCCTGGCGGGCTGCCCCATGCGTTGGCACAAGCGCATCACCATTGATTATCGCCAGCACGGAGCCGGGGTTACCCAAAACGGCCGTCGCCAGGCCCAGGATTTGCTCACGGTGATGGCGGACTTTTTTAGCAACCCGCAGCTCCCCGCTCCCATCCTGACACTGAAGCCCTCGGTGCAGCATTCCACGCTTATTTGGCTGGTTTGGCAGCTTTACCGCACAGAATACCTGGATGAAATAGTGCCTTATTTGCAACAGGCGGCTGCGGTGAAAGAGGCGCAACCACCGACCATTTTGGCGCAAACCTGGTTGGTGCAGTTGGCCACCTTCGCCCGCGAGGAAGGGGTGGATGTGGCTGTTTTGAACGCCTTCTATCCATACATCCAAACTGCCTTGCAGGTAAATGACGAGGCGTGGGTAGCTATCGAGCGGATGCTGGAGTGGTGGTTGGTGCATTGGCAAGGGTTGTACCAAAGTACATCTGTGAATCTGTACCAGGTGCAGCAAATTGTGCAGGGTGCGCTTTATTTGGAAGAAAATGGTCACATTCACTCGGCAGGTGAGTGGGTGGAATGGTGGCTTAAGCTGTGGCGCTGCTTTTTGCTCGATGCTGAGGCTGGCGCTGAGCCTGAGATGCTGGCTTTTCAAGATAAATCTGTCGCAGAAATTATCCATCTGGCCAAAGCATCCATTGTGTATGCCCCAAGCAAAATTGAAACGAGCCAAATCTTACAGTTTTGGCAGCAAGCGCAGGCAAGCGGACTTGTGTTGCCGTCCGATAGGTATTTGGTGGTGAGTTTATTGCTTACATTTTTTGGGCAATCGGTTTTGGGGCGGCAATGGCAGCGTGCGGCGCAAAGTTTGTGGCAAGCGATCCGTTTTAGTTGGCACCGGAGCGCGTTGGGGGCTTGGGCAGATTTTGTTGGAACGGGATTGCAGTATTGGCGAAACGGCCGTGTAAGGGGCAATAAAGCATGAACTGGTGGTTTCGCAAAAGAAACACCTCTGTGTGTGTGGTTACCAATGCGCCAACGATTGATTGGCCGCTGTTTTCCTGGTTGCAGCTGGTGGCTGAACGGCCGTTTGCCTGTACGATTTTGGCGACAAAGTTGCCGCAACTGGCCTGGTTTGCCCAGCAAGGGGTAACGGCCGTTTCTGGTGACACCATCGCCCAAATGGCCACCGATGCGCAGCTTGCCGGGCGCAATTGGGACATCTACTACTTTGCTTCGTTAACAGCAGCGGCAGAATTTATGCGTTACCGGGAGGTGAACGGCCGTTTGATTGTGCAGGCCACCAACTGGGAAATCGCCGTTTTGCCCCATTTGGCCGATGGCCCAGCGCTGTGGGCGAGCTTCGCCCCGGTGTTAGCCAAAGCCAATCGGGTACTGGTAGAAACGAAAACGCTTGAGGAAAAAGCGATTGCTCACGGTATTGCCCCACAAACTATTGCTGTTGTGTCACCGGGGGTAAATTTGGGCGTGTATGCCCCTCCCCAAGCGCCGCCGAGCCTGCCTTTGGCTGAAGCGGTGCGCCTGTTGGCCATCTTTCCTTTGGAATGGCAAAGTGGGCTGGATTACTTTTTGCAGGTGATTTCTTCCGCTCGTGATGCTGGTTTAAAGCTCACGACCGATCTGGTTGGCTATGGCCCGGAGCGGCAGCGGCTTTATTACCTTCTGGATGAGTTTGCCTTGTTTGATCAGGTGACGCCGATGAACCATCTGCCGCGTGTGGCGCTGCGTGAAAAAATGCAGCAGGCGCATTTTTTTGTGCAGACGAATCTGGTGGATGAATGGAGCCAGGCCGCTTTGGAAGCGATGGCGTGCGGTTTGCCGCCGCTGGCTTTTTCTGGCCCCAACGGGGTGGAGCTGTTGGGTAGCGCGTCTGGCGCTTTGCTCACGCCCCCGCGCCAGCCTGAGGCGATGGCCAATAATCTTCTATCTTTGGTTAAGAACTCGGACGCTTACGCCAATCTGCGCACCCAAATGCGCCAACAGGCGGTGGCGCAGCATGAGCTGAGTCGTCAGGCGGCGCAAATGCAGTTGCTTTTGTCTGACGTGATGCAGGAGTCAATTCGTGAAGTGTTACCGGAGCCTGAACCAATTAGCAAAACGGCCGTACCCAATTTAGCTGACAATGCCGTGCTGCCAGATAGTCAAATGCCACAGTTAGCGGTGGCAACGGTGGCTGTGGGCGAACCGTATGCCCGATGGGCGTTGGCTATGATTGAATCTGTGCGGGGAAACGGCCGTTTCCAAGGCCCAATTTACGTGGTGACTGACTGTCCCGCTATGTTTGCGGGGCTGCCCAACGTGCCCATCATCACTGTGCCAGCTGGCGATGCGCTGCACGCGAAGCAGCACAAGACCCGGTTGGTAGAAAGGATTCCTTTTGAGCAGGTTTTATTTTTGGATGCGGATGTGGTGGTAGGACGGCCGTTGCTGGCATGGCACACCGAGGTCGCAGATTTCCTGCCAAACTTTAAGCTGCTCATGTTCCCCGACGAAGGTTTTTTTGGCGAAACGTACCATACAGGCGTGATTTTGATGCACCAGCAGAGCGAGCCACTGCTGCAGCGCTGGCGGTCTGCCATACAAAGCGGCCAATATGCACGCGATCAGGCCGCTTTTTTAGCAGTGGCCCAGCCAGAGGAAATTTATTTGATGCCGGAACCGTTTTTGCTTTTTCCCACAATTGAAACGTTTAAACGAGGCCAGCACACCACCTTTAACCATATCACCTTTACGGGCAGGCAAAGAAATTTTAGCGCCGGGGTCATTGAGCGTTATCTGGCAGGTTCGTTAAATTTGGTGGAACGGCCGTTAAGCAACGAGCGATAAATGATGCGACTGGTTTTATTTGTTACCCCTGGCTTTCCACGCCCATCACTCACCTTTACCGTGAGTAAGTTTATGGGCTTGCTAGAAAAAGGGTGGGATGTGCAGGTGGTAACACCGCAAAGTAGCGCGGCAGATTGGGGCCATTATCCAGATTTGCAGCGCCCCGAGATTACCAGCCGGGTGCATGTGCTGCCTGCGCCAAGTGCGGGTGGCGCAAAAATGGTGCAGCAGATTGCCGCGTTGCAGCCCGATTTGCTTCATTTTGAATTTCAATGGCCCGCGACGCGCTGGATTTCTTTAATGAAACAGTTGGGTTGCAAGGTGACGGTTGGGTTACAGGCTTCGGAGTTTGATTACACAAAACCGGCCAATTTTTATAGCGTCCTATGGGAAAATGCGGATGCGTTGCATGTGCTGGGGCAAGATATCTGGCGGCGCGTGGGCCGTTTGGGCTGCCCGGCAACCATGCCTCACCGCATCATTCCCGCTGCCATAGATGGTGATTTTTGGCAGGCAAACGGCCGTACACATGAATTCGTCGTGGGCACAGCCGAACGGCCGTTGCGCCTCATCAGCGTAGCCCGACTGGAATGGAAAAAAGGGTATGAAGATGCCTTCCAGGTGGTGCGGCTTTTGCTGGATCAGGGCATTCATTGCGAGTACGACATTATTGGAGAAGGTAAATATGCCGACGCGCTGCACGTGGCCAGGCAGCAGTTGGGTCTTACCGAAGTCGTGCAATTTTGGGGCAGCCATTCACGGTATCAGGTTCGGGACGCTTTGCGCCATGCCGATATTTTTTTGCATACGGCCGTTGCCGAAGGTTTTTGTTACGCAGCGCTAGAAGCCCAGGCCATGCAGCTGCCTGTGGTGTGCAGCGACGCCGATGGCCTACCCGAAAATGTGGCGCCCGAGCAAACCGGGTTTGTCTTGCCCCGGCGCGATATTCAAGCAATGGCCGCAAAAGTGAAGTTATTGGCCGCAACCCCCGCGCTGCGTCAGCAGATGGGGCAGGCGGGAAGCATTCGGGTGCAAACACAGTTTCAAGCAGAGCGGCAAATTGACGCTTTTGCCGATTTTTATCAATGGGTAATGGCAGATTGCCCCAAATAGATAGGTGAATTTACTGGAAAACCACAGATTTCGCAGATTAACACAGATTTGCCTTCCCGGTTATCTCTAGATTCTCTGAGTTCTCTGTGGCTTTTAAGCAGAGCTATAGGTTTTTTAGATGAAGATATTGGAAAATAAATTTTCGCAACTTACCGCTGACCCGATTTTTATTTTGGGAGCGGCTCGTTCGGGCACAACCTGGGTGTTTGATATTTTTAATGCGCATCCCAAAGTGGCTGGCGTGTTTGAGTCCTGGCTTTTTACCAAAGACAATGGTGTTGGCTCCCTGTTTACTCACGCTCATTGGCCGCCCAAAGCGTCTGGCCTGGGGCGGTTTTTGGAGCGCGAGCAGGTTTTGGGTCTGACACAGGAAATGGCCCAGCGGATGATGTCTCAGGCGATAGAACCGCAGCATCAATTTATGGTTGAAAAAAGCCCTTCGCACCTGTATGCCATCCCCTTGATTGAAGAAATATTCCCGCAGGCACGTTTTATTCATGTTCTGCGAGACGGCCGTGATGTTTGCGTTTCGGTTCGGGCAGCCACGCGCTCCTGGATGCCAGATTGGGAGCGCACGTTTGGCAAGTCTATGGCCGCTTCCGCCAAAAGCTGGCATGATGCGGTGCGCCGCGCCAGCAACGAAGGTAAGCGCCTGGGCGACCGCTTTTTGGAGATGCGTTACGAAGAATTGCGTACGGAGCCAATACCCAATTATAAAAAAATGTTCGATTTTTGTGGCATTCCGTATGATGATGCAATTTTGCAGGATATTTTCAACAAAACTGATTTTGACATGAATTTTAAGGGGGGGGAAGAAAAATTCCGGCGCGGTGGGCGCATCGGTGATTGGCAGACGCATTTTAGTTTGACCGATGCTTATAAATTTGACAAAGAGGCTGGCCATCTTTTACTTGATAAAGGATACGCTGAGGACGCCAATTGGTGGTGGCAATTTTGGAAGCAAAAGTTGAAGGGCGCTGGGTGATTTTATGATTTTGCTTATTGGTGGACACCAACGGTCTGGCACCACGCTGCTTCAGACATTGTGCCATTTGCACCCGGAGATTGGCCTGACCAATGAATTTGGGAACTTTACTTATTTGGGGCATTCATTTAATGAGTATGCGCGTCATGTGTGGACGCGTTGGCGGCGCGTGCAGGGGATGCTGGCGTTTGATGTGGCTGACAGTGGTAGCACACAAAGGATGAAGTTTAAAAATCTGGCGTTTATTGTGCGTCATTTGTATTTTTTGCGGCAGCAGTGTGGGGGAACGGCCGTTACTCCCGCAGCGCTGGAAGCAATTTATCATCGTATGTTTCCCGGTGTAAAGGTGATTGGCGACAAATGGCCGCACTATTTGTACCGCATGAATAAATTTGTGAAGGAAGATGATTTGGTTCGTCTGGTCATCTACCGCGATTGCCGTGATGTGGCAAGCTCAACGCTGGTAAAGGCCCGTACAAGCTGGAAAAACAGTGACTGGGTTGGCAATATGGATACCGCCGAAAAGATTGCCACGCGCTGGGTGCGCGCCATCGAAATAATGGAAACCCATGCCGATAAGCTGGTGATTTTGCAGTACGAAGCGCTAATGCACGAGCCTGCGAAGGAATTGCAGCGTATCAGCGAGGCGATTGGCGTGAACCCGGCCGGTTTTCCCCCAGATATGATCGATCCTGGCTCCATTGGTAAATACCAAAAAGGGTTGACGCCAGAAGAGCTAGGCACCATTCTGAAAGTTGCGGGTCCCACCATGGAGCGCCTGGGCTATTTGTCATGATGCGGTTTAGTGTCATCATTCCCACGAGGAACCGCCCAGAGCGGTTGGCGGCGTGCTTGCGCAGCTTTTGCCAGCTGGCGTACCCGGCGGGTGCGTGGGAGCTAATTGTGGTGAATGATGGGGGAGCGGATTCGTTTACGGCCGTTTCCCCCCAACTACAACAATCTTTGCCGCTCAGGCTCATTACTGTTGCCCAGGCAGGCCCCGCAGCGGCACGCAACCAGGGGGCGGCCGCGGCCAGCTTTGAAAATTTGGCGTTTACAGACGACGATTGCCAGGTGCTGCCAGATTGGCTGCACCAGTTCGCCGCCGGACTCAGCCAAACCGGTTGCGATGGGTTAGGCGGTGCCTGGCGCAATCCGCAGCCAGACAAACTGGCCATGCGGGCGGCGCAATTTTTAATTGAATTTATGTACGAGTACATGCAGGATGAGGCTAAAAATCGGCTCATGCTGGTTTCTAACAATGTGGCCTACAAACGCGCGGCATTTACGGCCGTTGGCGGGTTTAGTCAGCGGTTTCCCCTGGCTGGCGGGGAAGATATGGAGTTGGGTTTTCGCATGGTCGCTTCTGGGTACCGCCAGGGGTATTGGCCCACGGCCCAGGTTTGGCATCATCATAACCTGACCAGCTGGGGGCATATTCAGCAGCAGTTTAGATACGGCCGTGGCGGTCACTATTTTTTGCAAGCTATTGCCGACCAGGCCAAAAACGGCCTGGTGATGCAGCCCAAACCAGCCAAAGAATTTTACGCAGCGCTTGGCAGCTCAGCCAAACAGCGCCAGGAGCCATTTCCCTTTTTGGCGCTGGTAGCTATGGCGCAAACGGCCTATCGTTTGGGGCAATTTTATCAGCGCCAGGCAAGCCGCCTGGCGCGTTTAGCAACTTTATGAATGAACGAGGATGAAATTTATGAATGACCAAATAACAGATAGTGGTCAGACTAAAAACCGGAACCAGGCCGCGGGCTGGCAGCGGGCATTGCTGTATCAGCGTGACCTGATGCGTGAGCTAGTATTGCGTGAGATGCGTATGCAATATAAGCATTCGTTTATGGGGTTTGCCTGGTCTTTGCTGAATCCATTGATGCACCTGCTGGTCTTTTACTTTATTTTTCGTGTGGTGCTAACTGTGAACATGAGTCGCTTCTCATCGCAGGTTTTTATTGGCTTGCTGTCTTGGGAATGGTTGCAAGGTGGTCTAACGCAGGCGGCCAATGTAATCACTGGGAATCGCGAACTGGTGCGACGGCCTGGTTTTAGTTTGGCTATTTTGCCCATTGTGACCAACATTACCCGCATGATGGATTTTATCTTTTCGTTGCCGATTCTGCTGATTATTTTGCTGATTGAAAACGCCCATTTAGGCCCTCGACTGTTGCTGCTGCCATTTTTGATGGCTTTGCAATTTTTGCTGATTTTGGGATTTTCCTATCTGGTGGCCAGCACCAACGTTTTATTCCGCGATACGCAGCATTTGCTGGGGGTGATTTTGCGCCTTTTCTTTTTCCTGACCCCCATTTTTTATGATGCCAGCCTGCTGCCGGAGCAATATGGGAGCATGTACCGACTTAATCCAATGGTTGCCATTATTGAAACATACCGGGCTGTGTTGATTGGCGACCGTCCGCTTGATTGGGGATCGCTGATGTGGCCAACGCTTCTGGCAATTTTTATGTGTCTTATCGGTTATGCGATCTTTCGGCGCGTGAATTACCGATTTGTGGAGGAGCTGTAATGAAAGACGCAATTGTTGTGCAGGGTTTGGGCAAAAAGTTTTACCATTTTAGCAAGGATCGGCCGACGACTGTTTTGGAAATGTTGGCGCGGGGCTTGCCGGGGATGCGTCCTGAGCGGGTTTTCTGGGGGCTGCGGGGGATTGATTTTAGCATTGCTCCGGGCCAAATTGTGGGGGTGATTGGCGAAAACGGGGCGGGCAAATCTACTTTGATGCAGCTTATTGGCGGAGTAGGCAAGCCAGATGAAGGAAGCGTGGCGGTAAACGGCCGTATCGGTGGCTTCCTCGATCTCAAGGCTGGTTTACGACCCGATTTGACCGGACGGGAAAATATCTACATCAGTGGGGTGATTTCTGGTTTAACCCGGCGCGAAGTGGATGAACGGTTCGATGCTATTGTAGATTTTGCTGAAATTGGCGAATTTATTGAGAGCCCCTTGCGCACGTACAGCACCGGCATGCAGATGCGCCTGGCTTTTGCTGTGGCTGCGCACACAAGCCCAGACATTTTGCTCATTGATGAAGTGCTGGCAGTTGGCGACGAAGCGTTCCGGCGCAAATGTTTTGATCGGTTGGAGAAGTTCAAGGAAGAAGGCGTCACCATTGTGATTGTGTCTCATCAAGTAAACCAGGTGCGCGAGCTGTGCGATGAGGTGCTTTGGCTGCACAATGGGCACCTGGTGGCGCACGGTGACCCGGAGATGGTGGTGGGACAATATGCCACAGAAATGAGCGCCACCAAGAAGCGGCGGCTGCGGTCTGTGGTCGGGGATGAGCAGGAGGCTGACGATCCGACTTTTCGTGCCAAGAAGAAAGTGCATCGTTTTGGCACCAGGGAAATGGAGATTACCGAGGTTTTACTGCGAGATAAAAATGGCGAGGCTATCGGTTCATTGCCCGCCGGCCAACCATTGACGGTGGAAATTGCTTATCATGCGCCAAAACTTATTGTTAATCCAATTTTTAATGTGATCATCACGCGAGATCGGCAGGTTTGCTGTGCCGTGAATACAAATGGAGAAGGAGAAGTGGATGGGCTGAATGTGTCGGGAAACGGCCGTTTCACCCTGGAATTTGATCGGCTAGACCTGGTGAGTGGGCTTTACCATGTTGATGTGGGGATTCACGCCCCGGATTGGGCCTACGCATATGATTACCACTGGCATATGTACCCACTGCACATGACAACCGACGGCAAAGGCGGCCAAAAAGGGATTTTGCGCCCCCCGTTCAAATGGCGATTTGATTCCATTCCAGACGCCGTGACGGATTAGCACAGGAATAGACAATATCGGCAATAAGGATTAATCCACAGATTAACGCAGATTTCGCAGATTTTGTGCCGCATTATCTGCGAAATTTGCGGATAGTTTTTAACAAAGGGTAGTTTCCAATCATGTTTAATGAACAATTGCCCACAATCTCCATAATTGTGCCCACGTTTAACCGGCCTCGGCAGCTGCGCCGCTGTCTGCAAGCACTGGCTGCGCTGGACTACCCGCGCGACGGGTTTGAAGTGATTGTGGTCAATGATGGCGGTGGACAGTCGTTGGCGGAAATTGTGGCGGAGTTTGAGGGACGGTTTTGTTTGCGTTACGTGCAGCAGCCGAACCAGGGACCTGCGGCCGCGCGGAATAAGGGGGCCAAAATGGCAAACGGCCGTTTCCTGGCCTTTACCGATGATGATTGTGCCCCAGCATCCGCCTGGCTGCGCCAGCTAGCGACTCAACTGGTAACCGATTCGGACAAAATGGTAGGTGGGTACACCAGAAACGCGCTGCACCGCAACCCATTTTCCATTACCAGCCAGCTGCTTATAGACTTTTTGTATCATTATTACAACCAGACCGAATCCCGCGCCCTCTTTTTTACATCTAATAATTTTGCCCTGGCCACAGAGCGGTTTTGGCGAATTGGTGGTTTTGACGAGACGATTCCCCTCGCTGCTGGAGAGGACCGGGAACTGTGTGACCGCTGGCTGGATCACGGTTTGGGCATGGTTTACCGGCCTCGTGCTGTTATTTACCATGAGCATAACCTGAATTTGCTTTCATTTTGGCGGCAGCACTTTAATTACGGCCGTGGCGCATGGCTATACCGTTCGTTGCGCAGCGAGCGTAAAAACGAGGCAGTGCATTTGGAACCGCCCCATTTTTATTTCAAGCTCGTTACATTTCCCTTAACAATGGCACGGGATATTCGGGCATTTATTTTGACCGGGATGCTATTTTTTACCCAGGTGGCCAACGGCACAGGGTTTTTGTATGAAAAACTATTTGGAAGCGAGCAAAAGAAAAAGCTCCCAGAGCGGGAGCCTTTACTTTAAGTGAATGGAAAATTATCATCCACAGATTTCGCAGATTACACAGATTTTTTCTCTGGACTCACCTGTGAAAATCACTGTTTTTCTGTGTCCAATGAGTTACTGAGCTTAAAATAGTCCCCAGTCGCCGCCAGCGCCTTCTTCCATCATGGAGGGGTCCCACAGTTCGGTGCCAATTTCCACCGTCACGCCACCTTCCATCACCTGGTTGCCCACCATGCGGACCTGCTCGATAATTTGCGGGCCGTAAGGGCAGAATGGGGTGGTGAGGATCATGGTAATGTTGGCGGCGTCGCTCTCTTGGTTAATGTCCAAATTGCGTACCAGGCCCAACTCAATCACGTTTAGACCAATTTCCGGATCAATGACGCTGCGTAGCGACTCAATCAATTCCTCTTCTTTATTGGCGATCATTTGTTTATTCCTTCAGTATCTGTTTTATGAATTTATTTGGATGTCAGACGGCCGTAACGGCAAGGTGAATTGGCAGCAATCATCCCCATTGAGCATACAACTGTGCTGCTCAACGGCCGTTCCCAGCACCGTCACCATCAACTGTTTGTCCAGCGTACACACCTCGGCGTGCTGCTGCCCCATAGAAATATACGGGCAACTGTATTCGATGATTTGGTAACGGCCGTCTTCTCGTTTTTCCCAGCGCGCCAGGAACCCTTCTTTTTCTAGCAAGTTAACCACATAATTCAGCCGGTCTTCAAAGGGAAGCCCCTCAAATTCACCCGCCCGTTCATCCATGATGCGCCCCACCAGGCTAATGAAAATTTCATTCACAGTGTCTGGCGGCAGGCGATCTTTTAGCTCTTCCAGCAGGCGATTGGTGAGGCTGAAATATTTTTGGGGGAACAGCTCATTGCCTTTATCGCTAAGACTGTACACGTAATACGGCCGTCCTACCTTGCGCCGTACACTTTCCACTTCAATCAGCCCCTCAGCCTGCAATACATTTAAATGATGGCGCACGGTGATTGGCGACACATCTGCCGCTTCCGCCAAGGACTCAATATTACATTGAGCCGATGATTTGAGCGCATGTAAAATGAGGTCTCGGGTGTTCTGTTTATCCTTGCTCGTTACCGATTTCACGATAAAATCCTTTGTCCAAAATGCAGCAATGCCTCTTGCTGAATGGAAATTGGCGTGACTGTTCTGCATAGACATGTATCCGCCAACGGCCGTTGCCTGCACACAAGCGATTCCAACGACCTCAACCAGCTAGTTTTACAAAAATATTAACAGAATATAGACAAGAATGTTTGGGTTATTCTGCTTGGTTTCCCTGGTTGCGTTAGAAATTTCAGGGGAGAGTATAGCAATACCAGACTGAATTGTCAATTGTTGCTATTTTTATTATATTTATCATAAATATTGACGCTATTCTGTGCCTATGCTATAATCCCCCTCGGAATATGGGCAAAATCTGGATTGCACAGAAAAACTCGACAGGAGATAGATTACAACCATGACAACCGCCTTAGAAATAAAAAATTTACACGTTAGCATAGGTGATCAGCCTATTTTGAAGGGTATTGATTTACTGGTAAAGCAGGGTGAGGTACATGCCCTGATGGGGCCAAATGGCTCAGGTAAAAGCACGTTGGCGTACACGCTGGCTGGTCATCCCGCTTATGAAGCCACCGCCGGACAAGTTATCTTCGGTGGCGAAGATTTATTCGAGATGGAAGCCGACGAGCGCTCCCGCGCGGGCCTCTTTTTGGCCTTCCAATACCCCGCCTCTGTACCAGGCGTGACGCTGGCCAAGTTCCTGCGCCAAACCATCAACTCCCGCCGCCAAGCAGAAGACCCGGAAGATAAGGGCATTTCCATCCCCCAATTCCGCCGCTTTTTGAAAGAAAAAATGGATATGCTGGGCATTGACCACAAATTTGCAGGTCGCTACCTGAACGAAGGTTTTTCTGGTGGCGAGAAAAAGCGCGTAGAGATTTTGCAGATGGCCACCGTCGAGCCAAAAATCACCATCATGGATGAGACGGACTCCGGTTTGGACATTGACGCGCTGCGCATTGTGTCTGAAGGGGCGAACCGGCTGCGGGCTGAGTTCAATATGGGCGCTTTGGTGATTACCCACTACCAGCGCATTCTCAACTACATTCAGCCAGACTATGTTCACATTATGATGGACGGCCGTATCATCGAAAGTGGCGGCCCTGAGCTGGCGCTGAAGCTGGAAGAAAAAGGGTACGACTGGCTGCGCGAAAAGCACGGCACCCTAGAGGAGGTATAACATGGCCGAAAATATTATTGATACGCCAGAAAACGAACTAAGCGAAGAAGAAATCGTTGGCTTGGTTAATCAGGATTACGCCACAAAATACGGTTTTGCCGACGCCGAAGATTACGTCTACAAGGCTGAGAAGGGGCTAGACGAAAGCGTCATTCGGACCATGTCTGCCCGCAAGGGCGAGCCGGAATGGATGTTGGACATTCGCCTGAAGGCGTACCAGCACTTTCTGGAACGGCCGATGCCCGATTGGGGCTCTGACCTGAGCGGCATCAACTTTGACGACATTTATTACTACATCAAACCATCTGACCGGCAGGGTGACACCTGGGAAGATGTACCGAGCTACATCAAGGATACTTTCAACAAGCTCGGTATCCCGGAAGCGGAACAGAAATTCCTCTCTGGCGTGGCTGCTCAGTATGAATCTGAGGTGGTGTACCACAACATCAAAAAAGAGCTGGAAGAGAAAGGCGTCATATTCTTGGGAATGGATGACGGGCTAGCCCAATATCCTGAGCTGGTAAAAGAATATTTCTCCACCATCATTCCTTACAACGACAACAAGTTTGCGGCTTTGAATACGGCCGTTTGGTCAGGCGGCAGCTTCATCTACGTGCCACCCGGTGTGCATGTAGAAATGCCGCTTCAGGCGTACTTCCGCATTAACGCCAAAAACGTAGGCCAGTTCGAGCGCACCCTCATCATCATTGACGAAGGCGCATACGTGCATTACGTCGAAGGCTGCACCGCCCCCATCTACTCCGAAGATTCGCTGCACTCCGCTGTGGTTGAAATCATCGTGAAGAAAGGTGGCCGCTGCCGCTACACCACCATTCAAAACTGGTCCAACAACGTCTACAACCTGGTTACCAAGCGCGCCATCGCCGAAGAAAAAGCGACGATGGAGTGGGTAGACGGCAACCTCGGCTCTAAAGTGACGATGAAATACCCAGCCGTTTACATGACTGGTGAAGGCGCTCATGGTGAAATTCTCTCCATTGCGTTTGCTGGTAAAGGGCAGCATCAGGACGCCGGTGGCAAGGTTGTCCATGCAGCTCCCAACACGACCAGCCGCATCATCTCCAAATCGATTAGCAAGGGTGGTGGCCGTGCTTCTTATCGCGGGCTGCTCAAGGTGAACAAGGGCGCAAACCATTGCAAATCCAACGTGGTCTGTGACGCCCTGCTGCTGGACGAAACCAGCCGCTCCGACACCTATCCCTACATCGAAATCGAAGAAGAAGATGTGAACATCGGCCATGAAGCGTCGGTGAGCAAGGTGGGTGAAGAGCAGCTCTTCTACTTGATGAGCCGGGGCATTGACGAAGAAACCGCAACTTCCATGATTGTGAATGGCTTCATTGAGCCGCTGGTAAAAGAGCTGCCGATGGAGTACGCCATTGAGATGAATCGCTTGATTCAGCTGCAAATGGAAGGATCGATTGGGTAACTAAGTAATTGTGTAATTGAGTAACTGGATAATTACCCAGTTACTCAATCACCAGTTACCAATTACAAAAATAACGATGACAGCATTTACACAAGACGCAGTTAAAAAATTATCCGCAACGCTGAACGAGCCGGACTGGATGCTCCAGTTTCGCCTGAAAGCGTTTGAAATATACGAAAATACACCCATGCCCACGACGGCGAATGAAGCGTGGCGGCGCACCAACATCCGCCGCTTCAAGCCGGAAGAGATTGGCCCGTCCGTTAATGGCGATGCGGCCACCAGCTGGGACATTCCCGACTTTCTGGGTAAAGAGCTGACGGGTGAAGAGGTGGGCGGCAGTCTGTTGCAAATTGACGGCGTGACGCGCCAGTACGAGATCAGTGATGCGCTCAAAGAACAGGGCGTGATCTTTTGCGATATGCACACGGCCGTTTCCAACCATCCCGACCTTCTGCAAAAATATTTTATGACCCAGGGCGTGAAAGTGACGGAAGGCAAGTTTGCCGCCATGCACGGCGCATTCTGGCGCGGAGGCACCTTCCTCTACGTGCCCAAAAATGTGAAGGCCGCTGCCCCGCTGCACAGCGTGCTCTGGTCTGTCAACGGCAAAACCTTTACCCACACCCTGGTGGTTTTGGATGAAGGCGCGGAAGCGATTTTCATGGACGAATACGCTTCGGCTGAAGAAGCCGCTGGCTTGCACAACGGCGTGATTGAGCTGTTGGTGGGCGACAACGCCAACCTGATCTACGCTGGCCTGCAAGACTTTGGTCAGAACATGTGGCAGTTCAACCACGAACGGGGCCGCGTGGGTCGTGATGGCAAGCTGGACTGGGTGACGAGTATGATGGGCACCCGCCTGACGAAAGCGTTCCAAACTTTGGAGCTGGATGGTCAGGGTGCCTGGGGCCGCATGTCGGGGATTTTCTTCACAAACGGCCGTCAGCACCTGGACCTGGACACGCAGCAAAACCACAACGCGGGCGACACCGTGAGCGACCTGCTCTACAAGGGTGCCCTGCGCGAAAAATCCCGCACGGTGTGGCAAGGCATGATCAAGGCGCTGCCCGGCTCACAGAAGATTGATGGCTTCCAGGCTAACCGGAACCTGATGCTGGACAAAACCGCCCGCGCTGACTCGATCCCTGGACTGGAGATTGAGGCCGACGACGTGGCCTGTACCCATGCTTCAGCGATTGGGCAGCTGGACCCGGAAGAGATTTTCTACCTGATGAGTCGCGGTATTCCCCGGAAAACGGCCGTAGAAATGTCCGTCCAGGGCTTCTTCGACCCGCTCATGCGTCGCATTCCCTTTGAGGGCATTCGCAACCGCATCTTCGACCGCATTGTCGAGAAAATTGGCTAATAATCATGTAGAGACGTTGCATTGCAACGTCTCTACCATAAGTAGGTAAATGATGAGTGACAAAGGCTACGTACACGGCGATGTGTTGGTGACGACCCAATGGGTCGCTGAAAACCTTAACAAAACCGACAAAATTCGACTGATTGAATCCAACGAGGACGTGCTGCTGTACAGCACCGGGCACATCCAAAACGCGGTACACATTGATTGGGTGGCTGATTTGAACGATGCCATCCGCCGTGATTACCTGGATGAGAAATCGTTTGCGGCCCTCATGTCCCGCAACGGCATTAGCAACGACACGACGGTCGTCTTTTACGGCGACAAAAACAATTGGTGGGCGACTTATGCCTTCTGGGTGTTCAAACTATTTGGCCATGTAGATTGTCGGGTAATGGACGGTGGGCGTAAAAAGTGGCTTGATGAAGGACGCGAACTGACCAAAGAAAAGCGATCCTACTCCCAAACCGATTACAAACCGTCGGCCCGCACCGACTACAAAATCCGCGCCTTCCGCGACCAGGTGCTGGCCCACATTCAGGCAGATCAGCCGCTGGTGGATGTGCGCAGCCCGCAAGAGTTTAGTGGTGAGCTGCTGCATATGCCCGGTTCGCCACAAGAGGGTGCGCTGCGCGGTGGGCACATCAAAGGTGCCAAAAACGTGCCATGGAGCCGGGCTGTGGCTGAGGATGGGACGTTTAAAACGGCCGTTCAACTCCGCGACATCTACGAGAACGAGCAAGGTCTCTCTCCAGACAACAGCGTGGTGGCCTATTGCCGCATCGGTGAGCGCAGTTCGCACACATGGTTTGTGCTAACTTACCTGCTGGGCTACCCCAACGTGCGCAACTACGATGGCTCGTGGACCGAGTGGGGCAATTTGGTCGGTGTACCGATTGAAAACCCCTCCAGAAGTCGGTAATCCGTAATCGGTGGTCGGTAATCGGTGGTGAGTATTCGGCTACCGATTACCGACCACTGTTCACCGATTACCGGTTCCAAAAAACCAGTTGCACATCACTATTTCCGCATTACAATCCAACCTATGCTTGACGTCAACAAAATCCGCGCCGACTTTCCCATTTTGCAGGAAGAAGCGTATCCTGGCGTGCCCCTAGTTTACCTGGATAGCGCCGCTTCTTCGCAAAAGCCCCTGCCTGTTATTGAGGCAATGAATCATTATTATCGCCACACCAATGCGAACGTGCATCGCGGCATTCACCGCCTGAGCGAAGAGGCCACCAACGCCTACGAAGGGGCGCGGGAGCGCATTGCTCGCTTCATCAACGCCGCAGATTCGGCCGAGGTGATTTACGTGCGCAACGCGACCGAGGCGTTCAATCTGGTAGCGTACAGCTGGGCACGGGCTAATTTGCAGTCCGGTGATGAAATTTTGATCACGGCAATGGAGCACCACGCCAACATCGTGCCCTGGCAAATTTTGGCAGAGGAGCGGGGTGTGGTGGTGCGGCATCTGCCGTTTTTGCCCGACGGTACGCTGGATTTGGAACAACTACCGCAGTTGCTCACGGAGAAGACGAAACTGTTTAGCTTTACGGCCGTTTCCAACGTCTTCGGCACCGTCAATCCAGTCAAACAACTTGTAGATGCCGCCCACAACGTTGGCGCACTGGCAATGGTGGATGCGGCTCAGGCGGTGCCCCACATGCCGGTGGATGTGCAGGCGTGGGATTGCGACTTTCTCGCCTTTTCTGGTCACAAAATGTGCGGCCCCACTGGCATTGGCATTTTGTATGGCAAGCGCCACATTTTAGAAGCGATGCCCCCCTTCATGGGCGGCGGCGACATGATCCGCCGGGTGACGCTGGAAGGCTCCACCTGGGCCGATTTGCCCCACAAGTTTGAAGCGGGCACACCTTCCATTGCCGAAGGAATTGGTTTAGGGGCTGCGGTTGACTACCTCACCAACCTGGGCATGGAAAACGTCCACGCCTACGAACAGCAGATCACCAACTACGCCCTGGAAGCGCTCAGCGAAGTGGAGAAACTGAAAATTTTAGGGCCATCGGCTGCCCAGCGCGGCGGAGTGGCAGCCTTCACCATTAAGGGCCTACATCCGCACGATATTGCCGAATTGCTAGACAAAGATGGCATCGCCATCCGCGCTGGGCACCACTGCGCCATGCCGCTGCACCAGGTTTGCGGGATTAACTCGACCGCCCGCGCCAGCTTCTATATCCACACCACCACCGAAGAAGTAGACAAGCTGGTTGAGAGCCTGAACCGAGCCAAAAAGGTTTTCCGATTGTGAAATACAAACCCTAAGGGTTTTAAGCAATTAACTTAGTTTGCGAACAACAAAACCCTTAGGGTTTCGCAGCGTTTGAGAAACGATTATGGACGAATCAATTTATCGCGAACAAATCATTGACCTGTACGAGCACCCACTAAACCATGGTCATTTAGAAACGGCCGATTGGACCTACGAAGAAGACAACCCCCTCTGTGGCGATATTATTCGCATTGACGTGAAGCTAGACGAAAACCAGCGCGTCGCCGACGTTGCCTGGAGCGGCGACGGCTGCGCTATCAGCCAGGCCGCCGCTTCCCTGCTCACCGAGGAAATTAAGGGCAAGACCCTGGAAGAAGTACGCAACTTTGAGAAAGATGAGCTGCTCGAACTCATTGGCGTCAAACTCAGCATGGCCCGCGTAAAGTGTGCCTTGCTTTCTCTCAAAGTGCTTAAAGCGGGTGCCTACGGCCTGCCAGACCCGCAAGAGATGCGCAACATTGATAAATAACGCATCGTTTGCGGCGTTAAAGTGAATTCCCGCTATTTGCTAGAGGAACAGGGCCTTGATTTTATGGCTCTGGTGTGGGAGTAGGTGTTGGTGGCGGCGGATCAATCACCAGCTGTACGAAGGTGGTTTGATACGGCCGTACCACAATTACCTCCGTTACGCGCACATCCCCAATTTGCACCACCGCTTTGTACCCCCCGTTGCCCACATCATCAATGGCAAAATTTTCGCTCCACAGCGGATCGCTGTTGATGGCATCATTCCCGGCGTATGTGGTGGTGGTGTGGCCCAGGTTGGCACCATCTGTGGACGAGAGGGTAATAGTCACCTCATCTAGCAGCTCGCCCGCCGAGTTTACCACCCGCCCCACAACGGTGCCTTTGTCTGGGAATGGGTAGAGCCAAAGGCGCGGATTGCGGGTATGGTTGTAGCTGTTTTCCCCTACACGCACTTCAAAATGAAGGTGGGCTCCATCCGCCACGCCAGTTGCCCCGGAAAGGGCGATAACTTGCTGCATGAAAACGTGCTGCCCTTCTTGCACCAATGGTTCGGTGAGGTGGCCGTACAGGGTGTAGACGGGCTGGCCATCCAGACGGGCGTCATGCTCGATGATGATGACATTGCCATAAAAGTTGGGTTCTGGCCCCACCATTTGGCCGTCGTCTGACCCGGCGTAGATGATGGTGCCATCCGCTACGGCCATGACTTCAGTGCCTGCGGGCACATAAAATTCTACGCCGTGATGGGGGCGCAGAGTGCCGCCACGGGTGCCGCCGTAGGGGTAGACCTTGTCGGTCCAGTTGGTTTCGCCTTCGCGGATGGGTCGCCAAAACCAGTAATGCTCATCGGGCGAGGTGTAACGCAGGTGGGGCGGCGTGGGCGAGGGGATGGCGGTGGCAGTTTCTGGCGCAGGGGGAGCGGTGGCAACGGCCGTTGCCACCCCCACACTTTCTGGCACCTCATCTTCTGGTTTGCTCAACGAAAACGAGGGCATCTCAGCCGCAGGGGGCGGCTCGCTGTACTCGATAATTGGCTGAGCCAGGGCGGGTTCCAAAGTGGGTGTGGGGGCAACATTAGCCACGGCTGCGGCTACCGGCACAGCAGATTCCACAGCGGCTGGCTGGCACGCCGAGACGGTTAGCAGCAGGAAAACGGCCGTTACCAACAGGAGATTGGAGATTGGAGATTGGAGGTTGGCAACTAAAAAATCTCCAATCACTAATCTCTCTTTTTCCCTGAAAAACTTCATGCAAAGCCCCCCCGCTCGGCGGCGATTGCTTTGGTTTGCTGCACCAATGCGGCCGTTTCGTGCGTAAGCGTGTTCATTTCTTGCTGCCATTGGGCGACCAACTGCTTGTTGTTGACGGTCGTGGCGTTAATTTTGACATTGAGTACGGCCGTTTCCACCGCTGCTTGAGCCAACAACACACCCGCTGTAGCATCGGTGACGGCGTTGATATTGCCAATGGTAGCCACCTCAGACGCGAGCTGGGCGGCCCGAAAACTGAGCCGGGCCACGTGCAGCGGCACCTCAGCGGCGGCGATGGTGGCTTGCTGGGCCTGCAACTCCCGCTCTTGCTCAGACAGCTCCTTGTTGCGGAAAATTGCCATGACGGCCTCGAAAGCTGCGGCATCTTCGGCAATGGCGTGGGTGAGCTGTTCGCGTAAATGGGCAGCTTCGGCGAGGACAAAGGTGGCTTGCTCCGCCACATCGGCATACCGTTTGCGGTTGACCGTTAGCCCGGCCACCATTTGGGCCAAACTGGCCGCCAGTGCGCCACTGAGCGCCGCCACGGAGCCACCACCAGGGGTTGGGTTTTTGGAGGCAACGGCCTCCAGAAAGGCGTAAGGCGTGGCGTCTGCGTCGTCCTGGTTTTCTTGCAGGCGATATTCCAGCACCTGGTCTGCCATGTTTAGCTCATCCAACTGCAAATAATATTTGGCAGTTTCCATCAACGCCTTTTGCGGAATCATGCCTACCAGTTCGGCCCTGGTAATCGTGAGACCGTAATGGGCAGCTTCGCGGCGAACCATCTCTTGCACCTGGGGGATGGGTGTTTTCTCGAAGTTGGTGAGGTTCATGCTCACCTGGGCCTGGCCATCTACCAAAAAGCCTTTGGCCTGCACGTAACGCAGTCCACCGCTGCTGTAGCGGATGGCGCGGGCGATTTTGTCGGCGATTTCCACGTTGTGGCTGTTGAGGTAAAGATTGTAAGCGATGAGAAACGGCCGTACGCCAATCACCGTAGCTCCCCAGCTTTTGGCTTTGGCTGGCCCAAAATCTGGTTTGCGGGCGGGGTTCGTTTCCACTTCGGTTTTCCACAGCTCGTATTGCCCTTTGCGGATATCCGACAGCTTTTCCCGCGCTGGTGAGGTGGCGGCGTCGCCGTACAGATAGACCGCCACGCCCAGCTCTTGCCCCACGCGCTCGCCCAGCCGATTGGCCATTGCCACGCACTCGTCAATGCTGACGCCTCGGATGGGTATGAAAGGACAGACATCGGTCGCGCCAATGCGGGGATGTTCCCCGGTGTGGTGGTTCAGGTCAATCAGTTCAGCCGCTTTGCCAATGCCGCGAAAGGCGGCTTCTTCCACCTCGGTTGGGCTGCCAACGAAGGTGATGACGGTGCGGTTATGGTCTGGATCGGCGCTAACGTCGAGTACGTTGATACCGCGCACAGAACGGATGGCATCGGCGATGGCGGTGTATACGGCCGTTTTTCGGCCTTCGCTAAAATTTGGGACACATTCGACAAGCGGCTGCATGGTCAGGATTCTCCTTGTGATAAGGGCGAGGCAGTTGGAGAGATTATTGCTTTGCTAAAACAGCATTCCAACCAACTGCCTCGCCCCTACGGTACAAAACGTGCTTTTTTATCATGAACGGGGCTGGGAGGCCAACAATTATTTGCGGCGTAGGCTGGATTTGACCTGCCGCCACCGTTTTTTAACCGGGTTCACATCTTCGGCTTCGATAGGGGAACGGCCGTATCGGGCTTCCAGGAACGCATCGGTGAGGGCATCCACATCTTCCTTGGCTTCGGGCCACTGTTCTTTCAAATCTTGGGCAAACTCCAGCGGGGTTTCGGCCTGTTGCCGCGCCACGCCTTTGTCCGAGGCACGCTTGACGGTGGAGAGGTAAAAGTAGCGGATTTGTTCACGTGGCGAAAGGGCATTGAGGCGAATGAAGCGCCAGGGTGGTTGATCTGCCTCATTTTCCTGGGGATTGCGTTGCAAGCGCGTGCGTACCGCCTGTTGCCAATCCTGTACTTGGTTGCCCGCCTCGCGCCACGCCAGCCGCAGCCATTCCCGGAATCGCTGCCAGAGAGTTTTGAGAACGGCAGTCTTCACCGTCACCCCTCGTTCGCGCAAGAAAAAGCTAATCGCGACCACGCTCATTACAATGGCCACCGCCCAAAACAGCGAACTGGTAATCAACCCCGCATCAATGATTGCAGGGGGCTGGGCAGAGGGAACGGCCGTAGGCGTCGGGATGGGGGGAAGGGTGGGTTGCAGCAAAGGTTCGGCCGTTTCTGGGGTTGGCTCGCCTGAAAACAATGAGAAAAAGAGGGCCATCAAGGTGGAAAGGAGCGACAAGAGAAAGGAGCCAACTGCCAAAATGCCCTGCAAAAGCCCGTTCAAAATGCTGCTAATGGCAAAAGTGGAACCAATGGGTAAAAACGCGGCCAGCAGTGCAATGCTGCCCAGCAGCACAAGCGTGTACCGATGCCAACTTTTCTCCACATGCCCCGTGCGCGTGACCCCATTGATGAGCCAGCGGGCGTTCATGGCGGCCAACTGCGCCTGGCTGAGCAGGGTGAGTCCGGCCAAAAAGTAAACCAGCAAAAAGAGCAGCAGTTCGGTGGGCAACCCTTGCCGGGCCAGCGCCAGCGAACTGCCTTTGTACACGTCCACCACGTCAAAATTGCTCATCGCCGTCACAAAGGCCAGGATGAACGCCCCGCCAATCCACTGCCGAAAAAAGGTGAGCACAATAGCTCTCCGATTGGTGCGTACTGGCTTGTCGCTGGCGTCTCGCCCTTTGCTCGGTTGCGTGTAGTAATACACTTCTGCCTGATCAATCGCCAGATTGCTAAATGTTGCGCCCAGCGAGATGGCACGTTCCCAGGCAAACAACGTCAAAACACCCGCAAATAAAAAATGGCCTTCCAAAAAAATGAGCTGCGGCAGGCGCAAAATGTCCGGGAGGTCGGCCAGGGCAGGCCAATTGCCCACAACCAGCCAGGTGAACAAGCGCAGCAGCAGCGTGAGCAGCAGCAGTTCAGCGGTGCGGTAGGCGGTGTGGTTTAGCAGGCGGCGTTCGGGCTGTTGCAGCCAGAGGGTGGTGTAGCAGCCTTCCAGCGTGGTAAAGAGGATGAACAGGCTAAACGGCAGCCAAATGGCTTCGCGGGTGATGATTTGGGTGAGCGACAGCACGGCCGAAACCAGGGCGGTGATCATCAGGCTAATGAGTAGCGGTTGAATGACGGTGCGCGACCATTTGTTGGTGATGAAGGCGAGGCGCGGATCGTCAATGGAAAGGTAGGCGTTTTGGTTTTCGGTGGGGTTTTGTTCGGCGGCTTGTAGGCTCATGGAGTGGCTCCTGCGGGATACGGCCGTTTCCATCTATCCAAATCGCGCGGCGTATGCACGTTGTAGGCGGCAAAGCCCAGCCGCCGGGCACGTTCCCGCACCAGGCCAAAATCGTATTCTGGCTCAAGGGCAATGAGGATGGGATTGAACCCGGCGCGCACCAGCCGGTGCAAGCTTTGGCACACCGCTTCGCTGCCGTTGGCGGTGATGGCCAAAATAGTCACGCCCCAGTTCAGGTGCAGGCTGGCGGTACTGGCCCAATCGGTAAAGGTTACCGTTTCTTCCGCTTCAATGCGGGCCAGTCGCTCCAATATTTTGATGAGGTGGGGACGGCCGTTTCTGGGCGGAATGGCAGCGGGGATAAACGCGGTCGGGTTGGCCTGAATCTCGGTGTGGCTGGGGCGCAGCAGCCGCCCGGTGGCTTCATCAAAGCCGTGTTTGTTGCTGGCCAGCGGGTCAATGCCGTTGGTAATCAGCCCCACGCTTTGCCGCTGGTTTACCAGGTGGGCCGCCAGCGATGCGGCCACCTCGATGGCCCATTCGGCAATGTCTTGTCGGTTGCCAAAGGTATAGTCGGGCGAGTGCAGGTTGAGGAGAACGGCCGTTTCCAACGAAATGGCGGGCTGGAACGTCTTCACCATCAAATTTTTGGTGTGAGCGCTGGCTTTCCAGTTAATCTGGCGGATGCTGTCGCCGGAGCGAAAGTCGCGGATGCCCATCGGGCGGGCAGGGTCTTCAAACAGCCGCTGGTAGCTGGCGATGGTGCCAAACGGCAGGCGCGAGGGCAAGCCAAGCTGCGTCAGGGGGGTGATGCGCGGGTAGATGGTGAGGTGGTCGGCGGGCAAAAAGCCAATCTGCTCTGGATAAATGCCAAACAGATCGCCCGTGGCCAGGCGCAGCGGGCCAAGCTGGTAATATCCCCGGCGGCGGGCAATGACAGAGTAGTGAAATTCGGCCGTTTCGCCCCGGCTTAGAGCGACTACCTGGTGCAGTGGCTCGCCATGTTTTAGCTGGATGGCGACGCTTTCTTGCAGTTGTACCCAGGGGATGGGGAGACGGCCACTGTTGCCCAACTCAATCGTGACGGGTACCACCTCACCCCAAAACGCCTGCTTATCGTACACACGGCGGCTTTTCAGATTTTTCATGGCGCGGGGCATCAGCCAGCGTCCCCAAACGTAAATCCCTACGCTCACATAAATCACGTAGAAAATGAAGTCTACCCGCAAAAAAAACGCGAGTAGCAGAAGGATGAGGATGAGGGCGGAGAAGTTTCCCATTTTTGTGTAGGCGAGTTTGCCAGTATGCGAGTCTGCGTGTTACGAATTAACTCGCCCACTCGCCACTGGCAAACTCGCCACTCGTTATTCAAGTTCACCAATGTCCAGCGGTGTGGCGGCCATAATCTCTTTGAGAATGCCGCTGTTGGTGTGGCCGCGCAGGGCGCTTTCCGGGTGGATGAGGCAGCGGTGGGAGAGGATGGCGGGGGCCAGCTTTTTCACGTCGTCGGGTAGGGTGTAGTCGCGTCCCTGAACGGCCGCATATGCCTGAATGCCTCGGTAAAGCGCGTGGCTGCCGCGCGGGCTGGCTCCCAAAATCAAATCTTTGTGCCGCCGCGTGGCAAACGTCAGCCGCACGATGTAATCGCGCACGGTGTCGTCCACGTGAACATCCCACACTTGCCGGGCCAGTTTGGGCAGTTCGTGACCATCCACCACCTGTGTCAAACTTTCGATGGGGTGGGCGCGGCCCAGGTTGAGCAGCATCTGGCTTTCGCTGGCTTCGTCCAGGTAGCCCAGGCTCAGCTTCATGAAGAAGCGGTCTAGCTGCGCCTCTGGCAGCGGGAAGGTGCCCTCGTACTCTACTGGATTTTGGGTGGCCAGGACGAAAAACGGCCGTTCCAATTCATGCGTCACCCCGTCCACCGTCACCTGCCGCTCGCCCATTGCCTCCAACAAGGCAGATTGGGTACGGGGCGTGGCCCGATTGATCTCGTCGGCCAGCAAAATATTGCTAAAAACGGGGCCAGGTACAAAGGTGAAGCCCTGCTTTTGCTGGTCGAAAATGGAGACGCCGGTGACGTCGTTGGGCAGCAGGTCGGGGGTGCATTGCAGCCGCTTGAACTGGATGCCCAGGCTGACGGCAAAGGCGCGGGCCAGCATCGTCTTGCCCACGCCAGGCACGTCCTCTAGCAGCGTGTGTCCTTCACACAGCAGGGAGACGACGAGCTGTTCGAGATTCGGCCGTTTGCCGATAATCACTTTTTCCACATTATCAATTAACGTTTGGGCAAAACTCTGGATTTCTTTCATTGAGTTTATTGTCCCTCGGAATAGTGATTCTCACAAGTGGTGCTCGGAGGAGTAAAAAGTGAGAAGTGATAAGTAAAAAGTCCATACTTTTCACTTTTTACTCTTTTACTTTTCACTATTCATTGTGGCGCAGGCACACGGCGCATCATAAAATAGCCACAGGATGAAAACACCACTCGACACCGATTTTAACACTGATTTTGCCAACCAGATTGCCCAACTGGAAGCGTATAACAAGCATCATTACCGTCCCAACAGCTATTTGCATAAGTGGTGGGCGCGGCGCTGCGGCAGCACTTTTCGTTTGATTTTGAAGCAGCTGGTGGAAGATGAAGCGCGGCGAGATTATTACGCGCCGGGCGGACTGGCGGGCAAAATCATCCTGGACCCGATGATGGGCGGCGGCACCACGCTGCACGAGGCAATCCGGCTGGACGCGCACGTAGTTGGCGCGGATTTGGAGCCGATTCCGGTGCTGCAAGCGCGGGCCACGCTGACGCCGGTGGACATGGTGGCGCTGGAGAAGGCGTACAAGCAGTTTTACACCGCCCTGCGTAAAGAAATCACGCCTTTTTTCCAGACTAAATGCCCGCAAACTGGCGTGGAGACGCCGATCAATTACACGCTCTACGGGGTGAAGCGAATTTGCAACGGCCGTTCCGTCATCATGGTGGATTCGCTGGTGCTGCGGGTGGAATCGGATGGCTCGACTGTCCAGCTTTGCCCCAGATGCCATGCGGTTTTGGTGGATACGGCCGTTTGCTCTTGTGGCGATTCGGCTGAAAAACCACCCTTGCTAGAAAAAGGCACCAAAATCTTCGCCGAGCAGCCAGCCGAATTTGAAGACGACTATTCGATTCCTCACTACCAGCGGTACGTGCCGCTGGCGCTGGTGATGCGCTGCCCGCGCCAAAAAGGGCTACGCTTCAAAGCGCCAGACGGCCATGATTTGGCCCTGCTGGCCCTGGCGGATGATTTGCGTCAAACGTTGCCGTTTGACCGAGCCGATTTTGCCATCGAGCCGGGGCGCAAATCCCGCCAGCTTACCCCTCGCGAGATTGACAATTACCTGGACCTGTTTTCCAGTCGCCAACTGCTGTACCTGCACCACGCCATCCAGCTGTTGCCTCAGTTTCCGCCGGAAATTCGGCTGAATTTGGGGCTGCTGGTTTCCACCTCGCTGGAATTTAACTCGATGCTGTGCGGCTACAAGGGCAAAAACAAGCGGCGCGCCGGAGCGATTCGGCACACATTTTCGCACCATGCGTACTCGTTTCCGTATACGGCGCTGGAAAATAATCCAGTTTATCCACGCAAGGCGTCGGGCACGCTGCAAAAGTTGTTTCAGTCGCGGGTGCGGAACGGCCGTCTGTGGGCACAGAAGCCGCGTGAACGGGTGATTGGTAAGCGGTATTCGGTGAGCGGTAAACGGTTATCGGTAAACAGTAAGCTGCCGTTTGTGGAGATTGTGGGGGAGCGAGATGCGGGGGTTGAGGTTCAGCAGGTGGTGGAGATGACGGCTGAGCAAGTGCCGTCGTTTTTGCTGCTGCAAGGGTCGTCTACGGCGCTGGATTTGCCGGATAGCAGCGTGGATTTTATCGTGACCGATCCGCCTTATTTTGACAGCGTGCAGTACAGCGATTTGGCGGCGTTTTTCCGCGTTTGGTTGCGCCATTTGCTGCCGGACGCCGCCAACTGGGCCTACGACACACAGGAATCGGCCGTAGACCCGCACCAACTGGACAGCGAAAGCCGCTACACAGAGCTAATGAGCGGCATTTTTGCGGAGTGTCGGCGGGTGTTGAAGGGGGAAAACGGCCGTTTCATCTTCACTTTTCACCATTGGAACCCCAAAGGGTGGGCAGCGCTGACGGTGGCGCTGCGGCAGGCGGGCTTTGCTTTGGTGAACCGATACGTGGTCTACTCAGAAAATCCGATCTCGGTACACATTTCTGGCATGAAGGCGCTGCTGCACGATGCGATTTTGGTTTTTGCACCAAAAGAAGCGGTGGATATGGTGTGGGAACGGCCGTCCCACATCAACCAGTCCGACAGCGAACAGTTTTGTTACGATTGCGGCACTTTTTTGGGGTGGGTGTTGCAGCAGGATGTGGTGGAAACGGCCGTGCAGGATTTGTGGCAGGAAGCGCTTTTATAGCCTGGGGATTCATCCCGAGGTTAATTTGTTGACAACCCTCTGGCCAGAGGTGTATGCTCTGGCTACTCATGTTCTCAATTATTCGGGCGTTGCTTAAGCAAATAGCTGATTTTTTTGGTGGTGACACGATGGCGGAACGGCCGTCCATCACCAAATCCCCCGCTGCGCTCGAAACAGCTACAGGAGTTCCCATGAAAAAAGTACCCAGCAAGATCGGTTTCCATACCGGGCCAGGTGGCAACCCCACCGGCATCGGCGATTACATGCGCGCCCTGGACGCCAAAGACATCCCGATGGTCATCAAATCGGTAGATCATTACGGGCCGGTTTTTGAGGCACAAGAACTCATGAAGAAGTCCAACGTGCCGCACGTGCTCATCTTTCGCCTGAGCGACAGGCACGGGCCAAACGACAATTACAAGTACGACACGCCTCCCTACAAAGACCCCAAATACGTAAACGATCCTGAAGGTGGCGCGGAAAAGCATTGGCGCAAAACGATGGCCAAGCTACCGCCAGAATTTGATAAGGAGCGCGTCTGGCTGGAAGTGATTAACGAGGTAGACCGCAATTTGTGCGACTGGCTGGGCCGCTTTGCCGTGCGCATTGCCAATCTGGCCCAGCGGGATGGCTACAAAGTGTCGCTATTCTCCTGGGCGGGTGGCGAACCGGAGCCAAGCGGCTGGGAGACGCCCGGAATGCTAAAATATCTCAGGTTGTGTGGCGAACGGCCGAATCAAGCTGCCGTTGCCCTGCACGAGTACAGCTACATTGTCACCGATATTTTTGACCAGTTTCCGTTTAAAGTCGGCCGTTTTCAATACCTCTTCCAGGTGTGCGACAAGCACAATATTCCTCGCCCAACCGTACACATCACCGAATGGGGCTGGACGCTGGACAACGTGCCCGTGCCCGAACGCGCCCTCAAGGATATGCAAAAAGTGGGCGAACTGTATGCCAAATTCCCGGAAATTCAGGGGGCGGCTATCTGGTATTTGGGCGGCGGCTTTGCGGGCATTGCCGACAAAGCCCAAAAGCTGATCAAACCCGTCACCGAGTTTACGTTGAACCACCGCTTCACGGTATCCACAGGCAGCGGGGCAATTGACGTGCCCGATCTTGGGGGTACGCCCCAACCTATCGTGCCAGACCCTGAACCGGAACCGCCCGAACCACAGCCTGAGCCAGAACCAACCCCACCTGAGCCAGAACCAGAGCCGGAACCGACGCCGCCCGAACCTGAACCTGAACCTGAACCGGAGCCACAGCCGCCGCCCGTGCCCAACGCCCAATTTGTGGCCGATGTCACCATTCCCGATGACACGCGCTTGCAGGCAGATTCAACCTTTGTGAAGACGTGGCGTATGAAGAACACGGGCAATGTTGCTTGGAGAGATGGCTATCAGCTTGTGTTTGTAGATGGCACAGCGATGACGAATCAGGTGGAACGGCCGTTACCCATCACACTTCCCGGCCAAGACGCAGACATCTCCATCGAGTTCACTGTGCCCGCCCAACCCGGCGTTTACTTTAGCGACTGGCGCTTGCAAGATGACCGCGACCAGTTCTTTGGCGACATGGTGTTTACCCGCATCATCAGCGTGGATGAGCGGCCTAGCAATGGTGTCTACGTGGCGGATGTGACCATTCCCGACGATACCCGCATGGCAGCGGGGCAAGCGTTTACCAAAACGTGGCGGGTGAAGAATGTGGGGAAACGGCCGTGGGGCGATGGCTTCCGGCTGGTGTTTGTAGCAGGCACCGCCATGACCACCCAGCGTAGCATTCCGCTGCCTGCCTGTGCCCCAGGGCAAGAAGTGGAAATCTCGATCCAGCAAACCGCACCCGCGCGGCGCGGTACCTACTTTGGGGATTGGAAAATGCGAGATGATCGGGGTAATTTGTTTGGGGAAATTCTCTTCTTGCGGATTATCGTTTAGAAATAAGCCACAGCGAACACAGAGGTTTAAGAAGGATTTTCTCTTTTGCCTCTGTGCCCTCTGTGGCAAAAATATTAACCAGCCAGGAATTCGTCCAGGTTGGCCTTGCTGATACGGTAGGCGTTGCCGATCTTGCGGGCCTTCAAATCACCAGCTTCAATCGCGGCAAGAACATCTTCATAGGAAACCTGCAAAATTTCGGCAGCTTGCTGCGGGGTCATGACGTCCGGCGTCCCGGCGGACGCACCGCTGGCGGGAGCTGCCTGAGGTTGTTGAACCTGCTGCGGCTGTTGCTGCTGCTGGTTTTGCAGATTTTGCATGGCAGCCATACCCATCGCGCCAAAACCAATCTCACCCATGCTGCCGCCGGATGGATTGTTGGCGGCGGCGACGAAGGCGTCGGCCTGTTGCTTTTGGGTGTAGCTGGTGCCGTAGCCCATGTTGGTGACCACTTCCAGCGATTTGGGATGCAAGCCCATGCGGATGTTGAAATCAACCAGGACCATGCCCAGGGCATCAAACTCAGCCTGGAGCAGGCCAATGAGCAGTTCGTTGAGGTCTTGCGAGAAGGATTGCAGCTGCGCCGGGCCAAGATTTTTGGCGATGGCCAGCTCGCTCATCTTGTCTTGCATCATGATCGCCAGTTTGGGGTCGAGGCGGTCTTTGAGCTGGGGTTGGCGCACGCTTTCACGGAAGGCGTCCATGGCGTTGAGGAAGCGCCACGGCTCTTTGACCCGCACCACGTAGGTGCCGTTGCCGACGATGGCGCTGGCCCCCGGCGGGCGGTTGAGGTGCTCGATGATGATTGGTTGGGTGGTGCCCCATTTCATCGTGAGGTCGGTGGTTTTTACAAAGTAGACATCGGCGGTGAAGACATTTTTGCCGCCAAACAGCCCTTTTTCCACCCAGTCCATGAGGAAGGGAACATTGGCGGTGGTGAGCACATGCGTGCCGGGTTCGAAGGTGCCCATTGCTTCACCACTGCGGACGAAAACGGCCGTTTCCCCAGGATTTACAATTAAGGGTGAGCCTAATTTAATGTCCCCCAGGCCGCCGGGTGGGAACTTCCGCACAACTTCGTCCCGAAGCCAGGAATCAATTGCTACGCGATCAAACACTTTTGCCATGAGTCAATCTCCTTAATAATGAGAGATTGGAGATTGGAGATTGGAGATTTCAATCTCTAATCTCCAATCTCTAGTCTCCAACATTTTTCTAAAAGTCGCTTTTTAGGTCGTCGCTGGCGTCGGATGCGCCGATGCCTTTGATCACTTCATCGCGGCCATCGAAGGTGGTGTTGGCTTCCTTGAGGGTGTTGTCCAGCTCACGGATGGCTCCGGCGATGTCACCATCTTCATCTACAGCGGCGGCGAGTACGGCCGTTTCTGCCCCAATTTGCTCGGCAAAATTCAGCATGTTCTCGTCGAAGGCGTAGATGCGGGCCAAATCTTCCTCTTTAACCTTGATGGCATCGAAGAAACCGGCGTACCCTTGCGGGGCATCCTTCACCTTGCCAATAAGACCCATCAGGCGAGTGTCTACTCGCCCCATCGGCTCGGCATGATCAATCGCCTTGATGATGTCGCGGCTCAGCGATTCGCTGACGCCACCCAGCTGCAAGCGGCTGCCTTCCAGCCGGTCAGCAATCGTTTTGCGCAGCAGCTGGTCCGCTTCGCGGCGGCGGCTGCGTTCCATGTAGCCATCCAGGCCGGGAATTTTGCTCAACAAATTGCCCAGGCCAGTTGATTCGCCCTGGATTTTGTTAAATAAGTCGGAAATTTGTTCTTTCATATTGGGAAGCCTCTCTTTACAAGATGTTTCGACTGTACGGGTGACAGCCTTGCTAAACAATAATTGGGTGCTTCAGCCAGGAAGTGACTGTCACCGTTCCAAAAAATATTCTGTGCCGCAGAAGGGGCAACGAATCACACCCTTTCCGGCCAGTTCCAACTCGCCACCGCAATGTTCGCATTTGTTCAGGTCATGCAGCTCAGTTGCCTGACGAGAGTATAACATACCTTCATCCCAGTTTACATAGCCGGAAAACAGCCCCATGCCGACCAACTGGTATAAATCTTTCTGCACCGTGTCGCGGCTGCTGTTTAGCTCGATGACCAGATCGCTGATGGCGATTTGGCCCCGGGTTTTGACCATATCGAGCATCTGGCGCTGCTGTTGGGCGCGGGCGGCAACGGCCGTATCCTGCCCACCTTTCCAAAAAAGAAACGCGCCAAAGCCAAGCTGTGGTAGCACCAGCACCAAAAGGCCCAGCGTGATGCCCAACGCCATGCCACCAGCGCTCAACCGTCCTTCGCCGCGATAAGTCACCATTAGCACGGTCACAATAATGCCGACGATGATGCCGCCAGCGATGAGAATAAGTCCAAGTGTTCTGCCCATAATTTTCCTGTTTCTTGTGGTAGATTGGACCAATTTCTTTTTGTGAAAGTTGATTTTCGGTGTAAGAAAATTGGTCCAATCTTTGTCTTGCAATTAGCCAAAGCCCCGACTGCCACCACCGCCGGAACTGCCGCCGCTAAATCCGCCGCTAAAGCCACCAGAACTGCCGCCGCTGGAACTGCTGGGGGGGGTGCTGCGCATGGTGGAAGCGGTGCTGTTGAGCATGCGCGTCAGTCCGTTGGACATGGATTCCAGCCCACCAGCCATGCCGGAAGCGGCCGTATCCAAACTGGGTAGCGAGGGGGCAGCGCCACCACTGCTGCTGCCGCTGGGTCGGGGACGGCCGTAGCCACCATGATAATGCCCGTAGCCGTAAGGCGTATACCAGCGCGGGATTGGCGTGTGCGGGGCACTAGCAAACTTGCGAATCCAGCTGCGATCCAGGCCAAAGGCCGTGGCATATGGCAAATATTTTTCAAAAAGGTCGCCTGCCTGGTCCATATTTTCATACTGTTCGATGTTTTTCAGGTAGTTTTTGAA
The DNA here is from genome assembly GCA_020634455.1 of Ardenticatenaceae bacterium. Lineage (GTDB taxonomy): Bacteria > Chloroflexota > Anaerolineae > Promineifilales > Promineifilaceae > Leptofilum. Next base: position 1,839,585 of record JACKBQ010000002.1, on the reverse strand, counting down.
GGCGTCCCACTTCGCTTTTTCTTCGGCCCCCTTGGCTGTTTTGGTGGGCATGTGCCGCCCGACGATGCCTAAAATAAGCGCAGTAAGACCCAGCGCCATTGAGCCGCAGCAGCCAACGTAAGCTGCTTCTTCGGGCAAAACGGCTACCAGGCCAATAAAGGTAACGACTGCCAGCGCAAAAACGCCCGCAGCGGCGACCACGTAGCGCGTGCGCACTTTATCGGGGGAGCGATCGACAAAGCCTTCGTGCAGGAGTTCATCGTAAAGCATGGTGCGCAGCTTGGGCAGCTTGCTGGCAAATTTGTAGCGCAGGTCGGACAAACTGCGTTCGGTTGTGCTGCCGAACACGTCGCGAATGAACTGGGTTTCGTACGGCTGTAATCCTGTCTTGTCCTCATTCACCAGCGTAAACACGTGGTTCCTCGCCTTGTTCTCGCTGATGCTGATGTAGCCGCGCTGGGCCAAATCCACCAGGGTGGAGATGATGTCGCGCATGTCTGCCTTCTCATCCACCAGCGTGCCCACCACCGCCGGGCGCAGGCCAGACGGCGGCTCTGGCAAGTAGTCTGGCACAACGAAGCCGGTTTCAGGGTCGCGTCCTCGTGCGTACCAAAGCGCCAGTACGCTCAGCGGCCCGCCGACGAAAAGCAGGCCAGACAGCACCAGCCCGATCAGGCCGTAGACGTCGGCATTTTGCTGGCGCGCCTGCCAGCTTGGGGTGGGGATGTCCAGGATGCCGTGGGGGAACTGCACGCGCACTTCAAACGCTTGTCCAGGTACGAGGGGTTCGAGCAGGGTGTAGGTGATGATACGGCCGTTTTCACTCGCACTCGTCTCTACCAAATTGGAACTGCCAGCCGCCAATCCTTCAATCAAGTAAGTGCCATCGTCGATGTAGCGCTGCGGCTCCACACCTTCCGGCAGGCGAATGGTGACGGTGCTGTTCTGGATGCGCCCCGGATGGTCCGACGGGATCGCCTTCCAGAAAATCTGGTCGCCGCTGCCCTCATCCAGCGTGCCAACGATGACGCCGCCCTCGACCGTGTAGCTGAAGGTGTAGGTGTGCTGTCCTAATGCTGGCTGAAAGTACCAATCAATACGCACTTCGCTGCTGGAGCGGCTGACCTCGAAGGTGCCGAAGTCGTTGCTGCTGGACTCGCGATAAATCAGGTCGCCTTCGCGCAGCGAAATGTCGGTGATGTTGTCGTTGTTGCCTGCGCTGCCGGTGAGGATGGTGCCGTAGCCAAAGGTAAACGGCTCGCCAGAGAAGTTGAGCACCTGCGTCTCCACAATCTGCATGTCGCCATTTTCCAGCAGAGTGATGTCCACGTCAAAGCGCTCCCAGTAAAACGACTTCGTTTGCGCCGCCGCCGAACCAGGCAGTAACAGCGCACCCAGCAGCAGGAGGAAGAGGAGGGATACGGCCGTACTTACTTTAAATTTTTGAAAGTTTACTTGGAATTTTTGCATTCGTTCCTTCATTATTTTGCACAGCTTAGAAGCGAGGAAAACGACCTCCCCATTTGATACCCGAAGATTTGAACTTGAGAAAGTTTAGGCACCCTTTGGTCCTTGAATCTATAGAAATGAATGAGCAGTTAACTTCGTAAGTCATTCTAGCCATTCTGAGACGATTTGGTCAAGCTGGTCAGACTTTGTTTGAGTCTAGTGAGCGGATACCATTTTGCACTACGCATGAACTGAGTGAAAGGTTTTATTTTGGAGTCCGCTTGTTACAAATAGCGCAGCAAGTAAGAGAACAAGACCTGTCATCATATGAGAATAAATCAACGCAATTGCCCCTGCCAGGATGAGAAGTATCCAACCAATAAACGGAAAGTACGGTTGTGGCTTCGTGAGTTCAGATAGTTGTCTCTGCCAGCGTTTGACACTCCGAAATGCGTAGCTGAGGCCAGCTAAACCAACTGCCAAGTAGAGTGACAGCGCCAGATAGACAACCGGAGGAAGCGCGTTTTTACCGCTAATCATGTTATCAAAAATGGGTTGTCTGGTTAAGTTAAAAAGCAAAATCGCTTCACCCGTGTATGGTGCATCTGACAAATTTGAGAGGGTACGTGCGCCAAGTAGCGTGCCGTTGGGCAATGGCCATGCTGCGACAAGCATTTCTGCGCTGAGTGGATATGCTTGGTCGAAACGGCCGTTTGCCCGTGCCGCACCAACCCCAAAAGCTGACGCCGCTGTGCCATAGCCATTAATTACTGGACCCGCATCAACATCAACGAGCCATTCGCTGTAAGTGCTTTGCTTGGAAAACTCTCGTACGCCAGTAACGATTAATCCTTCCTGCCAAAAATGAGTTTCGTACCGCTCAAACCAGGTTTGTGCTGTTTCCGGCCATAATTCTGGCGTCCAGATGAGCATGTAAGAAATCCCAACGCCGCGAGCCGGACCAATGCCCTCACCTGTTTTGGAATTTGCAATATAGGCCGGTAACTGCGTTTGCGCATCAAGTCTTGTACCTTCAAACCCATGAATAGCGCGCGCAATGAATACAGAATGATCTGTACCCAAGACGCCATCGGCACGTTGAATCGCTGCAATTGCTGGCAGTATGTCGATAGGGTAGCATTGCCCAGGATAATCATCGAGCAAGCCAAAGGGGGAAGCATCTAACTCTTGCGACAATGATTCAACCTGATCAATAAGTAGCAGTTCGTACTTTTCATCTCCCAACAATTTTTGATAACTTGTTAGCCCACTAATGAGTAGCATTCTATAAAAGAGATTTTCTTGAGAAAGATAGTCATCTCCCCAATGGACTTTTACCCAATTGGCATGATTGGGATCGCTAATGATTGCCGCCGCAGACTCAATGGCCCCTCTGGCGTATTCTTTAGGCATCGTTGTATTTAAGGATGGGTCTTCCGCCCAAGCATCTTGTAAAGCTTCCGTGGTCCATAAATAAAATACGGCGCTAAAAATCGGCCATTCTGTCCCGGAAATATTGTTGGTGTTGAGTTCTGTTGCTCGTTCAGAGTCAATTCTTTCACGTGCCCACGGCTCAAATTTGTCAGAAAGTTGATGATGCCAACGGTATAAGAAACGAGGCGTTTCACCATTTTTTAAACCAGGATCGTTTATAGCGCTGGCCAATATTCCAAAGGGAATAATGAAAAAATATGTTGTCAGTGCGATCATAATAAAAGCATTGCCATACGCTGTTACAAACATTAATTTTCTGGACATGGTTGTTTGGCCTTCTCTTGATAAATTGATTGGACACACCAATTTTGTCAGTTTCAAAGGGCAAAACTCAAGCACTCGTGTGTTGTTCTCAAGGGCCGAGCCATTCTGTTTCGATTTGATCCAGTTGGCTAGATTGCTCTAGGGTGGCCAAACTTTGGTTGAGCACATCGAGTAATTGCTCGTCTTCACTGCGTACCACCAGGGCAAAAGGTTCTACGGCGACGCTTTCGGGCAAGCGTTTGAGGCCGTTGTGGTTGTGTAGGTAGAGACGGCCGTTTATCGCATCAGTAAGAGCGGCGTGGGCATCGTTTTGTTGAACGGCCGTAATCGCCTCATCGGCTGTCGAAAATGTCATAATTTCCAAATTTGCCACCCGCTTGGCCCACTCGGTGGCCTCCACGTGCCCTAAACTGCCCAATTCCACCGCCACTGTCTGGCCGCCCAAATCGGCCATCGTCTCAATTGTCTCGCTATCCACCGGGACAATCAAGATTTCGCCTGCGTTAAAGTACGGCTCGCTGTAGTTAAAATCCCGCGTCCGCTCTGGGATGATGACCAGGGCGGAGATGAGCACGTCCACCTGCCCGGTGGCCAGAGCGTCGTACAGCCCGTCGTAGCCGAAGTAGGTAAACTGCACGTCCAGCCCCAAATCATTGGCGATGGCGGTGGCCAAATCAACGTCCAGGCCGACCAAATCGCCGCCATTGTCCACCTCGAAGGGTGGATAGGTGGGGTCCAGCCCCACGCGCAGGACGCCTGCTGTTTGGACGCGTTCCCAGCTGTCGTCTGCGGTGGCGCAGCCAATTTGCCACAAAATAAGGCAAAAAATGGCAACGAACCACAACTTTTTTCCAGCATAGCCATAAAGCGATCTGAATCCGATCCGAACCGTAGGGGCGGGACGGTGCGGGGAAAAGTTAATGAAAGCAAGCTGTCTTCTCTCCGCACCGTCTCGCCCAAATGTTGCAAATGTGGGCGAGACAGTCGGGAGCGAACGTTTTTCTTCATGGCGGGGTTGATTTTCCGCCTGTCCCGCCCCTACGGGGAAATTATTCATTGCCGGTGAACCTTTGCAATTCGGTGTAGATGGGCTTGGCGACAAATTCGGGGGTGACAAGGGTGTAATAATCCATGAAGCTTTTGGTGGGTGCGGGGAAGCGGAAGGTCCAGATGGCGATCATCTCCACGTAGGGCCAGTTCTGTTCGGCGTAGGTGAGGGCATCGAGGGTGTTTTGGATGCGCTGGCCGGGGCGGACCGCCATCGTCCAGCGGGGATGGTCGTTCCAGCCAAATTCGGTGATGTAGATTTGGGTGTCGCCGTCGCCGTGGCGCAGCATGACCTGGCGCACCAGTTCCACGCGGCGGAAGTTGAGGATTTCCGGGCCGGGATCGGCCAGGGCGGGGAAGGTGAGGCCGTAGCTGTGTACCGCCAGCCCGTCGAAGTAGTCGGCCGCGCCAGCGGTGTACATCTGATCCAGGTATTCCAAATCGTTCAGACCCCAGGGCGAACCGGCCGGTTCCAGCGTGGGAGCCAGCGCGCCGCCTAGCACCAGCACGTCTGGATTGGCGGCTTTGACGGCGGGGTAGACGGTTTTGAGGAGGTTGGTGTAGTCAACGGCCGTTCCTGCCCGGTAGCCCCACTCATAGCTCAAATTTGGCTCGTTGCCCACGATGATGGCCGCCAGCTTGCCCTCGTATCGCTCGGCAAAGCGGGCGGCGAACTCGGCAAAATCGTCGTAGGCGGTGTCGTCCAGGTAGTTGAGCGGGGTGTCTTTGGGGCGTGCCCAGCTTGGTGTGAGGCCGATGCGGGCAATCACTTTTAGGCCCTGGGCGTGGGCGTGGTTGATCACCAAGTCCGGGTGGTCCCAGGCGATGCCGCCGTCCTCGGCGTGGTAGTAGGCCCAGGGGAACAGCTCCACAATCCAGGGGGAACCCATCTGGCGCACCATTTCCAGGCTGCGCTGGATTTTCCACTCTTCCACCTCGTCGGTCAGGCGGGTGTGGACGCCAACGATGGGGTGGGTTGTGTGTACGGTTTGGGGTGGGCCGGGCACGATGAGCAGCGGCGCGGGCTGGATAAGCCAGATAAGGGTGATGAACAGCAGCAGACGAATCCCGCTGCGAAAGTGAAGCTTTTGGGTGAAGGTCAGCGTCACGTTTGGGCTTGCAGGGCGGTCTGGTAAAAATCGGCCCACCATTCCAGGTGTTGGAAGATGGCGTCCATACGGACGGACGCAGACACATCGCGCTCTGGCAGTGGTTTTGGCGGCACAAATTTGGCGGGGATGAGGCCAAGACGGAAGAGTAGCTCGTTTTCTAGCTGGATGTTGAGCATCCGGTTTTGGTAGTCGTGGATCAGTTTGTGCAGCGTTTCGTCGTTGGTGTTGGCGGCGGTGAGGTAGCTGTGGGGCAGGGCATCGAGCAAAATGTGGGAGGGAACGCGAGCGGCCTGGCGCAAAATTTGGCGGCTGGATGGGGTGAGTTGAGCCAAAAAATGGATGCCCCATTTGTGACTGTATTTGTTAAAGCGCAGGTCGAGGGCCGTGTCGTAGAGGGCCATCAGGCAAAATTGGGCGACGGTGGTGATGTGGAGCGTGGCGTTGGTGTCGGGTAAGTTTTGGGCGAGTGTTTGCCATTTGATTTGGCTGATTTGCTGGGGCGTGAGCTGGTTGAAGACGAAAATGTTGCGCTTGTTTTCGGTGTAGATGGCTTGCAGGCCGGGGATGGTGGGGGAGGTGGGGCCAGCCTGGGCTGCTTTTTGCCAAACTTTAGCGGCGGGGAGCTGGTTGAGTACGGCCGTTAGCGCCTGCTGCACGGTGTTGAATTGGGTAACGGCCGTTTGCCCATTGGCCGATTTGTTGGTGATTTGCCGGAAGAGCCGATTGAGCTGCTGACTGGTTTCCGGCGGACTGTTTTCATCCAGTGCGGCCGAAGCTTGCATGAGTTCGTGGGCCAGGTGGGCGTAAATTTCGTGCGGGTTGGCGGGGATGCGGAACAGATCGGTAGAGAGGGTGTCCCCGGCCAGCTGTTGGCCGTGCTGGAGCAGGTTCAGCGCAAAATGCGGGTTGAGTTGCAGGTGGCGCTGAAGGCTGTGCCGGGTGGCGACAATCGGCGCGCGCTTAAGCAAGTTGTGGTGTTTTTGCCACAAGGGGAAAAAGCGTTGGCGGATGACCTGCATGTTGGCGTTTGGATTGGTGATGAGCAGGAGGTTGGTGTTGGAAACGGCCGTTGTCATTTGCTGCGCGGTTTGGCTGCCGAAAAGAAAAACTGCTTCTAACTGGTCATCCAAATCGGCTGCCAGCGTTTGGGCAATGTGGTCGAGGGCCGGATTCATGGGGTCATTATACTTTGTGGGAGGGGGTGAGGGCAATATGTCTTGAGTGGGCGAGTGTGCGAGTTTGCAAGTGCGCAGGTATGTAAATTTGGTTTAGCTGTTAGGGAGGAGGCAGGTATAATGTGGCGAGTTGGTTGTTGGTTACCAACTGGAATCATTTTCCCAATAGCTTGAGGGTGCTTATGCGTATTTTTATTACCGGGGCGACTGGATTTGCGGGTTCTCATCTGGTTGAAAATTTAGTATCGGCGGGGCATGAAATTTTCTCGCTGGTGCATCCAGAAACAAGCCATCAGCCGTTATTGCAGCACGATAGAGTCAATTTGATTCCGGGTAATTTACTGGATCAGGCGTCGTTGGAAACGGCCGTTGCCCAGACCAAACCTGACCGTGTTTATCATTTGGCGGGGCAGGCGTACCCGGCGGTTTCCTGGCAAAAGCCGGGGCTGACGCTGGCGGTGAACAGTGTGGGGACGGCAAATTTGCTCCAGGCGGTGGTGAAATACGGCCGTCCGCGTACCCTCATTGTGACCAGTGCCGAAATTTACGGCGAAATCAAGCCAGAGATGCTGCCCATCACCGAGGAAACAAAGCCAGCGCCGAACCATCCGTATGGCATTAGCAAATGGGCGGCGGGTCTGCTGGTGCCGTTGTATTGGCAGCGATATGGGCTGCCAGTGGTGGAGGCACGGCCGTTTAACCACATCGGGCCGCGACAATCATTGGGCTTTGTGGTACCCGATTTTGCCAGCCAGCTGGCGGGAATGCGTGTGGGGCAGCGATTGAACCAGATGAAAGTAGGCAATCTGGATGCAATGCGCGATTTTACTGACGTGCGGGATGTGGTTCGGGCTTATGAGCTGCTGGCAGAGCAGGGAGAATCGGGCGAAGCGTATCTCATATGTTCTGGCAAGCCGGTGAAAATTGAGGCGATCTTGCAAAAGTTGATCCAGTTGGTGAATGTGGAAATAGACGTGCAGCAAGACCCAGAGCGCATGCGGCCATCGGATACGCCGTGTTTGTACGGCAGCTATGCCAAGCTGGAGGCCCAAACAGGCTGGCGACCCCAAATTGATTTGGACCAGTCGCTGGCGGATATTTTAGCGGATTGGGTACGGCGTTTGTAAATTTTGCCACAGGCTTGTACTGAGCAAAGTCGAAGTAGATCACAGAGGATTTTGAGGAAATAGCGGTTTTGGCGAAGAAGAAGGAGCGTTTGGATAAATTATTGGTGGCGCGGGGGCTGGTGCCGACGCGGTCGAAGGCGCAAGGCGTCATTTTGGCTGGCGAGGTGCTGGTGGATGGGGCGATGGTGGATAAACCGGGTACGGCCGTTCCCCTCGAAGCTGCTATTGCACTGAAAGCCTCCCTGCCATATGTGGGACGAGGTGGTTTTAAGCTGGCAGGTGCGCTAGAGACGTTTGCTTTGGATGTGCGCGGAGCCATTTCTGCTGATGTGGGTGCCTGTACCGGGGGGTTCACCGATGTGTTGTTGCAAAACGGTGCGGCACGCGTGTATGCCATTGACGTGGGGTATGGCCAGCTCGATTGGTCGTTGCGGCAGGATGAGCGCGTGGTGGTGCTGGAGCGGACCAATGCGCGCTATGTGGAAAGTTTGGACGAACCGGTCAATTTTGTGGCAATTGATGTCTCGTTTATCTCGTTGCGCCTGATTTTGCCCGCGGTAAAGCAGTGGCTGACGCCTGATGCCAGCATTGTGGCGTTGATTAAACCGCAGTTTGAGGCGGGGCCTAAGCAGGTGGGGCGAGGTGGTATTGTGAAGGATACGGCCGTTCATCGCTCGGTGTTGCAGGCATTGTGGCATTGGTTTCGCGAGAATAATTTTGGGGTGCAGGGGCTTACCACATCGCCTGTCACGGGTGCAGATGGCAACGTAGAGTTTTTGGTTTGGCTTAAAGTGGGGGTGGCTGATGCCGTAGAAGAGACAATCGTGGATACACTTTTGGCAGCGCCAGATTCCTCTGATTAGAATCTAGCCGAAAAAGCTACAGGCTTGTGCTGAGCGCAGCCGAAGCAAGAAAAAAGGAACCTGAGAAATGAACCTTCGCCTCAAAGTTCTATGTGAGCTCTGTGGTCAATATTCGGACAGGTTTTTAATGCAATAAATCCAGATTGGGCATAATTCCCAAATGCGTGGGCAATGGCAAAAAGATGCAAAATGTGGTGCCCAACTGTGGCTGACTCTCTACAGTAATTCCTCCCTGATAAAAGCTAACGATATCTAAAACGGTAGAAAGCCCAAGTCCGCGCCCGGTTGGTTTGGTGGTAAAGAAGGGGGAGAAGATTTTTTGCAATTGCTGGCAGCTCATGCCGCAGCCAGTGTCTGTAATTTGCAGGAAGGTGTAAGAGCCAGGGAGGGGGGAACGGCCGTTTGCAAACTTGTATCGGTTGTCATGCTCTCGCAAAATCTCAATGCCAGTGCGCAGTAAAACAATGCCCTGTCCATTTTCAATAGATTCGGCCGCATTGATGATTAAATTCATGATAATTTGTTGCATATGAGCGCGCTTTGCTTCAATTGGCGGCAGATTATTGGCCAGATCGAGCTGCAAAGAGAGGCCATTCAACAACGTTGTATTTAGCAAGCCAATGGTGTCATTGATCAATTGATTCAAGTCAATAAGCTCATTTGGCGCATCTTCAGAATTGGCATAGGTGAGCAGTTGGCGAGTGAGTTCAGCGGCAAATTCGGCCGCCTGCATTGCTTTTTCAATATGAGACCGTGCTGCATTATCCTGGGGAAGTGTGGCCAAAGCCAGTGAGGTTTGTCCCACAATACTGGTTAGTAAATTGCTAAAATCGTGGGCAATTCCGGTGGCCAGGAATCCAATTGTTTCTAGTTGTTGGGTATATGGTTTTGGAGGCGATGTATTTGACGACATATTACCTTTACAGGGTGCGCAGTGTGAATAGGGTTATTTTTGTACGAACTCTTAACGCAAACATGGTAACACACGGCGGACAGACAGCGCTTAAATTGGCTGCAAAACACCTGCAAAGTAACTGCAAATACGATTGAACAGAAGCCTGAAAAAGACGAAAAGGAGGGGGTTATTGGGCGTTTTTCACCCTTTTTTGCATGTATTCCAGCAATTCATTGGCGTGTGGCGTTTCTTTAAGCACCTGCAAACCAGCTATAGCTTCCTGCAAAGTGTGTTTAAATTCGGCCGTTTTCCCTTGAGCTTCATATAAATCGGAAAGATTATCCAGAGAGTTAGCCCAGTTAAATAGATCCCCAAATCGGCGATATGAGGTAATGGCTTTGAGTAACATGGATTCGGCCGTTTCCCATTCTGCCAATTTGGTGTACACCATCCCCAAATTATTGTAAATGCTCGCCAGCTCCGTTGGTTCCTGAATTTGAGAAAGCAACTGTAATGCCTCTTGCCAGGCAGCCTCAGCCAATTGGTAATTTTCCTGGCCAAAAGCCAAAATTCCCAGATTATTTTTGAGTTGGCTTAAATTGTGTACATCACCAGAGGAATTTAGAACCTCGATTAGCTCATTTGAAAGTTGGCCAATTTTGTCCCATTCACCTGTTTCAGCCCAGGTTAAAATTAAGGTTATGGATGCTTTTGTAAGAAAGTTAGGGAGATTTAAACCCTGATATAGATCAAACGCTTCTTGAGCAGATTCACGTGCTTTTGCCCAATTTCGAGTTCTGCGATAAATGTTTGAGAGATTTAAGTTTGCGTGTGCAATTGCCAATTGGTCACCAGACATCTTGGCCAACTGCTTGGCTTTTAGACAAAGTTTAATGCCTTCATCCACTTCTCCCTGAACATCTTTTAGCGTAGCCAGCATGGCCAATGTCCGATAATAGTATGTTGGACTTTCTTCGCTTTCATAGATTTGGCTGGCTTTCAGATAGCTTGCCTCTGATTCTTTAAGATCGCCTTTATGGTAGAGAATGTCGCCAGTTTTCTCCAGCAGTAAAGCTTCGCGTTCTTGCATGAACAAAAATTGGCTGGTGTGAAGCGCCTGACGTGAATAAACGAGCCATCGGTCCCAATCTGCATACCCAAATACGATCGGATAAAGCAGTTGATAAAGTTTGTACGCAATATCAAATGTGTTTGGCTTTTGCAGGGTTGTCTCTAATGCTCTTAGGAAATTATCGTAATCTTCTTGCACTAATTTTGCTGGTTCAGCATGTGTTTCTAAAACCAGGAGCCAGCGCTGGGCATTGGCAATTTTTTGTTGCTCAAGCACGTGTCGCCATTTTGCTTGGTCTGAGATGCCAACAGCGGCCATCAATTATGCCCCTTCTATCATGCGTAGTAAGAAAATTTCGGTAAGACGATGCAATCGGTATCGTCTTTCTACCAAGCTGCCAGCAATATCCACGAGTGATGATACAATGAGCCCGGTAAGGCTGTTGTAAACGGCCGTTTCTGATAGTTCAGAAACCGCAACTAAATGATCCAGGGTAAATCCAGATTCACCCGCCTGCGTTAAACTGACTAACACCGTTTTGCTTTGATCATCCAACGACTCCCAGATTTCTCGGAAAATATATTCAAAAATCCCTTCATTTGTTTCGGTTGGCTGGTTCGCAGCAAACCGATTTAAGACATTGGCCAGGGAATAAAACCGTAGCTGCCCAATAATCAATTTTAAGGCTAATGGGTTTCCCCCGACAATATTGAAAATCTTGACGATATCTTCATCTGGGGCATGGGTCAAATCTTTGAATCCCCCTCGCTTTGCCTCCTGGCGTACAAGCCGGAGCGCTGATTGTTGGCTGAGTTCTTTATGGGAATAAGAAAAGATGCCAGGTTCTGAAAGAAGCCGAATTCTGGAGGTGAGCAAGAATTTTGAAGGGTTTTGCCATTTTTTAAGCTCAGGTATCAGGGTTTGATAATCCGCCACCGTTTCCAGGTTGTCTATGATGATTAGACAGCGCCGTTCCTTAATAAACGTGTAGAGAAGTCGTTGCCGTTGCAGATGTGTTTGGTTTGGATTGTCATTTAAGCCAAATTGACTGCAAAGCCGCTCAATGAGCAAAGGTAAGGTTAAGGCGGGACGGCCGCTTTCAATTTGCAAACGCCCCAACATAGAAAGATGCGTATGTTTGGCTGTAACCCAGGCAATCTCATCAAACCTTGTGGTTTTGAGCATTTGCCGGGCCAAATAATCTGCTAATGCTGTTTTGCCTAACCCACCGATACCATCAATGGAAATGATGAACTGTTCATCTTCCAGAAACAAGGCGTTTTTTAGTAACCCCTCCGCTTCCTCAATGCCCACCAATGTTTCATAGGATGGAATACTTAAGCGACTTTCCATTTTATTGCGCCAATCACTGCTAGCTAAATTTTCTTTTTGATTGAGAATTTCTGTGAGATGGGAGATTGCTTGCCGTTGACGGTAATAAAGCGTCGATTCAGAAATATTCAACCGATTAGCAACAGTTAATACATCCCGCCGATGCTCAAAACGCTCCCTTAAAAGCTCTTCAGCTTCGGGCGATGCTTTGCGTAGCTGCTCTAACCCAAAACTGAGGACGGCTCTGTTTTTTGCTGCGGTGCCAGTTTCTGCCAGGGTGCCAAAAGCATCCTCTGTTTGAGAGAGCGCCAAACCCAAGCGGAGATGAGACATTGGCCAGTGCAGCGTATCTCCTCCATGCCATAGACGCAACGCAGTTAAAACATCGTCAGAATTAATCACAGTATCCCTCGCTTCATGCCTGAAAAAGCTGTTTTTACCCCTATCATTCATGTTTTTTGGACTTGCCCATCTATCTTACACACAATGCGAGACTTTTTGCAGGGGTGTTGCAGTCATATTGAAGCTAATTTGTAGTTCATTAAGCCTGAATATTGCTATTGTTTAGGCAGCTTCAAAAAAGAAGCAAAATTTTATTTAAGAAACAATTTTTGGAGAGGAGGTTTTCCATGATTTCTGTGATTCAACAAAATAAACTGGCCTTTGTTATTCTTGCTCTAGTTGTTCTTACATTGCTTGCCTTCATTGTGCTTTCTGTCATGCCCCAGGTTGGGGTTCTTGAGATAGCAGGCGATTCCACCATGCGTTATTGTGTTGGTAGCGGTGGTGTGTGCACCGGGGGAATTTAGGCCCCAAACTCTTCATCATTTCAAATTTGCATTGAAGCCACGACCTTGTGAGTTGTTGGCAACACGAGGAACCAAATGTCTTTACCATATCGCAACGGCCGTAAAAAACGATCACAAAGCTACATCCTGATTGGCGATGGGTTTGATGAGTTAGAAGTAATCTACTTCTTGCATAACTTTCGCCAGGCTGGTTTGTCAATCAAAAGCGTGAGCTTGTTCGATAAGCTGGTCTACAGTCGTCAGGGAGTGGGCTTAAAAGCTGATTACGCCCTGGCCGATAAACCGTTTGACCCATCCGGTGAAGATTGTTGGCTAATTCTACCCTCTGGGGGACGAAATGGTGAGGCGCTGCGTCATGATGCTCGTGTGAAATCGCTGTTGATGGAGTTTAATACTGGCCAGGGTCGTGTGGCCGTAACAGGCAGTAACAAGCACCTTGCCCAAGATGTAGAGCAAGTTTGTTCAGAACGTGTCACTCTACAGCATAGAGGTGACCAGGGGCTAGAAGATTTTGTGAAATCTTTGACTGAGCGTATCGTCTTTGCCTCGTAGTTGACCTGTTTAAGCAGAATTAAGTGTGAGAAGCCCTTGGATTGTTTGCCTGGGGCTTTTTTTACGGCCGTTTCCTCACCACTCTCACTTCCCCCACCCATTTTACCTGCCGCAGCGCATCATCTCGCTCGCTGGGCACGATCATCCGCACTAAACCGTGTTCGCGCGTCAGCGGTTCGCCATCCATCTCATACGCCAGCAGAATGGGGCCAGCCGGGTCTGGCTGGTGCAGCTCCCCGGCAAAAACCCGGTTGCCGAAGCCATCGGCGCTGACGACTTCTAACTCAGACCATGCTTCTTCACAAAAATGAGTCGTAAAATCCAGCAGGGTGACGCCCGTAAAGGTAAATGGCCCAGACGTGCCGTGCCCGGTGCTGACGATGTAGCAGTTGCCGACTGATGTCTTGGGTAGCTGTTGCAAATGGTGGACGGTGATGGTTTGGGAACGGCCGTTTTCCAGCACCAGCTCAAAACTCGAATCAGCACTGGGTGGGGCCGGATTGGGTTCGTGGCTGTGCGGTTGTAGCGGATCGGCCGTTTCATCATGTGGACTCATCAAACACCTCGCAGAAATTTTGGCTATTCTACCGAAAAAACGCCAATTTGATATACTTACACCCATGACACAAAGCAACATTCGCAATTTTTGCATTATCGCCCATATTGATCATGGGAAATCAACCTTAGCCGACCGCCTGCTCCAAGAAACCGGCACCCTGACCGAGCGGGAAATGCAGGAGCAAGTGCTCGACAGCATGGATTTGGAGCGGGAAAAAGGCGTCACCATCAAAGCTTCGGCCGTACGCATGAAGTACACCGCCAAAGATGGTGAAGAATACATTATGAACCTGATCGACACCCCCGGCCATGTAGATTTTGGCTACGAAGTGAGCCGCGCCCTGCTCGGCTGCGAGGGCGCCCTGCTGGTCGTGGATGCCACGCAAGGCATCGAAGCGCAGACCCTGGCCAACCTCTACCTGGCGCTGGATGCCGATCTGGAAATCATCCCCGTCGTAAATAAAATAGATTTGCCCGCTGCCATGCCCGAAGACGTAGCTGAAGAGGTCGAAAACATCATTGGCTTGCCCGCGGAGGATGTGATTCCGATTAGCGCCAAAACTGGCGAAAACATTGGCGCGGTGCTGGAAGCGATTGTGAAGCGCGTGCCGCCGCCCACCATTGATTACGAAGCGCCCCTGCGCGCCCTCGTTTTTGATTCGCACTACGACTCCTACAAAGGCGTCATAGCCTACGTGCGCGTGTTTGAGGGGACGCTCAACAAGCGGCAGTGGGTGCAAATGATGTCTAATGAGGTAACGGCCGAACCCATAGAAATAGGCGTGTTTGCTCCTGCTATGAAGCCAGTAGATAAGCTTTCCGCAGGTGAGGTGGGTTACATTGCCACCGGCCTCAAAACAGTTCGCGAATGCCGCGTCGGCGACACCATCACCCTGCGTGAACATCCCGCCCAGAAGCCATTGCCCGGCTACAAAGCTGTCAAGCCAATGGTTTTTGCTGGCTTTTACCCCACCGAAGGCGAAGATTACGCCCTCTTGAAAGAAGCTTTAGAACGACTGCAACTCAACGACGCGGCCCTCGTTTTTGAGCAGGAAACGTCTGATGCGCTTAATTTTGGCTTCCGCTGCGGCTTTTTGGGGCTGTTCCACATGGAAATCATTCAGGAGCGGCTGGAGCGCGAGTACGATCTGGACCTGATTGCCACCGCCCCCAGCGTGTGCTATGAAGTGAAGATGGCCCACACGGGCGAAGAAATCATCATCGACAGCCCGGCCGAACTGCCCGAGGAAGGTACCTTTGAGGAGATTCGCGAGCCGTGGATGCACGTTCAAATCTTCACCCCGGACGAATATTATGGCGTGGTGATGGATTTGGTCATCAAGCGGCGCGGCGAGTTTGTGGGTCAGGAATATCCCGCGCCAGGCCGCGTGGTGCTCAAATTCGATATTCCGCTGGCGGAAATCATCATTGATTTTTACGACAAGCTGAAGAGCGGTACACGCGGTTATGCTTCGATGGATTATGACGCGGCAGGGTATCGTGCTTCCGATTTGGTGAAGCTGGAAGTGCTGGTGAACAAAGCGCCGGTGGATGCGCTGGCGATGATCGTGCATCGGGAGATGGCCTACAATCGCGGGCAGAAGCTGGTGACGGCGCTCAAGAGCAAAATTCCGCGCCAGATGTTTGAGGTGCCGATTCAGGCGGCCACCGGCAAGCGGGTCATCAGCCGGGCCACCGTCAAGGCGATGCGCAAGGACGTGTTAGCCAAATGTTACGGTGGTGACATCACCCGCAAGCGCAAGCTGCTGGAAAAGCAAAAGAAGGGCAAGAAGCGCATGAAGATGATCGGCACGGTGGAAGTGCCGCAGGAAGCATTCATGGCGGTTCTTTCGCTCAACGACGATTAGTTTTCAGATGCGACGCACTTCAAAAGTGCGTCGCATCTTTTTTGCCAAGGGGTTTGTTTTGGCTAATTTTTATTCGCGGTTTGTGTTTCCGATTTTGCGGCGCATGGATGCGGAGACGGTGCACGACCGGACGTTGCGGCTGCTGGAATTGGGGCAGGGTGGGATGGGACGGCCGTTCCTAACCAAAATCGCTGGCCTCCTCCCCAAAAATCCAGTTCAATTCGCCGGACTTACCTTCCCCAACGTGCTGGGCATGGCCGCAGGCTTCGACAAAGACGTGCGCGTGGTGCCCGGTTTGGCAGCCCTCGGCTTTGGCCACATCGAGGTGGGCACGCTGACGCCGCACCCGCAGGCGGGCAATCCGCGCCCGCGCATCTTCCGCCTGCCGGAGGATGGGGCAATTATCAACCGGATGGGCTTCCCCAACGGCGGCGTGCAGGCGGCGCTGCCCCGGCTGCAAAAATTGGCGGCAAAACCCCACGATTTCATTCTGGGCGTGAGCCTGGGCAAGCAAAAAGAGACGCCGCTGGCGGAAGCGGCGGGCGACTACATTGCCGTGATGCAGGCGGTTTATCCGTTTGCCGATTATCTGGCGGTGAACATTAGCTCGCCCAACACGCCGGGGCTGCGGGAGCTGCAAGGTGGGGATTATCTGGGCCAGCTGCTGGGGGCGCTGGTGGCGGAGAATGAGAAATTGGCGGTGGCGCATGGGATTGCGAAACGGCCGTTATTCATCAAAATTGCCCCGGATTTGTCGCTGGAGGAATTGGATGAAATTTTAACGGCCGTTCAAGACAACAAGATTGACGCCATCATTGCCACCAACACCACCATTGCCCGCGACGGGCTGCACTCGCCCAACCAGCAGGAGACGGGGGGCTTGAGTGGGTTGCCGCTGCGGGAAAAAAGTACGGAGCTGATTAAGCATATTTGGCGGGTGACCAACGGCCGTTTGCCCATTATTGGCGTGGGGGGTATCAGAACGGTGGCTGACGTACAGGCCAAGCTAGACGCCGGTGCCAGCCTGGTGCAGCTCTACACCAGCCTCATCTACGAAGGCCCTGCCTTCGCCGGTAACATCCTCCGCGACTTAGCAAAACTTTCTCTGATTTGTTGCTAACTTTTAGATTCTCCGTTGATTACATCTAAAAGTTACCCCTATTTCCTCAAAAATTTCTGTTCCAGTCTGTGGTTAAGGTTCACTATTTATCAATGGTAAATAAATTTTATAGGTGTCATGGATAGTAATGGTTGCTTGATCATCTGCGATCGCGGCATTTGTAGCTGTCATTAAGTTGATATAGAAAAATTCCATATCTTCTAAGGGTAATGTACTATAAATGACGACATCGATTGTTTGCATAGTGTTGCTAGGGGGAAATGTCAAGATGCCAGATATTGGCTGATAATCATCTGGTAAGGTGGCTGTACCAGAGGCTGTCGTGTAGGAAACCGTGACCGTTTTTGTTTGTGGAGTCCAAAGTTGGACAGGTATAGTTATGGTTACAGGTGTGCCATCAAGACTTTCCCAAATAGTGGCATCAGTAATACGCAACCAATCATTCGTGCCATTATATTCATAAGCTCCTATATCACAGCGAGCGGTACCGATATCAGTTGCATCTATGGGGCGGGTAATGCCACGTTGGTCTGTACTAGGACAGCTATTGTTATTGGCTTTATCTACCGCTGGACTAAATGGTAATAATGCGTGAGTCAAAACATCCCCACCGTTATCTTGAAGTGGACCAAGAAGTGGATCTGTATTTAGCCAATCTGTCATCAGGTTGAATGGGCAATCTAATCTATCAACTAAATTATGTCCTTCAGAGATAAGGCCCTGAGTACCGTGGCAATTATTGTGGCTATTATCTGCAATGATGCTATTCCAGATGTGAACTTCACCACGATCATTGTGAAAGAGTCCCCCTGTATCAGCAGCGATATTATTGATCAGTGAACTATTCGTCACATTCACTATTCCATTGCCAGTTGCACTGGTTTGATAAATAGCTCCTCCCTGAGTACCGGCCTGATTGCCGCTTATTGTTGAATTGAGAATATTCAGGTTTTCAAGAATTACGATGCCACCACCCACGGTGGTGGCGACATTGCTGACAACGGCCGTTGCCGTCAGCCACGTTTGATCGTTCAGAGCATGAAGACCACCTCCTTGACCACCGGCGAAATTGTTTTGCAATGTCGATTTAGAGATAGAGACATCACCGTCGTAAGCAATTGCTATCCCTCCACCATCTGTCCCCGCTTTATTATCAGCGATAATAGTATTTGTAATTAAAGTGGTATCAACAGAAAGAATTCCCCCCCCCCACCTAATGCGATATTGTCACGTATTTGGCTATCCTGTATGAAGATAGGTTTAGAACTTTGGACACCACCTCCACCATAAGCAACGTTACCGGAAATGATACTATTTTTAATAAACAGTTCCCCCATACTGGTGCCACTTTGGTTAGAGATTCCCCCGCCAATCCCCATCTCAGCTTGATTATTTTCAATGAGACTATCCGTAACGGTCATCACACCACCCCAGCTACCTATTCCTCCTCCATTTCCACTACTAGCAATATTATTTTGAACCACACTATCTGATAAGGTTGCATAACTAAAGGCAAGATAGATAGACCCACCTTGAGTGGCGGTATTGCTTATAAAATAACTGTTAGAAACAGTCAATGTTGCTGTGCTGCCAGCATTGGCAATAGCCCCACCGCGCCAAGCGAGATTATCACGGAAAATAGTGTTGGTAACTGTTAAGGTGCCAGATTCATTATAAATGGCAGCACCTTCAGCCACATTAGTACCGAGATTTGTTGCAAGCCCATTTTGAATCGTCAATTGATCGAAATGGACTTGGCTATCGTTATGAATTTCAAAAATGCGATCTAAATTATTGCCATCAATAATACTGGTTAAAGTATCTGTTCCATTAATGGTAAGATCATCGGTAATATCAAAATCACCCCAGGCGGCAACATCATCGTCATAGCTGCCTAGAACCGTTAGATAGAGCGTCATCGCCGGCAAATTAATTGTATCAGCACCTGGCAAACTATTAGTTTCTTGTACAGCTGCTCGAAGCGTACAAATGCCATTACCGACCCCTGTTTCGCAAATACCGTCACCTGGGTTGATGTCGGTGGCATCCAGAGAGCTGTTAACAGTGATTATGGTATTGGGAGCAGTTGGGCTGGCTTGCGTGCGTACCGTGTGCATAAGAGTTGCGAATGCAAACAAGGGGAACAAAACAGTTAATAGGATCCGTGATTGCTTCATGATTTCCTTTTCAGTTCCTGGAATTTATTAATTTAACGTGAAATACTTTAATCATCGTTAAGGACTGCACAAATTTTAAAACTTGCCAAGTGGTTAAATACGTACTTGGGTGCTGAAACACGATGTGAAGAGTATAGCGAAAGCTAGTTATGGAAACAAACGCAATTAAATTCCAGCGCAAGGTAGCCGCTTGGGAGGTTATTGCCCTACGGCCGTTCCACCGCACCTACTTTTCCCCGCCACCCTTGGGTATAATTCGCCTGAGGAGAATTATGTCCGAACCAAACCAACAGAAGCAGCTAACGGCCGTTGTCCACGGCTACGTGCAAGGGGTTTCCTTTCGCTACCACACCCACCGCGCCGCCAACCGGCTGGGCATGACGGGCTGGGTGGCCAACCAGCGAGACGGCACGGTCAAAGTCGTCGCCGAGGGGGATGAAGCCGCCTTGCGTCAGATGGTCGCCTTTTTGCATGAAGGTTCTCCCGCCGCCCACGTCCAGCGCGTCGAGGAAAAATGGGCCGACGCTACGGGCGAATTCAGTAGATTTTCGGTCAAGTACCTGGGGTAATTTTCAAGCGTTTTTATCAGCAGATTGCGCAGATTACACAGATTAAAGGCAAAAATCTGCGAAATCTTTTTAATCTTTGATAGATTTTTTACAAACAAAAAATTTTGCTGATTGCTGAACTATTTTTATGGTTGAAGAAAAAAGTAAGGTAGAGCGTCAACGTCTGGCGTGGGTGGTGCTGCTGGCCAGCTTCACCGTTTGCATGATTTTTACGATTGCCGTGCCAATCACGGCCAATGCGCTGCTGCAAAATCTCACCGAGTCGCTGGTGATTTTTGTGCAGGCTAACCAGGGCACGGTGGGCATCGACAACAGCACCGGCGACCGCACGGCGCTGCTGGCGGGGGAGGGCGGCGTCGTCATCGCCCCCGGTGAGCGGGTGCTGACGGGTAACACCGCTTCGGCGCTCATCGCCGTGAATCCGCCCAACGTGGAGACGCTGCTGGCCCGCTTGCAGGTGTACAGCAGCACCGACCTGACGCTGCTGGAGGCGTCCACACCCCGCTTTGGCGTGAGCGACAAGGAGAACAGTTTGAGTTTGCGGCTGGACAACGGCCGTATCCGCCTCACTGTGCCCGATTTTGGAGAACGGCCGTCGCAAATCCTCATCGCCAGCCCGCAAAGCGACATCACCATCCAGACGCCGGGGCAGTACACCATCCTCGTCAACAACGACGAGACCCAGGTGACAGTGCAGTCGGGGCAGGTGAACATCACGGCTGCGGATGATACGAGCAGCCTCACGCTTGTTGAAAACCAGCGCGGCGTGATTCCCACGGGCGCTGCCCCTGTCGGGCCGCTGGAAACGGAGCGCAATCTGGTGGTAAACGGCGATTTTAGCCAGGAACTGAACCGCTGGACTATCTTTCCCTGGAACGTGGAGCGGGCCGACCAGCCCGCCGGGCAGGTGCGCGTGCTGGATGCGGGCGAGGAGCCGCGCCTCAACATCAGCCGCGAGGGCGTGGGCCACGCCGACGTGCTGGTGCGCCAATCCGTCAACCAGGACGTGGCCGAAGTGGAGTCGCTGCGCCTGCTGGTGACGTTCCGCATCATCAACCAGTCGCTGGAAGTGTGCGGCATCGCCGGTAGTGAGTGCCCGCTCTTCGTGCGGGTCAATTACGTGGACGGCAGCGGCTTCTCCAACACCTGGCAGCACGGCTTCTACGCCGTCGGCGACCCCATTCCCGGCGTGCAGCCAGATGGCTGTATCCCTTGCGCGATGATTCAAGACGTACACGAAAAAGTGCCGTTAGGTCAGGAATATTTCTACGATGTTGATTTAGGAGAAGAAATCTCGCGTCAGGGACGCGTCCCGCCCCGCTTCATCGAGAGCCTTATTTTGGTCTCATCGGGCCACGGCTTTGAGGTAGAAGTGGTGGATGTGACTTTGCTGGCTGCGGATTAAGCTACCAACTCCCTCTTGTCATGCTGAACGGAGTGAAGCATCCCAACCGAGTAGCAGTTGTCAAAGAGGCATGTTTGGCAGGCACAGTGGGTCGGGATTCTTCGTTTCACTCAGAATGACAATTTTCGATGAGGAGTAAGCCATCCTCAGATGCGCCTCCGGCCCCGTTCGCATCTGAGGATGCTCACTCCTCGGTTTGGGATTTAGTCCAACCCCGTCCAGTTTTTGAGCCATGCTTCCAAATCTTCGGGCTGATTGGCGACCACTGGTGTAAATTTCACCCCCGGATAATGCTGCTGGAACCAGCTCGCCGTCAGCACTTCGGGCCAATGGTGCGGGTTTACGGCCAACACGTGCCGGTTTTCCAGATTGCCAATGCCCGCGTCATCTGCCGAGAAGCCAATGGTGAAACGGCCGTCATACCCCCCCCTCGCCGCCGCCAACACCCACTTCTGGCTGGCCGTCGGCGGCAGCAAAACGTAGACGCGTCGGTAGCTCATTCGCGCCGAATCGCTGGGGACGAGCTGCACATTGCGCGCCACTTGCAGCAGGCGCAGCGCCAGCAGCCGCGCCCCAAAATCCCCCACAAAACGAATGTCGTACAGGCCATCCATATCCGTGCTGAACTCGTAGCGCCACAGGGTGCGGTCGCCGTCCAGCGTTTTGCCTTTGTTTGTCACCTTGCCCAGCGCGTCATCCGGGCGGTTGACGATGAGGTTGACGTACTGGTGCTCGCGGCTGGAGGAGATAACGGCCGTAATCGGTTCCCCCGGTTTCGGCTGTTCAGGCTCCAGGGCGATGTGCGTATCGCCCAAGCCCACAATGTTCACCCCGCGCTTGTGCCGCCCGATGGGGCGCAAATACGCATTCCGCCAAAAGACAGACTGCATCCGCTTGGGCAAATTCGGGGCCGACTTCACAAAAATGGTGATGATGGACGCTTCCGCTTCCGCCTGGACGCGCACCGTCTCCCAATGGCTCAGCGGTTGGGCCACCTCGCCCCACACAATCAGCGGGCTGGTCGGGTCCAGGCCTCCCGTTGGGTCAATGCCCACCTGCAAATTCACGTCGCTGGCTTCCAACTGGCTGCCAGGGGAGGCATCTTCACTGGACCACGCCTGCCCCTCCACGCTCAATTCGTACTGGTTGCCTGCCACGGAGGGGATTTGCTGCCACAGGCCGGCCTCATGCGTCCCCCAGGGGGTACTCAGCTGCTGCGTCAGGCTGTCGTCCATGGTGTAGGCGCTAAAAACGGGGGTGCGATTTTTCCAGTCGGGTGCGCCCTCGGCGGCGTCCAGCCACCAGGGTGCCCAGCCGGCGGCGGTAATCAAATTTTTGTTGTCACGATACGGATGAAATGGTTTGCCGATACGGCCGTTTGTCAAAAGTTCTTGTCTTGCCATAGCTCAGAAGTGTACTTGCTTCGCTACGAAAATCCCAACCCCCGCTCTTTCATAGAAACGAACCGATTGTGGCCAATAACGATGTGGTCCAGCACATCAATATTGAGCAGGGAGCCCGCCTGCACCAGCTGCCGCGTTACGGCCACATCTTCGGGGGAGGGCGAGGGGTCGCCGGAGGGGTGGTTGTGGGCCACGATGAACGCGGCCGCATTTTCCTTAATTGCCGCCCGAAACAGCTCGCCCAGGCGAATGACGGAGGTGTTCAGGCTGCCGATGTAAATCGTGGGCGTAGCCAGGACGCGGTTGCGCGTGTCCAGCAAAATCAGCCGCAAATGCTCCTTCTCCAAAAAGCTCATCTCAGACATGAGCAGGTTGGCGGCATCGGCGGGGGAGGTGATGCGCGGCTTTTCTTCCGGCGCGGTGGTCAACAGCCGACGGCCGATTTCCAACGCCGCCTTGATCTCCACCGCTTTGGCCGGGCCGACGCCTTTTACTGCGGTCAATTCTGTAATCGAAGCCCGCGCCAGCCCTGATAAATCCTTGAAGGTGTTCAGCAATCGCTCTGCCAGCCGCAGGACGTTTTCGCCCGGCACGCCGGAGCGCAAAATGATTGCCAGGAGTTCGGCCGTGGAGACGGCCCGTTCCCCAACTTTCAGCAGCCGCTCGCGGGGGCGGTCATGCTCCGCCAGATCCCGCATCATGAGGGTGTAGGTGGCGGCTTCGTTGGTTTCCAGGGAACGGCCGTTCCCGTCACTACGACTTGTCATTCGCGTCGCTCATCAGCTCCAAAAACTCTTCCCACTCGTCAGACGCCAGGTGCAGGGTGATGCTGCCCAGCTCCACGTGATAAATAAAGCCTTCCTCGTCCGGGCTGCGCCAGACGGCAAAGTTTTCGGTTTCGGCAACCATATCCACTTCCATATTGTCATCTTTACTCATGGCTGATTTTATTCCTTTTTTGTGAAGATTGGCACGGCGGGTGAACGGCCGTTTCTAACTTAAGATACTGTCAATTTTATACAGAGCAGCGTAAAAGTACCAGTTCATCACCGTTCTAATTCGCAGGAGCGGTGTTGTCGGGGTTGTCTGGGTTAGGGGGAGCGGTGGGGGTGGAAACGGCCGTACTCGGCGCCTTCACCTTTGTAAATGGCATAAACTCATCCGAAAATGGGTCCTGGTCTGTCAGCTTGCAATAAATGTACATCCAGATGAGCCGGATACTGGCCAGCACCGGCGCTGCCAACATTACGCCCAGAATCCCGGCCACGCTGGCCCCACCCAAAACGCCCAAAATCACTGCCAGCGGATGCAGCTTCAAATGATGCCCAATAATGCGCGGCACCAGATAGTAATTCTCGAATTGGTAAATAAACGTATAAATCCCCATCACCAGTACGGCAAACCAAAACGGCGACATGATATTGCCCAACCAGCTGGCGTCAGCCTGAATGGCGGCGATGAGGACTGCGGGAACGGCCGCTAAAATTGGCCCAAACGTCGGAATCAGCTCCATAAACCCGGCAATCAAGGCCAACGTAATCGCATTTGGCAGCCCAATGATCAGCGCAATGACAAAAATGATTGTGCCCACTACCATGCACAGTACCAGCTGACCCCGCAAAAAAGAGTTCCAGGTGACGCTAATACCTTCGGTCAGCTGATACAAGTCACTGTGATACGATTTGGGCGCTAACTTGATCATCGATTCAAAAAGCGTTTCATGATCTTTCACCAGGTAAAACGACAGGAACAGCACCATAATCGTCCAGCCTACCGTCGAAATTGTGGCTGTTGCCAGGCTACCGAAAATACTAATAGTTTGTCCGCCTAATGTCTGGACCACCTGCACCGCATTGCTGCTTAAAGAAGTGAACAATTGGTCCAGGGAAAGCTGGTCAATCGGAATCACAATGTCATCAAGAATAACGATGGGTTCCTGAAAGAATTCTCCAATATCCCGAATATATTGCGGCGTACGGTGAATGAAATTATTCACCTGGGTCACTATGGGGTTGATAGTGCTCACCGGAATCGATACTAAGGCTGCGACTAAAAACAAATAAATCAGCCCAATCGAAAGGTTGCGGCTGAGCGGTGTGCGCTTTGTCAATTGAGTTACCAGAGGTTCAATGAGATAAGCCATGATCATGGCCATTATCAAAGGCAGCAGCAGCAAGCGAAACCGGTAAAGCGCCAGAGATAGCAAAACGAACAAGATTAAGAGAACGAGACGTTTGTTGTTGGCGCTCCAGGGCGGCGAGTTGTATCGAACAATACGTTTCATGGTTGTGATACCATTCCTCTACAAATATGCGGTTGAGAAAAAGTAGGGTACTGTTAGGACACACCCTGACAATACTATTGTACCGGGAAAAACCTGTCATTGAGAATGACGTTGGCCCAACGTACGAGTTGTTGATGGCAAGATGTAAAAAGCCCAGGCCAAAAACGCCTGGGCTTTGCGATCGGATTGCTAAAACGTCCCCTGTGTCGGGTTAACGGCGGCCACCGCGACCACCGCCGCGATTGTCGCGGCCACCACGACCACCACCGCGATTACCACCACCACCGCTGGGGCGTTTTGGTTTGTCATCTTCGCGGGCTTCTTCCAGCGTAAACCCTTCCAAAACTGCCTTGCGTGATAAACGAACCTTGCCATCTGGTGTTACGTCGGTCACCATCACCATAACCTCGTCGCCTAGCTGAAGGGCATCTTCAACACGCTTCACGTGGTCAGCTGAGATTTGCGAGATGTGCACCAACCCATCAATACCAGGCAGGAACTCGATAAACGCGCCAAAGTCGGTGATGCGTACCACTTTACCGGGGTAGATGGTGCCTGGTTCGGGGGATTTGGTCATACCATCAATTTGCTTGACGGCCATTTCTGCCTTTGCGCCATTAACGCCAGCCACGAAGATGGTGCCATCGTCTTGAATATCAATGGAAACCTCGTATGTTTCCTCCAGGCTGCGAATGGTTGCGCCACCCTTGCCGATGACTGCGCCGATTTTGTCAGGGTCAATCTTGATCGTGAGCATACGCGGGGCGTTCTCACTGAGTTGCGCACGGGGTTCGGCGATGGTTTCCAGCATGTTAGCCAGGATGTGCATCCGACCAACTTTGGCTTGTTGCAGCGCTTGGGCCATTAGCTCTTTGGTAATGCCCGCAATTTTGATATCCATTTGCAGGGCGGTGATGCCTTCGCTGGTACCTGCGACTTTGAAGTCCATGTCTCCCAGGTGATCTTCCATCCCCTGAATGTCGGTAAGAACGGCAAATTTTTCACCGTCGGTGACCAAACCCATCGCTACACCGGCAACAGGACGCTTGATCGGCACACCGCAGTCCATGAGTGCCAGGGTGGAGGCGCAAACGCTGGCCTGGCTGGTGCTGCCGTTGGAGGAGAGCACTTCAGACACTACGCGGATGGTGTACGGGAACGCTTCCTCGGAAGGAATCATGGGGCGCAGGGCGGTTTCCGCCAGTGCGCCATGACCAATCTCGCGCCGTTTGGGGCCACGCAGGAACCAGGTTTCGCCGGTAGAGAAGGGGGGGAAGTTGTAATGATGCATGTAGCGGCGAGTTTCGTCGCCAGTGAGTCCCTCGATTTTTTGCGCTTCACGCGGGGTGCCTAGCGTGGCCAGGGAAAGCACCTGGGTTTCGCCGCGCTTGAAGAGGCCAGAACCGTGAGTGCGGGGGACGAGGTTGATTTCGGAGGAAAGCGGCCGTACCGTTGTGTAATCGCGTCCATCGGGGCGAATGCCGTCGTATAAAATTCGGTCACGCACAGCTTTTTTCTGCACGCTGGTGATCACTTCGCGGACTTCGCTAAGGTTTGTAGTTTCGTCCATCTCAAAGAAGTCATTGACGATTTCTTCGCGCAGGTCGCCCATTTCATCGTTGCGCTCATGACGGTCGGTGGTGCTGGCGACAATTTCGGTAATGCGGTCGCCGATTTTGGCTTTTACGGCCGTTTCCAGCGCCTCATCCACCGCGCTCAAAGCGACTTCAAATTTTTCTTTGCCAACAGCTGCCTGCATCTGATTCTGCATTTCAATAAACGGCTGAATGGCCTGATGACCAAATTCCAACGCTTCTACCAGAATCTCTTCGGTGACTTCGTCAGCACCAGCTTCTACCATGATAATGGCATCGCTGGTACCAGCCATACGTAGATCGAGCTTGCTGTTTTCCATCTCTTGGATGGTGGGGTTAGCTACAAATTCACCGTTAATCAAGCCCACGCGCACCGCGCCAATAGGGCCAGCCCAGGGAACGTCAGAAATGTGCAAAGCGGCGCTGGCACCATTGACGGCCATGATGTCCATGTGATGCACACCATCGGCAGAAAGTGTGGTGGTAATAATTTGTACTTCGTTGCGCATGCCTTTGGGGAATAACGGCCGTAACGGACGATCCGTTAAACGCGCTACCAAAACCGCATCCGTGGTGGCCCGCCCTTCGCGCTTGAAGTAACCACCTGGAATACGGCCGCCAGCGTACATCTTCTCTTCGTAATCCACGCTCAGCGGGAAAAAGTCTAGCCCTTCACGGACTGATTTGGACATGGTTGCCGTGGACAGCAGCATACAGTCGCCCACACGAATGGTGACCGCACCGCCAGCCTGCCCAGCCAGCTTGCCCGTGGCAATTGTAATTTCTTCGTTGCCAATACGAGCAGAAAAATATTGTTCAGTACTCATCTGTAAAAAACCTCCATAAAGGTTATAAGGTCAGAAAAGCAGAAGCCACAAAACACAAGCTGCCGGACAGATTGCCTTTAACAATCCGCCAGCGTTTCAGGCAGCGATGCAACTATGTGGAAACGCTTTTCCGTTCGTTTTAGTCGGAGGGGATGGATTAGGGACTGGGGATTGGCACATACACCGGAAAATTACCGTATGTAACAATACCCAATTCCTAAACCGCCAGATCCACTCCAAGAAATAGACAAAGGGGCGACATCCGCGTCACCCCTTTGTGTGTTACCTCTTTTAATTAACGACGCAGACCCAAACGGCCCAAAATCTCGCGGTACCGTTCTGGATGCCGTTTGCGCAAGTAGGCTAGCAAGCGGCGACGCTTACCAACCAGCTTCAGCAACCCCCGGCGCGAGCTTTCGTCGTGCTTGTGCATACGCAAATGCTCTTGCAGTTGCTTAATGCGACGATCAAAAATCGCAATTTGCACCTCAGCAGAGCCAGTGTCGCCTTCACTTCGAGCAAAATCGGTAATTAATTCGGCTTTTTCTGTACCATCTAATGGCATAAGGTTGAACCTCCAAAAACTTAAATTAGCCTGTTGGCCGCCGTGCCGATGTCGTCGCACCTTCAAGCCATCGGAGATTATAGCTCAAATGAAAGTGTAGGCAAAAATTGTGGCGGTTGGCGTACTTGGGTCACCTGCTCAAAGGCATAGGCCAGCCGCAGCAATGTTGGCTCTTGCCACGCCCCGCCAATAAACGAGATACCCACCGGTAAACCAAACACATAACCGGCCGGAACCGTCACATTTGGGTACCCGGCTACGGCCGCAGGCGAGGAACTGGCCCCGCCATAATGATCTCCGTTTACCCAATCGGTGGGCCAGGCAGGGCCGCCAGTGGGGGCGACAATGGCGTCTAGCTGGTGTGCCTTCAGCGTGGCGTCAATGCCTTCATCACGACTGAGGCGATGGCTTTTAGCGAGGGCTTCAAGGTACGCTTTGTCGCTGAGCGGCCCTTTGGCTTGTGCTGCTTCGAAATGTTCTTGGGCAAAGTAGGGCATCACGCTTTCTTTGTTTGCCTCATTGAAAGCGATCAGGTCAGCCAGCGTGCGATAGGGTACTGTGTTTGGCATCGTTGCCAGGTAAGCATTCAAGTCGTGCTTGAATTCGTACAGCAGCACCTCAAATTCGGAGTCGCCAAACTCGCTTTTGGTTTCGATATTGGCCGGGTCTACGACGGTGGCTCCTGCCTGACGCATCGTTTCAATGGCTTCTTCAATGACGGCATCTACATAAGGGTTGTGGCCAAAGAAGTTGCGCGAGATGCCAATTCTGGCTCCGTTCAGACCATCTTTGTCAAGAAACTGCGTGTAGTCGCTGTGGCTGTGGTTTGCGCTGGCTACTGTTGCGTTGTCGCGAGGGTCAGTGCCAGTGAGTATGCCCAGGAGAATGGCGGCATCACGGACGGTGCGTGCCATGGGGCCAGCGGTATCCTGGCTGTGGGAGATGGGTACGATACCGGAGCGGCCGATTAGCCCCACGGTTGGTTTGACGCCGACAATACCGTTGGTGTGGGAGGGGCAGACAATCGAGCCATCTGTTTCGGTGCCAATGGCAGCGGCGCACAGGTTAGCGGCTACGGCCACGCCAGAACCGGAGCTGCTGCCGCAAGGGTTCCGATCCAGCGCGTAGGGATTGCGCACCTGGCCCCCGGCGCTGCTCCAGCCGCTGCTGGAACGTGAGGAGCGGAAGTTGGCCCACTCGCTCAGGTTGGTTTTGCCCAGGATGATGGCTCCGGCGGCCCGCAGCCGTTCAGCGACAAAGCTGTCTTGCGTGGCGAAGTTCTGGGCTAGGGCCAGCGATCCGGTGGTGGTGGGCAGGGGATCGGTTGATTCGATGTTGTCCTTGAGTAGGATGGGGATGCCGTGCAGCGGCCTACGTGGGCCGC
Organism: Ardenticatenaceae bacterium; assembly: GCA_020634455.1. Taxonomy (GTDB): domain Bacteria; phylum Chloroflexota; class Anaerolineae; order Promineifilales; family Promineifilaceae; genus Leptofilum. The sequence goes on along the minus strand of JACKBQ010000002.1, from coordinate 1,810,639 downwards.
TGGTCTGCCGTTCGGTGTCCAACGCCTCGGCGATGGCAAGAGCTTTTGGATTGACGGCCAGGACGCTGTTGAGGGTGGGGCCGCTTTGGTCAATTTGCTGGATGCGATCCAGGTAAAGCTGGACGATTTCTTTGGCGGTTATACGGCCGTTTCCCATCATTTCTTGCAGCTGGCTGATGCTCCACTCTTCCATTGGAAAATCCTTTGTGCCACAGAGGGCACAGAGAACACAGAGGTTTTCTCTTATTTCTCAAAGTTCTCTGTGGCTAAACTAAACTGTTCGTACTCGTTTTCGCTGGGGAGGCCCCAGACGGCCCAGAAGGTGCCGGTTTTGGGCTGCATGATGGCTGCGCCGCAGGATTCGATGTGCATGGGTGGTTTGGCGCGGACGCAGATGGCGTTGGGGTCGCGGGTGAGGGCGATGAGGTGTTGGATGGTTAACGGCCGTTCCGCCAACAGTTCCTCCGCTCTACCCAATCTTGCCTCTGAACTGGCCTGCGACTCGGCGGGACGGGCTTGCGAAAATATCAACGTTTCGGGCAGCAGGCAATGGTTGGTGTGAATCAGCGGTTCGCCATCTAGCGGGGTGATGACGTGGTGGCTGGACATCGCTTCGACGTTGTAGCCACGGCCGTTTTTATCAAACAGCAGGTAGTTGTGTGCGCCAGCCAGTTTGGCTTCGGTAATGCAGGCCAGGGCGTCGTCAATGTTGTCTTGCTGGAGTATTTTGCGCACCACAAACGGCCAGGTGACGCCGATTTGCCCATCGGCCCCTAGCAAATTGTTGATGCCGACGCAGATGCCATGCTCGTTCATGCCAATCTGGCCCAAGCAGCCGGTGGTGGTAAAAACGAGGCTGCGCGGCGCATCATCTGGCTGCACGTCTAGCAGGATGACAAATTCGGTGGCGGTGTCGTGCATGTCCCAGGTTTGGCCGAAGAAGCCTGCACCTTCGGCCGCGCTGTCGGGCACGATGAAAGCGGTGCAGTCGTCTACGGGCAGGCGGGCGGCCTGCTGAATGGAGAGGCTGTAAACGGTGTCTACAAAATCGGTGAAGCCGCCCACGATGAGCAATTCCGCCGGAGAGAGGCCAGTGGCGTCGGCAAGGCCGTGCAGCTCTTGGTACAGTTCTGGGGCGTAGGCTTCGTGGTGGGGCAGGCACATTTCGGCGATGGCCAGCACTTCTTCGCGGGACATAGGGCCGCCGCTCCACAGGCCGCCACAAACGAGCTGAACGCGCTCTTCGGTGTAGCGTCGGATGTCGTTGCGGTAGGAACGGCCGTGTTCATATCCAATTTCGTATGGGGTACCACTGGTAATCAGGCGTCTTATTTTGCGAGTCATCGAGTTTCTCCCTGGAGCTTTAATTTTTTACGGGTTTTTGCCACATAGTCTGGATTTTGCCAAAAAATGAGCGTGGCCCAATTGTCTGAATTGCTGTCTTCTATGTAATTTTTAAGGAGCCCTTTCACCTCGAAGCCGTTGCGGAGCTGCATGGAGAGGGTGGGATCGAACAGTTCGCCTTCAATGACTTGCTCCACGTATTCGTGGATGGTGAGCTGGTCGCGGTGGCGTGGGTAGCCGGGCAAAACGCCGCCAGCCACAATGCCCTTGCGGTTTGTTTCGCGCACCAGATTTTTGCGGGCTTCATACAGCTTTCGGCCGATGCGCCGCCCGCGAAACTCTGGATGGACGCTGATGTCGGCTCCGTAATAATATTCCCCTTCGGGGTCGTGGTTGGTGTAGTAGCCGCCAGCGATGATTTCGTTGAAGGTGTGGCGCGGGTCTTCAAAGTTGAAATTGTAGAAAAACCCGGAACCGAGGGCAACAACACGGCCGTTTACCAACGCCACAAATTCACCTTCTGGAAAAATCTCGCAGTGGGTTAAAAAATGGTCTTCATTCATCAATTCTTGTTCGCCCAAAGAGGGGAAGCAGGCGCGCTGCAATTCGGCCAGGGCTGGGGCAAATTCGGGGCGAATGGTGACAATTTCGATTTCTTCATTTAATTCATTCATCATATTTTCTCAGACTGAATAAATTTGACGCAAAGGCGCAAAGAAGCAAAAGAAAAATAGCTTTGCCTCTTCAAATCCTTGGCGTTCTTTGCATAAAAAATAGTTCTCATTATGATTTTTCGTAATCCGGGTTGGCCCAGAGAATAAGCGCGCACCAGTTGCTGGAGCGTGGATAGACGAAGAAATCTTTGATAGGCCGGATAACCTGGAAGCCATTGCGAATCTGCATGGAGAGGGTGGGATCGAACAACTCCCCGGCGACCACTTTGGCCAGGTAGGTATGAATGTCCAGTGTGGCTTCGTGCTGGCCGTAGCCAGGCAAAACGGCCGCTGCTACAAATCCCTCCTTGTTGTACTTTTGGATCACTGCTTTGCGCCGGTCGTAGATGGCTCGGCCAATGCGCCGCCCACGGTAATCGGGATGCACCGCCATGTCGCTGCCGAAGTAGTAACGGCCGTTCCAATCATGCAAATTACGGCCGTCTAGCGCGTACAAAAGTTCATCTTCGGATGGTGGCAAATTGTCCAGATCTATATCCGTAAAAATGCCCGTTCCCATCCCCACGACCCTGTCCCCATCCAGGGCAATGATGGTGCCCTCCGGGAAAATTTGGGCCAATTCACGCAGCTCTTTGGCCGTGAATTGGTCCCCCGGCGGCATTTGCGGGAAGCAAAGTCTGAGCAATTTGGCCACTTCTCTGGCGTGTTTTTCTTCGATTGGTTGGTAGGTGATTTTCACAAAAAATAAGTGAAAAGTGATAAGTAAAAAGTAAAAAGTAGATAGCCCACTTTTCACTTTTCACTTTTTACTTTTTACTTCCTCCGATGGGTTGTTGTTGAGTGATGCAATGAATGTTGCCGCCGCCCAGCAAAATTTCGCGGGCGTAGACGCCAACTACTTTGCGATCTGGAAATAAAGTTTGGATTGTTTCGAGAGCGGCCGTATCGAATCGGTCGTTGAATTGGGGCACGATGACGCCGCCGTTGGCGACGTAATAGTTAATGTAGCTGCCTGCCAGCCGCTGCTGGGGCTCGCGCGGATGGCTGCCCGGCACGGTGGCGATGCCTGCGGCTTCTTCGGCTGTCAGGGTCATCGGGGTGGGCTGGTGAATTTTGACGACCTGCAACGGCCGTTCCCGTGCGTCCGTCTCCTGGCTCAACTGCTCAAATGCTGCCAGCGAGATGGGGTACTGCGGATCGTCTTCGTCGTCGGTCCAGGTGAGGGCCACCACGCCGGGGCGCACAAAGCAGCAAAGGTTGTCCACGTGGCCGTTGGTTTCATCCAGATGCACCCCCTCGGCAATCCAGATCACTTTTTGCACGTTGAGATGCGTGCGCAGCACCGCCTCCACCTCGGCACGGCTGCGGCCGGGGTTGCGCAGCGGGTCTAGCAGCGACTGCTCCGTGACGATGAGCGTGCCCTGGCCGTCCACGTCAATCGCGCCGCCTTCCATGACGAGGTTGGTTTTGTAACGGCCGTATCCCCGCAACCCCAGCACCTGACTCGCCAGCCGATCATCCGCCTTCCAATCCTGGTAGAGGCCGCCCCAGGCGTTGAAATCCCAATCAATGCCGCGCAGTTCGCCCGCGTTGTTGACCACAAAGGTGGGGCCGTTGTCGCGCATCCAGGCGTCGTTGTAATCTAGCTCGATTAGTTCTACAGAAGAGGGCAGTTGAGCGCGGGCAATCGCATACGATGCCGCCGAGACGCCCATCCAGACCGGCTCAAATTGGGCAGTGGCGCTGGCCACCGCAATGAACGCAGCCTGGGCAGGACGGCCGTTCTCGCGCCAGACATCGGGCCGTTCAGGCCACAGCATCCAGCAGCCCGCGTGCGGTTCATATTCGCCCGGCATGCGGAAGCCGTCGTCTATGGGGGTCGTGGGGTGTGTGTTGTTTCGCGTCATGCAGGGAAGGGGAGGGAGTGATAAGTGATAAGTGAAAAGTGGAGCGTTCTTACTTTTGACCTATCACTTTTTACTTTTCACTCTCCTCCGTTGCCTTCCGCATCGCCTCCAGTCCAGGTCAGCCATTTGTCGGGCGTGATCTGGATGAGCAAATCGTATTCATTGTCGGTAGCGAAATTCCAGTTGTATTTGGTCTGGAATATCTGGTTAAGTTCCGGGGAGATGGGTGAAGGAAGGGAAACGGCCGTTCCCTCACAAATCACCACGCGCACCCCATCCTCCAACGCCAGTGAGACCTTCGGGTTGCGGGCCAGGTTCTGTGCCTTCACGCTGCCGGATTGGATACCGAGGTAGAAACGGCCGTTCCACCACACAAACCACACCGGCACCAAATGCGGACGGCCGTCTGCCCGATTCGTCGCCAGCCAGATGTTACGCTCAGTTTGTAGTCGCTGCTCCGTCTTCGAGTCCATACGTCTTCAGTAAGAAGTGGCAAGTAGCAGGTTGCAAGTGGCTTTCCGTAAGGTAACTTGCTACTTGCAACCTGCCACTTGCTACCCCGTCACTTCATCCACCGCCGCACGCAAAATCCCCATCGCCTCATCAATCTCCGCGTCCGTCACCGTCAGCGGGGGCAGCAGGCGGATGCAGTTGCTGTACAGCCCGGCACGAATGGTGATGAGGCCGCGCGCGAGCGTGCCCGCCGTGATTTTGCCAGTGGTGTCCATGTCTGGCGCTTTGCTGGTGGCGTCTTTCACAATCTCCAGCGCCAGCATCGGCCCCAGCCCGCGCACGTCGCCGACGATGTTGGGATGCGCCGCCTGGATTTGCTGCAGGTGGCCGCGCAGCCGCTTGCCGACCTCGTTGGCGCGCGCCAAAAAGGCGTCGTCGCTGATCAGCTTGATCGCTTCGATTGCCGCCACGCAGGCCAGCGGATTGCCGCTGTAGGTGCCGCCCAGCCCGCCCGGATGGGGCGCATCCACAATTTCCGCCTTGCCCGTCACCGCCGCAATGGGCATGCCCGCGCCCAGCGATTTGCCCGTGGTGATGAGATCGGGTACGATGCCGTAATGCTCGCAGGCAAACAGCTTGCCCGTCCGCCCAAAGCCGCACTGAATCTCGTCGGCAATCATGACAATGCCGTGCTGCGTGCAGAGCTGGCGAATCCGCTCCAGAAAGCGGGGCGGCGTCGGCAAAAAGCCGCCTTCGCCCTGCACCGGCTCGATGACGATGGCGGCCACCGCGCTGGGGTCCACCTGGGCCACCAGCGCGTTTTCCAACTGCCAGCAGGACCATTCCACAAAGCTCTCTTCGCTCATTTCCTCCGGGCGGCGGTAGACGTTGGGGAAGGGGATGCGGTAAATCTCCGGGGCAAACGGGCCGAATCCTTTTTTGAACAGCCCGTATTTGGAGGTCATGGCCATCGTCAGGTTGGTACGGCCGTGATACGCCCCTTCAAAGACGATGATCGCTTCCCGCCCGGTGTAGGCCCGCGCCATTTTGATGGCCGCTTCCACCGCCTCGGCCCCGCTGTTGGACAGAATCGTCTTCTTGGCGTGGTCGCCCGGCGTCACCTGGTTGAGCAGCTCGGCCACTTCCACCATTGGCTCATAGCTGGCCACGATGGAGCAGACGTGTACCAGGCTTTCAGCTTGCTTCTGTAAGGCGCTAACGACCGTTGGCGGGCAGTGGCCCACAGCCAACATGCCAATGCCACCGGCAAAATCGAGCAGGGTGTTGCCGTCTACGTCGTGAACGGCCGTTCCCACCGCCCGTTCTACCGCAATTTGTGTCAATTTGGCCCCGCCACGCCCCAGCGCCGCTTCCCGCCGCGCCACAATCGCCTGACTTTTTGGACCGGGGATTTGTGTTACAAGATTGATAGTACCCATGTTGTTTGTGGCTTGATCGGTGTGCCAGTTGGCGAGTATGCCAGTTTGCCAGTTGTTTTACTGATTACTGAAAACTGATTACCGATAACCGTTCACCGACCACCGCCTTCTCCTTAAATTTGATTAAACCGATTCCTGAACGTGTGCAAATGCTAAATCCAGCTTCTCCAGCGCTTCTTCAACGTGCTCTTGCGCAGCCATGAGCGGCGGGGCGATGCGCAGGGCGTTGCCCAACATGCCCCCCTTGCCAATGAGCAAGCCAGTCTTGCGGGCAGCTTCCATGACGGCGTTGGCGTGTTGCGGGGCCGGTTCCTTGCTGCGCCGATCGGACACCAGCTCTACGCCCTGCATCAGGCCGCGCCCGCGCACTTCGCCGATGAGCGGATACTTTTTTGCCAGGGCGTGCAACCCATCCTCCAACATCTGCCCGATTTCGGCGCAGCGAGCGGGCGTGTAGTTGGCCATCATCTCCTCCAGCGTGCCAATTGCCGCCGCGCAGGCAACCGGATTGCCGCCAAAGGTGCTGATCGTCAGGCCCGCGCCGACCGCGCTCTTTGCAATTTCCGGCGTGGTGGCCACGGCCGAAAGCGGCATCCCGTTGGCAATACCCTTGGCCATCGTCATGATGTCTGGCCTCACGGCGCTGTGCTGGTGGCCCCACCAATGCGTCCCGGTACGGCCGAATCCCGTCTGCACCTCGTCAATAATCACCAAACCGCCGTGGGCGCGAGCAATTTCGGCCGCGCCTTCCATATATTCTGGCGGCAGGGTGATGAAGCCACCCACGCCCTGAATCGGCTCCATGATGAGGGCGGCGATCTTGCCTGAGGTCATCGTTTTGATGACGTCTTGCAAATCGTCCAGACAGGCCTGCACGAACGTTTTTTCGTCCAGGCCGCCGAGGGCGCGGTAGGTGTAGGGCGTCATCGCGTGGCGCACATAGCCGATGTGCACCGGCCCCATCCGCCACGCCCCTTGCCCGGTGAGGGTCATCGCCAGCTGCGATTTGCCGCTGTAGCCGTGACGCAGGGCGATAATTTCCGTGTTGCCGGTGTGAACCTGGGCCATGAGAACGGCCGTTTCATCCGCATCCGTCCCGCTGGCCCCAAAATAAAAAGTGTCCAAGCCTTCTGGCGTGATTTGCGCCAGCATTTCGGCATATTCGATGTGCGCCTGGTTGGGGTAGAGGGTGGAGCTGTGGATCAGCTTGTCTAGCTGCTCGTTGATGCGCTGGCGAACACGGCCGTTGTTGTGCCCCACGCTGGTCGTGAGAATTCCGGCGAAGAAGTCCAGATATTTATTGCCGTCCACGTCCCAGACGTACATGCCCTCGCCGTGGTCCAACGGCAGGGGGTCGGCGTAGTACAAAATCTGGTTGGGCCAGAGGTGTTTGCGTTGTTTGGTGATGAGTTCGGTTGATTTTTTCATAAGGTCTCCAATTTTTGTTTCGTAATTGCGCTGTTCCGCCGGGGGTTGAAACCCCCGGCTAGTCGTTATGGAAGCCCCGTTGGGGCTTTTCATAATTAGCCCGGCCATTTATGGCCGGGTGGTCGTTGATGGCCGGGCGGGGTTGGCGTCGAGTAGCCTGCCGTAAGCATCGGGGCGACGCTGGTGTAATAGTGGGAAAAGATAGCGCCATTGGTCGAAAACGGCCGTATCCAACACCGCCACAATCACCTCCGTCTGATCCCGGCTGGCCTGGGCGATGATGCGGCCCATCGGGTCGCAGATGAAGCTGCTGCCGTAGAAGGTGACGCCTTCCTGTCCCACGCGGTTGGCGGCGGCAATGAAGACGCCGTTGGCAATCGCCTGCCCGCGCATGACGGTTTGCCACGATTCGGCCGTATCCAGCTCCGGCGCGTCCGGCTCGGAGCCGATGGCGGTGGGATAAAAGATGAATTCTGCACCATTGAGGGCATAAATGCGGGAGAGTTCTGGGAACCATTGATCGTAGCAGGTGGGAACGGCCGTTTGCACCCCCGCCACATCATGCACCGGAAACTCGTCGTAGCCGCCGTAGTAATAATCCTCGTAGTAGCCCGCGCCCTGGGGAATGTGCACCTTGCGTGTGAAGCCCGCCAGCTCCCCGGCGGGATTGTGCACCGTAGCCGTGTCCCAGTAAACATTATCTTCCGCCCGTTCAAAGATGCTGCCCAGCAGGAACACTCCATGTTGCCGCGCCAGCTCGCCAAACACTACATCACTCTCACCACCGCGCACCGGCTCGGACCAGGCGATGTTGGCATCATCTTTCACGCTGGCAAAGTAAGGTGATAGGGAAAACTCTTGCAGGCAAACGATCTCGGCCCCGCGCTGCGCCGCTTCCGCCACCAATTCCCGGTACGTCTTGATCATCTCTGCCCGGCTGCCCGGCCAATTGGTTTGAATAAGAGCAATCGTTGTGTTTTTCATACACTGTCCAAAAGAGCTTTTACCTCTTCGCTTAACCTAAACCGTTTGGATGCATCCTTTAATTCATTGAAGAAATTCGGCCGTTTCTCGATAAAAGGAAATAGCTCAGGAAAATATGCTCGATGATTTGAGACAAATGATTCACAAATGGTAACCCCAAGGATATGGGTCTTGATTTTTGTATTTTCGTCACTGGCCAATTCTTCAAACCAATCGAACAACTCATTTAGCCGTTGAGTATTTGAGTTTTGGACGAGTTCGAGCACAAACCACGCTACCAGATTATCGAAGACAATTGTGCTTCCAAGGCGGATATCATCTTCTCTTTCTTCAAATGGAACCGAATAATCAGTTTCGGGAGCATTGTAAAGTTTCTCGATCCAATCCTCGCGGGGATCTTGAGGAATATCGAAGTTTTCCTTTTTGTATGCCTCCCAAATCTCAGGAATTTTTTCCAGCGTTAGCGGCTCAACATCCTTAATCCGAATCATAACTTTTCACTTTTTACTTTTCACTTGCCCACTTGCAAACTCGCCACTCGCCACTCGCCTACTTCCTCAAATCCCCCAAAATCTGCGTAGCGGCCAGCTTGCCCGGCGCGCCCATGACGCAGCCGCCGGGGTGCGTGCCGGAGCCGCATTGATAGTAGCCTTTGATTGGCGTGCGGTACTGGTTCCAGCCGGGCGCGGGGCGAAAAAAGTACATTTGCGGCCCCATGAACTCCCCGGCGAAGATGTTGCCCTCGCTCAGCCCCACGGTGCGCTCGATGTCCAGCGGCGTCACCACCTCGCGGTGCAGCACCAGGTCGCTGAAGTTGGGGAAGAACTCGGTGAGCGTGGCCTGTACCGTGTCGCCCAGATTTTCCCGCTCGGTGTCCCAATCCCCCCCTTTGAGCTTGTATGGCGTGTACTGCACAAAGCAGGACATGATATGTTTTCCCGGCGGGGACATGTCTGGGTCAATGGTGGATTGGATGCAGCAGTCAATGTAAGGTCTCTTGCTATACCAGCCATATTTCGCATCATCAAACGCCCGCTCGATGTAATCCACCGTCGGGCCGATGTTCATGAAGCCCCGGAAAATATCGGTTCGGCCGGGCAGCGTCGGATACTCCGGCAGGCCGTCCAGGGCAAAATTCACCTTGGACGAGACCCCCTGGAATTTGAACTTCTCAATCGTCTCCACCAGGTCCGTGGGCAAATCGCGCGGCTCAACGAGCTGCAAGAAAGTGCGGCGCGGGTCTAGCGCGCTGATGATCGTGTCGCCGTACAGCTCGTCGCCGTTTTGCAGCGCCACGCCAATCGCCTCGCCGTTTTTGGTGATGACTTCGCTCACGCCCGCGTCCAGCCGGATTTCGCAGCCGAACGATTGGGCGGCGCGGGCCACTGCCTGGGTAAAGCCGCCGTTGCCGCCTTTGTGGAAGCCCCAATCGCCAATGCTGCCGTCAAAATCGCCCAGCTTGTGGTACAGCAGGACCAGCCCCGACCCCTGCGAGCGCGGCCCGACCTTGGTGCCAATCAACCCGCTGGAACAGAACGCCGCCTTGAGGACGTCGGTCTCGAAATAGTCGTCTAGCAGGTCGGCGGCGCTGCCGGTGAGAAGCCGGGTGAGCATGTGCAGCACCTTCGGGCTTTGCCGGCCCAGGTGCGATCCCACGGCCGCTAATCGGGCCAACTCTTCCGGCTCGCTGCTGGTGATGTCTGGCGGGATGCTGTCGGCTAACGGCCGTACCGCCTGCACCACCTGATTCATGATGTGCCAGTAATCTTTGTACGCCTCGGCATCCTTGGCTGAATGGCGAGCGATTTCGTGGTAATTTTGGTAGCTGTCCGAACCCAGCAGCAGGTAGTCACCATTTTCGGCCGGGGTGAAGTTGCTGGGCATGGGCAGAACCATCAGACCATGCTTCACCAGCTCCAACTCCTGAATGATGTCCGGCCGCAGTAGGCTCAGCGCGTACGAGAAGGTGGTGAATTTGAAGCCGGGCTTCAGCTCCTCGGTGATGGCCGCCCCGCCGACGAGGTGGCGCTTCTCTAGCACCACCGTTTTCAGCCCCGCTTTGGCCAGGTACGCGCCGTTCACCAGTCCGTTGTGGCCGCCTCCGATTACAATTGCGTCGTATTTTTCAGGCATTTTTTCCTCGAAGTGAAAAGTGATAAGTGAAAAGTAAAAAGTCAGTTGTTCTCTTATCACTTTTTACTTTTCACTTTTTACTCTGTTTTACTGTTTCTTATGCGGCGGATCGTAAAACGGCAGCCGCACCACGTTGGCCCGGACGTATTGGGGCCGATGGACAATCATCAGCTCGATAAACGCTTCGCTGCCGGGTTTGCTGAGGTGCGGCGGCACCTTGCCGATGGCGATGTGCCGCTTGAGCAGCGAGGAGTACATCAGGCTGGTGGCGTAGCCCAGGTAGTTGCGCTCCGCGTCGTAGAGCGAGTGCGTTTCTTCGAGGGGCATGTGGTCTTTGGGCGGGATGAGACCGAGGTCGTTGAAAGCCTGGTCGTAATGCTGCCAATCGAGCATGAGCCCCACCGTTTTCCAGCGGGAGGTTTTGTTTTTGATTTCATTTTCGATGGCGGCGCGGCCTATAAACGGCCGTTCCTCACTCCCCAACCTCCTGAACATCCAATCAAAACCCAGCTCCAGCGGCGTCTCCCGCTGCCTGTCTATCCAGGCGTGCCGCGCCGAAGCAAAATCTGCATCCATCAACAGCAGCCCCGCCTCGATGCGGGCCATTTTCAACGCCCACAGCCCCATCGGCAGGATATTGTGGCCCGCGCCCGCTTCCATCAGCGCATCCCAGACCGCCAGTGCATCGTCTGCCTTGATCCAAATTTCGTAGCCCAGGTCGCCGGTGAAGCCCGTGCGGGACAAAATGACGGGCTTCTTGGCGATTTTAGTCTGGGTGACGTGGAAGTAGGGCAGGTCGGTGGCCGCTTTGGTGAGCTGGGCCAGCACGGTGCGGGAGTGCGGCCCCTGCACCGCCAAAATGCCGTGCTCCTTGGAAATATCGCTAATTTCTACGCGGCGACGGCCGATTAAGTTGGAAAAATAGAGCAAATTCGGCTCGGCGGCCGTGAGCAAAAACTCATCGTCGCTCAGCCGCAGCACCACGCCATCCTCCAGCATGTAGCCGTCGCTGTCGCACCAGATGGTGTACTGCGCCTGCCCCGGCTGGCAGCTGCAGATGTCCCGAGCCAGGACGCCCGCCAGAAAGCTTTCGGCGTCTGGCCCCTGGATGCGGTACTTGAACAGCGGCGAGGTGTCGAACACCGCCACGCCGCTGCGGATGGCGAAATACTCAAACAGGGTCGAAAATTGATAATTTTGCGCCGCTGCGTAGCCCGCCCAATGCTTCCACAGCATCGTTTCGCTCAATGGGGCGAGGCGAGGGTAGAAGGGGGTTGTTTTGACCATTTTGTTTCCAGTTGTTGTGAGTAAAAGGAGTGAAAAGTGATAAGTGAAAAGTAAAAAGTGGGCTTAACTTGTCACTTTTTACTTTTACTTTTCACTCACCTCTTCTAGTGCTTCGCTAAAAATGTGTACGGCCGTATCCATCTCCGCCGCGTTTACCACCAGGGGCGGAATCCAGCGGATGACGTTGCCGTAGCTGCCGCAGGTGAGCAGGAGCAGGTTGCGGGCCTTGCAAGCATTGGCGACCAAGGTCGCTCGGTCCGCATCAGGCTCGCCGTTAGGCTGGGTGAACTCCACGCCAACCATTAAGCCTAGCCCGCGCACATCGCCGATGACGGGGTGCTTGGCCTGCAATTTGCGCAATGCCCCGATGAGCTGCTTGCCCCGCGCGGCGGCATTTTCCACCAGCTTTTCCTCGCGGATGACGTCAATGGTGGTTTTGGCCGCGACCAACGCCAGGGCATTGCCGCCGCCGTATGTGCCGCCGTGCGTGCCCGGTTTCCACTGGCTCATCAGCGCCTCGCTGGCCCCAATGGCCGAGATTGGCATGCCGCTGCCCAGCCCCTTGGCCATGACAAGGATGTCCGGCACGATGCCCGCGTGGTCGAAGCCGAAAAATTTGCCGGTACGGCCGAACCCACTTTGCACCTCATCGGCAATCAGCAAAATGCCGTGGTCGGTGCACAATTGGCGCAGCTCTTGCAAGAAGGCGGGTGGGGCGGGCACGTAGCCACCTTCGCCCAAAACGGGTTCGATGATGATAGCGGCCGTTTCGTCCGGCGCGGTCTGGCTTTTGAGCAGTAAATGGAGCTGCTTCAGGCACCATTCCGTCGTTTCCTCCTCGTCCCAGCCGTAGTAGTAGCTGTAGGGGAACGGCGCGGTGACAATGCCGCCAGGCAGGGGCTGGTAGTTGTAGCGATAGACGTATTTCGAGGTCGTCATTGCCATCGTTTGGGCGGTACGGCCGTGGAAGCTGCCCTGGAACACAACGATATTGCGCCGCCCGGTCGTCTGCCGCGCCAGCTTTACCGCGCCCTCCACCGCTTCTGCGCCGCTGTTGGAGAAGAAGAAGCTGTCAATCGCCGCTGGCGTCACTTCATTTAGGGCGTTGGCCAGCTCGATGGCCGCGGGCGTCATCACAATGTTCATCTGGCCAAAGATGAGCTGCTCTGCCTGCGCCTGAATTGCCTGCACGATGCGCGGGTGGCTGTGCCCGGTGTTCATCACGCCAATGCCGGAGGTGAAATCGATGTACTGGTTACCCTCGGCGTCGTAAAAAAAGATGCGCTCCGCCCGTACCGGCTGCATCTCGGTCAGGTGCGTCCAGACAGGGGAGAGGTGGTTTGTGGACATGTGTGTTTCCTTTTTTTGAGGTGAACGGTGGTCGGAAATCCGTAATCGGTATGCCTTACCGATTACCGTTCACCGATTACCGAATACCGATTACTTCTCGCGCTGCCCGCACCCCCGTCTCATACGCGCCATGCACGGTGGCGTAAAAGTGGGGATGGGTGGCCTCGCCTGCAAAAAATAGCTGTTGATTGATAGATTCCGCCAGGGTTCGGCGGTCGGTGGGCTGCTGGCCAACCTGGTCAAAGGAGTAGCTACCGTTGGCCAGTGGATCGCTTTGCCAGTGGGTGCGCACGTAGGCCTCTGGCGCGGGAATCGGGCCAAATTCGTCGCCAAACAGCCGCTGCATGACGGTTAAAGCGCCTTCCAGCAATTTCTCATCGCTCCATTGGTTAATGGCGCGGGCGCGCCGCCCGGCGTGGTAGGCCACGATGATGGGCGTGCCGGTGTAGTGCCCGGTGTTAAGCCAGGCGTTAAACAGCGATGGTTCGCCGTCGCTGAGGTAGTTGAAACGCTGCTGCTCGCGCGGCCAGTAAAATTTGTCGAAGCGCAGGGCCAGCTTTTCGTAGTTGCCAAAGCCAATGCGCTGGATGGCTTGCTGTTTCGCGGTGGGCAGCGGTGGCTCAAATTGAATTTGCCCCGATTTGAGCACGCCCAGCGGCAGGGTGAGGATCACCCGGTTGGCGCTGAATTCACCACGATTGGTCTGGATGTGCACTTGCTCTGGCGTGGTGGTGATGTGGGAAACGGCCGTTTCCATCCTCACATCCAGCCCCTCAACCAACTGATCAATCAGCACCTTGTAGCCGCCACCGTGGAGCAACATATCGCCGCCGGGCAATTTTGCGTAATGTCCCGACATCATCGTCCAGTTGATCAAATCCCAATCGGAAGCGTCGCTGTACTCGGTGCGGATGCGCGACCAGTAATCGAAGCCCATCGTTTCGGCAGCGGTCATCGTTTCTGGTTGGGGCAGCCCGTGCTCCAGCCAATCCTTCAGGCTTTGGGGGTTGTCTGGCGGCTGGTAGAGAATAGACGCTTTGGCTTTGATGAAGGCGGCGTTGGCCAGCAGCTGCCCGCGCGTGTACTCGGCCATGTTGATTGGGGTGCCGTCGGCGGTGTAGGCTTGAACGGCCGTTCCCGACTCGTTCAAAAAGTCCGTGTATCCCATGCCCACGCCCAACTGCTCCGCCAGCGGCGTCAGCGGATTGCCATCCGGGCCGTGAATCCAGGCCGCGCCCAAGTCAACGGTGTTGCCCAGACTGCTGTCCGTGTGGGTGCGCCCACCCAATCGGTCTCGCGCCTCTAAAACGGTGACGTCGTAGTTAGCATCGTGCAGCGTGCGGGCGGCCATAATGCCAGCCATGCCAGCGCCAATTACGAGGGTTTTCTCGCTCATTTTTTTAGAGTGAAAAGTAAAAAGTTAAAAGTAAAAAGTAGGTGCCCACTTTTCACTTATCACTTTTCACTTATCACTGACTCTCCTTTTCGTAAACGACAGCGCCATCACAAACGGTCAGATCCACGGCCAGTTGGCCAATTTCTTCCGGCGGGATGGCAAAAATATTGTCAGACAGCAGCACCAGATCGGCCATAAAGCCCGGTTGGAGCTGCCCTTTGCTGGTTTCCTGAAATTCGGCGTAGGCGGCGTCGCGAGTGTAGCTGCAAATGCTGTCGGCGATGGTTTGGGATTGGGCTGGATCACCAGACTGCCACGGTTGCTGGTTAACGGCCGTATGAATCCCCAGCAGCGGATTGAGCGACACCACTGGCCAATCGCTGCCAAACACCAGGGTGGCCCCGGCCTGGCGCACTTTTTGCCAGGCGAAGGCGTGCTGCCAGTTTTCGGGGGCAATGCGTTGCGGCCAGACGTCGTCGCTGGTGGCGCTTTGGGGAACGTGCAGCGGCTGCATCGAGGCGATGACGCCCAGTTTGGCAAAGCGGGGCAAATCATCTGGATGTACCATTTCGATGTGCTCGACGCGGTGGCGGGAATCGCGACGGCCGTTTGCTTTTTGCGCCGCCTCGTACCCATCTAGCACCCGCCGCACCGCGCCGTTGCCACAGGCGTGGACCGCAATTTGCAGCCCCAGCGCGTCGGCAGCGGTGGCAAATTTGGCAAAAGTGGGGGCGTCCCAGATTGGTTCGCCAAAGTTGATCGGTTGGTCTGGATAGCCGTCGAGGGTAACGGCCGTATAACTCTCGTAGACGCCATCCATGAAAAATTTCACGCTGCCTGCGCGCAGCATGTCGCTGTGGAACTGCTGCCGCATCTGGTTGGTTTGGGCCTGCATTTCGGCCAGCGGCGTTTTGGGCTTGACCCAGTAAGGTAGCGAGATGCGCAGCGTGAGCGTGTCCCGATCTTCCAGCGCCGCGTACAGCTTGCCCTGGGCCATGTCGCCGTCCATGTTGTGCACGGAGGTGATGCCGTTGGCGGCGGCTAGCGCCAGCCCTTTTTGGATGAGGCGCAGCATGGCAATGTCGTCTGGCTCCGGCATAACGCGGCTCACAAGGCGAGTAGCGTCGCCTTCGTACAGTTCGCCCGTGGCCAGCCCGTCTGTGCCGACGACCACCGTGCCGTTGGCCAATGGGCGGGGTGCGCCGTGCAGGATGTTGGCCTGTTGCAGGGCGGCGGTGTTGGCGAAGAGGCTGTGGACGTCGTAGGTGTAGGCGATAAACGGCCGATCGCGCACAATCTGGTCCAGGTGGTGGCGGGTGAGCGGCTCGTCGGGGGTAGGCAGCCGGTAGGAGAGGCCGTACCCGGCCACCCACGCTGCCTCTGGATTTTCGGACAGCCAGGTGTGAACGGCCGTTGCCAGTTCCGCCATCGTCTGCACACCGTAAAGCTGCACGCCATCCAGCTTTTGCGATCCCCAGGCGAGGTGAAAGTGGGTGTCAATGAAGCCGGGCAGCAGGGAACGGCCGTAACCATCCACCACCCGCGTGTGTGGGCCGCGCTGGGCTAACGCCTCGGCGCTGCTGCCCACAAAACTGATTTTGTTGCCGCGCACGACAACTGCCTCAGCGTCAGGCTGGGCGTCGTTGGCGGTAAAAACGCGGGCGTTGTAGATGATGAGATCGGCCGGCATGATGGCACATTTTTCCAGAAATTGGCCACAGAGAGCACAGAGATTTTTGAGATGATAACTATTTGGTGAGACCCTAAGGGTTTGTCGCTCTCGGAGATAAATTAGTCGGGTTGAAAACCCTTAGGGTCTGTATTGTTACACTATTTTCTCTAAATCCTCGGTGTCCTCTGTGGCAAAAAATCTTACTTGTGCTGCTTCCCGTAGGGGAACCAGTACTCCTTAATTTTGCCTTCTACGTCCCAATGGACGTGCTTCACTTCGTAAAATTCGTCGATGCCTTCCTGGCCCAACTCACGCCCGCCACCAGTCATTTTCATGCCGCCAAACGGCCCGGCAAAGTTGTCGGTCAGCGGATCATTGATCCAGATGGTGCCTGCCTTCACTTCCTCAAAGAAGCGTTTCACCAATTTGGCATCATGGCTCAGTAAAGTGGCACCAAGGCCCATCGTGGTGTCGTTGGCCAGGGCAATCGCCTCGTCGAAGTTGCGGTAGGGCATCAGCGGCAGGGTGGGGCCAAAGGTTTCTTCATGCATCAGGCGCATGGAATGGTCCACGTTGACGATGACGGCCGGTTCTAAAAAGAAGCCGCGTTCCAGGTGAGACGGCCGTTTCCCACCAACCAACACCTTCGCGCCCGCCTGCACCGCATCCGCCAGCTGCCCTTCCACCTTCTCGCGAAAGTGTGGCCGCAGCATCGGCCCAATGTCGGTGTCCGGGTCCAGACCGTTGCCCAACTTAAGACTGCCCACAAATTCGGCGAGCTCTTCGGAGAAACGGCCGTACATACTCTCATGCACATAAATCCGCTCTGAACTGGTACACACCTGCCCGGCGTTGATCAGTCCGGCATAGGCGGTGGCTTTAACCGCCAGCTCCATCGACACATCCGGTCCAATCACCAGCGGGTCTTTGCCGCCAAGCTCCAGGTGCAGCTTTTTCATCATCGGCGCGGCAATACTGGCGATGCGCTGCCCGGTGGCCACCGAGCCGGTGAAGGCAATCAGGGGCACGTCGGGATGGCGCACCAGGGCGTCGCCCGTGACCCCCGCGCCTGTCACCACGTTGACCACGCCCGGCGGGAAGTGGTCGAAGGCGAGCTCCATCAGCTTGAGCGTGGAGAGGGGCGTGTGTTCGGATGGTTTGATAACGGCCGTATTGCCCGCCGCCAGTGCCGGAGCCAGTTTCCAGGCCAGCAGCAGCAGCGGGAAGTTCCAGGGCAAAATGCAGCCCACCACGCCATACGGCTCTTTAATGACAAAATTGAGCTGATCGGGGTCGCCGGGGGGTAAAAAACGGCCGCGTTCGTGCCGTCCTAGCTCCGCGTAGTAGTTAAACGTGTCGTAGGTCCAGAAAACCTCTTCCTCGTTTTCTTCCAGCGGCTTGCCTTCTTCGATGGTGAGCAGATGGGCCAGTTCCTCGGCGTGATCCTGCATTTTGCGGGCGGCTTCGTGCAGCAGCCCGGCGCGTTCCCAGGCGGGGATGCGTTTCCAGCTAGAGAAGGCGGTTTTGGCGGCAGCAACGGCCGTATTCACGTCAACGGCCGTTCCCATCGGAACCGTGTCTAAAACTTCTTCGGTAGCCGGGTTGATGACCGTAATTTCTTCCGTGGCACTGCCAGATGTAAACGCGCCATTGATGTACATGCGCATCGGTGCGATCCTTTCGGTTGTGGGAAATTAGTGAAAAAAGATAAGTGAAAAGTAAAAAGTGATAAGTTGTCTACTCTTTCACTTTTTACTTTTCACTTTTTACTCAAAAACTATTGGGACGATTTAACGGCCGTCCACAGTTCGTCGTACAAGAAGGTACCTTCTTCGCCAACTTCCGTTAGCCAGACTAATTTTGCCTGTACGTCGGCCGGTGGGAAGATGCTTTCATCATTCATGATTTCATCCAGAATGTATTCATGAGCGGCAAGATTGGGGCTGGCGTAGTAGGTGAAGTTGGTGATCGCTGCGCCCACTTCCGCATCCAGCAGATAGTTCATGAAGTGAACGGCCGTATCATACCGTTCTGAGCTGGCCGTGATGCAAATATTGTCCAGCCATTTCACAGCCCCTTCTTGTGGGATGCTGTAATACCAGTTGCCATCTTCCGTTTCATCGTCGTAGGTGTTCCAATAGGCATTGGCTACATCGCCGCTCCAGCCTTGCGTAAGAGCCACTTCACCAGGAATGAGCAGCGTGTTGTCGTAATCTTCACTGTTGAACGTCTTCCAGTATGGCTTGGCGGCCAAAATGAGGTCGCGAGCGGCGTTTAGCTCATCCGGGTTTGTCGTGTTCGGGTCAAAACCCAGATAGATAAGCGCAGAACCAGGTAACTCACGTGGATCATTTAGGACATTGATGCCCAAATCCGAATACTGCTGAAGTATTTCTGGGTCGAATACATAAGCCCAGCTGTCCGGTGGGTTTTCCTGGAAAAACTCAACATCTGTGCGATAGCCAATACCCGTTGTCCCCCATTGGTAAGGGACACAATATTCGTTATTTGGATCAAACGGCGCGCCGACAAACTGCGGATCGATGTTGGCAAAGTTAGGAATGTCGTTGGTGTCAATTTTTGCCAACAAACCCAGATCAATCATGATGGAGACCATGTAATCTGAAGGGAAAATGACGTCGTACCCTTGAGCGCCAGCCTGCAATTTAGCCAGCAAATCCTCGTTAGAGGCAAATGTGTCATAAAGAATATCTACGCCGTACGTTTCCTCATAATTGGAGATAATCTCCTCATCAATGTAGTCGGCCCAGTTGTACACGCTGAGCTGTTCGGCCAATTGCACCTCACCAGACGATTCGGCGTTGGCATCGCTGCTTTCTTCACTGTCGCTGCCTGGGCCGCCAGCCGGGCCACCGCCACAGGCTGCCAGCAGCAGTACCAGAAGTAAAATCCATAAATATTTCTTCATTCTCTTTCTTCCTCCAAGAAAATCAGGTGGTAAGCGATGGGGATTTCCGCGAAAACGGCCGCTTTCCACAAACCATAAAAATTAACGCCGCTGTAGAACCAGTGAAATGATGACGAGCAGCGTTGAACCCAAAAACATAAGCGTCGAGACCGCATTCACCTCCGGCGTGAGGCCAAAACGAATCATCGAGTAAACCCGCACGGGTAGGGTGGTTGATCCCGGCCCGGCCACAAAAAAGGTAATCACAAAATCATCCAGCGACAGCGTAAAGGCCAGCAGCGCGCCAGACACAATGCCCGGCATCAACAGCGGTAGCGTTACCCGACGGAACGTTTGCCATTCGTTGGCCCCCAGGTCGGCAGCCGCTTCTTCCAGGGTGCTGCTCATGTCGGCCAGCCGGGCGCGCACCACAATCGCCACAAAGGAGATGTTGAACGCCACGTGGGCGATGAGGATGGTGTATTTGCTCAGCGCCACGCCCAGCACCACAAAAAAGAGCAGCGTGGAAAGTGCCATCACAATGTCGGGGATGATGATGGGCAGGTACAAAATGGCATCGTAGGTAATCTTGCCCCAGAAGCGATGCCGTTCCATAGCCAGGGCGGTAAGCGTGCCCAAAAACGTGCTGATGATGGTGGACCAGGTGGCCACCCACAAGCTGAGCTTGAGCGCGTCCAACACGGCTTGATCCCGCATCAGCTCGCCGTACCATTTCCAACTGAATCCTGTCCAGATGCCAATCTGGCGGCTCTCATTAAACGAGTAGATGATCAGAATAAAGATGGGAATGTACAAAAACAGGAAAAGCCCGACGGCCAGCCAGAGCAGCGCCCGTTTGTTGAAGGCAGCTTGCAGGCGACGGCCGAGCGGGGCTTTTTGTTGTTTGATGGGTTGGGCAGGGAAGGTTGTCGCAGTCATGGTTATTGCTCCCGTCCGCCGACGCGGAAATAAATCATCACAGCCAGCAGCATGAGGGCCATCATGATGAAGCCGATAGCGCTGCCGAAGGGCCAGTCGCGGGCGGTCATGAACTGCTGCTGGAGCAAGTTGCCCAGCAGGGAGACCTTGCCGCCACCCAGCAAATCGGGCGTGACGTACGCGCCCAGCGAGGGAATGAAGACGATGATGGCGGCGGCCACGATGCCCGGCATGGTCAGCGGCAGCAGGACACGCGTGGTGCTGTTCCAGCTGTTGGCCCCCAAATCGGAAGCGGCTTCCAGCAGGGACCAATCCAGTTTTTCCAGATTGCTGTAAAGCGGCAGCACCACAAAGGGAAAGAAGCCGTAGAACAGTCCCAAAAAAACGGCCGATTGATTAAACAGCAGCGGCAAGGTGTGGTCTGTTATCCCGGCCAGCCAGGCAAAAAATTGGCTACTGTCAGCCAGATTTAGCGCCAAATCGTGCAGGGTGATTGTCCAGAAGTTGTTAATCAGCCCAGAGTCGCGCAGGATGAGCATCCAGGCGTAGGTGCGCACCAAAAAGTTGGTCCAGAAGGGAATCATCACCAAAAAGACGAGGATGTTGCGGTATTTTTGCTGCTGCCGGGCAATCCAGTAGGCAAACGGATAGCCAAACAGCAGGCAGATGGCGGTGTTGAGGAACGCCAGCCAGACAGAACGTCCCAAAATGCGCAGGTACAAATATTGGCCGTTGATGGTGGAAAAGAAACGGCCGTAATCATTAAAGTAGGTGCCGATGCTGCTAAAACTCAGCTCCGGGTAAACCACCGTGCCACGCAGGGAGCGCTCGCCCAGGCTAACCGCCAGTACTATCAGGTTGGGCAGCACAAAAAAGACAATCAGCCAGAAGGCGGCGGGGTAGTTGATGACCCAGCCGGTTTTTTGCCCAATGAGCAGCACCAGCATGCCGCTGGTGGCCAGCAAAAAGATGGCGGCGTAAAAATCACCGACGGTGAAAAAGTAGGCGATGGCGGCGGCAATGCCTAAAACGCCACGCGCCAATCCCAGTTGGCTGCCCAGCCGCACTTCTTTATAGAGCAACCAGGCTATAATGCCGTCCAGCGCCGCCATGCCGCCATAAAACAGGTAAGCGACCAGTGGCGACGTTTCCGCCAGCGCCAGCTCCACGGTAAACGGGTCCCAATCAAAGCTGCTAAAGGTGATCCAGCGAAAGAAGAGGAAGAGCCATACGGCCGTTCCCAGCCAGCCTAAATAAGCCGCCAGCCGCTTCATTAAATTGGGGCCAGCTTCCATTGTTTGTGTGGGAGGAATAGAAATTGTGCTCATTTTCTACTCCGTTAGGATGCGGGCATTTTCGGCGGGCCAATGCAAAAGCACTTCATCGCCTGCTGAAAATGTGGTGTCATACCGGTCGCCAAAATTCTGGCTGCGCACCACCAGGTGCTGATTACCCAAAATTCTGACCTTGTACCGGGTGTCGGTGCCGATGTAAATCGCTTCCTCCACTTTGCCGTTGACGTACATGCTTTCATGCTCTTGCTTGAGGACTTGCTTGATGTCAAACGGCCCTGACGGAACATGCCCGCCAAACACATCCGCAATTTGTTCGGCATCAATCTCAACATCGCGAACCGTTACGTTGCCTTGTGGGTAAATATTGATTTTTTCCGGGCGGATGGCCAGATAAGCTTGTTGACCGATGGATAACGGAACGTCAGAACGGCCGATTAGATGGTCGTTGCCAATCGCCATCTTTACCACGCCGTCCAGCTCGATGACTTTGCCTTCCAAAAAGTTAGTTTCACCAATGAAGTCGGCCACAAAGCGGTTGTGGGGATGCTCGTAAATTTCGCGCGGCGCGCCAATTTGCTGCACCAACCCGTTGCTCATCACGGCAATGCGGTTGGACATTGTCATCGCTTCTTCCTGGTCGTGGGTGACGTAGATGAAGGTGATGCCCACTTCGCTCTGGATTTGCTTTAGCTCCAGCTGCATCGCTTTACGCAGCTTCAGGTCCAGCGCGCCCAGCGGTTCATCCAGCAGCAGCACTTTGGGTCGGTTGACCAGGGCGCGGGCCAGCGCCACGCGCTGCTGCTGCCCGCCAGAAAGCTGGGTGGGCTTGCGCTGGCTCATGGAGGTCATTTGCACCTGCTCCAGTGCCTCGGCGACGCGGCTATCAATTTCGGCTTTGGGCACTTTGGCCATTTCCAGCCCGAACGCGACGTTTTGGGCGACGGTCATGTGGGGAAAGAGGGCATAGTTCTGAAAGACGGTGTTCACCGGGCGGCGGTAGGCGGGAATGCCAGCTACCGGCTGCCCCATGATGTACAGCTCACCGCTGGTGGGCTGCTCAAATCCGGCAATCATGCGCAGGGTGGTGGTTTTACCGCAGCCGCTGGGGCCGAGCATGGAAAAGAATTCTCCGTCGGCAATTTCCATGACCATTTCATGAACGGCCGTAAACTCCCCAAACTTCTTTGTAACGTGATCGAGTTTAACACTGATAGACAACTTTCTTCTCCATAAGTGTTGGCCGGGCGGACCTTCCCAAATCTGCCAGACCAGTAAAAAATTAAGCTGGAGCCTCTGCTACCTTCTCCCAAAGGTCGAGGATGCTGGGTTCGGCCAGCTTATACGTGTGCAACACTAGCGATGAAATTGTGCGCTGAACGCCCGGTACTCTTTGTAAATTGTCTCGAATAAATGAGGCCAGGTGCTCCCGATTATGGCAGCGGACTTCAATGATCAGGTCAAATTCGCCTGAAACCATAAGTAAATAACTGACTTCGGGAAAGTGAGCAATTGTTTGGGCTGCTTCTTCAAGATGGGGTGGGGCAACTGCAACCTGGATGATGGCGGGGGCGTCAAACCCAGCCAGATGGGGGTCTACAAGTCCGATGATGCGAATGACGCCTTCGTCAACCAGTCGGGTGACGCGTTTTCGGATGGTGCCTTCGCTGTAACCAGTGTCTTTGCCAATTTCCGTGAACGAGCGACGGCCGTCTTCTTGTAATAGTGCCAGAATTTCGTAATCTAGTCTATCCATTTTACGATCCTCGTAGAATTCGGGTGATTTTAATCCGAAATTCGTCTCTGTCAACAGATTAATTAATTTTGGTATAATTTTGCCTATGAAAATTGGCAGCAAGTACTACCCGCTTTTTGCGCATTTAACACAGGCGGCTGGCGAGCCAGTAACCTTGCGCTTTGCTGAGGTGGAGGCGATGTTGGGCACTCGTTTGCCAGGCAGCGCTCGCAAACGAGTAGGCTGGTGGAGCAATCGCAGTAAAGGTGCGGTGCAGGCGTCCGCCTGGATGGATGCGGGCTATCATGTGAAGTCGGTGGATTTGGGGGCGGAGACGGTTAATTTTGACAAAGCCCAACTTACCTATGTAGTTGAAAAATCTGGCGACACGGTGCTATGGAATGGGGGCATGATCAAGGCGCTGCGGCAGCATATGGGCTTTTCGCAAGGGGAGTTGGCCGATGAATTGGGGGTGCGCCAGCAAACAGTGAGCGAGTGGGAAACAGGCGCTTATGTGCCCAGCCGGGCGTCATCTAAGCATTTGGGGCTGGTAGCTGAGCGGGCTGGCTTTACTTACGGGGTGGGGGAAGAACGGCCGTAAATTCCCTATTGACAGAATATTCGATACCGTGTAAAATGTCGCTATTGGTGCGGTAACGGCCGTATCACACAGTCAATCATTCCAACAATACAGTTTTAACCAAAAGCTAAACGTTGGCGGCGAATCTTGCCGAGGATTTTGGCTGCTTGTGAACTTTGGGAAGAGGGCGGTTCAGTTGCGGGGTTTGCTCACCTCGACGCGGCTGAGTCGAACGGCCGTTGCCCACCATTTTTTAGAAGCCAAAAGGGACAAGGCACAGGAACCTTCTCAAAACTGTCTGTGCCCTCTGTGGCCTAAATATTTTGGAGGAAGTGCCAGATGGGAAGCTACACATTGGATCAAGTAATGAAGCGGTGGACGCGGGGCAGCATGACAACCGAACAAGCGGTGGGGCAAACCTTGCTCATCGTGCAAGATATTGCTCGCCGGGTGGGGACATTGGAAAAAATGTGGGAGGCGGAGCGGAACGGCCGTAAATCCAGCCCGGATGAGACAGAGGGATGATCATTTTCCCGGAAACTTCTCGCGTGATACTTTTCGTTCGAAAAGTTTCCAGGAAAATGTGAGAGCCTACCCTTTAGGGAGGACTTTGGGCGCAACGGAAGCCAATATCTACGTCGAACGTATTGCTCGAAACGACGTAACGTCGGCTGGTAGTAAAGAACGTACCATTGGTATTGTCGAAGCTGCCGCCCCGGTAAATTTGGCTGGTGCCAGAATCCAGATTAACTGGATTTTCTGTTGGCGAGTTGGCGTAAAAGTTGGCGTCAAACCGATCTTGCACCCACTCATTAACGTTGCCAGCCATGTTGAATACACCAAATGGACTGGTTCCATCAGCAAAATCATCTATGGGTTCTGTATCCAGTGAACTGGCAGCCGACAGGGTGGCGTCGAATGTGTTGCCCCAAGGCCAGGTGAAATTGTCCGGGCCGCTAGCGGCGAATTCCCATTCGGCTTCAGTGGGCAGCCGCTTGCCGGCCCATTGGCAGTATGCATTTGCCTGGGTCCAGGTGACACCCATTACTGGATAATTGGCAAAGATGGGATCATCCCGATAGCCAGCACGCCGGAACGAGTTGCGAATGCCGGTTTGGGTGCAGCCACCATCAGCCACACAGGATTGATATTGCTCGTTGCTTACCTCAAACTGGTCTATGAAGTAGGCATCTAGCGTCACCGAATGTTCCGGGCGCTCATTTGCTTCACCAGTTTCGGAACCCATTAAAAAGCTGCCGCCTGGAATGAGAACCATTCCTTTTGGCAGCGGCCGTTCGGTAGGTTCTGGGGTGGGGGAAGGCGCATTGGTTGTTGTGGGTTCAGGGGTGGCAACGGCCGTTTCCGTTGGGGCTGCTTCGGGCGTGGTTGTGGGTTCAGCAGGTACGGTAGGTTCCACGGCAATTTCATCTACTGAATTGTCTGTTTGC
Organism: Ardenticatenaceae bacterium; assembly: GCA_020634455.1. GTDB lineage: Bacteria > Chloroflexota > Anaerolineae > Promineifilales > Promineifilaceae > Leptofilum. Next base: position 1,785,670 of record JACKBQ010000002.1, on the reverse strand, counting down.
ACCAATGCATCGTTCAATTCCAGCACAGTCACGGCATCGTAATGGACGTGGGCGCGGGTTTCCTCGATTGTTTCCACGTAAAAGCCAAAATCGCCGTTGCTATAGCTATTGTCGGTGAGGGTGGTGACGATACGGCCGTTTACAAAGAAGCTCAACACATTCCCCGTAGCATCTACCCGCAGCGTATCGGCTGCATCGGCAGAGCCACCCTGAACCGGAATAGTGCTGCCGCCGGTTAACCCTGTGATTGGGCCGCTGGCTAATGTTTCCAGGCCCGCTTCGGTGGCTTTTAGCACGGCCCATTCGCTTGCGCGGGGGGAAACGGTGAAGGCGTAAAACTGGCGTTCGCTTACTTGCCGCACCAGAAGGCCGTAGCGGTACCCGCCGTCTTCGCTCTCCAAAATATCTACAAACATTTGGGCTTCCAGGCTTACATTGGCGGCATCTGTTCCAAAAACGGCCGTTGCTACCTGATTTTGCCCCGTTGTCTCCACATGGTAAAAGTCCGGCGGATGGTAACCGCGCCACGCATTGTCTTCTTTTAGATCGGGCCAACCGCTTTCTGGATTGGTGAAATCATCGGCCAGCAGCAGGGCATCATCAGGCACCAGTTCCACCTCGGAGGCGGCGCAGCGCACGCCGGTGGAGGCAATCATGGTAGGCAAATTGGGATCGCCCTGGAGTCGATAAGCCATATCTTTTAGGAAGTCAAACGCGCCGCCTCGGGCAACTGCCTGATCTTCGGAAACGTCTGTGTATGGCTCGTCCACCCACTCCCACACGTTGCCAGCCATGTCGAATACGCCAAAGCTGCTGCGGTTGGCGGGCAGGCTGCCGCTGGCATAGGTGTTGTCTTGGGGCAAGCTGACACTGTTGACGTTGTCACCCCAGGGGTACAGCAAGCCCTGACTGCCGCGAGCCGCCACTTCCCACTCAGCTTCGGTGGGCAGACGTTTGTTAAGCCAATCGCAATAATCATAGGCGTTTTCCCAGGTAAGCCCGCGCACTGGATGATCGTCCAGGCCAGTTGGGGGTGTGCCGTTTGTCCAGTTGGAAGGTGGCGTTGCCTCGGTGTCGGCGACAAAGGCAGCGTAGGCCTTGTTACTCACTTCATAGCGGTCTATCCAGAATGCTTCCAGGGTGATTTGCTGTGGGGCGGCATACTGGCTGCCACTGAGGTCAGCTCCCACAGTGTAGGTGCCTGCGGGTAGCTGCACCATCCCGGCTGAGGTGGGAGGTGAGCCGGCCAACAACTTGGGCAACAGCAGCACAGCGGCGGCAATGAGGGCCAGCACAGCCAAACCTCCGAGGGCAATTGGCAGCCAGTTGCGCTTAGATTTTTCTTTAGCTGTGGTTGGCTCTGGTTTGGCAATCGGTTCAGTTACCGGTTCTGGTGTGCCGATTTCGGTTTTGGCCAGGTTTATATGCGCTTCATCAGGTTTGGTTGCAGGTTTGGGGGTGGGAACGGCCGTTTGCTGTGGCGGTTGGCTCACCTGGCTGGGTGTTGTAAAGATGGCCTCATCGCTGGCGGCGTTGAGCTGCCGACCGACGTTGCGCAGGGCTGTTGCCATTTCTACGGCCGAGCCGAAGCGTGTTTTGGGATCTTTAGCCAACGCTTTTTCCAGCACGGCGTTGAACACATCGGGCAGGTTGCTGTTGAACAGCCGGATGTCCGGCAGCGGCTCGTTGACGTGCTTCATCATCACCGTCAGGGCAGATTGGCCTTCGTACGGTGGACGGCCACAGGCCATTTCATAAAGCATGACGCCCAGTGAATAAATGTCGGCGCGATGGTCTACTTCGTCACCCACGACTTGTTCCGGGGCCATGTAAGCGGCCGTTCCGATGGTTGCTCCGGTTGCTGTGTGTACGTGTCCGCCGCCCACCAGTTTGGCAATGCCAAAATCCAGCAAAATGGGTTGCCCCAGCAGGTTAATGATGACATTGGAAGGTTTCAGGTCGCGGTGGACCATCTTGCTTTCGTGGGCGTAGGCGACGGCTTCGCACAAAGGAATCATGATTTGCAACGATTCTGAGAGCGGCAAGCGCAAACCGGCTTCTTTGAGGTCTTTTAGTCGCTTATCTAGCGGCGTGCCCGCGATGTATTCAAATACGATGTAGTAAACACCGCCATCATGGTTGAAATCGTGTACCAACATGATGTTGGGATGGCGCAGGCGGGCCACGGCGGCTGCTTCTTGCTCAAACCGCTTTACAAATTCTGGGTGTTCAGACAGGTGCGGATGAATAATTTTTATGGCTACGGTGCGCTGCAAGTTGGGGTCTGTGGCTTTGTACACGGATGACATGCCACCGCGCCCCAGCAAAGCGTTTATTACATAGCGACTGCCGATAGTGCGTCCGACCCAGGTTGGTTGCAAATCGCTCATCATGATTCTCCAAGTTGTGTTTCGGGTTATCGCTCAGCGTATTGGTCACCTGGTTGGTGAATACTGAGATTGGGTTCAGTCTAAAAACAGTATTTGGGCTGAACGGTGTTTAATCATCGCTGCTATAAACTTTCTTCAAGGATTGGTGAATTGCTCGGTTTATGATTCTGCTATGCAAATTATGGCATATTCAGCCAAACGCTTCCACATTTTAGACGAGTCGGCTCTCTGTGACTGTAAAATGTGCGCTAAAAGTGGGCCATTTTATTGTAAACCAGATTAAGTGCGGTTTGTCCTACGATGGCAGGACGTTTTGCCGTTGCAGTAGACCTGTTAAAAAGGCGGTGACGTGTTGGCCTAAGGTGTCCAGACGGTAGCCGCCTTCTTGCACAACGGCCGTTGGCAGATGAAGCTGGCCAATTGCCTGCCCAATTTGGGCAAAGTCGGGTGTGGTGAGCTGAAAAGTGCCGGTTGGGTCGCCTTCGCCGGTGTCTACCCCCAGGGAAACGATGAGACTGTCTGGCACGAAGGCCCGTATCTGAATGAGGGCGCGGGCGAGGGTGTCTAGATAGGCGGGGGCTTGGGTGCCAGGCGGCAGGGGGTAGTTGTGGTTAAAACCAAGGCCGGGGCCATCGCCGTACTCATCGGCAAAGCCCCAGTAGTAGGGGTATTCGTAGCGGGGGTCGGCGTGGATGGAGAGGAAGAGGACGTCGGAACGGCCGTAAAAAATTTCCTGGGTGCCGTTGCCGTGGTGGTAATCAATGTCCAAAATGGCAACCCGCTGCCCTTGCTGCACCAGCCAGTTGGCCGCGATGGCCACGTTGTTGAGGTAGCAAAAGCCGCCAAACTGGTCGGCGGCGGCATGGTGGCCCGGTGGTCGGCAGAGGGCGTACACGGTTTTCTCTGGTTCGGCAGCGATGAGGGCAGCAGCGGAAACGGCCGTTTGCACACTCCAATATGCTGCCTCCCAGGTTTGGGCAAAAATGGGAGAAGATGTATCGAAGCAGTAAAGCCCAAGCTGGCCCAAAATGGAGTAGAAATGGCGCTTTGAGCGCGGTCGCAAGCTGAAGGTTTCTGGGAGAGCCACATCGCGCCCGGTTTCCAGTTTCATCTGATCGTGGGCGTTTTGCAGCAGGGTAAGCATCTGGTGGGCATGCACATCCTGGATAGGCGAGAGGCCGAAATCTCCAGGGGGAGAAATTGGGCCAAGATCGGCCGTTTGCAGAGCATTGTGAATAATTTGGCCGCGCTGCGCCACCTCGGCGTAATATTTATTCCAATGCGCATCGTCTGGCCGGTGCAGCCTGGCAGGATCGTGCTGTGTATGGTCTGGATAGTAGAAGGTGTGCATACTTTTTTCAAGCTGCCTTTGACGGATAACAACTTGAAGAATAGTAACATTTTGGAGCATGTCTCACAAGTAAAAAAGCCACTTGTGAGCGGTGGTTAACTTTCTAGAGTGCTTCATACCGACGTAAATGATAAACCAGAGACAGCCCCCGCAAAAGCGCCCCAAAAGAAAAAATCAGCAACAGGTAAGCAGGAATCGCAAATAGCATTTGTCGGCCGATGAGCGTGGCCTGGTTGGGGGCTTGCAGAAAATACTCAAGAAAATAGAGCAGCAACGCGCCTAAAATTAGGCCGCCCAATCCACTCAAAATATGTTTTTTGGATCTTTGATTTGTGTGGAATTCATTATTGCACCTCCCATTAAACAAATTCCTAAAACTGCTAGCAACTAGGCAAAGGGTAGCAAGTGTGGTGGCGGTGCATAAGTGAGGAACGTCATGATCGGTTAACGAGATTGGTCCAATCTCACTGGCGGCAACTGAAAAAGCAGCGCCCAAGATTGGACCAATCGGGGTGGGGAATTAGCTTTTGAGTACGGCCGTTAATGCCACATTCTGCACGCCAGCCAACGCTTTGGAGACCGGGCAGCCTGCTTTGGCGCGGGCGGCGTACTCCTGAAAGGTGGCGTCGTCAATGCCGGGCACGTCAGCCTCAACATGGAGCTCGATGGTGTGAATGGTGGGCGCGCCGTCTACCTGGCCAATGTGGACTTTGGCGGTGGTGTTGACGCTGTTGGGCACATGCTTGTCGCCAGAAAGAATGGCGGCGAGGAACATGGAGTAGCAGCCAGCGTGGGCTGCGCCAATCAGTTCTTCTGGGTTGGTGCCTTCACCATCGGCAAAACGGGAAGCGCGAGTGAAGGGGCCAGTGTAACGGCCGTTTCCCACCACCATTGTTCCTTTTCCTTCGGTTAAGCTCCCTTCCCAGGTTGCAGTTGAATTACTTACAGGCATAGGTATTTCTCCTTGTTTGTTGAGTGATTGAATTCGGCGGATTATACATCGGAAAGGGTGCGGCTCAAGGAGGGAGCGCCTCCTGTTGAGAATGGTCTCATCTGGAAGGTGTGATGCAAACCAGACTAGGCAAGCGGCGCTGCCAAAGCCTGCACTTAGCAAAGCCGACGTGAAACAGCTACAGCACACTCAAAATTCAAGAAGATTCACACTGTACAGGTCTCATTAAGAAAATATTTAAAAAGCAAGAATGATTTTGAAGTTATACAAGGTACTTGGTGATTAGTTTTTCGAGAGCTTCAATTTCTGGTTGGAGAACTTTCCCCTTTTTATATGGAGCAGAGGCTCCAAATGCAACGTCTTTTGGGTCAATCCACTCACTTACTTGTTTTAGTATAGCTGTGCTGTGAGATTCTATTTCTGATTTGGCCATTGTCTGTTCCCAAACGTCTTTTTGATTTACATAAAGTAAAAGATGGCGACTCGAATTACTATGTTTTGCATTCCAGGCCTTCTGCTTACTGCTTAGAGCTTTTACTATCGCAAGCTCTGGACGATAGAGTTGCCGATCTGTAACGTAAACAACAATACGACTTTGCTGAATGGTGTTTAAGACTGATTCCGTTAGAATTTTGCCATCAAGCAAACCAGGAGTGTCATATAATTCATAGGTGTTTTTATATTTTACTGAAAACACCACGTCTGTAGCTCCATGAAGGACATTTGTTTGAAAAACATTTTTCCCTAAAAGAGCGTTGCAAGTACTGGATTTACCTGCTCCTGTTTTACCTAGAAGTACAATCTTGTTTTGAGGAGGATTAACATATTGTAGGTTAATGAATTTGAAAGATTCGGTAACGGTTTCATTATTGATCGGTGAATTTGTTTTTGTTTCACCTCTCAAAGCGCGATACACAACATAACTGACCGATGCTGCTATAATCCATTCAATCATTTAATTTTGCTTCTTTGATTTTTTTATAGGCGTCACGTCTCACTTGACTGTAAGTGTAACTTTCTTCGGCTCTTTGTTTGCATCTTTGAATAACAGTACGTAGGCTTTCGCCACCCCATGTAAAATTGTTCTTCGCAAATTCCATTGCCACTTCACCTAGTATTACAGTTCGTCTGAACTTGAAGATACCAACTGCAGCCAGATCAATGATTACTTCAGCGCTATAAAAGATAGGGCCAAATATCGCTGCAATAGAAAGTCCCCCCTCTACAACGCCAATTAGACCAGTTTCTACATATCGGTTCATATAATAGTCTTTGACTAGTTTTGATGCAGCCGTTCTCACATCAACACTAGTATCTTCTGCTCCTATGATATTAAACACAGCACTAACCATAGATATGTGCAGAGGTGGTGCTACAAGCACCGTATCAAATGGGACAAATGTTCCGAACATAGACAAAATTCCATAAGTATAAATGATCCTTTGCGACACTTTTCGTCTTACCCTATGTATCTTTGCATTTATTGCATCAGTTAGGTTATCTGCACGATTTGCTGGGTCTAGTACATTAATAACCATACCAAGGGTACCTGCACTTTCATACAGCCTGTTGAGTAATTGAGGCAACTCTTGTCGTATCATTTCTTGATGTGTTACATCTAACAACCGAGAGCTACCATATACAATATCCTCTGGTGAGTCTACGTAAGATTTCATCTTTTCCCATATACGCTCTTTTAACTTTTCATGGTTTGCAATAGGCATTGTAAGCTGTACCGCATCCCATTTATTCACAAAAATAACCCGTGGAACGTTTGGGGTATGCTGTTTGACGATGTCAAAAATCTCTAATTCATCTTGAAATGGCTCTCCATCAAGTACGAAGATCTGTCCATGGGCTTTTTTAACTTCTTCAATAGCCATATTTTCATAAAGTTGGTCGCCCATAATACCGGGAACATCAACAAGCTTCCATCTTCCTTCCTTATAATCGGCAGGATACCCACTTATTTCAGTCGTTGTGTCATGAGTTACATCTACCTTGGCGACATCATCCCCAATTAGAGAGTTAATCAAGGATGATTTTCCGGCACCAGTTTTCCCAAATACAGCAATCCATACAACTCCTTCTTTCAAGCGGTCAAGAATTTCATTTAGCTCGTCTACTTCTTGCTTGATTTGAGAGCGTTCCTCAGAAGATAATTTATCGCCAATTTCTTCTATTAATTCTTTGAGTGCATTCTGCAAATCTTTTTGGGCATCTTCCATCATCTTTCGGATATCTTCATTTGTCATATTGTTTCTCCATTGGCATATCTGGGTAAGCTGCTGGTGGCAAGGTGAATCTCAGCAAGCCCAAAATTTATCTTTGAGCCTGAATCAAACCAAGCTATAAATTAATTTTTTTAAATCAATTAACTGAGTTGGTCTGATAGAGTCAGTTTTGGAATTGTAAAGAATTGCATTTCCGTGCAAGATATGACTTGGTGCTAATACAAAGCTCGCTAATTCTTTGACTATTGTTGCATACATAGAATCACGGTCTTTTTTCGTCATAACGCGTTCGGCAACATCCCATTTGTTTATAAATATTATCTTCGGAATTCTCATCGTTCGATTTGATACAGTTTCAAATAGTTTAAGTTCAGATTTTTGGGGAATGTTATCAACAACATAGACTAAAACTGCCGCTTGCTTGATGGCTTCCCAAATCTGATTATCCTGAGTTTGAATATCTAGGAAAATATCCACGTATAGTAAGTTGTCATCGCGGAATACTGCTGGTAGCAAGTTTGGTGCTTGAGATGGCGAAGTATTTGTTAAAGCTTGTATAATGCTTGATTTTCCAACATTGCGTTTTCCAACTAAAAAAATTTGTTTGAGTTCAGGTTGCTGTAAATCTAGCCAATTAAGATTTGGACGTTCGTTTTTTAGGAGATTAATCAGAGTTGCTAAATCTTCTCGTCTAACTTGATATGAAACTAGGCTCATGATTTTTTCTGATTTTGTATTACCTTGGAGATGCTCCCACTCAATGCCTAAATCAAAGCACAAAATTCGAAGTTCTGCCTCATCAAAATGGAGATCTATCAATTGACGAAGCTTACTCATACTTTTTGGTATCATTTTAATCTTTGTCCTGTTTTCATTGCTTTACACAATCTTGTGCTTTGATTTGAATGGAACCCCATAAAGTGTTATCAAGTATTGGATGATTTTTCACCAAATTATATGAATGTTTTTTTTCAAACCACCAATGATTTGAGGTGAGAGAGATTTTGGACCTGCTCAATTTTAGCCGAAAGAAAAGCGAGGGTGATCTTTGCAAATTTCAAAAGAAACTGATCGCGATTAGTATCACACCAAATTTAAAAACATTGTACTAAATAAAAGTACTCGCTGCAAAGCAAGGTTGATTAAATGGACAGCTTTCTACCCTCTCAACCGCTCCATCCCCGCATCATACAGCGGTTCCTCCACCACCGTGGCCATGTGCCGCTCGCCGAAGTATTCCACCTCGATTTGGGTGCCGGGCTGGGCGTGGGCGCTGGACAAGTAGCCGTACAGGATGAACTTGCCCACGCTGTAGCCGTAGTTGGCGCTGGTAACGTGCCCCACGCAGTCGCCGTTGGCAAAAAGGGCTTCGTAGCCCAGGGCCACACCGCCGTTGTTGAACGTCAGGCAGCACAGCTTTTTCTTCAGCGGCTTGTCCTTCAATTTCAGGCAGGCGTCACGGCCAATGAAGTTGCCTTTCTTCAGGCGCACCGTCCAGCCCAGGCCAGCTTCGTAGGGGGAATATTCGGTGTAGACGTCGCCGCCCCACAGCCGGTACCCTTTTTCCAGGCGCAGCGAGTCAAACGCGCCCATCCCGGCGGCAATCATTTCCACCTCGCGGCCTGCTTCCCAGAGCAAATCCCACACCTGCAGCGCCATGTCCATGGGGAAGTGCAGCTCCCAGCCCAGCTCGCCCGCGTAGGAGATGCGCATGGCGTACACCGGCACCAGCCCAATTGTGATCCACTGGGCGGTGAAGTAGGGGAACGCCTCATTGCTGACGTCGGCGTGGGTGACTTTTTGCAGCACTTTGCGGGCGTTGGGGCCCCAGAGGCCAACGGCCGTATACGCCCCCGAAACATCCGTCACCACCACCGAGCCATCCTGCGGCGCGTGCTGCTGCACCCAGGCCAAATCTTGCGGCAGCGTGCCCTCGCCCACAAAATGCCAATATTTGTCTTGCGCCAGCCGCGCCACCGTCAGGTCTCGCTTGACGCCGCCTTTGGGCGTAAGCCAGGTGGTGTAGACGACGCGCCCGACCGGCACGTCCATCTGGTTGCTGCACAAATAGTTGCTAAATTCGGCCGCGCCTGACCCTTTCACCTCGATAATGGAGAGGCCGGTTAGGTCAAACATCGCCGCGTTGTGGCGCGTCTCTAAATGCTCCGCCCCCTGAATCGGCGACCAATATTGCGCCGCCCAGCCACTGCGTGGCGGAATCTGCTCTTCGTACTTTTCCAGGAGACGGCCGTTCACCTCAAACCAGTTCGGCAGCTCAATCCCGGCAAAAGCAGTGTATTCCGCCTTTAGCGCATCTAGCCGGGGCGCGAAGGGACTCATCCGCACGTTGCGCGGCTCGCTGATGGATTGTTTGGGATGCACCACGTCGTACACTTCGCGGTAATTTTTCTTGGTGATGACCGTGGTGTACGCCTCGGTGGTTTGGAATTGGTGGAAGCGGTGCAGATGCGCCTGGCGCATGTCCCACTCGGTTTCACCAGTCGTCATCCACTCCGCCACCGATTTGGCGACGCCACCCGCGTGGGTGATCCAGCTGGCAACGGCCGTCCAGAACCCCTTGATGTGCGATTCGCCAATAATCGGCATGCCGTCGCTGGAGAAGGCAAACATGCCGTTGAACTGCCACTGCCAGCCGACGGAATCCGCCTGGGCAATGGCGGGCAGCAGCCGCTTGGCCTGCTCCCACGGCTTGCCGTAAAAATCGTCGGGGGTGAAGGCATGGATCGCCGTCTTTTTCACGTCTTGCGGCCGGACCATGTGCGGCTTGTGGTAGTAGCTGCCGATGCCGTACGCCTGCCAATGTTGCCGGTAGTACATCGTCGAATCCAGCTCGCGCATGGTGGGGAAAGTCACTTCGTGGTCCTTGTTCGCCGGGTCGAAATCGGCCAGGCGATCCAGCGGATTGGTGATGACGTACTGGTGCTCGAAGGCCATCAGCGGCAGGTGGATGCCGAACTTTTCGCTAAGGGCGGGTGCCCAGATGTTGGCCGCCAGCAGCACATTTTCACACTCAATGCGGGGCATGTCGGGGTTGTTGGTGAGAACGGCCGTTACCCTTCCCCCCTTCACCTCAATATCCGTCATCGCCGTGTGGCCCACAAATTTGGCTCCGCCCGTTGCCTCAGCTTCCCGTGCCAAAGCGGCCGTTACATGCGACCCTTTCACAATCATCCCTGCCGGAACCCACAGCGCCCCCACAAATTGGGACGGATCCAGCAGTGGCATTTTTGCGGCCGATTCCTGCGGCGTCAGCAGCGCCGTCTCGCAGCCGTACGCCTTGGCCGTGCCGTGCAGCCGCTTCAAATCCTGCCAGCGCGCCTCGGAGATGGCAATTTCTAGTTGACCTACCCGGTTGTACGTGTTTTGTTTCTCACTAAAATGGCCCAGGCTGGCGATGAGATCGGCCGTGTACAAACCCATCTGCGTCAGCAGCTTGTTGTGGCTCAGCGGCACCACGCCCCCCGGTGCGTGCGAGGTCGAGCCGTCGTTCTCAAACAACTCTCCCTTGTCGATGACCAGAACGTCTTTCCAGCCAAAATTTGTCAGGTGGTAGGCCGCGGCGCAACCAACAATTCCGGAACCAATAATGACAACTTGTGCGTGATGGGTCATGAGCTTTTCTCCTCTTTTTTGATTGGGACACGGATGACACGGATTGAACGGATTTTTCTGTTTTTAATCCGTGTTATCCGTCAAATCCGTGTCCAATTTTGTTTAAAGCTTGCGCCAAATCCGCCTGGATGTCGGCTACGTCTTCGATGCCAGCGGAGAGGCGCAGCAGGCCATCGCCGATGCCCAGTTTGTGGCGCTCCGCCGGGGTGAGGCTGCGGTGGGACGAGATGGCGGGATAGAGCGTCAGCGAGTAAATGTCGCCCAGCGAGGTGGCGGGTTGGATCAGTTCCAGCGCGTCCATCAGGGCAAAGATTTCCGGTTTGCCTGCGCCGCGCACTTCAAACGAGAATACGGCCCCGCCGCCCTTGCCGTTGGTCAGCTGGTTCATCAACTCAAATTGGGGATGGCTGGGCAGAAAGGCGTAGTTTACCTGGCTGATTTTGGGATGGGTTTGCAGCCAACTGGCGATGTGCAGCGCGTTTTGGCACTGCTGGCGCATCCGCAGCGGCAACGTTTTGAGGCCGCGGTGGGCCAGCCATGCCTCGAATGGCCCCAGGCTGCTGCCCAACAGCTTGTTCAGCCGCACCATCTCCGCCTTCAGTTCGGCGCTGGTGGCGACGAGGCCCGCCATCACGTCGCCGTGCCCGCCGATGAACTTGGTGGCGCTGTGAATCACCATGTCGGCACCAAAGGTGAGCGGATTGCACAGGTAGGGGGAGCAGAAGGTGTTGTCTACCAGCAGTTTGGCGTGGTGGACGTGGGCCAGTTCGGCCAGCTTGGGCAAATCGGCCACCTTCATGAGCGGGTTGGAGATGGTTTCGACAAGCAGCGCAGACACTTTTTCTTGCGCCAAAATCGCCTCGATTTTCTTTAAATCTAGTACGTCTACCAGATGCACCGTGGCGCCCAGCTCGGTAAAAATACCCTGCACCAGTGAGTAGGTTGCCCCGTAAATATCTGCCGCCACGACGACGTGGCTGCCTGCGCGCACGCCAGCCCCTAGCAGTGCCAGGTGTACTGCCGCCATGCCGGAGGGTAGGGCGATAGCGGCTTCGGCGGATTCCAGGTTGGCAACGGCCGTTTCCAAAGCCGCCACCGTGGGGTTCGCATAGCGAGGTGAATAAACGTAGCCTGGCTGCTCACCGCCCAACACCGCGTCCAGCTCGTGGGAATCGGCAAAGGTATAGCCCACCGAGGGGTAAATGGGGGTGACGACCGAGTTGATCTGGCTAAAATCGGCGCGCTCGCCAGCATGAACGGCGCGGGTGGTAAACTGTTTTTCTTTCACAAATAACTCCTCATCATTCATTGGTGATGGTAATTGATTGGATCAGCGCGTCAATCCCCGTCAAATCGGGCGCAAAGGTGCCATCGGTGGCTTCGTGGACAAACACGGCCACCGCCTCGTTGTACGCGCCTAAAATTTGGTACAGCTCTTCTTCGCGGCTGGTGGTGATTTCGGGTAGGGGCACGGCAAAATGGGGCTGGTTTTCCTGGATGGGGTTGCTGCTGTCTGGCAAAAATGGCAGCGAGACAGGCACCCACGCCTGGACAAAATAACGGCCGTCTGTCGTCAACCCGCGAAACTCATAGGTCAATGCCCCGTTGCTGATGAGCGGCAGGTTTTGCGTCTTGAAGGTGACGGCGCGGATGCCTTGCAGGGAGTCGGTGGTTAGCAGTTGGGTGTGGGTTTGCAGAACCAGATTGGTTTGCCTGGTTTTGAATTCATAGCTGCTGTCCTGGTTGGTTACGGCCGTTTCCACCGCCGTCATCATTTCAACCAGCACCTCAGGCAGGGCATCTGTTTGTATGAAGTAGATGCAGCCATGCACCACACAGTACCCATCTTCGGCAAAAAGCAGCCTGATTTCCCGGCCACCCTCCAAGAGGGTTGGGTAGAGCGTGGTTACAATTGCTGGATCGATGGTTACGGAAATTGATTCAAACTGAAACTGAACGCTTTCAGGGGTGGCGGTGGGTTCCGGGGTCGGCGTGGCGGTGGGCAGGGGGGTGCTGGTACTGGTTGGGGGAACCGGGGTGTTTGTTGGGCGTGGTGATGCGGTAGGTGTGGGTGGAACGGCCGTTGCGGTCACTGTTTCGACGACCTCTGGCAAAGCTGTTGGCTCAAGCGCCGGGGTGGGGGTACAAGCAGCCACAAAAAGCAGTATAAGCAGGAAAAACGGCCGTTTCATCAATTCTTCCCTCGGCAAAGGTACATCTTCTTCACTATCTAGAACTTGCTCCACTGTATCACAACACCCCCGGCTTCGGCGAACCAAAAATGAGTTTACCGAATCCCCGATTCGTGTTAAGATCGCGCCCATGAGCGAGACCTTGCCCCCTCTGGAAAAATTTGCCCTGACGTTATTCGACATCGGCGCTGTTCAGCTTGGTAAATTTAAGCTGCACAGCGGCAAAAAGTCCCGCATTTACCTCGACTTGCGCCTGCTGGTTTCCCACCCGGCAGCGCTGCGCCAGGCCGTAGCAGCTTATCGCTCGGTATTGGATCGCCTATCGTTTGATTTGCTGGCAGCAACACCGCTGGCCGGGTTACCCTTGGGCACTGCACTCTGTTTGGACATGGACAAACCGCTCATTTACCCACGCAAAACGGCCAAAAGTTACGGCACGGGCAAGCAGATTGAAGGTGTGTGGCAGGTAGGGCAAACGGCCGTTGTCATAGATGACCTCATTACTTCTGGTGACTCCATATTGGAGGCCATTGTTGCCTTAAAAGCGTCAGGCTTACAGGTAAAAGAAGCTGTGGTGCTCATAGACCGTGAGCAGGGCGGCGTGGCCAATATGGCCGAGCGTGGCTACAAGCTGCACGCTGCCATGACCATCAACCGCGTGCTCGATATTTTAGAAGCCCATCAACGCATCAGCAGCAAAGAGCGCGACAAAGTGCTCAAATCGCTTACCTGATTTCCCACAACCGCCTGCACTAGCCGGGAGCTGTAACCCACCAGCAACCAGAATATTGACAATCAAATAAGCAAACTAAAAATGGCTCGTTGTGGTTGGCTGGTTGCTAGTGGCTTGCACTGGCCGCCAACCATTCACCAATAGCCGCTACTTGCTAAGGAGCAAACCATGATTGATTTAACCCGTGGCACAGCCCACGATGTATTTAGTTACAACAAGAACCCTCTGGATGTCATATTTTCCCCAAAAAGCGTTGCCCTCATCGGTGCCACCGAGCGCGAAGGCAGCGTGGGGCGAACCATCTTGTGGAACCTCATGACCAACTCGTTTGGCGGCACGATTTTCCCCATCAATCCCAAGCGCCCCAGCGTCATGGGTATCAAAGCATACCCCAGCATTGGCGAAGTGCCGGAAAAGATTGACCTGGCGATCATCGTGACGCCCGCCCGCACCGTACCTGGTCTCATCTGCGAATGCGTGGAGGCAGGTGTAAAGGGCGCTATCGTCATTTCTGCCGGCTTTAAGGAAATTGGCCCTGAAGGTGTGAAGCTGGAGCAGGAAATCCTCACCGAAGCGCGGAAAGGCAATATGCGCATCATTGGCCCCAACTGCCTGGGGGTTATGAACCCCATCGGTGGTCTGAACGCTACCTTTGCCAGTTCGATGGCGCGCCCCGGTACGGTGGGTTTTATTAGCCAAAGCGGGGCGTTACTCACCTCCATTTTGGACTGGTCCTACCGGGAAAATGTTGGCTTTAGCTCTTTCGTCTCCATTGGCTCGATGCTGGATGTGGATTGGGGTGACCTGATTTATTATTTGGGCGACGACCCGCGCACCAAAAGCATCGTCATCTACATGGAATCCATCGGCAATGCTCGTTCATTCCTTTCGGCCGCACGGGACGTGGCGCTGACGAAGCCGATCATTGTCATCAAACCGGGGCGGACGGAGGCGGCAGCGCAGGCAGCGGCTTCACACACTGGCTCGCTCACGGGCAGCGATGAGGTGCTGGCGGCGGCATTCCGTCGCTCTGGCGTGTTGCGCGTGGACTCAATTGATGATTTGTTCAACATGGCCGAGGTGCTGGCCAAGCAGCCCCGTCCGCGTGGCCCGCGCTTGACAATTGTGACCAACGCAGGTGGCCCTGGTGTGCTGGCCACCGATTCGCTTATTACCAACCGGGGTGAGCTGACGCAGCTTTCTGAACAGACGATGGCGGAGTTGAATGAATTTTTGCCGCCGCACTGGAGCCACAACAATCCGGTGGACATTTTGGGGGATGCGGATGCCGAACGGTATGCAAAATCGATCCAGATTGCGGCCAACGACGAGAATAGTGATGGTTTGTTGGTGATTCTTACGCCCCAGGCGATGACGGACCCAACCCAGACGGCGCAGGAGTTGAAGAAGCTATACGGCCGTCCCCCGCAGTACCAGTACGGCAAACCCGTTTTGGCCAGTTGGATGGGCGGCGCGGACATCGCCAGTGGCGAAGCGATTTTGAACCAGGCCAACATCCCCACGTTTGCTTTTCCGGATACGGCCGCTCGCGTCTTCCAATATATGTGGCGGTACCAAAAACGGCTGCAAAGCTTGTACGAAACCCCGTTCTTGCCAGAGGAAACGGAAGAGAGTGCCCAAAAAATTAGCGAAATTAGCCAGATGTTAACGAATGTTCGCCAATCTGGGCGAACGATTTTAACGGAGTACGAATCGAAGCGGGTGCTGGCTGCCTACGACATCCCGACCGTGGAAACGCGCCTGGCCAAAACGGCCGATGAAGCCGCCCAAATTGCTGGAGAAATTGGTTACCCGGTTGTGCTCAAGCTGAATTCGGAGACCATTACGCACAAAACCGACGTTGGCGGCGTGCGGCTGGATTTGGCCACAGAAAGCGAGGTGCGCCACGCTTTTACCATCATGCAGCAGTCGGTGAGCGAAAAGTACAGTGCTGCTGATTTCCTGGGCGTGACGGTGCAGCCGATGCTGCGCCTGAACGATGGTTATGAGCTGATCATCGGGGCCAGCCCCGACCCGCAATTTGGCCCGGTGCTGCTATTTGGCACGGGCGGCACGCTGGTGGAGGTGTTCAAAGATCGAGCCTTGGGACTGCCGCCGTTGACCACCACGTTGGCGCGTCGCATGATGGAACGCACCAAGATTTACAAGGCGCTTGAGGGGGTTCGGGGGCGCGATCCGGTAGATTTGGCTGGATTGGAGTCGCTGCTGGTGCGGTTTGGCCAGTTGGTGGCCGATCAGCGCTGGATTAAGGAAATTGACATCAATCCGTTGTTTGCTTCAGCAGATCATCTGATTGCGTTGGACGCCCGTGTGGTGCTTTACGAGCCGGAAGTTACCGAAAATGAGCTGCCGCAGTTGGCGATACGGCCGTATCCTGCCCAGTACATCAAGGAATTCACCACCGAAGACGGCGTTCTGGCTACCATGCGTCCAATTCGCCCGGAAGATGAGCCAATGATGGTGAAATTTCACGAAACGCTGTCTGAGCGGTCTGTTTATCTGCGCTACTTCCGCGCTTTCCAACTGGACCAACGCGTCGAGCATGAGCGGCTTACCCGCATCTGCTTTGTAGATTATGATCGGGATATGGCGCTGGTGGTTGCCGCCAAAAACAGGCGCACCGATGAGGACGAAATCATTGCCGCCGGGCGTTTGACGAAAGAGCGCGGGCGCGATGAGGCAGAATTTGCTATTTTGGTGAGCGACCGTTACCAAGGGCAGGGCGTGGGCACAGAAATGTTGAAGCACCTGCTGGCAATTGGCAAGCAGGAAGGTGTGAAGCGGGTTGTTGCGTACTTGCTCTCAGAAAACCGCGGGATGCGCGCCATTTGCCTCAAGCTCGGTTTTCGCCTGGAACGCGAAGCCGAGTTGATCAAGGCAATTATCGATTTGGCGTAATCTCTGCTTCTTTTAAAAATTGCTTTAGGTTGCGAGCTTGCGGTTTGCTTGCTACCTTTCCGAACATTGGCCACAGAGTTCACAGAGAGCCTGGAGATGAAGATTCATCTTTCAGTTTTCTCTTTTTCCTCTGTGGCTTTTTTGGATGGAATCTTAGTTGAAAGGTCAGGATGATGGATAAACAGCAGATTGAAATTCGGGAATTTTTTCCAGCCGAGGCGACGGAGGCGGCGTTTGAGGCGCTGCTAACGTTTGAAAACAAGATGCGAGCAGAGCGCCAGCCAGGGGATCCGCCAAGGTCGTTGGCCTCGGTGAAGGCAAATTTGCAGACGATTCCGCCCTTTGTGTTTTTGCGTCTGTGGCAGGCGTGGGATGTGGCGGAAACGGCCGTTATCGGCCAGGCTATTTTTGTGTATCTAGACACAGACGAAAACCGGCATTTGGGGCAGGTGGAACTGGAGGTGTTGCCTGCCTATCGGCAGCAAGGCATTGCCACAGAACTGCTGTCCCACATCGCGGCGGAAGCTGAGGCTCAGGGACGAACGTTGCTGATGGGGAATACAAACGGCCGTGTGCCTGCGGGTGAACAGTTGATGCTGCGCCTGGGCGGCAATCGCGGGCTGGCCACGCACGTGAACCAACTGGCATTGGCAGAATTGCCGCCTTCTTTGCTGCAACGATGGCTGGATGAGGCTCCGACGGATGAATTCGCCCTGGGTCTTTGGCTAAAAACGTATCCAGAAGAACAGCTAGAGGCGGTTGTGGCGCTGCACGAGGTGATGAACCAGCAGCCCCGTGGTGATTTGGATGTGGAGGATACGCGGCTCACGGGGGAACATCTGCGGCAGATTGAGGCAAATTTGGAGGCGCAGGGTGTTGAACGGTGGACGATGTATGTGGCGGAAAGCGCTACGGGTAAGCTGGCCGGTTACACGGAGCTGGCTATTTTGCCCGACCGAGAAGATATGGTGGGGCAGGGAGATACGGGGGTGTTCCCGGCGTATCGCGGGCAGGGCTTGGGGCGTTGGCTGAAGGCGGCGATGTTGGCGAAGTTGATGGCGGAACGGCCGTCCGTCCAATTCGTCCGTACTACCAATGCCGATTCAAACGCCGCCATGCTCAAAATTAACCGGGAGCTGGGATTTCGGCCGTACCTGTCGCAAACGATCTGGCAAATCGAAACCGCTAAAGTACAGGCGTATCTGGCTGGGGAATAGGACGCGGATGAACGCGGATGACGCGGATTTTTTCTTATCAGCGTTCTTCCGCGTTTATCTGCGTCCCAAATTTCCTAATCGCCAAAGCTGATGCCTTGGGCCAGGGGCAAATCTTTGGACCAGTTGATGGTGTTGGTCTGGCGGCGCATGTACCCTTTCCAGGCGTCGGAGCCAGATTCGCGGCCGCCGCCGGTCTCTTTTTCGCCGCCAAACGCGCCGCCAATCTCTGCACCAGAAGTGCCGATGTTGACGTTGGCGATGCCGCAGTCGGAGCCGCCCACGGAGAGGAACGCCTCGGCGGTGCGGATGGAGTCGGTGAAGATGGCGCTGGAGAGTCCCTGCGGCACGCCGTTGTGAATTTGCAGCGCTTCCTCGATGGTTTCGTATTCCAAAATGTACAAAATCGGGGCAAATGTTTCTTCGCGCACGATTTCGGTTTGGGCGGGCATCTTGACGATGGTCGGCTCCACAAATTGCGGGCCAATGTCTGGCAGCGTGTTGCCGCCGACGACAATTTCGCCACCTTCGCTTTGGGCACGGGCCAGGGCGCGTTGCATGATGGTAACGGCCGTTCCCGTGCTCAAGGGTCCCATCAACGTGCCCTCCACCAGCGGATCGCCAATTTTTACCTGCTGGTAAGCGTTGGCTAGCCGGTTGGTTAGTTCGGCGGCAACTGTTTTGTGGGCGATGATGCGCCGAGTGCTGGTGCAGCGCTGCCCGGCGGTGCCGACTGCGCCAAAGAGGATGCCGCGCGTGGCCAAATCCAGATCGGCATCCGGGGCGACGATGATGGCGTTGTTGCCGCCCAGCTCCAGAATGGTGCGGCCAAAGCGGCGGGCCACCGTCTCACTGACGATGCGCCCGGTGCGGATGGAGCCGGTGAAGGAGACGAGCGGCAGGCGGCTGTCGTTGGTCATCAGTTCGCCAACTTCACGCGCGCCCACGGCGAGGTTGAAGACGCCGCTGACGCCGTGGTCGGCCATCACTTTATTAGCGATGTGCTGGATGGCAACGGCCGTTAGCGGCACCAGTTCTGACGGTTTCCAGATGACGGTATCGCCACAAACGGCCGCCAGGGCGGCGTTCCAGGCCCAAACCGCCGCCGGAAAATTGAAGGCGGTAATGACGCCAATTGGCCCCAGCGGATGCCACTGCTCGTACATGCGGTGCCCGGGCCGTTCCGAATGCATCGTCAGGCCATAGAGCTGGCGCGACAATCCTACGGCAAAGTCGCAGATATCGATCATTTCCTGCACTTCGCCAATGCCTTCGGCCCGAATTTTGCCCATTTCCAGGCTCACCAATTCGCCGAGCGGTTCTAAATTGTCGCGCAGGGCGTTGCCCAGGTCGCGCACCAGTTGGCCGCGCTGAGGGGCGGGGGTGCTGCGCCAGGTTTTGAAGGCATCCTGGGCGTTTTGCACGGTTTGGTGGTAGGTGGCGGTGGAAGACGGCCGTACGCTGGCAATCGGCTCCCCTGTCGTCGGATTCAACGAGACAATCGGTTTTTCATCGCTGGTAATCCAGCCCGCCTCACCAGAACAGACACCATCATTAATAGGTTGAATTTGCAGTTTTTCTAAAATAGCTTTCATCATACTTTCCTTGCGAACGAGCCTGATTTTTAATCAAGCGCCTCTTTTTTTGTTTCACCCTCGTTATCTGCTTTAGGATTTGATGGGATTTTTACCAGCATCTGCTTTTTGCCATCAGCCACAGCAATGATTGTTTCAACGTTGATATCTCTAGAGATAAGGCCAAAATCTTGCAAAGTCCAAATCGTCGTGATGCGGTCACTCAGGTTTGGCCATTGATCCTTGGCCCACAAATAACGGCGGCGGCTAAACTGCCAGATTGGCTCTGGCTGGAATTTTGGCATATAAGCGCAGAATTCTTTCCAAATGACATCAGCTTCAGTTTGCGGGAACAAGATGTTCAACATCGCTTTTTGCACCATTGCAGCATTACGGCCGTGTTCTTCCGACACCCAGTTAATGTGATAATTGTGAATAAATGTAAAGATGCCGAAGTGTGAATAATCCTCCACGTCACGTAAGATTTTCTTACGTTGCTCATAAGCTTGTGTGTAGGTTTCTTCCAATTCGGTACTTGGTTCTTCAATTCGTTCATGATGATCATCATCGTGCTCAAATAAACCGGGGTGTATCTGGTACAGGTGGCAGATCAACTCACGAATTCGGTGAGGACCAACATTGAATTTTGCAAAAGCGCCTTCATGAATCAGATCTTCAACCGCATTCATAATGCCGCGCTGACGGGCTTCGTCGTGGGCCCGCAGCAATCCCATTTGTATTTGAATATCCTGTGGCTCCAATGGAGATGCTGGTCGTACTGAGATATTGGACAATTTTTTCAGGCCACCATTGGCGTTAATAATTTGGATCACAGTGATGATTGCCCCAAAAATAGCGATGACAACGAGAGCATCAGACTTTTGCCAAATAAGGACAATCATCATGATATAGCTGGCAATCATGCCGCGTAGGCCAGCGAACCGTAACGATTTCGCTTCACTGGAGCCGGGTTCTATGCCACGTTCCCGCATGGCATCTTCCCTTACAAAGAAAACCGTGGTGCTGGTGATGACAAAGGCGCTAACAAAACCAAAGGCATAGTAAGATTCAACAATAACGACTTCCCGAATAATAGGAATGAGAATGGCCGCAATACCCCAAATGACTGAAATTCCAATGCGGTCATCGGTAAACATACTGGGTAACCGCCCTAACCTGGCTGCATTGGCCGCAACGGCCGCGCCACCCACGTAGCCACCCCCTTGGGCCAACAACAGAATAATGGCGAGTAAAGTGCCTGCTACAACCAGAAATGCTTGCCCGGTTGTGCCGTTGGTCGCATTTTCTAGCTGGCGGGTAACGGCCAGATCGTAAGCCACTTCATCAACAAATTCCCCTCTGGACAAGCTAGCAAAATCATCTGCTTCTCCTGGGACTTCACCTAGCAATTCGCCTTCCACATTTTCGGCAAAGCGCAAATCGTAAAGCGCTCCTGCTTCTTCCCGATCTTGTTCTGTGATAGCTACGTCATTTTCAGAAATGCCTGTGCCAAAGGTTTGGGCAGCAATGATTTCGTATTCAATTAGCAGGGTACTGTACCCTTCGGTGGCGGGAATATTCCACTGTTGGGCGGCATAAAGCTGTACGACACCGGTGCCAATCAAAAAGAAGGCAGCCAGGGACAATGAGGTGTTGATGACTTTCCATTTGGGGCGAGCAGCGTGCTTACCGCTGGCAGGGATGACTTCGTAGCCAGAGAACCCTAACATGGCGCTAGACATCGAGCGGAAAAAGAGTTGGAAGAAAACAACGGTGCCGATGGTAGCAATATCTTGCTGGGCACGTACCACATGTTCAACAACTCCGTTGAGTTCCAGGCGGCTAACGATACCTTTGGTGAGGAAGGCCCATTCCGGGTTGCCCATTGCTGTGCCGCCAACGATGCTGAGGGCAACGATGGTGAACAGGGTGAAAGCGCCACCCCCAATGAGGAAGATCGGTACGGCACGTTTTGGCCCAAGCGCCACCAATACAACCATGATGAAGAATGCGAATAGCTCGGCTAAAACGATACGGTAGGGGGCTAATTCTGGCAAAATAAGCATGGTGACATCTGAGGCAGAGATGGAGCTGATGATGATGGTGAGGATGGCATCCAGGAAGAAGAGGCTGGTGCCAATCCAGGAGAGCCAGCGTATTTTTGGTGGGCCTATTGCTTCTACCAGGGGGCCGCTCCCGCCTGCATTGGGTCGCAGGTAGGCTCCGGCTTTGTAAGCGGGCACAATGCCCAAAAGCAGCAGGGCAGACAGCAATATGAATGCCAGAATTGCGATTTTGTGGTGGCCTTCTGCGCCGTGAATGGCCAAAAGTGTTTGGTAGGCTGCGACGCTGAAAGCGTCTGCGGCGATTTCAAATATGAGGGCTAAAACACCTAATCCTGTGCCACCCAGCAAAAGGCCTTCGACCATTAATTTGGGTAATTGGCGGCGTGCTTCCTGATTTTCTGCTGGGGCTATATAACTTTTGAACATCTTTGTATTTGACCTCCGGATCTTTTACATGCAGGGATTGCCGTAAGTGAACACGTATGACTGTGCGTTAGGTTTGCTCAATTATTATTGATTTCCCTTGTTGTTTAGGGAGTTACAATCAGTTGTTGCCCGACCTTGATGGCTTTTGGCTGTTTATGGTGAAAACAAGCGGATACGGCCGTATGCCTTTTAGGGATCAGGCGACAAGGGATTCTACTCAGGAAATGGATTTGGTCGAATTATTTTCGCGAATTTTGCCTTGGCTAGGGGCCGGGCGTGGCGGTGAAGGTGGGGATCGGGGAGGCGGTGTAAATGATGGTTGGCGTGGTAGTTGGCGAGGGTGTGGGACTTGGCAACGGGGTGGTGGAGGGCACGGGGGTAGGCGTGGGAGAAGGGGTAAATGTGGGGGGCAAGGTTGGTGTGGCTGTAGGCAGCGGGGTATTGGTATTGGTTGGGGTGTTTGTTGGCGTTTGGGTTGGGGTGCTGGTTGGTAACGGCGTGCCAGTGATCTGTGGCGTGGTTGGGGTGCTGGTTGGTTGGGTGTTCGTTGGGTTGGCTGTGGGGGTGTTGGTGGGAACGGCCGTATTTACCAAGGTACTGGCGGGTGTCGGGGTGCCGGTGGTGCGGGTGGGAACGGCCGTATTCGCTTTGGTTGGCGTGGCGCTGGTGGCACGGGTGGGAACGGCCGTACTTGCTGTGGATGGTGACGCTGCTGTTTGGGTTGGGTTGGGTGTAGGCGATGGCGTAACGGTTGGCGGGAAAGGAATAATGCTTACTGGGGTTTGAGCAACGGCCGTGCCTGTGGCGCGTAAAATTTCTTCATCCGCCTCCACCTCCGCCGCAATGGTGGGGTCCAGGGGGGCAAATTCAAAATCGAAGCTGTCACCGTAGTTGGCCGTGGATTGGGCCAACATGCTTGCTTCCAGCGTGTCTAAGGTGCCCATTTTAAGACCCAACCACATGGCTAAAAAGATGCTGACAAAATTGATCAGCAGCGCCAGTAGCAGCCAGATGTACATGTTTCGCCGTTTGTTTACGGCCGTTTGCGATTCTGACGCATCGCTAACCAATGTAGGCGGAATCATCGGGGAAACGCGCATCAGGCAGGCTCCATGAGCGGCAGTTCAATCGAGAACGTGCTGCCTACCCCAAGCTCACTGCTGACGCTCACTTTCCCACCGTGCATCTCAATGACCGTGCGGGTAATGTAAAGCCCCAATCCCACACCGCGGGCCGCAAAATTAACGTTATTGTTGGCCCGGAAAAAGCGATTAAACAGATACGGTAAATCGGCCGTGGCAACGCCAATGCCATTATCCAGCACATCTAACCGCATATAGTTGCCCTCTTCATACAGACACATCTCTACATGCCCACCTTCCGGCGTATAGGTCAGTGCATTGCTAAGCAAATTTTCAATCGCCCGTCCCAGATGCTCTGCATCCGCCAGTACCCACAAATCTGCTTCTGGCACACTGTTTTCCAGGCCAATCTCCTTTTGCTCAAATCGTTCGCGCCAGCGGGTGATGGCGCTGTCTACCAAACTTTGCACATTCACCTGCGCCATTTTCATAGAGATGGTGCCTGCTTCCAGTTCAGAAATTCGGATCAGCTGGTCAATATGATGTTCTAGTTCTTCGCTGCCCTTGTTAATGAAATGGATGAACTGCTTTTGGTGTTCGTCAGTGTGCCCATTTACCTTGGCTTGCATCAGACTGGTATACGCTTTAATTACCGTTAGCGGCGTGCGTAGCTCATGCGAAATACTGGTGATAAAGGCTGATTTCAGATTGTCAGACTCTACTTCGTAAGTGATGTCACGCATCACAATGACTGTGCCAATTGGTTCGTTGTTTTGGTCACTCACTGGGGCAGAGAGGGCACTCAGAAAGCGGTTGCCTAATTGATAACGGCGAGGTTTTTTAGGCAAGGCTAACAGGTCGCTGACAGAGGCAATTTCAGGCTCGGTAGTGGCATGGTTCCCATTTACGGGTTGGTTAAGTTCGCGCACGGGGCCAGAAAAGAAATCTTGAGCCAAATCAGCCAGGAGTTTTTCGGCAGCAGGGTTGACGCTGCGAATGTTGTCATGGGTATCCAGCACAATGATGCCATCTACGATGCTGTCCAGAATGGCGCTTAGTTGGCTGCGCTGTTCATCGAGGGTTTGGTTTTGTTCGGCCAGCGCAGCGGTCATACGGTCGAAGCTGCGGGAGAGCAGGCCAATTTCATCATTGGCGCGAATGTTGGAGCGACGTTTGAGATCACCATCGGCCACGGCAACGGCCGTATCTACCAACTGATGGATCGGGTCTGTAATGCGCCGGGCAATCAGGAAGCCCCCCACAAAAACGGCGACCATTGCCAACGTAAAAATGGCCGTGAACTGCTGTCGGCTCACGGCCACCGTGCTCACAATAAAGTTGCTGGGCAGCGCCACGCTGTACATCCCAAACGATTGCCCGCGCAATCGCCAATCGCCAAATGCCAGGACGTACTGCTGATCGAGCACTTCCAATCTGCGTAATGGTACCTGTCGGCTGGCCGAACTGGCTACTAATTTGTATTGCTCTGGCGTTTCGGAGAGCGCTGCAATAACCTCGCCAAAAATTTCTGGGTTGTCCTGATAAAGCGCAGTAATGCCCACTTCCCCGCCGCCCAACGAAGTGTCCAGCACGTTGCCTTCCACATCGTAGAGAGTTACACGAGCCACGGCGTTCAGGGTGAGTTCCAACATCATGCGGCGGCTGTAGGTGCCCACCATCGCCACGCCTACCTGCTCACCCTGGAAAAACATCGGCGTTACGGTAAAAAGTAACAGGCCGTTATTGGTTTCGGTAATGAAAACCTGACGGTTGCCGAAAGCATCCTCTTCATTGCGCAGTGCTTTTTGCACCGCCTCCACATCAGAAAAATCGGTGCCGCTGTGCGTATTGCCCTGGGCCGAACTGGAAGCATCTACGCGCTGCCAGCCGTATAATTCCACACCAGTCATATCTAGCAAAACGACGGCATCGGTGTTGCTGTTGATGATAATTTGCGGGGCGAGTTCGCCCAGGGTTGCCGGATCGCTTGCAGCCACTGCGGCGGGGATGCCTGTGGTGCCAATGACGGTACGCAAGGTTTGCAGCCGCTGATCTTCGTGGCGCACCATGCCTTCAGCTACAATCTGGCCAGCATCTACCAATTGGTTGGTGATGCGTTCTTCTAATGAGCTGGCTACGAGATTGGTGATGACAAACGCGCCAACACTGGCTACAACCAGAGTCAGCAGGAAGTACGGCAATATAATTTTCGTACCAAGACCTAGACCGATCTTGGCACTGGCGGCGGCGAGCCGTGGGCGCAAGTTTTGATACTTCATCCAGGGTATGGTAAAAGATTTACCAGTGTGGACGGGTTAAGGCGACGTGAAAAACAGGACTTTTGGGGGATGATTTTGGCTTACATTGAATGGCTTAGAAACCGGGTTGGGCAACGCAAGATTTTTTTGGTGTTTGGCACAGTGGTGCTGCGGGATGAATACGGCCGTATCCTCCTCCAAAAACGCACAGATTTTAGCTTCTGGGGGCTGCCTGGCGGGGTGATGGAGTGGGGTGAGGACATTGAAACCTGCACTCGGCGGGAACTGCTGGAAGAGACGGGCCTAACGGCCGGGCCGCTGCATCTGGTGGGCGTGTATACCCATCCAAAATATGATGTGACTTACCCCAATGGCGACCAGGTGCAGCAGTTTACCATTTGCCTGACGGGGCAGGTGAATGGTGGCACCATGCAACCAGATGGTGAAGAGACGACCGAACAGGCATTTTTTGCGCCAGAAGCGGTGGCGCAGATGAACTTACCCATCTGGTATGCCGACATGGTGCGCGATACGTTGGTTGGGGCATGGCCTGTTTACACACGGCCGTTTTCCGCGTTGCAAACAGAAGACCAAATTGGGGTGGTACGGCCGTTCATCGGCCAGGAGCCTTTGATTGCGGTGGGGGCTATGGCGCTGGTTGTGGGGGCAGACGGCCGTATCCTCACCATTCAGCGGCAAGACAACAAA
This sequence comes from Ardenticatenaceae bacterium, assembly GCA_020634455.1. GTDB lineage: Bacteria > Chloroflexota > Anaerolineae > Promineifilales > Promineifilaceae > Leptofilum. The sequence continues at coordinate 1,759,938 of JACKBQ010000002.1, read as the reverse complement.
GTGTGGACGCTGCCGGCTGGTTTTGCTGATTTGGGCGAAAATGTGGCGCAAACGGCAGTACGCGAGACATTCGAGGAAACTGGCTACCAGATTGAACTGGAGCGGCTCATCGGCGTGTACAGCGGGGCAGATTTTCAGCACACTTACCCCAATGGCGACCAGGTGCAAAATGTGGGAGCCATGTTTAAGGCACGGCTGGTGGGTGGGCAACCCAATCCAGACTTGGGCGAGGTAGCCGGGTTGCGCTGGCAAACGCCGGAGCAGTTTTTAGCTGTTTTGCCTGCCAACACCTGGCGCAGCTATTTCAAACTGGTGCTGCAACATCTGGACGCGGGTAGTTTTGTTTGCTAATCTCACACGCATGAACCGACGTGTCCTGGCTCTAATTGTGATTCCCTTTTTTCTGTTTGCCATCGGTACAGTGGGCTATATGCTCATTGAAGGGTGGAGCGGGTTTGATGCGTTTTACATGACGGCCATCACCCTGACCACGGTTGGTTTTGGCGAAGTGCGCCCCCTGACCATCGGCGGGCGGATGTTTACCGTGGCGCTGTTGGTGGCTGGCGTGGCATTTATTGCCTACGGTTTGGAATATTTACTGACAGCCAATTTGGGCGATACCTGGAGAGAGCGGCGCATGATGCGAACCATTGAGAATCTGGAAAACCATGTTATTTTGTGCGGCTACGGCCGTGTGGGGCAAAGCGCCATTACGTCCTTGAAAAACAGCAAACGCCAGGTAGTGGTGCTAGAGAAGGATGTGGAGAAAACGGCCGTTCTCGAAGAAAACAATCTGCTCTACCTGATTGGCGACGCCACCAAAGATGAACTGTTGCAGCAGGCGGGCATTGACCGCGCCTGGGGGCTGCTAATTTGCACCGGAGACGATTCCCGCAACCTGTTCATTGTCCTCTCGGCGCGGGCGCTCAACAGCGATTTGTACATTGTGACCCGCTCCGTAGATGCCGAAAACGAGCGCAAAATGCGCCGCGCTGGAGCCAATCGTGTGGTCTCACCCTACCAGATTGGCGGTCAGCACATGGCCAACATCGTGATACGGCCGCACGTAACCGACTTTTTCGACGTGGTAACGCTGGACGGTGGTATTGAGCTGTGGGTGGAAGAGCTGGTCATTAGCGAAACATCGCCGCTCATCGGCAAGGCGGTGGGGCAGGCAAACATTCGCCAGGAGACGGGCGTCTCCATTATTGCCATGTGGCGCGAAGGTCGCTCTACCATCCCCGATGCCCACACCATCTTGCAAGCCAACGATGAACTGATTGTCATTGGCACCCGCGACCAGCTGGCCAAAATGGAAAAATTGACGGGAATTGAAGTTGGGCAATTGTGAGAATCTAGCGATTTTCAAACAAATCCAAGGAAATGTTAACAAAAAGCGGTTGCCAAGCAGTTTGGGAATCTGTACTATTGGACAAGCCTGTGGCTTTTAGCTACAAATCTATTATTGGAATTATTATGTCAACAATTGAACCTGAATTAATTACAATCATCGAAGGGCCAACGCCGGAATTTCGTCCAACACCGGTAGATTGGGTGCAATCTGTACTGGAAGGGCCGGAAGACCGCATGGTGGCGATGTGCCAACTGCGCACGGGCAATGGTGAAGACATTATGCATCGGTGCCGCAATGCGTGGAAAGACGGCCGTCCCGTTCGCCTGGATTTCCCTGATGAGATGCGAATGCGCCAGCAGCTAGATGTCATCTCCATTCGTTTGGATCAGATGGATGAGGGGGAAGCGCTGATGCTGTGGGTGGCTGTGCCATTAACCCACATTGAAGAGATTGAAGAGTTTGACGACAGCGACGAAGATGACGATCCGTTCTTTCCCTAAACTGGCACATCGTTCAACAAAATAGGCAAAAGACGCAGCAGCCTCCGGGTAAGCTGCGTTTTTATTTTTCCGGGGGCAGTGGTAGCATTGCGAGAAATCTAGTGAAAAGTAAGCAGTGAAAAGCGTGCTCTTTCTTTTTACTTTTCACTTATCACTTTTTTACTTTCTCAGGAGGTTGCTGTGAGCTACGAAACAATTTTGTTCGACGTGCAAAATGGGGTGGCAACCGTTACGCTAAATCGGCCAACAAAGCTGAATGCTTTTAACGACCAGATGATTGCGGAGGTAACGGCCGTATTCAAACAGTCCAGCCGCGACAAAGAAATTCGCTGCGTGGTGCTGACGGGAAACGGCCGTGCTTTCTCCAGTGGCCAGGATTTAGGCGCATTCACCGAGCGCGGCGATACCGTCTCCATTGGCGAGCATTTGCGCCACGGCTACCACAAGCTCATCAAGCAGATGATGACGCTGGAAAAGCCGATCATTGGGGCCATCAACGGCATCGCAGCGGGGGCAGCCGTGGGCATCGCCCTGGCCACGGACGTTCGCATTGCCGCCGACAGCGCCAGCTTCATGCTGGCCTTTAGCAAAATCGGCCTCATCCCGGATAGCGGCGTCAACTGGCTGCTGCCCCGGCTCATCGGACAGGCCCGCGCTTACGAAATGGCCATCACTGCCGACCAGATTCCAGCGGACAAGGCGCTGGCCTGGGGCATGGTAAACCGCGTCGTGCCGGCCGGGCAGCTCGGCGAAATTGCCGCCGCCTGGGCGGGATCGTTGGCTGCTGGCCCCACGCTGGCCTTTGGCCTGACCAAACGGGCCATGAACCAGGCGTGGGAAACCGATCTGGCGGGCGCGCTGGCGTACGAAGCGCATCTGCAAGAAATTGCCGGACGCAGCCACGACAACCAGGAAGGTGTGGCCGCGTTTTTGGAAAAGCGCACCGCGCAATTTAAGGGGGAGTGAGCGGTAATCGGTTATCCGTAAACGGTAATCCGTCACTGATTACCGTTTACCGACCACTGCTTACCGAAAAGGGAACGATATGAACAAAATTGCAGTCATTGGCGCGGGCACGATGGGAGCGGGCATTGCCCAGGCGTCGGCGTTGGCGGGCTACCAGGTGGTTTTATACGATGTTGCGGAAGCGATGCTGACGCTGTCGCTGGGGGGTATTCGAGCTTCAATCGACAAGGGTGTGGCGCGGGGCAAAACGGCCGCAGATGTGGCCGAAGCGGCCAAAAGCGCTATCGAAACAACGACCTCGCTGGAAACGGCCGCACAGGCTGACCTCATCATCGAAGCTGCACCGGAAAAGCTGGACTTGAAGCGAGAAATTTTTGCCACGCTGGACGCCGCCGCGCCGGAAAAGACAATTTTTGGCAGCAACACCTCCAGCCTTAGCATTAACGCCTTGGCCGGGTCGGTAAAACGCCCCGACCGCTTTTTGGGCGTGCATTTTTTCAATCCGGCGCACATTATGCAGCTGGTGGAGCTGATTCGCGGCGATTTTACCAGTGAGGCGACGCTGGCTGCGGTGCAGGCATTTGTGGCCAGGTTGGGGAAAACGGCCGTTCTTTGCCAAGATACGCCCGCTTTTATTGTGAACCGGGTAGCACGGCCGTTTTACGGCGAAGCGTTCCGGCTGCTGGGCGAAAACGCCGCTGATCCCGCCACCATAGACAAGCTGATGCGCTCGGTTGGCTTCCGCATGGGGCCATTTGAGCTAATCGATCTCATCGGCTGCGATGTGAATTTAGCCGTCACCCAATCGGTGTACGACGCGTATTTTCAGGAGCCAAAATACCGCCCACACCCCATCCAAAAGCGCATGGTAGAAAGCGGCCGTTTGGGCCGCAAAACCGGGCGCGGCTTCTACGAACACGAAATATAAGAAACTTAATCCACAGATTACGCAGATTGCGCAGATTTTTTTATCGGCGAGCCAAACTCTGCGCAATTTGTGGCTTTTATGGGTATGGAAAACTTCAACGAACAAGCAGGCATCTGGTTGCGCAGTCACGGCGCAACCATCTTGATCATCATTTTAGTGGCGGTGGCTGCTTATTATTTGCTGGGCATTACCACCAAAACCCTCAGTCGGCGCATTCAGGCGTTGGACGATGTGGAAGATAGCGAACTGGATCGCCGCACCAAAACAATCTTTCGCGTAGTGCGTAGCACTGGCGCGGTCATCATCGTGGGCACGGCCATCATGATGATTTTGACGGAGCTGGGGGTAGCCATTACCCCGGTGCTGGCGAGTGTTGGTTTTGTGGGGCTGGCCTTTGGCCTAGGGGCGCAGACGCTGGTGAAGGATATGATTGCCGGGCTGTTCATCCTCATCGAAGATCAGTACACGGTGGGGGATGTGGCCGAAATTGGCGGCATTACGGGCACGGTGGAGCACATGACGCTGCGGGCCACAGAGATACGTGATTTATACGGCACGGTTCACATCATTCCGAATGGCGAAATTCGCATTGTGGCCAACAAATCGCGGGATTGGTCCAGGGCCATTGTGGATGTGAATGTGGCGTATGAAGAGGATGTGGATACGGCCGTTCAAGCTTTGCAAGAAGTTGGCCAATTGGCTGAAACAGACGAAATGATCGGTCTTCTGCTGCAAGAAACGCCAGTGGTTACTGGCGTAGAGGGGCTAGAAGAGTGGGCCATGCGGCTGCGGCTTATGGTAAAAACATTGCCCAATGGCCAGTGGGAAGTGCAGCGTTACCTGCGCCGCCAGATTCGGCTTGTTTTTGCCCAAAAAGGAATTGAACTCGCCTTCCCCCGCCAGGAATTGATGATCGTTCCCCCAAAATCGCAACAGAATTGAGTGTACGTTGGCCTCAGACATCTCAAAGAGCTGTCTGAGGCTTGATGATTGTTTATTGCTCTACTGCATAACCGGCGGCTTCCCAGGCTATAATGCCACCTTCCATATTGTGTACATTGTCAAAACCCTGTTGGCGCAAGAAGTCGGTGACTTGCCCGCTGCGGTTCCCGCTACGGCAGGTGACGATGACTTCTTTGTCGGTGGGGATTTCCGAAAGGCGGTTGGCGACTTCGGCCATCGGAATGAGTGTGACGCCAGGGATGTGGCCTTCATCATATTCCCACTGTTCACGCACATCCAGCACTATGACATCCTCTCTCTCTTTGATTGTGGCGACGGTTTGGACGTTTACTGTGTCTGCCAAATCCAGCACTTCGCTTAACTCGGCAGAGAGTGCGGGTTGGGTGTCGGTTGTTGCTGGTTGGCTGCCGCCGCAGGCAACGGCCGTTCCCACCATCATCAGGGCTAAAACCAGAATTAATACAAATCGTTTCATTGAAAAACCTCCAAATTAATAGACAAAAGGAATGAGTTTGCGCACACGCTGCTGGTAATCTGCATAATTCTCGTACTTTTCGCGCAGCCAGGACTCCTCTTGTCGGGATTTAATGTCGAAAAAAATGAACAAAACAAGCGCATAAAGCAGCGCCAGCCAGCCGCCGCGCAGCAGCCCCAGCCCAAACGCCCCGAAGATAATGCCGCTGTAAATGGGGTGGCGCACCACGCGGTACGCGCCGTGTTCTACCATGTGGGCACTGTCTTTGGGTCGGGGAACGGCCGTTAAATTGCTGCCCAAGTTTAACAACCCGGTGAAAGCCAACACGCCGCTAATGCCAATTAGGGCAAAGCCAAGAAGCATGGTGATGCTGCGCCATAGGCCGCTCCACGCTGCCTGCCCAGGCAACGACGCCGGGGCAAAAGCCACGACGCCAAACAGCAAAAACTGAATCACCACGTAACCTTCCCCGTTGGGGCCTTTCCACCTCGGTTGTTTGCTCATCACAAAATTTCCTTCGTAAAAAAACCTCCGGGAGGTTTGATAAATCGCTTAAAGACGCTGGAAACCTCCCGGAGGCTCTGTTTTCGTCATGGCGGCTAACGATAGTTGGTATCGTCTTCCATGTTTCAGACGTGAGATTCTAGCATAGGTTACAAAGCTGGCTTTTCTTTTTACACAACTCTTACAAATTTTCGGCCAACGTGCAGACCAGATGTTGCAGCATGGCAACCGTTTGCAAAATGGGCTCATCTGTGGGCGACGGGTCAGTGGACGGCCGTTTTCGAACCACCCGCACCGCTGTACACAGTTCAATTTGCAAAGCTGGTACCCCTAGTTTTTGCGAGGCAAACCGCGTAATGGTATGGCTCACCACGCCGCCCGTAAACCGGGAATGATTATGCACAAAATGGTTCCAATGCAGTTCAGGAAATGATTCGGCCGTTTCTTCGCAAGTTTCGGTGAGGTGTTGCCGTACGGTTTGCAGGATGAGCGGCTCATGGTTGGGGCAGGAACGGCCGTTCATGCTGCCCAGCGCCACGCCAATCCCGTGTTTATCCGACATCCCATGCAAATCCACCACAAACCGGATGCCATGACGGCCCACAATTGCATTCAACTGTGTCTTGTAGGGGCTATTTTTGTCCCAATTGGGGTCGTCCAGCGAGCGGAATCGTGTGTACAGGGCATGAGCGCCACTCATTTCTGCCAGCAGATGGGCTAACGCTCCGGTAAAACCCTCTTCTTTTTTCAGGCTCTGATGGCGTTGGTGGGCGGTAGCGTGCGGTGCCGAAATGAGGATGGGTAGATGGCCGAGGTGGTGAGTGAACGGCCGTTCCCCTTTAGGCGCAAATGTGGTGTGGGAGACGGCCGTTTCCAGCTCAATCAGGCGATCCAACACAGAGAAACTCATGAACCTGATTATAAAGCAGCTTCATTTTCTTGACCTTAGCTATGCCAAAGCGGGAAAATCTTTGAATAAAGCAGCACCATTTCAAAGATTTTCCCGCTTCGATAACTTATAGGCGGACGCCCATTGAGCCGCTCTGGGGTCATACCCGCGAAGGCGGGCATCTATCGTGGATTCCTGCCTTGAATTGTGAACCGATACTTCATTCACCATTATCAATTCATTGTTCACAAATCATTATTTTTTGCCAAAATTTGTTGGCAAAAAATGTAGTTGCTATTCCTCCGCTGGGCCGCAATTGCCGTAGAAATAATCCCAAGCGTTACACACATCATCTTCCGCTTCAGAGAAAATACACGACCCACACTGCTTACCATCATCCCGTGTGCGAATCTCGAACATGTAACCGTGATCCTCGCAATACTGCGCCGATGGATTGGCTAAACCTGGTTCCACCAAATCGTACCCGGAAGATTGGATTTCCCCTTCGGCATCAATAAATGCCTGCCAACAAAAATCCAGCGAAGCATTACGCAAAGCCACATAAAACAGCGTGTCTGCACTGGCAGGTGTAGGGTAAGAGATGCTCAGTTTATCGTCCTCAGCGGAGAACAGGTAAACGCTGGTGCCCGTTTCTGCAAAATCGTCGTTGTTAACAGTGTCCCACGGTGTACTTTCTGGCGGCACCATGATTTGAGCAATGGTGCGCATATGCTCCAGTGCTGCATCCCGAACAACTACCACTTCAGAAGGTATCTCAACTTCGCTATTTTCTTCACCAGCGGGTTCTTCTACCTCGTCGGTTGTGTTACAGCTAACGGCCGTTCCTACCCACAACAAAATAAAGCCCAACAGTAAAAAATGAGTCGCTTTCAAAAGCTTCATGTCACACACATCCTTATTAATTAATCGGTTGGAGCGTGCGCTACAGCATCATGCCCCTGCGTAAACAATGGCAAATACTTAGCCCCCAACGTAAACGCCAGGAACGCATACCCCAGCACGCCTACTGAAACCGCGATCTCCACCCATGAAGGCGTGTAAGCCACAGCAATTGTGCGCCCTAATACCCCAGGCGACCATTGTGGCGGCACCACCAGTCCAGACAGCGTCACGTTCCACCTGTTGATAATGACGCCAAAAACAATTAAGAACAGCGCCCCCATCAATGGCCATTCCTTCCGGCGCATCTGCCGATTTAACAAAATAACGGCGGGCACCAGACCACACAGCAACATTTCAATTAACCAAAATGACTGGGTATAAGGCGTAGTTGCTTGCAGACGGGTTAGCGCATCGGCCGTGCCCGGTGCCTGGCTATAATAAGACGTCGCCGCCCAATCCCATAGCTTTAGGTACAGGTACGCCAGCAGCGTGAACGCCGCCAATCGGGCTACATCTCGTCGCAAAAACTTGTCAATGAGTTCCCGATTTGTCAGTTTGCTGGTGATCATCGTGGCCAGCAGCGTCGCCGAAACGCCACCTGCTACCGCTGACAGAATGAACATTACCGGCATGGATGGCTTATACCAGATCGCCCGCCCAGACAAAACGCCGTAGGTAGCCCCCAGCGACGATTGGTGCAGCATTGAGAGCGCTAACCCCATCACAGCCATCACTGGCGTTAGCTTGTGAATTTTGTGTCCAAATTCACGCCACTTGGGCCGGTTGTCGAACAGGCGGCTGTCGAAAACAATTGGCAGCACTTCGATGACCAGCACCGTGGAGTACAAGATCACGCACAAAGTAATTTCCCATAGAACCGAATGCACGTTCCAATACACAAGCGGATGCCAAAAGCGGTCTGGGCGACCAATGTCCATGGCCAGAGCTAGCATGGCAGAGGTATAGCCCAAAAAGCCAACAAACACGGCAATGCGAGCCATCGGCTTAAACCGCTCAATGCGGAACAGATAAACGACGGCCGAAAGTGTAAACGCGCCTGCGCCTAGGGCAATTGCAGATAAATCATGGGTAATCCATAAACCCCACGGAACACGGTCGGACAGGTTGGTTACTTGCAGCCCATACCAAAGGGTTTGGTATACGCCCCAACCACCAACTGCCAGCATGATGATTAGCGTGGCTACCCAGACGTGAAACGGCCGTATCCCACCCCGTTTTTTCTCAGGAATTTGTGTCATAGCCACCTCACACCTCCTCACGTTCCGGGCGCACGTAATGCACCTTTGGCTCTGTCCCAAAATCTTCCCGCAGCCGGAATGTTTCATGCTCTGCCAAATATTTGGAGACCGGACTTTCCGGGTCCTTGGCATCGCCAAAAATGCGGGCATTCACCGGGCAGATGTTTACACATGCGGGCGTTGCCTGCGGGTCAACCCCCGGCGTCAGCCCCTCAGCCATGCCCCGGTCAATGCGATGGACACAGAAGGTACACTTCTCTGCCACGCCTCGTTCGCGACGATTCACCTCGGCTACGCCCCAGGTTGGTTGGTACTGGTTTTCCGTTTCGATAGAACCCCAATTAAAGCGGCGTACATCGTACGGGCAGGCCACCTCGCAATATCGGCAGCCAATGCAACGGTCATAATCCATTGCCACAATGCCGTCCTCACGCACCCAGGTAGCGCCCACCGGGCACACCTTGGTGCAGGGCGCTTCCTGGCAGTGCAAACACGGCCGTGTCATGAAAAAATCGGTACCGCCTTCCGTGCGCTCCGGGAAACCTATGTTCCAGCGCATATTGTCTTCTGGCACGTCGTTGGTGGCTTGGCAAGCCCAAATGCAGTATTGGCAGCCAATACACTGTGCCAGGTCAATCACCATATGCCATTCATGGTCAGAGCTAGCATGGTGGGTCTCCCGTTTTAGCCCTTCGATTGCCCCAGAGGATAATGGTCCGGCCGTCACAGCCTGTGCAATAACGGCCGTTGCCCCCGTTGCCCCAATAATCTTTAACGCATCCCGCCGACTAAGAAGCGGTGGTTTGCGATTATCCTTATTTGTCTTGCTCATCGTCTCGTCCTTCAAATTCACGCCGTTGACGCACATTGTTAGCTACAAACCAGGCCGTAGATCCCCCCAAAACCAGTCCCAATACACCGCCTTGAAACAGAAGTGTCAGGTTCCGGTTAGCTAGCGCCGCCTCTAAAGTTTGTACCTTCTGTGCAGGTGTCAGATCTTCTTCAGCTTTTCCAGAAACAGACGCTTCCAACACTGTGACTAAGTCACCCTCGGCAAGATCGCCGTGCGTATAACCGGTTAGGGCTGTTCCAGCGTGTAACGCATCTGTATGGCAAGCAACGCAGGTTTCAGAACTGATGGTGAAGGAGTGGCCTGTAGGCACAACGCCATCATCTGGCATTTCTTCTGGCAAAATGACCAAACCGTGACAATCCATGCAGCCAATGCCTTCCTGAATGTGGACATCGTTTACAAAATGCTCAACGTTTTCTTCAGAGTCGTGGCAGTTCAGGCATAATGCATCTGGTTCCTCAAACAAAGGCTGCTGGCTATGTGGATCATGGCAATCCATACAACCGATGTCTTCCGAAGCATGACCCGTTTGGTGCCATTCGCCTAATGTGGTGGTGTGGCAGGTGCCGCAATATTCTGTGTCTGCCAGAATGGGTACTGGGGCAGGAGGGTGTTCTTCTGTAATTTCGCCGTGGCAAGATTCACAGGCCACACCTTCAGCATCGTACTCCCCTGTGTTAGGTTGAAAATTTGTGGTGTGGCAGGCCAGACATTCGGTTGGCTCACCTAATCCTTGCCATTTCTCCTGGAATATTTCATCGGTAAAGGCATTCGCGTGGGCGCTGCCTTCCCAGTGGGCAGCCACGTCCAGGTGGCATTCCTGGCATTCTTGTGTGGGCATGATGGGCGCATCCGGCTCTTCTTCATCCTGTGCCAGGGCTAATTGGACGGTAAATAGTAAAACGGCCGTTCCCACCAAACCTCCTAGCAGTACCGGCCAGTTCAAAAAAAATCTCTTCAAAAACTGTTTCATAGTCGCCTCAAATTGGCTTTTACACCAAACATACGTTTGTGAAAATATTAACAATAAGGGCATTCTAGCATCGAAAAATAGCAATCTCAATAGGGTAGAGCCACAAAATAATTGTTTTTTATTATGGGTGGGTAGAAGCAAAAACAATAAGCAAAACCTTGAAAAAGCATTGATTTCGCCTGCCCGTTGGCTATACTGTTAGTGAAAATTTTCACCAATAAACTGTTAAGGTTGACCATTTCGGTCAACGAAAAACACAAATCTAAGGATTAAAGTTTGAAGGAGCGTATCTTGAAACAGGCGAAATTTCCGCTCGAAATGATAGGATTTTTGATGGGCCTGCTTCTGTTAGTGGGTGTAGTAGCGTTGGCAGGCTGCCAATCGGCGGAGTCTGAAGCTTCAGATGACGTTGTGGAAGTGGCCGATGTTGAACCGGTATTGGTGGAAACGGCAACGGCCGTTACCCCCACCGAAGAGCCATCTGCCGAACCTGCTGAGGAGCCAGTTCCTGTGGATAACTGCCTGGATTGCCACACCAACAAAGACCTGCTCATCCAAACAGCCAACCCCGAAGAAGAGGTTATTAGCGAAAACGAAGGGGAAGGTTGAGGTGGAGAGGTGGCTCCGTTGGAGCCATGGGAGAAGGTTTTGGTAGATGGGGAGCTATTCCCAGAGGAAGTTCATGGCCAGGTAGCCTGTGCCGACTGCCACGCAGGGCAAAACACGCCCGACAAGGTTGAAGCGCATGTAGGGCTTATTGAAAATCCTAGTGAAAATCCGGTGGAATCGTGTGGTGAGTGCCATCCTGATGTGGTAGCCACCCATGACAATAATTTACATAACAATTTGGAAGGGTATTGGACGGTGCTGGACGCCCGCACAGTGCCAGAAGACCACGACGCGATTGATGGCATGTTTGCGAACCATTGTAGCAGTTGCCACGCAACCTGTGGTGAATGCCATGTGAGTCAGCCAAATTTGGTCGGTGGCGGCCTTATTGAAGGTCACTTGTTCAACGAAACGCCTTCAATGACGCGCAACTGTACCGCTTGCCATGGTAGTCGGGTGGGGAATGAGTATTTGGGTAAGCATGAAGATTTGCGCCCGGATGTGCATTTTACACAAGGGCGTATGTCTTGTGTGGATTGTCACTCAGGGCACCAAATGCACGGTGCGCCAGACGATTGCCAATCTTGCCACACTGGGCCAGAGGCTCAACTGGCAGTGCTAGAAGCGCCACCAGATCATCGTTACGACGGCGTTCAGCAGCCACGATGTGAGACTTGCCATATGACGGTTGCCATGCAGGACGACGATATTGAGATGCATCAGGAGCATGGGGGCGATCTCTCTTGCCAGGTGTGTCACTCAGTAGAGTACACAAGTTGTGACGGTTGTCATGTGCAAATTAGCGAGGCGACGGGCAATCCGTTCTTTGCTACAGATGGCTCGTACTTGACCTTCATCATCGGGAAGAATCCGTTGGAGAGTTATGATCGGCCGTATGAGTATGTAACGTTGCGACATGTACCTATTTCCAGAGATAGCTTTGCCTATTACGGGGAAGATTTGCTCAAGAATTTTGATGCGCTGCCCACATGGGTGTACACCACGCCGCACAATATTCAGCGCAATACACCTCAAACGGAATCTTGTGATGCGTGTCACGGTAATGCTGATTTGTTCTTGACCATTGATAAGGTTTATCCAGAAGAAGTGGAAGCAAATTTGTCGGTGATTGTGGATACCATTCCCCCTCCGATCTCGGAAATCACATCTACTTTGACAATTTCACCGACGACAATCATTACGACAACCACGGTGATTACCACCACGGAGGAATCACCCTAGTTTAATTTTTACAGGGTGGGCGGTTTCCCCACCGCCCACCACACATTTGACGAGGAGTAAGAAATGAAAACTTACAAATATTGGGTACTTTTCTTGATTTTAGGCTTGCTTTTGGTTGCCTGTGGCGGCAATGCTACTACAGATGAACCTGTGGCCGAGCCGGATAATACGGCCGTTGAAGAGGTCGTAGACGAACCAGCTGATGCACCTGTCGAGGAACCAGTTGAGGCAGTCGCTGAAGAACCTGTAGAAGAAGTTGCCGAAGAGCCAATGGAAGAACCAATGGCCGAGGCGGATCTGGACGGCGCATTCACTACCTTCCTTACTGGCATGGAGCGCTACAACACGATGAGTGTTGACGCTCTTAGCGAAATGATGGTAGAAGCGCCACCCTTTATCTTGGATGTGCGCGAACCCAGCGAATTGCAGGAGAAGGGTTGGATTGAAGGGGCAGTTAATATCCCCTTGCGCGAAGTTGCCGACAACCTGCAATACCTGCCCAGCTTCGATACACCTATCGTGAGCTACTGCGGTAGCGGCTGGCGCTGCACCATTGCCCTGACAGCACTGGAAGCAATGGGCTGGGAAAATGTGAGCGGTTTGACAGGTGGCAGTTTTGGTGCCTGGTTAGAAGCTGGGTATCCTATTGCTGAAGGCGAAATTCCGGAACTGGTTGCCCTGGATGCTGCTGCTCCAGACCCGGCAATGGTTGCTGCAATGCAAGAAATGCTGCACAACGTTCCCGATGGGTACGGTGTGATGACCGCCGATGATTTGAGTGTTGCGCTCGTTGAGAACCCGGACATTATCTTGATTGATGTTCGTCGCGCTGAAGAAGTTGAGGAAAATGGTCACGTCGATCATCCAAACTTGCTTTACATTCCATTGGAGCAATTCATTGAAATGTCGGCTGATTGGCCAGCCGATTTGGATGCACCAATTGTTACATATTGCGGTTCTGGGCATCGCTCTACTATTGCCATGTCTATTTTATGGTCCTATGGCTATACCGATGTGCATAGCTTGAAAGGTGGTTTTGGTGGTTGGGCATCCGGTGGCTTTCCATCTGTGGGACTGCCTGAACCAGCCTTTGATATGGACGCTGCGTTCACGGTATTCCTGGATGGTATGGAAGGTTACAACACGATTGGTTTGGACGAGTTAAACCTGCAACTGGCAGAGGATCCGCCCCCGTTCTTGCTGGATGTGCGTGAACCTTCAGAAATTGAGGAGAAAGGTTACATTGAAGGTGCGGTTAATATTCCATTGCGTGAGGTTGCCGATCATATTGATTTGCTGCCCAGCTTTGATACCCCCATTGTGAGCTACTGTGGTAGTGGGTGGCGTTGCACCATTGCCCTGACAGCATTGGAAGCAATGGGCTGGGAAAATGTGCGTGGGCTTACGGGTGGTAGCTTTGGTGCATGGGTAGAGGCTGGTTATCCGGTAGCGGAAGGGCTGCCTTTGGAGCCAATGGTGCTTGAGGTTGCACAGCCTGATCCTGCGGCCGTAGCAGCCATGCAAGAGATGCTGCACAACGTGCCCGATGGGTATGGTGTGATCATCGCAGATGATTTAAATGTGGCTTTGCTGGAAAATCCAGACTTGTTTGTGATTGATGTTCGTCGTCTGGAAGAGCTGGAAGAAAAAGGTGTCATTGAGGCTGAGAACTGGGTTCATGTGCCGCTGGAATCGTTCGTGGCTATGAAGGATCAATGGCCAACCGATTTGGACACTCCAATTGTCGTTTACTGTGGCTCTGGGCATCGTTCCACTATTGCCATGAGCATTCTGTGGGCTTACGGCTATAGTGATGTGCATAGTTTGAAGGGCGGCTTTGGTGGTTGGGTAGAAGCTGGTTATCCCGCCGCAGAGTTTGCAGCTCCCTAAACAAACCTGAATTAGTCTTTGAGTAAATGGCAAAAGTTCCTTGTATTTTTCAAGGGGCTTTTGCCATTTCTGTATTAACTAGCTGTTTTGTGTGGGGTGGTGCGTGTCTTTTATAACATTTGCTTATGACATTTAGCACTACTGTCTGAATGAGTAATGAGGCATACTGTTTGTGAAAAATGGAACGAATGGATTTGTTTGATATTTTATGGAGAATTTTTCCGATTTTGCGACACAAGTTTTAAAACTTTGTGTGTAACTGAGAGGGTATTGTGTTAGATGCACATCAACTAAACGTTTTTTTAACCGCTGCCCGGACTTTGAATTTTACGGCCGCAGCCCGGCAATTGCACATGACACAGCCGAGTGTTAGCCAACATATTCAGGCATTGGAGCAGCATTTTGATTTACAATTATTTATTCGATCTGGGCGTCATTTGCGCCTGACGGATGCAGGTGAGGCGTTGCTGCCGATGGCTCAGGAGATGGTGAGCATTTCGCAAAGTATTGATAACAAGATGGAATCTTTGAAGGGGGATGTTTACGGCCGTCTTACTGTGGGGTGTAGCACTACTGTGGGTAAGTATGTGTTGCCGTTTTTGCTGGCGAGTTTTATGCAGCAATATCCGAAGGTGGAGGCAAGCTGCTTTGTGACGCCGCGTAAGATTGCGGTGCAAATGCTTACAGATGGGGAAGTTCATGTTGCGTTGGCTAGTAAGCAGGAGCTAAACAATAATTTGGAATTCTCGAAATTTATTACAGATAAGGTGAGCTTGATTGTGCCTTTGAATCATCCGTGGGCTGAGCGTGATTCTGTAGAGCCTAAGGAATTATTAAAGGCTAACTTTATCTGGCGGGAAGAGGGTTCTGGCACCCGATTTGTAGCTGAAGAGAAGTTGCGGGCACATGGTATGGGATTTGAGCAGCTCAAAACTGTCCTGACTTTAGGGAATTCGGAGGCAATTGCTCTGGCGGTGCAAGAGGGTATTGGCGTTGGCTTTGTGTCGCAGATGATTATTTCTAGGTTGGTAAAAGGGAAAGTAAAGCCGGTAAAAGTGCAGGGCATGGAGATTGAGCAAGAGATTTATATCGGTCGAGATGCCAATCGCATGGGCACAACGGCTCAAACCGCTTTTTGGAAGTTTGTGACTGATCCAAATAATGCCGTCCTTAAACGCTTGATGGTCTCTTCCTATGAAAATGGTGATGATTTTACCTTGGCGAATGCCAAGATGAATGGCAAGACAAATGGCAAGACCTTAGTTCAGGCTTGAGTTTATTCATTTTGGGGTTGGAACGGCGCTTCTGGCAGCACATGTGCGACGAAGAGCTTGAGGAAGAAAAAGGGTATAAACCACTCTAGGCCAACGGCCGTTTGCAGTATGCTGCTGTTTAATAAGAGAGCGCCGCTATAAAATAGGAGGGCTAACGGCCGTTTTAGATACAATGGTGTGCGTAAAATTACGGCCGTTCCCACCAGCAGGTAGCCAAAATAAACCGCAAAATATAGCCAATCGCCCTCGCGAAACAGCCAGGCGACGGCTGCCAGATGAAGGCCGTGGACGACCACAAAGCTGAAGTGGTGGCTAAAGCGCTGCCCGGCGCGATGATACCAGCGTTTGGCCGCTGCCGTGGCGTTGGTGATGATGCCCCCGGACAGATCAAAGGCGAATAGACAAAAAACAAGCCATTGCCCGATGGTCCAGTTGAGGTTTGCGCGTTTGGTAAAGTTGATGGCGGTGAGAACTGTCGTTAGCCCCAGCGCTCCCAATAATTCCAGCCACAGTTCAGCATTTGTTGCCCCCGGACCAATAAATTTGTCCCAGGCACCAGCCATACCAGGGCGTGGTTCGGGTGGTGTCTATTCAATTTTCATCGAACCTCCAAAGCGATAAAAGGAATTGAGTCACGCCCCACAGCCCTGTACTCTTCCTCAGTTGACACCGCGTAGCCAATGACTTTGCCCAGGTTTTTGGCTGCGGTGGGGTAGCGACGAGCATAATCTACCATCGCCTGGCCTGATTGTTCCGGGGTGAGGGGAACGGCCGTAACCGCTAGTTTGCGCCAGCCTACCTGAATATTCACTTGGGGATGGGCCAAAATGTTCAAATACCAGTCCGACTTTTTGCCGAAACCAGAAGCAATGAAATAGGTATTGCTTGTTTTGTCGTGGTTGACCACCTCCAGGACGGTTTGGCGTGGCTTGCCACTTTTGCGACCGATATGGTTTACCAGCACAAAGCGTTTTCCAAGCAAGCCTCCCAGCCCAATTCGGTATAAAAAGAGTGGGGCGCGGAAGAAAAACTTTTTTAATCCAGTAACTGGTTTTCGTTCAGTTTGTGTCATGATTTTTACTCACTTGTTGGGGTATTTCTTGGAGCGTGAATTGCCTGTTGATGTCGGCGGCATGGCTGTTGAAGTGGCGCTTGATGTAGCCAAACAGGTAGGCCAGCGTCACATTACCTGCCAGCAGCGGGTCCCAGTCTGGATAATCCACGCTTTTTTGCAGATCCGCCTCGCTCAGACGGTTGAAGGTTTGCAAGATGCGTTCGTGGGCTTTGTCGTACTCATCGGCTAAAAATTGGCGGTTCAGGTGGCGTGCGCCATACCGGGTGAGCCGGGCGTTGAGCCAGTGGAAGAGTCGTTCGGGAAACAGTTTGGGCAGGAGGGTGAGCAGGTACGGCCGTTTCAAAACAATCGCCACATCGGCCACCATAAACCGGGGGGCAATGCTCATGTGGTAGAGCAGCTCGCCGATGGTCCACGCGGGATTGCTGCTGGGCTGGGTGAAGGCTTCGTCAGGCAAACTATTCAGCAGTTGGTGAAAGCGCAGGCGCGTCTCTTCGATTTCTTGTAGTAACTCTGCTTTGTTTGTCATGGTTTATGATCCAAATTTTTCTAGCAGCAGTTCAGCGGCCAGGCATGACCCGTCCCACTTAGCCATCACCTGGGCAAACTCTCCGGCCTTTCTCTTTGCTTCGGGATCATCGAGCAGTTGCTGGATGGCCTGCTGTACTTTAGCCGATGGGTCTTTGGATTTGGGGACGCGGATGGCAAATCCCTTGCGTGCCAGGGCCGCGATGTTGGCATCCTGCTCCGGCTGCATGCCCACACCGACGACTGGCTTTCCAGCGTAAGCGGCCGTCATCACCGTGCCGATGCCGCCGTGAATGACCGAAAGATCGGCGAGCTGGTTAACTTTGTGCGCGGGTAACCAATCCGTAACCAGCACATTTTCAGGGATTTTGACGTCTGGCACTTGATCTAGATGGGCTTTGATGGGGGCAATGACGCGGTACGGTTTGCCTGCAAAACTTTCGGTGATTTTGGCCACAATTTCTGGCGTGCCTGAGCTGCCCATCGCAAAGTAAATGAGTGGTTTGTCGCGTGGAATGTGCTGGATGGCTTCCGGCAGCGGGAAATCCTGGCGAGCGATCAGTGGCCCCGTGTAGTAGTAGTTTGGCGGCAGTTTGATGTCGGTGAATTCGGCTGGTTCCGCTACCAGGGTGACATCACCGCGCCAATAATCAAAAATGGAGTGATAGGTCTTGACGCCGAAGCGTTTGGCGGCTTTGTTAATTGGACCGAGAAACCCGTAGCGAACCCAAAAGTTAATAAACAGGTAAACCAGGCCATCGGCCAGCCATTTTAGCGGCTTAAACGTGATTTTGTCGGTCATGCCTGCGCCATGTTTGAAGAATTCTGGCAACCAGGTGGATTGAATGGCCCAAACAAGCGGCACCTGCGCTATCTGGCAAGAGACCGGGATGGTGACGTAGGAGCCAGTCAAAACGGCTACAGGCTTGATTTCTTGGAGAAAAGCGACCTCATTTTCAATTCTGGTGCTGAGTTCCGCCTGGGAGAAGGCGGGGGCAAATGTCTCGCCCTTATCGACCTTGCCGATGAATTCGATTTTTTCTGGCGTCAGGCGAGGTTCCATCTTTTTGAGTGGAAACCCTTCATCGGTGATGAGGTGTTCAAACTGGCCGCCATCGGAAATAAATTGGATGTCGAAAATTTGGCTGGCCTGGGCATGTTGGGTGACGCCTTTGGCAATTTCCAACATACGTGTTGTTTCGGCCAGATTAAAGGCAACGGGGGCAAAAAGTAGTGTTTTCTTGGACATGGGGCGCTCCACAATTAAGCAGTTTGTAAGCCTTGCAGCAGCAGCTGTACGGCCGTTTCTACTTGGACACTCAAGTCAACCATTTCAGGCGCAACGGCCCACAGCAGCAAAACACCTTCAAACAGGGCAATCACCGTTTTGGCTACTGAGGCACTGTCTACCTGGCGGAATTCGCCATTGGCCATGCCTTCTTCTACCAAATCGGTGACTTTTTGCTGGTAGTTGGCAAACTGCTCTTTGAGCAGCGTCCGCAAGCCATCTTCGCGCGCGGCCAGGGCATAAAATTCCAGTGGGGTGGGGAACTGCGTGGCCAGGGCTTCCACGCCCGCCCCCGTGAAGCTGGCGAGTTGGGTGAGTTTGGCAACGGCCGTTCCTTCCCCCACCAGCACCTCATCCAGCAAAGCCAACTGCTCCACAAAAAATTGGTCAAAGATAGCGGTGATCAGATCATCCTTGCTTTTGAAGTGCCAGTAGACGCCGCCTTTGCTCAGGCCGCTGGCCCGCACGATGTCGTTCATGCTGGCCTTAGCGAACCCTTTTTCGGCAAAGACAGACAGGGCGATGGCTAAAATGTGGGCTTTACTTTCGTGTTCGGTCATAAAAATCACCCCTAGACCGACTGGTTGGTCGGTTTCGGGATAATAACATGGGTAACGGCCGTTTGTCAAGCAAAATCGTCGCCAGTCAACCGATCGGTTGATGCGCAGCTATCTTCCAGCGTAGAAGCAAATCCATCTTCTGCTTGCCAATATTCCATCGGCGGATTGGTTGCGTTAGAGAGGGAGACTGCTATGGTATGGGCACAAACATACAGACAAACGTGAACGGTTTGTTTTTGGCAAGAACTCGCTTGATCGCCAAAAATGCAGAGAAAAATATAGATTAGCCGGGAGGTTAAGATGGCAACTTATGAAAACCAAACATTACAGGATCAACGTGCATTAGGCTGGCCGATTGTGGTCTTTTTTGTGCTGGCATATGCCATTGCGTGGGGTGCTTTTGGCATTTTAAGCGTTATTGCGCGCAACTCTGGTGTGGAAAGCACCCAAACGTTTATGGCAATGGCGGAATCGTTTGAATTTGACGAGGTTCATTTGAGCGTGGCTCCCTGGTTGGTGTACCTGTTGACGCGCTTGGCGGATTTTGCCTTTTCCATTGCGGGCGTGGTGATGATTGCGGCGACGGCGGGGCGGGGGGGCTTGCGCCAATTGTGGCGTCGGCTGACGCGCTGGCGGATTGGTTGGGGCTGGTACGCGCTGGGTTTACTGCCGATTGGATTGTATTTGCTGGCAACGGCCGTTGCCAATGCCTTCTTCTCCGCTAATTTTACGGTTTCAACAATAACCACCGCGCTTTTTAGCCTGTACGCTGGCTTTTTTGTTTCACTGTTCTTGCGTGGAGCGCTGGGGGAAGAGCTGGGTTTGCGCGGTTTTGCCCTACCTTATTTGCAGGCACATATGTCGCCTTTCCGGGCTAGCTTACTCATTGGCGTGTTGTGGGGGGCGTGGCATTTGCCTGTGCTTATTGGCCGGGATTTGCTTTCGGTTGTGGCCTTTAGCGTGCTCTCTATTGGGTTGGCGATGCTGTTTACCTTGCTGTTCAATGGTAGCGGCGGCTCGCTGATTCCGGTGCTGCTGTTCCACGCCAGCCAGAACTGGGAGGAAGGGTTTGAAACATTATTTCCTAGCCTGGTGGGCACGGAATGGGAGCTCATTTCCACACTCAGCCTGTTGGTGATTGGCGTGGTGGCTGGGGTGATGGTTTGGCGAAACGGCCGTACGCCCCCCTTGTAATTTGTAGTTTTTGGCGGAACCTTACCCAGGGTGACTATTTTTGGATAGATCGGCGCGTAATAAGGCAACTTGTTCCGGCTTGTCGGCATCCATGGCAATTTCGGCGTGGGGATTGAGTAGCACGCGACACGGCCGTCCCGTAATGCGAAACGCCGCATCTTCAATATCCTTAAGGCGGAGCTGGCGCAGCAGTAACTTTATCATAAAGCGAAAGCCCACCACGCGGGCCAACTGCCAGGCATGCTTGCGGGCGTTGGTCAGCGCCAGCCAGATGTCCCTATTGGTGTCGGACAAGTCGGCCTGGATGAGCGTCATGTCCCCGCCAGCAATCAGCCCATCTTTTAGCTTAACGTAGGTGCGGTTGGAGTGGGGGAAGCGGGCTTCCAGGGTTTCTTTGTCTACAAAGTTGTACACCATCCCCTTATCATACGGAGCGCACAACTCAATAAACTCATCCACGATTTGCGGGGTGATGGTGGGAATGTCGGCCGAACAGATGAGCATGAGGTCGGTTTCGGGGTGTAGTTCGCGCATTTTGGCGATACCGCCCAGGGCATTTTTGAACAAGCTGCCGTAATCGGACGTGTGGTAGACGGGCTTGTGGAAGGTCATGCCTAAATCCTCACTTAGCCCCACAACAACAATCTCGCCAATACTGTGGGAATCTTGCAGGGCATCTACGACACGCTCCAGCATGGTACGGCCGTTCATATCCAGCAGCGCCTTGCTTTTTCCTTGAGTCAGTTCGTACAGAGGGTCACCCGGTTCGGGCAGCCCTCCAGCCAGGACGACGCAGTTAATGGTGGTCACGTGTTTTCTCCTCTGAAAAAAAATTTAACCGCAGAGAACGCGGAGGACGCAGAGAAAAATCTGTGTAATCTGTGGATTTTATGCTTTTGTACCTAGGTTATGTACGGTAGGTTTCAGGTTGAGTTGGGTCAGCATTTCGTTCAGTTCAGCGTCGGTGAGGGGGCGATTTTTGCCAGAAACGGCCGTTAATGCCGCTTCCATCATGTTGGTGCCAAAGGAACGGCCGTCCAGCACCGGCGTCGTGGTCATCACATGGGTAATGCCTCGCTGCTTGAACATCTCCATATCTTTGGGCGTGGTCGTGTTGGTCACAATCACCTTACCCGCCAGATTGTCCGGCATGTGCCGCTTAATGTAGTGGCAGTCCCCCGCAATCACCGTGGCCCACTCGTACCATTTGGTGAACTTGGGCACGATGGTGTCCTGCTTGTCGCCCGTGGGATAGAGTACGCTGATGGGTAACTTGGTGGCCGGAGCCGCCAGAAGACCCGCCACCACTTTGAAGGTGCTGAATTTGTGAATGGCGATGGGCAGGCTCAGGGCAAACATCAAATCGCCAAAAACGGTTTCGTAGCCTTGCGCCACAAACGATTTGGTCATGCCGAAGCGGTCGATGGCGGCGGTGAGCAGGACGCGACCTTGCGCGTAGCCAGCGCCTAATTCAGACACCAACCTTTGCGCCGCTTGCGCTTCCAGCGTGTTTTTCAGCCCGCTGCCGTCTACGACGGGAGTTTGCTTTACGCCCTTGATCAGCTTGTGGGCGGCGGAGATGTTCCACGTTTTGCCCTCCATCTTGACCCACAAATCAATGCCACCGACGCCCAAAGCATCGACCTGACCATCCAGTTCGGTGAACAGGGCGGTGGCTTTGGCAATATCGCCGTCGGTGCCGCGACGCTCCACGCTGACGCGCTCACCGAGCAGCTCCACTTCTACTTTTTTGTCTCGTTCGGAACTACCAAGACTGACACTTACGGCTCGTTTCATTTTTCCCTTCCATGAAGGCGGGGGCGAGGCAATCGGAGGGGAGGTTGTTTTGCTTTGTGGCAGATTATGGCAGATTGCCTCGCCCCTACCGCAAATTTTGTGCTTCCCAATGGGATTTTACCGGATTATTCGTTGATGGGAAATGGCAGGTAGAGCTTGAAAGGGAACTGTTCGATGATGGCGTCGTAGGCTTGGATACGGCCGTATCCATACACATGATTCGGCACATCGGTAGGACTATCGCCGCCGCAGCCTTGAGAAGTTGTGCGAGGAACGGCCGTTCCCTGAATCAACGCCTCAATCCCGTCCACATCCCCCGCCAAACCGGGATTCGCCGAGATGAGCAGCGCCACCAGCCCGGCGACGTGCGGCCCCGCCATGCTCGTGCCAGATTTGTTACCATATTCAAAAGCACTGACAGGGATAGCTGACTTAATGCTTACACCGGGAGCTGAGATGTTTGGTTTTAGGCCACCATCGAAAGTGGAGGGACCGCGACTACTTGTGGAGGCAATGAAGTCATTTATGTCTGTTGAGCCAACCGTGAAGGAGGCGGGATATGTTGCGGCCGGATTTTGCACCGTACCGCAACCACCAACCCCTTCATTACCAGCCGAATGTACCGTGACAATGCCCGCTGCCCGCACATTGTTAACCACGCTTTCCAGGCTGGTGGCAGAGCAGCCTTCAATGGGTGGGCAGCCCCAGGAGTTGTTGATGACGTGCGGCGCTTTGCTGGGATCGCCATCGGTCATCGGATCGCCGCCGAGGGGGTAGGGAGCTACAAACCATTCGTAACATTCGGTGTAGCTGGCAGGGGTGCCATACCCTTCATCCATGTTGCGGCAGCCAATCCATTGTGCGCCCGGGGCTACACCAATGGCATTGGCAGCGGCGCTGGGCCAGCCGTCGGTCGTGGGAGCCATATCGTTGCCCACCATCGTGCCCATTGTGTGCGTGCCGTGACTGTTATCGTCACACGGTTCGGGCGAATCGCCCAGGCAGGTGGTGTTGTCCACGTGGATGGCGTCGTGCCAGCTGTAGCTGTGGTTGGCAGATGTGCCATCCCAGCCGCGATACTGGTTTTTCAGGGCGGGATGGTCCCAATCGTAGCCGGTGTCTTGCCCGCCGATGACCACGCCTTGCCCGGTGTAGCCCAACTCCCACACCGCATCCGCGCCAATTTTGCTGATGTTCCATTCGATATTGGTGGGAGCGGTTATGCTAAATGCCGCTTCGTTTTCTGGCGGCAGCACATCCAGCGCCACTTGGGGATTGGCGTAAAGTATGGCCACGTCGGGCCGCTGGGCAATGGTGGCCACCAGCCCCGGTTCGCCGCGTACCCAGACCATGTTGGTGATCCAGAACGGCCGTACTTCCTTCACACCCATCGCTTTCAATTGTGCTAAAAGGGGAGCTTGCGTTTGTTGGGCAACGGCCGTTAGCTGCTCATACACAAACGTGCCCTTGGCCAGTTTCTCCTCAAGCTCCGCCGCCGCCGACAAATCTGCCTGGACAGCCAGCTTTACCAAAAACTCAATTTGCGCATCGGATTCTGTGGATGCGGCTAGCTGCGTCTGCACCTGCGCCAGCAAAAAAGGGTCTACCTTCCCCCACCAATCTGGCTCTGCCCCCGCCTGAAGGGTAAAAATCGCCAAAAAAATGGTCACGAAAACAAGTTTCACCACTCTGGCGACCCAACCATTCACCAATAACAATTCACTATTCACAATTCACTATTCTCACGTTCCCCAATCCCGCAAATACCGAAAGTCGTGGGTGATGGAGCGGTCGCTGATTTTGGGGATGATGGGCATGGTGCGTTTGTATTGGCTACGCTGCACCATTTTGAGGATGCGGTCTACAAACGGCCGTTCAAACCCCGCTGCCACCGCCTCATCCCGCGAATACCGCTCATCCAGCATCAGGTAAAGCAGCTGATCCACCGTTTCGTAGCTGAAGCCAAAATCATCCTCGTCCGTCTGGCCGGGAATAAGGTCGGCCGAGGGCGCTTTGGCCACAATGATTTCCGGCACGCCGAGGGCGCGGGAAAGCTGGCGCACCTGCGTTTTGTACAAGTCGCCAATCGGGTTCACTGCCGAGGCCAGATCGCCGTAGATGGTGCCGTAGCCCAACATCAGCTCCGTCTTGTTGCTGGTGCCGATCACCAGGGCACTTTCCCGCAGGGAACGGTCAAAAATGATTGTCATGCGGGCGCGGGCCATCACGTTGCCTTTGCGGTGGGCGGTCATGTCCGGCGAGGCGTCGGCCAGCGCTTCCACCATGCCGGTAATCTCCACCGTCTCGCTGCGGATGCCCAGCGCCTCGATGACCAGATCGGCGTGGGCCAAACTTTCACCAGAGGAGGCTTGATGCGGCAGGCGCAGCGCCAGCACGTTTTCCGGCCCCAGCGCCCTGCTCACCAGATAGCAAGACAGCGCCGAATCAATACCGCCAGACAGCCCCAGCACCGCTTTGCCAAAGCCCGCTTTGCCGATTTCGTTCTCCAGAAATTTAACCAGCACCAGCTCGGCCACTTTGGGGTCGATGTGTAATTTTTTGAGGAATTGGTTGGGAACGGCCGTTTCTACCATCATTTTCCCTTGCTGTGGCCGGCGTCTCGCCGTGCCACCTAGCCGGCACGGTCAGGAGACCGGCCGTAGCACAGTTTCTGTGCCCTCTGTGGCAAAAAAAATCTAAACCGATCGGGTGATGCCGCCGTCTACGCGGATGTTTTGGCCAGTGATGTAGCCTGCGCCATCGGAGAGCAAGAAGCGTACCGTCTGGCCAATTTCTGCCACCTTGCCAAAGCGCCCTGCCGGGATGCGCTTGGTGATCGCTTCGGTTTCCGGGTAGCTGTCAATAAAGCCGGGCAGCACGTTGTTCATGCGGATGCCCTGGCTGGCGTATTGGTCGGCGTACAGCTTGGTGTAGCCCGCCAGCGCCGCCCGCAGCGAGGAGCTGACCGGGAAAGCGGCATCTGGCTCAAAGGCGGCAAAGGTGGAGATGTTGACAATCGCTCCGCCGCCCTGGGCAATCATGATCGGTGTGACCAAGCGGGCCATGCTGACCACGTTGAGCAGCACTAAATCAAGCCCTTTGTGCCAATCTTCGTTTGGGATTTCTAGCAGCTTGCCCTTGGGCGGGTGGCCTGTGTTGTTGACGACGGCGTCAATACGGCCGTATCGGGCCATCGTTTCATTTACCAATTTTTGTAGATCGTCGGTGTTCGTCACCGAGCCGGTCAGGCCAAAGCCGCCAAGTTCTTCGGCCAGGGCCACCGCTCCACCAGAGTTGGAAAGCAGGGCGAGATTGTACCCAGCGGCAGCCAATTCACGGGAGATGGCAGCACCCATCCCTTGCCCAGCGGCGGTAACGATAGCAGTTTTTTGTGAGGTCATGTATGTTCCTTTGTATGATAAATTTTGATGATTGTACCTCTGAAAAAACTTTAGGACACGAATAGCATCATTTGTTGGTGGGTGGTGCGGATTGTGACGGTTGTCAGGCTTTAAACTGCAATGTGCCCCTTGGCGAGACTGATGAATGGTTCAAACGGGCGATTTGGCGCAGAAAAAAAGGCGGCTCGTTGCCGAACCGCCTGTGCCAGGAGGGAGTTGTTAAGGGCTAACTTTAGGGATACGAGGCGTAAACGGCCGTTTCCCCAGCTTCGTTAAATGTATAAACAGAAAATGGTTCCGGGGCTTGTCCTGGTGATTCCATGCCCGGCGATCCGGCAGGCATGCCGGGTACGCCAATGCCAAGCACATCCGGTTTTTCGCTGAGCAGCCGACTGACATCAGCTGCGGGTACATGTCCTTCGATGATATAGCCATCCACGACGGCCGTATGGCAAGAGTAGAGCTGTTGGGGAACCTGATAATTTGTTTTGATACTGATCAGGTCATTGACCCCTTTTTCTATCACCGTGAAGCCATTGGCTTCCAGGTGAGCGCTCCAATCGCCACAGCAGCCTCAGGTGGGCGATTTGAAGACGGTGACTACACCCGGCTCATCTACCACAGCCAGGGCGTCTTCATTGGCCGACTGCCCACAAGCCGTCAGGGCGATGAGCAGTAAGGCAAAGATGAGATACAAAGCACGTTTCATGCAAAAACCTCCAAATTTGTAAAGTATGTGAAACTCGAAATTTCATAATCTTGTTTCAGCCACAAAGATACCGTTTTCAATAAGCAAAATATATTGACAACAGTAAGCAAAACCTATTGAAGAATGTAATATTCGATGAGATAAAAATGATCAAACGGCGTCTGTGGTTGAACAAAATGAGGAAACAACGATAATTGGACACGACCTAAAAGAGAGATTGGAACTGTTTATGAAAACACCCGCAGGCAAAGAGTGCCGTTTTTATTACCAAAACTTCCATCGAGGTAAATCTGACCAGGAATGCCGCCTGATTATGGGGAATCACCGTTCTGAGGCGTGGCGACCGGGGGATTGCAGTAGCTGCCCCGTGCCCGACATTTTGCTAGCGAATAGCAATCCAAATCTTGTGCTGGAAGCGGCCGTTCAGAAAGGTTTTTTGGGTTTCAACCGTCGCGTAAGCGTGCAAGCATTTTGCAGCAAGCACCTGGTTGATGTGGCCAAACCGCACGTTGGCTGCCCCCAATGCGCCCGTGAAAAGCCAGGTTTGCCCGATTTGTTTGACAATCTTAATTCGTAAAACCCACCACAAAGAAGAAAAATGAAGTTACAAACTATCCTTTTTGATCTGGACGATACTTTGTTGGGCAACGATATGGATCGTTTTTTGCCCGGCTATTTTGATTTACTGGGCCAACATGCGGAAAAGTATCTGCCGCGAGATCGTTTTTTGCACGAATTACTCACCAGCACCGAAGCGATGATCCGCAATGTTGACCCAACTGTAAGTAACCGGGATGTTTTCTGGCAAACGTTTGAACAGCGTACCGGCCTGGATTCAGCTGAGTTGGAGCCTTTTTTTGAGCAGTTTTATCGCAATGAGTTTGCGCAGCTGCGGAACCGGACGGAGAAACGGCCGTTTGCCGCCGAACTCGTGCAATTTTGTTTCGATCACAACCTGAATGTGGTCGTGGCCACCAATCCACTTTTCCCGCTCATTGCCATTGAGGCGCGGCTGGATTGGGGCGGGCTGCCGGTGGACCAGTTCAACTTTGCCTTGGTGACCGGCTACGAAAACATGCACGCCGCCAAGCCGCAGCCTGCCTACTACACCGAAATTCTGCAAAAAATCGGCTGTGCGCCGGAAGCAGCGCTCATGGTGGGCAACGATTGGGAAGCCGACATTTTGCCCGCTTACAGCCTGGGGATACCAACCTTTTGGCTCTCGCTCGATGGGGAAACGCCCCCTGCGGACTTGATGCTGCCGTACGGCCGTACTCTCCGGGATGTCCACGCCTTTTTACAATCAAACCTAGCATAATTAATCGTTTGTAGCCGGTCTAGCAGAAGATTTTCATGAGCAAGCGGAGGGCGGTGTGGGCAGCCTCAGCTGCTCACACCGCCGATTTAGATATTCGAATGTGCTAGTTTTCGCTGAGAAGGTTGTGCAGTTGGAATGGAATGCTGGTTACCGCCACGCCTTCCATCTGCCGGAACGCCATGCGGAACGCCAGGGTGCTGTTCCGGTGCAGCGCTTGCTGCCAGTAGCTCTCGGTCGTCAGGCTACCCAACACAATATGGATGTACGCATTGGGAGATTCTTGCCGGAGCTGCTGCACGTAGGTTTGCAATGGTTCGGTTAAGCTGCGATAGGGTGACTGCAAGACAACCAAAGGTGTGTCGCCCATGCGGGCGGCCCATTTTCGCTGCAAATCGGCGGTGCGATCGGGATCGATGCTGATGTGAACGGCCGTCCACGATTCTCCCAGCGACATGGTGAAGTTTAAAGCGCGAATGGAGGCGGCATGCAGGTTATCAATGAGCACCAACGTTTTTAACGGCCGTGCAGCGATTGGTTTGCTTTCCCCCGCCAAGCTTAGCTCTGAGGCGACCGATTTGTAATGATGGTGCACTCGGAAGAAGCTCCAGACCAGCGCCGGCGTCAGTACAATTACAATCCACGCGCCATCGCGGAACTTGGTAACCGCAAAGACAATCATCACCACAAAGGTCATCACGGCCCCAACTGCGTTCACAATCTGCTTCCAGCGCCACTGCGAATCGTAGCGCATGATGGCTCCGTGAACCTCAATCTCTTCACCCGGCTGCATTTTGGAAACTTTTTGCCAGCGCACTACCATGCCCGTCTGCGACAGCGTGAAGCTGAGGAACACGCCAATGGCATACAGCGGAATGAGCGCCGACACCGACGCCTGGAAAATGATGACCAGCAGCGAAGCCATCCCCGCGAGCAGGGCAATGCCCCAGGAAAAGACCAGACGGCTGCCGCGAAAAGTGAGCTGTCGCGGTAAAAAGCCATCCCCGGCGTGTAGGGCTGCCAATCGGGGGAAGTCGGCAAAGCTGGTGTTGGCCGCCATAATCAAAATGACGGTGGTGCTGATCAAGGTGATGAGGTAAAAGATGCCACCACCGTAAACGGTTCGGGCAATCTGGGAAATTACTGTTTCCGCCTCGCTGGGTTGGGCATGGACCGCCCGTGCCAACAGCGTAATGCCAATGAATAGCGTCATCAAAACACCGCTCATGGCTAGCATGGTGGAGGCGGCATTGCGCGAGCGTGGCTCCTTGAAGGCGGTGATACCGTTGGAAATCGCCTCGACGCCGGTTAAGGCAGTACACCCGCTGCTAAACGCGCGCAAGATGATGAACAAGGTCAGTGGCTGCAAGGAGTCTGCCACCATTTCTACACTGCTAACCTGCGGCAGTGTGCCGGTGGCCCAGCGAAAAGCCCCAACAATTAACATGAGAAACGCCATGCCTAAAAAGAAGTAGGTGGGCACGGCAAAGGCACTGCTCGATTCTTTGACGCCACGCAGATTGATGACAGTCATGAACAGGATGAGGCCGATGGCCACTTCCACCCGGTAGGGGTACAGCGTGGGGAAAGCGGAGGTGATCTGGGCCACGCCAGAGGAAATGGAGACGGCCACGGTCAGGATATAGTCGGTGAGCAGGGCTGCGCCAGCCGTTTGGGCAGGCAGTTCGCCCAGGTTGTCACGGGCGACGATGTAGGCACCACCACCACCGGGATAAGCAAAGATGGTTTGTCGGTAAGAGATGGTCAGGACAATGAGCAGGACAGAAATGGCAATGGCGATGGGAATGGAGAGCGTAAAGTAAGCCGCTCCAGCCAGGGCTAAAATGACCAGAATTTCTTCGGTGGCGTAAGCGACAGAAGAAAGTGCATCGGAAGCAAATACGGCCAGGGCAGGTACTTTGCCAATGGCTTGATGAGGGGCAGCGGCCGTTTCTAACGGCCGTCCCAATAGAATTTGTGAAAAAGATTGGTTGGCAGTCGCCATGTTAGGATATCTCCTTAAAATAACAAGACCAAACGCCTCGGGACGTTTGGCCTTTCAAAATAACCTTCGCATTGTACATAATCCACCACGAACCGTAGCATCCCAAAATGAGTCTTTGCTGAGAAAAAAAATCAGTCAGATGCTGCGCAATTTTCTCTAAAAAACCTCCGGGAGGTTCTAAAAATGACCTCTGTTAAGCGCAAAACCTCCCAGGGGTTGGTTTCTCATTACTCTTAATAGCTTAAAGGCCAATGACCAGTCTGGCAATGGTGAAGTAAATGAACAATCCAGTTGCGTCTACCAGGGTGCTCATGGCTGGCCCAGAGACAACGGTGGGGTCAATTTTAAGGGCGCTGGCCGCCAGCGGCAGCAAGGCTCCCAGGCTGTTGGCCCAAATAACAATGGCCAGGATGGAAAGGGAAACGGCCGTTGCCAATGCCGGTGTTGTGCCCCAAAGCAGCGCCCGGCCATAGGCAATGGCAGACATTACCACCGCCAGCATGATGCCAATGCGCAGTTCATGCCAAAACGTGATCAACGCATCCCGCTTGCGCACGTCCCCCACCGCCAGGGCACGAATAATGGTGCTGGTGGTTTGTGACCCCGCATTACCGCCCGTGCCGATGAGCAGCGGAATAAAAAAGGAGAGAGCGACAACTGCCTGGAGTTCACTCTCGAAAATGCGCAGCACGCTGCCGGTGAGGCTTTCTGTGAGGAAAAGCAGCAACAGCCAGCCGATGCGCTTGCGGGCGATAATAAAGGTGGAGGTGTCCAGATACGGCCGTTCCAAAGGCTGCGCACCACCCAACCGCTGAATATCTTCCGTGGCTTCCTCTTCCAAAACGTCCACCACATCGTCAATGGTGATGACGCCAATGAGCTTGTGCTGACCATTGACAACCGGCAGCACCAGCAGGCTGTAGCGGGCCATCAGGCGGGCGGCCGTTTCCTGGTCTGTACCCACAGCCACCCAAACCGGCTCCGGGTCCATCAAATCGCTCACCAAATCAGACGGTTCAGCAATGACTAGCTGGCGTAGCGAGACGACGCCGCATAAACGGCCGTCCCGATCAATCACAAACAGGTCAGACAATGTGTCTGATTTGGGCTGCCAGGAGCGCACCGAAGCCAGCGCATCCGCGGCTGTGGTGCGGCGGCGCAGCGCCAGAAATTCCGGCGTCATCAACCCACCGGCGCTGTCGTCCGCATGCAGCAGCAGCGGGCGAATTTCTTCCGCGTCGGCATCCTTTAGCCTGTCCAGGAAGGTGGTCGCCTGATCTGGCTCCAGTTCGCCTAACAGGTCGGCGGCTTCATCCGGCTCCATCTCCTCGATGATGCGAATGGCAGTGGCGGTGGGCAGCGCAGTCACCAGCTCTGCCGCCCACGCCTCATCCATTTCGGCCAGGATGTCGGCTGAATCCTCTGGCGGGAATTGAGGTAGCAGCTTTACTTGCTCATCTGTTGGCAGTTCCTCAAGCAATTCTGCCTGGTCTGGCGCCTGAAAGTGTTCCAGCAGGGCACGGGCAGCGGTGAGATTTCCGGCTTCCACAGCCATACGCAGCGCCTGCAAACGATTTTCGAAACTGATGTCATTGTCTAATTGATCCATAAGGGTGCCTCTTAAAAGTTAAATGCCGTACACATCTTGCCAGATGGCCACGAACGCCAGAAAACTCACTATTGTGGGCTTGTTGAGTGATAACTGCCGTTACTTGTTCCGCAAAATTCATTGTTCGGTATAAATCCGTTTTTCTGGAATTGGACACTGATTTTCACGGATTCACACTGATTTTTGAGCCAATCCGTGTAAACCTGTGTTTATCAGTTCCCTATTTTTGACATTGCCACAAAAACAAACAATAAGCTGGGTCATTATCCAGCGATCTCTTTACGTGGCAAGGTTGCTTTTGCAAAAAAAGTTGGTCTCGCATGTAACTATTTCCTTAAGCAGCGTTTGGGAAAATTGTACTACACCGTAAATTTCTTAAGCGGTGTGGATTGGAGTACAGGTTGCTTCAGAGCAAGTTCGTAAGCGTGTGTCAGTACGATTATTTTGTTCTGAAAAACAGATATTCTCATCAGCTGGTTTTCACGGGATGAGTGGAGCTCATCGTAAAATGAACGGAAAATTGAATAGTTCTCGACTCGTTGTTGGACTAATCCTCTTTTTAGGTGGATTGGTATTGTTTGCGACATCAGCACCTGTGGCCCGCGCTGCAACCGTTACTGTAACGACGACGCTGGATGAAAATGACGGCAGTTGCAATGACGGGGATTGTTCGTTGCGCGATGCGGTGGCAACGGCCGTTTCTAACGACATCATCAACATTCCATCCGGTAGCTACGTGCTGACGCTGGGGGAAATCGTGGTGTCAAAATCTGTGACGCTGGTTGGTGGCTCAGGCGTGTCCCGGCTGGATGGCAATGCCACCTCGCGTGTTTTTCAGATAACGGGCAACGTAAATGTAACACTCAGGAATCTGTTGATCACCAACGGCAAGGCGGCGGATGGCGGGGGCATGGCCGTTTTTGGTGGAAACATCAATTTGGTAAACAGTGTCATTGAAGGCAATGCGGCCAGCAACAATGGCGGGGGCATTTACATGAGTACCCCTGGAACCGTTACCTTGACCAGCGGTGGCATTCGCCAGAATACGGCCGTTATTGGAGGTGGTGGTATTTACAACATGAGCGGCTCCCTGGTTCAGTTAGGTGGTGTTATCGAAAATAACAGCGCGGCCACGGGCGGCGGTGTGTACGTGAACTTGCCTGGAGCAGAATTTACCTTGAATGCGGGTGTGGTGCAGCAAAACAACGGTACCGCCTTGGAAACTGGTGGTGGCGGTGTTTATGTGGCTCAGGGAACTGTGAATGTGAACGGCGGCCAGATTTCTGCCAACATCGGCAAGCGTGGCGGCGGCATTCAGTCGGCCAACGGCAAGATTTACCTGAACGGCGGCATCATTAAACAAAACCAGGCAGAGTTTGGCGGTGGCGTTTACCTGGCCTTTCCAGAGGCATTGCTGACGCAAAATGGAGGCGAAATCACCCAAAACAGCGCCACGGCAACCGATTTTGGCGGCGGCGGCGTGTACGGTTTTCAGGGCAGCATGGTGCTGAACGGCGGCGTGATTCAACAAAACACGGCCGTTGCCGATGGCGGTGGCATCAATATCCGCTTTGGCACGCTCACCATTAGCGGTGGCCAGGTGATCAATAACCAGGCTGGGGCCAAAGGTGGCGGCATTTTTGGCGAGCAATCTGTGATGGCAATTACCAATTTGCAGTTAGGCAACAATGCGGCGGTCGAAGGTGGCGGTTTGTACCTGAGTTCGTTGGCCTCGTTGAATCTGGCGCAAACGGCCGTTTTCAGCAACACTGCCTCGCTCAACGGCGGTGGTTTACTTCTGCGGGGCAATGCGCTGGTGACCAATGCCACCCTCGGCCGCAACCAGGCGCAAAACAGTGGCGGCGGCATCTGGTCTGAATTGGGCACGGTGACCTTGAATAACGCGACGGTTAGCCAAAATACGGCCGTTACTGGTGGTGGACTGTTCAACAACAGCGCCGTCGTTAACTTGCACAATAGCTTGCTGGCGGGGAATGTCGCCACAAATCCCGATTGCAGCGGCACTGTAACCAGCAATGGCTACAACCTGGTGCAAGACACAGCTGGCTGCACGCTCACCGGCAACCTGTCTGGCAATCTGACAGGCGTGAATCCGCAGTTGGCATCGCTTACACTGTACAGCGGCTCAACCTACATTTATCCATTGGAAGCGACAAGCCCGGCCATTGACGCAGGCGATCCGCTGGATTGCCCGGCCACCGACCAGCACGGCCGCCCACGGCCGTTAGATGGCAAGTTGGATGGTATTGTCACTTGTGATATCGGCGCGTTTGAATACGGCATTCCCATGCGCATCAATGATGTGACGGTTACCGAAGGCAACAGCGGCTCCCTCCTGGCCAATTTCTCGGTAACGCTCGACTTTGCCGCGCCGGTTACCGTGACCGTGGCTTATGCCAGCAGCAATCAAACTGCCGTTGCCGGGTTGGATTATACGGCCGTTGCTGGCACACTCACTTTCAGCCCTGGCGACCTGACCAAAACGATCGCAGTTCCTATTGTGGGCGATCTGCTGGATGAAGAGGATGAAACATTCCTGATCACGCTGGACAGCCCCACAAATGCGTATCTGGCCGATGGCCAGGCTCTTGGCACCATTGTTGACAATGATGCTGCACCCAGCCTGTCTATCAACGATATCACGGTAGTTGAAGGGGACAGCGGCAGTAAAAACGCCAACTTTACCGTCACCGCCTCTGCGCCAAGTGGCAAAACTATGCAGGTAAATTATGCTACAGCCAATGGCAGTGCTGTGGCAGGTGGGGATTATACGGCCGTTTCTGGCACGCTAATCTTTACGCCGGGCCAAACCAGTAAAACAATAACAGTCAACGTGTTGGGTGATTTGCTGGACGAAGAGAACGAAACCTTTATGGTGAACCTGAGCAATCCGCAAAATAGCACCTTGAGCAAAGCCCAGGGTATTGGCACCATTCAGGATAATGATCCGCTGCCCAAGCTATCCATTAACAACCTTTCTGTTGTTGAAGGCGATGGCCCACCAAAAACAATGCAGTTTACCATTTCCCTTTCCGCGGCAAGTAGCAAAATCATCACGGTTAACTATGCCACAGCGGACCAAACGGCCGTTGCCGGGCGAGATTACACGGCCAAATCGGGTACACTCACTTTTACACCGGGCCAAATCAGCAAAACGGTGACTATCACCATTCTGAGCGATTTGCTGGCAGAACAAACAGAGACATTTGCCGTGAAGTTGAGCCAGCCGGTGAATGCCACACTTGGTGTGACCCAGGGCATTGGCACTATCATCGACAACGATCCGCAGCCGCCAACCACGGCGCAATACTTGATTTACTTGCCCTTGGTGACAAAGCCCTAAAGTTTAGTTAGCCACAAAACCCCAAGAAGGTTTGGGACAACCTGAAATCGGCTCCCTGATCATGTTCGTGCATAGAAAGCACGGTAAAATTGGTCGGGGAGCCGATTTTGCTTTTGCCACTTACTTTCTGGAGTTCACATCTTATGAAGCATGCCATTCGTTTTACCCAACAGAAAATCGGCCGTTACCAGAAAATTGTGGAAACGCTGGTGTATCGCCAACAGGCGGCGCTGTCGCCATTTCGCTACCAGGAAAGGCGCGATTTTGACTCCGCGCTGCTCGATCCCCATTTTGATGATGGCGCGTGGCGGGAACTGGCTCCCCGCGCTTACTGGGGCGGAGCCAACATCAATTTTGTGATGCGCGGCAGCTTTGCTGTGCCCGCAAATTTCGCCGACGACGCGCCCATCGCGCTGCATTTACCGCTGGGGGATGCAGGCCAGTTCAGCCATCCTGAAGCGCTGCTTTACCTGGACGGCGAACCGTACGCGGCGGTGGATCGGCATCACCAGGAAGTTTTGCTGACGCCGGAATTGCAGGACGGCCGTTCCCATCAAATCCTGCTCTGGGGCTGGACGGGCACGATTGGGTATGAAGCGGGCAAGCAGCTCTTTTTGCGCGACTGCGCCGTGGTGCAGATTGATGCCCCTACGCGGGAGTTTGTGATTGGCTCACGCACGGCGCTGGAAACGGCCGAACTGCTCGACAAAAACCATCCCGCCCAAACGCGCCTGCTCAACGCGCTGGACGCCGCTTACCAACGGCTCGATTTACGCGAACCGTTTGGCGATGCTTTTTACGACAGCGTGCCGGAAGCGCTGGCCAGCTTGCGTGAGGGCATTGCCGCCGCCGGAGCCTCGCTGGATGCCGACCTGATTGCCGCCGGGCACGCCCACATCGACGTCGCCTGGCTATGGCCGCTGGCCGAGACGCGGCGCAAGGCGGGCCGCACCTTTACCAACGTGCTGCGCCTGATGGAGCAATTTCCCAACTACCATTTCACCCAAAGCCAGCCCCAGCTTTACGATTACGTGCGGCAGGATTATCCAGATTTGTTTGAAGCGATGAAGGCGCAGGTGGCAAACGGCCGTTGGGAACCGATCGGCGGCATGTGGGTGGAGGCAGATTGCAACATCACCGGGCCAGAATCGCTGGCGCGCCAATTTTTGCTGGGCCGCAGCTTCTTCCGCGAGCATTTTGGCGCGGAGGCTGAATCGCCCTTGCTCTGGCTGCCGGACGTGTTTGGCTACGCCTGGAGCCTGCCGCAGCTCATCAAACTGGCTGGGCTGGACTACTTTTTCACCATCAAAATTGGCTGGAACCAGGTGAATAAAATGCCGTACGATTCGTTTTGGTGGCAGGGCATTGACGGTACGCAAGTGCTGACCCATTTCAGCACCAGCCCCACCACGCCCTGGCGCAGCGATAAGCCCGGCCCGCAAGATTTGCTCAGCTCGGCCACCTACAACGCCGATTTGCGGGCGTTCACCGCGCTGGGATCGTGGACCAAGTTGCAGCAGAAAGAGTCGCAAAACGTGCTGCTGATGAGCTATGGTTACGGCGACGGCGGCGGCGGGCCAACCCGCGAAATGAACGAGAATGCGCAGTGGCTGGCCGATTTCCCCGGCTTGCCGCGCGTGCAGCAGGGCAAGGTGATTGATTTCTTCCGGCGGCTGGAGGCGGAAAGCGGGGCAGAACTGCCTACCTGGAACGCGGAGCTGTATCTGGAGATTCATCGCGGCACGTATACCACCCAAAGCCGGAACAAGCGAGACCATCGCAAAAGCGAATTTTTGCTGCACGATGCGGAATTTTTGGCGGCGCAGGCGGCGCTGCTGGATGGTGCGTTTGCCTATCCGCACGAAACGCTGCGGCAGGCGTGGCAGCGGCAATGTTTGCAGCAGTTCCACGACATCATTCCCGGCAGCAGCATTCACCAGGTGTACGAAGAGTCGGCGCAGGATTATGCGGAGATTCGGGCGATGGCAACGGCCGTTTCCCACACAGCCCTCCAAACAATCCAGCAGCACAGCGGCGGCGATTTGCTGCTCATCAACCCGACTGGTTTTGCCCGCGATGATTTGGCTTTTTGGGCGGGGAAAGTGCCAGAAGGTCAGCAGTTGGCTGGCGTTTTGACCCAGGAAGTTGAGGACGGGACGTTGTTGGGTGGGGTGGCAATAGATGCGTTGGCGATACGGCCGTTTACCTTCAGCAACGGCCAGCCAGCCCAATCTGAAAATACGCTCAACGCCACGCCCACGCTGCTGGAAAATGCGTACTTGCGCGTGGAGCTTAACGCGGCGGGCGACATCTGCCGCATTTACGACAAAGTACAGCGGCGGGACGTACTGCCGCCGGGCAGCATCGCCAACCAGTTCCAGGCGTTTGTGGACCGCCCGCTGAATTGGGACGCCTGGGATATTGATATTTTTTATGACGACAAGCTGTACCTGGCTGAACCCGCCACCCGCGTGGAGGTGATCGAGGCCGGGCCGCTGCGGGCGACGCTGGCGATTCGCAGGCGCATTTTAAGCAGCGAATTTACGCAGCACATTTCGCTCAGCTACAACAGCCCGCTGCTGCGCTTCGACACGACGATCGATTGGCAGGAGCGGCACATCTTGCTCAAGACGGCGTTCCCGGTCGAGGTGCTGTCGCCGGTGGCCACTTACGAAATTCAGTGGGGCAGCGTGCAGCGGCCGACGCATCGTAACAGTTCCTGGGATTGGGCGCGGTTTGAAACGGCCGCTCAAAAGTGGGTCGATCTCAGCGAGGGTGGTTACGGCGTGGCGCTGCTCAACGATTGCAAGTATGGTCACGACATTCACAACAACGTCATGCGCCTCTCGCTGCTACGCGCGCCCACCAGCCCGGACCCGGAAGCGGACCAGGGGCGGCACCAGTTTGCCTACGCGCTCTATCCGCACGTAAACGCGGGCAGCGTGGTCAACCCGGCGGAGATTGCCCAATTGGCGTATGCGTTCAACGATCCGCAGCTGGTGGTAGAGGGAACGGGTGGGGTGGAACGGCCGTCTCCGTCCCTCATCCAAACGCCAGCCAACTTCATCGTGGAAACCATCAAGCAGGCGGAAGATGGCCGCGGCCTCATCGTGCGCGGCTACGAGTGCAACCGGCAGCGCGGCTGGCAGACGTTCACCACCCGCTTCCCCGTGGCCGAGGCGCATCTATGCAATTTGCTGGAAGAAACGCTGGAAACGGTTGAAACGAACGGCTCTGAAATCAAACTTTATGTCAAACCATTCCAGATTGTGACGCTGCGACTAATCCCCTAATTGGACGCGGATGAACGCGGATGACGCGGATGAACGCGGATGACGCGGATGAACGCGGATGACGCGGATAAAAATCTGTGTCATCTGTGAAATCTGTGGATTTATTTGGTGGTTTCGACGCGCTGCCAGAGGGTGGTTAACGGCCGTTTCTTCACCCGTACCTGCCAAAAAACCAGTGCCCACAAATGCAGCCGCGCCGCAAACAGCAGCAGCGTCCACCATAGTTCGCGGGGGGAGCGGGCAAATTGGAGAGCGAGGCGGGTGCCTTGCTGCGCTTCCAGTTTGGCGGAGCGCATGGAGTAGGGGGAATTGCGCACATACGCTTGCGCGTAGCCACCAGCGGAGCGCACCTTTTGCCGCAGCCAGTCGGCGTAAGTGGTGGGATATTTCACAGACACATCGGCGTCTGGCGCATAGCGAATCTGGTACCCTTGCTCAGCGATGCGGTGGGAGATGACCGCATCTTCCGCCAGCGCATCTTCCGGGATGGGGGGGATGAGGCCGCGGCGGGCGGCAAACAGGTAGCCGGAGCAGAGCAGAAAGTCGCCTGCCGCATCGCGGGCCAGACGGGTTTGGTGCGCCCCTTTCACCAAAACGTGCGACCAGTAGCCGAGTTTGGTGCTGCGATGGCTGTTGGAAAACGGCCGTCCGGTCACCGCCCCTACCTTTTCAGCCGCAAACGGAGCCAGCAGCGGAGCCACCGCCTGCTCGCCAATGCGCACATCTCCATCGCTAAACACCACAATATCGCCCCGAACAGCTTGCAGGCCCAGGTTCAGCGCGGCGGGCTTGCCGCGACGGTCTGGCTCTGGCACGTGTTTTACCTGGGGGAATTGGGTGGCGTACTGGTGGATTACGGCCGTTGTCTCTGCATCGGGGCACACGACCAGAATTTCGCTTTCGGGCGGTAATTGAGCCAAAAAAGCATCCAGGGCTGGGCCAATCGTGGCGGCTTCGCGGTAGGCGGTTATGAGAACGGAAATCATGTGCGTGGGAAGCGTTTAGGCGGAATCGGTAGGGCCGTAGACGACGGAAACGCCCTTGGCGCGGCCAGCCATCCCCTCGAACCCGGCGATGAGGGCCATAAACAGCACGTTGACGCCAATGGCCATCGAGAGCGCCAACCCCAGATAGCCCAACACAGTGGCGGCCGGGCCAGCCAGATTGTCTATGATGACGCCAGTCCAGCCGAGCAGCGCCAAGATGACGAGGGTGACAAACAGGGTGAGCAAGAAGGCGGGCCAGGCGCGGCGGTCGGAGCGGCTGGGCATCATGCCGTTGGCGATGGCAAACAGCAGGTAGAGCCACAGCAGGAAGTCGGGCGTTTGGTACACTTGCTCCAAGGCTGTAATCAGGGCGTCTAGCTCGCCAGATTGGAAGGCGGCGGTCAGTTGGGTGACGCTAAACACACGGAAGCCAATGAGCAGGATAACGGCCGTTCCCATGATCAACGGTGCGCCCCCAATAATGCTTTCACGAATTGGCCCCAGGGTGCTGCCTTTGTAATACTCCACGTAACCGAGCTGCACCGTGCCATCTGGCTGCATTTTGGGAATGATGGAAAAGCTGCCGGTGCGCACGCCTAAAAAAGTGGCGGCTAACCAGTGGCTTAGCTCATGCAAAAAGACGCCGGGCAATAAGACAATCGCATATAAAATGATGGCGCGTTCAGGCTTACCCATCAGCAGCAGGGAGATGCCATGCAGGTGGGTATGAATCCAGCGCTGCATGATGAGCAGGATAATGAGGGCAAAAGCGACCCAAAAGAGAGGCATGATGGCACTGCTCATAAAGATTTCCTGCCGGTTGTCATTCTGAGCGCAGCGAAGAATCCCAACGGTTTTACGCCTAAAGCAAAAATATGAAGTTGATATTTAGCCATGTTGGATGGGATTCTTCATTTCGCTGCGCTCCATTCAGAATGACAAGTTATTAAACGGCGTTTTTGACCAGTTCCACAAAGCTGGCCTTGAGGCTGGCCCCGCCGACGAGCGCGCCGTCAATGTCTGGTTGGGCCATGTATTCGGCGATGTTGTTCTCGTTGACGCTGCCGCCGTACTGGATGCGCACTTTTTGGGCCGTTTCTTCGGCAAACATATCGGCGATGGGGCCGCGCACGCTGAGGCCGATGATGCTGCCCGCCTGGGCGGCGCTGGCAGATTTACCGGTGCCGATGGCCCAAA
Organism: Ardenticatenaceae bacterium; assembly: GCA_020634455.1. GTDB lineage: Bacteria > Chloroflexota > Anaerolineae > Promineifilales > Promineifilaceae > Leptofilum. The sequence goes on along the minus strand of JACKBQ010000002.1, from coordinate 1,720,035 downwards.
TCGGTTCGTAGGCGATGATGAGGCCCGCCACTTGTTCAGCCGTCAGGCCAGCCAGCGCGGCGCGCACCTGCCCGCTGACGAACGCCTGGGTTTCACCCGCTTCGTTTTGGGCCAGCGTTTCACCCACGCAGATGATGGGGGTGAGGCCGTGGGCCAGGGCGGCTTTGGCTTTTTTGTTGACGCCTTCGTCGGTTTCGTTGAAATATTCGCGCCGCTCGGAGTGGCCGATGATGACGTAGGAGCAGAATGGGGTGAGCATATTGGGGGCACATTCGCCGGTGTAGGCCCCGCTTTCGGCAAAGTGCATGTTTTGGGCGCCCACGCCGATATCGGTGGCGCGCAGGGCGTCGGCGACGCCGGGCAGGGCGATGAATGGTGGGCAAACAACTTTGTCTACGCCTTTGATTTGGCTGAGGCCGTGGCGGATTTCACGGACAAATTCGACTGCTTCTACGGCCGTTTTATTCATTTTCCAGTTTCCAGCAATAATTGGGGTACGCATGACACTCCTTCAAAAAATTAGGGGAATTGTTTGATTTTTTAGAGACTGGAGATTAGAGATTGGAGATTTGTGGAGCATAAATCTCCAGTCTCCAATCTCTAATCTCCAATTTTTTACGGCCGTAATTCTACGATGTTTTCTTCGATTAGGGTAGCTAGCCAGAGGGGTGGCTCGTGCTGGAACGCTTCTTCAAACGTGCCCAGCGCTTCGTCTGGCTGGTTCAAATTTCGCAGGATCAGCCCTTTAACAAAGAAGAGATCAGACGCGAAACGGCCGTCGTCAAATGCTTCCGGGCTTTGCAGGAGGGGGAGCGCCAGGCGGGAACGGCCGTCATCATACAAAATGTAGGCCTCGCCGATGGCGATGGTGGTGGGGTGGTGATCATCTTCACGCAGCAGGGCAACATACTCTTCCACGCGGCGGCCAGAGGTGTCGTTGAGCAGGTAGGCCATCATCAACGTTTGCTGAACTTCAAAATCCAGCCGGAAGCGGGCCAAGCCCTCTTCCAGTACGACGATGGCCAGTTCATACTGCTTTTGCTCCATCAGCCGCCCAGCCAGCAGGTTTAGCCCAGCAGGCACGCGCAGGCGGCTAACCATCTCCCGCACAATCTCGCGGGCCTGTTCATCCTGATGATCGCGGATGAAGGCGGCGGCAAGTTCGGCGGCAACCACATTGTTTTCGGGGTTCGCTTCGTAAAGCGGCAGCAGCTCTTCAATGGGGCGGATGACGACGGGCAGGTCAAACTCGCCAGGTTCCGAGGGAAGTGGTTCATTCTCGGCTGGTTGGGGGATGTTTTCATCTGGCGGCGTGTCTTGGGGTTGGGCAACGGCCGCTTCCGCTGGATTATCCCCTTCGTCTGGCAATTCCCGGTTGCGGATGACCATAAAAATGAGAGCAGACAGGAGGCACATGCCCAAAATGACGCCGATGCCGACGAGGACAAACGGCCGTTTCCGTTTTGGCTCTTTTGGGGTGGTAGGGGCTTCGAGGATTGTGGCGTCATCTTCCGAATTGGGCGGGGCTGGAGGCGCTTCTTTGGGGGAGAGAACGGCCGTTGCCACCGGCTGGGTCTTTTTCTCTGTGCTGTCTGGCAAAACAAGCGAACCGGCCGGGCCAATTTTGCTGGGGGCATCCTCCAGCGCCGTTTTGAACGCCGCCACAAATTCACCAGCGGTGGCATATCGGTCGGCTGGCTCTTTACTGAGCACTTTGAGCAGCACCAGTTCCAGCGCCGGGCTGATTTTGTCATTGAGGCTGCTGGGCAGCGGTGGCGGGTCGAAAATTTGGGAATGAATGACGGAATAGCCGGTGTCCGAGGCAAACGGCACGCGCCCGGTGACCATTTCATACACCACAATGCCAAAGGAGTAGATGTCGGTACGGCCGTCTAAATCCATGTTGCCTTTGGCCTGTTCCGGTGAAATGTATTGTGGTGTGCCCATGATCATATCCTGCGACATGGTGGATTCGCCCGATTGGGTAATCCGCGCCAGGCCAAAATCGGCAATAAAACCCCCGCCACCTTTGGTGAGTAAAATATTGGATGGCTTGATGTCCCGGTGCAGCACACCTTGCTTGTGGGCGTGGTCCAGCCCATCGGCGACGCGGCTGGCGACGTGCAGCATCTCCTTGGTGGAAAGCGTGCCCTGGCTGAGCTTTTCCTTGAGCGTTTGCCCCTGCACGAAGCGCATTACCAGGTAGGGGTAGCCCTCATGCTCGGCAAAATCGTAGACGGGCACGATGTTGGGGTGTTCCAGCCGGGCGACCACCTGCGCCTCGCGGGTAAAGCGGCGCAGGAAGGTGTCATCATCCTTGAAAATGGCGTGCAGTACCTTCACGGCAACCGGGCGGTCTAGCCGCTCGTGGTGCGCCTTGTAGACGGTGGCCATGCCGCCCTGGCCGAGTTTTTCTTCTATCCGGTAATTGCCGACGATGGAACCTGGTTCAAAGCTCATAATGAGATTATAGGTAATGGGTGTAAAGGGCACAAGAAGCGGCTGTAAACCATTTGTAACGGTGACCCATCTTGGTTAAGAAACCTCCAAATCAGCAGCTTAGGCTAAATTGTTTCCTGACGTGTCTCCAGGGACAATTTGACGATGACGGTGTCGCCAACCTGGATGCCACTGCCCCGGAGCCAGGCCGCGCTTAACCGCAGAAAATAATCTTGTCCCAATGCCCCCAAAGTGCCTCGTACAGGATGCTCATTGATAGTTCCAGCAACGCGGTAGCGAGGTTGTGCCCCCCAAGCCTCTCGCGGTGAGAAGGGAAGTGAAACGAAGGTGAAGCTACCTTCCTTTTGTAGTTCTGCATTAAATGTTTGCTGTTTTTCTTCGCTCATTCTGGAATTTTCCTTCAATTGTTTGTTGTTTTTCAGGATTAGAGTGTGAATCCATTTTAACGTATCTGGCTCAAAATGTAGCGGCCAAGCGGCATCTTGATGTCAGAGCCAAGGTGTACAAAAAATGAGGCTTTAGCGATTTTGACCTAATGTTTATATTTGGCGGGTAAACTACGGCCGTTTACAGACCAACTTTGTACTTAAAGAACAAACCGCAAAGACGCAAAGAACGCAAAGATATTCTTTTTCCTCCACGCCCTCTGCGCCTTTGCGGTAAAAAAATATAACCTGAGGAAAAGTAGATGAGCGCAACTATTTTAGATGTGAACCAGGCCAATTTTCAGGCGGAAGTGATTCAGCAGTCGCATCAGCGGCCGGTGATTGTGGATTTTTGGGCACCGTGGTGCGGGCCGTGCCGCATGTTGGGACCAGTGCTGGAACGATTGGCCAATGAGCACAACGGCCGTTTCCGTCTGGCCAAAATCAACAGCGACCAAAACCAACAGTTAGCCATGCAGTTTAACGTGCGCGGCATTCCGGCGGTGAAAGCGTTTGTCAACGGCCGTGTCGTGGATGAGTTTGTGGGGGCGCAGCCAGAGCCAAACGTGCGCCAATTTTTGCAGCGGGTGCTGACCCAAATGCCCAACGCCGCGCCGTCGCAGCCGAAACCGCCAACGGCCACTTCGACTCCGCTCAGTGCAAGCGTTCCCAACACCCCACAAGCCCGCCTGCAAAAAGCCAAAGAGCTGCTGCGTCAGGGCAACGGACGCGAGGCGCTGCGCCACCTGCCCACCAGCGATACCGGCGAGGCGGAGCAGATACGACCGTTGGCGCAGTTTTTGGTGGATGTGGCAGACGGCCGTTTAACCGGCAGCAATGTCAATATTGCCAACATGATCCAAAAGCGGGAGTACGCCGGGGCGATGTATGGCTTGCTGATGGAGATGAATAGGGGCGGAAACGCGGTTGCCCGCCCGGTGATGACGGGCTTGTTTGCCTTGCTGGGCGAGCAAGACGCTACCGTGAAAGCGTACAAGCAGCAGTTGGCAAGTTAGTCAGGAAGGGGATAAACACAAAGCGACAAAATCCTCAATTGTCATGCTGAGGTCCCCCGAAGCATCCCAAGAGGTTTCACCTGTAAATAATTCGGCAACGAGTAGCGTTTTGCTAACCGAAGGGTAGTGAGATTTTTCGCTCCGCTCAAAATGACAAGCTGTAAAATGTTCAATCATAGACGACAAAAACGACCTCTTTGTTCAAGAGAGTTGCCAAGCGATTGTCGCGTGTGAGGAGGGGCATGTTTGTTAGTTTGGCAGAGGCGGCAATGAAGGCGTCCATCCAGCCGAGTCCGGCGTTATCAAATTGGGCCATCCAGCTGCCCGCCAGCCGGGCCACGTCGGAGTTGAGCGGAAGCACGGTAAACTGATCGATGAGGGCGTTGTGCGTGTCCAGTTCGCCGGGACGCAGACCGCGCCATAACTCTGCTTCGGTGATGACGGAGATGCAGCCGCGAATGTCGCCTGCAATGAGCTGGTCGAAAGTGGGTTTGATGCGCTGGCGGCCACGATAGATGTCAATGAGGGCGTTGGTGTCGAAGAGGTAGGTGAGATCACTCATCGCGCCAGCTGCTTTCCCAGCGGGAACGGCCGTTTGCCAACCATTCCTCATCAATATCATCCCGATTAGCCCACAGACCAAAAGCATAGGGCGCTTGAGATTCTTTGAGGGTTAACGGCCGTTCCTTGGGCAGCAGCCGTTCATAAGCCTCCATGCTCAGAATAACCGCTACGGGCTTGCCGTCTCGCTCGACCACAATCGGTTCATCGGTTTGGTTCACTTCACGTAAAACGCCACCAAAACGATTTTTAGCATCCGTAGCGCTGACAGTTTTTGGTTGCATGTTCACCTCCATTAGCTAAAATATTTAGCTGAATAGAGTGTAAACTGTAAATGGGTGGTTGGCAAGAGGGGTTTTTAGCAGAAGTGCCAGGCACAGGGCGAACGAACCTGGTAATTGAAGAAGCTGCTGCCTTGTGCCTGGCACTTGAGGCAAGCTGATTTTTGGTGAAAGGAAAAACAAGCGGCGCGGTGAGATGCCGTGCCGCAGCTTGCGGTAAATGAAATTATTTTTCGATGGCCCTTGTAAGAATAGCATAAGAATCAACGTCTCCACGGGCAAATATCTCCACTGAAAATGGATATTCTTCTTGCGGAGCGAATGGATCAACATCAGACATGTAAGTATTTACGCCGACTACATTCCCTTGAACATCATATAGAGTTACTGAAAATCGAACAGGACCACATTCTTTCTCTCCAGTGTTTTTGATTTCTCCGCTTACCCGATAGTTATAGAGCAAGTCATCTATTGCTCTACCGCTGTCATTGGATACAAGGAACTCGCGGCAATGTTCTTCAAAATCCCTTCTGTTCGCTTCTTCGTAAACAAGGTCGATGTCATAACTTGTCCATTCCCCAGGATCATTGACTAAGATAGTAAATGGAGCTTTTTCACCTGGATATAGAACTCCTGTAAACCAAAGAGACAATGCCAACGGGAGATCTACAAAAGAGCTTTCTGTTACAAGAACACTTCCCGCTTCGTCATAAAGTGTGACCCTAACATCCGGTTCTTTTGCTGGTAGATCGCCGCTATTAAATACTTCCCCATAAATAACAAGGTTGCCATCGGATTGATAATCTGTGGCGCTAACGAGTTCTACTTGCAGTTTTGGAGTTGGTGTTTCGGTAGGCTGTGGAGTATCTGTAGGTACTTGACTGATTGACTCATTGTTATCTTCGCTAGTTTCTTGACCCACATTCTCTGTCGATTCAATTTCAGAAGAAGGTGTATCTTCAGAAGGGCTTAATAAGGCAAATAAGCCACAACATGCCAATAATATTCCACCCAAAATTGCAATTAATAAACGCCTGCTCTTCTTTTTCTTGGGTTTTTCTTCAGATCGCAAAGATTCTGGCTCAGAAGGCAGATAACTAGGGGACGATTCTGGTAGGTCACGTCCACAAAAGCGGCAAACGAGGGCTTTGGCTTTTATGGTTTCGGCACAATATGGACATTGCTTGGTTTCTTCTGGCATATCGCTTTCCTTGTGAAAAATGTTAGATGCTTTGCTAAAGCATTCTTGCGACGGATAGACTTTGCTCAGTATAAATGTTCTATTGTGTTATTTCAATTCAATGTTTCAGATCCAGGACAAAATTACCTAGCTGATTTTGTGCATTGGAGTTAGGCCGTTCACCCCCTCACCTTGTCACCCCTTCACCCCCTCACAACAACTCCGGCTGCTTAATGTACTCCTCTGGCTTGATGGAGATGGCCTGGCTGGCGCTGTCGGAGCCCATGCTGATGCCGTAGATGGTTTGCGCCGCCTGCACCGTGCCCCGGTTGTGGGTGATGACGATGAACTGCGTGCCCAGCGCCAGCTCGCGCAGCTGCTCGCGGAAGCGATTGATATTGGCTTCGTCCAGGGCCGCATCCACCTCATCCATGATGCAAAACGGGGTGGGGGAAACTTTGAGCAGCGAGAAGATGAGCGCGGCGGCCGTAAGCGACCGCTCGCCGCCGGAGAGCAGGCCCAGGCCTTGCTCGCGCCGGTTGGGCAGCCGGGCGATAATGTCCACGCCGCTAATCGTCAGGTCGTCGGGGTCGGTGAGCACCAGACGGCCTGCGCCGCCGCCAAAAAGCTGGGTAAACGTCTCGCCAAAGACGGCGTTTACTTTGTCTACCGTTTCGGCAAAGGCGCGGCTGGTCAGCTCGTCCAGCTCCTCGATCACCTTGCGCAGCCGTTCCTCCGTTTCGTTCAAGTCATCCAGCTGCTCGGTGAGGAAGTCGTGGCGGTCCTGGGTTTCCTGGTACTCTTCGGGCGCGTCGGGGTTGATCGCCCCCATGCGCTGCATTTGCCCGCGATAGTTGTGGATCGTTTCCTCGATGTCGTCGGGCAGTTCGCTGATTTTGGGCAGCGCCTGCACGCCGCTGATGGGCAGCGGGTTGGGGCCAAACTGATCGTCGTCGTAATGCAGGGCAACGACGCCGAGGTCCGCCTTGATGCGCTCTTGCAGCCCCTCGATGGCGCTTTGCTGCTGGCTGTAGGCGATTTTGGCCTGGGTGTAGATGGTTTCATGGTCGTGGGCCTCTTTTTGGGTAACGGCCGTTTCCTCCTCCACATCCCCCAATTCCTCCTGCAACTCCGTCAGACGGCTCTTCATAGGGGCGAGCTGTTCTTCCAGCTCGGTCATCTGGTCTTGCAGGGCGACGCGGTTTTGTTCATGCTTGTTTTGGGCCAGCTCCGCCTGCTGCGCTTGCAGGGCCGCTTGGCGTTCTTTCAGACGGGTGAGCTGCTGCTCAAACTGGTTGAGCGTGGCTCGGCGGCTGTCCACCACGGCGCGACGGCCGTCTACAATGGTCTGTTCCGCGCCGATGTTTTGCCGCAGGCTTTCGCGCTGCTGCTGCGCCTCGGCCACCGGCAGGCTGTCTAGCTGCGCCTGGGCGTGGCTCACGGCCGCTTCCAGCCGCACCACTTCCGCCTCATCTTTTTCGGCATTGGCGGCCAACGTTTCGATGCGATTTTGCAGCCGGGCCGTCGCTTCCGCTTGCGCCTGCTGCTGCCGCTCGATGAATGCCTGCTGCTGCTTTTGCCGGTCCAAATCGCGCTGCGCCTGGCTGACGCGCTGGCTGGCCTCGTTCATCAGGCGGCCCAACCGCTGCTCTTCGTTGTTCAGTTCGTCGGCGGTTTCTTGTTTGCTTTGGATGATGGCTTGCTGCTCGGCAACGGCCGTTTCTACCCCCGCCACTTCTTCTTTCTTCGCCGCCAGCTTTTGCTGCGCCTCGCGCCACGCCTCCTCGCGGGCCAGCAGGCTGTCCTGCGCCGATTGGCCGACCAGCTCGATGAGGCCACCCGCGTGGGCCACCGTGCCGTCCGGGGCGGCGGCAACGCAGCCAGTGGGGAGAGATTTTGCGATAGCAACCGCTGTTTTCGCCCCATCCACCAGCAAAACCCGACCCAACAGCAATTGCACCAGCGGCGCAAACTGTTTGTCAAACTTAACGACCGAATCGGCCCAGCCAATCGCGCCGGTCTCGTTGATTGCGGGTGGGGCGGTAGGCTGCACCTGGTCCGCCACGGCGACGGCCAGGGCGGCGTCCGGGTCGCGCTGGCCGATGAGCTGCCACAGGGCAGCTTCGTCGGGCAGCAGCAGCGTGCCCAGCCGAGTTTGCAGCGCGGCTTCGATCGCTTGCTGGTGCTGCGCGGGGATGGTGAGAATGCTGGCTAAATTGGCTAAAACGTTGATGGTGTCGGGAACGGCCGTTTCCTTTTGGCGCATCTGGTTCAGCATCTCGGTTTGGGCTTCCAGCCGGGCCAGCTCTTTTTGCTGGCGGCTGAGCTGCTGCTCCTGGTCGCGCAAATCACGGCGTAAATTTTTCAGCTCCTGGATCAGCTCCTGCCGCTGATTTTGCAAATCGCGGCGCTGCTGGCGTTGCTCTTCCACTTTTTGCTGGGCGGTGTTGAAAACGGCCGTTAACTTCTCCACTTCGGCCTGCATTTTCACCAGTTCGCCTTCGTCGCCGCTGGGCTGGGTGGCGGTTTGCTCTTGCAGCTGTTCGCGCATCTGGTTGAGCTGCCCTTGCAGCTGGGCCACGCGCGTTTGCGTGCTGCGCTGCGCCTGCTGCGAGCTTTGCAGCTCCGACTGCCATTTGTTGATCGTCGCCTGCTGCGTTTGGAAATTGGCGTTGAACGTTTGCAGCTGCTCCCGCGCCTGGTTCAAAGTAGCCTGTGCTGCCGCTAATTCTTCAGTAGCGGCAGCCAACTCGCTGGCGGCGGCTTCCCGCTGCTGACTGATGGGCGGCAGTTCGGCCTCCACCTCGGCCAGACGGCGCTGCACCGATTCCCGCCGTTCCTGCATGATGGCCACCTGCCGCCGCGCCGTTTCCAGCTGGTCACGCAGGTCGTCCCGCTTGTTTTGCGTCTCGCTCACCTGCTGCTGCAAGCGATGAATGCGGCGGCGCAAGTCGTCGGCGTTTTCTTGCTGGACGCGCATTTTTTGGCGGCTGGTTTGCCACGTTTTTTCGGAGGAAACGGCCGTTTCGCGTGACCGCCGAATCTCTTTTTTAGCCAGCTCCCAGCGGTAGCCGTACCAGATGCGCAGCAAATTTTGTAAATCCACCGAAATTTGTTCGTAATTTTGGGCGCGGGTAGCCTGCCGTTTTAAGGAGGTAAGTCGAGGCCGAATTTCGGCCAAAATGTCGTGGACGCGCTGGAGATTGCGCTGGGTTTCCTGCAAGCGGCGCAGCGTTTCGGCGCGGCGCAATTTGTAATGGTTGATGCCTGCCGCTTCCTCAAACAGGGCTCGCCGCTCTTCCGCGCGCAGCGACAGCGCCTGGTCTACCAGGCCCTGGCCGATGATGGTGTAGGTGCGTTCGGCCAGGCCGCTGGTGGCCAGCAGGTCGGTGATGTCCTTGAGGCGCACTTTTTGGCCGTTGAGGATGTATTCGTTTTCGCCAGAGCGGTGGGCGCGACGGCCGATTTCCACTTCGCTGTAATCAATTGGTAGCCAGCCATCGCTGTTGTCCAGCGTGAGAATCGCCTGGGCCATGCCGGCGCGGGGGCGGCTTTGGCTGCCCGCAAAGATCATGTCGGTGGTGCGCTTGCCGCGCAGGGTGCTGTAGCTTTGCTCCCCCAGCACCCAGCGCACGGCGTCGGCGATGTTGCTCTTGCCGCTGCCGTTTGGCCCGACGATGGACGTGATGCCTTCGTCAAACAGAAATTCGGTTTTGGTGGCGAATGTTTTGTATCCTTGCAGGACAAGTTTTTTGAGTCTCATAGGCTAGAAATGGGACGCGGATTAACGCGGATAAAAAAGTTTTTCGGCAAATTGCGTATTTGGCAAAGCGTTTATCAAAGATTTCGCAGATTCAAAAGATTAAAAAAATCTGGTTAATCTGCGAAATCTTTGATTTTCATCACAGCTGCACATGAATTGGTGTGAGCCCTAAAAATCCTCGTTTTCAGCGCTTGTCCGCGTCCAATTGCTGCTTAAAAGTGACGAGAGGAAAGCCCAGATTTTTAGGTGATTTAGGCGGCGCGCAGTATAGTGATATCTGGTAAACTATGCAAGTTAGGCTGAAACGGCCGTTGCCCAGACAACAACTGCAAACAATGTTACAATACCGCTGCCAAAGTAGTTTCGTTAACGGCCGTTTCGTTCTCTATAATAACTTGTGGGAAATCCTTTTAGCGAACAAGAAACATCACCATTAGTATAGGTTTTTGCTGTGTTGATCCGTCAAGAAATTGAGCAAGCTATTGTTGCGTTAGAAGCGCAACGGGCTGCGTTTATGCCAGAAGTTGCTGAGATTGCTATTGGCACATTGCGTGCCAAGCTGGCAACCTTCACTGAGCCGTTGCCCGCCCCCCACCAGTCCGAGGGAGCCATCCTCATTGCCGATATGTCTGGCTTTACTTCCTTATCTGAATTTCTGGACGCCGAAGAGGTGCGGGATATGATCAACGCGGTCTGGCAAAAGCTGGATGGCGTGATTGATTCCTGGGGTGGCCGGGTAGACAAACATGTGGGGGATGCAGTTATCGCCTTCTTTGGCTTGCCGGTGCCTCATGAAGATGACCGGGAGCGTGCTGTGCAAGCGGCGCTGGATATGCAGATGGAGCTGGCGCTGTTTAATGATGGCCCATTGCGGCAAACGGTCAGTTCGCTGCCGCAAAATCAGGCGCTGCGGATGCGCATTGGGGTGCATTTTGGCTCGGTGTTGCTTGGTTCAGTGGGCAGCGGCGGCGAGTACACGATTTTGGGCGACACGGTAACGGTGGCGCATCAACTGGAGCAGCAAGCGCCCGTGGGCGGGGTGCTGGTGTCGCCGCAGGTGTATGAACAAGTCCATCCATTCTTTGAAGCTGAGGCCATGGACGGATTGTCGTTTAATGGCAAAAGTGGCAGTGGCCGGGCATATGTGATTACCAGAGAGAAGCCGCAGTCGTTTCAGCGGGGGAACCGGGGCACCAGCTTTTTGGAGACGCGCATGGTGGGTCGCGCAGAGGAAATCGGCCGTTTGCAGGATGTTTTGCAAGGGACGATTGAATCGGCGCAGGTCCAGGTGGTCACCATTGTGGGGCAGGCGGGGCTGGGTAAGTCTCGTTTGGTGTATGAGTTTGAGCGGCTGCTGGGTTTGTGGCCGGATCAGGTGATCATGTTTAAGGGTGGGGCGGATCGGACGGTGCGGCAACGGCCGTACAGCCTCATACGCGATCTGTTTGTGAATCATTTTGAAATCCATCGCCGCAACAGCCCGATGGTTGCCCGCGAAAAACTGATCCGGGGCTTGCTGGCGCAGTTGAGCGGGGATGAAACCCGCCCGCTGACGCAGGCGCATTATATTGGCCAGTTGCTGGGCTTTGACTTTTCGGATAGCCCGCTTCTTGGGGAGAGTTTGCACGATCCGCGTTTGTTGCGGGAGTATGCGTTTGAAGATTTGGTAGCGTATTTTACGGCCGTTTGCCAACAAAATGACGCCGTTGTGTTCTTTTTGGAAGATATTCATTGGGCAGATGAGTGGTCTTTTGATTTATTGGAGTATTTGATTACGGAATGCCATCATTTACCGCTGATGATTGTGTGTTTGGCGCGGCCAGAGTTACTGGAGAAACGGCCGTCCTGGCGGGTGGCTGAAGACCATGACCAGCAAACGTACCATCATTTTGACCTAAAGCCTTTGTCGCTGATTGACAGTCGTCATTTGCTTTCTGAGCTGTTGCAGCAGGCGGATCAGGTGCCTTTGCGCCTGAGCGATATGATTGTGAGCGGGGCAGGTGGCAATCCGCGCCATCTGGCAGAATTGATCAAGGTGTTGATTCAGGAAAACGTTATTGATAACAGCGCCAGCCGTTGGTACGTGCGCATGGCCAATCTGGCCGATCTGCCTTCGCCACTGACGCTGCAACGCCTTATCAACGCCCATTTGGAAAAATTACCAAAGGCGACGCGGCTGGTGGTGCAGCGGGCGGCCGTGATGGGGCCGTTTTTCTGGGATATGGTGCTGCTTCAGCTGAGTGCAGAAGATGATTTGCCGCTTTCCTGGGATGAGTTGACGGCCGTTTTGGGTGAGCTGGTGGATCGAGGCTGGATTTATCGGCGGAAAAGTTCAGCTTTTTCTGGCGCTCAGGAGTACGCCTTTAATAACGATGAGCTACAAATGGTGGCTTACCAATCATTAACCGTTCACGAACGACAGTTAGCCCACGGCCAGGTGGCGGCGTGGTTTGTAACGCACGATAATGGCCAGACGACCCCGCTTTCTAGCATGGTGGCCTACCACATGGAGCAGGCGGAAAAGTTTGGGCAGGGCGCGGTGTGGTACGGCCGTGCGGCCGAGCAGGCGCGGTTGGATCATGCTCCGGAAACGGCCGTTCTCTATTATTGCCAGTCCCTCAATTTGCTGCCGGTTGCCGATGAAACGGCCGTGCAGCGGGTGGCGCTTAACGAGGGGCTGGGTGAGATGCTGCGCTGGCTGGCCCAATTTGAAGATGCGACCGATGCGTATTCGGCTATGGCTACTGCGGCGCAGGCCGTAAATGATCAAGCGGCGGTGGTGCGCGCCCAGCTTGGGCTATTTTTGTGCTACTTTTTGCAAGATGATCTCACGCTGGCGTTGCAGGCCGCTCAGGAGGCCGACAGGGTAGCAACGGCGGCACATCTGGCAGATTTACAATTGATGGCCCAGGCGGCTGTTGGTTGGGTGCTGGTTTTGGTAGGGGATCAATATACGGCCGTACAAATTGGCAAAACGCTGTACAATAATCTTAAAGAAGGCGCTGCCCCACCATCCAGAGCGTACATGCAGGCATTGTTGGGTCATATTGCCCGCGAATCTGGCCATTACGAGCGCGCCAGGAACACCACGGAGGCAGCCCGACAGCGCTTTCGGGAGTTGGATGACCGCATTTGGGAAGCGCTGATGCTGGCGCAGCTTGGGCACATTGCCCGTGACCAGCACGATTGGAAAACGGCCGTTAACAATTACACCACTTGCCTGCATTACGCCCGCGACCTGGGGGATGTGTACGGAATTGTTTTAGCGCAGCGTCATTTGGGCATGATTGCCATGCATCAGGAGCAGTTTGAGGCCAGCGCTACTTATTTGCACCAGGCGCTTACCCAGGCAGACAAAGGCAACAACGACGTGCTACGGATGCAGGTTTCTTGCTGTTTAGGGCAGCTTCATTTGTTCCAGGCGGTTGCTGTACCGCATTCGGCGCGGGATTTGGCGCAAAAAGAGGCGCATTTGCAACTGGCGTACAATTGGTGGGAGCAAACGTTGCGGTTGGCGCGGGCATTGGAACGGCCGTTGGCTGTCAGTACGGCCGTTGCCGGGTTAGCCCAGCTCTTTTTGGAAGACCATTTACTGGATGAAGCGCTGGCCCAGGCAGAAACGGCCGTGCAAATGGCGCTGGCCGTGCGTAAAGACCAGTTTGGCAGAGAGGTGAAGCGGGTAACGGCCGTTGCCTGGCGGGTGCTGGGCATGGTACTGGCCAAGGAACCTGCCAAAAATCGCCAAACAACCATTCAGCAGCGTGTTGTTGATGCGGCTGAAGCGTTTAGTCGTAGTCATCGTCTGCTGAACGAAATCGGCGCAGCCACAGCAGACGAGCTACTGCTAACCCTAAACAATTGGGCAAACTACGAACGGCTACGCGATCAGCCTGAACAGGCAGAAAAACTGGCACAAGAAGCCGCCCAGGTTGCCCACCAATTTGACTTGGCCACCAAACCTGAATGAATTGAGCCGTATTGATGAGTGAGCAGGAGCAATTACAGCAAGCAATCGTCTCTTTGGATGAGAAGCGTCCCCTTTTGGGTGATGCTGTTGTTGATACGACTATTGCAGCCCTGCAAGAAAGACTCACTGAACTCGATTCTGCCTTTCAAAATCACCACAACGCAAGAACAGCACAACGGAAGCAGGTCAGCATTTTGTTTGCTACCATCACTGGCATTGCCGAAGTAGCGGATACCCTGCCCAACACCAACATGCTCGACGTTATGAATGGTTTATGGCGACGTCTGGATAGCGCCATTACCAATCAAGATGGCACAATTGACAAGCATATGGGTGAGGGCGTCATGGGTTTGTTTGGCGTGCCCGTGGTTCATGAAGATGACGCGGAACGCGCCATTCGGGCAGCATTGCAAATGCGGGCCGCCCTCAGCGATTTGATAGCTGAGCAGAGCAATCAGCAGGCTGCTATCTCAGATGCCGAGATTGCGCATCTACGCGGCTTGCAGGTACGCATCGGCATCAACACTGGGCCGGTGATGTTGGGGCGCGTGGGCAGCAGTGAAGAGTACACGGTGATTGGTGATGCGGTAAATGTGGCCAGCCGCCTGGAGAAATCTGCACCGCCTGGGGGGATCATTATTGCCCACGAAACGTACATGCTGGTGCATGATCGGTTTAATGTAGAACCGCTAGGACTGGTTACCATTCGCGGCCGTTCCGAACCGATTCAGGTTTATTTGGTGCTGGGCATTAAGCCGCGCCTGTTTTACGCTTCGGGGCGCGGAGTCGAAGGGGTGGAAACGCGCATGGTTGGGCGCGATGCCGAGTTGTCCCAGCTAAAAGGAATGTTGCAGCAGGCAACTGAAAAGCGCGTGGGGCAATTGCTCACCATTACCGGGGATGCCGGGGTCGGTAAATCTCGCCTGGTACACGAGTTTAACAATTGGGTGCGTACACTGCCTTATGAGGTGCCGGTTTTCAAGGGGCGAACTTACCAGCAAATTAGCCAACTGCCATATGGTCTTATTCGCGATATGTTGGCGACTTATTTTGGCATTCAGGATAGCGATCCGCCGGCCGTGGCCGAAGAAAAGCTGGTGCAGGGTATGGGCCAGTTTATGGGGCAGGTGAATGATGAGATTCGCACAAAAGCGAATGTCATTGGGCAGCTGATTGGCCTTGATTTGTCAGTGAAGGTGCAATCTTTGGGGCAAACGGGGGAAGCACCACAGCTGCGCCAGGCGGCATTTGAGTATCTGGCGGCGTTATTTGAGATTATTGCGCAGAATAATTCGGCCGTTTTGCTGTTTTTGGAAGATTTGCATTGGGCAGATGAGGCGTCGCTGGATTTGATTCGTTTTTTGGCGGAGAGCTGCCAGAGGGTGCCGCTGCTCATTATTGGGGTTACACGGCCGTTTGATTCACAGTCGGCTTTGCGTCGGGAACGGCCGTTGCCCGGCACCCAAGTTCATTTGGATTCACTTTCCCCAGAAGAAAGCCAGCAGTTGGTCATAGAAATTCTAAAAAAACTGCCAGAAATTCCGCCCGACTTGTCTGAGCTACTCTTGCAAAGAGCCGAAGGGAACCCATTTTACGTTGAAGAGCTGATCAAGGTTCTTATTGAAGACGGCGTGATTATTGCCGGAGAAGAGAAGTGGCAGCTGCGGCGTAACCAGCTAACAGAAGTGCGCGTGCCGCCGAACATCACCTCGGTTTTACAGGGGCGTTTGGATCGGCTAACGCACATGGAGCGGGTGACGTTGCAGCGGGCGGCTGTGGTGGGGCGGGTGTTTTGGGATACGGCCGTTTTCCAAATGAACGCCACCGCTGAAGACCCACTCGATCAAAATCAAACCCGCACTGCCCTGCAAGCCTTAGAAAAGCGCGAGCTGATTTTCCAACGACAATCTTCAGGCTTTGCTGGCACCAAAGCATATTTGTTCAAACATGCCATCTTGCACCAGGTTACCTATGAATCTGTGCTGCTGCGGGCACGGCCGATTTACCACAAGCAGGTAGCCGATTGGCTGGCCAAGCAAAGCGGCGAGCGCATTGCTGAATATGCCAGCACCATTGCCGAGCATTATGAAATGGCAGAGGAAAAATCTACCGCTGCCGAACTGTATGAAATGGCGGCCCAGCGTGCCCAGGATGCGTTTAATATGGAGATGGCCACCCTGTATTATTGCCGCTCCTTATCTTTGCTGACCGAGATGTCTCATTATGCGCTGTGGCAGTTGCGCCTGCAAGAAGATTTGGGGCAGTTGCTGCTGCGGCAGGCTCGGTTGGTTGAAGCCGCGCAAACGTTTATGACCATGCGCTTTACGGCTGAAGAAGATGGCGATTTGCTGTTGCAGGCGCGGGCCTGGAATGGTTTAGCGGAGGTGCAAAAATACCAGGCAGATTATGTTTCAATGTTGGACAGTGCTATGCAGGCGGAGCGTGTGGCCTGGCTGGTGAATGCTGAATCGGCTTGGGTGCAGGCGCTGCTGCACAAGGGGACTGCCTTGCTGCATCAGGGGGATGTGGAAATGGCGCTGTTGGCTACCAGCCGCGCCCTGGAAACCAGCCAGCGGCTGAATGAGCCAGAGCTGCTCACCCGATGTTTGCAGCAGGCGTGTGAGGAGCATATTAAAATCGGCCGTTACCGCCCTGTTGAGCAATATTTGGCACAGCTCAAGGGGCAATCGGCTTTGCTGGAGCGGTTAGGCAATTTGTCTGCACTCGCTGCGGCAAACCGGGCGATTGGCGAAGTGAACAATCGGCTGGGGCGTTTTGATAGAGCCGTGCATTGGTTTCTTTCGGCGGTAAAGCTATACCGTGAACTGGAGGACCAGGTTGCCATTGCCCAGACGCTTAATTTGTTGGGAGAGACGTCCCGTCTGCGGGGGCGGGCTAATCAGGCTGTCCCATTTTATCGAAAGGCGCTAATGATCACGAATGGGCTGGATTGCCAGCTAGAAATTATGAAGGTGCGTACGAATTTGGCAGCGGCGTTGGTGGATTTGGGCAGCTGTGAGGCGGCTGAGCGGGCGGTGCGCCCGGTAACCCGTTATTTGGAAGATTTTGGCAAGATGGCGGGCTGGTATGAAAGTTCGCGCGTGTACGTTTACCAGGCGTTGGCTTATTTGGGTAGGGGGCAGTTGGATGAGGCGCTGCGCTTTGCCAATCGGGCGCATCGCAAAGCGGCCGTTCAGGAAAGCGATTCGGCGTTGGGGTTTGCCTGGTATGGGTTGGCGCTGGTGTTGGCGCGGGGTAGGGATGAGATACGGCCGTTACAAATCGACAACAGCACCTACGACGCCTCCGACTGCTTTGCCGAAAGTTTACGCCTCTTTTCCACTGTTAATGGGGGTGGCGTCGCCTCTGCCCGCGATCAGGCGCGCACACTGTGGGCCTGGGCCGCTCATGAAGCCGCCATTGGCAACCAAAGCCAGAGCGACCGCCTGAGTCAGCGCGCCCGCGAACTGGCTGAAGCCCAAGGCATTCAATTGACAGATTGGTAAACTTCTACCAAACGCGACACAAAAACCCCTTCAGGTAAGCGGATTCTGGAAATGTGAGCAGCACCGGGTGGTCTGGCCCTTGGGTGAGGGTTTGGATGACTTGTACTTGCCGCCCGGCATCCACCGCCGCGCCAAAAAGCACTTTCTGGAACAGATCGGCGCTGATGAGGCCAGAGCAGGAGAAGGTGGCCAGCAGGCCGCCGGGGGGCAGCAGCCGCAGCGCCAGCCAGTTCAAATCTTTGTAGCCGCGCGTCGCCCGCTCGATGTCGCGCTGGCTGTGGGCAAATTTGGGCGGGTCTAGCACAATCACGTCGAAGGTTTGGTTGGTGTCGCGGTAATGGCGCAGCACGTCGAAGGCGTCGCCCGCAATGTATTCGTCCTGCGGCCGTTTCCACCCATTCCGCTCTACATTTTGCTCTGCTAAAGCCAGCGCGTCGTAAGAGCTGTCTATGTGCGTTACCTGGGCGGCTCTGTTGGCGGCGGCGTACAGGCCAAAGCCGCCGGTATAGGCGAAGACGTTGAGCATTGTTTTGTTGGCGATGTGGTGGGGCTGGGTAACGGCCGTTCGATTCTCACGCTGGTCCAAATAAAAACCACTCTTGTGCCCGCCTAGCAAATTGACGCCAAACTGGATGCCATTTTCTTGAATGACAAGCGTTTTTGGCGGGGTTTCCCCGCTGGCAACGCGGTTGATGATGGGCAAATTTTCTTTGGCGCGCACGTCGGCATCGGAGCGCTCCACAATCCCTTTTGGCTGCCAGATTTTATTGAGCAGCGGCAAAATCGTCTCTTTTTGGGCCTCAATGCCCGCCGTCAGCGACTGCATCACCAGAAAATCGCCGTACCTGTCTACGATGAGGCCGGGCAGGCCGTCGGCTTCGGCGTTGACGAGGCGGTAGGCGGTGGTGGTGGGTTCCAGGTTGAGCTGTTGGCGGTGGGCGGTGGCTTGTTGGAGACGGCCGTTCCAAAATCCCTCATCAATTTGCTCATCCACGTTCCAACTGAGCAGGCGCACCCGAATTTGGGAGTGGGGATTGTAGTAACCGGTGGATAGGAAACGGCCGTTTCCGTCCAAAACCTGCACCAAATCCCCCGGCTGCGGCTCCCCCTCCACCCGGTCAATCGCCCCAGAAAACAGCCACGGATGCCGGTTTAGCACCGACTTTTCGCGGCCACGTTTCAGAATGAGTTGAGCGGTAATGGTGTGCATAAGTTTGGAGATTGGAGAATTAGAGATTGGAGACTGGAGACTGGCAAATCTCCAGTCTCCAACCTCCAGCTTCCTAAACTTGTCGATGTTGGCTTTCACTGTTGGGTGCGTCGGTGAGCAGTTCCAGCGCGTGGGGCAGAATGGGCAGCAGCACGTCCATATTTTCCCGCACCGCTTTGGGGCTGCCCGGCAGGTTGATGATGAGCGTTTGCCCCCGAATGCCCGCCACCGCCCGCGACAGCATGGCGTGCCGGGTAATTTTTAAACTTTCGGCTCGCAGCGCCTCGGCAATGCCCGGCGTTTCCCGCTCAATCACCGCTTTGGTCGCTTCCGGCGTGACATCACGCGGGGCAAAGCCCGTGCCGCCGCTGGTGAGGATCAGGTTCACACCCGCTTCGCACCACGCGATGAGCTTGTTGGCAATAGCATCCTGCTCATCGGGCACGATGGCTCGCTGGCTTACCTGCCACGGCGTGCGATTCTGTAAAATTTCTACCAAAATCGGGCCGCTGCGGTCTTCATACTCGCCTCGTGCGCCGCGATCAGAGATGGTGAGAATACCCACTTGCATCAGCTAGTGCGCCTTTTCGATGAGCGCCAGCCAGTTGTCATTCAGGCCGCTGTCGGTGACGCCGTAAAAATAATGGATGGTGTCTCCTTCGCGCATCGCCAGATCGTACCAGACGTTGTCGTTCTTTTTGCGCACATCTAGCACGGCAATGTTGCCTTGCCAGGCAATCTCAGACGCTTTGGGCACGCCACCTTCTTCCACTATGGTGATGGCGTAATGCCACAATTTGCGCGCCGACGAGCGGGTGACGTTTTTGATCAGGTTACCGTTGCGTAAATCGCGCACGGTGTGGTAATAGGTGCCTTTGCGTTTTTCACTTTCCACAATTTCTACGCCGGTGCGGGGTGTTTCTTCCACCGTAGACGTGGTTGGCACGATTTGGGGAGACAGCTGACCGATGGGTGGCAGCGGCGGCAGAGGTGGCAGCACGCTATCAGCTTGGGCTGCTTCTGGATTGGTAGTGACCAGGCGCACAATCTCATCCCGAACGGCCAGGCTGGTTTCTGTATCGTCCCGAATATAGAACAGATTGTCGTCTATTGCATACGGTTTATCTGGGCCGGGCTGCACGGTGATGCGCACAATTTGTTTGTCTTGCGATGGCAGGCTGTCTATGTGTAGATGTGGTTCTGGCGTGAGTTTGTTGCTGATAACTGTTTGCAGGCGCTCAATCGCGCCGTTGTGGTCGCGCACGCCCACGGGCTTTTCTTTGGGATTGGCAGAGACGCCGATGTAGATGGTGCCGCCGTTGCCATTGGCCATGGCACAGATGTCACACAATACCTTGTTTTGGTAGCCGCCCCGCTGGACCATTGAGGCGTGGAAGGATTGGACGATTGATTCGCCTTCTTCTCTGGCCAGTTGGACAAAGTCTATGGGATTGGCTGGGCCGCGATACGGCCGTGTCAAAGATAAATCATTCCCCTTCAACACCTCCGCCAGTGCCTCAAACGAAGCGTCGCGAAGCAAAATCTCGGTCACCCGGTCGCCAATGCCCAATGATTTGGCGGTGACCGATTCGCGCAGCAGCCGATGCGCATCGGAGCCTTGGATGCAGCGCATAGCGCGGGGATATTCCGGCTTGGAGCCATCGAAGAAGCGGCGGGTGGTGTAGCGACCCCGCTTTTCCAGGTCGGTTACTTCCAGCACGTGCAGGTTGGGGTCTTGCGTGTAGGCGATGCGGGTCTGCCCGCCAAAATCCAGCCCGCGCATGGCGACGCCGTTGCTGGAGTTGGCGTGGGCAGCGATGACAATCCCCCCGGCCTCGTTGATGACGCGGTAGGCGGTAAGCACATCGGCACTGGCACCGACGCTGGCGCTGCCTTTGCGCAATGATTCTAGCGGCACGCGCAGGGTGAGCAGCAAATGCTCCAAAAAGCTGATGGGTGTGTCCTGCGGGAAGATGCCCAGGATGTGAAAACCAAAGGTGGCGGTGAATTCAAAACCAGGTAGCACCAGAATTTTCTCTAGCAAGCGGCGATATTCGTCTAGCCGACGCTTTTCTTCTGGGTCCAGACGGCCTAGCTCTTCTAGCCAGAGCAGCCGTTCTACTTCTTTGCGCATGGCGGCAAAGCCTGCCACGGTGTTGTGGTCGGTGAAGGCGATGATGTCTAGCCCGCGAATTTCTGCCTGGCGCAGGATGTCCAGATAGCTCACGTTATTTTCCTGGTAATCGCTGGAGCCTGGGGTATGCAGGTGCAAATCCATGCGCCGCCATTGGCGAGAGCCAGAAGAGCCGGTTGGTTTGCTGCGTGGTTTACGGCGTCGGGAGCGATTGTTGCTCATAGCTGACCCCCTTTTGTCAAAATTTCTGTAATGGCTTCGGAGAGAGCGTTCGGCGGGTATGGTTTGAGCAAGAAGAGGTTGGCTCCCAGGTTCATGGATTCATCTTCTCGTCGGTAGTCGCCTGAGGTGATGATTACGGCCGTTTCCTCTGCCGCATTTGTGTTCCCAGCCCGAATGGCTCGCAGCAAATCTAGCCCACTGCGGCCGCGCGCCAGATGGCAATCAATAACAAAAGCCCGCGTTTCTGACGAGGCTGCGTGTTCGGCGCTTTGCTGATCTTCGCACGCTTCTACGTTGAAACCGTCCAGTTCCAACAGCATTTTGATTAAGCTTGAGTTGGTGTTGTCATCATCAACAACAATAATTTGTGTCATATTTTCTTAGTCCATGCAGAGCGCTGCTTGCAGCACATCTTCCATTGTCTGTGCCAAAATAAAGGTCAGCGACTCTTTGATTTCAGGTGGTAGTTCGGCCAAATCTGGTTCATTTTGGGCGGGCAAAATCAGTTTTTTCAGGCCGACGCGATGGGCAGCCAGCACCTTTTCTTTTAGCCCGCCTACGGGCAAGATTTGACCGCGCAGCGTAATTTCTCCCGTCATGCCGGTGTCTTCGCAAACGGCGCGTTCCATAAGCAGGGAGGCCAGCGCCGTGGCGATGGTGATGCCAGCAGAGGGGCCATCTTTAGGAATGGCTCCGGCGGGAATATGAATGTGAATGTCGTGTTTGTCAAAAAAATTGGGGGCCACACCGAGCTGCTCGGCTTTGGCCCGCACGTAGGTAAGGGCAGCCTGGGCCGATTCTTGCATGACGTCGCCGAGTTGGCCGGTAATGGTGAGTCCTTTTTGGCCGGGCATTTTGGCCGCTTCGATGAACAAAATGTGCCCGCCAGTGCTGGTCCAGGCAAGCCCGGTGGCGATGCCGGGGGTGCGGGTGCGCTGGGCGGTGTCTGGCAGGTAGCGGGCTGGGCCTAGCAGGTTGTGGAGTTGATCGGCCGTGACGGTTTGGGGATTGGGGGTATCTAGACTAGGTTGTTGGGCAACGGCCGTTGCCACTTTGCGGCAGACGCGCCCAATTTGCCGTTCCAGTTCGCGGACGCCTGCTTCACGGGTGTAGTCGCGGATGATTTGTTGGAGAACGGCCGTATCCAAACCAAGCTCTTCAGGCAGCAGCCCATTTTCGTGAATTTGCCGGGGCAGCAGGTAATGTTCCGCGATCGCTACTTTTTCTGACTCCATGTAACCAGCCAGCCGGATGACCTCCATACGATCCTGCAAGGGAGCAGGGACGGCATCCAGCGTGTTGGCCGTGGTGATAAACATCACTTCCGAAAGATCAAAAGGCACATCCAGATAATGATCGCGGAAAGTGCGATTTTGCTCCGGGTCTAGCACTTCCAGCAGGGCAGCGGCGGGGTCGCCGCGAAAATCGGCCCCCAGCTTGTCAATCTCGTCCAAAATAATGACGGGATTTTTGCTCTGGCAGCGGCGCAGCATTTGCACAATGCGTCCTGGCAGCGCCCCGATGTAGGTGCGGCGGTGCCCCCGAATTTCGGCTTCGTCGCGCATGCCGCCGAGGGAGATGCGGGCAAATTTGCGCCCCATTGCCCGCGCTATGGAGCGGCCCAACGAGGTTTTGCCCACACCCGGTGGCCCCACAAAACAGAGGATTGCGCCTAAACGGTCGGGGCGGTAGCTGGATTCGGCCGTATTATCCAACTGACGCCCTTTGCGCAATCGTCGCACCGCCAAAAATTCCACAATGCGCTCTTTCACCTCGTCTAGCCCGTGATGATCTTCATCCAGCACAATGCGCGCGTGCTGTAAATCCAGGTTGTCGGGAGTAGCCTGGCCCCAGGGGAGGCTTACCAACCATTCAAGATAGGTGCGCACCACGCCGTATTCCGCCGCAGCAACGGGCAGCTTGGTCAGGCGACTTAGCTCGCGCTCGGCTTCCTGGCGGGCTTCGGCGGGCATATCGGCTTCATCAATTTTGCTGCGGAAATGTTGTGCCTCAACTTCACGCTCGTCCGCTTCGCCCAGTTCGCGCTGGATTGCCTTTAGCTGTTCACGAAGAAAATATTCGCGCTGGGCTTGCTCCATCTGCCCAAATGCTTCTGAGCGAATGCGCTGGCCCATTTCCAAAATTTCTGTCTCTTTGCCGATGTGGCGCACCAGCCAGCCTAACTTTTCGGCCATGCTGTTGAATTCTAAAAATTTTTGGGCGTCGCTGAGGTCTAGCTGCAAATATGTGGCGATGGTGTAGACAAGCTGGAGCGGGTTTTCCGGGCTGAGGCTGGAGGTGAGCAAGTCGGCTGGGATGCTGGGCACAAATTCTGCCAGCCGCATGAACATATCTACCAGATTGCGGCTCATAGCTTCGGTTTGGGTGGTGCTGCGGATGTCTTCGGGCAGTGGTTCTATCTCAGCCACCAGGAATGGCTCGGTGGTGACGAAGGATATGATGCGAAACCGATTGAGTCCGTTCACTAACATGCGGACGGTGTTGTCTTGGCGGCGCAGCTGGCGGTGGACGGCGGCAATGGTGCCAATGCGGAAAATTTCTTCGGGGCCGGGCATGGTGCGTTCACGGTCGTGGCTGGCACAGAGGCCGATGAAACCGTTTTGTGAATCTGTGCTATCTAGCAGGCGAATGGAGCGGGGTTGGCCAACGTTGAGGGGGACGACCGTATGCGGATAAACTACCAGGCCACGCAGCGGCAGGATGGGCACTGTTTTGGGAAAGTTTGCTTGATTTAGGGAACGGCCGTTATGCGCTTCAGTTTGTAGCAAACCTTCCGGGAGCGTGCCTTCGTTGAGCCTTTGCGAACTTTTCATGCGAAAAAAGGTTGGTTTCCAACTCTTTGCGGTCGGCGCTGTTGGTTTATTTGCTACCGTCGCCTAAAGAGGCAATACCCCGAATGACGCCAATAATGGCAATACCGGTGCTGAGCAGATCTTTAGTAGAAATTTCAGGCGGGCCGCCTTGATTATTTTCAGCGGAACGGGCCAGCAAGTAGGCAGTGCCAATGCCTAGTAAAGCGCCACTGGCTGCGCCAATGAGTAATAGTTTTGTTTTCCAGTTGGTGTCCAGGTTTTCTTGGTTCATTTTGAGTTTTACTCCGCGTAAATGAGAAATCTGCATTGGGTAATAGTTACTGGCGATTGTCTTCGGAACGGCCGCTCAAGCGAACCAGCCAGGTGTTGATGTAGGCTATGGTCGCGCTGAATTTGATGATGGGTGCGGCCAGTTTGGGCATGAGCCGATCGATCTGGCGGTACACACTGCTAAGTTTTTGGTCTAGCTTCCAGAGCAGCAGGCGAAAACGGCCGTACTTGTTCTGCAACGAGGGTTCACCAGCTTCCTTGCGCGACTGCTGCCAATAAAAGATGCCGCCAAACATCCCCGCTACCAGCAGGCCAAAGATAAGCACCACGGGCAGCAAGAACACAATCAAGATGATGTCGGCCACGCCAGAAAGAAAGAGCCGTGTATCTTCGTACGGGGGCCAGATGGCCAGAATGAGCAGGTAAATGAGGAACCCTAAAATGGCTGCCGTGAGCAAGCCAAGCGGCAGGTAAACAGCCAACTGGTTAAATCGCTTGAGCTTGTTGGCCCGCTGTAGTTGAACGGCCGTTGGCACAAAGGGATCAGCTTGCTCTGGCGGTGTCCAACTACCCGATTGACTTGCGTAATAAGTTTGCGAATCGGTTGACCCTGAATTCATTTTGCTCATCCAAAGTTATCACAAGGCAGTACCCACTAAAATCTGCTTGCATTGTAACACAACTGCCCTTTTTAGTGCATCTTATGTGAAATAATAATTAAGGCCACACCAGAGCGAATCAAAAAAGTTCCCCATACGCTGGCATGGGGAACTCAGAGGGTAAACAGTGCGAGATGTGGTAAGCAAACTTGTGATTAGTCAGCGTTTTGCACAATTTCAAAGCTGTGGCTCAGTTTAGCCACACCGCGAACGGTTGCGGCCACGGAACAATATTTTTCTTCAGAAAGTTCAATGGCACGGGCCACCTTGTTGGGGTCCAAATCAACGCCCTCTACCGTGTAATGCTGGTGGATTTCGGTGAATTGGTAGGGTGGTTCAGACGCTTGTTTCCCATCCACATTTACATACAAATTGGTCAGATTTTGCCGTTGGCGGCCTAAGATCATCACCACATCATAGGCAGAACAGGAGGCCAGGCTCAGCAGCAGCAAATCAGAAGGTTTGGTGCCTTTCCACTCTTGCCAACTATCATCTTCATCTTTGGGCCAGGAGCCAGCCATAACAAGATGTCCAAAGGAATCTCGGCCGATAAACATCTGGCTTCCCTGTCCGGTCCACTTTACAGCAATATTACTCATGGTGTACAGCTACTCTCCTCAACGGGTAGCGGGGTTTCGGTAACGGGGTCATAACATTGGCAGAAGGAGGTGTTTTGATTACGGCCGTTTCCCTCCCACAAAACATAGCGAATAGACGTCCGGCTGCAATTCTCCACCCGGCTGGCCTCACGCACCCACTCAATACCCACACCGCCCGAATCCTCTTCCTGGATCATAAAAAAGCGCATGTGGCTCCGCGGATCATCGCCAAACTGAAGCTCGCCCCGCGTTGCCAAGAAAAAAGCAAACGTCGGAAAGGCCATAACCATAAGCCACAAAACAATCAAGCCAGCATACCCTAACCGCTTTACCCAACGATTCATAACATTCCAGCTCGATGTGGCTACTCTGCCCGCATCGCCTTGACATACAACTCAGTGGTGTACTCTTTAATCATGCGGCGCGTGCCAAACATTGGCGAACAAGAACGTATACTCTCCCGCATGATTTCTGCCCAGCCACGCGGCGTTCCATCCCGATCCCGGTCATAGTACAGCGGCACAATTTCATCTTCCAAAAGTTGGTAAATAAAATTCGCGTCAAAGCCATCCTGAGCATCATGGTTGTCAAACTCACGTTCGTCGCCAATGGCCCAGCCGTTCGCGCCGTTGTACCCTTCAACCCACCAGCCATCTAAAATGCTCAAATTGGGAATGCCATTGATGGCAGCCTTCATGCCGCTGGTGCCGCTGGCCTCACGCGGGCGGCGCGGGTTATTCAGCCAAACATCCACCCCTTGGGTCAGATACCGGGCCATGTGCATATCGTAATCTTCAATAAAGGCAATACGGCCGCCTAGCTGATTATGCTTGGCCAGATTGTAAATGTGCTGAATAAGCGACTTGCCCGGTTCATCAGCCGGATGCGCCTTGCCAGCAAAAACAATTTGTACCGGCCGGTGAATATCCAGCAAAATACGCTGCAACCGCTCCAAATCGCGGAAGATGAGCGTGGCTCGCTTGTAAGTGGCAAACCGACGGGCAAACCCAATTGTGAGCGCTTCTGGGTCTAATAGCGTTCCGCTGGTTAGCACCTGAGTTGGATCATTGCTTCCATTTACCCAGCGCCGCCGCACTCGCTCGCGCAGATAGCTCATCAATTTTCGTTTTAAGTCCAGATGAACCTGCCAAAGTTCCCTATCAGGCACTTCAGCCAGTCGCTGCCAAATGGTGGGATCATCTTGCTTTGCCAGCCAGCCCGGCCCCAAATATTTGTCAAAAATATTGTGCATTTCTCCAGCAATCCAGGTGGAAACATGCACACCATTCGTAATTGAAGAGATCGGCACATCCTCAACCGAGTTGGTTGGCCACACTTCTTGCCACATTTTGCGTGAGACTTCACCATGCAGCTTGCTGACGCCGTTCGACTGGCCAGAAAGCTTCAGCGCCAGAACGGTCATGTTGAAGGCCATCCCCCACTCTTCTTCATGGCCACCCAGGCTTAAAAAGTGTTCCCGATTAATCCCCAACTCGTCCCAATAGCCGTTGAAATATTGCTCCACCAAATGGAAACCAAAGGCATCGTGGCCAGCAGGCACGGGGGTGTGGGTGGTAAAGATTGAGCGCTTGCTTATGATTTGGGATGCTTCTTCAAAGTTTTTGCCGCGTGCCACTTCTTCACGTATTAATTCCAAAATCAAAAAGGCGGAGTGGCCTTCATTCATGTGCCACGCTGCGGGGTTGATGCCCAAAGCGCGTAAGGCGCGGACGCCGCCAATGCCTAGCATTATTTCTTGGCGAATGCGGGTTTCTGTATCCCCTGAGTAGAGGCGGGCAGAAAGATCACGATCCCAGGGTTCGTTCTCGTCTACATCTGTGTCTAGCAGGAAGAGGGGGTTGCGGCCTACGCGCACATGCCAAATGCGAGCGTGGACTGGTCGTCCAGCCAGGTTGACGGAGATGCGTATTTCGTGCCCGTTGCCGTCTAATACGGGGAGTACGGGGGCCTGACCGATGTCTAGTTGGTGGTAGACCGCTTCTTGCCAGCCGTGCGATGGTAGCCGTTGGCGGAAGTAGCCTTGCGGGTACATAAAACCCACGCCGACAAATGGCAGGCCAAGGTCACTGGCTTCTTTGGCATGGTCGCCAGAGAGGATTCCCAGGCCGCCGGAGTAGATTGGCAGTGAACTGTGGAGGCCAAATTCAAATGAGAAGTAGGCGATGGTTTTTTCGCTGAGGTCTGGGTAGGTTTCATGGAACCAGGAGCCTCTATTTCTCATGGTTTCATCGAACAGGAGCATGACTTTGTTGTATTGTCTGACGAAGGTGGCGTCTTGGGCAGCTTCCTGGAGTTTGGTGTGGCTAATTTCCTGGAGCATTTGCACGGGGTTGTGCAGGGTTTTCCGCCATAGGGGGTAGTCCAGGCGGCGGAAAAGGCCGCGTGCTTCTGGTGTCCAGCTCCACCATAGGTTGTAGGCTAATTCTGGTAAACGGCCGATTTTTTCGGGAACTTTATCGTTTAATTGCATCATTTTTGCTTTCCTTTTGCGTAAATGGCATCTGGGCTCATGATGTTGGCAAAATCTTTAGATGCTTCTGTCATTTACATGTTGGCGGCATTTGTTTTACAAAGTTGTTTATCATCGTGTTGCGATTATTTGTGCAGACGATGGTTGACGCATCAACTACTTGATGAAGAAATTATATCACGGGTGGGGTGATTTGGTGCAACTGCATTTGGGATTAGCTGCTTGTGTGGTCTGGCTGGCTAAAGACACCGGTTTGGGGCAACGGCCGTTTCGCCCGGTCAATGGCTAAGGCGGCAATTTCTACCACAAACCATTGAAACTGCTCTTCGGTAAGCAAGGTTTGGTTAATATCTGGAGCGGGATAGGTACCGTTGATAACGTAGGCAATGTCGTCTTTAATGACAAATTCAACCATGTTGATGTCGTACTGGTAAGCACGGGTGATGCGAAGGGCATCTTTGGCGAGTGTTTGGCCGAGCGGGCTGTTGTTGTCCAGGATGTTTTGTTGGTAACGGCCGTGTTTAACCGAATAATTTAAGGAAAGCACCTTTTCTTGCCCAATGACAAAGCTGTGAACGTGCTGATCTGACTCGATGATTTGCTGCAAAATCTTGGTGCGCGTACTGCTTTCATCATACCGTTGAATCAGTTCATCTACGTTATGCACCCGGGCAACCCCGCGCCTGCCAGTGGCTTTGTTGTCCTTAAAAATAGCTGGCACGCCGACATAATCAATAATAGCTTGCCAATCCATTGGATAAATTAGGTTGCGGAAGGTGTTGGGGGTTACATCGTACTCCACCTGTTTGTTGGGCAATACCACGGTGCGTGGGCTTTTTAGCCCTAGTTTGTTAACCAAAACTGTGCCGGAAAACTTGCTGTCGGCAGAGGTTGTGTAGGGATTATTGATAATGTAAGTGCCGTGAATGGAAGCATATTTTAGGTAAGCGCGATAGTAGGGAATTTCGTGGGAAATGCGGTCTATGATGACATCGTAATCGCACGGCTCATCCATAAAGGTTCCGCCCAGCTTTACTAATTCGGCCGTTACGTTTTCCTCACTTTCGTTAACGGCTTTCATAAAAGCTTCTGGCCATTCCCACTCTTGTCCGATGATGAGACCAATCTTTTTTGCCGATTTGCTCATGAATACTTTCTCCCAAAAGGTTGTGTATGAATTCAGTGTTGCTTGGCGTCTGTGCGTGTTCGTTTGCTGATGAAAACGATACCCTAAACGGGACATTGTGCCAAACAGATTTTATGGGTTTTCACTTGTGTGTGCTACGGATGATTGGTGCAGTTTTTGCATTGCTTTATCGTACACGGGGCTGATGTGCTGCCAAGAGTAGGCGGAAACGGCCGTTGCCAAAGCCTGCCCAATTTCCTGCACCTGCTCCTGATTGGTTAACGCCCAAACCAGTTTTGCCGCTAATTCTTCTTCAGATTGATAGAGACACGCTTCATGGTAGAGGTCTGGCAGCAGTTCCGGGTAGCTCAAGCGGTTGGGCAGCAGCGGGAAGGTGTGGCACCCAATCGCTTCCAAAATGCTGATGCCAAAAAATTCATGGTGTGCAGTGGAAATTGTGATGTCGGCTTGCCACAGCAGCCGGCGGTAGGTGGGTAGATCGGCGTGGCCTACATGCACAATTCTGTCGCCCAATTTTTTGACTGCCTTGTTGAAGATGGACGGCCGTTTGCCATACTGCTGCCCACAAAGCGCTACCTCAAACGGCCGTCCCGCCTCGGCGGCGGCGTAAAGCGCGGCAAAAAACGCTTTGGGATTTTTGTCGTACTCCCAGCGTTGGTTCCATAAAATCAGCGGTGTTCGATTTGGCTTTTGGAGTTCGTTTTCCTGTGACAAGCGATCAAAGTCTATGCCTACGGGTAGCACCGTGCTTTTTTTGCGTAGCCTGGCAACGGCATTTAGCTCATTGTATTCAGGAAAATGTCTAAGAAAGTTAGGCAGGGCGGTGAAAAAACTTTCCAGGTGGTAGCGTGAATTAAAGAAAACCTGATCAGCGGCCAGCATAGACGCGACATTAATGAAAGCGTAATGCCGATCGCGTTCACCCAACTGGCGGCGCATGGGACCGGTACGGCCGTCTTGCGGCAGTGGATAGGTGAGCTGATTTTCATGCATGTAAACGGCCGTGGGAATTTGTCCGGTGTTTTGTCGGGTCAGCGCTAAAAACGTTGTCAAATCCAGCATATCGGTGGCGATTAGCAAATCTGGCTGTGCAGTTTGTGCCAAAAAGCGGCGGGCCAACGTGATTGCCCCGCCATGCATACGCCATTTCCAAAAACGGTCTGGTAAAGTATGCAGCGTAACGCTGTGTTGGCTACTTTTTTGCCAGCCTTCAGCCCAGGCTTTGTGGCTGCCGCCATGGTAGGGAGAAATGAGGTGAATTTGCAACATGATTTTTGACAACTTACCTCGCCAAAGATACACTAATTGTGAAAAATGTCATAAATTAACTCGCCCCAAAAATGACATTGTAATATACTTGAATTTGGTAAAATAAAGACAGAAGTTGGGAAGAAAATAAACACCAATCATGTTTTTACTTTAAAACGGAAAATATCCCTGTAATTAGGGTGAGCAAAATCGCCAGACAGGTAACTACCCGGTGACGCAACAACCGCTTCAGCTGTATTGGGAATCAACTTATGCCATTACTGTGGCGCTTATGGCCCATTACCCAGAGCAAAACCCTGAGGATGTTGGTTTGCAAGAACTAGCCGAACTTATCGAATCGCTGCCTGGCTTCGATGATGACCCCACAATGGTAACCGAGCGTATTTTGCTGGATATTCAAACCGTCTGGTATGAGGAGGCAACCAATCTATGACAGCTGATAACTCAGCCGCTGGATCACCTGAAATTGTTGTGCCTGATGAGCTCAGTAACAACGTCGTAATCACCAACATCGCCAAATTGCTGGACCCCGTCTACAACTGGGGTCGGCGTAATTCCGTTTGGCCGATGGTTTTTGGTCTGGCTTGCTGTGCCATCGAAATGATTTGTACAGCGGCCAGCCGATATGATTTGGCTCGTTTTGGTATGGAAGTTTTCCGTGCCACGCCGCGCCAGTCGGACTTGATGATCATTTCTGGCACCGTTACCAAGAAAATGGTGCCTACCATTGTGCGCCTGTACAACCAGATGCCCGAACCGCGCTACGTGCTCAGCATGGGGGCTTGCGCTTCTGGCGGTGGCCCTTTTAAAGAGGGGTACAATGTTGTGGATGGTATTGACAAATTCCTTCCGGTAGATGTGTATGTACCTGGTTGCCCGCCTACGCCTCAAGCGCTTATCAATGGTCTCATTGCCCTGCAAGAAAAAATTGATCAGCAATCTATAGCGACCGTGCCCTGGTATCGCAAAAATGATCCCACGACTGATTTGGTTCCCGTACCGGTGCTTGGTCCCGATTTGGTGGATTTGCGCCAGTTGAACCTGATCAAAGCGGAGGCGGCTAAAGCGAAAGAGGCTGCCACCACAGAACCCGAAGCAGAAACGGCCGTATAATTCAGGCCGCCAACCGTTTAGAAGGATTTCCCATGAGTGAAATGATTCTCGATGACCAACCACAAGATGATGGAACGGCCGTAAACCAAAACCCCGTAGAACGCGCCGCCGCCCTCTTAAAAGAACGCTTCCCCGACGCTGTGACCGATGACCCCCGCGATGGCTACAGCGGCCTGATGGTTTCTGCCGATAAGCTGGTAGAAGTAGCCACCGCCCTCCGCGACGACATTGGTTTTGATTACCTAAGTAGCGTTACCGGCGTAGACCAAATCAACGACAACAAAATGGAAGTGGTGTACCACACCTACAGCATAGACCAGGGCGGTAGCGGTCTGGTTTTGCATGTTCAGGTTGACCGCGACGATCCCGCTGTGCCGTCTCTGACCCCAGTTTGGCCCGGTGCTGACTTTCAAGAGCGCGAGGCCTGGGATTTGCTAGGCATTCGCTTCGATGGCCATCATGATCTGCGGCGTATCCTTACCTGGGATGGCTTCGCGGGGCACCCACTCCGTAAAGATTGGAAAGAGGTCTTTTACGAAGAAGATCACAAACCATTTGGCAGCCGTTGGCCCGGTGGTGAGGTATTCCGTGCGGAAGAAAAAACCACCTATGGCAAAAACGTACAATACCCGGCAGGGTGGCTTCCAACTGGTGATGAGTATGATGTCGAAACCGATATGTACACCGGCATCACCTACACTCGCGACGCACAATCGGGCATGAAAACCGATAAGCTCACCGTAAACATGGGGCCGCAACATCCCTCAACTCACGGTGTGTTCCGCATGGTTGTCACCCTGGATGGTGAAACCGTGTTAGACCTCAAGCCGGTGATGGGCTACTTGCACCGAAACCATGAAAAAATTGGTGAGCGCAATACCTTCATGGGGAACATTCCCTACACCGATCGGCTCGATTACCTTAGCTCCATGAGTAACAATCATGGCTACGTTTTAGCCGTGGAAAAATTGATGGGCTCACAAGTACCAGAACGGGCTGAATGGATTCGCATCCTTATGGTGGAATTGACCCGGATTTGTAACCATTTATGGGCTTTGGGCTTCTTGCTCAATGACTTGGGCGCGTTGCAAACACCGATGCTCTACTTCTACCTGGAACGCGAGCTGATTTTGGACTTCTTTGAAGCAGCCTCTGGCTCTCGCATGATGTGTAACTACATGCGCTTTGGCGGTTTGGCCTACGATTTGCCTGACTACGTGCGTGAGCAGGAAACAATGAGCTTCCTGGAAGAGTTGGTTTACGAGCATCTCCCGGCCATTTTAGACCAGGGTGATGGTTTGATGACGAACAATGAAATCGTGCGGGCGCGCAGCATTGGCGTTGGGATTTTGTCGCGCGAAGATGCAATTGCTTACAGCACAGCTGGCCCTGTTTTGCGGGCTAGCGGCGTGCAATATGATGTGCGTCGGGCGGAACCGTATTCTTACTATAAGAGCCTGGATTTTGATATTCCGGTGCGGTACAACGGCGACATTTACGATCGGTATTTGATTCGGATGGATGAAATGCGCCAGAGCTTGCGTATTTTGGAGCAGGTGCTGCCGCACATTAAGGCGACAAAGGGCGCTCCTATTGTGGATGGTAAGCCACAGTATGCACTTCGTATGCCCAGCGCTGGCGAATCATACGGCCGTGTGGAAAACCCCAAAGGTGAGCTAGGTTATTACATAACCACCCGCCGCCGCGAATCGAACCCGGATCGCTACCACGTACGCGCTCCATCCTTCATCAACCTGACCCCGCTGGGTAAGATGTGTGAAGGGCACAAAGTGGCCGACATCGTAGCGATTTTGGGCAGTATTGACATCGTTTTGGGTGAAGTAGACCGATAATTCCTGAATTGCCACAGAGACCACCGAGGCAAAAGAGTGATACTAATTCTCTAAATTCTCTGAAACCTCTATGGCCAATTATTGAGGAGAAGCTATGTACGGACTTGGTATTTTGAAAGGGATGGCAATCACGATGAAGCATTTCGTGGATTCCTACCTGGACGATATTTTTTGGGCTGCACGTGGTGGCCGCTATTATAATGAAGAAGCATTAAAAGTTCGGCAAGGGTTGAAGGGTAAAGGCGTGAAAACAGTCTTCTACCCAGAAGAAAAACTGCCTGTGCCAGAACGTTTTCGTTTTGTGCCCTTTTTGGTGACAGATGAACCGCCGCCAGGACAAAAATGGGGCAAAGATTGGTGTACTTCTTGTGGTATTTGTGCCAAGGTGTGTCCGCCCCAATGTATCTGGATTGAACGTGGTGTGCAGCCAAACGGCCGTCCTAAACCAGAACCCAACCAGTTTTTCATTGATATTGATATTTGTATGAACTGTGGCTTTTGCATGGAGTTCTGCCCATTCGACGCCATCAAGCTGGACCATGATTATGAATTGGCCAGCTACGACCGCACTACGGCCCACATTCACGACAAAGAACGGCTAAGCAAACCGATTAGCTACTGGCGCGAGATTGCCCCGCAAAAAGCAGCAGCCGAAGCCGCCATTCGTACCCATGTGGATGACCTGAAGGCGTGGAAGAAAGAGCATGGCCGCGATGCGGATATGTCCACTGCCCCCAAGCTGTCGGAAGAAAATACCAAGCAGCTTTTCTATCGCGGGGAATATTATTAAATCATGTAACGCAACCCAGATGGCAAAAGTCTCCGTTACCTCTGGTGACTTACAATTTTTTTTGGAAGTCTTTTGAAATCTTGTCCGTATAAATGTGTTTTGAGTATTGCGTATTTCATCGAATTTTGGTGGGGTACGCAATCTTTCTTTAAGGAGCAACTATGTTTAATCGTAAAGAGCAGGTGAATGGAGGGGTTACAGAAACGGCCGTAATGGCCGCCCTTGCCAACGTAATCGAACCCGAACTGCATCGTGACCTCGTTTCACTCAACATGATTCGCAACCTGCAAATTCAGGGCAATGATGTCAGCTTCACCATCATGCTCACCACCCCCGCTTGCCCTCTCAAAGGCAAAATGGAAGCAGATTCTCGCGCTGCCCTGGCTAGCGTAGCTGGTATCGGCAAAATCAGTATCAATTGGGATGCCAATGTGCCGGCCGATCGGCGGATTAAAGATCAGCTCGGCCAATCCTTCCGCAACACCATCGCTGTTTCCAGCGGTAAAGGTGGCGTGGGCAAATCCACCGTCGCCGTAAACCTGGCGATTGCGCTGGCCAAAACCGGGGCCAGCGTTGGCTTGTTAGATGCTGATATTCTGGGGCCAAACGTGCCGATGATGATGGGCGTGGCCCAAATGCCGCCGCCGCGCAATCGTAAAATGGTGCCTGCGGAAAATTTCGGTGTCAAATTTATCTCTATGGCATTCTTGGTACAGCCGGACCAGCCGCTGATTTGGCGTGGCCCCATGCTGCACAGCGCTATCACCCAGCTGTTGACGGATGTGGAATGGGGCGAACTGGATTACCTCATCATTGATTTGCCACCCGGCACCAGCGATGCTCAGTTGACGCTAGCGCAGGTGTTGCCACTGTCTGGTACCGTCGTGGTGACTCAGCCAATGCAGGTGGCGGCTTCTGATGCGCTGCGTGGCTTGAAGATGTTCGAGAAACTGGACGTGCCGATTTTGGGCGTGGTTGAAAACATGAGTGGTGAATTCTTTGGCACTGGTGCAGGCGCAAAATTGGCCGCTGATTACAATTCTGAGTATTTGGGCAGCGTGCCGATGGACGCCAATGTGCGGATGGGTGGTGATAGTGGACAACCCATCGTGGTGGCGTTCCCGGATTCGCCAGCGGCTAATGCCATTGCGGAAATTGCCCAAAAAGTGGCCGCGCGAATCAGTGTGCTGACGCTGCAAAAAGCGACAAACTTTATCCCGATTGAAATGATCGGCTAGGCAACAAAATTAAAAACCGATAGAAGCCAGCCCCACTGGGAGCTGGCTTTTTTATTGAGAAATTGGTAAGAAACGGCCGTGTTATGGTAACATAAGCCAATCTAACCAAATACACCGCTGCGTAGATTATTAGCGGCGATGCTCAAAGTATTGGAAGAAAACTACTTTTTGCGGAGTTAACGAACAAATGACATTTGTGGCAGCAGAACGCACATCGGTTGTGGGGGTTCGCTTTCAAAAGTTAGGGAAGCTGTATCATTTTAAGCTCGGCCGTCAGCATAACGATGTTGAACCGGGTGATTACGTCATCGTGGAAACCAAGCGCGGGCGGCAGTTGGGGCAAATCATCAGCTACATTTCCCCGGAAGAAGTCCATAACCAGCGCGGTATTCGCACCATTGAGCGCAAGGCAAACCCGCGCGACATGGTCATGAAGCAGGTCTGGGAAACCAAGGAGCTGGATGCACTCATCAGCTGCCGGGAAAAAGCCGCCTCTCTCAAAATTCGGGACGCCAAATTTGTGAAAGCAGAGTACAGCTTCGATGGCTCCTGGCTGACGTTCCATTACACAACGGAAAACAAAAAGCTGGATGTGAACCGGTTACAGCAAATTTTGGGCAAACAGTTCCGCACAAAAATTGAAATGCGCCTGATTGGGCCGCGTGATGTGGCTAAAATTATGGGTGGTTATGGGGCTTGCGGTTCTCCCCGCTGTTGTTCCACATTTTTAACGGAATTTAGCCCAATTTCGATACGGATGGCGAAGGCTCAGGGCATTTCACTCAGCCCGCAGGAGATTACGGGCATGTGCGGCCGTTTACGTTGCTGCCTGGTGTATGAGTATGAGCAGTACGTAGCCGCGCGTAAAACATTGCCTAAAGCGGGGAAGCGGGTCGGAACGCCGCATGGCGAAGGCAAAGTCCGTGACGTGCGCGTGCTGCGCGATTCGGTATTGGTGCAGGTAGAAGGCGAATATTTTGAGGTGTTCCGGCACGAATTGGAACCGTTGGAAGAACTTGAAGCCTTGAAGAAGAAGGCCGAGGCTGGCTGCTCCAAACATGAGGGTGGGGGCTGTGATTGTGGCGCAAAACGCGGCCGTTCTGATGAACCAGAAGCTGACGAGGAGGATGATGACACAGATGCCTAATCGTGTGGATGCCTGGGCGTTGGTTTGTGAATTTGTACAGGATGAGGGATTACGGCGGCACATGCTTGCCGTTAGTGCCGCAATGGGCTGGTACGCCAATGAATTGGGCGCGGATGCGGCTTACTGGGAAACCGTTGGTTTGCTGCATGATTTTGATTGGGAGATTCATCCTGACCTGGATCGTCATCCGATTGAAGGGTCTAAAATTTTGCGGGAGCGGGGCTGGGATGAGGAGATTATTCGTGTGATTTTGTCTCATTACACCGAGGGTACGGCCGTTCATCGTGAAAAACCGATAGATTTTGCGTTGCTGGCCTGTGACGAAATTACCGGGCTAATTATTGCTACGACGTTGGTACGGCCGTCCAAAAATATCGCGGAAGTTAAACTCTCATCTATTCGCAAGAAGTGGAAAGATCGGCGTTTTGCCGCTGGTGTGGATCGCGATCATGTAACCGAAGTGACGGCCGATTTTAGCCGAGAATGTTTTGCGGGCAGTTTGGAATTGTGGGACCACATCCAAAATGTGCTGACTGCCATGCAAGGCGCTGCCGAACTGTTGGAATTGGACGGCCGTTTGGCTACTAGTGAAGCGTAATCAACAACTTTAATCTGGAATTCCCCATGAGCGAAGCTGAATATTTAACTGTACAAGAAGCCTTAACGGCCGTTTTGGCAGGTGTTTCTGTGCTGTCAGCCGAAAATGTGCCTTTACTAGATGCTTTGGGGCGCGTGTTGGCGCAAGATGTGGTGGCTCACGACAGTTTGCCTCCTTTTGCCAACTCGTCTATGGATGGATACGCGCTTATCGCCGCCGACCTGGCTGAGGCCAGCCCGCAAAGCCCGGCTACCTTGCGTGTGGTGGGCGATGTCGCGGCTGGAGCGGTGCTGGATGTGATAGTTGAACGGGGAACGGCCGTACGCATCATGACGGGCGCACCGGTGCCTCCCGGAGCTGACGCTGTGGTGCCCGTGGAAGATACCAACGAGGCGTGGCGCAATCGGGAACGGCCGTTGCCTGAGCAAATTCAGGTAAACCGTTCCGTCAAAGTAGGCGATTACGTTCGCCACCCCGGTGAAGATATCCAGTCTGGACAGGTCATTTTGGAGAAGGGTCATATTTTGCGGCCACAAGAAGTGGGCGTTTTGGCCTCATTGGGTATCAACCAGGTTCCCGTCGTTCGGCGGCCCCGGGTAGCAATTTTAGCCACTGGGGATGAGCTTCTGGAAATAGATCAGCCACTACAAGCTGGCAAAATACGGAACAGCAATGGTTACACTCAAGCCGCCCAGGTCTTGGCACTGGGTGCGATTCCTGTTCAGTTAGGCATTGCGGGGGACACGGAAACGGCCGTGCGCCAAAAGCTTCAGGCTGGTCTAGAAGCCAACGTTGATCTCTTTATTAGTTCGGCAGGTGTTTCCGTGGGAGCGTACGATGTAGTAAAAGCCGTACTTGAAACAGAAGGCAATGTCGGTTTTTGGCGGGTCCGTATGCGTCCTGGCAAGCCATTGGCTTACGGCACCTACCACGGCATTCCTTACCTTGGTTTGCCCGGCAACCCGGTTTCCGCGATGGTTTCCTTTGAGCGCTTTGCCCGTGCTGCCATTCGCAAAATGGCTGGTCATACGCAGCTAGACCGCCCCACCCTAAGCGTTACTTTGCAAAACGAGATTCATTCAAACGGCCGTGAGAGCTACATTCGTGCAATCGTCACTTCAACCAGGGCTGGGTACGAGGCCATCGTTACTGGCGACCAAGGCTCACACATTATGACCTCACTTGTCAAAGCCAATGCGCTCCTGATTGTGCCCGAAGGGGTAACATACGTTCCAAAAGGGGATATGTTAACAGCCTGGATGATTGACTGGTCTGAAACGCGCTTTTAATCGGCGTAAATAAAAAATAAAGCCCCGATTACCGGGGCTTTTTGTTTCATTAACCATTGTGCTGCACTTGAAGTGTGCGGCTGAGGATGTCCTCTTGCTGGTTGCGATTTTTGGATTGTTTACGTCGCTTTTTTCCACCTTGTTTTTTGATGCGCACGGGCATATCTTCACCCATTGCCTGACGCAAAGCAAACTCCATCGCAGTTGGCATCTCTTCTTCAATTTCTTCTTCGAATTCGTAAACTTCTGCCGGGGAGGCTTCATTAACGGCCGATTCTGGTTTTTCTAGCAAGTTCTTAATGCTTAAGTCAATTCGCCGTTTGCGCTTGCTAAAGCCCAACACCTGCACTTGTACCTCATCGCCAACCGTCAATACCTCAGATGGGTGCTTGACATAATTGTGACTCAGCTCGCTGATGTGTACCAGCCCTTCACGTTCCGCGCCAATGTCAATAAACGCACCAAAGTTTTCCAGACGTTTCACAGAACCAGCGTAAACCTGCCCTTTATCCAGTTCATTCCATTCAACATCCAGGGGCGCAATCATGGTTACCATGATTTGTTCACGTTGCGGGTCTACTTTGTCTACCCAGACAGATACTTCGTCGCCCACATTTAGCACATCGGCTACGCGGTTGACATGCTCTTTACCCAGTTGGGAAATATGAATCAGCGCATTTGTACCAATGCCCAGATCAATAAAAGCACCATATAACTCCAACCGATTTACGGTACCTTTTAGTTGCATTTTGGGTTTGAGATCGTTGATGCTGGTTGGGGTGACCTCTGGAGCAGCGGACTCCATTGTTTCAGTCGTTTCTTCACTCATGACAAGATTCTCCTACACAAAGAAAGGCATAGTAGCCGATCCTGCGTTTTTTAATGTTAAATTTTCGTAGGTCGTTGGGGACAAAACACAGCAAATTTTGTAGAGTTATGCCCAAAATTGAGTCGCTGCTAATTATAGCAAGCCTCTATGCCATGTCAAAAAGAAAGAACCGGGATAAAAAAGCCCTGATGTACCAGGCCATCAGAGCTTTTTTTGGCAAACTATGTTTGATTTTGACTTTCAATTAGAACCAATGTTAAAACACAGCATCTTCTGTAACAGCACCATTTTGAGGTATATCACCTTCAAATTCTGTTGTGGGCAATCCTGCTTCGCGTCGGATGAGGAATTCTAGCTCATCTAGAATTTCGGGATTTTCAGCCAGGAACACTTTGGCATTTTCGCGCCCTTGACCCAATAAAGTTTCACCGTAGCGGAAATAAGCGCCTCGTTTATCCACAATGTTGTGTTCAACAGCTAAATCTAGAACATCACCTGTTAAAGAGATACCTTCATTGTACATGATGTCAAACTCACATTCGGTAAAAGGAGCTGCTACCTTGTTTTTCTTTACTTTTACACGAGTTCGATTACCGATGACATCGCTGCCTGCTTTGATGGCTTGGATGCGGCGGATGTCTAAGCGTACAGATGCATAAAACTTAAGCGCATTACCACCGCTGGTAGTTTCCGGGTTGCCAAACATAACGCCAATTTTAGATCGCAGCTGGTTGGTGAAGATGACAATGGTATTTGTTTGTTTGATAACGCCGGACAATTTACGCAACGCTTGCGACATTAGCCGAGCCTGCAAACCCACGTGGGAGTCGCCCATTTCCCCTTCAATTTCCGCGCGAGGCACCAGAGCCGCAACGGAGTCTACGACGACAACGTCCATCGTGCCGGAGCGAATGAGGGCTTCGGCAATTTCCAAGGCTTGCTCGCCGGTATCCGGTTGGGATACGTACAGATCATCAATGTTGACCCCAATTTTCGCGGCGTAATTGGGGTCTAGCGCGTGTTCCATGTCTACGAAGGCGCAGATGCCGCCGCGCTGCTGAGCCTCTGCGATGACGTGCTGGCACAAGGTGGTTTTGCCGGATGATTCTGGTCCATAAATTTCGATGACTCGACCTCGCGGTAAGCCGCCAACACCCAAGGCAATGTCGAGTGACAGGGAGCCGGTGGGGATGGTTTCTACTTGTAAATTGTGGGCTTCACCCAAGCGCATAATAGTGCCTTCGCCGAACCGTTTGGTGAGAGAATCAAGTGTTTTTTCCAGGGTGCTATCGCGACCGTCGCTGCTTGCTGATTTTTTTGCCATGAGAACGCTCCTTATGTTAACAACGCAGACCAAAAGATGTCCAGTATGAGGCTGGCCAAAATATTACTGCATTGATTGCTTAAATATGGGGTGTAACGTTTGGGAGTTTAGCACGAACGTTCTAAGATGTCAAGATTGAGCTTTACCTTTTGAACGCATGTTCAAATGTTATTTTTGAATAGAGATGATGACGGGCAACTGAATTATTCGGTGGGCTGTTTGCGGATGAGACGGAGCAAGGTGGGTAGTTCTTTGCCGCCGAGCAGAAGATTGAGGGCAATGTAGCTAAAAGTGCCGACGCTGCCAGCAACAAGCAAGAAGAGTGGGGTGGAGTTGATAAACGGCCGTATCCCCAAAATAACTCCGCTTAAAACGGCCGTTCCCGCCACAGCCCGCCCCACCACCGGCAGCAGGGGGCGCAGCTCCAGCTTGTTGAGCCAGAACAGCACAGCCGACAGCAGCGTGAAGGCCACCGTGCTGGCCAGCGCCAGGCCTACCACGCCCAGG
Organism: Ardenticatenaceae bacterium; assembly: GCA_020634455.1. GTDB lineage: Bacteria > Chloroflexota > Anaerolineae > Promineifilales > Promineifilaceae > Leptofilum. The sequence continues at coordinate 1,679,353 of JACKBQ010000002.1, read as the reverse complement.
CTGCCGACCAACGCGTAGGCCAGAGCTACATTCACCACTAGCCAGCCAAGATAGGCAAACATCGGGGTGCGGGTGTTGTGCTGGGCGTAAAAAAGGCGGGCCACAATCTCCAGCGTCGCTTCGGTTACCAAACGCACGCTGAAGGCGAGCAGCACGCTGTACACCAGCCGGGTTGAATCCGCATCGAACACCTCGCCTTCGAGTAAAAACTGGATGGCCGGCTCACCCAGCAGCACCATGAGAGCGGCGGCGGGAATGGTGAGGGTCCATATGATGCTGAGGGCGTTTACGGCCGTTTCCCGCATCTCTTTCACCTGTCCAGAATTAAACAACTCCGCCAGCGTGGGGAAAATGACCAGCGCGATGGCCGTGCCAAACAGCGTTTCCGGCAGTTGCATGAGGGCATAGCCGTAAAAGTAGCCAGAGGTGCTGCCTTCTGGTAGGCCAGAGGTAAGCCGGATGATGAACAAATCCGCCAGCTGCACGGTGCCCAGGGTAACGATGCGCGGCCCCATCAGCCGCACAATTTCGCCCACGCCGCTGAGCTGCCACGCCAGCGCCGGGCGGTAGCCAATGCGGAACTGGATGAGCGCAGGCACCTGAATGAGGATGTGCAGCACGCCGCCCACCACCGTGCCCCAGGCCAGCCCCACAATGCCCAGTTGCGGCACAAACAGGTACAGCCCCACCACGTAGCCGATGTCCAGCGCCAGGGGAGCCAGCGCAGGCAGGGCAAAATGCTGGTGGGCGTTCAACATGCTGCTGAGCACGCCACTGATGCCAAAAATAGTGGTCTGGATGAGGATGACACGCATGATGTCGGCGGTGAGCTGCTGGAGTTCGGGCGTGAAATCTGGCACCAGCAACACCCGCGTGAGCCAGGGGGCGATGAGTGCGCCCACGGCCGAAACCACACCCAGCAGCAAAATGACCAGGGTGAGGATGGTGTTGCCGAGGGAAACGGCCGTTTTCCTCGATTCGTTGTTCAAATAATTTGAGTAAACGGGGATGAACGCCGCCGCCAGCGAACCACCGGCAATCAGCACAAAAAATAGCTCTGGCAACTGGTTGGCAGCGGTAAAAGCGTCATAATCTGGCGAGGTGCCGAAAGTAGCGGCTACCAGCCGCAGGCGAATGAGGCCCGTCACCTTGCCCAATCCCAAAAAGAGGATGACAAAAACGGAAGAGCGTAACAAATGCCGGGCGCGATTCATGCGCGGATTGTATCTTTTCAAGTTTGGTGTGCCAATTTGTCGGTAATGTCGCTGCGCGACCGCTTCGCGTACGGTGAACGGTGAACGGTAATCGGTGAACGGTGAACGGTGATCAGATTACCGATTACGGATAACTGATTACCGATTACGGATCGCGGTATAATGCACGCATGTTATCCATTGTGCATGTTTACAAAGATTATTGGCCGGTGGTGGGGGGCATTGAGAACCATATCAAGGATTTGGCGGAAGCGGAGGCGGCGCTGGGACACGCGGTGACGGTGCTGGTGACGAATCCGGGCGGGTGTGCTGCGCGCGAAACCATCAACGGCGTGCAGGTCATCCGGGCGGGGCGGCTGGCGACGGTGGCCTCGACGCCGTTGAGCCTGACGCTGCCCTTTTTGCTGGCCCGGCTGCGCCCCGATGTGACCCATCTGCACTTCCCGTACCCGCTGGGGGAGCTGAGCCAATGGTTTTTGCGGCGGCAACGGCCGTACGTCATCACCTACCACAGCGACGTGGTGAAGCAGCAGGCGATTTTGCGCCTGTACAATCCGCTGCTGCGCCGGGCTTTGCGGGACGCGGCGGGCATTGTGGTGGCCAGTCCCAACTACGTGCAAAGTTCGGTTTATTTACGGCCGTTGTCTCAAAAATGCAGCATCGTCCCCTTTGCCGTGGATTTTGAGCGATTTGCGGTTGCGGAGCCGCTGTTTGCGGGGGACGGCCGTTTCACCCTCCTCTTCATGGGACGACACCGCTATTACAAAGGCGGCGACGATTTGATTCGGGCGATGGCGCAGCTGCCCGCCGATTTGCCCGTGCGGCTGCTGTTTGGCGGCGACGGGCCGCTGCGCGAAGAGTGGGAACAGCTCAGCTGCAGCTTAGGTTTGCAGGATAAAATCCAGTTTGTGGGGCACCTGAGCCATGATGATTTGCCCAAATTTTACGCCAGTGGCAATCTGTTTGTGCTGCCCGCCAACAGCCGGGCCGAGGCGTTTGGCAAGGTGCTGCAAGAGGCAATGGCCGCCGGGCTGCCTTGTCTGACAACGGAACTGGGCACGGGCACCTCGTTTGTGGTGCAGGATGGTGTCACAGGGCGGGTGGTGCCGCCGCAGCAGCCCGTTGCCCTGGCCGCCGTCATTGCGGAATTGTCGATGCAGCCGGAACTGGGCCAAAAAATGGGGCAGGCGGGGCAGGATCGGGCGCGACACGAATTTACTTTGGCGCAAATGGTGGAGAAGATCCAGGGGGTGTATACGGCCGTACTTTCAAATTAAGGAGGAGTGGAGCATCCTCAGATGCGGAACGGTTTTTGCTACTGCCGTTCGCATCTGAGGATGCTTACTCCTCGTTGGATAAAACTTAGCTGGTGAATCTATGTCTTTTGAGTGGCAGACGGATGAAGAATACGAGTGGGACGAGACCTCTCCCCAGCCGGAACCGCCCCGGCGGCGACGGCGCTGGCCGTGGCTGCTGCTGGTGGCGGTAGTTTTGGCGGCAACGGCCGTATTCCTCATCTACCGCCAGCTCAACCAACGCATTGACGCCGCCACCGAGGAAACCGAGGCGGAGCTGCTGGCCAGCTACGCCGTCTGGCAGCAGGCCGTGCAGAACCAGGATGAAAATTTGTTCAACAGCCTGATGTCGGGTCGCGATCCAGAGTGGGTGGCGGCGCAGCGGTCGCTTTTGCACACGGGGATGCTGTTTGATCGTTCTGGGTTTGGCTTGGCGTGGGAGCCGGGGGTGGGGGAAACAGCCGTTCTCAGCCAAACATTCTCGCTCGATTTTACCTCTGTGGAATTGACCACCCTGCAAAATTACACCTGGACCATTGACAATGGTGTGACGCAAACCGTACAGCTTGCCCGCACCGAAGTCTACCGCCTGGGCGCAGATCGTTGGCTGTACGCCCCGCCGGAACCAGAATTTTGGGGCGAGACACAGGCGGTAAACGGGCAGTTACTTCGCGTAACCTATCCAGCGCGGGATGTGGAAATTGTGCAGCGGTTGGCGGCCGATTTGGAGGCAAAATTGGTTTACCTGTGCAACACAACTGGCTACGATTGCCCGCCCGATGCCCAGGTGCGCCTTATCTTTTCCACCGAGCCAGACAGTTTGCTTGAGGCCACATTTTTGGCCGCCTTCACCCGCGACCAGGGGGAAATTGGGGCCGTTTGGACGGGAGATGAGGCCATCGTGCTGCCTACGCCGACGTTGGTCGGCCTGCCGCAGGACGCCAGCGGTTACATCGCCTATTTTCGCGGTTACGCCGCCCAAATGCTGGCAGTGGCGGTGACGGATTTGGTGGGCTGGGATTGCTGCGAAAACGTGCCTTTCTACCGGGCGGCGCTGACGGCGCAGCTGGCCGATTTGGGGGTGATGGGTTGGCCGCTGGCGGATTCGGCCGTTTCCTTGCCCAACGATTTATCTCTGCAAACCGTCGCCCAATCGTGGCAAGCACCATTCCCCGAAAACCCCACTGAATTTGCCCAAACGCCTGGGCCATACGTGGTGGTGCATTGGCTGCGGCAGACGGTGCGTATCTCCCCCAGCCAGATGATGCGCTCGGTTACGGCCGTTCCCCCCAACACCCTGGCCGACTGGCTCACCGACCAGCTTGGCCCGCCCTGGACCGACGCGCTGCTCACCGATGCCTTCCGGCAGTACGTATCTCGCTGGCAGGCGTCGCCCAAGGTGCTGCCGGAGCCGGAGGCGGGTTTGCTGCTGCTTTGTCAGAATCCGTTACGCGCAGAACAGGGCCTTTACTATTTTGATGAGACATTGGCCACGCCTGAATTGCAGGCGGCGATTGCGCCAGATGAAACTCTGTTTTTTACTGGCTTGCCCGATGGGGGGGGCGTGGCGGTGGTGGCGCGAGAAAGTCCAACCAACCAGCCGGAGACGTATTTGCTTTTTAACGGAACGGAGCGGGTGGATGTGGATTGGTCAGCGGTGCAGGGGGTCACGTCCCGGCCACCTTTTGCTGTGCCGACGGTTGTGGTGGGAAACGGCCGTTACCTGCTTTGGACCGTCACACAGGATTTCGCCAACGGCAACTTCTTCGCCCTGACCGATTGGGCCGCCTGCCAGTCGGGCGCAGCGTGTGACGCCATTCCGGTGGGTGGCTACCCCACCTGGTCGCCGTCCGGGGAGCAGCTCATCAGCCTGTCGGTGATACGGCCGTGGTGGACGGAGGGGCTGGAAAACGGCATGATGCTGCTGCGCCAAGGGCCAACGACGCCAGCCATTAACTCACCAGGGTTTGGCGCATCGGTGTTTTGGCTGGATGATTTCGAGTTTGGCTACCTGACCGAGTTCCAGAATGGGTTGCAGCAGTTGGTGGTGACCGATGTGGCGTTAAGCCGACCGCAAACGCTGCTGACCAGCGTGTCGCTGCCAGATTTAATGCCAAATACCGATTTGCTCGATACCTTGACGTTGGAATTTGCTCAGCCGCTGCCCGGTAATCCGCAATTGATTCTCATCCTGGCCAGAGAGGTGACGCGCAGCCAGCACCTATTTTTGTTTGACCAGGAGATCGGGATGATTGTGCGGTATTTGCCCTTGCCAGACTTACAGGGATCCTCTTTGCTAGGCTACCGGTTTGCCCCGGACGGCCGTTCCCTCCTCATCACTTTTGCTAACGAAGCAGAAACATTTCTGGTGCTTTTGGGCTTGGAAACCGACAATCCCGCCTTTTTGGTAACCCGTCTGGACGGCACAACCGCGTTGCCCCGCCATTTTTACGCTAATTGGTCGTCCGACGGCGACTGGCTGGTGCTGCCAGAAAATGGCTACCTGCGCCTGTGGCACGCTGCCACGGATGAAAGATTGCTCAATTTTGAGGGTCTGGCCTGTACAAACGCGGCCTGGGTGGATAGGATTGGAATGGTGAATAATTAATCGTAGATGGTTAATGGCGATTTCATCATTCACCATTCTCAATTCATTATTCACAATTCATTATTAAAAAGGGGTCACATGTCTTTTGAGTGGCGCACAGATGAGGATGAGGGATGGTCGGAGGAAGGGTCGGTTAAGGAAACGGCCGTTCCCAATCAACCATTCCTGCGACGGCGCTGGCGCTTTTTGCTGGGGTCGTTGCTGGGCTTGCTGGCGGTCTGGCTGGTGGTGCAGTGGCAAATTGATCAGCGTGTCGCTGAAACAACGGCCACCATCGAGACTGAACTGCTGGCCACCCATAATTTTGTGTTACAAACGGCCGTTTCCCAAGACAACGACCTCTTCCGTGCCAATTTATCGGGGCGCAATCCAGACTGGACAGAGCTACAAAAGAGATTGTTTGCCGACGGCCTGCTGCTAGACCGTCCCATGCTGGGCTGGCAGCATTTGGCCAGCGCCGACCGGCTGGCCGCCGAAGACGTGACCATCACGCTGGACCCGGAACTGCGGACGGCCGAGTTGCGCTATTCGCAGACCTACGCTGTGCAAACTGCGGCTGGAATCACAGAGACCGTTACGCTGGCGCAAACGGCCGTTTACCGGCAAGGTACCAGTCGCTGGCTCTACTCACCCCCCGACGACGATTTTTGGGGTGACTGGATCACCTACGGCGGCGACTACCTCACCCTGGTTTACACCGAACGCGACCGGGAGGTGGCGGTTCTGCTGGGGGTTCAGCTAGACAGACTTCTGAGCCAGATGTGTACGGAGCTGCAAGATTTGAACTGCGATCCTGATTTTAAGGTGCATCTCCGTTTTGACACGGATCCACAGTCGCTTTTGGTGCTCAATGAGGTGGAAACCATGCTCAAAGCAGGCATCCAGCTAGAGCTGCCCACGCCCACGCTCATTGGTTTGCCTACGGACGAGGCGAGTGCGGAGGTTTTGTACAGGGCGTATGGGGTGCAGGTGGCAACGGCCGTTCTCGCCCACCAAATTGAATACGACTGCTGCCGCCACCAGCTTTTCTTCCGCGCCTTGCGTGATTACCAGCTAGACCAGCTTGGGTTGCAGACCTGGCCGCTAACCCCCGCCATGTACCAGCAGATGCTGGATGTTGGTTTTAACGGCGATGTGGCTCGCCACTGGACGCGCCGCTGGGAGGAAGCGCCGCCGCAGTTCCTGCAAGTGTGGGTTATCGAAGACCCTGACCCCATTTGGCAACAGGTGTACATGCTGGTGGAATTTTTGGCTGGGGAGGAAACGGCCGTTTCTCCCACCCAAATGATGCGCTTGATGGATCGTAACAACTATGACAACTGGCTGGCTGACGTTTTGCAAGACGGCACCCAGCTATCCACCCTGGAGAGTCGCTTCCTGGGGTACATTCATGCCCAAACCATTGCCGGGCAGCAGGCGGAACCGCCCATTCCTCTGCCGCAGGGCAGCATCACCCTGGTGTGTGAAAGCTATACAGATGTGATTGCCAGCCGGATATACAGCTACAATTTGGCCAAACAGACATGGACGGAACCCTTTCCCGGCGAATTTGCCGAAAGCTACATTTCCTTGGTTGATGGCGAGCATTTTGTGGTTAATGAGTACAACTTTGCGGAGGATTTGTTCCAGTGGAAAAGTTCTCTGGTTATTGGGGATGAAATTATATTTTTAGAGGAAGCGGAGTCTGAAAACGGCGCCGATTACTGGCTTTACTATTTTTTTGCGGATGCAGCAGCAAAATATTTATTGCGCTATGAGCATGATGAAGGCCAAACCAACATCGGTTTGCTGCCCGTAGCCTGCGCTGGGGACGGTTGTGCCCCTGTGCCGCTCGATGGGTTTCCTACCTTTGCGCCAAACAAAGATCATTTCTTTGTGCTTGTTTATCCCACCGATTCAGCAGAGTTTGAATTGGATGTTCCCAGGCAATTGCAGCCCAGCATTGTTTTGATGACGCCCGATGGCCAGCAGCGCCAGCTTTTGGGGCGGGGCGGAACGCCATTTTGGTTAAACGATACCGTCTACGGCTATGTGCAAACGGGCGAAGAAGGGTGGGAGTTGGTAACGGCCGTTATCACCCAAAATCAGCCCCGCTACCTCCTCAGCCAAACAGAGCTGCTGGCGGAATTGCAGCTCCCCACCGACCTCATTACCACGCAAGTGGTGGCCAACCTGTCCAATCCGCAAGAACTGTTATTGCAGCTTCGCCACCAGGAGGATGTTGACGCGTTTGCCACAAATGTGCCCAGCTATCTCGTCAAGCTAACGCTCACCCCGGATTTGGGCGAAATTGAGACGGCTGATTGGCTGCGGGATGATTTGACCTACGGGGCGATGAACTTTTCTGTAGACGGCCGTTACATCATTTATGGCGAATTAAATCCACAAAGCCTGAACACGGCCCAACACTTTTTAAACATCGAAACTGGCCAAACCGAGTTGTCTTTTAACTCAAATCAAAGTTTGTCTGGCTCAGACGATGGCCAATGGTATCTTCAGGTGGCCGAAAATTATGTAATGCTTCACGCCCCACAGTACGATTACCAGCAATTCATCCCCCACAACTTTGGCGAATGCCAGCAAGCAGCCTTGTCGGAGGAAGAATGAGAGGGATAATTGAGTGAAAGTAAAAAGTGAAAAGTCCGTGCCACTTTTTACTTTTCACTTATTACTTTTTACTCTCAACAAAATCAGGAGAAGAAAATTCATGTCAAAACATCCTCGCAAACCCCCGTCGCTTGCCGAACGGCGGGCAGCAGTGGCCCAAAAAAAGGCGGCGCAAAAACGTTTGTACACCATCATTGGCGGTGCCATCGGGCTTTTGATTGTGGCCCTGATTGTGTGGCAGGTGTGGCCTGAGCCAGAAGCGGAACCGGCGGCTGATTCTACGGCGGCGACTGTTTTGGAGGGGGAACGGCCGTTAGCCAACATCACCCCCGCCGAACGCAACAACTACTACAATGCCCCACCGGAAATGGTCATTGATACCGACAAAACGTACGAAGCGATCATCACCACCAACAAAGGTGAAATGCGCCTTCGCTTGTTTGACGACGAAGCGCCAATCACCGTCAATAACTTCGTTTTCCTGGCCAACCAGGGCTTTTACGATGGCACCAGCTTCCATCGCGTGCTGGAAGATTTTATGGCCCAGGGCGGTGACCCCAGCGGCACTGGCTCTGGCGGCCCCGGCTACGAATTTGAGGACGAATTTGACGATAACCTCACCTTCGATCGGCGTGGCCTACTGGCGATGGCCAACGCTGGGCCTGGCACCAATGGCAGCCAATTCTTCATCACCTTTGTAGAAACGCCGTGGCTCAACGGCCTGCACACTATCTTTGGTGAGCTTATTGAGGGGGATGACGTGCTAAGCGCAATTACCCTGCGCGATCCAGGCTCCGATACGCCTGCTGACACCATTGAGCGCATCGAAATTGTGGAACAGTAAAGCGCGTTTCTCTTTACATTACAGTCATTTGAATTTTTAAGTATCAGCCAGCAATTAGTAATGATTGCTGGCTAAAACTATTTGCATGGAAACATATTTACGCAAAATTTGTCACAATGGGCAGCGCTGTGACATTTTTTATTTACTCAGTCTCAACCTGGTTCGCCTTGTGATACAAATATATTTGTATCAGCAAGGGTTTCTTAGCGTCTCGGCCGATGAATTTTCCAGAGGAATTCGTGCTGCCAAATGGGCACAGACGCTAAACATCAATATTTTAGCGGATGTTCAGGGAACCTGGCTGCCTTTTGAAAAATATTTAAACGGCGTGGCTTTACGCATCTGGCCAGACGCAATTTTAGCGCCCCGCGCCACGGTTTTTATCGCATCTTGCTTTTTGGTGATCGTTCTTTTTTATTTGGTTCACTACCTTTTTGCCAGCAGAACGGCCGCTTTTGCCAGCACCCTCTTAATTTCTTTACAGCCCTGGTTTGTGTGGATGAGCGGCACTCCCATGCTGGAAATGTACTATTTTGCGCTCTTTTTTGCTGGTTTGCTGTTCCTGCTCATCTGGCTAAAAGAGCAGCGGCGCGGCTATTGGCTCTGGGCTGGCATTTGTTTTTTGCTTTCCAGTGGCTTTCATGTGCAAAGCTGGACGTTCATTAATCTGGTAAATTTGTTGACGCTGCCCACACTTATTAAGTTTCTGAGAAAGAAAGCGTATGGTAATGTGGGCAGGTTGGTTGGGCTCTATTTTTTGAGCAATGGCCTGATTATCGCCTTTAGCCTGATTGAATATGTCAATACGGGGCAGGTGTTTGCCTTTTTAGAAAAGCATACGTCTTACTCAAAATGGTATTATGGTGGCTACAACATACCGATTTTGCAGAAATTTTTATACTATCCCCGGTTAGTCGTTCACAATGCAAATATTACCATTTGGGCTGGGCTATTGATCGGGCTTGTCTTTTGGGTGCGCGACAAAGAGATCAGATGGGGCATTTTCCCGTTGCTGCTAGCGGTGGCGGGGTTGCTGCTAAACAGCGTCATGAACATTTTCTCTGGCCCGCCCTCAGCTGCACCAGACCGTTACGCATTGTTCCATTTGATTGTCTACCTGCTTTATGGAGGGTACGGGCTTGCCAGCCTGGTGACGCTCAAACCGGTGGTATTGCCTCGGATCGGTCAATACGCCCTCAGGCTTGTTGCTTTGTTTTTGTTTGTGTATGGTGCGTGGTGGGGGCTGGTGCGCATCTCTGATTATCCTAAAGGAATGCTCCCGGATACGGTGGCAGCCGGAAGAGCGGTCAATCGTTTGTTGGAGCAAAATCCTGGAGCTTACATGATTGAATTACAATACTGGGATTTTTTGGGCGTTTCACTTGGAGCTGCCCATTTTGATAATCGGCTGTATGACCGGGTACGGGATATCCGAAATAAAGAGTTGCCCTCTATTTTTTGGCAGGATACGGCCGTTGTCTGCCGCGAGTTGGCTGAACTGCCGAGCCTGCGCTATGTTTTGTTGATGGATGAGGACTTAAAAGTGCGCATGGCTGAATTTCAGTATCTGGAGCCGGTACAAAATGCAGGTCGCTGGACGATTTATCAGATGATTCCAGACAAAAGTCCGGCTTTAGCAGGGTGCAATTAAGCAAGCTACAGGAGTTATAGAGAATAATGAATGTGCAGCAGGCATACGATACGTGGTCAGGGACCTATGATGATGACCACAATTTAACACGCGATTTGGATCGGATGGTGATGGTGCAGACGCTGGCGGGACGGCCGTTCCCATCCATCCTGGAACTTGGTTGCGGCACGGGCAAAAACACGGGCTTTCTGGCGCAATTGGGGGAGACGGTAACGGCCGTTGATTTCTCTCCCGGTATGCTGGCTCAGGCCCAGGCCAAAATTGCCGCGCCCCACGTCACCTTTCAGGTGATGGACATCACCCAGCCGTGGCCTACGCCCGCTGGCGCGTTTGAGCTGATCACTTGCAATCTCATTTTGGAGCATATTGAGTCATTGGATTTTGTAATGCAGCAGGTCCATCGTGCGCTTAAGCCGGGTGGCCTGCTGTTCATCAGCGAACTGCATCCATTCCGACAATATTTGGGCGGCCAGGCGCGCTTTACCCAAGATGAGCAAACCACCTTCATTCCTTCTTTTGTTCATCACATCTCCGACTTTATGCAGGCGGCACGCCAGCACGGGCTGTCGCTGCAAAACCTGAAGGAATGGTGGCATGATGATGACGAAGGCAAGCCACCCCGCTTGATTTCTTTCCTTTTTCAGAAATAAACCGTTTGCTGATTTTCCTCACCCAATGTTTGTGACGAAACTCTAGAAAAATTCTTTGCAAATCTACGCAAAGCTGTGTTAACCTACGCGCCATGAAATTATGGTTTGTTTTAGGTGTGTTCTTTTTGGGTACGGCCGTTCTCGGCATTGTTCTCCCGGTACTTCCCACCACCCCGCTGGTGCTGGTCGCCGCCGGCTGCTTCGCCAAATCTTCCCCCAAAACGTACAACTGGCTGCTGGAAAGTGAACAGTTTGGCCCCACCATCAAAAATTGGGAAGCCAACCGCTGCATCCCCTTGCGGATCAAATGGATTGCTGTCTCGATGATTGCTCTCGTTGGCGGATCATCGGTTCTCTTTTTTGTGCCAATGGGCTGGCCCAAATTTGCCTCCCTTGCGCTGCTCATCTACGGAGCCTGGTACGTCCTTCACCAGTCTACTTGTTCGGATTGATCAAAAATTGTCCGCCCACAGTCGTTTTGCTATACTCCCGGCAGTTAAAAAGTGAAAGATGGTGAATGGGAGTAGTAAGAAACGCCCCCCACGAGAGAGCCAGAGCAGTTGTTGGTGTGAGCTTTGGTTGATACGGCCGTTTCCCAAGTCGCCCAGGAATTGTTTCGGTGAACGGTTATCAGTAATCGGTAATCAGTAACCGGAACCGGGAAAGCCCGTTAACGCTTAAACTGAGTGCCGTTTTCCGTAAACGGTAATCCGTCAACCGTAATCGGTAAAACCACCACCGATTACCGACCACGGATAACCGATTACCAACAAAACGGAACCAAGGTGGTACCGCGTGAGAACCCAAGCTCTCGTCCTTGAACTGGATGAGAGCTTTTTTGTTGTAAATGAGGAGTAGGGCATCCTCAGATGCCCGCCGTTCGCATCTGAGGATGCGAACTCCGCCGATATTGTAAAAAAGTAGAAGGAAACAACTATGACCGACATGCCCAAAGCCTACGACTTTAGCAGCACCGAAGAGCGCCTGTACCAATGGTGGCAAGAAAATGGCTGGTTCAAACCCGAAGCCCGCCCCGCCGACGCCAAACCATTTGTTATTTCCATCCCGCCGCCCAACGTGACGGGCGAACTGCACATGGGGCACGCCATGTTTGTCGCCCTAGAAGACCTCATGATTCGCCGGGCGCGGATGCAGGGACGGGCCGCGCTTTGGGTGCCGGGCACCGACCACGCAGGCATCGCTACGCAGCTTCAGGTGGAAAAATTGCTGCGCAGCGAAGGCACCTCGCGCCAGGAAATTGGCCGCGAGGCGTTTTTGGAGCGCACCTGGGCCTGGAAGCACAAGTACGGCGGCCACATCACCAACCAGCTGCGCCGCCTCGGTGCCTCTTGCGATTGGGACCGTGAGCGGTTCACGCTGGACGATGGCCTGTCTGAAGCGGTGAAAGAGGCGTTTGTGCGCCTGTACCGCATGGGGCTGATTTATCGGGCGGAATATTTGGTGAACTGGTCGCCGGGGCTGCAAACGGCCGTTTCCGACCTCGAAGTGGAGTACAGCGAAGAACAAGGCTTCATGTACCACTTCAAATATCCCGTGAAGGGCGGCGGCTTCCTGCCCGTAGCTACCACGCGACCGGAGACGATTTTGGGGGATACGGCCGTTGCCGTCCATCCCGACGACGAGCGGTACACGGAGTTCGTGGGCAAAACCTGCCTCGTGCCCATGCTCAACCGCGAAATCCCCATCATTGCCGATGCGTACGTGGACATGAGCTTCGGTACCGGGGCCTTGAAGATCACACCTGGCCACGACCCCAACGACTTTGAGATTGGCCAGCGGCATGGCCTGGCGATCATCAACATCATGAACAAAGACGCCACGCTGAACGAGAACGCGGGCGATTACGCCGGGCTGGAGCGTTTTGAAGCCCGCAAAAAGCTGTGGGCCAACATGGAAGCCGACGGCCTGACCATCGAAACGAAACCGCACACCCTCAACGTGCCGCGCAGCCAGCGGGGCGGCGAGGTGATCGAGCCTCTCGTTTCTCGCCAATGGTTTGTCAATGTGGAACCTGCCGCCAAAATGGGGCTGGACGCCGTGCATCGCGGGCGCGTGCGCATCGTGCCGGAGCGCTTTGTGAAGGTGTGGGACAACTGGCTGGAGAACATCAAGCCGTGGTGCATCAGCCGCCAGCTGTGGTGGGGGCACCGCATCCCCGCCTGGTACGTCAACGACGACCACGACAAGCTGATTGTGGCCCACAGCGAAGCCGAAGCGCTGGCTGAAGCCAAAGCCAAGTACGGCGAAAATATTACGCTCACGCAGGACCCGGACGTGCTGGACACCTGGTTCAGCAGCGGCCTGTGGCCCTTTTCCACGCTGGGCTGGCCGGAAAACACGCCCGATTTGCAGCGTTTTTACCCCACCGACGTGATGGAAACCGGCTACGACATCCTGTTTTTCTGGGTGGCGCGCATGGTGATGTCCGCGCTGCTGTTTACCAATGACATTCCTTTCCACACCGTCTATTTGCACGGGCTGGTGCGGGACGAACACGGCCGTAAAATGTCCAAATCGTACGGCAACGTCACCGACCCGCTGGAGGTAATGGGCGAACTTGGCACCGACGCTCTGCGCTTCACGCTGCTCACCAGCGGCACCCCCGGCAACGACTTGAATCTGGCCTTGTCCAAGGTGGAAAGCAACCGCAACTTCGCCAACAAAATCTGGAACACCGCCCGCTTCATCACCGCCAATCTGGACAAAGCCAGCAAAGCGGACGCGACCGATTCTCCAAGCTACACCGCCGCCGACCAGTGGATTTTGACCCGGCTCAGCGACGTGACGGAAACGGCCGATCGCCTGCTGGACGGCTACAACTTTGGCGAGGCGGGGCGGCAGGTGTACGACTTCCTCTGGGGCGACTTTGCCGACTGGTACGTGGAGCTGGCCAAAGTGCAGCTCCGCGACGGTGGCACACGCGCCTGGACCACGCTGGCCGTGCTGCGCGAAGTGCTGGACAACTGCCTGCGGCTGCTCCATCCTTACATCCCCTACGTCACCGAAGAGACGTGGCAGCAGCTCAAGCAAGCGTTTGAAGCCGCTGACCTGGGCATCGCCCCCGCTGGCGGCTGGGCCAAAGCGCTCATCATTGCCGATTGGCCGGAAGCGGGCGACAAATTCCCCGAAGCCACGGCCGATTTTGAGCGGCTGCGCGATTTGGTGCGGGCGATTCGGGCAGCGCGAGCGGAAAATGGGGTAGAGCCAGGCAAGTGGATTACGGCCGTTCTTTCCACGGGAGACAAAACAGCCTTCATCACTTCGCAAAAACCCATCCTGGCAGCTTTGGCACGGTTGAATGAAGAGGAATTGGTGGTGATGGAAACGGCCGTTGCCCCCGAACAGGCAATCACAATCTCCTTGGGCGAGATCACCGCCTACCTGCCGCTGGCGGGCATGGTGGATTTGGCACAGGAGCGGGAACGCCTCAGCAAAGAGCTGGCTAATCTAGAGCAACAAATTAAGCGGGTGAGCGGCCTGCTCAACAGCCCATTTGCCAAAAAAGCGCCCGAAGCTGTCGTGCAAAAAGAGCGCGACAAGCTGGCTGACTTGCAAGCTAGTCAGGCTGAGCTGTCGGAGCGGTTGGCATCGTTGTAAAAATTTGACCTGTGTAGGGGCAGACCCCCGTGTCTGCCCCTTTTTGGGCGCACACGGGGATGCGCCCTTACCCATTTTGTTAGATAGTTTCTCCAGCGTCACATTCCTGTTTGCCGATTGTCAAGCTATTTGTGTCGTGTAGTCCTATTCTGTATACTCCGAGATTGAATGAGCCAAAGGAGTATCACAACATGTCCCATCGAATTGCAGCCAAAGGGTACACCAGCGTGGTGCTGGTGCTGAATATGAAGCGCTTTGTGGCTGGTGCAGAAGCCCGCAAGCGGTTTGAAACCGTGCGCGGCTCGCTGGAATTTGCCGAGGCTTTGCAGCAAGAATGGCCCCAGAGTTTCTCCCAACCCGCCCGATTTAGTCCCATCAATGGTTCCCATATGACGGTGGAAGATGTAGGCTTTGCGACTGGTGTTTTTCGCTCGCTGCTGCTGGATCGGCACAGTTCCCCCACTTACGCCCTGGACAAGGAAAAAGTGACGTTTTCGCCAGGGCTAGAGAGCAATTTCCAGTTCAAGACGCTATTTAAGCGGGCTTGGGATCGGTGGGAAATTTCCATTCGCCCCACGATGACGGGCTTTTTTATTATCCGACTGGTTTACCGCTACCAGCAAGCGCCCCGCGCGATTATTGATTTGGCCAAGGATGCGATTAAGCTGCAAGAGCCGCTGGATGTGCCCAGCGCGGTGCGTTGGCTCAAATACAATCGGGAGCGGTACGAAAATGAGCCAGACAAGCTGGCTGAAAAAGAGCGCTCGGTAAAAGAACTGCTGGAGTGGCTGGGCGCGGATGTGGAAAATCCGCACGAAAGCGAGACGATGTACTATCCGGTGCAGTGGAAGCTGGCGGTGGAGGCGATTAACTTGTTTGTGCAGGACGGCCGTTTCACCATTCCGCACAAAGATGGGGCGATAAAATTACGGCCGTATCCCCCTCGTCGCTCCTTGCCCCTGCACGACTCGTACATCATTTACCATTTTGATGAGCTGCTGGCCGAACCAGGCGTGATTGACAAAGCCAAGCGCGGTACAGCCAAATCCGGTACGAAAGTGTGCATTTCCCTGAATAAAATTCGCCAGTCCAACCAGCTGCGCAATGCCATTGTGAGCTTGCTGGAAGGCACCGTTTTGCGTGACCCGGATAAGCCAGACGAAGAGCTGGACGCCAACGGCTACTTCCCCTCGCCGCGCTGGAGCCATGCCGATGCCCTGTTTGATGACCAGACGACCAATCTGGCTTCGTGGAGTGATGAGCTATGCTTGTTTTCTGGACGAACGGCGCTCATCATGCCCTCCAAAAAGTGGCGCGATTACGAGATGGCCGTCTCTACCGTGCCCAGCGCCACGCTGAAGGTGCAGTACGCTCGCTACTGGGAAGCCATTGAGCGCATGATTGAGTTTGTGCTGGAAGTGCGTGTGCTGGTGCAGCTCATCGAAAGTGATTCCTACCGGCTGCTGTCCCAAATTGCCAACACCATCGAGGAAATTCGAGCCGATATGTTCAACGGCGACATTGTGATTGAGGGCGAACTCAAGGAGCAGATGGCCCAGGCCGCCCATCTACGGCGGATGGCGGCGCTGGCACAAAGCATTAGCCATCCACCGTTTTGGAGCCGGGCAGAGTATGCGGTGCAAAAAGCGGAACGGTTGTTTAGCTTGCTGGATGTGCCGCGCATTTTGGAGCACGTGGAGCGCAACATCGAAAGCATCAACAGCGTGGCGGACCACGTGGATGAGCTTTACATCGCGGATTTGTCGGAAAAGAGCAATGACAAAGCGACGGTGCTTTCTTTGGGATTAGCGGCCGTTTCTTTCATTGTCACGTTGCTGGCCTTACCTTCATTTTGGTACGATCTGGCCGAGTTTAACAAGGACTGGTGGCGACAGGATTTGTGGTACACCATTGTGTTTAATGTTGGCACATTTTTAGGTTTGAGTGTGGTAGTGGCCGCAATTGCCCTGTCCGTTTTGGCCTTGCGTCGCCGCGATACCCGGCGCATGATGCGCCATCTCGTTAATCGCAACAGGTGAAATGGTGAATCCGACGGCCGTATCTACGGTTTTACACGCTGCTAAAGCGTGGTAAAACTAAGGTATGAAATCTCAAAACAGAATCACAGTAAGACAATGGAAAGAAGAAGATATACCTAAAATTGTAGCCTGCCACAAGGCTGTGTATGGCGATTTGTACGAGGGGGATGATTTATACGGCCGTCGTGTTTATGCCCTGCAATTTGCCGCGTTTCCTGAAGGGCAATTCCTGGCCGAATTAAACGATCAGGTTGTTGGTTACACCACCTCAATTATCATTCAGCTAGAGGATGATGAAGCTTACGGTTACCAGGAAATTACCGGGGCGGGCACCTTTACCACCCACACGTACAGTGGCGATACGCTCTATGGGGCCGATATTGCCGTCCATCCTGAATTTCGGCGGCGGGGTATCTCCAAGCGGCTGTACCAAAAGCGGCGGCAGCTGTTGAAAAAGTATAATTTACGGCGCATGGTGGCACACGGCCGTATTCCCGATTATCACCTAGTTAATGGCAAAATGACCGCCGAAGCGTATGTGGAAAAAGTAGTGGCCGGGGAAATGTGGGATTCCGCGCTAAAGGCCCATTTGGATGCAGGCTACACGGTAAAAGGCGTCCTGATGGATTTTTTGGAGGATGAAAGGAGCCTGAACTACGCTACCTGGTTGGAAATGCCCAATCCAAACCACAAGCCAGAGAAACGCAAGATCGCCGCTTCAATTTTGCGCCGACCTGTCCGCACCGTCCGTGTGTGCGCCGCCCAATACCTGATGCGCTCCATCCGAAGCTGGGAAGAGTTTGAAGAGCAGGTCACGTTCTTTGCCATGTCGGCCGATACGTACCATTGCCACTTTTTGCTGATGCCAGAATTGTTTACGGTACAGTTGTTCACGCTCATGTCACCCGAGCTAGACCCGAAAACGGCCGCACATGAGTTGGCAACATATCACGAAAAATATGTAGAACTGTTCACCAAACTGGCTACCAAATACCACATTTACATCATCGGTGGCACCATTCCCACCGAGCGAGATGGCAAGCTGTACAACGTGGCCCATCTTTTTAGCCCGGCTGGGAATGTGTATACCCAGGACAAGCTGCACGTAACGCCTTACGAGCGGGATTATTGGGACATCCAGCCCGGCGAAGGGTTGAATATTTTTGAGACGCCATTAGGCCGAATTGCCATTCAGGTTTGCTACGATATTGAGTTTCCCGAAGCGTCCCGACTGTTAACAATGGCTGGTGCCGAAGTGATTTTTGTGCCGTTCAGCACCGATGAGCGCAAGGCGTATTATCGCGTTCGGTTTACCAGCCAGGCGCGTGCCGTTGAAAATTACATTTATGTGGTGCTGTCCGGCAATGCGGGCAATCTGCCGACCACGCCCTGGTATTTGCTCAACTACAGCCAATCGGCCGTTTTTACCCCCAGCGATTTTGCCTTCCCTCCAGAAGCGACTGCCGGATTAGCGGATCCCAATGTGGAAACGGCCGTCATTGCTGATCTGGATTTGTCTGCCTTGAGCCAGATGCGCGGGTTGGGTAGTGTACGGCCGTTGCGCGACCGCCGCCTTGACCTGTACGAACTGAACCCTAAAATCCCCATCAAAATTATTTCTGTGGAGTAAGAACCGTCATGGCAGTTAGACCAACTGGCGTTAAAGCCGATAGAACTGAACGTGTGTTGAAAATTAGTTGGGACGATGGACGTGAAAGTGCGTACCCGTTTGCAGGTTTGCGTGCCGCTTGCCCCTGCGTAGAGTGCAAGGGCGGCCACGACAACATGGGTGGCCCCGCTGATCCTGCACTGGTGCGGGATGCGCCGGATAATGGCGTCACGGTCAATAACCTCCAGGCAGTAGGCGCATATGCGCTACAATTTTTCTGGAGCGATGGCCACGAATCTGGCATCTATACCTGGGATTATTTGCGGCAATCTGATCCGGCTTTGGCCCGCTAATCCGTTATCGGTAATCGGTTATCCGTTATCGGTTTTACTGTTCACGGATTACCGATTACCTTTAACCGTTTACCGCTGGCCGATTGGCACCCACACCCGATCCATCACGCCCGTGTAACGAGATTGGGGGCGAATGAGACGGCCGTACTTCATCTGCTCAAAACAGTGGGCCAACCAGCCCGCCGTACGACCGATGGCAAACGTGGGGGTAAAGATGTCAGTGTCCAGACCCAGGCCGTGCAGCAGCAGGGCGGTGTAAAATTCCACATTGGTCTGCAAGTTGCGTCCCGGTTTGTGAACAGCTAAAAGGCGAACGGCCGTTTCCTCCACTGATTTTGCCAACTCATACAGCGCCATATCGCCATCGGCGCGGAACATTTGCTCCGCTGCTGCACCCAGCACCTCGGCGCGCGGATCGCGCACCTTGTAGACGCGATGACCAAAGCCCATCAGCCGTTCGCCAGCGTCCAGCTTGGCTTGAAGCACCGCCTCGGCGCGGTCGGCGCGGCCAATTTCAAACACTGTATCCAGCGCTGGGCCGGGAGCACCGCCATGCAGCGGCCCTTTCAACGCTCCTATCGCCCCGGTAATTGCCGACACCAAATCCGACTGTGTGGCCACGATGACCCGCGCGGCAAAAGTGGAAGCGTTTAGCCCGTGATCCACGACGGTGTTGAGGTACGTTTCCAGGCCGCGCACGCGGGCGTCGCTGGGCGCTTCCCCTGTGAGCATGAACAGGAAGTTGGCCGCGTGGCTTAGGGCCGGGTCTGGCGCAACAGGCTCCTCGCCTTGCCGCAGTCGGTGGGTGGTGGCCACAATCGTGGCCACACGCGCGACAATCATTTTGGCGGTGGTGAGCGAATCGGCGCTGCCGCTGCCCAAATCCAGCGTGGCGGCGGCCATGCGCAGGGCGTCCATGGGGTTGGTTCGGGCCTTGGTCGCTTCGTGTAGCAAATCCACGGTGGCGATGGGCAACGGCCGTAATTCAGCCAGCTCCTGTTTCAGGTCAGCGAGTTCAATTTGGGTGGGGAGACGGCCGTTCCACAGCAAAAAAACCGCCTCTTCAAAGGTGGCGTTAGCCGCAAGCCGCGCCAGCGGGAAACCAGCAATGATCAGTTCGCCTTTGAGGCCATCCACATGGCTCAGTTCCGTCTCGGCGGCGACAATCCCCTCCAGGCCGGGGGCGTATCCGTTGTTTGTTGACATGTTAACTCCTTTTGAGTTTGCGAGTTTGCAAGTAGGCAAGTTTGTAGAGTGCCCACTTTTTACTTTTTACTATTTACTTTTCACTTCTAACTCCCCCCACAGTTGACTCCAAAAGCCAAATTCAGTATGCTTCATTTTAATAGTTGATCAATGTGTGTCAATATTGATTAAATAATCAATACAAAGCGGGAATTTTGTTATGGAACTGGTAGATTTTTTGCAGGCGGCAGGGCGGATACGGCCGTTCATCCACCACACTCCTCTCATTCGCAGCAATTTTTTGAGTGAACAAACGGGCGGCGATGTTTGGCTCAAGCTGGAAAACCAGCAGCCGACCGGCTCGTTCAAGGTACGCGGGGCGCTGAACAAGCTCAGCCAGCTCCGTGCCGACGAGCGGGCGCGGGGGATTGTGACGGCATCGGCGGGGAACCACGCGCTGGGCGTGGCCCACGCAGCGGCGTCGTTGGGGCTGGCGCAAGTAGATATTTTTGTGCCGCACACTGCGCCCGATGCCAAGCTAAAAAAGCTGCGCCGCTTTCCCATCAATCTGCATCTGGCCGGGCAAACGTATGAGGATGCTCACCAGGCGGCGGCCAATTTTGCTGCCCAAACCGGCGCGTTGGAAATCGCGGCGTACGACGACCTGGACGTGATTGCCGGGCAGGGCACGGCGGGCGTAGAAATTATGGCCGATTTGCCGACGGCAGAGCTGATTTTGGTGCCAATCGGCGGTGGTGGCTTGGTGAGTGGGGTGGCAACGGCCGTTCGCCACATCAATCCCTCCTGCCACATCATCGGCGTGCAGCCGGAGGCCAGCCCAGCGGCGCAGCTCAGCTTTGCCCAGGGCCGCGCCATTGATCCGTACGACCACGCGCCGACCATTGCCGATGGGCTGGCGGGTGGTTTTGGCGCGAAGCCTTTTGAGCTGCTGCATCAAAATCCACCCGAAATTTTGTTGGTCAACGAAACCCAGATTCGGCAGGCGATTTTAGCTTTGCTGGCGGAGCAGCAGTGGGTCATAGAACCATCGGGGGCAACGGCCGTTGCGCCTTTGCTGTCTGGGGCGGTGGATGTGCGGGGGAAAACGGCCGTTTGCTTGCTTAGCGGCGGCAATTTAGCCATGAACCTGCTGCGCGAAATAATTACTCAATTACCCAATTACTCATTACAGTAATTGGGTAATTGGTAATTGGGTAATTGAGATGACAAACGATACCTTCATGAGCGCCAAAGAAGCAGCCTCGATGCTGGAAATTTCGCTGCCGACGCTGTATGCCTACGTCAGCCGGGGGCTGATTCGCTCGGAGCCGGGGACGGGGAAGAGCCGCGCCAGGCAATATGCACGGGCGGATGTGGTGGCTTTGCTGGAGCGTAAGGCGCTGCGGCAAAATCCGGCACAGGCGGCGGAGACGGCGCTGCATTGGGGCACGCCGGTTTTGGCCTCCGCCGTGACTTTGATTGAAGACGGCCGTTTCTACTACCGGGGTCACGACGCGATTGAACTGGCACAAACGGCCGCTTTTGAGTCGGTGGCGTCGTTGCTGTGGCGAGGCGGGGTGGACGCGGCCGATTTGTTCCCGCCAGACATTCCGTCGAGCGTGGTTCAGCGGCTGGCAGATTTACAGCCAATGTTGCAGCCGCTGTCCCTATTCGAGCGGTTTCAGGCGGCGCTGCCCCTGTTGGCAGGCCATGATTTGGCGGCGTTTGATTTGGCGGAAACGGCCGTAGCCCAAACCGGCGCGCGACTGTTGCATTTGCTTACTTGGGTGGCCACCGGGGAACGGCCGCAGGCAAATTTGGCGACGGCATTGCAGCAAAAATGGACGCCGCGCCATTTGGCCATGCAAACGCTCATCAACAGCGCACTTATTTTGTGCGCCGACCACGAGCTGAACGTGTCCGCGTTTGCGGCGCGGGTGGTGGCCTCGGCCCAGGCGACGCCGTACGGGGTGGTGCAGGTGGGGCTGGCGGCGCTGCAAGGCGCTCGGCACGGTGGCCACACTGAGCGAACCGTGACCTTGCTGCGCGAGGCGGGCAGCGTGGCGGGGGTGCGCCCGGCGGTGGCGGCGCGGCTGCGGCGCGGGGAAATCATTCCGGGATTTGGCCATCCGCTTTACCCGGCTGGCGATCCGCGTGGGCGTTTACTGCTAGATTTGGTGGTGCGGGAATTTGGTGGGGGAACGGCCGTACCCGTCATTCAGGAGTTGATCCGAGTGATGGCCGAGGCAACTGGCCAGCTGCCGACCATTGATATGGGCCTGGCGGCTCTGGCGGTGGCAGCTGATTTGCCAGACGGCGCACCGCTGGCGTTGTTTGCTTTGGGGCGCACGGCCGGTTGGCTGGGCCAGGCCATCGAGCAGTACAGCGAAGATCAACTCATCCGCCCTCGCGCCCGCTACGTGGGCAAACGGCCGGGATGATTTGTTGCCACAGAGGGCACAGAGGAAAAAGAGAAAAATCTCTAAAACCTCTGTGCCCTCTGTGGCAAATCCCAAAATGACCATTGACGGCCAGTGCAAAATTTGCCGATAATGCCCCCATGTTTACCTCTTTGCGACGTGTGATTTTGCCGGTAACGGCCGTTCTTTGCCTGCTCATCGGGCTGTTTTGGCTCTGGTTTTGGTATGAGTTTAGCCTAAAGTGGGTGCTGTCTGACACGATGCCGGGGTTGGGGGATACGGCCGTTGTTTTTTATGATAGCGGTATCGCTCAGTTAGGTTTTTTGGCATTTGGCTGGCTGCTGCTGGCAGTCGTGCTGGTCGTGCTGCACCGTCGCTGGCGCGTTCCTCCAGATCAATCTTGAGTCTATCCAAAAAAGCTCACCATAGGCGCAAAAGTGCGAGGTTACCAGAGTGAAAATCTGCGTAATCTGTAAAATCTGTGGTTCTTTCAGTGAAGTCAATCATGATTTTTGAATGCGCCAGCAGCGATGGATTTTGTCATTGCGAAAATCCTCCGGGATGGTTTGCTGGGTAATGTCGCTGGCGCGGAAACCACGGGGCAGGGCAGCCTCATCCAGCGTAAAGTTGCGCGAGTTGGTGCTGAAGATGAGCGTGCCGCCCCGCGCCAATCGCTCCAGGCAGGCTTGAATCAGCTCTGGATGGTCCCGATCCACCGAAAACGAACCGCGCGTCATCCGTTTGGAGTTGCTAAACGTGGGCGGATCGCAGACGATGAGGTCGTAGCTGCGCTTGTCCGTGGCTAAAAAGCGGAAGCAATCTTCGGCCAACACCCGATGTTGATCGCTTTCGCGGATGCCGTTCTGTTTTAGATTGCGCACTGCCCAGCCGCAGTAATTTTTGCTCATGTCCACGGTGGTCGTCGCTTTGGCCCCGCCTGCTGCGGCATAAATCGTAAAGGAACCGGTGTAGGCGAACAGATTCAGCACCCGCTGTCCGCCTGCCATCTCGCGCACCATCAGCCGCGTGGGGCGATGGTCCAAAAAGAGGCCGGTGTCCAGGTAATCGCTCAAATTTACCTCAAAGTTCAGGCCGTGTTCTTGCACCAGCCGGACGTGACCTTGCTGGCCAAAGCGCTCGTACTGCTGCTGGAGGCCACGCTGCACGGCGCGGGTCTTCACAAAAATCTGGCGCGGCGACAGCTCTAGCGCGGCCTGAATCTGCTCAAGGGCGTCATCGTGCCACGCCTCGTCATCTTCCTTGCTGCGTTCATACAGCCAGACGACCGCCTCGCCATGGTACCAATCTACGATGAGTGGGTATTCGGGAATGTCTCGCTCGTAAAGGCGGTAACAGCTAATATCATTGCGGCTGGCCCATTTACGCAGGTGGCGGAACCGTTTTTGCAGGCGATTGGCTAACATGGTGGACATAGAGTTTCCTTTGGTTTAAAAACAGGAACACAGAGTTTTACAGAGAAAGCGCAGAGTTACACGGAGAAGAAAAATCTGCGAGAATCTGCGAAATCTGCGGACAGATTCTTGAGTATAACAAAAGGTGGCGGAATGGCAGGGTTGATTTTGGCGTGTGATTTTGGCGGGACGAAGCTGTCGGCGGCGGTGATCGAGGCGGAGTTGCTGGACAAGCCTGAACCGGCGTGGCGGGGACATTTGCGTCGCTTGTCGCCATCGGGCGCGTCGGCGCAGACGGATATGGCGGCGATGATTGAGATGGGGCGAGAGCTGTTGGCTGGGGAACGGCCGTCTCGCATCGGCATTAGTTTCGGTGGCCCGGTGGATTACAAAAGCGGCGTCGTGCGGCTGAGCCACCACGTGCCCGGCTGGGAAAACACGCCCATCCAACGGCTTTTTGCCGACGAATTTGGCGTACCAGCACAGGTGGACAACGACGCCAACGTGGCGGCATTGGGTGAATGGCGCTTTGGTGCGGGGCGCGGCGTGGCTGATCTGCTGTACGTGACGGTGAGTACGGGGGTGGGCGGCGGTTGGATTTTGGACGGACGGCCGTATCGCGGGGCAGCGGGCATGGCGGGGGAAATTGGGCACACGGTGGTGGCTCCCGACGGGCCGCTTTGCTTGTGCGGCAAGCGGGGCTGCGTGGAGCGGCTGGCGTCTGGCCCGTACATGGCGCGAGATGCGGCGATTGCCTTTGGCATGCCTTTGTACGATGTGTCAGGCAAGTTGGTGGCGGAATGGGCGGAACAGGGGGTGGAAACGGCCGTTGCCATCCTGGAACGTGGCGCAAGAGGGCTGGGTGTTGGCCTGGGCAATGCCGCCAATCTACTGAATCCCAGCCGGATTGTGCTGGGCGGTGGCGTGACCAAATCGGGTGAGCGCTGGTGGCAGCTGGTGCGCCAAACCGCCCACGAAACCGCCCTGCCGGAGGTGCAGTTTGACATCGTGCCTGCCCAGCTTGGCGATGATGCGCCGCTCTGGGGTGCGGTAGCGCTGGCGCTGCTTGAGCAAACCAGCCAATCCAACTAAACTTACGCGGGTCAATTTGACGGGACGAGATTGGTCCATTTTGTTCGCAATGAAAATCGCGTTCCGGCTAAAGAAAATGGACCAATCTTTGGAGGCAGCTTGCAAATAACCTATCAAGACGATTCATTTTGCTGCTGGGGAGCTGATGCCCAGGGTGGCGTTTACATTTTGCGACTTTTTGTGAAGGAACTGCTGTGGGTGCAGTTCGGCCGTTTTCAGCAGGGGCGGCCGATTGAGGTGCCATCGGGCGAGTATGTGTACGTGGGGTCGGCGCTGGGGCAAAAAGGGTCAGGGTCGCTGGCGCGGCGATTGCTGCGGCACGCCAGCCGGAGTGACGCAGCCAAGCCACAGTCGATTCGGCAGCAGATGTTGGCGCTGTTCCCGCAAATTGGACTTGGCCCGACGCCGCTGCGCCCGCCAACGGGCAAGAAATTGCGCTGGCATGTGGATTTTTTGTTGGAAGAGTGTGTTGTGGAATTGCGGGGAGTTTATATTGTGAGAGTTAAAAAGCGGAACACAGAGGGGCACAGAGGCGGCACAGAGTTGTACGGAGAAAAGAACAAATCTGTGAAATCTGTGGCTAAAAATTCTGATCGGCAACTAGAAACGGCCGTATCCCGACACCTCCTGACACTTCCCCAAATCATCCCGCTGGTGCCGGGGCTAGGCAGTACGGATGATCCGGGTGGGACCCATTTATTACAGGTAACGGCCGTTCCCCACTGGTGGCAAACCTTCCCTGGTCAAATTAACGAATTCCTGCGAGGCGAAGCTGCATGAGGTACTACCGACTGCTTTTGCTGGCGCTGCTGGGAGCGCTGCTTGCCTGCGCCACGCCGCCCGCGCCTGTGGCTACGCCGACGCCGTTTATGGTGGTCGCTGCCTCTCCCCAACCTTTGGCGACGGTAACGGCCGTTCCGCCCACCGCCACGCTGCCAATGCCCACAAGCACGCCCCCCATCGCCCCATCCGCCACGCCTGCGCCCGTCTGGGACAATCCGTTGGATATGGAAATGCAGGCAACGGCCGTCGCCCACAACGCCAACTTTTACCAACTGTTGCCTGCCAATAGCGGCCGCTGGCAGTTTGATGTGGGCAGCTTTTGGCATCCCATCGCCCTGGAAATGAACCAGACCACTGCCTTTTTGTTGGATGGTGGGCGGGTTTTGGCGCTCGATTTGGTCAACGGCACGCCGCCCACGCCGCTGCTCCAGCCCGGCGATTTTGTAGACGGCCTGCTGGTGCAGGAGCCGCTCGATCTGGCGCTGGTGGGGCCGCAGCTGCTGGTGCAAGATCGGGCCGGGGATTTGTACGCGCTTGATTTAGCCGCGAGGCGCTGGCAGATTGAGCGGTACGAGCGGGAAATCGGGGCCACGTCCAGCCATTATTTTGTAGCGCTGGGCTACGACACGGTGGGTGCGGCGCGGCGGCTGCGGTTGGAGACGAGCTACAGCTATGCCCAATATTTCTTTGCCGAGGGGCAGGAGCGACAGTGGCTGCTGCCGGAAGAGGCGCTGCCAGTGGACGTGAGCGGGCTGGATGACCGGGTGTATGTGCTCTGGGGCAACCTGGATGGCACGGCGACGGTGGCCTTGTTCCAGGAGACCGCTCGTTTGTCGGAATTTGCCCCCACCGTTGTGATGACCCAGCCGCGCCAGATTTTTGCGACGGAAACGGCCGTCTTCATCCTCGATCAGGCGGGTAATCGTTTGCTCAGTCTAAACCCCGCCACCGGGGCGCTTCAGGCATTGTTCCACCTACCGGGTGTTAGCGCCTTTGCCGTCAGCGGGGAGCAGCTACTTTTTGCCGGGCGCGACCAGCTGTTTTTCTGGCAGCAGCCGGAGAACAATCGAATCATCACAAGTGGCTCCACCTTGCCCGCGCCGCAGCCGCACGATACGGCCGTTTGGCAAACCACTGCCCCCTACGCCTGGCCCATCACTGGCAACAGCGGCGACCTGACGCCGCGCGACTTGCAGATGCCGGGTGCGCCGCGTCATTACCGGCTGGGCATTCACGAGGGCACCGATTTTTACTGGGCCAACGGCACGCCCGTATACGCGGCGGCTTCGGGCACAGTGATTCGGGCGACGTTGGATTATGAACGGCCGTCTGAAACTGCCTTCAACCGCCGCCGGGCGGAGAACATTGAGCTGGGTTACACCGCGCCAGACAATCTGGATTTTTACCGGGGTATGCAAATCTGGGTTGCCCAGGAGGATGGGTTTGTGGCCCGGTACGTGCATTTGAGTGAGATTAAATGGGATGTGATGGAGGGAACGGCCGTTACTGCCGGGCAGCAAATCGGGCGCATTGGCAACACCGGTTCCCCTGCCTCCATAAACAGCGAGACGGAAGATGCCCATCTTCATTTTGAGCTGTGGTTGGACGATTTTTATCTGGGCCAATTTCTGCGTCCTATCGAGACCCGCGAACTAGTGGCGCAGCTTTTTGCCCGGTAGCAAGGCGGAAAAAATCTTACAGAATTGATTATTTCTGCGATAAATCGAAGAAATCTGCTATAATGGCAAAGTCTTTGCGAACACTTCTATCGTTGTAATTTAAACTAAATAGCTTGTGGGATTAGACGAGTAGTGCCGATTACTGCCCTGTTTTGTTTTGATAACCTTGATCTTTTTGGGTTGCTTTTCACCAACCTGCTTTGTTTTTCACGCCTATTGCGCCTGGAAATTCTGGATTTCTCAGAATCTCCAGGCTTTTTTGTTGCTTTTGAATCTTTCGGAAAAAGCCACATAGGAAAAAAAGGAGGTGATGGTTTAGAAGTTTCTCAGATACCGATATGCTAAAAAATCAAGAATAAGCTCAATATTTTGTATAGGAGGAAGTTATGTTTAAGCATACAAAGCCACGCAGAATTGGCTTTCTGCTCGTTTTACTTAGTCTGGCATTTGTGGTAATGGCCTCGGCGGCATCAGCGAATGAGAGTACGCCAACGGCCGTTGCCAATGCTCGCGCCAAAATTCATCCAAACTTGTTAGCCGATATTGATGCTGCTCTGGCAGGGAACACAACTGCCAATGGGCCTGCCCTGGCTGCGCGGGCTACGGCCAACAGCAATGAACTGCAATTTGTGGCGCGTATTGCGGCTGGCGCTGATCTCAGTGCTTACGCTTCGCAATGGTTTGTACGGCCGTTTTCTGATCCGTTTGGCACAACTGTGGCTGCGGGGTTTGCTTCACCAACCGCTATCCTGAAGATGGCTTCAGACCCGGCCGTGATCACCCTGCGTCGTTCAGAATCGCTGGTTGAAGTGCCACAGCCGACCGACCCGGATGTTGAGGCGAATCTGAACAGCAACATTACCCCCGCGCTCAATATTTCTGGCGATGCCAGTCCTGGCCCAGCCCCAGAAGGGTGGTACAGCACCACAGGGGCCATTCATGGTTCGCAAGATGCCTGGGCTAAAGGGTACACGGGCGCAGGCGTGCGCTACATGTCCAACGACTCCGGCGCTGATTACTGTCATCCCGATCTGGATGGCACCTGGGCTTACATCGAAGATGGCGCGTCGCCCTACTACGGCCTGCCAGAGATGTTCGACTCGGTTTCCAGCTACTACGCTGCCTTTGATTATTATGTGGGCACCACGCTCATTTCCAGTGGTTTGGCTGATTATGCCGACACCTCAGCCACGGCTGCGGGCGATTTTAACTATGCGCCACTTGGGTCTGCTGGGGCGCACGATTACGTTGTACCCGGCACCAGCTTGAGCGGCGAATACCATTATGGTTCGCATCCAGACAAGGCGCTGGCTGCCGTTGCTGACATTTTGAGCGGTGCATTTGGGGATGCAACGGCCGTTTCTGGTGAGCGTGCGGCCGTGTTGGTGGTAGATGAAAACGAGGCGGGCGTGTACGACACCGTTTACGTAGACATCAACTACAACTACGATTTCACCGACGATACCCCGGCTCGCCTCACCCGCGACTTCTCTGGCCAGGAAACTGCCTGTTTGGACTACGATTTTGACGGGCTGAACGATGTTTCTGGTGGTCTCGTTTACTTTATTGCCGATGGCGAAACGGCCGTGCCCACCCTCGACTGGTATTGGGGCATTCCCGGTTCCGCTTATGGCAATGGCGACCTCGTCGCCTTCCATGTACAAGACTTCACCGATGGTGGTGGCACCCACGGCATGGGCACCACTTCTGTGGCCGTTGGCCAGGGCGTTGTCGCTGGCTCCGTTAACTGGGGCGCAGGCGGATCCCCCATCGCTGGCTTCCAGGGTCTGGTGGTTGGCCCCGGTAAAGACGTCGCCTCCACCCAAAATGGCGACTTTTACCTCACACCATTTGTTGAAGATGCCTACGTCTATGCGGGGCTCGGCTATGATGGTGTTTCTGGAACTGGTGACGACATCCAAATTGTGAGTAACTCCTGGGGTTACAGCGGCACCGACAACGACGGTTTCGACTTTGACTCTCGCCTGATTGACATCGTAAACCGCTCCTATGCTCCCAACACAGCCCTGCTGTTTTCTACGGGGAATGGTGCGGCTGGTTACGGGACCTCCGCACCGCCATCGCCAGCGAGCGGCATCTCCATTGGCGCTTCCACCCTCTTTGGCAGCATCGGCATTTTCGAATCCATCGCCTCTGCTGACCAAATTGTAGGCGGCGACGTTATCTCCTGGTCCAATCGTGGCCCAGGGGCACGCAACGTAACTGGTGTTGACGTGGTGGCTACTGGTGCGTTTGGTACGGGTGATCTGTCACTCAACCAGGTTCTGTGGGGCGCAATCGCCACCGACAACTTTGGTGGCACCTCTATGGCGGCACCGGTTGCTGCTGGGAACTTGGCGCTGATGTACCAGGCCTGGTACGAGCAGTTTGGCCAGTGGCCCACCTTTGAGCAAGCACGCACACTCATCATGAACTCTGCTACCAACACCGAGCATGATGTGTGGTCGCAAGGCGCTGGTCTGGTGAATGCTGATCTGGGCACCGACATCGCGGCTGGATTGGGCGGATTGTTTGTTTCGCCGTCAAGCTGGTCTGCTGGTGATTACCGGGGTGTTGAGTACGATGCGTTTGCCCACATCATGCAGCCCGGTGAGCGAGATACGCAATCCTTCTCTGTAACCAACATGGGCAACAGTCGAATGACAGTGCGCGTAACCACAGAAACACACGTGCAAATTGGGTCTGATGATTTGTCTTTCACCTCGCTGGATCAATCATTGGATCATGGCAGTTTCACCACGCCAGATTATGCATTCCGAGTGGATCCGATGATTCCATCGGGTACTGATTTGATGATGGTGCGCCTGACCAAGCCATACGATCAGTTTGATCCAAATGAGGATATTTTTGAGCCGTTTAACAACTGGCGCGTTCATATCCAAAACTGGACAGACCTGGATGGCGATGACATTCTTTGGGATGACGCGAATGGTAATGGCAAGGTGGACCTGGGTGAAATGGATGCGGGTGAATATATTCGCTTTACCTATGGCTACAATGCTGGTCCAACCCAGCAGGCCCGTGTGGCCAATCCACTGGAACGCATGGCAGATGGCATCTTTGTAACCCTGCGTCATCGCGACCAGGTGGCCGAGGTGCCGCAGACCGATTTGGGTTTGGAAGTTTCTTACTGGCAGCTACGAAACTGGCAATGGGCACGACCTACTCGCCGTGCCTTTAGCCTGGCTCCTGGTGAAACGCGCAGCTTTAATGTAACGCTTGGCGTACCGGCAAACACGCCTTACGGCATGTACCAAGGCTCCATTACGCTGCACGCTGGCGGCGAAGAGACTGTTGTACCGGTGACGGTGGCTGTGGCTGCTTCTGGGACCACTTTCGCGTTTGGGCAGGCAAATGCCCCTTCGGGCCGTGGCGCTGCCATTTTGGACGTGCCCATGCTGTATGACAACGATTCTGTCTTTGGCTACACCGACTACACCTGGCGGGCTGAATCTGGCGATTGGCGCTTCTTCTGGACAGACATTGATGGTGCAGCGCTGCCAGAAAACGGCACTTCCTTCCTGGTGGTAGATAATAGCTGGGCGGGTGAAGGCACCGACATTGACACCATCATCATGGGGCCAACGGAAGATTGCCTGAGCAATGGTGTAGACTGCTCTGGTCTCCTCGCTGGCTACCCGGGTTCTGCTTTTTATGGCCCGTACACGCTGTCTGAGGTTGGCCGGAGTGAATACACCTACATCGGAAGCGGCCGTTGGCTGCCAAACACCTCAACGGGTGGCCCACGTGAAATCGTGGCGGCTCCCGTTCAGGACGGTTTGCACGGCATCTTCTTCCACCAGGTACGCGTGGATGGCAACAGCCTGAACGAGTCATTTGGCGGCTCTGTTGGGTTGGTGAATCTCGATCCAGGCGCTGTTGTCTCTTCCGCAGCGGCCGGGCCTGGCTCCACCAGCCTCACCATCAGCAGCGAACTGGATATGGGTGGTTTTGTGGCGCAAGGCTTTGGCCTGGGCGGCCCCGTTACCTCCACAGAGGACATCTTCCAGGATGATCCGAATGACCCATCCACCGCTTCGTTTGTAACGACGGTTGACATTAACAATGGTGCACTGCTGGAGATTTTCACCTGCTGCACCGCTGGTTCTGACATTGACCTGTTCGTTTACGATCCGTCCGGCGCGTTGATCGGTTCTTCCACCACTTCCAGCGATGCGGAGACGGTGCGGGTTGTCTTCCCTGAGGATGGCACGTACACGGTGGCAGTTCATGGTTGGAGCGTACCGAGCGGTTCTGACACCTTTGAGCTGACGATTAACGCAGTTCAGGGCACAGACGTGACGGTTAGCAACCTGCCAGCTTCCATTCCGGCGGGCGGCACGGCGACCATCGATGTGAATTGGGATACTACGGGCTTTGCCTCTGGCAAATACTTCGGCCTCATTTTGATGGGGCCGGCAGAAGCGCCTGGGCTGCTACAGGTTCCAGTGGAGATCACGGTTCCGTAGAGCTAATCAAGATGTGGTTGGAGATTTGGATTTTGTAATCTGAATATCCAATTTGGAAGCCGGAGCGTACTGAACGGTGCGCTCCGGCTTTTTTTATGGATTGGGTGGTGATTGCGGGATGCCGGTTGGTTGTGGCGACACCGTGGGGGTAACGATCACTTGCCAGGAGTCGGTTGTGTGGCATCTTGAACATTGCCCGCGTCCGTGGTCAGACGGCCGTACATGGCAGGCTTTACAATCGGTATAGCCCCCGCTGTGATCAAAGGTAACGTCTGCCCAATTGGTGGTGCTGTGGCAGCTGGAACATTGCCCCGGCCAATGCCCGTCTGGCGGCGCGTGGCAAGCTGCGCAATCAGTCAGCTCCGTGTGATCAACAGAGACAACATGCCAGTTGTCTGTGCTGTGACAGGTGGAACATTGCCCTGTCCAATGATTATTTGGCGGTGCATGACAGGCAGCGCAGTCTGTAAGGCCAGCGTGGTTTACCACGGTATTTTGCCAGTTGGCCGTGGTGTGGCAGGTGGAGCATTGTCCTGCCCAATGGTTGCCAGGGGGTGCATGACACGCCTGGCAATCGTAGGCACCTGCATGGCTGAAGGTGATCTCTGACCAGTTGTTGGTGTTGTGGCAGCGTACACATTGATCTGAATAATGCCCCGCAGGTGCGAGGGCGGCGTGGCAGCTTTGGCAATCTATGAGGCCAACGTGGCTAAAGTTGACATTGTGCCAGCTGTCTGGGTTGTGGCAGGCGCTGCACGTGCCCGCATAATGGTTGCTAGGGGTGTGGTGGCATTGGGTGCAGTTGTTCATGCCTGCGTGTGTTATCCAAACTTGCACCCAGGCGGTAGTGAGATGGCAACTGCCGCAGTAGCCGGGATAGTGACTGTTGGGTGTCAGTTGGCTGTGGCAGCCGTTGCAATCGGTTTGGTTGGTGTGGTCAAACGTTACGTCTTGCCAGGTGATGTCTTGGTGACAGCTGTTGCATTGGCCGTAGTAATGGTTGGGTGGCTGTTCCTCGCTGTGGCAGCTTTGGCAATCCTGGTAATCGGTATGGTCGAAGGAAATATCTGCCCAGGTTGTGGTGCTGTGGCAGCGCTGGCAGCTTCCCTGGTAATGCAGCGCGGGCGTGTCGTCCTGGTGGCAGGTGAGACAGTCGGTTAAGCCGGTGTGATTAACGTCCAGAGTGGCCCAATCGTCTGTATCGCTGTGGCATTGGGTGCAGCGGCCGGGGAAGTGCTGGTCTGGTGTGTCGGCTTGGTGGCAGGCGGTACAACTGTTTTCGTCATTCTCGTGTTCAAACGTGTACTGTGACCAATCTTCGATGTTGGTGTGGCAGTCGGTGCATTTTCCGGGGTAGTGGGAGAACGGTATGTTTTGGCTGTGGCAGGATTGGCATTCGGTTGCGCCGTCATGGTCGTAGCTGAACAGGTTCCAGTTGGTGGTGTCGGTATGGCATTGTTGACAATCGGTGGTGTAGTGTGTGGGGGAAACGGCCGTTTCTGAATAACTGATCAGCACAATTTCTGGCACAATCTGCAAGGGAAGGTCCTGCTCATGGCAGGACGCGCACTCGACAATGCCCGTGTGATCGAACTCAGCCATCTGCCAGGTGCTGGTGTTGTGGCAGCTTTCGCAGGTTCCGGTGAAATGTTTGGGATAGACCAGCCACAAATCTGTATTGTTGACAAAGAGAAGATCGTTTGGCGACTGGGTGACAGGTTGCAGCAAATGACAATCTCCACAGGCGGTGGGTGTGTTGGCGTAGGTGCCGTCTGTGTGGCAGCTTTCGCAGGCGAGGTCGGCATGCCCTTCGGTAAGCGGAAAAGCGGTATGATCGACGCCATCGGCCAAAAATGGAACCAGCGCCGCCGTGCCCAGGCGGGGGATGGGGGTTCTCAACGGCAGCTGTGCCGCGACTTCGGCCAGGGTATCGGCTCCTTGCCAGCCCTTGACGCGGTTGGTGAGCGCCTCAATTTGGCCGGTGTCGTCCGGTTCTAACGCGCTCAACACAATTTCCGTGCGGTGCAGCAGCGCCTTAAACTGGATGAATTCGATCTCTTGTTCGGCCTGGGGAAGCGCGTGGATGTGGAAAACGGCCGTTTCCAGCGCATCATTCAGGGCAGAAACTGCGGCTAACGTAGCCTTTGGCGCTGCCGAGGCCAGGTTTGCCAACCGACGATCGGCCAGGGTGAGCGATAGCGCCGCCTGCGCCTGCTGCCCTTCTGTGAGGGTTAGCTGCACCTGTTCACCAAAATTTTGCAAAGGGTACAAAAACTGCCCCGGATGCAGCGGCGCAGTGAGTCCCAAATAAACAGTTCCCAGCACCAGGCTGAGCAACATGGCAAGTAGTAAAAAGAAGGAAAGAAACCGTTTGGTTAACCAATGTTGTTTCATTTGGTTCCTCCGTAAAACTTTTAACACAAAGACCCTAATCGGATAAAGGCGATGAAATGAGCTGCGCCAGCGGCGCAATGTCTTCGGGTCTTCCGGTAGGATGGCAGGTGATGCACGAAGCTTCGTGCGTAAACTCAGGCACAACTTCAGCCGGGTGCGCGGTGGTCATGTCTGCGGCTTCGTGGCAATTGGTGCAAATGACTGCTTCATAGCTGTTCACATGGCAAGAGACGCAGTCCAGCGATTCATCGTCTACGTGTTGCAGATTAAACCGATGTTGGGTGAGCTGAGCCGGTGCCCAGGCAACGGCCGTATGGCAGCGCACACACTCCTGGCCAAATTGGCCCGCATGAATATCCGGTTCGCCGTGGCACGCTTCACAATTCTGGCTGGTTCCGGCAAAAACATAATTGGCGTGGCATTCAACGCAGCCCGCCGCTTCATGATCGCCTTCCAGCAGGTAGACAGTGGCATGATCAAATTCCACGATTGCGCCCGTTCCATCATGGCAATCGAGGCAATTCTCACCATGTTCGGTGCTGTGCTGGGCAATCAACTCACCATCCGCATCTTCATGGCAGGCCACACAACTCACTTCATCAGCGGCAAAACGCCCTTCTGTGTGGCAGTTCTCACACACCATTTGCGTGCCGTCAAAGCTCACTTCATGGTGGACAAGGCTAAAACCACTGAGCGCTTCATGGTTGATATTTTCAAACGCAACCGCACTGATAACGGCATCGCGCCCGCGATGCTCCACATGGCAGCTCTGGCATTTTTCGGTACCCGGCAGCCGACTGTGCAGCCCCACCGTTTCGGCGCGCTGTTGGGCAATATCCATATGACAGCCCTGGCATTTGTTCTCGGTAATGCAATGTACTGGCGCGTGGCAGTGGGTACATTCTTCTTCAAACATGGCGTGGGAATCATACCCATTCACGGTTGTACCGCTGTGGTTCACGCCAGAGAGGGAGCCAGGGCTTAAGTGGGTGTGCAGCATGGTGTAATGGGCATAAACGGCCGTGCCCAGCCCCCCAACCAACAGCACACCAAGTACAATGCGAAAACGAAGAAGGAACTGTTTTAATTTCATCGTAGCCCCCTGTTTTTAAGCAAACCTTGGTTTTTTAAGGACTTTTCTGCTCACCCTCCTTTAAGCAGCGACAGAGCTATGACCAGCTTTTTACAGCTGGCCATAGCCTGCCTTGCAAAAGAGGTAAGCGTTACCTGTGCATGATCGGTAAGAACAGTTGATGCAGTTCTTCTACGATCCACACGTCAAAACTAACACCTGGTGACCAGTTACCACTCTTGTCTTTGGCCGAGAAGGTAAACGTGTGCCACCCAGGTTGGAAGCTGCTGGCGGGCATGTTCAGCTGCTTCTGCGTCCCAATGACCGTCGTGACGCCGTTGAAAGTGTCTGTCCAGCGGTACGCCCCAATGTCGTCCTGAGGCAGATCGCCGACGCTGTCACCGTCACGGGCCGTGGCGATGAACACCAGGGTATCCTCGTAGTCAGCCATCTCGTGGCTGATGTAGAGCAACTGCACGATGGGTGCGGTGTCTTCGTTGGCTTCGTCATCCAGGAACAGAATGCGGCGGAAAATGGCATCACTTTCGGAGATATTCTCATGCTCATCTTCTTGCCACTGGTTCCAGATGACGTAGTAGAGCGTTCCGGCTAGGTTAGCCGTGTTGGCGGCCTCGCCAGAGAGATCGTCCTGATCATGTTCCAGCCAGTCGAAATCGAGCGTGGTCTCGCCGGTTGAAGCGTTGTAATACTCAACCAGGTCATAATCATCACCCCAGTTGGTGCCGCGGCTGTAGAACAGATCCAGCGGTACGGCCTCGCCTTCGGCCACTGTGGTGTTGTCGCCTGTTTCATAGACCACAAAGAATTTGGACGGGTCGCGTACGTCATCGTCATAGCCCGTGAAGCCAATTTCCTTCAGGTCGCTGATGGGCAGCATTTTGATGCCGCCAGTGGGCGTGTAGCGAGGATCCAGAACGGTGATCTTATTGCCGGTGAGCTGGGATACGTTGCGCGACTGCTCAAATTCGCCAGCGCCGTAGGTGGTGCAAACCGTGGTGAAATCTGAACCAGCCCCATAGTTTTCACACGTTTCGGTGCCATCACCGCCAAGTGCAGCGGGTGTGGTGGTCCAGGTTAGCCCACCGTCGAAGGAGCGGCGCACGTACAGGTTGTAATGGTCGTTGCCAACGCTGTTGGCCTTCCAGTTGGGCGACCAGGCGTACATCATCATGACAAAATCGCCGTCAATGAAGCCGCGATGTCCTTTGGCGACATCGTATGGGTTTTCCCAGGATTGGTCATCCAGGTTGTCTTCTGTCTGCACCCATTCGATCACTTTGGGGAAGGGGGAGACACCGCCGTCCCAGGGGAAGGCAGCGGCGCAGGTTTCGCCGCTGGTGCCATTGTCGCAGGAGACGATTGTGGTGCCAGAAACGTTGATAGCCGGGCTGAGGCAGACACCTTGCAGGTAGCGGGGGTTGCTACCATCTTCATAGGCCCAATCATCACATGCCAGATTCTCGAAGGCGTACGGGTTGTAGCCTGCGGGCAGGCAGGATTCTGTGGTTGTTGGGTCACCATCCGTCTCGCAATCTTCCCACATGTCATCGGGCACAACCAGGCGGCGCAGGAAGATGTCGGCCGGGCCACCCTGGTTGAGGATTCCTGCCTTGGTGATGAGGATACCTGCCGTGCCGGTTTCACCGATCTGATGAATGGGTTGAGTCATGTGGGAGAAGCGACGGGCGATTTCTGTTTCGTAGAACTGGTTGCCAAAGTCGTCTTCCAGCATGTCGAAGAAGGCACCTGTTTCGGGATCGACGGCCGGTTGGTTGAGCATGCCGCCTTGCATGACGACGTCGGGGTTGAGCATGTCGAAGGTGTAATACCACATGTTCTTGCCGATGTCTTCAGGTTCCAAATCTTCATCCCCTTCGCCCAAGGCTTTGGATTCCTCGGCGGCGGTGATGACCCAGGCGCTGTCATAGACGCCATCGCCATCGGAGTCGTAGGGCTGGACATTGACGCGTGGCCGGGAAGCACCGACGCGACCCTGAAGCACACGGCCGTCTTCGGCCTGACACAGTTGCAGCGTGGTGCCGCCGGGGTTGGTCCAGGAAACGGTGGTGGCGCAGAAGTCAGCGTTGGGTTCTGGAGCCGTGGGCAGGTCTTCCGGCAAAATCAGGTTGCCATCGGCATCGACGTTGTCGAAGTCGATGTAGCAGTATGGGTCGGAGCCAGTGGCCTTGCACATTTTGTTGTCGGTGAGGCGGACGGGCAGCGCCATCGGAGCCGCTACTTTAGGCATGGTTTCGCTGGTGTAGTCGTAGATGGAAACGGCCGTTTCGTCATCGTCAGACGTTTGCACCTGGACAAAATCATCTATGGAAATGTAGGAGTACCACAGATCCGTTTGTTGGTTTACCACCGCACCAGACCACCCTTCACCGGGGCCAAGTCCTTGCCCAGGGCGCAAGCCTTCGGGGTCTTCTTGCCAGATCATCATAAAGCCAGCAGCGCCGTCGCCGTTGATCTCCAGCCGGTTGGCATCCCGTCGCCCAGAGGTAAGTCTTTCTGCTTTCGTCCAGATGATGTCATAGAAACCGCCGCCATCGGTGGGGATACCCTCGGCATCCACTTCCAGCAGCGTGCCGCGAGCGCTCCAAACGCAGGAGTACGGGATTTCGCCAACTTCAGGAAAGCCTTGCAGCGTGTAATTCACAGAGCGCTGGGAACCGGCGACGCCCCAAATGTCGGGGTACAAATCGTTGCCTTCTTCATCTACCCAGGTGTAAGCAGGCGAGCCGCCGTCGCAATATTTGCTGATCCAGCCGACCAGCACTTTGTCGCCCGCAATGCCGAAGGTCATGTTGTGGGCATCGCCAGGGTAGTGGTGGCCATTGGCTAGAATGAAGGACGAGAGGTCTGCCGAGTTGGAGAGGTTGGTCCGCTTCCAGGTGGCCCCGTCATCCAGGGAGAAGGCCGCGTAGGCGTCGTGTGCCCCAAAGCTGGTGCCGCTGAGCACGGCCAGCGGGGCGTCTGGATTCAGGTTTGCCTCGGTCAGGAGATATTCTTCAACGGTGGTTTCCAGGCTGTCGATGTAAACCGCGATGAGCGGCTTGGCATAGTCGCGGACTTCCACCAGCGCGCCAGCAGCATCGTAATATTCTACGCCGGTAATTTCACCAACAGATGTCTGTGCTGGCACGTAAAACGACATGTGATTCAAGTTGGCTCGCTCGGTTTCCTGATCGGGGGTTTTGGAAACGTTGCGCCTGAACATTTGACCATCGTCAGCTTGCAGTAGGCCCGCAATTGCAGCCATGAGCAGCCCAAGCAAGGTGATGGACAACAACTTTTTGTTTTTCATTTGTAGCCCTCCTTTTTATTAATAGAGTTTGTTTCTTTGGTTTTGATAGGTTTTCGAGAACAGACTTCTTTCTGGTTAAGTTGTGCCAATTTTTTACCCCTTCCCACGCTCTTGGATTTTGTCTTCAGGGGAATCCGAAGCGGCAAGAGGTTGGGTATAGTCTTCCAATAAAATTTCGAGTTCTGTTTGTAACAATGCAATTAAGCGCTGGCATTGGCGCAGCGTTTGGGCAGATGAACTGTGATCCTGGACGAGGTGTAGAAAGGAACGGCCGTGTTCCGCAGTGATTGGTTTTGCTTTGAGAGCGTTTAGGTAGATTTTTTGCGCCGTTTCCAGGTCGCCCGCCTGTTCGTACAGGGCGCTCAGGTTTTGCAGCGCCGCGAGATAGCCTTGCTGGAAATGGGCGCGCCAGGCGATGATCCATTTTTGGTTGAGCGGCAGGTCATGCAGAAAATCATCCTGGTACAGATTAACCGCCTGTTGCAGAAGCTGCCGCTGGCGATCGGCCGTTGGCTCGGCGGCAGCCTGGACCAGCAGCGTGTCGAATTCATCAATATCTACCCAAAGCGGAATGGCGGCCCGCAGTTGGTACCCATCTTCCAAGTGGAGGATAGGGTTGGGTAGATTGAGAATGTTGCCCAGCGTTTGCGAAACGGCCGTTACTTCCTGAGCCACGGCGTCATGCGGCAGGTAGGGCCAGAATTGTTGCTGTAATTCTGCTGGTGACACGATGTGATCGCGATTGAGAACGAGGTAAACAAAGATCGCTTGCTGTTGATTGCTGGCCCAACAGCGCTGGTCGATAAACCCTGTGGCTTCCGTACACAACCGTATGGAACCCAACAGGTAAAGGGCACAGCCTGAGACGTTTATAGAGGAAGATGTCGGCCGGATTGCACTCATTGAAACTTTCCGTAACTGTTCTTAAGTGGCCGTCCGCAAATAAGTTAGCGGAATTGTGCGGACGGCTTGGAGTAAGCGGCCTTCCAAATGGAATGTTATTGTTGGCCGCTTACTAAGGTGAAGGCTCGACTCTGGATTCCCAGGTTCGGGTGGTAGCCCAATAGCGGGCTGCCGTTGGCAGAATAGGAACAGAGTACCAGTCGCTACTCAACCAAACCTCAACCGACACCTGGTTTTCACAGATAGATTTATAAGCATTGCTTATTGGTTGGTTATCAGAGGGAGAAAAAGGTGATGGGTTGGGTCGCTGCCGGGTATGCCTTCAAAAAGAAAGGCGCGACCGCGAAGTTCGGTTTCTTTGCGATAGTTGGGGGAACCAACAAGGAGTTCGGCCTGCGCATCCCCGTCAACGTCGCTGGTGCCTAGTGCAAAGCCAAATTCAGCTTCAGCCTTGTTGCCTTCGGCGATCCAGCTCGGCGTGGCGTCTAAGCCTGTGATGCCGCCGTAATAAACAAAGATTTTGCCTTCTGTGGCTTGGTCGGCGCTGTAGGTGAAAGCCCCGATGATGGCGTCTGCGTAGCTATCCCCGTTGATGTCGCTGAGATGGACGGCCGTTCCAAATTGCGTGTTTTCCTGGCCAGAAACGGCCGTCCAGATGGGACTGCTGTTGAGGCCGGAATAGACCGTGGCCGCATCTTGCCCCGGCGCACCGATGATAAATTCGGCCGTGCCGTCACCCGTGATATCGCCAATGCCGCTAACAGCTTCCCCCAGCCGCTCATCCAGCTTGCTGCCGTTGATTGTCTGGCACGGTTCCCCTGGCTGACCGCTGCTGTTGCCGCAAAAAATTAGCACCTGACCAGCATCTTCCTGGCTGCCGTTGTGCAGGGGGACGCCAACAAGAAAATCGTCGTAATTGTCCTGATTTAGATCGCCTGCGGCAGAAACGGCCGTGCCCAAACTGGCACCTGGCTGGCCGCCAAAGCGGGTCCAAACCGGGGCGCTGCTCAGGCCAGCCGCGCCGCCCAGATAAAGCTGGACCATCCCTTCGTTGGTAAAGGTGTCGGCCGCCCACTTTGCCCCCACGATGACATCGTCGTAGCTGTCATTGTTCACGTCTCCGGCAGGAGCTACGGACCAACCCAGGTATGCATCGACCAAATCGCCTTCAATTTGCCAATCTGGAGAAGCTGAAAGACCCGTGGCTGAACCGTAGAAGCCGTAGACGCGCCCTTCACGCGACTGGTCGCCGTTGTAGCGGGGCGCGCCGATCAGGATGTCGGCATAGCCGTCATGGTTGACATCCCCCGCCGCAGCAACCGAAAAACCAAAATCCCCGCCGGTTTGGTCCCCACCAAACGACCAGTTTGGCCAGGGTGTCAGCCCACCAGCAGAGCCGTAAAAGGCAAAAACGGTTCCTGCTTTGTAAGTACCGCTGTTGTATTTGGGCGCACCCACAAGGACATCTTCATAGCCATCGCCGTTGACATCGCCTGCGCCGCTGACTGAGTAGCCTAGACTGGCCGCAGCCTGGTCGCTTTCATAAAACCAGGTGGGTACATTGGTGGGTTCTGTTGGCAACGGGACCGATTGGGCGGGTTGGGCAACCAGTAACCAGCAAAATGTTGCCAATAAGCATAGGACAAACTGGGGAAAACGGCCGCATTTTTGCATGGTATGCCTCCGCGTAGAAGGATGCCACTACAAACTCAACCAAAACTCAACAAAGAGGTTGATCAGGCGCTTTTGATTTGTTCGTACAGGGTGCGGGTTTTGTCGCTCATTAAAATGTCCAGCTCATTGGCCAGGCATTGCGTCAATCGCTGGCAAACCTGAATTGCTTCGGCGCGTTTGTCTAATTCCATGAACAGGGTCATCAATTTGCGGCAGCTTTCTTCCTGGCAGCAGTCGATAGAGAGGATTTGCTGGTAAACGCCGATAGCTTTGTCCGGGCGGTTCAACTGCTCGTAAAGCTCGGCCAGCTCTGAGAGGGCGGTGAGGTAGATTTCCTGGAGGCGGAACTGCTGATCGCGTACCCAGACATGCATGTC
The DNA here is from genome assembly GCA_020634455.1 of Ardenticatenaceae bacterium. Taxonomy (GTDB): domain Bacteria; phylum Chloroflexota; class Anaerolineae; order Promineifilales; family Promineifilaceae; genus Leptofilum. The sequence goes on along the minus strand of JACKBQ010000002.1, from coordinate 1,638,053 downwards.
AGTGAGATCGTATAGGTAATCACCTCGGTACAGTGAAAGCGCGGCTTTGTACTTTTTTACGGCCGTTTCCACATCCGCTTCTTGTTTTGCCTCACGAATGCCAGTTTCAAACGCTTCCACATCCAGCCAGTAGGCATCTGCATCCGCCAGGCGGTAACAGCCATTTTGGTAAAGCAGGTGACGCGATTGGCTAACTTTGTCGAGATCAGGTTCCAGGCTGCGGCGCAAGTTGTAGACGGTGGTGTTCAGGTTGTGCATGGCAGCCTTGTAATCCAGGTCTGGCCACAGCATTTCCAAAATTTGCTCGCGGGGAACGGCCGTTCCCTTTTGCATCGTCAGGTACGCCATGAGCGCCCTGGTTTTTACCCGATTCCAAAGCGATCCCTTGATGGGTTTGCCATTTTGCCCAATAACAACCAGAGGCCCCAGTAAATAAATGCGAAAAGGCTGGTAGCCACGCCGGTTCTTTTCCCGCGAGCGCAGCAGATGGACCAAAATACTTTCATCTACGTCATCCAGATCAGATGCCAGGGGGATGGTGCTCATGTTGGCCAGAATGTAGTTGCCATTGCGGTGGCGTAGCTGGATGTCCACGCTGCCCACAGGGCGATCGTGTTTAATCGCTTGCCGCACGGGGCATTGGGGGGCGCAGTACGGCGCACCCTGCGGCGACAGGCCCGCCAACAGCTCCCAACAATGTTGGTCTGTGGCTTCTTCTGGTGTGTAACCGAGCAAATCTACGGCCGCCTGATTCCAAAACTGAATCACGCCATCTTCATCAACGCTCCACACACCGTCGCCGGTTTTCCCAAAAAAATGTCGGATGGCTATCATGACGCTTACAACCCTGCGCCTTCGCAAGAACAAAATCGAGACGTGACAAACAACTGTGACAACAGTAAAGATCATACCTGTTTTATGCTTACAAAATAGGTTACGCTGGGGGCGATTTGGAGGAGGATCACTGTTTTGAGGTGACAAACGTCATAAAGTATAATTTTGCCTGCTATGAATAAAAAAGATCAACGTCTCCACCTGTTGCAGCACCAACACACTCGCCTGCAAAAACGATTGATACTGCTTCGTCAGCGGAGCGATAATTTGTCAAAATGGCGGCTCATTTTGTTTGTGGGTGGCATACTTTTGGGCGTCGGGGCATTTTTCCAGTGGGGGCCGGTGGTCTGGCTGGGGGTAACGGCCGTTTCGCTCATTCCGTTTGTGGTTTCAGTGGTGGTGCACCGCCGGGTGGATACGGCCGTCACGCGCTTTGCCATCTGGCAGGAGATGAAGCAGGCACACATTGCCCGCATGACCCTGGATTGGGCCAATTTACCGGCGGCGGCTCACTTTCCGGTTCCGGCAGAGCATCCGTTTGCGGTTGACCTGGATTTGGTGGGGGAATTTTCGCTGCATCAGTTGCTGGATACGGCCGTTTCCCTGGAAGGCAGCCAAAAATTACACTCCTGGCTGCTCAACCAGCAACCGGAAGCTGAAGTTGTGCAGGCGCGGCAGGCGCTGGTACGCGAACTGGCACAGCAAACCCGGTTTCGCGAGCGGCTAAATTTGCAGGCGCGGTTAGCTATTGAAGATCGCAGTGGGCAGTGGGCGGGGCAGCAGTTGCTGACCTGGTTGCAGGCTGGCAGTGGGGGACGGTCCTTACGGCCGTTGCTCATCGCCCTGGCAGGGTTGGCAGCGCTGAACTGGCTACTGTTTGCCGGGTACCAGTTTTGGCAATGGCCGCCGCTGTGGCTTGGCTCTGTGCTGCTGTACGGTGTTGTGTTCATTACGCTGGGTTTTCAGCGTACGGACACCCTGTTCAGCGATGTGATGTTCCTGACGGACCGGCTTCGGGTGCTGAATGGCGTGTTTGCGTTTTTGGAAGCGTGGCGCTTTGGCAAAATGCCGCAGACGGCAACGCTTTGTCATCTTTTTTTGATCGGAGAGGAACGGCCGTCTGCCCACATAAAAAAAGTACAGCGCGTGGTGACCGGGGTAGGGCTGCGCCAAAATTGGCTACTCGGCTTTGTGCTGAACGCGCTGCTGCCCTGGGACATTTATTTTGCCTATCGGCTGGATCAATGCCGTACTGATTTAGCCGCACAGCTCCCACGTTGGCTAGAGGTCTGGTTTGAGCTGGAAGCGACCAGCAGCCTGGCCACCTTTTCTTACCTAAACCCAGGCGAATTGGCCTGGCCCATCCTGGAAGCAACAAAATCGCCCAACCTGGCTGCTACCCGGCTGGGGCATCCGCTCATCCCCAGCCCGCAGCGGGTGGGCAACGAGGTGCGGCTGGATGAGGCGCAGGCAATTTACCTGATTACCGGCTCCAACATGGCGGGCAAAAGCTCCTTGTTGCGCACCATCGGGGTGAATTTGGCGCTGGCGTACGCAGGTGGCCCGGTGGTTGCCCAATCGTTTTCGGCAAGCTGGCTGCGCCTGTTTGCTTCGATTCGGGTAGCAGATTCGTTGAACGATGGCTTTTCCTTTTTCTATGCGGAGGTGCGGCGTTTATCGCAGCTTTTGACGGCGCTGAATGATGTGGGGGAACGGCCGTTGCTGTTCCTGATCGATGAAATTTTCCGGGGAACCAACAACCGGGAGCGGCTGATTGGCAGTCGCGCTTACATTCAGGCGCTGGCGCAAGGCAGCGGGCTGGGCGCAATTGCCACCCACGATTTGGAGCTGGTGCAGTTGGCGGACGAGACGGCCCGGTTGGTCAATGTGCATTTTCGAGATGATGTGATGAACGGCCGTATGATCTTCGATTACAAGCTGTATCCTGGCCCATGCCCCACCACCAACGCCCTCAAAATTATGAAGCTGGCTGGTCTCCCCATGACTGTTGAAACTGACTGATTCATCCTCACCTTAACCCGCTTTTCACTGGATTCGCCCCCAATTTTCACATACCTTCACGTACTCAGTTGATATACTTCCCATGTGTTCCTTGAAAAATTTCTGTAAAGTTTTACGTTGAGCTGCTCGCCAGATGCGGCAATAAAAATTGCATAAAATTACCATCAAGAAGTTAATTTATTTTGTAAGTCAGCCGCTGCATACTGGAGCATGATTGCAATGAGTGTCTAGAAATGTTCATTTGAACCCCAATGAGCAATAATCCAACAGCATATTCGTTGCCTTCTCAACAATTCGTGGTGGAGCCAAAACTGAATATTTATCCGATTTAGCCAAGATACGAAGTAACGACAGGTTTTGGGAAATTCCTGCATCTTGGTTCGAGAAAAAGGTATGGATGGCGTGAATCGATCAACAGTTTGGCGAACCCTCTTTTTGGCCCTGGCAACCTTATTTGTTTTGTTTATAACCAGTTCGGTATTGGCGAATGGCGGCGGGGGTACGGCCGTATTCACCGTCAACAGTGCTGCCGATGTAAATGATGGTAGTTGCAACCGCACCCACTGCACTCTGCGTGAAGCCATTAACGCAGCCAACAATTTGGTAGGTGACGACGACGATGAAAATGCAAACATTTTCATCCAGTTTCGGGTAGGCACCCTGAACCCCGTCATCATTTCCCCACTCTCTCCACTGCCCGCAATTAACACCTCTCTTGTACTGAAAACTGACGCCCTGGACAGCATTGATGTGGTGCTGGATGGCAGTCAGGCTGGCTTGTCTGACGGGCTTGTGCTGGCTGGCAACGGTATCACCGTGCGGAACCTGACCATACAAAATTTTGCGGGCAATGGCATCGTCATCAGCGGCAGCAACGGCCGTATCGAAGGCGCTACCATTCGCAATAACGGTCAAAACGGCATCCTGGTGGCCGCAGGCAGCGGCAGCAGCTTTAGCCAAAACGTCCTCTCTGGCAACAGCGGTCTGGGCATAGACCTGGGCGGCGACGGCCCAACCCCCAACGATAAGGGCGATTTAGATGAGGGGGCAAACGGCCGTCAAAATACACCTGTTCTCATCCGCGCCGTCCCCACCGACGGCGAGCTTTTGGTGGAAGGTATTTTGAACAGCCGCCCAAACAGCAGCTACCAGATTGAGCTTTACGCCAGCGAGAGCTGCCATGCTTCCGGTTTTGGCGAAGGCGAAAGCTGGCTGGGCAGTGCGACAGTTGTAACCGATGGTGCGGGGAACGGCAGTTTTGCAACGGCCGTACCCACCACAATCAGCAACGCCGCCATTACCGCCCTGGCCACCGGGTCAGACGGCACCTCCGAATTTAGCCGCTGCATCCAAATTGGCCTGGGCAACGACGCCTGGCCTCGCGCTTTGCGTCTCAACCTCACGCCAGATGGCGTCTCTCCAGAGGTGCAAACGGCCGAAATCAGCCAACGCCTCGACCAGGCCGGGCAATCCCGCTGGTACAAATTCACCGTCCAGCCCAACAGCCAACTCGTCATCACCCTCACTGACTTGCCCGCCAATTACGACCTCACCGTTTACAAAGACATTGCCGCCGAGTGGCAATCGCTGCTGACGCTGGACGAAACCGAAGATTTGGTGCAGCTCACGGCCGAATTTGCCCCCGATGCGTTCAGTCCAGACGCCTTCTCGCCCGATGCGTTCAGCCCGGATGCGTTTTCGCCGGACGCCTTTAGTCCAGATGCCTTCTCGCCGGATGCGTTCAGCCCGGATGCGTTTTCACCGGATGCCTTTAGCCCGGATGCGTTCTCGCCCGACGCTTTTAGCCCGGATGCGTTCTCGCCGGACGCCTTCAGCCCGGATGCGTTTAGCCCGGACGCCTTTAGCCCGGATGCTTTTTCGCCGGATGCGTTTAGCCCGGACGCTTTCTCGCCGGATGCCTTCTCCAGCGCCCAGATGCGCAGCCTGATCGCCGTCTCTGCCTTCAACGGCACGGCGGGCGAGGGTGTACGCCTGAACACCTGGGAAAACGGCGGCGATTTTTACATCCGCGTGCGCGGCCGCAACGGGGCCTTTGACGCCAACAACAGCTTTGTGCTGAACGTGCTGCAAACGGCCGGAAGCTGTGGCGAAGTCACAACGGCGCTGCCCGCAACGACGCATACGGCCGTTGCCAACAATTACAACACGATTATCTTGGTGGATAACGGCCGTCTTGCAGGCGATCTCACCACCCTGCAAGCCCGGCTGGCCACCTTTGCCGCTCGGCCAGAGGTGAACGGCGTCATCGTCAATGTAGGCAGCGATGCCCGCGTAGCCGCCGCCAACGCCCAGGCAGACATTTACACTGGCTGCCCCTTTGCCAAAAACCTGGCCGCCAACGCCATCAAAGATATTGTGGACGCTTATCGCGCCCTCAATCCGCTGGAATATATCGTCATCATCGGCAATGATGACGTGATACCGTTCTTCCGCCATCCAGACCAGGCGATGTTGGCCAACGAGCGCAACTACGTGCCTCCGGTGCTGGATAACACCGCCTCGCAAGCCAGCCTGCGCCTGGGCTACGTGCTGGGGCAAGACCGTTACGGTACGCTGCTAGAGCTGTCCAGCAAGGCAGACAATCTGCCCATTCCCCAACTGGCGGTGGGCCGATTGGTTGAAACGCCCGGCCAGATCGTGACCATGTTGGATGCGTACCTGAGCACCACCAATGGCGTGGTCGCCACACCAGATTCCGCTTTGGTAACCGGCTACGACTTCCTGGAAGATGCAGCCAACGCCATTGCCAGTGAGCTGGGTAGCGGCCTGGGCAGCAGCCCAACGACGCTGATCACCCCCAGCAATATCGCCCCAACCGATCCAGCTTCTTGGACGGCCAACGATTTGCGCACCTTGCTGTTGACCAACCGGTACGACATCAGCTTTTTGGCGGGGCACTTTAGCGCCAGCAGCACCCTGGCCGCTGACTACAGTACGCGACTGCTGGCGTCTGAGCTGGCCGCGTCCAGCGTGGACATGACGAATGCACTGGTGTTTAGCGCGGGCTGCCATTCTGGCTACAACATTGTGGACGCGCATGGCGTGCCCAACGTGACGGCCGAACCGGATTGGGGCCAGGCGTTTGCCAGCAAAGGGGCGACCTTGATTGCGGGCACCGGCTACCAGTACGGCGACACCGACTTCATTGAGTACGGCGAGCGGCTATACCTGAACTTTAGTGAGGAGCTGCGGGCTGGCACTGGCCCGGTGGCCATCGGGCAGGCGCTGGTGGCTGCCAAGCAAACCTATCTGGCCGAGACGCAGGAATTACGGCCGTTGCACGAAAAATCGCTTATTCAGGCCACCCTGTTTGGCTTGCCCATGCTCAAAATTGATCTGCCCACAGGTCGAGGTGGCGTCTCTGGCGACCCTTCAGTGGTAAGCGGCACGACTGGTTTTGCCAGCAATCCCGGCCAAACGTTGGGCCTTGCTTACGCTGATCTGACGGTAGAACCAAGCCTGACCCTGGTAAACCAGCCGCTGGATGTGGTTGGTGCAGAAGAAGCCAGCACCGTCACGGCCAGTTACCTCAGCGGCAGCGATGGCGTGGTAGTGAATCCGACAGAGCCGGTGCTGCCACTGGAATCGCTCAACGTGAGCTTGGCGAACACCGTTTTGCGTGGCGTAGGCTTCCGGGGCGGCTCCTTCACCGACCTGGCGGGCATCTTGCCGCTAACCGGGGCGGCCACTTCGGAAATTCGTGGCGTGCATCCGCCGTTTGTGAGCAATGTGTTTTATCCGATGCAGCCGTACCAGGTGAACTACTTTGGCCAACTGGTTAGCGGTTTGAATGGCGCGGTACAGCTAAACGTGACCCCGGCTCAGTTTGTCTCGGACAATGCTGCTGCGCTCACCGGCACGCTGCGCCAGTTCCAGAACATGGATTTCCGACTTTACTATAGTGATTACATTGCTCAATCCGCCATTTCTGGCAATGTGCCTGCGCTGGCTGCGCCGCCAGCCATCACGCTGGTCAACGCTTTCCCCGGTGAAGATGCAGTCACCTTTGTGGCTCGTGTGACGGGCGATCCGGCTGCGGGCATTCAGGAAGTGTGGGTGACGTTCACGGGCAGCGGCCCGCTGGCTGGTCAATGGCAGTCGCTCAATTTGGTGCAAAGCGCCAACGACAGCACGGTTTGGTCGGCGACTTTGCCGCTGAATGGTGTGCCTGCTGAGGATGTGCGGTTTATGGTGCAGGCGGTCAATGGCGTTGGTTTGGTAAGCGCGGCGACCAATTTGGGTGCGTACTTTAGCGGTGCGGGAACGGCTGAAGGGGATTTGCTGGAAACGGCCGTTACCCTCCAGTCGCCACCAGCTACGGGCACGTACAGTAGTAAAATTAGCGTCAGCGCCCAGCTAACGGCCGACGGTGCGCCGCTGGCCAACCAGTTCCTCAGCTTCCGCGTGGGGGCGCAAACGCGCACAGTTCTTACCAATGAATCTGGCGTGGCCACCGCAGAATTGGCGTTGCTGGGCTTGCCGGGCAACACTGAGTTGACTGTGGCCTTTGGCGGCGATCTCACCTACCAGTCCTCGTTTGCGACTGCGCCGTTTGCCATTACCCGCCAGGCCACCAGCCTGACGTTGGCTCCGGCGGCGGCAACGGTGACGGTGGGAGACCCGATTCCTTTTGTGGCGACGCTGCTGGATGGTGGGCAACGGCCGTTGGGTCAACAAACCGTCTTCTTTGTGATTGAAGGGGACAATGGTAGTCAAATTGCAGCGGTCATTACCGACTTTGCTGGACGAGCCACTTTGGATTCGGTGGCGCTGCCAGTAGGCGAGTACACGGTGGATGTTTACTTTAGCGGTAGCATTCCGTTACCCGTAGGCAGCCTGACGCTGGACGATTTGCGCTACTTGCCAAGCGCTACCAGCGGTGCGCTAACCATCGTCGAACCAAGCGGTGGTGGTCAAACCCTCTACCTGAGTACGGCCAGCGGCGGTCAGGTGGCGGGGATCACTTACAGTGGTGAAGACGTGCTGAGCTATGATTTGGATAGCGGCACCTGGTCTTTGCTGTTTGATGGTTCTGATGTGGGGCTGGCTGGCCAAAATGTGACTGCCTTTGCTTGGCTACCAGATGGCAGTATGCTGCTTACATTGGCAGAAGACTTCAATCTGACTACCCTAAATCGCCCAGTGAAGGGCGGCATCAATGTGGATAATTCTGACATTTTGCGGTTTGAACCTGATTCCCTAGGTGATAATACGGCTGGAACTTGGTCGTTGTACCTGGACGGGTCGGATGTGGATTTGAGCACGCCACAAGAGGCAATTCGATCGCTATCTGTTTTGGCAGACGGCCGTATCATTCTTGGCACTAAAGGGCCGGTGAAAGTTGGTAGCCTTAACGCTAAAAGTCGTGACCTGCTCATTTTCACCCCCACAAGCCTGGGTGAAGTTACCGCTGGTAGTTGGCAGCTTTACTTTGATGGCTCGGATGAAAAACTGCTGAGTGCCAGCAAGGACAGTATCGAAGGTGTGCATGTGGATGAGGCAACTGGCTCCATTTATCTGGTGACCAGTACAGCCAACGGGCAAATTTATGTTTGCACACCAGGTTCTCTGGGCCAATTTACCAATTGCGCATTTACAATGTTCTGGAGTGGCAGCGAAGCTGGTTTGCCTGCCGGTGCGATAGACGCAATTGCTATCCGCTGACAATAAAAAAATGTTTTGAGCCAGGCAAGCTGGGGATGGCACTGCTGTCCCCAGCTTGTTTTTTCTTGGCTATCTGCACATTGTCGTAACTCTCGTATAATAGAGCCAACTTTCTAGCAAACGAAGTAAATCACAATCAGGGCTTGCAGGAGACCCCAACGATTTTTATGGAACGGCCGATTTCCTACATTCCAATGGATAGGCGACAGGCGCTTTATCGTGGCGAGCGATTGCCCGATCCGGCACGCGGAGCGGCGCTTTTTTCCGATGTGTCTGGTTTTACACCCCTCACCGAACGGCTAGTGCAAGACCTTGGCCCCCAGCGTGGGGCAGAAGAAGTGACCCGGCACCTGAATCGCGTGTTCGATGGTCTGGTGGAGGAGTTGCATCGGTATGGCGGTTGCGTGATTAGCTTTAGTGGGGACGCGGTGACCTGCTGGTTTGAGGGGGATAATGGTTTTCGGGCGACTTCTTGTGCGATGGCGATGCAGTCCATAATGCAACAGGCGCAAACGATCCAAATTCCGTCTGGAGAAATTACATTGGCCATGAAAACGGCCGTTGTCACCGGCAGCGCCCGTCGTTTTCTCATTGGCAACCCCAAAGTACAGCTCATAGACGTGTTGGCTGGTAAAACGCTGGATCGTCTGGCCGAGGCCGAGCATTTGGCTCAAAAAGGGGAAGTCATTCTGGATGGAACCACTATTGACAATCTGGGACCGCGCGTGCGCATCAAAGCGTGGCGACAAGACCCCTTCACTGCGGAACGCTTTGGCGTTGTAGAAAATCTGGAAAATTTGAGCATCCCTGCGTACTGGCCACCCATCCCTGGCGATGCTTTGGATGAGGCAATTACGCGCCGTTGGCTGCTGCCGCCAGTTTACAAACGATTGGTTGAAGGCGGCGGAGAGTTTTTGGCGGAACTCCGCCCAGCCGTGGCTCTTTTTGTGCGCTTTTCGGGCATTGATTATGACGAAGATGAAGAGGCAGAAACCAAGCTGGACACGTTTGTGCAAAATGTACAGGAAATTTTGGCCACTTACGAAAGCAATCTGCTCCAGTTAACCATTGGTGACAAGGGTAGCTCACTCTACGCTGCGTTTGGCGCACCATTTGCCCATGAAGATGATGTGGTTCGGGCAATTTCTGCCAGCATTGAGCTGCAAGATCTGGCTAACCGGCTGCCTTTCATTTCGCCATTGCAAATTGGGGTGTGCCAGGGGCGTGCCCGAACGGGTGCGTATGGCGGCACCACGCGGCGGACCTATGGCGTGTTGGGCGATGCGGTGAATACGGCCGCTCGACTGATGCAAGCGGCCGTTCCGGGGCAAATTTTGGTTTCAGAAGGTACCGTGCGCCAGGTTGAAGACCGGTTTGTTTGGGAAAAATTGCCGCCGATTACCGTGAAAGGCAAAGCCGAACCGTTGTCGGTGTATGCGGTCTCTCAGCGAGGGGCGGAGCCAACGATTCGGCTGCAAGAGCCGCAGTACGCCTTGCCAATGGTGGGGCGTGAAGCTGAACAGGCGATGATTCAGCAAAAAATGGCGCAGGTCAAAGCCGGGCGCGGGCAAATTGTGACCATCAGCGGCGAGGCTGGCATTGGCAAATCTCGGTTGGTAGCCCAGATCATTCGCCTGGCAGGGGAGCAGCAGTTTTTGGGGTTTGGTGGCGAGTGCCAATCGTATGGTACCGGTACCAGTTACCTGGTGTGGCAGCGCATCTGGCAAGATTTTTTTGAGTTAACGTCTGGAATGCCTGCGGATGTGCAGATTGCTCACGTTGCGGAAGCGTTGCATCGTATTAACCCATCATTGGTGCCACGCTTGCCGTTGCTGGGGGCGGTGCTGCGTCTTCCTATTCCTGATAATGAGCTAACCCAGTCGTTTGATGCCCAACTGCGTAAAGTGTCGCTGGAATCGTTGTTGGTGGAATGTTTACGTGTGCGGGCGGAAGAAACGGCCGTACTTATCGTGTTGGAAGATTGCCATTGGCTGGACCCACTTTCATTTGAATTGCTGGAAGCTGTGGCCCGCGCCATTGCGGATTTGCCCATTTTGCTTGTTTTGGCCGTGCGCTCTCCCGACATGAACCGCGTACAATCTGCCCCTTTTCGCCAATTGCCAAACTTTACCGAAATTCGCCTGAACGAATTCACCCCTGAAGAGGCGGAACATCTGATGGCGCTAAAAATGGAGCAGCTTACCCGCGCCAAGATCAAAATTCCTCGCTTGCTGCGCGACAAAATCACCGAACGAGCGGCCGGCAATCCTTTTTATATTGAGGAATTGCTTAACTATTTGCAAAACCAGTCGGCCATGTCCAACGCGACCATCCTGGATTTAGATCTGCCAACGAGTTTGCACAGCCTAATTCTTAGCCGCATCGATCAATTAAATGAGAGCCAGCGCAATACGATCAAGGTGGCCAGCGTCATCGGTCGTTTGTTCCGGGCGGCGATGCTGTGGGGCGCGTATCCACCGCTGGGCGGCCCGCAACAAGTAAAATCTGATTTGGAAACGTTGGAAAAGTTGGATTTAACGCCACAAGACACCCCAGAGCCAGAGTTGACGTATCTGTTCAAAAATGTAGTCACGCAGGAGGTGGCGTACGAAAGCTTGCCTTTTGCCACGCGGGCAATGCTGCATGATTTGATTGGTCAATACATCGAGAGACATTACGCGGGTGCGCTGTCTCAATACATGGGGTTGTTGGCATACCATTACGGCCGTTCCGATAATGACCCTAAAAAACGAGAATATTTGCTCAAAGCGGGCGAAGCTGCACAGGCAGAATACGCCAATGAGGCGGCGATCGAATATTTTCAGCGCGTTTTGCCCTTGCTGCCAGAGCGAGAGCGGGCAGCCGTGATGCGCAAGTTGGGCAGCGTGTTGGAGTTGGTGGGGCAGTGGGACGAGGCCAGTCGGCTTTATTCACAGGGCATTCAACTGGCCCAGCGGCACCAAAACCAGCAGGAAGCGTCATGGTGCCAAATTGCTCAGGCCGAATTACTGCGTAAACGCGGCCGTTTTGAAGACGCCATGACGCAATTGGAAGACGCCCGCCAAACGTTTGAAAAACTTGAGGATGAGGCAGGTGTGGCTCAGGCTTACCACTCCGCCGGGACGTTGGCGGCGCAGCAAGGTGAGTACGAAAAAGCGCGCACGCTGTACGAAAAAAGCTTGAAACTGCGTCGAGAGCTGTCGCAGCCTGCGTTTATTGCTGCCTTGTTGAGTAATCTGGCTATTATTGCCCGCTTTCAGGGTGATCTGGCCGAATCGCGGCGCTTGAATGAAGAGGCTTTGGACATCCGGCGGCAGGTGGGCGATCGGCGTACCATTGCCAACTCATTGAATAATTTGGGGAACGCAGTGCGAAACATGGGGGATTTGGTACAAGCCCGCGCCCATCTGGAAGAAGCGCTACAGCTTCAGCGCGAAGTGGGGGATCGTTGGGCGATTGCCAATTCGCTGAACAACCTGGGCAATGTCGTTCGCGATCAGGCAGACTTTACGACGGCCAGGCAATTTTACGTGGAAAGTTTAATCATCAACCGTGAGTTTGGCGACCAGCGGGCGATTGCCTATGTGCTGGAAGACATGGGGGTGTTGGCAGCGGCACAAAGCGATGTGCAGCGGGCGATGCAGCTTGTGGGTGCCGCTCAGGCGCTGCGCGATAGCAACGGTACGCCTTTATCAGCGGTGGAAAAAGCACAGTTGGAGGGTCAGTTAACGGCCGTTTCCAACCACCAAAATGCGGAATCTTACCTGGAACAGGGGCAAAATTTTTCCCTGGCGCAAGCCATTGAATTTGCCCTGAATTAGGTTTGGCCACAGAGGATAACTCTCTTAATTCTCTGGTCCTTTGTGGCAAAGAAAAAATATGAGCGAAGAAAGACAATTTTACGTGCCGCCCGGTGGCCCACCGCGCACCAGCGCCCCCAGCCCCGAAATTTACGCGGCAATGGGTGATGAAAATATTTTTGCCATGTTGGCCGATTTTTATCAACAGTTGGAAGCATCCAGCATTCGCGGCATGTTCCCCAAAGATATGGCGCGAGCATCGCGTAAATCGGCGGCGTTTTTTGTGGGCCTGCTGGGTGGGCCACCGCTGTACCACCAAAAATACGGCAATCCGATGATGCGGGCACGGCACATGCCGTTTCCCATTGATGAGGCGGCGCGGCAGGTGTGGCTGGCCTGTTTTGACGCAGTTCTGGCCGACGCGCCGGAAAAATACAGCTTCCCCGTCGCGCATTTGCCCACGTTCCGCGACTTTCTGGCTGGTTTTTCTGGCTGGATGGTGAACACGGCTTGAGTGGTTGATGCACCTTATCATAATTTTCTAATCTGCACCTGATCATTTGTCAGGGTGTAAGATTACAATGGCATCAAAATTTTTTGAAAAGAAGGTTATTTTGATGTCAACAAATCCCCCGTTGCCAAATAAGCCCAAACGTCGTCGGTTCATAAACAAGAAAAACCGCTCTGCTTGGATTTTATCGTTTATTTTGATTATTTTGATGGTAGTTCGTCTGGCAGCTGGCTTTCGCCGAGCACCTGTTGTTGAACACGCAACGAATGTGCCAACGGCCGTTGCTACGCCGTAAAAAATTTGTTCCCCGGGGGCATGGTTGGTAAGATGGCACTGTGAACCAAAAGCCATCTTCCACCACCCCGTACGATCTTTTTTCCCCCACCTTCAAGGCTAATCCATTTCCCACCTTTGCCCAAATGCGGCAGGATGACCCGATTTATGCGCATCGCTCCCCAAATGGCGGCACAATTTGGTACATTACCCGGTTTGCGGAAGTTACGGCCGTTCTCAAAGACAACGACCATTTTGTGAAAGATTTCCGCCACACCCTGCCGCCGGAAGCCGGGCCACCGCGCAAATCCGCCATGCACCGCCTCATTAACGAAAATATGCTCTTTGCCGATCCGCCGGACCACACGCGGCTGCGGGCGCTGGTGAACCAGGCGTTCACGCCGCGCCGCGTGGAGCAACTCGCCCCGCGCATCCAGCAAATCACCGATGAACTGCTGGACGCCATTGCCGCCGCCGGGCAGGCGGACCTCATCGCCGATTTTGCCCTGCCCATGCCGGTGCGCATTATCGCTGAACTGCTAGGCATTCCGCCCGCCGATCAGGCGCAGGTGGCGGATTGGTCCCAGGCGATCATTTCGCCGGGCAGCCGGGATTTGAATTACAGCGCTCGCAAGCGCAAGGTGCGCGCCTTTGTGGCTTATTTGCAGGAGATGTTTGCCTTGCGTCAAAAAAACCCGCAGGATGATTTGATTTCGGCGTTGGTGCAGGCGGAAGAGGCGGGCGAGCGGCTGAACGAGGCGGAGCTGTCTAGCATGGTGGCGCTGCTGTTGGTGACGGGGCACGAGACGACGGTGAATTTGTTGGGTAACGGGGCGCTGGCGCTGTTGGCGCATCCTGAGCAGTTGGGGATTTTGCGGGAGAATGGAGGGTGGGAAATGGCCGTTGAAGAACTCCTCCGCTTTGATGGGCCAGTAGAAACTTCCACGACGCGCTGGGTGAGAGAGGATTTTACGTTTGAAGGGCACCCAATGCGGTGCGGCGACGTGGTGCGCGTGGTGCTGGCTTCGGCCAACCGGGACGCCTGCCAGTTTGCCCAGCCAGACACGCTGGACGTGACCCGCCGCGACAACCGGCACCTGGCCTTTGGTATGGGCATTCACTACTGCCTCGGTGCGCCGCTGGCTCGCCTGGAGGGACAAATTGGGCTGCAAACCTTGTTTGAGCGATTCCCCGATTTGCAACTAGCCGTGCCTGCCCCCAAACTAGAATGGCGCTCTGGCGTCCTCTTTCGCGGCTTGAAGAAGCTACCAGTCAACTTTAAGAAATCTTAGGCCTTTTCTGATCGTGATTATAGGAATTTAAAGTGAAAGGATTGCTTAAATGGGGTCACAAACAAAAATAGCGTTAGTGGTTGGGGCAACCATATCCGTTTGTATGTTTGGTATTTTAGGGTTGATTGCGAGAAGTTGCCTTTTCTTAAACTGTGTTCCAGAACGGGCATTCAATGTGTTGGATTTGGGATTGCCGTCTGGGTTATTTCCTTCAGAGGCTACTGGCGGTTCATTTTCGAGGCCATCAACCTCGGAGGGAGCTTTTGAAACAGGCTTTTTGTCTTACAATTGGCTTGATGGGCATGGACGGGCTACATATGAAGTTTGGCGTTTTAGAACCCCTGCTGAGGCTTCAAGAGCTTTTACTGCTGTATCTGGGGAAGGTATTTATTTGGAAGAGAAGGATTTCTTTTATAGAAGTGTTGTTGCTGACGAGTTTGCTGTAGGATGTGGGCGATTGGAGAATTTTCCCGGATATAGATGTAATTTGGGTGCAAGATATCAGGAATATGCTATTAATTTCCAATCTATCATTGACCCTGAAATGTCGATGGAAATGTTCAACGAGGTTGTTATCTTCATTGACGAACAAATGGAGAAGCATTTATACGAGGAGTAAGCAATCTATTTGCTACGGTTGTGTCAAAGTCAAGATTGCGTCAGATTCATTTCCAGAACCAAAGTTGCAATTTAGGACGCGGACAAGCTGTTTTGCCATCTGCGCTCGTCCGCGTTCGTCCGCGTCCCATAGGCTGTGGCAAGTTGGGGTGGGTTAATGTGGGCAAACGGCCGTTTCCCGCCAACTCCCCTTCTGCTAACAAAAAATCGAGCACTGATTTGTGGTTAAATTGCCCAACATAAAACGCCGGAGGCTGTCCGGCGTTTTTATGTGCAATCAATTTGATTGGCGTAGGCGCTAATCGTCGTCGCCCTTGGTGCTGTTATAGCCAATGCCAATGATGCCCAGCCCCACCGCGCCAACCACGGCCACAACCATGATGATGGCCAAAATCAGCCCAATGAGCGATAGGGTGATAGCCGCGCCGCTGCCATCTTCTTCCTGGGCAAATACGGCCGTTGGCAGCAAGAACAGTACGGCCGTAGCCAAAATGATTGACAAGCGAGGCGAAATTAAACGACGTAAAAAGCTCATAGGTGTAACCTTTTTCCTGAAAATAGATTCTGAATTATACAAACCTGAACCAAAATCGGCCATCACTAATGTTTTGACAGCCTGTAGGGGCGGAAGTACAATCTTTCGGCAGATGATGTTTCATACATCGAAAGCCGTGCATTAAATTAGGCAATGAAAAGCAACATTAAAAATCCTGGGTTAAATATTGTGTGTGTATTTTATAGAGGGAGGACTATCTCCCTTCGATTCCCCCTGTTTTCTGGCTCAGGTGATCATCCAGTAGCTCCACACCGCTTATGCAAATTGAAAACTGTTACATTGCTTCTTTGTTGAAGTAATTGGGTAACGGCCGTTTCCCGGCCAGGAGGTATGCCTATAGCAAATAATTGTTACCGTTTTTTATAACCATTCGGATTTGGAGGAGAAAAATGTCTAAGAAACTTTACCTGATTGTCTTGTTACTCATTGCGGCTCTCGTACTGGTTGCCTGTGGTGGCGGCAGCACAGAAGATGCCAGCGAAACCACCGATGAAACCACCACCACCACCACTACCGACGAACAGCCCGCAGCTGAAGAAACAACCACAGAAGAAACCGCAACCGATGAGCACAAAGTGGCCACCTTTATCTGGACCCAGGAATTCGACACCCTGAGTCCCCTGTATACCAGCATGTGGTTTACCACCATCACCTACCAATTTTGGGAGGTGTGGGCCTGGCATTTTGATGAAAATAACGAGCCATTTCCCGTCTTGCTTACCGAGATGCCCACTGTAGAAAACGGCGGCATTTCTGAAGATGGCACCGTTTTAACCTTTAATCTTCGTGATGATGTTACCTGGTCTGATGGTGAACCGATCACCTCAGCCGATTTTGTGTTCACCTATGAAATGGTTGTGGACCCCAACAATATTGTGACCTCAACCTATCCCTACGACCAAATTGCCACGGCCGAAGCCCCCGACGATCACACCGTCGTGTTGACCTTTAGTGAGCCATTTGTTCCCTGGCAGGCCACCTTGTGGCATGGCATCTTGCCCGAACACGTCCTGCGCCCCGTCTACGATGCTGATGGCACTTTAGATAATGCCGAATGGAACCTTGCACCCACTGTTGGCGCTGGCCCATACGTCTTTGCCGAATGGGAATCTGGCAGCTTTGCTCGCTTTGTCGCCAACGACAATTATTGGGGTCCAGCGCCCAATATTGACGAAATCTTTATCCGCTTTGTCCCCGATGACGCTTCCCAAGTTGCTGCCCTGCAAACCGGGGATGGTGACCTGGGTACCTTCATTGCTTACTCAGACATTCCCGCCCTTGAAGAAGCCGGGGTGCAAATTTTGTCTGTTCCTTCTGGTTACAATGAAGGCTGGTTCTTCTACTTTGGCGACGATGCAGCCCCAGGCCATCCGGCCGTTCAGGATGTGCGCGTACGCCAGGCCATCGCTATGGCTATAGACCGAGCCACCATTACCCAGGATTTGCTGTTGGGACTGACTGAGCCAGCCGCAACATTGTGGGACAACATGCCTTACGTAAATCCAGCTATCGAACCCTGGCCGTATGATCCGGAAGCCGCCAATGCATTGCTCGACGAGGCGGGCTGGATTGATACAAATGATGATGGTGTACGTGATAAAGATGGTGTGGAGCTCATCCTGACGCATGGCACCACAATCCGTGAAATCCGCCAGGACATGCAGGCAGTAGCCCAACAGCAGCTGGCCGAAGTTGGTATCCAGTTGGATATTGTCAGCTACGATGCCGACATCTTCTTTGGCGGACTTTCTGACGGTGGCCCAGCGGCCAGCGGTGAACTGGATATCTTTGAGTGGTCCGACGGCCCAGCATACCCTGACCCGGATCATTACTACTGGTATTGCAGCGAAATTCCCAGCGATGAATACCCGGACGGCGGCAACTGGCAACGTCTGTGTAATGAGCGTTTGGATGAGCTGTTTACCCTCCAAACCACCCAGATCAATTTTGAAGACCGGCAGCAAACGTTCTATGAAATTACCGACATCATGTTTAATGATGTGGTCTGGCTAGGCATTTGGCAAGACCCGGATATTTGGGCACTCAGCGCCAAACTGACAAACGTGAAGATGTCTGGCGCGACGCCATTCTTCAATATTGCCGAGTGGGATATGACCGAATAGGTTTTTTCCTTGCTTTGACTCAAACCTGCGAGGTTTGTAACTCCTAATTTGGGGTAAACCTCGCAGGTTTAGGTTGGAATTAAATGAGTCGTTATATTATTCGTCGGTTGCTGCAAGCCATTCCGTTACTGTTTATTATCAGCGTGGTCCTTTTTACGCTCATGCAAAATATGGGCGACCCGTTGGCGACGATGGGTGGTCGCCGGGCTACGCGCCCTGATGATCGGGCGCGACTAACGCGGCAGTTGGGCCTGGATAAACCTATTTACCTGCAATATGTGTACTGGTTGGCGGGGAATGATTGGACTTCGTTTGATGTGGATGCTGATGGGGTACCGGAAACGCCGGGGCACCGCCTGGGGGTGTTGCGTGGCGATTTTGGTACGTCGCTTGTAAACCGGGGCAAACCAGTTTTGGAGGTTATTTGGGACAGGGTGCCCAACACGCTGATCTTAATGGTGGCTTCGGAAGCGGTCATTGTGGTGTTAGCCTTGTTTATTGGCGTCTATTCGGCGCTGCGGCAGTATTCGCTGTTTGATCATGTGATTACGGCCGTTTCCTTCATCGGCTACTCAATGCCCATCTTCTTTATTGCCCTGCTCTCCATCTACATATTCTCTGTTAATTTCCAGCGTTGGGGTTTACCCTCCTTGCCAACAGTTGGCATGTTCGACCCCAAGGTAGGCAAAACCACTGGCCAGGTGCTGCTGCACCTGATTTTGCCGGTTATGAGCATTGCCGTAATCAGTACGGCCGCTTACAGTCGGTACATTCGCAGCACCATGCTAGAAGTCATGAACCAGGATTACATTCGCACTGCCAAAGCCAAAGGGCTAAAAGGACGGACGATCATCCTGGTTCACGCCCTGAAAAACGCCTCATTGCCCATTGTGACGGTGGTTGGCCTGGACATTCCTTTTCTGCTGGGCGGTGCTGTGGTAACCGAGCGCATCTTTGCCTGGCCAGGCATGGGACGGCTCTTTTTGGACCATGTTTCGCGTAACGATGTGCCGGTGGTCATGGGCATCCTCATGCTGCTATCCCTGGCCGTCATCATCTTCCAAATTTTGACCGACATTACCTATGCCGTGCTAGACCCACGCATTCGGTTTGATTAAGGGGTGGCTTTATGAGTACCATTGATCCTTCTGTAGCTACCCTGCCGTTAGGTGCCGATGACCTGGAGTCACCCCCTTTAACGCTGTGGCAGATGGCTTGGCGGCGCTTTCGTCGCCACAAGATGGCGTTGGTTGGGGCTGTGGTCATTGTATTGCTTTTTGTGTACGCCTTCGGCGGCGCACTGGTTTACAGCGAAGCCGAGGCCAACTTAACGGATACGGGGCTAAGACTAACCGCGCCAATGGCTGGTCATCCCTTTGGCACCGATACGGTTGGTCGCGATATTTTGATCCGCACCATTTACGGTGGTCAGATTTCATTGTTGATTGGGTTAACGGCCGTTATTCTGGAAACTGTCATAGGTGTCATCGTTGGTGCCATTGCCGGTTACTATGGCGGCAAAATTGACGCCATCCTCATGCGTTTTACCGAAGCCGCTCTGAACATTCCTCAGCTATTCCTTTTAATTGTGATGGCCAAGTTTTTCGGCGGCTCGATCCCCGACCTGACCTTTTTAGGGCGCACCTTTAGCGGTAGCGTCATTGTCATTATTCTCATTATCGGCCTGACAAGTTGGATGTACCTGGCCCGCATCGTCCGGGCGGAATTCCTTTCTGTAAAAGAAAACGAATTTATCCTGGCTGCTAAAGCGATTGGCACCCCCAATTGGGAAATAATTTTCAAGCATATTTTGCCCAACAGCATCGCCCCCATCGTTGTTTCCGCCACGCTCGGTGTGGCCAATGCTATCCTCTCCGAAGCGTACATCAGCTTTTTGGGGCTGGGCGTACAGCCACCCACGGCGACCTGGGGCAATATGCTGGACGGCTCCTATAACTATATCGAATCCGCCCCCTGGCTGTGGATTTTTCCCGGCTTGCTGATTGTCCTAACCGTCCTTAGCATCAATTTTGTCGGCGATGGTCTGCGCGACGCGCTGGACCCGCGCAGTCGATCGGTGTAAAGAAATAGGGAGCAGGGGAGCAGAGGAGCGAGGGAGAATTTTACCCCTGCTTCTCTGCTCCTCCGCTCCCTCACAATTATTGGGAGAATAAATTGTTGAGTCCCAACCCATCCACACACAAAATCCTCGAAGTTGAAAATCTTCAGGTTCAATTCGATACGCCAGAAGGGACGGTTCACGCGGTGAACGGCATTTCCTACCACATCCAGGAAGGAGAAGCGGTTGCGGTGGTGGGCGAAAGTGGCTGCGGCAAGTCCGTCAGCATGATGTCTATTTTAGGGCTGATTCCCATACCGCCGGGCAAGATTGTAAACGGCCGTGCCCTCTGGCAAGAACGGGATCTGCTGCAAATGAGTGAAGACAACCTGGAGCAGCTGCGCGGTAGCGAGATTGGCATGATTTTCCAGGACCCCATGACCTCGCTCAATCCGGTATTGAGCATTGAACGCCAGCTTACCGAAGCGCTGCACAAACATTATGGCATGGAGTCTGAACCAGCTCGCGCCCGCGCCGTAGAACTGCTGGAACTAGTGGGCATTCCCGATGCGGCCCGTCGCTTGGGCAATTATCCGCACCAGTTTTCTGGCGGTATGCGGCAGCGGGTCATGATTGCCATGATGCTGGCCTGCAATCCCAGCTTGCTCATCGCCGACGAGCCAACGACGGCGCTGGACGTGACCATTCAGGCCCAGATTGTTGATCTTGTCATCCGCATGCGCGAAAAAATAGGCATGGCCATGATCTGGATTACCCACGATTTGGGCGTAGTGGCTGGCATGGCAGACCGGGTGATTGTGATGTACGCGGGCTACATTGTAGAAGAGGCCATTGTGGATGATCTGTACGAACGGCCGCAGCACCCTTACACATTGGCGTTGCTCGCCGCGCTGCCCCGCGTAGACCGACGACGCGAAAAACGGCTGAAATCTATCCCAGGTGCGCCGCCGAACCTACTCATTGCCCCGCGTGGTTGCCCTTTTGCCCCGCGCTGCGATTATGCGGTGGACCGCTGCCGCCAGGAAATGCCCCCGTTGCTGCCAATTGCCGCCGGGCACAAAGCCGCCTGCTGGGTAGATGTGTCTACAGGCGAAGCGCGGTAGGAGCTGGGGGGCAGGGGAGCGGGGGAGAACACAATCACCCCTGCTCCCCCGCTCCTCAGCCCCTCTGCTATTTTGGAGAACCGAATGAATGACAACAACACCCTCGTAACCGTCCAAAATCTCAAAAAGCATTTCCCCATTCAGCAGGGAATTGTGATCCAGCGCACTGTTGGGGCCGTGAAGGCGGTGGATGGCATTACATTTAGCATTGCTCGTGGCGAAACGTTGGGGCTAGTGGGGGAAAGTGGCTGCGGCAAAAGCACGGCCGGGCGCACCATTCTTGGCTTATATCCAGCAACCGATGGCGAAATTGCTATTGATGGTCTGGACGTGCGGGCTGCCAAGGGGAAAACATTGCAGCAGGTGCGGCGTAAGGCGCAAATGATTTTTCAAGACCCGTTTGCCTCGCTCAATCCGCGTTGGACGGTCAACTCGATTGTTGGCGAGCCGCTGCGGGTGCATAAGTTGGCATCAAATGAAAAGGCGCGGTCTGAGCGGGTGAAGGAGCTGATGGAGCTGGTGGGTTTGAGCAGTCGGTATGTGAATCGTTTTCCGCATGAATTTTCTGGCGGTCAGCGGCAGCGCATCGGCGTGGCGCGGGCACTGGCTTCTGAGCCAGACTTCATCGTTTGCGATGAACCGATTTCTGCGCTGGACGTCTCGATTCAGGCGCAGGTGGTGAACTTACTGGAGGATTTACAGGCGCAGTTTAACCTGACCTACCTGTTCATTGCCCATGATTTGAGCATGGTGCGCCATATTTGCAACCGCGTTGCGGTGATGTATCTGGGGGTGATGGCCGAACTGGCGCAGAAGGATGAGCTGTATGAAAATCCGCTGCATCCGTATACCCAGGCGTTGTTATCGGCCGTTCCTGTGCCAGACCCCAAAGAATCACGCAAGCGGCAGCGCATCATCCTTACGGGCGATGTGCCCAGCCCGATTGATCCACCATCCGGTTGCCGCTTCCATACCCGCTGCCCCATTGCCAAGCCGCACTGCGCCCAAGAGGTACCTGTGTGGCGCGAGGTGCAAGCGGGCCATTTTGTCGCCTGCCACGAGGTGTAGCCGAATTGGATTTGTTTTCCTACCCCTAAAAATTTATCTCTTCGCACCTTCGTGTGACCAAAATTGCGATTTTGGACGCGGACAAGCGCGGATGCCGCGGAAAGTTGTTTCTTATCTGCGCTCGTCCGCGTTTACCCGCGTCCCATAGGCAAAGGCAAGTTGGGGTGGGTTAATGTGGGCAAACGGCCGTATAATCGCTTTTCGAAAATTTGTAGAAAAGTGAGCACCCTGTGGACCAAACAACAACATCGCCAAACTTGGAAGAAACGGCCGTTCCCGACACCTTCAACACCGGCCAAATCTTCACCATCGCGGGCGGGCATTTTGTACACGACACGTACAGCGCCTTCATCGCCCCGCTGTTGCCGCTGCTGCAAGAGCGGCTGGCGACCAACTACGCCCTCACCGGCAGCTTGGCCATCTTCAGCCAGCTGCCCAGCCTGTTAAACCCGCTCATCGGCTACTTGGCCGACCGGGTGAGCCTGCGCTACTTCATCATTTTGGCCCCCGGCATTACCGCCACTCTCATGAGCAGTTTGGGCATTGTGAACAGCTACTTCATGGTGGCGCTGCTGCTGTTTGCTGGTGGCATCAGCATCGCGGCGTTCCACGCCCCGGCCCCGGCGATGATTGGCCGGATGGCGGGCAAGCGCGTGGGCACGGGGATGAGCATCTTCATGGCCAGCGGCGAACTGGGGCGCACCTTTGGCCCGATTGTGGCCATCGCGGGTGTGGGCTGGTTTGGTTTGGAGGGGATGTGGCGATTGATGTTTGTGGGGTGGGCGGTAACGGCCGTTCTTTACTATCGCCTGCATGATGTTTCCGCCAAAACTAGCAGTAAGCCTGCGGGATTAGAGGAAGCGTGGCCAGAAATCCGCCGTGTCTTCCCCGTGCTTAGCTGGATTATGCTGGCGCGGATGGGGCTGGTGGTGCCGCTCACCACCTACCTGCCGCTGTACATGAGCGATGAGGTGGAGGCGAGCCTTTGGCTGGCGGCGGCCGCGCTTTCCATTTTGGAAGGGGCGGGCGTGGCCGGAGCGCTACTCACGGGCACCGCCAGCGACCGCTTTGGGCGGCGTCGCGTGCTTGGCGGGCTGTTTTTGGTGGCACCGTTGCTAGCGTTGGCCTTCATTTACGGGCCGGGCTGGCTGGCCGTGCCGCTGCTCATCGCCCTGGGCCTTACGGCGATTTCACCCACGCCGGTGATCATGGCCATTGTGCAGGATTCCTTTCCGGCACACCGGGCGCTGGCCAACGGCATTTACATTGGGCTGAACTTCTTGGTGCGCGGTTTGGGTATCTGGCTCATTGGCGTGATGGCCGACCGGGTGGGGCTGACACTGTCGTTTGTGTGGGGCGCGTTGGCCGCCTTTTTGACACTACCCGCCTTGTGGTTCCTGCCGGGGAGAACGGCCGTTGCCAAATAAAAAATAACTAACAGTTGTCATGCTGAACGGAGTGAAGCATCCCCACCAAGTTGGCTGGGATTTTTCATTTCGCTGCGCTTCATTCAGAATGACAAGTTCGGAGCAAATGAATGCCACGATTGACGAAAATTTACACGCGCACGGGTGACGATGGGACGACCTCTCTGGGCAGCAAGACGCGCGTGCCGAAAGAATCTTTGCGGGTGTCGGCCTACGGCACGGTGGATGAGCTGAATTCTGTGCTGGGGGTGGCCGTGGCCCACGGGCTGGTGCCGCGCCTGGCGGAAGTTGTGCCCCAAATTCAGAATGAACTGTTTCACTTGGGGTCCGATTTGTGCTTTACGGAAGCGGACAAGGTGGAATATCAGATTCCGCAGATGGAGGAGCGGCACGTGACGGCGTTGGAAACGTTGATGGATGAGTTAACGGCCGTTACCGGCAACCTCGAAAACTTCATCTTGCCCGGCGGATCGCTAGGGGCGGCGCAGCTACACGTGGCCCGCACCGTCTGTCGCCGCGCCGAACGGCTGGTGATTGCCCTGTCGCGGGAGGAGGCAGTCGGCGCGTTTGTCATTCCGTACCTCAACCGCCTGTCCGACGCCCTGTTTGTGATGGCGCGTTACGAAAACAAGCAGCGCGGCGTGGCTGAACCGCTGTGGGATAGCCGTTTGTAGATTATTGAAGGGGAAACGGCCGTTCCGCATGTGCCGGTTTGCCTATTTTTGGTAAACTTTGGCAAAATTTTGTAGCTTTTTTGAGGAGATTATGTTTGAAAATCTGACCCTACTCATTGTGATCATTGCCCTGTTTTGGTTGGGGGCATTTGGCTTTTACATGTACACTTCGCGCCAGCAAAAAAATATCGCGGATGATTTAGATCGGTTAAACACAAAGCTGGATAAATCTGAGGCTCAAGAATAAAAAAGCGCCAACCATCATGAATGAATGCCAACCTCCGGGAGGTTTTGCGTGTAACAGAGATCGTTTTTGGAACCTCCCGGAGGTTTATGTTTGGAGGAGAGAAATAATGGGAAAATGGATCATTCGACTGCTGCTGATTATGCTTACCCTGCTTTCTCTGGCGGCTTGTTCGCTTGCTGGTGGGTCTACCATAGACCCTTGTAATGAAAATGGCGCGCTACTACAAGATAATTTTGCTGGCGAGCAATCTTGCGGCTGGCGCGAGTATAACCAGGGTGGGGCGGTCGTGGAGATCGCTGAGGGTACGCTGAACATCAGCACCAGCCAGACGGGCCAGATTTGGTGGACCAACGTCGGGCGCGACTTCAGCGACGTGATTGTGACGGTGCAGGCGCGGCAAACCAGCGGCCCCAACAACAACGCTTACGGCGTCCTTTGCCGCTACCAGGATGAGAATAATTTTTACATTTTTCTGATCAGTGGCGATGGCTACTATGCCATCGGCAAATACCAGACGGGCGAGGAGCAAATCACCTACTTAACCCCCAATCAGGAGTATGTTTTCTCTGATTTGATCAACCAGGGCGTGGCGACGAATTTATTGCGCGTCAGCTGTGTGGGCAACGAATTGAGCCTGTCGGTAAATGGCCTGCCGCTGGTGACGGTGACGGACAGTTCGTTCGCGGGTGGTGATGTGGGTTTGGGTGTGAGCACACTGGAACCGGGAACGGCCGTTGTCCAGTTTGATGATCTGCTGGTTTTAGCACCTTAAGTCGGTTGTTCATGAAGGTTGGCTGGGATTCTTCGTTTCACTCAGAATGACAATTTAGCATTTTTTGCGTTTCAATATTGTTCTCCGACAACATCATCAATTGTCATGCTGAACGGAGTGAAGCATCCCACACACGTCCCAAAAATAATCAATAGACTTCTTGCATAAGTCACTTTACTCCAAGTGACAGATTGTAAATCGAAGCAATCAAGTTGAATCGCAAACCAAACCGTTTGCGGCGATTGCGATATCGCTCTTTCAAAATACGAAATATCTTGAGCTTGCCTATCACATGCTCACCATAGATTCTGGCTTTCGCCAATGCCCGATTCGCTGCTTTCTCCTCTTTAGTGAGAGGATGATGCTTAGATTTCTTTTTGGGCGTTTGGCTATTCTTGTGAAGCTTAGCGATGCCTTGATATCCTGAATCAGCTAAGCAAGTGATAGTTTGTACCATCCCTTGGCCATTCTCTTTGAACAGATTGAAATCATGTTTCTTGCCTTCACTAAAGGCTGTGGTCACAATTTCCAGGGTTGTTAAGTTGACGATGACCTGCGCTTTTTGCGTATGGCACTTTTTCTTGCCACTAAAGTGCCTCTTTTGTTTTTTTGGGTCGTTCTATCGGTTGTTCGGTGGCATCAACAATGACAACTTCGATGAGCGTATCGCTAGTTTGCAACTTTTTCTTGCCAGGCAATGTGAATTGCCCTGACTCGACAAGCCTGTTTTCAATTTGCTGGATTGTCCGGCAAACGGCTGACTCGCTAATCCCATAGGCCTGGCTGATATGAAACTGGGTACGATACTCTCGCCAGTACATCAGGGTCAACAAGAGTTGGTCTGCCCGTGACAATTTAGGTGGTCTACCAAAGGTGGGCATTGTTTTTTCTAGAATAGCCACCATTTGTTTAAAGATTGGGTGTGGCACACCCGTTAAACGTTTAAATTTCGCATCGGATAAGTTTTGAATCTCAGCATATTTCATCCAGCAATTATGCCTAATTTTCTACTTATGCAAGAGGTCTAATGTTTGTAATTAAACGGCTCTTACAAATTAGCATTTTATTGCTTGGTTTATTGTTCCTGATCGCCTGCGCCGATGCCACGGGTGTGCCGGGCGCGTCTGGGGCGGATGTCATCTTCTCCGATGGCTTTGTGCCGGGGCAGATGGATAACTGGGTGATGGAAGGGGACAATGCGGGGCAAACGGCCGTTATTGACGAACATCTTGTCATTGATCTGGCCGACAACAACATCATGCAGTTTTCCACCTTGCCGGATCAAACCTTCGACAACTTCATTTTGGAGGTGGATGCCCAACTGCTGGAAGGCGATTTGGGCAGCAGCTACGGCGTCTTGTTCAGAATGCAGGACACCACCCGCTTTTACCGCTTCGAGATTACCGGGGATGGCCTTTTTATGGTGGAGCGGCGGGATGGCGAAGCTGGCTGGACGCGCTTCGTGGACCGCTGGACGGAATCGGCAGCGATCAAGCAAGGCTTGGGCAGCATCAAC
This sequence comes from Ardenticatenaceae bacterium, assembly GCA_020634455.1. GTDB lineage: Bacteria > Chloroflexota > Anaerolineae > Promineifilales > Promineifilaceae > Leptofilum. The sequence continues at coordinate 1,611,452 of JACKBQ010000002.1, read as the reverse complement.
CAGCTCCGAGTGGAGGCATTGGGGACAAACATTTCGCTGTTTGTGAATGACCAGTTAGTCCACCAGTTCAGCGACACGGCGTACAGCAGCGGCACGATTGCTCTGGACGCGGGCACGTTTGTCCAGCCGCAAGCGAAGGTGGCGTTTGACAATGTGGTGGTGAGACGGCCGTAATCAGTTTTTAGATTGAATTCATCGCGGAGGACGCAGGGGCGCAGAGATTTCTCTTTTTCTCTGCGAACTCCGCGTCCTTTGTGGTAAGTGGCCGTCCGCAAATAAGTTATTGGAATTGTGCGGACGGCTTGGAGTAAGCGGCCTTCCTAAAAGGGAAGTTATTGTTGGCCGCTTACTGAGTAGGCTATGATGAGTGAATTTCCTGAATTGCATACCTTGTGGAATTACAGCGATCCGGCGGGAACGGCCGTACGCTTTGAAGCGCTTTTGCCAGAGGTGGCCGCCACTGCCAACCGCGCCTACCACGTGGAGCTGCTCAGCCAGATTGCCCGGACGCACAGCCTGCGCCGCCAGTTTGCCGAAGCGCACAAGCGTCTCGATGAGGCGAATGCGATGCTGCGTGACGAGATGATTGTGCCGCAGATGCGCTGCTTACTGGAGCGTGGCCGCACCTTTAACTCGGCGGGTGAGCCAGGGCGGGCGCTGCCCCTGTTTGAGGCGGCGTTTGTGTTGGGAGCGGCCGTTTCGCCTCAGGCCGATTTCCACACGATTGACGCCGCCCACATGATCGCCATTGCCGAACTGGACGCAGCAGAGCGGCTGGCCTGGAATGAAAAGGCGCTGGCCCTGGCTGAAGCCACGCCCGACGCCCGCGCCGCAGGCTGGCGTGGTTCTCTCTACAACAACCTCGGCTGGACCTACCACGACATGGGCGAGTTTGACCGGGCGCTGGCTATTTTTGAGAGGGCGGTTGCCTGGCGCGAGGCGGTTCATCCCGACCAGCCGGAAACGATTCGCATTGCCAAATGGTGCGTGGGGCATACGCTGCGCTCCCTGGCGCGTTTTGACGAGGCGCTGGCGGTGCAGCAGGCGCTTTTGGCTGAGCATGAAAGCGTCGGGCAGGCAGATGGATTTGTGCTGGAAGAGATTGGCGAATGTTTGCTGGCGTTGGGGCGCGGGGAAGCGGCACGGCCGTTTTTTGCCCAGGCGTATGCTGAACTGTCTCAACTCGATTGGCTTGAGCGAGAGCGGTTGGCCCGTTTGCAGCAGTTGGGCGCTGGCTGATGGCGGAACGGCTAACGGAACTGTATGCGGTGGGAACGGCCGTGCAAATCTGGCTGGGCGAGCAAGTTTGGGTGGATGGCACGGTGGTGGCACATCAATCCCCGGCGGTGTGGGTGCGTACGGTAGACGGCCGTTCCTGGTTTGTCACCAACCGCCGCCGCATCCGATTAGAAGAATGGGACGCTGATGAACGCGGATGACGCGGATTTTTTTGGCCTGGTTGATAGTTGGTTTCGTGATGCGAAGACAACAAACAAACAAAACCGATCAATCTGTGTAATCTGCGAAATCTGTGGATAAATAAAATGAGAGAAGAAGTGGTTCAGCGGTTGCTGAACTTGAACCGGGAATTTTATGATGCACAGGCGGACTCTTTTTCTGGCAGCCGCGTGACGCCGCAGCCGGGATTTGCTCGCTTGCTGCCCCATTTGCCGGAGCCGTGCCCGCGCTTTTTGGATGTGGGATGTGGCAACGGCCGTTTCGCTCAGTTCCTCCAATCGCACAACCGCATCGGCGAGTTTGTGGGCGTGGATTTTAGCGAAGAGCTGCTAGCCGATGCCGCTAAACATGCCGTCGGCACGTTTTACCAGCGCAATTTGCTGGAGCCAGGTTGCCTGGCTGGGCTGGGCAGCTTCCCCGCCATTTCTTGCCTGGCGGTCATGCACCATTTGCCGGGGAAGGCCAACCGGGTGCGTTTGTTGCAGGAAATTCGGAGCCATTTGGGGGAAAACGGCCGTCTGCTCATCTCTAATTGGCAGTTTATGGACAGCGCCCGCCAGCGGCGCAAAGTGCAGAATTGGGCCGCCATCGGCCTGACGGCGGCTGACGTGGAGCCAAATGATTATTTGCTGGCGTGGCAGCGGGGCGGGTTTGCCTTGCGCTACGCCTGCCACATTGATGCTGAAGAAACGGCCGAACTGGCAGATGAGGCCGGATTTTCAGTGGTCGATCAGTTCCGCAGCGATGGCAAAGAAGGCAATTTGAGCCTGTACACTGTGTTGACACCCACCCTGCCAATGCTACAATCCTAAACAGGATTTCCTATCTCATCAGGACAAATTTTTAGAAAATCAATCAAAGATAAAAAAAGATTTTGCAGATTTCAACTCTAGAATCTGGGTGATTTGCGAAATCTGCTGATAAAAATCTTTTGGGAAAAGGTTGGAAAATGAGCTTAAAAGAGACCCTTCAACAAGATCGCGTCGCGGCTATGAAAAGCGGCGATACTGAAAAACGGAACACGCTTGGGTTGCTGTTAGCAGCCATCAAACAAGAAGAGATTGACAACCAGACGACGCTCGATGATACGGCCGTACAGGCGCTTCTAACCAAACAAGCTAAACAGCGGCGCGAGAGCATTGCTGATTATGAAAAAGCAGGCAATCCTGAGATGGCGGCCAGCGAGCAGGCGGAGCTGACGTTAATTGAATCGTACCTGCCGCAGCAGATGGGGCGGGACGAAATTATGGCGATTGCGGCTGAAATTGTTGCGGAACTGGGCGTGACGGACGCCAAAGGCATGGGGCAGGTGATGGGAAAGCTGATGCCCAAGTTGAAAGGACAGGCAGACGGCCGTTTGGTGAATGAGGTCGTGCGCGAACTGTTGCAAAATTAACAGGCTCCCCGCCAAAATTAATAGATGACAGCTCAAACAGACGAGCGACCCGGCTGGCGTAAATTAATCCAAGGTTCTTTGCTTGGGGTATTTGCGACTATCATGACGCTGGGGCTTACCCTCATTTTTAGCTTTAACCTGGTTACCGCCAGCGATGTGCAGGTGACGTTGGGGCAACCTGCCACCGAAGATATTTATTCCCCCCGTAGCGTGACCTACGAGAGCGATGTGCTGTTGGCTTCTGAACGGGCCAAAGCGCGTGCGGCCGTTCCGGAACAGTACGTGGGTGATGGCAATGACATTGGCCGCAACCAGCTAAATTTGGTAACGGCCGTATTTGCCTTCATAGATGCGGTTCGGGCAGACAGTCTGGTAACCACTGAAACCAAGCTGACATATCTGCAAGCCATTAACAGCCTCACCGTGCAGCAGCAAACCGGGCTGGAGCTACTGGAACTTTCTTCGGCCGATTATGATGTGGTAAAGCGTGAGATTTCGCGCATTGTTGGTGATTTGATGCGCCAGGACATCCGTGAAGATCAGGTGCGTGATTACCAGATTATTGCCCGACGGGAAGCCAGCCTGGAACTGACCCCTGTGCAGGAAAATGTGGTGACTAACATCGCCCCCCAATTTATCGTACCCACCGTATTCCCAGACCCAGACGCAACGGCCGCTTTGCGTGAAACGGCCGCTGCGGCCGTTGGCCCGTTCATGGTGACGGTTGCCGACAATGAGCGCATTGTGCGGCAGGGTGAGCCGGTGACGGAGTTGGACATTGAGAAACTGACTGAGGTTGGTTTGTTGCAACGGCAGCTAGATTGGCGGGATGTAGGCGCTATTTTTGTAGCTACGTTGCTCTCAGTGGTGCTGATGACGATGTATTGGCACCAATTTTTCTGGCTGCGCGTGCGGGATAACGGCCGTTATCTGACCGTGCTAACCAGTTTGCTGCTCGTTTTTGCTGCCATCGCCAAATTGATGCTCACGGGCGGCAGTTTCTTCCCTTATTTGTTCCCAATGGCGGCGCTTTCCATGCTGCTCAGCGTTATTTATGACGTGCGCTTTTCTCTGACGGTAACCATCGTATTGGCCGCGCTGATTGGCTTTTTAGCCCCAAACTCATTGGAACTGGCGGCGTATACGGCCGTTGGCGGCCTGCTCGCTATTCTTACGCTGCAAGATGCCCAACGGATCAATGCTTTCTTCCGCGCCGGGTTGGCCGCCGCTATTGGCTACGTGGCCGTGATTTTGGTGTTTCGCTTAAACCAGGACAACATTGATGTGCTGGCCATGCTGGAGCTGATGGGCTATGCCGTGCTGAACGGCGTGTTGTCCTCCGCGTTGACGTTGGTGGGCTTTTTCATTTTGGGCAGCTTGTTTGGCATTACCACCACCCTGCAACTGCAAGAGTTGGCTCGGTTGGATCATCCGCTGCTGCAAGAGCTGCTGCGCCGGGCACCGGGCACGTACCATCACAGCATTATGGTGGCTAATTTGGCGGAGCAAGCGGCGGAACAAATCAAGGCAAATAGTGCGCTTGTTCGCGTGGGTGCGTTTTACCATGACATTGGCAAGATGAATCGGCCCCCTTTTTACAGCGAAAATCAGGAGGGTGTGAATCCCCACGATGCGTTGGACCCGCACACCAGCGCCCGCATCATTTTGAGCCATGTGACGGATGGGCTGGATTTGGCCAAACGGTACAAGCTGCCGAATCGGCTGCACCAGTTCATTGCCGAACATCACGGGACGCGGTTGGTTAAGGGGTTTTTGTATAAGGCAAAGGAGCAGGCCGAAGAGGGTGAACTGGTTGATGTGGAGAAGTTCCGTTACCCTGGCCCCAGACCGCGCACGCGGGAAACGGCCGTTGTGCTATTAGCCGACGTGATAGAATCTACCTCCCGTGCTTTGCAGCCCAACAGTGAAAGAGCAATTGAAAAGTTGGTGAATTCGTTGATTGATGAGGATTTGACCGAAGGCCAACTGGATGAGTCGGGTCTCACGCTGGGGGACATTCGCAAGATTCGGGAATCGTTTATCAAAACATTGAAAGGCCGGTTCCACGTGCGGGTAAAATATCCGGGTAATGATGAAATGTTGGCGGAGGATGAGCAGATAGGTGCAGGTACGGCCGTTCGCCCAACCAATTTGCCAGCCGATGTGGCCCCAATTCAGTTAAGCGAGGAAGTGAACTAGTGGCATCGTATAAAATTCATGTACAGCAAAAGGAAAAAGTGCTTCAATCCATTGCGGTGGCGTTGAGAACGGCCGTAACTGTTACCCTGCGCCACGAAAAAATTAAACCCCCTGCCGAAGTCACGCTGCTGCTCACCGATGATGACCAGCTTAAATCGCTCAACAAAGCGTATCGTGGCATTGATGCGCCCACCGATGTGCTTAGTTTTGAACCGGGAGATAGTATGCCCGGCATGGAAGAAGACGAAGCTTACCTGGGCGACATTGTCATTGCTGTGCCAACGGCCGAACGGCAGGCCAAAGAAGGCGGGCACAGCCTCAAGGCCGAATTGCAACTGCTCACCGTACACGGCACACTCCATTTGCTTGGCTTTGATCATGAAGAGCCAGAGGAAAAGGATCGCATGTGGTGGACCCAGGCGTCTATCCTGGCCCAGCTTGGGGCCGAAATCACTGGGCCACCGGAAGATGCGGAGGGTTAAGCCACTTGTCTGTACCAAAAAAAGAACTGTATGACCGGGCAAAGAGCTTTCAGTACGCCTTTGAGGGGTGGGCATTTGTATTGCGCACCCAGCACAACGCCTGGATTCATGCCATCATTACCACGGTGATTGTGGGGCTGGGGTTTTGGCTGAGGCTGCCTGCGCGGGATTGGGCGGTGCTTATTCTTACCTTCATGGCAGTGTGGATGGCCGAATTTATGAACACGGCCATCGAAGCTGTTGTGGATATGACCATGCCAGAGGTGCATCCCCTGGCAAAAGTAGCAAAAGATGTGGCAGCAGCGGCCGTTTTGGTGGGGGCAATGGGCGCAATTTTGATAGGCCTGCTGCTGCTGGGGCCACCTTTGTGGCAGCGTCTCTTTGGGGGCTAATTTAGATTACCGTAGCAAATTGCTTAGGAAGAACCACAAGTTAGCTGGGCGCTCGGCCAATCGGCGCATGAAGTAAGGATACCAGGCGGTGCCAAAGGGAATGTAAACGCGTACGCGATACCCTTCTGCATTGATCTCTTCTTGCAAGTCGCGACGAACCCCGTAAAGCATCTGAAATTCAAAACTTTCCTTGTCTACTTGATGTTGACGAGTGTACTGGATTATCTCCCGAATGAGCGCCTCGTCGTGGGTGGCAAAGCAAGGAAACATGCCTGTGACGCGTGCTTCATCACTTAGCATTCGCTTGGACAAGTGAAGAAAGTTGGCGTCGGTATCTGCTTTTTCGGCAAAAGCAAGGTCGTGCGGTTCTTTGTAAGCGCCTTTGCACAATCTAACCCAGGCTCCTTCTTGTAGCAAGGCTTCGACATCGTCTTGGGTTCGGTAGAGGTAGGCTTGTAGCACAATGCCTACACGGTGGCCAAATTGGTCTTCATCTCGCAGCCGACGGTACAAATTGAGGGTAGTGTCGGTTACGTGACTATCTTCCATATCAATGCGGATGCGTGTATCATATTTTTCGGCGGCAGTTAACAAGAGCTGTAAATTTTCATGAACCACTTCTGGCCCGATATGGATTCCCAGTTGGGTGGGTTTGACGGAGACAGTGGCGTTTACGCCAGATTGATGAATGTGTTGCAGCAGTTGGATGATCTCTTCGCGGGCAACGGCCGCATCTTCTGGGGTGTTGACGCTTTCACCCAAAAAGTTGAGCGTGGCCGAAAGGCCCTGCTGGTTGACTTCTTGGGTGGCCCGGATGGCATCCTGGCTGGTTTGACCGGCGATGAAGCGGCTGGCAACTTGCCAGGCAGGTGGAAAATCGGTAGCGATTTGGCGTGCCCAGCCGGCTGTGGAAAGGTAAAGTATTAATGAACGCAGCCATTGTTCGCCATAGCGGTATAGCAGAACGGCCGTAACTGCCATTGTGGTTAAAAAGATGAATATGCGGGTTAGTGGGGATTTATTTTGTTGCATTTTTTTTCCTTATTCGTGAGGCCAGACCAAATGGAAAAGCGGGAAAGTTCTTTTGGGTATGATACTTCACATCGTTTACACTTATCAAACAATTACGCGGTATTTCCAGGCGTCTTTTTTTTGTGTAAAAACCAAAAAATTTTTTTGATTCAGAATGAAGGCGGAATTGGTTTTTACTTGAGCAAATTACAGAGAAGCCGCCTTTCGTTTTGCAAGCTACTTTCTGTGATTTGCTTGAAGGCAGGGTATTGGCATGAGTAAAGACAAATCTAGTGCAGGTTTCGGGGTTTCGCTACGGCCTGATTTTTTTGAAGATTTTGCCAATACCGTGGAAATTGTTTTTTGGGTGGCAGACCCGGAAACCTATCAGCTGGTTTATGTGAGCCAGTGTGCCGCCAAGGTGTTGGGGGTGCCTTTGTCGGTGTGGCAACGGCCGTCTTTTTGGGCAGATCGTTTATATTCCGGGGATAAGGAGCGAGTGTTGGCGTTGTTTGCTACGGCCGTTGCCAGCCAGGAACTGCAAGAGCTTGAGTACCGCTTGCGGGCTGCCGATGGTTCCTTGCGCTGGTTCCGTGATAAGGTGTGCCTGCTGCAAGTAGAAGGCCAGCCAAGGCTGTGCGGTATGATGACCGATGTGACCGACTTTAAGACGGCCGTTGGGCTTCATGTGGGCATTCCCGGATATACCAGCATTTTTCTGGAGCTGGTGCAATTGCTTTCAGAAAATTTGGATATTCACCTACGGTTGCAAGCCCTGGCAAAACGGCTGGCGGCCGTTTTTGATGTAACGGCCGTTTCCATAATGGACTGGAATGCAGTATGGGGCACCGCCACACGATTAGCCCATTACACAGTTTTGAATGACCCGGTTGATCTACAGGACGAACACTCAGGCACTCAAATAGCGAATTTGGTTGATGGCTTGGGTTGGCAAAAAAAAGCTGTGCCTGTGGTGACACATCTTCGCGAAGGTGAGGAGCCGGATTGGAAACAAAAGCACCTACAGGCACACAACGCCATCACCATTTTGCATGTTCCCTTGCTAATATCCAATGGCGTCATTGGCTGTTTTGAGTTGATAGATCATCGCCAACGCCGCGAATTTTCTGACAGCGATTTGGAGCTATGCCAGGCAATTGCCCAGCAAACCGCCATTGCCGTAACGCGCGCGCAGCTCTTTCAGGCTGAAGCCAGACGTCGTCGAGAAGCAGAAATTTTGTTGGACGTGGCTGAATTTGTCTCAAGCAGTCTGGATCGGGATGAAATATTGACGCGCGTCATGGAGATTTTGCGTGTTTATTTAAATGACGTACACAACTGTGTGATTTCGATTGTTAGCGAGGATGGCGTTTGGCTTGAACCGATATTGTCCTGGAGTGCCAATGAAGCCCTTGCCATTATGCCCAAAGGCAAACGTTTAAAGATTGATGAAATATTTACAGGACAATTAGCTTTGGAGGGGGGCGAGCCAATTATTGTCTCTGATTTGCGACAAATTCCTTTTTTGAATGAATTTACGGCCGCCAAGATGCGGGCTGGCTTGCGTTCCATTGTGTGCGTGCCGCTAAAAACGCAAGATCGGCCGATGGGGACGCTGCATATTCATCATTGGGGTGAGCCACGTATATATTCTGCTGAAGAAATTGCGATTTTGCAGGGAGTTGCTAACCAAACTGCCATTGCCATTGAAAATGCACGCCTATTTGCCAATGAACGTCGTCAGTTGCAGTTAAGCCAGACGCTGCAACGAGTTGGGGCTATGCTTACAGCCAGCTTGCCGCTAGAAGTTGTGTATGACCAAATTTTTGAATTGCTGGGCCAGGTGATTTTATTTGATTCGGCCTCCCTGTTTTTGTATGACGCCAGTGTTCAACAGTTTGTGATGGTGGCTTCGCGTGGCTTTGATGAGGCAATTTTTGAGCAAATAGGCATTACGCTTTCTGCTGAAAGTATAGATTTAAAATTGGAAGGCACGCCTGGGTGGTCAGTGATTCAAAATGTGTCTGAAGACCCCAACTGGATAGAAAAAGAGGCGTTGGCATCTATTCAAGCCTGGATTGGGGCGTTGATGAGGGTAAAAGGGGAGACGATTGGTTTGTTGTGTGTAGACAGCAATGTGGCAAATCATTATTCGGCTGAAGACGGCCGTACTGTGGCCGCTTTTGCTAATCAGGCCGCCGTAGCCATTGAAAATGCACGGCTAGCGGTGGAAACAGCCCGCCAGGCTAAAGAGCTCGCTGTTTTGAATCAGGTTTCTCAAGAATCGGCCGTTACCCTCAAAATTGATCAGTTTTTGGAAAAAGCTACCAACCTGGTTAGTTATGACCTGTATCCCAACTACTTCGGCTTTATTTTGTATGATCCCGAAACCGTTACCTTTAAATTCCACAAATCCTATCGAGGCTCTTTTTCCCATCCGGTACATTTTGTGCTGCCAGCAAACAAAGGTATTACCGGGCACGTACTGGAAACCGGAGAACCTTACTACGCCCCAAATGTGAAGGAAGATCCCTATTACTTTGACTTTGAGCCGACAGTTTTATCTGAGGTTGCTATTCCCCTAAGGGTAGATAATAAGGTAATTGGGATCGTGAATGCTGCTAGCAGAAAGCTCGACGATTTCTCCAGACGGGATATTGATTTTTTAACGACGCTGGCTGCCAATATTTCGGCCGTTTTAGAGCGTGCCAAACTTTACGAAGACCTGCGGGTTCAGGCGGATGGCCTGGCTGAATTGGTCGCGCAGCGCACGACCGAATTAAAGCTGGAGCGCGACAGACTGTTTGCCATTCTAGAAAGCGCAGGTGAGGGAATCATCCTGACAGATATTGACGGATATATCCTTTATGCGAATCCCGCAATGGAGCGGCAAAGTGGTTATGCCCGTAAAGAACTAATTAACCAGAATCCGCGCTTATTGGGTAGTGGGCAAGTGCCACTTTTCGTCTATGAGGAAATGTGGAATTGTTTGCTGAGCCAGCGGAGCTGGACGGGTGAGTTTATCAATAAGCACAAGCACGGCCATGTTTATGATGTGGCCGTAACTATTACGCCCATTTCAGACACACAGGGCAAGGCAACTGGCTATGTAAGCGTTCAGTCAGATATTACCAGGCTAAAGGAGTTGGAGCGGCTAAAAACGGAATTTATTGCCAATGTATCTCACCAATTACGCACACCACTGACCAATATCAAAACGTATGTCAGCCTGCTGAAAAAGGGCCGCCCGGAAAAATTCCCACGTTATTTTTCTGTGTTGCATTACGAAATTGATCGCCTGGCACGCCTGATCCAAGATTTGCTGGATATTTCGCGCCTGGATGCCGAATCTGCGCCTAGCCCAGATGCCTCGGCTGATTTTTGCGATGTTTGGAATAGTTTTTGGCCACCTTTTATGGAGCGGGCGGAGCGCGAAAATAAGGAACTAAAACTAGATTTGGCTGGCAATGTGTGTCAGCTGCTGCCGCAAGTGTATATGGAATCTTACCAACTAGAAAAAATATTATCGCGGTTGGTTGAAAATGGGTTGTTATACACTCCGGAGGGGGGATATGTTCATGTAACCGTGGCCTGGCCGGAAGGGGATTCCCAGCATTTGCAATTGGATGTGTGTGATAATGGGTCCGGTATTCCGCAGACGGAACGGCCGTTTGTTTTCGACCGGTTTTTCCGTGGCGCTGAAGCAGTAGAGACTGGGCTGCCCGGTAATGGGCTGGGCTTGGCCATCGTACGTGAATTGCTAGACCAGTACAGCGGGCGCATAAGTCTGGAAAGCGAAGTGGGCAAGGGAAGTTGTTTCACTGTGTTGCTACCGCTGGTACAGCCACAAGTAACTGATGGTACTCTGGATGACACCTCACCATAATCAGCTTCCTGTTGCTTTTTATGCGCGGCCTGCCCGCCAGGTGGCGCAAGAACTGCTAGGTAAAAAGCTGGTTCGTCAGTTGAACGGCCGTATCCTCAGCGGCATCATTGTAGAAACAGAAGCGTACTGCGATGGCGAAGAACGTGACCTGGCTTGCCACGGGGAACGCGCCAACAATGCCCAGCCCACCCCGCGAACGGCCGTTATGTTTGGCCCAGCTGGTTATGCCTACGTTTACTTCACCTACGGTATTCATTGGTTGTTTAATGTGGTCACAGGCCAACCGGGGCAGCCCAATGCTGTCCTCATTCGGGCTTTGCAGCCGGTGGACGGGGTTGAAGAGATGATGGAACTACGTGGGGAACGGCCGTTGCAACAGCTAACCAACGGCCCGGCCAAGCTCACCCAGGCTTTGGCTATTAACAAATCTCATAATGCGGCAAACCTTTGCCAGCCGGGTGGGGTTATATGGATTGAAGAGGCACCCGCATTGCCCCAAAGCCAAATCGCCACTGGCCCTCGCATCGGGCTGGGCAAAACGCCAGAACCGTGGCTTTCTATGCCCTGGCGGTATTGGCTGGCAGGCAACCCGTTCGTCTCAAAATAAAAGAGATTGGTGGTAAGAAAACCAACCTCCGGGAGGTTTGGCGCGCAACATGGATCGCTGCTGAAGCCTCCCGGAGGTTTAACTACGAGGAGAAATAATGAAATTACTTGAAGGAAAAAAAGCGCTCATTTTTGGCCTTGCCAATAAAAATTCAATCGCCTGGGGCATAGCCCAGGCGCTGCATGAGCATGGCTGCGAGCTGGGTTTTAGCTATGGGTTTGAGCAGCTAGAGCGGCGCGTACGGCCGTTGGCCGAAGAGCTAGGCGTGGAATTTGTAGAAGAGTGCAATATTGAAAATGATGAGGAAATTACGGCCGTATTCAAAAAAGCTGGCGACCATTTTGGCAAAATTGACATTCTGGTTCACGCCATTGCCCACGCCAAACGTGAAGATTTGTCCGGTACCTTTGTAGAAACCAGTCGCGACGGTTTTCAGTTGGCGATGGATGTGAGTGTGTACAGCCTGGTTGCCCTTACCCGTGCGGCCGTTCCCTTGATGACCGACGGAGGCAGCATTATCTCGCTGACTTACTATGGTGCAGAGAAAGCTGTGCCGCACTACAACGTGATGGGCGTCGCCAAAGCAGCTCTAGAAGCTAGCACCCGCTACCTGGCGGCAGATTTGGGGCCGCAAAACATCCGGGTTAATGCCATCTCCGCTGGGCCAATCAAAACACTGTCGGCTGCAGGCATTGCGGGCTTCCGCAAAATGCTCAAATACACAGAAGAACGCTCCCCACTGCGCCGCAATGTGACGCAGGAGGAAGTTGGCAAAACCGCTCTTTGGCTGTGCAGCGATCTGAGCAGCGGCGTCACCGGAGAAGTGGTGTACGTGGATGCCGGGTATAACATATTAGGAATGCCTGAGCCGCCGGAGACCTGGTTGTGATACGGCCGTTTTTCGCTTGACACTTTTATCCAATTCGCTATACTCAAATTACTTGTACATTTTTTAACAAGTCTCATTCACAATCTTATCAGGAGCAGCAGAGGGATCGGCCCGGTGAAGCTGCAGCAACCCCCAAATTGGGAAGGTGCTAAGTCCGTCAGCAATCGCTGAGAGATAAGAGGTAATAGCAACAAATGCGAGCCTCTTGCCTGTCAAGAGGCTTTTTTCATGCCAAAATTTTAGGTGAACGGCAATGAATAAGTTGCAGTTCACAACTTACCATCGGAGGTAAATCTTCATGACATCTTTTACAAAAGCTCCCAGTCTCTTATTCACTTCAGAGTCGGTAACGGAAGGCCATCCCGACAAAATGTGCGATCAAATTAGCGATGCTGTGCTGGATGCCTTGCTGGCTCAAGACCCCACTGCCCGCGTGGCCTGCGAAACTGCCATCAAAACCGGGTTTGTGCTGCTGCTGGGCGAAATTAGCACCACGGCCTTTGTGGATTTTGACAAGCTTGTGCGCCAGGTTGTAGTAGAAATTGGTTTCGACAGCAGCGAAAAAGGGTTTGACGGCAATACCTGTGGCGTACAGTCTGCCATTGCCAGCCAAAGCCCAGATATTGCCCAAGGGGTGGATCGCGCGTTGGAATACCGGGACAACGGCACCTCGGAAGCGGAAATTGAGGCGTTAGGTGCTGGTGACCAGGGCATGATGTTTGGCTACGCCTGCAACGAAACCGAAACGCTGATGCCCTTGCCAATCCATCTGGCACATTTGCTAACCCGCCGCCTGAGCGACGTGCGACGCAATGGGACGCTGCCGTGGGTACGCCCAGACGGGAAGGCGCAGGTCACCATCGAGTACAGTTACGGCAAGCCCAAGCGAGTAGACACCGTACTCATCAGCACCCAGCACGCCCCAGACGTAAACAACGACGCCATTCGCGCGGGCATCATTGAGCATGTGATTAAGCCAGTCTTGCCAGCCGATTTGGTTGATGAGAAATTGCGCATTTTTGTGAACCCAACGGGCCGGTTTGTTGTGGGTGGCCCAATGGGCGATGCTGGTGTAACTGGCCGCAAGATCATCGTTGATACATACGGGGGTATGGGGCGGCATGGCGGTGGCGCGTTTAGCGGGAAGGATTGTACAAAAGTAGACCGCAGCGCAGCGTATGCGGCGCGTTGGGTGGCCAAAAACCTGGTCGCTGCTGGCTTGGCAGAACGATGCGAGGTGCAGTTGGCTTACGCCATTGGTGTTGCGGAGCCGGTGAGCATCAACGTGGAAACGTTTGACACGTCTGATTACAGCTCGGACCAGCTAGTTGAACTAATTGAGGCTCATTTTGATTTGCGCCCTGGTGCAATTATTCGTGATTTGGATTTGCGGCGGCCCATCTACCGCAAAACGGCCGCTTATGGCCATTTTGGTCGCAACGATATTGATGCCCCGTGGGAAAACACCAATCGGGCGGCTGCTTTGCGCGAGGCGGCTAAAGCATTTACGGCCGTTGCCGCTTAATCTTTGCCATTTCTAGCCACAGAGATGTTTTCTCTGTGGCAATTTGCGGCTTTTCAGTAAATCCAAATTAAGCAAAAAAGGACGCGGACTAGCGCAGATAAACGCGGATTAGGACCTTTTTATCCGCGTTTTCCGCGTTCATCCGCGTCCTGTTCAGTAAAACTGAAAAACCCTGGTGGCTATTAGCGCGAAGTTTGCGCAAAAAATCAGTTTCGCTATAATTCTGCGTTGCCAGCAAGCGATTGCTGACATCATTTAGATTCCCAAAGAATCATTACCAATTACACACACACCTGGACAGGCAAATTGTGCTTGCATTCATTTGTGTTGGGGGCCGCAACACTTCTGGTTACCCTGTGCATTTGTTGGCCATGTAAGTGTTTGTCTGGTTGAAGGGTGTGGACGCGCAGGCTAAATTTTTACCTGGTCTGCGACAAAACAAACAAAGGAGAATACCCCTATGGCCGTTGTTTCAATGAAAGCACTGCTAGAAACTGGCGTGCATTTCGGACACAGAACTCGTCGTTGGAATCCAAAGATGAAACCATACATCTTTACGGAGCGAAACGGCATCCACATTATTGATTTGCAACAAACTTTAGGCATGATTGAAGATGCCTACAATGTCATTCGTGACACCGTAACAGAAGGTGGCTCGGTGTTGTTTGTGGGTACCAAGCGTCAGGCGCAAGACACAGTCGCTACTGAAGCTGGGCGGGCACGCCAGCCTTATGTCAACGAGCGTTGGCTGGGTGGCACACTGACCAACTGGCAGACCATTCGCCAGCGAATTGATTACCTGAAGCGTTTGGAAAAGCGCCAGGCCGAAGGTGATTTCGATCTGCTGAAGAAGCGAGAGCGTTTGCGGGTGGAGCGCGAAATTGAAAAGCTAAACATGCGTTTGGGCGGTATCCGCGACATGAAAGGCGTGCCGGATTTGCTTTTTATTGTGGATATTAATCATGAGGAAACGGCCGTACGCGAAGCCAACATCCTCGGAATCCCCGTCATTGCTTTGGTAGATACCAACTGCGACCCGGATGACATTGATTACCTCATCCCTTCTAACGATGATGCCATTCGTGCTATCAAACTCATCGTAGGCAAAATGGCCGATGCCGCTATCGAAGGTATGGCTCTTCGTGCCGAAAATACTGACGAAGAAATTACTGATGTAGGCAGCTATGGGGCCAATTTCGACGGCATGGAAGATGAGGATGATGAGGTTCTGCTTGGTGAATCTACGCTGGCTAAAATGCGTGAAGCTGCCGCCGATGCAGACGATGACGAAGACGATGTTGCAGAAGAGTCTGACGACTATGATGGTGATTTTGACGAAGATTCGGATGACGACGAGTAATTTAGTTTAGGAGCAATACAACAAAAATGAAAATTACGACTCAAATGGTAAAAGAACTGCGCGAAGCAACCGGCGCAGGTGTGTTAGATGCCAAGAAAGCTTTAGAAGCTTCCGGTGGCGATTTTGATAAAGCGGTAGATTCTTTACGTGAGAAAGGCGCTGCACGTGCCGCCAAGCGGTCTGGTCGTGAGGCCAGCGAGGGCGTTATTGAACTGTATGCCCACCCTGGCAACCGCGTTGGTGTCATTTTAGAGCTAAACTGTGAGACCGATTTTGTGGCGCGTAATGAAGAATTCACCAATTTAGCCCACGATTTGGCTTTGCACATCGCAGCCATGAGCCCACAATACATTACCAAGGATGAGGTTCCGACAGATGAACTGGATCGCGAGACGGAGGTTTTGCGCAACCAGGCTTTGGCAGAAGGAAAGCCCGAGCAGGTTGTGGACAAAATTGTTACCGGGCGTATGTCCAAATTCTATGAAGAATTTTGTCTGCTTGAACAGCCGTTTGTAAAAGATGACAAGGTTAAGATTAAAGATTTGATTACTGATTCAATTCGGAAGACGGGTGAGAATATTGTTGTAAAACGATTTGCCCGCTACGAATTGGGTGAGGAATAAACAGAAGTTTTTGAATGATGTTAAAAACGGGGCGCTCATTGAGCGCCCCGTTTTTAGGTCACATATCCACACAATTGGAGTCAACTCATATGTCATCAGTTCGGTATAGTCGCGTATTACTTAAGATGGGTGGTGAAGCTTTAGCCGGGCCTAACGGTTATGGAATTGATCCTATTAGGGCAACTGAAGTAGCGCAGGTCGTGAAGAATGTATACGATTTGGGCATCCAGGTGGCTGTTGTCATTGGCGGGGGAAATTTGTGGCGTGGTTCTGTGGGCAGCGCTATGGGGATGGCTCGCTCTTCTGCTGATCATATTGGGATGATAGCTACCGTGATGAATGCGTTAGCCTTGCAGGATGCTTTGGAGCGGGAGGGCGTTGTTACCCGTGTACAAACAGCAATAGAGATGCGCACGATTGCCGAGCCGTATATTCGCTTGCGGGCAATGCGCCATTTAGACAAAGGTCGCGTGGTAATTTTTGGTGGGGGTACGGGCAATCCGTACTTTACTACTGATTCTGCCGGGGCGTTGCGGGCGATGGAAATTGGGGCGGATGTGCTGATTAAGGCAACCAAAGTTGATGCTATTTATGATGACGATCCTGAGGAAAACCCGAATGCCAGACGGTTTGAACAAATTTCGTATATTGATTTTTTGAATATGCGTTTGAGGGTGATGGATAGCACGGCCGTTTCCCTTTGCATGGATAATGACTTGCCGATTGTTGTGCTGAATTTTTGGCAAGAAAACAGCGTAAAGCGTTACCTGATGGGTGAATCTATTGGCACTACAATTTGCAATGTGTGATAACTGCTAATAGTCGGTATACTTATGGTAAGAAGCAAGGGCAGAACTTAAGCTTGAACAGTTGTTGCCTGGCGTAATTGTGATTTTCTGACGATTCCCCAAGGAGGTTGAGATGATACGTGAGCTTTTGCAGGACGCGGAGACTCGGATGAGCGGCGCTATTTCTTCTTTGGAAGGTGATTTGGCTGGTTACCGGACAAGCCGCGCCTCGCCGCATTTGGTGGAAAAGTTAGAGGTGGAGATGTATGGCCAGGAAATGCATCTGATTCAGATGGCGGTTATTTCTGTGCCAGAACCGCAACAATTGGCGATACGGCCGTACGATGCGAACTCAATTTCTGCCATTGAACGCGCCATCTTGAAATCTAACTTGGGCCTAACCCCGAATAACGACGGCAAAATCATCCGCCTCAATTTGCCCCGCCTTACTGAAGAAAGGCGTCGCGATTTGAAAAAGCTGGTTGGCCAGCGTGTAGAAGATGCTAAGGTTGCTGTGCGCAATGTGCGTCGAGATGCGCTAAACGATATGCGTGATTTTCAAAAAGAATCGCTCATTACCGAAGATGATTTGCATCGCGGACAAGATGATCTGCAAACATTGACTGATAATTTTATAAAGCAGATTGATGAATTGGGTAGCCAGAAAGAAAAAGAGATAATGGAAGTATAGTGAGTGGTATGTCAGATTACGATAAGCTCCTCGATCTGGAACCGTACCGAATACCGCAGCATGTGGCCATTATTATGGATGGCAACGGCCGTTGGGCTAAAAAGCGCGGTTTACCCCGACACGCAGGCCATCGGGCAGGTGCAGAAAACTTGCGTCGCATTATCAACGCGAGCGTCGAATTTGGCATCAAAATATTAACAATCTATGCTTTTTCTACTGAAAATTGGGGTCGTCCTGAGCGTGAAGTACGCGCTTTGATGAAAATCATCGCCCGCGTGCTGGATCAAGAACTAAAAGAACTACATGCTCAGGGCGTCTGTTTGCATCATTTGGGTGATATGACAGGGGTCGAACAAGACCTGCAAGATAAAGTTCACAACGCGATTGAACTCACCAAAAACAATGATCGGCTCATTTTAAATGTAGCCTTTAATTATGGTGGGCGTGCCGAAATTTTGCACGCTGTACGCCAAATGCTGGCGGACCAAATTGTGCCAGACACCCTAACTGAGAGTTTGTTCAGCTCTTACTTGTTTACCAAGGGCCTGCCAGACCCAGATCTGGTTATTCGTACCAGCGGGGAACTGCGGATTAGCAATTTTTTGATTTGGCAGGCTGCTTACTCAGAGTTTTACCCAACCCCAGTGTACTGGCCAGATTTTGGGCGCGAGGAGCTGTATGACTCAATTGTGGCCTTCAACCAGCGTGAGCGCCGTTTTGGTTTGGTAACAGAAGCTTCGTAAACGTGTTGCCATCAAAAGAGACGAGGCAGAAACGGCCGTACGCCACCAACTTGTAAATTATGTTCTTGCAACGTGCCCTAATTACCTTTACCCTCGGTCCTATTGCACTCTATCTCATTTATTTGGGTGGTTGGTTTTACTTTGTTCCCCTGGTCATAATTTTGCTACTCGCTACCTTAGAGTATGGCCATATTGCCCAAAAAATTGGCTGGCACGTCCCCCCAGCCATACTCGTGCCCTTGGTCGCCATTCAATGGATTCTGGCCCAATGGCCCAATGAAGAATTGTTTAACCCACTACTCCTCATAAGCTTGTTTATTATCACCGCTTATGCCCTCTGGCAGTACGAAACAAGCGGTCAATCCAAAGTATCCATGCATTGGTTTGCCACCTTTGCCGGTTTAATCTTGTTTGGTTGGATATGCGGCCACTTTTTCCGACTGCGAGGTTTACCAGAAATGGCCTGGCAATGGACAATGCTGGCCATGCTGAGCACCTGGATCGCCGATTCTGGTGCATATGTAGTCGGCCGTTTCGTTGCCGGAAGAGGCGTCATTGGTAAACATCCACTCTCACCACGCCTTAGCCCTAATAAAACAGTAGAAGGTTTCATAGGTGGTATTGTTTTGGGGACATCGTTTACCGTACTGATTGGTTTATGGTTAAATATAGAGCCGTTCCAATCATTATTACTCGGTTTGCTGGTTTCCATCCTGGGTACTGTTGGCGATTTGGCAATCTCGTTGCTAAAGCGCGAGGCAAGTGTTAAGGACTCTGGCAACCTTTTCCCAGGGCATGGCGGCGCTTTAGATCGCATAGATTCGCTTATGTGGACGGTAGCAATTGCATATTATTTGGCACACATATTTTTGTAAAGGTTGTTCCACAAACAGACACACAGGTAAGCACGAAGGTGTTCCCACAACCTAATGCTTATAATGCAAAACAAACCACTATTTGAACCTTGTACGGAGGTACTTCATGTCCAAAATTGTGACAATTGAGCGCTTTATTTTTGACTACCAGCCAGATTATGCGCGTGGTGAGTTTACCAATCTGCTATATGATATTGCCCTGGCTGCAAAAGTGATTGCTCATAAAACCAACCGCGCTGGTCTTACAGACATTTTGGGACGCGCTGGAGCCACCAATATCCAAGGCGAGCAGCAGCAAAAGTTAGATGTTTTTGCTGATGATATTATCTTTCGGATTTGTGATCACACAGGCCGCCTTTGTGCCATGGCTTCTGAAGAGCGGGATGAGTTTATGCCCATTCCAGAGCAGTACAAAAAAGGGTCTTACGTGTTGGTTTATGATCCGCTGGATGGCTCCTCGAATATTGATGTAAATGTAAGTATTGGCACAATTTTTGGCGTTTATCGCTGTGTAGATTGGGATCTGCGGGGGCGTATTGAAGATGTGTTACAACCTGGCCGCAAGTTGGTAGCTGCTGGTTACGTGCTGTTTGGTTCTAGCACAATGCTGGTTTACACAACAGGTCAGGGGGTAAATGGATTTACTTTAGACCCCGAACTGGGGGAATTTTTGTTGTCCCATGAAAATATGCGTTTGCCAGACCCGCCAGCTTATTATAGTGTAAACCATGCATATTATGAGCGCTGGTCCCCTGGTGTAAAGCGATACTTGCACTGGCTGCAAGGCAGCGAAGAGCGTGAAGGAAAGCCGCTTTCCTCGCGGTACATTGGGTCACTTGTTGCCGATTTTCACAGGAATTTATTGCGGGGTGGCGTTTTTTGTTACCCGGCCGAAAATAACAAGCCCGAAGGTAAAATTCGGTTGCTGTATGAGGCTGGGCCGTTGGCGTTTTTGGCTGAACAAGCTGGTGGATATGCTTCCAACGGCCGTAGTCCAATTTTAGATATTGAACCGACTGACCTGCACCAGCGTACCCCATTGTTTGTAGGTAACCGTTCCCTGGTTTACCAGGTGGAGAAGTTTTTGCAGGATGAAGATGAGGCAGATAGCTAGTTTTGTAGATGTTTGGTGTGGGATACGGCCGTCTTGCATTTTGCATCTTCCAGGTGTGATTTATTAGAAAATAATCCCTCAAAATCTTGTTTTTTTGGGGCATTGACGGAGTTTTAAGGGCGTGCTATACTTTTGCCGCCTATAATTAGGACGCCTTGTATACTCCCTAACTAAAGAAATTGATATTTAATACCTGATTTAACACTTTTAGCCTGCACTGAGAATTCCCCTGAATTTGTGGAAGCCATAAATAGTTAGAAGTTCAACTGTTAGTGAGAACAGAATATTCAAATTTAGAATGTTAGACCCTTGCTTGCAAGGTATGCAGGTACAACGTATATGGCGTTTCCCCTGTTTTGACATGACCGAACAAGAAAAACCTCATGCTCGATCCCGGATCGGTGGCAACTGAGCCTAACCCATTTTTACCATTGCTGAAAGAATAATTTGGTTGTTAATTCATAATGGGCAACCATTACGTCTGATAACCCGAAAAAACGTGCCCAGGAAGCACAAATTTGCGTAACGCGGAGAAACTGTATGGACATTGGCGAATTAGAATCAAAAAAGATTGCCGAACTTAGAGACATGGCACGGGAAATGGATATTCCCGGCTTTAGTACCATGAAAAAACAGGGATTGGTCTACGAAATATTGCGGGCCAATGCTGAAGCTCAAGGGTATGATTTCCGGGGCGGTGTCCTGGAAATTGTTGATGATGACAAACAAACAATGGGCTTTTTGCGTGCCAAAAATTATCTACCTGGCCCTGATGATATTTATGTGTCTAATTCTCAAATTCGCCGTCTGGGTTTGCGCACTGGCGATTGGGTTATGGGGCAGGTGCGTGCGCCAAAGGATAATGAAAAGTATTTCAGCTTGCTGCGTGTTGAATCTGTCAATGGGATGAGCCCAGACCTGGCCAAGAAGCGCCCCCGCTACGAAACACTGACGCCAATTTTCCCTGATCAGAAATTAAAATTAGAAACACAGCCAAATATTTTGTCTACTCGACTGCTGGATTTGGTTGCGCCAATTGGGCGTGGGCAACGTGGTCTGATTGTTTCGCCGCCTAAAGCTGGTAAGACAACAGTTCTAAAAGAAATTGCCAACGGCATCTCGGCTAATTACCCTGATGTGCATTTGATGGTGGTGCTCATTGGCGAGCGGCCTGAAGAAGTAACGGATATGGATCGCTCGATTGATGGGGAAGTGATTAGCTCTACGTTTGATGAGCCAGTACGCCAGCATTGTAAAGTTGCCGAAATGGCGCTGGATCGGGCCAAGCGATTGGTGGAAGCCGGGCGGGATGTTGTCATTTTGCTCGACTCTATCACGCGTTTGGCACGTGGGTATAACCTCACCGTTTCGCCAAGCGGCCGTACTTTGTCTGGTGGTTTGGATCCGACAGCTTTGTATCCGCCAAAACGTTTCTTTGGCGCTGCCCGTAATCTGGAGTTTGGCGGTAGTTTGACTATCATCGGCACCTGTTTGGTAGATACCGGTAGCCGTATGGATGACGTTATTTACGAGGAGTTCAAGGGCACAGGTAACATGGAATTGATGCTCAGCCGTCGTCTACAAGAACGTCGCGTCTTCCCTGCCTTTGATATTGAGCGTTCCAGCACTCGCCGTGAAGATTTGTTGTTGTCTGGCGATGAATTGCAGCGTGTGTACATGATGCGCCGCATGTTGGGCCATCTGATGGACACACCTGGGTATGACATTAGCAGTGCAACATCGGCCGTAATGGAGCGTTTGCGCGGTACACGAACCAACTACGAATTCCTGGAAACGTTGACCAAGGACATGATGTAGAAATTGGGTGCTTTCTCAGAAGTTCAACTTTTGCCAAAAGTTGAACTTCTGTTTGAAGCTGAATGAACTTTAAGAAAACGGGTCTGGGAACAGGCCCGTTTTTGCTGTGCAGGGGCTTTGTGATAGCATCCTGCTTGATTGATGATGAATGAGCAACGTTTTTGGCATCGCTTGAGCGGGCATTTTATTTTGGCGGGTGGCGCGCTGATCTTGTTGGCGCTTGGTCAGTTTCAGTGGGGTGGTGTAACTGAGACGGAGCTTGCTGTGGCTACGGCCGTTCCTACCCAACCATCACTCGTAGAAGAAACCGGGGTCGAAACGGCCGTTACACCCACACCTTTGCCCTTAATTCCTATTCCTGTCCTTAACGACAGCAGCCTGGTACCTTTGCCCAACCCCCTAACTTACCAAACCAAACCGCCCGCCCACACCTTCCAGATGCACGAAGTGGCGCGCGGGGAAACCCCTAACATCATCGCCGACAAATACGGCATCTCGGCGGATACGCTGCTGGGGGGCAATTCCTGGCTGAGTCAGGAATCGAACCAGCTTCAGGTGGGGGCACAGCTAATCATTTTGCCGGTTGATGGCGTATTGCACAAAGTGCGTGCTGGGGAAACGCTGGAGAGCATTGCCGAACTGTATCGGGTCACGCCTCAGGCAATTATTGATTATGCGCCCAATAACCTGGAGTTTCCCTTTTACCGGCTGGTGCCAGAATCGGAACTGGTGGTTCCAGGCGCATCAATTGGCCAGTTTTTCTTTACCGCGCCTAAGTCGGTAGCCACCAACGCTGCGGGGCAGCCGCAGTGGAAGGTTTTTGGTACAGGAACCTACATCTGGCCGAGCAACGGCCGTTGCATTACCCAATTCTATAACGGTTTCCATCCCGCTGTTGACGTCTCTGCCAGCGAAGGCTCGCCTGTTTACGCTTCTGATACAGGCACCGTCACGTATGCCAGTTTTGCGGCTGGCACGTATTACGACTACGGCAATCTGATCGTGATCAACCACGGCAACGGCTTTGAGACATTCTACGCTCACCTGAGCAGCATTGGTGTTTTTCCCGGTCAAACCGTCACGCAGGGGGATTTGATCGGGTTTACGGGTAACACGGGGCGCTCCAGCGGCCCCCACATTCACTTTGAAATTCGCGACAACGACTTCCGCACCAATCCTCTCGACCGCCTGGGTGGTGGCTACCAAAACTGCTCCTGATTTTGGTTTAACCGGGGTAATCGCAGCGCTCCGAAAATAGGTATTGTTATGAACGAACTTGGATCGATCTGGCGACGTTGGCAAGGGCATTTGGTTATTGTTGGCATCGCGTTACTGATTTTATTGATTTGGCGCTTTGGTTTGCAGCCGACGATTACGGCCGTTGCCGAATCTAGCGAGAGAGAACTTGCCCAACAACTTCCCACCCTGGAACCACAAGCCACCGCAGACTCCCTCCTTTTTGGCACCAGCGAACTGCCCATCGTAGACGATAACAGCCTGATTCCTGCGCCAAATCCGCGCACCTTTGAAGGCAAGCTGCCCCAGCATGAATTCATCACCCACACCGTCGTGCGTGGTGAAACGCCTAACGGCATTGCTGAAAAGTACGGCATCGAGCCAGAAACCATTCTGGGTGGCAACCCCCGCCTTAGCGAAGAGTCCAGCCTGTTACAGGTTGGTACAGTCCTCACCATCTTGCCTGTAGATGGCGTTTTGCATGATGTGCAGCCCGGCGACACGCTAGAAAGCCTCTCTCTGCAATATGGCATCCCTGTTGAAGACATCATTGCCTACGCGCCAAATAATCTGGAATTTCCTTACCGTCTGGAGCCGGAAACCCAAATTTTGATACCCGGTGCCGTGCGCGAGCTGTTCGTTTGGACCCCGCCCGATCTTTCCTCTGTTGGCGGCACCTCATCTGAAGGCGGCAGCGTACGGCCAATTATCGTAGGAACCGGCACCTTCATCTATCCGGTTAACTCCCGCAACTACACCCAATTTTTCTGGTACGGCCACCCTGGGCTAGACATCGCTCTAGCAGAAGGCTCCCCCGTTTACGCTTCAGACACTGGCACTGTTACCTACGTGGGCTACAACAATTTTGGCTACGGTAATCTTATCGTGATTAATCATGGCAACGGCTACGAGACGTTCTATGCTCACCTTAGCAGCTTCAACGTGTCGCCTGGGCAAATTGTGTATCAGGGGAATGTGATTGGGGGTACGGGCAACACCGGCAACTCCTCTGGCCCGCATATTCACTTTGAAATCCGCATCAACAACAACCGGGATAATCCCTGCTGGTACATTGGCTGTTAGTTTCGGTAATCGGTTATCCGTTATCGGTAATCGGTTTACCGTTTACGGTTGACCGATTACCGTTCACCGTACGTGAAGCGGTCCCGCAGCGACATTACCGACCACCGACAACCCGGTCCCGTAGCTGGCCACACCCCGCCTGAATATCAATGCCGCGCCGCACGCGCACCGTGCTGCTGACGCCGTAGTGTGCCAGTTCTGCCTGGAACGCATCCACGCGCTCTTTGGAGGAGGGGAGGCCGCTGTAATCGGCCGTGGGATTGAGTGGAATGAGGTTGACGTGGCACAACATGCCGTGCAGCAAGTTGCCCAGCGCTCGCGCCTGTTCAATCGTGTCATTTTCGCCGGAGATGAGCGCCCACTCAAACGTCAGCCGCCGACCTGTTTTTTCGATGTAGTAGCGGCAAGTGTCCATCAATTCAGCGATGGGCCAGCGGTTGTTGATGGGGATAAGCTTGTCCCGCTCTTCATCCGTGGCGGCGTGCAGGGAGATGGCCAGCGGCGTCTGGCGCTGCTCATCGGCGTAGCGGCGGATGGCGGGGACCAGTCCCACAGTGGAAATGGTGATTTTGCGCGCGCCCAGGTTGAAGCCGGATTCGTCGGTCAGGCGGTCAATGGCGGCGAGGGTGTTGTTGTAATTGTGCAGCGGCTCGCCCATGCCCATCATCACAATGTTGGTGACGTGCTCCTCGGTTTGGGCCAGTTCGTGAGCAAAATAAAGCACCTGGGCCACGATTTCGCTGACGGTGAGGTTGCGGAAGAAGCCCATCTGCCCGGTGGCGCAAAAGACGCAGCCCATGGCGCAGCCCGCCTGCGTGCTGATGCACAGCGTGCGCCGCTTGTCGTAGCGCATGAGCACCGTTTCGATGTATTGGCCGTCTGGCAGTTGGAAGAGCACTTTTTTGGTACGGCCGTCGCTGGAATGCTGCTCGCTGGCAGTGGTGGCGCTGTGGATAACCGCGTTGGCTTCCAACTTTTCAATCAAGTTCTTCGGCAAATTGCGCATCTCCGCAAATTCGGTGACGTATTTGCTGTAAAGCCAATTCCAAACCTGCTGCGCCCGAAACTTTGGCTCGCCTAATTCGGCCAAAAATCTGAGCAGCTTAGAATATTCAAGATTCAGTATGTGAATTTTCTCGTTTTTCATATATTGGTTGGGTGAGGATTATTATCTAGGTGTAGCACTAAATATGCTCCGCTTTTTATCTCGTGCTTCTATCCAAGGATGTTTAAAACCAGTTGCTAAGGGCTTTAAATGGCAACTTTTCAGGAAATCTGTCAAATTTTCAATATTTAACCTAAGTTGCTACTTTAAAAACATGGCCGAAGCTCATGGCCAAAATAAACAAGCTGACTTTGAGTTCAAAACCCATACTGGTCACCGCATGAATGCTCTTGGGCAAGATGCGCTCAATCAAGCTGCCCGTCGTTTCTATCATCTTGCGATGTAGGCTGATCCAGTATCGTTCCCAGGGTTCCCACTGGCGAGTCAGGCTTTTCTTGCGCAGCGGCTTGAACAAAATGTCAGCTTCGCTCAAGACATCTTCGAGAACGTAGTTGGTATAGATTCGGTCAGCATAGACTTCTGAACCTGGTGGTAAATCAAAGTCGAACAGGTCCAGACATTCCACATCACTATCGGCACCAGGTGTCAGAAAGAACTCGACTGGTTGACCATCTTTGGTCACGACCAGATGAATTTTCAGACCGTAGAAGTAGCGCTTTTTGCTGGCAATGAAGCCGCGGTAGGCTTCACCCTGATAAAGGTGACAGCGTTTAATTCGGTAGTTGTCACAAGCCGCTACGGGAAAGGTGTCGATGGCATAGAGTGAGTCGCTATTGAGGTCTTTCCAGTGTTCACCTAGTAGGGAGAACAGGCTGAGAAACTTGGCCTTCACTCGATGTAAGCGTCGATTGAAGCGGCTTTTGGAGAGCATGGCCGGGAAATAGCGTGGCTCAGCCAGCAAACTTCGGGCTGATTCGTAGTTTCCGGCGAAGAAAAGAGCTGCCACAATGGCTGTAGTCATCACTTCAGCGTCACTCATTTGACGTTGGGGGTCTTCGTAATGATGAATGGCCATAAGAAAGTCGCTTACAATCGTATAAATTGCTACTATTTTATCGTCCATGGGAGTCTCCTTTTGGTTGTGGGTTAGGCTCCATCAACTTTAAGGAGATTCTCCATGGACATCAAGCTACCTCGTTAGGTAGCAACTTGGGTTATTTACAATAAATATAGACCTTTCATTTTCTTGATTGGCTTCCATTAGGTTTTGTGGTTTTTTCAAAGATCTGGCGTTTGTACTTAAATTCTTTCTAAAACGAATGTAGGGCACGGTTTCAAATGTTACATTGCTTTTTTCTAATTTGCCTGTTTGCAAACTGATGTCATCAGCATCAAATAAGCATATCTGCAAATTAGCATTTGTCACAAGTAGCGGTAAGTAAACTGCAGTATATCCACTGCGTGTCGAATTTCTGATTCTTGCTTCTTCTAAAGCCAGGCTTTCCGTTGAAGGTAAAATAGAATCAGCCAACCTCTCAAGCATTGGTTTATCCTTTGGCCCTGTTCCTCTTATTAAGCAAATTGCAGACTCTTTGGATTGTGGTGCTAAGAACAGTTCATCCCATCCCAAGAGAGGGAGTGCTGATAATTCTGAAAAGGTCCAATGAATTCTTGCACGAGAAACATCTTCTGAACTCGTTTTCGGAACTAGAAAAATCCAACTCCCGTCTTCTTGAATTCTCTTGCATTCTATTGAAATTCTCATTGCTTCCTTTTCTGCCACAATATCGATAAAGCCTTCTCTCTTGGAATCCTTATCTTCCCATCGGTGTTCTTGCCCAACTACTTTCCACCTGTGGGTATCAAATGTGTTCTGAATTTCCTGAGCAACGCGAAGCTGAAATAAAAAACCAGATGCATTCACAATCTTTAATAACGAATCGGAAGTTTCGCTCATTTTGTCCTCTAAACTTAATCAAAATAATATTCTACTGTTCTTTTGTGAAATTACGTCGGATATCATTTATATCTTGAACGATGAAGTCGGGTTGGAGGCCGTTGGCTTGGGCCACATCGTCGCGTTGGCTGATGCCGGAGAGGACGAGGATGGTTTGGATGCCCGCCGCTTTGCCGCCCGCGATGTCCGTTTCCAGGCGGTCGCCGACCATGGCGGTGTTTTGTGGCGTGCCGCCCAACTTCTCCATCGCCATCTGGAAGATGAGCGGGCCCGGCTTGCCAATGACCACCGGTTCTACGCCAGTTGCGGCCTGCAAGAAGGCGAGGAAGGAGCCTGCACCGGGCAGCGGGCCGTACTCGCTGGGGAAGGTGAGGTCTGGGTTGGTGCCGATGAAATCCGCGCCCTTGTGGATGAGCAGGGCACCCGCCGCCATTTGCGGGTAGGTGGCATTGGGGTTAAAGCCAGCCACGACGAACACGGCCGTTTCGCCACCCATCACCTCTTCCACACTCAATAGCTGGAAGTTGCGGCTGCGAACGGCCGTTACCAACCCCACATCGCCCACCACAAACGCCTTCGCGCCCGGTTCGTAGGTGCGCTGCAAATAATCCCCCGTCGCTTCCGCCGAGGTGAAAATTTGCGCTTCGCTGACGGTCACGCCAAACTTGGCTAGCTTGGCCACGTACTGCTGCGGCGTTTTGGAGGCATTGTTGGTGGCCATCACCACGCCAATGCCCTTTTGTTGCATCGTCTCGAAAAAATCGGCCAGGCCGGGCATGGGCACATCGCCCCGCCACAGCACGCCGTCCATGTCCAAAATTAAGTTTTTGATTGCTTTCATGTGCCCGATTATAGCGGATGCGTGGGGGTTGGGTAGCTGAGTCGCATGGGCATCTGCGGGAAGGTTGCTATACAATTGCGCCGCCTTACGACAGGCAAAACTAATTTTAGGAAGAGAAATCTGTGAAATTATCTGTGATTATGCCCGTCTACAACGAGCGGGAAACGTTGGAAGAATCTGTGCGCGCTGTGCTGGCCGTTGAATTGGCAGACGAAATCATTTTGGTGGATGACGGATCGACCGATGGCACGCGCGACCTGTACCCGGCGCTTGAGGCGCTGGACGAAACGATTAAAGTGCATTTGCATGAGAAAAATCAGGGCAAAGGAGCGGCCGTTCGCACTGGCTTCCAGAAAGCGACTGGCGACATTTTTCTAATTCAGGATGCCGATTTGGAATATGACCCGCGTGATTACCCGGAATTGATCAAACCGATTGTGGAAGGGAAAGCGGCCGTTGTTTACGGTTCTCGTTTTCGTGGCGGGCCAACCAAAACGATGTTTTTCTGGCACATGGTGGGCAACAAACTGCTGACACTCGTCACCAACATCGTTTACAACACCATTTTGTCGGATATGGAAACGTGCTACAAAGTGTTCCGCGCCGACGTGATACGCGACATTCCGCTGCGCTCGCGCGGCTTTGAGTTTGAGCCAGAAATCACTTCCAAAGTGCTCAAGCGTGGCCATCGCATCTACGAAGTGCCGATCTCCTACAACGGTCGTGAATTCGAGGAGGGCAAGAAGCTCAACCCGTGGGTCGAAGGGCCAAAGGCGCTGTTTTATTTGTTGCTGTACCGATTTATAGACTGATCAGTTATCCGTAATCGGTAAACGGTAATCGGTTTTTTCGGACGTACCGACCACCGATTACCATCCACGAAGCGATGAATCGTTTCCCCAGACTTCCCCTCCTGCTCGTTACCGGTCTAACGGCCGTTCTTCGCGCGCGTGGTTTGTTTGCGAACAGCTTTCAGGCAGACGAGGCGCTGTTTGCCACCTGGGCCCGCGAGATTGCCATCTGGCGCGACCCGCTGCTGGCGATGCAGCCGGTAGACAAGCCGCCGCTGCTGTTTTACCTGCAAGCGCTGTTTTACCCCCTGTTTGGCCCCGTAGAGTTTGCTGCCCGCTGGCCCAACTGGATTGCTTCGCTGCTGCTGGTGCCGCTCACGGGGATTCTGGTCTGGAAACTGTATCGTCGGGCGGAAACGGCCGTACTCGCCGCCGCCCTCGTTGCTCTTTTCCCCCTCACCATCCAATTCAGCCCCACCGCCTTCACTGACCCACTGCTCACTTTTTTACTGATTACTGGCTTAACGGCCGTAGTTACCCGAAAACCAGGTTGGGCAGGCATTCTATTTGGTTTGGCACTGTTGACCAAGTACCAGGCTGTGCTCTTTTTGCCGCTGCTGCTGGGTCTGGGCTGGGTTTTGGGCTGGCGGTTGGCCTGGTGGAGCCGCTGGCTGGCCGGATTTCTGCCAACACTTATTGCGCTCTTCACCTGGGAATTTGCCCGGAGCGGCCGTTTCCTGCTCTGGGAAAACCAGATTGGCAACTTTGGCGGCGTTCGCCTCAGCCATTCCTGGGAACTTTGGCCCCGTTTTTGGGCGTGGGTTGATTTGTGGCAAACGGCCGTTTCCCCCCTCATCTTCTTCCTGCTCATTTTTGCAGTGGTGTGGTTCGTCATCCAGACCTGTCAGGTCTCTCTGGCAGGGGGTTGCGGTTGGAGTAACAGACCTGACAGGTCTAGTCGCGTAGACCAGCTTTTACTTATTTTCATCCTCAGCTACGGCCTGTTCCACTGGTTGTTCGCGATTCCCGTCTGGGACCGCTACCTGCTGCCCCTGCTGCCACTGCTGGCTATTCTGCTGGCTCGCGCTTACGATGCCTTAAAAGTGCCTGGCACGGGGCGAACGATCTGGCTTAATTCAAGATTTTGCGCCCCGTGCCTGGCACTTGGGGGGATTTTGGCTTTGCTGCTGGTTTCAGCTTCCTGGCCAGCGCGGAACGGCCGTACCCAACTCGGCAGTTCCCCCAATTCTGATCAAGGAGCTGCTGACATCGCCGCCGCCCTGGCGGACGCGCCCTACGGCACCGTCCTCTACGACCACTGGTTTAGCTGGCAATGGCGCTACCACCTGTTCGACAAGCGTGTTTTCGTCAACTGGTTCCCCCACGCCGATGCCCTAGCCACCGACCTGACCGCCTTTGGCCAGGATGGTGCGCCGCGCTACCTCGCCTTGCCCAATACGGCCGTTGCCCAACCCATCCTCCGCACCGTGCAAGAAGCAGGCTTTACGCTAACGGCCGTTGCCCAATCCAACCAAATCGTCCTCTACAAAATTTCTTCACCGCAGAGCACGCAGAGATCGCAGAGATATGACCAAAAAATCTCCGCGTCCTCTGCGGTGAAAATTGGAGGAGTGGCATGAACTGGCTTGAGCGAATCAAGCGACTGCCGCCGCTGGTGTGGCTGCCTGTGCTGCTCGGCCTCTTTTTCAACAAGATGGCCTTTAGCAACCTTATTTTGGCGCGGGGCGACACGTTCCTTTACTTTTACCCGTACTGGGACGCGGCGGCCGAGGCTTTGCGCAACGGCCGTATCCCCCTCTGGAATCCGCACCTCTTTATGGGCGCCCCCTTCCTGGCCAACAGTCAGGTCGGCTTCTTTTACCCGCTCAACTGGCCCGTCTGGCTGCTGCTGCCCACGCCGTACGCCGTCAGCGCCTCGATTTTGCTGCATTTGCTCATCGCCGGGGTGGGGGCATATTTGGCTGGGCGGCAAACGCTCGGTTTGGGGCGCTGGGGTGGGCTGGTAACGGCCGTTCTCTTTGCTCTCGGTGGTTACCTCACGGCGCAGGTGGAGCATATCAACCAGCTGCAAGGCATGGCCTGGATGCCCTGGTTTTTATGGGTCGCTGCCCGCGTGTTCCGCAGTAAGATGGGTAATCGCTGGGTGCTGGTGGGGCAGGGTGCGTTTGGTTTTGCTCTGCTGTTCAGCCTGCAACTGCTGGCCGGGCACACCCAATCCAGCTTCATCACTGGTGTCATGCTTGTGGTATGGGGTGCGGCCCACTGGCTGGAAAAGTGGCTCCTGCGCAACTCCCCACACGGCCTTGGACTCAGCTTCCAATGGCGCAGATTTTACCGGCGGCTGCCGCTGGTTTTGCTGATGGGTGGGGGCGTGGCGATTTTGCTAACGGCCGTTCAGCTCCTACCCACCTTTGAACTGATCCAGCAATCCAGCCGCCAGGGCGGACTCACCCCCACCGAAGTGCTTTCGTTTTCGCTGCATCCGCTGCTGCTCAACCGGGCGCTGCTGCCCGCCTACGGCCAATCCCTCTTTAGCGAATACGTCGCCATTTTGCCGCTGACGGCGCTGCTGCTGGCTTTTTTGGCGGCGTGGCAGTGGCGCAACTGGCGCGGCGTGGTCCCGGCCATCGCCCTGGTTTTGTTGGGCTTGCTGCTGGCGTTGGGCATTTTTAACCCGCTCAACTGGTTGCTGGCCCGCTTGCCCGGCTTTGATCTGTTCCGCGTACCCGCCCGCTGGCTGGTGGTGTACGCCCTCGGCGTGGCCTTGCTGGCCGGGCTGGGCTGGCAAATGGTACTGGATCGCTGGCTGGTGCGGCAGCGCGACTGGCGCAATCTGCCCCTGCGAGCGAAAGAAAATTTGTGGCATCTGGAACGGCCGTTTCGCTACGGCATCTGGTTGCTCATCGGCCTCATCGCCTGGAATGCCCTGGCCCAAATCGGCGCACTCTTTTTGCCAACTGGCCCCGAAGCGCCGTTTGAAGCGGCTGGCCCCCTGACTTTACTGTTTTGGCTGCTGGAGTTGCTCCTGTTGTTTGGCCTCGTCATGGGGCAGCGATTGGTTTATGCGCCGGAAAATCGGTTCCGCTTTAAGCTGGAAATGCGCCAGCCGGGTTCCCCCTGGCTGCTGCTGCCGCTCATGGCCGGGCTGCTCTTCTGGGGCACACGCACCCATCCCTACAACAACCTCACCACACCGGAAGCGTATTTCGATTTGCGCCCACCACTGGCGCGATTGATTTCGGAAGACCTGTGCTTGAAGGCACAGGCTAATTGCGATGACCCGCCAGATCGTTTTCTTAGCTTGTCGGACATCTTTTTTGACGTGGGGGACCAGACGGAAATCGACACAATTTACGGCGACCAGCTTTCGCCAGCGGCGCAATACGATTACACCATTGCCATCAAGCAAAAGGAGATCGTCGGCCCCAACCTGCCGCTGAGCTTTGGCCTGGCGGCGGTGGATGGTTTTGATGGCGGCATCCTGCCATTAAATTCGTATAGCCAATTTGTGCAGCTTGTGTTACCGGAAGGAACCCAGACAACAGACGGCCGTCTCCGTGAGCATTTAACGGCCGTTCCTCCCGACACCTGGCTCGATCTCACCAACAGCCGCTACCTCATCACCGACAAGGTAGGCGACGTTTGGCAAGAAGTGAGCTATGGCATGACCGCCTTCTTCGATCTGGAATTTCCCATCACGCTGGGGCCGGGCGAGTCGTTGGAAATTGCCTACGTGCCAAGATTCACATCCACGGCGCTGGCCCTCGTTGCCGAAGGCGAACCGGGTTCAGTGACGATAACCACCGCAACCGGCGACAGCTGGGAGCAGCCTGCGTTTGCGGTCGGCAGCGGCGTGGTCCGGGTTGGCTGGCCCGTGCCGTCCATGCGGCATTTGCTAGGCGAAGCTGCGCCAACGCGCCTGGTTTTCCACGGACCGGAGGCAGGTGTCTGGCAAATTTTTGGCACGACGCTGATCAACGAAAATGACGGCACTTTCCAGCCGCTAACGCTGGGCGACTATCGGCTTATTCACTCTGGCGATGTGAAAATCTACGAGAATTTGGATGTTTTGCCTCGCGCATTTTTAGTTTCCAAATGGGTTTGGCAGCCAGACGAAACGGCCGTCTTGCAAACCCTCCAGCAGCCTGAGTTTTCGGTGAGAGAAACGGCCGTTCTCCTCGGCAATGGTCAAAATCAAGAAGGGGTGACTGCTTTAAGAGCTGGTGCTCAAATTAAAAGTTATGCGCCGGAACAGGTGGTGGTGCTAACCAGCAGCACCGATCCTCAACTGCTCATGCTGACAGATGTCTATTACCCTGGTTGGCAGGTCACGGTGGACGGCGCACCGACCGAACTGCTCCAGGCAGATGGCCTTTTTCGTGGCGTGTTGCTGCCTGCGGGTGACCATGAAGTTGTGTTCATCTTTGCCCCCCGCAGCTTTGAATTGGGTTGGAAAATTACGGCCGTTGGCCTTATTTTGCTGCTCCTTTTGGGGATAGCGCTGCTCGCCATGCAGCGCCTCGATTCACAAAGAATAGAACGCTGATGATAAAAAGCTTATCTTTGGGGTGACAACAACGAATTAGAGTAAACAACGAATTTTCTATTTGGAAAATTCATTCGTTAATTACTTAAATTCGTTGTAGTCATTGTTGAAGGATCAATCAAACAGTATCGTATTTAAAAGGTTTGCCTCATGGAAATTTTCTCCCGCCCCAAGCTTGGCGTCGCTTTATGGACACTCCGCCAGATGCCCTTGGCAGAGTCCGCGCCATTGGTGGCCCAAATGCAGTATGATGGCGTGGTTTTGCCCTTTACCCAGATTGAAACGGCCGCCCACTCCGCCCAAATCTTGCAAGAAAACCAGCTCACCTGCTTTGCCCTCACGCCCAACCCGGTCGATTTGGCGCATCCAGACACGGCCGTTCGCCAACCTGCCATCGCCCATGTGCAAGAAGTGATTGAAACGGCCGTAACCCTCCAAACTCCCCTTGTCACCATCCGCAACCTGCCGGGGCGCATTCGTCCGGTTGCCAGCAAGGAAGAGGAGATGTTGGTGTGGGAAACGGCCGTAACCCACCTGTCCACCTTTGCCGCCGAGCGCAGCATTCAGCTGGCAGTGGACGTGGTAAACCGGTACGAGAGCTTTTTGTGTACAAAAACGGCTGAAACCCTGACCATGCTCACTCGCCTTAACCAGCCCAGCCTCGGCCTTACCCTCAGTGCTTTCCACATGAACCTCGAAGAGCAAGATGCCGGTGCTACCCTGCGCGCTGCTGGCGACAAACTCGCTCTCTTTTACATGGCAGACTCCAATCGTCAGGCGATCGGGGAGGGCCACCTGAAGCTGGGATTGCACCTCTGGGCGCTGGAAGCGTTACCCGACGTGCCGATTATTTTGGAATGTCTGCCAGAAGGGGGCGATCCGTTTGGCCAGGGGGTGGATGAGAACGGCCGTAACCGCATCCTCGAATGCCTCAAAACTTCCCGCAGCTGGTTTTGATTTGATGTATAATCGCCCGCTGGAAATATAAAAATGCCATCTTTGTTCTTTTGTTTGTCATTCCCGCGCAGGCGGGAATCCATTGTGGTAATCAAGATGGATATCCGCCTTCGCGGGTATGACACTGTTTCTAGTCAGGTTTAAAAGTGCAAAGAAGGTGTATCAAAAATACCTTGTAATAATTAGGAGAAACTATGTCTGAAAGAAAAAAAGTGCGCGTGGCCATCATTGGTGTGGGCAACTGTGCCAACTCCCTGGTGCAGGGCGTACAATATTACAAAAATGCGGCCGACGACGCCGAAATCCCCGGCCTGATGCACGCCACCGTCGGCGGTTACCACGTGCGCGACATTGAATTTTCGGCCGCATTTGATGTGGTTGAAGGCAAAGTTGGCAAAGACCTCAGCGAAGCCATCTGGGCTGAGCCGAACAACACCATTAAATTTGCCGATGTGCCCCACCTCAATGTGCCCGTCTCGCGCGGTATGACCCACGATGGCCTGGGCAAATATGTGTCCACCAAAGTTAAAAAAGCGCCTGGCCCCACAGACAACATCGTCAAAATCCTCAAGGACACCAAGACCGACGTGATTGTTAACTTCATGCCGGTTGGCTCTGAGATGGCGACCAAATGGTATGTGGAGCAGGCTTTGGAAGCTGGCTGTGCTTTTGTCAACGGCATCCCGGTCTTCATTGCCAGCTCTGAATATTGGAGCAAGCGGTTTGCCGAACGTGGTCTGCCCATCGTCGGCGACGATATCAAGAGCCAGGTGGGGGCTACCATCACCCACCGCGTGTTGACGAACCTGTTTAAAGATCGCGGCATTCATCTGGACCGCACCTACCAGCTGAACTTTGGCGGCAACATGGACTTTTATAACATGCTGGAGCGGGAGCGGCTGGAATCCAAGAAAATTTCCAAGACCGGAGCCGTGACCAGCCAGCTGCCCTATGATTTGGGCGCAGAAAATGTGCATGTTGGCCCCAGCGACTACGTACCCTGGCTCACCGACCGCAAATGGTGCCACATCCGCATGGAAGGCCGCGCTTTTGGCAACGTGCCGCTCAATCTGGAGCTCAAGCTGGAAGTGTGGGATTCGCCCAACTCTGCGGGCGTGATGATTGACGCGGTGCGCTGTGCCAAGCTGGCCCTGGACCGCAACATTGGCGGGCCGCTGATTGCGCCATCGTCGTACTTCATGAAGACGCCACCGGAACAGTTCACCGACGACGAAGCGCGTAAACTGACGGAAGCTTACATCGCTGGCGATTTATAATTCAGTTGATTAGGCTGAACGGAATGAAGAATCTTTGCAGGCTGCATGAGGTTCTTCATTCCGCAGCATTTTGTTTTGGAGCGGCTCACCGAATCCGCGCCATAAAGTGACTGTCTGCCAAACGGCCGTCTCCAAAAGCGTGCCATCGCTTCGTCCCCTCAATTTCAAAACCAAATTTATGATAAAGGCGCACCCCGGCGGGATTGTCTGTATTCACTTCCAGCTCAATGCGCGTGATGTTGAGCCAGTTGTCGGCCAGATCAACCAATTTTGCCATGAGCTGACCGCCAATGCCCTTGCCCCAGTACGCCGGATGCACCATCATGCCCAGGCTGGCGGTGTGGGCGGCGCGTGGGTTTTCGGGTTGGAATATCGTGCTTACGCCGACGACACGGCCGTTTACCTCCGCCACAAAACGATGCAGTTTCTTGTTCACCGTTTCCAGCCGCGTCTGGGTAATACCAAACTCCTGGCTGGTTAGTTGCAGCGTGGTGCGGGCCACCAGCGGGTGCCGGAAGCAGGTGTACATGTCGTCCGCGTCGCTGGTGCGCGGCGTGCGGATGATGACATCCTGCGGTGAAAAATCGGCCAGCGGGGGTGGCGTAAAGGGCGGGAGCGGTTGGATGAGGCCGGGAGGATTGCCGTGCAGTCTTGCCATCACGTACCCATCGAAGAAACGGCCGTTGCCAAAAACCATCTTGCGCTTTGTCCCCTCAACCTCAAACCCAAACTTTTTGTACAGCTGGATGGCGGGTTGGTTGTGAGAGTACACTTCTAGATCGACGCGGCTCAGGTTAAGCCAGTTGTCGGTTAAATCGAGTACGGCGGCCATCAATTTGCTGCCCACGCCTTGCCCTTGCGCTACTGGATGCACCATCATGCCCAGGCTGCCGCTGTGCTGCATACGTGGGCGCAAATTGTGGCTGAGGTTAATGGAGCCGAGCAAACGGCCGTTTTGCACTGCGACCAATCTGTGGCTACCTGGCTTGGCCTGTTTGGCCCATGTCTCTGTTTCTACAAGTTCCATGCTGGGCACCTGCATCAACATTTCCGCGACCTGCGGATGGCTGACGATGGCGTGATGTTGGGCGGCGTCCTGGGGGTGGAACGGCCGTATCTCAACATCCTTCAAATCAATTTGCAATGCAGACATTGGGCACCTCCTGTCATGCGTTTGGCCAATTTTCACACAATTTTCACCCAAAAGTGGCGAATATCATCAATTATTGTAGCCATAGAAAGCGTATTGTTAAGTCTACAATCATACGCTTTGTCTATTTGAGGACAAAGAGTTCCCACTTTATGGCCAAAACAAGCGCGCTACCCCTGGAAACTGTTGTCAAGACCTCAGCCCCACCGACCCCGGAGGTTACGGCGGCTGGCACATTGCTGCCGCCGTTGACGGCCGCATTTAATGAT
The DNA here is from genome assembly GCA_020634455.1 of Ardenticatenaceae bacterium. GTDB lineage: Bacteria > Chloroflexota > Anaerolineae > Promineifilales > Promineifilaceae > Leptofilum. The sequence goes on along the minus strand of JACKBQ010000002.1, from coordinate 1,574,461 downwards.
GTGGCGCGTTCTAGCTTGCCCCCTGTTACGTTAGGATTTGCCCTATTCCACTTTTTTTTGGCGGTAGCGTATGGCGTTTTCTTGCCGCCGGAGATTATTCCCACAGTTGTGCCGTTGGTGGGGGGAACGGCCGTATTGCTGTTACTGTTGTACGGCCTGGTGCGCACCTGGGGGTTGCCCGCTCACTGGGCCCAGCCGATGGGCGCTGGCATTGCCGCCGTCTCTGTTTGCAGCGTTTTAATCCATCTCTCCATTTCTATGGAACCCCGCCAGACCGGTATCATCACCTTTTTGCTGGTTGGTATTTCGGTATTTTTGCTTTCGCTGCGTTGGTTGGGTGTGGTATTGGGCGGCACGGTGTTGGGTTGGCTGCTGGTTGTTTACCGCTGGCCTGTTTCCCCTTCGCTTATTTACTATGGCATTTTACTCATCCTTAGCCTGGGGTTGTCGCTCATTGTGTTTTACACGCGCCGTCAATCGGTGGTGCGGTATGAATTGCTGCGCTGGGAAGATGGCCAACGTCGGGCACAGCTTCAGCGTCGGGCGCGGCAAATGGAAACCAGCATGTCGTTGGGGCAGCATATCACGGCCATTTTAGATTTGGATACGCTTTTGCAAACGGTGGCGGAACTGATAATGGCGCAATATGGTTTGTACTACGTTGCCATTTATTTACTCGACCCGCAAGCTGAGGGGTATCTGGTGCGGCAGGCTGGGGTTGGGGGAAACGTTACGGGCCACAAACGGTCACAAATGCGCATTCGGGTAGGGCGTGAAGGCTTGGTGGGTTGGGTAGCTGGAAACGGCCGTCATCTTCTCATCAACGACGTGCTGCAAGACAGCCGCTACATTCCCCACGATTTGGTTTCGCAAACCCGGTCGGAGCTGGATTTGCCGCTGCGGGCTGGCCGTCGGCTGATTGGGGTTTTGAGCCTGCAAAGTGATGAAACGGCCGCTTTCCACCATGAAGATATTCCTTTTTTGCAATCCCTGGCCGATCAGGCTGCCATTGCCATAGACAACGCTTCGCTGTACCAGGGCGAGCGGTCGGCCCGCAGCCTGGCAGAAACCATGCACAAAATGGGTCGGGCGCTGACCGGCACACTGGAATGGAATGAAGTGCTGGAGCTGATTTTGGGCCAGCTTGCCGAGTTGGTGGCTTACGATCGAGGCTCCGTTTTTATTCGCAATGGGGAGCAGCTGGAGCTGGTGGCGGCGCGTGGTTTTCCAGAGGCTGTCCAACCGAGCCAAATTCGCATTTCGCTAGAGAATGAGAGTATTTTCAAAGAAATTTACCAGACGAAACGGCCGTTGTTCATCCCCGATGTGCTGCAATGGCCAGATTGGCAGCAAATTGAAACATTGCCATTAGCCCGCGCCTGGTTGGGGGTGCCCCTGCTGCATGGCACCGAAGTGGTGGGGATGCTCTCGCTTACCCGCGAGACCACAGCCCCGTTTACCCAGGAAATGATAGATTTAGCAACCACCTTTGCTGCGCAAGCGGCCGTTGGGCTGGAAAATGCCCGTCGCTTCGATAAAACCACCCGCTTTTCACAACAGCTAGAGTACGAAGTGGCCCAGCGCACCCAGGCCATTCAAGAAGCGTACGCCCGGCTAGAGCAGCTCGATCGGGCCAAATCAGACTTCATTGCCATTGCCTCGCATGAATTGCGCACGCCGCTGACCATTTTGCGCGGTTACAGCCAGATGTTGTTTCAGCAAAACAGCGTCCAGCAGGATGAGCAAATCGAAAAGCTGGCAGCGGGAATTCAATCCGGGGCCATGCGGCTGGCAGAAGTGGTGAGCAGCATGTTAGAAGTGGCCAAGATTGATAACCGCGCCCTTCAGCTTTACCCGAAAATGATGTCACTTTCTCAATTATTCGGCCGTTTAGCGGATAGCTTTGCCGATTCGCTTATGCAGCGGCAGTTAACGTTAAAGATAGCCAACATAGATAACTTACCCACAATCGAAGCCGATCCGGATGCGTTGGAAAAAGTTTTTTACCATTTGCTGGTCAACGCCATCAAATACACGCCAGACGGAGGGATCATTCATATTTCTGGCGTGGTTCACTATGCCAATGGGCAGCGCTCACAGGCAGATAAAGTAGAAATTTTAGTGCGCGACAGCGGCATTGGCATAGACCCAGAAATGCACGAACTTATCTTCTCAAAGTTTTACCAAACTGGGGAAGTGTCCTTGCATTCCTCAGCCAAGACAAAGTTTAAGGGGGGTGGCCCTGGCTTGGGCTTGGCCATCACGCGGGGGATTGTGGAGGCGCATGGGGGCAAAATCTGGCTAGAGAGTGCTGGCCATGACGAGGCAAACTGCCCTGGTACGACTTTCCATGTGCTGCTGCCCTTGGCCAAGCAAGATGTGGGTGAGTTAGCCAGTTGAGAGCCCGACGAACAGCGAATAGCTCATCAGTTTAAACGGCCGTAGCCCGCCGACGGCCGATTTCCTCTCGAACGACCGGAGCTACCTTAGTCCCCAATAATTCAATCGCGTGCATCATCTTGTCGTGGGGCATGGTGCCCACGCTCATTTGCAGTAAAAAGCGGTCGTGGTTGAACAGCTCGTGCTGAAACAAAATCTTCTCGATAATCTCATCTGGACTACCCACAAAGTTAGCGCCGCGTAAGGTGCAGGAAGCGTCGAACTGCTGGCGGCTCATCGGCGGCCAGCCGCGCTCCCGGCCGATTTTGTTCATCACCTGGGCAAAGGGCGGGAAGGCAATATCTCGCGCTTCCTGGGCATCGTCAGCAATGAAGCCGTGGGAGTTGATGCTGAGGCTGAGTTTGCTGCGGTCGTGTCCTGCTTGAGCGACGGCACGATTGTACAAATCTGCCATGGGCACAAACTGCTCTGGGTAGCCGCCAATGATGGCCAGCGCCAGCGGCAGCCCCAGCGTGGCCGTGCGCACAACGGATTCCGGCGTACCGCCAACGGCTATCCAGACCGGTAATGGGTTTTGCACGGGACGGGGGTAGACGCCTTGCCCGGTCAGCGGGGCGCGGTGTTTGCCGGACCAATTCACGGCAACATCTTCCCGAATTTTTAGCAGCAACTCCAGTTTTTCGGCAAAAAGCGTGTGGTAGTCGCGCAAATCGTAGCCAAAGAGGGGGAAGGATTCGATGAAGGAGCCACGACCAGCCATGATTTCGGAACGGCCGTTTGACAGCAAATCTAGCGTGGCAAACTGTTGAAACACCCGCACCGGGTCATCGGAGCTGAGCACGGAGACGGCGCTGCTCAGGCGAATATTTTTGGTGCGGGCGGCGGCGGCGGCCAAAATCACCGCCGGAGCAGACGAAACGAAATCAGGACGATGATGTTCCCCCAGTCCAAATACATCCAGCCCCACCTGGTCGGCCAGCTCGATGGTTTCTAGCAGCTCTTCCAGCCGCTGGGCGGGCGTGATCAGGTCGCCCGTTTTGGGGTCAGGCGTCAGTTCGGCAAAGGAGTAGAGGCCAATTTCGAATGGTTTGGTCATGGGGGGTCCTTTTTTAGTGAAAAGTAAAAAGTGATAAGTGAAAAGTGAGCGTCTACTTTTTACTTTTCACTTATCACTTTTCACTCTGCTCAAGCCGCCGCGCTATCGTATCCTTCACCAATTCCACATCCGCAGGCAGGTTAACCGGCGGATTGGCAAACTGGCTTTCGGCTTCGGGCAGGGTGCCTTCGTGGTATTTCACTTTGAACTGAGTGAACTTGAGGCCGTGGGCAGTGCTGATGACGACGGTGCGGTCATCTTTTTGGATGATGCCTTTTTCTTTTAATTTGAAGAGGGCCGCGAGGGCAACGGCCGTATGCGGACAACTGTACATGCCAGTGCGATCAGCCAAAGCGGCCGCATTCGCCAATTCGTGCTCCGACGCCTGCTCCACGATGCCGTTGGTGGCCTGAATCGCCTGCACCGCCTTCTCGTAGCTCACCGGGTCGCCAATGCGGATGGCCGAGGCTTGCGTGTCCTGCGCCGCCAGCGAAACTTTGCTCTCGAAGCCGTTCAGGTAGCTCTGGTAGAACGGGTTGGCTTTGGCCGCCTGCGCCGCCACCAGCCGGGGCATCTTGTCAATGATGTCCAGTTCGTAGAGCAGCTTGAGCCCTTTGTAGGTGGCGCTGATGTTGCCCAGATTGCCCACCGGCAGAATGATCCAATCCGGCACCTGCCAATCAAACTGGCGCACAATTTCGATCCCTACCGTCTTTTGCCCCTCGATGCGCAAGCTGTTCATCGAGTTGGCCAGGTAGATGCTGTTGTCCTTCGTCAGCTCCTTGACGATGCGCATGCAGCCGTCAAAGTCCGTGTCCAGGGCCAAAACGTGCGCCCCGTTGGCAATGGGCTGGATGAGTTGGGCGGCGCTCACCTTGTTCTGTGGCAAAAAGACGATGGACGGGATGCCCGCTGCCGCTGCGTACGCTGCCAATGCTGCGCTGGTGTCGCCAGTGCTGGCGCAGGCGACAGCCTTCACCGGATTATCGGGCAAGGTCATCATCTGCTTCACCACGCTGACGAGGACGGTCATGCCCAAATCTTTGAAGCTGCCGGTGTGGCTGTTGCCGCACAGCTTGATCCAGAGGTCAGGCAGGCCAATTTGCTGGCCCAGCCGCTCGGCCCAGAACAAGTTGGAGTTCCCCTCAAACATGCTGACGACGTTGTCGTCGGCCAGGTCGGGGATGATCCACTCTTTCATGGCCCAGACGCCGCTGCCGTAGGGCCACTGGGTGCTGCCCGCGCGCTGGTCGAGCAAGGTTTGCCACTGCTCGGCGCTGCGCTGGCGCAGGGGTTGCAGGTCGTGGTGGACCTCCAGCAGGCCGCCGCATGTGGGGCAGGTGTAGATGACATCGTAAATGGAGTAGCTGCCGGGGCAGCCCCGGAAACAGCGAAAAGTTGCTTGTGTGTTCATGGAGTGGATTTTACTTGGTTTGGTTGGATTGCTCCAGAGGAAATGTTTATTTTACGGGTTATGTCGCTTACTAAAGCCTTTTGCTTTAAGGCGGATCCTTTGTGTCCAAAAAATGGACATAGTTAGAAGTGTAAAGAGTAATGCAATAATGCTAGGGCAAAAAACGACAAAGATTGGATTTGCAAATTCTGATGGAGCGCACTGAACTTGATCCCACCCATAGGACCCAAGTGCTAGCAATGAGCAGGAAACAGTAAGAAGTGCCCAACTCATTAAGCCGAAAAGTACCAAAGATTTTGAATCCAAGTTTCGCTTTTTATCAATCCATCCATAACGGACAATTTGAAATCCAAGCAAAAGGTAAACTATCAATCCCAAAGCAAAGAGAATTGAATCAATATTGCAGGCATTTTTGGGCATAAATTTTTCGCCTCACTGACACATTTATTTTTGAACAGGAACTGTATTCTAGCATGAATCCCCCAAAACCCAACAGGAATGCAATATATAATTGACATTATGCAATATATATTTTACAATGCGGCCATGCGTGATATTCAGATAGGCAATAAGGTGCGATTGGCCCGGATTGAAGCAGACCTGACCCAACAAGAACTGGCGGATCAGGTGAGCGTGACCCGACAGACGATTGGCCTTATTGAAAGCGACAAGTACAACCCGACAATCAAACTGTGCCTGATGCTGGCGCATGTTCTGGGCAAGCGTCTGGATGAACTGTTCTGGATTGCCGAGTTGACGGAGGATTGAGATGAATTTTGATGAACGTTCGCAGCAGGTAGCGGGGCAAAGCGCCATGATTATGTTGGGCTTAACGCAGGTGGCGCTGGGTGTTATTTTGATGGTGCGTTTGTACGTGTTCGACCAGCCAGACGCCGAACTGCGAGATATTCAGTGGGTGCTGCTGGGCTCGATTGTAGGCTATTTTGCGCTTCGCTCGTTTTTGGGGGGCATTATGCCCGTGCCAACCATGAAGCAGGCAGCTTTGGCGTACCTGGGCATGACTGTTTTCTTGTTTGTGGTGCTGAGCTTGTGGCTGGGTCTGCCGGATTTGGCTGATTGGACAAACAATGTGCTGCCCGCTATTTTGGGGCCAGCGATTATTGTGGGTGGTTATTGGTTGATTGCGGCTTTGGGCAAGCGGCGGGTGGAGCGGGAGATTTTTGATTGAGTTGCTTTACCAATTGGGGTCAGCCAGATGTCAAATTCTGACGATGATTTTCGTGTTTTGGAGATGAATGGGGGCGAGGTGCGGGGGCAACGGCCGTTTCTCACCCATCCTTTCTTGCTTCACTTACCAATTTGCCAATCTGGCTACACAGATGCCCAAATTGACGACTGTGTGGGCCGCCGCAAAGGGTATCCGTGGCGGCCTGGCACCCGGCTGGCCCTGCGGGCACGCTTCTCGCACGAGGCAGACGCGCTGGTGGGCACGGCCGGGTTTGGCTTTTGGAATGCGCCGTTTGGCGACCCGACGGTGCCCTGGCCCACGCTGCCGCAGGCCGCCTGGTTCTTCTTTGGCTCGCCGCCCAACGATTTGCCGCTGGCGCAAAACGGACCGGGGCGGGGCTGGTTTGCCGCCACGCTGGACGCAACGACGTGGCGTGCGGTGCGGCTGGCTCCGCTGGCGCCGATCGTGTTGCTGCTGAACCAGATTGCGCCGCTGCGCCGCAAAATCTGGCCGTGGGTGCAAAACCAACTGCAAATTTCCTTCCAGCCAGTCGGTGAAAGCATGGCAGATTGGCACGAATACCAGTTGGTTTGGGGCAAAGCAGGCTGTGAATTTTGGGTAGACGGCCGTCTCATTCACCAGACCCCGTTTAGCCCGCGCGGGCCGCTGGGGTTTGTTGGCTGGATTGATAATCAGTTTATGGTGGCGACGGGGAACGGCCGTTTCCGTTGGGGCACACTTCCCGTCACCTCACCGCAATTTTTGGAAGTGGCTGATTTGCAAATTGAGCCGATTGTGGTGGCGGGGGAATGAAAGTGCGGGGGAGCAGGGGAGCGGGAGGGGTACTCCTCTGCTCCCCTGCTCCTGCTCTCCCCTGCCTAGTTGGGCAGGGTGCGCTCTTTGGGCCAGCTACGGCCGATATTTTTCTGCATCTTCTCCAAATACGCTTTTTCCAAATCTATGCCCGCGTAATTGGCCAGCTTGAGGGTGTAGGCCAGCACGTCGGCCAGCTCGCTGCGCAGGGTGGCGCGATGGGTTTCCAGGGCAATTTGATGAGCTTCTTCGGGGGAACGGCCGTTGCCCACCAACTGTTTCGCCTCCCCCCAAATCTTAATCAGGTCGCTGGCTACCTCGCCCACTTCCTCTGTGAGCAAAATATAGTTGAAGAAAATGTCCGGATCGAACCCTTTGCTGCTGTCTAGCTGGCGATGGAAGGTTTGGAAGTCGGGGATACGGCCGTTTTGCAGCAAGTTCAGCGGTGTATCGGTTGGCGGACTGCTGGGAGCCTGCTCCGCCAATGTTTTCTGGATCAGTTCGGCCACGTGTGCCAAATCGCCCTCGTTGGAGAGGTAATCCAGACTGTTGACGTTGATGGTGAGCACATTGGTGTCCTGCACGTTGCTCAGCCACGCCTCGTAGGCGGCGGCCAGTTTGCGGATGTATTCCGGGTCCATGTCCCGCTCATACGGCCGATCCCGCAGCGCAATCCGGCGCATAATCACGTCATGATCGGCTTGCAGGTAGACGATCAGATCAGGTTTGGGGATTTTTTCACCAAGGGCGGCATGAACACGGCCGTACATCGCCAGTTCGTCATCCTTCAGGTTGAGCCAGGCAAACAGCTCATCCTTGGCAAACGTGTAATCGGCAATGAGCATCCCTTTGCGCAGGGCGTTGGGCACCGCCTCGTGCTGCTGGTGGTAGCGGCTGAGCAGGAAAAATAGCTGCGTCTGAAACGCCAGGCTGTCCCGATCTTTGTAAAAACCAGCCAAAAATGGATTTTCTTCAAACACTTCCAGCAACACGCTGGCATTCTCAAATTTGCTTTGCAGCAGGCGGGTCAGCGTGGTTTTGCCCACGCCGATGACCCCTTCAATGGCGACGAATTTATGGTTCATATTTTGTGGATTTTTGTTTTGTAAGGATTCAAATTTTGTTGACCGCCATATCTTACTTTATCCTGGCCAATTGTGCATTGAAAAAACAGATGGTGACAGAGTTCACGCCGCTTCCGTGCCGTTCCTCCTAACGAATCTGGACCACAATTTAGTATTCTGGTTGGGTGAGGCGGGGGCATTTTTAAAAGCCCGCCAGTTCCCAAAACCCATTTGCACTTGAGGAAGTTATGAAAAAAATTGTTGTCCTGCACCTGAACTGCCCAGAAAGCACCGAAACAGTCACTTTCATGGGGCAGCCCCTCCAGATTCACCACGTCGGTTGTGAAAATGATCTTGAAAACGCCCAAAAGCTAATTGCCCAGTTTGATGGGCAGGTGGAGGCGATTGCCCTGCACGGTATGCCGACCCAACTGGAGCTTGGCCCGGCTCGGCGCGCGCATGAACAGGGGGCCAGCCTTACGGCCGTTGCCCAACAAACACCGGTGGTAGACGGCCGTATCATCCGCGCCGGTTTGGAACGATGGGGCATTATTTTGGCCGATCGCGCCCAACCGGGCATCTTCAGCCGCAAGCAAGTGCTCATGACCCCCGGAATCAACCACAACGGCATGGCCCGCGCCTTCGAGAAGCACGGTGGCACCATTCGCTACGCCGACCCGTTTATCTACTTCAACCTGCCCCAGGTTCCCGGCGTGGGCTTGCGCCAGACGCGCAACCAGGCCGCGCCGTTTACGCTGGATCGCCTGAAGGATATGCCTTTTGCCGAACTGTACCCCGTGGCCAACGGCAATTCTGGCTCCAACCACGCCCCCTTCGATTGGGCCGACATCATCGCGGGCGACATTGGCACCATTCGCCACTTTGCCCCGGAAACGCTCAAGCGCAAAACCATTGTGGTGGAAAATGCCAGCGAAACAGACATCGAAGATTTGCGGGCGCGCGGCGTGGATATTGTGGTGACGCTGATGCCCGCGCTGGATGAAGCGGCCGGTCTGGGCCAATGGTGTGCTGCCACCGTCGAGGCGGCGCTCACCGCCCTGCGCCAAAACCCCGATGCCCCGCTGAACGAAGACACCTATCTGGACATGATGGCCGATCTGGAATGGACGCCTGCCATCCGCAGCTTGCAGCCAGAAAGCGCAGACATCAACCGCTTTGCCTTCGTCATCCATCCGCTCAGCGTGAGCTTTATTCACCACCATCGCGCCTTCCGCTGGACCAAATATTTGCCGGATGGCATCGTCGAAGCGGTAGCTGCTTACATCCCGCCGTTGTCCCTCTCACGTATCACGGGTGGCCAGTCGCCCACGACCGGGCAGCGTATCGAGGGGCATCTCATCAGCCTGGGAGCCACGCCGCGCCAGATGATGAAGCACGGCGAGCGGTTCACCTACGACCGGCTGCGCCAGGCGGCCCAGATGGCCGAGCGCAAGGGCGCGCGCATTATGGGCTTGGGCGCGTTTACCAGCGTCGTGGGGGATGCGGGCATCACCGTGGCCCACGAGGCAGACATCGCCATCACCAGCGGCAACAGCCTGACGGTGGCGGCCACGCTGGAAGCGGCCAAGCAAGCGGTCATCAGCATGGGGGCGACCGATCTCACCAAAGGCAAGGTGATGATCATCGGCGCAACCGGTTCGATTGGTTCGGTCTGCTCCCGCCTCCTGGCCCAGGCGATTTACGATGTGGTCTTGGTCTCGATTGAGCCAGAGCGGCTAATTGACCTCAAGCGCACCATCCAGGAAGAAACGCCGGGTGCGCAGGTGGCCATCGCCACCCGCCCGGACGAGCTGATTAGCGACTGTGACCTTATCGTCACCGCCACCTCTGCTTTTGGCCAGCGCATTGTGGACATCACCAAGTGCAAGCCCGGCGCGGTCATCTGCGATGTGGCCCGCCCGCCGGACATTAGCCCCGCCGAAGCCGCCCTGCGCCCCGACGTGCTGGTGATTGAAAGCGGCGAAGTGCTCATCCCTGGCGACATTGATTTTGGCTACAACATTGGTCTGCCGCCCAAGACGGCGTATGCGTGTTTGGCAGAGACGGCGCTTTTGGCGATGGACGGCCGTTTCGAAGATTACACCCTGGGTCGCAACATCTCGGTCGAGCGCGTTAAGGAAATCTACCGCCTCTTCAAAAAGCACCAGTTCCAAATTGCCGATCTGCGCTCGTTTGAGGAAGTGGTCACCGAGGAACAGTTTGTTACCAAGCGCCAGCTCGCCGCCGAATTGAAGGCCAACCCGATGCGTTTTGCCCAGCTCCAGGCCGAAACTGGAGCCAAGCTGGCCAAAATTCCGGTGCAGGCCAAGGGGGTCAAATCCCGCCGCAAAAATTCGGGTGGGCTGGTTGCCGCCATCGCCGCTGGCATCGGCGGCTTGGCGCTGCTGCTCTGGCAGCGTCGTCGTTGACTTTTACCTGCTTTGTTGAACGCAGCGAAACATCCCTCTGAGGTTTGCTTTCCGTGAGCAAGCCATTGAAAAAATTACTTCCAAAGGGATTCTTTACTGCGCTCAGAATGACGTGTCGTTGGGCGATCCGGTTTGGTTTGACTTGCCTGTTGAACTGCCAGTTGCCATTGGGAATTGCTTGCTTGATACCGAAAATTGGCACCATTTGGCAGTAGTTTTCATAGACTTGGCAGCGAAAAACGCGGTAGATTGCCTCCATCAACCATTTTCAAACTTTGGAGGTAATCAAATGCAATCTCAATCAATTTCACATCAAGCTGGATTCACAAGCGAAGCTCATTTGCTCCGGCGTGCGTTGCAAAGCGATGCGCTTTTTTCGCTGTTGAGCAGCCTGATTTTTATCTTTGCGGCTGGGCCAGTGGCGCGGTTTCTTGGCCCCAGCGTGCCGTCGTGGCTTATTTTGGTCATTGGCCTGAGCTTTTTGCCATTTGTGGCGGATATTTACTGGGTTTTGTCTGATTTGGTGGGGCGGGTTAGGTACGGCCGTATCATCGCCATCCTCAATTTTGTGTGGGTTGTCGGCAGTTACCTGGTTTTGTGGCTGGCCTGGTCACAACTCACTGTGGCGAGCCGCTGGTTTATTGCGCTTCAGGCTGAGGTCATCTTCCTCTTCGCTGTTTTGCAAACCGTTGGGCTGCGCCGCTTGACTCGCTAAAACCCTTCGCATAAACATTACATTTGAGAGTCTGCCACCCATTGGCAGGCTCTTTTTCTTGTGTGCTATACTTCCCCTGTTTTAAGAATCTATCCATAAAGCTCACGGAGAAAAGAGTTTTTTGCAATGTTTTTACCCCCTCGTTTTTCTCTGTGTCCTTTGTGGCAAAAATTGTAGATGATCATAGATTGGATTGAAGGACGTTTCATGAAATTAAAGAATGCCAAAGCAATTTCCCGCATGAGAGATTCGGGCCGAATGGTGGCCGAATGCTTTGCTTTGCTTGAAGAAAATATTCGTCCCGGCGTGAGCATTCTCGCTTTGGACCAGATGGTTGAAAAATATATTGCTGACCAGGGAGCCGAGCCGCTCTACAAAGGGTATCAGGGCAGCGCCAGCAATCATCCTCCTTTCCCCGGTGTTATTTGCGCTTCGGTAAATCACGAGATTTGCCATGGCCTGCCAGATGACCGCATTTTGAACGAGGGCGACATTATCGGCGTGGATATTGGCTTGAAATATCGTGGTTACTGCGGCGATGCCTGCTACACCTTCCCGGTGGGGCAAATTTCGCCAGCCGCCGAGCGTCTGCTGGAAGTGGCTAAAGGGGCGCTAGAGGCAGGCATTCAGGCGGTAAAACCGGGTGGCTACCTGAATGATATTGGCCGCGCCATTCATGATTTTGCGGACAGCAAGAGTGTGTCTGTGGTGCGAGAGTGGGGCGGGCATGGAATCGGCCGTATTTTGCATGATTCCCCTTCAGTTTTGCATATTCGTCAAAGCAGCCGGGGGCCTAAGCTGCGTCCGGGCATGACTTTTACGATTGAGCCGATGATTAACCAGGGTGGTCACGAGTGGATTTTACTGAAGGATGGCTGGACGGTGATTACCAAAGACGGCTCTCTATCGGCCCAGTACGAGCATACGGTGGCGGTTACTCAACAAGGCGTAGAGATTTTGACGAAGCTGTAGAATCGTTGTTTAGTCAGTGGATTTGGCGGGTTTGTGGGGAGAAACGGCCGTGTCTACCTCCCCTGCCTTTTTCTCGGCAATAATTCGCGAAGCCAGTTGCGTATTATCTGCCCACGGATCCAGCTTGAACAGCTTGAAGTAGGTATACCGGCTGATTACGGCAATGGAACCCAGCACCGGCACGATGATGAGTGCCGTCAGCACACCCGCTAACGATAAAGACCCCACAATCGCAATAAAAATAACGGCCGGATGGATGCGCAGGCTGGAGCTCATGATGCGTGGCCGCAGCCAGATGTTTTCAATTCCTTGAATGCCTAAATGCAAAGCCAGGATGACAATGGCAAACAAGGTGTTGGAAATATCCAGCGTGTTGGAACCAGCCAACAAAGCCACCAGGGTGGCAATCCCCATAATGATGGCTGGCCCTACCGAGAGCAGTACATCAAAAATGGCAGCAAAAACGCCAAACAAAATGGCCCCCGGCATACCCAAAATGAGAGAGCCTGCGCCCGTTAGCAGCCCCACGATGATGGAAAGCCGCAATTGCCCCCGAAAATACCGATTCCACACCAGCTTAATTTCATTGTACAGCCGCCGAAAGTCGGACTCAAACGGTTCTGGCGCCCAACCAAAGAGCCAGTCGCGCAGCTTGCCCCAATCTTGCAGCAGGTAGTAAGTAGCCACTAACACCACGGCAATCCAGCCTAAATTTGTGGTGCTGGTTTGCAATAGCTCCACAATAATGTCTGCCCGAATAAAGGATGAAACCAGCTCCGATAGGTCGGCTTCGGGCAGCAGTCCGTCCAAGTGAAGCTCTGTATTCATAATGACCACTGGCTCAGACAGAAATTCATCTTGAGCCTGGGTCATCAATGTTTGCATATCATCCAGAAATGTGGCGGTTTGCTCCGGAATAGCCGGAATGAAGATGATGGTGATGGTGATGATTGCCCCAAGCGAGAGCAGGTAAACGAAGAAGACAACCAGCGGGCGGGCAACACGAGCGCGCTCGTTCACAACCGTTACGATTGGGTTCAGCAGGTAAGCCAGCAGGGCAGATATGGCCAATGCGCCAATAAGCGCCTGGGCAGCGGTAATGAACCAGATGCAGCCTGCCAGCACCAGGGCAAATACAAAATACCTTGTTGTTGTACTCCACTCTTTATCCATAAACTTTGCAAAACTTTTTTGGAAAACTCCGCTTGTAAATGACACTTTTTGAAACAAGCGTAGCAAAATTTTAGCCAGTTTACCATAACATACCAAAAATTCTCATCACGGTTTAGATTATCTGATCGTTTGGACAGGTAAACGGCCGTACTTTTCACATGGTTGCATTCTGGCCAGTTGCCGGAAGTGCGACGCTCTCCAAATACCTACAATAGCCTCAGCAATTCACACAAATGGAGAGTTTTCATGAATACCCAAACAAAAACAGCACTCATTACCGGTGCATCACGCGGGCTTGGCCTGGCTTTGGCCAAAGCGTTGGCCCAGTCTGGTTGGCAGCTCATCATCAATGCCCGCGGCGCTGCGGCGCTCAACCAGGCCCACCAGGAATTAGAGCAGTGGACGGCCGTAACGGCCGTTTCTGGCGACATCAGCCATAAAGCCCACCGGCAAGCGCTGGCTGTGGCCGCACGTGCGGCTGGCGGGCTTGACCTGCTGGTGAATAATGCAGGCGTCCTTGGCCCCAGCCCCATGCCCGCCCTGCTCGATTATCCGCTGGATGCGCTGGAAACCGTGTTCCGCGTCAATGTCGTGGCCCAGCTAGGCGTCATTCAGGCGGTTGCCGACACGCTCAAGCCCGCCGCCCGCATCCTCAACCTCACCAGCGATGCGGCGGTGGAGCCGTACCCTGGCTGGGGCGGTTACGGGGCGAGCAAGGCGGCGTTTGAGCAGCTTTCCGCCATTTTGGCCGCTGAACTGGCTGAGAAGCGTCCCGCCATTCGTGTTTACTGGATCGATCCGGGCGACATGCGCACCCAAATGCATCAGGATGCCTTCCCCGGCGAAGAGATCAGTGACCGGCCATTGCCCGAAGCAAGCGTACCCGGCTTGCTGGCGCTAATCAATGATGAGTGGCCGAACGGCCGTTACCAGGCCCAAAATTTTCCCGTGGAGGCAGCCGCATGATGAGTTTGCTCGCCAACCCGCCAGTGCCCAAAACGGCCGTCTTCCCCAACCTGCCCGCGTTAGACTTTGCGCTGCCACCCGACCTGGAAGCCAGCCAACCCCCCGAAGCGCGTGGCCTTGCCCGTGACGAAGTGCGCCTGATGGTCTCCCATTACCGGGATGATCGGGTGCTGCACACTGAGTTTCGCCAAATTGGCGACCATTTGCAGGCGGGCGACCTGCTGGTGCTAAACACTAGCCGCACGCTGAATGCCGCCTTGCCCGCTACCCTGCCCGACGGCACCGAACTGCGGCTGCACCTCTCCACCCAACTGCCTGCTGGCTTGTGGAGTGTGGAGCTGAGACGGCCGTTTGCCACCGCCACCCAGCCTTACCGCGTAGGAAAAGCGGGCACGCTGCTGCAACTGCCCGCAGGCGGCACGGCTCGACTGCTCACGCCGCATAATCCGGCGCTGCGCCACTGTCCTGATCAGCCTGTGCGCCTCTGGCTGGCCACGCTGCATCTGCCACTGCCGCTCACCAGCTACCTGGCGGCGCACGGCAGCCCAATTCGGTATGGCTACGTGCCCCAATCCTGGCCCCTGGATTATTACCAGACGGTGTTTGCCAACGAGCCAGGCAGCGCAGAAATGCCCTCCGCTGGACGAGCCTTTACGCCGGAGTTGATTACTCGCTTGGTGGCGCGAGGGGTGCAGTTTGCCCCGCTGCTGCTGCACACCGGCGTGGCCAGTCTGGAAGACCGCGAAGCGCCGTATGAGGAGTATTACCGGGTGTCGGTGGAAACGGCCGTACAAATCAACCAGGCTCGCCAACAAAAACGACGTATTATTGCCGTAGGTACCACCGCCATCCGTGCCCTGGAAACCGTAACCGACGAAACGGGCACCACCCACGCCGGGGCAGGCTGGACGGATCTGTTCATCACGCCGCAGCGGGGCATTCGCGCGGTGGACGGCTTGCTGACCGGGCTGCACGAGCCGCGTGCCACCCACCTGGCCATGCTGGCCGCCCTGGCCGACAGCGGGCACCTCTCCCTGGCCTACGAACAGGCGCTGCAACACCGCTATCTCTGGCATGAATTTGGCGATCTGCATTTGCTGCTGCCATAGCGATGAATCTCTGGCAAAGATTTCAAAAGTCTTCAAGGGAATTGGTTTATCATCAGGAAGAACCAAGACTTTTGAAATCTGCCTGGTGCATGAATTTATAGGTCTGGTGAGGATTTGACGCATAAAATAGCCAACTTTGCGGGCTGTTTGGTACAATCGCGCAGCATTGTGTAATTAGACGATTTGCTTTGATTGTTTGCTGGAGGCTCGTTTATGCGTCATTTCACACTTTTAGCGTCATTTTTGCTGCTCTGCCTGGGGATGATGGTGCGCTTGCCCTCTGGCGTGCAGCAGGCTGCCGCCATTGCGCCAACCGTTCAGCCGCAATGGGAGAAAATGACGCTTCAGCCCCTCCCGGAAGCGCCCCAAATTACCAATGCCGCCGCCGATAGCTGCTCGAACGCCACAGAAGTGACCTTGAACAGTGCTGGGTGGGGAGACAGCACCGTTGTTAATAGCATGACGGAGGACGCTGAGGACCCGATTTTGAGCTGTGCCTGGGGCACGCCCAGCCGTCCGCAGGGGTATCGCACGGTCTGGTACAAGTTTACGCCCACCAGTAACGGCCGTGTCACCATTGACACCGCCAATAACTTCAACCCCGACAGCTACGACACAATTCTAGCCGTGTACACCGGCGCTTGCGGTGCGCTGACCCTGGACCTGGTCGCCTGCAACGATGATTATCAAGGGTTTGCCTCACGAGTAACATTCGCTGTTTCCAAAGGGGTGACTTACTTTGTAGAGGTGGCCGATTGGAATGCGGCAGAGCCAGGGTCGCTGGATTTGGACATTTTTTTTGTAGTAGACCCAATCGCTTCCAAATGGCAAACCTTGGCAGCTGCCTCACCTGTGCGAACGCGTCATGCTTCGGTGAAGGCAAACGGGCAGATTTACATTTTTGGCGGCCAGACCAATGCGCTATCGTCACCGGAAATTGCCGCTGCCGCCACACCGTACCGTTATAATCCAGCTTCCGATACCTGGACAGCTTTGGCGTTGATGCCTGATCCCAAGCTGACGGATGTCACGGCCGTTTACCTGAACGGCCGTATCTTCATCCCCGGTGGCTACGATGGCAACGGCATGGTGGGGACGCACCACGTTTACAGCGTTGGTGCCAACGTGTGGGAACCAGACCGCGAATCACCGCTAATCGCCGTAGGTTGGGCGCAAGCGGTGGCTCCCGCCGACCAGGGCGGCTATTACCTCATTGGCGGCATTAGCAACACCGACTTTTTGTTGAGTACGGCCGTTGTTCACAACGATGTTTCCTACTTTAGCCTGACAACCAACAAGTGGGACACCAGCATCCCGGATATGGCGGTGCCGCGCTATGGGCATACGGCCGTGTGGACCAACAATGGCATCTACGTGGTCGGTGGCATAGACGATAACAACCAACTGCTGCCCGGTGGCGAATATTACCAGCCCGCAGGCAACGGCCAGTGGAGCCCCCTACCGCCCATGAACATTGCCCGCTATGGCGCGGGCAGCGCCGTCGCTCCGGATGGCAAATGGTATGTGTTTGGCGGTTTAGATGGCAGTCACAAAGCCGTAGCTCAGGTCGAGGTGTTCGACCCACTAAAACCGGGCGCTGGCTGGCAAATTCTGGACATTACCTACGATTTAGGGGGGAGTGAAACGCTCCGTGCCCGCGCCTTCCCAGAAGGCCAGTTTATTGGCAATTACCTGTACGCCATTGGCGGCTACAACACCACCGATTATCTGGTGACGCCCACCGTGCAGCGGCTGTTGGTGCTAAACCAAACGGACTATCTGCCGATCGTGAATGCAGGGGGTGCCGCGTTCAACGACAATTTTAATGCCGCTCAGGGGCTCCTTTTCAACGTGCCCCAAACGCATCAATTTAACGATTCATTTGACTTTTTTGACGCATTTTACTTTGATCAGCCCAGCGCTAGCATTGTGACTGTGCGCCTAAGCCAAATTCCCAGCGGCAGCGATTACAACGTAACGATTTACGATGCCAACAAAAGCGTGCGCGGTAGCGGCACGTTGGCGGGCAACCAGAGCGAGGCGGTTACGCTGCTGCTGCCAACCGGACGATTTTACATCATGGTGGAGCGCATCTTTGGCCAGTCAGATGGCTCCAATTACCGCATCATTGTGGAAAAATAATTAGGAGACTGGAGATTAGAGACTGGAGATTAGCAAGTTAATCTCCAATCTCCAGTCTCCAATCTTCCCTCACAAAAATATGTCTAAACTCCAACCTATTCGTTTGCTTCATTTTGCTGATGCCCATATTGATATTGCCAATTACGGCCGTCATGACCCCGAAACCGGCATTCCCATCCGCGTCACTGACTTTTTGAATGCGCTGGACCAAATTATTGACGCCGCTATCGAAGAAAAGGTGGATTTGGTCATCTTTGCCGGGGATGCGTACAAAGACCGCAATCCCCAGCCCACCTTCCAGCGCGCCTGGGGCAAACGCATGATGCGCCTCTCGGCGGCGGGCATTCCCACGCTGCTGCTGGTGGGCAACCACGACGTTTCTCCCGCCATTGGCCGCGCTCACACCTTGCATGAGTTCAGCACCCTTAGCGTGCCCCACATCCACGTGGGCGACGCCCTGAAATTGTGGCAGCCAGAGGAGCTGGGCGTGCCCGTGCAAATCATTGCCGTGCCCTGGCTGTCGCGCAGCATGTTGGTGGGGCGCGTAGACACGATGGGGCGCACAATTGAAGATATTTACAGCCAGTTAGAAGAGCTGGTAAGCGATCGCGTCAGCCACCTGATTGAGCAGGCCGACCCGGATATCCCGCTGATTTTGACGGCGCACACCAGCGTGAGCGGGGCCAAGTTTGGCAGCGAGCGGGCAGTGATGCTGGGGCATGAGCTGGTGCTTAGCGGTGGCCTGGTGAACAACCCCAAGCTGGATTACGTGGCGCTGGGCCACATCCACAAGCCACAGGTGCTGTCGGGAAAAGACAGCCATCCGCCCATTGTTTACCCCGGCTCCATCGAGCGGATTGATTTTGGCGAAAAAGAGGACAAACGTTTTGTGCTGGCTGAAGTGGGCAAGGGGGAGACGCATTGGGAATTTCGTATGCTCAAAACACGCCGCTTCATCGATCCAGACCCGATTACGCCGCGCACCGAGCATTTTATGGAAGATATTTTGAGCCAACTGCCAGCGGCCAAAGACGTGGCGGACGCGATTTGCCGGGTGCGTCTCACCTTCCCCCGTGACGATGAGCCGCTGCTGGACGAGCGGGCCATTTTGGAGCATTTCCAGGATGCGTTTGAGGTGAAAATTCAGAAACATTACCTCACCAGCAAGCGATCCCGCCTAGGGGATGCGGCAGGTGTGGAAACGATGTCGCCGCTGGAGCTGCTGGAAACGTACTGGGTCAGCGAAGATATGGAAGGTGAGGAGATTGACCTGCTGCTGGGGTTGGCGAAAGAGGTGCTGGCGGACGAGGTGGGGGATAAGGTGAAAGGGTGAAGGGGTGACAGGGTGAAAGACTTGTCATGCTGAACGAAGTGAAGCATCCCTACCAAGAAACAAAAGCGATCACTATGCTCAAAAGAGCTGCTCAAAAATAGTTATGATTCCAACAAAATTACAGATTTCCAACTTTTTATCTTACCGGGAAACGGCCGTACTCTCCTTCACCGGTCTTCATCTAGCCTGTATTTCCGGGGCCAACGGTGCGGGTAAATCCTCTATTCTGGACAGCATTACCTGGGCGCTGTTTGGCCAGAGCCGCAGCCGCAGCGATGACGATCTGGTGAACCGCCTCTCGGTTTTGGACGACAAAGGGGCTGAGGTGAGTCTGGAATTTGAGCTGGAAGGCACGCTGTACAAAGTGACCCGCAGCAAGCGCAAAGGCAAAACCACCCAGCTCGATCTGCAAATTGGTGGGGAAAACGGGTGGAAAACGCTGACCGAGGGCAAATTGCGCGATACCCAGGCGGCCATCGAAAGTTTGCTGCGGATGAATTACGACACGTTCATCAACGCCAGCTTTTTGCTGCAAGGCAAGGCGGATGAGTTCACCACCAAGACGCCCAACCGGCGCAAGGAGATTTTGGCCGATTTGCTGGGTGTGAGCGTGTGGGAGCAGTACCGCGAGCTGGCAGCCAGTCGCCGCAAAGAAGAAGAAGGCAAGCTGGATTTTCTGGATCATCAAATTAAAGAGATTGATTTGGAACTGGAACAAGAGGCGGCGCGGCAAACGGCCGTTGCCGAAGCCCAATCCAGCCTTGAAACCATCACCGAGCGTCTGAACGACAAAGAAAAATTGTTGCAGCAGCTGCGCCGGGTGGAAACGGCCGTAAAACAACACAAACAGCTCGTGCAAACCCTGGCCACCAACCTGAACCGGGCCAAAGCCCAGTTGGAGAGCCTCCAGCGCAGCCAGACCCAGCGGCAGCAAGAGCGGGACGGCTACGCTACCATTTTGGATGAAGCCGAGGAAATCACCGCCCAGTACCAATCTTGGCAAGAAGCGGATGCGCTTTTCCAGAGCTGGCAGGCGCGGGCGGACGAGTTTAACCAGTTGGAACAGAAGAAACGGCCGTACGATCTCACCATCGCCGAACAAAAATCCCGCCTGACCCAGCAGCTAGAAGCGCTGCAAACCCAGGCCAGCCGCGCCGCCGCCGCTGCCGACGAGCAGCAAAAACTTGAAGAAGCATTAACCAGCGCCAAAGCAGCGTTGGCCGCGCTGGAAACCAGGCTGGAAGCACTCAGTATACAGGAGGCGGAGTGGCACCAACTGCGCAACACGCTGCAAAAACGGGAGAGCGAGCGCGAGGCGCAAACGCGGGAGCTAAACCGGCTGCAAAATTGGGCCAAACGGATGGCTGGGCTGCGGGAGGAAGAAACGGCCGTTGCCCAAAACGCCCAAATCGCCCAGCAGCAAATCAGCCAGCTTACCGCCCAATTGACCGATCTTGGTGAAAAAGAGCAGGCGCACAACAGCGCCCTCGTCGAAAAAGCGGGTCTGGAAAATAGCAAAGAGACGCTTCGAGAGCAGATGAACCGGCTTCAGGAGCGCATTAACAAATTGGAAGCCGAAACAGGCAGTCGCTGCCCGTTCTGCGGCCAGGAACTCACCGCCGACCACCGGGCAAAAGTGGTGGCTGAACTGCGCAGCGAGGGCGGCGGCATGGGCGACCAGTTCCGCAGCAACACCCAGGCCATCGAAACATTGACCCGCCAAATTACCGAAATGGGTCGATCGCTGGGGCAGCGACCGCAGCTAGAAAAATCGCTGCAAACGCAGCAGACGCGACAGGCGCAGGCGCAGGCTCGCCTGGATGAAATTAGCCAGCAACTGGCGGAGTGGGAAGCAGGCGAGGCGAGCCGTCTGGCTGAACTGGAAGTGGCGCTGGCGACGGATGATTTGGCGGAACTGCGGGCGCGGGTAGTGGGTTTGGGAACGGCCGTTCAAGCCAAACCCGCCCTGGAAACCGAACGCCGCCAGCTGGAGCAGCGTCTGGCCAACGATGAAGCTCGCCTGGCTGAACTGAATCGCTTCATGACCGACTGGGCCGAATCGGGCCAGGAAACCTTGGCAACGGTGCAGCAGCAGCTAGAAAACGATGATTTTGCCGCTGAGGCGCGGGTGGCGCTGGCTGAATTGGCGGCGAAGCTGGCAGAGCTGGATTATGACGCTGACGCCCACGCCCAAGCTCGCACGGCACGGCAGGCGTTGGCCGAGGTGCCGGAAAAGTACCAGCTTTTGCGACAGGCAGAAGCGGCCGTCAAGCCGCTGGAGGATGCTTTGGCCGAAGGCAGCCAGCGCGTCGCCGAGCAGGAAGGTGCTTTGGCAGAACTAACGCAGCAGCAGGAAACGGCCGTTGCTGAACTCGCCCAAATGGAAGCTGACTGCGGTGACCTGCGCGGTGTGGAAAACGAGGCGTTTGCCCTGCGCGAGGAGCAAATCGAGGCTAACCAAAAGGTGGCGGTGGCCCAAAATCGGCTGGAGGTGCTGGGCGATCAGCGGCAGCGCAAAGCTGAGTTGGGGGAAAACAGAACGGCCGTTACCCAACAAATTCAGCGGCTTAAGCTGCTAGAAAAAGCGTGCGGCAAAAGCGGCGTGCAGGCGCTGCTTATCGAGCAAGCGCTGCCAGAAATTGAAGAGCGGGCCAATGAGTTGCTAGACCGCTTGACGGGCGGCGAGATGACCGTGACCTTTGCCACACAGCGCGAGCTAAAAAGCCGGGATGGCCTGGCCGAGACGCTGGACATTCGCATTCGAGACCATGCGGGGGAACGGCCGTACGACAATTATAGTGGCGGCGAGCAGTTCCGGGTCAATTTTGCCATCCGGCTGGCGCTGTCACAGCTTTTGGCCAAGCGGGCTGGGGCACGGCTGCAAACGTTGGTGATTGATGAAGGCTTTGGCAGCCAGGACCCGAACGGCCGTCAGCGTCTGGTAGAAGCGATCAACACCATCCAGGACGATTTCAAGCGCATTTTAATCATCACCCACATTGATGAACTGCGGGATGCTTTCCCGAATCGGATTGAAGTGGTGAAAACGGCCGTTGGCTCGCGCATTGAAATTGTGTGAGTATATTGCGTAAGCCCTATGAAAATTTATACAAATTTTATATAATAGCCTCATTCTGCTGCGTTTGGAACATCGTCAGCACACAATAAGGATTAGCGTGCCGTACAAAATCCTGGTCAATAACTTAATTTATTTGTTATGTTAATTTGGTTGTAATTGTTCTTTAATCGTGTTTTTCGACAAAGGTAGATGACCATGGGATATTCAGTATTAGTAGTTGACGATGATCCATTGAAGCGACAGTTATTGCGCTTGATTTTAGAGCGTGCTGGTTTTGGTGTAAACGAAGCTGCGGATGGCGCGGAAGCACTGTTGTCGTTGGATGATGGGGTGCCGGATTTAATGACATTGGATGTGATGATGCCGCAAATGGATGGATTTGCCGTGTGTGAAAAGGTGCGGCAAAATCCCAAAACGGCCGAATTACCCATCATCATGGTGAGCGCCAGAGCCGACAGGGGAAGCATACGCGATGGGTTGGCTGCGGGGGCCAATAGATATTTGCCTCAGCCGGTAATGCCTGATACATTGCTAAAAACGGTGAATGAACTGTTACCGCCGTTAGAAAGCTAATCTGGTCTTAACGGCTTTGCGGTGCGTTGAGCCAGCAAAATCCTAACATCGTTGTTTATGGCTCAAGAATTCAAACAAACGCTTTTCTCTCATAAAAACGGATATTTTAAGCTGGCTAAAAATCATATGGATGCGTGGCAAGTGGCGCTGGTTATCGCTGCTTTGCCGCTATTGATTCATGATGCGATTCGGTGGGAAACGGCCGTGCTTGTCCTGGCGATTGGCGTTGGCTACTGGTTTGCTTTTGCCCTGAACGATTATTACGATGCCCCGTTTGATGCGTTGGAGCCACAAAAAGCGGCGCGAAATTTTTTTGTGCAGCGGTCTGTACCTGGCTGGCAGCTTTGGCTTTTTACGGCCGTATTGTTGAGCCTGGTGGCTTGGGGGTATGCCCAGTTTGGCTGGCCAGGCTGGTTGTTTTGGGGAGTGAGTTGTTTTGTGGCTTGGGCTTATTCTGCGCCGCCGCTGCGCTTAAAAATGCGTCCTGGCTTCGATATTTTGACCCACGCACTGTTTGTCCAAACGTTTCCATATCTGGTTTGCCTGGTGCTCATTCAGGCAGCTTGGGGTGTGCTGGATTGGGTTGTGTTGGCCATTCTTTTTCTAGCCTCGCTTACGGCGCAGCTAGAGCAGCAAGCGCGAGACTTTGAGGTTGATTTGGAGGCAGGTAGTACGTTTGCTACTGAGCTTGGGCGGGAACGGGTGATTAAACTATTACGAGGGGCAACGGCCGTTTGCCTGCTAATCGCTCTCATTTCAATACTAAGCGGCACCATCCCCTGGTTTTTGTTGCCGTTTGGCGTCATTGGCTTACCCGCATTGCTGCACCGTTTTTTGCGCTCGTCCGAAACGCCCCGCTCAGAACGGCTAGTTATCCTTTCCACAACGGCTGGTTTTTTGTATACAGGGCTTGTCTTCTGCTACTTTCTCCTCTCCTGAAAACGAGTACAATTCGCCTATGAAAATTGCCATCCTCTCAGACATTCATGGCAATGTGCCAGCCTTGCATGCAGTGATGGAGCATTTAACCAGATGGCAACCTGATCAGGTTGTGGTAAACGGCGATACGGTGAATCGTGGGCCAGCGTCAATGGCGGCATGGCAGTTTGTGCAGCGGCAGCCCGGTTGGCATTTGCTCAAAGGCAACCATGAGGATTACCTCATTGAGCACCAAAATAAAGGGACAGTTGCACAAAACGGCCGTATTTTTTCCATAAATTACATGTCTTACTGGACGTTTTTGCAGCATCAGCGGGACGTGACTGCCCTGGCCAAGTTGGCAGATGGATTGAGTCTCTTTGCCCCCGATGGTACGGAACTCCGTTTGCGACATGCCTCCATGAAGCACAATCGAGATGGCATTTGGCCCAATGCCGAGGTAGCAAAAGTGCAAGGGCGGCTTGGTACGCCCCCGGCTGTTTTTGCCACTGCACACATCCATCTGCCTTTTGTGCGCCAGGTAAGACAAACCTTGGTGGTGAATAGCGGCTCTGTTGGGACGCCGATCGGCGGGGATTGGCGGGCCAGCTATGCCCAAATCACATGGCAGCAAAGAAGTTGGGCAGCTAATATTGTGCGCCTGGCGTATGATCGTGGTCAAACCCGGCAGCAGTATGCCACATCTGGTTTTTTGGCAGAAGCAGGGCCAGTGGGCTGGCTGGTGTTTCATGAATGGGAACAGGCGACTGGCGTGGTTTATCCCTGGCTGGCGGAGTATTATGAGGCGGTTGTGGCTGGGGAAATTGAATTAGAAACGGCCGTAACCCGCTACCTGACGCGGCAAGGATTGGCTGTACCGTGGGGATAGATAAGAGTGGGAATAGGAAACGGCCGTACACTAAAAAGGAATTATCAATGCCCAAATATTTTATTACCATCGCAGGCAACATCGGCGTAGGCAAATCTACGCTTGTCAAATTGTTAGCTGAACGCACCGGTTGGGAACCAGTCTATGAAGCTTTCGAGGAAAATCCATATCTGGCTGATTTTTACCATGATATGACCCGCTGGAGTTTTAATTCGCAGGTGTTTTTTCTCTCCCGACGGCTGCGGCAGCACCATCATCTGCTTCAACGGCAAAATGCGATCATTCAAGACCGCAGCGTGTATGAAGATGCTGAGATTTTTGCAAGAAACTTGTATATGCAAGGCAACATGAGCCACCGCGACTGGACGTGCTATTTTGATCTGTACCAAACGCTTGCTACCGTACTGACACCGCCGCATTTGGTAATCTACCTGAAAGCATCTGTCCCTACCTTACAACAGCGAATTGCCCACCGAGGCCGCGATTATGAGCAAAATATTGCCGAGTCGTACCTGGTGCAGCTAAACGAACTTTACGATACTTGGGCGACTAGCTTTTCGAGAAGCGCGGTTCTGACAATTGACACTAACAACTTGAACTATGTGCAATACGAGGCGCATCTGGATCAAATCTGGCAAAAGATTGATGAACGATTGCAAGGTCGGGATTTTTTAGCGCTATAGGGCATCAATTATGGGCTAATTTCGGCATTTTGTTTGCGAAATTTCTATGAGTGGATAAACTTATGGATGGTGTGGTGATTGCCACACAAAATCATTGATTGAATGAAATTATCCCAAAAAGGGGGTGAGAACACTGCCAAAAGTTGATTTACGTTCAAACGAATCGCAAGAACAGCTATTGCGTCGCTTTAACAAAGCGGTGATCAAGAGCAAAGTTCTGGCAGACGTGCGTCGTAAGCGCTGGTTTGTTTCCAAGAGCGAATTAGATCGCATTGAGAAGAAAAAAGCGGTTCGTCGGCAACGCAAAGCACAGCGTACGCGCTAATCTTTGCGGTATCACCTCGGGGTATTGTCTCCGTGTAAACAAAAAAGGCGCTCCCATTGTGGAGCGCCTTTTTATTTGGAAAATGAAAACCTCCGCAGCGCGGAGGTTTTCAGGTTGGGGGGAGGAATCAGGGAATTTGGAAATCTTTAATATGCGCCATCACCTTTCATAACGGCGGGGATGGTTTTGAACAAAATTTTGATGTCCAGGAAGATTGACCAGTCATCAATGTATTGCATGTCGAGTTTTACGCGGTCATCGTAAGAGGTGTTAGAACGGCCGCTTACTTGCCACAAACCGGTGAGCCCAGGCATAACAGTGAGTAAGGTTGGACCCCATTGCCCGTACTTGGTAATTTCATCTGGTGCAATGATACGTGGGCCAATAATGGACATGTCTTGAGCCAGAACGTTAAACAGTTGGGGCAGCTCATCCAGGCTGAACTTGCGCAAGAAGGTGCCAACACGGGTTACGCGCGGGTCGCACTTTAGCTTGTAGTTTTGGTTCAGTTCCGCTTTGAGTTTGGGATACTGTGCCAAAATTTCATCGCCGTTTACATACATGGTGCGGAATTTGAAGGCATCGAAGATACGGCCGTCTCGTCCCAAAACACGCCGACGGTGAATAATTGGCCCAGGGGAATCCAGCTTAACGGCAATGGCCAAAATTAAAAACAGTGGCCAAATGAGCAGCAAAGTTGGAATGACAATTGCATAATCGAGTAAGGCTTTCAGCCGCCGATTGGACTGTTGGGCATTGCGCTGCATGGCGGGCAGACGTGTAATGCTGATGCTTTTCTGCGTGACTTGCTTGATTGTGGACTTGGTTGCTACAGGTGTCATTCTTTATATACCCCAGTGATGATCGGTCTACAGTGCTTTCCTGATGCTCATAGTATGATCGCATCCTTACAGCGTGTCTTATGGTTTTCTTACCATGAACTATCGCGGTATGTGTTTTGAAATTTGGTCTTTTCCGTTTTTTGGATAAGATATGATCTCATTCTGAACTTCCCATTCCTCGAAAGAGAATTCCTGACGATCAAGTCAGTTTAGCCAATCGCAGAAAATCCTTTGAAAACCAATTGGAAATTTCTGTGAGGTTTGCTCAACCAGTCCTTGCTTTACATGGCGTGGCGTAAAAGGTAATAATTTTTTGGTTTGCACCTGTTGCCTGGCAATTGGTGTGGATACTTTTTGGAGGAGAAAATGATAAAGTCCAGATATTTGCTTGTTTTACTTATTGGGTTTGGCATGTTTTTGGGGAGCTGCCAGCAGGAGGAGCCACAGCCATCGGCGCCCGTTGCCCCCCTAACTGTTAATGATCCCGCAGGTGAAGGTGCTAACGACCAGCCAATTGAGATTTTAGAAGGATCTGTACCGACTGAAAGTGAGATTGCTGAGCCAGTGGTTGAAGCGGCAGAACCTGAAGTCGCTGAAGAAGTGGTGGTAGAAGTAGTTGAAGTACCGGTGGCCGAACCGGGGAACACGGCCGTTCTGCAACCCGGTTCCACCGTACAGCATCAGGTTCAGGCGGGGGATTGGCTGGTGCAGATTGCACGTTGTTATGGCACGGAATATACGGCCGTTCTCCAGGCTAATCCGCAGTTAGCAAACCCCAATTGGCTGCTGCCCGGTATGATGCTTACGATACCCAATGTAGGCAGCCTGGGCGAAGCGCATGGCACGCCGTGTGTGGCTGAATACACGGTCGCTTTTGGTGATACCTGGTTTGGCTTGGCCGAACGATTTGGCACAACGGCCGTTATTCTTCAGCGAGTAAACCCAGGGCCATTGTTGGCCGCAGACAAAATCATTGTGCCAGCGCACGATGTGATAACGACCACGGAATAAAAAAGCAACGGGACGGCCGTTTGCAAACGGCCGTCCCATACCTTCAATCATTAGACAATATTTGGAAATAAGAACTGATCCACAGATTACACAGATTTTTAGCCATTAATCTGCGAAATCTGTGTAATCTGTGGATGATTTTTTGACATAACGTTAATTTCGATAATGTCTTTTATTCTCCATTTTCCAGAAAATTAGCCAACTCAGCCGCTACCAGGCTTTCATCGAGTGGTCCGCTCCAGCGCATGACTTCTTCACCAGCTCCGTCCAGCAGCACGTAGGTTGAGCGGCTGCGGATGGCGTACGCATCCATGTAGCGCCGCGCTTCAACCAGATCCACATTTAACACAAAAAACTCAATTTCATCCCCAAATTCACGTTCTAGCCTATTCACGATAGGCGCATTCGCGCGTCAGGTAGATCACCAACTGGCGTAGGCATTGAGCAGCTGCGGTCGCCCTGTCTGGCCGATTTGCGTCAGCCCTAGCACAACGGCCGTTTCCGTGGGAGTGACATCAGCAGTCGGCTGGGGCGGTTCGGTGGGTACCACGGCTTCGGCTGCCTGGTTATCGGTGCAGGCTAGGAGGAAAACGGCCGTTCCACACAAAAACAGTAAAAAAGTCCAAAGTCGTTTCATCGGTTGCTCCTTTGCAGGTGATTTGCGCTTGATTATAGAAGCCAAGAGGCGAAGCTGGCACAAATTGAGGAGAAATTAATTTTTGACGGCTTTTGAGGCGATACAAAACAGATACAAGCTCAAAAATAAGCGATGCTTTTGTTTTCAATAGGTTTTAGTTATTGTAAAATAGCAGAATAAGTACCAGGTTTCTCAACGCAGCCAAAATCTTAGCAGCGAAACAGATTCAATCCATGAGGAAAAAAGCTGATGACGCAAGCACCAACTTTCGGGGAGATTTTACGCGAACGGCGGTCTCTGCTTGGCTTGACGCAGGCTGAGCTGGCGCGGCGGGCGGGCTGTGCCCCAATTACCATTCGCAAGCTGGAGGGGGACAGTTTACGGCCGTCTGTGCAACTGGCAGAGTTATTGGCCCTGGCTTTGGATATTCCAGAGGGTGAACAGCTAGCCTTCATCCGGCTGGCGCGGCAGGAAAGCAAACCCACACCCATTCCCACACCGTCACCTTCGGCGGCCGAAATTGGTCTGGATGATTTGAGCGGCCGGGCAGTGAAAGGGTTCCAGCTTGGCGAGCTGATTGGGTCTGGCGGCTTTGGCGTGGTGTACCGGGCCGTGCAGCCTTCGGTGCAGCGAGACGTAGCGGTGAAGATTATCTTGCCGCGTTATGCCAACCATCCTACGTTTATTCGCCGCTTTGAGGCAGAGGCGCATTTGGTGGCCCGGCTGGAGCATCCCCACATTGTGCCCCTGTATGATTATTGGCGGGAGCCGAATGCGGCGTACCTGATCATGCGGCTGCTGCGGGCGGGCAGTTTGGACAAGCTGTTGGCCAATGGCCCGCTGCCGCTGGATGTTTTTCACCGGATGGTGCGGCAGGTGGGTACGGCGCTGGCCGTCGCCCATGCCAACAACGTGATTCACCGGGACATCAAGCCGGCCAACGTGCTGCTGGATGAGGCGCAAAATGCGTATCTGGGCGATTTTGGCATTGCCAAAAGCCTGGATTTGGTGGGGGATGCTAATCTCACTGAAAATGGGGCGCTCATTGGCTCGCCCGCCTATATTTCACCCGAGCAAATTCAAAATGAACCGATACGGCCGTCTAGCGACATCTACTGCTTCGGCTTACTTTTGTTCGAGATGCTCACCGGCCGCAAAGCGTTCCCCGGCCCAACCCCACTTGCCTTTTTGCAGCAGCATTTGAATGAGCCAGTCCCTTCATTGCTCAATCTAAGCCCCAGTTTGCCACCCGCTTTAGAAGCATTGATCAACCGCGCTACGGCCAAAGAGCCTGGCGACCGTTTCCCGGACATGAGCGGCTTGCTGGCACAGTTAGAAATGGTGCTGGCTCCCACAATGCTGGAATTGGATGTGCCAGTATCCGATTTGGACGCAGCGCCGCTGCCGCTAACGCCCCAGGAAATTGCCGCTCTGGAGAATCCGTACCGAGGCTTGCAGGCGTTCACCGAATCGGACGCCGACAACTTTTTTGGCCGCGAAACGCTGGTGCAGGAGCTGTTGAGCAAGCTGTCCGATGGCAGCGACCTGGAGCGATTTGTGGCGGTGGTTGGGCCCAGCGGCAGCGGCAAATCATCGTTGGTGAAGGCGGGGCTGCTGCCTGCCCTGCGCCGGGGCGGCCTGCCTGGTTCCGACGATTGGTTCATTGTGGACATGACGCCGGGCAGCCAGCCGTGGGAGGAGTTGGAAGCGGCGCTGCTGCGCATTGCCGTCAATCCGCCAGACAGCCTGCTGACGCAGCTCCAGGAGGGGTCGCGCGGTTTGCTCCGTGCCGTCCACCGCTGCCTGCCCAACGATGACGCCACCGAACTGGTGCTGTTGATTGACCAGTTTGAGGAGCTGTTTACCCTGGTTGAAGAGGAGGCGGTACGGGAGCAGTTTTTGCAGGGATTGGTAACGGCCGTTCTCGACCCCCGCTCCCGTTTACGCATTATCCTGACTTTGCGAGCCGATTTCACAGATCGGCCGTTGCAATATGTAGACTTTGGCGAACTGCTCCAGCAGCGGCTGGCCCTCATCCTGCCGCTAACTCCCGATGAACTGACCCGCGCCATTGCCCAGCCCGTAGAAAATTTGGGCATGAGTCTGTCTCCAGAGCTGGTCGCCACGATTATCCAGGATGTGGGCAGCCAACCGGGGATGCTGCCGCTGTTGCAATATGCCCTCACGGAACTATTTGCCCAGCGCCAAGGCCAGGTCATTAAGCTGGAAGAATACCGGGCAACGGGCGGCGTAACCGGCGCATTAGCCAGCCGCGCCGACGAAATCTTCAACCAGCTTTCTGCGGCAGAACAAGCTGCCACCCGCCAGCTCTTTTTGCGTTTGGTGACGCTGGGTGAAGGTGTGGAAGATACCCGTCGCCGTGTGCCGTTGACCGAACTGGAAGCGTTGTCGGTGAACGGTGAACGGTTATCGGTAAACAGTGAACCGATTACCGAACCCCGATTACCGATTACTGACTACCGAACACCGATTACCGAATACGGCAGGCGCCGCTTGCTCACCTTTGACCACGATTCGATTACGCGCGGGCCAACGGTGGAGGTGGCGCATGAGGCGCTGCTGCGTGAGTGGCCTCGCCTGCGTAACTGGCTGCAAGAAAGCCGTGAAGATGTGCGGCGGCAGCGTTTGCTGGCCCAAGCAGCCCGGCAGTGGCACGACAACGATCAGGACGGCAGCTACCTGCTGCGCGGCAGCCGCCTGACCAGCTTTGAAGCGTGGGCCGAGGCTACCACCGTGGCGCTGACGCTAGACGAGCAGCATTATTTGCAAACCAGCATTGCCGCGCGGGACGAACGCCATGCCGCCGAAGAAGCCCGCCGCCAGCGGGAGCTGGAAACGGCCCAGCAGTTGGCCCAAGAACAAAGCCAGCGAGCCGAGGAGCAGGCGCAATCTGCCCGCTCTTTGCGTCAGCGAGCCTTGTTTTTGACGGGGGCATTGATTGTGGCGGCGATTTTGGCCGTGCTGGCTACCAGCTTTGCCAACTCCTCCAACAATAATGCAAATTTGGCCGCGTCCCGCGCGGCCGAAGCATTGACCAACCTGAACCTTGCGGCCACGAATGAGGCTGATGCCATAACGAACGCAAGTTTAGCCGCAACGCGCGAAGCTGAAGCGGAAACCGAGCGTGCGGCGGCACAAACGGAAGCCGATTTCCGGGCCACGGCCGAAGCTGTGGCTGGCGAGCAGTTGGAATTGGCTCAGGCAAGCGAACGGAATGCTTTGGAGTCGTACAGCCTCTCTTTGGCGGCCAATGCCAGGCAGGTGTTTGATGAAGGTAACCGAGAGTTAGGAGTACTGCTTGCCCTGGCAGCGAACGGTATTGACAACCCACCATTAGCGTCCTGGCGGACGTTAGTTGATCTTGCATATGCCCCAGGCGCTAAACAACGGATCGATTATGGACAAGAGCTTTTAGAAATCAATGTGAGTCATGATGGTAGCTATCTTGTTTCAGGGGCGTTAGATGGAACCGTTGTAGTTTGGGACGTAGACAGTGGCGAAATTGTCAAAGAATTTGTTGGGCATACCGGGCAGGTTTTTACGGCTGCTTTTAGCCCAGACGATCGTTTTATCTTATCCGGCTCATATGATCGCTCCGCTATTCTGTGGGACTTTGAGAGTGGGGAAATTGTCCATCAATTAAAGGGAAACACCGGGTATGTTAGAGATGTAGCCTTTATGCCGGACGGCAGCCAAGCGGTACTTGGTATCAATAACTTGTCTGATTTTAGTGAGCTTGTCCTTTGGGATTTAAATTCAGGTGAAGAAATTAGCCAATTTGGGGCAAATGAAGAGGGCAATCAGCAGGGGATTCGTCGATTGGCACTAAGTCCAGATGGGCGTATGGCATTAGTCGGTGCGGGTAGCAATAATTTGAATAATGAACACCCGCTCATCCTGTGGAATATTGAGACGCAAGAAGTCATCCGATATTTGGGTGACAGTGTAGCCGATGTAAATGGCGTAGATGTTAGTCCTGATGGAAAGTATGGTTTGGCCGCTTATCAGGATAATATTGTTCGTTTATATAATTTGGAAACAGGCGAACTTATTCATCAACTGAAAGGACATGAAGGGAGAGCGCTCACCGTATCCTTTAGCCCAAATGGGCGAACGGCTCTTTCCAGTGGGGAAGGGGGGCTAGTTATTTGGTGGGATTTGGCTACAGGCAGCATTTTAGAACAGTTTTATGGATACGTGGGGCAAAGTTGGGGGGCGACATTTATTAACAATGAAGAGGTGGTTTCCACTGCAGTAGATGGAACCGTTACAATATGGGATTTGACCAGCAATTGGCAACTCGATCAATGGGCAACCGACTCTCAGGAAAATTATACAGCCGGTACCAGTTTAGCTATTAGCCCAGACGGGCTTTACGCACTATCTGGTACAGGTAGTAAACTTTCCTACCCGTCTAGCTGGTTAGATCAGGATCTAACTGCGCGATCATCAAATGGGTTGACGCTATGGAATTACGAAACGGGAGAATTGCTAGACCAATTCTTTGGAGATGATGAAGGCATCAATGATATTGTCTTTACTCCTGACAGCCAGGGAGCTTTAACTGCTTCAACTGATGGTAGCTTGACTTTGTGGGATTTAAGCAGTGGTAGCCAACTCATGCGCCTGGAGGCTCATTCAGGAGGGGTCACAGCGGTAGATATTAGCAGTGATGGTAACTACGCGCTTTCAGTTTCAATAGACAACCAGGTCATTTATTGGGATTTGCAAACAGGCAATATTTTACAACGATTGGCTGGCCATACGGAGGGTAGAGGCATTGATGATGTGGCCTTTTTCCCTGGTGACCAAATGGCAGCCACAGCAGCCTGGGATGGCAGCGTCATTATTTGGGATTTAGCTACGGGCCAACAGATTAAACGGTTGAGTAGCCTGACTGGAAATATAAACTATTTTGCGCTTGGTGCATCTGCATTGAGCTTTAGCAGTGATGGATCGCAGTTACTATCAACAGATTATTCAGACATTTTTCTCTGGGATTTGGAAACTGGCGTATCTGTTAAGCAGTTTATTGGCCATCTTACCCGCATAACAAATGTGGATATAAGCCCAAACCAGCAAACATTTGTGTCAATTGATCCTGAGGGCGGTATTTATGTTTGGGATATGTCAACAGGAAATATAATTCGCCATTTTGCTTCGAAAGGATTTTGGGTGGTGTTAAGCCCTGATGGCCAGACAGCTTTGTCTGCTTCTTTGGATGGCTCAATAATCAAATGGCAATTGGGAGAACCATCGCCAGCGGAGCTAATTTCCTGGCTGCAAGAAAACAGATACCTCCGCGAATTGAGCTGTTTAGAAAGGGAAACATACCGTATTTTGCCTTTGTGTGAAGGAGATATTGCACAGGCAACAACGGCCGATTTAATAAACATCGTGCAAGAAACGACAGCATCCATTCAGACCGTGTCTAACGCAAATGAGTCGTCTCCAACTGCCGCTCCTCTGGATTTGTCACCGCCTATATATCCTGAATATGAAGCAGTTGTAGGCGAGAATCGAGGCAGCCTGGTGCGGGATCAGTTCGATATCTGGCTTTATGAGGGACAGGCAGGCGAGATGCTTAACCTTCACATGCAGGCTGATAATCCTTCGCACGATAGTATTGGATCGATATTTGATTGGTATGATGCAGGTTTACTTGATCCGTTGCTAATCATCACTGCCCCTAACGGATCATTGCTTGGCCGGGGGAATGATAGCTCAAACGAAGACGGTGCAACATTATCTGACGCCCGAATTAATGCTGTGGTGCTCCCTGAAGATGGCGTTTACCAAATTCAGGCGCGTAGCTTTTTGGATGCGTTTGAAGGTGATTATTCACTCTTCATTGAATCAGAAGAGGTCTACCCTGTCGATCCATTTGTTCTGGCTGAATATGAAGGGCATTATCTGGAGGGACCTTGGGAATTCGACTTATATTACTATATTGAGGATGGCACATTAAAAGTATTTATTGAACAGACAAGCGAAACGTTTATTTTAGTACCAACTGGTGCATCAGAATTTGTCTTTCTTGGAGATGGCAGTATTGTTGTCTTCACGCGAGATGCCTCAGGTCGTGTCGATGGGTACGATACTTGGCTTGCGCTCATTCACCCAATTGGCGGTCACTGGTACCGGGCGGAAAAGTTGGATGATTAGAGATATGGTTTGTTGATTTTGCATGGGCTGGCGGCTTGCGCTGCAATTAAAGGTTGCTTGCGAGAGTAGGATTTTACGAAAACTAGAGTTCAATCGAGTGTAGGGGCAGGTCTCAGACCTGCCCCTACCAGTGGGTGAATTAAACCTTTAGCGAGTGTTATCAAAGAAATGAAGCAGCCCGGTGAGGTTTGTCGTTAGCTCTTCAACGTTATCGGTCATTTGGAACTTGCCGGAAACGCCGCGATAATCCCCTGTGCCGCTACCCGCAACAATGGGATGTTGACAACGGCCGCTTAGCTGGTTGTTGAACGCGTTGCAATCCTCCTCACTGGCAAAGTGGGCCACAAAACGGTAGGTGGTTTCAAACGTGCCATCATCGCCAGGTGCGCCGCTTCCTACGTAGATTTCCCCGCCTTCTTCCACGTAAACCCCATTAGAAGAGCAGGTAAAAGATTCGACGAAAATGTACAGACAGCCGTCCAGATCGCCCACAAAATCAAGGCTCAAATCGGCGCTGTCGCCATCTGCATTGGTGATAGGGGCATCGCAAGGTTCTTCGCCCAAAAAATAGCCCGTGGCCGTAATTCGGCGAGACACACCCTCTGCGCTAGCCGTGCTAACGAACACAAACGCCGCTAAAAAGCTCAGCAGCAGCAAAGACAAGAGCCGCCACTTTTTTCCAACTGTTACTGAATTTTGGAATTGCATAAAAGATTCTCCTTTGTATTGAATTCGGTTATTCGGGGTTTTCTTCCAGGATTGTTTAGCAAAAAGTTGTCAATGATTTGTGAATGCCGCGATGAACACCTCCTTTTTATTTGAGCAAACCACAGAGATATTGTTTGCCGTTTTTCAAACTATGTTCTGTGGTTTGCTTCATTAGGCCGGAAAGAATCGCTGGGGGTACGATGTAGGCAGCAGTGCAGGTACCTTCATGTTAGGGGGTGGTAGGCTACAAAACAAGGGAGTTTGGCGTTTTGTATCGGTTTTATATCGGTTTGTTGGGGATTTGGATGGCGAGATAAGTGCGGGGTTGATGAAAGCGAAACGGCCGTTCCACCCAGGAACGGCCGTCTTGTCTTTTATTCAGTCATTCTTTGCGCGGTTTTCAGAGGTGATTTATGGAAATCCTCAGAACACAAATTATTGTCATTGTGTGTTTGCTTGTTGGTCTTCAACTGCTAGATTATTTTGCCAAACGGCGCATGCGCGAATTGCAAACGGCCGTTTTGATTGCGGGTGGTCTGCTCATTACCCAAACAGCGCTGTCTGTCGTTACGGGGATCAGCCTTCTCTTTGTGATGCTCCCTGGCACCGCTTTGTGGGCGGCTTGGGACTCTTCCAGAATAGGTCTGAGACGGTATAAATCAAGTATTGCCTATGGGCCGGTTGGTTTGTTTTTGGCCATCAGCTTCCTGTGGCCCATTGCTTTTCCGCTCTACCTGGCGATGAAATTCCGCATTCGGCGAGGTGTTGCGGAAGTAAAGCCTTTCACATAAATGGACACTTCCTTACTCACCCGTTCGCTCCCGCACCCCTGCACCTTATCACCCGACGCGGCGGCGCGAAACCCACATCCACACCCCCGCCAGCGCCAGCAAACCCGGCACCAGACAGATGCTGATCAGCTGTAGCAGTTTGAGCTGCCCTGTGGGTATCGTCACCTGGCGCGGGATGGCTTGGCGGGTGGTGAGCGGCAGCGAAACGAGATCATCTACCAGCCAGTTGGCGGCGTTCTCAAACAGGAAGCTGTTGCCGCCCTGCTGGATGAAGCTGTTGCTCACAAAATCGGTGTCGCCAAAGACGACGAGGCGTGCGCCGTTGGTGGGGTTGAGGGCGCTCAGGGCGACGGTGAGGTTGCCCGTGGCGTCTTCAGCGTCGGGGGCTACTTCTCCGGCAGAAACCATCTGCTCAAAGTTCGTTTCGCCCCACGCCTGATCGCTGGTGGTGATGAGGGAAACGGCCGTTACCATCCCCACCTGCTTTGTCTCAATCGAACGCGCCACGTTGAAAATGGTGCCATACTGGGCCAATTCCTGGGTGATGGGGCTATCGCCGTACTGTGTCCCCACAAAGGTGAGGCCGATGGTTTGCCCCGACTGGGCCAGCGTGGCGTCAACGATCAGATCGTTGCGCAGGGTGATGCCCCAGCTGGTTTGCAGCCAGCCAAGCAGCCCGTCGGTTTCGGCGGCGATGCGGCCTTCGGTGTCCAGCGCGTCGCGGGCCAGGAAGAGCGTGCCGCCGCCGTCCACGTAGCGAACCAGCGCGTCTAGCTCAGACGGGGTCAGCGGCGCTTGCTGATCAATCAGGAAAACGGCGCTGGCGTCGGCGGGCACGTCCCCTGTGGTGGACAAGTTGAGCGATTGGACGGTGAAGCCGGATTCTTGCAGCAGGGTAACGGCCGTTCCCACCCCATCTGCCCCAAAATCTTGCCCATCCCGCTCGCCGTGCCCGGTGAGGAAGTAGGCGGTCTTCACGGTGGGATGGAGCGCACGGAGCAGGGCGGTGTGCAAAGCCCGGTCGGTGAGGGTGGATGCTTTGGCGAAACGGCCGTCTGCCCGTGTAAAAACCAGCGTCCCGGCAAAAGAAAGCGCGTACTGCTCGGCCAGCAGCGGATTGTCGTCGGGATTAGCAAATTCGTAGCTGAGCTGGTTGGTGTACGCCTGCATTGTTTGCAGAGTGGCTTGCGCCTGGCTTTGCGGCAAGGCCATCTCGGCGGTGTAAAACCCGATGACGTGAATCGGTTCGTCCAAGCTGTGCAGCAGGGCGATGGTTTCTGGCAGGGGGGTGAGGGCTTTGTTGGCGGTGCTGTCGTAGCGCCAGCCGGGGTTTTGGGCGGCAAAAAGGTAGAGCAGGATGAAAACGGCCGTTGTTCCCCCCAATTTTGCCCAATCTGCCCTGGCCAACCGCCCCTGCTTGCTTTTGAGGCTGAGCGTGGTGCTGTGGAGGGAAACGGCCGTTACCAGCACAAAATAGAGCCCATCCTGCGCCAGCAGCACCCCCTGGAAAAAGTTGTTTTGCTGGCTGGTCAGAGACAGTGCGCTAACGGGCAGCAGGTACAGCGAGAGGTTGATGCCTAGCGCCACCAGGTAAGCCACAATCCGGTTGGGGCTAAGCGCCGAAATCAGCAGGTCAATACCCAACAGCGCCGCGCCGTAAAGCAGCATGCCCAGGTAGGCGCTCCAAATTGGGCCGGGGTCGGGATTGCCAAAAATGAATAGAATGAGGGGAAAAATGAAGGTGAGGGCGGCGGTGAGCAAGTAAAACAACCAGCCCGCCAGGAAGTTGCCTAGCGCCAGTTCAACTGACCCGCTGCGCCGCTTTTGGGATAGCAAGCGGGTGGCGAGGGCAGGCATGGCCAACAGGTAGAGGAAGCTGAACAGCCCAAGCACGCTTTGCACGTCTAGCGGCAGCACGCCGGGCTGGGCGGCGTGGACGGGCAGCTCCGAGGCAAAAATGAAGCCAGTTAGCCCCAACAGCGTCGCGCCAAAGGCGTAGGCCAGGGGCTGCGTTAAAAGGGCGCTCAGTTCGCGCCGGGCAACCTGCCAGATGTTATGCATATTGCCTCCCTGGTTTGCCATGCAGGGTGAGGCTGGTCTTTTTTTGAGGACTGTCCATTTGGAGCTGAATCATACTCATTTTCCCAGGTGCTAAAAGCAAAACCCCCAATTTAAAAATAAACGCTACCCATTTGTTCATGCAAGGTTGGACGAATACTGATTCGGCCGATGAAATTAAGCGTCGCCGGGCAAATTCGGGGGAAGCCATCGGGGTGCATTCTGGCTATCTGGTTGGTTCCAAGCGTACTGGCCCAGAGCCACCGCCGTTTTATGAGTAAGTTTTTGCTAGACAACAAGGATTGGCTACACTGCCTTCCCGCTCCCCGTGCCGCTAACCGCTGTGGGCCAGTAGAGCTACTCCGAACCGGCAGGTTCCCAATACCAGCAGCAGGAATTTGTGCCAAAAATGTGGGTCATATCAACAGGTGGTTCCCCATTCAGGAAATCCAGCAACACTTGAGCTTCACCTTGATTGGAATAGTTAATCCAAAGAGCATACTGTCCACTTGGTGACCAAAGGTGTCGATCTGTATAACTGTCACCTATGATTAACGTTTTTTGCGTTGCTAAATCCAGATCATACAATCCGCGGCCCGATGTATCACTAAACCGGAGATGATTGTTTGGTAACGGAAGCAGGTTCTCAGCTTCAAGGTATTCGTAGCCCGGAATCGCCTCAAACTCGCTCTCCAACTTGGGGAGAAATTCGCCTTCCAAAGGGATCTGCCAAATTCTTACCAACCCATTAAATCTAAAGTGCAAAACCCGTGTTTGATCAAGCCACAAGGCTCTGTCACTTAATTCGCCAATTGCCGAATCGGGCAATTGGAACTTATTGTTGGAACCACGTTCGATGATTTGAAAAACATGACTCTGACCCTCGCTTGGAAAACGTTCTATTGCTAGAAGGAAACGGCCGTCTGGTGACCATCGAGAGGGTATGTAAGTTGTGGCTGCCCATTGTGGCCCTTGGTCTTGTTTTGCCGGGTCCATAGGATAAACGCGGGCCATATTGGTACTGGCTAGAATCGCTAATTCACTTGTGACGGGCATTTCATCTAATTTGGCGATCCAAATACCATCGGGCTCCATCCAACTCAATTCGTTTGCCGTTGGCCAGGTTAAAAAAGCATAGGGCCATTTAAAGCGCATGGGCAATTCGCGGGAAAATATCACCTGGCTGAGTGCTACTCCCTGAGTCGAAGTTTGGATTTCGTGGACGGACAAGGTGAAAGTCTCGGTCTCCTTATTTTGGAGTACATAAGCCAGCCAACGGCCGTTTTCTGAAACAGTAATTGGGGTGCCTGGTGGAACATATCTGGTTTCGCCAGTTCGGATATTTGGGATTTCTCCTGCTGGTTGCCTAAACAGTTCAACTTCTGTTCGCGTAGGCATGTGAAAAACAATAAGTGCATATTCTTCTTGCGGTTTCGTTTCTCGAAAAAACACGACGATGTCCGACGCATAAATTGGGTAGTTGACACCGTCAACCAGCAGCTCAACTTCGTTGGTTTGGGGCAGCCAGCGCTGCAAAGCGCCGTCTCGCACAAACAAAATGGGGGTCGTGGGCCAGGCGGGTTCTGGCGTGTTGGTGGGCAGGGGCGTGTTTGTTGGCGCTGCGGTGGCGGCAGTAGCTTGGGTGGCTGTGGGTGGTGGCGTGTGGGTGGGGGGAACGGCCGTACTCACACTAACTTCCGTCGGCATTTCCGTCACCACCACCGGGCGCGTCACCGCCACCGGCTCCCGCACAGGCAGGCAGCCAATCAAACCAATCAGACAAATGAACAAGAGAAAGAGTTTTGTGCGCATAAGAAAAAAGGAGAAGGCTGGTTGTGGCCTCCTCCTTCTAAATTTTAGCGTAAAAATCTTGCCTTGCTCTACGCTTCCTGCACGAAGTTGCTATCGAATGACAACCACCTCAGTGTTGTTTGAGAAACAAAACAAAAAACGTTTTTGGTAGGGGCAGACCCCCGTGTCTGCCCAAAGGTGTGTCTGCTCAGAATTGGGTACCCACGGGGAGGTACCCCTACTAGAACAACCCAACCACCTTGCCGGTTTCCAAATCCAGGTCAACGTCGTAGAAAGACGGCCGTGTTGGCAACCCAGGCATCGTGCTCATCGTCCCGACCAGCGGGTAGAGGAAGCCCGCACCTACGCTGGCCCGAATCTCCCGAATTGGCAGCGTGAAGCCGGTCGGGCGACCCTTCAGGTTGGCGTCGTGGCTCAGGCTGAGGTGCGTTTTGGCCATGCACATGGGTAGCTTGTCGAAGCCCAGCCGGTTGTAATCCGCGATCTGCTCTTCCGCTTTTTCTGAATATTCCACGCCGTCCGCCCCATAAATCTCTTTGGCGATGATCTCAATTTTCTCTTTGATCGAAATGTCTAGCGGATAAAGGAATTTGAAATTGCTCGGCTTTTCGCAAGCGGCCATGACTGCCTTGCCCAGCTCCACCGAGCCTTTGCCACCTTCGGCCCAATGGTTAGACATTACCGCATCTTCCGCGCCTGCTTCCATGGCGATTTTGCGCACCAGGGCAATCTCGTTGGCCGTGTCATCTTTGAACTTGTTCACGGCGACCACCACCGGAATGCCAAAGCGCAGCGCGTTTTGGATATGGGCCACCATATTGACGCAGCCCTTCTCCAGCAGTTCCAGATTTTCTTCCGTGTAGGCCGGATCGAGCGGCTTGCCTGCCACCACTTTGGGACCGCCGCCGTGCATCTTCAAGGCGCGAATGGTGGCTACCAGCACCACCACGTTGGGGATCAGCCCGCTGTAGCGGCACTTGATGTCGAAGAATTTCTCCATGCCGATGTCCGCGCCAAAGCCGGATTCGGTGAGGACGTAGCCGTCGGGACCCACAAGCTTAAGGGCGATTTGGTCGGCCACGATGGAGCTGTTGCCGTGGGCGATGTTGGCAAATGGGCCGGCATGGACCAGCGCCGGGGTGCCTTCCAGCGTTTGCATCAGCGTGGGCATGATGGCGTCCTTCATGAGCACGGTCAGTGCGCCGCCCACGCCGAGGTCGTCGGCGGTAATGGCGTCGCCAGCTTTGCTCTGGCCGATGACCATGCTGCCCAACCGCTCGCGCATGTCGGCCAGATCGGTCGTCAGGGCCAAAATCGCCATGATTTCGCTGGCCACGGTGATGTCGTAGCCAGTTTCCCGCTCGAATTTTTCTTGCGGGCCACGGCCGATGGTGATGCCGCGCAGGAAGCGGTCGTTGGTGTCTACCACGCGCCGCCAGGTGATGGTGTCGGGGTCAATGTCTAGCCGCACAAATTTGCTGATTTCGGCTTCGGTCAGCTCGTTGGGGTCGGTTTTATCAATACCCAATTTTTGCAGACGCTTGATTTGCACCGGGGAGATTTTGCGGCTGCCGTCCTTGTTTTCCGGGAAGAGGGCGTTAAAGAGCCGCGTGTCATCCTGGTACGATTCGTGATGCATGCGCACGTCAATCGCCGCCGCCAGCAGGTTGTTGGCCGCCGTGATGGCGTGGATGTCGCCCGTCAGGTGCAGGTTGAAATCTTCCATCGGGATAATCTGGCTGTAGCCGCCACCAGCCGCGCCGCCCTTGATGCCAAAGGTTGGCCCTTGGCTGGGCTGGCGAATGCAGGTGAACACTTTCTGGCCCAGGTGCGCGCCCAATGCCTGGCTGAGGCCGACGGTGGTGGTGGTTTTGCCTTCGCCCAGCGGGGTGGGGGTGATGGCGGTCACGTCAATGTATTTGCCGTTGGGTCGGTCGGCCAGGCGGTCGCGCACGGACAGTTTGACTTTGGCTTTGTCTACGCCGTAAGGCACCAGCTCTTCCGGCAGAAGCCCAACTTCGTTGGCAATCTGGGTAATGGGCAGGGGGGTGGCCTCCTGAGCGATTTCGATGTCGCTGGGAACGGCCGTTTTCAAATTCGTAAGTTTATGGGGCATAGTGGTTTCACTCCTTAAAATTTTGACTCAAAAGTGTGTGCAAGTCAGGCTAATGAGCGTAAATGGTCTGACAAATTGCTGCTTAAGTGTGCCATATTTTGGCCCGTTGCCAAGTGACAAATGTCAATAAAGTCAAGGTGTACCTTGACGCTACTCCCGGTTGCGGCGGCGGCGACGGCGCGGGCCGCTGTCGGCTTCAGCTGTTGCTTCTACGGGTGGGCGGTTTGCCTTGATCCACTCCATGCAATTCTCGTCGTTGCCCATCATCACGTCCGCCACCATGATGCCCTGCTTAATTTCATGCTCAATTGGGTTGGTGATGGCCGAGGTGAGGCCGTGGGAGATGGCCATTGCCAAAAAGTGGGCGTTGAGCGGCGGGCGATTGGGTAAGCCAAAGCTGACGTTGCTGGCACCACAGCAGGTGTTGACCTTTAGCTCGGTCAGGCAGCGGTTGACAATGCGAAACACCTGCCGCCCGGCGTAGCGCATCGCGCCAATGGGCATCACCAGTGGATCGATGAGTACATCTTCGCGGGGGATGCCGTGATCCATCGCTCGCTCCACAATCTTTTTGGCGACGGCAAAGCGCACATCTGGGTCTTCAGAAATGCCCGTCTCGTCGTTGGAGATACCAATAACGGCCGCACCATACTTTTTGATCAGCGGCAGCACCACCTCCAACCGTTCCTCCTCACCCGTGACGGAGTTGACCAGCGGTTTGCCCTCGTAAGCAGCCAATCCACTTTCCAGCGCGGCCACAATCGAGGAGTCTATCGAGAGCGGCACCTCCACCACGGACTGCACAATTTTGATCGCTTTGGCCAGGATGGCGGGTTCGTCGGCCAGGGGAATCCCGGCGTTGACGTCCAGCATGTGTGCCCCGGCTGCCACCTGGGCCAGGGCGTCGCTGATGACGCGGTCGTAGTTGTCGGCGGCCATTTCGCGGGCCAGGGCTTTGCGCCCGGTGGGGTTGATGCGCTCGCCAATGATGGTAAACGGCCGTTCCGGCCCAATCAGCACAGTTTTTGTTTTTGAACTAATGATGGTTTCCATACTTTTCCTCTTTGTCGGTATTCGGTAATCCGTTATCGGTAATCGGTGATCCGTAATCCGTTTACCGACCACCGATTACCGTTCACGCTTCGTGCGTAATCGCGCCTTCTCCTGCCCGCCGTCAAACCCCACTTGCATGGGCCGGGGCAACAGGCCCGCTTCTTGAATAATTTCGGCGACCAGCTCTTCTTGCCGGTACGCCATTACGTGTACGCCAGAGACGCCCTCAATTTCGCGTACCTGCTGGATGATTTCGACGCAAATTTTCTTGCCTTCTTCCAGTTTTTTCTCTTTGGGCGTTTTGCGCAGCCGCTCTACGATCTCGTCCGGGATGTGAACGCCGGGCACTTTACTGCGCATGAAT
Organism: Ardenticatenaceae bacterium; assembly: GCA_020634455.1. Lineage (GTDB taxonomy): Bacteria > Chloroflexota > Anaerolineae > Promineifilales > Promineifilaceae > Leptofilum. Next base: position 1,531,601 of record JACKBQ010000002.1, on the reverse strand, counting down.
TCGGCCGTTTTTTCTGAGCGCAGCGGGCCAACACCCACCAAAAAGAACAGTTTCTCATGCAAACCCATGTCGCGCACGCGCTGCATAAATGTTTGCAAACGGGGCACATCGAAGCAGTATTGCGACTGGATAAAATCAGCGCCAGCCTCGATTTTTTTGGCCAGGCGTAAGGGTCGCCAGTCGTACGGCTGCACAAATGGATTAGAAGCCGCGCCTAAAAACAGGCGGGGTGGTTCGGTGAGCTTACGGCCGCTTAAAAACATCCCTTCATCCCGCATAATTTTGGCCGTGCGCAGCAGTTGGATCGAGTCAAAATCGAAGACGCGCTTGGCCTGGGGCTGGTCGCCTGCCGTCACGTCGTCCCCGGTGAGGCAAAGGACATTTTTGACGCCCATCGCCGCCGCACCTAGCAAATCGCCCTGGATGGCGATGCGGTTCCGGTCGCGACAGGAGACCTGGAAGACGGGTTCGTAGCCAGCACGGGTGAGCAAGGCGCAAATGGCGACGCTGCTCATGTGGCAGTGTGCCCCGGAAGCGTCGGTGGCGTTAATGCCATCGCACACTTCAGACAACACCAGGGCCGCTTCGTACACTTTTTGCGGGTCGGCACTGTCGGGGGGATTCAATTCGGCCGTTACAGCAAAACGACCAGAGCGAAGGACGCGTTCCAGTCGGCTGCCGGATTTGTATTCGGTCATCGGTATCCGTTATCGGTGGTCGGTAATCCGTAATCGGTAATCGGTAATCCGTAATCGGTAATCGGTAATCCGTAATCGGTAATCGGTAAACCGTAATCGGTAATCGGTAAACCGATAACCGTTCACCGATTACCGATAACTGTCACTTCAGTTACCCCAATCCAGCCTTTCGGCGTCTGTTTATCCACGCCCGTGAGCATGGTGAGCCAGGCAGATTCACCTTCTAGCTGGCGATTGACGGGGGGCTGGATGTGCAGGATTTCTTCGCCGTAGGTGGGCATTTGGCGGGAGCGTTCAAACGCTTCGACCCAGATGCATTTCATCTCTGGCTTAACTTCACAATGGCCGTTGGCGCGAACGCCGCCGCAGGGGCCGTTGCGTAAGTTTTTGGGGCAGCTCATGGGGCAGGTCATGCCGGTGGAGTGCAGGATGCATTGGCCGCACATGCGGCAGTCGAAAATGGCGCGTTTGGTGCGTTCTTCGCTGCCTTTGAGCCAGCGGTTGGCCCGCTCGTAGCCGATTCGTTCAATGATGGGTTGCAGGGTGGTAACGGCCGTATGCGTTGCACCATACAGTTTTTCCAAAAAAGCCGGATGATTTTGCAAATGGCGGAGCAGCCCCATCTTTAAAATCCTTTTGCTTAAAGACCCCAAGGGTTTGTTGAAAATTGACCCGATTTCGAGATTAAAAACCCTTGGGGTCTTGGTCTTTACCCTTTCGCCTTGCGAATTTGCATGAACTTCTTGGCGGTGTCCACGGCAACGGCCGCATCCCGGCAGTAGGCGTCGGCTTCAATGTCCTCGGCAAACGCTTCGTTGAGCGGTGCGCCACCCACCAGCACGGTGATGTCATCGCGAATGCCCTCTTCCTTGAGGGCGTTGATGACCACGCGCATGTACGGCATGGTGGTGGTGAGCAGGGCGCTCATGCCCAGGATTTCGGGATTGTGTTCTTTGATAGCGGCAAAATAATCTTCTACCGAGTTATTGATGCCGATGTCAATGACTTCAAAGCCTGCGCCCTCCATCATCATGCCCACCAGGTTCTTGCCGATGTCGTGAATATCGCCCTTGACGGTGCCGATGACCATTGTGCCAACTTTGGGTGCGCCCGTTTCGGCGAGCAACGGCCGTAAAATTGCCATCCCCGCCTTCATTGCTTTGGCCGCCATCAGCACTTCCGGCACAAACAAAATGCCATCGCGGAAGTCCACGCCCACGATGTCCATGCCAGCCACCAGCCCTTTGGTCAAAATTTCGTACGGGACAATGCCGCGACCAAGCGCCTCGTGCACCTCTTCCTCAATTTCTTCGGCGTAGCCATCGTACAAGTCTTCATGCATCAGCTCGTACAGTTCATCTAATTCCAGTTCTTCAAGGATGATATCCTCTTCATCTTCGCTCATAACATTGTCCTCTTTGGATAATTTGGTAAGGGAGAGGCAGTTGGAGGGTTTGTCGTCTTGGCAAACCAGGCTTCTGCCAACTGCCTCGCCCCTACGCGGGTTTTCTTGCCCGGCGACGTCTGCGGTCAGAACGGCCGTTTCCATTCAATTCAATCGCCGGGTCAGGTTCGGGCAGCAGCCCGGTCAGGTGCGGGAAGGCGTCCGTGGCATGGGGCAAATGAATTGCGCCCACAAACTCTTGCTGGAAGTCGGGGTGAACGGCCGTTTCCACATACCGCACCCATTCTGCAATCCGCTGCGCATCGGCACGCTTATGCTTGTTCAGCAGTGCAATCCTTGCGCCGTCACCAGCGGCGTTGCCAACGGCCGTTACCTTCTCCAAATCACAGTCGGGAATCAAACCCAAAATCATGGCGTATTTGGGATCGATGTAGCTGCCAAACGCCCCGGCCAGCACGATCCGGTCTACGCTTTCCAGCCCGGCTTCGTTCATCAGCAGCTTGGCCCCGGCGTACAGCGCCGCCTTGGCTAGCTGAATGTTGCGCACATCGTCCTGCGTCACCACGATAGGGTTGCCCGTGGTCGTCTGCTCGGCCGTTGCCAAAATATATTCGCCCCGCTTACCATCCCAGCGAATGCGGTCACCGTTTACCGCTAACTGATTACCGATAACCGGATTAAAACGGCCGTCTGGCAGCAAAATGCCCGCCAAAAACATCTCCGCCACCACCTCAATAATGCCCGATCCGCAAATGCCCGCCGCCAAATGCCTGGGCTGCGCCTCGGCCGGGACCTTTGGCCCGATTTGCCAATTGCTGGACCAATTCTCTTCGCCGATGACGCGGAAGCGCGCTTCTAGCGTCTCTGGATCGATGCGCACGCGCTCAATCGCTCCCGGTGCGGCGCGCATCCCAAACCGAATTTGCGCCCCTTCAAACGCTGGCCCGGTGGGGCTGGAGGCACTGAGAAGCCAATCCTGGTTGCCCAGCACAATTTCAGCATTCGTGCCCACGTCCACCAGTAGCGTTACCGCCTCCTGGCTGTACGGTTCCTCGGCAATGAGCGCGGCGACGTTGTCTGCCCCCACGTGGCCAGCTTCGGCGGGCAGCACGTGTACGTTGGCTCCCCGGTGCAGCCGCAGGCCCAATTCGCGTGCCTTCACGTCCATTGCGTCCCGATTGGCCAGGGCAAACGGTGCGCCGCCCAGCTCTACCGGGCTGATGCCCAGCAAAATGTGGGTCATCGTCGTATTACCCACAAAGACTGCTTCCTGAATTTGGCGCTGGCGGATACCAGCTTCGCGGGCGGTGCTGGCGGCTAAACGATTGAGGGCGTCGATAACGGCCGTATGCATCTTGTCCAACCCGTCATTGTGCATCATCGCGTAAGAAACGCGGCTCATCAAATCTTCGCCGTAGGTCACTTGCGGGTTCATCATCGAGTCGGTGGCTAAAATCTGGCCCGTGCGCAAATCGCACAAAAATCCGGCAATGGTGGTGGAACCGATGTCCACCGCCAGGCCGAAGACGCCTTCCTGGTAGCCCGGCTGCACGTCAATCACTTCCCGGTCTTGCCACAGCGTCACTGTCACCGCCCATTTGCCGCTGCGCAGATTGGCTTGCAGCTCGCGCAAAACCGGCAAATCAATCGTCAAATCATGCAAATCCCACTTGGCGGCCAGCGCGTCCTGCAAGCGGCCCCAATCACCGCGATGTTCACCGAGAACGGCCGTATCCACTTCCACAAATACCTGCCGCACCGCCGGAAACAGCTCAATCACCCGGTCGGTGGCCGCTTTGCGCACCACCTGCTTGTGGGCGCGGCTCTCTTCCGGCACAAAAATCAGCGCGTCATCCACAATCCGGGCATTGCAAGAAAGGCGGCAATCGACGCTTTCCAACTTCTCCAGCAGGTGTATCTCCTCCTCGCTGGCGGAGGAAAGATGGCTGCTGGCAGAACTGATGCCGTGTTTAGCAAATTGTCCTTCTTCTACCCGAATACGGCATTTGTTGCAGGTCAGCCGCCCGCCGCAGATGCTTTCAATTTCCACGCCAAGCTGCCGCGCCGCATCCAAAACCAGCGTGCCCGCAGGCACCCGCCCCCGCCGCCCAGACGGCATGAAGATGACGAGGGGTTCGTTGTGATTTTTATCCGCCATAATCATCCATTAGCCTGGGAATTCATCCCCAGGTTCTCGACAGTTTTCCGCCAGTCAATCTTGGCAAACTGGGTATCCAATTCTGCCGCCACCGCGTTGGCCACCGCCTCTGGCGACCCCTCACGCTCCTCAGGTTCACCCCAGCGAAACCCATCCAGATACGCATCCGTGCCAGTTAAATTTGCCGCCATTGCCGCATTATCCACCGCCACCTGGAACCGCTGCGGCAGCTCCACGCTCACCCGGTCGCGCCGCCCCCCGACGCGCACCTGCACCGGAATATCATGCCAATACATCACCTGAAACTTTGCCATAAATACAATTTCTACCTGTTTTCAAAATTAATATGCAAAGCAGGGATTGTATCAATCGTCACAATCTTTGCCGAAATTTATTCATTTCCGCCTATAGATTTTGGTAGGGGCGGGATGGCGCGGAATGGTTTTTACTGAAGCGTATGACCTTTTCTCCGCGCCGTCTCGCCCAACGTGGTTTGCCCATCAGCCAGAAATAGCGAGAAATGCTGTTCGCGGTGGCCAAATTTCATCATGTTGTGCATCTGGGCGAGACGACCGGGAGAAATCGCCTTGCGCTTGATAAACGTCTTTCCCGGTCGTCCCGCCCCTACCTGATGTTTTGGATGATTGCACTTGCGTATGTCAATAGCATGGTGAAGCGGGCAGGACAGTTTAGGCTACTTTTGCAATTCGGCAATGAGCGCGGGCAGCACTTCATGCAGGTCGCCGATGACGGCGTAATCGGCTTTGGTCATCATGGGGGCTTCGGGGTCGGTGTTGATCGCCAGGATTTTCTTGGCCCCTTTGCAGCCCACCCAATGCTGAATCGCGCCGCTGATGCCGCAGGCGATGTACAAATCGGGGGCGATGCGGGTGCCGGTTTGGCCGATTTGGTCGGCGTGGGGTCGCCAGCCCAGGTTGGTGACGACGCGAGAGCCGCCAACTGCGCCTTCCAGCAAGCCAGCCAGCTCATCCAGCAGGGCAAAGCCGTCGGCGCTGCCTACGCCGCGGCCGCCTCCCACCACCAGCCGCGCTTCTGCCAATGAGATTTTGTCCGCTTCCGGTTCCTCCCGGCTAGTAACACGCACGCGGAACAGTTTGTCGTCCAGCTCAGGCGTGAAGGTTTCTACGGCCACACCGCTGCTTGGCGCTTCGCTGACTTGTTGAACCAGCGGGGCGACGGTGAGCAGCTTGATGTCGCCGTGTAGTTTGGCTTCTTCAAACAGGCTGCCACCCCAGCGTACGCGGGTGAGTTGGTAGCTGTCGCCGACGGTTACCTGAGTGACGTTGGCCGCCATCGCCAAATTGAGTTGGGCGGCGACGTGGGCCATGAGTTCGTTGCCCCGGTCGCTGCCCGTGGCCATGATCGCTTTGGGGCCGTTGGCTTGGGCGATTTGCCCGATGGCGGCGGCCCACGCTTCTGGGGCGTACTCGTCTAATCCGTCGTGGCTGGCGACGATGGCATGGCTGACGCCGTAAGCGGCGAGGTTGTCTGCTAACTGTGCGGAAATGGTGCCGATGAGAACGGCCGTTACCCCCACACCTTCATCCGCCGCCACCTGCCTTGCCAACGTCAGCATCTCCAACGATTGGTTATTTAACTGTCCCCGGTCGTGTTCGATAATGCCTAGAATCATTTTGTGTCTCACTTTGTGAGGAGAAGTGAAAAGTAAAAAGTGATAAGTGAAAAAGTACCACTTTTGACTTTTCACTTATCACTTTTTACTCAACAAACTTCATTTCCCGCAAAAGTTCCATAATTCTCGGCACAGCGGCCGTTCCTTGTCCCAAAACCTCGGCCGATTTGCTCTGCTCTGGTGGGGTGACGAGCTTGACCATTTCCAAACCACCGCCGATTTTATGCGGCGTTGTGGTCTCCAGCGGCTTCTTTTTGGCGCGGAGCCGCCCTGGCACGGAGGGGTAGCGGGGCAGGTTGATGCCCTCTTTTACGGTTATGACGGCCGGGAGCGCGATTTCGTAAATTTCAAAGCCGCCGCCAGCTTCCCGTTTGGCGGTGGCGGTGTCGCCGTTGATTTCTAGCGATTTGACCCCGGTTACGCAAGGTAAATCCAGGGCGTGGGCCACGCGGACGCCCACCTGGTAACCGCCGCTGTCGGCTGCTTCATTGCCAAACAGGAGCAGGTCAAAGCTGTCGCCAGACGCTTTCACCGCAGCCACGATGGCGTTGGCGGTGGCCATCGGGTCCCACTCGCCGCCGTCAGTTTCCAGCAAGATGCCTTTGTCGGCTCCAACGGCCATTGCGTCCCGAAGCTGCTGGGTAGATTCGCTGCCGCCCAAGGTGAGCACGGTGACGCTGCCGCCATGTTTTTCTACCAGCTGCACCGCCTCTTCCACGGCGCACTCTTCGTGCGGGCTAACGGTAAAGCCCAAATTGCGGGTTTCAATCGCCTGCGCGTCCTCCGTGAGCACAATTTTGGCTCCGGTGGTGGGGACGCGCTTGACGCATACTAAGATGTCCATGTTTCACCTTTTCCGGTAATCGGTAATCGGTTTTCCATTTACTGATCACCGATTACCGTTTACTGCTTCATTCTCTCATTATCCGGGTCGAACAACGGCCGACTGCCAGCGACGGCGACGGTGACCGGGTACAGTTCGGTCATGTATTCGACGGCCAGTTGGGTGCCTTCTTTGGCCAGGTTGGGGGGCAGGTAGGCCAGCAGCAGGTGTTTGCCAACCGATGGCCCAGCCCCGGCGCTTGTTACGTAAGACGGCCGTCCCTTCCCATCCACAATGCGCTCACCGTCTGGCGTGACGATGGGCTCACGGCCGTTCATGTACCGCTTCATGCCACTGGCGGAAGTGTGATCATCCACCGTGAGCGTGCAAAGAATCGCCGCTGGCCCTTCTTCGCGGGCCTTCAGGTACGCTTTTTTGCCGATGAAGTCGGCTTTCTTCACCAGCCGCCGATCCAGGCCAGCCTCGACGGGGGTGTACTCGCCTTCCAGCTCGCTGCCCATCAGGCGGTACCCTTTTTCCAGGCGGCCGGTGGTGCCATACACGCCAATGCCTGCCGGCACGACGCCAAACTCCTGCCCTGCGTCCCAGAGTGTGTCCCACAGCTTGAGGCCGTGCTCCATGTTGGTGCTTAGCTCCCAGCCCAGTTCGCCCACGTAGGAGATGCGGAAGGCGGTGACCGGGATGCCGTTGACGATCAGTTCCTGGGTGGTGCCGTAGGGGAAGGCGTCGTTGGAAACGTCGTCGTAGGTGACGGCTTGCAGCACGTCGCGGGCGTGTGGCCCCCACAGGCCCACGGTGCAAATAGCGGAGGTGAGATCGGTGAAGGTGACGGAGCCATCGTTGGGCAGGTTGTCTTTGAACCATTTCTTGTCGCGTCCGCCGTCGCTGCCGCCGGTGATGATGCGGTATTTGTTCTTGGACAGCCGCAAGATGGTGAGGTCAGACTTAAAGCCGCCGTGCGGGTTCAAAATTGGCGTGTAAACGCCCTGCCCGACGGGCACGTCCATTTTGTTGACCGCCATTTTTTCGATGTAATCGACTACGCCGTAGCCTTCCACATCGAACTGAGCGAAGGCGGTGAGGTCTACCATGGCAACGCGGTCACGCATGGCCAGGTGCTCGGCGTTGATGATGGGCGACCACCAGCGGGCGTCCCATTCATGGGGACGATCGTTAATGCGGTCTTTGTACTCGTCCAGCAGTTTGGCATTGCTGTTGTACCACTGCGGCCGTTCCCAACCGGCCGTCTCAAAAAATTCAGCACCCAATTCAACTTCGCGGATGTAGAAGGGGCTAACGCGCACGTTGCGGTTGGACAAATACTGTTCGCGGGGGTGGATGATGCCGTAGGTTTTGTTAAACGCTTCAGAGGTGCGGGCATTGATGTGGTGTTTGGAACGGCCGTATTCATAAAATCGGGCCGTGTCGCAGGCATGAATATCAATCTCAGACGCGCCATAGGTGAACAGCTCAACGGCCGCTTTGGCAAAACCGGGCGCTTCCTTAATCCAGATGGCCGCCACCGACCATAAATTCTTCACCTCCACCGTCTCGCCGATGATCGGGCTGCCGTCTGGCGTGAGCGAGAGCAAACCGTTGATGGCGTGACGAATGCCCGCCTTCTCATCGCCCAAAATTTCCGGCATTAGCTCCAACGCTTGCTCTAGCTGCGGCTCAAAATCTTCTTCGGTAAACGGTAGTTCGGTGGGGGACATGGCCGACTCTTCAATGGAGGGGATATCGTGGGCGTCCATCAAAATTGGGCGATGGGCGTAGGAACCCACTTCCATGTCGTTGCCGTTTTGCCGCTCGTAGCAAAAGGTATCCATGTCACGCACGATGGGGTACTCAATTTCGCTGCTGGTTTTTTCCATCAGCGCCAGCGGGCCAACGCTGATCATCTGGTGGACGGCAGGGGTGAGGGGAATGGTGGCCCCAGCCATCTCGGCGATACGCGGACTCCACACGCCACAGGCAATCATGACATATTTGGCTTTAATTTTGCCGCGATTGGTTTTGACGGCTTTGATTTTGCCCTTTTTCACCACCAAATCTTCGATTTCCGTGTTGGGAAATAGTTGCAATACGCCTTTTTCCATCGCGTATTCGCGCATTAGCGTGCCCGCCCGTAGGGAATCTACTACGCCGACGCCAGGGGTGTAAAAACCGCCCTTGATGATGCTTTTGTCCAGGTAAGGCACCAGTTTCTGCACCTCATCCGGGGTTAGTAGATGCGATTCAATGCCCCACGCCTTGGAGGAGGCCATGCGCCGCCGCAGTTCCTCCATGCGCTCTTCGGTACGGGCTACTTCGATGCCGCCGCTTTGGGTAAACACGCCCAGCTCTTTGTATTGGCGCACGCTGTTCAGGGTGATCATGGCCATCTCTTTGGAATGGTCCACGAGAAAAATAAAGTTGGAGGCGTGCCCCGTGGAGCCACCGGGATTGGGCAGAGGGCCTTTGTCTAGCAAGACAATGTCTTTCCAGCCATGTTTAGCCAGGTGGTAGACCAGGCTGTTCCCCACAATCCCTGCCCCAATGACGACAATTTGTGCTTTTTTTGGTAAATCACTCATGTTTATAGCTCCTTCGCTGATTAACCCCGCGGAGGATCAAAACCTCCGGGCGGTTGGTTTAATACTCTGGTTTTATCTCTGCTTTACGTTTGGCCATGAAGGCTAGCAGGGCCTCATCTACGGCGGGGTCGAGGCTGGGTGGTTGGTACTGGCGGAGGAGGGTTTTGTAACGGCCGTTTGCCTTCTCCGTTGCTGTTATCCCCCCTTCATCCCGCCACTGCTCAAACGAGTTGTAATCAAAAAAGGTGGAACGATGAAACGCTTGACGGAAATTTTGCATCGTGTGCGGGGTGCCCAGGTGGTGCCCGTCGGTGGGCACCGTGCGTAGCGATTCCATCGCCATACCATTTTCAGACAAGTCCAACCCCTTCATGAATTTGTGGAACATGCCCAGCAGTTCATTGTCCAGCACGAATTTCTCATAGCCAGCAGCCAGACCACCCTCCAGCCAGCCTGCGGCGTGCAGGACAAAGTTCACGCCAGCCTGCACCGTTGGCAGCATCACCATCACCGATTCGTAAGCCGCCTGGGCATCGGCGATTTTGCTGCTGGCGAACATGCCGCCGCTGCGGAAGGGGAGTTTGTGTTTGCGGGCAAGTTGTGCGGCCGTATACAACGCAAGCTGGCTCTCTGGCGAACCAAACACGGGGGCACCACTTTGCAAATCAATGTTCGTCTGGAACGCGCCGTAAACGACTGGTGTCCCCGGATTTACCATTTGCGAAAAAACAATGCCCGCCAGTGCTTCCGCATTGAGCTGCACCAGCGTGCCCGCCACCCCCACCGGAGCCATCGCCCCGGAAAATAGGAACGGCGTGATGATGAGCGCTTGCCGCGCCTTAGCGTACACTTTCAAAGCACCCAGCATCCGGTCATCCAGACGGCGGGGGCTGCTGATGTTGATGAGTGAAAGCAATGCAGGTTGTTCGGCCATTGCCTCAGACCCGAACACAATTTCGGCCATTTTTACACTGTCGGCGGCGTTGTTGGCGGAGGTGACGGAACCCATGAATGGCTTGTCGCTGTACTTGATGTGGCTGTACACCATGTCCAGGTGGCGGGTGTGGGTTGGCTCGTCGGTGGGTTCTACGATGGTGCCGCCAGAGTGGTGCAGCCATTCGCTCTGGTAGGTGAGCTTCACAAAGTTGCGAAAATCTTCTAGCGTGGCCTCGCGTCGCCCTCGATCCAAATTCACCACAAAAGGCGGGCCGTAAACCGGGGCAAAGCATACGTGCTTGCCACCGATCACCACATTCCGCTCTGGGTTGCGGGCGAGTTGGGTAAATTGGCTGGGCGCTTTGGTCACATACTCAGCAATCATTTCCCGGTCGAAGAAGGCGGTATCGCCCTGCATCCGAACCCCATGCTGTATTAAAATGGCCTGGGCTTCGTCGTCGTAAAAATCAATGCCCACATCGGACAAGATTTCCAAAGATGCGTTATGAATTTTTGCAATGCCTTCCTCGTTGACTAGTTCATAAGGGGGCAGGGTGTTGAGGGGTTGGGCGATTTTGGCAATGGTTGTGGCTTCGGGATCAGCCGGATGTTTGTCTCGGCGGCTGATTCGGCGTGTTCGTCTATCACGGCTCATAGACGGGTCCTCCTGGACAGTTTTGGTGTGGGGTTACAGGCGGCAAATCAGGCGGCCAAAAGCTGGGCTGACTTACCAAGAATAATATTTTCGATATATTGCTGGTACGCTTCGATGTGACGTCGCATCAGGTTTACAGCTTCTTCTACTGCGCCAGTTTGCAGGGCGACCATGATTTGTTCGTGTTCGATGATGTGTTCGTATTTCACAACGCTTTCTTTTTTGTCGCCCAATTTGGCCAGGGCAACGTTCCACATGCGCAGGCTAAGTGGGTAGAGCGCCATAAGCGTTTGTTCCAAAAACTGGTTGTCGGCGGCCTGGTAGATAATGCGGTGGCACTGGTCATCTATAGCGATGAGTTGTTCCGGGGAGATGTTGTCTAGTGTGTTGACTTGATCGAGTACGGCTGCCATTTCTTGCCAATGTACGGCCGTACCTCGCATAGCTGCCAGTTCGGTAGCCAAACATTCCAGATTGAGCCGCATTTCATACAATCTTTGTAGATCTGTCAGGTTGATGGGGGTGACGAAGATGCCACGACGCGGAATGATGGTGATGAGCCGCTCGAGTTCCAGCCGCTTGAGCGCTTCACGAATCGGGGTGCGCCCCAGGCCTAGTTCTTCTTGCAAGCGACCCTCGTCCACCACCGCGCTGGGGGGTAACGCCAGGGTTACAATTTTGTGCCGAATTAGCTCGTAAGCTTGCTCGCTGAGCGAGCGTTGCGGGGGAGCTTGCATACCCATCTTGTTTCCCTTTGTTTTAGACAGTGTGTGGACGTCTAAATTGCGGCAACTACCTAATCGGGTTTGATATATTACAGATATATCTGTAATGAGGCGCAATGGTAACACACGTTTAGCCTGATGCAAGCGTTTGCTGAATTCTCTGTAGTTTGCTTAGCTGGCCTGGGCGCGTTTTGTGAGTAAGGTGGCAATTGCCTGTTTATCTTTGGCAATATATTTTTGCAAAATGAGGTAGCAGATGAGGGCTGGGATGACCAAAATTTGAAAAAAGGCAAGGCCGTAGGCGTAATTTTCTGGCTCGGGGAGACGGCCGTTCAGCCAGGCAAATAGCCAACCAGCCAGCCAAACACTTAGCGCGTTGCCCACGGCGCGGAACATGCGGCTGAGGCCGATGACGGTTCCGCGATGTTCGGGCAGATTCACGTCGGTGATCATGGCGGCCCAATTGGGTGGATCGGCAGATTGGAAGGTAACGGCCGTAAATGCCACCAAAAAGGCCAATATCACCCACGGGTTGGTTACAAATGTGCGCAAAACGGCCGTTGCCAATACGACAAAATTGCTGGTTTCGGGCAGATTCAAGCCCCGGAAAGGGATAAAGTAGAGCCAGACGTACAGCGGCGCGGCGACCAACGTGCCGAGCATGGCCAGCTTGACGCGCCCTTGCTCGCTGCGCTGCTGCCACCAGTCACCCAGGTGCCCGGAAAGTACGGCCGTAAATCCCCCCAAACTGAGCAAAGCAATGATTAAATTGCCCACAATGGTCGCCGTTTCCAGGCTGTACCCTTCGGCCTGCACGCGGGCGATGGCCCAGCGCGGAATCCAGAGGGTAGAGCCGTAGGCCAGGGCGTAAAAGAAGCTTTGCAGCAGCAGCCAACGGTTGGATGCGTGGTGCCACATGAGGGCAAGATCGGCGCGGGTGATGCGGAAATCGTATCGTTTACCCTGGGCAAAAAGCGGGGCCAACTCTGGCTCTGCCTGGCCGCGCAGCGGTTCGCGGGTGAGCAGAAAGAGCAGGGCGAAGATCAGCCCCACGCCGGCAATAATCCAGAACGGGTAACGCCAATCGAACGCGCCGACGGTGCCCGCCAGCAGCGCTCCCAGCGAGGTGCCGATGCCTTGCGAAACGCTCCACAGACTGAGTGCCAGCCCCCGCCGCCGTGCTGGCACCAGATCGCTGACGACGCTAAAGCCGAGTGAACTGATACCGCCGACACCAACGGCCGTAATCATTTGAAAAATCAAAAATTGGGCGAAGTTTTGGGCCAGCGTGGTGAAATACATTGCTGCGACCCAAACCAGGGTGCCCCAAAATAACAGCGGTTTGCGCTCTGTTTGATCGCCCCGGTACCCCCAAACGATGGCTGCGGCGGCCACGATGAGCAGATAAACGGCCGTTACCGCCCCCAGTGCCGCGTCGCTTGCCTGCAAATCGCGGGCAATGATGGCGTACAGCGGCGGCAATACGCCCGCTGCGGCGTTGTCTAGCGAGGCCAAGATGATGAAAACGGCAAAGGCAAATAGCTGGCGCGTGCGCTGCCGCGTGATCATACGGCGTGGTTAATCCTGTTGTTGCCTAAAAAAGAAGAAGATGCCTGCGCCCAAAATTGCGGCCGCGCCAAGCAAAATCAAACCCAGGCTACCACCGCCACCTTCATCTGCAGAGGGTTGGGCGGTGGGGGCGGCGGTTGGATTGAGCGGTACGGCCGTTGCTTGCACAATGGGCGTGCTGGTGGGGCGCACTTCCGTGGGTGGTGGTTCTGTTGGTGGCAGCGTGGCGGTGGCGGTTGCCTCTGTTGCTTCGGCAGGAATGGCCGTTGGTGGTTCAGTTGGCGGCGGGGTGACGGTGCAAAACGGGGGTGGCGTTGGATTCCACAATGCGCCGGGTGTTGGTGTGCTGCCATTCAGCGGTGGCGCTTCTACAATGGGTACGATGGCGGTATAGCCCCGCACGTTCACGACTTCGTCGGCCACCCAGCCAAGCTGGCCGTTGTTGAACTGGATAAGCCACCATGCGGCCGTTTCGGCCCGTCCGGCAATGTATCGCACCTCCAAATATACCAGTTCGCCAATGATGTCGTACTCCGTGCCAGGGCCGCTGCGCACGTTGGTGGCGTCCAAAGTTTGGATGGTGGGATTGGCTCCGCAGGGAACGGCCGTTGGCAGAAAGCCGCCAACCGGCGTGGGTGCAAAAGTCAGGGGCAGCAAGGTGGAAGTGGGTGTGGCATTGGGATTGTTGGGAAGATTCGTAGGTGTTGGCGTGTTGTTCGCGTTATTGCCGCCACCATTACCCCCGCCAGAAGGTGTGTTGGTTGGGGGGCGTGGGGTGGATGTGACGGTAGGGATGGTTTGGCCATTGCCAATGCCATACACGATGGGTGAATTGGCTGAGGCCCACACCACGAGGCTCAAAAATAATGCACTTGTCAGCGTTAAAACAATCTGTCTTTTAATCATCAATTTACTCTATAAATTCTACGGTAATCAAGGTGTCTGTTTGCAAATTCAGGTTTATCTGAACAAGCGCTTCTTGTTGAACAATGGTTGCTGCGCTGGAAGCTGTGGCGCGTACGGCCGTACTTCCCGCTGGCAGCTGTACCTCAACGGTGTATGGCTCATCAGGCGTACCGGCCTGTTTACGCAGCCATAGCTGGTAGATGGTACGGCCGTCTTGCTGCTGCACTACCGTAGCTGGCAAATCATAAACAAATTGCGTGGTCAGCGATTCCCCGCGCGGCACCATCATGAAATTGCTAAATGTCACAAAATTTGCAAATTCCTGCGTGGCAGTGGCCGGTTTTGCCCAGGCTGCACCGCCTAGCAATATCCCGGCGGGAATAGAATGCTGGGTGGCATGGCGTAAGGTTGCCCCAGGCGAACTGTAAACTCGTAAAAAGTTGAAGTAGCAACGGTCGGCAATCTCCTGGTAGGTGGGGGCATTATCATAAGAAATTTCTTGCACACAGCCTTCCCCGGCGGTTGGCGGATTGGTGTGGGTATGAGCCAGCGTGAGGGTCGCCAATGCCGTGTGATCTGCATTGATCGCTACCTGGTAGTGGATGGTCCGCTGCATATGCATATTGGTTTTGCTGAAGCCCACGTTGGTATCCAGCGCCAGCAGAAAGTCTTGCCCGGCGGGGTTTTCTAAACGGCCGTCCCAATTGAGCTGGTTGAGTACGGCCGATTCTTCCGTATTGAGCATGTAAAGCTGCAAATGACGGCTGTTTAGCGCCAAATGTATATTTTTGAGAAAAGCCACAGGGTCCACTGAACCAAAATCACCCTGCACTTTGTTCATTATGGCGGTGGCAAACGTTGTCAGAAACGCTTTGCGGTTGCGGAACCATTCGCTAACGGTTTGCCCTTCCTGGATGTTGAATGAATCCCGGAAACTTTGGATAGTGTTTTGGGCATTAATGACCTGACCCGTGTCCGGCACGGTTACAGGGCCAGTAGCCGCCACCAGCAGGCGCATAAATTCCTGATCAATGGCAATAACGCCATCTATTTGGCTGTTTGGCTCCACTCGCCGGTATAAATCAATTGCCTGTTGGGCTGAGTAAGGGAAATCAGGCCAGTAGTTGGCATCTCTCAGAAGGAAGTACTGGGAACCCATTAGATCATATAAAGGCTGGGGTGGTGGGTCGTAAGTTTCAGAATTGTTCAGAAATGTTTGTAAATCAAAAGCGCTGGCATCCTGAAAAGCAAGATTTTGTATGTCGCCGTTTTCGATGGTAAGCGTGCCCACGCCAGAAATAAAACCGCCCGTCGCCCGCAGTTCATCTTCGTTTTGGGCCAGCAGTAGATAGGTGCGACGGCCGTTTACCCCCATGATTTCCGGCAAAATCTGCACCACCGCCAGACTGTCCTGGGCAATGGGCAGCCATTCGTCTGCCTGGGCAAACAGCGGTTGCAGCCTGTCGGGGAACTGGTCTAGGTTGGTAATTTGGCTGCGAGCCGCCGCCACACGGTCCAGCGAAACGGCCGCTTTTGCCAGGCCAGGGCGGGCATCAGCCAAAGCCTGGATCAACTGCGGTAGTTGCCCATCGCCACTGTTTTCTGATTGCAAGATGTGCAGCAACGGTTTGAGACTTTCGACGGCGTAAACGGCCGTTTCGGTACCCGCATCCCCCATTTCTACCAACTGTGGCGCAGCAACTAGCAAGGGGCCAACTTTTGGCACCCAACCCAGACGTGGCATCATCGGCATCAGGAAGGCGGTCTCATCGCGCAGCACAACAAAATTGGTACGCACCGTTTGGGCCATCGCCTCGGCGTCATCCGGGTTGATGTTGGTGAGACCATTTTCCAGCAGGGATTGAACGGCCGTTTGTTGCCCCAAAAGCTGTTGCACGGCGTGACCAATGCGCCACGCTTTTATGCCCAGCCATAGCAACAAGAGCAGCCCCACCAGCAAGGCAACCATCTGCCAACGAATGGGCCAAAGCGTAAACTTGGTTCTATTCGGTACGACGCTATCGGTTTTTGTTGTCACTCACTCATTGTCCTGTAAACAGCTGACCATTGGTTCTGACAAGAAACGCACGCCGCAAATAGCGTGCTGTGCTGCGTTGGTTGTTTTAAATAAAGGTAGATTGTCCTCTTCCAGATTATGCAAGTTTGGCTGCTGTCTTATTAAATTGTCTCGGTACCAATCAAAAGCAAACAGCCTTTCATCTACCAGAATTATATCTTCCCTAACTTCTTCAACGTGATGGAAATACCACAGTGAAAATATGTCCGGATCGCCTGATGTAAGGACGATAGCTCCAAAAGGGACAGATTCCAAGATGTTGTTTGCCTGGGCACGGACATTGTGAATATTTACACCAACTTGACTTGATAAGTGTAGCAAAATCGCTATTCCCGGCAAGATTACAGCCCAGCGGTTTGCCTTGGGCAGCAGGGGGATTAAGCAAAAGCTAAATATAAGCCATGCAGGCAATGTAAGCACGATGGCGTCCTGGGTGTTGTAAAAAAAGGCGTAGATGAGGTAGAACACGGCCGTTCCCATCAACGCCAACCATTTTTTTTGTCGCAAGGAAGAACGGCCGTACCAACCCAACGCCACCCAGCCCAAAATCCCCAACTGCAAAGCAAATTCAGGTAGCCAACTTCTTAATCGCAGCCAAAATTCAGTGAGCGGCAGGGCAAACTGGTTGGGCTGGTAAATTTTGCCGCTCACCAGCCACCACCAGCCCGCCAGCGTGGTAGGATCGCCCCAAACCACCGGGCTGCCCTGACGCGCTAGCAGCGGCAGCAGCAGGAACGGAGCCGCGCCGACCGACGCGCCAATCGCCAATTTTCCCCATGCTTTACCTGGGGTGTACAGTAGCGCCAGCGGTATGAGAAAAAGCGAGGTGAGGTGCGTGGTAAAGCTGAGGCCAAGCAGGTAGCCGATGAATAAGCTATTTTGTTCCCCCAGCAGCGCCCACAAAAACGCCGCCACCATCAGCAAATTGAGGCTGTAAACCTCTGCTACCACCGCCTGCTGCCACACCAGCGGCGAAAAGGCAAACAGCAGACCCGGTACGCTGGCCAGCAGCGGCGAAGAAGATTTTGCAGACTCAGAGGATAATTTGAGGACGGTGGCGGTAATCAGGCCCGCCGCACCCGCCGTGCACAGCGCCGAAAACAGGTGAAAACGGTAGGCCACTGGCTCGATGGGCAAGAAGCTGATCAGCTTGCCCAGCAAAACGTAAGTTGGGTAGCCTGGTGGATGCGGCACCCCCAGCGTGACCGCCGCCGTGATCAGCTCCCCGCCGTCGCCGCTGAACGCCTGCCAAGTGAGGTCGCGGGGCATGGTGAGCCAGTAGAGCAGGAGGGTGAGGACGGCCGTTCCCCCAACAACCCAGCGCGGCGGCCATTTCGGCACAGGTGTCATCTCCGGGGTAGCGGGCGGGCCAGCCCCCAGGCGTACCCAATCCCTAGGGCCAAGGCGCGGCAAAACAGCAGCCCCGGCGATGCCCAAAAGACGGCCCGGTCTTTGCGCCACGCTTTTTGCAGGAACGGGGCGGTGGTGAGTTTGAAAACGCCAACCAGCAGAACGGCCGCAAGCAGCGCCAGCGGAAAAATGAGGCTCGCCGCCAGCGTGGCCAAGATGAGAGCCACCAGGCCCATTTGCAGCTTCAGCACCTGCGGCGTGTGCGAATCTTTGATGACGCGCTCCGGGTAGCGGCGCATAATTTGCGCTTTCCAGTAGCCGATCATCACTTTTTTGCGGAAGTAGTGGCGGATGCTGTTGGCGTGCTGGTGCCAAACAACGGCCGTTTCCACAAATACCATCTTGTGCCCCGCCACCGCCAGCCGGAAAGAGAGTTCTTGATCTTCCACGTAATGAATTGCCTCATCGAAGCCGCCGGTTTGCCGCAAAACGGCCGTTCGGTAGCCAGCAGAGTAGGTGTCCACAAAATCAATCACTGGCAGAGGCCGCAGCAAATCGTACTTGTCTTCGTACTCAATTTGCACAAAGCGGGCGACCAGCTCTGGTTGGCTGGTGGCGTAGATGCCCTTGCAGCCCTGCACGGTGGGGTCCTGGAACGGCCGTATCATTTCTGCCACCCAATTTGGCTCTGGTACACAATCAGCATCGGTGAAGAGCGTAATTTCACCCGTGGCGATGGCCAGACCGCTGTTGCGCGCTGCTCCCGCACCGCGCCGGGTGGCGTGCTGAATGAGCGTCACGCCAGCTTCCTGCGCCACTGTCTGCGTGCCGTCGGTGGAGCCATCGTCCACCAAAATAATCTCGATGGTGACGCCCGCAGGCAGCGTTTGATTTTGGCACGCTTGCAAACAGGCGGGCAGCGTACGGCGGGCGTTCAGGGCGGGAATGATAATCGAGACGTTCATAAGCAAATGGGAAGTTCAACTTTTTTAAAAAGTTGAACTTCTGTCGGTTGGTTCATTGAGCTGCTGCCAAGACCAGTTGGTTTGCACGGCGGCCAATCCACCCAAAACCAGCTTGGGCAGCAGCGTACACAAATGAAAAATGATGGCGTAACTGATGATAACGGCCGTTCCCAAAACCGCCGTCTGCCCCACCTGAGCCAGCACAAAAAATACGGCCGCTTCAAAAATGCCTAGCTCGCCCGGTGCAGTTGGCGGGGTCGTCACCAGCCCAACCGCCACATTAATGAGCACCGCCACCGTCAGGCTCAGCGGCAGGTCAAAGGCGAAAAAGAGGGTGTACGGCAGGGCAATGTCCAGGCTGGTGATGAGGATGGACGCCAGCCCAATCGCCTGGACGCTGCGCCGATTGCGCAGTGCCGCCAATCCAGCCAGCCCTGACAGAAGGCGGCGATCCAGCCACGCTTGCATTTTAGCCGGAAGGGGTGCCAAAATCCACCGCAGCAGGCGAATGACGCGCTCTGTTTGGACCGTCACCAGCCCCATCGCCAGCAAAAACAGGGTAGCGATGATGGCTAGCAGCAGCCCGATTTGCTCCGTGTTGGGCGGCAAGGCAGCAAATGGCAGCAGCAGCAAAACGGTGAGCCCCAGCAAAATCAGCTCCAGGCTCTTTTCGATGAGCATGGTGCTGACGGCCTGGGTTTTGCTGATGCCGATTTGCTGGTTAATGGCGTAAGCCCGGCCGATTTCGCCAAGCCGTAAAAAGGGCAGCACGGTGTTAACAAACTGCCCCAGCCAAATGGCCCAGAAAACGGCCGTATACCGAATCTGCCCCGGTTTGTCTGGCGAGAGGAGCACCCGCCAGCGCCATGCCTTCAGGCAGCCGTTGATTCCAAAAATGAGCAATCCAAGGGCGATGAAACGGCCGTTTGCCTCGCGTACCGCTGCCAAAACATCGGCAAAATGGATGGTTTGGGCCAGGTAGTAAATGCCGCCGATGAGCAGAACGGCCGTCAGCGCCCCGTTGAGCCACGGCCACAGCCTGCGCCAGCAGGATCGGGAGGGGGCAGCTTTGTTTTTAGCGGGGGTAGACACGGCCGTTTGTCAAAATTAGTCGCGAGATCGGGTGTACATGAGCATCGCCCCGTACGCCGCCAACCCAAAAATGAACAGCGTTACTAAAAAGCCTGCCCACAGAATCAGCCGATTTGTTACCAGTTCGCTTTGGTCAATGGGGAGGGTAGAAACGGCCGTTGCCTCTGGCGCATTTTCACCCATTACGGGTGGCGGATTGGTTGCGGCTGGAGCCGTTGTCGGTGGGATGTAACCTTCTGGGTCTTGCTGTGGAACGGCCGTGGGCGGTTGCAGTGGGTAGCTTTCATCCAACAGGGCTGGCGTGGCCGGAGGTGGATAACCGCCTTCGGGCGTAGCATTGGGGTCTGTTTGGGCCGTGGCTGGCTGGGTTGCCAGCAGTAAAAACAGCAATGACAGCAGCAAAAAAACAAGCGATAATTTCTTTAAGTTTTGGTTCATTTGGCACTTCGCAGTGACGCAATTAAGTTAAAAATGGCCCAGCCGGTGAACAGCAGCCAAACGGCCGTTTGCCACCAGCGGGTTGATGTAAAAATGAGTCCCAGCAAAACCAGCAAAAAACCAGTCCAAAAAAGCTGGGCATAGGGCGATGTTTGGTAAATTTCTGAACGTGATTGCGAGCCAGTTTGGCTGAGCCAATGCACATAGCTGAACGTGCCGAGAAGTACGGCCGTTCCCAAAATCCAAAGCCCATTCGTCCAGACAGATCGCCAATCAATCACGGCGAAAAAGTATAGCATATGTTAAAATCGCCACAAACTAAGCCCCTAAAAAAACCTGACAGGTTTTCTTCGATCGTAACACACATAGCGAAAAAACCTGTCAGGTTTGGTTAGTGAGAGGAAACAACTATGGCCAAAACCCGATCCCGCTATGTTTGCAGTAACTGTGGCCGCGTAACGGCCGCTTACGTGGGCCGCTGCCCCAAGTGCGGCGAATTTGACACGATGGAAGAAGAAGTGCTGGTGGCGGAAGCGCCGCCCAGCCAGCGCAACCGCCGCGCCGCCGGGCAAAGCGACAGCCAGCCCCAGCGCCTGGCCGAAATTACCGCCGATGGCTTTGAGCGCCTGCCGTTGCCGCTGCCCGAATTTGCTCGGGTGCTGGGTGGGGGCATCGTGCCCGGCTCGCTGGTTTTGGTGGGCGGCGACCCTGGCATTGGCAAATCCACGCTGCTGCTGGATGTGTCTGCGCTGGCGGCCAACGCACACGGCACCACGCTCTACGTCTCTGGCGAGGAGAGCAGCCGCCAGATCAAGATGCGTGCCGACCGGCTGGGCATCACCGCCGATGATTTGTATTTGGTGACCGAAACGAAGCTGCAAGCGATTTTGAACCACGTGGAGCAGCTTCAGCCGACGCTGGTGATTGTGGACAGTATCCAGACCACCTTTGCTGAAGATTTAACCTCAGCGGCGGGCAGCGTGAGCCAGGTGCGGGAATGCGCCAGCCGCTTCCAGGAGCTGGCCAAAACGTCAGGCGTTAGCATTTTTTTGGTGGGGCACGTGACCAAAGAAGGCACGATTGCCGGGCCGCGCGTGCTGGAGCATATCGTGGACACCGTTTTGTATTTGGAAGGCGATCCGTTCCACCGCTATCGCCTGCTGCGCAGCGTGAAGAACCGTTTTGGGGCGACCAGCGAGGTGGGCGTGTTCGAAATGGTTGAGAAGGGCATGGTCGAGGTGCCCAATCCGTCAGAAGCGTTTTTGGCGGAGCGGCAGATCAATACCCCTGGCTCCACCATTGCCGTGACGATGGAGGGGACGCGCCCGCTGCTGGTGGAGGTGCAGGCGCTGGCCAGCTCCACCACCTTTTCTAATCCGCGTCGCACGGCCAACGGGATTGATTACAACCGGCTTTTGTTGATTACGGCCGTTCTCACCCGGCGCGTTCGGGTTGCCTTGCATGACAAGGATGTGTTTGTCAACGTGATTGGCGGTTTGCAAATTGATGAGCCTGCGGCCGATTTAGCCATCGCTGTTTCCATTGCCAGCAGCGTAAAGGACCAGGCCGTCCATGCAGACATGGCGTTTGTGGGGGAAGTTGGGCTGAGCGGCGAGCTGCGGGCGGTGAGCCAGCTGGAAGCGCGTTTGAAAGAAGCGCTCAAGTTAGGCTTCAAGCGGTGCGTCATCCCCAAAACGGCGCAGCGCCGCCTGGTAGACCCGCCGAAGGAGCTGGAGCTGGTGGGCTGTCGTAATTTGGCCGAAGCGATTGAGGTGGCGTTGATTAAATAGTTGGGTGGAGACCTGACAGGTTTTGTAAGTGGCTGGTCGGTAAAGGTTCGTGGGTAGAACTCACGGCCTTTTTGCGATGATGGTTCGTAAACCTGTCAGGTCTTGGTAGGTCGAGGTTAGTTGTCGCGGATTACGGCCGTTACTTCCATCTCCCCTGCGTTTTCAAACGTCAGGGTGAGCGGAATTTCCGTACCAGCTGCAAAATCAACTTGTTTCATCATGCACATCACGTGCAGACCGCCTGGCTTTAGCTCGGCGCTGCCGCCAGCGGGCAGCGCAATGGTGCCTCCCTCAACCGGGCGCATTCCCATGACGCCATCCCCCTTGTCATACATTTCATGCAATTCCACCATGCCGCAAGCGTCAGTGCTGGCTCCAAGCAGGGTGTCGTCTTCGCTGCCATTGTTGGTGAGCATCATGTAAAATGCGCCATTTTCGGCTGCAGCGGGGGAGGTGCGTCCCCACGGATCGGTGACGGTGATGCCTTCATCTGCGCCGCCTGTGCAGGCAACGGCCGTAAATCCCACGGCCAGTAATAGGAAAATTGTGAGCAAAAAGGTTGCTTTTTTCATTCGTTTTCTCCAGGTTTATTGTTTTGGCAAAAGCATATTTCTGCCATGTTGAATGGTATATTATCAGATTTTGTGAACTTTTCAGATGAATCTTTTCTAAAACCGGGAGTCACGTGGAGGGGGCGAGGGGGGCAGTAGGTAGAGCTGCTGCGGTGCATGGTGCTGGGGCGTTAGCCAGCAGATGAAAGCGAGCACGACGATGAGTGTGACAGCAGGTGTGGCTGGCTGGACGAAATTGGATTGTACGGCCGTTCCCTCAAAATTGGTCTCGCAGGGGAGGTTGAACAGGTCTGGGGCAACGGTTTGGCAGCCAAAACCAGAAAGCGGCGACCCCACCAGCATCACGGTGAGCAGCAGCAAAGCCAAGGGCACGTAAAGGTTTTTGGTCACGTCGCGCATCGCGGGGGATTATAGCAAAAGATGTTTTCCGGGAAAATTTTGATTTCTTGGGAAAAGTTGATTACGCGGTCAACAGTGGAGCGAGTTGAGCAATATCGGCATTGCCGCCGCTGAGGATAGCGCCAATTCTTTGGCCAGATGGGGCAATTTTGCCGGTAAATGCGGGGGCCAAAGCGACGGCGGCGCTGGGTTCTACCACGAGCTTGAGGCGGGTCCACAAATATTGGAGTGTGGCTATGATTTCTGCCTCGGTGACGGTCATCATGTCGCTGACGTATTGGCGCATGATGGGCAGGTTGTGTTCGCCGACAAAGCGAGTGCGCAGGCCATCAGCCAGGGTGTTGGGAACGGCCGTTAACCGCACAATTTCGCCGCTTTGCCAGGATTGCTGGGCATCGTTGGCAGTGGCTGGCTCTACGCCAATCACCCGGCAGTTGGGCTGAACGGCCGCTGCGGCCAACGCCGTGCCGCTGATCAGCCCACCGCCGCCTACGGGGGTGAACAGCATATCCAGCGGCCCCGTTTCTTGCAGCAATTCCAAAGCGGCCGTGCCCGCCCCGGCAATAATATTGGGGTTGTCATAAGGGTGGATGAGCGTGTAGCCATGCTCCTCGATGAGCTGGGCGCATACGGCTTCCCGCTCGATGGCGGGGCAGGTGACGATGGTGGCTCCGTAGCCTGCCGTGGCCGCTTTTTTGATCGCGGGGGCATTGTCTGGCATGACGATGGTGGCTTTAACGCCGAGCAGTTTGGCGGCCAAGGCCAGCCCCTGGGCATGGTTGCCGCTGGAGTGGGTGACGACGCCTGCTGCTTTTTGAGCATCGGTGAGTTGGGTAACGGCGTTGTATGCGCCACGAAATTTAAACGCTCCGACCCGCTGAAAGGTTTCGCATTTGAGGTAGATTTGGTGACCGGTTTGCTGGTTGAGTGTGCGGGAGGTGTGGACGGGGGTGTGGTTGGCGATCCCTTGGATGCGTTGGGCGGCTTCTAGAACGGCCGTTGGCTCAGGCGTGGGTGTGGTCATGGTTATAACGGCCGTTTCATCTCAATGCGGCGAAAAGAGTCAAAGTAACCCACTTTCTGAAAGCCGAGCCATTTTTCATCTTCGCACAGGTTTTCGGCGATGGCATCCTGCCGTTTGTGCCGTTGGTGCAGCACGGTGAGCACGGCTTCGGCTACTTCGGTGGGATTGCCAACAGTCACTTCTACTATGAGCCGCGTGAGCTGTAGCAGCCCCGCGTGGTAGGTGACCCAGCCGCGCCCCCCATTTTTTAGCTCAACGAGCAGCGCAGATAGGTTGCGTACGTTTTGTTGGGATTCGGTTTCATTGAGCCAATTCGGCCGTTCTTCGCGGTGCGCGAGCAAAATAATGGCATCTTCATGGTTTAGTGTGGTGATGCGCTTTATCTTGTCGAAAATGGATTCATCTAAAACGGTTTTGGGTGCTCGGCGAGCTACAATGAGTTCGCGTGTTTCTGTAAAGCCAAATTTATGGAAAAGCTGGTGCGCTGGTTCGTTACCTTTAATGACTTCTAGCCAGATGGTGTCTAAATTGTCCCGTTCTGCGGCATCAACCAGGCCAGTCATGAGGGCGGTGCCTGTGCCTTTGCGCCGTCCGGCGGGCAGTACGCCCAGGCGAGTAATCCAGCCACGACCTTGGCGCACACCGAGCATGCCTAAGCCTAAGACAGTTTCTTCTTCAACCGCTACGCATGAATGTTCCAGTGAAACATCATACACGCGACAATATTCCATTAGCCGGGCGACATTCATGGGCATGGGCACCAGGTAATCAACGCGTGTTTCGTTATACGCATCTGTCAGTTCTTCATAAGTGAATTTGCTTGCCGGGTAGAGATTCATGTGAGAATGGCTTGCTGTTTTAGGGCAATGCACTTAGGCGTCTTGCTCAAAGTAGGCAGCGACTTGATGGGCAAAAGATTTTACGTTGATTGGCTTGGTGATGCAGCCATCGCATCCATACTGTTGCGCCATTTCCAGGGCTTTGTCTGCTGGCCAGGCGGTGATGGCGACTATAGGGATTTTTGCCATCTCTGGAATTTGTTTGAGTAATGTCACGACGGTTTGCCCGTCAACATCTGGCAAGCCCATATCTACCAGAATGAGGTCTGGCAGTTCTTCTAGGGCTAAAGAGACGCCTGATTCACCGTCGGCTGCGTGTAGCAATCGGTAGTTGTGCGGTTCTAGTACACGTTCAACCAGCAGTCGGTTTGCATGGTTGTCTTCAATTTGCAGGATGGTTTTCATCGCTTTGTCTTTTTGTTGCAATATTTAGGCGGCAGGGGGAGGTGTGGGCAGGTTGGCAACGGCCGTATCCCGCCATTTCATCCCTTCTTCAATCAACATTACAGGAATGCCATCTCTAATTGGATATTTCATGTTTGTATCAGCGCAAACCAGCCAACAATTGTGCACAAGCTCCAGCTTGCCTGGATCATCCCCGAATTCGTTGGATTGAACGGCTAGTGGGCAGCGCAAGATGGCGAGTAGCTGTGGGCTGATTGGTAAATTGTTAGTTGTTGTCATTCATTTTCTCGCTTTCGGTATTGCTGATTAAGAAATTGAGCAGTTCACCGGAAGATCAGACTAGACAGTTATGAGAGGTGCATGGTTTGCTCAATTGTCAGGAGATCATACGCATCTTTGTGAAAGTCGCAAGCTGCTGTGCTTTGGGTTATGGCACATGAGCGCAGCGAAACCCAACGGCCGAACTGATAAAGTCGGGCGATAATGAGTTGCGGTTGGTAGCCCGTAGACGGTCAGCCTGGTTGTTGAAGGGCCAGGCTCCGCCACGAATGACGCGGGCAAATCCCGTTTCTGGGCCTGTTGGATTGTCTCGTTCGCTTTCTGAATAATAAGTTTCATTGTACCAGTCGGCGGTCCATTCCCACAGGCTACCAGCCATGCCGAAAACACCAAAGGGGCTGGCTCCATTAGGTAGGGCATTCACAGGTTTCATGTCCTCGTAGCTGTCGCTTTGGAAGACGGCCAGATCGCTTGCCGGGTCTGGTGTGAGGTTGCCCCAGGGGTAGATACGGCCGTCTGTACCTCTGGCTGCGTACTCCCACTCTGCTTCGGTTGGTAAGCGCGCGCCAACAGATTCGCAGTACATTTGTGCGCCAAACCAGCTAACATGGTTAATGGGGTAGTTGGCAAACCCGGTGATAGCGAAGAATTGTACAGAGCCGTCACCGATGTCTTGCTCGGCAAGGTAGCTGGTGTACCCGGCCAGTTCTTGTGGCCAGGCGCAGTCAACTCCCTCGCAAGCGCGCGCATAGGAGCCAAGTCGGTTTAAAAAGGCTGCATACTGCTCTACAGTAACTTCGTACTTGTCTATGTAAAATTGGTGCAAATTGACTTCGTGTGTGGGCCGTTCATCAGAAGCGGAGCTAAAATCGCCTTCAGCGGCTCCCATGAGGAAGGTTGCGGCGGGAATGAGTACCATTTCCATGCCATCTTGTTGGCGAATCATGGTGGATGGATACCGATCTGGGGTAGCCGTAGCTGTGGCGGTGCTGGTAGCTGAGGCGGTCGGTGTCATGGTGGGCATATCGGTGGGTAAGGATGTGGGCGTTGCTGTGGGAAGCGGGGTTTGGGTGGCTGTGGGTTCTAAAAGAAGTGCGACTTCTACTATTGGCGTTGGCGGGTCGGGAACGGCCGTTGGCGTTGACGTTGTGATGCCAAAAAAGCCAGCCACTTGTTGGCTAATTGGCGAATTTCCAGCCAGGGTGAATAGCAGGATGGAGGTAGCAAGCAGGAGCACTGCGACTAGCAAAAAGACAAATGAGCGGCTGCGCCAAAAGTCTGGGCGGCGCATGAGCCGAAACGCTTGTTTAACAGTTTGGCTACCTTGTAGATTGTAGGTGGGTCGGGCGTTGCTTCCATTTGGGTTGGCAAATTTATGCACTGTAGCCACATCGGCCACAGTGATCTGGCTGAGATTGTATTGTTCTTGGTGCTCATAAATTGCATGGCACAATTTGTGTATTTTTTGGGGGTGTCCTTGGGTGATTTGGTAAATGTATTCGGCAACATCTTGTACCAGGATAAAGGGGATGGGCTGCCGTACCAGGGCTACAGCTTCTTCTTCGTTAAGGGGTGGAAGGGCATAGAAAAGGCCATCTTGCAAGGCTGGATGGTTTATGGTGGACTCGTTTGGCAAATCTGTGATGGCAAAGATGGCGTGGGCGCTGGTGTTGGCTGTGAGGTGCTGGTGTAAATTGGTTAATGTGTTGGTTGGCAGGGCTTCGGTGTTGCTTTGTTCCAATAGCAGGTGGGTGTTGTCGAACAGGAAGAGGAGGCGGCGCTGGCTGGTTTGGCTGAACGGCCGTTTCTCGTGCAATATTTTTTCGGTGGGAATTAAAAATTGTTGCTGCAAAGCCTTTACTGGATCGGCAATAAAATCGGTGTGGTTGAGGGTATCCAGTTCGGTATTGTAACGGGCCAGGGTGTTTAGCCCCACGTTGGCAATATCCCAGTAAAGTGCGCTTAGGCTGTCTAGAGCCAGTTGGGCAAAATCAATGTAGATGCCCAGAAAGGGAGGATTGAGGCTGCCGGCTTCTAGTTGCTTGAGGACGGCCGTTTTCCCAATTTTGGCTGGCCCATGCAAAATGATAGGTTTTTCGGCCGTTAGCTCTGGAGCGGTTTGGTCTAACAGCCAGGCAAAGAGGGATTGCCGCCCAAAAAAGAGGCGGTTGCTGTAACCATTGAGGTGATAAGGGTTTGCCGTGGTTGAATTTTTGTTCATTAGCATAAAAATAAGTGCTTTTGGCACCTATTTTATGTGTAAATGGGTCTGGTTACAATGAACCTAACAGAAGGGTTGCGTGAATTTTTTAAACGGCCGTTTGCAATATTGCTGCCAGAGCTTGCTCTGCCCGAGCAAATTCCGCTTGAATCTCAGCCAATTTTTGGGGCGCGTCGGCTAGCGCTTCTTCTTTTGCCATTGTCTCTAGCTCACGACTAAATTGTGATAATTTTGGCATTCCCATGCTGGCGCTGGTGCCTTTTAAAGTATGCGCTGCGTGCTTGGTAGCCAGGCAATCCTTGTTTTGTACAGCGTGGGTAAGCGATTGGACAAGTTTGGTACCATCTTCCAGGAAGATGGGGGCCATCATGACTAAGAATTCGCCAGTATCTTCACCAACCAGTTGAGCCAATTCCTCCAAATTGATGGGTGATTCAGACGGTACCAGGGGGATGCTTGGGACATTTTGTGGGGGCATTGTAAAGGCAGGCATGGCTTCGGCAGGATAGTTTTGGAATTCGATGCCCTGGTACAACGCTTCAACGAGCTTGTTAATGGTCACTGGCTTGCTTAAATAATGGTTCATACCAGCGGCGAGGTACGTCTCACGGTCGCCAGCAAGGGCATGGGCTGTTACTGCAGAAATGTACGGCCGTGTGTGTGAATTGCCATTGGCCAGAATTTGTTTGGTGGCTTCTATGCCGTCCATCTCTGGCATTTGAATGTCCATCAAAATAATGTCATAGCGTTGTTTTTGGGTCATTTCTACGGCGATACGGCCGTTCTTGGCAATGTCTGCCTGGTAGCCTAATTTACCAAGCATATTCGTCAGAACTCGCCGATTCAGCTTGTTATCTTCTACCAATAAAATGGCGAGCGGGTGCTGTGCCGCCATGGTGTTGCCAGGAACCCGCTTCTTGTTGGGGCTTTTTACCGAAATGATGTTGAGCAGCGAATCGTAGAGTTGGGGGCCTTGTATGGGCAAGGTAAGCGTACCGGCAAATAAGTCGGGCTGCGCCAATAAAGTTTGGGAAAGCTCATCTGCGCTTGGGCCAAGCAAAATGGTGGGTAAGGGGGTTTGGCTGTCTTTGTTTTGCAGGTGGGCTAAAATGCCAGGGTCTTGGTGCCAGACGGCCGTATCCAACAAAACCACATCAAACGGTAAGGAGTTGTCAATCCAATAACACGCTTCCTGATCACTGGCCGCAACGTAAACGTCTAGCCCGGCCATACGTGCCTCTTTGCTAATGTGGCGTCGTTGGGTGGCATCGCTGGCAATAATGAGCAGCCGTTTACTGGCTAAAGAAGCCCTGTCTTGGCGTAAGGTTACCGCGATAGGGTCATTTTCCGTTGCCAGATTCATTTGCACAGTAAAACGAACATTCGTGCCCTGCCCAACTGCGGAGCGTATCTGAATTTCTCCACCCATTAACTCTACAAGCCGCTTGCAGATAACGAGACCCAGGCCACTGCCCCCGTAGTTGCGGGTTAGAGACCCATCTATTTGTTGAAAAGGTAAGAACAGCTGGTCAATTTGGTCTGGTGCAATGCCAATGCCTTCATCTTCAACAGCAAATTCGAGGAGCACGGCCTTCTTGTTCTGGATGTGCCCAATGTGAATGTGTACAGTACCTTCTTCGGAAAATTTGACGCCATTTTCAAGTAGATTAATTAATATCTGGCGCAGACGGACCGGATCGCCTGTCAGGTGGGTTGGGGTGGTGTCTTGTATGTGGTAAGTAAGGGTAATGAGTTTTTCATTTGCGGCGTGGTGAACAGTTTCTATGGCTGCTTGGACGCAATCTACCAGGTCGAACGCCTGTTGTTTAAGGGTGAGATTGGCTGCTTCCAGCCGGGAAAAATCGAGAATGTTATTGATGAGCTGCAACAGGGTGTTGCTGCTTTTGGCCATCACATCAACCATCTCGTTTTGGTTGGCGTTAAGGTTTGTTTGGCGCAACATTTCTGTCATGCCTACCACGGCATTGAGCGGGGTGCGAATTTCGTGGCTCATGTTGGTGAGGAAGTGGGTTTTGGCCTGGTTTGCAGTTTCGGCCGTTTCTTTGGCTTGTTGCAGCAGCAGCTCGGTTTTTTTGCGGTTGGTGACGTTGTACAGGGTGATTAAACGGCCGTTTGCCCGGTTATTTATATTTTCCAACAGCACAATTGAAGCTTCGTAGAAGGTTTGGTTTATAGAAAGCTCTAGCCTGGTTGCTTGATTTTGTTGAAGGGCAATTGTTAATGGCGCCCAGCCTGAGTGATTAAAATAGAGCGGCTGGCCTATGATTTCCTTTTTCTGTTTTGCCAAAAGGTTTGCGGCCGTTTGGTTAATATCTAACACGCGCTGTTGACTGTCCAAAACAATTACGCCATTTTCGAGTTTGTCTACCACCATTTCACGTGCGATGGGAACGACGTCTAGAAATTTAAAGCGGAGCAGCGCCAGAGTGAAACAAAAAGCGGTGATGGCAAAGGCAAAGGGGGTGAGGTCTAGATGTGGGAAAGGGTTGGTGTCTGTGATGTAAAGTGCATTGCCTATCCATGGGCATAAACTGCCCGCAAGGAGCAAAATAATCTGCCCGCGAAACTGCTCTGGTGTAGCTAAAATTGCTCGCAACAGCCAGTACGTACTGCTGGCCAACAGGATGTAGACAAAGCTAATGTTTACCCAAAACCAGGTGCCATGCTCCACAACCAGATAGCTTAATGCTTGCTGGTAATCGAGCGTTGTGGATGTCCAAACCAGGTGGTGCCACTCATTGGTCCAGGTTAAGGTGAGGGTAATAAGGGGGATGATATACAGAACGGCCGTAAACAATCGCGGCTTTTTAATTTTTTGAAAATCGCCAATATATTTTAGAGCAAACAGGGTATATCCAATCGGCAGATAAACAATGCCAATGTACTCTACTTTAGCCCAAAAAATTTTGGCTTCCAGGTCAACTGCGCTTAATTCTGCAACGTAGGCAAACACCCAAATGACAATAGAAAATAGCAATGCCAGCAAGTTTTGGCTGCCAGCAACCGTCCTTTGCCGGTAGGTAACCCCAGCCGAAACGAGGGTGATTCCACCGGTAATAACAAGGGGAAGTGTGTAAGGGGAAAGTTGCCAGTTCATTGCGCTGGTTTATCTGTTTGTCCGCTTGATTTTTGAATAACAGGTTTGTAATGCTGCAACTAGTTCGGGCACGCGTACTGGTTTGCTCACATAGTCATCCATGCCCGTGTTTAGGTAGGTTTCTCGGTCACCGGCCAGGGCATTGGCTGTCATGGCGATAATATAGGGCTGTTTGCGGTTGATTAGCTCTTTGCGGATGTGAATTGTGGCTTTGACGCCATCCATTTCTGGCATTTGCACGTCCATCAAAATTACGTCATACGGCCGTTGCAGCATCGCTTCAATAACTTCCAGGCCATTGCCTGCTACATCTGCGCGATACCCCAGGCGCTCTAACATGCGTAGCGCCACTTTTTGGTTAATGGCGTTGTCTTCGGCCAGTAAAATGCGCAATGGAAACCGGTGCCCCATCGTGTCATCAAACGTTGGTTTTTTATCAGGTTGGGTAACAACGGCCGTTACGCCATCCTTAGCAAAAAGAGTTGTCAGCACATTGAGTAACACAGATGATTTAATGGGTTTGGTCAGGCACGAATTGAACAATGCTCGTTCATCCGGTGGTAATGCTTGCCCCAAAGATGTGAGCAATATCAAGGGAAATTTATCTTTTGCATATTTTTCGCGCAATAATTTTGCCAGCATTGCCCCATCCACATTAGGCATCTGCATATCCAATATTGCGCCATCAAACTTCAGACCATTATTTACAGCTGATATTGCTTCAGAACTGGAGCTAAAACAGTGCGGAACCATTTGCCATGCGGTTACCTGTTTAGCCAAAATCATCCGATTAGTAGCATTGTCGTCCACAACCAACAGGTGTTGATTGTGTAAAACGGTGTCAGCAAGTTGGTCGTCAGACTGTAAAGATACGTCTACTTGGTCAACTCGAATTGTGAAATGGAAAGCAGACCCTTCCCCTTCCACACTTTCTACCCACATTTGCCCACCCATTAATTCAGTTAGCCGTTTAGAGATGGCCAGGCCAAGTCCGGTGCCACCATATTGACGAGTTGTTGATGCATCTACCTGACTAAACGATAAGAACAGCCGATCTAGTCGCTCCTTTGGAATGCCAATGCCGGTATCTTTAACCACAAAATGAATTTCGTATAGGTTGTTGTTCAAAAGCTCGCTGGTAACCAGAACGAAAATTTCGCCAGTGTGGGTGAATTTCACAGCATTGCCAACCAGGTTTACCAAAATCTGGCGCAGCCGCGTATTGTCTCCCTGAATAAATGTTGGTACTGAATCTTCAAGGTAAGATGCCAGATTAATACCTTTGTGATTAGCTTTTGAGGCAAATAGGTCCAGCGCTTCCTCAACACAAATACTTATTTGGAAGGGCTGTTCTTCCAATTCCAGCTTTTCAGCTTCAATTTTCGAAAAATCTAAGATATCGTTTAAGATGCTCAGCAAAGCTTCGCCACTGCGATGCGTTGTTTCTACATAATCTTTTTGTTCGAGAGAGAGAGACGTGTCTAGCAGTAAATTGGTAAGTCCGATAATTGCGTTGAGCGGTGTGCGAATTTCATGGCTCATATTGGCCAAGAAGGCTGATTTTGCTCTATTCGCTTTTTCTGCTGACTCTTTGGCTTCCAGTAGTTCTTCTGCGCGCTGGCGAAGCTGTTCAGTTAACAGCCCATTGAGCAGGGCCAGGCTGGCATGTTCGGCAAAAACCTGGGCAACCGCCATTGCCCGACCGTCAAAGGCATCTTTGTCTGGGCTTTGCATATCCAAAGCCCCCATGATTTGGTCGCCTACACGTAGAGGAATTGCCAGTTCCGTAAGTGTTTTGTTGTCGAAAGGAAGATATCGCCTATCTTGCCGAACGTCTGGACTGTAAATGACCTGGTTGGTACGTACGGCCGTTGCAATCAACCCAGGCCCATCAAGCGGAATAGCCGGGGCGGCTTCATGGGTAAATTCTCCAGAAAAAGCACGGCGAACCAACCGATTAGTAGACCATTCATTCCGAGGAACGATATTCCCTTTTAACTGAATTGGATGAGCTAGCAGCAAAACGCTACAGTCTGCAAAATCAAATTCCTCAATTAGATTATTGGCAATCTGTTGCATTAAAGCATCCAGGTTTTTATAAGTGAGCAATTGCGTTGCCGCCCGATATAGTGAAGAAAGCTCTTCCTCCGTTTTTCTACGGGCGTTTAGCTCCTCTTGTAGCTTCGTGTATAGCTGTGCATTTGAGAGCGCCTGACCAGCGGTTGCCATTACCCGCTGCACAAGACTAATTTCTTCAGGCGTGTATTTGCGCTCTACTAAAGAGTCCATACCAAAAGTGCCAATCACGCGCCCACCAACCAAAATGGGGGCAATGAGCAAGCTGACCGTTCCTCGGAAAGCTAAAGACTCTCTTGAAGAAGCCATGAGCGGATCTGTGTGAATATTATTAATAACAAGTGGGTGGCCAGTTTTTACCACTGTTTCAGTTGCCTGATTCCCCGTTACCGGAAAAACCACACCCATCCCAGACGGCCGTCCTTCGGTTAAATATTCCGCTACCACATGCGCTTCCGTTTCGTCCGCGTTTAGCATAGCTACCGCCGCTTGGGGAACATCCAGCGCCAATGCCAATTTCTGACAAATGAGTTCCAATATTTCAATGGGATTCAGTATTGAGGACGCTTGAGCCAGCAGCTCGTTAATTAGCGTATTGGTCGAGAGATTATTTTCGTAGGATTGATATGTTTGACTAACCAGTTGCAAAAACTGTTGCCACTCTTCAGCAGCGGGCGGAGATGCAGCACAGAGCTTCATTTGAGCCAATTGATACGCTAGGTTTTTTTGGAACATGGTATTTCGTCTGATACATCATCCTTCATAGATAAGTGAAAAACACAATTAAGCGGGACAAAACCCACATGACGCTTTTGGAACAAAAGATTACCGTTTCGTGACAGTGTTTATTAAATTAAAAACGCCGTCAGAGCCTCCTGAACTTGTGAATATTCTACTTCCAGAACAGTTAAATATTGGCCTATAAGGTTATCATCTTCATTTTTACCGCTATTTTCAACCGCCAGACACGCATCGGCAAATTTCCCTAAGCCGATTGTAGCGCTACTGCCTTTGAGTGCATGTGCTGCCATTTTTATAGCTGTGTAATCATGATTTGCAAGGCCGGTTTTTATTTGATCAATTAAAGGAACAGCATCCTCAAGAAAAATCGTGGACATTTCATCTAGCATCTCGGCAGAAGAGTCGCCCATGACTTGTTCCAAGGTAACTTTAACCGTCTTGCGGATATGTTCTAGATTTTGTTGCTGCCCAACCTGATTTACTACGCCATTAGTTAATTGAGTCATATGGATTTCCTTGGAGATAAAAATCGTTACGTTGTAAAGCTAATTATTTAATCATTCTAGGGACTGTAAATTCTAGCGGCACTCCCGCTTAGGTACCACCATGTAAAGGATACTAGATGCATAGGTACTATTGTTGTTGTAGTGTGTTTCAGTTTTCCTGCATACAATACCATACATTATGATTTAGTTTTGACAGATCATCTAACGGACAAGTCTATGCAACAAATCTGGATTCAAACAGCAGGCCCACCAGAAATATTGCGCCTGCAAAACGGCACAGACCCCATTCCGCGCAGTGGCGAAGTGCGCATTCGGGTTGAAGCTGTGGGCGTCAATTTTGCTGATATTTTGGGTCGGTTGGGAATTTACCCGGATGCCCCCAAAATGCCTTATGTGCCTGGTTATGAGGTTAGTGGCAAAATTGATCTGCTGGGGCAAGGCGTACCTGATTTTCGGGAGGGAGATGCCGTTTTTGCTTTGACCCAGTTTGGAGGTTACAGCGATGTGGTTTGTGTACCCTACAAACAGGTGTTTAAGCGTCTTGAATGGATGAATGCCCAGGATGCGGCCGCGATTCCTCTCACATATTTGACAAGTTACATGATGCTTGTTGTGATGGGCAGTGTGAAGGCTGGCGACCGTGTGCTTATTCATGGTGCTGCAG
This sequence comes from Ardenticatenaceae bacterium, assembly GCA_020634455.1. GTDB lineage: Bacteria > Chloroflexota > Anaerolineae > Promineifilales > Promineifilaceae > Leptofilum. Next base: position 1,496,919 of record JACKBQ010000002.1, on the reverse strand, counting down.
GCGGGGTTGGGCTGGCAGCACTGGATTTGTGCCGCATTTTAGGCGCGGAAACGCTAGGTACGGCTTCTCCGGCAAAGCATGAATATTTGTTGGCTCACGGCCTAAATCATGCTATTGATTACCGTAATCAGGATTATGAGCGGGTGGTAATGGATCTGACGGGCGGAAAGGGTGTGCATGTGGTGTTGGACCCGCTGGGGGGGATTCATTGGCCCAAAAATTATCGGCTACTGATGCCAAGCGGCCGTTTAATTCATTTTGGTGTTAGCAGTCTGGCATCAGGCAAACGCCGCTCCTGGTGGTCGGTTTTTCGGGGATTGGTGATGCTGCCATTTTACACACCGCTCAAATTGATGAGCGACAACAAAGCAATTATTGGCGTCAATTTGGGGCATATGTGGGCACATGCTAGCATGATGCGCCCGTGGATGAAGCAGATTGTGGCCTGGTACGATGAGGCGCTGTTCCGGCCAAAAATTGACCGAACCTTTGCTTTTACCGAGGCAGTAGCAGCACACCATTATTTGCAAGACCGCAAAAATATTGGCAAAGTGCTGCTACTGCCCTAAAAGTAGATTTAAATTCGAGGTTTAGGCTGTGCGCCGTTTCCACTCTAGGCCAATGCCCGTGCCGATGAGCGCCAGCCCGAATACGGCCGTTGCCAATACAATCCAACTACCACTGGTTGCCTTAGCTGCTGCCCCAGATTCCGGCAAAATGATCACCGCGTTGCTACCTTCGCTAACGCAGAAGTTGTAGCCCGCCTGCACCAGACCATTTTCTGGGTAAACTGGCGCATAAAGCGGGTTTTCTGAAGTGACGAGATATTTGCTGCTGTCTGGCTTGGCGGTGACGCGCCAGTAGCTTTGCCCGGCGGCTGCCAGCCCGTAGGTGCCGTTATCCGCCGTGGTGAGCGTTACCACAGTGGCTTCATCACTGCTGACAAACTCAATGGTCACGCCCTGAACCGGAACTTCACCCGTGACGCCCGTGTCAATGCAACGGCCGTCCCCATTCACATCCTTGTACACCGCGCCGCTAATTGAGCCACGCTCATCGGTTTGGGCCTGTACACTGCCTACCACCAGCAGGAAAATGGCGCTGATTAAAAGAATTGCCAGGCCGGTACGCGTTTTTTGTTTCATCATAAACCTCCTAAAATTACACAACAAGTTAATTTGATGTTGAACTGGTGGGATAAGCCACCACAATGAGCCGGTGTGAATTGTCGTCGTGGGGCCAACAAGTTACCAACGTTAGCCGTTCGTCGCTGGTTGGCTCAATCCATTTTGCATTTTCCAGGCGCACCGCCAACGGTTGGTCTCGCTCTGGCAGAATTTGCACCTCCGCGACCGTGTAACTGTGTGATGTACTGGCATCATACACCACAATCTGATCACCCACATTCAAATCTACCAGGTGGCCAAAAACTTCGCCAAAAATGTTATGGTGACCGTTTAAAACGGTGTTACCTGGTTGGCCTAGCAGCGCGCTGGTGTTGTGCCAACCTGCTTCATAGGCGGCCGGCACTTGCCATTGATAAACAGTTTGGCCGCCACTTTGTACGGCCGTTAAGCCCACCCCAATAACCTCGGCATCCACTTCAATACTCGGTATCACAATACGGCGTGGTTGTGCCCCCAGGTTGCCAGTTGGGGCATCATCCAACGCGACAAACCCCTCTGGCACGCTGATTTCCGTGCTGGTTTCGGCAGTTTCAGCAGTTGGGGTGGCGGTGGCCCCAGGCACTGGGGTGATGACGACGGTGATGATGGGCAGGGGGGTATTGGCAACGGCCGTTTGCACCGCAGGCGCTCGAAACAGCCAAAAAGAAGCCGCAGTCAAAACCACAATTAAGCCAATTGTGATGAACACAATGCCAAGCGGAACAATCTTTTCTTCAGACTCTCGCTGCGCCATACGGCATCAGTATAAACCACAAAATGGCTTATGTAAAGCAATGCCGCTTATGAATCAAATGCTCTTTCCACAAGCAGTGGCAGCAGTTCGCCCGCCGCCCCTGTGAGCAGTTCGTGGGCATAGTGGGTTAGCTGCGTGGGCTGCGGATTTAGTTCCACTAGCAGCGCCCCGTTTTCGATGGCATACATTGGCAGCAGGGCGGCAGGATGTACCAGCCCCGATGTGCCAATTGAAAAGAAAATGTCGCAGGTTTGGCTGGCCTGTACGGCCGTACTTAACGCATCCCCCGGTAAATTTTCGCCAAACCAAACCACATTCGGCCGTAGCAAACTGCCACACATCGGGCATTTCGGCGGCACATCCTCACCATCTGGCCAGCTCTCAACAAAATGACTATTCGTGTAGCACTTCGTTTCCGTGATGTTACCGTGCAGACAAATCACATTTTTACTACCCGCTTGCTGGTGCAGTCCATCCACATTTTGGGTAATGAGCGTGAGCTTTGGCACCAGATTTGCCAGTTTTGCCAGCGCAAAATGGCCGGGATTTGGCTTTGCCTGGCGCACCAGTTCTCGCCGCCAAGAGTACCAATCCCACACCAGTTTCGGGTTGCGCCTGAACGCCTGGGGCGTTGCCAACTCTTGCGGATCATATTTGGCCCACAGTCCCGTTTGCGCCTCACGAAAGGTAGGCACGCCGCTCTCGGCGGAAATGCCAGCCCCGGTAAGTACCGTTACGTGCCGGGCCGTCTTCAATTTTTGAATAACTGAATCTGGAATAATAATTTCTGGTGACACGAAAATTCTCCTTCATTGCGTGAGCGGAATCGAGAAGATGAATCGGCTGCCTTGCCCTAAACCGGCGCTTTCGGCCCAGATACGGCCGTTATGCGCCTCCACCAACAGCCGAGCAATGGTCAAACCAACCCCACTGCCGCCACTGGCCCGCGCCCGCGACTTGTCCACCCGGTAAAAGCGCGTAAACAAGTGCGGCAAATGCTCGGCGTCAATGCCCACGCCCGTATCCGCCACCGTGACGGTCACCTGCGTTTTTTCCCGCTGTAGCGTCACGTCTACCTGCCCGCCAGATGGCGTGTATTGCAGCGCATTGCCCATCAAATTAATCAGCGCCTGTGTCAGTCGGTCGGCATCTACCTCAGCCATCACCAAACCGGAAGGCAATCGAACGCTCAAAACCACATCCTTGTCGTTAAACTGGTGGCGCAGTCGACTGGCAACCTGGTTGACCAACGCGCTCATGTCTGTTGGCTGAAGCCGCAAGTCGTAGGCACCAGCCTCCACGCGGCTGAGTTCCTGCAAGTCGGCGGCCAGTCGCTGGAGTCGTGCCGCTTCGTGATACACCTGCTGGAACGTCTCTGGCTCTGGCGGCAACACGCCATCCATCAGCCCTTCCATTGAACCTTTGATGACGGTCAGCGGCGTGAGCAGTTCGTGGGAAACGTCGCCAATGAGCTGGCGGCGCAAAGCGTCTGATTCTTCCAGTTGCACCGCCATCTGGTTGAAGCTGTAGGCCAGCTGCCCCATCTCATCCAGCTCTTCCGGGGGGCGATGGGCTGGCTGGGGGACGCGACGGCCGTAATTTCCCTGAGCAATCTCTTGACTAGCGGCCATCATTGCCCGTACCGGGGTGACCACCCGCCGCGCAATCAGCGCGCTCACGCCAATGGCAATGATAGCAGCGGCCGTCAAGGCAATAATTGTGGCTTCTGTCACGGCCTCGCTTAAATTCGCCAGCAAATCATCTGCCATATGCCCAGAGCCAGTGCCTGCTGCGCCCATGATGTGGCCATCCTGCATGGTAAATTCCATTTCCATATTGGTAATGTGACTCTGGAAAGCACGCGGCACAGCCACTTCCATAGCAATCACCAACACAACAGCGCCAATGACCACCACACTCAAATAAGAGAAAAATAGTTTCCAGCGCAATCGCCGTCGAAAATAGACCATCATCTCAGACACGCTCCTGCTCAAAACGGTAGCCAATGCCGCGCACCGTCACAATGCCGTGATGCTCGCCCAGCTTGCGACGCACCTGCCCCAAATGCACATCCACCACCCGCATTTCGCCAAAAAAGTTTTGCCCCCACACTTTTTCCAGCAACTGGTCTCGGCTGAGAACCAGGCCGCGATGTTCGGCTAGCGTTTGCAGCAGGTCAAATTCAGTCGCGGTTAGCTCGATTTCCTGGTCGTCGGCCCAAACCCGGCGGGCGGCGGGGTCAATTTTGAGGTGAGTAAATTGCAGGGTCTGGGTTTCTGGCTGGCTGCTCCCGGCGTTCAGGCGGCGCAGGGCAGCTTTGATGCGTGCCACCAGTTCGCGCGGGCTAAATGGCTTGGTGAGATAATCATCTGCCCCCACCGACAGCCCCACAATTTTGTCGGTTTCGTCGGTTTTGGCGGTGAGCATGATGACGTACACATCTGACTCGCGGCGCAAATTGGCCAGCATTTCCAGCCCGTCCATGCCGGGCAGCATGATGTCCAGCACAATCAGGTCGGGTTGGAAGGTGCGGGCAAGGTTGAGGCCAGTACGGCCGTTTCCCGCCGTCATCACCTCGTACCCCTCAGGCTTCAAATACGCCGTTACCAGATTGAGAATGCTCTGCTCGTCGTCAATAATCAAAATTTTGGAAGACATGTTTTCGTAACCGGTAATTCGTAATTTGTAAATGGTTTACTGGTTTCGCAGTGCGTCTGCGGGTTTCAAGTGGGCCGCGCGGCGGGCAAATAGATAGCTGGTTAAACTGCCGCCGATGAACGCAACGGCCGTTGCGACCCCCACCGAATTCCATGACAATCGTGCAGGTAACGTGTAAGCCGCAATTTCTGGCTCGCTGCCCAAATTGGGTGTGGTGCCCGCCAGCAAAGCCAAATCTACCGGAATTTGGGACAAAATCAACGTTGCCAGCCAGCCCAGCAAAATCCCCAACGCCGCGCCCAGCAAACTGAGCGCCAAACCCTCAGCCACAAACAGGCGCACCACGTCCCGCTCCTGCCAGCCCGTTGCCTTCATCACGCCAATCTCAACGGTACGCAAATTGATATTGGCGCTCAACGCCGCGCCCGTCAGGATGAGGCCGCCCAGGAGCGCGGCCAACGCTGTCACCCCGGCAAAGCGGTCGGAGATTTGCGCCACACCGCCCATCACCTGCACAATGCTCTGCTCCGTCAACGCCGAAATGTCGCCTAGCCGCGCTTCACTGGCAGCGACGACGGCTTCCACGTCGCTGGCTTCGGTCACGCGCAGGTAGATTTGGTTGATGCGGTCGGCAGGCAGTCCGGCCAACGCCTGGGCATCGGCGAGAGGGAGATAGAAGTTGGCCGCCGCGGCCTGATTACCTCCAGGAACCTCCACCACACCGATAACGGTGAAGGTTTGGTCGCCAATCGCGTGGGTCATGCCGGGTTGCAGGCCAAAAAAGGCGGCGAAGTGGCGGTCTACGACGACCACGTTGCGCTCATCGGATTGGAAGAAACGGCCGTTCACCACCCACTCACTCGCCCTTGCCGGCCCCACACCTGTTTCCGCTTCAATCCCTAGCAACGTCTGGTAGCTGCTCGCGCCAAAATCCCACAGCAGCAAACCGCCGCTGACGCCGCCCACGCCATCTATCGCGCCCAAATCGGCCGCATCGCCCAGCGTCAGTGGCGCAAGACCAAAGGGCTGGCGCACACCGCGCGAGGTTTGCGCGGTGGCATTGCTCTCCCCCGCTGGTCGGCTAAGCAAAATGTCCGCACCGATTCCGGCTAACGGTTGTTTGGCAGCTTCGGCAAAGCCATCGGCAACGGCCGTTAAGCCCACGTACAGCGCCACACCCAAGGCCACGCCAACCAGCCCGCCCAGTGCCCGCCCCAGCCGATGGCGCAGCTCCGCCAGCAAATAGCCACTCATTCGGCCGTTGCCTGATCCAGCGCCGCCCGCAAATCAGCCAGCGACCAACCGCCTTCGGCGACCATACCACCCACGCCTTCGCCTTGCGGAAAGCTGAAGAATGTGACAAGACGGCCGTTCACTTCCACTTCCATCTCCCCGTCAATAAAAACCGCAATCGGCGTGTGGTCAAACAGGCCATGATCTTCGGCAAATGCCTGCCCCTCATCCGTGTCAAAATCATACGTTTGCCATGTCACGCGGTCGCCATACTCGGCCAAAAGCGCTTCCACCGCCGCCACCGTCGGCAAAATCGGCGCGTGGTTCAGATGAATAATTTCCACCGTCGTTGGCACATCAGCACCACCGCCACACGCTGCCAATAAAATCAATGAAAACCCAACCATCCAAAGCAATTTTTTCATGTGACCCTCCAAAATAATGAATAATGAATTGATAACAATGAATTATGAAGTGGTGCAGCGCCTCATTCACAATTCTCAATTCATTATTCGCTATTCATTATTTCCCCATCTTTCATCCGAATCACCCGATCGGCCGTCGCCGCCACCTCGTCATCATGCGTCACAATCACAAACGACACGCCAGCCTCCTGCCGCAAACGCTGGAACAAGGCCAAAATCTCCTGCCCCGTCTGGCTGTCCAGATTGCCCGTCGGCTCATCGGCGAGGATGAGGCCGGGGTTGTTGATGAGGGCGCGGGCGATAGCCACGCGCTGCTGCTCGCCGCCGGACAGCCGCGAGGGGCGATGATCGGCGCGGTCGGCCAGCCCCACTTGCGCCAGCCGTTCGGCGGCGCGTTGGCGGCGTTCGGCCGCAGGAATGCCTGCCGGATAAAGCGGGAAAGCCACGTTTTCCAATGCGCTCAAGGTGGGAATGAGGTGGAATGCCTGAAAAATGAGGCCGATGTTGTCGCGCCGCCACAGGGCCAGCGCGTCCTCATCCAGCCCGGCGATGTTTTGGCCTTGATAGACGACCTGCCCGCCGCTAGGCGTTTCCAGCCCGGCCAGCAGGTGCATGGTAGTGGTTTTGCCGGAGCCGGATCGCCCCATGATGGCAACAATTTCGCCTGAATTGATGGTTAGAGTGACGTTGGCAACGGCCGTTACCGACCCAAAATTTTTACTTAACTTTTCCGCACTCAATAATGTATTCATAATTTGAAATAATGAATAACGAATTGAGAATAGTTAATAATGAATGACGCGCACAGTTCACAATTCATTATTAAAAATTCATTATTCATTATTCAGATCGCAGCACTTCCGCTGGTTTGATGTTGGCAATGCGCCCCGGCAGCCACAGCCCAACCAATGCCGCCGCCACGACGGCCAAGCCTAGCGCCGTCAATGCCAGCGCGGGGGTAATTTGCGCCGCCAGCGGCACAACGACGGCGATTTCCTTTGCGCCGCCGGGCAAAAAGTGGGGCGTGGGGCTGAGTTCCCACGGCACGGGCACGGTGACCACAGCGCGGCTCATCAAAAAGGCAAACAGTCCCGCCAACGCTAATCCAACCAGACCGCCGAGCAGGGTGAGTACGGCCATTTCCGCCCACAACTGCCGCACAATTTCCCGCCGCCGCCAGCCGACGGCCCGCATCATGCCAATTTCACGCCGCCGTTCCCACACGCCAGCGGCAATCGCCCGCACCAAAATTGCCGCCGCAAACAGGAACGCTATCAGCCCAACCAGCACGCCAAAGCGGTCAATCAGGTCAAACAGCGCCCCCAGCCGTTCGCCAAACGATTCCGCCGAAGAGACGAGGGCTTGCTCGCCCAAAATCGCTTCGGCGGCGGCGACGACGGCTTCGGCCTGCGTTTGCTCCGCTTTGATGAAGAGCATGTTGGCGTCGTCGGGGCGCATGTCGTGGACGGCGAGGACGTTGGGGGCGACGGCGGCCATCGCCTGCGCATCGGCCAGGGTGAAGTAGAGGTTGGCGTTGGCGATTTGGCCGACGCGGGCGGTGTCTACCAGGCCAACGATGGTGAAGGAACGGCCGTCTACCATCACGCCATCCCCCACGGCCAGCCCATTTTGCAGGGCGTAGCTGCTGTCAGCGAGGATGACTTGGCTGTCGGTTGGGGTGAGGAAACGGCCGTCTATCAAGCCCACCTGCAACCGCCCCGGCCCAAATTCGACGGACGGATCAAAGCCCAATCCGGCCACAAAGCTGTCGGCCTCAAATGACCAGAAAAAGAGGCTTTCGGCAACGGCTTCGACGCCGGGAATGGCGGCAATTTGGGCAATTTCGTCGGGGTGGATGGGGGCGACGGAGTGGGGGTAGACGATACCGTCGAACCCTGCGGGGATGTCGCCCTGCCGCTGGGCGGTGATGTCTGCGCCCACTTCGGAAAGCGGGGCGCGGGCGGCGGCGCGGTAGCCAGCGGCATACGCTTGCAGGCTAACAAACAGGGCAATGCCAATAGCGATGCTGAGAACGGCGGTAAGGGTGCGAAACGGCCGTCGGGTGAGTTCGGCGAATAAATACATGGGAGATTGGAGATTGGAGATTAGGAGATTAGGAGATGACGCAATCTCCAATCTCCTAATCTCCAATCTCTATTTACTGCATCAATCCCGCTGCGCCCAAGCGGTCGTGGACGGAGAGGAAGGTGTCGGCGTGTGCCTGGGTGAGGGAACCAGCAGCGACAAGTTCGGCGAGGATGTCGGCCATCATGTCATCCATGCCATCGCCACTGCCTTGACGGCGTAGCTCCATCATGCGGGCATCCACAATGGTGTGGGCGGCGGCGAAGGTGTCGGCTTCTTCCTGGGTGATGACGGCTTGGGAAACGGCCGTTGCTAACATGTCTGCCTGATTCTGTGCTTCTACCGCCGGATCAAACGTCGCGCCGCCCATGTGTTGCCCAGGGGTGACCGTGCCAGCGCCAAGCGCCTGCACATAGTTCAGCACATCCCAACGGGCTTGCTCATCCAAAATGCCCTTCCAGGCAATCATGCCGGAGTTGAATGGCTCCATTGCGCCGCCTTCGCTGACGCGCCAGAACAGATAATCGTCGCCCAGCATTTGGCTGGTGTGGGCAATGTTGGCCGGAGCCGGGTTCAGAGATGCGCCACCAGGGCCATCCCCTACACCGCCATCGCCGTGGCAGGTGGCGCAGTGGGTGGCAAAAATTTCGCCGCCGCGCGCCAGCGAGTCTTCATCGGCTGGGATGGGGTTGGTTAAACCGGCGTATTCATCGGGAATGGTGGCGTGGTGAGCCGCCATCATGCTGCCGCCCATGCCCATGCCCATCCCCATACCGCCCATGCCACTGCTCTCCGTAGAGGTTGTGTTGGCCTCTTCAACTGCGGGTTCAGAAACGGCCGTTGGACCGCACGCCGTTAAGACGATAATGAAAAGCAAAGTGGAAAAGAGAAATATTTTTTTCATGATCACAGACTCCCAAGGGTCATATTTAGTTAAGGTAGCGCAATTGTAACTTGCCAACTTAAGCGATTGAACAAGCCTGTTTAAAGATTTTGTAAAGAAATTTCAGTGAATGCAGTGCCTCGGCCCCGCCTAAACCCCCAAAATGAGCTTGGCTAGCGAAAAATAGATGAGCAAGCCAGTCGCATCCACAATGGTGGCGATCATGGGGCCACTGATGACGGTGGGATCAATGTGAAACCGATCCGCCAGGATGGGAATGACAGTGGCAACGGTCGTGGACCAGATGACAATGATGGGAAGCGTAAATGCTACAACCAGGGCAACTTCAAAACCAGTGTGCCAGAGCAAGGCGCGCACAATGCCCACTGCACCCATTACGACCCCCAGCAGCAAGCCAACAGAGACCTCACGCCGCCAGGCTGCGCCCAGGTTGTTCAAACGCACCTCGTCCAGAGTGATGGCGCGAATGATGGTCGCTACGGTTTGCGACCCGGCATTACCGCCTGTGCCGGTAATGAGCGTGATGAAGAATCCTAATGCAACCACGACATCCAACTCATGTTGGAAAAAGCGAATGACCTCACCGGAGAGGGTGGAGGCTACAAAAAGAAGGAGCAGCCAGCCAATGCGTTTGCGCACAATTTGGAAGACGGAGACGGCAAAATAAGGCTGGTCGAGTGGTTCAGAACCACCCAGTCGGTGAATATCCTCGGTGACTTCTTCTTCAAAGATGTCGAGCACGTCATCTACCGTTACGACGCCTAGCAGTTCATTGTTTAGGCTGACAACAGGTACGACAAAGTAGTCGTATCGGGAAACAAATTCGGCCAACTCTTCCTGATCGGCATTAACAGGCACTGAAGCGACGTTGCGACTCATGATTTCCCCAATTGTTTTGTTGGGCTGTGACAGGATGAGGGTGCGCAGCGGAACCACGCCGATGAGCTTATTATCGCGGTCTACGACGTAGAGATAGTGCAAGGTTTCGGCGTCTTCCAGCGAGCGCAGGTAGTCGAAGGTTTCGCTAACGGTCCATTGGCGGCGCAGGGAGACGACATCGCGGGTCATCAGGCGGCCAGCGGTTTCTTCTTCGTAGGCGAGCAGCTCTTGTACTTCGGCAGCCTCTTCTGGATCCATCAGACCGATGAGTCTATCGGAGACGTCGTCTGGCAAATCTTCCAGGAACTCGGCAGCGTCGTCCATGGGCAACTCGTCGAGGAGGTCAGCCAGCCGTTCGTCGTCTACTTTTTCTACCAGCTCCTGGCGTACCTGGCCACCAGTTTCGTCTAGCACTTCACTGGCAATTTCTATGGGAAGAAGTTCGAAGAGGATAACGGCCGTTTCTGCATCCAACTCATCTAACAACCAGGCAATATCGGCTGGGTGTATCCGTTCGAGTTGAGATTTCAATTCGGTCAACTGGCTGTCAGTGACCATCTGCTCAATCTCTTCAACTGTGGGTAAATTCAGCGCAGCATCATCCATTTTGGACACTCCTGATTTTGGGTGTAGACGGCCGTTTGTAAAAAACTTGGGGCGCATTTGCCAGGTACAAAAATGTTGGCAAACCATTCCGCCGGGGCAGCCGCTCCATTATAACGAACTAAATTCGTGATACAATTTGCCAGCAAGGAGCGTCGGATGATACTTGTGTTGTTGGCTCTCAATTTTTTGCTGATGATTCTGCTGCCGCTGCTGTTGGGGCGGTGGATTGCCCGGCGGCGCGGGGCCAGTTGGGGCTTGTTTGGCGTGGGAGCGCTGGCTTTTGTGCTGTCCCAGGTGGCCCATTTGCCCTTCAACTGGCTGGTTTTGCAAAAATGGGGCTGGGTGGATGCCAGTCGGCCGGTGTTGTATGCACTCTTTCTGGGGTTGTCGGCGGGCAGCTTTGAAGGGGTGGCGCGGTACCTGAGCTTCCGCTTTTGGGCCAAAGAGGCACGCTCCTGGGGCACCGGGCTGATGGTTGGCGCGGGGCATGGCGGCATCGAGGCGATTTTGCTGGGTGTGCTGGGATTGATTAACTTCACCATTTTGCTTGGTCTGCGCGAGGGTCATTTCCAGGGAATTTTGGCCAGCGTGCCGCCCGACCAGCTGTATTTGGTGGATGAGCAAATTAGCGCCCTGTTTGGCATTCCGGCGTCAATGGCGCTGCTGGGGGCGGTGGAGCGGGTGTTTGCCCTGCTGCTGCACCTGTCGGCGTCGCTGCTGGTGATGCAAACGTTTGTGCATGGACAGTGGCGCTGGCTGGCGGCGGGCATTTTGTGGCACGCAGCAATTGATGGCGTGTTGGTGTATGTTTTGCTGGGCTGGGGGGCAATTACGGCCGAATTTGTCCTGGGCGGCCTGAGCTTGATCAGCCTGGGCATTATTTTCGCCTTGCGCCAGCCGGAACCCGTAGCGGCAGAGCTAGAACCGCTGCCGGAACTGAAGCCACTCAAGCCAATTGAACTCTCAGCAGATAGCTTGGAGCGGAGTAAATATTCTGGCTAATCTCAAAAACCTCTGTGTTCTCTGTGGCAAAAAAAGTAAAGGCAACCATGATTGAGACGACAAATTTAACGAAGCAGTTTGGGGAGAATACGGCCGTTGACCGACTCACCCTTTCCATTCCCGAAGGGGAGGTGTTTGGCTTTTTGGGGCCAAACGGGGCAGGCAAAACGACCACGGTGCGCATGTTGGCCGGGCTGATTGCCCCCACGGCGGGCAGCGCCACGCTGCTGGGGCACAAATTGGGCCAGGCAGACATCGAAATTCGGCGCAACGTGGGCATCCTCACCGAAACGCCGGGCATGTACGAGCGGCTCTCGGCGCTCAAAAACCTCACCATCTACGCCAAACTGTACGAGGTGCAGGACGTGCCGGGCCAGGTGGAAAAATATTTGCGCATGTTGGGGCTGTGGGATCGGCGGAACGACGCGACGGGCACCTTCAGCAAGGGGATGCGCCAGAAGCTGGCCATTGCCCGCGCTTTGCTGCACGAACCGCGCATCCTTTTTTTGGATGAGCCAAGCGCGGGGCTGGACCCGGAGGCGTCGCGGCTGGTGCGGGATTTTATTGCCGAGGTGAAGGGGCAGGGGCGCACCATTTTTCTGACCACGCACAATTTGGACGAGGCGGACCGGCTGTGTGACCGGATTGCCGTGTTCAAGAGCCGCCTGCGGGTGCTGGATACGCCAGAGGGTTTAAGGCAGCAGTTATACGGCCGTCAAGTCGTCTTCCACCTGGCCAACGAGGCCCAAACCGGGCTGCCACTGCTGAAAAATTTGCCCTATGTGAAGAAGATCGAGGCGCATGAAAACAAGCTGCTGGTGGCCGTGGACGAGCCCGAAACGCATAATCCAGAAATGATCCGGCTGCTGGTGAACGGTGGGCAAAATATTCAGTTTGTGGGCGAGCTGCGCCATTCGCTGGAAGAAATTTACCTCCAATTGATTAATCGCGAGGAGGAGACTGATGGACAAAATTAAGACGATTATTGATAAAGAGTGGGCGGAAGTGTTCAAGAACAAGCTGGTTCTGTTTTCGGTGGCCTTTTTGCCGCTGATGTTGACGGCGCTGCCGCTGATTACAATTTATTCGATTCAGGGGTTGACGGCGGAAGAGATGGCCGCCAGCACCACGCAGGGCACCCCCGACGAATTTTTTGGCGACGCCTGCATTGGGCTGAACGAGGCGGACTGTACGATGGTGTACATGCTGAATATTTTTACGCTGATGTTTATGATTTTGCCGGTGATGGTGCCGGTGACGATTGCGGCGTACAGCATCGTGGGGGAAAAATCGACGCGAAGTTTGGAGCCGCTGCTGGCGACGCCCATCACCACGCTGGAGCTTATTTTGGGCAAGGGGATAGCGGCCGTTTTGCCAGCTATCGGCGTCACGTGGATTTCGTTTGGCATTTATTTGGTGGCGGCACGGTTTATGACGAACGAGACTGTTTTTGCCCGGCTGATTGATCCGATGTGGCTGCTGGCGGTCTTTTTGGTGGGGCCGCTGCTGGCGGTGCTGGCGGTGTGCGCGGCGATGATGGTGTCGTCGCGGGTGTCTGACCCGCGCACGGCGGAACAAATTTCTGGCGCGGTGATGCTGCCGATTATTTTGCTGGTGATGGGGCAATCTTTTGGGCTGTTTTTGCTGAGCAGTGAGCTGGTTTTGGTAACGGCCGTTATCCTCATCATCCTCGACGCCGTTTTGTTTTACCTCACCGTGAAAATGTTCCAGCGGGAAACAATTCTCACACGTTGGAAGTAGAGAATGGAGACTGGAGATTAGGCAGCCTTTCAATCTCCAATCTCTAATCTCCAGTCTCCCCCAAAAAGGATGAACATAGTGAATTTAGCCGGTCTCAAAATTGGTCACACCACTGATGAACAGATGCACACGGGCTGTACCGTGTTTTTGTGCCCGCCCAACACCGTTGCCAGCGTGGATGTGCGCGGGCCAGCGCCGGGCAGCCGGGAGGCGATGCTGCTTCAGCCAGACAAGCCTATCCAGTTCATTCAGGCAATCATGCTGACGGGGGGCAGCGCTTTTGGCCTGGCCACGGCCGACGGGGCGATGCGCTGGCTGGCAGAGCGGGAGATCGGCCATCCAACCCCCATCCGCCCGGTGCCGCTGGTGCCAACGGCCGTTGTCTACGACCTGTTCATGAATGATGGCCAACGTCCGCCGGACGCCGCAATGGGCTACCAGGCGTGCCAAAACGCCAGCGATGCGCATGTGCTCCAGGGCAACGTGGGCGCAGGTGCAGGCGTGACGGTGGGCAAATGGGGCGGTTTCCAAAATATTATGAAGGGCGGTTTTGGCCTGCACAGCGTAGAAATTGATGGTTTGGTCGTTGGCGCGGGCGCAGTGGTGAATGCGATTGGCGATGTGGTGAAGGCGGATGGTTCGGTGTTGGCTGGGGCGCGGGAGGGAAACGGCCGTTGGCTGGTTGAGAAGAATCCGTATCGCCAATTTCCATCGCTGCCGCAAACGCCCGTGGGCACCAATACCACCCTGGTGGTGGTTTTCACCAATGCCAAACTAAGCAAAATTGAGGCGCACCGGCTGGCGCAGCGAGCCCATGATGGTTTTGCTATTGCCATCCGCCCGGTGCACACCACCCACGACGGCGACACGGCGTATGCGCTGGCCACCGGGCAGGTTGAGGCTTCGTTTGATCTGGTGGCCAACGTAGCCGTGGAAGTGGTGGCAGAGGCGATTCGCTGCGGGGTTCGGCAGGCAAAATCGGTGGGGCTGCTGCCCGGCCTGGCTTCAGAAAATGGCGGATGACATTTTTCATTTGAACAGTAACTGTTTGTCACTTGGCGAACGGCCGTATCCACCCCAAAATTAATCTCACGGCACAAACGAGGAGATTAGACCATGCAAGAAAACATGCAATTCAAAAAATACGACAAAGTTGCCACAGTCGATGAGGTGGTTTTAGGCGAACTGCTGCGCATCCATCACCGCGAAGAAGAGGTGAATCCTGAGCTACGCCTCTATGCCAGCTATCTGGAAATCTGGAGCACCGAGTTTGGCGGGCATACCTTCATCCCCACTGATTTTATTGATGAATACGATGCCCAAACACGCACAATTTACCTGACTGAGACCCTCAGTACCGTCCAAAAAGAGTCCTGGGATCGCACCCCCAGCTTCATTGCGGGCCGCAAAAGCCGCAAAGAAGAGTTGCCCATCGAAGGCACGGCAACCATTGCTTGACGCGATTGTTGAAGCAAAATCAGTCGGAATTTTGCCACAGAGGGCGCAGAAGTTTTTGAGAAAACGATTATTTTCCCTGTGCTCTCTGTGGCTTTTTTATTGTGACATTCTTCGCGGTGAGACGGGTACATCTTCACTAAAAAAATATTGAAAACAAACGCATAATTTCACTGTTGGGTTTATGTTTTGAACGTTAATAAACCGTTGAGCTGTCCATAATTTGGTCAGCTTTTTTTGTTTCAGAGAATACTGCCAAATCCCACTCCTGGCAGTGATTTCCACTATTTCCTATTTTTCTAAGCAACTATGGAGGTTTCATTAGATGGCTACTGGACGTATTGTCATAGATGCCGAACGTTGTAAAGGGTGTGAACTGTGCATCCCCGCTTGTCCCCAATCTGTTATTGAATTAGCAGACAATCTAAACGCAAAAGGATACCGCCCCTCGGTGTACGTAGATCCGGCGCATTTGTGCACGGGCTGTGCTTTGTGCGCGGTGGTCTGCCCGGACGGCTGCATTACAGTGTTCCGCAACATCCCCCAGAAGCAAGCAAACCAATATCAACTACAGGAGGTGCTGGCGCATGTCTAAGCAACTTCTGAAAGGTAACGTGGCTTTTGCCGAAGCGGCCGTTCGTGCGGGCTGCGAGGCGTATTTTGGCTATCCCATCACCCCGCAAACGGAACTGCTGGAGCATATGTCCAAGCGGATGATTGAGCTGGATCGCGTCTTTTTGCAGGCCGAAAGCGAAGTGGCGGCGATTAACATGGTATACGGTGCTGCTGCCGCTGGTGTGCGCACCATGACCTCTTCCAGCAGCCCCGGCATCAGCCTGATGCAGGAAGGGTTTAGCTACATCGCTGGCTCTGAAGTGCCGGTGGTGATTATTGACGTGATGCGCGGCGGGCCGGGCCTGGGCAACATCCAGCCCAGCCAGTCGGATTACAACCAGGTGACCAAAAGCGCCGGGCATGGGGATTTCCATCCCATCGTGCTGGCTCCCTCAAACGTGCAGGAGGCGATTGATCTAACAGGGCTGGCGTTTGATTTGGCAGACAAGTACCGTACGTTGGTTTTTGTGGTGGCAGATGGCGCTATCGGCCAGATGATGGAGCCTGCCGAACTGCCGCCGATGCGTGAACTGCCAGTGGAACGGCCGTCTTGGGCACTCACCGGGGCCAAAAACCGAGAACGGAATTTGGTGAACTCGCTCTACATGGGTGTGGACAACCTGGAACTGCTCAACCAAAAGCTGCAAAGCAAGCTGGCCATCATCCAGCAGCAGGAAGTTCGGTATGAGGCTCAGTTTGTGGAGGATGCCGAGGTGGTTTTGGTCGCTTTTGGCACGGCGGCGCGGGTGGCGCAAACGGCCGTAAAACGTTTACGTGATCGTGGTTTGCCCGTAGGTTCTTTCCGCCCCATTACCCTGTGGCCTTTCCCCGAAAAAGAGCTGGCCGAAGTGGCTCAAAAATCCAAAGCGCTGCTGGTCGTGGAGATGAACGCAGGGCAGATGCTGCACGATGTGCGCATGGTGGCGGGCATCCACAAGCCCGTCAAATTCCTGGGCCGCATGGGTGGCCGCATTCCGCTGCCCGAAGAAGTCGAGCACGAAACCGAAGCGCTGCTGGCGCAGTTAGCTGCCGCTGTCTAAATAATACAAACCGGAATCAACAGATTTCGCAGATTTACAAGATTTCTCCTGTTTTTCTTCGTGTAACTCTGTGATTCCTCTGTGAAACTCTGTGTTCCGTATTGAAAAGGACCCACAAATGGACACTTTAATTCAAGAACAAGTCACCCTACACCCGATAGAAAAGATTACTTACGAACGGCCGTCTAGCCTTTGCAACATTTCTACCCATTACTGCCCCGGCTGCACCCACGGCACCGCCCACCGGCTGGTCGCTGAAGTGATCGACGAGCTGGGCATTTTGGAAAACACCATTCTGGTTTCCTCCGTCGGCTGCTCCGTATTTTCCTACAACTATTTCAACGTAGATGCTTGCGAAGCCGCCCACGGCCGCGCCCCGGCAATGGCCACTGGCGTCAAGCGGGTCAATCCCGACAAAATCGTTTTCACCTATCAGGGTGATGGCGATCTAGCCTCCATCGGCACGGCCGAAATCATCCACGCCGCCGCCCGGGGCGAGAAAATCACCGTCATCTTCGTCAACAACGCCATCTACGGCATGACGGGCGGACAGATGGCCCCCACCAGCTTGATTGGGCAAAAAACCACCTCGTCCCCCTTTGGGCGGGATGCCGATCTGACGGGCCAGCCAATCCACATGGCAGAACTGCTAGCCCAACTGCCCGGCGTGGTGTACAGCGCCCGCCGCAGTTTGCACGATGCGCGCCACGTGTTGCAAGCCAAAAAAGCGATTCACACCGCCTTTCAAGCACAGATTGACAATTTAGGCTTTAGCGTGGTGGAACTGCTCTCTAGCTGCCCCACCAACTGGGGCATGGCTCCCAACGAAGCCCTCAAATGGGTCGAGGATGAGATGGTGCCGTTTTACCCAATTGGTGATTATAAAGTAGATGACCGCTTAGCAAGCACCAGGAGAAAAGGAGCCAAAAAATGAGTACCCCCTGGCATCATCGTTATGCTCAAAGAACGCATGGTATGGGCAGCTCGATGATTCGTGAACTGCTCAAGCTGACGCAACGGCCGGATATTATCTCTTTTGCGGGTGGTTTGCCTGCGCCAGAAATGTTTCCGGTGGAGGCGTTTGAGGCGGCCAGCAGCCGCGTTTTGCGCCAGCACGGTAGCGAGGCGCTGCAATACAGCACCACCGAAGGCTACTTGCCGCTGCGCGAACTCATCGTAGAAAAAATGGGCCGATATGGTATCGAAGCGTCGGTGGACAACGTGCTCATCACCAGTGGTTCACAGCAGGCGCTGGACCTGATTGGCAAGCTGCTGATTAACCCTGGCGATTTGATTTTGACGGAACGGCCGTCTTACCTTGGCGCACTTCAGGCGTGGCGAGCGTACCAGGCTGAATACACCTCGGTGCCGATTGATGACGACGGACTGCGCGTGGATTTGCTGGAAGAAGCGCTCTGCGGTGGCCCCAAATTTATGTACGTACTTCCTAACTTCCAAAATCCGGGTGGCGTCACGCTTTCTTACGAGCGACGGCTAAAGCTGATTGACATCGCTGACCGGTACGGCGTGCCCATTATCGAGGACGATCCGTACGGCGAACTGCGTTTTGAGGGCGAGCACATCCCGCCGTTGGTGGTGCTAGATGCGGATAAATTAAACGGCCGTCAATACACTCAAAATGACGAACCGCACAGCTACTTCAAGGGCAATGTCATTTACATGAGCACCTTCTCCAAGACGCTAGCCCCCGGCCTGCGCCTGGGCTGGATTGTGGCTCCCAAGAGCGTGATTCAGCATTGCGTTATGACCAAGCAGGGGATGGATTTGCACACCAGCTCCTTTGTGCAGATGGTGGCGTACGAAGTGGCCAAAGATGGCTTTTTAACCGCGCACGTGCGCAAAATTCGGGAGGTGTACCGCGAACGGCGCGATGTGATGCTGGCGGCCATGAGCGAACATTTCCCGTCTGGCGTTAGCTGGACGCGGCCGCAGGGTGGGCTGTTCTTGTGGGTGACCTTGCCGGAAGAGTTGGACAGTACGGCCGTTCTCGAAACCGCCATCGCCAACAAGGTCGCCTTTGTGCCCGGCGAAACGTTCTACCCCAACAGCGACAGCCACAACAGCTTCCGCCTCAACTTCTCCAATGCACGACCGGAGGAAATTGAGGAAGGCATTGCCCGGTTGGGGCAAGTGTTGCAAACCGTGCTGGACGCGGAACCAGCTCTGGCTTTTTAGATAGCAAGCTAAGACCCTAAGGGTTTTTCCAAAAGAGCATTCTTTCGCTGGGGAAACCCTTAGGGTCTAACGACATGATGAGGATACACAGAATGGAAACTTCAATTGTTATTTCCGGTTTTGGGGGGCAGGGGGTCCTATTTGCGGGACAGTTATTGGCGTATGCGGGAATGGATAACGGCCGTTTCGTCACCTGGATTCCCTCGTATGGGCCAGAGATGCGCGGCGGTACCGCCAATTGCACCGTCATCATCAGCCATGATCCGGTCGGCGCACCCATCGTCGCCCAGCCAGACATTGCGCTGGTGTTCAACCAGCCCTCCTACGACAAATACGCCCCGCTGGTGAAGCCCGGCGGCTTGCTGGTGGTCAATAGCAGCATTGTTGCCCATGAGCAAATTCGCGACGATTTGAATGTAGTAGAAATTCCCGCCAATGGCCTGGCGGGCGAATTTGGCACCATCAAAATGCTCAACATGGCGATGATTGGCGCGATGCTGGCCCATCATCTGGTACTGCCCGTCACCGCGCTGGAAGATGCCCTACGGGATCACTTGCCAGAAAGCAAGCAAAAATTTCTATCGGGTAACCTGGATGTGCTGCACGCTGGCTTTAGAGCGGCCGTTTCTGCAAATTTGGCTGTCTAACTGAAGATTGTAGCTCTCAAACTTAACCTGCCAGATAATTTTCAACATATTCTCTGGCAGGTTTTTGTTTCTAATAAATTGATCCATAGTTTTACAAAATGTTGCACAACAATCCTCGTATGCCCCATTTTAGGTTGGCTAAGTGGCCTAATTTTCCTGCTATTCAACTCGATCTCATTGTTTTTTTGGGTCCTCATCGTTGTATAATTAAAACTAATTGTGGCCCCCTTGGAAATTTATAGGGTAGCCATAATAAAGACGTAATCGTTCCTTTTTCATCTCTTTTTGTTCACGGTTCATGACATCATGTTCCTGTGAGTTTCCCCAAAAGTGTAACGGCGATGTTTCTCTAGTTGCTATTCCTGCATAGATGGGAATGCACCAATAGATACCAGACCAGCATCGGCAGTTACCAAAATTACAATGAGCCACATCGGGTGCATAATGAGCCAAAAAATAAAACCTGAGACTAAACAGGTGTCCTCTCCTTCGATAACAAAACAACAATCCCTGACCATTCATGAAGCGGCAATACCAAACCAAACTAGCCAGATGTGCCCTGTGATTGGCGACCCAGCCGAGCATGAGTTTTCTGATGAAAAATTGGCTGTTTACCATCAACGCCTGGAGGATTTGGTTCAGGAGCGCACCAGAGCTTTGGAAGTGGTCATTTCTGACCGCGAACGTGCTGAGGAAACGGCCGTTGCTGCCCAACTATTCCTCGATAAAGTAATAGACATGAGTCCGTTTGCCATGTGGATTTCCGATAAAGAGGGGACGATCATCCGTACAAACCGGTCTCTGCGCGAAGCCATTAATCTCACGGACGAGGCAATCCTCGGTAAATATAATGTTTTCCAAGATAGCAACTTGGAACAACGGGGCGTTATGCCAATGGTAAAAGCCGTATTCGAGAAGCACCGACCGGCGCGTTTTACAATCCCCTGGCAGGCGGCTTTAGCACTTGGCGTAGATTTTGACGGTGGTCGGAACATGGTTATTGACGCTGCTATGTTTCCGATATTGGATACCCAAAACGAGCTGATGCATGTCGTTTGTCAATGGGTTGATATTATCGAGCAGAAACTGGTGGAACAAAATTTGAAGGAGTCCGAAGAGCGGTTGGCGCTGGTTTTGGAAGGTAGCCAGATGGGGTATTGGGACTGGAACATTAAAACTGGCGAGGTACAAAGAAACCAGAGATGGGCCGAAATGCTGGGTTACACCTTGCCGGAAATTGAGCTAAACGTTAAACAGTGGACCGATCTTCACCATCCGGATGATAAGGCTGCTGCCTGGAAATCTATTCAAGATCACCTAGACGGCCGTACTCCCGCGCATCACATCGAGTACCGTATGCGCAGTAAAAATGGTGAATACATCTGGATATTAGATCAGGCCAGGGTCGTTGAGCGTGACACGCAAGGAAACCCATTGCGCATGAGCGGTACACATACCGACATCACCAGGCGCAAGCAGGCGGAAGAAGCGTTGTGGCAGAGTAATTACCGCTTGGAAGAGACCCTGGCGGAATTAAAAGATACGCAGGAACAAATGATGCACCAGGAACGCCTGGCCGCTGTGGGGCAGTTAGCGGCAGGTATTGCCCACGATTTCAACAATATCATGGCAATCATCACCCTTTACTCCCAGCTAACCATGTCTGCCGTAGGGCTCACCCAGCGAGATCAGGATCGTTTGGCAACAATCAACACGCAGGCCTGGCGTGCCAGCCATTTGGTACAACAGATTCTCGATTTTAGCCGCAAATCAATACTGCAAATGCAGCCGACCGATTTGTCCGCATTGCTACAAAATCAGCTTGAATTGCTGGAGCGCACGCTGCCTGAGTACATCAAAATACGAGGAATTTGTGATCTGAATGCACATACCATCAATGCTGACCGGACACGAATGCAGCAGATCATTACCAATCTGGCAGTGAATGCGCGGGATGCAATGCCGCTTGGGGGCGAATTGCGAATTGAATTGCATCCGATAGAGGTTAAACCTGATGAAAAGCCGCCTATGCCGAAAATGAAACCAGGCACCTGGCTGCAATTAACCTTTACTGATACTGGGACAGGTATTGCGCCAGAAGTTTTGCCTCATATTTTCGAACCGTTTTTTACCACGAAAGGGCCAGGTGAAGGCAGTGGTTTAGGTCTGGCCCAGGTTTATGGCATTGTGGGGCAACATGGCGGGCATATTGATGTGAAGACGGAGTTGGGAACAGGGACGACCTTCCATATTTATCTACCGGCTTTGGAAACAGCTTCCGCGCAGCCGTCCGGGGATGATGTTTCGCGCATTCCTCAGGGAAAGGGGGAGTTGGTTTTGGTGGTAGAGGATAATGCAACGCTGCGGGAGGGGTTATCGGCCGTTTTGACGGCGTTGAATTATCGTACAGTGGAAGCGGCAAATGGTCGGATAGCGCTGGCTTTGTTAGAGGAGATGGGTGAACAAATTGATCTGGTGCTTAGCGACGTGATTATGCCGGAGATGGGTGGAAAGGAGCTGTTCAATGCCATACAGGCGCAACAACGATCCTTGCCAGTGATATTGCTAACAGGACACCCGCTAGACAAAACATTTATTGGCGAAGCAGGACAAGAGGTAGCATTTTGGTTACCCAAACCACCCAGCTTCGACTCTTTGGCCGCAGCCCTGGCCGAAGCATTACAAAAATAGCGCCTGCGCCAAAAATTTGGTTGTCAGTGCCTGCTGTTGTAACTTTTACCTGATGTTTGCGGTAGATTTAAAAGTAGCCTAATGTTCGCGCAACGGCCGTTAACTCATCCCGGAACTGTGGTGCAGAAATGCCAATAAGCGCTTGCGCCCGCTCCCGAATGGATTTGCCAAACAAATGGGCCACGCCGTATTCTGTCACAACGTAATGCACATCGTTGCGGGTGGTGACCACGCCCGCGCCTTCGTTGAGCATAGGCACAATGCGGCTCACCGTGCCGCCGCGTGCTGTAGAAAGGCAAGCGATGATTGGCAGCCCGCCTTTGGAACGCGCCGCCCCGCGAATGAAGTCAATTTGCCCACCAACGCCGCTGTAAAAGCGGGGTCCAATTGAATCAGCACAAACCTGCCCGGTAAGATCAATTTGCAGAGCAGCATTAATAGCTACCATCTTTTCGTTTTGGGCAATATTGAACGGATCGTTGACGTAATCGGTTGGGTGCATCTCGATGAGTGGGTTGTTGTCAATAAAATCGTACAGCTGCTGCGTGCCAAAGAGGAAGCCTGCCACAATTTTGCCAGGATGGAACGTTTTTCGAGCGCAGGTGATGACGCCATTTTCCACCATCTCAATCACGCCATCAGAAAATAGCTCGGTGTGGATGCCCAAATCTTTGTGGTTGCCCAGGCAGCGCAGCACCGCGTCGGGAATGCTGCCGATGCCCATTTGCAAAGTAGCCCCGTCGGGAATCATTTCCGCAATGAATTCACCAATCTTCAGATGTTCATCCGAGCTGCCGCCCTGCGGGGATTCTGGCAGCGGGTAATTGGCCTCGATGATGTGGTGCAAGCGGCTGACGTGAATGAAACTATCGCCATGCGTGCGGGGCATTTGCTGGTTCACTTCAGCGATGATGATTTTGGCGGATTCGGCGGCTGGTTTGGTGGTGCCAACCTCCACGCCAAAGCTGCAAAAACCGTGCTCATCCGGCGGCGAGACGGCCACTAGAGCCACGTCAATGGGTAAAATGCCGCTGCGAAACAGCCGGGGAATCTCTGAAAGGAACACCGGGGTGAAATCGGCGCGCCCGTCGGCAACGGCTTTGCGCACGTTGGCCCCGATGAACAGGGCATTGACGCGGAAGCTGTCGCTGTATTCGGGGGCGACATAGGGGGCTTCGGCAAAGGTGAGGATGTGGGTCAGCTCAACATCGCGCAGGTCTTGCGCTTTGGCGGTGAGCCCTTGTGTCAGGTGGACAGGTACTCCTGCGCCGCCGCCTACGTAAAGGCGATTGCCGGATTTGATATGGTCTAGTGCGGTTGAAACGTCGGTTACTTTACGACGGTAAATATTTTCCCAATTCATGCTACATCTCATGCTGGAGAAGTTCAACTTTTGTCAAAAGTTGAACTTCTGGACTTTTGTTAAATTGATTTGCCGAGGGCTTGAGCGACTTTGGGGTGGACCAAACGGCCGTTTACCAAAGTAACTCCTCGTCCCAAGGCAGGTAATTGCTGGCTGGCTGTTTCCACATTCCCTTCGCCAACGGCCAGCAGGTAGGGCAGGGCGGCGTTGGTGATGGCATAGGTGGTGCTACGGCCGTATGCCGCCGTCATGTTGGGCACGCAATGGTGGATGATGCCCTCGGCCACGTAGGTGGTATTGCGCAGGCTGGTGGGGCGACTTGTCTCCACACAGCCGCCTTCATCAATGGCGTAATCAATAATCACCGAACCAGGGCGCATCTGGCGCACCATCTCGCGGCTAACCAGCAGCGGGGCACGGCGGCCCGATTGCGAAACCGCGCCGATGAGGACATCGGCAAAGCGCGTGGCCCGTTTGAGGTTCAGTTCATTGGCAAACATGGTGGTCACACGGCCGTACAGCATGTCGTACAGTTGCTGGAGTTTGCGTGGATTTTCATCCAGCACGGTGACCTCTGCGCCCAGACCGGCAAAGGCACGTGCGGCGTTGCTGCCCAGCGTGCCCGCCCCCACAATCACAATGACCGCTGCCGGAACGCCCGGCAAGCCGCTGAGTAAGATGCCACGTCCGTTGTAATCGCTGCGGAGCAAACGCCCGGCAATGATGGGGGCCATCTGCCCGGCGATGATGCTGGCAGGCAGCAGCACGGGGCGCGTGCCGTCATCTTCCTGAATGAGTTCGTAGGAAACGGCCGTAATTTCACGTTCAATTAGCGCTTCCAGCAAATCGGGGGAAGAAACTGGCAGGTGGAGGAAGGAAAAAATTGTCTGGCCAGGGCGGAATAGATTGTGTTCCGCAGCCGTAGGACGGGTAACCTTGGCTACCACGTCGGCACGGCCGTATGCTTCCTGGGCAGAGTAAACGATGTGCCCACCAGCCTCCCGGTAATTTTCATCAGAAAAACCTGCACCTAGCCCGGCTCCGGTTTCTACGTAAACTGCATGGCCCGCGCTGGCCAGGGTGGAGACCCCGGCGGGGGATAGCCCCACGCGGGATTCCAGGTCACGAACTTCTCGTGGAACGCCAAAATCCATTCTGTACTCCTCTTAAAAACAACCATCCCGCAGGCTTCGAAAATAGTCGCCATCCTGAAGCGCTGCGGGAGGGTTGGTTAGGTGCGATGCGCTTTAATAAGGCACATCGGTGGGAGTATAGAATTTGGGGCGAAACGGCCGTAGTAACAAACGTCACTATTGCCCCTGTTCATTGTCATCAGGAAGGTTTTTGGGAGATTGGGGCATTGCGTAGATGAGAAGTTCAACTTCTTCGGAGAAGTTGAACTTCTTTCTACAAAGCAAATTAGCGGACGGTGATGTTGGTGTAGGCCGGGAACTGGTTGCCATCAAAATCTTCTACGATGAAGCCAACGACGTATTCGCCAACTGCCGCATCCAGGTCTACCCAGATGAGGGTGGAGTCGCTAAAGGTGAGCGTACCCGCTTCCTGCGTGGCGGAGCCAGCTACGTTGCCGCTGCTGTCCAGATCGAGCCATTGCTCAATCACGGTGAACTGGTCGCCAGCTTGCGGAATGATTTCACGCGGGCCGCCGGTGCCGTCTTCATTGTTGAAGCCGTACACTTGCTGCAACACGCCGTCGCGGAACAACAGCCGGGCGACGCGCTGTTCGCCATCGCTATAAGTGTAGAGGCCGTCCACAGCGTAGGTGGCCGCTTCAAATGACGCGCCGTAGGTTTGTGGTTTGAACAGCGTTACCACCTGATTGGTGCCGTCGCTGATGGCAAAAACCACCGGTTCCCACTCAAATTCCAACACAAATGGCTCATCGGGCCAGACGGGGTAGAACAGCCCGCCCACCTCTTGCGTTTCGGCACTTTCCAGGTAGTCGGAATCAATCACCAGCAGCGAGTTGGCTTCGGTATCCAGAAAGCCAACCATAAGTTTGACGTAGCCGATGTTTTCGCCGGAGATTTCGGTGGTGAGCAATACAGGTTGGCCGGGGGCAGCTTCGTCGGCGGAGGCGGTGATAGGGGCGATACTGATGTTGCCCGTGCCGGGGGCGCGCAACGGAGCGGTAGGGATGGCCGCTCCGGCATCAGCTGCGCTGAACGGCTCTCCAGTGTAATGGAAGGCTAAAAAGTCATCCCACAGGCTGGCGTTGGTGAAGGTGTTGGCAACGGCCGTATACGATTCTGGTCCCGTAATTGGATTCCCGTACAGTTGCGAATTCGGGAAGTAGATAGAAACGCCCATGGAGCCGGGCTTGTTGGGGCCGTGCTTCTCGGCGATGACCACTTGCTGGATGGCTGCCAGAACCTCGTTAACCGCCTGATCTACCTCCCCGTTGCGGCTGTTTTGCGCCAAAAGCTGGGCAAAGTGGCCTAAATCAATGTAAGACGGTGGCACGTTGCTGCCAAACACGCTAGTAAACGATTGGGCGCGGCTGCGGTTTTGGGCAATGGCCTGCTGGTTGTCGTTGGCTAGCGCCAGGCTTAGGCTGTTGATGCTCTCGACCAGCGCCGGAATTTGCGACAAATCGGCAGCGGTGAGAGTGACGTTTTGCTCCATTTGCTGCACCAACTGCTGCGTGGAGACGTTGCTGGGGCCGCCAAACAGCCCAAACAAACCGCCCAGCGGATTGCCACCGCCCAGCAGGCTTTGCCGCGCTTCGGGGTCCAAAATGCGCTGGTCTTCCTGAATGTAGCTGTCAACGATGAGGCGGCCTAAATCCGCGCCATTGATGCCGGGATTGGCGGTGAGTTCGTCCAAAAAGCCGGCATAGGCCCAGCCCAGCGCCGGTTCCACCTCTTGCGAGGCGACGGCGTAGCGGGCGTGCGGGGCCAGGGCGGCAAAAATCTCTGCGCCACCCATCAGGCAGGCATCCATGCCGATGAGTTCAAACTGCTCAATGCCGGTTTGGGCGCGAATTTCAGCCAGCGCCTGGTCAATTTCCATCAGGTACAGGTCGTTGCCGAGAGCGGCCGTTATGGGCAGGCTGCGGTCGGTGGGGACACTGGGGTCGGGGTCAGACCAGCCACCAGGCCAGCCCGCGCCGTGGTCGGACATGATGAGGACGTATTTGTCGGCCGGATAATTTTCGGCGGCCCAAACGACAAAATCTATCAACGTTTGGCCGTTGGCCATGTCTACCTCGCCCAAATCTTGCACCAGTTCGGAGTTGATGGTTTGCAGGTCGTTGTCGCGGGTGATGTAGTAGCGGCGGGTACCGGTCCAGTTGCCGTCGCCAGCAAAGCCGCCGGTGAAGCGGTCTAGCTGGGCCACGATGTTGACGTTGGCGCTGGAGCCGACACGCTCGGCTTCATTCAGGTCCAGGAAGATGTCTTCTTCCAGAATTTTGTCGTCGGCGTCCTGGTAGAGCATGATGGTCCAGGTTTGGTCCGATGCGCCGGAGGCAGAAAGTGTGGGCAGCGGATTGTTGTTGATGGCTGGCTGGCTGCTGTCGATGCCACTTTCGGTGAAGGTGGGTTGGCTGCTTTCGCTGCTGCCATCATCGCCACCGGTGAGCGAGCCAAGGCCGCCACTGAAAATGACGAAGAGGAGGATAATGCCCACGATGCCCATCCCTACACAACCCATTTTGCCACCGCCGCCGGTGGGCAAGGGAAGTCCGCCGCCGGATGGACGCGGTTTGAAGCCGCCGCCACCACTGCTGCCGCCACTACCTGCGCTGGGTCTGGGGGCAGACGGCCGTCTTTTTGGTGCTTCTGCCCGGTCACGGGGGCCATCTGGATTGGTTTTGCGGCGACGATCTACGCGGACGCGGGGCTTGTCTTCTTTTTTGGTGAACTGGGGCTGGCTGAAATTGGGGGTGCCTGTTGGGGTGGCAACGGCCGTTTCCAGCACAGGTTTATTGGTTGTTAAAAATTCCCATACGCTCATAAATTTACTTCCTCAACTCGCTTGATATTTGAAAAAAGTTGCCAGATCATAGGGTCATCTGGCGAACTGTCAACTATTTTGAACCCACTGCCTGAGATTCGTCACAGTAAGCTGCCTTACCAAACGGCCGTTCGTAAGCAATTTGTAATTTTGGGGTAAGGTGAGGGTAATACGGCCGTAACCCCACCGTTAGCAAATTTAAGAACCACGTAATTGTTTCATTTTACACTCCTGGCAGTTGACAAAAATTCACCCAAAAGGAGTAAAAAATGTTCAAAAAAAGCTTGTTGTTGTCCGTACTTTTTGGCGCGTTGGCCTTGTTTATTGGGCTAGGCGTGGCCAGCGCCGATGATGGTGCCCAGCAATTTGTGGTGACTGTAAAAAATACGGCCGCTTTCCGCTTCATTGATTCTGGTGTGTTCAACACCCCGGTTGGCGCAGCAGAACCCGGCCCCGCGTTCCCCGGTGATGCATATGAATGGACCTTCTATGGCAATCCCGGCGATAACCTGACCTTTGCCACCATGTTTGTGCAGTCCAACGACTGGTTCTTTGGCCCTGGGCTGGCGGGCATTCCGCTGTACGATGCCGACGGCAACCCGCGCACGGGGGATGTAACCGAGTCCGTTTACCTCTGGGATGCGGGCAGCGAAATTAACCAGCCCGTTGGCGAAGGCCCAGACCAGGCCCCGCGCCAGGCTGGTCCAGACACAGGTGCTTCTGACCCGGTCAAGCGCGTTCGCATGGTCCACAGCAATGAAGTTCCGGCAGTGAGCGAGATGGTACAGGTTGAGCTGGCTTACAACGGCGATGGGCAGTTTCACGTGACCATCAACAACATTTCTGGCAGCAGCGCAGTGCCCAGCCCGCTGGCTCCCGGTGTGGGTGTGGTGCACAGCGAGCCGTCTCCGCTGTTCCGTTATTTGCGTGCGCCGCTGCAAAATGGGCTGGAAGAGCTAGCCGAGGATGGCAATGTTGCCAAATTAGGGGCCTGGTTGGCAGCACAGACGGGCATCAACACGCCGCTGGCTCCCGTGGCCTGGACGGTTCACCAAGAAGCCAATGCGCTGTTTACGGTGGGAACGGCCGCTTCCGCAGGTTTGGAAATGTTGGCTGAAGACGGCAGTCCAGTGGCTTTGGTAGATTCTTTGACAGAAGCGAACAAAGGCGCGGCGGCCATCCCAGTTGGCGGCACGGAACCAGCCCCCATTTTTGCCCCGGATGGCAGCTACCAGTTTGAGATTACGGCCGTTCCTGGCGATCATCTCTCGCTGGCAACCATGTTTGTGCAGTCCAACGATTGGTTCTTTAGCGTGAGCAACCTGCCGCTGTTCGATGCGCACGGCAATGCACTGTACGGCGACATCACCGGCTATGCCACGCTGTATGACGCAGGCACTGAGGTGAACGAAGAACCTGGCTTTGGCTCCAATCAAGCCCCACGTCAGGCTGTCCCCAATACTGGCGCTGATGAAAATGGTCTGATTCATGCGGTTGAGGATGCCACGTTTAACAATCCATTCAACCAGCTACAAATCACCATCACCCCAATGAATTAACTTTTTAGCCACAGAGGACACAGAGAAAATAGAGAAATTCTCTTATCGCTCTGTGCCCTTTGTGGCAACTTAATCCCTCCATTGCTCAGCCAGCAGCGAGAACAGCTCCAGGTCGTGGAAACGGCCGTCCCAATACCCCTTCTTCTCCAAAATTCCTTCCGATTGAAAGCCCAACTTTAGCAATAAATTGGCCGAAGCGTGATTTTCTGGCATCACCCATGCCTCGATGCGCTGCAAGGGCAGATGGGCCACGCCGTAGCCAATCGCTGCCGTGACTGCTTCGGTCATGATGCCCCGCTGCCAATACGGCCGCGCCAGCTCATACCCCAGCTCGCCCACCTTCGTTTTGTAGTTGATTGCGTTAAAGCCGCAGCTGCCAATCAGCTCATCATGTCCCTTGGGAACGATGGCCCAGCGCACGCCGCGCCCCTGCCAAAACCGATCGTACCGCTTGTGCAGCAGGTTTAGCGCTTCGGCCGGTTCGGTGAACGTTTTGAGATTATAGTAGCGGGTGACGCGGCTGTCAGAAAAGATGCGAAATAGCGCCATCTGGTCGGTTTCATCCAGATGATATTCGCGCAAAATCAGGCGTGTGGTCTCCAGTTGGGGGAATGAGATGGCCAAGGCTTTCACAAAAGACTCCAAATGTTGTTGGCAAAGATAGCGCAGAAAAAACGATTTGCCCACCTGCATTTTGGATTGGGCGGTGTGCTGCGAAATCGTTAATATTCCTGAACGCGAAAATTACCAGAAGATGGAGAAAGTTGATGATTGAATTTCAGATTTTACCAGCGGGAACAGTAACCTCACCAGCGGGATTTACGGCCGTTGCACACGCCGCCAATATCAAAAAAGAAAACCAGCTCGATTTGGCGCTGGTGGTTTCAGAAACAGATTGCAGTTGCGCCGCCATGTTTACCAAAAACCAAGTCGTTGCCGCACCAGTTATCGTGGATCGGGAAACGCTGGCGCAAAACAGCAGTCGTTTACGGGCGGTGGTGATTAATTCCAAAAATGCTAACGCCTGCACGGGCGAGCCGGGCCTGGCCAACGCCCGCGCTACCCAGCAAATCGCGGCTGGGGTGCTTGGCTGTCAGGCAGACCAGATTTTGGTGCTGTCCACGGGCGTCATCGGCGTTCAATTGCCCATGGGCAAGCTGGAAGCGGGGATTGTTCAGGCGGCAAAGGGGCTTTCGCGGGAAAACGGCCGTATCGCCGCCGAAGCAATCATGACTACCGACACCCGTCCCAAGCATTTGTCCATCACGGTAAATCTGCCCGGTGGCCCGGTGACGATTGGCGGCATGGCCAAAGGCGCAGGCATGATTCATCCCAACATGGCCACCATGCTGGCCGTGCTGACGACAGATGCCAAAATTGCCCCGGATGTATTGGATGGATTGCTGCGAACGGCCGTAAACCAAAGCTTCAACCGCATCTCCATTGACGGCGACACCAGCACCAACGATACGATTTTGCTGCTGGCGAACGGGGTTAGCGAAACGGCCGTTGCCGATCCCGACAGCGTGCAAACATTCAGCGCCGCCCTCAACCAGCTCTGTACCGCCCTGGCCCAAATGATCGTCCGTGATGGCGAGGGCGCGACCAAGTTTGTGGAAATCCAGGTGACGTGCGCGCAAAGTGACGACGACGCCCACCAGATTGCCAATACCATCGCCATCTCGCCACTGGTCAAAACCGCGTTTGCGGGCAGCGATGCCAACTGGGGCCGTCTGCTGATGGCCGCAGGACGGGCGGGTGTGACCTTTGACCAAAGCAAAATCAACCTGTGGATTGGCGTGCAGCAGCCAGGTGAACTCCAGTTAGTGGCCAACGGTACGCCCACCTTGTACCAGGAAGCAGCGGCAGCGGCCGTTTTTGCGGAGCCTGAGTTTAAGATTTTGTTGGATTTGGGGAGTGGGGGTGGGGGAACGGCCGTAGTCTGGACCACCGACCTCAGCCACGAATACGTCAGCATCAATGCCGACTACCGCACATGATAAATATTGGTAAAGTAACTTGTCCAGAGGATGAAGTATTTGTTTTTCGTTATTAGCGGGAAATTCTTATGGTTGAAAATGATTTTTCTAAAGAACTTGCACTATCCCATAGTGGTTTGACACTTCTTAAATTTGGAATATGGCCCGGGAAACTAAATGTAATTGAAAATTTACTGAATCAATTTTGTAGTCGTAATAGAAAGAAAGAGTTTGGATTGAACTCTTGGGTGTTCAGAATCGAAAGTCTTAGACCATTTCCTTATAAACCCGAGCATCAAGAGTATATGCGACCAATTGTCACAGCTTGGATCGGCTTGCAAGATAAAAATAACTACCCTAATAGACCTTTTGGTAAAGTGTTTTTGACCGAAGTTGCGGATGGTTGGCGGGTAGAATTTTGGCACGATCAATCGAGTAGTGACTCGGAAGGGACTGAAAATTATGTGCAGAAATTATTTCAAGCTTTAATTGTGGACGGATTACGGCCTTTAAAACTGGAAACGGCCGTTTCCAAACAGCCCCCAAATGCTCCTCAAAAATTGACAGGCCCCCAGGTAGTCGCATTAGGCAAGAAAATCAGCGAATCATTTAATGTTGATGAACTTCACACCTTTGCTAGAAAGCTAGGGACTGAATATGAGAATTTGCCTGGTAACGCCAAAGAGAGAAACGCTGAAGAGCTTGTTCATTACGCTGATCGTCATGGAAAAGTATCTGATCTGTTAAAAATACTTCATGAGGATCGCCCTCATATAAATTGGTCAATTGAAACTGGAGATTGAAGAAAGTCTCCAATCTCCACTCTCTATTCTCCAAAAATTTCCCTCGAAATGAGGAGTGGAGCATCCTCAGATGCGGAACGGGTTTGCGCCAACCGTTCGCATCTGAGGATGCTCACTCCACCTGATTTGGCGTGAATTTTAGTCGCGCTTGAACTTGGAATAGTCCGGAGCAGCGTAGCGGGTTTTGCCGCCGTTGCTCACGTCCATCATCGCCTGGACCTTCATTTGCAGGCCAAACAGATTGATAAAGCCAACTGCATCTTTCTGGTCGTATACATCCTCTTTGCCGAAGGTGGCGAAATCTTCGCGGTACAGGCTGTGGTCGCTGTAACGGCCGATTACAATTGCATTCCCCTTGTACAGCTTAAACTTCACCCAGCCAGTCACCGTCTGCTGCGTGTCGGTGATGAACGCCTGCATCGATTCCCGCAGCGAGTGGAACCATTTGCCAAAGTAGACCAGTTCCGCATATTTTACCGCCAGCTCTTCTTTGAAATGGCTGGTGTCCCGATCCAGGCAGAGGGATTCCAATTCACGGTGAGCGGCATACAGGATGGTGCCGCCGGGCGTTTCATACACGCCGTGAGATTTCATACCGACCAGCCGGTTTTCTACCAGATCGATCCGGCCGATGCCGTGTTTGGCACCCAAATCGTTCAGCTTGCCGATGAGTTGGGCGGGCGGCAGCTGCACATCGTTTACCGAAACGGGCACGCCTTTTTCAAAATGCACCGTGACGATTTCTGGCTCGTCGGGGGCGTTTTCTGGAGAGACGGTCCATTGGAACATGCTCTCTTCTGGCTCGTTGCGCGGGTCTTCCAGAATGCCGCCTTCGTGTGACAAATGCCACAGGTTGCTGTCGCGGCTGTAAATTGATTTTTCGGTGTGGACCACGGGGACGTTGTGCTTTTTGGCGTAGGCGAGCGCATCTTCGCGGGAGCGGATGTCCCATTCGCGCCAGGGGGCAATCACTTTGAGGGTGGGGTTGAGCGCCTTGTAGGTTAGCTCAAAGCGTACCTGGTCGTTGCCTTTGCCGGTTGCGCCGTGAGCGACGGCGTCGGCTCCTTCGGCTTCGGCGATGGCCACCTGCCATTTGGCGATGAGCGGTCGGGCAATGGAGGTGCCGAGCAAATATTGGCGTTCGTACACGGCCCCGGATTGCAGCATGGGGAAGAGAAAATCTTTGGCAAATTCGTGTCGCAAATCTTCTACGTACACCTTGCTGGCCCCGCTGGCGATTGCTTTTTCACGCAGTCCTTCCAACTCATCATCGCCCTGACCGATGTTGGCACAGAAGCAGATGACTTCACAGCCGTAATTTTCGCGTAGCCAGGGAACGATGACGGATGTGTCCAGACCGCCAGAGTAAGCGAGTACCGCTTTGTTGATTTTTGGTTTTGACATTTTTAAAACTCCTTGTTGGGTTTGAATAATTGGTAAGTCGATAACTGGTTGAGGCTGTAGGCGGGCGGGTTGTGGGGTGAGGTGAAGCACAACGGCCGTTTCGTCACAATGATGCAGTAGAGGACAAACGTGGCAGTCGCGCCAAACTTTTTCTGGAAATAGCTCCCGGCTGCTGATGCCAAACCCCATCTTCTGGAAGAAGGGCACGGCACGGGTAAGGGCAAACAGCGTTGGCACCTGCTGCTGCTTCGCTTCGGCAATAATCGCTTTGACGATGCTGCTGCCCCAGCCCTGCCCCTTCACTTTGTCAGATACGGCCAGCGAGCGCACTTCGGCCAGCGTTTCGTTGTAATAAAGCAGCGAAACACAGGCGATTAGCTCGTCATCGGCGTCAATGCCGACGAGCCAGTCTGGCAGGGTGTCGCGGATGGATTGCGCGGTGCGCGGCAGCACATCGCCGCGCCGAACATGCTCGTTGAGCAGTTCGAGGATGTGGGGAATATCTTCTGGGTGGGCGGGTCGTATGTTCATAATTCTGAGTCAAAAGTAAAAAGTGATAAGTGAAAAGTAATAGCCCACTTTTCACTTTTTACTTATCACTTTTCACTTCCTTCGCTCGTCTTCAATTAGGCGTTTGCCGAGACTGATAACATCGTCGATGTGGTAGTCGAGATGGCCGTAAAACTGGATAACGGCCGTATTGCTTTGGCGCACCTGTAGATTGATCTTGGGGCAGCCAATGGCCAGCAGTTTTGCTTCCACGGCTTGCATCAGTGCCCGTCCAACGCCCTGCTTTTGGGCGTCGGGGTGTACGGCCAGATAGTTGACCCAGCCGCGATGCCCTTCGTAACCACCCATGACGGTGCCGACGACACGGCCGTTTACCTCCGCCACCAAAAACAGTTCAGGATTCACCTGCATTTTGCGGGCAATATCCCTGTGCGGATCGTTCCAGGGCACGGTGAGGTGGCATGCTTCCCAAATGGCAATCACGGCTTCGCTGTCGGCCAGGGCAAAGGGGCGGATGTGTGGTTGAGTCATGGCATCTCCTTCTTATAGGACGCGGATGAACGCGGATTAAAATCTGCGCCAATCTGCGAAATCTGTGATTTTAAGGTTTCTTTTCCAGGCAGGCGGCGATGGTGGATACGGCCGTATCAATCTCCCCCTTGTTCACAATCAACGCTGGGGCCAGGCGCAGCACATTGTCCCCGGCGGTGAGGATGAGCACGCCTTGGTCCCGCGCGGCGGCCATGATGGGGGCCGCAGGCTGGTTCAGCGCCACGCCAACCAGAAGCCCCTGGCCGCGCACCGCCACAATTTCCTCCAGCTCCAGCGTTTGCAGCCGGTGCTTCAGGTACGCTCCGTTTTCCTGCACCGTTTGCAAAAAGTCCGGCTGATTTATCTTGTCGAACACCACGTTGGCAGCGGCGCAAACCAGCGGCCCGCCGGCAAAAGTGCTGCCGTGGTCACCCGGCTGGATCACCTCGGCCACTTTTTGCGTGACCAGCGTGGCCCCGATGGGCAGCCCGCCCGCCAGCGGCTTGGCCAGCGTCATGATGTCTGGCATCACGCCAAACTGCTGGTGGCCCCACAGCGTGCCGGTGCGTCCCAGGCCGCATTGCACTTCATCGAAGATGAGCAGGGCGTGGTGGGCGTTGCACGCGGTACGGAGGCCTTGCAGGAATTCGGCCGTGGCCGGATTGACGCCCCCTTCCCCCTGAATTGGCTCCACGATGACGGCGCAGGTGTCGTCGTCGATGGCGGCTTGGGCGGCGGGCAGGTCGTTGAAGGGCAGGAAGGTGAAGCCGGGCACCAGCGGGGCAAATGGCTCACGGTACTGGGCTTTGTAGGTGGCGGAGAGGGAGCCCATCGTACGGCCGTGGAAGCCGCCAGTGAAGGCGATGATCTTGGTTTTGCTGTCGTGGTGCGTTTTGCCAACCTTGCGGGCAAATTTGAGGGCGGCTTCGTTGGCTTCTGCGCCGGAGTTGCAGAAGAAAACTTTGTCGGCAAAGGAGTTTTGCACCAGCTTTTGGGCCAGCTGCACCTGTGGGGCGCTGTGGAACAGGTTGCTGATGTGGGTGAGCTGGGTGGCTTGCTGGGCCACGGCGGCGCTCCAATCCGGATCGCTGTGCCCCAGCGCCGTTACGGCGATGCCGGAGGTGAAATCCAGATATTTGTTGCCGTCGCTGTCGAACAAATACATCCCTTCACCGTGGGTAAAAACGATTTCCGGGCGGTTGTAGGTGTGCAAAACGTAATCGGCTTCTGCTTGAATAATTGCTTGTTTATCCATCATCTACTCCTAAAACATTTGGAGACTGGAGATTGGAGATTGGAGATTAGCTCAATCTCCAATCTCTAGTCTCCAGTCTCTAGTCTCGCTGTAAATATTGTGCCGGCGTTGTTGAGCAGTCCGGCGAGGTTGACGATTTGGGTTTGCTGCACGCCTTGGGCAATGGTAGCCAGCGCGGCGCGCACTTTGGGCACCATGCCATCGGTGATGATGCCATCGCTGATGAGCGTTTCGGTTTGTTCCGGGGTGAGGTGGGGGAGGATACGGCCGTTTGCCAACACCCCCGGCACATTCGACACAAACGTCAACCGCTCCGCCTGCAACGCCAGGGCTACCGCACTGGCCGCGTCGTCGGCGTTGACGTTGTATGTGTAGCCATCGAAGCCCAATGAGAGCGGCGAGAGCACTACCGTGAGGCCCAGGCTGGTGAGCTGGTGCAGCAGCTCGGTGCGCACCTGGCTCACTTCGCCCACGTAGCCGAGATCGGCCGTGGGGTGCTGCTTCTTCAGGCAGCGCAAAATCCCGCCGTCCACGCCGCTCAGGCCAATCGCGTCTACCCCCGCCGCCAGCAGGGCGGTGACGATCTGCTTGTTGGTCTGGCCGCTCAGCGCCATCTGCACCACGTTGATCATTTCGCGGTCGGTGACGCGTAAGCCGTCCACTTTGGTCGAGTGCAGCCCCACTTTTTGCTGCAAGGCCACAATCGCCCGCCCGCCGCCGTGCACGATGACATGGGGCATCGATGTGCTTGCCACATAGTTTGCCAATCCCGCCAAAAATCCGGGATCATCCAGTTCGTTGCCACCAATTTTTAATACTTGCATCTTGTTCCTCGAAGGTGTATAGGTGCCAGGCACTGGCCGCAAAGTCTAGATTAGACCCGATCGTTTGGCCAGTGCCTGGCACCCGCGTCTCGTAATTAGATTAGTCCCGCCGTTTCTTCAATCCCAAAAACCACGTTCATGTTTTGCACCGCTTGCCCGGCCGCGCCTTTTACCAAATTGTCAATGGCAGAGGTGACGACCAGGGTGTTGCCCGCCAGGGTCAGGCCGATGGCGCATTTGTTGCTGTGGGTGACGTGGGCCAGGCTGGCCAGTTCGCCGTCTGGCAGCAGGTGGATGAATGGTTCGTTGGCGTACATTTGGGTGAAATACGGCCGTACGACATCCAACCCCACCGCCTCCGAAAAGTTGACATAAATTGTGGACAAAATGCCCCGATCCACCGGCAGCAGGTGGGGCGAGAAAATCAGCGCGGGCGCGTCGGCGCGGAACCAGTGCATCCCCTGCTCAATTTCTGGCAGATGGCGATGGCTGCGGCCGATTTTGTACGGCGCAAAATTATTGTGAACGTGAATAAAATGGGTGCCCGCTTTGGGCGTCCGCCCTGCGCCAGAAGTGCCCGATTTAGAGTCGGCGATGATGGGGCCGGTGATGGGCAGGGGGGCGGTGAGCAACGGCCGTAACGGCAGCAAAATGCTCGTCGGGTAGCAGCCGGGCGTGGCCACCAGTTTGGCCCCCGGCAGCTGGTCGCGGGCAAATTCGGTGAGGCCGTAGACGGCGTCGGCCAGCAGGTGGGGGGCGGGGTGGGCTTTGTCGTACCAGGCGGCGTAGGTGTCGGCGTCTTTCAGGCGGAAGTCGGCGCTGAGGTCAATGACGGTGACTTGATGGTTGAGGGCGAGTACGGCCGTTTCTGCCGCCGCCGCATGAGGCAAACACAAGAAAACCACGTCCACCTGGTCCAGCGGGGCCTCTTCCCCCAAAATCAGCGGCAGCTGCGGCGCTTGCGGATACACCGCCGCCAATGTTTGCCCGGCAAACGATTGCGACGTGGCAAAGGCAATCTCCACCTGCGGATGCCGCTGCAAAATTTTCACCAATTCATACCCGGTGTATCCGGTCGCCCCAAAAATTCCTGCTTTAATCATGCTGTACTCCAATTTTTTCCAAAAAAAAACCGCCAGACTGTGTTGAAGTCTGGCGGTTCAGATTGCGTGTGTCGCGTTTTGACGCAGGCAAGCTCAATTACCAGACTGTTGTCTGGCGACGGCGGCGGATTACGCGAAGAGCTTGTGTGTCAATAAACGTGTTCATCGTGCAGAAATTTAGCAGATAAATTGTGACTGTCAACCGCAATTTCAAAATTCGGCCGTTTTGCCCTGATTTGGTGGGAATTATTGTGGAAGCTGACCAAATTAAGTGAATATCCAGCGCAAAACCTCGCCTCGGCTGTGGCCTGGCGTCTCGCCGCGCCACTGCTGCTTGTAAGACCTTCCTCCAGCACGGACCCAACAAAGTTAATAGCGTGGCCGCCAAAGTTCGGAAGGGGTTTCCAAACACTCGATATGTCCATCATTTGAGAGCATAGTGTAAAAGCTCTCGACATCCCAATTGCTCACTTCCTCGATAGGATGGTATCCGTCGAGATTGAATATACTACTTGCTTGGTTGGTACGTTCGACAATGCCTTTGCTGTTATTTGGATCCCATATGTTTGGATCCCATAAATGCAAAGTCCCTCCACCGGTATTGTTGAAGCATACACTGATAGTATCATTTACTTTTTCACCACTTGTTCTATAACCTGCTATTACCCCTAGCTTAGAGAAATAAAGCAAGAAGTCGGCAGGTAGTTGTTCAAGGTAAGGCTCAGGTATGGTGGACATCCATATTTCGGAGGGTTGCCCCAGACGCCGCAGAATAGATTCGATTTGGTATGAAGGTTGTTTGATTAACTGTACCTCTGCCTCTATTAAAATATTGTTTTGAGCAACAAAGGAGTGTCGAATTTGCTGACCGTTTTCGGTTTGAGGGTCAACAAACTGAGCTTCGAGAATTATGATTCCATTATCTCCACTTTGTTGTGTAATGTGAGCACCAAATGCTTTATAGAGTTGTCTCACTTCGTCAAGCGATGATTTGCCCATTTCAAAACCCCACCAGCAAGGCAGATCACATCCTCCATTGCTAATCATCAATTCACTAAACAAAAGTCCACGTTCTTGGGGTGAGAATGTGGGCAATGGAGTTAATGTTGGTGTTAATGTGGAGACATTGGTCGAGGTAGCCGAGGGAAGAAGGGGAGATGTTGCTGTCTGGGTAGATGCAGGTGTAAGCGTTGTAGCAACATTTTCATTAGGAAATGGTGTTGCTGGGGATGTTAATGTTGCCAGTGAAGGTATCGCTAGTGTTGCTTTTACCGTCAAGCTCGCTTCTGCGATTATAGAATTATTTTCCAAACTATTTGGTTGTGAAACAGTACAACCAATTAACAGTGCTAAAAGGAAACTCATTCCCATTATCAGACCCAAAGTATGCCTAAAGCTTACATGTTTCATAAAAATAACCTTGGTTGTATTGCCCTACTGAGACGCGGTCTTCGGCGAGCGCGAAACCTCGCCCCGGCTGCGGCATGGCGTCCCGCCGCGCCGCCTACTTTATAAATGTGAATCCTCGAATTTTAGTAGAAGTTTGGTGGCCGTTTCCCACCCAAACAATCACCGCTTACCACACAATTCATCCTGGCCAAGAACGGCCGTAGCCCGCAATTTAGAAGACCCACCCACAGCAGGGGGGAAGGTGTTGCCTGCCACGGCCGTTTCCTCCACAACCCTATCCTTTATCTCAGTTGCCAGATAATCGAGTCTGCACCACATTTGTTTCACGTTTTGGGGATTCCCCCTGGCCTTAGCAAAAAGGGTTTCAGCGGACAATGAAGAGATGCCGCACAGGGCACATTTTACTTGTTGGGGGTTTGTTGTAAATAGGGGAAGCTATCAATTGGCTGCCAAATTGTGCAGGCTGTTGTGGGTGCGCAGAGGTTTGAGGAAATGGAACCGGTTTGGGCTGCTGGGAAATCAGCGGCGAATACCGGGGAACCACCCTCACCTACGTCGTGTGGGCCGCCCCTGATTCATCCGCCTCGGCGAGACCCTAAGGGTTTGAAAGCGACTAATTTGCACCCTTAAGCGGTAAACCCTTAGGGTCTTAAGCGCATTACCCAGTGGTAAAACTGCTCCATTTGTTCTTGCAAGAATTTGCGGGTGAGCTCGTCGGTGAGCTGGCCATCTACAATTTTTTCGGGCAATTTGGGCACGGCGATGGTTGGTTTAGGCAAAAGGTACATGCCCAGGTGCAGGCAAATTTGCCGCAGATGTTCCTGCGCCTTGGTGGCCCCCAGCGCCCCTGGCGAGCCGCCCATCGTAACCACTGGTTTTTTGGCCAAAAGCCCCTTGCGCGAGGCCCAATCAATGCTGTTTTTGAGCACGCCGGGTACGGAACCATTGTATTCTGGCGTGGCCAAAATGATCCCGTCGGCCTGGGCAGCGGCGTCGCGCAGGACCTGCACCGCTGGGGGAAAGCCTTCGGTTACCTCAACATCGTTGTTGTAAAGGGGGATGTCGTGGAGGGGGAAAATGGTGATGTGCATTGCCTGCGGGGCAACTTGCTGGGCTGCCTCTAGCAGAACTTTGTGAATGGAGCTGCGGCGAAGACTGCCGACAAGCCCCAGAATTTGAATTGTCTCAGTCATGATGCGTCAAGTTTCAGGCGAATCTCGTTTTGGGACGGATCGCGCACGATGAGTTCCTCTGGTTGGTTGGTGTAGGTGATTTTGTTGGCGTCCAGCCGCTTCGCAACGGCGTCCAGGGCGGCCTGGTTGGGCAGCAGGATGTGGTAATAGCGCAGACCAGCCATTTCTGGTGGTGGTGCCGAGACGCCCACGCCCGCCCAAGTGTTCAGGCCGATGTGGTGGTGGTAGCCGCCCGCCGCAACAAAGCCAGCCGACGGCCCGTAGCGCATGATGCGCTCAAAGCCGAGGATGTTGACGTAGAAATTTTCGGCTTCGTCCAGATCGCGCACGTGCAGGTGGATATGCCCCATGACGGTGCCGGGATGGATGCCTGTCCAGTTGGCGTTTTGTGGGGTCAGTTCACTGGCCAAATCGTCTAAATCGAGCGGGAGGGTGCCCATGTTGAGACGGCCGTTTACCATCGGCCACTCATTTCTCTTCCGGTCGCGGTAAATCTCAATACCGTTCCCATCTGGGTCGCCCAGGTAAATGGCTTCGCTGACGCTGTGGTCGGAAAAGCCCTGGAACCGGGTGCGCGTTTCTACCAGATTTTTGAAGGTGCGGGACAACTCCAGGCGGTTGGGAACCAGCAGAGCAAAATGGTACAGCCCGGTGGTGCCGCCGGGTGGGGTGGCGTTGGGCTGCTGGATCAGTTCCAGAAGCGGCCGTTGTGTGGTGCCGAGAACGGCCGTATCGCCATCCTGCTGCAGCAGCTTCAAACCAATATTGCACGTGTAAAACGGCAACGAGCGGCCAAAATCTGCCACCTTTAATGAGACAAGCCCAATGTGAGTTTTTTCGTGTATTGCTTCCATGCTGCCTATCATATCGTAATCCTTATGGAAGTGATAAGTGAAAAGTAAAAAGTGATAAGTGGGCAGGCGCCAACCCATCACTTTTAACTTTTCACTATTTACTTTTTACTCCGATTCGTTACGCTGTTTCCGCTTGGGCCTGCTTCACCAGCTCCAGCTCAATTTCAAGGTTGATTTTGTCGCCGACCAAAACGCCACCCGTTTCCAGCGTTTGGTTCCAGGTGAGGCCCCAATCTTTACGGTTGATGCTGCCATTGGCAGAGAACCCGGCGCTTTCGGTGCCCCAGGGGCTTTTGGCCACGCCTGCGTACTCCACATCCAGCACAACTTCTTTGGTGATGTCTTTGATGGTGAGCTGGCCGTAGAGACGCCCGTTATTTTCATCCACCTGCTCCACGCGGGTGCTTACAAAGGTCATTGTCGGGTGGGTGGCCACGTCAAAGAAGTCTGGGGATTGCAGATGGCCGTCACGCTGTGCGTCACGGGTGTTGATGCTGCTCAAATCAACTTCAATGTTCACCGTGGTGTTGGTTGGGTTTGCTTCATCAAAATTGACGGTGCCGCTGAAATTCTCAAAAGCGCCGCGCACCTTTGAAATCATCATGTGTCGTGCTGTAAAATTAACGTGCGAATGTGAAGAATCAATTTGCCATGCCATTGTTGTATAATCTCCTTACTGCTAAAAATTGTTGATAGAGTTTGTGTAGGTTTTCTTCCCTAAGTGGACTGTAGTCCGTATTTGTGCTAGAATGTTAGCGGACTCAAGTCCGTTTGTCAAGGGATGAATTTGCTTTTTGGCAAAAATTGCAGAAATCCTGTCCTTTTGACCAGGAAAACAGATGTTGCGTGTTTACAAAATCGCCAAAATCCCTTTTACTTTAGGGTATGCGTTCAGGCTTTTGCAGTTTTACTCTTTGGAAATTACAGTAGTCTGGCGCAATACTTCAGAAGTTCCCAGAGGGAGTGGACGGTTAAGCGGTTACGGTGGAAAGAAATATGAACAAATTAGAAGAAAACATGATTTCCTTGGGAACGATTGATGAGAGCGGCAGCAGTTGTCGGCAAGAGCGGCGTGACGCGGCGGCCAATCGGGCACGCATTTTGCAAACGGCCGAAAAACTGTTTGCTCAGCACGGGGTGCCCAACGTGAACATGGCCGACATCGCCCAGGCGGCCGAAGTGGGCAAGGGCACGCTCTATCGCCGCTTTACCAACAAGGCCGAGCTTTGCCTGGCACTCATGGACACGCAAATGATTGATTTCCAAAACGGGATGATCGCCCGGATGCAGCAAATGTCGGCGCAAAAGATGCCGAAGATGGAGCAGTTGGACCAGTTCATCGACGCGCTCATTTACTTTACCGATGCCCACGCGCCGCTGTTGTGTGAAGTTCAGCGGGCTGGCCTGCTGCAAGATCAGGAGCCAGACCGCCTGGAGCTGCCCCACTTTTGGCAATTCATGACGGTGAGCGGTCTGCTGAAAGCGGCCGTTTCCAGCGGCGAACTGCCCGAAAATTTAGACATCGACTATCTGGCCGACGCCCTGCTGGCCCCGCTGAAGGCCGATCTTTTTTATTACCAGCGCGAAACGCGCGGTTTTTCCTTGGAGCGCATCAGCGCCGGACTGCGGGCGCTGGTGGCTGGATTGCGGCACAGCAACGGTGCTGCTTCTGTCTAGATGACCCCCCACTTTTTGAATAGAACCGGATGGCAGTCTGGCCAACGGCCGTTCCGCTACCTTCTTCTTGGTCTTGTGCTAAGCATGTGGCTGGCAACGGCCGTTACCGCCGCCCCGATTGATGTGGAAAATCTGCGCGAAGCAGGTGCTGTACCCAGCAGCCAGCCCGCTTACGGCGTCAACTTCATCAGCTGGGCCAAAGGGCTTGCCCCCGTCAGCCAAACCCGCTACGACCACGGCAAAGCCACCGGAGCCACCTGGAACCGCTGGCCGATGTACTGGAACAACATCGAACAGTCAGACAACAATTTTAGTTGGGCTTACCAGGATGTGGCCGTCACCAACGACTTGGCCCAAGGTTTCAAGCTCAACGCCATCCTGCTGGGCACCCCTGCGTTTTACACCACCGTCGCCAAAGACGAGAACCCGGTGCCGGGTCGCCCCCTCAGCATAGATGCGGTGCAGGCAGCCACCCCCGTTGGCCTGTACGAACCCGTTTTCAGTGACAGCTCCGATATTTTGGGCGTGGGCAAGCAGATCAACTCGGCCAACCGGTGGGCGCGATTTGTGTATACGGCCGTTTCCCGCTACAAACCGGGTGGCGTC
Organism: Ardenticatenaceae bacterium; assembly: GCA_020634455.1. Classification (GTDB taxonomy): domain Bacteria; phylum Chloroflexota; class Anaerolineae; order Promineifilales; family Promineifilaceae; genus Leptofilum. The sequence goes on along the minus strand of JACKBQ010000002.1, from coordinate 1,453,753 downwards.
CTGGCCCAGCAGCAGGGCTGGCTCGCCGGGCAAGGCATCACGCATTGGGAAATGTGGAACGAGCCAGACCTCAGCTCTTTTTGGGATGGCACGACGGCCGATTACGGCCGTTTGCTGCAAGTGGGCTACCTGGCCGCCAGGCTGGCCGACCCGAATGCCCAAATCATCTTTGGTGGATTGGCCAATGACAGCAATAACGCCAACTTTTACAGCGATGTGATGGCCATCTTCGATGCCAATCCGCAGGCGACCACCTACAGCTACTACCACGATGTTTTGGCCACCCACAACTACCTCTACGCCTGGCGCTCCTGGTACCACGTCTGGCGGGCCAGCAACACGCTGGCGGCGCGTGGGCTGGAAAAACCGATCTGGCTCAACGAGTCCGGCGTGCCGGTGTGGGACGATTATCCCGGTCCTGTGTGCGAACCTACCAGCCCGTACCGCGCTTCCATGAGCGAACAGGCCGACTTCATTATTCAAAGTGCCTTTTACGCCACCTACGCCGGTGCCGACAACATTTTCTTCTTCCAACTTTACGACGACTGCGGCAACCAGCCCGGTGGCACCAACTTCAGCCCGGTCACCAGCTGTACGGGCGATCCGGCGCTTGATCCCGGCGGGGATGCGTTTGGCCTGTTCAGCAACGTCAGCGATCCAGGCGTGTCTGGCTGCTACTGGGAGCATCCCAACGGCGGCACGCCGCGCCCCGGCCTTACCGCTTTCCAACTGCTAACCACCCACTTCACTGATGTGGTGCCATTGTGGCGGCTGCGCCCTGGCAGCAACGATCCCGTGAACGGGCCGCAGGAGTGGGTAGCGTTTTACCAACCAGCGACTAAATCGCGCATTTTGGGGATGTGGGCGCGGTTTGGCGAGGCGCAAACGGCCGTTATTCCCACTACCAATGCCAACGGCACCGCCCAACTGCTTTGGCCCGATGGCACGGTGGAGATGGTAACGGCCGTAAACAACCAATTCACCGTAAACTTACCCGCCGCCACCAACCAAAACGCCATCTGGGACCCGGCGCTCTACCCCATCGGTGGGCGACCGGCCATTTTGATAGAGCAGGACACGCTGCCGCCAACGGTGTCCATCAGCGGGCCATCTGTGGCCACCACAGAAATTATCCTAAGCTGGGACGGTCAGGATGACGGTAGCGGCATGGCGGGGTATGATGTTTGGGTGGCGATGGATGGGGGTGAGTTTGTGTTGTGGTTAGAGGGGAGTGGGGTAGAAACGGCCGTTTATCCCTCTCAACTTGGTCACACCTACCAATTTATGGTGACAGGCCACGATAATGCAGGCAACCAGGCCAGCAGCAGCCCCATCACCGTACTGGCTTTAGACCTGGACGAAACGGTTTATCTTCCGCTGGTCTTGCGCTAGAAAAAGGGAAATTTTATGAGAAATCGCAAACGAAATGTGGTCTACTCATCCGCCGACGATGATTTTGAACGGCGTCAACCAGAACCGCCTAAAACCGTTGCCAAATCCGCACCCCCGGAGCAGCAAACCATCGCCATCCAGCGCGAAAAAAAAGGGCGCGGTGGCAAGCAGGTCACCGTCATGCGTGATTTTCAGTTGAGCGAAAAAGATTTGGATGCGTTGGGCAAGCAGCTCAAAAAAGCGTGCGGGAGTGGTGGCACCGTGAAAGAAGGCGGTATTATCGAAATTCAGGGGGATCATCGCGACAGATTGGCAGAACTGCTGCAAAAGAAGGGGTTTAAGTTTAAATTTGTTGGAGGTTAGTTGGGTGTTGGCGTGTGGTGCCCTGTGTCCAGCGCCCAATCTGCGTATGATGCTGGCGGCAGTGCCATTTCCTCAAACAAAATCGCTTCTTCTTCCGAAAATGGCAGCGTTAGCTGGAACAGCGCCCCGCCCAACTCGCTTTCGCTTACGGTCAGGTTGCCGCCATGAGCCTCAACGACCATTTTGCAAAACGTTAGCCCCAAACCAGCGCCACGCCGCTCCCCGCCTTCTACTTGGGCAAATTTCTCAAAAATGCGATCTCGTTCATGTTTGGGCACGCCAGGGCCACTGTCGGCAACGGTAATGACCAGTTCGCCTACTCCTTTGGCGATATGCACTTTTACCGTTCCGCGATCTGGGGTGAATTTGAGGGCGTTGCTTAACAAATTGGCAAACACTCTGGTGATTAAGCCCTTGTCAACTCGAATTTGGGGCAATTTGGCATCGTGCGTAAAGAACAGCTTTTGCTTGTTGGTGCTGGCCAAAATTTTGCTTTCTTCGGTTTGATTTTTCAGCAATTGCATAGTGTCGGTTAAACTCTTTTGCAGCGTGAGCGCCCCGGCTTCCAGTCGTTCAACATCCAGCAGATCGTTGATCATGTTGAGAATATCTTCGCCAGATTTTTCCAGATTGGTCAGCAATCTTTTTTGCGTTTCTGTCAGACTCCCCAGACTCTGTTTGCTCATCAGGTTCATACCGCTGAGGATGACGGTGAGCGGGCTTTTGAGATCGTGCACAATGAGCTGGGTGAGTTCGCTGCGTAGATGTTGCTCGCGCCGCAGGGCTTCGTTGCGTTCATTGATGAGCTGGTTCAGGTAAAAAACGATGATGTACAGAACCACAAAGCTAAGTGTGCCCTGGGCAATGCTAAGGGGAATGAGCGAAGTGCGATTTACACCGACGCCCGTATTGAGCCAGCGGAAACTAATCTCTACACTAACCAGCGAAAGCCCTGCAATGAGTATGCTGCCGAGCGCGGCAAAATAGCGGGAGAGCTGCACATCGCGGGATGTGTGAAAGCTGTTGAGGATGGCGGAGAGGGTCACGATGAGGGCTGCCAGCACAAGTGGATGGTACATGAGCCAGCTTAGCTGCCCAGCAACGCCAAAAACCAGGCTAAATTGTGCTTCTGCCAGCAGCAAAAAGACGACGGCGAGACGGCCGTTTATCATTGTGCTGCCGTACCAGTTGAGTACCCGTGCCCGCCAGGCAGTCCACAAAAGCAAGGTTATGGAGAGAGCGCCAAACAGGTTGGGCAAGATTGGGTCGAATTGCATCAGGCTTTCTAACAGAGCAGGTTGCCCAAAAGCAAAAATGCCAAATGTGAGGAGAAGCAAAAGACCCGCTAGCCAAAAAAGACGTCTAAAACGAACGATAAATTTTTCCGCATTTTGCGGCCAATCAATTGTTGAGGCGGCAAAAAAGAGGGCGCTGATGGGCAAGCTCAGGCGGATGGACCAAATAAAAGTAGGATTGGATGCCCCTTCAATAAGAATATTGGGAGTGGCTAAACTGCTAAAAAGAAACAGGGCAGAGAGGGCAATAAACCCGATAGTCAAAAAGATGGAGCGCGCGGAAGTTTTTTCACCGAGGGCGCTATTGGCGAACAGGGCGGCAATGAGGGCGATGAAGCTGGCAAACGCGCCGAAGTAGTATTGGATGAGGCGTGTGTACCATGATAAACTCCAGGCGTGAACATCCAGACCTGGCAAAAAGCGAAGCAATGCAAAAAAAACCAGGGGGATGGCTAGAAATACGGCCGTACCTGGCCTACGCTTAATATGAAAAACCAATTCAGACATAGCTGTCTATTGTACTAAGTTCACTGTCTATTTAGCTTACAATCCAGTAAAGAAGTCGTGAAAGAACAGTACCTGAGTACCAAATTGCTTATGAATCCGATACTGAAAGATATTCCATATTCCTTTGAAACAGATCATTTGACGATTCGAGGATCTTTGCCGGGTGACGGTGCGCGGGTGCGAACGGCTGCTCTCGAATCGCAGGCAGAACTTAAACCGTGGATGCCCTGGGCTGTAGAAATCGCCTCTGAAGAATCCTATGAAATTCGCGCCCGCGAAGGAGAGCTGAACTACCTGGGGCGCAAGGATTTCTGGCTGCTCCTTTTTCTTAAAGGCACCGACACCTTAATTGGTTGCAGCGGTCTGCACAATGCTAACTGGGATGTGCCCAGCTTTGAAATTGGCTACTGGCTGCACACCAATTACACGGGAAAAGGGTACATCACCGAAGCAGTCAATGGCATTTGCCAATTTGCCTTTAATTATTTTGATGCCCAGCGCCTGCTCATTCGCTGCGATTCTGAAAATGAACGCAGTGCGGCCGTAGCGCGTCGCTGTGGCTTTACATTTGAAGGCACCCACCGGCACGATTCGCGAGATCATCTCACAAATGAGCTGGCTAGCACCCATTACTTCGCTAAATTAGCGCCCTAAAATCCTGCAAAAATTGGTACCGAATAAAGTTGCGACCGTTTTTGCGACTGCTATAATCCGCCAGTTGCAAGCCTGACGGAAGTTAGTTGCAGTCAAAATTCTTTAGATCAAAGATCCATCTTTTGGGTGGACTAAAGTAGGCAATTGATATGGAAGGAAAAGATTATGTGTGGCTAATCGCCATTTTGGCGATAGCTGGCTGGGCGATTTGGATTGTGCAAAATCCAAATTATCCCATTCGACAAGGGTTGGATTTGCAGGGTGGCCTGCAAGTGCTGCTGAAAGCCGATTTGGCCGATGACGTGGCCATTGAACCGGAGCAGTTGGATACATCACGCCAGATTATTGAGCAACGCGTGAATGCTCTTGGTGTGGCGGAGCCATTGGTTCAAACTGAAGGTGACCGCCGCATTTTGGTGGAATTGCCAGGCATTGATAACCCAGAAGAGGCCGTTTCATTAATTCAGGAAACAGCTCTACTGGAGTTTGTGGATTCCGGAACGACTCCGCTGCCAGAAGGCGCTTGTATTCGCACCAGTCTCAATCAAGGCCCGTCCCGGTGTGAGCTTGGGGCGGATGGTGCGGTTATGGGAACGGCCGTTCCCACATACGAAACAGTCATGACTGGGGCCGCCATTCAGTTGGCAGCTTCTCAGGCAACCAACCTGAACCAGCACTATGTTGAATTCACCTTGCGTGCGGAAGATCGAGACCTGTTTGCCAATTACACCCGTGAGCATCAGGGACAATTTTTAACCATTGTGCTGGACAAACAAGTTATTTCCAGCCCACAAATTAGTGCCGTGATTGAGGGGCAGGGAACCATTACCGGTAACTTTACCCTGGAAGAGGCGCAGCGATTGGCTTTGCAGCTTCGCTTTGGCAGCTTGCCTATTCCGCTGGTTATTGACAGTACGCGCCAGATTGGGGCGACGCTGGGTGAACTTTCGGTTGCTTCCAGTGTGCAAGCAGGCACGATTGGCGTGGCCGTGGTGCTGCTGTTTATGCTGATTTATTACCGGTTACCGGGCTTTTTGGCCGATTTGGCTTTGGTTTTGTATGCGGCCGTTAATGTGGCTGTGTTCATGGCAATTCCAGTAACCCTGACGCTGCCAGCCATTACCGGTTTTTTGCTTTCGACCGGGATGGCGGTGGATGCCAACATTTTGGTGTTTGAGCGTATGAAGGAAGAGTTGCGGGCTGGTAGCGGCCTGCGCGATGCGATCTTTACCGGGTTTGACCGGGCCTGGACATCTATCCGGGATTCCAATATTGCTACGCTGGTGATTTGCCTTGTGCTGTGGACGTTTGGCCGCAGCTTTGGGGCCAGCGCCGTGCAGGGGTTCGCCCTAACGTTGGCCATTGGGGTGGGGATTAGCATGTTTACGGCCGTTATCGTAACCAGAACCTTTGTCCGTTTTGTAATGGGTAATCTGGCTGACCGCATTGGCAGCAGCAGCTGGTTGTTAGGTGTGTGATGTTTCTTTTTAGCTTAGTTGAAAAACGAAAAACTTACTTTATTTTTTCTGGCATCGTCATTGGTTTGGGCATTTTGGCGATGGTTTACTCCTTTGCCACCACTGGTTCGCCCTTTTTGCTAGGTGTAGATTTTCGCGGTGGTGCCCGGTTTGAAGTGCAGTTTACCGAGGCAGTAACGGAAACGGCTGTTGAGGACGTGTTCACCGAGGCAGGGATTACCAATCCCAGCATCATTGCTCTGCGGGGTGAAGGTTTGCAAAATGCGTGGCAAATCCGTACAGAAACCCTGAGCCCAGAAATGGCGCAGGCAATTGAGAATGCGCTGAACGATCTTGCTCCTCTGGTGCCAAACAGCACCCAGGTAGAAAGCGTCAGCGGCACAGTGGCGGGCGAAGTGACCAATGCGGCCTTTATTGCCGTTGTGGTTGCTGGTGTCATTGTCCTGGTGTACATCATGGTAGTGTTCCGCCAGGTGCCAAATCCGTTCCGTTATGGTGCATGTGCTGTGGCGGCGATGGTACACGATCTGTTTGTCATTTTTGGCGTAGCTGCCCTGACGGGCATGATTTTGGGCTGGGAGGTGGATGCGCTGTTTTTAACGGCCGTTCTCACCGTAGCAGGCTTCTCTTTACAAGACACCATCGTTGTATTTGATCGCATTCGGGAAAATATTGCCAAACGGCCGTTGGAAAAATATGAGCGTGTAGTTAATCGCTCCATCCTGGAAACCATTCACCGTTCTTTGGCCACTCAGCTTAACGCCATGTTCATTATGGTGGCTATTTTGCTGTTTGGTGGCGCTTCCATTAAACCATTCATCGCGGTTCTGTTTATCGGATTGCTCAGTGGGACGTACAGCTCTATTTTTACGGCCGTTCCCCTGCTGGTTGCCTGGGAAAAGAACGAGATTCCCTTCTTGAAAGCGTAAATTTGTGAGAAAAACCTGGCTGGTGCTGTTCCTGTTGGCAGGCGGCCTCTGGGTCGCCTGCGCCCAACCGCCAGCGGATGTGCAAACCCCGCTGGCGGACATGCCTGTGCCGACCTCGCCTGCCATCCCACCAACCTTTACCCCCTTGCCACAAGGCAGTGAGATAAACGCCATTCCCGTGGTTACCGTAACCCAGCAGCCGCTGCCTACCCAGGTGACCAATACCCCCATCCCTTTTGGGGCGAATGTAGTTGAGCTGCATCTCATGATCCCCAGCCTGGGGCTGGATCGTCGTTTGCAAGGCAGCGTCAACAGCCAGATGATTTTGGTGGATGAAACAACTGGTCTGTTTGTGCAGCGAGATAATCAGGCCAGCGTCTTGCTCGATTTGCAGCAAGTGTTACCCGAATTGGTGACAACGCCCGTGCCGGAAGGCTGCGACACCTGTGCCTATGTTACCTACGCCTTGCCCTTTTCCGGCGTTGAGGGCGAGGGGTGGCTGCGAGACCCTGTGCTGCTGGCCAGCCTGGAAAATTTCTTCACCATTACGCTTGGCCCGCACTTTCCTGCCGGAGCGGTGGTGGGTTTACGGCGCAGCGCAACAGCGTTTGCCCCCGCCCATTCCATTGCTGTGATGGAAGACGGCCGTCTTTACCGCTGGTTGGCAAACGAAGGGGAAGTTGAGCCAGTTGGTGTTGCTTCGCCAGAACTGCTGGCTGCTTACGGGGTGCTAGATGCCCCGGCATTGGCCCAGCAATATTCGGCGCCGTGCCCTGGCACCCCGCTGGAATCTCTGATGCTGGCGGGGCGGGGCGAATCGCCGCCAATCGTTCTGGTTTGCCCAGAGTTTGCTGTGCCCTCCACGCTGCAACCGCTGTATGTGGCGCTGGATGCGGCGCTGCGTGATTTGTTGGCTACCAGCCAAGCGACGCTGCCGCGACCCCCCGCCACTTTTCCGCTGGATGCCGTGCTGGATTATCAGCGCAGCGATGGGGCACAGTTAACGATTTTTATGGATGATACGGCCGTTGCCACCCTCAACAACAGCCAAACAATCAGCGCCACGCTAAGCAGCAGCCAGGTGATTAGCCTGACAACACAACTGCTAGCTAGTGGTAGCCTGCGCACCGGTTTGAGTACATTTTTAGGCGCGGGAACAGCAACGCCAGTGGCCACACGGTCGGTATTGCTGGTGCGCGGCCCTGGTGGTGTGTACGACGCGCAATGGAGCGACGCTTTTAATGTGGTTGAGCTAGTTGAACTGAATCAGTTATTAAATGAGCTGCTAACGGGGGAAACGGCCGTTCCCAATAGCGCCTCGACCCCTGGCCCGGAAGAAACGGCCGTGCCAGATGAGACCCCCACACCCACGCCAGACAGTGGGTAAATAGATAGGAGCCAAAAAAGATGTACGCCTTATATTGTGAAAATAACCAGCTGATGCTCAGGCAAAATTATCCAAAACCTGTGCCTCAGCCCGATGAAGCGTTGTTACGCATTACCCTCGCCGGTATCTGCTCTACCGATTTGGAGATGGTGAAGGGGTATGTTTCAGGTTTTGCCGGTGTGCTGGGGCATGAGTTTGTGGGTGTAGTGGAAGAATGCGCGGATTCGAATTGGTTGGGTAAGCGCGTGGTAGCTAGCATGAATATTGGCTGCCAAACGTGCGAGATTTGCCTGAACCACGGCCCGGAGCATTGCCCCACGCGGCGTGCTCTGGGTGTACACGACAAGGACGGTGCATTTGCTGAATTCATGACGGTGCCTGTCCGCAATTTATTTGAAGTGCCAGACAACGTGCCCGACGAGCGAGCTGTGTTTGCAGAGCCATTGGCCGCAGCGCTAAAAATACGAGAACAGGTGAAGATACGGCCGTCTCTAAAAACGGCCGTGGTGGGTCCCGGTCGGCTGGGTTTGCTGGTTGCCCAGGTGCTCAAGCTGGCAGGCGGCGATGTCACCGTGCTGGGGCGACGGCACAGTTCGCTCAAACTGCCTGAATCGTGGGGCCTGGCCACCGGCCTCACCACCGATTTTGCTGACAGCAGCTTCGATTTGGTCGTAGAGGTGACGGGCAATAATGCCGGTTTTGTCCAGGCATTGCGGCTGGTGCGGCCAATGGGCACCGTGGTGCTCAAAAGCACCTTTGCCGACGACAAACAGCTGGACATGACCAAACTTGTCGTGAGCGAAATTGAGGTGATCGGCTCCCGCTGTGGCCCGTTTGCGCCAGCGCTGCGCTTGCTGGCCGGAGGTCAAATATCTACAGAATCCCTCATTGTGGCCGACTTCCCTCTAACTGATGGCCTCGCTGCATTTGAAAAGGCGGCTGAACCGGGTGTGCTGAAGGTTTTGGTACGGCCGTAATCTTCACAGCATCTTTCTTGACAGCGGCTTCCCTTCGGCTAGAATTAGAACGCATGAGCGAAAATTGGATTCGGGCAAGCGAAGTTGGCGATTATTTGTATTGTCGCCGCAGTTGGTGGCTAAAACGTAGCCGGGGTGTTGCCGCGCAAAACGTGCATGAGCTGGCTCAGGGGGCGCAACATCATCGTCAGCATGGGCAACACGTGCAGCAATCTTTGTGGTTGCGTCGCGCCGCCTACCTGCTCATTTTTGTCGTGGTGGCGTTTCTGACCTTTTCGTTGATGAATGGAGGTGGGGGATAGTAATTACCCAATGACTATGATCTGGGGCGGCTACTCTCTTGGAATCGGTTTTTTGTTGTTGGCGGTGGCGCTGTGGCTATGGTGGCGCAGTGGGGTATTGGCCGAACAGTCTGGGTTGCCAGACGGCCGTATCCTGTACACCGACGCAGGCAGCGCCTGGATGGTTAACGATGAATCGCTTTACGACCCACAGCTGCGCCTGGTGGGTAAGCCCGATTACCTGGTGGAAGAGCCAGATGGGGGCATTATCCCGGTGGAAATCAAGTCAGGCAAGGCTCCCGCTGAGCCGTGGGAAGGTCATTTGTACCAGCTGGCGGCGTACTGCTGGTTGGTGGAGCGTGAATATGGGATACGGCCGTCTCATGGCATCATCCAGTACAAAGACCGTGCTTTTGCCGTAGATTACACCGACGAACTCCGCGAAGATTTACTCGACCTGCTCACCGAAATGCGTGAAGATATGTTTGAAGTTGAACTAGAACGAGATCACAACGATTGGGGCCGCTGTGCGCGTTGTGGCGTCGCTTCTGCCTGTGCCCAAAGGTTAGGCTAGCTACAGCGGGGCAAACAACGAGTGAGACACAGTTGTTCCCTAGCCGCTTCTTTTGGTTTACGCCACCCTGGGCTATAATCTCCCCGCCACAAATGGCAATCAAGATCAAATTGGGCGGCATCGTAACTGGGCAATTGAATTGCTTAATTGCATCCCCCAGCATCTACAAAATCCACTTTTTAGGAAGGTCATATGCCAAAAGCATTAATTACAGGAATTACAGGTCAGGATGGCTCATACCTGGCCGAATTTTTGCTGCAACAAGGTTACGAAGTCATCGGGATGGTACGACGAACCAGCACAATTAATTTCCACAGAATTTCCCATTTTCAAGACAAAGTCACATTAGCGCCAGGCGATTTGGGTGACCAGGTTTCCATGATTCACATGTTGGAAGAGCATCGCCCCGACGAAGTTTATAATTTAGCGGCGCAATCATTTGTGCAAACAAGCTGGAACCAGCCCGTTTTTACTGGCGACGTTACTGCCCTTGGCGTTACGCGACTGCTAGACGCAATTCGCTTTGTGGATCCTAAAATCCGCTTTTACCAGGCCAGCTCCAGCGAAATGTTTGGCAAGGTTGTAGAAGTGCCCCAGCGAGAAACCACACCATTGTATCCGCGCAGCCCATACGGCGTAGCCAAAGTGTACGGCCATTGGATTACCATCAACTACCGCGAAAGCTACAATATGCACGCCACCTCTGGCATTTTGTTCAACCATGAATCCCCTCGGCGCGGTTTGGAATTTGTAACCCGCAAAATTACGCATCATGTGGCCAAAATCAAGCTGGGTCTTACCAACGAGATTCGCCTGGGCAATTTGGATGCCCGCCGGGATTGGGGGTACGCGGGCGACTACGTGAAAGCGATGTGGCTCATGCTCCAGCAAGACAAGCCAGAAGATTTTGTAATTGCCACTGGCGACACGCACTCTGTTGAAGAGTTTCTCGATGTGGCTTTTGGCCATGTAAACCTGGATTGGCATGATTATGTGGTACAGGATGAACGGTTTATGCGCCCAGCGGAAGTTGATTTGCTGGTAGGCGATCCCAGCAAGGCGGGGAAAAGGCTAGGTTGGGAACCGGCCGTTTCTTTTGAGCAGTTGGTGAAAATGATGGTAGATGCCGACATCAAGCTGCTGGAAGCCGGACGAGTGGCTGTTTAGCCCCAGAACCAGTTTGACAACTTAACCTGATGGCCGACCTGATAAGTTAATGAAACTTGTCAGGTCGCTTGTCAATACTGCTTTTCTAAAAACCGCTAAACCACTTTACCCAGGAGAGATTAAATGACCACAATTAAATTTGGAACCGACGGCTGGCGCGGCCGTATTGCTGAGGATTACACGTTTGATAATGTGCGCCGCTGTACGCAAGGCTTTGCCAACTTTCTGCATGCCGAAGGCCTGGCCGAAAAAGGGATCGTGATTGGCCATGACAAGCGATTCCAGGCAGAATATTTTGCAGCTACGGCCGCAGAGGTGATGGCTGCCAACGGTATCCACGTTTGGCTAACCGAGACCGCTACACCAACCCCTACCATCTCTTACGCGGTGGTGGATAAGCAGGCGGGTGGGGCGATCAACATTACTGCCAGCCACAACCCACCGTGGGACTGTGGCTTTAAGGTGCGGGATGTCAATGGCGGGGCGATTCCTCCCCACGATTTGAAGAAGATTGAGGCGGCGATTCCGGAGATTACGGCCGTAAAAACCACCAGGCTCGAAGATGCCAAAAATGAAGGGCTGGTTGAGGTCTTTGACGCAGCCCCCGCTTACATTGCCCAACTCCATCGGCTGGTAGACATCGAGGCGATCAAAGAAGCTGGCTTTACCCTGTTGGTAGATTGTATGTGGGGCAACGGCGCAGGCTGGTTCCCCCGGCTGCTGGCGGGCGGCAAAACGACCGTCAAAGAAGTACACAACGAGCGCAATCCCATCTTCCCACACATGACCCGCCCCGAACCGATTCATCCCAACGTGGATCACGGCCTCAGCTTTGCCCAGGAAGTTGGCGCAGACGTGGTCATCATCAACGATGGTGACGCTGACCGGGTGGGTTTTGGCGATGAAAACGGGAACTTTATGGATCAGCTGCGCGTGTATGGCCTGATGGGCTACTACTTTTTAGAGGTGCGCGGCGAGCGTGGCCCCATTGTCAAAACAATCTCTACCACCAAAATGCTGAACAAGCTGGGCAAACTTTACGATGTGCCGGTACACGAGACCGGTGTCGGCTTCAAATACATCGCTCCCAAAATGGTTGAGGTGGATGCTTTGATTGGGGGCGAGGAAAGCGGCGGCTACGCTTTCCAGGGGCACGTGCCGGAGCGTGATGGTATTTTGGCGGGCTTGTTCATGCTGGACATGATGATGAAAACTGGCAAAAAGCCATCGGAACTGCTGGCCGATTTGTTCGATAAGGTGGGAGCCCATTTTTACGACCGGATTGACACCTATTTTGAGGCCGAGCGCAAAGTGGAAATTCAGCAAAATGTGGCCAACGCCCGCCCGGAAACAATTGGCGGCCTGAAGGTGACGGACATCGTGACGATTGATGGGCACCAATTTATCATGGAAGATGGCGGCTGGCTGCTGGTGCGCTTCAGCGGCACAGAGCCGGTCATTCGCGTTTACTGCGAAACCACGCATGGCGACAAAGTGCAGGCCATTTTGGACGACGGCATGAAGCTGGCTGGACTTCGTTAAGATTGATAAATCCGCAGATTACGCAGATTCTCGCCGATTTTTTTATTTTTTATCTGCATAATCTGCGTAAATCTGTGGATAGGTTCTTGAGGTGAGATGAAAGCGTTTCAGGATTTTTACCCGGAAGATACGAGTTACTGTTATGGATGCGGCCGTTTAAATGAAAAAGGCCTGCAAATCAAAAGTTACTGGGAAGGTGAACAGTCTGTGGCACGGTATGTGCCGCGACCGGAGCACATGGCAATTCCTGGCTACGTTTACGGCGGTTTGCTAGCTTCGCTGGTGGATTGCCACGGCACGGGAACGGCCGCTGCCGCCACCGCCCGCGCCGAAAACCGGGAAATGGACTCTGAACCAGCCATCCGCTTTGTAACGGGATCGCTGAAAGTGGATTATTTGCGTCCCACGCCGCTGGGGCCAGTGCTGGAGCTGCGCGGCACGGTGAAAGAACTCAAGCCGCGCAAAGTTGTCATCGCGATTGATTTGCTGGCCGATGGCGAGGTATGTGTGCGCGGCGAGGTGATTGCTGTGCGTCTGCCAGAAAATTGGGGCCAGTAGCTTGCTGATAGACACGCACTGCCACCTCGATTTTGAGCGGTTTGATGAAGACCGCGACGCTGTGGTGCAGCGAGCTATTGCCGCGGGCGTGAGACAAATCATCGTGCCCGCGCTGGATTTGGGCAACTGCCGTACGGTTTTGGCGCTGACGGAAAAGTACGCGGGAGTTTTTGCCGCCGTGGGGGTGCATCCCAACTCCTCGGCGGGGTGGCAGGATAGCTGGATTGGCGTTTTGCGCGATCTGGCACAGCACCCAAAAGTGGTGGCGATTGGCGAGATTGGCCTGGATTATTATTGGGACAAATCGCCGAAAGAAGTGCAGCAGCGGGCATTGGGCTTGCAGCTTGAGCTGGCGGCTGAACTAAATTTGCCGGTCATCATTCACAACCGGGAGTCGGATGCGGATGTGGTGCAGATGCTGGCGGAAGCGCCGCTGGTGGGGCGAGAAAATCCGGGGGTTTTGCACTCGTTTGCGGCGGGGTGGGATACGGCCGTTTCCGCCCTCAACCTCGGCTACTATCTGGGCTTCACGGGTCCCGTCACCTTCAAAAAAGCAGATGAACTGCGCGAGATTGCCCGAAAAGTGCCGGACGATCGCATTTTGGTGGAAACTGACGCGCCATTTTTGACACCGCATCCCTACCGAGGTAAGCGCAACGAACCGGCCTACGTGGCCTTCGTGGCTGAACGGTTGGCAGAGGTGCGCGGGGTGAGTACGGCCGTTTTCGCCCAGCAAACAACCGCCAATGCGCAGAGACTTTTTTTCAGTAATCAGTAACCAGTAATCAGTAGGCCAGTCATCAGTGAAAAACTGAAAACTGACCTACTGATTACTGAATACCGTTATGACCCAACCCGATCTATCCATCATCATCGTTAGCTGGAACGTGCAGGAGCTGCTGAGCAACTGCCTGCGCTCTGTTCTGGGGCAAAGTGAGAGGGCGCTGCAAATCATTGTGGTAGACAGCGCTTCGTCGGACGGCAGCGCGGCGATGGTGGCTGAAGAATTCCCAGAAGTTGAGTTGATTGCTTGCCAGGAGAATGTTGGTTTTCCGCGAGGGAATAATTTGGGATTGGCGCAGGCAAACGGCCGTTATCTCCTCCTCCTTAATCCCGACACCATCGTACACGATGATGCCCTGGCCAAAATGGTGGCTTACCTGGAAGAGAATCCGCAGGTAGGCGTGGTGGGGCCGCAATTGCTCAACGAGGATGGCACGGTGCAATCTTCCCGCCGACGGTTCCCCTCCCTCAAAACTGCCCTTTTTGAGAGCACCTGGCTGCAACCGTACGCGCCGCAATCGGTGCTGGATGATTATTATGTGCGGGATGTGGGGGATGAGGAAACGGCCGTTGTGCATTGGGTAATGGGCGCTTGCCTGATGACCCGGCAAGAAGTGGTGGCACAGGTTGGCGGTTTGGATGAAGATTACTTTATGTATTCCGAAGAATTGGATTATTGTCGTAGAATTCACGGAATGGGCTGGCAAGTGGTATACTATCCGCCAGCGAAAGTAACGCACCTATCTGGCAAGAGCAGCGAGCAAGCCGTGACACACCGACACATCAATTTTAACCGGGCCAAATTGCGCTATTTTCGTAAAAATCACGGCCGTTTTGCGGCAGGTATGTTACGATTATTCTTGTTGGTTAGCTATGCTTGGCAAATGTTTGTGGAGGCCATCAAGGGAGCAGTGGGGCACAAACGGCCGTTGCGCTGGCAGCGGGTTAAGGCTTACTGGATGGTTCTTCGCTCTGGGTTGCGGCCCGCAGGCTATTGAGCCGCAGCGATCAATCCAATTCTTGAGGTGACAGAATGACAAAAAAGATAACGCTGGAATTGTCGAATACGGATTATAGTTTAATTAAGCAAATTGCCGATGCTTGTAAATGGCCGGTTGAAGAAGTTGTCGTGCAATGTATTCGTAGCGGAATGCCACCTTCTCTTAGCAAAGTGCCTGAAGTTTTTCACGAAGAGCTTTTAAGCCTTAACGCACTGAGCGACAAAGCGTTGATGAGCGTGGTCGATGGCAAGCTACCGCCACCGGAAAAAACAGGTGATTTGTACACCAAAGCTGATTACGTCTCTCTCCGTCGCACCTACGCGCTCTCCCTGCTGCGCTGGCGCGGTCATCCCATTGAGCATTACGAACTGTTTTAAGACTTTATTTGCCACAGAGGTCACAGAGAGGTAAGAGGCGATGGTTCTTTTCACAGTGCTCTCTTCTTCCTCTGTGGTTGTTTAGATAGGTATCTGGCTAAGAAAAGTTTCATTGATTTGCGGATGGATTTCGTCAAAGATTTCGCAGATTGGACAGATTTTTAATCTTTTTAATCTGCGTAATCTTTGATTTTTTATTTTAGAATGAGCATGAAGATTGGTTTGGTGACGGGTGAATATCCGCCGATGGAAGGTGGGGTGGGGGCGTTTACGGCCGAATTAGCCAAAGCGCTGCACGAACTGGGTCATACCATCCACATCATCACCAGCCGAGAAGCCCGCCCTCCAGATGCGCCCCGCACCTTCACCTCCGCTTTAGAGCCGATTGACCTTGGTTTTGCCCAATTGCATCCGCGAATCAACCGCTGGCGCTGGCCGTCGTTGGCCGTCGTTGCCGATATTGTGTTGCGGCATGAGTTGGATGTGGTCAATATCCAATACCAGCCCGCCGCCTACAACATGCGCAGTGCGGCAATAAATTTTTTACCCTGGCGGCTGAAAAATATGGTAAAAACGGCCGTTACCTTCCACGATCTGCGAGTTCCATACTTGTTCCCCAAAGCAGGACGGCTGCGGCAAACGGCCGTAAACTTTCTGGCACGCTCTGCTCACGGCGTCATCGCCACCAACCCCGCAGACTACCAATCTCTAATCTCCAGTCTCCAGGCTCCCGCTCTTTTTCAACGCAAAGGCGCAAAGGCGC
Source organism: Ardenticatenaceae bacterium (assembly GCA_020634455.1). Lineage (GTDB taxonomy): Bacteria > Chloroflexota > Anaerolineae > Promineifilales > Promineifilaceae > Leptofilum. The sequence continues at coordinate 1,437,725 of JACKBQ010000002.1, read as the reverse complement.
AGAGGGAGAGGCATCTGGTACAGATTGCCATCGGCAGCAACATCACCGTCCATCCCACCAATCACATCGAAATCGGCGAAATCCGCCATAGCCTGGGGCTTCAGCCCCAGGACACGTTGTTGGGTTATTTTGGCTTTTTGAACGATAGCAAAGGTGCCGACACGTTGATTGAGGCGCTGGCGGGGTTAGACGGCCGTTTCCATCTTGTCTTCATTGGGGGGCAAACGGGGGCCAGCGATGGGGCCAATAACCAGGCGTTTCTGGACGGCTTGCAGGCGCAAATCGAGGCGTTGGGCGTGGCCGAGCGGGTGCATTGGACCGGCTTCCTCAGCGATGCCCGGGTCTCCGCTCATTTGCAGGCGGCAGACCTGATGGCGATGCCTTACCGGGACGGTGCCTCCCTGCGGCGGGGCACGCTAATGGCGGCGCTGGCGCACGGCCGTCCGCTCATCACCACTACACCAACCGCGCCTACGCCTCAGCTCATTTCGGGCGGAAATTGTTGCTTGGTGCCAGTGGGAGACGCGGCTGCGTTGGCCACGGCCGTACAAACCCTAACAGATGATGCTGCGCTGCGAGAAAAACTTGGGCAGGGTGCTGCCGACTTAGCGGCACAGTTCAGTTGGGAGAAGATCGCGGCGGAAACGGCCGTGTTTTTTCAAAAGCTTCTTGCATAAAAATTGCCCCTATTTCCTCGTGCAATCGCATACCTGCATACTCTCACACGGAATATGTGACATTCTTCCTTTGTTTTTAAATTCGGTTGACGCTCCTTGGCCAAGTAAGTAGAATACCCTCGTAATGTATAGATTTGCATAGAAATACTTATAATTACAAAGATATTCAATTCATTTTTTGTAGTAAATTGACCATTTCTAAGCAATTTTTAGCATAAAAAACCACGAAGAGGAGTTTCATGGCAAGCTATATTGGACAGTCGGATTACGCTCATGGGGAGCCGCCGCGAACGGCCGTTTTGCTGGTGAATTTGGGTACGCCAGAAGAACCAACGGCGAAAGGATTACGGCCGTATCTCAAACAATTCCTGAGCGACCCCCGCGTCATCGAATGGCCCGCCTGGTTGTGGAAACCGATTCTCAATGGCATCATTCTCAACGTCCGCCCTAAAAAGTCTGCCAAACTGTACCAATCCATCTGGACTAAAGACGGTTCGCCGCTGCTGCTTTATTCGCAGAGCATTGCCGAAAAGCTGCAAGCCAATTTGCAGGCCGAGTGGGGGGATGCAATTCGTGTAGTGCTAGCGATGCGGTACGGCCGTCCCTCAATCGCTGATAAGCTGGCCGAATTCCGCGCCGCCAACGTGCAGCGCATTCTGGTTTTGCCGCTCTTCCCCCAATATTCCGCCACCACCACTGCCACCATCTACGACATCATTTTTGATGAGCTGCGCCGCTACCGCTGGATGCCAGAGCTGCGCACGGTGAATGGCTACCACGACAATCCGCTCTACATTCAGGCTTTGGCGAACAGCATCCGAGCATTTTGGGAAGAGAACGGCCGTTCCGCCAAACTGCTCTACTCCTTCCATGGCATTCCCAAAAATTATTTTGAAAAGGGCGACCCGTACTACTGCTTCTGCCAAAAAACGGCCAGGTTGGTTTCCGAAAACCTGGGCATTGCCGAAGAAGAGTACCAGCTATGCTTCCAATCCCGCTTTGGGCCAGAGGAGTGGCTTCAACCCTACACCGACAAAACATTAGAAAAATGGGCCGAAGCTGGCTTGGACAGTGTAGACACCATCTGCCCTGGCTTTGCAGTGGATTGCCTGGAAACGCTTGAGGAAATGGCCGAGCAAAACAAAGAGATTTTCCTGGAAGCGGGCGGACAACAATACCAATACATTCCTTGCCTCAATGACAGCGCTGCCCAAACTGAGCTGTTTACTGACCTGGCCCGGCAGCATTTGCAAGGCTGGGCTGCGCCGCAAACAATCTCCTTGCACGACAGCGCTCAGGCTTATGCGGCACATGCTAACGGACATCGCCAAGAAACGGCCGTGTCCTAATAAATCAGAATTCTTCCTTTTCCATTCTTTAAGAGGATCCAAATGTTAAAAGATTTAACCCGCACGGAACTGCTGGCAAAATATGATGTGCCTGCACCCCGCTACACAAGTTATCCGACCGTGCCCTACTGGTCGGAAAATCCCACCAGCGCCCAATGGATTGCCGCTTTGCAGCAAACATTTGCCCAAAATCCTGATACCCCCTGGTCGCTATACATTCACATCCCATTTTGCGAATCCCTTTGCACCTTTTGCGGCTGCAACACCTTCATTACCCAAAACCACGACAACGAGCGCACCTACACCAAAGCAATCCACCAGGAGTGGGAAAGCTATCTGGCGCAGGTGCCGCAGTTGAAAACTGCTCCCATTCGCCAGATTCATTTGGGCGGCGGCACGCCCACATTTTTCAGTGGTAAAAGCTTGAAGCGGCTGCTGGAACCAATCATGGCGATGGTCAACCTGGATCCGGCAAAATTTGAAGGCTCCATCGAGGTTGGCCCCCGCGTGACCAGCCGGGAGCATTTGGAGGCGCTGCGTGAACTCGGCTTTCAGCGCATCAGCATGGGCGTTCAGGATTTTAATCCTGAAGTACAGCACCTCATCAACCGCATTCAGCCATACGAAATGACGCGCGATCTCACGCTGCTGGCGCGGGAAGTGGGCTTTGAATCGGTGAATTACGACCTGATTTATGGGTTGCCTGCTCAAACATTGGACTCTTTTCGGGAAACGGCCGTTACCACCATCAACCTCCGCCCCGACCGTATTGCTCTCTACAGCTTTGCCTTTGTGCCCTGGATTAAAAAAGCGCACCGCCTCTTCACCGAAGACGATTTGCCCAAAGGCGCAGACAAACGTGCCTTGTACGAAATTGCTCGCGAACTCTTCTTGGAGGCTGGCTATGTGGAACTGGGTCTGGATCACTTCGCCTTGCCTGATGACAACCTTTACCGGGCGTACGAGCAGGGCGAACTGCACCGCAACTTCATGGGCTACACCGACATGCGCACCGATATTTTACTTGGCCTTGGCGTTAGCTCCATTTCGGAAGCGCCAACTTGCTTCCACCAAAATGAGAAGCTTATCAGCAGCTACAAAAAGCGCGCCCTGGCCGGTGAAATCCCCACGCTGCGGGGCCATTTGCTGGATGCAGAAGACCAGCAGCAGCGTGAGCAAATTCTACAATTCATGACCCAGCAGCAAGTTGCCCTGCATGATGAAGCGCAGGTTGAAGATGTTCGTGGCTACCTGGCTGAATTGTTGCATGATGGTTTGGTAAAAATTGATGGTTGGGAACTGGCTATGACAGAACGAGGACGGCCGTTTCTGCGCAATGCTGCGATGGCTCTGGACATGCGCCTGCGCCGTAACAAACCCGACACCCGCGTCTTTTCCCAATCCGTCTAATCTGCCTAATGGAAACTGCCATGAATTCTTCCCGATTGGTTTTGCTTGGTCTCAGCTACCGGTCTGCCCCCATTAGCCTGCGTGAGCAGCTAACCTGCTCTATGGCCAAGCTGCCACCAGAGTGGCAAACGGCCGATAATTGTTTCTCTGCCATAGACGAACTGGCCATCCTCTCCACCTGCAACCGAACGGAAATAATTGCTCGCGTCAATTGCCCCGGTTTGAATGTTCGCGCCCTGCTGGCAGACTTGCTTGCGCTGCTAAATGGCCTGGACAAAGCAGCTTTTGAGGAGCATCTCTACTTGCACACCGGGTTGGAAGCGGCCGAACATCTTTGCCGGGTGGCTGCCGGGCTGGATTCGCAGGTATTGGGCGAGCCGCAAATTTTGGGGCAGGTGACTGATGCGTTCATGGCGGCCACAGAAGCCAAAACAATAGGCCCGGCGCTGACAGAGCTGTTCCGCACCGCCATCCGCTGTGGCAAGCGGGCACGCAGCGAAACAGCCATCAGCCAGAACCCGGCCAGCACCAGTTCAATGGCTGTGGCTCAGGCGCAAGCCATCTTGGGCGATTTAAGCCAGCGGCAGCACCTGATCATCGGTGTGGGTGAGATGGGGCAACTGGCCCTGAAGGTGCTGCGGGCACGCGGGGCTACCCAAGTAAGCCTGGCCAATCGCAGTCGGGCGCGGGCAGAAGCGATTGCGGCGGCGGATGGTCTGGCTGTTTATGACCTGGGTGGGTTGGCAACGGCCGTTTCCCAAACCGATGTCGTTGTCAGCGCCACATCTGCCACACAGCCTGTATTGACTTACGAACTCATTCAATCGGCGATGCAGCAGCGGCCAGAACGGCCGTTAATCTTGCTAGACATCGCCGTCCCCCGCGACATTGACCCGGCCGTCCGCCAGATTGCCAACGTGCATCTGTTCGACGCCGACGAGCTAAAACAAAGTCTGGATGAAGCCTTGGCCGCCCGTCAGCAAGAAATCCCCGCCATCGAAGCGATTATTGACGCGGAATTGGAAAATTTGGCGGCTGCTTTGCGCAGCTTAACCGTCCGCCCGGTCATTGTAGATTTGCGCCACAAGGCAGAAACTATCCGCCAAAAGGAGTTGGATCGCACCTTGCGCTATTTGGGCGACCTGGACGAAGCGGCTCTGGCCCACATTCAACATTTTTCTCGGGCGCTGGTGAACAAGCTGCTGCACGAACCCACGCTTTGCTTGCGCGACAAAGCCGTAAACGAGGAAGCGGCCGTTTATGCCAGCACCGTCCGTGATTTATTTGGTCTCAATGAGACCGTCATCTCTTAAAAATTATGATTGCACCCATCATTGGCACCCGTACGTCGCAGTTAGCCCTGTGGCAAACCAACCACATTATCGCCTTGCTTCAGCAGGCGTGGCCCGATTTGACCTGCCACACTGAGCCGTTTGTGACCCAGGGCGACAAAACATTGGACAAACCGCTGCCGCAAATTGGCGGTAAAGGATTGTTTACGCAGGAATTGGAGCAGGCTTTGCTAGACGGCCGTATCCACCTCGCTGTCCATTCCCTCAAGGATTTGCCCGTGGAAGACAGCCCCGGCCTGACGCTGGGCGCGATTGTCGGCCGCGCCGACGTGCGCGACGTTTTGATCGGTTCACATACCCTGGCCGAACTGCCGCCAAAGGCCATCGTCGGCACCAGCAGTCTGCGCCGCCAATCCCAGCTGCGCCGCCTGCGCCCCGATTTAGATGTGCGCTCCATTCGCGGCAACGTGGAAACCCGCATCCGCAAAGTCCACGACGGCCAGTACGACGCCACGATTTTGGCCGCTGCTGGCGTCATCCGCCTGGGTCTGGACGAACACATTGCCGAATGGCTACCGCTGGAAACCATGCTGCCAGCACCCGGCCAGGGGGCGCTCGGCGTGCAGTGCCGCGCCGATGATACCGAAACGCTTGAGCTACTTGCCGCTATTCACCAGCCGGACGTTGCAGCTACGGTGATGGCCGAACGGGCGTTTTTACATGCGTTGGGTGGTGGGTGTGCGACTCCGGTGGCGGCCCATGTGGTTTGGGCAGACGGCCGTTTACAGTTCACCGGCTACGTTGGGGCGATTGATGGTCGCAATGTGGTGCAGGTAACCGGAAGCAGTGATGACCCAGATACGCTAGGCCAGGTGATGGCTTTGCGGGCAGTGGCGCAGGGAGCCGGGGAGATTTTGGCAAATGTCTAACCGACCGCGCGTCTTGGTGACCCGTACTGCCAACCAGGCAGATGCGTTTAGCCACACATTGAAGAATCATGGGTTTATTCCGGTGGAGTTTCCTGCCATTCAGTTGGAGCCGCTACCGTGGGGGCCGTTAGACAGAGCTTTAGCCACGCTGAATCAGTACGACTGGCTGATTTTCACCAGCGGTAACGCGGTTGAATTTTTCTTGCGGCGGGTGGATGAAAAGCGCCTGACCCTGGACAACTGGCCCAAAATTGCCGCAGTTGGTTCAGCGACGGCTCGCCTGTTGGCTGAGCGAGGAATCGTGGCTGACTTTATGCCCGAAGAATTTGTGGGCACAGAATTGGTGCTTGGTCTTGGCGATCTGACAAACAAGAAGGTGCTGTTGCCTAGAGCAAAAATTGGTCGGCCAGAAATTACCAATTTGCTGCGTACCAAAGGTGCCAATCTAACTGAAGTGGCGCTTTATGATACGGTAACGGCCGTTCCACCCCTCACCGCCTGGGCCGAACTCAACAAAGGCTTTGCCGCCATCACCTTTACCAGCCCGTCCAGCGTGCGCAACTTTTACAAAATTATGGCCGACAACCCTGAAAAACTGGCCATGCCCCTAGAAAAAATGCTGCGGCATGCGCTCATCGTTTGCATTGGCCCCATCACCGCCGAAGCTGCCGCCGCCGCCGGGCTGCCCAATGCCCTGGTGCCCGATGAATACACTATTGAGGGCATGGCGCAGCAGCTAAAAAACGCTTTTATTGAGGTAACATGACATGATTGACTCCGTTTTTGCACAAGCAACCACGCTCGATTTGCCAGCTCGGCCGCGCCGCCTGCGAGCTTCTGCCGGGCTGCGCCGCATGGTACGCGAAACCGAGCTGAACCCCGCCGACTTCATCTACCCGATGTTTGTGACACACGGCCAGCGCGTGCGCCAACCCATCGCCTCCATGCCGGGCATCGCCCAGCTGTCGGTGGATGAGGCGGTGCGCGAGGCGGAAAAAACGGCCGAATCCCACATCCCCGCCGTGCTTTTATTTGGTCTGCCTGCCTACAAGGACCCCATCGGCGCAGAAAATTTCGCCTCGGATGGTATCGTGCAGCAGGCGATCCGGGCCATCAAGCGCGAATTCCCGGAGATGATCGTCATCACCGATGTGTGCCTGTGCGAGTACACCGACCACGGTCACTGCGGCCTGCTGGATGACCACGGTCATGTGCTCAATGACGAAACGCTGCCCATCCTGGCCGATGTGGCCATCTCCCACGCCGAAGCCGGGGCCGACGTTGTGGCCCCCAGCGGCATGATGGACGGCATGGTGGCGGCGATTCGCCAGGGGCTGGACGAGGCTGGCTTTAGCCAACTGCCAATCATGTCTTACGCCGTCAAGTACGCTTCCGCCTTCTACGGTCCGTTCCGCGACGCGGCCGACGGCGCACCCAAGTTTGGCGACCGCAAAACGCACCAGATGGACCCTGGAAACGGCCGTGAAGCCATCCGTGAAGCTGCGCTAGACGTGGCTGAAGGAGCCGATTTCCTCATGGTGAAGCCTGCCCTGGCTTACCTGGACATCATCCGCCAGCTGCGCGACCGCTTCCCTGAACTGCCGCTGGCCGCCTACAACGTCAGCGGCGAGTACGCCATGCTCAAGGCAGCTGCCGCCAATGGCTGGCTGGACGAGGAACGGGCCGTGCTGGAAACGCTCACCGGCATCAAGCGCGCCGGTGCCGATCTCATCATCACCTATCACGCCCTGGCCGCTGCTGCCTGGCTGACAAAATAATGAATTGTGAATGGTGAATAGCGAATTATGAATGAGGCTTACTTCACAATTCACAATTAATTGTTCACAATTCACCATTCCAAAGGTTTTTCATGACAAATCTACTGCAAAACTCAAACTTTTTACGCGCCTGCCGCCGGGAGGCGGTGGACCACACGCCGATCTGGCTGATGCGCCAGGCGGGGCGCTACATGCCCGAATACCGCGCTATTCGCGCCAAACACACCATGCTGGACGTCATCCGCACGCCCGAACTGGCCGCCGAAATCACCCTCCAGCCGATTAACGCCTTTGGCATGGACGCCGCCATCATCTTCTCCGACATTTTGCCGCCGCTGGTGGGCATGGGGCTGGAGTTGGAATTTGTGAAGGGCGAAGGGCCGGTCATTTACAATCCGATCAGCACGACGGCCGATATTGAAAAGCTGCAAACGCCGCCCGCCGAGGAAAACATGGGCTTCACGCTGGAAGCCATCCGGCTGGTGACCGCTGAGCTGACGCCACGCGGCGTCCCGCTGATTGGCTTTGCCGGAGCGCCCTTTACGCTGGCCAGCTACGCCATCGAGGGCGGCAGCAGCAAAAATTACGAGAAGACGAAGGCGCTCATGTACCAGTTCCCGGAGGCCTGGGACATGTTGATGCGCAAGCTGGCCATCGTGCAGGCCGATTATTTGCGCAAGCAGGCGCAGGCTGGCGCGTCGGCCTTGCAGCTGTTTGATTCATGGGCTGGGCTGGCGCTGGGGACGCAGGATTATGTACGTTACATACGGCCGTACAACCAACTCATCTTCACCGAACTGGAAAAAGCCAATGTGCCCACGATCAATTTCAGCACCGGCACGGCGCATTATTTGGACGAGGTGGCGGCCTGTGGCGGCACGGTCATCGGGGTGGATTGGCGCATTCCGCTGGACGTGGCCTGGGAAAAAGTGGGCTACGACCGGGCCGTGCAGGGCAATTTGGACCCGACGGTTTTGCTCACGGAGTGGGAATTTGTGCAGGAGCGGGTGGATGATGTGTTGGGGAGAGTGAACGGCCGTTCTGGCCACATCTTCAACCTCGGCCACGGTATCTTCCCGACGGTACCTACAGACACAGTGAAACGACTGGTTGCCTACGTACAAGAAAACACACAGCGATAGGTTGGAATTGTCATGAATATTCAAAAATCTGTTGAACTTTTTGCTGAATCACAAAGATTGTTGCCCGGTGGGGTGGATTCGCCAGTGCGAGCTTTTCGTGCGGTGGGCGGCCAGCCGCTGTTCATTGAGCGGGGCGAGGGGGCGTACCTGACCGACGTGGACGGCAATCGCTACATTGACTACGTGCTGTCGTGGGGTCCGCTGATTTTGGGCCATGCGCATCCGCGGGTGGTGGCGGCTTTGCAAACGGCCGTTACCCACGGTACCAGCTACGGCGCACCCAGCCCGCTCGAAAATGAACTCGCCAAACAGGTCATGCGCCTCATGCCCAATATCGAGATGATTCGCTTTGTCAACTCCGGCACGGAAGCGACGATGAGTGCCCTGCGACTGGCGCGTGCCTTTACCCAGCGAAGCAAAATCGTTAAATTCCGGGGCAATTATCATGGCCATGCAGACATGCTGTTGGTGCAGGCTGGCTCAGGTGTGGCCACTTTGGGCCTGCCCGATTCGCCCGGCGTGCCCCAGGCCACCACCGCCGACACGCTGGTCGCGCCTTACAACGACATCGCGGCGGTGAAGCAGCTGTTTGCCCAATTCCCAGGTGAAATTGCGGCCGTGATTGTGGAGCCAGTTAGCGGGAATATGGGGTTGGTGCCTCCGGTAGAGGGCTTTTTGCCCGGCCTGCGCGAAGTGACGGCCAACGAAGGGGCGCTGCTCATCTTTGATGAGGTGATGACGGGTTTCCGAGTGCATCCCGGTGGGGCGCAGACGCTGTACAAAATCAAGCCAGACATAACCGCGCTGGGTAAGGTGATTGGCGGCGGGCTGCCCGTGGGGGCGTACGGTGGCCGCCGGGACATCATGGAGATGGTGGCTCCCGTGGGGCCGATGTACCAGGCTGGCACCCTCTCTGGCAATCCGCTGGCTATGACGGCGGGCATTGAAACGTTGAAGGGTTTGCAGGAACCAGGCGTGTGGGAAATGTTGGTAACCAACGGGGCGCAGCTGATGGAAGGGTTAAAAACGGCCGCTGCCGAAGCCAATATCCCCATCCAGCAAAATCGGGTTGGCACCATGTTTGGCTTCTTTTTTGCCGAAGAACCGGTAACAGATTGGGAATCTGCCAGCCAGGCGAACACCGAGCGATTTGCTCAATATTTCCAGAAAATGTTAGCGCAAGGCATTTATTTAGCGCCGTCCCAATTTGAAGCGGGCTTTTTGTCTACACAGCACGGCCCCGAGGAAATCGGGAAGACGATTGCGGCGGCTGGCGCTGCTTTTGCCGGGCTGCCAGCTCACGCTTAAGGTTCCGGCAGGGTGATGGGCCACAGCCACAGCGAGCTATCGGTGGCTAAGGTGGCCAGCCAACGGCCGTCTGGCGACCAGCGCAGAATCAGATCATTGCCAAAATTAACTTTGCCCGCCGCCACGTTGGCGTCCCACTGCTGCACCTTGAGGGATCGGCCAATATTTGGCCCGGCGACATCGGCGTAATAAAGTCCGTTTGGGGCGTAAACTTCGCTGCCGCCAGGCGCGCCGACGGCCGAAACTGTTTTCTGCCCATTGACCACATGCCAAATTGTTAACCGTGTGTCGTACTGCGCCTCGTTGGTTAGCAGTAAATCTTCACTTTGCCAGGCGTTTAGCTCATGCTCTGGTGCCTCTAAAATCAGTTCGCCCAGTTGTCGGTCGTACACTTCAACTACGAAGCTGGTTGCTTCATAACTGGAAAATCGTTCAAATGCGACCCGTGTCCCGTTGGGGCTGAAGGCGGCGATGGTGACACAACAGGTGTAGCCCGCGCGGGTTGATTCGGTTTGGTAAACGGCCGTAAATTCATCATCACCTGTTTTCTCCCACAAAATCACCGTGCCTGGATTTTCGTCAATGGCGCTGCTGGCGGCGACCAGGGCATCACTTTGGGGCGACCAGATGACGTTGACAATGGTTCGGTCAGCGGGATAGCCGTCTAAGACGACGGTTTGACCACTGTTTAGCTGTAACAGGTGCAGCTTGCTGCCGCTGCCGTAGGCCAGCCATTGGCCATCCGGGGAAAACGGCTCTGGCGCGGGCAAAGTTGCGGCATTGGGAATGGTGGCGATTAGCTGCCCGCTGTCCACATTGTGCAGGCTGATTTCCTCAGTTTCAAGGTTACGGAGGGCAAGTAAACGGCCGTCTGGGCTCAGTCTTGGATCAGCGAACGGCGCGGGGAATTGGGCCACCTGTGCGCCCGTCGCCGCTTCCCACACGGCCACGCCGCCAAAGCGCAGCGGCGCGGCCAGCCGGTTGCTGCTTGCCGACCAGACAAACTCCAGGTAAGGAGCCACAACGGGGATTTGGGCAACGGCCGTTTCCACTGCACTGTTTTCGGTAAAGGGCCAGCGGGTGATACGGCCGTCTTCGTAAAATCGCAGCATCGTATCGCCAGCAAAGCTTTGCGCCAGCAGACGGGTTCTGTCCGTCGGCGGCAATTCAGCTTGAACGAGCCCACTCTCAACAGCCCAAACCACCGCCGGATAAGCTTCCCCGTAGTAGGAGAAGCCGCCGGGCGTGGCTAGCCAACGGCCGTCAGGGCTAAAATGCAAAGTGTGGACCGTCTGGTCTGGTAGCGTTAAGACATTACCCACAAAACTGGCTATGACTTCTCCATTATCTGGCTGCAAAAAATCAATGCTGATGGCCGGATCACCCCCCGTCGGCAAGGCTACGGCTATTTTTTGTCCGTCAGGAGCATAGGCTATTGTCCAGGGCGCATAGCAGGTGGTCTCTGTTTTTAGAGTAAGTTCGGTCTCGCCTGTGTCTCGGTTCACAAGGCGAGAGCATTCTTCACCCAGAGCGGCCTGGGTTATGGTTTGCCCGTCAGGTGACCAGACGAGAAACGGCCGTACAGTGGAGTCAATCCGCGATTGCGGCACTTCTTTTAGTTCATTGGTACGCAAATCCAGCAGGTAAATCGAGTCGCCGCGCTGGGGACCGATCGATTGGAACGCAATTTGCTGCCCGTCTGGCGAAAAGGCAATGTCGCTCCAGTAAACGTACGGTCTGCTGGCGGCGTATTGCTGCATCGCGCCTGTTTCAGCCGCCAAAACAACCACGCTGCCGTCTTCCAGAACGGCGGCAATATGGTCACCCTGCGGTGAGGCGTCCAGGGCGATGAGCAGCGCATTTGTCGGCTGCCACCAACGCTCCGTGCCGTCCAGCGTGACAAGCGAGACGCCGTTGGCCCAGCCCAGGGCAATTGCCTGGCTGTCACCATCAGGCAGAAAGGCGGCATCCAGAATTTGGCCGCGTCCCACTTTTACCGGCGCTCCTGAAAAGATTGACGGCGGTTCTGGGGTGGCCGTTGCTGGCAGCGGGGTGGGTGTCGGCAAATCGGGCAGGGGCTGCCCCTGGTTTGTGGGCGAGATGAGCAGTGTGGCCGCCGGGGTAGATGTGGCAGTTGTGGGAGCCGGGGTGATGGGTGTTATGGCTGAGGGGGTGGGCGTAACGGTAACGGCCGTTTCCAGATCAGTCGGCACGCAAGCAGCCAGCGCCAGCAAGACCACATAGCAGCAAAAGAAGCGAAAGACAAACTTTTTAGGGGCCATCACAGCACCTCCAACATCGCGCAAGATAAAGAAATTGTACGGAAACGGCCGTAATCTACCGCACGATTAGCCACTGAAATGGGAACGGTGTTTCCAACTGGTTACTGCTCACTGAATACCGATTACCGGAAAAGACGGCCGTACCCTAAACGCCGCCTAAACGCAGGTGGCAGCACCGCCCCAGCCGGGTACAATCAGCCGCGATGAACGAGAACCATGAAAAACGCTGGCTGCGCCTCATCCTGGGGCTGTTTCTGCTCTTGGGGGCGATGTACGCCCTCGTTACCCCCGTTTTTGAAGCTTCGGACGAGCTGTGGCATTATCCCATGATCCGCCATTTGGCCGACGGCAATCCGCTGCCGGTGCAGGTGTTTGACCCCGCCCAGGCTGGCCCGTGGAAGCAGGAAGCCAGCCAGCCGCCGCTCTACTATTATCTCGGCGCAGCCCTCACCTTTTGGATTGATGCCAGCGATATGGAAACCATCCGCTGGGAAAACCCCCACGTAGACAACGGCATCCTCACCGCCGACGGCAATATCAACCTCACCATTCATGACCCAGATTGGAACTTGTGGCAGGGCACGCTATTGGCGGTGCGCATCGTGCGCCTTTTTTCCGTGCTGCTCGGCGCGGCGACCGTTTACCTGACCTACCTGATCGGCAAGGAACTGGCCCCCAATCGGCCCGAAATTGCCCTCGGTGCGGCGGCGCTGAATGCGTTCACGCCTATGTTCCTCTTCATCAGCGGCGCGGTGAACAATGATAATTTGGCCATTCCGTTGGCGTCGCTGGCGATTTTGTTGATGATACGCGCGGTCGGTGGTCGGTATTCGGTGAACGGTAATCGGTTATCGGTGGTCGGTAATCCGTTTACCGATTACCGATTACGGATTACCGATTACTGGAAAACCTGGCTCACCATCGGCACGGTCATCGGCCTGGCGCTGCTGACGAAGGAGGGGACGTTTGGGCTGCTGCCGCTGGCGTTGGGGACGATTTTTATTGCGTATTGGAAAAGAAGAAGGAACACAGAGTTGCACAGAGGAGGCACGGAGGGGCACAGAGAGAAATTTTGGGGAGAGATTTTGCGGAATTTGGGGTGGACGGCCGTTTCCTTTCTCATCCTCCTGCTCCCGGTTATTTTAATTGCAGGCTGGTGGTATTGGCGCAATATTGTGCTGTACGGCGATTTTTTGGGCTGGAATGCGTTCATTGCCGTCTTGGGCGAACGGGCGCATCCGGCGTCGCTGGCGCAGCTGTGGAGCGAGCGTTGGGGCTTTATGCTTTCCTACTGGGGTTTATTCGGCGGCGTCAACGTGTCAATGCCGCTGTGGCTGTACCATGTTTTGAATGGCGTGGTTGTTGTTGGTGTGGTGGGTTTTGTGATTTATTTTGTGAAGGAGATTGGAGACTGGAGACTGGAGACTGGTTTTAATCTCCAGTCCCTAGTCTCCAGTCTCCTCAATTTTGTGGCAGTGAAATTCCCCCTCGTCGTCTGCCTGCTTTTTGTTGCCGCCGTCGTCGTGGGGCTGATTCAGTGGGCGACAACGACATGGTCGTCGCAGGGGCGGTTGGTGTTTACGGCGATGTCGGCGCTGAACGTGCTGCTGGTGGCCGGACTGATTGGCTGGCTGCCGCGCAAAATGGGCCAGCGGCTGATTGTGAGCGTGGTGGGCTTTGTTTTTGTGCTGGCGGCATTGGCCCCGCTGGCCTGGATTCGCCCGGCGTATGCGTTAAACCAGATCACCGCACCCTGGCTAGAGCAGCAGCCGATAAACGCTGATTTTGGTGGCAAGCTGCGGCTGGTGGGGTTTGAGGTGGGGCAAATGGTCGCTTACCAACAAAAAAGTAGAGACGTTGCAATGCAACGTCTCTACCAACCGGGCGACACCGTCGATCTGCTGCTGGAGTGGGAAGTTTTAGCGCCAATGGATCGCAACTGGAGCGTCTTTGTGCACCTGAACGACCCGGTGATTGGCGTGCCGATTGCCCAGCGGGACATGTTTTTGGACCAGGGATTGCGGCCAACCACGCTGCTGGAACCGGGCGAGACGATTTTTAACCATTACCAGCTTGTGATTCCAGAAACGGCCGTTGCGCCCGCAAATCTTGTATTCACCGTCGGTCTGTATGATTTTGCTACTTTTGAGCGACTGCCTTTGACAACTGGCGAAGATTCCGTGTTTTTGGAAGTAATATACCTGGACCCCGCTCCTGGCGATGTGCCTAATCCCACGCTGGTGAACTTTGACAATGAGCTGGAACTGGTTGGGTTTGAGCTGGATCCACGCCAGGCGGCCGCCGGGGAGACGGTGGATTTAACGTTGTACTGGCGGGCGAAACGGCCGTTACCCACAGACTACACCATCTTCGCTCAGGTTGTGGACGAAGACACCACTCGCTGGGCGAGCCAGGATTTGGGCCAGCCGACGTCCACCTGGGCCAAAGGCGAGTTGCAGACAGTGCAGATGAGCCTGCCGCTCAGCCCGGACACACCGGGCAAGGTGTATCCCATCATTCTGGGGCTGTACACGGTGGAAGATGGGCAGTTTAATCGGCTGCAAATCATTGCCGAAGACGGCCGTCCTACCGACGACTTTTTGCGCCTGACCCTGCTGCGCGTTGTTGAGCCGTAGAGACGTTGCATTGCAACGTCTCTACACGCACAGAACGTGGGAACGAGAGAAAATCTGTGAAATCTGTGAAATCTGCGGATAATAAAACGGAAGGATTTATTGATTGATGGCAACTGTGACGCAAGAACCAAAGCCCAAAAACCGCTGGCTGCAAAACCCAGACAATCTCAATCCCACAAAATCCAGGTGGGCGTTGGGGGTGCTGGTGGGCGGTACGGCCGTTCTTGGCGGCCTCATCCTTGGTTTTGGCGGACCTTTGGCTGGGGCAGCTTTTGTGATTGGCATTTTGGCTGTCTACATTGTGCTGCGCGACATCGAAATTGGGTTTTGGGGCGTCGTTGCCGTGGTTTGCCTGCTGCCATTTGCCACCTTGCCGATTGATATTGGCGTCACGCCCACGTTTTTGGATTTGGCGTTGGGGGCCGTGGTTGGCGTCTGGCTGCTGGCTATCGTTACCGGAGCACAGCGGGATTTAGTGACCGCGCCCATTGCCCTACCGCTGTTGATATTCATCCTGGTAGCCATCTTTGCCTTCATTTTTGGTCTGGCTAACGGGCCACTGACCTCCACGCTGCTGCGCAAATTTGCCGAACTGCTGCTCAGCCTGGGCTTTGTCTACATCATTGTAGATTACTGCCGCACGCAGACGCGATTGGAGCGAATGGTGAAGATCGTGTTGCTAGCTGGGGCGGGAGCGGCCGTTTTGGGCATCATTTTCTGGCTTTTGCCAGAAGATACCACCAATACCATTTTGAACTTTCTCACCCGTATCGGCTACCCCGGCGGCTGGGTGATTCGTTACATTGAAGAAAACCCGGAGCTGTCTGAACGGGCGATCAGCACCTCGGTTGATCCGAATGTTTTAGGTGGGCTTTTGTTGATGATTGGCGCATTGGCCGGGCCGCAGCTGGTGTCGAAACGGCCGTTGTTCTCACGCTGGCTCACCTGGAGCATTGTCGGCTCGATTTTCCTCTGCGTGGTGCTGACTTTCTCGCGCGGGGCGATGTTTGGTTTGGCCGCAGGATTGGGCTTTATCGCCTTGCTGCGCTACCGGCGGCTGATTCCCTATATGTTTGGCGGCGGACTGCTCTTACTGCTGCTGCCTGTGGCTCAAACTTACATCGAGCGCTTTGTGGAGGGCATTCAGGGGCAAGATTTGGCCACCCAAATGCGCTTTGGCGAATACCAGGACGCCATCACCCTGATTTTGCGCTACCCCATCATCGGGGTGGGTTTTGCCGGAGCACCTGACATTGATCTTTACCTTGGCGTGGCTAATGTTTACCTGACCATTGCTCAGGTGATGGGTTTGGTTGGGCTGCTGGCATTTTTTGTGGTGATTGGCACCCTCTTTTTCTATGGCCTGTCGCATCGCCATGTGTTTAAAGCCAATGAGGAGCTGGATGCGCTCTGGTTGGGGCTGCACGCGGCCATTGTGGGTGGGTTAGCGGCCGGTATTTTTGATCATTACCTCTTCAACCTGGAATTTCACCACGCGGTGACGGCTTTTTGGCTGTTGGTGGGGTTGGCAACGGCCGTTACGCGCCTGGGGGTTGAGGGATTTAACGATAGTGCTTAATTGCAGCTGAAGTCGCCAATAAACAGCTCCATTTCTGCAATTTGGCCATCGCCAGACACGACTTTCCCCATGCCAATTACAGCCGAACCGTCGCTGCTGCTAATTTCAAAAGCGAAACCTTCACTGATGGGGCCGCCAACACGCTGGTTATTCCAAAAATATTGGTAGTTGCTATTGCCGCCTACACCTTCAATGAAGATAGTGCGGTATTTGCCAGTGGTTTCGCAGCGTGTGCCAGGCAGTGGGTAAAGGTTCATAGTGAGGGTGGGGCAAGCGCCACCAGAGCAATTATTGTTGGTGGTGTTGCTGATAGGGCTGGATACGGCCGTTTCCGTCACAATCGGCAGCGCTTCAAAATCCCCAGACCATTCCAGGCGAGGGCCATATACAAACCCTTCCTGACCAGCTTCATTTTGCACATAAAACCAGTCGCCAAATTCGGAACGCCCCAGCACGAGGATTAATTCACCAACGGCAACGAAGGTGACTTCCTGGGAGTTGCTGTCTGGATTGACATACAGGCTAGAGGAGAGCAGCGCGGTGGCCATTGGCAGTTCGGCGCTGATTGTTGGGGTGAGCACCATAGTTGGTTCTACCGATGGTTCCGCAGTGGGTGTGGGCGTATTGGTGGCTGTGGCAACGGCCGTTTCTGTAGCGGCAGTTGTTGCAGTGGGTGGTGGACTGGCGGCAGTTTTGCTGGCAACGACCGTAGGAGATTGCGCATCGGCTGCGTTGTCCAATGGGGCAGTAGCGTTTAAATTGGTGTTTGTTTGCAAAACGGCCGTGCCTGCTTCTGTAGTGCCCGCGCTACCAGCTAAATTTTCCGCATCCACGCGCCACGGTTGTCCAGCCAGCAAGACAATAATAATAGTTGCCATCATTGCCAGCCCAGCCAGCCATAGGGCGGGGCGCTGGAAGGCCTGAGAAAGCGGCAAAGGACGCAGTTGGTTTTCTCGCTGCGGCATATCTTCAAGCTGGGCTTTCTGCCTTGAGGGGATGTGTTCTTGTTCAGTGGCCTGGGAAATTGTGTAATTGGGATTGCAGGCAATTACCAAATCAGAGGCATCATGGTAGGCATAGGGTATCCACTTACGAGGCAACTGTGATGGTTTGTCTGTTACCGTAGCAGCAAGCTGTTGCTTGACATAAGCAAACAAATCGTCAATGGTGATTTTGCCATCATGGTTTGAGTCAGCCGCGCCACTGAGCAGCCCTTGTACAAAATGCTCAGTAAAAAGTGATGGGCCAGCTTCCCCGCGTACATGCCCTTTTGCCCAGTTATATTGAGTGCTGTCATTGGCTGTTAACACGACGCGTTTAAAACCATTATGCGCGAAAGTATCCGATGTGTTCACATCGCGCCCAATCGTGCCAGATGATTCAGAGTCCACTGTGTCACTGTAATAACAATCCATTACCAATATTTGTTGTTCAGACAGGCTATTATCCATTTCGTCGGCAATAAACCGGGCAGGGATGGCCGTGCCGCGCAGCAGCTCGTGTTCTGTGTCCTTTACTGCCAGGTAAAGCTGCCCGCGTGTGCCTAAAGCTGCGTGCCCCAAAAAGTAGAGCAACAACAAATCATCTTTGCTATGGTCCGCAAAAAATTGGGAAATTGCCCGCCGCACACCGTCGGCCGATTCGTTGATGAGTGTGTTTACTTCAACAAAACCGCCCACGGCCGGATTTTGCAGTACGTAAGCTAATGTGTGGATATTGGCAGTTGGCTTGATCAGTTTTGCCAGGGTTGGATCATCATATTCGTAGTTGGCAATGATTAAAGCATATCGTTGACCCGGCGCTTTTTCAGCGAGGGTTAGTTTGTGTGTATCGCCCACTGTTTCAGCGACTTTTTCTAGCGCGCTGGCAAACTCAACGGCCGTTCTGTATCGGTACTCTTTTTGTTTGGCCATTGCCTGCACAATGACTTCCTGGCAGGCAGTTGGCAGGTTCGGTTCCATCTCTTGTAAATTTGGTACCGGCTCAAACATATGCTTTACGGCAACAGCGATGGGTGTGTTCGTCTGGTACGGATGGTTGCCAGTGAGCATTTCAAAAAGAATGACGCCTAACGTATACACATCGGAACGGCCGTCCAACTCTGCATCACCTTGAATTTGTTCGGGACTCATGTAGGCGGGCGTACCAACGGCACCACCTGTGTCGGTAAGCTTGGTGTGTGCATGTTTTAATTTGGCCGTGCCAAAATCTGAAATATATGGTTCGTTCCGTTGGTCAAAAAGAATATTGCTGGGCTTTAAATCACGGTGGATGACGCCGTGGAGATGCACTTCGTCCAGTGCAGGCGCTAACTTTGCCATGATGCGGGCAGATTCTGCAATAGAGATGGCACCTTGCTTGAGCCGTTCTCCTAATGACCCGCCTGTCATGAAGCGCATTACGAGAAATGGTTGTCCCTCTTCCTCGCCAAAATCGTATACAGGAACAATGGCAGGGTGATCTAGAGATGCGACTACCTTTGCTTCACGTTCAAAACGGCGACGGAAGGTGGGTTGGTGGAGTAGTTCGAGAGGCAGCAGCTTGATGGCAACATCCCGCTCAAAACGTGGATCATGTGCCAGGTATACTGTTGACATCCCGCCACGACCGAGTTCTGCTTTGATTCGGTAACGACCGATCGTTTTAGGTATCATTGTGCAAAATTATAGTAATTGCAGCTTGACTCACACAATGGCTTTTCTCGATTATTTCACGTGAAATGTTAGTACATACGTCCTAATCTTCGTGGAAAGCCGAAGGAGGTAGCCAGAAACTTTGTGAGAATTTTATGCTAGACGATTCAACTTTTGTTTTTCATCCAACTGGAGAATAAGGGTATTACCTTAAGTTCATTATTGCTTCTTCAAAAATTAGAGTGTGTCTGTTATAATGGGCTGGATTATGTTTAACTGACACACTGTTTCAGTTAAATATGTGAAACAAAATCTGCATAGTACCCCATCAGCATGGGGCATTTTTCTAGCGGGGGTTCTTTGGGATGTGGCTTCCGCAAGGCAAATGAGGAGGCATCATGCGAAAATTTTTGATTTTTATCTTATTGCTTTCATTGGCAATGGTAGCTTGCGCTCAGCTTCAAGGTGGCGGTGATTCGAGTGAAGATACAGAGGTTGCTCAGGAGCAAGATTCAGCGGAAGAAGATGCCCCGCGAGTGGAAGTGACGGCTACGCCGACATTGCCTCCAACATTTACTCCCCAACCTGCGGGCCAAGCCGGGCACATTTCGCCAGTAAGCACACGCACGTTACATATTGTTCAGGCTGGCGAGACCATGAGTGGGATTGCTGCGAAATATGGGATTGACACGAAGTTTTTGGCAGATTCAAATAGAATTTATAATTATCACCTGATTAAAGTAGGCCAGGTTTTGTACATTCCGCCTTGCGAATAGTGACCTAAGGCAATTAGCTGAAATAAAAAAGTCCCTGGCTAATACGCCAGGGACTTTTTGTTTATCATTTATTTAGAGAATTTAGGATGTGGTAGGAACGGCCGTTTCCTCTTCCTCATTTTTCAATACAATTTCACCATCAGCCACATCAATAATGACAGCATCCCCGTTAGCAAAACGGCCTGCTAACACCGCATCAGACAAACGATCTTCAATTTCTGTTTGGATGAGTCTGCGTAACGGCCGTGCCCCAAACTCGGCGTCGTAACCATGTTCACCAAGCCAATCCCTGGCAGCGTCGGTGGCAACAAGTGTAAGCTCATGCTCAACCAGCCGTTCGTTTACTTCACCTAAGATAATATCTACGATTTTCCGTATATCTTCTTTGCTTAGCTGGCGGAAAACCACAATGCTGTCCACTCGATTGATGAATTCGGGGCGGAACTGCCGTTTGAGTTCATCCATCAGCGTTTTGCGCATTTCTTTATGCTTTTCTTGCTCAACCAAAGCATCATCTCGCTGGAAAGCAAAGCCCAAATTTGGTCCACGACGAATGGTATCGGCGCCTACATTGGAAGTCATAATGATGATGGTGTTACGGAAATTAATCTTCTGGCCTTTGGCGTCAGAAAGATGCCCTTCTTCCATAATTTGCAGCAAGATGTTGAAGGTTTCCGGGTGCGCTTTTTCAATTTCATCAAAGACGACGATGGAGTACGGCCGTCTGCGCACAGCCTCGGTTAATTGTCCAGCATCCTCGTAGCCTACATACCCAGGAGGTGATCCAACAAGTCGGGCAACATTGTGCCGTTCCATAAATTCAGACATATCCAACTGAACCAGCGCATCTTCACTGCCAAAAAGAAACTTGGCCAGCGCTTTAGTCAATTCCGTTTTACCTACGCCTGTTGGCCCAAGGAAGATGAAGGAGCCAATTGGACGTTGTGGATCTTTTAGGCCCGCACGAGCGCGGCGCACAGCCTTGGCAATCGCCTCGATTGCTTCACCTTGACCTACAATTTGCTGGCGCAATTCGGATTCCATTTCTAGCAGCCTGGCAGATTCTTCCTGCGTAAACTGGTAAATGGGAATGCCCGTCCACATAGAAAGCACTTCGGCAATATCTTCAGCGGTTACACTGACAGATTTTTCTTTCTCAGCGCTGCCAGCACGTAACTGATCCAGCTGACGTTGAATATCTTCTTCCCGCTCGTTTAGATGCATCACATCTTCAGTGCGGCCCTCGTCTTCGGCAATGGCACGTTCGGTGCGAATGTCACGCAAGGTATCGTACGCTTCTCGAATGTCGGCCGGTTGTGGCACACGGTACATGCGAACACGCGAGGCGCTTTCATCAATCAGGTCAATCGCTTTGTCTGGCAAAAAGCGCTCTGTAACATAACGTGTAGAAAGATTAACGGCCGCTTCTATAGCCTCTTCCGTAATAAACAAATTGTGATGCTTTTCGTAGGCACCTTTAATGCCATGCAGGATTTCGATGCTTTCTTCCGGCGAAGGTTCATCCACATGAATGGGTTGGAAGCGACGTTCCAGAGCAGCATCACTTTCAATATATTTGCGGTACTCTTCGAGGGTAGTAGCCCCGATGGTTTGCAGTTCGCCACGGGCAAGAGCTGGTTTCAGAATGTTGGCGGCATCTACAGAACTGCCTGCGGAACCAGCACCAACCAGCATATGAACTTCGTCTATGAACAGAATGGCATCGCTGGATTTGAGCTCTTCGATAACCCGCTTGAGACGTTCTTCAAACTGACCCCGGTACATTGTGCCAGCTACCAGGCTGCCTACATCCAATTGGAGTACACGTTTATTGTGCAGAATGTCTGGAACACGGCCGTCAATAATTCGCTGGGCTAACCCTTCGATGATGGCTGTTTTGCCAACGCCAGGTTCGCCAATCAGGGCAGGGTTGTTTTTGGTGCGGCGTGCCAAAATTTGGATGACGCGCTCAATTTCTGTGCTTCGACCAATAACGGGGTCCAACTTGTTTTCTTCAGCCAAGGCAGTGAGGTCGGTAGCCAACTGGTCAACCATTGGCGTTTTGCTCTTTTCTTTTTTAGCAGGGCGGCGTGAGGTAGTGCTACTGGTTTCGCTAGTGGTAACCGGGCTTTCACGCAGCATTCGGCGTGTTTGCCGCCGGATTTGCTCTGCGCTAATGCCAAACTTGCGCAATACGTCAATGGCAAGCCCTTCATTTTGTCGGGCCAGACCAAGCAACAGATGCTCTGTGCTGATGTAATGCTGACCCATACGGCGTGCTTCTTCAACCGCAAGTTCCAACACGCGCTTTGTGCTTGGGGAAAGTTCAATCTTTGTGAAGGGGGTTCGGGTTCCTGGACCTCCAGACAACCTTTCAACCATTGCCTGCACGCGCACAGCGTCTAGACCAAGCTCACGGAGCACCCTCCCAGCAACACCGCCTTCTTCACGCAGTAAGCCAATTAGCACATGCTCACTACCGATATAATTATGATTCAGTCGTTCAGCTTCTTCTTGAGCTAAACTTAGAACGCGTCTGGCGCGTTGCGTAAAACGTTCCCAATTTTTAGAGTTCACCCGTGCTCACCTCGGTTCTTGCTATTCGCGAATCCAGATTGGGTGAACAACTTTCCAGTGTTAGTGGCTACGGCCGTTTCCGCAAAAGATCGCGGCTCCCCACCCTTCCAAACTAATCTTGGATAGTTGTTAATTTTTCCAAATCTGCTTCGACGAATTTGTCAGAAACAACTTGTTTTATACTTAAGCCCAACTGTCGCTGGTCTTTGTCCACACGAATAATGCGGACGGTTACAGTTTGTGATGGTTGTACTACATCTCTGGGGTGATTGACATGATTCTCAGACAATTCTGAGATATGGATCAACCCTTCCAATGCGTAATCATCATCTAGTCGAGCAAATGCCCCATATTTTGTTAATTTGGTGATGTTGGCTTCTAGTAATTGCCCAACATGATAATACTCGTCAATAATGGTCCAGGGGTCTGCTTCTAACCGCTTCAGGCTCAAGGCCAGTCGTTCACGTTCCTGGTCAATACTTAAAACGTAAACTTCTACTTCCTGACCAACTTCCAGAATATCAGCTGGGGCATTGACTCTTTTCCAGCTCAGTTCTGATAAATGAACCAGACCTTCTACGCCGCCTACATCAACAAAAGCGCCAAAGTCAGCCAGATTTATGACACGTCCCTTGAGGATGTCACCTTCGTTGAGTTTGTTAAGAATTTCAGCCCGCTTTGCTTGTCGCGCTTCTTTTTCTGCGGCTCGTTCAGATAAGATTAACCGGCCTCTCTTACGATCCACCTCAATGACTTTGGTCTGAATGGCGTTGTTGGCTACTTTGTTTTTCTGGTTGTTATCATGACTGCGCCGACGGCTAATTTGGGAATTGGGTACAAAGCCACGTAACTGCCCCAGTTTGACCAAAAGACCGCCTTTGTTCTGGCCAATAACTTTGCTTTTGTAAACATCTTGCGAGGCGAGAAGCTCTTCTGCTTTGTTCCAGTCTAGCTCTTCTGCTGCCTTAGCATATGAAACAACAACATTGCCATGTTGGTCCTCGGTATTGACAACATAAACGGACACTTCATTACCAACGGCTAATAGCTCGCGGGTATCGTCATCCATTGTTTGCAGTTCCTGACCTGAAATGACCCCTTCTGATTTGGCACCGATGTCAATCAAGATGGCGTTGTTTCTATGCTCAATTACCCATCCTTGCCGGGTTTCACCAATTTTGGGTAAGTTTAACTCTTCTGCCAGAAGAAATTCCATTGGGTGGCCTTGTTCGCCCCCTGCTACATTCGCTACATTGTCACTCAAAACTCTTCATCCTCACTTTCAATTTACCGCTTGGGCATTTTTACCGATTATACTGAGTTTAATGTTGCTGGCAATATAACGGCACTCCTGTTAATGATGTTCATATGGTGTATTGATGCTGATTGCGCTGTTCTTTTTGGGTGGCTGCAATTTTCTTGCCCGAATGTTGCTTGCCTGCTGAAAAGAATATAAGTATTCAGTCGGCTATCTTTGCGTTATGATTATGCTGATGAGCGTGTTTTTGCGGCGGCAACGGCCGTTTTCCACCCCACAGCTTACAATAGTGACCTTGCTCCTTTTTGTGGCAGCCTTATTGCCTCGGCTGGCCGCATTGGGCAACTACATTACGCCCGATGAACTTAATTGGGTGCATCGATCGGTGATTTTTCACCAGGCGATGGGGCGGGAGGCCTGGGCTGATACGCTGACGACGGGGCATCCAGGCGTGTTGACCACCTGGTTAGGGGCGTTGGGGATTCAGGTGCAGGTGTGGTTACGGCCGTCTGACATCACAACGTACCAATGGATCACCCACCTTGCCTGGCTGGCCCCGGAAAATACGGCCGCTTTCCCCCAATTAGCTACCTTTTTAAGCGCAGGCCGCATTGCCGTGGCGCTGGCCAACAGTTTGGGCTTGGTGGCCGTCTTTTGGCTGGGGCGGCGGCTGGTGAGTGATTGGCCTGCAGCGGTGGCTGTTGGCTTGCTGGCGCTAGACCCATTTGTGGCGGGACTTTCTGGCTTGCTGCATGTGGATGGCTTAATGACCACCTTCACCACCATTTCGCTGCTGGCCTTGGCTGTTGCGTTCACCCAGTTTGCAGAAATTTACCGCAGAGAACGCGGGGGGCACAGAGAAAAAGCGACTAAAAATCCGCGTTCATCCGCGTCCATCCGCGTCCCATTTGCAATTACGGCCGTTTCTGGTGCCGCCGCCGGGTGTGCCATTTTAGCCAAATCGTCGGGCCTGACGCTGCTGCCGTTTGTGGCGCTGGTTTTTGGCGGGGCAATTGTGGCGTGGCGCGGTCATTGGCGACAAATAATCATGCTTGGGCTGGTTTGGCTGGTGGCGATGGTGGCAATTCAATTTATTCTCTTGCCCGCCCTGTGGGTCAATCCCGTGGGGAGTTACCAAACCATCATTGGTACCATTTTTCATGAAACAGAGGAGGTGCTGCCGCCGACCTTTTTCATGGGCGTGGTCAGCCAAACGCACGGGGTGCTTTTTTACCCGCTGGCGCTGCTGTTTCGGCTAAATCCGCTGGTTTTTGCGGGACTGTTGCTGGCAGGCTGGTTTGGCTGGCAAAAACGGGCCAAAAAATGGTGGCAACGGCCGTTCCCCCTCATCGTCATCTTCTGGCCCATTTTTTTCATTTTTATACTCACCCTGGCTACTAAAAAATATGACCGCTACCTGCTGCCCGCGCTGCCGCTGCTCTTTTTTGTTGGGGCGTTGGGCTGGAACCATCTTCTGCAAAAACGGCCGTCCTGGACAAAACCAATTTCGGTAAGTGGGGTGTTAGTGGCTCTGATTTATTTGGCAACGGCCGTTCCCACCCTGCTCAACGCCTACAACCCACTCGTTGGCGGCACGCAAACTGCCAAATACGTCATGCCAATAGGTTGGGGCGAGGCGGTGAGCGCAGCGGCCCAATGGCTGGCAGAACAACCCGATGCGGCGGAGAAAACGGCCGTTGCCGGTATCGGCCCCGCCTTTGCCCCCTTTTTCCCTGGCAAAACCATCTTGCGCGATGGCGACAACTGGCAAACGGCCGATTACGTGGTGGAAACTTTGACGGGTTATCAGGATGCGGCATTCGGCCCGCAGCATTTGCGATCCGGCCAGACCTTGCTGCACACCATTCGCTACGATGGTCAGGATCAGGCGTGGGTTTTTCGCGTAGACAACCCTGTGAAGCCGGAAATTGCCTGGCAGACGCAAAACAGCCAGTTTGGTGGGCAGATTGAATTGGTGGCAGCGGGAACGGCCGTAGACCAGGATAACCTCGATGTTTATACAGACTGGCAGTTAGTGCAGCCGACGAACGGCCGTTTCAACGTCCAACTCCGCTTGCTGGATGAAAACAACCAGCTGTGGTCACAACTAGAATTGCCGCTGCTGAACGAAACCTACTTTTACCCAGAAAACTGGTCCTTGGATGAGCAAGCAAGTTGGCGCTATTCGCTGGCATTGCCGCCCGGTTTGCCACCGGCGCAGTACCGCGTAGAGCTTTCTTTGTTTGCGGAGGAGGGTGGGGCGCAGCTTCCGGTGGCGGGGGCAGACGGCCGTTTCGCAGGCGTCACCCAGACTATCGCCGTACTCAATTTAACCCCGCCACCTCTTTTTCAAACGGAGCCGCTAATGCGAACCACGCAGCCAAAACCATTGCTAGGCGGGGATTTGCTGTTTTTGCAGCAAAATTTGTTGCCAGAAAATGTTCTAACTGCCAGCAGCTTTACTGTAGATTTATTTTGGCAAGGAACGGCCGTTCTGCCCGCCAATTTACAACTTCAATTTTGGGCGGATGAGATATCCCTGATAACGCTCCCTTTGAGCCGCTTTGAATCTGATTTTTGGCAGGCTGGCCAGGTGATTCATGAAAAATACCGCGTGCCCGTTCCGGCAGATTTGGCCGCAGGAAGTTACGATTTGCGCGTAGACCTGTTGACAGACACCGCCGCTCCCGTCAATTTAGGCCCGATTGAAGTGGTTTCGCCAGACCGCCTATTAAGCCTGCCGGACGATGTCGGCCAACCCGTTTGGCTACGCTTTGGCGATTTGGCGAGCTTGCGCGGGTACGATTTGCAGACGCCAACTGCTGCACCAGGTGGTTCCGCCCAGCTCACCTTGTATTGGCAAGTTGACCGCCAACCGAGCGAAATCTTCTCCACATTTGTGCATCTGGTGGGGCCAGATGGGCAAATTGTGCAGCAGGGCGACCAGTGGCCGGGCGGCCTGCCCAGCAGCACTTGGGCCGATGGGCAGGTGATCATTGACGAATACGCCATCGAGCTGCCGCAGGATGCCCCGTTGGGCACCTACCAAATCGTGCTGGGGCTTTATGCTGCTGCCAACGGCCTGCGCCTGCCCATCACCGCCGAAGATGGCGCGGCGCTGGGCGACCAGTTTGTATTGCCGCTGCCGCTGGAGGTGGCGCGATGAGCAAATTGCAACGGCTGCTCTTGCTGCTATTGATTTTGCTGCCAACGTTTTGGCTGCGGATTTTTTTGCTGGATGGCCAAAGCTTGTGGTGGGATGAGGGAATTAGCCTGCATCTGGCCACGTCCAGCTTTGCCGAAATTATTGCCAATCGGGCGGCCAACATTCATCCACCACTCTACTTTTTTCTGCTCAAAATTTGGGTGGCGCTGACCGGCACGACGCCGTTTGCCGCCCGCTATTTTTCGGCGTTGGCCAGCTTTTTGCAGGTAGCGCTGGTGTACGCGCTTCTGCGGGATTGGTTTGGGCGGCGAACGGCCGTTATCGGCATGGTGGTTACGGCCGTATTCTCTCTGTCGGTGGTGTACGCCCAGGAAGTGCGCGTCTACGCCTTTTTGCCGCTCGCCTACCTCTGGATTTTGCTGCTGGCTCACCGCGTAACGCTAGAACAGCCAACCCGCCGCACCTGGCTGGCGCTTGGCCTCGCGGAATGGCTGGCGCTGCATCTGCATTACAACTCGCTTTTTTTGCTTGTTTTTGTGAATGGCTGGCTGCTGGTCAAATTTTGGCAGACGTCGCGATTTTGGCCCTGGTTCAAGGTGCAGCTCGGTGTAGCGTTGGCCAGCCTGCCCTGGGCCATTGGCGTATTGCTGAACTGGCCAGCGGTGCAGGCAGAGGCGCAGTTGGCTGGTTTTGTGACGGAACGGCCGTCCTGGTCGTTTGTGCTGCCGCAGGTGTGGGGCTTTCATCTCTCCGGGCTGGTGAACGTTTTTGATGTTGCTGGCGTGCAGTTTGCAGCCATCGGGCTGATTGTGCTGCTGGCGCTGTTGCTGGTGTTGACCAATTTGCAGCGGCAAAATCGGTGGGGAACGTGGCTGCTGGCTATCTGGCTAGGACCGCTGTTTTTGGGGCTGCTGCTCTGGTTTGGTCGCTCGTTTTCCCACCCGCGCTACATCGGTATGTTTGCCTACGGGTTGGTGCTGCTGCTGGCGTATTTGCTCACGCCGACAGCCTCCCGGGTGGGGAATTTGCTGCGATTGGCAACGGCCGTTATCTTCTTTTGGCTCTCTGGCTGGGGGTTGCAGCATTACTTTTTTGATCCCGCCTTTGCCAAAGACGACCTCCGCCAAATCGCCGCCATTTTGAACGCCGAAGCCGCGCCATCGGACCTGATTTTGATTCCGCGCACCGACTGGAGCCTGCTGTTTGTGTACCACGGCGACACGCCCATCCAGATGGTGGATGCCTTTGACCAGGCGCAGCTCTGGCCCGATTTAGCCGCCTGGACCAACGGCGCGGCGCACGTCTACACCCTGGATTACGCCGACAATTTTTACGATTTTCAGGGCGTGGTGCCCTTTGCTTTGGAAAGTGCAGGCAATCTGATGCAGCGCTGGCGGGTGGATGATTTGATTTTGAGCCAGTACCGGCTGGATGGGCGCATAAATGAGCCGGAGTTGGGGATGCAGCACGGCCGTTTCGGCGACGTCGCCTTCCTGGGCAGTTGGGTTGGCCCGACGGCAACTTCCGCCGACGGCGTGACGGTGGCCCTGCAATGGCAGTTGTTGGCCCCAGTGACGCACAATTACGCCATCGTTCTGGACGTGACGGACGGCACGGGGCTGGAGGTAGCAAGTCGGGATGAACAGTTGGTGGCGGCAAACGGCCGTCCCACCAATCGCTGGGAAGTGGGCGAAATTGTGACAACGTACCATTTTGTGCCGTTCCGCTACGGCACCGCACCGCTGGATTATGATGTGAATCTGCGCGTTTACATATTTCAGGGCGAGGTGCAGACGTTGGATTTGATAGACGAGGCGGGCGCGCCCCAAGGGCAAAATGTGGTACTGGGGCAGGTGCGGGTGGAACGGCCGTTGCCCAATCAGGCTCACGTTTACGGCGTGGAGCATCCTTATCTGCCGCTGCCAGAACCCATCCAGTTGGCCGATGGGTTGCAGTTAACCCACGCTTTACTGGGCAATTCCGTATTGCGCCCTGGCCAAAATTTAGAGCTGGAGCTGGGTTGGCAAAGCAGCCAGCCGCTGCCCGATGTGCGCCCCGCTTTTGTGCTGCGGCAAGCTGGCCAAACGCTGGTAGCTGATGCCAATGCCCCTGCCCAAAACCAGTATCCCACCAATTTATGGCGACCGGGTGAGTTCATTTATGAGCAGCGTTTGTTGACCGTGCCGCCAACGGCCGTTTCTGGTCCGGCCACGCTTTTTGTGGAGTTTGGCGACCGCAGCGTCCCGCTGGGTGAGGTGGAAATTGTTGTGGATGCGCGTAGTTTTGTGCCGCCGACGCCGCAGGTGCCACTGGACGTAACTTTTGGCGAGGTGGCCCGGCTGGTGGGGGTAGACCCGCCAGCGGCAAGCGTACCCGGAGGCCAACCCATCCCGCTGACGCTGTACTGGCAGGCGCTGGGCACGGGTGAGGCGGTGAGTTACACGGTATTTGCCCAGCTGCTGGCGGTTGAAGACGGCCGTTTGGTAGCCCAGCATGACGCTCCACCAGACAGTGGCTTCCGCCCCACCACTGGCTGGGTTGAAGGCGAGTACATTCAGGATGCCCACCAACTGCACTGGCGAGAAATGAGCTTCACGGGTGAGGGACAAATCATCGTGGGGCTATATGATCCGGCTACAGGGGAGCGGCTTGTTTTGGAAAACGGCCGTGATGCGTTTGTGCTTCCCGTGCCGCTCAACGTCGTGGGAAATTGAGATTGAGTTAGCGTTTATCGTACCAGATTGACGCCACCTGCTGGATTTGTATAATCAAACCCATAATAAAATATTGAACCTTCGGGGCAGGGTGCGGTGCAAACCTTGCAATGCAAAATTTGCACCAATTCCCGACCGGCGGTGAGGCCTGCGCAGGCCAAGCCCGCGAACCAGGTTCAGTAATCGGTAAACAGTTATCGGTAATCGGTAAAAAACTGATTACTGAATACCGATTACTGATTACCGAAAATGGTTGATCTGGTGGAATTCCAGAGCCGACAGTATAGTCTGGATGGGAGAAGGTAAACGAGACGCGCTGCGTTTTTGTCTGTTTTGCCATCAATTTTGCCCCACAAATTTTGTGGGGCTTTTTTGTGGCGTGCTAGGTAAAGAAGTTGAACTTTTGCCAAAAGTTCAACTTCTTAACTCGGAAAACGGCCGTTTCTATCGCCTAGGTTTGTCATTTTTTAGCAAACCGGGCTGCCTCGCGTGCAATTTCCCCTTGCCCCAACTTTTTTTAGAGGAATTTATGACCTGGTTGCGACGGCAACCCGCCTGGGTGACCGTGAGCTTATCTTTTGCACTGCTGCTGTTGCTGTGGCAACTGTTAGTGCTGCTAGGCGGCTACGACAAGTTCATTTTGCCCGGTCCGCTGGATGTGATGCGGCAGTTTGGGGTGGTGTTGGCAGACGGCCGTCTTGTTAGCCATAGCCTCATCACCCTCAGCGAAGTGATACCCGGCCTGCTTATTGGCGCAGGCATTTCGCTGCCGCTGGGTTATCTGCTGGCCAAATCTCCCCTGGCAGAGCGGCTCATTGCACCTTATCTCATCGCCTCTCAAGCAGTGCCGGTGATCGCCATCGCTCCCTTGCTAACCATCTGGATTAGCTCCACTTTTTGGGCGCGGGTGCTGGTGGCCGTGCTGGTCGTTTTCTTCCCTGTACTCATCAACATTATTGCTGGACTGCGCTCTGTGCCGCATGAGCTGTACGAACTGATGCACTCCTTGCACGCCACGCGCTGGCAAATTTTCCACATGCTGGAGTGGCCCGCGGCCTTGCCCATCGTTCTGGCCGGCTTGAAGTTGGGGGCGACGCTTAGTGTGATCGGGGCGTTGGTGGGGGAGTTTGTACAGCCCAGAACCGAGGGCCTGGGCTATCTGCTGGTTACAGCCCGCTATCAGTTCAAAACAGATTTGGTCTTTGTGGTGCTGTTTACCCTGGCGGCGATGGCTCTGGCTTTGTATGGATTGGTGACGCTGGCCGAAAAGCGGCTGCTGCGTTGGCAGAAAAATAAATAATAGCGGTTAGTGGCTGGTTGTTAGTTGCGAGCGGCTTTTACTAACCACTAGCCACAAGCTACAAAAAAAGGAAATTAGATGCACAAGAAAATTCGCATAATCATTTTGTTGTTTGCCACAATTTTGCTACTGGCGGCCTGCCAGGCGGATGAACCCGCACAACCAGAAATGGTCGCAATCCAGCTGCCGATGGGGTACATTGCCGACCCACAGTTTGCGCCATTTTACGTGGCCCAGGAGCGAGGTTACTTTGCCGAGGCGGGTTTTGACGTCACCTTTGAGTATATTTTTGAGACGGAAGGGGTGTCGTTGGTGGGGGCCACTGAACGGCCGTTTGCCATTGTTAGCGGGGATCAGGTGCTGCTGGCTCGCGCCCAGAGCGTGCCGGTGGTGTACGTAATGGAATGGTTTCAGAAGTTTCCCATCGTGGTGGTGAGCAAAGTGGAAGCTGGGATTGAGACTCCAGCGGATTTGAACGGCCGTACCGTTGGGCTTCCTGGCTTTTTTGGGGCGAGTTATGTGGGCTATTTGGGGCTGCTCTCCGCCAGCGGCTTGCAGCCGGACGAGGTGAAGGCTAATGACATTGGCTTTAACCAGGTGGAATCGCTGCTGACTGACCAGTCCGAGGCGGTGGTGGGTTATGCCAACAACGAGCCGGTGCAGCTGGCGGCACAGGGCGTGCCGGTTAACATCATCCAAGTGTCTGACACCATTGACTTGGTAGCCAACGGGATCATCACCAACGAGACGGTGATGGCCGAAAACCCAGAGCTAGTAGAGCGGTTTGTAGGTGCGGTGCTGCGCGGTCTGGCGGACACGCTGGCCGACCCGGACGCGGCGTTTGCCATCAGCCAAAAATATGTGGATGGGTTGGAAGACGGCCGTAAACCAGTCCTGGAAGCCTCGCTACCCTTGTGGCAAGCCGACACCCTCGGCCTGACTGATCTGGCCTCTTGGGAAAACACGCAGCAGGTGCTGCTGGGTGCTGGTTTGCTGGATGAACCGGTGGGCGATTTAACGGCCGTTTTCACCAACGAGTTTGTTCTGGCAAACCAAGAATAAATTGACGCGGATTTGACGGACCAATACATCCGTTAAATCTGTGGCATCCGTGTCCCATTTCCTATGAACCAAGAACCATTCCTCACTGTGCAAAATGTTAGCCACGTGTTTGGCGAGCAGCAGAAGGTGCTGACGAACCTGTCGTTTGCCTTGCCAAATGGTGGCTTTACGGCGCTGGTGGGGCCATCCGGGGTGGGTAAATCTACGCTGGTGCGGCTGTTGGCGGGGTTGTTACGGCCGTCTTCCGGCCAAATTCAGTATGCCAACGGGCAGCCACCCTCCATTGGCTTGATGTTCCAAAAAGACAACCTGATGCCCTGGCGCACAGCGTACGAAAACGTGCGGCTGCCGTTGGAGGTGCAGGGAGTGGCAAATGAGGGGGTGGATACGGTCGTAAACAAAATGCTCAATTTGGTGGGACTGAACGGCTTTGCTCAAAGCTATCCCGCCCAGCTTTCTGGCGGCATGGCCCAGCGGGTGGCGCTGGCGCGGGCGCTGGTACATCGGCCATTGCTATTGCTGCTGGATGAGCCGTTTGGGGCACTGGACGCCCTGACGCGGGAGCGCATGGGGCAGGAATTGCTGCGCATTTGGGCCGCGCTCCCCGTGACGGTGTTCATGGTCACGCATAGCATTCAGGAAGCGGTTCTGTTAGCAGATGAGGTGATGGTGATGGGGGGGCAACCGGCGAAGATAGCGGCACGGATTCAAATTGCGCTCCCGCGTCCGCGCAGCATGGAAATGGTTGGTTCAGAGCAGTTTCAGCAATATTCCAGGGCGGTGCGGCAGGCGATTGAGGAGGAAGTAATTGGTAATTGAGTAGTTACTCAATTACCAATTACTCAATTACTTTTGGTTATTCGTTGGAAACGGCCGTTTCCACCTCAGACACATTCCTACGACTTCCCCGCCGACGGATGCGCCGCCAAATGAAGCGACCCACCAGCCACAGCGGCACACCCACCACGATCAGCAGCGGCACCATGTAAATGACAAACCAGATGGCAAACTCGGCCACACTTTGCAGCGCCTCTACCAAGGAATCAATCGCGTTGCGGAACACAATCGCCGGACGCCAGCTGGTGTCAATTGGCTGCGCCACGACGTCTGGCGTCAGGTCCACAGTGATGGTGGAGAAAGAAGCGGATTGGCTTAAATATTGCAGCCGACCCTTCATGGCCTCAATTTCGCTTTCCAGACGGCTCAATTCCTGGTTAACAGCCAGCGCCTCTTCAACAGTGTCCGCATCTTCCAGAAAGGCACGCACACGTTCGGCCGTTGCTTCCAGATTTTCCAGCCGGGCAGACAAATCCACAAACTCTTCTGTCACGTCCTGGCCAGAGGTGCTTTCATTGCGAACCTCAACTGCCAGACCGCGCAATGCCTCCAGCGCACTGTTAAAGCCAGCGGAGGGTACGCGGATGGTGATATTGCCCGTCTTGGCCGTTTCGTTGTACTGATACACAGAGCTGTTTACGACCCAACCGCCATTGTCTTCAGCCATTTTGCTAATTGTGGCCATCGCTTCGTCCGTGTCAGATACGAGCAGGCTCAGGTTGGCGGTGCGAATGATAAGCCGTTCCTGGTACACCTGGCTGCTGGCTTCACCCGCTGAGTTTGAGGTGACGCCTAAGCCGCCATCCTGAGCGTAGGACATTTCTTCCGTTGTGGCGAAGCTGTCGAAATCGCCACCATCAAAGGCTGGGGCGCTGGCGGGTGCTTCCATTGCGACGCTGTCATAAGAAGATTCGGCGGCGCTACTGCAGGCCACCAAAAAAATCGTCAAAATGGCTACTGCAAAAAAAAGTAAGTTTTTACGGGTCATGATCGTGCTCTCCTGAAAGTTCAAAAATAAGATTCTTGAGAGTAAAACGGCAGAGAGTTTGAAAAAGTTCCCAGTTGGGGGGAGATTGTTTATGTTTGGAAATTAAACGCCGTAGGCCAGCCGATTGACCAGTCGTTTGGGCATACCGTGCCGCTCCATGCGCTCTTGCACCTGGCGAACTGGGTAGGAGACGCGCTGGTAAGACCAGGTCATTTCATCGGTGTCTAGGAGGGCGTAAGCGGCGCGGGGGTCAGAATCGCGGGGCTGGCCTACGCTGCCAGGGTTAATGATGAGTCGCAGTGGTCCTAGCGGTAATCGCTCTTCGCGACCTGGGCTGTAGCGTGGGGGATGCACGTTTACGCGGCGGAAGCCGTTGAGGTGTTCCTCGAACATGACAGGCACATGGGTGTGGCCTACCAGGCAAAAATCGGTCTGGAACCAGTTGAAGTTTTCGGAGGCGGTGAGGGGATCCAGAATGTATTCCCAGACGGGGTGGCGCGGGCTGGCATGGGCCAGGGTAAATTGGCCTTCCACTTGTTTGGAGGGTAGTTCTGCCAGATAGCTTCGGGTTTCTTCGCTGAGCGCTTCCTGGGTCCAGGTGATGGCAAATTTGGCTTCGCGATTAAATGATTTGATGTCCAGATTGCCCAAGACAGCTTGATCGTGGTTGCCAGAGAGGGCGATGTGTTTATGTTTTTGCAGTTCCTGGGCGCATTCGTTGGGGTCTGGTCCGTAGCCTACCAAATCGCCCAAAAACCAGATGATGTCCCATTTGTTTTTGGCGTGTTCCAGTACGGCCTGGAAAGCAGTGAGATTGGCATGAATGTCGGAGATGATCAAAATTCGCATGGATGTTTGCTCAATTAGATTTTGCTCCCTCAATGGGACGCCTGTTTATGATACCATGATCGAGAGTAGAGGGTATAATAAATCAGCCGTGAATTTGAAAAATGGGTGACTAAATGGCTATATTGGATCGCTGGACAATTGATTTTGTAAGTAGCAGTGTGGAGCAGACAACGCGCCTGGGCGTTCGCCTGGGTGAACTGTTGCAGGTGCATGATTTGGTGTGCCTGTCTGGTGATTTGGGTGCGGGCAAGACGGCGCTGGCGCGGGGCATTGGTCGCGGTTGGGGAACGGGTTTGCGGGTGACTAGCCCAACGTTTACATTGGTGAATGAGTATCCTCGGTTGGGTGACGGCCGTATCCTTTACCACATTGATTGTTACCGGTTAGAGGGGGAAGTGGACCAGATGACCGCCGGGCTGGATGACATTCTTTTTGGCAGCGGGGCAGTGATGGTAGAGTGGCCGGAGCGTGTCGAGGCGCTGTTGCCTGCGGATCGTCTATGGGTTGCCCTGACTTACGTGAGCGAAACGCGGCGTAAGCTGCGCATTTCTGCCAATGGAGAACGATCTGTTGAATTATTGGAAGAGTTTAAGAAAAGTGCGTTTGGAGTTTAAGTAGATGATTTTAGCGATTGACACAGCGACGCGCTGGCTGGGGATGGCCTTGCATGATGGAACGGCCGTTTTGGCGGAGATGGGCTGGCGCTGTTTGAATAATCACACCATTGAGCTAACGCCCAACTTGCAGGTGATGATGCAGCGAGCCAACGTGACGCCTGCCGATTTAGACGGTATTGCTGTGGCCATTGGGCCAGGGTCTTACACCGGGCTGCGGGTGGGCATGGCGTTGGCCAAGGGGTTGGCGCTGGCTAACCAGACACCGCTGTTGGGTATCTCTACGCTGGATATTGTGGCCGCTGCCTTTGGGCCGTTCCCTGGCCAGCTTTGGGTGGTGGCGGAGGCGGGCCGGACGCGCATCTGCACCGCGCCGTATGAATGGGAAAACGGCCGTGGCTGGCAAACCAGCGAGACGCCCATCATTGAAAGCTGGGAGTCGCTGCTGCCCAAGTTGGAGGGGCGTGTCTCTTTTGCTGGCGAGATTACAGCCCAGGCGACGAGGCAAATCAAGGCGGCTGATCGCACATTTCAGGTGATGCCCCCGGCAACGGCCGTTCGTCGGGCTGGCTATTTGGCAGAGCTAGGTTGGCGCAGGCTACGGGCTGGCAATGTGGATGATGCCCAAACATTAGCGCCCATTTATTTACGCGATCCCGCTGGAAACTAATTATTCCTCAAATGTTGATCCCACCAGACCCATTTTGGCTGCGGCCCATGCAAATGGCCGACATTCCTCGTGTGCAGGAAATAGACAGGCTGTCGTTTCCTACCCCGGCCAGGGCAAGCCTGTTTGAGCACGAACTGGCGCAGAATGATATTGCCCATTACCAGGTTTTAGGTGAGGCTGAGGAGCTGGTGGGGTTTGCCGGTTTCTGGCTTATTGCCGATGAAATTCACATTAGCACTATTGCCACTCACCCAGATTGGCGTGGGCAGGGCTTGGGTGAATTGCTGTTGCTAAATCTGCTTTTTGAGGCTTACAAACTGCCGGCCAACATGGTCACTTTAGAGGTTCGGCGCAGTAATGAGGTGGCTCAGGCGCTTTACTGCAAATTTCAATTTGCAGAAGTGGGCATCCGTCGGCGGTACTACCGCGATACGGGGGAAGATGCGCTGTTGATGACGATGCCTTCCTTGAATGCGCGGTATCATCAATTTTTAGAAAGCCAGCAGGCGGCACTGTTTCAGCGGTGGTCTGGTGAGGGATAGCTTGCTTGCTACTGTATATTTTTTAGTTTGCATTTGGGAAGAATCTGTCTTTTGGTTTGAAATTATAGAAAAGAGTAGGAATTGATAATGAAATTTTTTATTACGGGTGGCGCTGGCTTTATTGGTTGCAACAGCGCCGATTATTTTTTGCAACAGGGTCATGAGGTTGTGGTGTTCGATAATTTATCGCGCAAAGGTGGCCCAGCCAATTTGGAATGGCTGCGGTCGCGGCATAGCGAGCGGCTGCAATTTGTGCAGGGGGATATTCGCGAGTATGAGGCATTGACTGCTGCGATTGGCGGTGCCGATGTGGTGTTGCATTTGGCTAGTCAGGTGGCTGTGACCACCTCTGTACAGAATCCGCGTGAGGATTTTGAGATTAATGCGCTGGGGACATTTAATGTGCTGGAAGCGGTGCGGCATCAGGTTCCGCAAGCGGCCGTTCTTTATGCCTCTACTAATAAAGTGTATGGGGGCATGGAGGGGGCAAAGGTGGAATTGGCAAACGGCCGTTACCGCTACGCCGAATACACGCATGGCATCCCCGAAAATTACCCACTCGATTTTCATTCCCCCTATGGCTGTTCCAAAGGTACCGGCGACCAGTACATGCTGGATTACGCTCGGATCTACGGCTTGAAAACGATGGTGTTCAGGCAATCGTGCATTTATGGGCAGCGACAGTTTGGCGTAGAAGACCAGGGCTGGGTGGCCCATTTTGTGATCGCTACGGTGAAAAATCGCCCCATCACCATTTTTGGCGACGGCAAACAAGTGCGTGATTTGCTGCATGTGCAGGATTTAATTCGCGCCTACGAGTTAGGGATTCAACAAATTGAAGCCCAACGTGGCGAAATGTTTAACGTGGGTGGGGGGCCGCAAAACACGCTTTCTATTTGGACAGAGTTTGGCCCGCTGCTGGCCGAATTGGCAGGCCATGAGCCACCTGTGACCCGTGCGGCCTGGCGACCAGGCGATCAGCGTGTTTTTATTGCAGACATCCGCAAAGCAAAGGCGCAATTAGGGTGGCAGCCGACCATATCACCTCAGACAGGTATTCAGGATTTGTTTGCCTGGGTTGCCAAGAATCCGCATCTTTTTTAGCGATGATGCGTTGTGGCAGAATCTGGTTTTGTGAAAATAACGTTAATTGCTGAATAGTACCCCCATTTTCCCATTTTATCGGTCTGTGTATCGGTTCTATTATTGACAGCATGAGTAACCGTTTGGAAGGAATAGAGCTGTTAGATTATGTGCTGCGTGTGAGTCGCCATATGGCAGAGTCTCATGCATTGGCACCGCTGTTGGCGTTTACCATAGATAATGTTCTAACGTTAGTGGGCGCTGAACGTGGCTACATTGCCCTGAAAAATGATGATGGCTCGATTGATTTCAAAATTAAGCGGGACAATCAGGGGCGTGATTTGCCAGGGGCTACCGACGAGATAAGTTACTCAATTTTGGAAAAGGTGGTGCAGTCGGGCGAGTCTGTGGTGTTAAGTGATGCGATGCATGATCCGCAGTTTGGCACGGCGCGTAGTGTGATGGCGCTGCGGCTGCGTTCCATTATGTGTGTGCCGCTCATTACGCGGAACCGGACGATTGGGGCTATTTATGTGGAAAATCGTTCTGTGCGCGGCCGTTTCCGGGATTCTGATTTGGCGCCATTGCAGCTTTTTGCTAACCAGGCGGCTATTGCTATTGAAAATACCGAGCTGATTGAGAATCTGAAAATTGCCAATGATCATCTAACGGAATTGGATGAGCTGAAGAACAATTTTATTATTCTGGTTTCGCATGAATTGAAGACGCCGTTAACGGCCGTTTCTACGAATGCCCAACTCATGAATATGATTATTCAAAAAGCCGGGTTGCATGATGACCCCATGTTAAACCGAACAGCCAGCAACTTGGACAAAGCCACTGAACGAATGAAGCATGTGATTGACGAGATTGTGCAATTTTTCCGTATTGCGTCGGGGCAACTTGAGCTTGCTTGCCGTGAAATTCGGCTTTATGAAGTGATTTCGGCCGTTGTTGAAAACCTGGCCTCGGTTTGTGCGCAGCGAACGTTAACCATTGAAGTAGGCGAAATGCAGCATTTGCCCCAGGTTTGGGCTGATCCGCACCAATTGCGCATTGTGTTCCAAAATATTATCGGCAATGCGGTCAAATTTACGCCAGATGGGGGCCAGATTCTGATCGGGGCTGCCTGTGACGGTGACAATCAGCTTGAGATTGCAGTCACAGATACGGGAATTGGCGTGCCGCTCGATGAGCAGCAGCGCGTTTTTGACATGTTCCATGTGCTTGGTTCATTAAACCACCATTCTACGAGCAAAAGCGCTTTTCGTGGCGGCGGGTTTGGCCTGGGCTTGCCTATTGCGCGGGGCATTGTGGAAGCCCATGGGGGCAGTATTTGCTTGCAAAGCGTTGGCTATGATGAGGATTTATTGCCAGGCACGGTGTGTACCGTGACTTTGCCCAGTATGGTAGGTGAGGTTCCTCGATCTGATATGATGACAGCTTGAATTGGGTTGCCAAGCGATTAGGTTTTTTGTACGGCCGTTTCCCTGGGAAGCGGCCGTTTTTTGTTTTTTACAGGAAGAGTTAGTACTTTGGCACCAGTGGCCCAGTTATATACTGCGATGTAACAATTTCCGTAAGTCTCCATATTTACAGTAGCCTTACAAGGTCTTTACCTTTTGAAAATCGGGGAAGTACCGCACTATTTAGGAGAGCCAATATGAATCGGGGAGCCAAATACGACCAACCTCGTACCCGTTTCGCTTTTTTTACCGCACTATTATTAATGGTATCAGCCGTGCTTATTTTTACCGGGGAAACGGCCGTTGCTAGCACCAGTATCACCGAAGCAACCCGCCAAAAGCTGGACCCAGCATTGCAGGCAATCATCGCGGAACAAACAGAAGAAACAATACCCATCATTGTTCAAAAAGAAGAGAATAATAATCAGGCTGAACAGCTTCTTGCCCAATTAGGTGGCAGCATTACTCATGCTTTGCCCATCATCAATGGCTTCGCTGCGGAAATCAGCAGCGAGGCGGTTTTGCATTTGGCCAACTCGCAAGCAGTCGCTTATGTGAGCTTGGACGCTGAAGTAGAAACCAGTCATGGCGGAGGCGATTCTCCTGGCCCCACTATCTTAAGTGAGCTAGAAAATCCTGGTTTTGAAGCCGGTTTTGTAGGATGGAAGGTATACGGCAATGCTACCATTTCTGGTGATGCATATGCGGGAGCAAATGCATTGCTAACGAATGAGGGCGCACACCAATACATATCTGTTACACCCGGTCAAACCGTCACCTTTTCAGTCTGGGCCAAGCAGGTAGGTGAACCCGGCTGGTCGGGCATAGGCCTTGATTTTTATGATGTTTATGGCTATTACATAACCGGAAACCGTGTAGAAATAGACTCAAATAGCTACAAACAGTACACTGATGAGTTTCAGGTACCTTCTAATGCCGCCTACGTAAAAGCGCGAGTTTGGACAGAAGAGCATCTTGGCTCCATTCTTATAGATGAAGCTTCATTTTCTACTGGCACAATTGCCAGTAGCAATGAAGCCCTAAATGAGCCCGATACACCTGCCGCTGCCAATCTATTGG
Source organism: Ardenticatenaceae bacterium (assembly GCA_020634455.1). Classification (GTDB taxonomy): domain Bacteria; phylum Chloroflexota; class Anaerolineae; order Promineifilales; family Promineifilaceae; genus Leptofilum. The sequence continues at coordinate 1,397,728 of JACKBQ010000002.1, read as the reverse complement.
CTAATGGTGGCTTTGAAAACAATCTACAAAATTGGTACAGCTATGGCGTTGTTCGGCCTGATGCTTATAATGCTTACAGAGGCACACGGGCAGTTCAGCTAAGTTGGGGGTATGCAACAGTACAACAATATCTGGATGTTGAACCAGGCCAAGCATATACGCTTTCAGGCTGGTACAAAATGTCTTCAGATATTAGTTGGGCGCAGATTAGCATTGGCTTTTATGATGCTAAAAATAATTTTCTCTCGTTGACCTATTACGACTTGGATGTCACTTCAGAATATTCTTTATTCCTTGTTACTGGTCAGGCCCCACCAGAGGCTGTCATGTTTGACGTCTGGATTGGTAAAAATGGCAACGGGAAGCTTTACTTAGATGATCTGACCTTGGAAGCGAGTGAGACTGTCGCCGACAATAGTGTCAATATGCTGGATAACGGTGACTTTGCTCGCGGCGACAAATATTGGGGGCATTGGGATTCCACCAGCAACATCAACATCATAGACCAATCGCCGTTGAATGATTCAAGTCTGGAAATTACAGGCTCCTTGGAAGGGAACGGCGTTTGGCAAGAGATTTTGGCCGAACCTGAGATGGAGTACCTATTAAACGGCTGGTTTAAGGTGACACAAGCTTCTAATGTCTATCCGTCATACTCTAATTATGGTAGTAATGGTAATGGTTTGCTCTTTAGCGGTGAGGTTATTATCTCAGTTAAATATCTTGATGAAGATGACAACGTTGTTGCCGAAATGTTGCAAGAGATTGTTACCAAAGGCGACTGGACCCCGTTCCAATTGTCAAGCGTTGCCCCTGTCGGTACAGCTTACATTCGAATGGAGGCTTGGATAGCCGAATGCAACAATTGCAGCCTGTTTCTGGACGAATTGTCGTTGGTGGCAGCGACGCCACAGGCTCAGCCTAATGATTATTTGCAGGTTACCGGCGTAGACCAGCTACATGACCTGGGCATTGATGGCTCTGGCGTGACAGTAGCAGTGCTGGATTCCGGTATTAACACAAACGCCTTACGCAAATGGACCAAGGCCAATTTTGCCGTTGATGTCGATGTGACGGCTGATGGCAATGGGCATGGCACCTATATGGCTGGTCTCATTGCCGGAGGGGCAAAGGATGCTCACGGGAATCCCCTAGCCGTTGCACCCGGTGCCGAAATCATCAGCGTGCAGGTTTTGGATAAGCATGGCAAAGGTAACGTTTCTAGCATACTGGCTGGTCTGGACTGGATTCTGAATAACAAGGATCAGTATAACATTCGGGTTGTGAACATGTCTCTTTCTGGCCCGGTAACTGATGCTTACTGGAACAATCCGATTAACCAGGCCGTCGAGCAGCTATGGGCAGAAGGCATTGTTGTGGTGGCTGCGGCGGGGAACACAGGGCCGGATGCAGGCTCAATTACTACGCCTGGTAACGATCCGTTTGTGATTACCGTGGGTGCTTTTACCGATAACTACTCGCCAATGTATCTAAATGACGATTATGTGCCTCCATTTAGCGCATCCGGGCCTTCTGAGGCGGGCTTCATCAAACCAGATGTCCTGGCTCCTGGGGCACACCTGCTGATGTATGTAGGTGAAGATAGCGATTATGCTCAGACATATCCGCAGCTGCGGCGTTCGGGTGGATGGTATCAGGGGTCTGGTACGTCGGCGGCAACGGCCGTTACCTCCGGTATTGTTGCGCTGATGTTAGATGCCAACCCAGATTTGACGCCCAACCAGGTAAAATACCGTCTGATGATGACCGCACGGCCGTCTGTAAACAGCTCTGGCGCGCTGGCGGCTAGCATCTTCCAGCAAGGGGCAGGTCGTGTTTGGGCACCGGAAGCAGTGCTGGAAGATTATCAGGGCGAGGCCAATGCGGGCATGATTCCCGGCGAGGCATATGTTGGCCCCGTGGTTTACGATGAAGCGCGTGGCGGTTACGCCATTGTGGATGCCAACCGCGAGTTGTTGCCAGAAGGCGAAGATTTCTTTTGGGATGGTGGCAACTACTGGTCTGGTGGTAATTATTGGTCAGGTGGTAACTATTGGTCTGGTGGCAACTACTGGTCCGGTGGAAACTACTGGTCTGGCGGCAATTACTGGTCAGGTGGCAACTACTGGTCTGGCGGCAATTACTGGTCAGGTGGCAATTACTGGTCTGGTGGTTATTACAATAATGCCAGTTATTATTGGAACACAGCCACGTACGCACAAGAGAATCGAGCTGTTGGTCAGTTTCAGTCTGGCTTTCTGTCCCAACAGCCATAGTTACCAACTTGCTCATCGCACAGAATACCTGAGACGTCTTTAATGTTGCTATTACGGTGCTAAATCACATTGCAATAAGGCCCAGCTTTTCAGTCGAAAAGCTGGGCCTTATTCTTTTCTCTGACCAGAGAGCCGTTAATTTGGGGGGGGTGTTTGGTGAAAAATGGCCACAATTTCTTTGTTGATAGCTACATTGTGTAGAAAAGAGCTGCGACGGTCAGGGTTAGTAATTTGATTAGCCCAATTGTTAAGACGGCCGTATGCCTGCTGCAAAATCTCATCAGAATACGCGTCATTTAATTCGAACAATACCTTGTAGGTGAGTAATAAAATGAAAAAGGAACGAGAGGTACCATCCAGCGTTCTCTGTTCTTTTAAGTGGGTGAGAACGGGGCTGAGATGGGCGTGAACGACCGTTTTGCCCCCCTGTTGCAACGACAACCAAGCCAAAGCAATATGAGATTCCAGTACTTGATCCGTGTGTGCCAAATATGTTAGTGAAGCCTGGTACGCTTCCTCGGCCTCTGCCCAGCGCCGTTGAGTAAATAGCAAAAAGCCCCGATCTTTTAGAGCCAGGCCAAGCAAAAATTGGCTTCCAATATTTTTGGCTAACTGAACCGCTTCCTGACTGTACTGCTCGGCTGCTGAGTCTTCTTGCAAAAAATGAGATGTAAGGCTCAAATTAATCAAGTTAAAGCACTCGCCAAAAGGAATATCAATTTCCCGACACAGATTTAACGCTTCCAGGCTGTATTTTTGGGCTGTTTCATATGATCCTAGATCTATATTTTGCGAGCTAAGATTTGTTAAGACACGAGCTTGTCCTTCGCGATCGCCAATGGCCACATCAATTTGCTGGGCCTTTTCGAGTGACTTCAAAGCCAGTTCGATATTGCCCTGTGAAATTGCTACGTTGCTTAGATTGTTGTAGATGGTGCTTTCACCATGCTTGTGTTTAAGCATTTCATACAGCGGCAGCGATTGTTGATAACACTGCACCGCGTTTTCTAACTGGCCCGTGTCGTAGGCCAAAACGCCGAGCTGCCGCAAACTATCCGCTTCTAAGTTGGCAAAGCCATGCTCGCGCGCCAAATCCAGGCATTGGTACAAATTGCTTTGAGCCGTTTCAAAGTTGCTTTGCCGTAGCAGCGCCTTGCCAGCGGCCAGGTGACTGGCTGCCTCATTCAGTTTGTCTCCAGCTTTTTGGGCAATGGCCAGCGCTATTTGTGCCGACGTGATTGATGCGCCGTAATCACTGGTTACTTCCGCATAGCTTGCCTGTCGTAAAGCAACTTCGGCGCGTTTATCCAGATTTTGTTGAGCAAACAGTTCGGTCGCTTGCTGGCTGAGAATGGCTAGCGTTTGTTGCTGCTCTTCCCGCAGGCCCAGAAGGTGCAAAATTTGTTCACGGGCTAACTGAATCTCAAATTGCCCCAACAAGTTTTCTGGCGGGGTCAGGGTCAGGGCCAGATTGAAATAGTCTAAAGCGGTTTCGTTGAGGAATTGCTTTTGGGCGTATTCGCCAGCGAGACGGGCGTAGTAACGCTCTTTGGTGGTGTCGCTACCCTTGTGCCAATGGAAAACGAGCGTAGCCGCGTGCTCTGGTTGGTCTGGGTAAATTTGTTCGATGTGTTGGGCAACGGTCTGGTGCCACCTGGTTTGCCGATCTGGCCGAATGGTTTCCAGGATGCCAGCCCGCAATTTGTCATGGGCAAAGCGCCAAGTGCCGTTGAAAAGCTCCAAAACGGCCGCTTCTGCACACGTAGCCAGCCAGGTTTCCAGTGGAATTGTGGTTTTGGTGGAATCAGCTAATTTGGCCAGCAGTTGCAAATCTAATTGACGCCCGGCAACGGCCGTTCCCACCAGCAACGGTACGGCAAAATCAGGCACACGCGCCAGCCGCCGCTGTACAATCGTCTGAATACCATGTGGAAATAGCTGCTGCGGCAGCGACGTTTGCCCAATGGCGCTCAAACGACCCGCTTCTTCCGCCAGGGCACGCACCACTTCCACCAAAAAAAATGCATTCCCTTCAGTCTCACGTTGCAGCAATGCCAGCACCTCCGGGTTCTTGCCAGCTTCGCCCAACATGCTGCTGCTCAACGCCGTAATTTCATCGGGAGACAGACGATTGAGCAGCAGTTCTTCCATCAACGGTAGCTGCTCTGTCAGGCTGGTTTTTTCGTCGTTGCGAAAACTGCCAATGATGAGCAGCGGCAGGCGGGGTGCTAAACGGGTGAGCTGCTGCAAAATTTCTAAACCCGCATCCGCCCAATGCAAATCTTCCAAAATGAGCAAGATCCATCGGTTCGGATTGTTGAACAAGTTGGTGATGGTGCTGATTAAACGTTGGCGGGCGGCAACACTGCTAAGTTCTGGCACTGGGGAAACGTCCCGTTGCAACAATCGGCCGATGTCGGGGATGAGCGACTGCAACACGCCTGTGGCCAGGTCATCCAAATTGGTTGCAAGCACCAAACGACGTAAAACTTCTCGCCATAGCTGCATTGAAGAGCCACTCACATCTTCAATGGCTTGCCCGCGTAGTACCAGCGCACCCTGCACCAATGCCTGGGTAGCAATTTCATCTAGCAGGCGCGATTTGCCAACCCCGCTTTCACCACTAACCAGCCAGCTAGACCCAAACCCATCTTTGGCTTCGGCCAGCGCCTTAAGAAGCGTTTCGGTTTCTTGAAGGCGGCCCACAAAGGTGGCGGCTTGCAGATAACTTTCCCGAATGGCAATACTTTCGGTAGGGATGGGGAGACCCATGGCCTGACTAAATGCCGCTATACAGGCTTCAGCCGTTGGGTAGCGGGCATTTTGGTCTTTGTTAATCAGTTTGGCGATAACGGCCGTAATTTCCGCAGGAGCATTCAACAAACTTAAATCTGGCGGTTCGTCCAGCACCTGGTCAATAAACCGATGGCTGTTAATGTCAAAAGGATGCCTTCCAGCAAAAAGCTCAAAAGCGATAATGCCCACCGCATAAAGATCGGCGGCTTCTGTGTGGGGCTGTTCCTCCCACACTTCAGGAGCAATGTAAGGAATGCTGCCAGCCGCCTGCATAGCGCTTTTGTGGGTTGTTGCCAATCCAAAATCCAGAATGCGCACGGTGCGGTACGTAACCAGCACGTTAGCTGGTTTGAGATCGCGGTGCAAGATGTCTCGCCGATGCAGGTAGGCCAAAGCCTGAAGCATTTGCTGAATCAGATTCACCTTGCCCATCTCATCCAGCTTCTGGCCAACCCCCAAAATGGTGCTCGCTCCAGAGAGATAATCCATGGTGAAGTACGGCTGTCTCTCCTCATCAAAACCATAATCCAAAACAGAAATAATGTTGGGATGGCGCAGCGAGGCCAGCGTTTCAAACTCATGGGCCAGTGCCAGACGCAGGTTCTCTTCCAGCTCGCCTGCCAAATCGCTATCTTCTACATTTTTGAATTCCCATGTGGGAACAATAACCTGTTTGAAGGCGAGAATATGTTCAGACAGACGGTCTGTGGCCCGGTAAACAACCCCCATACCGCCTTCACCAATTTTTTCATGGATGATATAACGGCCGTTTACTAATGTATTGTCAATTTCTTGAGGAGGGTTGTAAATCATCTGTTCGATGGTCATTTTTGTCAGGAAATTTCCCTGTCCGACGAAGTCGTCAAACCATTTGCGGCGGTACAACTGTGACAAATTATAGCATAAGAATGTGTGGGTTGATGCGCAAGCAACTTAACATAGGTACTATGCAAGCGGCTAACAATAACTTGTCATTTTGGAAGGCCGATGGCCCCAAGCCTCTGCACAAATCCGCTCACTTACTTGCAAACGGCCGTTATGCCATTGGTTAACTTTGGCGAAAAATCATATGGAACTAAGCCCCAACCGTTGCTTGTCAGGGGGTAGGGGGAATGTTAAACTAAAGCCATGTCCCAAGCCCTCTACCGGAAATGGCGGCCCGGCCGCTTTGATGATGTTATTGGTCAAGAACATGTGACGCGCACCCTGAAAAACAGCGTCACGGCTGACCGGTTGGGCCACGCTTACCTGTTTTGTGGGCCACGTGGCACTGGCAAAACCACCAGCGCCCGCCTGCTGGCCAAAGCGGTCAACTGCCTGCATAAAGATCCAGCGGAACGGCCGTGTAACCAGTGCTCAATCTGTCAATCAATTGCCAACGGCCGTTTCCTGGACCTCATTGAAATTGACGCCGCCTCCAACACGGGCGTGGACGACATTCGCGAACTGCGTGACAAAATCAATTTCTCCCCTAGCGAAGGCCGCTTCAAAGTGTACATCATCGACGAAGTGCATATGCTTTCCACCGCCGCCTTCAACGCCCTGCTCAAAACGTTGGAAGAGCCGCCGCCGCACGTGAAATTTGTGCTGGCCACCACCGAAGAGCACAAAGTGCCCGTCACCATTAAATCTCGCTGCCAGCAGTTCAACTTCCGTTTGCTCAATCAGGATGAAATTAGCGAACGGTTGAAATGGTTGGCTGACAAAGAAGGGTTCACCATCGAGCCAGAAGCGCTGCAAATGATTGCTCGTCAGGGAGCAGGCAGCTTGCGCGATGCCGAAAGTTTGCTGGACCAGCTAGTGGTGGGCAAAGATGACGTGATCACCGCTGAGCGGACGCAGATGGTGCTGGGCACCGCCTCCAACGAGGCCGTGGGCTTGCTCACCGATGCCTGGCTCAACCGGGATGGCGCTGGCGGGCTGTCGCTCATTCACGAAGCGCTTGGCTCAGGCACAGACCCGCGCCAGTTTTGCCGCCAGATGGTGGCTTACCTGCGGGAGCTGCTGCTGCTGCAAGCCGCTGGGGACGAGCTGCCGTTGGATGCCACGCCGGAGCAGCGGCAGGAGATGCTGGCCCAGGCGCAGCGCGCGCCCCGGCAAGGTCTCATCGAGGCGATTAAGCGGTTTAACGAGGCGGCGCTGGTGGCCGCAGGCAGTTGGCAGCCGCAGCTGCCGCTGGAGATGGCTTTTATCGAGCTGCTGCCAGACAAACCGATGCCTGCTGTGGCGGTTACGGCCGTTCCCACGCCCGCATCCGTCGAGCCAAAACCAGCCAAAGCCAAGAGCAAAAAGAAAGAAGAACCAGTGGCGGTGAAAACGGCCGTTCCTGAACCGCCCCCATACCAGCCAGAGCCACAACCTGAACCGGTAAAGCCGGTGGCCAAAGAAACCAGCAAACCTGCTGCCCAGCCGCTCACCGTGCGCCAGGTGCAGGCGATCTGGGCTGATTTGGTGGCCCGTTCTGGCGACAAAATCAAGAATCTGCCCGCCTTGCTCAACATGGGCAAGCCGCTTGCTGCTGAAGGGCGCACCCTGGTTATCGGCTTCGATTACCCACTGTTTAAGGATAAATTCGACAATCAGGCGGGGGCAATTCCTCTGGTTAGTGATATTCTGACAGAGCTACTGGGGCAAAATACGGCTGTGCGCGGCGTCGTCACCAGCGAATACACCGTCCCCGTGCAGCCCGCCGATTTCCGCGCCCTGGCCGATGAGCTGGGCGGGACTGTTTCAGAGGATTAATTTCAGTAAAAAGTAATAAGTGAAAAGTAAAAAGCACACGTAAACCTTTTTACTTTTTACTTCTCACGCAAGAGAAGGAGCAAACCATGTCAAAACGATCTTTCCGTGGTCGGCCAAAACCGGCGAAAAACAAGATGCCCAGCGCCGGCGGCCTGATGAACCAGATGCAGCAAATGCAGGAACAGATGGCCAACGCGCAATCGGCGCTGGAAAATGAAACCATTACCGTGACCGCTGGCGGCGGGGCGATCAGCATCGTCATCACCGGACATCAGCGCGTTCAATCCATCACTGTAGACCCCGATTTGCTGAACCCCGATGACGCGGAAATGCTGCAAGACATGCTCACCGCTGGCGTTAATTCGGCCATTGAGCAATCCCAGGCGCTGGCAGCCCAGCGGATGGAAGGCATTACCGGCGGTTTGGGCGGTGGCCTGAACGATTTGTTGGGCGGTTTGGGGTTAGGGTAAGCCGATGGCTTCGGCCTTACCACAGCCGGTACAGCGGCTTATCAACGAGTTTGCCCGTCTGCCGGGCATCGGCCCCAAGTCGGCGGCGCGGCTTACCTTTTATTTGCTGCGCATGGCCGATGAGCAGGCGTTAGATTTGGCCCACGCCCTCCAGGAAATGAAGGAGCGCACCATCTTTTGTGGCAACTGCTTCCACATCACCGAGGAAGACCCGTGTGCCTTGTGTACCGATGCGGCGCGGGATGACCGGATTTTGTGTGTGGTAGAGGAGCCGCTGGATGTGTTGGCTATTGAACGGTCGCAGGCGTTTAACGGCCGTTACCATGTCCTCCACGGCGCTATTTCCCCAGTAGAAGGCGTTGGCCCGGAAGATTTGAAGATTTCCGAGCTGGTGGCCCGCGTGCAGCGCAGCGATTTTCAGGAAATTATCCTGGCCACAAACCCCACGCTGGAAGGGGAATCAACTGCGCTCTACCTTCAGCGTCGGCTGGCCGAATCTGGCGTGCGGCTGACGCGGTTAGCCCGCGGCCTGCCCGTTGGTGGCGATCTGGAATACACAGACGAGATCACGTTGGGCCGGGCGCTGGAAGGGCGGCAAGAGCTGTAATTTGGTCATTGAGTCATTGGGTAATTTAAGGCAAAAATTACTTGATTACCCAATCACCTGATTACATGTTGGTTTGCAACCAATCTTGTCATCCGCACCTCATTGTGCTAACATTTGCCCGTCATTGCGGTGTCGCCAAGTGGTAAGGCAGCGGACTTTGAATCCGCCATCCCTGGTTCGATCCCAGGCACCGCAGCTGAGATGAGAGGTCATATGAAAAATATGGCCTCTTTTTTTATCGCAAGATGATTTGTGCCAGTTTAAGGAAGTTGTGCTTTGATGGAAACTCAGGTTTGTAATCACTGTCATAAAACGAAACCTATTGAGGAATTTAGTTGGCGGTGGAAGCAATCAGGTCAGCGACAGCGGACTTGCAGGGTGTGTCAGAGCAAGCAAAAGAAAAGATGGTACGAAAAGAATAAAAAGTCCCACAAAGAGAAAATATACGAAAACAAGCAATAGAATATCGAAGCTGCCCGTGCCTATGTTTGGGATTATCTTTTGGCACATCCTTGTATTGAATGTGGTGAAGCGGACCCGGCTGTCCTGGAATTTGATCATGTGAGGGGAGAAAAAAGGTCGGAAGTAACCAAATTGATGCGGGATGGGTATACTTTGAAGATTATTCAAGCAGAAATTGAGAAATGTGTTGTGCTTTGCGCTAATTGCCACAAGCGGAAGACCTACAAAGATTCGTGGCGTGATCAAAAATAAATGAGTTTAGCGATTGTTATTTTAGCGGCTGGCCAGGGCAGCCGAATGCTCTCCAAGAAACAGAAGATTTTGCATGAGGTGGGCGGTAAGCCGATGGTGCAGCATCTGTTCGATACGGCCGTTTCCCTCACAACGATCCCCCCTGTCCTTATCATTGGCAAAGGGGGCGACGGCGTCAAGCAGCTCTTGGGCAGCCGGGCACAGTACGCTGTGCAGAGCGAGCAGTTGGGGACTGGCCACGCCACGCAGATGGCTCAGCCGCTGTTGCGTGGGCAGGCCGACCAGGTCATTGTGACCTACGCCGATATGCCCCTTTTGCAAGCGCACACCTTGCAAAAGCTGGTCGCTTTGCAGGCTGAGACCGGTGTCGCTATAGCCATGCTCAGCGTGATGGGCAGCCCGGAATCTACCTTTGGCCGGGTGGTGCGGGATGAAAACGGCCGTGTTACCGAAATCCTCGAAGTAGCCCAGGCCAAACGCCGACCCAACGCCGCCGACCTGCTGGCGATCCGTGAACAGAATGCCGGTGTGTACTGCTTTGCCGCTGCTTGGCTGTGGGACAACATCGAGAAGCTGCCCTTGCGGCAGGCGCGTAGTGGCCCAGAATATTACCTGACAGACATGATCGAACTGGCCGTACAGCAAAATCGGGGTGTTGAGGCAACGGCCACAGACGACCTGGACGAATGTTTGGGGGCAGGGACACGCGCGGAGATGGTGGTAGTGGAAAAGGCGTTTCGCCGTCGGGCCAACAACCGCTGGCTGGCGCAAGGCATCACCATTGTGGACCCGGACAGCACCTACATTGATCCAGACGTGACGATTGGTCAGGATACGGTTATCTGGCCGAACAGTTATTTGCAGGGGAAAACGGCCGTTGGCCAGGATTGTGTTATTGGCCCCAACACTATTTTGCGTGATGCTACCATTGGGGATCGCTGCCATATTGAACAATCGGTGCTTGAAGGGGTAAATTTGGCTTCGGAAACGGCCGTTGCGCCCTTCACAGTCATTAAGAATTGAGAATTGTGAATAATGAATGGTGAATTGTGAACGGTGCGATACTTCACCATTCACAATTTACCATTAATCAGGAGTACAAAATGGTTAACGAAGAACAACGAACAACTCTCATCGAGGCGGCGATGGCGATTCGAGAACGCGCTTACGTGCCTTACTCACATTATCCCGTCGGGGCGGCGCTGCTTATGGAAGATGGCACGATAATAACCGGGGTGAATGTGGAGAACTCATCCTATGGCCTGACGATTTGCGCAGAGCGAACGGCCGTTACCAGAGCCATTACGGCCGGATACCGCAAAATCCTGGCTGTAGCTGTGGCCACCGATAATGCTGGCTCGCCCTGTGGCGCTTGTCGCCAGGTGCTCACCGAATTTGCCGGGGATGTGCCAGTTTATTTGGTGGATGCGACGGGAAACGGCCGTGACACTACACTGCATACCTTGTTGCCCGACCACTTTGGCCCGGAGCATTTGGGCAGCTAACAGAACCAATGTGAACACCAGCTTGCAATTATTGCGGATTTGACGATTGTTAAGTAAACTTTTATGAGATTTGGACAAGGAGGTAGCTGACCTTGTTTTACTGAGAAAAATTCACCCCAAACAAACTTACTTGCTTTCCCAGTGTAAGTGAAACCTCTGTCCGTAGCTAGACAACCTCAAGTTTAAGCAGTTCATGCTCATCAAATGCATATCTATTGGCTAAAGCCGTAGATGCCCGACAAATGGAGAAGACATATGAATCTTAAAGGTTATGCAAATCGTATCGCTCATGTTGATATGACCACCCAGAAGATCGAGATGAAACCGATCCCGGAAGATTGGGCTCGCAAATATATTGGCGCTCGTGGGTTAGGGGTGCGCTATATGCTGGAAGCTGGCCCATCAGTCGATCCACTTTCGCCCGATAACTGGCTTTGTTTTATGAATGGTCCGCTTACCGGCACAGCTGCTAACATGAGCGGCCGTATGGCTGTTGTGACAAAGTCACCCCTGACCGGAACAGTGACAGACAGTCATCATGGTGGTTGGTCGGCAGCTCGACTACGTTGGTCTGGGTACGATGGCTTGATCTTTAAAGGGAAAGCAGACAAGCCGATGTACCTGTACATTGATGCCGAATCAGACACGATTGAACTGCGTGATGCTTCGCATGTTTGGGGTAAAGGCGTTCACGATACCATTAAGACCTTCCAGAAAGAGTATGGCAAGAAAGATTTAACTGTCATGTCTATTGGTCAGGCAGGTGAGAATTTGGTTAAGTTTGCTTGCTGGGTCAATGAAGATGACCGTGCCAGTGGCCGTGGCGGTACCGGTTGCGTGGGCGGCAGCAAGAACCTGAAGGCTATTGTTATCAAGGCTAAGAAGCAGTTCCCCAAACCTGCCAGTAAGGATGATTGGAAAGCTGCCCATTCACGCGCTTTGTCGGTCATTATGGATGAAGCTAACATTACCAGCCCCCGTAAAGGTGGCTTGTCTGTTTACGGCACGAACGTGTTGATGAACATTACCAACACAATGGGTGCCCTGCCAACGCTGAACGGCCGTACCACATCATTTGGTGAAAGAGCTGAATCATTGAGCGGTGAATACGTTAATGACAATATTCTCGTCAACGACCCCACCTGCCACGCTTGCCCAGTTGCCTGTAAGAAAGAAGTAGAAATTAAAGAAGGTGAATTTGCCGGGTTGCGCATGGAAAGTGTGGAATATGAACCCGCGTGGGCTTTGGGCGCTAACTGCGGCAACGACAACATCGCTTCTGTGGCCAAAATGATCGACCAGGCCAACGATTACGGCATGGACGCCATTGAAATCGGTGACGTCCTGGCGACATACATTGAAGCTTCCACCAAAGGCTGGGTTAATGGCGATGGCGGTTTGGCCGAAGGCGATTACATGGCGATGGTAGCGACCATCGAAAAGGTTGCCAACCGGGACGGTGTAGGTAATGTTTTGGCCGATGGAGTCAATGCTGTGGCTAACCATTATGGGCACCCAGAAATTGCCATGTCGGTGAAGGGTCAAGGTATTCCTGCTTACGACCCGCGTGGCTTGAAAGGCATGGGCATTGCTTACGCAACCAGCAATCGTGGCGCTTGCCATCTGCGTGCGTACACTCCCGCTGCCGAGTTGAACATCATGCCGTTCCAATCTCTGAGCGTTGATCCGCTGGAATGGAAAGGTAAGGGCGAATTGGTGAAAATCTTCCAGGATATTCACGCATTCTCCGACAGCCTGGATTTGTGCAAATTTAGCGCATTTGCCATGGGGGCTGATGAGTACGCCCAGCAGTACGCTGCGTTTGTAGGCATTGATTCATTTACGGCCGATGATGTGCTGGTGACGGGTGAACGTATTTACAACCTGGAAAGGTACTACAATAATTTGGCTGGCCTCGGTGAAGGCAGCGACTACCTGCCGAAGCGCTTTACGGAAGAACCCTCAACCAATCCTGGCTCAGAGGGCCATGTGTGTGAGTTGGATTTGATGCTCGATGAGTATTACACAGCTCGCGGTTGGGAAAATGGTGTCGTGCCAGAAGGTAAACTGAAGGAATTGGCGATTTTGTAGTTTTGTAACTCTGTAATTGGGTATTTGTAATTGGGTATTTGGGTAATTGGTAAAATTACTTAATTACCCAATTACTTTTTTATGCGCCAGCGCGCATGGTTTTCTTTTCTAGCTGCGGATTTAGCAAGGCGATGGCTTCATCCTCGCCTTCGATTTCCATCATGACTTGCCCGACACGTAACGAGCCGATGGCAAACGGCTCCATTTTTGCCAGGGTAATGGTCCAGCCTTCGCCTTCGACGCGGGTTTCGCTAACGGCCGTTCCCCCCAACTCCTCCAAATATTCCCGCAGTAACCAAAGTGGAATGCCCCGAATTTGTCTGGATTCTTTATACATAAATTAGCCTCCGCCCACAGCCGGGAAAATGTTGAGCGTATCTTTCGGCTGAATGATGGTGTCCATGCCGTTTTCCAGGAAAGGCGCATCACGGCCGTTTACAAAAACATGTACGTGACGATAAAGATTGCCATTTTCATCCAGAAGTTCCCGGCGCATGGGCGGATATTCGGTCACCACCATTTCCACAAATTCCTGGACGGTGGTATTTTCCGGCAAATCAATCTCTACCGTTTTTTGACCCACAATTTGGCGCAGGGTGGCAAAAAAGTTTACTTTCATGGGGCTTATTCTCCTGTTTCGGGTTGCTAAGCGAATCTTACCACAAAATCAAGCTTTTTCAGTTTCCATGCTAAGATAGTGGGCAGACTCTAGAACGATTTTAAGAGAGGATGGTCAAATGAACGCTTTTGCCGCTGTGAACGGGTATGCTGCCAAAAATATTGTCTGGAAGTTGTCTGATCTGGGACCAACGCCAGAGGAGGAGTGGGATCGGCTGCAAAGCTTTTTGGGCATTGGCAAGGCAGATTTTGAGGTGATGCTGGCCACAGTGGAACCGCTGTTTCGGCGGGGGCATGAGCTGGTGGTGGGGACGTACGATTATTTGCTGAACCATCACGATACGGCCGTTATCCTCGGTTGGGAAAAAGGTGCCAATCCACAGCATCTGGCCGAGCGCCGCCGCTTTTTTACCGTCTGGCTGGCGCGCACCCTGGGGTTGGACCTGAGCCACGACCTGGCCCGCTACCTGTTCCATGCCGGGCAGGTGCACGCCGCACACGGCCCACGGCAGATTCATGTGCCGGAACGGTACGTGACAGGCTCGGTTAGCCTGGTCAATGCCACCTTTGCCAAAATTTTGATGGAAGAGATGCCGGGGAATCCAGTTGTGCCGGCGGCTCTGGCCAGTTGGAACAAGCTGCTGAGCCTGCATCTGCACCTGATGCTGCTCGGTTACCAGACGGCGCGTGCGTGGGATGATGGCGAACATCCCATTGAGCTTTCCTTTTTTGGCCGGGTGCGTCGCTATACTCGCCGCGAAAAAATGATAATTCATCTGCCGAAGAACGGCCGTATGGAAACCTTACTTATTCGCTTCTTTAATTATTTCCCCAATATGCGGCCAGATGTGTTTGATATTGAATGGCTGGGTCAGGATCGACTGGATGATGACGGCCGTACCTGGCTAATTACCGAAAAAACATACCGAGCACGACGTGGCTGGCGGGTGCTGCTAAACGGCCGTGACGTTTTCTTTGAAGCTGGTCTCGACCAGATTATTCAGCCGAACGATAAAATCAGCATCTTTCCGCCCGGTCGCTAACGATGCACTTTGTTTTGATTCACAGACCGTTCGTGGAGCCATTTGCCTAGTGAGGTGTTGGGGGGAACGGCCGTTACTGGTTACATCCTAGAACTCCTTACCCAACTGCACGCTTTCTACTCTTTTAGCGCGGAGTTGGGTGGGAAACTGTTCCCAGAATATGGGCTCAACTAGTCTGAAATCTTTTGACTCTCTACCTTATCGCCATATTGACAAAAATGGGCAACCGGGCAGCTTGAGGCAGCCGGACAAATAGCCTGCGTTGATTTGCGTTGGGCACAACCATAGCGCCCCAAGGCATCAAACGCAGCATAGGACATAGCTGAAATTTTGTTTGATGGAAGCGTAAGGGCTTCTAGCGCTCTCGCTGCTGCGGAGGAAACAGGCACCGTAAGTTGTTCACTATTTGTGAGGGGGTACTGTCCTATCACAGCTATCCCATGAAGCCAACGTGGAGCCGTTTGTGGGCCAGAAAGCAGTGGGAAAGTTGCCTTGTTCTCGGCCAGCATTGCCAAAACCCGTAGAGCATCATTCTCATGGTCTGCCAAAAGTTTGATTACCGAGCCACCAGCGCGCATCACCAGCGCCTGACCAGTGCGCTGCCACACGGTTGCGTCACTGGTCGGTTTCTGAATGAGGCCGTACTGCTGGAGTCGCGACACGAGTTGGGTGGGTTTGGCATAGGCCAGAAACTGGGGGGCAAACAGTTCGGCATCCGTGGCAAACGTCTGGCGGGCGGCTTCCCATAACGCTTGTGGTTCCCTGCCGCCACTGATGGCATAAACCAAGGTGAGGTAAGCGAGGTGCTCATCGGTACTGCGGGTTATTCCCTCAGGTAGAGACCAGGCTGGGTTTGTGGCGCCCCATAAACCGCCGTCAGCATAAGCTGCGAGCAGACGCTCCCGTATTTCTTGCCGTTGTTTACGGTTCATGGGTGTGCTGTTGATTTAGCAAAAATTCTGGTTCTGGTGATTCTTTGATGAACTCCGTCTGCACCCAACCAAGCACATCCCCTTCCACGGTCTGAACAATCCACCAGTCGGCACCGGTTGGTTCTTTAATGATGACGGGGGTGACGTTGGCTACCTGGGCGACTTCTTTTCCGTCTGGGGCTGCAAGCAGCGAGACGGCCGTTCCATTTTCATCAAACAGGTAAACCACCCGGCGCACGTAATAGTCCGATATCCAGCCCAATTGCCCGTTGAGCGCCTGCACCCGGTAAAAGCGGCGCAACCCTTGGGGGCCGGTTTGGCGAATTTCGTGGACGACAACGGCCGTTCCCGTGTGAATAAGAGAAGTCGTCGCCTCCTCATTGTCAGGCTCGTCAAAAAGAACAAGCTCGTGCTCAATAATCAAGCCATGTTCATCGACACCGCTCACCATCACCCACAGCCCACCTGGCTGGGTGGCAACGGTGGCGCCACTCTCATCTGTAATTGGAATGGTGTCCGGGGGAAGCGTAAATTGCGGTGTTGGTGTCGCCGGAATGATAGAATTACATCCAGCCAAAAACAGCCATACAAACAAAAAGGTTTTTTTGATCATTGAGCTAAAAAGCTGGGGCGGCAATTGTTTAAGCAACAACTGCCGCCCCAGCATGGTCAATTTAAGGATTCGCGGAGCCTTTTGTGGTGCTGCTGGTCATGGTTGTGGACCATGCGCCACCATCCGGTGTGCGGTACCAGCTTTGGTCAACGCCGCTGCTGCCATACGTGTAGCTGTCAATGACAGTTGTACCATCTGACATCAACAGACGAACGTCATCGCCTGTATTGTTAAAGAAGCTGCTGGTGTCCATTGTGTAATAGCCACCCGCCGCAATTGTGGTGCTGCTGGGGATTTGCTTGGGCGCTCCCCCGCCACTGGCGATGTCGTCAATCCAGGCTCCCGAAATGTCGATCGCTTGACTGGTGGGATTATACAGTTCCACCCATTCTGAGCTGCCCGAGCTTGGCCGGGGCATCACTTCATTGATGACGATATCGGCAATCGTTCCGGTTACCGGATCAGACGCAACGTAAGCGGTGCCATTGACAGTGTAGTTCACTCCGTCGCTTGATTTCAGTACAATGTCGCCATGCACCAAAACGGCCGCTCCATAATTTCGGGTCGTATCACACAAATTGGTCACATAAACGTCACCCGTAGCCAGTAGCCGGTCTAACACAGCCTGCCCCGGATGCCCAAACGTATTGTCGCCACAGGAAATGGCCGCAGCATCTGGGTTTAGCGTATCCACATAATATTGGTTCGTAGAATGTTGCGAACCATGATGATTTGCCCGCATCACATCTACCTGGCCCATCCGGTCAGCTAGATCGGTTTCCACGTCATTGTAAGTGTAGCCAAAGGAACTGGTGGCATATTCACCATCAGAATCACCTGATGTTGCATAATCAATTGTGCCGTAGCGAACTTTGATGCCAATAGAGTAATCATTCTCACTGGGAGGCACAGACATGCCCGTGCGATCGCCCTGTAGCGGCGTCACACCGTCAGACATCATGATGCCATCTGCATCTACCTGCACAATTTCCACCAGGGCACCACTGTCAGGTGGATCAATTTGGGTTGTAGAACCAGCCTGGGCGATTTCGCGGATGTTGTAGATGCTGGTATTGGCCGGGTTGGTGGCATAGCAAAGCCAGTTCCGGCTGGTTCCAGAAACGGTCCCGGCATTATTCCAGACAATTTCCAGGTCCGGGTCACACAGCCCGTCCACCGTGCCACCGCCAGAACCATCTACCCACTCGCCAGCATCCCGGTCGATAAATTTGCTAAAGGTAATGCCGTGCGTTTCGATCAGGCCCCAGAAACCACCGTAGCCAGCATACCCCAGATGGTCCAGATGCAAATGGCTAGCCACGCCGACATCAATTGACATATCGCCTTCCATGATGGATTGAATCTTGGCGGCAATGAGCGCGGCCCCTTTGCCTGAGTTGTAAGCATGTTCGGCTACGTCAATCAAAATGGTGTAGCCTGAAGGGAAAATAATGAGCTGGCTGTCGCCTTGCTCTACATCAAAGATGCGGATTTGGAACTCGCCTGGTGTCCACGGTTCAGCACCCATATTGTCGTTACTGCTGTTTTTAGTTGGTGCATCAATTTCGGCTGGGCTCCAGTCCAAACCATCCCGATACCGATACCAGGAATATTCGGCCGTAGAATAGGCGAAGCTGGTCTGGTCCAAAACAGATTGGCTGGGATCGAGGAAACGCACCTCATCGCCACCGTTGTTCAGCAGCCCGGTGAATTCCAGCACAAAAAAGCCGCCTGCGGGAATGGTTGTGTTGGCTGGAATCAGCTTCGGTGCACCGCCGCCGCTCACGTCGTCGATGTAATGGTTAGAAATATCCAGATCGCTGGCTGTGGTGTTGTACAGCTCCACCCATTCTGTCGTGGCGCTGTTAGCCACGTATTCATTTATGAGCACATCGCCTACGCCGGGTGGGCTAGCGCTGCTACCAGGATTGGCTGTGCCTTTGGTAGGTGAATCACTCTCAGTGCTACTCCAACTGCCCCCATCCGGGGTGCGGTACCAGGAATATTCATCAGTGGAGGATGTGTAGCTGGTGCTATCTAGGGCTGTTTGGGATGGGTTTAGAAAGCGTACATCATCACCACCATTGTTGAGGAAGCTGCTGAATTCCATCACATAATAGCCTCCAGCAGGAATAATCGTGCTGCTGGGGATAAGTTTGGGTGCGCCTCCACCGCTGGCAATATCGTCGATGTAAAAGCCTGAAATATCGAGATCATTACCCGTGGTGTTGTACAGCTCTACCCATTCAGTAACGCTGCTTCTGGCAACGTATTCATTGATCACAACCTCGCCTGCAATAGGGGGATCGGCTGCTGCTGCCTGACTAAGAGGCAATAAAAACAGGGAAAACAAGGCAATTGCTAAGAGGCGAAAACCGTTAGACTTGCTCATCAAAACTCCTTTTTATCGAGGATAGATAAAAACCGAGAGGCAGCGCAGGGAGGTGCCTGTGCTAGATACCTGCACGGGTGGGTTACGGTACCGATGCCTGAAACGTCACAATACTGTGATTTCTGAATTGAAGAACAATACAATACGAAAACAGTGCGCCTAATACGTACTTGAGTGGAGTGCTAAGAGGAGATGATCAGGTTACTGCAAGTTGTGTAAAGAGATTATAAGGATTAAACAGATAAACACAAGAAGATGTTTTAAGCGCAGGTAAATGCGAGTCTCCAAAAAGATCGCTTTCTGATAAACTAACCAGATGGCAAGAGAACGCACTTTCCGCAGCGAGGCAATTGTTTTGCGTCGCACCGATTTTGGTGAGGCAGACCGTTTGCTTACCCTGTACACTCGCGATTTTGGCAAAATCAAGGCGGTGGCTAAGGGGGCGCGCAAGCCACAAAGCCGCAAAACGGGGCACGTGGAGCAGTTCATGCGCTCCAACTTCCTTTTTGCCAGCGGGCGCGAAATCCCCATCCTCACCCAGGCAGAAATGGTGCAGCCGTACGCCGCCCTGCGCGATGACCTCATCCTCACCACCTACGCCGCCTACCTGGTGGAGCTGCTGGACCGCTTCACGGTGGAAGAAGACAAGCACAGCGGCATCTACCAGCTAATCGCTGATGCCCTCGGCTGGCTCACCAGCCACGACGATGTGCTGCTGGTGGCGCGCTTTTACGAACTGTGTTTACTGGGATTGGCTGGTTTTCGGCCGCAGTTGTTCCACTGCGTGGCCTGCGGCGAGCCGATTGAAGAGCAGGATCAATTTTTTAGCGCGGAGCTGGGTGGGGTGTTGTGTCCAAACTGTCGGGATGAAGATAGAAGAAGTGTGGGGATTACGGCCGTTTCCACAAAAGTCCTCCGCTACCTGCAAACACGGCCGTGGGACACCGTCCACAGCCTGCGCCTCAAGCGCACCGTCCACACCGAGCTGGAAAATGTGATGCACTTTTACATCACCTACGTGCTGGAACGCAACCTCAAATCCGTCGAATTCCTCCACCGCCTCCGCCAGGAAGCCGCCCTCCTCCTGCCCCCGTCTGAATAACGCGAAATCACGAATCTCACGAATGGGCGAATTTAACGAATAAAGGCATTCGTCTTATTCGTTGATTTGTGGAATTCGTGATGAAAAAGCAAGATGCCAGCGTTTTATCGCCATGTTATAATCGTCGGCTGTTCATTCGAGTTTAGAAATTATGGCAAATAAACTACAGCACACAGAGTTGTTCTCTTCAATCTCTGTGACCTCTGTGGCAAAAAAAGGTTTTCATGAGCGAATCGCTGACGTTTCAAGACATTATTTTAAGATTGCTGGATTACTGGAAAAACCAGAGTTGCCTGGTGCAGCAACCGTACAACGTGCAGGTGGGGGCGGGTACGATGAATCCCGCCTCGGTGCTGCGGGTGCTGGGGCCAGAGCCGTGGAATGTGGTCTATGTGGAACCGAGCATTCGGCCGGATGACGGCCGTTTCGGGGACAATCCCAACCGTATGCAGATGCACCACCAGCTCCAAGTCATCCTCAAGCCTGATCCGGGCAACCCGCAAGAGCTGTACCTCAAAAGTCTGGAAGCGATCGGCATCGATCCGCGCCGCCACGACATTCGCTTTGTAGAAGACAACTGGGAAAGCCCGGCGCTGGGTGCCTGGGGTCTCGGTTGGGAAGTGTGGCTCGACGGCCAGGAAATCACCCAGTTCACCTACTTCCAACAGGCGGGCGGCGTCACGCTCGACCCGGTTTCGGTAGAAATTACCTACGGGCTGGACCGCATCGCGCTGGCGTTGCAAGGCGTAGACAGCGTCTGGGAAATGTCTTACGGCACCGACATCAGCTATGAAAACGTGCTGTTGCAAAGCGAAATCGAACATTGCCGCTACTATTTTGACGTGGCCGAGGTGGACAACATCCGCCAGGTGTACGACATCTACGAAAGCGAAGCGAAGCGGTGCATCGAGGCCGGGCTGGTCATCCCCGCGCATGATTACAACCTGAAATGTTCCCATTTATTCAATATTTTGGATACACGCGGCGCGGTCGGCGTGACGGAACGGGCCAACTATTTCCGCCGGATGCGCGGGCTGGCGCGGCAAGTGTCTGAACTGTACGTGGCCCAACGGGAAGAGCTCGGCCATCCGCTGCTGAAAAATGCACAAAAAGGAACCGTGCCGTTGAGCCGCCCCCAAGAATTGCCGGTCGAGCAGTCAGAAACGCCGCAAACCTTTTTGCTGGAAATTGGCAGTGAAGAGCTGCCGGTGTCTGATTTGGATGGGGCGCTGCGACAATTGGCAACGGCCGTTCCCAACCTCCTGCAAAACGCCCGCCTCACCTATGAAAGGATTGAAATTGACGGCACGCCGCGCCGCCTGGCGGTGCAGGTGCATGGGTTGATTGGTCGCCAGCCAGATTTGGAAAGCGTGGCCAAAGGGCCGCCCGCTGACCGCGCCTTCGACGCCGACGGCAACCCCACCAAAGCCGCCATCGGCTTTGCTCGCGGCAAGGGCGTGGATGTGACCGATTTGCAAATTGTGGAAGAGGGCGACAAGCGGTACGTGTCCGCTGTGGTGCGCGAAGACGGCCGTTCTGCCGCCGCCGTGCTGGCCGAACTGTTGCCCGATCTCATCGCCAGCCTCAAATTTGAGCGCTCCATGCGCTGGAACCAGACCAACATCAGCTACAGCCGCCCGCTGCGCTGGATTGTGGCCCTGTTTGGCCCCGACGTGATTCCGTTCAGCTATGCGGGCATTGCCAGCGGGCGCACCAGTCGGGGATTACGGCCGTACGACTCCCCGGAAATTCTCATCAACGACGCCCGCAACTACGGCGGCATCATGCGCATGAACAGCATCGTCATCAGCCAGGAGAAGCGGCGCGAGCAAATCGTCTCCGTCTCCAGCAAGCTGGCTGCCGAAATGGGCGGTTCCATCCCCGACGACGTTGGTTTGCTGGACGAAGTGACCAATCTGGTGGAAAAACCAACGCCGCTGCGGGGCCGCTTTAGCAAGCGCTACCTGGCGCTGCCCGCCGAAGTGCTGGTCGCCGTCATGCGCAAGCACCAGCGCTACTTCCCCGTCTACGACGAAAACAAGGCGCTGCTGCCCTACTTCATCGCCGTGCGCAACGGGGACGAGAAGCACCTCAATTTTGTGGTCAACGGCAATGAGCACGTGCTTAAAGCCCGCTTTGCCGATGCCGAATTTTTCTACGGCAAAGATAGCCAGCGGAAACTGGCCGACTTTTTGCCCGATTTGGCCACGCTCACCTTCCAGGCGGAACTGGGTTCCATGCTGGACAAGGTTCACAGGCTGGAAAAATTGACGCCCGCCGTGGGCGAGATGCTGGGCTTGGCTGATGATGAGATGGCAACGGCCGTTCGCGCCGCCGCCCTCTCTAAAGCAGATTTGGCCAGCAATATGGTCGTGGAGATGACCTCTTTGCAGGGGATCATGGGCGGCCATTACGCCAAACGCAGCGGCGAAAGCGATGCCGTGGCCCAGGCAATTGCCGGGCAGTACAGCGCCGTCAGCGGCAGCCGGGCAGGCATGGCGTTAGCCATCGCTGACCGACTGGACAGTTTAGCCGGCCTGTTTGCCGCCGGCCTTGCCCCCAAAGGCTCCAACGATCCGTTTGCCCTGCGCCGCGCCGCGCTGCACCTCATCGAAAACCTGATTGCCCACGCGCAGCCGTTTGACTTACGCGCCGCCTTTGCCGCCGCCGCTGACCTGCTGCCGGTTCCTTGTGATGAGAAAGTTTTGGCCGAGGTGCTGGGATTTGTAAACGGCCGTCTCGAAGGCGTCTTGCGTGATTTAGGACACTCCGCTTTTGTGGTCAAAGCGGTGCAGGCCGAGCTGGCCCACGACCCGTACACCGCTTCCCGCGTGGCCGAATCGCTCAGCGAAGCAATTGTCGCCGCCGATTGGCCAGAGCTGCTGGACGCCTACGCCCGCTGCGTGCGCATCACCCGCAGCCAGAGCGATACGTTCACCCTTCGCCCCGACGCCTTCACCCTGCCCGCCGAGCAGCAGCTTTTGGCCGCTTACCAACAAGCCGCTGCCCAGCAGGATGGCACAATGCCCACCTTCGTCGCCACGCTGCGCCAGTTAAAGCCTGCGATCACAAAGTTTTTTGATGATGTGCTGGTGATGGATGAGGATACGGCCGTACGCGAAAATCGCCTCGCCCTCCTGCAAAAAATCGCCGGGCTCACCTCTGGTTTGGCTGATTTGTCGGAGTTGGAAGGATTTTAATGAGGTGGAGTGAGCATCCTCAGATGCGAACGGTTGGCAAAACCGTCCCGCATCTGAGGACGTTTACAAAATTACAAAGTTGCGGCCTCAATGGGTTTGGTCGGCCAGTTCCCACCAAAGAAATGTGGCAACCACGCCAACAAGTCCGGTCATAACAACAATCAGAAAACTGGTTGGCCCAACTGGGGTGCCTTGTGAATACAGTGCCGGGATTGACCAGGGAAAGTATTCGCCATAACCAGCAATGACGATAATTTGTGCCAGAAAAATGATCAACACAGCTGCACCTAGTGGCGGCAAATACCCATGCCCAACGCTGGCGAAGAAAGCAATCGGTGTGACGAGGCTAATGGTTAAACCAGCCGAAATACCGATGATCATAGTGTCATGCCAGAACACCGTTGAGGGCACAGCAGGCAGGCCAACGGCCGTTCCCACGCCTAAACTCACAAAGTAGATAACGGCCGTTACCACCGCTGACCAGCCCATCACCACTACAAACTTGGCTAGCACAATAGCCGAACGTGGCGTGGGTAGCGCCAGCAAATCCTTCACCGTTCGGTCCGAATATTCGCGGCCAAATACCCAACTGCCTACAAACCCAAACAGGATGAACCCGCCAATAGCGACGGCCTGGGCAAGCAGATTGAAGAACGTGGGCCAATCGGCCGAGCCGCCCAGCAGTTGCGCTTTGGCGCTTATCAAGCCCACGCGCCGGGCAAATTCCGGGTCTTTCAGGATTATCATGAAAAATCCGCCCATCAGGGGAATGAGCAAAAAGCCCAGCAGCGAAAGAAAGGACATTTTAGAGCGGCGGAATTTGAGTGTTTCCACCCAAACCGCTTGGGCAAAGTTGTTCATGAGGCACTTTTTCCATTCTGGCCAATGAGACGCAGAAAATAATGTTCCAAATCTTCTTGTTCGGTCACGAGCATGGTGGGCGCATAACCAGCATGGACAAGATGTGTGGCAATCTTATCCGGATATTGGAGAGCGGCCGTTTCTTGCAAGGTAATAGCGCCGTTTTGGGTTATTTTTGCGGCAAACCCCGCCCGGTGCAGGGTGGTGCAGGCCGCCTGGTCATCATGCGTGCGAATGAGCAGCTGTTGCTGCCGCTTGCGTTCCAGATCAGCTATGTCCAGCTCCTGAACCAGCCGCCCTTCGTGGATGATGCCAATCCGCTGCGCCAGCCGCGACACTTCGCCCAAAATGTGGCTGGACATGAAGATGGTGATGCCCTGTTCGTGGGCTAGCTGGAGGAGCAGATGGCGCATCTCCACAATGCCCGCCGGGTCTAGCCCGTTGGCTGGCTCGTCCAGGATGAGCAGCTTGGGATTGTGCAGCAGCGCTTTGGCTACGCCTAGCCGTTGGGCATTGCCCAGCGATAACGTGCCGGTTCGTCGTTTGGCGTAGGCGGTTAAGCCTAGCTGGTGAATCACCCGGTCTACAGCTTTGGGTTCAATGCCGGGATGCAGGCGGCGCATTGCTTCCAGGTTTTGGCGAACGGTTAGCTCCGGGTAGGCGTTGGCCGTTTCTACGAGATAGCCAACTGAGGCCCACGGTTTCTTTTCGCCGGGGCCGATTTTGTGCCCTAAAACATAGGCTTCGCCAGCAGTGGGGCGGAGCATCCCCAGCAACATGCGGATGGTGGTGGTTTTGCCCGCACCGTTGAGGCCCAGGAAGGCGTAGATTTCCCCTTGTTCAACTTGTAGGCAGAGATTTTCAACGGCCGTAAATGTCCCAAATTGTTTTACCAGATTGTGTGTTTCGATTGCTGTACGCATGGTTATCCTTAATTTATGCGGGCGATAGCAAGCGGCGCAGCGTGTCGCTGATGCGGCTGGCTGCCTGTTCCAGGTCAGCCGGGGAAAGGTCTGACCAGTTTGCCACGAGCCAGCGGTCGTGCGTGTCGTCCACGGCAACAATGAGCGCCAGGAGCAGGTCATCCGGTAGGTCGGTGCGAATGACGCCTAATTCCCGGCCATACTGAATGAGCTGTGCCATTAAAAATTGGGCCTGCTCCCAAAATTCGGTAAATGGTTCTGCCTTGAGCATTTCCGGGGTTACCGCGCCGCCTGCTTTGGCCACCCCGAAGACCCACGGCCGTTCGGCGAAGCTGGTGAATTGTTGTTGGTAAACGGCCGTAAGCGCGTTCCAAAAGTTAACGGCCGTAAACTGCGCCGGGTCAAACGATAAGCTGGCCATCAGCTCCTGGCTGTAATGCAAGACGGTGGTGGCGTACAGGTCCGCCTTGTCGTCAAAATAGTAGTAAGCCGCGCCTTTGCTGATGCCTGCGTTTGACAGAATCTGGTTTAACGACGCACCTTCAAAGCCGTGGGTGGCAAACTCTTTGGCGGCAGCTTCCAGAATGCTTTCGCGCTTCTCGGCTGTCAGTTTGTTAAATCGGGGTCGGGGCATAAATCATCCTTTTAGACCAATTGTTTAGACCGTATGGTTTAACTAAGTGGTTTGAATCATAATGTAACGTAAATTGTTTGTCAAGAAGGGGTGGATAGGGGGAACGGTTCACGGTACAATTTGTATTCGTCAATAAAGTTCTGGCTATAATTTGTATAGATACAAACAGAGTTCTTATTCGTAATTAAGGATACTGGCTGAGAAATTTTGCAAATCAGACGGTAATATTCAGTAAGATATGAATGATTTTAGTGATGAGCAGCTCATGACGCTGGTTGTCAGGCAAGACATTGTTGCTTATAAGACACTGTATGAACGGTATAAACGTTCCGTGTTAGGCTTGTCATACAAAATTTTGGGAGACCGGGCTGCTGCCGAAGAAGTGATGCAAGAGACGTTTTGGCGTATCTGGCAGAACGCCGCTTCATTTAATAACCAGCGTGGCACGTTTCCCAATTGGATGTTTGGTATTGCGCGAAATTTGTCAATAGACATTGTGCGCCGAGGGCAAAAATTCCAAATGCAAACGTTGCCGGATGGGCAGCAGGAGCACGCTGAATCCAGCCCGCACTTCAAAGCGGACCAAAACGTGGCTGATGCTGCGATTACGCTTTTGCAGCACGAACAGGTTCATCTGGCGCTCAGTTCGCTGCCAGAAGAACAGCGCAACGTGGTTGAATGGATCTATTTTCAAGGCAAAACGCGCCGCCAAATTTCGCAAGAGTATGACATTCCTTTTGGCACGATTAACACGCGTGCCCGTTTGGCGTTGGACAAGTTAAAACGCGCCTTACAGGCACAAGGATTTGAGGAATAAAATGAACGAGCAAATTGAGGAACTGCTCGCCGTATATGTTTTAGGTGGGCTGTCGCCAGAGGAAGAGGCGGAAGTCGAGGCGTATGTGGCTACGCATCCAGAAGCGGCAAGCTTGCTGGAGGAGGCGTATGCTGCTGCTGCCTTGCTGCCGTACACTGCGCCGCCCCTGGAGCCATCGGCTGAGTCGGAAGCGGCGTTGTTTGCCCGGGTAGAGGCGGATCTGGCAGTGAACCAGGCATCGGTGAAGCCAACGGCCGTTTCCCATCCAAAACCTATCACCAAGCAGCCAACCCTCTTAGAGCAGATTCGCGCCTTTTTTAGCACCCCACTGGTAACAGGAATGAGTTTGGCAACGGCCGTACTCCTTCTCGTTTGGGGACTGTCGCTCCGCAGCCAAATTCAAGGGTTGGACCAAAACGTGCAGCAGCTCACCGCCGAAAACAGCAGCCTGCGTACCGACTTCGATGCCCTGGCAGGTGAAAACCTGGACCTCAACACGCGTGTTGTGGAACTTCAGGCGGCGAACCAGGCCTTAGATCAGCAGCTAGATGATCTCGATCAGGAAAATACCAACCTCATTGCCGCTAACAACAGCTTGCAAACCGACCTGGCCACCGCCATCTCCAACCTGGCAGCCGCCGAAGCGTACAGCGCCGATCTTCAGGCCCAAATGGCCGAGATATTGGCCAGCCAGCCGTTCGTTTCTGCCAACGTGTACGCAGTCACCCTGCCGGGCGCAGAAGACCAACCGCAAGCCTCGGCGCAACTGGTCATCGATCCAGAATCCAATACCGCGATGCTGATAGTGAATGGGATGCCCGCCTTGCCAGAAGATTCTGTTTATCAGGTATTGCTTATTCGCGGCACAGAACACGAAACGGCCGAAACCTTCCGCGTAGATACCCAAGGCGAAGGCGTGCTGCTCGTTCATTCCACCGAGCCGCTGCAATCTTTTGAGGCCGTCGGTGTTTCTATAGAGCCAGAAGGTGGCAGCGTGCAGCGTACGGGCGATATTGTTTTGCTTGGCAGCATCATCAACTAACTAACCTCGTTATTAAAGTTGTTTCCGGTAACAATTGTCATTCCCGCGCAGGCGGGAATCCATTTGGTTGCAGGAGTGGATACCCGCATTCGCGGGTATGACAGGATAGAGATTTCTATAAAGCAACAAATCTTTTTTGCATTTTCCACAAAGACGCCCAACCTCTTGGGTGTCTTTTTTTTTGCCCCTTCCCATTTTGATGAATTTTCAAATTCAATAGGTACAAAACCTGTGCAAGTTCGTAATTCTGAATGAACTGGCTAAATTGCAAAGAAAATGCAAATAAATTGCAAAAAGTTTGATACGTACAAAACAAAGCCAGCTTCGTAAATAGCAGTAGCAGCACAGAACAAGCAATTCCACAAGCAGTGTAAAAAAATGGCAAAAAATGTCCCTCATTGGGTTCTGTTAACGCTGCCAACTGCTTGTCTGCCTCAACCCAAGTGGAGGTGATTTATAGATTTAACAACAAACCAGCTCAAAGACTTTTCCTTACAAATCAATTTCGCAATTTTAAAAAAATCAACACGATAGGAGAAAAATAATGAAAAAAGTCAAACTACTCATTTTTGCCTTAATGGCCTTGTTACTAACCAGCGCAGCCTGGGTTGCCGCTGAAGAAGAAGCTGAAACCGGCATTGTTACCGTTGTTCACGGCGTTCCCGGCTTAACGGTGGACGTGTACGTGAACGGCGGCCTGGCCTTGCCAAATTTTGAGCCTGGAACAGTTACAGACCCGCTCACTTTGCCCGCTGGCAATTATGACATTGAAATTTACCCGGCTGGCGCTGACCCGAACGCAGGTGCCCCGGCCATTGCTGGCTCCACCACGCTGCCCGCAGGCGCTAACGCCTCCATCGTGGCTCACCTGACAGAAGCTGGCGCACCCACGCTCTCTGTTTTTGTGAATGACACCTCCGCCATCAACGCAGGGGATGCGCGTGTGGTTGTGCGCCATACGGCCGCTGCCCCCACCGTAGATGTTGCCCTAACCTACAAAAGTGACGAAATTGGCAAGATCGAAAGTCTGAGCAACCCGGAAGAGGCACAAGTTGAGGTAGGAACCGGCCTGTACTTTGCTTCCATTTTGCCCGCTGGCACTGACGACGTGGTTGCTGGCCCAGCCCGCTTCTGGCTCAATCCCAAGTTTGACCGCTCCTACATTATTTATGCTGTTGGTTCCCTGGCAGATGGCTCTTTCCAACTGCTGGTGCAAACCATTGACCTGGAAAGTGCCCCTGTTGGTAGTGTCACGGTTGTGCATGGTGTTCCTGGCCTGACCGTGGATGTATATGTAAATGGCGGTTTGGCGCTGCCCAACTTTGAGCCATATGCCGTCACCGACCCGCTGACCTTGCCAGAAGGCAACTATGATATTGAGATTTACCCCGCAGGCGCTGATCCGACCGCCAGCGACCCGGCCATTGCCGGCTCTGCCTTCCTGCCCGGTGGGGCCAATGCTTCCATAGTGGCTCACCTGACGGAAGCGGGTGCACCGACGCTCTCCGTTTTCGTGAATGATGTTTCTGAAATTGAGCGTGGCCAGAGCCGCCTGGTGGTTCGCCACACGGCCGCTGCGCCCACCGTTGATGTGTCTCTGTTCGAGCGGCGTACGGGTGACTTTGTGGGTACGGCTGAAGGGCTGAGCAATCCGAACGAGGTACAGCTTGAGGTACCGCGCAACCGTTACCTGGCTACCATTCAGCCTGCGGGCACCGACACGGTTGTGTTTGGCCCGGCTGACCTGAAGCTAGACCCAGGTTTTGCTTACTTTGTGTACGCTGTTGGCTCTTTGGGTGATGGTAGCTTTACCGTTTTGGTTCAGACGGTACGCTTGCCTTCACCAGCGAACTAATCAACTTAAATTTGAACAGGTGGGTGGATGACGCCTGCTTGTTTAATTTGGTTTTCTTCAAGAGAGGCACTCTGTTTAGCGGGGTGCCCCTTTTTTTTATTTGGTGTATATGAAGTTTTATTCAGAATTTACGGCCGTTTCCCCCGCTACTTTTAGAACATTTGTAAGGTCTACGGTATAATTTGGTCAGGTTCATCTATTTGTTTTGTCCTTGACCACATGACAGTTACTGAAGAAATTAAAAGCCGCCTGGATATTGTAGATATCGTCTCTGAAAGCGTTTCGCTGCGCCGATCAGGGCGAAATTACGCTGGCTTTTGCCCCTTTCACCAAAACACCCGTACCCCCGCCTTTTTTGTCTTCCCAGAAACGCAAACGTGGCGCTGCTTTGGCGCATGTGCCGAAGGTGGCGATCTGTTCTCTTACGTCATGAAGAAGGAAGGCTGGGAGTTCAAAGAAGCGCTAAAAAACATGGCGCAGCGGGCTGGGGTGACGCTGGAAGAAGAAAAACCGGTCAACAAGGAAGTGCAAAAGGCGCAAAACAAGCAGGCGGGTCTGCTGCAAGCGGCTTCGGATTATTTCAATCAGCTTTTTTTGTATGCACCCCAGGCGGAGGAGGCGCGGCAGTACGTGGCGCGGCGTAGTTTAAATGAGGACACGATTGCCCATTTTGCCATTGGCTTTGCCCTGGATTCCTGGGATGCGTGCCGTTCGCACTTTAACATGCAGGGGTACAGCGATCAGGAGCTGCTGGCAGCGGGTCTGCTGACGGAAAATCCAGACAAGGGCACCAAGTACGACCGCTTTCGCAACCGGCTGATGATTCCAATTCGGGACGTGGACGGCCGTATCGTCGGCTTCGGTGCGCGTACGTTAGAAAAAGATGGCATCCCCAAATACCTCAACTCGCCGCAAACCGACTTGTTCGACAAAAGCCATCTGCTGTACGGGCTGGATAGCGCCAAACGTGCCATTCGCGAGGCACGGCAGGCGGTGATTGTGGAAGGGTACATGGATGTGATGCAGGCGTGGCAGGCGGGCTTCCAAAATGTGGTGGCTCAGATGGGCACGGCGCTCACGGAACATCAGCTGCGCATGCTGAAGCGGTACACCAAGCAGTTCATCCTGGCGCTAGACGCAGACGCCGCCGGAGCCAAAGCGACGTTACGCAGCTTGCAGGTGGCCCGCGAAACCCTGGATCGGGATGTGGAGGTGAAGTTCGACGCGCACGGCCTGGTCCACCACGAGGGGCGGCTCCAGGCGGATATCCGCGTCATCACCATGCCAGAAGGTAAGGACCCGGACAACATCATTCAGGAAAATCCGGAGGATTGGCCCAAATTGGTGGCTCAGGCGAAGCCGGTGGTGGCTTATGTGATTTCGGTAGCTACGGCCGATTTGGACATGAATGATGCGAAGGCGAAAACGGCCGTTGCCCAACAAGTGCTGCCGCTCATCAAAGATATTCAGGACCCGATTGAGCGAGACCATTACTGGCAGCTGTTGGCGCGTACCCTGCGCATTGATGAGCGGGCTTTGCGGCAGATTCGCCTGCCCCAGCCCCCCCAGCGCACTGTGAGACGTGAGGAAACGGCCGTTCCTACCAAAAAACCGGGTGGACAACCCGCCAAAACCAGCTGGGCGGCCGTGCCTAAAAAAGGTGTCAGTAGCGGCAGTCCTATCGCTTCAGACATGCGCCAGGCAGACTTTTTACAACACGCCATCCGCTCGCCCCAGATCATTGTGCGCGTGAACCAAAAATTGCAGGAATGTGGTCAGGGACAGGTGGTAGACGGCGATTTTCTCATGGCGGAAGATCGCGCCATTATGCGACAAATGTACCAGTTGATCGCTGATTCCCCGGTTGTCACGATTGATGAATTGTGGGATAGTCTAGAGCAGACGCTTCAAAATCGGTTGAAGTTCTTGCTGACATTACCCCAATCACCAGAAACTGAGCTTGAGCGAATTTCCGATACGCTTGTTTTATCTGTACTAGACTGGCGTCTGGCCAAAGTGCGGCTGTTGCTCAGCGAAGTGAAACATTTGCTTCGTGAAGCCCAAACAGAAGGCGATGTCGAGGCTCTAGCCATTTATACGCAGCAGCTAAAAGAGCTGCCCCTGGCTGTCTTACAGCTCAACAAGGCTAGAGATTCCATGTCGGCCACCAGCCGCCGCCGCGCCGAAGATGCCATGAACGGCCGTTATTAAACCTTGCGTCTATGCTCAACAACCTAAAATTATACCCAACCTGTCGGAACTCCTTGACAATCCCTTAACGAGGCCAGGAAAACAGACAATGGATTTATCTGAATTAGACAACGATTTCGAAGAAAATATCGAAGATGAAAATGAAGAAGAAGAAGTCATTGACATCGAAGCCCTGGTAAAGCAGGCGCGGCGTTCGCGCCAAATTAACGAGGCCGATGTTCAGGCACTGCTTGCTTCTGCCGACGAAGAGCAGGCGGAGCGGCTTTATGCTCGCCTGCAAAAGCTCAATATTCGCATCGTCTCCGAAAATGGTGAGACGTTGGACGATTTTAGTGAACCTTCCCGCTTATTGGGCGATCCAGATGACGATGATGAAAAAGATAGCAGCACCTCTTACCTGACCGGTACCGTTGAGGATGATCCGGTACACACCTACCTTAAAGAGATTGGGCAAGTGCCACTGCTCACCGCGGATCAGGAAATTTGGCTCTCAACCCAGCTTACGGCCGCAACTGTGCTGGATCGGCTCAATAGCGACGTTGCTCAAGATGGCACTGGTTCTGAAGAAGAAGTAGATTTTCGGGCGATGGCTGCCAACTACACCAACCTTTTGGAAAACTGGCAGGTGGTGGAAGAGGCGCGAAAATTGTTGGGTGTTGACGGCATTAATGTGCTGGCTTTCATTGACGAGGCTCGTGATCTGCGCCGGGGCTGGCGCACCCGTGACGAATCTTACCTGCGCCAATATCTAAATAATGGCAATTGGGGCCAGGATGATGCCTGGACCGATTTGGCGCAGAGCTGTTTCCACATGTTTACGGCCGTTTACCTGCTACCATTAGATATTTCTCGTCGTATCTTTGCTGCCTACAAAGCCGATGTCAAATTCCCCACCCTGAGCACCTTCCGGGAATGGCTTTCTGAAGATATGGTTGGCCTCAAATACAACGAATTCATGATCTACGAGATGGCTGAGGAGGCCAAAGTAAGCCTTACCGGGGCTAACTTGCGATTGGTTGTTAGCGTAGCCAAGCGGTACATGGGGCGCGGCATCCACCTGCTCGATCTGGTGCAAGAAGGCAACGTTGGTTTGCTCCGCGCGGTGGAAAAATTTGACCACACCAAAGGGTATAAATTCAGCACCTACGCCACCTGGTGGATTCGCCAAGCCGTTAGCCGGGCCATCGCCGACCAGGCGCGTACCATCCGCATTCCGGTACACATGTTTGAAACCATCAACAAGATTGTCAAACTCCAGCGCGACCTGGTGCAAAAACTAGGCCACGAACCCAGCGATGAAGAATTAGCGTTGGAACTGGATTACCTGACACCCGAAGAGTCAGAAACCATCAAGCAGGCGCTCAAGGCTGATCAACCGATTGACCCCGTACTTAACCGCAAATGGAAGCAGGCGGTCTCCAAAATTCGGGACATTAAGCGCATTTCGATGGATCCGATGTCTCTGGAATCTCCGGTGGGTAACGAAGATTCCACTGAGTACGGCGACTTTATTCCCGACGAAAGCGCCCAGGAACCTGTGGATGCAGCCTCCAAGGAGCTGCTGCGGGAGCAAATTCGCAACGTGCTTGGCTTCCTAAGCGAGCGAGAGCGCGAGGTGCTGGAAATGCGCTTTGGTCTCAATGACGGCAAGGATCACACGCTGGAAGAGGTGGGGCGCAGCTTTGGCGTCACCCGCGAGCGCATCCGCCAGATTGAGGCAAAGGCGTTGCGCAAATTGCGCCACCCCAGCCGCAGCAAGGCGCTACGAGATTATCTGAGTTAACCCTCTGTTTTTGAGAGAACAAAGCCCAGCGGTTGTGGAAACGGCCGTTGGGCTTTTCGCTATAAAATAAGCTTTAAACCAGTAGCACAGCTATCGCCGTAGGCACTTAAAAAAGCCGCACCCTTGTTGCCGCCCCATATTGCTTGTGATAGAATGCACAGAGATCAATCGGGAAGAAAAAACATATCGCTACAAAGATTTTCAGCCAATAAAATTAAGCAAATAGTGATACTAAATCACCCAGGTATGAGTAGCTTACCATATGGAAAATAATCCTGTTTTAATTGAATACCTCCCCGTCGCAGTCCTCATCGGTGTTGCCCTCTTTTTTGCTGTGTTGCTGCCCGTTCTCTCCCTTAATCTGGGCCCAAAGCCCAAAGAAAGTGCTCGCAGCAAAATGATTCCTTACGAATCTGGCATCGTGGCCATTGGTGAAGCACAGCGGCGGTTGCCGGTGAAGTTCTACCGCATTGCGGTTCTCTTTATTTTGTTTGATGTAGATATTATTCTTTTAGTTCCTTGGGCTGTTACCTTCCGTAAACTTGGCTTTTACGGGTTAGCCGTGATGGGTATCTTCATGGTTTTGTTTATTTTGGGTGACGTTTGGGTTTGGAAAAAAGGAATTCTTGAATGGGAATAGAACAAAAATTAGGCGATATGGGTGTTATCACCCTGCGTTTGGAAGATTTGGTTAACTGGGGGCGCACCAATGCCATGTGGCCCATGCTGTTTGGCTTGGCTTGCTGCGCCATTGAAATGATGTCCTCGCAAGCATCCCACTATGATGCTTCCCGCTTTGGGATGGAGCTAAACCGTCCTTCTCCGCGTCAATCTGACCTGATGATCGTGGCTGGTCGTGTGTCACGCAAGATGGCCCCTGTAGTACGCCGCCTGTATGACCAGATGCCAGAACCGAAATGGGTCATCGCCATGGGTGACTGCGCCTCTTGTGGCGGCATTTTTAATAACTACGCCATCGTGCAAGGTGTGGATGAAATTGTACCGGTAGATGTCTACGTGGCTGGCTGTCCGCCACGCCCCGAAGCATTGATCGACGGTTTTATGACCCTGCACGAGAAAATTCGTGGCGAAAAACTCACGGATCACGCTTAATAAGCAGAGAATTTACTCTGGAGTAAAAACGCATGAATGCAGATCAACGGGTTGTTGAGAAGATTAAAGCTGCTTTCCCGGATGCTATCGAAGAGACGAATGATTTTCGCGGTGAGCAAACCCTTTACATCAATAAAAAACACGTTAAAGGTATTTGCCAATTATTGAAGAGCGATCCCGATCTGGGCTACAAGTTTTTGTCGGATATTTGTGCCGACGACTTTTTGCCAGAATTCCCCCGGTTTGCTGTCAATTACCACCTCTATTCTTACGACAAAAACCATCGTTTGCGGCTGCGTACCTGGGTAGAAGACCCGGAAGAAGGGCCAGAAACCATTGCTTCCGTTTGGGCAATTGCCTCCTGGCTGGAGATGGAGGTGTGGGATTTGATGGGTATTCGTTTTAAGGGAAACACACACCTGCGCCGCCTCTTCTTGCCGGAAGATTGGCAAGGTCACCCATTGCGCAAGGATTACCCGCTGGGTTATGAAGAAGTTCAGTTCTCCTTCAACTGGGAGGAGATTGACGCCAAGAAGCCATACGCCAAGGATTAAAAAGCGAAGCTAGGCAACAAAGAGGCTGATTATGACCATTCTCTCTGGTAGCGACACCATAAAAGAGTTAACTGTAGAAGAACTTCGGGCCAAAGTTGGCACCGGTATGGAAATTGAAAATGCCGAAGAGCATATGCTCCTCAGCATGGGGCCACAGCACCCCAGCACGCACGGCGTGTTGCGCTTGCTGGTTGAACTGGACGGTGAGACCGTTGTTAATCTAGCGCCTGACATCGGCTTTTTGCACACAGGTGTCGAAAAAAGCATGGAATCCAAGACCTTCACCAAAGCGTTGGTGATGACGGATCGCATGGATTATCTCTCGCCGATGTCGAATAATTTAGGCTACATTTTGGCGGTTGAAAAACTGCTGGGGGTGGAAGCGACGCCCCGTGCCCAGGTTATTCGGGTGATTCTGGCAGAATTGGCCCGCATTTCCAGCCATCTGGTCTGGCTCGGCACACACGCATTGGATTTGGCCGCCATGTCGGTGTTCCTTTACTGCTTCCGTGAGCGCGAATACATTTTGGACCTGTTTGAGATGGTAGCTGGCCAGCGCATGATGGTGAGCTACTTCCGTCCTGGTGGGTTGTGGCGTGACGTACCGGAAGAGTTTGAACCGGCTGTGCGCCAGTTCCTGGATTTTTTCCCCGCCAAAATTGCCGATTACGAAGCGTTACTCAAAAACAATCCGATTTTCCTGGATCGTACCAAGGGGATTGGGGTGGTAACGGCCGAACAAGCGATGGACTGGGGCTTAACAGGGCCCAGCCTGCGCGGTTCTGGCGTGAATTGGGATATCCGCAAGGCGCAACCGTACTGCGGCTACGAAAGTTACGCGTTTGATGTGCCGGTGGAAACGGACGGGGATGTGTACGCCCGTTATCGCTGCCGCATTGCGGAAATGTGGCAAAGTTTACGCATCATTCAGCAGGCGATGGACCGGTTGCCCGGCGGCCCGGTGAACATTGATGACCGCAAAATTGTGCCGCCGCCGCGATCCGAGTTGGGGCACAGCATGGAAGCGGTGATTCACCACTTTAAGCTATGGACCGAAGGGTTTAGCGCGCCGGTGGGCTATGTGTACCAGAGTGTTGAGTCGCCGCGTGGTGAGTTTGCTTGCTATTTGCGTGGCGACGGTGGGCCAAAACCGGCGCGGGTGCATTTCCGCACGCCGTCGTATGTGCATGTGGCTTCGCTGCCGTTTATGGCGAAGGGACTGTTTGTGGCTGATTTGGTTTCGATTATTGGCTCGATTGATATTGTTTTGGGCGAAATCGACCGTTAAATTTACAAAAAACCACAGATGACGCAGATTACGCAGATTTTTTCGTAGGTAATCGTAAAACTCTCTGTGGCCTGGTGGGTAGATGACTATGTTGCTTCAAGAAAAGTATCCTGAAGAAGTGAAAGGAATATTGGCACGGTTTCCGCATAAGAAATCGGCCGTTTTACCACTTATGCACTTGGCGCAGGAAGCGTACGGCTTTACCAGCCGCGAAGCAATGCGCGAGGTAGCAGATATTTTGGATTTAGACCCCACGCACGTTTTGTCGCTGGCCGGGTTTTACACCTTGTATTACGAGGAGCCGGTGGGGAAGTTTGTGCTGGAGGTTTGCAATGATCTGGCTTGCGCTTTGCGCGGAGCGGATGAATTTGTGGAAATGGCTTCACGCAAGCTGGATATTCCGGTGGATGGCACGACCAATGACGGGTTGTTTACCTTGAAAACCGTGATGTGTTTAGCCGCTTGTGATCGGGCACCGATGCTGCAATGCAATTTGAAATTTGAAGAGGATCTGGATGAAGCAAAGTTCGATGCGCTGATTTCACGATTGCGGGCTGAAGCCGCCGCTGAGAATCCAGAACTATCCATCGTTGAACAAATTTCTGCGTTTGCGAAGTGATTTCACTGTGACATTAAGAAGTTCAACTTTGTGTTTCGAACGCATCTTTGATAAATGCAAAAGTTGAACTTTTAGATTAGGAAT
The DNA here is from genome assembly GCA_020634455.1 of Ardenticatenaceae bacterium. Classification (GTDB taxonomy): domain Bacteria; phylum Chloroflexota; class Anaerolineae; order Promineifilales; family Promineifilaceae; genus Leptofilum. The sequence goes on along the minus strand of JACKBQ010000002.1, from coordinate 1,360,843 downwards.
GGGGTTAGAGAATGGCTCATCTTTTATTGCGTCACCGAGACATTAAAGATATCCACAAGCTGGAAGTTTACCAGGCAAACGGTGGCTATGAAGCCTTGAAAAAAGTACTGGCTGAATACAAGCCAGGCGAAGTGATTGATATTGTTAAGGCGGCTGGTTTACGTGGCCGAGGCGGTGCTGGCTTCCCAACTGGTTTAAAGTGGAGCTTTATTCCCAAAGCGCCTGGTGACAAATACATTGTGGTCAATTCGGATGAGTCCGAGATGGGAACGTTTAAGGATCGGGCTTTGCTGGAGCACAATCCGCATCAGGTAATTGAAGGCGCGATGATTGCGGCTTATGCCGTTGGCGCACAGACTGTATTTAACTACATGCGCGGCGAGTTTATGGGGATTGGTCGCCACATTGAAGAAGCGGTCCGTGACTGTTATGAAGCTGGTATTTTGGGCGACAACATTTTTGGCTCCGATTTTAGCTGCCGCATGATTAACTATTTTGGGGCGGGGGCTTATATTTGTGGTGAAGAGACGGCGCTGTTGAACTCTTTGATGGGCGAGTTGGGTCAGCCGTGGTCGCGCCCGCCGTTCCCGGCCGTTGAAGGGCTGTATCACAAGCCAACCGTCGTAAATAACACAGAAACAATGGCTAATGTGCCAATGATTTTGCTGAATGGAGTAGATTGGTACCGCTCACTGGGAACCGAACAAAGCCCTGGGCACAAAATCATGTGCTTGAGTGGGCATGTTAAAAACCCTGGCACGTATGAAGTGAACATGGGCATGCTTTACCGTGACCTGATTTATGGCGAAGAGTATGGTGGTGGCCTTTTGAATGACAAGAAGTTCAAGGCGCTGCTGCCGATTGGCGGTTCTGGCCCGGTGGTTGTGGCGGATGCTTTGGATGCGCCGATTACCTATGAAGGGTTAAAACCATTTGGCTCTGATATGGGCTCCGGTTCTGTGGTGGTGATGGATGAAACGGTGGACATGGTGTGGGTGGCGATGAAGCTGTCTCACTTCTTTAAGCATGAATCCTGCGGAAAGTGTACGCCTTGTCGTGAGGGTACCTTCTGGATGGATAAGCTGCTGCACCGAATTTATCATGGGCACGGCACCGAGAAAGATTTAGAGGTTTTGCAGAGTGTTGCGGGGCAGATTGGCGGCAAAACCCTTTGTGCCCTGGGTGATTTTGCCACCAGCCCGGTTAAGGGAACGTATCGGCATTTTGCGAACGAATATAAAGCGAAAGTGAGTGGGAAGAAGGGGGAAAAGGCGAAAACGGCCGTTCCCGCCCCCACCGACTAATTTTTTTACACAAACCCTCTGGAAGAGGAAACGTATGAGTGATCAAGTTACCTTGACGATTGACGGCGTAGAGCTGAGTGTGCCTAAAGGTATGCTGGTGGTTGACGCCGCGAAAATGATTGAAAATCCGATTCCGGTATTTTGCTATCATCCCAAAATGACGCCTGTGGGCATGTGCCGCATGTGCCTGGTGGAAATCGGCCTGCCGGTGATTGACCGGGGAACCGGACAGCCTGTGTTGAACGAAGACGGTACGCCACAGGTGAATTTCCGGGGGCTGCAAACGGCCTGCACGGTGCAGGTGAGCCCTGGCATGGTGGTGCGGACGACCACGGACGTGGTGACCAAGGCCCGCGAAGACGTGATCGAATTTTTGCTGACCAGCCACCCGCTGGATTGCCCCATCTGCGACAAGGGGGGCGAATGCCCGCTGCAAAACCTGACGATGGAACATGGCAAGGGCACCAGCCGGATGGATTACAGCCTGAAGCTGCACATGCAAAAGCACGTACCGCTGGGTGAACTGATTTACCTGGATCGGGAACGGTGCATTCAATGTGCTCGCTGCGTGCGCTTCCAGGAAGAAGTGGTGGATGATCCGGTGATTCGCTTCCACAATCGGGGTCGCAGCCTGGAAATTGTCACCATGTCTGACCCGGGGTTTGACTCTTACTGGAGCGGCAACACGACCGACATTTGTCCGGTTGGGGCGTTGACCACGGCCGATTTTCGTTTTGGCGCGCGCCCGTGGGAATTGACGCCCGTGGCTACCCTGTCGCCGCACTGCCCGTCTGGTTCTAACATGACCTTTAGCACGCGGCGCGAGGCGAAGTCTGGCGGCCGTTCGGTGATTAAGCGGATCATGCCCCGGCAGAACGAGCAGGTGAACGAGATTTGGATTTCGGATAGAGATCGGTTTGTCCATCATTTTGCTGATGCGCCGGATCGTTTGCAGAAGCCATTGATGCGCAAGAATGGTCAGCTGGTTGAAGTGAGCTGGGACGAAGCGCTGGATGCCGTGGCCGGAAAGTTGCAGCAGAGTGGAACGGCCGTTGCCGGACTCAGCGGCGATCGTGTTAGCAACGAAGATATGTTCCTCTTCCAAAAGCTCATCCGCCAAGGGCTGGGCAGCAACAACATTGATCTGGCCAACCGGCGGCTGGCTGGTGGCGATGTGGTTGCCAAAGTGGGCATTAGCCAGGGCAGCAACCTGCTCAATTTGGGGCAGGGGGATGCCATCGTGGTGATGGCCAGCGATTTGCACGAAGAGGTGCCGGTCTGGTGGCTGCGCGTGAAGCAAGCGGCCCAGCGCGGCGCACAGCTGGTGATGTTGAATTTGCGACCCACCCGGCTGGATGAGCAGGCTAGCCATGTTATTCATTACCAGCCAGGGCAGGCAATTGCCACCCTGCGCCAGCTGGTGAACGATGCCAAAGTTGCTACCGCCGATGCCGACAACAGCCCGATTAAAGCCGCCGCCGATGTGATTATGCAGGCCAACAACGTGGTCGCTTTTTACGGTGCGGAAGGGCTAACTTACGAAGAAACCGAGGCAGCGGCCAAACTGTTGGCCAATTTGCTGCTGATTAAAAATGAAGAAGCACACGCCGGACGGCTGAATAATGGTCTCATTCCGGTGTGGCCGCACAACAACACGCAGGGTGCCTGGGACATGGGCATTCATCCGGCGCTGGAGCCGGGCTACAAAACCGCCGCCAATCCCGGCCTGAATGCTGGCGATATTTACGCCGCCGCCCAAAGTGGTGAGCTAAAAGCACTGTTTGTGTTGGCGGCCGACCCCATCGGCGATGGACTGATGGCGGACCGGGGCAAGCTGGACTTTTTGGTGGTGCAGGAGCTGTTTTTGACGGAAACGGCCGCACAAGCCGACGTTGTGTTGCCTGCCCAAAGCTGGGCCGAGCGTGAAGGCACCTTCACCAGCGGTGAGCGTCGGGTGCAGCGGTACTATCCCGCTATCCAGCCCGTTGGCGAAGCCCGCCCAGACTGGCAAATTTTGGCCCAGATTGGCGAGCGTGTGGGGCTGGAGAAGCCAGCCTTTGCCGCCAGTCTGGTTTTCCGGGATTTGGCCAAAGCAGTGCCGCAGTACAAGGGCATGGATTACCGTGCCCTGGCTAAGGTAGAAAAGCAGTGGCCGGATGTGGGTGGTGATGACCTGTACTACGGCGGCAACGCCTACGAAAACCGGGTTGGCCTGGGGATGCAGTGGGCAGCCCAGGCGGAATCTGGCGCGGTGGACCATTTTGACGTGGCGGACGTGAGCGGGGCGGTGCCGGGTAAGGTGGCTGTGGTTAGAACGGCCGCTTTGTACACCCCAGGCACGCTCATCAACCAGACTGACTTGCTGAAAGAGCGTCTGGCGCAGCCGACGTTGATCGTTCATGCTGCAGATGCTGCTAATCTCCAATTAGCGGATGGCGAGACAGTGATGGTTGACGTGGCTAGTGGTGGCGTGGAAACGGCCGTGCGCATCAGTGAAGATGCGCCAGAAGGTGTCGCCCTGTTGCGTGGCGTGCCTTACCAGGCCGGTTTAACAGAGCTAAAGCTGCGCCAACTGACGAATTAAAGCAATAAGAGGATTTAAGTATGACACCAGGACAAATAGCGCTGCGAGCCTTGATTGTAGGGTTCATCGTCTCATTTGCCATTATTACCGGGTTTGCCTACACCACCCTGCTGGAGCGCAAACTGCTGGCAAAATTGCAGCACCGGGTGGGTCCGAACCGGGCTGGCTACATTCCGTTGCCCGGTCGCGGTGGTGGCCCAGAGCGCAAGCTGTTGGCTGGCTTTTTGCAGCCCGCGGCCGATGCCGTGAAGCTGTTCTTCAAAGAAGATATGACGCCCGGCAAGGTGGATCGCATTACCTACACCCTGGCTCCGATGATTACCGTGATGCCAGCCATTATTTTGCTGGCGGTTATCCCTTGGGCAGGCGAGATTAATATTTTTGGGGCGGAATTTACCCCGTATTTTGCCATCGCTCCCGGTTTGAATGTGGCGGTGCTCTTCTTGCTGGCGATTACCTCGATTAGTGTGTACGGCGTGGTGTTGGCTGGCTGGGCTTCCAACAGTAAGTACGCCATCCTGGGTGGTATTCGCGCTTCGGCACAGATGATTAGCTACGAGTTGGCGTTGGGTTTGACGGTGCTGATTCCCATCATGCTGGCCGATTCGATGAATTTGGGTGACATTGTGGCTGCCCAGGCCAATGGCTGGTTTGTGTTCCGGCAGCCGCTGGCAGCTATCGTCTTCTTTATTGGCATGATGGCCGAATTGCAGCGCGCGCCGTTTGACTTGTTGGAGGCTGAACAGGAACTGTCGGCAGGGTTTAACGTGGAGTACAGCGGGATGCGTTTTGGTATGTTCTTCATGGCTGAGTACATGAAAATGATTATCTTTAGCGCGATCATTACGGTGCTGTTCTTCGGTGGCTATCGGGGTCCATTTGTGGATCAATTGCCTGGGCTGGGCTTCCTGTACATGATTTTGAAGATTGTCTTCTTCCTCTTCATGATGATTTGGATTCGTGCCTCCTTCCCCCGCTTCCGTTACGATCAGTTGATGGGACTGGGCTGGAAGCGTTTGCTGCCGATTTCGGTATTCAACTTTATCATTGTGGCCGTCTTTATTGTGCTGCAACAAGAAGGTGTTTTTGATTCGCTGCTGAAACTTTTTGGTGTCGGTTAGCGGTTTTCGGAGAAAGCTATGATTGGTGAACTCATTAAAGGGATGGCAACCACCCTAAAGCATATGTTTCGTGACCCGGTCACGATTCAATATCCCGACATCAAACGCCCAACGCGCACGCGGTTTAAGGGGCGGCATGAGCTGAAGCGGTACGACAATGGTCTGGAGCGGTGCATTGGCTGTTCGTTGTGTGCGGCGGCTTGCCCGGCAGACGCCATTTTTGTGGAAGCGTCGGAAAACACGGACGAAAAGCGGTTTTCTCCGGGTGAACGGTATGCCAGCACGTATGAAATTAACATGCTGCGCTGCATTTTTTGCGGTTACTGCGAAGATGCCTGCCCGACGCAGGCGATTGTGCTGGAAAACAAGTACGAATTGAGCTTTTATGATCGGGCGAGTGCCATTTACACGAAGGAGATGCTGATTGTGGACGTGCCGGTAAACGGTAACCCCACGCCGCAAGTTGTAGAGCCTGGCACGTTTAATAAGCCCATCCCCGATATGGAGAACCCTCGGTAGGCGTTACGGGGAGAAGGAAAGGCGACTGGAATGGGAAGTGGATCTGTTTTTATTGTATTTATCTTGATGGCGATTGTCTCAATTGCGGCGGCCACCATGATGTTACGCAGCAAGAATGCGGTGCACAGTGCCTTGTGGCTGGTGCTCAATTTCACGGCGATTGCGGTGCTGTATGTGCTTTTGAATGCGCCCTTTATCGCGATGGTGCAAATTACGGTGTACGCCGGGGCGATCATGGTGCTGTTTTTGTTTGTGATCATGCTTTTGGGTGCGGAACAGTTGCAAGGTATCACAGGTGGTCACGGCACGGAACGGTATCATCAAGCCGTAGCCATTGGGTTGGTGGTGCTGCTAGTGGTGGGTTTTGGTATTGTGTTGACGCAGGGTGGTACAGGTGGGGGGGAAACGGCCGTAATTGATGCCAGTCCCGTTGCTTTGGGACTTCGCCTGTTTGAAGGCTACGTACTTCCTTTTGAAGTCACCGGTATTTTACTGCTTGCCGCCATTATCGGCGTGGCCGTTTTCACCCGCCGGAAGAAGAAAGAGGCATAACCTTATGGAACTCACCGTTAACTGGTATATCGCCTTAAGTGCCATTTTGTTCTCAATGGGTGCGCTCGGTGTGTTGACCCGGCGCAACGCCATTATTGTTTTCATGTCAATTGAAATGATGCTCAACGCCGCCAATCTGGCTTTTGTGGCTTTCGCCCGTCATCTTGGCGACCTGGACGGGCAGGTGCTGGTCTTCTTTGTCATCACCGTGGCCGCTGCCGAAGTGGCCGTTGGTCTGGCGCTGATTGTGACCATTTTCCGCAGCAAGAAGAGCATTAACATTGACGAAATCAACTTGATGAAAGGTTGATGGACGACTAATAGGAGGAAATTACTCAATTACACAATTGCCCAATTACAGTTTTGTAATTAAGCAATTAGTAATTAGGTAATTACACATTTTATGGGAATTTTCGGACTAGCTCCCCTACTTCTGGTTTTTCCGCTGGTTGGCGTTTTGTTCAACGGTTTGGTTGGGCGGCGCTTTGTGGAATACAACCGGCAAACTGGTGAAAAATGGTCTGGCTGGTTTGCTAGCCTCATGGCGCTGAGCGCCTTCGCCATTGCTGTCACCATGTTCTTCGGCCTGGGTGCACACGAATTCCATGCTGAAACCGTCGTTTTGTTCGACTGGATTCACGCAGGCGATTTCTACGTGCCGTGGGCGATGCAAATTGACACCCTCTCCGTAACGATGATGCTGGTGGTGACGGGTGTTGGCTCGCTCATTCACATTTACGCCATCGGCTACATGCATGGCGACCCCAACTTCTCTCGCTTTTTCACCTACCTGAACCTATTCCTCTTCTTTATGCTCATCCTGGTGTCGGGCAATAGCTACCTGATGCTGTTTGTCGGCTGGGAAGGCGTCGGTTTGTGCTCCTTCCTGCTGATTGGATTCTGGTTCGACCGGGTGAACGACAAGGGCGAGACGATGAACGCCAATGCGGCCCGTAAAGCGTTTGTGGCCAACCGTGTGGGTGATTTGGCGATGATTTTGGCCATGAGCCTTACCTTCTGGACCTTCAAATCGTTGGAGTTCCAACCGGTGTTTGACAGCGCAGTAGAGATGTTTGAAAGCGGCCACATGGTGCACTTTGGCGCGTTTGAAGCCACCCTGGGCGGCGTGTTAACGGCGATTACGGCGCTGTTTTTGATGGGTGCGGCTGGTAAATCGGCGCAGATTCCGCTGTACGTCTGGTTGCCAGACGCGATGGCAGGCCCGACCCCTGTTTCCGCACTCATTCACGCGGCGACGATGGTGACCTCTGGTATTTACCTGATTGTGCGCAGCAACGTGCTGTTTGAAATTGTGCGGGCCAGCCACGCGGTGATTCCGGGCATTAATATTTCGTCACCTGATTTGGTGGCATTGACTGGGGCGGCAACGGCCGTATTCGCCGGTCTCATTGCCTTTACCCAGAACGACATCAAGAAAGTATTGGCCTATTCCACGGTTAGCCAGCTAGGGTTTATGGTGGCAGCAATTGGGATGGGTGCGTACGTGGCCGGGATGTTCCACCTCATTACCCACGCCTTCTTTAAGGCGCTGCTGTTCCTGGGCTCTGGCTCGGTGATTCACGGGATGGAGCATGGGCATCACCACATTTCGCATGGACACCACGATGCCCACGACAAGTTTGATCCGCAAGATATGCGGACGATGGGTGGACTGCGGCACAAAATGCCGTGGACTTTCCGCACGTACATGGCGGGCACATTGGCTTTGGCTGGTATTTTCCCCTTTGCGGGCTTCTGGTCTAAAGATGAAATTTTGGCGCACGCATCCAGCAGCGATGAGAAAACGGCAATTTTCACTATCGTTTATATTTTGCTGAGCATTGCGGCTTTCTGTACGGCCTTCTACATGGGCCGCCAGATCAAAATGGTCTTCTTTGGCAAGCCCCGTCATGAGGCGGCTGAGCACGCGCATGAAAGCCCGCCGACCATGACAGTTCCTTTGATGATATTGGCAGTGTTGGCAACCCTGGGCGGTTTGTTGAACCTGCCGTTCCTGAACAACGGCATTGCGGAAGCAAATCACCATCATCCAGGCGGACTTTGGCTGGCGTTGGAAGGATGGCTGGAGCATTCGATCCAGGCTTTCCATTTGACAGAGGAAGGTGTGATTCATTTGCCGCACACGCCGGTGGTGTTATCGCCAAGCGTAGCTGGGATATCGACGGTATTGGCATTGATTGCGTTGGGGCTGGCATTTTTTGTGGTGTATGGCAAACGGCCGTCTTCCGCTACGGATCCCGATCCATTACAGCGTACGCCCATCTGGTGGATGGCCGTGCTGCCGTTTGATACCCTGTACATGAAAGGCATCATCCCGCTGTTCAACCGGCTGGCCGACTTCCTCGGCTACACGATTGATTGGGATTTGTGGCACAACTTTGTGCATGAACGCATCATCCGCGACACGTTTGTGGGTTTTGCCAACTTTGCCTCCGACGTTTTGGACCGGCAAGGGGTGGATGGCCTGGTGAACGGAGCCGGGCAGGTAGCCCGCTGGCTCTCTGGCGGCTTGCGCATGACGCAAACTGGTTATGCCCGTACCTACGCGCTGAGCATTTTGCTGGGTACGGTGGCTCTTTTGGCTTACTTCTTGTGGCCAGTTATTGCTGGCTAAATATTTAAAACTGCGAGGAGTGGGCATCCTCAGATGCCCAACGTTCGCATCTGAGGATGCGAACTACGCAGATTTGGTTTTGGAGAAAGAATGGGCATTTTATCACTTCTAACATTTTTCCCGCTGATAGGCGTTGTGGCTTTGCTTATCATGCGCAAGGCGTCTGATAACGCGCTGAAATGGGTGGCGATCAGCACCGCCATTGCTACTTTTGCACTATCGCTGGTGGTCTTGGGCCAATTTGAGGCCGGTGAAGCGAGCCTGCAACTGGTGGAGCGCTTTTCCTGGATTGAACCGTGGGGCATTGAATACCACATGGGCATTGATGGCATTAGCATTTTGATGGTGCTGCTGACAACTTTCATCATGATGTTGGCGATCCCCTCATCCTGGAACGCGATTAGCAGCCAGGTTCGGCAATATTACATTTTCATGCTGCTGCTGGAAGTGGGTATGCTGGGCGTGTTCCTGGCGCAGGATTTGTTCCTGTTCTACATCTTCTGGGAGTTTACCCTGGTGCCGATGTACTTCTTGATTGGCATTTGGGGCGGCAAAAACCGGGTGTACGCGGCGATCAAGTTTTTCCTGTACACGATGGCTGGCTCTTTGCTGATGCTGCTGGGTATTTTGTACATGGGCATCACCAACGATACCTTCTCGCTGCCGGATTTGATTGCGGGTCGTGAGGTATTTGCCGATGTGCAGAACTGGCTGTTCCTGGGTTTTGCCATTGCTTTTGCCATTAAAGTGCCGATTTTCCCGTTCCACTCCTGGTTGCCGGATGCGCACACGGAAGCACCCACAGCCGGTTCTGTGATTCTGGCAGGCGTTTTGCTGAAGATGGGTACCTATGGCTTTGTGCGCTTTAACCTGCCGCTGTTCCCGGAAGCTTCGGCTCATTTTGCCCAACCGATTGCGGTGTTGGCTATCATCGGTATCATCTATGGCGCGATTGTTTCGTTTGCGCAGAAGGATGTGAAGAAGCTGGTGGCGTATTCCAGTATCAGCCATTTGGGTTTTGTGATGCTGGGTATTTTCTCGCTGAACGACCAGGGTATTCAAGGCGCGATTTTGCAGGGCGTGAACCACGGTATCAGCTCTGGTGCGTTGTTCTTTATTGTGGGTGTGCTGTATGAACAGCGCCACACGCGCGAAATTAAAGAGTACGGTGGCATCTGGAAGATTATGCCCGTGTTCAGCGCCTTGACGTTGATTGTGACGCTTTCCAGCATGGGTTTGCCCGGTTTGAACGGCTTTGTGGGCGAGTTCACCATTTTGCTGGGTTCGATGGGCGCATCTTCTTTGGGTGCCAGCCCGTGGATTTTCACCGCATTTGCGACGACCGGTGTGATTTTAGCGGCCGTTTACCTGCTGTGGATGTTCCAACGGGTCTTCATGGGGCCGCTGGATAACCCGGCCAACGAAAAGCTGCGCGATTTGAACGGTGGCGAGTTGGCGATTATGCTTTCCTTCTTGCTGTTCATTATCTGGATTGGTGTGGCTCCTTCCGGCTTCTTTGACTTGATGCACGGCACGGTTTCGCATCTGGTGGCTGATATTGGTGGCGTTATCATGGCTGGTCACTGATCCTGCTTTGTGAGGATACGGCCGTCTTTCGACATTGACGCATACGGCGCTGGTGTGTACGATTAGTCCACTCAGCGCCGTTTTTTCTTTTGGATGTTATGCATAAACCGACTGAAGCTGTTTATTTCGTTCATATTAGCGATTCGCACATTGGACCTACGGCCGATTACAGTCGGCATGGTCATCAATCGCAGCCATGTGCTGAGCGGGCCGTAGAGATCATCAACAACCTGCCCGTGAAGCCCGATTTTGTGATGCATACGGGGGATGTTGTTACGGAACCGGATGTGCGATCGTATGAACGTGCTGCTGTGATTTTTAGTCAATTGAACGTGCCCATTTACTTTGCTACGGGCAACCATGACCGCGCACGAGATATTCAGCGATACTTGAAATTTGGCCCTCGCCAGGATTTTTCTAATAGCCAAGATAGTTTGTCGTATGCTTTTGAGGTGAAGGGATATCGCTTTTTGGTGTTGGACGCGCGTGGCCCAGATGAGATTGATCCGCATGGTGTGATGTCTGACGCGCAAATGGAGCTTGTGCGGTTGGAGGCGATTTCTGGTGGGCCTCCGCTCACCGTGTTTTTGCATTTTCCGGTTTTGCCGCTGAACTCTATTTGGATGGATGCATACATGCTGATCATAAATGGCGAGCAACTGCATCAGGCGCTGCTGCCCGCCAAAAATCGGCTGCGAGGGGTGTTCTACGGGCACATCCACCATTCAATGCAGACGATGCGAGACGGGATTTTGTATACGGCCGTTCCCAGTCTCTTCTCTCAATTTGCCGCCTGGCCCAACGACACTATCGTGCGCGAAAACCCAGAGTACCCGCCCGGCTTCAACTTTGTCCATCTGCTGCCAGACAAGACGATTGTGCATCAGCACATTTTCCCTCGCCCTGATTAGCCTTCGCTCCGAGTGGGATGCTTTGAACCGTGAGGCTTCTCAGAGAGGCTTCGATGTGGACCGATGTCCATGCTGTGCCGAGGGGATATGGTGAGGTGAGTGGCACCGAGCAATTCCCTGCGCTCTGGTGCCTTGGGCTGGCTCAGGTTGTTTTTTGAATGCTGTTTTGTACGGCCGTTTCGTAACTTCGTTGCAGCGCTTCTTCCAATAACGTAACCCGAATTGGTTTGCTGATGTAATCATCCATGCCCAGCTGTAGGTAATTTTCCCGGTCACCCTCCATGGCGTTGGCGGTCATAGCAATGATGCGGGGGCGTTGGTGAACAGGCCACCTGGCATGAATGTGTGCGGTTGCCGTTACGCCATCCATTTCTGGCATTTGCACATCCATCAGCACCACATCGTAATGCTGGCGTTCTAATGCGGCAATGACTTCGTACCCATTGGCAGCTACATCGGCGCTGTAGCCCATTTTTTCTAACATGCGCAGCGCTACCTTTTGGTTTACGATGTTGTCTTCCGCCAGCAAAATGCGCAGCGGTGCTTGTTGGCTGGTTTTGGGATTTATTGGAATAGGTTTGGCAGATTGGTTGGTTAGTTCGACGGTTTTGGGGGCAACCACATTCAGCAAAACTGCGCGTAGCTGCTGTTGTTTGATTGGTTTGGTGAGCTGCCAGGAAATGTTGAGTTCTACCCCTTCTGGCTGTTTTGTCCCCATTGAAGAAAGCAAGATGAGAGGGAGCTGGCTGTGTTTTGGATGCGCCCGGATTTGGCGGGCCAGGGCAATGCCGTTGACTTGTGGCATTTGCATATCCAAAATAGCCAAATCGAAAGAGGGGCTGGTTTCTATGAGTTGCATGGCTTGGGCGGCAGAAACGGCCGTTTCCGCCACCATGCCCAACTTTTCTGCCTGACGTGACAGGATGAGGCAATTTGTTTCGTTGTCGTCCACAATTAGTATGCGCTTGTCCATCAGGCTAGGTTTAAGGAGGGCGGTGGTTCGTGTTTGGCCGTTGGCTGGCCGAACCTGGATTGTGAATTGGAAGGTAGAGCCTTGTCCAGGTTCGCTGTCTACCCAAATTTCCCCTCCCATGAGGTTGACCAGGTTTTTACTGATGACCAGACCCAAACCCGTGCCGCCAAATTGCCGCGTGGTAGAGTCGTCTGCCTGGCTGAATGCCTGGAAAAGTTTGTGAATTCTATCCGGTGGAATGCCTATGCCCGTGTCTTTGATGGCAAAATGGAGAACTGTCTTCTCATCAATTGTTTTTAGGCACTTCACAAAAATAGCAACTTCGCCTTGGTGGGTAAATTTGACAGCATTGCCAAGCAAATTCACCAAAACCTGACGTAAACGGGTCACATCTGCCAGTACGGCCGTTGGTACTTCATGTTCCAAATAGTAAAGTAGCTCCAGGTGTTTTTTGGCTGCATTGGGGGAAACAAGGTCCAAAGCTTCTTCAAGACAAAGGTTCAGGTCGAAGGGCGTTTCCTCTAGCTTGAGCTGCCCTGCTTCAATTTTTGAGAAGTCGAGAATGTCATTGATGACGGCGAGCAGCCCATTGCCGCTGCTGCGGATGGTTTGCACATACTCTTCTTGCTCGTCGCTGAGTGTCGTGTCGCTGAGGAGGGTGGTCATGCCAATGACGGCGTTGAGCGGGGTGCGAATTTCATGGCTCATGTTGGCTAGAAAGGCGCTTTTGGCCTGAACGGCCGTTTCTGCAACATTCTTGGCTTGCTTAAGCATTTCTTTGACACGTTCGTTTCTAAGAGCCAATCCCATCATTTCGCCCACGTTGCGCAGCATGTCTAGCCGTACCGGATTGCGGGATGGGTTGGGTTCTGTATACAAAAACAAAACGCCCAGCACCTCATCTATGTATAAAATCGGGATGATGTAATGGCCGTGAGCAACGGTTTCACCTGGTTGGCGAGTGTGGCGAGGGTCTGTGAAGCAGTTGTCGGACACAAGTAGCTGTCCACTGACCGCCGCTTGTCCACAGAGACATTCCCCCATCTGTATGCTATGTTCTGCTTGAATAAAGTCGGGTGTTAATTTGCCGCGTACTGTGTAAATGTTTAGCTGGTTGCTGTTTTCCTGGCGCAAAAAAACCCCTGACTTCTCTTCCAGGTGCAAGCCTTTCATTCCCATTAGCTGATCAAGGGTTTCCTCAAAACGGGTCTGCAACGGCCGTTGCGTTTGCAGAATTTGCCCGATTTTTGCTTTTACTTCAGCGGCTTCTTTGGCCAAACTTTGGTGCTTTTCGCGTGCAACTTCGGCCGTAATGTCTCGTTGAATGGCAATGTAACCGAGAAAAGCGCCCTCGTCGTTCCAAATGGGCGCATTGGTGGTTTGTGCCCAATAAAGATTGTTATCTTCTGGTTGCATCTGGCTTGCCAGCTTGAGGGGGATACTGCCCCCTTTGCGTCGGTTAAGAATGCGACTTTGCCAGGTTTTGCCTTGCTTCAGCGTTTGCCACATTTGTTCATAATAATCGTCGGGCGTTTTCTCACTAAACAAAAAATCCGGTTTTCGCCCAATGGCTTCGTCAGCAGGCCAGCCGGTGATGGTAGTAAAGGCTGAATTCACATATTCAATGGTGCCAGCCGCATCGGTAATGAAGATTGCTTCAGAGGTTGCCTCGATAGCTTTTGCCAATGGTTTGATTTTTTGCTCTACCTGCTTGCGCTCTTGTACTTCTTGCTCTAGCTGGGCATTGTAAGAATGCAATTTGGCTTCTGTAAATTTTAAGCGCAGATGGGTTTGCAGCCGCGCCAGCAGCTCTGCTTTTTCAATGGGTTTTACCATGTAATCATGGGCACCGCTGGTAAAAGCCTTGACTTTATCGTCTACTTGGGCAAGCGCGGAGACCATGATAATTTTCAGCTTTGCCAGTGCTGGGTTTGCGTGGATCATGTCTAGCAGCTCAAAGCCATTGAGTACGGGCATCATGATGTCTAGCAAGATCAGGTCAATCTCTGGTTCTTGTTCCAGCAAAACAAGGGCATCTACGCCAGAAACGGCCGTAAACACCGTATACCCCTCTTGTTCAAGAACCCGTTTTACAAAATCACGAGCTGCTTCTTCATCATCTACAACTAAAATCTTAGCTTGGTTGACCATTAATTTTAAATCCTTCAATCAGCTGAATAAGATTAGCCTTGTCAAACGGTTTGGTCACAAAACCATCGGCTTCGGCTGCCTGGGCGCGCGCTTCATCAGCTTGCTGCGTTGCGGCCGTAAACATGATGACCGGAATATGTTGTGTGGTGCTGTTGCTCTTTAATGTTTTGCAGATGTCAAAGCCAGAAATACCGGGCATCCAGGCATCTAGCAAGATTAAATTTGGCTTTTCTTGCAGAGCGGCTTTGAGTCCGGTGGCGCTGGTGTTGGCCGAAATGACATCATATTTTTCAGCTAACATGCGCGAGGTGACATCAATAGCGGCCGTTTCGTCATCAATGATCAAAATTTTGGTGTGGCCATTGCTGTATATAGCTGCCTGGTTCACATTTTCCTTTTTAAAGGTAGTGGCTTTGAAGACGTTTGCGGGGGAAACGGCCGTGTCTGCCCAGGTTCCCTCACCCAGTGGCAGCGTTACATGGAAAACAGTTCCCTGTCCAAACACACTTTCTACCCACACCATGCCGTGATGAGCCTCTACAATGCCCTTCACAATGGGCAAACCCAGGCCAGTGCCGCCAGCCAAAAAAGATTCCTTGCCGGTTTTGTGTTTGGTTAAATCACTGGCTGAGTAGAACCGACTAAAAATTTTATCCAGATGCTCAGGTTTAATACCAATACCATTATCTGTTACCGTAAAATGAAGATTGGCACCGTCCATAAAAGCCCGAACTTCAATTTTGCCCTCATCGGGCGTGTACTTAATGGCATTCCCGATCAGGTTGATAAGCACCTGACTAATCCGATCGCGATCCCCAACCAGCGGCGGTAGGTCGGGTTCGGCCGTTACCGTTAAAGTGTGCTGGCGACGATCGATCGTTGGCTTTTGCTCCAGGGCAATTTCATCCAGCAAGTCTGCCACGTTAAACGGCTCTGGGTGCAGTGCCAGCTTATTTTCTTCAATGCGAGATAAATCGAGGAGCTCCGTGACAATGCGCGCCAGCCGTACCGTGTTGCGCGAGACGGTGCGCAGCATTTGTAATTGCTCTTCGTTTACCGGGCCTGCGTTGCCATCTTGTAGCAGCTCCACGTACCCTTTGATAGCAATGAGCGGAGTGCGCAGTTCATGGGAAGCCATTGATATAAATTGTGATTTAAGCTCGTCTAGCTTCTTCAGTTCGGTATTGGCTGCTTCAATTTCCTGAATGTTTTTCTGCAAATCGTTGGCCATCTGGTTAAATGTTTGGGCCAAATCCTCAATTTCATCGCCAGAATTTACCGCAATGCGGTGGGCCAATTCACCTGCACCAAACTTTCGCGTGCCATCTTCGAGTTGGTGAATTGGGTTTAAAAAGGAGCGGGAAAACAGGAGCGCCAGCGGAACCACCAGGAGCACAATGCCCCCCAAAATGAGCAAGAAAGTGTTGAGAAAGCTGTGGGAGCGTTGTTCGATGATTACGGCCGTTTCGGCTGAATTTTGCTCAATTTGGGCGTTGGTTTGCAATGCTGGGGCAATCACTTCATTCACTGGCACCACAATGCCCACACTCCAATTGGTAACTTTTACAGGATGGTAAGAAAAGAAGTAACTGGTATCAGGATTGCTTTCTCCGGTAGCGTAGGTGGTTATATCAGTTTCCCCGCTAACCATTGCCTGAATAATTTGCAGAAACGATTCATTTTTGCTTTCGGTAAGGAAAAACGCGAATTCTTCATCGTTGCCAAAGTCGCCAGTCAGGCTGCCAGAAAAGCCTAAAAAGTCTGAGGCGCGTTCCGGGAAGGCGATGGCCTGGCCGCTATCAGACATGAGGAAGGCAAAGCCAGTTTCTTCAACCTGCACGTTAAGAATTTCGTTAATCATTTTGCCCAGGGTGATGTCTATACCCACGACGCCCTGTAGCTCATCGCCAATGTAAACGGGGGCGATGCTGGAAACCATCCAGCCGAGCCCCGCCGGGTCCCAATACAACTCTGTCCACACCGGTTCGCGTTCTGGGTTGTGGGCCGCGTCTGCCAGAAAAAAGAAGTCGAATTCAGGCAAATCCATGTCGGGCGGGAATTGTTCGGTAGCATCAATCCATAAATATTCGCCATCAATGAAGGGCATCCCGCGTGAAAGCTGGCTGCTGGTGTTTAGATAAAGCTGGACGGCGTAGGGGTTGCTGTTGGCGATGCTGCGAAATTTCACATCCATAAATTCTGTGAGGTGGATTTCGTCTAGCAGCGGCTGGCTAACCTGGCCGTTTTCATCCAGGCCGAGTGTTGTGGCAACAAGCCAGGAATTCTGGTTGGGTTCCTGGCTGCCAAATGAGCCGTTGGCGGCGTAGGTATAGGTGGAGGGGGTTGGGTAACGGCCGTAACTTTCCGCATTGTTGTAAAGAAAGGTCGCGTATTCCGCTAATTCGGCCGTGTCTGCTTGTACACGTGTCAATATTTCATTGATGTCTTGAGCAATGGTGCTCGTTTGATGTGCAAGGTCCAGTTCTTTTTCGCGCGAGAGGGCGGCAGTGCTGTCTTCCATTGCCAGCGAAGCAATATTGTGACTGCTCTCTGTGGCAATGTCGCGTAGCCGCAAGCTGTTGTAGTAGCCAATGTATCCAGCCACAATCAGCGGGAAGAGGGAGGTGGTTAGCAGGACAGCAATCAGTTTGGTCGAAATTTTGATCCGCATGAGCATTATCCTTATATCAATGGTCAAGCGTTTGTCCCATCCGGGCTGAGAACTTGAACCTGGCTTAACGGTTCAAGTATAGAATTCAGGTATTGGCTTCTCAATGGGACGTGAAGGCCATAAAAGACCAGGGAGCGTTAAGAATGCGTAAAAGTTGCTGCCTGTGCTGCGAGCCATCAGGTTTTTATACCTGTATGAATCTTGCTACAATTGCGTGATGAGTGAATTGAACGACGTTCCCTTGATTGTGGCCTTTGTAGCTGATTTGATGTTTACGACGCGGATTCAGACGGTGGTGGATTACCTGGGTTGGCGGGTTGAGTGGGTGGAAACGGCCGTTTCCATTGGCACACCGCACTCCCCCACTCAGCGGGAACTGCCCGGCGAATCGCTGTACGGCCCCGAAGGCAAGCTGTTTGAGCAAATTACTGCCTGGCGACCCGCTTTGTTGTTGTTTGACCTTACCAATCGGCAAATCCCCTGGCAACGCTGGCTGCCCATCCTCAAATCGTCCCCCGCCACGCGCCGCATCCCAATCCTTGCGTTTGGCCCGCATGAAGATAAAGAAACAATGCAGGCTGCTAAAAGCCTGGGCGCAAACTGGGTGGTTGGGCGGTCACGTTTCACTTCGGCCATGCCAGACTTGCTGCAAAAATACGCCCGCATCCCAGATGTGAAGCTGTTATCCGCGAGTTGCGCCGAACCGTTGGCAGAATTGGCCAGAGAAGGCATTGCGCTTTTTAACCAGGGGGAATATTACAAATGCCACGACGCTTTGGAAGAAGCGTGGAAGCAGGACCAAAGCCCGGCGCGGGAGCTGTATCGGGGCATTTTGCAGGTGGGTATTGCCTATCACCAAATTCTGCGGGGCAACTACCGGGGGGCAATAAAAATGTTGCTGCGCCTGCGCCAATGGCTTGGCCCACTGCCACCAGTTTGCCGGGGCGTGAATATTGCCAAGCTGCGCCAAAATGCGGCCGAGGTACAGGCGATTCTTACCGAATTAGGGCCAGAGCGGGTAGGGGAGTTTGATACGGCCGTATTCCAGCCCATCGAATACACCAGTTAATTCGCTTACAAGTAAAAAGACACGGGCTCTAAAGCCCGTGTCCTTTTATGAAATTCTATTATTTACATCATTTCCGCCGAGGCAAGGGCGATAAGCTAAGGGACGACGCCAGTTACTCGTTAGATTTTCTTAGCTGCTTGGAGATTTCCACTGCCACAAAAACTACCAGGCTGGTGAGCAGCGCAATCATCAAATCAACAAAAGATAGCGCTTCTGTTTCAAAGAAACCTTGCAAGAATGGCACATAAATCAAAGCCAATTGCAGAATAAAAGTGATGGTAACTGCTACCACCATTAGCCTATTCGAGAAAAAACCAATCTTGAATATAGAATCAGTGTTAGAGCGAATTGCCAGGGCATTCCCCATTTGAGCCAGTGTAAGCGTAGTGAATACCATCGTTTGCCAGGGACCATTTGGATCGCGCAGCCAGTAAACGTAGCCGATTCCCAAAGAGATCAGTCCCATTAAGAAGCCAATCCACAAAATTTGCTGGCCCATGCCCCGGCTGAAGATGCTTTCTGTTGGGTGGAAGGGCGAGCGTTTCATGATCCCCCGTTCGCTGTCTTCAACCGCCAGTGCGAGGCCAGGCAGACCGTCGGTGACCAGGTTGATCCACAAGATTTGCAGCGGTATCAACGGCAGTGGCATTCCCAAAAACGGGCCAATAAGCATCACAAACAGCTCCCCCGTGTTGCTGGAGAGGGTGTACTTCACAAATTTGCGGATATTGTCGAAGATTTTGCGCCCCTCTTCGATAGCGGACACGATGGTGGCGAAGTTGTCGTCTAGCAGTACCATATCGGCGGCTTCTTTGGAGACATCGGTGCCGGTGATGCCCATCGCCACGCCGATATCGGCTCGTTTGAGAGCAGGAGCATCGTTGACGCCATCACCTGTCATGGCGACGATGTGCCCTTTGTCTTGCAGCGCCTCCACAATGTTTAGCTTGTGCTCTGGCGACACGCGGGCGTATACCGAAATTTCGTCAACGTGGTCTTCAAGGGCGAGAACTTCCATTTTGGCCAGTTCGTACCCTGTCAGGTTCTTGTCGGTTTGGGTGATGTCCAAATCTTTGGCAATGTTTTGGGCTGTCAAAGGATGATCGCCGGTAATCATGATGGGGCGGATGCCGGCTGCTTTGGCGGTGGCAACGGCCGTTTTCACTTCCGGTCGCGGCGGGTCGATCATCCCCACCAAACCGATCAGGATGGCATTGTTTTCGCGCGGTTCATCGGCTGTGTCCAAGGGCCGAAACGCCAGCGCCAACACACGCTGCCCTTCGCTGGCCATTTTGGCATTGCCATCCAGAATCCGTTTGCGCCACTTTTCATCCAATGGTTCAAAAATATCCTGCTTGCCGGTCCAGACCCGATCAGAAATTTCCAGAAGACTGTCTACCGCCCCTTTTGAAAAAGCGACGTAGTCAGAATCGCCCCAGGGAGCATCCGTTTCGACATCATTCACGTTGACTTCGTGGATGGTGGTCATGCGCTTGCGTTCAGAGGTGAACGGAATTTCGGCAATGCGCGGCCAGCGTTCATCCAGCTCTTCTTTGCGGTAGCCCATGGTGGATGCGGCCACCACTAGAGCACCTTCGGTGGGGTCGCCAATGGCCCGCTCCACGCCGTCTTCATATTGCAAAATTGCATCGTTGCATAATGCGCCTGCCTTCAGTAGCAAACTTTGGGCGCGGCGATGAGGGGCCAGGTGCGGTTTAAGCTCTGCGTTGACGAGTGCGCCTTTAGCGTCGTGCAAGGTTTCGATGGTTTCAGTGTGGTCGGTCACATCCAGCACGGTGACGGTCATCTTGTTTTCGGTGAGCGTGCCGGTTTTGTCAGAGCAAATGACGGTGACTGAGCCGAGTGTCTCGACGGCGGGCAGCTTGCGGATGAGGGCGTTGCGCTTGAGCATGCGTTGGGAGCCAAGCGCCAGGGTGATGGTGACGACGGCGGGCAAACCTTCGGGCACGGCGGCGACGGCCATGCTTATGCCGGTCAGGAAGAGGAGTTCAAGCGTGTCAATGAGTTCCATGGATCGATCGCGGAAGAGGAAGCCAGTCACCACCACCACTGCAACAATGGCCAAGGCGACCCAGGCGAGCTTTTTGCCCAAGTCATCTAGGCGGCGCTGTAGAGGTGTTTGCTCTTGCTCCACACCCTGAATGAGTTCGGCGATGTTGCCCAGCTCGGTGTTCATACCGGTTCCGGTGATTACGGCCGTTCCCCGACCATAGGTAATCACCGTGCCCATAAACACCATGTTTAGGCGGTCACCAATGGGCAGCTCTTTTTTCTCGATGGGGTTAATAATTTTGGAAACTGGTTCCGATTCGCCTGTGAGGGCAGCTTCTTCTACTTTGAGGTTGACACTTTCCACGAGACGGCCGTCTGCGGGAACCAGATTGCCTGCCTCTAGCAATACAACATCGCCGGGCACCAACTCGCGGGCCGAAATTTCTGCCAGTTGCCCGTCACGGCGTACCTTGACAGTGGGTACGGCCAGCTTTTTTAGAGCCGCAATAGCCTGTTCGGCACGGTACTCCTGTGAAAACCCGATAGCGGCATTCAAAATGACGATGGCCAAAATAACAATAACATCGTTCAGATCGCCTAGAAAGCCAGAAACGATGGCGGCGATGATCAAAATGATGACCATGGCGTCCTTGAGTTGATCGAGCAGAATGAGCCAGGGGCTTTTGGTGCCTTTTTCTACAAGTTCATTGAGACCGTATTGGTGGAGTCTGTTTTTTGCTTCGGCGGCGCTGAGGCCAGTTTTGGCGTCGCTTTTTAATTCTTGAAGGGTTGAATCTACATCCTGTTGGAACCAGGTCATAGGGAAATTCCTCTCTTTTAGGCCGGGGGCATCATCAGGTGGGGTGCAGCAAAGGAGCGATTGATGTGGAACGGCCGTATCTCTTTCGTTTTGCCCTTAAAATTCGTCACTGATCAACCATAATCGTTCGACCAGCAGGTCGCACCAGCTTTGTGCTTCGGGGTGACATAAGTATAGCACAACCAGTTTGCTATGTTTATAGCGACCTGGTATGAGAAAAAACCCCTTTTCTGCCTAATAAATTGCTGAATCTGTCCTTTTGGACATACGCAAGCGGAATTGCGTCCGGTATAATTCCAACCTATAAACTACATTGGAGGCAGACAAGCAATCATGACCAATACCTATGTTCCCGATCGGGCAATGTTTATTTTTGCCCATCCGGATGATATTGAATTTAGCGTGGCAGGAACGGCCGCAAAATGGGCCCGCCACGGCTGTGAAAACACCTACGTCGTCATCACAGACGGTAACGCCGGTTCTCACGAACCGAACATGACTCGCGGGCAAATTGGCCACATTCGGCGCGAAGAGCAAGCCGCTGCCGCTAAAGTTGCTGGAGCCACTCACTGTATCTTCTTGGGCTACGACGATGGCTCGCTGGAACCATCTTTGGAATTGCGAAAAGATTTAGTGAAGCTCATTCGGCAGCACAAACCCAACGCGGTGGTGTGCGGCGACCCAAACATGTTTTTCCGGGGTGAGCGGCTCAACCACCCGGATCATCGGGCGGCGGCGCGGGCAACGCTGGACTCTGTTTTTCCCACCTGCGAGATGCGCTTGCTCTACCCTGAATTTGAAGCGGAAGGCATTACGCCGCACAAGGTCAACTTTGTGTACGTTTCTACTGATCAAGAGCTAAACCATTACGAAGATGTGTCTGAATCGCTAGAAACGAAGCTGCTGGCGCTGAAAGAACACAAGAGCCAGATCGGTGACAACGATTATTCGGATCGGCTGCGAGAGCGGGCGGCGACTGTAGGTAAGCAGGTTGGTTTGGCTTACGCTGAGGCTTTCCGGCGCTTCACCATCACTCCATTGCCCCAACCAGAAGAGGAAAAAAGCGCATGATAAACGCCAACGATTATATTCCAGACCGGGCCATGTTTATTTTTGCCCATCCTGATGATATTGAATTTGGTTCAGCAGGCACGGCCGCAAAATGGGCCAAACACGGCAGCGAAATCACCTACGTGGTGCTGACAGATGGCAACATTGGTAGCCGCGAGGAGGGCATGACGGCCGAAAAATTGGCCGAAATCCGCCGCCGGGAACAAAGCGAGGCTGCCGACGTTGCTGGTGTGGCACGCTGTTTGTTTATGGGGGAACCAGACGGCCGTCTCCAACCCACGCTTGAATTGCGCAAAAAACTGGTTCGGCTTATCCGGCAGTATAAACCCAACGTGGTGGTTTGCGGCGATCCGCAGTTTTTCTACAGCGATGGCTACATTAACCACCCAGACCACCGCAACGCAGGGCAGGTGGCGCTGGAAGCCGTCTTTCCCTCAGGCGATTCGCCACTGCTCTTTCCTGAACTGGTGGAGGAGGGATACGAACCGTACAAAGTGAACTACGTCTACATCTCCTTTGGGCGGCGTGAAGCGAACATGTACATTGACATTTCGGAGACGATTGACACCAAAATTGCGGCCCTGCGCAAGCACGTGAGCCAGCTAGGTGATTGGGACCCGGACGAACGGATGCGGGAGTGGGCGGCCGAATCTGGCAAGCGTGTTGGCTATCCGTATGCCGAAGGCTATTTCCGCATTGTGCTTAAAGAAGTGGAGCTAGAAAAGGAGCCTGAACCAGAAACAGAAATTGAGGCCCAGGCTGAGGCGGGAGATTGATTCGGTTATCGGTGAACGGTAATCCGTAATCGGGTTGTTGCTTTTTACCGATTACGGATCACCGATGACTGTTTACTGGTTCAGTTGGTATTTGCGCAGTTCGTTGCTGTTGCGGTCCATCACCAGCAGGTCGTTGTCGTCGTTGAACATCATGTCGAAGCTGACGCCAGGGTTTTCTAGCATGGTGATGTAACGGCCGTTTCCTTCAAACACTTTTATGCCCCAAAAATCATCCACAAAGATGCGTCCCTGGCCATCAACCGCAATTGAGCGTGGCGAGGTATAAAACTGGTCTTCTGCTTCGCCCTTGCTGCCAATCTGGTCTACAAACTGCCCGTCTGGATTGAGCTTGTAGATGGTTTCGCTGCCCAGCAGGTAAATGTTGCCCGCGCCATCAATGGCGGCGTCTTCCTGTGTGGTGGCAAAGTTGGGAATGTTGGCAAACGGATCGGCCAGGTCCAGCGTGATGTTGCCGTTGTTGTCCAGCCGCACCAGCCTGTCTTCGGCAAAAAAGTAAATGCTACCGTCGGGACCAGAAGCGGCCGTTCTGAAAAATGTAAAATCGCTGTCGGGAATGGCTACCGTGCCTAAAAATTCACCTGTTAGCCCGTTAAACATCTCGATGCCGCTGGTTTTGACCACAAAAACCGTGCCGGTGCGGTTGGCGGCAATGCCCGAAAGATACACATCTTTCCCGGCGTTCCAGGTGGTGATAAATTCTCCGTTTTCATCAAAAACCTGAATACGTCCGCCACTGTAATCGCCTGCGTAAATGTTGCCGTCGCCATCAATGGCAATGCGGCGCGTATCGTTGAAAAAACCGGGGCCGGTGCCTTCCTCGCCGCCGACGCGCATAACAACTTCAGCAAAGCCAGAATCGGTGCTGGCACCTGGTGCGCCAGGAACGGCCGCTTCAATGGTCGAAATAACGACGGCAATATCTTCTTCTGCGGTGTTGGTTTCAAGTTGCGATTCGGCAATGCCGGTAATATCTTCCACCAGTCGCGAGGTAGCGGATGAGGAGATGAAAAAGAAAGCGCCCGCACCGATGAGCACCAGGAGAAGAAAGGCAAAAATAGCCACACAGCCGCCACGCCCACTTCTGGTTTGGACGGTTGGTGTGGTGGTAAATGAGGTGACCATAACAGATTCTGTATGAAAATTGGTGCCCCCCAGGTGAATATCCTCGTGCCGCTCGATGGCATCAACCACGTCTTTGGCTTCTTTTAGCCCAGTGTTGAACGTTTCGCGGAATAGTTTAATGGCATCAATTTTACGGCCGTTCCCCACCAAACTCACCACCTGGGCCAAAACTTCAGGGGATTGCTGGCTGTTGCTGCGGGTGTTGCGCAGGCTGTCTGGCACAATGACAGTGCTGCCGCAAAAGTCGCAGCGCACCGTCAGCGCCTGCAATTGGGAATTATAATCCAGCCTGGCCTGACAGTTTGGACATTCAAAGCTTTGTAGCATGTTGTAGTTGCCTCCGAATAGCGGAAAAGTAGTTCGCGGCATTGTAAATTATCTGGACGCAGAAAATCAATCACCTGGTTAACATTGATTGATTTTCTGAGGTTGGGAAACTTGCAAGGAAAAAGTGCTGCCCAAATTGGCGTCGGGAGAACGGCCGTTTGCGTGCCTACTTGTTAAATAATCTTTTGTTTATTTTCAAACACAGGCGTATTTTCCAAAATGCGGCGTGGAGAGAAAATGGAAAGGTCGAGCGCAGGTGGCAGGCCCAAAATGCACTCGGCCAGGTAGCGCCCCACAGCATGGCACTGCTGGAAGCCGTGCCCGGAGAAGCCATTGACCAAAAAGAAGCCGCGCAGCCCTGGCCATTCGCCCAAAATAGCGTTACCGTCGAAGGTGTTGACGGCGTAAATGCCTGCCCAACCGTCGGTGAGCCGTAGCGAGTCGAAATCGGGTAGGAACTCGGCCAGTTCGGGCCAGATGCGCTCCTCGAATTTATGGCGCTGCCAGCTAAAATCAGTGGTGGTGACGGGGTCATCCGGGTGAGAATGGGCGGTCATGAAGATGCCGTGCCCTTCGTGGATGAGGTAGGTGCCGGAGGGGAGCAGCAGCAGGGGCAGGATTTTGTCGGGGCGAACGGCCGTTTCCACCACATATACCTGGCGCATCACCGGCTTCATCGGCAGCTCCACGCCGCAGGTGCGGGCAATTTGGGTGCCCCAGCCGCCGGCGCTGTTTACCACTACGCCTGCGCTGAGCACGTCCCCATTTTTGAGCTGAACGCCGGTGACCTGGTTGTTTTGGTGACGAACGGCCGTAACCTCCGCCTCAATCAGTTCCGCACCCAGCGCCACCGCCTTCTTTTTGTACGCCTCCAGCACCGCCTGGGGTAGCATGGTGCCATCTTTGCGGCCAAACGTTGCTCCCACGAACAATCCATCCTCGATGTTGAGCAGCGGGTAGATCGCTTTTGCTTCCGCTGGCGTCAGCCAAGCCACCTCGCCGCCCAAGCTTTGCTGCAACGCCAGGCCCGCTTGCACCTCGGCTCGCCCTACCTCATCGGTGAGGAACAAATTGCCCTGCTGCCGGAACCCGATTTCCGGCTTTTCGCCGTCCACCGCCATATCCTCGGCGAAGGTTTTCAGCACCTCCAGGGCATACAGCGACATCTGGATGTTTTCCTTCACATTGAACTGTACCCGGCTGTTGCCATCGGACAAAACGGTGGAGGAGAATTCGTAGCTCAAATCTTTCTCGATGAGGGCGATTTTGAGCTGGCTGTCGCGGCGCAGCAGGTTGGTGGCAATGGCGCAGCCCATCACCCCCGCGCCCACAAAAATAACATCGTACGGTTGGTTGTTCACGGTAAAAAATCCTTTTTTAACAAGCTGTGCCCATTTGGCAGCAACTTGGGGCGTCGCCTCGGCGCTTTGCGCCTGGCGACGCTAGTATGGGGTGGGTTTTTTCAGCTTTGGGATGGGTTCCCCATCCCAAAGCTGAAAAAACCTTAAAATCCCCCGCACAGGGCGCAAAGCGCCCTCGTGCGGGCATAAGTGCGTTATACGTGAAGGCTTACGAATCCCCTAAACCTTAATCGAGTAGGGCAGCAGGAAAAGTGGTTTGTTGTTGAAGGCTGTCAGGCGCTCTGGGGCCAGCAGTTTGCCCACCGTTTCCGCCATCTCGAACGGCTGGGGCGTGAGGTAGCGGGTGTGTTTGGCGAACAAGTTCACCACGGGGATGTCGTGGCTGGCGGGGTCGGGCAGTTCGGCCAGGTTGGCGAGTGTGTGTACGGCGTCGGTAAAGTCGCCGTGGCTGTCTACTAGTTTGTGTTTCAATGCCTGGCGGCCTGTCCAAACACGGCCGTTGCAAATCTCATCCAGTTCGTCGTAGGGTAAATTGCGCCCGGCGGCTACCACCTGCTTAAACTGTTGGTACATTTCTACAATGGAGTCGTGGAACGCGTCTCTTTCCTCTTCTGTTAGCGGTGCCATGCCGTTGTACAAATTGGCTCGATTGCCGCGATCTAACCCGACGCGGTTGACGCCAATCTTGTTGTACAGTTCCTGGTTGTGCAGCCGCAGTGAAAAAACGCCAATTGAGCCAGTGATGGTGAGCGCCTGGCTCATGATGTGGTTGGCGTGGGCACTGACGTAATAACCGCCAGAAGCGGCCGTATTGCCCATGTACACCAGCACTGGCTTCTTTTGGCTGATCCGCTGAATCTCCCGACCAATCAAATCGGAGGCGAGGGCGGAGCCACCGGGGGAATCCACGTGGAAGATGAGGCCTGCCATGTCGTCTAGCTGCTCGGCGCGGCGCAGCAGGTAGACCAATGTTTGTTCGCCTGCCGTTGCCCCGCCAATGAGGGGGATGGGCAGATCTATGGGTGGATTTTGGCTGCTGCCCATCATAATCGAGCCTTCCAGGCTGATCACACCGATAAATTTGCGGCTGCGTTGCCGCGCTTTTTCGGTGAGCAGGTTGCTGGCCTTATCCCAATCGAGGAGGGTAGCTTTGGGGCCCTTTGTTGCTTCGCTTGTTTTCACTGTTGCATTCTCTTCGTTTTCAGGGGGTTTGGCCTTTTCTTCAGCTTCAGTTTCGGTGGGTGGTTTGTCCTGTTCTTCACGAATTGCCAGTAAGGATTCCAGCTCATCCTGGTAAGCGACATCGTCTACCAATCCAGCGGCGAGCGCGGCTTCAGCGGTCATGGGCACCTGGTTCATAAGCGCTTGAATTTGTTGCTGGGTGAGAGAACGGCCGTTGGCAAAAGCGGCCGTAATCTGGTCGTACAAATCATCCAGCAGCCAGGTAATCTGCTCCTGCTGCTCTGGTGTGATATCTTCTTTGATGAATGTATTGGGTGCGGATTTGTACGGCGAAATTTGCACCGCTTCCACGCCAATGCCTACTTTTTCCAGCGCGGGCTTTAAAAAGGTGACTTCTGAATGCAGGCCGTAAGCCTCAAACGTCGCTGACGGCGGCACAATGATGCGGTCGGCGGCGGTGGCCAAGTAGTAATGACGCAAATCCAGGTAGGGGGTGTACACCACCACCGTCTTGCCTGCTGCTTTTAGCCGCTCCATGGCTCGCCGCAAATTTTGGATGGTGGCGGAGCCGCTGGCGATGCCGTTGCAAATGAGCAGCAAGCCGTGCACATTGTCGGCTTCGGCAATACGCGTCAGGCGCTGGCTGATCTGCTCAATGCTGAGCGCAGGCTCTGGCAGGGGCAACTGCCGCTCAATGAAGCTGCGTGGTGGCTCGGCGCGTTCGGGCAAGGAGCCGCCAATTTCTATGACAACGTAATCAATTTGCGCGTGTCGCAGTTTTCGCAAACCATTTCGCAGGGAAACGGCCGTTTGCCGCCATGCATTGCCCAAATCTTGCCAAACTTGTTTTAGCTCGCCGCCCAGGATGGTGAAAAAATCATTATTTTGATCAGAATTGCTCATGAACTGCCTCATAGATTTTGCCACAAAGCTCACACTTCTTTTTGCAGCATCCGTGTGGGGCAAATGATAGCGGATAAGTGGAGTCGGTACAATTTTATAGGGCAAGGCTGGTAAGGCGTTTAAGCATGGCGATGCGTTTACTTGGTTTTGGCTTGTCCTCGGCGCTGTTGACGAATGTTAATCTAAAGATAGAATCCTGTACTGTTGTAATTTTTCATCGTATGGAAAAGAAAATAGAACCTTAAAGGAGCTTCGGAGGAAATCTATATGCTTCAAAAATTTCGTGTGTCAATCGTGATGGTCTGCTTGTTTATGGTACTTGCTGTTAGCCTGGCTATGGTGCAGGTAATGATGGCAGGTGTAACGGCCGCAGATTTGAGCGACTCTTCATTGTCTGTAGACAAAAGCAGTACAGTTGCCGGAGGCAGTGTGCAATACACGGCTGTCATAAGTAATAGTGGGGATACGGCCGTAAACGGTGTCGTCTTTACTGATACTTTGCCCGCAGAAGTGACGTATCAGGCCAATTCATTTGCTTCCAACGAAACAAATGCCACCACAATCGGCTTTGGTGATTCCGGCAATGTAATCACCTGGACAGGTAATGTGGAAAGTTTAGGGTCTGTGTCATTGCGCTACGCTGCAACGGTAACAGACACAGCCATGGTCAATGATGTCATTGAAAATACGATTAACATTTCCGGTACTGGTGTGTTAATTACTCGTGCAGCAAGCATTACGATTGTTGATTCTTTTGCTCAAATAATGCCTGTGATCGGTAAATCTGTCCCAGCGCCTACACTCGATCCTGTGCAAGGGCCAACCGCTAGCGGCAATAGCTGGACCTTAACCTGGAACGAGCCAGTCACAAATGTGACGTCCTATCAAATTCAAGAGGCTAATACGCCAGATTTTGCTGATCCCGTAGTTTTTAATGTGGGTAACGCGATGACGTACGATTTTACTTACGCACTTTCAACTGAGAATATTTATTGTTATCGCGTAAGAGCATTTGTCGGTACACAAGCGAGTGGCTGGTCAAATGTTGAATGTACAGTTGGAAATTACCTTGATGATATGTCGAATCCCAATTCTGGGTGGGCTATTCGCCAGCAAGATACTGATGACACGGAAAATTCATCTTACTATGAAAATGGTGAGTTTGTTGTCAAGATTGGCGGCCGCTGGGACTATGCCCTTGCGTCTCCCCTGGCTCAGGCACCCAAGCCACCCTATGCTATTGAGACTAGCATAAAGTTTGACCCTACTGTAGATAACCTTCACGGTTATGGAATTGTTTTTGGCGGGAACTGGAATGGACAGCCTTGCCCCAGCGCCAGCCTCGAAAATTGTTTCACTCATTATTACCGTTTCCTGGTTGTATGGTATGGGCCGCAAAATAGTTTCCGCGTTCAGCTAAAGCGAATTGATTACAATGATGACTTGGATAATATCGGCCGTGGGGTGAGTTTGGTAGACTTCCGGGATATTTCTGTCGGGGATTCTAAAGGGTACAATGTTTGGCGGGTTGAAGTAGATCCTGATGGGTCTATTCGTGTATACCTGAATGGTCAGAAAGTTGCTTCTGCCGTAGATGGGTCTTATGTAAATAATAGCCCATACTTTGGCATTATGGCTTCTTCAGATGAATATTTGGGTGCCGAGCCACATGTAGATTGGTATCGGGTTATTAAACGTTAGAGTTTAATTAATTCTATGTGAAGAGTAGATGGTCAAGCATTAGCTTGGCCATCTACTTTTTGTTTTGTTCAAGCTTAAAGATGAAAAAATTTAAAGCTGCTCAAAAGTTGTTGACGGGGTATGAGAGTAAGCTATTAATCGTCTCTTTTGTTCTTGTGCTGCTTTATTTAGCGTTGGCATATCTTGTTCATTGGCCTGCTGGATATTACGGTACGGTTGATGCCCCCCGTTTTGCTGATCCCTGGATTGCACGAGCAGAAACTATCCTCTCTGGTGGGTTACTTTACAAGGATGTCTTCACCACAACACCGCCCCTCACCAATTTTTTGCTAATTCCGCCTGCTTATTTGGCTGGTAGGTTAGGCCATGTAAATCCATGGGCGACGTTGTCGTTTATGGTGTACTTTTCTTTGTTTAACTATTTTGGCGCATTGGTGCTGTTGTACATGGCAGAGACCAGGCGCGAAGGGTTTTGGACGGCCGTATTCTTTCTCCTCAATCCGCTCACCTTTGGCAATACAATTTTACGCCGCCAGGACGAATCTGTTGTTGTGTTCTTTATTGGCGTGGCGCTGTTGCTCTTTTTGAAGCGCAAACATTTGTCTGCGGCCGTTTCTATGGGACTCGCCGTGTTGGTGAAGCTCACCGGGGGGATCATCTTGCCAGTGGCTTTTTTGCACAGTCGCAAGTGGCAGTATCTGGTGATTCCGGCGGTGGTGTTTTTTACGGCCGTATCCCCCTTCCTCCTTCTCGCTGGCCGTGCCGCCATGTTTTGGGACTTCTCCCAGCAAGAGGGTGAACATCCCTTCCAGTTTGGTGGCGTGAGTTTGGTTGCCTTGTGGAACAAATTTCATGAAGGAACGCAGCTCATCGGTTTGCAGTGGCCGTCGGTTCTATTTGTGGTGGGTGTGGGAATCACCCTGCTGTTCATTGCCTGGAAACGCATCGGCATGGTAGAAGATTTAACAATTTTATTGGCAGTTATCCTTCTGCTCACTCCCAAGCTGCACACCGGTTACTTTTCTATGCTGGCCTTTTCCATGGCCCCACTGCTGGCAAAATACCGGCTGCACTGGATTTACTTTTTGTTTGGCGCTTTGGCCGTGGTGGCCGATTATTACAAATGGCCAATCGAAAATTTTCCTGTTGCTTTTTACATGATGGTGGTGGTCATCGCTTTATTGATTACGGCCGTAACAATCATCATCTGGAAAGGGCTGCAGCAGCCAGAAGCGACGCTGGTGGCAAAAACGCAGGCCTCATGACGAAATCTGGCTCACTCTATACTGGCAAACGGCCGTAATTATTCCCCTACGTTGTGCCATGAACAATGCTTCCTCACCCCTCAGAAACCTGCTGCTGACCCGGCTTTTGCCTGTGGTTTTGCTGCTGCTTTTGTTGGGAGCAAGCCTCAGCTCTATTCGCGTTACATCTGGCACCTACGATGAGTTTGAGTACATTTCCAGGGGCTACACCTACCTGAAAAGTGGCAATACCAACCTGACGCTGCGCCATCCGATTTTGCTGGATTCATTGGCGGCTATGCCGTTGCTGCTGCTGAACGATGTGCAGCTGCCGCTTGATTCCCCGGCGCTGGCGGCGGGCGATTTTCATGTGTACGCCCGCAATTTTATGTGGGAGGCCAATGCCGTCATTGCCGCCAAGATTTATTTTCTGGCGCGATTGCCCGTGATGGCGTTGTCATTGCTGCTGACAACGGCCGTTTTTGCCTGGACCCGGCAAAAGTTTGGCACGATGGCGGGACTTGTCGCCATGACTCTGGTTGTTTTTGATCCAAACTGGCTGGCACACGGCCGTTTGGTCACCCCAGATGTCGGCCAAAGCACACTCATCTTTCTGTCCGTGTACACCTGGTGGCGCTACCTGCAAAAATCGGCCTGGCCGCGTCTGTTGCTGGCAGGCTTTGTCCTGGGTCTGGCCCAAACGGCCGGATTTCCCGCCCTCATCCTCTACCCAATTCTCTTTTTGATCACCCTTGCCCATCTGCATCAGCGCCAGCAATTGCGAGAAAAAGCCTGGTCTTGGTTTGGTCAATTGATTGCGCTTGGGTTGTTGAGTCTGTTGACTATCTGGGCCGTGTACGGCTTTGCCTGGGGGCCGCTGCCCTGGCTGAATGTGTCTGGCCCTGCGCCGTACCATTGGGCCGAATTCCAGGATTTGCTGGCCCGGCTGGACCGCCAGGACTTGGCTTACCTGAACGGCGAGGTGTACCGTGGCGGCAAGGTGGCCTTTTTTGTGGTGGCCCTGCTCTTCAAAACGCCGCTGCCCGTGCTGCTGTTGGCTCTTGCCGGATTGATTGCCTTGCTGCGGCGCGGCTGGCTGGCCGAGGTATCGCTTTGGCTGGTGCCTGCGGTTTATTATGCCACCTCACTCACCAGTTCGCTGAACATCGGCTACCGGCACATTTTGCCCGTTCTGCCCTTTTTGTACGTATGGGGTGGAACGGCCGTTCTCGTCGCCAAACAGCGTTGGCAAATAGTGGCGGGTCTGGCCCTGCTTGGTTGGCTCATCGTGGCTTCCTGGGACATCTACCCATACTACCTCACCTACTTCAACGAGCTGGCGGGCGGCCCACGCAACGGCCTCAACCATCTGGTCGTATCTGACCTGGATTGGGGGCAGGATTTACCGGGTTTGGCCGATTACTTGGAGGGTGAGAAGGTGTACCTGAGCTACTTCGGCACCACGCCGCCGGAGCAGTTTGGCATCCGCTATCAGCCGATTCCCGCCTGGCCACCGCGTGGCATCCCAGAGCAGTGGCCGTTCCACCCAGACTATCCGCTGCCGGGAACGTACGCCATCAGCGCGGCCAATCTGGTAGGGGCGCGTTTTGAAGAAAATCCCGATACGCTCGCCTGGTTCCGCAGCCAGACGCCCGAAGCGGTAATTGGCAACTCGATTTACGTCTACGAGGTGCCGCGCTTGCTGGATGCGGATGCGCCGCCGGTCAATTTGCTGCTGTCTGGTCTGGCGCTGGCTGATGTGTCGGGCGAATTTATTGCCAACCAGCTGCACACCAACGATTTGCAGCCGCGCTGGTTTGATGCGCAGCAAGCCCTGCTGCTGGCTTCAGAAAATAGCGTGCTGCTGCTGCCGGATAGCCAGTCCATCGACCCATTTTTGCGGGAAACATTGTTGGCAAACCAAGCACCGTGGCAGACGTTTACGGCCGTTTCCAACACCCCCGTCCGCGCTTACCAACTGTCGGCAACGGCCGTTCTGCCCCAATTTCTCACCGAGCAAACCAGCAATCTGGCCTACACCAGCCCCGTGCTGGTTCCCACGCCAGATGAAACCCAGACTGTGACCCTGCCCGTGACGTTGGATACGGCCGTTTCCTTCCTCGGTTGGCAAATTCTGAAACCTGCCCAGCCAGGCCAAACAATGAAGATGATGACCGTTTGGCGGTTTGAACAAGCCCCGGCGCAGCGATTGGCCATCTTCATGCACCTGCTGGCCCCGGACGGCACGATTGTGGCCCAGTTTGATGGCCTGGGTGCGGCCAGCGAGACGTTGCAAGCGGGCGATGTGCTCATTCAGCTGCACGAGTTGGCGCTTCCGGCCAATCTGCCGGAAAATACCCGCTGGCTCAACGTGGGCCTGTACTACCCGGACAGCCAGACGCGCCTCACGCTGCCCAACGGCGCGGGCGACCGGCTGCTGCTGCCCCTGACGCCTATCGAGGAAGAGTAAAAGGAACCGATGCTGCGAACCGCCCAACCACCATCTGCCCCCGCGCCTGCCTGGACCGTGCCGCTTTGGCTGGAGCTGGTTTTGCTGCTGCTGCTGTTGGCGGGGGCGCTCTTTTTGCGGTTGTGGCATTTAACGGCCGTTCCCCCCGGTTTTCATTTTGACGAAGCGATTGATCTGCGGCAGGCGCTAAACATTGTGAATGGTGCCCGCCCCATTTACACCACCGAAGGCTGGGGGCGCGAGGCGTTGTACTACTACCTGGTGGCCCTCGTGCTGCAAATTGTGCCTTACAACCCGCTGGCGCTGCGCGTTTCGGCGGTGATTTGCGGCATGGGATTGCTGCTGGTGACGTATTTGTTTGTGCGGCGGTGGTACGGCCGTCTCCCTGCCTGGATTTCCGTCGCCTGGCTCAGCCTGCTTTACTGGCCGCTTTCCGCCAGCCGTTTTGGCGTACGCCACATTTCGCTGCCGTTTGTTTTTGGTCTAGCGGTGTGGGCCTTCTGGTGGGCCTGGGGCGACGATGAGAATCAGCCGGTTGCCAAGCGGCGCTTTGCCCTGGCCGGATTTTTATTAGGACTGACGCTGTACACCTACCAGCCCGCCCGCTTTATGCCCTTCATCTTTGTCGCCTTTTTTGCTTACCTCTGGCTGTTTCATCGGGCGACGCTGCGGCGACGGGTGACGGCGCTGGTCCTGTGGGGCGGGGTGGCCCTGCTGGTAACACTGCCGCTGGTCGTCATTTTGCAGCAAAATAAGGGGCTTGAATCAGGCGAGCGGGCGTTCACCATCGAGCCGTTGACCCAATTGCTGGACGGCAATCCGCACCCAGTGCTGCAAAATCTGGCAGCCACCGCCAAAGTATTCACCATCAGCGGCGACCCGCTGGAATCGTACAATGTGCCCGACCGACCCATTTTTGTGCCTGCCTGGACAGGACTGTTTTTTTACGCGGGGCTGCTCATTGCCCTGTGGCGCTGGCGGCAGCCGCTGCCCATGTTTTTGCTGCTCTGGCTGCTGGTGATGTTGGCTCCGACGGTTCTCACCCTCAGCGCCCCCAACTTCAACCGCATGGTCGCCGCCCAAACCCCCATGGCCATCATCGCCGCGCTGCCGTTTGTAGAGCTGGTCAAACTGCGCCGCCCGAAAACTGTTCACCGCTCACCGATTACCGATAACTGGCCAACGGCCGTTCCCCTCCTCATTCTCCTCCTCGCCCTGAGCCTCACCACTGCTGCCACCTGGGAAGATTATTTCACCACCTGGCCCAACCATCCTGGCACGGTCGCTCCGCTGGGGCGCAACGTGGCTGCCATTGCCAAGTATTTGGAGTTTGATCCTAGCAGCGCGCCCGCCGTCATCAGCAGCGCCAATCTGGAAGATGCCGCGCCGTATGTGGTCGAGGTCAGTCTGGATCGGGACGATTTCCCGATTCGCTGGGTAGATTCGGGGCAGGCGATGGTGCTGCCTGCTGGGGTGACAAACGGGCGTCTCATCGTGGCCACCGATCGCTGGATTGATGAGGATATTCGCGCCTTCTGGCACATTCCCACCGAACCGATCACCCAAACGGCCGAATTTGCCGTCTACGCCTTCCAGCAGCCCGATTTTGCACTGGCTGATGCTGCCCCGTTTTGGGCCATCGCGCCGGGAGCATCCTGGGCGGGTGAGGGTGGCGAGCCACCGCTGCAAGCCAGCTTCCCGGCACTGTTTCAGGGGGAAGACAACGGCCGTCTCACCCTGCAAACCATCACCCCTACCACCGACAAAGCCCAGGCTGGCGCAACGTTTACGGCCCTTTCTATCTGGCAGGTGGAAACGGATGGCAAGCCAGCTTCGCTGGCCACTTTTGCCCATTTGCTCGATGCCAGCGGCCAGATTGTGGCCCAGCAGGATGGCCTCGGCTATCCGCCGCACACCTGGCGCGTCGGCGATATTTTTACGCAGGTTCACCATTTGAGCCTGGATGCCAGCCTGCCGCCGGGGCAATATTGGCTGCAATTGGGCTTGTATCGCCGCGAGACAGGTGCCCGCTGGCTGTTGCTGGACGCTGCTGGCAATCCCCTGGCGGATCGCATTTTGATTCCTGTGGAGGTGGTTGCCGCGCCATGAGCCGCTTGCTGAACCGTCTGCGCCAGATTGATCCTGGTTTTGCCGTGGTGTTGCTGCTGAGCCTGGTAGCCATCTGGCCGCTGGTGGCCCGTGCCAGCCTGCCGC
Source organism: Ardenticatenaceae bacterium (assembly GCA_020634455.1). GTDB lineage: Bacteria > Chloroflexota > Anaerolineae > Promineifilales > Promineifilaceae > Leptofilum. The sequence goes on along the minus strand of JACKBQ010000002.1, from coordinate 1,325,541 downwards.
AAGAAACGGACACCGAGCTGCACATCTTTCGCCTGATGGAGCTGAGTTACCTGGTGCGCAGCGGCGAATTTTATCCGCGTTGGGCGCCCGATTTTTACCACGGCTACGGCTACCCCATCTTCAACTACTACGCCCCGCTGACCTACTACATTGGCCTGATTATTGATCTGATGCCGAAGTTGGGGCCGGTGGCGGGCATCAAATTTGTGCTGATTTTGGGCTTTTGGCTGGGGGCGCTGGGGCTGTACGGCTTTGTGCGAGACAACTGGGGGCGCGTTGGGGGGTATGTGGCAGCGGCCGTTTTCCTCTACGCGCCCTACATCCAATATGTGGACCCGCACGTGCGTGGCGCGGTGCCGGAATCGTTTAGCTTTGGCGTGTTCCCGCTGGCGTTGTGGTGCGTGGACCGCTTTTGGCGGGAGCAGACGGGGTGGCGCTGGAGTACGGCCGTTCTCACCGTCGCCGCCGTGATTCTCACCCACAACCTGATGGCCCTGCTCTTTTTTGGCCTGCTGGCCGCCTGGGTGGCGTGGCGCGTGGCTGAATTGTGGTTGGCGGAGGGGCGAACGGCCGCTTTACGCAAAGCACGTGGCGTGGGTGGCATCCTGCTGCTGGGGCTGGGCTTGGCTGCCTTTTTCTGGCTGCCCGTCATTTTGGAGCGCAACGCCGTCACCCTAAACACCCTCATTGGCAATAACGACAACTACGATTTTCGCACCCACTTCTTGTCCTTGCGCGAGCTGTTTGCCTTTTCTGGCCGGATTGATTGGGGGGCGACGGAGCCTGTTTTCCGCTTTAACCTGGGCGTGGCGCAATGGTTGCTGGGTGGCGTGGGTCTGTTCTTGCTGCTGCGGCGGCGCATGACCCAGGCGGGGCATCAACTTTTTTTTGCGGTGGCGTTTGCGGTGCTGGTTTTTATGCAGCTGCCGCAATCCAAATTTTTGTGGGAAGCGACGCCGATTTTGCCCTTTTTCCAGTTTCCCTGGCGCATGTTGGGTGGCACGGTGATTATGTTGGCGGTGCTGGCGGGGGCGGGAACGGCCGTTTCCCTCCAACGTATGCCCAAATTTGCCAACTGGATCACCGTTGTGGCTCTGGCCTTGCCTTTGCTGCTGTCGTTGCCGCTGAGCCAGCCCGCCCCCTGGCCCGATTTCGGCGAGGTGAATCGCCTGCGCCTGACGCTTATCGAGCTGAAAGGCCGCTGGTTGGGCACCACCTCTACCTCAGATTACGTGCCTGCGACTGTGGACGCCGTGCCGCGCCGCCAGGAGGCGCTGGTGGAAGGTTTCTTCACCAACCAGCCGCTGGATCGGGTGAATCGGCCAGCATTGCCAGCTGGGGTAACTGTCGAGACGGAAAATATCACGCCGCTGCACATTCGCTACCAAATCAACGCGCCGGAGAAATTTCGTCTGCGCCTCTTCATTTTTGATTTCCCTGGCTGGCACGTCACGGTAGACGGTGCGCCAGCCGAGACGGAGCTTGGTTTACCGGAAGGGTTCATTGTGGTGAAGGTGCCCGCTGGGGAGCATGAAGTTGAGGTTCGTTTTGGCAGCACGCCTGCCCGCACGATGGCCTGGGTGGTAACGGCCGTTTCCCTCCTCCTCACGCTTTTTGTGGCCTGGCGATTGGGCAATCGCGCCAACCCTACCACGCAAAGCTCATGGACCGGTTTGGATAAGTGGGCGGTGGGGACGATTGGGGCGGTAACGGCCGTTACCACCCTCATTCTCCAGCCCAGCCACATTTTGCATTTTAACTCCACCGGCTGGACGGTTGAACCAGCCCAGATTGACACGTTTGCCGATTTTGGCGGTCAAATTGTGCTTATCGGCATTGACCTTTCTCAAGAGGAAGCGCAGCCGGGTGATACAATCACGGTGCATGTTTACTGGAAGGCTCAGCAGCCGCTGGACATCAACTACCAATCGTTCCTGCACGTTTTGCGGCCCGATGGCAGTCTGCTTGCCCAGGCTGATCATCTGAATCCAGGCGATTATCCCACCCGCCGTTGGCCATTGGACAAATACGTGCGGGACGAGTTTTTCCTCACCATTCCCGCCGATGCGCCGGCGGGGAGCTATCCTGTCACCACCGGCTTGTGGGTGCAGGCTGAAGGGTGGCGGCTGCCTCTGCTGGATGAAAACGGCCGTCAAATTGACGACAAAGCGGTGCTGGCAACGGTGACAGTCACCCCTTCCAGGTAAAAATGATGAAGCTAGTACCTTTAACTTTGAGCCAGTTGCCCCAATTACACGACATTATTTTGGGCTACACGGCCAGCGAAAAATACAGTATTGAATATCAGGAAACAGCCGAAGAAACCGTTTTTCGGTTAAAGCTGGTTTCCTTGCCGGAGGCTGTGGATATCTCCTACGGCGGCATTGATGATGAGGAGATGGCGCGGTACGCCAAGCTGGTGGGCAACGGCTGCTGTTTTGTGGCGGTGGCCGATGGGCAGTTGGCGGGCGTGGCCATCGCCGAACCGCAAACCTGGAACCAGACGTTGTGGGTGTGGGATTTTCACGTAGCCCCAGCTTTTCAGCGGCAGGGTGTGGGGCGGCTGTTGATGGAGAAATTGGTGGAAACGGCCGTTTCCCATAAATTACGCGCCCTCGTCTGCGAAACACAAAGCCACAATGTGCCCGCCATCCGCTTTTACCGCAGTCTGGGCTTTAAGCTGGAAGGCGTCGATCTTTCCTACTACACCAACGAAGATTACGAGCCCAAGCAAAATGTGGCGGTTTTCATGAAGCGCCGAATTGCACCAGATGGCAGTTAACCATGACTTTTTTTCGTAAACGGCCGTTCCTGAGCCTCACCCTTATTTTTGCCCTGCTGGCGGCGCTGTTTTTGCACCGGGCGCTGTTCCCGGCAGCAGGAATGGCGCTGGCTGGGCTGGATGCGCGCAGCTTATTTTATCCATGGTGGGAATTTGCACGAACGGCCGTATCCTCCGGTCATCTTCCTTTGTGGGACGCCAACAGCTTTAGCGGCTACCCCTTCTTGAGCAATCCGCAGGTGGCCTTGTTTTACCCGCTGAACTGGCCGCTGTTTCTGCTGCCGGTGCGCTTTGGTCTGAGCTGGCACGTGCTGGTGCATCTGGTCGTGGCCGGACTGGGGATGTTCTTCCTGGTGCGGCATCTCAGCGGCAGCACGGCTGGTGCGTGGCTGGCGGCGCTGGCCTTCGCCTTCAGCGGCTTCATCTCCGCGCGGATTTGGGCCGGGCACATCGGCCTCATTGCCACAGACGTGTGGCTGCCCTGGCTGATTTTGGCGACCGCCTGGAGTGTCCGGCGGCGTACCGCTTGGTCAGCAATTATTGGTGGCGTGCCGTTGGGCCTGGCTATTTTAGCCGGGCACACGACCTCGCTGCTGTACATCGGGCTGGCCTGGGGGGTGTTTGCCGTTTATTTGCTGCTCACCACGCCCGATCGCTGGCTCGTCATCCGCCAGATGGCGATCATGACCGTGCTTGGCTTTTTGCTGGCCGGGGCGCAGCTGGCGCCGCTGGCTGAATTCTCCACCGTCTCTTCCCGTGCTGCCGAACCGACCTTTGAATTTGCCACAGCCTACTCGATGCCGCCCTCGCACATCATCACCTGGCTGCTGCCGGAATTTTTTGGTGAGCCGACGCGGGCCGGTTACTGGAGCGTGCCCGCCTTCGACGAGCTGACCTACTACGTGGGGCTGCTGCCGCTGCTGGGCTTGGCGCTGGCGCTGCGCAAGCCATCGAAATTAATCTGGTTTTATCTGGCGCTGCTGGTGCTGGGCTTTTTGCTGGCGCTGGGCAGCTACGGCTTTCTCTATGGTGTTTTTTACGATTTGCTGCCGCCGTTCCGCCTGGCCCGTGCGCCGGGTCGCGCCGCCTTTTTGCTCGTCTTTGCTCTGCCCGCACTTTTGGGTGAAGCGGTAGCTCAGTGGGAGTGTGTTGATTGGAATGAGAAATCGGCTGGATTTATGCGCTGGCTGGTGGGGGGAACGGCCGTTGCCATCCTCACCTCACTTGCCGCCACCGGGGCCGTTTTTGCCGCTCAACACCCGACGGAGACAAGCGGCCGTTTGTGGCATCAACTGGGTGGCTGGGGAATTGCGCTGGTTGGGGTCGTGGCTGGCGGTTGGTTGCTGGTGCGGTATTTTGCGGAGGCGGATGCCTCGCGGAAAAAGTGGTGGTTGGGCGGATTGACGCTGCTGCTGGTGGCGGATTTGTGGATTTTTGGCTTTAAGCTGGTGAGGGTGGGGAGTACGGCCGTTGATCCACTTTGGACCGACGCCAAGCAAATTATCGGCGCGACCGAGCTGCGGGTGCTGCCCTGGGGCATCTCCATTTTTGAGCAGAACGGGGCGGCGCAGTTGGGGCTGGGCTCGGTGTTTGGCTACAACGCGCTGGAGGTGGGGGCCAACATCGCCTTTGCCTCGTCGGTGCCGGACCCGCGCTCGACGGCGTACGATATTTTGGGGGCGGGGTACGTCGTGGCCACCAATCCGCTGCAAGGGGTGGAAGAGGGGGAACGGCCGTTAACTTTACTCGGCAACACGGATCGGGTCTGGGTGTATCAGCGGGGCCGCACGCTGCCGCTGGCCCGTCTGGTGACGCAGATAGAAATCATCCCGGACGTGGCCGCCGCCACTGCCCGTGTGCACCAGCCCGATTTTGATCCCGCAACGACGGCGATTTTAGAACAGGAACCTGATTGTGCATTGGTGGGGGGTGGTGCGGCGGGAACGGCCGTTATCACCGAAAAGTCAAACGGCTACTGGCAAATTCAAACCAACAGCCCCACGCCTGCGCTGCTGGTCCTGAGCGAGACGGCGTATCCCGGCTGGCGGGTGTTTGTGGATGGGGTGGAGCAGGAATGGGGGGTGGCGTATACGGCCGTACGTGCCACCTGCATCCCCGCTGGGAAACACATTGTCGATTGGCGCTACCAGCCGCGCAGCTATGCGGTTGGAGGGATTTTGTCGCTGTTGGGGGTGGTTTTGGTGGGAACGGCCGTGTGGCGCAAACCGTGGTAGAGACGTTGCATTGCAACGTCTCTACGGACATATCTGGAGGGAATATGTCTAAATTCAAGAACAAATACCGCATTGAATCGGCCAGACGGCCGAATTTCGATTATCAAAACGTCGGCTACTATTTCGTCACGATTTGCACGTTTCAACGGCAGCATTTCTTTGGGGAGATTGTGGACGGGGAAATGGTGTATACGGCCGTCGGCCAAATAGCCAATCAATATTTCCTCGCCATCCCTGAACATACGAAAGCCATCTGCACTATTGACACCCACCAAATTATGCCCAACCACGCGCATGGAATCATTGCTATCGAGACCCCCGTAGAGACGTTGCATTGCAACGTCTCTACGACAACCGATCCCCAGATGTCAGCCATTTCTCCGAAAGCAGGTTCCTTATCGGCGATGGTTCGGTCTTATAAATCGGCCGTTTCTTACTGGTGTACCCAAAGCGGCGTGGATTTTGGTTGGCAACCCCGCTTCTATGACCGCATCATCCGCAACGAACGTGAATTGAAAGCGATCAGAAATTACATCTTGGAGAATCCGGCAAATTGGGATAAGGATCGAGAAAATGATTCAGGTTTGTTCATGTAGAGACGTTGCATCGCAACGTTTCCTCGCAATGCAGGCCAAGACGTTGCATTGCAACGTCTCTACATGTAAATCATTTCCAAACGGCCGTCATCAACCAGCCAGAGCTTGGTGGCGAACTGCTCGATGAAGTAGCGGTCGTGGACTACAGCCAGGATGGTGCCTTCGAACTGGCTCAGCGCTTCCTCGAACATGGTGCGGGAGGGGATGTCCAGGTGGTTGGTGGGTTCGTCCAGCAGCAGGAAGTTGCAGCCGGAAGCGACCAATCGGGCCAACTCTAGCCGCGTTCGTTCGCCGTAGCTAAGCTGGCCATTGGGCCGCAGCGAATCATCTCCCGTGAACAAAAAGTAGTGCAAAAAGGAGCGGGCGTCCGTCTCGTTGAGCGGGGCGACGGCCTGGATGGTGCTGAGCGGCGTGTCGTCCGGGGCGAGCAGTTCTTGCTCCTGGGACATGTAGCCAAGCTGCACGCTTTGGCCCAGCCGCACGCGCCCGGCCATCGGTTGTAGCTGCCCGGCAATGGTGCGCAGCAGGGTGGTTTTGCCGCTGCCGTTTTCCCCGGTGAGGATGACGCGCTCGCCCGCCTGGGCTTGCAGGTTGATTTGCGTGAGCAGCGGCGCGTGGCCAGGGTAGCCGATGGCTAAATCTTCCAAAAAGAGGACGTCTTTGCCAAGGTGCGGGGCTTCGTCCAAATCCAGCTTCAATTGCCAGCTGCGCAATGGTTTCTCCACGCGCTCGTCGGATTCCAGGTAGCGGTCCAGCTTTTTCTCGCGAGATTTGGCTTTGTTGGCTACTTTTTTGGCCAGGCGGCGCACGTTGGGCTGGCGCGGCGTGGTGCTGCGCTCAACGGAGCGAGCCTGCTCAAAGGTGCGCTGGATGTCTTGCTTCATACGGCGGATTTCGTACTGCTGGTCTTTCCAGGTGGCGAGGTGTTTTTCCTGCTCGATGAGGTATTGGCGCAGGTAGTCGGTGTAGTTGCCAGGGTAGTCGCGGATGGTGTGGCTGTGCGGATTGAGATCGAGGATGCGGTTAGCGGTCTGGTCTAAAAAGGCGCGGTCGTGGGAGACGATGAGGACGCCGCCGTTGAAGCCGCGCAGCCACGCTTCCAGCCATTCCAACATGCCGATGTCCAGGTGGTTGGTGGGTTCGTCGAGGAGGAGCAGCTGGGGTTCATCCAGCAGGATGAGGACGAGGGCGAGGCGCGTTTTTTGGCCGCCGCTGAGGCTGCGCACCAGCAAATCGTCGTTTAGGTGGTCCAGTTGGAAGGTGGCGAGGAGGGGTTGGATACGGCCGTAATCCGCCCTGCTCAATTTCTCCAACACCGCATCATACTTCAGTTGAATTCCTTCGTGATTGGGCTGCTCCGCCAGCCCCAGGGCCAGTTCACCCAATTCGGCTTCCAACTCGTCTGGATCGCCAACGGTTTGGTGCAGCAGTTCGCCCAGCGTCTGGTTCTCATCTGGCAAAAAGCCCTGGGCCAGGTAGCCGATGCGCAGGTTGGGTGGGTTGAGGGTGATGCTGCCGCGATCCGGCCGTTCCTGCCCGATGAGCAGGCGCATGAGCGTGCTTTTGCCGCTGCCATTAGGGCCAATCAGCCCGACACGGTCGCCGGGATTGATGGAAAATGTGATCTTTTCAAGAATGGGAGAAAGCCCGTAGGCCTTAGAAAGGTTGTGTGCCGTTAACATGAGTTTACCCAATGCCGGTTGGCAATATGCCAGCCAGCGATGTCCCGCGAGCGGGAGATTTCAGAAATCAGGAAGAACGTTTGGGAAAACTCAGTCTGTCATTGGTTACCTCGTTTGAAGATGTTTCTATTATCCAGAACCGTGATATTTGTGCAAATTTAGGGGGACGCGGACGAGCGCGGATGAACGCGGATTAAAAAAATCTGCGTTCATCTGCGTTTATCAGCGTCCTGTTTTCTTGTGTTCCATTCGTTTTTGAGGATGGAATAGACGGCCGTATCCCACCACACTCCCCGAAAAAATTGTGTCTCACGCAGGATGCCCTCCAACTGCATCCCCAGCTGCTCCGCCAGGGCGCGGGCACGGCCGTTTTTGGCTTTGGTGTCGGCGTAGATGCGGTGAATGCTTAGCTGGGTAAAGGCGAACTCAAACAAGGCTCGACATGCTTCTGTGGCGTACCCGTGGCCCCAAAACGGCCGTCCAATGGCGCAGCCAAAAGACGCCTGTTGGTTCAAAGCATCTTCCGTGCGGACCCCGCAGGTGCCGATGAGGGTGCCGTCTGACAGGCAGATGGCCAGTTGATAGCTGGTGCGGGGCGTCTCGGTAGTGCCTTCCAGGATGTGGGTGAAGATTTTTTGCCAAAACGGCCGTGTCATCTCCTCTTCCGCGTAAAATTGCTGGTATTCGGGATCATTTGTTGTAGCAAAAAAAGCGTCAAAATGGCCAGGCTGAAAATCACGCAGAATTAATCGTTCAGTTTGTAATATGAACATTTTCACCTCCGCAGACAATTTTAGCGCAGACGGCGAAGCAACATGAAAACCAAAATTCGTACATTTTTGGGGTTCGTGGTAGACTTCCGCCCGCTGGATTGCGTCCAGCAGTTTATCAACAAGATGGTTTGAAAATTCCAGGTGGTAGCCCGGCACAAAATAGCTGGGTTCTTTTTTTGCCACAGACACGCTCCGAATTGGGAAACTGGGTACGAGCAGGCTGTGGGCAGGATTTTGGCTGGTGAACCGCGAGGTCCCCGCCGCACAGTGGACGACTCAAAGCCTTTTTTTGCCACAGAGGCCACAGAGATTTTAGAGAAAATTTTTCTTTTCTCCCTGTGTTCTCTGTGGCCAATCTCTTTTAGGAGCATGTCATGACAACTGAATTTACTGATTTAAATCTGCATCCGCAGCTGGTGCAGGCTGTAACCGAGCGTGGTTACACCACCCCAACCCCCATCCAGGAAGGCGTCATCCCCGTGATGCTGACTGGCAAAGATATTTTGGGTCAGGCCCAAACTGGTACCGGCAAAACGGCCGCTTTTGCCCTCCCTATTTTGCACAACATTACCCCCGGAGTTGGCCACGTACAGGCGTTGGTTTTGGCGCCTACTCGCGAGCTGGGCTTGCAGGTGGCAGACGCGATGGAGAAATACGGCCGTTACCGTCAAACCTCCGTCCTGGCTGTGTACGGCGGTACCGCTTACGGCCCGCAAATTGGGGCGCTGCGGCGTGGCGTGGATGTGGTCGTGGGCACGCCGGGCCGCCTGCTGGATTTGCTCAAGAGCAACAAGCTCGATTTGAGCCAGGTGCAGACCGTGGTGCTGGATGAGGCGGACGAGATGCTTAGCATGGGCTTCATCGAAGATATTGAAGCCATTTTGCAAGCCACCCCCGCCGAACGGCAGACGGCACTCTTCTCTGCCACGCTGCCGCGCCAGATTCGTCAATTGGCCGACAATTACATGAATGCGCCAGAATCGATCACCATCGAGCGGTCGCAGCTTACCGTTGCCGCCATCGAACAGCGTGCCTACCTGGTGAATGAGCAAGACAAGCTGGCGGCGCTTACCCGCCTGTTTGAAGTGGAACCAATTACCAGCGCCCTGATTTTTGCCAAAACGCGGCTGGGAACGGCCGAACTGGCTAACGAACTCACCGTTCGTGGTTTTCCTGCCGAGGCGCTCAATGGTGACCTCAGCCAACAGGCGCGGGAGCAGGTGCTTAACCGCTTCCGCAACAACCAAATCAAGGTGTTGGTGGCCACCGATGTCGCCGCCCGTGGTCTGGACATCGACGACATTTCCCACGTCTTCAATTTTGATTTGCCGCAGGATTCGGAAATTTACGTACACCGTGTAGGTCGGACGGGCCGCGCCGGGCGGACGGGCATTGCTCTGACCTTGGTGACGCCAAAAGAGCAGTGGCGTCTGCGCAAAATTGAGCAGTACACCAAACAAAAACTCACAATGGCTGAACTGCCAACCATTAATGACATTCAAAATCTGCGGGAGTCTGAGTTGATGGAGAAGATGGCGGTTTGGCTAAATCGGGGTCGCTGCGCCCGTGAGCGGGAGCTGGTAACTGAATTAGCCGAAGCTGGACACGATCTCATTGAGATTGCGGCTGTGGCCCTGAAACTAGCCCGAGCTGAAGAAAAGCAGCGTCCTATTGCCCGGATAAGTGAGGTTTCGGCAGAGCCATCGCGTCGGGGCAAGCGGGATCGGTTTGAGAATGGAAACGGCCGTTCGCGCCAAAACAAAAAGCAGCGGTCAGACAACGGTCGAGGCAGTAGCGCCAGCAATCGTTCTCATGAGCGCAACATGGTGCGCCTAAGCCTGAGCGCGGGCAAAACGGATGGCCTGCGTGTGAATGATGTGGTCGGCACCATCGCTTTCCACGCCGACATTCCCGGCTCCACTATCGGCGCGATTCATATTCAAGATGACCGCACCTTGGTGGATGTTCCGCAGCAGTTTGCCGAGCAGGTGCTGGCTAAAACGGGCAACTATCGCGTCCGCAAAAAGCGCCTGAGTATCGAACGCGCATAATAATTTTTGCCACAGAGGCACAGTGATTTAAGCGATTTGATTGAGATTGGACCAATTTGGTTTTGGTTGGAGATTGTTGATGCCAAAAAAAATTGATCCAATCTTTATGATCAACCCGTTTGTTTTTCACTTTTTGCTCTGCGTTCTCTGTGGCTATTTTTCAAGTAAAAATGTGAGGGGGATGTGGATGCGAGCACGCCAGGCGGGTTCATTGTGCGCGGCACCATCAAACTTGCGTGTTATCCAATCCAGATTTTGTTTGTAGCCCTTAGCGGCTAACAGCGCATCGACCGGCTTTTGCAGCGGTTCGTAGAGGGCATCCAGCGTTTCCGTGCCGTAATCAAAATATAGCTTATGCTGGCCGGGTGAGGGCAGCGCATCTTCAAGGTAAGGCAAAAATATCCCCTCAACGGCGGGCCAATGGGTTGAAAGACAGCCTGCGCCTGCAAAAACTTCTGGATACTCACAAACTGCGTATAGCGAAATTAGTCCACCCATGCTGGAACCCATAATGAACGTTTCTTCCCGTTCGGGATGGGTGCGGTAGGTTGCATCCACGAATGGTTTTAGCTCTTCAATCAAAAAACGCAGATACGCCTCTGAGCGAACGGGGGCGGTGAAGGCGGCGCGGAATTTTTGTTTCAGGTGTTGGAAATTGGGGTGGGCTAACGGCCGTTCCGGCCAATACTCTGCCCACCGGTCCCGATGGTTGAATATGCCAACGATGATGGTGGGGCGTACGCTGCCAGCCGCCATCAACTTTTCCAATGCTTCTGCCACGCCCCAAGTTTGCCCTGCCGTTGCCGTGACCGGATTAAACAAATTTTGTCCATCGTGCATGTACAACACGCTGAAGCGCGATTCTGGCTGCTGTTCATAATCGTTTGGCAGCCAAATGTGTACGTGCCGCGCTGGAATGTGCTGCGAAGGGAAATTGTCGTGGCGGAGGATCATGATTTGGTTATCCGTTATCCGTAATCGGTGAGCGGTGCAAAACCGATAACTGTTCACCGATTACGGATTACCGATTACGATAGGGCCGCTGCGACCCGTTTTAGCTTCTCCTCAGCGTCACAGGCGACGGCTTCCAGTGCTGGATTATCCACCACGCCGAGCATTTGCTGCGGGTTGATGATGCTGACCAGAATACGGCCGTCTTCTTCCTGCGCCACTGTTACATTACAAGGCAGCATCAAACCCACCTCTGGCACCAGGCTGAGCGCCTTGTGAGCCAGGGTAGGGTTGCAGGCTCCCAAAATTTTGTACGGCCGAAAATCTACATCCAGCTTCTTTTTGAGGGTTGCTTTCACGTCAATTTCCGTTAAAACGCCAAACCCTTCTTTTTTGAGTTCTTCGGTAACGGCCGTAATGGCATCCTCGTAAGAACTGTTCAGGTAAACATTAAATCCAAGTGGTGTGCTCATAAAAGCCCCCTTAATGCTGGTGCCGCAGGTGGAACTCGGCTAAAAGCCTGACTCTGGTTGTGAGAGGCTGGCTCATAAAAAAATCAAGTCAATAAATTTTACGATCGAACACAAAGGGGGCAAAGAAAAAGAAGCAAACCAAACTGGTTTGCTTCGGAAAGGTTAATTTGGAGTTTTCTGAATAAATTTCAGGAGGCTCCGGCCCCATACATGGAGGATTTGATCTCCATGCAATCGCGGCGAATAGTTGAATCCGCATCAATGAGGGTTGCAATCTTTTCGTAGCCATACAGCACCGTTGTGTGATCACGATTGCCCAATTTTTCACCAATTTGGGGTAGGGAGGCATTCGTTTCAGTGCGGGCCAGGTACATGGCCATTTGTCGGGGGTAGGCGATTGTTTTCTTGCGACTGGAGCCAACTAAATCGTCATTGGTGACGTTGTAATATTTGCAGACAGCCTCAAAAACATGTTCTACGGTTAGTTTGTCTGGCCGGTGCATCAAATCTGCCAGGGCCATGTTCACCAAATCCATATTAACACGGCCGCCAGACAGATGAGCATAAGCCATCACTTTGTTAAACGCGCCTTCCAATTCGCGTATGGAATGGCGAACTTGCTGCGCAATGAAATCCATCAGTTCATCCGGCACGGCCAGGCCATTGGCTTCGGCCTTGGTTTGCAAGATGGCTTTGCGGGTTTCGATATCTGGCATTTGAATATCGGCCATGAGGCCCCACTCAAAGCGGGATTGCAGCCGTTCTTCTAATGTTGCCATTGCTTTTGGGGCGCGGTCACTGGAAATAACCACTTGCTTGCCCTGGCTGTGGAGTTCGTTAAAGGTGTGGAACAGTTCTTCCTGGGTGCTTTCTTTGCCCGCGATGAACTGGATATCGTCGATGAGCAGCACATCGGGGGTGCGGTAGCGCTCACGGAACTGTTCCATCTGTTTGTTACGAATGGATTGCACCAGATCGTTGGTGAATGTTTCTGAGGGGATGTAGCAAACGGAAAGCCCTTCTTGCTGGCATTTGTGGCCGATGGCGTGCAGTAGGTGGGTTTTGCCCAAACCCACACCACCATAAATGAAAAGAGGGTTGTAGGTTTGGCCGGGATGTTCGGCAACGGAGAGGGCGGCGGCATGGGCCAACCGGTTGCTTGGTCCAACCACAAAGCTGCCAAAGGTGAAGCGTTTGGTCAGGTTGCCATTGCTGGCTGAGCGTTGGGTAGCGTTATTGGATTTTACGGCCGTTTTCTGCACACCATTGCCATTTAAATGAAGCTGTTCTGACGTTTCAAACGTTTCATCAGCCACAGATTCTAAGGGAACCTCATCTGTCCAAACAGTAAAACGAATGTCTACAGGTGCATTCACAATGGCTGCCAGGGTACGCAAAATGGTGTCGCGTAGACGATTTTCTAGCCAATCTTTGGCATAGGCATTGCGCACGCCGACAACAAAAAGGTTGTCTTGATGTCGCAACAAACAGGTGTCCTTCAGCCAGGTGTTGAAAGTGGCTTTGGTCATCTGCAATTCTAGTTCACCCAGGGTTGCTTTCCATGCATTTTCAGGAATCATATTTTGCACCATTACGGAAGTTAATGAACGCAATTGTATCTGTTGGCAGGCGTGTGAATAGAAACGGCCGTATTGCCGAAATCAATAGATCAATTGCATCATCAAAATATTATTGGCCGCTGGACACAGTTCGTGGGTGATTTTAGAAGTCCCTCTACCCAAAACAATAGCCGCTAATGAAGTTTCGTCTCATGAGCATCAGTCTGGACAACATTTCCTGATGCTGGCTCCCTTTTCCGTTTGAGACAAAAAGAAAATTGATAGCCCCTCTTGGCTTCAATTTTAGTGTCAGCAATGTTATGCAGGTTATTGTGCAACGGCATAATCATTCTAGCAGATGGGAGGGTGTAGTGCAACGAAAATTTGCCCGATTTGCCTTAAAAGCTTGCAGATTTTTAGACTGGCAAAACCTTAAAAATTGTTTTTTTTAAGGTTTGCATCTTGACAATCTGCCATACAGCCAAGATATAGGATATGGCTGAAATAAGACCCCATATATATGGGGATTACCTTGATAATTTTGCCGCATTTTCCCATATTTTGCACACGCTTTGGCAAAAACTTGAGTAAAAAACCTACCAAGAAAGTGCGTTTTTGTGCATTAGCTATGAAAAATTTTTTACATTACTATTTGTTCTTTTTCGGATTGCAATAAGCTGAATCGAGTGATTTTCGTGTATTACTCAAATGTTAAAAAAATCTTCCAGATAAAGCAGCGTATTTGCTCTTTTCACTTGTCTTGACAGCCTGATTTGCCTGTGTTAGATTGCCTTAAGTTTTCATTTTACTGACTTATAGGAAGTTCTATGCCAGAAATCGAATCATTGCCCGATGGCACATCGCATCAGCGCCATAACCTGAATCATCAGGCGATAGAAGATTATTTAAAGACGATTTATATGTTGGCTCAAGATGAGTCGCCTGTTTCCACATCTCGGATTGCAGAGGCGCGAGATGTGAAACCAGCTTCGGCAACCAGCATGATCAAGCGGTTGGCTAATTTGAGAATGGTCAATTACGAAAAGCATTACGGCGTCACGTTAACGCCATCTGGCGAAAAGTTGGCACTAGAAGTGATTCGTCATCATCGCTTGATTGAGCTGTATTTGATGGAAGCGCTGGGCTTTTCGTGGGACGAGGTACACGAGCAGGCGGATATTTTAGAGCATGTGATTAGCGAAAAGCTGGAAGAGCGGATCGCGGCAGCGCTAAATTACCCTGAATTTGACCCGCACGGCGATCCAATTCCGGCTAAAGATGGCAGTATGGCGCTGGTGGATGTTGAGATGCTTTCAATGGTAGCTCCAGGGCAAATGGTTTGGGTGCGCCGCATTATTGACGATGCTAATAGTGAATTGCTGCGTTACCTGGCAGAAATGGGGCTGGTGCCGGGAACGGCCGTTACCATCCAATCTATTGCCCCCTTTGAAGGTCCCCTAACGCTAATTATTGATGACGAAACCAAGGTGATTGGCCGCAATGTGGCCGCCTCCATCTTGGTTGAACTTGCCTGATTTTCCTAAGCTAAAAAGAAAAATTGAAATCTGCCTCGGCTAACAGGGGGAGTTTTTCGTCTTTGGCAGACAGGAGCGGCTCATGAATGGGCCACTGAATGCCAATTTGCGGATCGTTCCAAATGATGCCCCGGTCGCTTTCAGGGTGGTAGTAATTGGTGGTTTTGTAGATGAGATCGGCCGTTTCGCTGAGCACACAAAAGCCATGAGCAAACCCAGGAGGAACGTAGAGGAGACGGCCGTTTTCCGCCGATAAAATTTCACCCGCCCATTGGCCAAACGTAGGGGAGCCCCGCCGAATATCCACCGCAACATCAAAAATTTCACCAACCACCACTTTGAGCAGCTTGCCCTGGGCATATGGGTCTATTTGGTAATGCAAGCCGCGCAGAACACCTTGCGCCGAGCGAGAGTGATTGTCTTGCACAAACTGCAGTGCAATGCCGTTGGCGGCAAAAATCTCGTGTTGGTAAGTTTCCATGAAAAAGCCGCGCGCGTCGCCAAAACGTTGTGGCTCCACCAAAATGACTTCTGGGATGGTCAGCGGGTGAAATTGAAAAGGCATGAATGTTGTCCTCCGTGAAAAATTGAACCAAATCTGGCAGATTATAACACTCTGCGTGGTGGCGTCCGATTTTGTTTTTTAAACCCGTTCTTCGCTACAATCAGGTTCCAGATTTAATCAGGAAAATATCGAGGAGCAAAAATGAAAGTTTCGTCGCAATCCACAATCGATTTAAAGGATATCGTGCAGTTCCCGTTGCCCGGCATGAATATCCCCGGCGCGCTGACCTTTAGCCCAGACGGCCGTTTCCTCACCTACCTCTTCAGCCCTGATGGTGGTTTGGTACGGCAGCTCTATGGCTACGATTTCAGCGAAGGCACGGCCCGACTGCTTATTGCCCCCAACGCCCAAAGTGGCAGCGAAGAAAATTTATCACTGGCAGAAAAGTTGCGGCGCGAGCGGCTGCGCCAGCGGGAGTTGGGCATCACCAGCTACCAATGGGCATCCAAAACCGGGCAGATGCTTATTCCCCAGCCAGATGGTTTGTACATTTTTGAAGGGGAAGACGGGGGATTACGGCCGTTGCTAACCAACTCTGCCAAACCGCTTCAAGACGCCCACTTTTCGCCAGATGGCGCGTGGGTGGCTTTTGTGCAGGATGCCGAGCTGTACGTGCTGCCCACCGCTGCCGGCGAGCCACAGCAAATCAGCAGCGGGGCGCGCGGCACGGGCAAAACCAATGGCCTGGCCGAATACATCGCCCAGGAAGAGTTGGGGCGGCGGCGCGGCTACTGGTGGTCGCCAGACAGCCAAAAGCTGGCCTTTGTGCAGGTAGATGAGACGCACATTCCCGTTTACCGCATTGTGCACCAGGGCAAGGATGCCGTGGGCGATGCAGCGCAGGAAGACCACCATTATCCGTTTGCCGGAATGCCTAACGCCAAAGTGCGCCTGGGCGTGGTGGGCCGCGACGGTGGCGACGTGCAGTGGCTGGATTTGGGCGAAAATGAGGATATTTACCTGGCGCGGGTGAAGTGGCTGCCAAACGGCCGTCTCACGGCCCAAATTCTCAACCGCGAACAAACTCAGCTAGATCTGGTGGAATTTGATCTGGCCACGGGCCAGAAACGCTTGCTGCTACGTGAAACCAGCGACGTTTGGATCAATCTGCATGACATTTTTCATCCAATCAAAAAGCTGCCGGAGCACGCGGCTGGCGGCTTCATTTGGGCCTCGGAGCGGACGGGCTTCCGGCATCTGTATTTGTACGATGCGGATGGTGAGGAGATACGGCCGTTAACCCACGGCGATTGGCAAGTAGACAGTCTGGCAGGCGTGGATGCCGAAAATGAAGTTGTGTACTTCATGGCCAGTCAGGAAGCACCCACGGAAAGCCATCTCTACCGGGTGTGGCTGCTGGGTGGCGAGCCGCACCGCCTGACGACTGAGCCAGGGCTGCACAGTGTGGTGCTAGACGTAAAGCGCAACCGCTTTGTGGCTGTGCAGCAGTCAGCCGAGCAGCCGCCTTCTATTGTAATTAGGTCGTTGGCAGACGGCCGTTCCCTCAACACCATCTACATCCAGCCCGATGACCGCACTGCCCAACTGAATTTGCCCACGCCAGAAATTGTGACGCTGCAAAATCGAGACGGCGTGCAGCTTTACGGAGCCATTTACCGCCCGCCAGCCACCTTTGGCGACGGGCCGTTTCCCACAATTGTGAGCGTGTACGGCGGGCCGCACGCCCAGCGTGTCACCAACAGTTGGGGGCTTACGGTGGACATGCGGGCGCAATATTTGGCCAGCCAGGGTTTTTTGGTGTTTAAGCTGGACAACCAGGGCAGCGCCCGGCGAGGTTTGGCCTTTGAAGCGCCGATTAAGCACAACATGGGGGATGTGGAAGTAGCCGATCAGGTGGACGGCGTGCGATGGCTGGTGGCCCAGGGGCTGGCCGATCCGGCGCGGGTCGGCATTTACGGCTGGAGCTACGGCGGTTATCTGTCGCTGATGTGCCTGGCGCGGGCGGCGGATACGTTCCGGGTGGCGGTGGCTGGTGCGCCCGTGACCCATTGGGACGGCTACGACACCGGCTACACGGAGCGGTACATGGGCTTGCCCCAGCAAAATCCGAGTGGCTACGATGTCTCTAGCGTGATGCACCATCTGGACAAGATGACGGGCAAGCTGCTGCTGGTGCATGGCCTCATTGACGAGAATGTGCATTTTCGGCACACGGCCCGGCTCATTAACGCCCTCATCGCCGCCCGCCAACGGTACGATTTGCTGCTGTTCCCGGATGAACGCCACATGCCGCGCCAGGCAGACGGCCGTTTCTACATGGAAGAGCAAATTGCCGATTACTTTAAGGAAAATCTATGATTCAAGCACTTATTTTTGATATGGACGGCACTATCGTGGACAACATGCGGGTGCATACGGCCGTTTGGCTAGAAGTCCTGGCTGAATTTGGCATCAACATGACGCCGCTCCAGTTTCAGGCCGCCACAGCCGGCAACACCAATGGCGAACTGCTGCGCAAGCTCATCGATCCGCAGATGAGCGAGGCCCGCGTGGCAGAAATTGCCCATGAAAAAGAGACAAGGTACCGGGAGCGATTTCGGCCGTTTTTGCAGCCGGTCGCCGGTTTAGAGCCGCTGTTGCAGCAAGCCCAGCAGGCCAACGTCACCCTGGCAGTGGCCACCGCCGCCAATCAGCCCAATATTCAGTACGTACTGGATGGGCTAGATTTGCGCCGCTACTTTGCCACGGTGGTGGGGGCCGATGACGTGAAGCGCGGCAAGCCGGAGCCAGACCTTTTCTTGCTGGTGGCGGCGCGGTTGGGTTTATCGCCGGAGGTTTGCCTGGTGTTTGAGGATTCGCTGGCAGGCCTGGAAGCAGCCCACCGGGCAGGGATGCAGTCTGTGGCGGTTACCACTTCTCACCCGGCAGAGGAAATGATGATTCATCCCACCGTCCGGCAAGCCATTGCCGATTTTACGCAATTTCAGCTAACTGATTTTATCGAGGGGTAAAAATTAGTCGTTGGGCCACCAAGAATTAGCACCAAAACCAAATTTGTCATGCTGAGGTCCCCCGAAGCATCCCAATCAACTTGCACCTGTAAAAACTGGCAGGGACCAAGTTCTTGCCAGATTGAGTTGAATGGGATTCTTTGCTGCGCTCAGAATGACAATCGGAGCATGTAGGGCGGCGGCTATTTTTGCAGCAGCAGGTTGATGACGCCCATGTTTTGTTTGAGCTGCTCGGTGAGGGTGTGCAGGTGTTCCGGGTGGTGGGTGAGGTTGGTTAAACGGCCGTCCAGCTCAATCGCCTCCATTTTGCCAAACCCAAACGACTGAACTTCTTGCAGAGCCGCGATCGGATCATGGCCAAACGCGGTGAGGGCCTGTGGGTTGTACTCCATCACCAGCTTCAGGTTAGGCGAGTTGGCGATGGTTTGCTGCATCCCGCGCAATGCGCCGATTTCAGCTCCCTCAATATCCATCTTCACCAAATCCACCTGGGCAATGCCCTGTGCTGCCAAAAAGCTGTCTACGGGCGTGGTGCGCACGGTGAACGTTTGGGCGGCAAAGGTTTGGCCAATGCGGGGGGCGATGTCGGTATCGTTAGTTTGCGCTTTTTGCAGCGCCGCCATTGTTTCATCGTAATGCAGGGAGCCGCTGGCAGACATCATCAGGTAGTCGTGCAGCTCGGCGGTGCCTTCTTGCTGGGCCAGTGCTAACTGAACGGCCGTTACCTGGGGCAATTTTTCTACATTGTGCTGCAAAGTCGCAAAGGTGCGGGGGTGTGGTTCAAAGGCAAAGATACGGCCGTTCTTCCCCAGAATCTTCGCGTAGCGACGAGAGTAGTAACCCACGTGTGCCCCAATATCCAGCATCGTCATGCCCGGAGCCGCCAGTTGGTCTAGCTGGCTGATGGTTTCTACCTCGTGCCGATTGGTCAGTAGCTCCAGTCGAAACCAAAATGGGTCATCGGGCATGGTGCGGAAGCCGCTGCTTTTCTCCAAAATCGGTATCGCCCCGTGAGTCATTAGCCAATGCGTTGCCACGTGCGCCGAATGAAATCGTTTAATCGTTTTGCGGTAAAGTTTAAGACTAAAATCAGTGATACTCATGCCCCCACTTTTACCAGAAAACAGGTTTGTGAGCGAATTTTCCACTATTTGCCAAATATGAGTGACGAACTGCTGGACAAAGCCGATAAACAAGGGATAATTCCAGTTCATTATTAGAATTCCATGCGTGCCAGGTTCCTGTGTTACAGAGTGGAAATGACATTTTGAAACTGTCCTTAAGAAGATTGGCAGTTTCCTGTTAGGAGAATAAAACTTTGTCGAAGAAAATTTATGTTGGTAATTTGTCGTTTAAGGCAACAGAGGAAGATGTGCGCAACTTGTTTGAAGAGCACGGCACGGTGGAATCCATTGCTATGATTAACGATCGGGACACGGGTCGTTTTCGTGGCTTCTGCTTTGTAGAGATGGATGATGACGACGCTTTGTCTGCCATTGAAGCGCTGGATGGGTACGAGCATGACGGCCGTGCCCTGCGTGTGAACGAAGCCCGTCCCCGCGAAGAACGTGGCGGTGGCGGCGGTGGCTTCCGTGGTGGCAATCGTGGCGGTGGCGGTGGCCCTCGCGGCGGTGGCGGTAATCGCGGCGGCGGTGGCGGCGGTGGTTTCCGCAGCGGCGGTGGCAATCGTGGCGGCGGTGGCCGTGATGGCGGTGGTCGCGATGGTGGCAACCGTGGTCCGCGCCGGGACGATTTCGGCGATGGCGGCGGTCGCGGCTGGGGATAATCCCACCCATAGCAAATTTGCACATTAAAGATGAAGGTCAGACCAATGGTCTGGCCTTTTTTGGCTTTATGGTGCCAGGTGGTTGAACTTTTTAGAAAAGTTCAACTTCTCCGTTCGTTTTGATAGATTTGTAGCAGTTGGCGAGCGGCCGCTGTGGGGGGGAGGGTTCCCTGGCGTACGGCCGTTTCCAACCCAGGTAACGCATCATGTACAGCCAACTGAGCATAAAAATCCTGCTGCAGCTGTTCAGCAATGATTGTGTGCAGCCACGCTTGCCGCTGCTCTTCGCGACGCGCCTGCCAGCCCCCAGATGCTAGCATCTTTTCCCGGAACGATTCGATAAGCTGCCACAGCTTGCCGATGCCCTCATCTTCCAGCGCCGAGGTGGTGTAGGCGCGGGGTCGCCAATTTTCACTGGTGGGGGTGAGGTAATGCAGAGCCCGGTTGTACTCCGCCCGCGCCGCTTCTGCCCGCACCTTGTTTTCTCCGTCTGCCTTGTTGATCAAAATGGCGTCGGCAATCTCCACGACCCCTTTTTTGATGCCTTGCAGCTCATCTCCCGCGCCAGGCACCAGCAGCAGCAGGAAAAAGTCCACCATCGAGCGCACCGTGATTTCGCTTTGCCCGGTGCCGACCGTTTCCACCAGAATCACGTCGTAGCCTGCCGCTTCGCACACCAGAATAGATTCGCGGGTTTTGCGGGCCACGCCGCCCAACATACCGCCCGTGGGAGACGGCCGTACAAACGCCCTTTCCTCCCGCGTCAGCATTTCCATGCGCGTTTTGTCGCCCAAAATAGAGCCTTTGCTGATGGAGCTGGTGGGGTCAACCGCCAGCACCGCTACTTTGTGCCCCGCCTGCACCAGCTTTAGCCCCAGCGTCTCGATGAGGGTAGATTTGCCCGCGCCGGGCACGCCGGTAATGCCCACCCGGATGGATTGACCCGTGTGGGGCAAGAGCTGCGCCAGCAGTTCCTGGGCCTGCTCAAAATGGTGCGGGGCGTTGCTCTCAATCAGGGTGATGGCGCGGGCCAGCAGCATTCGGTTCCCAGCCAGCACACCCTGGACGTAATCCTCTGTAGTGAGTTTGCTCATGCGAATAATGGTAGCGGAAACGGCCGTTCCTGTACACCATTTTTGGCGCTGAATGTTTCCTGTGGGACAATTTTGCAAAATTGTCTTACGATTAAAAGAGGTAACCATGCGACCCAGCCTGAACATTATTTCCCCCGAACTAATCAGCCAAATTTTAGACGAAGCCAAGCGCATCCTGAGCGAGGTTGGCATTGAGGTGCGCGGCAAGGCGCTGCGCCAGCGACTGCTGGATCATGGCCTGAAGCTGGATGCGGCTGGCAAGCGCGTCCTGTTCCCCGCCGATGTGGTGGCGTGGGCCATTCAGTCTGCGCCATCTTCGTTTACGCTTCATGACCGGGATGGCATGCCCCACGCCGATCTCGGCGGCGACCGAGTGCATTTTGTGCCCGGCTCCAGTGGCCTGAAGGTGCTGGATCATCGCACTGGGGAGACGCGGCTGGCCAACACGGCCGATTTTGTGGAATACGTGCGTCTCACCGACGGCCTGGAGCACATCGCCTACCTGGCTACCGCTTTTTCTACCAATGATGATATTGAAGCGGCCGTTTCTGATGCGTGGCGGCTATATCTTTGTCTAACCAACTCACGCAAGCCGGTGGTGTCTGGCGCATTCACGGAGCATGGCGTGCCCCGCATGGTGGAAATGATGTCCCTCTTTCGGCAGGATCAGGCTGATTTGATCGCCCACCCGATGTCCATTTTTACCATCACGGCGACCGGTAACTTCCGCTACAGCGAAGATTCCTGCCAGAACTTGCTGGACTGCGTGGAGGCAGGCATTCCGGTGGAGATTGTGCCCGTCACGCTGATGGGGCTCATTGCCCCCGTGACGCTGGTAGGGGCGACGGTGTTTCACACGGCCGATGTGTTGGCGGGGCTGACGATGGCCCAAATTGTGCGACCCGGTGCGCCCGTGCTGTTTGGCGGGGCACCTGCCACTTTCCACATGAAAGCGGCGACTTCACCAATGGTGGCGATTGAGGCGTTGCATCTGGACGTGGCATATACGGCCGTTGGCAAGCATCTCAATTTGCCCACCCAATCTTACATGGCGCTGAGCGACGGCAAATTTTTGGACGCACAGGCTGGGGCGGAGACGTTTGGTAGCGCGCTGCTGGCGGCGCTGGCGGGGGTCAATTCCGTGTCGGGGCCGGGGATGCTGGATTATGTACTGGTGTTTAGCCTGGAGAAACTGGTGATGGACAATGATTTGTGCGGCCAGGCGCTCCATTTTGTGCGGGAGATGCGGGTGAAGGAGGACTTACCCACGGTGGATTTGGTGCGCCAACTGCTGGATGAGCAGCACCTGATCACCGCCGAGCATACGCTGAACCATTGGCCGCAATCGCTGTACCTGCCGGATGAGGTGACGGACCGCATGAACCGGGAAAATTGGCAAAAGGCTGGCTCCCCCACGCTGGCTGAACGGGCAAAAACGGCCGTTACCCAACGCCTCGCTGCCTACACTCCCATCCAAACAGACCCCCGCCTGGACGAAGAAATGCGGCGACTGATTCAGTCTGGTTTAAGTGGTGACCAGCCGCTGCCAACTGTGCCCAAACCTGCCGGGGGAGAAACGGCCGTGTCCTCCCGGCGGCCACGGCGGTTTCGGCGCTAGCTCATTCACAAAAAAAAGGGGAGAACGCAAAGAGTTTTGCGTCCTCCCCACAGCCTCTGTGGCCTATAATTAGGCGAAGCGGTTGATGTCGTTTAAATCTTCAAAAGCTTGCTTCAGGCGGGCGCGGAACGAATCCTCTCCCATGCGCAGCCAGCGACGTGGGTCGTAATATTTTTTGTTGGGCACGTCTTCACCATCCGGGTTGCCAATCTGACCTTGCAGATAGTCGTGGAATTTCTGGTCGTAATGCCGTACACCATCCCAGAAAGCCCATTGCAGGTCGGTATCAATGTTCATTTTGATAGCGCCGTAGGAGATCGCTTCGGCAATTTCCTCAGGGCTAGAGCCAGAACCGCCGTGGAAGACGAAGTTGATCGGTTTTTCGGCCGTGCCAAACTTTTCTTGAACATAAACCTGGGAATTATTGAGGATGATGGGCCGCAGCTTTACATTGCCTGGTTTGTAAACACCATGCACATTGCCAAAAGCAGCAGCAATGGTGAACTTGTCGCTGACTTTCATCAGTTCTTCGTAAGCGTAGGCCACTTCTTCGGGTTGGGTGTAGAGGCGGGCGCTGTCTACGTCGGTATTGTCTACCCCATCTTCCTCACCGCCGGTGATGCCCAGTTCGATTTCTAGCGTCATGCCCATCTTGCTCATGCGCTCGAGGTACCGCTTGCTGATTTCTACGTTTTCCTTGATTGGCTCCTCGGACAAGTCCAGCATGTGGGAGCTGTAGAGCGGGATGCCGTGCACTTTGTAGAACGCTTCGCCTGCGTCCAGCATACCATCCACCCAGGGCAGCAGCTTTTTGGCTGCGTGGTCGGTGTGCAGAATGACGCGCGTGCCGTACAGGGCGGCTACCTGGTGAACGTGATGCGCTCCGGAGACTGCCCCGGCGATAGCCGCTTTCTCGCCGCTGTTGTTCATGCCTTTGCCCGCAAAAAAGACAGCCCCGCCATTGGAAAATTGCAAAATAACCGGGGAATTGACATCGCGGGCCGTTTCCAGCACGGCGTTGACGCTGTTGGTGCCGACAACGTTGGCCGCAGGCAACGCATATTTATTGGCTTTGGCGTGGGCAAAAACCTCTTGAACCTGATCGCCAGTGAGTACACCGGCCGGTAAATGGCTTAATCCTGACATTGAAAAACTCTCCTTTCGTAAATGTCGTCAATTGGTTAACTGAGACCGACTATAATCTCCAAGATAATTAAAAATTGTGGCTGAAATGGTGGTTGGAGATTATGAATTTCAGTGGAAAACAGAATGGTAACGTCCAAAATGGAGTCTGCTATAAGTATGCAGAGATTTGGCAGAAAAAGCTACTTTTTTGCTTGGAGCGTAATCGCCCGCGTAAGAAAATATGCGTACCGTAAGCAGTAATTCACAACCAACATCACAGGCGTAATCAAGAATCAGGAATAATGAAACGGCCGTATCAGAACTTAAGCCCCGCGCTGTGGCCCAAAAGCAAAGTTTGCAGCGCCAACACAGGAGCGTTATGGAGTATCAACGAATTGTTGTTAAATTGGGAACCAGTGTGTTGACTGGCGGCTCACCCAAGCTGGACCATCCCCACATGGTGGAGCTGGTGCGCCAATGTGCCGAGTTGTATCGGCAGGGCAAGGACATCATCGTCTGTACCTCAGGCGCAATTGCCGTGGGGCGGCACCGTTTGGGCTTCCCGCAGTTGGCGAATACGGTGTCTAACAAGCAGATGCTGGCAGCCGTTGGGCAAAGCCGCCTCATGCAGATGTGGGAGCGGTATTTTGAAATTTACGGCATTCACGTAGGCCAAATTTTGCTCACCCGCGCCGATGTGACGAATCGCAATCGGTACTTAAACGCCCGCGACACGCTGCAAACCCTGCTGGAAAATCGCATCGTGCCCGTGATTAATGAAAATGACGCGGTGGCAACGGAAGAGATCAAAGTGGGGGACAATGACAATCTCTCCGCGTTGGTTTCTACGCTGGCGGAGGCAGATTTGCTGCTGCTGCTGACCGATCAGCCGGGTCTGTTTACGGCCGATCCGCGTACCAACCCCGATGCCCAACTGATTCCCGAAGTACACAAAATTGATGAAGCGGTGAAGGCGTTGGCCGGAGGCAGCGTCAGCGGTTTGGGTGTGGGCGGCATGGCCACCAAGCTGCAAGCGGCCGATGTGGCCCGTCGGGCTGGGGCCGATGTGGTGATTGCGGCGGGTAGTGCGCCCAATGTGATCGCCCGCATTGCCAGCGGGGAATCGGTGGGAACGCGCTTTCCGGCGTTGGAAAATCCGCTGGAAAACCGCAAGCGCTGGATTTTTGCGGGACGCAAGCCCAAAGGGTGTGTGGTGATTGATGCAGGGGCGGCGCGGGCGTTGTTGGAAAACGGCCGTTCCCTCCTCCCCGCCGGCATTGTTACCATCAAGGGCACGTTCGAGCGAGGTGATTCCATTTGCGTCGAAGGGCCAGATGGTAAAGAATTGGCACGTGGCATTGTGCGGTACGCCAGCAATGATCTGCAACAGATTGCGGGCTTGAAATCTGACCAGATTGAAGCGCAGTTGGGGTATGGGTACGGTTCGGTTGCGGTACATCGCAACGACCTGATTTTGTTATAGATATTTGCCACAGAGGGCACAGAGGAAAAAGAGAAATAACCCTCTCAAATCTCTGTGTGCTCTGTGGCAAAAATTCGGAGAAGATGATGACTGATTTGATTGCAATGGGAAAAGCGGCTAAGGCGGCGGGGCGGAAGCTGGCCACATTGACGACCGATGAGAAAAACCGGGCATTGTTGGCCATTGCGGATGAACTTGAAGCGCAAACGGCCGTTGTGCTGGCCCAAAATGCACTCGATATTGAAGACGGCCGTAAAAAAGGACTCAGCGACGGCTTGCTGGACAGATTGCTGCTGACCGAAGCACGGCTTGCTGGCCTGGCTGCGGACACGCGCAAGGTAGTCAGCCTGCCTGATCCCGTTGGGGCGGAGTTTGACAGCCGCGTGCTGCCCAATGGCCTGCGCCTGAGCCGTCGTCGCATTCCCGTAGGCGTACTGGGCGTCATCTACGAAGCGCGGCCCAACGTGACCATTGACATCGCCACGCTTTGCCTGAAGACAGGCAATGCGGCCATCATGCGGGGCGGCAGCGAGACGCTGCGCAGCAATCTGGCGTTGGTGAACGTGATTCAGAGTGCGTTGGAGAAGGTGGGACTGCCGGGAACGGCCGTACAGTACATTGACAACCCCGACCGCGCCCTGGTCGCCGAAATGATGAGGCTAGACAAATACATCGACATGCTTATCCCGCGGGGTGGGGCAGGGCTGCATCGCCTCTGCCGCGAGCAGGCCACGATTCCGGTGATTACCGGCGGCATCGGCATTTGCCACGTTTTTGTGGACGAGAGTGCTGATCAGGAGAAAGCGGTAGACATCATCGAGAACGCCAAGGTGCAGCGCCCCAGCGTGTGCAACGCGCTGGACACGGTGCTGGTGCATCCAGCCATCGCCGACGAGTTTTTGCCTAAGATGGCGGCGCGGATGGCCCAAAACAAGGTGGAGCTGCGCCCGACAGGCCGTGCCCTGGAAATTTTGAGCGGCAACGGCCACGGAGCCAAAGTGGTGCCCGCTGGCCCAGACGATTTCAGCACGGAGTGGATGAGCCTGATTTTGGGCATCAAAATTATGGAGTTAGACGAGGCGATTGACCATATCGACGCCCATAGCATGGACCACAGCGACAGCATCCTGACCAATAATTGGGCCAACGCCACCAAGTTTTTGAACGAGGTGAACAGTTCGGCCGTTTTTGTGAATGCCAGCACCCGCTTCAACGATGGCGGCCAGTTTGGCTTAGGCGCAGAAGTAGCTGTGAGCACGCAAAAGCTGCACGCGCGTGGCCCGATGGGGCTGGAAGAACTGACAACTTACAAGTGGGTTTGCATTGGGGATGGGCATATACGGCCGTAACCAATTTTAGTCACGAATTTCACAAAATTCCGCAAATAAAAAGCGCGAGGGGCAAAGTTCCTTGCGCTTTTTTGTTTTGGATTTTTGCGAAATAATCAATCTTTGGGCGGGGCAGCAAAAAGTTGTGGCCAAAAGTCAATCCTCAATCGCTTCCAGCACGGCGATGGCTCGTTTGTATTTTTCCAGGCGCGCGAAGTCTTTCTCGGTAGGTGACGGAATGCGGGAGATATCGCTGTTGTCGTATAAATCTGCCAATTTTACCTTGCGGCCGATTGGGTTTTGGGCGCTGCGCAGCACAAACGCCTCGTAATCTTCCCCCTCGCGCTTGGTGACGGTTTCCAGTGCTGCCAGAATTTCTTTGCTGAAACCCTCGTCGCGTAGAGCGGTAATGGTCCACGGCGTGTCTTCGATTACGTCGTGCAGCATGCCCACGATGCGTTCCGCATCGCTTTGCAGCGACAGCATGACACGCAGCGGATGCAAAATGTAGGGCACGCCGGCTTTGTCAGTTTGCCCGGCGTGGGCTTGTGCGGCAATGGCGATAGCTCGTTCCAATGTGCTCATAATTCAAAATCCCTTGCCAGTTTTGAGATTGGGCAACAATAGCGGATGCTAGTGGCAAAAGCAAGCGATTTGCGTTGCTGATGTGGTACGGGCAGGGTATGATCTGCGCCCATGAATGAGTTACACACACCAGAGCCAAAAAGACCTATTGTATTCGGCGTTGCCGGGGGAACCGCATCGGGCAAAACAACCGTTGCCAGAGCCATTTTAGAGGCCGTTGGCGCGTCGCAAATTGCTTATGTGCCCCACGACGCGTATTACCGCGACCAGCCTCAGCTCTCCTTTGAAGAGCGCTCCCAGCAAAATTACGATCACCCCAATTCGCTAGAAACGAAATTGATGGTCAAGCAGATCAAGCAGCTGTTGAAGGGCAAAGCTGTCAACGTGCCTGTTTATGATTTCACCGCCCATCGCCGCACGGAAAAGACGATTCTGATAGAGCCGTCGCCAATTATTTTAGTGGATGGCATTCTCATTTTCACCAAGCGGCGGCTGCGCGAGTTGATGGACATCAAGGTGTACGTGGATACGGATTCCGATGTGCGCTTTATTCGCCGGTTGCAGCGGGATATGGACGAACGCGGCCGTTCTTTGCCATCGGTGGTGACGCAATATTTGGAGACGGTGCGCCCCATGCACCTGAAGTTTGTGGAGCCAAGCAAGCGGTTTGCCGATGTGATTATTCCCAATGGCGGGCTGAACAAAGTGGCGATGGAAATGGTGGTGTCGCGGCTTCATGCGCTGCTGCCGGATTAAATTTTGCCACGGAGGTCACAGAGATTTATGAGGTTTGGGCTAGTTGGCGGTATTGGGTGAGGGTGGCAACGGCCGTTCTTTCCCAGGAAAAGTTTGCCGCCTGAACCAGCCCTTTGTGCGCCAACTCCGCCAGTTTTGCCTCATCCTCGACCAGCTCTTGTAACACGGCGGCCATTTGTTGGCAGCTTGTGGGGTCAAAATAGGCAACCGCGCTCCCTCCAACTTCCGGTAAGCTAGACTGGTTGGCGCAGGCAACGGCCGTTCCGCAAGCCATCGCTTCTAACACCGGCAAGCCAAATCCTTCGGCCAGACTGGGAAACACAAACAGCTGTGCCCCGCTGTAGAGCGCAGGCAGGTCTGCCTCGTCAATTCGCCCCATGAATTTGATTTGCAGGTTGCGGTATTGGGGGGAAACGGCCGTTTTAATTCCCCCGTATCGCTCATCCCACGCCCCGGCAATCACCAGCGGTGGACAGTCTGTCACTCGCTGGAGCAGCAGTTCCCATGCTTCGATCAGGCGTAGCAAATTTTTATGCGGCTTGTTAATGCCCAGGTATAGGACGTATTTGCTGGGTAATTTTATTTTTTGGCGCAGGGTAGCAACGGCCGTATCCGGCTGCGGCACAAATCGTGCATCGGCGGCCAGGGGAATTGCGATGATTTTCGCGTAGTCAATTTGATAGTTATCCAGAAATAGATGTCGTGTCGCCTCAGAAATCGCTAAAAAGCGGTCGCTGGCATGAAGGGCAAGGCGGGAGGCCAGCCTGGTGAACAGTCGTGCCTGAGGCGATACCAACTGTGGGAATTGCTCAGGAATCAGGTCGTACAGCGTTAGCAGGGTGGGGATGCCGGGACGGTAGGGCATGAGGGTGTAGGTGCTGTGGTAGACGGTGGCGTTGTGCTGCCGCAGCAGCCGGGGGATTTGCCACTGTTGTGAGATGGAGAAGGGGGAAACGGCCGTTGCCACGCGCTGCACCTTGCCTGAGGCAGCTGGCAATGGCCAGCTGGTTTCTTGCGGATGATGCAGCAAGATGAGCAGCTCATCCTCCCCCAGCAGTGGAACCAGATGATGTGCCAGTTGGCTTACATATCGCCCAATTCCTGGAAAGTGTGCTGTGGCCGTCCGTGCGTCTAGAACGTATCGTTTCACCCTAAAACCCTCAAGAGCATGTCTGAAAAGCTGGTTGCCGTTTTTTGAATGGTGAACTGTGCTATTACCCGCTCACGCCCTGCCTTACCGATTTTTTTGGCTTGCTCAGGCTGGCTTAAGAGGCTGGAAACGGCCGTTGCCATAGCCACTAAATCAGTAGGAGGAACCAGAAATCCCGTCTCGCCGTGCTGCACAATTTCTGGTAATGCGCCATGAGCAAAGGCCACCACCGGTTTGCCCATCGCCATTGCCTCGATGTTGACCATACCAAATGGTTCCGGATCGCCAGAATGCACAAAAATGTCCATTGCAGCCAGTGCCTGGTCAACTTCTTTAATTTGGCCTGTAAAATGAATTTTGTCGGTTAGGCCAGCGCGATTGGCTAAATCCCGCAAAGAATTCGCGTAGCCATTAGCATGTTCAAATACATTACCACCCACAATAATAAAATGTGTGCTTGGATGGGTGGGGGCAACGGCCGTTGCCATTTCAATAAATCGATGCTGCCCTTTCCAGGGGCGCAAGCGTCCCACGATGCCAACGAGAGGGGCGTCTGGTGGAATATGGTGTGCCTGGCGGAAAGCTGTGCTATCTAAGGTTGGGTCAAACTGGTGCAAATTAAGGCCGTTATGGATGACCTGTACCTGGTGGCATGGCAAATGGCTGGCTGTGGCGTGCGAATTGGCAATGACCTGCATAGCGCTACGGCAGAGCATTGTCTTGAGCAGCCAATCAAGTTGTGGCCAGCGGGGCTGGGTTTCACTTAGCCAAAAGTCGCGCATGTGCCAGAGGAACGGCCGTTTGCTCATTTTACTCGCCAGCGCCACAAAAAAAGCTGCCCGAACCGTATTCGCCACCACCATGCTCGCCCCGGTTTGCCGGGTAATATCAGCCAACGTGGCTGCTCCCAGGTACCAATCTGAACCCACGCGCAAGGAGCGTCGCAAGCGAGGCAGTGTTACATTGTACCAGGGGATAGCCAGGCTTTTTGCCGCGTTTGCCAAATCCCCTGCGGGGCAGGCCAAGTGCGCCTGCCAAAATGTCTTGTCGAGGTGGTGCATCAGCAACAGCAGGCTATGTTCCGCACCACCGAGCCGTTGGGCGTGGTCAACAAACAAAATGGGGCGTGGGTGGGCAAGTGGCTGACTGCTCATGCCGCAAGTTTAACCCACTTGAAGACTTTTGAAATCTTATTTTCTCGCTTTTGCCTGGCGTCATCCTAATTGTGATAAATGGCAGATACGGTACCCATAGGCAAATCAGTTTTCTGAATATTTTCTGTGGTTTACTACAATCCCAAAGCATCAGTTTATAATTCATCGTAGCCATGAGCCTACCATTGCCCAACTTGCCTTCCCTAGACATATTTACTGGCCATAACCTTCGCACGTTGGCCCAGCGTCTTGCCGCTTATATTCCAGTTACCCTTACACGCAAAATTTTGCAAAACGAACCACTAACACCAGGCCAAACCGTGCCCATCACGGCTGCAACCATGTTTGCAGATATGTCTGGCTTTACGCAGATGGCGGAGACGCTTTCGGTGAATGGGGCGCGGGGTACCGAGGCGTTGAGCCGGGCTTTGTTGATGACATTTACATCGCTTATTAACGCAATCCATGATGCTGGCGGCTCGGTTAGCCATTTTCACGGGGATGCGATGATGATCTATTTCCCGGACAGTGATGGCAAGGCGGCTTCGCGGGCGCTGGCTTCGGCACAGTTTATGCAGCGGTTGATGCAAACCAATTTTTCTCAGGTGAACACACTTCAATCGGAGCTTGGCTACTCGCTTTCAATAAAAATTGGACTGGGTTACGGCCGTTGCTTGGAGCTGTTGGTGGGGGATGCCGAAAAGATGGAGTTTGTGCTGGCGGGGACGGCCGTTGACGAAGCCGTCGCTGCTCAGGTGCAGGCGCAGCCGGGTCAGGTAGTGGCGAGTCAAAAAGTGCTGCAAGAAGCCGGTTTGCCAGCAGCAGAGCCATTCCGTGTGGTGGCTGAACTGCCCCCCGTGCCCAATGCCCAGGAAGGTCTTTATTGGGAAGCGTATGATCCGGCGGCGTTGTTGCGATTGGTAACGGCCGTTCCTGCCTTTATCCCCGCATCCTTGTTTGAACGACTGCAAGACCGCAGTAGCCAATCCATCTCCGAACATCGCTCGGTAACCTCCATGTTTGTGCAGTTTGAAGGCATTGATTTTGAAAACCCTAAAGTAGATGTGGGCGCACAACTGCAAGCATACTACCAGTGGGCATGGCAGATGGTGCAGCGGTATGGCGGCCCTAACAGCCGCGTCAATCGCGTTTTAACTGGTGATAAGGGGAACCAGTTGCACATTTTGTTTGGCGCACCCATTGCCCCAGACGCGCCAGACCAGGCGCTGCGCTGCGCCCTGGCCATGCAGCAGCAGCGTCCCGACTTTATTTGCTGCCAGCGCATCGGCCTAACGGTGGGGCGGGTGTTTGCCGGGGCGGTGGGGTCGCTTAACCGGCGAGAATATACGGTGGTGGGGCGCATGGTGAATCTTTCCGCACGGCTCACCCAGATTTGCCCCGCAGATGGCATTTTGATTGATGCAGAAACGGCCATTCGCGTTCAGCCGCAAATTATTACCAAACCATTGCCCGCCGTGCCGCTAAAGGGACACCGTGACCCTGTACCGATTTTTCAGGTGGTGGGTGAGCAAACGGCCGTAACCCAGGCCCAGGCACGATTTTCGCAATGGCAGCAGCCACCAGCCGGGCGCAGCAAAGAGCTAAAACAACTGTTTGCCGGTATGCAAGCTGCGCTAGACGGCAAGGGCGGACTGGTCACAATTCATGGCTCTTATGGCAGCGGGCAGATGCCGTTTTTGGCGGCAGGCGTGCGCCATTGGCTGGAAGCAGGCGGCCATGCCCTGGTTGGCGTTTGCCAGCAGCACCTGTCTGATGTGCCTTATGCGCCCTGGGTTTCTGTTTGGCGCGACTTTTTTGAATTGTCATCAGAGATGGTGCTGGCTGAGCAGCAAAATCATGTCGCCGATCGCATCGAAATGTTAACGCCAGATGCCGCCCACGCGTTAACGCTTTGGCGAGAACTGCTAGGCCCACCGATGCGCACCACAGGGTTACTGCTGGATTTGCCAGCCGTGGTGCGGCAAATGCGGTTGATAAAGCTGGTTATTAAGAGTGTGCAGCAAGCCGTGACCGAACGGCCGTACCTCATTGTGCTGGAAGATATTCATCTGGCTGACCAGGCGTCGCTGGATTTACTAGAGGCTTTGGCTCAGCAAAGCCATGATTTGCCCTTGCTGCTGTTGGCAACCTACCGGTCCGAAGCCCATTTTAACGGCCACACGCTAAGCCGGGTAGCCGCCACCCAAATTATGCTGGGCGATTTTACGCCGCACCAGGCGCGCCGCTTGATTCGCGACCGATTGGGTACCGACCAACTGCCCTTGGTGCTGGAGCAACGGCTTGGCCTGCGTGATCGCCAGGGCCGGGAATCGGCCGTTAACCCGCTGTTTTTAGAAGAATCTTTGCAGATGATGCTCTCGCTGGATGTGGTGGCGGTTGATCAAAGCAAGTATGGCGACGGCCGTTTGCGGGTGGACGAGGCGCGGCTGGCTCAAATGCAGGTTTCCGACACCATTTACACGCTGCTGCTTTCCCGATTAGACCAGCTGCCCGCAGCGGAGCGAGGCTTGTTGCAATACGCATCGGTTATTGGGCGTGAGTTTGATTTGGCAACGTTGGTGGCTATTTCGCCGGGGATGAGTCGCGAAACGGCCGTTGAGCTTCTGGGCACGCTGGTGGAGACCGATCTGGTACAGCAGTTAAGCGCCGGATTGGTCCCCACTTATTTGTTTCAGCACAATTTGATTCAGCAGGTGGTTTACCAAAGCCTGACTTATGCTCGTCGGCAGGCGCTTCATGCCACCATTGCCGAATTCATCATCCGCCAGTCGGGCGATCTGCTGCCGACGCAATATCCGGTGTTGGCGTACCATTTTAGCCAAACGGATCAGCATCAGGATGGGCTAAAGTACGCCCTGGCCGCAGCAGAGGCGGCTGCTTTGGAGCACAATTACCGGGGCGCAGCCGATTTTTACCAGCAGGCAACCAATCATCTGGAATCTTTGGGTGCTGATGGCGACGTGGCAACGGCCGTTGCCATTGGCATCGCCCGCACAAAAGCGCTTTTGTGCTTAGGCCGGTTCAACCAGGCATGGCTGCTGGCTAATGAAACATTGCAGCATTGCCTGGATGAAGAGAATTTGGCTTCTACCTTGCCAATTTACAATTTAATGGCCGAAATTCGGCTGCGGCAGGCGCGGTACGCAGAGGTTCCAGGGTTTGTGAGCAAAGTGGTGAACTCGCTGCTAGAAACGCCGCAAGAGACGTTGGGGCGTGCTTACCTACTTTGGGCGCAGTCGCTTGCTGCTCTAGCCGATTGGGCGGCAGCGGCCAACAAGCTGGTTGAGGCCGAAGCCATCTTGCGCCCCTTGAATGCGAATCTGGCTTTGGCTGCCGTGCGGATGGCTCAGGCCAGGGTGCAAAACCAGCAACAGCCTGGCGAATCGCCACCCCAGGCGCTGCAAGAGGCGCTGGATTTGCTGCAAGCGGAGTCCGATCCGCTGCTGTTGGGGGAGTGCCAGCTTGTTTTATCGCAAATGCAGATGCGGTTGGGGCAGGCTGGATTGGCGCTCAACACGGTGGAAACGGCCGTTGCTACGCTGCGTTCTGCCGGGGCCAATGGTTTGGCGCATGGCTTGGTTCATCGCGCAGCTGTGCATATTTATTTGGGCCAATTTGCCCACGCATTATCCGATTTGCAACTGGCAGGCGATTTGTTTGACGATATGGATGACACACCAGGGCAGCTAAAGCTCTATTTGCTGTGGGGGTATGATTATCATGGTGGCCTGGGAGATTGGCGGCAAGCGCGACGGCGGCTGGTGCGTGTGGGGCAACTGCTCAAGGCACATCCCAAAGATGATGGCATGGTGGTGCAGGAAGGCATTCGCTTTTGGCTGAGTTTGGGGCATGTGGCCCTGAATACAGGCAAGCTAGCCCAAGCCGAAAAATATTTACGGCAGGCGTTAACGGCCGTTGCCCCTCAGCGGTTGGTGTGGTGGCAGCCTGCCGCTTACCATGCCTGGGGGCTGTTGTTGTTGGCTCAGGCAAAATCCGCTGGAGCAGTGGGGGAAGCGAAGCAAACGGCCGTTGCCGAAGCGCACAGCTATTTCCAAAAGGGGTTCCAGGCAGTAGAGTTTGGCGGCAACCCGGATGAGCTGCCGTTGATTTTGTTGCAACTTGGGCTAACGGCGGAAAAGTTGGGGAATGAACGCTGCTGGCATTATCTGGAAACGGCCGTGCAGGCAGCCCAACAGCGTGCCCGGTTTGCCGATAAGCAATGGGTACTGGAACAGGCAAGCGGCCGTTTGCAAAAAGCGCCCACAGATCACCTACAAGAACTCGGTCATTCCGCTCTTGCCCTGGCGCTACCAGATTCACCACCATAAACTCGGTTCGATGCTTTCAGAAGGGTGCTATAAAATAGAGCCTTATGTTACCGAGTATTGAACATATTCAATTTGAAGAAAACAATGAGCGGCTAAAAATAGTCATCCCTGTCAAAAAGCGATGGGGGTACTTTGGTTTATACAGCTTCATGCTCCTCATCTGGCTAGGCATGGCAGGCTACGGGCTTGTTTTTACCTGGCGAATGGCCTTTTCTGGCGAGCGCTTTGCCTTTGTCTTTACCGTGATGTTACTTGGCCTGCTGTATCTTCTTTATCAGCTTGGCAAAATGGTGTGGCAACAGTGGCAATATTTTGCGGCAAATCGAGAAATTCTTTTTGTGCATGAGGAAATGCTCATTTTGCGACGCCCGGTGTCTATTTTTGGTAGGACCGCTGCTTTTGACCGAACGCACGTGACGCCATACTACTACAGTGAGCACCATCATTGCCCAGCTTTCGATTATGGTCATCAGCATGTCTATTTTGGCCACGATTTACCTACCGATCCAGCAGTGAGACTCATTGGTTACTTAAACGCCCGTTATCATCCACATGCAGATGAGGATGATGAGTAGCCGATTTTAGAAATCAGTTTTGAGAAACCGCTTGCGGAGTTGGCTTTTGCAAAGCGCCCAACAGTGCTTCTTCAAACTGAATCATTGCAAGAATTATGCCCTCAAGTAAAGAATTTGAGACCGCACGCTTAACTGGTAAGCAACTACGCCAATTGGCGGCATACATCCCTGCTACACTAGCCGATCGTGTTTTGCGCGAAGGTTTGCCTACGCCTGGCGAGCCACGGTCGCTTAACGCAGCCACACTTTTTTCGGATATTTCGGGCTTTACCGGGATGTCTGAAGAGCTGGCGTCTGATGGGCCACGTGGGGCAGAAGAGCTGAACCGGGTTTTGCTAGTCACGTTCACGGCGATGATTGACGTGATCCATGAGTTGGGCGGGGCGGTGAATCATTTTTATGGCGATGCGATGTCGGTTTATTTTCCCGACACGGACGGAACGGCCGCTTTACGAGCTATCGTTTGCGCCCAGATGATGCAGCAGCTGATGCTCACCAGCTTTAATCGCGTGGTGACCAATCGCCCTCCTGGTAAACATCCGTTCTTTGAGCTGACGATTAAAATTGGGGTGGGGTACGGCCGTTGCCAGGAACTGGTTGTCGGGCACCCCAATCAAAGCCTGGAGTTTGTGCTAACCGGCACGGCGGTGGATGAGGCAGCGATGGCTGAGCGGCAGGCTAGCTCTGGCGACATTATTGCCAGCGCTGCGGTGCTGCAACAGGCGGGCTTGCCGGTAAATGGCGCGTTTGAGAAGGTAGAAACGGCCGTTGCCAAACCCATCACTCAACCCATACTCAACTGGCCAACCTACAATGCCGCCGCCCAGCGCCGTTTGGCTGAAGTGATTTTGCCCTTTGTGCCGCCTGCCCTTTACCAACGGCTTGTCGCCACCGGAGCCACCGAGATGGCCGAGCACCGACCCGTCACGACTGTTTTTGTGCAGTTTGATTATAAAAATCGCCAGGATGAATCGTCTGCCATCGAAACGGCCGATATGGGGCAGCAGCTCCAGCAATATTACGAATGGGCCTGCGCGGTGGTGAGCCGATTTGGGCAGGAAAATGCGCGTGTCAACCGGGTGTTGACGGGCGACAAGGGGAATCAACTGCACATCATGTTTGGCGCACCCGTCGCCCCGGATGCGCCAGAGCAGGCGCTGCGCTGCTTGCTAGCGTTGCAGCGTGAGAAGCCGTCTTTTATTGCCGCCCAGCGGATTGGCGTTTCGGTGGGCAAGGTGTTTGCCGGGCCGGTGGGTTCGTCGGCGCGGCGCGAGTACACGGTGGTGGGGGATGTGGTGAATTTGTCGGCGCGGCTGATGCAGGTGTGTGAGCCGGGCACCATTTTAACCGACCAAATCATGGCAGAACGCACGCGCCAGGTGATTGAGTGTGAGCCTTTACCGCCCATCCACCTGAAAGGCAAGCAAACGGCCGTTACGCCTCATCTGGTTCAGCGCGACCGAGCCGCCACCACATTGATGAATGCGTATATTGATCGGTGGGAACGGCCGTTGGTGGGGCGTGAAGAAGAGCTGGATTTGCTTCTGGGCGGCATGGATGCGGCGCTGCGGGGCATTGGGGGGGCAACGGCCGTTTACGGGGGCACAGGCGTGGGCAAATCCCGGCTGCTTGGCTCCGGTGTGCGCCATTGGCTGGAAAATGGCGGTCTGGGCCTCATTGGCGTTTGCTACCCCCACACCAACGACACGCCCTACAGCCCGTGGCGCGATGTGTGGCGCGAATATTTTGGCCTTACCGACGGCATGAGCATTGCGCAGCAAATTACGGCCGTAACTACCCAAACCAGGGCGCTGCTGCCCGACGTGGGCGATGATGTGGGTCTGTGGCGCGAGCTGCTTGGTTTGCCAATGCCCCAGGCTTCGGCGCTGAATGATTTGACGGCCGAAGCCCGTCAGGTGCGCCTGTTCAGCCTCATCCGCCGCTGCGTGCTGGCGATTGCCGGGCAGCAGCCGCTGCTCATTGTGCTGGAAGGACTGCAATGGGGCGATCAGGCCACCCTGGCCTTGCTGGACGATTTGGGGGGCCATTTGGAGAATACGGCCGTTTTTCTGGCCTTCACTTTTAGAGCGCGAGAAGATGCAGAACTGGCTTTGCTGGAACGGCCGTCCTGCATTCCCATTCCGCTGGTTGACCTGTCCCCGACGTCGGCGCGGCAGCTTTTGGCGCAACTGGTGGGCACTGCCGAACTGCCCCAGGCTGCGGAGCAGCATCTGGGTTTGCGTGACAGGGAAGGGCGGGACAGCCCGGTGAACCCACTCTTTTTGGAAGAAGCGCTAAACGTGATGATGGGGGCTGGGGTGCTGCGGGTAAACGGCCGTGTTTATGTGGATGAAGCCGAACTGGCTCGAATGCAGGTGCCAGACACCATTCACGGCCTGCTGCTGGCCCGATTAGACCGCCTGCCACCCGCTGGTCGTGATTTGTTGCAGGTCGCTTCCGTTATTGGTCGCCAATTTTCCGCCGAGCCGCTGCAAGTGATTGCCGAGACGCCTACTCAGCAAATGGTGCTCACGCTGCTTTCCGAGCTGTCCAATTCTGAGATGACGCGGTTGATCACCGCCGATCCGGAGTGGGTTTACCTGTTCCAGCACGCCATGACTCACGAAGTAGCGTACGAAAGTTTGCCCTATGCCCGACGGCAGCAGCTTCATGCAGCCGTGGCTCACTGGCTGGTGACCAAATACGAACATAATCTCAAGCCGCTCCATTCTGTGCTGGCTTACCACCACAGCCGCGCCGCCAACCACCAGCAGGCACTGCATTACGCCATCCTCGCCGCCGACGAAGCCCGCCACATCTTTGCCAACCGGGAAGCAATTGACCTGTACAATCTGGCGGA
The DNA here is from genome assembly GCA_020634455.1 of Ardenticatenaceae bacterium. Taxonomy (GTDB): domain Bacteria; phylum Chloroflexota; class Anaerolineae; order Promineifilales; family Promineifilaceae; genus Leptofilum. The sequence continues at coordinate 1,287,505 of JACKBQ010000002.1, read as the reverse complement.
AACCCACCTGACTGCGCTGGCTGATGATGGGCTGTGGGAAACGGCCGTACATCTCTACCTGTCCCGTGGCAATGTGCTCATCCTTCTAGGTGATTTAGCCACCGCCTTCGATGATGCAGAAAAAGCGCTCAATTTGGCACAAGAAAATGATGATCAAGGGTCAACGGCCGTTGCCTACAACCTCATGGCCGAAATTCGCTACCGCCAGGGCAAATTTGATGAAGTGCAAACGCTGGCAAGAATTATTATTGACGATTTGGGTACTGAAACCAACCCAGATCAGTTGGCACGTTCCTATATTTGGGCTGGTTGGGCAGCAAGTTCACAAATGAAATATGAACTTGCACTTAAAATGCTGGTAAGAGCAGAAAAAATATGCCAGCAAGAAAACAATAATTATCTCCTGGCTCGTGTCTATGAGGCTTTGGGATTTACACACTACTCGCTAAGAGACCTGGAATCTTCTCTGGATGCAATGAAGCAAAGCGTCTCTTTGTCGCGTCAATTTAGCACACCAATCAATATTGGTTTGTCGTTAAGCAATATTGGTTTTGTCCAATTTACAACAGGGCGTTATCAAGAAGCAGTAAAAACCTTCGACGAAGCTGTTTTGATTGGGCGTGAAAGCGGCCGTAATCTATTAGCTCCAGCACTCACAAATCGTGCTGCGGCCTTAGCACGCCTGGGGCAATACAGCGCTGCAGCGAATGATTTCGAAGAAGCTAGCAATTTACTAGCTTCAATGAACTACCCAAGTTTGCAAGTTGAGGCTTATTTATTTTGGGGATTTGAGTATTACAGCGTTTTAAATGAGTGGGCAGATGCTCGCTCGGTATACGATGAAGCTAAATCTTTAATCGAGCTTCAACCCGATAGTTATATTGAGGAAAAAGCAAGGTTATATATCGGCATGGGGCAAGTAGAGCTAAACACAGGAAATATATCTGTGGCCCGCAACTATTTGGAAAATGCTGCAACTCAAATAAAGAACAAGCATCTCAGTTGGTGGCAGCCCATTGCAGAATATTTCCTTGGCATTTGTGCCGTGAAAGAAAACGAAGTCATTGAAGCAAAAAATTATTTCTTAGCTGGACTAGAATCATCCGATATTGGTTGTCCAGACTTTAAGGGGTTATTCTATTTGGAGCTAGCCAGCCTTGAAAATGAGCCCGAAAATCTGGTCAGCTATCTAAAGAACTGTCTGCAATATGCCAAATATGCACGTTTTTCGGATCGCAAATATTGCTTTGAACAAGCAGGGGCAAGGCTTTCTTCTCTTGATGAGCAGGAATCCAGGGTTCTTGGTGAAACAGCACTATCACAAGCACGGAAAATGTAACAGACAACAAAAAAGAAACCTCAGCGAGTCTGAGGTTTCTTTCTAATCAGCACTTATAATCAATGTTAACCTGTGCCTGGCACAAACCCCTTCGTGGTGCGGGAGCCAAGGCCACCAGCAAATTCATCAAAGTTCTCTTCATCAAGATTTTCCAGCAGGGCACGTTCCTCGTCGGTGACGGCATACCCTTCCAGGGCTTTATCCAAATCTTTTAAGAGAAGTCTGCGGAAATTTTTGTCAGTTACTGCCCGTTGTACAATTTGATCTAATGCTTCAGACACGGTAATCCTCCCGTTTTTTAACTAATTTCAGTAAGTTTTCTATGCCAAAGATGATGTGTTCAGTATCGTGGTTCTGGTGACGTTTGTCAACAACATTGATCTACATCTCTTATGTTATCTACTTAACTTTCACGGTTGCTTACGGCCGTTTCTGGCCCCACATCTACATTATCCAACCATTCGCGCACGAGCTGCACTCCCAAAACCGGCGCATAAATCGAGCGGGTCGTAGAGACATCGGCGTGGCCGAGCAGCTCCTGCACCACTTCCAGCGGCATGCCGTCCCGCAGCAGCTGCGTAGCACGATAATGGCGAAAATCGTGCGCAGAGAGTGAAGGTTCCAGCCGTAACGCGTTGACCGCTTTTTTGACCACATTGTGGGCACCAGATTGCGTGAGCCTTGCCCCTCGGGCGTTTCGGCTGTGAGAAACAAACAGCGCAGGATTACCGTCGGTGCGTTCACGCAGGTATGCTTGAATCGCGTCTTGGGCGTAGGGCATGATGTGCAGCGTGCGTGGGCGCTGGCCTTTGCCAATGATGGTGGCGGTTTGGGAACGGCCGTTCCCCACCTGTGTCCGATTGAGCGCCAAAATTTCGGATAGACGTGCAGCGGTGGAGTAAAGCAGCGTCACCAGCGCCCGGTCCCGCAGCAGCGACAGCCGCCGATTGTACGGATCGTTCTGTGAGGGCAGGGGGAGCTGGTTGTAGTAGCCCACCACCTGGGGCATTTGCTGCCGCGCCTCGTCCAAATCCACGACGGAAGCGGCCTGATTGCGCTCCACGCGCCGCCGTCTGCGCTGCTGCGCCAGTTTGCCCAGCTGAATGCCTGGGGGGAGTTGATCAATGCCGTCCAAAAAGTGCAGATAGTTGAGAACGGCCGCAATGTACGTGGTGGTGGTGGCCATGGCCCGATTGGCCAGCAGCCAGCTGCGAAACGAGAGCACATCGACCGTTTGCAGCGGTGCGGGGTCCAGCGGCCAGCCGTCTTCCAGGCTGTGGTACGGCCCGTGGGTTTGCAGCCAGTCGGCGAAGGCACGCAGGCCAGCGCGGTACGCGCGTTCGGTGCGCTCGCTGTTAAGCCCCACCTCGCGCAAGAAAAGCGTCAGTTGGGGAAATGGATGCTCATTGGGGATTTCCCGGTCGGAGCAGGGGAGGGTTTTGTTGTGTTTCTGCGTCATGCTGCGTATTATACCACATACTCGTATTAATAAACATTATCAGGAGTATGTGTGATGCCCTCTCAGAAAGCAGCCTATTCGTGCTCGACGGTAAAATAAGGAGAAAATAGCGCCTGAATATGAGCAATATTGTACGAAGATGCAGCGGGCACCTGAACGAGGGAGTTGTTTAACAAACGTGTCATACGTGGCGATGGAACCTAATCCTCCCCCTTTTCCCTCGGACTCAAATAATCGTAGAGCGTCGAGCGCGGAATTTGGCCTACGGGTAACAACTATACAACAAACACCCACTTGATTAACACCCCTGCGACAACTGCCTAAACAGATTTTCCCATCCATCTCGTCATTGGTTAGAAGTTCCCCAAACCATCTTCGACCATCTATTTGGATTACTAAATTACCTATCATAAAGTGACAACCTTATGGGGTTCGGTTACACTACGCGCGAAGAAATCGAAAGTGTCGTACTTTTCAGGGTTTTCAGATTGTAACGTTCTTGAGGCACCGACCAGCATATTAACAAATCCATGATCAAGTCGAGAAAGTTTCTCAACCAACATCGAGCTTTCCGAGGAAGTTTCAAGCTCTTGATAAGCATAATCATGAAACGACTTAGTTGTGTGGTGCACCAGATTGGCATGAGTTTGATATTCACTAACTGATAACGAAAACAAAGCTGAACTGGGCAAGATTGTTTCCGCAAGTGTAACTATTGCATCAGATGCACTCAGTAGATTATCTTGGATAATCGTCTTACCCAAATATCCATTCCTAGACCGTCTCCAATTTGAAGCCAGTTTGTTGATGACAATATGCTTGCTGCTGACGATATCGGCTCAGAGTTAAAGATTGTTCCGTTATCTTTTAAAGAAAGGAAACCTGATGTTTCTAAGTTAAAAGTCTATTTTCTCCAGCTAACAAAATTGAATTTGGACTGTCGGTGATAATACTATCTTTTATTGTTAGCACACTTTCGGCAATAGAATTGATTGGACTTTCCATCACAAAAGCAGCACTAATTAATGGAGATTTATCTGTCACATATGACGAAGTCAAAATGTTTTGCCGATATTCGATTAAACGCACGCTGCCATTCACTTCTTGATAACCCCTTTGCCGGAGTAATGACATCAGCAACCCGAACCATTCCAAATATTTGGACCTCAGTACCGAGCGACTGATTCAGTACACCTAAAAATGACCGCTCTGCATTGGTAAATAGAGAACGTTTTCTAGCATATGGGAACTCATTCTTAGGTTGCGTTTTTGCCTTAGTTGCAGGAATAACGATCAATATTAAAACAGCAGCGCCCATCAACAAAAGAATGACGATGGCAGCTAGAAATGGCCAATAGGAAAATTCACACGACTATTACCCCTTGTGTCATTGAGCGAAAGAAAACAAACAAAACCTTTTTGGAAGTATAAACTTCAATCGATCACGCAACAAGCGTACAGCAAAATTGGGCCTATACGAAGTTCAATTCAGCCGAACGACGCATAAGCTCGGTAAACAGGTCAGCAATTTCCTCTGTAGACAAATCCAGGGCGGCGTTGCCAAACCATAGTTCGGTCATGGCGTAAGCGGGGATGAGGCTGGGCCAGGTGCCGTGGAACAGCAGGGTTTTGGTTTCGCTGGCAATGTCCAGCACGGCGTCGTTCAGGCGCTGGCTGTCCCGCCGGAAGTAGACAAACAGCCGGTTGCAGTGCGGCACCGTCGGCTTGAGTTCAATGCCCTCAATTTGGGAGATCGCCGCCGCAATCTCTACCGTTTTGTCGTAATACGCCTGCATGTTTGGCAAATGTTGCTCCAGCCCCATCTTGGCCGACAACACAAACGGATACATCCGAATCAGGTTGCCGCCGTGGCGGCGCTGCCACACCTTTGCTTCGTCAATCAGCGACCTCTCCCCCAACAGCATCGCCCCGGTGATGCCATTGAGCGTTTTGTAAAACGAGACGTAGACGGAATCGAACAGCGTGCAAATTTCGGCGTACGGCCGTTTATAAAACGGCTGGCATTCCCATAATCGTGCCCCATCCAAATGCACCGCCATCCCCTGCCCTCGCGCATAGTCTACTAATTCCGTGAGTTCCTCCCAGCTGGGCAGCATCCCGCCAATTTCCCGCTGGGGCAGCTCAATGAGCAAGGTGCCAATCGGCACTTTGACCGCCTTCAGGTCGTCCAGGGTCATCAAATAGTCGGGATTGCCCACCAGCACGCCGCTGAGTTGGTGCAGCTCGCGGTAGGCGTGCTGTTCGTGCATTTCCAGATGGCAGGTTGGGTGGAAGGCTACCGTCTTGTTGCCGCTGCGATTGGCGTGGATGCGCAGGGCGATCTGTTGGGCCATAGTACCAGAGGGCATGAAAACGGCCGTTTCCTTGCCCAACAATTGCGCCACTTCCGCTTCAAAACTGGCCATCAGCTCGCCCGCGCCGTAATGATCGCTTCTGGTCTCTGGCGGCGTGAAGGCAGCCAGTTCAGCCAGCATTTGCTGTGGCGACACCGGATAATGGCCTCCCACAAACCGGGTGCATTGACGAATAATTTCTTGACGATTACGTTCTTTTGCCATGCAAAATGGTGGCAGCACACCACCCAATCTCCTCATAGAATTTTGCCGAAATTGTAGTTTGTTTTTAGGGAAAAACGAGAAGCAACAAACGATCGGTTATTGACTAGGCGCGTCCAGGTGCCAAATGGCCAGGCCACCCAAGCACAGCAGCGTGATGAAAATGAGATACCCCTCCACAATTGTTGCTTCGGTGATGAAGACAGCAATCATGCCCGTAGCCCCGGTGAGCAGGTACAGCAGCAGCACCGCCTCGCGCTGGCTAAAGCCACGCTGCACCAGCCGATGGCTCAGATGGTCTTTACCAGCTGTATTGGGGCTGACGCCGCGCCGCAGCCGGGAGATCACCACCAGCGTGGTGTCAAAAATCGGCACGCCCAGGATGAAAACGGGCACCATCCAGGTGACAAAGCTGCTGTTGGCCGGAAAGCGGAGTTGCAAACCAAGCAGCGCCAACAAAAAGCCCAGGAACAGCGACCCCACATCTCCCATGAAGATTTGGGCTGGCTTGAAGTTAAACCGCAAAAAGCCCAAACACGCCCCAAAAACGGCCGCTGCCAATCCAGACACCAAAAATTGATCATTCTGCAAGCCCAACAGCATGATAAACGCCGCCGCCACGCCGCTGATGCCTGCGCTCAGGCCATCCATGTTGTCTAAAAAGTTGATTGCGTTGCTGATGCCTGCCAGCCAAAAAAAGGTAATTGCGTAATTGAGTAATTCGGGGATTGGCAGTTTGACGCGAATGTCGAACAGCGCCAGGATGAGGAAACCGACGAACTGCCCCCCCAGCTTGGCCCAGGCTGGCAGCCCGAAACGGTCATCCAGCAGGCCCACCAGAGCAACGACGGTGAGGGAAAGCAGCACCCCGGCCACTGTGTTGGGGAATTCCGGCACGAAGGTGATGACCGCTAACACCGCGCCGCCAAAGATGGCCACGCCGCCCAGCAGCGGCATCGGTGTGCTGTGCAGTTTGCGCTGAGCCGGACTGTCTACAAAGCCGGTGCGGATGGCAAAGCGGCGCACCCACGGGATGCTGAGAGCAGTAACAGAGAGCGCCATGAGGAAAATGGCCAGGACGGTGCGCATAGATCAAGTGGCTGGTGGCTGGTGGTTAGTGGTTAGTCGCATTATTGAGTTACCTCGATGATGTCTATGCGGAGGATTTGGTCACCCGTAAAGTCGGGATTTTGTTCCGGATCGCGCAGAGTGAGGTTTTGCAGCACGTCTTCCCCTTCAATGAGTTCACCAAAGATGGTGTGACGGCCGTTTAAAGCCGGCAGTTCGCTGTAGGTAATAAAAAACTGGCTGCCGTTGGTGTTGGGACCAGCGTTGGCCATTGCCAGCAAGCCCGGACGATCAAAGGTAAGACCGTTGTCCACTTCGTCGGTGAAACGATAGCCAGGTTCCCCCCCACCCGTCCCGGTGGGATCGCCGCCCTGCGCCACAAAATCGGCCAGAACGCGGTGGAAGGTGGTGCCATCGTAAAACCCTTGCTGCGCCAGGAAAACAAAGCTGTTTACCGCCAATGGCGCTTCCTGCGGGAATAATCGCAACCGTAGCTCCCCCTGCTCCGTCTGGATGATCGCTTCGTAATTCTTGGTCTGATCAATGACAAAAGCGGGGTATTCGCTGTAAAAATTGTTGCGCTCGGCGGGTGGGATGCTGGCTAACGGCCGTTCCCCCTCCCCCACGCTCTCTGGCACAGCCGATTCAGGCTGGAGCCGCTGCAAAAATAGCTGAATTTCACCCTTGTACTCTGCCGGGCTGATTTGCAGCACTTCTAAGGCTAGCGCTGCCGCCTCATCGATCAAACCCAAGGCCAAATATGATTGCGCTTGCAAATATTTTACATTCCAGGCCGGAATTTCCTGCTGTGTGGGGTCTAGCCGCAGCGCCTCATCGTAAGCCGCAATCGCCTCGGCGTGCTTCTCAATTCTTTGGTAAAGCTGGCCAGCCCGCACCCAGGCACGGGCATTGTCTGGCTGCAAATCAAGGCTCAACTCCATTGCCCGTATCGCCTCGGCGTTGAAGGCAGCGGCATCCGCCTCGTCTGCTTCGCCAGCGCAAGCAGCGGCAGCATCGGCCCAGGCAGTAAACGTGTCGGCGTAGAAGGGATCAATCGTGGCAGACTGCTCATAAATGTCCAATCCGGCGGCACAATCCCGGCTTTGAACCACCACCAGGCGGGCGTATTCGTTGCGAATGACAGAGTTTTGCGGGCTGAGTTCCAAAGCGCGTTTGTAGAATTGTTCGGCATTGGCTAATTTTTGGGCGCGTACGGCCGTATCTGCGCTGGTATTGGCCCACAACGTGCTCAATCGCGCCAAATTAGCCGTGTGGTCGGTATTGAGCGGATTGATCGCCTGCGCGGTGAGCAACTGCTGCTCAGCTTCTGCCAAAAGCCGCTCTTGCACCGCCAAATCAGTGGTGATGTTGGACAGTTCCAAATAGGCTCTTCCCAAAAACAGGTAGTAAAAATCTTCATTGGGGGCACGGTCAATGGCGTTTTGGTAAATGGCGATGGTGTATTCCCAGGTGTTGGTGTCGCCAGCTGCTGCGGCTTCACTGTCAAAGAAACGGCCGCGTTTATACACAATATCCGCCTGCACAATTCGCAAATTCGTCACCACAACCAGGAAGCCAGCAATGATGGCCAGTGTAGCCAGGGCGCCGTAAGCTGGTAATGAACCGCTGTGCCGCAGGCGCGGCTTTTTGCCCATACTGATGGCAAACGCAGCCAGGAGCATCAACAAGAAAACAAAAACGTAAAAATAGGTCACAAATCCAGCGGCAACCGCAGCTTCGCCGATCAGGTAACTGGGGACTTGCTCCGCAACTTGTGGCGGCGACACAAAACCCCGGTAGAGCAAGGAGTAACGGTACAGACTTGCCTGGAATAGCGCATACAGCCAGCCAAACGCGAAGGAAATCGTGGCCATAAGGCTCACAGGAGTGAGCAAATTGCGCCAAACAGGGTCCCACAGCAAGTAGAGCATGGCTCCGCTAAATACGGCCGTTACCAATCCTGCCAACGCGCCGCCGCCAACCAGCACCACTAAGGAGAAGAGCAGCCCGGTTACAGCCACGCTGGCGGCAAACAGGCGGTCATTTTTGGTCAAGCTCAGCAACAAGTTGCCCCCTGCCCACAGGCAAAGCGCCCCCCAAATCCAGAGCATCGTCTGACCTAGCAAAGCGGTGGCCGTGGCACCAACGGGCAATGGAAAAATCAGGCGGTACAAAATGGCAGCGACACCCATCACCAAAAAAGCAATGGCGGCGTTATTTTGAATGGATTTGTTGATTTGGCGGGTTACGGCCGTAATTTTCAGCTCCCCATCCTTCATCATTTCGCTTGTGGCAATGAGCAGCCCCAAACTCCAGGCAAGCACCAGCATCAAATAAACAAATGGGGATTCCACAAAATTGCGCTTGATGTTAATGAAAAAACTTTGGTGCAAAATAGTTAGCCCAGTTAAATCGGCCGGCGTTTCAATAACCATATCCGGCGGCTGGGCAAAAGAGATAAAGGTAAAGCCAATGATGCCAATCAGCAGTGTGAGCATGAAGGTGTAGAGCAGCACGGGGCCAGTCCACCCGTCAAAAACAGCGGGAACGGCCGTACGGACAGACGCCCGCCGACGTTTGCCCTTGCTCACCACAGGCGCTTCATCTTCCTCAACAACTGGCGCTTCCTGCTGCCGGGGCAGCCAGTAGGTGATGATGAACAGCAATGCCACATACAAAAAGAAGTGCAGTCGTGTGGCAGAGATGGCAATACCGAAGTGAATTTCCACAAAATGAGCCAAAATGGCGGCCACCAACGCCACCACCATCAGCCGTTCGGCGGCAAACGGCCGTTCGTTCTCCTCATCGCTGCTGGCAAACAAGGCGTAATAAACCAGGTAGAACACCAGCCCCAAAATGGAGCCAAACGGCAGCGCCACACCAATGTACACCGCCCCACCCCAGATGGTGAAGGCAACGGCCGTAATCAACCCCACGCCAATCCACAGGCCGATGAGCAAATTGCGCTCAAATTGGGTGCGCAGCACGCCAAGCCAGCGGAAACTGTGCAAAAAGACGCTCAAATACAGTCCCTGCCAAACCAAGAAACCTAGCAGTCCGGTGATAACAAGGGCATCAAATGTTTCGTTATGCGAACGGTCGGGCGAGGCGTTGCGGGCTTCCAGCGTGGCCAATTCTGGCGGGTAGAAACCGTTGTACGCCACGTACATAGATTCTGGCCCATAGCCGATGAACGGTCGTAAAAAGTTAAAACTGTCGCTGCTGCCATCAGGAAAAGTGATTGGTTCGTGCGGCTGGATTAGCTCCAGCGCTCCCTGCCAGATGAGCGTGCGCACCCGGCCCGTGCCCGTGTCCGCTTCCAAAACGCGCCCCAAACGGCCGATTCTGGGCAATTCACGCCACTCGTTCAGCGTGGTGAAAACGTTGCCCACCACAGGCAGCTCGGCAAATCGCTCATCTGTTTCGCTGGGCAGATTGAACAATATCAGCCAAACAGCCAACAGCACTGACATCACAATCCAGCTAAACCAGAGCCAGCGCCAGCCACGGCGCGCCGCCATCAGCACAAACATGCCTATCGTCACCAAAATTACAGCAAACACAAACGCCACAAAACTGGACATCGCCCCAGCCAAGCTGGCCAATGCGCCCGCGTTGGTTAGCCCGCGCAAAATGAGCAGGAGGAAGGTGTAGAGAACGGCCGTTCCTACCAGCACAAACGCCGCCCCAATGCCCGCCTCTTTCAAGCGGAATCGCCCCTGATCCTCGGCCGCGTTGCGTAAGCCCACCAGCACCACCAAAATAAAGGCAAACAGCCCTGCGCCCAACCCCAGCCACGGCCCACGACTGCCCGACCAGAGGATCGCTGCAAATTGGAACGCCAAGGTCAGAATATAGGCCGAAGCGCGTATCACATCTGCCCCAGACAGTTCTTCATCGCTCAAAATTGCGCTAAAGGCAGCAATAATCCGGGCCATCGTCAGCGGCACGGCCATAATGAGGTACGCCGCGATAAAAATGGCGTTGCCCATGTGTCCGGCCACACGCTGGGTCACGTCCCCCGCCCAGGGCAGCGGGTCCAAATCGAAATGTTGTAGCCAACCGTAAAAGGCCACGGGGATGGAGGTGATGATTACGGCCGTTACCAACCGTCGCACCTGCGCCTGTGTCCGCATCGTGGCAATGGTCGTGCCAAAAATAACGATGTAGCTCAGCGTGGTGTACGTGCCCTGCAACCGCTGGTAAGACCCTGCCCAGCTCACCGCAGGCGTCACCGAAAAAATGGAGGAAATGATGTAAACCACCACTAGCAAGGTGACAATCAGCAAAAACGGCATCCGCCAGAAGGAATTTTCGGCCCGCCAACGCAGGCGGGACGCCTGTTCCCACTGGCGCAAATCCACAAATTTCACCAGCCAGGCAACCCCCATCACCAGCGCAATGGAGCGCATGAGCGTCAATTTATCTGGTTCAAACACACGATCGGAATGAATGTTGAAGAAGAGCGGGACGGCAATGACTACGAACAGCCAGCCGACCTCAATGAGGCCATCACACCAGCGAGAGAGTTTTGTTTCCATAAGTCCGCAATGTTAGCTGAAAAGTGGGGAATGGTAAACGGCCGTTTCCTGGACACGTGACCCCTTTGACCGCCTCATCGTCGCCAACGCCAGCCTAAACAACGACATTTTAATTACCAAAGACCAAAACATCTTGAGTAATTATCCCCATGCCAAGTGGTAATTATTGAGAAATGGGAATGGTAAACGGTTAATTGCAAATAATTTACAATGAAAATCCGATTAATGGCAGGATGGATAGGGGGCGAGGCGGAAGAAAAGATCTGGTGATTTTTAAAGAGGGCAATGAAAATAGCGATTTGTATTTAAATTTTGTCTTAATCCTTTTTAGATATCTTGCTATCAACATGACTGTCAAATTCAAACCAGTCTATTGCATCCCAGCGATAAAGATCATCAGGGTTTACATACTTTTTTTCTGGGCTTGAAACCACCTTCTGAGTCCCGTGAACAGTGGTGATCACTTTCTTGGAAGTGATTTCGACAATGACACGATTTTTTGTTTTTCGAATAATTTTTACCCAGGCACCACGAAACAAATTCTCATCCAGTTTTTCTTGTTTCCAAACATAATCAGCCCCAATCTTTATTTGACCCATCTCTATTGAGTTTTGTTTTATTGAGAAAGTAACTTGACTGCCGAATTTCTCTCTCCCAGAATCAAAGGACTTCTTCTTTTTCTTTTGAGCATCCTTTTCAAATGCATAAGCAGTAAAAACCGCGAAAGCAACCGTCCATACGATAGCCCCAAATACCCTTTCCACATTTGAAGTAATAATTCCTTCAAGCAAAAGAAGACAACCCATAAAGGCCGCAAAACCAGTCATAAACCACACAGGTGTATTTCGAAACATTATAAGCCCCTATTGAAAATAGCGCGTGATGTGTACACAGGGTGCTAATATCTATCGTGAAGCCCAATGCCCTCGAAGATTTGGGGCATACATTTTTCTATGCGCGAGGTGCGTGTTTTGGACTGTTTGGCGCTGGAAAAATAGTACAGGTAGCCGCGCTGCCGTCCCGGCGTCAGCGCCTCAAACGCTTCGCGGAAGGCATAATCTTCATCAAACATCGCCTGCAACTCATCCGGCACCTCATAGTCCGAGGTCTTTTTGTATTCGACCTGCAAACCCGCTTTTTCCACCTCAATCGCTTCCTGCACGTATTCTTTAATCACCAGCTCTAGCTCCGCAACTTGCTGCACGGTGGTAAAGCGCAGCTGGCGCTCCGCCTGCATGTTGGGCGTGGACTGGATCAAAACGCCGTGTGGGTCCTTCAGCAGCACGCCTTTGAAAAAGCCAACCACACAATATTCTTTCAAAGCGGCCATGATCAAAATGTTTTTGCCATCAAACGTGTAGCAGGGCACGCTCCACTTCCGTTCTTCGGTCAGGTCCGTTTGCAGCAGGACGGCGCGTAAACTAGCCAACACCTCCGGCCATCTGTGGACTTTGCATTCTGGCGTGCCACCCAACGGGCAACGGCCGCATCCCACCGCCAAATAATCATCAATTTGTGGGTTCATTGGTTTCCTCCAGTTGTCAATCTGAATGAAGTGCAGCGAAATGAAGAATCCCATTCAACTTGGCAGGGATGCTTCACTTTGTTCAGCATGACAATAAAAAGACTCGTTCTATTCATCATTCAAGCCCTTGCCAGCGAGGATGTGCGGCGTGTACTTTTCCACACGGGCCGCGCGGGTTTTGGACTGTTTGGCGCTGGAAAAGTAGAGCAGGTAGCCGCGTTGCCGTCCCGGCGTCAGCGATTCAAAAGCGGTTTTTAGGGCGGGGTTTTCGTTTAGTTTGGTTTGGAACTCTTGGGGCATGTCGAATGCGGCCGTTTCCTTCATCTCTACTTCTAACCCAGCCTTTTCCACCTCAATCGCCTCGCGAATGTACGCTTTGATGATGTGGGCCATCTCCTCAATTTCATCGGCGCTGGTGAAGCGAATTTGGCGCGCCGCCTGCACATTTTTGGTTTGCTGCACGAGAATGCCCATCTCATCCTTCAGCAACGCGCCCTTCATAAACAGCAAGGCGCAATAATTTTTGAAGCCGTGCATCAAGACAACGTTGTTGTCATCACCAACCGTGTAGCAGGGATGGCCCCACTTCAACTGTTCGGCCAGGTCACATTCCAGCGCAATCGTGCGCAGCAGCTTGAACGCTTCTTGCCACTGATCGGCCTTCTCGAAATAAAAATCAACTTTTGGATTCATAAGCTTACCATCTTCGCAGGGGCGTAAACGCCCCCGCTAGTTGTGAAAGGCCCAAAGGGCCTGTTTTTAAGCCCAAATGGGCAGCCCAATTGAGCTTCCATAACTAGCCGGATGGCTTCAGCCTCCGGCAATGCGGCCTCATTACGCTCCATCAAAGGCCGCCTGCACAATTTCTTTGGCTTCGGCCTGGATTTGGCGGAGGTGGTCTTCGCCCTTGAAGCTTTCGGCGTAAATTTTGTAAATGTCCTCGGTGCCAGACGGCCGTGCGGCAAACCAGCCGTTCTCCGTCACCACCTTCAGGCCACCGATGGCCGCGCCGTTGCCGGGGGCGTGGGTTAGCTTGGCGGTGATCGGTTCACCCGCCATCGTGCTGGCGCTCACCATTGCTGGCGACAGGTTGCTGAGGATCGCTTTTTGCTCGCGGCTGGCGGGGGCGTCGCTGCGCTGGTAGACGGGGCTGCCAAACATGCCTTCCAGCTCCTGGTAATGCTCACCGGGATCGCGTTGGGTAACGGCTGTTATCTCCGCCGCCAGCAAGTTCAAAATGATCCCATCCTTGTCGGTAGTCCATACCTTGCCATTGTGCCGCAGAAAGGACGCGCCTGCGCTTTCCTCACCGCCAAAGCCGTAGGAACCATCCACCAGGCCATCGACAAAATATTTGAAGCCCACCGGCACTTCGGCCAGTCGCCGCCCCAATTTGGCTGCCACCCGATCAATCATCGAGCTGGACACCAGCGTCTTGCCGATGGCCGCATCCGCAGGCCAGCCAGGGCGGTGCTGGAACAGATACCAGATGGCCACCGCCAAATAATGGTTCGGGTTGAGCAGCCCCGCGCTTTTGGTCACTATGCCGTGCCGATCCACGTCTGGGTCATTACCAAAGGCGATGTCAAAATCGTCCTTGAGCCGAATCAGGCTGGCCATCGCGTAGGGCGAGGAGCAGTCCATGCGGATTTTGCCGTCCTTGTCTACGGTCATGAAGCCAAAGGTGGGGTCAACGGCCGTATTCACAATCGTCAAATCCAATCCATACGTTTCGGCAATCGGTTCCCAGTATGCAATCGCCGCGCCGCCCATCGGGTCTACGCCAATTTTCAGGCCTGCGTTGGCAATCGCCGCCATGTCAATCACGTTCGCTAAATCATTGACGTAGGGCATCATAAAATCGTGATGATGCACGTTGCTCGCCTGCATCGCCTGGTTCAGCGGTAGGCGTTTTACCGCTTTCAGCCCATCGGCCAAAATCTGGTTGACCCGATCCTGGATGGTTTTGGTGGTTTCTGAGGCGGCGGGGCCACCTTCTGGCGGATTGTATTTGAAGCCGCCGTCGTTGGGCGGGTTGTGTGACGGCGTAATGACGACGCCATCGGCCAGAGCGCGGTGACCGCCGTTGTTGTAGGTCAAAATAGCGTGCGAAATGGCGGGCGTGGGCGCGTAGCCCATGTCTGCCTGGATGAAAAGCTCCGCGCCGTTGGCGGCAAACACCTCAATCGCGCTGGCCTGCGCCGCTTCAGACAGCGCGTGTGTGTCCATGCCCAAATAAAGTGGCCCGGTGATGCCCGCTTTTTGGCGATATTCGCAAATCGATTGGCTAATCGCCAGAATGTGATCCTCGTTAAACTGGCCGTTGAACGACGACCCGCGATGGCCAGAGGTGCCAAAAGCCACTTTTTGGTCAATGTTCGTGGGATCGGGATGGGTGGTGTAATACGCAGAAATCAGTCGGGGAATGTTGACAAGCAGGTCGCGCGGGGCAGGTTTCCCGGCAAGAGGGTGCAGGGCCATGAGTTGCTCCTTTTTTAGAGATTGTTTTTCTTATGAGGAGTGGAGCATCCTCAGATGCGAACGGGTTTTGCACCATCCGTTCGCATCTGAGGGTGCTCACTCCGCCTTATTTGAAAGGTGTTGGATTGGGAGCAATTATACCAGCGGATAAGCTATCCGCCGTACAGATGGTCGTAGATGACAAAACCGGCAAAAATGCGCTCGATGTAGAGGCGGGTTTCGGGGAAATTGACGGTTTCGACAAACAGATCAAGGTCACCGCCCGCCTGATCGTACCAGCGAGCAGCGTTGCCGGGGCCGCCGTTGTAGGCAGCCAGGGCGGCATGGGCGTGACCGTCAAAATTATTGAGCTGTTGGCTCAGGTAAAACGCGCCAAAGTTCAGCCCGACGTACGGTTTGTACAAATCCTCGTTCACAAAATTGGGCCAGCTGAGCAAGTTAGCGATATATGAGCCCGTGTCGGGGATGACCTGGCTCAGCCCCTGCGCCGCCGCGCCCGAGCGGGCAAAGCTCTCAAATAAGCTTTCCTGCCGCACCAGGCTCAGCTGCAAGCGCGGGTCAAAGTTGTATCGTTCAGCCAGAGGCAGGATGAGATCAGCATAATAAACTGGGTAGGCGAGCTGCCCAATGAATTTAGGCGCTTCAAACACGGTCTGCCCAGACAGGTTGAGCACGGTCACCGCCGCCAAAATGGAGGAGCGATACAGGCCAATGTCGCGAAAATGAAGAGTAAGCTGGTAGCTCAAGAGCGCATCATTGGCTACGGCAACGCGCAGCTCTTCAAACTCCGCTTTGGCCGCTTCCAGCAGGCCCGCCTCCCACAATTTTTGGCCGATGATGAAGCGGGTATCGCTGGTCAGGCTTGGATTGAGCTGGCTGACGGGTGCATCGGCTTCCAGCAAGAGCCAATCTCGCAGCCAGATTTCGGCTTCAGCCTGTAATTCATCTTGCTCAAAGGGTGTTGGCGGGTAGAAACGGCCGTTTCCCACAAACGCCTCCTCGCCAGCCGCCAACCCCTCCGCCCGCAGCCAGTAATAATCAATCCGCCGATTGGCCAGCAGCAGCTGCGCCACCTCGTTAGCAATATCGTCGGGGTTCGGGGCAGGAATGGTTGGTGTGGGAACAGTGGTGACTTCCAGCGTACTCGTCACGGTAGGTTCCGCAGTGGCGTCTGGGTTGGGGGTGGCAGTGGGGGCCGGTGTGTAATCGGGCAACGTGCGCAGCAACCAGACTGCGCCTGCGCCGCCGTACTCAGTGTGCGGGTAATTTTGGACAAGCTGATGCCAAGTGGTTACGGCCGTTGCCACATCCCCCGCCCCATTCGCCAGCCAGCCAGCCAAAAACAACCCTTCTGGCGAATCGGCAAAGGTTGGATAGCTGTTGCCGAGGAGAGTGTAGAGCGAAACGGCCGTTGCCACATCCCCCAAATCTTCCGCCACATTGGCCCCGCGCCACGCCGCAGCCGGGGCATCCGCGCCGTCCGGGAACTGCGCCAGATAAGTTTGGTAAAGCGCCAGCGCCGCCGCCGCATCGCCCAATCGGGCGCGGAGATTGGCCTCCTCAAACAGCCCGGCGGCAGGGTTAAGCGTGGCGTACTGCGCCAGAGCGTCCAATGCAGCTGCCCCGTTCCCCAGCGCCTCGTAGCTCCAGGCGATGTAAAGATGGACGTCAGCGGGAAAATCGTCTGGGCGGATGGCGATGGCTCGCCCGAAGGCGGCGATGGCTGGCTCATACGATTGGGCGTTGAAGTTGACCAAGCCGCGCTGGTACTCGTCCACAAGCACGCCCGCCTCCACCAGCTGCACCAGTCCCAGGTACGTTTCGTAGGCGCGAGGGTACTGCGCCAGGCCGATTTGGAAACGGCCGTATGCCGCCTCCGTATCTTCCATTGCCAGATACGCCATCCCCGCCAAATAGTTCATCTGCCCCTTGGTGAACTCGGTGCGGGCCAGGTCGCGGATGGCGTCGTATTGGGCAATGGCTTCGCTGAAACGGCCGTTTTCCGCATAAAGTTGGGCCAGCCGCTGCCGATTGGCTACTTCTTTCAGCCGTTGAGCCGGAGCAGAAACGGCCGCTTCGTAAGCCGCTATCACCGAGGCAGTCTCACCGTTGGCCGCGTAAATTTCAGCCAGCAGCGGCTCGATGTAAGCGGCCATGTCGGGATTTTGGCCCAGGTAAAATTGATAAGCGGCAATGGCGGCGCTGTCGCCAATGGCCGTTTGCAATTGACCCAGCCGCAAATAAACGTCGGTCGGTACCGAATCGGGGAATTGGACGGCTAATTCTTCAAAAGCGAGGATCGCTTCGGCGGAACGGGCATCTCCCTGCAACGCCACGCCCAACTGGTACAGCAAATAAATCTGCTGCGCGCCAGTGTAGCTTTCCTGGATTTGTTTGGCGGCGGTGAGATTGGCAACGGCGGCGGCAAAATCGCCGTTGTGCAGCTGGGTTTCCGCCAGCGTCAGGCGCATTTGGGGCGCGGGGGATGGCGTGGGCGACGGCAGCGGGGTGACAGTTGGCAGGGGTGTGACGGTGGGGAGGATGTTGGGAACGGCCGTATCCATCCCATCTTCAGCAAAGCTAGCTGGCGGTGTGGGTGGCGGCAAGGTAGGCAGCCCAGAAGCCAATGTGGGCGTCGGCAGAAGGGCAAGATTGGCTGTCGGCTGCACAGTTGGATTCGTGGTGGGTGCTTCTTCGCCACAGGCTATAAGCCAAAATAGCCCTGCAAGCATGAGCCAAACTAACCACAATCGCCGCATACACATTTCCAAGATAGCTAAGATTGGGCCAATTTTCTCCGGCCAAGCGGTGCGACTGACTCAAATTGGCCCAATCTCTCAAGATGTAAAAATAAGTAGGCAAAGTCTACCCACTTTTCACTGCTCACTGCTTACTTATCACTTATTACTCATTCATTCTTGGCTTCTTCGCGCGCTTCCCGTTCTTCAATTTCTTCCATCGCCTCTTCAACAGCTTCTTCGATGGCGTCCTCATCCAAAACGACGCGGGTCATCAAATCCCAGCCCAGATAGAGCAGCGAAAACTGGAGGAAGCCGAACCAGGCAAACAGTACTTTCAGCACCAATTTGGCGTTGGGCACCTGCGCCTGAACCGCGCTTTGGGTGCTGCCAAGCGTGCCGCTAATCTGCTGCACAATGCCGATGTATTGGCCCAGCAGCGGATCCACTTCGGCAACACGGCCGTTTATCACCGCCAAATCGTCTGAAACCGCGTAAATATTTTCTGAAACCGATCCCAAATTGTCGTTAGCGGCCGTCAGGCTGGGTTCCAACTCACGCAATCGATCTGGGAAGCCATCCAAACTGGTGCCTAATCCAGCCACGGTCTCGTCAAAGGGGGTCGTTGGGGCATAGTTAACGCCCAAATCGTAATTGAGCTGGAAGCCTAAAATATCTTCCTCAATTTTGAAATCGTTTAGCGTCAACAACGTACTGTCGATGACCCCGGCCACTTCTGCTACGGCGGGGATCGCTTCCTGTACCGATTCGATGCTGTTAGGAGCATCTTCCCCGGCAATTTGGGCGACTTCATCCAGCAGTGGTTGGGTATCGGCAATGGTTTTGGCCAGGGAATCGGCCGTTTCTTCCACCGTCACCAGACTGGCATTCACGTCGCCAATGGTGCCTCGCGCCAGGTCCAGCGTATCTTCCACCGTGGCCAGGCTATCCCCCGTCAAGCCCAGGGTGTCGTCAAGAACCTTCACAACGGCATCTACAGCGCGCCCGCTGTACACGATACCGCCGATGCTCAAGAGCACCCCAATTAAACCAATGAGCAACAGCACAAAACCTGAAATTCTACGAAACATATCCCTCTTCCTCCTTTTGCAAAAGAAAGTAAAAAGTGAAAAGTGATAAGTGAAAAGTGGCCCCCCTTTTTACTTTTCACTTATCACTTTTCACTAAAATCACTCAACTGTGGTCGCCCCTCGCTCCCGCCGTCCGGTAATTAGCTCCCAACCCAGGTACAGTGGCGCAACTTGGGTCAACGCCAGCCAGACCAACGCCAGAGTGATGCCATTTTTGAGATTGGCAGACTCTTCCTCGATTTGGGCACGCATCTGGCGAGTGTTGTCGTTGATGTTGGTCACCATGACCAGATATTCATCTAGCAGCGGATCAAATTCGTTGATACGGCCGTTTACCGTCTCCAAATCATTCGCCAGCGTACGAATATCCTGGCTTACCGTTTCCAGATTGTCACTGGTGACCGTAATGTATTCTTCCATCGCCCGCAGGCTCTCTGGAATCCCCTCTAGCCCTTCACCCAACTCGCGCACCGATTGGTCAAACGGAATTTCTGGCTCGTAATCAATGCCCAGGTCATATTGAATCTTCAGCCCAAGAATCGTCTCATCAATGCGAAAACTGTTCAGCGTCACCAACGTGCGGTCAATCACCCCGGCCACCTGCTCCAGGCTGGGGAACGCATTTTGCACCGATTCCAGACTGTCCGGCACCTGATCCGTGGCCACAACAGAGATTTGCCCCAGCAACGGCCGTGTGTCCGCCACCGAAGTTGCCAAATTATCGGCCGTTGTGCCCGCTGTGTCCACCACGGCATTCACATCCGCAATGCTGCTTTTGGCCAGCGCCAGCGTCTCCGACACCAAATCCAGGCTGTCGGACGTGCGTTGTAGCGTCTCCTCAAAATTAACAGCAACACGATCCACCAACTGGTGCCCCAACCGCGCCCCAACCACCGCCATACCAATCCCACCCAGGCCAATCAGCAGCATGAGCAGACCTAAAAATCGTCGAAACATGGGTTCTCCTATCACGCATTAAAGCTGGGGGGTCGCTACGGTTGGTAAACCGTCCCCAGCAATCCATCGTATTTTAATGCAGTGAGCGCATTTGTCACAGAATCGCGACTGATTGTGCCGTCAGCGGCTTCCGCCTCGGCCATTGCCTGGAAAATGAGCTGCATGGCATCGTAGGTGGCCGCAGCGTAGGGGCCAGCCGTTTCATCGAAGGGGGTGACGTTGTTGTAGGCCGTTTGGAACGCTGCGGGCAGCAGCGTGGGGTCTTGCGGGGTAAAAGGGGGATTGCCCAGCGGCAGCAGCGGCAAATTGCCTTCGGCGTAAACTGGTTGGGCAACGGCCGTTGTCTCCGCCAGCCCATGCCCAATCACAGCAATTACGGCGGGGTCTACGGTGAGAGAAGCGGCCGTTTGCCCCGTCAACGTCGCATCCCCCTGATCATCCAGTGCCACCAGGGCCACACGATAGCCCCCCACGCCGCCAGCCTGGTTAATCTCCCGCACCGCCAGCCGCGCCGCGTAAATTGCATCATACCCCAGCGCCCGCCGCGCCCCCTCAAACGGAGCCACCAGCCCAATTTTCACCACAGGCTGGACGCTGGCACAACCCGTAATCAGTAATCCGTAAACGGTAATCAGTAACAAAAACCGATTACCGTTTACCGACAACCGATTACGGATTACGGGTAACCGATTACCGACACCGCTGCACATTGGCCAGATGCTCCTCATAGGTCACACTAAACGCATGGCTGCCGGAAACGGCCGCTGCGCAATCCGCCACAAAAAAGATGAACTCGGTCTGGGTGGGAAAGGCCACCGCCTCCAGCGACGACAGGCTGGGGTTGGCAATCGGCCCCGGCGGCAAACCTGTGTAAACGTAGGTGTTGTAGGGCGAATCCAGGGCCAAATCATCCAACCAGAGTGGCGATTTCCACCAGTTGTCTGTCTCCGGCTGGTAGCCCAGCGGATACTGCACCGTGGGGTCAGCCTCCAGCTTGATGCCTTGCGCCAGCCGGTTGTAAAAGACGCCCGCGATAATCGGCCGTTCGCTGGCTACCACCGCCTCCCGCTCCACAATTGCCGCCAGGGTGACGGCCTGGTGGATGGTGAGCCCCTGCGCCTGAAAGCCTTGCTGCATCGACGGCGTTACGCGCCGCTCAAAGGTGCGCAGCATCAAATCCACCAGATACACCGCATCCGCATCCAACGGCACGCGGTACGTGTCCGGGAAAAGGTAGCCTTCCAGCGTGGTTGTGGGTGGCAAACCCGCTAAAAAGGTGTAGGGCGTCAGGTCAAACGCCGCCTGTCGTTGCGTAATTGCCAAAAACTGGCTGGCATCAATGTTGGCGGTGGGATTATCGGTCAGATAATCGGCCATCTGCTCCAGCCGCCACCCTTCGACAAAACGCACGGTTTCCTCACGCACAACGGCCGTTGTGAGCGTGGCGGCCATTTGCGGGATGGTTTGCTGCGGATCGACGATGTATTCACCCGCTTCAAGCTGGGCGTCCAGGCCGTTGAAGCGCAGATAATTGAGAAACAACTCGCTGTCGTTCAGCAGGCCAGCGGCGGCCAGATTGGCGGCGATGGCGTCGGCCGATTCGCCAGGGGCGATGGTGAACGGTGCAGGCGTGAAGCCATTGCCTGCGGGCTGCTCCAATTCATCAGCGTGGGTCGCCAGGTAAGTTTGCAAATAAATGTCGCGCGGTTGGAGGGAACGGCCGTTTCCTAAATCGCCGCCGCGCCACTGAAAATAAAACAACAGCCCCGCCGACACACAAGCGGTCAGCACCACTAACAACAGCACCGACCGCCCAACGCAGCCCAACGACCGCCGCTTCGGGCTGCGCGTTGGCTCTTCAAATGGATCCTTGCGGCGCTGCGGCCGAACTTTTTGCGTATCTATAACTCACCTCTGGAAGAGGTAATTGGCAATTAGTAATTGGGTCATTGCCGACCCCAATTACTAATTACTCAATTACTCAATTACATTCCGCTGTGCATCCAAAAAACTTTGCAAAATAAACGCCGCCGCCACCGCATCCACCTGCTGGCGGGCTTTTTTGCCGCGCTTGCCGCGCTGGCGCAGGCTCTCTTCTGCTTTCACGGTGGTGTAGCTTTCGTCCCAAAACGCAATAGGAATCGGGCAGTGTTGGCTAAACTCGGCCATGTAGTCGCGAATCCAAACGGCCGTATCGCTATCCCCACCTTCACTCGTCGTCGGCAAACCCACGACCAGCAGCGTCACCTGCTGCTCCGCCAAAATTTGCTGGTAGCGGGCAAAATCTTCCTCGCGGGATTTGCGCTTCACTACGCCATAGGATTGGGCAATCGTGCGC
The DNA here is from genome assembly GCA_020634455.1 of Ardenticatenaceae bacterium. Taxonomy (GTDB): domain Bacteria; phylum Chloroflexota; class Anaerolineae; order Promineifilales; family Promineifilaceae; genus Leptofilum. Next base: position 1,265,392 of record JACKBQ010000002.1, on the reverse strand, counting down.
GTCGGGTCGCTAATGGCCACGCCGATCCGCACACTGCCCAAATCCAAAGCCATCACCCGGCCAGGATAGCGAGAGCTCACGATCCCAGCTCTCCTAGCGCGTGCAGCGCGTAAAACAGAGCGCTTTGCTGCACGGAATCTACAATTTCACCAGCAAACAATATCTTTTTCACTTGCTCGATGGGCAATTTCAGCAGTTCCATCTCTTCGGTGTGGTCCCAGGCGGGAACGGCCGTTTCTACACACCCCGTCGCCAGAAAGTAGTACGCTTTGCAACTCATCCGCGCCGGGTCCGGCGAACCGCCGCCGATGAGGCGCAAATCGGCGCAATCGCAGCCAGTTTCTTCCAACAATTCGCGTCGGGCTGCGTCCAGCGGTGATTCACCCGCATCAATCAGACCACCGGGCGTTTCCAGCAGCGTGCGCCCCACGCCGTGCCGGTAAATGCGTACCATCATGATTTCACCCGCCGTTGTGACCGGGACAATGTTCACGTAATCGCCGCTTTCCATGATGTAGTACGGGTCGATAAGACGGCCGTTGCCCATCTCACACGTATCCGCCCGCACCGCAATCCACTCGTTTTGCAGCAAATATTCCGAATTTAATACTTTCCAATCTAGTTGATGCATGTTTTTTCTTTTGCCACAGAGAACACAGAGATTTGAGAGAATTGAGCTGTGGCTATTTGATTGTCTGGATTACGGCCGTTTTGACTTGTCGTTTCCCCTACGATTCACAAATAAAGTGTGCAAGTATGCAGGTTTGCAAGTATTCAAGCGAATTACTTGCCACTTGCATACTCATTCACGGCTCAATCTCCGTCTGAATCCGCGTCACCAAATACGGTACCCGGTCAAACCAGAGCGGCCAGATGTCCAGCCTGGGCACGGCGCGGAGGGGGAGATTTTGGTACAGGTAGGCAACTGCCGTTTCTGGAGATTGCCCGGTAACGGCCGTAATTGGTCCATCCAGCGCCAAGTTGGCCGCCACAATCCCCTCGCCAATCATCGAAAATGTGACCCGGCCTGAGTCGTCCACGGCCACCACGTTGCCGCTGCTAAAGCGAATGCTGTCTGGCACCAGCGTAAAGCCGTCCGGCACCGCCTGCCCCAGCGAGTCAAAAGCTAAACCGGAAGCGATCGTGGTGTCAACGGCCGTTCCCTGCAATTCGGCCCGCAGCACCAGCGTCAGTTCCGCAGTCTGTTCGCCCACATCGTGCGAAAACGTCTCATCCAAAATCGCCACAACGCGCATGGTGTCCTTCGAAATGAATTCGCGCTCCGTGAGCTGCGCTTCCATGTTGGCCAGCGCCACTGCCTGCAAAAATTGCAGCGCCTGCGCCCGCAATCGCTCCTGATCTTCCGGGGAGACAGCGGCCGTTTCTCGCACCGCACCGCCCGTCATCTCCTCCAGATTGCGCACCTCCACCTGCAAATCGAGCGGCCCCTGCACCCGGTTCACCAGATTGGCCGCCACGTTCCCCTGCGGCCCCGGCGTTTCGGCGATGACCTCAACTTCGGCCGTGCTGCCCACCGCTTCGGCCAGCACCACCTCCGCCAGCGTCTGGAAGGTAATGTTGCTGCCGTCCGACGTGCCCACCCGCGTACCAGCCGGAATCGTTACCGCCTGGGGCAGCTGGTTCACAAACAGCACCATGCCTCGCGCGGGTGCATCCGGCTGCTCAACAGAACCGGTCGTGGCCACGCTGGTTTGCCACGATTCAGTCGTGGTGAGCAAACGCGCCGGGACGGTGTTCAGCGCGTAATCTACCGTCTCTACGGCCGGATCAGCAATAACGGCCCGCTCCACCTGCACCATCTCAGTTTCCGGTTGCAAAACAATCGTTGCGCCGGGCACAGCGTAGGTGAAAGCGACGTACAAAATGGCAAGCGTGAGGCAAAAAAGAGCGATGGCCAGATAACGCACCAGCCACAGTCGCAAAGTTGATTTTGGTGCGAGGCGGCGATTCACTTCCTGGCGGTCGGCAGTGTCTAAACCAGGGTTGGGTCGATCTTCAAAAAACTGTTCCCACTCCCCATCGCCAACCGTGGGCAGCCCCACCCGCTCAGAGCGTTTACGGCCACGCCACCAGCCCCGGCGGCTCGTCTCGGCAATCTCGACAGAAGGAAAAACCGGCAGCCCGATGGCCTGCGCTTGCCGCAAAATCGGCACGTCGGGCGTCACCAGCCCTACTTCGAGCCGCTGCCGGTCGGCAAAGCGGCGCAGGCGTACCAAATCGAGCCCCTCACGCAACACGCCGCCATCCTCCGGCAACACCAGCAGCGCCTGCTGCTCGCCTGCCCAGGTCAACCGGTCGCAAATGGAGATGATGTCGTCAGAATCGTCGAGGTGGATTATTTGCATGAAGGAGATTGGAGATTGGAGATTGGAGACTGGAGACTTTTTGGTCTCTAGTCATCTAGTCTCCAGTCTCGTTATTAACTTAGCGCCTTCTCAATCAGACTCGGCACCAGCGCCAGCGCCTCCGGCAGCTTGGACGCATCCTTGCCGCCCGCCTGGGCCATGTCGGGGCGCCCGCCGCCGCCGCCGCCAACCACTTTGGCCACGTCGCGCACGATGTCGCCCGCTTTGATGCCGCGCGGGATCAAATCTTTGGTGACGGCAACGATGAAGATCGGTTTGCCGTTGTTGACTGTGGCCAGAACGGCCGTTCCCGACCCCACAGTGTCCCGGAACCGATCCGCCATCTGGCGCAGGCCATCGACATCCACGCCGTCAACCTGAGCGGTGAGCAATTTCACGCCTGCCACTTCTTGCGTCTGAGCCAAAATCGAATCAAACTGGAATGCCGCCAATTTTTGCTGCATCTGCTCGATACGCTTTTGGGCCGCCTTCTGCTCCGCTTGCAGCGCCTCAACCCGGGATTCTAGCTCAGAAACGGGCACGTTTAGCTGCCCCGCCAGCCGGTCCAGCAAATTCAGCCGCTCGGCGATGAGCTGCCGCGCCGCGCGACCGGTCACCGCCTCCACGCGGCGTACGCCTGCGGAGACGGCGCCTTCGCTGGTGAAGCGGAACAGGCCGATGTCGTTGGTTTCGGACACGTGCAGACCACCACAAAGCTCGAAGCTGTACGGCCGTTCCCCCTCATGCCCAATCTGCACCGTGCGCACAATCTCGCCATACTTCTCGCCAAAGAGCGCCATCGCCCCCTGGCCAATCGCCTCTTTCTGGCCCATGTACTCAATTTCCACGGGATAGTTGGCCAAAATCGCGCCGTTGATCTTCTCTTCAATTTCGGCCAGCGTACTGTTGTCCACGCCGTGATCGTGGGTGAAGTCGAAGCGCAGCCGGTCTGGGGCAACGAGCGAACCCGCCTGGGTAACGTGCGTGCCGAGTCGGTCGCGCAGCTCCTGGTGCAAAATGTGGGTGGCGGTGTGGTTGCGGCGAATGTCGCTGCGGCGCGAATCATCTACCTGCAAGCGGACAGGCTGGTTGAGGCTAAATTCGCCCTGCACCACCTCGCCGACCAGCACCACCAAGCCGTTGAGCGGCTTGCGCGTGTCGTCCACGCGGAAAATCGCGCCGCCATCCAGTCCCACAAGCTGGCCATTGTCGCTCACCTCGCCACCGGACTCGACGTAGAAGTTGGAAACGGCCGTTACCATCTCCACCTTATCGCCCGCCTTCACCGACTCAACCAGCTCGCCATCACGGATGAGGCCCACAATTTCCGACTCGGTTTCGGAACCCATGTACGGATCGTACTCCACACCATCTTCCAGTTGGCCAGTGGCTTGGAGATTGGTGAGGAGACGGCCGTACACACCCGTGTCCCCGCTGTATTCGCCAAACGCTCCCTTGCCACTGGCAATCGCATGCGCCTCGCGCGCTGCGTTGTACCCTTTTTCATCAACGGTGAAACCGCGCTCCTGCACCACATCGCGGGTAATTTCCAGCGGCAGGCCGTGGGTGGCGTACAAATCAAAGGCCACCTCGCCAGAAATCGCTTTCTCACCTTTCTCGCTCAGCTCCGCCATCACCTGGTGCAGCTGCACCAGCGCCGATTCCAGCGTGCGGGCAAATTTCTTCTCTTCCTGCGTCAGGGTGCGCAGCACGTGCTCCTCGCGCAGCTTGAGTTCCGGGTACGCTTCGCCCATCTGTTCAATGTAGACCTTCGCAATTTCGGCCAAAAATGGGCCGGTGAAGCCAATGCTGTAGCCAAAACGCACCGCCCGCCGGATGATCATGCGCAGGACGTAGCCCGCGCCGGTGCTGCCGGGGCGCACGCCGTCGGCAATTAAAAAGGTCGCCGCCCGCCCATGATCGGCAATGACGCGATAGCCAACCAGATGCTCTTGTCGCAGCTCGTCGCTGTCGCCCAGCAGCGCCTGCACGCGGTCCAATGCGCCGCTGAACAGGTCGGTGTCGTAGGTGTTGTCCTTTTGCTGCATGATGCGAACCATGCGCTCCAGACCTAAACCTGTATCAACAGAAGGTTTGGGTAGCGGCGTCAGGCTACCATCCTTTTCCCGGTTGAACTGCATGAAAACGAGGTTCCAAAACTCCAGAAACTCCTCGTCATCATCGGCGTTGAGCTGGTTGGGGTCGCAGGTGGCCATGTCGCCCATGTAGTAAAAAATTTCGGAGTTGGGGCCGCAGGGACCGGTTTCGCCCATTTCCCAGAAGTTATCTTTTTTGCCAAAGCGCAGAATTTTTTCGGCAGGCAGGCAACGCTGCCACAGCTCGAACGATTCGTCGTCGTCAGTGTAAATGGTCGCCCAAAGACGCTCTTCTGCCAGCCCCATCACGCCCGTCACGAACTGCCAGGCAAAGTCTATCGCTTCTTTTTTGAAGTAGTCGCCAAAGGAGAAGTTGCCCATCATCTCAAAAAAGGTGTGGTGACGCGGCGACGGGCCGACGTTTTCCAGATCGTTGTGCTTGCCCTGGACACGCATTACTTTTTGGGCGGTGGCGGCGCGAGTGTACGGCCGTTTCTCCCGCCCCAAAAACACATCCACAAACTGGTTCATCCCAGCGTTGGTAAATAGCAGGGTGGGATTGTCGTGCTGCGGCAGCGGCGCACTGGCCACCACTTCGTGCTGCACCTCATTAAAATAATCTAAAAATGCTTTGCGAATTTCATTACTGGTTGTGGGTCTCATTTTCACTCCGTTTTTTCGGTAATCGGTTGTCCGTAATCTGTAATCGGTAATCCGTAATCGGTTTTTTCTCACCGACCACTGATTACCGTTTACCGTTCACCGATTACCGGAATTTTACCGTAGCAACAAAAAACCGCCAGACTGCTTAAGGTTCAGTCTGGCGGCTCAGGTGCTGCGCTTAAATTGTGGTGAAAACTCAGGCAGCAGCATTTGCCAGACTGATGGTCTGGGCGGCGGCTGCGGCGGCATTGCGCGTTTGTGTGTTCACAAAAGTTATCATGGAGCAGATGGTAACAAATCACTCCTGGAGTGTCAACGGCAAATTAAAGTAGCAAATCGTCCAGTTTGGCGGAGAGGGTGGCGAGTTCGGCTTGGGCGATGGTGCGTTCCTGCTCCAGCTCTTCTTTGCGGGCACCTTGGGCACGGGCGAGTTGAAAGGTGAGCTGCTCCAGCCAGCCTTCAGTTGCCTCAATTTGCTCGGTCAGTTCACGAATGCGGCGGTTGCGCTCGCGGCGATCTTCGGCGGTGACTTTTAGCGGGTCTACCACATCTTCAATCCAGTCCAGGTTAATGGGCGGCAGCTCTTTTTCCTTGCTGGGCAGCGCCACTTTGGACGAGACGGTTTTGATAATCGCTTCGCCCCCCTCTTTGGTAGCCAAAAATTCCTGGTAGGTGCCGTCGAAAATGTGCAAGCGACCGTGGTCGCCATCGTCCCGCAGCTCCCAAATTTGGGTAGCCAGGCGGTCTACCAGGTAGCGATCGTGGCTCACCAGCACAATCGTGCCGTCGAATTGCTCCAGCACCGCTTGCAGCGCCTCCTGCGAAGGGATGTCCAGATGATTGGTCGGCTCGTCCAGCAGCAGTAAGTTGGCTTCATCCAGCGCGAGTAAGGCCAGGGCCAAACGGCCGCGTTCGCCCCCGCTCAAATCCCCCACCTGCTTAAACACATCATCCCCTCGGAACAAATATTGCCCCAGGTAGTTCCGTGCCTCTTCCGGCGACATCGGTTTGTGTGCCAGCACCTCATCCAGCACCCGTCGGTTTACGTCTAGCTGCTCATGCCCCTGGGCAAAGTAGCCCAGAAGCAGGCCATCTCCCAGCCGGATTTTGCCCCGCAGCGGGGCAATTTCGCCCATGAGCGTGCGCATGAAGCTGCTCTTGCCGCTGCCGTTGGGGCCAATCAGGGCCACACAGTCGAGGCGCTCCAGGTTGATGTCGTCGCAGTTGAACAGGATGTTGCCGGGGTAGCCAATGCGCAGCTTTTTGGTCCGCAGCACAAAGCGGCTGCCGCGCTGCTCTGGCTTGAGCTTGATTTTAAGCTTGGGCATCCGGCTGGCGGGCGTGGGCAGCTCTTTGATGCGCTGGGCGGCTTCGTTGACGGTGAGGGTGCGCACGCGCTCGCCCACTTGCAGCCAGTTTTTGCCCTGCATCTCCAGCACGCCCAGCTCTTCGATGAGCACAAGGTCGCGGGTTAGCCGCTTGAGTTTGCCCTTGGCAATGTCGGTTTTGCCCCCGGCAATATTTTTGCGGATGAATTCCAGTTCGGCTTCCAGCCGGGCTAGCTCGTTGCTGAACACGGTTTCTTCGTGCTGCCACTCGATTTCCCGCTGTTGGACGTAGGCGGTGTAGCTGCCTTTGTAGCTTTTGACGCCAAATTGGGTCATGGCCCACACCTGGTTGACCACGCGATCTAAAAAGTAGCGGTCGTGGCTGACAATGAGCAGGCAGCCGTCCCAGGTGCGCAACGTTTTTTCCAGCCATTCGATGGCGCTGGTGTCCAGATGGTTGGTCGGCTCGTCGAGGATGAGCAGATCGGGCTTTTCCAGCAGCAGCCGCCCCAGCAGGACGCGCGTTTTTTGGCCGCCGCTGAGGTGGGCCAGGGGCACGTCCCACTCGTCCGGCGCAAAGCCGAGGCCGTGCAGGACGCGCTTGATGTCGTGCTGGTAGTCGTAGCCGCCACCGTGTTCGTAGAGGGTTTGGATACGGCCGTATTCATCCAGCACATCCTCGCCCATCTCCCCCGCTTCCATCCTGGCTTCCAACTCCCGCAGTCGCGCTTCTTGCCCCCGCAAATCGGCAAAAACGGAGAGCATCTCCTCGTACACCGTGTTTTCCTGCCCGGCAAAAGTGAGCACCGCCTCCTGCCGCAGATAGCCCAGCGTCAGGTTTTCGTCCCGCTTGACGCTGCCGCCAGTCGGCTCCAACAGTCCGGCCAGAATGAGCAGCAGCGTCGTTTTGCCCACGCCGTTGGGGCCTACCAGCCCCACCCGATCTTTGGCGTGCAGCACCGCCGAGACGTCCTCGAACAAATCGTCTGCGCCAAAAGAATGCTCTAGCTGGGTGGCCTGCAAAATAATCATGCGGGAATGATAGTTGGGGGTGCGTTTTGGGGCAAGGATATGTGCCACAGAGGGCACAGAGGGTTGAGAGGTTTTTTTTTGCATTCCAGTTGCGGTTCACTATACTCGCCCGCAGGATGAAAGAGCTTGCCACACGACCCGATTTGCCCCCAGAAGATTTGATGACCGTGACCAACATGTTGGCTCGTTGGTTGCCGGGTGGGGATGGAACGGCCGTTTCCAACTGGTCATTGGCCGAATGGGAAGCGGCGCTCTGGGTGGTGTACTGGCAAAACGCACTGCCCTGGCTGGCGGATCGGGTGGCTGAGAGTGGGATTGTGGTGCCAGAGGAAGTGAACGGCCGTCTCCAAACCATCAACACCGCCAGCCGGGAACGAACCAAAGTGATGCTGGACGCCTGTGTCGAAATTTTGGCTGCATTTAAGCAGGCAGGCATTGAAACGATTTTGCTCAAGGGGGCGGTGCTGGCGCCGCTCATCTACCAAGATTCGTTGAAACGGCCGTTGGCCGACCTGGATTTGCTCATTCGCCCCAAAGACGTGGCTGCCAGCCGGGAAATCATGCTGAACCAGTTGGGCTACCGCTACTACTCCCGCAGCGCGGAGGACGAGGTGTACCTGCGCGGCGAGCGCAAAGAAAATATTTGGGCGCCGGACAACGTGCATCCGGTGGAGGTGCATTTTACGCTGCGAGAAGAGTATGCGGGGATTGGCTATGAGTTGGCGGAGGTGATGTGGCGGGAGAGTGAGGAACGGCCGTACTGGCAAAATACAACCGCCCGCATCCCCAACCCCGCCGCCCTGCTGCTGCATGTCTGCGCCCACACCACCAGCGACTGGATCATCCAGCGCGGCCGCCTGATGCACATTGACGACATCCGCCAGCTTTGCGCCCAGATGCAGCCCGCCGACTGGCAAACGTTCGGCAGATTAGTGCAGCCCGACATCGCCCGGTTCATTTACCCCGCGCTGACGTTTGTGGGCAAATACGCCCAACTGGATATTCCGGCAAATGCGCTAAACTCGCTACGCGAAAATTGTCCACCCACCCTGCTGAACTGGCTGGACAAAACCGAGCTGGCCGAAGCATCCGAATCGAACCCGACCAACCGCTCCGGCATCGGCCTGGACATTGCCCGGCGACTGGCTCGCTCCCGGCTGGACATGGTGCGCTTTTGGCTGCGCTCCTTCTTCCCCCGCCGCTACAATTTGGCCAAGCGGTACCCCAAACTGGTGGAAACGCCGTTTTGGTGGCTGGGGTATTTGCTAATTAATTTGGATCGCGTGCGGCACATGGTTGGGAAGTTTTACCGCAGAGGACGCGGAGGGCGCGGAGGAGGATGAGATGAAGGAGAGGGAAAGTTTGCAAAAATTTTTATCAACAGATTTCACAGATTACACAGATTTTAGGCTCAAAATCTGCGAAATCTTTTTAATCTTTGATTTTTTGTCCTCAAAACTATTTATTAGGGAAGCATTCGCCGCCTGGCCAACAACTTATAAAACTCTGCGCCCTCCGCGCTCTCAGCGGTAAAAATATGGCCGAAATTATTAAAGCAACCAATTTAAGCAAGACGTACCAAAGCCTCGGCAAGGCAGTGACGGCCGTTTCCAATATCAATTTTTCCGTACACCAGGGCGAACTGTTTGGGCTGTTTGGGCCGAATGGGGCGGGCAAAAGCACGATTGTGCGCATGTTGACCACCTTGCTGGCTCCCACGGGGGGAACGGCCGTTGTCAACAATTTCGACGTGGTGCGGCAAGAAATGCAGGTGCGGGCCTCGATTGGGCTGGTGACCGCGGATGAACGATCATTTTACGGCCGTCTCACCGCCCGCCAAAATTTGCAGTTCTACGCCGCCATGCAAAACGTGCCGCGCGAGCAAATCGGGCAACGCATTGGCGAAGTCTTGGACGTCTTTGGTTTAACGCACAAAGCGGATGCGCCCACGCAATCGCTTTCCACCGGGCAAAAGCAGCGGCTGAATATTGCCCGTGCCCTCATTCACAACCCGCCGATTTTGTTTCTGGACGAACCCACCAAAAGCATGGACGTGCAAACCAGCGATTTCGTGAAGGCTCTCATTCGGGATGAATTGGTGAACCGGCAGGGCAAAACGGTGGTGTTCATCAGCCACGAGCTGTACGAGATGGAAAATTTTTGCGACCGGGTGATTATTCTGGCCAATGGCACGGTCCAGGCAGTGGGCACGCCTGCCGAACTGGGGGCAAAACTGCCCCGCCGCGCCCTGTTCCGATTGGTCGTCGAGGGCAATCCTGAGGCGTTAACCCAAAGCTGGCAGGCACTGGAGGGCGTGGAATCCGTGACGGAAATCTCACGCGGCGCGACGCAGACGACGTTTGACCTTGCCCTGGCGGACGAGCGGGTTTGGTTTGGGGTGTTAGAAGTGATTGAGGGGGGAAACGGCCGTCTCGAATCCTACCACCGCGCCGACGACGAATCCCTGCGCCGCATCGTGGCCCATTTTAGTAGAGGAGAACTCACCGCAGAGCACGCGGAGGACGCAGAGAAAAACAGTTAAAAATCTCTGCGCTCTCCGCGCCCTCTGCGGTTAAAAAATCATGACCGCAGCCAAACTACTCGCCCTCATCACCCACAACTTCCGCCTGGCCTGGGCGTATAAGCTGAACTTTGTCACCCGCTATCTGGGGATGATTATCTCCGTGCTGCTCTTTTTCTTTTTAGACCAGCTTTTGCAGCGCGGGGGCGCTGGGCAGGTTGAGGGGGGCACGTATTTCACCTTTTTGATCATCGGCGGGGCGTTTTCCAAATTTTTGGAGCTGAGTAGCCACGCTTTTTCCGCCAATCTGCGCGAGGAGATGCTGCAAGGCACCATCGAACCGCTGCTGGTGACGGCGACACCGGTGACGCTGGCGCTGCTGGGGCCTTCGTCGTGGATGCTGCTGGAAGGAGTGCTGCTGGTGCTAATTCAGCTGGGGGTGGGAACGGCCGTTGGCGCAGATTTCTCGAATGCCAATTGGGGAACGGCCGTACTCGTCCTGCTCGTCTCGCTGTCCAGTCTGGTAAGCTACGGCATCTTTTCGGCGGCGTTTGTCATTGTGTTTAAGCGGGGCGATCCGATGAACTGGTTCATCAACTCGGTGGCCTATGTGTTTAGCGGCGTCTTTTTTCCGGTGGAGCTGCTGCCCGGCTGGCTGCGGATCATCAGCTATGCGCTGCCGTTCACCTACGCGCTGCGGGCCTTGCGCGGGGCGCTCATGCGCGGCGAGACGGTGGCCGAAGTTGGTGGGGATTTGCTGGTGTTGGGGGGATTTACGGCCGTACTTCTCCCCCTCTCCTATTTCGCCCTACGCTACGCCATCCGCCACCTCAAACAATCTGGCGAATTGGCCCACTATTAGCTAATATCACCGTAATAAAGTTTCAGGAGGGTCACTTTATTATGCGCAAAACCATTCGCGTGTTGATAGTAGATGATGTCCCCATGATCCGTGAAGGCATTCGCTCCATCCTGGACGAACAGCACGGCTTTGACTGTGTTGGTGAAACCAGTGCAGTCAGCAATGCCTTGTCCTTAAGCCAAACCCACCAGCCAGAGGTGCTGCTTTTAAGCCTGGACATTTCAGAACTCTCCTTACCAGAGGTAATGGCCAGCTTGCAGCAATTTTGCCCGCAAACTCAAGTGTTAGCTATCTCTCAGAGTATCTCAAACGCCCTGAAACACAGGTTGGTTGCCGAAGGAGCCAAAGGCTGCATCCTGCAAAATGAAACGAAAAAGCATATCCTGAGCGCCCTCCACACCGTCGCCCAGGGCAAACTGTGGTTCAGCCAACCCATTTTGCAAAAACTCCTGGAAAACGAGCCGCACACAAACAATTTAGCCCTAAAAACCGGCCTGACTCAGCGAGAAGTTGAATTGTTAAAGCTACTTGCCCGTGGCTGGAGCAATGCCCAGATTGCCGAACTCTTGAATATCACTGAACGCACCGTCAAATTTCATACCGGAAATATTTACCATAAGCTGGAAATCAGTTCCAGAGCGCAAGCCATTAGCTGGGCCTGGCAACATGGTTTGGGGGATATTCCTTAAGTGACCTGTACCTCAAGTACAGGAAAAACTGTACCCAAAAACGTTTTTTCACAGCCCAAATTTCTCTAAACTTCAACCGTCTCTGCAAAATTGAGGGGCATAAAAACAGGTTCGTCGTTAAGGAGAAAACACAAATGAACAGAAAACGTTTTTCAATCTTGTCACAAATGAACAGAAAACGTTTTTCAATCTTGTTCGGGTTACTGTCGCTATTGATTTTAGGGATGACAGCCTCCACAACCTTTGCCAAAGGCGAAGTTCCCTTTCGGCCCACCGGGCTAAGAAAAGTTACAACCGTCTCCAACGGTGGCACAATTGAAACGGTCGTCACCCAAAGCTACACCAACGCCATTGCCGACGTGAATAGCCCAGATAGCGCAACCCAAACCGTAAACGGCCAAACGGTTGAATATTCCAACTGCGCTGGCGCTGCGGCAAATGGTAGCTATGTTTATCATTGCTTTGCTCGCACCAGACGCATTGCGGGCACAGGAACTTACCGCACGGAAGCACACGCCACTCTAATAGACGGCAATCAACTCGGTGGGAATCAAGTTTTTAACTACGTATTATATCCATGTGCAAAAGTTGAAAAAACTAATGCCGAATCAAAAACATGCCAATCGCCCAACTTCACATCTTCTCACGGCAAACAATGGTATATTGTCTCTGGTCATTCCTTCGACACTGACAATACCCCACCTTATGCGGCAAATTGCCCAGGTTGCATTGATTGGGTTTACACTACGCCTTAAGGCATTGAATTTCAGAGTCCTAGCCCTTTAGGAATGAATTTCTCCCACCTTTGAATTTGACAGTCGAATGGAGGCTTTGGTTGAGATTCCCAAGGCTAAGTAGCCGGTCGGAATTAACATAGCGGTTTCGTACCGATTGGCTACTTTAAGCCCATTCGCCAATTCCATATTTTATTTGCGAATGGGCACTAAGCCTCCATTTCTATGGCTGATTTATAAAATTCTTTTCTTAGATATTAAACACAACATGTTAATTAACTCACTTCAATATGCTAATCAAAGAGCAATTGCATTTGCTCTATTATTTTTTTGTTTATCCATCTTAACTGCCTGCACAACTGAGGACTCTAGATTGGAGAATGAGGAATTAAGCAACATAGTGGAAACTTTGGATACTGTCACGATTGGAGAGATTGTGGCTAAACCGTTGGCAGAAATGCTGCCCAAGCTAATGGAAGCAGATCGAACAGCATTGGAAACATTTATTGCCACCGTGCCTGACCCCTTACCCAATGATCTGGCCTATCCAGAGTTTTTCTTCATGCAGGCTACTTTGTCCAATACGACAGGAGAGCATATTTTGCACGTAATGGACGGCAGCGTAGAACTGGAAGGCGTAATGGCAAACCCTGGGACAAACCCGCACGAAACGAATGTTATTTGCTTACGCAATGGCCTTCAAACTGCTTGTTCACCACAGGCTACTGTCTGGTCAGTTTCCCTTCCCCCCAAAACGTTGGCCTATGTTCCTTATGAAATTGAGGCTGTAAGCGGAGATTGGTTAACGTTTTTATATGTGGCGGATAAAGAACCGATGCGTATTAACGTAGCCTCAATTATGGCATGGTTTTGGGTAGATAAACGGCCACCATTACCTACCCAATTTGTCCTGGCTCCGTCACAGAACAGGGTTTTCCCTGGATGTGATTTTGCCAGAATATTGACGGAAAATCCTACGGCCGTTCCCGAATCATTGCGAATACCCGGCACCCAAAAGCGGGGAACCGTGCTCTATTTGCTGTTTCAAACCTGTGACCCAGTGGGTGACCAGCTAGTCCAGCTAGTGCCCATTGTGGAGCGCAGCCGGGTCATCAACATGCCGGGCGAGGTGTGGAATGTACCGCTGCGTCTTTCTGAGGAAACAACTATCATTACAATAGATACCGACTCATTTGGCGATGCTCAAGAATTCCAGATCGCGGTGGTTCCCATCATTGGCGAAACTGATGAGCCATTGCCCGACTGGTGGGGCTGGTTTCCCTTTACGCAGGCTGTCCACCTGGAAGATTAAATAGGTCACTGCCGTTCGAGACCTAACATCTCGAACGGCTAAATAGTGCCATTTTGCCAAAATTGAGTAAGATAGAAACAGATTCAGCAACTTGATTTGGAAGAGGAAAAGTTAAAATGGCCCGACCGATGTTGACCCTGCATGATGTACAAATTTCCCCTGACTCCCTGCCCCAGCAAGCCTCCGATGCCAGCAACACGATTTTTCTCATCAATTTCCGCAACCACCGGGACATGTACCCGCCGTTTGGCATTATGTACGTGGCCGATGCGCTGGAGAAGGTGGGCTTTAGCTGTCGTTTGTTTCATGAGACCGAGGAATATTTAGAGGAATTTGTGGCGCAGGTGGCTGAGGAACGGCCGTTATTCGTCGGATTCAGCACCATTACCGGGCCACAGCTCAAACCCACCATCGAGGCGTCCAAGCGGGTGCACGACCTGGGCATCCCCGTGGTGTGGGGCGGCGTGCACGCCACCATCATGCCCACCGACGTGCTCAAGGAAGAGTACGTTGATTTTGTCATCGTCAACGAGGGCGAGGAGACGGCACAGGAGTTTGCCTTGCTGCTGGCGGGGCGCGTGCGGCCGCGCGACTGGTCTACCGTGCCGGGGCTGGCGTACAAGCGAGAGGGTGATGGCTTTCCGATGTTTTTTAGGGAACGGCCGTTCATCCAGGACCTCGACAAATATTACCCACGCTGGGATTTGCTGGCCGACGTGGAAGCGTATCTCATCCCCAGTGGGCCGTACCAGCGGGCCATCCCCGTCTACATTTCGCGCGGCTGCCCCTTCCGCTGCGGCTTCTGCTACAACGAAGTGGTCATGAAGCGCACCTGGCGGCAGCATTCCGACGAATTCATCATCAACCAGATTCAATGGCTGAAGGACAATTATCAGGTGGATGCTATTGATTATGCGGATGATTATTTATTCGGCCGTATCAAACCGATGCAGCGGCTGGTGGAAAAAATCGGGATGCCCTGGAGCGGGCAGGTGCGGGTGCAGCTCCTCAAGCCAGAATTTGTGCAGTGGATGAACAACACCGGCTGCCAATGGGTCAACATCGGCGTGGAGTCGGCCTCGCAAGAGGTGCTAGACCGGATGACCAAGGACCAGGACGCGGAGCAAATTTTGTGGGGCATTGGCAATCTGGTGCAATATGCGCCACACATCGAGGCCAACTGCTCCTTCATTGTGGGGATGCCGGAAGAGCAGCCGCACGAAACGAAAGAAACGTTCGACACCATCGAAGCGCTGTCGGCAATGAGCGAAAAAGTGCGCTGCTCGGTCTGCGTCTACATGCCTTACCCCGGCACGCCCTTGTGGGGCAAGGCACTGGAAATGGGCTACATCCCACCAGCCAACCAGGAAGGCTGGGTAGAGATGGACCTCAATCGGGGCAACACCCCCTGGATGAGCGATGACGAAGCGCAGGTGATGTGCGACATTAACGATATTTTGTTTGTGGGGCGGTCACAGGGGCATTGGCTGTTACGGCCGTATTACAACCTTCTCCGCTGGCGCTGGCGCAACCAATATTTCAAATATTACTGGGAAGGGGCGCTCAAAATGCGGCTCATCCACTCGCCGCTCAAGCCGCTCATCGCCTGGATGACCAAGCGCCTGGTGACGTTCAACCAAACCACCCACAAAGGCACCATTTCTGAGGGGGCCGAACTGCTTGGCCTCGATTATTCCAAACCGTCGGGCGATTAAAGCAAGGGGAGATTGGAGAATTGGAGATTAGAGATTGGTCCAAAAAATCTCCAATCTCTAATCTCCATTTTATGAGGAGTAGAGCATCCTCAGATGCGTAACGGGCACTGCACCAGCCGTTCGCATGTAAGCATGCTCACTCCTCGGTTTTTTTAGGAGCCGTTAGCCACAAAGTTGATGAT
This sequence comes from Ardenticatenaceae bacterium, assembly GCA_020634455.1. Lineage (GTDB taxonomy): Bacteria > Chloroflexota > Anaerolineae > Promineifilales > Promineifilaceae > Leptofilum. Next base: position 1,249,892 of record JACKBQ010000002.1, on the reverse strand, counting down.
TAAATCGACTTCATTTTCTACATTGGCCACGTTGGGGACCTCTGGAATGTTGAGGCCGTAAGCATCGCGCAGGACGGTGGCGGTGGCGGTGCCCTGGATGGCTGTTTCGGTAACGGCCGTTGCCGTCACCTCAAACGTCACACTTTCTGTCACATCCCGAATCGTCAGCTCCCCTTCGATGGTGAATTGGATAAATTGACCCACATTTACCGATTCAGGCAGGCCAGAAACGGCCGTTGGCACAAAGCTAATAAACTCGTAGCTGCCCGTCTGCAAAATCTCGTTCTGGATAGCTCGGTTACGGAAATTATTGTCCGTCGCCAATGTGCGAGCGTTGATCTGAATTTCGCCCACCTGCGCAGAAGATAAATCTGCAAAATTCAGGGCAATTTGCCCGGCTACCTGATTGGTGGTACCCACCACGGTAATGCGGTTGCCGCGCAAATCTTCATCCAGCTCAAAGCGCACTTCCGATGCATCCTGACTGATCTCAAAAATGACCAGTCCACCAGACGGGGCCGCTGCTTCAGCAGCAGGCTCTTCGGCGGCAGGTTCTTCAGCTTCGGTCTCAGTTGCATCAACTTCTACGGGTGGCTCCTCGGCAACGGCCGTTGGCTCTTCCGCCACTTCAACCGACTCCGCAGCTTCTTCAACCTCTAGTGGTACCGCCTCTATGGTGGCGCTTGGCGCTGCTGGCTCCTGCAAAAGACCACAGCCGACCATCCCCCCCATCAATATAAACAAAAGCAAAACAAAAAACACACGCTTCTTCACTGTAACCTCCATAGTCACAAATGGGCACACATCAAATCAAAATAGTAAAGGTATTGGCGGCACCCGAAAACCAACAGCCAATTTTACGAGGCCAAATCCAGGTCAGATCTCTTCCCTACACGCCTCTTAGAAACGATTAATAGTAGCTTTGCCCTCATTCTCCATATGTTTGTTGAGAAAATGTTGAGTTCAGATTAGTTTCTTGTGAAAATTCTCCCTTGACAAACTCGGTCAAATGTTCTAATCTCCTTGTCTATACGAAACTTTCGTGAAGGAGATTGAGCGTGAGCGAGCAAAAACCGTTAATATCACCTGAACAGCTGCCCCCAGCCAAGGACGCCCCACCGCTGTCGGCAGATGCCTCAATTCAAGCCGCTTTAGGCCTGTTTGAAACCCACATGCGCAACGAAGGCTTTGCTATCAACACCATGAAAGCGTTTGCCAGCGACGTGCGCTTGCTGGGCAAATATCTGGGCATTGGCCAACCCATTGGCAAAATTGGCACCAACAATTTGAATGATTTTTTGAAATGGCTCCTGGAAGAACGCGGTGTACCGTGTAGTCCCAAATCATATGCCCGACGTGTCACTACCTTGAAGGTGTTTTTTGGCTGGCTACATGAAAAAGGTGTTTTGCCCAACGATCCATCAGCAGCAGTCATCCAACGCAGCGTCAAAAGCCCCCTGCCCACCATCCCCAGTGAAGATGATTTGGCAAAAGCCCTGATTGTGACTGAGCGAGTGCGCCTCGGCTCCAGGGAACAAAAGGCAGATGCCCGCCCACATTTACTGCTTACCCTTCTGCTGCAAACTGGCATCAAAAAGGGTGAGGCGATGACAATTGTGCCCAACCACATTGACCGCAGCAATACAGACCAGCCAATGCTGTTCGTCCGGTATGCCAACCCACGGCTGCGCTACAAAGAACGCAAGCTGCCCTTGGAACCTGAATGGCTCGATGTTCTGGACGAATATTTAATGCAGTACGAACCACCAGATACGTTATTCACTTGCACCCCCCGCAATCTGGAATACATTTTGCGTGATATTGGGGATGAAGCGGGTTTGCTGCGCGGATTGCTCTCATTTGAAAACCTGCGCTGGGCGGCTACAATGCGCGACTGGCGGGCGAAAGTAGAGCAAGACGATATTCGACAAAAGCTGGGGTTATCCAAAATTACCTGGCGCGAAACGAAAGCTAAGCTGGAGCGATTGACCGAAAGTGAAAGTGTGGCTGAAGCCTAATTAAAGACAATAGATTTAACAAAGAGCCGTTGTAATATAATAGCAACGGCTTTTTTGTTCCTTAGCACCATGAAAATTCGTGGGAAACGGCCGTTCTGCGCCACAGTTCTTGTGCTACAATCTTGTCAATATAAAATTCTCATAACATTTCTGGTTTGCATATATTTTTTTGGGAATACACACGCATGGAAATCTCATACCATCAACTATTCCAGGCCATCATTGAGCAAACAGGGGAAGGCATTGCCCTCGCCAATCGAGAAGGAAATTATGTGTTGGTCAACCCTGTCCTGTGCAAAATGACAGGCTACAGTCGAGAAGAACTGCTCACAATGAATATCCGTGACCTCATTCCCGACAATACTGAATTAGAAGTGTTCCCAAGCGTACTCAAGCAGCAACAAGCCAGCCGATTCTTACAATTGGTGCGCAAAGATGGTTCGCATTTTTTTGCTGAAGTCAGTGGATACCCCGTTAACCTGGAAAATCAAACCTTAATCTTGGGCATTGTCCGTGACATCACCATACGGATGCAGCAAGAACAGGCTGTTCAGGAAGGCAAGCGAAGAACCGAAGCGCATCTAAAGCAAACAGAGTGCCTGCACCAGTTGGTTAACCAGATCAACCACGCCCAAACGCTAGAAGAAATTTATGAAATCGCGGTGACTGGCATTGTAGATGTCCTGAACGCAGATCGCTCATCGCTAATGCTTTTTGAGTGTGATGGGATGGCTCACTTCAAGGCGTGGCATCAGCTTTCACATGGATACCGCCAAAAAGTAGATGGCCACTGCCCTTGGAAAATAGATGACGTTGATGCGCAATTATTACCTTATGAATCAGTGCCAACGAACGGGCTGAGCGCCAGCTTGAACGAAACATTACTGGCCGAAGGTATTGGCGCGTTACTATTTGTGCCTCTCAGTCAACCCAATCAACTTTTGGGCAAGTTCATGGTGTATTACGATACGCCCCATGTTTTTACGGAGCAAGAGCTTCAGCTGGCCCAGGTAATAGCCCAAAATCTGTCCGCTATTATCTGCCGCTTGCAAGCACTAGAGGAAATGGAACAGGCTGCTGAAGCGCTACGGCACACGGTTCAAGCGCTGAAGGCGAGTGAAGAAAAAATTGCTGAATTGGCGGAATTCAATCAGAGTATTGTGGCTTCCGCACCTATTGGCATTGTGACCTTTAACAAGGACGGGCAAGTTACCAGCGCCAATGAATCTTTTACAAAAATGGTAGGAAGCCCAAGTAATGAGGAGACGCTTCAGCTTAACATTGGCCTTCCTGAGCTTAAAGCGCTTGGTTTTGACAAGGCATTGGCAGCTGTGATGACAAATGGGGAAACCATTTTTCTTAATCAGATGGCCTACACCTCGCCTTGGGGCAAAACCATTACGGCCGATCTCAAGGTCGTGCCGCAACAACAAAAAGACGGCCGTATCACTGGCGCAATTATTGTCATTGATGACGTGACTGCCAATGCACAGGCAGAAAAGCTGCAAACGGCCGTTTACCAAATTGCCCAGGCAGCAGATCGCGCGACAACATTAGACGAACTTTTCCACACTATTCACAAAATTGTCCAAACCGTTATGTCCGCCGACAACTTCTACATCGCCCTCAATGACAAGGCCAGTAATGCAATTGACTTTCCCTACTATGTGGATGAGTTTTTAGACAAAGAAATGCCCAGGCGCAGACAATCACGGAAGGGCATCACTGAATACGTGCTTGATCATAGCAAAGCCCAGCTGGTGACTGAAGAAAAATTCCAGGTATTGCTGCGCAATGGCGAAGTTGAACTTTTTGGTCAAATTCCTGCCATCTATTTGGGCGTCCCTCTCATACTTGGCGGAGAATCCATTGGCGTTATGACCGTGCAGCATTACCGCAACGCTCAAGCATTTGGAGAACGAGAGCTACAAATGCTGGAATATGTCGCCACCCAGGTTGCCCAAACAATTGGTCGCAAACAAAAAGAAATTGCCCTTCAGGATAGCAACCGACAGCTACAAGCTGCTCTGGCAGAACTAAAAGAAGCCCAAGAAAATATGGTGCAGCGAGAGCGTCTGGCGGCCGTTGGCCAGCTTGCTGCCGGAATTGCCCACGACTTTAACAACATCATGGCTGTCATTGTGCTATACACCGAAATGGCGCTGCGAGCGCATCCCTCACAAGATGGCCTACGCAGGCGTCTGGAAACCATTTTGCGTGAAGCATGGCGTGCTACAGAACTCGTGCAACAAATTCTAGACTTTAGCCGTCGAGCTGTGCTGGAACCAAAAGCGTTGGAATTGGTTCCTTTTTTGAAAGAACAGGTGAAAATGCTCGAGCGCACCTTGCCTGAAAACATTCGGCTACACCTGGATTTTGCCAAAACCGGTTTAGCCATTCACGCCGATCCGACGCGTATTCAACAAATTGTGATGAATTTAGTCGTCAATGCGCGGGATGCCATGCCTCATGGCGGCGACTTATTGCTGTCCTTAAACGATATTCATATGCCTACAGAGGTCATTTGTGCTGCCTGCCAACGGCCGTTTTCAGGCAGCTGGATTATTCTCACCATCCGGGACAACGGCAGCGGCATCCCCGCTGAACTGCTGCCTCGCATTTTTGAACCATTTTTTACAACGAAGGCAGCTGGCAAAGGATCAGGGTTGGGTTTATCACAAGTTGCTGGTATTGTGGACCAGCATGGTGGGCATATGCGTGTTGAAAGCCAAGTGGATTCTGGCACGGCATTTTCCATTTACTTCCCGGCCATACCAACGCCCGAACCGGATACATTGCCAATACAAACGGCCGTAATCCCCAAGGGAAACCAGGAAACTGTTCTCATTGTTGAAGATGACCAGGCTATACGTGCTGCTCTGGCAGACACCATAGCTCACTTAAACTACCAGGTCGTTACGGCCGCAAACGGCCAGAAAGCCTTGGCCCTCCTAAAAACAAACGGCCGTCGCATTGATTTAGTTTTGAGTGATTTGGTAATGCCTGAGATGGGGGGGCACGCACTGTTTCAAGAGATCCAAATCTTTAGCCCTCGGCTGCCAGTTATTCTCCTAAGCGGTTATCCCCTACAGGCGGATTTGCAAAATTTGCAAAATCAAGGATTGGCAGGTTGGCTACAAAAACCGCCGGACATCAGCAAATTGGCTCAGCTACTGTCTCAGATTTTAGCGAATCAATCCTCCAACAACCAATAAGAGTCGTTTATTGCTCACCTGGTTGGGTGCGAACCAATGTCCGCGTGAGGGTATGCACATTTACCCGCTCAGTTTCTGGGGTGGCGTAGTAAACAACGGCCGTTACCTCATACGTATCGGTCGGCTCTTTGTCCCGCAGATGCACCGTCAGGCTAAAGTTGGTTTGCAGCGTCTCGATGACATGCAGCGACCCAGCTTCCTCGCCCCGCTCGTTGGTGAACGTGACCTGGAGAGACGGCCGTTCAAAAAACGGCGTCATGTCAAATCCAACGGCCACACGACGGCCGTCTTCGTGCATGTACAAGCCCAACTGCTTAATCCGCACCTCTTCGCGCGATTTTGGCCCTTCAAATGGGTTGTCGAAAAAATTAATATCCATAATTAACCTTTGGTGTCGCAAGTAGGCAGGTTTGCAAGTAGCAAGTCTATTGGCTCAAAAGTTGCCTGCAACTTGCCACTTGCAAACTTGCCACTTCTAATTTTTCTCCAGTTTCATCTTGTCCCGCTCGAAGGAGGCCAGGCGCTCCAGCACCTGCACCAGCGTCACCTGCCACTCTTTGGTGCTCAGGTCGCGGGGCATCCAGATTGCTTTGCGGCTAACGCGCACGACTTCGCCGAGGTAACGTTGCAAACGAAACCGGTCGATGCCTTCCAAATCCAGCAGGCGAATTTTGATCTGGCCCGCTTCGGTGGTAACGGCCGTTACCTGCGCCCGTTCTGCCAACACCTTAATCCGCAATTGGTACAGCAAATGATGCACCGGATCAGGAATCGGGCCAAAGCGGTCGGCTAGTTCGACGGCCATCTCGTCAATTTCCACCAGATCGCCCAGCATCGCCATGCGGCGGTAGAGCCGCAGCCGTAGCGCCGGGTCGGGCACGTAGTCGGGCGGCACGTACGCCGCCAGCGGCACATCAATCATCGTCGCTTCGGGCATTTCGGCAGGCAAAATTTCACCCTTGCGCTCCGCCTTGCGCCGCTTGACGGCGTTGGACAGCAGTTTGGTGTACAAATCAAAGCCAACGGCCGAAATGTGCCCACTTTGCGCCCCGCCCAGCAAATCCCCCGCGCCGCGAATTTCCATGTCGCGCAGGGCAATCTGGTAGCCCGCCCCGAGCTCCGTTTGCTCGGCAATCGTTTCCAGGCGCAGGCGGGCATCCTCGTTGAGGGTGCGCCAGGGAGCGTGGAAAAAGTAGGCGTAGGCCCGCTTGGCCCCACGCCCGACGCGCCCGCGCAACTGGTACATTTGCGACAGGCCAAACCGATCGGCCCGATCGACGATGAGGGTGTTGGCGTTGGGAATGTCCAGGCCGCTTTCGATGATGGTCGTGCTGATCAGCACATCAATTTTGCCCTCATCGAAGTCGGTCATGATTTGTTCGAGTTGCCGCTCGCTCATTTGCCCGTGGCCGATTGCTACCCGCGCTTCGGGCACCAGCCGCTCAATTTGCTTCTGGATGATGTCAATCGTTTGCACCCGGTTGTGCACCAGGAACACCTGCCCGCCCCGGTCTAGTTCGCGCTGGAGCGCCCGCTTGAGCCGCGTCTCATCAAACGGGCCGACGTAAGTTTGCACGGGCAGCCGCTCCGCCGGGGCGGTGTCGATGATGCTGATGTCGCGCACCCCGGTAAGGCTCATGTAGAGCGTGCGCGGGATAGGCGTGGCGGTCATCGTCAGCACGTCCACCTCGGTGCGCCACTGCTTGAGCTTTTCTTTGTGGGCCACGCCAAAACGCTGCTCCTCATCCACAATTACCAGCCCTAAATCCTTAAACGAAATGTCGTCGGACAGCAGCCGGTGCGTGCCGATGATGATGTCTACACGGCCGTTCCGTAAATTCTTCACAATCCGGTCCTGCTGCGCCTGGGTACGGAAGCGGGAAAGCATTTCTACTTTGACGGGAAACGGCCGTAATCGCTCATAAAACGTATTGTAATGCTGCTGCGCCAACACCGTCGTTGGCACTAAAATCGCCACCTGTTTGCTGTCCATCACCGCTTTGAACGCCGCCCGCAGCGCCACTTCCGTCTTGCCGTAGCCCACATCGCCGCACACCAACCGGTCCATCGGCTGCGACTCTTCCATATCCGCCTTCACCTCGGCGATGACGCGCAGCTGGTCTTCGGTTTCGCGGTAGGGGAAGCTGGCTTCCAGCTCCGCCTGCCACTCGGCGTCCGGGGCGAAGGCGTGCCCGGCGATGGTTTCGCGCGTCGCGTACAAATCCAGCAGCTCGTCGGCCAGCTCATCGGCCGCTTTTTGCGCCTTGGCTTTGGCCTGCGTCCACGATTTTTCGCCCAGCCGGTGCATGTTGGGCGGCCGTTCATCGGAGCCGACCCATTTGCTCAGGCGGTCGGCATGATGCGCGGGCACGTAAAGCGTGTCACCGTTGGCGTACTCCATGAGCAGATATTCCCGCTCCATGCCGCCAATATTGCGCACCACCAGCCCGGCAAAACGGCCGATGCCATACTCCAGATGCACCACGTAATCCCCGGCGGTAATGTCGGCAAAGCGGGCTTCTGGGGCGATGGGGCGCGGCGAACGCCAGCGGCGCGGCGCGGGCCGATTCCAGCCAAAAATCTCGGCGTCGGTAAGCAAATCGAGCAAAATTTCGTCATCTTCACGGCGCACCAGCACAAAGCCTTCGGGCAGAGCGCCCTGGATGAAGGTGAGAGTGCCGGGTTCTGGTAACTCAGCAAGCGTCTGCGTGGGGTGAAGGGGTGACCGGGTGAAGGGGCGAGCCCCCTCGTCGCCATTTTCGGTTTCGGGAGTAATAACGCCGCGCAGGATGAGGCTTTCGGGGGGGATGTCGCGGATTTCTTCCTGCCACAAATCTTTCAGGCGGGCGGCCTGCTGGCTGAGCACCACCACACGGTCGCCTTCTTTTTGGGCCGATTTGAGCTGGGTGAGCAACGGCCGTACCTGCCCCCCATAGCGTGGGCCTGGTTCAAAAGAAGAGGCGAGGTCGAGATACGGCCGTTCCACCTCATCCTCATCTGCACCATCCCCCAAGATGAGCGGCTGCCACCAGTTCAGCACATCCTTGATTGTGTCCCACGTGAACAGCGGACTTTCAAAGTTGGGCGGCAGGCTGGTTTGCTCGTTGGCCATCTGGTCGGCGTGATCGTGCAGTTCGGATACGGCCGTTGCCAGCTCCCGCCAATCATCCACCACCACCAGCGCTTCGGTGGGCAAATAATCGAGCAGGCTGGCGGGCTGTGGGTAAAGCAGCGGCAAATAATATTCCAGATTGGGGAACGCTTTCCCGGCGCGCAAATCGGGAATGTCGTCGCGCCAGGAGGGCAGATTGCCTTCTTCCGGCTGCGGGTCCAAATCGTCCGGCAGGGAAAGGGCAAATTCGGCGGCGACGCCGGGCAGCGCTTCGCGCGTCGGCGGCACGATGATCGTGTCGGCCTTAGCGCTGCCGTTGACGTCGATAGAGCGCTGCGTGGCCGGATCAAACGTGCGCATCGTGTCGATCTCGTCGCCAAACAGCTCAATGCGCACCGGGTACGGCGTGGCGATGGGGAAAATATCAATGATGCCACCGCGACGGCTGAACTGGCCCGCCGCTTCCACCACACTCACTTCCTCGTAGCCAATACCCAGCCACATTTCGGTGAGTTTCTCCAAATCAATGATTTGCCCTACGCGCAGCACGCGGGTGCTGGTCATGAAGCGGCGTTTGGGCAGCGTTTTTTGTAGGAACGCACGCGCCGAGGTGACGATAAGCGGCGGCGTGTCCAGCGCATGCATTTGCGGATGCTGGCCCGCCATCAGCCGGGTGAGCACGGTGAGCCGGTCGGCGCGGCTGCGTTCGCTCCACGGGCCGCGATCGTAGGGCAATGGGGTTGGTTCTGGCAGGCGACGCATCACGTCACCGGGTGGCAGCCACATCTCCAGAGCCTGAATCCAGGCGGCGGCGGACTCCACTTTGCTGGTGATGAGCAGCACGGGGACGTTGCGTTGGCGATACAGCTGGGCGAGAACGGCCGTACGCGCACTCAACGGCAGCGTTAAGGCCGGGACCGACTTTTTCTCGTCCAGTTCCGCCACCAGCTTGCCGAAAGCGGGTAGTTCGTTGAAGATGTTGAGGAGTCCAGAAACTGTCATGATGGGTAAATCAAAAAGAAAAATCAAAGATTACGCAGATTAAAAAGATTTAAAAATCTGGTAAATCTGTGAAATCTGCTGATAAACATTGTTTTGCTATTCCTCATTCACAAGTGAGCCATTGTGCCGCGACATGGCTTGCTGGATGCCGTCGCGCAGGTACGTTTCGATGGCGCGGATAGCTTCAGCCAAAACGTCGTCCAGCAACGGCAGGTCGTCTTTGCCGAAGTCTTGCAGCACGTAGGCGTGAACGGGCATCTGCCCCGGCGGACGGCCGATTCCCAGCCGCACGCGCGGAAATTCCTGCCCTAGATGGTTGATGATCGACTTCATGCCGTTATGACCGCCCGCCCCGCCCTTTTCGCGCAGGCGGATGGTGCCAAAGGGCAAATCCAGCTCATCGTACACCACCAGCACATTTTCGGGCGGCACTTTGTAAAAGCGAGCCAGCGGGCCGACAGCGTCGCCGCTGCTGTTCATGTAGGTTTGCGGCTTGGCCAGGATGACGGCGCGGGATTGGATACGGCCGTTCCCCACAATCGCCTTGTTCTGCACCTTGCTGCTTTCTATTTTGTAGGCAGCCGCCAGCGCATCGAGCGCAATAAAGCCGATGTTGTGCCGGTTGCCCCGGTATTTACGGCCCGGATTGCCCAGGCCGACAATCAAAAATCGTTCTGCGTCGTTCATTTCGTCGAAATCGTCCACCGGTTTTGGCTGGCGGTTAAACTGAAACCAAGACCTGACAAGTCTCCAAGCTATCTTTGCCATCAAGTTCCCTTGCTCCAAAACCCATTTGACAATCAAGGTAGTTCGTAGACCTGTCAGGTCTTCACTATTCCTCAATATCCAGCTCCGCCAGGTTCCACAGCTCGGACGGCTGGGAAGCATCTGGTTGGAAGTTGAGGACGGTGGGTTGGGTTACGGCCGTTTTCAAATAGTGAAACAGCGGAATAATTGGTAACTCTTCCGTAAAAATCTGGGCCGCAGCCAAGTGATTTTCGGTGTATTCCGGCGTGCCGGGCAGTGCCGCCAGCGCCGCATTGCAGGCCGCATCATACGCTTCGTCAATCCAGCCGGTGGCGTTGATGTTACCCCAGCCGCCAAAACCGCGCTCTTCTGGCCCGGTGACGTTGCTGCTGAGGTACAGCCCGCATGGCGGATGAATGCTGGTGCGCCAGGCAAAGGTGGCCAGATCAAAGCGACGGCCGAACAGCGGGCTAAATGGCCCGTCATCAAACCAGTCGTTGGCATTGACGTCGGTCAGATTGACCTGGATGCCGCAGGCGGTCAGGTCGGCGGCGACCAGCTCGTTGATGCGCAAACGGGTGGCGCTTTCGCTGTTGGTGCTGAGGGTGATGCTCATGGTGCTGGTGGCGACGATGGTGGCGCTTAAATCGCGCTCTACCAGTTCACGGAAGCCATCGCCGTCGGTATCTTCCAGCCCTACTTCATCCAGCAGGCTGTTACCCGCCGCCGGATCGTAATCCCAGCTTAGTGCCTCCGCCGGGTAAAGCGGATGGTCGTCCGGGATGTAGGCGTGCAAAATACTGGACTGGCCAAAAGTAATCTCATCGACAAGCTGCTGTCGATTGGTACACAGGGTAATCGCCTGCCGCACGCGCGTACTTTCAAACCAATCAGGACGGCCGTTTCGCTCCCCATCACCGTAGTTTTCCCAGGAGTTAATGCCAAAATCAATGTGCTCGAAGATGTTGTTGGAGACGAAGCTGGCCAGCAGTTCGCCACTTTCGGCAGCAGCCAGGACGTCTGGCGTCTGGCTCAGGGTGATGGCATCGTGGGTGACAATGTCACACCCGGCGGCGATCTGGTTTACGGCCGTTTCCCCTGCCAAATCAAAGCGCAGCGTCAATTCCGTGATGTGTGGCAAGCCCAGCTCTGCCCGGTAATAGTTCGGATTTGCGCTCAAAATGAGCGCCTCGCCCCGCTGCCATTCGTTGACAACAAATGGACCACTGCTTAACGGCAGCGGCGCTGGTGACTCTTCGGCCAACAGCTCGGCGGCGGTGAATTCGCCCAGCTGATGTTCGGGCAGCGGCATCCAGACGTTGGTGAAGTAGGCCGGGTCCAGAAAACCAGGCAACCCCGTCCAGGTAACGGTCAAATCGCCTGTGGCTTCATAGCTGGCCGTCCGTTCAATCTTGCTCTGATCATCAGCGGTATCGGCATTGGCGGCGATTTCATAGCTAAAAACAGAATCTACGGCCGTTACGGGCGTGCCGTCTGACCATGTCATTTCGTAGAAGGTAAAATCAACGGTCATTTGCTGCATCAGCAGCGGTTCCGCGCCATCGACCGCGAGGGTACGGTCGAAGGTGACAAATTCGCCATCGCCGCGCACAAACTGCACGCCCGGCACCAAAAAGACCACGTTTCCCGCCGAATTGACGATGAGATCGCCTTCTTCAACCTCAACCAGGCCGATACGGGCATCGCCTTCATCCAGGCTGGGCAGCTTTTGCAAGCCTTGCGGCTGGTAATCGTAGTTGAGGGTGGTGTACAGATTTTCGTAGAGGGCGTGGCGTACGGCCGTTGCCGCCAAACTTTCATCCCCGTACAAAAACAGGCTGGTTGGCTCCGCGCCCAGGCAAATGGTCATTGGCTTTGGTGGCAGCGGGGTGGGCGTTGGCGGCGCGGGTGTCGCGGTCGCTTCCGGCAGCTCGGTGGCTTGGGGAACGGCCGTAACGTCCCCAGTCGCGCCCTCTTCCACAGCCGACACGGCAATGGTTGCCGCTGGCGTGGGCAAGGCATCTTCATTTTGGCACGCAGCCAGGCTCAACAGTACAGCCAATAGCAAGAAAATCGGGTTGGTTTTCTTCACGTTTATACGTAATCCCTTTTTTTGGAAGTGAAAAGTAAAAAGTGAAAAGTGCCTAAACTTATTACTTTTCACTTTTCACTTTTTACTTACCACTCCCTCTGTTTTTCCAGTAAAAGCGCCACAGGCGGCGGACCACCCAGCGCAGCAGCAGGTAAAACACACCCGCCAAAAAGAGAACGGCCGTCAGCCGCATCCCCAGCCAAAATGCAGTGCCAACACGATCTGTTTCGGCAGCTTCTAGCTGCCCAATCAACCCACTGTTTGCTTCGTCGCTGCCCGGTTGCGGGGCGACCGGTGTGGCACCAACCACCGTAGCGGGTGGCGTGGGCGTGGGGAACGGCGTCAGTGAAGGCAGCGGCGTTGGCTGCTGAAAGCTGCTGTCACTGCTGCTAGTCGGTTGGGCAGGAATGGCGGCTGCGGTTGCCGTGAGGGCAACGGCCGTTTCATCCGGTGTTGGCGTAGGCGTTGGCCCATCATTTTGCACTGTTAAATCGGTGACGAAATATTCGTCGTAGTTGAAATCTGTTTTGACCACGCGCAGCCGCAGCTGGTAACGGCCGTCCGGGAAAATGGGCGATCCGATGTCCCGGCCCACGGTGGTGTTCCACACGGCCAGCACATCGTTGGTCACCTGCTGGCTGCCCTCGGCAAACACAATCCATTCTGCACCGGGCACATCTGGCCGCAAAAACGCCAGTTCGTAGCGCAAATAGTCGGGATGAACGGCCGTTCCTACCACCTCAACGACGCCAGAAATGGTGTCCCCAGACGCAGGCTGCGTAATGCCACTGCTACCCTGGGCGAAAACGGCCGTTGCAGGGCACAGCAGCAGGCAGACAAATGTTAACGTCGCCCAAAAAGTTTGAGCATTCAGTGGTGTCTTGTTCTTTTTTCGTTTAAGATACGAACCAATGACCATTTTGCTGAAATAGTTAAAACAAACATAAAAGTCTAGCACATCCTAAAAGTTAAGACGAATCAACGGAGTTTTGCTTCATGTTTTTTTCAACCAAGAAATTTTGGGGGCTAACCAGCCTGCTTTTGCTGCTTTTGGCCGCCTGTGGCGCCGCCAATGCCAATCCCATCGCTACCAACCCCGAAAGTGCCGATTCCCTGCTCCCACGCGATGGCGGGGCATTACTAGCAGAAAATGAAACGGCCGTTTCCAACAACCCAGCAATCAATGTAGCGGATGGGTCGGTGGAACTGGATGCCGACGGCATTGAGGTAGGCTTTACGGAAGATGGACGGCCGTATCGCGGTAATCCCAACGCCTCCGTGGTGATGGAAGAGTTTTCCGACTACCAATGCCCGTTTTGCGGCCGTTTTGTGGCCGAAACATTTCCATCCATCAATGATAACCAGATTGCCAATGGGCAAGTTCTGCTCATCTTCTACGACTTCCCGCTGAATATCCACCCGCAGGCAGAGATAGCCGCCAACGCCGCCCGCTGCGCCGGAGAGCAAGGCGCACTTGCCTATTGGGAAATGCACGACCTGCTCTTTACCAACATCAACCAATGGGGCAACAACCAGGCAACGACCTACTTTGCCAGCTACGGTGAGCAAATTGGTCTGGAAATGGAGCCCTTCACCAGTTGTTTGGACGAAAATAAATATATCGAAGATGTGCGGGCCGATTACCAGATTGGCCTGTCGCGTGGCGTCAGCAGCACGCCCAGCTTCTTCATCAACGAGCAACCGCTCATCGGGGCGCAGCCGCTCGCTACGTTCAATGAAGCCATTGCTCTGATCAGCAGCGGCGAGAGTATTGTTGAAGAACCTGGCACGCAAGAGCTGCCGCCAGAGTACGCGGTACCCACACCAGCCGCCATCGCGGTAGAAGCGGAAAATGTGGCCTGGTCAGCGGGCAATCCAGATGCCCCAGTGCAGATTGTGGAGTTTACCGATTACCAATGCCCGTTTTGCCAGCAGTACGCTGTGGAAACGTTTCCCACGGTGTTTGCCGAGATGATTGAAAGCGGCCGTGTTTTTTACGCCATTAAAGATTTACCCTTGGACAATTTGCACCCCGAAGCGATTGTGGCAGCAACGGCCGTACGCTGCGCCGGTGAGCAAGAAGCCTACAAAGAGATGCATGACGCCGTGTTTGCCAATCAGTCGTTGTGGGCAGGTAATGGGGAAACGGCCGCTATCAACGCCTTTGCCGATCTGGCAAAAGAGATTGGCATAGATAGCGACGCCCTGGTGAGCTGCATTGCGCTGGGCGAACAGCGCGAGCAGGTGCTGGCTAATCAACAAGAATCATTTGCTTTAGGCGTTAACAGCACCCCCACTTTTTATATGAACGGCTATCCGCTACGTGGCGCACAACCCATCGAAGTGTTTGAAGGCGTCGCTGAACTCATTGAAACCGGGCAGCTTGAAGCTCGCCTGGAATTGCAAATGCAGCAGGCATATGCCCAGGCACAGGCACAGGCCACCCAGCAAGCCCAACCTGCCCCACCTTCCGGCCCGGTAGATGTGCCCATCGAAGGTGCATACGCCATTGGCGACCCCAATGCGCCTGTAACCATTGTGGAATACACGGATTATGAATGTCCGTTTTGCAGCCGCCACTATGCCCAAACCTTCTTGCAGCTCAAGGAAGATTACATTGATGCCGGACTGGTCTACTACGTCTTCAAAGATTTCCCGCTAACGCAAATTCACCCGGATGCGGTTTTGGCAGCCAACGCCGCGCGATGTGCCGGGGAGCAAGAAGCCTACCCAGCCATGCACGGAGCTTTGTTTGCCAACCAGGACGCGTGGAGCGGCAACCCACAAATCGAAGAAATTTTCAACGGTTACGCTGCCGAATTGGGGCTGGATGAAGCGCAATTTGCCGACTGCTTGACCAACCGCACCTATGAAGATGCTATCTTTGCTGACCTGAATGAAGGGATTGGCTTTGGTATTAACGGCACGCCTGCGTTTTTCCTGAACGGCTACTTTTTATCTGGGGCACAGCCATACAGCACTTTTGTAGATGCCATTGCATTTTTTATGGAAAAGCAAGGTAATTAGATGAAACGACGTTGGCAGCTTGGCAGGCTTTTAGGGGTTGAAGTTTGGTTTCGGCTAAACTCGTTGCTGCTATCTGGGGTGCTGTGGCTGCTTTTTGCTGCTGCGGCCCGGTATTGGCTGGGTTTTGCCTGGGGCACGGCGGTTTTTGTGGGAGGAACGGCCGTACTCCTCCACTGGCTTAGCGATATTGGCCATCATCTGGGCCATGCCATTGCCGCTAAGCGCGTGGGCTACCCTATGCAAAAAATCATTAGCTGGTACGTCCTCATGTCCAGCGTCTACCCCAAAGATGAGCCACCGCTGCACGCTAAAATCCACATTTGGCGCGCTTTGGGTGGCCCAGCCGCTAGCCTGGCAATTTCGCTGGCGGCTGGTACGCTGCTGCTGTTCGCGCAAAATGAAACAATCGGCCACACGTTAGCTGCCTTTGCCTTTTGGGAGAACTTTGTGGTGCTTTTCCTGGGCGCGTTTTTGCCGTTGGGCTTTACCGATGGCAGTACATTGCTCACCTGGTGGCCGCACCGCCACGATCCCAGTTAACGTTTGTACCAAAACCAGCCGGAGCGCCATCGGTAATCGCTGCCAGATGTTTCGCCAAATTCAGTGCCTTGCAAGCTAAACTGGCTGAACAGTGACAGCACATCAGCTTCAGCAAGGCCGCTAAAACGATCTTCTTCACCATTCGGGTTTGGCTCCGGCTCTTCCAGACGAGCAAAAAGCAGGTAAGGTGCCCCGGTTTGCAGTAGCCGCAGCAGGCCATCCCGGTATTTCTGCTGAAGCTCATGCCCAATGGCGTGCATGCAACCAACATCTACAGCCAAATCGTATTTTCCTTCCAAAAAGTCCAAATCTGCCACCGAACCAACGTGAAACTGAATTTTTGGGGCAACACCAGCAGCCATTGCTCGCTTTTCGGCTTCGGCGATGGCCTGGGGCACAAAATCAATGGCATCTACCTGCCAGCCATGTTGAGCCAAATAAATGGCGGTACGGCCGTATCCACAGCCCAAATCCAGCGCCCGACCCGGTGGCAGGGTAGCCACCAAAGCCTGCACTTCTGGCGGTGGCAGCGAATCGTCCCAGGGAACCTGCCCATTGGTGTACCGTTCTGTAAACCGCGCCAGCGATTCTTGTATTTCGTTGTCCATAGTTCATCCTTAGATTTTGATTTTGGGTATACTTGATGGCTTATGAGCAACGGCCGTTTTAGTGGTACCCGCCTGTTTATTTTAGCCAACTGGCCCCGCTTTGTCCTGCTGTACCTGGGCATGGTGGGGGCGCTGATTGTGATTGGGTTAAGCGCCCTGCGTGGCTGGTATGCGTTTGTGTTGCTGGGAACGGCCGTTTTCATCATCCTCGTCTACTTCATCGGCGCAGGCGTTTGGGAAGCCCGGCAGCGGTACGATCTTGACGGTATCACCACCCACCATGTGCTGTTCGACATGGGGCAGATTCCCGCTACCGAACGATTGGCCTATGTGGATTTAGGTCTGCAACTGCCTCCCATCGGGCTGTCGCGCCGTCTTACCACCGGGCAAATCGTTGTGGTAGATGTGTACAATCCGCAATGGACGGTGAGCGCCTGGTTGGTGCGTTGGCGTGCCCAACAGCCACACCCGCCCGCAGACCCCCGCCTAAGCTGGCGAGAAGGCAACCTGAACCTGCTACCTTTACCCAATGAAAGCGTGAGCACAGTCATGTTGTGCCACATTGCCGGAGAGTTCTGGCAAGAAGGTGATCGTGCCGCCCTGCTGCGCGAAGCGTACCGCATCCTCAAACCACGTGGGCAACTGCTGCTAGCCGAATCTGTACGCAGTCAAACCAACTGGCTGATTGGCGGGCCAGCAGGGTTCAACCTGCCAACGGCCGAATATTGGCGCAAACTGCTGCAACAAGCAGGCTACCGCATTCGCAGTGAAAAGGACGTGGCGGGGCTTTCGCACTGCATCCGCGCCCAAAAGCCCACCCCGGCAGAAGCCCAGCAGCTTTCCTTCAAATTGGAGTTTTGACGCCCTGCAACATAAATCGCAGATAAGAACGGCCGTCCCCATCGTGAACAGGCCGTGAAGAAATGCAATCGTAAGTCAGTTCGTCATTTTTGCGCTGTAAACCCATTTTTGCCTTAAAACACCCGAAATACCCCCATTATGACCCCAAAATCCCCAATTTAGGCGCATTCACTACCGCAAAATCGGCTGAACAGGACGGCCGTACTATGCGTTTTTTCCTATTCACCTCGCAACAGCCCATCGCTATAGTGCCAACGTAAGCACTCGCGGAATTGACATAACCCAAACCATCACGCACACATCACACCACACACACCCAGTAAAGGTCCGTCGTGCAAAAAAATAAATGGAGGTGATAGACGACTATTAACCAGGGTGTACAAAATAAGCTTTGATCAAGCTTGAAGAAAGAAAACGAAGAAGCTAAGAAGAAGCAGAAATAGAAGGCAGTCTCAAAAGTCGTGAAGAAGCTTAAAGAGATTGCCCTCTCTTTAAAAACTATTACTGGAAGAAGAAGTAACACCAAAACAATGGAGCAGAGCATGAATAAGCAAAAAAATCCGCAAGAGCGGCGTCCGGTTCCGGGTGCCCACAAAGCAAATTTTTCCCGATTACGATCCAAAACACGCTTAATGGTCGTCGGCACCATCTTTTTCACTGTGCTGGTTGTGGCCGTGACGGCCCTGGCACAATCTTTTAACGTAAACCTGGCTGGCGGCGATAATGCCGAGGTCGCTTGCGAGGGTCGTGGGATGCAGGTACAGCGACTGTCCAGAACGGCCGTAAACATCATCTGTAGCGGCTCCGACAACCCGCAACCTACTGTTGAACCCACCAACCCACCACCACAGCCCACCCAACCGCCCATTGAGCCAACCAACCCGCCACCGCAGCCAACAACACCGCCACCGCAACCCACCAGCCCTCCACCTCCACCCGTCGGCAATATTCAACCGTTTGCCGGCGCCCCTGCCTGTGAAGACATTGGCGTCGCCCACGATGCACGCGCCTGGCACGGCATTTGGAACTATCAATACGGCTGCCATTGGAGTCATGAGCACAAGCAAAATCCGCATGAAGTTGATTACATCTTCGGTACTGAATATTACAGTCTGGCGGGTGGGGAACTTTCATACCCGTGGCAAACCTATTCTGGTGCTGGGGAGGCGTTTGAAGCGTATGCCCCTGGCGCAATGTTGGAAAATGAAGGCAAGCACGAAGGATACGCCTGGCACCACTTCACCAATGGTCTGGAAATTTGCGACCAGTCGCTACTTTTGGGCAACCAATGTTTTGACTCCTTCCGCGTTGAAACACACCAGATTGGCGGCGAAATGGGCGCACTGACGCGGTTCCACAGCGTCTACGCAGAAGGCATCGCCTGCACACCGGAAGGCGCGGCGCGAATGCAGTTTAATGGCAGCGCGGGTGCATACGGCCGTACCATCAACAATCAGTTTTACCCCCTCACCCGCGACAACATTAACCAGTTCCCCGCCGAGTTTGCCGGCTGCGGCTTTGGCAGCGGCGGTGGGTGGCTCGATTTCGGCCGTCTCAATTGGCCAGAGCGCGGCATCCTGCAACCCCTGCCCACCGACAACCCGCAATTTGCCAACTTTGGCCAATTCGGCCCGCCAGAAGCAGCACCATACCGCATTCACCCCAACGGCAGCCAAAACAGCCTGGACTCCTGGCAATCGGAAGGCAACGTCTTCAACTGCCTGGGTAATGATCCAAATTGCGAGCAACGCATCATGGTGGGCTTTGGCCTTCACATCCTTCAAGGCGAATCCGTCGGCATGACCAACCCGGCCAACGCCAGCCTGCCCATGTCTCAACGGCAAACCCACTTCTGGTGTGTGGACCCGGTTACCAAGCTGTTCAACTGTAACCCGCAAACCAGCCCCGGCGGCAACGACAACACCGCCCAAGCCCTGTTCCGCGCCTGGATTGCCGTGCCCACCGTTATGGACGGCAGCCGGTACGATGAAGACGGCGCACGCAACGGCGCGTTTACTTTCCACGGCTACACCAACCGCTATGGCGATGTGGTAGAAGGCTGCACAGCGCCAGGGCTAGACTGTGTGCCCACCCGCTTTGAGCAGTTCCCTGTGGGCAACTGCGGCCAAACCGCCTGTAAAGCTGCCTATCGCGGCAGCACAGACCGCGACGGTTGGGACGCCCTCAGCGTAGACGGCACCCCCATCCAAAGCGGTGGCACCCCGCTCATCCCCGCCGGTGAGCTGTGGCTCAAGTACCCTAACTAATTCAAAAGAGCTGGTTCAACCAAAACTTGAACCAGCTTCCCATTCCTTGCAGAACGACAAAGCCCCGGTTTTCGCCGGGGCTTTTTTTATAATGCAAGCGGGCTGCTCACTCAATAGCCTATTGCACGATTGACTTGATTGAGCAACGGCTCTCCTGCAAGGTAACGGCGCAAGTTTTCGGCAAAAATGTCGGTAGCCCGATCGTCGTAGTGGGGGGTAAATCCGCTAATATGAGGGGTGAGCAGCACATTTTCCAACTGCCAAAGCGGACTATCCTCTGGCAGTGGCTCTTCTTCAAAAACATCCAATCCAGCCCCGGCTAACCACCCTTTTTTTAGGCCACGCACCAAATCTGCTTCATTAACAATGGCACCGCGCCCAATGTTTACTAAAAAGGCGGCTGGCTTCATTGCTTTTAGCATTTCTTCATCAATCAGGTGGCGGGTGCGTTCCGTGAGCGGCAGCGTGATGACCACAAAATCGCACTCGGCCAACATGGAGCGGGTAGCCTCGCTGGGGTAAATTCGGTCTGGCAAGTCGCCATTTGGGTCACCCTGGCCAGGGAAGGCAAAGCCTGTGTCGTTTAACTGGCGAGCATCTTGCTTGGTAACCAAAATTTTGAGGCCAAACGGTTTGGCCAGCCTGGCCAGTTCACGCCCAATGCTGCCATAACCAAGAATACCAAGAGTTTTGCCGCGCAGTTCTTGGGGCACGAAGGTGTCCCAGCGATTTTTGGCCCAGGTTTTGGTTTGTTTGTAGGCAAACCAGTTGGGCACGCGGTGTGCCCAGGCCAAGATTTGGGTGAGAGCATATTGGGCCATGTTGGCGGCATGAACGCCGCTGGCGGTGGTGATGAGCAGGTCACTGTGCCAAAGCTCGCTGCTTTCAAGGCTATCTACCCCGGCGTAGTGGGTTTGTACCCATTGCAAATTGGGGGCCTTGGTTAAGGGAGGCACTGCGCCAAGGGCGTAATAGATTTCAGCTTCGGTGGTCCAATCATCTGGCCAACGGCCGTTTGGCAATGTGCGTTGTTCAATGGTTAAACCTGTTGACACAGCACGTATTTTATCTATCAAATGTGAGGGGAACGGGGCGGTTATTAACAAATGTTTCATGGCGCAATCCTACACTTTTACTGGTCAAATGAGGCGGTTTCTCTTGAGCCGAAGTAATCTTTAGTGAGGATTGTGGCACAACTGCAAAAATTGGTCTACTTAAAATCTACCCGCAAAAGCCACAGGGGAAAAAGAGAAATCTAAGAAATGAGACTTCGCCCCAAACCTATTGTGCTCTCTATGGCTAAGATTCAAGTTGCAAATGGGTTACGGCCGTTTTCCACATTGCCCCCCGGAAAACGGCCGTATAAATATGAAACGCGCAAGCTCCAAAACAGTTATGCGGCGTTCACCGCCACATGATCGTTGTACCAGGTAATCAACATCATCACCACGAAGGGAACCACAAAGCGGACGGCAAACAAAACGAGCAAAATGAGTACGGCCGTTCCAATGTTCATCTTAAACCTCCTGCACTATCGCCATCTGGCGATGTAGGTGCCAAATTACAAATCGGTATGGAAATAGAATAGAGGGAGTGGGAACGGCCGTCTATTCGGCAACCACGCCATCTTTCTTTGGGGAAATTCCCCCACAAACTCGCTCAAATTCGCTAAAATCACACCAACGCTGGGCAAAACAGCCCAAAATTGGCAAAACTCTCCGAAAACGCCCCATTTTTGTGTGGGGCAAAACCCCCAAAACAAAATACGCCGCACACCTGATTTACCCGCCTCCTTCTATTTTCTAAACTAAATACAAGCCTTTTTTGGCTGATTTTACACCTTTCTTTGCACATCCTCCGGGAAGCTGAGTCTGTGTTCGAGGCTTTTACAAAGCCTCCCGGAGGTTTTTAAACAGGAGCATCCTATGTTCAAACGAATCTTGATGGGGGTGACTTTCGCACTGATTTTGGGCTTCGTGACGTTCGCTGTGACCCAGGCCCAAACCGAACCAGAAGTTTATGGTTCCGATGATTGCGGCGACTGCCACGAAGCGGTAACCGCTCAATGGGAAAACAGCGTCCACGGCCACGCCAGCGTAGCCGAGGGCTTTTTGGCTGCCTGGGCCGAAGCGGGCAACCCGCAAGAATGCCTGAGCTGCCACACCACTGGCTACAACCCAGCAACCGGAACCTACAACAAAGAAGGCGTTGCTTGCGAAACCTGCCACCCCTCCAACCCGGCGGAGCATCCGCAGAAAATAATGCAAACCGACATCTCGTCACGCCTCTGTGGTGAGTGCCACGTAGACACCTTTGCCGAATGGGAAACCAGCGTACACGGGCAAGAAGAACTCACTTGCGCTCGCTGCCACAATCCACATTCCAACGAATTGCGCCAGGGCAGTATGCAAGACACTTGCCGCACCTGCCACAAGGAAGAAACGCATTTCTTCACTTTTACGGCTCATGCAGAAGAAGGATTACTTTGTACCGATTGCCATCTGGGGACGAAAAGCGAACCGCTGGGCAATGGGCACAGCCAAATTAGCCACACCTTTGCCGTTGGCACAGAAACTTGCGCCACCTGCCACAAAGAGGACATGCACATGCCAGACGGCTCTGCCCCGCAGGCACAGGCTGAAGCGATGGTGCTAGAAGCCAGTTTTCTGCCCGCAGATCACCCGGAAAGCAACAGCAATGTGAGCACAACCCAGCCATCAGTCAACAGTCCTTTCAACTTTGCGGTTTTAGCCGCGCTGATTGGCATGGCGTTTGGGCTGGTTGGCTCGCCGTGGTTAGAAAAATGGCAAGCCAAATTACGCGCCGAGCAATATGGAGGTCGTAATGAACAATAAAGTTGGGCGACGCGATTTTATCAGGCTGGCAGCTGTGGGAACGGCCGTTACCACCGTCACCATCGCCGCCAACAGAAACCCACTACCAGACGCAAAAGACAGCAGCCCGTACCGCTGGGCGATGGTGATTGACCAGGCCAAATGCGTAGGCTGCGGCGAATGTAGTCTGGCTTGCCAGGCCCACAACGACACCCGCGCCGACGCCCCTTGGAACCGAATGATCGAGCTGGAACCAATCAATGGCGAAGCGGTTTACGCCCCAGTGCCTTGTATGCACTGCGAAAACGCACCCTGCGTAGACATTTGTCCGGTTGGGGCCACCTACCACCGCGCCGACGGCATTGTGATGATGGATTATGAGAAGTGCATTGGCTGTCGGTATTGCCAATTGGCCTGCCCTTACGGCGCACGAACCTTCAATTGGGACAAGAACACTGCGGTGAATACGGCCGTTCCCGAATGGGGCGAACCGGAAATCGAGCGGCGTCCGCGTGGCGTAGCTGAAAAATGCACCTTCTGCTTCCACCGCATTGATCGTGGCCTGGAGCAAGGACTCATGCCCGGCATTGATCGGCAAGCAACCCCCGCCTGCGTGGCTGCCTGCCCCACTAGTGCCCGCATGTTTGGCGATTTGAACGATCCGAATTCACCAGTGAGCGTGGCATTAGCCAAATATCCGTCGGTGCGGCTGCGCAACGATTTGGGCACCAACCCGCGTGTTTATTACCTGCCCGCCCGCCGCGAAGAAGTTGTTGAGGAAGGTGTTTCATGAACCAGAAAATAAAACTACACCGCGCTGTATTCCCGCTCTGGATTATTTTGCTGGCTGTTTTAATGGTAACGGCCGTTGGCGCAGCGCTTACCGTATTCATCAACGGCCTGGTGGTGACCAATCTGACCGATGTGGTGCCCTGGGGCTTGTGGATTGGCATTGACCTGTCGGCGATTGCCTTGAGCGCGGGGGCGTTTACCCTCTCAGCGGCCGTCTATTTATTTGGTTGGAAGCAGCTACAGCCGTTGGCGCGAACGGCCGTCTTCGTTGGTTTCTTGGGCTACAGCATGGCCATGCTTTGCTTACTCATGGACATCGGCCGTCCCGACCGCTTCTGGCACGCTGTGGTGTTCTGGAACATCCACTCGCCCCTGTGGGAAGTGACAATGTGCGTCATCTTCTACTTCACTGTGCTGCTGCTGGAAGTGCTGCCTATCTTTGGTGAAGCAAGCTGGTTCAAAGCCCGCTGGCCTAAATTGAGCCATCGGCTGCACGGCATCCATAAATTTGCCCCGATTTTGGCGATTTTTGGCCTCGGCTTTTCGCTGCTGCACCAATCTTCTTTGGGCGCAACCTACGGCGTGCTCAAGGCGCGACCGATTTGGTACAAGCCGAGTTTAGCGGTGCTGTTCATCGTTTCGGCCGTCATTGGCGGCCTGGCGCTCACGGTGCTGGCTTCCAAACTGTCTGTCCTCTTTTCCGAACGCGCCAACGTGCGAGATGACATTCTGGACAAGGTGATGCAGGTAATTGGCTGGATGCTGTTTGGCTACCTGTACCTGCGCTTTTGGGACACGCTAGGCATGGAATACACGCTGGAACCGGGTCGCACCGAAGGCTTGCACATTCTTACCAGTGGGGCGTTGGCCTTTAACTTTTGGATTGGCGAGCTGCTGCTGGGCATTTTTGTCCCGGCGGTCATTTTGGTAAGCAAGCGGCTGAGGCAGCAACCCAGGCTGCAACTGCTGGCGCTGGCTCTGGCGGTTGGCGGATTGGTTGCCTACCGTTGGGATACAAACATTGTGGGGCAGATGGTCGCTTTCACGATGCTGCCTACGCAGCTAGAACCGCTGTACGCTGCTTACAAACCGGCTCTGGTAGAAATTTTGGTAGGGCTGGGCGTGATTGCTTACGGCTTGCTGGGCTTTACGCTTGGCGTACGCTATCTAGGTATTGTGGATCACAGTTCACTGCCAGAAACGGCCGTTGAGCCAGCAATCGCCAAACCAGTAGCCGTGCCAACCGATTGATTTTGGGCCACAGAGAGCTCGGAGAAATTAGAGATTCTTTCATTTTCTTTTTGCTCTCAGTGGCTATTTTGAGCGAGGTTTAGACTCATGAACGGAACACAAGCGACTTTCACAATGGTGCTTTTATTTGCGCTGCGCTGTGTGGTGCCGCTGGCGGTGGTAATGGGCATTGGCTATGCGATGAACTGGCTGGTGGACCGATGGGAAGCGGAAGCGGCCGTTCCCACCCAAAAAGCAGACAGATGCTGGGCCTTCAAACAATGTGATGAAGCATCACGCGAAGAGTGCCCAGGCTTTACCCAGCAAATGGCACCCTGCTGGTTAGTGCGCACCCGCACCGAAGGCCATCTGCCAGACGACTGCCTGACCTGCCCAATGTATAACGAAGCCCCCTCCTTTGCTTGATTCTCGTAGAGACGTTGCAGTGCAACGTCTCTACCCCCTCATCTATTCCTCCAAATCAATCAAACCAGACCGCAGCGCATATTTCACCAGCTCAATTCGGCTGTGCAGGTTGAGCTTGCGCATAATGTTTTCGCGGTGGCGGTCTACTGTTTTTACGCTGATGACCAGCTTCTCGGCAATTTCGGGATTGGTGAGCCCCTCGGCTATAAGCACCAGCACTTCCTGTTCACGTGGTGTTAAATCACTAACGAGCGTAACTGCGTCGCCACCGCCATCCCCACCCAGGTAATTTTGCACCAGCCGGGTGGCAAGCGACGGGTAAAGAAACACTTCGCCACGGCTAACCGTGCGGATGGCGCGAACCAGTTCGTCCGGTGCAGCTCGCTTGGGCAGGTAGCCAGAAGCGCCAGCCTGGAGCATTTCAAAAAAGTATTGATCGTCTTCGTGCATGGTCAGGGCTAGTACGGCCGTATCCACCCCCACACCCTTTATCTGCCGCGTCGCCTCAATGCCGTTCATCCCCGGCATCTGGATATCCATGAGGATGACGTCTGGCTGGAGGGTTTGGACCTGGCGCAGCGCCTCGGTGCCCGATTCCGCTTCGCCCACAATTTCCATGTCTGGCTGCGCTTGCAGCAACATCCGCAGCCCAGAACGCACCACGGCATGGTCATCGGCCAGCACCAGCTTAATTTTAGACATCCTCACCTCCTACTGCACATCCGCAGATTAGCGCAGATTCACGCAGATTTTTTATGACAATCTGCGCTAATCTGCGTTAATCTGTAGATAGATTTTATACAGCCGTAATTGGGATTGAGACCTGAACGGCCGTACCCCGCCCCGGTTGTGAATGCACCACACAACTACCGCCCACCAACGCCACGCGCTCCTGCATCCCCAGCAACCCCCACATCTGGCGGCTGCCATCTGGCGCTTCAAAGACAGTCTTGGGTTCAAAGCCCCAACCATCATCGCGGACTGCCAGGTCTAGCAGGTTGTCAGTAAAGCCAATTTCGACCGTCACCCGCTGGGCGTGTGCATGTTTGGCCACATTGGTCAGCGCCTCTTGGGCAATACGAAAGACAATGGTTTCAATTTCTGGCTGCACTCGTTGGCGACGGCCGTTTAACACAAAATCCGTCTGCACCCCGGTACGCTCGGCAAAAAGTTGCACCTGGCTCTGTAATGCAGGCACCAACCCCAAATCATCGAGGAGAGACGGCCGTAAATCACGAATTAAGTCCCGCAGATCTTGCAGCGCCTGGGTACTCATCGTTTTTAGCTCAGAGAGCTGGGCAGCCGCCAGCGCTTGATCATGCTGTACATTTTCGCTGGCGGCGGCAAAACCCAGCCCAAGCGCCGTCAGCGCCTGGCCTGTGCCATCGTGCAGCTCACGGGCAATGCGCTGCCGCTCCCGCTCTTGCGCCGACACCACCTGATGCAGCAGTTCGCCACGCAGCGTCTCGCGTGCTTGTGATTCACCATAGCGCGTGGCGTTTTCGATAGCGATGGTGAGCTGGCTGGCAATCGCCTCCAGCAGGTATAAATCCCGCTGGCGTAGCAAGGTCATCTCTGGCTGCAAGCCCAAAACCAGGCCGCCACACACCGAATTAATATCGCCGAGCGGGAATCCTAGCAGGCAGTTACCCATAGGCAACCGCACTTCAGCCTCAGCCTGGCCATTTTGCACCAGCGGCATCCCCACCGGGTGGCCATCCACATAAATGGCGGGCTGAGTTGATTGCAGCGTTTGCGCAACTAATACCTGCCCTTCGTGGCAGGCGGGCGTGCCCCGATAAGGCAGCTGATCGTAACCAGCATGGGTTTGGCAGCGCAATGGCTCATCGGGCCGGTTGCGCAGGATGATGAGGCTGGTTTGCACGTACGGCAAGCTGCGGCAAATTTGGCTGGCGGCCTGGTTAAGCAGTTCTTGCCGGTTCAGGGTAGCGGCCAGGGTACGGGAGAGGTCAAAGAGGAGGGTGAGATCATGAACGGCCGTTTGCAATTCTGCATTCAACTTATCCGTCTCTCGCTTGCTTTGGGTTTGGATGGCCAGCGCCTCTTCCTGGGCTACCAGTCTCGCCTCATTCGCCTTGGCAAGATTGCGTTGCCGCTCAATTTCAAATGCCCGCAGCGCCCGCACAATAAAAATGGCCATCAACGCCGCCATCATCAGCCGAAAAAGCTGGACGGGAATACCAAACAGTTCAGCAAAAAGCGTGGCATTCACCACATTCGCTGGAAACAAAAAGCTAGCTTTAGGGAACGCCTGGCCAAACACACCGTAAATAAACAAGGCCAGGGCGGCCCGCAGCAAATCGCGTCCGGTGTCGGGCATTTCTAGCCGCCGAAAGGTCCGCTGCTCTAGGATGATAGCCCACGACGCCAACACGGCCCCCGGAATGCCCAAAATGTAACGAGAAAGCGCATCCCCGGCGGCAATAAATTCGTCTGGCGCGGGCTGGTAAATCCAGTTGGTGAGCAACAAACTTAGCCCCCAAATGCCCAGCAAGCCACCTGCCGCCAGATAAGCAAACAGTTTTTCATAGCGAGATTCGTCGCGTCGGGATAGGTAGATGAGGCGAATGCCAAATATGACCAGGAGAGCAAATGAAAAGGCCAGATGAGCGACACGCACCTCGTCTAGCAGCAGCCAGGCGGGGATGTTGGCGGCTCCGGCAGCGCCCAGGCGCTGAAACATCTCGAACCATTCATGCAGACCATGCACCAGGCCAAAACCAGCCAGCGGCCCCATCGCCCGCGCCAAGCGGAAGGAGGAGGCGCGCCCGGACTCAATCCAGACGAGCAGCCCCATGCAAAAAAAGGCTAACCCGTAGAAAAAGTAGATGAGGGTGAGATTGTTCTCAAAAAAGGTAGACAAGGCCTGCATATTGCAACGGTAGCGATTTTTGCTGCTGGCAGACAGTAGCCAACGGCATTATTGCGGGGTGATTATTGTCACAACATTTGAAGATTTATTGGAAGCCTAAGAGGTGCGGCAAACCACTGAGGGCTCCAAGCCGTTTCATTTTAGGGGGCAAATGCGATCATGATTTGATTGTGCGCATCCAAAAGCTGGACGGTGAGGGAGCCAACTAGGCCCAACGGCCGTTCCCACACCAAATCCACCGTCTGCTCAGGGGCAAAGGGGCCGGGCCAGCTAGCCATCTGGGTGCCATCTACCAAGAGTGAGAGCGTGCCGGTTGTTATGGCCGTTACCTGCAAGCCAATCTCCGCCCCGGTAGATATCTCATCCACCCGCAGCGCACCAAACTCGTTGGCCATGTCAAACGTACCCAGATGGCTAACCGGGTACCAGCGCTCTGTCCAACTTTTGGACTGCCCCGCACCCAAGTTCACGTAGGTCCAGAAGTCGGGCGTGACGCCGCTGCTCCACATCTCCACGTACACGCTGTCGTCAATTGTGTACAAATTCGGCTCCAGGTTGGCCGGGCCGAAGAATTTGTTGCCCGGCATCTGAGCCACATCAAACACACGCACGATACCTTGCTGTGCCGTGTGGTCGTAGACGCCAGTAAAGCCTGCGTTCAGGTTGGGGGCAAAAAAACCAAGGTAATGAGTCCACGTGCCATAGATTTGGAAGAAACGGCCGTTATGCTCTGGCCAGTTCATCCAATCCCCAGCAGAGGGTAGGTAGCTGGCGTTGGCGTCACGGGAATGCACCTGCACCTCGGTGGCCGGGATGATAAATTCGGTCTGATCGTTGGTTGTGTTGTCGCCCAAAGCAATCATCGCGTTGAGCCAATATTGGTAGGTGTGGGAAACGGCCGTGTCATTCACCACAAACGGAGCCAGCGTCATGTAGATGTGGTCGCGATCCAACGAAATCGTTGCCCCCACCGTCATCCCCGTCTGGTCCTCCACATCACTCACGGTGATGGAGACGATATCGCTCAGTACCTCGGTCGTGAAGTCCCACGGGCGATACTCGTTCAGGCCATGCTCATCGGTGGGGAAGGCCCACTCGATGCCGCCGCTGGCCAGCCACCAGCCGCGCCAACCCCATGCCGTCGGCTTCAGCACCGAATTGGCGTACAGCAGCTGGCGGCCCGTCACCTTGTCTTGCCAGCGATAGAGCCGCCCGCCCATCTCCGGCAAAACGGTCACCGCCACATAGCTATTGTGCAACGTAATGGCCTCAAACGTGCGATCCGCGCGCGGCTTTTGGAAAACGCAATCATGGTTGATGCGTGGGTACGGATACACAAAATCGCCCGGGAAGGTGGCAATCAGGCAGTCGGGATGGTCGTACTGGTATGAGGAAATGGTGATCGTACTCTGCTCAAGCCACGGCGCACCCGGCTCGATGGGCGGCGGCGTTGGCGTAGGAGGCGTGCCGTCCCGCAGCACAAGCGGCAGGTAAGCCACTGGCTCTGGCGTGCCGCTCACCTGTGCGGCCGTTGGCGGCATCTGCACCACCAGCAGCAAAACCATAAACAAACTTAAACCAAGCACAAAGGGGAGAATAAACCTGAACTTGCTCCGTCCCATAAACATTTCATTACCTCCATGTGTACCACTTGTGTGGCTCCACTTTGGCAGAATTTATGCCACAGACTGACCCAGCGCGTACACCTCAACAATCAACGAAGCACACCACACAGTATCAACGCACTGCGTCAAAATGTCTATGAATAGTTCGATAAATTCTTTCAGTAATTCGTGCCTGGGATGACATCAAAAATTTCGAAGCAATCAATTCTCAGATGTCAGGGCCAAGATTGTGGGTTCGCCGCTGATGCTCAGGATGATACTTTGCCCTACTTCGTGCCAGCCTACCAGTTGGGCGTCGTCGAACTGTTCGATGATTTCGGCCGTTGCAAAATCATCGCTTAACTGGTAAATGGCTGCGCCGGGGCCAAACATGCCGTCGGTTTCGGCGATGAGCTGGTTGGTGGCGGGGGAGTAGAGCATGGCAAACGGCCGTTCCCCACCCAACACGCTGCCATCAACGGCCGTTGGCACAATCGTCTCGCTGCCATCCGCCGCCACAATGGTGAATGGCGCATCTGCGTAAAGCAGGTAGCCAGAATCACCCAGCCAGAGCGGTGCATCGCCAATCCAGCCGCTGTTGGCGTACACGCCGCTAGCAATTGGTGGATTCCCAGAATCACTGGCCGCATCCGTTACAAACAGTTCATTTTGGCGCAGGTAGGCAAGCAAACGGCCGTCTGGCGACCATGAGAAATAAGGGTCAATATCCTCAACCCGCACCGTTCGGTTTTCCGCCCCGCGCAGCAAAATCAGATCAAAGCCCTGGCCGTTGTGAATTGCCGCAGCGACGGAGGGAGGCTCGCCAAACATTTGCAGCGGAGAGATGGCGGCACGGCCAGCCTGCTCGGCCCAAACTGCATCTTCGCCCGTGGCAAAATTATACAGGTGCAAATCGGTCACAGACTGCTGGTTGGCGGTTGGTGCCCAAAACTGGCTGCCATAAGCCAGCCAGCCAGCCTGGTAGTCGAAAAATATCTCGACCGCCACGGGCACCTGCTGCGGTGCAAGGTCGCCATTCTCCAGCATGAGGACGGGCTGGCCGTAGTTGCCAGTGGCGTAAGGCAGCCAAAGCATGGCGGGCACATCTGGCATTGGGGGTACGGCCGTTGCGGTAGGTGGTACGGCCGTTGCCGGGCGTGTGGGCTGCTGTGGCGTCGGCGGGATGGCGGTGGGGCGGCGGGTGCTGGTAGGCGGTGGCGGCGGAACGGTGACCGTGGGCACAACTTCAATAGCAGCCTCTGCAACAGGCGCGCTGGTGGGCGGTACGGCCGTTTCTACAGCACCGCCACAAGCCGCCAAAAATAAAACCAAAACCAGCCAAACCAACTTTTTCATGCTTGCCTCCGTGGGGCTGAAATCCCAGGCTAAAATAGCAAATCTAAAAATGCCTTTTTATCAATTGCGCCAAAATAAAGCGCCAAATCAATCGCGGTCAACGCTTTGGCAATCTCATCACGATCATAGCGCAGGCCAGTGAGCTGTTTTTCCAGTTTCGCTACATCTTGCGGACCGCTGAAATCACCGTAAATTTTGATGGCTTGAATCAGGCCTTTTTCCACTTCGATACGGGCATCTAGCTTGCCCACAGACAGTTTTTCACTTTTTTGAATATTGAAGGACGGGGAACGGCCGTAATTCCAATCCCACGTCATATATCGCTGCGTAGCAATCTCCCGAATCTGCTCCCAATCCGAATCCGTGAGTGGATACGCCGGAATATCATCCTGACCAAAGATACCCGCCAACAACGCCTGCCGCAGTTGATCAATACGCATCTCCTCAGACAAATGCTCTCGAATATTGGTCACAAACGAACGCACCGACTGCACTGATTTCGATTCAATTTTCATCTGGCGCGGGTTGATGGCCCGGAGCATATTTTCCAGGTTAGTGTCGAACAAAATGGTGCCATGGCTAAACATCCGCCCCTGTGAAGCGTATTGTGCATTGCCAGAGATTTTCTTGCCCTCCACAAAAATGTCGCTCTTACCCTGCAAGGCGGCATTCACCCCCAAGCTTTGCAAAACCGTCACCACTGGCTGCGTAAACTTATCAAAATTATGCAAATCTTGTCTGCCCTGCGTAATAAAACTGAAATTCAAGTTGCCCAAATCATGGTAGACGGCCCCACCACCAGATAACCGGCGCACCACATAAATCTGGTTTTGCCGCACAAAGTCTGGGTCAATTTCCTCAATGCTGTTTTGGTTACGGCCGATTATCACCGAAGGCGCATTGATGTAAAAAAGCAGCAGCGGCTCAGCAACCTGAACATTGCGTAATAAATGTTCCTCGATGGCCAAATTCAGGCGCGGATCGGTCGTTTCCTGATTATCAACAAATAGCATTTTGCTTCTTCCTCTTAAAAATTTCGCCCGTAGCAGTCCGATTTTAGCCAGTCCGCGCCAATTCCGCTATTTTGGCTTGGGATGTATTCCCTATTGTTGGGTTTGTAACATTTTTTGTAAGCTATCCAGGTCTTAACACAACTGGTTTGTTGCATAAGTGCCACAAACGATTGGCAAAAATTATGGCCAAATTATTAATTGTTGATGATGACCCATTCATTACTGAATCACTCAAAATTGGCTTAAGTGACAAAGGCCACGAAGTGTTTGCCGGGCATAACGGGCACGAAGGGGTGCAACTTGTTGATCAATTAACCCCTGACCTCGTCATTATTGATATGACGATGCCCGTAATGGATGGCCTGGAAGCGACACAGCAAATTCGGCAAAGTTCCGATGTGCCCATTATCATGCTCACGGCCGAAACTGATGAAGAGGATGTGGTTCAGGCTCTGGAAACCGGTGTAGATGAATATTTAGGCAAACCATTTCGCCTGAATGAACTGGCAGCGCGTGTGCAGGCGCTCATCCGGCGTCACAGCTGGAGCAAATCAAAAACCGAATCGGAGGTGGCTCAAATTAAACAAAATTTAATGGCCACCATGACGCACGAACTGCGCACCCCCATCACCACAATTCTGAATACGCTAGAAATTATCTTTGCTTCGGCCGATGTAGATGATTTTCAATCGCAACTCTGCTTTTTAGAGAAAGTGCAGCACAACACCCACGTGCTTAATCGGCTGGTGGAAGATTTGCTCCTTTTAGGACAAATTGATGAGGGGCTAGATATTTTAAGACGGCCGTTTCCCCTACACACAGAAATTGAACGCCTCATTGAAAAAAAGCAGATCGAACTGCTAACGCAAGACCTGGCAGTACAAAACGATATTGCTTACGACCTGCAAATCAATGGCGATACGCATAAATTGCGGCACCTGCTCTACCATTTACTAGACAACGCCATCAAATTTAGCCGGACAAATCAGATTATCCGCATCTGGGCCAAAACAAATTTGGCTGGTGACGTGCAAATTGTGGTAGCAGACCAGGGGATTGGTATCCACCCCAGGGAACACGGCCGTATTTTTGATCGCTTCTTCCAAATTGGGCAGGGAGACAATCGTCATTACGGTGGCTTGGGCATTGGCCTGACCATTGCCAAAGCGGTTGCTGAAGCCCACAATGGGCACATCAGCATCAGCAGCGAGCCAAATGCAGGCAGTCAATTTATCCTCACCCTACCCGCTGCTGAAGCGGAGTGGCAAGTCTAATTTTCTTCAGTTGGAACGGCCGTTGGCGTCATCTCTGGCGTCGGCGGTACCTCAACCGTCGGCGTGGGCGTTTTGTACGGCTCCGTCACCAGCTCAACTGTAGTTAGCTCACCTTCAATAATCTGCACCGGTCGTCGGTACTCCTCCCCCTGCAACTTCACGTACAGCGTGTACTCTCCCGGCACCACATCGGCAAAAACAAAATTTTCGGCCAACAGTTCGTCCGGGTTGATGAGATTTTGCGGGTCACCCTGGTAGGTAAAGGTATTGATAAACTCAACCTCATCGCCTTCGCCATTGATGAGCGTCACCACCACGCCTTGCCACGGCCGTCCCTGTGGATCAATCAGACGTCCAGCTAACACCCCTCGCGTTGGGCCAGGGTTTATCCACAACATTGGGTTCCGCGTGGCGTTGAATTCGTTGCTGCCTATGCGAATCTCTAGATGCAAATGGGGCACAATAGCCGCGCCGCCAACACCAACCTCAGCAAGCGGCTCACCCTGAGACACGTGCTGCCCCACTTCCACGCTCAGTCCCAGAACGTGGCCGTAAAGCACGTAAATTGGCTGGCCTTGCCATGTTTGGTCCAGTTCAAGCACCACCAGATGCCCATACCAGTCACAGCGCCAGCCGTACAGCTCCCGGTCATCGGCCTGAGCCACCACCACGGTGCCATCGGCCACAGCCAGCACAGGCAAACCTAACTCGCCGGCAATGTCAATGCCGTTGTGGATAAGGTAACGGCCGTCTCCATCCGAACCATAGGGGAAAGTTTTGTTGATAATCGTGCGACCGCCACCCGGTACTGGCTTAATAAAGTCAAAATGGGCCATTGGATCGCCAATGGGCACGGGCCAGGGGGTCGGTGCCAAAAAGTTGCGCGTGTAGGGTGGCCGCAGCGGGGCTGGGTCTGGACATTGACGATTGACAGGAACGGCCGTTGGCGTCATCGTCTCGGTGGGTGTGGCCGTGGCGGTGCTGGTTTGCGTTGGCGGGGGCGTCAGCGTCGGCGGATCGGTTGGCGTAGTCGAAGGCGTCAGCGTTACCGTGGGTGACGGGATGGGTGTGGAACTTGGTACCAGCGTAGGCAGCGGTTCGGTGGCCACAGCAGCCAGCGCTATCCCACTATTGGTACTGGCAGATTCAGTTGCACTCGCTTGTTGACAGCTGCTCCCCACAACAATCAGCAGCAGGCTGATGGCTAAAAATAATCGTTTCATAATGCTCCAATCAAAATTTCATCCTTGCAATTTTTAATTGTCGCTTAGGGAGAAACGGCCGTCAAATTTAAAACCACTCAACAAAGAGTTTACAGCAACTCAACATCTACTTAACAATTGTCCTCTATCATCCGCCTTGTAAACCAAATTGTCCTGGGCATTGCGCCACAGCCCCTGCCGGGACGACCGAATTCACAAGCTGGAGCAAGCCCATGAAACTAAAGAGTGCAACTTTTACCCTCATCTTACTGCTAATTTTTCTCACCGCTTGCTCACAAAATGAGCCAACCGAATCGGCCGCAGATGCGAGCCAGGGCACCCGCCCAGAAGGTTGGGCTGAGGCCAGCCACAGCAACGACGCCGATCCCAACTACGACATCGTTTTCCCGCAAAACGAAGTAAACCAACTCACCATCAGCATCAAACCAGAAGATTGGGCAGCGATGCAGGCCAACATGGTGGAGTTAGCTGGCGAACCAGGCAGCCGTAGCGGGGCCCCTGGTGGTTTTGGCGGTCCACCACCCGGCAATTTTAACCCAGGCGATGGCGATGTACCGCCTGAAGGCTTTGAGCCGCCTGATGGATTGCAGCCACCGGAAGGTGGTCGGCCATCTGGCGGGTTTGGCGGATTTGGCGGTCCTGGTGGTCCCGGCAATCTAATTTCTGAAAACCCGATGTGGGTGCCTGCCACTATCGAATTTGATGGCCAAATCTGGACCAATGTCGGGGTACGTTACAAAGGCAACTCATCCTTGCTGAGCAGCTGGAACGAAGGAACACTCAAGTTGCCGCTCAAGCTCGATTTTGATGAATTTGAGGATGAATTTCCAGAAATTGACAATCAACGTTTCTTTGGCTTCAAGCAGCTGTCATTGGCCAATGGCTTTGGCGACCAAACGTTCATGCATGACACCATCACCTACGATTTGCTAGAGGAAGCCGGTCTGCCTGCCGCCGAAACCGCCTACTACGAAATCATTTTAGATTACGGTGAAGGGCCAGTGAGCCTGGGGCTGTACACGGTGATTGAGGTGATTGACGATACGGCCGTTTCCCGCATTTTTGGCGACGACGAGGGCAACATCTACGAGGGCGACGGCACCGCTGCCAGCCTGGCCGAAGGCACCTTTGACCAAATCGCCGATAGCTTCCAAAAAGAAAACAACGAAGATGAGGCGGATTGGAGCGACATCGAAACGCTGTACAACATGCTGCATGATGAAACTCGAACGACCGATCCCACCACCTGGCGCGAAAATCTGGAAGCTGTGTTTGATGTGGATAGCTTTTTAGAATGGTTAGCCATTAGCGCGGTGATTCAGCATTGGGATACGTACGGCCGTATGACCCACAACTATTACCTCTACAACAATCCAGGCACAGGCCAACTCACCTGGATTTCCTGGGACCATAATCTGGTGCTCAGCGGGTCTGGCAGCCCTGGCGGCAGATTTGGCGGACCGGGCGGCGGCAATGTCTCGCTAGACAAGGCAGACGTGGGCGACAATTGGCCGCTGATTCGCTATCTGCTGGACGACCCAACTTATTACGAAAAGTACATGGGCTATCTGGCAGAAACGGCCGTTCTGTTCAACCCGGAAACCATGACGGCCAAATATGAAACGCTAGCGGCGCTCATCCAACCATACGCGGCAGCAGATGAGGGGGCAGAAGTGTTTGAAACGGCCGTAAACGAGCTGATCAGCCTCACCCAAACCCAGGCCGACAAGCTGGCAGCGTTCCTCGATGAACAAGAACCCTAACTTGAGACAATTCTTACCACATATTGACAGGCACCATCATAAGCTGTACAAAGCTCAAGGCAATCACTGACGCCGAAACGGTTTTCAAAAATCACAACGGAGGATTTATGGCAGCTATCACCATCTTTGAAGTGCTCGGAGGGTCTCCAGGTGTACTAAAGCTCGCCCGTGCTTGGCATGAACAAGTTCTGGCCGACGCAATTGTGGCGCATGCGTTCAGTCACGGATTCCACCCGCAGCACACAGAACGGCTGGCAGCTTACTGGGGCGAGGCGTGGGGCGGTCCCCCAGCCTACAGCAGCCAGTACGGCAGCGAATCATCTGTTGTTCGGATGCACAGCGGCAATGGCCCCCACGAAGAGATGGATCGCCGCGCCATCGCCTGCTTTGACCGCGCCATGGATGACATCGGTCTCACGGACGAGCTGCTCCGGCGTGTGCTCCACGATTACTTTGCCTGGACAACCACCGAGACGATGGCCGCATACCCACACGCGGCGGACAGCGTGCCAGAGGATTTACGCATCCCGCAATGGTCATGGGATGGTTTACAGGCGTAATGATGGCGGAATTCGGAACTTGCCAGCAACGGCCGTTCCCGTTTATAATCCCTCCACAACTAAATATGCCATCATCTCCGGGAGGAGTAGTTGGTAACGAGATTGACAGAAAAGATGAGGCAGCAAAGTAACTTGCAGTTGAAAGCCTCCACAATCAACGCCCAGCGAAAGTCGCCCGGTTCGATTACCGAAGAAATGACGGTAAGCGGTAAACGGTGAACAGTAATCAGTAAAAACCGATTACGGATTACCGATAACCGTTCACCGACAAAGTAGACCGGTACGGGTAAGCCCGTTACAGCGCAATCCCGATGTTAGTCGGGATAAAGTGTGGCATCTAGCCTGGGGATTTATCCCCAGGACGTCTGGGAAATTCAATCCCACGGCAATGCCAAAAAGAGGTGGTACCGCGGAATCAAGCCCATTTCGTCCTCAACGGATGATTTGGGCTTTTCTATTTGGGAGATTGGAGACTAGAGATTGGAGATTGAAAAAATAATCTCCAGTCTCCAATCTCCAGTCTCAAAACGGAGGTTTTTACCATGTCTTTATCCAAGCGGTACAACCCAAAAACGGCCGAACCTGCCCTACAAACCCAATGGCAGGCAGACGGCACCTATCATTTTGACCCCCATTTAAAAGCGCCCGTGTTCAGCATCGACACGCCGCCGCCATCCGTGTCTGGCCATTTACATTTGGGGCACGTGTATTCGTACAGCCAGACCGACTTCATTGCCCGGTATTTTCGGATGAACGGCCGTAACCTGTTCTACCCAATGGGCTTCGACGACAACGGCCTGCCCACCGAGCGCCTGGTGGAACGGCGGGAAGGCGTGCGCGCCGCCGATATTGGCCGCCAGGCGTTTATTGACCTTTGCCTAAAGGTGAGCGAGGAAACCGAAGGCGACTACCGCGACCTGTGGCAGCGGCTGGGGCTGTCGATCGACTGGCGCTACACCTACCGTACGATTGATGACAATTCGCGGCGGCTGGCGCAGTGGTCGTTCCTCGATTTGCACAAAAAAGGGCTGGCGTATCGGCAAAAATCCCCCGCCATCTGGTGCCCAGAATGCCAAACCGCCATCGCCCAGGCCGAACTGAACGATTTGGAGCGCGAAAGCACCTTCTACACATTGGCCTTCAAACTGGAAGATGGGACCACGCTGCCCATCGCCACCACGCGACCGGAGCTGCTGCCTGCTTGCGTGGCGGTTTTTGTGCACCCAGAAGACGGCCGTTTCACCCCCTACCTCGGCCAACTAATCACCACGCCCTACACGCACCGGCAGGTACCGCTGCTCGCCGACCCCGCCGCCGAACCAGACAAAGGCACCGGCGCAGTGATGTGCTGCACCTTCGGCGACCAGGCGGACGTGACCTGGTGGCGCACCCATAATTTGCCCTTAATTGAGGCGATTGGTGGAGACGGCCGTCTCACCCCCGCCGCTGGCCCCGATTTAGCTGGACACACCACCACTGACGCCCGCCAAATCATCATTGCCAAGCTGCGCCAGGCGGGGGAGCTGCTGGGCGAAGAGAAAATCAGCCAACACGTGCGCACGCACGAGCGCTGCGACACGCCCGTGGAGTACCGCGTGGTCTCCCAATGGTTCATCCGCCTGCTCGATTTTAAGAACGAACTGCTGGCTCAAGGCGAAAAAATCAACTGGCAGCCCGCCCACATGAAGCTGCGCTATCGCCAATGGGTAGAAAACCTGGCCTGGGATTGGTGCATCTCGCGGCAGCGTTTTTTTGGCGTGCCCATCCCCGTGTGGACCTGCGCCAGCTGCGGCGAAACCATCCTGGCCGATGAGGCAAATTTGCCAATAGATCCGCTCACCCACCAGCCGTCCCAGCCTTGCCCAAGCTGCCAATCCACGGAGTTCATTCCCGAGGCGGACGTGATGGACACCTGGGCCACCTCGTCGCTGTCGCCGCAAATTGTGGCGCAGTGGCCCATCAATGAAAGGCTGTACGAACAAACATTTCCCTTTTTACTGCGGCCGCAGGCTCACGAGATTATTCGCACCTGGGCGTTTTACACCATCGCCAAATCGTGGCTGCATTTTGGCACCCTGCCCTTTGAGTCGGTAGCTATTTCCGGCTGGGGATTGGCACCGACCGGCGCAGGCAAAATCAGCAAGAGCAAAAAAAGCGATGTGGCCGGGCCGCTGGAGATGATCGAGCAATACTCGGCCGACGCGGTGCGCTACTGGGCCGCCAGCACTGGCTTGGGCAAAGACGCCATCATCAGCGAGGAGAAAATCCAGGCGGGGGCGAAGTTGGTGAACAAGCTGTGGAATGCGGCCCGGTTTTGCAGTCGGTTTTTGGAGAATTGGAGACTAGAGACTGGAGACTTACCAGACCAGCCAATCTCCAATCTCCAGTCTCCAGTCTCTTTAACTTTGGCCGACAGGTGGCTGCTGGCCCACACCCAACAACTCATCGAGCGCAGCACAAAGCTGTATGAACAGTACGATTACGCCACGGCCAAGAGTGAGATTGAGCAGTTCTTCTGGCAAATTTTGGCGGACAACTATCTGGAGATGGCCAAGCTGCGGCTGTACGAAGGCGGCGCGGCCAGCGACGGGGCGCGCTACGCCCTGCACCATGCGCTGCTCACCACGCTCAAGCTACTGGCACCGATTTTACCCTTCGTGACGGAGCAAATTTACCTGGGTCTGTTTGCCGAAAGTGATGGTTTCCCTTCAATCCATACCTCGGCGTGGCCAGCGGGAAATGCGGCGTGGGAGGACAAAACGGCCGTCCTTCACGGTAACGAACTGGTGGAAATTGCAACGGCCGTTCGCCGCTACAAAAGTGAGCAAAATTTGTCGCTCGGTGCAGAGCTGGCTTGCCTGCACCTGCACACCAACGACGCCGAACTCGCCTCACAGTTGGAAACGGCCGTTACCGATCTCGCCAGCATCACGCGGGCAAAAGAGATTGTGTTAAAGAATAGCGGGGATGGGGTGGAAGGGAACGGCCGTTGGCAGCTCCATATCCAGGCAGAAGAAGCGTAATTGAGTAACTGGTAATTGGGTAATTACGAATTACCAATTACCCAATTACCTAAAGATTCGGAAGCACATCTACCCACAAGCCAAATACGCCAATTGCCACCAGCAGCGCCCCGGAAACGCGGGTGAGCAGCTTGTAATTTTGCCCCAGCCAGCGGGTAAATTTGCGTTGGAACGGCAGGGCAAAAAACGGCAGCAGCACCAATGGCCAACCAAAACCCACCCCAAAAGCAACAACATAAGACAAGCTCCCGGCTAAATTGGCAATATTTCCTGCCCCCAAAACAAATGCAGCAATAATAAATGGTCCCGCGCACGGCAGCGTCATCGGGCCAAGCATGAGGCCGTACACGTACGCCCCGGCGTATGGGTTGCTCAGCACGGGCGCTTGGGAAACAGCCAGCCGGTTAAACGGATTGCGCCCCGTCAACATCAACGCGCCCAGCACAATCACCACCACGTAGATGATGGGCAGCACCACTGGCAAAATGTTGCTAAAGCTTTGTTGCAGCAGGTACAAAATCAACCCGACCAGCAGCATCATGCTCAGTACGCCACCTAGAACCAGCAGCCCCAACCATTTGGTTGCCGATTGCGCGCGTTCATTTTGAGCATTGCCTGCCAGGTAGGCAATCAAGCCAGGGTAGAGTGGCAAAATACAAACGTTGGTAAGAATAGCGCTGTTGCCCAGCACAAACGCCTCGATTAATTGACTCATTTTGAAAAACCTTTCGCTGAAATTTCCCCGGAAACTCCAAGTTTCCGGGGAAATTGGGGTGACATCCTCCGGGAGGCTTATACCGAAACAACGGTTACGATGGAAACCTTCCGGAGGATTGACAGAATTCTTTAACTTTGTGAGGCTGCTTCGATGCTTTGCAGCAGCTCTTCGGGGCTTTCAAACCCGGTGGTCAGGTCTGTGGTAGAGCCATCTGGCCGGATAATGAAGTGGGGGGTCGATGGCGGATTGGTCACTGTTTGGCCAAAAGAATCGGCCAAAGAAACAAGCATCTCAGGCGTCACCACCGCAAAAATCCAATCGAAACCATTTTCATCTGTGTAGCTTGCCAGCTCTTCACCACTGAGTGTGGTTTCTACGCTCAGACCAACAAACACCACGTCCTCGCGGTCGGCAAGCTGGGCGCGTGCACCGGCAACGTTGCCTAGCTGCTGGCGGCAGTTGGGGCACCAAGTAGCCATCGGCTCGACAAAGACGGTTTTGCCCGCAAAATCGGCCAAGGTAAAGGTTTCACCCGTGCGCACGTCGGTCAGTTCGGTGGTCTTCCAGAGCGGCAAGTCGCCCATCGCCATGTCGTCATCCTTCATGTCGTCGTCCATGGCTTCGGCTTCTTCCATCGTTTCTTCCATTTCCGCCATGCCTTCTTCGTGCTCAGCGTCGGCCATTTCTTCGTCCATGGATTCTTCTTCCATCATTTCTTCGTCATCCATGCTCTCATCCATCATTTCTTCCCCATCCTTGGATTCGTCCATCATTTCCTCGGATGTGGTTGCGTCTGAGGCGCTGGGTTCAACGGCCGTTTCCGCTCCACCGCCACACGCTACCAAAAACAAAGCAAGCAAAAGCAAAATCGTCAGTTTCATAGTCTTCATCGGTTCATTCTCCTCAAAAATCATTTTTAGAATTGGCAGCCAAACAGTAGCTACCCAAAGAAGAAGATAGAGGGGAAGGATTACGGCCGTATTCCCAAAAGCTTACAAATTACTTACGGAAAGAGGCAGGGGATTAACCACAGATTACGCAGATTACACAGATTTTTCTCCGCGTCCTCCGCGCTCTCCGCGGTTAAAAATCAGTTGCGCTCTAAAATGAGCCAGGTAAAGGCAAAATTGTGCCGTTCGTCGGCGGGATGGTGCTGGCGGAACGTTTCACGCCAGGCTGACTGGTCAATTTCGGGGAAATAGGCGTCGCCATCCAGCTCCGCCTCGATGAGCGTGAAGTAAATGCGGTTGGTTTGGGGCAACAGTTGGGCATACAAATTCGCCCCGCCGCCGATGATGATTTCTTCGACACCCCCCGCCGCCGCCAGCGCCGCTTCTACCGAATGTACCACGGTCGCCCCAGGCGCTTCATAGCTGCGATCGCGCGTCAGGACAATGTTGTGCCGCCCCTTGAGCGGCCGAAATTTGGCGGGAATGGATTCATACGTCTTGCGCCCCATGATGATTGGCTTGCCCATCGTCTGCTGCACAAACCACTGCATGTCGTCCGGCAAGCGCCAGGGCAGCCCATTATCCGCCCCAATCAGGCGGTTTTGGTCCATTGCAACAACCATTGCAATAGTTTGCGAGTGTTCCTTCAAAAAGAGACCAATTTCCATCTAGTTGCTATCAACCTGTGTCACAAGCGCATTAACAAGGTGCTGAAGTTCATCCAGTTTGCGCAACACCAACTCAAAATATTCATCTACATAAGTAGGCAACCCAGCACAATCCTCGGTTTCTTTTTGGATTACTTTCGTAAATCCTTTAGCATGATTAACTGCTCCTAATGCTTCAAATCTAACCACTTGTACCCGTTCTTCTAATGGCATTTTTGGCAATTTTTCTAAAAATTGTTGGAATTGCTCTTGATATTCATCCATAAACAGCTTGACCTCCTTCTATCATAATCGCGATAGTCGCGGTAGATACTCAGCTTACACTGCTATTGGAGCTTTTATGGTTGGGTGGGATTGGTAATTGACCAGTTCAAAATCTTCGTAACGAAAGGCGAACAGGTCGGTGACGGCTGGATTGAGGCGCATTTGGGGCAGCGGGAATGGATCGCGGGAAAGCTGGAGTTTGGCTTGCTCCAGGTGGTTAAGATAAAGATGGGCATCGCCCAGCGTGTGGACAAAATCGCCCGGTTCGTAGCCCAGCACCTGGGCCATCATCAGCGTCAGCAGGGCGTAGGAGGCGATGTTGAAGGGGACACCGAGGAAGATATCGGCGCTGCGCTGGTAGAGCTGGCAGGAGAGTTTGTTCTCGGCGACGTAAAACTGGAAGAGGAGGTGGCAGGGTGGCAGAGCCATCTGCTCAATTTCGGCGACGTTCCAGGCGGAAACGATGTGGCGGCGGGAGTCGGGGTTGTGTTGGAGGCTGTGGAGAACCTGGGTGATTTGGTCTATGGAACGGCCGTTTCCCCCATCCCACGAGCGCCACTGAGAACCATACACCGGCCCCAGCTCGCCATTTTCGTCGGCCCACTCATCCCAAATGGTCACCTTATTTTCGTGCAGGTAGCGAATGTTCGTTTCGCCGCGCAAAAACCAGAGCAGCTCATGAATAATCGAGCGGAAATGCAGCTTTTTGGTGGTCACCGCCGGAAAGCCCTCGGCCAAATTAAAGCGCATCTGGTAGCCAAACACGCTGATCGTGCCCGTTCCCGTGCGGTCATCCTTGCGCACGCCGTTATCTAAAACATGCTGCATCAAATCCAAATATTGTCTCATCCTGCCTCCAATTTTTACCGCGAAGAACGCAGAAAAAAATCAGCGTTCATCTGCGTTTATCCGCGTCCCATTTTTCTTCGCGAGAGTATAGCACAGGGGGAACGGCCGTTGCCGTAAAATTCCAGTTTAGAACGCGCATTGCTGCCTGCCCCACCAGCCCGCAGGGCTTCCACAACTAGCCGGATGGCTTCAGCTTCCGGCAATCGGTAACAACAAATCACCAAAAAAGGTTGCGATTTTTTACTTTTGTCGCGTACAATGCCCCCGACTTGCAAACGCCTCACCTGATTTGGACTTGCCGATGAACCCATCCGAAACGATCAACCAAAGAAAATTGCGCCAGGCGCTTGTTGACGCATTCAATGAAAGCGAACTGCAAACCCTCTGCTTTGACCTGCAAATTGATTACGAAGAGCTGCCTCCCGGCAGCAAGCTAGACAAAGCTCGTGAATTGGTCGCGCTCTGCTTGCGGAAACAGCGTATTGCCGACCTA
Organism: Ardenticatenaceae bacterium; assembly: GCA_020634455.1. Lineage (GTDB taxonomy): Bacteria > Chloroflexota > Anaerolineae > Promineifilales > Promineifilaceae > Leptofilum. The sequence continues at coordinate 1,206,470 of JACKBQ010000002.1, read as the reverse complement.
ATTTCCCTATGCGAAGAAAAACGGCCCAAAGTGGATTGGCGGGGTATGATGGCAACGGCCGTTTCTGACCAATCCCCCCCGTTCATGGGCCTCAAATATTTCGACGCCAACGACGCTGACCTCTTTTTTGGCCGCGAAACGCTCACCGGTGAATTGACCGACCATCTGCAAACCAGCAATTTTCTGGCCGTCGTTGGCGCATCTGGCAGCGGCAAATCGTCGCTGGTGCGGGCTGGCCTGGTGCCGTCGCTACAAAAAGCGCAGCCTAGCCTCAAAATCCACGTCTTCACCCCCACCGACCACCCGCTCGAAGCGCTGGCCACGACGTTGACGCGCCACACCGATTCTATTGGCGTAACGGCCAAATTCATCGACGCGATGGCCGACGACGCCCGCAGTCTGCATCTGGCGGCGCGGCGACTGGTGCAAGACGACGAACAACTGCTGCTGGTCATTGACCAATTTGAGGAGCTGTTTACTCAGTGTCGTTTTGAGGCAGAACGGTTAGCGTTTGTGGAGAATTTGGTAACGGCCGTTTCCAATCCCGATGGCGATCCCAATAGCCGACCCACCCGCGCCGTCATCGCCCTGCGCGCCGACTTTTACCACCACTGTGCCCAGTACGACGCCCTGCGCCGTCTGCTGGAAACCCAACAGCGCTACATCGGCGCAATGAATCCCACAGAATTACGTCGGGCCATCGAGCAGCCCGCCCGGCAAAGCAACCTCACCTTCGAGGACGGCCTGGTTGATTTGCTGTTGCGCGATGTGGGCGCCAGCGGCGACCAGCCGCCCGAACCGGGGGCGCTCCCCCTGCTCTCCCACGCCCTGCTGGAAACGTGGCGGCGACGTGAGGGGAACAAACTCACCTTCAGCGGCTACACCGATGCGGGGGGCGTGCAGGGGGCGATTGCCCAAACGGCCGAATCCGTCTACGCCCAAAAACTCACCCCCGCCCAGCAAACCATCGCCCGCAGCATCTTTTTGCGGCTTACAGAGCTGGGCGAAGGCACGCAGGACACCCGCCGCCGCGCCCAGATCAGTGAACTGCTGCCTGCCAGTGACGCCGCCGACGAGACCCAAACCGTCCTCAACCTGCTCTCGGCCGCCCGACTGGTAACGACGGATGAAGATTCTGCCGAAGTGACCCATGAGGCGCTCATCCGCGAATGGCCCACGCTGCGCCGCTGGCTGGACGAAAACCGGGACGGTCTGCGCCTGCACCGCCACCTCACTGAATCGGCGCAGGAATGGCAGCATCTCAACCAGGATTCCGGTGAACTGTATCGCAGTGCCCGGCTTGAGCAGGCGCAAGAGTGGGCCAATCAACACGACGACGAACTCAATGATTTGGAGCGAGAGTTTTTAGCCGCGAGCTTTACTGCGCAACAACAAGCGATCGAAGAAACGCAGGCTCGCCAACAACGAGAGTTAGCCCAGGCGCAAAAATTGGCGACTGCCCAAACGCAGGCAGCTCGTCGTGCCCGCAATTTCAACATTGCGCTGGTGGTGATTTTGCTGCTAGTCATTGGCACAGCGGCAGCCATCGTCAGTGCCCAGCGGTCGCGGGAGGATCGCGAATTATTGGAGGCGGTCACCACAGTCACGGTTCTTGAGGCGGCGGCAACGGCCGTTGCCGCCGATCAGCTAGCCATCGAGAGCACCACAGACGCCTTTGCCGCAGCTACAGCTAATGCCCAAGCAACCGGCGAATTTGTTGCCAGAGCTACTGAATCTGCCCTTGCAGAGGCAACAGCAAATGCACTTATGTTAGAGGAGGATGAAGATGGCGATGGGCTCACCCTATCAGAAGAAACATTTTATGATACAAGGCCTTTCCTTTCTGATTCAGACTTCGATGGTCTCATAGATGGCACGGAAGTGGCCATTAGCACTAACCCTAACAACCCAGATACGGATGGGGATGGGCGGGAAGATGGAAAAGATACTGCTCCTCTACGGCCGTTTATCACCTTAAATCCCTACATTGATTTTCAAGATGGTTTACCAAATGATCCGCCAGAAGATATTCGGCTAATAGAGCAACTCTTTACGATGAGTAGTGTGATATATAACAACGAGACAGACTCATTTGAGCGAATTACCCGACCTGTTCAAGCAATAACAATTTCTTCTGACAACAATTTTATTTTTGCAGCGCATTATGAAGAAAATGATGGGACAATACCAACAATCATCAACTTTTGGGATAGAGAAGGCAATCTTCTAGACGCGGTTGACCCTGGCAAATTCGAGAATGTGCTTGATATTGGATTCACCACCGATAACCAGACGCTGCGGGTAATTCTTGAAACAAAAATCATTTCTTTTGATTACAGTCCTGAAACGAATTTCTTTTCCCAACGAGCCGAGCAATCGCAACAAAACAGTCTGTCTGGCTTCGGCCTTAGCACAATTTGCAGCGCAGCTTTGCATCCTAGCGGAGACTCGGTTCTGTTGGGTGGGCGGGCAAAATGGGTGTATTTTCAAATTACGCAAACAGGTCTGCTTGAAATAGAGAGTGACTCCCAAAATTACAACACCAATGCTTGCGCAACAGACGCAATGTTTTCTTTTGACGGTACATTTTTGGGCTACATTGAGGATGAAGGAGAGAGTGAATCGGTTTTTGTAGGGCAAGTGTTGAATCGCAGCTTTGCACGGCCGTTTAACAAAAGCGTCTCCGGCGCAATTGACATGGGGCTGACATCGGACGGCAATATTTTAGTTTTGGGGTATGAAAACGGCCGTGTTGAACTGTACGACTACAGCGAACGGCAGGGGGGTCCGCCGCTCATTTACGGCCTGGATGCCCACCCCAACAATGCCCATGCCGTCTTCTCACCAGATGACTCAATCATCGCCACCAGCAGCCCGGACGACGGCATTGTACGGTTGTGGCGCACTGAGGACGGCGAAATGCTACTGGAATTAGATGCTGAGACCGACGGCGTTACCTCGCTGATTTTTTCCCAAGATGGCCATTACCTGCTCTTTGGCACCACCGCTGGCGAAATTCACGTGTACGGCATGCCGGAAGTTGAGCGATAAATTCTGTGGAGTGAGCATCCTCAGATGCGAACGGCTGGCGCAGTCCCCGCTCCGCATCGGAGGATGCTCCACTCCTCGCTTAAATTTCTCTGTCAGGTACAATAAAAAGCATGAGCGACTTACCAGAAAAACTAGCAGAAATTGTTGAAGATTTTAGCGTTTGCGTGGGGCAAGAGAAGCTGGAATATTTGCTGGAGTTTGCCGAAAAGCTGCCGCCCGTGCCTGACTACATTGATACCAGCGACGCCAACAAAGATGAAGTGCATGAATGCATCTCCCCCGTTTTTATCTTCCCGGAATGGCAGGATGGCAAAATCTTTTTCCACTTTGACATCCCCGAAGAAGCCCCCACCGTACGCGGTTTCGCCTCACTGCTGCAAGAGGGAATCGGCTGGACCACGCCGGAAGAAATTGAGCAAATTCCCCTCACGTTTTACCTGGGGATGGGTTTGCAGCAGGTGCTTACCGGACAGCGACTGAATGGCATTACGGCCGTTATGGCCCACATGAAAACGCTAGCCCGTGAACGGTAATCCGTTATCGGTAAACGGTAAACCGATAACGGATTACCGTTTACCGTTCACCAACTTACCGCCCCGTCTGCTGCTCAATTGAAAATGACCCGGAACCACCGTCCAGCCTGATCAAAATGTTGTTACCGCTGTCAGCGCTGTAATTGGGGGTTTGCCAGACGCCATCATTTTCATCGCCGGAGAGGCGCTCAAAGCGGTCGCCCAGCGAGACGAGGCCTGAACCGCTGTCTACCTCAACGCGAGCTTCCATGTTGGGTGGTAAGAAAAGGCTCATCGCCCCGGAGCTGCCATCAATTTCAATTTCGTGACGGCCGTTTACCGGCAGCGTCATCACCAGTTTGCCAGAGCCGCCATCCAGGCGCACATCATAATCGCCACCCGGTAGCTGCACATTTACCGCGCCAGAGCCCATATCCACAAACAGATCAGACAACAGCAGGCTACCCAAGGCTAAATCCGTCTGGCCCGAACCCACATCAACCGCCAAATTCATCGGGGTGATCCGGCTAAGGCCAATTTGCCAGGGCGATTGAGCCACTTCGCTTACAAAATTGCCAAACCACCAGCCCGACTGGTTTTCACCCAGCGAGACGATCACCTCCGACCCCTGCATCCGTTCCCGAAAATCGAGGTCACCTGCAACGGCAAGTGACCCTTCCAGCACGTTGGGGCTATCTTCCAGACCGGTTACATTGGCCCCCAAAGCGCCCAAATCGAAGGAGACAACGGCCGTTTCCACATCGTCGCTGCTCACAGAAACGGTCTCCTGCCGATATTCCACTGTCGTTTGCAGATTAAAGCTGGACAAAAACGGCAGTTCTGCGCCAAACAGCAGCACAGCCCCAAACACGCCAATTGCCGCCAAACTGACAATACCGCTGAGGAACGTGCCAAACGGCCGTCTCACCTGGCGCACAATAATATTTAACCCTAAAAAGATGAGCAGCAGCGGCCACAGTTGCAGCGCCAATCCCCAATTCAAATCAGACACAACCCCCAAATTCCGCAGTAAAAAGTAGATACCCAACCCAATTAAGAATATCGGCCCAAACAAGGAACGGCCGTTTTGATGTTGTCGGCTTTCGTATAAATCGTCCATTTACAAGACCTCCAAATGACAAAAATCAGGCGTTTGTACGCCAACTATCACCTATTACGCAGCAGCGGAACGGCCGTTGCACCGTTTTGACAACTCCCCCGCTTTCCAATAAAATCCCCTCCGTTCCCTACTGATCCGCCAGGCAAATATCATCCGAAACAATCGGAGCGGAACAGTTAAACCAAATCAAGAAAGGACCACTCACTTGATTTCCCCGATCAGGTGGCGGTAAGCAAAACATCATTGAGACGCTTTAGCACCAACCCACATTCCCCAAAAAACGCTTCAATCCTGAGTTCTCGTCGCCTGCTTTCAAATTTCTATAAATGATACCAATTCCAAGAGGTTTATAACGAATGAAAGAGTACAAGACTGGACAAATCCGCAACATTGCCCTTATCTCCCACAACGGGGCCGGTAAAACCACCCTGGTAGAGCGCATGCTCTTTAACACCGGGGTCACCACCCGCATGGGAGACGTACAAAGTGGTACAGCCGCGATGGACTTTGAAGAAGAAGAAATCAACCGCCACAGCTCCGTCGCCACCGCCCTGGCCCCCATTGAATGGAAAGATGCCAAAATTAATGTGATGGACACCCCTGGCTACGCGGACTTCATTGGTGAAGTCAATGCCGCTCTGGCCGTTGCCGAAGGCGCAGTCGTGTTGGTAGAAGCCGTCGCTGGCGTAGAAGTAGGTACCGAGATCGTCTGGGCCGAAGCAGAAAAACGCAACCTGCCTCGCGTCGTTGTCATTAACAAGATGGATCGGGACAATGTACGTGCCGCCCGCGCTTACCAAAGTGTGCTAGATAACCTCAGCGGTAATTTCATCCCCCTCCAACTGCCCATCGGCGAAGGCGCAACCTTCAAAGGCGTCGTTGACTTGCTATCCATGGAAGCTCGCCTGGGCGAAAACGACGAGCGCGGTCCAATTCCCGACGATCTGGCAGACGCAGCCGAAGAAGCGCACCTGGCTATTGTTGAAGCCGCTGCCGAAGGCGACGACGCCTTGATGGAAAAATATTTCGAGAATGATGGCTTGCCAGACGAAGATATTATTCGGGGCTTAAAGCTGGCCATGCAGCAGGGTTCTGCCATTCCTGTTATTTACAGCGCGCCGCAAGCAAATGTGGCCGTTGTGCCGCTGATGAACGCGATGGTACGCCTCTTCCCTGCCCCCAACCAGACAGAAGGCTTCACCGCCACCAACGACACTGGCGAGGAAGTTACCTATAAAGTAGATGATACTTCCCCGTTGGCTGCTTTCATTTTTAAAACACGCGAAGACCCATACGGCCGTATGAGCTATCTCCGAGTTTATGGCGGTATTTTGGAATCAGACAGTCGCATCTGGGATGCCAAGAGCGACAGCGAAATTCGTGTTGGCTCCCTGCAAATCTTGACCGGCAAAGAGCAAAACAGCATCGCCAAACTGCACAGCGGCGACATCGGCGCTGTTGTAAAATTGGGCGACGCCCACACCAACGACACCCTCTGCGACAAAGGCAACAAATTGCAGCTGCCAGCCATTGAGCAGCCTAATCCCATCTCTCAGGTCGCCATTCACCCGGTTTCCCAATCGGACGTGGCCAAGCTCAGTCAGGCGCTCACCCGCCTCACCATCGAAGACCCCACCCTGAAATGGCACACAGAACCAGCCACCCACGAAACCATCCTGGCGGGCATGGGCACCACCCACCTGGACATTGCCGTCAAAAAAGCGGAATCCAAATTTGGCGTCCATTTCAGCACCACGGTTCCCAAAGTTCCGTACCGGGAAACGATCACCAAAACCAACTCCGCCGAATACACCCACAAGAAACAGTCCGGCGGCGCTGGGCAGTACGCCCGCGTGTTCTTGCGCGTAGAATCCCTGGATGACGATGCTGAATTCGACTTTGGCTCAGAAATCTTTGGCGGCTCCATCTCTGCACCCTTCGTGGCCGCTACGGAAAAAGGGTGCCGTCAGGCATTGGAAGCTGGCCCGGTGGCTGGTTTCCCTGTGGTAGGTGTCAAAGCCATCGTTTACGACGGTAAAGAGCACCCCGTAGACTCCAAGGAAATCGCTTTCCAGACGGCCGGGCGTGAAGGGTTTAAGCAAGCCATGCTCGGCGCTGGGCCTGTGCTGCTGGAGCCAATCTACGAAGTGTCGGTGACGGTTCCGGCAGACAACATGGGTGACATCCTGGGCGACATGAACACCCGGCGCGCGCGCGTGCTCGGCATGGACCAGGAAGGCACCAAGAGCATTGTAAAAGCCGAAGTGCCGCTGGCCGAAATGCAAACCTACACCGCCGACCTGCGCTCGATGACCCAAGGGCGCGGCGTGTTTAGCATGAAATATTTGCGATACGGCCGTGTCCCCACCCACATGCAAGCCGACGTAATTGCCAAAGCCAAAGCGGCTGAGGAAGAAAGCTAATTTTTAGGGAGATTGGAGACTGGAGATTTGAGATTATCCAGTCTCCAATCTTCTAATCTCCAATCTCCATCCCAACCGTCAAAACCAAATTGCCATACACATCAACGGCCGTTTCCCACCCCGGTGGAATTACAATCGTCGTGTCATACTGAAACACAATCGCGGGACCGCTGAACCGATGGCCAGGGTGCAACTTTTCCCGGTCATAAAGTTTGGTCACTTGTGCCCCATCTCTAAACCACACCGACTTATCCCCCACCATCGCTACGCTGGCATCTGGGTCACCCAACGGCGCTTGCTGGATGGCGGGTGGCTCGACGGGCGCAACGGCCGTTACCCGCAGCGTCACCACCTCCAACAGCTCACTTTCCGGCAAACGATAACCGTACCGCTGTTCATGTGCCGCGTGGAACAGCTCACTGACTGCGAAGTCGCCCGTGGCCCAGGGCACGGTCAACTCGTGCGACTGCCCCTTGTAGCGCACGTCCAGCCGGTAACGCAGCGTCAAATCAGATTCCTCGTAACCCTCCGCTGCCATTTCAGCGACGGCGCGGGCAGCGATAGGTGCTACTTCCTGCACCAGCCACGCCTCATCCACCTCGGACCACGCCTGCACGGTGCACATCACCGTCTGCGAATAATCCTTGGTGGGCGCGGCCACCAACATCCCCAGGGCCGACAGCACCCCAGGCACGGGCGGCACTAACACGCGGGGAATTTGCAGATTTTCGGCCATTTCGCAGGCGTGCAGCGGCCCAGCCCCGCCAAACGGCATCAGGGTAAAGCGGCGCGGGTCGTAGCCCCGCTCCACTGAAATGCGGCGGATGGCTCGCTCCATGTTGGCATTGGCTACCTGGATGATCCCCCAAGCGGCCGTTTCCACCTCGTCCACCCCCATTGCCTCAGCCAAACCCCTCATTGCCTCACGTGCCGCTGCCACATCCAACCGCATCGTACCGCCCAAAAAGCGATCCGCATCCAGGCGACCTAAAACCAGGTTAGCATCGGTGGTGGTAGCTTGGAGAGTTGTGGAACGGCCATAACAAGCCGGTCCCGGAAATGCCCCCGCGCTTTCAGGCCCCACCTGCAAAGCGCCGCCCGCATCCACGCTGGAAATGCTGCCGCCGCCCGCCCCCACCGTGTGAATATCAATGATGGGCAAACGCAGCGGCAGTCCAGCAATCTCGCCGCTAGCGGTGGTGGGTAAGTGGCCCGGACACAGCGCCACGTCAGTACTCGTGCCGCCCATGTCGAAGGTGATAATGTCAGGGAAGCCTGCCTGTTCGGCTACAAATCGCGCCCCAACCACGCCGCCCGCCGGGCCAGACAGCACCGTCCGTGCCGCCTCCGTACCCGCCGTCTCCGCCGAAATGATGCCGCCGTTGCTCTGCATCACCGATAGGCGACGTGGTTGCACCCCAACGGCCAAACGACGCAAATAGCGCGTCATCAACGGCGCGACGTAGGCGTTGATGACCGTTGTGGCCGTGCGTTCGTACTCGCGGTATTCGGGCAAAATGTCAGACGAGAGGGAGATGAACAGGTTGTCGCCCGCTTGTTCCTGCAAAAATTGGCGGATTTGCCGCTCATGCTGCGGCCGCAAAAAGGAAAACAGCAGGCAAACCGCCACCGATTCGATTTGCTCCGCTTGCAGCGTTTGCCAGATGGCGGGCAGCTCAGCCAGGTTGAGCGGATGCAGCACCGAGCCATCGGCGGTAACGCGCTCAGCTACTTCCAACCGCCACGGCGCAGGCACCAGCGGCGGTGGTTTTTGCGGCACCAGGGCGTAAATGTCGGGCCGATTTTGCCGCCCGATGGCCAGCACATCGGCAAACCCCTTCGTGGTGATGAGCGCCGTACGCGCCCCTTTGCGCTCCAGCAGGGCGTTGGTGGCCACCGTGCTGCCGTGCACGATATCGGCCGTTTCTGGTACATTCATCCCCGCCATCCCCGCTAAAATCGCTTCAGAAGGATCGTGTGGGGTGCTGAGCTGTTTGTGGATTTGGGTACGGCCGTCTTCACTCAGCCAAACAAAATCTGTAAACGTACCGCCGGTATCTACGCCAAGTCTTTGATTCATACACTTTCCATCCGCAGATTTCGCAGATTGGCGCAGATTTTTGCCTTGCTACGACAATTTTCTTCGTTTCAAAACCATCATAATTCTGTCATCCCCGCGCAGGCGGGAATCCATTATTGAAGCCAGCGATGGATTCCCGTTTTCACGGGAATGACAAGAAAAAAGTGGATTGCTTTCTGAAGTAATGCCTTTAATCTGTGTAATCTGCGAAATCTGTGGTTAATTCTCCTCTTCACTTAAATTCAAATAGGCAAGCGTCCAGGCGATGGCCACAAACGCGGCAATGCCACCACGCACCAACCAGACCAGCAAGGTGACCAGCAGCAGCGCCAGCCAGGAGGTCGCTTGCAGGGCGATTGTACTGGAGTTGGTCAGCGGCGTCAGCCAGGTGAGCAGCGGCGAGGTGAGCAGGCCAAATGCGCCCAAGAGCAGCGTTTGCCCACCCCAGAGCATCACAACCAGCACAAACACGTCCCCAAAATGTTGCCGGATGCGCTGCCACGTTTGGCGAACGGCCGTCCTGCCCGCCACCTCATGCACCACCGCCTCCCGAAACGTGAGCAGCCGAACCCAAAATGAAACCAAACCAACCGGCATGAGCAGGAGCGCCAGCCCAAGGATGCAAAAAAGTCCTACGCCTGTGGTGGTAAAAACTTTACCTAAACTCGGCTCGCTGGCGGCAAAGCTGGCCAGCAGCAAAGCCAAAACCAGCAAAATCAGCAGAAGCAGCAAAGCAATAAGAAACCAGGGGAAAAAGACAAGCAGATCAATCGCCAGAAAGCGGCTCAGCCAGCGGCGACCCTGTTGGATGGCGTGGTGTAAGGAAGTAGGGTTTTGGTGGGAAACGGCCGTAACCGCCGCCACAATCCCCGCCTCTGCCAACAAAGCAATTAGCCAAACCAGCACAAACTGCCCAAACGCCAGCAGCAGCCCCCGCCAAAGGAGCTGCTGCATTTGCAAAATCTCATCGCTAAACAGCAATGATTCGATTGTTTGAAGATTAGTGAGTCCGGCAAAATTTAGCGTGATGAGCTGCGCGCCCCACAGCCGCCAACCGGTGCCAAACAAACTGCTCAGGCTCATGCCCAGCCCCAACCAGAGCAGGAAGGGGTCCCGCCGCAGCAGCGTCCAGGAGCGCGAGAGTAAGTCTGGGGTCATATCAACTGTCGGAGTTCGGTAATCGGTTATCCGTAAACGGTAATCCGCTTACCGTTTACCGCTTACCGTTTACCGATTACGGCTCACCGATAACCGGCTTTTGCACAAACTGGTGGTAAGCCAACGTCACCGTGGCGGAACGGTAAGCGGTCAGCACCGAATTCACGGCCGCGCCAACCAAGCCCAAACAAAGGCCGCCAAACGCCAATGACAGTACTTCCGTTACGCCAAAATCAATCGTGTTGCCCTGAATCGCATCCAATAAGAAGGGGCCCGCCGCTAAGAAAGCGAAAGGCAATGTAAAAACCAAGGTCACCAGACCGAACAGGAAGCCAATCACCATAAAAGCGATGCCCAGCAGCAAAATATCGCCAATATTGTCGCGCACAACTTGCCAGCCGTGCCGAATGCTGTCTACCACGCCGAGCTGCTTGAGCACGAGCCCGCGCATGGCAAACGGCTGCACGATGGCCACCACAATGCCCAACGGAACCAAGAAACAGGCCAACAGCCCAAGGCAGGCAAAAAAGCCACCAAATGCTGGTTCAAACCCGGCAAAATCGCCGCCGTTCCGCATTGCCGTCACAAAAAACGACCCGCCAAAGCTCGCAAACAGCAAACCAACAAGTATAAATGGCAGATTGAGCAGCACACTCAGCCCCACAAGGCTCCAAATGCGGGCCACGCCAGCCGAAAATGCTTTGCCCAAAGACATCTTCTCGCCAGCCTCAATGCGGTCTACCGACTCAATCAGGCCGCCTACTGCCGCCAGGCGAATTAGCCAAAACACAATGCCGAGAATGAAGAAGAAGCAGAACAGACCCAAAATCAAGCCGCCGTACTGCGTCCAAAATTGGGTAAACTCCTCAAACATCTCAGCCGGAACGTCGCTGCCGCTGGGGCCAGGCACGCTGTAGTTAAAATTACCCCCGGAGTTGCCGCCACTGCCGCCGCCCAATGCGGCTAAAAAGCCGAGAATGAATAGATATTTATTTTGCCAAACGATTTCCCAACCGCGCCGGAAAAGGTTTCCGTAATCCATGAGTTTCTCTCCTGTACTCAAAAAAAGCAGCGCGAGTCACCTTATTGTAACACGCGCTTATTGCCAAAATTTACATGAAACATTACGCTGATTACGGCCGTTCCGTTGCACTACTCCCACTCAATTGTCCCCGGCGGCTTGGAGGTAATGTCCAGCACCACCCGGTTCACCCCGGCCACCTCATTCACAATGCGGCGGCTCACCTTTGCCAGCAGCTCGTACGGTAGTCTGGCCCAATCGGCCGTCATAAAATCTTCGGTGGTCACGGCGCGCAGGGCAATGACTTCCTGGTAGGTACGGCCGTCTCCCATCACCCCCACGCTCTTCACCGGCAGCAGCACCGCAAACGACTGCTGCGTCCCAGCGCGGAGCATCTCTGCCCGGCGCAGCTCCTCCACAAAGATGGCGTCCGCTAGCCGCAACCGCTCCAGCCGCTCCCAGGTAATTACACCCAGGCAGCGAATCGCCAGCCCCGGCCCCGGAAACGGTTGCCGCCAGATGATGCTGTCTGGCAGGCCCAACGCCGAGCCGACGGTACGCACTTCGTCCTTGAACAGCTCCCGCAGCGGCTCGACCAATTCAAAATCCATGTCATCGGGCAAGCCGCCAACGTTGTGGTGCGTCTTGATAACGTGGGCGTCCTTTTTGCCCTTGCCCGCACTTTCGATCACGTCCGGGTAGATGGTTCCTTGAGCCAAAAAGTCGATCTGGCCCAGCTTGTTGGCCTCGCGTTCAAAGATGCGCACGAACTTTTCGCCAATCAGCCGCCGCTTTTGCTCTGGATCGGTCACGCCATCCAGGATATCCAAATATTCTTCCACAGCGTTGACGGCAATCAGGTTCATGCCCTGTTCTCGCTGAAATGTTTCGACTACCTGCGTTGCCTCCCCCTGACGCAGCAGACCATGATCGACAAAAATGCAGGTAAGCTGTTCGCCGATTGCCCGGTGAATGAGGGCGGCCGCCACGGCCGAATCTACCCCGCCGCTAAGACCAAGCACAACACGGCCGTTTCCCACCTGTGCCCGAATCAATCCCACCTGCTCATCAATAAAGTTGGCCGGATTCCAATCCGCGCCGCAGCCGCAAATGTGGTGGACAAAGTTGCTCAGCAACCGCGCCCCCTGGGTCGTATGCACCACTTCGGGATGAAACTGCACGGCGTAATACCCCCGCGCCACATCAGCCGCCGCCGCAAACGGTGAATTATCGGAATGGGCCAGCGGCACAAAACCGTTGGGCAGCGCCTCCACCTTATCGCCGTGGCTCATCCACACCTGGCTTTGGTGCGGCTCCACAGCCGCCACCTGCCAGCCACGAAACAGCGGATCGTCCGGCTGATCCAGATGCAATGTAGCCGGACCGTACTCGCGATGCTGACTATAGACTACCCGGCCGCCCAGCCGATTGGCCAAAAGCTGCATCCCATAGCAGATGCCCAGCACCGGCAGACCGCTCTCAATCACGTAATCCGGCAGCGTGGGCGCGCCGTCATCATAGACACTGTTTGGCCCGCCGCTCAAGATAAATCCCTTGGGCTGGTGCACCAGCACCTCTTCCGCTGGCGTGGACCAGGAAACGAGGCGGCTGTACACGTTGGCTTCGCGCACCCGTCGGGCAATCAGCTGGCTGTACTGCGCGCCGTAATCAAGGATGATGATCGTGTCGTGTGAATTCAAAGCGTTTCTCTCCCACTCTTCATAGCAATATCAATGGTGCTGCCCGGCCAAAAGTTAGAAATTACATTTTGCAGCGCCTCTTCCCGGTCTGCGCCGCCTTCATCGCTGAGGAAGAGCTGCTCGCAGTAGGCGGCAATGTCCTGAATAATGCGCTCGCAGCGGTAGTAGGCTAGGGCGTCTTGATCCACTTCGGTACGGCCGTATCCTTCATAAAAAAGCGCCAGTTCGCGTCGCGTGTGCCAGATACCGCCCAGCCCGGCCCCAATAAACATAAGATCGCGCTCTTTGGGGGCCAAAATCGGCTCGTCCCAATCCACCAGGTACAGTGCGCCCTCCTGGTTAATGAGTAAATTCCAGGCGTGGATATCGCTATGGCAGAGGACGTTGGGCAACTGCCGTTCCTGCACCACCGCCGCCAACTGTTCAGTCCGTTCAACCAACTGCGCCACAACATCCCGCTTGTCATGCAAAAAGGTCACTAATTTTTGGGCCACTGGCTCGGTAAACGGCCGTTCCGCCAGCTGCTGCATAAACTCTGTCACCAGCGCACGAAATTTGGGTATGTACGTTTCGGTGGGAATAGCAGCGGCGAGGGATGGGGGCAGAACGGCCGTGTGCACCTTCTTTAAGGCCGCGCCAAACTGCCGCCACTGAGCATCCGTCAGCGGCAAATCGGTCGCATCCTGCCCCTCCACAAACGGGAAAAGCGTCGCCCGGTATTCGCTCAGGCTGGTCCACAGTGTACCCGCCGCCGTCTGGATTGGCGGAATCACCTCATGGATGCCCTGTTCAGACAAAAACCGGGGCAGCGTGATCGAAATCTCGTTAAAGGGGCCGCGTCTGAGCTTCAGAAAGTAAGCTTGCTGGTCGGCGGTGGTGGTGAGGCAGTAAACGGCCGCATTTGCATCCGCACCCAGCGGCAAAAACGCCGCATGACGCACCGGCACGCCAAAAGCAGCCTGGACGCGGGCGATTATTTCAGAATCATCAATGGCTGGTTTTTCTAACATTTTTTTCTCTTGGCCACAGAGCACACGGAGGTCAAAGAGAAGCATCTCTAAATTCTCTGTGCGCTCTGTGGCAAATAATTTAGGCGAGCTGGATACGGCCGTCGGACATATCCACAATCGTCGCCGCGGCATAAATGGGTACGCCCCAATCCGCCAGCATGTCGCGGCCACCCTCAAACGTTTTCTCCACCACCGTAGCGATGCCCACCAGCGTCGCGCCGCTGCTCTGCACAATGCGCGCTAACGCCGCGATGGTGCGCCCAGTGGCCAGAAAATCGTCCACAATCAGCACCCGGTCGTCTGCGTGCAAAAACTCCGGCGACACCATCAGTGAGACCACATCGCCTTTCGTGTGGCTGGGCGCGTTTTCCACAAAAACCGGCTCCATCATCGTAATCGGCTTCTTTTTGCGGGCGTACACCACGGGAATATTGCCCAACGCCTTGCCCGCCATCGCCGCCGGAATAAGGCCGCTGACTTCGGCCGTTAGCACACGGGTTGGCTGCGTGTCGCCAAACTCAGCGGCAATCGCCTCCCCAATCTGCTCCATCAATTGTGCATCAATCTGGTGGTTCAAAAAACTGTCAATTTTGAGGATTCCCCGCCCCAAATTTTGTCCTTCTTGCTCAATTCTGCGCTTTAATGCGTCCATTCACCCTTTCCCTCTTAAATGGAGATTGGAGACTGGCGATTAGAGATTCCACAAATCGCCAGTCTCCGGTCTCCAATCTCCTACAGGTTATTAAATTCCTAAATACCAACTAAAGTCATGATGATACGGCCGTAATTCACATTGCCAAACGAATAATATCTTATATCATCAAGAACAGGCGAATATATAAGCCACAGAGGACACAGCGCAAAAGGAAAGAAAAACCTCTAAAATCTCTGTGTCCTCTGTGGCAAAAACAAAATAAGAGGTTGCGATAATTTTCACAATTTCCTTGACGCCACTCTGACTCTATTTTATAATCAACATATCGTTCAAAAAAAATTGAAAGTTGTGAACAAGGTAAATCTTATGGTAAAAAAGATTGTGCAAGAAGGATTGGAAGCCGTAGAAAAACAGCTGCGCGACGTCGTTAGCAGTGACGTAGAGGTGCTGCAAGATGCCGGATTGCACATTATCAAATCAGGTGGCAAGCGGTTGCGGCCGCAGTTGGGCATTCTGGCCTATCTGGCCTGCGGCGGGCAGGACGTTTCGCGCGTCATTCCCATGTCCGCCGCCATCGAAATGGTGCACACCGCCACCCTCGTTCACGATGACATCAACGACCACAGCCTGACCCGACGCGGTCAGATTACTGTCCACGCCCGCTGGGGACGCACCTTTGCCCTGCTGGCTGGCGACTATCTTTTCACCAAAGTGTACGAGATGATGGCCCCCTACCCGTCCGAATACAACGTCATCATGGCCACAGCCACGACCAAGCTGGTGGAAGGCGAAACGCTGCAAGCAGCCGCGGCTAAAGCGGGCAACATGGACCGCGAAACGTACAAAACGATCATCAGCCGCAAAACGGCCAGCCTGTTTGAAGCTGCTGCCCGCATGGGTGCCATGCTGGCCGACGCGGAAGAAGAGATGATTGAAGCGCTGGCCACTTATGCCTACAACCTCGGCCTCACCTTCCAAATTGTGGATGACATTTTGGACATCGTTGGCGACCCGGAGACGCTGGGCAAGCCAGTTGGCACCGACATCGCCCAAAATCGTGGCGTGATGGCTACGCAAAATGGGGGTCTGGCCGTGCAGGAAGCGGTGGCTGAGCTGGAAGACGATCCGATTGCCCTGATGATGGCCAACCTGCGCGAATCTGGCGCAGTAGAGATTGCCCGAATGCAGGCGGAGGAAACGGCCGTACGCGCCCGCACCGCCCTGGCTGCCCTACCAGCCTCTCCAGCCAAAACAGAAATGGAACAGCTAATTACGGCCGTTCTGGATAGGCAAAACTAAGACACCATTTATGCTTTATGGTTATCAAACCGCAGGCAGCCATTGCCTGCGGTTTTTTTGTGTTTTTTCTCATTCTTGGCATTTGCCAAAGAAGCTTCACAAAATATCCATAAAATTCTGTTATACTGCGTGGTAATTAATCACAAATTGCGGGAGCAAATGGAAAACAGATTTCTTTCTAAGGCAAGCAGCGTTGTCGTAATCCTGGCAACTTTTATCGTTTTTATAGGTTGGCAGCTCGATTTACCAACTTTTAAGCAGCTGTTGCCGGGGGCACCGCCAACCACACCTTTAACTGCATTTTTGCTGCTCTGTCAGAGCGCAGCCTTGCTTTTGCTCAACCAGACAGTCCACCGGACAAATACGCGCTATCTATCTTGGGCTGTGCTTTTATTGTCAGGAACGGCCGTACTCATCGGGTTGTTTACCGTGGCGCAATATTTGTTTGGCTGGCAAGCCAGCGTGGAGCTGTGGCTGTACCCGAAGCAAGTGTTACAGATGCAAACAGAATTTCCGGGACGACCGTCGCCACATACGGCCGTTAGCGCCATTCTCAGCGGCCTCGCCATAATATTGTCCGGTTTGCCCGACCCGCCACAGCAAAAACGGGCAAACCAGGTAGCGATTATCAGCCTCATCATTCCCTGGATTGCCCTATTTGGTTACATCACGCTAACCAACCCCTTTTACGCATTGCAAAGTAATCCACAAACAGGCATGTCCCCCATTACGGCCGCATGTTTTCTTTTGCTCATTTTTGGCATTCTAGGTTGGCAGCCCGAATCTGGCATCGTCGGCTTGCTAAGAACAAATTCGCCAGGGGGCCAACTGGCTCGCCAATTGCTCCCCTTTGTCATCTTGGTAACGCTGCTCTCTGGCTGGGGCATTCACATTGGCGGCTCCTTGGGCTGGTTTGACCCTGCTATCGCGTTTGCCATCAGTTGGGGCGCGGGCAGCCTGGGATTCGTGGCGCTGACCATACGCCAAGGGTTTGCGCTGCACAGCCAATTTCTTGAGCGACAGCTTGTTGCCAAAGAACGCGAACAAATGCTGGAAATCGTGGAAAAAGAGGAGGAAAAATTTAGGACGCTGCTGGAATCGGCCCCAGACGCGCTTGTTATTGTCAATGAAGCGGGCAAGATAGTTATTGCAAATGATCAAACAGATAAGTTGTTCGAATATTTGCATGAGCAGCTAATAAACCAGCCGATTGAAATTTTAATGCCCGATCGCTTCTGGCAAAATCATTCTGAATTTCGCGCAACATTTTTCGCCAAACCGCACGCCCGCCCCATGGGAACTGGTTTAGAGCTATACGGCCGTTGCCAAAACGGCCGTGAATTCCCCATTGAAGTCAGCCTCAACATCCTGGAAACGCCAGAGGGCAAATACGCCCTGGCCACCATCCGAAACGTGACCGAGCAAAAGCTGGCAGCCGAAACATTACGCCAGTTTAACGCCAAGCTCGAAGAACGGGCCAATCAGATGACCATCGAACTCAGAATGCGAAATGAAGAAATTGAACAAGCCAATATCGACCTGCAGAAACAAGCAAGCGCACTGGAGCAAAGCAATTTAGAGCTGCAGCAATTTGCCTTTGCGGCCTCACACGATCTGCAAACACCGTTGCGCAGCATCAGCGGTTTTATTCAATTGCTCCAGCAAAAGTATCATGACCAGCTCGATGAGCAAGCCAATGAATGGATTGGCATTGCTGTGGAAAACACGCTCCACATGCAACAAATGATTCAGGACCTGCTCACTTTTTCACGTATAGACTCCCCCACCTACACGTTTGAAACGATAGATCTAAACGAAATTTTCTACGAGGTAATGGCCCTGTTACAATATGAACTCATCAATTCTCCGGCGAAGGTAACATCCGGCAAATTACCCATCGTTAGAGGCAACCGAACCCACCTGATCTTGCTTTTTCAAAACCTGTTTGGCAACGGCCTGAAGTATAATGACAAGGAACAGCCAACCATACATGTAAGCGCCGAAGCGAGCGATGGCAAATGGGTTATTGCGGTTGAAGACAATGGCATCGGCATAAAGGAAATTTATTATTCCAAAATTTTTGACATACTCCGCCGTCTCCACACGCAAGATGTGTATCCAGGCAATGGCATCGGTTTAGCTATCTGCCGCCGCATTGTTGAAAGACATGGTGGCGAAATTTGGGTAACATCGAATTATGGCCACGGCTCGACGTTTTACTTTACCCTGATGAAAAAAGGTGAAAACAGTGGATAGTGACCTTAGCCAATCCAGATTTGTGGAAGTTTTACTGGTTGAAGACAACAAACATGATGTGTTTTTGACAGAACAAGCTTTTAAACAATCCAGAATAGCCATTAAGATGCACAACGTGAGAAATGGCCTGGAGTGCCTGGCCTATTTGCGCAAAGAAGGCAAATATGAAAATGTAAAAACGCCAGACCTCATTTTGCTGGATTTAAACATGCCCCTCATGGACGGCCGCGAGGTGCTGCAAGAAATCTCCAATGATCCGGAATTAAACCACCTGCCAGTGGTTATCCTGACCACCTCTGAAGATGAAAAAGATGTGTACAAAATGTACCGCCTGCGCTGTAGTTCCTACATCGTTAAGCCCGTGGATTTTAACCAGTTCGTTCGCGTGATAAATGAGCTAAGCATATACTGGTTTACCGTCGTTGCCTTACCTCCTGAAAGTGGGAAATAAACTTAAGCTAAACCCGAACTATTTTGCCCACGTCTAATATTTTTCAGGCGGTATAATATCGACTATGCAAGATAAACTGGTGGATTTAACGGCCGTTCTCCCCCTCATTCACAATAACCAAACCATTGCCCTGGGTGGAATGACCATTTACCGGCGTCCCGTCGCCTTTGTGCGCGCTTTGTTGCAGCGTCAGCCGCGCCCGCAAAACCTGACGCTGCTCACGTTTACCGCCGGGCTGGCCAGCGACATGCTGGTGGGCGGCGGCTGTGTGAGCCACGTGCGCACCTGCTACTTTGGGCTGGAGTCGTTTGGCTTGGCTCCCATGTTTACGAAAGCAGTGGAAAACGGCCGTATCACCATCATCGAAGAGAGCGAGGCGAGCATTGCTTGTGGACTTCGCGCCGCCGTGGGCAAGCTGGGCTTCATCCCCAGCCGCGCCTGGCAGGGCACCGATTTGTTCAAAGTGCGCCCTGACGTGAAAACAATCACCGACCCGTACAGCGGCGAAACGCTCACCGCTTTTCCCGCCATCGAGGTGGACATGGCCATTATCCACGTTTTGAAGGCGGACCGCTTTGGCAACGCTATCCTGGGCGGCAATCCAACGATTGACGAGATGCTGAGCAATGTTGCAAAAACGGTAATCTTGACGGCTGAAGAGGTGGTGGATCAGCTAGAAGGGCCTGTGGAGCTGACCGGGTTGGCGGTAACGGCCGTTTGCCACCAACCCAACGGCGCGTGGCCCACCTCCTGCTACCCGTCTTACCCCCTCGACGGCGAAGAAATCCTGCGCTACATTGACGCCTGCCACGACAGACAATTTGAGGATTATGTCAAATAAAAAGCGGTTTATTATTATGCTCATACGCTCAACTTCCTAATTTCGCATGCGTCTTCCACTTGTCATTCTGAATGAAGCGGAGCGAAATGAAGAATCCCATCCAACTTGGGCGGGATGCTTCGGAGGACCTCAGCATGACAATTCAACAAGCTATGTACACGATTGATGAACTCATTTGCGTTTGCATTAGCCGCCAGATTGAGGATGGCGAACTGGTGGCCCAGGGGATGTCCACGCCGCTGGTGGCGGCGGGCTACCTGCTGGCAAAGCTGACACACGCGCCCAACCTCACCTTCATCTCGGCCATCGGGCAAACGTTTTGCCAGGAATTTGCCCCGCTGGGGCTGGCCACCGTGGAAAATTTGTGGCTGGACAACGGGCTGTTCACCATTGATTTCATCAGCGGCGTGTGCGATTTTTTGCCGCGTTACCAGCCCAAAGAGTTTTTCCGACCAGGCCAGGTGGATCCGTTTGGCAATTTTAACAACGTATTCATGGGCGGCAGCTACGAACGGCCACGCCTGCGCCTGCCCGGCGCGGCAGGCATCCCCGATGTGACGGTGTACGAAGAAAACGTGTGCCTCTACGTACCGCGCCACGGGCGGCATACCTTTGTGCCTGAACTCGACTTTCGCAGCGGCGTGGGGCACGTGCCGGAGCGCACGCAGGGTCGCGGCCCGCGCTATCTGGTGAGCGATTTGGGGCAGTTTGATTTTGGGGATGAAAACGGCCGTCTCCGCCTCACCACTCACCACCCCACCATCTCCCCAAAACGCATTCAGGCCAAAACCGGCTTCCCGCTGGAAATAGCCCCCGATTTGCACGAAACGGAACCCCCTACCTCTGAAGAACTCCAATTGCTACGCGAAAAAATAGACCCATTGGGCGTCCGCACCCTGGAAACCTTACGTGGTGCCCACCGCAAAGCCAAACTCCGCCAAATCCTCGCTGCTGAGAAAGAAAGAGAATAGGACGCTGATTGCCCTGATTTTCCTGATAAAAAAGATCAGAAAAATCAGATTGATCAGAAAAATCTGCGTTCTATTTTCCCTACCTCTGGCAGAACGGGGGCGAGCGATGTAAGATTGCCGACATGAGCAACCTGAATCCAAACATCCCCACATCTGAACTGGCCGGTTTGCTGACCACGGCAGGCGGCAAGCTAGGCGAATACCAGCTCAAGCTGCTGACGCCCCACCTGCTGCTGCGCACCTTTTTGGATGAACCGAAATCGGTCGCGTACCAGATTTTGCAGCAGCTCCAGCAGCAGCGCGGCTTTGATTTGGACGATTTGACCCGCCGCGTGGAGATGATGGCCCACACCAACAAAGGTCGTAACGCCAAGTTCTACTTCACCGATGATTTTGGCAAGGATGTTTCGCTCGATGAAGAAATGCTGGTGGTTATTGACGAGGGGCTGACGATGGCCCAGGCGCGAGAGGAACTAAAAGCGGGTTCCGGCCACGTGCTGGCGGCGATGGCCCAGCATCCCATTACCACATCGGCCGTTTTGCAGCGCGTGGGGGTGAACCCAACGGCCGTTCTCACCCTGCTCAACGACGTGGGCCAAGAAGGCACGCCCATCATCCACGATTTTGTCTCTGAGGCCAAAGAGGGCCGCGCCACGATTGTGTACGAGCGGCAAGAACTGCTGCGCGATTTACTGAGTTTGATCGCCCTGGCGCAAAATCGGCACGTCATTTTGGTCGGGCCAGAAGGCGCAGGCAAGCGCACCTTGGGGCAAAGTTTGGCCCAAACCATTGCCGAGGGCAACGGCGTCACCAATCTGCGCTCGCTGGTGCAGATTAGCGAGACGGCCCTGCTGGAGAATCCGCTGGCGGCGATGCGCGCCGGACTGCGCCGAGCCAGCGGTGGCGTACTGCTGGTGCCCAACATCCAGCGCTTTTTTGCCGACAAGCTGCGCGCCCCTTTCCCCGACCAGGTGAACCGCGAACTGCAAAAAGCGCTGCTGGGCAATGAGCAAATCATCATTGGCACCACCACGCCGGGGGAGTACGAACTGCTCAGCCAGAACAACCTCATTCGCCAAAACACGCAGCGGCTGAACGTGCCGCCGACCACTGTCAAAGAAACGATTTCCGTCCTGCACACCCACCAGGACCGCCTCAAAAGTGAGTACGAGGTGGAAATCAACCTGGATTCGATGGAAACGGCCGCTCAAATCGCCAGCCAGTACATGAAAACAATCGCCCTGCCCGCGGCCGCTGTGCAGCTGGCCGAGCGCAGCTGTGCCCTGGTGCGGCTGGCTTCCTCCAGTCCACAGGTCGTTTATCCCAGCATTGCCCCTGACAACCGGCTCGATCCCGAAGATGTGCTGGAAGGGGCTGCGCAAATTATCAATGTGCCGGTAAGCAAGCTGGGCGAGGATGATCGGAACAAGTACGCCAACATGGTGGAGCATTTGCATTCGCGGATTATTGGGCAGGAAACGGCCGTTCTCGCCGTCAGTCGCGCTGTAAAAACCGCCAGGGTCGGACTGCGCGATCCCAAACGGCCGATTGGGTCTTTCCTGTTCCTCGGCCCCAGCGGCGTGGGCAAATCGGAGCTGGCCAAGGCGCTGGCCGAGTTCATGTTTGGCACTGAGGACGCGATGCTGGTGCTGGACATGAGCGAATACCAGGAAGAAGCGAGCGTCAACAAGCTGATTGGCGCACCGCCAGGCTATGTGGGTTTTCAGGGGGGCGGACAGCTGACCAATTTTGTGCGGGAACGGCCATATACCGTCGTGCTGTTCGATGAGGTAGAAAAAGCCCACCAGCGTGTCTTCGATGTGCTGCTGCAAGTGATGGAAGAGGGCCGCCTGACCGACAGCCAGGGGCGGCAAGCCACCTTCAGCGAGGCGGTCGTCATCATGACCAGCAACCTGGGCGCGCGCCACATGCTCGTCCCCACCATCGGCGAAACCGAACAAAATTTGGTGATGGGCGACGTCCACGACTTCTTCCGCCCCGAATTTCTCAATCGGCTGGACGAGATCATTCTGTTCCACCAGCTCACGCCTGATCAGCTTGGCCTCATTCTCGATTTGCTGCTGAAAAAGGAATTGAAACTGGCGGCCAACCAAAACATCGAACTCACGTTAACAGACGCGGCCAAGGCGTGGCTACTGGCCCAAAACGATCAGCCAGAGTTTGGCGCGCGCCCGCTGCGGCGCATCATTGCCCGCCACCTGCGCGAACCGCTGGCCAACTTTTTGCTGAGTCAGGCAGGGGCTACGGGTGGAGGAACGGCCGTTACCGTAGACGCCACCAACGATGACCTCATTTTTAAGATGAGCTAAAATGGAGACTGGAGATTGGAGACTAGAGATTGAAAACGAAACAATCTCTAATCTCCAGTCTCCAGTCTCTCAAAAATGGAGGGTTTCATGTCTCAAACATTTACTGGAGTTGTTCAATTTGCCAACGGCGCACCAGCCGCCAACGTCACCGTTCGCCTGTTTGATGCGGATGTATTGACCGAAGATGATGATTTGACCGTAGAACCTGGTCTCACCAACGAGAAAGGCGTTTTTACCGTCACTTACGATCCGGAACGCGACCTGGATTTTGCGGATATTTTTCGGCCGTATTTGCACTTTAGCTACAAACATCACGGCGAAAACCGTACCCACCAGGCCGATGTGCAGCCCGACCAGCGCGACTATCGCCTGCCGGAAATTCCACCCCTCAAATTTGTTCCCGCCACGCACGGCTTTCAGTTCGTCAACCGCTACCCTGGCTACTGGATACCGTTCTCTGTTCCCTCCATCCCCGATATTCCCAGCGTGAGCGCCATTTACGGGCTGTGCGGCGGCATGTGCGCCACAAGTTTGGATTTCTTGCTGGCCGGACGGCCGATTCCGCAGCGCCGCCGCCGGCCTGGCCGCGTCACCCCGTTGCACCGCTACATCCACAAGCGGCAGGTAGACAGCCTGACGGGCGGTTCCCAGGTGGTGCGCTTTGCCCGCTGGATGGCCTTGTCAGACCAGGCGGTCCATCTACGCACGGCCGAAGAGCTGAAAACGATTCGGGCCAATCTGGACAAAGGCATTCCCACACCCATCGGCATGGTGTATGTGAGCACCAAAGACACCATGCAAATTTGGCACAACCACCAGATTTTGGCCTGCGCGTATGAGGAATTGGAAGACGGCCGTATCCGCATCCTCGTTTACGACCCCAACTACCCCCGCCGCAACGACGTCTTCGTAGAGTCGTGGCCAGATAAAGAGATGGGCGGCGTCGCCAGCGTCCAGCGCATTGGCAAGCAAGACAAAGTCACCCGTGGCTACTTCGTCATGCCGTACGAACCGGTCATCCCACCCACCATCCTCGATGACGACGCCGCCAGTGACGACAAAGACGAACGCGGCTTTGGGTAAACATTGTTGAGGAAATAAATGAAAGCAATTTTGTCTGACTTGCAGAAACGTGAAAATTTAGATGTCTACTTGACAATTGTACTGGCAATTATTATCTCAGTTTTAGGCGCATTTGGAATCACGAAATTAGAAATTATTGCGTCAGCTATTCTTGGCATTTTGGGTCTTTCCTCTTTCAATTTGCTCCAAAATCGCCGAGAAAACGAGAAGTTGTCAAATACCCTTGGAAAACTCAATAATGAGATAAAAGCAGCCCAATATTTAAAGAATCGAACAGAATACCCGCCATTTAAAGAAACTCTAGCAAATGCAAGAACAGTCTGCCTAATGGGGCCCACTTTAGTGAACATTTTTTCATCTTGGTCTGGATATTTTCGAGAAGAGAAAATGAAAAAGCAAGGGGTAAATTTTAAGGTACTGATAATCGATCCTGATAGCAAGGCTGTTGATTCTATGACCGCATTTTACCGTCACTCGGAAACCGTTTATGTAAAAAGCGATCTTGAACGAACAATTTCTATTGTTGACGCCATAAATGAAAAAGGTACATCACCAGGATCCGTTGAACTTAGACTGATGCAAGCTCATCCACATTTATCAATGGTATTAATAAACCCAGAAGATGATGATGGCACAATATTTGTTGAAATTCTCGATTTCAAAACCCCGATCCATGCTCTGCCACATTTTGAGCTCTCTCGAAAACGAGATTCTCAATGGTACGAATTTTTTTTATCGCATTTTGAACGAACATGGGATGAGGCAAAGGGACATAATTGAATTAAAGCTCTAGCTTGAGAACTGTTCCCCCAACGGCAATGACGTCGCCGGCGCTGATAACGGCCGTTCCCTCCAACACCACATCATTCAGCAACGTCCCATTCCGGCTGCCCCGATCTTCCAGCCACCATTTTCCCTCGCGGCGGGTGATGAGCGCGTGCTCGGCACTGGCAAAACCATCCGGCAAGACAATATTGTTGCTGGCGGCGCGGCCAATGCTGGTGATCGGCAATAGCGGGTAGGTGCTGTCCACGGCCGGATGCTCCACTTCATTGGCAATGATGCGCAAACGGCCGTACGGCCGTTCCTGTTCAGCCAAAGCAGAGGCTGTCACCTGCATATCGCGATAAATAAGCCACGCGATACTGCCTAAAAAGCCCAGCAGCAGCAAGCCACTCAAAATACGAAAAATCAGCAAAAGTAGTTCAGCGCTCATTTGGCAGAGGGTGGACGAATTTGGGTTTCGTCATTCAGATTGGCGGCAGGGCGTGGACGTGAGCGAGGCTGCGTCTCCCCTTCGCCATAAATCAATAAAACATCGCTCAAGCTGATGACATCGCCGGATTTCAGTACGGTTTCCGTCACTGGTTGGCTGTTGACTTTGGTGCGCCCACGATTACTGACGTCGTACAGGATGAAGCGGCCGTACCGCCAGCGAATTTGGGCATGTTTGCGGCTGACGCTGGGCGCATCCAGAATCACATCATTGTCGGTGCTGCGCCCCAGGCTCATGACCGCTTTGTCCAACGGCACGTGCCGTTTACCTTCCACAATCAAATAAGCATCCAGGGCAGCAATTTCGGCCGCAAACAGGTCACCCCCATCTTCCATTTGGCGGATTTGGGTAACGGCCTGTTCAGACGGCCGTGCCTCATCCACAGCCCGCACCTGCACCGCTCGCAGCTCCATGTCAGGATCGGCCATCAACGTCAGGTGGGGCGAGCGCGGAATGGTTAGCCCCGCTTGCCGCAAAAACGCTTTCAGGTATTCGCCAAGCTGCGCGATTGCTTCCGGTTCTCTCTTGACCAGCTTGTCAAACGTCGCCGGATTGAGGCGAATTTCGTATTGGGCAGGCACAACCTGGTTCACAGCCTCATTTTCGGCCGTACGCGCCAGCGCCGTCGCCACCTCAGACAGCGTCACGTTCCCGCCAAAGAACCGATTAAAGCTCCCTTCAACCAGCTGCTGCGCCAACGCTTCAAATTTTTGGAATGGTGTTTGTCTACTCATCAGCTATCCATACGATGAAAATTTCATAGTGCAGGCCATTATAGGTTCGTGAAAACCGCCCGTCAATTGAAACGGAGCTGCATTGCATGGTCATAGGCATCCGGTATACTTTCGCTCATCTTTAACCAATAAATTGGGGAGATTGAAGAATTGAAGAATTGGAGATTAGAGATTGGAGATTTTGCAACCAATCTCTAATCTCCTATCTCCAGTCTCCTTTTGCAAAAGTAACAAAGGAAGCACCATGACCACTGCCAAACAAATCCGGCTGACGTCCTACGCCAGCTGCGCCGGTTGAGCGTCTAAACTGGGGCCGGGGGACCTGGCTCAAGCGATTGCGCCCCTGCGCAAACTGTTCAAACCGGAAGATTACCCGGAGCTGCTGGTGGGCTTGGCCAAAGCGGACGATGCGGCCGTTTACCAGATCAACGATCAGCAAGCCATCATTAACACCACCGACTTCTTCCCGCCTGTCGTGGATGATCCGTACGACTTTGGCGCGATTGCCGCCGCCAACGCCATGTCCGACATTTACGCGATGGGTGGGCAGGTGCTGTTTGCCATCAACCTCGTCGCCTTCCCAGACAGCCTGGGCATGGACGTGCTGAGCGAAATTTTGCGCGGCGGGGCGGAAAAAGTAGCTGAAGCGGGCGCAGTCATCGCTGGCGGCCACAGCGTCAACGACAAAGAGCCAAAGTATGGGCTGGCCGTCACCGGCATCATCCACCCGGACAACGTAAAGCCCAAGGGCGGCGCACATCCCGGCGACGTGCTGCTGCTGACCAAGCCGTTGGGCGTGGGCGTGGTGACCACCGCGCTTAAAAATGGCATCACGGATGAGGCGGATGTGGCAACGGCCGTTGCCTCCATGAAAACGCTCAACAAAGCCGCCGCCGAAGCCGCCCAGCTGGCCAACGCCCACAGCCTCACAGACATTACCGGCTTTGGCCTCATTGGCCACGCCCATGAGATGGCGCACCTGGCCAAAGTGGATTTCCACATTCAGCTGGAGGCGCTGCCCTGGCTGCCCGGCGCACTGCGCTACGGCGCGGCGGGCGCATTCCCCGGCGGTATGGGGCGCAACCTGGACTATTTTGGCCCGTGGGCCCAATTTGGCCCCGGCGTCAGCCAGCTCGTCCAGGATATGCTGATGACCCCGGAAACGTCCGGCGGCCTGCTGGTGGCTTTGCCTGCGGATCAGGTGGATATTTTTATGGCGCATTGCGAAACGGCCGTACCCATCGGCCATGTCACGACTGGCACAGGCTTTATTCACATACAAGGGTAATTGAGTAATTGAGTAATTAAGTAATTGTAAGCAAATCACCCAATTACTTAATTACCTGATTACAAATTTCCCCAACCAATCTCCCACAAAATAATATGGACCGAACCGTACCCACTTCCGGCAACGAAGAAATTAATCTCTACCTCCGCACCTACTACTCCCTGCTGCGCAGCAGTCGCGAGGTGCAAATCAAAACCCTCATCGAAGCGCACAAACGGATGAACTCCGCCCTGCACGTGGCCGCCGACGAGCCGCAACCCGACATGGCCGCCTTCATCTACGCCATCCTGCGCATGCCAGAATGCCTGGACCGACTGCGGCTAATCATCATGGGGCAGTCCGAGCAGGTGTTTGCCCAGCATGGCTTCCGCAAAGTTGAAAGTTGGGAGCAGGTGAGCGCCCCCGGTCGCCGTCGGCGCAGCTTTTTCGATGGCAAGGATCAGTTAGCGGTCTACATCGCCAGCCGCTCAGACATTGACGATCTGGTACCCATCCTCGTCGCCTACCAGATTGAGCGACGGAAGCTGCGTTACCTGCTGAACAAGGAAAATATCATCAAGGAGCTGGAGCGCATTCGAGACAGCAAAGGGGGCATTCCCACGGGCAACAGCCTGGTGCGCCTGGCCAGTATGACCGAAATCCCGGCAGAAGATTTGGGGCGACTGATTCAAGTCTGGGGGGCAAAAACGGCCGAAAAATTCCTCAACATCGCCCAGACCAAGCAAGAAATCTCCATTCGCTCGCTGGCTGGTTCGCTGGCCGATTACAAACGGGCCACCCGCCGCTGGTGGCGCAACGTGGAGCGGCACCTGCCGGACATCTTCATGCCGGATCAGCCCGTCTACTTTGTTTCCAGCAACACCCACAGCCTGCCCAACCTGCTCAGCGGCTACGCTTTGCACATCGAAGAGCAAATCCACGCCTACATTCGTGACAACGGTTCCGACGATTTGCGCCAGGAATACCACGACATTTTAGAGCGCAATGTGCCCAGCAGCCGAGAAAACTTCTTGTATTACGCGCTCAAAAAGCTGGAGCAGACCGACGCGGAAGTGACCGTTTCTCGCCTGGAAATGGAGCGAGATATCGGCCTGATTCGGATTCCCAGCGAGCACGCCTTCGACATTGAGGTGCAGATCATCCCGCTCAAACGCATCAATCTGGAAAAAATGGATGACCGGCTGTGTGTGCCCGGTTTCGAACGGCTGAAGCAGAGCAACGCAATCATCGTCAACGTGGATTACCCGCTGGGGATGGCTGCCTACCAGGTGCTGACGGAAATTGCCCGGAACATCGCTGAGGTGCGCGGGGTGTACATCATGGGCAAGGCGGCGACGTTAAACGGCCGTATCGGCGACGTCATGATCCCCAGCGTGGTCCACGACGAGCATTCGCTCAACACCTACCTCTTCGACAACTGCTTCGCCGCTGACGACGTAGCTCCCTACCTGGTGTATGGCACCGTTATGGACAACCAGAAGGCAATCACCGTTCCCGGCACTTTCCTGCAAAACGAAGGGTACATGTCCGTCTTTTACCAGGAAGGGTATACCGACATGGAGATGGAGGCCGGACCATACCTCAGCGGCATTTACGAGATGGTGCGCCCCAAGCGGCACCCGTCCAACGAGCTGGTGAATTTGTACAACAGCCCCTTCCCCGTCGGCATTTTGCACTATGCGTCAGATACGCCATTCAGCAAGGGCAAAAATCTTGGCTCACAAAACCTCTCTTACTTTGGCATGGACCCGACGTATGCCACCATGGTCGCCATTTTGCGCGCCATTTTTGAGACGGAATTAAACCTTATCTAATAATCAAAGATTACGCAGATTGAAAAGATTAAAAAATCTGGTAAATCTGCGTAATCTTTGATTTTTCCTTTTCTTGGAGAACACGCGGTGTCACAACTATCTATTTTTCAGGAACGAATTACGGCCGTTCGCCAAAAATTAACCGAGTGGGACGTAGACGGCTTGCTCATCAGCAGCCCCACCAACTGGCGCTGGCTCAGCGGCTTCACTGGCTCCAACGGCCAGCTACTCATTACGGCCGACAAGGCGCTCATCGCTACGGACTTTCGCTATTTCACCCAGGCCATGCGTGAAGCGCCAGACTTCGCCCTGTTCAAGCACCAGCGCACGCTGGAAGACAGCCGCCATTTTCTGGCAGAAGCGGGCGTGAGCCGGATAGGCATCGAGGCCAAACACACCACGCTCACGCAGATGGATGAGCTTATCCAGATGGAAGAGGTGCTCTGGGTTGGCCTGGAAAAAACGGTAGAACCAATGCGCATGGTAAAAACGGCCGTTGAAATAGAAGCGATCCAAAAAGCGTGCGCCATCACCGATGCCGTTATGGCCCGCGTCCCGGAACTGGCCCACATCGGCATGACGGAGCGCGACCTGGCCTGGGAACTGGAAAAAGAACTGCGCCAGGCCGGAGCCGATGCCTTGGCGTTCGACATCATCGTTTCGGGCGGCAGCAACAGCCCGCTGCCGCACCACCATCCCGGCAGCCGCCGCCTACAAACAGGCGACGCGCTCATCATAGACATGGGGGCGCAGGTGGACGGCTACAAAAGCGACATGACCCGCTCGTTTTATCTGGGAGAAAAAGCGTCGGTGCGTTATTTTGAGATTTATCAACTGGTGCTGCGGGCGCAAACGGCCGTCTTCGACCAGGCCAAACCGGGTATGAACCTCAAAGAAGTAGATGCTCTGGCCCGCGACGTCTTCGCCCGCGCAGGCCACGCCGAGCATTTTGGTCACGGGCTTGGTCACGGCCTGGGGCTGGACATCCACGAAGATCCATTTTTCTCGCCCCGCGCTTCGGAGGAGGACACGTTGGAAGTTGGGATGGTTGTCACCATCGAGCCAGGCTGCTACCTGCCCGAAGGGATCGGCATTCGCCTGGAAGAAACCGCGCTCATGACGGAAGACGGGCTGGTTCCGCTGACCCATTGCCCCAAAGAACCGAACATTGCTTGAGCACAGGACGCAGACTAGCCTGATTTTCCTAATCAGGGGCGTCAGGCAAATCTGCGTTCCATTAACGGCCTGGTGTAAATGAAGCCCAACTATAAAACGGTACTCAGTCAGGCCAGCTATCAGCGCGCCCGCAGCTATTTGGAGATGCTTCAGGTTGGCGGCAAACCAGGGCGCTTTTTCCAAGAAAAGCTGGCTGAGCTGGATTTGGCATTGCTCACGGTTGAATCTTTTCTGGAGCAGCTCGTCCGCACCAAAAAACCACAAATCTTTGCTGAAAGCGCCGTCGTTGGGGATGGCTCAGACTGGAATCTGATGGAACTAGGGCTGCTGGGGGACATCAGCATTGCCGCGCCTGTAACCTTTTTTGACAACGGCCGTCACACGCACCCCGATGTTCACCAGCCACCTTTTACGGGCTGGCTGCTGTTTGTGGCAGGGGCGCTGTTAAGGAACGGCCGTTCCCACACCCCCGCCGATTGGCAAGAAATTGTAAACAATGGCCAAATTGACGAAGACGCCTACTTCCGCCTCTACGAACGGCGACTCCTGCCCGGCTTTTTGTTCATCAATGAACAAATGCAGCAGCAAGGCAAGCAGGCGCTCATCACCGTGCCGGGGCTGGGCTGCGGCATGTTTTCCGGACCATTTCAGGGGGAGTTGGGGGAAATTCTCAAGCGTATGCTGCTGGCATTTTTGCGTAAACACGCCGCCAAATTCAGCCATATTCGCGCCGTTTATTACGATCCGTACAACGAATGCCAGAATGAGCGGTATGAAATTGGGAATATGAGCTTTATGGTACGGCCGTTAACCCACGGCAACCAGCACAAGCCCCAGCTCTGCCATCCCACCACCTACGCCGAATCCGGCGACGACTTCAGTAGCTGCGAACTGGTTAGCGTGGTGGCCTGGGACCATGTTTCCTGGCCGGGCAACGATTTTTACGTGGGCTCACGGGCCACCGATGATGGGGTGAAGGGAGCGGCAACGGATGTAACGGCCGTACTCACGGGTATCTCTGGAACCTACAATCCTCAAACCTACCAATACGAACCGCCAGCAAAATATCACAACTGGAACGAAGTCATTCAGCAAAATAATATCGAACTTGCTGTCTTGGCAAAACTGAACAATTTCTCATGACTATAAAAAAGTATGTGCAGAGAGGCTAACGCACAAAGCCTTTCTTCTATTTTTCTACGCATCAATATGGAAACACTGCCTGGAGCTTACTTCTTCAATTCCTGATAAATTGCCAAAAAATTAGGCACCACCACACGCCAATCGTATTGCTGAGCAAACTGCTTCGCCGCTTGCCCCAGTCGCTGTCGCTCGTCGGGATGGCTGAGCAGGTGCAACACGGCCGTTCCAAACCCCACACCATCCTCCACCAGCAACAGCTCCCGATTGTGCGCCACCGGAAAACCTTCTGCGCCAACGGCCGTACTCACCATAGCTTTCCCCGCCGCCATCGCTTCAATCAATTTCAAGCGTGTCCCGCTGCCTACGCGAAACGGCAGCACAAACACCTTCGCCCCCGCCAGGTATGGCTCCACGCGGTCTACCCAGCCGGTCAGCGTGATGCCGGGTTCATTTTTTAACCGCTCCAGCCGTGCGTGGGGCTTTTGGCCGACGATGGTGAAGGTGGTAGACGGCCGCTCCTGCCGAATTTTGGGCCATACCTCAGCCACAAACCAAAGCACCGCATCCACGTTTGGCCGGTAATCCATCTTGCCGCTAAACACAATGTCGCTGGGAATCACCTCCGCCGCTTCCAGCTGGAACTGCGGCACGTCCAAACTGTTGGGGATGACGGTAATGGGAGTCTTGTCGCCCGCCAATTTTTGCAGATGAACTTTGTCGGGGTGGGAAACGGCCGTAACCCAATCCGCCTGCTGGCACACCCACCGCTCAAATTTGCGCAGCCGCCGCACCTGCTCCGCCGAATACGCCGCCGCCACCCAACGACGCGGCTGGCCCAAATCGGTCAAAAAGTTGCGCCGCTGGAGCTCCGTTTCCGCATTGTGGTCATCAAACACAATCTTGCTGCCCGGGCTGCCCTGGCGAACTGCTGGCAGATACCGCGCCAGCTCAATCCCCTCAATTTGCACAATGTCAAAATCATCCACCTGGAGCATTTGTAAAAGCTGGGCGGTGAACGCCGGGCTAAACAGCCGGTGCGCCATGTCCGGGCGGCGGGTAGCCAAAAGCTGCTGCAAGCGCATACCCATCGTGCGCTGCGGCACGGGCACCGTCTCGATGCGCTGGCACAATTCCGCCAGCGGCCCAATTTGCTCCGCCACCACCGACTGCCCCGGCTCCAAAAAACTCAGCAGCGACACCTCGCACGCCTGCGCCAGGCCACGAATGATGTGGAAATTGCGTAGGCTGGTTCCCTGGTGCGGCGGGTAAGGTAGTTGTGGTGTCAGCAGTAAAACTTTCATACGGAAAAAGCACCCCCACCCTAACCCTCCCCCTGACAGGGGGAGGGAATTCTGGCCCCCTCTCCCTCGTAGGGAGAGGGCTGGGGTGAGGGTAAATGATTAAACAACATCCTTATAAATCTCTAAAGTCATTTGGGCCGCTTTTTGCCAGGTGAATGTTTTCGCCTGGTCATGTCCGCGGGTAATCATCTTTTGGCGCAGGGCAGAATCGGTGAGAACGCGGCGTAGGGCGTCGGTCCAGACCACCTCGTCGTCCAACGGCAGCTGCATGCCCGCCTGCCCCACCACCTCTGGCAACGACCCGCGATTGCTCACAATGACCAGGCAGCCGCAGTGCATCGCCTCCAGCGCGGGCAGGCCAAAGCCTTCGTAGTGCGAGGGCGTTACCAGCACCCCAGCGGCGTGGTAAAAATGAGCCAGCTCCTCGTCAAAAATGCCCGTCAGATGACGGACTTTATCATGCAAACCAAGCTCATCAATCGTAGTGAACACTTCTTCAAACAGCCAGCCTTTGCCGCCCACCAACACCAGCGGCACGTCAATCTCGCCCTGTTGCAGCAGCTCGTCGTAGGCGCGGATGAGGAAGGGCAGGTTTTTGCGCGGCTCTAATGTGCCCACAAACAAGATGAAGTCACGGGGGAGATTGTGTTTTTGGAGTGTGGCGGATACGGCCGTTTCCTCATACTCCCTCTCATACAGTGGATTTGCCGCCAAATGCACCGTCGTGATCTTCTCCGGCGGCACGTGCAATTGCTCAATCAAATCATGCCGCGTGGCGTGGCTGTCCGCCGAAATATGATCGGCTACCTGCACCGCTCGCTCAATCTGGTTGGCGTAATACGCCATGCTGGCTTGCGTCAGGAACTGCGGGTAAAAGATGAAGTTCAAGTCGTGAACGGTGATGACTTTGCGGCGGCCACCCCACTGCGGCGGAATAAAATCCGGGCTGTGCAGCACGTCCAGCCGATGCGGCAGCAGTTCCAGCCCCAGCGCCCACCGCTCTAACTTGTGGTGGCTGGGGGTGTGGACATTTTTGCGCTGAAAGTTGGGGGCGGCATGGGGCGTGTAGGAACGGCCGTCTCGTCCCAAGTGAAACAGCGAATACTGGTTCTCACTATCCAACGCGGCGAGGGCAGGCAGCAAGTGCAAAATATATTGGCTAATGCCCCCCATCTGGTAAAACGGCAGGCGAACGTCAATTCCAATATGCATGGCGCGATTATACCTTCAGTAATCGGTTATCGGTAAACAGTCATCGGTGAACGGTTTACGGATTACTGTTTACTGAATACCCTCACGCCTTACTCGCCCAGTTGCCCTGCCCAAGCTATAATGCTTCGCAAGCATTCAAAAAAAATGTGCAATCGCATCTGCGCAATCTGCGGATAAAAACCCAGGAGAACAGGTATGGCAACCAACGGCACACCCGCGGCCACCGAACAGGCAATCAAAGATTTGCAAAGTCGCCTAGACTGGCTAGACGAAGAGCGACGCAAACAAACCCGCAAAATTACCGAGCTAGAGCAAAAGCTCGTCTTGCAAGAGCGAGAGATTGCCGGACGCGAGCAGCGCATCCAGGATTTGGAACGTCAGCTTTCTAGCACCAACGCCCAACTCGGCCGTATTCCCAAAGTAGACTTGCAGCTCGCCCAATTCAAAGATGAAGTTGTACAGCTCATTGAGCAGTACGACCAACGGCGCATTCAGTCTGAGGCGGAAATGGACCGGCTGCGGCGCGTAGAGCAAGAAGCCAGCACCCGTGAAATGGCCGAGCTGCGCAAAGATATCGGCCAGGTGCCCAAACTGCAAAATGAAATGGAACTGCGTGTTGCCGAAGAATCTCGTCTGGCTAACCTGATTGGCCAGCAGAAAACCCAGCTGGATAACCTACGGAATCGGATGGAAAATTGGGACAGCAATTTTTCCTTTCTGGAAGAAAAAGAAAAACTCAACAACCGCAACATCTCTGAAATTCAAACCAACTTTGTCGAAATGAACAAACGCTGGGAGCATATCTTTACGCGACTGGACACAGCCAACAGCACCATTTTACGTTTGGAATCCAGTATGGGCAGCATTACCGAAAAGCAAAATCAGGTGCAAGAAAGCACCAAAAATTGGATGGAGCAAATCCAAATCGGCGAATACGAGCGCAACCAGCGGCTGGAAGGCTGGCGGCGCGTACTGGAAGAACAGCAGGACACCATCGAGCAGTTCAACAAAGAGTTCATCAAGTTCTCCGACATGTACAAAGAAGCCAAAATGGCCGTGCAAACGCTCAGTGGCTGGCAAGAAGAGCTGGAAAAACAGCAGCGCGAAGCCAACGAGATATTGCGTGTGGAAACCAGCCGCATGCAATCCCGCTGGGACGATTTCCGTCATGAAAATGATAAGCGCTGGAAAAGCCAATCGGTAGACACAGAGCAGCGATGGAACACCTTCAATCGTCACGAAAGAGAAATTCGTGAGATGATTGACCTGATCGACGAAAAAATCGTAAAGCTGGAACAAGAAAAAGATTTGCTTTGGCGCGTGCAAACAGCCCAAGCCGATGCCCTCAAACAGTTCCCACGTATGTGGCTGGAAGAAGTGGAAAAAGCGATCCAGCAAAACCCCAACCGCCGCCGCCAGCCCGCCTTGGTGCCCGTGCGCGAAGAGTTTGATTAAATTTTTGCCACAGAGAGCACAGAGGAAAAAGAGAAAAAGCTCTCAATCCCCTGTGCCCTCTGTGGCCAATCCCAAAAATCTGTAAATGTATGTAATTGGCACCGCCGGGCACGTAGACCACGGCAAATCCACCCTTGTAGAAGCCCTCACCGGCATTGATCCCGACCGTTTAGCAGAAGAAAAAGCGCGTGAAATGACCATCGACCTCGGCTTTGCCTGGCTTCAACTGGGCGATGGCGAAAACCAGGCCGAAGTGGGTGTGGTGGACGTGCCGGGGCATCGCGACTTCATTGAGAACATGTTGGCGGGCGTGGGCGGCATCGACGTGGCCTTGTTTGTTATTGCCGCCGATGAGGGGGTGATGCCGCAAACGCGAGAGCATCTGGCCATTCTGGATTTGCTGGAGGTGCGCGGCGGCGTGGTGGCCCTCACCAAAACCGATTTGGTGGCAGATGATCCAGATTGGCTGGAGCTGGTGACTCTGGACGTGAGCGAGGCGCTGCAAGGCACCGTCCTGGCAGATGCACCCATCATGCCCGTCTCGGCCAAAACGGGTGCGGGCATTGCTGAGCTGAAGCAAGTGCTGTGGCAAAAGTTGGCCGATGCGCCGCCACGCCCCGACAACGGCCGTCCTCGACTCCCTATCGATCGCATTTTCACCCTGTCCGGCTTTGGCACGGTGGTGACGGGCACGTTGATAGACGGCCGTTTCCACCTCGGCGACACCGTAGAAATTCAACCCACCGGGCTGAAAGGGCGCATTCGCGGCCTGCAAACCCACAAAACCAAGCTGGACGTGGCCCGCCCCGGCAGCCGCGTGGCCATCAACCTGACGGGCGTGGACAAAGATGATCTGGCGCGGGGCCACATCGTCGCCGCGCCGGGGGTGATTGGCAATACGATCTTGTTCGACGCAGCCTACCGCCATTTGCCCGGCGCCACCAAGCCGCTGAAGCACAACAGCACCGTCAAACTGTTCGTCGGCGCAGCGGAGCTGTTGGCGCGGGTGCGCGTACTGGGCAGCGAGCGCATCGAGCCGGGGCAAACCGGCTGGCTACAATTGGCCACTACCGAACCGGTAGCCATCACGCGTGGGGATCGCTTTATTTTAAGACGGCCGTCTCCCGGTGAAACGATCGGCGGCGGGCGTGTACTCGATCCGCATCCGGGCCGCCGCCATCGCCGCTTCCGCCCGGAAACGGTGGCGCGGCTCAAAACATTGGCGCAGGGCACACCCGCCGAGCTGCTGCTGCAAACCGTGCGTCGCTTAGAACCCACCTCGGAGCAAAATCTGCTGCAAACGGTGGGGTTGGATGGAGAAACGGCCGTTGCCACCCTCACCGAACTCATCGAAACTGGGCAGGTGGTGCGACTGGAGCAGCAGATCATTTCCCAGGCAGGCTGGCAAACGCTGGTGAGCCATCTCACCCAACTAGTGGCCGATTTCCACAAAAGTTACCCGCTGCGGTTGGGCATTCCCCGCGAGGAGCTGCGCAGCCGGTTGAAGTTGAAAGCGGCCGTTTTTAATCCGCTCATGGCTCAAGCCGCTGCCGAAAATTTACTGACTGAGGCAGGCACGCTGGTGCACGCGCCGGGGCACGCGGTCCGTTTTTCGCCCCAACAGCAGGCCAAAATTGATGCCTTGCTGCGCGAGTTCAGCCGGTTGGGAATCAATTCGCCCAGCGTGAAAGAGAGTAAAACGGCCGTTGGCGAAGACGTCTACTTTGCCCTGGTGGATTTAGGCCAGCTGAAACCCATTTCGGCCGACGTGGTGTACGATCAGGTCACCTACGCACGGCTCATCGCTCGACTGGTGGCCGAATTGGAAGCCAAGGGCAGCCTCAACGCCGCGGGCGTGCGCGATTTGCTGGACACCAGCCGCAAGTACGCCATCGGCCTGCTAGAGCACCTGGACGAGCGACGCATCACCCGCCGCGTCGGCGACGACCGCGTGCCATTTTAGCGATAATTTCAACCGAGGAGTGAGCATCCTCAGATCCGAACGGGTCTAAACGAGCCGCATCTGAGGATGCTTTCTCCTCAAGTGATTCACACAATCAAACTGGAGAAACTCATGGAATACAGACAACTAGGCAACTCAGGCGTGCGCGTTTCCGTCATTGGCATGGGCACGAATCAATTCGGCCGTAAAGTGGATCAGGCAGGCGTGAATGACGTGATTGACGCCGCCTTGGATTTGGGCATCAACTTCATTGACACGGCCGATGTGTACACGGGCAGCGACTCGGAAACAACGCTGGGTCATGCCCTCAAAGGGCGCTGGGATAAGTTTGTGTTGGCGACCAAGGTGTACTTCAAAGTCGGCGACGGCCCGAACGATTACGGCGCGTCCCGCTACCACATCATGAACGGCGTGGAAGCCAGCCTGCGCCGCCTGCAATCGGACCACATCGACCTGTACCAGATGCACCGCTGGGACCCGCTCACCCCCATCGAGGAGACAATGCGGGCGCTGGACGATTTGGTGAGCAGCGGCAAGGTACGCTACATCGGCGCGTCGGCGTACGCGGCGTGGCAGTTGGCCCAAGCCAATATGCTGGCGGACATGCGCGGCTGGTCGCGGTTTGTGACGGTGCAGTCGCATTACCACATGCTGGAGCGCGAGGTGGAAAAAGAGGTGATTCCCTACTGTCAGGCGGAAAACGTCGGCTTTATTCCCTACTTTCCGCTGGCGGGTGGCTTCCTCACGGGCAAATACACCCGCGAAGCAGGCGCGCCGGAAGGGTCGCGGGGCGAATCGAGCCAGTACGTGCAAGCTTACATGACGGACGCCAACTACACGAAGGTAGAAAAG
Organism: Ardenticatenaceae bacterium; assembly: GCA_020634455.1. Classification (GTDB taxonomy): domain Bacteria; phylum Chloroflexota; class Anaerolineae; order Promineifilales; family Promineifilaceae; genus Leptofilum. Next base: position 1,168,295 of record JACKBQ010000002.1, on the reverse strand, counting down.
CTCACCACCTGGGCACAGGAACGCGAGCACACGATGGCCGAACTGGCCCACGCCTGGCTGCTGGCCCAGCCGCAAGTTTGCTCCGTCATCTCTGGCCTGACGCGGCTGGAACATTTGCAGCAAAACGCCAAAGCCGCCGACTGGCAGCTTACGGCAGAAGAAGTAAACGAAATCAACAATATTTTGGCCGAGTAAACTGCGACGAAAACAGTCCAGATGTTGAACTTATGCGTAAAATACTATTCAAAAGTTCTACGCCAAAGAGCTTATCATAGCAAATTCAGAATCAAACTATACCGATGCAGCATAATACATTGTCAGGTGTGCATGAAAAAGCTATGTGATCAAAAATGCATATAGAATCACTCATATTTTACTTTAATAATTACCTCATCCTATCTGCTGAAGAAAAGAAAGCTGTGCGAAAGAGTTTTACCGAAAAACGAGTAAAGCGAGGGCAATTTATTCTGCAAGCGGGAGATGTATGCAAACTAAACACATTCGTGGTTGAAGGATGTTTTAGAATGTATATGTTAGATTATGATGGAAAAGAACATAACCTTCAGTTTGCTATTGAGAACTGGTGGATTGGAGATATTGCCAGTTTTCACAGTGAAGAACCTAGCAAATTTTATATTGAAGCGATGGAAAACTCAGTCGTACTTCAAATCAAAAAAATAGACCAATTAAGTTTGTTTGTGGACTACCCAAAGTTCAACAGGATATTTAGAGTCTTCACGGAAGATGAATTGGTTAGTTATCAAAGAAGAGTTATGCAAAATATCAGTTCAACTGCAGAAGAAAGATATATTGACTTCATAAATCGTTATCCCCATTTTGTCAAACGCATATCAAATGTACAAATAGCCTCATTCCTTGGTATAACCCCCGAATATCTCAGCGTCATTCGTAAAAAAATGTCCGAATCTTAAGATAGATTAAGGCTTTTCCTTAAACTACCTTATTGGTTGCTCGCCCGCTTTTGTTCTATATTGTCTTCGTCACGAAGACAATTATTCTAATCTCTTTCATCAGAACAGAAGAAGCGAAGTCAATAAAAAATAACGAATATTGTTCTTGTGCGACCACACTGGTCTTGCTGAAAACGTGCAGCAAGAAAAAAAATCGGAAACTATCAACAGATAAGGAGTAAAAAACATGAACGAAGAAATTCAAATCTTATTACAAACCTATCAACGCAGTCTGAACGAAGCGAATGTGGATTTGGTTAAAAGCGTATACGCCGATGATGCGGTCTTCATCGGTCAACCTTTCCCCACTGCAACGGGCAAAGAACACATTGTGGCACTCTATGCGGATTTCCTGACAAAACTCGATTTCGATGTTGAATTCGAGATTTTGGAGATTGAACTGGGCGACAACCTTGGCTTCGTTCGCACGCGGTCTAGTGGTACCATTGTACCGAAGGGGCAGGTGCCCAAAGGTTCTGAAGGTAATCGTGAGGTATTTGTAGTGAAGAAAATCGAAGGTGCATGGAAGTTCTACCGCTACATTTTCAATGCCGAGGTTTAGCTTGTACACAGGTCTCTTGAGCAGTCAAAATAGCACAGAAGCCTAACCAAACCTTGAGGTGGCGCTTTTAAGCCCTCCTCAAGGCATTCGCTAGACGGCCGTTCCTCACATTCCCCCAAAACATACGGCCGTTTCCCACCCCACATCAGCAACCATTCACAATCCTCAGCAAAAGATGCGCCAGGTGAATTGCTTACTCGTCCCTAAGCAGTTCTGTTCGCGCCAAGACCAGTTGAAACGGCCGTTTCCCCACAAAATCACCCTCGCACAAGTTATAAAGATTTTTCAGCAGGACGCGCTAAGGTAAACGGCCGTTTCCCACCCCACTTCAGCAACCCATTCACAATCATCACGCCCAGCAGGATGAGGGCAAAACCAGCGTAAGCGTGCCAGGTAAGCTGCTCTTTGAGCACCAACACGCCCAAAATGACGCCAAACACGGGGATGATGTAGGTCGTCATCGAGACGTAGCTGGCGGGTGCGGTTTCCAGCAAGCGATAGTAGACCACAAAGGCAACGGCCGTTCCCAACACCCCCAACGCCAGCATCGAGCCAACGGCCGTTAAAGACGGAAATGAAAGCGTATACGGCCGTTCCAACAGCAAAGAGAGCGGCAGCAAATAGAGCGAAGCCAGAATCATCTGTCCGGCCGGAGCCACCAGCGGCGGCAGCCCGCGCAAATTGTTGCGCGTGTACACAATCGCCACGCCGTACAGCACCGCTGCCAGCGCCACGGCCAGCAATCCCAAGGTTGTGCCCTGCATGCCATCCCCAAAAGAGGGGGTGATGAGCAAAATCAACCCGGCAAACCCAACGAGTATGCCGGTTAGCTTTGCCGGGGTCAGCTGGTCATCGGTGGCAAAAAAGTGGGCGATGATGATCGTGAACAGCGGCGTCGTGCCGTTGAGAATCGAGGCCAAAGCGCTGTCAATGTACTGCTCGCCCCAGCCAAACAGCACAAAAGGAATGGTGTTGTGAATCAGCCCCATCACCGCCAAATGCCGCCACACAGTGCGCGAACGCGGCAATGATTTGCCCTGCACCAGCAAAAAAACGGTGAGCAAAACGGCCGCAATCCCCACGCGCCCCAAAACCAGCGTAATGGGTGGTATCTCGGCCACCGCTACTTTGATGAATAAGAAAGACGGCCCCCACAAGGCAGCCAGAAAGATTAGCAGCAAAAAGTTCTTGAGTTTCATTACAGTTCCTGTTGTTGAATTTACCCTCTCCCCAGCCCTCTCCCAAAGGGAGAGTGAGATAGTTCTCTCCCCCTGTGGGGGAGAGTTAGAGAGGGGGTTTACTCCCAAATTTATAACCGATCGGTCACCGCCAATCGATCCATTCCTTGCGGAATATTTATTAGAAGCTAAACGTACTCAAATGCCCGTTCGCATGTGAGCATGCTCACTCCTCACTTATTTCTGTGCCTGCTCCCACGCCGCGTAAATGCGCTCCATTTGGGCGATGTGGGCAGGAACATGGCGGCTGTAGGTTTCCAGCCAATCGTCGAAGGTCATTTGGCCGCTTTCGGGGTGGTACGCTATGTTTTGCCAGACGCCGTCAGGCGCGGTCTGGATCAGTTCGTAGGAGCTTTGCCGCAGCCATTTGAAGAGGGAAACGGCCGTATCCACATCCAGCGCATGATAATTTAGCGATTTGGCCCACTGATTTTCATCGTAGGCCATCAGCGTTTCACCCGGTTCCGCCATAAAACGGCGGCAGCGCACGTAGCTATTCGCCTCGCTGTCGGTGATGTGCACAACAATTTCATGAATCGTCCAGTCGTCCACCGCCGAGCGATACTGCCACATCTCACGCGGAAATCGTTCCAGCGCTGCGGTTAGCAATTCGTAAGCACGGCCGTACAGCGCCATCTTTTCTTGTCGCTCAGTTTGATTCATCACGCCACACCTCCCTCGGTCGTAACGCGCAACTCTTCTTTAAAGGTAGACATCACAATGCTGCTGGTCGATTTGGCCACCAGCGTATAGCTTCGCAGCCGCTCCAGCAGCTTTTCCAGCTCGCCAGTGCTTGCCACTCGCACCTTGAGCATGTAACATTCCTCGCCCGCCACCGAATGGCACTCCAAAATGTCCGGCTCTGCCAGGCATTGGGCCACAAAATCCTGCTTGCAGGCGGCATAATCCTCGCCCGGTGCGGTGCCGATGATCAATCGGACAAAGGCGGTGATTGGCTTGCCCAGCTTTTGTGGATCTACCACGGCGACATAGCGCTGGATGATTTCTCTTTTTTCCAGCTTCTTGATTCGCTCAAAAACGGTGGAAGTGGTTAGCCCCACCTGTTCGGCAATGGCGGCGTTGGATAAACGGCCGTCTGCTTGCAAAAGATCGAGTATTCTGGCGTCAATTTCGTCAATCATTCTTTATTTATCTTATTTCTTTGGATATTTTTCGTATTTTTTTAGATTTATCGGAATATTATACGGGAAAACCATTTTCTGTCAATTTTCGATTTGACCCGCTTTTGGTACAATCTGGTGCGATGAAAAGATTTTTACTGCTTTGTTTAGGAACGTTTTTGTTGGCAGGCTGTGGATTGGAAACGGCCGTGTTGCCCCCACCCTTACCCACGCTCGTCCCTACCGGCTTACCCGTCGAAACGCCAACCTTGCCGCCGCCATCCGTGGAGGGAGAAACGGCCGTTGCCCAACAACCCACCAACACGCCAGAACCCACCGCAACGGCCACAGCCTCACCGACCGTCACCCCATCCCCTACACCAACCGCCACTCCCATCGGCCCGTGTGACGCGCGAATGCCACAGGATGACCTGTTCACCATTGTCACCCAAACCTACGGCCTCAGCCGCGACTACGCCCTGCAAGATTTTACCTGCTCACCGACTACCTACCGGTGGACGTCACCCTCGGTTACCCCACCGAACTCCGTCAGGTGGCGCTCGACCGCTGATTCAGATGATTGCCGACATGCAAAACGCGGGCTTGCAGCCGTGGATTTTGTCCGGCTACCGCAGCTATTCCGCCCAGGCAATCAGTTGGGAAAAGTGGAACCGCGAGGAGCCAGAACGCGCGGCCATTCTCAGCGCCCGCCCCGGTCACAGCGAGCACCAACTGGGCACCACCCTCGATTTTGGCTCACCGGAACTGGCAGAAATCGTGGGCATTGAGGACATTGAGTTTCACACCTATTTTTACCAAACCAGCGAAGGCATCTGGCTAGCCGAAAATGCTCATCGCTACGGCTTTACCCTCAGTTACCCGCGCGGGGCGCAGGAACTCACCGGCTTTTTCTACGAGCCGTGGCACTACCGCTACGTCGGCGAGAAATGGCTACCTTCTTGCACGATTCAGGCACCTACCTGACCGCATTCCAACTCATCAACCAACCGGAGCCTTGCATCCCATGAAAGGATTTTATCCGCAGATTTCGCAGATTTCGCAGATTTTAAGGCTCATCCCACACCTGTCATTCCTGCGCAGGCGGGAATCTACCAACACCCAGAATGGATTCCAGCTTTCGCGGGAATGACACGGGGAGAAGCATTCTTTTCTTCTTGGTACTTATTTTTGATGGGCTGTGGGCAAACGGCCGTTTCCAGCAACCCGCTCCCACCATCGCCCCGACCCTGACCCAACCAACCAGCACGTTACCCGCCCCACCCACACCCATTCCCGCCACGAACACGCCAGCGGCAGCGACGGCAACGGCCGTTCCCACCGAAATTCCACCTGCCCCACGCCGCTCGCCCTGCTCACCCTGGCCGTGCCAGAAACTGGCAGTCCGCCGTCAGCGAGGCGTTGGCAGCGGCAACCACCAGCCGCACCTGGCAAATCGTGCTGCCACGGAACCCGCCGATGCCCAACTGGTAGAAAATGGCGCGGGACAGTTGGTCTGGCAAGAGCCAATCGTCCTGGCCGTACCGTTTGTCACCGAGTGGGAAGATATTCCCCAGGCCGACGCCGAAGCGATTCTGGCCAACGGCATGCGCTGGCCGTGGTGCTGCCCTGGTCGGAACTCACCCCAGACTGGAAACCTTTGCGCGTAGACGGCAGTTTCCCCACCGACGCCAATTACCCTTCATCAACCGCCTCACGCTGCAAACCGAAAACAGCGCCGCCAATCAACTGCTGCCCATCCTGCAAACCGCCTCGCGCCCGAACCCGTCATCCATCTGGCCAGCGTGGGCGACATCATGCTGGATCGCGGCCTGGGGATCGTGATTCAGGGCGGCAACCTGGCCTATCCGTTCGCCAAGGTCGCGCCGCTGCTGCAAAACGCGGACATCACCGTGGGCAACATGGAGTCGGCACGGGCACGCTGGGCGAGCCAGCCGCCAAAAGCTATCCGTTCCGCGCCCGCCCGTCGCCGCCGAAGCGCTGGCGCTGGCGGGCTTCGATGTCGTGTCATTGGCCAACAATCACGGTATGGATTACGGCCAGAGGCGCTGCTGCAAGCGATTGAGCTGCTGCAAGCGCAAGGCGTCGCTCCGATTGGCGCGAAGCAATTTTGATGCCGCCCACACGCCTTACATCACCCAAATCAACGGCCTGTCGCTGGCCATTTTGGCCTACGTAAATGTGCCTATCGAAGCGCGATCGGCGTTTGACACGGCCGTCTGACCGCCACCGACACCACACCCGGCCTGGCCTGGGCTGATCCGGAGATTGTTACTGCGGACGTAACGGCCGTTCGCGATCAGGTCGATCTGGTCATTGTGCATTCCTGCACAGCGGCTATGAATACGTCGAAGAACCCTCTGAATCACAGGTCGCTGCCGCCCAGGCTGCCATTGATGCTGGAGCAAAGTTGGTGATCGGCCACCATGCCCACATTTTGCAGGGCATTGATTTTTACAACAGCGGGGTGATTGTCTACGGGCTGGGGAATTTTGCGTTTGAGATTGATGGCCGCCAGAAACGGCCGTGCTCAACGTCTGGCTGGATGCGGATGGCGTGCGGTCGCTGGAACTCATCCCGGCCATCATCCAGGAAGGCGGCGCACCCTGCCTGGCCGAAAGCTGGGAAGCGGCTCCCATTTTAAGCAAGGTCTACTTTTTAACGCGGATTTTGAATTCACGATGAGATGGCTGTAGTGAGTTTTACGGCCGTTTTCTTCCATACACACATTTTCCTGAATGGTACGCAGCGTTGCCTGGCTAAACGTCGCCTTGATTTCGGCCACCGTGAGCTTGGCCAGCCGCAGGGCAATCAAAAACGTGCCTGTACCAAGATGCAAATACCCTTGTACTGCTTTAGTTCGAGTAAATCTTTGTCGCTGCTAACCAAATAATGCGCTTTGCCTGCCACGGCACACGCCAAAAAATTTGTCATCATTCGGATCGCGGCATACGCCAGAAATTTGGTCTGCACCGTCAACAAAAAGCGAAAATTTGGCGACTTCTCGTTGCAGGCGCTCAATCGGCTCTTTGGCCAAAGCCCGAATTTTGGGACGATCGAGTACCTCATTCAATTCTGCCCTTGTTTGCAATGACGTAATCAAAGCAAATTCCTCAGTACGCCAGGCAAAACAATCTGGCTCATGATGTCCCCGGTGGTAAGCACAAAGCTTATCAAAGAGCTGGTGTCTAAGACAACGCGAAGGCTCATTGTTTACTTTGCTGCTCTTCCCAAACTTCTTGCCGGGCTTGCTCAATAATCGCCAAAATTTCGGCTTCGGTTAAATCCTTGTTGTGTTCCGCATTAATTGCGGCTGTTTCATTCAGCCAATCAAAAAATTCAGCCCGTTCTTGCTGGTAGCGTAAAAAGTTTTGGTATTGATCCAAATCCACAATGGCGACCTGTGGCCGACCAAAGGTTTCTACCACGTAAGTCGCCTTTTCTTCCTTGATTTCCTGAATCACATCCGTCAATTTTTGCCGCAAATAGGTTGTACCAATTTGTTTTTCCATTTTTATCACCTTATAAAGTTTATAAACATTATAAATTTAGATTCCAAATTGACAAGATTTCAAAAGTCTCTTCCCCAATTTGGTCCAAATGCAAAACTTTTGAAATCTCGCGTGATCAAAAAAAAAGCAACGGCCGTTTCCAACCGTTGCCTCTTCACATTAGCACACCACCGCTGGTTCAAACTGCGGCGGCAGCGCCAGCGGCCAGTTAAAAGCCAGCAGCGCCGACCGTGCCAACAGACGAACGCGCCGCCACACGTCGCTGCGGCGCAAAGCCACATCAGTGCAGGTGTGATCCAGACAAACGCGCAGCAAATCGCGGTGCAGTGAAGCCAACACCTCTTTTTGCGCATTTGTCAGGCAGTCTGTTCCAGCCACAAAACGCGGCTCAGATTGTTCAAATTCCTGTATCAAACGACTTACTTTACAGGCATCGTTGGGATACAGGCGCAGTTGCCCCGACACCGGCAGCGCCAGCGCTTGCAAAACTGCTCGTAATTCACTCTGTTGCGTATTCATTGTATCCCGTCCTTTAGTCGGTAATCAGTTATCGGTAGATCGGTAATCGGTAAAAGAAAACCGATTACCGTTTACGGCATACCGATTACTGTGCCACCGGCACACTGCCATCCAACCCATACACCTTCTGCCGCTCGTCGCGGAATTGTTTGGTGTAGAGGTTGTAATAATGGCCGCGCGCACGGATGAGTTCTGAGTGGCTGCCCATTTCAGACACACCACCATTTTCAATCACCATGATGCGATCCGCATTTTTGATGGTAGACAGCCGGTGAGCGATGATGAAGCTGGTACGGCCGTTCATCAACGCCTCCATCCCCTGCTGAATCAACGCTTCCGTCAGCGTGTCCACCGAACTCGTCGCCTCGTCCATGATAAAGATGTCCGGCTTGGCCAGAATCGCCCGCGCCAGGCTGATTAGCTGCTTCTGACCAACCGAAAGCAGCACGCCGCCCTCACCCACTTCTGTCTGGTAACCATGCTCCAGCCTGGCGATGAAGTCATGAGCGCCAGCCAGTTTAGCCGCTTGCTCCACGTCAGCGTCGGTGGCATCGAGACGGCCGTATCGCAAGTTGTCCATCACCGAACCCGAGAACAGGTGTGGCGTTTGCAGCACCATCCCAATCCGCGATTGGATTGCGTGTTGGGTCAACTGCGTGTAATCGTGCCCGTCGATCAAAATCTTGCCGGAAGTTGGTTCATAAAACCGGCAAATCAGATTGACCAGCGTCGATTTACCCGCACCGGTCGGCCCCACCAGCGCCACCGTCTCCCCTTGCGGAATCCGCAGCGAGAAGTTTTCCAACACCGGCTTGCCATCCTCGTAATGGAAAGAGACATCATCAAACACGATGTCACCGCGAATGCTGCCCGGATCAAACGCCCCCGGCACGTCCACAATCTCGGGCTCCGTGTCCAACAGCGAGAAGATGCGCTCGCCAGAAGCAACGGCCTGCTGCATGCTGGCATACACTGCCGCCATCTGCTGAATCGGCCACAGCATGAAGGAGACGTAAGAGATGAACGCTTGCAAACCGCCAATCGTCATGCCGCCCGCTTCAAACTGCCAACCGCTAAACCAGACCACGGCCGCGATGCCGCTGGCGCTTACCAACTGCACCGCTGGCAAAAACAGGGCCGATAGCCACGCCGCCCGGTAGGATGCCTGGTACATGTCATCGGTCAGCTCGCTGAACTGGCTCAGGTTTTCCTGCTCACGCCCCAGCGACTTGACCACCCGCACCCCGTTAATGCTCTCGCTGTACGCGCCAGTAATCCGGGAGTTCAGCTTGCGCACCCGGCGATACTCTGTCAGGATGCGCTGCTTGAAGGTGATTGCCACCTTCCACAACGCCGGAATCATCACCAGCACCAGCAGCGACAGCTTCCAGTTGATGGCCATCATGAACCCGATTGAGGTCAAGATGCTGGTTACGGTCCAGGCCGTATCCAGAAAACCCCAAGAAACCAGATCGCCCACGCGGGTGGCATCGGACGTCACGCGAGACATGATCCAGCCATCGGCCGTGCGGTTATAGTACGAAAGCGGCAGCTTTTGCAGATGGGCAAACATCTGCTTGCGCAAATCGTACTGCACCAGATGCCCCAGGTAGCCTGCGGCCAGGATGAAGGCGAACACAAACACAGCAAAGAGCAGGAACCAGGCCCCGTACTGCATTGCCAGGGCATACAGCCGGTCCAGGTCACGTGCCATGATGCCTTCGTCAATCATCTGCTTGGTTAAATAGGTAAAGTACGCTTCAATGAGCGAAACGGCCGTAATACAAACCAAAAACAGCGCCATGAACGGCCAATGCTGCAAGCCCACCCGCACAATGCGGCGCACCGTTTCGCCATTTACCTCGTTATCAAATTCTTCTTCTTCAAAATAATGTTCAGACATTAGATTTTCTCGTTTTGTTTGTAGAGACGTTGCAGTGCAACGTCTCTACGCAATGCGACGTCTGTACGCTTTTTAGTGGAGAACAAAAAATCCTTTAAAACAATCGTCTTATTTGAGCTTTTTGTTCTCCTGAAAGTAAATCACAGGTAGCGCACAGCCTTGTAAGCAACTTTTCGCGATTTACTTAATCACCCGCCTGCGGCAATTTGTGGTACCCATTCTGGCTGCCCTTCACCGCCACGGTGGACAAGTCTGCTTCCAGCTCATCTTCAATGCGGGATTGCAGGTCGTAGATGCGCTGGTACGTACCGGGTACGTTCACCAACGTTTCGTGCGTTCCCCGTTGGACAATACGGCCGTTTTCCAGCACCAACACCAAATCCGCATCCATCACGCTCTGAATCCGGTGCGCAATCAGGAACGTCGTCCGCGCTTCCATCAGCCGGTCCAATGCCGCCCGGATTTCCGCCTCCGTCTCGGTATCCACCGAAGAGGTCGCGTCATCCAGAATCAGCAGGCGCGGGTTGCGCAAAAAGGTCCGGGCCAGCGTTACGCGCTGCTTCTGCCCACCAGACAGCGTTACGCCGCGCTCACCCACCATCGTCTCGTACCCATTCGGGAAGGAGAGAATGACGTCGTGGACGGCCGCAGCGCGTGCCGCCGCTTCTATTTCCGCCTCCGTCACCTCACGCGTCACACCGTAGGTGATATTGTCCCGAATCGACAGCGAAAACAGGAACGGCTCCTGCATCACAATGCCAATTTGCTGCCGCAGGTAATCACGCGGATACGTTTTTAACTCGACATCGTCAAGGAGAATACGGCCGTCCGTATACTCATAGAACCGGGGCAGCAGATTCACCAGCGAGGTTTTGCCAGAACCAGTGCCGCCCAACAGCGCCACCACCTGGCCCGGTTCCACAGCAAAGGTGATGTCGTGCAGCACCTGCTCTTCTTCACCTTCATAGGTAAAGTCAACGTGCTCGAAGCGCACCGCGCCTCGTACCGGGTGGTCTGTCCGCAGCTTGCCATCGCTGATCGGTTCACGCTCTTGCTGGACAATTTGCAGGATACGGCCGTAACTCACCAACCCCGTCGAAACATCCGCAATCAACCGACCCAGGTTACGAATCGGCCAGATAATCTGCGACAAAAATCCCACGTAAGAGATATACGCCCCAGGCGTAATCGTCCCCTCAATCGCCAGTCGCGCCCCGATGACATAGCCAATCAGCAGCTGCGCCCCGCTCATCAAATCAGTAGATGGCCAGTACAGCGCGTGCATCATCGTTAAACGCCGTCCACGCCGATATTTTTCCTGGTTATCAGCCTCAAACATCTCCGTTTCAAACTGCTGGCGGGCGAATGCCTTCACCACCCGCACCCCAGAAACATTCTCCTGCAACCGATTAGACAACGTCGCTTCCTGGTCCTGAAAATGCTCATACGCCTGCCCTACTTTCACAAAAAAGAAGAGCGAGATAACAAGTACTACCGGAATCACCACAATGGACCAAAACGCCAGAGCCACGTCAATCGTTAACAACGCAATGAAGTTCACCACAAACAGCAGCACAATCCGGCCGATGCCCACCGCCTGCTCCGCAAACAGCCGCCGCACCGTATCCACATCAGACGTAGACCGTTGCAGCAGTTCACCTGTTTGCATATTGTCGTGGTAAGTAAAGGTTAGCCGCTGGATGTGGTCATACAAAAAGTCACGAATGCGCAACACCGCCTTTTCAGACACTTTAGCTGCCAGCCGACCACCGGCAAAGGTAAACAAACCTTGCAGCGTTGCCAGCAAAACAAAGCCCAACGCCACCCAGGGCAGCATCCCTAGCATATTTTCGGAAGGCAAAATGGTGTCGATAAAGTAGCCCAAAAAGTAGTAAATACCCGTCTGGGCCAAGGCCGACACACCGACACACGTAATGGCAATCACGTACAGGAGTTGATAGCCACGCAAAAGTCGCCACAGCCCTACAAATTTATTGCCAACTACAGTTTCTTTTAGATTAAACGTTTCCATACTCATGATGTTTACCGTCTTTGCTGAACCGCTTTTTTATGATTCTGTGTTCGGTGTCTTCACCGAGCCACGCACTCTTCACACAAGCGATTCTTTGTTTTGAAAAGTGTATCAACTGAAGTTGACACCTTTTGTCATAAAAATCCTCCCGGAGGTTTTGTTTGCAAAATTGCCCTATCCCAAACCTCCGGGAGGTTCAGGGAACAAAAAACGCCACAGGGCGGACCCGTGGCGTTTATCGCGGCAACAAAAAACGGTCACGGGCTTGCAGCGCCGTGACCGTTGGTTCAACTCTTTATTGTGAATAAATTCACAAAGGAGGTTCCTGGTCACAGGCGCAAAGGGTGGCACTGCCACCGAAGGCATCACGGGAAGCGATGATCAAGATGATGTCATTGTACATTTTCATTTACGCCTATCTCCTTTAAGATTTTTTTGCTGGTTTTCCACAGCCTGCGCACTATAGCATAGCTTTTTTGGCACGTCAAGGCTGATTTTCCAGACCAGGTGGCCTGGAGTAACAACAATTACAAGATCAACCCAAGACCGAGGAGTAAGTTAAACGCCAGGGCAGAAAGCACCATCTGCTTAAGCAAGGGATTGAGCTGAAGTGGGGAATGAGTGTTTTGTACGGCCGTTCCGTTCCGCACCAATAATGGCACTGCCAACAAATAAAGAAATGCCCAGTAGCTGGTGAAGGTGAGCAAAACATAGAGAGTTGCCAGGAAAACGGCCGTACCCAACAAAAGCCAGTGGTAAGCCCGCGCCCGCTTCGGCCCCAGCCGCACCGGAATAGAAAACTTGCCCGCCTGTCGGTCCGACTGGATGTCGCGGATGTTGTTGACGTTGAGCACCGCTACCGCCAGCAGGCCGCAGCTCGTGGCGGGCAGCAGCAGCGACCCGTTGAACCATTGAGCCATCAAAAAGTACGGCCCTAACACCCCCACCCAGCCAAAAAAGATGAGCACGAACAGATCTCCCCAGCCCGCGTAGCCGTACGGCTTGCTGCCTGCCGTGTAGTTTATTGCTGCCCAGATGGCCGCGCCGCCCAGCAGCACAAAAAGCAGCAGCCACAGCAGCCCATCGGCCCCAAACGCCAGCCAGACCAGCGCCAACCCAGTCACAGCGGACAGCCCGGCAAACAAAAACATGGCTCGCCGCATGGTGGCGGCGGTAATTTGGCCGGATTGCACGGCCCGCTGGGGGCCTTCGCGCTGCATGTGGTCAGCCCCGTGAATGGAGTCGCCGTAATCGTTGGCTAAATTGGAGAGGATTTGCAGGAAAACGGCCGTTACCAAACACAACGTGGTAATTAGCCAACTGTAGGCAGCATCGGCAGCGGCCAAAAATGTGCCCAAGGCAATACATGAGAGCGCCAGCGGCAGCGTTCGTGGGCGAGCAGCATCCAGCCACGCTTTTTTCAGGGATGGTGTAGTTTGTGTTGAATCGGTCATAGAGTAAATTATAGCAGGCGAGTGGCGAGTGGCGAGTGGCGAGTGGCGAGTGGTGAGTGGCGAGTGAATGTTAAAACCGACTCGCAGACTCGCAAATTGGCATAATTGCACACTCACATACCTGCAAACTCGCAATCTCGCCCACTGGCATGGTAAACTTGGGCAGAAGCAACAGCCTGGACACAACAATGCACAATCTGGTTCCGCAATTTATCCTTGAGCAGTTTGAACAAGCCCAACGACGAGGGTCGTTTACGGCCGTCGGCCTCTTCATCGACGTTTCCGGCTTTACCCAACTTATGGAAACCCTCATGCAGCACGGCCAGCACGGCTCCGAAGTGATGGCCTCCGTGATGTTGGGCATTTTTGAACCGCTGGTCCGTGGCGTGTTTGAGCAAGGCGGCTTCATCAGCAACCTTGCCGGGGATGCGTTCACCGCCTTTTTCCCCATCGACCAATTCGGTTCCGAAGCCCAGGCCGCCCGACAAGCCCTCACGGCCGCTTGGCAGGCGCAAGATCACCTCACCCAGAATCCCACCAGCTACACTCCCTACGGCGATTTCCAGATGACGGCCAAATTTGGGTTGGCTTTGGGCGAAGCAAGCTGGGGCATCATCCGCAATGCGGCGCAGAAGCGAGCGGCGTTTTACTTTCGGGGAACGGCCGTTGAAGATTGCGCCCTCGCCCAAAAAGTGGCTCAGCCAGGCGAGATTGTGCTCACCCAAGAACTGACCACTGTTTTGAGCAATGCGTTGGAACTGCTGCCGCGCCATAAATTTTTTGTTTTAAACGGCCGTCCCCACCAGCTCACCCCCGCCCAACCGTTCACCCCGCCCACGCCCAACCTGCCACTGCTCGGCCACTTCTTCCCCCAAACGCTCATCGCCCAGCAGTTGCAAGGCGAATTCCGCCAAATCGTCAACGTCTTCATCAGCTTACCCGAAATGCAGGATGAGGCCTGGCTGGAACCGTTCATGCAAACCGTCTTTGCCCTGCAAGGCCAGCTTGGCAGCGTCACCAGTCGGCTCGATTTTGGCGACAAAGGCTGCACATTGCTACTCTTTTGGGGCGCACCGATCGCCCATGAAACCGACATCGAGCGGGCGCTGAGCTTTCTGCTAGCACTGCGCGAGCAAAGCGCAGTGCCCATCCGGGCGGGGGTCACCTACCGAGTGGCCCACGCGGGCTTCATCGGTTCGCCGCTGCACGAGGAGTTCACCTGCTACGGCAGCGGCGTCAACCTGTCTGCTCGCTTCATGACTAGCGCCCCTTCTGGTGAAATCTGGCTGGATGGGCCGATTTTCCAACGTGCCCAAAACCAGTTCGAGATGCAGCTCATCGGCCAGCTGCCGTTCAAAGGATTTGCCCAAACGCAGTCTGTCTATCGGCTGCTGGGGCGATTGGAAGCGGACGCGCCCATCTTCAGCGGGCAGACGCTAGGGCGGCAGGCGGAGCTGGCCCGGCTGCATGAATTTGTTATGCCGCTGCGGAACGGCCGTTTCGCCGGAGCCATGCGCATCGAAGGGGAAGCGGGCATCGGCAAGAGCCGCCTGCTGCACACCTTCTTCCAGCAGCTCAGCGCCGATTTTGGCCCGCACCAGATTTTTCTCTGCCAGACCGACCAGATTTTGCGCCAATCGCTCAACCCGCTGCGCTACTGGCTGCACCGCTACTTCAACCAATCGTCCCAGCACAGCGAAGCGGAAAACAAAGATAATTTCGACGAGAAATCCATTGAATTGTTGGCCCAAACCACAGCGGAAAATCTAGCCAACGAGCTGGCCCGCACCCGCTCCTTTTTGGGCGCACTGGTGGATTTGCACTGGCCCCATTCACTCTACGCCCAGCTGGAGCCGCAAGGCCGTTTTGAAAACAGCCTCACCGCCCTCACCACCCTGCTCCAGGCAGAAAGTTTGCAACAGCCCACCTTGCTGGTGATCGAGGATGTGCATTGGCTGGACGATGATTCGCGCCAATTTTTGCTGCAGCTGTGGCTGACGATAACGGCCGTTCCCGACACCCACTATCCCCTGGCCATCATCGCCACCAGCCGCCCGGAGCAGCGAAGCGAAGCCGAAACCGGCGTCATCCCCTGGCAAACCATCCAACTGGGCCAGCTCACGCCAGACGAGCTCAACCAGCTGGCCGCCGACCTGCTGGGCGGCCCCATCGCCCCCAGCCTGCAAACATTGCTGACCGCCCGCGGCGAAGGCAATCCGTTTTTCACGGAGCAGATTGTGCGCTACCTGGAGGAACAGCAGTTGCTGCGGGAAACGGCGGAGGGCTGGGCGGTAACGGCCGTTCAGCAAACCGTCCTCCCCCGCGATGTCCACGCCCTGCTGGTGGCCCGCCTGGATCGGCTCACGGCCAGGGTGAAAAATGGGGTGCAGCATGCGGCCGTTTTGGGCCGCGAGTTTGAGGTACGCCTGCTGGCCCACATGCTGCGCGAAGAGGAACAGATTGAGCGCATTCTCAGCGAAGCGGAACAGGCCACCATCTGGGCGGCACTAAACGAACTGCGCTACCTGTTCCGACACGCACTGGTGCGCGACGCCGCCTACAAAATGCAGCTGCGCTCCCGGAGGCAATCGCTGCACAAGCTCGCCGTCGAAGCGTTGGAAACGCTCTACGCCCACGACCTGGCCGCCCATTTTGGCGAGCTGGCCTACCACGCCGAGCAGGCCAATCTCACAGGCAAGGCTCGCCATTACCTGCACCAGGCCGCAGATGCTGCCCGCGAAGCGTACCAAAACAACGAAGCGCTCAATTATTACGGCCGTGCCCTCACCCTCACCCCGCCCGAAGACCGCCAAACCCGCTACGAACTGCTGCTGGCCCAGGAAAAAATCTACCATTGGCAAGGCAAACGCACCGAGCAAGCAGAGCGCATCCAAGAATTGGCAGCGCTAAGCGAGCAAAGCCAGGATAAAGCAAAACAGGCAGAATTTTTTCTGGTGCAGGCGCGTTATGCTGAGGAAATTGGCGACTACCCTGGCGAAATTACGGCCGCTCAAAAATGCTTGACCATTGCCAAAACCATCGGTTACCAAAAATTTATTGCCAATGCCTACTCATTTTGGGGCACAGCACTATTTTGGCAAGGTTCAGCAAACGAGGCCGAACAAGTCATTAATCAGGCGCTAGCTCTTTACCAAGAGTTAGGTGATCGTGGCATGGAAGCAGATGCGCTTTTTAATCTTGGCGAAATTGCTCTTAAGCGTGGCGATTACAGCAAGAGTGTTGCGTTAAAACAGCAAGTCTTGCACATAGCACAAAATCTAAATGATCGGCATCGAGAAGCGTTTACCATCAACAGTTTAGGTATTCTTGCTGGCCACCAGCAAGAATACAGTCTGGCGCAAGCACACCTGGAAAACGCCTTTTCACTTTATCAAGAAATGGGTAACCGCCGCGGCATTGGGGTTGTGCTTAATAATTTAGGCACCATTGCCCACATGCTAGGTCAGTATGAACAGGCAGAAGATTACTATCAGCGCTCACTCTCACTGCGTCGTGAAACAGGTGAACGGCAGCGCGAAATCATCAACCTGACTAACCTGGGTGAGGTCTATGCCAAACAAACTCGTTTTGCTGAAGCACGACCTTTTTACGAAAAATGTCTGCAAATGGCCCAAGAGCTTGGTTTGCGTTTTATAGAAGCATACGCCCGCCATGTTTATGCAGAAACATTGATTGCCCTTAATGAGTTAACCTTGGCCGAATACAATTTGCGTACGGCTTTAAGTTTGCGCTTTGACCTGAATCAGCAAACCCACCATCTTCTGCCGCCGCAGCTAGGGTTGGCTCACATTGCCCATCTAAAAGGCAACCATGACGAAGCTCAGGCGGGGCTGGAACTCGTCATGGCTGAATTTTCTGAACAGGTTCTGGATGGGCTGGGCGATCCATTTGGCTTTTATTGGCTTTGTCACACCCTGTTAGAGTTTTACGATCATCCACTGTCAGGCGAGGTTCTGCAACAAGCTCACCAACAATTGCAAACCCAGGCCAACAAAATTCCAGATTTACGAAGTCGTGAATCGTTTCTAAATAATGTTCCTGAAAATCGTCTTATTATCGAAAAATTTTCAAGATTATCGTTCACAAGCTAACTTTTACTACCGGTGTTTGTACCACCTGTACCGGTGCCCGTTGTTGTGGCCCCACCATCGCTTAGTGGCCCTTCGTTAGACCAGCCGTGGGAACGGAGGAGCTGCATCCATTCGGCCGTTTTTATTTCATCTCGCTTCTTGTGCGTAACGGAAGTAACGTGCTCCCAAAATGAGATTTCCGTATTATGCTCCATTATCGCTTCTTCCTCTTCATCAGTCGCGTTGCCATTTAAAAAGGAATTTACCAACTCCAGATCATCATCAGGCATTTCATAGCTTTGGAACTCTGTAAACAGCAAGCTTACGTCGTTTGAGTTCTCCATGCCGGTGTACTCTTTCTCTGCGGGAAGAATATCCGTCAGGGTGTCCAGGATGACGGTGATTAGCGGAGCCAAATCATCCAAAATTGCTTGCCCAAGCATGGGCTGCGCTTGGCCGATGAGGGAGTAGCTGGCTTTTAGCGGGTGTTTCTTAATCCAGTTGCGCCAATTCTTGTCTAGCTGTTTGCATTCGTGGTCGTAAAAGGCGGTGCCGTTTTCATCGGTAAGCTGGCGCAGGATTTGTGTTTGGATGAACGGCCGTATCTCTGGTATCGGGTGCTTGTCTGTATCCTCACGAAAATGGTCAGACATGTCATCATCCAGCATATCCTGAAAATCCAGAACAATGACCGGACCAGCCAACACCACCGCATAAGCGTCGGCAAAAATCTCTTCCAGCCAATGCAGACGCCAATCATCAGATTTAATCTCTGCTTCACCTACCTTTTTCAACAGATGATCTCGCATCGTCAATTTGGATTCAGGATGTGTCCCGTTCCAGTACAGATGATGGCCAATTTCATGGGGAATGGCCAAATAGTTTCGCGATGGATTGATGCCAGAGTGTAGGGCGGAATAAGGAATGCTGATCAGCAAGGTGTGCGAATAAGGCACCAGGCGTGAGCGGATTGATTTGGCCAAATAGGTAATGATACGCGTATCTGCTGGCAAATAACCCGCATCAATGGCTAACTCCATTGCCAGCCAGGCTAATTGATCCGCCATAGACAACGTGCAGCCTTGCAACATCGCCTGCCCATCTAGTTGGCGGCGGCGCTGATTGATGGCGTGTTGAATGACACTAAGGTCAAAAGATGCCTGGTTAACCAGCGTGCGCATGATGGTGCGTGGCGGTACGTCTGGCGAAATGGGGAGGTTCTTTTTGGTGTAAAACCCATCCATGAAAAATTTGAACCCTTCATCGGTAAACGTGGAGAGCGCCGTCAGCAGATCAACACAGTAAATTAACTGGAGGGTTTCCTTCACCAGTTGGTAAAAATCACGCCTGTCGAATTCGCGATACGCTTCGGGAACAGCAGCAGGGCGCTGCGCGGCGGCTAATTCCAAAAAGGCAGCTGGTGTTTTATCTAACACGCCTAGAGCCACTGCAAACGGATTATCATCTGCATCAGGCTTGTCTTGCACGCCAAAAACCCGCGCAATATCCAGTGCGTGCGATTCTAATACAGGGAACATCACCTCGGCGGTTTCATCAGCCGCTATCTGCAAAGAATCCATCCTTTTTTGCCAATCCTTGGGATCATCCATCAACATCATATTTCTCCTTGTTTAAAACTAAATTGCTTTAGGGGGAGATTGCCACGTCTGCGTGACAACAGCGTGACACATTGTAACACCCTTTTTTAGTTAAACAGAACTTTAGGACGCCCTCCCCAAGACGGCCGTTTTGTGCTATTTTCAGGGGTAGAACTAATAGACTGACCAGTCGGTTCACATGACTTCAAAAGTCTCACGAACCAACCAGGCAAACAATGAAAATGCCCAAGACTATTGAAGTCTAAAGGCACGACGAGAAGAACCATGGACGAACCCACCCTCAAACGAGACCCCGACCAAACCCGCACCCGCATTCTGGATGCGGCGCTGAATATTTTCGCCAGCAAGGGGTATTACAACACCAAAATGGATGAAATTGTAGATGAGTCCCAAACATCCAAAGGCTCAATCTATTTCCACTTTCCCAACAAAGAGCGGCTGTTTTTAGCTCTGGTAGACCAGTTTGCCGACCTGCTGGAGAGGCGCGTAACGGAAGCAATACAGCAAGAAGAAGTGGGCATCAGCCGGGTGCGCGTGGCGCTGGAAACCTGCCTGACCACCTTTGGCAAGTACCGTCGTCCGGCCAAGCTGCTGCTTGTACAGGCCGTCGGCCTGGGCACAACTTTTGAGAACAAGCGCAACGAGGTGAACGATCGTTTTGCCGATCTCATTGCCACCTACCTGCAAGAGGCGATTGACGTGGGCGACATTCACCAGACAGATGTCGAGGTGGTATCTTATGCCTGGATGGGCGCGATTTATGGGGTAATAATTCGCTGGGTGTACACCGGCGAACCGGAACCGCAGCGGATCATGGACTCATTGCTGCCAATGTTATTGAGGAGTGTGGGATTTGAAACCGCTCATCATTAAAGACAGTTGGCAGGATAACGCTCTCACAAACGGCCGTCTCCTCTCCGTCTCTATCCCCGCACCTGGGGTGGAAACGGCCGTTTTCCTGCAACAAGCCCTGGGCGAGGCCCGATTTTTCTGGTCCGCGGCCAACGGCGGGCTGACGCTGGCGGGCTTTGGCATTGCCGCCGACTTGTTTGCCTGGGGGCAAAATCGCTTTGAGCAAATTCAGCAGCAGGCACAGGCGCTGTTTGCGGAGGCGGTGATTGATGCGGCGGGTGAGGAACGGCCGTTGGCTGGCCCACGTCTTTTCGGCGGCTTCTCCTTCATTGACGACTTCACGCCAGACAACACCTGGTCGATTCATTACCCAGCGCAGTTCATCCTGCCCCACTACCAGCTCGCCCAGCAAAACGACGAAAGTTGGCTGACGCTCAACGCCATCCTGCCCCCAGACGAAACCCCCGAAACCCTCCTGCCCGAACTCCAAGCCGCCCTCCAAACCCGCCTCACCGTCCTGCAAACTGGAATCTCCCCCGCTCCCCCGCCCCCTCGCGCCCCTACACCCCTGCACCTCAACTACCCCATGTCCTACGACGATTGGGAAACCATGATCACCCATGCGACGCAAAAAATGAAAAACGGCCCGCTTAACAAGGCGGTGCTTTCCCGCGTGTGCGAGATTCGCTATGCGCAGAAGGTGGATGTGGACGGGGCGCTGGCCTACCTGAACGCCACCTACCCGGACTGCTATCGCTTTTTGTTTGAGCCACGGCCGTTTCACGCTTTTTACGGGGCTACACCGGAGCTGATTGTGGATGTGAACGGCCGTTCCCTGCGCACGATGGGTCTGGCAGGGTCAATTGGTCGCGGCAAAACCCCAGCCGAAAACGACGCCCTGGCCCAAGAACTGCTCAACTCCGCCAAAAACCAGCACGAACACGCCCTCGTCGTCCAATCCATCCGGCGGCGGCTGGCACCTTTGGCCAGCGAATTAACCATCCCGGAGCAGCCCGGCATCCTCCAACTGGGCTACATACAGCATCTGTTCACCCCGATTCAGGCCATGCTCAAGCAGGCCGACGGCGTCCTGCCCATTCTGCAAAACCTGCACCCCACCCCGGCGCTGGGCGGCCAGCCGCGCGAGCTGGCCATGCCGTTCATCAGCCAGGCGGAGCCGGTGCCGCGCGGCTGGTACGGCGCACCCGTCGGCTGGCTGGATCACAACCTCGACGGCGCGTTCGGCGTCGCCATCCGCTCGGCCATCACCCAGGACCGCCGCGTCTGGCTCTACGCCGGGGCCGGTATCGTCGCCGACTCCGACCCGCAAGCCGAGTGGGACGAAACCGCGCTGAAGTTTAAACCTATGCTCGACGCGTTAGGCATTTCAAGCAATACGGAACCACTTAAGAGAACTGTGAAATGAGCTCTTTTTTGAAGGAAGTTATTTACTTACTTTTTATCATTTGGTTTGCTGGTGTCTTCCTAGGTATTCCATTTCTCTACATAGAAAATACTTACCTGACCAAATATGAAGCCACAAGTCCGGGTCGGCGACTCAATCGCGGCTATAAAATCTATCAACGACTTCTCTCCAAATCAGAACTAACATTTCTCGAAAAATTAGACGCAGACATCGTTGAAAAACGCTTCTACAAAGACCTTTTTATTCAAGTGCAACAATCCGAGCGCCTAATTTATGGCTACAGCTCGTATAAAACGTTTATGCCTTTCGTGGGTTATGTGAATTTTGAAGCACAGGAAGTCATTATCGAATATCGCACGGTGATATTCGGCCACTATTTGCTGCTTCCATTCATCCTAGGCTTTCCGCCACTTGGTTTACTCATGGCCTATGGGAATTACCGAAAAACCACACGAGACATTGACAAATTTCTAACTCGGTGCATTAAAACTTACGGAAAAATTTAGAAATGCCGAAATAAAAATATACCATCCCCGTTCCACGCTCCGCGTGGAATGCAGATCAGGACGCTCCGCGTCCACCATGCAGCTCAGAGCGCTGCGCCAGCCATTCCCACGCCGAGCGCGGGAACGAGATGAAAACTGAAGATGAATCCAAACATTTTGTACGCACGCTTATTTGTTAACAGTCTGGTAACTGCCGGACTAAAATCTGTTGTTATTTCGCCTGGGTCGCGCTCGACGCCGCTGACGTTGGCCTTTGAGGCGCATCCGCAAATCAAGACGTTTTTGCACATTGATGAGCGCGGCGCGGGGTTTTACGCCCTGGGCATGGCGCTGGCGAGCGAGAAACCGGTGGCGCTTGTCTGTACGTCGGGTACGGCCGTATCCAACTACCTCCCCGCCATCGTCGAAGCCCAGATGAGCCAGGTGCCGCTGCTCATCCTCACTGGCGACCGCCCCCACGAGCTGCGCCACAGCGGGGCCAACCAGACGATTGACCAGGTGAAGATTTTTGGCGATCAGGTGCTCTGGTCAGTAGACATGCCCATCCCGCAAGCAGACGCGCCGGAGATCGCCTTGAGACATGTGCAAACAACGGCCGTTCGTGCCTACACCACCGCCAACGGCCTGCGCAAAGGGCCGGTGCATGTGAATTTTCCGTTTCGCAAACCGCTGGAGCCTGCGGCTGAGGAGATTAGAGATTGGAGACTGGAGACTAAATCCACGAGCACAATCTCCAGTCTCCAATCTCCAGTCTCAATTGGTATTTTAACTCCCTTGAATGAACAGCTAAATTGGCTAACGGCCGTTCTCACTCAACACCCGCGCGGACTCATCATCTGCGGCCCCCGCTGCCCCGGCGGCGACTTCCCGGCAGTGGTGACCACCCTGTCCAAGCAAACCGGCTACCCGCTCCTGGCTGATCCGCTTTCAGGCATGCGATTTTTTAACCGCAGAGTGCGCGGAGAGCGCAGAGATTTTGAAGAAGGACAGCAATCTGTGAAATCTGCGAAATCTGTGGATAGTTTTCTCATCAGCGGCTACGAGACATTTATGCAGCAAAACATCGGTTGGCCAGAGCCTGAGGTGATTGTGCGCTTTGGGCAGGTGCCCACCAGCAAATGGCTCAACGCCTACCTGGACAAAATCAACCCTGCGATCAGGCTCCACATCCGCGAAAACGGCGTCTGGGCCGACGACAGCCAGCGCACCACCCACTTTTGGCAGCTGAACGAAACGGCCGTTTGCCAAACCCTCACCACCCGCCTGCAAAATCACCAACCAGACCCCGCCTGGCAGCAAACCATTCGCGCCACCGAGCAGGCCACTTGGGACACATTGCAAGCCCAGCTCGCCCAGCACTGGTTCGACGGCGCAGCCATCGCCACCCTGCTGGAAATGCTGGCAGAAGACGCCAACCTGCTCATCGGCAACAGTCTGCCCGTGCGCCATCTGGACCAGTACGGCCGTTCCCAACCCAAAACCCTCCACATCTTCGGCAACCGGGGTGCCTCCGGCATCGACGGCAACATCAGCACCGGGCTAGGCGTCGCCCAAGCCACGGGCCGCCCCACTTTCATCGTCGTCGGCGATGTGACCGCCCTGCACGATTTGAACAGCCTGCTGCTGGCCCAGCACACACCCAACGCCACGCTCATCGTCATCAACAACAACGGCGGCGGCATCTTCCGGCGGCTGCCCATCAGCCAGCACGAACCGCCCTTCACCGACCGCTTTCTGACGCCACACGGCCGTTCCTTTGAGCACGCCGCCGCCATGTTTGAATTAGACTATATTCGCACTGAAAATCGGGAATCGTTTATTGCTGCGGTAGAAACGGCCGTATCCAACCCCGCCCCCCGCCTCATCGAACTACTCACCGACGGCGCACAGGACGAACAAATTCGCCGCCAAATTAACAACGAATTACAGTCATTCCTGCAACAATTTGATCAATAATGCATTGTCCAGGCAAATTGGTTCTTATTGGAGAAATAAATGATTAAAAACAGTTGTTTAGCCAGCAGAGAAATCAGAACTGCTGGTAAAATGTAAGGTAAAAATTAGGGGAGAGTCCCCCCAGACTCACCATCAAAAGGATGAAGTTAACATGACAAAATCAACACCCCCCATGGTCTCGGGCGCATTGCCTGTGGTAGGACATGCTGCCGAATTCCAACGCAATCGGCCCGATTTGATTCGCCGTGGCTTTGTGGAGCATGGCAGCGTGTTTGCCCTCAAGCTAGCCAACCAAAACGTCGCAGTGGTCATCGGCCCAGAAAATCAAAAGAAGTTTTTTATGGAGACAGACGGCCGTCTCAGCATTCAGGAGCCGTACCAATTCCTCAAAGCGATGTTCGGCGAAGCGCTGTTCCTGGCCCCGCACGACAAATATTTGCAGCAACGGCCGTTAGTCCAGGAACTGTTCAAGCGTGAAAAAATGCTGCATTACGTTGATGTGATGCAAACAGTCGTTCAGGAATGGCTGGATGGCCTGGACGACAGCGGCAAGATGGACATCACAAGCGAAATTGGCGTGTTGGTGCAAGAAGTCGCCGGTAACTGCTTCCTCGGCCCAGAAGTTCACCAGGCCATTGGCCGCGAATTTTGGGATTTGTACATAGACGTAGGCAAAGCGCTCGACCCGCTGCTGCCACCTGATCTCCCCCTGCCCAAATTCATCAAGCGGGACAAAGCCAAAGCGCGAATGACCGAAATTTTAGGCCCCATCATCGCTGAGCGGCGAACCAATCCGCACAAATATGATGATTTTCTGCAAGACATCATCAATAAAGCTGGCGAAGGGGATGAGCCTATTGACGAAGAAATGGTGCGTAATCTTCTGGTTGCGCTCATGTTCGCCGGGCACGAAACCACCGCCGGGCAAGCTGCCTGGACCCTAATCTTCTTGCTGCAAGACCCAGCCTATTTACAAAAAGTGCTGGATGAAATTGAGGCGATAGCTCCGGCTGGTGTCCACATAGACCCCAAGCGAATGGTGCAACTAGACCACATCGCCTGGGCTGTGCGCGAGGTGGAACGATTACGGCCGTCTGCGGATATGCTCATGCGCGTGGTGAAAGAAGATATCGAGTTTGGCAATTACCTCATCCCCGAAGGCTGGTTAGTGCAGGTTGCGCAAGAAATCGCCCATAAGCTGCCCAGCCAATTTGCCCAGCCAGAAACGTTTGATCCGCTACGCTTTGCTCCTGATCGGGCCGAAGACAAGGCACACCGTTTTGGTCTGATTGGTTTTGGTGGCGGCACCCACAAATGCACCGGCATGAACTTTGCCAACAATGAAATGATCATTATCACTGCACTCATGCTGCGCCAGTTTGAAATAGAGCTGGTCACCCAAGATACAAAAATTCTGCGTGGTTTGGGCGCTAACAAGCCGACCAAAACCATCGTTCGTTACCGTCGGCGAGAACCTGCCCTGGCAGAGCCAGTATTAGCCGCCGTGGCTTAGGAGTTTTTAATGAGCAAGCAACTAAAATCATTGGTGTTGGCCGGAACGGCCGTTTCCGCCGGTTTCTACATCTGGAAACAGCTCAAAGGCCATGAAACAATAGACAATCCAACATTTGTACAAAAATACGGCCCCTGGGCGATTGTCACAGGCGCAGCGCGAGCTGAAGGTCTCGGCTTCGGTTTTGCGCGCCAGTTGGCTGGTCGCCACATCAATTTGGTGCTGGTAGACATTCTTAGCGATGAGTTGGAAGCCCGCGCTCAGGAACTGCGTGAACGGTATCTAGTCAATGTCAAACCCGTCATGCTCGATCTGGGTCGTGCGGACTTTTTACCTGAGCTAACGGCCGTTACCGACGAACTGGAAATTGGCCTGCTGGTATGCAACCACATGTTCACCCCGGTCGAAACACCCACCATCCTGGATATGGACCTGGACACCCACCACGCCATGCTGAACATCAACGCCCGTGCTTACACAACATTGGTGCATACATACGGCCGTAAAATGGTCGCACAACGGCATGGCGGCATCCTGCTCGTCTCCTCCCAGGCTGGTATGCACGGCACCCCCTACACCGGAGCCTACTCCGCCAACAAAGCATTCCAACTCATGCTCGGCGAATCGCTCTGGTACGAGCTGCGCCAATCCAACGTAGACGTACTCGTACTCACTCCCGGTCTCACCCGCACCCAGGGCACAGCGCTAGACGGCTACCCACCGTTCATGTTGATGGACGTCGAACCCGTAGTGCGGGAAGCGCTGGCTGGGCTGGGTCGCCAGCACCAGGTCATTCCCGGCCCGGTGAACAAAATATTTAACTTCGCTACCACCCACTTCATGAGCCGCGAAAAAGCGGTAGTCACCACGGGCGATTTGATGGCTCAAGGGCTCAACAAATAATCATGCCCGACTGGCTGGCAGATCGGGCACAGGCGACGCCGCAAAAGCTGGCGTTGATCATCGGCAAGCAGCGCTGGAATTACAGTGAACTTAACCAGTTGGTCAACGCCACCTGCGCCAAATTGAAAACCGAGGGTGTGCAGCCGGGCGATTTTGTCGCCGTGCTGCTGCCCAACGGCCTGCCCTACGTTTGCCTGGTCCACGCCCTGGCCCGCCTCGGCGCAGTTCTCGTCCCGCTTAACACCCGCCTTACCCCCGCCGAAATCCGCTGGCAGCTTGAACACGTCAACGCCCGCTGGTTGATTACAAATGAAAAATTCAGTCAGGAAGCGGGCGAATGGTTAATGGTTAGCTGTAAATTGTTAATGGTTAATGGCGCGTGGTTCGAGCCAACAAAATTAACCATTAACCATTCACTATTTACCATTTACCATTATCAATCCATCGTTTTCACTTCCGGCACTTCTGGCCAGCCCAAGGGGGTTTTGCTCACCTTTGCTAACCATTTTTGGAGCGCCACTGCCTCGGCTTTCCGGCTAGGATTAGACCCGAATGACATTTGGCTGAGCGTGCTGCCGCTGTACCACGTGGGCGGATTGGCGGTGCTATTTCGGAGTGCTTTGTATGGAACGGCCGTTTCCCTCCACCCCCGCTTCGATCTAGCCACCATCAACCACGACCTCGACACCAACCCCATCACCCTCATCTCCGTCGTGCCCACTATGCTGCACCGTTTGCTGCAAACCCGCACCCACTGGCCTGCCAGTTTGCGCCTCATCCTCCTCGGCGGTGCCGCCGCCCCGCCGGAGCTGGTGGCGCAGGCCAACGCGTTACCAAGAGCGGTAAGCGGTAATCCGTTATCGGTAAGCGGTAATCCGTTCACCGATTACCGTTCACCGACCACCGATTACCCGCAACTCGTGGCAACAACCTACGGCCTTACCGAAGCCGCCTCCCAGGTGGCCACCATGCTGCCTGCCGACGCCGCCCGCAAGCCCGGCAGCGTAGGCAAGCCGCTCATGTTTACCAGCGTCAAAATTGTGGATGAGAAGGGGAAGGAACGGCCGTCTCCCGAAATCGGTGAAATTGTGGTGACAGGGCCAACCGTCATGGCTGGCTATTTTGATAAAAACTTTCACCACAGAGGGCGCAGAGAACGCAGAGAAAATGAAAACTCCGCGCTCTCCGCGTTCTCCGCGGTAAATAACACCATCCACACCGGCGACCTTGGCTACCTGGACACCGACGGCGACCTCTGGATTGTGCAGCGGCGCAGCGATTTGATTGTATCCGGTGGCGAAAACGTCTACCCCGCCGAGGTGGAAGCGGCGCTGCGCCAGCATCCGCAGGTGCTGGAAGCGTGCGTCGTGGGCATTCCCGACGCGGAGTGGGGCCAGCGCGTGGTGGCAATGGTGCAAATCACCTCCAACACCACCGTCTCCGCCGCAGACCTCATCACGTTTTGCCGCGAACGCCTGGCTGGCTACAAAATACCGCGCCAAATCGAGCTGGTTACTGAGCTGCCACTTACTGCTTCGGGGAAAATCGGCCGTAAGCAGGTGGCGGAACATCTGCAAAGTAAGTTTACCGGGTAGTTGAGGCGCAAACGGCCGTACAAATTCCTTCGAACCAACCTCGCGATAAATTCCATATTCACGCCGCAGGGATGCTTCACGTCGTTCAGCATGACAAAGGTAGCTTGTTATGCTGAGTAAAACGAAGCATCTCTCAAAACTTTGCCCACCTGAGTCTTGAGAACGAGGCAAACAGGCTGGAAATTACTGCTCTTCAAGGATGCTTCTCGCTGAGAATCGTGACAACCAAAAATTAAGCAAGGCAAAGCATGCCAAAACCGTTACAATTTATCGCCTTACTGTTCAACAATACACAATTTCCATGAAATCTTCATCTAAACTCTGGCGGCACGCTAACTTTTTGCGCTTTTGGAGCGCCAACATTATTTCCGACTTTGGCTCTGGCATTACCTTTTTGGCGCTGCCCATCATTGGCGCGGTGATGCTGGAGGCAACTGCCGGGCAAATGGGGCTGCTCTCCGCGGCCGGAACGCTGCCGTATTTGCTGATTGGCCTGCCGGTTGGTGTGTTTGTCGATCAGCGGCGTAAACGGCCGCTCCTCATCATTGCCGACATTGGCAGACTCATCCTCATTGGCACACTGCCGCTGGCCGTCCTGTTTTGGCAACTCACCTGGCCCCACCTGCTGCTTGTCACCTTTTTGGTTGGCTGCCTTACCCTGCTGGCCAACGTCGCCGAAGAAGCATTCTTACCCGGCCTCATTTCCCGTGACAATTTAGTGGAAGGGTACAGCAAGCTCTCCGCCAGCAACTCGCTCATCGAGCTAAGTGGCCCCGCCCTGGCCGCCACCCTCATCGATCTGCTCACCGCGCCGATTGCCCTGATGATTGATGCCGCCTCGTTTTTGCTGTCATCGGTTTTGCTGGGCAGCATCAAAATGGGCGAACCTGCGCCAAAACCCGTGTCGGAACGGCCGTCTTTCTGGCAACAAGTTCGGCAGGGCCTGTCATTTATCCGGCACCATGCCCAACTGCGCCCCATGCTGCTCAACAACAGCAGTATGCAGCTTTTTGGCGGCATGATCGATGCCTTGCTGATTCTGTACCTGCTCCATTTAGGACTGCCCGCTACGTTTGTCGGCGTCATTTTTGCGGTGGGCAGCCTGGCGGGACTGGCCGCCGCTGCCTGGGGCCGACGCGCCGCCAAGCGGTTTGGCCTGGGAAAGATGGTGATTCTTGGCTCCCTGCTGATTGGTGTGGGGGCATTGGCACGGCCGTTTGCCTTCGGCACGCCCTGGCTGGCTGGCGTTATTTTGCTGTTGGGGCAATCATTCAGCGGTTTTGGCAACACTGTGTACAACATCGGCTACGACAGCCTGGCCCAATCGCTCACCCCAGATGAATTTCTGGGACGGGTGAATGCCACTGGGCTGTTCATCGGCTTTGGCGCACTGCCGGTGGGCGCGCTGCTGGGTGGCATGTTTGGCGAATGGTTTGGCTTGAGAACGGCCGTTGCCATCTCCAGCACAGGTTTGTTACTATCCGTCCTCTGGGTGTACTTTTCACCCTTGCAGAAAAATCCTAAATCTGCGTAATCTGTGAAATCTGCGGATAAAAACCAAGGAGTAGTCCATGAAAATTGCCTCTGTCGAAACATTCGTCGTTGGCGTACCACCACCCCACTTTGGCGGGCGCTACTGGATTTTCCTCAAGCTCCTCACCGATGGCGGCGTGGTGGGCTACGGCGAGGTGTACTCCGTCCCCTTCCACCCCCACGTCGTCGCCCAAATGATCGAGGATGTATGTGAACGGCACGTCATCGGCGCGGACCCGTTTCAGATTGAACGGCTGTGGCGCATCATCTACTCCAGTGGTTACACGCAGCGGCCCGACACCGCCATTTTGGGCATCCTCAGCGGCATCGAGATGGCCTGCTGGGACATCATCGGCAAGGAGGTGAACAAGCCTGCCTACGCCCTGCTGGGTGGCCAGGTGCATGAAAAGCTGCGCTCCTACACCTACATCTACCCCCAGCCAGAGGATGAAACGGACGTGTACCGGGATGCTGAACTGGCGGCAAAACGGGCTTTGGCGTATGTGGCGTGGGGATTTACGGCCGTAAAATTCGACCCCGTTAGCTACTACTCCGCCTTCGACCCGCGCCAGCTCTCCCTGGAAGCGCTCGACCACGCCGAAAATTTCGTCAAGACGCTGCGCGAAGCGGTGGGCAGCCGGGCCGATCTACTCTTTGGCACCCACGGCCAGATGACCCCCAGCGCCGCCATCCGCCTGGCCAAACGGCTGGAAAAGTACTATCCGCTCTGGTTAGAAGAACCCACCCCGCCTGACAATCCCATCGAGATGGCCGAAGTGGCCCGCGCCACCAGCATTCCCATCGCTACAGGGGAACGGTTGGCCACCAAGTACGAATTTGCCCAGCTGCTGCACCATCGCTCTGCAGCCATCTGGCAGATGGCTCTGGGGCGCGTTGGCGGGCTGTTGGAGGGCAAAAAGATCGCCAGCATGGCCGAGGCCCACTACATCCAGATTGCCCCACACCTCTACTGCGGCCCCATCGCCGCCGCGGCCGACATCCAGCTCAGCACCTGTTCGCCCAACTTTCTCATCCAGGAAAGCATTCTAGATTGGGGCGACTTCCATGCCAGAATCCTCAAAAAGCCCCTGCAATGGCAAGACGGCTACATCATCCCCCCCACTGAACCCGGCCTGGGCGTTGAGCTGGACGAGGCCGTCGTGGCTAATTATCCTTACGAAGGTGACAAGCTCCATCTAGAAATGGTAGAAAATCCTGTCGGGCCATAGCCAGTAGGGCCATAGCGCACGATTGCCCTACGCAAGCGGAAATTATGAACAAAGAAAGTCGAAGCAATACTGTGTTGCTTGTGGCCCTGGTTGCGGCAGGTTGCCTGGTACTGCTGTGCTTGGCAATTGCCATCTTCTTTTTCTTCTTTGGCTTTTCCACACCGCTAACATTGGAAGAACAGCCTGTCGAAACAACATCCCTCAGCGAAGCGCAGCTTGAGCAGTGCCGTGAGGTGATGGCCATTCGACCAGAGGTGGAACTTGAGGGGGAATATTATCTGTACACGCCGGGCTTTTTGGATGATTCACTGGAATGCCATCTGCAGGTGCAGGCGGATGGATTGGCGGAGGTGTTTGACCTGAGCGTGATTGATCCTAGCCTCACCACCAACCAAGAAGTCGCTCCCGGCCGCTTCGTCCGCCTGAAGATTGAAAAAATCGAACCCGGACGCTACCACATCGAAGGCCTCTGGTTCCAAACCTGATGCGTAGCCACGGATTCTTTCCGCGCAACAGCATACAATGCGCAGCAAGAAACTGCGGCTATGAATGATCAACCAAGCAAGCCAGTCGTAATTAAACGCAAGGCTACGCCAAAGAGGAACAGGTTGCTAAACGCCAGCACCCATTGCCCCCGGTTTGAATCGTCGCCGCGCAGGGCGGTGAAGTAAATGAACGGCAAAAAGACAATAACAAACGCGCCATATAAGACGTGTACTTCTGGACGAGCCAGGGAACCGAGACGGCCGTTTACCCACAAAATCACCCCAATCAGCGACTGCAACAAAAACAGCCCCTGCCCAATCGCCGCCGCGCCCAAATAACTGCCATCCACCGGCAGCCCCCGAATCGCCCGCACCAACCCCCACAAACCAATCGCCAAAAAAAACATCCAGGCCATGTTCGACAGCCCTTCATGCAAAACAACAACAAATTCCATTTTGAACTCCTGTAATAGTGGCTGGTGGCGAGTTTGGTTTACCTGCTACTTGCAACCTGCAACTTGCCACTTTCGCCCTCTTCCATCAATCGCCACAATTGGCTACAATCGCCCGTTATGAACAATCCAGCAACTGACCCCACAGAACCTTTGTCCAACGCGGCTGATTACGAGCAAGCGTTAGATTTTCTCTATAGTTTTATCAACTTTGAGGCCAAAAAACAGGACCGGTACATGGCCAGCAAGCTGGACCACACCCGCCCCCGCCGCCTCATGGAAGCCCTGGGCAATCCCCATGCAAACCTGCCTGCCATTCACATTGCGGGCACCAAGGGCAAAGGCTCCACTGCCGCCATCTGCGCCTTCACGCTGCGCGCCGCAGGCTACACCGTCGGCCTTTATACCTCCCCCCACCTGCAAGATTTCCGCGAACGGATTCGTATTTTAACACCAGATGATGCAGACGGCCGTATTTCTCAACCACAGTTCACCCGCCAGATCAACAAAATTCGCGCCCTGGAAAATGAGTTCCCGGACATCACCTGGTTCGAGATTTTAACCGCCATCGCCTTTCTGCACTTTGCCGAAGTTGGCGTAGACGTCGCCGTCGTCGAAGTGGGGCTGGGCGGGCGTCTGGACGCCACCAACGTCATCACCCCGCTCGTCTCCGTCATCACCCGGCTCAGCCTGGACCATACCGAACTGTTGGGCAACACGCTCACGCAAATTGCCTACGAAAAAGGTGGCATCATCAAACCCGGCATTCCCGTGGTCACCGCCAACCAGGAGCCAGACGCACTGGCCAGGCTGCAAGAAATCACCCAGGAACGGGGCTGCGGCCTCACCATCGTAGGGCAAGATTGGCAGTACGCGGGCAACGAGGTCAACCACCCTACCCAGCAAACCCTCACCATCAGCCACAGCGCCGCCCCAGAGTTGATTCCCGACGGCACCCAATTTACCTTGCCGCTAGGTGGCGAGCACCAATTAGAAAATGGAACTGTGGCCCTGGTCGCCTTGCAGCACGTGCAAAAACAGTTCCCCAAACTCACCCTGCCCGTCTTGCAGGCCGGATTCGCCAGCGTCAAATGGCCCGGTCGGCTCGATCTCATCCACCCTGGCGACGCCAAGACGCCCGCGCTACTGGTCGATTGCGCACACAACCCGGACGCCATCCGTAAGCTGCGCGACGCGCTGCACCACAGCTTTCAGTACAACCGGCTCTGGCTCATCTTTGGCACACCTGCCGACAAAGACGTGCCGCACATGCTGGCCGACCTGCTGCCGCTGGCTCACCACACCGCCATGACCACCGCCAGCCACCCCCGCAGCGCCACGCCAGAACAGTTGGCAGCAATTGCGGCAGAATTGGGGTTTGTGGTTACGGCCGTTCCTGACATGCACACCGCCCTCACCACCACCTGGCAGCAAGCCCAACCCAGCGATCTCATCTGCGTCACCGGCTCCATCGTCGTCGTTGGAGATTTGCTAAATCAGTGGGAAAGTCTACAATCCCAACTGTTGGCGAACAAAGTAACGCATCAATCCCTTTAACAGCCACAGACCATGCAAGCAATCTCAAAATTCTCTGTGCCCTCTGTGGCCAATCATTGGAAAAATCTATGTCCCTAGACGAAGAATTCGGCTTCGGCCAATAT
This sequence comes from Ardenticatenaceae bacterium, assembly GCA_020634455.1. Taxonomy (GTDB): domain Bacteria; phylum Chloroflexota; class Anaerolineae; order Promineifilales; family Promineifilaceae; genus Leptofilum. The sequence continues at coordinate 1,135,144 of JACKBQ010000002.1, read as the reverse complement.
CCAGATTTACTCGACGCCATGCCCGGCCTGGAAGACGATCTCTTCCCCCAACGCGCGGAAACGGCCGATTCAGATGGTTTCATCGAGCTTGCCTTCTTGCCCCTGCGGGACATAGTCCTCTTCCCCCAGATGGTCATGCCCCTCTTTGTGGGTCGTGAACGCTCCCTGGCCGCCGTCAAAGCCGCCATTGCCAACGATGAAAACATGGTCGTCGCCGCCCAACGTGACAGCGACGTACCCGATCCCACCGCCAGCGACATCTTCAGCCTGGGCACCGAAATCACCATTGGCAAAGCTCTCAAAATGCCAGACAACAGCACCAGCGTGCTGGCTCAGGGCCGCCGTCGGGTCGAAATCGTCGAGTTTACCCAATGGGAACCGTACATTCGCGTCAAGGCCAAAGTGATTTACGAACCGATGGATTGGGACCGCAGCACCGAAGCGCTCATGCGGGCCGTCCTCACCCTGTTCGAGAAAACCGTCATGCTCAATCGCAACATGCCGGAAGACGCCTACACCTTCGCCATCAACATTGACGAACCGGGTTGGCTGGCTGATTTTGTCGCCTCCACCCTAAACATCCCCATCGAAATGCGTCAGGACGTGCTGGAAACGTTTGATCCCAACGAGCGACTGCAAAAAGTAAGCATGCTGTTGGCCAAAGAACTGGAAGTGCTGGAGCTGGAAGACCAGATTCATTCCCGCGTACAGCAAGAGATGGATCGCTCCCAGCGCGAACATTTTCTGCGGGAGCAGATGCGCGTCATCCAAGGCGAGCTGGGCGAAGGCGACCTGTTCAGCCAGGAAATCTCCGAAGTGCGCGAGATGGCTGCCGCCAAGCCCCTGCCCGACGAAGTGCGGGCCAAAATTGACAAAGAGATTGCCCGTTTGGGCGCAATGCCGCCGATGTCGCCGGAAGTGGGCATTATCCGCACCTACATTGATTGGGTGCTGTCGCTGCCCTGGCTAGAAACATCTGAAGACAACCTGGACGTTGCCCACGCCGCTGAAGTGCTGGACCAAGACCATTACGGCCTGGAAAAGGTGAAAGACCGTATTCTGGAATTTATTGCCGTCAAAAAGATCGCTTCTGACAAAATGCGCAGCCCAATTTTGTGCTTTGTTGGCCCCCCAGGAACTGGCAAGACTTCGATCGGCCGTTCCATTGCCAATGCATTGGGGCGGGAATTTGTGCGCATCAGCCTGGGCGGCGTGCGCGACGAGGCCGAGATTCGGGGCCATCGCCGCACCTATATTGGGGCGCTGCCCGGCCGCATTATTCAGGCGATGAAGCGGGCCGGCACGCGCAATCCGCTCTTCATGCTGGACGAAATTGACAAGCTGGGTAACGATTTCCGCGGCGACCCGTCGGCTGCCCTGCTCGAAGTGCTGGACCCGGAACAAAATTACAGCTTTGCCGATCATTATCTGGATTTGGATTACGATCTGTCGCAAATTTTGTTTATTACCACCGCCAACTACCTGGACACGATTCCCCCGGCGCTGCAAGACCGGATGGAAATCATTGAGTTTTCTGGCTACCTGGAAGAAGAGAAGCTGGAGATTTGCCGCCAATTTTTGGCAGGGCAGCAGCTAGAGGCGCACGGTTTGGAAGCGCTGGACCTAGCATTTACGGATGATGGTTTGCAAACGGTAGTACGCTCGTACACGCAGGAGGCAGGGGTGCGGAATTTGGAGCGGGAGGTGGCGAATGTGTGTCGTAAAATTGCGCGGGATGTGGCTGAAGAACGGCCGTATCCCACTCAGATCGACGGCAAAACGGTAGAAGCATTACTCGGCCCGCCCCGCTTCAGCCAGGAAATGCTGCAAGAGGATGATCAGGTGGGCATTGCCACTGGCGCGGCCTGGACTGCCGCCGGGGGCGACATCCTGTTCATTGAGGTGAACCTGATGCCCGGCAAGGGCAATTTAACGCTCACCGGCCAGCTCGGCGACGTGATGCAAGAGAGCGCCCGTGCTGCCCTCACCTACACCCGCAGCCAGGCAGAAGCGCTAGGCATCGACAGTGAGCGGTTCGAGAAGACTGACATCCACATTCACCTACCAGAAGGTGCCGTGCCCAAAGATGGGCCATCGGCGGGCGTCTCGCTCACGTCGGCGCTTATTTCTGCCTTCACCAATCGGCCCATTTACCGGGACGTAAGCATGACAGGCGAAATTACGCTGCGGGGCCGGGTGCTGCCCGTAGGCGGCATCCGTGAAAAGGCTTTGGCAGCGCGCCGGGCGGGCATCAAACGATTTGTCTTACCCAAGAAAAACGAGCGGGACCTGGAAAACATCCCGGAAAAGCTGCGTGAGGATTTGGAATTTGTACTGGTAGAGAAGGTCAACGAGGTGCTGGAGGCGGCTTTGCACCCAGTGCGACCTCAGGTGATAAAACGGCCGTCTCGCCCTCCCATGCACAAGATTCCCCCGGCAGGTACATCGCCTTCTTAAATCGGTAATCGGTGAACAGTAATCGGTAATCGGTCCTTGTCACCGACCGCCGATTACTGATTACCGTTCACGGATCGTGCCGCCACCGGCACAAACCGGTACGTTTGGCTGGCCGTATCCACGCCAAACCAAGGGTGGTAGCGCGATTGAATTGCTTCTAGCGGGTAGATGAGCTGCTTTTTGTGGGTGCTTTCCAGGATGAAGGAACGGCCGTTCTCCTCATAAGCCACCCACGCATGTGCCCCATCCCCAACATCGCCCCACTGTACCCGCCCCACCACAAATTCGGCCGGAATGTTCAGTTCACGCAGTTTGCGCCAGGCCCACAGGGCATGGTCTTCACAATCCCCCTGGCGGCGGGTTTCAAACTCGCCGGGGTGCTGCCAGACGTCTCGCTGGCCAAAAAGTTCGCTGTCGCGAACGTATTCGCACTGTTGCAGCCAGCGGCAAATGTCATCGAGCGATTGCACCGTAACGCGGCTTTCGCCATTGAGGTAGTCGGTAAACGGCCGTCTGGAGCCAGCCCCAAACGCGGTGTGATGCACGTTTTCCGCTTCTTTTTCGTAACGGAAGGGCAGTTGGTAATGGTGGATCATCATGGCCAAAAGCTGGGGGATGGGGAGGGGCATTTCTAGCTGGCTGATGCGGTGGGAACGGCCGTTTGCCATCGTCAGCACCAGCACCAGCGACGGTGCAGGCGAACGGTTGCTCTTAATTGTGAGAACGCGCAAAGACGCCAGCGACGCCACCGGAATCTCCTGCTGATGAAAGGGACAGCGCAGCACAATCTTGTCTGGCAGCAGCGTCAGCCGCCAGGTGAAGTAAAAGCTGAGGTACAGAAACAACCCGCTCACCAGCAACGGCCACAAGCCAAAGAAAAACATCAACACCATCTGGAAACCAGTTTCTTCAAATGCAGCCCAAATAATGCCAGCCCCCACAAAGCCACACAGCAAAGTAATGCCCAAGCTAAAAAGGAAGGCTCGGAAACGGCCGTTAAACGTCTGCGGCAATGGTTCAGGATCGTATTGCAGGCTCATCATCACAGGTCTAATCATAGCGCAATCTCTTACAAATCACATAGCTACTCCAGGCAGACCCAAAGGGTTTTGCCAACGCGATTCTGCAAAGTTTCAATGCCAAACCCTTTGGGTCTTTTTCGCTCCGATTCTCATGAGCAGTTTAGGTCGCGTTTATTCTTTTTTTACAACTTTGTGCCACAATCAGTCCCGTACAAAAATCGCTACACAAATTAGCCCTGAGCTTTTGGAGGATTTACCCGTGAAAAGAACAACCTATCTGCTAACATTCCTTGCTTTATTTGGCCTAATGCTGGCCGCCTGCGGCAGCACTACCGCTGCACCTGCTGAGAGTGATACGGCCGTTACCAGCGAAACCACAACCGATGAGAGCGGCATTGTCAGCACCTCAGCCCAAACCAATGTTGCCGTGCAAGAAACCGCCCAAGACATCAGCGAAGAAATTGTTACCACCCAAACCTACATTGACCTGTACAACCAGCTCAACGACTCCGTCGTTACCATCCAGGTCATCAGCGAAGGCACTGCCCTCGACCTCAGCCAATTCCAGATTAACCCTGATCCCAACAACCCCGATCAAGAAACGCCAGACCTGCCCAATGATTTTCATCAACAGCTAGAAACCGTGCCCCAACAATCGCAAGGCTCCGGCTTTGTTTATGACAAAGAAGGCCACATCATCACCAACAACCACGTCGTGGCCGACGCTACCCACATCACCGTTATCTTCGCCGATGACACCGAGGCCGAAGCCGAAGTGGTGGGCACAGACCCCGGCTCCGATCTGGCCGTCATTCAAGTAGAGGTGGCTGCTGATCGTCTGCATCCCGTCACCATTGGCAACTCTTCCGATTTGCAAGTTGGCCAGCTTGTGGCCACCATTGGCAATCCCTTTGGCTTGTCCGGTTCCATGAGCACAGGCGTCATCTCCGGGCTAGATCGTTCACTGCCCAGTGGGGCCAGCGCCCCCGGCGGCGGCAACTTCACCATACCGGAAATCATCCAAACCGATGCAGCCATCAACCCTGGCAACTCCGGTGGACCGCTGCTTAATTTAGATGGCGAAGTCATCGGCATCAACACAGCCATCCAGACAAACGGTACCACAGCCTTCGGCACCCCTACCTTTGGCGGTATTGGCTATGTCGTACCATCCAACATTCTTACCCAAGTTGTGCCCCAACTCATCGAAAATGGGGGAATTTCCTACCCCTGGTTGGGCATCTCCGGCACCACCCTGGATGATGATTTAGCCCGCGCTATGGACCTGTCGATTGAGCAAAATGGCGTTCTGGTCTACCAGGTACTCGAAGGCGGACCTGCGGCAGAAGCTGGCTTAAAAGGCAGCGAGGATGAAGTACAGATTAATGGTCTCAACGCCATCGTTGGCGGTGACATCATCACCAAGATGAACGACCAGGTCATCAATGATTTTAACGATTTGCTCACTTACATCGTGCGGCAAACCAGCGTTGGCCAAACCGTAACCCTGGAAATTATCCGAGATGGCGAAACTCAAACCTTAGAGGTAACGCTCCAGGCACGCCCAAACTAAACAGTTTGCAAGATTGCAGGTTTGCCAATGGCAAGTTTGCAAGTTGCAGGTAGCAAGTATTTTTGTTACCTGCAACTTGCACCTTGCCATTTTTTGCTATTCGCTTACTGTCACTTTCAAATGCTTCATGTTAAAATGAACCTAAGCAAACCGTAGAACATTCTCTGTGGTTTGCCAGAACACCTACGAGGTCTTACTTGTGATTATTGACGTAAACGAAGAAACTTTCATTGAAGATGTGTTGGAACAGTCGGAAGCGCTGCCGGTGATTGTGGATTTTTGGGCGCCCTGGTGTGGCCCTTGCCGGATGCTCAGCCCCATTTTGGAGGGGCTTGTTGCCGACCCCAGCCTAAATTTTGTATTGGCCAAAGTAAATGTAGACAACAATCCAAACTTGTCCATGCAGTACCGGGTGCAGAGCATTCCGGCCGTTTTGGCCTTTGTGGATGGCGATGTAGCGGATGAGTTCATCGGCGTACAGCCAGAGGCGAAAATTCGCCAATTTATTCAGCAGCTTATCCCTAGCGAACTGGATGAAGCGCTGGACGATGCGGAAAGCTTGCTGGCCACGCGCCACTGGGCCAAAGCAGAACAGATGCTGCGCGATCTGATTGAAGAGCATCCGGAACGGCCGTATGTAGCCCTCAACCTGGCGAAAGCATTGCTGGCTCAAGGGGAAGGGTGCGAAGCGCGAGACTTTTTGAAAACCGTTAAAGATGGGCAGGAGCTGATCGAGGCAGAAAAATTGCTGCCACTGGCCAAATACCTTTGCCTCATTGCCGAAGACCTCACCGATGATGAGGCGTTGTCACCTCTGGAAGTTCAGTATCGGCAGGGAGCGCGGCTCATCAGCCGGGGCAATCTGGAGGCGGCGATGGATGGCCTGCTGGACGTGCTGCGGCAAGACAAGCGGTACGGCCAGGCGCGGCAGGTGATGCTGGCTCTGTTTGCCCTGCTCGGCGATGATGACGAGCTGACGCAGACGTACCGCACCGAATTAGCTACGGTGTTGTTCTAATTTTTACCGTACCGTAGAGACGTTGCAATGCAACGTCTCTACACATAAATGACGCCCGGCGAGTTGTGTCGGGCGTTTTGTTTTTTATGATTGTTTCCTCGAAGGTTACGGCCGTTTTCCACCAAAAAAGTCTGCTTGATTATTTAGCAGGTCGCTTTACCTACCAAACAAGGGAAATCTGGCGGGCGCGGATTGAAGCGGGGGAGGTAACCTGCAACGGCCGTTCCGCCATCCCTGATCAAATTGTGCGCCAGGGAGACGTGATCGCCTGCGACCTGCCCGAACCACCCCTGCCAGATGCAGACCTGAATTACAAGGTTGTGTACGAAGACGACTGGCTGCTGGCGGTAAACAAGCCGGGGAATTTGAAGGTGCATGGACACGGCCGTTTCATCCAGGCCAACCTCGTTTACCAACTGCGACACAACCACACGCCCCCCTACCCAGAAGCCACGCTCATCAACCGGCTGGACCGCGACACATCGGGCGTGGTGCTGTTGGCGCGGGATGCAGACACGCTCCGCGCCGTGCAAACCCAGTTTGCCGAGCGCACCGTGGAGAAAACGTACCTGGCCGTCGTGCAGGGCATTCCGAATTGGGAAAGCCGCGAGGTTGATCTGCCAATTGGCCGCCTGCCCAGCGCCGAAGGCGTGTACCGCTTCGGCGTTTTGGAAGATGGTAAATCGGCGCAGACGGTGGTGGAACTGGTACGGCCGTTTCCCCCCAACCACGCCCTCGTCCGCCTCACACCCAAAACCGGGCGCACCCACCAGCTGCGCGTCCACCTGGCGGCGTTGGGCCATCCCATCGTCGGCGACCGGCTGTACACGATGAGCGATGCGGATTATTTGGCCTGGTGCGAGAACAAAGCCAGCGACGACGCTCCCCTGCCTCGTCACGCTCTGCACTGCGCTCAAACGACAATCTGGCATCCGCATGAGGAACGGCCGCTTACCTTCACCGCCCCCCTCGCCCCAGACATTCACACCTTTTTGCAAACCCTCGATCCATCATTCGACCCAACCGCCTCGTAGGGGCTAGGCAATCGGCCACGATCTTGGCCTGGCAAATAACCTTCGCTCCGATTGCCTCGCCCTAAATTGCCCCGCGCGGCGCAATTTAGGGCGAGGGCGAGGCGGTGGCCAGACCAGATAATTTGCGGTACCAAACATCATGCGCCACCGCCTCGCCCCTACCAAACCTATGATCATTAACCCTTGGTGGGTTCCAAGCGGCACAGCCAAACGCGGCTGCTGTGGAAGGTGGATTGCCCGGCCATGTCGCCTAACGCATCGGAAGCGAGCCAGTTAACGGTACGGCCGTTGCCCAACCGCCCCCACCTGCCCTTCGGCGAGGCCACCACGCCACGCCGCACCCCGTCGGTCACTTTGGCACGTAGATCGCAAAAACTACGGCCGTTTTCCAGCCGCACCCAATCGCCAGACTGGATTTGGTACCGGGCCGCGTCGTCGGGGTGGATTTCTACGAATGGCTCGCCTTCCCTCACCAGCAAATCGGGCTGGTTGGCGAAGGTGCTGGTGGTGAAGTGGTGGGAAGCGGGTGAGAGCAAAGTCAGCGCTTCTTCGTCGGGAAAACGGCCGTTCAACACTACCCCATCCTGTCCGCCGGAATCCACTTCATTCTGCCAGCCCGGCAGCGGGTCCAGGCCCATGTTGGCCATCGTTTGGGAGTACAGTTCAATCTTGCCGCTGGGGGTGGGGAAATGAAAATCGGCAAACGGTACGGCTAGCTCGATGGTCAACGGCACGGTGTTTTCCTGCTTCAACCGCGCCAGCGTAATGCCCGCCAGCGCCGGATTTTTGGCAGCGGTGGCCGTCAACACCTCATCTAAAACCTCGTCGGCGGATTGGTGCAGCCACGGCTCGGTGAAGCCCATCTCGGTGGCCAGCACCTGCATCAGCTCCCAATTGCTCTTGCTCTCCCCCAGCGGCGGGATGGCGGGCTGGTTGTAGGTGAGATAGGTGTGGCCGTACGCTTTGTGCAAATCCACATGCTCCAGCTGGCTGGTGGCGGGCAGGACGATGTCGGCGAGCACGGCCGTATCCGTCATAAACAGCTCGTGCACCACCGTGAACAAATCCTCGCGCCGCAGCCCCTCGGCCACGCGCCCGGCGTTGGGGGCAATCGCCGCCGGATTGGAGCCGTAGACAAACAGCGACTGGATGGGCGGATTGTCCACCTCGCCCAGCAGCGCCGCGCCCAGCCGGTTCATGTTTACGCTGCGCCCCGGTGGTGGACATTCAGACCACTTGCCGACCGCTTCGCTATCCCACTGCAAGTAGCCGCTGGTGCTGTATGCCAAACCGCCACCAACACGGCCGTACTGCCCCGCCAATGCTGGCAAGGCACAAATGGCCCGCACCGTCTGCCCCCCATTAAAATTGCGCTGCAAGCCATCGGCAATTTTGATGAGCGCAGGTGTGGCTTCGGCATACAGTCGGGCCAGGCGGGCGATGTCTTCCACGGGCAAGCCAGTGATGGCAGCCACACGCACCAGCGGATACTCGTTCAGTCGGGCTTTTAGCGCTTGCCAGCCGACGCAGTTTTGCGCCAACCACGCTTCATCGTGCAAACCAAGCATCACGATGTGCTGGGCAATGCCCAACGCCAGCGCCCCATCGCTGCCCGGTTTGGGGGCGATGTGCCAATCCGCCAATTTCGCCGTGCGCGTCCGGCGCGGATCGATGACCACAACTTGTGTCCCATTTTTGCGCGCCTGGAGCAGGTGGGGCATGAAGTGGGGCGCGGTGCTCACCGGGTTGTGCCCCCAAATGATGACCAGCTGGCTGTGCTGCACGTCGGCGTACGGCTGGTTGCGGCGGCTGCCCAGCGTGGCCTCCACGGCAAATTCAGCTGCCGCGCCGCAGATGGTGCGCTCTAGCTGGCTGGCTCCAAGTTTGTTCCAGAAACGGCCGTTCACCACCCCCATTTGCAGCAGGCCCAGCGTGCCGCTATAGCTGTAGGGCAAAATCGCCTCCGCGCCGTGCTCGGCGATGATGGTGCGCCAGCGACCGCCAATCTCGCCAATGGCCTCCTCCCAGCTGATGGGCTGCCATTGGCCGCTACCCTTTGGCCCCACGCGGCGCAGCGGCTGGGTCAGGCGGTCTGGGTGGTAAACGTGGTCGAGATACGGCCGTACCTTGGCACACAGCCAGCCCTGGGTGGTGGGATGGTTGGGATCGGCGTAGAAGTTGATGGCACGGCCGTTTTCTACTTCCGTAACAAAGCCACAGGTATCCGGGCAATCATGTGGGCACACCCCGCGCACAATCTGGGTCGTCATAATCCGTTGTAGCCTCGCTAATCAGCCGGAATAGGAACGGCCGTAACCTCTCCCACTTCCTCAGCCTCAGGCCGCTCAAACTGGCTGTTGTACAGCTCCGCATAAAAATCACCCCGCTCCAGCAGATCCTCATGTGTACCCTGCTCCACAATATCGCCGTCGCGCATCACCAAAATGAGATCCGCATTGCGAATAGTGGACAGCCGGTGAGCAATGATAAAGCTGGTGCGATTGGCCATCAGCCGGTCCATCGCCTTTTGGATTAACACTTCCGTTCGGGTATCCACCGAGCTGGTAGCCTCATCCAAAATCAAAATCTTGGGATCAGCCAGCACCGCGCGAGCGATGGTGAGTAGCTGCATTTGCCCCTGCGAGATGTTGGTCGTCTCTTCGTTGATGACCATCTGGTACCCTTCTGGCTGGGTATGGACAAAGTGATCCACGTGGGCCGCTTGAGCCGCCGCTTCTACTTCGGCGTCTGTGGCTTCAGGACGGCCGTATCGGATATTCTCCATGATCGTGTCGTTGTACAGCCAGGTATCTTGCAGCACCATGCCAAACCAGCGCCGCAAATCCTGCCGCCGGAAACTGCGAATGTCCTGCCCTTCCACCAAAATCGCCCCGTCATCCACGTCATAAAACCGCATCAGCAGCTTCACAATGGTGGTTTTACCTGCCCCCGTGGGGCCAACAATCGCCACCTTCTGCCCTGGCTGGGCTACCGCCGACAAATGGTGAATAACTGGCTCTTCAGGATTGTAGCCAAAGCGCACATTGCGAAATTCCACATGGCCTTCAATACTATCTAGCTCCACTGGCGTTTCGGTTTCACGCACCTCTTCCGGCTCTTCCAGGAATTCGAACACGCGCTCAGCGGCAGCGGCCGTTTGCTGCAACACGTTTGAGATATTGGCCAACTGCATGAGCGGCATGTTGAAGTTACGCACATACTGAATAAACGCCTGAATGTCGCCCACCGCGATTGTGTTGCGCACCGTCAGGTAACCACCAACCACCACCACTGCCACGTAACCCAGGTTGCCGATAAACGTCATAATCGGCATCATCAAGCCAGAGAGGAACTGGGATTTCCAGGCCACGCTGTACAGCGTCGTGTTGTACCCTTCAAACTTTTCAATGCTGCGCTCCTCGCCGTTGAACGCTTTCATGACTCGGTGGCCGCCAAACATCTCTTCCACATGGCCGTTCACGTGCCCCAGGTAATCCTGCTGCTCCTTAAAGTACACTTGGGAGCGTCTCACAATGACGCTTACCACAATCAGGCTCAGCGGAATAACCACAAGGGCCACAATCGTCATCAGCCAGCTAATGGAAAACATCATCACCAGCACGCCGATCACGGTGATGGTTGAGGTGATGATTTGCGTCAGGCTTTGGCTAAGCGTCTGGTTCACCGTGTCCACATCGTTGGTAATGCGCGACAGCACTTCGCCTTGCGTATTGCGATCAAAGTAGCTCAGCGGCATCTTGTTGATCTTGGCCGCAATTTCCTGCCGGAAGCGGTAAGAAATATCCGTAGAAACGCCCGCCATTATCCAGCCCATGATATAGGCAAACAAGGCAGACAAGACGTATAGAACAAGCATGATCAGCAAGATACGGCCGATATAATCAAAATCAATCGAACCGGTTCCAGCAATCTCGGCCAGCACCCCTTCAAACAACTTGGTGGTCGCATTCCCTAATACTTTAGGGCCAACAATATTGAAAACGGTAGAAGCCACCGCAAAAATGGTCACAATAATTAATTTGTATTTGTAGGCCGCCAGGTAGCTAACTAGCTTCCGCATGGTTGCTTTAAAGTTTCGGGCCGTGTCGCCCTTGCGCATGGCGGCCATCGGGCCGCCTTCGCCGGAGCGTGATCTACCGTGCATCATCATGATGAAAGTTCCTCCATACTGAGCTGCGACAGGGCAATTTCCTGGTAGGTTTCGCAGCTTTCCATTAGCTCTTCGTGGGTGCCTTTGCCCACAATGCAACCTCGATCCAGCACAACAATTTGTTCCGCATTTTTCACCGTTGAAACGCGCTGGGTCACAATTAAAATGGTGCTATCGTGGGTGGTTTGGTACAGAGCGCGGCGCAATGCAGCATCTGTCTTGAAGTCCAAAGCCGAAAATGAGTCGTCGAAAATGTAGATGGGTGGCTTACGCACCAGGGCACGCGCAATGGAAAGCCGCTGACGCTGCCCACCAGAGACGTTTGTGCCTCCCTGAGCGATTTCAGTTGTGAGCCCTTCTGGTTTGCTATCCACAAATTCGGCGGCCTGAGCAATGGTAACGGCCGTTTGCAAATCTTCCATGCTCGCCAACTCATCCGCGTAACGCAGGTTACTCTCGATGGTGCCAGAGAACAGCACCCCCTTCTGCGGCACATAGCCAATCTTCTCGCGCAAATCGTGCTGTGTCACCTCGCGAATGTCCACGCCATCCAGCAAAATCTGCCCCTCCGTCACATCAAAAAAGCGCGGAATGAGATTCACCACTGTGGACTTGCCAGAACCAGTGGAGCCGATGAATGCTGTTGTTTCACCCGGCCTGGCTACAAAACTGATGTCCTTCAGCACATCCGTATCTGCGCCAGGGTAGCGGAAGGAGACGTTGCGGAACTCCACCGTGCCGGTGAATGAGCCGTTCAACTGATGCGGATTGGCCGGGTCAGTGATGATTGGCTCTGTTTCCAGCACATCGGCAATGCGCTCGGCCGAAACCTGGGCGCGAGGCAAAATGATGAACAGCATGGAAAGCATCAGGAAGGAGAAGACAATCTGCATGGCGTACTGTAAAAAGGCCATCACATCGCCCACCTGCATGTTGGCATCGGCCACCTGCTGCGCCCCAACCCAGATGATCAGCACGGACAAAACGTTAAGAATGAACATCATGACCGGCATCATTACGGCCGTAATTCGGGCTATAAACAGCGTGTTGTCTGTCAGGTCCAAATTGGCCTTGTCGAACCGCTTCTCTTCAAAGCCCTGCATGTTAAAGGCGCGAATCACCATCATGCCAGACAAATTTTCACGAGCCACCAAGTTGATGCGGTCAATGAGCTTTTGCACAACCTGAAAGCGAGGCATAGCAATAGAAACGATGACGGCGATCACCCCCACCAGCACAATCACGGCTACAGCAATGGTCCACCACATGGAGGAGCCTTTGCCAATGGCCCGAATTGTGCCGCCAATGCCCATAATCGGTGCATAAAACACAAGGCGAACCATGAACATCGTCACCATTTGCAATTGGGTGATGTCGTTGGTGGAGCGGGTAATGAGTGACGCCGTGGGAAATTTTTCAAACTCTGCGCTGGAGAAGCTTTCTACCTTGCGGAAGATGTCGCTGCGCAGGTCACGGCCAATGCCGGCGGCAATTTTGGCAGACAGGTAACCCACTGTGATGGTAGCAGCAGCAGACAGCAGGGTGATGCCCAGCATGAGCGCCCCAATGCGCAAAATGTAGCTACTTTGCAGGCTGGCCACGTCCAGGCCCAGCGCTTCGTATTCGGCTTTTACCTGAACAACGGCCGTTTGCTCCACCATTGACTCGCCTAAAGCAGAAAACTGCTCATTGATAGTGTCTGCAATCTGGCTGCGCTGCGCGGCAGGCAAGTTGCCGATAAGGGCAAACAGGTCGGTGCCCGGTGGCAGTTGCGATAAATTAAACGCACCACCCCCGCCCATTTGAGCCGCCGCTTCCGGATCATCCATTGCTCGCTGCAAACTGGAAACCACCAGCAGCGCCTGAGAGATGGGTGCTTTGAGCGCGTCAATTTCCTCATCCGTGAGGTCTTGGCGCACATAAATCGCCACTTCTTGCAGCAGCGGATACGTTTCTACGTACTGCTCTGATGCCAGCGTGTTTGGCTCGATGAGGGTGTAGGCGTTGCGTACGGCCGTTTCATCTTCATCGCTTAAAAAGAGGGCCAGATGGTTCAGCGTTTCCTGGCGCATCGCCTCTGGAACGGCGCTTTCTACGCCGCTTTGTTGAATGCCCGTGTTTACAATCCGAGAAAGATAGTCGGGCAAGGCCAGGTCCAAATTGGCCTGGATGAACAACAAGATGACAGAAACCGTAAACATGAACATGTACGGGTTCAAGTACCTTCTTATTCGTAACATAGTTGTTGTCTCCTAAATTCCGGTTAGCGGTAATCTGTGGTCGGTAATCGGTAAGCCGTCACCGCCCATAGGTGACAATTACCGTTCACTGATTACCGTTTCTTGACGAACGGCCGTTACATGTTCGCCCAACTTTTGCAGCAGGCTGAACAAAGTGTCTCGCTCTTCTGGTGAAAGGGCGCTGAAACAATATTCCACCGTGTCTAGATGATCGTGCATGTAGGTGTTTACAAGATTACGGCCGTTGTCTGTCAAACTAATATTAAAACGTCGGCGGTCGTCGGGGTCCAGGCGACGCTCCACCAATTCTTCATCCTCCAAATTGCGGATAAATGAGCTCATGGTGTTACGGCTCACGCCCTGGCGTTCGCTAATTTCCGATGGGTTCAGCTCACCGTGCCCGCCCATATGCTCTGCAAAAAAGAGGTGCATCAGCACCCCATACTGGGCAAACGAAAGCCCCGCCTCATCAATGCTTTGCTCGCGCAAATGGTAAATCGAGCGCGAAACAAAGCCTAGTTCGTCCATCAAACGAATCGTTTGTGGATCAATATCGGGATGGAAGTTTTGGATAAACGCCATCCACTTTTGCCGCTTTTCCTTATCGTGCAGAAATGTTTTTTGTGCCATTCTGTTCCCACAAAAAATGACAGCCTGCACTCCAACAAGGAAGCAGCGCTGCCGCGAACAAATTATTACCGAGCAGAATTGTACTACGCCGAACTATTCTGTCAAGCACCAAAACCAGCCATGCAGACTTCAGAGGTTTGACAAACCTCTGAGGTCTTTGAAAACTTACTTGTTTTTGGCAATTCCTGATAGAATTGGCCGTTTGGGTCAGTAAAATTGCTGGCCAAATCAGAATAAGAGTCAAGGAGTTTCTAAAAACAAACTATGAAGCGCATCTTTTTTTTCTTACTGTTACTGGCTCTCACCCTGCTGATTGCCTGTAACGCAACCCCCGCTACGGTAGAAATCACGCGGGTGGTCACGGAACAGATTGAGGTGCCGGTGGAAGTAACGCGCATCGTAACAGAAACCACCACGGTGGAAGTGCCAGTCGAAGTTACCCGGCTGGTCGAGGTAGTGGTGGCCCCAACTGAAGAACCAATTGTGGAGGCAACGGCCGTTCCCCCAACCCCCACACCGCAAAACGCCACCTACACCGTGCAAAGCGGCGACAATATGTCATTCATCGCTGCCAAAACCGGCGTGCCCGCCGCAGAAATTTTAGCGGCAAACAACCTCACCTCTGCTTCCTTTTTAAATGTTGGGCAAGAGCTCATCATTCCTGGCTGGAATGGTGAAATTGTGGCCATCATTCCCCAACCCGCCAACCCGGAAGCCACCGCTGCGCCAACCGAAACAGAAACGGCCGAACTCGTCCCCGTCGGCCCGAATCTGCTGCCCAACCCTTCCTTTGAAGAAGATTGGTACTTCTTCCAGGGTGTCTCTGAGTGGCAAATTCCCAACGGCTGGCTAATGGCCGTGGATGAAGGACCAAACAATCTGGCAGACGGCTCTGGCGGCACATTTTTGCGGCCAGAAATCCGCGTAGTGCCCAGCAGCGACATCCCCTCTTCGGAACGCGCCCTGTTCATTTTTGACGGGCAGAAAACAATCAAAGCATTCAAAGGTGGCGCTCCCACCAACTTTGCCATCTTCACCGATGTGACGCTGCCCCCAGGGCAGTACCGCCTCACAATCAATTTCTTCCCAGACATCGTAGCTGAGTACGACGGCGGCAACAAAATTTGGGCTACACACCCACTTTCCTCCGAGGCCCGCATCATCGTCAACGATGGCGGCACGGGCTGGGTAGCGCCGCAACCGGGCACCCGCGCCACGCTCACCTACGACTTCACGGTGGAAGCCGAAAGTCAGGTGCGCGTCGGCGGCGCTTTCCGCAGCCGACTGGTGAACAATAACAACGGCTGGTTCCTGGATGCATGGTTTTTGCAAGCGCTGGGCGAACCGTAAACAACAAAACGGCCGTATCCCAAAAAGTTACAGGGATACGGCCGTTTCTCCAATTAGGCATCAAGGTTTAACCACAAAAGGCAAGTAAATCTTGTTACCAAAATTAATACCTTCGTATCTAGCCAGGAAAATATCCTCAGGTGCAGTCGAAGTTGTAGCATAACCGAGCACAAGAAGCTGGCCATCCGGCTGAACAATAACTCTGGTAGCTCTTGTCCCAGAAGAAGTATGAACTACCCCGCCTGTTCCAAAAGACGTGTCCAAAGAGCCGTCTTGATTGTATTGAACGATAGAAACCCCCAATCCGTTAGAACCATCATTGCCATCACCAACAAGAACAATCTTGCCGTTAGGCAAGAGCTGCATGTAATTGCTCGTAGAGTTGCCCCCGAAATCAGTCTTAATGATACCGTCTGTCCCAAAATCAGTGTCCAGGCTCCCATCCGAATTGTATCGAACCAAAGTCCAAGCGTAATGGCCGTCAACATCATTATAACCAGTGCCTGACACCAGCAACTTGCCGTCTGCCTGCTGCGCCACAGCATTAGCTGCTAAAAAAGGGTCTGAGCCAACAACCGTACTTATGATGCCACTATTACCAAATGAGCTATCCAACGCCCCGCTTGCTGTGTAGCGGGCTACACCAAAACGACCAGATGAATACCCAACCGCTACAATCTTGCCATCAAATTGCTCGATTACATCATATGCCCGATCTTCCCCACTCGAAACACCTATGGGAAAGTCTGTCGTAACAATACCACCAACGCCAAAGGCGGTATCCAGCGAGCCATCTTTTTCATAACGAACCAGAGCAAAATCATTGATACCTACATTACCAGCTGCCACAATTTTGCCATCTGATTGAATCACCAAACCTGCAGCTTCATCATAATCTGAGGCACTAACTGGCGTGGTAATAACACCGCCTACACCAAATGAGCTATCTAGCAAACCCTCGGCTGTAAAGCGGAAAACGGCAAAATCTTTATTGCCATTGGTATCTACAGAACCAGCCACAACAACCTTACCATCAGGCTGTAAAGCAATTTCCAGAACCCCATCTCTGGCTGCAGGGTTGATAGGTGTAATTGAAGCAACCCCGTTTGTCCCAAACGCAGTGTTGAGTGTTCCATCCGAATTGTATAAAAGCAAATAGCTTTGAACGGCCGTAAAACTACCATTGAAAGAGTCTGCAATCACCCAAATCTTGTTATCCGAGCGCAGCGCTAAGCCCCGCCCTACATCAAAACCGCCAACATCTTCAATGACAACGCCATTAACGCCAAACGAAGTATCCAAATCTCCAGGCGCATTAGGCACTGCTCGTATAATCTGGGCGTGCATCGCTGATAACAACCCAAGTGCAACAACTAACGGCAAAATCAGATAGATAATTTTGGGCAAAGCAGATTGGTTTTTCATTTTCAACTCCTATTTTTAAGGACAAACACGAGGTTTTTACTCAAATTAGAACGGCCGTATTCTATCATCAACGCATCCCATCCCCAGTGCACAATCTCACTACAAATCCGCTACAATACTCACATCACACACAAGGAGCAGTGGATGACCCAAATTCCTTCCCATTTTCAACTAGATTGCGACCCCATCGCCAACCCGGCGGCCGTCGTCGTGGCCGGATCGGCCC
Source organism: Ardenticatenaceae bacterium (assembly GCA_020634455.1). Lineage (GTDB taxonomy): Bacteria > Chloroflexota > Anaerolineae > Promineifilales > Promineifilaceae > Leptofilum. Next base: position 1,117,998 of record JACKBQ010000002.1, on the reverse strand, counting down.
GGTTTACTGTGTTTACCTCGCGCCTGATTCGGCTGGAGTATGACGAAAACGGCCGTTTCCAAGACGCCCCCAGCCAACCATTCTGGTACCGCAACCAGCCCGTGCCTGAATTTGAGCAAGGGGTGGAAAACGGCCGTCTCCAAATCGAAACCGAGCATCTCCAATTAACTTACCAGATTGGCAAAAAGTTCACCGCCAAGAGCCTGCAAATCAGCCTCAAAGCCAGCGGCACCGTCTGGCAGTTTGGTGACAAAAACCCGCAGAACCTGCTGGGCACCTACCGCACCCTGGACGAAGCCAGCGGCAGCACCCCCTTGGAACAAGGGCTGCTCTCCCGCAGCGGCTGGGCGCTGGTAGATGATTCCAAGACGCTCATTTTTAATGACGATGGCTGGCTGGAGCCGCGCTCCAACCCCGACGCCCTCGACCTCTACTTTTTTGGCTACGGCCCCGATTACGCCGCCTGCCTGCGTGACTACTTCGCCCTGACTGGCCACGTGCCCCTCCTGCCCCGCTGGGCGCTGGGCAACTGGTGGAGCCGCTACTGGGAATACACCCAGGAGGAGCTCACCCAGCTCATGTGCGACTTCCGCGCCCACGACATCCCGCTCTCCGTCTGCATTGTGGACATTGATTGGCACCTGGCGGGCTGGACGGGCTACACCTGGCACCGCGACCGCTTCCCCGACCCGCCCGCCTTCATCCGCTGGCTGCACGAACAGGGACTCAAAACCGCGCTTAACCTGCATCCCGCCGACGGCGTCGGCCCGCATGAGGCGCAGTATGAAGCGATAGCCCAACGGCTCGGCCAACCAGCCGACGGCGAATTCATCCCCTTTAACATCGCCAGTCCAGACTTTGCCAACGCCTATTTTGAACTGCTGCACCATCCGCAAGAGGCCGACGGCATTGATTTTTGGTGGATGGATTGGCAGCAGGGCGAACTGAGCAGCCTGCCGGGGCTGGACCCGCTTTGGTGGCTCAACCATTTGCATTTTTACGATTTGAGCCGCGCGGGAGAGAAACGGCCGTTCGTCTTCTCGCGTTGGGGCGGCCTGGGCAACCATCGCTACCCCATCGGCTTCTCCGGCGATACCCACGTGGATTGGGACAGCCTCAACTTTCAACCGTACTTCACCGCCACCGCCGCCAACGTCGGCTACAGCTGGTGGAGCCACGACATTGGCGGGCACATGTTTGGCCTGGAAGAGCCAGAACTGTACGCCCGCTGGGTGCAGTACGGCGTCTTCAGCCCGATTTTCCGGCTGCACAGCACCAAAATTAAATACCACGACCGCCGTCCCTGGGGGCACAATGCCGAAGTATTGCACGTCACCCGCGACGCCATGCAGCTGCGCCATGCCCTCATCCCCTACCTGTACAGCCTCTCCTGGCGCAACGCCACCCAACACCAGTCACCCATTCGGCCGATGTACCATGACCACCCCACCCGCGACGAGGCGTACCTTTGCCCGCAGCAGTACACCTTCGGCCCCGATCTTATCGCCGCACCCTACACCACCCCTGCTGACCCTGACACGCAGCTCAGCCGCCAGGTAATCTGGCTGCCGCCGGGCACGTGGCACCACGTTTTCAGCGGGGAACAGTTTGCGGGGGATAGCTGGCAGGTGCAATACGGCCGTCTGCGCGACATTCCCCTTTTCGCCAAAGCCGGGGCAATTGTGCCCCTCGGCCCCAAAGTCGGCTGGGGCGGCATCGCCAACCCGGAAACGATCGATCTGCACTGCTTTGCCGGGGATTCCGGCACATTCACCCTGTACGAAGATGATGGCGAAACGCTGGGCTACCAAAACGGCCGTTACGCCACTACCCAGTTCAGCCAAGATTGGCAGGATAACCAACTAACCGTCACCATCCACCCCGCCAGCGGCGACGCCAGCCACATTCCCGCCAACCGCCGCTACCGGCTGCACTTGCGCGGCCTTGGCAAAAACGTCACGCTTACGGCATTGCTGGATGGCCAGCCGGTTGAATTAGGGGCTGGTTATGATGAGAAGATGGAATGTTGGGAAACGGCCGTCATCCAGGTTCCCCCCACCAGCCAATTGCAGCTCACCGCTAGCGGCAGCCCACTCGTCGCCCCGCGCAACCGCCTGCGCGAAACTATCGAAGAGATGCTGTTTGCTTTCCGGCTGGAAACGCTCGTCAAACTGTCCATCAGCCACAATCTCGACACCCTGCCGGACAATCCCAAGCTGCTGGAAACGTGGGCAGAACAGATTCGTCCCAGCCAGATGCAGGCGCTGCTGGAGCTGCTCACCCAATCCGGCAGCCACGCCCTGCCCGACTTCGCTGGCGGCCAAACCATCCAGTGGACCAACCGGCAACAAAATTCGTAGCCGCGCTTTCTTAGCGCGAAAAGGCTACAATAACCAAAACTTTTTCTGCATAACAGGATTTGGGCTATTGCCACTCGGTTGGGATGTTTCACTCTGTTCAACATGACAAGTTTCAAATGTCATTTTGAGCAGAGCGAAAAATCCCGCCCAACTTGATAAAAAACCAACCTTTCACGCAAAAACTATGCCTATACGAATTGATCCTGAGGAAAAAGAGTTTGAAGCGCTGCTGGCGCTGGCTGGGGATTTAACCGGGCAGCGGGTGCTGGAAATTGGCTGCGGCAACGGCCGTATCACCACCCACCTCGCCCCGCACGCCGCCCACATCACCGCCATCGACCCAAACGCCGAGCGCATTGCCCAGGCCAAAGCCAAACTGCCCCCAGAACTGGCCCACAAAATCAGCTACCTCCCCATCCCCCTGGAAGAACTGCCGCCCGGCGAAACCTTCAACCGGGTGCTGCTCAGCTGGTCGTTGTGATGAATGGCTCCGGAGAGCATGGTTCATGCTCTAGAGCAAATTCGCGGGTTGTTGGAGGTAAACGGCCGTCTCCTAGACATCCATCCCAGCGGCGAACCGCCCCCCATTTTTGTACGCCAGGATAACGAACGCCACCTCACTGGCTGGATTCAAGAGGAAAGCGATTACGTCAGCTATACCCAGGCCGAAGATGCCCTGCGCGAAGCGGTGCGGCGCGGCTGGTTCCGCCGTGAAAAACGCGAATTAGTTACCTTTGCCACCTACGCCACTCATTTGGAGGCGCTGCGAGAACATCTGCGCCAAAACTGGCAGGACGCCTGGATTGAGGATTTGGTCGCCATGCAGATTGAAAACCAGCTCAGCAGCCTGGCACGCCAAAAAGAGATCATAGTCGAGGAGCAAATCTGGCTTAGTCGCTACCAGCCCACCCTGCCATGATTTACCTGTCATGCCCGCGCAGGCGGGCATCCATATTTAACGTTCGATGGTTTCCCGTCTTCACGGGAATGACAACTTCAGAGTGCATTTTCTTGTGAACTCGACTTTTGTAAACGGCCGTTCCCCGCTAAAATATCCTCATGAACACAGCAGATTTTAACTACACCCTACCGACTGAGCTGATTGCCCAACGGCCGTTAACCCAACGAGACGCCTCGCGCCTGATGGTGCTCAACCGAGCGGAAGAAACGATTACCCACCAAACCTTTACCGACATCCTCGACTATTTCCAGCCGGGGGACGTGCTGGTGGCCAACAACAGCCGCGTGATTCCCGCCCGAATTTACGGCCGTAAACCTACCGGCGGCAAGGTAGAGATTTTGCTACTGAGCGAATTGGATAATGGCCACTGGCAGGCAATGGTCGGCGGCAAGCGGCTGGACGAAGGCAGCGAAATTCAGCTATTTGATTACGATGGAAATGAGACGGAACTGGTGGCTACGGTAACGGCCGTTCTCGACGGTCCCCAGCGCCAGCTCAGCTTCAACCAGCCATTGCACGACTGGCTGGAAAGCATCGGCCACACGCCGCTGCCCCCCTACATCCACGAAACGCTCGACGACGACGAGCGGTACCAAACCGTCTACTCGCGCCCGCTGGGCTCCGCCGCCGCGCCCACCGCCGGGCTGCACTTCAGCGGTGATTTGCTGCTGGCCCTGCGCGACAAGGGCGTCATTTTTGAGACGGTCACGCTCCACGTCGGGCTAGACACCTTCAAGCCTGTCGAGGCAGAGCGGGTCGAAGCCCACACCATCCATTCTGAATGGGCCAGCCTGACGGCCGAAAGCGCCAAGCGCATCAACGAAGCCAAATTAGCCGGGGGTCGCCTCATTGCCGTGGGCACTACCACGATGCGCACGCTGGAAACCGGCGCACTGCGCTCTGCCGGACTCAGCGGCAGCTTGCAAGACATCAGCGCCCGCGATGCCAGCGGCGAAACCAGCAACTTCTGCCCCTGGAAACCGGTCGCGGCGTTCACCGCCCCCACCGATTTATTCATCTACCCCGGCTACAAATTCCGCGCCGTGGATGCGCTGATCACCAACTTTCACCTGCCCCACTCCAGCCTGCTCATGCTGGTCGCCGCTTTTGCTAATCGAGAATTTATGCTGCGCGCGTACGAAACGGCCGTTGCCGAGCAGTACCGCTTCTTCTCCTTTGGCGATGCGATGTTGATTTTGTGATGGAAATTAGAGACTGGAGACTGGAGATTTTTAGTCTCTAATCTCCAGTCTCCAATCTCCTTTCTAAGGATTTTATTTTGTCTGAAACGGCCGTACTCCCCCTCTCCATCCTCGCCGCCACGGTGCCCACCCTGCTGTACGTCGGCCTCATCTACTGGTTCGACCGGTACGAAAAGGAACCGCTCTGGCTGCTGGCCGCCGCCTTTTTGTGGGGCGCAGTGCCCGCCATCCTCATCTCCTTTGTGCTAAACACCACCCTCAGCGTGCCCCTGCTGCTGGTGCTGGGGGACGAGCTGGGCACCGCCGCTGCCCCAGCGCTCATCGGCCCCCCCGTCGAAGAAACGATCAAAAGTTTGGCTCTGGTGGCCATCTTCATCTTTTGGCGCAGCGAGATTGACAGTCCGCTGGACGGCATCATCTACGGCGCGATGGTGGGGATGGGCTTTGCCATGGTGGAAAATGTGTACTATTTTGTGCAAACGTTCAACAGCGGCGGGGTAGAAGCGTGGGGCGTCAACATCGTTTTGCGGGCGATTGTGTTTGGCCTGAACCACGCCCTGTTCAGCAGCTTTGCCGGATTGGGGATCGCCATTTCACGGTTGGCAACCGAGCAGTGGGTCAAAATTTTGCCACCGATTTTGGGCTGGATGACGGCCGTTTTCCTGCACTTCCTCCACAATTTTACCGTCACCCTGGGCAGCGGCTTCATCTTCCTGGCGCTGCTGTTCGATTGGGGCGGTCTGCTGCTGGTGTTGGGCATCATCATCTGGTCGGTGCTGCAAGAGCGGCGCTGGCTGCGCCAATATCTGGCCGAGGAGGTGGCGCTGGGCACGCTCACGGTGAGCCAGTTTACAACGGCCAGTTCCGGCCGCAAGCGCGTCGCTTTTTTGTTTAACGCCTTGCTCAGTCACGGTTGGCGGGCCAACCGGCACGCCGCCAACTTCTTTTTGCAGTGCAGCCATCTGGCCTACACAAAGCACCATTGGAAACTGTTCCAAGACGAACCCTCGGCCCAAAAGATTGCCACGCTGCGCCAGGAACTGACCGTACTCGCCCCCGAACTCCGCAAATAAAACAAAAACCGCAGAGGTCGCAAAGAACGCAGAGTTTTTTTAAGACTCTGCGCCCTCCGCGTCCTCCGCAGTAAAAATCGTCAGGGAACGATTAACTACTCAGCAGCGAGGGTAACTTCGGGTTCTTTTTCCTCGGCGACGCGCTCGACGGTGATGGTGCAGTCGATGGCCAATGCGCCCACGACGGCTACGGCGGCGATGAACGGTGCCCACAGGATGGCCAGGGCGATGCCCGGCAAGCCAACCGCCAGCGGCAGCGACAAGTGAATGTTGCGGGCTTCATTTTTGACGACTACGCGGCGAACGGCCGTTTCGTGCATCAAACTCTTTACCATATTCACCAACTCCTCGCCCGCCGCCACAAACTCCTGCGTCCAGGATTCACCAGCTTCCTCACCAGCCAAATCTTCTTCTTCAATGACAACTTCTTCTGCCATTTCTACTTCTTCTACAGTTTCTTCTTTTTTCTTAGCCATTTTAATTCTCCTAATATTTATTTGCGTAGAGCAAAAGCGCGCTTTTGCCCTACAACCAATTACCAATTACGAATTACCGCTTACCATTCCGCCGTTCTTTCACCAGTAGATACACACCAAAACCAATTACCGCCAGCGGCAGCAATGGATTAACGCTGCCAAAAACGATTACCTCAAAAAATACCACCAGCCCCATCGCCAGCAGCACCATAAACCGCATGAAGCGATACCCGCTCTGGTGAATACTGTGGTGTGGCTCAAAGCGTCGGATATACATCAAGCCCCAGGCCACAGAGGCAATCACCAGCGGCCAACTATACGCCCATGCCTCAAAATAGTTGCTCAGGTTCATCACAAACAGCAGGGCGGCAATGGTGATAAACATCGCCCCCGGCACCGCCAAAAAGCTGAGCCGACTGGGACGCTCCGGCGTGGCGTTGTAGGCGGGCCACAGCAGCAGCAAGCCGGGAGCCAGCACAAAACCAGGCCACAGCACATCAATCAGGGCAAAGCCAAAAATCTGGCTGGCCAGCAGCGCCACACCCACGCCAATAACGCCGTACGCGGGCCACGCCTGCCAATTTTGCAGCTTGCGGCTCTCTTCAATCTTCAAAACCGATTCTCTTGACATTTCTCACTCTCCTTCATAAATAATCCTCCGGGAGGTTTGATAAATGACCCTGATGATGCCAGGAACCTCCCGGAGGTTGATTCTGTGGGGCTTTACGCGGGGCTTGGGAGGTGAGTTGCGTCTTCGGCGCGCTTCTCATGAGATGTACACATTCTCTACACAAACAAAAAAGAAGTTCAACTTTTGGCAAAAGTTGAACTTCTCAAGTAACCAGGAAAAAGCCACAGAGAGCACAGAGGTCTCAGAGCATTTTTCTCGTTAATCTTTGTGTCCTCTGTGGCAAAAAATCAGGCAGGTTCCGGGGTGGGTTCGGGCGGCAGGAAGGTGATTTCGAGCATCCCATTTTGCAGGCTGCCGCCGCCCGCGCGCCGCTTGGCCAGCACGGTGGGCAAGATCATCTCCCGCTTGAAGTTGCCGATGGTGATGAACATTTCGTCCCCCCGCTTGCGCAGCTTCACATCCCCACCCGTTACAAAAGGCATGGGGAGACGCATCAGGTAACGGCCGTCTTCCATTTCCAAAATCTCCTGCAACGCGCCCTGGTAAAACACCTCGCACGGGTCCGTCTCACCAAAGCAGTCGTGGGCCAGCTGGGCCAGCGGTTCCACACCAACCACCTCATGGGCGTAGTACGGTGCGCGCCACAGCGGCAGCGGCTTGAAGTTGTTCTCGATCATCTCCAGATATTTGGCCTGGATTTCGCGGCGCTGGGCGTAAAATGCCCCCTCGTCGGCGGATTCCGGCAGGATGCGGTTGATAATCACGCTGTCTACCGGGTAGTTGAACAGGCTGAGGTAGCTTACAGCCCGTTCGGCCTCGCGCACGACCATTTTTTCCGGTTGCAACACCACGCGGTAGCTGCTAATTTCGGGATTGCTGAGGGTTTCGCGCAGTTCGCCCGTGGCGGCGTCCAGTTTTTCGAGCGCTTCCAGCACTTCGGCTGGCCCCTGGAGAAGGCGGCTGGCAAACGGCCGTAACGCATTCACCACCTTGCTTCGGCCCCGACTCAAATGCCCGGCGTACCAGCGAAACGTGTCTGGCATCGTCAGCAGACGAATTGTTTCGCCCGTGGGGGCCGCGTCGATAATCACGCGGTCAAAGTTGCGTTCTTTGGCCTGCTTGTTGATGTGCAGCAGGCTCACAATCTCGTCCATGCCGGGGAAAGCGGACAGTTCATCGGCGACCACGTTGTTAATTTTGTTACCGTCGCGCAGCATCCCAGAGACAAAATCTTGCAGCGTGCCCCAATAGTTGTGGATGTCGGCCACCACGCTGATTTCTTGCGCCCACAGGTTGGGGGCCACTTCTACCGGGGTTGGCCCCAGCGGCACATTCAGCGAATCGGCCAGACTGTGAGCAATGTCGGTGCTGGCAACCAGGGTTTTGTAACCTAACTCGGCGGAGCGAACGGCCGTTGCCGCTGCCACCGTCGTTTTGCCCACCCCACCTTTACCTAAATACAAAATAATACGCATAATTTCTCCTTGCTACTTTGCAGTTACGTTCAATTATACGTCAGTTTGGGGAGGGGGTTGCAAGGGCTGAGTGGCGAGTGGCGAGTGGCGAGTGGCGAGTGGCGAGTGGCGAGTGGATGGTATCGCGTACACGCCCACTCGCAAACTCGCAAACTCGCAAACTATTTACTCAACTCCAACGTCAAATAAATCGAATCCGGATCCTCAGCCGTGAAGGAGAGGAAGCCGTCGGTGTTGTAGTAGCCGGTGAGGCCCGCCACACCGGGGTATTCCACACCGCGCTGGAGCGGCTGGGGCAGGAAGAAATATCCTTTTTGGTCGGTTTCGGCGTAGGTGTATACGTCGGCGTCGGTGGGATTTTCCAGCCAGGCGTCCAGATCGGTGCCGGGCTGCAAAATGAAGATGACGGCTCCGCTGAGCGGTTTGCCGCTGTCGGCGTCGAGGATTTCGCCTTCCACGCGGACGCCATCTTTGCTGCCGCTGTCGGTGGGGGTAGTGGTGTTGGAATTGGTGGCGGTGCTGCTGCCAACGGCCGTTTCCGCCATACCTACAAATTCCAAATCACCCCCCGCATAAATCTCCACCGCGTAATTGCCGTTGGGAATCGGATCGCCGTAATTGTGGAAGTAGAACGGCGTGCAGTCGCCCGACACCCCCTCATTCCACTCAAAAACCACCGTGCTCATCAGCTCATCCTCCAGCCACCAGGCCACCAGCACCTGCTCACCATCGGCCAGCCCGCTGTACTCAAAAATGGCCACGGCAAAGGTGGTGTTGCTGGGGTAGCTGCTGCGCGGGCCAATGGCACAGCCGTCCTCGTCCCGATAATCATCCGCCCAGGTGAGGTGATTGAACGTTTCTTGCCCGGTGCCGGTGACGACGTAGGGGCTTTTGTAGCTGCTGCTGGCGGCTGCCGCTTCTAGCAACGGCAGCGCGTAATTGATCGACCGCATCCGGTTAATCGCCCCGCCAATCGCCTCTTGCCCAAAGGAGGGCACGCCGATGATTTGCCCGGCGGCGTTGACGCCCAGCCCGCCAGAGTTGCCGGGGGAGATGGTGGCGTCGGTTTTAATCCAGGCGCGGTCGCCAACGCGGGGTTGGCTCTCGAAGCCGGCCACGTTGCCCCGGGTGAAGGTGATCGTTTCGCCACCCGCACCGGGGTAGCCCAAAATGCGAATCTCATCGCCCAGGCGGATGCTGTTGGCATCGCCAATCTCCACAAAAGGCAGATTGAGCGTACCGGTGTCCAGCGGATTGCCGTCCAGATCGGCGGTGATTTTGATGACGGCGAGGTCCAGCGAGCCATCGGCGGCGGCCAGTTCGGCGATGTACCGTTCGGTGGGGGGCCGGTCGGCCGAATCACTGAGGGCCACTACCAGCTGGTCTGGCTCTTCGCCGAAGAGCAGTTCCGGGTCGTTGTAGAGGGTGGCCAGACCTGGTGCGCTAGGTGCGGCAACGTGGGCATTGGTGAGAATGACGCCATCGGGCGAAAGAATGGTGCCGGAGCCGGTCCAGATGGTTTGGAGACGGCCGTTTGTCACCTGCTTGGCAAAAATTTGTACCGTCGCTGCCTGAAGCCGCTCAATTGGCGCGATCACTTCTTCGGGCACGATCGGTTCTTCAACCTCTGGCTCCTCTGGTTCTGGCGTGGGAGCCGCTACGGTAGGTGGTTCTTCGGTTGGTTCTGGTTCCGCTTCCGGCTCTTCCTCACGAGCGCGGGGCGTGGGGGTGGCTTCCAGCGCTGACCCCAGCTGGCAGGCCATCGCCGTAAACGAGAAAAGAAGCAGCAGTAAAAAGAACAGTTGCAAAGGCGCGTTTTGAATTCGTTTCATGCCTTACTCTCCTGAAATTCCATCTACTGATTGGACAAACGCCTGGAAGCCAGGCAGCGCCTCGGCGAACTGGTCGCTTTGGGCTTCCAGCGACAGCACCGTGACCTGTTCGCCATCTGGGAAGTAGTAATCCAGCCCCTCGATAACGTGCGGCAGGCCAGGGGAAGCCAAATCCACGCGGGCAAAGCTCACTTTGTAGCCATCCTGCCCGGCAAAAACAATCGGCTCGGCGGTGAGGACGCGGTAAGTGTCATCCAGGCGGGCGCGGGCCAGGTTGCGATTTTCGGCAAGTACGGCCAGGTCCGGGGCGATGGGCAGCTGGCTGACGCGGTATAACTCGTCCAGCGCCTGTGGATTGCGAGCCACAAAGAGCAAATCGCCTGCGCCTTCCTGCACCAGCCAGCCATCGGGCACGTTAGCGGTAAAACCGCCAATTTCGACAGGGCGGGTGTTGTTTTGCACGGCCGTTTTCACCAACCAGCCAGCCAGCAAACACAGAATGAACAAGGCCGCCACCAGCAAGGCAGAACGACGCTCATGGGCCACATTGGGTTGGGGAACGCTTACAGGGGTCATGTTAATCACCTCCATGCACGGCCAAATCGTGCTGAATGGAGCGGGAGAGCAGCCAGGTGATGGCTCCAGCCAGCACTGCCGCCAGCGCCAGCCCCACCCAGTTGTTGACGGCTCCCAAACTGCCCTGGCTCAGGTTGCCGCGTAAAAAAACAAAGAGGCTGTTCAGCGCGGCGGCGATGGTTAAACCGAGCGGCATCCACCAGAACGGCCGTTTCTCAAACTTCTGTCGCCCCAAAAAGTAGCCCACCACGCCAGCAAAGCTGGCCTGAGCCAATGTGGTAAGCACCATGCGAATCGCCCCGGAGCCTAAATCGACGCCGCCAGAGCTGACGACAAAGTTGATGTTGAGCACCAACGCAAAGCCGATGGCAACGGCCGTTGTGTAAATGATGCCGTCAATGGATTCATCAAATTCGGCCGACTGGTAAACGGTGAAGCGAACGGCCGCATATTTCAGGAACTCCTGCGTCATGCCCACGATTAAAAAGCCGCCGAGCAGCTGCGCCCAGGCGGGGCTGCTGCTGAGCCAGGCGGGCACCGCAAACAGGCCATCCACCAGCGGTACGCCCACGGCGCTGGCCAGCAGGCCACCCAAAATCACCATTTGCAGCACCAGATGCTTTGGCTCTGGCTCCAGCCGGTCTCGCCGGTAGAAAAACGCCAGCCAGACGATGGCGGGCACCAAAGCCATGATGATGCCGGTTAAAACCAGGGTTGTAGGGGTAAATTGAGGTTGAAGCCACGCATCCAGGCCAAAGATGGCCAGAACAAAGAAGATGAGCAGCACAATCGAGGCAATATCAGCTTGCCACACGCTGCTGCGTTGCTGCCAGGGTCCACGCATAGAACACCTCCTAAAGGTTGGGGTTGTCGCCTAAAGATGGTTTAAGTCGCTAAGAGCATTTTAATGGAACGGCCGTTGGCGTCAACTATGATCTAAGTCTACAGCTATACCGATCCAAAAACGATCTTGAAACATGATGAATGTCACTCTAAAAAATTAATTTTTCAATTTATAATCTTGCTCGTGTCCGTACTTGCCAGTCAGTGGGTAACGGCCGTTCATGTAAATTATTGTTATCACAACCAAATTGGAGGGTTCAATGAAACATCTACGTCTTTTCCTTTCTATCGCTTTCCCCCTGCTGATACTTGGACTCTTTTTTACCACCCTGCAAACCAAAGCCAGTCCATCCGCCACGTTTACAGTCACCAGCCCGGTTGATGCCGTTGATGCAACTCCTGGGGACGGTGTGTGTGAAACGGCCGTAGCTAACCAATGTACTTTACGAGCGGCCGTCATGGAAGCCAATGCCTCAATCGGCAAGGACACAATTGACCTGCCGGCAAACACCTACATCCTGACAATTTCTGGCCAAGAAGAAGATGCAAGCCTCACGGGTGATATTGATATTTTGGACGATTTAACAATTAATGGCGTCAGTGCAGAAACCACAATTATAGATGGGGCATCACTCGACCGTGTGCTCAATATTACGGGGACGAATGATTCAATCGTATCAATTACCAATCTCACCATACAAAATGGTGGGTTCGATCTAAGTTCAAATGTCGCAGATCCAAAGGGAGGAGGCATCTATAATGCCCTGGCTGGGGCCACACTATTGATTTCTGATTCTATCATTATTAATAATCAATCTTTTATTGATATTGGCGGCGATCCGGGTGGTGGAGGCATTTATAATGCTGGATCACTACAACTTAGCAATACAGACATTTTTACCAATTCCAGCCCTTCCGGACATGCCATATTTAATATTGGACTCGCCATCATAAAAGGTGGCAATATTGCCTTCAATACCGCAGGTACCGCTGGCGGTGGAACTGTTTTAAATCAGGGAACTCTCCATGTAGAAGGTACAAATATTTATCGAAATTATTCTTATGGAGGAGCCGGAGTAAACAATGCCTACTCCAGCACTGCCACTCTGGAAAATGTCAGCATTTATAGCAATACGGTATACCTTGACGGTGGGGGCATTCTTAATTTTGGCGTAATCACAGTGACCAATAGCGCCATTTATAGCAACCATAACAATACTAGCCCTGGTGGTGGTATTTCCAATCGGGGAACATTTTTACTAACCAGCAGCGCTGTACACCATAATACGGCCAAAGGTTTTGCTATTGGCGGAGGCATCTCTATTTATGATGGGATTTTTGATGTTAAAAATTCATCGGTTTACAGTAATAGTGCTGGCATTGGCGGAGGAATCTATCTGGAAAACGGTGAATTATTCCTAAGCAGCAGCGTTATTTCAGGCAATGTAGCCGACACAAAGGGTGGCGGCATCTACACGCTTAAACCGGTCTCCATTGAAAATAGTGACATTTCAAATAATGTAGCCGCAGAAGGGGGGGGCATCTTTGTGGATGGGGCTGCCTTAACCGTTACGCTCAGCACCATACAAAATAATCAGGCAAACAGCGCCGCAGGTATTGGCCTTTACAATACATCCCGCGCATCAATGCAAGATTCAACCTTTTCTTATAATTCTGCCGTAACCGAAGGAGGAGGCTTATTTGTAGATTCAACCTCAACGGCCGTTCTCGCTTCCTCAACCTTCAACCATAATTCTGCCACAACTGGCGCAGGTATTTACAACACTGGTCTACTCAATGGAACCAATACAACCGTTAGCAATAATGCCGCCTCTTCAAACGGTGGGGGTATTTGGCACGGTGGTTTAAGCGTTAACGAGGTCACATTGACAAATGTAACATTGACTGAAAACAGTGCGCCTGGCGGAAGCGGTATCTATCAGGCAAACTTGGCAACAATAATTATCACCAACACAATTATTGCCAATAATGGCGTAGAAAATTGTAATGTGGCACTGACCGAAACAAGCTACAGTCTGGAAGACAGCAATGATTGTGGCTTTGTCGGTGCAGGGGATCAAATCAATACCGATCCCCTGCTTGGCCCATTACAAAACAATGGCGGCAACACACAAACCCATGCTTTGCTTGCTGCCAGCCCCGCCGTAGACAGTGCCACGGACGACATCTGCCCTGGTACAGACCAACGAGGCGCAACACGGCCGTTTGATGGCGATGGTGATAGTACGGCCGTTTGCGACATAGGTGCATATGAATACGGTGGCACTATATGGCAATATCTTTATCTACCGCTCATCCTAAAACCATAACAAAATCGCGCCGAACAGGGTTCACTAGTTCTTTGGCAAAGTGAGGGTGGTGATGGCTAAACGGCCGTTTCCACCCCCACTTCTTCTTTCTCTTTCAGCAAATCAAGCTCAATTTCAGACTCCGCCCCATCAATAGTGCGCTTGAGCGGGTATGGCAGCTGCTCAAACAGGTGCCACATCGGCTCATTGTCGTTTTGCACCAGGCCCACCACCGACTCCGCGCCCGTAATCTGGGCCAGTTCCAGCACCATCGCCAGCAGCCGCTTGCCAATACCCTGCGCCTGCCGGTCATCCCGCACCGACATAGCCACTTCAGCTACGCTGTCGCTCAGCCAGACAATTCGCGCCACGCCCACGGCTACTTCGCCCTCGCCCGGCAGTTCAGAAAAAGCAATGAGGCCCAGCTGTTCTTCAGGAACGGCCGTTGCAATCTTCTCTGCCTCATCCCAAACCTGATCTGGCGTCACATCATCCATCGGCTGGTGAAACCGCCGGTAACGGCTCTCTGGCCCCATGTGTTCAAACAAATCCACCAGATGCGCCGCATCTTTCTGGCGCAACAAACGTACCGAAACCGGAATACCGTCTTTGGCCTTAAACCTTTTCGCTAATTGCGTTGCTCCCATAACCACAATCTACCTCCAATTCATAACGCGATGCGTTATAAACCAGGAGATTAGCACACAAAAGCAGCAAAATCAATATGTCAAATGTAAGAATAAACTCATTTTGGCAAGGAATTTTGGATGGAAACGGCCGTTTCCCCAACCCGTGCAACCTTTCCCCCACCCCTGCGTATTAACCAATGTAACCGCTACAGCGTAGCTATTTCTGCACCTGTGGCACCCATTAGTCATCAAGACCCAGTGCAGCACAAGACACAAAAATCTGTGTAATCTGCGAAATCTGTGGATAACCATAAAATTTGCAAGGAAGGTATACGCAAACATGAGCCCGAAAAAGCAAACTGATAAGTACGAAGACCTCAAAACATCCCTAGAAACACTCCCCCACATCAGCCCCACCCAGGTTGAGCACTGGGTCCACATGCAAAAAGTAATCGACCAGACCCGCGATTACCTCATCCGCGCCGTGCCTCAGGCACAGCAAAGCGTGGACGAAGCGCAAAAGATTCTGGCCCAGCGCACCTACACCCTCGTCTTTTTTGGCGGTACGGGCGTGGGCAAAAGCACCCTCATCAACGGCTTGCTGGGGCGCAATTTACTACCAACTGGAGCGGTAACGGCCGTTACCGGCACCATCGTCTATATCGAACAGGCCCAAGAAGGCGAAGCGGAATCCCTCGTCCTGACTTACTGGACACAGGCTGAATTTGCCCAACGCGTGCGCCGCCTTTGCCAATTGGGCGAGCTTGACGGCTTCGACATCATCAACGACGGCGAGCGTGAGCAAGCCCGTGAAGCGATTCAGAAAATCATGGCCGACGGGGCCGATAACGCCAAAACCGAGCGGGATGAATATTTAGAGATCCTCATCGACTGCATCGACTCCTACGAGCACAACAAAGCGCTCTACGCCGACGGCCCGCCCGCACCGCGCAGCCTGGCCCTGGACAATGCCGACTCCCTGCGCCACCTGCGCGAGGACGGCTTCAAAGGCAGCCAGCAACGCCAAATCCGGCTCATTAAATCTGCTACCTTCAAAATCCAGCCTAAAAATGGGCAAGAAAGCCTACTCATGAACGGCTACCTGCGCATTGTGGATGTGCCCGGTTTGGGCGCAGGCATGAAGCTGCACGAAGCGATCACTCTCGAAGAGATGAAGCGCGAAGACGCCATGATCGTCCTCGTCACCGACGCCGGTCGCCAGCGCGTGGACGAGCTGAAATCGCTTTCTGCCGTCAACTGGATTAAAGAAAATCGCCTCTTCGGCCTGAGCGGTGGCGATTTGGATGAAGCGGCTAGCAAAATCTTCCTGGCCGTCAACGGCGGCAACGTGCGCCAGGCGTTCGACCGCCTGAACTCTGGCCTGCCAGAAGCAGAGCTGGAAGTGAAAGAGGTCACCCGCTACATCGCCCCCAACTACTGGGAGCGTTACCGGGATCGTGGCCATAATCGGCCGTATTTCCTGGTGATGGCTCCGCCCGCGCTCTACGTGCAGGACCCGGACAACGCCCCAGACGAGTTCGCCAGCGAAACCGAGCGCATCCTGAAAGTGTTCCGCGACCAACTGGGTCAGGTCAACGCCAGCGATCCGCTCGATCCAGAAACGGCCGCTGCTCTCCTCAAACTGAGTGAAGTGCCGCTGCTGCGCGAAAAGCTAGTCACCTTCATTAAAACCGAGCGCGTCCGCAGCCAACTGCGCGAAGCGGCCACCCGCATCCGCAACAGCCTGCAAGCGCTGCGCTTCTACTATGAAAAACAGCTGGCGCATCGCGGCGTGCACCCGCCCTTTGCCAACAGTTGGGAACAGCTGCAAGAGCGCCGCTTCGAGAACGTGATCATTCGCCAGCAAAAAGAGCTGCCGCGTGCCTTCCACAACGCACTCCTTGAGCTGAACAATCGTACCAACAGCGACGGCCGTTTCCGCAACATCCTCCGCCCCACGCTGAATGGCATCAAGGGCATGGTCCAGGACGCCGTGCAGCGCGAGGTGGAAACATTGCTAGAAAATTACGGCACCGAATATTGGGACGACCGCGACGTGACCTACGACAACCTCATCTGGGGCAGCAGCGGCATCGAAATCCCGATCAAGCGCATCCTGTTCCAGGTGGAACTAATCTTGCAGGATTCCGTCTCCAAGTTCATGCCCCAGGCGGCGGATGTGATTGCCGCCGAGCTGGAGCGCACGCTGGAGGCCCATGAAATTTACGGCCGTCTCCAACGTGCCGCCTACAATCAGGAATACAGCTATGCCATCCCCGGCGAAACGGCCGATGGCCTGGCCCTGGATGAAGCATTCAACGTCCTGGTGGAGCGCGTCGGGCGCAACTTCCGCCACGTTTGCCAGCAAGCCACGATGTACGAGCTAATGAAGCCCGAACGCTCCGTGCATCACCGACTCGACGAAGGCGAGCGGGAACTGTCGCTCAACACCAACGAGCGGCTGCTGGATGTAGCCCTCAACGGCGTGGAAGCAGTGCGTCGCGAAATGGCGGCCAACATGCCCGTGGCCAACAATTCCCGGGCTGCTGCCGCACCCGCTGCCGTCGCCGACGAGCCGGAAATCAACATCTCCATCCTGGATGAACCAGCCCAGCCGGAAGATTTGGGCATCAGCCTGATTGGCGAAACTGGCACGGCCACGCCGCAAGCTGACCTGGAGATGAGCTACGCCGACAAGCTGGACAACGTTGCTGTCAAGGTGAACCGCATCTTTGGCGAGATTTTGACCGACCTGTTCAGCGACGATGACCTGCTGCCCCGGCTGCGCCGCCTCTTCTGGCTGGAAGCCACCAAGGCCGAGCGGGACTTCAACACCCACATCGTCAAGCCGATGCTGAAACAGCACGACCGCAACCTGCAAAAACCGGAACTGCGCGAAGCGATGGAAATGGACCTGGAAAACGTGTCTGACCTCGAAGAGCTGATGCGCGTCTGGGACGGGCTGCATAAGCTGGAAAATAGCCTGGCGATTTAATATTCGGGTAGGGGCAGGTCTGAGACCTGCCCCAATCACCTGCCCCTACAAATTAGGAACGTCTCATGACAGACCTTGCCACACAACCATTGCTACAAAAACTCAACGACGTCCACCTGCCGGTTTTTGCCGTGCGGCTGACGGAGTGGCTCATTGCCGACTTGAACAAAAGCCAGGAAAGCGTGCCCGATTTCACCGAATCGCGAGCCAAAGCTCTGCTGCGTGCCGCGGCCGTGGTAGATGATCCCACCCTGCACGATTTTGCGCGGTTGGTTGAGGGGGGCGGTACGGCCGTTCGCCTGGCCCTCCACGACTTACTGAACGAAACTGGCCTCATTGAAGATGAAGAGGTAACCGCCCTTGCTACTACAAGTGCCGCAATCTCCAGCGTTCAGGGAACGCCACTCCAATCTCCAATCTCCTGGTTGATTCTGTCTATCGCCGCCCACGCCTGGAAAAGCGGCTACCCGCTCTACCAGCTCGACCCGGCCTCGCCCCCCGGCGAATACAGCCCGGCGGGACAGCTCATCAAGCGCGCGGCCACCTTTTTACGGCAGCAAATCCAGCGCAGCGCCACCGAGCGGGACAAGCTGGGCAAAAAGCTGGCCTACAACCCCGGCGACGGCACGCCGACGCTGGAAACCATGCCCAACAGCCAACCCATCGCCCCGGTGCCGCCCCACTTCCGCCCGCCGATTCCGGTGCGCTACCCGGAAGTGTCGCGGGAAACGCTGCACGTCAACGAAAATGAGCAGACACCAAATCAGGGCAACGTCACGCGCAACGCGCCGCTCACCATCACCAGCGACGACCTCCAGCCCGCCAATCAGCGGCCCGTGCGCATGCCGGAAATTCGCATTCGCGCCGACCAGGTGCCGCAGAGACGGCCGTCTACACCCCGCCAACCCCGTCCACAACCTAGCAGCAGTGAGGGTGGGAATTTGGGAACGGCCGTACGCCAACGCTTCAGCCGCGACAAAGAACCCCTGCGCAGCACCAAGCTCCGCGTCATCGTGCAGGATGTGCAGGATGGCCCTGGACTTTACGGCATTCAGGTGCAGGTACGCTGCAAAGGGATCAACGCCCACGTGGCTGGTACCACCAACCGTGACGGCGTTTTTCTTTGCGAGCTGCCCGTGCGCGTTCATTCCGGCCTCACCTACGACGTGGACATCACCTGGCCCCGCGACCTCGGCGGCGAAGTCGAACGCAAATCGGTCACGCTAAACGTGGACCGCACCGAATTTAAGCTGCCTTTTTTCCGGCGGCTTTCCTAAAAAAGTATGCAAGTCTGCGAGTTTGCAAGTCTGCGAGTAGCCATCAAACATAAACACTCGCAAACTTGCCACTCGCATACTCGCAAACCATAAAGTAAGAAAACATGACTGAAACACCTGAAACAATCATCATCACCGATCCCGATAGCGACCGGTACCACACCTTTGGCTACATCAGCTGGTGGCAGCAGGAAGTGGTGCGCAACGCCACCATTCTCGTGGTCGGCGCGGGGGCACTCGGTAACGAAGTGCTCAAGAATCTGGCCCTCATGGGCATTGGCAACATCATCATTGCCGACTTCGACACCATCGAAGACAGCAATCTCAGCCGCTCCGTGCTGTTCCGCAGCTCAGATCGGGGTCGCCGCAAGGTAGACGCCGCCGCCGAGCGCGTGAAGGAGCTAAACCCGGACGTCAACGTGAAAACGTGGCACGGCAACATCAATTTTGAGATGGGGCTGGGCGTATTCCGCCACGTAGACGCCATCATCGGCTGCCTGGACAACCGCGAGGCGCGCCTGTCTATCAATCGCTTTAGCTGGCAAATAAATCGGCCGTGGGTCGATGGGGCCATTCAAGAGCTAATGGGCATCGTGCGCGTTTTCTGGCCAGGCCAGGGCGCGTGCTACGAATGCACCCTGACGGACCTGGATTACCAGATTATCAACCTGCGCTACTCCTGCCCTCTGCTGGCGCGGCAAAACATCTTGCAGGGCAAGGTGCCCACCACTCCCACCAGCGCCTCAATTGTGGCGGCGATGCAAACGCAGGAAGCACTCAAGCTGATTCACAACATGGAGGTGCAGCCGGGCAAGGCGGTAATGATCAACGGCCTGACCAACGACATTTACACCACCGAATATCCAGTGAAAGAAAGCTGCATGAGTCATTCGCGGCTGGAGCCGATTGTGGAGGTGGTGGATGGTACGGCCGTTTCCACCACCCTCAATGATCTACTCACCATCGCCCGCGAAAAGCTGGCCGACGATGCCGTGCTGGAATTCGACGGCGAAATTGTGACCACCATGCACTGCCTGGATTGCGGCGAAGCGTTCCCCATCTTCAAAAAGATGGCGCGGCTGTACGAAAACGAGTCCGTTTGCCCCAACTGCGGCGGCCACCGCGAAATGCGCATGACCCATCGCATCGACGGTAGCGAAGAGTTTCTGCACCGAACCCTGGCCGAGATGGACGTGCCGCCCCTGGGCATCATCCGCGCCCGCAGCGCCAGCCAGAAGAAAAGTATTTATCTGGAGCTAACAGGCGATAAAGAGACGTTTTTGAAGTTTGACTGATGTCGGTGGAGAAGTTGAACTTTTGTAAAAAGTTCAACTTCTAACAGATTGCAACCCCCGGCAGAAAACTACGTATTAGAAAATGAATTACCAAGTTGATTTGACAAAATAAACCACAGCAAGAACTCGCGTGGCTCAAAAGCAACTCAACCAAAACGAATGGAGGCTATCATAAAATGGCAAGCATAAAAACAATCATCTACGACCCGACCGGCTCAAAGAAAACCCCGGTTGAACTCCCGGACGACGTACCGATGCGGCGTTTGATTCCCGCGCTGGTTAGCAAAATGGGACTCCCCACCAGCCAGGGCGCCAACCCGATCACCTACCGTCTGGACCATCGTTCCTCCGGAAAACGGCTCAGCGAAGACGAATCATTGGCCGACGCTGGCGTGGTCGAAGACGATATCCTGAGCCTGTTCCCGGAAGTAACGGCCGGTTAATCGGTATTCGGTAAGCAGTATTCAGTAATCAGTAAACACACATCCCCAATGTTTATGAGAGACTGGAGATTGGAGACCGGAGATTGTGCAAACTTGCTTGCAGTCTCCAATCTCTAATCTCCAATCTCTAAATTGATAAAACCATGTCCTTTGATATTCGTGAAACCAGACTGCGCAACGACCATGAACGGATTCGGGCGCTCGTCAATCGCAGCGAGTTTATTCATATTCTGGCCACAGAAGGCGATCCAGTAGAGAAATATTTGATTCGCTTTACCTGTAACGGCGTCGAAAAAATCAACTCCGCCGGGAAGCCGCAGCTGCGGGACGTGCATGAAGTAAGCATTTACCTGCATGCCGAATACCCGCTGAAGCAGCCGCAGCTCAAGTGGCACACGCCCATCTTCCACCCCAACATTCACATTACCGGGGCGGTGTGCATTGGCGCATGGTGGGCGGCCAAAACGTTGGATGAACTGCTGCTGACCCTGGGCGAGATGGTCCAATATAAGAACTACGATCCCAAGGATCCGATGAACTCGAAGGCGGCTGCCTGGGCAATGCGCAACAAGCAGCTTTTCCCCATCGACCGACGCAGCCTGAAAGGGCAGTCGTTGGAAGATTTGATTAAGCTGGGGGAGGAAGAATCGGATGAACTCGGCATCAACTTCCTATAACGGCCGTTCCACCCGCGACCCCGAACCGATGATTGGCCAGCCAGAAATTGAGAGTTTGCCGGAACGGCCGTATACCGACCTGACCCGCAACGCCCATCTGCACGGCCAGCAACCGGCGGCCAATCAGGTGGTGGTGAGCCATCGCCAGCAGGCGCTGAGCCAGATTCGGGCGCACAGCATCAGCAATTTGCGCTCGGAGCTGGGCGGCGTGCTGTTAGGCCACGCTTACCGCGACGGCGAGCAGATGCTGGTGGAAGTGATTGCCGCCCTGCCCGCCCGCAACGACGACCACGGGCCGATCCATTTCACCTTCACCGCTGACGCCTGGAGCCAGATTCACCACGAAAAAGCGGCAAAACACCCTGATTTGGAGATTGTCGGCTGGTTCCACACGCATCCTGGGCTGGGCGTTTTTTACTCCAGCGACGATGTGGTGGTGCATACGGCCGCTTTTACTCTGCCCTGGCACGTGGGGCTGGTGGTTGATCCGTTAGGCAATGAAGCGAGCTATTTTGGCTGGCAAGACGGCCGTCTCGCGCCCATTCCCGGCTATTTTGAGCAGCTAGACATGCAGGAGAAGCCAATCGTGCCCTGGCGCGTGGCCAAAACCGAAGTGTGGCACACGCGGGAAACCGAACAGTTTTATGCTTCTTACGAGGGCCACAACGAGGAAGCTGACTTCCTATCTGCCTCGTACCGGCTGTCCCATGCGCTGCCCATTTCCAACGGGGCGATGCTGGGGATTTTGGGCTTTGTCATTGGGTTTTTTTTGCTTTTTGGCTGGGTGGTGGCGCTCAACGGGCAGATCAACAGTCTGGAAAGCGTGGTCGCCACGCTGGCAGATGAAACGTCGCTGAATGCGGCCGTTTGTCCCAACCCCAATCTGCGCATCCTGGCTCCCATTACGGAAAGCAGCGTGGCAGGTGGGGGCGATGTGGCGATTTTTGGGACGGCCGTTTCACCCGATGCCGCCCGTTACCAACTAGAGTTCCGCCCTGCTGGCGCTGAACTGTGGGAGCTGGCGGGCGTACAGCGCCGCCAAACCGACCTTGGCTTGCTGCTCAATTGGGACACGAGTGAACGGCCGTTGGGTTGGTACGATTTGCGGGTAACGGCCGTTGATCGGCAAAACATACCGCTGCCGAACATGCCAAGCTGCCAAATTTCAATCGAATTAGTGGCTGGCGGCTAGCGAACCTCCCGGAGGTTCCTGAATTTTTCAAACATCCGCGCGAAACCTCCGGGAGGTTTTGCGCAGTTGGACTTATTTATGACCGAAACAACGACAACCCACTATGTGGCGATTATTCAAATACATTTGCCGGGGCAAGAAACGGCCGTATCCGCCAACATCCGCCTGACGCCTACCGAACTGGTGCCCGTAGACGGCAGCTACAAAACCCTGCACGAATGCACCTTGGCCGAACTGCAAGCGTTCGCCGACCAGGTGGAAGCTGAGGTTTGGGAAGTCTATCGCGAAATCAAGCTGGCGGAGCTGGTGAAAGACAGCACGATCAAAATGGCGATGGACGTGGTGGACGCAGCGGGCGAACCGGTTGCGCCGTCGCGTGAATGGCTGGCCAAAATGGTGGTAGAAACGGCCGTTTCC
Organism: Ardenticatenaceae bacterium; assembly: GCA_020634455.1. GTDB lineage: Bacteria > Chloroflexota > Anaerolineae > Promineifilales > Promineifilaceae > Leptofilum. The sequence goes on along the minus strand of JACKBQ010000002.1, from coordinate 1,095,335 downwards.
ATCCCTGAGGCAAAAATCGTCGAAGATGATGTTGCTGAGGAAATCGAAGCAGAACCGGTTGAAACGGTTGAAGAAATTGCGGAAGCAACGGCCGTTACCCTTGAACCCGAACCAGAACCGACGGAACCCGTTGCCGAAACCAAAGGTGACGTAGACAACATCATCGTTTCGGAGCCGGAGCCGGTGCATGAAGAGGTAGAAGCGCAACCAGACACCACCAGCGGCGCAGTAATTGCGCCCAGCCGGGCGCGGGTGCGCATCGCCGGGCGGCATCTACCCGTGGGCGATCCCACGCCCGCTGCCGTGGACATCACCATCGAGGAACCGGCGCTGCGGGCTTCACAGGCCCACGCGCTTAGCAGCCTGAACCGCGAGGTGGCCGGGGTGCTCATCGGCCCCCGCCCGGAAAAACAGCCAGACGGCCGTTACCGGGTACACATCCTGGACACAATCATCGCCAAATACACGGTAATGCACGGGGCCAGCGTCACGTACACACCAGAAAGCTGGCGTTACATGACCGACAAGCTGCACGAACGGTACCCGGATGAAACGGCCGTTATCGTTGGCTGGTATCACACCCATCCCGGCTTCGGCATCTTTTTGTCGGGGATGGATTTATTTATTCACCAGAACTTTTTCACGCAAATCTGGCACGTTGCTTTTGTGCTGGACCCACGTGCCCAAACCAGCGGCTTTTTCAGCTGGAACCGCGAAAAAACGCAAGTTTCCCGCCACAATTTTCAGTGGCCAGAGTGGGCAGCGGGGAGTTGGTAAGTCGGTAATCGGTAGTCGGTAGATCGCCGATTACGGTTTACGGTTTACCGATAACCGATTACTGCTAACCGATTACCGTTCTGCTATAATGCTCAAAATGGACGAACAGGAAATGCCCCCCCTCACCATCACGAATAACGACATTCAGGAAGCGAACCAGCTGAGCCTGCATTGCCCCATTTGCACCAATCCGGTGGAAAAGTTTGTGGAAGACCCAGATTTGCAGCCAGTGGTGTGCGCCAAGTGCGGCACGCTGTATCACAAAACGTGCTGGGAATTGGGCGGCGGCAAATGCGCCGTGCTCGGCTGCGGTCATGACAGGTTCAAGGTACACGGGGTGCCCACCAGCCCGGTGCTTAGCATCAAGTACACAGATTTACCAAAGCCGTCGGTAAACGGCCGTTCCAGCCAACAAACCAAACAGCTCAAAGAGCAACAGCGCCGTCAGGTCGAACAGTTGCGGCGTCCCAGCTTACTGCGCCGTCTGTTCCAGTGGCTCTTGGACCAAATACGCATTGGTTAATAGGGAGATTGGAGACTAGAGACTAAATCTCCAATCTCCAGTCTCATTCCTCATGCTCTCTCCCGTCACCATCACCAAGCAATCCCCATTTTTGGGCGAAGAGTGCGCCCTCTGCAAGAATCCGTTTGCGCCAGGGGATGAGGTCATCGTTTGCCCAGATGACGGCAGCCGCCACCACACGCACTGCTGGCGAGCCAACGGCAACAAATGTGCCGCCTACGGCTGTCGCGGCCGTGGCGAAATTGAATCGGGCGACGCCCCTCCCCTGGAACCACCCCCACAGCAATCTGAAAACCAGCCACTAACAAACCAGCCATCAGCCCAACCAACCACTGAAAACTCTCGTCTCCAGCGCACCGCCCGCCGCCTTGGGTGCGGACAAGGCTGCCTGCTGATAGCCATCGCTATCGCCATTATCTTCTTCTCGATTGGCTGTTTTGGCCTGTGGGCCATTGCGGATTACATTATGCTGGAAGTGCTGGGCTGGCAGTATCGCGTCCCCGAAGCGGGTGCTCTTTTGCCCCAAATTGTGCTTTTGTTTCTGCTATAAACTCGCAATTGTCATGCTGAACAAAGTGAAGCATCCCCGCCAAGCCGAAGTTGCTAACGAGATAATTTTGTCAGGCAAGGTCGATTGGGATTCTTCGTTTCACTCAGAATGACAATTTTCAGAAATCTCTTAATTCTCTGTGCCCTCTGTGGCAAAAGACAAAGACTAAGCATCCTGGCGGGGATCGGCTTCGCGGGCGTTTTTGTAAGCGGCCAGCGTCCAGTCGCGGGCTTCAGCGTGGTCCACGATGGGAGCTGGATACTCACTACCAATCCGGCAGTTGGCGGATTTTTGCACCAGCGGCGGCATTAGCCACGGCTCGTGGATGTAGTCGTTGGGCACGTTGGCTAGCTCCGGCACCCAGCGGCGAATAAATTCACCTCTAGGATCAAACTTTTTGGACTGCGAGATTGGGTTGAATATGCGAAAATATGGTGCTGCGTCCGTGCCTGTGCCAGCCGTCCACTGCCAGCCGCCATTATTGGCCGCCGGATCGCCATCCACCAGATGCTGCAGGAAAAATTTTTCACCCCAACGCCAATCAATCAGCAAATCCTTCACCAAAAATGAGGCGACGATCATGCGGGCGCGGTTGTGCATCCAACCGCTGGTGGCGAGCTGGCGCATGGCAGCATCGACGAGGGGGTAGCCGGTACGGCCGTTCCCCCACGCCTCAAACTCCTTCTCTCTGTTGCGCCACACAATCTCATCATACTCTGGCCGAAAACTGCGCTCAAGCACGTGCGGAAAATGATACATGATGTGCACGTAAAACTCGCGCCAGATGAGTTCGCTGAGCCAGGTGTCGGCCCCTTTGCGGGCGTCTTTGTCGGGGGCGTTGTCGTGGCAGGAAACGGCCGTTACCACTGCCTGCCGTGCCGAAATCATGCCAAAACGCAGGTACGGCGACAGCTGCGAGGTGCCATCCAGGGCCACCATGTCACGATCTTGCGCATACTGGTCAATTGCATCCTGGGCAAACGCTTGCAGACGGCGCTGCGCCTCCGCTTCGCCCGGTTTAAAGGGCACACCCTCTGGCAGTTCTGGCTTGGCGGGGATTTCTTGGGAGTTGGTGTCGTCAGGCGTGTTGATTTTGTTGGGCGCGGGCAGGATGTCTGATGGTTTGGGCAACGGCCGTTCCAGCCATGCCTTCTTCTTGAACGGGGTAAACACGATGTACGGATCGCCATCGGGCTTGAGCACCGTGCCGGGCGGATGCACCACCACGCCAGCCGTCAGGGTGAGCGGCAGCGTTTGGGCAATCTGCTGGTCGCGGCGGCGTGCGTAGCTGGTGAAATCTTCCTCGGCAAAAATGGCTTCTGCGCCGCTTTCGGCTATAAGTTGGGTGAGGATTTGTTGGGGACGGCCGAATCGCACCACCAACCGACTGCCTCGCTGACGCAAATCCACATCCAACTGGCGCAAACCGGTCCACAGAAAAGCACGCCGCTTGTCGCCAACGTAGTCTGAATTCTCAAAAAAGGGATCAACGATAAACAGTGGAATCACCTGCTCGGCAGCAGCAATCGCTGCCGCCAGTGCCTGGTTGTCTGTCAGGCGTAAATCTCGGCGAATCCACCAAATGGCAGTCTTAATCTTCGATGCTGTTGAATACATGCACACAAGTATATCGTCTTCGTATCAGTTTTGGAACTCACATAGAGGCCATGTACCGAACGGCCGCTTTAAACGCATGCCCTTTGGATAAATGACCTTTATTCGCTAAACTCCACTTATATTTTCCCAAAGGACGGTTCACATGAGTTCAACGTATCAAAAATTACTGGCAAAAGTTTACGAAATTCACGATATCAACAAGGCAACGGCCGTTCTCAGTTGGGACAAGGAAACCAACATGCCCAAGGCTGGCACTCAGGCTCGCATTCAGCAAATGACCACCCTGCGCCGCTTGAGCCACGCCATGTTCACTTCAGATGAAATGGGCGAACTGATTGAAACGGCCGCTGCCGACCTGCAAGACGCCCCCTACGACAGCAACGAAGCCAGCCTCATCCGCTACCTGCGCCGCAGTTACGCCGAATCCCGCCTCATGTCCGATGAGTTTGTGCAGCGCATCAGCGAAGTCAGTGGCAAGGCACATCCCGCCTGGGTGGAAGCCCGCCAAACGAACAATTTTGCCCACTTCCAGCCACATCTGGTTGAGGTGGTTAAGCTCGTACAGGAAATGGCCGAACTGTACGGCTACGAAGATGAAAAGTATGACCCGCTGCTGGACAATTTTGAACACGGAATGAAAACGGCCGAAGTGCGGGCCATCTTTAACGCCGTCAAGGAGGCTCTGATTCCACTGCGACAAGCCATCGTAGAACGAGGCACACCAGTAGATGACAGCCTGGTACACCAACCCTTCCCCATCGCCCAACAACAAGCGTTTGCTCACCACATCGCCGACGCCATCGGTTACGATTTTAGCCGGGGACATCTTGGCACAGTGGTGCATCCGTTTGCCACCAGCTTTAGCCGTGACGACGCCCGCATCACCACCCGCTGGTACCCTGACTTCTTGAATCCATCCCTGTTTGGCACGCTGCACGAATCGGGCCACGCCATGTACGAGCAGGGTACTCACCCAGACCTGGCCCGCACACCGCTGGCGCGGGGTACTTCTAGCGGTATTCACGAATCCCAATCCCGAATGATGGAAAATGTAGTGGGGCGCAGCCTGGGCTTTTGGCAGGCGCACTATCCCAAGCTGCAAGAGTTGTTCCCCACCCAGCTAGGCGGGCACGACGTGATGGCCTTCTACCGCGCCGTCAACAAAGTGCAACCTTCCTACATTCGCGTCGAGGCCGACGAGCTAACCTATAATTTCCACATCATTTTGCGCTTTGAGTTGGAGCAAGCGATGCTCAACAATGATCTCGCAGTTGCAGACCTCCCGGCGGCGTGGAATGACAAGATGCAGGAGCTGCTTGGGGTTGTACCCCCCACAGACACAGAAGGCTGTTTGCAGGATGTGCATTGGTCGCGACCGGGCTTTGGCTACTTCCCCACATATGCGTTGGGCAACTTGTATGCAGCCCAGTTTTATGAAACGGCCGTTTCCCAAAATCCCACCATCGCTGAAGAAATGGCCCAGGGTGTGACGACTGCTTTGGTTGCCTGGCTGCGAGAGAATATTCATCAGTACGGCCGTAAATTCACCCCCGCCGAACTTGTCCACCAAATAACCGGAGGCCCGCTAACGCACGAACCATTCATGCGCTACGTCACCCACAAATTTAGCCAAATTTACGAACTGTAGGGAATAAACCAGCGAGGATTTTTACCGCTGAGGTCGCAGAGTTCACGGAGTTTTTTTTATCTCTACGGTCTCTGCGCACTCAGCGGAATAATTTTAGAAGAAGCCGCCCCGAAGGCGCGTAACGCCCATAAATACCAGCGCCAAAACAACCAGCACCAAAATCAAATTATTACGGAACTTTTTTGCGCTATCCTCAGATTTGCGCCAGGCCGCGTTGCTATGGGCTAGCACAACCGCCACAAACATCGTGCCGGCATGTTCCAGCCGCACCTGGCTATCAAACCCCAGGCCAATCAGCAAAATCAGCCCCAGTACAAAGTTGATGTCTATCAAACCAACCAGGCCAGACATCAAACCGCGATCCATAGATTTGTATTCTGATTTTTGGATCAGACCAATGGCAAATTTTACAATGACTATCAAGGCCACAATAGCTACCAACCAGCGCACTTCACCATGAATGGTACGTAGAAAATCCACAACATTCTCCTTTTTCGTTCGATTAATCAGCTTCGGGAGGAACGGCCGTATCCACCTCATCAACCAGCTTGTTTGGGTCTGGATACTCCACCAAAACGCGCGACACAGCTCGTCCCTCTACTGCCAAAACACGAATATGAATCTTATCGTTATAAACAACCTCATCCCCAACGATAGGCGGGCGGCCCAACTTAGAGATAACCAACCCCCCAACCGTCTCCACATCTGGCAAATCCTCTTCCTCGCCCCAAAAACCGTCATCAAAATCGTCTACCAAATATTCGCCCTCAGCTTCGATGAGACCAGGCCCAAGCTCAACGTATGGCTCCTTTTCCACATCGAATTCATCCCGCACTTCACCCACAACCTCTTCTACTAAATCTTCCAGCGTCACAATGCCATCCATGCCGCCAAACTCATCCAGCACAATGGCCATGTGCAGCTTTTGCCGCTTGAACGCCGCCAAAAGCGTTTGTACTGGCAAATCTTCCGGCACAGCTGGCGCAGAGCGTAATATCAGGCGCAAATCAAATCGGCTTTCCGGGCGCAGCGTTTGCTTCACCAAATCCTTCAGGTGCAAAATCCCCACAATGTGATCACGATCGCCATCGTAAACCGGGAACCGACTATGCCGACTTTCAGTAACAATCTTTAAGATTTCCTTTCGCGATACATCCAGCGGCAGCGCTTCCACCTTGGTGCGCGGCGTCATCACCTGTGAAACTGTACGGTCGCTAAAATCGAAGATGTTCAGAATCATCTCCTGCTCTTCCTCGTTTAGCAGACCGCCTTCGGTGCTTTCCGTCACAATCAATTCCAGCTCCTCAGCCGAAAGCACCCGCTCATGTCCTTCAGCAGGGGGCACCCGAAACAATTTCAACATCCCCACACCAACCCGGTTCAAGATTTTCACCGGCAGGCTCAAAATCCAACGAGCTACCGACATCGGGCGACTCAACAGCAGCACCATACGCGGTGCATCAGAAAGCGCTAATGATTTGGGCACCATCTCCCCCACAACCACGTGCAAATAGGTGAGAAGCCCCAAAGCAATGAGGTACCCAATACTCTCAACCAGCTCAATGGACGGCTCAAACCACAATTTTTCCAGGTAAGGCTCAATAAAATGAGCAATTTGCGGCTCGCCGTACATGGCCAAACCAAGTGAAGCGATGGTGATGCCTAGCTGGGCAGTGGCAATGTATTGATCTTGCTTTTGGCGCGATTCAACAATGTCCAGCACACCCTGGGCACGGCTGACACCTTCATCCACCATTTGCTCTAGCTGGGTGGGGCGCACGCCAATAATCGAGAATTCGGCCATCACAAACAGGCCATTCAGCAACACTAACAAAATAATAACCACCAGCGCCACCAGCAAGGCGCTAACAGCCGATCCAGTTGCTTCCGCAGCCGCCGCAGAAGCCAAAATGCCAACACCAGGCAGCGCAATGGAAAGCAGCAAATATTTAGTCATGATCGGCCACCTCCCACTCAATAAACGGCTCTTCAGCGCTTTCCGTCACGGGGAGTTGCAAAGAGACTTCGCTTACGCTGGGGTCCGCCATTGCTTCTACACGGATGGTAATGTTTCCAAAGGCAACGGTATCGCCCACCTCAGGGGGACGGCCGAGTTCACTGAACACCAACCCGCCTAACGTATCCGCATTTTCTTCAGGCAGGTTTAGTTCCAGGTACTCATTCACATCGGTTACCAGCAAATCAGCGCGAAGGTAGATACGGCCGTCCTTATCCTTGGCAATTAGCGCCGTTTCATTATCAAACTCGTCTTGCAGCTCACCAAAAATCTCTTCAATAATGTCCTCAAAGGTGATGAGACCCACCGTACCGCCGTACTCATCAAAAACGATAGCCAAATATTTGCGACGGCTGTTTAGCCGCTTCCACAAATCAGTCACCGGCATCGTCTCTGGCACAAACACTACCTCGCGCAAAATAGAACTAATATCTTCGCTCTGCTGGTGATGCAGGCGGAACAAATCCTTCACATGTACAAAGCCGCAAATGTCATCAACCGACTCTTTGTAGAGCGGGATGCGAGAAAAGCCCGCCTCCAGAGCAATTTGCATCAACTCAGTCACGCTGCTGCTGCTGGGAGCTGTAATCAGTTTAGTGCGATGTAGCATCACCTGCCGCGCAGTCAGGTCGCGCAAGCGGAACGTGTTGCGCAATAAACGACGCTCTTCGTCACTCAACAAATCCTGTTCGTGGCTTTCGGTTACCAATAGTTCAATTTCTTCCGGCGAATGTGCGTGACCGCTTTTTTCCTTCATCGGTCGGCCCAATAACCGCAAAATCAAATTCCCGCTACCGTTAAACAAAGCAATCAATCCTGTGTAGGTGATGAAAAATTGGGTAATCCGCATGGGAATTGTTACAGCAAGAGCTACTGTTTCCGGATACTGAATCGCCACTGATTTGGGGAATAGTTCTCCCATGATCACTTGCAAAATCGTGATAAATACCAACACCAATGTCACAGCAATGGAAGTCGCCGCCGGTTCGGCCCAGCCAGCCGTGGATTCAATACCAATTGACGCCAAAAATGGCTCCAGGGCTGTTAGCAGATTAGCAAATGGCTGAACAAGCAGCTGGGCAATCACACTCTGACCGTAAGCCCCAACCACTAGCGATGAAATGGTAATGCCAATCTGGCAGGTGGCCACATACCGATCCAGCTTTTTGCTATCTTGCATGATAGGTAGTAGCAGTTGAGCCATGCGATTGCCCTGCCCTGCCATCTGGCTCACCCGCGTGCGGCGCGAAGAAACCGTTGCAAACTCGGCCGCAACGTAAAGTGCATTAAATAAAATCATGATGGCCACAACGGCCGTGATTGAAAGAATCGTTAAAAACATCAGTTATTTTTTCTGGCACCAAAACCAGATACGCAAAATGCCCACCTCAAAGGGCGGGCTACCAATAATAAATTTGCTCAGACACACCGGGAAAGCTGGGTGAGGAGGGTCAGGCGGCTCAGAAAAAGAGTCGGTCAACGCATCCCCCTCGTGAAACATAGAGGTTGCTCCCAACCAAACAAAAACACAGAGAGTTGAATCCCTGCTAAATTACCCTTTAGTTGACTAGCGCAGTGGGTAGCGGAGTTGTTTACACTAATTTTCGATTGCATCAAAATTGTCTCAGAAATATGCTGGCGAAAATTATAAAACAGGTGCGGGGGATGGTCAAACAAATTTGCAACTAACGCTGAAAAATGCGAATAACAATGTTAAGCAAAATCGTACCCAGCACACTGACCAAAATCATCGTGGCCAACGGGAAGTAAATGCGGTAATTTTCCCCCTCAATTTCAAAATCGCCAGGCAGGTTGCCTAACCAGGGGAAATACTTGGCAGCAATGAGCACCAAAATGCCAGCAAAAGCAATCGTGCCCCCAATGATCAAAAGTAAACGGCCGAATGCCACCATACCAAACCCTACGCCTCCGCTTCTTCATCATCCACCTCAGCAGAAGATGAGAACAAACTGGGCTGGTTGGGCTTGGTGAAAATGTTTTGCGGTAGCGGCAGGTTCAGGTGGGCGTAAGCATGCGGTGTCGCCACGCGCCCCCGCGAAGTACGCTCCAAAAAGCCGAGCTGCAACAGGTACGGCTCCACCACATCCATAATCGTGTCCGACTCTTCGCTGATGGACGCGCCAATCGTGTCTAGCCCAACCGGGCCGCCACCAAACTTCTCCATGATAGAACGCAGCACTCGCCGATCCAGATCATCCAGGCCAAGTTTGTCAATTTCTAGAAGATTGAGGGCAGCAACGGCCGTTTCCCCCGTAATTTCACCCTCAGCCCGGACCTCGGCATAATCGCGCACTCGCCGCAGCAGGCGCAGCGCCACACGGGGCGTCCCTCGCGAGCGACGGGCAATCTCAGACGCGCCAGTTGGCTCAATAGGCACCTGCAAAATGCCCGCACCCCGCGTCACGATGGACTCAATCGCTTCCTGCTCATAAAAATCCATGCGGTACAGCGCACCAAAACGCGCCCGCAGCGGTGCCGTCAGCAGCGCCAGCCGTGTGGTCGCTCCGATCACGGTAAATTTTGGCAGCTTCAGGCGCACATTTTTAGCCCCTGGCCCTTTACCCACCACAATATCCAGCACAAAATCTTCCATCGCCGGATACAAAATCTCTTCCACGGCCCGCCCCAAACGATGCACTTCGTCAATAAACAAGATGTCCCCAGCACGCATGTTGGTCAGAATGGCGGCCAAATCGCCCGCGCGCTCGATGGCTGGCCCGGCGGTGATGCGAATATTCACATTCATCTCATTGGCCACCACATGGGCCAATGTTGTTTTGCCCAACCCCGGCGGCCCATGGAAAAGCACGTGGTCCAACGACTCCTGCCGCCCTTTGGCCGCTTCAATCAAAATGGACAAGTTGGCTTTGAGCCGCTCCTGCCCGGTAAAATCGGCTAACTGTTGCGGGCGGAGAAGGCCATCAAGACGGCCGTCTTCGCGCTTCTTGCCTGGTGAAATGGTTCGTTTACTTGCTGCGTTATCGTTCATAAATCATTGGTTGCCAACAAACTGTATGCGTGGGATTATACGATAACTGAGGATGAAATGAAATTGTTGGTGGCGGCCAGTGGCTGGCAGCGAGTGATTGGTACAAACAACCCGCTACGAACCACTAACCACCAACCATTATTTTTGAAGGAGCAAAGGAATGGTTTTTGAGTCAAAACACCCACTCGTAAAGCATAAACTATCATTAATGCGCAGCGTAGATACCAAACCAAAGAAATTTCGGGAATTGATTCGTGAAGTGGCCATGCTGCTTTGCTACGAAGCAACGGCCGATCTCACCACATCTGAAATTGAAGTGAAAACCCCCATGGGAACGGCCGCTGGGCAAGAACTCGGTGAAAAAATTGGGTTGGTGCCAATCTTGCGGGCTGGTCTGGGTATGGTAGATGGCATCTGGGAAATGATGCCCGGCGCTGAAGTCTGGCACATTGGCCTTTACCGGGATGAAGAAACGCTGCAGCCCGTCTCGTATTACAACAAACTGCCCACGTTCCCCACAGTGCAGGTTTGCCTGGTGCTAGACCCCATGCTGGCCACTGGCGGCTCCGCCATCGCCACGATTGATATTTTGAAAAAGTGGGGCGCACAGCGCATCAAATTTGTTGGCCTGCTGGCCGCACCAGAAGGCATCAAAGCCCTGCACCAGGCACATCCCGACGTGCCAATTCACGTTGCCCAGATTGATTCGCATCTCAACGACATCGGCTTCATTGTGCCGGGATTGGGGGATGCTGGAGATCGCCAATTTGGCACAGGATGACAACGGTTATCGGTTACCGGTGAACGGTATCGGCTAGAAACACTGATTACCGATTACTGATTACCGATTACTGGCCACGAACCAGATGATTTATTTACTAATTTTTGGGGTGGCGTTGGGAACGGCCGTTCTCGCCACCCCATTCGTCCGTAAACTGGCCCACCGTTGGGGGATTGTGGCCAAACCTGGGGGACGCCGCCAACACAGCGGCATGATCGCCAAGCTGGGCGGTGTGCCCATCATGGTGGGCTATCTGTTGGGCATTGTGCTCATTTACCTGCTCATCCCCCCAGAAGTTGGCTCGAATGATGCACTGCGGCTGCGTGGCGTGGTGCTGGGCAGTGTGGTCATCTTCGTCGGTGCGTTTATTGACGACCGGCTAGATTTAAAGCCGCGCTGGCAACTTGCCTTCCAAATTGCCGCTGCCGTCATCGCCATGAGCCACATCATCTTCATCGAGCGATTCACCAATCCTCTGCCCACCCCTGAGTTTTGGCAAGGCGGTTTTACCTCTTGGTTTTTCACTCTGGAAGCGGGGAATATTGTGGTGATACGGCCGTTTCTCGTCTACATTATCTCGCTTTTCTGGGTGCTGGGGATGATCAACGCCGTCAACTTTTTGGATGGGCTTGATGGGTTGGCTGGTGGCGTCAGTACCATCGCCGCGCTGATGTTTGCCCTACACAGCTTCCAGCTGACCGGGCAAACGCCAGTGACGCTCTTTCCGTTGGCGCTGGCCGGAGCGCTGGTTGGCTTTCTAATTTTTAACTTTGCCCCCGCCAGCATCTTCTTGGGCACCACCGGGGCGTGGCTGCTCGGCTACAACCTGGCCACGCTTTCCATTTTAGCTCCGGCCAAGCTCTCCACTGCGCTGCTGGTGATGGCTGTACCGATTTTGGATGTGGCCTGGCTGATTGTGGCCCGGCTACGGCGCGGGCAGCATCCGTTCCAGGGCGACCGACGGCATTTACATTTTCGGCTGCTGGATAGGGGCTTACCGGTGAGGAGCATTGTGCTGGGCTATTACGGTACGGCCGTTGCCTTCGGTCTGGTTGCAATTTTTGTAGAAAGCAGATTGCTAAAAATTGGGCTGTGGCTGGGATTAGCAACGGCCGTTCTCATGCTGCTAGCCTGGCTAACAAACCGTACCAAACGGCCGTTGCCCACCCCGCCAACAAAGCAGTAAACTGTAAATAACTTTACACAACCTACGGGGAGTTTGTTACATTGTAACGCTAATCGTCAGCTACAATTGATATAGTTCTAGGGTACTATAGTGAATCTGTAGAAGTAAAGGAAATAGAAATGCAAGCAAAGCGTATAAACAACCACATCAACACCCATCAGTCAAACCCCAAAACCCAAATGTTGACACGTCAAATAGAAAATCTTCGTGAAGTCTTGCGTCGTGTTCCGGCCACGCATTCCTCATCCGTTGAGTCGCTAATCAGCCAAAAACTGAAAGCTATTAAATAATCTCTAACACTTCCAAAATGAACACAGAGCCAGGCGTTTTGCCTGGCTTTTTTGATCTTGCGTTTGAGAACTATGGCAAACAGGCTGGGTAAACTTCGCGGTCAAAAGGCCAGGCTTTGCTGTACCAGGCAAGGTAATCGGGGATGTGGGCTTGCCAGTAGGTTTCTTCGTGTTGGCCTTGATTGAGGATCCAGGTGTGCGGGATGGGCGGCACGGCCGTTTCCATGTCTAAATGGAGCTGCCGGATATTGTGGATCACGTAGTCATCTGCGCCAATGTCCAAATAGATGCGTAAATCGCCCAAATTTTGGCTAAGCCCCGTGTATTGCGGATTGACGGCTGGCCAGGCGTACTGATCCAGCAACGCCGCGCTGTGTCCACCCACGCTTACAAATTCCTCTGGAAAGCGGAAAGAAATTTCTAACGCCCAGTATCCCCCGCGCGACAACCCGCCAATCGCCCGCCCGGCTGGTGCGGCCCAGGCGCAGTACGTTTGCTCAATGGTTGGCAATAAATCGTTCATAATGACGCTTTCAAAGGAGCCGGGGCCACCAGAGGTGTTGTTGGCCACCCAACCACCATCTGGCAGCACAATGAGCAGCGGTGGCCATTGCGCCGCCAAAATACCAGCCTCTGCCACCTCGTCCACGCCCAGTTCATCCCAAATGGCATCGGTGTGGATGTTGCCACCGAGCAGGTAGAGGGTTGGGTAAGTACGGCCGTCTGCCCCATAGCACGGCGGCAGGTAGATGCGGTAATTCATCGAGCCAGCCGTAACGCTGGAATAGGTGCCTGTTTCGATGCGACCTGGATTGGCACAAGGAGTGGGGCTGGGGGTTATGGGTACGGCCGTTGGCCAAGGCGTTGGTGCAATTGTAGGGGGCGGCGGGCTGGTTGGCGGGGGGGTGTAGGGAACAATTGGCGCAGAACGGGTGGGAGAAACGGCCGTTGCGCAGGCCGCCAGGATCACAATCAGCAAGAATAGTCCGATGAGGTGCCTGGACGGGTGCATACGGCCGTTCCTACCAAAATCACCAGGGATATTCGCGAGGGGAATCGCTCAATAATTTTTTGTGAGCGCCTTGCCACAGCGACGCATTACGGGTCATTGTTTTAATCTGGATACTGGTAAAGTTAGGGTACAAATCAGCCATCAGTTCAGGCACCAAATCCCATGCCTCATGGCGGATGACATCTTCCAAATTGGCGGCAATTTCGGCCGTCCACTTCCAATCACGCAAGAAACGCTCCGCCTTCATCCAGTAATCCCGCTTTTCCCACGCTTTGGCCGACTGCTCTACGCCATCGGCAATTTCCCACAGCAGCAGCGTGATCATCGCGGCCATGTCTCGCGCCTCGGCATCCATTTTGGGTTTTTGCATGAGCTGGCGCAGCATTTCGGCAATGCTGCGCATGTTGCGGTTACGGATTTTTGTGGGGCTATCTACGTGAACAATTCGACTCATAATATTTCCTGTTTGCGAGTGTGCGAGTGTGCGAGTTTGCAAGTTAGCTGGTTTCTTCGGCGGGGCAGCTGATGGTGACATCACGATAGAGCAGGAACCAGTTGGCGAAGGTTTGGTAACGGTCGCGCGGTTCGTAAATGGGGCCAACTTCGGCCTGGTTCACTTCGCTGCTAAGGGCGTAGGTGTAGACGTGCTGGTACAGCGTCACGGCGGGCACCTGGTCGGCATAAATGCTGAGGAAAGTGTCGTAAGACGGCCGTCTTTCACCAATTCCCCACACTTGCCGCGCGGCTTCCAGCGCTTCGCTGGCCCGGCGATTGTTCCAACCGCCATAGTTTTGTCCACGAATGATTGCTTCCTGACTCCAAAAATCGTACAAGTCCGGGTCAATGGACGGGGTGATGTCTACCAAGGCCACATCAAAATCGCGGGCTGCCAATTTCTCGCGCATTTCTGTGATGGAAACGGCCGTTTCTATCACCACCGCCACACCTAATTCTGACCACTGGTTGGCCACTTCTTGCGCCACACGCTGCTGAACGGCCGTATCCAAAGCCAACAGCCGCAGCGTAAACATCTCCCCATCTGCCTGGCGCACGGTAGCGCCCTCCGGCAATGTCCAACCCGCGCTGTTCAGCAGCTCATTACCACCACCCCAGCTTGCTTGTGCGCCGGCAAATATAGCTTGATTATTGGCCCAGGAGTCTGGCAGATATGGCCCCGTCAGCGGCACACCCTGGCCGTTAAGCGCCCGGTCAATCAGACGGTCTCGATTTAAGCCAGCAGCCAGCCCTTGCCGCACTTCGGCCAGTTTTAGCGGGGCAAAGCCGGTATCGCTCTGGTTGAAGATGAGCTGGGTGTAGTGTGGTGCAACGGTGGTAAAAAGACGGGCTTGAGGAACGGCCGTAACTTCCGGCAGCAGTCCATCGGACACCGAATTGATCGCCATGATGTCACCATTGGCAAAAGCAGTGAGCAAACTTGCTTCGTCGGGGTAGAAGCGGAACTCCAGCACAGGAATTTGCGTCCCCTCGCGCCAATCCAGCGGGTTTGGCGTCAGGCGCAGGCTGCGGGTGGTCGTCCAATCCTGATCGGGCAGCACCTGCCACGGGCCGCTGCCCACTGGCTGCTGGTTGAAACGGTGATTGGCGATTTCGGCGGGGGGCACATTTTGCAGCAGGTGGGCCGGTACAATGCCGCGCAGGGTCGCTTCCAAAAAAGGCGCATACGGCTCGGCCAGGACAAATTCAATCGTCCGCTCGTCCAGCACATTGATGGTGACTGTTTGCCACAACGTTTTAACAGCAGCGGCGGCGGGGAAAGCATCGTTTTGCAGGAGGCCGTAGCTAAATGCGACGTCAGCAGTGGTGATTGGTTGGCCATCGTGCCAGAACAGGCCATTGCGCAGGGTGAATTGGAGGGAACGGCCGTCATCACTCACCGTCCAGCTTTCTGCCAATGCCGGAATGAACCGCCCCGCATGGTCGTATTGCACCAGGCCATCAAACAGCAAGTTCACCAGTTCCTGATCAACCGGGAAACCATCGCTCAACAGTGGGTTTAACCGCTGCGGCGCACCCACCATCCCCTCCAAAAACACACCGCCCGAAGACGGCACGCGCTCGGTACACAATCCGGCTGATTGCACCTGAAAGGAGAGAATGGCCAAAATCAGGCCAAATCCCACCAGCGCCAAAAGCAGTTGCCAACGTAAATGCAGCTTCATAAAGAATAAAACGTGAAGCGCAGGCCGTAAATGGCCGACGGTTCACGTTTCTCGTTAAAAGTAATTAGGAAATTGTGCAATTGGATAATTACTAAATTACCAAACTACTCAATTACTTTTGTCTTAAACAGCCTGACCCCAGGCCAAAAACGAAAAAACTGTGCAAACAAAGAAGGCAATTGCGCAAGCAATGGTCACTTTATGCATGGTTGCTTCTACACCGCGACGGGTGCGAAAACTGCCGCCAGAATCTCCACCGCCGCCCAAAAAACCACCCAAATCTGAGCCTTTGGTTTGCAGTAAAACAAGTACGGTTAGGGCAATCGCCAAAATAATATTCGCAATCCCCAGGTAGGGTGCAATTGGTTGCAAATTCATGTACGCTTTCCTTTATGATTAAATTCAAAATCCAAGCAAAGATTATAACAGCCAGATGGGGGGGCGTCGAATAAGTTGATATAGCAATTACTTTTTTAACAGTGGGGAAACGGCCGTTCTCATCAATCCCTAAATTTAACCACAGCCTGTAGCAACCAACGTCGAAGCCATTTTACGCTAGAAAAATCGTTGAGCGCCCAGCCAAATTTGGTACAAACCAAAGCCAAACAGCGCTACGGCCGAAACCAAACCCAACACCCGGTTCAGGCGAGGGCTGGCCTGTCCCAAAATGCCAAACAGCACCACAATGCTCATAAAACCACCAATAAGCGCCCCATAAAAGCCAAACATAAACGCCAAGCCGTGCGTCGGGGCTTGCCGCCAGCCTTCTAAAAAGATGGGGCCAGCGATGGTGCTCCAAAAAATATACGCATTGGGACTGAGCATGTTCATGATGGCAGCTTCGCGAATGCTTTGCTTTTTTTGTGGCTGGGGAACGGCCGTATCCACCGTCACCTGCCCCGCTTTGTATGCCCTAACTGCCAAATAAAGCAAAAAAAAGCCCCCGGCAAACCGCAATGCCGCCACAAACCAGTCCGGCATTTGCGTCAGCACCAAAAGAACCAGCAGCACAATCGGCCCGTCGCTCATCAGCGGAGCCAGCGCCGCCACCAACGTGCTGCCTAAGCCATTTTTCAACGTCTGCGACAGCAAATACGCCTGAAACGGCCCCGGTTGTGCTGCCGCCGCACCGCCATACCCCAAACCCTGCAATAAATACCAAATCATACATCGCCTCAATAAAAAATTTCGGACGGCAGTCTAACACAAACCAGATTCCCAACCCAACCAAAACCTGACAATGGTTGGCAGGAATCAATGGTAAAATCGGCAGCATTGCTGGAAAAACTGTGGAGGTAAACAAAATGAGTATCATCAACAACGAAATGCTGTGGCGACAGTTCGCCATCGCCATCGACTCTTTCGGCGATGCACTCAAAACCTGTCCAGATAATCTGTGGGAAAAACAGCTGTGGGCCGATGCGCCTGACCAATGGGTCGCGGCTGGTTTCGCCAAGTTTTGGTACTTGGGCTACCACACCCTCTTTTGGCTGGACTTGTATCTGACCGGGGCTGAAGAAGGATTCATGCCACCTGAACCGTTTGATCTGGTGGAGATGGTCGATGGCGAAACGCTGCCCAGAACCTATTCCCGTGCTGAACTGCTAAGCTACCTGGATGTGTGTCGCCAGCGCTGCCAGGACACCATTCTCAATCTCACCACGGAGCAGGCGAACCAAATTTGCCAATTTCCCTGGGGCGAAGTGCCTTTTGCCGAGCTGATGCTGTACACCATGCGCCACGTGCAGGAACATGCGGCGCAACTGCATCTGTTCCTGGGCCAGCAAGGAGCCGTGAAATGAAATATGGTTTTGTGATTCCCAGCGGCGACGCCCGCACCGTGGCTGAACTGGCCAAAACGGCCGAATCTCACCACTGGGACGCTATCTTCGTCTGGGAACCGGTTTGGGGCATTGACGCCTGGGTCAGCCTGACGGCCGCAGCAATGGTTACTGAGCGCATCAAGTTAGGCACGATGATTACTCCGATTTCGCGGATGCGCCCCTGGAAGCTGGCCAGCGAAACGGCCACGCTGGACAATCTCTCTGGCGGGCGGGTCATTTTGGGCGTGGGTCTGGGTGCAGTAGACACTGGCTTTCACGCTTTTGGGGAAGTCACCGACCGCAAAACCCGCGCCGAACTGCTGGACGAAGGGCTGGATATCCTGACGGGGCTGTGGCGCGGCCAGCCGTTCAGCTATGAGGGCAAACATTACAAAGTGGCCGAATGCGACTTTTTCCCGCCACCGCCGCCCGTGCAGCAGCCGCGTATTCCCATCTGGATGGTGGGCGCGTGGCACTGGCCCAAAAGCATGGCCCGCGTCCTGCGCTACGACGGCCTACTGCCCAACGTGTTGGATGCTGAGAAGAACCATCAGCCGCTCACGCCCAAAGCCGTTGCCGAAATGGCGGCGTTCATTCGGCAAGAAAAAGGCAACGAGCCATTCGATATTGTGGTGGAAGGGGAAACGCCAGGGGACAAACCGGATGAGGCGGCAGAGAAGGTACGGCCGTTCGCCCAAGCGGGCGCAACCTGGTGGCTAGAAACCCGCTGGCAGTTGCCCCGCGACGAAGCAGGCTTGCAAATTGTTGAGGAGCGTATCAGGCAAGGGCCGCCATTTTTTACTCCTCATCAGAAGCCTTCTCCGCCACTTCGGCCAGAAGCTCGTAGGGCTGTGCCCCGCTAACGAGGTATTTGTTGTTATAAACGAGCGCCGGGACACCGCTGAGGCCGTACTGAAACGCTTGCTGCACGTCGGCGAGCATGGCGGTTTGGTACTGCGGATCGTTTAGGGCTGCCAGGAATTCGTCACGGTTGAGGTTTACGGCCGTTGCCAGCTCCGCCAGCACTTCCAAATCCTCAATATTTTTTGCCTCCTGCCAATAGGCGCGAAAAACGGCATCGTGGTACGCCTCGCCGACGCCCTGTGCCTCGGCGAATTTGGCCCCCACCAGCGCCGGGCGGCTGTTGATCCCAAATGGGCCAACGTTGAGCTCCAGCCCGTAGCGGTCGCGGGCCATCGCTTCTAATTGCGGCCGTCCCGCCTCGATGCGAGCGCGGTATTCCGGCGGCATCGGTGGCGAACCTTCGGGGCGCAGTTCGTAGGATCGCCATTGAATTTGAACATTGTGCGATTGCTTGAGCTTCTCCAAACTGGAGGAGACGAGGAAGCAAAACGGTCAAACAAAGTCTGACCAAACGTCGATGGTAACTTGATTTTCAGACATGGTTTCCTCTTCCGTAGCCGCGGATTCCAATCCGCGTTTTGCGCGCTAAGAAAGCGCGGCTACAGTATTTTTAATGGAACGCAGATTTTCCTGATTAGATCATGGAAATCAGGGTGATCAGCGTTCTATTCTTTTTTCTGGCAGTTGGGGCAGTAGTACAGCCGCCGTCCGCCGATGCTGTCTTTAATGATGGCGATACCACAGTTGTAGCAGGGACGGCCGTCTCGATCAAACACCCAAAAGCGGTAGTCGCGATAACTTTGCCCCTCTTCTTTTAACTTTTCAGCCAATTTCAGGTCGTTGGTAATGCCTTTGGTTTGGTACGATTGGCGCGTGAGGGAAACGGCCGCTTCTGCCAACGCCCCGATTTGTTCATCCGTGCAATCCAGCGGGCGCAAAGAGGGGTGGACGCGGGCCACAAACAGCACCTCGCTGCGCAAATAGTTGCCCAGCCCGGCTAAAAAGCCCTGGTCCAGCAGCAGCGATGTCAGCCGCCGCCGCCGAAACTGATCCGAGCCAAACCGCCCGGCCACCTGAGGCACCGTCACCAATTCGTCCAGTAAATCCGGCCCCAGCTTGCTGAGGAAGGGATGGCTGTCCAGCTCGCCATCTTGCAGCACGGCAATGTCTGACGCGCTGTACAGCAGCGCCGATTTCTGTTCGTTGTGGATGGCCAGGCGGAGCTGCCGGTTGGTGTCTGGGAAGTCGTAAGCATCGCGCACCATCCAAATGCCGTAAAGCTGGTTGTGGCTGTAGATGTTGTAGCCATTGGCAAACCGGGTGAGCATCGCTTTGCCCCTGGCTTGTACGGCCGTTACCACCACCCCGGTCAAAATTGGTTCATACTTTTTAAGCGCGTCGAAGGTGAAGGAAACGGCCGTTGTCGGACGACCAATAATCGCGGCCCCCACCTTGTCGGCCGCCAACTGAATTTCTGGCCCTTCTGGCATGTCGTTTACTCCCGAAGTTTTTTGCCACAGAGAACAAAAAGAAAAAAGAGGGCATTCTCTAAAATCTCTGTGACCTCTGTGGCCAAATTATTATTTTGATCTTACCAAACTTTGGGAGGATTGCCGCTATCCGGCAGGATTGGTAGGTTCTGCTGGGGAATTGAGAAATAGATTTAGCTCGGCTTCAGCAAGAGGCTCGGCAGATTCGCTGACATAAAAACCAGTTTCCCACAAGCTGCCCTCTGCCTCAAACTCCTGATGGATCGTCTGTTCGGAGCCGTTTTTGAACAGGTAGGCAGCCCAGCCAGCATCCCGACCAGGGGGAACAGTCACCACAATTTGCACCAAATCGGCTTGAACCTGCACGTGCGTCAGCACACACGCGTTGGCTGCGGCCAGGCGGCTTATCGCTCGACGCAGAGGGATGTGCAACTGCCGGGGCAACTGCTCGGTCGGTCGCCACACAATGACGTAGGACGGCCGTTTCCCTAGCCCAAACCCGTTCCCCAACAAGCCGGTATGCGCCATCACACGACCACTGAGTACGGCCGTTAACTTTTTAGCCATCCGTCGCGCTTGCTGACGCACTTCAGTCAATGGCGCTTCTGGCAAGGCCACAACCGTCACCAAAAAATCTTCAACCACCTCATGAGTAAAAAGAAGCAAATCCCCCGCACGCGCTGGCAAATGAATAAATTGCAGGCGAGAGGGCAAATCGTTCTCCTGCCAGTTTTCACCTACATGCAGCGCTACGGCCGCCGCTTCACGCTCATTCAGTTCGCCCCAGTAAGCAAGCAGCTTGCTGCCACGCGCAAACACAATCGTTTGCAACAGGCGGCCCAGGTGCGCTTCTTGCAAGGTGGCGATGAGGTTAGCCGTATCCAGCGAGCGAATCGCATCTGGAGTTACCTGCGAGCCAGGCTTACCGGTTTGCACCACCGGCTGGCGAGCCACATTTTCTACCAGCGTTTCTAGTTCTACATCCACCAAGGCTTTGATGAGCACTCCCTGCACATTACCAGAGTAGGTGACGGGTATCTCCTCGTCGCCGGAAGGCATGACCAAAATGACCCGCAAATCGGGCTGCACGGCGCGTAAGGATCGAATAATTTTGGCTCCTTCGGTGACGGGCACAAAAGCCAAATCCTGGTCGTTTTGCACGAGTTGCAGACACGCTTCTTTCAGGGTGGGCACCATCGAAACGTTGTAGTTGCCAATTCGGTTTAGGGCGCGCCCCAGGCGCAGGGCAAATGCGCGGTCAGACTCCAAAACGAGGATATGCTTCAGGGAGGTAGGCATATTTTGATTCTACTGGATGGCTTATGGCAAAAGCAATGGGCCACTGGTGCGATCACATAAACCCACCGTGAAAATTCCAATTGAAAATGGGACGCGGATAAACGCGGATGAAAGCGGATTAAAATTTGGGCGGGGCGGTAGAGTGAGCATTCTCAGATGCGAACGGCTGCAACTACAATCTTTTCCGCACAAAAAAGACGGCCGTTCCCCCACCAATCACAGCCAAACCAGCCACCAACCCCCACAACCAGCCTCGGCCAGCCTCTGTTTCGATTGGCTCGTTGTTGGCAAGGGTTGGGGTGGGTTTGGTAACGGCCGTTTCCCCCAAAATCGGCTCTGGCGTCGGCAACACATCCAGATTCAGGATGAGCAGCGGTAAATCGTGATCGGTGGTTTTGAAGGGCAGCGCGGCGGGTGAGACGTCCACCGCCAGTGCGTCGGGATAATCGGCGTTGACGTGCAAAATCATCACCTCGGCCACATCGTCTTGCAGGGCGGGCGTGATAAAGACGGCGTCAATGAGCTGCGACACGCCGCCAAAGACGTAGCTGTAGCGCGTCTCGTCGGGCAGGCGGAGGAGGGCGTTTTCCATACGGCCGTTTTCCGCCAGCGCCAGCAGCGGCGGGGCCAGTTCGTAATCGTTGAAATCACCTAAAACAACCACGTTGGCCTCCGGATCATCTGCCAAGATTTCGGCAACCAGCCCGGCGACGTGGTTGGCCTGGGCCAGCCGCCACGGTGCGGTTTCGGCTTCGCCACCCCGCTTGGATTTGAAATGGTTGACGACGAGGGTGAACGGCCGTTCCGCCACCAAAACCTCAACCAGCAGCGGCGGGCGCGAAAACAACACATCCTGCCCCGCGGGGCACTCAATTCGCGAATCGCTGACGCCGGTTTCCAGCGCCGTGCAAGTCTGCATGAGCTGGGCAGATTGGACCGTGACGAGGTTGGGATTGCTCATCAGGGCCACATCAATGCCGCGCACATCGGCGCTTTCCAGGTGGGTGACGGCGTAGGTGAAGCCGCAGTCGGGCGCGGCCAGCAGGGCCAGTTCATCAAGCAGGGTGCCCTTCTCCACCTCTTGCACGGCCACCAGCGTGGGGCAGTTGAGCGTTTGCGTCAGCGCGGCGGCCAATTTTTGCTGCTTCAGGCGCAGTTCCAGCTCCAGCGGCTTTGGCTCGGCGGCGTCGCCGGTGTCGTCAATCAAATCAAAGTAGTTTTCCATGTTGAAGCTGGCGATGCTGATCTGGTTGGGCTGCAAGGCTGGCGCGGCGACAGGCTCGGCGAGCGGTTCGGCCATCACTACCAACTCATCACGCGCTTGCTGGACAATTTTGAACTGGTCGAAGTTGTAGGTGAGCGGCCCAACAAGTCCGCTAACCAGATCGCCCGTTTTGACGTGGGGGAAGCCGTCGCAAAACTGGTCAGACTGGTACAAGATTGGCACCACCTGGCCGATGGGATCGGCCACCACGCGGCGAAAGATGCGCGGCGTGGTGACGCTGGGACTGACGACGGCAAAGCCGCAACTACTAAACGTCGGCCCCACCACCCGCGCCGGATCGGCGAGCTGCACGCGCATCGCTTCCAGCGGCTCGAAGTAGGCGGCCAGCGCCTCGGTGGCGGCGGGCGGGTCGATTTGGATGGGCTCAGGCAGCGGCTGGTCGCTGAGTTCGACCTGAATTTGCAGGTCGTTGTCGTCCAGCTCGGTGAGGCCGAAAAACTCGGTCACCAAGCCAGACACCCGAATTTGATCGCCGGTTTGGAAAGACGGCCGTCCCCGCCCCAAAAACAGCGCAATCCCATCAGAAGTGGCCGGATCGCCATCTTCAAAGCCGGGGATGTCCTGCACGAAGGCGGTATAGAAGGTGGTGCCTGCGGCGTTGCGGTCCTCGTACACGCCGGTGACGACGCCGCGAAAGGTGACGGTCTGGTTGATGGCGGCGGCCACCTCGCCCGCGCCCTGAATGGTGCCGATGGGGGGCAGTGCTTCCAGCTCGGCGGGGTTGAGCGGGGCGCGGCAGGCGTCATCGAACTGGACGATGCCGGGGGTAGGCGGCTGCTGCGGCTGCCAGTCGGTGGCGGTGTCGGTGTCGCAGTTGGCGGGGTTGCGCTCGATGGATTGGTTCTCGAAAACGGCCGTTACCGCTGGAGCAAAAAAGGTGTCCCGGTCGCCATAATTCACGCTGTCGATGATGAGGTTGCGCTCGTTGAGCAAGACAACCTCGTCGCCGTCGTTGGCCAGGGCGATGTCGCCCGTCGCCCAGAGCAAATAGTTGCGCATGTCGGGCACGTCGGGGTCGGAGTCGGTCAGTTCAAAGTCGGGGTTGGTGCCGTAGAGGAAGCGGAAGCCAACGGCCGTTTGGGCCACCACCAGCGCCTGTTCCGGTTCGAGCAGCGTACCTTCGGGGAAGCGGCGCATTCCTTCACCACCGCCGCTTTGTTCTTCGTCGCCAATTTTGATGTCGCTGAGGTCGAGAACGGCCGTACTGACGTTGGCAATCTCCAGCCATTCCCGCTCCGATTCCTCGCCGGGCGGATTGTAGAACACCTCGGTAATGAGCAGGTCGGGGTTGGGGATTTGAGCGTTGGTAGGTTGAAAATTGGTGGTGAGTAGGAGAACGGCCGTTGCCCCTAACAGCCATCGCCAAATAAACTTGTGGTGCATGATTCTGTTCCCTCCAAACTGGTTTGCGGAAATTTTCCACTTGGGAATTTTACCCCAGAGCACGCGGAGGGCACAGAGCTTTTTGATTAGCCGGCACCGCAATGGCCAAGGGCAGCCTCGAGAATATTGATTTAGTGCCCCAACCCAGCCAATCCTCATCTACTATTTGAAGTTGTGACTACATTCCGTATAATGTTCGTGCGTGTTTTTATTCAGTCTAGCAGATTTCTTTTACACCCGTGTCACTTAATCCCACACTAATAATTCAAAATGGAATTTCTCAAATGACGAAACAAAATGTTGTAAATAATGAAAAAGAAAGCAAAGAAGTTACAAATACCCTCCGTGACAAACTTGCCGAAAACATGATGGGGATGTTTGAGTTAGTAATTTCTGATCGTAGCGGTCATTATGCTAAACACCCGGACGACATTCCGAACTTACAATCTGTTCCATCTATCATCCATTCATACTCCATGACCAATGCAGCTGTATCGGGCGGAGCAAGCCTAGTACCAGGCCCTTGGGGTATGGTTGCTGTTATTCCAGAAATCGCTGTTGTTATCCGCAATCAGTTGGCGATGATTTACGATGTAGGCATGGCATATGGAAAAGACAAAGTTCTGAGTAAAGAACTGTTAGCGGGCGTGCTTCTGACGGCGATGGGAGCAGGCACAGGATCGTTATTAGTCATGCATGGAAGCAAAGTTTTAGTAAAGCGTGTTGCTTTACGACAATTTCAGAGAATTATTGCAATGTTAGCGGGAAAAATTACACAACAAGCCCTAAAATCAGCTATCGGTAAGTGGCTTCCGTTTATTGGGGCTGCGGCGCTAGCAGTTTGGTCAAATTACCTTACGCGACAGGTTGGAAAAAAAGCCATTGAGATATTTGAAAAAGAGATTGTGCTATCAGAAGACATTATTGAAGAAATGTCGCTGGAATCTGAATCTGCAACTGTCCAAACCGCTACCACTGGTCGCGTAACCACTCTTGACATTAGCCCTGATATGCCGAAGGTGCAAACGCTTGCAAATCTCATGAAAGTTGATGGCACAATCAAAGCAGAAGAACGTGAGTATCTGCAAACTATCATAAGCAACGCGGATTTAACAGAGAGCGAAAAACAAGATTTGACGCAATCAATAGATAACAATGGAAAATTTGTCGTAGATTACTCCGCTTTTGCTTGTTCACCTGATGACGCAATTGGTTTATTAGTTGATATGGTGACGCTTGCAAAACGCGATGGAACTTTCCACATTACCGAAAAAATGTTTATAAGGCGAGTTGGCAAATTATTAGGCTTTTCGGATGATGATCTTGAAGAAACAATGGCAGTTACTGATTAATTTCAACAACGACACAACTCCGCGGTAAGCCAACAGAAGTAGAATGAGAATCGAGTCAGGCTGTTTTTGGCAACGGCCGTTTCCCCCAACCACCATTACTCATCCCCACGAACGGCCGTTTCACATCCAGGCCACGGATCATCCCCAGCCAAAAGCGCTGTTAGCGCCGGGCTGTCGGCGTAGACGCCCCAATAGCCCGGCGGCAGCAGCGCCGCCACCTTCACCATAATCAGATGCGTAAAAGCCGCCAAATCCGCCCCCTTGGCCCGACGGCCGATTTCTGGCAAGGTATACGGCTCGCCAATGCGTAACACGGAGCGCGTGATGCGTCCTCGCTTGAAGTTGGCAAAAAGCTGGTCGTTGTTCTCAAAACCAACCGGCAAAATGGGCACGTTGGCCCGATTGGCCAGGTAAGCCGCCCCCACCTTCGCTTCCTGCATCTGGCCGTTTTTGCTGCGGCTGCCCTCCGGAGCCAGGCCAAACACCACGCCCCGATCAATCGCCGCCAGCGCATCGCGCAATCCCTGCCGATCCACTTCCCCGCGATTGATATAAATCGCCCCCAACCAGGCCATGATTGGCCCATAGATGGTATGGTTGCGCCACTTTTCCCCGGCAAAAAAGGCCCACTCCACCAACGGGAACCCCATCAACAGCAGCGGCGTGTCGGCGACGCTGGTATGGTTGAGGGTGACGATATACGGCCCCTGGGCGGGGATATTTTCGCGCCCGACAACTTCCAGGCGGGTGAGCAAAATGGTGCGTGTGATGTGCATGGCTGCACGAATGAGATGGTATCGGAACATAATGAATGGTTAATGGTTAATTCTAAATGGTTAATGGTAATTTTGGTGGACAAAGGTTAGCGCTTACTGTTGACCGATTGCCGTTTACGGATTACTGCTCACCGTCTGCGCCTCGGCGTGGAGGGTGTAGGCGACGGTTGTGCCGCCGGGCGGGGCTGATTGTAGTTGAAACGGCCGTTCCTCCCCAACACCCAACACCTCTGCCAATACCTGCTGCTGAAAGCCAGTTACGTTCCCTTGCGCATCATAAAAGGTGGCGGTGAGCTGAATTTGGGTAACGGCCGTATCCCCCTCATTCACAATGGTACCCGCCACAGAAACCGTGTCGTCGTCGGTGGTGAGCGCGTCGCCCGCCACCGTCACATCCAGCGTGCGTGTGCCCAGCTCTACCACCGCCTGCCCGCCGATGATGGCGACACTCGGTTGGGCAGCATTGCCCTCGGCAAACTCCGTTGGCGGTTCGTTGAGCAGTACGCCAAACGGCCCCCGTGCCCCTGGCGGAATGATGGCCGTGGCCACCCACGCGGGCACGCTGCCTAGCAAACGGCCGTCTGCCGCCAAAAGTCCAATCTCCACCTGAATATTTTCAACGGCCGTTTCCCCCTCATTCGTCACCTCGCCCAGCAGCCACAAGCTACCCACCGGGGTTTGGTATGCGTGAATTTTGGTCACGACAACCTGGATGGGAACGGCCGTTCCCGGAGCCAGCAGCGGGTTCACGGTAGGCGGCGGCGGCAAAATCACCCCTTGCCCAATCTGCAAATTTTCCGGCACGATGCCCGGATTCAACGCCAAAATCTGCTCCACCGTTGTGCCGCGCTGGATGGCAATGCCCAAAATCGTATCGCCAGACACAATTTGGTACACGATGGGCGTGGGGGTTGGTGTGGCGGTAGGCGTGGGCAGCGGCGTCGGCGTAGTTTGGATGACAGCGACGGTCGGCGCGGCGCGGGTGGCAAACGAGACGCCAATTTGCGGCGTGGGGGTGGGTACGGCCGTTGCCGACGGCGTAATCAGTTCTTCACTCCCAGAATCGCAAGCCACCAGCAACAGGCAAACGGCCGTAAAAATCAAAATCAATCTACGCATCACAAGGCAAGGAGTATATAGCCAAACGCAAAATTGGCACGGCGCGTCAAAATGGGACACGGATAAACTCAGATGAACGCTGATTTTTTGCTTTTATCCGCGTTAATCCGCGTCCTGTTATTTTTACGACGGCAGATCGCTGGCAAACGGCCGTCTTTGCCAGTAAAGTTAGCCTAAAGCCACAGACAAAATCTCTATACCCTCTGTAGCAAATCCCAAGGAGAATTTATGCCCCAGCAAAACCCCCATTTAGCCACCGATCAAAAAATCATCGGCGATGTGTACACCAGCACAGAACTAATGGACAACCTCACTATTTTGTGCGACGAGTTTGGCTCCCGCTTTGGCGGCACGCCCGGCGAAAAACCAGCCGCCGACTTCCTCAAGGCGAAGCTAGAAGCGTACGGCCTGCAAAATGTGTACCTGGAAGAGGTGCCCTACGAAGGCTGGCGGCGCGGCACGGCCAGCCTGGAAATTTTAGAACCAATCCAGCGCACCATCCCCTGCATCTCGCTGCCCCACTCGCCGCCCGCTAATTTGGAAGCGGAACTGGTGGACATGGACGAAGGCGCACCGGACGATTTTGATGCCCGCGCCGACGAAATCGCGGGCAAAATTGTGCTGGCCACCAGCGAAGTCAACCCCAAGGGTGTGAAACGGTGGATTCATCGAAATGAAAAGTACGGCCGTTCCCTCCTGGCAGGTGCATCGGGCTTCATTTTTGTGAACCATTACCCTGGCTACGGCCCGGCCACTGGCGGCATTGGCGAGGTCGGTGCGGGGTTGATTCCAGCAGTGGGGTTGGCTTTGGAAGACGGCCGTTTCCTGCAACGACTCCTGGCGAAACATGGCCGCGTCAAACTCCGCCTCACCAGCACCGACGTCGTCGAGCCGATGGTCTCCTGGAACGTCATTGGCGATTTGCCCGGCAGCAGCCAGCCAGACCAAATTGTGATGCTGGGCAGCCATTACGACGGCCACGACATCTCCCAAGGCGCAGGCGACCCCGCCTCTGGCACGGTGGCGGTGCTAGAAGCCGCCCGCGTCCTGGCTCAGTACGCCCCCGACCTATCCTGCACCATTCGCTTTGCCTTGTGGGGCGTGGAAGAGATCGGCCTCATCGGCTCCACCCAGTACGCCGAAACCCACGCCGACGAGCTAGACAACATCCGGTTTTACCTCAACATGGATTCGGCGGGCGTCATCCGGCACAAAGACATCCAGCTCAACAAGTGGGAAAATCTAGCCCCGATTTTTGAGGCGTGGAGCCAGGAGATGGCCCGCGACTTTCGTGTGGGGCAATCGGTGAGCGCTCACTCAGACCATTACCCGTTTTTGATGGCAGGCGTGCCCACCGGTGGTATCGGCGGGGTGCGGCGCAAGGCATCTGGTGGGCGCGGCTATGGGCACACCAAGTACGATACGCTGGACAAGGTGGAGATGCGGGGGTTAAGGGAAGCGGCCGTTTTTGCCGCCCGTCTTGCCCTGAGAATTGCCAGCCATCCAGCCTGGCCGGCCCAGCGGCGCAACCCCGAAGCGGTCGCCGAGGTGCTGGACAATCCCGACAACCGCGAAGAAACCGAAATTTTCAACCGCATCCGCGCCTTCTACGAAGCGCAAGGGTAAAAATAGCGGGGGCAGACACGGGGGTCTGCCCCTACTTCACAAAATCTAACTGCTAGCTGGTCATCGCCTGAATGGTGTAAAGCGCTTCGATGAGTAAGCCAAAGTAGCCAAACATAGGCTCCGACGAGTTGAGGGTACCAATGAGAACGATGTTCATTTCTGGCACGAAATAGGCGAAATTGTTCCAGGTGCCAGAATGACCTTGCAGCGTCCCCAGCCCCGGCGCGTCCACAGAATCCAGGGCAATTTCAAAGATACCGAAGCCATAAGCCCAGCCAGGGAAGCCAGTCTCGACCCAATTCATCATTTCGGCCGCCAAATCCGGGTCGCTGATCAGTTCGCCATCCACTAAAGCCCGCATAAATTTGAGCTGATCGGCAGCAGTGGAAACCAGGCCACCGGCACCCCAATCGTAAGAGCGGCTTTGATGGTTGGTGAGGTCGTTGGTGCCAAAATAGAGGTGGGAGAGGGAACGGCCGTTTGCCACACCCACCGGCTCTTCCCGAAACTCAAGGTACGTTTGGTTCATCTCTAGCGGCTCAAAAATCATCTGCCGGAACGCTTCCGCCAGGCTCATCTCCGCAGCGTTTTCCACGATTAGCCCCAGCAGTTGGTAGTTAAGGTCGCTGTACGCCCAGGCCGCGCCAGGAGGAAACAGGGGCGGCTCCGCCAGTGCGTAGGCCAGCACATCGTCCGTCGTCCAGTTGGTGTCCGGTTCGGCAATAACCAACTCTTTTAGATCAGCCACGCCGTTGCCATCCAGGTCACGGCTATCCGAAAAGCCATCAAATCCGGTGGTTTGGTTCAACAGTTGGCGCACGGTAATTTGCTCACCGTACGATTCGCCTTCGTAGTTGTGCAGTTGGGCAATCAACGCTTCTGGCAGGTAATTGGCGATGGGGTCGTCAATGCCCACTGCGCCCTGCTCGGCCAGCTTCAGGATGGTTACGGCCGTAACCATTTTCGTTACGCTGGCCAGTGCAAATTGGTCTTCCGGCACCATGCTGATGCCGTTGGCGGGGTCAGCCAATCCGGCGGCCCCCTGCCACCTGAAGTCCGAGTCCGGGGCGTCTACCAGCAGCAGCACACTGGGGAAGCCAAATTCATCCACCTGCTTATCTACAATAGCTTGCAGCGCGGCGGCAAGTTCTGCATTTTCATCAACCTCAACCATTGCCTCGGTCGGTTCAGGTTCTGCCGTGGGGGATGGCTCTGGCAGCGGCGTGTGGGTTGGTTCAGGCGGCGGCGCTTCTGTGGGTGCAGTTTCAACAACAACTTCGGCTGTGGGTGGGACGGCCGTTTCCTCCGCAGCATCCGTTTGGGTACAAGCCACAACAACTACCACAAGTAATAACATTCCAAACAACAGTGTGCGTTTCATCATTTGCCTTCCTTTTGCTTGGGTGGGTTGTGGGGACGGTTGGGTAACTGCTCGGCCAAAAAAGCACACATCGCTTCCAGGTTTGCAAAGGTTTGCCAACGGCCGTTACCGATGTTGTGCAATGATATCCGCGTCACTGGCTCGCCAGTCTCGTTAACCACCCACAACCGCAACAAATAAGATTGATAGATCGGTTCAAAATCAGTCATATTTTTAGCCTGCCATTCGCACAAACCTCCGGGAGGTTTAGCGCATAACGGAGATCATTTTTGAAACCTCCCGGAGGCTTATTTTCGAAATTGGCAGCAGTTTAGACCGGTATCGTTAAGAAAACGTCCTGTAAACGTGCCAAATGGGTGATTTTTGTCAGTTGAACCAGGGAATCTGCGCCATCTAAAATAAGATACTGGCTTTGGTAAAGGAGTTTGGTGTGTCTACGTTAAAAATCTTCCTCTTTGGAACTCCGCAGTTTGAAAAAGAAGACGAGGCCGCAAACGGCCGTTCCACCCCCACCTTTTTATCCGACAAAGTAAGAGCATTGCTCATCTATCTGGCCGTAGAGCAAGGCCGACCGTTCCGGCGGGAAGCATTGGCCGGTTTGCTGTGGCCCAACATGCCAGAGGCCAAAGCACGGGCCAACTTGCGGCGAGCGTTGTCTAATTTGCGCCAGGTCATTGCCGATGAAGACGGCCGTTACCTACACATCACCCGCCAAACAGTGCAATTTAACCCGGCCAGCCCCGCTTTTGTAGATGCGGTTCAATTTGAAACGCTGCTGGAGAATCCAGAACCCACCATCAGCCAGTTGGAAGAAGCAGTTTCTTTGGTAAACGGCCGTTTCCTGGAAGGGTTCTCCATCACCGACAGCATTGCTTTTGAAGAGTGGGCGTTGGTAAAAAGAGAGCATTATCAGCAACAAGCGCTACGCCTGCTGAATCAGCTCACCCGCCACCATGAAGCGCAGCGCCAGTTCGCCAACGCCTTGCATTTTGCCCAACGGCAAACACAGCTAGAGCCGTGGCATGAACCTGGCCAGCGCCAACTGCTGCGCTTGCTGGCCAAAACCGGGCAGCGAACCAAGGCACTCCGCCAGTTTGAGCGGTTCAAAACCGACCTTGCGGTTGAACTGCAAGTGGAGCCAGAATCGGAAACCGTGCGCCTGCACCAGCAAATTCAAAGCGGCGTTTTTGGGCAAAGTTCCCAAACGCCCCCCACTTTTTTGGAGGAACCCAGCGCTGTGCCCCAGCATCCGTTTGTCGCCCGGCAAGCGGAATTGGCCATATTGCATGAACAGTTGGAAACGGCCGTTTCCGGCCAGGGCGGTATTTTTTTCATCACCGGGGAAGCGGGCAGCGGCAAAACCACACTGGTGCGAGAATTTTCCCGGCGGGCGCAAACCAGCCACCCCCAGCTTTTGTGCCTGTTTGGCAACTGTCTGGCGCATGTGGGTAACAGCAATCCATATTTGCCGTTTAGAACGGCCGTGTCCATGCTGGCCGGAAACATCGAACCACACTGGCACAGCGGCTTGCTCAGCCGCCCCCAGGCGGCCCAGCTTTGGCAGCGGCAAACGCAAACCCAGCAAATTCTGCACGATCAAGGTCCCAATCTGGCAGGCATCTTTTTCACACCAACAGAAACGCGCCAGCAAAGTTCGGCCGTGCCGCCCCAATTTATTTTGTTTGAGCAACTCACCAACGTCCTCAGAGCCGTCTCGCGCCAATTCCCCATTTTGCTGCTGCTAGACGATTTGCAATGGATCGATCCCGGTTCTATGGATTTGCTTTTTCATTTGAGCCAGCAAATTGCGGGCTACCCAATTCTGGTAGTGGGTGCCTATCGCCCAGAAGAGGTTGATAATTTGCCAACGTCCGGCGAGCGGCACCCGTTGCACCGCCTGGTGCATGAGCTGCAAACCCAGTCAGGGGAATCAATTGCTCTCAATCGCGTGGCTGGACGGCCGTTTGTAGATGCCTGGCTGGATTGTGAACCGAACCAACTCGATGAATCATTTCGGCAAACTTTGCTGCACCAAACCAAAGGCAACCCCCTGTTCACGGTTGAACTGGTTGCCGCACTCAAAGAACGGGGCGGCCTGGTACGCAGCAGCGAGGGCTTCTGGCAGGCCGGAAAAACCATCCCCTGGGAGCTTCTGCCCGCCCGTGCGGAAGCGATGATTGCCGAACGCATCGAGCGTCTTTCCTTGCCCATACAGCAAGTTTTATCCGTAGCGGCCGTTCAGGGGGAACAGTTTATTGCGGAAACCGTAGCCAATATTGTAAATGCACAGCCACATACGCTGCTTCGCCAATTCAGCCAGGAGTTAGGCCGGATTCATCGCCTGGTGCAGGCAACTGGCCGACAACTGGTGAACGGGCAGCATATATCCCTGTACACCTTTCGGCACAGCATGTTTCAGCAATTTTTATACGGCCGTCTCGACCCCATCGAACGCGCCACCCTGCACCACAAAACCGGAGAGCGCCTCGAAATCTTGTACAAAAATGAAAAGGAACTAGAGTCTGAC
Organism: Ardenticatenaceae bacterium; assembly: GCA_020634455.1. GTDB lineage: Bacteria > Chloroflexota > Anaerolineae > Promineifilales > Promineifilaceae > Leptofilum. The sequence continues at coordinate 1,062,819 of JACKBQ010000002.1, read as the reverse complement.
AAAGCGGCCACCCTCGCCTGGCACTTTGATGAAGCCCAACAGCCAGAAAAAGCTATCACCTATCACAAAATAGCGGGCCATCAAGCTTTTCAGGTTTCTGGTAATCAGGAAGCAGTTACCCACTTTCAAAAAGCGCTTCAGCTTCTGGCCAATTTGCCACCGTCGCCAGAAAAAATTCAGCAAGAGCTAACTTTGCTCACTTCACTCGGAACCCCGCTCATCTCCCTCAAAGGGTATGCCCACCCAGACGTCGGGCAGATTTACCAACGCGCCCATGTCATCTGCCAACAAATTGAGCAAGCAGGCGGCACGACCCCTCTGCTGATTCCCGTTTTGGCCTGGCTGGTCTCCTACTACATCACCATCGGCAGCCATCGGCAGGCGCTGGAACTGGCAGAAAAAACGTTTGCCCTCACCAGCCAGAGCCAGGATGAAACCACTCAACTGCTGGGTCATTTGCTGCTTTGCGTTCCCAATATTTTTCTGGGAAATTTTGAAACCTCGCTAGCACACAGCAGCCAGCTTGCCAACCGGTACAGCCAGGAAAAACACGGCAAGCTGCTGTGGGAATTTGGCCTGGATGCGGGCGTAACGGGCCATTTTTGGACGGCCAGCAACCTGCTTTACCTGGGCCAAGCAGAAGCAGCGCAAGCGCACGCCGAGCAAGCAATCAGCTTGGCCAGGGGTTTGGAACATCCATTCATGCTCAGCTACGCGCTCATGACCGCTGGCTGTGAGTTCCATTTCTTGCGACAAAATATTGAAGCTGTGCAGCGGTATGCTGAAGAATTGCTAGTAGTTGCCAGCCAAAATGGGTTCATGCTGGATCAGGCACAGGCTCAATTTTATCTGGGCTGGGTTAAAGCATTCGGCCAGCCAAATGATCCAGACACCGTACAAGAAGGCTGTGAACAGATGGAAACGGCCGTTACCGTTGGCAAAGCGGCGGGCTACAATCTCATGATTCCCTCTCGCCTCATCACCCTGGCCCAGTTTTGCCTTAAACTTGGCAATACCGACAAGGCGCAGCACCTGCTAACGGAAGCCAAAACCCAGATCGCCCACAGTGAAGAACGGTATTTTGAACCAGAATATCATCGTGTTTTGGCAGCATTGAGCCAACAAATCGGCCAATCTTCCGCAGAAATTGATGCAAGCTACCAAAACGCTGTGTCCTTGGCCTGCCAGCAAAAATCCAAACTGCTGGAAGAACGCGCTACAATCAGCCACGCACAATGGCAACAACACGCCAGCTAACCAAAACTCACCCACTTTGAAAGATTTTCCCCTCTCATGCGTTATACAGGCAGAAATGGAGGGCAAGTAAAAAGTGAATAGTGAATAGTGAAAAGTAAAAAGGTGGACAGGCAAAAAACAAACCACTAACCACCAGCCACTCGCAAACTTGCAAACTTGCAAACTCGCCCACTTGCCCACTTGCCCACTCAAAAAACCGAGGTTTTTATGCTTGATAACGAACACCTGCTCATCGAACAGGCCCGGCAAGACCCGGCGGCGTTCGGGGCGCTGTATGACCATTACGTGGACCGCATTTTTGCCTACACGGCCCGGCTCATGCAGGATGACGCGGCGGCGCAGGACGTAACGGCCGTTACCTTCGAAAAAGCGCTCAAACAGATACGGCAGTACCAATGGCAAGCACACGGCTTTGGCCCCTGGCTCTACCGCATCGCCCGCAACGAAGCGCTGTCCCGGCTGCGACGGCAAAAATGGCTCTCGCCCCAAAGTTGGTTTGGGGCTACCGAAATGCGCGTGACGGAAACGGCCGTACAAACCCGCCAGACCCGCCAAAGCATCCACCACGCCCTGGCCCGCCTGCGCCCCCAGGACCGCGATATCATCGTGCTGCGCTACCTGGAAGAGCTGCCCAGCGACCAAGTCGCCGAGATTCTGGACTGTTCGACGCAAAATGTGTACGTGCGGCTGCACCGCGCCCTGGAGCGGCTCCGCACCGAGCTGGAAAGCGAGCAATCAGTAGATTTCATGAACGTGGCACCCTTAAATGAATGAAATTAACGGATTTCCTAGATTTTAATCCGCGTTCATCCGCGCTAATCCGCGTCCCATTTTGAAGGAGGAAAATCCTCATGACCCGTAACGATAATTTTGACCAGTTTGATGATTTAATTGAAGAATTGCAGCGGTCTGACGAACGGCAGTATCCCCCCCGCGCCTTCAAAAACCAACTGCGCTCCAACCTGCTGAGCCAGTACGACCAACCCCGTTTTTCCCTGGCAAATTTGGGGCGATTGATGGGAACGGCCGTTGCCTTTACCGTTTTGGCCTTCATCGTTTTTTACGCCTGGAACAGCATGTCCCCGTCTGGCGTAACTGGCGCACCTGTCGAAGTGACCCGCCCCGTCCAGCCAACGCCAGCGCCAACCATTGCCCCGGTGGACCCGGAACTTGCCGTCTCATCCTTCCGAGACGGCCCGCTGCTAAATCGCCACACGCTGTCAGCCACGCAGGTGACTCCCGGCGACACGCTGGACGTCACCCTGTTTTGGGAAGGCGAAATCCCGCCTAATTCACAAGTTGCCCTTCACCTTACCGACGCCAGCAGCATTTTGTTCAGCCAGGCCGACCAACCGCTCACCGCCGAAATGACGCTCGCCTTGCCTATCCCCGAAACATTAGCAGATGGCGTCTACGAAATTGTTGTCGTTCGCTATAACGCGGCAACGGGAATTCGACAGGATTCATTTTTGCTGCAAGAGATTGGGGTGGGAACGGCCGTTCTCACCCCCGAACACGCCCCCAACGACGTCTGGCTCATCTCTGCCACCCAACACGCCCGCGCATCCGCAGATGCACCCATCACCCTAGAAATCACCGTTGGCTACCAGTTTACCGTTGACGAACCCGTCACGCTCAAACCGCTGTACGCCGCGCCCGACTGGGAAAGCACCAGCGGTGGCCGCCTGCCCCTTGACGGCCTGGGCGATGAAATTAAACTCGATTCCAGCGCGGGCACCCACACCTTCACCTTTAGCGAAAGCCCTACCACCATGCGAGAAATCGTTGGCAACGACCAGCCCGTCATCATCATGCAGCTCACCTATGAGGACGAGGACACCAGCGGCAATAGCCGCCTCAACATCCTGGCCATGCCTGCGCTGACGGAGTTTGCAATAGACCTGACCAGCACCGACGAAATCACCTACCCGTAGCCGCGGATTCTTTCCGCGCCTGTAGAGACGTTGCAATGCAACGTCTCTACGGCATAAAATACCCCCTTCAACCAACCAAAAGAAAGGGGTATTTTTATGCCTGATGTCACCATTTTACGGCCGTATTTCAGCCTTGAAGACGCCGTTCAACTCGCCCACACTCAGTACAGCCTCACCACCACCGCCCGCACTCTACCCAGCGAGCGCGACCAGAATTTCCACCTCACCGCCGCAAACGGCCGTCAATACATCCTCAAAATCGCCGGACTCACCGAATCCCTGGCAACCCTGGAGCTAGAAAATGCTCTCATGGCGCATCTAACTCGCCACTCGCCACTCGCAAACTTAACCCCTGGATTGGTCCTTAACACAGACCACGCACCCATTACCCACGCCGCCGCCCCCGACGGCACCCAATTCCCCGTCCGGCTCATCACCCATCTGCCCGGCACGCTGCTGGCCCACACCAAACCGCACAGCCCGGCACTGCTGCACAGCCTGGGCCACACCCTCGGCCAGCTAGACGCCGCCCTGACCACTTTTGACCATCCCGCTGCCCATCGTGAACTTAAGTGGGACCTCAACCGCGCCGATTTCATCGCCAATTACCTGCACTTCATTCCCGATGCAGCCCAGCGCGAACTGGTGCAAGGCTTCCTGAATCAGTTCGTGCAGCACACCCAGCCCCGGCTGGGCCGCCTGCGCCACAGCGTCATCCACAACGACGCCAACGACTACAACCTCCTCACCGTCAACCAGCAAATCAGCGGCATCTTCGATTTTGGAGACGCGCTGCACACCGTCACCATTAGCGAACTGGCCATCGCGGCCGCCTACGCCATCCTGCACAAGCCAGACCCGCTGGCAGCGGCCGCCCACGTTGTGCGTGGCTACCACGCCACCCACCCGCTCAGCGAAGAGGAAGTGTCGCTGCTCTTCTCGCTCATCGCCATGCGCCTCTGCGTCAGCGTGACGATGAGCGCCTACCAGGCCACCCAGGAGCCGGATAACGACTATCTGCAAATTTCGGCCCTTCCCGCCTGGCAAACGTTGGAAATTCTAGCCCAAACCAGCCCGCTGCTGGCCGAAGCCACCTTCCGCCACGCCTGCGGCTGGGAACCCGTAGCCAAATCTGCCTCAGTCATCAACTGGCTACGCGAAAACGACGGGCAGTTTGCCAACGTACTCAACACAAATTGGCAGAATACCCAACCCATCGTTTTCGATCTCACCCCCGGCAGCCTGCTCCTCGGTCAGCTCCCAAACCCCGGCGACACCCAGGCATTCACCGATCTCCTCTTCGAGCAACTTACCTCTAAAACCTCTGTGCCCTCTGTGGTCAAAAAAATCGGCATTGGCCGCTACGACGAGCCGCGCCGCATTTACACCGCGGATAGCTTCCGCATCCCCGGCAACGACCGGGATGAGTGGCGCACCATTCACATCGGGCTGGATTTGTTTGCGGTGGCGGGAACGGCCGTTCACGCCCCCCTCCCCGCCACCATCCACAGCTTCGCCAACAACGCGGCACGCTTTGATTACGGCCCTGTCATCGTCCTGCAACACGACGTCAGCGAAGACCTGACCTTTTACACCCTCTACGGCCACCTCAGCGAAGCCTCACTCGACGACCTCACCATCGGCCAACCGATTGCACAAGGTCAAAAATTCGCCGAAATCGGCAATTTCCCCAGCAACGGTGACTGGCCCCCCCACCTCCACCTCCAAATCCTGGTTGACCTGCTCCATTACCCGGTCACCTTGTCACCCGGTCACCTTTCACCCCTTCACCCTGCCACAGATTTCCCCGGCGTCGCCGCCCCCAGCCAGCGCCCCATCTGGCGCAGCCTCTGCCCCGATCCAAACCTGCTGCTGGGCATTCCAGAGGAAATTTTCCCAACACTTACCCGCAGCAAAGCGGAGATTTTGGCCCTCCGCCAAAAACACCTGGGGCCGTCGCTGAGCATTTCCTACCAAAACCCGCTGCACATCGTGCGCGGCCAGGGGCAATATTTGTACGACGAGCACAACCAGCCGTACCTGGATGCGGTGAACAACGTGCCGCACGTGGGGCACAATCATCCAAAAGTGGTGAAGGCGGCGCAGTTGCAAACGGCCGTTCTCAACACCAACACCCGCTACCTGCACGACAACCTGGTAGAGTACGCCGCCCGGCTCACCGCCACGCTGCCAGAGCCGCTCTCGGTGTGCTACTTTGTGTGCAGCGGCAGCGAGGCGAACGAACTGGCCTTACGCCTGGCCCGCACCCACACCGGCCAGCGGGATTTGCTGGTTCTGGACGGTGCGTATCACGGCAACACGGCCGCGCTCATCGACATCAGCTCCTACAAATTCGACGGCCCCGGCGGGGCGGGCAAGCCAGAACACGTGCATGTGCTGCCGATGCCGGACCCGTATCGCGGGCTGTATCGAGGAAGTGGGGTGGAATACGGCCGTCGCTACGCCCAACACGCCCAGGAAATCATCGACGAACTGCAAGCGCAGGGCCAGGGGATTGCCGGGTTCATTGGCGAGCCGCTGCTGGGCTGCGGCGGCCAGATTGTACTGCCGGACGGCTATTTCCAGGCGCTATTCCCGATTATTCGGGCGGCGGGCGGCGTTTGCATTGCCGATGAGGTGCAGGTGGGATTCGGCCGTGTCGGCAGCCATATGTGGGCCTTTGAAACGCAAGGTGTCGTGCCGGACATCGTGACGCTAGGCAAACCCATCGGCAACGGCCATCCGCTGGCGGCGGTGGTCACCACGCCAGAGATTGCGGCCTCGTTTGCCAACGGCATGGAGTATTTCAACACCTTTGGCGGCAATCCCGTTTCTTGCGCGATTGGCTTAGCAGTGCTGGACGTAATCGAGAAGGAAAAGCTGCAAGAAAACGCACTTGTGGTTGGCAATCGCCTGCTGGCTGGATTGCGCGGGCTGCAAACCCAATTCCCGCTCATCGGCGACGTGCGCGGGCTGGGGCTGTACATCGGCGCAGAGCTGGTGCGCGACCAGCAAACGCTAGAGCCAGCCGCCGAAGAGGCATCCTACATCGCTAACCGGATGCGGGACAAAGGCATCCTCATTAGCACCGACGGGCCGCTGCACAACGTGCTAAAAATCAAGCCACCGCTGGTCTTTACAGAAGAAAATGCGGATTTTTTGGTGAAAACGTTGGGGGATGTTTTGGAAGAAGTAATTGAGTAATTTAGTAATTGGGTAATTACCTTTTTAATTACCCAATTACCCAATTACCTATTTTTTGGGCATAACGAGCCACAAAATAAAGTACGGAATCGCCGACGCGCCGCCGGGCAGGAGCAGGATGAAGAAGAGGAGCCGGAACCAGAAAACGTTGATGCCAGTCCAGGCAGCCAGTCCGCCGCACACGCCTAAAAAGATGCCATTTTGTCGCCGCAAGCGATTATCTTTTGCATTCATTTGATTACCTCCACAAAGTAAAAAGTGGCTTTTTTACCACCTGATTGTTTGTCGTTATGCCCCTTTTTACGCAAAGACGGAGGATTGGTTGCAAACGTGGACCCCAAGGGTTTGTTCGTTTGTAAGCTTTTTTTAGATGAACACCCTTGGGGTCTTATCAGAGGTTGTAGTAGCTGGCCAGCAGGCGGATGAGCAGTTTGTCAGGGAGGAACGGCCGTAATCCCACCAAAAACCGCTGCGACCAGGCCCCTACCCGGTAGCTCAACCGGGGCGACCGGGCCAGGATAATGCGGTGCAGCAGTTCGGCCACCAGCTGCGGGTCAGCGCCGTTGTTTTCTTCGGAGACGTAGCGCTGAAGCGCGGTGGCAAAGCGCGGGCCGTACACCGGGCTGTGCTGCGCTGCGGCCACCACGCGACGGCTGGCGGTAAACCGGGTACGAAAATCGCCCGGCTGGACGACGATGACCTGAATGTTGAATGGCTCCAGCTCCAGCCGCAGCGCCTCGCTCAACCCCTCCAAGGCAAATTTACTGGCGCTGTACAATGCCTGAAACGGCAGGCCGATTGTTCCGGCCAGGGAGCTGATGTTGACGATACGGCCGTTTCCCTGCCCACGCATCACCGGAATGATCTGCTGGCACAGCCGCATCGCCCCAAAAAAGTTCACCTCAAACTGCCGTTTGGCCTCTTCGATAGTTGTTTCTTCCAAGGAACCGGCAACACCCATCCCAGCATTGTTGACCAGCACATCAATACGCGGCGCTTTGGCAAGAACGGCCGTAACCGCCTGCTCCACCGACACATCATTGGTCACGTCCAGCGCAATTGGCTGTACCCCAGCGGGCATTTCTGCGGGCTGGCGGCTGGTGCCAAACACGGTGAACCCCTTGCTCACCAAATGCGCCGCACACGCCCGCCCCAGTCCCGACGAAGCCCCCGTTATCAAAACCACTTTTTTTGTATCTGGCATCTGGCAATCTCCCCAAAATTGGACACGGATTTGACGGATTACACGGATAGAGCATTACAGAAATCCGTCAAATCCGTATCATCCGTGTCCCATTCAAACCTTGTGCAGGTTATTGGCGTAGATGCGATTGACGTACCAATCTACCTCTGCCCGCAAGCCGTCGGCGAGCTGTGTATGGGGATTATACCCCAACAATTGCCGCGCCTTGCCGATGTTGGCACAGGTGTGCAGTTGGTCCCCTGGCCGCTTCGGTTTAATGTCTAATTTCGCTTTTTTGCCCATGATGTCCTCGATGAGGGCAATGCCTTCACCGGTGGTCATCTCCACATCGCTGCCCATGTTAACAATTTCACCAATCAGCTTCTCCGGCTGATCCAGCACAGAAACAAAGCCTTCGATGATGTCGCCCACGAAGGTGTAGCTGCGCGAATGGGTTTCGCTGCCTTCAAACAGAGGGAATGGCGTGTCGGTGAGAATGCTGCGAATCAGTTTTGGGTACAGTTTTTCCGGCCGTTCGCGCGGACCGTAGACGGAAAAGATGCGCAGCGAGCAGGCGGGGAACCGTTTTTCGCGGTGCAGCGCCAGCGCCAACTGCTCGGCCGCCAGCTTGGTAACGCCGTAGTAGGATGTTGGTTTTGGGGGTTCCGTTTCGGGGTCGTAGGCGTGACGGCCGTATACCGACGAAGTCGCCACATTTACAAAAAGCCGCAGCGATGGCTGCCGCTGGCACGCCGTCAGCAAATTATCCGTTGCCACAATGTTGTTGCGCACGTAATCCGCCAGCGGTGTGGTGGCCGAAATGCCCGGCTGCCCCGCCAGATGAAACACAAATTCCACCCCGTCCAGCGCTGGAGCCAGATCGTCACTGGTTAAATCCAGCCGGTGCAGCGCCACGCCTGCGGCCGCTATATCTTCCGCATTGGCCTGTTTCAGCTCGGCAGCGTAATAGTCGGTAAAGCTGTCAATGGACACAACCACATGCCCCTGTTTGGCCAACGTTTCGGCTAAATGGGAACCGATAAATCCGGCAACTCCCGTAACAACAATTTTCATGAAATCCTCCAAGATTTTTATCGTTCTACCTCATCACAAAGTTTACGCCGTTCTTTCCACAGGCCAAACGACAAAACCTAAACGGTTCGCCTACTGCCACTGGAAAATGGTTGTTGTTAATCAGCCATACACGGCTTATACTGCCGACAGATTTTTGCGGCAACGGCCGTAACGTATCACCCAAGTCAGAACATTCAAAATTGGAGGAAATTATGTCCCAGAGTTACCATGCTATCTACCAAAAATGGCAAAACGATCCGCTCGGTTTTTGGGCGGACGCGGCAGAGGCAATTGATTGGTACAAACAGTGGGACACGATTTTGGATGAATCGGAAGCGCCGATTTACCGCTGGTTCAGCGGCGCAGAGGTGAATAGTTGTTACAATGCGCTGGATCGGCATGTGGCGAACGGCCGTTCCCAACAACTCGCCCTCATCTACGACAGCCCCGTCACCAACACCGTACAAACATTCACCTACGCCGAACTGCTGGACCAGGTCGCCCGCTTTGCTGGCGTTTTACAGCAGCACGACGTGCAAAAAGGGGACCGCGTCATCGTTTACATGCCGATGGTGCCCGAAGCCGTCATTGCCATGCTCGCCTGCGCCCGCATTGGGGCGATTCATTCCGTGGTGTTTGGCGGATTTGCCGCCAAGGAGCTGGCCACCCGCATTGATGACGCCAAGCCCAAACTGATTATCAGCGCTTCCTGCGGCATCGAGATCAATCGCGTCATCGAATACAAGCCGCTGCTCGATCAGGCCATTGAGCTGGCCGCGCACAAGCCCCAGACCTGCGTCATTTTGCAACGGCCGCAAGCACAAGCCAGCCTGGTAAACGGCCGTGATGTCGATTGGCAAGCCGCCATGCAGCAGGCCCAACCTGCCGACTGCGTACCCGTCGCCGCTACCGATCCGCTCTACATTTTGTACACCTCCGGCACCACTGGCGTGCCCAAAGGCGTGGTGCGCGACAATGGCGGCCATCTCGTCGCCCTGCACTGGAGCATGAAATATATTTACGGCGTGCAGCCCGGCGATGTTTTTTGGGCCGCTTCTGACGTGGGCTGGGTGGTGGGCCACTCCTACATCGTTTACGCGCCGCTGTTTTACGGCTGCACCACCATTTTGTACGAGGGCAAGCCCGTCGGCACGCCCGATCCCGGCGCATTTTGGCGCGTCATTTCCGACCATCAAGTGAACGTGCTGTTCACCGCACCCACTGCCTTCCGGGCCATCAAGCGGGACGATCCGAACGCCACCTACCTGGAACCGTACGATTTGAGCCATTTCCGCACCCTCTTCTTGGCGGGCGAACGGTGCGATCCGGCTACGCTGCAATGGGCCGAAGAGAAGCTGAACGTGCCCGTGATTGACCACTGGTGGCAGACGGAAACTGGCTGGCCGATTTGCGCCAATTTGATGGGGTTGGAGCAGTTGCCCATCAAGCCCGGCTCCGCTACGGTGCCCGTGCCCGGCTACGACGTGCGCATTTTGGACGTGTACGAGGAGGAGGCAAAAGCAGGCGATATTGGCAGCATCGTCATCAAATTGCCGCTGCCGCCCGGTTGCCTGCCCACGCTCTGGCACAACGACGCGGGCTACAAGCAAACCTACCTGAGCAATTTCCCCGGCTACTACAGCACGGCCGATGCCGGATTCAAAGATGAAGATGGCTATTTGTGGATCATGAGCCGCACGGATGACATCATCAACGTGGCGGGACACCGCCTGTCTACAGGGGCGATGGAAGAGGTGCTGGCTGCCCACCCTGACGTGGCGGAATGTGCCGTTATTGGCGTGGCGGATGAGCTGAAGGGTGAAATTCCGCTGGGGACGATTGTGCTAAAGGCGGGTGTGAGTCGGCCGCACGATGAGATCATCAAAGAGCTGGTGCAAATGGTGCGGGAGAAGATCGGCCCGGTAGCCTCCTTCAAAATTGCCACGGTGGTGGAGCGGCTGCCCAAAACACGCTCCGGCAAGGTGCTGCGCGGCACCATGAAGAAAATCGCCGACGGTGAAGCGTACCGGATGCCCGCCACCATTGACAATCCGGCCATCTTGGAAGAAATTGCCCACGATTTGGCGGAATTGGGCTATCCTCACCAAAAGGATGCGTAACGGCTAAAGCAGAACGAAACGGCCGTTTTCCCTAACATAATCCAGCAAAAGGAACCACACATCATGCGTGAATCAAATGACTCTATGGGTTGCGGAATAACAGTTTTTCTCATGCTCACATTTTTTGCGGCGGGGATTGGCATCTCCATTTGGGGCTGGTCTGTGCTGCAAGACGCTCGCGTCAGCGAGAGCTGGCCTGCCACCGATGGCGAAATTCTCTCTTCTAACGTGCGCGAAGATACCGATGAAGACGGCACATCCTATTTTGGCGATGTGACCTATCGCTACTCGGTGGATGGCATTTCTTACGTTACTGACAACGTGAGCTTTGGTCAGTACGGGGGCAGTCGGGGGCACGCGGAGGAGATTGTTGACAGGTATCCGGCGGGTAGCGGGGTGACTGTTCATTATGATCCAGCTGATCCGGTAACGGCCGTTCTTGAACCGGGCGTCACCTGGAGTAGCTACTTTTTGCTCATCTTTGGCGCGGTGTTTGTTTGCATTCCTCTCGTTGTGCTGCCGCTGATGCTGCGCTCGCGCTTCTCTTAGCGCCTATCCAAATTTTGGCCACAGAGCGCACAGAGGATTTTGAGACGAAGGTTCATTTCTCAGGTTTCTCTTTTTCCTGCTTCGGCTACGCTCAGCACAAGCCTGTGGCTTTTCTTAATCATTTCCTTCCAGATACATTTTTAAGGCCACGGCGTGATTAAATTTTGCATCCTTGGCGGCAAAAAGCAGGGTGATATTGCCACTGGTTGTCTTTTGGAACAGTTCTGTCACCACCAGAGGATTTTCATCCAGTTCGGCAAAGTAGCGATCAACAAATTCGTCCCAGCGGGCCGGTTCGTGATCGAACCATTTGCGCAGTCCCGGCGACGGGGCGATGTCGCCCAGCCAGAAATCAACCTGTGCGTCTTCTTTGCTGACGCCGCGCGGCCAGAGCCGGTCCACCAGTACGCGGAAGCCGTCGTCGGGGCTGGGGTCATCGTAGATTCGTTTGAGTTGCAGTGTAATTTCGTCGTATTTCATAGCACCATTGATTAAAGTGATTAGGTTAACTCTTATCCGCAGATTTCGCAGATTAGCGCAGATTACACGGTTCAAAATCTGCGAAATCTGCGTTAATCTGTGGATTGATTCTTATTCTTGATATCGTCTTATGGTTCTAGCTGCGCTGCCAGGGCTTCGGGCGAATTGACAGGCTGCTGGCAAACAAAGCGGCGGCAGACGTAGGCGGTGGCTTTGCCGTCCAGCCGCTTGCGCTCGGTGAGCAGCGGAATGTCGCTGCTGGGGCTGCCTGCGGCCACCACCAGATTGGGTCGGAAGGCGGCAAAGGCGGTGGCGATGAGCGCCTCGGTATCGGGGGCATCCACATCGCCGATGACGGCCAGTTCCTGCGGCTGGCTGGTGATGAAAACGGCCGCTCCCAACCAGTGGGCAAACGCATTCGGGTACTGCACCATCGCACCGTAGAGGGAGGATACGGCCGTTTCTGCCAATTCCCAATAGCTTTCATTCCCCAAATACAAACTGAGCTTCAACAGCACCTGGGCCGCCATTGCGTTGGCGCTGGGCACGGCGTTGTCCTGCAAATCCTTGGGGCGGTGGATGAGCGCCTCGTGGTCGTCTGACGTGTCGAAAAAGCCGCCGTGATCGGCGTCGTAAAAGTGGGTGCGCATCGTTTCGGCCAGTTCGTGCGCCCAGTGGAACCAGCGCTCAGCGAAGGTGGTTTGGTAGAGCGCCAGCAGGCCATCGGCCAGATAGGCGTAATCTTCCAGGTAGCCGTTGTACTTGGCGTCGGCTCCAGATTTCCAGGTGCGCAGAAGACGGCCGTTCCCCGTGCGCATCGTTTTGTAGAGGAATTGGGCGTTGTGAACGGCCGTTTCCGTGTAATCAGGTCGCTGCAAAACGCGCCCCGCCTCGGCAAACGCGGCCAGCATCAGGCCATTCCAGGCGGTCAGCACCTTGTCGTCCAGCCCTGGCCAGATGCGCTCGGCACGAATAGCGTACAATTTTTGTTTGGCGGCATTTAATTTTTCCTGGGCCTTTGCCTCGCTCATTTTGCTGGCCCAGGCCACCTCATCCAGCTCTTTTTGGATGTTGAGGATGTTGGTACCTTCCCAGTTGCCCCGCTCGGTGACGCCGTAGCGCAGCTTGAACAGCGCGGCGTCTTCACCCAGATACCCCTCAATTTCCGGGGCAGACCAGGTGTAAAATTTGCCCTCTTCCCCCTCGCTGTCGGCGTCGTAGCTGCTGTAGAAGCCGCCATCTTCGTGGCGCAGTTCGCGCACCACAAAGTCCAGCGTTTCTTCGACGATGCGGCGGTAGAGCGGCTCCTGAGTGACCTGGTAGGCGTGCAGGTAGGCGCGGGCCAGCAGGGCGTTGTCGTACAGCATCTTCTCGAAGTGGGGCACCAGCCAGTTTTCGTCTGTCGAGTAGCGGGCGAAGCCGCCGCCCAACTGATCGTACATGCCGCCGTAGGCCATCTTTTTGAGCGTGGTTTCGGCCATGTGCAGCGTGCGGCTATCTTTGTGCAGCACAAAGCTTTGCAGCAAATATTCCAGGGTCATGGAGGGCGGGAATTTGGGTGCGCCGCCAAAGCCACCGCGCTCGTGGTCAAAGGTTTGGGCCAGGGCAGCCGTGGCTTTGCCAAACATGCCGGGGGTCAGCACATCTGCTTCGTCGGTGAGTACGGCCGTTCGCTGCAAATGCTTCGTAATGTCCCCCGAACTTTGCACAATTTCGCTGCGCTTGGTTTCCCAGGCATTGACGATGCCCTGCATGAGCTGAACAAAGCTGGGCATGCCGTAGCGTGGCGCGGGTGGGAAGTAGGTACCGCCGTAAAACGGCCGTCCTTCCGGCGTGAGGAAAACGGTCATCGGCCAGCCACCCTGCCCGGTCATGGCCACCACCGCCTGCATGTAAATCGCATCGAGGTCGGGGCGCTCTTCGCGGTCCACTTTGATGTTGATGAAGTGGTTGTTCATAAATTCGGCCGTAGCTGGATTTTCAAACGATTCGTGAGCCATCACATGGCACCAGTGGCAAGCGGCGTAGCCGATGCTGAGCAAAATTGGCTTGTCTTCCTGGCGGGCGCGGTGCAGCGCTTCTTCACTCCAGGGATACCAATCGACAGGATTATCCACGTGTTGGAGCAGGTAGGGGCTGGTTTCTTGAGCGAGTTTGTTGGGCATTGACTTCCTTAAAATTTATCCGCAGATTTCGCAGATTAACGCAGATTTTTTGATGTTAGATTCCATAGCATTCTTTGACAATTTACCATTAACCATTAACAATTAGCCAATTTCTGGATGATACAACAAGAATTGATGACAAGAAACAAACTGTACCCGCGACTCGCCCTGATTGGGCTCATTCTTATGACGCTTTTAATCTACTACCCGCCGTTTGATTGGGCGCTGGTGGGAGATGATTATGTGCAATTTGATTATATTAAGCAGGCCATCGCCAACCCGTGGGCCTATTTTGCGTTGCTGAATCCGTATGAAATTGGCTGGTATTACCGCCCGTTGCAGCTCATCTGGTTTGGCCTGTTAGAGATGATTTTTCATTTTCAGCCAGAGGGCTTTTACTGGGTGGCGCTGCTATTCCACGCGCTGACGGTATCGACGATCTACCGGGTGGCGCGGCAGTTGAAGTTGGGGGTGTTTACGGCCGTTCTCACCGCCGCCCTTTTTGCCATTCACAGCCATTGGGTAGATGTGGTCACCTGGCTGAGCAGCATCGCCATTATTCAAGCGGCGCTGTTTTCTTTGTTGGCGGTGAGTGCCTGGTTGAGCTATTTGAAACGGCCGTCTAACCGCCAACTGCTCCTGACCCTGTTCTTCTGCCTGCTCACCTTCCTCTCCCACGAGGAAAGCATGCTGCTGCCGCCGTTTTTGCTGCTGTTGCTGCTGGCAAGGAGATTGGAGACTGGAGATTGGAGATTGGGGATTCGACGCAATCTCCAATCTGTAATCTCCAAAAAGGAAATGATTGTCTTTGCCGGACTTGCCCTCTTCACCGCCGCCTACATCGTCATCATGTTCACCCGCCCCAACCTGACGGTGGACATCAGCAGCCGGGGCACAACCGATTGGCTGGCATTCTTCACCTGGCCGGATTTTGCCGAATTTGTCATCGTAACCCTGTTTCGCTTCACCTTTATCAGCAAATTACTCGCCCTGAGCGGAACGGCCGCTTCCGTCTTCGTCGTCGTCATGTTGGCGCTGGTGGGTTTGTGGTTTTGGTGGGGCAGCCGGGTAATCCGGCTGGGGCTGGCCTGGCTGCTACTGCACCTGAGCTTCATCTACCTGGCGCTGTGGACGCAGCTACCGCTGCTGTACGCAGGGCGGCACATCTACCAGGGCGGCCTGGGGCTGGCGCTGGCTATCGGGGCCACGCTGGAGATGATTTTGGCGCATGATTTTTCACCGCAGAGGCCGCGAAGAACGCGGAGGAAGAAGGACAAAACTCCGCGACCTCAGCAGTTAATCTTAGGCTTGTTTGTGGCGGGGGTAACGGCCGTTCTGCTGCACCACGTCAACCAAATTCGGCCCATCCAGCAAAACTGGCTGGATGACGCGCTTGAGGAAGCCGCTGCCAGAGAACAACTGGCCGACATGTTCCCGACCATCAGCCCGGACAATCATTTTTTTGCCGTGCGCTTTCCCATCGCGCCGCAGTTTACGCGCACGGTGGTACAGCTTTGGTACGATACCCCGCTAGAGCGCCCCGGCGGCGGTTTGGATCACCTTAGAGAAGCCGACCCGGTGACGCGCGATTTTGTGGTGCTAGATTACCAAAATGGGCAGCTCACCAACCTAATGCCGGAACTGCAAGCACATGATCAGACGATTTTTTTGTGGACGGAACCCGCCCAACAGGTGTGGCTAGACGCAGACGGCACAGAAATGGTGGTGCCAGAACCAGCGGCAACGCTGCCCATTGTGGCTGCGGAAAATGGCAGTCAGCTGGCAGTGAAGCTGCTCCCGGCCAACGGCCGTTGGCTAACACACAAGGTTTCGTTGGCAATACCAGAAAATAGCGTGCTGGAAACGGCCGTGCTGCCCTTGCCGGGCCTCAGCTATCGCCTGCGGCTGCAAACGGCCGATGGCGAGCAGCAAACGGTATTTGAGCAAACTGGGGGCGAGACACAAAGCTGGCAGCCGATCTCCGTGCCGCTGGAGCAGTACGCAGGCAGCACCCTTACGGTCCGTTTTGAGGTTTTGGGGGAAAATTTGGCCGAAGGCAGCGGCGCGTACTGGGCAAATCCACGGCTAGGGATCGATGATTAATTGCCTCTCCAACTATTGGCCACAGAGCACACAGAGCATTTTGAGGCGAAGGTCCAATTCTCAAAAGCCTCTTTTCCCTCTGTGGCTTTTTTGGATAGATTTTTGGGTAACTACCTCATTCACAATTACCGTTTTAATCCAGCACGCAGCGCTTTCACAAAGCGAACGGCCGCTTCCACCTTGTTCTCATCATCCGCCGCGTTTACCGCGTTGATGAGTGCGCTGCCCACAATGACACCATTGGCGATCTGCCCGACCTCGGCGGCCTGCTGGGGAGTGCTAATGCCAAAACCGACGGCGAGGGGAACGGCCGTTTGCGCCCGCACCCGGTTCACAAAGCCAGACAAATCGGCCCGCATCTGGCTGCGCGCCCCCGTCACGCCCGTCACGCTCACCAGATAGATGAAACCTCGCGCTGTAGCCGTCACCTTCTCAATCCGGTTCGGGTTGCTGGTGGGGGCCAAAAATGGAACCAGCGACAGACCCGCTGCCGCTACCTTTTCATCAAAGTCGGCGGCCTCCTCAGGCGGCAAATCGGGCACAATGAAGCCATCCACACCTGCCGCTACCGCATCGCGCACGTAATTGTCCTCGCCATAAGCCAAAATGGGATTAACGTAGCCCATCAGCATGATCGGGGTCTGCACACCGCGACGCCGCAGCTCGCGCACCATCTCCAGGCAGCCCACCGTGGTGGTGCCATTTTCCAGCGACACCTGAGTGCTGTGCTGCACCGTCGGCCCATCCGCCAGCGGATCGCTGAACGGCACGCCCAGCTCTAGCAAATCGCTGTGCCGGGCAATCGCCTCAACGATGTCCAGCGAAGTAGCGGCATCCGGGTAACCAAGAGTGAAGTAGGGCATAAGAGCGGCCGTTTGGGTTTGTTGGGCCTGGGCAAAAGCGGCCGTAATGCGGTCTGTTCCGGGTTTGGTCATTTTCTTCTTCCTGCTTGCGTTTTATTTCCCCGGAAAATGTTCGCGAGGCAATTTGCGCCTAACTATTTTCCGGGGAAATTGCTTATCAATTGTCGTTTTGAGTATAACCCGCCGCTGTTCTGTATGCGAGTACCCCGACAAAATGGGGGCTTTAACATCAGGCAAAATGATTGTCTCACGCAAAGCCGCAAAGTTTTACTTTTTGCGCCTTTGCGTGAGAACTAATGGCACCGTTTTCTGCACCGGACAAAATTGAACGAGTCTTTGCCTCTGGCAGCACCAAATAACAAGAAGTTTTGTTAACAATTGGATCAAACTGCAATCAGCCAGCAAAATCCCATTGACGCCACCACCAATCAGAGTTACAAAAGAAAAAATGGAGAGCAAAATTTTAGTCGTAGAAGACGACAACACCTTGTTAGAAATGCTGGAGTACAACCTGAAGCGTCAGGGATACCAGGTTGTCACGGCCAAAGACGGCCGTTCCGCCCTCACCTTTGCCCGCCAGGAAAAACCAGACCTCATTGTGCTGGATGTGATGCTGCCTGGCATTGACGGTTTCGAAGTGTGCCGCATTTTGCGCAAGGAATTCAGCTTCCCCATCCTCATGCTCACCGCCCGCACCGAAGAAGTAGACAAGATTGTGGGTCTGGAAGTGGGCGCGGATGATTACCTTACCAAACCGTTTAGCATGAGAGAACTGCTGGCCCGTGTGAAAGCACTGCTGCGCCGGGTCGAGCTCATTCGAGAGGCGCTCAACAGCCAAAGCGGCGGAAAACAAACAGCCGATATTGAAGAATCAATACCCTTGCTCATCTTTGAGAATCTGGAAATTGATCAAAATCGGCGCGAAGTACGGCTAAACGACAAGCCACTGCGGCTCAAGCCAAAGGAGTTTGACCTCATCCTGTTCTTGGCACGGCACCAGGGTATTGCCCTCTCCCGCGACCTTATTCTGGAGCGCGTCTGGGGCTGGACCTACGACGGCAACAGCCGCACGGTGGATGTCCACGTGCGCTGGCTGCGCGAAAAAATTGAAGAAGACCCCGGTAACGCAAGCCGGATCATCACCGTACGAGGTATTGGCTACCGCTTTGACGGTTAACTGCCGGTAATCGGTAATCCGTAAACAGTAATCGGTAAACACGCACCGATTACGGATCACCGATTACCGATTACAGGTCACCGACCACCGATTACCGAAAAATGTTCCCCCAAATTCGTTGGCGCATTGCAATTTCGTATTTTATTCTGGTCACGGTAGTGATGGCTGGTTTAGCTGCATTTCTATCGCGGCCTGGCTGTTTGGGAGATGCAATTTGTGTGCGAAAGGGGGTTTCGATTACGGCCGTACTCCTCCTAACCTCCTCTAGCCTGATTGCCTACCCTCTGGCTGACCAAACCACCCGCCCTTTGCGCAAACTCACCCAAATTATGCGGCGCATCACTGCTGGTGAATGGGAAGCCCGCATGTTGCCCCTCACCCGCGACGAAATGGGCGAGCTTGTTCTCACTTTTAACGACATGATTGACCAGCTCCGGCAGCAGCATTTGGCGCTGTTGGAAGAAAACGGACAGATCAACACGGTGCTCAACTACATGGCCGATGGCGTGCTGATCACCGACGGCGAAGGGCAGGTGCGGCTTATCAATCCGGCCGCGAGTAAACTGTTTTCTCTCACTGAAAAAGCGGCGCTAAGCCACACGTTTGCCGAAGTAGTGCGTCACCACCAGCTCATTGATCTTTGGCAGCAATGCCAAACCGAAGGGCAGGAAGTAACCGCTGCTGTAGAAATTGGTCGCGACCTTTTTTTGCAAGCCATTATCACGCCATTCCAGGAGGGGTGGGCAGCAGGCTACCTGGTCATTTTGCAAGATTTGACCACCGTGCGCCACCTGCAAACGGTACGGCGAGATTTCATCAGCAATGTTTCACACGAGCTGCGCACGCCGCTGGCCTCGCTGCGGGTCATCATCGAGACGTTGCAAGATAATGCTTACGATGATCCGGAAACGGCCGTTCGCTTCCTCAATCGCGCCGAAAGTGAGGTTGATGTGCTAACTCAAATGGTTGAGGAACTGCTGGAGCTGTCTCGCATTGAGTCTGGCCAGGTGCCGCTACGGTTGCAGGCAACGGCCGTTGCCGACTTGCTGCTCGTGCCAATGGATCGCCTAAAACCCCAGGCCGAGCGCGCCAATGTGCAACTGATCCTCGATTTGCCGGGTGCCCTCCCTACTGTTCTGGCTGACCCTACCCGCATTCATCAAGTTGTAAGCAACTTGCTGCACAACGCCATCAAATTTACGCCAGAGGGGGGTCAAATCACGCTGCAAGCCCACGCCGACACCGAAAACCAGGAAATCATCATTTCTGTCCACGACACAGGCATGGGCATTGCCAAAGAGGATGTGGGGCGCATTTTTGAGCGATTTTACAAATCGGATCGCGCCAGGACGCGGAGTGGCGGGGGGACTGGGTTGGGGTTGGCCATCTCGCGGCATATTGTGCAGGCACACAACGGCCGTATCTGGGTCGCAAGTAAGGAACATAAAGGCAGCAGCTTCTTCTTCTCGCTGCCTACAGCTAGCCCTGACGGCCCGTAATGTAAAGCTCCGTCAGCTCTTGCTGGGGATTGGTGAATAAACCACCTGTCTCGCCGAATTCCACCAACTTACCAAGCCAAAAAAAGCCTGTCCAGTCAGAAGCCCGTGCTGCCTGCTGCATATTGTGGGTCACAATAACAATGGTGTATTCCTTGGCCAGTTGGCGCATCAAATCTTCCACATTTAGTGTGGCCACCGGGTCCAAAGCCGAGCATGGCTCGTCCATCAAGATCACTTCCGGGCGCACGGCGATGGTGCGGGCGATGCATAAACGCTGCTGCTGCCCAGGGTTCAACTGCTGCGCAGGGCCAAACAAATTGTCCTTCACCTCATCCCACAGCAGCACATCACGCAGGCTGCTTTCCACCATTTCGTCCAAATTGTGCGTTTTGGTCATGCCTAGTACGCGGGGGCCAAATGCCACATTGTCGTAAATAGATTGGGGGAAAGGGTTCGGGCGTTGGAAAACCATGCCCACTCGCTGACGCAGCTCTACCACATCCACCTCTGTCGCGTAAATGTCGTGATCATCCAGCAGCAGTTCACCTTCCACGCGGGTGCCGGCAATGGTGTCGTTCATGCGATTGATAGAACGCAAAAAAGTGGATTTGCCGCAACCAGACGGGCCGATGAGCGCCGTGATCTGTTTTTCTTTAACCGGCAAATTCAGCTGGTGCAATGCCTGAAAACTGCCATAAAAAAAGCTGAAATCCTTTACAAGTAGCTTATCGCGCATTTCTGGCTCCATATGGGTGGTGGCCCGTGGCGCAACGGCCGTTAACCAAAACGACCCGTCACGTAATCTTCGGTACGCTTATCTTTAGGGTAAACAAAAATCTGGGATTCATCACCGACTTCAATTAACTCGCCATCCAGCAAAAACGCCACACGGTCAGCCACCCGCGACGCCTGCTGCACGCTGTGCGGCACCATCACCACCGTGTACTGCTGTTTCAGTACAAAAAGTGATTCTTCAACCATCGAGGTTGAAATTGGGTCTAAACCAGACGTGGGATTGTCCAGCAAAATGACCTCCGGCTCCAAAGCCAAACTGCGCGCCAGGCAAAGCCGCTGTTTTTGCCCGCCAGAAAGCGCAAATGCCGAATCTGCCAAACGATCCTTCACTTCATCCCACAAAGCCGCCTGCCGCAGCGATTTTTCTACCCGCTCATCCAGCAACGGCCGTGAATTCATGCCAGCCATCTTCAGGCCATAAGTCAAATTGTCGTAAATGGAACCGGGCAGCGGCGTGGGGATAGCAAAAACCATACTCACCCGCCGCCGCAGAGCAAACACATCCATTTCCGGGCCAAAAATGTCCTGCCCATCGAACAAAATTGTGCCGTCGCGCTGGCTGCCATCCACCAAATCAGACAAGCGGTTCATCAAGCGAAGCAGCGTGCTTTTGCCACTGCGAGATGGGCCCATCAACACAAAAAGCTCGCGTGGCTTAATGTCCAAATTGATGTTTTTCAGCGCTTGGGTACCATCCGAATAGTTAAACGAGAGGTTTTGGATTGAAAGTTTTGGGCTCATGATGACCTACCACTCCCGCCGCCGCCGCATGATGGTGCGAAAAACCGTCGCCACCAGCGTTAGAGACAACACAATCAACAGCAGCACCAGCGCCGTGCCATACTGAATTTGCAATGGCATACCGGGCACCTGGGTAGAAATCACAAACAGGTGGTACGGCAGCGCCATCGTCTGGTCAAAAATGGAGGTGGGCAGTTCTGGCAGGTAAAAAGCAGCTACGGTAAAGAGGATTGGGGCAGTCTCGCCAGCGGCGCGGCTAAGCCCCAAAATAATGCCAGTGATGATGCCCGGCAGCGCGTGGGGCAGCACCTGATGCCGAATTGTTTGCCAGCGGGTAGCTCCCAAACTCAAACTTACCGTGCGGAAATCTGCGGGGACGGAGCGAATTGCTTCTTCGGCGGTGCTGATGAGCACGGGCAAGGTCATCAGCCCCAGCGTCAGCGAGCCAGCCAGGATTGAGGTGCCAAAGTTGAGGAACAGCACAAACGCGCCCAGACCAAACAGCCCATAAACGATGGAGGGAATGCCCGCCAAATTGACAATGGCCAGGCGAATGACGCGCGTGAGGCGATTATCACTGGCGTACTCGGCCAGGTAAATTGCGGCCCCGATGCCTAACGGAATAGCAGCAACGGCCGTTCCCAAAGTCAGGAATATCGTCCCCAAAATGGCTGGCAGCAGCCCGCCCTCGGTCATGCCGTTGCGCGGCGGCTGGCTTAAAAATTCCCAACTGATGGCTCCAATGCCGTTGTACACCAAAAAGCCAATGACATAGATGATGGGCAAAATGACGATGAAGGCGATGATGGTGATAACGGCCGTTGCTATTTTTTGCGACTGCTGACGGCTCATTGGCGGTTCCTCCGACGGCTGCCGCTGCCCACCAGCCAGGAAGCCAGCGAGTTAATGGCAAAGGTGATGAGGAACAAAATTATCCCTAGCATGAACAGCACATGATAATGCGTGCTGCCCTGTGCCACTTCCCCCATTTCAGCGGCAATGGTGGCCGTGAGCGTGCGCATGGGCTGAAAAAAGATACCGGCATTCAGCGTGGGCAAATTCGCCGCGTTGCCCGTCACCAGCATCACCGCCATCGTTTCGCCGATGGCCCGACCAATGCCCAGCATGATAGCAATGACAATGCCGCTACGTGCCGCAGGCAGCACCACGCGCCAGATGGTTTGCCACTTGGTTGCACCCAAAGCCAGCGCGCCATCCCGGTACTCTTTAGGCACCACGTACAAGGCGTCCTCAGTGATGCTGATGATGGTGGGCAAGGACATGTAAGCCAAAATAAGAGAACCGGAGAAGGCAGTGAGCCCGGTTGGCGCACCCAGGCTTTGGATGAACGGAGCCAATGACACCCAACCCAAAAAGCCCAGCACAATGGAGGGAATGCCCGCCAGCACTTCGATGATCGGCTTAAGGAGTTCCCGCTGCCAGGTTGGGGCAATTTCACCCAGGTAAACGGCCGTAACCAACCCCAACGGCACCGCAATCAACACCGCGCCAACTGTCACCAAAAAAGAGCCTGCTAGCAGCGGCAAAATACCATATAAATCCTCGATAGGATACCAGCGGCGAGAAAACAAGTCTGCCGAAGAAACTTCACCCAAAGTGGGTAATCCCTCGCGCAGCAAGAAGAAGAAGATCAGCCCCATGATCACCACAGCCGAGACGCCAGCCAGCCAAATCAAGCCTTCAATGACTTTTTCGCGCCAGCCGGGCAGTTGCGGTTTTGGTGGGGCAGGTACATTGGTTGTCAAATCAAATCCTCCGATCCATAAAATGCAGGGCGCTATTCGCTACCTGTCAGCGGCACAAACCCAAGCTGCGCTACAATTTCCTGACCCGCAGGCGACAAAATCCAGTTAAGATAATCAGCGATGATGCCTTCTGGCTCACCTGCTGTATACATGAACAGATTACGAGACAAGGGGTATTCACCAGATGAAGCAGTGGCGACGGTTGGGGTAATAAAAGGCTCGCCCGCCGTGCGTGCCACCGAAATAATTTTTTCGTGCGCGGGGTCAACATACCCCAAACCATCGTAGCCAATGGCGTTCGGGTTGCGCCGCAGTTCACTAGTAATTCCCACGGAGGAGGGCATCAGCAATGTTTGCGGGGCAAAAATATCACTGTTCTCAGAGCTGCCCTGCCGCACAACCTCTTCCAAAAAGTAAACATGGGTACCCGAATTCGTCTCACGGGAGAGCAACACGATGGGTTGATCTAGCCCGCCGACCTCTTGCCAGTTGGTGATGCGCCCGGTGTACATGTCAGCAAGTTGCTCGATGGTAAGTTCATTTACCGGATTATCAGGATGCACAATCACGGCCAGCGCATCAATAGCCACCACATGCTCAATGGGGTCAAAGCCGTTGGCCTGAGCTTCTTCAATTTCGCTATCTTTCATGGCGCGGGAGGCGTTGGCAATATCAACAGTGCCGTTGATCAGGGAGGCGATGCCCGTTCCAGACCCGCCGCCTGTTACCGCCACGATTACTTCTGGCGCAACGTTTTGATACGCTTCGGCCCAGGCCAAAGCAATGTTCACCAGGGTATCTGAGCCCTTGTTTTGGATGGCCAGGCTACCCCCTTCCCCCGAACTCGCGGCCCCGCCTTCTTGTGGGCGGCAGCTCACGAGCAAACCAAATAAGACAACCCAAAAGGTAGCAAGCAAAAGTAGATAACGGCCGTTTCCCAACGACGTTAAACCAGCAAAATGTTTATTTTTCATAAGGTATGGCGGACTCTTTCCTCTATAGTCGGCTACAGATTTTACTTGGCGAGAGGAGCATCCACAAACAAACCATGTTAACAGATTGTTAACAACAGCAATTTGGTGAGATTTTGTTAAACGGCCGTTTACAAAACCATAGCCAATTATTAACCAAACTGGCCCGGATTCTTAACAACAGCAGGCTAAACTCCGTTCACAATCTGCTTTTACAAACAGATAGTCAACCAAGCGCGGTCGTCCTGACCTGCGCTTTATTTTTTGTGAATATGTGAATCAGGAGAAGATTAATGAGATTAAAAATATTAGCCATCCTCGCCTTCGCTCTGCCCCTGCTAATGAGTGCCTGCGGCGGCAGCGAGACGGTCGAACCAGAAACCATCACCGAAACCGTTCAGATCGAAGTGACCCGTACGGTCACCGAAACCGAAACCGTTGTAGAAACAGTTACTGAAACCGAAACCATTATCGAGACGGTCGAAGTTTTGGCTTTGCCCGCCGTTGATCCGCTGGCCGTCACTGGCGATGTGGTCTCCGCTGGGAGTTCCACCGTGTTCCCGTTGGCAGAAGCCATCGCCGAGCAGTTCCGCAATGAAGGGTACGCTGGCAACATCACCATCGATTCCATCGGCTCCGGCGCAGGCTTTGAGCGCTTCTGTGTCGCTGGCGAAACCGATGTTTCCAACGCCAGCCGCCCGATTAAAGATAGTGAAGTTGAATCTTGTGCCGCAATCGGCCGTACGCCCATCGAATTCCGCGTGGGCACCGATGCGCTGGCCGTCACCGTTAGCGCCGAGAACGACTTTGTCACTGATGTTACCCTGGAAGAACTGGCCGCCATCTTCTCCACAGCCGAGACTTGGGCTGACGTTCGCCCCGAATGGCCAGCCGAGCCAATCCAGCGCTTCATCCCTGGCACCGACTCCGGCACCTTTGACTATTTCGTTGAAGAAATCTTTGCAGAAGATGAAGCCCCCATCCTGGCCGCTTCCAACCTTCAGCTTTCTGAAGATGACAACGTGCTGGTACAGGGCATCGAAGGCAGCCCGTACGCCATTGGCTTCTTTGGTTACGCTTACTACCAGGAAAATGCCGAAGCGCTGCACATTTTGAACATCAACGGTGTGGAACCGAGCGCTACCTCTGTTGAAGACGGCAGCTACGCCTTGGCACGGCCGTTATTCATCTACTCCGACGCCACCATCATGCAAGACAAACCGCAGGTGGCTGCTTACATCAACTACTTCTTGTCGAACGTGAATGGCGTGATTGGCGAAGTTGGCTACTTCCCATCCAGTGTGGCCGCTATCAATAGCGCAAAACAAGCGTGGGCCGATGCGCAAAATGTTTCCATCGGTGGCGGCGCTGCGGAGGCAGGTGTGACCTTACCAACCGTTGACCCACTGGCCGTCACTGGCGATGTGGTCTCCGCTGGGAGTTCCACCGTGTTCCCACTAGCCGAAGCCATCGCCGAACAGTTCCGCAATGAAGGGTACGCTGGCAACATCACCATCGACTCTATCGGCTCCGGCGCAGGTTTTGAACGCTTCTGTGTCGCTGGCGAAACCGATGTTTCTAACGCCAGCCGCCCGATTAAAGATAGTGAAGTTGAATCTTGTGCCGCAATCGGCCGTACGCCCATCGAGTTCCGCGTGGGCACCGATGCGCTGGCCGTCACCGTTAGCGCCGAGAATGACTTTGTCACTGATGTTACCCTGGAAGAACTGGCCGCCATCTTCTCCACAGCCGAGACCTGGGCCGATGTTCGCCCGGAATGGCCAGCCGAGCCAATCCAGCGCTTCATCCCTGGCACCGACTCCGGCACCTTCGATTACTTCGTTGAAGAAATCTTTGAAGAAGATGAAGCGCCCATCCTGGCCGCTTCCAACCTTCAGTTGTCCGAAGATGACAATGTGCTGGTGCAGGGCATCGAAGGCAGCCCGTACGCCATTGGCTTCTTTGGTTACGCTTACTACCAGGAAAATGCCGAAGCGCTGCACATTTTGAATATCAACAGTGTGGAACCGAGCGCTACCTCTGTGGAAGACGGTAGCTACGCCTTGGCACGGCCGTTATTCATCTACTCCGACGCCACCATCATGCAAGACAAACCGCAAGTGGCTGCCTACGTCAACTACTTCTTGTCCACAGTTAATGACGTGATTGGCGAAGTCGGTTACTTCCCGTCCAGTGAAGCAGCGCTGAATCAATCAAAGGTCAACTGGCTAAACGCCAATCCAGCACAATAACCTGAGGCAAACAGGTAAAGCCCTGAAATATTTCAGGGCTTTTGCCGATGAAACCAAGACGTTAACTTAACCAAATAAAATGAGGAGGTGGGCGTCCACCTCCTCATTTTGCCGCAATAGAGAATGTTTTTTAAACGAAGGAGAAGATCAATGGCGACACAAAGTCCAGCCCAACAGATGGTTGGGACGCAGGTGTCTCGAAACGAATTGATCAAACGGCCGCGTATCGGGGAAACACTAATTCAAGGATTCCTCTTTTTATGCGGAGCTATCTCAATTCTTACCACCGTGGGCATCATCTATGAATTAGGAAAAGAAGCACTCCTGTTTTTCCGTTCGCCTGATGTCACGCTTTTTGAGTTTTTTACATCCACCCATTGGCAGCCCGCAATTTTGGATTTTGGTATTTGGCCGCTGGTTCTAGCCACGATCTTCACCAGCGTAATCGCAATGGTGGTCGCTTTGCCTTTGGGCTTAGGAACCGCCATTTACTTAAGCGAATACGCCAGCGACCGGGCGCGCAATCTGCTCAAGCCGGTTCTGGAAGTGCTGGCTGGGATTCCCACCGTCGTTTACGGCTACTTTGCCCTCACCTTCATGACGCCGCTGCTGCGCAACATCTTTGGTACAGACAATGTGCAGATTTTCAACACAGCTTCGGCGGGCATTGTGGTGGGCATTTTGATCATCCCGCTGGTTAGCTCTTTAAGCGAGGATGCCCTGCACGCCGTGCCAGACAGCTTACGGCAGGCGGCCTACGGGTTGGGCGCTACTAAGCTGGAAACCTCGCTCAAAATTGTACTGCCAGCGGCGCTTTCGGGGATTACGGCCGCTTTTGTGGTGGCCATCTCTCGCGCCATCGGCGAAACGATGATTGTGGCCATTGCCGCCGGAGCTGGCCCCAAAAACTTTGACTTTGGCCAGGATTCGCTCTTCGGCACCATTCTCAATCCATTTGTGGCCGCCGAAACGATGACCGGGCACATTGTCCGTATCAGCGGCGGTGACCTCAGCTACGATTCCATTGATTACAACAGCATTTTTGCCATCGGCCTGATGCTGTTCTTGATGACGCTGGGACTAAACATTCTCAGCCGCCGCTTTGTCAGCCGCTTCCGGGAGGTGTATGAATGAGCCACAACACCCGTTACCCTGAAGGGAGCGCCGTCAAAGAGCAAATTGCGGGACGCCATCGCCGGGGCACCACCTGGCAAATTTTGTTTCAGGTTTCCACCATCATCGGCATCATTGCCCTGATTGCCCTGCTGTACAACATCACCAACCAGGCGTTTGGCATTGTCGCCGTGCAAAACAAGGTGGAGCCAGACAGCCTGGTTTTGGCGGTGGAAGAGGCGCGGTTGCTTTCCGCAGAAAACATCATCACCAGTGAAGATGACACCGCACTGGCGGCGGGCATTGCCAATGACGCCAACAGCATTGGCTTTTTTGGCTACGCCTATTACCAGGAAAACAGCGACCTGCTCAAGCTGCTGGCGGTTGATGGCGTACAGCCAACGGCCGAATCCGTAGCCAATGGTGAGTATGCGCTGATACGGCCGTTGTACCTGTACACCACCGCCGATATCCTGGCCCAAAACCAGGCCGCCAATATCTTCCTGAACTATTACCTCACCTACGTTAACGAAGAAATTGAAAGCGTCGGCTACTTCCCGGCCGATGACGCCAGCCTGAATGAAGCGCGCGCCGCCTGGGTTAGCGCCAGCGGCTTTGCGCTGCAACCGGGCCAGTGGGCCAACATCAACCCGGACGGCATTGCGGGTAGTTTGCGTATCGTCGGCAGTTCAACACTTTTGCCCCTTAACCAGCGAATGGCTGAGCAAATTACGGCCGCTGGCTTTGCCGCCAACGTCAATTTGCAAACGGTGGGCAGCACAGCAGGGCTGCAAGCTTTTTGTGAAGCGGGTACGGCCGATATTGCCGCTGCCAGCCGAAAAATCACCCCTGCCGAGTATGAAGCGTGTCGGGAAAACGGCCGTCGCCCCATCGAAATTCGCGTCGGTACTGATGCACTGACCATCGTCACCAGCAGCAGCAACAGCTTTGTAGAAGATATCTCCCTGGAGCAGTTAAGTGAACTGTTTACCACCGCCACCAGCTGGTCAGATGTCGATGCGCGTTGGCCGGAAACGGCCGTTGCGCGCTACATCCCCGGCGCAGACAGCGGCACGCTGGACTTCTTCACCCAAACGGTGTTTCCCATTGATCTGGCAGATATGCCCAAGGAAACTCTGGTAGACATTCTGGCTGCCAATATTTCAGTCGGGCTGGGCCGCCGTTTGGAGCGGGAACAGCGCTTCTTCGATGATTCTTTTGTCTTTGAAGACCCGGCGCTGTTTGCCGAAGTGTGCGCCAGTGAAGAGCCCGCTGAAGGCTGCACCCTGCCCGCCCGCGATCAGTCCAACGTCTATGATCTCATCGTGCAGGAAGTGGTGGCCCCAGACGTGGTCGCCGCCTATTCACTGGTAGATTCGCTCTTTGCCCGCAGCGCCATCGAGGCCGAAGCGGCTGAAAAGTATCCCAACGCTGAACTCTCCTTCCGCTCCTGGCTCACGGCCGATTTTCTGGTAAGTCCACAATCGAGTACGCCAGAGTTTGCGGGGGTGCGTACGGCCGTTTTGGGATCACTCTGGGTGGTGGGGATTACCATTCTCTTTTCGTTCCCCATCGGCGTGGGTGCCGCCATTTACCTGGAAGAGTACGCGGCCGATAACCGTCTGAACCGGATTATCCAAACCAACATCAACAATCTGGCGGGGGTCCCCTCCATCATCTACGGCATGTTAGGGCTGGCAATTTTTGTGCGGTCACTGGAACCGTTCACCAGTGGAGCAATGTTTGGTATTGGGGATGGGACAACGGCAAACGGCCGTACCATCCTCTCCGCCGGTTTAACCCTGGGTCTGCTCATCCTGCCCGTCATCATCATTGCCTCTCAGGAAGCGATTCGGGCCGTTCCCAATTCGCTGCGGCAGGCTGGCATGGCTCTGGGCGCAACCAAATGGCAAACCATCTGGGCCCATGTGCTGCCCAGCGCCCTGCCCGGCATTCTCACCGGCACCATTTTGGCGGTCTCCCGCGCCATTGGGGAGACTGCACCGCTGGTCGTGGTTGGCGCATCCACCCTCATCTTTGTGGATCCCGATGGGCCATTTTCCAAATTTACCACGCTGCCCATTCAAATTTACCAATGGACCGCCCGGCCGCAGGCTGAGTTCCGCAACATTGCCGCAGCCGCCATTCTGGTGTTGCTGATCATGCTCATCAGCCTGAACGCTTCCGCCATCTTACTCCGTAACCGCTATGCAAGGAGAGCCTAACATGACATTAAATCCCAACGGGTTCGCCAACGGCAATCTGGCCGTTGAAGCCCAAAACATGCACGTTTATTACGGCAGCTTCCGCGCCGTCAAAGACATCTCACTAAAAATAAAACGCCACGCCATCACAGCTTTTATCGGACCTTCCGGCTGTGGGAAAAGCACCGTGCTGAGGTCATTCAACCGCATGAATGATCTGGTCGCTACCGCCCGCGTTGAGGGTGAAATTCTTTACCTGGGCAACAACATCTACAACCCCGACATCGATCCGGTTGAAATTCGTCGTCGCATCGGCATGGTATTCCAAAAACCAAACCCATTCCCCAAATCCATCTATGAAAACGTCGCCTGGGGCGCACGCATCAATGGCTACAAGGGTGATATGGATGAGTTGGTGGAAAGTTCGCTGCAACAGGCCGCCTTATGGAATGAGGTGAAAGACAAGCTGAATGAGAGTGGGTATTCGCTCTCCGGCGGACAGCAGCAGCGTCTGTGCATTGCCCGCACCATCGCCGTAAAGCCAGACATCATTTTGATGGATGAACCAACGTCAGCCCTTGACCCGGTAGCCACTTTGCGCATTGAAGAGCTGATTCAGGATTTGAAGAAGCGGTACACCATCATCATCGTCACACACAACATGCAGCAAGCTGCGCGCGCCTCCGATTTCACCGCTTTTTTCAACATGGATGAAGATCGAGCCGGATATCTGGTGGAGTATCGAGACACCAATGGGCTGTTTACCAATCCTAAAAACGAGTTGACGGAACAATATATTACGGGTCGCTTTGGCTAATTCTAGTGACCAGTGGCCACTGGCCACCGATAACCGACTTTAGTACAGGCAATAAGGGAAATTAAGATGTTAAGAGAAACCTTCGCAAAGGAACTGCGCCATTTGCAAGATGAAATTTTGCGGATGGGCAGTGAGGTTGAAGAAAATCTGCTCAAGGCGGTGGAGGCGCTGACGCGGCGAGATTTAAATGCGTCGGAGCGGCTGGTGCAGGCTGACAAATGGTTCAACCAGCGGCGCATTGACATTGGGCATGAGGCGTTTGGCATCATTGCCACGCAGCAGCCCATCGCTGGTGATTTGCGCCTGATTGCCGCGACGCTGGAGATTGCGGGTGAGCTGGAGCGCATTCACGACTATGTAAAAGGTATTGGCAATATCAGCTTGATGATTGGGGAAACGGCCGTTCCCATCGAACTGGCTCAACATTTGCCCCAAATGGCCGAAAAAGCACGCACTATGCTCCACCGCTCGCTGGACGCTTACACGGAACGGAACGCCAACCTGGCCTACGAAACCATCCTTAGCGACGATGCCGTTGACAAGCTGTACAACAAAACGTACCGGGCGGTTGTGGGCTATATGGCAGACAATCCGGAATCGTTTGAGCTGGCCCAGCGCCTGGAGTGGGCGGGCCACAATCTGGAACGTGCCGCCGACCGGGTAACGAATATGTGTGAATGGATCATTTACCTGGCAACGGGTGAGTACAAGCAAGGCAAAGAGCTGCTACGATCCTTCCAAAAGTAGCGTTCGTAATAAATTGCTGAGTTTCTGCTTGCTTATCGGGCAGTGGCGTTGACGCTGCCCGATATTTGTCTATCATCCCAGGCATGGCGCAAATTGAGGAGAAACCCGCAGCCAGCCTGCCAAAAGAAGAGCCCAAAACGGCCGTTTCCGCCAGAAATTACGGCCGTCTTTTAGGCTTTATCCTGGTGCTACTCCTGCTCATCGGCCTGTTTCCCAACCTGATCCCCACCAATCTGACTGAGAAATTTCA
The DNA here is from genome assembly GCA_020634455.1 of Ardenticatenaceae bacterium. GTDB lineage: Bacteria > Chloroflexota > Anaerolineae > Promineifilales > Promineifilaceae > Leptofilum. The sequence goes on along the minus strand of JACKBQ010000002.1, from coordinate 1,031,555 downwards.
AACCTTTGTCACCATCTTTTTGGGCATTTTTATTGAAGCGGTGCCCTTTTTGCTGGCCGGGTCGCTCGTTTCCGGGCTGATTGACGTGTTTGTAGACAAGGGATCGTTGGCCCGCTTTGTGCCCCAGCGGGCCGTACCCGCCGCCTTTGTTGGCGCGATGCTCGGTTTTGCCTTCCCCGTGTGCGAATGCGGCGTGGTGCCGGTGACCCGACGGCTGTACCAAAAAGGGCTGCCCGTCTCCGTGGGCATTGCCTTTTTGCTCAGCGCCCCGGTGATTAACCCGGTGGTGTTGGTAAGCACCTACGTGGCGTTTGGTTGGGGACCGGTGCTGGTCGGCCGTTTTGCCTTCAGCATCCTCATTGCCTTCACGGTAGGGCTAATCTTCCAATTTGCCCCACCACAGGAGATTATTTTGCCACAAGCAGACGAGGGGCATGCGCATGATCATTTTGCGATGGGGGTGGGAAACGGCCGTATCCAACGGTTCTGGCAGGCGTTCACCATCGCCGGAGACGACTTTATTGACATGGTGCGCTACCTCATCATCGGTTCCATGCTGGCGGCCACGATGCAAACCTTTGTGCCCCAGGCCACGCTAATTGCCTTTGGCAGCGGCCCCGTCACCTCGGTGGTGGCGATGATGGTGCTGGCCTTTGTGCTTTCCATCTGCTCCACCGTAGACGCCTTTCTGGCGCTTTCCTTCGTCAACACCTTCACCACGGGCTCCATCCTCAGCTTTCTGGTGTTTGGCCCGATGGTGGACATTAAAAGCGCGCTCATGTTCCTGGGCGTCTTTCGGCGGCGCGTGGTGCTTTATCTCATCCTGCTGCCGCTGCTGCTAACGATGCTGATTACCGTTTTCATTAACCTAAACTTGGGATGGTGAAAATGAAACGTTTTGACTTTTTCATCCTGATAATTTTCTTGAGTACTAGCTGCACGGTTCAACAGACGCAAAGCGAAACGATTACGCCAGTTTCTCTAAGCTCTGACGAAAAAAGTGATGCCCCTATTGAAGCAACACAATTTCCAACGCAAACGGCCGTACCAACTCCCTCACCTAAATCGCCAACCCTTGTTCCTACTATCACACCTACAGCGATAGCAATGCCAACTTCCCTGCCCACATCTACTTCAACCGATCTGAACGGTCCACTGATTGCCTTCCGCATAAATGGCAATGATCAGTTCTATATTGCTCTGCTTGACTTAGATACAGGCCATTTACGCGAAATCAAAAATGAGTTGCTCAACTATCCTCTTGAATTGCAGTGGTTTGAAGACGGCTGCCTTCTTTTTGTAAGAGGACGGTTGCTTGATTTAGAAGGGAATGCCGTCTGGGAAGTTCCTCTGCTAGAAGAGCGTGGCTGGGAATCATGGAGCTTTGGCGGAGCCAGGCTCTCACCTGATAAAAACTGGCTGATTGTGCCTTCATTTTCCGGAGAAGAAACCATTGACAGCGCTGAATTTGTCAATTTGGCATCATTTAATCTGACTTCCCCCTCTGAGCCGATCCCGCTAACCCAAAATGGCGGGGCCCACGCCTTTGCTACATGGTCACCTGATGGCACGTGGATCGCCTTTAGCGACTATGACGATGCAGGAATTCCGCAACTGTATCGCTCAGCCCCAAATGGTGAGAACCGCCAGCAGCTGACTTTCCATACAGCGGCAATTGAAACCATTTACCCTATCGTTTGGAAACCAGACAATACGCAAATTGCGTACGGGGCAATCCCTAAAACCACATCAGGTGCGTGGCTGGCGATAGTTGATATTGAAACAGGCGAATCAGCTCAAATAAAGCCTGCTCAACTCAGAACAATTTACAACATTTGGTGGGATGCCACTGAAGAGCGGCTCGTTTTTACAGGGGATAATGCTTCAGGTTCGGAGTCAGAAATCAACTGGGTAGATGTAGAAAACAAGGCATTGCTTCGCACATTTTCGCAGCAAGAAGCCCCAGGCGGTTGGTTCTCCCTTCCCCGTGCCGCAGGAAATATTGATACCTTCTTCTTTGGCAGCCCGGAAGGCTATTACTTGCTTAACGGAGCAAACAACAGTGCCGAATACTGGGGTGATGTCAATCTAAATGGATTACTGGAAGCTTTAAGTTCACCCTTTACTTTTCCTGGCGAACAAGAATGCAGGCTAAAAAACTATGAAACAAACGATTAAATCCATCTTGCTCATCGCCTTGGGCATTTTTTTGTTGAGCCGTTTGCTGAACGGCACGCTCAGTTTTTATATTCATCCACGCTTTAATGTGCTCATTTTGTTAACGGCCGTTGGCCTCACGGCCCTCGGTATCGCTTACGCCATCCAGCAAAGGCGGCACGCAAACCAAGAAGATGACCACGCCCACAGCCACGATGTTTCCTGGGCTGGACTGCTGCTGCTGGCCATCCCCGTGGTGCTGGGGCTGCTGGTAGAACCGCGCCCCCTGGGCGCATCGGCCCTGCAAAACCGGGAAATCAATATTGGCAACGAGGCGTCGCTGGTGTCGGCCAACGCGCCAGAAGGCAGCGAGCTAAGCATCATTGCCAACGCAGGCGAACGCAATATTCTGGATTGGCAATATTTGTTCCAACGCAGCAGCAATCCCACCGATTTTAACGGCGAAGAAGCACACGTGATTGGCTTTGTCTACCGGGATGATCGCTTTGCCGCGACCCAATTTATGGTGAGCCGCTTCACGGTGAGCTGCTGCGTGGCCGACGCCGCGCCGATTGGGTTGATTGTGGAATGGCCCGATACGGCCGTACTCGCTCCCGACAGTTGGGTAGAAGTCAGCGGCACCATCCAGGCCCGCACCTTCAACGGCGTGCAGATGCCTGTCCTCGTGGCTGAAAGCGTGATACCAACCGAGACGCCCAAGCAACCGTACCTTTATCAGTAAAACCATGCCTTTCACCCGCTTCGACCAAATCGTCCTTTCCATCCTGGCCCTGCTGGCTGGGTTGATTACGGCCGTTATCCTCCTCAGTCCCCAAGCGACAGCCAGTTCCGCTGGCGAACCACGCATCCTTTACATCAGCTGGGACGATGAAGCCGCTGACCAGCTGTACCTGGCCACGTTTGACGGCGAAACCATCACCACCGCCCCCCTCACCAACACCGACGCCGACGTGCTCGACTTTGCCGTCTCCCCAGACGGCCGTCAGATTGCCTACGCCATTTTGCGCGACGGCGGTGCGGCCGATCTGTGGCTCATCAACCGCGACGGCAGCAGCAACCGCGAGCTGCTCGCCTGCCCCGATGCCGCCTGTTCCCAGGCGCAATGGCTGCCAGACGGCCATCGCCTCATCTACGAACGGCGCAACATTCCCACCCCCGGTGCCCCGCCCGGCAACCCGCGCCTTTGGTGGCTAGATGTGGCAACAGGGGAAACCGTGCCGGTCTTCCAAAATAACCAGATGCTGGGGCTGTACCCGCGCGTCTCCAAAGATGGGCAATGGCTCAGCTTTGTCTCGCCGCTGGACCAGGGCATTCAGCTGTACAACCTGGCCGATGGCTCCAACAGGCTCATCCCTAACCAGATGGGTTCCCCGGCCGTCTGGCAGCCCCAAAGCGACCGGGTGCTCATCACGGACATCAACACCGACAGCGTCAGCTGGAGCGTCGAGCTGCTAAGCCTGGAATTGTCCAATGAAACGACCACCACCCTCAGCCAGCCCATCGCCGAAGTAGAAGGCGTGGATGACAGCTCGCCTGCCTGGTCACCAGATGGCGACTGGATCGCGCTGGCCCGCAAGCTGCCCCGCACGCCGATGGGTCGGCAGCTCTGGCTCATGCGGGACGATGGCTCGGAGGCAAAAGCGCTCACGGACGATCCGCAAATTCATCATGGCGAGATTTCCTGGTCACCAGACGGCCGTTTCCTGCTCTACCAACAATATAATTTGGAAGAACTGTACGCCAAACCCACCGTCTGGCTGATAGAAATTACTACTGGGGAGCGCACGCAAATCGCCTCACCCGGCACCTTACCCGCCTGGCTGCCATGAACCACCAATTTTCCCAGCCAACCCGCCCCGCTACCAAAACCCCTCGCTGGCAAATCGGTCTGTTGCTGCTGATGCTGCTCTCCTTTTTGGGGGCGTCTTACGCTTTGTTGCGGCCAATACCCGCCGCCAACCAGCTTCCTCCGGTGCTGTATCTGGCAGAAGATGAAGCTGGCCAACTGCAACTCTTCATCGCCACGGCCCCCAACTGGCAAGCAACGCAGCTTACGCAAGAAACGGCCGTTCTCCTCAACTACGCCGCTTCACCCGATGGCAGCCAAATTGTTTACGCCACCAGCCTGCCCGATGGCAGCAGCCAGCTCAAGCGCTTGCCCCTGAACAACAACCTCGCCCCCGGCACGCCAGAAACGCTGATTACCTGCGAAATCGCCGAATGTGCCCAACCGGTCTGGCACCCGGACGGCCGTCGCCTGCTGTATGAACGGCGCGAACCACCCAACTTTAGCCGCCCGCAACTGTGGTGGCTGGATACACAAACTGGCGAAACGCGCCTCCTGCTGGAAAAAGAAACCGCTGTGGGCAGCAGCGCCAGTTTCTCCCCAGACGGCAGCTGGGTGGCCTTTGCCGCGTCGCCAGATGAGGGATTGCGGCTGTACAACTTTACAGACGGCCGTTCCCTCGTTTTTGCCAGCGATTTGGGAACGGCCGTTGCCTGGCATCCATTCCAAAACCAGCTGCTCTACCAAAACAGGCGCGCGGTTGTTTTTCACGGTGAAGACGACGACAACCACGATCAACACAGCCACGATTTTTCCATCGCCATCAGCCTCTACCTGGCCACGCTAGACCCCACCGGCACCGAGACATCCTTTCAGCTACTCAGTGAAGATGGCGCATTTAATGACGGCAATGCCGCCTGGTCACCAGGTGGCAACTGGATTGCTTTTGGCCGCCGGTTGGCGGTTACCAACACCGGTCGCCAGCTCTGGCTCATGCGCGCCGACGGGTCTGAAGCCCACGCCCTGACGGACGATATTGCCACCTATTTTGGTCCCCCAACCTGGTCACCAGACGGCCGTTTCCTTCTCTTCCAACAATACAACAGCAGCACCCCAGACCAGCCTCCCAGCGTCTGGCTGCTGGAAATTGCCAGCGGCGAGTTCACCCAAATATCAAATCACGGTCTCCTCCCCACATTTCTTGTTCACACAAAGTAACATCATTACCCCTTCACCTTGTCACCCTTTCATTCCACCAATTGTTAACCAAATGTTTACACCGATTTAGCTCGCTATTAACAAAGGTAAAGTATCCTTGGAACAAGTACACACTTATGGTTGTTCCACTCCCCGGAACAAGCAACGGCAGCTTTCCTCCTTTTCTCCTCTATGGTTAAGTTTGCACACGAATTGGGAGCGGGTTGCGGCCCCGCTCCCTTTTCACTTTTTGCCTGGAAGTACTCCATCAAACATTATTTCCCACCGTAATTCCACCAAAACGCCACTCTGTTGACAGGTTGACGTGCTACAGGTAAAAATGCTCCAAGAATCTATTGAGATAGCCACTGAGAAAAAGAGCAATCTGAGAAATGAACTTCCACCTCTAAGCTCTCTGTGAACTCTGTGGCAAATATTCAAGCAGGTACTCAATTAAAAACTGGAGCAGAGTATGGAGATTCAACGAGTCGCCGAGCGCAGCCAGCGCGTCGTCGTGGAAGTGGAAAAAGCAATCATCGGCAAGCGCAACCTGCTGCGGCAAATCATGACGGCCGTTCTGGCAGGCGGCCACGTGCTGCTGGAAGATTATCCTGGACTGGGCAAAACATTGCTGGCCAACAGCTTTGCCACCGCGCTGGGGCTGGTTTTCAAGCGCATCCAGTTCACCCCCGATTTGCTGCCCGGCGACATCACTGGCGGCTACGTTTTTAACCGGGCCAGCGGCGAATTTGAGCTGCGCACCGGTCCCCTCTTTGCCAACATCGTCCTGGCCGACGAAATCAACCGCGCCTCGCCCAAAACCCAATCCGCCCTGCTGGAAGCAATGCAGGAGTACCAGGTCACTTTGGAAGGCGAAACGATGCCCCTGCCACGGCCGTTTCTCGTCCTGGCCACGCAAAATCCCATCGAGTACGAAGGCACCTTCCCCCTGCCCGAGGCCCAGCTCGACCGCTTTTTGATGAAGCTGTCCGTGGGCTATCCTACGCTGGACGAAGAGCAGGAAATTTTGCGGCGGCGGCGGGAACGGCAGCAGGACAACGTCACCCTCAAACCAATCACCAACGCCGCAGAATTGGCCGAAATGCGGGACGCCATCGAGCAAGTGCATGTGGACCCGGACATCGAAAAGTACATGGTGGCTCTGGCGTCGGCTACTCGCAAAGACAGCCGCATCGCCGTGGGAGCCAGTCCCCGCGCCTCGCTCGCTTTTATGAAGTTAGCCCGCGCCTGGGCGGTGCTAGACGGCCGTTCCTACGTCATCCCCGACGATGTGAAGCAGTTCATCACCCCCGTGCTGGCCCACCGGCTCATTTTGCAGCCCGACCTGTGGATGAAGCGCAACGCGGCGCAGGATGTCATCCAAAAAGTGACCAGCAGCGTGCCCGTGCCGGTGACTGAGGTGTAGCCATGCGGCAATGGATTGCGCAACGGCCGTTCTTGCAACGCCTGCTCACCTGGGGCACCATGCTGCTCGTCGTGGCTGCGCTGATGGTGCTGGCCAACACCCTGCCCCACGCCATCTTCCGGCGCGGCGATGGCTTGTTTAGCTTAATTGATCAAATTCTGGCCCTGTTTACCGAACGCTCCGCCCCGGAACCACTCATCTTCCCCCCGATTGTGTGGAGCGTGATCGGTGCACTGTTTTGGCTTACCCTGATTTTGCTCTCGCTTTACATGATTGCCACCAAAAACGGCCGTCGGGAAATCCCCAACATGGTGAAATTGCTCCTCCGGGGCTTCACCCTGGCCTGGATCGTCTTATTCATCCTCCAAATCAGCCAGCCCACTGAAACCGAAGAGGCTGAACAAACAAGCGGCGAGCGCGCCGATACCCCATTTGATGAACTGGAAACCAGCCAATTGGCGGAAAGGCTAGAAAAAATTGCCTTCACCTTGCCTGAATCCCCTTCCGCACAAACAGCGCTGATAGTAGCGGGCATCATTTTGGGAATTTCCCTCGCGCTGGGATTGTGGCGCTGGTGGCAGTTTCAACGCACGCTCAAATCATTTGCCGAGTTGCCCGTGGACGAGCTGCGTCTGCGAGCGCTCCAAGCGCTACACGAACTGCGCCAGGGAGATGCGCCACTGGCCGATGTGATTCGCCGCTGCTACCGTGAAATGGTGCAGACAGTGCGCGAACAACGGGGCGTCTACCGGGAACGGCACATCACCCCGCGCGAGTTTGAAGAACGCCTGCTCAAAGTTGGCTTCCCCCAACCGCCCGTGGAGCGGCTGACGCGCCTGTTTGAGCAAGTGCGCTACGGTCAGGCCAGTGTGGGCGAGCGGGAAAAGCGGCAAGCCATTGACAGCCTGGAGCAAATTGTGGCCGCCTGTGAGCGGTTGGGCCAGCAGGGACGGGCGAATTGATGTCGAATAAAACTGTTGGTGAGCAACGGCCGTTCCTCACCCCACGCACCATGCCTATCGCCCTCCTCCTGTTGGCAGCCGTCCTGCTCTCCCTCTTCCTGCCCGACTTTTTCCGCCAGGTGATCCTCGCGCCAATTTTGTCCCGCCTGGCCACGCTCTACGGCATCTACCGTGGCTTTCCCCAAAATGTGATGTGGGGCTTTTTTGTGCTGCTTGCCCTTGTCGTAGCGGTATACGCCTTGCGCCCCAGCCGCAAGCAAACCGAAAAACCGTTTGTAGAAAAACAAGGGGAAAGCCGCCTGCGCCAGTTAACGCACCTGACCCATGACGCCCAAAACGGCCAGCACGCCCGCTGGGAACTGGCCCGCGAAATGCAATCGCTCACCCTGAGCCTGATGCAGTTGGAAACGGCCGAAACCCCCGAAATCTTGCGTGAGCGCATTCAGCAAGGCCAACTGCCCGCCCCGCCACAGATTGTGCAGTTGCTCGATTTGTGCGCCGCGATGCCCAGCTACCGCAGTTTTTTAGAGGCGCGCGAAGCCGCACCGAACCAGCGCATCCCCCAAATTGACCAGTTTGACCCCCAAGCCACCCTTGATGCGCTGGCCCGTTGGCGACAAAGCAGCCAGGAGTGGGCGTGATGCGTCCGATTACGGCCGTTTCCTTCGCAATTTTCCTCCTCTTGCTGCTTGGTTTTGGGCTGGTAGATGGCGGCGTGGTGCTGCTGGCGCTGCCCTTTGTGCTTTACCTGCTGCTCAGCCTGCTGGCCACGCCCGAAGCCGCCAAACTGGAGATTACCCGCAGCCTGTCGCACACCCGCCTGCCCGCCAGAGAGTCGCTGGTCGTCACGCTTACCATCCAAAACAACGGCCCAGCGCTGGGCGAACTACAGCTGACGGATGCTCTACCGCCCAATCTCAGCCTGATTGATGGCAGCAACCAGCGCTTGTTGGCCCTGCCTGCGGGCGGCAGCCACCGCTTTAGCTACACCGTGCAGGTGCCACGCGGGCAGTACCAATTTACGCAGGTAACGGCCGTTGTCCGTGAACCGTTCGATTTGCGCCGCCGCCAATTCAGCTACGACGTACCTGGCCGCCTGTTTGCCTACCTGGTGCCCCGAGCCAGCAACTTGAAGCAGGTGACGATTCATCCCCGCCGCACCCGCGTCTATTCCGGCATCGTGCCCGCCCGCGTGGGGGGCGATGGGATGGACTTTTTCGGCGTGCGCGACTACCGACCCGGCGATTCCCAGCGGCAAATCAACTGGCGAGCCGGGGCACGCCATCCCGGCAGTCTGTTCAGCAACGAGTTCGAGCAGGAGCGCGTGGCCGACGTCGGGCTCATTTTGGACGCCCGCCTGGGCAGTAACATTCCCTACGGCGACCAATCGCTGCTGGAATACAGCATTGAAGCGATTACGCTGATGGTGGATGCGCTGCTTAACCAGGGCAACCGGGTGGCGCTGCTGATTTACGGCGGGGCAGTGAACTACACGCTGCCCGGTTACGGCAAGCTGCAAAAGGAGCGCATTTTGCAGGCGCTGTCTGGGGCGCAGTTGCAAGGCAGCCACGTTTTTGCCGAACTCAGGTCGCTGCCCACGCGGCTCTTCCCGGCGCAGTCGCAGATCATTTTTGTCAGCCCGCTGCTGCCGGATGATGTGCCGTTTTTGCGCCGTCTGCGCTCGTTTGATTACGAGGTGCTGCTGGTTTCACCCAACCCGATCGGCTATGAGCGCCAATTTTTGCCGCAAACGCCAGACGTGGCTCTGGCGGCGGAGCTGGCCCAGCTGGAGCGGGAACTATTGCTAAATCAACTGCTGCAAGCGGGCATTTTTGTGCTGGATTGGGAGGTGGAACGGCCGTTTGACGAAATCGCCCGCGCCCACCTGCAAACCACCCGGCTCACCCGCCCGGTGTAAAATTAGCCACAGATTACGCAGATTTCACAGATTTTTTGTCTTTAATCTGCATAATCTGTGAAATCTGTGGCCAAATATTTATGACAAATTCCTTGCTGAAACCGCTTTTGTTTGCTTTGCTGGCCCTGATTGTGCTGCCGTTGAGTGTGGCGCTGGTGGTGGGGGAACGGCCGTTTCTCATTCCCGTTGTTTGGCTGATTGGTGGGGTGTGGGGCTGGTTGTTGGCGGGAAACGGCCGTCGCCCTCCAAGCTGGCCCCTGCTCTTGCTGCTGCTGCTCACCGCCCTGGCCAACGTCCCCTTGCCACAGTTCCCCACCCCGGTGCCGCTGCTGTGGCGCTACCTCGCCGCCATCAGCCTGCTGCTGCTGTGGGATTTGAGCCGCTTCAACCACCGCCTGCAAGATGTCCCAGAGGAAGGTGACGCAAATCCGCTCATCATGGCGCACCTGCGGCGGTTGGGGGGGCTGGTGACCTTGGCGCTCATCGCCCTCGCCTTGCAGCAGTTCCTCCCCCTCGCCTTCGACTTTGATCTGGCGCTGATCAGCGGCCTGCTGCTCATTTTTGGCCTCAACGCTCTGCTGCGCCGCCTGCAAACAGAGCCAGCCTAGCAACCTTGCCTTACGGCAAAATCTTTAGCCGCTCAATATCCGCAATCAATTCGGCTGGCTTTTCCTCAGAGACAAAGTGGCCCGCGTCTGCGTAGCGCACGACGGTGGCTTCGGGGAACGCCACCGCCCACGTGTTCAGCTCCTTCTCGCGGAAGGCGATGTCCTTCATGCCCCAGGCGATGAGTTTGACTTTGCCCGCCAGCTTCGCCCGCTGGCTCCACAACCCCGCCAACCAGTCCGACGCGCCGATGATCTGCTTGGGAAAAACGTAGCTCCCCTTGCGCTGGCCCTCTGGCAGCGCCTGAAAAAAGTGGCGGTGCACCTCTGGCGTCAGCCTGCGCTTGTCGCCGTACGCCTGCTTCACCACCGACCAGGCAAAAAAGTTGTAGCGCCGGATCAGCCAACGGCCGATTCCACCACCCATAAAGCCGCTAAACGCCCGATAATACCAATCATCCTGCACCGGCCAGAGCCAGGTGTTGGTGACAATGATGCTCTTAATTTTCTCTGGATATTTGAGGGCGTAAGACATGCCAATCGGCCCGCCCCAATCGTCAAAAATGAGGGTGATGTTGTTGAGGTTCAGTGATTCCAGCAGCCGCTCCAGGTTTTCGGCGTGCTGCTGCGGCAGGTAAGTCCAATCCTGGGGCTTGTCCGACAGGCCAAAGCCGATATGGTCGGGGGCAATGCAGCGGTTGGTTTGGGAAAAATGCTTGATCAGCGCCCGAAATTCAAACGACCAGGACGGATTGCCGTGCACCATCACAAACGGATCGCTGGAACCTTCATCCAGGTAGCTCATCGTGCCCATCGGCTGGGCAAAGGTTTTGGGGGTGAATGGGTATTCTTCAGTGTTGATCCAGGTTGGTTTCATCTAGATTCCTTTTCATCCTTCTGTTATTTGGGCGGATGGATTCCTGCCTTCGCGGCAATGACAAGAGAACGTTAAGTTTGAAAATTTATTAGCTCAGAGGGTAAAACCTTCAATCACTTTTTGTAGAATTAAGCGGTTTAATTCTGGCAGATCGTCCCGTTCATCGAGCAAAACGGTGGCTTGCAAAGAGGCAATGCCGTGCACAGTCGCCCAACAGTGATAGGCAATTGCGGCAGCATCGTACGCGCCTTGGGCCACAAGCTCGCCTTGGGCAATGCCTATTTGCACAATAAGCAGCAAGGCCCGCATAGCCATCTCACGTTGTTCCCCAGAGGTGGCATGGGATGGCTCCATGTTGAACATGAGATGGTATTCTTGCGGGTGCTGCGCGGCGTACTCGATGTAGGCCAGACCGCCCAGCAAGAGCATTTCGGGGGTGTTTACGGCCGTTCCCACCTGTTCGGCAATAAAAATATTCAATTCCTCAAAACAGTCGGCCCGTACCGCATCTACCAGCGCTTCTTTGCTGCTGAAATACTTGTACAGTGCACCGGGCGTGTAATCTATGCTGTCCGCCAGGGCGCGGATCGAGAGGCCGTGAATGCCCTGCGCCACAATCATCTCGCGGGCATTTTGCAGAATGGCCTGCCGTGTTTGCGCCAGCCGTCGGGCTTGGGGAGTATCATCAGATTCGTTCGTTCGCTCAGTAAACATTGTTCACTGATTGTATATGCATTACTTTGTGGCGTCAATTTTTTGCGGGGAAAATTAGAAAATGAAGCAAAGAGGAGGCAGCATTCTCAGATGCCCACTCCTCGATTTTTCAAGCCTGGATTGCCAAAGCGGATAGTTTTTCGTAGTAAGGTTGACATTCGGCGAGCAACGGCCGTAAATTCTCCGGAAATCCCCCCTCTTTGCGACTATATTCTTGAAAACCAGTCGAACGATGCACGGCGTGGTACCAAAACTGCGCCCAAGAGCCATCTTCTGGTCGCGCCCCGGCAGGCCAGCTGAGCATCGCCTCGTCGAAGGGGATACCGATTTGGGCGCATAGCTGGCTGAGCACGCTGCGCGGGTTCAACAGGGTCTGTTTGGAGTCCAGCACGGGCGGATTTTGGCCGATGATGCGCAGGTAATCGAGCAGTTCCAGATGGAGGGCGTAGCCTACATCGTGCAGCGCAGGTTGCTCAATCTGCTTGGCAAAGGAGGGCAGCATGTCGTACGGGTCACGGGTGAGGATGATGTTCACCGTTTGCGCCATGAAGGCCCAATCCAGGTTGTTTAGGTGGTGGGTCATGTGCTTGAAGAAAAGCACGGGCGCGTCGTGGTTGCCCAAAATGAGGTCACTGACGACTTTTTCACCGTCGTTTTCCATCTCGGCAATTACTTGCTCCGCGCCGGGATGGTATTCGCGGGCAGGCGTTTTGGAGAGGTAATGGGCGTAGAGGGGTTCGTCGAAAACGGCCGTATCCCCCCGTTGCGCAAAACTGTACATCAACGCCGTGGAAATGTTGCGCGGGCCACTCCAGAGGCAGATTCGGGTTGGTTGGATCATTGTTCCTCCTTTGTTCAGTAATCCGTAAACGGTGAACGGTAATCGGTAAACTGCACCGATTACGGATAACCGATAACCGATTACCGCTTACCGGCCTCAACAGCCTCGTTCACCAGTTCTTCGTACAGGCCTTGCAAACGCCGGGTCATCTCGCCGTAGCTGCCGCTGCCGATGATACGGCCGTCTACCTTCGTCACTGGCGTCAACCCACCAAACGTGCCCGTCACAAACGCCTCGTCCGCCCCGTACACGTCGAACAGGGAAAAGTTTTTCTGGTAGCAAAGGATGCCATGTCGCTGACACGCCTCGATCACTTTGCCGCGCGTGATGCCATTCATGCAGTACTGCCCGGTGGAAGTCCACACCTCGCCATTTTTGACCATGAAGAAGTTGGTGGCGTTGCAGGTGGCCACAAAACCGTGAATGTCCAGCATCAGCGCTTCGTCTGCGCCCGCTTCCAGCGCCTGCACCAGGGCCATCACCTCGTGCAGCTTGCTGTGGCAGTTGAGGCGCGGGTCCAAATAGTCTGGCGAGCCGCGCCGGATGGTGCTGGTGAACAGCGTCACGCCCCGCTCGCGGCTGGCGCGGTCGGCCAGCTTGTGCTCGGCAATGATGACCAGATTTGGCCCGCTAATCGTCAGGCGGGGGTCTTGCGACGGCGTCTTTTTGATGCCGCGCGTGAGCATGAAACGCACGTGCACATTGTCGTGCATCTCGTTGGCATTAATCGTTTGCCAAAGCGCGCCGGTCAGCTCGGCGCGGCTCATGCCCACGTCCATGCCAATCGTGGCCGCGCCCTGCCACAGCCGATCCAGATGCTCATCCAGGAAGACCAGCACGCCCTCGTGTAGGCGCAGCGCTTCCCAAACACCATCCCCCACTAGATAACCGCTGTCGAACACGGAAATCTTGGCTTCATGTCGGGGAAACAGCTCGCCGTTGATGTAGATTTTTACAGTCTCGTTCCGCGCATCGTGCACGGCGTTGTGGGTTCCATGAATCATTTTCTCTCCTTCAAAAATATATTTGCCACAGAGGTCACAGAGAAAAAGAGAAAAATCTGCTCAATCTATGAAATCTGGGTTATCTGTGGTTCTAAATTGCAGTTTTAACTTCTTGGGCGACGAATGCATTGTAGGCCGCCAGGATTTTTTGGCAGATGGGGCCAGGACGGCCGTTTCCCACCACAACCTCCCCAATTTGCACCACCGGCAGCAACGCCCGCGACGAGCCGCTCAGTGCCGCCTCGCTCAGTTGGGGAACTTGAGCCACCGTGATCGGCTCCAGGCTGACAGGAATGCCCAGTTCCGCCGCCAAATCAAGGATGATTTGGCGGGTGATGCCCGCCAGCACGCCCGTGCCTGCCGTGTGAAACACGCCGTCCAGCACGCCGTAAAAATTGGTGCCGGTCCCTTCCAGAATTTCGCCTGAGTCACTCAGCAGCAAATATTCGTAGGTGTCGCCGCCGATTTTGTAAACACGACGGGTCTGGGCAAAATCGGCCGTTTTTGCCAGCGGGTTGGCGCGGGCCAGATCAGGCGCAAAACCCACCTTGACGCCAGTTTCGTAAAGCTGCGGCGGCGGTGGCGTGAAGGGCATCAGGGCGATGAGCAGGCGGCTGTCTGTTCCCAGGCGTCTGGCTGGTGCCGCTAAAAAATCGAACCGCACACGCGCTTCCGGCAGCGGGTAGTGCGCACACGCTTCGTGCAGCCCGCGGCGCAGGCGCGGCTCGTCCAGCTCATCGGGCCAGCCGAGCAGCGCGGCCGAATCCCGCGTGCGCTGGATGTGGTGCTCCAGGTAGAGAAATTTGTTGTGCGCAAAGGTGCGCAACGCCGAGTAAACGCCAAGTTCCAGGCCATCGTACAGTTGGTCGAAGCTGGTGGCGTTTGGGGGGATGGGTAACGGCCGTAAACCGTCATTTTCTACTGCAAAAAGTTGAACCGTTGTCATGCCGCCAATTGTAACAGCCGCCCCGTTTTTGGCGACAGCCCATGCCGTTGAAAAGCTATCAAAGGAGGTGCTAACTGGGTAACGGCCGTATCCGTTGGATCGTTTTAGGATCGTTTCCCGCTTACACTAAAAACCAGAGCAGTAAAATTTTCTAAATTCTCAACTGGTAAACTATGCTATGATTCATGCTACGTTCTCAAAATCAAAGCCAAGTCAAAATTTCTAGTAATCCTTTTCAGATGGAGGGTATCAAATGAGTGAACAAATCCCAGTAAACAGTACACCAGAAACCTCTGGTGGCGGCGGTAACCGAATGTTGATCATTGGTGGGCTGGTTGGCCTGGCAGCGGTGGCTGTTTTGGTCATCGGGGCCATTGTTTTAATTCCTCGGCTGCTTGGTGCAGATGAAAACGCCATTGCTGGCGTTATGCCGCCAGAAACCAGCTTGTTGGTGGAGCTGAACGCGCTAAATCTAGCCAGCGAAGACGCCAGCCGCGTCGCACGCGCCTTTGAAGATGTGCTTGCCGAAGGCGATGTTGAATTTGACGGTGACGATCCTGCCAGCCTGTTAGAAACGTTGGATGCAGACCTGGATGATGCAACGGGGCTAACCATTACGGATGATGTACTTCCCTGGATTGGCACCAACATGGGCATTGGCCTTATCGAACTAGATATTGAAGCGTTCGACCAGGGCGAAATGCCGCAAATTATTTTTGCTGCCACTATCCGAGATATAGACGCAGCCGATGTGTTTATTGAAGATTTGGTTGATGTCATTGAAGATGAATCCGGCAACAAGGTTGACGATGTGGAATACGGTGGGGCTCTGGTCTTTGAGGTTGATAGTGATTTTGAGGACGAGCGGATTGCATTCGGCCGTTCGAGTGAAATTTTCTTCATAACCACAAATATGGACACAATGGAAGAAGCCATTGACGCCCAAAATGGTGAAAACCTGGGCGATATTGCAGAGTATCAAGACACTGTTGCCGAATTACCCGGTGATCGTGCCATCACGATTTACGTTAGCAGTCAAGGAATAGAGGATACGGCCAACGGTCTTGAAGACAGTGGCGAGGTAGATGGATTTGATGCCAACACAATTGAAGACCTGGGTTTAACGGGCGTTGGCATGGCAGCCACAATTATCCCAGAAGGGATTCGCGTTGACTTTGTAGGTAACTATGAAAGTCTAACCGAAGAACAGCAAGAGATGATGGATGCCCAGAGTGATAAGAGCGAAACGGCCGAATTCCTGCCAGAATCCACCTACGTTTTCCTGATTGGGCACCGCCTGGACCTGATTTGGCAAAGCAGCATAGCCTCGCTTGAGGCATCTGGCATCAGTGAAGATGACTTTGACGAAGCAATGGACATGTTTGATGATATGTTCGGCTTCAATCCTAATGATGACCTGCTGCCATTGCTGAACGGTGAATTTAGCCTCGCTATCATTGATAGCGATGAAGGCCCCATCGCCGAGGAATTCAATACTGACCTGGGTGCTGTCTTAATGTTGGGCAGCAGCGAAGGTGAAGAGTTGGTTGGCCTGATGGAAGATTTTACCGATGGTCTGGAAGACCAGGATTTAAGTGTGGATGACACTGCCAATGATGATGTAACCATCTATGAAGTTGAAGACCCCGGTGGCGTATTGATTGGCGCATATGGTCTAAGCGAAGACTACCTCGTCGCAGCCACTAGTGGTGAAAGCATTGAAAATCTATTCGCCGGAGAGGCCAATCTGGCGGACAGCGACAAATATAAAAATGCGTGGGATGCCTTCCCGCGGGGTACAATTCCTGTGATGTACATGGATTTGCAAGGCCTGTTTACCGCCTTGGAAGATGTTGACCCCACTATGAAAGAAGTCGTAGATGTTAATCCCGTTTACGCCTTTGCCATGGGCACCAACAGCAGCAAAAACAGCACCCAATCCACCATGATTTTCTTCATTGCTGGCGAGTAGATGAGAATTACTTTTAATACCAGAATTTAGTATGGAGAGAGGCTTGCGTTCGGCAAGCCTCTTTTTTATTATTATCACAAGCTTGCAAAACGGCCGTAAGCTTTTTTGTAAGGTAGGCTGTAACTTCAAACAGGTATCATTTTTCTCGTGGCAATTTGTCTTTTGCGGAAGTCCTAATTGAAAGCTTGACACTTTTCTCTATCGGGTATACTCACAATTAGCGTCGTCTGATTTTTACCAGATTTTCCTGCCACCAGCTTTCAAGGACACCCCACTCAGCGTGCCCTAGGCACATCATCTTGGAGGAAACATTGAGAAGATCGAAGCACGTGTTTTTTGTTCTGGCGGCTGTGTTCATTATGCTTTTAAGCACAGCAGCGCCCTCGCGAGCAATCGCCACAGATTTGCTCATCACCGGTGTCATAGATGGCCCCCTCACCGGTGGCGTCCCCAAAGCAGTTGAACTCTATGTTGTCAACGATATCCCTGATCTAAGCATCTTTGGCATTGGTGCAGCCAACAACGGCGGTGGCACGGATGGGCAGGAATTCACCTTCCCGGCCGATGCTGCAACGGCGGGTGATTTCATTTACGTGGCAACCGAAGCGATTGAGTTTGCAAATTTCTTTGGTTTCGCCCCAGATTATACGGACGGCACGGCAGCTTCCGTAAACGGTGACGATGCCATTGAACTGTTTGAAAACGGGGTTGTCATTGACACCTTCGGCGACATCAATGTGGACGGCACCGGCCAACCGTGGGAATACCTGGATGGCTGGGCTTACCGCGTCAGCAACACCGAAGCCGATGGCACCATCTTCAACATCGCCAACTGGACGTTCAGCGGCCCCAATGCCCTGGACAACGAGACCAGTAACACAACTGCGGCTACCCCCTTCCCCCTTGGCACCTTCGCGCCAGCGGCCGGGGACAGTGCTCCCAGCGTTGTCAGCACAGACCCGGCTAATGCGGCGGCTGGCGTGGCGATTGATGCCAACCTTACCATTAACTTTAGCGAAGATGTAACCGTAAGCGGCACCTGGTTTGACATTGCCTGCACCGTGAGTGGTGGGCATACGGCCGTAGCCAGCGGTGGCCCCGGCAGCTACACCCTCGACCCCGATACAGACTTTGCCAATAACGAAAGCTGTACCGTCACCGTGTTTGGCGCAATGGTAACCGATAACGACACCGTTGACCCGCCAAACGAAATGTCTGCTGATTTCAGCTTCAGCTTTGATACCGCCAGCCTTGATAGCAGCAGCCTCATAATCAATGAAGTTGATGCAGATCAAGAGGGTACCGATAGCGCTGAATTCGTTGAGTTGTTTGACGGCGGCGTTGGCAATACCGACCTGACTGGTCATGTTTTGGTGTTCTTCAACGGCTCAGACGATGCTTCTTACGAGGCGTTCGACCTGGACGGCTTCAGCACAGACGCTGACGGCTATTTTGTCTTATGCGCCAATGCAGCCACCACACCAAACTGCGATCTGGATGTTGATCCAGATACAAATCTTATCCAAAATGGGGCAGATGCGGTTGCTCTTTTACTGGGCGATGCCGTTAATTTCCCCAATGACACCCCTGTAACCACCGTGGGCCTGCTCGATGCGATTGTCTATGACACCGCTGATGCAGACGACGCTGGCTTGCTGCCTCTGCTCAATGCAGGACAACCCCAGGTGAACGAAGATGGGGCTGGCAATGCTACAGGTCATTCTAACCAACGTTGTGCCAATGGCACTGGTGGCGCACGTAATACAGACACTTACGCGCAATGGGCACCCACCCCTGGTGCGGAAAACGTTTGTGAAATTGTTGAACCACCGTTATCTTGTGAAACACCCAATGTAGCGACACCGATCTACACCATTCAGGGTAGTGGTACGGCAAGCGCCTTAGACGGAACGGCCGTTATTATTGACGGTGTCGTCGTAGGCGATTTCCAAGAAAATGATGGAGATCACACCGACTTGGATGGTTTCTTTGTCCAAGACCTCACTGGTGATGGCGATGCCAGCACCTCAGATGGTATCTTCGTCTTTGCGCCAGGTGCTATTGACGTCGTTCCTGGTGATTTGGTGCGCGTAAGCGGTGTCGTTGATGAATTCTTCGACATGACTGAAATCACCAGCGTTGATGCACTCTTCGTCTGCGGCACAGGCAGCGTTGCGCCCACCCCCGTCACCATCGGTACCGATCTGGAACCATACGAAGGTATGTTGATTACTCTGGATCAAACGGTGTACATCTCAGAATTCTTCAACTTTGACCGGTTTGGCGAAATTGTATTGACCCCAGATCGTCAATACCAACCAACGGCTATCTATGAACCGGGTAGCCCTGAACAAGCCGCTCTTGTTGCAGCCAACGCCGCCAACCGCATCACCCTGGATGACGGCCGTACTTCCCAAAACCCAGACCCGGCAATACACCCCAACGGGATGGAGTTCACCCTGGATAACATCTTCCGAGGTGGCGATAGCCTGGATAACGTGACCGGTGTAATTAACTACAGCTTTGGCCAGTACCGAATTCAGCCAACGCAAGGCGCAGTCTACACCTCGCTCAATCCGCGCACAGCAGCGCCAGACCCAGTCGGTGGCAGCTTGCAGGTAGCCAGCTTTAACGTCCTCAACTACTTCAACGGCGACGGCATGGGTGGTGGCTTCCCCGCCCCGCGTGGTGCCGACGACCTTGAGGAGTTCAACCGGCAGCGAGACAAAATCATCGCTGCTATTACAGCTATTGATGCTGACGTCGTAGGCTTGATGGAAATTGAGAACGACGGGTATGATGAATTTTCAGCGATCGCCGATTTGGTCAATGGTCTGAATGATGCCACCGCACCCGGCACCTATGCTTTCATTGACCCTGGTGTACCGGTGATTGGCATTGATGAAATTGCCGTTGGCTTAATCTACAAAACGGCGACCGTTACCCCGTATGGGTCTAGCGCGCTGCTCGATTCCTCAGTGGATGCCCGGTTCAATGATTCGCTGAATCGCCCCGCCTTAGCCCAAAGCTTCGTTGAAAACGCCACCAACGGCATCTTTACCGTTGTGGTAAACCATCTCAAATCCAAAGGCTCTTCCTGTGCAGATTTTGGTGACCCCGATTTGGGCGATGGCGCAGGAAACTGCAACATCACTCGCCTAATGGCAGCCGAAGCAATGGTTGATTGGCTAGCAACAGATCCAACTGGCAGCGGCGATTCTGACGTATTGATCATCGGCGATCTGAATTCGTACGATAAGGAAGATCCGATTGACGCCATTTTGGCAGGCTCGGATGATACCTTGGGCACAAGTGACGATTACACCGATATGCTTTACGCTTTTGGTGGGGAACTAGCCTATTCATACGTCTTTGATGGACAGGTGGGCTACCTGGATTACGCTCTGGCCAACAGCAGTCTCGCGGCTCAGGTAACCGGAACAACCGCCTGGCACATCAACGCAGACGAAGCTGATATTCTGGATTATGATACCTCCTTTAAGCAAGACGCTCAGGATGCACTGTACGAGCCAAATGCATATCGGGCCTCAGATCATGATCCGGTAATTGTTGGCCTGAACCTAACTTCCGACCTAATTCGTAACCAGGCTGGTTGTTACGTAGTTGCGCTGGAAGGCAGCCCGTTTACAGGCCTGGCTACAACTGTTTCGATTGGGGATGCTGGCTACAATGGCGTGCGCTTCCATGTTGGGCGCTGGGGCCAAGCCCAAGGGCTTGCTTCCAGTACTTGTTACGAAGCACACGGTACCGATAACAGCGAAGTTATTACTGGCGGTCTGGCTGATGATGCCATTTTTGGTTATCGCGGAAATGACATTCTCATTGGACTGTTTGGCAATGACACCTTTGTTGGCGGCGGTGGCGCAGATATTATCAACGGGAACAATGGTACAGATGAGATTCTGGACTTTGAACCTGGCGTTGATTTCTGTGTCAATGTCGAGATTGGCTGCTAATAGCCTGCCTTTAGCCTCAGTTTAACCAAAACCCTGCCAGAGCATGACTTTGGCAGGGTTTTTCTTTGTGTGGTCATAGTGACTATATGACCCAAATATGACTTCCGGCACATCAATTCATACCTGCAATTTTCTATACTAACAGCATATTCAAGAAACAAAACATCTGAATGATTTGAGCAGTGTAATTTGATTTGGAGGAAGATCATGAAACAGAAAAAGAATGATTTAACAGGTGGCGTAATTCTATTGGTAATCGGTGTAATCGCTTTGGTGGGGCAATTTGTAACCATCTCTATCCCAGAAAGCTTTGGGCTGCTGATTGTTCCGGGTTTGGGCGCACTGTTTTTGGTTTGGGGCATTTTATCTCGCAAAGCGGGCCTGATGATTCCTGGTGGTATTTTGAGCGGGGTTGGTTGGGGTGCCTATGCGATTTCTGGCCCGTTTTCTATCTGGCAGGGTGACAACGAAGGTGGGGTTTTCCTCATTTTCCTGGGGCTGGGGTTTGCGCTGATTACGGTGGCAACGGCCGTATTCACCCAAGAAACGCACTGGTGGGCACTTATCCCCGGTGGGATCATCGCCTTCGTTGGCATTGCTATCCTGTTTGGTGGCGCGTTCATGACGCTGCTCGCCTTCGTAGGCAGACTGTGGCCGGTGATTCTTATTCTGCTGGGTATCAGCATTCTGGTCGGTGCCAACCGGGAAAAAGCGGCAGAGAAATTGGTCACTGAAAAGTAGCTCCTTGTTACACTCAAGATTTTTTAGGCCGCTGTGGAGAAATTCACAGCGGCTTTTTTGTGTGCAGAACGCGCCATGAACTGTATATGTTTCTCTAACGGCCGTCTTACACAAATCATATGCAAATTCCGCAAAATATGATTCGGGTTTTATGTTAAAAAAACTCATCAACACATGAATCAATCGCCAAGAAAGTAGCGAAATTGTATTAAGAGGAGCAACAGCATGAGCAAAATTATTGGTATCGACTTAGGAACAACCAATTCAGTCGTCACCGTGATGGAAGGTGGCGACGCCGTCGTCATTCCATCGGCCGAAGGCGGCAACACCACCCCGTCTATCGTCGCATTCAGCAAAAAGGGCGAACGGCTGGTCGGCCAGACCGCCAAGCGGCAAGCAGTTGTCAATCCAGACAACACCATTTACTCCGTCAAGCGGCTGATGGGTCGCCGCATTGATGCCGAAGAAACCAAGCGCACCCAAAAAATGGTACCGTATGAAATTGTGGCCGGGCCGCAGCAAGATGCCCGCGTCAACGTGCCCGTGGTGGACAAAACCTATTCGCCGCAGGAAATCTCCGCCTTCATTTTGCAAAAACTGAAGCGAGATGCCGAAGCGTACTTGGGCACCAACATCACTCAGGCGGTCATCACCGTGCCCGCCTACTTTAACGATAGCCAGCGGCAAGCGACCAAAGATGCAGGCAAAATTGCCGGTCTGGAAGTGCTGCGCATCATCAACGAGCCAACGGCCGCTGCCCTGGCCTACGGCCTAGACAAAAGCGAAGACCATACCATCCTGGTGTTTGACCTGGGTGGCGGTACATTTGACGTCTCTGTTTTGGAAGTTGGCGACGGCGTAGTGGAAGTAAAAGCGACCAACGGCGACACTCACCTGGGCGGCGACGACTGGGATCAGCGCCTGGTAGCCTGGATGATTGACGAGTTCAAGAAAGATCAGGGCATTGACCTGAGCCAGGACCGCCAGGCGTTGCAGCGGCTGCGCGAAGCGGCCGAAAAGGCCAAAATCGAGCTATCATCCTTGATGCAGACAGAACTCAATTTGCCGTTTATCACCGCCGACGCCAATGGGCCGAAGCATTTGCAGCTGACGCTGACCCGTGCCAAGTTTGAGCAGCTCACCGAAGATTTGGTGCAGCGCTGCCGCACGCCATTTGAAAAAGCGCTGGCCGACGCTGGTTTGTCTGCCAAAGAGATTGATGAAGTTGTGCTGGTGGGTGGTTCTACCCGGATGCCAATGATCCAAGACCTGGTGCAGAGCCTGACCAACAAAGCGCCCAACAAGAGCGTGAACCCCGATGAGGTTGTGGCCTTGGGCGCGGCGATTCAGGGTGGCGTACTGGCTGGCGACGTCAAAGACGTGCTGCTGCTAGACGTGACGCCGTTGAGCCTGGGCCTGGAAACGTTGGGGGGCGTGATGACGCCGCTGATTCCGCGCAATACCACCATCCCTACCCGCAAAACCGAGGTGTTTAGCACGGCCGAAGATAGCCAAACGGCCGTTGACGTCCATGTTCTTCAAGGTGAACGCCCGATGGCTAAGGACAACAAAACGTTGGGCATGTTCCGCCTGGACGGACTGCCACCAGCACCGCGCGGTTTGCCGCAAATTGAGGTAACATTCGACATTGATGCCAACGGCATCCTGGATGTAACTGCTAAAGACAAGGCAACAGGCAAAGAGCAAAAGATTCAGATCACTGCCTCGACGAACTTGTCCGAATCTGAAGTGAACAACATGGTGAACGCCGCTAAGCAACACGAAGCGGAAGACGCCAAGCTGCGCGATCTCATTCAGGCCCGCAACCAGGCCGATCAGATGATCTACGCCACGGAAAAGAGCTTGAAAGAGCTGGGTGACAAAGTGAACGAAGGTGAAAAGAGCCGCATCACAGGCATGATTGCTGAACTGAAAACGGCCGTAACCACCGAAGACACCACCCGCATCAAGAGCCTGACTGAGCAATTGCAGCAAGCCAGCTATGCATTGAGCCAGCAGCTGTACCAAACTCAAGAACAGCCTGGCAGTAACAGCAGTACCAACGGCCACAGCAACGGCAACGGCCAAACGCACCCGGATGACGTCGTTGAAGGCGAATTCCAGGAGATGTAATTGAGTAAATAGTGAAAAGTAAAAAGTGAGAAGTGCCTTACCTGGCCCCCACTTTTTACTTTTCACTCCATCACTTTTCACTTCAAAACAGGAAGGGCCAATGGACTATAAGGATTATTACAGCATCCTCGGTGTGTCAAAAACCGCCAGCCAGGATGAGATCAAAAAAGCATACCGCAAACTGGCCCGCAAGTATCACCCGGACTTAAACAAGGAAGACCCGCAGGCGGAACAGCGCTTCAAGGACCTCAACGAAGCCAATGAAGTGCTGTCTGACGCCGAAAAGCGGAAGATGTACGACCAGTTTGGCTCCCAGTGGCAGCAGTACCAGCGCGCGGGCGGCCGCCCCGACGACTTCTGGTCGCAGTGGGGTGCGCAGCAAGGTTTTGGCGGACGTGGGCAAACGCGCACCGTTAATCCAGAGCAGTTTGAGCAAATGTTTGGCGGCAGCGGCGGCTTCTCAGACTTTTTTGAAGCGCTGTTTGGCCAGATGGTAGCACGGGGCGCAGGTGGTCAGCAGGTCAATTTCAACGACATTTTCGGCCAGCAAGGGCAGTCCATCCGGCGCAGCCGCGATGTGGAGCACATGATCGAAATCTCGCTGGCGGAGGCGTTTTATGGCACCAGCCGAACCATACAGTGGGAAGGCGCGGCCAGCCGTTCCATCGAAGCCAAAATTCCGCGGGGGGTCAAAACTGGCTCCCGTGTTCGGCTAAAGGGCCAGGGGCAAGATGGCGGGCATCTGTACCTGAGCATTAAGGTCAAACCGGATAACCAATTTGAGCGAGACGAGGATGATTTGAAAACCGAGATTCTGGTGGATTTGTATACGGCCGTTCTTGGCGGGCAAGTTGATGTCTCGACAATTGATCGCACCGTCAAGCTCACCATCCCGGCCGGAACCGCCAACGGCAAACAGTTCCGCCTGCGCGGTTTGGGGATGCCCAACCTGAAAAATCCAGAGGAACGCGGGAATCTCATCGCCACCCTCAACGTCGAGCTACCCACCGACCTGAGTGACGAAGAAACAGAACTGTTTGAAAAATTAAGAAAACTCCGACAACGCTAACGACAATTATGGGTTCCATTACCCAATAGATAATCTTTACTCCGCTGGCACTGAAGCTTATTGGAAAGAAGTTCACGATGGGGATCATGTCTCGGTGGATGTGAAAGATGGGGCGCTGGATTTTAGTGTAGTGGAAACGGTGCCGATGCTGACTTGATCGCCGGGGGCTGATTGAACTTTACAAAATAAATAGGTAATAGAGATAATATCATCATGGGAGGTGTTATTTATGCCCAAGAGACGATATTTGGAACTAACGGCTGTTCAAAAAAGCGAGCTAGTATTTGTGCGCGACCACCATGAGAAAAGCCACATGCGAGAAAAGGCCGCCATTTTGCTCAAAATCGCCAGCGGCATGAGTCCCAATGCCGCCGCTAAAGACGGAGGGCACAAGCCGCACCATCCGGATACTATCTACAAATGGCTAGATTGGTATGAACAGGATGGTCTTGACCGACTTGAAGTACAGAAAGGACGTGGCCGCAAAGCGGCTTTTTCCCCCTCGGTACGCGAAGCCGTCAGAAGCAAAGCAGGCACTGCTCCAGGTGATTCGACGTGACCCCCGGCAGCTAGGCTTCCATTCTGCCCGATGGCGATTAGAAATGATAGTCCAAGCATGTACTTGGTTACAGGTCAGTACAGCTGGGAGTCTAAGCCGATTGCTAAAACGGCTGGGCATCAGCTATAAACGTGGCCGCGATTATGTGCATAGTCCCGACCGACATTATCAAGAAAAGCTGAGTTTGATTGAGTTGGCTCGATTACGTGCTTATTACGAACCAGACCGATATGTGCTGCTCTATCTCGACCAGCTTACTTACTATCGGCAACCAACGATTGCCCAATCATTTGAAAGCAAGGGTCTGCGACAGCCATTGGCTCAACGGTCACATCGGGCCAATAGTAGCTTCCGCATCATTGGTGCCATCAATTGCATGACGGGGCAACTTTCTTACTTGCAGCGCAAACGCATCACACGCACCGTCATTGCTAACTTCTGGACTCAATTGTACCAATGCTATCCAGGTGCGGAGACAATTTACGTCGTTCTGGACAATTGGCCCGTTCACTTTCACCCGGATGTATTGGCCGTTTTACAGCCACAGCAGTTTCCTTTTCCACCCAAATTGCCAGGGAACTGGCCGACTGAGCCTGCGCCGAAAGCCAAGCAGGACAACATGCCCGTTCAACTACTACCTTTGCCCACTTACGCTTCTTGGCTCAATCCGATTGAAAAGCTGTGGCGTTGGCTAAAGCAGGAGGTATTGCACCTGCACCGATTCAGCGATGATTGGCCAGAATTGCGTGAAGTTGTGGCTAGTTTTCTTGACCAATTTGCCACCGGCTCTGACGCGTTGCTTCGCTATGTTGGTTTATTACCTATTTAAATTGTTAATGTTCATAAGCCACCCGGCTAGTTGTGGAAGCCTCTGCGAGGCTATCTTTAGCCCCTTTTGGGCTTTCATAACTAGCCGGGTCGTTCACGGCTGGGCGGGTACGGCAAACCAGAAATTTCAAACACCTACATCACCCTCTTCAATTCTCTCCAACGCAAGCCACAAATCGTTTTTCGTGTGATGTTCCCGCTGATTCACCACATACGCCACAACACGAGGCAGCGCTCTTTTTCCAAATGAAAAGACCCCATAACCATCTTGCCAATACAACGCACTATCAAATTCAATGTTGTGGTTTACCCAATGTGAACTGGAACCTTTTAGCTGCCCCACAAAATTGGCAACAGCTATTTTGGGTGAAATAGAAGTCACGACGTGAACATGCTCATCCATCCCGCCGACTGCATGAAAAACGCCACCCAATGCAATGATCTTGCCGCGTAAATAATTGTGGAGAGCTGGCTCCAAATCAGGAGTGATGAGAAGTTCGCGGTTTTTTGTGGCCCAAACGATGTGGTAGTAGAGTTGCCAATATGCCAATTTTCCCTCCTGAACGTCCGCGATGGGCTGAAGCCCACCGCTAGTTGTGGAAGCCCCTGAAGGGCTAAAACCAGCCTCGAAGAGGCTTTCATAACTAGCCGGGCTGTTTACGGCTCGGCGGGCACCAATTTACGACGGGCCATGATGGCAAATGAATCATCCGGAAAATCGCGCCACATTTGCCAATAAGTTTCTACTGCTTGCTGTTCCTGGCCGGAAAGCTCAAAGGCTAAAGCTAGAAGGTAGTAGGCTTCTGGTAATTCGACTTCGTAATTGGCGGTGTAGGAGGAAAGCATAACGGCCGTTTCCTCAATCCGGCCCTCCTCAAACAACATAACTTTAGCCTGTGCCACAAGGTCATAAATCGATCTTCCCAAAAAATAAGGCGTATCTGTTGCTACAGTTTCAAAATCCTCAATTTGCTGGTTCCAACGAAATGACATTTGGCGCGGCCGATACGTTGTTGGCAAAGAATCAACTGTCAAAACAAGCGAATCACCTTGTTCAACAACTGTAAAATTTTCGGCATTGTAAAGCGATTCTCTACGAAAATATCGTTGAATTATTACTTCATTCTCCTGAACGTTTACCTTGAAGACAAGAAGCATCTCATCATCTAAAACAAAATGAAGGAGAGTGTTTTTATCTTGCACCGATGCTGTTTCCCATTGAGTAACAGAGGTGGCATCAAAACCTAGCTGGATGGAAGTCAAACCAATTTCTGTCTCAAAAAATGCGTAGGTTGCGCGTGAAACGCCCCGAAATGTTGCTGAAGATTCGACTGTAAAAAGTGTCTCATCCTTTCCATCACCATCTAGATCATTGGAAGTAATATCCACAGTGGCGACACCATGCGCTTGTAAAAAGGCAATCGCCTCCTCAGGTTGCATAAACTTGGTCTGTTCTAACAAAATCTGCCAAGCTTCTGACGAATCGCAAGGAAAACGACTACTTGAATACCCCCAAGCCGCTAAATAATCGGCAGAATAATTAGAGGGTTCAGGGAACGCATTGATCATTACCTCGCTCGCAGCAACACACGCTTGATAAAGGTTTGAATCATCTTGGTACACATTTATAAATGCTTGGGCGGCCAGGGAAAGTGTGGGCGTAATGGGGTTCACTGGTTCATCAATAAGCTGCTGGAGGGCGACACGGCCGTTTTCCGATTGAGAATTCACAGCATACAGCCACCCTTGCTGAAAGCGCAAAAAATCAGGATAGCTGGGATCAACACTGCTCGGCGGGTTTATGCCCCATTGGTTCAGAAGATCGTCAATGGCTTGAACGGCCGTTTCCCATTCACCAATCGCAACATTGTAATCTATCCACTCAAGCGGATCGCTATCTGAAATCGGCTGGATGATTACTTCCTCAATTGTGTATTTGGTCTGATCCCAAACAAAAATCTGATTCATAGTTGTAGGGGTATTGCCAACTACAAAAAACTCATCCGTCCTTATTGATTGAGAGCCATTTTCTTCTGCTGGCAAAAATCGCCAGGTATCCCCACAAACGCCTAACCCAATTGTTGAACCATCCGATCGCGCGACCAAATTTACAAATTGAGCTCCATCCCATTGCAAAATATACAACCAGGAGTAGCAAATTGAACCAGAATGACCTCTAGGCATAATCGCAATTTCTGGCAGACTATCACTGGTATGATCCCCAATAATTGGTTCCCCAACCCAATAACCGTGCGAAGCAGGCCAGTAACCAAGGATAGATTTGATTTGATGATTTACTTCATCACTTTCCAGGGTAAAGTACAGACCGTCATCTCCGTCAGAAATAGCAGTCTCGATTTTGTAGACAGGGATGGAACGGCCGTCGCCAAACAAATTCTCAACATCCGCAACATGCAAAATCACAAAATCATAAATTTCAACACGCTCACCCCATTCTGCTGGATCATAAAATCCACTATCCAAACGATCTTGCAGAAAAGCGATGAGGAGCGCATTCACCGCACCGTTTTCGTTATCCCAACGCCGTGCCTTGGCATACAAAGATGTCCAAACAAGTTCTTCGTATTTTTCTGAATTTGGAAATCTCAAAATAGCTTCGTTTGCAGCTACATCCAATGTCCCATGCAGTGCTTCAAACCTGTCATTGTTAACGCTGTAATGCACATTACTATCCCTAACAAAATGCTCGATTTGAGTACGTATTTCATTGACCAAATCAAGGGCATCTTGTTCTGTCCAATCTTTTAGCTGATAGACGGAGGATTCAGTTTGTGGAGTTGCTGGAGGGAGGGTAGGAACGGCCGTAGCCTTTGCCGTTGCGGTTGGTATCGGTGTAGAAGTTGGTGGCACGGTCGCCGTCGCCGAAGGCAGTGGGGTGGCGGTCGGCGTACGAGAAGGTACAAATGTAGAATTAGGCGTTACAGAGGCGATGGCAGTTGAAGTAGCAATATCCAACACTTGCGTAACAGCTACCTGCGGCACAGAATCCACACCCTTCTGGCAGCCCATAGCCACCCACACCATCAAAAAAACACAACCAATAAGGCAAATTTTACGCATCTCAACCCCACTTTTACTGGACATGCCCAATAGCTTACATCCGAGAGCCAGAGCTGGTCAAGTTTCCTGAATTCCCCAAATGTAAAGCGGCTAACATCGCGCGATGTTAGCCGTTTACGTTTCTAAGCTCAGCGTCAGGTTTGCACGGGGATGGCGTATGGTTCCAGCCCATTTCCCACGCCACAGGTTGTGTAAACTGCAAGCATGGAAATGAAAGTTGATTTGTCCCTGAACCAAATACATCTGCCACAATTGCTAGAAACAGCTAAAGAAAAAGTGACATCCTTGCTCAATGCCGAAGCTACGGTACAAAACCAGGCACTGGGGTTTGCGCTGGGTACGTTTATCAGCTTGCTGCCCACACCCGGCGTCAACATGGCTCTGTCGCTGCTGCTGGCCAACTGGTTCCGGCTGCACAAAGCCACCGTGCTGCTCTCACTGGCCATCTGGAATGTGTTTGTGACGGCTCCATTTTTCGCTTTGAGCTATCGCTTGGGGAATTGGTTATTCCCTGCACCTGCCACCGCTTCCGTTACGGCGCATTGGCAGGCACAGGTCATTTCATTTGTGCAGGGGTTCTTGGTGGGAAATTTGATTATTGCGGGAGTGGCAACGGCCGTTTCCTACGCCATTGTCTTGCTCATCGCCCAGCTCCTACGGAAAAAAGAGGGAAATTTACTTCCGCTTCGTTGCACCAGTAACGGCCAATAAAACAATGGCCCCAACAACAGCCACTAGAAAACTGCGCCAATCAAAAATAAAATTAAACGATTCACCGGTAATAAACTGCATGATCAAGCCACCGACAAACGCGCCAACCACACCGATGATAATGTTGTAAAGACAGCCAGCCCGTTTACTGCCCGCAATCATACCAGCCACACCACCCGCCAACGCGCCAAAAATAATCCACGCTAAAATACCCATCTGTAAATCTCCTATATTATTTTTGTAAATAGAGTCATTTGTAATGCAGTACGTAAGCAAAATTGATTATGTTTCAATTTATAGACGATTCCGCAAACCTTTTGATTTTCTCCTTTTCAAAATAGCGCCTCAATTGAGGCGCTGTTTTGTTTGAATGAATACCCCACTTAACCTATGTTGTAAGTAATCAAAGCTATTATTCATTGGCAAAGCAGCGTCGCACAACCTCCTCTCCCAAGGTTGTATGATGCTCAGGATACGGCTTCATTTTTGTTTGCGGCGCTGCTTTTTTTATGGCTTTTTTGCATTGTCAGATGTTTCGTAAGAAATCACTCTTAAGGTATGCATTAACTTCTTCACGCTTAATTAAAGCTTATTCTGCTCCAGACGCCGTGCTCCCCGCACGGCGTCTCTCCTTTTAGGCCATTTCACGCCAAACTTTATCAAAATCGAAAAGAGTAAGTATGAAACGGCCGTTGCAGTTGTCATTTGCAACGGGTGACTTTTGTTACTGCGTCAAACCGGATCACAATTGTACTATGCAATTGGAGCTATTTCGTCCTTAACTTTCAAACAGTAACCATAAGAGGCGCCCTTTCAAGGGCGTCCAGGAGTCGTATCGATGAAAAAAGAGCTGGTTCGCAATTGGATGACCCAAGATGTGATCACCGTTACACCGCAAATGACCCTCCCTGAAGCCCATCAAATCATGATGGATGAAGAGATTCGCCGCCTACCCGTAGTGGACGCCCAAAATTACCTGGTAGGCATTGTTACTCTGGGCGACGTGCGCGGTGCGCAGCCCTCGCCAGCCACCTCGCTAAGCATTTGGGAGCTGAACTACCTGCTTTCTAGCCTGACGGTGGAAAAGATCATGACCCCGCAGCCAATGACTATTACGCCAGATGCCACAATTGGCGATGCCGCCCGCACCATGCTGGAACATCGCGTGAGCGGCTTACCTGTGATAAATCCAGATGGCAAGCTAGCTGGCATCATCACAGAGTCTGACATCTTCAGCATGGTTGTAATTCATGAATGGAGCGACAGCGAAGCCGAGCCAGCATGATGCACCTGTAGACTTCGCACGCGCAGTTCCTTTTTGTGTAAAGCCTTGATCCCACTCACCGCTGCCTGCGCCGCCGACATGGTAGAAATGAGCAAAACGTTGTGGCGAATGGCAGCTGACCGCATCGCCGCCTGATCTTCGTGGGCTTGCTGTCCCAGCGGCGTGTTAATTATCAACTGAACCGCACCTGATGAGATGAGCCGGACAGTATTTAAGCCCGGCTCACTCGCTTTTGGCACCATTGTCACAGGCAAATTTGCTTTTTCCAGGGTTTCGGCCGTTCCTTCCGTGGCGTACAGTTCAAATCCCAACCTGTGCAAATCTCGCGCAATTTTCAGCGCCGTTGATTTGTCGAAATCATTCACAGTAATCAGCACAGCGCCTTGCAAAGGCAAGGGAGTGCCCACAGCCAGCTGCGATTTGGCAAAAGCATGGCCAAATTGCGAGGCATGCCCCATCACTTCACCCGTGCTGCGCATTTCTGGCCCCAGACGAGTATCGGCTCCCGGCAATTTATTAAACGGCAGCACCGCTTCCTTCACAAAAAAGCCATCAATTGGTGGCATTTGGGTAAAGTTCAGTTCTGCCAGGCGGCAGCCCGCCTGTACCTGGGCCGCGATGCGCGCCACTGGTTTTCCGGTGGCTTTGCTCACAAAAGGCACCGTACGGCTGGCGCGTGGATTCACCTCAATGACGTACACAATGTCATCTTTAATGGCAAACTGAACATTCATCAATCCACGCACATTAAGCGCCAACCCTAATTTTTCGGTGTAATCCTGAATGATACTCAGATAGTAGAGGCTAATTTTGTATGGGGGCAGCACGCAAGCGCTATCGCCAGAGTGAATGCCGGCCTCTTCGATATGCTGCATCACACCAGCCATCACTACGCGCTCACCATCGGCCACGGCGTCCACGTCTACCTCAAAAGCATCTTCAATAAACTGGTCAATCAGCACGGGGTTGCCTGGAGAAACGCGGGCGGCTTCAGCCAAAAAGCTGCGCAGGGAGTCATCATCGTAGGCAATGGCCATGGCGCGACCACCGAGGACGAAAGACGGCCGTACCAAAACCGGATACCCAATCTCATGCACCACTTTCAACGCTTCGTCCATCGAGTTGGCCAATCCCCAGGCCGGATGATCAATTTCCAACTTGTGCAGTAAATCACCAAAACGGCCGCGATCTTCAGCCAGATCAATGCTGTTTGGCGGTGTGCCCCAAATGGGTACGCCCGCTGCTGCCAAACCCGCTGTCAGATTAATCGGCGTCTGGCCGCCAAACTGCACAATGACACCTTCCGGCTGCTCCAAATCCACAATATTGAGCACATCTTCCAGGGTCAGCGGCTCGAAGTAGAGGCGATCGGCCGTATCGTAATCGGTGCTGACGGTTTCCGGGTTACAGTTGACCATGATGGTTTCAAACCCCATCTCCCGCAGCGCCCAACACGCCTGCACACAGCAGTAATCAAACTCAATCCCCTGGCCAATCCGGTTGGGACCGCCCCCCAAAATCATCACTTTGGGGCGATCTGTTGGATTGGCTTCGCAGGCGGATTCGTAGGTGGAGTAGAGGTACGGCGTGAACGCTTCAAACTCAGCGGCGC
The DNA here is from genome assembly GCA_020634455.1 of Ardenticatenaceae bacterium. Lineage (GTDB taxonomy): Bacteria > Chloroflexota > Anaerolineae > Promineifilales > Promineifilaceae > Leptofilum. Next base: position 999,133 of record JACKBQ010000002.1, on the reverse strand, counting down.
AGGTGTCCACGCGATAGTAAACTGGTTTGATGCCCAGGGCAAGGCGCTTTTGGCGCACGGCCGTTTCCGACCAGCATAACGCCTTACCAATCACCGCATCAGAAAAACCATGCCGCTTGGCTTGCCGCAGCATCGGTGCCAAATCACCATCCGCTGGCTGAGAACCCAACGCAGCCAGTTCAGCCTCTAGCTGCAAAATCGCCTGCAACTGCACCACAAACCAGGGGTCAATGGCGGTTTCAGCGATGATTTGTTGCGGGGAACGGCCGTTCCCCATCGCCACCGCCATCTGAAACAGCCGCTGTGCCGTCGGCACACTCAGCGCCGCCTCCGACGATTGCTCCGCCAACGACCGGCTAAAACCCGGAATACCAATTTCCAACCCGCGTACCGCTTTGTTAAGCGCCTCGGTAAAAGTACGGCCAATGGCCATCACCTCCCCCACGCTCTTCATCTGCGGCCCCAGCGTCGGATCAACCCCAGGAAATTTCTCGAAGTTCCAACGCGGAATCTTGACCACGCAGTAATCAATACTCGGCTCAAAGCTGGCGGGCGTTACGCGCGTAATGTCGTTGGGAATCTCGTCCAGCGTGTAGCCCACGGCCAGTAGCGCCGCAATCTTGGCAATAGGAAAGCCCGTCGCCTTGCTGGCCAGCGCCGACGAGCGGGACACCCGTGGATTCATCTCAATGACAATCACCTCGCCATTTTCCGGGTTAACCGCAAACTGCACATTACTGCCGCCGGTCTCCACCCCCACAGCCCGCATGATAATCTTCGCCAGGTCGCGTAAATATTGGTACTCCTTGTCCGTCAACGTCTGCGCGGGAGCCACGGTAATGCTGTCACCTGTATGTACCCCCATCGGATCCACATTTTCGATGGAGCAGACCACGACAAAGTTATCGGCTTTGTCACGCATCACTTCCAGCTCGTACTCTTTCCAGCCCAGCAGCGATCGCTCAATCAGTACCTCTTTAACAGGACTGGCACGCAGGCCGTGTTCCACCACCGCCGCAAACTGGTCACGACTGTAAGCCACGCCACCGCCGCTGCCGCCCAGCGTAAACGACGCCCGCACCAACATAGGAAAACCTATTTCGTCTATTACCGCTTCCGCTTCTTCCAGCGAATGCACAAAATGACTCACCGGCACGGGCACGTCCGCCTCAATCATTGCCTGCTTGAACTTAGAGCGGTCTTCTGCCAGGCGAATGGCGCGCAAATCGGCCCCGATAAGCTGGACGCCATGTTTGGCCAAAATACCAGATTCAGCCAGCTCCACCGCCAGATTCAGTCCGGTTTGGCCGCCTACAGTAGGCAAAATTGCGTCGGGCTGCTCCGCAGCAATGATTTTTTCGATGAGTTCGGCCGTGAGCGGCTCAATGTAGGTAGCGTCGGCAAATTCGGGATCGGTCATGATGGTGGCCGGATTGGAGTTGACCAAAATAACACGATACCCCTCGCGGCGCAGCACTTTGCACGCCTGCACGCCAGAGTAATCAAATTCACACCCCTGCCCAATCACAATCGGGCCAGAGCCAAGCACTAAAATTGTTTTGATGTTTGTATTTTTGGGCACAGCTTCTCCTAAAATTTGCAGATTGGGAATTAGAGACTGGAGATTGGAAGAAAACACAATCTCGAATCTCCAATCTCCCATCTCCTACATGTCTGCCTGCATAAGGCCAATAAACCGGGCAAAAAGCTCGTCCGAATCGTGGGGGCCGGGCGAGCTTTCCGGGTGGTACTGCACCGAATATGCTTTGTGCTCCGGGGCGATGAGTCCTTCGCAGCAGTTGTCGTTGAGGTTTAGGTGGGAGACGGTGACGTTGGCTGGCAAGGTGCTGGCATCTACGGCAAAACCGTGATTGTGGCTAGAGATTTGCACTTCTTGCGTGGCTGTGACCTGCACAGGCTGGTTGCCGCCACGATGGCCAAATTTTAACTTGTACGTCTCTGCGCCCAGCGCCAGCCCCAAAATTTGGTGCCCCAAACAGATGCCAAAGATTGGTTTTTGCCCCAGCAAATCGCGCACCGCCTCAATGGCGTAGGTACACGCCGCCGGGTCGCCTGGGCCGTTGGAGAGAAAAACGCCATCCGGTTTGAGAGCCAGCACTTCTTCTGCTGAAGTAGTCGCAGGCACCACCGTCACCCGGCAACCCTGCGCTGCCAGTAGCCGCAAAATGTTACGCTTAATGCCAAAATCATACGCCACCACATGAAACCGCTCACCGATAACCGATAACTGTTCACCGTCCGGTCGCCACCAATCCTGCGCTTCAGCCCAATGGTACGGCTCAGCGCAGCTCACCTCGCGGGCCAGGTCCAGGCCGTTCATGTCGCGGGCGGCGCGGGCCAGGGCCAAAACTTCGGTCGGGTCGGTGGTGGTGCTGGAAACGGCCGCATTCATGGCCCCGTGAGTACGGATGTGGCGCACCAGGGCGCGGGTATCCACATCGGTAATGGCTATGATGCCGCGTTCAGCCAAATAATCCGGCAGCGGCTGACAGGATCGCCAGTTACTGACAACAGGACTCAGCTGACGAATAATCAACCCGGCTGCCCAGACATGGCTGCTTTCATCGTCTTCAGGGGTGGTGCCGATGTTGCCGATGTGGGGCATCGTCATGGTGACCAGTTGGCCGTGATAGGAGGGGTCGGTGAGAATTTCCTGGTAACCGGTAAGGCTAGTGTTGAAGACGATTTCACCGCTGGTTTGGCCGATTGCGCCAAAACCAAAGCCGGGCCACAGTGTACCATCCTCCAACGCGAGTAAAGCAGGGACAAGCTTTTGTTGCATTGCATCTCCTTTAAAATGGGACATTGAACGCAGGTTGCCGCTGAGCAACGGCGGGTATTCTGGTGAACACTTTTCACGCTGCCAGCAACGTTGCATCATATGCTAAAAAGGTCTGACAAATTCTCAGGTGCTACTTCCAATTTTTCGCCAGAAGCAGGCAAAACGGCTCCAGTCTGTCAGAATTTCAACAAACAGACGTGCAAAAACTGCCTGAAACCAGCCAGCAAATTTTGGGCTATTTGACTTGTGCCACTGTCAAGCACACAAGTGGTCTTTTTGGGGCAAGTGGGCTGTGGAAAATACGGCCGTTTCATCGTACCGTACCATCATCATGCCCAAGCTAGATTACAAACTCCCTGTCGCCCTTGTAGTGCTTTTGCTGGCTACCCTGGCTGGCTTTGTCCACAGCCGCGCCCGACGGCTCGTGGCTCCACCCCGCAACATCACCCATCAAACACCGGCCGATTTTGGCATTGCTTCGTGGGAAGACGTGACCTTCAAAACCGCGGATGGGTTGCTACTTTCTGGCTGGTACATTCCCCCAAAAGCACATGGCGGCGCGGCTTTGATTTTTGTGCATGGCCTGGGCAGCAATCGAGCCGCCCTGCTGGATCAGGCCGCAATGCTGGCCGAGCAAGGATACGGCGCACTGCTGTTTGATTTGCGGGCACACGGCCGTAGTGAAGGTGAAAAAAGCAGCTGGGGCATAACCGAGCTGGCCGATGTGGAAGCTGCGCTCGCTTTTTTGCAATCCCAACCAGAGGTAGATGCTGACAATATTGGCATTGTGGGGCATTCGATGGGTGGCGCGATTGCTATCCGCGCCGCAGCCCAGCTGCCAGACATCCAGCTGGTGGTGGCCGAAAGTGTCTACACGAATTTTTCCAACAATGCCGAGCGGCTAACCGTTTCCTTTGCCCGCCTGCCAGATTGGACAGCCCCGCTGGTGATTCAGTGGGCAGAATGGATTGCGGGCGTAAACAGTGATCAGCTGGCTCCCCTGCACGCCGTGGCCTCGCTATCGTCCCGCCCCATTCTGTTTATTCAAGGCGGACGGGACAAAACCGTCCACGTGAGCAATGGGTCTACTTTGTATGAAACGGCCGTTCCCCCCAAAGAGCGCCTGCTTATCCCAAACGCCGACCACACCACCCTGTTTGAAACCAACCCTGAGCTTATGACCCGGCGCCTGCGCCGATTTATGGCCCAAAATTTGCTACCCTAATTTGCATAGTCACAGGTTCATACCGCGAGGACGAAACGCATCATCCAATTTGTCACGCAAGCTAAAGATTAGATGCCAGCTATCAGTATCGTGGGGTATTAATTTCAAAACGGTGCAAGGATCACCTCCATACCGTCTTTGAACATGTTTCAGTGAAATTTCTATCCCATCTCTCTCAAGCAAGAAACGGTCAGCACCACTTTTTCGGTAAGGAATCCCTTTTTCAGTCAGCACATTTTGAACCACCAGGATAGAGTCATTTAGCGAAGCCTGGTATAGCTTCACCAACGCTTTATGTTGGGCACTGACACGATCAAATATCAGAAAAAAGACGATCATAAAAATAACAATGCCCAGCATAAAGTTTAGCCGCAAAAATCTGACCGCCACGAAAGCTGCCCCAGCGCCAACCACCAAAGCGAGCAAAATCAAGTTAAATTCCCGGTTTTGCCAATCATTTTTCATCGCTGTCTCTCCTGGCTGCCAGTACGCAAAATGGTTCATCTTGTTGCACCACTTTCTTGTAAACGGCCGTACTTTCGCTATACTGCCAGCAAATTTTCGTCCGTTCTTTTGTAAAGAACAAGGAGCAAGATAAGAAACTTTATGATCCATCCGGCAACTGAATTACGCTACATCAGCCCCTCGATTGGCTTCGGCGTTTTTGCCACCGCAACCATCCCCCAAGGCACCATTGTGTATGTGCAGGATGCGCTGGAAATTGTCCTCCCCGCCGACCATCCCCTACTCACCGCCGACATCTACCAACCCATCCTGGACAAATACAGCACTGTCGAAAAAGACGGCTCGCGCTTACTCAGCTGGGACATTGCTCGCTACGTGAACCACAGCTGCCATAGCAATGCCCTGAGCACCGGCTACGGCTTTGAGATTGCCGTTCGGGAGATTCAACCTGGCGAAGAGATCACCGACGACTATGGCCAGTTCAATCTGCCGTACGACATGCCCTGCGCCTGTGGCCACGCCAACTGTCGCGGCAGCGTACGGCCGTCTGACTTCACCGCTCTAGTCCACCAGTGGGACACCCAGCTCAATGCTGCCCTGGCCAAACTCATCAGCCGCGAACAGCCGTTGTGGCGCTTTTTAGATGAAGAAACGCAAACGGCCGTTACCCAAGACCTTACCTCCAGCCAATTTCGTTCCGTTCAAGCCCTCCATAAGTCCGCCACTTAGGGTTCGTTCACAAATAAATTTTGATGTAGGAAACGAACCCCAAGGCTTGACCGTTTACCCAAACTCCAAAGCAAAAAACGGTCAAGCCCTTAGCGCACCCCGGTGCGATGACAGGCCAGCAGACACAAAATCCTGTCGTCGCACCGATCGGCAAACCCGCACCTGTCAACTATGAAACTGTTTCAGCGAGCCACCACCATGCTGGCCCTTTTACTAGGGCTATTCATGATCCACCAGCAGATCAACTCCCTCACCCTGCACCACGCACCAGCGGCTGGCAGCCGCGCCAACCGCACCAGCTATTACTGGGTCACCTGCCCCACCGATCGGCCCAATGTTCAGCGACTCATCACCCCGCTCCCTGAAGCCCGCTACTATTACAGCAGCACATACGGCTGGTTCGATACCAGCCATTTTGATGCCGGAAATCCCGCCAAATTGATTGAAGATGTGGCAACGGCCGTTTCCCAAAACGGCGGCACCATCACTATTACCCAATCCGTCCGGGGCGGCCTCACCGGGTACACCACCACTTATCGCATCTCTGGCTACCTACCAAAAGAACAAGCCACTGCCGCCGCCCTTGGCATCTACATGGATTGGAGCATTCGCTTTGAAAAGTGGCAGGGAGGCTTACCGCGTGGGCTTTTTGGCCCCCTCACGCCCTTCGCCATCGAAGATTTACCCACCCAATACCTCGGCTTTATTGAAGATGCCCAACAATTAAACCGAGCCGAACTTTTTACCTGCTACCTGGATGACCTGGAAACGGCCGATTCCCCACCCCACCTCTGGCTAATTGAACCAGAACGCAATCATCCTCTTCCACAAATCAAACGCCTCACCAATGAAACCTTCGAGCCGCTCATCCTTTCCGAAACCGGTTGGCAGCATGTCGTCTGGCCAGATTCACTCCTGCTACACCCACTCCCCGGCAGTAGCATCACCTGGATGTTCCAATCTGATGAAACCTGGTACCTTAACCAGAAGTGATCTAAATAGGCAACGCTTCCTTAATAGCCAAAACAAAAATTGGGCCAATTTGATTTCACCTAAACAGTAACGGCAAAAAAATTGGCCCAATCGCAATAACCAGCAGCTTATTGGCGCAAGATTATTCCAAATGCTCCCCGGTCTTAGTTAACCAGCGGGGCAAATAATTGTGCCGATAATACAGCATCGCGGCAAAACAGGCGCTAAATATCACAGTGGCAATAATCGTTACCTGCCACATAACGGCCGTAAACGGCACCAGCCACAGCGTCGTCACCAGCTCAATAGAAATAAGCGTCGCCAGAAAAATGATGACCGCATCCCGGCTAATTTTTGAGCCAACAAATGCCCCAAAAGGAGCGCCAACAATCACAATCGGCACGGCTACCAGCCAATACTTCCACACTTCCGGGTCAATATCCTGGGCCACAACGCCATGCAGGAAAAAACCAACAAGCGAATTAATTCCCATAATAATGACTGTAGTAGGCGTGCTGATCTTTTCATTAATCCCAAACATCAGCGTCAAGATGATAAACGTGACCACGTCAATGCCAGAACCAACATTGGCGGCCACCATGCCCCCAAAAATGCCCAGCGAGACAAAAATTACCCGATGTACCCAGGTCCAATGCGGCAAATCTTGCTGCGGAGTCCAGTGCAACCCCCAGCGAGAGATAAGCAGAGCCACGCCAAAAACAGTGGTGATAAACGTAAACAAAATCTTGGGATACGGTGCAGGCAGCGGAAACCAGAACAAACCAATGACATGTCCCACAACCCCGCCAAGTGACACAAACAAAATAACCCGTGGCAAAACCCGAATCCGACGGGTGGCAATAAAAATGGCCGCCATACCCATGCCAAACGTCTGAATCATCAGGCTAAAGGTGCGGGCGTTGCCAGAAGCAATATGCAAAACTTTGGTGAAAACGGGGAACGCCACTGCCCCGCCCCCCTCTGCGGTGATGCCAGCCACAAACGAACCCAGCACCATTGTCACAGAAGCTGGCCAATGTGTGCCGTAAAGCGACCAATTTTTCGACATGGTCATATAAATGAGCCAGGTGCTGTAGATCAAAAGCAATAGCGCGGGATAAATTAATAGGCGATATCGCCGTGGTTGTTCTGGTTTTAACGACACTGATTGTTGCATGCTAAAACTGGCCTCCTTGCCTCTTGTTAAGAGCGTATCAAAATTTGAAATCAGTTAAGAATCCATCCGAACAGCCAAGGAGGGAAAAGCAGATTTTGCGAATTGAAGCTTCGCCTCAAAACGCTCGATGCTCTCTGTGGCCAATATGCGGACAGGCATTTAAGGTAGAATCGGGAAATCGTACGCAAGCAAGCTTACAGATTTTCTTGCCAGGAAGACCTGGCAACCAGCTTGCGCTTCAACCGTATATTCCCCGTATGCAAGCATGACAGGGCTGTGCAAATAAGACGCTGGTGAATCTTTTCCTTAAAAATTACTTTGCCGGATGCAGATTTTTGTAAATTGTGTATATAAACTTGTACTCATTTTGCTTAAAAAGGTGAGGCCTACCTGCCTCAACCCAAAAGCGCTGACAATTTTTTTGGCGGATACCCAATAGTTCACGATAATTTCCAATTGGTGATTTCCGCAACTATTTTGCTTTTACCCTGCCCGTAGTTTGCAGGCAGTACAACGCAGCGAGAGCTTATCGCGAAGGAACGCAATGGCGCAAAAACCGTGGCATACAGTTACCACTGAAGAACTGGTGCAAACTCTAAACTTAAATCTTGAGACCGGGCTGGGCGAGGCAGAAGCCGCCGCTAAACAGGCCCAATTCGGCCCCAACGAACTGACCGAAAGCGGGGGCGTTTCCCCCGTGCGGCTGCTGGTGGCCCAATTTACCAACACAATGGTGCTGATTTTGATTGCAGCGGCCGTTGTTTCCGGCTTTTTGGGTAAGGTGACAGAAACGGCCGCAATTGCCGCCATCGTTATCTTGTTTGCCCTGCTGGGCTTTTTCCAGGAATACCGGGCCGAGCAGGCGATGGCTGCCCTGAAGCGGCTGGCCGTGCCGCTGGTGCGGGTGCGCCGGAATGGCGAGCTGCGGGAACTGTCCGCCAAGGAGCTGGTGCCGGGGGATGTGGTGCTGTTGGAAGCAGGCAACGCCATCCCCGCCGACCTGCGCCTGGTGGAATGTGTGAACCTGCGCATTCAGGAAGCGGCGCTCACCGGCGAATCGGAACCAGTGGAAAAGCACACAGAAGCGCTGCCCCGTGAAGATGTACCCCTGGGCGACCGACGCAACATGGCGTATATGGGTACGGTGGTGACCTATGGTCGCGGTACGGCCGTTGTGACCGGCACCGGCATGGAAACAGAGCTGGGCAAAATTGCCACCCTGCTGCAAACCGTCGAGTCTGGCCTGACGCCGTTGCAGCAGCGGCTCGACCAGGTGGGCAAGCAGTTGGCCATCGGCGGCGTCATTGTCGCTGCCCTGGTGATGGTCATTGGTATTTTGCGGGGGGAATCGGTGGAGGAGATGTTTTTAACGGCCGTTTCCGTCGCCGTGGCCGTGGTGCCAGAAGGACTCCCCGCTGTGGTCACCGTGACGCTGGCGCTGGGCGCACAACGAATGCTGCGCCGCCGCGCCCTCATCCGCAAGCTGCCCGCCGTGGAAACGCTTGGCTCCGTCACCACCATCTGCTCCGATAAAACCGGCACCCTCACCGAAAACCGGATGACGGTGACGATTATTGATGTGGCGGGCCACTTTTTGGAGCTGCAAGGCACGGCCAAACATCCCGCCGCTTCACTGCAACTGCCCGACGCTTCGCCAGACTTTTTGGCCAACCAACCGCCAGAAATCGGGCTGGCGCTGGCCGCTGGCGCGTTGTGCAACGACGCCTCCCTGCGCCCTGATCCGCAAACGGGCCGCTTTAGCGCCCTGGGCGATCCAACTGAGGGTGCGCTGCTGGTGGCGGCGTCGCAGGTGCATTTGCGCAAAAGCGAACTGGAAACGGTGGTACCCCGCGTGGCGGAACTGCCGTTCGACGCCGACCGCAAGCGGATGACAACGGTCCACCGCTTGCCGGAGTCACTGGACAAACTGCCATTGGCGCTGCGGGCGCTGGCTGACGCGCCGACGCCGTTTGTCTCCTTCACCAAGGGGGCGGTGGATGGTTTGCTGCCGCTCTGCCCGCAAATCTGGTTGAACGGCACGGCCGTTCCCCTGGACCCCGCCTGGGTTGCCCGGATTGAAGCTGCCAACGAGGAGATGGCTCAAAACGGCATGCGCGTGCTGGGGCTGGCGATGCATTGGCAGCCAGATGCCCAGCCAGAAGAAGACAATCTCATCTTCATTGGCCTGTCTGGCATGATTGACCCGCCGCGACCTGAAGTGAAAACGGCCGTTGCCACCTGCAAATCGGCTGGCATTCGCCCCATCATGATCACCGGCGATCATCCGCTGACCGCTCGCTTCATTGCCCATGATCTGGGCATTACCGACAACATGCGCGTGAAAACTGGCCAGGATTTGAGCCGCATGACGCCCGAAGAGCTGGGTGAGGTGGTCAAAGAGGTCTCGGTTTATGCGCGTGTAACGCCAGAGCACAAGCTGCGCATTGTGGAAGCGCTGCAAAATCAGGGGCAGGTGGTGGCCATGACGGGCGATGGCGTCAACGATTCGCCCGCCCTGCGCAAGGCCGACATCGGCATTGCAATGGGTATCACCGGCACGGATGTGTCCAAAGAAGCGTCGGAAATGGTGCTGCTGGACGATAATTTTGCCACCATTGTCTCTTCCGTGGAGGAAGGGCGGGCCATCTACGACAACATTCGCCGCTTTGTAAAGTTTTCCATTGCGGGCAACGTGGGCAAGGTGCTGGTGATGCTGCTGGCTCCGTTTGTGGGCATCAACGTGGCGCTGCTGCCGCTGCAACTGCTCTGGCTTAACCTGCTCACCGATGGGCTGTTGGGGCTGGGGCTGGGCGTGGAACCGGCCGAGCCAAACTCGATGGAAAAGCCGCCGCGCAGCCCGCAAGAAAGTTTGTTCAGCGGCGGGCTAACCCGGCACGTCATCTGGGTCGGTTTGGTGATGGGGCTGGTGGCCTTGGGGCTGGGCGTGCTTTACCATGCGCCCGACGACCCGGCCAATACCCGCTGGCAAACGATGATCTTCACGGCGCTGGCGTTTATGCAGATGGGACAGGCACTGGCTTCTCGCTCGACTACGGCGTCGCTGGCGTCGCTGGGTCTGCGCACAAATCCGGTGCTGTTGGGGCTGGTGCTGGTAACGGCCGTTCTGCAACTCATCGTCATCTACACCCCCGCCCTGGATCAATTCTTCCAAGTAACGCCGCTCAGTGGGTTGGAGCTGCTGCTGTGCGCCGGGCTGGGGCTAGGCATGCTGCTGCTCATTGAGCTGGAAAAGGTGTGGCTGCGCCGTCAGAGTTAAAAATGGCTCAATCTACGAAAAATATCCTGATTTTGTTGGTTGGTCTGGCCGGGCTGGCGCTGCTGGCCTGGCTGGTGTTCACCCTGCAACCGCTGATCGTCGCCCTGACCATCTCGGCGCTGCTGGGCTACCTGCTCAACCCGCTGGTAAAAAAGCTGGCCGCCCGGCTCAAAGGCAACCGGCCGCTGGCCGCCACGCTCATCTATTTGCTGGTGCTGGGCATTTTTGCGGGGCTGTTTGTGCTGCTGGGAGCGATCACGTTGGACTTGTGGCCGCGCATTCAGCACGAGTTGAGTGATGCGTTGGCGATCATGCAGGGGTGGTTAACACGGCCGTTTCCCATCTTCGGCTTCCAAATTGACCCCACTACCATCATTGAAAGCTTAAACACTGCCTGGAGCAACGCCATCTCTACCCTGACCATTGGCGAGAAAGGTGTGCTGTCTGGCCTGACGCAAAACTTGCTGTGGACGCTGGTGGTGCTGGTTAGCTTCTTCTACTTTTTAAAGGACGGGCAGCGCATCCACCCCTGGCTGCTGGACCATTTGCCGCTAGAATTTCGCTCCGATGTCCGCCAACTTCTCACCGAAATTGACGCCGTCTGGAGCGTCTTTTTGCGGGTGCAATTGTTCATTTTTGCCGTGCTGGCCGTGCTCATCGTCAGCAGCACCACGCTGATCATCTGGCTGTTTCGGCAAGGCTGGTTGCCACTGTCGCCGATCGGCCTGGCGCTGCTGCTGGTGGGCGTTTACGCCGCCATTCAGCAAGTAGACAACCTCTGGCTGCGGCCACAGTTAATGGGACAGGCGCTGAAACTGCATCCCGGCATCGTTTTTGTGAGCCTGATTGCCGCCCTGGCGCTGAGCGGGCTGCTGGGGGCGCTGCTGGTGGTGCCAATTTTGGCCACGGTCAAGGTGCTTAGCCGTTATGTTTACATAAAGCTCGGTTGGCGCACGCCAGAAACAAACGCCGCAGTGACACCCGCAGACGATCTGCCGCTGCCAAAGCCGCAAATTGAATCAGAAGCACACGCGCAGCTGCCTCAATCCCGGAAGATAACCCCGGCAAAACCCAAGAAGGGCAAACCTCCCCAGGAAAAATCGCCTCAAAAAGCGCAAGAACGGTAAAATAGCGTCAGCTGATTGAAACAAGCCAACCAAACAGTAAAGAAGGTCTACGATGATGCGAATATTGTACATGTCGGAAGGCGGACAGGTGCAAAACCTGACGGAGCTGCCGCCAAACTGGAACACCGAAACCGTGCAGGGGCTGCTGTGGATTGATCTTCATGAATCCAAAAGCAGTTCAGAGATAGAGAAACTGCTCGGTCAACAGTTTGGCTTCCATCCGCTGGCTATTGATGATGCCCTAAACGAAACACATTTGCCCAAGGTGGATGATTGGGATTCGTATCTGTACATTGCCTTACAAGATTTGACCTACAACCCAGAGACCACCACTATAAACATGATGGAGCTGGACCTGTTTTTGGGGGCACATTATTTGGTGACGTATCATTTTGGGGACGTAACGGCCGTTGAGCGGGTGTGGCAGCTTTGTCAACGAAACGGCCGTTGGCTGCAAAACGGCGCGGATCATCTGGTATATCGTCTGATTGACGAGATGGTGAACAACTATACGGCCGTTCTGGAACAGCTAGAAGGCCAGATTGTGCAGTTGGAAAACCAGATTTTCTCCCAACATTCGCCCGCCTTGCTAGAAAACATGACGCATCAGAAGCGAACCATGCTCAAAATCCGGCAAGTGCTGGCTCCGCAGCGCGAAGTGGTGAACAAGCTGGCGCGAGACAGTTTTTCGGTGATTAGCGAAAAGGACCAAATTTATTTTCGGGATGTGTATGACCATATGGTGCGGCTGACCAACGACAGCGACAGCGTGCGTGACCTGCTAACAGGCAACATGGAATTGTACCTGTCGGTAGTCAACAACCGGATGAACGACATCATGAAAACGCTCACCATCATCACCACCTTGTTCATGCCGCTGACGTTTATCACCGGTTTTTTTGGCATGAACTTTTTCCAAGCGGTGCTGCCTTCCGAGCAGTGGACCGGGCCGGGAATCCTGATTCTGGTACTGGCCTCTATGGTGATGCTCCCAATGGTGATGTTTTACTGGATGCGGCGGCGGGCCTGGATGTGATTCTGGACATAAACCTCCGGGAGTCTTCAAAAAAGACCTTCCATTCGCGCTAAACCGCCCGGAGGTTGTCGCAAGACAACTACAGCCACAAACCTTGCTTTTTAAGCGTTTCGGCCAGCATTTCGCTGACGCGCTGGTGCAGCTCCTTGGAATATTTAAATTCCGACGTGTAAAAATCGGTCACTTTGGTAATGCCCGCCTCGGCCAGCCGCTCCCGCAGCTCATCGTTGGCAGTGTATCGCGCCCAGGCATTCTTTTCCCGCGCCGCGTGTGCGGCCTTAATCTCCGCATCCGTCAAAATGTGATACTGCTCCTGATGCACCAGCAGTTCCAGCGGCAGGCGGTCGCGCAGCGGCGGGTCTTCGGCTGGATGCCCCAAAACAATGCTGGTCACTGGAAAAACGCCGGGGGGCAGCCCCAGAAGCTCGATGATTTCGTCGGCCGACCACCAGGTGGTGCCCATGTAGCAAATGCCCAAGCCTTGCGATTCGGCCGTCAGGCAGATCGTTTGGGCCGCAATGACGGCATCCACAGCGCCGGTCAGAAAGCCCAAAAAATCATCAAAGCTTTGCTTGGAATTGTTGACGCGAATCCATTCCCGCATGCGGAACACATCGGAGCAAAACGTGAGCACAAGCGGGGCTTGCAAAACCATTGGCTGTTCGTAATGGAGTTCATACAGCTTCTGCTTTTTGACTTCGTCTCTGGTGACGATAACTGACCAGGTCTGCATATTGCCAGAGCTAGAGCTGCGCAAACCGGTCATGAGTAGGTCATTTAATAACTTGTCGTCTACATCCTGGTTGGTGTAAGCGCGAATTGAGCGGTGGGTGTTGGCTAAATTAAACATAGGCTATCCTGCTTCTAAACGTGTTTTTAAGTTTTGCAGCAGCACGTCGTGGGCGGAATCGGCCGTTTTTGCTACAAAATTCGCTACCCAGTTGGGGCTGTCGATGTCGATGGTTTCGGTAACGGCCGTTCCCCCCGCCACATCCTCAAACAGGGTCCGGCTTACCAACCGAATGTTGGGAAAGCTGTCCACTTCGTGAATGATGAGATTTTTCTCCGGCACCTGCGTCATCTGCACCCGAATCTTGTTGCGATAAGGCAAAATCCCTAAAAAGCGGAACAGCTCCACCGAGTAAAAATCAATCGTCACATGGCCATCTGCATCCACACCGCGCGCAATTTCCTGCGTTTCTACCACCAGCGGCTGCAAGCCGGGATGGTTGGCAATGTTGGCCAGATGGTTGTAAACGGCCGTTGCCTCGGCCTTAATCTGAATCGTTTTTTGAAAGCTAATTTTTCTCATCGCTATCCGTGTCTTAATTTTTAGCCACAGAGGGCACAGAGCGTTTGGAGCGAAAGCTCAATACTCACAATTCTTTTCTTTCTCTGTGGCGTTTACAGACAAAATTTTAAGTGATTAGTTCAGTCGGCAGATGGTCCAGCCGGTTCAGGTAGAGCAAATCCACCCGCCCCTCGCTGAAATCCAGCCGGGTGATGGAAGTGTTGTGCGCGTGAAGCCAGATGCGGTTCTCGCTCTCTTCGTTGTCCAGCGTGGCAAACCCAAACAAGGTACGCAGCACCGCCACAAAAAAGCCGCCGTGGGTCACAATCGCCACCCGATCATCCCCGTTGTGCCGCTGCTGAAGTTCATCCAAAAATCGTTGGGCACGCTCCATGACCTGGGTGCGCGGTTCATACGGCCGTTCCCACCAACCAGCCTCACCCAAAGCATCCGGTAAAACCAGGTCCGGGTACTGTGCTTCAAAAAACGCCCGGTTGGGTCCTGGCAGACCAGTGCGCTCATGCGTTTCCTCATCGCGCTCAAAAATGCCGCCCGTCTCATGAACGGTTTCCCAGGCGACCAGCGGCAACCCGACTCGTCGGGCAATGGCTGTCCCCGTAGCCACCGCCCGCACCATCAAACTGCTGTACAGGTGGGTAAAGTGAAAGCCCAGGCGATTGTGTCCGTCGTTGTCCGGGTCGGCTTTGGTCCAGTTTTGGGCAATGTGCTGACCCAAATGATGGGCTTGCTGCTCGCCGATTTCCGTTAGAAGCGGGTCTGGCGAACGGCCGTTGCTGCTGCCCGTTCTCGCCCAAATTTCATTGTTTTCCGATTGTGCGTGTCTAATCATATAAAGTTGCATACCTAAGATTGTAGGAAAGCCGACAGCCTTAGGCAACCTAAAATCAGGCAGTTGACCCGTTCACCTGCTTGCTTGACTCAAAACGAAACGATAGACACAATACCCATAGCTTTCCATTAGCTTAACCAGAGAAATCAAAATGCAAAAAATACCCTACACACTTCCCTTCTCCCAAATTCGTTCCGCCGACCTGCCGCTGGTTGGCGGCAAAGGCGCAAATCTGGGCGAGATGAGCCACGCCGACTTTCCCGTGCCGCCTGGCTTCTGCGTCACCACCCGCGCTTTCCGCGATTTTGTCGCCACCTGCCCACAAATGCCGGACTTTTACGCCGCTCTGGACACTATCTCAGTGGAAGACTTGGTGGCTACGCGCAAAATCGGTGCGCAAATTCGCCAGGCACTGCATGAAACGCCAATCCCAGAAGCGATTGCCACGACCGTTTCCCAAACGCTCTATCTAAACCACCTCAAACCCGACACCACTTTTGCTGTCCGCTCCAGCGCCACTGCTGAAGATTTGCCCGACGCCTCCTTTGCCGGGCAGCAAGACACCTACCTCAACGTGTGCGGCGAGGATGCGATTTTGGACGCCGTGCGCCGCTGCTGGGCCTCCCTCTTCACCGATCGCGCCATTTTGTACCGCCAGCAAAACGGCTTTGCCCACGAAGAAGTGGCGCTTTCTGTGGTGGTGCAGCAAATGGTCTTGCCAGACATTTCCGGCATCCTGTTCACCGCCGACCCGGTGAGCCAAAACCGGCACATCTGCTCCATTGACGCCAGCTACGGCCTGGGCGAAGCGCTCGTCGCCGGGCTGGTTTCAGCCGATTTGTACCGGGTAAACAGCCGCACCAATCAGCTCGTCGAAACAAAAATTGGCGACAAACAGTTGGCGATACGGCCGTTGCCCAACGGCGGCACCACCCAACAAACACTCACCGACGTGCAACGCCACGCCCAAGTCCTCACCGAAGCACAGGCCATCGCCCTGGCCCAGTTGGGCCAACGCATCGAAGCCCACTACGGCAAACCACAAGACATCGAATGGGCCATCGCCAACGGCCAGATTTACCTCCTGCAAACCCGACCCATCACCACCCTTTTCCCCCTGCCCGCCCCACCGCCGCCAGACAACGTGCTGCACCTCTACGTCAGCCTCAGCCACGCTCAAGTGATGCTCGATCCCATCAAAAAAATGGGGGTTGATATGTGGCAACTCATGTTCCCCACGCTTAAAATGGCTGGTGCCACCAGCCGTAGCCGCAGCATCAAAAGCGCAGGCGCGCGGCTGTACATGGACGTTACTCACCTGCTCAACTTGCGGCTGGGGCGCAAAATTGTGCCGCGCTTCCTCACCATGGCTGATGAAATGATGGCGGCTGGCATCCAGGAAGCCATTCAGCGCCCTGACTTTCGGCAACAACTGGCACACTTGCGACCACAAACCAACTTCCGGGACGTCTTTGCTTACCTCGGCCCAATCATCAAAACCACCCTCAGCTTCATCTTCCGGCGCGATCCGCAGACCACCCGGCAAGGCCTTACCGACCGGATGGACAGGCTGGTTGCCGCCAGCAGGCAGCGCATTTTGGCCCAGCCTGCGGGCGTGGCTCGATTACAACAAATTGAGCAAGAAATTGGTGAAGCATTCCTGCATCTGCTGCCCGATTACCCGGCGCTGGTGGCCAGCGGCATCGTGTCGCAGCGGCTGCTGGCCTGGCTGGTCGGTAATCGCGCTAACCCAGAGGATTTAACGGCCGTTGCTCGCGGTCTCATGGGCAATGTCACTACCGAAATGGACCTCGCCGTCGGCGATTTGGCCGATCTCATCCGCCAGTCGCCGGAACTCGTTACGCACTTCCAGCAAAATCCACCCTTGGCGGCATTGGCCACCGCCGAAAGCGTGCCTGGCAGCGCTCCATTTTTGGCAGGTTGGGCTGATTTTCTGGCCCGTTACGGCATGCGTGGCCCGTCAGAAATTGACATTTCGCGCCCCCGGTGGCGCGAAGACCCCACCTCGCTGCTGCAATTTGTGATTGGCAACTTGCAGCACAGCACGCCGGGCAGCCATCGTACCCACCACGCCCAACTGGCCGCCGCTGGCGAGGCGGCTGGCGAACGGCTCATTATGGCCGCCGGGCAAGGATTGCTGGGCTTTTTGCGCCGTCCGCTGGTGCGCCGGTTAGTAAAAACCGTGCGGCAATACACCCCAGGGCGGGAGCATCCCAAATTTTTCATTATCAAGATGCTGGGGGTGGCGAAGCTGATTTTGCTGGACGAGGCAGTGAAGCTGGTAGCAAACGGCCGTATCACCCACCCAGACGACATCTGGCACCTTGATTTAACCGAGTTGATTCATTTTGCAGCGAACCCGAAACTGGAAATAGGGCCGCTCGTTACCCAGCGACAAGCCGAATTTGCCCGCAGCCAAAAGCTCACGCCGCCCCGCCTGCTTACCAGCGATGGCGAAATTGTACACGCTGAAGTTAGCCGCGAAGGGCTGCCAGCAGGCGCGCTGGTAGGCAGCGCCGCTTCCAGTGGCACCATCGAGGGCATTGCCAAAGTGGTGCTGGACCCCACAAAAGATGTGCTGGCTAAGGGAGAAATCCTTGTTGCGCCATTCACCGATCCGGGCTGGACACCGCTGTTCATCAACGCGGCAGCGCTGGTGATGGAGGTTGGCGGGCTGATGACGCATGGCTCGGTGGTGGCTCGTGAGTACGGCATTCCGGCAGTGGTTGGCGTGCCAGAAGCGACGCAGCAAATCCAGACCGGGCAGCGGATTCGGGTAAACGGTGATGCGGGGTTTGTGGAGATTTTGGAGGGGTAGAGAAAGCAAAACGGCCGTTGCCAGTAAAATCAAATGGAAACGGCCGTTTGCCTGTATGAGGGTATCAAAAAATCAACTTAACTGTTTTGTGACTTCAGCAAATCGCGAATTTCTGCCAGCAAATCCTCCGCAGACGGGCCTTTGGGCGCAGCTGGTTTGGGTTCCTCTTTCTTTTTCATGCCATTGGCTGAGCGCACAATCATGAAAATGACAAAAGCGATAATCAAGAAATTGATGATGGCTTGAATGAAATTGCCGTAGGTGATGCTCGCATCGCCCACCGTAATCGCTAATGTCGTAAAATCTGTGCCACCCAAAATCACGCCAATGAGCGGCATGATGATGTCGTTGACCAATGAAGTCACAATGGCTCCAAATGCCCCACCAATAATTACTGCAACGGCCAAATCCAGCACGTTGCCTTTGGCAATAAATGCCTTAAACTCTTTCACCATCTTATTTTTCCTCCACTTAATGAAAAAATGTTGCGCTTAATCCTGCATCCAAGAGTTAGAACCCCCATTTTTTGCTCAAGTCACAATTTTTATGAACTGTTTATGACAAAACATTCAATAAGATTATACCTATTTTTCGAAGGTAGCGATGTGAAGCTCCGAAGAGTGTAAAAGGCGCTGGCGAGGAACGGCCGTATCCATTCCCACCTGCTCCATCCCTAGCAATACCCCACCCACCACGGGTGGAGCCACCAACCGAACCAAATTTGCCTCTGGCGCAACCGCCTGAATGGTTTGTTGCATGGGGTCAATGAGCAGCGTCCCCCCTTTGTACAAACTCCCGGACAGCACCACGTCAAACGACTCGCCAGCTAAATCAAGCTGCCGAATCACGCCTATCGCCAGGCTGCCCAATGCGCACCCCGCCCAGTTGATAATCTCTTGGGCGACCGCATCCCCCTGGCCCGCCGCCTCAAAAACGACGGGCGCAGCAGCGGCTGACAATGCATATCGCTGGCGCACCAAGCCTGCCAACAAATCGGCCGCATCAACCGCCCCCGTCCGAGCTACAAATTCGTCGGTAAGCACAGTTTGCGGCCCGCGCCGCGTCCAGGACACCGCCACCGCCTGAACTGCTCGGCGAACAATTTCCGTAGCGCCGCCGTACTCCCCCATCCAGGCACCCGCGCCTGTCATGCGACCCTCGCGACCCTGACGGTCACGACCCAGGCAGTTGTTGCTGGTACCCGCTACCACCACCACGCCCCAGCCCGCTTCCGCCCCTGCCACCAGGCCGATCAACGTATCGTTGCCCAGCGCAATGTGGGCATTGGTCAAGCCCAGCGATTCAATCATGGTCAAATGACCGGGGCGATCTTCCGGCCAATCGTAGCCTGCATAGCCAAAGCCCGCCCCGGCAATGGCTGCTTTCGCCACGCCCGCCTGGGCCAACGCCTGGCCGACGATGTCGTGCAGCACATCTTGTGCCGCCACCCAACCTATCGCCTCCCAACTGCCTGCCCCCGCCTGCCCAAAGCCGACGGTACGGCCGTTCTCATCCGCAACCAGCGCGTGACTTTTACTATTGCCCACATCAACCCCTAAAAAATAACGCATCTGGCTACCCCCCATCCCCAAAAAAGCGGGGCAAATATGCTCTGTGCGTCTCCAGCAAATCCTCAAGCACGGCGGCAACGTTTTTGGCAGCTGGCCCAAGCGGATGGGTCAACAGCGCCTGATACGCTGCATTTTTGTCACCATGAACGGCCGCTTCCACCGTCAACATCTCGTACTGCTTCACCTGCTGCATCAAGCCAAAAACGACTGGCGGCAACGGCCGTGTTGGCATTGGCTCGATGCCAGCCCGACTCACCAGCGCGGGAAGCTCCAGCACCCACTCATCGGGCCAGCCAGCCACCGCGCCCCGATTAGGCACATTCACCACATGCTGCTCATGCAAATCATTAAAATGCGCATTGAGCAGCTGGGTGGCCACCGTAGAGTAATACGCGCCGCCGCGCTGCATCAAGCCGTCCGGTAGTTCTGTGCGGTCTGGTTCCGCGTACTGCCCCAGTAATTTTGCCTCAATTGTCATCACTTCTTCCGCGCGAGAAGGCGGCCACGCCTGCTGCTCGGCCAATTTTCGCGCTGTGCCGTAAAAATAATGCAGGTAATAGTTGGGAATCATCTGCAACGATTCGATTAGCTCAGACGGCCACTCTGGCGCGTCAGCCTGCCGCAGGTGGTTCAGATATTGCCCCAGCACCTGCGGCCAGATGTCTTCGCCATCCACCGTAAAGCCCCGGTGCCAGGTGAGATGGTTCAGCCCCAGCGTGTCTAGCTGCGCCCGCTCCGGCTCCACGACGACGCCCAATTTGGCTAAATCTTGCAAAACGGTCATTTTCATGTTGAACGGAGCATTACACACGCCAACGGCCGTTACCCTCGGAGCATATTGCGTCAACGCTTGCGTCACCAATCCCGCCGGGTTGGTAAAATTCACCAGCAGCGCCCCCGGCTCCGCCAGCTTCAGCAAATCATTGGCAATGCCCAAAATCACTGGAATGGTGCGCAGCGCTTTGGCCATGCCGCCAATGCCGGTGGTCTCCTGCCCAATCAGGCCATGCCGCAAGCCCAAATATTCATCCTCGCGCCGCGCCTGCATCCAGCCCACGCGCAGCTGGGTCAGCACGTAGCTGGCCCCGGCAATCGCCTCCGCCTGGTTTGTGGTGAGATGCACCTGAAATGGCGACCCTTTGGCCGCCACCATCCGCTGGGCAAAGCCGCCCACAATCTCCAGACGCTCTGGCAACAGATCCATCAACCACAATTCACGCACGGGCAATTCAGCCACCCGCGCCAAAAACCCATTGATCAATTCAGGGGTGTAACTGGAACCACCGCCAATCACAGCAATTTTCATTTGAATGTTCTCCGTTCATCCTAATTGCACAATTTCAAGCGCCTCAAAAAAGCCCCCGCCCCAAGCGTCTTCCCGCCAAAAACCAGTTAGGCAGTAGGGCAACCACGATTTTACCTTGATGTTGCTGGCCGATTTAGGCAACTGCACAATTTCAAAGCTGTCGCCATCACCAAAGTAGAAGCCGCGCCCGCCCGTCCAGCCGGGCAAGCGCACCCCGGCTATGCTCGCTTTTTGGTTGCGCAAGCGGGGCAAATCGCGCAGCAGCACATTATTCTTGGTTTGATTTTGCACCGCCGCCAGCGGATTTGCGGAGACAGGCCAGCCGAGCACGGCCGTTTCCCACGCCAACCGCTCCGCCAAACTTTCCACCTCGATTTTAGCCTTCAACCCCAAATCAAAGCCCAACTGATGGGCGCTGCCCGCCCGGGCCACATCCGCCGCCTCGGCCAGCAGCGCAGCACGGCTTTCGCCCAGGCCGTCCAACGCCCCGCACTGGATGAGGTGGGTGATTTCTTTCTTTTGCAAGTCCACTCTGCTCAACAAATCACGGAGGCTTTGGAACGGCCGTTTCCCCCGCTCCCGCACAATTTCCCGCACCGCCGATCGGCGCAGGTCGCGCACCTGGCCTAATCCCATCCATAAAACAGGAGACTGGAGACTGGAGACTGAAAAATCTCTAATCTCCAATCTCCAGTCTCCAATCTCCCCGGCCGTCAGCGTAAACTTACGCCCACTAAAATTCACGTGCGGCGGGCGAATGCCAATGTCCAGCCGCTGCGCCTCAGCGATGTAGATGGCCGGATGGTGAAAGCCGCCGTAATCGCGCAGCCGGGCGCACAAAAATTGGGCCGGGTAATGCGCCTTCAGGTAGGCAGACCGGTAGCTCACATCCGCATACGCCGTTGCATGCCCCTGGTTGAAGCCGTACCCAGCGAAGGCCATCACCTGCTGCCACAGCGTCTCCGCCTGCTCCGGCGTGAAGCCGCTTTGGGATTGGCAGCCACCGACAAACCGCTTTTGCATCGTAGCCATTTCATCCGCCTGGAATTTGCTCATGCCCCGCCGCAGATGGTCCGCTTCGGCCCAGCTCAGGGCGGCAATCTCGGTGGCTACGCGCAAAACCTGCTCCTGAAACAGCATCACACCCTGGGTGCTGCCCAAAATCATCTCAAGCGCCGGATGCAAAAAGGCGACCTGCTCCTCGCCCCGGTAGCGGCGCACGAACGCCTGGGCCATGCCGCCGGTAGCCGGGCCGGGCTTGAAGAAGGCGTTGGCCACCGCCAGATCCCGCAAGTTGGTGGCCTTGAGCTGCCGCAGCGTGCGCCGCGCCCCGGAACTTTCACATTGGAAGACGCCAATGGTTTGGCCAGTTTGCAGATGAACGGCCGTCATCTCATCGTCCAGCGGTATCTTTAGCAAATCAAACCCAGGGTCCAGCGTGGCGCGAATCGCTTCGGCCGTGTCCGCCAGCACCGTCAGCGCCCGAATCCCCAGTAGATCAATCTTGGGCAGGCCAATCTTCTCCACGTCCCGATGGTCGTACTGGGTGATGAGGAACCCCTTGGGCGCAAGCTGCACCGGCGCGGTGTCGGTCATCGGCCCCGGCGAAATGACGATGCCGCCAGGATGAATGCTCAAATGGTGCGGCTGCCCGATGAGGGCCAAAGCGTCGGCCAGAACTTTGTGCTGCGTCACGTCTTCCACTTCGGCCAGGACGTCTTCCAGCGTTTTTTCGCTGCGGCGGCGCGGGTCGGGATGCCAGCCACGGGGCAGCAGCGCCGTCAGCGCCTTAATCTCCGCTTCGGGCAAGCCGTGGGCTTTGGCCGTCTCGCGCACGGCCGATTTTGGCTGCATGGTGCTAATCGTGGCCACCAAAGCCACGCGGTCCTCGCCATATTTCTCGCGCACGTAATTCAGCACCTCATCGCGGCGGCGGCTGCAAAAATCGAGGTCGATGTCCGGCAAATTGGCCCGCGCCGGATTGAGAAAGCGCTCAAACAGCAGCTCGTTGGCAATGGGGTCCACCTGGGTGATGCCCAGGCAGTAGGCCACCAGCGAGTTGGCCACGCTGCCGCGCGTGTTCACGGGCACGGCCGTTTCGCGGGCAAAGCGGGTAATGTCGGCCACCAGCAAAAAGAGCGGGGCAAAGCCGTGCCGGTTGATGGAGGCGATTTCTTTTTCCAGGCGGTCGGTGATGGGTTTGACGGGGGAACGGCCGTATTTTTCCCGCAATCCTGCCTGTGCTGACTGCGCCAGCGCGTCCTCTACCGTTTGCTCCGCCGGTAAATCCAGCTTGGGCCAGATGGGACGGCCGTCTGGCAGCGCCGGTTCGCATTTGGCCACGATCTGGCCTACTGTCGCCAGTGCGTCCGGCAAATCGGCAAATCGTTCCACCACCGTTGCGGCAGAGAGCCAGTGCAGTTCGGCATCGGGCGCACCGCCGCCGGGCAGCGATTCAGCAGGCACCTCGTTGAGGTGGCAGTTCTGGTCAATCGCTGCCAGCAGGCGCAGGCGGGGGGCTTCGTCGGGTTCCAGACAAAAAACGGGCTGGAGCGCTGCCGCAGCCAAACCGAATCGAGCCGCCACGCCACTGGCTTCCTGCGCCAGGGCCACATCGGCAGGCTGCTGAATCGTGACGCCCAGGTAGCCATCTGCCTCAAACAGGCCCGCCAGCCGGGAGGCGTACCGCGCGGCCAGTTTGGGCTGTCCAGCGGCGACCAGTCGAGCCAGCCAGCCGGTTTTGCCGCTGTCTATAGCGATGAGGTGGGGGGTAAACGGCCGTAAGTCATCCCAATCCAGCCCCTGCCGCAAAAGCTGCTCCCGCTCTGCGCTGCCCTGCACCAGCGAGGAGAGACCGCAGAGCGAGCGGTAACCAACACCGTCTTTGGCCAGCAGCACCAGTTCTCCCCAGCCTGGCCCTGGCACGTTCATCGCTTCCGGCAAGGTCACACGCACGGTCATGCCCAAAATCGGCTGGATGTCGGCGGCGAGGCACGCCTGGTTAAAAGCAACCGCGCCATACAGGGCGGCGCTGTCGGTTAGCGCCAGCGTGGACAATCCCTCGGCAGTGGCGTGGGCGACGAGTTGTTCCACGGTGGCAGTTGCGCCCAACAAGGTATAATGGGAATGGAGGCGAAGGTGGGTAAAGGTTTCGTTCATGCTTTTTGGATCATATGTTCGATACTCTATGTTGACAAGACCTTTTTTCTCTAAAACAAGGATTAAATCAACAGATTTCGCAGATCTAACGAATTTAAAAATCTTTTTAATCTGCGGAATCTGTGATTTTTGACCATAAGGAAGCTGAATGATTTCTCAAGCGTTGGCGGTGCAGTTGAAGGAAGCGGGGTTGGTGTGGCACACCACAGTGCATGATTTTTTTGCCATTCCAGACCGGGATTTGGACGGCCGTATCTTCGTGCTCTCCGACATGCTGGTAACGATGGAGCTGCTGCGCGGCTGGCCTGCGGTGATGTTTCACGGCACCTCTGAGTGGGCGATGGATTATTTGCTGACGCACGAGGCGGTCTGGCTGCCCACGGAAAGCCAGCTTCGGGAAAAATTGGAAGAAGAGTTGGCGGTTAGGAACGGCCGTTTCCAACAGCTCCAACGGCAAGATGCAGGGTATGTGTGTGAGATTTTGTTAAATGGAGAGGGGGTACAATTTACGGCCGTTGACCCTAGCGAAGCGTACGGCCGGGCATTGCTTCAACTGCTCCAACAACCAAGTGCGTGATCAGATTGGACCAATTTTTAATCGCGAAAACTTCTTTCATTGAAAGAAAATTGGCCCAATCTTTGCAAAGTGGCAAACAAGGTATAATTGAACGTATGGAAGGAAAAGATCGGTTTGGCTTTATTTCAGCTTTGGTTTTAGGCGTTTTGCTGTTTCTGATTGGTCTGCTGGCGATGGAGTATGTGGTCAACAGTTGGTGGCCGATCGACATCAACCGACTGGACCTGGTCCGCGCCGCCGCCGAAGGTAGGGCCGATGCGGCTTCGCTGCTGGAAGCGGCCAATTTTGAAATCATCCTGGTCTTTTTGGCGACGGTGCTAACGGCCGTTACCGGCCTCTTCCTGCCCGTCTCCTATCTGCTCAACCGCCGCTTTACCGCCTACACCGACCGTCGTTTTGGCCGCATCGAATCCTCCCGGCTGATGGTCGCCTTGCGGCAAGCGATGGCGGCGGGTGTTTGGGTTGCCTTTTGCCTTTGGCTGCAAATGAATCGCGCTTTTGGTTTGGCGGTAGCGCTTTTGGTAGCGGCCGTTCTCATTTTATTTGAAATCCTGATGCAAATTCGCAGCCGCACGGCACAAGCGAATTTGCAGTGAACGGTAATCGGTTTTTTACCGATAACCGATTACCGTTCACCGCTTACCGAATACCGAATACCGCCCACCGAATATCGATTACCAAAAATATGGATAAAGAAAACACACAATCTCTACTCCGTGAACTCCCCAGCGTAGATCGTTTGTTAAACACGGCGATGGCGGTGGATATGATGTTGGCATACGGCCGTTCCCTCACCGTAGAAAGTTTGCGCGCCAGTTTGGACGCCGCCCGCAGCTCAATTCTCAGCGGCAAAGCCAGCTACGCCCCCATGAACGCCGTGCTGGTTGATGATGCCCGCCTCTGGTTGGAAAGCTACCTGGCACCCACCCTGCAACCGGTCATCAACGGCACGGGGGTGATTGTGCACACAAATTTGGGTCGCGCCCCGCTCAGCGCCGCTGCCCGAACAGCCATCGAGGATGCTGCCAAAGGGTACAGCACCCTGGAATATGATTTGCCCAGCGGCCAGCGCGGCTCCCGCACAGTCCATGCCGAGCAGCTGCTCACCCGGCTCACCGAGGCAGAAGCGGCGCTGGTGGTGAACAATAACGCAGCGGCCGTTTTGCTCATGCTCACCGCGCTCTGCCAGGGCAAGGAAGTGATCATCAGCCGGGGGCAGCTGGTGGAAATTGGCGGTGGCTTCCGCATTCCTGACGTGATGGCCCAATCGGGCGCAAAACTGGTGGAAGTGGGCACGACCAACCGCACCCACCTGCGCGATTATGCCAATGCAATTACGGAAAACACGGCCGCAATCCTGGTAGCGCACCATTCAAACTACAAAATTATTGGCTTTAGCAGCGAGCCCACCCTGGCTGAACTGGCTGAGCTGGCTCACGAACACAATCTACCGCTGCTGTACGATCAGGGCAGCGGCGCTTTGCTAGACAGTAGCCCCTTCGGGCTGGAACCAGAACCCACCGTGCTGGATGGGCTGTCCGCCGGAGCGGACATGGTCGCTTTCAGCGGCGACAAGCTGCTGGGCGGGCCGCAAGCAGGCATTCTGGTCGGTCGGCAAGAATTAATAGCGCGGCTCAAAAAACATCCCCTGGCCCGCGCTGTACGCGTCGACAAACTTTGCCTGGCCGGGCTGTCAGCCACGCTCACACACTATCTTACCGAAAATGCCATCGAGGAAATTCCGGTCTGGCGCATGATTGCCCGTCCATTGACGGAGATTGGGTCAGAGGCAGACACCTGGGCGGCACGCTTGCAGGAACGGGGCATTCGGGCGGAGGTTGTAGACGGCCGTTCCACCGTCGGTGGGGGCAGTTTACCCGGCACAAGTTTGCCCAGCCGCGTGGTGGCTATCACCGTTGCCGATCCAGATCAGTTCGCCAGCCAGCTGCGCCAGGAGAAAGTTCCGGTGATTGGTCGCATTCAAGACGGCCGTTTCCTCATAGACCCCCGCACCATTTTGCCGGAGCAAGTTGAAATATTGCTGCAATCATTGGTACACTGTGCGTTGGCATAAAGGGAGATTGAAGAATGGAGATTAGAGATTGACCCAATTTCCAATTTCCAATCTCCATTCTCTTAACCAATTGCGTAAAAAAGACTATGAGTTCAACCAAACAAACCAGCCGAATTTTAGCCATCGAAACCTCGTGTGATGAAACATCTGCCGCCGTGGTGGAAGACGGCCGTACCATCCTCAGCAACATCATCGCCAGCCAGGTAGATTTACACGCCCAGTTTGGCGGTGTCTTCCCGGAAGTCGCTTCGCGCCGCCACATTGAAGTGATTCACGCCGTCGTGCAGCAAGCGCTGGAAGAAGCCCACATGGGGCTGGATGATATTGATTGCATCGCTGTAACGCGCGGGCCGGGGCTGGTAGGTTCGCTGCTGGTGGGGGTAAACATGGCCAAAGGGCTGGCCCTGGCGCGAAACAAACCTCTGCTAGGCATCAATCATATCGAAGGGCACATTTATTCGCTTTGGCTCACCGAACAGGCAAACGAAATTGAGTTTCCTGTTTTGACCCTGGTGGTTAGCGGTGGGCACACAGAACTGTATTTGATGACGGATCATGGGCAGTACAAGCATTTGGGCGGCACGCTAGATGACGCAGCGGGTGAGGCGTTCGACAAAGTGGGGCGACTGCTTGGCCTACCCTTCCCCGGTGGACCAGCGATTGATAAATTAGCTCCTTCGGGCAATGCCACTGCCTACAAATTCCCCCGTGCCGTGATGGATGATGGCTACAATTTTAGTTTTAGTGGGCTAAAAACGGCCGTTTCCCGCCAAATCAAACATTTTGATAAAAACAAATTACCGGTAGCCGATTTGGCTGCGAGCTTCCAAACGGCTGTCATAGAGGCCCTGGTCACCAAAACCGCGTGGGCAGCCGAAGCACACGGCGCAACGGCCGTTCACATGGCAGGTGGCGTATCGGCCAATCGGGAGCTGCGGCGCACCATGACGCAGCAGTTAAGTCTCCCGGTACGGTACCCAACTCCTATACTCTGTACAGATAATGCAGCTATGATTGGGGCGGCGGCACACTGGCAATTTGTAAACGGCCGTCGAGACACCTTAAACATTGATGTCATCCCCAGCCTTCAATTGATTTGATAAACTAAAGGCGGCTGAAGTTAGCAAGCATCAGGCAAATCAATAAATATTTTGAAAGCTACGCGCAACTTCACCTATGAGTCTCTTTGTTTTATAGTACAATCCCAGAAGGCAAGCCTTCCAGGCAGAATGATGTTGAACTGGCAGGCTGGAAATCAGATAGTAGTAAAATAATTGCGTATCATGGTATTATGTTCCAAATGGATCACTCTATTCAAGATACAGAATACACCCCAGAATTGAAGGATAGCGATCGGCTTCACACCCTGTATGTTGTCAACGATATGCTCAAGCAGGTGGAAGCGGATGGCTTGAACATCAATCTCATCCTCCCTAGAGTGCTCAACCTATCTGTCCAGCAACTAGAAGCACACGATGGTAGCATCATCGTTGTCAACGAAGCGCAAAAAGTAGAATATGCCTCATTGACTAGCGGCAATCCCCAAGCCAATCAATCCGAAGAGTTTCTGGAAACAATTATGGACAATGGGGTCGCTGGCTGGGTAATCCGCAATCACGAACCATTAATTATTGACAATACCCAAACGGATGAACGCTGGGTTCCGCGTCCTGGGCATATTACCAGTAGCACGCCCTGGTCTGTCATCTGCACACCATTTTCCGTACGCGACCGCGTTATTGGGGCCATAACCATTCATAAAATAGGCGTTGATCAGTTCGATGCGCAGGACCTGAGCTTGCTTACCGCCATCTCCAATCAGGCAGCCAGCAGCATTGAAAATGCCCGCCTTTACGAAGCATCGCAACGCCAGCTAAAAATCTCGGCATTGCTCAACGAAGCCAGTCGTGTCATTAACTCTTCATTAGACATCAATGAAATCATGCAATCGCTGCTGTCCCAAATGAACGATTTTCTGAATGCCGAAGCAATCTCCATTGCTCTGGTAGACTCTCAAACCAATGAACTGGTTTATCAAGTTGCAGAAGGCATAGGCGCTGAAGAAATCGTGGGGCTGCGCTTGCCCAGCAGCCAGGGCTTATCTGGTTGGGTTATGAAGTACTCAGAACCAGCACTGGTAACCGATACGCGACTGGACCCTCGGTTTCACCATTTGGGTGATGAGCGTACTGGCTATTCAACTCTGGCTATGATTTGTGCCCCGATGATCTTCAAAGGCGAGGTTTTGGGCACAATTCAGGCCATCAATCCCATTGATGGCACGTTTGAGCAGGAAGATTTGGATGTGCTGGTGAATTTAGCCAATATTGCCAGTACTGCCATTGCCAACGCCCAACAATATGCCAGAACGGTAGCAGCTGAATCACGCTATATCAGCCTGTTCCAGGACACGGTGGATCCAATCTTTTTGACGGATATGCGCGGCCGAATTGTAGAAGCGAATCGCCGGGCTTCGGATATGTTGGGCTACAGCCGCTCGGAATTCCTTCACATGTCTATTCAGGATTTGCACCCGGATACGGCCGTACTCCCCAAAGCTAAAAAAATACGCTCCGACAAAGTTTTGATGTTCCAAAGCGAAGTACGTACCAAACAAACAAACCCTATTCCGATGGAGGTTTACGCCAAACGCACTGTCCACGGTGACGACCAGTTGTTGCAATGGATCCACCACGACATTACAGAGCAAGTTGAGCTAGAAAAGATGCGCGAAGATTTAACGGCCATGCTTTTCCACGACCTGCAAAGCCCGCTAGGCAACGTCATTTCCAGTCTGGAACTGCTTGCTTACGAGATACCGCCAGAATCAGCAAACTCCCCGCTATACGCAATGCTAGACATTGCTCGTCGCAGCAGCCGCCGACTGGAAACGCTCATCCGCTCGTTGCTGGACATCAATCGCCTGGAAGCAGGTCAGCCTATTACTGAACAAACTCGCGTGAGTATCAACTTCCTGGCGGATGAAGTGTATGAGATTGAGCTGCCCAATTTTGATCAGAGGCGCGTGCATTTTCTCAACGAGCTACCGGAGAATTTGCCCCACGTTTATGTTGAAGAAGATATGATTCGGCGCGTTTTGGTGAATTTGGTAAATAATGCTCTGAAATATTCCTCTGAAGACCAGGCCATTACGCTTTCAGGTAAGGTGCAACCTG
Organism: Ardenticatenaceae bacterium; assembly: GCA_020634455.1. Taxonomy (GTDB): domain Bacteria; phylum Chloroflexota; class Anaerolineae; order Promineifilales; family Promineifilaceae; genus Leptofilum. The sequence continues at coordinate 969,479 of JACKBQ010000002.1, read as the reverse complement.
AGAATAATCGGTTGCTGGTTTCGGTGAGCGACGAGGGCCAGGGTATTCCCAAACAATATCGGGAATCTATTTTTGAGAAGTTTGAACGAATCCAGTCTAAAGACAGCAATGCCAAAGGGCTTGGGTTGGGTTTAGCATTTTGTCGGTTGGCCGTAGAAGCGCATGACGGCCGTATCTGGGTAGATGATGCACCGTCTGGCGGGGCACGCTTTAACTTTACCTTACCGCTAGCCAAGGCCTAATTTTTACCCAAAATTCTCCTGAAAATCCCCCACAATTAAACTGGAAAACGGCCGTTTGCCCACACCAAAGATGCACCCAGGCATTATTCTGGTATCATTGTTTGCGTTCGCAAAAGAATTTTCTACACCCCAATCCTTCATCGTCAGCGAACATAACTTTGCTCACAAAAGTGACCACCGAAGCATGACAAACACAAGGCTCTACTACCAAAATGCGTATACGACCCGTTTTGAGGCAACCATTGTGGAACGGGTTCGGGAAGATGGACAAACGGCCGTTGTCCTCGATCAAACTTACTTCTACCCCACCTCTGGCGGACAGCCATTTGATACCGGCACCATCAACAACGTTCCCGTACAAAACGTTACCATTCGGGAAAAAGATGAAGCGATTTTGCATTGGCTAGACACCACAAACCTGTGGGAAGATAAAGTCATTGGCCATATCAACTGGGCACGTCGCTTTGACCACATGCAACAACACACCGGGCAGCATATCCTGTCACAATCCTTTATTCAAATTGCCCAGGCAGAAACGGTTGGCTTTCACCTGAGTGACAACAGCCTGACCATTGACCTGCACACCAGCCAACTCAGCCCAACCCAGATTGAAGAGGCAGAATATTTAGCCAATCAAATTATCTGGCAAAACCGACCAATTCGTATTCGTATGGTCACAGTGGAACAAGCCAAAAAGCTTGCCTTGCGCAAATTGCCGCCAGTACGCCAGGGCAACCTGCGCCTTATTGAAATTGAGCAGTTTGACCTGACAGCATGCGGCGGCACCCACGTCAGCCAAACCGGTGCGGTAGGCATCATAAAAATTGTGAAGCTAGAGCGGCAAAACAACCAGCTTCGGGTAGAGTTCGCTTGCGGACAGCGGGCCCTGCACGACTACAGTCTCAAAAACAGCATCGTCAATCAACTTGCCGCAGACCTCACCACCGGTATTGAAGAAATACTCCCCAGCGTGCTGCGCAGCAAAGAAGAGAACAAAGACAACCGCCGACTGCTGAAAAAGCAGCAAGAGCAGTTGCTCTATTTTGAGGCGGCCGATTTGCTGCAAAAAGGGACAATGGTGGGCAAAACGGCCGTAATCTCCCGTGTCTTTACCAGTGATGAACTGGAACCGGGACAGTTGCGCATCTTGGGCAACCACCTCACCCAAAGCGGCCAGGTAATCGCCCTGCTGGGGCTGGCTGGAGAAAAATCACAGTTGCTTTTTTGCCGCTCACAAAGCGCCCCCGGCGAAATGAACCAGCTCATCAAACCAGCCCTGCAAATTCTAGGTTCTGCTGCGGGTGGCGGCTCTGCCGCAATGGCCCAAGGTGGCGGGCCAGGTACCGACAAAGAGCGCGTACAACAAGCCATAGAAAAAGCCGAGCGACTGCTGCTCGGCCAAATTCGCTAACATACTCAACAGGTGGCCTATGCAAGAAATAGCAGAAAATGTTTTCATAGAAACTGCATACGACGGCGTAAACGTAGGCGCGATTCGCACCCGGCGCGGCATCATCGCTATTGACGTCCCATCTTACCCCCGGCAAGCGCGGGATTGGGCCATGCGGCTGCACGCACTTTCACCGCGCTCCGTGCAATACATCATTCTTACCGATTATCACGGCGACCGCATTCTGAACGCCCGCTGGCTCAATGCACCCATCATTGCCCACGAAGCCACAGCCGAACGGTTACGCAGCTATGACAAGCGATACCCGCAAACCTTGATTGAAAGTTTGGCCAGCCGCAACCCAGAACTCGGCCGAGAGTTAAGCCAAAGCCCGGTGGAACATGCCAGTATAAGCTTTACCAAACTGATGCAACTGTGGAAAGGTGGCCTGGAACTGCAACTATTTGCCACTTCTGGCCCCACAACCGGCAGCGTTGGGGTTTATTTGCCAGACAGCGGCGTGATGTTTACCGGCGACTGCGTGGTAACAGACGCGCCCCCGCTGCTGGCTGAGGCCGATACGGCCGTTTGGCTGCAATCTATCCAGCACATTCAAAACTGGCCCGATCCAATCCGCCACATCGTCCCTGGGCGCGGTAAACCAACAGATCTTGCAGGCGTAACGGCCGTTGCTAACTACATCCAATCCATGCGAAACCGACTACAAACACACATCTCGCAACAACTCCCTCGCGAAAACATTTACCACTACTTATCAGAATTTCTCGCCTTTGGCTCCGCCTACTCCATGCCAGTAGAATGGCTAAAAAAACAGATCAAATATAGTTTGGAACATGTTTATGATGAGATACAATTGGCCAATGGCAATTAGCATCCCCTAATAGCCCCTCAAGTTGGCCACACGGCTCAACGAAAAAGATTACGTATCTACAGGAAGAGACGTTATGAGAAACCAAAAATACGCCGCCAAACAAGCCCTTCAGCTTGTGCCATTTTTTAACAACATGCAGGACGATGAGGCCAAAAGCCTCTCCAAGCGGTTGGTGCTGCGCCGTTTTGGCCCAGATCAGGTTATCTTTCATCACGGGGACCCAGGCGGCTTGCTTTACATAATCACGAAAGGCAAAGTGAAAATCACCCACACCACCCTGGATGGGCAAGAAGCAATGCTCGCAATTTTTGGCGCAGGCGACTTTTTTGGCGAGCTGGCCCTGCTCGACGACTCACCCCGCTCTGCCACCGCTGAAGCGCTGGAAGAAACAGAAACGCTTACCCTGCATCGTGAAGAATTCATTCGCTACATTGGCGACAATCCAGATTTTGCCCTGCACGTGCTGCACACGTTGGCCCAACACATTCGCCGACTCAACAACCAAATTAGCGACATCTTTTTCCTGGATTTACCGGCCCGTCTGGCGCGGCAGCTTTTGCAACTTGCGGCGCAGCACGGTGTAAAAACGGATGATGGCATCCGCATTGAACTTTCTTTAACCCAAACTGATCTGGCTGAAATGACTGGCGCTACTCGCGTCAGCATCAACAAAGCGTTGGGCCGCTTTCGCCGTGCTGGCTGGATAAAAGTGGGCGGGCGTAAGTTCACCATTTTGGATGAAGAAGCGATGCAAAACCTGATCCAGATTTCTGGCGGCGCGGTTTAGTCGGGAATCGGTGACCCGTTATCGGTAATCGGTCAGCTCGCGTATTGCTCCTTACTTTATGAAATTGCTGGCCATTAGCGATCTACACCTGAACCATGAAGCAAACTGGGCAGCTCTGAGCCGGATGCCCGCTTTCCCCAAAGATTGGCTCATCGTGGCGGGGGATGTGGCGGAAAAGATTCAGGATTTTCGGCGGGCGATGGATTTATTAAGCCATCGTTTTGGCAAAATTTTTTGGACCCCTGGAAACCACGATCTGTGGACAATCCCCTCCGATTCTGAAAGTAAGCGAGGTTTGGCCAAATATTTTCAGCTGGTGCAAATTTGCCGTGACTTCGGCGTGCTGACGCCTGAAGATGCGTTTGTGCAATGGCCCAATAGCGATCCGCCGTTATTTATTGCCCCAACGTTTACGCTTTACGACTATAGTTTTCGGCCAGAGGAGGTGCTGGCTGACGAAGCACTGGCCTGGGCAGAGGCGTCTGGCGTGGTGGCAACGGACGAGGTTATTTTGCACCCGGATCCGTATCCGTCGCGGCAGGCGTGGTGTGCGGTGCGTTGTCGCTACACGGAGGCACGGTTGGCCGAAACGGCCGTATCCACCAACCAACTCATCCTCATCAACCATTACCCCTTGCGCTACGATTTGGTCAATTTGCGCCTCATCCCCCGCTTTTCACTCTGGTGCGGCACCAAATTAACGGAGGATTGGCACATGCGGTTTCCGGTAACGGCCGTTGTTTACGGCCATTTGCATATTCGTGGTACACAATTTCGGGATGGTGTCCGCTTTGAGGAAGTGTCGCTGGGCTACCCGCAAAACTGGCAGCCGGAGCGCGGCATCGAGCCATACTTGCGCCAAATCTGGCCGCCACCATAAGAAAAATCCACAGATTTCGCAGATTCCGCAGATTTCTTTATTCTCTGTGAAACTCTGCGCTTTCTCTGCTGGTTGATTGACTAATCTCAGATTTCTACCGCAGAGCGCGCAGAGGACGCGGAGTTCTCTCCTTTATTTTCTCTGCGCTCTCCGCGTTCTCAGCAGTTAAATAAATTTTGTCAGTCAATCAGGCTTTCTCTGTGTAACTTTGTGTTCCATTTTTAATTTTTGAAGGGGTAATAATAGTATTTATGTCAACTAAAAAGGTCGCCATTTATACGGCCGTAATCTGGGCCGCCACCGTCATTTTCTCTCTGTTACTCATCATTGGCGCAGGCGTAGCGTTGGAATCTGCCTCCACAGCCACGGCGGAAACGGCCGTGTTCCTGCTGGCGCTTCTGCTGTTGCTAGACGCCGGAGTTGCCATCTTTTTGGTTTTCCGCAAAACTGAGGGCTTTTCTAGCGGAAAGAGGCTGCTATGGGTGGCCGTTTTTGCTGTGGTGCAGTTGGGTACTTCGGCGATGGCGGCGCTCATTTTACTGCTGGTTTTGAACCGCTAGACAAAGAAAAAGGGTGAGTCCATTAAAAACTCGCGCAAAAGCGCAAAGCGTTAAAGACATCCAGAGAAAAATCTGTGTAATCTGTGAAATCTGCGGTTTTCAAAATCGCCAAGGCTCAAGCCTCAAAACGCAGATTTTCGGCATAAAGAAAACCGAGGTAATGATGAACCGGGTTTTGCGTGGTCCGCACGTTAAAACCACTGGCCTTCAGGAATTTTTCAAGATCGACGTGGCTAAAAGATGTGGCGTTATCATGATATTCCAAACAAATGTGATGAATCTTGGCCAGGGTTTCCGGTTTTGCATTCAACAAAATATCGAACTCCCCACCCTCACAATCCATTTTTAAAAAGTGGCAATGGGTCATACCATCTGCCGAAAAAAGGTCGTTGATTGATTGACTTTGCACTTCGATCTCATGAGCATTGCCAGCAGTATCTGGCGAATATTCATTTGAGGCAATATGCTGTACGGCCGCGCCAGTGAGGAACATTTTCATAGGGCCAGATTGACTGCTAACGGCCGTTTGCACCACCTGTACATTTTTAATCTGATTCAATGCAATATTTTCTTGCAGCAGCTCAAATGATTCAGGAAACGGTTCGAAGGCCCAAATTTTGCAATTCGGCCGTTCGTTAGCCGCCGACAGCACAAAATCCCCCAAGCCTGCGCCAATATCCACCACCTGCCAACCATCCGCAATGGGAACGCCATTGACCTCATAATCTTTATCCAGGCACGTCTCCTTGACAATCCAAATATCCATCAAGCTGCGCACCTTCACCTGTTGGCCGTTCCTTAGCTTCACAATGGTTGGCCTGGCCTTGGCAACTATAGCAATAAATGCGGACCAATTTTTAATGTGGTAAAGCAGCGTAGGAATAGACGATAGGTAATATTTCAAACGTGAGAGCATAAAAAATCTACTTTTGAATCATAGGTAAATAAACAAAATGATCTTCACCAGAGCCAACATCAATCGTGGGTGTAATGGAAGGCACAATGGTCGGTGTCGCAGTGTGGGTTGGAGTCGGCGTCGGTGTGTTCACTGAAGTTTCGGTTGGCGTGGGTGTATTTGTTGCCGTGTGCGTTGGCGTAGGCGAATTTGTAGCGGTTGGTGTGTTGGTTGGGGTTGCCGTCGGCGTATTGGTTGGACGTGGGGTGTTCGTTGGTGTGGCCGTATTCGTAGGCGTGGGGGTTGGCGTCGCTGAACAAAGTGCAGATGGATTATTCGCCAATTCTGGATGCACAAAATATTGCCACCAATCATTGGCCACATTGTCAACGTCGCAACCATCGTTTGCAGGTAATCGTGTGTACCAGTAGTTTTGGTACCCAACTTCATTACAGCCCCAAGTATTGCAAGTCACCGCCTGCGCCACGTCTGGCGGGTTGCTAAGTTCTGGATAATTCCAAAAATCGTCGCAATTTGTCAAAGCGGTTCCAAGATTCCCGTAATCGTAATCATTTGCGCCATTAGGCGGGTAATGGGTGTTGCCACAACCACTGTAACTAAAGTCTGGCGCAAGCGCCATTGTTAAGGCAAATGCTTCCCAGCCATGTGCAATGCGATTTTGCACCCAGCTACCATAAACTTGGCTCATCGTAGATTCTGTACGATGTCCAAAATTATGCACCGCCGATTCAAGCCCTCGCTCAGGGCTTGGTCCCATAATCGGAACCAGTTCTGTGCAATCGTATGGGCCAGGTACTGGGTTAGAGTTATACCAGTAACCACCCGGTCCCACCAAGGTGGATTCCCAAAAGCCAAACCAGGGTCCATTATAAATCCATACTTCGTCAATTTCGCCTCTATTTGCTTTTCCACATATATCGAGCTGTGGGTCATTTACGATGGCATTGTAATCAACATTATCTGGTTGGTGCGAGCTTGCTTGTCCGCTATACACGGCAAGGTATTCTTCTTCTGTGTAAACAAAGCCATCAATCTTTTGTGGCCAGCCATCCACAATTATCGTTTCCACTACTGAATAATTCAACCGATTGTTGGAGCTTTGGCTAAAATGGGTGACGGTTCCTGTGGTTAGATCAGCATGGTTATTCCAACCAAGAAAATCGCTCAATCGCTGGCCGTTGTTTAAGAGGGGGTCATAAACTACTACTAGCACATTTTGGTTAAACAGGTCTGTGGCAGGAACGGCCGTAATCGCCTCAACCTCAGACAACAAGGAAACTTCATCAGTCAGGGACAGAGCCACCTCAAGCGGGGTGCGCTCAGAAGTAAAAGAGAGCGCCTTTGTAACCGGATTGAACTGCAAAAATTGTAACGCCGCATCAGCTTCAAATCGTACATCCACGGTACCCGCTTTCAAAACTGGTTCAACTGGCAATGCCTGGTAGATGATTCGCGCAATTTGTTCTGGTGTTAAACCATTCGTCTGGGAAAAAACAATGCTAAAATCCGTGGCTTGAAGCACAAATTCGCCACAAGAATCTGTCTCTCCCACTTCTCTGGCAGCCACGTCAGCCGCAAGCCCCTGGCTAGCCATCGCCTGCTCAATTTCTGCAATTAATTCTGATGAGGCTGGTTTGTACGCAAGCATCCACCCGGTTCCAGAAAGGCAGCTATTGGCATTTTGGGCCGCGTTTGACCCAAAATCGGCCTTTGCCACCATTCCCCAGAAGATTATTGTTGTCAGAAGAATGAAAGATGCAAAACGGTTGAACGACGATGACATGACGGTTTTCCCTCCTGATTTTCACACAACGACTATGACGTTTTCTAACGAAAGAAACATCTACTGCTCAATTCATCCACATTAAGACACGATTGTAACATACCGAAAAGAGGATTTTCAGCACAAATTTCATGCCCTTTTTATGACAAGAATCAGTTGCAGAGTTGAAAAGCGGCCGCTTTTCGCTAAAATGCAGCGGTTGTGTTGGCTTTTTTAAGACGAAACCGATTAAATTGTAAGCTACCTGCAAGGATACTGGTGTATAAAGGTGCAACCTTGCAACAAGAATATTTATCTATGAACATTGGTGAAGAAAACAACCAGGAAGTAGCCCCAGAAACGGCCGTTTCCACCCCAACCGAATCTGTAAAAGCAACACGGAAGCGATTTTCCTGGGAATCAATCAGCGTCCTGTTTTTGCTGCTCATCCTGGGAATGGCAGGCACTTTTCGCTTTACCGGGCTAACCTGGGGCGAAGGCCACTTTTTACATCCCGACGAATTTTTCCTGATGGACGTTGCCAGCCGCCTGCGCCCCCCCGAAAGCTTTGGCCAATATTTGCGCACCTCAGAATCGCCGCTGAATCCGTACAACGTAGACAAAGGGTTTTACGTCTACGGCAACTTCCCCATGACGTTCACCCGCTACTTTGCCGAATGGGCGACCTCTGCCTGTAACAATTTTGCCCTGAAATTTTGCACCCAAACGTACAACACCTTTTACGGCTTACAGCAAAGCGGCCGTTTCCTATCCGCCCTTGTGGATTTGTTCACCGTTTTTCTAACCTTTTTGATTGGGCGACGGCTGTACAGCTGGCAGGCGGGCTTGCTGGCCGCGTTTTTCCAGGGAACGGCCGTTATGGCCATCCAGCAGTCCCACTTTTTTACAATGGACAACTGGGCCGCCTTTTTTACGACACTGGCAGTGTATACGGCCGTACGCGCCGCCAGCTTTGGCGATGAAAAAGCAAACTGGCAGCTCCACTGGTGGATTTTATTTGGACTCAGTTTGGGGCTGGCCGTTGCCTCCCGCATCAACGTGGCTCCGCTGGCAGTGATTATTAACATTGCCGCCGTCGCCTGGCTGCTGCGCCGGGGACACACCTGGCAAAGTTTGCGGCAAACCAGCCACGGCGCACTCGATTTTCAGCGCGTCTTTTTGGGCGTGCTGGTCGCCGCCACCGTCTCGCTGGTCATCTTCCGCCTGGCCCAACCATACGCCTTTGCCGACGCCACCATCGCCCGCAATGAACTCATCACCCAAACCGGCGAAGATCCTGGAGCAATTTCCGTCTGGCTACGCTCCATCATGGGCTTTAACCCCCAGTGGCGCAGCAACATGGACGAAATTCAGCAGCAACAAAGCCCAGAAGCAGTTTTCCCCCCCGCCGTGCAGTGGGTAGATAGAGATGCGATCGTTTTCCCCTTCACCAACATGGTGCTTTACGGCATGGGCATCACCGCCGGGCTGGCAGCCTGGGCAGGGCTATTTTGGGCCTTGTGGCGCATCGTGCGCGGGCGGCCCGATTGGCTGATTCACGCCATCCCAGTTAGCTGGAGCCTGCTCTACTTCTTGTTCATGGCTACCCGCTGGGTTAAATCCATCCGCTACTTTTTGCCAATTTACCCCACCTTCTTTTTGCTGGCTGGCTGGGCGCTGTGGACTATCTGGCAGCGGGCGCAGCAAAGCGAACAGCGGCGCAGCCTAAAACAAACCATCGCCGCCGCCCTCATTCTTTTGGTGACGGTACCCAGCTTTTTGTGGGCCAACGCCTTTGTCCAAATTTACCGCGAACCAGTTACCCGCCTGGCTGCCTCTGAATGGATTTTTGAGAATGTGCCCTCTGGGGCAACTCTCATTTACGAAGCCAACGGGCAAACGAAAACCATAAATGTCGCCCTGCGCGAATATGAATTTCAGCCAGGGGGCAATCCATTTTACATATCTACCACGCTGCCAGAAGATGGGGTGATTACGGCCGTTCGCCTCAACAAACTATCCATTGCCAGCCAAGCCAGAAATGGCCAAACGCAACCCGTCACCTTGCAAGCCACCATGCTCAATGGTGCCAGCCAAAGCACAGATTTGCTGGTTGCCGATGACCCGGCCAGCTACACATTAGGTTTGCCAGAAACGGCCGTACCCGCCAACACCCCCCAACAAATCACCCTGGAATTGGTCGCAGGCACCCCCGTGCTGGCCCAAACCAGCGCCACCCTGAACGAACATTGGGACGCCAGCCTGCCCTACGATGTCAACGGACACAGCGGCTACGGCGGCTACTACACCGCCGTGGGCGGCGAGCCATTGCCCATTACCGGGGCCGACACGCCCGAAAAACGGGACTCGATGGTTGAATGGCTGGAAGAAGCCGATTACATCTTTCTGAGCAGCCAACGCGCCGTCTGGTCGCTGCCCCGGATTCCGCTCACCTACCCAATGACCATGCGCTACTACGAGGCACTGTTCAGCGGCGAGCTGGGCTTTGAGCTGGTGGCCGAATTCCACGCGCCGCTGCAAATCGGGCCGCTGTACATTAGCGACACCACCGGGCAGATTGGCTGGGGGCAACTGCCGGAGATTGGCTGGCCGCCACCCGGCGATTTGGCCGCTGAGGAAGCGTTTAGCGTCTACGACCATCCCCCGGTCTGGATTTTTGCCAAGACGGCCGATTACAGCCGAGCGAACACAGTCGCCATTCTGGGCGAGGCGGATTTGAACCAAATGGTCTTTATGAATCCCGGCCAGGCGACGGAGGCGGTGAACGGGCTGATGCTGTCGGAAACGGCCGTTACCACCCAACGCAACAACGGCACCTTCAGCGACCTGTTCAACCCGGACGGCGTGCTATCACAAAATCCGGGGCTGGCGGCGGTTGTGTGGTGGCTGGCGGTGGTGGCACTGGGATTGGTCACCTTCCCGCTCACCTTCGCCATTTTGCGCTGGCTGCCCAGCCGGGGCTACATTTTCTCGCGCATCCTCTCCATTTTGCTCATCTCCTACTTTGTCTGGCTGACGGCCAGCGCGGGGCTTTTCCTCAATGCACGGGGCACACATTTGCTGGCACTGCTCATTATCGTCATTTTGAGTGGACTGGTACTGCTCCGGCGCGGCGGCGAAATTCGCACCTGGGTGGGGCAAAATCTGGCGTTCATCGGCGTGGTGGAGCTGATTGCGGTGGGACTGTACCTGCTGGCCATCCTCATCCGCCTGCGCAACCCGGACGTGTGGGACGTGATCTGGGGCGGCGAAAAACCGATGGATTTGACTTATTTTACGGCCGTTCTCAAATCCGCCACCTTCCCGCCCTATGACCCCTGGTTTGCCGGGGGCTACCTCAACTATTACTACTACGGCTTCGTTTACACGGGCGTGCTCACCAAGCTACTGGGCATCGTCCCCACCGTCGCCTACAACCTGAACTTGTCCATGCTGTTTAGCTTTACGGGCATGGCGGTGTTTAGCATTGCGTATGATTTGGTCGTCTGGCGGCGAGAGATTGGAGACTGGAGATTAGAGACTAAAAATAGTCTCCAGCCTCTAGTCTCTAAACTCCACAAGAAGGCGGTTTACGCGGGCCTCATCGCCCTCACCCTGGCCATTCTGCTAGGCAACCTGGGGCAGGTGGGGGTGCTCACCAATGCATGGTACCAGGCGGGCAATCCGACTCTGGAAGAGACGATACCGCTGGTGGGAACGGCCGTTCGTACCCTCGACGGCGGTTTCAAAGTACTCAGCGGCACGCCCGCGCCCATTTACACTGGCGACTGGTTCTTCCTCGCCTCACGCGCCCTCAACTACGATCCGGGCGAGGCTGGCCCCATCACTGAATTCCCCTTCTTCACCTTCCTGTACGGCGACCTGCACGCCCACATGATCGCCCTGCCGCTAACGATGTTGGCACTGGCGTGGGCGGTGGCGTTGGTGTTCAAAGCAAAAGAGACTAGAGACTGGGGATTGGAGACTGCGCAGTCTCCAATCCCCAGTCTCCAACCTCCAATCTCCACATCCTGGTGGGAAACGGCGCTCATCTGGTTCGTCGGGGCGTTGGCGATTGGCGTGCTGCAAGCGACCAACATTTGGGATTTGCCCACCTACGCGGTGATTGGGGCGCTGGCGGTGATGTATGCGGTGGTGGAAGAGAACGGCCGTACCTTCTCCTTACAACTTTTGGGGCAAATTGGGCTGAAAACGGCCGTGCTCATCAGCCTGGCTTTGCTGCTGTTTTGGCCATTCAGCACCAACTTCGGCGCAGGCTTTAGCTCCATTGCGCCCTGGGATGGCTCCAAAAGCTACCTGGGCAACTACCTGATCGTTTACGGTCTGTTCCTCTTTTTTGTCCTCACTCATCTGGCGCGCGAGTTCCGCGCCTGGACGCGCACCTGGACCGAAGAAGGCAAACGGCAGTGGGAACCGGCTGCCGTTCCTTTGCTGTTGGCCCTTGGTTTGTATATCGTTTTGCTGCTCATTTTGTTCCGAATGGGGTACTGGATTGCCCCGGTGGTGCTTACGCTCACCATCGCGGCGGGATTGCTCGGTTTGCGGCCAAATTTGCCCGTCGCGCGGCGCATCGTGCTGATTTTGATTGCCTCGGCACTGGGTATTACCCTGTTTGTCGAGTTTTTCGTGGTGGAAAACACCGTGGGACGGATGAACACCGTCTTCAAATTTTACATGCAGGTGTGGCTAATTTTGAGCGTGGTGGCGGGCGTAACGGCCGTTTGGGCCTGGCCCTCCATCCAAAAGCAACAGTTTGCTCGCAAAGCGTGGCTAGCTGTGCTGGGCGTCCTCGTCGCCGCTGCCGCACTGTACCCGCCGCTGGCGATCAAGGCCAAATGGCAGGTACGCCTCAGCCAGGAAGCGCCGCTTACGCTGGACGGCATGGCCTTCATGCCCTACGCCAACTATTTTGAAAGCCAGGGGCTGGGCGGCAACGTGCCCCTCTCGTTTGATTACGAGGCGCTCAAATGGATGCAGTTAAACATCCCCGGTTCGCCCGTTGTGGCCGAAGGGTACAGCGACAACTATTACCGCTCTATCACCAACCGGGTTTCCATGTATACCGGCCTGCCCGGCATCATTGGCTGGAGTGGACACCAGCGGCAGCAGCGGGCTATTTTGCCCGGCCAGTTCATTGACCAGCGCTTGCGTGACGTGGCCACGCTCTACAGCACGACCAACCTGCCAGAAGCGCAAACCATCCTGGCCAAGTACGACGTGGGCTACGTCTACGTGGGGCAATTGGAGTGGGTGCTATATCCACCTGCCGGGCTGAACAAGTTCGACCAGATGGTGCAAATGGGCATTTTGGCAGAGGTGTACAGGAATGCGGGGACGAGCGTGTATAAAGTATTGGATAACGAGGCAATTTCTTTGAGTAACTAAGGCAATTGTCATGCTGAACGAAGTGAAGCATCCCGACCAAGTTGAATGGGATTCTTCGTTTCACTCAGAATGACATGTGGAAAAGATATGCTAGCTTGGGAAGATATTTTTGCGGCGATTAAATGGTGGGGCGTGCTGTTGCTGTTGGGAACGGCCGTTACCCCCCTCGCCTTCTCCATCTTCAAAAAGCTGCCCGACCGGGGCTACGCTTTTGTAAAAATGCTGTCGCTGCTGCTGGTGAGCTACCTGTTCTGGTTTTTGGGCAGCCTGGGCTTTTTGCAAAATAACCTGGGCGGCATTTTGTTTGCCGTTACCCTTCTGGTTGGCCTCTCATTTTGGGCCTACCGACGCGACGGTGCCGAGCTGCGCGCCTGGATTTGGGGGCGCTGGCAGCACATTTTGCTGACGGAGCTGATTTTTGCGCTGCTGTTTGGCCTGTGGGTGTGGGTGCGTGCCCAAAACCCGGCCATCGCTCACACCGAGCAGCCTATGGATTTTGCTTTCCTCAACGCCGCCAGCCGCAGCACAACCTTCCCGCCAGTTGATCCGTGGCTGTCTGGCTACGCCATTAGCTACTACTATTTTGGTTATGTGATGACGTCGGTGTTGGCTCGGTTAACGGCCGTTTCTGAACCCGTCGCCTACAATTTGGGATTGGCCTGGCTGATGGCAGGCACGGGCGTAGGCGCGTTTGGGCTGGTTTACAATTTGGTGCACAGCTATGGCCAATACCTCAAACAAAACGCAGCCCGTCTGGCAGTTGCTTTGGGCTTGATTGCAGCACTCGCCCTGCCCATCGGCGGCAATCTGCAAATCATTTTAGAGGCGCTGCACGGGAATGGCTACGGTTCGGCTGAATTTTGGGCCTGGCTGGATGTGCTCGACATTAATACCCCACCCAACGAACTAAGTGGCCCGCGCTATAAATCGGGCGGCTGGTGGTGGTGGCGCAGTTCCCGCGTCATCAACGAAACCACATTGGCCAATCAGGCCATTGATCCGCCAATTACCGAATTCCCCGGCTTTAGCTTTATTTTGGGCGACATGCACCCCCACGTGATGGCCCTACCGTTTGCCTTTTTGAGCTTGGCGGTGGCATTTTTGTGGTGGCTGGAAGACGAAAAAGAGACTGGAGATTGGAGATTGGAGATTAAAACGAACCAATCTCTAATCTCTAATCTCCAATCTCTAATCCCCAACAAACCGCTGTGGGCCATCACTGTGCTGGTTCTGGGCGGATTATCCTTCCTCAACACCTGGGATGTACTGGTGCATCTGTTTGTGGTGCTGGGGGCATTTGTGCTGAACCGCTGGCGGCGCTTTGGCTGGCGCAACCAGTGGCTGACTGAAGCGATTGGGCTGGCCGTTTTGCTGGTTATTCCCGCCATTTTGCTTTATCTGCCGTTTTATTTGGGCTTCCGCTCGCAGGCAGGCGCGCCGTTTTTACTGCCGACGCTGGTGCAGCCCACCCGCCTGCCCCAATTCCTGATTATTTTTGGCCTGCCGCTGCTGAGCATGTGGGCGCTGGTGTTGAGTTTAGCCAGCCAATACAAATTTAAGCAGTGGAAAACGGGGGTGGTTACGGCCGTTTCCCTCATCCTCGGTTTGCTGGTTTTGGCCATGCTGCTGGGCATCATCGTCGCCAGCAGTGCCGACGGCGCGGGCATCATCACCGGACTGGCCAACGCGCTGGGGCTGGCATTGCCAGAGAGGCCGGTAGGGAATGTGGCGTTCGGCTGGGGCATTACGGCCGTTTTCACCCTCCTGCCCACCGTTCTCCGCGCCAAATTGGCCATCCCCGGCGTTACCCTCATGCTGGCGGCCTTGCTCGGTTTAGTGATGATGGTTTGGCAGGGATTGTTTGAGAAAAGCGGAACACAGAGGGACACAGAGGATTTGTCACCCGGTCACCCGGTCACCTTGTCACCCAGTCACCCAAGCAACCTGAGGTTGCACACCCCGTCACCCCTTCCCTTTGCTCTGCTCCTCATCGCCACCGGCGCACTCCTCACTCTAGGCCCGGAGTTCGTCTACCTGCGCGATAATTTTGGTACGCGGATGAACACGATGTTTAAGTTTTATTACCAGGCGTGGGTGCTGTTTGGCTTGTCGGGGCTGTTTGGCTTGTCTTACTTGTGGCTGGCGGCGCGAGAAAGTGGCCGTAAACTCATTCCCGCTGGCGTGACGGTGGTGTACGCCGCCCTCTTCATCGGCACCCTGCTGTTTCCCTACTTTGGCGTGCAATCCCGCGCCATCGAATATCGCGGCCCTGTGAAGTCAGAGACCCGGCTGCCCGCCACGCTAAACGGCCTGGCACAAATGGCCAACTTTAGCCCAGACGATTACGCAGCCATCCTGTGGCTGCGCGAAAACGTGAGCGGCACGCCCACGATTGTGGAAGCGGTAGGCGGGCAATATTCGCCGCAAGGGCATGGGCGCGTCTCCGCCAGCACCGGCATCCCCACGCTGCTGGGTTGGGCCGGGCACGAATACCAGTGGCGCGGCTACAACACGCCTGAACCGGGGCAACGCGACCCAGTGGTAGCAAATATTTACACGCTGCCCGGCTGGGACAATGGCAATCTGGCCAGCGTGCTGGATTCATACGGCGTGGCGTACATTTATGTGGGCAATTTGGAACGCAGCACCTATGGCATAGACGGCCGTTTGCCCGGCAGTAGCAAATTTAACGAGCAGCTAGAAGTTGCTTACCAAAATGGCTCTGTTACGATTTATCGGTGGCAGCGTCAGTGAGCGGTAATCGGTGAACGGTAGAACCGATTACGGATAACGGATAACGGATAACGAAAAATGGAAATCTTCCCCACCCCTCAAGCCATACACCGCCAACCCGTAGCGGGCTGGCTGAGCCGCCTGACGGTGGCCGATGCGCTGCTGGGGCTGGTTTTGCTGGCAGCAGCGATTTTGCGACTGGCCAATCTGGGCCATCTGCCATTGTCGGATGCAGAAGCAACGCAGGCGCTGGCGGTGTGGAACTTTTGGCGACCAGGCACGATTTTACTTGGCCCCGGCAGCCCCGCTTATTTCAGCCTCACTGCCGGACTCACGCAGCTTTTTGGCTTTGGCGATGGGCTGATGCGGCTCGTTCCGGCACTGTTTGGCTTGGGATTAGTTTATTTACCCTGGCTGCTGCGCCATCGCTTGGGGACTCAGGGGGCGTTGGTAACGGCCGTTCTGCTCACTATCTCTCCGCTCAACACCATCACCGCCCGCACGGCTGGCGGCGACAGCATCGCCCTGTTTGCCCTGCTGCTGCTGCTCATCGCCTTTATTCGCTACCAGGAAACGGCCGCCACGCGGTGGCTCAATACCCTCTTTGCTGCCCTGGCGCTGGGCTTCACCAGCTCCCCCCTGTTTTACAGCGGTTTGGCGACGCTGCTGCTGGCCTGGTTCGTCCATTCGCGGCTGGGCCTTTCCCTGTTTGTGGCGGGCTGGCACGTACAGCCCACCGAAACCAACTGGCGCAAGGGAACGGCCGTTGGCGTCACCATTTTTGTGCTTTTAAGCAGCTTCTTTTTGCTCATGCCCGCCGGGTTAGGTGCGTCGGCTGGGTTGGCCGGGACGTGGTTCCAACAGTTTGGCGGCACGCTCACGCTCGATCCACTACTTGCCTTTGGGCGTTACGAGCCAGCGCTGGTGCTGCTGGGGCTAATTGGCCTGGTTTGGGCCATCGTGCGCAGCCAGCCGCTGGCGCTGTTTGCCGTCTACTGGTTTAGCGGCGGGCTGCTGTTGCTGCTGCTTCAGCGGGGATTCATGAGCAACGCCCTGCTGCTAACGCTGCCCACGGCGCTGCTGGTTGGGATGATGGCCAATGCTGCGCTGCGGCGCCGTTGGGATTGGTTTAGCAGGATTACGGCCGTTGTCAGTCTCGGTGGCGCGTTTGTGCTGCTGGTCAATGTGGGGCGACTGGGTCGCGCAGCCCAATTCAATCCGCAAGAGGGCACCATCTACCTCATCGTCATTTTGTTGACCATTTTGTTTGTGGGGCTGGTACTTTATTTTGCGGCTTCGGAAGACGGAACGGCCGTTGCCCAAGGCGTCCTCGTGGCCATGTTAGGCTTTTTTATTTTTTACCAGTGGGGCACCGGTTGGTGGCTGGCCCAGCGTGCGGCCAACGATCCGCGCGAGCGCTGGGTGCAAACTGGCACCAATTTGGCCATGCGTGACCTGGACGACACCGTACAAACTTTGTCGCGCCAGTTGGCCAATTCTGACACGCAATTGCAAATCGCCACCACGCTGGATGTGCCTGCCCTGCACTGGTATTTGCGCGAATATGCCCAATTGGAACTGCTGGAAGCGCTGCCGCTGTTCCCCACCGAGCAGGTAATCATCACCACCGCCGACCAGGAATCCAAGCTGGCTACCGGCTACACTGGCACCGATTTTGCCATCCGGCTAAGCGAACCGATTCCGTCGGCTGAACGTTCGACAACGGCCGTTTACGACACATTCCGCTGGTGGTTCTTTCACGACAGTACGGCCGTTGCGCCTGAAGAACGGGCCGTCGTCTGGGTGCGGGCGGATTTAGTGAGTGGACAATGATGATTTTTAGGGGAACACAGAGTTTCACAGAGATAAACGGAGTTACACAGAGGGATGGTTCTCTGTGTAACTCTGTGGCTTCTCCGTGCCGCTCTATGTTCCGTATTTCTTAATCATGAGTAGCCTTTCAAACCACACCTTGCAGCCGTGGCAGGCTGACCTGCCCACCTACGCCAACCCGCAAAGCCAGGCGCTGATCCAGCGCTGCCTGGCAGGTGAGGAAAGCGCGTACGTGGGGCTGTATAACGAGTACGCCGGGATGATTTACCGGCTGTGCGTGAGTTTGCTGCAACATCGGGAAGATGCGGAAGAAGTGTTGCAAGACAGCTTCGAGTACGCATTCAGGCGGCTTGATCAGTATGATGCGAACAAGTCGGCGTTTAAGACATGGCTGTACCGCATCGCCGTAAGCCGCTGCCACAACAAGCGGCGGCGCAAATGGCTGCCCACCTTCTCGTTGAGCCACCTGCTCACCCAGGGGCAGGACGTCACCGACCAGGATGCCCCTACCCCGGCCGAAGCAATGCAGCTCACGGAGAAGCAGCAGGTCGTGTGGGATGCGATACAAAATTTATCGGACAAGCTGCGGGAAACGGCCGTTCTCCGTTACTATGAAGGATTTTCCTTTGTAGAAATTGGTCAGATTGTGGGGGTTCCCACCAAAACGGCCGAATCTCGCATGCGACTGGCGCACAATGCCCTGCGCGAGGCGCTGGCGGAGCAAATTGAACAATGACAATGATGCCACAAGAACAACAGGTGCGGCAGTTGGTGCGGGACACATTGACCCAGGTTGGGCAGATTGAAAACGGGCGTCTCGCCCACTTGATGCCCGCCATACCACAAAAGAAACGGCCGTTCTGGCCCACGCACATCGCCCAACCGATGGCAAGCCAGTTGGCAATGGCGGCGATGCTTCTTGTGCTGCTGTTGGGCGGCTGGCATTGGTTCAGCAATGAAAATTCGGCCGTGTGGCAAACAATACCAACCAGCGTGGCGGTAACGGCCACCACCACAACCACGCCCGCCGCCACCCAAACAGAAGCAAAAATTGTGGCAACAGAAACGGCCGTTAGGCAGGCATCACCTGCACCTGCCATCAAACAAACCCCGGCTCCGCTGCCCACACCGGTAGCGGCCGTATTGAACAGGACATTGAGTAATTAGGTAATTACCCATTGCTGAATTACCCAATTACTTCCCACCAAGTGCAAAAATTTTATGACTGACTTTACGACATCTGAACCAAAAACCGACCTTCTCTCGCGGCCTTTGTTGGCCAGCGTGAACCTTGATTGGGAAAAAGTCGCCTACATTTTGATATTGCTGGCTGCCATTGTGACTCGCTTTTGGGGGCTGGGTGACCGGGTAATGAGCCACGACGAAAGTTTACATACCCAATTTTCTTACCAATATTTTATTGGGGATGGCTTCCGGCACACCCCGCTCATGCACGGGCCGTTTTTGTTCCACATCACCCCCATTTTTTACTGGCTGTTTGGCGACAGCGACTTTTCGGCCAGAGCGCCCGTAGCCCTTTTGGGCATCATTTTGGTAGGGATGCCCTACTTTTTACGCCCCTGGCTGGGCAAATTGGGGGCGCTGGTCACTAGCTTCCTCTTCCTCATTTCGCCATACATCACCTATTATTCTCGCTACATTCGCCATGACATCTACGTCATTCTTTGGGCGATGATAATTTTTATTGCTATCTGGCATTATTTCCGCACCAAAGAGGACAAATACCTGTGGTGGTTTGCGGCGGGCACGGCCCTGATGTTTTCTACCAAAGAGGTTTCGTTTATTTACGTGGCCATTTTTGGCAGCTTTTTGATTTTGCGGCTGCTGCCCCAGGTGTGGCTGGCCCCCTGGCTGCGCAATAATTTGGGCAAGCTTGCTTCGCCGGTGCTGCTGGCGCTGCTGGGTTTGCTGTTGATCAGTGGCGGATTGTTGGCAAAGCAGTTTGTGGGCAAACCAGAAACACCAACGGTAACTGAGGATGCAGGCGTATTTGCCGTTGATCCAGAAGCAGATGCAACTGTAGCCTCTACGGTGGCAACGGCCGTTGAAACGCGGCTGGGTTGGGTAGAAATTGTAGGCATTTTTGCGTTTAGCGCAGGCTTGTTTTGGCTGGCAGCCCGTTTTCGGCCGTTTTTGAAGAATTACCCTGAATTTGATTTGATTATCCTCTTCACCACGCTCATCTTGCCCATGGCCTCGCCACTGTTTGTAACGCTGGCGGGGGGCAACCCGATGGACACCACCAACCAGATGAATGGTTGTCTGGTAGCGGGGCAAGAGTCAATGACGGCCGTTCAAATCTTCCTGGCCCGCATCGGCAGCGGAGCCTGCTGGGGTAGCTTTATCAACTCTTCCCTGTTCCTGACGGCACTGTTTTTAGTGATTACGTTGGCAGCGGCCGTTTTGGTGGGGCTGTGGTGGGATTCGCGGCGTTGGCTGGTAGCGGCTGGCATTTACCACAGCATCTTCATCATCCTGTACACCTCCGTATTCACCAACATTGGCGACGGCTGGATTAGCGGCACCATTGGCTCGTTGGGGTATTGGCTGGAGCAGCAAGAGGTGCAGCGCGGCAACCAGCCCGCCTTCTACTACTTCTTCGTAGTACCCTTTTACGAATTTCTGCCGCTCATCTTCTCGCTGCTGTCTATTCGGTTCTGGCTGTTCAAGCAAAAAATAAATCAGGTGACGGGGTATTGGATTACGGCCGTACTTCTGGCCCTGTTTGGGTACAGCCTCAGCACCTGGATTTTTAATTTGGATACTGCACTGACTGGCGAGGTAGCCAACCGCCTGCCTGGATTTCTGGTTGCCCTCTTCATTTTAGGCCTGGCCGTCTTGGGCTGGTTCTTTTTCCGCCGCGAACAGATTTTACGGGCGCACGGCCTGGAAACCAGCCTGATAGAGCTGCTGGCCAAAGACATCATGTGCGAATTTGTGGCCTTTGTCAGCTGGTGGCTCATGCTCACCTGGGTGGCGTACAGCGTCGCCGGGGAGAAAATGCCCTGGTTGAGCACCCATTTTGTCATCCCGATGGCATTGCTGTCGGGCTGGTACATCAATGAGCGGTTCAGGGAATTCTCCTGGCGGCAGCTGTTCTCGCGGCAGGCAATGCTCTTTGCCGGGCTAACGTTGGGACTAATTTTGGCCGTATTTGTGGCACTAGGCCCGGTTTTGCTGGGTAAGGTGCAGTTGGGTAACCAACAGCTTGGCAACCTGACCCAATTGGGGCAGCTGCTGGGCGGCATCGTGCTGGCAGCCATCATCTTTTGGTTTTGGCAGCAAGTGAGGGAAGAGGTGAACGGCCGTCTTCGCCGTCCCCTCGTCATTTTGAGCTTCTTTGCCCTGCTGGTGATCCTTACCATACGCTTTACCTACCTGTCCAGCTGGCCCAATGCCGATTACGCCCGCGAATTTATGGTATACGCCCACGGCGCACCCGCCGCTAAAAGCATGGTACTGGATCAAATCGAAACGCTCTCCATGCGCATGCACGGCGACAAGAGCATCCGCGTGGCGTTTGGCGGCAGCGGTGTTTCCTGGCCATTTACCTGGTACATGCGTGAATATCCCAACCGTGTTTACTTTGGCGAAACCCCCTCCGCTACGCTCAACGAAAGCCCTGTGGTGATTGTCGGGCGCAGCAATTGGGATGAGGTAGACCGGCTGCTGGGTAACAATTACACCTACCGCACCTACACTTACCTCTGGTGGCCAATGGAGGAGTATCGCAACATCGGTTGGGCCGCCATTTTGGGCGATCCGAATCGGCCAGAAGGGGTAGAGCGGCGCGGTTTGCTGAATCCCAACGTGCGCGAGGCGCTGTGGGACATCTTCTTCTACCGGGATTTTACCAAGTACAGCCAAGTATTTGGCGGCACGCTCACCGATGGCCAATGGCCGCTGCGTGACGATTTGCGCCTCTACGTGCGCAAGGATGTGCTGGCCGATTTGTGGGATTACGGCATCGAAACGGTCGGTGCACCCGGTCTAGAAGTGCCTTATGAACAGGGGGAGCTTTCGGTGGTGCCGGAGCTGGTGATTAACCCCAGCGGCATTGCTGGCAGCGGCGACGACCAGTTGTTTGCCCCCAGAAATGTGGCGGTGAGTGAGGACGGCCGTATCTACGTCCTCGATTCTGGTAACCAGCGGGTGCAAGTGTATGACCCCACCGGGCAGCTGCTTGATAGCTGGGGCGGCCCCGGCGCAGGCAACGGCGAATTCAGTCCCGAAGGGCAAGGGCCGTGGGGTCTGGCCATTGACGGCGATTTTGTCTACGTGGCGGACACCTGGAACCATCGCGTGCAGAAATTTACCCTGGATGGGCAGTTTGTGGGCAGTTACGGCCGTCCTGGCAACACGGTGGACGATCCGAATGGGCAAGGGCTGGGGCTGTTCTTTGGCCCGCGTGATATTGCCATTGTAAACGGCGACCGGGTGCTGGTAACGGACACCGGCCACCACCGCGTGCAAATTATGGACGCGCAAGGCAACTTCATCGGGCAATTGGGCGCGGGCAATGACCAGTTTGGCTCGGCGCTAGGGCAGTTCTACGAACCTGTAGGGGTGGCGACCGGGCCAGATGGGTTTGTTTATGTGGCGGATACGTGGAACGGCCGTATCCAACAGTTCACTTCAGATTTGATTCCGGTGAACGAATGGCTGCTGGACACTGGCTGGCCCGCCAACACCTCCGTGAACAACAAGCCGTACCTGGCGGTAGACAGCGCGGGCCGCGTTTACGTCACCGACCCGGAAGCGCCGCGCGTGCTGATTTTTGACCAGCTGGGCAATTACATTGGCAAATTCGGCCAGTTTGGCACGGACAGCAACAGCTTCAACCTGCTCAATGGCATCTTTATTGACGTGCAGGACAACATCTACGTGGTGGATGCGGGAAACAATCGGGTATTGAAATACCCGGCGATTTTCCCGCCAGTCGTGCCGATCGAGCAGCCGGTTGAGGAACCAGTCGAGGAACAACCCGTTGAGGAGTCAGTGGATGAATCGGTTGAGGATGCGCCCGTAGAAGATGCGGGTGGGGAAGATACGGCCGTTGAGCCAACCGAAATCGCCCCGACTGAGCCGCCGAGTGATGAAAATTAAACGGCCGTTTTTGTAACAATTCCAGACCTGCCAACAATTATTTGTGGCAGGTCTTTTTTTGCCCAATCACACCTGTAGGGGCGAGGCAGATGGGCGGATTTATGGTGAAATTTTTAAATTGGAGGAAATGATGGATTTTTCAGACAAGGTGGTTTTAGTAACGGGCGGATCGCGGGGCATTGGCCGGGCGATTTGCCAGCAGTTTGCCCAACACGGGGCGCGAGTGGTGGTGCATTACAATCGCAATCTTGCCGCTGCCGAGGCGACAAAAGCAGCATTGGCGGGCGAAAAGCACCACATCGCCAAAGCCGAGATGTCCGACCCGGTAGATTTGGAGCGATTGGTGGCCGAGGTGGTGGCGATGTACGGCCGTATTGACATCCTCGTTAACAATGCGGGCATTTATGAAGAACATCCGCTGGCGGAGGTGAGCTTTTCCGATTGGCAAGCGGCGTGGCACAACACGCTGGCGGTAAATCTGGTGGGCGTGGCAAATCTGTGTTATTTGGTGGGGAGGCAGATGATTGGGCAGGGATACGGCCGTATTGTCAACGTCTCCTCGCGCGGGGCATTCCGGGGCGAACCGACCGCGCCTGCCTACGGAGCCAGCAAAGCCGGGCTGAACGCGATGAGCCAATCGCTGGCCAAATATTTGGCCCCGCATAACATTTTTGTCGGCGTCGTCGCCCCCGGTTTTGTGGAAACCGACATGGCCGAAGAGCTGCTCGCTGGCGAAGCGGGGGCTGCCATTCGTGGCCAAAGCCCGCTCAACCGGGTGGCCACCCCGGACGAAGTGGCCTATCCGGTGCTGTTCCTGGCCGCAGAAGGCACCCAGTTCCTCACCGGAGCCATCATTGACGTCAACGGCGCGTCTTACCTGCGCAGCTGATCCGCTTTACCAAACCTGACAGATTTAGGCAGATAGTTTGCCATCCTGCTACTTAATCAAGCAGCGCAACTTCTCATAAAGTCGCCTTACAAACCCTGTCAGGTTTCAACCGATTTATTTGTTCATCACCGGCAGGTAAATGTACAAATAATCAGAGAAAATGATCATCACGGTGTCACTTGCGGTAACGGAAACCTGCGTGTTTACTGTGGTGCTGTTTTTTGTGCCAGAATCATTCGGATCGTTGGCATAGGCGATGTTGCTGATGGTGAGCTGCCCGGTAGCGGTGGCAGTGACGGGAGCCAGGGGGCTAACCGGATTGTTGGGACAGGTGTAGAGTTGGTTGGCACCAGGCCCCAAAACATGCGGGGCGCTTAGCGATGGCATGCAGCCCGTGACGCCGGGAGTGCTGACCTGCACGTTGCTTAAGCTCAGGCTGCTGTGACTGTTGGTGACGCTGATGGTGTAGGTGGTGGTCTCCGTGCTGGAAATAACGGCGGGGTTGGCTGTGATTTCGACGTCAAGGGTTAAGGCTGGGTCTATTACGGCCGTACACACAACCTGCACGCTTTGGGTGGGATTGATCACCCTCGTTTGATCCAAATCGCCAGATACGCCGTTGCAAACCGGGCTGGTTAGCCCAACGGCAAATGTGTCGGTGATGGTTGTGCTGCTGGCAGGAGCGTTGCCCACATTATCCACGTCAATCGTGTACGTCAGGCTGTCGCCCGGAGCCACGCTGCCTGTGGGGGCCACGCTCTTGCTCACGGCCAACGACGGAGCGCCAACGCCAAGCAGGATGATGAAATTGGCGTTGGAAATGTCGAAGAAGATGTTGCTGGCGCAGCTAACGCGCACACGGGCGGTGCTGCTGTTGACGTTTGTGACCCAGATGGTTTGGCTGCCGTCGTTTGGCGTGTTTGTTTCCAGGGTGTAGGGATAGGTGTAACCGCCATCGGTGGAAAGTTCAATATTGACGTTGGCGCAGCTAATGGGGGCGGCGGTGGTGTTGGCCACATTCCAGGTGACGGTTTGTTGGGTATTGCCAGTCCAGGTTTCACCACCGTTGGGTGCTGTCATTTCAAATTGGCTGCCGGTATCAACGGCCGTTACCGTCGTCGAATCATACGCTACCCCACCCACAGCCTGGTTGTCGCGCACGGTGAGGCGGAAATTCATGGTACGGCCGTACGTCGGCAAAAGCTCTCCCAGCGTCTGCGTATTATTCACAATGTCAGACATCTGCGGGAAGGTACGCGATGGCGAACTGGTCGCCGGAAACGACCGAAAAATTGGCGCATTCCCGGACGGGAATTGGGGGATGCCCTGCGGCCCTTTATCAAATTCCTCCCAATTGTAAGTTAAAGAGGCTTCCTGCCCTGGGTCGGTGGCTGAACCGGTAAGCGTAAAGGGCGTGTTTAAGGGAACATTGTAGCTAGCCCCTGCCTCCACTGAAGGTGGCGTATTCCCCGTGGCAGAGGTCACTGTACAGCTGTTGCCATTCCCTGCTGTTGTGAAATTAGTGATTTCGTCAAAGCTGATGGTGTGGAAATAATCGTCGCTGTTGTCCTGCAAATTTTGCGGGTTACAAATGCCTGCATAACCCATGATGGTACTGCCGCTCCCAGGTTCGTACGCAGTTGAAGCATTCCACTGATTGTAAATGGGGCTACAAGCGCCAGAATTACTGTTAAAAGTATGGTTAGCGGAAAACTGATGACCCATTTCGTGAGCCACATAATCCACATAATAAGGGTCACCTATGGGGTCTTGACCACCTGTAACGCCATACGCCTTTGCATTGCCACACACCACACCTAATCCAGCTACACCACCCCCTGACCAAGTGCTAAACAGATGCCCAATATCGTAATTTGCCGAACCAATAACCGCTGGATTATCAAGATTGTTTTGGTTATCGGTTGGCAAATCTGTGCCATCGAACTCGTTGTAGGGATCAGTTGCGCTGTTGAGATAGACAATTTTGTCGTTATTGGCAATGAGCTGAAGACGAACTGCCACTTCTCGTTCATAAATACCCGTAACGCGATTAACGGCCGTAACAATTTCAGCCATCGCCAACTCAACCGTACCACCGTGATATTGTGTGTATTCGCCCGTGGCGGCGACGGCCAGGCGGTAGGTTCGCAGGGCGCTGCCGGAGCTGGCGCTGATGGCTGTGGGTTGTTCAGCCGCCACACCGCCTTCTGGCTCAATCACCACATCGGGTTGAAAATCGGGGGGCAGGTTGGGGATGAAGTCGCTGGCGTAATAAGTTTGGTACAGGTCAGTGGTGGCGGTGGTGTAGGGGTCTATGAAAACACGGCCGTTTGCCGACAAAATCATAGCGTGGAACCCTTTGGGCGTGGTGTCCAATCGAACCGTGGCGGTAGGATCATCCAGGCCAATGCCCGCAAAAGTGCGAATCTGCGGGAATTTGGCAGCGAGGTTTGGGTGCATTACGGCCGTTTGGTAGATTTGGAAACGGCCGTACGCGCCATTGGGCAGCGGTAGCGACAAAATGACTTCATCGGCCGCAGCTGCGCTGTCCGGCACATTCGCCAGCAAGCCGTCCAAAACCTGCCAGTTCAGCGCCACCGGGCGGTAAAGAGCGGGCACAATCTGCCGCTCGCCCACCACCCGCAACAGCGCTTCATCCACATCCTGCCAAAGCCCATCTGCCGACTGAGCGCCGTTGGGAGCGGCGGTAGCGCCTGGCTGCCGACTGTTGAACAACACCAGCAGCAGTACAATCGTGGCAAACAGCAAAAGAAGGTAAGAGAAAATTCTGGATTGACGTGAAAGATTTATTGGGTTCATCAATCGGCTCCTAAAATGTTGAGAGGGGCTTGTTTTGTATCAGGTTTTAGGTGTCTTACGTTGCTGCCTGGTAACGATGAAAACGCCGATGAGTACGGCCGTTCCACCCAAAAACCCTTGCCACGTAGGTGACTCCCCAAAGAGCAACAGCGACCACACCACTGCAATCACCGGGCTTAACGTGAGCAAAATGGCGTGATGGCTAATTTGCAGGCGGCGCAGCGCCAAATAGTATAACACGCGGCTGCAAACCACATCTACCGTGCCCACGAGCAGCAGCACCAGCCAGGCAATGGGGGCAGGCTTCTGCCAACTTTCCACCCCCTGAACAAGCAAAAAAATTAGCAAAAAGAAGGTGGTACTGCCAACCCGAAACAAGAAAAAGTTGGCAAAATCAATCTCTTGACCAAACCGCTTCACCGTGGCGGCATGCAGCGCATACAAAAAGGATGAACTGAGAACCAGCAGCGATCCCAGGCGCAGCACGTCCCCCGGCTGAAAGCTAATCACAAAAATACCCAGCAGAGCCACACCTGCCCCCAGCAGTTCGTTGCGGTGCAGCCGCTCGCGCAGCCAAAAGAGGCCAAATGCTACAGCAAACAGGGTGCTGGTTTGGGCCAGCATGGTCGCGGTGCCTGCATCCACGTAGCGCACAGCCGCAAAGCTGAGGGTCGTAGAACCGGCCACCAACAATCCCACGACTGCAAAAAACCAAAGGTGCTGGCGCAGCAGGTTTAGCTGGATTTTGCGCCGCCAGATGAGGAAAACGGCCGTTTCCATCGTCGCAAAACCCAACACCAGAAGTGCAGCCTGCACAGGCGGCAAATACACCCGCAGCAGCCGGGCAAAGACAAAATGCAAGCTGTCTAGCAAAAGCAAAACGGCTATCACCAGCGGAGCATTGTTGAGCAGAGGAAATGAAGTTGGAGGGGGATTTTGTTGTACCATTGCGGGGAAAAGTGTAGCCGTTGGCAGAACGGCCGTCAACGCCCGCAGACAAACCGCTTCACCAAAAAACAAATGCAATTTCTTGACAATTCTCCAGACAGCTATACACTCCCGCAAATTTTTTACATGGATGAATAAATCTCTGTTCCTGCGGATGCTCAGGTTTGGGTTTTGCGTTGGACACCTCCTTTTGTTGAGGTAACCGTTGAAAAAACGAGCGTACAAGCACCTCGTTCTTGGCCTTGGTGGAATTGGGAGTGCAGCCACTTATTGGTTAGCACGTCAAACAGGCGGTGATGTCTTGGGGCTTGAGCAGTTCGCTCTAGGCCACGCGCGGGGTGGCTCGCAAGATCATTCACGGATCATCCGGCTCTCGTATCACGAACCCCATTATGTAAACTTAGCCAAAGAAGCCTATCGCGCCTGGGCTGCTGTAGAAGCAGACTCCGGTGAGCAGCTTGTCTACAAAACAGGCGGCCTCGATTTGTCCCCCGCCGGTTCCCGTCTGCCCCTCAGCGATTACACCCGCAGCCTCTCTGCCTTCAATATTCCCTATGACCTGCTGGACGCGGCCGAAATCATGTACCGCTGGCCCCAATGGCAGTTGCCAGACCACGTGACCGCCCTTTACCAGACCGAAAGCGGTCTGGTAGCTGCGGCCAAAAGCAACGCCACCCACCAAAAGATGGCCCGCGAACATGGCGCAACCTTGCGTGACAATGCGCCAGTGACCGAAATTCACCCGTCCAGCAAGGAAATTACCGTGGTGGCTGGCGGCGAAACGTACACCTGTGAAAAGCTGGTGATTGCCAGTGGTGCCTGGAGCAATCAGCTGTTGGCCCATTTTGGCACAAAAATTAACCTGACGGTCACTCAAGAGCAGGTGACGTATTACGCTTCGCCCCACCTCAACGATTTTTCGCTGGAGCGGTTTCCCATCTGGATTTGGCTGGACGAGCCGTGTTATTACGGCTTCCCCGCTTTTGGCGAAGCAGGCCCCAAAATTGCCCAGGATGTTGGCGGGCAAGAAACCACGGCCGAATCCCGCACCTTTGAGGTGGATACGGCCGCTTTCCAGCGCACCGACACCTTTTTACGCCAACATCTCCCCACGGCACACGGCCCCGTCATTTACACTAAAACCTGCCTCTACACCATGCCCCCCGACCGGGATTTTGTCCTGGACACTTTACCCGAACATCCCAACGTGGCTATCGCCATTGGCGCTGGGCACGCTTTCAAGTTTGCCTCGCTGCTGGGCAAAATTCTCAGCCAGCTGGCCATGTCCGGGAAATCTGAATTTGATTTGACTCCGTTCCAGTTCAGTCGCCCCATCCTCTTCGCCGAAAATCCGGTGAAAGAATTTATGGTATGAGACAACTTGTTAAGAAAAATAAACCGCAGAGCGCACGGCAAATGCTAAGGTTCTACAACTAAAACCTCAGCGATCTCCGCGTCCTCTGCGGTAAATTTTTTATAAATCAGAAAAGGAGAAGAAAGATGAAGAAGGATAGTTTTCTTAAATTATGGCTGCTTTTGTTGATAGCTGGTTTGCTGGTGGCCTGTGGTGGTGGTGCAGCGGATTCTGCCGACACGAGTACCAGCGACAGCGCCGACACCAGCAGCGAAACGGGCGACAGTGGCGACACCGAAGCCGCGACCAGCGATGAGCCTGCGGTTTTGCGCATTGGTTGGGCAGGCAGCCCCGATACGTTGAATCCGGGAACGGCCGTTCTCGCTGAATCATACACCCTGTTTGAGCTGGTCTACGACTCGATGTACCAACTGGAGCTCGACGGCACCTACAGCCTGGAGCTGGCCGACACCGTAGACGTTTCCGATGATGGTTTGGTTTACACCTACCACATCCGCGATGGCGTCACCTTCCACGATGGTGAACCGCTCACCGCCGAGGATGTCGCCTTTTCCTACAACCTGTACACCACACAGGAAGATTTCCCCTTCTTGCCGGTGTACACCGTTTTCTTTGAATCGGTTGTGGCCGATGACAGCAACAACGTCGTCATCACGCTCACCGATGCTATCCCCAACATCGAGAGCCAGCTCATCTTCCTCTATGTGCTGCCTGAGCACATCTGGGGCGGCCTGGAAGGCGCAGCGATCGCTGAATTTGAGAATGAGGCGATGATTGGTTCCGGCCCGTTCAAAATGGCCGAATATGCCCAAAACGAATTTGTCCGTCTAGAATCGGTCAAAGATCATTACTTCAAAGGCCCAATCATTGATGAAGCGGTGTTCCAAACCTTTGAGAACCAGGATGCTCTGGTGCAGGCGCTGCGCACCGGCCAGGTGGATATGATCACGGAAATGCCGAATACGGCCGTTGCTTCCCTGCGCAACGACGAAAACATTGAACTGGTCATTGGCCCGCCGCTGGCCCCCAGCGTTACGGACATCATCTTCAACCAGACGTTGCCCGAAAACTGTCCGCCCGATGACGGCATCTGCACTGGACATCCCTCCCTGCAAGACCGCAACGTACGTCTGGCTCTGGCCCACGCCACCGACAAGCAGCAAATCATTGACGTAGTGCTGCTTGGTCTCGGCTCGCCCGGCCTCACCCTCATTCCAGACAGCCTCGGCGTGTTCTACAACGACTCCCTCAATGATTACGCCTACGACGTAGCGATGGCCAACCAGATTTTGGACGACGCAGGCTACCTGGACACCGACGGCGACGGCATCCGCGAAATGCCCGACGGCAGCAACCCGCTCACCCTGCGCATGAACTGGCCCAGCGACAGCACCAACGCCCCGCGTATGGCCGAACTGCTGGCAGGCATGTGGGCCGAAGTTGGCGTAGGCACCCAGCTGCAAGCGCTCGACCCCGACGCCCTCACCTCCGTCTGCTGCCCCACCTTCGACTTTGACGTTATTCTGTGGGGCTGGGGTTCTGATCCTGATCCGAACTTCCTGCTCAGCGTCATGCTCACCGAGGAAATCCCCACTGGCAACAGCGAAACTGGCTATTCCAATCCAGAGTATGATGCCCTCTACCTGCAACAAGCGGTTGAGCTGGATAAAGACACCCGCATCGAGATGGTTTGGGAAATGCAGCGCATGGTTCATGACGATGTCGTCTACATCATCCCCTTCTACGCCCAATCTGTGCAGGCGTTCCGCACAGACCGCTTCACCGGCTGGCAAACTGACGCCGGTAAAGTGGCCCTCGAAGATCCCAGCTCCTTGCTGGTGATTGAACCTGTTCGGTAACCAGTAATCGGTAATCCGTAAACGGTAATCGGTGGATTTTCTGATTACCGTTTACGGTTCACCGTCCACGGACCCATGAGACGATCTCGCTACCTCCTTAAAAAAATTGGGTGGGCGCTGTTGACGGTGCTCATCGTCATTTTGCTAAACTTTTTCCTCTTTCGCATCTTGCCGGGCGACCCGGCGCGGGCGGGCATTCGCGATCCGCGCCTGACGCAGGACGCGGTAGCCGCCATCCGCGAGCGGTTTGGCCTGGACAAGCCGGTCATCAACTGCTTCGAATCGCTGAACCCGGTGAAGATTGGCAGTTGTAACGTCAATCCGCTGGACACCCAGCTCTTTATTTACGTAGGCAATTTGCTGCGCGGGGAGTTGGGCATTAGCTATCACACCAACCGCCCGGTGCTGGACATGCTCAAGGAGCAGCTGTGGAACACGGTGCTGCTCATTGGCGCGGGGCAGATTTTGGCGATTGTGTTTGGCATGGGGTTGGCCATTGTGGCAGCGTGGCGGGCGCGGACGACTTTGGATTATACGGCCGTACTCGCCAGCCTCACCTTTTGGAGCTTACCCACCTTCTGGCTGGGCATTATTTTGCTGTTTTGGGGCAGTACCCAGTTTAGCCTGCCCACGGGTGGCAAAATCACTCCTGGCGGCAACTTTGCCACCATCTGGCAGGAATGGGCCGACATCGGGCGGCACTTGCTGCTGCCGACGCTCACCTACACCATCGTCTTTTTGGGTGAGTACATGCTGATCATGCGCAGCACCCTGCTGGACGTTTTGAGCGAGGATTACATCCTCACGGCCAAGGCCAAAGGGCTGCGCACCGTGCAAATCCTGAAGGACCATGCCCTGCAAAACGCCATGCTGCCAATGGTGACGATCATCGCCCTGAATTTGGGCTTCACCGTAGCCGGGGCCATCCAGATCGAGACGGTGTTTTCCTGGCCAGGGCTGGGCGGCGCGATTTTTGAGGCCGTGGGGCGCAAGGATTACCCGATGCTGCAAGGGGCGTTTTTGCTCATTGCCGTCAGCGTTATCTTTGCCAATTTGATTGCTGATTTATTGTATTCATACCTTGATCCACGGGTGCAGGCAGGTTAACGATGAGTGATACGGCCGTTGGCACAACTTCCTTCCGTGGTTTCTGGCACAGCTTCCGCCGCAGCCGCATGGGGCTGGTGGGGCTGTTTATGTTCTTAGTGGTGGTGGTGATGGCCGTCTTTGCGCCCGTCATTGCTCCCTACGACCCCAAAGAGGTCATCCGCGTAACCATTGACGACATTTACGCCGCACCCAACGCTGCCCACTGGCTGGGCACCGATGATGCGGGGCGGGATGTGCTGTCCAACTTCATTTACGGTTCGCGCGTCTCCCTGATTGTAGGCTTTTTTGCCTCGTTTATTTCCATTTTTATTGGCAGCTTTGTGGGCATTGTGGCCGGTTTTTACGGTGGCCGTGCCGAAAACCTGCTGATGCGCTTTACTGATATCATGCTGGTCATCCCTGATTTGCCGCTGGCGGTGGTCATCGTGGCGTTAACTAAACCAAGCTTGTGGAACATTATCTTTGTGATTGGGCTGCTGGGCTGGACCGGTTCGGCGCGTTTGGTGCGTTCTCAGACGCTGGCGGTGAAGCAGCGCAAGTTTGTGCTGCGGGCGCGATCCATCGGTGCGGGCAACGCCCACATCATCCGCCACCACATCTTGCCGATGGTGCTGCCGCTGATTGTGGTCAACACCGTGCTGGTCATCTCCCTGGCAATTTTGAACGAGAGCACGCTGAGCTTTTTGGGGCTGTCTGACCCCACGGCTTTGAGCTGGGGGCAGATGCTCAACTTCGCTTTCACCCGTGGGGCGATGAGCGCCCGTGCCTGGTGGGCGCTGGTGATGCCGGGCCTGGGTATTGTCTGGGCGGTGCTGGCCTGCACGCTGCTGGGTCAGGGACTAGAGCAGGTGCTTAATCCACGTCTGGAGACGCATCATCTGGCCGTTGGAGCGCAAATGGTAGACCGGGGTTCAGAGGTGCAAACATGAGAAAAGTCAAAAGTGATGCACCTGTTTTGCTGGAAGTGAATAACCTGAGCACCGATTTTTTGGTGGCAAATGAAGAACCGGCCCACGCTTTGGTGGATATCAACTTTAGGCTGCGCGAGGGCGAAGTGTTGGGCATTGTGGGGGAAAGTGGCTGCGGCAAGACGACGTTGATGTTGTCGTTGATGCGGTTGCTGCCGGCCAACGGCCGTATCACTTCCGGCCAGATCAACTTCATGAAAAAAGACCTCCTCGACCTCTCCGAGCGAGAAATGGGCGACGTGCGCTGGAAAAATATCGCCATGATTTTCCAGGGAGCGATGAACGCGCTGAACCCGGTGCACACCGTGGGCCGCCAGATTGCCGAGGCGATCATCCAGCACAACTACATCACCGACCAGAAGTTGGTGAATGACCGGGTGGTGGAGCTGCTGGAGTTGGTGGGCATTGGTGCCGAGCGCAAGGACCAGTATCCGCACCAATATTCTGGCGGCATGCGCCAACGCGCCATGATTGCTATGGCCCTGGCCTGTAATCCGCAGGTGGTCATTGCCGATGAGCCAACGACGGCGCTGGACGTGATGATCCAGGCACAAATTTTGGAGCTACTGGGCGAACTGCGTGACAAGCTGGGGCTATCCATCTTGTTTGTGACGCATGATCTGGGCGTGGTGGCGGAAATGTGTGACACGGTGCTGGTGATGTACGGGGGTGTTACGGCCGAATATGCCGATGTGGACACGGTTTTTAATGCGCCCCAACATCCGTACACGCAGGAACTGCTGCGCGCCTTCCCGGATTTGACGAAGCCGACGGAAAAATTGGTGAGCATCCCCGGCTACCCGCCGCGCCTGAATGCGCTGCCGCCGGGCTGTCGT
This sequence comes from Ardenticatenaceae bacterium, assembly GCA_020634455.1. Taxonomy (GTDB): domain Bacteria; phylum Chloroflexota; class Anaerolineae; order Promineifilales; family Promineifilaceae; genus Leptofilum. The sequence goes on along the minus strand of JACKBQ010000002.1, from coordinate 936,146 downwards.
TTTGCGCCGCGCTGTCCACAGGCATTCGACCGCTGTCATGTTGATTTGCCGGAGTTGCACGAGTTAAACGGCCGTCATTTTGCTAGTTGCCATCTGGTTGAAATTGAAAAATAAGGCGGAGTGAGCATCCTCAGATGCGAACGGCGGGCGCAAAACCCGTTCCGCATCTGAGGATGCTTCACTCCTCACAAGTAAAAATTTCTTATTTGAAAATGATGAATGAACAACAACCCATCATCGAAGTAAAAAATCTGCGCAAGCTGTTTCCCGTCAAGAAGACGTCGCTGTGGGAAAAGGAAGAGAAGTTTGTCCACGCCGTGGACGACGTGAGCTTTGTGCTGCATCAGGGGGAGGTGCTGGCGCTGGTGGGGGAGAGCGGCTGCGGCAAATCTACCCTGGCACTGACGCTAATGAATCTGGAAGCGCCCACAGAGGGGCAAATCTTCTTTGAGGGCGAAGATGTGACGCACTTGAGCGGCAAACCGCTGCAAGCATTGCGGCGGCACATCCAGATGGTGTTCCAAGACCCATACGAATCGCTGAACCCGACGATGACGATTGGTGAGATTGTGGCCGAGCCGTTGGTGGTGCATCGTTTGGAACCTAACAAGCAGGCGCGGCAGGAGCGCGTGGTGCGAGCGCTGGAGGATGCAGGCTTAAAGCCAGCCAGTAACTTTTTGCACCGCTATCCGCATGAGCTGTCCGGTGGGCAGCGGCAGCGGGTGGTGATTGCCGGGGCGCTGGTGCTGGAGCCGAAGGTGCTGCTGGCGGATGAACCAGTCTCGATGCTGGACGTGAGCATTCGCGCCGAGATTTTAAATTTGCTGGCGTCCTTGCGCGAAACACGGGGCATTTCGGTGCTGTTCATCACCCACGATTTGGGCACGGTGGCTTATTTTGCCGACCGGATTGCGGTGATGTATCTGGGCCGGATTGTGGAAAAGGGGGCGACGTTGGCGGTGTTGGAACGGCCGTTGCACCCCTACACCAAAGCGCTGCTCTCCGTCATGCCCGTGCCCAACCCGCGCCTGCGCCGGGAGCGCATCATCTTGCAGGGCGAAACGCCCAACCCGATTGATTTGCCTAGCGGCTGCCGCTTTCATCCGCGCTGCCCGATTGCCCAGCCCCACTGCCAGCAGCAGGAACCTGTGTGGCGTGAAGTTGAGCCAGATCATTGGGCCGCCTGCCTGGAAATTTAAGCTCCATTAAAATCTCATGCACAAGGCAATCGTGCCAGTATAATTTTGCGCCATGAGAAGATTTCACGCTTGGCTTACCAATCCAAAACATCGTTGGCTGAAAATTATTGTTGTGTTGCTCTTTTTTGGAGGAGTGGCTTATTTGCTCAACAGAGGCGCGGGCTTGCTGCGACTGGTGCGCGACCCGCGCAGCCAAACTTTTTTGCAGTGGTCACAGGGAGATGATGCCGCCCGGTCTGAACTGGTTACCGTCCAACGGGATGCCTGCCCCAATGCGCCTTTCATTTTGCCTGCCGATGGCTTTATTGGCCTGCTGTACGAAGATCCGCGTGGACCTTATTCAAACAGTAACCCGCATCAGGGTCTTGATATTTTTAGCGAAGGCGAGCCGGGAACCACGCCTGTGTATGCGGCGTATGATGGCTACGTTTCCCGTGAGACCAATTGGCGCAGCGCCTTAATCATACGGGTACCAGAAGACCCTCTGCGGCCTGGTGAACAAATCTGGCTGTATTACACGCACATGGCAGATCGAGATGGCAACAGCTTTATTGAGCCAGCGTTTCCACCGGGCACATCGGAACTGTTTGTGGCGCAGGGCACGCTGCTGGGCTACACGGGAGATTACAATGGCAATTCTGCGCGAAACATTTGGGTGCATTTACATTTTTCAATTGTGAAGGATGATGGCAACGGCCGTTTCCTTAACGAACTCGAATTTGTCAACACGTTGGATCCGTCTCCTTACCTTGGCATGGCGCTCAATTACCAATGCGCCCCCACCGCCACCAGCTGCACAGCTCAACCGACCTGCCAAAGCTAATGTCGTCTGTGATAAAGCTCACATGCCAATAGTGACAATAATCAGATGAACCAAAAAAGCTGGCTGTTACAATCCGTTTGTAACTTTCTTCACAAAGTTACACGGGGCTCCTCTTTCTTTTCTGAGGCAAACGGCGCGACTTACGTCGCGTCGTTTGTTTTTAGCAAAAATATGCTTGAACAGGGCATGAGCAAAACGGCCGTACGTACTTATTTTTATACCTGAGTCGTGATAAAATGCTGCTGGTTTTGGCAGAGACGGTCGTCTTTGTCCAACAAGGTGGTGATGACAGGATGTCCGGCAAAACAGGTAGAAAAATTAATCGCAGACGCTTGGTGTTTTCCATTGCGCCATTGCTGGTTTTGCTACTGGCAATTGTGGCGTTAAACTGGTTTATGCCACCCTCTCTGGCTACACAGACTCCTTCAAGAGAAGCAACGGCCGTTCCTCCTCAAATAAGCGCCTCCACAACTAACCACACGCCATCACCCATTTTGCAAGCAACCATTTTGCCAAGCCCCACACCAACGGCCACCCCTTTGCCAGCGGTGGTTCCCGAAGCCAGTATTACTCTTTTAGGGCCACCTGCCGAGGGTAATTTTTCGGTCAATGACCGTATCGCATTTTATTGGGCATACTCGGAGGATCTGCTGCCAGGCCAGGAATTCCTGTTTACGCTTCGCGAAAACGCAGAGATTTTGGCGGCAAGCAGCCTTCGCGCACCTAATTTTGGTACGGCGTACCAAATTGTGTTAGACATGACGGATGTTGTAACTGAAGGTGAAACGGCCGTTTGGCAAGTACAACTACAATGGCAAAATATAGACCAGCCACTGCTCGCCAGCGAAAATCGCACCCTTTCACTCATGAAAACCCAATAGCCTGTTTAGCGATTACTTTAAGGCAAAAAGATAATGTGTATAATTGCTTCGTTGCTATCTCGACGCCAGTAGCAGTTCATGCGTTTTGCGACAAAAATTACAACGCAAGCAACCAGTTTTTTGCATAGCCGCTTTGTTTGCTACAAGCCCAGGCTAAAGCAGAAACGCCAAACCCATATTGACTTATGGCATCTACACGTAATCAAAAAACCGATAATCAAATAAGCCATTATTTGCTAGAGGAGGTGTTGGTACAGCAAGCTGCGACATGCATCTTTCTGGCGCAAGATACCCAAGCCAACAAGTCTGTTTTTTTGGTTACGTTACAGCAAGAAGCAACGAAAACGGCCGATTTAGCAGAGCGCTTTCTACGGCGTGCCGATACATTATCCCAATTGCAGGATGAGGCTTTACTACCTGTGATAGATTTTGGAAGTGATGGGAAACGGCCGTACGCCGTGCTGCCTTTCCACTCCGGCCAATTTTTGGCTGAAAAAATGGAAAAGATGCCCCCTCCTCCCGAAAAAACCGATCAAACTGATAGCATTACAAAATTAACACTGGTCAAACAAATAGCCGAAAGTTTGCGCATTTCGCACCCTGCTGGGTTGTTCCACCATGATTTACGACCAGAAAATATTTTTTTAGGTGATGATGGCAAGGCATATTTGCTAGATTTAGCGGTCCCGTCAGCGCCTCCTATTTCTTCACTCATCGAGGAAATGCCAGCAAAAGAGCTCGATTATCAATCGCCGGAGCAAAAAGCCGGCAAAGCATTGTCTGGGCGCAGCAATATTTTTTCGCTAGGCGTTTTACTTTACCACCTGCTAGCTGGCCATAAACCTGCGCTGCCTGTTTCTGAGTGGGACATTTTTGAACAAAACCGGGTTACCCGAGAGATTCCGCTAAGCAATGTTCGCCCAGATTTAACCCAGGCTACGTATACGGCCGTTCAAAACAGCTTATGGCAAAAAGAATGGAGTCGTTACGAAACGATCAATGACCAGATTGAAGCTATCGAAAAAGCCATTGCCGCAGAATCTGCCCCGCCACCACCACCACTGCCACTCTGGAAAAAAGCACCCTTATTTTTGATGAAACCTAAGATTCGTAAGGTGCTGCTGCCAGCTATTGTGCTATTTTTCCTGCTTTTGCTGGCCCTCATGTTCATGCGCGGTCGTGCCAATCGGCAGCAAAATAACGCACCCTCGCCTGAAGCCATACACCGAACTACAGTCGTAGAGAATCTGCCAGCAATTTCTCTATGCAATGCTTACTCTTCCCCGGCCATCGCCATGTCAACCTGTTTAATGGTCAAAACCGACAAAGCTCTCCCCTCTAACCTTATATCCTGAAAATACCTCTTTGTTGCTGATTATTACCTAGAGTTTTCGTAAGAATGTTTGAAACTTTTGACCATTATGATAGGGTCAATAAGTGTACTTATGTTTATTGTGGGAGCAGTGGGTCAATTTTGGGAATTGACTCGATGTTTTTAGGAAGAGAGTTGCCCACAACTTAATCTAATTTACCTTGCACAAGCCGACGAACAACGTTGCCTCACACACTACTCGCGCGAAATAGTGAATGATTTCAGCTTGTATGAATCTTGGGCTATAATGTTTAAGCTAAGTTTGTACAATAAATAATTTTTTAGAAACGGATGGAAATCCCAAAAGAACAGGCGAAGCCGTCCAACTTGTACGATCAACTTATTGATCAATATAGGTTAGAAGCGCACATTACGCAGACGGCCGTTACCGATCTTTATCGGGCAATGGATGTTGACGAAAATCGCCAGGTGGCGGTTGAAATTCTCCTGCCAATTTTCAACACCAAAAAGCACTATGTGGATCAGTTCATTGAAAAAATGAATAAGGTTTCACAGATTAAACATCCCAACATCGTTCAAGTCCATCAAATTGGCATCACCCCCAATAAGCGGCCTTATATTGCCCGTGAATTAATTAACGGCATCAGCCTTCGCCAACGGTTAGCGCAGCTTTCTGAGCAAACAGCCCCAGCCAACAGCATTTATGCGCTGCAAATTGTCCGCCAATTGGCTGAAGCGTTAGAATTGGCAGAGCGATTGGATCTTTATCATTATCATTTATCGCCAGACAATATTCAGCTAGAACAAAATGGCAATGTTGTGTTGGTTGATTTAGGGATTCCGGCAATAGAAAACGGTACGGTCGTTAAAGCCAAAACGGATGTTCACTCTCCCTACGTTGCCCCAGAAATCCAGCAAGGCAGGCCGGTAGACAGTCGCAGCCAAATTTATGCATTGGGTGCCATTCTTTATGAAATTCTGACTGGCGAGCACCCGCCAGAACCCGGTTCTGCTTGGGCATCTTTCTCGCAATCATTCAGCTCTCAAAACAGTATCCTGCAACAGAAACGCCCAGACCTCACCCGCCAAACCTATGATTTAATTGAAAAAAGCTTGCGCAAACAGCCGTGGGGACGCCCTGGAAGCATTACGGAATTTTTAGATGCAGTTGACTCAGCTATTCAAAACGAGCGAATGTTGGTACATCAAACACGTGGTGACACGGCCGTTCTTCCTCCTATTAAATCTCGCCGTTCCAGAGCCATTTTGCTGCTGCCACTGGTGGCTATCCTCATTGGCCTCATCGGCTTTGCCGTTTGGGCCAACGCTCGCAATCAAGCTGAAAATCCAACGGCTGTACCCATCGCCAGCAATCCAGATGCCACTAGCGCGCAATCCACACCCACAATTCAACTACCAGCCACCTCCCTGGCAGAACCAACCAGCGATACGGCCATTGCTGCCTATCCTCTGGACAGCACCGTGTTAATTAGCAACATCAACCTGCTTGCACCCGCCGACGCCACAGAGTTTATGGCAGGCGAAGCCGCCAATTTCCGTTGGAGTTGGGCAGACGGCCTGCAAGAAAATCAGCGGTTCGCTGTTTACCTTATTACTGAAAACGGCCGTTCCCTGCTTGGTAGCATTAGCACCCCCACCGCAGATGGCACCTACAGCTTGCAAACTTTGCTGCCCAACAGCAGTAGCAACGCCATCTCCGAATGGCACATTGTTCTGGAGGATTTAGCCACAAACCGAGATGTGGCCACCAGCAACAATCGGCGCATTGCCATAAAACCATCCCCTACAACACCTACCTTTACACCAACACCTACCGCTACCACCACAGCAACGTACACCCCCTCTCCAACGCCGTTGCCACAGGTCGAAATATTTATCAGTTCAGCTAGCTTACGCCAGGGACCTGGCGTTGTCTATCCCATCTTGCGCTTTGTATATGAAGGCACAATTTTAACTGTTATTGGCCAGGATGCAGGCGGGGAATGGTATAATGTGGTGCTAGATAACGGCAGCCGGGGCTGGGTTTCGGCCATCGCCTGTCGCTGGGTTGGCGATACAAATGGCCAAAACGTTCCGGTTGCCGCTACAATTCCGGTACGCCCCACAAATACACCTACGCCAACACCGACTAACACACCAACACCGACTTTTACACCCACGCCAGTGCCTGGTGGCGGGAACCCAAAACCAACCTCACCACCCCCAACGTTTACCCCACCACCGCCACCACCTGGAGGATAGGGAAATCAGGGGTTTAGGTTATTGATTGTCGGGCAATCAATAACAAGAAGTATCAGCCGAGTATCGGTATGCGGAGAAAACGTGTTCTAACTATTTTATCTGTGCTACTTGCTGCCAGCCTGTCAATTGTCTGGCTGGGCAAAGTCTTAGCAGCAGCCACACTGACATTTAACGAGGGGTTAACCGTTAGTGAAGCTGCCAGCGGCACCATAACCAACAGCCTGCTCCAGGCAGATGATCCGGATGTAATCGGGGAAACTTTGACTTACACCCTGGTAACGACCCCCGCCAATGGCCTCTTAGCCTTAAATAGCGTCACGCTTACACCCACAGCGCAATTCACCCAGGCAGACATTGATAACAACTTGCTTGTTTACACGCATGATGACAGTGAAACTTTAGGAGACAGTTTTGACTTTACGGTGGAAACGATTACCGACACAATTGCGCAAACTACATTTGTCATTACTATCACCCCCGTTTTTGACCAAATCCCGGTGGTGCTAGACCAGATCTTTGAAGTTCCTGAAAATAGCACAACGGGCATCCTTGTTGACACCATTGTCGCCTCGGATGCAGATGCTGGAGACAGCCTGTCTTACAGCATTGTCGGCGGCAATTTTGGCAATCCGTTTGCTGTCGGCGGCGGCGATGGTATCGTCACCGTGGACAGCCCAACCCCGCTCGATTTTGAGACCAATTCCAGTCTCACCTTTACGGTACAGGTGGAAGATTTAGGGACGCTTACGGATACGGCCGTAATCACCGTCAACGTCCTAAATGTAAATGAAGCCCCCACCCTCGCTGACAACACCTTCCCACTGGCAGAAAACAGTCCTAATACAACTTCAGTCGGCACACTCGTGGCCACCGATCCCGATACTGGTGACACCACCTTCACCTACACCATCACCGCCAGCGATCCGATTGCTGCCTTTGCCATTGGCAACAGCAGTGGCGAAATCACCGTCACCAATACCAACCAGCTCAACTTTGAAACCACCCCCACCTTCACACTTACCGTAAAAGTAGAAGATAGTGGCACACTTACCGATACCGCACAGGTAATCATTAATCTAACCGACGCCAACGATCCGCCTGTACTTTCCCCCGCTGGCCCATTTTCAGTTCCTGAAAACAGCGCAAACAGCACCCCAGTAGGCAGCCCCATCACGGCAACCGATGAAGACCTCGGCGCAGGGGACATCTTAACCTACACAATTACCGCGGGGAATAGCAGTGGCGCATTTGGAATCGGGTCAAGCAGCGGACAACTTACCGTCAATGACGTCACCCAGCTCAACTTTGAAACCACACCCACTTTCACACTTACCATAGAGGTGGAAGATAGTGGCACGCTGACAGACACCACACAAGTAATCATTAACCTAACCGATGCCAACGATCCGCCCGTGCTTTCCCCCGCTGGCCCATTTTCAGTTCCTGAAAACAGCGCAAACGGCACCCCAGTAGGCAGCCCTATCACGGCAACCGATGAAGACCTCGGCGCAGGGGACATCTTAACCTACACGATTATCGCGGGAAACAGCAGTGGTGCATTTGGAATCGGGGCAAGCAGCGGACAAATTGTGGTAGCCAACGGCAGCCTACTTAATTTTGACACGCCACCCACCACTTACACGCTTACTGTTCAGGTGAAAGACACTCCAGGAGCAGCGGATACCGAGCAAGTCGTCATTAATCTGACCAATGTCAACGAACCACCCGTCACCAGCAATGCAACCTATATGCCGAATGAAAACCTGGGCAATGGCATCGTTGTGGGTAATGTGCTGGCTTCCGACCCAGAAGGCGCACCTCTGAACTACAACAAAATTGCAGGCGATCCCAATGCCGCGTTTGCTGTGGATACCGCAGGTCAAGTGATTGTAAACGACACCAATGAGCTGGATTTTGAGACAACACCTGCTTATACGCTTACCGTAGCCGTGGACGATGGGGTAAATACGGCCGTAAACGCCACCGTCTTCATCAACCTCAACGATCTTAACGAACCACCCACCGTCAATAATGCTACCTTCGCCATTAACGAAAACAGCAGCAATGGAACGGCCGTTGGCACCGTTACCTTTAGCGATCCAGACGCCGCCGATCAAGGGAATCTCGTCTTTGATATTCTGACGGGCAATACCAACGGCGCATTTGCCATTAGCAACAACGGCCAAATTACTGTAGCCAATTCAAACCAACTAGATTTCGAAACAAATACAAGCTTTACGCTTGGCATCATCGTTACGGACACGGGGTGGATGCTACCAGCACTGAGCAACACCGCCTCCGTCACCATCAACCTCAACAATCTATTCGATGAAGCCCCCACTGCCAACAACGCCTCGTTCTTTGTAAATGAGGGGGCAAATAATGGCGTACTCGTTGGAACTGTAATCGCTACAGACCCCGAGTTGGCCAGTGGCGATCAGTTAATCTTTTCCATCATTGGTGGCAACACAGGCTCCGTTTTTACCGTTAACAGCAGCAACGGCCGTATTACCGTACCAGACACCAGTAAGTTAAACGCCGATGTCATACCCACCTTTAACCTCACCGTAGAAGTGCGAGACCGAGGTGGAAATGTTGATACAGCTACCATCACAGTAAATGTATCCCCCTTGCCCATTCAGTATGTGTACCTGCCTCTGCTGCTTGACAACTACCCACCCGTCGAGCCAAACAACAATTGTAGCCAGGCATACAGCCTGGGCACCGGCCTGGATTATGAGTTTACGGCCGACGACCAGGAAGATTGGTACAGCATTACCCTCACCAGCCAGCGAAACATCTCCATCATACTCTCCAGCTTTGAGCCAGCTAGTGGGCAACTCATTCTGTATGGTGGCAATTGCAGCAGTGGGTTAACATTGTTGCAAAACAATGGATCAGCCTCAGCCACAAAAACAATCAACATCACGCTGGGCGCAGGCAAATATTACATCCGCGTGTATAGCTCACCTATCACCAACACTACTTACAACTTGCGCGTGAACTTCAATTAGCAGGCAAATTATCTAAAAACCTCAAAAGCCTCCAGGTAATAAAAAAGGCTCCACCCGAAACATTTTCAGGTGGAGCCTTTACCTTTTAAAGTGGTCTGTTTGGTTACAAATTCAAAATGTGACGAGCGATAACCAGCCGCTGAATTTCGCTGGTACCTTCACCAATGGTCATCAGGCGGGTATCGCGGTACATGCGCTCCACCTCGAATTCACTGCTGTAGCCGTAGCCGCCGTGAATCTGAATGGCGTTACGGCAAACGCGCTCGCTCACCTCGGTGGCAAAGAGTTTTGCCATCGCCGCTTCTTTGGTGTATCGCACACCCGCCCCTTTTAGCGAAGCTGCCCAATAAACCATAAGGCGGGCGGCTTGCAGCTCAGTGGCGGCATCTGCCAGCATCCACTGCACCGCCTGGTGATGGGCAATGGGTTTGCCAAATGTTTCGCGCTCGTGGGCATAGTTTACGGCCGTTTCATAAGCCGCCTGCCCCAAACCAACAGCCAATGCCCCAATACCCACACGACCACTATCGAGGGTTGCCAATGTTTGCTGCAAGCCACGTCCTTCTGGGCCTAGCAAATTTTCTAACGGCACGCGCACCTCATCAAACGTCACGGCGTGGGTGGGCGAGCCTTTTAGCCCCATCTTCTTTTCGGCGGGGCCAATGGCAATGCCGGGCGTGTTTGTGGGTACGATAATGTGGCTGAGTGAGCGACTGCCACCGGCCGGATCGGTGCGAACAAGCACCACCATCACATCGGAGATGGAAGCGTTGGTCATCCACATTTTGGCCCCGTCAATGATCCAGGAGTCGCCTTCTTTTACGGCCGTTGTACGCACCCCGCCTTGCAAATCTGAACCTGCCCCCGGCTCCGTGAGAGAGAGACAGGCCAGCTTGCCTTTGCCAGTTGCCAGCGGCGGCAGCCAGTGCGCTTTTTGCGCCTCGCTGCCAAATTTCACCATTGGCCCCAGCGCCAGCCCGTTGTGTGCTGAAACGGCCAGCGCCGTGGAACCACAGCCCCAACCCAGCTCCTCAATGGCGATGGCCGCACTGACGGCATCCACGGCCGCACCACCAAATTCCTCTGGCACTTCAAGACCCAACAGCCCGATAGGCCCCATTTTTTTAACGGCCGTCCAGTTAAATTCACCCGTCTCGTCCGTCTCGCGAGCCATCGGTTTTAGCTCTTTGGCCACGAAATCATGCACAATATGTTGAAATTCGCGCTGTTCTTCATTCAGTTCAAAATTCATGGTTTACTCCAAAATATATTATGTTCAGCGAAATGGAAATAGCGGTTAGATGCCAGCCGCCGAAAGCGTCAGCAGCAGCAGTTGGCCCATGCCAGCGGGCAATTGTGTGCTGTCCATATATTCATCCAGCCGATGCGCATTGCCCGACTCTGTAAGACCGATGCAAACGGCCCTATATGCCAAGCTCAACGGAATATTTGCATCGGTACTGCTGGCAATAAAATTTATTTTTTCACACCCTACGTGTCCCAGCGCGGCCACTGCTTGCTTTACCAGCGGTGCATGACGAGCCAATTGTCCGGCCGGACGGCTGCCAATCTGCTTCATCTCAATCTGCACGTCGGTCTGGGTTTGCCAATTGGCTACCCGCCCCTCCACTTCGGCTACCAAAGCAGCCAGGTGTCCTGGCGATTCGGAGCGTAGATCGAGCAGCAGTTTGGCCGATTGGGCGATGCTGTTAATCGAGGTGCCGCCTTCGATGACACCAACGTTGTAGGTGGTTTTGGGGCGAGCAGGCACTTTTATCTTGTCAATTGCGGCAACAAATTTACCCAGTTCGTGAATGGCGCTGCGCTGGCCAAAGTTGCCCCACGAATGCCCGCCAGCGGTTTGAAAGCTTACTTCGTAGCGGCTCACGCCAATCGCCTGATGGGAAATTTGGCCAAACAGGCCGCCTTCCACTACCAGATAAATCGATCCGCCACCAAATCGTTCCACAACGGCCCGCATCCCACGCAAATCGCCCAGGCCTTCTTCGCCCACGTTTGCCACAAACCAGATGTCGGCTAACGGCCGTATCTCACAGCGTTGTAAAGCCTCCACCAGGGCAATTAAACCCGCCACGCCCATAGAATTGTCGCCAATGCCAGGGCCGTAGGTTACATTGCCTTCTTGCCGAATGGTGAGATCGGTTTCCGCGGGGAAAACAGTATCGCTGTGGGCTGAGATGATGACGGGCGCATGGTTTTGCGGCTGGCTACCGGGGAAACGGCCGTACACATTGTGCAACTCATCCTGGCTCACATCGAACAAGCCCAGTTCAGCAAACTGCTGTTCTACATATGCTGCCCGTTTCGCTTCGGCAAAGGTGGGCGAAGGGATTTGCTGGATAGCAATTGCCTGAGCCACCATCTCGGCAACTCGTTCGGGGAATTGGGTAAGCGCTGCCTGGACACGGCCGTTTTGGGCAACAGTTTCGATGGGAATCATGTGGTGCAACCTACTGTGTGACGGGTGGAGAAATGTCGGTAATCGGTAATCGGTTATCCGTCATCGGTGAACAGTCAGGCTTACCGATTACCGTTCACCGATTACCGTTTACTAATTACTGGTTCAGGTTAACGGCCGTATCAACAACAGCCCAATCAAGCTAAGAATAATGCCAACGTGCAGCAAAAGATTGCCATCAACAAACCAGTTGCCAGGGAAAAACTGCAAAACCAGATTGAGAATGATCAGACCCAGCCCCACTAACGGCAACAGTCCAGGATATTTGTTAAAAAACTCGCTTAACTTATCTAAAAAATCATTCATCGGCTACCTGCTGTCCCTTCATGTAAGGTTCAAAATAAGGTACCAGACGCTTGGGCAAACGGCCGTATACAATCACCCCTTCGGCCGTATGCTCCTCGCCATCCACCTGGCCACGCGCATACATCATCGAGAGCAAATCCCCCCGTTTGTACGGCAGCATCACTGTCAGCGGCTGCAAATAGCGCACCATCGCCGCATCAATCGCCACCAGCAGTTCTGGAATACCCACACCAGAAACGGCCGAAACCGGCACCACCGGGTAGGGCAAATCAAACATCTCGCGCGGATTTGCTCCTTCAGGCAGTTGGTCAATCTTGTTCAGCGCCACCACCGTCGGCAGATGATCCACCTCCAGCTCCGCCAGCGTGTCCTCCACCGACTCCATTTGCGCCGCCGCATTGGGATGCGTCGCGTCCACCACATGCAACAACAAATCCGCCTCCGTAATCTCTTCCAGCGTCGCGCGGAAAGCCGCCACAATGTTGGTGGGTAGTTTTTGGATGAAGCCCACCGTGTCGGTGAACAGCAACTCACGTCCGCCAGGCATGTCCACCTTGCGCGTGGTTGGGTCCAGCGTGGCGAACAGCATGTCGGCAGAAAGCACATTTGCATCGCTGATCTTGTTGAGCAGGGTGGATTTGCCCGCATTGGTATAGCCAACAATAGCCACCACTTGCAGCTCCGTCTGTTGCCGCTTGGCGCGATGCCGCTCACGGTGCGCCCGCACACTTTCCAACTGCTCTTTAATGTATGAGATGCGCCGATTAATTTCTCGCCGATCAGTTTCCAGCTGAGTTTCACCAGGGCCGCGCAAGCCGACGCCACCGCCCATGCCACCAGCACGACCGCCTGCCTGTCGGGCCAAATGGGTCCACATGCGGGTAAGGCGGGGCACACGGTACTCCAGCTGGGCTAATTCAACTTGCAGCTTGCCTTCGCGCGTTTGGGCGTGCTGGGCAAAAATGTCCAAAATGAGCGCGGTACGATCAATCACCTTCACGTCTTCGCCAAACGCTTTTTCCAGCTCGCGCTGGTGGCGGGGCGTCAGCTCATCGTCAAACAGCACCACGCCTGCATTTAGCTCTTCAATGAGAATCTTGACCTCTTCTACTTTACCCGAACCGATATAAGTGGCGCTGTCGGGGCGATCAAAGCGCTGGATGGTTTGCCCGACCACTTTGAGGCCAGCGGTATCGGCCAGCCGTTGCAGCTCCAGTAAACTATCTTCTACGGGAAGTAACGGCCGTCCAAATTTCAATTCTGCCCCAACCAAAAAAGCGCGTTCTTTAGGTTGAGCGGTTTCATAAAATTGTGGGGAAATAACTGCCTCCGAAAGTGGAGATGGGAAATTGGAGACTGGAGATTTACTTAATCTCCAATCTCTAATCTCCAGTCTCCCGAAAACTATTTCACGTAAAAAGTTAGTCGAGCAAACCCACCACCTGCAAACTGCGTGGATGCTCAACCGTGTAATCGTAGCGCACGGTCTGTTCAGCGCCACTAACCAAGTTTAGCTGCCATTCTAGCAGGTTTAGGTCAGTTTGCTCAGTGGGTTGCGGCCGTACGTCATCCAATTTTACCTTGATCTGCTCATGACGCGAAACCGGAATATGATCTTTGACGACGACTTGCGCCGAGGTTGTGAGCAAATTCTTCACGGCGATGGTGTAGCCATAACGCAACTGTCGCTGATCACGCAGTAGCTTTTTATCCACATCCCGCCGCGCCAGCTTGCGTTCCACCGTAATGCGATCCTCCACACCCAGCAGCAGTTCCAACTTGTCCCCCTGCGCCGTAAACTTGATTTGCGTCTGCCCAATGTACTCCTCGCCCACAAACAGGCTGGCAGTGCCAGGCAGCAGTGGGCCAGATTCGGTGTACGCTACGGTTGCCCGTCGGAAAGCCGCATCGCTGTACTTGGGGATGGTGAGGTAATCTAATTTTGGCTCCAGCCGAATTTGCTGCAAGGTGGTTTTGTAGGGGGAACCGTCGTTGGGAATGTTTATCTGGACAGGGGCTTTGAAGGTAACGGCCGTTCCCTCTGATTCAATCGTCGCTGTCACCGTTTCTGCTGCAAATGTTTCAGCCTCCGGCTCTGGCGCTGGCGCGGCATCGGCTACCATCATCTCCATCTTGGCGGCCATCGGCGCGGCAGCCCGCACCATCGGGCGCGGCTGGGGCACAGGGGGCTGGTATTCGCGAATGTACCAGGGGTGCATCTCAGGCAATTGCTGGTTCAGCGCCGGACGCGCCGTAGAAACCGCCAAATTCACCTGCTCCCACGCCTGCCCGGTTCGCTGGGTAATTTGGGCCAGGTAGTTGAGTTCCAGGGAAGTACGGCCGTTCTCCTCCACCAACCGAATATCATACAGCGGCTGCCACCCAGCCTGGTTCACCACATAACTAATTTCGGGTTGGAAACGGCCGTCGTGCAAAACTTCAACTTCGATTTGCGCCTGGTACTGCTGTGGTTGCTTGCTGCTCTTGATTTGCTTCAGCTCTTGCTGTAGCTTTTGCAGCCGTCTCATCACTGTTTTTTGCTTCTGATCAAGTTGGCGAACGGCCGTACGCATCGCCGCGTCCTGTTCCTGCAAAAAAGTAATCACCTGCTGCTGCTCTGCTACAGTCGTTTTGCCCCGCGAGAGACCTTTGGCAAATTCGGCCGTAGCCTGACGAATCCCATGCAGATAAACGCCATGCGCCAGCCAACCCGCCTTCTCATCCTCCAACGCCCGCAAAGATTCCTGCACTTCCTCAATTTGGTTTTCCAGCTCGCGGACCGCTTCCTGTGGAGCTTCCTCAAAAAATTGGCGCGTCACCTCCACACCCAGCAGCCGTACTTTGGCCGAGCCACTCCCACGCACCCGCACTGAATTGCTGTCCATCGTTAGCGGCAAACCAGGCACCAACAGGCGATGCCGTCCACTTGTCAGCTCACACTCACCCACACCGGAAACACGCGCTCGGTCTGGATAAACCGCCACATCCGTCACGACAATCTCTACAGAAATGTCCATTATGTATTTCACCTTTACCAATAATGTCGGGAAAAATTACGCCTGAAAGTCAGGTGGTTCCAACCAGATAGGCAGCTCAATGTGGAAAGTGCTGCCAGGGCAATTTTCTTCATCGCAGCCGGGGCTTTCTGCCCAAACACGCCCGCCGTGCGCTTCCACAATGCCCCGCGCGATGGGCAGCCCTAACCCAGGCCCCCCCCCCTTAAATTTGGTTTTACTAGATGAATGCAGACTGGCATCTGCAATACTGCCAAACTTCTCAAAAATAGATTCCAGGTTTTCCGTATCAATGCCAATACCCGTATCCATGATCTGAATATCCACAAAACCTGCTAACTCATCAGTCACTTCATCCTGCCGCACCAGGCTGCCAGTAACCACCACCTCGCCCCCGTCCGGCGTGTACTTCAGCCCGTTCATGAGGATTTTGGTGAGCGCTTTTTTCAGCTTTTCCGGGTCGCCAAAGGTGCTGCTATCAAATTCAAATGGCACAATTTTCAGATCAACCCGGCGCGTCATGTAATAACGGTCTACACTATCCGCCACCAAAAGCACCGTTTTTTCCAGGTTGATTTCCTGGTATTTTAGCTCCACCGTGCGCAAATCTAGCAATGAAACATCCAGCATATCGCCAATAATTTCGTGCATACGACGGAAACCATTGCCTAACCCTTCCAGGTAAATATTCAGTTGTGGTTCGTTTTGCGTCTCCGCCTTGAGAATATTGGTGTAGCCTTCCAAAATGGTGAGTGGGGTTTTTAGCTCATGGGCGGCCACGGCGATGAACTTGGTTTTACTTTCCTTGAATTTTTCTTGTTGGCTGCGGAGCTGAGACATGTGGTTTAGCAGCTCAGACCGCTGCATGTCGGATGCTAGCTGAGTGGCTTCGATGATAGCGTAGATGAGTACATCATCAATCAGTCGCCAGGCCGTGAGTGCATCTTCTGCGGGGAGTTGTTCTACCAGGCTACGGCCGATTTGCTCCTTCAACACACGCAGCAAAACCATCCAGTCATACGCCGCCGGGGCATCATGCCCAATAGCTATGAGCGCCCAGGATTGCACGGAAGCAAGCTGTAATTCTGGCAAAGAGCCAACGCTGCTCACCAATACTGACAGAAACTCTATCAGATCGTCTTCATCAACCAGCAAGTTGGGTGCCCGGTTCAGGGTGACGGCACACAGCATAGCCGATTGTTGGCGCAGCCACAGCTTCAAATTCTCGGTCAACTGGTTTCTCCTGGCAACACAACGACTTCCTCGGCCAAATTGGCTTCGGCAATGGTGCGATCGTACAAAATATCATTGTTTCGGGCAAATCTTCGCATGGCGGTGAGCGCACGGTCGCTGTACCAGCGGTATCGCTCTGCTTTGGGCATTTGGTGTTGAGGCTGCTCAAACAAACCAAAATTCGCCTTCATCGGCTGAAAATCTTTCATGCTGGCGTGGGTAACGTAGTGGCACAACGCTCCCAGCATGGTGTTGGTGGGGAAGATGACGGGCATTTTGCCCTTGAGTAGCCGTGCGGCGTTGAGTCCGGCCACCAGGCCAGTGGCGGCATTGCCCATGTACCCTTCTACGCCAATAATTTGCCCGGCAAAGAAAAGGTCGGCGCGGCCACGGTATTGCAAGGTGGGTTGAAGCAGATGAGGGGCGTTGATGTAGGTGTTACGGTGCATCATGCCATAGCGCAGAAATTCGGCTTTTTCCAGGCCGGGGATGAGACGCAGCACGCGCTTTTGTTCACCCCACTTCAAGTTGGTCTGGAAGCCGACAATGTTGTAGAGGGAGCCGATGAGATTATCTTGGCGCAATTGCACGACGGCATACGGCCGTTTCCCACTCCTTGGATCAATCAACCCAACAGGCCGCATCGGGCCAAAGGCCAACGCTTTGCGCCCTCGCTGAGCCATTACTTCTACCGGCATACAGCCTTCAAAAAAATGGGGATCTTCCTGTTCGAAATGCTTGAGGGTGATTGTTTCAGCTGCCAACAGCGCATCGCAGAAACGATCGTACTCATCCTTGGTCATAGGGCAGTTGATGTAATCCCCTTCATCCTGGCCGTCGTCGTAGCGGGATTGGCGGAAAGCGATGCTTAAATCAATGGTGTCATGATCCACAATGGGAGAGACAGCATCGTAAAAGTAGAGGTGATCTTCCCCGGAGAGCTGGCTAATACTGGCGGTGAGTGCGGACGAGGTGAGTGGGCCGCTAGCGATGATGGTGGGGCCGATGGGTACGGCCGTCAGTTCTTCACGAATCAGTTCAATATTGGGATGGGCTTCTATTTTTGCGGTGACCCGTTCGGCAAATTTATCACGGTCTACGGCGAGCGAGGTCCCAGCGGGAACGGCCGTTTCTACCGCGCAAGCCAAAATCATCGAACCCAAGCCACGCAGTTCCGCCTTTAGTAAGCCAGGCGCTTTATGCGGTAGCATGGAGCCGAGGGAATTACTGCACACCAGTTCGGCAAGATGATTGGTAACGTGAGCCGGCGTTGGCCGCTTTGGGCGCATTTCATACAGTTTTACCTGTATGCCCTGTTCGGCTAGTTGCCACGCTGCTTCTGTTCCAGCTAACCCACCACCAATAACCACAAGAGATTGGCTCATGCAAACAATTGTATCACATCCAGCCAGAGAGCACCGCGAATTTTTGCCAAAGAATTGGTGAGGACGGCCGTTTTTTTACGGCCGAGATCGCGGAGAATGCAGAGATTTTTATAACCTCCATGCATTCCGCTTGCTCTACAATGAAAAAAGGCTCCTGTGAAAATAATCCACAGATTTCCCAGATTACACAGATTTGGCTTTAACCTGCGAAATCTGTGCAATCTGTGGATTTTAGGTGGTCAACGACAGTTGGTGTCGTCTCTTCAACAAATGGTGTGAAATTGCTAGGCAGTATAATGACGCAGGCCAGTCAACACAGTACCATCGGGGATGATAACTAGAACGTCAGTTTCGTTACGCAAATGCACGTCGCCTACGCATTTTACATCCTTGCCAAAGCAGAATTCGCCTTTGATTATCAGGCTCTGGCCTTCTGTCATTGAGGGCGCACCGTGTGGAAAATGTTCATCCAGATCGCTGACGTATTTGTAGAAACGGCCGTCCAGCTCAACGTTGAGCTTTTGGGTCTTGCGTGCGCTCGCAGCCACAATGCGAAAATCATCGGTGAGCGTGTAGGCATCGGAACGCACTGCCAACAGGTCATCGGTGGTCTTAACGGGAGCAAAGCGGCTGCGTGGCACGCGAATGGCCTGCGCCCCGCTAAACACGGCAATGGCCGAGCCCATCGCCGTCTCCAATTGATACACTGGCGTGGAATCTGGGTCGCGCGGGTCCACCGTTTTGCTGTTGCGTATCATGGGCAAGCCAAGCCGGTTGTCGTGGGCACGCATCTGCCGATGTAGCGTGGGCAAGTGGAACCAAAGGTTGTTAGTGTTGAAATATTTGTAGCGCTGAATGTCTTGAAAAGCGGCCGTATCTTCCGTTGGACACTGCGCAGATTCACGCAAAATGAGCTGACCGTCGTGCCGTTGGGCCAAATGCCCCCCCTTCTTGTCCATTTCGGTGCGATCAGCCACTTCCATCATAAACGGCACCTCGTTATCTACAAAGTAGCCCAAAATGGCCAAATCCACCACTGCGCCTAAGTTATCTGCATTAGAAACAAAAGCGTATTCATACCCTTTTTCTAGCAGCGCTTCCAGAGTGCCGCTGGTCATGAGTGCAGCGTAGATGTCGCCGTGCCCTGGTGGGCACCACTCAAGTTCGGGATTTTCGGACCATTCTACCGGGGCAAGGTTGTCTTGTCTGATTTTTGGCTCTTTATGCTGCAAAAAGCTGTGGGGCAAATCGTGGTTCAGGTCGGGATATTGTTCTAGCAAATCGAGCGAATCGTCTTCAGTAGAAAAGCTATTCATCAACAGTAAGGGTACGTTGGCAAGTTGCGCCTGCCGGGCGATGATGTCTAAAAAGGTCAAGCCTTCTTTAACAGGCAACAAAGATTTGGCTTTTTCCAGCCCCATGCTGGTACCCAGGCCACCGTTGAGTTTGATTACGGCCGTTTTCGCCAAAGAATGCTTACCAATTTCCTGTAAATATTCTGGGAACTGTTCGGCATCGGGAATATTGGTCGCAGGCTTAATTTCCGACTCAGGGATGTGCCCGGTTTGGCCAGTTTTTAGCTGCTCATAATAATAAGCAAAGGTATCTATAAAGATTTGTGGCAAAGCTTCTGCCTTCATACGGGAAACAAAAGGGGAAAAAGTGGGAGACATAATGTTCATCTGTTCGCTTTCCTTGTCAAAATGATAGGTCAAAGTTAATAAGGGCTGAGCGAAGTGACGGTACTACGGAAAACTGCTGCACCTAACGAATGGTTTGTTTCGTAATAAATAAACGATGGGTCAGGTACGGCCGTTCATTTCGCGCAATTTTTTAATTAAATTTCTTGCATCTTTATCGTTTGGGTTAGCCCGCACCGCCCGCTCAAACCAACTAATCGCCAAATCAAACTCGCGACGATCACGATAAATCAGGCCAATGTTATAAGCTACATTTGGCGCAGCAGGATCTATCGCCAATGCCTGCTTAAATGCAGCGATTGCTTGTAACTGTTCCTCGTCACGCGCCAAAATAGGATTCCCCAGATAAGCTGCGCCCAAGTTAGTCCAAACCATTACATTGTTGGGCGACTGCTCGCACAGTTGCTCCAATAATTTCACAGACTGCTTAAATTTCTTTGTTAAAATGTACGCACCGCTTAAGTTAAGCGCTGCATCAAAATGGGTGGGGTCAAGAGCGTGCGCTTCCTGAAGCGCAGCAACGGCATCATTTACTTTGCCCTGATGCAGCAGCCCACTCCCCTGCTTAAATAAAGCTTCAAACTTCAGATCGTCTTTTTGATCTTTGGAATCTCTCTTCATTTCTTTACACAACCTTTCTAAAGGATATTCTTACCGTGCGATTTTTGGGACAAATGTAATGTCTACAAAAAGTTACAACACAATCATACCAGTTATTGCCTTACCGCTAAACCCTCTGCAATTCAAATATTTTGCCCAAAACATCTTTTACGCCCCAGCCAAAATCAATACCGGGTTACGATAGACGATCAAAATTCGTATAGCACAAATCACCTACCCTTGTTTTGATCATTATGTTGATTTATATTTGATCTTATGAAAAGTAATTGTTATAATGCGCCTAGTTTAACTTACATAATCTTAATTTAAGTTGTCCGATATCATTTCATCTGACACTTTCTGGCTCAGTACTAACAAAATTTTTAGAGTGGCACCCCTTTTGTAAGACGAACGTATTTACTGCATTCAAAAATACGCTCGTTGCTATACGAACAAAAGCCCTCCAAAATATCTGAGCATAGCAAGGAGTGTGTGGCGATGGAAGAACAGCTGCTCGCCTTCCTAAAGTTCCTTCAACAAGAATACAATTATTCTAATAATACAATTGCTGCCTACAAAAATGATCTAGGGCAATTTGTATCCTACTTGCAGGATAACAACAGCATTAAGAATGCTTCTGGTTGGCAATCCATCGATGCTGATAAAATCAATGGGTATGTCGAGTACATGAAGGAACAGCCTTACGCCTCATCTTCCGTGGCTAGAAAAGTAGCGGCCGTAAAATCTTTTTTCAATTATCTGTGCGCCAATGAAATCATTGAAGAAAATCCAACAACCGCTATTGATTCACCTAAAGTGAAGAAACGCTTACCGAAAACGCTTTCGTCAGAAGAAGTCGATCGATTACTACAAGCCCCAGCAAATAAAAAATCTCCTAAAAATCTGAGAGATATGGCATTGCTAAATATGCTTTATTCTACTGGCATGCGGGTAACAGAGGTTGTTTCCTTGCAGCTAGCAGATGTTGATT
This sequence comes from Ardenticatenaceae bacterium, assembly GCA_020634455.1. GTDB lineage: Bacteria > Chloroflexota > Anaerolineae > Promineifilales > Promineifilaceae > Leptofilum. The sequence goes on along the minus strand of JACKBQ010000002.1, from coordinate 914,926 downwards.
TAGAAAATAAGGTGCTATATTGCCCGGGTAAAGACGACCAAGTTCGCGAACTCCCATTTGATCAATACACGAAAGATATTTTGGGGAATTACATGGAGGAAGGACGGCCGTTTCTGGTAAAAGACAAAGATGAAACGGCTATGTTCCTGAACCACCGAGGCCAGCAACTCACACGACAGGGCTTGTGGCTCATTATCAAAGCGTATGCCAAAGAAGCAGATCTCAGTGTGGCGGTCACCCCGCACACCCTACGCCACAGCTTTGCCGCCCATAAGCTCAACAGCGGCTCCGATTTGCAAGAAGTTCAAAAATTGCTGGGTCACGCCAATATTTCGACAACCCAAATTTATACGCAGTTGGAAGAAGCCGAACCTGCCAATTAAAGATCCATCTATCTAATTTTATAGTTTGTGCGCCACGGCAGCCCTGTCGTGGCCTGTTATTTTTAGGGGAAACTATGACTACCACCGAAACTGCCCAGCAAGTAGAAACGGCCGTTCAAGCCATTCGCCAACGCACCAATTACCAACCTACCATCGGGCTGGTGCTTGGGTCTGGCCTCAGCGAGTTAGCCAACAGCATTCAAAATCCAGACATCATTCCTTACGAAGAAATTCCTGGCTGGCCCCAATCTACTGTGGTGGGACACAGCGGCAGGTTGGTCATCGGCACCCTAGAGGGCAAAACGGTGCTGGTGCAGCAAGGGCGGGCACACTACTACGAAGGGTACAACATGGAGCAAATCACCCTGCCTGTCCGGGTGATGAACGCGCTAGGCATCAAAATGCTTATTGTCACCAACGCGGCGGGCGGCATCAACGCCAGCTTCAGCCCCGGTGACTTGATGCTCATAACCGACCACATCAACTTTTTGGGTATGGCGGGGCTAAATCCGCTGCGCGGCCCCAACGATGACCGCATTGGCCCCCGTTTTATGGACATGATTGGCACATATGATGTGGCATTACGGAAGTTGGCGAAGGAAACGGCCGTATCCAACAACTTCACCCTGCAAGAAGGCACCTACGCCTACGTCGCCGGTCCCAGCTTTGAGACCCCCGCCGAACTGCGCTTCCTGCGTACCGTCGGTGCAGACGCAGTGGGCATGTCCACCGTGCCCACCGTTGTCGTCGCTCGCCATGCCGGTTTGCGCATCATGGGTATCTCTTCCATCACTAACATGGCCGTGCCCGACCCTAAACCGGGCACCGTGCTGGACCATGAAGAGGTGATGGAAATGGGCAAGCAAATTGTACCCAAGCTTACCGTCCTGCTGCGTGGTATTCTGCAACAGCTCTAACTCCCCGATGAGCCACATATCATTTTCTGAATTGGACACTGATTGGCACTGATAAACACTGATTTTGGGATATTATCTGTGTAATTCAATGTTTATCAGTGAGTCCACTGAAAAAAGGTCTAGCAGAGGCGCATGCAATCTTGGATTGCCGCTCCAAAGGTGTCCAGAGTAAAAAATCTGCGTAATCTGTGGTTTTTTCAGTAGAGTCATTAGTGTCTAATTTCTTTTTATGGATCAATTTTACGTCTTCATTCTGCACAACGATATTCCGATTTACATCATTGCTACGCTGGGGCTGTTTTGGTACTTTAGCCAACTCATTCGGGCACAGCGGCAACTGCGGGTCGCAATTTTTAATTTAGAGCGCGAAACCAACACCCAAATTCGCAATACCGCATTGATCGTCATTATCATTTTGGCCGCAATCATCGGTGGCGTTTACTACGTAAACAACCAGATTGCCCCCACCCTGCCAGAAACGCTATTCCGAGACCCAACCCCTACGCCAGACATTTTCCGAACGCCACTCTCTTCTCCCACGCCGCTGCTTACGCGCCAGCCCACAACCACACCCCCACTGGTGCCAACCATCACCCTGGCGGGCAACCCTGGCGAACCAGCCGACAATCCAGCAGACAAAACGGTGCCTGGCGAGACAGCAACGGCCGTTGGCACACCGCTCCCCCCACCCACACCCTCTGTCGGCTGTACTTTGCAGCTAAACATTTTGGAACCACGCAATGGTTCTGTGGTGGCAGGCACAATCACATTCAACGGCACGGCCAACTTTGAGGATTTCGGCTACTACACACTGGAAGCCAACGGGCCACAAACAAGTGGGCAATGGGCCTCATTACTGGGTCGCACGATTGATCAAACCGTGCAGGAAGGATTTTTGGGCAGTGTAAACCTGAGCGAGTGGCAGTCTGGCCCCTACCTCATTCGCCTGTCCGCTGCAAACCAGGCACAGAACATCATTGCTCAATGCGTCATTCAGGTAACGTTACAACAGTAAGTTATTCGTCTGCACGCTGCTCGTAAAAACACAGTTGGGTATTGCCATAGGTTCGGCTGTCGTACAAAGCTAGATTTTGCAGGGTGAGGAGTTCATATTCTTTGGGGTCAATTTGCACGGCCACAATACCAGCAGGGGTTAACCAGGCAGACGGCCGTTCATCCAACACCGACATCACTTTTTGCCACAAACCCAAATATTGCGGCGGGGCAACATAGATCAGGTGAAAACGGCCGTTGCTCCCCTGCCCAACCGCACTCCGATTCAAATAATCAAACGCATCCGCCTGAACAACCCTGGCACGGTCTTGCAAGCGCGTTGTTTTTAGATTGGCCTCGATAGTTTTGATCGCTGGACGCACCTTATCAATAAAAACCACCTCAGCCGCCCCCCTGCTGAGCGCCTCAATGCCCACCTGCCCCGTTCCGGCAAATAAGTCCAGCCACACCTCGCCATCCACCTTGCCCAAAATATTGAACAAGCTTTCTTTAACGCGATCCATGACAGGACGGGTGGAGTCCCCTGGCACCCGCTTTAAACGGCTTCCCCTGGCGCTTCCGCTAATGACACGCATTGCTAGTGAACAGTAGGTCAGTATTTAGTAATCAGCATTCAGTTGTGTATTACTGAATACTGATTACTGTTTCACTGATTACCAATTACCGTCGTTCAGCCACAATTTTGGCAATATCGTCGGGATTATCTGCTACACGAACGCCAGCCGCCCGCAATGCTGCTACTTTGCTTTCGGCCGTGCCACTTTTGCCTTCCACAATGGCCCCCGCGTGGCCCATCCGCTTGCCGGGAGGTGCCGTGCGACCCGCGATAAACGAAGTTACCGGTTTAGTCACATGCTGAGCGATGTACGCCGCCGCCTGCTCTTCCGCGTTACCGCCAATCTCACCAATCATCACAATTTGCTCGGTGGCCGGATCCTCTTCAAACAAAGCCAGCACATCAATAAAATTGGTTCCAGCAATGGGATCGCCACCAATGCCCACACAGGTGGTTTGGCCAATGCCTAATTTGGTCAAGGCATCAATTACCTCGTAGGTGAGCGTACCGCTTTTGGAAACTACGCCTACATTGCCAGGCATGGCAATGGAACCAGGAATGATGCCCACTTTGGCCTCGCCTGGGGTGAGCAAGCCAGGACAGTTTGGCCCAATCAGGCGCACATCCAGCGTATCCAGGTAGGCGCGGCAGGCAATCATATCCAGCACTGGGATGTGCTCAGTCAGGCAAACGATCAAATCTACGCCAGCATCGGCGGCTTCGTAGATGGCATCCACAGCAAACCGGGCGGGCACAAAGATCAGAGAGACGTTGGCATCGGTAGCAACAACAGCTTCCTTCACGGTATCAAACACGGGTACTTTTTTGTCATCGGTGCTGAACCATTGGCCACCTTTGCCGGGAGTGACACCGGCGACCACATTGGTGCCGTATTCGATCATCTGGGTGGTGTGGAAGGTGCCTTCCCGTCCGGTGATCCCTTGAACCACAAGGCGTGTGTGTTTATTCACGAGAATGCTCATTACTTGGCCCCCTTTGCAGCGGCAACCGCTTTTTGGGCTGCGTCGGAGAGGGTAACGGCCGTTTCCATTTCTGAATCCGCCAAAATCGCCATCCCTTCCGCAGCGTTTGTACCTGCCAGCCGTACCACCATCGGCACGTCTGTTTTCACCTGCTCTAACGCTTCAATAATGCCCTTGGCCACCTCATCGCCACGCGTAATGCCGCCAAAGATGTTGATCAGCACAGCCTTCACGCTCTTGTCAGACAAAATGAGGCGCAGCGCTGTGGCTACCTGCTCTGCCTTCGCTCCACCACCAATGTCCAAAAAGTTGGCCGGGGCACAGTTATATTCTTCGCCGAACTTCTTTACCACGTCCATCGTCGCCATCGCCAGACCAGCCCCATTCACCATACAGCCAATGTTGCCCTCCAGCTGAATAAAATTGATGCCATTGAGACGCGCTTCTTTTTCTGCGGCCGTTTCTTCATCAACATCCCGCATTTCAGCCAATTTTGGCCGCCGAGATAGCCCGTTGTCATCTATAGACATTTTGCCATCCAGCGCCATTAACTTCCGCGTGCCCGTAATCACCAGCGGATTTATTTCCGTCAGCGATGCGTCGTTGGCCACAAAGCAAGCGTACAAGCCAGACACCACTTTGTGGAAATCCCGCCAAAGCTCGCGGGGCAAATCCATAGAAGAGGCTAGATAGGTGGATTGGTAACCACGCACACCCAGTGCTGGTTCCACATGCACGCGGAAGATTTTTTCCGGGCTGCGTTCGTTCACTTCTTCAATATCCATGCCACCTTCGGCAGAGGCCATTACCATTGGGCGACGCTTGGCGCGGTCAATAAGAACTGCCAGATAAATTTCCTGGTCAATGCCGCCAGGGGATTGCTCATCAATAAGCACCTTATTTACTTGGAAGCCTTTAATATCCATGCCTAAAATTTGGCCAGCGACTGCTTCGGCTTCGTCGGCGCTGTTGGCCAGCTTAATGCCGCCAGCCTTACCGCGCCCACCGATGAGCACTTGGGATTTCACGACGACTTTGCCACCTAATTCCCTGGCAACTTCGCGCGCCTCAGCCGGGGTTGAGGCGACGTCACCATTGGGAATCGGCACGCCGTGTTCGGCAAACAACCGTTTTGCTTGGTATTCGTGCAGATTCACGTATTCACTCCTTTAGTGGGGATTTCCATACAATTAATTTTTAGATGGATGAGTTGGTTTGGATTGGGCAAACCACGGAGAACTCGTCTACTGTATTACAAAATATTTCTGTGGTTTGCTTTGAAAAGAGCCAAAAAATTATAACACGCTGCCCCCTGAACGGCGAGAGGGCTAGACCATAAGTCAGGTTGACCCTGCTTTAATCTCGCAACCATAATTCAACAGTATGACGACGCTTACACAACCATTTTCATTTACGAATGAGGCGCATGAGATTTTGCTCATCTCTCACCCTGGCCTAAGGGAACAGTTGCTACAAGCACGCCTGGTAGATGAGTTTAGTGCGCGTTCGGTCATCATTCGTGACGAGAAAATGTATCTTTCCCTGCGAGGCATTGACGACCCTGCTCAGCGCCAGGCGGTTAATTGGACAATTCTGCGGTTACAAATGGGGGCAAAAATTCCGCCACAGGAGCTGCCAGAGCCTTTGAAGTCAGCGTTAACGGCCGTTTCCATCCATCCCTCTCCGCTCATCGAAGCACTCATCTGGGGGTCGCTAAGCGGTGTGGTAGGGGGTGTGCTCGTGATGGCGCTGGTGGGACTGGTGATCACCATCCTGAATGTTCCAGCTGAATCATATGTGGGATTTACGGCAACGGCCGTTGCCTTTGTGCTTTCCGGCACCGTCATCGGCCTGGGAACTACCGTCTACTTTTGGCGCAAACTCACCAATCGTAAAAACCCACAGTGTTTTACTCAGCCACCGATTGTAAAAAGGCCCAAATAGCATCCGCCGCCAAATCGTTCCCCGCCTGGTTCCAGTGTGGGTCCCCGTAATGGTAAAGCTCCCCCTGCTGAATGCTTTGCTCCCAAAAAATGGGTGACAAATTCAGAAACTGAATGCCAGATTCGGCCGTGAAATCGGCCATTAAACGTTCTTGCGCCTGGCTCGTTTCGCCAAATTTATCGAAGCTCAAATAACGTGGCTCCCATTGCAAATGGCCAGAATCGCCGTTGCTAAGCGTAACGGTGACGGTGCGCTCCAGCACGTTGTTCACATCTTCCGGATCCCAAATGCGAGACCAAAGCACGTGCTCTTTGCTGGGAATGTAGACGACAACGAGCTGAGCCCCTTGCGCGGCGACTTCTTCATTAAGGGCGATGAGGGTAGATTTTACGGCCGTAAATTCATCCGAAGCGGCCAATGTCTCATAATCGGCACTCAGCGGCAGCAAATGAATATCCTTAAACACCGTCTCAATCAGCCCCGCCTCCGTGCTGGCTGCCACCGGATAGCGGTAGTCAGGCGCGGCTTCTGGCTCCGTCGGGAACAGTTTTTGCCAAAAATAAGCCGCAAAATGAGGCGTTAGCAGCCGCCGATACCAGGAAACACCCTGCATATCGAACGCACGCCAATCCAGCCCGCTATCCCGTCGCTCCAAATATTGCTGCGTGTTAATGATGTCGTTGCCCTCAAAAAACATTAGCAACACGTATGTTGGACTTTTATCCAGGCCAAATTGCCGGATCGCTTCAGCTTCGTTCAGCGTGCTCCAGCTTGGTGCGCCCAGCGTCAAAATCTCCTGCCCGGCGTGCTGTTCCAGCCGCTCAATCCAGGTGGTGGGTGCGGTGCGAATGGTGAACGAGTCCCCCGCAATCACAATATCGTACTGGTCTTGCCAAACGGCCGGTTCGTTGGGAAAACCATGATCATCGGTGACAAAGCGATATTCAAACGAGTCGTCCCGGTCGCTGGGCGCGGTGCTATTTTCGGAATTGGCCAGGTAGGGGTTGGCAGGGTTCCACAACCCTTCCAGCTTAAAATTGGGAATGTAGCGGTAGCCAATGCGCACGGGCTTGTCATATTCAAAGTAAGGCTGGCAGGTGTAGGTGCCGATAATCGGGTCTGAGGCACACACCTCGATGGGAATGAGCTGGTAAAACAGCCGGAAGCTAACTTCGATAACCAGCCCGAGGGTAAGCAAGGTGACAAGCACAGGGCCGAGGCTATTTACGGCCGTTTTCCACCCGGATTTTTTCGATTTGTCTCTCTCAATATTTTCTAACTCAGTCATAAATTATTCCGTTGGCGCATCACTTCAAAAGCAACAATGGCTGCCGAAGCCACAACGCCCAACGACTGCTGAAAATTAGGCTGCTGGTACGGAATTTGCAAAACCAAATCGGCCTGGGCCAAGAAGGAGCGGGTAATGCCTCGTTTTTCACCGCCCAGCAGCAAAAAAAGTGGCTCGATTAGATCAGCTTCGTACAGGGAGACGGCATTCTGGTTGCTGGTGGCAGCAATACGCAAGCCCAACTGGCGATAGGTGTCGGCAGCGTATTCGGCCGTTTCGGCAATGGCGATGGGCATCTGCTCAGACACGCCAGCCGAAGCGCGGGCGACAATACCAGCGGCACTAAACCAGTTGCGTGGCCGCACCACCACGCCTGCCGCGCCTGCCGCATACAGTGAACGCAGCGCCTGGCCAAAGTTGAATGGGTCTTCGATGCCATCTAACATGACGATGAACGGCCGTTCCACCCCCACTACCAACGACTCCAGCGACACAAACTGCCGGGGGCCGACCTTAGCCACCACGCCGCCGTGGGACTGCCCGGTAACTCGTTCGGCGATAAATTGCTCATTCACCAGTTCCAGCGGCACTTGCGCCTGCCGGGTTAGCTGCTGCAATTTGCCCAACCGCCGCTCCCAGCGACGGCCGTTACCCTCTTGTACATACACAGCCAACACAGCCCGACAGCCGCCTCGCAGTGCTGCCTCCACAGAAATAGAGCCTTCCAGCCAGATCGTTTCTTCATCCATGTGCATGATTTTGCCCAAACTGCCAATTAACGCAAATAAGGGCAGGTTTGCACCTGCCCTTAAGGAAATTGTAGTAATCTTCTAGCTACTTAGCACTTTCTGAATTAGACCTGGTTGACTGACAAAACTCAGATTTCTACCGTAGAGGACGCGGAGTTCTCTCCTTTATTTTTCTCTGCGCTCTCCGCGTTCTCAGCGGTTAAAGAAATTTTGTCAGCCAATCGTTTAACCACCAACAGGCGGCGTAGCGGTCGGTGGCGTGGTAAACAGCGGGTCAAGCACCGGGTTTGTTGGGGTGCGACCTCGATCATATTCGGTTAACTCAAGACCACCTGCCACAATCTGCTCATCAATGAAAGCTGCCAGGTTTTCTAATTGCAAGGTTTGGTACTCAGAAGCGGACAACGGCCGTTCTTCACGTCCAGAAACCTGAATAAGATAATAGGTCGTGGTCGTAGCATCAACAGTGCGGGAGATCACTTCGCTTGGCTGGCCAACAGGCAGGCTAAAAGCAGCGTCGGCTACCTCAGCGCCCAGATTTGTGGTGGTTGCATCTTGTGTCCGCCACAACACTTCGCTGGCAACGGCCGTAGAAGCAGAGGCCGGATCGGGGGGCAAGCTGCGAATTTCATTCCACACGGTCAGGTAATCGCCTGCATCAACCAAAGCCGCTGCTTCATTTGCCTCCGCCTCGGTGTCAAATTGAAGGATAAAGAAGCTGGCCTGGATGGCTTCGTCAGAAAGCTCATCCTCATCTACCAGCACCTCCAGCAGCCGCTCGCGGTAAAGCTGCGAGCGCACAATCTCCCGGTACTGCGCTTCAGAAACGCCTAAATCTTTAAACTGAGTCATAAAATCGCTAAACTCTTGTTGAAAAGCTTCGGCAGAAACTGGCGTTGCTGTAGGGGCGGGCGTGCTGGTTGGGGCTAAAGTTGCCGTGGGGGATGGCGTGTTGGTGGGCACAATGTCGGTAATTACGGCCGTTGGCAGCGGCGTAATAGACGGGGTTGGCTGAACAGTGGCCGTGCCAGTGGGGAACGGTGTCGGCAACCCTCCATCAAAAAAGTTGAACGTCGCCGCGATTTCGGTTTGCACATCCTCGTCGGTAATCGTAATGCCCCGCGCCTCAGCAGCCTGCCGAATAATGACCTCATCAATCATCTGGTTGAGCGCCGCCTGGCCTAACTGCTCTGTTTGAAACAATTCATTGATTGTTTGCCCGGCAAATTGCTGCACAATGCCCACATTCCCCTGGAAGGCTTCCAGTTGGTTATTCAGCAAAATAATGCGCTGGGCACGTTCAAAACGCACCCGGTCTTGCCAGTCGCTCAACGAAATCTCTTCGTCGTTCACAATGGCAACCGCACGATTGGGGGCAATTACCAATTCACTAATAATTGCCGCCAAAAAAACGATAAGCAGCAAGCCACCCACAACAGCTATGCCCAAGCGAATTTGGCGTGTTTGCTCTGCCTGCTTCCGGGCCAAAAGCACCTCTTTACGAGATTGGCGCTGCTCATCAGTCGTTGTTGTCTCTTTATTCTTTGCCATGATTTATTTATTGCTCCAATGAGTAAGATTCATCGCAAAAATCCTCCCGAAAACAGTGGTGTTCTCGGGAGGACAGGCTCAGGCAACGGCCGTTTTTAACTTTTTATTTTTAGCGCAAAAACGGCCATTGCTTGCGGAATCGTTTCTTCGATTTGTACGACTCCTTACCTTATCATCGTCAAACTTTCGGGGGTGATTACTCGTCTGCAAAGGGCAGCAAGGCAATGTGGCGAGCACGCTTGATAGCCACAGCCAGGGCACGCTGGTGCTTGGCACAGGTACCAGTTTGGCGACGCGGACGGATACGGCCGTACTCATTCACGTACCGACTCAACATCTCATGCTGCTTGTAATCAATTACCTTAACACCATCTACACAAAAGCTACAGCTTCTTTTTCTAGTTGTTGTTGTTCGATTTCTGGAACGCATGTTTATATCCTCTTAAAAAAGTAGGGAAGCCCATCGTTTGAAATAGCATCTTTTATTAATTGCCATTGTCATTCATAGCAATTAATTCATGAGCAATGACCTCAGTGCGAAAATGCTTCTGGCCATTGCTGTCGTCCCAACTGCGGGTTTGTAGCCTGCCCTCAACATACACTTGCTGCCCATGCCCCAGACGTTTGCTGCTAATCTCAGCCAAATTGCCCCAGGCGACCACGTTAAACCATTCGGTTTCTTCGTGCCTGGAACCATCTGAAGAAGTCCAAGAGCGAGAAGTGGCTACGCTGAATGAAGCAACCGGTCGGCCATTGGGCGTCTCGCGCACTTCAGGTTCGCCATCAACCCAACCAATAATCATTACTTTATTCAGCCCCTTGTTCATGACACACTCCCAACAATGGGGGGATTACCCTTTGTTCACTTGTAAATTTTAGTTCTAAAACGGGTTCTTAACGGTTGCACGAAAATTAAAGAACCAACGCTAAATCTTTTGTTATGACCTAATTATTGTTCTTTGCGTACAAACATGTAGCGCAATATATCGTCTGTATATTGCATATTGCGTTCAATATCAGACAAGCTTTCTGGGTTCAATTTTGCATCAAACAGGATGTAATATCCCTCAGAATTTTTCTTGATGGGATAGGCAAGACGACGCTGACCCCAGACGTTCTGTACAGGTTTGTCTGCATCGGTTTCACCTTGGGTTAACCAATCAGAGACACGCCCTACTAAAGCAGCGCGAGCCTCATCATCTAATTTTGTCTGAAAAATAACGGTAACTTCGTACTCTCGCACGTTGCTAACCTCCTTTCCTTGGAATGACTCTGGCGAGCTTTGCCCTTAAATCTTGTTTAAGAGCGGAAAGCAGCAGATGTATAAAATTTTTGCTGTGCAACGGTGGAGAATAATAACAAAACTATGTTTTTTTGCAACTTTATCACACATTTTCAGCAACTTACTGGGTGTGGGTACGGCCGTTTCGCACCCGCCATTTTCACATATGTGAATATTTTGCAAATTTGTGACACCTTTTGAAAATCATGGGTTATAACAGTCGTACGAGTCAGCAAAAGCAAGCCGCATGCAGACAATCCACCTAAAACAGGTTGTCTGCAAACCTTTTTGGAGAAGAAGTTAGCGCAATGCCTGGTCAAGAAAGAATGCAGTTCTTAGCAACTGTAGCCGATCTTTACTATATGGAAGGAATGAGTCAGGCCCAAATCGCCGGCCGGTTTGGCTACTCTCGTTCGGCCATCTCCCGCCTTCTTACCGAAGCCCGCGACCAAGGCATTGTTGAAATCTCAATTAAACACCCCCTAGAGCGTTTATACACCCTGGAGCAAAAATTGCGTTCCTGCTTTAATTTGCTGGACGTTCGTGTGGCACACCGGGGTATGCTCAACTACCAAAAGACCTTGCGGCTGGTTGGCAAACTCGGTGCCAACTTTTTAACCGAGGAACTACCAGATGGCGCAGTCCTTGGGGTTTCTTGGGGCACAGCTGCCCACGAAGTTGCCCAAGCGCTGCAACCACGCAGCCGGTCCGGGTTGCATGTGGTGCAAATGATTGGCTCTTTGGGCTATGGCGACCCCGAAATTGACGGTTCTGAAGTTGTACGCACCATCGCCAATAATTTAGGCGGGCAACACCATGCTTTGGATGCCCCGCTGCTGGTAAGTGATCAGATTGGCCGACGAGCCCTGTTGGGAGAAAAGCGCATTAGCGCTACGCTGGAAATGGCACTCAATGCGGATTATGCGCTAGTTGGCATTGGCAGTGTGGTTCCAGAACGCTCCAGTATGCTCCGGGCAGGTTATTTGGATACGAAAGACCTGGAAATCTTAAAAGCGCAAGGCGCGGTAGGGGACATTTGTGTTACCCATTACAATATCAATGGGAAGATTCTAGACCTGAGCATTCATAACCGCATTATTGGCGTTGAATTGGCAAAATTAAAAAAGTCACCTTGCAAAATAATTGGCGTTGCCGCCGGAAAAATGAAAGCGCCTGCAATTTTAGGGGCGCTGCGCGGCGGCTTTATAGACGTCCTAATCACCGATAGCACTGCGGCCGAAGAAGTCCTGTTACTCAGTAAGCAGTAACCGGCAGATTGTTTCCAACATTGGGAACAGTACGGGAAGAGAAACGGCCGTTCATAAGTAAATTCATCAAGTAAATAGGATACGACCATGGCTGAAACGACTCTGACTGTTCAGCACGAGGCTGGTTTACATGCACGCCCACTCGCGCAGTTTGTTAAACTTGCCCGTCAATATGATGCCACCGTTGAGGTGACAAATCTAACCCGCGAAAAAGGGCCAGCCAATGGCACCAGCCCACTCAAACTGATGCTGCTGGCAGTCTTGCAAGGGCATGAAATAACCATTAGCGCCACTGGACCACAGGCAAATGAAGCCGTGGCCGCGCTTCAGGCATTGGTTGAGCGCAATTTTGAAGAAGGCTCAGAACCTGAAGCCTAATCCATCTGTTTGCTGATAGCCTGGATAGAGGAGAACGTCTTATGTTTGATGTAATTGCCGAGAATGCACTGTTTATCTTTATTGCCCTGGCGGTAATGTGGATTGCCCAGTTTGGCATGGCTTATTTGCAGATGAAGCGATTTTACGGCCGTCTCAAAGTGGTGCGCAAAGGTGGGTTAACGGCCGTTGGTCAGGGTGGCGGTCAGTACAAAGGACGCGCCTACGCCGTCATCACCATTGATGATAACAACATCATCGTTCATGCCGAACAGTTTAAAGGTTGGACTGTCTTTGCCAGACTACGTCCTGTGCCGGAACTTATAGGCATGCCGCTGCAAGAGCTATTAGACAATGAAGACAGTCTTCCCACAACCCCCAAGCTACGCATTGCCTTTGGCAATGCAGGCCGCGACCTTTTGGCCGCGCGACAAGGAAAAGAAAGTCAATCAGAAGCGGTACCAACATCCCCCAGGTTGGAACCTGCTTAAGATTTCCCAACACCAATCTTTAAGGAAGAGACGCCCGAAGCACATTCGACCCTCAGTTTCAGTATCTTGACGTTTGGTGAATTCTAAACAAGGAGGTGGTTAACTCAACACAAGTCTTATTTTGGAAGAGAAACGTTTTTAATTATTTTTGTTTTCAAGGAGTGTTAAGGAGGTATTTCCATTATGGATGCTTTAGTTGCTGCCGCTGAATGGTTCATCGGCCTATTTCAACAAGGCGCAGAGGTTTTTGTTGGCCTGACAACGGGCATTATTCCCCTGCTCATCATCTTGCTCACTTTTGTAAATGCACTTATCGCCCTCATTGGTGCCGACCGCATTGACAAAGTTGGCGAGTGGGCAGCCCGCGATGGTCTCGTTTATTATCCGGTACGCTACATTTTGCTGCCTTTCTTGTCATGTTTCTTCCTCACCAACCCAATGGCTTACACCATGGGTCGGTTCCTACCAGAAAAGTACAAACCAGCGTTTTACGATGCGGCCGTTTCCTACGTACATCCACCGACAGGCATCTTCCCCCACATCAACCCCGGTGAATTGTTCGTCTGGTTAGGTATCGCTGCTGGTATCGAAGCCCAAGGTCTCTCTGTGGTACCGCTGGCTGTTCGTTACTTGCTGGTTGGTCTGGTTGTCATCTTCATTCGCGGTATTGTCACGGAACGGATTACGGCCGTTATGTGGGCACGCGCATCCGACACGGCTGCCGCCACCGCCTAATTTTAAGGAGGAAGAAAAATGCAAGGTATTAACAAATTTCTGGAAAGAATTGGTCGGAGCGTCGGCGGCGTCGTAGGTGCTCTCTATCAAGCTGGTCGTGAAGCAATTGACCAGGTCATTGTTAACATTCTGCCGTTCATGGCGTTCATCGCCCTGGTCATTGGTATCATCCTCAAGACCGGTATCGGTGACTGGATTGCCAATCTCTTGGCCCCAATGGCTGGCAGCCTGGTTGGTTTGATCATTATCTCCCTGATCTGCGCCATCCCGGTTTTGTCCCCGCTGCTCGGCCCCGGTGCAGTCATCGCTCAGGTCGTGGGTACGCTGTTAGGCTCCACCCTCATCGCCAATGGCTCCATCCCGCCCAGCTACGCTTTGCCCGCCCTGTTTGCTATCAACCCACAAGTTGGTTGCGACTTCATCCCGGTAGGCTTGGCGCTTGGTGAAGCAGAACCAGAAACGGTAGAAATTGGCGTTCCCGCCATCCTTTTCTCCCGTCTGATCACTGGCCCTGTTGCTGTAATTTTGGCGTTCATCGCCAGCATTGGTCTGTACGCATAGACTGTCATAAATGAAGAAGGGGTAGGGATAGAGCGTTATTGGCGTGACCCTCTATCCTTATCCCCAGTAATTCAATTGTGAATACTAGAACAATTGCTTGCAGATGGCTAGCCACCTGCGGCAATCCTTACGTGACGCTAAGAAACTTACAAGGAAGGTAATAATGTCAGAAAATCAATACCGTGCCGTGAAAATATCCGCCGGAAAGCGTGGTTGGGGAGGCCCCCTAATCATCGAACCGACTGAAAAGAAGCCGTACATCTACTGCGTCACAGGTGGTGGTATCCATCCCGTCGCCCAGCGTATTGCTGACCTGACCGGTGGCGAGGCATTTGATGGTTTTTCATCAAAGCGTGAATTTGAGCAATTGGCCGTTGCCGTTATTGATTGCGGTGGCACAGCCCGTGTGGGCGTCTACCCCATGAAGGGGGTGATGACTGTAGATATTCACGCAACAAAACCGTCTGGCCCGCTGTTCCGCTTTATTAAAGAAGACATTTTTGTATCTGGTGTAACGGTAGATGATATCAAGCTGGTTGAGGGAGACACACCTCCGGCTACGGCATCTGATCCTGCCACTAAAATGGCTGAAACGATGAAGTCAGTTTATCGTGAAGAACTTACTGGAACGGCAAAAAAGGATCAGCCAGAACAAAAACCAGCTGATAAAGAAGAACCAAAGCAAAAGAAAGGGTTCTTTTCCCGCCTGTTTGGTGGCTAAAATGGTAAAATTTGAGGCGAAAGTCACAACGATTGGTCCTTTTACACAAGAGTTCTTGGACCACAATATTATTGTGCTGTTTGGTGAGAATGCACCAGATGAGTTAATTGAGTTTTCCGTCATTCATGATGGTAAAACGGTGCATGCGCCTGTTGAAGTTGGCGATGTCATCCAAATTAACGATGAACAGTTTTCCATTTTGGCAGTTGGCGAGGTCGCTAACGACAATTTCAAAAATTTAGGGCATCTTGTGCTTAAGTTTAATGGAGAAACCGAAGTGGAAATGCCGGGGGATGTATGCGTAGAGGAACGGCCGTTACCCCCCGTCGCCATTGGTTCAGCCATCAAGCTGTTTTCCAAAGAATCATAATTTTGAAGTAAGCAAGAAGGAAAATTTTAAATAAATATCATGCATACCTTACGAGATCGGCTGCGGGTACGCGCAGCGAACGGTAATCCCATTCGTGTTGGGCTCGTTGGCGCAGGCCAAATGGGCACCGGAATGATTAGCCAAATGGAAAAAATGGACGGCATTTATGTGGCCGCCGTCGCAGATGTGGTGCCTGATCGGGCCAAAGCTGCTTATGTAGAATCCAGTGTGGCAGAAACGGCCGTTACCGTCATTGACGATCAAATTGACAAAGGGGATCAAGCCATTTTGGATGGGGGTCGCGTGGGCACACGCTCAGCCGAAACCCTCGTCAACCTCAAAAACCTGGATGTTATCGTCGAAGCCACCGGCATCCCCGAAATCGGTGCCTATGTTTGCGAAGCTGCCATTTTGGGCGGTAAACATATCGTCAATATGAATGTCGAAGCAGACGCAACGGTTGGCTACTATTTAACCCACCTGGCCGCAAAGCACGGGGTCGTTTATTCCCTGGCGG
This sequence comes from Ardenticatenaceae bacterium, assembly GCA_020634455.1. Classification (GTDB taxonomy): domain Bacteria; phylum Chloroflexota; class Anaerolineae; order Promineifilales; family Promineifilaceae; genus Leptofilum. Next base: position 899,221 of record JACKBQ010000002.1, on the reverse strand, counting down.
CAGGGGATGAACCAGGTTCCATCAAAGAAATTTACGACTTTGCCGACGCGCTGGGCTTTGAAATTGTAGCCATCGGCAAAGGAAAAAATAATCCGCTCAAGCGGACATCAAATCCAGACACCACCGCCGAAAAAGCCAAACGGCAAAAAATGAGCCCCAAAATGCTCGCCTCATTCGAGGATGGCACCAAAACAATGGTGGAAATGACCTCCATTGGCAACGCTGTGGGCTATGCACCAGATGTGCGGGGTGCACACGGGCCAGACGTTACGGTGGCCCAATTGGCCGACACCTTCATACCCAAAGAGCATGGCGGCATTTTTAGCGGCTTGCGCAAAGTAGATTACGCTGTCGGCAACGTGGCTCCTGGTGTATTTGTCATCATCACCACGGATCAGCCAAAGATTATTCAAGATTTGAACTATTTGCGGCTCAACGGCAATGGCAAGTTCTGGGCATTATATCGGCCGTATCACCTGGCCAATTTGGAAACACCCATCACGGTGGCCAATGTGGTGCTGGATCAACGAGCCACACTGCTCCAGGATCGTGCGCCCGTGGCAGAAACAATCACCGTTGCCAAGCGTAACTTAAAAGCGGGCGAGCAAATTGATGCCCTGGGTGGATACACCGTCTATGGCATGATCGATCGAGCCGACACCGCCAAGGATGAGAACATTTTGCCACTCGGTTTAGCCGTGGGCGCCACCTTGATAAAAGATGTCTCGATGGGTGAGCCGGTTCGCTACAGTGACGTAGAGCTTAAGGAAGGCCAAGTCATTACCCGCCTTCGCGCCGAGCAAGATAAGATGGTTGCATAAGAAGACCCCAAGGGTTTCCACCAGTGGAAACATTTTTCAGTAAAAACCCTTGGGGTCTAGACAATGGCAGTCATGCTAGAAACGTACAAACATCTCACCAACAGCCTGGTAAACAGGGTCAATGCCCAACGGGGCATGAACAATCGGCTGCGGGATGCAGTTTTGCCACGTGGTGTGCGCAAGTCGTTTGTACAGTTAGCCAAGTTGGCGGCCGAGCGGCAGCTGGCGGTGGGCATTTTGGCCGAAGCCAGCCAGCGCGTACCGGGGAATAAGTTTGCCATTACGGCCGTTCACACCTGGTTCGCCAATATCGAAGAAACAAACCTGGCTGTAGCCGCGCTCAATGAAAATTGGCAGCTCACCTCTGACCAACTGCCCGCCCAGGCGGAATGGCATCGTATCATTTACAAAAATACACCAGCCAAAGCAATTTTATTGAGCCAACCGGTGGCAGGAACGGCCGTCGCCAACCAGCCAGAACTTTTAAACATGAACGTCCTGTCTGCCGTAGCAGGCAGCGTTGGCCATTTTGCTAGTTGTCTGGCAGAAGCGGATCAAATCGCGCAGGTAGCCGCGCATAACCAGGTGCTGCTGGTGCCAAATGTTGGCCTGCTCACCTGGGCAAACAGTCTAGAAGAAGCTATCGCGTTTACCGAGACTGTTAATCGGATGTGTGAAATCATCCTGGCGTCAACCCACTGACAACATCCTGACTGTTTTCAATTGGATAACTCAATCCTGGTTCAGCGTGGCAGGCTGTGCCCGTAGTTTCGGTTGGCAAAATGCCGAAGCGCAAAAGAGGGAGTGTTTATGACAGAAAAACAAACAGAAAAGCAAACGGCCGTTTCCCAACAAAACGGCCAAAGCAGAGAAGAACATCTACAAATGCTCAAAACCATGATGGTCATTCGCGCTTTTGAAGAGAAAGCCGAAGCCCTGTACGCGCTAGGGCAAGTGCATGGCACCATGCATCTTTCCATTGGGCAGGAAGCAACGGCCGTTGGCCTCTCCTCCGCCCTTGCCCCCAGCGATTACCTGCTCAACACCCATCGCGGCCACGGCCATTGCCTCGCCTGGGGCAGCACCCCAGACCGCATGATGGCCGAATTTTTGGGGCGCGAAGCAGGCTACTGCCGCGGGCGCGGCGGCTCCATGCACATTGCCGACGTCGAAGCCAACAATTTGGGAGCCAACGGCATCGTGGCGGGTGGGCTGCCCATCGCCGTGGGCGTCGGCCTGAGCATCAAGCTGCGCAAAACCAACCAGGTCGGCGCGGTGGTTTTTGGCGATGGCGCTTCCAACGAAGGCGCATTCCACGAATCGCTCAACATGGCCAGCATCTGGCAGTTGCCCATCATCTACCTCTGCGAAAACAACCAGTACGCCATGTCCATGGCCGTGGAACGCGCCGTCAACATCGAGCGCATCAGCCAGCGCGGTTGTGCCTACGGCATTCCCGGCGTTACGGTGGATGGCAATGATGTGCTGGCGGTACAGGCCGCCGTTGCAGAAGCTGTTGAACGGGCCCGCGCCGGGGATGGCCCCACCCTCATCGAAGCCCTAACCTACCGCTACCGGGGCCACTCCAAAAGCGACCGCCAGGCATACCGCACCCGCGACGAGGTAAAAGAGTGGCAAGATCGCGATCCCATCCGCCGCTTTGCCAGCCAGCTTGGCCTCAACGACGAGCTACGGGAAACCTTACTGGCTGAAGCCCAGGAAATCATCGAAGCGTCGGTAGAGTTTGCCAAAGCCAGCCCGGAACCAGAACTCAGCAGCATCATGGAGGGCGTTTATGCGTGAGTTAACTTATATGGAAGCGTTGCGCGAAGCATTGCAGCAAAAAATGGCCGCCGATGAGCGCGTTTTTATGCTTGGCGAAGATATTGGTGTTTATGGCGGTGCGTTTGGCGTCTCGGCTGGCCTCATCGATCAGTTTGGCGCAGAGCGAATTATTGACACCCCCATCTCCGAGGCAGCCATTGCCGGAGCTTGCGTCGGCGCGGCCATCACCGGAATGCGACCCGTGGGCGAGATTCAGTTCATGGATTTTGTGACGCTGAGCATGGAGCAGCTGGTGCTGCAAGCGGCCAAAATTCGCTTCATGTTTGGCGGCAAGGCCACCGTGCCGATGGTGCTGCGTATGCCCGGTGGCTCTGGTACCGGTGCCGCCGCCCAGCATTCAGAAACGCTAGAAAACTGGTTTGTCCATGTGCCCGGCCTCAAGGTGGTCATGCCCAGCTCGCCGTACGATGCCAAAGGGCTGCTGCTGGCCGCCATTGACGACGACAATCCGGTTATTTTTGTGGAGCACAAGCTGCTTTACCGCACCAAAGGGCACGTGCCGGAAGAGATGTACAAAGTGCCGCTAAGCCAAAGCAACGTCGTGCGCGAAGGCAAAGATTTAACCGTCGTGGCCACCTCCATCATGGTGAATCGGACCCTGGAAGCGGCCGAAATTCTGGCGCAGGAGGGGATCGAGCTGGAAGTGGTAGACCCACGCACGCTCAATCCGCTGGACGAAGGGCCAATTGTGGAATCGGTGAAGAAGACGGGCAAGGCGTTGGTAGTGCATGAGGCGGTCAAAACAGGCGGCTTTGGCGGCGAATTGGTGAGCCGCATTGTGGAAAGTGAGGCGTTTGGCTACCTGGACGCCCCGGTGCGCCGTCTGGCCGGTCTGGACATTCCCATCCCGTACAACCGCAATTTGGAGCACCACACGGTGCCGCAGGTGGACAAAATCGTCGAGGAAGCGCGCAAGCTCGTTAGCTGGAAATATTAATCCGCAGATTTCGCAGATTGACGCAGATTTTTTGACTCTCTGTGAACCTCTGTGTCGCTCTGTGTTCCGCTTTTTTAAATCGTCATTCTGAATGAAGCGCAGCGCAATGAAGAATCTCTCTTGTAGCTTGTTTGGGATTCTTCGCTGCGCTCAGAATGACAGGTGTAGGATGTTTGAATGGCTACAGAAATAATTTTGCCCAAGTTTGGGTTCACGCTGGAAGAATCGCAGTTGGTGGCCTGGCTGGTGCAGGAGGGCGACACCGTGGAAACCGGTGACCCGATTGCCGAAGTGACCACCGACAAGGTGAACATGGAAGTTGAAGCCACGGCCGATGGCATTTTGGCGGGCCTGCGCTACCAGGAAGGGGATATGGTGCCGGTTACGGCCGTTCTCGCCACCATCCTCGCCCCAGGAGAAACATTACCCCAGAAAACCGCTCCCGCCATCACCCCCGTTGCCGCCCGCATTGCCGAGGCGGAGGGGATTGACGTGCGCCAGATTCAGGGCAGCGGCCCCGGCGGGCGCATCACTCGCAAGGATGTGGAGGCGAAGCCGGAAGCTTTGCCTGCCCCAACACCCGCGGCGCCTGTGCTAAGCAACGGCCGTTCCAAAATTCAGGCAACGCCCGCGGCACGACGGCTGGCGGCTGAGCACGAACTGTCGCTCAAAACGGTGCTGGGCAGTGGGCCAGACGGCCGTATCCAGCAAAAAGATGTCGCTGAAGCAATTGCCAACAAAGCGGACATCGTTCCCGCCGCCAAATTACCAGAACCGGAAACGGCCGCTTTCACCCGCCACACCTTCAGCAACATGCGCCGCACCATCGCCCACAACATGCAGCAGAGCAAGCTCAACGCACCGCATGTGCCGTTCCAGATTGATGTGGAAATGACGGCCGTTTTGCAGCTAACCGATCAGGCCAACGAGTTGATGCACAAGGGGGAGAAAGTGGTGACGGTAACGGCCGTACTCGCCAAAATGGTTGCCTGGACGCTGCTGCGCCATCCGCTGGTCAACAGCCACATCGGCGACGGCGAATGGCTGCAATTTAACGAGGTGAACCTGGGCATTGCTGTGGCCCTGCCGGATGGCCTCATCGTGCCCGTGGTGCAGCAGGCTAACCGCAAGGGAATTGAGATGCTGTCGGCGGAAATTCGTGACGTGGCGAAGCGGGCGCGGGAAAACAAGCTGCGTCCGGCCGATTTGCAAAACGGCACGTTCACCATTTCCAACCTGGGCATGTTTGGCGTGGATCGCTTTGCCGCTATCATCAATCCGCCGCAGGTGGGCATTTTGGCCGTGGGCCAGACCAGCCGCCGCTTTGTGCCCAACGCCAACGACCAGCCCGTGCTGCGCCCCATCTGCACCTTCACCCTGTCAGTGGATCATCGGTTGGTGGACGGTGCCGTCGCCGCCCAATTCCTGGCCGACCTGCGCCGCGTCGTCGAGCAGCCTGCCCTGTTAAGTTTATGAATTTATCCGCAGAGTAACGCAGATTAAAACTAAAAAAATCTGCGAGAATCTGCGTAATCTGCGGATAGTTTAAGAATTAGAGGAAGTGTGTATGAAACAGTTTACTGGTTTGCCCGCCTCGCCGGGGATTGCCATTGGGTCTGTGTGGGTGTATGCGCCAACGGCCGTTGCCGTCGCCAGCCACACCATTGCCAATCCTTTGGAAGAGATTAAACGTTTTCACGATGCCCTCAAAACGGCCGAATCCCAGCTGCAAGCGTTGGAAAAGCACACGCTGGAAACGATCGGCTACGAAGAAGCGGCCATTTTTGAAGCTCACCAGCTTTTTTTGCAAGACCCTGACCTGATTGAAAGCATCGAAATGATGGTTGAAGGGGAACAGTTGAATGCAGAAGCGGCCGTTTCCCAGGCGATTGAGCAGTACGCCGAGGCGCTTTTAGCTGTAGAAGATGAATATTTTCAGGCCCGTGCCGTAGACGTGCGCGATGTGGGACAGCGCATTATCCGCTGCCTGATGGGCATCGCTGATGATCATGCTGATTTTCCCAACCGACCTGTCATTGTTTTGGCCGATGATCTCACACCGTCCGACACAGTGCAGTTTCCCAAAGATCGGCTGCTGGCGCTGGCCACCGTGCGCGGCGGCCCCACCAGCCACACCGCCATTTTGGCCCGCAGCCTGGGCATTCCGGCCATTGTCAGTCTGCCGCTGCCGCTGGCACTCATTGATGGCAAATCCACGCTCATTTTGGATGGCAGCACGGGTCAGGTGACGCTCAATCCTGATGAAGCGACTTTACAGCAGGCAAAATCTGCCCAGGCAGCCTGGCAGCGACAACAGGATGTGGCGTTACAGGCGGCCTTGGAAACGGCCGTTACCACCGACGGCCATCAAGTAGAAGTAGTGGCCAACATTGGTGGTGCGGCCGACGCCCAAACCGCGCTCACCTACGGCGCGGAGGGCGTGGGGCTGTTCCGCACCGAATTCCTTTACTTAGATCGGGACAGTATGCCGGGTGAGGATGAACAAACGGCCGCTTACCAGGAAATTTTCGAGATTATGGGGGAACGGCCGTTGGTCGTGCGCACTCTGGACATCGGTGGCGACAAAGCCGTCAGCTACCTCGGCTTCACCGCTGAGCCAAATCCATTTTTGGGCTGGCGCGCCATCCGCATGATGGATGAGCGCCCCGACGTACTGTACCATCAGTTCCGCGCCCTGCTGCGTGCCGCTGGGGCCACCAGCCAGCCCACCGACCTGCGCATCATGGTGCCAATGGTATCCAACATTGACGAAGTGAAGCAGGCCCGCGCCATGCTGGATCAAGCGCGTACCGACCTACACGATGAAGGCATACCAGTGCCAGAAAAATTGCAATTTGGCATTATGGTAGAAATTCCAGCGGCCGCTTTACAAGTACCCCATTTTTCAAACTATGTGGATTTCTTTAGCATCGGCACCAACGATTTGACCCAATATACACTGGCGGTGGACCGTACCAACGAACGAGTCGCACCGTTGGCCACGCCCTATCATCCCGCCGTGCTGAATCTCATCGCCACCACCATTTTTAACGCCCACAAGCATGGCAAATGGGTGGGACTTTGCGGCGAGTTTGCAGGCGATCCGCTGGCTGCGCCGCTGCTGTTGGGGTTAGGATTGGACGAATTCAGCATGGCTCCAGCAGCGATTCCGGCGGTGAAGGCGATGTTGCGTCGCTGCAGCCGGGTGGCGTGTCACGGTCTGGCAGCCCACGTGCTGGAGCTGGCCACCGCCAAAGAAGTGAAGGCGTATCTGGAAGAAAAAGTCAGCGAAATGGAATGAAAATTTACCCCCACCCTAGCCCTCCCCCTGCGAGGGGGAGGGGACTTTTGCTCCCTCTCCCTTTGAGGGAGAGGGCTGGGGTGAGGGTGTTTTAGGAAGGTTTTATGAATTTGGAAGATGGGCTGGCAACGGCCGTTGCTATTGCCAGGGAAGCCGGGCAGCTGCTTTTAGACGGATTTAGCCAGCAAAAAAATATCGAGCGCAAAAGTTCGGCGGTGGATTGGGTGACGCAGTACGACAAAGCTGCCGAGGAGCTGATCTTCTCGCGCTTGCGGGCGGAGTATCCCAACCACGGCTTCATCGGCGAAGAAGGCACCGACGACGCGGGCACAGCGGGCTACACCTGGTACGTGGACCCGCTGGACGGCACCAACAATTTTGCGCACGGCTTCCCCATCTTTTGCGTCTCGATTGCCTTGTACGAGGGGGAAAAACCGCTGCTGGGCGTGTTGTTTGATCCGACGCGGGGGGAGTTGTTTACGGCCGTTTCCCATCAAGGCGCATTTCTAACAAAAAACGATGGCAGCAAACAGCAGCTCCACGTCTCCACCGAAACCGAACTGGTTAGCAGCCTGCTGGCCACCGGCTTTCCCTACGACCGCCAAACCAGTGACGACAACAACGTGCGGCAAGTGGCGGCGTTTCTGCGGGCGGCACAGGGCATCCGGCGACCCGGTTCGGCGGCGCTGGACATGGCCTACGTAGCCGCTGGTCGGCTGGACGGGTATTGGGAGTTCAAGCTGTACTGCTGGGACATGGCGGCAGCCCGCCTGATTGCGGAAGAAGCGGGGGGCAAAGTTACCTTTACCGATGGCTCCCCGGTGGAGATGGTGCGGAAGATGTCGTTGGTGGTGAGTAACGGCCGTATTCACGACCAGATGCTCACCATACTCAAGAGTTGCTAAAGACCCAAGCCCCAATCACAAAATGCGGCTCATAAGCGCATTTTTCACTTTGTCGCTGGCCTTAAACACCCCATACACTTTGATGGACTCAATTGTGTCCAGCGCCAGTTCCGCCGAGACATCATTTTCGATGAACAGGCTGCCCACCACCCAGGCGGACACTTTTTCACCAGCGGCACGGCGCTCTTCCAGGTAGGAACGGCCGTAACCCACCACCCCCACCGCCATCGTCTTGCGCGTCACCGACTGCTTGACTTCCTCCGCATGTTTGTCTAGCTGATTGCGAATCCCCGTGCGAATAAAATCGGTGCGATTCGAGTAAAATCCTTCCTCCACCAGCAAATCAATCTTGCCCAAATCCACCACGCTCATATTGATTGTAATTTTTTCGCTATCTGCCATTTTCGCCTCATTATCATCTATATACCATCCAAATGGATGGTGCACGGCGTATTTTACAAATTTTTACCCGATCGTCAAGCCCCAATCAAGCCTGGCAGGAATGGGACGGCGTGGCATGGTTTTACCTGAACCGTGTGGCCTTCTCCGCGTGCCGTCTCACCCAACAACCTTTCTGGGCGAGACGACCGGGGGACATCGCCATGCGCCAGGCAACTATCTCGCCCGGTCGTCCCGCCCCTACCCCATAATTCGAACTACTGTACGGCCGTTTCCCATCTTGACACCTCGCTCAGCCATTTGTTAAAATCGGCCTTGTGAAATTGTTCACAACTTGCTAACTAATTTAACGGAGTAAACCGATGACAACCGTACAAAACCGGCAGGTGCACCTGCCCCACCCCCCTGGCCCGATGGGTCAATGGCCCCAGGGCGTTCTCAAACAGTTTCAAGATGATCCGCTGCGCACGATGATGGCAATGTTTCATGAATTTGGCGATGCGATTCGCTTTCGTGCGGCGTTTAATTTTTATGGCTACCTGTTCTTCCATCCCGACCATTACAAGCAGATTTTGCAGGACAACAACCGCAACTACACCAAAATGCCACACCCGTCGCTAAGCCTGCTGCGCCCCGTAATAGGCAATGGCCTGCTCACGAGTGACGGCGATTTTTGGCGGCGGCAGCGGCGGCTGGCATCGCCTGCCTTTCACCGCAAGCGCATTGCTGACTTTGCCACCACCATGACGGCCGCAGCCGATTCGATGCTGGAAAACTGGCACACGCTGGCCAAAGACGGCCGTCCCCTCGACATCAACGCCGCCATGATGCACCTGACGCTGGAAATTGTGGGCAAAACGTTGTTCAGCATTGATTTAACGCGGGAAGCCGACACAGTGGGAGGTTCTTTTTCGGCCGTCAACGAGGAAATTGCCCGGCTTACCGGCATCCCTTTTGCCGATATTGGTCTCAAAATTCCATTCTTGCCCAGCTCACGACGGATAAACAAGCATACGGCCGTACTCACCCAGGTCGTCCACAGCATCATCCAGGAGCGGCGCAAATCGGGGCTGGAAAGTGAAGATTTGCTCGGTATGCTCATGGCCGCCCGCGATGAAGAAACTGGCGAAGGCATGAGCGACCAGCAGCTCCACGACGAGGTAATGACCATCATGCTGGCCGGCCACGAAACAACGGCCGTTTCCCTGGCCTGGACCTTTTACCTGCTATCTGAACACCCGGAACTGTTGGCGGAACTGGAAGCGGAGGTAGATGCGGTGTTAAACGGCCGTTTGCCCACCATTGACGACGTACCCAACCTTACCTACACCACGATGGTCATCGAAGAAAGTATGCGGCTCTACCCACCCGCCTACGCCCTGGCCCGCTGGGGCAACGACGAAGATGAAGTTGGCGGCTTTTATGTCCCTAAAAATTCAGTCATCACCATGAGTTCCTACGTTACCCACCGCCACCCGGAATTTTGGGACGAACCAGAGCGATTTGATCCGCAACGGTTTACGCCAGAGCGCAAAGCCGAACGGCCGCGTTACGCCTACCTGCCCTTTGGCGGTGGGCCACGCATTTGCATCGGCAACAGCTTCGCCATGACAGAAGCGATTTTGCTGCTGGCCGCCATCGTGCAGCGCTACCGGCTAACGCTGCTCCCCGGCACGCAGGTGGAACTAGAACCGCTCATCACCCTGCGCCCCAAAGGGCAGCTGTTGATGACGTTGACCCCACGATAATTCGTAGAGGCGTTGCATGGCAACGCCTCTACCTAAACAGATCATTACCCCTTGGTCCTAACCACTTCATTGTTAACCCAATCCCCTTTATAATCCACACAAACAACACCGAGGAGCTTTTTATGCACAATTGGAAACGCTGGTTAGGAGTTGGATTATTGCTGCTTGTTTTGGTCGCCTGCACCGAGAACCGTGAGCCAACGGCCACACCCCGCCCGGAAGAGCCAGAGGAGCCAACACCAACTGAAACCATTGCACCTACCGAAATAGCTGTGGAGGAAACGGCCGTACCACCCACTCCCACCAACACACCAAATCCGTCCGGCCACACCTGGCCCGCCCCAGTCAAAGCGTATAACGATTTGAGCCGCGCCCCCGTCACCCCCGCCGAACAAACCACCTTTGCCGATTTGGAAGCCAACTACCCGCCAGAGCGAGACGATGTGCAATTGGCCATTGCCTACCGAGGCCTGACGGAACTGCCAACAAACCCACCTACACCCAAAAATTACACCATTGGCGATAGGGAACCAATTACCATCCTCAATACCGACGTCAACACCCTCTCTTCCCCTGATTTCGACTTGCTGTATGTAAGCGACCACGCTTACTTCTGGTTCGACACCACGCCTGGCCTCACCGCCCCTTCAGCGCAAGCGCTGACCCAAACCGGGGCCGCCTTCGATGAAATTTACGAGCATGACACGCTCCTTTTTGGCCCAGAAGACAGCCCAGGCATTGATGGCGACCCGCGCATTCACATCGTCAATGCCTCGCCGCTTTCGGTGTGCGATGTCACCGAAAGCACCGCCAGCTTTTGCGGTCTGGGCGGCTATTTTGGCTCCAGCGACATCCTGCCCCAAAGCGTAGACCCCAGCTCCAACGAGCGCGAAATGTTTGTCATGAACGGCAGCTTCTTTGGCAGCAGTACATACCTGGATATCCTGGCCCACGAATTCCGCCACATGATCGAAGCGAACTACGACGCCAACGACTGGGATTGGGAAGTTGAAGGCTCCGCCATGCTGGCCGAAGATTTGCTCGGCTTCAGCGGCGATCCCATCAGCCGGGGCAACATGTTCCTGAGCAACCCAGACCAGCAGCTAAATCGCTGGGGCGATGGCAACACGCTTCCCTTTTACGGTCAGGGGTACGTGATGAATCGGTACATCTACAACCGGCTTGGTGAAAAGGTGTACCGCGACTTTGCCACCCACCCAGAACCCGGTTTTGCCGCCCTGGATGCCATTGCCGCCCAAAACGGCCTCGATTTTGACGGCATGTCCATCTTCCTGGATTGGCTGGTGGCGCTGGCCATTCACGACGATCCCAATGCCCCTGCCGTTTATTCGCTGCGCGATGGGTTGAATACGGCCGCTTACACCGGCATCAACAACTTCCCCAGCAGCACCAACACCACTGTCAGCCAATACGCCGCCGACTACTACCAACTTTCTGGCAGTGGCAGCGCCACGCTCAGCTTTACCGGCAGCAACCACGTGCCGCTCATCGAGGTGCTGCCCAATTCTGGTGAACAGATGTGGCTGGCCAACCGGGCCAACTACAGCAACATGCGCCTCACCCGCGAATTTGACCTGAGCGACGTGAGCAACGCTACGCTGGAATACGCCGTCTTCCACGACATTGAAGTGGGCTACGACTTTGCCTACGTCTCCATCTCCACCGACGGCGGCACAACCTGGCAGGGGCTGACTGCCGACAACATGCAGGGCGCAAACGACGCCGATGATCCAGCAGACGCCGCTTACACCGACCGCTTCTACACCGACCGCAGTGACGGTTGGGTCAACGAAAGCATTAACCTGTCTGCTTACGCCGGGCAAACGGTACAGATTCGCTTTGAGTACGTCACCGACCCCATTTTGACCTTTGGCGGCATTGCCTTCGACAACATCGCCATCTCCGACATAGGGTTTTACGATGGCGCAGAAAGCGACGAAGGCTGGCTGGCGGAAGGGTTCGTGCGGGCGACCGGCTATATTCCCCAGCGGTGGCATGTGCTGCTGGTGACCTACGAAAACGACACCCCCTCCATCACTGAAGTGGCGCTGGCCGAAGACAACACGGCGACAGCACAATTTTCATTGGCAAGTTCCGGGAGTGGCAGACGGCCGTTCATCATCATCACCGCCACCAGCCCCATGACCCTGGAACCGGCACATTACAATTTGGAACTTACCCAATAACCAACAACCGCCCGGAGAATTCGACTAAAACGGTCTTTATAATCAAACCTCCAGGAGGTTTCTTTTAGGAGAACTCATGAAACAACTACGCACCCTTTTCATTTTGCTTCTCAGCCTGGGTCTGCTGCTGGCAGCCTGCGCTGAAGACCCCACTCCCACCCCCCGCCCCATAAACGATGACGAAGGCGATGCCGCACCTACGGCCGAAATCATCGAAGTCCAGGTAACTGTCGTCATTACCGCCACGCCGGGGCCAGAAATAGCGGTGGAAAGTACGCCAACCCCCACGCCCGCAGCTACCGACGAAGAGCCAACGGCCGATCTCGCCAATTTGCCCGGCCCGCCTGCTGAAATTGTCAACGATGAAGGCGGCCCCGTGGGCATTACAGGTGAGGTTACGTACACCAATCCCTTCTTCAACGTCGGCGTGGCGGCACCCGTCGTCATTTTGGAAGACCAGGCCGGTTTTGTGGATCGAGACGAAAACTATCTCTTCCCGGTAGAATCGCAAGCGCTGGGACAAATCACCTCAGATTTCTACACCTCTCCCTTCAACTACTCCATCGCCCTGCCCATTGCGCCCAAAGGGGGTGTGCGGGATGTAGATAATGACGGCGAAGAAGACATTGGCGTGCAGGTGTTTGCCGTGGCTTACTGGAACAATGTTTTTGGCGATCCGTTCCTGGAAGAGCGCGACCTGGGTGGCGGTGGCTGGTCTACGGCTTACGCCTCTACCATCATCAGCGATGATCCGGAATTGGAGCGGGAAATTGTGGGCGGTACGTTCCTGGTGTATGCCCAGGATGGGCAACAAGGCTTCCCCAACGGCTTCGGCGAGGATGGTCTGCTCTTCACCGAGGATGACCCCATTGTGACGCTGCCACAAGGCTACACGATTGTGAACATGGACACCGAGCCGTTCACTTTCGATCGTTCGCGCAATCCTGTGATTGACCTCATCGAGCCAGAAGGGGCGGCGCTGGTGGATTACTCTGACCTCAGCTACACCGAAGCGTTTGACGCGCTGGTGGATCAGCTCAAAAACGAGTACGCCTTCACCGAATACAAAGGCATTGATTGGGAAGCGCTGCGCGACGAGTTCCATCCCCGCTTTCAGGTGGCTGATGCTGCCGGCGACGAGATGGAATATCTGCGAGCGCTGCGCGATTTTGCCTGGCAAATCCCGGATGGGCACATTTCTGGCCCGTTCATTAGCGAAGATTTCCGGGCGGCCGCGATTGGCGGCATTGGTATTGCCATCCGGGAACTGACAGACGGCCGTGTTTTGGTCAACTTTTTGCTCGAAGACGGTCCAGCGGCCGAGGCAGGCATGGAATTGCGTACCGAAATTTTGGCCATGAATGGCCAGCCGATTAGCGACTATTTGGACAGCACAGTGAGCTATTTTGCACCGTACAGCACGCCGCACAGCCAGCGGCTGGACCAACTGCTGTTTGCCACGCGCTTCCCGGTAGGCACCGAAGTCGAGGTCACTTTCCAAAATCCGGGCGGCTCTGAACAAACGGTGACGTTAACGGCCGTTGGCGAGGTAGACAGCTTCAACTTCTGGCTGGAAGATGAAACCCGCGATGGGTTTGAGCTGCCGCTGGAATACGACTATCTAGCGGACGAAGGGGTGGGCTACGTGCAAATTTTCAGCTTCTTCGACAATGATCTACTCACCATCCAGCTTTGGGAGCGGATGATTCAGGAGATGAACGAAAACAGCGTGGGCACCATCATCATTGACATGCGCAAAAACGGAGGCGGGCGCGGCTTTTTGGCCGACCAGATGGCCGCTTACTTCTTTAACGAGCCGCTGGTGACGGGCAACACCGGTTTCTACGACGAAGATCGGGGTGAGTTCTACACCAATCCAGAGTATGAAGATGCGTTCTTCCTGCCCTCAGAAGAGTTTCGCTACGACGGCGAGATTGTCGTGCTGGTGGGGCCAGATTGCGCCTCGGCGTGTGAGTTTTTCAGCTACGACCTGACGTTGGAAGACCGGGCCACCATCATTGGCATGTACCCGACTGCCGGGCTGGGCGGCAGCGTAGATGACGTGGCGATGCCCGCCGACGAGACGTTCCGCTTTACGCAGGGGCGGGCCGTTGATCCAGATGGCAACATCCACATTGAAGGCATCGGCGTAGTGCCCGACATCGTGGTGCCGCTCACAGAAGAGACGCTGTTCAGCGAGGGCGACCCGGTGTTAGAGGCGGCGTTTGCCTTCATTCATGGCGAAGCGACGCCTGTGTCTGAAGGGGAAAGTTTGGTGTTAGGGGATTCGGTTACGGCCGTACTCGACCCCAACAGCACTACCCGCTACACAGTCACTCTGAACGCAGGCGAAGTGGTAGGTCTCATCCTGGAAAGCAGCAGTGATCAGCTGTTCGTCCTCACCGTCTACGATGAAATGGGTGAACTTCTCGCCACCACCGAGCCAAAAACCTTCACCGGCTTTGAAGGTGTAGATTTTGGCGCAGACATCGTGTTAATTTTGGAAGTTTCAACGGATGACGGCAATGGTGGAGAGTATACGTTGACAATTGAGGATCAGAGCTAACCAGTAAAACCGTAAGCGGTGAACGGTAATCGGTAAAAACACGGATTACTGTTCACCGCTTACCGAATTCAGATTACGGATTACCGACCGCCGATCACAACCAATGACGTCGGTGCAAATACCAAATCACCCCTACCGTCATGATGATGCCAATAATATTGATGAGGTAAAACGGCAGTGGGTGATCCTCGTACGGCAGGGTTACATTCATGCCAAAAATGGTGGAGAGCACCGTCAGCGGCACGGTTAGGATGGTGATGAGCGTGAGCAGGCGCACCACGCCATCAATGCGATGGGAAGCCAGCGTGTCCACCGTATCGGACAAGCCACCAATCACCTCCACATGCTCATCCAGCATGGACAGCAGCCGCGTCAGATGGTCGCCGATGTCATCCCAGTACATATCCAGATGCCCCTGAATGAAGGGCCAGCTCCCCCGCTCCAACTCCCGCACCACCTCTAGCTGCGGCCGTAAAATATGGCGGATGGCAATAACGCCGCGACGCGCCACGGCGACCTCGTACAAAATGTGCTCCATATTTTCTTCAAACAGGCTGAGTTCAATTTGGCGGATGGTGTGGTTCACCTTCTCCAGAATAGGATCGCAGTAGCGCACCAGCGTGTCCATGAGTTTATAGAGCAGCGGGCTGGCTCCCTGGCCCATCATTTCGCCCATGGCGGCTTCGTTTGCCTGGGCGGCGGCAAACATTTCATTCAGCGGCTTGATTTCGCCGTTGTGGACGGTGACCAGCACGCCACTGGCCACAAAAAGGTCAATTTCGGCTGGATGGCAAATGCGGGCTTCGCCGTTCCAACGGGGCAGTTGGGCCACGATGAAAATGTACTCCTTACCCACATCCAGCTTGGGGAACTCTAATTCAGTCAGGCAATCGCCCAAATGCAGCGGATGGAAGTTGGGATAGCGCTCCCCCAGCGCCTGCATATCTTCTTGGGTGGGGTTGGTGATGTTGATCCAGGTGACACGGCCGTATTGCAACTGTTCTGTACTCATGAGGGAGAATATTAGGGGAAATTACGGCCGTTGTCTATATGATTTCACCCAAACCAAATAGGTGGAGCGATTTAATTTGGTGTAAAACCCCGTCTTAATCCGAAGGTGTTCCCGTTGTCATATATCAAAAGTAACCGAACTCTAGTGAAGAAGATTCGCAAATAACCCATGATGATTGACAGTGTGTTCAACAAGCTCTAATGGGCAATTTACCCAATCAGAGCTTGTTTGAGCATGTTACGCTTCAACAGATGTTGCGCAAATAACCAAACGGTTTTTTTGCTTGGATATGCAATATTTCCTGCTGAACCTCGCCCCAGATTGTGGACAGAGCCAAACAGCCTCAGCATTCCAACAATTACGGGGCAAGGTGTCGCGAACGTTCGCGCAGGTCACGGGCAACAAGACAGGCAGCGGCCGTTTGCCAGTTGTAGAGGGTTCGTTCGGGGACTTGACTACGGAACCAGGCTAGCACGTCCTGGTAATCTTCATTGTGGAAGGCGCGGCGACTATACGGCCGTAATCCCACCACGTACGGAAAATAAAGTGCATTGTAATGCCGCCACGCGTCCGTCGTGCCAAACTCACCCTCATCGCGGGGCTGCAATTTGGTGATAGATTCCGTCAGCACCGTTTTTAGCTCACTGGCACGGATCAACGTGCCATCTGGCTGGCCGTTTTGGGCAAGGCGCTGGCTTACCACTGGCAGGCGTGTCAAGGGGCTGCTGGCCAATTTGGGCAAATTCCCCATCTGGCTGAGGGCACGGCGGGTGAGCCGCTCAAATTCGGCCGGAGGGACGTCGAGGAGATCGAGCGTGGCATCCAGCCGCTGGGCGGCGCTATCTTCCGCCCGCTGTGCGGCCCGCGCTTGGCGCAGCTGCGGCGCGTTGAAAAACGCAATCCGGTCTAGCCAGCCCTGCACGAGGTCTGAAAATGTTTGGATGAGTACGGAAGCAGCCACGCTGGCCAGCAACAGCAGCACCAATGGAAAATTCAAACCAAACGAGTAACGCATCACTAAAACAATCTGCCCACCAAAAATGAGTGCTGCAAAAAATGAATAATCGAACGCACGCAAAAAGTGGTACAGCCACGCCTCGCCTTTGTCGGAAGCGTCTAGCTGGGTGATAACCAGGCCAAAAATGAACAAATCCAGGGCAATGAAGGTGCCTACCCAGGCTGGAATAGTTTGCCGGCCCGGGATGATGATGACGCTGATGACCAGGCCATACGCCAGAATGCAGGCCATGCTTAAACCCAGCAGCTGCTGCTGACGGCCGTATCGCTCCTCCCACGCCACCCGGTTGGGAATCAGCCAGATCATCGCCCCCAACCAGAATAACGCAGGCAGCAGTACAAACAGCCGCTGCAACCGGTACAGCGCCAGCGCCATCTGGGCCGAAGGGGCAAAGGTACCCAGCAGCAATGAAACCACGCCAGCGGAAAAAGCCAACATGCCCAATCCGGCCAGCCAAAGCTGCAAGCGGCTGGCATCGCGGGCAATGAGGTAACAGCCCAGCCAAAAGGTTAGAAAGAATAGAATCGTTTGCCAGATCACGCTGCTGAAGCTCATGATTGGATTGTACGAAGGAGAACCATGCAAAAGCAAATTGTCACTTGACGAAGTTAAGCAATTTAGATATTCTTCTATTTAGATTTTTGTCTAAATAGGCTACGGAGTCTGTCATTCTTGCACAGGCGGGAATCTATACCAAATACGCAAAGGTTTTATTCTCATGGAACCAGAGAAAATTGAGGTCCTGATGACTTTTTTGCAAGCGGTTGGGCAGCGCGAACGGCTGCAGCTGCTGGGAATTTTGGCGGAGCAAACAGCCCCTGTACCCGAGTTGGCGCGGCGAATGGGGGTGAAGGAAACGGCCGTTCTCAAACACCTCAATCGCCTCCAACAAGCCAACCTGGTGACCGAAACCGCCCCCTACACCTACCAGCTCAACCAAAGCGGCCTGGAGCAAATCAACCACGCCGTGTTCCATCGCGGCGATTCTGGTGGGCAAGAAACGCTGCGTCAGCGCGTGTTGCGCCACTACACCAACGGCCCCCGCCTGAAAAAACTGCCCGAAAACGAAGCTGAACTGCGTGAAATCGCCAGTTGGCTGGCCGAATTGTTTGAAAGCGGCGTCAGCTATCCCGAAAAAACAGTCAATGAGAGGTTGTCCCAAGCACATCCCGACTATGCCGAAATGCGCCGCTTGCTGGTGGATTGGGGCTTCATGACCCGCAGCCGGGGCATTTACCAAAAAACGACATGAGCGCGAGCTCAACATCACGAATGAAAATCCACAGATTACACAGACTAATCCGCGTTCATCCGCGTCCCTTTTATGAAGGAGTGAAAAATACCGCATGAGCAATGATCAATTTCAAAGATTGCTGAACTTCTTCAAGGTTTTGGGCAACGAGAGCCGCCTGAAGATTTTGGGGCTGCTGGCCAATCAGGAGCGCAGCGTTGGCGAGCTGGCCGCCCTGCTAGAGCTGCGCGAACCGACCGTCTCCCACCACCTGGCCACCATGAAAGAGCTAGGTCTGATTAACGTACGGGCCGAGGGCAACAACCGCATCTACTGGCTGAACGTGAAGTTTTTGGAGAGCATGAGCCGAGACATTTTGTCCCAGGCGCAACTGGCCGAACTGGTGCCAGATGACAGCACCAATGCGTACGAGCAGAAAATTTTGAGCAACTTTGTGGAAAACGGCCGTCTCACCCAAATCCCCGCCCGCTACAAAAAACAGTTCGTCATCATGAAATGGGTCGCCAATCATTTTCAACCCGGCGTCCGCTACCCCGAAGCCGACCTTAACGACATCCTCAAACCGCTCCACTCCGACTACGCTTCGCTGCGCCGCTTTCTAATTGAACACAAACTCATGACCCGCGAAAATAACATCTACTGGCGCATCTAGCCTTCCCCCACCGTAGCCGCGGATTCTTTCCGCGTATTTCTTCTCAAAAAACCAGGACACGAATTTGCACAGATAAACCAGCAAAAATCAACGTCAATCTGTGTTTAGCTGTGTTCAATTCAAAAATCGACGCTTGACAAAGTGTATCTTGTACACTATACTGCTCACATATTATTTAGTGTAACACAAACACTTATTGTGATTAACCGAAAAAGGAGCCTCAATCATGAGCAAATTCCCTGGCTTTTACGACCCCAGCCGCATCGGCACGCTGCATTACCCCGACGTGGCCACCATCGCCGCCGAAGCCACCAACGCAGGCCTAAAACCCGCCGTTGAAGACAAAGAAAATGTCCACCTGGTGATTATTGATATGCAGGTTGATTTTTGCCACCAAAATGGCAGCCTCTACGTACCCGGTGCGATGGGCGACATTCAACGCACCATCGAATTTATCTACAACAACGCCGAGCGCATCACCAATATCACCTGCTCGCTGGATTCCCACCTGCCCCACCAAATTTTCCACCCGGCGTGGTGGGCAGACGAGGCAGGCAACCATCCCACGCCGTTCACCCTCATCACCTACGACGACATCAAGCAGGGCAAATGGCGGCCGCTGGTGGCTCCCGTGCAGTCTACCAGCTATGTGAAGCAGCTGGAGCAAGAGGCCAAAAAGCAGCTCACCATCTGGCCCTACCACGTCATGATTGGCAGTATTGGTAATGCGTTGGACCCTGAGTTGTTTACGGCCGTTCTCTACCACAGCATCGCAAGGAAAACACAACCCACCTGGCTCACCAAAGGCAGCATCCCGCTCACCGAACATTACTCAATCATCCAGCCGGAAGTGTCCGTGCCCAACCACCCGATGGGGGGCAAGAACAAACCATTCTTGGACACCCTTGCCCAGGCAGACGTGGTGGTGATCGCTGGGGAAGCAGAGAGCCACTGTGTGCTGGAGACGGTCGAAGACCTGGTCGAGGATTTCAGCAGTCAGCCAGAGGCGTTACAGAAGATTTATTTTCTGCGTGACTGCACCTCCCCCGTGCTGCACCCGGACGTGGATTTCCACGCCATCGCCCAGGCCCGCTTCGCCGATTTTGAGCAGCAAGGCGTCAACTTCATCGACAGCACCGACAAGCTGCCCTTTTAGAAAACCAACCTCCGGGAAGCTTTGCAAGCGGCCTCAATCACGCCTGAAACCTCCCGAAGGTTTTATTGATATTGCGCTCGCAAAAAGGAAATAGAACGCAGGTTTACCTGATCAACCTGATTTTGATCAGGAAGATCAGGCAAACCTGCGTCCCATTAAGGAAAAAATCATGACCAACAACAACGGACTTGGAAATTTAGACAATCTTTTTCAATCTGCGCAAGCGGATGGGCTAACGAACAACACGATGGATTTGGTGGTTTCCAATTTAAACGGGCCAACGATGGCAACGGCCGTTGGCACCCCCCTCAACCAGCTCACCAGCAACGAAGTCACCCTGGCCATGAACATCATCGACATGAGCGGCTCGATGGCCCCACATGCCAATGACTTGGTCACCGCCTACAACCAGGAATATCTGGCCGCCATGATTGGCTCCAGCGCCGCCGACGACATCCTCATGAGCACCATCGTCTTCAACCAGGATGTCGCCCTGCTGCACGGCTACATGCCGCTCAAAGACGTGCCGCCACTCAGCCGCCTCAGCTACGACCCCAGCGGCTCCACTGCCCTGTACGATGCCGTGGCAGGAGGCTTCACCAACATGGTACTTTACGCTCAACAGCTGCGGCAGAGCGGCGTCATGGTGCGCTGCATCGTCATCGTCTACTCCGACGGCGACGATAACGCCTCCAAACAACGCGCCACACAGATTCGCCGCGCGGCCACCGAGTTGCTCAAACACGAAATTTACACCCTGGCCTACGTTGGCTTCCGCAGTGGCGGCATCAACCCTGCCGAACTGCGTCAGCTCGCCGACGAAATCGGCTTCCCCGACGTGCTCGCTGCCGGGCTTAGCCACCAGGAACTGCGCCGCATCTTCAACCTGGTGTCCCAGTCCACCATCAGCATGAGCCAGCAAGGGGCAATGCCCGCTGGTATGTTTAGCTAAGTTGAGCAAAAAGATTGGACCATTTTGGGTTTCAATTGCAACTTTCTGTACATGAAAATGGTCCAATCTCAACGCACACAGGAGTAAAAAATGTTCATCCCGCTCACAACCTTACTCATCATCATCGCCATCACTTTCATGCTGGGAATGATTACCGCCTTCGTCATGGTGATGAACGCCCTGGCCCGGCGACAGAAATAAAAAAGACCTCAAAAGTTTTGACAAACTTTTGAGGTCCAATTTTGTCTGTGGGTCAATTTTGTAAAATTGACCTACGAATGAATTACTAAACTTCGTCGGCGGAATTGATGATTTGCCCCACCAGACCGTACTCAATCGCTTCTTTAGCTGTCATCCAGAAGTTGCGCTCGGTGTCTTTGGTTACTTTTGCCAGCGGCTGACCCGTCTGCTCAGAGAAAATGCGGTTTAGGCGTTCGCGCATCTTGATGATCTCTTCCGCCTCAATCTTAATGTCCTGCGCCTGACCACGCACCCCGCCCATCGGCTGGTGCAGCAAGAAGCGGGTGTTGGGCAAGCTGTAACGATTTTCCCGGTCAGCAGAGGCGTAAATGAGCGCCCCGGCGCTGGCTACCCAGCCTGTCCCCACAATTTTCACTTTTGGTTTGACAAAGCGGATCATGTCAAAAATGGTGTCGCCAGATTCTACGTGCCCACCAGGGGAGTTGATGAAGATTTTGATGTCGTCGTCGGAATCGGCCGCCAGCAGCATTAGCTTTTCGGTCACTTCTTGCGCCAGCTTCATATTAATTTCGCCGAAAATAGTGATGGTGCGGGTTTCCAGCAGGCGTTCCATCATGCTTTTCTTTGGTTTTGTTTTCTCTTCGGCGGGTTCTTCGTATTCATCTTCAAATCGAATCATGGTTGTATCCTTAACTGTGTTTTTTTAGCAAAGTGGGCAGAGTGTACCGCGTAAAGATTAGATTCAGGTAAACGGTAATCAGTATTCAGTAATCGGTTGATTACTGAATACCGATCACCGATTACCGTTTACTACCTAAAGGCGCAAGTTGGTGAACGCCTTCAAACCGGGATAGATGGCCGAATCGCCCAGGTCGTCCTCAATGCGGAGGAGCTGGTTGTATTTGGCCACGCGGTCGCTGCGGGCGGGTGCGCCAGTTTTGATCTGGCCGGTGTTCAATGCCACAGCCAGGTCGGAGATGGTGGCGTCTTCACTTTCACCAGAGCGATGGGAGGTAACGGCCGTCCAGCCATGACGCTGCACCATTTCTACGGATTTGATCGCTTCAGTGAGCGTGCCAATCTGGTTCACTTTGCACAGCAAGCTATTGGCCGCCTTGCGCTCAATGCCCATCTCGATGCGCTTCACGTTGGTCACCAGCAGGTCATCGCCCACAATTTGCACCTTGTCGCCCAGTTTTTCCATCATGAGCGTCCAGGCGGCCCAATCGTCTTCACCCAAGCCATCTTCAATGGAGATGATGGGGTATTTGTTGACCAGATTGACGTAGAAATCTACCATCTCTTCGCCGGTGAGCTTTTTGCCTTCGACCTTCATGTTGTACATACCGTCTTCGTAAATTTCGGAAGCGGCGGGGTCCATAGCAAACATGATTTGCTCGCCCGGCTTGTAGCCCGCTTTTTCGATGGCTTCCAGCATCAGCTCAAACGGTTCGCTGTTGTTCTTAACGCGGGGGGCAAAACCACCTTCATCGCCAACGGTGGTGCCGTAACCCTTGCTGGCCAGCACTTTCTTGAGGCTGTGGTAGATTTCTGCGCCCCAGCGCAGTCCCTCGGCAAAGGTGGAAGCACCGACGGGCATAATCATGTACTCTTGCAGGTCGGTGGCCCCAGCGGCGTGCTTGCCGCCGTTCATGATGTTCATCATGGGCACGGGCAAAGTGCGAGCATAGACACCGCCCAGGTAGCGGTAGAGCGGCACTTCCAGGCTGTCGGCGGCAGCGTGGGCCACGGCCAGGGAGACACCCAAAATGGCGTTGGCTCCGAGGTTTTTCTTGTTTTCGCTGCCGTCCAGCTCAATCATGGCCTGATCAATGCCAACCTGATCGGTGGCGTCCCAGCCTACAATGGCTTCGGCGATATCCTCGTTTACGGCCGTTACCGCCCCTTGCACACCTTTTCCCACGTAACGACCCTTGTCGCCATCACGTTTTTCCCATGCTTCGTGAATGCCAGTGGATGCACCAGACGGCACAATGGCCCGGCCAAAGCTGCCATCGAACAGCTGAATTTCAACTTCTACTGTTGGATTTCCGCGCGAATCCAAAACTTCCCGCCCGCGAACTGATTCTATGTAAGACATGTTCACTCCTTCTGTGAAAATAGGATTACATCCTAAAATTGTTATTTTGTGCGTTTACAGGTACAGTGGGTTTTCAGGTAGCCAACAGCCAATTAAAATCTGTTGGCACTGTCAAATTCAGGTAATTCGACATCAGGAAAACTATACAGAAGCTATCAGGTTCGGGCAAACACAATTTACCGGGATATTTTAGCCAAATGTCACAAGGAAAAGTTAAAAATCGCCAGGATTGTGCCCAATGTCCCCTTGCCAAGAAAGTTTCCCCCGGTTATAAATTTCAAAATATGATACAACAGCTTTTTTCTTTCATGAATCATCCCAAATAGGCACGCATGAGCGACACGTTATCCATTGATTCCAATCAGATTCACAGCCTGTGGCAAAAGCTGGCTGAAGAACTGCTAAATATTTTTGACGCCCACGGGGTGTGCGCGGTGGTTGCTAACGAAACGGCCGTATTCGCGCAAACCACCACCGTTGTCGGCGTCAGCGACCCACAAAATAAATATTTTGATGTATGGATATGTGACAAGGACGGCCGTATCCAACAAACCCGATGGAATAAAGAACACGCCTCCTTTGCCAGCTTTTTGGCGGCGGGCAAACCCGCCATGCAAGAAAAATTCCGCCAGCCTCCGGCCGAACTCATTCGCAGCGAGCTGTGGCAGCTGCCACGTGATCGCATCATGGCCGTGCCGCTGCCAGCACCAGGCCGCTATGCCCCCGTCACACCACCCGGCATTTTGTGCCTCATTGACCCAGAAGACGGCCATCCCCTGACCGACCAAAAACATTTGGCCGCGCTGGCCACGCACGTCACCACCGCCCTGGATCGCGCCTACTTGCGCCAAACGGTGGATCGGCAAGACATTGAATTTGCCGTCGTTTCCGAGATTAGCTACGCACTCACCTCTACGCTGAGCCTGCAAAACATTTATCGCCAGCTCATGGAACCCGTGCGCCGCACCCTCAACGTCGGCTCGGTCTCTGTCGGTCTCATCGAGCAACCCTCCGGCGACATCATTTTTGTGGATATGCTGATGGGCGATCTGTTCAAGGATTTGCCCACCATTCGCCTGAAAAAAGGGCAAGGCATTGCCGGTTGGGTCTCTGAAAATCGGCAAGCTGCCATTATCAACGATGTGTATTCCGACAAACGGTTTTACTCTCGTGTGGATCGTCAATCGGGCTTCCAAACCCACAACATGATCTGCATCCCGCTGCAAATTGAAGACCGGGTGATTGGCATTTTGCAGGCAATCAACAAACAAAACGGGGATTTTAACGAGAATGATTTGCGCCTGCTGCAAGCTATTGGCGGGCCGTTGGCGGCGGCCATTGAGAATGCAAGTTTGCATACGGCCGTTCTCGCCGAAAAGCGCCGCATCGAAACCATCTTTGCCAACATGTCTGAAGGCATGATGACCGTAGACGCCGACGGCCTCATCACCCACGCCAACGACTCCCTGCTCAGCTTGCTTTACCGCGACCTACCCTCGCTGCTAGGCCAAAAATCCAACGACATGATCCGCCTCACCAACGGCAGCCTGAACGAATTTATGGAGCGCATCCTGCACGCCACGGATGATTATCCACAGCTGGCCACCGATATGAGCCAGAATGGCGGTGGCAGCGTACCCATCCTGCTCAGCGGCGCACCGATTCGCGACGAAAATGGCAACGTCACCGAAATGATTTTTGTGTTTAGCGATTTAAGCCAGATTCGAGAAGTGGAGCGGTTGCGCGACGACTTTTTCCACGGCATCATTCACGAACTGCGCACGCCGTTGGCTACAATACTTATGTACGCTCGCTTGCTACGCGAAGGGAAGGCGCAGCAAAAAGAGAAAGCCGACCGCTTCTTGGGTGTCATCGAGCGGGAAAGTGACCGGCTGCAAAAAATGGTGCGCCAGATGCTGGAAGTGGTCAAGATGGAAGCCAGCGAATTCCAGCGCAGCAACGACTTTGTTAGCTTAAACGATCTCTTTGACGAAATTTTGCCCCCGTTGGCCGACCGGGCAACAGAAAAAGGTCTCACCTTCCGCCAGCGCATCGCCTCAGAGATGCCACCCGTGCTGGGCAACCAGGAAACGTACCATCTCATCTTCAAAAACCTGATTGACAATGCTGTGAAGTTCACCTTGTCCGGCACGGTGCGGGTAGAGGCGTACGCTGAAAATGGACAGGTTGTGGTGCAAGTTAAAGATGATGGGATTGGTATTCCCAAGCAGGCGCTGCCCAATTTGTTTGGTCGCTTCTTTCGGGCGCAAACGGCCGTTGAGCGCGGCATCGCCGGTACCGGGCTGGGCCTCTACATGGTCAAAGTCGCCGTCGAGAATTATAATGGCTCCATTGATGTCAAAAGCACGGCGGGCAAAGGTACAACATTCACAGTGAAGCTACCTGCTGCTGAAATTTAAGTAATTCGGTAATTCGTAACTGTGTAATTACCCAATTACCAATTACGAATTATGTCAACACACATTTACCTCGATCATGGCGCTTCCACGCCGGTAAACCCCCAAATTATTGAAAAAATGGTGCCATTTTGGACGGATCATTACGGCAATCCGTCGTCGTCGCACGCGCACGGCCGTTCCGCCGGATTTGCCCTGGATGAAGCCCGCCTCACCATCGCCCAATTGATGAACGCCCAAGCCAAAGAGATTGTGTTCACCGGCTGTGGGTCGGAAAGCGATAATCTAGCCGTGCGCGGCGTGATGTGGGCGGCACGCAAAAATGGCACGGGTAATCACCTGATCACCAGCGCCACTGAGCACGAGGCAGTGATTGAAACGGCCGTTCAGCTGCGCGATCAGTTCAATTTTGACGTCACAATTTTGGGGGTGGATGCATACGGCCGTGTTTCCGTAGACAACGTCGCCGCCGCCATCCGCCCGGATACCGCCCTCATCTCCATCATGGCCGCCAACAACGAAATCGGCACCATGCAGCCCATCCAAGAAATTGGCGCATTGGCTCGCCAACACGACATTTTGTTCCACACAGACGCGGTGCAAGCGGCGGCCACCACCCGTTGGGACATGCAAACCATGCCCATTGACCTGATCAGCTTTGCGCCGCATAAATTTTACGGCCCCAAGGGCGTCGGGATGTTGTACGTGCGGGACGGGGTTGAGCTGGTTTCGGCGTTAACGGGCGGTGGGCAGGAAGACGGCCGTCGCTCCGGCACGGTCAACGTCGCTTTTGCCGTGGGTGCGGCCGAGGCTTTCAAACTAGCCCAAGACAATCTTGAAGCACACGTAGCCCACTACACCACCCTCCGGGATCAGCTCATCGCAGGCGTCATGGCCGCCGTCCCCACTGACGAGATCGTCCTCACCGGCCACCCCACCGAGCGGCTGCCCCACCACGCCAGCTTTGCTCTCAAAAACCTCAGCGGCAACGATTTGCTGATGCATCTGGACATGGTGGGCATCAGCGCCAGCAGCGGCTCCGCCTGCAAAACGGGCAATCCCAAGCCATCGGCCATTTTGGAAACAATTGGCCTTGGCCCAGCCTGGACCACAGGCGGGCTGCGCTTCACCGTCGGCAGCCAAAACACCCCAGCGCACATCGAGCGCGTCATCCAGGCGATGCCCACCATCATTGAAAAAGTGCGCAAAGTTAGCCAGCTTTTCTTCCCTGCCAATTAGCCCATGAGCCATTTCCAATGCAACGACGCGCTGCGCCAAACGGTTGCGGCAAATTTGCAGCAGTTTCCATTTCAATCCGGCAAAACACAAGCAGACAAACGGGCGGCGGCGGTGGCCATCACCATCGTCCACATGGCCCACAAACCGACTGTGTATGAGATTCCGTTTGAAGCGGGTCGTGAGGAAGATGCGGCCGTTCTTATCACCCGCCGCTCGCTGAAACTCAAAAAACATGCTGGACAGTGGGCTTTACCCGGTGGCCGCATCGAGGCGGGCGAAACGCCAGAAGAAACTGCTCTGCGCGAGATGGCGGAAGAAGTGGGTTTGGAAATGGGGATAGAGGGAGTAATCGGCCGTTTGGATGATTACACCACACGCTCCGGCTTCACCATTAAACCGGTAGTAGTGTGGGGTGGTCGCGTAAACAAGCTGCAACCCAATCCTGCCGAAGTGCAATCGATCCACCGCATTCCCCTGGCGGAGCTGCTGCGCAGCGATGCGCCCATCCTCAAAAGCATCCCCGAAAGCAAACACCCCGTCCTGCTGATGCCCATTGGCCAAAGCTGGATTGCCGCCCCCACCGCTGCCATCCTCTACCAATTCCGCGAGGTGTGCCTCCTGGGCAAACCAACCCGCGTCGCCCACTTCGACCAGCCCTATTTTGCCTGGAAGTAAGCGGGCAACATTTGTCCGCCAGCGTAGAAAGAGTCCGCGAAGTTTGACTACTTTTCCCAAACAGAAGCTATAATTCTGTATCCACAAATGAAAAATAGAAAAGCTCTATTAAAGGCATTTTTAACTTTCCCTTTGCGGATTTATCTTTTCGTGTCTTAATGAGGAGTCAAAGCTATGAGAATGCCCTTTTGGGGGTTATTGGCTGTCGTTTTGCTGGTTGTACCTGCCTGTGCTGGAGCTTTAGAGGAAACGGCCGTACTTCCCCCCACCGCAACCGCTACCTACACACCCTTACCCACTGAAACCGCAACCGCAACGGCAACAAACACCCCAACCAGCACACCCACAAACACGCCAACCTTTACACCGACGGCCACCGCTACGCCAACAGCAACACCGTCGCCCAAGCCAACCAGCACGCCTAAACCCACAGCAACACCTGAACCAAACACCTGGGACCGATATACGCCCAATACACTGGCAAACATCATTGTACTGAATCATGAGCTTCTCGTTACCGATCACTATCCAACACTTTACATTGAAATCTCACCCGATTATCAACACCCGTCTACTATCGAGGTTATTTACAGCGGCGAAATTAGAGAAATTGACCCGGTTAAGCAATTTCTGATCCAAAATTGGACAGGCTCATTATCTGAAGATTTGCGATCTTACTTCCAGGAAGCGTTTCAACATGAAATCTTGGTTGTTGAAGCTGATGCAGAATATTGGTTGCCAATCCAGGAAGCACTCATTCCATTTCTGGAAGATGAAGTTGACCCTGGCAATGAAATGCTGATCTATGTCGTTTGGATTGGGGCACACATCCCAGATGCAAACACGCAACCTGAATCTGTTTTTCTGATTAATGAGTTTAAGGCAAGACTCCCATAAATTTCACTTTCTGGTATGATGGATTTTGTGAATAATGAATCTGTAACCAAAAAACGTGTGGTGGTGGCGATGAGCGGCGGGGTGGACAGCTCCGTGGCGGCGGCGCTGCTGGTGGAGCAAGGGTACGAGGTCATCGGGATGATGATGCGCCTGTGGAGTGAACCGTCCTGCGACGGCCGTTCCCCCGCCAATCGCTGCTGCACCCCAGACCAAATGGCCGATGCGCGGCGCGTGGCGGGCTTGCTAGGCATCCCGTTCTATGTGGTGGACGTGCAAGACCATTTTCGGCAGACGATTGTGCAATTTTTTATTGATGAGCATGCATACGGCCGTACCCCCAACCCCTGCATCGAATGCAACCGCCAAATCCGCTTTACCCACCTGTTGGAACGCGCCCTCGCCCTGGACGCCGACTACCTGGCAACAGGCCATTACGCCCAGGTGGTCCACACGCCAGACGGCTACCAGCTGCGCAAAGGTCTAGACCCCAACAAGGACCAATCCTACGTCCTGCACGTGTTAGATCAGGAAAAATTAGGCAAAGTGCTCTTCCCCATTGGTGGCTACACCAAGCCGGAAGTGCGCGAACTGGCCAAAAAGTTTGGCCTGCCCGTCGCCAGCAAAAGCGAAAGCCAGGATTTGTGCTTTTTGGGCGACGGCGACTACCGCCGCTTTTTAAACGAATATAGCCAAAAGGCCAGCCAGCCCGGTCCCATCCTCACCAGCGGCGGCGAAACGCTGGGCCAGCACGAAGGGCTGCCGTTTTACACGATTGGCCAGCGCAAAGGGCTGGGTATCTCCGCCAGCGAACCGCTGTTTGTGCTGCGCAAGGACGTGGCCCGCAACGCCCTCATCGTCGGGCCAAAGTCGGAATTGGGACAGCAAACGCTGATTGCCCGCGACGTAAACTGGCTGAACGGCCGTCCGCCACAACGACCCATCCCCGCCCAAATTAAAATTCGCTACAAGGCGCAGGCCATTCCTGGCGAGGTGGTGGATTTGGGTAACGGCCGTTCCCTGGTCACTTTCCATGAACCCGTTTTTGGCGTCACGGCAGGGCAAGGGGCCGTCTTTTACGACGGCGATGTGTGCCTGGGCGGCGGTATTATTGCTGACGGGGTACCTCTCGAAATGACCACCCTCAAACTGGCCAATATTCAGGTGCTTTCATGACCGTAGCTGCTTCTGGACTCATTCTCGGTTTTTTGCTGGCGACGGCGTACGGCGCGGGGTTTCATTTTTTGGTGGGTGGCCCGGCGCGGCGCATCATCATTTATCTGGTGGCCGCCTGGATTGGTTTTGCCATTGGCCATTTTGTGGGCGACCTGATCAACCTCAACTGGCTGCGGCTGGGCGCATTGCAACTTTTTAGCGCCAGCGTGGGTTCCTGGGTGGCGCTGATTTTGAGCTGGTGGCTGGCTGGTGATACGGCCGTTCGCGAATAAACCACTCCCTCAAAAACCTCTGTGTACTCTGTAGCAAAAACAAACCACTACTTTGAAGCCACTACGCTTTAATGCTATACTTCCGCTTGTAATTCCATCAAACTTTGAAACAGGAGCAAAACATCCACCAGTGGACAGTAATGTGGTAAACACAACTGGCACAACGCCAGACCAGAAGAAACTGATCTCCGTAAAACCTATTTACATCGCCCTGGCTGTCATTTTGGTGGTGGCTCTACTTGGCGGATCCGTGTGGGGCATCATTTGGCTGGCCAGAACCCAGGCTGCCGCCATCGAAGCGGTGCGCGATGTATTGCTCATTGCCCTTGCCCTGGAATCTTGCCTGTTTGGCGTGGTGCTGCTTTTCATGCTGCTCATGATTATCCGCCTCGTCAACATGCTGGAATTTGAAATTAAACCAATTTTGGAAAAAACAAACGAAACCGTTGGAACCATTCGCGGTACGACTACTTTTGTTAGCAAAAACGTGGTCAAACCGGTCACCGAAGCCAGAGTGCATGTCGCTGGTATTCGTCAGGCGTTAAAATCGCTGTTTGGCAACCCGCGAAACAATATTCCACGCTAGACTCAAATAAAGCCACAACCGCCCAATTCCGAGTCGAAGCAGAACAAACTCAATAATCTCTGTGTACTCTGTGGCAAAAATTTATGGGAGAAAATTATGAGCGATAATTCAAATGATCTTGGTGCATTTTTAGCAGGATTTGTCATTGGCGGCCTCGTTGGCGCGGCCACAGCCATTATTTTGGCACCCCAGTCGGGTGAAGAAACCCGCAGCCAAATTGCCAATAAAAGCAATGAGTTTATTCAGTCCGGCAGTGCGCGGATGCAGCAAGTACGCGACACCGCCGGCACCTACAGCCAGGATTATCTGGACAAGGCAGGTTCCGCCCTTAGCAGCACGCGCCAACAAGTGATGGACGTTGGGGGACGTGTGCAAGAACAGGCGCGGATTGTGCTGGATAAGGGTAAAGAACAAGCATCGCAGCTAACCAACCGTGGCGACAAGACCGACGCTAATGGGAGTGATGTGTAAACGGCCGTTCTGACAACGGTTCCTCTGACACAACCCCTAATCCTTTACACTCGCGAAACAATCGAGTCTGTAATCGCATATCGTTTTGGCTCTGGCAACAACTGTTGCGAACCAAAAGCAAGCAGGCGTCTTCCCCCACCGGAGACGCCTTTTTGCACTTAAACACAAAATGGTTTTACCCAACCAACTATGACCCAACTTTCAATCGTTACCATCAACGAGCTGCTAAACCATTTACCTAACGGCCGTTCCGCACAAGAAGTCAAACGCGCTTATGAGTTCGCCAACCAGATTCATAACGGCCGTCAGCGTGATTCCGGCGAATTGTACATCGAGCACGATCTGGCCGTTACCCACACCATGAGCCAGCTAGGTGTAGACCCACCCACCCTCATTGCCAGTATGCTGCACGACAGTCTACTGCCCCACACTGGCCAAACCTTTGAAACCATCAAAAAGTATTTTGGCGAGGAGCCAGCCTCGCTGATCAAAGGGCTAGAACAGCTCTACGCCTACGCCAGCGAAGAGCAGTACCAGCGCCACCGCGACCCGGAAGCAGATCGCAAAACGCTGGAAGGCGTCCGCCGCGCCGTGCTCGCTATCATCGAAGGAGATATTCGCGTCATCCTCATTCGCCTGGCAGACTGCCTGCAAGATTTGCGCAAAGCCAGCAACCTGCCGCCAGAACAGCGCTACCTGGTAGCCCACGAAGCGATGAACATCTATGCGCCGTTGGCCAATCGGCTGGGTATCTGGCAGCTTAAGTGGGAGCTGGAAGATTTAGCCTTCCGCTATTTGCAGCCAGAAAAGTACAAAGAAATTGCCAGCCAGCTTGCTGCCCGCCGCGCCGAACGTATGGAAAACATTGATCTGGCTGTAGACAGGCTAGAAAGAATCATTCGGGAAAATGGACTCATCGGGTCGGTAAGCGGCCGTTCTAAACATATCTACTCCATTTACCGCAAAATGGTGCGCAAGCAGCTCGATTTCGACAACATTTTTGACATCCAGGCCCTGCGCGTCATTTTGGAGCCAAAAGATAAAGACGCCTACGCTAAAAAAAGTACCAAAGAGAAGGAGGAAGAAGACCGCTATTTGTGTTATCAGGTACTCGGTTTGGTGCATAGCCTGTGGCAACCCATCCCCCGCGAATTTGACGATTACATAGCCGCGCCCAAGTCCAACGGGTATCAATCGTTGCATACGGCCGTAATTGACACCAAAACCGGCGAAAACCTGGAGGTGCAAATCCGCACCCGCCGCATGCACGATGAAGCCGAAAAAGGGGTCGCCGCCCACTGGACCTACAAAGAAGAAGGTGGCAAAGTCGCCAGTTCGGTCAAAAAGCGCATAGACAACCTGCGCGAGCTGCTCGCCAGCCTGCAAGAAGACAGCCACGAAGATGACGACAACACCTTACTGGAAAACGAACTCCTGGGCGAGCGCATTTACGTGTTTACCCCCAAGGGGGATGTGATTGATTTGCCCGCTGGCTCCACGCCCATTGACTTTGCCTACGCCATACACACCGAAGTCGGCCACCGCTGCCGGGGCGCACGGGTAGACGGCAAGATGGTCAGCCTGGATTATCTGCTTAAATCTGGCGAGCGCGTCTCAATTTTAACCACCAACCGGGGCGGACCTAGCCGCGACTGGATGAATGGCAGCCTGGGCTACACGGGCAGCACCCGCACCCGCAGCAAAATCCGCCAATGGTTCCGCAACCAAGAACGCGAGCAAAACATCCTGCAAGGGCGCGAAGTGGTGGAACGAGAGCTGCGCCGTCTGGGCCTGGGCGACACCTACACCGTCTCCGACATTGCCCAGTCGCTAAAATTTACCGATGAGGAACAGTTCCTGGCCAAGGTAGGCTTTGGCGACATTCAAAGCCGCCAAATTAGCGGGGCGATTGCCCTGATGGAGAAAAATCTTCACCCGGATGATGAATTACGGCCGTTGCTCCTCCAACAACCTACCAAAAAACAGGGGCTCACCATCACCGGGGTGACCGGATTGCACACCCGCATGGCCAAATGCTGCCAGCCTATTCCCCCAGAACCGATCACAGGCTTCATCACCCGCGGGCAAGGTGTCACCATTCACCGCAGTGACTGCAAGGAAGTGATTAACACCACAGAACCTGAGCGGCTCATTGATGTAGATTGGGGGGATGATACGGCCGTTTACCCCATCCCCATCGTGCTCAAAGCATACCGCCGCCCCAACATCATTGAAGAGATCGTCGCCATCCTGCGTGGGCAGCGCATCAACACCCCCAAAACCAAAAGCACCTCTGTGGGCAACATCATGACCATTTCGCTCATCGTGGAAGTAAAGAGCTTGGAGCAGCTTAACTGGCTGCTGCAAAAGCTGGAATCACTGCCCAACGTCATCGAAGCGCACCGGCAGCGCTGGTAATCTTTATTTTGAACTAGACACCGGTAAACACAGATTTACACAGACAAAACAGAAAATCCGTGTAATCTGTGTGCATCTGTGTCCTGTTTTTGCCTAATAATGAAGCAAATTGTCATCATAAGCACGAGTGGTGCAGGCAAATCTACGCTGGCACAGCAGCTAGCCACCCGCCTAATTTTCAGACTGCACAACCCCCATCTCATCTAGCTGAATCGTTTCCTCGCCGTCTTCGGTTTGCAGCGTAAGCCGCCACGTTTTCAGCTCAAAGCGAAATGCTTGCATCGTTTCGTCTGGCGTTTCTGTGTTGTAGACAAGATGGCCCCAAACGGCCGTACTATCCCGCCCCCGCAATCTCAAACTGGCCTCATGCCAGCGGCAATAATACACAAGTGCTTTCATAAATTTTCCCCTAAAAAGCGGAACACAGAGTTTCACAGAGAGATTAAAAAATCTGCAAGCGCAATCTGCGCAAATCTGCGAAATCTGCGGATTTTTCTACTCTTCAATCGCCTCGTACTGCTCAAAAATGCGGCGATACGCCACCGAACTGGCCATCAGCTCCTCGTGGCTGCCCACCGCCTCCATCCGCCCCTTGCGCATCACCACCACCTTGTCTGCCCAGCGAATCTGCGATAGCCGATGGGTGATTAAAATGGTGGTTTGGCGGGCCGCCGCCTGCACAATGGCCTGCTGAATCTGATCTTCCGTGGCGCTGTCCACCGCGCTGGTAGAATCATCCAAAATGAGGATGCGCGGCCGGGTGAGGAACGCCCGCGCCAGCGCCAGCCGCTGCCGCTGCCCACCAGAAAGCGTCACACCGCGCTCGCCAATCACCGTCTCATAACCATCCTTAAAGTTCAGGATAAAGTCGTGGGCCTGGGCCGCTTTGGCCGCATCCTCGATCATCGCCTGTGTAGCGCCAGGGCAACCAAACGCAATATTTTCCCCGACGGTACGCGAAAACAAAAAGATGTCTTGTTCAATAATGGAAATTTGCCGCCGCAGCGCCGCCAGGTTCCACTCTCGCACATCCATGCCGTCTACCAGAAGACGGCCGTTTCCCACATCGTATGTCCGGTTAATCAGCTTGGCCAATGTGCTTTTGCCCGCCCCCGTCTGCCCCACAATGGCCACCGTCTGCCCTGGCACAATGGCAAAACTAATATTTTGCAGTATAGGCGAGCCATCTGCATAGCCAAAGGCAACATTCTCAAACGTCACCGCACCTTCAATTTCCGCCTGGTGACCCGTTGCATTTTCGTCCAGCAGCGTCTCCGCATTCATCAGCTCCAAAATACGCCGTGCCCCAGCCAGACCTAACGACACCCGCGAATAAGCCATGAGCGAAATAAACGTAGGAAAGCCAAACAGCGCCAGCAGCCCCATGTAGGCAACCACATCCCCCACATCAATCTGCCCCAGGTTGAACAGGTAGAGCGCGTGCATAAAACCCAGCCCCTGGGTAATGCCCAGCAGCAGCAGCGGCAAAAAGCGGGCTTCAATTTTGCCCTGCTCCACGGCCGCATCCCGATACCCGGTTGCGTTGTCGTTGAACAAGCCAATTTCCTGTACTTCCTGCGCCGTACTTTTTACCAGCTCAATCCCGTCAATTGCTTCGGCGAGACGGCCGTTCAACGTTCCAAACGCCCGCCGCACCCGATCCGCCACCCCTTGCAGCACCCGCAAATACCGCACCACTGCCAAAATGTAAGTGACCATAAAAAACAACGGCGCAGCCGCCAACTGTGGGTGATAACTGGGAGCCACCAGCAGCGGCATAAGCATAAAATTGGCCGAACCAGCTACTAAATTCACCCCCGGATTCATGAGCAGATTGACTTCATGGACATCATTGGTGGCCCGCGCCATGGTATCGCCAACCGGCTGCGAATCGTGGAAGGCGGTGCTCTTGCCTAGCAAACTGATATAAAGCTCCTCGCGCATGTCCCGCTCCAGCCGCTCGCCCATCACCGCGCTAGAAAAGTTACGCCCCAACTGCAACACAGCCCGCACCGACTGGCTGCCAATCACCCCCAACGCCATCAAGCCAATGGTGCGCAAATCGGCTGGCGAAGCCAGCGCCGCATCAAACGCACGGCCAATAAGCACGGGAACCACAGCCGCCAGCGCCGCATTGCCAAAAGCGCCAACAAACATGCCAATAATGAGCAACTTGTGGTGTGAAAGGTGGGATAAGACCCAGCGACCAGTGGTACTTTTGTCAGTCTGCTGTGATCTATTAACGTCAAATTCACTCACAATTTTTCCTCTTTGTTTTAGGATGACACCATCTAATCAAATTATCCCGTTGTCAAGAAGCACAGCCTTACACCCCAGCAGCGACAACACCAAATTTGTTCATTTACTGGTAGTTTTATGAGCATTCAAAATTCTTTAAACAGTGAATTTAATTGGGCGCAATCTGTGGCTCCCAAATCGGTTAAAAACCATTATCGCACACAGCAAACGTTTAAGCATCCCGGTAGGTTTCGCCCGCTAGGGGGCAGCAATAAAATGAAGCGCGTACTCATTATTGGTTCAAGTGGCTCTGGCAAATCCACCTTGGCCCGTCAACTCGGTGCCAAATTAGAGCTTCCCGTCATTCATCTGGATCGGCATTTTTGGCATCCTGGTTGGGTTGGTACACCTGCCCTTGAATGGCGCAACGCTGTCTACAAACTGGTTCAGCGCGATGCCTGGATTATGGATGGCAATTATCGGGAGACGTTAGATATTCGCCTGGAAACGGCCGATTCTGTGGTTTTTCTCGATTTGCCTCCTTGGATTTGTGCCTTTCGTGCCATTAAACGACGAATTGAGTACCACAACCGCCCCCGCCCCGACATTGCCGATGGCTGCACGGAGCCGTTGCTTGACCCACAACTGTTCCAGTTTGTACGGCACGTTCTTAGCTACCCAGACCGGGCTAAACCATTTGTCATGCAGCAGCTTGACGCGATTGCTCATGAGAAGCAGATCATTCATCTGAAATCCACGCGGGACGTGAATAATTTCTTAAGTGCCCCGCTGGATTACCCAACGTTGCGCCACATTCAGCACAGCAACAACGAGTATATCCCCCATTCCTCAAATCAACTGGCGCAACTACCTATGGATTGAGCGGAACTTCCTGCAAAACAGTGTACACTGCACCAGACGACCGTAATTCACTCTGCACCAGCTGAACGGCCGTTACCCCAAACCCCACCTCCACCAATTTCACATCCCAATTTAGGCCTCGCGCCTGCCCTGCATCCTTTACCCGTCCCAAAGTTAGATGAGGGCTAAACGGCCGTTTCTCACGCGCCCAGCCCAACGCCACCACCCGATCTTCCAATGTAGCCTGCATCTTTTGCAGCGGAGCCAGATCGCCCGCCAAACCCACCCACACCACGCGCGGCCGTTTGGGGTTGGGAAACGCCCCCGCCCCGCGCAGCCACAGCTGAAACGGTTGGTATTGCGTGGCCAGTTTGGCTAATTCTTGTTGCAAATCAGGGAGTTGGGAGACGGCCGTATCCCCCAAAAAACGAAGTGTCAGGTGCATCTGGTCATGACTGACCCAGCGGATCGCCCGGTTTGGTACGTTTTGCGAGAGGCGAACGGCCGTTTCCGCCAGCACATCCTTCACCGCTTCCGGCAAATCAATCGCAATAAACAAACGAATCTTCTTACCCATGCTCCCCATTTTACCCAAACCAACCAGATACGGCCGTTCTCATCCACAACGACTGCATCCGTTATTAAATTGGTCACCTGAGTTAGCTGATCCGCCTCCACGCGCATAACCAGCGGGCTGGAAAATTGCCAGGGCAAAAAAGAGATAAATTCGGGGAAGGGTGATTATTCGGTTCATAAATTGCCACCTATAGTTCTACAACTAGCGATGCAATGAGCGCATCCAGCAGATCCAAATTGGGGCTGAATTGATTCGCTGGTTGTTCGGCGAGATGCGGCTCCACCTCCCGGTTATAGTCAAATATGATTGCCCCCAGCTCTATTGGGTCGCTGGGCAGTTCGGCGGGCACGGGGATGGCGTTAGGATTGCTATTCTGAGCGGGATCATAGGTACTGAGCAAAATAGACGAGTCTAGGGGAATGGTGGCCAGGATGTAAAAACGGCCGTCTGCCGTATACCCGGCAAACTCATAAAGTAGCGCTTCGTTGTTAGCAAAAAAGCCGTCCTGCCCATAAATACGCAAACGTCGCGCACCGCTGCCATTGGCAAAGCTGATGTTTTGGCTTGGGATACTGAGCACGATGCCAGCACCCAGCGGCGGCAGTGGAAACCCAGGTTTCTCTGCTTCGTAGGCTGCTACATCATAAATTTCTATGCAACCAACTTCCCGGCATAACCCTTCTGGCGCAAATTTGAAGACAGTGTAGCGCATCTCCCCCCAGGTTTCTTCCATAGGCACAATTTGGTCGGCAATACGGCCGTCCCACAGCAGTTGTACACCGCCAAAAGCAACCACCATTGACGTCGGAGATGGCTCTGGCATGGAGATGGCAGAGGGTATTGCGGTAGCCGGGGGTATGGGCGTGGCAGTGGGCGGCGGGGTAACGGTTGGCGGTAGATTTGTTGCGGTGATGGTGGGCGATAAAGTGGGTGTGGGAGGCGGCTGAGTGGGGAGAACGGCCGTTGCTGTAATCACAATCTCCGTTGTTGCTGTAGCCACGACCTCCGTTGACACCGGCAGGGCTGGCTCAACCGAGGGCGCACAGCCACCCACAACCAGCAAGGCCAAAATAGAAAACATCACAAATTGGCATCGCCATCTTGGCACATAACTATCAATTCGGTTCGCAACGATCATTTTTGCCTCCTCGTAGTCACAAAAGTCTACGAAAAATCTGCCATACTTAGCAGTTTAGGCAGTACGCGATCTGAAACCGATCAAACGTAAGCAGCAAGAAAGCCTTGTAACGCCTGCCAGGTCAGCTAAAGGCCATTACGAGCAATTTGCTTTGTCCACGCTTTGCAAAACAGCCGCGTACTGCCTTCATACCCTTCCAAAAAGTTCGAGAGATAAAAATATTCAGCGTCGGCGGTTAGCTTGCTCTCCGTTTTCATCGTCACCTGCCAGTCGCCACGCTTATACTCCAACCGAAAAGCCACGGTTTGCTCTAGCGACAGCGGATCATCATCTCGGATAGTGAGCGTGTGGGTGCTGATATCGTCCAGCTCCAGGCCGTGATTTTTGTAGCGGATGCGGCCGGAATCTTGATGCAAGGTGAAGGTGGTGGTGCCCGTCGTGGCTTCGCGAGTCACGGTCTGGCGACGGATTTCGTGCCGCAACGTTTCGATTGGTTCTGGCGGGGCAATTTCGGCCGGCGGGAAGTCGGGCAGATTGGTGTCGCTGGGGAGGAACGGCCGTTCCGGCACCACCAATTTGCATCCCTCACCCAACAGCAGCGTCAGCGTCACAGGTTTTGGCGACGGCCAGGCGTGCCGCAGGTAAGTGGGCGAAATCCCAACCCGCCAGCTGTGCCCGGCAGGCAATTGGTAGGCCATCACGTTGAGCGGCACGGTGACGGTGTAGACTTCTCCAAGCACCAGTGGTTCCGGGTTTTCGTGGCTGTGGCGATGAGTGAGGTTGAGCAAGCCCCAGGTGACGAGGGTGGAACGGCCGTCTTCGTCCACATCACACAACCGCACCGCCACCAAAGCCAATGGCTGGTCTACTTTCAACTTTAGCTGCACTTCGGCGTTGCCCAGCAGGTTCATTGGTTCGGCTAATGGCTGGCTGGTAAAGGTGAGGCTTTCGCCGTCGGCGGGGCGCTGGTCG
This sequence comes from Ardenticatenaceae bacterium, assembly GCA_020634455.1. GTDB lineage: Bacteria > Chloroflexota > Anaerolineae > Promineifilales > Promineifilaceae > Leptofilum. Next base: position 860,214 of record JACKBQ010000002.1, on the reverse strand, counting down.
CCGGGGGATTCGCCAGGCGAGCCGTGCCCGCCCCAGCCGCCGCCGTCCAACCCGTGATTTTGCAGCCCGACAAAGCTGATTTCTTGCGTCGGCTGCGGGGCATTGTCCAGCCGATTTTCGTTCAAAAAGTAGAGTTTTTCCTGGATGTTGGGGGATGGCCAGGAGGGTTCGGTGAGCCAACGGCCGTTTCTCTCCTTGTAATTGGGCGCGGGCGGCACCCCGTCTTGCAGCCAGGTGCGAATCATCGGCTCGTCCATGATCCCCGTGTCAATCCCCTTCAGCCAATGATCCCACCAGCGCAAACTCTCCTGCAAAAAGCCAATCGCCGGGCCGGGCGACCCGCACTGCTCCGGGAAGGCGTGCGACCACGGCCCGATGAGCGCCTTGCGCGGCCCACTTAACCCCGCCATCAGACGCAGAATCGAGTTGTTGTAGCTGTCGGCCCAGCCGCCGACCATGTAGACCGGAATCTCGATGTCGGCGTAATTTTCGCGGACGGAGCCATGTTTCCAGTATGCATCCCGTGTCTGGTGTTCCAACCATTTTTCGATGAACGGCGGCGATTGCTCCAATCGCTCCAGCCACATCTCGCGCCACTTGTCGCCCACCCAGCGCGGGTCGGGCGGCGACGGATTGTAGGCAAACATCAGCGACGCCCAGGGCAGCATTTGCGAGGTGAGCAGGCAGCCGCCCATGTAATGCACGTCGTCGTGGTAGCGGTCGTCGGTTGCGCCGATGGCGATGATTGCTTTGAGCTGAGGCGGGCGGCGGGCGGCCACTTGCAGGCTGTTGAAGCCGCCCCAAGAAATGCCGTGCATGCCGATGTTGCCATCACACCACGGCTGGGCGGCAATCCAGGCCAGTAGTTCCAGTGCGTCGTCCTGCTCTTGCGGCAGGTACTCATCGTAGAGGATGCCGTCGGAGTCGCCGCTGCCGCGCATGTCCACGCGGATGTTGGCGTAGCCGTAGCCCGCAAAGTACGCCTGTCGCTTGGCGTCGCGGCCTGAGGTGTAGTCGCTTTTACGGTAGGGGATGTATTCTAGCAGGGCGGGCACGGGCTGGTTGTGGGCACTGTCTGGCAGCCAGATTTTGGCTGCCAGACGGGTGCCGTCGGCCAGGGGAATCCAGACGTTTTCCAGGATGGTGACGGTGTGGGGAAAGTTGGTGCGAATTTTCATAGGTGTCTCTTTTTGGATGTTTTTTTGGAACACAGAGTTTCGCAGAGGAGACACAGGGTTACTCAGAGAAATAAATTCTCTGTGTAGCTCTGCAGTTTCTCCGTGCCCCTCTGTGTTCCGCTTTTTGTCCAAAGTATAGCCAGTTTTGGCCCTACCCCGTAGTTTTTTGTCAGTTCCTACCTGATGTGGGGGTACGGCCGTATAATTCCCACAATTTTCCCGAATGAAAAGATTTCAAAAGCCTTATCAACAATCTGTTCCTTTCCAAAAGATACGAGACTTTTGAAATTTACACGTTACAAAGTCAGCAAGGAGTAAACAGATGAGTGTGGTGCGAAACCCCGATGGGCAGGTGATTGAAGAGAAGTACGAGCGGCAGGGCTGGCCTGCGGTGAAGCGACCAGACTTGAAGCCGCCAAACGGCTGGGACCCGGCCCTGATTCCCGCCGTGAACCGGGTGCGCAACCACCAACTTTCGCCCGTCGGCGAGCAAATCGCCTTTATCTGGGACCGCGAAGACCAGTCGGACGTGTACGTGATGCCCAGCGCGGGCGGCTGGCCGCGCCGCATCTCCACGCGGCGGGCGGTGGTGGCGTACTGGGCCGATGAAGTGCCGCAGTGGTCGCCAGACGGCCGTTTCCTGGCCTTCACCATGCAAGATCACGTCCACATCGCTCCCGCCGCTGGTGGTTTGCCGCAAAAGATTAGCAGTTTTGCCTCTTCTGCTTTTTCCCCGGTGTGGCTGCCAGACAGCAACCAGCTGGTGGTGAGCGTGGAGCGCAATGACCAGGTGCAGCTGCTGCTCACAGACCGAGACGGCCGTTGGCCCCGCCAAATTGCACACACGCCGGGGGATGCCTGGAATGCCAAACCGTCGCCAGACGGCCGTTTCCTCCTCTTCACCCACCGCCCCTTCGACGACATGAACCGGCTAGACATCTGGCTGGTGGAACTGGAAACGGGGCAGGTGCGCGAGCTGACCCACACGCCCAAGCTGCGCAACTGGGGCGGCATCTGGTCGCCGGATGGGCAGCAGATTGCTTTCATCTCGCAGCGGCCGGAATTTAACGAGGTGTGGCTGGTGCGGCCGGATGGTTCTGGCTTGCGCCAACTGTCGCACGAGGGAGCCGATTTTGCCGATCTTGCCTGGTCGCCCGATGGGAGCCAGATTGCGTGCAGCATCAATCGCCAGGGCGCGTATGAGCTGGCGCTGCTGGATGCCCAATCGGGCGACGTGCGGACGCTGCGGGCGGGCAACGGGGTTCATGCCTTGCCCAACTGGTCGCCCGACGGCCGTTTCTTGACGGTGGAGTACGAGGACCCCATTTTGCCTGCGGATTTGTACAAGGTGGAAGTGGAGAACGGCCGTACCACGCAACTCACCTTCTCCAACCTGCCCGCTCTCGCCGCCAATCCGTTGGTGATGCCCGAACTGGTGAGCTACAAAAGTTTTGACGGGCTGGAGATTCCCGCTTTTTTGTACCGCCCGGCCAAATCCAACGGAGCGGCGGTGCTGTATCCACACGGCGGGCCGTCGTCGCTGTACAATTTTGGCTGGGACATTTGGGCGCAATATTTTGTGGCCAAGGGGTACACCTGGCTGGCCCCCAACTATCGCGGCAGCACGGGATACGGCGTGACGTTTGAACACGCCAACTACAACGATTGGGGCGTGGGCGACACGCAAGATTGCCTGCACGGAGCGCGTTATCTGCACCAGTTTGGCGACATCGATCCAGCGCGGATTGGTATTTTTGGCAGCAGCTACGGCGGCTACATGACAGCCTGCTGCCTCAGCCGCGATCCTGAGTATTTGTTTGCCTGCGGCGTGAACAAGTACGGCGACTCGAACATCGTCAGCTCCTGGGCACAGTGCAACCGGGATTTGCGGCTGTACACGGAGATTTTCCTGGGCCATCCGGCGGAGAACCGGCCGGTACACGTGGCGGCGTCGCCCATCGCCCAGGTGGAGAATGTGCAGAAGCCGGTTTTTGTGGCCCACGGGCTGGATGACACGGTGGTGCCGCCGCAGGCGTCGGAGGAGTGGGTGGAGGCGCTGCGCCACGCGGGCAAGACGTTTGAGTACAAGACGTACGCCGGGGAAGCGCACGGCTTTTTGTTGAAGAAGACGGTTTTGGATTTTTACGGCCGTATGGAAACATTTTTAGATTGGTATTTGCTGCCCAGGAACTGACCCCCACCCTAGCCCTCTCCCTTGAGGGAGAGGGTTGGGGTGAGGGTGAAATCTTATGACCCGACAACGCAACTCAAAACGAGCCGAACGACGCGCCGAGCGATTGGCGCTGCCGCTGTTGCAGATGGATTTTGGCACGGTAAGGAATGCGCAACGGCCGTTCGACTTTCTCGCGCCTGAGCAGATTCAAAAAATTCACGACGCCTCGCTGCACATCTTGGAAAACGTGGGGGTGGACTTTTTGGACGACGAGGCGCTTTCGATTTGGGCCAGGGCCGGGGCGAAGGTGGATTTTGCCAGCAGGCACGTCTGGATTGACCGCGGGCTGCTGTTGGAGACGATTGCCAGTGCTCCGCCCAGCTTCACCTGGCGCGCCCGCAACCCGGCACATGACGTGCTGATTGGTGAGAACAGCATTGCTTTTGGGCCGAATGGGGGCATGGTGTACGCGCAGGATTTGGTGAACGGCCGTCGCCCCGGCACCTTCAACGATTACCAAAACTTCGTCCGGCTCAGCCAGATGGCCCCGCAGCTGCATTTTGCGGCGTGGGAACAGGTGGCCCCGCAGGACATTCCGGTGAACACGCGTCACCTGCACCGGTTGCTGGCCGGGTTTGAACTGGCAGACAAGGCGGTGATGGAGGCGGCACACGGCCGTATTATCACATCTGACTGCCTGAAAATGGCTGAAATCGTCTTTGGCTCGCTGGACGGCGACCCGGTGATTGGTGACGTGATCAACGTCAACAGCCCGCTGCGCTTTGATGACCGGATGCTGGGCGGGCTGCTCACCTACGCCCGCGCCGGGCAGGTGACCTTCATCACCCCGTTCATCCTGGCCGGGGCGATGAGCCCGGTGACGATGGCGGCGGCATTCGCTCAGCAAAACGCCGAGGCGCTGGCGGGCATCGCCCTGACGCAGCTGGCGCGGCCGGGTGCACCGGTGATTTATGGCGGCTTTACCACCAATGTTGATTTGAAGAGCGGCAGTCCCGCTTTTGGCACGCCGGAGGGGGCCTGGGCGCTGCTGGTGGGCGGGCAGCTGGCCCGTTTTTACAACCTGCCCTATCGCGGCAGCGGCAGCCTGACCAACGCGCAATCGCCCGACGCCCAGGCTAGCTACGAAACGCTGTGGAATTTGTGGCCTGCGGTTTTGGCGCACACCAATCTGCTCATGCATTCGGTTGGCTGGCTGGAGGGTGGGCTGACCGCCTCGTTTGAGAAGTTCATCATTGATTTGGAAAATCTGGCGATGTTCCGCCACTTTTTGGCCGGATTTGCCGTGGATGACGCCAGTCTGGCCCTGGACATGATTGCCGAGGTGGGCGCGGGCGGGCATCATTTTGGCACGGCGCACACCCAGGCGCAATTTGAGTCGGCGTTTTACCAATCGTCGCTGGCGGACCGGCAGGGGTATGAAAGTTGGGTGCAGCGTGGCGGGATGGATACGGCCGTTCGCGCCCAACACATCTGGCAATCCATGCTCAAGCAATACGAACCGCCGCCGCTGGATACGGCCGTTGCCGAAGCCCTGCACGACTTTGTGGCCCGCCGGGAACGGGGGTTGGAGGGGGTGAATTTGTACGATTAAAAGGGAGACTGGAGATTAGAGATTATCAATCTCCAGTCTCCAATCTCTCATCTCCGTATGTGGTTGGTATTCATTAGTTGGGGCGGGATTTTGGAGGTCTCATGTTTGTTGAGGTGGATGACGCTCAATTTTTTGTGGTTTCCTTTGGGCAGGGGCCGCGGACGCTGGTGGGGATTGGCGGCTGGACGGGCAGTTGGGAGGTTTGGGCCGACGTGTTTGGCATTCTCAGCCAGGAATGGCGCACGGTGGGGATCGATCATCGCGGCACGGGGGCAACGCTGGCGGGGACCGAGGGCGTGTCGTTTGCCCAGATGGCCGACGATTTGCTGGCGGTTTTAGACCAGTTGGGCATTGAGCAATGTGTGCTGGCGGCTGAATCTTCCGGGGCGGCGACGGCGATTACGGCCGTTGCTCAACAGCCTCATCGTTTTACCGGGCTGGTACTGTCTGGCGGGCTGTACTTTCAGCCGCCAACTGACGAGCCGCCGCCGTTTTTGCTGGGCTTGCAGGCGGCTTACGAAACGGCCGTTGACCAATTTATCCGCGCCTCCCTGCCAGAGACCAACGACCCGGCCATGCACGCCTGGGCCAGAAAAATCTTGCTGCGATCTGACCAGAAGGCGGCGGTGGATTTGTACAAATTAACGTTGGGGCTGGATTTACAGCCGTTGCTGCCCAAAATCACGCCGCCTACCTTGCTGCTGCACGGTGACGCTGACCGGATTGTGCCGCTGGCCTCGTCAGAATGGCTGGCGTCGCAGTTGGCGCAAGGGCAATTGCACACGCTGCCCGGCGCAGGCCACGCGCCCATGATGACCTTTCCGCAGGAGGTCGCGGCGGCGATTGAAGGGTTCTTTTAAGAAGGAACGGCTTCGCGGTTGAACTGTTCCAGAGTCTCCTCATCCCACACCAGTTCATCAAACCAGCGGCCCCCAATTTCCCGCCGCAGGGGGAAGGCCTGATTGGCAACTTCAGGGCGAAATAGCTGCTGGTTGCGCTGCAAAATTTCATCCCCAATGCTTGCCAACTCGCGGCGGCGCACCTGTGGGTCTGGCAGGCAATCAATCTCATGGACCACATCAATAAAAGTCAGGGCATCTTCAATGCGCTGGCAAACGCGGCTGCCCATGCCCCTGGGGTAGATGCCGTACTTGATTTTTAATTCGGTCAGGCGCTGCACGGCCCACAGGCCAACATGCACTAAATCGGCGCGGCTGAGCCAGTTGGTTTCATAATTGACGCGGTTGATGATGGACGCCCGCTGCATGCCCCGCCGATGCTCTTCCAACGAGCGATGGAACAGACGATAGCCGTGCGCTGCGGGCTGCTCAAAAAAGGTAGAGCCGGGGTCCAAAAAGGGAATCATGGGGCAGATGTAGGGGTACACGCGCTGGCCTTCAAACTTTTTGAGCAAACGGTCGCAATAGGCCAGGGTGTCCCTGACCGACGCCTCATCTTGGTCTGGCATTCCCACGAAGTACCAGATGTCTATTTGGTAAATACCAATATCCAGCGCTTTGGCAATCCACGCCTCCATTTCGGCGGGAGTGTATGCGCCGCGTCCGGCCAGTTTGGCTACGCGCACATCGTGGCTTTCTGGGGAGAGGGTGATGGAGGTGCGAGGGTTGGTGGCGGCCATTTTGCGCAACACGTCATCGGGGGTGAGTTTGAACTGTTCGTAGCTTACCGATTTGAAGTTGGCTTCGCCGACAAGATCCAAAAAATAATCGAAGCGACTGTGGGTTTCGCTGTAGGAGTTGACGGTGTAAAAGTGCAGATTTTTCTTGTCGGGAATACGGCCGATTTGCTGGAATTCGTAATCGGTTTCCGACAGGGGTTTGTGGATGGTGGATTTGCTGCTACTTTCTAGCTGGTTGATGCGCAGGTAGGCATCGCGGGAGCCGCCGCACCAGCCGCAGTTGTAGGGGCAGCCTGCGTTTTGGGTGGCAATAACTTCTTGAATGGGAAAGGAACGGCCGTCTTTTGGCGGTATGGGAATCGTTGACCAATCTATGCCACAGGGCAGCGCCGTGGCGACGTGCAGCAGGCCATTGTCTACAACCTCCCCTGCCCGGTTTTTCCAGAGCAAATTGGGCACTTTGGCCAGTTGCCGCTCGTCGTCCAGGGCGGCCAGCAGTTGGTTCATCGGCTGGTGCGTGTCGTAGCCGCGCATCACCATATCCACAAAAGGATATTGAATCAGTTCGTGAGCGTAGTAGGTGGATGAGATGCCGCCAAAAATAACGGGCGTGTGTGGCTGCACCTGCTTGAACAGTTCCGCAATGGCCAAACTGCCCTGCACATGCACCATCCAGTGCAGATCAATCCCCAGCAGGCGAATATCAAGTGCTCGAAACAGTGACCTCACATCAATTTTAGAGTACTTCAGCAGCAGCGATGAGAGGTTGAGCAGTTCAATGGTGTGCCCACGCTCGGTAAGGTACCGCTTGAGCGATTTGAAGCCAAGCGGAAAATATTCGTACAGCGGGGTGATGGGCACGTCGCCAGAGGTGCTGAGGTAGGGAAAGTAGATGTCGGTGCGGTCACGAAAGTCAAAAACGGCCGGAGCGTGCAGGAAGAGCATGTCGGCATGAATGGTGGGCAGGGATGGGTTTGTGTTTTCGATCATGGGTTTTGTTCACCTTTGGTTGTGGATTAGAAATTGCGATTGTTTGGAATGCGATTTGTCAAATAAATGCTGTAAAATGGTGGCCAAGGCTTGGCTCCCTTGTGTAACGACAAACCTGAATAATGACGTGCGATGGTGTTGTTTGTCATCAGGCGACCTTAGCAAGAAGGAAAAAACGTAGATAGTGACGGATGACATCATTGATTGGTGACTTTACTCATGACACAATTTTTTGCATATGACGAACTAACCTGGCCGGAAACGGCCGTTCTCCCCCGAACCACCCCGCTCATCATTCCGCTGGGGACGGGGTACGATTTGGCAAAATTGGCCGACAGCCTGGGGCAGCCGGAGCGGGTGGGGTTGCTGCCTGCAATTCCGTTTGGCTGGCGCGGCAGTGGCTTGGCGGTGGACGAGGGATTGTTAACGGCCGTTCTGCAAAATTTGCTCAACAGCCTGCGTGAAGATGGCTTTAGCCGCGTCTTTGCCCTGGTTCCACAAGACATGAACCTGGGGCTGCACGACCAGGCGATTGTGCTGCCGCACCCGACGCAGTTTACGCCTGCGCCGCTGCTGCCAGCGGCCAGCGAGGTGGGCAAGGTGGTGGTCATGCCCATCGGGCACACGGAGCAGCACGGTTACCATTTGCCGCTGTCTACCGATAATTTGATTATTGAGGCGATTGGTATGGGGGTGGAAACGGCCGTTCCCGACCTCGCCGTCACGTTACCCACTTTTCCCTACGGGGTGAGCACCCACCGGCAGGCGTTTGCCGGGACGCTCAACGTGCAGGGGCGCGCCTTTGAGGATTTCTGGCTGGCGGTGGTGGACGGGCTGGTGGGTCGCGGCTTCGACCGCTTTTACTTGATGAGCGGGCACGGCGGCAACTGCTCCTTTTTGGTCAACGTGGTGAAATATGCCGGGGAGCGCCACCGCCGCATCTTTTGCGCCACGGCCTGGCTGCACACCTCTGGCCACATCGCCGGGCCGGTGGTGCAGGCGACGCGCATCTCCAAGCGGGGCGGCATGGGGCACGCGGGCGAGCTGGAAACGGCGATGATTTTGCACCTGCGCCCCGACCTGGTGCAGCAAGAAAAGGCGGTGGATGAGATCGATTTCATCAGCACGCCGAGCTACTACATGGATTGGATTGAGGGGGGCGAACTCATCGCCAACCCGCCCTGGGACGACGACACGGCGACGGGGGCGTATGGGGCTGGCAGTGTGGCGACGGGGGAAAACGGCCGTATCTGGCTGGAAGCAGGCATTGCCGAAAAGGTAGCCCACGTCCACGAGATTCATGAGCAGCATACCCGCCGCGAAGCCCGGCGCAAGGCGGGGTTTGGTTTGTGGGGAAAAAGAGTATGATGCGTTTTCACGTTGTCATTCAGGCCACTCATCGCTCCCTGCTTCGGTTAGTTCAAATAAATCAGAATCCTCCGCATAAAGTTCAGCGTAGAGATCGGCCGATTGCGTGAGACTTTCCAGCTCTATTTCTTCTTGAAAGCGTAGAAGGGCTGCGCGAACCATCGCACTCTTGTCTTTGAATCCATAGAATTCATAGTTGCTTAAGAAATTAATTAGGTCAGGAGTAAGACTAAATTTCGCTTGTTGCATAATTGCACCAGTTCTAGACCTAAAAATTGGACCGAATCCTAAACCTAATACTGTAGGGTGTGTAGTCCTGTAGTTCACGCATGTGAGATTCATGAGCAGTACGACCGTTGCGAAGGCCGATGCAATAGGGAAATATAGTCACAAGAGCACCTGTTAGGTGGTTGGCTGCTCATGATTCAAATACTTTATCAAAATATCTCTTGTTAATTCGAGCATCTGAAAACGAATGAGATTATCTGTAGGCCGTGCTTCGATCCAGTTTCCATGACGCACTGGATCAGCATAATCCTTCACGACTGATGTTATAGACGTACGTTCTGTACCAAGAACTCTGTGCATTTCGTCCCAACTGTCGTTACCTGTCTTGAACACGAATGCCGACTTTATGCTTTCGATAGCTCGATAGCAGTAAGTAACGCAGTCCTTTACATCAGTAATCGCCCGGAGGTAATCACGAATGGCTAGCCGGAAGAAGAGATTGTGACCAGACAGCCTAAAAGCTCTATTAAACACCTCAATCTGAGGCTCAACTTTTAGAGTTGTACCGGTTGTGGGATCTTTCGGACGCACGCCAAAAACGTGGGGCGTTCCATTTTCCTCTGTGACTTGAATCAACTCAACCCAGTAACCGGAACCAAGAGAAAATCCTAATGCCCCTACAATGATAGTTGCAATATCTTCAGCCATGATCATTGCCGCAATCCAGCCATCGAGATTCGGCATATCGAGTGTTACCGTGATTTGCGATGAAACGCAGCTGGCAATAGCTGATTGACTGTTAGCCAGCTCCATTTCTATACGACCAAATGAAATATCGGCCCGTTCAGGGTGTACACGCCCAGTAATGATGTATTTGCCAGCCATATAATACTTTCCCTACATTAGTATGGTTTTGTCCCCAGAAAAATTTCACTTTCTAGGGCACGGCATCTCGCCCCGCCGATTGCATTGCTTATCGGAATATTAGACCTCTTGCATAAGTAGAAAATTAGGCATAATTGCTGGATGAAATATGCTGAGATTCAAAACTTATCCGATGCGAAATTTAAACGTTTAACGGGTGTGCCACACCCAATCTTTAAACAAATGGTGGCTATTCTAGAAAAAACAATGCCCACCTTTGGTAGACCACCTAAATTGTCACGGGCAGACCAACTCTTGTTGACCCTGATGTACTGGCGAGAGTATCGTACCCAGTTTCATATCAGCCAGGCCTATGGGATTAGCGAGTCAGCCGTTTGCCGGACAATCCAGCAAATTGAAAACAGGCTTGTCGAGTCAGGGCAATTCACATTGCCTGGCAAGAAAAAGTTGCAAACTAGCGATACGCTCATCGAAGTTGTCATTGTTGATGCCACCGAACAACCGATAGAACGACCCAAAAAAACAAAAGAGGCACTTTAGTGGCAAGAAAAAGTGCCATACGCAAAAAGCGCAGGTCATCGTCAACTTAACAACCCTGGAAATTGTGACCACAGCCTTTAGTGAAGGCAAGAAACATGATTTCAATCTGTTCAAAGAGAATGGCCAAGGGATGGTACAAACTATCACTTGCTTAGCTGATTCAGGATATCAAGGCATCGCTAAGCTTCACAAGAATAGCCAAACGCCCAAAAAGAAATCTAAGCATCATCCTCTCACTAAAGAGGAGAAAGCAGCGAATCGGGCATTGGCGAAAGCCAGAATCTATGGTGAGCATGTGATAGGCAAGCTCAAGATATTTCGTATTTTGAAAGAGCGATATCGCAATCGCCGCAAACGGTTTGGTTTGCGATTCAACTTGATTGCTTCGATTTACAATCTGTCACTTGGAGTAAAGTGACTTATGCAAGAAGTCTATTCAAAAACGCGCAGAGACAGTTTACAAAAAATATGGTCAAATTCAAAGTTGGTTTGGCATGGTTTGGGTGGGGTTGCCCCATCACCCTCCCTGATGAATAACGGCCGTTTACCTCCCCTGACACAATCGCAAACTCAGTTTTTAGCCAATGGATCGTACCGCAACACCCCAACCTCATGACTCTGGATCAAGCCCGAAGACGCGAAGCTCCTGCTCACAGCGGCACGCTTTGGCGAGACGGGCGGCCCAGGCAATGGCCGCCTGACGTGTAGGCAGCTCAAGCACCGTAAAGCCGCCATTGAGCGGTGGTGCCCACGGGTAGCCGCCCTCAGCCACTGTGCCATCGGCCGAAACCAGAACGGGCGGCATGGTTTCATCTATACCCCCGCCGAAAACATAGACACCTGCGGCCTTCGCTTCGCGTATCACGGCACGAGCGTCTTGACCCACCGCCTCAAACTCGCTGTCGGGCACCTTCATTGCTGCACTGGGGAATGAAATCAGATACTTTGCCATCATCTTCCTTTTCCTTGCTGTGCATGGCGTCTCGCCACACCATTCCCGTTGATCACGCCCACCAGGGCGCTCAGTCAGCCTTGTTTGCCGCGTCTGCCAATGTTCTTGCGCCACTGCCCCGCAGTGATTCCATAAATAAATAGACGGCAAAGATTCCGATGAGCAGCATGGCTAAACCACCTATAAACAAATAGCTCGCCGGACTGGATTGATTGAAATCATCCCAGGCCCGCACCGCACCGATCAAGATAAAAACAATCGAAAAAGCCTGACTTTGCAGGATCAAACGGGAGCTACTCCAGCGAGAATCCACGGCAATCCCCAGCCCAACCAGACCCGGCAGCACAAACATGGCACTCACAACACGTGCCGTCAATGGGCTGAGCTGCCACGGCCAAACCGCGATCATCGAGTCTGGTCGCAGAAACAGTAGCCCGCTGATCAAAATGGTGATCACCCCAACGACACCCATCACCCCTCGCCATCTAACGGGGATGTTTACATCTTGAGGGTCGTTTATGCCCGGATCGGCAACCCGATTCCGCAACCAAATGACGGCTACCAAAAACGGCGCGGTGAAGTAAAGGGCGGTCCAGGCGAAAAAAGAGATATGACTATGATTGAAACGATCCCAATGCAGCATGGTTGCTACACCCAGAATGGAGGCAAATGCAGTGACTGGCAAAAAGCCAACTTTGATGTGATGCCATTGTTTAGCCAGAATGACGCCGGTAAAGAAATAAACGCCACCGATATAGGCCGAAGCCAACATCATCGGCGTCATGGACGGCAGAATGGTCCAGGCAAACGTTTTATCTGTCCGGTCGGGCCAAATAAATAGCAGCAAAAAAGCAACAACTAGAAAAGGGAGAATAAATAAAGCCAGCCATTTTGTTTCCCGGTAAATCTGATCTTTACGAGGTACAACAGGTTGATTATCCACTGGCATTTACGCCACCTCCCGGCTGCGCCATCGCTCAATAGCATCAGAGACACCTTGTTCTAGCGTTGGATAGTCGAAGGTAAACCCTGTAGCTTTTAAATGCGCATTAGACAGCTTCGCTTCGGTTAATAAAGAATCCGCAATGACAGGGCCAGCAGCCAATTTTACAAGGAACAAGGGTAAGGACAGGACTTTCATAGGCACGCCAAGCACCTGGGCCGCAATTTCTCCGATCTCCAAGCGCTTACGGGGCTGGTCGTCGGTAATAAAGTAACGCTCTCCTATTACGCCATGATCGCTAAGGTGCAGCAGCGCACGGGCAACATCTTCAACATGAACAAAGGAAATCGTTTTTACCGAACCAGTCAGTTTAATGATGGGTTTTCCTTGCAACAATGGATCAAGTGTATATTCAATGAACCAGGAGCCAGGTCCATAAACCCAGGAGGGGAAGGCCAGGATGATCGGCCAGCCACGTGTTATATAACTATTCAGGGTTTCAATGGCTGGGGCGATGTATGGCCCCCAACCTTTGGGGTGAGGGATGGCAGACTCACCCACCAGTTGCTCACCTTGAAAACCATAGTAACTGGTGCCACCGACATAGATTATGCGGCGCACTGCATCAGGCTTCAGGGCATCGAAGAGGTTTGCGTCCATTTTTAGCCGCTCTTGACGAAACTTTTCCGCCCGTTTGCGTGTGATCCGCGCGCCATAGGTTTCTGGTTGGGCAAGATGAACAACTATCTGTGCTTCGGCTGCGGCAGCTTGCCAAGAACCGCGCTGCAACATGTCGCCCAAAATCGGCGTTGTGCCTAAAGCCCGCAACTTTTCCGCAGTTTTTTCAGATCGGGTAAGAACTTGGAGCTGATGGCCCTGTTTGAGAGCGTGTTGAACAAAGCTACTCCCAATAAAACCGGATCCTCCCGTAACAAAAATAGTGTGGAGCATCTCATTCTATCCTTTTATTTCATACCAGGTGATAGCTGTGCAATCGGGTGACTTGATTATGCTGAAATTATTCGCATTATTTCGTAATGAGCAACGGGGAATTTTTTCTGGCAACGGCCGTTTCTTACCACCACGACCTTACAAAATAGTGGTGATATACGGCCGTATACCACCAACACCAGCCTCTCATCTATCAACCTCCTGGTGAAGTACGGCCGTTTACCCTCCCCCTCTACAATTACAAGCCACTCGTCAACACCCATTGTCATCCGCTACCACAGGCAAGGAGGCTGCGCAACCTTACGGCTAATCTCCCCTCTTTTGCCTTGCCGCCTCGGTGCGGGCCAGCGCCGCCTGCGCAATGTAAGGGACGGCCGAATCTGGGAATGGCGCGACGCTGCTGACATTGATTTCGCAAAGCACATAACTGTCTTCCCCCGCTTCCCCCTTCGGCCCGAAAAGAAAATCTGCATCCCACAAAACTGGCAGGCTCTCCGTCTCAATGCCCAGCAGTTGTTGCATCTCAGACACCCACCCCTGCTCTAATTTGTGTTTGAGCGCCTGCCCTTCTGGCAGGGTGGGCGGATGGTATAGGCGTGGGCCAGGTTCGGGCGCTTCGCCTAAATGGGCACCGGGCGGGGCCGGATAAAGCGCATTAATTGCCTGATGCCCAAACCCGACAACCTTGTCCTGGACCAAGTAGCAGCGGATCATCCCGTCGGTCAGGCGCGGCTGATACACCTGATCGACCATCTTACCTGAATTCGCAAAATAAGCTGCGCAGCGGGTGACAAACTCCCCTAAGGTTATCGCTTCGGCCACACTCCCCCGCTGCGCGTGCCGAACGTTGACCAGCGTATCGAGGGGCAGCGGGGAACGTGTATCAGGCGGCTCATTCACTGCTGCCAGCGGTGCCGCCAGCTCCACTTTCCACACGCCAAGTCCGCCATTGCCACGATACTGTTTGAGCACGCGCACTTCTCCCCGGCTCAACAAAACGGGCAATGTTTGGCAAAGATCTTCTAGTGAAGCATACAAATGGGTATCGCTTCCCCAGCCCATGTGCCGTGTTTGGTAAAGAACTTCCTTTGTGCCCATCTTCAGAATAACATCCGGGTGGGCGCTGACAAAGATGCCCAATGCGGCAATCTCCCGCAGCAAAGCGTCAAGGATGGTTCGGTCACGGCCGTCTTGAATGGGATTAAACCAGACCAAAACGCCATTAACCGTCAAGAGCTGTTGCCGAACCTCTGCAAAGAAGTCGTCATGATATACCACAGGTAGCGCATTCACCCCCAAATCCTGCAATGCGGCAAATACCTGTGCGAACCGATTGTTCTCAGGCGTTGCCTTTTGTCTGGCCTCATAATCTCCAGGATAAAGGATAGCGATTCGAGCGTCGTGTTTCATGGCCATCGGTAAACCTCATAAATAGGGCGCTGTTTGTTAGGGAACCAGCCCAAAAATCTTTGGGCCTTTAGGAATTGATAGGGTCAACTGTAAATGTGGGTCGGATTGCTTCGTGTTTAAAAAATAAATCAGGTAATGGTAGGGGCGCACCCCCGTGTGCGCCCAAACTTGGGCAGACACGGGGGTCTGCCCCTACTGTTTTAATTCTTAAAATGCAACAGCCCCTGGCGAACTGCTTGGGTGTGGTTTGGGGTAGGGGTGCCCGTCAACTACCTGATGAAGTACGGCCGTTCACCTGAAACCCCCACAATTGCAGCTCATTCGTCAGCACCCCGTTAAAATCGGCCACCAAACGAATAACCGCTGCCGCCTTCAGCAAATCTAGCAGCCGGGCAACGGCCGTATTCCGTGCTTCCACATGCATTTCCCGCTGATCGCGCCCCCCGGTGCGCTCAATCAGCCCCATTTGCAGCGTTTGTAAATGTGCCTGCATCACCGCCAGCGGCGGATTGCTAATTTGCTCTGCCGGGGGCAAACTGGCCTCTTGCGCCACATACATCTGCAACAATTCCCACCACTGCCGCCGCGTGCGCGGTTTTCGCACCAATACCTTGCCCTGGCGCATCACCGTATTCAGCCCCCACTGCTCCAGCGCTGCCAGATGGTTAAAATGCTGCGCCTTCAGCTGCATAATCGCCCGGTCCAACAGCGGTTTTATCGCTTGATGCGTCTGCTGCACCACCTCACCCGCCGAGGCCCGCGCTCGCTCCCCCTTTTGTGCCGCCACAACGGCCGCTTTGGCCTCAGCCAGCGCCGCCTCAATCATGGTCAGCGAAATATCTTGTAACTGTGCTTCCGGTGGCAAACTCCCCTCATACGCAACGTATGCCTCACCCAACGCCACCACCGCCCGATAACTGGACGGCCAGCGCAAGGCAAACGAACCCATTGAATCAAATCGTAGTGCGACCATGCTGCCTCCAAACAAATTGGCTGCCAGAAAAATGAAATATCCAGCAAGAGATAAACGACTGGCTACAGCATAATTTATTTTGAGTTATTTCTCAAGAGGGGTTACAGCACGTGGGAAAGGTAGCCATCCCGGCAAAAAGCAGCCAGCAAACGAGATGATCTGGCACAACCGCGTAAAAAACAAAGCCTGATCGCCCAGATCAAGCTCCGGTTGTTTAAACGCAAAGCCGGATCACCATGCACAAATACATCTTTTTCACAAACAAATCTTGATCACCATGATCAAACCCTGTCTGCATAAAAATAGCTTGTGATCACCATGATCAGACACACTTTTTTAAAAAATAGACTGTGATCATTATGATCAGCGTCCGTCGGTTTAAAAGGAGCCTGGAATCACGTCAATCAGGGTCGTCTTTTATAAAAATGGGAAGCGATCACTCAAATAAGTCTGGGGTGTAGCGCTGGGTGAAGTAGTGGGCAATTAGCTGGCTTCGGCTCAGTACATTGACTTTACTGTACACATGTTTTAGATGCGACTCAACCGTATTCTCGGTGATTACCAAAGCGTTGGCAATTTGCTGATTGCTCAAACCCCTCACCACGGCCGCCACGACTTGCCGTTCTTGCGGGGTAAGGTTCCAGTTGGCCGGCATTGTTGGCGGCGCTGGCGGAACGTGCGGTATCAGCATCACGGCAATGCTTCCGTCGTGGCCCAAAGGGGAAGCTTCTATTCGGACTGGACCGTTTGGTGTTGGCACCCAGACCCAGGCTGTTCCATTACGTGATTCACCAGCGCGTAACGCGGCAATAACCGACCAGATGACGCCGGGGAGATGATTCTCCCACAATGCTCCCACCCCTGGCAGCCGGGTTAACCATTGTTCGGCCGCCGGGGTGCAGGTTTGCAAACGGCCGTTTGGGGCCAGAACAAACAGGCCGCAGGTATCAGGGGTAACCGCAGTTGTATCCAACGCACGCTCTCGATCTAACGCCGCACGCAGCAGACGTCCGATCATAGGCGCAACTGATTGTAAGAACGCGACCTCAGTCGGGCGGAAGGGTGAATGTGCCTCAAGACGTACCAAATCAAGCGCGGCAACCCACTGACCTTCTACTGGGAAAAAGAGGCGCAAGATGCCACCTGCGACGCTTGTTACCTCATGATAAGCCTGGTAGAACTCGGATGCCGACAATTGATTGGTGATATGGGCAGGCAAGCCCAGGGATGTTTCGGGTCGGTCATTGATGACAACGGCCGTAAGCCCGGCCCGCATCAAATTAGGATGGGTGAGCGCGGCGAGTGGCTCTTTCAGGTACAGGTTTTGCAAATACCACTGCACATGAAGACGGCCGTTATCATTTACCGACAGCAGCCGATTAAACAACAGCGTGATTGGATCAAGGGCATATAACTGAGCTGTGTCAAATGGCACGGCAAGCCCAATAGCGGCTAAAAACTGGTCGCTGAGTTGTTCCGGCGACAACCCACTGCCCCCAAGCTGGGCAATTTGTTGGCGGACGGCTTGCTGCGCGCGTGACAGGCGTGGCATTTGCAACCCTCCTAAACAAAGATCATACCCGTTCCCCAAAATCACGGAATTCCGTGAAGCGAGAAGGGAAGTTACCTCTGTATTATAAAACAAATAGATGAACTTTATGCAGGAGAATCTTTATGGCTACATCTGGTAGTGAAATTGTAAATTCTCGTACTGGCCAGCGCACTATTTTTCTACAAACCGCGGCCGACACAGGCGGCACGCTGCTGCGTATGGAAACTTTTCATCCACCGCACGGACCCGCAGAACCCTATCACATCCACCCTCTGCAAAGGAGCCGTTGCGAACTCATTAGCGGCTCGCTGTGCTTCCGCATTGCCGGGAATGAACACATAGTCAAACCAGGCGAGGCTGTTGATATTCCTCAAGGCGTCCCGCATAACTTTTGGAATGCAGGCAATGATGAGGCGCACGCAATCCAGGAGTTTCGCCCAGCGCTCAAAATCGAAGATTTCTTCACCACTTACTTCACGCTGGCTAATTTGGGAAAACTCAATGCACAAGGACTCCCCAATCCGTTCCTGATGGCAGTCATCATGCAAACATATGATCAAGAGATTCAGGTAATGAAACCCCCACGATTCATTCAAAAACTGCTCATGTGGTCACTGGCACCGCTTGGTCAACGCCTCGGTTATCAAGGAATTTTTACCTAAAGGATTATTCGCTTTAGCAAAATTAGGGAACAAATGATCAAAATACTGCCTGTTGAACTGATACAATTTGCAAGCTGGTCAGCTTTTGCCAGCGCCATTGCTACGGTTTTGGGTTTGGTCGCGTTGGTGATGTTTTTCTCGTTTGGCCAACCCTGGGGCACAGTTAACGATATTTCAAGCGTCGTTTTGGCGCTTTCATTAATGCCCATTTTGCTGGTGCTTCACCAGTTGCACCGCCCATATGCCCCGTTTATCACGTTCGCAGCATTTGTCATTGGCGTTCTGGCTCTACTGACGGCGGTTGTGTTCCAAAGCTTACTCATTGCCAGAATCATAGCGTTTGCCCAAACCGCAGTTGTGGTTCCAGTCGCTTTTGGCTTATTCGGTGCGTCGCTAATCATCTATAACGGTCTTGCCTATTCAAATGAGCTGTTTCCTCACGGATTGGCTGTGTTGGGCATGGTGGCAGGCGCAGGCTATATCGTGGTGATAGCCGGATTTATTTTGGGTGGACAACAACACCCGCTTTCCTCAATTGGCGGTTTAACGGCCGTTGTTTGTTATCCCATCTGGGCTATTTGGTTTGGCCGCCTGCTCCTGGCAAGAAAATTGTTAGGGTAAAGATTCTATGACCCTGTCACTGCCTCACACATCAGATGCGGGCAGCTCCCAAAGCTCCACCTTATTCCCATCCGGGTCCATAAAACGGCCGAACTTCCCAAACTCATATTCCTCAATCTCACCAATGACCGCCGCGCCCCCTTCCTCCACCTGACGCAGCGCCTCCTGCACATCATCCACAATCAGGTTAAACATATACCCCTTCGTAGAGGGTGCAAAGTAATCCGTAGCCGCTTCAAACGCGCTCCATACCGTTACACTACCCTCCGGCATATCCTGCGGCGAAAACATAAACCCCGCGCCCGGTTCCGCCTTAAAGCCTAGCCACCGTTCATACCACGCATACAGTTTGGCCGGATCAGACGCTTTGAAAAAAATACCACCAATACCGAGTACCTTAGCCATAGCAACACACTCCTTTAAGTTATCAAACTGTTTCAAAACATATCCGATGCCGCGACATTGCCTGAAAACGGCCGCACCACAACAAATTACGGCGACAACAGCTTCCACTGCCCCTCAGAAATAACTTCCACAGCGCCATCAACCACCTTGACGGCCGTTTCATCATCCATCGCATACCCCGGCACCGTCAGTTTGGCCGCCCATTTCTCCGCGTTCTCCATCGTATTGTGCGGCAGCATCTCATGACCCAAATGCGGAAACATGGCAAAGTCCACTAGCCCCAGCGTTTTATCGTCACCGCTAGGCGGCGTCCATTCCACAAATTCCTGGCCAATGCGCGGAGCCATCACCATGCTGCCCGCGCTTAGCCCCACCCAGACCAAATCATCCAGCGTTGGCAAAAGCTCAGCCAGGCCAGATTGCTGCATCCAGTAGCCCAAATACAGGGCGTCGCCGCCATTTACCAACAGCACATCGGCCGCGCGCACCCAGGCGGTCCACCGTTCCTTCTCAATACTGGGCAGCGCCGTAAGCTCCAAAATCCCCACTGAGTTCCAGCCCAGTTCAACCATCGGCGTTTCCGTTTCTTGTCCGCTAATAAACCGCCAGGCCATCACCGGGTTGACCATCGGATGCCCGTACGACGCCGTGGTAATACAAAGCGCGTTGCACTCAGCAATCGGTTTGCCCAGCATCTCAACCAGCGCCTTGTGAATACTGGCATTTTTAATCCCCGCAGAAGTCAGCAGTAATTTCATCATATTGTCCTTTATAAATGTAGGTCGGATTGGCAATCCGACCTACGCTTCTTTGGGCGTCAAATCTTTGTCTTCCATTTCCCAGGCATGGTCCAGCGTATGAAAAGCCGTGTGCCGAATCAGGTATCGCAGCGGCCATTTTGTAATCTTGCCCGCCAATTTATCCTGCGAATAATAATCTCGGATCGCCTGGCAATAAGCCTCACGATGCGTTTTCAACCCCTCAGCCGCCAGCATCGCCCCTTTCGGGGTCACTACACCCACCTTTGCAGCCAAATCCTGCTCGGAGACAAACGTATGACCAACGATATGGTCCCGGTCTCGCCCGCCGCCGCGCGGCCCCTTCTGCATCTCCGCCGACACCCGCTCGCGCACCGCATCGAAAAACGCCCAGCACGCCTGCATCAGCTTCAGCTCACGTGCCAACTCATCCTCCGACATCTCCTGCCGATCAATGCTCGAAAACGCAAACGAAATACCCCAGAAGTCCGTTGACCCCACGCCTGGATATTGCTCAACCACCTCAATGTTCTGGGCCATATCAAACGCCGCCTTCATGCCAGCCAGTTCGGCCACTGGCGCATAGCGCGGCACATAGGCATGCAGTTTTTCGATGGCCGCAGCTTCGGTCTTGGCTCCGCGTGCAAGGCCCGGCCAATCCGATGCTACCGCCACCACTTTCTTGCCTTTCGGCCCAATTTCTAACGCCACCCGCATATCGTTATTCCTCCAATTAGCAGCTGCCTGCCATCACACAGCCAAATCCAAGATGGCGTGGTGAATCCTTATCAATTCCCGCCTGTAACAGCGCCGTCTCGCTCATAATTGACCACAATGACACCGTTTGGCGTCACTTCGCTTTCCGTCACCTTAAACGAGGCGGGAATCGTGCCCTCGGCAAACAACCGCTTGCCTCCACCCAACGTCACCGGGTAGATCATCAGCCAGAAGACATCCACCAAATCATGCTGCATCAGCGTTTGCAGCAAATCGCTGCTGCCCCAAACGTGCAAATCCGGCCCCGGCTGCTGTTTAATTTCGGCCACTTTTCCCGCGACATCCCCGCTTAAAAACAGAGATGTGTGCCATTCGCTAGACGTTCTGCTATTCGAGGCGACGTACTTGGTTGCTGTGTTGGCTCCTGGCCAGATGTCGCCGTGGTTGGGCCAGTACGGTTCCCAAATTTCAAAGGTTTTGCGTCCCAGCAGCAGGTCAAACGTCAGGTTCATCTGTCGTCTCAAGAGTTTGCCCAGCACGGCATCGGAATGTTGCGATACCCAGCCGCCGTGCACGAAGCCGCAGCTGGTGTCTTCTTCGGGGCCGCCGGGTGCCTGGATGACGCCATCCAACGAGATATGTTCAAGCACGACAATTTTTCTCAAGATTGAGCTCCTTTATCATCGGCGAGAGTGGACCAACCTCTAAAGATTGGTCCAATCTGGAAACCGCGATTTATTACGGCCGTAAAATCTTTTCCATCGCTTTGCCCTTAGCCAATTCATCAATCAGCTTGTCCAGATAGCGTATCTTTTGCATCAGTGGGTCTTCAATTTCCTCTACGCGTATGCCACACACCACGCCCTTGATGAGCATGCGATTGGGATGCATGGCCGGGGCTTCCGCAAAAAAGGTCTCAAAATCATTTTCTTGTTCGATTTGCTGTTCTAAGCCTGCCTGGTCATAACCCGTCAACCAGCAAATGATGTCGTCTACCTCTGCCTTTGTTCGATTTTTGCGCTCCGCTTTTTTCACATACAGCGGATAAACGCCTGAAAACGCTGTGGTAAAGATTCGATGTTTGGTCATTGTTATGCCTCCAATGAGTATTAAAAATTACCTGTAAAAACGTAAGGTCTCTCAGACCATGCTTTAGATTGGTCCAATCTTTGAGATTGGACCAATCTCGCCACAATGGGTACTAGATAAGCGCCTTGGCCATAAACAGATTGAAGTCCGTGGCCGCATATTCGCCGAAGGGGCCGCTCCACTCGAACGCGTTGCGCTGGTAGAGGGCATGGGCCGCCGCAAAAGCAGGGCCTGAGCCGGTTTCTAGCAGCAAGCGCGTGTAGCCGCGCTGGTGTGCCGTGCGAACAATCTCGTCAAGAATTGCTTGTCCAACCCCCCGGCGCAAAAACGCAGCGCGGGTGCGCATGGATTTGACTTCGCCACTCAGCGAATCGAGTTCCTTGAGTGCGCCACAGCCACACAAAGCGCCGTCCAGCCATGCCGTCCAAAAGGTGACGCCCGGCGCGCGCAGCCGCTCAAGGTTTAGCGCATGCACCTGGCCGGGTGGCGTGTTGCTGTGCATACCGGAAAGATGTTCAGCAATAAGCGACTGAACCTCTGGAGAAGATAAATCGTCTTGGCGGATGTCAATTCCCATAGTTGTTTTTCCTAAAATATACGGCCGTACTTACCCAATCACCAAACCAGCTACACGCTCAACAATCGAACACCGACCAGCAAATGTCGTTGCGTAGCCGCTGATCATCCAGCACCAGCGCACGGATCGCTGCTGGCAGCTGGTCGCGCTGCCAGCGGCACTCCAGTTGGCCTGCTTGCTCGCTTTCGCCTTTGGGCGCAGCGGCCTGCACGGCTTTGATGGCATAAGCCGCCGCGCCCAGCTCATGGGCAGCCACGTGGGGGACGCACGCTGCCTGGCCAGCAGCAAAGGCAGCGTGTCGGGCCGCCCCGCTTAATTCCCTGGCGGCGGCCATGGCGTGGCCACCCGCCGCACGGGCGGCCATCATGGTGCATTCGCCACGTACCCAGGCGCGCACCGCTTCGATAGCCTGTCGCGGCCGTTCATCCTCTGGCTGCGCTGCTTCAAACAAAGGCAGCACATGTTCGGCGCAATCGGCCGCCCACAGCGCCAGCAGATGATGGTCAGCGTCTTGCAGGGTGCCGTCGCGCCGCACGGTGATGAACCGAGGGTCGCGCTGCTTGGGAAGTATCATGGGGGCATTAAATTTCAACGCCGGGCAAGCCCGCCGCGCCCAACAGTAGCGACAGTTCGCCAGCGTGGGGCAGGTCGTGGTCCAGCAAGCCCCAGATGGTTTGCACGATTTCCGCCTCTGCTTCGGGTAAATCGTCGTTGGCTGTGCCGCGCATCAGGCAGTTGGTGATGTGTTGCCAGGTCAGGTCCAGCCCTTGGATGATGTCAACGGCCGTTCGCGGCAATCCAGCCGCATCATCCCAACGGTGCAGGGGAATCAGTTCCGCCGCCTCTTTGCCCAGCATCCGGTGCAGATGCAAAGCGCGGCCAAAGACGATATGCGCGGCAATTTCGCCGGGTGTGCGCAGATCGGGCAGCAGCCGTCGTTGCAGTTGCTCATCGGTGAGCGGCGCGATGGCCCGCTTGAGGGCATCTTGGTAATCTTGCCAGCTTTCAAAGACACGCATTTCGGCGATAGTGGCTCTTGTCATTTTCCGCTCTCCTTGTCAGAACACATGTTCTTATATTAGCACCAATAATAACAAGCAGCAACGAGGAAAGTTTTAGCTTTCAGGCGCAGGAAAGTGCAAGAGTGCGCGGGCATGAGGAGCGTACGGCCGTAACTCAACCCTCAGTTCTCCCGCCACACCAAATACCCCGCAAAATCCAGTTCGCCCGGTGATTGTCCATAACCAGTGAGCATGGCGGCTGCTTCGCTGCGATGGTGGGTACCGTCGTTAATGACATGCAAAATTGTTTGCCAGCGCGTCCGCTGACTATTTTCTTCTACGCGCCAGACAGCATTCAGCGCAGCCTCGTCCAGGCCAGCAATAAAATCTCGCCACGCCGCCTCTTCCACCTGCCAGCGCTTTCGCAGGCTAGCCACGTCTGGAAAGTCAGCTTCACGCATTACGCCTGCGTCAGGCAAGTTTTGCAGAGCAACGCGCCAGCCGTAGGCGGTATCCAGCAAATGCACCAACGTGCCACGCAGGCTGTGCCAGCCGGGATCAGGCGTTACCGGGCGGATGAAATCCGCAGCAGAGAGTTGCTCGCAAGCGTTTAAGATTTCGTTATCGGCCCAAAAGTTGTAGGCAATTAAGGTTTCAATATCGGTTTTATGCATGGCAGTTATTCACTCGCTCATTGGGGAATCTATGAAGCAATACACATCAATTCGCACGCCAAATGGATCATCCACACAGCAATAATGCATGGGGACGTACATCTCTGTATCTTCTGGGGTGTGGATTGGCTGGCAGCCCGCGGCGATGAGCGCATGATACAGCCGATCTACTTCACCCGGTTCTGCCATTTGAATTGCGAATTCAGTGTTGTGGGGGTTGCTATTTACGGCCGTACCAACCTTGCTCTCAAATAACGTCAGCCAGGTCGCCCCCAGCTTCCAACCGTAATGCGGCCCTGCCTGGTAGATTTGATCCGGCTCACCAAAAATGTCCGTATAAAAAGCCACCGCTTTCTCAAAATCCAGAAAATAAAGGGATACGAAATTTAGATCCACAATTTGGTACGGCTTTTCCGCCATTTTCTTATCTCCTTAACACAACAATTTTTCACCAGAAGGCCAGCGTTCCAGCAAATTGGGCAGCTGCTTAACGACAAGTAAACCTTACCACATTCGACAGATTTTATCTCGGACGACTGACCTAAGGTTAAGGTTACTCGCCTAACAATTGATTGATGGCAACGGCCGTTCGCTCATGAGATAATCGGCGCTGCAAATGAAAGTTCATCCGCAGATTATTTTCAGAGAGGATATGATGGAAAATTGGCAACCAAACATGATGCAAGGGCAAACGGCCGTAATCACGGGCGTCAGTCGCAAAATTGGCATTGGGGCGGCCATTGCTCGCGCTTTGGCGGAGGTAGGCTGCAACATTTTTACGACTTATTTTCGGCCGTATGACGCCACCATGCCCTGGGGCAGCCAGGCTGGTGAAGCCAGCGAACTCATCGCGGAACTCCAGCAGATGGGCAGCGAAGCGGCCGGGCTGGAGCTGGATTTGAGCCAACCCACCGCACCCGCCGAGCTATTTGCCGTCGTGCAGGAGCGGTTTGGCCAGGCTAACATTTTGGTCAACAACGCCGCCTACTCCACCAGCGAAGATATTTACGGGCTCAGCGCCACCTCATTGGACGACCATTACGCGGTCAACGTGCGCGGCATGGCGCTGCTGTGCCAGGCGTTTGTGCAGCAGTTTGCAGGGAAAAGTTGGGTAGAAAACGGCCGTATCATCAACCTTAGCTCCGGGCAAAGCTTTAGCCCCATGCCCGGCGAACTGGCCTACATTGCCAGCAAAGGCGCAGTCGAGGCGCTCACGCTCAGCCTCAGCGCCCAGCTTGCCAGCCTGGGCATCACCGTCAACGCCATCGATCCGGGCATCACCGACACTGGCTGGATTCCCGACGAGCTGCGCCAGCAGTTTGTGGCCCAGGCCCCAATGAAGCGCATCGGCACGCCCAAAGATGCGGCCCGGCTCATCCGCTTCCTGGCGTCGCCCGAAGCAGGCTGGATTACCGGTCAGCTTATTCGCTCACGGGGTGGTCTATGATGTTATGGATCAATGGCAACGGCCGTTTCTCTGTGAGATAATCATGCCAAATCCAACTCAGGAGAATATGATGGCCCAACAACCGCTTACCCAAGAACAAATCCGCAATTTTGTCCTGCCAGCGCACGGCAACCTGGAAGTTGTGCAGCAGCTACTGGCGGAAGAGCCACGCTTGCTCAACGAAAAATATCTGGAATTTGATGAAACCGCCCTGGAGGCTGCCTCCCACGTAGGCAACCGGGCCATTGCCCAATTTTTGCTCGACCAGGGTGCCCCCATGAACATTTACACCGCCGCCATGTTTGGGCTGCAAGCTGAGGTCGCCGCCTTTCTGGACCAAGACCCAAAGCTGGTAAACGGCAATGGCGTTCACGGCATCTCCTTGTTGTTCCATGCCGCCCTCAGCGGCAACGTGGAGCAGGCAGAAATGCTGGCCCAGCGGGGCAACAACCAAAACCCAGATCAACCGTTGCTGGCAGCAGCGATGTACGGCCGTACCGCAATGGCAAAATGGCTGCTCGAACGAGGCGCAGATAAAACCGCCAAAAACTTTCGCGACCAAACCGCCCTGGACATCGCCCAGCTAAACGAAGACCAAGCGCTAATAGAACTGCTTTCATAACAGCAAATAGCGTCTATGATTGTGCCCTTGCGTGGACAGCAGTTTTATATCAGGGGGATGATTATCTCAATTACCACACCTGGCTTCTGTGGTCGGTTATAAATCTGGCACTTGCCACCTACTCGCCACACAATATAAGCGACTGTCGGCAAGCCTAGTCCCACCCCCGCAACCTCTCCGGTTAATTTTTTTTCTGCCTGATCATAAGGAATCCAAACTCTTTGGAGCTGAGTGGGAGAGAGAGTTGCCCCATCATCTTGAACCTTAAGGCACAGGGCTTTGTTTTCCTGCAAAGAAGCAACAATTTCTATCGCAGGCTGCTTGTGTGGATGAAACTTTTGGGCATTTTCCAGCAGCTCAACCAGAATCAGTTCCAGCGCTTCTGAAGATAACGCTAATTTCCTCCCGTTTTCCTTCTCCTCAATCACGCCAGTAATGTCAGAGATGTGGACATTTTTTAGCTCCAGGTCAGTGCTGATTTTGTCGATGAGGGGTCGAATTTGGTTAAGATAGCAGCCCTCTTTTTCGTGGATCATCGTCGAAAGATTGACGTATTTCAGCACATCATCTACAACAGCCTGGATTTGTACAGCGCCATCATAAGCCATTTGGGCAAATTCAAACATTTCTTCTTTGGAGCTATCGGGATCAGAAATAAGTAATTCTAAGGGTCCGATTAACCAGTTTAACGGGGTGCGCAGCTTGTGGCTAATGATGGTATGAAACGCCGATCTGTCGTGCGTGGTAGCCAATTTTTGGGTGACATCTTCAAGCCGCACAATGCGCTCTGGCACCTGCCTATTTGGCAAATTAAGGGTGGCGGCGAGCAACCAAAAAGATTTGGCTGAAGCCGTTTCAGGACGAACCAGATAATGGTCTTCATTGTCAGGTTGTGCATTGGGCCAATCTTGCCACGCCGCAATGGGATGGGGTTGGTATTGCGTAACGGCCGTTGCCAAAAATTGCTTGCCATTTGGTAACGCTTCATCCGCCGCCAAACCCAAATACACGCGAGCCTTCTGATTGGCAAACAAAATCTCATCCTGGTCGTTTATCAGCAAATAACCATGCTGGGCGCTATTCACAACCCATTCAAATTTTGTCCGTTCGGTCAACAGTCGCCGATACCGATTCATGCGGGATATGGTGCGAACCCGCGCTTTTAACTCTGTGCGATCAAACGGTTTGGAGACAAAATCATCTGCCCCCACTGCGATACCCCGCAGCCTGGATTGGGGATCATCTAAGGCGGTAATCATGATGATCGGTACTTCAGCAACCTTGGGCATGGCGCGCATACGGGTACAAACCTCAAAGCCATCCATATTGGGCATCATCACATCCAGCAAAACCACATCTGGGAGCAGCTCTTGGGCCATTTGCAAAGCCTGTGGCCCGTTTTCAGCAAAGGCTAGCTGGTAAGGATCTGTAGAAAACATGCCGTTCAAAACTTCACGAGCGCTAAGGTGATCATCAACGATTAAGATTTTGGGGTATTCATTCATACAGTTTGTTTACCTCCATTTTATTTTGTTGGGTTAATTTGTTTTTGGGTGCAGTAGAAGCTGTTCAACTAATTCAAATAGGTTATTTAATTTGACCGGTTTGCTGAGATATGCATTGGCCCCAGCGCTTAAAATGTGCTCCCTATCGCCAGACATTGCCAAAGCCGTCAAGCCGATAATTGGAATTTGGGCTACCTGGGCATCTTCATCTGCCCGAATCTGTTTCATTGCTTCCAGCCCATCCATGCCAGGCATCTGAATATCCATCAAAATAAGGCCTGGTTTATGTTTGCGAGCTTGCTTCACCGCTTCTCGGCCGTTGCGGACCCTGGTAACGCGGTAGCCCTGGCTTTGCAGTCCATCGGTGATGAAGACGCTGTTGGCGTCGTTATCTTCAGCCAGCAAAATGAAAGGCAAGGAGCAAGCAATGCTGCTTTCAGCACTCTCTGTGGCATCAGCCGATAGCAGACTGGATGTGTCGCCAGAGGTGCGCAATTCACAGGGTAGCTTGATGGTAAAGCGGCTGCCGCTATCCAGCTCACTTTGCAGATGAAGCGTGCCCCCATGCAATTCCGTCAGGCGAGAAACCAGCGCCAGCCCCAACCCAGTGCCTTCATGTTCACGTGCCAGGCGGCTGTCTAGCTGTACAAACGGTTGAAATAAACGCTGCTGGTCTGCTTGGGAAATGCCGATACCGGTATCCCAAACCGAAAATAGCAGATCCTTATTTTCAGGATCGCAGGAAACATCCAGGCCAACCTGCCCACCTTCCGGGGTAAATTTGACAGCGTTATACAGTAAATTGACCAAAATCTGCTTAAAGCGCCGTTCATCAACTTCAATAAAGCCCAACGAAGGTTCAATATTTGGGATAATTTTAATCGCTTTTTTCAGGGCCGGGCTTAGAATGAACCGCAAGCTGGCTTCGCTAATATCGGCAACGGCTACTTTGTTTAACGTAAGCTCCAACATGCCAGCTTCGATTTTGGAAATATCCAAAATATCGTTGATGAGTTCAAGCAGGTGTTGCCCTCCTTCGTCAATATGGTTCACGGCTCTTGCCTGTTTTGCGTTAAGTTCACCGTAAATGTGCTTTGTCAACAATTCAGACATGCCCAGAATGGCATTTAGCGGCGTGCGCAGTTCATGGCTCATGTTGGCCAGAAATTCGTCTTTCAGGCGGGCGCCTCGTTCAAGTTCCAGATTGGCCAATCTTAAGGCTTCGCTTCGTTGACGCAATGAATCAGCGAGGCTGATGTTTTTAAGAGCAACGGCCGTTTGGTTGGCCATGGATTGCACCATTTCCAGATCGTCTTCAGTGAAGTCCGGGCCATCTGGGGGATTTACGGCCGTAATGGTTCCCAGAATTTTCTCGTGAAGCGGCATCGGTACCACCATCGTTGCCCCCGCCGTAACAGAGCGCCGACGCTGCTGTACAATTTCGCTCTCACGCGGGTCGGGTACACCGCCGGGTGACAAGGCGGCCTGCAACTCGCGAATCACCCAGCCAGTGAGGCCAACGGCTAATTCCTCATAGGGAACCTGGGGGGTAGTTTCTGCGCCAGGCCCTGCTTTGGCAAAGTTAATCACGGCCTGGTTGGCTGGATCAAGCAGGTAAACCAAAACGCGGTCGGCGGGCAAGATAGCACTAATTGCCTTTGCAGCCGATTGCAGCAGATGATCGGCATCGGTAGTTTCCAGGATGACCTGGGCAAACTCGTACAACGCTTCGGCGCGTTGTTGGCGGATCAAGAGTGATCGGTTTACCTTGATTAGCTCGGCAGTTCGTTCTTTTACCCCTTCTGCAAGCGAAGACCGTTCTGCTTGCAACGCCAGCTCCATCTCTTTTTGCGCGGTAATGTCTCTTACAGTTCCGGCCGTTTGCACCAAATTACCGGATGGATCGAAATAGCCTTTGCCCTGGCTTTCCAGCCAACGGACTTCGCCATTTGGCCAGACCACACGATATTGTTCGCTAAAGATTTCCCCTGAATGTGATTGATTCAGTAGATCGTAGAATTTGGCGCGGTCTTCGGGATGAATAGCGCGAATAAATTCTTCTATATTTTCAATTTTATTCTTGAGGGGTAAGCCTAAAATGGGCCCGATATGATCAGACCATACAATTTCACCTGTTCTGATGTTTCTATGCCAGGTACCCATTTCAACTGCGTCCATGGCCAGCCTTAGTTGATTTTCACTAAGCCGCTGGGCATCTTCTGCCCGACGTAAATCAGTGATATCGGTCATTACGCTCCAACAAACCAGCGCGTTTTTTTCGCGGCGAACCACGCTTCTTAGCCGTACGACCGTTGGAGCGCCATGTTTGTTTTTAAGCAATAATTCGCACGTTTTGGGGGTATCGGATTTAAAAACAGCGTTCAGGTGATGCATAAAGATAGGCTGGGTGGTGTCTAAATGGACAATAAACGGCCGTTGCGTGACCAACCGCCGTTCTTGACCTAGCATGGCTGCCCCAGACAAATTTATGTCTTTAACAACCCCTTTTTCATCGAGTGTTAAATATCCAACCGGGGCAAAGTTAAACAAATCAAAATATTTCTTCTGGGTTTTTTGGAGGTCTTCTTGAGCAAGGCGGAGCTCATCATTTTGCATCTCCAGTTCAATTTGATGCACGCGCAGTTCGTGAATGACTTCCGTAATATCCTGGTTGGTGCTTAAATCATCTAACGAATATTGTTCGCGTAAAATATCTTCAGCTTTTTGGCGAGTTGTTTGTTTCATAAATACACTTCCTAACTTCTATTACCGTAACATTACTATTTGCCAAAGGCAGAAAAAGCAGCGTGAAAACAGAATAGCCGATTCTCCTACTCGGTACGTGGTTTAATGTGGCAGATTACGGCCGTTCACTTTCCGTAATATCCACTTCAGCCACCGTTAAACCAATAACGCCCCCTTCATCGTTATGTAATGGTTCAATGATCATGTCAAAAACATGCTCTTCTTCATCAAAAGTCAGGCTAATCACCTGGCGCACGCCTTCGTTGTTGGCTATAACACTCCTCTTAAGCGCGGCCAGCTGTTCTGCATCTTCCTGACGAATACCGCTCTCAAAAATTGTTTTGCCAACTTCGCGGTAGGGCGGCTTGTTGGAATCGGCATTACGCACCCACAGGTAACGCAACTCCTTATCTGTCTGGTATAGTCGAATTGGCGAATGCTTCAGTGCCACCCGCATCTGTTCTTGCTTTTTTATGATTGTTTGTTGCGCTTCCTTGAGCTGGGTGATGTTTTGCGAAAGGATCAAGCCTGCGTAAACCTGGCCATGCTCGTCTTTGAGGGAGGTGAGGTAGAGCAAGTAAACGTGCTTGTCGTCCCGGGTGTATTCAACAGAAAATGTTTCACCAGCCAATGCCCGACGGAAATTCACCTCAAACCATGCGGCCGTTTCTTCTGGGTAAATATCGCGCAGCAGCTTGCCTTCAAAATCGGCTGGCGTCAGACCAAGCGCTTTCAATTCTGTGCCGTCGGCCAGCAAGAAACGCATATTTTCGTCAAACATCGCCAACGTGCCATTGGGTAGATTTTGCGCAACGGCTCGATAACGGGCTTCGCTTTTCTTAAGGGCAACCTCAGCCTTTTTGCGCTGCGTAACATCTCGTGTTACGCCAACCAGCCTCAAAACGCGCCCTTCCTCATCCCGCTCTAGTGCTTTGGAAAGACCTTGAACCACAACCCAATGGCCTGTTTTGTGCTTCATGCGAGCTTCAAACTTATAAACCTGTGACACTCCTTCGATGAAGTCAGAATACGCCTTCTTTATAACGGAGACGTCTTCTGGATGAATCAGTTCAGCCTGCCAGGCCATAAACGTATCTACAGGCGGTAGCTCCGCTTTGGAATAGCCCAGAATCTCAGCCCAACGTTCGCTGTAGTATGAATCAGGGCCAAACGGCACGCTGTGTTCAAAAATGCCCGTGCCGCTGATCTCAACGGCAGCTACCAGACGCTCCTCGCTATTTTTCAAGGCCGTCTCAAACTGTTTCTGTTCCGTGATATCCACGCCAGATCCAAGCACATCACGAATGACGCCAGGTTGACTGTAGAGCGGCTGGAAATGCCATCGCATAAGCCGTTTTTGCCCTTCACTGGTGACGACATGCCCTTCAAATTCAACATCGCGCACCTCGCTTGTCAAGAGACGTTCAATGGCATTTTTAAAGCCGAGCCGCTCTGTTTGTGGCAAATAGTTGGAGTACCAATGCTGCCCGCTTAAATCTTCCTGGGAATAACCCAGTAGATTGGCTCCATTCTGGTTGATGAAGGTCACTTCCCCTTTGGCATCCAGAGCAACCACAAGTGAACTGACCATATCCAGGTAATTTTTGGCTTTGCCTAGATGTTCTGCCAGCCGTTCCGCTTCTTTGAGTTTGGTAATGTTGACCAATGTGAGCACCACACCATCCATCTGGCTGGCAAAGGTGCGGTAGGGTAGTACCCGCAGTTGGTACCACTGGCCTGAATGGCTTTGAATCTGGCGTTCCTTGACTCTGAGGGTAATCAAGGCATCTTGGGCCAGGGCTAAAAGGTCTACGTCTATGAAACGATGGGTGATATGGCTAAACGGCCGTCCCAAATCCTGGTCTAACAAATTAATTTCTGCCTGCGCGGCCGGGGTAAACTTACGCAAGTTAAACAAGGCATCCAGGAAGATAGTGCCAATATCGGTACTTTTCAGCAGGTTATCAATATCATCACTCAAAGCGGCCAGCTCTGAGATTTTTAATTGGTATTCGTTATTCACCGTGAGGAGCTCTTCGTTAACCGATTGCAATTCCTCATTGGTGCTTTGTAATTCTTCATTAGCAGCCAGCAACTCCTCATTTGTTGCCTGTAATTCTTCGTTAGACGTTTCCAATTCTTCAATGGCTGCTTGCAAATTTTCTCGCGTATATTGCAGCTCCTGCTCCAGGTCTGAAATTCGCTGCTGGGCGGTTTTATTGAGGTCAAAGGGTTCGTTAGCCACATGCTCTTTCACCTCATTGGCAACTGGAATAAATTCAATTAAAAACAGCCGGTTATTCACGCCTCTTTCCCAAAACGGCCGTGTTTTTAAATGAATTTGATACGCTTCTCCACCACTCTTGTAACCAATATTTCGGTACATAACCTCTTCACTTGACTGTGCCGCACGCCGCAAAGCCGTACTCAAAGGCATAGCCAACTCCTCCCGAATTAAATTTTGAATATTCAAGTTGACCTTAAAGCCGCGAGGTGCCCGCAAATATTCGTCGAGATCTCCAAAAGCATGGATCATGGATCCATTTTCATCAATGACAACACAAGGTGGTAACAAATTCTCGGCCAAAGCCTTTAACACAGAATCACTACTGCGCCAATCATCAAGTGCTCTGACCTGTCGGTAACCACGTCGGTCAACCCCTAACCGGGCTTCTTCCAAATCACTCATGCGGGCATGGTCTAGCAAAGGTATTGGCCCACCCTGGTATTGATAAATTTTCCATTTGTTATTCTTGCTAACAAACACATCCGCATAATCTGCTACTGTTTCACTGCTGCCCAAAAACAAAAACCCTCTAGTATTCAAAGCAAATTGAAAAGTGGCCAAAATCTTGCGTTGCAAAGCTGGCTGCAAATAGATGAGCATATTACGACACGATACCAAATCCATTTTAGAAAAAGGCGGATCTTTAATCAGGTTTTGATTGGCAAATACCACCATGCTGCGAATATGACGGGATATTTCATAGGTATCCCCATTGCGCTCAAAATAATTATTAAGTCGTGATTGCGACACGTCCCCTAAAATACTCTCTGCATAGGTTCCTTGGCTGGCAAATTCTAAAGCCTTCTTATCAATATCTGTGGCAAAAATCTTTACGTCCAATAATTGACCGGAGCGTTCCATGTATTCACGAAATAGAATGGCCAACGAATAAGCTTCTTCGCCAGTAGAGCAACCCGCCACCCACACCCGAATTTGCGAACGTTGTGATTTCGCTTTAATCAGCGTTGGCAAAATTTCTCTTTCGATCAGATCGAATGCTTCCGGATCGCGAAAAAAGCGAGTGACGCCTATTAGAAATTCCTTAGAAAGCATGTTCGCTTCAGAAAGTGACTGGTGAACATAGTCTACATAATCTGTCAGGCGGTCAATTTGGTTAATGCTCATGCGTCGCTCAATCCGCCGGACAATCGTATTGCTTTTGTAGCCAGTAAAATCCATGCCTGTACTGTCATGCAGAATGGTAAACAGCCGGGTCATCTGGTCTTCTTCTTTAGCGATGGGTGGTTTTAAAGTTGGATCGGTAGCCAGGCAAGGATGACGCACATAGCTAAGCAAATTTTCTGGCATTTCTTCTGAGGGCAACACGTAATCCACAAGCTGTGTGGAAATAGCACTGTTTGGCATGCCATCAAATTTGGCCGAATCATCTTGGGCCATGACCATGCCACCGTTTTCTTTAACCGCCCGCAAACCGCGTGTACCGTCGCTGCCGGTGCCAGATAAAACAATTGCTATCGCCATTTCCCCTTGATCTTTAGCCAATGATTCGAAAAAGATATCTATCGGTAAATTCAGCGACCGTGTACGTTCATGATCTACTAAGTTCAATTTGCCTGTGCGGATGGTCACGTTTTTACGTCTTGGCAACAAGTACACGTTATTTGGGGCCACCGTTGTGCCATCTTTGGCTTCGTGAACCGGCATGGGGGTGTATTTGGAAAGTAACTCTACCATATGACTTTTATAATCTGGGGAAAGGTGTTGAATTACTACAAAAGCCATATTGCCATCTGCTGGCATAGCGG
Organism: Ardenticatenaceae bacterium; assembly: GCA_020634455.1. Lineage (GTDB taxonomy): Bacteria > Chloroflexota > Anaerolineae > Promineifilales > Promineifilaceae > Leptofilum. The sequence continues at coordinate 825,944 of JACKBQ010000002.1, read as the reverse complement.
TGAAAAATTTTTCTAAAGCTTCCAGACCCCCTGCCGAGGCACCAATACCAACGATGTGAAATTCTCTTTGTTCTGTAGCCATATGATTTCCTGATGGTGTATTGTGTTGAAGTTTGTTTTAAGTCTTTGCAAATAGTTATGCAAGCGTAAACAGCGTGCTTGTGCTTGTTAATCAGTTATAGTTTTTATTTTGTTTGGAAAAAGAGTGTCTGTAATGCATCTGGTTTTGGGTTTAGGCAATCCATTGCCAGCAATGCTCTGGTTAGGAGAAAGGTTAAAATTTTCCTCCCTTTTGAAGGGTTAGCTGGCAATGACAAGTTGAACTTTTTTATGAATTTATTATGCACAGAATGAGGCTATTGTGCAACCATGGTACCCTCAAGCACCCTGTTTGCAAGGCATTTTCATGCTGTTTTTACGCAAATCATAGAAGGTAAGTTAAAACACGAAGGGCGATTTTTCTGCGATTTGCTGATAGTGTAACGTTGTTTCTGTAATTTTTGGCAAGAGCAGGCCATGAGGCACCCTAGAAGTGATCTTCCCCCCACCCCTCAAGTAAATAAGCCCAACGCTCCGCTTTTGCTGGGCATTTTTTGATTTAGGCCAAATCGTAAGGGTTTTTGTAAGGTAACATACCTATGGTCTTAAGCGGAGAAAAAAGTTTTTTCAAAGTCGCCTAACCAACAACACATTTCTCAAAAGATTCACCCAAATCACCACTGTAAGACATTTCATCGCAGGTAAGTTGCTGCGCACAAGTTATTGGTAAGCAAAGCGGCCGTTCCCCATGCCAGTCCGGGAAATGAGCCAGCCTGTTTTTGGTTACTGCTTTTAGCAGTTTGCTAATTTAGAAGAACACGCCAGTATCAGGGAAGTACCTAAAATCCAGGAGGGGTTTTATGTTTCAGCAGCGTTTCTCTCGTGCCAGTTGGGCCGTTACGGCCGTTTTCCTATTCACCTTCATCATCTTCGCAGCCCAACCACAATCCGCCGCCGCGGACAACTCGCTGGTGCGCCTCAACGGCCTCATGGCCGGGCTAAATGGCAACTCGCAAGTGCAGTACGTCATGCTAGAAGTCGCCAACAACGACCAGCTAGAATGGGGGCCACAGCCCACCGACCCACCCGGTTCGCCCGGTCGCGCCATGCTCGTTTTTTATGACGCCCTGGGCAACCAAACCGGTCGCTTCGTCTTCCCCGGCAATCCGCCACCCAACGCCAGCAACATTTTGGTAGCCACGGCCGAATTTGCTGCCCTGCCCGGCGCTCCCACTCCAGATTTCATCATGCCCGCTGAGATCGTGCCCATCGCCGGGAAAGTGGCCTTCCAAAACAACCCCGACAACCCGAACGCCACCCCGGTAGACATCGCCCTCAGCTACGGCGGCGCAACCTACATCGGCAGCACAGCCGGAGCCACCGACGGCCCCAACGTGGCCGAACTGCCCATCCTGAACACGGTGAGCTTGCAGCGCGTCAGCGGCATCGGCTTTGGCGCGGGCTCCCAAACCAACGCCGATTTTGCCCCCGCCCCGCCCAATCCCATCAACAGCGCCAACCAGACATTTGCCGCCCCACCCTCGGTTGCCTCCATTGCCGACCAGGGTGAAATTTTGTTTAACGACGAGACCTTTTTGGGAAACGGCCGTACCTGCGCCTCCTGCCATCGTCCAGAAAACGGTGACTTTGGCCTCTCCCCTGAACAAGTGGATAGCCTATTCCAAGCCAATCCAATGGATCCGCTCTTTGTGGCCGAATTCAACATCAACACGCTGGTCGTCAGCAGCAACGCCCCCTCCGGTTTTGCCCAGCCCAGCGATTTGCGCGGTGAAATCAGCGGCAGCACCGGCAGTGGCACCGTCATCGGCGGCAGCGGTAACACCTACCAGGTTTACGCCGGTGGCGACCTTTCCGGCACCATCACCGACAACTTTGGCAACAGCGCTACCTTCGTCTCCTGGACGCCCGGCAATCTGGCCGGGCCAAACCCGGTCAACGGCAGCGCCAACGGCCTGGAAGAGTTCACCAAGCTGCACGGCCCCTCCTCAAATCCGGCTGGTTTCCCGCTAGGCCGCGCCCTCATTCTGGAAAATATTGACGGCTTCACCCAGCCAGAAGTGTTCCGCGCCTCTCCGCCACTTTTCAACGTTGCCGAAACCGCCCCCTACGGCTTTAGCTCCGAAATCGCTGATCTGGGTGATTTTTCTAACGGCGCGGTAGTGCAGCACGCCCCGCGCAGCCTCAACCGCGTGCCCTGGGTAGATTTCCGTCCGCCCACGCAAGCAGAGCTGGATGCCTTGGAAGCGTTCCAAAACAACATTCGCATCCCCGCCGACGGCAACTACGATCTGGACCGGTTCACCATTTCCGACGACCAGATTCAGGGACGCGACCTCTTCTTCAGCAACGACATTCAATGCTCCCGCTGCCACTCTGGCCCTGTCCTGGCCACCGCCGACGGCACCATCCCCGGCACCACCGAGGGCGTCAACGAAAAGTTCAACACCGGCACGGATGAGGTTACCTTCAACCCCACCGACAACATGCCCACCGAGCCGCCCAGCGCCGCCCCTGGCCCCAGCACCCGCACCTACAGCACGCCGGGTCTGTTCGGCACCTCGCTAACCACGCCATTCTTCCACAATCATGGCCGGGCCACGCTGCTGTTTGCCGTGCAGTTTTACCGCACGCCAGAATTTGTCAACTCGCCTTCGTTCGACATTACCGGTTTTGTGCCCATCGGGGCCAATTCCGGCAACGATTTGCCCGTCGTGGCCTTCCTGGAAGCGCTCATTGAGCCACCCACCGTCTGCGCCGCAGGCTGCGATTTCCCCAGCCTGCCCGCTGCCCTGGCTGCCGTGCCAGACGGCACCTCGCTAACGCTGAGCGGCACGCACAACATCGCCACCACGCTTCAACCGACACAATCCGTTGTCATTTATGGCGGCGACGAGGCGGTCATTAACTGGACTGGCGGAGCCAACGGCCGTCTGATCGAAGCGGGCAACAGCAATCTAACCATCATGAACATCACGCTGAATTGTAGCCAAAATTGCGGCACGGCAACGGCCGTTCGCAGCACGGGCAGCGGTCGCGTTTTGGTGAAAAATGGCGCGATTAGCGGGTTTGCAACGGCCGTTCAGCAAAACGGCATCGGCGAAACCAGCGTCAAAGGCAACAGCTTCAGCAACAACAGCACCGCCTTCGGGCAAAGCAGCGGCACGTTAGAAGCGTACGCCAACAACATCTCCGGCTTTGGCACCGCCTTCAGCGGCGGCGGTGGCACCGCCAACCTGAATAACAACTTCTGGGGCACGGCGCTGGGCAACGCCCCCACTGGCCTGCCGCAAACCGCCTGGGATGCGCGTCTGGCAGCAGAAGTGGACTCCTGGACCGACACCTCCAGCCGCATTGGCCGCGCCAAGCTTGGTGATGCAGCACTGGAAAGCAGCGATGACAGCGGAACGGCCGTTTTGGTAAGTTACGGCCGTTCCCCCGCCAACGCCCCCTTCAACGAACCACTCACTGGCGGCGGTCTCTGCTCCGACTACTACGAAACCTTCGTGCGCGGCACCATTGGCGCAGGCGCTACCTGGACGCTGAACATCCCGGTAGACAACAACGCTGGCTGCAACGCCGACGTGCTGGCCCAGCAAGCACTGCGCCAGGTGGGCAATGTGGCCGACTGCCCCGGCACGGGCAACCCCGCCTGCTGGGACAATGCCGCCAGCGTCACCACCAGCGGCCAAACGCTGCAAATTAGCGGATTGTCCACTGCCGCTCTCACCCGCGGCACCTTTGCTGCCAACGTGAGCGCCAGCGTACAGCCAACGCCCACGCCCGGCCCCAGCCCCACGCCGACAAATACTCCGGTACCGCCAACACCAACCAATACCCCCATACCACCGACGCCCACGAACACGCCGACGATTGGCCCCAGCCCCACGCCCACCAATACACCAATCCCGCCAACGGTAACCAACACACCACTGCCAACAGACACACCGGTGCCGCCAACGGCAACCAACACCCCACCGCCCGTCACCAACTTTGTCTTCACGGCCGAGGCCGACACGGTACTCTTAAGCAACCGGCCAGCCAACAATCTGGGGCTTTCTAACCAAATTAGCACCGATGCCGCGCCCCAAATCAACACCCTGCTCCGCTTCGATGCGCAGGGGCTTGGCGGCTCTGTTACCGACGCCACGCTGCGCCTCTTTGTGCAGACAGATTCCACCATCGGCTTTGATGTTTTGAGTGTGGCGGATAACAGTTGGGGCGAAACCACTGTTACCTTCAACACCGCACCTGCCTTCGGCGGCCTCATCAACAGCTCCGGGACGACCTCGTCCGGCACCTGGGTTGAAATTGACGTGACTAGCGTCGTGTCGGGCAATGGGCAAGTCAGTTTTGCCCTCAGCAGCGCCGATGCCAACCGCATCCTGATGAGCAGCCGCGAAGGTGCAAATCCGCCGGAACTGGTCGTGAACGTGAATTTAGGCCCGACGGCAACACCCACCAATACGGCCGTTCCACCAACCGCCACCAATACACCGGTGCCGCCGACACCCACCAACACACCAACAGTTGGCCCCAGCCCCACGCCAACAGCGACTGCGACAGCCTCGCCTACGGCCGTACCACCAACGGCGACCAACACACCGCCACCGCCAACACCCACCTTTACGCCGCCGCCAGTTACCAACTTTGTCTTCACAGCCGAAGCCGATACGGTCATTTTGAGCAACCGACCCAACAACAATCTGGGACTTTCCACCCAAATCAGCACCGATGCCGCACCGCAAATCCACACCCTGCTCCGCTTCAATCCCCAAGGCATAAGTGGCACCATCACCAACGCCACGCTTAGGCTGTTTGTGCAAACAAGTTCGACAATTGGCCTAGATGTGTTAAGTGTGGCTGATAACAGCTGGGGGGAAACGACGGTGACTTTCAACTCCGCCCCCACCTTTGGTAACCTGATCAATAGCTCTGGCACAACCACCTCTGGTGCCTGGATCGAAATTGACGTGACGAGCGCTGTGGCGGGCAATGGGCAAGTCAGCTTTGCCCTCACAAGTGCCGACGCCAACCGCATCCTGATGAGCAGCCGCGAAGGAGCCAATCCACCACAGCTGGTCGTGAACGTTAACCCTGGCTCCTCATGAACTCAACCAAAAAGAGCTTCCTTACTCCAAAGGAAGCTCTTTTTGGGCTTTATGCTACTTTTATAAAGTTGTAATAATAAGTGTAAGCCCCTTCTTTAACAATTTAGTACTGAGATACTAGACCCGATCTAACTCCTTGCGAAAACACTCCTTTTCGTAACGTTTTTAGCTCTCAAAAAAATCAAATATTTAGGGAAGGGTTCACCATGGTTCACTCATCACTTAAGCACCACGTACGTTTGCTGTTTACGGCCGTTTTCCTCCTGGTCCTCGGTCTGTTTGTTGCCCTGCCCCACCAGGCAGCCGCCGACAATGAATTGGTTCGCATCAACGAAATTTCGGCGGGCCTCAACGGCAATTCCAAAGTGCAATATCTGGTTTTGGAAGCCGCCGACGGCAACCAGCTTGAATGGGGGCCTCAACCAGGTGATCCCGTAGGCGCACCAGGCCGCACCATGCTCGTTTTCCACAACTCGCTGGGCGATGAAACAGGCCGCTACGTCTTCCCCAGCAACCCCACGCCGGGCAGCACTTCCATTTTGATTGCCACGGCCGAATTTGCCGCCTTGCCCGGTGCCCCCACCCCAGACTTCATCATGCCCGCCGAAATTATTGCCATCGCAGGTAAAGTTGCCTTCCGCAACAACCCGGACAATCCCAACAGCCAGCCAATTGACATTGCCCTAGCCTATGGCGGCGCAGGCTACCTGGGCAGCACCGCCGGAGCCAGCGACGGCCCCAACAGCGCCGAACTACCCATCCTCGACACCGCCGCGCTCCGGCGCGTTTCTGGTTCCGGCTTCGGTACGGGCAACCAAAGCAACGCCGATTTTGCGATGGGGCCGCCCAATCCGGTAAACAGTGCCAATCAAACCTTCAGCGTGATTCCATCCGTCGCGCCGCTGGCTGATCAAGGCGAATTACTGTTTAAGCAAGAGACGTTTTTGGGCAACGGCCGTACCTGCGCTTCCTGCCACGTACCCGATAACGGCGATTTTGGTTTATCACCTGAACAAGTGCTCGCCAAACCCGCCGACGACGTGCTGTTTGTGGCCGAATACAACGTCAACACCCTGGTGGTCACCTCCAGCGCCCCTAGCGGCTTTGCCCAACCTAGCGATTTACGCGGCACCATTACCGGCAGCACCGGCTCCGCCACGGTGCTGGCGGGAACCGGCAACACTTTTCTCATCTACGGTGGTTCTGATCTTTCCGGCACCATCACCGACGCCAACGGCAACAGCGCCAGCTTCGTCTCCTTTACCGCTGGCGATCTGGCCGGCCCCAATCCGGTTAATGGCAGCGTCAACGGGCTGGAGAACTTCAATCTGATGCATGGCCCCTCCTCGAACACCGTTAGCTTTCCCAACGGCCGTTCCCTCATCCTGGAAAATATAGACGGCTTTAACCAAATTGAAGTGTTCCGCGCTTCGCCCTCCTTACTGAACCTGGAACTGACTGCACCGTACGGCTTTAGCTCCCAAATTCCAGATTTGGGCGACTTCTCTGCTGGCGCAGTGGAGCAACACGCCCCGCGCAGTCTGCTGCGGCGCGAAGGCACCGACTTCCGCCTGCCCACCGAAGCAGAACGGGCCGCGCTGGAAGCGTTCCAATTCAACATTCGCGTCCCTTCAGATGGCGATTATGATCTGGACCGCTTTGCCGTAACCGACGATCAACTACTTGGCCGAGACATCTTTTTTGATTCCGATGCAAAATGCTCACGCTGTCACTCTGGCCCCGTTTTGGCCACGACTGACGGCACCGTTCCTGGCTTTGCTGAAGGCGTCAATGGCACCTTCGACACTGGCACCGATGAGGTTCCCGTCAACGCGCTGGACGGAATGCCGCCAGAACTGCCGGATGGTAATGGCGTCAGCACCCGCAGATACAGCACCCCTGGCCTGTTTGGCACCAACATGACCGGGCCATTCTTCCACAACCACACCCGCATAGACCTCCGCCGGGCCATCACCTTTTACGCCGGGGTTGAATTCGAAGCATCGCCAGCGTTTGCTTTGGTAGGTCGCCCCTCCGTCGTGGCTGGCAGCGAAAACGCCGAGCGGATTCTGGACTTTTTGGAAGGCTTGATTGAGCCGACGACCGTGTGCGCTTCTGGCTGCGATTTCAACAATATCCAAACCGCGTTGAACAATGTGACCGACGGGGCTTCCCTTACCCTGATTGGCAATTTTAACATTAGCGCCCCATTGATTTCCGGGCGCAACGGCATCAACAACGTGGTGCTGTACGGCAGCAATGCCACGCTCAACTGGGTCGGCGGCCCCAACAGCCGGATGATCTCGCCCCAAGCCGTGGGCAACATGACCATTATGGATTTAACGCTGACCTGTTCGGCCAACTGTGGCTCCACAACGGCCGTACGCGCCACCGGCAACGGCCGTATCCTGCTCAAAGACAACGTTATTAGCGGCTTTAATCAGGCTGTCAACGTGGTGGGCCTTAGCGAACTCATCCTCAAAGGCAACACAATTAGCAACAACAGCACCGCCATCCAGCAAACGAACGGCACCGTTGAAGCCTACGCCAACAACATCAGCGGCTACACCATCGCCTACAGTCAATCCGTCACTGGCACGGCCAACCTCAACAACAATTACTGGGGCGTGGCACTGGGCAGCACGCCGCCCGCCGGGTCCGGCCTGCCACAAACGGCGTGGGACGCCCGCCTGGGTGCCGCAGTGGTTGCCTGGACGGATGTGTCCAGCCGGGCCAATCGCGCCAAACTGGGCAACGCAGAGCTGGAGAGCAGCGACAACAGCGGTACGGCCGTTCTCGTGAGTTACGGCCGTTCCCCAGCCAACGCCCCCTTCAACGAACCCCTCACAGGCGGTACGCTTTGCTCCGACTACTACGAGGCATTTGTGCGCCAGCCAATCTCCACATTTGCTACCTGGACCTTGAGAATTCCGGTGGACAACAATGCCGCCTGCAACGCCGACGTCCTGGTGCCGCGCTCCTTGCTGCAAATCAACAATCTGGCTGACTGTACCGGCACGGCCAACCCCGCCTGCTGGGATGCCGCCACTGGTGTTACAAACAACAACCAAACCTTGCGCCTCGTTGGCGTGAGTACGGCCTCGCTTACGCGTGGCACCTTCGCGGCAAACGTGACGAGTAACCTGACGCCGACCGCCACGCCAACGGCTGGCCCCAGCGCCACGCCCACAACCATAGCGACGGCAACCAACACGCCTGTGCCACCTACAGCAACGAACACACCAGTACCTACGAATACACCAACTGTTGGCCCAAGCCCAACCGCCACAAATACGGCCGTTCCGCCCACCGCCACAGCAACCGCGACCGCATCATCCACGCCAGCGCCTGTGAGCAGCTTCACCTTCACGCCAGAGGCAGATGCGGCCGTTCTGAGCAACCGCCCAACGACCAATCTGGGCCTCTCGCAGCAGCTCAGCACCGACGCCTCACCAGATATTTATTCGCTGCTGCGCTTCAACGTGACCGGGCTGACTGGTTCGGTAGCCAACGCCACCCTGCGCCTGTTTGTGCAGTCGGACTCCACCATTGGGCTGAATGCGTTGCAGGTAGCCAACAATTCCTGGGGAGAAACGGCCGTTACCTACGCCACCGCCCCTATCAACGGCGCACTCATTAACAGCACTGGCGGATTCACCGCAGGTACCTGGGTCGAAATCAACGTCACTGGCTACGTCAACGGCCAGGGACAGTTCAGCTTTGCCGTCACCAGCAGCGATGACAACCGCCTCACCATCAGTAGCCGCGAAGGCACCACGCCGCCACAGCTGGTAGTTAACGTAAATCTTGGCCCAACGGCAACGCCAACAAACACACCATTGCCACCAACGGCCACCAACACACCAACCGTCACGAATACGCCATTGCCAACCAACACGCCAACGGTTGGTCCTAGCCCAACGCCCACAGCGACCGCAACAGCATCGCCGACGGCAACGGCCACCCCCCTGCCCACCAACACGCCCACACCGACGGCAACATCGGTGCCGGGCAGCGGCCAAATTCTCTACCTCAGCCTGTCTGGCAATGGCTCCGTCGGTGGTGTCACCTACGCCGATGAAGATGTGCTGGCCTTCGACACCAACACCAGCCTTTGGTCTATGGTGATTGACGGTTCAGACGTGGGCCTTACCATCAACGACATCGACGCCCTGAGTCGGCTGGCCGATGGCAGCTTCCTGATCAGCCTGGAACGCGCCCAAAGCATCGGCTCACTCGGCACGGTGGACGATGCCGAAGTGCTCCGCTTTGTCCCCACCAGCCTGGGCAATACCACGGCTGGAACCTTTGAGAGATATTTCGACGGTACCGATGTAGGGTTGGCAGCCGGTGGTGAAGATGTGGATGGCTTTGGCTTTACGCCAGACGGCCGTCCCGTGGTCAGCACACTCAGCAATTTCTTCGCTGGCGTTAGCGGCGACGGCAAAGACCTCATCGTGCTGGATAATCCTGTTTTGGGCGACCCCACCAGCGGCACCTGGCTCACCTACTTCGACGGCTCCGATGTGGAACTGACGGACGCGACCGAGGACATTGACGCGCTCTGGCTGGCGGCCAACGGGGATATTTACCTCAGCGCCAGCGGCAACTTCACTGTGACCGGAGCCAGCGGCGACGGCAGCGCTATCTTTGTTTGCAAACCGATCACGCTGGGAGACAACACAAGCTGCACCTACACCCTCTTCTGGAATGGCGCAGCCAACGGCCTGGCCGGAGCAAATATTGATGGTTTGTCCATTGTGCCGTAGGGTCTGGTTATGAAGAGTTACTGATTTTTATAACTTGCGAGGAGTGGAGCATCCTCAGATGCGGAACGGGTTTTGCACCAGCTGTGCGCATCTGAGGATGCTCACTCTGCCTAATTTGAAAACATAAACGTACTGTAGTGGCAGGTCTGAGACCTGCCCTTACTTTTGTGGATGTTCTGTCAGCCGCTTGGGCCAGCGGCTGAGGTCCAGCGCGTGGCGCACGTCCACGGCGTGTTCCCGCTCGTGCAGCGGCCAGATGGTGAGCCAGCGGGACAGGTTATATGTTGGCCCCCAAGGCGCAGTAAATTCCACGGCCAGCGCCTCGTCAGGCAAGGCGGCCAGACCAGAAAGCAGCGCTTGGTACGACGCTTCATACGCCTTCCAAATGTCGTCCCAGGGCAGATCAGCGCGTTTGGCGGCTTCATCCAGATTCCACTGCTCAAAATTGGTAATGGGTGGCAGGTGGGGCGTCTCGCCAGCCAGCGCCTGGGCTAATGCCACGCCACCCACCTCGGCCCAGGCGGTTATGTGCCCCACCAAATCCTTCATTGTCCAGACACCGCATACGGGGCGGCTGTTCCACTCATCTTCGAGCAGCAGCGGCAGCAGGGACACAAATTCCTGACGGCAGGTGCGCAGCAGGCCGCGCAGCACCGCTTTTGGCCCGATCTGCCGTTTTGCCTCGCGAGGCTGTGCGTCGCGCCACACCTGGATTTGCTGGGCGTGCTCCGCGTCGTGTTGGTAGCGCCATCTGGCCCAGACGCGCATGTGAGTACGCCAACCCCACGGCAGCCGAATCTGGCTTTGCAATGTTCTGTCGTCCAGCCGTTTGAGAAGTTGCAAAAAGCCGCCACGCTCTTTTTGCAGCATGGCGATCGCTTGCTCTAGCGGCGTTTTTTTGTTTTCGGCCAGCAGTCTGGCGTTGAAGTCGTCCATGTCGGCATCGTCGCCAATCTCCATAATTTCGTGGATACGGCCGTCCAGCACCAGTTGCATGCGGTTGGTATGAAAACCATCCCAAAACGCCACGTGTGCCAGCAAATCCTTGATTGTCCAGCCGGGCTGCACTTCAGCGGTGGTTAGCTGGGCTTCAGACAAACCCAGCAGCGCAGCAAACAGCTCGGACCGCTCGGCCGCCAGCCGGGCCGTCAAATGCAGCCGCCACTGGCTCAAAATCGCTTCAATGTGCGCGATATGCTTTTGTTCATGCGCCAGGATTTGGTCAAGAACTTGAGGGGCTGTCCAGCCATCGGCAAACGACTGATTGCGTTCTGCTTCCGTGAGCTGATTCAGCCGTTCCAAAACAGACTCACGAGATTGGTGGAGGTAGCGCATGAGCGTGACCTCGCTGGGGGCGGACACTTTTTTGCCCAGATGTGAAACGAGATGGCATTCATTCCAGCCGATGTGGAACAGGATTTCATGGATGTTTTGCTGGCTGTCGTTGGGCTTCCAGTTGCGCATGGTGTTGGACAACGGCCGTATCAACCCCAACAACAGTTCCCGCTGAGCGGACAATTGCGCTACTGCTTGTTCATAATTTTTCTGGGTAAAACGTTTTGCTTTTGCCATTGCATGCTCCTGAGACGAGGCTACTTTAAGCATACGTGGAAAGCTCAAACTTGGCAATTCTCTTTAAGCAACGACACGATTTTCAGTTTTCAATCTGGGCTTGGAAATCTGGCATTTCAGCAGGGAAAATTCGCCAAAGCGCAAAACGTTCGTCGTCGAACCCTTTTAGCTGCGCTTCGAACGGGCTGGCGGCGAGAGGGGCAGCGGCATCGTTGACATACGCCTGAACTTCCGGATCGCAGAAGGCAAAGTCAGACAAAATGAGGTCGTTGCCCTGGGAAAATTTCTCCAGACGCGCGGCGATATTGATGTTGGTACCGAAATAATCCAGCCGCTCATTAAGGGTAACGGCAATGGAGTGTCCGGCATGGATGGCTGCTTTTAACTGCAACGGCCGTTCGCCATTGGCGGGATTAGACAAGATTGCCTGCGACTTCACCATCGCCCGCACAGCCGAAACCGGACGGCGGAAAACAGCCATCACCGCATCGCCAATCGTTTTCACAATGGCGCCTTCTTCCTCAGCGATGACATCGTGCAGCACATCAAAATGGTTGCGCACCAGGCCAAAAGCGGGCGCGTCGCCAATTTCGCGGTAAAGGCGCGTGGAATCGCGCAAATCGGTGAACAGCACCGTCAGGCTGCCCACAGAGAACTGCTCTCCTGGCTGTAACGCTTCCTGGGTAAACAAGTCACGGAAGCATTGCAGGCTGATCACTTCAGCGGCGGTAATCGCCTGATCGCTCCAGGCCATCTCTTCTAAAACAAAAAGCTGAGGAGCATCGGTTTGATTGTGCAATTCCAGCGCCATCCCAACCTGCCCCGTGACCACATCCGCGATCCAGCCATCTACGTGCAAATTTACGGTCAATATATCTTCACCGCGCTCTGCCACCAACAGCTGCTGACTGCCAGGCAAGCCCATCGTGCGCAGGCGGTAACGTCCCAGGCCCAATTTGGGCCGCAGCGTGCGCTTTTCACCGGGCGGCAAAAGCTGCTGCACGGCAATGTGTGGGGTCTGGGTCGGCCCGGCGACGCAAAATTGGGTGCGTTCTACCGGGCGAATGGTGGAATTTGGGGTAAAAGTCAGCTCGATGGCGTGTTCGTGGTCTGCTTTAAAATCTATGTGGCAAGTCGCGCAGTGGCCGCTGGTTTCCAGGCTAGACAAATGATTGTGCACCCGGTCGCCCGCGCCGCGGCACATCGGGCAGAGCAGCTCCCATTGAAAATCGAGCAAGCCCACGCGGGTGGCTGCGAGGGCCATTTCTAGCACCGCGCGGCGAGGTGCGCCCCACTGGTCGGCCAGGGCGTACGGCCGTAAATGCGCCAGCGCCAAATCATCCCCCTCTTTTATTTCTGCTACCAACCGACTGAGCAAATCGGACGCCACGTCCTGGCCCAGCAGTTGATCCACCATGCTGTTCAGGCGACCTTCCGCACCAGGTACAAGGCGATACGGCCGTTTCAACAATTGTGGCGGTCCATCTAAAGCTGCAACTGCATCATAGGCTCGTACGGCCTGGACGAAGCGCCGAGGTGCAATCAGCCCCAAGGCGATCGGTGCTGCCAATTTGCCCAAGATGTTGCGCGGCTCCGCCCAGGTTTCATACACCAGAGTGACTCCGCCCGCAGGCTGCGGCGTCATCGTCGCCAAAATCTCCATGCTGCGCAAAGGGCCATTTTCGTAATGGCGCAGCACGCTGTAGCGGTACGGGGCCACCCACTCAAACGGCTCTTCCAGCCAGGTAATGGGCAGCGGCAGCCGAAAACGCAGCCGACGGCGACCCGCACCGGTATCTTCCGGGCGCGGTGGCAGTTCAACCACGGGGAAAATGCCCGTGTCCCGGTTGAGCCGGTTGGTATCGGCAAAAAAGGGCCAAAAGGATTGTGGGGTAGCTTGTAGCGGCCATTCCCAACGGTAGTAAAGACGGCCGTTCTTGTTCGTAGATTCGCTCATTATTTCAGTATACCGGTAAAAAAGGTAGCAGACCGTGAAAGGTTCAATTAAATTCAGGCTGCCTCATTCACTCATTTGGACGCCGCCAGCCAGAAGAATTTTACGAGGAACGGCCGTTTCTTCACCAAATTGTAAGAAATGTTTGCGTTGAACCCTCTAGAAAACTGACCTATACTTGTTTGTGATGAAAAGTGCAATAACGGCCGTATCCCATCCCCAATACCAGCAGCAACAAATCGCCGCCGATTTGGCCGAGGCGCAACAGCAGTTGGTAGAAGCCGAAGCGAAGCTGGCGCAAGAGCAGGCGGCAGTGAACGCTTTTCGGATGCAGTGCCGCCTGAAATTGGGCGATCTCATCGAGGAAACACTGGCGCTGCGGGCGGAGCGCGAAAGCTGCCTGACGCAGCTAAAGCTGCACCAACAAAATGCCGATTTCCCAGACGACGCGGATGATCCGTTTGCCGCTGCGAGGGATACGGCCGTTCCCCACACAATCGAATTCGACGAGATCATCCTGCCCGAACTGGCCACGCCGCAGCAAGAAAAAGCAGCTGCCCGACGGCTCTACCGCGAACTGGCCCGCCGTTTTCACCCTGACCTGGCCGCAGGCAGCGCCGAACGCGCCTACATGACAGCCATCATGTCCGCCGTGAACGTGGCTTACGAGCAGCAGGATGTAGCTGCGTTGCACAATTTGGCGGGGGAGTTGGATGGAACGGCCGTTGCCGAACTGGCTGGTATCCAAAATCCACACATTCGCCAACAGCGAGAACAGCTGCTCAAAATTCAGCGGCGGCAGCGCAAAGTGCAGCAACAGTACCGCGCCCTGCGCCAGGACAACGTCGCCAAACTGTGGCGCAAAGCGCAGCAGCTGGAAGCAGAAGGCAAAAGCTGGTGGAAAACCGTCAACCGGGATTTACAGCGCATTATCCAGCGCACCCGCGTAGATTTGCTCGATTTGCAAGGGCAGCTCAGTCAATTTGAAATTATAGAATAGGGGCTGGTGGTTAGTGATTGGTTGATTGCAAGCGCAATAGCCAGCTAACCACCAGCCACCAACAAACTTTGGAGGCAAAATGAGCTTTGGCATTACCAAAACTATCCCCGCCGGGCGTGGTCAGGAAGGGGTAGATTGTTTGTACGACGGCAGTTTGGCGGAATTTGAATTCCACATGGCAGGCAAGCCGTCTAAACTCAACGTGGGCAATTTCGTCTACACCATTTTTAATGATGAGCTGGTGGGTCGCTGCCAAATCAAGGAGCTGGTCGGCGGAGCCATAAACCCGGATTCTGGCAAACCGCGCACCCTGGTGATGGTTGCTTGCCCCGGCGAGCGGCTGAAAATGCCCATCCCCCGCCAGGGCCACCGCGGCACTCGCTACTACGACGGTGCCGACTGGCCCAAAAAATAAATTCGCACTCTCACCTGTCATTTTCGCCTGCGTGGGAATGACGGGCAAAAAGCAAAAAAGGAAGAAAAATGGCTCAAGTAGAACTAAATGCGCCAGCGCCCGATTTTACGCTGGCAGATTATCAAGGAAATCATGTTTCACTTTCCCAGTTTAAGGGCAAGCAACACGTGCTGCTGGTGTTTAACCGCGGGTTTATGTGACCGTTTTGCCAAAAGCATATGGCGCAGTTGCGTCAAGACCATGATGAATTTGTTGAGCGGGAAACGGCCGTACTCGTCCTCGGCCCGGAAAACCAGCAAGCGTTTGAAAAATATTTCAGCGAACACAACTTGCCGTTTACCGGCCTGCCGGATCCCAGCCAAACCGTGCTAAAGCTGTACGGGCAGCAGATTAAAATCTTTAAATTTGGCCGGATGCCGGCCCAGGTGTTGGTAGACAAAGCTGGCGTAGCCCGCTACGTGCATTACGGGCACAGTATGCAAGATATCCCCAGCAACACCGAAATATTGGATTTAATAGACTCCCTCGACGACTAAACGAAACGGCCGTTTCCCCACTACTTTTTGGGAAACGGCCGTTCCACCTTCTTACTCAAACCACCTATCCTCCGGCCCCAAGCAAAACCCACACATTCCAGCAAAAGCTAAAAGGACATCTTGACACCTAAAACGTTTTAGAATATATTAGCAACTATATCTAAAACGTTTTAGAAATAATTGTGTAGTTTTGCTAACAACTACCCCACATCGCCGCAAATTTTGGGAAGATAACCGTGCGAACTGCTGCTTAACTGCATACCAGCATTTATTGCTCACTTCAGGAGCCAATCATGCCCGTTACCTTGAAAGATATTTCCCAACGCGTTGGAAAATCTGTTCCCACAGTATCACGTGCGCTGGCTGGGTTTGATGATATCAGCCCCCAAACCCGTGAACTGGTACAGCGCGTTGCCGCCGAGATGGGTTATGAACCAAACATCACCGCCCGCAACCTACAAAAACAGCGCACCGATACCCTGGCGCTCATCCTGCCCTCAGCCAATACCTTACGCTTTTCTGATCCTTTCTTTAGCGAATTTCTTTCTGGCATTGTGGAATACATTGCCCAATTTGGCTACGACCTGAATATTTCCACCACTGATACTGAAGATGAACGCGAAACCTATTTAAGACATTTGCGCAGCCGGCGCTTCGATGGCTTTATCGTGGTGCGAACCAAGTTGCAGGATGCCCGCATCGATCTTTTAAGAGAACATGATGTCCCCTTTGTGGCTTTTGGCCAAACCGAGGTTAACAATGATTTTCACCTGGTGGATGAAGACGGCCGTTTCGGGGTAAAACAAGTCGTAGACCATTTGGTTGGGCTAGGACATACGCGGCTGGCCTGCATTGCTGAGCCAACCAACCTCACCAAGTCCCATCATCGTGTCCAGGGTTTTATAGACGGACTTCTGGCACATAACATTCCCGTTAACCCCGAATTGATCATAGAAACCAATTTTCGCCAACGATCTGGACGCCAAGCTGCCAAATTGCTGCTAGAGCTGCCAGAACCACCCACTGCGCTGGTGGCCTGCAACGACCTGCTGGCCTTAGGAGCTATGGGGGCCGTGCAAGAACACGGTTTAACCGTCGGCAAAGACATTAGCATAACAGGATTCGATGACATTCTTTTATCTGAATATGCCCATCCCCCTCTAACCACAGTCCATCAACCCGCCTCCGACATGGGCTCAAAGGTTGCCGAAATGCTCCTCAACCTGATTGATGGAAAGCCAAATGAAGAGAAGCAGGTCATCATAAAACCTTCACTCATTATTCGACAATCTACCAGTGCACCAAGTAAAGGAGGTGAAACTCCGTAAAGAACATTTGCTACCGACTATTTACCCACAAAACCTGAATTAAAAATTCCTTTATTAAGGAGGAGAAAATGAAATACCTCAGGATACTCTCTTTATTGCTCGTTTTGGTATTTTTGGTCGTTGCTTGTGGCGGCGATGATGCTGAAACCCCAACAGAAGAAACGGATACAACCACAGAAAGTACAGACACGGCCACAGAAACTGACGCGCCAGCCGACGAACCAGCTGAAGAACCGGCCGACGAACCGGCAGATGAAGCAATGGGCGCTGCCACGTTTGTTTCAACGCAATTTAGCCCTGTTGAAGAAGCCGAAAAGTTTCGCGCCATTTTAGCTGAAGGCGGCTATGACTTTTCTGCCAGCGAAGAAGGCCCGCTGATTGACCAAATTTTGGCTGGCAGCGGCTCTGTAGACGTGATTGGCGCACTGCATGGCACCTTCCCGCCCCTGGCGCGTGAAGATGCTCTCATGAACATGGCTGACATCGCCGATGATCTCTCAGCTGACCGCGATTTGGCTCAGGCATATATTGACACCGGTTTGCTGGGCAGCGAAGATTTCCTGTACTACGTCCCCTGGATGCAGGCCACTTACATCATGGCCGCCCACACTGATGCGCTGCAATATCTGCCCGACGGGGCTGATGTAAACGCCCTCACCTGGGAACAGTTTGGCGAATGGTGCCAGAACATCCTTACCGAGACAGGCAACCAGGGCTGTGGTTTACCCCATGCCGGTTTGTTCCATCGCTTTTTGGAAGGTTACCTGTTCCCCTCGTTTACCGGTGGCATGGTTAGCAATTTCCGCAGCACCGAAGCAATGGAGATGATGACCTGGGCACGAGACACTTTGTGGCCCACCATCAACCCACAATCCATCAATTATGAGTTTATGCAAGAACCGCTGCTTTCTGGCGAGGTTCTAGTGGCGTTTGACCACACGGCTCGCCTCATTGAAGCCTTTAATGCAGAACCAGACAGCTTCATCGCCTTCCCGGCTCCGGCTGGCCCGAAGGGTCGTGGCTTCATGCCGGTTATCGTTGGCCTGGGTATTCCGGCCGACGCGCCAAACCCGGAAGCTGGCGCAGAAATGATTGAGTTCCTGACCCGGCCTGATGTGCAAGCGGCCGTTCTGCGCGACCTTGGTTTCTTCCCGGTAGTGGATGGCGTTGATACCTCTGACCTGCCCGTTGGTGTAGAAATTGAAGCAGGTGCCGTGGCGGCACAGGCAACCTCCCCAGACGCCTTGCCCGCTTTGTTACCGGTCGGCTTGGGCGATCGTGGTGGTGAAATCAACCAAATCTTCCGCAATGCGTTCGACCGAATTGTGCTGGATGGTGAAGATGTTACGGCCGTTCTCGACGAAGAAGGCAGCAATCTACAAGCGCTGATGAATGAAACAGGCGCACCCTGCTGGGCACCTGATCCGCTGGGTGATGGTCCGTGCCAGGTAAACGCAGCGGGCGAAATGTCTGCGGCTGCTGAAACCTCTGGTGGGGAAACGGCCGTTTCCAGCGAACTCACCTTCATTTCCACCCAGTTTAGCCCCGTCGAAGAGCAGGAACGTTTCCGCGCCATTCTCGCCGAAGGTGGATACGACTTCAGCGCCAGCGAGGAAGGCCCCCTGATTGACCAAATTCTGGCAGGTAGCGGAGCGATTGACGTGGTAGGCGCGTTGCATGGCACCTTCCCACCGCTGGCCCGCGAAGACGCCATGATGAATATGATTGATGTGGCCGAGGATTTGCTGGACAGCCGCGATTTGGCCCCCGCCTTCATTGATGCTGGTTTGCTCGGCACTGATGATTTCCTCTACTACGTCCCCTGGATGCAGGCCACCTACATCATGGCCGCCAACGTGGAAGCACTACCATACCTGCCAGAAGGCGCAGACGTAAACGCCCTCACCTGGGAGCAATTTGGCCAATGGTGCCAGAACATTCTGGATAACACAGGCGAGCAAAAATGTGGTCTGCCGCATGCCGGTTTGTTCCATCGCTTCCTGGAAGGCTACCTGTTCCCCTCGTTCACGGGCGGCATGGTCACTGAGTTCCGCAGTGATGCGGCCGAAGAGATGATGGCCTGGGCGCGCGACTCCTTATGGCCCACGATGAACCCACAATCGATCAATTATGAATTCATGCAAGAACCGCTGCTCTCTGGCGAAGTTTGGGTGGCTTTTGATCACACCGCACGCCTCATCGAAGCGTTTAATGCTGAGCCAGACAACTTCATTGCTTTCCCGGCTCCGGCAGGTGCAGCAGGCCGTGGCTTTATGCCAGTGATTGTCGGTTTGGGTATTCCAGCCGACGCACCGGACCCAGAAGGCGCAGCGGCGCTGATTGAATTCTTGACCCGGCCTGATGTGCAAGCGGCCGTTCTGAACGATCTCGGTTTCTTCCCTGTGGTAGATGGAGTTGATACTTCTAACTTGCCAGTTGGTGTAGAAATTGAAGCGGGCGCAGTGAATGCGCAGGCAACAGCAGCAGATGCTTTGCCCGCCCTGCTGCCAGTCGGTTTGGGCGAACGGGGCGGCGAGATCAACCAAATCTTCCGCAACGCGTTCGACCGCATCGTCTTTGATGGTGAGGATATCACCACCGTTCTGCAAGAAGAAGGCGAAAACCTGCAAGCCTTGATGAACGAGACTGGCGCTCCCTGTTGGGCGCCAGATCCGGCCAGCGACGGCCCCTGCCAGGTTAGTGAGTAAATTGCTCGATTAAGAAAGTAGGAGGTGTCAATGGCACCTCCTACTTTCTTTAAGAAAATTAAGTTTGATAAGTGCACCAAATTTTCCTGCACAAAGGCGACTGTTATGCAAAAGAAAAAGCGCAATTTAGCACCGTATTGGTTGATATTGCCGTCGCTGCTTTATTTAGCCCTGTTTTTTGCTTACCCAATGGCTCGTGGCCTGACCTTATCTGTATGGGACGATGAAGCGGTTCTGCCGCTGCGAACCGAAGCGGATTTAGCCAGCGCCGAAGCGGGGCGCATTCATCAGGGAACCCAAGTCGAGATTTTGGGACAGCAAGGCAATTTGCTGACAGATACGTTGGGAGATGAGACAAACTTGCTCACGGAGCTGTGGTTTAACGTCTCCGGGGAAGATATAGATGGCGTAGAGGTTTCAGGCTGGGTACCGGAGACTCGCATTCGGGTGCGTGAGGAGGCTGAAGACGGCACGCCGCTGCTGGGAACCGTGCGCCGACGGCTGGGGAGCAATGCCGACCCGCTAACCACCATTTTTGCAGAACCGAATGAAAACAGTGCCGAAGTTGGCAAAATTGAAGCCTCCGCTGAAGTGCAAATTACAGAAGTGGCAACCCTTGAGGTTTGGTACCAGGTGCGCGGCGACGAGGATGGCCAAATGATCCAGGGCTGGGCACCTTCTCGCTTTATTCAGGTGTTTGGAGATGAGGTAAACGGCCGTATTGACCGAGGCACCGCCGGTGAATTTACCTGGGGCTTCTTTGAACGCATGTTTAACGACCGCTTCTTTGGCCCGGCCGTGCGCACCACCCTGCTGCTGATGGTGATCATCATCCCCACCCAGTTTGTCCTGGCCATCATCATGGCGTTGGTGATTCAAGCCCGTCTCAAATTTAACTCGATTTTCCTGTATATCTTTGCCATTCCGCTGGGCGTGTCTGACCTGGCAGTGGGTATTTTGTTCTTCTCTATTTTCACCCAAAATGGGTTGTTCAACAGTGTCTTGCAAGGGCTGGGGTTGATTGATGCGGCACGGCCGTATTTAACCGCCGATACGCGCGGGTGGATCATTGCTGCCATCTGGCTGGCCGAAGTTTGGCGCGCCACCTCCATTGTGATGGTCATTGTCGTGTCTGGCTTGCAAGCCATCTCAGACGAGGTGCTAGAAGCAGCCGAGCTGTTTGGGGCGGGGCTGTGGCAGCGGTTACGGTATGTCATTTTGCCACTGCTTAAGCCCAGTTTGCAGGTGGCCCTGATTTTACGCACGATCTTGGCGCTGCAAGTGTTTGCCGTCGTCATCGCCCTCAGCGGCGGTGATGTGGTCACGGTATTGGCCAATGAAACGTACCGCCAATATTTTGAATTCCGCAATGCCAACGTAGCGTCCGCCTATGCCCTGTTCATTTTGGCGATTTCCATGATAAGCGCTGTATTTTATCTGCGCGCAGTCCGTACGCAGCAGGAGATAGCGGCATGAGTGAGCAAATTTTAGAAACGGCCGTTTCCCCCGAGGTTCTGGCCGTTCAACAAAAACATTTACGGCGACAAAAATTAAACCGGGCGTCCACTTATGTGATTGCCATCCTGATCTCCCTGTGGATTCTGATCCCCATCTTCTTCATCTTCTCGATGGCCTTCACCACCCAGGAAGCAGTGCGCGCCTACCCCAAAAGCGTCCTGCCTTTCATTCCCTTCTCGCTAGACACCATGCGCTTTTTCCTAAATTCTGAAGGGATCGTGCCGGGGTTAATGAACAGCGTCATCGTGGCGGTCATTACCCTGTTGCTTTCCACCATCATTGCTGCACCCGCCGGGTATGCCATCTCTCGCTACATCTTCCCTGGACGCAACTTCTTCCGGCTTTCCATTTTGGCCGTTCGCGCCTTCCCCATCGTCGTGCTCTCTATTCCTCTGGCAGTGCTCTTCATCCAGACTGGCATTTTCGACAGCATCTACAGCCTGGCCCTGATGCACACGGCCCTGGCCTTGCCCACCACCATTTTGGTCGTTGGCAGCGTTTTTGCCAGCATTCCCTACGAACTGGAAGAGGCCGCGATGGTTTTTGGCTGTACGCCGTGGCAGGCGTTTCGGCATGTGGTGCTGCCACTGGTGCTGCCCGGCATTGCAGCTTCGGCCGTTTTCACCTTTGTCCTCTCCTGGAACGAAGTCTTTGCGGCCAGCATTCTCACCTTGCAGAACCGCACCCTGCCCGCGCAAATCCTGTTTTCACTCTCCAACTCATCAGAAGCATACCAGTTTGCGGGCGGCTTCTTCATGCTCATCCCCGCACTGATCTTTATGTTCTTCATCCGCCGTTACCTGTTCAACATGTGGGGGCAGGTAACCAAATAATTTAACAAAACCCATTGAGCGGCGCGGATCTTCTACAGACCGTTGCCCTAGGAAGAATGAGAAATGGCCGAAATACGAATTGAAAACGCAACCAAGCGATTTGGCGATTTTGTTGCCGTAGACAAAGCAAATTTAGTGATTGCCGACAAGGAATTTGTGGTGCTGCTTGGCCCCAGCGGCTGCGGCAAAACCACCCTGCTGCGCGCCGTTGCTGGCCTGGGCATGGCCGATGAAGGGCGCATCACCATTGGCGGGCGCGACGTAACCTACCTGCCCCCACGCCAGCGCAAGATTGCGATGGTGTTCCAGAGCTACGCCATTTTCCCACACATGAAAGTGCGGGATAATATTGCCTTTGGGTTAAAAATGGCCAGCGTGGACCCACGTGAAATTGACAAACGCGTCAAAAATGCCGCCGGGCTGATGCATATTGAAAAACTGCTAGACCGCTATCCCAGCAACATGAGTGGTGGTCAGCGGCAGCGCGTGGCTGTGGCCAGGGCCATCGCCATGCAGTCAGAAGTGCTGCTGATGGATGAGCCTCTCAGTAACCTGGATGCGCTGTTGCGCCTGGAGATGCGGGCCGAACTGAAACAGCTTCTGGCAGGAATTGGGGCCACCACCATCTACGTTACGCACGACCAGATTGAGGCGCTCAGCATGGGGGACCGTATTGCCGTTATGAAAGATGGCCTTATTCAGCAGGTGGATCATCCGACAAAGGTGTATGATTTGCCTTCGAACTTGTTTGTCGGTAGCTTTATTGGCAACCCGCCGATGAACTTCATGCGGGGCCAGGTTCAACAAAATGGCGCATTAAAAGTAAAAATTGGTGATTTTGAATTGGAACCGGCCGAGCAAATGAAACCTCTGCTGAAAAAGTATGATGGGCAGCAGGTAATCCTGGGTATTCGCGCCGAAAATATGGAAACGCTGAACCATCCAGTGGATGACGGGGTTAAAGTACAGGTACGCGTGGTGGAACCGCTAGGTTCGCAAAACTTGCTGACAGTGATGATTGGCGAGGATGTTGTTAAGGTTAGCACTCACCCTACATTCAACGTAGCGCCCAATGCCGATGTTTGGCTGCGCTTCCCAGCAGACAAAATTCGCTGGATCGACCGTGAAAGCGAGAAAGTTCTGTATGCATAAATGATTTTCTATGACAAATGTGCACATTATTAACCATACCCACTGGGATCGGGAATGGTTCCTGACGTCTGTTTACACCAGTCGCTGGATCCCTGGGCTTATTGACAAGCTGACCAAATTATCTGAAGAGAATCCTGAATTTCGCTATTTGTTTGATGGGCAAACATTGGTGATTGAGGATTTGCTGGCGGTAGCACCAGCGTATGAGGGGCGCGTTGCGTCGCTCATTGGCAAACGGCAGCTGCAAATTGGCCCATATTACTGCCAGCCGGATTGGCAGCTTACCGGGGGGGAACTGTTGATTCGCAATTTGCTGTACGGCCGTTCCGACCTCAATCGCTTCGGCACGGACATGAAAACTGGCTGGTTGGTAGACACCTTTGGCCACATCAGCCAAGCGCCACAAATTCACCAACTGTTTGGGCTGGATGCTGTGTTTGTCTGGCGGGGCGTACCAAAATTGGAACCATATTTCCAGTGGCAAGGGGCGGATGGCAGTCAGCTGCTGGCCGTTGATCTGTTTGGCGGTTACCGGAACCTGTACGGCATTACCCACGCCCCAGAAGTGGCCGTGGAGCGGTTGGAGCAAGAGGTTGGTAAGTTACGGCCGTTCTACCCCACCCCAGACATTCCCCTGTTCGACGGCTACGACCTGGAAGACGACCCGGAAGACCCGCTGACCTTTCTCAGCCAAGGGGCAACGCTCCACGACGATCTCAAATTGCTAGAAGCAACGCCAACCGCGTTTGTGCAATCCCTCGCCCAGAAAAACCTGGCCTTGCCTACCATCGTGGGGGAACTGAACTCTGGCAAGTACGGAGCCACCTTCCCCGGCGTTTACTCCGCCCGCACCTACCTGAAGGTGATGGCCCGTGACTGTCAACAGCTGCTGTTTCAGGTGGCGGAACCGTTGGCGGCGATGGCTCGGCTGTACGGCCGTTCCTACCCGGCCGCCAAATTTGAGCAGTGGGGCAGACTGCTGTTGCAAAATGCGGTCCATGACTGTATTTGCGGCGTCAGCATTGACCAGGTGCATGAAAAAATGGTCTACAGCTACCGCCAAACCTTTGCTGAGCTTCAGGATGAAATTCAAGAATCCTTGGCTGCGCTGCTGGCCAACTTTGCCCCCGGCGACTACGCCATTAGCACCAATCCACTGGCGCAGCCAGGCTGGCAGCCGGTCAGTGACGAGTTGGTTTTGGTTCAGGCAGAAACGTCTGGCATTGGCGTGTGGCCCATTAAAAAGCGGGCAGCCATCGAACCAACCCAAATTCCCGTAGAAAATTTCACCTGGGAAAATGAGCATTTCACCGTTTCCCTCACCTCAGATGGATTGGTGCAGGTGGGGGAGCAAACGTTCGGCCGTTTTTTGGTGTGGGCGGAAGCGGGCGATACGTACTCGACGGAATTGGGTGAAATGTTGGGTGAATTACGGCCGTTATCCCCCATCCTCCTCACCGAAACCTCTGAGCACCACGCCAGGCTCCATTTCAGGGCAGGCTGGCAAAATGAAGACGTTGAAATCAGTGCGCAGGTCAGCCTGCATCTAGATGATTCGCAGCTTATCAAATGGGACATCGTTTTGGATTCACGCGGCAGCAATGTGCGCGTTGATCTGGCTTTTGAGACGAATCAGCCGGGCAACCTTTTTGCCGGAATGCCGTTTGACGTTGTACCGCGCCCCGTCGCCGACACCGATTTGCTGCCCCGCCAACTGCCAGACAATTTGGCCAAAGTGCTGCTTGGCCAGCGAGAGCTGGGCCGCGTGACCGATTTTCCCTTCCATGATTTTGTGGCTGTGGGGCATGAGGGGGGCTGTACGGCCGTTCTGGCCAAAGGCATCCACAGCTACACCGCCAATGAATCGGGCACCATTGCCCTCACGCTGCGCCGCTCGGTGGAGTGGCTTACGAAGGCAGGGTTACGCGACCGTGAAGGGGACGCCGGGCCATTTTTCTACGTGCCAGACGGCCGTTGCGAACGCACCATCCATCATCAAATTGCCGTCGCCAT
The DNA here is from genome assembly GCA_020634455.1 of Ardenticatenaceae bacterium. GTDB lineage: Bacteria > Chloroflexota > Anaerolineae > Promineifilales > Promineifilaceae > Leptofilum. Next base: position 800,978 of record JACKBQ010000002.1, on the reverse strand, counting down.
TGGCAACTTTGCCCCGGACTCAATGACGCTGCAACAGATCAATGCCAACTACCAAAATCCGCCGCTGATCGTGCACGGCGACGGGGGCGGTAGCCAAACCGAATGGTCGTTGTTGGCCGAAACGGTGCCGCTGAGCGCTCTGACGGTGCAAAATGGGAAGCTGCTGGCGCGATTGTACAACCCAACCACTGCTGCCCAGCCCTTACAATCTCAATATTCGCAAACCAACGTTTGGGGGGATTTTGAGGGAGAGGCAACGGCCGTTCCCGCCAAAAAAATCGTCACTCTGCAACTGCCCCACAACCTGCCCGCTGCCGCCAATGAGGCTCAAACCAGCGTCACCTGGCACAACGCACCCCGTTGGCGCGTGGGCAAAAATGAGGGACAGCCGGATACGGCCGTTTTAGACCAGCTTCAAGCCAAAATGAAGCAGTTGGAAGCCCAAATTGCCGCTGACCAAGAACAATTGGACAAAAGCACGGGCAAAGAAAAATTACGCTGGCAACACAAAATCTACATTTTAGACCGTGAGCGGCTAGAATTTACCCTGTCTCACCTGCTCAACAGCCGCAAGCTGGCCGCCAACGGCGATGAAGATTACGCCTATTTATACGAGCCGGACGATGAAATCGCGGCCGTGGGCATTGCCCTGAATCGCTTACGCATCAAACGACGCATCTTTGATTACGTCGTCACTGTACTCTGACCGCAATGAGTAGGACACGGATTTAACAGATGACACGGATAACTTTTGAAATCCGTACAATCCGTAGTATCCGTGTCCCATTACAAAACTGGCCCAGACAAGGATATGAACCAGGAGATTCTAGAGCATCTAACTTTTCTTTACGGAACCGAAACGGCCGTTCAGCTGCTGCCCAAACTTGCGGGGTTAGTCGAAGCCGTGCGCCCGCAGTTGCCTACCCAAACAGCCAGTGATCGCGCTTTCACCGAACGCGACACCGTTCTCATCACCTACGGCGACCAGGTGCAAACCCCTGGTGAAGCCCCCCTGCAAACCCTGGCTAACTTTTGTGCCAAAAAGCTGAACGGCCGTATCCAAACCATCCACCTGCTCCCCTTCTACCCCTACTCCAGCGACGATGGCTTTTCGGTAATCGATTACCAGGCAGTTGACCCCGCCCTAGGCAGTTGGGATGAGGTGGCCGCCTTCCACGACAACTTCCAGCTCATGTTTGACGCCGTCATCAACCACATTTCCGCCCAAAGCGGCTGGTTCCACGGCTACTTGCAGGGCAACCCCGCCTACGACGACTTTTTTGTGGCGGTTGACCCGGAAGCGGATTTAACGGCCGTTTTCCGCCCGCGCGCCCTGCCCCTGCTCACCCCATTCGAGACCGCATCCGGCACCCGCCACCTGTGGACCACCTTCAGCGACGACCAGATTGATTTGAACTATGCCAATCCGGCCGTGCTGCTGGCCGTGCTGGAAACCCTGCTCTTTTACGTGGCCCAAGGCGCAACCTACGTCCGTCTGGACGCCATCGGCTTTATGTGGAAGGAGATTGGCACCCGCTGCCTGAACCTGCCGCAAACCCACCGCATCATCCAGCTCATGCGCTCGGTTTTGGATGAGGTGGCTCCGCAGGTGATGCTCATTACCGAAACCAATATCCCGCACCAGGAAAACATCTCCTACTTTGGCAACGGCCGCAACGAAGCCCAAATGGTGTACAACTTCTCCCTGCCGCCGCTGCTGCTGCACACCTTCCACACCGGCAATGCCCAACAGCTATCGGACTGGGCCAGCAGCCTGGAGCTGCCGTCGCAGCGCGTCACCTTCTTCAACTTTTGCGCCTCCCACGACGGCATCGGCGTCACGCCCGCCCGTGGCATCCTCAGCAATGATGAAATTGAGGCGATGGCGGAGCGGGTGCGGGCGCTGGGTGGCCTCGTCTCTTACAAAGCCAACGGCGACGGCACGCAAGCTGCCTATGAACTCAACATCAATTATCTGAATGCGCTAGGTGTGCCCGGAGCCGATGAATCTGACGAACGCATCGCCCGCCGCTTTTTGGCCTCGCAGGCAATCATGCTGGCGCTGCGCGGCGTGCCGGGGATTTACTTCCACAGCCTGTTTGGCTCGCAAAACTGGCACGAAGGGGTGCAGCAAACCGGCCGCAACCGCACCATCAACCGGCAAAAGTTCCAGCGGGATGCCCTGGAAGAAGCGTTGCAATCCGGCTTGCGCCAGCATATTTTTGCGGGCTACAGCCATCTGCTGCGGCTGCGCACCACTGAAAAAGCATTCCACCCGGTGGGCGCACAAAAAATTCTTGATCTGCACCCGGCCGTCTTTGCGGTGTTGCGTTCGTATGAAAAAGAAGCGCTGCTTTGCCTACACAACGTCTCGGCCCAAGCCATCACGCTGAATTTACCATTAACCGGGCGAGATTTGGTGACGGGAACGGCCGTTCCCGCCCAACTCACCCTCGCCCCCTACCAAATCGTCTGGATAAAACCATCATGAACATTGGCGTTATTTCTACTCGACTGGCAGGCACCGATGGTGTCTCGCTCGAATCGGCCAAAGTGGTGACCATTGCGGAACAAGCTGGCCACCAAACCTATTATTGCGCGGGCGAACTGGACCCCGAACTGAAAAAGCGTGGGCTGGAAGACGGCCGTCTCCATTTTGAAGACCCCCTCGCCAAACAGCTACACGATCGCGCCTTTGTGGAGAAGGAAGCAGCGGAAACGTTGCTGCCAGACATTGCCAAAAGAGCGGCGGAACTGAAACGGCCGCTTCGCCAATTCCTCACCCAAAACGAAATCCAATTCGTCATTACCCAAAACACCTTCGCCATCCCCATGCAGCTCCCCCTGGCCCAGGCGCTGGCCGAGCTGATGGCCGAACTGAAGCTGCCCGGCCTGGCCCACAACCACGATTTTTACTGGGAACGGCCCCGTTTTCTGCACAGCCAGATCGAACCATTTTTGGACCAGTTCTTCCCGCCAAATTTGCCCGGCCTGAGCCACGCCACCATCAACTCGCTGGCCCAAACGGCGCTTAAGCAGCGGCGCGGGCTAGACAGCCTCGTCATCCCCAACGTGTTTGATTTTCACACGCCGCCGCCCGGCATTGACGATTTTAACGCCGATTTTCGGCGGGCCATTGGGCTAGAGCCAGACGATTGGCTCATTTTGCAGCCCACCCGCGTCATCCCGCGCAAGGGGATCGAGCTGTCGATCGAGCTGCTGCACCAGCTAGGCGATCCCCGCGCCAAACTGGTTATCACCCACAAAGCAGGGGATGAAGGGCTGGAATATCTACACGAACTTCAAGCGTTGGCCAAAGGTAAAAATGTGGCATTTATTTATGCAGGGGATTTGGTGGATGACCAGCGGCACGAAGCGGGCGATAAGAAAATCTATTCGCTGTGGGACGCCTACCCGCACGCCGATCTGGTCACCTACCCCAGCTACATCGAGGGGTTTGGCAATGCGCTCATCGAGACGGTGTACTTTATGCTGCCCGCCGTGGTGAACCGCTACCCCGTCTACGCGGCGGACATTGGCCCGCTGGGCTTCCAGTTTGCCGAGATTGATTGGGAGATTACGCCGGAAACGGTGGAAACGGTGCGGGGCTGGTTGGAAAATCCGGAAACGGCCATTCCCGCCACCACCCACAATTATGAACTAGGCAAACAACACTTCTCCCACCAAACTCTATTTGAACTACTGTGGCCACTCTTTAAATAGGTCTCATAATTGCATCAAAAGAGCATTCGCTTGTGTAATTTGGCACAAACTTGATTTCTCGTGCGCCAACCTATTATTATTAATCTACTATTAATGTAGCTTCCATATTCCACTTGATAATTTATCCGAAAGTATCGTTGGCTGGATCAAGTCCACCAACAGTTATTGCACATCCAAAATGCCAGAATGATGGACACTTTCCCTCTGGATGCAACTACATTTATCGGTCGCACAGCCGAAATTGCAGAAATTACGGCCGTTCTCACCAAAGCAGACTGCCGACTGCTTACCGTGCTAGGGCCTGGTGGCATAGGCAAAACAAGACTCGCGATCAAAGTGGCTTCTGCCCTTGCCTCGGAGTACGCCGATGGTAGCTACTTTGTGCCCCTTCAAGCTGTAGATACCGTTGATCTGCTCATCGCCGCCATCGCTGATATACTGGAGTTTTCCTTGGCCAGCCAGGAAAAACCACTCACGCAATTGCTTAAATTCCTGCGCACCAAAGAAACGCTGCTAGTACTCGACAACTTTGAGCAACTCATCAATCACGGTGGCACCTCAACAATCGACGAGTTCCTTTCCGTCGCCCCGGGCCTCAATCTTCTGGTTACTACACGCGAAAAGCTTGGTTTACAAGGGGAATGGATATACATGCTCCGAGGACTCTCATACCCCTCAGACAAAACCTTGCACACAACCAAACATGAAGCGGTAGAGCTTTTCGCCGATCGTGCTAGCCGCGTCAACCAACATTTTTCCCTGTTAGATGAATTAACGCATGTGGTGCACATTACCCAAATGGTAGATGGCATCCCGTTGGCATTGGAACTAGCGGCCGCGTGGGCCAGGTTGCTTCCATGCAATCAGATTGCGGTGGAAATCAAGAAAAACCTCGACCTTTTACAGACCACAAACCGCAATTTACCCGACCGGCACCAGAGCATTCGGTTAATCTTGGATCAAACATGGGAACACCTATCCTCACCGGAAAAAGAGGTTTTCCAGCGACTCTCCATTTTTCGCGGTGGTTTTCAGTTGAAAGCGGCAACGGCCGTTGCCGGGGCAGAACTTCTGCTAATTTCACAACTGCAAGATAAAGCGCTGCTACAATGGCGAGCAGACGGCCGTTATTATCTTCATGAATTGCTGCGCCAATACGGCACCCAAAAACTGGCCCAAAACAAATCCGAGTTCAATCAGGTGCGCCAGGCCCACTGCCTTTACTACGCTGGCTTCCTTCACAAACGCGAGAAAGAATTAATGGGTCAGCGCCAGGTCGCCGCTGTAGGTGAAATTGAGGCTGAACTGAAAAATATTCAGGATGCCTGGCAGTGCGCGATTGATCATGGAAATGTGCCCGCTATCCAACAGGCGGCGTTCGCCCTGGGCAACTTTTATCAATTCCAGAGCCGCTACGCCGAAGGGCTGCACGCTTTTGAGCAGGCATCGGCTCGTCTGGAGGCCATGCCCAACGACAAGGAGGCCCAGCGTGCGCTCATAGATACCCTGATGGTTTGTGCCTGGTTTTATCTGCGTTTTGGTCAGCCCCAGAAAATAATTGAGGTCATGAAGTTGAGTCAAAAGCTGCATCAACAGCTGGAAATGAATCCCAACCCTGGTTACTTGACAGACCCGAATGTGCTCTTTGCCTTTGCCAATCTAATTCAGGGCAACTTTACTGACGCCGAAATGTACGCAAATCAGGCATTAGCCACGGCCGTACAATGCAATCATTTGGACAATCAAAAATTTGCCTATTTCTTGTTATCTCAAGCAGCTATGGCGCAAGGCAACTTAAAAACAGCACGCCAAAAGGCCCTCAAAGCATTTGCTATCGTGCAAGCAGCAGATGATCACTGGTTTATGGCCTACGTACTCAATACCCTGGCCGATTTGGCCACCATGGAAAATGATTTTGCCACAGCCAAAAACCATTATCAGGCCAGCTATGATATCCGCGAGGCGTTTCACGATACCGAAGGCATGGCCTTGGCGCTCAACCATTTAAGCGAGATTGCCCTACGCCAGGAAAACCATCAAGAGGCTCAAAGGCTCTTTGAAAAGAGCCTCCACCTTTATGAAAACATTAACGATATCGGTGGGCTGGCTACGTCTCTCTACGGGCTGGGCCATACGGCTGTCGCCCAACACGATTACGACAACGCCCGACATCATTATGCTCGGGCATTGCAATTGGCTGCCGAAATCCGCTTTGTCCCCCTCATTCTCACCCTGTGCGTTGGCATCGGTGAGTTGTTCTGCCGTTTGGAACAGGTTGAGGAAGGCATACCGCTGTTTGCCTTTGTGCTCAGCCAGGAGGCCGCCAGTCAGGAAACACGGGTGCAGGCCAGCCAGTTCAGAGATAGCTTCAAGCTTCAGCTAACACCCAAGCAGATGAAAACGGCCGTTGCCAAAGGTCAATCTGCCACCCTGGCAAACACCATTGACAGGCTACTCGCGGCACTGCCTTTGCTCAACGTGACTTCCCCAGGAACGGCCGTAGCCCACGATCCAAATAAGGCGCTTGTGGAACCACTAACCGCCCGCGAACAAGATGTACTGGCACTCCTGGCAGCTGGCCACAGCAATCGCCAAATTGCTGAAAACCTCATAATCGCCGAAGGCACAGTCAAATATTACACACGCCAGATTTACAGTAAGCTTCAGGTTAAAAACCGGACCCAAGCTGTCACCCTCGCCGGAGAGCTAGGCCTGGTCAAATCCTTGCCCTGAACAAACCCCAATTTTCACCTCAAATCAAATCCTCATCCAAACCCCCATCCAAACCATTGGTAGAAGAGTTCTTTCTTGCAAACTGTTATGGTAGACAGCATCAACCAATTCATTTTGTTTATGCAAAGGAGAGAATCTTATGTGGCCAAATACTATTGTAATGGCTAGTCCAATCAATGAAGGTGGTGGCGAGGTACGCAAACGTTTTTTCCCAAATCCTTCTGGAAAGCAGACAACGGCCGTACTTTACTGTTGCCCCGACTGCCAGGTTTGGTGGGGCAGCAGCGAACACCAAACGCTTCAAGACAACCAGGTATTTCGCCTAGCTGAGCCAGCGAGCGACATGTTCAAATGGGAAGATTATCGCGGTTGGCGCAGCGGCGACCCTCACACCTGCCCCGAATGTGGTCAGCACATCGAGAAACCCAGCTATACGCTTCATTCATAAAGATGTTTGTCTAAGTGGAATGACAAGCCAAGCAAATCACAGACAGCCATTGATTTAGAAAGCGCTGTCTGTGGTTTGCTTACTTACCAGGAGGAAACCATGAACTTGTTTAACGAATATGTTGAAAATAGTCAGATGATTCAGGAAAACCTCGATGCCATAGCAGCCAGAGAAAAACAGCGTCAGCAGAACCAGTGGGGCTATACGGCCGACATGGATAATCTAAAAGATGACTTGCAGACCATGCAGACGGCTTTTAAGGATATTGTTTACCGTTTCGCCACCACCCTACCTTCCGGCTGGCGCGTCATTGGTGACTTTAATAAGTGGCTAAAAGGTGAAGCTTGTGCTGGCTTTGTCCACGGCGGTATGCAGCCAGATCAAAAGTTGATGATTGGAGGGCAATGCAAAACAGCATTGGCAATCGAGCACGAATTGGAACGCCTACATCAATTTGTCTGGCAGACAGAAGCCTAAACGTTACTGACACACCTAAATCATCTAGGCGCCAGGAGTGCTTCTTCGATGTTGTGGACTTGCAGGCCTGCGAAATGGCCGCTCCCTCCACCATGATCCAAATTTGGAGTAAGAACCGTTTGCCAGAGCGGTCTCATCGATCCGACGTCACCGAACGCACGTTGTTAAGGGCGTTCACCTCCAAAATCCAGCGGCTGCCATCTTCAAATTGGGTGTATTCGTTAAAATCATCGGGGCGGTACGTGTAAGAACGGCCGTCTGCATTAAAATACACCTCGTACGTCTCCGTCTCTTCACCAAAGCGTTGGTTCTGAGCCAGCGTGGGGTTGGGCCATTCTGGCGAAAAATCATCCCCCGTCAACGTCACCAAATCAAAATCGCGCCATTGTAGCTCCGTGTAGGTACACAGCTCGTCGTAAACTTCATAGACGCAATCCTGTACCACTTCGCCCACGCCAGTGCCCGTGTCCACTGTGTATGGCGTGCCGCACACCTCCCGCGCCCCTGGCGCCGGATTTTGCTGCGTGCGCCGCAGCTCCTGACGGCAAGAGACAATATCCGCATCATCCGCCAGCTGGTCACGCCACGCCTGGTCTTCCACCGGAGTCAGCGCCTCAATCTGCACCGAATATTCCCAAGAGACGCCTTCAACCTCCCCCACCACTTCCTCCGTGCGGTTGGCAAGAACGATGAAGGTGATGCAGGCGATGACCACCAGCCCTAAAATGCCAAACAGCACAAAGCGCGTCGTTTTGGACATGCCTGTGGCCCGTTTTACCTGGGGCGCTGCCTGAGCCGGTTCGGGGCGATTGGATTTGGGTAAAGCCGCACCACACTGCACACAATGCAGCGCCGTGCCGTCATTCATCGAGCCGCAGAAGCTGCACGCCACGTCTGGCACCGCGCTTTTTTGGTGTGCGCCCACTACCTGCCCCGCCTGCCGTGCCTTGGCCTCGCTAAGATCAGCCAGGCATTGGCTGCACTGGTCGGCCGTAGATGGGTTGCGCGTGCCGCAGAATGGGCAGTGCACATCCGGGCCAGCTTTGGCCTGGGCAATCAATTTTTCATCTTTGATGAGCGTTTCCTGGGCGACTTGCTCAAACTGCACGTCATCTGGCTGGGCTGCGTTGCAGTTGCGGCACATTTTGTCAATGCCTTTGTTGCGGGTGCCGCAGGACGGGCATTCCCACTCCAGATGAACATAGCCGACGGTTTTTTTGGTCATTGCACGCTCCCGTTACGTGTGTTGCGTGGTAACCAGACCCTAAGGGTTTGTTTACCAACCTGCCTGTTTACGATCGAAAACACCCTTAGGGTCTTTTGCGCCAAAAGATTGTAGCGCAGGGGCGGGTTGGATTCAATTATTCACCGCATTCCCGCATTCCCATGCCTCCAAAAATTATAGCCTTTTGTTATTGTAAAAAATAAGAAATTGTAATATTAAAAGTTAGGTACAACACTCATTCTTTAGGAACTTATCCGCCAGGATAAAAACAACAACTTCATTGGCAGGGGAACACTTCAGATGAGCACCGCACCGGCAAACAAGCAGAAATCCTGCGTGTTTTTTAATGACAAGGGCTATGTTGAGATGGTTTTTTTTGGCATGGTACCCATCTCTGAGTTACAACAATTGCTGCGCGAGATGAGCCGACTGGCGAAGATTCACGGGCCTACAGGCTTTTTGTTAGACGGCCGTTTCGGCCGTATCCCCGCCAAAGCCAATATCCTACAAACCTTTGCCAAAATTGCCCGAAAGAGCGCCATCACCCACATGGTCATCCTGACTGAGGCCCCTGCTCTCCGCAAAGCGTTTGGGCGCAAACCATCCACAGGTAGTCTAATCGAGGTGCGGGCCAACGCCTTTGGCATTCCCCAGGTATTTATGACGGATGAAGACAAAGCGCGCCGCCGAGCGGCCAACCAGGGGTATGTGGCGATGTTTTATTGGCAAGCTCGCCTGGATACGGATTTATTGAACGGACACAGGGGGCTGGCTTAAACGGCCGTTGGGGACCCAAACCAAAGCAAAATAGACAGGACCCAAAACACAATCTCTCAAGAAAACCCCGTCCACAGGGGTTGATTTACCCTTTCAACTTTTGTAAACTTTTTGCATTCCAGTCATTCATCATCGTGAAAGCGCTGTAGCCCAAATTGTTGCCATCTGAAGAGGTTGTGATGTTGTTCCCCAGTCGCCACTTGTCCAAGCTTTTTCTCTTTGCCGTTCTTACCGCTATTGTGTTGCTGACAGCCTGTTCGCTGGTTGAAGATGCTGATGTTGAGGTTGGTTTCAAACCAGTAGGGATTCCAATCCGAATTAGCGTCAACAGTGCTGGCGAGGTGTCTTTAGATGTATCACGTTCGTTTGTAACCCCCTTAGGCGTCTTCGACGCGGGCCTGGTTTCTGATCCTGAAAGTTATTTTGACACAATCGAAACTTCTTTAACCATTCGCATCGGAACCGGGGAGTGTATTTACGATTTGAATGGCGAATCGGGGCTAGACCTGGACTTGTCACATGACAATTTTAGATTGGTGCGTTTGCAGGAATCAGCTGGCAACATTTTTATTGAACTGGAGGGTGATGGCGGCGTTTCTTGTAAACAAGGGCCGGTTACCTTGAAGCCATCCAATGAAACCGACAGAGAAGTACGACAAACAGCACAATCTGTAGCGGAAATTGTGGCAAATTGCGAGGGGGCATCGCCGTCTAACCTGCAATTGAATGCAACGGCCGTTATCTCGGTACAACAAGCGGCCGTTCACGTAAACCCGGATGAGTTCCCACCACTGGTGCGTAACAAATATTTACGCCAGGGCCGCACCGTCACCATCATTGATGGGCCTGTTTGTGGGCGCGGCAATCCGGGGCAAGCCATTTTTTGGAAGGTACGTAGCGAAGAAATTACCTTTAGCACCGGCGAACGGGGGATTATTGTGGGCTGGATTGCTGAAGAAAGCGGCAACGTTTATTTGCTACGGCCGTAGGGCTCAACAGCTTTGGATACTACTGTGTCCTCCCCGCATGGGGGCGCAAATACAATCTACACCCAATATAATCCACCCGCTCCATTCATATTACTGGTATACTTCGAATGAATTTTTTATGTTGGTGAGCCACAAAGTCAGTGGTCGTTCGTGATTCGGTGGTAAAGTAGCATTTGCCTTCGATCTGGAGGTGTTTGCAAACCCCAGGGGCTATGTATATGACAGGTTCATCACAAAACCTCCAGATGTTAATTCCACAGACAAGATTACAAGCGCCTCAAATAGGCGTTGACATTTTGAAACGGCCGTTGCTACAAGCCCACCTGCAACAAGCTATTTCCCGGCATCCCTTCACCCTTATCTCTGCCCCCGCAGGTTCTGGCAAAACAACGTTGGTAGCGGCCTGGTTACGTGATAATAAACCAGCTATGCCTGTTGCCTGGCTGCGGCTGGCTAAAGATGATAATGAATTGTCAGGATTTTTTACGGCCGTATTGGCCGCCTTGCGCCAACTCGATGCCCAATTTGGTTCAGATTGGCAAACTGTCTTGCTATCCACGCCTGACCTTGATGGTTCGGCACAACGACTTGTTGCTGTGTTGGTCAATCAAATTTTGGCTTCGTCGCTACGGCCGTTTACCCTGGTGCTGGATGATTTGCACCTGATTGAGAATAACATTGTTCTCAATGCCCTGGACACCCTGCTAGAAAATCTGCCCCCAGATATGCACATTGTGGCCACCAGCCGTTACGATCCGCCCCTCTCGCTGGCTCGTTTGCGCTTGCAAGGACGATTGGCGGAAATCCGACTGGATGCGTTACGCTTTAACCACACAGAAACCCAAACCTGGCTCAACGACATCCTACAGCTGAACCTCTCCCCCACCGATCTGGCGCGCTTGCAAACCCATACAGAAGGCTGGGCTGCCGGTTTGCGTCTGCTGGCATTGTCGCTTAACCAGCTGGACTCTGAAGCTGGGCGAGCTTACTTTTTACAGCATCTTTCTCAATCTGGCCGCCACCTGTTCGACTTTTTAGCCGAAGAGATTTTGAACCACCAGCCGCCGGAACTGCGTCGTTTTTTACTGGTAACGGCCGTTCTCGACGAATTGACCCCGGAATGGTGTACGGCCGTTGCCCAACAGCCAAACGCGCCGCAACTACTCGATGAAATCTACCACCGCAACCTCTTCCTTACCTGGGTAGAGAGCGAAACTGGCGGCTGGGTTTACCGTTACCATGACCTGTTTTCCGAGTTTTTGCGCCAGCGCCTGACGCGCGAACTGTCTCCTGACCAGATACAAACCCTCCACCGCTTCGCTGCCCAATCGGTCACCCAACCGGAACAAGCCATCCATCATTACCTTTCGGCCGAACTTTGGGATGAAGCCGCCAGCCTCATCAAAAGCGTGGGACGCGCCGAACTGTCCCAAGGATTTGTGCGCACCCAGTTAGGCCAATGGATTCAAAAGCTGCCAAAAACGGTAGCCGCCCAACCGCAAATCGCCCACATCCTCGGCGGGCTGGCCTACCAATCAGGCCGCATAGAAGAAGCGCAAGGATATTTGGAAACGGCCGTTGCCGGTCTAAAATCCGAACAAGCTGAATCCGAATTAGCCCAAGCGCTATACCGCCTGGCAGGGACCAAACTGGAACTGGAAGGACCTCAGGCCAGCATCAACTTACTCACTGCCGCCTTGAGCCATCCCTTGCCTACCGGCATGAAGGTCGCCGCCCACATTGACCTCGCCTGGTCACTGGTTCCGCAATATGATTGGCCGCAAGTCAGCAAACATGTCGCCAGCGCCATTGAACAAACGCTGGCTTCCGGCGCTGAAGGTGCCTTCCGCTCGTTGGCGCAGCATATGGGCATTACCATCTATTTTAGCGATTTGGGATTAGCGCCCATCCGGCAATTTTGCCAGCAGGCGCTGGCTCGTTTTGGCGAAGGCGAAGGCATTATCCAGATGGGCGCGTATTTGCATCTGGGCCTTCTGGCCGCGCTGGACGGCCGTCTCAATGAAGCAATGCAATTCTCCACCCAGTCGGCCCAAATTAGCCAGCGGTTGGGCGGATTTGCCTATGTTGACCAGAACATCGGTTTCGCTCAAGGCGTGGTGGGGCTGGCTTATGGCAATCGGCAGGCGCTCACCTTTGCCCTGGATGAGGCCTTGCATCGCGCGGATGAGCGTGGGCAGTACCGGGCAGCGCTGGCCGCATTGAGCTATTACAACGGCCGTAGCGCCTGGCTAGATGGCGATGGGCAGCGAATACAGGATATGCGCGTTTTGCTCAATTCCATAGACCACCGCCTGCAATCGCTGGAAGCGGAAGCGGCGCATTCGTTGCTAGAGGCATATCAGGCCGATCTAGACGGCCGTTTCACCGCCGCTGAAAAGGCTGCCCGCCGTGCCATTCAACTGCAAAACCGGTTTCGGCACCCTGTGAACACGGGCTGCGCCCAACTGGTTTTGGCAGAACTCTACTTGAAATGGAAACGGCCGTCCCAAAGCCTCGCCCTCCTCCAATCCGCCCTGGCAAAGTGGGAGAAGCTCACCATGCCCGGCGTCCCGCTCATGCAAGGCCCCAGCCTTATTCCCGCGCTGGAGTTGGCCGTCAAGCATGGCGTAAAAGCTGATTTTGCTCACAAAATTCTTGACCTGTTTCCCAGCTACAATGCGCCCCTCCGCCCCGTTCCCGTCCCCGAAACAGGCGCATCGCTCACGCCACGCGAAGTGGAAGTTTTGCGGCTTATCGTGGATGGCGCAGCCAACCGGGCCATTGCCGACCAGCTCGTCATCAGCGAGCGCACCGTCAAATCACACGTCACCAGCATTTTGAGAAAATTAGACGTCAAATCCCGCGCCCTCGCCGCCGCCAAGGCCAGAGAATTACAACTCCTGTAACCTTTCAGCCCAGTTTCATACCCCGCCGCCCCCAGATCGTACTTTGGTACGATGATAGCGCTTGGAGCTTATTGTATTCTCCTTTTTGTAAAGCAAACCCGCTCTGGCTGGCCTCCTGACCGAGCCAGGTAGGTGGCCCGGCGAGACGCCGGCCACAGCTTAAAAAATGCGAATCATCTGCTACAGCACAACAAAGGAGATAAACATGTTGCAAGAAAAGGAACAAACGGCCGTATCCCCCACCCACCTCAGCGCCACAGAACTGGCCGCCGGAATTCGAGACGGCCAATTTAGCGCCGTAGACGTTGTCGAGGCGCACATCCAGCGCATCGAGGAAGTGAATGATGGCCTGAATGCCGTCGTCATTCCCCTGTTTGAGCAGGCACGCCGCGAAGCAAAAGCAGCAGATAAAGCCAGACGGCAGGGCGAACCGCTCGGCCCCCTGCACGGCGTGCCCATCACCATCAAAGAACAGTTCAAGGTTGCCGGAACAGACTGCACAATTGGCCTGTCGGCTCATGCCAAACACCCTTCTCCGGAAGATGGGCCGCTGGTGGCTCGTTTGCGTGAAGCGGGCGCGATTATTTTGGGCAAAACAAATGTGCCACAGCTGCTTACCGCCTGGGAAACAAACAGCGATTTATACGGCCGTGCCCACCATCCCCTGAACCATGACCGCACCCCCGGTGGCAGCAGCGGCGGCGAGAGCGCCATCATCGCTGCCGGTGGTTCCCCGCTGGGCCTGGGTGGCGACCTGGGCGGCAGCGTTCGCGTTCCGGCGCACTTTTGCGGCCTGTGCGGCCTCAAACCGACGAGCGGTCGCTTAACCAATGAGGACACCCCCGGCCATTTTTTTGCCCCGCAAGAGGCAATTTTGCCCCAGCCCGGCCCCCTCGCCCGCACCACCGCCGACATCCGTTTGGCAATGGATGTTTTAACCAACCCGTCCCCGCACACGTCGGTGGACAATGTGCCGCCGGTTCCCTGGTATGCCCCTGAGGAAACGGCCGTATCCAACTTGCGCGTGGGCTTCTACACAGACAACGGCTACTTCTCCGCCTCACCAGCCATTCGGCGGGCGGTGACGGAAGCGGTTAGCGCGTTGCAAGCGTCAGGCGCAACCGTTGTACCGTTTTCACCGCCAGACACGCATGAAGCGGTTCGGCTGTTCCTGGGCGTTTTGTCCGCCGATGGGGGCCAGGCGATGCGGCGTGCCCTGGCTGGGGAAAAGCCACACGACCTGGTAAAAGGCTTATTGCAAGGGGGCGAAACACCGGGCTGGTTACGGCCGTTGCTCGCCAAACTGTTCGCCAGGCAAGGGCAAACCCATCTCGCTTTCATGATTGAAAATATGGGCAAATTGCCTGCCGCCGACTACCTGCAACTGGTGGAAGGACGGGCACATTACCGGACGCGCTGGTTGCAAGCGATGGATGCCGCCCAAATTGACGCCCTCGTCTGCCCACCCTTTGCCTTGCCAGCCCTGACCCACGGCAGCAGCGTGGACCTGTTCCCCGCCGCCAGTTATGCTATCCCGTTCAACGTCACCGGGATGCCCGCGGGCGTGGTGCCATTCACCACGGTACAGCCAGGTGAAGAAAGCGACCGGACTGCCAGCAAGGACAAAGCGGATATTGCCGCCCAGTTTGTGGAGCAGGGAAGCGCTGGATTGCCGGTAGGGGTGCAGGTTGTAGCCCGACATTGGCGAGAAGATGTCGTTCTGAATCTCATGGCTGCTTTAGAAGCATCCCGGTAAAAGGCAGGCGGCTGGCCCCCCACTCATTGCGCCGCGGCCCGCTCTAAATTGAGGGCGAGCAGGCGCTCCAGGATTTGTTCGTCGGTTAAATTGTGGGGCCAGCCATAAGCATCCAGGACGGCCGTATCCAACGCAGCGTGAATATCATCTAGTTCCTGAATGTCGGCGGGGGTGACCGATTTGCGGGTCACTTTGTCAAATTCGGCGCGGTCGAACAATTTGGGTGCGCCCGTAGGGGCAGGTCTGAGACCTGCCCCTACATGACCCGCCCGTACCGTTTCGCGGTAGTAGACGAGGCCGTTGTACAGGTTGGTGAGGGTGCGGTTTTTGACGAGTTTGTCGTAGGCGGCACCCAGCCCCGCGTACATGCCCTTACGCGGGGGATTGAGCCAGTTGTCGCGCCACTGCACCAGCGCCCGCGCCGACTGCGCGATGGCGGCGACGTGGGGATCATCTTCACCTGGTTCCTGGCCGGGTGGCCAGGGGAAGGGAAAAGTTTCAAAGGTGGCGCGTGGTGTGTACCTGGGGTCATTACCCTTCCCTAGCCAAGTACATGTACTTAACGTCCAGACTTCATGAATTCTTGAATGAAGAAGACCCAAAAAATAATCGTCGTCCCGTGCAAAAACAACTACTTGGGAATCCGAATTTGTAATGCTCTCTAACCAAATAAACAGTCTATGTTTTGCATTTCTCGCAGAAGCAATGTAGCGATTTTTGTCAGAAATAGCTTGCCTTAGAGCTGGTCGAGGATTCCAATGCACCCAAAATGGATAGCCGTCAAAATGTTTAGCAGTTCGCTTAGGTTTTACATGCTTATTTACATACTGGAACGGTTCATCATAAGCTTGAGCTTGTACCTCAGAAAGATCAGCAGGAAAATCTATGATGTACATATTCCGGGGGCGGCGAACAATATCCAGGCCATTTACCCATGGAACGATTACGTCAGAATTGGGTACTCCACTTTTGTTCGGCAGGTTAAGCATTTTGTCCGCAAGACTCTGTTCAATATCAAATGGGCCACTTTTTTGAGTTCCGATGAAGCAAATGTTTTGATTCTCAGCTAATGTCTGTGCCTGAGTTAAATCAACTCCAGAGGTTAAATCAGCATTAATTTGAGAAACGCTTTTGCCATTTAGGATGTAGCCAGATTCGTGTCCTTTGTCAAAGCAAACAATCGCAACTCGAACAGCAGCCCCATCCAAAATCCAAGCTCGATCACTCCATGCCTGAAATATGCTGCCTGTATTCTTGATTCTTTCCAAAACAGGCAAGTTTGTACCCATGCTGATTGAGTTGGTAGCAATTAAACCAACTCGTTTAGCCTTATCTTTTTCAACCGCGTCCCGGGCTTTCTCAAACCAATAGGTGACCAAATCTGAAAAATTAGCCAATCTTCCTTCATAAACTTTGCGAATATCGTTTACATATGCATGTTCGAATTCACCCAACAACTTTTTCCCACCCAAAAATGGCGGGTTGCCAATGATGACGTCGGCGGCGGGCCAGGTGGGTTCGCTGGGACGGCCGTTTTCATCATAGGCCAGAATCGCATCCATGCGCTGGATGTTGTGCAGGGGGCGCAAAATCGGGTCGGTGATGTCGCCGAAACCGTTTTCGCTGCGCCATTGCAGGTAGCCAATCCAGACGGTGATTTGGGCCAGTTCGTGGGCGTACGGGTTAATCTCGATGCCGTACAGCTGCTCCGGGCTAACGGTGAGGGGGATGTCCGGCAGTCCCTTCCGCGCCGCGAAGGCAATCACCTCTTTTTGCAGGCTCAGCAGCTGGCGCAGGGCGACGTAGAGGAAGTTGCCGGAGCCGCAGGCAGGGTCCAGCACGCGGATGGTGGCAAGTTCGTTGGCGAAGTCGCTTAAAACCCTAAGGGTTTGGTCAGCGGCTTCTGGTGACGTCTGGTCATAAAACCTTAGGGTTTGGCTCTGGGCAGCTTCCCGCCGCACCTGGTCCCACTTTTGGCGCAGGGGGGCCATCAGCACCGGCTCCACGATGAGCATGATGTCCTCTTCGCTGGTGTAGTGCGCCCCCAGCTGGGCCCGCTTGTCCTCATCAATGACCCGCTCAAACAGCGTGCCAAAAATGGAGGGGTCCACCTGCGCCCAATCCTGCTCGGCCGCCTGCATCAGCAGCCTGCCCAGGTCGTGGGGGATGTCGGGCACGAAGTTGTCATCGAACAGGGTGCCGTTGAAGTGGCGGATGGGCCACATGCCAAAGATGCCGCCGCTGCGCATCTTGTCGAACAGCTCTTGCAGCACGGGGCGCAGCTCGCCGTAATTGCCGCCGCGCGCCTTCACAATCTGGGTGAACAGGTTGTCGGGCAGCAGCCCCATGTCCTCGGCAAACAGGGCAAACAGCAGCCGGACGAGGAAGTGGGCCAGCTGTTCGTTGCTAAAACGGCCGTCGCCCAGCAGGTCGCGGTGTTTTTTCATCTCGTTGGCCACGTTGAGCAGGGAATCGGCCGTGGCTTTGGTGATGTTTTGCCGGGTGCGCGCTGGCTTGAACCGCTCTGGCTCAAAGAAGGCCCAGGTGAGCTTTTGCACGCCGTCGCCGCTGAGGATGTCGTCCAGGGTGAGGCTGTGCTGCTGGATGGGGTAGTTGTTGAAGTTGGTGTGGATGACGATGGTGCGGATGTCGCTGGTGATGAGCAGGGGCGGATTTTCCAGCGCTTCGCGGTAAAGCTGGAGCTGCTGGTACGCTTTGTCTAAATCTTTGTGGGGGCCTTTGTATTCCCAGATGAACTTTTCACGGAAGTAAACGTCGGCGAATCCTTTGGCACCGTCTGGCTTGGCGGTCTGGGTTTCAAAGGAGAACCGTTCGCCGCTGGGGTCATATTCCAGCGGGGTTGGGTGGCCGACGAGCTGGCAGATATCGTTGAAGTGGGTTTGGGAAACGGCCGTTTCTTTCTGCTGTATCTGCGACCATTTGGCGACAAATTGTTGAGGGGTCATTTTTGGCATACGGTGTTATAGCAAAAAACGGGGCAACTGTCATTCAAATGCCTGGTAGGGATGTTTTGCCCTATTGACACGCGCCTCATTTGATGATAATATTTCGTTATAAAATATTTATCATGAAATCAACAAAGGTTTAAACAATGCCTCGGCGCTATAAAATGGGAACACGGTCAACGGCCGTTGAAAAAACAAAAGATCGCATCGTCCAGGCAGCCAAAGAGCTGCACGCCGCTCAGGGAATTCAGGGCACCAGCTACACCGAAATCGCCGACGAAGCCGGTGTGTCCATGGCCACCGTTTACCGCCACTTCCCCACCCTGGCAGAACTCATTCCGGCTTGCGCCAGCTCCATCATCGTGCTGCAACCACTCACGACGGAGTCCGTAGCGGCCCTGTTCCAGGGCAAAGCCCAAAGCTGGCAGCGGTTGGCCTGGGTCATCCAGGGCACGTGCGAATGTTATGAGCGGGACGGCGGTTGGCTTCAGGCAGCCCGCCGGGAAGGGGATTTGATTCCGCCGCTCACAGAAATTGTTCAGGAGCAGCAAAAAGGCCTGCGAACGCTGGTTGAAGCGGCGTTAGCGGGATTAGAAGTGACACCTCGCCAGGTGCAGGTTTTGGCCGCCCTGATGGACTTCCCCTTGTGGAAATCGTTAAGAGAGATGGGTCTTACACCCAGTGAAGCAACTGATCAGGTTTTACAGCTCACGCGGGATTATTTAGAAAAGGAAATTCTGATTTATCAATAAGGAGCAAAACAATGGCGACAATGACAAAAACGGCAACAGATCTTTGGTTTCTAAACACCTGGGTAACGGTTCGCATTTCTGAATCAGATGGCCAGGATCGGGTCTCGATTCTGGAGCATCGGGCACCCTTTGGCGATTCCCCGCCACTGCACATCCACCACACCGAGGATGAGATTTTCCAGGTGCTGGAAGGGGAGTTTCTTTTTGTGATTGGCGGCCAAGAGCACCAACTGCGGGCGGGTGAAATGATTCTGGCTCCCAAGGGCGTGCCCCACCAATACCTCATCCAGTCCAAACAAGGCGGGCGCTGGACAACCACAACCGTTCCGGGTGATTTTGAACGTTTTGTGCATATGATGGCCCGCCCAGCAGAACGGCAAGCACTGCCCCCCGCTGGTGCGCCCTCGCCGGAAGCGATTCAACAACTAACAAAAACGGCCGCTGACTACGGCATTGAAATTGTTGGGCCACCTTTGCATTAAACCAGGATGAGGCAATTGGAGAAACGGCCGTTTGCCTCACTCTACCCTCACCAATTTAATTTTAGGCAGGCCGTGTCTTGGGCAGGTCCAAGACCTGCCCCTACGCGACACCGCCCCTACCAGGCGGCCAACTCTTTTTGGGCGATGAGTTTGCTTACCTTTATGCGCACCAAATATTCGCCAGGGACGCTGTTGCGTTTACCAAACGCTTCGGCCTGGTCTGCGCCCATGTAGCGCCCGCCGATGCGGGTGGCCCATTTCAGGCATTCCGCCGGATCATCCTCAATAATTTCCACCGTGCCCTCTACCAGCACAAAGGCGTAGGGGGCACTTTCTTCGTCTACGGTCAGGGCGATACGGCCGTCTCGCACCAAATTCTTCCCCTTCACCGATTCATGCCAGGTATTGAAGATCAAATCGTCGCCGTCCAGCACAAACCAGATGGGGGCCACGTGAGGACGGCCGTCGGCACGCACGGTGGCCAGTTTGCCCGTGCGGGTGCCGCTGGCGAGGAAGGCGTACGCTTCGGTTTTAGTCATTTTTTGCATGGGGGTCTCCTTTTCTTGGGGCGAGTTGGTTTTTTGGGTGTGTTGGGCGAGGGCGAGGCAGTTGGTGGCCCTGTTGGCATTGCTTGCCCAAATGGTTTCCCAACTGCCTCGCCCCTACGATAATTGGTCATGATAAAAATGAATGATAGGGCGGGTTCTGGTAAAATACCATTGTCATTACGCAGCGGGGAAGATTGGAAACGGCCGTTCTCACTTCGGTCTCATCCATTTATCCCCAAAATGTGGGAGAATAGAACGAAACTGCACAGGCGAGGATTGAGGTTTTTAGTAAAAAGTGAAAAGACAGTTATTACTTTTTACTTATCACTTATCACTTACACTCCCCGCTTTAAAAAACAACAGGACGGAAAACATGAGTCGAGATAACTGGGACATCCCAGAAGTGTTCCGGCGAGCGATGGAAGAGGCTGGCTGGGAAAGCAACAAAGGCGAAGGCGGTGAAGGTGGCGATGGGGGCGGCCCGCGCCCGCCCTTCCCCAGCCGACCGCAGCGCCCCCGCCGCAACAACCGCAACCTATGGATATTCGGCATCCTTTTCTTGCTGTTTATCAGCATCAACTGGATTGTGGGCGTTTACACCGATTGGCTCTGGTTTAATGAGCTGAATTACCAGGATGTTTGGCTAACTGGCTGGAGTTACCAGCTTCTAAGCTTCGTTGTCTTTTTTCTCATTGCCCTCCTTATTTTGTTGGGCAACTGGGCCATCGCCCGCCGCCGCGCCATCAAGGACACGCCGCCTTACAATCCTCGCTTTTTGCAAATTGGACTTGTGAAGTGGATGCTGGTGGGCGTCGGCCTCTTTTTGTCGTTTGGCTTTGCCAGCTCCATTGCCGTGCGCTGGGACGAGTTCTTGCTGTATCTCAATCGCGTCCCGTTTGGCACCAACGATCCTATTTTTGGCCGAGACATTAGCTTTTATCTGTTTGAGCTGCCCGTGTACGAGGCGCTTCAGCAGTGGCTGGTGTCGCTGCTGATGCTCACCATTTTGGGCACACTGGCTATTTACGCCGTCAACAATGTCCTGGAGATTCAGCGGGGCAAGTGGCGTCCGTGGGAATCGGCCGTTTTGCGGCAGCATGTGGCGTTTTTGGCCGGGCTCATTTTACTGCTGTGGGCCAGCGGCAATGTGTTTGAGATTTTCAATCTTAACTATTCGTCGCGGGGCGTGGTGTTTGGGGCCAGCTACACAGACATCAACGCTTCGCTGTATGCGCTTTACGGGCAGATTGCGTTCATGGTGCTGGCAGCGCTGGTGATGTTTGTGAACATTTTCCGGTTGAGTTTACGGCCGTTGCTCGTTGCGGGCGGTTTATGGTTGCTAACCACCATTTTGGTGGGTGGCATCTACCCCGCCCTGCTGCAACGGTACGAGGTGGAACCAAACGAACTGGTGCGCGAGACGCCGTACATTCAGTACAACATTGATTTCACCCGCCTGGGCTTTAACCTGGACAAGATCGAAACGCGCGATTTTGATCAGGTTGACCCGCTTACCCAAACAGATATAAACGCCAACGCCGACGTGCTGAACAACATTCGCCTGTGGGATTACCGGCCGTTGCAGGACACCTACACGCAGCTTCAGGCGTTACGGCCGTATTACGTCTTCGGCGAGGTGGATATTGACCGCTACAACATTGATGGCGAAATCCAGCAGGTGATGCTGGCCACCCGCGAATTGGACAAAACCAAACTCCCCTCCCTTTCCTGGGTCAATGAAAAACTGGAATTCACCCACGGCTACGGCATCGTCATGAACCCCGTAGACCGCTTTACCGCCGATGGCCAGCCGGAATTCTTCATCAAAAACCTGCCGCCAGAAAGCAACGTACCGTTAGAAGTTACTCGCCCCGAAATTTATTACGGCGAATTTTCCAATGACGAAGTGTTTGTGGGCAGCGACCGGGATGAATTTAGCTACCCCAGCGGCAATGAAAACGTTTACTCCAGCTACGAAGGCACCGGGGGCGTGCCGCTAGACAGCTTCGTCAAGCGGCTGGCTTTTGCCATTAAATTGGGCGATACCAACGTGCTGCTCAGCGACGAAATCAACACCCAAACGCGCATTCAAATTCATCGCCAAATTCAGGACCGCATCAAAATGATCACCCCATTCCTGGCGCTGGACAGCGATCCATACATTGTGCTAACCGACGAGGGCAAACTGGTTTGGATTCAGGATGCGTTTACCTACAGCGGCCGTTTCCCCTACGCCACACCAGATGCCACCACCAGCATCAACTACATCCGCAACGCCGTCAAAATAACCATTGACGCCTACGATGGCACCGTCAACTACTACATCACCGACACCAGCGATCCCATCATCCAATCATACAGCAACGCCTTCCCTGGGCTGTTTAAACCATTTAGCGAGATGCCAGAGAATTTGCAAAGCCATCTGCGCTACCCGGAAGATTTGTTCAACATCCAAACTCAGCAATATTTGCGCTACCACATGACCGACGTGCGCGTCTTCTTCAACCAGGAAGACGTGTGGCAAATTCCGCAAGAGGTGTTTGAAGGCAACCAACAGCCAATGGAGGCATATTACGTCATCATGCCGCTGCCCGGCGAAGCAGAGAGCGAATATTTGCTCATCCAACCGTTTAACCCAGTTGGCAAAGACAACATGATCGCCTGGATGGCGGTGCGCAACGACCCGGCAAACTACGGCGAACTGGTGGTGTACGAACTGCCCAAGCAGGAACTGGTCTTTGGGCCGCTGCAAGTAGAAAGCCGAATTGACCAGGAACCGGACATTTCGCAACAGTTTTCGCTGTGGGACCAGGGTGGTTCCAACGTGATCCGGGGCAATCTGCTGGTCATTCCGCTAAACGACAGCTTCTTGTACGTGGAGCCGGTTTATCTGCGAGCCGACACCAGCGCCTTGCCAGAACTGAAGCGGGTCATTGTGGCGACAGACACGCGCATTGCCATGGGCACTTCGCTGGAAGGGGCGTTGGCAGCGCTGCTGCTAGAAACACCGGGGGATGTTGTGGTAGAGGAAGAGGGTGATGCGGGCGATACGGCCGTTTCCACCCAAACCAACACCACACCCGTGCAAACCGCCCCCCTCGACGCCACCGTTGAAGAACTCATCGCCGCCGCCAACGCCCACTTTGAAGCCGCCCAAACCGCCCAGCGCAACGGCGATTGGGCCACCTACGGCGCAGAACTGGACGCCTTGGAAGAAACGCTTAATCGGCTGGTGGAATTAACAGGAACAACACCGTAATCGGTAAAAGAGTAAAAAGTGATAAGCAAAAAGTGATCAGATGACATATCCTCACTTTTTACTTTTCACTTATCACTTTTACTATAAACCTCACTTTTCACTATTAATTGAGCAGGAAACAATCAAATGACCACACTAGAACAATTAATGGCAACCCACGACTACCTCATCGCTGACGGCGGCTTAGGCACCATGCTCATGGCTGCGGGGCTGGAACAAGGCGACCCGCCGGAAATGTGGAACATCCTCCACCCGGATCGCGTCCGCGCCATCCATCGTGGCTACATCGAAGCCGGTTCCCAAATCGTCCTCACCAACTCCTTTGGCGGCACCCGCTTCCGCCTGAAGCTGCACAATCTGCAAGACCGCGCCTTTGAATTAAACAAAGCTGCTGCCCAATTGGTCCGTGCCGAGGCAGATGCTGTGGCCGCACCCGTCGTGGTGGGTGGTTCAATTGGTCCCACCGGGGAAATCATGGAGCCGGTTGGCGCAATGAAGTACGACGAGGCGGTCGCTGCCTTTGCTGAACAAGCCGCCGGATTGGCCGCTGGCGGTGTTGATGTGCTTTGGATCGAAACGATGAGCGACATCCGCGAGGTGCAGGCGGCGGTAGAAGGGTGCCGCGAGGCGACCGATTTGCCTGTGGTAGCCACGATGACGTTTGATACAAACGGCCGTACCATGATGGGTGTCACGCCCGCCCAGGCTTACGCGGAACTGAGCCTCATGAATCTGACCGCCCTCGGCGGCAATTGCGGCAATGGCCCTGCCGAAATCGAAGGGGTTATCCAGGCCATGTACGCCGCCGATCAGAAGTTTCCCTTTGTCGCCAAATCTAACGCCGGAATTCCAGAGTACGTCCACGGCCACCTGCATTACAACGGCACGCCAGAGGTGATGGCCGATTACGCCGTCAAGGTGCGCAACTACGGCGCACGGATCATCGGCGCGTGCTGCGGCAGCACTCCGGCCCACATCGCGGCGATGCGCGAGGCACTGGCTGCGGCCCCGATTGAGCATGAACTGGTAGAAACGGCCGTTGCCACTGCCACACCCACCCGCAGCCGCACCCGCCGCCGTCGAGGGTGAAATTGAGTACCCGCCCGCGCAAACACCGTCGCCGCCGAGACAGTTCTGAGGGGAAACGGCCGTCTCCATCAGTCGTTCCCCCCGGACTTAGCGGCGGCTGGTACAAACCGCTGCGCGACCCGGACGTGGTGCGCATTCACGAAGCGTCCCTCACCGTTCTGGAAAACATCGGTATCGAGGTACAGCCCTCCGAATGCCGCGACATCTGGCAGGCGGCTGGCGCGAACGTTGATACCAGCAAAAACCGGGTCTACATCCCCCGCCAACTCGTCCACAACGCGCTAAACAGCGCCCAAAACGATGTTTTTCTCGCTGGCCGCGACCCCAAGCACGATATGCTGTTGGGCGGACAGCGCGTGTACATGGGCACAGGTGGGGCCGCCGTCAAAATTCTGGATTTGGAGAGCCAGCGCGTGCGCGAAACCACCCTGCAAGATGTGGCCGACGTGGGGCGACTGGTGGACGCGCTGGACAACATCCATTTTTACCTGCGCACCTGCGTCGCCCGCGACATCCCCAGCGAAGATTTGGACCTGAACACGTACTACGCCGCGCTCAGCAGCACCACCAAGCACGTCACGGGCAACTGCTTCACCGTAAAATCGCTACACGATGTGATCGAGATGGGCGAGATGATTGCTGGGGGAAAAGCGGAATTAAGGGAACGGCCGTTCCTCTCCTTCGTCACCAGCTGGACCGTTAGCCCGCTGCGGTTCGCCACAGAAACCGTGCAGGTGCTCACCGAAATCGTGCGCCAGGGGATGCCCGTTTTCCTTTCCAGCGCCCCGCAGGCCGGAGCTACCAGCCCCGCTGCTCTGGCCGGCACCCTGGTGCAAATCCACGCCGAGGAGCTTTCTGGGATCACCTACTGCCAGTTGGTCAAGCCCGGCACCCCGGTGGTGCTAGGCTACGTTCCCTCCGTTTCCGATTTGCGCACGGGCAATTTTGTGGGCGGTGCGGCCGAATTTGGCTTGATGAATTCGGCCGTAGCCCAGCTTGGCCAATATTGCCAGCTGCCCGTCTACAACTCCTCTGGCCTCAGCGACGCCAAGCTGCCAGACGTGCAGGCAGGTTACGAAAAAGGGCTCACGGGCGCAGTTGCCGCGCTGGCCGGAGCCAACTACATCCACCACTCCGCGGGCTTTTTGGAATCCATGCTCACCGTTGCCTACGAACAATTTGTGATTGACGACGACATCAACGGCAATATTATGCGGCTGGTGCGCGGCATCGAAGTGAATGATGAGACGCTCTCGCTTGACGTGATCGAGCAGGTGGTGAATGGTGAAAGCCACTTTTTGGGGACGCAGCAAAGCCTGGAGCTGATGCACACCGAATTTTACTACCCCCACACGGCCGATCGCCAAAGCCGCGACAATTGGCAAGCCGACGGTGGCCTGGACATGCGCGAAGCGGCCCGCCGCAAGGCGCGGCATCTGCTCAAAACCCATCGCCCCACCCCCTTGCCCACCGAAATTGACGCCGCCATCCGGGAACGGTTCAACATTTTATTGCCACTTTAAAAAGTGAGGAGTGAGCATCCTCAGATGCAAACGGCGGTAGAGGAACACAGAGCCGCACAGAGAAGCCACAGAGGTTCACAGAGAAATCATGAAAACAGCGATTATTTTTTGCGGGGCACTGGCCCGCGAAATTTTGGACATTGTGCAAAAGCACGGCTGGGATGCTGAGGTATTTGGCATTTCGGCGATGGATCACATGTATCCAGAGCGCATCGCCCCAGATGTAGAAAAGCGGTACCTGGAAATCCGTGAGCGGTTCGACCGGGTGCTGATTGGCTTTGGGGACTGCGGCTCGATGGGCGCGGTGGACGCGCTAGCGGCCAAATACAGTTTGGAGCGCATCGAAGGCCCGCACTGTTACGAAATGTACGGAGGAACGACCTTTCAGGAACTGATGGACGAGGAACCGGGCACCTTCTTCCTCACCGATTTTTTGGTGCGGGGCTTTAAGGGCACCATTTTGAAGGGGCTGGGGCTGGATCGCTTTCCGCAGCTAAAAGAGGAGTATTTTCGCAATTACAAGCGCATCGTCTACCTGGCGCAAAACCCAACGCCCGAACTCATTGCCCAGGCCCAGCAAGCGGCCGATTATCTGGAATTGCCGCTAGAGGTACGTGCCACTGGTTACGGCCGTTTGGAAGAACGTCTCGTCGCCATGATGAACCAGAGTCAACCAGAGTAAACATCTCGCCGATGCCGAATACGGACTATTGTGACTGTTTGTTCGGCTTCATCAATCTGGTACACGATTCGGTAATCGCCGACGCGCACACGCCAACCTTCGAGCTTTCCCTGCAATTTGCGTACCCCTGACGGGCGAGGCTCTTCACGCAGTGCCAAAATTTTTTGATTTAGGCGAAGAAAAAGCGGCTTTGGCAATCGTTTTAGATCACGTTCTGCCGAATTCTTGATTTTGAGATTATACATTTTGTGGCACTATCAAAAAGTTAGGCGGAATCTTCGGCTTCTATTTCAGCCAAGAAAGCTTCATAATCTCGTTCAGTTTCCGTTTCTGCCACCTCCAGACTAACCAAATCGGATAAATCCTCAAGTTGAGCCAGCAGGTTTTCATACGCTTCATAATCAACAAGAACGGCCGCAGGGCGACCATGCTGCGTAATATAAATTGGATCGCCACCATCACGAATTGTTTGGATAATTTGGCTGGTTTGGCGACGCAAATCGCTAATTGGCATAATTTTTGTACTCATCTTTAGCACCTTTTATTGTGTCATTTATGGAACATTATAAAAAATAGTTGAGGGAAAATCCAGATGGAATCCACCTTGAAACAATTTTTGCGGGGAAAAACGGCCGTTTCCACCCAATCCCCCACCTGGCAATGGCACAATTATCCACGCAGGCTGCATCAACAAACATTTCTGAGCAGCGATTTACCACCCGATGAATTGACCAGTTCAGCTAGAGCTATTTTGCTGCGGGGCAACGAGGTAATGGTAATACGCGATTTCCAAAATGACCCTTACATCATCCCCGGCGGACGGCGGGAACCGGGTGAAACTGTTATGGACACGCTGCGGCGGGAGTTACTGGGAGAAACTGGGTGGTCTGTGGGGACAACGGCCGTAATCGGCACTATCTATTTTGAACATCTCACCCCCAAACCACCAGATTACAAATATCCCCACCCCCACTTTTTCTGGCCCATTTTTGTAGCCCAGGCAGATCAGTTCTACCCAAAGGCCATCCAGCCAGAAAAACATGCGGTTAGCAGCGAGGTCCGGCTGATCAGTGAAGTGATTGCCTGGGATTTAGGTGATGGGCAGATCGAATTGCTGAAAGCGGCTCTGAATGCCAGGCAAGGCGCGACGTAATCTGGTCATTAAATACCTTCTGCCCCATGCCTGGCACTTGGCCATCGTAGTTAGCAGCGCGGGTTACTTGGCATTTTTGGTGAAGCTGCGCGGCTCGTAGATGGTGCGCCAGATGTCGCCGGGTCTGAGTTCTTTTGTTTCTTCCAAGAGCACAACATCCTCGCCAGTTTGCTCACCGACGTACGCCAGACGCACCAGATGCGTACCCGGCTCAATGTCGTGCTCGGCTACAAATGGGTCAGCTTCGCGGCTGGCAAAGGTTGCCAGGTCGTAGGTTTGCTCGCTTAAAACGTCACCGTCCAGTTCTAGCCGCAGGGTTAACGGCCGTTCTGGATCAGCCAAAATTAAATGGTCGTAAGCAGCCACAGGGTTCTCTACCATCACGCGCACAACGGCCGTATCCCCAGCCTTAAGCGAAGTGAATGGCAGGTCTGTCAGGAAAACCTGAGCCAGCAGCACCACCACCATCATCACAAACAAAATCACCAGACTGCGCGGCGAAATTTCTGTAAACATTCGTCGGGCAGCCACAAAATCTGGCTCTTCCTGGGGTACTTTGGCTTCAGGCAGCGGCCTGTGCAGCGCCGCCTTAAAATCATCCGGGGACACCCAGTCGGCAAAAATAGGCGCATTGGCGTGATCACGATTGAGGCGCGGCAAGCGCTGGCGCAGCAGACGGTTTTCAATCCACTCATTCCCTTCCCGGTTACGGCAATCATCCGGCGGGCAGCCGATAATTTGCACATCGTGGGCACCCGCTTCCAGGGCACGGAGCAACGTATCTGGCAGCAGTGTGCCGACGCAGG
Source organism: Ardenticatenaceae bacterium (assembly GCA_020634455.1). GTDB lineage: Bacteria > Chloroflexota > Anaerolineae > Promineifilales > Promineifilaceae > Leptofilum. The sequence goes on along the minus strand of JACKBQ010000002.1, from coordinate 772,684 downwards.
GCACAGTGACAATCTCCACCGCCGTATCCTCAACGACGACCGGTTCATTTTGCATTAAATACGGCCGTGCCCCCAAAGCCGCGTGCCGGTCACAGGTAAACGCCAGCCGGATTGGTTGGTTGGGGGATTTGGCCTTGGCCAGCCGAAGCCGCATGGCAATCGTCTCCCACACCAAATCTGGCGAAGAATTGCCCAAAGTGATGGCGCTCCAGTTACAAGACCCCACGCAAATACCACAAGAAACGCACATCTCTGGCTTGGCGAGCGCCACAAATTTATGCCCCGATTCATCATCCCGCATCACCATCTCTAAGGCATCGTACGGACAGTCTAAGGCGCACAAAGTACAGCCGGTACAATTTTCCGGCACAATTTGTACCACAGGCAAGCCAGTGGCAGTTTTGCTAGTTTCAGCCATTGAGCGGTCGCGGGTGATCCAGGGCAGGATGGTGGCAACGGCCGTAATCAGTAACAACCCACCCCAAAGCCAGGGCGCAATGCTGCCACCCTCGGTAGGCAGATAAAAAAGGAACAGCGGGTCCAGCGTAATGCTTTCTGGCAGCCGGACGCTGTTGGCCCCGGGCAAATTGCGCAACGGAAAAATAATGGCCACCAAAATCAGCACAGTCATCGTGCCAATGACCAGATACATATCTGGCAACCATTTAGCGCGGTTGAGGCGGCGGATGTGCAGGTAGAAAAAGTAAGCCACTACCAAAAAGAGAGCAATGTGAATGGCCAGCAAAATCAGCATAACTGGCCAGGTTTCGCCGCTAAATTCAGCGCGAGTCAGCCACAGCACAAATTGATCGGCCCACGGCGTAAAGCCACGTAAAAAGCGCACAAAGCCATCGTTAATGAGTTGGGCGCGTGTATCCACCACCAGCCAATATCCGGTTACTCCAGCAAACCAGACAATAATGGTAAGTACAACACCTGTCACCCAGGCCAGCCAGCGCTGCCCGCGAAAACGTTCCATGAACAGGGTGCGGTAGGCGTGAAGCAACGTGGTGACCACCAGCGCCCCGGAAGCGTAACGATGCACGGCGCGCATGGTGCGGGCAATGAACTGGTCGTCCATGCGCAGAACCGCCAGGTACGAGGCATCGTAGCCATATTTGTAGAAAAGAAAAATGTAAAAGCCGGTGATGCCTACCACCAAGGTTAACAGCACAGCGATGGTGCCAGTGTGGTAAAAGGGGTTCAGTTGGGGGGTGCCAGTAAGTTTGTTGAACGGCCGTTCCAGCCACAAGGTCAACCGCTCTAGCCACACGGCCCAAGGGGCTGGCTGGCGCTGCCAGCTTGCCAGCGAATTGGGCGAACTATTTTGGGGAGAAACGGCCGTTGGCCCCACGGCATCATCTTCTACAGGCAGCACTACCTGGCGATCTTCTTCTAAATCGGCACCGGGCGGCAATTCCGGCTCTTTATTTCTTTTATCGTGTGACATGGGCTTTGTGGTAATGAATTAAATGAGGAAATTCCCCAGTTGGGTAAACAAAAAAGTGGTGGCTACCCAGAACCTACCAGATAACCACCACTCGTTCAAACAAAAACTACTTCAGCGTCAGCATAAAAGCGACCAAATCATTAATTTGCGTATTGGTCAGCTCTTCACCAAAGTTTTGGTACATCACATCCGCAGTAAAGCCATCAGTAATCTGTGCATTGGGCTCTACAATTGACTGACGCAAGAATTCTTCAGCAGAGATGCCCAAGGCAGCCCCTTCCGTCTCAGCACGAGCGCCTACATCAGATTGGGAAGGCCCAACAACAACCACACCTGGCTCCAAAGAGTGGCAGGTAATGCAGCCAGGCGCGCTAGCCGCGCCAATAATGGACTCATTAAAGAGACGCTCACCGTTAGCAGCATCACCAACAGCGCCAGAGTCACCACCACTATCCGCTGCTTCGTCGCCACCACCGCCACAGGCAGTCAGGCCAAAGGCAAACAGCAGAGCCAATAAAATCGTTAACGTTAATTTTCGCATATATGCGACCTCCAATTTGTGTCAATAAAATAAGGTTGGTACCCAGCAATTTTACCAGATACCAGCCCTAAAACTACCACAAAGCGTTAAAGCCCGGTGATGTCAGGTTAAGATTTGAGATAAGATTTACCAATAGTGGGCCATAAGAAACAAGAATGAGCACCAAAGTTGCTACAACCCAAGGCCGCCACGTATCTAACCAGGCCGGCGCCGGATGTACATCCAACGGCTCTGCTACAGGCATCTCGATTTCTTCCGTCAAGGTCTTCTTGGATAAGACAGTCCCTACCATGTTATAGTAAAACAGCAAACCACTCACGCCAAGAATAATCCCACCCAACGCAGCCTCAATCAGCAGCGGCTGCCAATCGGATGACGCATAAGGAGCCACACCCAGCATTGTCCGCCGGGGAGAACCAAAGTTCAAACCCAGGATGTGCAAACCATTAGACATCAACAGCATACCTACAAACCAGGTCCATGCCTGCCAAAGCGCCACTTTTTTGCTAAGAAGCTGCTTACCAGACAATTTTGGAACCAGCCAATATGCAATACCAAAGAAGGTCAAGGTTACACCAGAACCGACCGTCAGATGGAAATGGCCAGGAATCCACATGGTGTTATGAATGACCAAATTGAGGTTGTAAGAAGCGTTGGTTAAACCACCAATACCGCCAAAGGCAAACAAAATCATGGCCAGGTTTTGCGCGGTGAATGATGGATCGTCCCAAGGTAAAGTGCGAATCCAACCAAGCAGGCCAGTTCCACCACGAGCACGTCCACCAATTTCCATTGAAGCAATGATGTTAAAGGCGGTCAGCAAACTGGGAATAAACAGGGAGTAGGTAAGAACAGCATGAACCACTTTCCAACCTTGAGGTACGCTGGGGTCCAGATATTGATGATGCAAACCTACCGGAATAGACAACAGCAAAAAGAGCCAGAAAACCAAACGAGCCAACGGTTCGCTAAATAGTTTGCCGCCCACTTGCTTAGGCACCATGCCGTACCAGGAAACGTACGCTGGCAATAACCAGAAGTAAACGATGGGATGCCCCGTAAACCAGAAGAAGGTACGGGCCAACTGCGGGTCAATTCCATCTACCCAACCAAGTGACCAGGGGATAATGAGCCAGAGCATTTCTGTAGCAATACCCAGGGTAGCAATTTGCCACATAGCCATTGTAATGTTAGATGCGAGGGCAATGAAGGGGGTTTGCACGCCCGGGTTTTCTTTGCGCCAGGCCCGCAACGTGAGGAACATACCCCAACCACCTACCCAGGAACCGATAACAACCAGGGTCAGGCCAATGTAATAATACGGCGAGGCTTGGAGCGGTGGATAAAAAGTAAAAAGCACCGTTGCCAGGTTCAACAACACAGGAACGGCCGCCATAACCAAACCAATAACCATCAGGTAAAAACTGGCCCAGTTTAATTTGGGATGAGTGAGATCACGTTTCAGGCTGTGAACGGTGGTAAAAGTGAGGAAGCCTACAATGAAGAATGTTGTCCACACCAGGGCATTTAACACACCATGTATGGTTAAACCCTGATAATAGCTGTTTAAACCAATGTTTTGCAGGCCGGGGTAAACATTGATTCCTACATGTTCTAATTTTTGCAAGGGGCCCATGGAACCCCCAATGAAAAGGGCCGCCATACCAACTCCCAGGTACCAGCCCGTTAATTTTTTCACGCTTGCATACATAAATTTTTTACCTCCACAAGCTGGCAAGCAAGACGATAACCAGCACGAGTGCAAGATATAGATTGGAAAAGTGGAACAGGGCAAATGCAGGTGCTTTTTCTGCTGGAGCTTTTAACAGGGCAATGGTTCGTACGATGAGTACGGCCGTTGCCAAACCAATCGGCACCAGGTAGACCCAATCAACAGCAGGCCAAAAACCCAGTGCCAGACCCGCAGCTGCAGTAAACACGGTATGTACGGCCGTCCAGCGGGCTGCCACAGCGGGCGCAACCCGTGCCGGCAGCATGGGATAATCTGCCTTGATGTAGTCTGAGCGGTAAGCCAGGGCCAGCGCCCAAAAGTGAACTGGAGTCCAAACAAAAACCAGAGCCGCCAAAACCCAAACCCCCAGCGCCGACCAGGCACCGACCGCTGCCCCACCGCTAATGACAGCACAGCTACCCGCTGCCCCACCAATAACAATGTTGAGCGTGGTGCGCGGTTTTAGCCACACGGTATACACACCAACGTAAATTACAGCACCCAAAAATACCCAAAATGCCAAAGCTAAATTAAATGCGGCTGCCAATCCGGTTGCGCCCAAAACCATACCAACGCCCAACAACAAAACGATGTGAGGATTGGCAATCTGACCAGTCGCCAACGGCCGGGCAGCGGTGCGATTCATCTTGGAATCACGGTCTCGCTCCAGGTATTGGTTAATGCCAGACGCTCCGGCCGCACTCAGCATTCCGGTAATGGCCAGCAGCGCCCAATCCCAGGCGGATGCCCGCCCTGTGATCATGGTGCCTAGCCCAGCCCCACCAAAAGCTGACAACAGCAACAGAGAGACGATGCGCAATTTGAAGAGAACAACGGCCGTTCGCCACAGCGAAACCGAAGGCCGTCTTACCGGTTGGACAATTTCATTTACCGCATCCATAACTATGGCTCCACAATGAGCTGACCATACATTGTATGATGACCAACACCACAATATTCATGGCAGACAAAATTGTATGTGCCGGCTTCATCAAAAGTGGCCGTTAACTTTGACACTTCACCCGGCAACACCATCATATTGACATTGGTGCCATCCAACCGAAAACCGTGTTGAACATCCTTGCTGGTTACCATGAATGTGACCGTGGAACCAACTGGAACCCGAATTTCGCGTGGCGTGTAGTTCCAGGCCTGGGCAAGTATGTATACTTCATACTTGTTCGGAGCCAGTTCCCGTACACGTTCTTCCACCGGGTCACCCCAAGGGGATTGGCCTGGTGTAGCAACAAGCTTCGGGTCAATTCGCTCTACGGGTGCAGGCACCTGAAAGCCAAATGAAAAGCTGCTCACCAAAACGGCCGTTCCAAATATCAGCAGCAAAATGGTGGTGCCAATAATGAAATTGCGTTCACGAGAATCTATGTGAATCATACGGTCACCCCTCTTGCTAGCATCGTCAGATAAGCACTTCCCCACAAAGCAATAATGAGGAGAACGTACAAAATGACGAGTGCCACAGTACCTTGCGGCGCTTTGTACTTCTTATCCTTTTCCATCAAAAACCTCCTTCAGAAGTGGAGAGCACACTTAAGTGCCCACACAATAATATCAACTGCTCCTGCGCGAGTTCGCCATCTATCGCAAAAGTCAGTATTGAAGCAAATAAAACTTATTCCCGAACCAGATATTTTAGGTCAGCTGCCATCTCTGCACCCGTAATACCAAAAGGATAAATGAGACGTAATTTACCTTCCTTATCCAGCACAGCTACTGTGGCGGTATGATCAACAAGGTAGCCCGATGCTGCACTCCCTTCATGCCGCTCAAAAAAAATACCCATAGGGGCAGTAACCGCCATTATTTCGTCAGTCGTGCCTGTTAAGCCAATAAATGATTCATCAAAATGAGCCAGATACGCTTCCAATATCTCTGGCGTATCACGCTCTGGATCTACAGAAATCATCATGACCTGCACATCTTCGGCTCGTTTGCCTAAAATTTCCATTGCGTCGCGCAGCTCAACCATAGTAGCCGGGCAAACATCGGGGCAAAACGTGTAACCAAAATAGAGCATTACCACTTCCCCCCGGTAATCCACCAGGCTGACTGGTTGCTCGCCAGGACCTGTTAGGGTGAAATTGGTTACAGGCTGGCTCGCCTGAATCTCCATACCATGCCATTCAGAGGGGCCGAACAACGGCCGTATCGCCAAAAATAGCGCCCCTATCCCAACGCCAATTCCCAAGCCAATTAAAGCCAACCGAAAAAGCTGGGACTTCCAGAAGGGCGCTTTAATCTGTTCATCGTTCGTTGTTTCGGTCATTCTGATCCTTTCCGGTTGCCTAGTATTGCGCTCCAAAAGTTAGCATAAAGTTATTGGCGGCGGCGCAATACTTAAACAGTCCGGCGCACTCGACATAATAACCCATTACGGACTTCCGCCGGACTGTACTAGCGTGGATAGCAGGAAAAAAGATGGGCGGCTTCGTAGGCAAAACGATAAATGCCTTCGCTGTGATCAACTTCAGCGGCCAGTAACCCATAATCGCGCATAATAATTTCAATGTCCGGTGCATCGGTACGGTACTCAGCCCGAATTACCCCATTGCCATCCACCAAAAAAAATGCAGGGTCTAGCTTAAAACTGCCATCTTCCTGCGCTTTGTAAAAAACACTAAACCCGCCGCCAATCACAGATTTTAGTTGCTGTTCGCCGCCAGTAGCAAAGTGCCATACGGCCGTATCCGCCCCCAACCCATCTGCATAAGCCGCTAACGCGGCCGCATCATCCTGGGTTGGATCAATAGAAAACGTAACCAACTTCAGCGGCACTGAAGAAGATATTTGCGGCAGCCGTGCCTGAACTTGGGCCATCACCGGGCTCGTCTGGGCACAAGAGCCAGTGCAGTGGGTATAAGTAAAGTTATAAAGCGCAATCTGACCGCGCAAATCTTCGCTGGTGAACTTTGCCCCAGTTTGGTCCGCAAAATAAAAACCTGGTGCCAATGTAATACGGGGCAGCACTGTAATAGGTCTTGCCGTAGAAAACCAAATTACCCCAGCAGACAACAACCCAAAAATGCCGAAAAATAGCCGCCAAATCAACATACCAGACGATTTGCGGGGCACACTTGCCGCAGGAACAGTGGCTGCCATCAGTTTATTTGTTCCTTCTGGGTAGCGCCATTTTTTGCCTCTTCCTGCACATAAGGAAAGTCAATCAGCTTTGATCGCGGATTTTTTTGCAGCCGCCAGGCTTCTTCAACCAAATCAGCCAAGATCGCCTTACGGAGTTCGTTAACAACCAGCAATTGTAGCTTGCCCCATACCTCATGGCCTGGGCAAAAACGATCACGATTGCACTCCTGGGGACGCACCAGGCAAATATTTAAACACACAGGTCCATCAATCGCTTCAACGACATCCAACAAAGACACATCGTTTGCAGGTTTTTGCAGGGCCAGGCCGCCAGATGGGCCGGTTTGAGTCAGGATTAGCCCCGCCCGCACCAGATCGGCCGTAATTTTGTGGAGAAATGCTTTGGGAACGGCCGTCTTCGCCGAAAGGCGACGCGCCGAAAGGAGCACCCCCTCAGGCTGCATCCCCAATTCAATCATAATTCGTACCGCGTAATCTACGCGCCGACTAATTTGAAACATAGATATTGTTGACCTAAAAACTCCACATCTTGACTGGCCTGATTTTACCGAGCTACCCATCAACCAATAGTGACATTTGTCATTAGCTTTTTGTGACAATTGACATTCAGCCCCATGACACCACATTACCGAAAGACGGTTGGTGTCCGATAAGTAATTTTTAGACTAGGATGAAACGGCCGTTCCCCTAAAATTACCAGGTTTATTCGGCCGTGTGAAAAATCTCACAGCGCACCCACACCAGATCAATTATGGTATGAGTAGGTTAGCAAACGGGCACATTGTCAACCCCTAAACAGACAATACACCCTTTCTAAATAAAATCCAAATTACAGGAGATCAATCATGATCATTGCTATGTTTCTTGCCCATCTCATCGGAGACTACATACTTCAATGGAACAGCCTGGCTGCTTGGAAAAGCCGCGCCTTGTCAGGCGTGATTGTGCATTGCCTGATCGTCTTCGTCATCACCTGGCTGTGCATTTTGCCTTTTAATCCCGGCTGGTGGCCCTGGGTGGTGACCATCGGGATTGTCCATTTTCTAATTGACGCCGTTCAACTGCGAGTGAAGCTACCCATCCCAGAGTTGGCCCGCTTCACTCTGGATCAGGTCGCCCATTTTTTTGTAATTACGCTAGCTTTGGTCGGCGGAGGCTACCTGGATTTAGCTGCGCTCATTCAAACAGGGCGGCACCTGTTGCAAAGCGACCTGCTGCTTATTTACCTGCTGGGTTACGCATTTGTCACGATGCCCGCCTGGGTACTGGTTAAATTTACGGCCTATGGCTTAGTACAGGGTGTCGCACCTCAGTTCGGCGATTCCAGCAAATATTTAGGCATTTTGGAACGCCTGTTGATGACTACTTTTGTGGCAGTCGGGCAATACTTGCTGGTGCCACTGGTCATCTTGCCCCGGCTGCTCATGGAGTGGCCTCAGGTAGCCGATGATGAAATTGCGCCAGTCTATCTGGCCGAACTGCTCGTCAGCATCATACTGGCCGTATCCGTTGGCCTTTTGTTCCACCTTGTTTAAAGCATCGGCCACAACCTTCATAAGTTGTGGCCGCTAAACTCTTTTCGGGAGGTATGAAAATGAGCTTACAACCAATTTATCAGCCCGCAGTATCTTTCCGAAGAGGAAAACAGCCCATGAGCATGATTCGATTTTTACAAGAAATTCCGCTATTTCACGACTTGTCACAAGAGCAGCTTCGCTCCATTGCCAAAGACGTGCAGCCGCGCCGATTTGGGCAAGGGGAGATTATCTTCCGCGAAGGTGATCCGGGGCAAGTGCTGTACCTGGTGCAAGCGGGGCAAGTGCGCATTTACGTCAATGGGTTAGACGGCAGCGAAACATCGGTCATTTTGTTTGGTCGGCCGGGGGATATGTTTGGGGAATTGGCGGTGATTGATGGGCTGCCGCGTTCGGCAACGGCCGTTGCCCTGGACGAAACATTGCTCTACACCATCAGTCGGGAAAGCTTTCGGCTGCACATGCAGCGCTTTCCCCAGTTGGCGCTCAACTTTATGAAAGAGCTAACACACCGGGTACGGTACAACACGCGGCAAATGGATAGCCTGGCTTCGCTGCCTGTGTCGCAGCGACTGGCGCGTAAATTGTTGGAATTGGCACAAGATTACGGCCGTATCGAAACAGAGAGCGTTATCATAGACATGACCCTAACTCAGGCAAACCTGGCCAGCCTCATCGGTGCCACACGGGAAAGCACCAACAAAATTCTGCGCGACTTTCGAGAACGATATCTGATCTGGTTTGAATACGGCCGTATCACCATTCTGGACGCCGACGCCCTTCGCGCCGAAGTGACAGCCTGAACGCGTAATTGGGTAATTGCCAACAATTACCCAATTACGCAATTTCTTCATTTAGCTCCCCAATCCATACCGCTCGGCTGCCTCATCCAAAATGCGGTTCACCAACGCCTCATACGTCAAGCCCTCAGCCTTGGCCTCAATACACAAATCCGAATAATCAGGATTCAGCCCTGGCAGTGGATTAATTTCCAAAATATATGGCTTGTTATTGTCGTGCGCATCCAGGCGAAAATCTACCCGCGCCACATCCAGGCAACCCGTCACCCGAAAAGTAGCGGCCGTCAGCCAATTCAAATCTTCCACCTGCTCTTCAGTTAATGGAGCCGGACAGAGATAATGAAACTCATGAGCTAACTCTGTTTTAATGCGACTGGTGTAAACCCCCGCTTCTTCAGCAGGGTACCGACTCATATCCACCTCCAGCGGCGGCAAAAAGTGCAAACCACGCGACAACCGGGGAGCTTCTTCATCTTCTGGCACTCGCCAAGCAACTGGTGTGGTCAAGTTGCCCACCACCCCAACCGTGATTTCCCGGCCATCAATAAATTGCTCTGCTAAAACCGGTTGGTCATACCGCTCAAACAAGCGGCGCAGCTGGGTGCGGAGCTGGGGCTCATCTTGCACAATTGATTCACTACTTACTCCCATCCCCGTGCCCTCACGACTGGGCTTTACAAAAAGCGGAAACTTCATCTGAGGGTCCAGCGGTTCATGCACTCGCTCAAAAACCTGAAAAGCCGGTGTGGGTAAATCATGATAAGTAAGCACGCGCTTGGTCATTGGCTTATCCAACGCCAACGCTAACGTAAGCACCCGTGACCCCGTATAAGGCAAACGCAACATTTCCAATATACCAGGCACATGCGATTCTCTTGAATCACCCACATGCCCCTCACAAATGTTGAAACATATATCTGGCTGAAGCTTTTGCAACTCCTGCACCAAGCGGCTATCACCTTCAACAAAAGTTACATCGTGTCCTTGGCTTGCCAAAGCAGCCATAATCGCTTCAATTGTCGCTTCGCTGTCCAGGTCGTCCCAATAATCTGGGGAAATCCCCGGCCAATGAGGTGCATTTTTTTTGAGATTTGCTAATAATGCAACACGCATTTTCTAATTTTTCCCTCGCAAATTTGCGTAAACTTGATAGAAATACCCATTATAAAACCCCATTTTCTCCTGCTGGCAGAAAATGGGGTCATTGAAATGTTTGATTAATTTTGTCAGCAGTATAAAGCATATTTTCCCGACTGTCTATACAATGAACAGCGAGTTTATTTAGCAAATATAAACTGTATACACGAGGAAAGCAACACGAATGAGAGATAAAACATTGCTTGGAGGTCTTATTGTGATGGGTGTGGGGGCTGTGCTCATTGGCGTGGTGTGGGCGCTGTTTTTGCAACCTAGCCGCACCCCAACTGAACCATTAACGGCCGTTCCCATCCAACTAGAAGGCGATTCAACCACCTACACTATTTTTGAAATAAACGGGGCCGAATCCGAGGTGACTTTTGTCCTAGATGAAGTTTTGCGCGGATTGCCTACAATAGTCACTGGTAACAGTCGTTATGTAGCCGGACAAATTGCCATCAACTTTGCCAATCCACAAGCCAGCCAAATTGGCCCCATCACCATCAATGCCCGCACGCTAGCCACCGATAACGAATTCCGGGACAACGCCATTCATAATTTTATTTTGGATACAGAAGCCAATGAATTTATCACTTTTACACCAACAGAAATTCGTGGCTTGCCCGCACAATTTGTGGCAAACGAATCAGTTGCAATTGAGATTGTAGGGGAATTGAAGATTCGCGATATTGCCCAACCTGTTATTTTTGAAGGGACTGTAATGGCAAACGGCCGTACCCAACTCACGGGCTCGGCCACAGCCCAAATTGAGCGAGGGGCCTTCCAACTGCAAATCCCGAATGCCCCAGGTGTGGCTAATGTCAGCGAAAAAGTCTCACTAGCTATCAATTTCATTGCCCTGGCCACAAATTAATGAATTTTCAGGCACAAAAGTGCGAATTAGTGCTAAAGTAAGGGGGAAAGTGCGAAAAAAGGCGTGACAAATCGAAAAAACTTGTGTAAACTATGTTCAGGCTCGATTAGTTTAGGCTTGAGGAAAGAACTCCTCCCCCAAACTGGCACGAGAGAAACGCGACTGGAACAAGCTAGTCGAGCTTACAGTTAAGCCGTCGGCGAAAGCCACCCTCCTCCTCAGGCCTTTGGCAGAAACTGGTATGCTCGATGCACACCCCTCCTGGTGCATGGGCAAACAACAAGAAAGTCGCTCATTTCTAACGAAGTGGGCGGCTTTTTTTTCTTTGCCTACTCCCTCTTGACTTTTTATTATAATTTTGATAAAAATACAAATATAGACTTTATGCACAGATAATATCAATAAATCGCACAGACCTTTTACCAAATAGGCCGACATTCGTATCCACTTTTTGGAAAATGAATGTCGGCTTTTTATTACAGCGCTGTGTGGATGCAATTCAACTAGTTACACCAAATTTATTCACACATAACTTGCTTCTCATTAGATTTTCATGGAAGACCTGACGCTTTTTATTCCTTTTATTCTTATATTCTCGGCGGCGCTTTTCGCCACAGGTGTTGGTCAAACCAGCTTATTGAAGGTTGAAAACGGCCGTTTCCCCCTAACAACACTCGCCTGGCTGCTGGCAATCGCCCCCTTCGCATCATTTGTGCTGTTGCTGCAAAAAACCAACCTCATCAACAGCGGCGAAAAGCTAAAAGCAAGCCTCAATTGGCTGCCCAGCCTCAACATCAAATTTAGCTTATATCTGGATGGCCTAAGTTTGCTGTTTGCCCTGCTGGTCACAGGCATTGGCACACTGATCATTATTTATGCCGGTTACTACTTCCAAAAAGAGCCATCCGCCTGGCGCTTTTTGAGCTACCTCCTTTTATTCATGGGCTCCATGCTCGGGTTGGTAATGGCAGGGGATGTCATCGTGCTGTTCCTGTTTTGGGAAGGGACCAGCATCACCTCATTTTTACTCGTTGCTTACAAATATAAATATCCCGAAGCACGGCAAGGTGCCTTCAAGGCGTTGTTCATCACTGGCGGGGGCGGCATTGCCCTGCTGTTTGGCCTACTCATTGTGGCGGGCGTCAGCGGGGAAACCAGCCTGCCCGCCATTTTGGCCAGCGGCGATCTGCTGCGCCAAAGTGCCCTGTACCCGGTGATGTTGGGACTGCTGGCGCTGGCAGCGTTGACCAAAAGCGCCCAGTGGCCGTTCCATTTTTGGCTGCCGCAGGCGATGAGCGCCCCCACCCCAGCCAGCGCCTACCTGCATTCCGCCACGATGGTGAAGGCGGGCATCTACCTGATGGCCCGGATGAATCCGGTTTTGGGCGAAACAGAGCTGTGGTTCTGGCTTTTTAGCATTATTGGGCTGGTTACGATGGTGCTTGGCGCGTACCTGGGCCTTAAACAAAATGATTTGAAGGCGCTGCTGGCGTACTCTACCATTAGCCAATTAGGCGTGTTGATGATGCTGATTGGGCAAGACACGGATATTGCCTTTAAGGCGCTGGTGGTGGGCGTGCTGGCCCATGCGCTTTACAAAAGTGCGCTGTTCCTGGTGGCGGGCACGGTAGATCACGAGAGCGGCACGCGCGATTTGCGCCTGCTGGGTGGCTTGAGGGAGAAGATGCCGATTACGGCCGTTCTCGCTTTCATCGCCGCACTTTCTATGGCCGGGCTGCCGCCGATGTTTGGTTTTTTGGCCAAGGAGACGTTGCTGGCAACGGCCGTTCATCCTTCCTTGCCCACCTTTTTTAGCTGGGTGCTGGCGGCTGGTTCCGTGGTAGCCGGGGCGCTGATGCTGGCCCAGGCGGGGCTGTTGGTTTTTGGCACCTTTTTGGGCAAGCCGGGGGAAGCGGTCGCCAAAGCGCACGAAGCGCCCAAGCTAATGCTGCTGGCTCCCGCTATTCCGGCATTGCTCTCCCTGGCCATTGGCCTGCTGCCAGAGCCAGAACTTTTGGCGGCGCTGCTGGCCAAGGCGGCAGAAGCCGCGTTCGGCGACAAGGTAAAAGTGTCGCTGGCGCTGTGGACGGGGCTGAACGTGCCGCTGCTGCTTTCCATCGTGGCCATTTCGCTGGGAGGCACGCTATTCTACTTCCGGCATTCCATTCGCGCCTGGCAAACCAATTTTGCGGCGCAGCTGGATTTGAACCGGGCGTTTGCCGCCACGCTGCGGGGCATTGATTGGTCGGCTGATCAGGTGACGCGGTTGCAGAACGGCCGTCTCCGCCGCTACCTATCTTTCATTATTGTGGGCATGGTGGGGCTGGTGCTGCTGTTTACTCAAGGCCAGTTTGGCCAACTGCTGCAAACGATGCAAAACGACGTGCAGTTCACCTGGACCGGCAGCCAGGACTTTTTGCGGCTGGTCGCTATTTTGGTGGCGGTGGGGGCAGCCATCGCCAGCGTTTTACTCAAGCGGGATTTTGCGGCCATTGTGGCCTTAGGCGCGTCTGGCCTGAGCATTGCGGTGCTGATGGTGCTGGAACCGGCCCCTGACGTGGCGCTGGTGCAGGTAGTCGTAGACATTTTGTCGGTGGTGATTTTGGTGTTGGCGCTGCGCCTGCTACCACGCAAAGAGCGGCAAAACGCGCTGGCGCTCAATGTAGAAGCGGGACAGTGGGTCCGATTACGCAACGCTGCGATAGCCACTGCCAGCGGTCTTGTGGTAACTGTGATTACACTTTTTGCCCTGACCAGTCGGCCACGCGAAAGTGTGGTAACGCCATTTTTCATCGAAAACGCCAAACCACTAACCGCTGCCAAGGATATTGTGGGGGCGATTATTGTAGACTTCCGGGCGCTGGACACAATGATTGAAATTGCGGTGTTCAGCATGGCGGGGCTGGGCATGTTTACCCTGCTGCGGCAGGCGACGATTGCTTTGGGAGATAAATTGGGTGAGGAACGGCCGTTGCTCAGCAATCTCCCCTCTTTTGGCATTTACGGCCTGCGCACCTCCGTGTTTGTGCAGGCGCTGGCCCGGCTCTCGCTGCCGCTGGCCATTGTGGTAGCTGGCACGCACATGATGTATGGCCACGATCAGCCCGGCGACGGTTTTACGGCGGGCGTCATCATCAGCCTGGCAATTGCGTTTGCCTACGTGGTGTTTGGCTACGAGGAGACACGGGCGCGTTACAAATGGCTCAGCGCCCCGTTGATTGCTTCTGGCATTTTTGTGCTGCTGCTGGCGGGCGCGTCCGGCTGGCTGTTCAACGGCGTCTTTTTATCCCCGGTGGATTATGGCGCAATGCTCAATCTACCCTTGCCCACCGGATTTAACTTAAGCAGTGCCTTCTTGTTTGAGGTGGCCATCTGCTTAAGCGTGTTGGGCAGTGTCTTTTTCATGCTCAACACGCTGGGCCATCCTGAAGGGTTGGGGCAAACGCCAAAGAACAACTAACAATTTTGTGAACCAACCTGTCATTCCCGCGCAGGCGGGAATCCATACTTTCCACATGGTGGATTCCCGTTTTCACGGGAATGAAAGGTGAAAAGTGTAGCGGAGATTTTTGATGGAACTTTTGACCGCATTGGCGATTGGCTTGTTATTTGCCGTGGGCATTTACCAGATGCTGCGGCGCAACGTCATTCGCTCGGCCATTGGCCTGATTATTTTATCGAGTGCGATTAACTTGTTTTTGCTCAGCACGGGCGCGTATTTGGGCACCGATCCGGCGTACGACGGCGCGGGCAACCCCAGCGACGGCCTGCCGCAGGCACTCATCCTGACGGCGATTGTGATTAGCATGGGCGGTTTGGCCTTTGTGCTGTCGCTGCTAGCGGTGATTTCGGCGCGGTATGAGACGAGCAACATGGATGAAATTGAAAGGCTGAAGCGATGAACCATCTTGTTTTGTTACCGATTTTGATTCCCTTTTTGGGGGCGGTGATTGCCCTGTTTTTGATGCGCGCCCCGCGCTGGCAGGGGGTGTGGACGTTGGCGGTGTTGGGAACGGCCGTATCCACCACCAGCTATCTCCTCTGGACCGTCCAGCAAACCGGCGAACCAATTGTGTTCTACGGCGGCGGCTGGATGGCTCCGTTTGGCATTGCCATTGTGGGCGATTTGCTGGGCGTGCTGCTGGCCCTGATGAGCCAGGTGGTGCTGCTGCTGGGTACCGTCTACGCCCTGGGCGCAAAAGATAAAAATGTGCGCTACCCCGGCTTTTACCCGCTGTTTTTGATGCTGACCACCGGGTTGACCGGCGCATTTCTTACGGGCGACCTTTTTAATTTGTTTGTCTTCACCGAGCTGCTGGTGATTTCGGGCACGGTGCTAACCGCCATTTCCGACGACAAAAACGGCACGGAAGCGGCCTATAAATATTTCTACATCAGCCTGCTGGCGGCCACCTTCTTGCTGCTGGCCAACGGCACGCTGTACGTTAGCTACGGCACGCTCAACCTGGCCGACCTGGCGGCGCGGATTGCCCAAAACCCGGATGCGCCGCTGCTAACCACCAGCATCGCCCTGCTGATGGCCACGTTCATGATCAAGAGCGCGGTGTTTCCGTTCCACTTTTGGCAGCCCGATTTTCATACGGCCGCACCAACGGCCGTTTCGGCCATGCTCTCGTCGGTGGTGGTGAAACTGGGCATCTACGGCTTTTTGCGCATGACCACCCTGCTGTTTGTTGAGCAGGCGGCGCTGATCCAAACGCTGCTTATTGTTTTGGGCGTCATTGGCATCTTTTTTGGCGGTCTGTCGGCCATTGGCACGCACAACGTCAAGCGGATGCTGGCGTATTCCACGCTGGCGCAAATTGGCTTTATTTTGGTGGGCATTGGCTGGGGCACGCCGCTCTCCATTGCCGCCGCGCTGGTGTTCACCGTCAATCACAGCCTCATCAAGGCAGCGATGCTGATGCTGGCTGGTTTTGTCGCCAGCCGCGCTTCGGTAAAGTCGGCGGCGTTTGCCGTGGTGACGGGCCTGGGCAAAAAGCTACCGCTGGCGGGCGTTCTCTTTTTTATTGGCACTTTGGCGCTGGCAGGCATTCCGCCAACGAGCGGCTTTATCAGCAAGATGCTGCTGTTTAACAGCGGCGTGGACGCCACACAAATTGCGGTGCTGGGCCTGATGGCGGTGGGCAGTCTGGCGACGCTCATCTACACCATGCGGGCTTTCCAGCGCATTTGGTGGGAGCCGCAGGTGGATGCGGCGATCAAGCTCAAACCCACTGGCGACAGGCTCATCGCCCCGGCGCTGCTGATTGGGCTGGTGCTGCTGCTGGGCATTTGGGCCGAGCCGCTCATCCAGCTAACGGATGCGACGACGCTGTGGTTGGGGCAGCCGGATTTGTATATTACGGCCGTTTTAGGCAGCGGCTAGTTTGATAGTGGCTAGTTTTAGTGGCTTGTTGTTTTTACCAACCGCTAGCCACCAACCACTATCAACTAATTCTTGGAGTTAACCATGCATTATCTAACCTTCATGTTCCCCATTTGGCTGCTTTACATGCTGCTAACGGGCAACTGGGCAGCCAACAACATCCTCACGGGGCTGGTCTTGGCAGGATTGGTCACGCTGCTGGTACGTCCGGTGAAACGGCCGTTTGCCTGGAAACGTCTGCCCGATGCTTTGCTGGCTTCTGTCATTTATCTGGTGCGGCTGCTGTGGGATTTGCTCATCAGCGGGCTGCAAGTGGCCCGCATTGTGCTGACACCTTCGCTGCCCATCAAACCGGGCATCGTTGCCATCCCCGCCAAATGCGAATCTGATTGGGGCGTGGCCCTCAGCGCTCACGCCATCACCCTGACGCCAGGGGAGATGGTGGTGGAAATTGACGACGACGGGGTGATGTACACGCATATGCTGGACGCCAGCAACCCGGATGAGCAGGTGGAAGCGGCCCAAAACATCCGGCGCAATCTGCTGAGCCGCATTTTTGTTTAGAGCATTCTTCCAATTGTCATGCTGAGCGCAGCGAAGCATCGCGCCAAAGTTGAATGGGATTCTTCATTTCGCTGCACTCCATTCAGAATGACAGTTGTAAATTGGAGCAAGAAAGATGGAACAACTGCTGCAAACCATTTTGCAAAGCGCACTGGTGATTCACACGGTGCTGCTGGTTTTTGTGGTTTATAAAGTGTGGCGTGGCAAGGAAATTATGGAGCGCCTGGTCGGGGCCGATATTGTGGCCACGCTAACCATCGGCATTTTGATTCTTACCGCGCTGATTCAGTCGAACGGCATTTACGTGGATGTGGCGCTGGGTCTGGCGGCGCTGGGCTTTGTCAGCACCATCGCCCTAGCCAAGTACGCCGCCGACGAGCAGATGTTTTAGGGGGCAAAGATGGAAACATTCATTCAAGTTGGGGTGATTACGGCCGTTCTCATCGGCACCTTCTTCTCATTTGTGGGCGTGTTGGGCTACTTTCGCCTGCCCGATGTGTACACCAAGCTGCATGCTTCTGGCAAAGTGGGCGTGTTTGGCGTGGTGCTGCTGCTCGTCGCCACCATCTTCGCCTCACTCGATAACTTCAGCGCCGGGCGCGGACTCGTTTTAATTTTACTGCTGCTGATCACCGGGCCGGTTACGTCCCATGCGATCAGCTCCGCCGCCTACCGGCTGGGCATCCGCATGGAAAAATCTGTACGCGACGATCTGACCGAAAAACCAGAACCTACTCAATTAAACAGTTGACCAATCCAGGTGAAGACGCCTAGTAAGTTGGCGGCAGAAACGGCCACCACAGCAATGAGCAGCCAGCGCACAAAGTTAGCCCCTCGCTCCACCGCCATGCGGGCAGCAGCCCAGGCACCTAGCGAATTGCCCACTGCTAAAAGCAGGCCAACGCCCCAATTCACCTGATCGTTCAGCATGAACACGACGAGCGCCGAGATGGTGAAGGCGAGCACGATCAGCACCTTCACGGCGTTAGCACGCACCAGATCGTAGCCGATGCCCAGCACCAGGCCCGCCAGCAAGAAAATGCCAACGCCTGCCTGCAAAAACCCGCCGTACATGCCGATGAAGAAGAAGATGACGAGTTGGAAGATGGACGGCCGTTCCCCCATCTTCTCTAGCTCACCCTGCAACCAGCGCTTGGGGCGCAGTAAAATGATCACCAGCATGATCACCATCAGCACGCCAATCGCCTGCTCCATCCGCGCTTCGTCCAAATCCACAGCAATCTGCGCCCCGATGATGGAACCGATGATAGCGGGCGCTGATAAAATAAGCCCGCCGCGCAGGTCCAGCATCTTCTGCCGCTGAAAACTGCTCACTGAAACGATGTTTTGGAAGAGAACCCCCACCCGGTTGGTGCCATTAGCCACGTTGGCCGGAATGCCCATGAAGATGAGCAGAGGGAGCGTAATGAGCGAGCCGCTGCCCGCCAAAGTGTTAATAAATCCTGCGCCAAACCCGGCGGCCAATACCGCCAGATAGATGTACCATGCCATGAGTTCACTCCGTTTTCGGTATTCGGTGTTCGGTATTCGGTTGCCAATTACTGAAGACTGATGACTGATTACCGTTCACCGTTTACCAAATTAGTTCGGACATGAATTATAAACAGTCTGGCAAATGTGGCGATGAATTGGAACGGCCGTATTCGTACATTTGGCATAATCATGATAAAAATCACGCGGAATGAAGCACAATGTCAGGAGGTAGCGCATGTACGATTTGGTAATTAAGGGAGGAACGGTGGTTACGGCCGTTTCCACATTCCCGGCAGACATCGGCATCAACGGCGAGACCATTGCCGCCATCGGGCAAAATCTGGACGGACGACGGGTGCTGGACGCGACGGGTAAGCTCGTCACTCCCGGCGCGGTGGACATGCACGTGCATCTGCAAATGCCCATCGGCAAATTCACCTCCACCGACAGTTTCTACAGCGGCACCCGCGCCGCCGCGTTTGGCGGCACCACCACCATCGTTGATTTTGTAGAAACCCAGCCAGACGAAACAATGGCCCAGGCAATCGCCGCCCGCCGCGCCCTGGCCGATCCCAATGTGGTGATTGATTACGGCCTGCACATGACCATCGGCCCTGGCGACATGGCCAAATTGGACCAGGTGCCAGAGGCGTTTGCCGCGGGCTGCACCAGCTTCAAACTTTACATGGCCTACGGGCTGCGCTTGCGGGATGATGAGCTGTTAAGGGCGTTAACGGCCGTTCGCAACGTCAGTGGTATCCCGGTAGTTCATACCGAAAATTGGGACGTGATTACCGAGCTGATCCGCCAAAATTTGGCCGCCGGGCGCACCAGCCCGCACTGGCACCCGCGCAGCCGTCCGGCCCTGCTGGAAGCAGAAGCGACTGGGCGCGTGATTGATATTGCCAGCTTTGTTGGCGTGCCGCTGCACATCTTTCACGTCTCCTGCGGCGAGACGGTGAGCCGCATTGCCCAGGCGCGGCAGCAGGGTCTGCCCGTCACGGGCGAGACCTGCCCGCAATACCTGTTCCTCACCTGGGACGCCTACGATGCGCCCGGCGTGGAGGGCACGCTGCCCGTCTGCTCGCCACCCATCCGCGACCGCGCCGCGCAAACCGCACTGTGGCAGGCGCTCAGCCACAACGATCTGCAAATTGTCACCACTGATCACTGCCCGTTCACCATTGAGGAAAAAGCCACCGGGCTGGACAACTACAGCCAGATTCCCGGCGGCGTGCCCTCGATTGAGATGCGCTTTGCCGCACTTTATTCGCAAGGGGTGCGCCAGGGCTGGCTCAGCCTGTCGCAATGGGTGGCGCAATGCTGCACCAATCCCGCCAAATTGATGGGCTTGTCGAAGAAGGGAGAAATCACGGTCGGCTACGATGCCGATCTGGTGATTTTCGATCCCGAGGCGATCAAAACGCTCACGACGGAAACGCTGCACGAGACGGCGGGCTGGACACCTTACGCCGGGCTGACGCTGCAAGGCTGGCCGCAAGCCACGCTCAGCCGGGGCAAAATTGTGGTTCAGGATGGAGAATTTGTGGGGGGAATGGGAAACGGCCGTTTCCTCCACCGCACCCAAGCCAATCTGTAAGCAGCTTTAGCCTCCGGCGATGATCCGCTACAATAGATAGCTAACGAAGCGGCCAAACCCACGCGGGCCGCTGCACAGGGAGAAATCGTCCATGCTTGAAAATCCGCAAGCTCAAAAATCGCTTTTTACTGAATTTACCCCACCCTCTGTAGAAGAGTGGATCGCCGCCACCGTTGCCTCGCTCAAGGGCAAGCCGCTGGAAAAATTAACTTTCCAAACGTACGAAGGCATTCCCCTCAGCCCCATGCTAAATGCCACCGCATCTGCCGCCAACCTGGTGCCGGGTCAATTTCCTTACCAGCGCGGCACCACTGCCCAGGCGCAGCCGTGGCGCATTGCCCAGCGGCTGGAAGGGGCGCAACCAGAGCAGCTGAATGCGCAGCTCCAGCATGATTTGGCACATGGGCAAACGGCCGTTTTCTGGCCCCCTGAAGCACATTTTACCGCCAACCATCTAGGCACCCTCTTCCACAATGTAGATTTAGCCCAAACGCCGCTTCTAATTCCGTTTTGGAGCGGTTTGCCAATTTTGGCGCAGTTAGCCGCCGCTTTTGGCAATGAGTTGGCCACGCTGCACGGTGCCCTGCTGCACGATCCCATCGTCTGGCTGGTGATAGAAGGCAGCCAACCGCTAGACGCTTTGTACGACCAAACGGCCGTACTCACCCGCTGGGCCAGCCAAAACGCGCCACACCTGCACACCCTGGCCGTGATGCCCGCCCTTTACCAGGAATCCGGGGCCCACGCCGTGCAGCAAATAGGGATCATGTTGGCAACGGCCGTTTACCACATTCGGCAGTTGCAAAAGCGGGGGCTGAGGGTAGATGAGATTGGGGGACGGGTAACGGCCGTTTTCAGCATTGGCAGCGATTTTTTCATGGAAATTGCCAAACTGCGCGCCGCCCGCACCGTCTGGTCGCAGATGATCGCCGCGTTTGGCGGTGGGGAATCGGCCCAAAAGCTTACCATTCACGGCCGCACCAGCAACGCCAGCAAAAGCCAGCTAGACCCGCACGTAAACCTGCTGCGCGCCACCACCGAAGCGTTTGCTGCCGCTCTTGGCGGAGCCAACAGCATCGAAATTGCCCCCTTCGACACAGGGCAGCGTCCAACCAA
The DNA here is from genome assembly GCA_020634455.1 of Ardenticatenaceae bacterium. Classification (GTDB taxonomy): domain Bacteria; phylum Chloroflexota; class Anaerolineae; order Promineifilales; family Promineifilaceae; genus Leptofilum. The sequence continues at coordinate 751,332 of JACKBQ010000002.1, read as the reverse complement.
TGAGTTCTCACGCCGCATTGCCCGCAACGTACAGCTCATCTTGCAAGAGGAACTGAATCTCACCAAACTGCTAGACCCGGCAGGCGGTTCTTACACGGTCGAGTACCTCACCGACGAGTTGGCCCAGCGCGGCTGGGCGTTTTTTCAGGAAATCGAGGCGGCGGGAGGCATCGTGGCTGCGTTGCAAGCAGGCGCACTCCAGCAGCAAATTGCCGCCACCGCCGCCGCCCGGCAAGCGGATTTGGCCACACGCAAAGCGGTGATGGTGGGCAGTAATCTGTACCCCAACCTCGGCGAGGAGCCACTGACGCAACCTGAACCGAGTGTGGACGCGGTTCCACGCACGCGGCAAGATGCGCCAGACCCGCAATCGGCCTTAGCGGCGCTGGCCAACGCCACCCAAGAAACCCAGATGGCGCTGGCCATAGCCGCAGCGCAAGCGGGGGCAACCATTCAACAATTGCAGGAAACGGTATTGGCTGGGGCAGAACAAGTGATGGTAGAGCCGTTACGGCCGTTCCAACCCGCTGCCCCGTTCGTCCAATTACGCCAAAAAGCAACGGCATATGCTAAAAAGTACGGCCGTCCCCCGCAAATCTTTCTGGCCAATATGGGGCCGCTGCGGCAGCACAAAGCCCGCGCCGATTTTACCCGTAGCTTTTTTGAAGTCGGCGGCTTTGAAATAGTGGATTCCGACGGATTTGCCTCGCCAAAAGTCGCTGCCCAGGCCGCAGTAGCAGCCGGAGCCAAAGCAGTCGTCATCTGCTCCACCGATGAAACCTACCCGGAAATAGTGCCGCCGCTCGTGGAGGGCATTCAAGCGGAGCAACCCAATGCCGTTATCATTCTGGCGGGCTATCCCAAAGACCAAATCGAAGCACATAAAGCCACTGGTGTAGACGCCTTCATCTACCTCGGCGCAGATTGTCTGGCGCTTAACCAATGGCTACAAGAGAAAATTGGAGGAAGTCATGATTGAAAAATTACCATTTGGCAGAACCGGACACAACAGTACCCGCACTTTATTTGGTGCGGCCGCTTTTTGGGGCACCCCACAGGCAGAAGCGAACAAAACGCTGGATTTATTGCTGGAGTACGGGGTCAATCACATTGATACGGCCGCTTCCTACGGCGATGCGGAGCTACGGCTAGGCCCCTGGCTCAAACAGTACCGCGACCAGTTTTTCCTGGCTACCAAAACCGAAAAACGCACCTACCAGGCAGCCAAAGAAGAGCTGCACCGCTCCCTCGACCTGTTGAAAACCGACCATGTTGATTTGTGGCAGATGCACATCCTCGTCGAGCCGGATGAGTGGGAAACAGCGATGGGGCCGGGCGGCGTGCTGGAAGCGTTCATCGAAGCGCGGGAACAGGGGCTGGCCCGCTTTCTGGGCGTGACCGGTCACGGCACCAACGTGGCCCAGATGCACCTGAAGAGCCTGGCACGGTTCGACTTCGATTCCGTGCTGCTGCCCTACAATCCAACCATGATGCAAAATCCGCAGTACGCCGCCGACTTTGCCCAGTTAACGGCCGTTTGCCAGCAAAAAAATGTCGCCATCCAAACCATCAAAGCGCTGTCCAAAGGGCCGTGGGGCGACAAGCCCAAAACGCACACCACCTGGTACGAACCGTTCAGTACGCAGGCCGAAATTGATTTAGCGGTGCAGTGGGTGCTCAGCCAGCCGGGTGTATTCCTGAACACGGTGGGGGACACGACTTTGTTGCCAATGGTTTTGGATGCGGCAAGTAGGGTGGATACGGCCGTTTCCCAAGCCACCCTCACCGAAAAAATGAGCCAATTAAAGATGGAACCCCTCTTTATGTAGAAACAAAAAGAGGCAATCTTTATGATTTCTAATTGCCTCTTTTGCTTATTAATCCCTGACGATTGTCGCTACAATTTGCTGTTCTTTAGGGATTGTGCTTTGACGGTGCCTGTAGGAACGGCCGTTGGTGTTGGTGTGGGTGTGGGCGAGTTGGTGGGAACGGCCGTTGGGGTTGGCGTAATGATTGGCTGCCCCAAGTACCAGGGTGCAATGTAACTACTCGTCCGAAAATGGGCATCCCAAAGAGCGCCACTGGCAGCTTTACCCTCATTGGACAGGTGTAGTCCATCGGCCACAAAGTACGATTCTGGCCATGTTGAATCCCACTGATAAGCCATCCAGGCCAGCAGAGGCGTATCAATTTCCCCGTTGATTCTTTCTTCAATGAGCCATTTAACTGCCCAGCCTTCTTCATATGCCCAGGGTTCTGGCGCTTTGCTGTTAGGATTCCAGCCACCATAATGTCGGGAGTTCAGGTAGATAATTTGAACATTGGGATAGAGTTGTGCGATGATATCCATCGTTATGGCGAATGAATCTTTGACCATTTCAGGATGCTCAGGAAAAGGCAGCGATGGCCCGCTCCAAGCGTTATGGTATAAAATCACATCCACATCTCCTGGCCCCAAATCAGCAGCTGCCAACTGTTCCAGACCTCTATTCCAAACTGGGCTATTTGGATTTTGCCAACGTTGTTGATTGCTACCAATGGCTCCATTTATGACGGTTAATGCCGTGTTAATATCTGCGGCATTTGTGAAAGGTGTAAAGCCGCTCATCGCATTTTGCATCATAGACATGCCCAACCCCAGCACAACCAGTTCCTCTTCCTGTGCGAGTTGGTTTGCCATTGTATTCAACTCATTAAGGTAGCTGGTTGGTGGTGTGTTCAGGCCACTGGGATACAAGCCACCCTGCTCATCTCTGTAGAACCCTGCGCCTAATTCGGGCATGGGAATGGCCATATCTGTTGATGTTGGCGTCGCGGTTGGCGTTGGCGTGTTTGTGGGAACGGCCGTCGCTGTGGCCGTCGGCGTTGGTGTGTTGGTGGGTACGGCCGTTGCCGTCGCAGTTGGGGTTGGCGTGTTTGTCGGAGTTGCGGTTGCGGTTGGCGTTGGTGTGTTTGTGGGTACGGCCGTTGCTGTGGCAGTTGGGGTTGGCGTCGGCGTGTTGGTGGGTACGGCCGTTGCTGTGGCGGTTGGCGTTGGTGTGTTGGTGGGTACGGCCGTTGCCGTCGCAGTTGGGGTTGGCGTGTTTGTCGGAGTTGCGGTTGCGGTTGGCGTTGTCGTGATGGTTGGTACGGCCGTTGCTGTGGCAGTCGGTGTTGGCGTGTTTGTGGGTACGGCCGTTGCTGTGGCAGTCGGCGTTGGCGTGTTTGTGGGTACGGCCGTTGCCGTCGCAGTTGGGGTTGGCGTGCTTGTGGGTACGGCCGTTGCCGTCACCGTTGGGGTTGGTGTGTTTGTGGGTACGGCCGTTGCCGTCACCGTTGGGGTTGGTGTGTTTGTGGGAACGGCCATTGATGTCGCAGTTGGGGTTGGCGTGTTTGTGGGTACGGCCGTAGCTGTAGCCGTCGGCGTTGGCGTGTTGGTAGGTAAGGCCGTTGCCGTGGCGGTTGGCGTTGGCGTGTTTGTGGGTACGGCCGTCGCTGTGGCCGTCGGCGTCGGTGTGTTTGTGGGAGTTGTTGTCGCAGTCGGCGTTGGCGTGTTGGTAGGTAAGGCCGTTGCTGTGGCGGTTGGCGTTGGCGTGATCGTGGGAACGGCCGTTGCTGTGGCAGTCGGGGTTGGCGTGTTGGTTGGTACGGCCGTTGCGATTGCGGTTGGCGTTGGCGTGTTGGTTGGTACGGCCGTTGCGGTTGCGGTTGGCGTTGGCGTGTTCGTGGGAACGGCCGTTGCTGTGGCAGTCGGGGTTGGTGTGTTGGTTGGTACGGCCGTTGCGGTTGCGGTTGGCGTTGGCGTGTTTGTTGGAACGGCCGTTGCCGTCGCAGTCGGCGTTGGTGTGTTGGTGGGAACGTCTGTCGCTGTTGCAGTCGCCGTTGGCGTCGGGGTTGGCGTCGGCGGTAATTCATACGTTGCATCCAGCTGGTGAATTACCCACTTCTGACCAAGCTGCACTGTAAAAATAGAAGTTAGCACCAATCTTAGATAAGGTGCAGATGTGATCGTCACTGTGCCACAATAAAGTGGGAAGAGCCAGGTACCACAACTCTCTTGAGGCCAATCAATCAGAGTGGCTACAGGCTCCCATGTTTCACCATCATCACTTGCTTCGATAACGGCCGTAAAATCTGTACCTCCAATACTGACCAACTCCAAGGTCATTTCCAGCGTTAACTCGACACCTACAGGAACCCCCAGTTCAATCATGTCGTAAACTTGCCACATCTGGGCTGGTACACCTGGATACCCCATACCAGATCGGTTTATCGGTCCATTTTTAAACATAGCCCCACCCCCAGATGAATCGGTAGGACTACTGTTTTTAGCGCCACATTTGGATAATGAAACATAAGGATTGAAAGTCCATTCAGCTGCATTGGTAGGTTCGTTGGCAGGATCATGCGTCTGCGGACAAACATCATTATTAACCCCCAAAGCAAACCCATTCCGAATGAGCGAAAGGGTACTCGGCTCCAGAACTGGTACGGCTTCATTTTGAACAGCCATCTCAGCACGTGTTGCTGGAATCAAGAATAATAAAAATACTATGAAGCTTGCTGAAAAAAGTGTTCGAAGACTAAACTGTATACCTGAAACAACAAAATATCGCCTCATAATTCCTCCCAAAAAGCAAACAGGCTAACTGGCAAAACCTACACACTACCAAACGCAAACAATCTGTGCTCGAGCAACTGAAACACAAAAACGGCAACACCCTATTGGACACAGGCTGCTGAAAACTTTTCCACTGCACACGATTCAAAATGTAGTTGGTATTGAGGCTTGAGAGTTGTGCGATGAAAGATTGTGGACAAGCTACTTGAACTGGTTCAAGTAGTTATCAGGCTATTATTTTTCAAAAATGTTGACTTGATGGTGTTGTCAAGAGAATCGCTAGATAACAGTCTAAAGGAATATTTTCTAGATTGCAAAACTTTTTTTTCATCATTCCCAATCAAAATTATCATAAAGGCTTTGGAGATAGTCCATGCTTCCTGATCATAGGGGCTTTTCACGAGTATAAATCCACTTTTACTGTCCTAACAGATTACGCTAAAATCATCTCATGAAAAATCCTGATTTCACAAAAATTGAGTACAAATCGCCAAACAAATCAGGTGAGAATACGGCCGTATCTCCCACCCCCACCTGGCAAACCTTAGAGCAAATCGAGGTACGGCCGTTCTACACCCCACGCGATCTGCAAAACATGGAACACCTCGACTTCGTCGCAGGCATTCCACCCTATTTGCGCGGCCCCTACCCCGCCATGTACGCCGTACGGCCGTGGACCGTACGCCAGTACGCCGGGTTCAGCACCGCCGAAGAGAGCAACGCCTTCTACCGGCGCAACCTCGCCGCCGGGCAGCGCGGCCTCTCCATCGCCTTCGACCTGGCCACCCACCGCGGCTACGACTCCGACCACGAGCGCGTCGTTGGCGACGTGGGCAAGGCGGGGGTGGCGATTGACTCCATTCTGGACATGCGCATCCTGTTCGACGGCATCCCGCTGGATAAAATGTCCGTCTCCATGACGATGAACGGCGCGGTCCTGCCCATCATGGCCTTCTACATCGTCGCCGCCGAGGAGCAGGGCGTAAAGCACGACCAGCTCACCGGCACCATCCAAAACGACATCCTCAAAGAGTACATGGTGCGCAACACCTACATCTACCCGCCCGCCCCCTCCATGCGCATCGTCGGCGACATCTTCGCCTACACCGCCCGCGAGATGCCCAAATTCAACGCCATCAGCGTCTCCGGCTACCACATGCAGGAAGCCGGGGCCACCGCCGACATCGAGCTGGCTTACACCCTGGCCGACGGCCTGGAATATTTGCGCGCGGGACTCGCCGCCGGGATGAACATCGACGACTTCGCCCCGCGCATCTCCTTTTTCTGGGCGATTGGCATGAATGTGTTCATGGAGATTGCCAAAATGCGCGCCGCGCGGCTGCTATGGGCCAAAATCGTCAAGCAGTTTAAGCCGCAAAACGAAAAGTCGATGGCCCTGCGCACCCACAGCCAAACCTCCGGCTGGAGCCTGACGGAGCAAGACCCATTCAACAACGTCGCCCGCACCTGCCTGGAAGCGATGGCGGCGGCGTTCGGCGGCACCCAATCGCTGCACACCAACGCCCTGGACGAAGCGATCGCCCTGCCCACCGACTTCTCCGCCCGGATCGCCCGCAACACCCAGCTTTATTTGCAACATGAAACCGGCATCACCCGCACCGTAGATCCGTGGGCCGGTTCCTATTTGGTCGAAACGCTCACCCACGAATTGGCTCATCGCGCCTGGACGCACATTCAGGAAGTAGAGGAATTGGGCGGCATGGCCAAGGCGCTGGAAACCGGCCTCCCCAAGATGCGCATCGAGGAAGCGGCCGCCCGCCGCCAGGCGCTCATTGACTCCGGCCAGGAAACCATCGTGGGCGTGAACAAGTACCGGCTCGACCAGGAAGACCCGATTGATATTTTGGAGGTGGACAATACGGCCGTTCGCCAAGCCCAAATCGCCCGTTTAGCAGAACTGAGAGCAGGACGCGACGACGCCGCAGTGACAAAAGCCCTCAACGCCCTCACCGCCGCCGCTGAATCTAGCGAAGGGAATTTACTGGAGCTGGCCGTCGTCGCCGCCCGCGCCCGCGCCAGCCTGGGCGAGATTTCCGGCGCGCTGGAGCAGGTCTGGGGTCGGCACAAAGCGACTATTCGCTCAATTGGTGGCGTTTACAGCAGCGAATTTGGAGAGAAAATGGAGATTGAAACCGTGCGCCGCATGGCCGACGAATTTGAGCAGCAAGAGGGCCGCCGCCCGCGCATCATGGTGGCCAAAATCGGCCAGGACGGCCACGATCGTGGCGCCAAAGTGGTGGCCACCGCCTTCGCCGACCTCGGCTTCGATGTGGACATCGGCCCACTCTTCCAAACCCCGGCCGAGGTCGCCAAACAAGCCATCGAAAACGATGTGCATGTGGTGGGGATTAGCTCGCTGGCGGCGGGGCACAAGACGCTCTTGCCGCAGTTGGTGGAGGCGTTGGAAGGGTACGGCCGTTCCGACATCATGGTCGTCATCGGCGGCGTCATCCCCGCGCAGGATTACCAGTTCCTGTACGATCACGGCGCAGCCGCCATCTTTGGCCCCGGCACCGTCATCCCCGTCGCCGCCCAAAAAGTGCTGCAAGAGCTCAAAAATCGGCTGGGGTAAAGTTGCTTCATAAAAAAATACAGGTAAGGAAACGGCCGTTAACCACGTCTTACATAAAGCAAAAGCCACAAGACAAGCCGCCCTTTTTTGGATTCTTCCGTTCCTTTCTATTAGACCAAACAAACGGTGGCTATGTCCTTGATTGAACGATTCAACAACGACAACCAGGCGCATTCTGAACGCAGCAGCCTTTCCCGACATCGCCGCGCCTGCTGATTTTAGCAACTTGAGGAAAACAACCATGTTAGAAACAATCAAAGAACTTAACGGTTTTCACCAATCAGATCACAAAAATGGCCACGTCAACGGGCACAGCAATGGCACAGCATCCCATGCTGACACAGAAAACGCTAAGGCAAAACAAGCAATCGAAACGGCCGTACGCACCATTCTCACCAACGTCGGCGAAGACCCCAACCGCGAAGGGCTGCTCGGCACCCCAGACCGCATCGCCCGCATGTACGATGAAATCCTGGCAGGCTACACTACTGACCCCGTCAAGTTGGTCAACAACGCCCTCTTCGACGTGGAATACGATGACCCCGTCATCGTGAAGGAAATTGAATATTTCAGCATGTGCGAACACCACATGCTGCCCTTCTTTGGCCGCGCCCACATCGCCTACATCCCCTCAGACAAAGTGATTGGCCTCTCCAAAATTCCGCGCATTGTAGAAATGTTCGCCCGCCGCCTACAGGTGCAGGAGCGCATGACGCGCCAAATTGCGGAAATGATTGATGAGGTTCTTCAGCCACAAGGCGTGGCCGTCGTCGTGGAAGGCTCACACATGTGCTCCATGATGCGCGGCGTTAAAAAGGAACATCCCCGCATGATGACCAGCTACATGCTCGGCAAATACCGCAAAGACAAAGACCTCCGCCGCGAATTCATGGATCAGCTGCGCAAGTAATCATTTCTCCCTACCCCAGACTTTGCAGAGCAGCACTCCCAACCGGATGCTGCTCTTTTTTTACTACTTATCCCGCTGCCCTACCTGTCATGCCCGCGCAGGCGGGCATCCATTTGAAGCGCCCAGACCGATAGACGCCCGTCTTCACAATCTTAACATTTACCACTTTGCCAGTAGCCAAGCTACAAAATTCCGATTATAATATGTGAAAAATATCACAATATAGATTTCAAAAGTTTGCCATCTCCTGAAGAGAAAACTTTTGAAATCTTACTCAACAACTTGCTGCTTTTGAACTAACCCAAACAAAAGCAAAAGGCAGAAAAAAATGAATACGCAACAGCCTCGCATTATCATCGTCGGGGCGGGATTTGGTGGCTTGTTTGCCGCCCGCGCCCTGGCCAATAAACCGGTGGACGTTTTGCTGATCGACCGCAACAACTTTCACACATTTACCCCCCTGCTCTACCAGGTGGCCACCTGTGCCCTGGATCCGTCTGAAATTGCCTACCCGGTGCGCACCATCTTTCGCAAAAATCGCAACATTCGTACGCTGCTGGGCAGCGTCACCGCTATTGACTACGCGAACAAAACGATTGATGTGCAGGTCGGCGGGCAAACGCGGCAAGAGCCTTACGATTATCTAATTTTAGCGACGGGCAGCGTGCCTACCTATTTTGGCCAGGACGCCTTCCGCGAAAACGCGCTAGAGCTTCGCACTTTGAGCGACGCGGTGAATTTACGCAATCACATCTTGTCCCTGTTTGAGCAGGCCACCTGGGTCACCGATGAAGCCACCCGTGAAGCGATGACCACGATTGTGGTGGTGGGCGGCGGCCCGACCGGGCTGGAAACGGCCGGGGCTATTTTTGAGCTGTACAACCACGTGCTTAACCGTGAATTTTTACACCGCGACCTGAGTACGCGGGTCGTTTTGGTGGAGATGCAGCCGTTTTTGCTGGCTCCGTATCCAGACAAATTGCGCCAGGCGGCACTGGAGCAGCTGCGCTCGCTGGGGGTGGAGGTGCAGCTGGGCAGCCCGCTGCAAGAAGTTGCCTCCGATCACGTCACGCTGGCGGACGGCACCCGCATCGACACGCACACGCTGGTTTGGGCTGCGGGCGTCAAAGGCTCACCGCTGGCGGAACTGTTGAACGTGCCGCTGCAACGGGGTGGGCGGCTGCCGATCCTGTCCACCACAGAGGTCGCGGAGCGGCCTGGCGTGTATGCCGTAGGCGACATGACCTACCTGGAAGATGCCTCAGGCCAACCGTACCCGATGGTGATTCCCGTGGCGCAGCAGCAGGGTGAGCTGGCGGCGCAAAACATTTTGGCGGAGATGGGTGTGGGTGAAAAACGGCCGTTTCATTATCACGATCGAGGCAGCATGGCCACCATTGGCCGCCGCCGCGCCGTGGCCTGGCTTTACAACAAGGTGCAGCTGCGCGGTTATATTGCCTGGCTGGCCTGGCTGGCGCTCCACCTCATTACCCTGCTGGGCTTCCGCAACCGACTGAATGTGTTTGTGAACTGGGTGTGGAACTACTTCACCTACGACCGCTCGGTACGGATAATTTTGGAACAGGGTGAGGGAAAGGTAAGAAGTGAAAAGTGAAAAGTGAGAAGTATGGAGTGAGGAGTGGAGCATCCTCAGATGCGGAACGGGGCTCGCATCAGCCGTTCGCATCTGAGGATGCTCACTTCGCCTTGATTTGGCTTGTTTTTAGATAGAAAAGACGGTGCGGGCGATGTTTTTCATCTCGGTGATGTTTTCAGCGACCGATTTTGCCCCACCAAAAACAGCGCTGCCAGCGACAAGCGAGGTTGCCCCAGCGGCCACCACTTCGGCCGTGTTTTTGGCGCTAATGCCGCCGTCTACCTGAAGCCAGGCGCTGCTACGCCGCTCGGTGAGCAGCTGGCGCAGGCGGCGAATTTTGGCGGTGCTTTGGGGGATGTACCGCTGCCCGCCAAAGCCAGGATTCACCGTCATGATGAGAATGAGATCAACGTCGGGCAAGATTTCTTCAACGGCCGTTAACGAAGTTGCCGGATTCAAAGCCACTCCCGCCAGCAAGCCCAGTTCCTTGATCGCCTGTACGGTGCGGTGCAGATGGCGCGTTGCTTCGACGTGTACCGTCAGCCGGGCCGCGCCCGCTCCGGCAAACTGAGCCAGGTAGCGGTCTGGCTCCTCAATCATGAGATGAACATCCAGGGGGATGTTGGCGGCGTCGGCGAGCGGCCGTATCGCCTGCGGAATCAGTGGGCCAAAAGAGATGTTGGGGACAAAACGGCCGTCCATCACATCCACATGCAGCCAGTCCGCCCCGCCCACAATCGCGTCGGTGACGTGTTTGCCCAGCCGCGTAAAGTCGGCGGCCAAAATGGAGGGGGCGATTTTTACCGGTAGGTGCGCCATCGGCCTAGCCCACCAGTTCCAGCGCGGCGGCAACCATCGCCTCGGCGATGATGCCCAAATTTTGGTAGATTGCTTTGTACGGAGCAGACGCGCCGTAGCGGTCCAGGCCAATCGCCTTGCCGCCCAAGCCCAGGTAACGCTCCCAGCCCAAGGTTACACCCGCCTCGATGGAGACGCGGGCGGTGATGGCGGCGGGCAGCACCGATTCCCTGTAGGCGGCGTCCTGCGCGGCAAAAAGTTCCCAGCTAGGCATGGAAACAACGCGAGCAGCCACGCCTTTTTCGGCCAATTTTGCCTGCGCTTCCAGGGCAATTTGCACCTCGGAGCCGGTGGCCAGCAGCAGCACCTGCGGCTTGTCGGCGTCGCTGAGGACGTACGCACCTTTGGCGGCACCAGCGGCGCTGGCAAATTTACTGCGGTCCAGATTGGGCACACCCTGGCGGGACAAAATCAGCGCCGTCGGCCCGGTTACATTTTCCAGAGCTGATTGCCAGGCAACGGCCGTTTCGTCACCATCGGCAGGGCGGATGACGGTCAGGTTGGGCATGGCGCGGAGGGACATGACGTGCTCGATGGGCTGGTGGGTGGGGCCGTCGGTACCCAGGCCAATGCTGTCGTGGGTAAAGACGTAGATGACGGGTACCCCCATCAGCGCCGCCAAACGAACGGAGCCGCGCATGTAGTCGGAGAAGACGAGGAAGGTGCCGCCGTACGGCCGTACGCCCCCGTGCAGCGCCATCCCGTTCAAAATACCGCCCATCGCGTGCTCACGCACGCCAAAATAGATGTAGCGTCCGCTGAAATCATCTTTGGTGAAGCCAGTTTCACCTTTAATATCCGTGTTGTTAGAGCCAGTGAGATCGGCGGAACCGCCCAAAAGGTAAGGCACGTGTGGGGCGATGGCGTTGAGCGTCTGCCCGGAGGCGGCGCGGGTGGCCAGGCTTTTGCCCGCCTCAAAAGTGGGCAGGATGTCATCCCAGTTGGTGGGCAAATCACCGTTCAGGAACTGCTGGAACCGGGCCGCATCTTCAGGATAGGTGGCGAGATAGCTTTCCCACACAGTTTCCCATTCGGCTTGGAAACGGCCGTCTCTGTGCAAAAAGTCCCGCGCAGCATCTGGGATGTAGAAAAGCGGCTCGGTGGGCCAACCCAGCGCCTGCTTGGTGAGCACAATTTCGGCATCGCCCAGGGCGGAACCGTGGACGCCGGAGGTGTCTTGCTTGTTGGGACTACCAAACCCGATGTGGGTACGGCAGGCAATGATAGACGGCCGTTTTCCATCATTTTTGGCGGCTTCGATGGCAGCTTTGACGGCCAGCGGATCGTGCCCATCTACTTTTTGGGTGTGCCAGCCGTAGGCGGCAAATCGCGCCATCGTATCCTCGGTAAAGGCGATGTCGGTGGTGCCGTCAATGGTGATGCGGTTGTCGTCGTACAGGACGATGAGCTTGCTGAGGCCCAAATGCCCGGCCAGCGAAGCTGCTTCTTGCGACACGCCTTCCATCAAGTCGCCGTCCCCGGCAATAGCGTAGGTGTGATGGTTCACAATGGCATGACCCGGCTTGTTAAAGCGAGCTGCCAGCCAACTTTCGGCAATGGCCATGCCGACGGCGTTGGTGATGCCTTGCCCCAGTGGCCCGGTGGTAGTTTCTACCCCAACCGTGTGGCCAAATTCTGGATGGCCCGGCGTTTTGCTATCCCACTGGCGGAAGTTTTTCAGCTCTTCCAGAGGCAAATCGTAGCCGCTGAGGTGCAGCAAGCTGTAGATGAGCATGGAGCCATGCCCGGCAGAGAGGACAAAGCGGTCCCGATCTGGCCAGGTGGGGTCTTGGGGATTGTGGCGTAAAAACTGCGTCCACAAAACGACGGCGAGATCGGCCGTACCCATCGGCATACCGGGGTGGCCTTCGCCCGCTTTTTGTACCGCGTCCATTGTCAAGCCACGAATGGTGTTGGCAGCCTGACGATGAAATTCTAAATTGTATTCAGTCATAAATATCTCCAATTTTAGAAGTTCGATTTCTTAAAGAAATCAAACTTCTTTTGTATTTAGCGTGGGGCCATGCGAATGGCTCCGTCCAGGCGAATGACTTCGCCGTTGAGCATTTCGTTTTCGATGATCTGCTGGGCCAATTGAGCATACTCATCCGGGCGACCGAGGCGAGAGGGGAACGGCACCTGCTCGCCCAGCGACTGCCGCGCTTTTTCGGGCAATCCAGCCAGCATTGGCGTCTCGAAGATGCCAGGAGCGATGGTCATGACGCGGATGCCGCTGCGGGACAAATCGCGGGCGATGGGCAGGGTCATGCCCACTACGCCCCCTTTGGAGGCGGAGTAAGCGGCTTGCCCCATCTGGCCATCAAAAGCAGCGACGGAAGCGGTGTTGATGATGACACCGCGCTCGCCTGCCGCGTTGGGTTCGGCCGCAGCCATGACGGCCGCGGCCAGGCGAATGACGTTGAAGGTGCCGATAAGGTTGACCTGAATGACTTTGCTGAAGGCGTCCAAATCGTGGGGGCTGCCATCGCGGCCCAGCAGTTTGCTGGCGATGGCGATACCGGCGCAGTTGATGGTTCCGTGAAGTGCGCCGAAGGTGGATACGGCCGTATCCACCGCCCCTTGCACATCTTCCGGTGAGGCCACATTGGTTTTAACAAATTTGGCACTGTCGCCCAGTTCGGCAACCAGCGCTTCGCCCGCCTCGCTGTTGAGGTCAGCAATGATGACGTTACCGCCTGCGCCCACCAGACGCCGCGCCGTGGCTGCGCCCAAACCAGAGCTGCCACCTGTGACAAGAAAGGTTGATCCTTGAATTTTCATGCGATTTCACCTCGGCTGAAATTGGTTCAATCTGCTGGTGGCGGATGGGATTCACCTACCAGAGAACGTGGGTTTTGATTTGATATAGCAGATTGTAACAAGTGGATACGGCCGTTCGCAATAGCAAATCCATGATGATATGTGACCCCACCAGCCATGCGGGGTCTAAAGGCCGATTAGACAAACCCTGTGTAGTGTTTGCACCCAAGTACCCAAAGAAAAGAACGCATGAAAGTTGCTCAACTCCCAGATGGAACGGCCGTTGAAGCGTCGGAAAACGCGCCCCAACAAGCTATTTGCCCCCATTGTGGCACTGTATTACTATTGCGCCAGCGACGCACGATGAACAAATCGGTGATCGCTTTTTATTGGCGTCATGCCAGTAATCAAAGCCTGAACTGCAAGGCGCGGAAGCGACCTGGCGGTGGTCGGTGAACCGTAATCGGTGAACAGTAATCAGTATTCGGTGGTCAGTAAGTCAGTAATGGGCTAACTGATTACCGATCACGGATTACGGATTACCGAAAAAGGAGCCTGTGATGTGTGGACGTTTTGCCTTAATGACCCCAACTGAGCAGTTAGCGCTGTTGTTTGATTTGCCAGAAACGGCCGTTGCTGCCCTGCCTCCTTCTGTACCGCGTTACAACATTGCCCCCACCCAACCTGTTGCCGCTATTCGCCTGGACACAAACGGACAGCGAGACTTCACCTTTTTTCATTGGGGGCTCATTCCTTCCTGGTCCAAAGACCCCACGATTGGGTCGCGCATGATCAATGCCCGTTCGGAAACGGTAACGGAGAAACCATCATTCCGCACGGCGTTTAAGCGGCGGCGCTGCCTGATTCCGGCGGATGGCTTTTATGAGTGGCAAAAGTTGGGCAGCGGCAAACAGCCGATGTTTATTCGTCCGGCGGGTGAGGAACGGCCGTTTGCCCTGGCTGGTCTGTGGGAACTGTGGAGCGATCCAGACGGCGGCACGCTGCAATCATGCACCATCCTTACCACGTCCCCGAATGAACTGATGGCTCCCATTCACAACCGGATGCCGGTTATCATCGAGCCGGAGGATTTTGATTTGTGGCTAAATCCGGAACCGGACCCAGAGCAGGGATTGCATTTATTACGGCCGTATCCCGCCGAAAAGATGGCCGCCTACCCGGTCAGCACCGTTGTCAACAACCCACGCAATGATATGCCAGACTGTATTCAGCCCATCGCCTAATCAATTCGATATGCCCAAACAACCCGCTCTCTTCCTCGACCGTGATGGCGTTTTTATTGAAAATCGGGACAGCTACGTCCGCAGTTGGGAAGATGTGGCATTTTTCCCGCAGGCATTGACGGCTTTGGCGCGCATTCGGGAGATTCCGTACAAGATTATCGTGGTAACGAACCAATCGGCTGTGGGGCGTGGGATTATTTCGTTGGAAACGGCCGTTCAGCTCAACGATCGCATTTTGGAGGTGGTGAGGGAGGGGAACGGCCGTATTGACGCCAGCTACCTATGCCCCGCCCAGCCCGGCACCAACGATCCCTGCCGCAAGCCCCGCCCCGGCATGCTGCTGCAAGCTGCCCAGGAACACAATCTTGACCTCAGCCAATCCTACATGATTGGCGATGCCCTCACCGACATTCAGGCCGGGCAAGCTGCGGGTGTCAAACAAGCAATCCTGCTCCTAACCGGGCGCGGCACCGCGCAGGCTGCACTGCCCAAAGCAGCAGAGCTCCCGCCATTTGTCACCTTCGCCAATCTATCCCAGGCGCTGCAACACCTTTTCCCTCAACAGGCATAAAAAAGCCCGATGGCCTTTTGGCTCATCGGGCTACATTTTTCAAACAAGAATTAATCCTAGGATTGCACAGCTTCCTGGCCACGCAGGAATCGTTTGCGCAGCTTGCTTTTTGGCTCACCAGAATCTTTATCAGGTTCGTCGCCGTAAGTGTAATATGGATCTTTGTAGTAATAATAGAAATTATGCCCTTCACTGCCAGATTTGAGGGAGTTCAAAACAACCCCGGCAAGGTGCGAATTGACATCTACCAGGCGTTCAATCACTTGCTTAAACTCATCCTTGCGACTCTTGTTAGCCCGCACCACTATCAGCGTTATACCTGCCAATGCACCCAAAACGGCCGCATCCGTCACAGACAGTACAGGCGGGCTATCCACAATGACAAAATCAAACTGCTTATCCAGCACATCCAACAAACGCCGCATTTTGGCAGAGCCTAACATTTCTGAAGGATTTGGCGGCACAGGGCCACAGGTCATAATTTGCAAACCATCTACCTGGGTAGGCTGGATGGTGTCTTCAACCAGATTCCGAATTTCAATATCAGAATCATCCACATTTAGCTTCAACAGCAAGCTGGTAACGCCTCGTTTATTGGGCAGCTTGAAGACATTGTGCTGAGACGGCCGTCTTAAATCGCCATCAATTACCAAAACATTGTTGCCCGCCTGAGCCAACACCACCGCCAGGTTACCAGCAGTCGTACTCTTGCCCTCAGAAGGCACCCCACTCGTCATGAGCA
This sequence comes from Ardenticatenaceae bacterium, assembly GCA_020634455.1. GTDB lineage: Bacteria > Chloroflexota > Anaerolineae > Promineifilales > Promineifilaceae > Leptofilum. The sequence continues at coordinate 735,457 of JACKBQ010000002.1, read as the reverse complement.
AAATAGAGTTGGTTTTATCCACAACCGAAAACTGAATCGCAGTCCGCAATACCCGGTAGGCCTCCGAAGTAGGCGACCTGGGATCAGAGATCGTGATGAGCTTGCTGTCATCATCGCTGTTGATATGGGCAATACCAGCCAAAGTGGGCAAATTGCCTAGCTTCATTACCTGATCTGGCGTTTTAATCGTGTCATCTAGATACTCCAGCAAATACGCCGCAGAAGCGGACAGAACAAATCCTATACCCGCCGCAGTAATCACAGAAATAATACTGTTGCTGTTTACCAAAGTACCTTCTGTAGCCGGATCAACAATTTGCACAGAGTTTGTAGCGCCCTCTTGTGTTAAAGAAAGTAATTCAGTATACCGCTGCGTCAAATTTTGCAGGTTATTCTCCAATGTATTCAGTTCACCCGTAGCCACAGAAATATCCCGTGCGCTAATGAGTTCCCCAATTTCTTCTTCTTTTGTCGCAATTTGATCCTGGGTGTCTTCGATCTTAGCTTGATAATCCGCTAGCAAGCCAGCCACAAACTCCTGGTCACCACTATCCTGGCCAGTAGGGGTACGCAAGGAAAGCTGTCGGGCCAATTCAGCAGCGACTGCCATAGACCGAACAGGATCCGTGTCGGTTACGGTAATGTCTACAAAGTTGGTGTCATTCACCTGTCGAATATCAATGTCTCTGGGCAGCGCATCCAGGCCTAACGCCAACGCCGCATCACGGCTAAAACCAGGCTGGTTAGCAATTTCTACATAAGCCGTGGCTAATTGGCGCGTGGTAGAAAAGTCGTTATTGCTAACGTCTGTAGACTCCAGGTAGTTGCCAATGGCCAAACGTGTGTAGGAACGGTAGACGGGAACCTGTTGACGAGTGGCGAAAAAGCTGGCGATGGCCGCAACAAACGTTGTAACCGCAATCATCCACCACCATTTTCTTAAAGGGGCTAAATATTCTCTAATATCAATTTCCATTGCGCATTCCTATTACAATTACTAGATTACGAGGTTCAAAAATGCCACCATTAGTATAACGCATTTTTCAAGCACCTGAGTGCGACACTTAAATACACCATTCAGGCGGAATACTTTGTACAACTTTACAAAACATGCAAAAGCAATACGGGGACTTCCCGTATTGCTCTGTCAATGGATACAATGCTTGTTGCGATGTATTGACACAATGTCAGGTTAGTCAAGACCAGCTTGATCACATTTGTAGCTGAACAGGCTTTTCGTCTTGCACCTTTTTCTTGAGCGCGGTTGTCATGAGATGCGCTAATACAAGGTGCAAATCTTCCACTTGTTCAATGTTGTCACTGGGCACGTGCATATGAATATCAACCATTGGGCCTAGTTTACCTGAAGAGAAGCCGGTTAAGCCAATGGTTGTGTTCTCACCGGTCTCGTTGGCATATTGAATGGCACGGAGTACGTTTTCAGAGTTGCCGCTGGCAGAAATGCCAACGACCACATCACCGGGTCGCAAAAAGTTAGCCAACTGTTTTACAAAAACGTTCTCGTATCCTTCGTCGTTGGCGTAAGCTGCAAAAATGGCCATGTTGTCGGTAAGGCCAATCAGGCGGAAGTGAGGCAACCAATTGGCGCGTGTGTTTTTGTTCAGGTCACACACAAAGTGCGTGGCAGTAGAAGCGCTGCCGCCATTGCCCATGACAAATATCTGTTTTTCATTTAAACGTGCATTGTGTAGTGTGGATACGGCCGTTTCTATTGGAGCCTCCTCCAATAAATCAATCGTATCTTTCAAATCTGCAAAATATTTCTGTACGATACTCATAGTACACCCCCATTCTTACCGTTTATCAAACGATTTTTAGATAAAAATTTAGCGTTGGTAATCAAAAATAACCTTGCTGCCATCCTGCCCCAAGGTAAATGGATACTCCTGAAAATCCTTAAGTGCATCCCGCACATGTTCTTGCTGACCACGCGGCACATAAAGCAGCAAAAAGCCACCACCCCCCGCACCAGAAATTTTGCCACCGATAGCTCCCGCTTTACGCGCCGTCTCGTACATATCATCCAGCGCACTGTTGCTGATTTGGCTGGCAAGCTGCTTTTTTAACAACCAGCTTTCGTGCAGCAACGTGCCCACCGCATCAATATTCTCTTTTTGGATTTCGTCGCAAGCGACATGCGCAATTTGCTTCATCTCCGACAAAATCGCGAGTTTGTCTTTAATATTGGTTTTTTGCTCTTTCAGGATAGTGTCGGCTTTGCGGGTGACGCCTGTAAAAAAGAGCAGCAAGTTATCGCTCAGGCGGCGCATCGTCCGCTCGTTCAGTTCCAGCCGGTGCGTTACCACCTCACCGCCAGTAGTGAATTCCATAAAGCGCAAGCCACCATAAGCCGCAATGTATTGGTCCTGAATGCCAATTGGCTTGCCCAGGATTTCCCGCTCGATGCAGCACGCTTCTTGAGCCAGGCGCTCTGTGAGTACCAGTTCTTTTTTGTAGGCGTACATAGCATGGAGAGCGCCAACAGTCACCGTGCTGGACGACCCAAGGCCGGAACCCTGATCGGGAATATCACCCATAGTGGTGATTTCTACCCCTTTTTCAATACCGGTAAGGCGCATGGCTTCGCGGATAAGTTCATGGTTGATCTCATCAACATGGTCAATCATTTCTGTGCGGGTGTAGCCAATGCGCAACTTGTCATCGAAACGCTTTTTGATGGTGACGAAAATATATTTGTCAATGGCAGAGGAGAGAACACAGCCGCCATGCTCTAAATAGTAAGATGGAAAATCGGTACCCCCACCAAACAAACTCACGCGCAAAGGGGTTTGAATAATAATCATGATTTCTGTACTCCAAGAATTCTTGTTACTGCTTGCCGAGGGTGCGTGATGATTGGGGCATAGATGTGGCGATTGCCTCAGCATAGATTGTTTCCAGGCGACCAGCCACGTTGGGCCAGTGATGATATTGCTCTACGTACGTACGGCCGTTTCTCCCCAACACTTCTTGCTTCTCTGGGCTATCCAAAATGGAAAGTATCGCCTGGGCGTAACTTTCCGAGTCGTCGGCCACCAGCAAATCTCGCCCTGGCTCAATGCACAGGGCAGACACGGCGTGCGGTGTGGTAACCATCGGGGTGCCGCAGCTCATCGCTTCTAAAATTTTGTTCTGGATACCTGCGCCGTAAGTGATAGGTGCCACCGCCACCGTTGCTCTTTGCAAATAAGGGGGCAATGCCGGAACCGTACCGGTTACTTCAATGTTCGGATGATCGGCTAGAGCCTGAATTTCGCGCGTGGGGTCTTTGCCCACAATCATGAGCTTGGCCTCTGGTCGCTGCTGCCAAACGTGAGGCATAATCTCGTTGACCAGATGCAATGTCATGGTCACGTTGGCGTGGTAGCTCATCTTGCCGCTGATGACCAGCGTCGCGGGTTCCCGTTTTACGCTGGGGTCTGGGCTAAAATGTTCCACATCTACCCCGTTACCCACCACAGAAATGGGTGCGGGCACACTACCCGCTGGTGTTAAGCCCAACAAAGCTTCGCGATCCACCGGTGAGGTCACCAAAACGTGGTTAAACTTGTCCAGTAGCCACCCTTCGTAATGTGCCGTGCGTTCCAGGTCTAGCCAACTGCGGAACCGCCCCTTGAGGCTTTTGCTTTGCGTGGCGGCCTGGCGAAACAGATGGGTAATGCAGTCTACGCTATCCCAAACGACTGGTAGCGTTGAGTTGGTTTTGAAATGCAGCCCGTACCGAGAGCCGCGCAGATGCTCAACGTGAACCACATCGAAGCTGCTGGCAGCGCCATTGAGCTGGTTTGCCAGTTCTGGCTTCCAGGAATAAACGCTTTGCAGCGGTTTTTTGCGATTAGGCAGCGCCAGGACGCTGTTAAGCAGGGAGTGCCACAGGGGCATGGGGGCAGCGTGGACTTCGTCACAAATTTCTTGTAGATGGGCCAGCTCGGCCTGTTCTTGTTCATTGGCCCAAACGGTTAAGACGGTAACCCGGTTGCCTCTGGCAGAGAGGTGGCGTATGAGGTTATACGGCCGTGTCCGCACAAGGTTGGGTACATACGGCACAATAAACAAAACATTCATGGATGATTCTGTCCAGTTGCAATCGTTGGAGCCACAATGCGTGGCCTGTTGGGATCATCAGCTACAGGGGAGAATGTGCGCGTTGGATTAGCTGAAGTGACTCTATCCCCGGTTTCTTTTTAACAACAAAACTACCTCTAGCAGTCTGGTTTGCATGGTACTGAGCAAACCTTACCGAGAGCCTTACACGGGTAGTTACCAGAGGTAGGGGCAGCTTTTTAGGATACGGCCGTTACCCCAGCCGAGCGACGCCGTGCCCACACCCTTTCCACCAAATCCAGCAGGCCGTAGCTGGCAAAAATGACCAAAATCGCATCCACCGGAATGCGGTAGCGAATGAGCGTCCAGGTAAGCAGATGGATCCCCGTGTAAACCAGCATGAACAGGTACAACAGCGTCAGCGGCGAGGCCAGCCGTTCGCCCCAAGAGGCAAAAGAACGGCGCAGCGTCAAAAAGAGGCCATACACCATGAATGGCAGGAAGATGCCAAAGCTGCCCACCCGCGACAAATTGCTTACCATCCCAGAATCGCCAGAGGGCCAGAACATGAAGTAGCTGGAAATGCGGCTCAACGAGAGCAGCGCGTATCGCCCCGGATCGGCGGCGATGATTTTCAACGCTTCGGAAAGCAGCGCCGAATCCATCTGCGCTTCGTTTAGCCCTTGCGCTTGCAGCTCTTCGGGAATCATGCGGTAATATTCGCCAGAGGGCAAAATGGGAATGAACTGGGTGCCATAGCGGGGGTGGTTACCCCAAAAGAAGGCAAAGCCGGAATTGGTGTTCAACGGCACAATTTGGTCAAACGCCAAATAGTTGCGCACCGTCCAGGGAGCGATCATGAGGACGACCAGAGCGACAGGCAGCACAAAGCTAGTGAGGCGCGGCCGTTTAGCCCACCACAGCCAGAGCAACAAGAAGGGCATGAACAGCAAAAATAGCTGCCGCAGCAAGATGGTTATGCCTAAAGCCAGCCCTAAAACTGCCCACTGTTTGGTTTTTACCTGCGCGGTTTGGGTGATGGATACGGCCGTATCAAACACCCACAAAATGCCAGAAATGTAAAATCCTTCGGTAATGAGCGCGGCGGTGTAGTAAAAAAAGTAGATGTACACTGCGCCAATGGCGGCCGCCAGCAGGGCAATCTGCTGCGCCCGCGCTACGGCTGGCTGGTACACAAACATACTTTCGCCGCGCGTTTGCGGGGCAAAAATGCGAAAAGCGAGCCGGTACAGCAGCCAGGGCATCACAATCCCCACCACAATGCCTTGCAAAATCCGCGCCAGCAGTGGGGCAGGCCCAAAAATCGAGTAGATCACAATGAGAAAGCCCGTGTAGAGGTACGACCAGTGCGCCGTTGGCTCGTTGGCCGCCGTGCCGGGCCACCACCGTTCGCCAAAAGAGAAGCCGTGGCCGTCCATCACCCGCAGGGCCAGGTTGTGGTAAGAAACTTCGTCGAAGGTGCCGGGCAGCGATTGAATCTGGTTGCCGTAAAACACAATGCCGGTAAACACGCGCAGCAAAACAGAAATCACAATAATGCCCATGAGAACGCGCTTAGGGTTTTTGAGCAGTTGGTTGAGTTTTTCAGGCATGGCTTTTAGCCTCCGCTGGGGTGGCAGATGCGCGTTCGTAGACGGCATCCATCTGCTTGAGTACGGCTCGCCAATCGTACCGGGCTTCGGCCAGTTTACGGCCGTTTACCGCCAAAGAGTCCTGCAATTCCGCATCGTTCAACAAAGTCACCGTCGCCTGGGCAAAGCTTTGCGGATCGTCTGCCAGCAAAATTTCCTTGTCTGCCTCGGCAATAATGCCTTCAAGCCCAATGGTGGTGGTGACGGTGGGCATGGCGCGGGCAAACGCTTCCAGCAGGCGCACGCGCATCCCGCTGCCAGCCCGCACGGGCACCACCATCATAGCGGCGGCTTCCATGTACGGCGTCAAATCATCCACGTAGCCGGTCACCTCAATCGCTCCGCCAGATTGTTCAGCCATTTGCACAAAATCGGCAGGCGGATTTTTGCCGATGACGGTGAGGGTCACATCGGGCACCTGCTGCTGCACCAGTGGGAAAATCTCTTGCAAAAACCAGCGGATGCCGTCGGCGTTGGGCGGATAGCTGAGGGTGCCTAGCGTGAGAATGTTGCGCGATCCGGCCTGGCGTTGGATGGGTTGCAGCACCTGAGCATCCACGGCGATGGGAATAGAGCTGATGTGGCCTTCCAGAGCAGTCCGATTGCCATTTTTGGCACCAGCCAGCAGCAAATCCTTATCGGGATCAATGACCACCATCGTGTGATCAAACTGTTCTACCAGCATCCCTTCGTACTGTTTGATGCGGTTTTCCTCGATTTGGTAGACGGGTTTGAGGAACCAGGGGGCGTTCTGGCGCATCCGCTCCCAGATAGACCAGGTGGCGTTGTGGGCATCGAAGATGATGTACGGCCGTTTCCCCCCACCTGGCTTTTTGGCATCCAGAGCATATTGGGTCATCGTGAGCTGGTCGGCGTGTACCACGTCAAATTCCTGCTCGGCCAGCAGGCGCTGCACCAGTTGGCGCATCCCTTTGAGATCATCACGCTCAATCAAGAACGGCCGTCCCGACAAATGACTTTGCAACCAGTACCCCACATCGGCCACGCGGGAGCGATTGATGGGGATGGTGTGTACGGCCGTACACACTTCATCCAGCTTGGGCAGATACGGCCGTTCCTCATCGCGCACAAAAGAGGCCAGCGTCACATCGTGCCCCCGCTCATACAAATAGCGCAGCACGTGCCACGTTTTTACGCGGGGGCCAGCATTGGGTGGGTAAGGAATAATTTGCGTCAGAAACAAAATTCGCATCATTTTGTCCTTGCTAGTAGGTAAGTCTGCTCAAAAACCACAAATTTGTTTTTAATCTGCGAAATCTGTGTAATCTGCGGATTATTTTCAGAGGTACCATCATTACATAGATGGAAGGGTGATTAGGAGACGGCCGTAATGCTGCGCCATGTGCAGTTGGTAACCGCTCTGGTCCGATTTTCGCAGCCAGACCAACGGAGCCAGCACCAAACGCAGCAATGAAGCCAACCCCAAAACAATCTTGTACAGGAAAACCGTCGGCCAACTGTAATGCTTGCGGAAAAAGCGCAATTTGCCGCGATAAAGCTGCAAAAACATCTCGGTCATCACCTGCTTGGCACTTTGTCCCCAAAAATGCACCACCTGCGACTGCGGCACCCAAAACAGCTTCCAGCCCGCCTTTTGCAGGCGGTAGCACATATCAACTTCTTCAGAGTACATAAAGTACCCTTCATCCAGCAGGCCAACCGTGCCCAAGACCGTTTTACGCACCAGCAGCGACGCGCCCATCAGCACATCTACTTCACGCGGCTGGGTTACATCCCATTTGCTCATGTCGTAACTGCCATACGGCCGTATCGCATCCAGGTAAAACATGCGCCAAAATTCACGGCTCAGGGTCGGTCGGGGATGGCAAGAAGGCTGCAAGGTGCCATCCGCATTTAACAAACGAGAGCCAGCCGCACCAGCTTCCGGGTGGGCATCCATAAATTCAATGAGCGCTTCCAGCGCCCCTGGCTTCACTTCCGTATCTGGGTTTAATAGCAGCACATAGTCACCCTGGCAATGGGGAATGGCTCGATTATTGCCCCCGGCAAAGCCCAAATTTTCTTCACTGGCAATCAGCTCCACCTGTGGGAACTTCTGCCGCACCATCGCCACCGTATCATCTTTGGATTTGTTGTCTACGACCCACACGTCAAACGGCCGTTCCGGGGGAAACGCATACACCGAATTCAGGCACGCCTCCAGCAAATCCCTCGTGTTCCAGCTTACAATCACAATAGATAATTTCATGAGGTTCGCTACGACCAATCCAAATCCTGCTCATACCCCAAATCAATCAACTGCTGACCACATAGCTCCTTAAACCGCTCAATATGCTGTGGCTTCAGATAATTGCGCCAATCACCCACAATCCCCTTGCGAAAATGAGACTTCGTATCTTCCTCACCAGGTTTGCGCTGGCCTTGCCAGATACGCTTGCCCATAGAAAGACGAGCAAAGCGATTTCGCTCAACAATCACCTCGGCCAGCCCCTGGCTGTTGCGTATCCCCAAATAATCCAAAACCGCAGAAAAGTGCGGTACCGAATCCGCCAACAGCTCTTCATAACGCACCACCAGCGCTTCTGCATTGCCATTTAACCAGGTTTGCGCCAGGGCAATCATATCGTGCGTACCCGGCAATTTTTCCCGGCCTTCAATGCACAACATCAATGCTTCATCATTATCCAGCGCCTTCATGCGCTCGTTCCATACATGATTGGTACTGCGTTTAACATGGAACATCCGCGAAACCAATTGGTCACGCGGATCGCGCACCATCAAAATCACCTTGATACCTTCATCCAAAAGGATATTTTTCAACTCTGGCGTATAGGCATCGTGGCCGTGCACCACATGGCCGGGTTGCGTGGTGTGGTACTTTTGCAAATCGCCATAATAATTGCCAATATCTTCATAACCTGGCAAGGAAGCAATCATTTTCAGCATCCAGGTTGTGCCAGATTTAGGACTGCCGTTTACCAGCACCTTGGCCCGTTTTTGCTGGGCGCTGCCAATTTGATGTTTTAGATAGACGTAGCCATATTTGAGCTCTTCGCCAGCTACCGTAAATAGTTGACCTAACATATTATTGTCACCTTCTTTGTGCGCATTATTCTAGAGAAGCCCCAGCCAAGCGTATTTGATCAATAGCTACCAAACCACCCAAGAATAGCCAGGCGTAAATGCTTGAACGAAATCCAAAAATACCAATGTTATAAACAAAGGGTAATACCCAATCTCCCAACATGCCGGCTGCAACACTGCCAGCCAAACCACCCAGTGCACCATAGACAAATGCTTGGGTAAATCCATCTTTAGGCACCTGGTTGCGCAGCCGCCAACCTAGTTTCCAGGTAACGGCCACAAACCAGATAAAGCAGATAAGACCCAAAATACCGGTTTGGGCCACAATATCAACGTAGTTGTTGTGAGAGTTGAACTCCACATACCAGCCCAAAATGGGATACAGGAGCGTATAGTTGTAATAGTTTCCCGGTCCCAAACCCAAAATCGGGTTTACTTTGACAATTTGCCCCACAATGCGCCACGCCTCTAACCGGGTAACAGCACTGTATTCATTGTCGCCAATAAATACTGCATTATAGATCGGCTGGAATAAGACAATAAGCCCCGCAACCCCTACCATGGTCATGGGCATGGCCCATTTGGGGCGGGCTACCCAAAGGATGACAAACAATGCCACAAAGGTTGGTGCCCAGCCGGACGTCCAGGCGCGATTACGCCCCAAGGCCAGATAAAGATATCCCACGAGTACAGCTAATAAGAGACCTCGCCATTTAACATCCAATTTTTTATTGAACAAGACTTGGCTAAAGGTCATGGAAGCTAACCACAACCAAAACAGACTGCCACCTGTTGTTTTTGGATGTAAAAGCAGCTGGTTGAGTTGACGCCATCCTGGCAAAAAGCGCATACCAATGAAAACCGCTGGGCCAGCCAAACCTAAAAAGAGGAATACCATCCATTTAATCCAGCGAATGTCCCGCACTTGATGCGCCACAAGGATGAAGGCGGCAAAAGAGAGAATGAAGATGGCAATGCCACCAACCTGGTTATCTATGGGAACCTGCGCGATGGAGAACCAGGGTAGCTGCCCCACGATGAAGGAGAGTATGACAACGGCCGTAAACATCACCAGCGGTGCCATTGTCGGGGATTTAACCAGGCTGATTTCGCGCTGACGAACAACCATATCTACCACCCAGAGGCCTGTAAGCAGCAAAATCAAGGTCGCAATTAGCCCAATGGGCGGTAAATCAAACTTAACAACTGTAGAAATAACGATAATAAGCAAAAAACCAAGCGGCGGGTAACGTACCAGCAAATAACCGCCAACCACCAAAATTGGCAAAGCGGCAATAACAACAAGCATAGATATTTGCGGGCCAGTTCTGGCAATGACAATGCTGACAAATAAAACGCCAATCATCACCAATAGCTGTAGCCAGCGCCTGCCTTCCGTTGAACGGAACGTTTTCTGAATCAATGAGGTCATATTTTCACAGCCTCGGCCGTCCGCTGAACTAGGGTGAGAAAGTGCGGCGTAACAGAAGGCCAATCATACTTTTCTGCAATTAATTGGTAGCCATTGTTGGCAATTGTTTGGTAAAGGTCTGGGTCTTGCAGCAGGCGCACCACGGCATCGGCAAACGCCTGGGGCGTGTCGGCCAGCAGAAGATGCTTGCCGTGCTGCACATCCAGCCCCTCGGCTCCTTTGCTGGTAGCTACTACTGGCGTGCGCAAAGCCATCGCCTCCAAAATTTTGAGGCGCGTGCCGCCGCCCATAAAAATGGGAGCCAGGCTGATGCACGAAGAAGCAATCCAACTGCGAATGTCATCCACAAAGCCAGTGAGGGTGACGTTGTTGGCGGGCGGCAGGGGCAAGTTGGCGTGGTCGCCAGTGATGCTGAGTTGCACATCTGGGATTTGGGCCTGCACCAGGGGGTTCACTTCGCCCACAAACCATTCCATGGCCTGGTGGTTGACGTGGTAGGTGAAGCTGCCAGTGAAAATGAGGGAATTCGGCCGTTTTTCCACGCGAACCTGATCATAATCGGCTAAATTCATGCAGTTGGGAATCACTTCGACATTTTGGTAACCAGGTACGGCTGTTTTCACCAACTCCCGCTCCGGCTCAGAAACAACCGTGCAGGTGTGGAAATATTGCAAAAGCTCCCGCAAATAATTCGCCTGCTTGCCCAACGTCAGCCGGTAGCGCAGTCTGGACTTGAATGACGCCGCTTGAGCCAGCTGCTCATGGTAAATGCCCATTTCTACCTCTTCAAACAGCGCGGGGATGTTTTGGAAGTTACGGCCGTATCCCGCCGTGCCCACCTGCGACGCAATAATCACATCAAACTGGTTCTGGGCAATGAGCTGCTGAATCTTCTCAGCCATTTCTGGGGAGTAACTATCTAGAACAGAGCGTGGTTTGGGGTTGAATAAGCCCGCAATGGACGTGCCGCTGGTAGGGTTGAATTGGGGCCAGGGCACCGTGTGAATCTCGCGGCAAAGGGAACGAATTTCCGGAGCGGCCGTATCCACAACCTCTTGCTGCTCACGAAAGCTGAGGAGCGTAACTGAATGCTGCGCCGCCAACGCTCGCAGCAGGTGAAACACCCGCAGTTTGGAGCCGTTGTTCGTCGGGAAAGGATACCAGCGAGATAAAAAAAGGATATTCATTCAATAACTTTGGTAATCTCAGGTTGGAGCATTGGCAACGGCCGTTTTCACCCCAACCAGTTCCGCTAAATAATCTTCAATACGGGAAACCGAAACATCCATGTTGAAATTGGTTTCCACCTCGACCTGCCCCGCTGCCGCCAAACGCGCCACCAGCCGATGGTCACGCATCACGGCCAAAAGCTGCTCTGCCAGCGCCTTTGGCTGGCTATCTTTAAACGTCAGGCCCGTTTTGCCATGAAAAAGCGCTTCGCCGCTGCCGCCGCGCGTGGTGCCAATCACCATCAAGCCTGCCGCCATTGCTTCCAGCATAGAGCAAGAAAGCGGCTCATCCCACTCGGATGGCAGCAGCAGTAAATCATGTTCGGCCAAAATAGATGGCATGGCTTCGATGGGGACGGGGTCAGCGAAAATTGTAAACTTTTCTAGCTGGTACCGTACCACCAATTGCTTAAGATGTTCCTTATATTCATCTGGCCCTTTGCCCAAAATGGTTAGCGAAATATTTCGCAGCTGACCCTTTTCATGCAAATGGCCAAAGGCGTGCAAAATGGTGTGAATTCCCTTCTCTGAGGCCACACGGCCTGCTACCAGACAATGCAGAGTCGCATTGGGTTCCGGCTGACGCGGTTCGCCGCTAAACATGGCCAAATCCACCGCATTGGGAGCCACAATCGCATCTGCACCGATGAGGTTTTGCGAGAGCAACCGCTGCCGCACGTAATCGCTCACGCTGATGGTGTGTTGGTACTTTAGCTTGATGGGCTTGCCTTCCTGGGCCAGCATCGCTTTGGCCAGCAGCGACATGGGCAGTTTGGCCAGTTTCACCAGTGGGTGGCTGTTGGCCGACGACCAGTAATGCACGTAGCCGCCGGGGAATTCCGGGAGATAGTTGGCAAAATAGTAAGCAACTGGAATACCAGATTGTTCCGCTTCGCGCAGCATCACATCAGACAAGCCAAAAGCGTCCCAGACGAACAGCACATCAGGTTTGAATTGTTGGATTGTTTGATGGAGGTGAGAAACGGCCGTTTTCTCCCGCTGCTTTCGGCCAAAGAAAAACTGCTTCGCTGGGGAATCGGGCAACAACCAATCCGGCTCGATGGTGAGGTGGCGGAAAACCGGGTACGGCTTCACTTCCGGGCCATCCTGGTAGGTGCTGGTCAGCACCGCCACGTCGTGGCCGCGTTCAGCCAGGCCATCTGCCACCTGCTCGCAAATGCGCATGTAACCCCAACCATACTGGCAAGGCGGAAAATAAGCCGTGATAAACAAAATGCGCATAAACTTATTCCACGTACCCCAAACCGCGTAGGCGCTCGACAATTTCTTCGTCCAGCACCGGTTCTTTGGACGCTTCGGCCGGAGCCGTGCTGCGCATCCGCTCTAGCTGGGCTTCCACGTGCTGATGCAACGTTTGCACCACATCTGGATGGTCGGCGGCGATGCTGTGCTGCTCGGCGGGGTCTTGGCGCAGGTCAAACAGCAACGGCTGGTCGGGCTTGGCATCATCCCAAATGTACTTGTACTCCTCGGTGCGAATTGCAATCATGTGCGAAGTGTCGCGCCAACGTTCACCGATAGCAATTTCCACACCATAATCGGCCGGATTGCCATCCCACAGCGGCACCAGGCTTTTGCCCAGCACCTTTTCCGGGATGCGACAGCCAGCCAGCTCCAGCAGCGTGGGCATGATGTCCATGGTGCTTACTTGCTGGCCAATTACCTGATTGCCCGCCACGCCGGGGATGCGCATCAGCATCGGCACTTTGAGGATTTCGTCGTACAAATTCAGCTCCACGTGCCCCCAATGCCGCCGCTCCATAAACTCTTCGCCGTGATCAGAAACCAGCACGACGACGGTGTTTTCCGCCAGCCCCGTTTCATCCAGAAAATCCATCAGCTTGCCAATTTGGGCATCAGTGTAAGCGATGGCTTCTTCGTACAGGCGCACGTAGCGTGCTTTTTGTTCTGGCGAAACGGGCGCGCCGTACCAGTTCACCTCATGCAGGTGAGAGAGGTCGGCCCAGGCGTCGGCAATCTCTTTGGGCTTGGTGAGCGTGTCTTCCAGGTGGTAGGGCCAATGCACGTCCATGTAGTGCAGCCAGGCCATAAATGGCTCATTGACGCTTTCCAGCCAGGGCATGGCCATCTCGTTTAGCTCTGCGGCGGTGGCGTACAGTTTGGGTGGCCGCCAATTTTGGCCAAACAACTTCACTAGCTGGTGAACGATTGGCTGGCGCAGCAGGGCTTGCCCGCCTTTGACGCCGCGAATTTTGGGGCTTTTTTCGCCGGGATTCAGGTCGTTGAAGCGTTGGAATTTACGGTCGTAGCCGTAGGTGCGGCTGAGGAGGGGGCTGGTGGAGAATGCGGCCGTTTCATACCCACCTTCATCCCCCATAATTTTGACGGGAGACGGCCGTTCTGGTGACAATCGCCCCAAACAGCCCCCGTACATGCAGGCGTAAGTGGAGGTGATGATGCCGGGGAACGCCGCCTGCGTCCACGAGCCGGGGGTAATCGCCTGCGTAAAACGAATTCCTTGTGAGGCCAGTTTGTCAATGTTGGGGGTGATTGGTTTGTGGTAGCCTGCGTAGCCCAGCGTGTCGGCGCGTAAAGTATCAATGGTTAGCAAAAGAATGTTCGGTTTCGTCATAGTCTACTCAATTTTTTTACCGCTGAGGGCGCGGAGAACGCTGAGTTTTTTGATGTTTTTTCTCTGCGCTCTCCGCGAACTCAGCGGTGAATTCTATAAAATAGTGTCCTGCATCCACTCCCAAGTTTTAGCCAAACCATCTTTCATTGGCACTTTCGGCTGCCAGCCTAGCATGGTTTCTGCCTGGGTTGTGTCCAGCAGCACGCGAGGGGCGTCGAAGTCGCGGGCGGGTTGGTAGGTAACGACTGCCTTGCGCCCCACCGTCTCTTCGGCCAGGGCAATGAGATGGTTCAAGGACACTTCTTCGGCTCCGCCAAGATTGAAGATGCGCTGGCTGTTTATCGGTTGGGTACTGCCTAAAATCAATGCATCCACCAAATCGGAGATGTAAAAATAGTCGCGGGTGACACTGCCATCACCCCAGATTGTGAGGGGCAGCCCTTTGGCTACGCGATATAAAAATACGGCAACTGCCCCTTGCCGCGCCAGAGGATTTTGGTACGGGCCATAAGGCACAGACGGCCGTAAAACAACAAAATCCAGCCCGTGCAAATGGTGAAACATCTGCAAATATTTCTCGACGGCCAGCTTGCTAACGCCATAGGCGGTAACAGGGTTGTTGGGATGGTCTTCGGGAATGGGGGCGATCTGGGTACGGCCGTACACAGTCCCCCCCGATGATGTGAAAACCAGCCGCCCCACCCCAGCCGCGCGACACGCCTCCATCAGATGGATGGTGGGCACCAAATTGGCCTGCACATCGGCTGCCGGATCGCGGTTGGCCACCTCATGGATCGCCGTTGTGGTCCACAGCAAATGAAAAACCACATCCTGCCCGGCTACAGCCTCTGCTAACAGCGATTCTTGGGTGAGATCGCCACGCAAAAAGCGTACGGCATCTGGCATGGTGCTGTAGCGCGGCTGTTCATATTTGTGCAGCACCGTCACGTCCCAGCCAATCTGCACCAGCTTTTGCACCAGGTGCGCCCCAATGAAGCCATTGCCACCCACAACCAACGCTTTGCTCATACCACACCTGCCTGGTTTGGCAAAAACGAGGCCATTTTTTCCACAATTGTTTGGGCATACGATTCGATACTGGGTAAATTGCTGCCTGCCCGAAGTTTGTCAATGAGCGCGGGCTGATCAATCAGCCTCTGCATCTCTTGGCGCAGCGCGGCCACATCTTCACGGGGGAACAGCAGGCCGTTGCGGTTATGTTCCACAATGCCGCTCACCCCGCCGATGTCGCTGGCCAGCACGGGGGTTTTGGATTGCAGCGCGTCTAGCAATATAAGCGGGCTGTTTTCGTGCCAGGTGGAGGGCAGCAAGAAGATATCGGCGTCGGCAAAGGCGCGAGCCAGTTCAGTGGGCGGGATAAGACCAGCAAAATGGATGCGTGGATTGGCGTCCATCATTTGCTGCAAGTTAGCAAAGTAGGCGTCGTGGCCGTCGGGCGCGCCGTAAACGGTGAGCGTTGCGCCCCCGGCATTTGGCAAATTGTTAAACGCTTCCAGCACCAGATGCAGCCCTTTGTAAGGCTGCAAGCGGCCCAAAAACATAAAGCGCACGTGGTCTGATTTGGTTTTGGGTGTGCTGGCCAGGGGGCTGTCCACATCCACGCCAAAGGGCAGAAAATGTATCTGTTCTGGGGAAAAACCATTTTCAATAAATGTTTTTTCGGTAAAGCGGGTGGGTACCAGGACGAGGTCAATTTGCTGGCGCAACGGCCGTATCCGGTCCAATCTTTTTTGCATCACTGCGGCGTGGTTGAGGAACGGCCGTACCGCTCCCAAAGGATGCGGCAAACGCGGATTCTTTGCGGCCCAGTTCAGCACCGTCGGCTCCGGCAGTTTTTCCATCACGCTTCCCATCACCTTGCCCAGAGAGCGATGCGAAATAAAGCAAGAGGCACACGTCTGCACCGATTCGCCCACCTCGCAGGTGCGGTTATCCCAGCGCATGAAGGTGCCCCAGCGGCAGACCGGCACAAAGTCGGTCGCCACATGCGCCACCGGAATCCCCAGCGATTTGGCGGCTTCCACCGTTGCCAGCGTCAGCATGTAAAAGTTGAGAATGATGACAAAATCGGGCTTTTCGGCGGCCAGAATTTGGCGGGTGACCCGTCCCATTTCCGGGTTGTACACCGTGTCGAACGTCTCTTTGGGTAGGGAATCAAAATTGAAGAGAATGCGGTGAACGGCCGTACCATCATCATGCACATCTGGCTTCACAACAACCTCAGCGCCATCACCCGACGAATCAAACGCCAGGTACACCACCTCATGCCCCAGACGCAGCAGCCCCCGCCCCAGACGGTCAGTGTACACATCCACCCCGCCAATCAGCGGCGGCTTTAACTTGTGGGTTAGCAATGCAATTTTCATAAATGCTCAATAACAATTTTATGCCGCATGTTGCGACAGTTGCTCATACAACGCCTCACACGCCTCCATAATGGTTGGGCGCAGCGGTGGCGGATCATTTTTATTGATAGATTTGGCGTGGACGCCCTCCACCATCTCTTCTTCAAACTTTGCGCCCAAAAAGGCAATCACCTTCTCAAACTGCTCGCGAGGCTCCGTCACCAGCGTCTCGTACCGAATCAAGATGGTACGCTTGTCGTCGTGTAGACCCAAATCATAGTAAAGCCGGTTGTAAAACAGCCAGTACAACGCGGCCCCTTCTTGCGGCGATAGGTCATCAGCCCACAAAGCACGAACGACCTCTTTGCTAACCTCAGGCGGTGGGCACACGGCAAATTCGGCAAAATCTTCCGTCATCCATCCCTTCACATGGTTCAGGCGGTTGTACGTGCCAAACTTTTTCAGCGAGGAGTTAATTACATCGGTGTAGTGACGAAAAGCAAAAATTGATTTAGAGCCAGGGAAATGATCCAGCAGTTCCATTGTTTGCACTGTGTCCAAAATGGGTTTAAACAAGGTAAACGGAGCCATGCTTGCCTTAGTCAGGCGTGCCACCACGTTAAAATCGCGCAGACGGTATTCATCGAAGGCGTCTGGGTGGTCTTCGTTGTAAAGTTTAATTTGCCATGATTTATCCAGCTGCCAAATGAACATAGACGTGCCAGAACGGCCGCATCCCACCAAAAAAATTGGCACCGAGGTTCCATCTGGATTGTGCCGTCGGCGCAGTCGATCTTTCTTCATCTCTTTTTGTTTTGCCAACAGTCGGTTTTGCACCGTTTGAATCATATCTTGCATTTTCAGGTCGCCTCCAAGAGGAAAATTTTATGAATTCCGCATGCGATAAAACCGAAAGCCAACCAGCCCCCCAACTAGCAGCAGCGTCGGCAAAACGCCTATCCAAATACCCATACCAGCATTCGGCGGAGCTTCTGGCACTGCCAAATCAGTACCCGCAAACGGGGGTGGTGTTGGCGTGGGCGTTACATCTGCGGCTGGCGTTGCAGTAGCTTCTGGGGTTGGGGTCGCCGAGGGCATTGGCAGAGGCGCAACCTCTGGCACATCGTCCAGCTTGCGCCAGATTACATACAGCGGGCCGGTAGCTTCATCGGTAAAAGTCACTACCAGAATATTGCCATTGATGGTGCCAGCCCGCACAGAGTGGGCGTGGTATCGTCCTTCACGCCCTTCCTCCGGGCTAGACGAGATTTTGTACGCCATGAGGGGTTCGCTCCAGCCCGCTTCGGGGTCGGCTGGATCCCAAATGGTGTGGTATACACCCTGCGGCCAACGAATCTGGCCAAAAAAGTGCAGACGTCCCAGGCTGTCGGTGGCAAAGCCGTCACCCAGCGCCTGACCCTGCAAATTGCCCATCACGCGCTTGGTTTCGCTCCAGGTTTTGCCATTATCCAGCGAGTATCGGTGTTCTCGCTGGGTTGTGGCGTTACCGGCATAAACCATGTGAACCGTATTGCCTGCGATTGCCAAACCGGGATATGGCTGACGCAGTTCATCTACAGTTTCATCTGCCCTGTCCACGGTAAATGGTGAATTCCAGGTATGCCCACCATCAAAGGAGTTGACGTATCGAACCCATTCGCCTAACGGGCTGGAAAGATCCGTGGCAGCATAATACCAGGAAGCATGTAAAGTATCGGTATCATCTATTAAGAATTTGATGACGTTAGGTGTGTCATAGGTTGGAATATCAGGGTCAATCCAGACGCTAGGAATCCAGGTTTCACCCACATCTTCTGAGCGTGTGTAATAAACGCCCGGTTCCTGACCGTAAAAGTTGATAAACATCATGTGGAGAACGTTTTTGCTATCAACTACCAGCTTCATGCGATAGGCGGGAAAGCCAAAGGAGATGGGACGCTCCCAAGCGCGGGCGGTATACGCTTCCAAAGCTGGCGCATGTGTGTAAAAGATGGGGCCAGTGTTGCCCTCTGACCAGGTCAGATGCAGGGTACCATCCTGCCCCAAGGCGGCGGCAAACGTGACAATATCAATATCCGGCGCGGAGGCATACACATCGTTTGGCTGTGACCAGGCAACGCCGTCGAAGGTGGCATATTGAATGGAGGTGATGTCATCATCTGGGTTGGTTTCAGTCCAGAACAGGTGGACAAAGCCGTGTGGGTCTGAAATTATCTCGGTTTCACTGGTTTCAAAAATACCGGGGGTGGAAAGCAGCCGGGGAACTGTCCATAGCAGTGATTCGTCTTGGGCTTGTGCGGTGGAAACGGCCGTTCCCCACAAAATGCCTGCCAATAATAACAAAAACAAGGTTAACTTTTTCATCTCACCATTACCGTTTTTATTCAAAGAGTTCGACTGCTCGAACCCAATCTACATACAAATACAAAGTGCTGGCCGCCAACAACAGCGATAGCAACAAACCGCGCACGGTTCCTGACGTCAGCTTCCCGGTGGGGATTTGCTGCAAACCCAGCCCCGCCAGCAGCGCCAGCGCGGGAAACGAGGGCAAAAAGTAGCGGTGGTCGGGCAAGGTGAGAGACAACGGTAGCCACACGCTCAAAATCCAAATGAGTAAAATCCAGTCTGCTTTTTGCCGCCGATTGAGCACAAAAACGGTGCCTAATGCCAGCAAAGGCAGGTTATACACGCCTAGGCCAGAAGGCAGACGGTTGGTCATGGATTCAAAGAGTACGCGACGGCCGTATTCATTGGTAAGTACCAGCCCCGCGTATTCCCACACCGTGGCCAACTGCTGCTGAAGCACATCTAGCTGATTGGCAAACAGAAGCCAGCCTGCCAGCAACATGGCTCCAACCAGACCCATCACCCCCAAATAGCGCACCGCCTGCTTGAATGATTGCTGCACCATAATGATGCCGAACACCAACGGTAGCACAAAAACCATTGTGTATTTGGAAAGCAACCCCGCGCCGATGGCTAATCCTACCAACAGTAGGCGGCCAATGGTCGGTTTTTCGGCCAATCTTAAGGTTAGCAGCGCGGTCAACGTAAAAAAGAAGGTGAGGGCGGTTTCCACCATTGCCGCCGCGCCCAGGCGAAACACCAACGGGAAGCTGAACAGCAGCAAGCCCCCTAGCAGCGCACTTCGGCGATCGAACAGGCGACGGCCAATGAAGTAGGTGAGCAGCCCATTTCCCAGGGCAAACAGCACGGTGACGGTGCGCCCGGCCAGTTGCGAGGTGCCCAACAGGTTCATGACCAGGCCATACATGATGGGCACGAGCGGCGGATGCTGCTTGCCCAGCCAGGGGCGTCGGTCGTAATTTTCAAAGAGTGCTCGGATACCATCATTGGCAACGGCCGTAGCTGCCCGCAAATTACCCTCTTCATCAAAGGTCCACACCCGCTGCTCGGCGGCAAAATAGATGAGGATGATGCCCAGCAGCAGCCCCGCCACCAGCAAAATGCGCGCTTCGACTGTGGCGATTCGGCCGTTTTCCAACGGAATCCAGGCCAGGAACCGATCGGGCATAAGCAGCACCGCCGCTCCCAAAATGATGGTGACTCCCATCAAAAGGAACAACTTATGCGTGGCAGCCGTTGCGCCGGTTACCCAAATGCCAGCTAGCCAAACCAGCTCCAATAATGTCATCAGCAGCAGCATGGTTTGGGTGGTTAGCCAGCGTGATTTGAGGGGAAACGGCCGTTCTACCGAAGAAGATGCCGAAGTAGTTTGTGAAGAAGGTACCATGCCAGACATAAAACTACCGATCCCCCAAAGCAGCTTCATACACCAGCTCCAACCGCTCAATTTGGCGCGACCAGGCGTGTTCTGTTTCCGCTTCGTGCTGGGCCGCTTGCCCCAATCGGGTACGATCTGCCTGATTTTGCAGCAGGTGCAAACAAGCATCCGCCAAATCTGCCACAACGCCAGGTGTTACTAGCAAACCATTTTCATTGTGCCGAATGACATTTTTAATTTGCCCGGCGCTGGAAGCGACAATTGCCTTGCCCGCTGCCATGTATTCGTACAGCTTTAGCGGCGAAAACCACATTTCCTGCGGCAGTTTCGGGTATGGCACTGTCACCACATCGGCCACAGCCAAAAGTTGAGGAATGCGAGCATGGGGCAAAAAGCCAGTGATGGTCACCTGTTTTTCCAGATTCAGGCGGTAAATATTTTCTTCCACAAACGGCCGTGCCGGGCCATCCCCCACCAGCAGCAGCCGCGCTTCTGGCAGCACGTTTATCACCAGCGCCATAGCCTCCAGCAGCTTGTCCAGCCCGTGCCACATCTGGAAGCCACCGACAAACATGATGACGGGTGCGTCCGTTACGCCAAATTCAGCCCGAACCTGAGCCGTGTCCACTGGCTGCTGAAAATGGGCCACGTTGACACCATTGGGAATGACCTTGATTTTTTCGGCCGGAACACCCCAATTTTCAATCAAATTTTCTCTGGTCGGGTCAGAAACGGTCACAATTTGATCTGCCAGCGCATAGCTTTTGCTGGCTGCCCACTGGGCAGCGCGGCGGCGCGTACCGGTGATGGGGTTGCCCATCACGTCGGCTTCCAGCAGCAGGTCGGCATCTACGGTTAGCACAAAGGGGGTGTTGGTTTTTTGGCTAGCGTAGGCGGCGCCCACGCTGAGCAAGCCAGCATATTCGTGGCAAATTTGGTAGTTGGGCAGCGCCCGCAGGCACGCTTCGTAAAAGCGGCGGGAGTCGAAGCCAGCCAGGTAAGGCAATTTTAACGCGCCATGCACCCGCCGCAGTGCGCCTTCGAAGAGTTGATACGGCCGTTTGCCACTCCAACCCAACGCCAACCGCCACTGTTCCCGCAAATCTGCCAAATTAGCGTACGCCACCACATCACGTCCCTGCAAATTAAGCAAATCTACCGTGTGGCCGCGCTGCTCCAAGCCCTGAATGGTTTGGCGAATGAGCATCATCTGGCCCACTTCAGCCGCCAAATCTACGCCCACATTTTGCATGACGTAAGCAACGCGCAGGTTGGTGGGGGTGGAAACGGCCGTTTCAGTTGGAGCTGTCTCGGTTAAACCAGTCATTTTCTCACATAAAAAGCTAGAGACTGGAGACCGGAGATTAGAGCTTGTTCCAGTCTCCACTCTCTAGCCGCCAGTCTCAAATAATCGTAGCGCCGCCTAGTGGTTTTACAACCGCGAAGGTTCTCCAAAACGCTGCCGGGAGGCTTGTCCCTCAACGTGTGCGCCAGCAATATTGGGCACAAACACACCGCTGCTTTCTTCATGCCCCAGGCTAATGCCAGACACCTGAACCCAGCGGGAGTTGCCCCAGGCCAGCGCCACGCCGTCAATGGGTCCCAGCAGCGACACATTTAGCACGTAACCGCCCGTGGCCAGCTGAAGCTGGTCCATTTTTATCGAAATGACGCCTTCGCCTTCCAAGTCATCCAGCTTCAGGCCATAATCGGCCGTGCGAATCATGGCGGCCGTAGCGCCATCGGCGCGGGTAATGCGCACCACCAAATTGGGATCTTGAATGGGTTTTTCCGTCTTGTAATGCACCCGAATTTCGGCCGGATCGTCATAATTGAAATCTTCGTTGGAACCGCTGTTCAGGTTGCGCATTTCAATTTGCTGAATCGCCACATCCTGCGAATGGCCGTCAATTTTGCCTCGCATAGCCGCAGCGGGTGCGCCACCCTGCTCAATTTGTTGTTTGATCAGCCAATTTTCGTAGGTGTTTAGCACCCCGTCCACATCGCCCTGCTCCTGCACGACGCCCTTGAGCAAGAAAACCGCCTTGTCGCACACGCTGCGCACCAGGTACAGATTGTGAGCCACAAAAACGATGGTGGTGCCAATTGCTTGCAGCTCTTCAATGCGGCGGGCACATTTTTGGCGGAATTGGGCATCGCCCACTGCCAAAACCTCGTCCACCAGCAGCACGTCTGGCTCCACGTGCGCCGCCACAGAAAAGCCCAGCCGCACGTACATACCGGACGAGTAACGCTTGACGGGCGTGTCAATGAATCGCTCAATGCCGGAAAAATCTACAATTTGGTCAAATCGCTTATCAATTTCCTCTTTTTTCATGCCGAGGATAGTGCCGTTCAAATAAACATTTTCCCGCCCGGTGAGGTCTGGGTGAAAGCCTGCCCCCAATTCGATGAGCGCGGAGATACGGCCGTTAATATGCACCTTCCCCGACGTCGGAAACGTGATCTTGGACAGCAGCTTTAGCGAGGTTGTTTTACCAGAGCCATTTGGCCCCACCAACCCCAACGCCGAACCTGGTGGAATCTCAAAATTCACATCCCGCAAAGCCCACAAAATCTGGCTATCCGGGACACTATTTTTTCTAAACGGCTTCATCAGAATTCGCTTGATACTGGTTTGGCCAGTCCCCAGCTCATACCGTTTTGTCACATTCTCAAATCTTACAGCAGGTTTCATCCATGCCTCCTACAAAGAACTGCCGATTCATTGGCAGATGTCGTCGTTGTTGTAGCAAAGATATACGCTTTCCAGGTTGCAAAACATCTTAACCTGGCAACCAGAAAACGTTTACCCTAAATGGCAACAATTAAATGAGATCGTTAAATAAAACTTCCAGGCGCTTAAAGATAATATACGCCACAATAAATAGAATGATAGAAACGGCCGCTGCCAAACCCAAATCACTAAAATTCGGCGGCACACCTTCCAAAATCACATCCCGGTACGATTCCACAATGCCCACCATTGGATTCAACGCGTAAAGCGTGCGGAATTGAGGCAGATTTTCTTCCACCAGTTTAAGTGGATAAATAATTGGCGTGGCATACATCCACAATTGCAGACCCAACGGAACAATAAACCGCACGTCCCGGTAAAAAACTGTCAACGCTGAACCAATCAAAATAATACCCAACATCAAGAAAATCTGAATAACCAAAAACACCGGAATCCACAAAAAATGAATCGTAATCGGCACTTTGTAATAAATCATCAGCAGCACAAAAATGCTGGAAGCAATGAGAAAATCAAACAGCGCTGCACCAATCACACCCAGCGGCAACACTTCGCGCGGGAAGTATGTTTTGGTCACCAGATTCATGTTGTTGATGAGCGAATTCACCCCAAAGCTGATGGAAGTAGCAAACAGTGTCCAGGGCAGCAATGCCGTATACGAAAAAATTGGGTACGGTTGGTCTGTTGGAATCCGGGCAATGCGGGAAAAAACAAAAGTAAACATGAGCATCAGCGCCAGCGGCTGTAGCACAGCCCAGGCTGCGCCCAACAGCGACTGCTTGTAGCGCACCCGAATCTCTCGGAAGGCCCACATGCCAATTAGCTCGCGAAATTGGAATAAGTTTTGTACATGTGCAATCATCTAATAATTTCCTCAGTGGATTCCCACTTGCGCGGGAATGGCAGTCAAAAAGTGCAAATAAAGTGGTTGGATTTATTCACGGCGATAAGGTGCATTTTCAGCATAAATCTTATCTTTTAGCGCCGTTGTCAGGTCGCTTGCTAACCCGGTTTCGCTCTCATAGAGATTGTTTAACTCTTCAGGATCATCTGCCAGGTTATACAATTCCAATTTGTCTTCGTCCGTGTAACCAAAGTAACGGATCAACTTCAGATCATCCTGGTACATCGCTACGGTCGCTTCCGTTAAAGCTGCATATTTAGGATTGCTTTTGGCTTCTACCGAGTAGACAAAGCGATCCGCCTGGGCTTCTGGGCCGCCAAAGGTGGGCAGCACGGCTCCTTCGCACCAATCTGGTACGGGCTGGCCAGTTAACTGCATGAGCGTGGGCAGAATATCGGTGGCGCTGGTGCGTTGGAACACATCTTCACGCGTTTGCTGGCCTGGCTTATGAATAAGCAGCGGCACATGGGTGAGCCCTTCATACAGTGTCAGGGTGACATGACCACGAATGCCACGCTCGAATAGTTCACCATGATCGCTGGTGAGGATGATGTAGGTGTCGTCCAAAACGCCCTTCTGCTCCAGGTTATCCATTAAACGGCCGAATTCCGCATCCGTAAACGCCAAATACTCATCATACAGGCGTCGCTCTCGGTTGAGGGCCGCTTGCGGCATATTTTGGGAGCCAAACAACTTCGGTTTTTCAGTAGGCTGCCAGCCATCGGTGAAAATATCCACAAAGTCGGCGCGAGCCGCGTAAGGCTCGTGCGGCGGCAACAGATGGAAATAACCCATGAATGGTTGGGGCATGGTAACAACCTGTTCTTGTATCCAATCAATGGCATCTTCTAGTAAAAATGAAAGCGAATGCAAATTGGGAATGCCTCGTGGATACAGTTCGGCTAACTCTTGCTCAAAGCTGCGCGTTTCGGCAAAGTTGGCAAATCGGTCTAACAGGGAGAGGAATAAAGCACCGGGCGGTGTTGCGCCACCCTGCAAGGCAGTCGTTTCTGCCCAAAAGGCATTCGTGTAATCCTCAAAAAATAGCCGGTCTGAAAATTGACCATCGTGCAAACAAAGTTCGCGGGTCTTTTTGAAGAGATCTAAATCGCCCCGGAATTGGTGCAAAAGCGACATCACCAGCAAGTTGTGGGTGTATGCTTCGGTATGATAGTTTTCTGGCATCATCGAGAAAATGTTTTTCTGCACAAATTCCTCGTGTACCAAGCCATGCAGTTGGATGGCGCGATGTGTCCAGGGGTAGGTGCCAGTCATGAGGGTGCTGGTGCCAGGGGAAGTGAAGTTGCCGCCAGCCACGTGCTTGTGAAACACCGCTGATTTTTCGGCGAAGCGAGCCATGTTGGGGGTAGTGTCCCGATTGTAGCCGTAAAGTGACATCTGCTGTGCCGTTAGGGTGTCGAAGACGAGGAACAGGATGTTTGGTTGGTCGCTGCTTTGGGCAGGATTAATTTTGTTTTGTACGGCCGTTTCTACAGCTGGCCAGGCTACCCTGAAAAATGGCACAGTGGGCAGCAGCTTTAAAAATGTGCGGCGATTCATTTTAGTCACGAGAAAACCTCAGCTAGAAGTTGCGAATCAGTACGTTGATCAGGCTCAGAAAATCAATAAACAGGTAAAGTGCGGCCAGCGTCACGGCCCGCTGCATAAAATTGTCTACCAGGGCTTCGGCTTTGGGATTGCGCAAGATTTGAACGTAGGCGATGCCTAAAACCAGCAAGTAGCTAATCGCCCACAAGCCCAACGGCACCATTTGGCGCATCTCCAGCCATTTTGGGAATGAGTGGAAGATGATGAACCAAACGGCCGTAATCAAAGCCAGCGCACTCCCCAAAGCAGCAAACTTTTCGCGGAAAAAGCGGTAGGGCAAAATGAGCGCCAGCACCACCACGCCCAAAAACAGCACAATGGCATCGGGCAAAGCAAAAACACCCATCACATAAGAAAACGATCCTAACAGTTCGGTCGTGTTCATTCGCTTGATCCAGGCCGGGTACTCGCGTAAAAAATCTACCAGCGACCACAAATGCGTGGGGAACACAGCCGCAGCAAAGACAATCCACAGCGTGGCCCGGTTCATGCCGCGCTTGGGAGGAGCAGGTTGTTCGGCCGGAGTTACGGCCGTTTTTGGAGTTACATTAGAGGTAGCCAAGGCTCTTTAACCTTTCTTCAATCACTTCGTCAGATTCCGTACCGCTAGAGGTTGGCGGCGGAGCCGAACCGCTGGCATCTGGCTTGGAACCAATGGTTAACATGGGGATGTCCCGATAAGACGGGTTGGGGAAATTGCCCAGACCGTGGCTGCAAAACAGCACGCCCGGCACGGCGTTGGGGTCAATGCAATGGTCGGCTCCCCAATGATCAGTGTTTGGCTCCACCGCCTCTTCCTCCCAAGCGCCCAAGCCGGTTTGGGATGAAGCGCGAAAGCCAGGAGCAAAGCCCACCATCACATCCGGGCCATATGAAGCCAACGGCCCGTCGAATGCATCTTTGTTGCGCCAAACTTTGTTGACCACTTTTTGGCCGTTGGGCGCTTCCCACTGTAACAGCTCATCGCACAATTTGTTTAGCAGATTTTCCTGCTCACCAACCTGCACAATGCCTTTGCCTTCACGGCCGTTTAAATTTAGATACAAGCTGTTTAGGCCAATACCGTACGCCTGGGTTTGGCTCCAGTCCACATCGCTAAAACTGCCGTGGGAAACGGCCGTTTTCGCCGAAAGGTACCCATGCGTTTGCAACCAACGATTCAGGTGCGCCTTCTGGCCAAAATCGGTAAAGCCATGATCAGAAATTACCACCAGCTTCGTGGTATCTTTGATTCCTTTGGCCTCAAGCTTTTGCTCGACTCGCCCTACCAGCGCATCCATTTTTACATACCACTCATCAATTAAATCCGGTCGATCCCGCCAGAACATGTGCTGCATCCGGTCCAGCGTATCGAACACACAGCCCAGCACACCTTCCGTAAATGAGTTCAGATGGTGCATCAGCACCCGCTCACGGGTTGTCACAATAGATTCGCACAGCCGAATAAAATGGTCATCCTCAATGAAGCCATCTTCCAGCGCGGTGGTATCTTGCGGCCAACCCACCGTGAGGAATGGCCCGGCATTTTTCCAGGAATCCTTCACAAAATTGGTGGGGGTGCCGTAATGCCAGGCAGAACGCAGCGGATGAATTTGCAGCGGCAGCGCATAAACACTAATTTCATCCCCAACCTGGGTCAAAATGAGTTGGGTAATGCTGGGCAGCGAAACCAAAAAGCCAATCTTGAACTTTAGCTCCAAAATGGGGCTCCACTCGCCTAAACGCAGCTCCAGCCGGTGCTTTTCAACCGTCACCTGCACGGTGTCGCTGCCAGTTTGCTCCACAATCAGATCGTGGGCAACGGGCTTCACCTCGCCACCAGATTTGCGCATGGGGCCAGTCACCACAGACTTGTATTTTTTGTTCCCTATTTTCTCTAGGATGGCTACGGGGGTTTTACGGCCGTTTGCCTTAGCCATGTCCCGATTTGTGGTAAACAGCGTGCCCACACCCAATCTGCCCAGCAAATCTGGCGTACCCAACCCCGGCAGCGACCGCACGGGCGATTTTATGCGCGCCGGGAACAACGCTGGCCACCACAAAGCCGTGGCCGGATAACCCTGCGCCACCGCCTGGTCAAAAATCGTCTTCGCCGAAAAAGGTTCCGCAAACTGCGTGCCGCCAAAGCCGCTCTTGGTAGGCAACAGCGACACATTCAACGCATAATTCGCTGGATTCCGATGGACAAAATCAAACATCCCATGCCCACCTGGATTTAATCCGGTGGCAATACTTGTCCAGGAAACCTCGCTCTGCGGCGGGTTAGACACAGCAAAACGGGCATACGCATTCACATCCACGTACCGTGCCAAATTTGGCACACGCCCTTCTTCATACAACCGTTCAAAACGTCTTGGTTCAAAGGCATCCAAGCCAATAATCACTACACGCATGTTTATCTTCTGTTTTTTTTGATTGTTTAATTGGCAGCAGCGAAAAGCAGTGGTGAAATAATCGAGGAATGCACCGCGTGCTTACCGAAAACAGCCATCTATGTTGATAATCTGGTTTTCTGTGCTTTTCGGCAAGCACGGGCACAAACAATGTTTGTGCGATGAAAAGTCCAACTTATTGGACGTTGTTCTCTTGAGGAGTCTCAGGTGTTACAACTTCCTGAACTACTGGCTCATTATTACCCCGGCGATCACGCATCATGCGATTGAAATACATCTTGATACGGTTGGCAAAAAAGAACCAAACCCCGGTCAGCATACCCAACACAACAATAAGCGCCTGTGCTAACATGCCACCCGTGTTCGGATCAATATAAGCTGGCGGTGCAGCAAAAACCGAGCTAACGCCAACCAAAGCAATAAATGAGGTAAACAAACCAGCCACAATGATACGTTTCATGAGTTGTAACTCCTTTCGTTTTTTATACAAAAGCTAAATGGCAAAATTAAGGGCGTACCAGATTTCGTGGGTATACTCACATCCCCCAGCCAACTGAAGTTGGCGTGGTTGGTACGGTCTAGATAGTACTGTTTCACTCTTAAGATGCACCTTACTTGGCGCGGGTAATACGCCAGCCAAATGTGAAAATAACAACAACCAGCACAATGGCAACGACAACCCCTACAATAATGCCACCAGAACTACCGCTAAGCGGGCCAGCATTTTGCACAGGAGCCAACGTGGCCGTTGGCGTTGGCGTTGGTGGCGGAATTGGCGTTTCTGTGGGCACTATTTCCGGTGTTGGGGTAATGGTGGGCAGCGGAGTCCGGGTAATATCCGTTTCTTCAACAAGCCATTGTCGGCTGGTATAAATAATTTCGTCTGTTAACGTGGCATTTTGGGAAATCAGGCTACCATACAATACAGCAATCTGGCCATCGGGGGCAGCAAGGGCAGCAATCGAATCGGCATTTACGGCCGTATTCTGCAAATCCCTTCTTTCACCAGCAACCCACCGATCGGCTGCCCAGACCCATTCCTGCAATACCAACTGACCACTGTTCGTTTCCGCTAGTTGCACAATCAAAGGGTTTTCATTCTGGTCGGCAATGAGCGCAGTTGGGCCAGAAATCAGACCAGGGTCTACAATACGCCCTGCGGCGCTCCAGGTAATGCCACCGTCTTCAGAAAATTGATGCCAGATTACGGGACGGCCGTCTATCAAACCAGTCCATGTGCGATGTACAAACCGCTCCTGCACACCCAAAAGCGCACTGCCCAGTAACGGCTCCTCTGTCACAATCTCCGGCTCAGACCATGTCTGGCCATTATCCTCAGAGCGCGCATATGCCAGGGCAACTGACTGCATCTCTGGCAATTGTGTCCAGCGTGTCCAAAGCAAATGGAGTGTGCCATCAAGGGTACGGCGCAGCGTTGCCGGGCCAATCAAATCCCAACCCGCCTCAATGCCATCAAAAACCACAATAGCATCAGACCAACTATCGCCATCATCTTCAGAACGCGTCACGTAAATGCCACGATCTTCATTTAACGGGATTGTGTACGCTACGTAAATGGTACTTTCGCCGTCAGATACAATATTTGGCCAGGTTGCTGACTCACGCGGCGCGGGCAGCAATTGTGGCGTAATCCATTCAGTCACCGAAGCAGCCCGGTCAGCCAAAGCACGGCTAAAATACACGCCATTGGGCTGGTTACCAGCCCAAGCCACAAATAAGCTACCCTGGTTATCCGTAGCAATTGTCGGAAAATCTGCCTGGCTACCGCTCGGCGAACGCAGCACTGGCCTGGGCGCAGACCACACGCCGGCATCAAAGCGAGAATAGAAAATTTCGTTACCCGGAATATTCAGCGGGTTGGTGATGCGCCCGGTAGCGACTGGGTTCTGGGATTGGCTCCAAAAGGCGTGCATCCGGTTATCTGATGCGTTTACCAAATTTGGTTGAAGCATTTGCACTTCAGCAGTAGCCACAGGCACCGGCTGGCTCCAAACGGACGTTGGTACAAAACGTGAGGACCAATTTTCTATGGTGCCTAAAGGGCGGGAAATCAGCCAAATATCATCGTCGTTGCTGCTGCCACACCCTACAACCAGTAAAAGATTTTCTGGGGTTACATCCATTTGATGACAATCAAAGCGGACATTGCGAAATGTAAGCGGATCGGTAAATGCACCCAAAGGCTCTTGCAAAATTGGCCGACTCCATTGGTCGCCATCTTGCGCTTGCATGTAAACATTGTCATCCAACGTTGAAATCAAAAACAGCAACCCATTAATACCCTGCACAAATTGGCCAGCTTCCGGGCAGTTCACCTCGTCTACATAAACAGCCTGAACTGCCTGCCAGGTAACACCGCCATCAGCTGATTGCTGCACGTATTGGGCGCATTGTTCTGCGGCATGGCTGGCACGCCAGGTCAGGCTCACGTTGTCTCCGTCGGTAAAGAGGTTAACTTGGGACGGCCCTTGAGAATCTATCGGGTCTTCGGCCAAACGTTGATCTACGGCCGTAGGGTCTTCCCAGGTAGTGCCGTTATCGGTAGATCGGGTTACGAACACGGTATCCAGATCACGGTTATCCCATACTACAAGCAAAGTCTCGTTATCGGCCATGCTCAGGTGAAAGCTGGCTTCGCCTGGAGTGATGGTGCGGTAATAATCGGAGGAATAAACGTTCACCGGTTCTGACCACACCACGCCGTTATCATCTGAGAAGCGATATACCAGACCCGCGTTGGTTGTGCTGGTGGTTCTGGTAGTGAGGTAGAGCATGTGGAGACGGCCGTTTGCCCCCCCAATAATCTCATACCGAAAAACATTACGGTCTAACAGCCGAGGCCCAGCCCAGCCTGCCGCGCCACTCGTTATATCCGCCACCCCAGCCCGGCTGTAAAAAAGCTCATCATCTTCATTTACCCAAAGTGCATGAGCAACATCCTCTGGACCAACAAAAACAGTTGGCGTAAAAAAACCTTCGAAGCCATCTTCACCCACTGCCCCAAATGGAGGTTCGCTAAAAGGAAAGCGAGGCGCAGCCGGCTCTGACCACGTTTGGCCATCACCTGAAGCATAAAAGATGCCGCTAAATTCATCCCGCCAAAACAGATGATACGTACCAGTGCTATCCTGAGACAGCGACGGGTCTTGGGCTGCGCCACTTTGGGAAATATTTAGCGGTTCGCTCCAGACCCGCTCATCTTCAGACTGCGCCAAAACAGTCAGCCCACTTGCTATTAAAAGCACCAATACGGAGACAAACAGAAATAATCTAAGGGTAAAAGGATTCGAGAGTTTTTTCATGGTAACCAAATAATGTGAGGCAGTGTCTTGGCGAGGACAGGTAGCAAGCGTAGAAGGCTCCGGCACTGCAAACAGTAACAATACAGTAAGCGCGCTGCGCCTCACCAGAAGCACAGCGCGCGTGTTAAGGTAAAATTGTGGCGAAAGATAAACAAGCAAGCAGCTTGCCAAATCTTTCAAGAATCATCTATGTTTAGAATAGTGTGTAAATAAACGGAGCCAAACCGGATGCCTGACCAAAAATAACCAGCAGGCCAAACAAGAGCAATCCAGCAATCATGGGAATAAGCCACCAACGTTTATTTGCCCAAAAAAAGCCCAATAGTTCTCCAACAACTCCTACATTCGATGACATGCTCCGAAAGAATTTTTTCATGATTAGATTCTCCTAAATTATATCGATTCGCTTAATTATCAGCGTTCATCAAAGTCCCGTCTACAAATTCATACAACAGGTCAGATGTTAAATCATGACCCAGCGTGGTCATGTGGAAATCTCGCTCAAAGTAATACGGCCCGTTTCCGGCCACTGCTTCTTCCCGGAAGGCAGGTAGCATATCCAGGTATGGAATCCCTGCTTCATCCAGGAAAGCTGTCAGGCGATCGTTGGGTACGTTACAATACCATTCTGCATCACCGTCTGGCGGGACAATTTGCGGCGCTGCGGGAATGATTAGAACAGCAAATTGCGCTCCATTGGCTTCAACTTCCTGTTGCAATTGCAAAATAATCGCTTCGGTGACGTCCCAGGCGTTTTCAATGATGGGCAGCGGGTCTGGGTCGCAAATGTCAGGACGGCGTGGGGGTGTTTGAACGGCCGTTTCCCCCCCACTATCCTCTACACCACTACCATTCGCCTGAGCGGCATCATTCTCACTGCTCGATGCTGATGTGGTACCGCGCCCGCCGCCAAAGAGCGATACGATTGGCTGCATCCAACCAGGAATATCGCCCCGCAAAGCCAATGTTTGAGCCACAAACCGAGGCAGCTGGAAATTTTTCTTTAGAAAAGTGCCAACCCGCGTCCAAAATGTAGAGGTGTCCTCAACTGGAAAATTTTGCAATTCCAGTTCACCCGCATCATTGAGGGTAAAGTATGGCTTAGCGCTTTGGCCGCCATAACGCAATTCTAGCGTGGGATGGTTGTTATACACATCATTGGCTAAATACATGTCCAGGAACACAATATCCGGGTTGTATTTTTCACCTTCCAGCCGATAAAATAGCAGTTCGTTATCTGTGCCATAGGCGTTTACACCCGCATTGATAACATCCCACCCACCTGAGTTTTGATCATTCAAGCGGTTTTCTAGCTGTTCAACAAAGGTTTCTTCCAAATCAACCTGCATGGCCGCCGTAGTGGAATCTCCAAGCATTAAAATGCGAGTGTTCCCCTGTTCATTTTCGTAAGGAATTTCCTCATCACGTAAGCCCTGGCTGTTGATTGTTACCCGAATTTCACATTCACCATAGCAAGATTCCCAACCGCTGGCATCTGGAATGTTCACCCAGCCTAGCTGGGCATCTGGTTGCCAAAACAACCCTGTGCCCAGCTTAAGAATACGCGCAGCAGCTTCCAGCATGGCCAACGTAATCAGAATGCTAAAAAAAGTTAAAGCGAGATTTTGCAGCAGCTTGCGCATTGTGAATATTAATCCTTTGCAAAGGTAATTTCAGGCTTTTTTATCGTCGTATTCTTGTTTTGGTCCTTACGAACGATAAAGCCATCCATGTACAGCGTATCAATATCACTTTGGGTGAAGGTGTTCAGCGCATTGGTGGGGGTAGTTACGATGGGTTCCCCACGCAAATTGAAGCTGGTGTTGAGCAAAACAGGTACGCCAGTTGCCTCACCAAACAGTTCAATGGCGCGATAGTACAGGGGGTTCCATTCACGGCGTACGGTTTGAATACGGCCGCTTCCTTCATGATCCACCGCCTGAATCTTATCGCCCTGCCCTGGTTTGGTGCGACAAACAGAGAGCATAAAACGGTATGGATAGGTGCGTTTATGATCGTCCAGGTCTTCCCAGAACTCAGGTGCGCGTTCTTCCAACACAACAGGGGCAAAGGGGCGGAACGGTTCGCGGAATTTGATGCGCTCATTCACAATGCCCTTCATGTCGGAGCTGCGCGGGTCGGCCATGATGGAACGATTACCCAAGGCGCGTGGCCCCCATTCAAACCGTCCCTGGTACAAGCCAATGACCTTTTTAGCCAGCATGTCATCTACCATTTGCTCGGCAACTTTGTCAATGTCGCCAACATATTCGTATTTGTAACCGTAATCTTCAATGGCGGCTTTGTGTTCATCGTGGCTGTACGCTTTACCCCAATAAGCAGATTCCATGAAGAATTTGCGGGGTTTGCCCAGCAGTACGTGGTAGGCGTAGAGGGCTGCCCCCAAAGCACCACCCGCATCACCAGCGGCTGGCTGGATGTAAACGCTTTCAAATGGACCTTCGCGCATGATACGGCCGTTGGCCACCGAGTTCAGCGCCACACCACCAGCAATACACAGGTTTTTCATCCCGGTTTGTTCATAGGCATGAGCGGCCATTTTCAACATGGCATCTTCGGTCACGCGCTGGATGCTGGCAGCAATATCAGCGTAATACTGGTTCTGTTCGGCCGTTTTCTGGTTCCATCCCGGAACATCTTTGTCGGGATTGGTAAGCGTTGTGTAAAAATTGGAGTCATGCACACGCGGTTCACCAAACAGATCAATAAATTTATTGCTGAAGGTGCGATGGGTGGATTTATGGAAAGAAAAGTATTCCATATTCAGCCGGAAGCTGGCGTCGTCGGCAATGTTGAATACCTTGTACACGTCTTCCATGCGGGTAGGTTTGCCGTAAGGAGCCATACCCATCACTTTGTATTCGCCATTGTTCACACGGAAGCCTAAAAAGGCGGTAAAAGCAGAATAAAGCAACCCAATGGAGTGGGGGAACTTCATTTCTTGGAACAGTTCGATGCTGTTGCTGGTTTTGGTACCGGCCATGCCATCTGGGGTTTGGTCCCAAACGGCCGTTGCTTTGCCCAGCGTGGTTGTGGTCCATTCACCCACACCATCTACCGTGAGAACGGCCGCTTCTTCATAGGGCGAGCAGAAAAAAGCACTGGCCGCATGGCTCAAATGATGCTCTACAAACAACAGCTTTTCATTTGGAATGTCCAACTTGGTGAGCAATTCGCCCTTAATCCACAACTTCTCATTAAACCAGGAGACCATGGATTCCCGAAAAACCGGGTACGACTGGGGGAAAGTTTGCAGCGTGGTCATCAAAATCCGCTCAAACTTTTGCAGCGGTTTTTCATAAAAAACCACATAGTCCAAATCCTGAGCCGTAATGCCTGCTTCTTCCAAACAAAAAGCAATAGCTTGGGTTGGGTACCCAAAATCATGTTTTTTCCGGGAAAACCGTTCTTCTTCGGAGGCAGCAATTAACATGCCATCCTTCAGAATGGCCGCAGCTGAATCATGATAGTAGCAAGATACGCCTAAAATATACATTTACCAAAGCCTCCGTGCGTCTTTCAAGGTTAAATCCTTTGTTTTGCGTGCCAACCAGGAAGGAGTCAAATCTTTCATGTCTAGCTGATCGCTAAATAATGTAATGATTAATCCAAATGGCAAAAAAATGGTGAAATAGAAGAGGGTAAGCACAATCCGTGCAATCAAATCTCCTATAAAAAGTCCAAATTTTTTCCAAGCTGCCCAAAGTTTACTTAATGCTTGCTTCATAATATTTCCTCACACAATAAAAGGATTGTTTTTGTGAATTTCAATTTGAATGAGATGATAGCAAATTGGGGAACCTTGCCGGTAAACTGTAATGGTTGCTGGTCATCTAGGTATAGAGAATACAGGCCAAATGCTGCGAACTTTCTTAAGATAAGTCGCATATTCATCAAATTGCCCCAATTATGGGTTCAAAAGCATCTTACTATCCAAAAGAGAGACCATTTCAGCAGCCCTATTGGCTAAATCGGGCCGGTTTTGTTGTTTCCACCAACTGCTATAAACAGACATTTCTGCCCGCGCTTCTGAAATGGGCGTTAATGTCTCAGACGCCAGGTTAAATTGCCCAAGCCAAGCATAACTGTATCCTAAAGATTTAGTGAGGCCACGATACCCATTGGTCTGGGACTGTGCCGCCTCCAGGTGGGCAACGGCCGTTTCATAATCACGCGCTACCATGGCAATTAAACCCAGGCGATGCTGCGCCGTGCGGTTTTGTGGGTCAATAGCCAGGGCACGCTCAAAACGCGTGGTGGCGGCAGTAAACCGCTCCAAATCTTCACCTGTGTCCCAGCGATTGGTAGGCCATCTCACTAATTCCGCTTTGGCTAGCGCCAACGCCCCCAAATTTGCTTGCAGCTGGGCCATCACCGTCTGCCGAAAGCCAAAGAACAGAGCTATGAGCAATACGGCCGTACCCGCCACACCCAACGCCCACCGCTTCCGCTGAACCGCTACCGACGGTGCCGGGTCAGATTTTCGTCGCGTAACCAAAATCACCATTGCTGGGGCAAAAAACAGTAGAGGTGAAGCCAAATTGCCATACAACGCATCATCCAGCAATCCGTGCAGCACCATCACCAATAAGCTTACAAAAGTTGCCCACTGGAACCAGACCATCTCTGCGGCCATCATCTTTTGCTTTTGTTTACGTCTGCGGCTGGGGCGGGGTGGCGCCGTTGATAAAATTGTCTGCGCATCCGGCTGTTGAGTCTCAGGCACCGATTTTGCCAAGGCGGAACGCTTGAACAACATCCAAAAACTTCCACCCAACAATGCAAGTAGAGCAACCAGACCAAAAAATCCTTGCTCTAGCCAAACGTCCAGGTACAAATTGCTGTAAGCGACAAAAAATTGCGGAATCCCTTGAATATATTGGGAATACAAAGCCGGAAAACTACCCAAGCCACTACCGGTCAACGCAAAATCCTGAATCAAAAACAAGGTTTGCCTCGCCAAACCAAGCCGCGTCGTCGAATCTTCCTGGCCGGAAGCGCTGCCTAAAAACAGACGAAAAACAACCAGGCCGATCAAAAACAGCAGCAGTAGCAAACCAAGAAACAGCAGTTTTTGCGAAAATGGTGTTTTCTTTTTCAAGACGCCGCTTAGGTGCCACAAAGCCCACACGCTTAGCCCCACTGCTAACGCCAGCCAGGAGCCTAATGAGCTGGTAAAAACCAGCCCACCTGCGGTAATAATGGCCGAGACAACGGCCAGCTGTGCCCAACGAATTTGCCGCCGCTGCCAGGCGTAAATGCCAAACGCAATGATAAATGGATACAGCAGGGCCATCATGCCTGCCAACGTGTTGGGATGCAGCACGGGCAAAGGGAGAGACGGCCGTAACGACATCCACAATGTGCCCAGGCGATTCAGCAAACCAATATCGGCCGGCCATTGCCGCCAATTATTGCTCATCACAAAATAGGCGGTAAGCAAAACACCTAGCGGCCCCGTCGCGCCAGCCAGCAGCCAAACATCACGCCGCGAAACAGAAACAATGGCCAGGTACACCACAACCGCGCCAATCAAAATCCAGAATTTCCCCTGTGCCAGTTGGCTACTGTAAGCTGTAAAGGTGCTAAAAACGGCCGTAATCCCAAAAAGTAACAGCCAGCCATCCAAGCGAGAGCGACGATAGGGCCTGTGGCCAGCAACAATGCGCAAACCCCACGGAACCAAAACCACCACCAGCAAAGGCCAGCCCAGGTTGCCAGAAGTGATATACCACAAAGAGGCTGCTACCATTGCCAACGCTGCATTACCAACCGGAAACCAACGATCATTTGCTAATTCAATCATGGTCCTTCTTACTTCTGATTAATTGCTTAAACTTGGCCAAATTGGGTGCATTGGGTTTCTCAGACAGACGTCGTTGAACCACAGGCGATGAAAACGGCCGATTGACACATCTACACAGAGGGGAAACATGAAACGGGTAAGCAAAACGGCCGAATGGCAAGGAACTCATTGCCATTCGGCCAGCCAAAATTAATCTTCGTCGCGGTTTACTTGCCAACTCAACGTCTGCAAACCCACACTTAAGGCAGATTTCACCGTTGAAATGTCTGAAGCAACCATCTTGAGGTAAGTCATAATTGGCCCCGGACGCAGCGCCCATTCACGGAAGGCCCGCCGCTGCCAATACAGCAGCCGTTCAGCCGGAAGCCCTTCATAATCCAACACCGTGCCCTTGTCCATATCCACATGCTCCCAACGAGTGCCGGGGCGGAACCAGCCATTTTTAACAACTTCAAAGAAGAACGGTGTGCCTGGGTATGGCGCAGCTACATGGAACAAAGCAATATCCAGCGGCAATCCCTTGGAAAAATCAATCGTCTGACGAATCGTCTCCTCTGTCTCGCCCGGCAAACCGATGATAAAGTAACCCCAGTTCTTAATGCCAGCATTCCGCGCCCATTGCAAGGAACGCGCTGCTTTGTCGGGATAAGCTCCCTTGCGGGCATGGCGCAAAATTTGCTCACTGCCGCTTTCGATACCCCAGGAGATGAGCCAGTTGCCTGCTTTGCCCATCATCGCCAGCATCTCTTCATCCACATAATCCACGCGGCTGTTGCAGGTCCAGCGCAGGTTAATCTTCTCATCAATCATCCGCTTGCATAAGTCCATCACCTGGTCACGATTCACCGTGAATAGATCAGCATACATGTGGATGTTGTTGAGGCCCATCTTCTTGAGCTTCCACAGCTCTTGCATGATGTTTTCGGCCGAGCGCAGCCGCACAGAAAACTGGTAACTTACATGTTTAATGCAGTAGGTACAGCCAGCGGGGCAACCACGACTGGTCACAATAAAGGTAAATGGCCCTTTGATGAGCGGCATCCGGTATTTTTCCCAGGGCAGCATCTCGTGCATCGGCAAGGGCATATCATCCAGGTTGGGGATAAACGGCCGTGTCAGGTTCACATTAATTTTTTCGGCATCACGCCACACCAGCCCCTTGATTTTTGCCATATTAACAGAGCCATCTTCGTTAAAAGCTGGTTCATACATCGGATCATGGTTGTCAAACATTTTCTGGATGTTTGCCGGACGCTGATCTACCTTGCCTTCCAACACATCCAGCAAATCGCGAATTGTCAGGTCTGGTTCGCCCAACAAGATAAAGTCCAGGGCTGGATACGGCCGCATTGTTTCACGCGGAATCGGCGTCACGTGCGTGCCAAAAGCGATTGTTTTTGCCCCACGTGCCTTGGCCAAAAAGCAGCCATACATATCATTTTCCAGCGTAGGCGCAGTCACCTGCGTCATGTAATATTTTGGCTTCAGCTTATCCAGCTTTTTGGCAAAAACTGGCCAGCTCATCCGTTCGGCATTGGCATCTATAATGGCAACCGAGTGCTGCGGATAAAGCATGGCAGCCATTTGGGCCAAAGAAACCTGCGGCCAAACCATATTTTCACGGGTGCGGCGACCCACACGGTGCTGTGTGCGAATCCACAAGCCGCCATCCGGCGTTGGGGGGTTCACCAAAACGATATCTACTGCATTTGGTCCCCGTTCTTCTTCCAACAACCCCTGATGCACAATCTCATCGGCATCGGGGAAGTTGGCCATGCGTAGTTTGGGCACACGGCGCGTACCTAAATTTTCTCGCAGAGGATCTTTTTGACCCCCTTCTACATTATCCGTTACATCTACATCTTCGAGCTTAACTTGACTCATTGAAAAATCTCCTGGCTATGCCCGTTATCTTTTTCTGAAATTATGGTACCGATCTATTGACCGTATCCTTGTAAATCACGTTTTGCCAAAATTTCGCGCTGGCTTAATTCTTCCAGTACGCGCAGCAAAACCCAGTAAATAATTAATTGAATACCCACCAGGGTAGACATGGCGCTGCCTAACAGGTAAAGCCATACCCGCTGAATTGGCCAGCTTTGGCTAATTGCCAATGACAGGCTGCCCGCGCCTAAGGCCAACCCCAACAACACAGCCAATATCCCCAGCCACCCAAATTGGTGGTTGATTGGTTTCGTAAAAATTGGCTTGCGGAACAGCCCTTGGCGGATAGGTTGTTTATGAAAAATAGAAACCATGTAGTTAAATGTGACGCCTAGGGCAAAAATGCTAATGCCCCCAACGGAGGTAACCAAAGCGGTAAATACGGCCGTTACTCCCCATGCCCCCAAACTTGTGGTATCCCCAATACGGGCAACCACCAAGCCAATCAAGACCAGCGCGGCAATCAAAACACTTGCCAAACCAACCAGGCCCAAAATGCGAACCGGGTTGTACGTCATGGCCGTCCACACCATAGATTCCAGGAATAAACGGCCGTCGTGCACCACGCTCAACTTAGACCGCCCCAAACGCTCGCTGTACGGAATCGGAATCTCCGTCATCTTGATTTGTTCATGCAGGGCACGGGTACTCATCACAGGAGTCAAATTAAGGCCATCCGGCAATGGGTAAATCTTTTGCAAAACCTCTTTTTTGAAAACACGCATCCCACTGGCGCTGTCGGTAATGCGCTGGCGACCTAAAATGCTGAGCAAATTGGCAAAAAAGAAGTTACCCACCCGGCGCGTCAGCGGCATCTGGCTGTCGGCTCCGGCCATGCGTGACCCAACCACAATTTCTGAGCCATTCATCGCCTCAACGCACAATTTAGGGAAATATTCCGGGGGATACGTGCCGTCGGCATCCAGAAAACCAATCAGCTCCCCTTTTGCCTGGCTAAAGCCAGTTTTTAACGCGCCGCCGTATCCTTTATTTTTGGGATGCTGGATTAGCGTGACGCCGTCAATGCTCCGGGCAATTTCTACAGTTTTATCTTTGGAACCATCGTCAACAACAAGCAGTTCCAGACCGTCTACGCCAACTTCGCGCAGCGAATCACGGACGGCTAACACGCGATGGGCGATTTCAGCAATGCCATCTTCTTCATTATAGGCGGGAATAACAACGGAAAGTGTGGTCATAATTTAGTTGCACCAATTTATTTGCGTATGCTCAATAAAATCAAAAATGTGTATACGCAATACTATAAAAATGCTTTCTTAAGCTCTACCTGTAGAAATTTGGAATCTTAAAAATAGATAGTTTTATCTTGGTTGGATTCTTGTCCGTCTATTGTTTTGATAACTCTGGCCGGAACCCCAGCCACGACGGAATGCGGAGGGACATCTTTAGTAACCACAGCGCCGGCTGCCACCACAGAGCCTTGGCCAACGCGCACGCCGTCGGTAATAACCGCACCTGCGCCCAGCCAGCAATCATCTTCAATGACAATGCCTTCGGCGGTGATGCCCTGGTGGATAAACGGCCGTTTCGGATCATCAAAAATGTGGTTTACAGCAATAATTTGGGTAAATGGCGAGGTAAACACCCGGTCGCCAATGGTCACGCCGCCCTGCCCCCGAATGATGCTGTACTCGCCAATCAGGCTGTCGCGGCCAATCTTGATGCCCGCATGGGGCAAATCCCGAAAATTGTACACATGCAGCACCGCGCCGTGCATCACAATGGAATCTTCGCCAATTTCAATGCCTGCGGGGCAAGCGTGTAAATAAGTTCCCTGATCCAAATACACGCCATTTTTCAGTGTGATCTGGTTGGCAAACCGCAACCGGACGTTATTCTCGATGGCGGCCATGCCCTCCATATTCAAAATGAGTCGGTACATGAAACCGCGTAACCCAACCCCAACAATGGTAGGTACCCAGCCAACCAGAAAATAGATTAGCTGCTCTAAAATGTAACGTCCCAGGCCGCTCGCCTGACGGCTCAAATAAAGCTGCAAACTTTCAATAACTTTTGACACTGTGATACCTTGTACCGTAGCTGATTGATAATTGTTGAAAGCAAAAGTAGGGCAAAGAAACCAGGCGGGCTCAATCTGCTTGTTCATGACCAATGCCAGCGGTTTAACTGACTGACGAACGGCCGTTGCCAAACAAGCGGGTTCGATTCAAAACAATCAAATTAGCGACGTAGAATGCAGTGGGATTGGTACATTGCCTAAACCCGCTCCGGTGGGAGCAGCACAATGTTGAATCGCGGTGGGTGTTAACGCACACTATATTATGACACCTGGTAATCTTCTATCGGCGCAAATTATGGGCGGAATTTCTTACAAAAGAGCTTACAGGTACCCCCTATTCCCCCTTGGTACTATCGGGCCATAACTGCATCCAAATTAAAATTTGCGGTTCACATTGATGACCCTTGACAGATCATCCGGCCGCCGTTAAACTTCGTTCAATCATTTAAAAATATTTAAATATTCAATGAAAATAAATCAAATTCGTGACCTATGAATAATCAACTTACCCTACCGCAGGAATTTTTGGTAGATGACCTTGAAGCGCTAAAAGTCATCGCCCACAACACCCGCCTGGACATTTTGCAGTCGCTCAAACGGCCGAAAACCGTCAAAGAAATTGCCAAACTGCTCAAATTGCCCGCCACCAAGCTGTACTATCACGTCAACCTGATGGAAAAGCATGGGCTAATTCAGGTAGTGGAAACCAACATCGTCTCTGGCATTCTAGAAAAAAAATACCAGGTTGTGGCCCAGCATTACCGCATAGACAACCGATTACTCACTGAACAGACTGCTGCCAGCGAAGAGCTGGAACAAATGCTAAACACCATTTTCGACATCACGCGGACGGAAATCCGGCGCACGGTGCAGCATACAAAGCAAAATCCTTTTGCAGAGGACAATAGCATCGGCATTTTATGGCGGGCATCGTTCCGGCTAACGCCAGCGCAGCATAAAGAATTTCACGGCCGTATCCAATCGCTCCTGCAAGAAATGACCCAGTACAGCCAGGACGATGTCGCCGAAAACGATACCCTCTACGGCCTGACGCTGGCTTACTACCCCATCCACACCCCAGACGAGGCCGACGCATGAACCAGATTTCTCAGGAAAGATTGGCGCTGGCTCGTAAAAACACGGCCGTTTTCCAACAAAATCCCCACATCCAGGCGATCCTCCTCACCGGCTCCGTAGCCAAAGGCGTCGCCGATGACAACTCCGACCTCGACATCATCCTGTACTACGATGAGCTGCCCGGCGCAGAAGCATTTGAAACGTACCGCCAAGCGGCGCTGGATTCCGACGGTGGCTTTTACGGCGGCAGCGCGGCAGACGGCTGGGCGCTCTTCCAATATATTGATGGTATCCGCCACGATTTTGCCCACGCCAAACTGGATGAAGCAGAAAAAATGGTTGAGGAATTTCTAGCCGAACCCAGCTTGGAAGAAAATAATCTATTCATCGCCCTGGACGGCATCCTGACGGGCTTGCCGCTAAAAGGAGCCGAAATTACCGACGGCTGGAAGGCCAGGCTGGCCAACTACCCGCCAAAGCTAGGCGAGATGCTGGTGCAAAAACATCTGCGCTTTCGGCCGCATTGGGTGCTGCAAAAGATGGGCGTCGAGCGCAACGAAGTCATCTTTTTGCAGGAAGAACTGCTCAACGCCGTGCAAAACATCTGCGGCGTGCTGTGCGGGCTGAACCAGCTTTACCATCCCGGCAAAATCAAGGGACTGCACCACACCGTCGCCAAAATGAGCATTGCCCCGCCCAACGTGGCCCATCGGTTACCGGCCCTGTTTGAAGTGGATATGCAAACGGCCGTTACTAACCTCAAAACCCTCATCGAAGAAACGATCAGCCTGGTGGAAACCCACCTGCCCCACATCGACACGGCCCCCACCCGGAAATTGTTTACCATGCAGCTACGCAAGTAAGCAAAAGAATCAACAGATTTCGCAGATTCATCTTCTTTCCCCTCTGTGAAACTCTGTGTTCCTAATTCTTTTTTCAGGAGAAAATTATGAAGCGAATTGAATCTTTTTTGTCCGCGCGGCTCTTTTTAGTGCCGCAACTTGTAGATGACCGTATCTACTTCGTAAGCAACCTAAACGGCCGTAACAGCCTCTACGTCATGGACCGGGGCGGCAGCGTGCCCGAACCCCTTTTGCCCCCCGACATCGCCCTGCAAAACCCGCACTTGATGAACGGCCGTTCCTTCATCGTCTTCCCCCAGCTGGAAAAAATCCTCGTCATGCTAGACCAGGACGGCGACGAAAACTACCTGCCCATGCTGATACCGCTGGCAGGCGGCTACCCAGAACCGCTCTTCGCCGATACGTTTGCCAACCATCGCGTCATTGCAGACGATCCGGACTTGACACGAAACAATCTCTTTTTTGTAGCCGAATCTCGCACCGAAGCGATGAATCGCTCCTATCTGGCCAATTTGGAAACTGGCGAGCTGATCAAACTCAACGAGAGCAAATTTGGCGGCTGGCCCAACGGCAGCAACCCAGAAAAGACCAAATTTATCCTCGGCGAAGGGTATGGTGCAGGCGATGGCGTGCTGTTCCGCTACACCCTGGGCGATGAAAAACCGACTACCCTGCTCGGTACCCCCATGTTGGAACGCGACCCAGAAAATCCGCCCCGAACCTACAACGTGGGCGGCGGTCACTTCATCCGCAACGAAACCGGCTTACTGCTAGGCACCTCTGAATTTGAAGACACCTACGGCCTGGCTTACCTGCCGCTGGACGACCCCGAAGCGCTCCAGCCCATCCTCATCAGCGGCGTCCAACACGCTGGCGTGGGTGAGCTGGAAGATGTGCGCCACCTCACTGGCAACCGATATCTCATCATCTACAACATTGATGGCAGCTCCTGGGCTTACGAAGCAGAACTGGATGAAGAGAACCTGACGATGCAAATCACCCTTCTGCTCTGCGGCCAGGGTGAACTGGCTGGCGGCGTTTTGGAATCTATTCAATACAACAAGGTGCAGGATGAATACGTGCTGTCGTTTTCAACGGCCGTTTCCCCCACCCAACTCTACACCATCAGCGGCAAAAACCGGGACAATCTTCAGCAGCATACCCGCGAGCGCATTCTGGGACTGCCGCAGGAATGGCTATCTCCTGGTGAAGATTATCCCTTCACCAGTTACGACGGCCTGCGCATCTCCGCCCGGCTCTACCTGCCCGCCCCCGACCTCGGCTTTAGCGGCCCGCGCCCGCTCGTCTACTACATCCACGGCGGCCCGCAAGGCCAGGAACGCCCCGATTTTGCCTGGTTTTCCATGCCCTTCATCCAGTTCCTCACCCTGAATGGCTTTGCCGTCTTTGTGCCCAACGTGCGCGGCAGCACCGGCTACGGCTTTGCCTACATGAA
This sequence comes from Ardenticatenaceae bacterium, assembly GCA_020634455.1. Lineage (GTDB taxonomy): Bacteria > Chloroflexota > Anaerolineae > Promineifilales > Promineifilaceae > Leptofilum. Next base: position 691,097 of record JACKBQ010000002.1, on the reverse strand, counting down.
GCACGTCGTCCGCGACTGGGGCGGCGCAGACCGGCTGGATCACGTCCATGCCATGACGGAAGTTCTGCCCCAAGATGAGCGCATCGACACCAGCCGCGCCGGTGTGGTCGGCCGTTCCTACGGCGGCTACATGACCCTTACCCTCGCCAGCCGCCACCCCGAACTGTGGTCCGCGGCCATAGACATGTTCGGCCCGTACGATTTGATGACCTTTGCCAGCCGCGTGCCGGAAACGTGGAAACCGTTTATCAAATTGCTCGTCGGTGACCCAGAAACAGAGCAAGATTTCATGCGCGAGCGCTCCCCGCGCACCTACATCGAGGAAATCACCGCGCCGATGCTGGTGGTTCAGGGCAAAAACGATCCCCGCGTCATCGAGCAGGAATCCCGCGAGCTGGTTGAGCATCTGCAAGAAATGGGCAAAGAAGTTGAGTACCTCATGTTCCCCGACGAGGGCCACGACGTGCTGAAGTACGAAAATCGCGTCAAGGTGTACACCACCATGACCGACTTTTTTGTGAAGCATCTACAATAAAAAACCAACTGCCTCGTAAGACCAAAAGAGCCAATCCTGAAAAAGCGATTGGCTCTTTTGGCTTTTCTGTACGCTGGCGACAGCGTATGCTAAAATGCAGCCATTCTCTGGAGGCTTTTGAAGTTTTGCACCAATTCACAGCAACCTCCAGGGAAAAGCTTCAAAAGTCTGGATGCTTACTTTTTTAAGAGGAATTTGCCATGCCGATACTGAAAGATATGCAAGTTCAATACATCACCAACGAATCTGGCGAGCGCAGCAGCGTCATCTTGTCCATTGAAGATTTTGAGTCGCTGCTGGAGGATTTGGAGGATTTAGCCATCATTGCCGAACGGCGGGATGAGCTAACAATTTCTCATGAAAAATTGAAGGAAGAACTGAAAAAAGATGGCCTCCTACCAGATTGAATGGAAAAAATCGGCTCGCAAAGAACTTAGAAAACTCCCCACAGATACGATTACAAAAATAAACCAATCCACACCCAACGGGCTGCCGCAAGCTAGTGGGGTCAGAACATGCTTGGCGGCTCCGCATTGGAAACTACCGGGTAATCTACAATGTTTTTGCCTCAGTTCTTGTTGTCGAAATTATTCGCATCGCACATAGAAAGGATGTTTACCAAAACAGGTAGCTGACTAATGCTTAGGTTGGTGAACGGCCGTCATTCTAAACTGCCCAGGCTTCACGCGGCATAGCCATAAAAGCAAGCCACCATTTGTGCATCTTCCTACAACAGCACCGCAGAGGGCTGCTGTGCCGCTTGCTGCATAATCCGGCCGATATTGTCCGGGTTAAAGAAGGTTTCTGGCGCGGCCAGACCTAAAATTGCTTTGTAAAAAGCGTTGGTGTCGGCCTGGTTGCCATTTTCCACCAGCGCCTGGCGAATTTGGCGCTGCTCTGGCGGCGGGGGCGTAAAGGTAGCCAGTGCCAGATTTTCCTGGTACAACGGTAGGGAAGTTTCGTTGCGCTTCTGCTCAAAATCGGCCAGGGCTTCGGCGAACGGCCGTTCCCCCACCAGCCCCTCATGCACCGCCTGCGCCACCAGCTCCGCATCCCGCAGCGCGTCGGCAATGCCCACCGCCAGGAACGGGTCCTTGTGATGCCCGGCATCACCCACCAATGCCCAGCCGGGACCGTACGGCTTGCGGAAAAAGTTGGGCAAATCGGCCGTGCCGTAAAACTTCTCAACACGCTCCCCGGCCCGCACCTGCGCCGCCAACGTCGGCACCTGATCAATGACAGCCATGAACGCGGTTTCAATGTCGCGGCGCACGTCGGCAAACCGCTCAATCGGCCAGGCCACAAACAAACCAAGCAAATTGTCGTTGGTGGGAAAGGCAAAAATGACAAAGTCACGCCCCACGTGCAGTTGCAGCTCGGCCATTGGCACGCCGGACCAGTAGGAAAAGTAGTAGCAAGAAACAGACGGCATCGCTTCGTAGGTTGGCGCGTTCACCGCCTGGGCCAGCTTGGAATTACGGCCGTCTGCCCCAATCACGATCTGCGCCAACGCTTCAACCCGCTGGCCGCTGACCAAATCCCGCCCGCGAATACCCGTGATCCGGTCGCCATCCCGCAAAAAATCCTCCACCAAAAACTGGTCGTGCAGTTCCACGCCTGCCGCCACGGCATGATCCACCAGCACCTTGTCCAGAGCGCTGCGGCGGGGGGCAATGCCAAACGGAATGCCATCCACCCGCAGATTTTTGCCGTGCAGCGGTATGCCGCCCAGGCTCATGGTGATGTCCGTTACCAGCGGGCAGCCGGTGGCAACCACATCATCCAGCACGCCCCATTTGGCCAACCGCTGCGGACCCAGCCGGTGAATAAAATGGCCGTGGGGGATGTCGGTGCCAACGGCCGTTTTATCCACCAGCAGCACCTTATGCCCCAACCGGCCCAACAACATCGCCGTCGCCGCCCCGGCGCAGCGTGCCCCAACTACAATTGCGTCATACATAGTTCACTCCTTCAAAAATTAATTTGCCACAGAGGTCACAGAGAAAACAGAGAGAAATCTGTCCGCAATCTGCGGCAATCTGCGAAATCTGTTGATTTTCATTCATACAAATTTGGTTATACTTTGCAGCTTATACGCCCATCATTTTTCAATCGTATTTCTACCGTTTATCGAGGATAGAATTTGGTAGAGACTTTGCGAATTTCCGTTTTGGGCAGCCCGATTCTGCAATTTGGGGAACGGCCGTTAACCGCCGATCTCATCTCTCTCAAGGGACAAGCCCTGCTGGTCTACCTGGCCGTCACCCGACGCGCCCATAGCCGCACGTCCCTGGCCGGGCTGCTCTGGGGCGACCTGCCCGAAGAAAGCGCCCGCGCCAACCTGCGCCTCACCCTCAGCAAGCTGCGCAAAATCCTGCCCGAAACCAACCTGCTCACCACCCGGCTGGACGTGGCCCTGGCAGGTTTCTGGCTCGATGCGGCTGAGTTTGAAAGGAGATTGGAGACTGGAGACTGGAGATTGGGCCAATCTCTAGTCTCCAATCTCCAGTCCCCCTTTGCTTGGTATCGCGGCGATTTCCTCGCGGGTTTTGATCTGCCCAACGCGCCCGAATTTGAGACCTGGGCCGAAGGTGTGCGGGAGCGACTGCGACAAACGGCCGTTACCCACCTTTACCAGCTTGTGGAAACGGCTGTTCACACCCAACAGGCCCTCCCCGGCATCCAGGCCGCCCGCCAACTGCTCACCATCGAACCGTGGCACGAAGAAACCCACCGCCAGCTCATGCTGCTCCTCGCCGCCGCCGGCCAGCGCAGCGCCGCCCTGGCCCAATACGAAACCTGCCGCCGCCTGCTGGATGAGGAGCTGGGTGTGCAACCCGCCACGGAAACAACAGCGCTGTATGAAAAAATAATGGGTGACAAGGTGACAAGGTGGCAAGGTGACACCACATCACCCAGTCACCTTGTCACCTTGTCACCCCTTCACCCCTTCACCCCGTCATCCCCAAGCAACCTCCCCACCCAATTCACCCCCTTCATCGGCCGCAGTCAGGAGCTGGAAACCCTGACAAAATTGCTGCAAGACGGCCGTTCCCGACTCATCACCATCCTGGGCGAGGGCGGTGTGGGCAAAACCCGGCTGGCTCTGGCCGCCGCCGAACAGCTGCGGCCCCACTTCCCCCACGGCACCTGGTTTGTCCCTCTGGCGGGTGTGGAAAGCACCCCCGCCACCGATGCCGAAGACAGCGTCGCCAGCGCCATCGCCGCCGCGCTGGGGCTAAACTTTGCCCCCGGCGAACCGCCCAAACAGCAGCTCGTCAACTACCTGCGCCAGCAGCACGTCCTCCTCATTTTGGACAACTTCGAGCCGCTGCTGGCCGCCGCCGGGCTGCTGCTCAACCTGCTGGCCACCGCCCCTCAGACGGCCGTGCTGGCCACATCTCGCGAACCCCTCAAAATTCAGGCCGAGCGCATTTTTCGGCTGGAAGGGTTGGCGCTACCAGAAGATGCGGCTTGGGCAACGGCCGTTCACGCCGACAGCCTGCAACTTTTTGCCGAACGGGCCGAGCGGGCCACCGGGCGCAACCTGCTCACCCCGGAAAACTTGCCGCAAATTGTGGCCCTCTGCCGCTTTGTCAACGGCCTGCCATTGGGCATTGAGCTGATGGCCGACTGGACCCGCTGGCTGTCGCTGGAAGCCATCGCTGCCGACCTGCAAAGCAACCTGCTGCACCTGGCCCGCGCCCCGCAAGATGTGCCAGAGCGCCACCGCAGCCTGCAAGCCGTCTTTAACTACTCCTGGCAGCTGCTCACCCCGGACGAGCGGAACACGCTGGCCCAACTTTCTGTGTTTCAGGGCAGCTTCCAGCTCGATGGGGTACGCGCCGTCACCAACAGCCAGCCCGCTAACCTGTTCGCCCTCATCGACAAATCGCTGGTGCAGCACCACGGTGGCGACTATTACCACCTGCACGAGCTGCTGCGCACCTTTGCCCAGAGCAAGTTGGCGGAACAAGCCATCGAACCGGAGGCGCTGCAAGATCGGCACGCGCGCCACTACCTGGCCCGCATGGCCCGACGCACACCGTTATTTTTTGGCCCAGAGCCGCAAATCGCCTTACAGCAAACTCAGGCAGAGACAGAAAATGTACTCAAAGCGTGGCAGTGGGCAGTGGAACGGCTGCTTCCCACCGACCTGTTCCCCGCCATCCCTGCGCTGGGCGCATACTGGAACTACACCGGGCTGTTCCGTGAAGGGGACGTGCTGCTGCAAGCCGCCCGCCGCCGTTTGGCCGATTGGCCCCAGCTTCAGGCCGCCCTCGCTGCCGAGCACGCCACGCTGCTTTATGAACTGACCAGCCTGGACGCGATGCTAGCGGCGGCACAGACCTGCATCGAGCTTGCTTTACAAGTGGGGGATGAACTGTTGGTGGCGTACGGCCGTTTTCGCTTGGGGCAATATTTTTGGCGCACGGGCAGCTACGCCAACGCCGAAAAAGAGCTGGCGGCGGCGTACCAGATCGCCCAACGGCTGGGCCAGGCCAATCTGGCCGGGATGATTGCCCGCTCTCAGGCGGCCAATGCGTGGCGGCAGGCCAATCTGGCCACGGCCGAACAGTTGGCACTACACTCGGTGGAACTACATCAGCAAGCCAACGACATCCGCAGCCTGAGCCGCACCCACTACTTTCTGGCCATCTTGAAAAAAGAGCAGCAGGCGCTGGCAGAGTCCCGCACCTATGCGGAACCGATCGTTGAAGTGGCCCAAAACATCGGCGATCGCTTGCTGGAAGTAAGCGTCATCGGCTTTTTGGGACACATCGCCACCTACGAAGGGCGTTATGAGCAGGCGTTGGCCTATTTGACCCGCCAGCGCCAACTATCGGAAGAAAACGGCCGTCTCTACGATCTGGCCAGCGTCCTCAGCAACACAGGCGATTTATGGCTCCGTTTGGGGCAATTTGAGCGGTGCGCGCCCTTCTACCAACAATCGCTGGAGCTGCTGCGCCAGCTGAACATTAAACAGGCGCAAAGCAACGTGCTGGCCCACATGGGACATTTGGCGGGGATGCAGGGGGAATGGGAAAACGGCCGTTTCCTGTGTGAAGAAGCGCTGGAACTGGCCCAGGCGGAAAGCGCAATTCGTGAAATTGCCTTTGCCCATATCTTTTTAGGCCACAACCTGTGCGGGCTGGGTGAATGGCTCGCCGCCCAAACCGCCTACGAACAGGCGCTTGCTGACTGGACCAAGCTGGGCGACACCTCGCGGCAGCTAGAAGCGATGGCGGGGCAGGTTCGGGTGCTTATGGCACTAGGTAAATATGCGGAGGCAGAAACGGCCGTTGCCCTCCTCCACGCGCAGTTGCCCAACCACGATCTGCACGGAGCCAATGACCCGGTACGCCTCTTCCTGACTTGCTATGGCCTCGCTCTGCTTGTTGAAGGGAATTCGAGCGCCACTCCGTGGCTACAACAAGGCGCAGCGTGGCTCTACAAACGCGCCGATGCCCTCACTGACCCGGCTATTCGCGAAACGTTTCTCAACGCCATCCCCAGCCATCGCGCCTTGCAAAGGCATCGGGCCGCGCTTGACAAGATGGATATCACCCCAGACCAGCATTCCGCGCCTGAATGATGGCTTGAACGCGGTCGGTAACCTGCATTTTGTTGAAAATATTGGAGAGATGATTGCGTACTGTTTTGTTAGTAATAACCAATCTGGCGGCAATTTCTTGATTGCTTAGCCCTTGGGCCAGCAAATGGAGCAGTTCTTGCTCCCGATAAGTTAAATCCGGAAAGGCGTCGGAAGCTATCGTTTTGCTGCGGTTAAAAAAAGAAGTCAGGCGCAAGGCGATGGCTGGGCCAAACAGCGCTTCACCACGGGCCACGGCTTGAATGACGCGCAACATCTCTTCTTGATCCGCGCCTTTTAGCACGTAGCCCCGCGCCCCGGCCCGCATGGCGGCAAACACGGAATCATCGTCTTCAAACATGGTGACCATGATGACGCCGATGTGCGGACTGGTTTGCACAATCTGCCGGGCGGCGTCGATGCCGTTCAGGCCTGGCATTTGAATATCCATGAGGACAACATCTGGCTGAAGCGCTTCGGCCTGGGCCACTGCTTCCTGGCCAGACTCGGCTTCCCCCACAACGGCCGTTTCCGCCAAAGAGCCAAACAAAGCCTTCAGGCCCGTGCGAAACAAAGTGTGATCGTCGGCAATGAGAATGCGAATGGGTTCCATATGATTTACGCTTTTACACCACGGGCAGCCCAGGCACGCATCTTTAGAGGAATTGTGCCATCTGGCTGAATCGGTAAGCGCTGGCCAAGAAGTTCTGCCAGTCTTGTTTTTTGCTCCGGTGTGCGCCCGGCAACATAACCTGGGGCTGGGCCATTTTCGCCTAAAAACGGCCGCCAATAATCATCAAAGTTTTTGAAAACGGCCGTTGTGTCCAAAGGTTTTACAGAGACCGTTTGCAACCCCGCATTGGTAAACAAAGCCCTCAGCGGTTCCGGTTGGCAAATAGGAAAACGATTGCCTTCATCTAAACTGCTGGCTTCTGAATCCAGAAAAATAGCTGCATCCCAAAAAATACGCAGCATTTGCATATCGCCTGCATAATCCCAAACGTAGGCAGCCACCGTCCCGCCCGGCTTGACCACCCGACACATTTCAGAAACGGCCGTTTCCAGCTGTGGGAAAAAATTTAGCGCCAATCCGGAGACAACCTGATCAAATTCATTATTGGGCACAGGCAACGCCGACGCACTGCCCGCCCGAAAATGATAAACGGGGTCAGGGTGTACTCCTTGCGCGTGACGGATAAACCCCTCGGAAAAATCAATGCCTGTCACGCTTTTTGGTTTGGTTAGTTGAACAATCATCTCGCAGAGTGCCCCTGTGCCGCAGCCCGCATCTAACCAACGGCCGTTTACCGGGCAATCTAGCCAATTCAAAAACGCCTGTGCCACCGGGCGGCTCCAACGACCCATAAATTGGTCATACACGTCACCTAAATTCCATGGATCATTCATCATTTTCCCACCAGAAAACACGGTTGCCTTGTTTCAAACCTGGGCGATCGGCAAATGGACGACAACGGCCGTTCCCGCGCCAATGGCCGATTCAATCTCAAAAGAGCCGCCTAATTCGGCCGTACGCTCTTGCATGGATGCCAGGCCCACACCAGCCGGAAACGCGGCTGGCAGCCCACAGCCATCATCGCGGATTTCTAATCTCAGATCGGCGTCCAGCGCCAGAGAGACTTGGCAAACTGTAGCTTGGGCGTGGCGCACACAGTTGGTGATGGCTTCCACAGCAATGCGATAGGCGGCAACTTCCACAGCGGCGGCCAGAGGAGGCAGAGCGTCCGGCGCTGCTACCAAAATCGTTAAACCGTTGGCGCTGTTTTGGGCCGCAACTTCCCGAATAGCCGACAGCAATCCCAGCTGATCCAGCGCAGGTGGTCGCAAATCGTGGGCCACCCGGCGAATATCGCTAATCGCAGCGTGCAGGTCGCGTTTTAGCTCATCCAATAATTGATTACCCGCAGCCGGGTCATGGGCTAACTGGTTGCGGGCCGCGTCCAGTTTTAGACTAAGCGTGGCCAGCTGGGGCCCCAGACCATCGTGCAAGTCGCGGCGCAGGCGGCGGCGTTCTTCCTCACGAGCCGTGACCAACTGTTCACGGGAATGCTGCAAATCGGTGGTGAGCTGGGTGGCGTACACGGCCGTTCCTGCCTGCCGGGCCACATTTTGCAAGAGTCGCATCTCGGCTGGCGTAAACGCTTCGCCCAGGCTGCGCGGCGCTACCAGCAGCTGCCCAATGGTAGCCGATTGGTAAACCAGCGGGAAAGTTTGTACTGGCAGGTCGCCAGCTTCCCCAGCGGAAGCCAGAATCTTAAGGGCTTCTTCTTTTTTATGGGCAACGGCCACATAGGGCAGTTTCACTGTTTGGGCAATTGTTTGCACAAGGGTTGGCAGAATTTCGCTGGGAACGGCCGTTTGTTCCAGCTGTTTCCCCAAAGCGGCGATGACGGTCATCGGATCGTCTCGTTGGCGGTACATCAACCGGTTTACACGGCTCTGTAACTGTCGCCTCAAGGGTTCAAAAAGTACCGCCACCAAGCCAGTCACCAGTACCGCCACCAACAAATTGCTATCGCCACGAAAGAGAGTGCCCGTCACACCGACGGCAAATATGTAAAGCAGCAGAATAACGGCCGTTGCCCCCCCGTAAACCAACGTGCGATTGAGCAAAACGTCCATTTGCCACAAACGAAAGCGCAAAACGGAAATACCAATCGTGATGGGTATTAAAGTAGATCCAAGCAAAAACAGATGGAGCCAAAGGAAATGGAGCAAAGGCTCATCCCCAACCCAGAAGCCGATGATGGATTGCAAAAAGGGCAAGGCGATAAATAAGCCGAAGGCAAACAAAACGAGCCTGGTTTGCTGTTTTTCTACGACAGTTGCTTTGCGCCATTTGAGTGCCTGGCTGACAAGACCCATGAGGGCAAACAGAAAAATGCTGAGTACAAAAAGAATCCAAACCGTGTCTTCTGAAACGTTGAAAGCAGCTTCTAACTGGCTAACGAAAAGGAGGGAAACACCTGTTGTGGTTGCTCCCAAGACGCCTATCCATTTGGGTAAGAAACGGCCGTCTGGAAACAGATAAAACAACAGAAAAAAGCAGATGAGAAACAGTAAGGGGGCAATCCATTCGATGGCAGGCACCAATTTAAGCAGTTCATTGGGGAAACGCCAACGATCCAGGTCGGATTGAAAAACGAGCATGTAAGACAGCATCAGCAGCGTGGCTGAGACGTACACCACCATCCACTCTTTCGGTTTGCGCCAGACCAGGTAAACGGCCGTTCCCCAAAACACGGCCACGGCAATCAAGCGCAGCGCCAACAGGTAAGTCACAAAGGCATCATACGTCGGGAAAATAGTGGCAGTTACCGGGCGAGCGACCTGCACTTGCCACTCGTAATATTTCACATCAGACACAGCATATGGCAAGCTGGCCGCAAACAGCCCCGCGACGAGCAACAGCACAATCACCCAACCGACCCAGACTAAAATGAGAAAACGGCCGTTGTGGCTACGATCTCGTTCTCCAGCGATAAAATTGCTTGTCGGTTTTGTTTCGGTTGCCATCGGGTTCATCCCCACATTATAAACGGAATATGCCGATCAATGTGCGATTTCCACTTGTATTTCGTTGTCCAGCCACATGGTTAAGCCCAGCCCCAAAAGGCCTAAAGCAAACAATGTGCGGAAGAGGAGGAATACGGCCGTTATCTCCTCGCCACTAAACAAAAAGAACCCTATAAAACCCATCAGCCCGGTCAGCAACGGCAGCCAGCGCCAATGTGCCATAATCGGCTGGCGCAAGTTCAAAATACCCAACCAAATCAATCCGCTAACCAATAAGAGCATCCCCAAAAGAACCAGGGCAAACAGGTATTCGGCAAAATTGGGTAAAGCTGAAATAAAACTGGTATGTCCCACAGCGACCAGAATGCCGCCGCTGCAAAAGAGGCGGATGGCATTCTTTGCCCGATGCCCGGCCCGCGGGGCATACAACTGCCAAAACGCCACATACCCGAAGAAGAAGGCCACCTGCCCCAGCAAAATGAGCAGCGCATTTTGGCCATCAATCACGTCTGGCATCGAGCGGGATAGAAAAAGGCGGCTCATTTCATTGAGCTTATTTATCAAGAAGAGCAAGCTGCCTACCATGAAGGCTGCGCCTCCCCACTGATGTGTTTTGCTATTTAAGATCATGATCAGGTTCTCCTTTGAAGCTAAACCTCCGGGAGGCTTCAGAAATAGCCTCTGTTACGCGCTGAACCTCCCGGAGGTTGGGTTTTCACTCTTGGTGGCAACAACAATTGGTGCCGTCTCCTGTGAGTAAAGATTTAGACGACAACGGCCGTTTCCCGCCGCAGCAGCCACATCATCCCCAAACCAGTTACCCCACCGACTACCAAACCCATCAAAACGATCAGCCATTCCCGCCCTTCACCGCTCACAATGATTGCGGCGGCAAACAGATAACCGACCACAGTAATCAACGGCCAAAGTGTGACCGAGATGTTGTGCTGTTTTAACAACCGCCACTGCACCAAACCCATCGGCAGCCCCAGCACCAGCCCAAGATACAAAACAGAAACGGGTTCAGGCACCAACTCAAACCCGGCAGACATCAGCGCCACGCCGCTACTCATGATAACGGCCGTAACCGCCACGCTCTGCCCAATCCATTGTCTGGCAGAAATACCGACGCTTTGCAGCAGCCAACCCGGCCCTAACGTGCCGCCCAAGGCAAAAAATGCGCCAAACAATAGACCCGCTACCATTACGCCCAGCAATTCGCTGCTCATATTGCCCACCGCCTCACCGATTGTCCACATCGACCAATAAGCCAACAGGCCAAAGACGGCCGTTCCCAGGGCACAACTCACCACCCACTTCAAACCAAATCCCCAATCCAAATGCGTTTGTTTTCCGTTCATCGTGTCCTCCAAACTCAAAAATTTTGTAAGAACAGCTTATAGCCAGGCGTGTCCCGTTGTCATGGGACGGCCGTCCCGAAATAGTCAGGCAATTTGCCCAACCGCCCAATGCAAAACGGGAGATTTGCACGTGGGCGCAAACCTCCCGTTTATGAGTTTATTTGTTTCTGTTTAAGAATCTATCCAAAAAGCCACAGAGGAAGAAGAGAAATCTGAGAAATGAAGCTTCGCCTCTAAGCCCTCTGTGAACTCTGGGGCAAATATTTGGATAGGTATTAAGCTCAGGTGGATTCTGGTCGGTAAACGGCCGTTTCCATATTCCCCACAAACTGCGGCAAATCTTTATGGCCCAACTGCTGGCGCACGGCGTGGGCTTCCCCCGTGTGGAACCAATAATGGTAGATGTTCCGCAGCAGCATGGTGCCCGTTGTTTCCCGCGCTTTGGTTTCCCCCTGAACCATGTAAGTGGTGAGCTGTTCGGCCGTCAGCGCGTCCAGAAATTCGTCGGCAGCGGCGGTGATGGCGTGCCAGGTTTGCCACATATCGGGCAAAGGAGGTGTGGTGGCAGGACGACCCGTACCTACCAATTCATACAAATTTGGCTCAACGGCCTTGCCCTGCCCCAGATAAACCCAGTAAAACTGCTCCTGGTTGGCCAGATGACCAATCATCCAGCTGATACTGTTCATCGGCAGCAGCCGCTTTTGCGCATCGTCGTCAGACAAACCTTCCAGACAGCGCACAAATTCGCTGCGGGCAAAACGGAGTTGGGTTACGAGTGGATGGGTCATTTTTGTTCCTTTTTGGTGTGTGAAAACGGCCGTTACCAGCCAAAATTATAGCACATCCCCAGCAACGGCCGTTCATTTCAGGCACACATGGCGCTGGCTGCGGCAGCAGTCCCCAAATTAGGATAAAATCGTAAGCCGGATTGGCAATCCGGCCAACAATTACGAAGGAGCTAGAATGGATTCCCACAACTTTAAATACCCAACCGCGCACAAGGTGGATGTGGTAGACAATTACCACGGTACGGCCGTTCCCGACCCGTACCGTTGGCTAGAAAACCCCAACGATCCAGACGCCATCGCCTGGATGGAAGCCCAAAACGAACTCACCCAGAGCATCATGGCCGAACTGCCGGTGCACCAGCAGTTCAACCAGCGGCTAACCGCCCTGTGGAACTACCCCAAAAGCAGCGTCCCCCGCCACAAAGGCGATAACTATTTCGTGCACAAAAACGACGGCCTGCAAAACCAGCCCATCCTGTACAAACAGGCCAGCCTGGACGCACCGCTGGAGCAGGTCATCGACCCCAACACGCTCAGCGAAGACGGCACCATTGCCCTCATGAACCAGAGCTACAGCAAAGACGGCCGTTTCCTGGCCTACACCCTCTCTCAAAGCGGTTCGGACTGGCAAACGATCCACATCCGCGATTTGGAGAGCAACGAAGATCGCCCGGAGGTGCTGCGCTGGGCCAAATTCACCAACGCCGCCTGGCTGCCCGACGGCTCTGGCTTTTTCTACGCCCGCTATCCCAGCCCGGACGAAATGCCCGACGCGCCGCCCAGCACCCACCAGCAAATCTTCTTCCACAAGCTGGGCACGCCCCAAAGCGCCGACCAGATTGTGTTTGCCCGGCCCGATGCGCCGAATTTGGGCTTCAACCCGCACGTAACCAAAGACGGCCGTTATCTCACCCTACACGTTTGGGATGGCACCGACCGCCGCAACCGGTTCTACTACCGCTCACTAGACAGCGAAGAGTTCATCTACCTGCTGGACGACATGGACGCCAGCTATAACTTTTTGGGCAACGACGGCCCTAAATTTTACTTTCAGACGGATAACGGGGCCGATAACGGCCGTCTCATCGCCATCCACCTCAACAACCCAGACCCCGCCAACTGGCAAACCATCATCCCCGCCGGCGAAGACGCGCTCGCTTTCAGCTTGATGGTCAACAACCAGTTTGTCCTCGGCACGCTGCACCACGGGCAGCACAAACTGCACCGTTACGCCCTGGATGGCACCCATCTGGGCGAAATCGAACTGCCCGTCCCTGGCACCATCTTCGATTTATCCGGTGAGCGTGACCACACCGAACTATTCATCCAGTTCCAATCCTTCACCTACCCGCCCACCATCTTGCGCTACGATTTTGCCACCGACGCACTCACCATACTCGACCAACCCCAGCTCGATTTTGATCCTGACGCCTACGAAACGACGCAAGTTTTTTACCCGTCCAAAGATGGCACCAAAGTGCCGCTGTTTATCACCCACAAAAAAGGAATCGCGCTCGATGGGGAAAATCCAACGCTGCTCTACGGCTACGGCGGCTTCAACATCTCCATGACGCCCATCTTCTCCCCCACCCGGCTGGCCTGGCTGGAGCGCGGCGGCGTCTATGCGCAAGCCTGCCTGCGCGGCGGCACCGAGTACGGCGAGGCATGGCACCAGGCGGGCATGTTGGCCAACAAGCAAAACGTTTTCGACGATTTTATTGCCGCCGGGGAATGGCTCATCGCTACTGGCTACACGAATAACAAGAAATTGGCTATCGAAGGGCGCAGCAACGGCGGGCTGCTGGTGGCCGCCTGCATGGTGCAGCGGCCCGATCTGTTTGGCGCGGTGCACTGCGGCGTGCCGGTGATTGACATGCTGCGCTACCACAAATTCAGCGCCGGTCGCTACTGGATTCCCGAATACGGCAATGCCGAAGCCAACCCGGAGCATTTCAAGTTCATGATGGCTTACTCCCCGCTGCATAACGTCCAGCCAGACCACACCTACCCGCCCCTACTCATCACCACCGCCGACACGGATGACCGCGTGGTGCCCATGCACTCGAAAAAGTTTGCGGCGACGTTACAGGCAGCGGACAACGGCCGTAATCCTCTCCTCATCCGCATAGAAACCCGCGCCGGGCATGGCCTGGGCAAGCCCACCGCCAAGCTCATCGAAGAAGCCACGGACGTGTACAGCTTCCTCTGGACGATGTTGAATAAATAAGTGGAGACTGGAGATTAGAGATTGGAGATTTTGGCAGTCTCCAGTCTCCAATCTCCCAAATCAGCTCAACGCGGCTTGCGCCCTAGCTGCACCAATAGTGCCCCAATGATGGCCACTACCAGACCCGTTACCTGACGGCCGTTTAACCGTTCCCCCAAAAACAGCACCGCCAAAATAGGAATCTGCACCGCCATCGTGTTGTTGATGATGCTGGACTCCATCGCCGAGAGCGTGCGCAGGGAGTGGTTCCACAGGGTGAAGGCAACGGCCGTATTCACAACCGCCAGCCAGCCAATAATCGCCCAGCTTTGCCAACTCAAGGCTGGCAACCCTTGCGTGCCCACACCGACCACCAACAAAATCGCAGAACCAATGCCCATGCTGACCGTGGTGACGGTTAACGGCCGTAAATGCCCCGCCCGGTTAACCGCTCGCCCCAAAACGGCCGATCCCGCATTCGCCAGCACCCCCACCACCACGGCCACAAAGCCAACCCACTGCGCCTGCGGAATCTGCACCGGGTAAAAGTAAAGCAAGCCTCCGCCCAGCGCCACAAAAATGCCCAACCACTGCCACGGAGACGGCCGTTCTCCCAAAACCCCCAGCCCCAGCAGCGCCACCATCACCGACGTAAAGCCCAGCAGCACGTTCACCGTCACGGCGGGCAGGTACGTCAGCCCCACAAACTGCGTCCCTTGCGTCACGGCGTAATAAATGATGCCCAGCGCCAGCAGCCGCAGCCAGCCAGAGCGCTCCAGCTGGCGCACTTCGGCCAGGCCACCGCCGCGCCAAAAGAACGGCAGCAGGCATAAAAAGGCCAGCCCGTAACGCAGCCCGGCAAACGTCAGCGGGGGAATATCCTCTAAACCAATTTTGATGAGAACCCAGGAAGTTGACCAGAGAAACGTGACGAAGAGGGCCTGGAAAACGGCCGTAAAATGAGGAGAACGCTGCCAACCAATCGAACGAAACATGAAATAACCTCCAGAGAATGCGTAAATAGCACGAGTACAACGCTCGTTGCGCCCATGCCAACCGCAATCCCCAAGGCTTTTATCCGTCCAGATGCTGCCGTTTTTAGAATTGCCACAAAGGAAAAAGAGAGAAAATTTCTCAAAAACCTCTGTGCCCTCTGTGGCCAAAATCACGGTTTATGCGGCGCTTGGACCAGCCAGCTTACGCTACGGAACCCTAGCCGCCATTGTTGGTTGGAACCCTAAAATATTGTCCCAGGATTGTACCAACCCCAAAAGATTGCTTCAATCTATGCAGGAGGAAAGTTCAATTTTATCGGTTTACTGTTCGGCAATGGGCTGGACGAGGATTTCACGAGCGACGGCATCATCGAGGGAAAGCTGGGTTTCGCCAACGCGAACGACGTAAGCAGGACGCCGCTGTTGCAAACGGATGAGGCTGCCCGGCACCAAACCAAGCGAGGCCAGCTTGTCTAGCCGGGCTGAGTTTTGGGTGTCAATGGCGGTAATTTGGGCCACATCACCCGGTTGCAGATTATTGAGGGATATTTTCATGCGATTGATTGGTGGCAGACGGCCGTTTCCCCCACCGCTCCCATAGTTTTTCCACAAATTTTATCGTTACAGACTGCGTTTCATCCACCACCTGGTAACCACAATTTGGGCAGCAAATAACGGCACACTTTTCCGCCAGCGGGCAACTAGAATGGCAGACCAACTGCGATGCATCATATTCAAAACCACATAAAGCACATCGCTGCATCTTAAAACTCCACACCCAAAATGCGCAGCAGCCAGTTCATCAGTCCCCCCACCAAAAAAGCAAAGGGGAAAACAAACCCAGCCACAGCCAACGCCGTCCGCTTGCCATGTTCACGCACAATCATCAGCACGTTGGCAATGCAAGGAATGAACAAAGTGATAACTACCAAACTAACCACCATCTGATTGCCCGTAAGCAACCCTTGCCGTGCCAGGCCAAATAACCCCGCCGCACCAAAATCTCGCCGGAAAAAGCCAATTAAAAAGACGCTGGCCGTCTCTGCAGGTAGCCCTAGCAACCCTTCCACCACTGGTGCCAGCAGCCGCTCAAGCTGCCCTAGCAACCCCAGCCCATCCAGCACAAACAGCAGCGCCGTGCCCGCAATGAACAGCGGCAGCACCTCTTTGAGGTACCACTCCACTCGCGCCACAGTTTTCACCACAATCGCCTTGAGCCGGGGCTGGCGCACAGGAGGCAGTTCCAAAATAAAGTCGGAAGATTGGCCGGGCAACAGCCTGGCTGCCAGCCAGCCAACGGCAAAAAGCGTTAGGAGAACCACACTTAGCCAGGCAATGACGCCGGAACCAGACAGAATGGCGACCATGCCCATCAACACACCAAGTTGGGCAGAGCAGGGTACGCCCAGTGCCAACAGCAGCGTCACCTGGATGCGCTCCTTGCGGGTTTCCAAAATGCGGGTGGTGAGCGTGGCCATCGTGTCGCAGCCCAGCCCCAGCACCATCGGCAAAACGGCTTTGCCATTGAGGCCCATCAGCTTAAACGGCCGATTTGCCATCACAGCCAATCGTGCCAGATAACCAGAATCTTCTAGCAAGCTAAAAGCCAAAAAGAAGGTGAACACAATCGGCAGCACGATGGCGATGCTGTAAGAAAGCGCCATCGTGACCAGGCCATATTCGCCAACCAAAAAGTCGCGTAGCAGAGGCCAGGGCAGCACGGAAGCGATACGTTCGGCCAGCGGATTGATCCATTGGCCAAAGAAAACAGTCTCCAGCCAATCCACCATCACCCCTGCACCCAGGCTGCCCACAAAATAGTAGAGCGCCAACAAAACGGCCGCTAAAAAGAACCACCCCCACACTGGATGAACCATCAGCCTGTCCAGCTTTTCAGCAAAGGTAGTTGGGCGCACTTCGTCGGCTTGCCACACCTGGGCCAGCAGGCAGTCGGCGCAGTGCAGCCGTTGCTGGGTGATGATGTAACCTAGCGGTTGGTCATAGTGGCTAGTTGTAGTAGCCACAATTGTTTCAATTTGCTCTAGCTGGGATTGCCACAGCAGAAGGGGCACGTCGCTGGCTTGCAAGGCATGGTTGGCCGGGCCGTGATCGTTGGCCAGCAGGGCTAGGGCGATAGCACGTTTGCCCGTCCAGCTTTCTGGCAAGTGGTGGGTTATTTGGGAAACGGCCGTTTCGATCGCACCTTCATACCGAGGACAGTAACTCACCGGTCGTGGCGCTACCAGGCAATTGCGCAGCTCTTCCAGTCCTTCGCCCGCTGTGGCCACCGTAGCCACCACTTCTGCGCCCAAAAGTTGAGAAAGCCGTCGGGCATCCACGGCAATACCCAGTGCTTTGGCCTCGTCGGCCATATTGAGTGCCAGCACAAACGGTTTTTCATATTCTGCCAGTTGAAACGTCAGCAGCAACGCCCGCCGCAAATTTTTGGTGTCCGCCACCTGCAACACTGCCCACGGCGCAGCCGAAAGCAGCATGTCGCGGGTAACCTGCTCATCCTCAGAATGGGGCAGCAAGCTTTGCACACCTGGCGTATCAATCAGCACCATCTCGGTTTGGTCCAGCTTAAGTTGCCCTTGCGTTACCTCCACGGTGGTGCCGGGATAATTGGAAATGTCCACTCGATGACCCGTAAACTGGGAAAAGAGAGCAGATTTACCTACATTGGGATTGCCGATCAGAATGACAGGACGGCCGTTATCCAATGCAACCTTCGGCGCAGTATGATGACAATTTAAACCACATTGATCAGCCACTTCGCAAATACTCCTTTCAGAACCTGGAGTGATTCTAGACAAGAACAGTCCAAAATTGCATGGTAGATTGTCATTTGTTTTGGTGACATTGTTCAAAGGATACGACCGTTTACCGTTGCAGCACTTGATGTTTGAAATTCTCTTACCACATAATGAAATTTATCCCTGTTTCCCTCAAAACCAAAAATCGCGGCAACCGATCAAGTTGCCTTCCTACCCTGCTACACAGCGCAAAGTACGATTGCAAATCAGCCACCATCGTAAAAAGTCAAAGGAAATTCGCAAAAAACATTTGACGAAAAAAACACAAATGTTATACTTACGCGCCTGTGGTTGCTAAAAAGCAACAGCGGTGGCTTGCCTATAACTTTTCTTAAAAATTTAATACAAGAGATACGTGCCGACGTAGCTCAATTGGCAGAGCAATGCTCTTGTAAAGCATAGGTTATGGGTTCAAGTCCCATCGTCGGCTTGAGCAAAAAACTCCAGCTTAACACAATCATATTTCATGGGTCAGTGTCCCGAGTGGCAAAGGGGGCGGACTGTAAATCCGCTGCGCGACGCGCTTCGTAGGTTCGAGTCCTACCTGGCCCACCTTCCAGTATTCAGTACCAGTTAAAAGTGTTCAGTAATACCTCAAAACTTGCACGGATGACCGAATACATCTTGCTGATTACTGATTACCGAGATGCCCACGTAGCTCAGGGGTAGAGCACATTCTTGGTAAGAATGAGGTCATGGGTTCAAATCCCATCGTGGGCTCTCCACCCCGTCAATCTTGTGTTGTTTTGCAAGGTGGCGGGGTATTGTTGTGAGAATGGCAGGCGACACAACAACTTTCTTGCAAAAAGCTTGCCTATGGGAATCTAAAGTAAGCCAATATTTAGATCAATAAATAAGGAACAAGGGTTTATTAACGATGGCAAAAGAAAAATTTGTGCGCGAAAAACCACATGTGAACATTGGGACGATTGGTCACGTAGACCACGGCAAAACCACCCTGACAGCCGCAATCACCAAAACGCTGTCCCTCAAAGGGTTCGCCGACTTCTCCGCCTTTGACCAGATCGACAACGCTCCCGAAGAAAAAGCACGCGGGATCACGATCGCCATCTCCCATGTTGAATACGAAACCGAAAACCGGCACTACGCCCACGTAGACTGCCCCGGTCACCGTGACTACATCAAAAACATGATCACCGGCGCAGCCCAGATGGACGGCGCCATCCTGGTGGTCTCCGCTCCTGATGGTCCCATGCCCCAGACCCGCGAGCACGTCCTGCTGGCGCGTCAGGTAGAAGTGCCAGCCATCGTCATCTTCCTCAATAAAGTGGACATGATGGACGACGAAGAGCTGCTGGAGCTGGTGGAGCTGGAACTGCGCGAGCTGCTGGATACCTACGAATTTCCTGGGGATGAAACCCCCATCGTGCGCGGTAGCGCCCTGCAAGCGCTGGAAAGCGAAAGCAGCGACGTGAACGCGCCAGAGTACGCCCCGATTCTGGAGCTGATGCGTGTGGTGGATGAATACATCCCCACCCCGGAACGTCAGACCGACAAACCATTCATGATGTCGGTGGAAGACGTCTTCTCCATCAAGGGACGTGGGACGGTGGTGACCGGTCGTGTGGACCGCGGCACCCTGACGCCCAACACCGAAGTCGAGATCGTCGGTTTGGCCGAGAAGACCCGCAAGGTCGTTGTGACCTCGATGGAAATGTTCCACAAGATTCTGGACAAGGTAGAAGCTGGGGACAACGCTGGTCTGCTGCTGCGCGGTATTGCTCGTGAGGAAATCGAGCGAGGTCAGGTATTGGCCAAGCCGGGCAGCATCACCCCGCACACCGAGTTCATGAGCGAAGTGTACGTGCTGCGCAAGGACGAAGGCGGACGGCACAAGGCATTCTTCCCTGGGTATCGGCCGCAGTTTTACATCCACACGCTGGATGTGACGGGCGAGATTAACTTGCCTGACGGCGTAGAGATGGTGATGCCTGGTGACAACGTGAACCTGCGGGTGAAGCTGAGCAAGCCGGTGGCGTTGGAAGAAGGTGGTCGCTTTGCTATTCGTGAAGGTGGCTTGACCGTTGGCTCTGGTGTTATTACCAAAATCCTGAATTAACAATTTTGTGTATAATAGGACATGTGAGTATACTCATATGTCCTAAATGATTTTAGGGGGTTAGCTCAATTGGCAGAGCGACGGTCTCCAAAACCGTAGGCTGCGGGTTCGATTCCTGCACCCCCTGCTCTCTTAAATGACCTCCAGAGGCCCTCGTTGGTCTCTGGAGGTAGTTTTGTAAAAAGCAGCTAACTAATGCTGACTTCTAATACAGAAGGATAGAAAACGGTGACAGAAAAAACAGCCAATCAACCAAATCCAGTTGCTCGTTACTGGAAGGAAACTCGTGGCGAGCTACGAAAGGTTACCTGGCCAACCCGTGACGAATCACAACGTTTAACCCTGATTGTGATTGGTGTAACGATTGCCTTTGCCCTGTTTTTATGGGTTTTCGATCTGCTTTTCTCAAATGTTGTTCAGTTGCTTATTAAGCAACTAATTGGACTGTAGGTAACTGGGCATTATTGCTGAAAGCAGTAAGCGAGATTTTTAAATGAGCAATGAAATCGAAGACAAAGGAATGACTGAGGCAGCATCTTTGTCTAAAGATAATGAAACAAGCAGCCTTATCCCGGATGACGGCCGTTCTTGGTATGTTGTGCATTGTTATTCAGGTTATGAGAATAAAGTGCGCCACAGCATTGAGCAACGTATCGAGACAATGGGTATGCAAGCCAAAATCTTTGATGTGGTAATTCCTACCGAGGAAGAAATTGAGATCAAAGATGGCAAACGTCGCACAGTTGAACGTCGCGTTTTCCCCGGATATATTTTGGTGCAAATGCTGCTAGATGAAGATTCCTGGTATGTGGTTCGTAACACGCCTGGTGTAACTGGCTTTGTTGGAATGGGCAACGAACCTACTCCGCTTCGTCCCGAAGAAGTTGCCAAAATTATGAACCGAATGGAAGCTGAAGCGCCTAAAGTGAAGTTTGACTTCCAGATTGGTGAAAAAGTTCGCATTGGCACAGGGCCATTTGCCGATTTCATTGGGTCCGTTTCTGAAATTGATGCGGATCGTGCCAAAGTCCGCGTTATGGTTTCTTTCTTTGGCCGTGAAACACCGGTTGAACTCGATTTTCTGCACGTAGAAAAAGTATAATTGTTTATAAACGAAGGTGGCTTGCTTTTTTAAGAGTAAATGCTGCCTTCGTATTTTGTTGTTTTGACTTTTGGAGGAGCCTAAAAACAGGCGTTTGGACTCCATGGAGGTACTATGGCTAAAAAAATCAAAGCAGTGGTAAAGATTCAAATTCAGGGTGGTAAGGCCAACCCAGCCCCGCCGGTTGGTACGGCTTTAGGCCCGCATGGCATTAACTTGATGCAGTTTTGTAAGGAATACAATGCAAAAACTGCCGGGCAAGTTGGGCAAGTCATTCCTGTTGAAGTAACAGTTTTTCAGGATGGCAGCTTTAACTTTATTTTGAAGACCCCACCGGCAACCGACTTGCTGAAAAAAGCAGCGGGTATTAAAGGTGGTTCTTCTGTGCCCAATCGTGATAAAGTTGGGTCGGTTACAACCGCCCAGCTCCGCGAGATTGCTGAAGTAAAGATGAAAGATTTAAATGCCCGCGATATGGATGCAGCCATCAAAATCATTGCTGGTACTGCTCGCAGCATGGGTATTACGGTTTCTGACTAACAATTAGTGGGAGAACCTAACTAGTTCGTTAAAACCACAAGGAGTTATTATGCCAAAACGAGGACGTAAATATTTGGAAGCAGCAGCTAAAGTAGATCGAGATACGTTGTATTCTCGTGCAGAAGCTGTGAAGTTGATTAAGGAAACGGCCGTTACCAAATTCGACCCCACCGTAGAAGTTCATATGCGCCTGGGTGTTGACCCACGTCATGCCGACCAACAGGTACGCGAAGTTTTGAACCTGCCCCATGGTTTGGGTAAAACCGTGCGCGTACTGGTCTTTGCCGAAGGGGAAGATGCTCGCCTTGCTCAAGAAGCAGGCGCTGATTTCATCGCCGATGACGAGCTCATCAAGAAAATTCAGGATGGTTGGACCGACTTTGACGTTGCCATTGCTGTGCCCAGCATGATGGGTAAAGTCGGCCGTTTGGGACGTGTGTTAGGCCCCCGTGGTTTAATGCCCAACCCACGTGCCGGCACAGTTGCCCCAGGTTCTGACCTGCCACGCCTAATTGAAGAATCCAAGGCAGGCCGTGTTGAATTCCGCGTAGACAGAACCGCCAACATTCATGCACCCATCGGCAAAGCCAGCTTTACCGAAGATCAACTGCTCGATAACCTGAACCACCTGATTGATACAGTCAAGCGTGCCCGCCCAGCAGCGGTTAAAGGCACCTACGTACACCGCATCGTTATGGCCAACACAATGGGTCCTGGCATTCGTCTTGACACAAACGAAGCTTTGTCGTAAAAATAGTGGCTGATTAAAAATCAAATCTGCACTGTTCTACTGAAGACAGTTGGTTACGATTCAATCGTATTAAAAATTGCCAGCCGAGGTGGGGACACGCAAACAAATCCTAAACAAGGTTGCAATCAGCATCTAGCCGATTTGCCAGATTGTTTTGATATTGACTGCAAAATCCTCATGCTCACTGGCATGAGGATTTTTTGTTTTAAATTCACTGAAAGGAGGTGAATAAGTTTGGCAATTACAAAAGCACGTAAAGAAGAACTGTTAGCGCAATATGATGAGCTTATCAAAAACAGCCGCGCTATCTTTTTAGCTGAATACAGCGGCATGAACGTTAAGCAAATGAATGCGCTACGTGACAAAGTGTATGAAGCAAATGGTGCTTTTCACGTCACCAAGAACACTCTGTTCAGAATTGCACTGGAAAAATCAGATAAAACGTTACCGGATGATTTCCTGGCAGGTCAATTAGCAACTGGTTTCGCCCTGGCTGAAGCCCCATCATTAGCCAAAGCATTGGTTGATTATGCTAAAGATGATGAAAAGGTAACCTTGCGCGGTGGTTTTTTTGGCAATGAGTTCATGACTGCTGAGCAGGTTGAAGCGTTAGCAAAACTGCCCAGCCTGGACGAATTGCGCTCTCAAATCATTGGGCTTATTGATGGGCCGGCACGTAACGTGGCTTCAATTGTGGCCAGTGGCGTGCGTCAGGTGGTTAATGTTATTGATGCATACGCAAAAAGTGAAGAAGCGGCAGCAGAAGCAGCCTAAAACTAATTCTACTGTCAACTTAATTAATAAAAATAAACCAATTATTATTTTCGGAGGATATTGAAAGTGGCCGATTTAGAAAAAATTGTAGACGAACTGAGCAGCCTGACCCTGTTGGAAGCTGCTGAGCTGACCAAAATGCTGGAAGAAAAATGGGGCGTTAGCGCTGCTGCTCCTATGGCTATGGCTATGCCTGGCATGATGATGGGCGGCGCTGAAGCTGCGGAAGAAGAAGAAAAGACTGAGTTCGACGTTGTGCTGAAAGACGTTGGCCCGAAGAAAATCAACGTTATTAAAGAAGTTCGCGCTTTGACCGCTCTGGGTCTGAAGGAAGCCAAGGAAGTTGTAGACAACCTGGGCACCATCATGGAAGCCGTAAGCAAAGAAGCAGCAGAAGATGCCAAGAAGAAATTGGAAGAAGCTGGCGCAGTCGTCGAATTGAAGTAATTTTGCTTTTGACGAATTAAAAGGCTAGGCCTGAAAAGGTACTAGCCTTTTTTATTTTCTTATGAATATCGAATTGATTCTTGCTTCACAATCACCCCGCCGACGCGAGCTTTTGCAGCTTTTGGGTTTGCCCTTTCAGGTTCAGGTGGCTAATGCCGATGAAGACAGCGTGACAGACCCTGATCCGAAGAGCAACGTGATCGAAACCGCACGGCTAAAGGCGCAAATTATTTCTGCAAAGCTTGCACATAAGCGATCTGCCTCTGGCATTTTTGTCTTGGCGGCAGATACAACCGTTGCATTCGAGCAGGAGATGTTGAACAAACCTGTGGATGAAACGGCCGCTTTCCACATGCTGGCCAAGTTACGAAACACCAAACATGAAGTGCATACTGGCTTTGTCCTGCTGGAGCTGGCAACGGGCCGCGAATGGCAAGGGGTAAGTACGGCCGTTGTCACCATGCGCCCCTATTCTGACGCAGAAATGAATGCTTACATCGCCACAGGCGACCCCGTTGATAAAGCGGGCGCTTATGCCATTCAACATCCCGTCTTCCAGCCAGTCGCCCATCTGGAAGGCTGTTACTGTAACGTTATGGGCTTACCCGTGTGCGATCTCATTAATGCCCTGCGCCAGTTTGTGGGCTGGCAAACTGATCCTTTTGCCGAGTTGGATTTTACGGCCGTTGCCCAAGCCCATCAAAACCACCCCTGCCCTACGTTGAACATCTTGCAGCAAAGCACAACATAGTCCCGCCCAAAATACCCTCTCGAAATTTTGGGCAAGCCATGCTACAATGTTTACATTACTGTGTACTGTTATGTAAATGAGGCCATGCGTTGGCTTATGAGGATGAACCCCAATGGATACCAAGCTCAAAGAAGCAATTGCAACCATACGTGCCGGTGACAAACAAACTGCCCAACGACAGCTAACCTCTCTTTTGGAAGAAAATCCACAAGAAGAACAAGGCTGGTACTTACTCAGTTTACTGGTAGATTCGCCACAGAAACAAGCCACTTATCTCAGCAAAACGTTGGCGCTAAATCCCAACCATGCCAAAGCCAAAGAACAGCTAGAAACTTTGCACCACCAAAATCAAATTGCCCCTACTTCAACCATTGATGAAACCGAATCATTGGAAGACGCAGACTTTTTTGCGCAGGCCGAGAGTGATTCATTGCCCGATTGGCTGGAGCAAGAAGATGAACTCGTTGCTTTGCAAGCAATTGAAGAGGATATGGTAGATACGGCCGTTCCCAACACAACCATCCCCGACTGGCTCAAAGAACCCGTCGTGCCAGCCCCCAAAGCCCAACCCGCTATAGAAGAAGAACCTACCGCTGTTGCCCAAACCATCAAGCCTGTCAAAAAATCAGAACCATCGGCAAAAAGCCAACGGCCAAAACAACCGACAGCAATAAAGAAAACAGCTAAGAAGCAACTCCAAAAAGCTCCCCGCAAAAACGCGGCCAGTTTAAACATTATTTTAAGCGTTCTCGTCTTGTTAGCGCTCATTGTGATGGTTTTACTGGCATATCTCATCTTTATCTAGTATAGTAAACTCACGATCCAACAAATAGCAGTTGATTAAGTAAACAACCAAGCACACAACTAAGAATTAGACGTGAAAAAATATACCCTCCACTGAGATATTTATAGGACACATGCTTTGTAAGGTATGTGTTCTATTTTTTTCCTTGCGTAGGTAAACTGATTCAAAACAGTACCTAACTTCAAAATACACACCTGCTAGAAACAACACGGCCGTTCCTCCGGTCAAACCAACATATCAATCATCGTAGCGCTCAATGGCACCCTCGTCGGATTGCCCCGAACAAGCTATGACAAAATACCAACGATAATCCAAAAGGAGGAAAAACATGTTTTTTCGCAAAATACCCCGCATCATCATTCCGCTCCTGCTTTTAAGCGCAGGTCTTTGGCTCATTGGACAAGCCACATTGCCCACAATAGAAACTGCCAATCGCCAAAGTGCCATCCAGGCGTTTGCCCCCGCCAGCGATGGCATAGTGGAAAGTGGTGACATGGTTCAGCCCGCGTCCCAAATTGCTGAGCCATACACAATTAACCTGCGCGATGTCCCCGCAGGCATCCTCGACCCCAACAACCAGCTCCACCGCTGGGAACGCGGCGAAATTGATCTGACAGAACAAGATGGGCTGCGCAGCGCAGCGCAACTGGCAGAACTCCAGGCAGCAGCAGCAGAGTTGCTCCCCAGCCTCGCCATTCAGGAGCCAAACGGGCCAAGCCCGCTCACACCAGCACTGGGTACAAACTTCACCAGCCTGGATTACACCGAATGCTGCGGCGGCGGTGGCAATGTCCCACCTGACCCAGAGCTAACCGTTGGCCCTAACCACGTCATCGCCGTCGTCAACGTGGCCCTGGAAATTTACGATAAAAACGGCAATTCGCTCGTTGGCCCCACTACCTTCGATAGCTTCATGTCGGCAAACCCAAACTGCACGGGCGTATTCGACCCCAACGCCATCTATGATGAATCTGCCGACCGCTACATCCTGGGCATTGATGCCGATGGCACTGGCTACTGTCTCGCCGTCTCCCAAACAGGCGATCCAACAGGGGGCTGGAACATTTACCATTTTGCCACCGCCAGCGGCAGCATCTTTTTTGATTACCCACATGCCGGGGTAGGGCGAGACGCCATTTACATGGGCGCAAATATGTTCACCTTTAGCTTCCTGGATTCACGCATTTGGGCCTTTGACAAGCAAGCCATGTACGCTGGGCAGTCTGCAACGGCCGTTATGCGCAACCTGGGCAGCAACGAAGACACCCCACAACCGATGAATCTGCACGGCTGGAACCAGGGAACCTGGCCCACCAGCGGCCCCCATTACTTCATCACCGAAACCGGCTACAACGGTGCCAACCACACCATTTGGGCCTGGACAGATCCATTTGGGGCAAATACGTTAACGGCCGTTGGCACCATCAACCTGAACACCAGCACAGGTGTGACCGCTGGCCTGCCATTAGATGCCCCCCAATCTGGCGGGGGCACACTGGATGCCGGCGACTGGCGTCCGCTCGACTTTGAATACCGCAATGGCGACGCCTGGACCACCATGACGGTGGCCTGTAACCCCGGAAGCGGCAGCGTCAACTGCATCCGCTGGGCGCAAATAGACCTGGCTACCGCCTCCGTTGTGCAGTCTGGCGTGTTAGCCAGCAATGGCGAATTCCGGTTTCACCCAGATTTAGCCGTGAACCATTGCGACGACATGGCCGTTGGCTACACCAAATCCAGCAGCAGCAGTTTCCCCTCGGTTTACTATGCCGGGCGGCAAAGCACAGACCCACTCAACACCTTGCAAGCCGAAACTTTGATCAAAGCAGGTGAAATCAACTACACCTCCTTTGAAGGCAGCTCGCCACGCCGCTGGGGTGATTACACCGGCATGACCATTGACCCAGATGGCACTACCTTCTGGTATTTGGGCGAATACAGCAAAAATACCGGCACTACATCCGGCCGTTGGGGCACGTACATCGCCTCGATGAGCTATGCCAGCTGCAACCCTGGCGGTGGCCCAACCCCCACCCCAACCAGCACTGGCGTACCGCCAACACCCACGAACACCCCGCTGCCGCCAACGCCCACCAACACACCTGGCCCAGGCACAAATTCCGTAACGCTTAATCCAGAAGCAGATGCATTCGTTATCAGCTCCCGGCCAAATGGAAATCTGGGCAGTGCGGCCACGCTGCGCATTGATGCTTCGCCAACAACCAATAGTTACCTGCGCTTCAACGTGCAGGGCGTTACTGGCAATGTAACCCAGGCCACGCTGCGCATTTACACCCAATCTACCTCCACCAACGGGTACAACGTACATGCCGTTGCCAACAATACCTGGGGCGAATTGAGCATCAATGGCAACAACGCGCCGCCTTTGGGCAATATTTTAAACAGCTCCGGCGGCATCACGGCCAACAACTATGTTGATGTAGACGTAACTGGCAACATTACAGGCAATGGACTCGTGAGTTTTGGTCTGAGTACGACCGAAACCAGTCTCATTCAGGTAAGCAGCCGCGAAGGCAACAACCCGCCAGAACTGGTTGTGCAATTTGATGGTGGTGCTGGCCCCACGCCGACCCCAACCAATACAACTGTTCCCCCAACACCTACCAGCACCGGGGTTCCACCTACACCGACCAATACGGCCGTACCGCCCACAGCAACCGCCACAACTGGCCCCGGCGGCAGCACCTTCACCTTTACCAGCAGCGATGACGCCATCTTGCTCAGTAATCGGCCAACCAGCAATTACGGTACCGCCACCATTCTGGGTACAGATGATGCACCAGACATCTTCAGCGTGCTCAAGTTTAACGTGGCAGGTTTGGATGGTGCGGTGGCCTCAGCTACGCTGCGCGTCTTTGTCACCAGCGGCAGCTTCGCATTTAACGTGGCGGAAGTTGCAAATAACACCTGGAGTGAAGCCAGCGTAACTTACAGCAACGCACCAACTGCGGGCGCAAGCATCAATGGTTCTGGCCCCGTCACAAGTGGCTGGGTAGAAATTGATGTGACGAGTTACATCAGTGGTGATGGCACCTTCAGCCTGGCGCTGTTGGCCGATGCGGCTGGTCGTAATCTGTTTAGCAGCGATGAAGCCGGCAACGGCCCTGAACTGATTGTGGTAACTGGTCCATAGCCCAACCTGCATGACTCGTTTGATGATCGAATAAAAAAGGAGGCTCCGGTTGCTGGAGCCTCCTTTTTATTATGCATATGGGCGAAGCAGGTGGTATTTTGGTATTGCGCTACCCACTCTTTCTCCCCATCTGCCTCGCCCCCTACTAATCTTGCGATCAATCATCCTGCCCAGGGATGGGCTGTAGGGAATTGGTGGGCATACTGTCTAGCGGGGGCACGGGATTGCCGCAGTAAGAGAACACACTGTTTTTACCGCTGTGGTAATAATAATCTTGGCCATCTACCTGCAAAATCATTTGCTGACCGGGAACTAGCGCCTGCGTGTAAGCCATGCCCGCCTGTGGACAGCCCAAGCTGCCATCAGACCAGGTCACTTCGAGCAGGGAAACCAGTTCAATATCTTCTACCGCGACGCCGAGACGCTGGCTAAGGTCTTCCATGGCGATCACAACGGGGTCTTTCAAGCCAGGATTGCCAGGGGCTGGTTGCACAA
Organism: Ardenticatenaceae bacterium; assembly: GCA_020634455.1. Classification (GTDB taxonomy): domain Bacteria; phylum Chloroflexota; class Anaerolineae; order Promineifilales; family Promineifilaceae; genus Leptofilum. Next base: position 662,367 of record JACKBQ010000002.1, on the reverse strand, counting down.
TCGGCGTGGTGTTGATGGGAACGGCCGTTACCTCCCCTAAATTTACCGTCACAGGTTCAGACACCTGCTTGCCCTCTTCGGTGGGGGTCGGTTCGGGATCGGTGACAAGCGGCTCTTCTTCACTCACGGGAACCTCCTGTGGGGCAGTGGGCACGGCCGTTTCCTGCGGCACATCTGGTGGCAACGGATCAGCCTGAGGGGTGGGATCGGTTACGGCCGTACAGCCAATTAGTAAAACGAAAACCAAACTTGGAATAATTTTTGTCAATTTCATCTGCATTCTCCTATTTTGCCACTACAAACATACAAGCGACAATTGTTTGCCGAACACTCATAAAACGTTCTAACAATCTAAATGGTTCCCACCGTTTTTCGCCCCGTTGCCCAACTTCGGTAAAATAGCCGCCATGCAGAAACCATTGTGGCGACCCCTCAGTTACCAACAACGCCTGCGCCTGCTGCTGCTGCCCTACTTGATCGGGATTCTGCTGCTGGTGGCCCTGCCCGCGCTGCTCTCCTTTGGCCTCGCCTTCTTCCGCTACGACGCCCTCTCCCCCCCCACCTGGCTGGGCACGCTCAACTTCTTATTGGTCACCACAGATGAACTTTTTTTGCTCAGCATCCAAAATTCGCTGGCTCTGGTCATTTTGCCCGTGCCGCTGCGGGTGCTGGGAGCGTTTTTATTGGCGGTGTTGTTGCGGCGGAACGGCCGTTTCCTCAATTGGTTTCGCGCTTCTGTCTACCTGCCCAGCGTGCTGCCCACCGCCGCCTACGCCCTGGCCTGGCTGTGGATTCTCAACCCAATTTTTGGCCCAATGAACCTGCTGCTGCAAGCCCTCGGCGTCGCCCCGCCCGCCTGGTTTGCCGATGCCCAATGGGCCAAACCCGGCCTGCTGCTGCTCTCGCTCTGGCAAATTGGCGAAGGATTCCTGGTTTGCCTCGCCGCCCTGCAAGACATCCCCAGCGCCGTAGAAGACGCCGCCCTGGTAGATGGAGCCAACCGCGTGCAGCGCTTTTTCTACCTCACCCTACCGCTCATGGCTCCCATTTTGCTGCTGCTCACCTTCCGTGACGCCATTTTGACGCTGCAAGAATCATTCACCACCATCTTTTTGCTAACCGGCGGCGGGCCGTACTATGCCACCTACACTCTGCCCATGCTCATTTACGAGCAAGGATTTGGCCTGCTGCTGTTTGGGGCCGCCAGCGCCGCCCTGTGGGTGCTGTATGCCCTCACCGGGCTGATTGTGTTGGCGCTCTACCTCATCGCCCGACAGTGGCAAATTGGCACCACGGAGGAAACTTTTGTTCTCTAAATTGGAGATTGGAGACTGGAGATTTTGGGCGCGGTTGGCGGTTGCCGTTATTTTTCTGCTACCCATCTTTTGGCTAATCACCGCCGCGCTGCACCCGGTAGGACGGCCGTTACCCACCACCCTCTCCCCTTCGTTAGAGCTCACCCTGGCCAATTTCCGCCGCGTCTGGCAGCTCGTGCCAATGGGGCGGTTCATGCTCAACTCGCTGCTGGTGGTTAGTTTAGCCGTGCCCATCACCCTGGTTACCAGCAGTTGGGCCGGGTTTGGCATGGCCCAACTACCCAAAGCCAGTCAGCGTCGCTGGATCGTCCTCTCGCTGGCGGTTTTAATGGTGCCCGGCGTGGCGCTGTGGGCCTCCCGCTTCTTCATTTACACCCGGCTGGGGCTGTACGATACCATTTTGGCTCTCATTGCCCCCGCCTTCATGGGCAGCAGCCCCTTTTTTGTGCTGATGTTCTACCGCGCCTTCCGCCGCATACCCACAGCCATTTACGAAGCGGCCCGGCTGGAAGGCGCTGGCGTGCTGGCCAGCTGGTGGCAAATTGGCCTGCCCATCGCCCGACCAACGGCCGTTGGCGTGGCCTTGCTTACCTTTGTGCTCTACTGGGGCGATTTTGTCTCGCCGCTGCTCTACCTGCGCTCGCAAAGCCGCTACACCCTGCCCATTGCCCTCCAGCTTTTGCAGCAGCTCACCGCCAGCGACTGGCCCTTGCTCATGGCCGGTGTGATGCTGGCAACCATGATTCCCATCGGACTGTTTTTGCTGTTGCAACCTTACTTTGCCCGCATGGGCAGTTGAACATGAAAAACGATGAAAGTACAGAACAATCATAAAAATTTTCGCAGCCTGATTTGGATGGGAACGGCCGTAATCCTCCTCATCCTCCTCAACTGGCGCACGCCCAACCAGGTGTACCAGGCGGATACCGTGCTGGCGGGCAATGCCACCTGCGTGGGCAGCACCATCCTCGCCGTCATTGGCGATTTTGGCGAGGCAGGCCAGCCAGAGGCAGATGTGGCCGCCTTGGTAAACAATTGGAACCCGGATTATGTCCTCACCACTGGCGACAACAATTACCCAGACGGTGCAGCCAGCAGCATTGACGCCAACCTCGGCCAATATTACCAGCAATACATCGGCGGCTACACAGGCAGCTACGGCCCCGGCGGGGCGCAAAATCGCTTCTTTCCCACCCCCGGCAACCACGATTGGAACACCGGCACGCTGCAACCTTACCTCGATTACTTCACCCTACCCGGCAACGAACGGTACTACGACGTTGCACTCGGCCCGGTTCATCTGTTTGCTCTGGACAGCGACCCGCACGAGCCAGACGGCCGTTCCGCCACCTCCACCCAGGCGATTTGGCTGCAAACCCAGCTTAGCGCCAGCGCCGCCCCCTGGAAGCTCATCACCTTGCACCATCCTCCCTACTCCTCCTCCAGCGTGCATGGTTCCGAGCCAGATTTGCAATGGCCGTTTGCCGCTTGGGGTGCAACGGCCGTACTCGCCGGGCACGACCACACCTACGAACGCATCCACCAAGACGGCATTCTCTATTTTGTCAACGGGCTGGGCGGGCGCAGCATTTACAGCCTGGGCAACCCTGTTCCTGGCTCCGCCGTGCGCTATAATTTGGACTATGGCGCAATGCGATTGGAAGCAAGCCCAACCTGTCTCATCTTCAGCTTCTACAGCCGCAGCGGCAGCCTCATAGACAGCGTCACCTTGTACAAAAACGAACATTTTAGCAACCATCTTTACCTCCCCCTGATCACCAACTAGGTGACAAAAGCGAGAAAACACCTTGATGCCTCACTCTTTGCCTGCTCGATTCGCCTTGCGCTTCATTTTTATTAGCTTGCTATTTTTTCTGCTCACTAGCTGCTCACCTGCGCAGCAAACCGTTAGCTTTATGGTTTCCGGCGATCCTGCCGAGCGGCAGGCCTACCTGGATTTGGTGGCGGCCTTCCATGAAACCCACCCCGAAATTGTAGTAGAAGTCACCCACATCCCTTCCGGAAGCGATTACCGCAATCGACTTTCTACCGAATTTGCGGCCGGAACGCCGCCAGACGTGACGCTGATGAACTATCGTCGCTTCGGTCAGTTTGCCGCCAATGGACTGCTGGAGCCGCTTGGCCCTTATTTGGCCGAAAGCGATCTGATTCAGCCAGACGATTTTTATCCAATTACCATAGATGCTTTTACCTGGGATGATGTCATTACCTGCATTCCGCAAAATATTTCCAGTCTGGTGGTGTATTACAACCAGGACATGTTTGATGCGGCGGGGGTCGCTTATCCGGCAGACGATTGGACGTGGGATGATTTTGTGAAAACGGCCGTTGCCCTCACCCAAGATTTCGACAACGACGGCACCATTGACCAGTACGGCCTCGGCGTTGAGGCATCGCTGTATCGGCTGGCCCCATTTGTCTGGCAAAACGGCGGTGTCATTGTAAACAGCGAAGAGTTTCCCACCCGGCTCACCCTCACCCGCCCACCCTCACAAGCGGCGCTGCAATGGTTTGTAGATTTGCGCCAGGTGCACGGCGTGGTGCCGGATCTCGTGGAAGAAGCCGCCCAGGACAGCGAAAGCCGCTTCGTCGGCGGCAGCACGGCGATGTTCCTGGACAGTCGCCGGGCCACCCCAACCTTCCGCGAAATTGGAGGTTTTGTTTGGGATGTAGCTCCGCTGCCGCACAACCAGGCAGTGGCTGGCGTGCTGCACAGCGACGCCTACTGCCTCTCTAGCACCACCCAAAACAAAGAGGCCGCCTGGACCTTCATCGAGTTTGCCAATTCGTTTGAGGGGCAGACGATTATTGCCGGAAGCGGCCGTACCGTGCCCTCTCTTATTGCCGTGGCCGAATCAGATGCCTTTTTAGACCCTGGCAAGCTGCCTGCCCGCAGCCGCGTCTGGCTAGACACCGCGTCCACGCTGCGGCTAGTGCCCATCATCAGCACCTGGGAAGAGATTGAAAGCACCGCCAGCGAAGAGATCGAGCGGGCCTTTTACGGGGATATTTCGGTCGAAGAAGCCGCGCTGCTCATCGACACCCGCACGGAAGAGTATTTCCTGCTGGGCGTCAGTCGTTAGTTTTGGCCACAGAGGACACAGAGGTTTATGAGATGTTCCTCTATAATCTCTGTGTTCTCTGTGGCTAATAAAAATTCCCCTACGATTTCCCTCTGGAACTGTAGTCCGGCTTGATTCTTTTTAGTCGAGTAAGGTATAGTTTGGCGCATGAGCAATTTGGATCATATTACGGCCGTTCTCCGCACCGACACGGGCCAGGTACGTGGCCACAACGAAGATTTTGTCTCCTACTGGGAACCGAGCAATGCAAAAGAAGAAGCACAGCACGGCTGGCTTTACATTGTGGCCGACGGCGTGGGCGGGGCGGATGCTGGTGAAGTGGCCAGCGAGCTAACCAGCGACCGCACCATTCAGCATTATTTAAATCACCCAAATGAAGCGGATTGGGGGCAGCGGCTGCTCAACGCGATGCAGTCGGCCAATACAGAGCTGCGGCAATATGTGCTGGAGCGTAACGACAACAGCCGCATGGCCACTACGATGGTTGCGGCCGTTTTGCAAGAAAATCATGCGTATATTGCCAACGTGGGGGATAGTCGGGGCTATTTGTGGCGCAACGGCCGTATCCAGCAAATTACCAAAGACCAAAGCCTGGTGGCCAAGCTGGTAGAAGAAGGGGCCATCACCGAAGAAGAGGCGCTGTTTCACCCACGCCGCAACGTCATTTTGTACAGCCTCGGCTCCGAACGCTCCCCGCAAATTGATCTGTTTGAGCAAGATTTGGAGCCTGGCGACAGATTGCTGCTTTGCTCCGATGGCCTGACGCGGCACGTGCTGGATGAGGAAATTGCCCTGGTGCTGAGCGAGAATGAGCCAGCCGCAGCCACAGAAATCCTCATCAACCGGGCCAATGAGCGCGGTGGCGAAGACAATATCTCGGTAGCCATTGTGCAATACGCGGAACAAACGGCCGTTCTCCCCCAAAAATCAGCCAGGGCAGCCACTGTCTCTCTGGTTACCGCCGCGCCAGCCCAGGCAGCCAATCGTTCCGCCCTCTGGATTTACACCCTTACGTTGGGGCTTGTCCAAACCGCGCTAATATTTCTGGTTTGGTTTCTACTCCGTGTATAATAGCTCCGTTGTATTCGTAAGCACCTGATTTTGCCTCACGTTTACGCACTTAATCCAACCACAATTTGTACTTTTCAACTGGAAACGGCCGTTTATGCGACTGGTTTGGTACGGCCGTTTGCCAAAAAGCTTTCCCACTTGTCTGGTGAACCCTAAGGGTTTATAACGCCTAGAGACAAATTAGTCGAATCAAAACCCTTAGGGTCTATGCAGCTGCAATATCTTTACATAATCGAGGAACCGATCGGTTCCTCGTCACTTTCGGAGGTTTTATGAACACAAAACTGCGCATCATCCCCTTGGGCGGATGCGGGGAAATTGGCAAAAACATGACTGCCATCGAATACAACGACGAGATCATCGTTGTTGATGCGGGTATCATGTTCCCCCAAAACGACATGCTGGGGGTAGACGCCATCATTCCTGATTACCAATACCTGATGGACAAGCTGGACAACATCGTGGCCGTCCTCATTACGCACGGACATGAAGACCACGTAGGCGCTCTACCCCACGTCATGCGCGACATTGACGCGCCAATTTACGCCACGCCGCTCACCACTGGCCTGATTGATGTGAAAATGCGGCGGGCTGGCCTGAACAAAGAGATTGAGCTGATCACCATCGAGGCGGGCAACGCCTTCACCGTGGGGCAACATTTCACCATCGAACCATTCCACGTGGCCCACAGCATTCCAGACTGCGTCGGCTTTGGCATTACCACGCCCGCCGGGCTGGTGGTGCACACCGGCGATTACAAATTTGACCATACCCCCGCCGATGGCTGGCCGCCCGATTTTGCCAAGCTGGCTGAATTTTCGCAGCGCGGCGTGCTTTGCCTGCTGGCCGACAGCACCAACGCGGATCGGCCCGGCTGGACCAAGTCAGAAAAAGAGATCGAAGTCGCCTTCGACAAAATGTTCCGCGACGCGCCAGGGCGCATCATCGTGGCCAGCTTTGCCTCGCTCATCTCCCGCATTCAGCTGGTGGCCGACACAGCAGCGAAATACGGCCGTTACCTGGCCATCACCGGGCGCTCCATGCGCGATAACGCCAAAATGGCCATGGAGCTGGGCTACCTAAAAATTGACGAAGCCACCCTCATCGACATCAGCGACATCTCCAATCTGCCCGCCCACCGCGTGGTCATCATGGCCACCGGGTCGCAAGGTGAGCCATCGGCGGTGATGGGGCGGCTGGCCCGGGGCAACCACAATCGCCTGCAAATTGAAGAGGGGGACACGGTGGTGCTGTCTGCCCACACCATCCCCGGCAACGAGGAGCTGGTTCACCGCACCATCAACCAGCTTTTCCGGCGCGGCGCAAATGTGCTATACGAAAACGTTGCCGATGTGCATGTTTCCGGCCACGCCAGCCAGGAAGAGATGAAGCTGATGATCAACCTGGTACGGCCGAAATATCTGGTGCCGGTGCATGGCGAACTGCGCCACCTGAAGCAGCACGCCGTCATGGCCCAAGAGTTGGGTATTCCCGCCGAAAACATCGCCGTCATCGAAAACGGCACGCCCATTGACCTGTACGCGGATTCTTTGGACGTACAGCCCCGGATGCGCGGCGGCTACATTTTTGTGGATGGCGACAGCGTGGGCGAGATTGATTGGCCTGTGCTGCGCGACCGGGAAAAGCTGGCCCAGAGCGGCCTCTTTTTTGCCGTCGTCAGCCTGGACCACATGGGAAAGATGGTTGGCCAGCCGGAAATCATTTCACGCGGTTTTATCGACCGACGTGACGAAAATGGGCTCATTGACGATGCTAAAGAGACAATTGATCGCGTGGTGAAGCAGTTCGACGGCCAGGGCAAGGGGCTAAACAAGAAAATCGAAGACGCGCTCAGCCGCTTCCTCTACGCCGAAACCGGCCGCCGCCCCATCGTGGAAGTTGTCATTAAGTAGTATGAATTTGTCATTCTGAATGGAGCGGAGCGAAATGAAGAATCCCGTTCAACTTGGTAGAGATGCTTCACTCCGTTCAGCATGACAAGTGTAAATTAGATGAAGTCGGGGGCTTGGGTTTCGTCTAGCAGGCTAAAATCGAATGTGGTGAGCGTAAGGGGAACCTGCCACCAGGTGACTCTTGCAGCAGTTAACGGCCGTTTCAGCTCAGACGGCCGTTTTATTTTCACAGGCTCCGTTACCGCCGCATCTGGCAGCAAAATCGCGTGGATGGGCGTGCCGTTGGGCAAAGGTGTCTCGCGGTCTGGGTAAGCCGCACAGGGCAGCCTGGCATACAGCTCCAGCTCGCGTACAAAGCGCTGCGTCTCGTTGCCCTGCCCATCAAAACCAAAAATCTCGGCACGAGGGAACTGGTTGCCATTTTCCTTGACCCAGGTGTAAACGGCCGTTCCCCGCACTTCCCCACCCCAATCATCAATTAAAAAGCTGGGAAACAGCGGCGCTTCCGTGCCCATAATCACAAAGGCAAAGCGCAAAAAGAGCAACTCTTCGGCCTCTGCGTCTGGCTTGGGATGGGTGAGGAGGAGGGCAGTACGGCCGTTTCGCTTCGCCTCGTTCTCCCACAACAACCGACCACTTACCTTTTGCGCCACTGCTTTTGCCATCGAAAACTTCCTTTCTGAATTAGACACGGATGAACGCAGATACACACTGATTTATCTTTTATCTGTGTCCATCTGTGTTTATCTGTGTCCCATTTTTTAACCAACCGTGACCATACCAAAACGGCCGTAAACCGACAAGATCACCGAATTGCAGTTGCCTGTTTACCCACCCTTGCTATCATACTTCACAAACCATTCTGCCATAGGCACAATACCTCAAAATGGAGGAGTGGGCATCCTCAGATGCCCGGTTCGCATCTGAGGATGCGAACTCCTCATCTGATGCTGTGGCCAATTCAGGAGTAAAACCGTGATTGAAGAAACCATCGCCCGCGCCAAAAAGCTGCGCCGCAACGACGAACTAGACGCCAGCCAGGAGATGCTGCTCGACCTCCTGTCCGAACATCCCAACCATCCTCTGGTGCTCTACGAAGTCGGCGGCTCTTACGACGTGATGGGCGAAGAAAATGAAGCCATTCCTTACTACCAAAAAGCAATCGCCGCCGGGCTGGATGGCGACGATTTGCAAGAATGCCTTGTTTGCCTGGGCAGTAGCCACCGCAACGTCGGCAACTTCGATGAGGCCGTGGAAACGCTGGAAAAAGCGGTCAAACAGTTCCCCGACGACAACAGCGGCAAAGTATTCCTGGCCTTGGCCTACTACAGCGACGGCCGTGAAGACGAATCCGTGCGCCTGCTGCTGGAACTGCTGCTGAAAACCACCAGCGACGAAAACATCCTGGCCTACGCCGACCCGCTGGACTACTACAAAGACAACCTCGACGAAGTCTGGGACGAGTAAAAACCCAACCTCCAGGAGGTTCAGCACGTCACAGAAGCTATTTCTCAAGCCTCCCGGAGGTTTACTTAAGGAGAAAGCATCCTCAGATGCGGCTCTTGCCGAACCGTTCGCATCTGAGGGTGCTCACTCCGCCGAAAAAACAGGATATACCCATGAAAGCTGTTGTATTTTACGAACATGGATTGCTGGAAAATGTGCAATATACCGATGTACCGGAGCCAGAAATTGGGCCAGATGAGGTGCTGATTGCCAACAAAGCGGCGGCGCTCAATCGACTCGACCTGTGGGTGCTGGCAGGCTGGCCCGGCCTGAACCTGAAGCTGCCGCACGTGATGGGCAGCGACGGCGCGGGCGTGGTGGCCAAAGTGGGCAGCCACGTCACCGGCTTCAGCGAGGGTGACCGGGTAGCCATCAACCCCAGCCTGGGCAGCGACTCCGACTATTTTGGGCGGCGCGGCCTGGACAACATGAGTGACAACTTTGCCATTTTGGGAGAGCACGTGGATGGCTTTTTTGCGGAATTTACGGCCGTTCCCGCCCGAAACCTGCTCAAAATGCCCGATCATGCCAAATTTGAAGACGCCGCCGCCGCTTCCCTGGTGTACGTCACGGCGTGGCATTCGCTTATCACCCGCGGTGGCTTACAGGCAGGCGAATCGGTGCTCATCGTCGGCGCGGGCGGTGGCGTCAACACCGCCGCCATCCAAATTGCCAAACTGGCCGGGGCAGGCCGCATCTACGTCGTCGGCTCCAGCGACGAAAAGCTGGCCATGGCTGAATCCCTCGGCGCAGACGTGCTGATTAACCGCCACAAAGAAGATTGGGGCAAAGCAATCTTCAAAGCCACCGACCGGCGCGGGGTGGACATTGTGGTAGACAACGTGGGCGCAACCACGTTCCACGGCTCCCTGCGTGCGCTGAAAAAAGGCGGGCGGCTGCTTACCGTGGGCAACACCAGCGGCCCCAAGTTCGAAATTGATAACCGGCTCATCTTTGGCAAACATCTCAGCATCATTGGCAGCACTATGGGCAGTTCGGCCGATTACGAGACGGTGATGAACCTGATTTTTAACGGCCGTCTCCAACCCGTCATTGACACCATTTACCCGCTCAGCGAAGGCGTTACCGCCCTGCAACGGCTGGAAGAGATGGATGTAACTGGCAAGCTGGTGCTACAAATTTAAGCAAATAAACCTCCGGGAGGTTCCTGAAACGGCCTTCGTTTTATGCTAAACCTCCCGGAGGCTGGCTTTCACACTATGCGACTATTTGAAATTTTACTCCTCATCGTTTTGCTGGTGCCGCTGCTGTGGCTGTTGGTAAGCCGCAAACGGCCGCATTGGCTGCTCATCTTCCCCGGACTGGCCACCCTGTTTGTTGCGCTCCATTTCGCTTTTGAAGGGTATCGCTGGCAGATGATTCCGGCGTATGGCTTAACGGCCGTTTTCTTCCTCCTGGCTCTGCGCTGGCGAAACCCCAATTTCCAAGCGCCGCGACTGGCGTGGCTGGGTGGTCTGCTGGGGCTGCTGCTCTGGCTGGTGGCGCTGGCGCTGTCGGTGGCCATGCCCGTGCCCACCCTGCCTGCCACCACCGGGCCATACGCCGTCGGCACCTTCACCACCTATCTGGTGGACGAAAATCGGCCAGAAATTTACACCGAAGACCCCAACGACAGCCGCGAACTCGTGGCTCAAGTCTGGTACCCTGCCGCCAACCGGGACGGCGAACCAGCCGATTATCTGCCTGATCTAGAGATTGCCGGTCCAGTCATTGCGGAGCAGTTTGGGCTGCCCTCCTTTTTGGTAAACCACGTGAACCTGACAGAGCTGGACATCTGGCAAGACGTGCCTGCCGCTGATGGTACGCCGTTCCCGGTGATCGTTTTTTCGCATGGGCTGACGGGTATTCGCATGCAAAACACGACGATGGTGCGTGAGTTGGTGAGCCACGGCTACGTGGTCATCGCTCCGGAACATAGCTACGCCGACGCCATTACGATTTTCCCAGACGGCCGTATCTTCGTTTATGACCCCGCCCGAATTTTCCCCAGCGGCGACTCCAACGCCACCGAAGCAAAGCCGCTGGTGCAAACCTGGGCCGACGACATTGGCTTTTTGCTGGACACAATGGCTGGGTGGAATGAAGAAGCAGGGCATGTTTTGAACGGCCGTCTCAATCTGAATCAAGTGGGCGTGTTTGGTCACTCAACCGGCGGCGGGGCGACGGTGCAGTTTTGCTTGCAAGACAGTCGCTGCAAAGCTGGCGTGGGACTAGATAGCTGGCTGCTGCCCGTGAATGATTCGGTGCTGGACGCCGGGCCAGGCCAGCCATTCATGTTTATCAGCACGCCGCGCTGGCTGGGGCCAGAAAACCAGGCACGTGGCCAAGCCATCTTCCACAACCTGACAGCCGATGGCTACGAACTGACCTTGGCGAATACGCAGCATTACGACTTTACCGATCTGGCTTTGCTCTCGCCGCTCACGCCGCAATTGGGGCTTTCTGGCAGCATCAACAGCGCCTACAGCCTGAGCATTCAAAACGAATACCTACTGGCTTTTTTTGAGCAATATTTACGGGAACGGCCGTCCGCCACGCTCACCACCCCCTCCCCGTACCCGGAACTTAGCATTGAACGCACCGTAAAATAGCGCCAGCCGTGAATGGTGAGGGAATTTTGCCAAACCAGTTTTAGATCAGGCTGACGGTAATAGCGTTTTGTGTTTATAATGTGACCAGCATGTCTGAAGCAACCCTGACCTTGTTTATACAGTTTTTTTTCTGGGGGCTGGCCCTGTTTGCCCTCATGGCCTTGGCGCGATTCCGCAATCGGGTGCGGCTGGATATTGCCCTGGTGATGCTTGCCACGGCACTCGCCCTGACCTCGCCAAACTGGTATGGTGATGCCGCCGAGTTGGGCCAGCTGCTTTCCACAACGGCCGTTGTCGCTCATCCATTTTTGTTATTGCAACTGGTCAAACATTTTCGGCAGGTACGGCCGTACATCTCTCGTCTGGCTTTTGGGGGAATGGTCATTTCTGGCGGCATCCTACTGCTGCCTGGCACAACAGAATTACCCACCATTTTTGTATTGGCCTATTTCATCTCAATTGAAGGGTTTGCCGTTGTCGCCTTTTTCCAAGGAGCGCGGGTAAACAGTGGCGTTTCCCATTGGCGGCTTAGTTTGGTTGCCTTGGGCATTCTGACCCTCCTGCTGGGTATTGTCACCTTTGTTTTTTTCCGCCAACTCTTCGTAACCAATACCATTTTTGGCCTGATTCCTATATTGCTTACCATGATCGCAGGCGCAGCGTTTTATTTAGGGTTTGCCCCACCCCGTTCGCTGCGTAAATATTGGCAGTTACGCGAACTGAATCAATTTTTGCATAACGTACCTGCCCAATACGCCGACATGGCCCTGGATCGTGTGGTGCAATACCTTTGTTTGGCCGCTCATCGCAGTGTGGACAGCATTACGGCCGTTGCTGCCATGCTAGACCAGGAAAACGATCTGCTCACCATTTCCACCGCTGCCGATATGCCCGAACTGGCCAATTTCAGCATTCCCGCTGGCGAAAACAGGCTAGGCCGCGTTTGGCTGGGCCGCGGGCCATATTTTGCCGCCACCCCCGGCGACCTGGGACAAACCGGCTTGGAACTTACCCGCGCTTTGGGTGCCCAAGGCATTCTCACCGTGCCCATTGCAACTACGGCGCACACCTACGGCCTGCTTTTGGTATTTTGTCGGCAAACACCCCTGTTTGTAGATGATGATTTGGATTTGCTCTCGCTACTCACCATGCAGACGGCCCGTACGCTAAGCTACAGCCATTTGCTGGTGAGTGAGCGCACGGCTCGTAATCAGGCAGAAATGCTGGCGCACATTGCGGCGCGGCTCAGCGCCAATATTGAGCTGGAGCAGACGGTGGCTGTGGTTTGTGAGGAAACATTGCGGGTGGTGGATTGTTCGTTTACGGCCGTTTTCACGCCAGACCCTTCTCAACCACAAACCTACCACTTTTGGTACGGCGCTGGCCAAATGGAAGCGATAAAACCACTCAATGCGCTTTTACCACCCGCACAACAAGCCGATTTTGCCGCCAAGCCGCACCCAATCCTGTTAGAGATTGCCCAGGCAGATGCCGCCTGGCCGGGCACAGCGCAGTTAATGGCGAACAACATCCATGCAGTCGCTTACGCCCCATTGGCGCATAAAGATCAGCTCATTGGGGTGCTGGCCATCGGCGCAATTGGCGAGGCTGATGCCATTGCCAGGCAAGACCTCCCGCTGCTGCAAGCGATTGCCGATCAAGCAGCCTTGGCTATTCAAAACGGCCGTCTCTACCGCAAAATTCAGCAGTACAACGATGAGCTAGAAGATCGTGTCGCCCAGCGCACCGCCGATTTGCAAGCCCGCAATGAAGAGCTGGACGCCTTTGCCCACACCGTAGCCCACGACCTGAAAATGCCTATTAGCCACATGGTGGGGCTGGCTGAGACAGTTGCCAACAAATTTGAAGACCTCCCCCCCACCGACCGGAAACGTTACCTGGAAATTATCCAACAAAGCGGCCACAAGATGGCCAGCATCATAGACGCACTGCTGCTATTGGCAGGCGTGCGCGAAATGGACGTGCCCATCGCCCCGCTAGACATGATGCTCATTATTGAAGAAGCGCGGCAGCGGCTGGCCCATCTCAACCGGCAATATGGCGTATCGGTGATTTTGCCCGATGAGTGGCCCCAGGCGCTTGGCTACGCCCCGTGGGTGGAAGAAATTTGGGTCAACTATTTAAGTAATGGCATGAAATATGGCGGCCATCCACCCCAATTGACGCTGGGAGCCAGACCAGAGGGCGAGATGATCAGATTCTGGATTCGGGACAACGGCATTGGCATTACGCCAGAAATGCGTGAGCAGTTGTTTGTGCCATTCACCCAGTTAAATCTGCGCCACGACAGCGGCTATGGTCTGGGGCTTTCCATTGTGCAGCGCATTGTGGAGCGGCTGGGCGGCGAAGTCGGGGCAGAAAGCATTCCCGGTGAAGGCGGCTTGTTCTGGTTTACCTTGCCTGCCGCGCCAGAAACCATCACCAGAAACCGCACCCTCATTGCCTGAAAGTATAAATTTTTTGAATTTGTACAGTCAGCATCTGAGGATTCCCACGCATCAACTTCGCTTTCTACGGACATTGCACAAAGCCCTGTGCCCACAGGCAAGAGCCACAGGCTGGCGCTTCGTTCCAAAAACAGTCCGTCTCGTTATTCTCCAATAAATCACAGCCGCCACAGGCAGTACAAGGAGCAAAAGCAAAACGCTGCACGCGGTCGCGGTATGCTTCGTAGGCGGGGGTTGCCCACAAGGTTTGCAACGATTGTTCGTGAATATCGCCCAGAATGTGGGCAAATGATTCGCGCCGATAGCCGCGAATGTAGCCGATGTGGTGGTAAAGCAGCGGCGGACAGGGGGCAATACGGCCGTCCCACCCCACTGCCATCGCTCCTTGTTCAATAAAGGTGCAAACATCATTCAGCTCGCCCAGATTATTGCCCGCAAAAGAGACGTTGTAGCCACTGTTAAACGCTTCCATCAGGGGGCCAGCCGTCAACTCGTTGAAATCCATTTTGGGGATGCTGAGGCGGCGCAGCCAGGGAGACGGCAAATAGGTGATGTTGCGCATGGAACGCTTGTACAAAATTTCTTCTTCCATCTCGGTGGAATGCGGCAGCAGGTTGCTCACGGAAAAATGTTTGGCTCCCACGCTTTTGCCAATGCGCAGCACCTCTGGCAGGTCGGCGATGTTGCGCTCCATAGCCACAAAAGCAATGCCAATTTCTGGCGTGGGTCGGTGTGCCGGGCGGCGCAGGCGGCGGAAGCGGCGCAGATTTTCCAGCACGAGGGGGAGTTCAGCCCCCAGGCGCACATCGGCGTAGCTTTCGGGGGAGGAACCGTCAATGGATATCCACAGCAAATCCAGGCCCGCCTCAATGATTTGTTTGGCGCGACGTTCGGTGAGCATGGTGCCGTTACTGATCATCTCGGCACGAAAGCCCAGCGCTTTGACGGCGGCAATCATGTCAGCCAGTTTGGGATGCAGCAGCGGCTCGCCAATGCCGCCAAACATGACGGTTACAGGGGGCTTTAGCTCTGCCAGGCTGGCTTCGATGGCGGCAAACGTTTTGGCCGACATTTTGCCCAGCGTCACGTCCCAGTTTTGGCGCATACAGGTGCGGCAATCAATGTTGCAGCGATTGGTCGGTTCGATGTAGATTTTGGCCAGATGGGTGACGGGGCGATGCAGCTTGAGGCCGTTGGGGGTCATTTCCAGCCGCATACGCGTGCCGGGTTCAATGCCAAATTGGGTCATCACATCGGGGGGAAGTTCTAAATGGCCGTCTGCATCTACGTTGGCCCAGAGTGGTTCAAAGATGTCCATTGATCGTTCCTTCAAAAATAATCCTCCGGGAGGTTTGATACATGGCTTTGATAATGCCAGAAACCTCCTGGAGGTTGGTTTTCATTCATGGCGGTGCGCCTCGGCGCATGAGGTCTCTTGAGGAGTTAGTTTGGGGGATACGGCCGTACTTCACCAGTGACCAATGCCAAGGGAGTAAACGCTAAATGTCATAAACTGGGGGATTCACGCAAGACGGCCGTTCGCGCCCCCACCACGCGCTGCAATTCCGCCACCGTGAGCTGCATCAGGGCATGAATGTCGCCGCCGCCGCCGAAGATGGGGTCGGTGAGTTGGAGAACGGCCGTTTCCACCACAGTTTCAATCGGTTGTTGATAGCCAAAGGGCGGCACCGACCCGGCCACGTAGCCCGTGTGGGCCAACACCTGCTCCGCGCTGGCAATCTTCACGCGCCGCCGCGACACGCCCAAAAAGTCGGCCAGCGCCTTGCGATCCAGCCGGGCCAGGCCGCTGGCAATCACCATCACCGGCTCCCCATCGGCCACAAACAGCACCGACTTGATGATTTGCTCCGGCGCGACGTTGAGAGAAACGGCCGCATCCGCCACCGTCGGCGTGTCTACATCCAGGTGTAAAATTTGGGCCGCAATGCCCTGCGCATCTAAAAATTTTTGTAAATCAACTGCATTCAATGAATCCATTGCCAAATCTTAGCTGATTTTTCGGAACGAGAGAAATCAGGCATAATTTGATGAACAAAACGATTAGGGAATCAAAGATTTCGCAGATTCACCAGATTTTTTAATCCTCAAAATCTGGGAAATCTTTGATAAAAAGAATCCGACCAGCAAAACCCACAATTTCAGCACAAGGAAACCGATGAGCCAGATTATTAGCCACATCCACACGAACAGTTCTGAGTACAAGACCAATTTTGCCCATAACAAGCAGTTGGCCGACCAGCTTCATGAACGGCAAAAAGAGGCGGCAGGGGAACGGCCGTCTCGCACAATAGATCGCCATTTAGCCAGAGGCAAACTACTCGTCCGCGACCGCATTGACGCCATTTTGGACGAGGGCAGCCCGTTTTTGGAGCTGTCTCCGCTGGCGGCGTGGGAGATGTACGACGGCGAAGCGCCCAGCGCAGGCATCGTGACGGGCGTGGGGCGCGTGGCTGGATTGGAGTGCATGATCATCGCCAACGACCCGACAGTGAAGGGCGGCACCTACTTCCCCGAAACGGTGAAAAAGCATCTGCGCGCCCAAACCATTGCCGAGCAAAATGAGCTGCCCACCATTTACCTGGTGGATTCCGGCGGCGCGTTTTTGCATTTGCAGGCCGACGTTTTCCCTGACCGAGAACATTTTGGCCGGATTTTCTACAACATTGCCCGGATGTCGGGCAAGGGAATTATTCAGATTGCGGCCGTTTTGGGGTCGTGTACGGCAGGTGGAGCCTACATCCCGGCGATGTGCGACGAGACGATCATTGTGCGCGAGAACGGCACCATCTTTTTGGCCGGGCCGCCGCTGGTGAAGGCGGCTACGGGTGAAGAAGTGACCGCCGAGGAGCTGGGCGGGGCGGACGTACACACCCGCCTCAGCGGCGTAGCCGACCATTTTGCCGACACCGAGGAGGAAGCGCTGGCCAAGGTGCGCGAGATTGTGAGCCATCTCAATCAGCGCAAAAACGTGCCCGTTGTGCTGCAAGCGCCAGAAGAGCCGCTGTACGACCCGGCGGAGCTGTACGGCGTGGTCCCCGCCGACAGCCGCCAAACCTACGACGTGCGCGAAGTCATCGCCCGGCTGGTGGATGGCTCCCGCCTGAGCGAGTTCAAAGCCCGCTACGGCCCGACGGTGGTGTGCGGCTTTGCCCACATTTTGGGCATCCCGGTGGGCATCGTGGCCAACAACGGCCTGCTCTTTAGCGAATCGGCGCTGAAGGCGACCCATTTCATCCAGCTGTGCGGCCAGCGGGGCACGCCGCTGCTCTTTTTGCAAAACATCGCGGGCTTCATGGTGGGCAAGCAGTATGAAAACGGGGGCATTGCCAAGGACGGGGCGAAGATGGTGATGGCCGTGAGCAACGTCAACGTGCCCTGCATCACCCTGTTCCACGGCGTCAGCCACGGCGCAGGCAACTACGGCATGATGGGTCGCGCCTACGACCCGCGCTTTTTGTTCAGCTGGCCCAACAGCCGCATCAGCGTGATGAGCGGCGAGGCGGCAGCGGGCGTGCTGTGGGACGTGGGCCAGGCGCGGGCGCTGCGCCAGTTTGAGAATCCCACACCGGAGCAGATGGCCGCGACGGAAGCGGGCTTCAAAAAGCCCATCCTGGACCAGTACGCCCACGAGAGCGACCCGTATTTTGCCACCGCCCGCCTGTGGGACGATGGCATCCTCGACCCGGCCCAGACCAGGATGGCTTTGGGGTTGGCGTTTTCGACGACTTTGAATGCGGGGTTGCCGGACGGCCGTTTCGGCACCTTCCGCATGTAAAAAGGTGAAAATATAGATGTCAGTTCAGCAAGTTAATGTTTTTATTTGCAAAATAAATAGGGCAACAGAACCAATCGAAAATATGGTTCTGAAAATAGGAGGTAGTCCTGTTTTTTCAGAAAAACCGGATTGGCCGATTTGCAAACAGTGTGGGCAAAATATGGATTTCCTAGCGCAAATTCCTTTAAGTGACCCCATTCCCTTTTCAAAAACCTATCAAATGGCCTATATCTTTATGTGCCCTGGAAGTTTTGATCAGAGGGGGTGGCTTCAATGTGAGACCTGGGATCCCGTTTCCGGTGCTAACAAAGTGATTCTCCAAAATTATACGGGTACAACATTTATACCCGAAACCGTCTCGGAATATCCTGATTACTTCGTGACATTGACGAGGAGCAAAGAGCCACTAATCGACACTGCTGATTACAAAATTGAAGATGATCTTCATGATATTGTCTCAGACAAAACGAAAATTGGCGGGGTTCCTCTCTGGCTGCAAACAAATGAAACTCCAAAGTGCCCTGTATGCAACGGTGCAATGATCTTTGTCGCACAATTAGATGCGGAACTCGACGGAAGCCTTCCTGCACAATTCACAAACAAAGACTTGGAGTATTATAATTTTCTCCACTTTGGTGGAGACGATGGCATAGGCTATGTTTTTCTTTGTAAACGTGAGTGTACTTCTGAAGGCATTACATTTCAGTGGCAATGTACTTAACTTACCCCAGTGACAGGTTCTCATCATGCCTTGGTGCTGGGGTTAGCATTTTTGGTAAGGGTGAATGTTGGGTGGGAAACTTGGCAACTGCTCGCCTGTGGAACGACGGCATCCTCGACCCCGCCCAAACACGAATGGCATTGGGGTTGGCGTTTTCGGCTACTTTGAATGTGGGGTTGGGAAACGGCCGTTTCCACCACCATCAACCGTAGGGGCGAGGCAATCGGCCACGATCTTGGCCCAGCAAATAACCTTCGCTCCGATTGCCTCGCCCGCGCCACCGCAATTTAGGGCGAGGCGGTGGCGAGACAAGTTGATTCGTTCCATCACACATTTTTCGCCACCGCCTCGCCCCTACCGCACTGTTTTTCGCGCACACGGGACGCAGAACATTCCAAATGGCATGCCAACGGGGACCGTTGAAACGAGACAGGTGTGGGGATGTTCCCCCCACCTGCCACACACAAAATTAAAGTCGATCAGGAGATAAAATGGAAAAATCAACGACCAATTCGATCACATTTCACACCACGATTCTGCAAACAGGCAAAAACACCGCCGGGATTGAGGTCCCGGAAACGGTTATTGAAGCGTTAGGCGGGGGCAAGCGCCCCCTGGTAAAAGTGACGGTCAACAACTACACTTATCCCAGCGCCGTGGCGGTGATGGACGGCAAATTTATGATTGCGCTCAGCGCCAAGAACCGGGAAGCGGCTGGCGTGGCGGGCGGCGAAGAAGCCGACGTGACCGTAGCGCTTGATCTGGAACCGCGCACCGTGGAAATTCCCGATGATTTGATGGCGGCGCTGAGTGCGTCCAACGCGCTCGCTGCCTTTGAGAACGCCGCGCCCTCCATGCGCAAGGAGTACGTGCGGCAGGTGGTCGAGGCCAAAGCGCAAGAAACCCGCGAGCGGCGCATTCAGAAGATTGTTGAAAAGCTAAGTGCGTAAACGCATCTTTGCTGTGATTGGAGAGACACCCACCCGTAGGTTCGGAACCTCCGGGTGGGTAAGGTAAAACCAGATGATCAAAACATTTGAAGAAGCCCGCACTTTAGTTCGTGAATTGCAAATTTGCACGATTTTCGCCAGCGAAAAAAGCGGCCTGCCCTCGCTGTGGGAGCAGGTAGACTTGCCAGAAAAGGTGGAAGGTGAAACTGGCTGGGGTCCTAAGATTACGGCCGTTTGGACCTGGAAAAATCGCCTGCCCGCCACCTTCCCCGACGAGATTTTCTACGGCAAAATCAAGGGTGGTCTGGCCGTGCTCATGACAATGGACTACCTGCGCCACACGCACTTCCCCGCCGCCTACAAACCCGTCAGCCAGCTTAATTCGTTGGCCGGCCACGTGTTTGAGATGATTCGCAATGAGCCGTGGGAAACCACCAGCCTGCGCCATGAAGCCATCGAAGCGTACGGCTGCACCAAAAGCCAGTTTGATACCGCGCTTAAAAACCTGCAAATCTCGCTCAACGTTGTGCGCTCCAACGACCCGGCCATCGAGCGGGACACCTGGCTGGCGTTCCAGGAGCTGTATCCCGAAATCTGGGCACTGCACATCTCCGAGGAGTAAAACATGAAGAACAAAATCCGCGTCATCCGCGTTAATCAGCGTCCCATTTCCACAGGAAAAAGATGATGGAAGAAGTGAAACGATATCCTCAAGTTCCCGGTTTTTCTAAGGCAGAGCTGGCTGCGTTTTTGGCTCAGCCGCTGCTGGCACGGCTGAGCACGCACAACGCCGATGGCACCATCCACACCATCCCCATTTGGTATGAATACCGGGACGGGAAGCTGCTGCTGAGCACGCAGACCATCACGCAAAAGGTGAAGAACATCCAGCGTAACCCGCAGGTGACGGTGCTGATTGACAGCAACACGATGCCGTACGCGGGGGTGATGGTGATGGGTACGGCCGTTCTCGACACCCAAAACGCCGCCCACAAACGGATCACCATTTTTGAGCGGTACATCGGCCAACACGGCGACGCCTACGCCCAGCAGCTCGCCGCCAAGTGGGAACCCGTCATCATCGAAGTGACGCCCAACCGCATCATCTCCTTTGATTACAGCAAAGGATCGCTCGTGCCCGCGGGCTAACCCCAGAACCCAAAGCGTTCCAGACCTTTTGCCCCAGCGAAACACGCTACCAGTTACACATCGCTAAACAATTGCGTAAAAATCAATGAAAATTGGTCAAGGTTTTGACCCCAGAGCGTAATGCGCAAACAGATCCAAACTGACGGCCTCTGCCCAGTCGGTGATGGGGTTGCTGCTACCCAGCACATCCCCGGCGGTGTGGGCGCGCCCCCGCCCCGTGCTGACCACGGCCACGTTCACAAACGCCGGGTCACCCAGCAGCACCTTGGGCAACGTTAGCTCAATCACCGATGGTGGGCCGGGCTGGATTGCCGTACCAACTGGCAAGGCCGGATTTTGCCACGCGCTGCCGTCCCAGGCGTAAAACTCAAAGCTGCTGCCCGCCGTGCCCTTCCAATCCATCACGCGCAAATCCAGGCGGAATTCGGGCAGGTACGGCGCGGTTACGGTGATGGGCCGGTTGTCCACATCCACCGCCCCACCCTGCGCATCTTCGCTGGTGTCCAGGTAGATCATGAACTGGCCCCACCCGGCAGCGTGCACGTCTTCAGCCACCGTCACCGCCAGGTAGATGGCATCCGCGTCGTCGCGCACGTACAAATCGAGCAGGTCCAGGTGGGGGAACTGCATAAAATTGTCGCCAGCCGCATCGGTCAAAAGCGGGTCGCCGTAGCTGGCTTCGATCACGCCATCGGCCAGTTCGGTTGGGTACAGGTAGGGATAGCTGAGGAACTCAACGCCTTCGTGCAGCTCGTTGCCGTTTTGGAAGTCAAAAAAGGTGGCATTTTCCCAATGCGACCCCTGGCCCCAGCGGGTGGTGCACTGCGTGGAGACCCAGGCCGGTTCCCAATAAACCACGCCCAGGCCGCCGTTGCTGATCAGGCTCTGCGACAAATCCACCAAAAACTGGCGCTGGCCCGCAGGCGAGATGCCGTAGCCGCGTATGCCCTGGTTGAGGATGTTATCGGCCGTTTCTTCGGCGGCATCAAACGTCCAGGGGTAAGCGGTCTCCACAATCATGACATCTTTGCCAAAGGTCTGGCGCAGATAGGTGGTAAACGCGCCCACGTCCACCGGCGAGAGCTGGCTCCACTGCGGGTAGTAAGACAGGCCAATCACGTCAAAATCGGTGATGCCGTGCTGGGCCGCTTCACGGAACCACCAGCTGGCGTTTTCTGGCTGGGCCACGTGCAGCACAATTTTGGGATTGCTGTTGGTCTCGGCGGCAATGGTGCGCACGGCGCGAATGCCCGCATTAAACAGCTGGGCGTCACGCGGCCAATCCAGCCCATCCACTCTTTTCACCAGCCCGGCGTTGGTCTCGTTGCCAATCTGGATGAAGTTGGGCAGCACCCCCTGGGCGTACAGCTCGCTAAGCACGTCGTAGGTGTATTGGTAGAGCGCATCCGGCAGTTCTGCTTCGGTCAGATCGGCCCAGGCGGCAGGGATTTGCTGCTTGCCGGGGTCGGCCCAGTTGTCGGAGTAGTGGATGGAGAGCAGGGTGGCCATGCCTGCCTCTTTGGCGCGGTGGAATGTTTTGGTCACATCTGGCAAGGTGCTGTAGTCGGTCCAATCGGGGGTGTGCCACAGCCGGGCGCGCACCAGGTTGGCCCCGTGGTCGGCGAACAGTTCATACGCATCGCGGGATTGGCCATTGTCCAGGTACACCGCACCACAGTCGTCCATTTCGTTGACGTAGGACAAATCCAGACCGAGGTAAAACGGAGCATTGGCCTCCGGCATGGGGACCACGGTTGGCGCTGGCGTGGGCAGCGGGGTCGATTCGGCCGTGGGTTCAGCGGTTGCTTCGACGGTTGGAGCAGGGGCAGGTTGGGGGGTGGAAACGGCCGTACTCTCACTCTCCATCTCAGTCCGGCAACCGACAAGAGTCACAATCACTCCAAAAACTAAAATCTGTGCAATCTGCGTAATCTGCGGATGCTTCATTCCTTCACAGCCCCCTGTGTCAACCCACCTACAATCTGGTCTTGCAGCAGCAGATAAATAATCATAATCGGCAGTGCGCCAATCAGTGCCCCGGCGGCAAACACGCCCCAGCGCTGGTTAAACTGCGCCCCGGCAAACACCTGCAAGCCCACCATCAGCGTGTACTGCTCGTTGCTCTTCAGCAGCACCCGCGCCAGAATAAATTCGCCATAGATGTTGATGTAGTTCAAAATGAGGATGACGATGAGAATCGGCCGTAGCAGAGGCAGGATGAGCCGGGTGAAAATTTGCCAGTCAGTTGCCCCTTCCACCATGGCCGACTCGTCAATCTCGCGCGGAATCGTATCCAGAAAACCCTTCATCAGCCAGATGTTGATGCCCATCGCGCCGCCCAGGTAAACCAGGATGAGGCTGCCGTGGGTGTTCAGGCCAATGCCCGCGAAGACATCGCCCACCTGGGAGATCATCAAAAAGACCGCCACAATGGCCAGCAGCGCGGGAAATACCTGGATGAGGAGAATCCCTTTAAGCATGGTTTTACGGCCGTTAAACCGAAACCGCGAAAAAGCGTAAGCGGCCGTTGTGGTAATCGCCAGCGACAGCACCGAAGTGATCGAAGCAATCTTGAGCGAGTTGCCAAACCAGACCCAGAACGGAAACTCGCCAGAGGTCAGCAAAACCCGGTAGTTATCGAACCCAGGATTGTCAGGGATGAGCTTCTGCGTGGCCAGCGACCCCGTCGGGTTCAGCGAGGCCGAAATCACCCAGAGGATGGGAAACACCGAGAAGACAATCAGAAAGAGCGCCACAATCAGGCGCAGGCCCACGCTGATCGTGCGCCGGGCCTTCATGGAGGATTGCAAGCGTCGCAGTGGAACCGTGCTAGACATTTTCGCTCACCTCCTCCCACATGTTGGTGTAGCGGAACTGCAAAAGGGTAATCGTGCCCACGATGAAGAAGATGGCCATCGTAATCGCGGCGGCAAAGCCGTAGTTCACCCCCCGGCTGGCGGTAAACGCCAGGTTGTACACGTAGCTGATCAAAATGTCGGTATGCCCCGCAGGTGTGGGGGTACCGGCCATGGGCGGCCCGCCCGCGTTAAAAATGTAGATCAGGTTGAAGTTGTTGAAGTTAAAAATCAACGAAGCGATCAGCAGTGGCCCCACCGCCACCAGCAGCAGCGGCAGGGTAATTTGCCAGAATTGCTGCCAGGGGCTGGCTCCATCCACCTGCGCCGCCGAATAATAATCTTCCGAGATGGATTGCAGCGCCCCGCTGCAAATGAGCATGAAGTACGGATAGCTCAGCCACAAATTAATGAGCAAGATGGCAACTTTGGCCCACCATTGGTCGGTGAACCAGGGTGGTGCCCAGCCGAGCAGATTCTCCAAAAAGCGGTCAATCACGCCCAGCTCCGGGTTCAACATGCCGCGCCAAATCAAAATGGTCAGCAGCGCCGGAACCGTGTAGGGGATAATCAGCAAGGAGCGAATCAGCTTCTTAAACGGGAAGTTGCGCTCGTTAAACATGATGGCAATCGCCAAGCCCAGAGCAAAGTTGAAGACCAGGCTCAAGATGGCAAAAGCAAAGTTCCAGGTGATGATGCGCACCAGCGGGCCGCGTAACGCCGGGCTGGTAAAAAATTCGCGGAAGTTAGCAAACTGGATTGTCTCGACAAAGCCCGGCCGCAGCGCCGTGCCGTCGGGCGCTGAAAAGGTGCCGCGAATGTTTTGAAAAACAACCCCCGTCTCCTGGCTGATCATGGCGTCGCGTTCAGCGTCGTATTCGTACAGCGGCAGCAATTCGGCCGCTTCCTTGGGCGAGCGAATCTGGATGGTGCTGCCCGCCTCGCCAAACAAAATGTTGGGCAGATTTTGATCCGTCGTGGCCAGGATGGTGTTCAGCCGGTTGTACCCTTTTATCGTTTCTGGGATGCCTTTGTCATCCAGCGCGCTCAGGCCAGCTTCGCCCGGCTGCGGCTGGGTGAGCGGTTCACCAGGCACGGCCAAATAGCCCGCACCATCGGCATCTTGCAGCCAGAGCACATAGTCGCCGTCGGCCGATTTGTAGGCGGTCCAGCTGTAGGCGCGGCCCGTCTCCGGCAAATATTTCTCGTCCAAAATCTGGTCAATGGCCTGCTCCTGGGTGATGAGATGGCCTTCGCCGTAGTTGGTGAAGGAGACCCAGATGGTGAAGAGGATGGGGTAGATGGTAAACATGGCCATGAGCACCAGGCCCACCACCATCCAGCGGATGGGGTATGCCTTGCGGTGCAGCAGGATGACGTTGACCACCACGAGGACGACAAACGTAGCGGCGGCCAGGGGGTAGTAGCCAAAAGAAATGACCCGGATGAGGAAGTAAACGGCCGTACTGTCCACAGCCAGCAAAAAAACCAGGCGCAAAAATGGCGACAACGCCGACACCCTGGCTTTGGGGAGTTGTGAGGAAACCCTGTCAGACACGGTATCACCTTAAAGGCAGGCCGGGCGTGCCCGGCCTGCCTGCATTTCGTTCAGTTATTCCGTCGCAATCTCAATCAGATGCGTTTCTGGATCGTAGGTAAATGTTACGGTGCTGTCGCTGGCCAGACTAAAGGTGTAGTTCGGGCCATCTTGCGCGCCATCTGACCCATAGTTTACGGTCCAGTCGCCGTCTAAAGCAACCTTAAATTCGTAGTCGCCTGCGGCCAGGTCTACCACCAGCGTGTACAGGCCATCATCGCCCTGTGCCATGCCTGTGGCCTGGCAGGCCGGGTCCCACTGGGCACCACAGCCAACCTGGTCCTGGAAGGTGCCGGGCAGGTTCACCATGCCCGCCAGCGCACCACGAATGAGGGCGCGCACCTGTTCGGCGGCATCGCCCATCGCTTCTTCGGGCGTTTGTTCACCCGTGACAGCCAGGGTGATGCCGTTGTCGGCGGCGCTCCACACGGAGCCCATCTCAGGAATGTTGGGCATGGGCATGGCGTTCGCCCCAGCCAGACCCATCGCGCGCAGGTCTGGATCATCGGTGGCTTCCAGAACGGGGATGTAGGCAGACGGCCGTAAACCGGTTTCGTACAGCTTCTGCATGACCTCTTCGGTGGCCACAAATTCGGTCAGGAACGCCTGGGCCAGCAGCACGTTTTCGCTAAACGGATTGATCATGAAGCCCTGCACGCCCAGGAATGGCGCGCCGCCATCGGGGAAGCTTTCGGCCACGGCATAGGGCACACCCGAGGCGCGGATGCGGTCCAGCGCCCACGGGCCAGCCATGAGGAAGGGAATCTGACCGGTTTCAAACAGGGAGTGGGCCGTCTCGTAGTCGAACGTTTCGGGCATCAGCCCTTCTTCCACGGCTGCGGCCATCCAGGCCACGGCGGCAATTTCACCTTCGCTGTCCAGACCGACATCGTCGGCCATCCAGGCACCGCTGTCATCCTGGCCAAAGATGTAGCCGCCAAAGGCCGTTTGGATGGGTAAAGCATTGTAGAGCGGACCGGTAGAAACGGCCGTTGCATACTCCACCAACCCTTGCCCTTGCAGATCACGCCCAATTTGCAAAACCTCATCCCAGGTGGCGGGCGGTTCAGCAACCAGGTCGGTGTTGTAGAAAAAGCCCAGATTTTCAGAAGCGTAGGGCAGGCCGTACAGATTGCCATCGGTGTAGGTGAAGGCATCCAGCGTGGACTGCACAAACTGGCCTTCGACGTCACCCAGCTCGATGGGGGCTACCAGACCACTTTCAATCAGCGCACCAAGCCAGTCGTGCACGCCGATGTAAATGTCCGGGCCTTCGCCGGCCGGGGCGGCGATGATCACCTGTGAGCGGATGTCTTGCACCACGCCCAGGTCTTCCACCACGAGAGCCACGTTGTACTCGGCCAGGAAATCATCGGCCAGATCCAGCAAAATGGGGGTACGGGTGTCGTCGGCCCAAATCGTCAGCGTAGCGACTGGTTCAACAGCGGGGGCTTCGGTGGGCTCGGCGGCCACTTCTTCGGTGGGTTCAACGGCCGGTACTGTAGTAGGTTCAGCAGCGGGTTCCTCAGCGACTTCCTCAGCGGGGGTTTCAACGGCCGTTTCTTCAACATCCGGCGCGGTGGTTTCAGAATCGCCACCGCCACAGGCGGTCAAAACCGTCATAAAAATTAAAACAAAAAACAAGGTGACAAAATGCTTCTTCTTCATCAGGAGCCTCCATTTAGTTGAAAAAGTATCAGCACGGTTAGCCAGGAGCAGGGAAATTCTGCACCAAATCAACACGTGTTGACAGCACGTGTTACGAAGATTATACTTTGCCCCAAAAGAAAGTCAAGCAGTTTACAAAGTGGCATAATCCAATCCATTTATTCACCCTACAAAAAGAAGAAAACTTATGAGAAATCACTCTCTTTTCAACGATAACTGGCTATTTTCAGCACAAAAATTAAGTTTGGACGCGCCGGATGATCATTTTACGGCCGTTACCCTGCCCCACACCAACAAAATATTTGACCACAGCAATGTGAACAACCAGGCGTATCAGTTCATTTCCACCTACCGCAAGAAATTTTCCTGGCAACAGTCCCCAGACGAAGAAAACAAATTGATTTTTCTGGATTTTGACGGGGTGATGCTGGCATGTGAGGTGTATTTAAACGGCCGTTTCCTGCTAAACCACCTCGGCGGCTACGCACCCTTTTCCGTAGACATCACCCACCATCTGCAAGACGGCGAAAACTGCCTCACCCTGCACGTGGACTCCCGCGAACGCAAAGATATTCCGCCCTACGGTCATCTGGTCGATTACCTCACGTTCGGCGGCATCTACCGCGATGTGTACTTGCGACAGGTGAACCCCACCCACATCGACAACATCTTCGTGCAAACCACAAACGTGGTGCAACACCCCCGGCTGACGGCCGAAATCCGCCTGAGTCGTCTGAAGCCCAACCTCACCCTTGAAGCGTCGCTTGTTGATGCCGCTGGCCAGGAGGTGGCCTCGCTTCAGCAACCAGTTGCGGCCCAAACCAATCGGCTGGCGTGGGCTGACCTGCCGGATGTGGTGCTGTGGTCAACAGAGACGCCTACGCTCTACACAATCCAGGTTACGCTGTGGGAAAACGGCCGTCTCCTCGACACCCTCACCACCCGCTTTGGCTTCCGCCAGGCAGAATTCCGCGCGGACGGCCGTTTTTACCTCAACAATGCGCCCCTCCCCCTGTTTGGCCTCAATCGGCACCAGACCTACCCCTACATTGGGGCGGCCGCCCCTGCCCGCTTGCAGCGCCAGGATGCCGACATTCTAAAATATGAACTGGCCTGCAACGTCGTGCGCACCTCGCACTACCCGCAGTCGCCCCACTTCCTCGACCGCTGCGACGAGATTGGCCTGCTAGTTTTTGAAGAGATCGCCGGCTGGCAGCACGTGGGCGATGAAAAATGGCAGGCGCTTTGCCTGGACGAGCTGGAAACGATGATCGAGCGGGACCGCAATCACCCGTCCATCATTTTGTGGGGCGTGCGGGTCAACGAATCTGGCGACAACGACGATTTTTACACCCGCACCAACGCCCTGGCCCACCAGCTGGACCCCACCCGCCAGACCGGCGGCGTGCGCGACTTTTTAGGCAGCTCCTTCTTGGAAGATGTCTACACGCACAATGATTTTTCCAACGGCGTGCGCACCCCCACCGAACAGCCTCACCTAATCACCGAGTTTGCCGGGCACATGTTCCCCACCAAAATCTGGGACCACGAAGAGCGGCTCATTGACCATGCCCTGCTGCATGCCAAAATTCACAACTTGCAGCTGGGCCACGCGCAGATTGCCGGGGCCATCGGCTGGTGCGCCTTCGACTACGCCACCCACATCGAATTCGGCTCCGGCGACCGCATTTGCTACCACGGGGTGATGGACATTTTCCGCCTGCCCAAGTGGGCCGCCGCCTTTTACCAAAGCCAGCAAGACCCAGCCCAGAAAGTTGTTCTGCAAGCCGCCACCCATTGGACGATGGGCGATCGCGCTGGCGGCGGCAACAACCCCATCCACGTTTTTAGCAACTGCGATGAAGTAGAAATCATCATTGGCGAGATAAACGTGGGCCGCTTCCAGCCCAATTTTGCGCAGTATCCAAACCTGCCCCACCCGCCGTTTACCATTGGCGGGCTTGACGCCTACAGCGCCTGGGGTCAGTCTCAGTTTTACGATTTGCGCCTGATTGGCTACCTTAACGGCCAGGCCGTGGCCGAGCAGCGCATTGCCAGCAATCGGCTGCCCAAACGGCTGGAGCTAACCACCGACACTAGCCAGCTTTACGCCGACGGTGCGGACATGACCCGGCTCATCGTGCGCATCACCGATGAGTTTGGTAACCCCCTGCCCTATGCTACAAAAGTGGTGACCTTTAAGCTGGACGGGGATGCAGAGCTTGTCGGGGAGAATCCTTTCCCGCTTATTGGCGGGCAGGCGGCACTGTACGTGAAGGCACGCCACCAGCCTGGCGCTGTTACCGTCCGTGCCTGTGCACCGGGAATGATGGATACGGCCGTTTCCCTCACCATCATCCCTGCACCCCCTCTAGATAATCGGCAAATTTTGTAGAAGCCGTTAGAATTCCCACCGGTTTTGTAAACACAACAATGAGCTGAACAATGTCTGGAAAAAAGATAATTACCCAAAAAGATGTAGCGGAACGGGCTGGCGTCTCGCGTGGCGTGGTCTCTTATGTGATTAACAACGGCCCGCGCGACGTTTCCCCCGAAACGCGCGAGCGGGTGCTGACGGCGATTGATGAACTGGGCTACCGGCCTAACAAACACGCCCAACGTTTGAAGCTGGGCGATTCACACGCCAAAGAATCGTTGGGCATTATTGCCGGGGGGCACAGCTACAACGTGCTGGATCGGCCGTATTACAACACCATCATCGCTGGCTTGTTTGATGAAGTGCACCGGCTGGGCCAAGAAGTCCGCTTTTTCAGCTTTTTTGACGCGTTGACCGACCCTGTTTTCTTCAACAAAAACATTCATCGGGACGAAATTTCTTCGCTGATTTTGATCTTGCCCGCCATGATAGCCACCGACCCCGACAGCCAGCGGATTCTAGACCAGATTGCCGAGCGCATTGACAACGTGGTTTGCCTGGAAGAGCCGATGAAGGGGTGGCCGACGGTCATTTTTGACCGGGCAGCGGCGGCGCGGCAGGCGGTGGAGCATCTCATTAAGCTGGGTCACAAGCGGATCGCTTTCCTGGCCATTGAAGATGCTCGCCTTACCGGGTATCGCCAGACGCTGGCCGACCACAATCTGCCGTATGACGAGCGCCTAGTTTTTACGCCAGACCCGTCGCACGTTCTTTCGTCGGCTTATGAGGCGATGGTGGAGATTTTGCAGATGGAGCAGCGGCCAACGGCCGTATTTGCCGCCAACGATGAAAGTGCGATCAGTGCCATTGCCGCCATGCACGACCACGGCGTGAAGGTGCCTGAAGAAATCGCCATCGTCTCCATAGACAATATTGGCCTGGCTGATATGGTGCGACCCAGCCTGACCACGGTGGATGTGCCCAAACGGCGCATGGCGGCGTATGCCATGCAGGTTTTGCTGATGCAGAAGCAGTTCAATGGGCAGCAGGCGGCCTCCATTGTGCTGCCAACCGAACTGATTATCCGTGAGTCGTGTGGCCACCACCTAAAACGATAACCTGAACGTTTTGCCTTACCGCCGCCACATCAACCTGCATCGGTTTTTTCTGGAAGACAGACGGTCTGCCAAGGCGGAGAACAACATACTCTGGTAAAATCAACGCTTAATGACCCATTCAAATTTTCTTGCACCAAAATTAGAAGCGGAAATTATTGAGCTGGCGCAAAGTCTCGTGCGCATTCAGAGCCTGTCTGGCCAAGAAGAAGCCGCGATCAAATTTGTGGCGCAAAAAATGACCGCGCTGGGATACGATGAGGTGTTTATTGACCAGATGGGCAACGTGCTGGGGCGAATTGGCAACGGGAGCAAATCTATCTTGCTGGACGCCCATGTGGACACGGTGGCTGTCAATGACGCCGCTGATTGGCAGATTCCGCCATTTGCTGGCGTGGTGCGGAACGGCCGTCTCCATGGACGTGGCTCTGTAGACATGAAATCGGCCGCTGCGGCTGCCATCTACGCCGGAATTGTGGCTAAAAACAGCGGACTGGCCGCAGACAAAACGATCTACGTCTCTTGCACCGTCATGGAAGAAGATTGCGACGGTGAGAACTTAAAGCATCTTTTCCAGGAGCGCAATTTGAGACCCGATTCCGTACTGATCTGTGAGCCGTCCAACAACCAGATCATGCTGGGGCACAAAGGCAAAGCGCAAATTGCCATCACCACCCACGGCGTCTCGGCGCACGGGGCTGCCCCTGAAAAAGGTCGCAATGCCATCTATGAAATGGCGGAGATTATCCAGCGAGTGGAAAAGTTGAATGCTGAATTGAGGGTGAAAGACGGCCGTAAAGCCACCCTGGTGATGTCCCAAATTAACAGTGCCAGCGCCTCGCTCAATGCCGTTCCCACCGAATGCGAAGTGTATTTGGACCGCCGCATGATCCCCGGCGAAACCGAAGCAACCATCCGGCAAGAGATGGCCCAGCTCATCGAGGGCAAAAATGCCACGTGGACCATTGGCGTGCTGCACAAAACAAGCTGGACGGGCAAAAAAGTGCGCTACGAGCCGCTTCATCCCGCCTGGCAGATCGAGCGAGAGCACCCGCTCACCCAAGCGTGTATGGCGGCTTACCAGAAAACTTTTGGCGTGGAACCGACCGAATTTGGCTTTTGGGATTTCAGCACCAACGCCGTTACCCCCGTCAGCTTGGGCATCCCTACCATTGGCTTTGGCCCCGGCGATTACCAC
Organism: Ardenticatenaceae bacterium; assembly: GCA_020634455.1. Classification (GTDB taxonomy): domain Bacteria; phylum Chloroflexota; class Anaerolineae; order Promineifilales; family Promineifilaceae; genus Leptofilum. Next base: position 630,951 of record JACKBQ010000002.1, on the reverse strand, counting down.
CTGGCTCACATGCGCGATGAGAGCTGCCCGGTGCAGCAAATTGTGGACGCCTGCCGCTTCTACATCCACACCATCCAGCAACTATAGAAAATTATTGATTGGTGGCTTTCATGTGGTCGTAGGCCTGTTTGATTAGCTGGCGGAGGATGGTTTCATCTACATCTGCCAGTTTGTTGATGTAGAGGCACGCTTTGCCAATTTTGTGTTTGCCCAGCTTACCCAGCATCTCGTCATATTCGTCAAAGCCGGGCATGATGTAAACTGTCATGCTCTGTTTGCGCGGCGAAAAGCCGATGAGCGGCATGTCCCCCTCGCGCCCGCTTTCATATTTGTAATGGTAGCTGCCAAACCCGACGATACTGCCCCAGAGAACGGCCGTTTCTCCCGTAATCTCCTTCATCATCTCCAACAGAGCAAATCCATCCTCTCGTCGTGTTTGGTGGTCAACGTTGGTCAAAAATTCAGTGACATCCAAATCAGTCGGGCGCGTTTTATTTTCAGACATGCTAATTTTCTCCTTTACACTTCACTACAGCCTTTTGCGAACCTATGTTCTAGTTTAATTGATCCTGGCGGAACTGGCAAAACCTAGCCTCAAGCCAGATCTGTTCTAAAAAGTAAGTAAAAAATACTTGACACTAAGTAATAAATATTTTACTATTTGTAAATAGTTTTTTACTATGCGTAAGATAGAACGAACGCACCAGGAGGAATTTCCCTGGCAGAAATTAAGCTTTTAAGAGAGGGCATCATGTCTTTCCAAGAAAAAAACATTGCAGTTTCCTTAGTTAACTTCAGCCTGATTTTAGTCTACTTACTGATCCGGCTGCTGCAAATGGCCGCTTCAGAAACCTTCACAGAATCAAATGATTTTCGCCTGTGGATCATCACCATCATCGCGGCCATAGTCGTCACCGTTGCGGCCACCATTTTTACCCACATTGTCTCCGCCATCATCGAGGCGATTAAAACAGGCGAAAAAGAGCCAAAACTGGAGAAAACGGCCGATGAACGAGACAAGCTAATTGACCTGCGCGGCACAAGCCTTGCCTACTCCGTTTCTTCGGGGGGCGCTTTGATAGCGATGCTCACTTTTGTCTTCGGGCAGCCGCCACTGGTCATGTTTACTTTGCTCATCTTCTTTGGCCTTGTGGCTCAAATTGTGGGGGACGCTACCAGGCTGCTGCTATACCGAAGGGGGTTTTAACATGGCAGAAAATGCAATTAGCAACAATATTCGCACCCTGCGCTTTTTTCAGGACGAGATGACGCAGAAGGATTTGGCTAAAAAAGTAGGCGTCACGCGCCAAACGATCATCGCTATTGAAAAAGGGCACTATGCACCTTCGTTGGAACTGGCGTTTCGCATTGCCTATGTTTTTGATGTGCCCCTGGAAGAAGTGTTTAGTTACGATCCGAAGAAAGATCAATTCTAGAATTGGCATCCCCCGCTTGAGAGAGGCCATTTTATTGGTAAAATTGCATCCCATGAAAATAAAAATTAGCTACGCTCACAAAACAGTCTGGACAGGGCTGGTAACGGCCGTTCTCGTCCTCATCACCGCCTGCACCAGCCCCGCACCAGAGCCAGTGGCCATAGTGGAGACCGCCACGCCGACGACGGCTCCAACCGCAACGGCCGTTCCCAGCTGTGACCCATTTGAGGAAACGGCCGTTACCCCACCCAGCAGCGTCTCCAACTACAGCTACCAAATCCTCAACAGCTACCCCCACGATCCAAACGCTTTTACTCAAGGGCTGCTGTTTGGGGACGATGTGCTGTATGAAAGCACCGGACGATACCCATCCTCGCTACGCCGGGTTGATCTGGCCAGCGGCGAACCACAGCAGCTCATCAACTTAGAGGATCAATATTTTGGCGAAGGGCTGGTGCTGTGGCAAGATAAATTAATCCAGCTTACCTGGCAAAATCGCGTGGCCTTTGTGTACGACAAAGAGAGCTTTGAACAGCTAGACACCTGGGAATACGAAACCGAAGGCTGGGGCATAACGCACAACGGCCGTTGCCTCATCATGAGCGACGGCAGTGCCACCCTTACCTTCCGCGATCCGGAAACGTTTGCCGCAGTGGGGCGCATCACCGTGCAAGACCAAAATGGGCCAGTGCAGCGTCTCAACGAACTGGAATACATCAATGGGGAAGTGTGGGCCAACATCTGGCAGACCAACCGCATTGTGCGCATCGATCCGGCTACAGGGCAGGTCGTGGGTAGCATAGATTTCACGGGCTTGCTAGACCCCGCCACGCTCACCCAACCGGCAGATGTGCTAAATGGCATTGCATATGATGAGATGAACGGCCGTCTCTTCATCACCGGCAAGCTGTGGCCTACTCTATTTGAAATCGAGCTGGTTCCAGAAGAAGGGAGTTAACTTTTATTCCTTCAAATACGGCTGCCCCAACGCCTCCGGCCTGGCTGCCCCCCATCGGGTACGGAACCGCTTGGTAGACATGAACAACAACACAATCAGCGTAATGGCAAACGGCACCATCCGCCACACATAGCGAGACAAAACGCCGGGCAGCACCAGTTCTGGGCTAAGCGAAAGCTGCCACATTGTGCCAAACAGCAGCGAGCCGCCCAGCAAAATCAGCGGATTCCACATGGAGAAGAAGACTAGCGCCAGGGCAATAAAACCCCAGCCGAGCAAAAAGTTGTAGCTCCACACCGGATTGTAATCGAGCGCATAAACCGCCCCGGCAAACCCCATCAACATACCGCTCACCGTCACACACAGATAGCGCGTTTTGCTCACGCTAATGCCAGAAACCTCTGCCACGGCCGGATTTTCGCCTACGGATCGAATCTGCAGGCCCAAACTAGTGCGGTTCAGCACAAACCAAATAATAGCCGCAAAAATCAGTCCAATGAAAAAAAACGGTGACAAACCAAAAATAGTGGGGATACGCTCCATCCCCAGCGGGCCTGTGAACGGGGAGCCCATGTACGTGGTCAGGCCAAAACCCAAAATCCAAATGCCCATGCCGCTCACCACCTGATCACCGCCAAGGGTAATTGAAAAGAAGCCGTGCAAAATACCCAGCAGCGCCCCAATGGCAATGGCCGCGACAAAGCCCAGCAGATAACTCCCAGTCGCCTGGGCGGTAATAAAACCAAGCGTCGCCCCAAACAGCATCACGCCTTCCACACCCACATTCAGGATGCCGGAGCGCTGGCCAAAAAGTTCGCCCACGCCAGCAATTAAAAAGATTGTTGAGGCATCAAGACTGCGTACCCAAAACTCCCACATCGGCTTTCTCCAATTTCATTAACAATCCACAGATTTCGCAGATTAGCACACATTTTTGTTCTGCTTTCACCTTTGCCCAAAAAAATGTTTCTAAAGCAACTTCTTTCACTTGTCATTCCCGTGAAAATGGGAATCCATCTGTGTGTAAGTAAATGGATTCCCTCCTGCATGGGAATGACATCCACAAGCAGTTAATCTGTGGATACAATTTTCGTTTCTAGCTTGTTCAGCTTAACCACAACAATTTTGTAGCGGTAGAAAAACTGGAAGGCGACCAGGGTAATCATGAGCACGCCGAGCAGCGCATAATCTACGCCAAAGCTCATGCCCAACGCGCCCTGGACAAAACGGCCGCCTACCGACAATCCACCAAATAAAAATGCCACCGGAATTGCCCCAATCGGGTTGCCCTGCGAAATAAGCCCGCAGATAATGCCGTAAAAGGCCATATCGCCAAAAAAGGCATAGTTACGGGCAATTTTGTATACACCAGGAACGGCCGCAAAATAGTGATACCCGGCCAAACCAGCCAACACACCACCCAAAACAAACACAAAAACTGGTATCCGAAAACGGCTGATGCCCGCATAAGCGGCCGCATTGGGGTTTTGCCCGTAAGCACGAATTTCAAACCCCAGCCGCATCCGGGCAAACAGGTACGACAAAAAGAGGCTCACAGCAAGGGCTAAAAAGATAGTTATGGGCACGTCGAACAACAAGGGCATGCGGAAAGCATCGGGCAGCTCAAAACTCTCGCCGCGCCCACCCGCATTCATAAAAATGCCGCCATCTTTTGTCATGAAAGAGACAAACCAGTAAGCCATGAAGTTGAGCATCATTGTTACGACGATTTCGTTGATGTTGTAGCGCCCTTTGAGATAGCCAGCAATCACACCAGTTAACGCTCCGCCAACGGCCGCTCCCAGCACTGCCAGCGGAATCAGCAAAATCGCGGGCGGATGAGGCGCATTAGGATGCTGCACACCAAAGGCATAAAAGACCGCAAACGCCAGCAGCGCACCGTTGTAAAGTTGGCCGGTCATGCCAATATTCCACAACCCGGCCCGAAAAGGAATGATGAAGGCGTAGGTGCAAAGCAGCAAAAAAACAAACCGATTCAGCGTCAGCGGCAAACCAAACTCATTAAAAAAAGCATAGTCAAAAATTTGCTGATACGCATCTACCGGACTAATTCCAGCCAGGATGAAGATGAATCCAAACAAAAATAACGCTGCCAGGATAGCCAGAACAGCATTCAGCAGTGCCTGCCACGGTTTCAGGACATTTCTTTTTGCCAATTCCAGGCGATAACCGCCGATTCTCATTGTTCGTCTCCTGCCAGTTGAATGCCCGCCATCATTGCGCCAATGCTTTCCCGATGCGCTTCTTCTACCGGAATAATGCCCATAAGTCGTCCTTCGTAGATGGGTGCAATCCAGTCACACAACGAAAAAATTTCGTCCAGGTCTTCAGAAATAAGCAGAACTGCCGCATTCTTAAATTTCGCCTCATTCAACTTGTTACGCACAAACTCAATCGCCCCAATATCCAAACCCTGCGAAGGCAGGTCGGCAATGACCAACCGCGGATTGCGCGAGAGTACACGAGCCAAAATCAGCTTCTGCAAGTTGCCGCCAGACAAATTTTTCGCCTTCACATCCGCATTTGGCGTTTTTACGGCATATTCAGCAATAACCTCATCAGTCAACTGGCGAATTTTGGCATAATCCAACGTGCCGCGATGCTGGTATTGCTCATCGAAGTAATAATTCATCGTCATATTTTCGACAAGCGAAAACTCAGCGATAGAACCCAAATGGTTGCGATCAGAAGGAATATAACCCAGACCTGCTTTCCAACGGGCATAACTAGAGGCAGCCGTGATGTTTTTGCCATTCAGCGTAATCTTGCCTGTCCCCACATCACGCATTCCGGCCAAACATTCCACCAGCTCACGCTGCCCATTACCAGACACCCCGGCAATACCAAAAATCTCCCCTTCGCAAATAGAAAACGAGACCTTGTTCAATGCCTGCACGCCCTTGTCGCTTTGGGCTATGAGGTTTTCTACTTGCAGGATTGTGTTTCCTTTGGGGGCTTTTTCTCGCTTGACATTAAAGAGCACTTCCCGCCCGACAAGTTCAGTTGCCAGGCTTTTTTCCGTCGCGTGGGCTGTCTCAATGCAGGAGACAACCTTGCCCCGCCGCAGCACGGTTATGCGGTGACTGATGCGCAGCACGATGGGTAATTTGTGGGTAATAAAGGGAACGATAGCCACGTTGTCTTTGGCCATCGCTTCAATAGAAGTGAGCAGCTTTTCGGTTTCAATGGGGGTTAAAGCGGCCGTTGGCTCGTCCATAATCAGCAGTTCCGCACCGCGATACAAGGCTTTGAGGATCTCCACAATCTGCTTTTCGCCTTCGGAAAGCTGCCACACTTTGGCCTTTACATCAATGGCAAAGCCAAACTTGTCGCACAGGTCGTGGATCTCGCGGGCTGTACGGCCGAAATCCAAAACTTTACCCGCGCGGGGATGCCCCAGGATAATATTTTCGATGACGGTGTGCGCGGGAACCAGCTTGCGATGCTGGTGAACCATGCCGATGCCACGATCTATGGCATCAAGCGGAGAACTGAATTTCACTTTTTCGCCAGCCAGAAAAATTTCACCTTCATCTGGTTGGTATTGCCCAAAGAGAATTTTCATCAAGGTAGATTTACCCGCACCGTTTTCACCTAAAATGGCGTGGATTTCGCCTGCCTTGATGGCAAAATCAATCTTGTCGTTGGCCACCACGCCGGGGAAGCGCTTGGTGATGCCTTTTGCTTCTAAAACCGTATCGCCGCGTTTTAACTGTTGCAGTAGCACAATGAGCCCTTGAATTTGAAATTGTTAAGCGATGAGGCCCCCAGGTTGGGAGCCTCATCAGATTTTAGGTAACGCTAACCTTCGTCCAAAGATGCATCAGGAACGGCCGTTCCAGCCAACTCTTTTACTCCAGAATTGTTACACCCAGCAGATCAAAGTTAAATTGGGAAAGTAGCCATTCGGCCGTGGGAGCTTCGCCTGCAGGCTTTACTTCCTCCCCAGCGGCGGGGACTGGCAAACCTTCAAGCTCCAAGCCGGTGCCGTTGCTTACCAAAGCATGATCAGTGAAGGGATCCCATTCACCAGCAATCATCTGTGCCCGACGTTGCTCAACTAGGTCCAGAATCTCCTGCGGAATCAACGGCAGCGCCGCTGGACTGATCGCATCAATACCCACCTTACCATCGTTCATGATGTCCACCGTCGGCACTTCGGTGCCATCAGCCAGGGTGATGGAGCTTTCCATGCCAAGATACAAAACGGTTTCTGGGTTTTCATTGCCAGACATGAATTCTTGGATCATCGTGTCGTACAGAACTTCCCAACGGGTATCAAAAGAAACAGCCACCGTGTTGGTGTCAGCCCAACCATAAAAGCCAACGATGTCCATATCTTTACCCACAAACCAGATGCCCTGCTCAACAGCCACGTCCAGCGGCGAGCCAGAGTCAGTCTGTTGGGTAATCACGTCCACGTTGTATTCACTCACCAGCGTTTCGGCAATGCCGCGTTCTTCTGGGGGCAAGAACCAGTCACCCGCGTACTTCACGTAAATATTGATTTCCTTGCCTAACATCTCGGCCGCATCTTGCACACCCAACACAAAACCATTCGTACGACGAATCACTTGCACGGAGGGGAAAGCAGAGACGATACCAATATTGCCCGTCTCGGTCAGTGCGCCCGCAATGAGACCTTCCAAATAAAGCGCCTGATATTGACGGGGGAAGAGGCGGATGAAATTCCGCTTGGTAGACAAGTCACTGGCAATAATCGCGCCAAAGTAAACATCAGGATATTTATCGGCGATTTCTTCCAATGGCAAACCCATAAATTCAGCATTGCCAATAACGATGTCAGCACCATTGGCAATCAGTTCTTCCGCATAGGGCACAGCAACATCTGGCCCTACTTCTTCACGGAAAACATATTCGACGTTGGGATACTTTTCCGCCAGGCGTTGGCCAGCACGATTGTGCGCACCAGACCAGGTTGTACCTTCGATCACGCTGAAATGCTCAATAGCCAGCGTAATGGTGCCATCATCAGCTTCTGCTGCATCGCCGCTATCTGCGGTATCAGTTGTATCGGTTGTTTCAGTGGTATCCGTCGCATCGTCGCTATCGCCGTCATCGCCGCCCGAACTGGTGCATTGGGTCATTGCTAGGGCAAGAACCAGCAACAGGAGTAACAGCAGTACACGAGGGATTCTGCGATCTTCGTTCTTGGAAAGTTTGTTGAACATTTTCTTCCTCCTTCTTCGGTTTACTTAAAAATATGGGGTAAGTCACTATTTTTGCAGCCAGAACGCTGCATTTTACGGCCGTACTCTTTACACTTGGGCATTTTTACGAAGTGCAGGGATTGTAGGGAATTCACGAAATCTCGTCAACTTGATTTTGCCACTCGAAATCCAGGGTGATAATTAGGTTTTTGATGAATAAATACGGCCGCTTCCTCCCCACGCTGGCAAGGAATACGACCAAAGCTATAATCGCCCCCTATGATTGCTGACACACAACTACATTCACGCCGCTGGCACAAAGGACTGCTCGTGCTGGCGTGTTTGCTTTTACCATTGCTCATCGGCAGCCAAAAAACGGCCGAACCCGCAGCCGCCCAGGGACAAACGCGGCTTGTTCTCGCCTTTTACTACGCCTGGTACAGCCCCAGCAGCTTTGGCCCCGGCCTCACCCCGTTCACCCCAGCCTCCACCTACTATTCCAGCGATACCGGCACCATCCAGCGCCACGTCAACGAAGCACAATCTGCTGGCATTGACGGCTTTGTGCAAAGCTGGTATGGACCAGAAACCATTAACAACCAAACCGAGACCAACTTCCAATCGTTGCTCAACATCGCTTCGGCCACTGGGTTTAAAGCGGCCGTTGATTTTGAAGCTGCCAGCCCGTTCTTCGCCAGCAACGACGACCGCATCAACGCCCTGCGCACCCTGCTGACCACCCACACCCAACATCCCGCCTACCTGCGGGTGGATGGCAAGCCCGTCATCTTTTTCTGGGCTAATTGGATTTTGTCCCCGGCTGAGTGGGTGGTCATTCGCAACACGGTAGACCCGGATCGTAACAGCATCTGGATTGCCGAGGGAGGCGACACCACCTACCTGGACGCCTTCGACGGGCTGCATTTGTACAACATTGCCTGGTCGGGGAATCCGGCAGGAACGGCCGCAACCTGGGCTGCCAACACCCGTGCGGCCGCGCAAACGTACGGCGGCTACAAATATTGGGTCGGTACCGCCATGCCGGGCTGGGATGCCAGCCTGATTGGCTCCAGCACCGCCCCGCGTGACCGCGCCAACGGCGATTTTTACCGCTCTACTTTTGGCGGTGCGGCTGCCAGTGCCCCAGACATGCTCATTATCACCTCATACAACGAGTGGAAAGAAGGTAGCCAGATCGAGCCGAGCGTGGAATATGGTAATTTTTATTTACAACTCACGGCCGAATTGAGCGCAGCCTACAAAAGTGGCAGCATCGCTGCACCGCCGCCGCCAACCCAGCCACCGCCGCCCCCCACAACTGATCCAAATGCCACTGCCACAGCAACATCACCCCCGCCTGCCACCTTTACGCCAGGGCCATCCCCCACCCCAACAAAGACGCCAACGCCTCTGCCCAGCCCGACCCCGCTTGCCTCGCCAACAGCACAGCCAGACGGCCGTATCCTTTACACCGTCCAAGCTGGCGACACGTTAATTACCCTGGCAGATCAATATGATGTCTCGCTGGAAAATCTGTACGCCTGGAACAATTTGCTGCCCAACAGCCTGCTCTCCGTGGGGCAGCAGCTCATCATCGGCTACACGGTACTGCCGGATGGCTCTACCCCGCTGGCAGGCTTCCCCGATGCCCGCGTGAAGCCGGATGGCACCATTGTGCATGTGGTCGGCAGTGGCGATACGCTGCTGCTCATCGCGGCCACCTACAATTTAACACTTGAAGAGCTGTACGAAATTAGCGGTTTGGCTGAGGGGGCTTTGCTGCAATTGGGGCAAGAGGTCATCGTGGGCCACCGACCGCAGCCCGCCACCATCGGTGGCTCGTCAGAAGACCCGGAACTGGGGCTGAGCGTCATTGCCGTCACGGAAGTTGCCTCGCCCACGGCGGAACCGGAACCCACTGCCACGCTACAGACTGTCCCTACACCGACCAACTCGCCAACAGCAACGGCCGTTCCAACCCAAGTCATTGCGGCTGTTGAAGCAGGTGGTTTGGTGGAAACGGCCGTGCCCACACCCATACCCGCCGATCCGGCTCGGCAAACCAGCAATTTGCTCTGGCTGCTCATCGGAGCCGTAACAATTTTGTTGGGTGCCAGCAGCATACTAATTATTGTTGCGCGGCGTGGGGCACAAAGCTAAGTGTCCCAAAAGTGAAGTCATTGAGGGAAGTCATTGTTAGCCCCTTACCAGGGAAACAAAAAGCCGCCACATTCTAGAATGTAGCGGCTTTTTTAGTACGCCCTGAGAGACTCGAACTCCCGACCTTCTGGTTCGTAGCCAGACGCTCTAATCCACTGAGCTAAGGGCGCATATCTATGTTGTGGCTTTTAAGGCGGGGAGGAAGGGATTCGAACCCTTGAACGATTTTTACACCGTTAACCGCTTAGCAGGCGGCCCCAATCGACCACTCTGGCACCTCCCCTTAAAAGCCAATGTTGCTGCCAGGTAAGGCCTACAATCAATTGGTAAAACCAAAGGCGGAGGGAGAGGGATTCGAACCCTCGGTAGGCTGTTGCCTACTACGGTTTTCAAGACCGTCGCAATCGTCCACTCTGCCATCCCTCCAGGCTGTGGAGGGGGTTATTTCAACCCGGTCGCGGAGTATAACACGCCACTTTTTGCACGTCAATATTGAATCGCGCTGCGGTGAAAACAAAATGACGATTATCATCATTTTTGACTGCAACTTTTACTGGACAGACCGGTGCAAAAACCGTCATGATTCATGCGTATGGTCTTTTGCTGACCAAAGGAGCAAAAAGTGAGTCAATTTGAGCAGTTAGCCCAAGAATTTTTAGCACAAAAGCGGATTGCCGTCGCAGGAGTTTCGCGCAATCCAAATGAAACGGCCAATGCCATTTACCGCACCTTGCGGGACAAAGGGTATGAAGTGTTTGCCGTCAATCCTAATGCGGAAACGGTTGAAGGTGCTACTTGCTACCCCAACATGCAAGCTATCCCTGGCGGCGTAGATGGCGCGATGCTGGTTACCACGCCAGAACACAGCGCTTTGGTAGCGCAGGATTGCGTGGCGGCGGGTGTGCCGCGCGTTTGGATGCATAACAACACCTTTGCCCCCTCTAGTGTATCTGATGCGGGAACGGCCGTTTGCCGACAGAATGGCATCGTTGTGATTGATGGGGGGTGTCCAATGATGTTTTTTGACCCATTTCACAAATGCATGAAGTGGGTACTGGGCAAAATGGGGCGGCTACCGACTGGATAGAAGAGAAAGCCCCAACGACAACGTTAACAGAAGCGAGCAAATTTGCTCGCTTCTTGTTTTTGCGGCAATCGTTCACAACAAAAATTGATTTATGCTATACTCTGGGGCGCAAAATAGCAGAATTTATTTATTAAGGAGTCCATACCAATGGCCAAAGTAAGAAAACGCCGTCAGCCAAAAAAGAAGCTACCGCAAGTGAGTGAAAAAACGCGCATTTACAACCGTAAACGTACCTTTGCCGAAAAATTCTTGATCGTCATGGGGGTTGTGATCGTTCTCAGCATGGTGCTGTCACTAATCATTTCCAGAGGCGGTTTTTAGCTGAACGCAAACAATTAAGGGCCACCTCCCCGGCACGGCTGCATGGCAAGCTGCCGGGGCGCTGGTACCCGGTTTCTTTAAACGGCCGTATCCACACAAATCGCATCAGCCTCAATCTCCACCAGCATTTCCGGTTCAATCAAACCATTCACTTCCACCAGCGTCGCCGCTGGCCGAATTTGGGCAAACACCTCCCCGTGCGCCCGCGCTACCTCATCCCAATCCGTCACGTCCGTCACGTAGATGCGTGTACGCACCACATCCTTTAGTTCTGCCCCCGTTTTTTGCAGCGCCACCTCAATTTTCTTCAGGATGTAAATAGTTTGCGCATACGGATCGTCCACGCTAACCACTTTGCCATCGCTATCGGCAGCTGTTGTGCCAGCCACATGCACATACGGCCCCACCCGCACCGCACGCGAGTAACCGACAATGGATTCCCAAGGTGTACCGCTTGAAATATTCGTACGCATCATAACCTGCTCCTTCTGGTTTTAGCCGGGTCAAATTGGTGAATTGAGGTAAAAGATTGTAGCAAAGTAAAGAACACCATCCAAACCGTGCCACAAATAGACAAACCGACCCGTAAAAAACGAGATAGCCAGTTCACGCAGATTAAAACCACCTCCCGAAGATCTGAAAATTTACCAACAAACGCAAAATGCCTCCCAACCGGAATCCGCTCAGGAGGCATTTGCTTAAAGCAGCGCAAAAGAAGCTAATACAATTATTTAGTCATCGTCGTCATCGTCGTCATGGTCATCATCGTGGTCGTCGTCATCGCCCTGGCGGCAAGCGCCAACCGTGTCCCCATGACCCAGGTGACCATTCAGGCCAGATTGTGAGATGGTGAGGGTATTGCCTTTGTGACAAATGGTCACACGGCCGTTTCCACCACTATCCCCATCATCATCGTGCTCATCACCAGGAGGCAGATCGTGCACAATCACCTGAATCACAATAATGTTGACCACCACGATTGTGCCATCATGGCCCACGCAAATCGTAATGGAAATGGTGCTGTCTGGCACCAGATTGCCCTCCACCACCACCGCATCATCCAGCGTGAGGGTGGGCCAGTTCATGAGCGTAATTTGCCCACCAACGACGGCCGTTATCCGCGTATGAACCGTAAAGCAACCGGATGTTGGCGGCAGCAACGGCCGTATCCACACAATTTCCCAACTACCGTCCGCAGCCAGACGCGCTGCCACCTGCACCAACGTTCCGGTCGTCACGCCCTCGGCAATGTGCGACCCATCCGCCAACAGCAGCGTGATGCCGTTGACCACCCACGGCTCGGTGCTTTCCACAATGCCCGTGAAGCGAAGAATAATCTCATCAGCGTCCCCGTCGTCATCCAGCAGCTTGATTTCCTCGGCCAGCCAGGTGCCATCGGGCAAAATGACGCCCTCAACTTTGACCCGGCTGCCGGGCGCAACGGCCGTATCAATCTCGGTCCATTCATCCGTTGCCAGAGCAATACCGGCGACCACCCAAGGCTCCACAGTTTCTACCAGACCCGTGAACTCAAATTCGGCCGTATCCTCGTCGTCATCGTCATCGGCCAGCTTGATCTCACGCGCTAGCCAGACGCCTTCAGCCGTAATCTGGCCCTCTACCTTAACCACATCCCCCACGGCAAGATCAGCCTCAATTTCGGTGCGGTCACTAATCGCCACATCAACCCCAGAAATCTGCCAGCGCGCGTCGCCGATCGTTTGCACCACGCCCGTAAATTCAAACGGTTTGCCGTCGTCGGTCTGTTTTTGAATGCGTTGGGCCAGCAAGGTGCCATCTGCCTGAATGATGCCTGTAACCCGCACCCAATCGCCCGGCGCAATGTCGTCAGCAACGGCCGTATCCGCATCCACCAGCACGACCAGATCGCCCAACAACCACTGGTCAGCGCCCATTTCGGTGACAACGGCCGTGAGCGTAAAGGCGCTCTCTGGCACCTCGCGCACCAGCACAATTTGGTCTGCCACTTTGGTGCCGTCATCCAGCAGATGCCCCTGCACCGTCACCCAGTCGCCCACCTGGGGATTGCCCACAATCACCGTCTGGTCATCCGTGGCAAAAAGTTGGCCGCCAATGATCCAGCTCTCGCCGATTTCGGTCACTTCTCCTTCGCCGCTCACCTGAAACACGGGCGCGGCAGGCGGTTCGTCCGGCAAAATGGTGCTGAGCTGGCCCGCCATCACCGACACGGTAACACTAATGCTCGTCACGTCCACCCGGCCTTCCAAAACGGTGTAGCGGCTGGTGAGATCGGGCAGCACCGCCACTTCAAAAATCGTGCCACGGGCAATGCCGGTGCCGTTGGGCGATTTCACCTCGTACTGCGAACCGCTATCATTGCGAAATTCGACATCGTGGCTGCTGGTGCCCTGCCACTGCGTCATCACCACAGTCCGAAAACCATTCTCTGGCCGTAGTGCGTTTACCGTGTCGAGGGAAAGCTCGCTGTTTGGCCCCAATTTAGCCACGCTGCCGTCAAAAAAGGTGAGGCTGGCGCTGGAGAACGCGCCCGTGCGTACCCGGCTACCCGTCGCCACGCTGCTCAGGTAGCTCACTGGCTCCCAACTGCCATCCGGCTTTTGCACCGATACGACGCCTTGCAAGTTGCCTAAAACGGCCGTTGTCGGACCCGTTTGCAAAGGCTCTGTGAGTACCGGCAAAAATGTTTGAAAACCCGGTTCAGCCTCCGGCACGGCAGCCTGTTCAGCCGCTGCGTCCACTGTGGATTCGGCCGTTTCAGCCAAAGGCGCTTCCACTACTGAATCCGTCTCAGTCGCCTCGTCAGCCCCAAACAGCCGCTCAAAGAGGGAAGCCCCGTCACTCTCAGAACTTGGTGCAGGCTGGTCGTCATCCCGCTCGGCAATTGGCACAGGTGTAAACGTATCCCGCGTAACTAAGCTGCCCAAATAAAGGAAAAACAGCACGGCGGCAGCAGCAGCAGCCCCTAAGGCAACCAATTGATGTCCTCGCCACCACGCCCAAAAAGCGGAAAAACCGCCGGTTTGGGTTGGATCGGCTTCGTTTTGAGGCAACTTCATCTGCTGAGCCGCCCGAATTGCCGCTGCCCGATGGGCGATTACGGCCGTTTCGTCTGGCTCTGGCAGCGCAACATCCTGCAACGCCGCCGCAAAGGCCAACGTCTCCACCACCTCTGCTGGCAACCCCGCCCCAGCGGTGGTCAACGGCTCCCCAGCCTCTAGTTGCGCCAATCGTTCCTGTAATTGTTCGTCTAACTCGTTCATTGTTTGCATCCCATGTTTAAAGTTCAACCTGCGCCAGCGTGGCCCGCATGATTTTCAGGCCACGGTGCTGCATCGCTTTCACGGCCGGGAGCGATCGTTCCATCACATCGGCCGTTTCTTGCAGCGACAGCCCCACGAGAAACCGCAGGATAATCACCTGCCGCTGCTCCGGCACCAGCGTTTCCAGCGCTGCCAGCAGCGTTTCACTGGTCATCTGCCGCTCCACCTGCCGCACCGGATTTTGCTCCGGCTGCGCTTGCGTCTGCACCACCTCCAGCGGTTCCACCGGCTTCCCGTTCGCCACCCGAAAATGATCCATTGTCAGGTTGTAGGCAATGCGGAACAGCCAGGCACGGAACGGAACGGCCGTTGCCTGAAACGTCGGCAGATGGTGCACCATGCGCGTGAACAGCTCGCCAGCCAAATCTTCTGCCTGCTGCTGCTGCCGCACGCGGGCGTAAAAGTAGCGGAACATCGCCCGATAATGTTTATCGAACAGCGCGCCCACCGCTTCGGTCTTGCCCGCTTGCGCTTGTTGAACCAGCTTTAAATCATCATCCAAAAGTTGTTCATCCATAAGCTTTGAGTGTTGATCAACAGTTTTCTACCAAGAGTAACGGAGAACAGACCAAAAGGATGCAAATTGGTCAGTTTTACAGAGATTGGACCAATTTGATGGCAATGTTGGCTCACCGTTCTGAATCAAAATTGGTCCAATCTTTTACTTTTAATTTTAAGGAGAACTAAAGCTGCACGTCTGCTCTGGACCATGCTTTGGGGAAATGGCTCTCAATTTGGCCAGATTTGGTGTGGAACACGCCCTGCCCCAGCGGATAGCCTCGATAGTTCATAATGACAAAACCTGTCTCTGTGAGAGACGCGGTTTGGGCTGGCGTGGGGGTAACGATTTGGCGTTGCAGATACGTTTTGGCCTGGGGGCTGGTGAGTTCGATGACGTTGCGGGTGGCGTGTTGGCCAAGCAGCAGCGTCGCTTCGGTGGTCATTTTGGCGTGGCGGTGGCCCGTGCGGATAAAAAACAGGCCGGGTGAGTCCAGACGCACGCCATCCGGCAACTGCAACTCCCGGTTCACTAGGTACAGCCCACGGTTGCTCCAGCGAACGGCTGCTAATTCGTCGAATACGGCCGTATCCAGACCAAATCGCTCCACCAGCATCCCCATCCAATTCCCTGGGGATAAATCCCCAGGCTCAGTTTCCAACCGTAAAAACCGTTCACCGTTTACCGTTAACGGATTACCGATCTTTTCCAGAACCGCCACGAAAAATCCCCCTGTGTCATTCTGTTGCGGCCAAATGCGGCTGGACAGGTGCAAATCGGGGTGCAGCGGCTGGCCTTGCCATTCCGTGAGTCCCGGCGAGGCGGTTAATCCTGGCACGGCAGCAGCACACAGGCGCAGCGTGTCGCCAGTTTCGCGCAGGATGGCATCCAGTACCAGCTCATTTTCTTCCGGGGCGAAGGTGCAGGTGGCGTAAACGATGCGGCCACCGGGGCGACATAGCTGCACGGCCTTGCGCAGCAGCGCCGTCTGGATGCGGGCAATCTTCTTGGAAGTGCCAACAGAAGAACGTTCTAGCACCACCGGGTCTTTGCGGCACGTTCCCTCGCAGGAGCAGGGCACATCCACCATGATTTTGTCGAACAGCCCCATCTCACCCGGCAAGTTGGCCCCGTCGCGGGTCATGGTGGTGACGTTAACCAGACCGATGCGGCTGAGGGCGTGACGCGCGGCCCGCATACGGCCGTTACTCCTGTCATTAGCAATCAACGTCCCCCGGTTCTGCATCATCGCGCCCATTTGGGCAGTTTTGTTGCCGGGCGCGGCGCACATGTCCAGCACCCGCTCTCCCGGCTGCGGATCGAGCAACAGAGCGGGCAGCAGCGCCGCCTCTTCCTGCACCTGGTACAGCCCAGCCAAATATTCCCAGCGCAGGCCGGGCATCACCCCGTCCGGCAGGCGAAATGCGCCGGGATACCAGGGCACAGGCGTTAGGGCTACCCCGCCCTCAGCCATGAGGGTTTGCAATTTATCCGGTGTGATTTTTAGGGGATTGGCCCAGATGGTGGTGGGCAACGGCCGTTCCACCGCCGCCACAAATGCGTCCCAATCGTCAATTAAATCCCGGTATCGTGCAAAATAATCCATCTTACTCGCTTGTTTGGTCCAGTAGCTCGATAAATTTCTGGGCGGTGCGCTCCCAATTCATTTCGGTTTCTACCCAGTGGCGACCTGCCTGCCCCATCTGCTGCCGTTTTTGCACATCTTTGAGCAGGGTAAGAACGGCCGTTGCCAGTTCCTCGGCCGAATCTGGGCGGATGAGGAGCCCCGTTTGGCCATTTTGCACTGCTTCACCCGCACCGCCGCTGTTGCCAGCAATCACCGGCAGGCCGCTGGCATTGGCCTCCAGAAAAACGATGCCAAATCCTTCCAGGCTGCCCGCTTCCTGAATTTCCCGATTGGGCATCACAAACAGATCGGCATTGGCGTAGGTTTGGGGCAAGGCTTCCTCTGGAATGCGGCCTAAAAATTGGACGGCTTGCGCCACGCCTAATTCGTATGCCAAGTTTTCCAGTCGTTCACGATCTGGGCCGCTGCCGCCAATTTGGTAGGTAACGGCCGTTTCCTGCAAAATAATCGGCAAGGCCTGGAGCATGGTATCAATCCCCTTGCGTGGCACCAAGCGGCCGATAGTCAATAGGGTTGGCGTTGGGTTGTTCCGGCTGCGGTGCGTGGGTGAAAAGCGGTCGGGGTCTGTGCCAGGATAAACAACAACAGCTTTTTGACCAGTCATTTTTTGCAGGTGAACGGCCGTTGCTCGCGAATTGGCAATGAGTGGGTTGCCTTGTCGCAGCAGATAATTGAAAAACGGCCGATGCCACCGCTTTTGGGCCGCCAAAAAATCATTGCCATGAACAAGCAAAGAATAACTTCCCCACAACCACGCCCCAAGCAATAATTTGGGATGGGCGTGCCCAACCAGCACCTGCGTCGGTTTTAGCCTGCGCAAGGTTTGCCAAATTGCCATGGGGGACAGGCGTGCCAACTGAATTTGCTCAAAAGCGACGTCTGGCAGCGCACCCAGCGGTGGGCTAATCACCGTCACCGGATAGTGGCGAGCGATCCTTTGGCCCACCTGAAAAAGGTATTCCTGAACGCCGCCAGCGGCAGGTTTAAAATCCAGGGTGAGAATGACCAGATGTTTGCCCATATCGCTGGCCTAAACAGGCTCCGCCACTACGTACAAATCTGCCATGAGCCGGGCATTGTGCAAGATTTTGAGCTTGAAGAGGGCTTTGATCAGAAATCGGGCTAGCTTTTGCAGGAAGAACGGCCGTACAAATTCAGCTAACACAGCTGGGCTAACTGGCCCACGCCGCGCAATCTGGGTTACCTCAAAACCAGCCTGGGTCAATTTTCCCTTTAGCTCCTCCAAACCATATTCCCGCTGATGGGTCTTGTCTATGTGGTGCTTGAAGGTGAGATTGTAGGGGGTGAGCAATGAATCATCGGCGTTGGGCACCGAGAGCAGCAAGCGCTTGCCTGTGAGCCGCCGCAGTTCACCCAGCGCTTCGGCCTCAAGTGGCTCATGCTCCAAAATGTCAAAGGCCAGCACGGTGTCGAACGGCCGTACAAAAGGCAGCTGTGCCAGACGAGCTTGCACCACCGGGTACGGGTAAGCGGCCTGAGGTTCCAGGTCTGCCCCAACCACTGCAAACCCTTGCTGCTGCAACAGCCTGCCGTAAAAACCAGCGCCCGTGCCAATGTCCAGGGCGGTCTGCCCCTGGGCAAACTGCTGCACATACTCTTTTTTGATGGGCGACATTTGCTGCTGCCACCATTTACGGCCGTCTGCTTCACTCATGGCATAATCCTGTATTTTAATTGGCGTAGTTGCTGTTTGAGGTAACGGCCGTTTTTCAGCAAAAAATAGCCAGCCCGTTCTTTGGCGAAACGGCCGTAAAACGCCAACTGATTCACCTGCGGCGCTAACGTTTCATACCGCCACCACGCCATCTCCGCCGCGCAGCAATGCTCAATCAGGCGAATATCCTCTGGCGCCAAGAAGCTACGCCACCTTTCCAAACGCTGCGGGTCCAGCCCCTGAAATTGTTTAGCCTCTGGCGGCTTTTCCGGCGAAAACGAAATGGTTTCCAACGTAAAATCTAGCATCTTGTCGGAAAATGGAATCGCTAAAAATTGGCAAATTCGCCGTAAACTTTCTTCTGGAGCCAGAACCAAATCCTCGTAAACAACTTCCAAACAGCGCTCCGGTTCCGTGGTAGCCATCTGATGCCCAATGGTCACCGCTTCTTTCCACCAAACCGCACACTCCCACACCGAAGCATCTCGCCAACGCGCCTTTTGCGAAGAAACATTGCCATACGGATGGCGAACCACATGAATATACCGCGCCGATGGAAATAACCTGCCCAGTGCATCCAGGTGAAAGGTAAAAGCCGGGTCTTTGAGCACAATTTGCTTCTGACCGTACGCTTTTCCGGCCCAAAACAACAAATAGGCATGGATGAGATCAGACCAGGTTTGCACCTTTGCCTCAAAAAGGTGCGTCATAAGTAATTGTTGGTCAACTGTTTCAGGCAAATAGGGATGCTGGGCCAACGCAACAACTGCCTTTTCCACATTTCGTAATCGGTCGCCAAACTGCTCAAGCAATGTCAGGATAAATTGTGGCTCCTTGGGATGCACCAAAAGCGACGGATGTTGTGCCAGCATGGAGCGCAACAAGGTTGTGCCGCTACGACGGCAGCCAAAAACAAGCACTGGTTGAAATGAATCGTTATTTTTCATAGTTCCAACAAGTGTGTAAGGGTCTTGCATACAGGGCTGGGTTAGTTACGGCCGTTCCACCCAACCAATCGCAAACAAAATAATAAAACAGACCTTACACCTCGGCTTTTCTCTTGCGGGCAAAAACGGTAAAGCTCCCCCCGCGCCGCATCACATTGGCCATAAAATTGGGCCATGTCAGCGCCAAATACGTGGCTCGAATGAGCCACCGCTTCACAGCCGATGGCGACTCCGAACCACCTGGGGCAGCTCGGCCAGGCAACGGCCCATTGCCTGTTGGACGAGCACGCCTTCGCGCATTTCCCAGAAAACGTAGCAAGTTGCTAGCCGGGTTCATAACGGGCGCGGCGCAGCGCAGCTCGGCTAAATCGAACCCGCAGCCGTTCAGCATGGTTGTGAGCGTCTCTGGGGAAAAATGGTAAAGATGGCGCGGGGCGTCCAGCGCGATCCATTGCTCTTTAAACAATTTGCGTTCCCAACTGGCCCAATTGGGCACATTGATGGCTAAAACCCCATCCGGTTTTAGTAACAGATTCGCTTGCAAAAGCACGTCTTTGGGGGAATGGGTATGCTCTAGCACATCCCAAAACGTAATGAGATCAAACGATTCAAGCAAGCTTATTTGAAAAATATCTCCGACGGTGACCGGCAAATTAAGCCTTTCATTGGCAAAAGCAACGGCCGTTTCGTTTGGCTCAACGCCTTGCACTTGCCAGCCATGCGCCTGCATTGCCAACAAAAAAAGTCCGTTGCCGCAGCCGACATCCAAAACCGTGCCCCCAGTTCCATGACCAAACATTGCTGCAATTTTGGCGGCTCTTTGCCGCTGCATTTTGTTTGGCCGGATGTTGTGCGTCTGCTGTATGGCACGAAAGGGATGATATTGATCCGCCAGGTAAAATGCGCCAATTTCCGATGCTTTGGGCCGAGGGTTCAGGTAAACAAGGCCGCAATGACTGCATTCGACTATGGAAAAAACGCCGGGTTGCCCATAATTTGTATCTTCAACTTCATAAACCAGCCGGGCGGATTCATGGTGGCACAGGTTACAGGGAATGGTTTCCATGTTATTTTGCAGGCTCCCAGATTTCTGGATATTCTGTCAAGATTTTATTGAAGCGCTCCATAAATCTTTCTGGCAAAAATTCTTGAAGATTACGAGCTGCCTCTTGGGTGACTTCAGCATAAAAACCATGATCCTGGAGAAGACTGCCGTATCTTACCACCTCTGGAATATCCCAACCGTCTGGCAAGGTAACCTGGGGAAACAGCTTCACCTGAAGGTCAGAGTAGTCGGTGGAAAGGCACGGGATGCCCAAGGCAGCACAATCCAGCGCATTCCGCCCAACCGTTGGGCGATTATTCAAATCCAGCACAAGCCGATTGTGCCCCAAACGCTGCAGGTAAGCCGACCAGTTGTGCCGCCGCAGCAGCGTAATGGGCCCTTGCTGCACGGTAGCGGTGTCGGCGCTGGCAACTGCCTCTGGGTGGCTGTCGGATTTAAAGACCCGACGCAGCTTTAACAACGGACGATAATCTATTGGCAATTTCAGAAACCATTTTCGCAAGCCTAGCCGCGCCGTGGGCCACGCCACCTGCAAGGGCCTATCGGTCAGGATTTGGTACGTGGCTTCGGCATCTTGCCGGAAGTTAGCGGGAGCCAGCCAACAATCAACCTCGGTGAACAAATTTTCATCTAGCAACCTGCGAGCCGCCAGCAAAGAGCAAAGTCCGTTACGGCTGCCACCCGCCAGGCCCGCTGGCAAGGAAAATCGGTTGGGGCGGTCGGCTAGAGGCTGCTGAAATGGTTTTACCTTGTCTACAAAAAACGGGTAAGGCAAATAAAAAACGGGGCTGCTGGTAATCGTTTGAAAAAACGGAAGGTATTTTTCCCAATACAAAAACACAGCACGCGCTTGGCGAAGAATTTGCAGGTAGTGCCATTGATCTGCTGGGGAAAGCAGTTGGTAATCCGCAATGCCGCCCTCGCTGTAGATGATGTAACGGCCGTTACTGGCCCCAACAATCAATTTTACCGTTTCTATATCGCGCACATCCAACGGAATAAAAATGATGTCATAGGGTTCAAGTTTTTGTACAAGCTGCACCGACGACAGTTTTTTCAGGGTGAAAAAGCTGAAATATTCAGCGCCAAACATGTAAGCCATATTGACCTGATCGTTTTCTGGTAATGGCTGTTCAAGCAGGCCGTCGTGAAACGGCCGTCTGGAGGTAAATGCCAATCGCATCAATGCCTCAACTTTTTTTGCGGGACTTTAGTTCAGCCAGAAACGGCCGTAACCAATGCCAAACCAACTCATAGCTGCGCTTAAAATCGTCCCGTTCGACAATAAACAGAAGCCCCCCATAAATCAAAAAAATGAGCCCAACTTTGCCCAGCAGCGCCAGCCAGGGTGATAATGATACCCAGAACGGATTCAGCCACAAAACGGCCGTACCGGTAAGCGCCAGCCCCACAATCGGCCAAAACCACAGGCGGCGAGCCGAATAATCTACAAAACGATGAGTCAGCCGGAACAGAACCAGCGCGCCCAACCCCACCATCAAATTTGCCGCCCAAGCCACACCCTCAATGCCCAGCCAATTTCCCAGCACAATAACCGCTGGAATAAACACAACAGCCTGAAAAACTTTGGTACGAAACGGTAAATCCGGACGCCCAATCGCAATCAACAAATCACCTGCACCCACAGCCAACGGATCCAACAAGGTGTAAATAATCATCAGTTGAAAAGTAACCAACATCGGCTGCCACGATTCACCCAAGAGCGAAATCAACTCCGGCGCCACCAAAATCAATACCAGGGAAAACCCAAAACTCACCCGCACCATCAAACTGGAAAGCCGAAAAAATGCTTGAGACAATCGCGGCCTGTCCCCTTGCAACCGCGCATAGGTTGAATAAAAGACCGTTACCAGAGGTGTAGCAACAACATATCTGGGGTATCTGGCCGCTTCATAAGCGCGTGAATAGTAGCCCAGCGGTTGTGAACCTAAAGCCCCGCCAATCCAAAAATCATCAAACCGATCCGTGACAAAACTCAGCACCGAATTGCCCCACAGTTTATTGCTAAATTGCCACAAATCTGCAGCGATGGCCCGGTCCCAACCCGGCTTGGGCCACCAAAGACGGCCGAAAATCCAGACAATCCCGCCCCGCGCCAACTGCCCAACGAGCGCCTCCGCCACCAAACTCCAGGCACCATAACCGCGCCAGGCCAAAAAAGGAACAATAATCGTCATAGAAATTGCGCTAACGATGTCGGCAGCAGCGATTTTCTGGAACGCCAGTTCCCGACGCAGCAAAGCCTCCTGAACGCCATTCATTCCCTTAATAATTTCTACGCCCAGCAAGGACAACAGAATTCCGCTCAAAAGCGGCATGGTGCCATAAAGCCGCCCAAGGGTTGGTGTTGCCAAGGCCATCAACAGCACGCTAACGATCAAAAACCCCATTTTCATGGAAAAATACGTGCGGCGTACCGGTTCATCTACCGTTTCGCGTTGAATAATGGCCAAATCCAGGCCAGGTAAGCGCAATTGGGCAGCCAAAGCCACAAAAAACATCGCTTGCGTAACCACCCCAAAATCTTCAGGCAGCAAAAAATAGAGCAGCAAAACAAATCGAATAAAGCCTAACGTGAGCGTAAAGGCAGAAGAAATAACGCTATAAAAAGAACTGCTGATGGTTCGGCTTGCGATAGTGCTGGAATCTGTTTGCGACATCTGTTTTTGGCTTTCTCTGATTTTTGGCCTAAATTATACGAGAATAAAAGTTGCTATCGAATAAACACCGGAATTTCATCAACTCAGGAGACCTCATGGACCTCGTTACCATTGATAAATTATTAACCACCACCCGCTCCGTGCGCAAACGGCTCGATCTGGACCGGCCTGTACCTCCCGAAGTTATTCAGGAATGTCTGGAAATTGCCATTCAGGCCCCCACCGGGGGCAATTCGCAAGGCTGGCACTTTATGGTTGTCACCGACGCCGAGAAAAAGGCGCAAATTGGGGAGCTGTACAAACAGTCGTTTTTCATCTATGCCCGCTCCAATGAGGAACAAACTGACAGTCGGGGCAACCGAGACCATGATCCAGAACAACAGAGCCGCGTGGTGAAATCGGCCGTTTTTCTGGCGCAAAATATGCATCGTGTACCCGTCATGGTCATCCCCTGCATCGAGGGGCGGGTGGAAAATGCCGGTTTGATGGCTCAAGCAGGGCTGTACGGCTCCATTTTGCCCGCCGCCTGGTCCTTCATGTTTGCCCTGCGAGCGCGCGGGCTGGGTGCAGCCTGGACTACCTTGCACCTGCGCTACGAAAACGAAATTGCGGATATTTTGGGGATTCCCCGCCACATTACCCAGGCGGCGCTGCTGCCCGTGGCCTATTACACTGGCGATGATTTTCAGCCCGCTAAACGCGTTCCAGCCGCTGAAGTCACCTCTTGGGAAAGTTGGGGAAGCAAACGTTAAGGCGAGGTGTTTCACCCCTCCCTAACCCACCCATAAAAAGGGAAGGCTAGGGAGGGGGCAATATTATTCTAGCGAATCAATGAAGCGGCTAATGCCGTCTTCATCCCACCCGTCGCTGGGACCCATAATCATGAGCATCGCCGGGCTGCCGCTTTTGGCTTCAAACACGCCCAAAATTTGCCGAAAGCCAGTGCCATTTTCGTCGGTTCCTTCATAGGTGCCCAAGGTTACTTTCTGGTCGTTGATAGTGACTTCCTCGCTACCTACAAATTCCAAACTCACATTTTGGTTACCCGTTTGATTGGCAAAGGCATCGCGCATTTGTTGCTGCATTTGATCTTCGTCTCCAGCCATTGATGCCGGAAATTCGGCTAGCATAATCATAGACTGCTCGCTGGTGCCCATGATGAACGCCATACGGAACCCAAAGAAGTTCATTGCCCCTTGCTCTTCATAACCAGAAGGCAGGTCGTAATCCACAATTGATCCGGCGACTTCTTCTGCCGCCGCAGGATCGCTGACATTTTGGGCAAATCTTTCTGCCATCCGGGGCAGCAACAACGCTGCCACAATGGCGATTATGCAACACACGCCTAAAATACCAGCAATGATACCGACGACAATTTTTGTATTTCGACTCATGAAAAATCCTCCATACGTGAAAATGGCAACGGCCGTACCGCACCATTATGTAAACAAGAAAATCCAGTTTCAGGTCAACAATCGGTATTAAAGACCGTTTCGATCTGTTTTGTCAACTAGGTTAAAGAACAGTATAAACGGCCGTTGCAAAAATTGACCCAAGCCGCAAAAGTTGAGTATAATTCGTTCAAAATTTTTTGAAAGTACGAGATAGAAGCTCAACTTTTTGAAAAAGTTTAACTTCTCTCAAGGACAATTGTGAACACCTTGCCTGATTTGCAAACAAGTAAAACGATGAATACGGCCGTAACTACAAAACCTGTCCCCATTACGTCCAATTTCGCCATTGGTAGCAGTGAGGTTGTTTTGATGGCTGGCCCTTGTTCCGTGGAAAGTTACGCCCAAACCCGCGCTGCCGCCGAAGCGGTCGCCCGCGTGGGCGGGCGTGTGTTGCGCGGAGGGGCCTTCAAACCACGCACCTCCCCCGACAGCTTCCAGGGGCTGGGCCAGGAAGGGCTGGAAATTTTGCGCGACGTGGCCGATGAATTTGGCCTGCTGGTTATCACCGAAGCGCTGGCGGTGGAGCACGTGCCGCTGGTGGCGCGCTACGCCGACATCATCCAGCTGGGCAGCCGCAACATGCAGCATTACCCGCTGCTGTGGGCAGCGGGCGAATTAGACAAGCCGGTGCTGCTCAAGCGCGGCTTTATGTCAACCATTGACGAGTGGCTCAAAGCTGCCGAGCATATCAGCAGCCGGGGCAACACCAACATCATCCTGTGCGAGCGCGGCATCCGCACCTTTGAAACGGCCACGCGCAACACGCTGGACACCAACGGCATTGCCCTGGTTAAGCAGCGCAGCCCCTACCCCGTCATTGCTGATCCCAGCCACGCCACTGGCCGCGCCGACCTGGTGCTGCCCGCCGCCCGCGCCGCCCTGGCCGCCGGAGCCGACGGCTTGCTGGTGGAGTTTCATCCCGATCCCGACAACGCGCTGTCCGACGGCCAGCAATCGCTGCCGCTAAGTAAACTGCCTCATTTTGTGGCGGAGATGGGGAAAATTACGGCCGTTTTCAACCGCACCTTCACCTAAATTTTTTGCCACAGAGCGCACAGAGAGTTTAGAGAATATTCTCTTTTTCCTCTGTGTCCTCTGTGGCAAAACTGTTTTTTCCCGATCAACAACCTGAGGGTCCATGACCGATTTCATCTTCAGCCTGGGCTACTTTGGGCTGTTTTTCATTAGCTTTTTGTCCGCATCGCTGGTGCCGCTGGCTTCTGAACTGTTTGTTTTGGGAATGCCGCCGCTGGGGTACAACGCCTGGATGGTGGTGCTGGTGGCTACCCTGGGCAGCTACAGCGGCTCCCTGCTCAACTACTACATCGGCAAAAAAGGCACCGATTTCGTTCTGGGTCGCTACGTCAAAATTGATCCCAAAACGTGGGCCAGGGCCGAAAAATTCTACGAGCGGTGGGGGCCGGTGGCTCTCTTTTTCTCCTGGGTTCCGTTTATTGGCGATCCGTTAACGGCCGTTGCTGGCGCACTCCACATGCATTTGGGCGTCTTCAGCTTTTGGGTCATCTTTGGCAAAACCTTGCGCTACCTGGTGCTGCTCGGCATCGCTTCCCGCTTCATCAACATCTTCTAAACCGCTATTTTCAACTTGCGAGGAGTGGAGCATCCTCAGATGCGAAACTGGTTTTGCACTAACCGTTCGCATCTGAGGATGCTTACTCCGCTTTGTTTGAACGGCATTCCGCTTTGACAGAATTTTGTTAGATAATTCCCCTCGGCTTGCACTATAATCCCCTCATCTTTTGATAAAAAGCAGCAACTGCTTAAATCACTACACGCAAAAAGGAGACTTCTCGTGAAATTTATTGATCTCACCATTCCCCTCGGCATTGGCACCCCACCTTGGCCAACCTATGAACCATTGCAGGTAAAATATTTCAAGCGCCTCGCCCCAAACGGGGCCAACGGGCAGGTTGTCACCCACAGCAACCACATTGGCACACACCTGGACGGCGAAATCCACTTTTACACCCCCGGCAAAGACATCGCCTCGCTTGATTTTGATTTTCTGGCTGGCGAAGCCGCTATCGTAGACTTGAGCGACATTTGCGGCGATTACGACGTGTACACACCGGAAATGATCGAAGAGCGCGTGGAAGTGCGTGAAGGCGACATTCTCATCATCCACACCGGCTACCACCATTTTGGCTGGGACCAGCCGTACGGCAACGAGGTGCGCTACATGGTCATGCATCCCGGCCCGGATGCTCGCTTTGCCCAATGGTGCATCGACAAAAAGATCAAGTGGATTGGTGTGGACTGCGGCAGCGCGGATCATCCAATGAACACCAAAATTCGGGACTGGATGCCTGCTCAGGCCGAAGATGCCGACGCCCATTTCCAGAAAAAGTACGGTAAGTCCCTGGCGAACTACTTCACCAAAGATATGTACCAGATGATGCATTTGTGGATGTTTGACAAAGGGATCATTCACGCGGAGTGCGTGGGCGGCGACATTGACCTGCTGGTCAACCGGCGAGTGCCGGTGGGCTGCTTCCCCTGGCGCTTTGTGGACGGCGAGGCCAGCATTGCCCGCATCGTGGCGATGGTGGATGACGATGAGTACGAGCAGCTGATGGCCCGCAAGGCACAAATGCCCAAAACCAAGTTCGGCGACTGCTACGATCCGGTTCATGTGGAGCGGTTAGGCGGTCGTGGTTCGGTGTATTAATTTTTGGGCCACAGAGGGCGCAGAGAGAAAAGAGAAAATTCTCTAAAACTCTGTGTGCTCTGTGGCTAATTTGAATTTTTTAAGAAGGTCAGGATTTGGTCGGCGATTTGGTCACGGACCTGGCGGAAAACGGCCGTAATCTCTTCATCACTCCCCGTAGCCTCCGCCGGATCATAAAAGCCGATGTGGGTTTTATTCCCCGCATTGCCCAACCAAACCGGGCACGTTTCCTTGGCCGAATCGCAGACGGTGATCACGTGGTCAAAATAGCGGCCGCGAAACAGTTCCGTTGATTTGGACTCGTTTTGGCTCAGGTCAATGCCCAGCTCCCCCATGACGGCAATCGCTTTGGGATGCACGTAGCCGCTGGGCGCGGTTCCCGCCGAGTACGCCACAAACTGGTCGCCCAACTTTGCGTTGATCAGCCCCTCTGCCATCTGGCTGCGGCAAGAATTGCCGGTACACAACACTAACACAGACTGTTTCATCCTTACACTCCAAGTTAACCTCAGATTAGTTCAATTTAAATCAGATATTTCTACAAATCCAGCGCAGCCATCACCGTGTTCAAATCTTTGTCGCCGCGGCCGCTCAGGTTCACCAGCAGGATTTGATCTGGGCGCATTTTGGGCGCTTGCTTGAGCGCCTCGGCCACGGCGTGGCTCGATTCTAGCGCCGGGATGATGCCCTCCATTTTGCACAGCGTTTGGAACGCCGCCAGCGCTTCTTCGTTGGTGGCGTAGGTGTAGAAGGCGCGCTCCTCGTCGCGCAGCAGGGCATGCTCCGGCCCCACGCTGGGGTAATCCAGCCCGGCGCTGATGCTGTGCGTTTCCATGATCTGGCCATCGGCCGTTTGCATCACATAGCTTTTGGTACCGTGCAGCACGCCCACGCGGGCGACCTCCATGTCGGCAAAGCGGGCCGCGTGCTTGCCCCCGCTAATTCCTTCGCCACCCGCCTCCACGCCGATGAGGTCCACCCCCTCGTCGTCGCGGAAGGCGTGGAAGATGCCCATTGCGTTGCTGCCACCGCCCACGCAAGCGATGATCGTATCGGGCAAACGGCCGATTTCGTCCAACATTTGCTGCCGGGCTTCGTGCCCAATCACGCTTTGGAAGTCGCGCACCATCATCGGGTACGGGTGCGGCCCCAGGACAGAACCGAGCAGGTAGTGGGTAGTTTCTACGTTGGTCACCCAATCCCGAATCGCTTCGTTGATGGCATCTTTGAGCGTTTTGCTGCCGCTTTTGACCGGGCGCACTTCGGCACCGAGCAGCTTCATGCGGTAGACGTTGGGCTGCTGCCGGGCAATGTCCACGCTGCCCATGTAAACGATGCATTCCAGCCCCAGCAGGGCACAAGCGGTGGCGGTGCCAACGCCGTGCTGTCCTGCCCCCGTCTCGGCCACGATGCGGGTTTTACCCATGCGCTTGGCCAGCAGTGCCTGTCCCAGCGCATTGTTGATTTTGTGGGCACCGGTATGGTTCAAATCTTCCCGCTTGAAGTAGATTTGGGCCCCGCCCAGGCTGGCGGACAGTCGTTTGGCGTGGGTGATGGGAGACGGCCGTCCCACATAACTCTTCAGCAAATGGTTAAACTCGGCCAAAAATGCCTCGTCCTGGCGCACCTCGTCGTAGACGCGAATGAGTTCATCCAGGGCGGGCATGAGGGTTTCGGGCACAAATTGACCACCGTACGGGCCAAATTTGCCCCGTTCATCGGGAACTGGTGCAGGTTGGATCATCTTTTTTTCCTCGTGAAAAGATTTCAAAAGTTTTGGCAGCAATTTTGCTTACACCAGAAGAAATTGAGACTTTTGAAATCTGGATTTTGCGAGGCTGATTATAGCAAGCGGTGGGGATTGTGGGAGAAATTTTAAAAATGGGACGCTGATTGGCCTAATTTTCCTGATTTTCAGTTATGAGATTATTCTTGGAGAGACGCTACCCAAGCTCTTGGGCAAGCCCGATCAGAATTCCTTCTGGACCTCGGATGTAGCAGAGCCGGTAGATGTCTTCGTAATTGACCACTTCATCAACCACCGTCGCGCCGAGCTGACTGAGCCGGGTCAGAGTGTCGTCAATATCCTCGACGGCGAACATGACGCGCAGGTATCCCAACGCGTTCACGGGGGCGGTGCGGTGATCGGACACGATGGCGGGGGTGTCGAAGCGCGAGAGCTCGATGCGGCTGTGGCCATCGGGCGTGCACATCATGGCGATCTCAACGCGCTGGCCACGCAATCCTGTGACGCGGCCAGACCATTCGCCTTCTATGTGCGTGCGGCCTTCGAGCGTGAGGCCGAGTTCGGTAAAGAACCCAATGGCGGCATCAAGGTCTTCCACCACAATGCCGATGTTGTCCATACGTTTGACTGTCATGCTGTCTCCTTGGTATTTGGCAAGGAAATCTGCGTTCTGTTATGCAGAAAGCAGCTATTTCACGGTGTCGAAGGTGAAATCCCAGCCGCCGAGCAGCGTAACACGGCCCTGGCTACCGGTGTCAATGGCGAACCACCAGGTATCCTGCGACCAGTCGGGGAGGGTGTAGGTAAAGATGGCATCATCTGCGGTGGAACTGTCGCCAAAGCCAAAGACGGTTGCCAGGAAACGGCCGTTTCCATCCAGCCCCATGATCACCGTGTACGACTGCCCCGCCACCAGCGTGGTGTTGCGGGTAAATTGATTGGCCGTTATCTCTGCACCATTTTCGATCGCTGAGCTGTCTGGCTGGGCCAACGCCTGCAAGGTAATGACGCGGGTGGCGTCCGCACGATTTTGGGCATTTTGCAGCGTAAAAGTGACCACCGGATTTGTGCTGCTCACCTCGTCCAGGAAAAAGTCAATCAAAATTGCCTGTCCGGGGCCAAACGTCCTGTCGCGAATGGCAACGGAGTCTGCCCCAAGCTGCAACCCCTCTTCATCGGGCAAAAAAACGGCCGAATTTGAGGTCAACAGCCAGCCAGGGGTACCTTCATCAAAAAAGAGCTGCCGCTCAGATTTGGGATTGCTGGTCATAGCCTCAATTTTGGCCACAAGGGCGCTGTCGTTGGCGAAATCAGAACCGCCACGGCCATTTAGCAGGAGTATCGCCACCACGATGGCCACGACAACCAGCGCGCCAATGCCGATGAGCAGGTTGCGGTTTTGCAAGAGGGAAGGAGTGGGGTGTGGGGTGGAAACGGCCGTTTCCGGCTCAACAATCTCTACAGCGAAAGAAAGCGGTTCGCGCCGCGCTGCTTCTAGCAAACTCCCCCACTCTTCACGCGGGCGCAAGGCCTGACACCGCTCAATAAATTCTGGGATGCGCTGCTGACGCGCCAACATTTGCAGCAGCTCCACAATCTTGCCCGGCTTCCCCCGCCCCGGAATGTCATCAAAATCCAGGCTAAAATCAAACGCCAGCTCGTGCATCTCATTGGTGTCAAAGGAGCGATTGACCAAATCACGCAGCTCAGCGGCCAGATTGGTTGGCGTGGGGGAAGATTCTGCATTCATGTTTATTGAACCTCGTTGTTTTTTCTGGTTTGCGGTGCAAAAAATGGTTTACCAGAGCGCAAGTTGGAGCGGATTCTAGCATAAGCCGAGGCAGATCGAAAATCTAACGCAGGGCTCGCAATTTTTCGGCGCAAATGAGCAACGCCAGCACGGTATTGCCGTCGCTGATCTGGCCACTGTGGGCCATGTGTAGCACTTCATCAATTGGCTTCAGGTGGATTTCCATCACTTCGGCCGCCTCATGTGCTGGTTCGCCCAACGTCACGTTGGTGGCCAGGTAGTAAATGCCCAGCTCATTGCAGATGCCGTTGGCGGTGTAAAAACGGCCGATTTCCACCAGCGGGTCGTTCGTTTCACCCCCGACTTCCTCTTTTAGCTCACAAACGGCCGCTTCCAGTTCGGTCTGGTCTGGCTTGACGCTGCCCGCAGGTACTTCCCACCCCCAGGCATCCACCGTGTAGCGGTAGTTGTAGATGAGGGCAATTTCTCCCGCCGGGGTGACGGGCACAATCCAGACGGAGGTGGGGCTTTCGATGACGTTGTACTCACCGGAACGGCCGTTGGGGGTGATGATGCCGTCTTTGCGCACCCGGTACCAGGGGCAAGACCAGACAATTTGGCTGGAGGTAGTTTGAAATGGTTTGGACATAAAGGCTACTCGCTAGAGATGGCCGTTTTGGCATTGTGGATGAAAGTACGGACGAGGTTTGGGTCTTTTTGGCCGGGTCTGGCTTCTACCCCACTGGCGACATCTACGGCAAACGGCCGTACCAGCCGCACCGCCTCGGCCACATTTTCGGCCGTCAGGCCACCGGCCAGCATGAGGCCGGATATGTTTTGCGCCAGTTGGGCGCTCATCGCCCAATCACCCGCCTCCCCCGTGCCGCCACGCAAGGTTGGGTGGTAGGTGTCGATCAATAGAGAGGGAGATTGGAGATTGGAGACTGGAGACTGCTCACCGTTCACCGATAACTGATCACCGTTCACCGAATACCACTCCGCATCCGCTTCCGCTTCGGCCAGGCTGGCAGGACGAAGCGCTTTATAGCAACGGCCGTAAATTGGCGAGCGTTCATCCCCAACCAAAAAGGGCACTTCTTCCCCGCTGAGCTGAGCCAAATCCAGCCCCACCTCATCGAGGATTGCGGCCATGCGTTCACCGGTTTCATTGACAAACACACCGACGAGTACGGGGCAATTGGGGGCCGATCGCACCGTTTGCACAATTTCTTTGGCATTTTTTATGTCAACTGATCGTTTACTGGGCGGGTAGAAGATAAAACCGAGGTAGTCGGCTCCGGCGGCAACGGCCGTTTGCGCATCTTCCAGGTTGGTGAGGCCACAAATTTTTACTTTCATGCCCCTATTATGCCGCGCCGCCGCAGGCTAGCCAAAGAGGAAAAGATTGGGTCAATCTTCGAAGAATGACCCAATCTCCTAATCAATTACGGTTCAACGATGCCATAAATCTGGAAGACTTCTGGCAAAGTTACAACAGAGCGGACGCCGGTGAGGGTGTCGTACTGCTGTAGTTGGGCATTGAAGTTTTCGTCATAGTCCAGAAACAGCAGCAAATGCTCGTTCACCCAGAAGGATTCACCGCCGTTGTGGGCAATGAACAACGGTTCCTGCCCGTCCAGCGAGTACAGCCAGAGGCCAGTTGTAGCCGGATCGTTCGTGTACTGCCTCAGTGCAATTTTACTACCGTCTGGGCTAATAATCGGATTGGGGAAAGGGCCGCCAAATCCCGCACCTTGATAAGCATACATGCCAACGGCCGTTTTGCTATCCAGGTCAAATATTGCCAGTTGAAAATTAACCCCGTCCGAAACAAGCCAGACCAGGGAACGGCCGTCCGAAGACCAGGCCGGGACCGAATAAGACCCATCCAGCGCCCCCACGTAATCAATCGGGGCAAAAAGCGTCACGCCTGCGGCCGAATCGTAGACCCAGGCTGTTTGGTCATCGCCGGGACCTTGCTGCACAGAGCTGTAGGCAATCGCGCCGCTGGCGGAAACAGCCGGATAGCTGCTCATCAAATGTTCCTCGTCCAGCATGGTAATTTCAGCCGTAGCAATATCAATCAGGGCGGGATGTCCCAAATTCGGGCCACCTTCTTCCCAATCGAACAAAATACCGCTGAGGATGGTGTTGTTATCATACCATTGATGATAACCAACCAGGTGAATTCCTTGCTCATCGTGGTCGCTGGTGAGCTGGGTACTTTCACCAGAAGCCACATCTAACACAAACAAATCCCCCTGAATCTGGTAAAAAGCGTGCTGGCCGTCTGGGGCGGGTACGGCTGGCGTGCCTTCCTGGTACCAAAGCTGCACGGGCTGCCCATCCGCAGCGACCTGCCACAAGGAGCCATCTGGCTTGTGGTAAAGCAGGCCAACGGGCGCAGGTTGTTCATCCAAAATGGGCAGTTCGGCCGTCAGTTCAGTTTCTTCCACAACGGCCGTTGCTTCCAGCGTGGGCACTGCTTCCAGCATGGGTGCTATTTCCAGCGTAGGCACCGTTTCCAGGGTCGGTGTGGCTGCGGGTGGTGTGGCGGTCGCTGGGGGTTCGTTACTGGCAAATGGTTCTGCCCCGGCGGTACACGAGACGACCAGCAGGCTAACAAAAAGGGCAATCACGGCAAAACGTTTAAGCATTGTCATCATTTTTTTAGGCAACACTCCTGGTCTTTCTCAGAGACCACAATTTGAATTAGCGGCTATGCAGCACACTTCTAGCTAGTATGGTGGATTGTCACATTATTGTTGGATGCAATGGGAACGGCCGTCCCACGATTGGGCTACTGTAAAGCAGGGAAAAATTCCATCAGCGCCAAAACCAAATAAAGAAGCAACACGGCAGCACTGTTGGTGGTTACATGAATGACGATGGGAATAAACAGGGAGCGGGTGCGCTCGTAGGCAAGAGCATTCACCACCCCAATCACGGCGCTGGCAAAAACCACACCGATGCTGTCTGCATGGGCCAGCCCAAAAATGGTGGCGCTGGCCAGAACCCGCAGCCAAACCAGATTTGTTTTGCGCCAAAACCAGGTGTGCAGCAATCCCCGAAAGTAGAGCTCTTCTGAGATGGGCACAAGCACCCCAGCCCCTAAAAGCGTGGCTAAGAAACCAGGCCAGGAAAATTCGGTAGCGCCGCCCATGATAAGGTCGCTGCGCGCTTGTAGGCTGTCCAGATTGCCTTCAATCAGCCGCTGCGCTAGCAAACCGAGCAGCGCCCGACCCGGCAGCAGCAAGATGGCCAGACCAATACCGATCAACAACCATTGCCAGTGTACGCGCAACGGCCGTATCCCCAAATCTGCCCAACTCACCTTGCCCCGACGAACGCCCAGCAGGTAAGTGGTACCACCCAGGCAAACAAAGTTGGCTAAAAATAGCAGAAACGTCGCCCCCAGATTAATCTCGGTAAAAAGCAAGGCAATCAAAGCCGAAACCAGCAAAAACGAGCCAAAACCCACCAGCAAATAAAGCAGCAGGTCCAACCAGCTTTGTGGTGATTCAGGCGCAGGTTCTGGTCCACTTTCAGCAATTTGTGGCTCAATTGGCGTCATCAGCGGCGCTCCATGATGGTGATTCGCCGCGACCGCGCAGCAAAATCAGATAAAAAACAATCGCCATCACCCAAAACGACACCAGCGCGTAAACTGCGTCCAGTTCCGTCACCAGGAAGATCGATTCCGTTTGCAGCGCGGAGTTGGTGTAATTGGCAAACAAGGCTGAGTAAAGATTGTTCGAGGCGTGGGCACCGATGGCTAGTTCCGCCGAATTGTCACGCAGGGTGATGAAGGCAAAAAAAGCGCCGATGCTCAGATAAAAGAGCGGCAGCAAAATGGCATTGGCCGCCAGTTCTGGATTGCCCAGATGCGGCACCATAAACAGGAAACCGTTCAGCAGGGCCAACGCCCCAAAATTGCGCCCCAAATGGCCGCTGGCTTGCAGCAGGTAGCCGCGAAACAGCAGCTCTTCAGCGGTTGTTTGCACGGGTGTTAGCAGCAGCACGGCAATGGCAAACAGAAAAAAGCGGGCGGGGTGAAACACCACGGTGTAAATCTCAGGATTGAGCAAATATTCGACGACGCTGGCCAGGGTGACCAGCAGCAGCCACAGGCCAAAGCCTTGCCCCACGCGCCGCCAGTTGAGCGTTTTGGCGGGGGTGATGATGCTGCGAAACGGCCGTCCATGCACAAAACGCACCGTCACAAAAATACCGGCAATGAGTGGGACAAAGCTCAAGTTGGCGGCGATGTAGTTCACCAACGGATTTACGCCCGTCACCAGGCCAGTTTGCAGGTCTACGGCCGTATCCGGATTGCCATCTACCCAGGCCCACACCACCGGCAGCAGCACAAAAAGCCCACCCAAAATGAACCAGAAAAACAAAATGAGCACGATACCAAAAAAGGTGCGAAACCACTCTGTTTGGCCCAGCCGCACCTGGTCTAAAAATTGGGTTGGTTGGACTTCATGGCTGTTTTCCATGCGCTATCCTTGGTCTTCGTCGGCGGTGGATTCGCCCGCCAGTTTGCGCTGAAGGCGGGCCAGGCGGTGCGCAAGCTCGGCGCGGAGGGGATGATTTTGGCCGCGTCTGCCCCAGCTGGCAATCAAGTTTAGCGCCTGCTCCGTCCAGCGCTGGGCCAGATCGAGCTCCTGGGTTTGCCATTCGTAATATTTGGCCAGCTCTTCATGGGCAGAGACATCCTCAAAGCTGGTGGCGGCGATTTGCTGCCAGAGGGGGAGCGCTTCGGGGGAACGGCCGTTTCGCTTCAGCAGCAAGGCCAATCGGTGCAAATTTGCGTGGTACAACTCTAACGGCAAATCCCCCTGCGCCGCCAGCCGCAAATTTTGTTCCGCGTCATCATGCAGACCCAAATCTGCCTGCCATTTGCCCAGGCTGTGCAAATCAATGGGATGGTCGCTGGCATCTGGTTGGCTCAGCAGACGCGCCACCCGCGCCGCCAGCGTCACCATCGACACCATATCAATCTGGTTGTGGTAAAAAACGCGCACCAGTTCGCGGGCGTCGCCGCTGCGCAAATAGTTGTTGTACAGGCTGGGGATGAGCCAGCCGGGCACGTCGTCCTGGCTGCGGCGCAGGCCGAGCAGGCTGCCTTCCAGCGAGCCGAGGGCGCAGGAGCCGAGCCGGTGCCGCCACAAGCGCCGGGCGGGATGCAGCAAATCCAGGTGGGGGCGGTCGCGCAGGTCGGTGGGCATGCGGTTCATGATGAAGCGGCCTTCAAGCAGGGGGACGTCGAAGGAACGGCCGTTAAAGGTCACCAATCCCGCTTTTTCCGCCAGCAACTCATCCAGCAGCAGCAGCAGCGCTGGCTCATCGCCGTGATCGCGCAAAAAGTATTGGCGCACCACAAAGCGCTCGCCGTGCGGGCTTGGCTCAAAAAAGCCCACGCCCACCATGAAGGCGAGCGTGCCTGCGCCCGCCAGCCCCGTCGTTTCGGTATCCAAGAAGAGAAAATCGCGGAAATCGTGGGCGGCCAATCGCGCATCCTGCACAAAAGGAGCGGCGGCGGCGGGGCTAAACTGAAGGAGGTCTACCAGCCGGTCATCACCGTGCTGGTAATCCAGGCGGTAAACGTGGTCTAGCACGAAGCATTCGCCATCTGACGTAGCCACCAGTTGGCCGCCGGGTAGCAGTTTTTCCAGGGGCTGGATGTCATCGTCTATGGCAGAGGTTGGGGTGGGGAACGGCCGTAAAGGTGACTCTTCTACAGGGGGTGCAGGTTTAAGCGGACGCGGCGGTTTCAAGCTCCGCGCCCCGCGCACCACGCCCAAACGGCGCAGCTTTGCCTGAATTTTGTCGTTCTCATCGGCCATATGTTCTGATTGTAAGCCGCGATTCACAGAATGGCAAAGAAGCACACTCAGACAACCAGGGCTTTTCAGTAAATCCAAAATAAGTAAAAAAGGACGCGGACTAGCGCGGATAAACGCGGATTATGACCTTTTTATCCGCGTTTTCCGCGTTCATCCGCGTCCCATTCCGTAAAACTGAAAAACCCTGCTCAGACAACAGCAATTCAAAATATGCGGTAGGGGTGGGACGACCGGGAAAGATGATTGTCCAGCGCAGGGCGATTTCTCCCGGTCGTCTCCCCCAGCCATG
Source organism: Ardenticatenaceae bacterium (assembly GCA_020634455.1). Classification (GTDB taxonomy): domain Bacteria; phylum Chloroflexota; class Anaerolineae; order Promineifilales; family Promineifilaceae; genus Leptofilum. The sequence continues at coordinate 594,177 of JACKBQ010000002.1, read as the reverse complement.
TTGGGCGAGACGGCGCGGAGAGGAGGCTCTATGCTTCGGTAAAGGCCATTCCGCGCCGTCCCTCCCCTACCAGGATCTGCAACCTTTTTTCGTTTGTTCGGCATTGTCATATACTTGTTGCTATGAGGATTTTTTTGGTACGCCACGGGCAATCCCGCTGGCAAGTTGAGCGTAATGACGGCGATTGGAACAGTCCGTTGACCGACATGGGTCAACAACAAGCGCAAATGCTGGCAGATTGGCTGGCAACTCAGCCCACGATAGACAACGGCACCCGGGCAGAAATTGGGTTTGTGCGGATTAGTCCACTGAAACGAGCGCAAGAAACGGCCGTACCCATCATCAATGCCCTGCACTGCCCCAGCCAAACAGATGCCTACCTGCGCGAGGCCGATTTTTATGTGTCGGAGCATTTGCCTTCGGCGGAATCGCCCTACCAGGCTATGCCCATCTACAAACCCTCAAATCGGTACGCGGCCTTTAAGCAACAGGCGCAGGCCGCCCTGTATGCGCTGGTGGCTGATGCGGAAGCGTGCAACCAGCCTGTGCTGGGCATCGCGCATGGCGGTCTTATCTCTACCATGCTGCGGCTGGCAACTGGCAGCGATACGGTTTCTTTTTGGCTTTACAATGCCAGCCTAAACGTTCTGGAATGGAAACGTGGCCGCTGGCATCTTATTCATCTAAATCTATGGGATCATTTGCCACCCGCATGGCGCACTTATTGAGAGTATGGAATTAGCTGTCCTTTTGCTGATTGTTGGCCTTATTTTGTTGGCTAACAAAGTTCGGCAACAAGAAGCGGAAACGTTTCATAAGCTGTTTGACCTGCTGCTGATTGGTCTCAATGCGCCGCTTTTCTTTTTTGGCGTGTTGTTGGTTTTTCAGACCAATGAACTGCGCAAATATGTGGAGCTACAGATGGATAGCCCAACGGCCGTTGGCATTTTTTTGCAGGCAACGGCCGTTTGGGGGGTCATTGTTTGTTTTCGGTCTTCGCGGCACAGCCTGGAACGGTTGCTGCCCATAGACCCGCACTCGCCGGTACACACGCTGGCGTTGGTTTTAAGCGGTTATTTTGCCGGTTTCTTCATTTTGCAAGTGTCGGGTGGGCTAGAGAGTTTGGCTGAAGATCTGGGTCAAGTTTCGATGTCCGCGTTTTTGGTGCAGCAATTTGGCTTTGTGGCGCTGGCGTTTTTGGGTGTGGGAGCTTATACGCGGCGGCGAGGAACGGCCGTTTTCCAACGATTAGGTCTAGAAACAATTACCATGCGGCAAGTTATGGAATCCGTTGGCTGGATTTTGCTGCTGCTTGTGTTGCAGATAGCCGGGGGCGCTATTTGGGAAGCTACCAGGCCGGATGAAGTGGCTCTGGTTGAGCAAATTAGCCAATCGCTTTACCAAAATTTCACTTTTTGGCATTGGCTGGCTTTTGCCATTGGCGCAGGTGTCGGGGAAGAAATATTGTTCCGGGGTGCATTACAGCCTGTGTTTGGCATCTGGTTTACTTCTGTGCTATTTGCCATTGTGCATGTGCAGTACGGGTTCCTGACCCCAGCGACGATTGTTCTGTTTTTGCTCGCGCTCATCCTTGGCTTCATTCGGCAGCGACACAACACCACAACGGCCGTTTTGGTGCATGTTGGTTATGACCTAGCGCTAGGATTGTTTACCTTGTTAGCAAGTACGGCCGTGTGAGCAAGTTGATTTGCTTGCCACATACCCATTTGCTATAATCCGCAGCCTGTCGGGGCATGGCGCAGCTTGGTAGCGCGCTTCAATGGGGTTGAAGAGGTCGTGGGTTCGAATCCCGCTGCCCCGACCAGAGGATGAAAGAAAAACGCCGCGTTTTTTAAACGTGGCGTTTTCTGTTTATTGAGGACAAAATAACCAATTCTGTGTAATTGTGGGAGAGAACCATGAGTGGTGAAAAAATCAGCAAAACAGACAGGCTGTCACGCAATGTGACCATCACTTTGTTTGTGATTGGGCTTTTGTTTGTGGCTTTTTCGCTAGGAGCTGAATTTTTGGGTCTGGACATTACGCCAGGTTTTGGCATGGTGCAGATGTTTCAGTTGCTGCTGGGCATTACCGCTTTGACCGTGGCCATTTTTATGCACATCAACGCTTTGCGCCAGGAGACGGCCAGATCGCTACAGGCAGACATTGGTGTGCGACTGGCCGCCACGGGGCTGGTTTTTGCTTACGTTACCGGCTTGTCTGACCTTATTCGCATTGGTACGCATGTGCAGCCGCAGTTTGAACGGCCGTTTGTGGGGCCACTTCAGCTAGGGGGGTTGGCGCTGGCAGTGTTGGTGATCGTTGTGGGGCTGGCACTGTATTACACCAGCCGGGGCACCCGCCAAAAATCATCTATGGAATTTATTGTGAACGGGAACGGCAACCACAGCTAGCTAACGTAGGTTGGTTAACTGGAATCCCTGATTGAGTACGCGGAAGACGGCCGTATCTGCCGGAGGCCGCTGGTACGTTAGAAAAAATTGCAACGTCTGGCCCGGAGGAACTGTCCACGGGAATGGGGGATTGGTCGAGAGCAGCAGATAAATAGCGCCATCACCCGTCTGCAAAGCCACATCAGACTCAGTTACCACGATAGGTTGGGTGCTAAGATTTGTAATTTGCCCACCCAAAATCAGGCTGGTGAGATCGGTAGAAACTTCAACACGAGCCAACGAAATTGATAAGCCTTCGGCCACCGCAGAACCGCCAGTAAATGGCAGCGACACATAAACCTGCGCCCCGCTGCTGCGGTTGGTAACCACCCAACTCAAGGTATTGCTTTCTAATCCCAGCGGAACTTGGTACCCGGCGCTGGCCTGAGTTACCTGGTTGGCATTCAAAAAGCCCGCCAAAGATGGAAAGTTGCCCAGTTGTGCCGCAACCGGGCTTACCACGTATTGATTCCCCAAACTATCTACAAGACCAAGCTGCAAATTGCCGCTGTCCAGGGCGGTAAGCCCCACATTTTGAATTTGGTAATCTACCAAAAAGAGAGCAAAACCGGGCGGAATTTCTGGCCGATCGGCGATGTAAGTAGTGCTGTTAACAGTAATCTGAACATTTTCTAGCTGGGCGGTTTCTCCCAGGTTCACCACGCTGCCACCTGCGTTATTGGTCTCGGCAACCACGTAACGGCCGTTTACCACCAATCGCTCATTCCCCTCAGAACCAAGCAAGAGAAGCGTAATGCCGGGGCTGTTTTGGGCAAAAATGTCCCGATTGGTCACCGGCACGGTGCTGCGGTTATTGAAGGAGAAGGTAAAGCGCGTGCCGCCCCGTGTGGCCAAGACCATCTCGTCGCCAGGAGCCAGCCCCTCTAGCAGGGCACGATTCGCTTCGGAGTCTGGCAAACCCACCACGTAGTTGACAATACTGCCGTAAACCCAAACGGCCGTACCTGCTTCGGCGGCGTCAGTGGTGGGGGTCCAGGTGCCGTCTGCACCAATAATCTGGGTTTGTACGTTAAACTGCTGGCCAGGCAAACCCAGCGTCACGGGCACATCCAGAGTCACCGAAATGGTTGATGAGTCACTCATACCCACAACCAGCGCTTCGCCAGTAAAGGTATCGTTGCTACTATTAAAGGGAGTTGGCGTGCCAGAAACGGCCGTATCCGCCTCATCATCCCCGTTCTGCCACAAAATAATCGACAGCACGACCACCGCCAGTAAAGCCACCAGGGCAATGCCGCCCGCAATCAACACCGCCGGGTTCGATAATGATTCTCGCCAGGATGTTGTACGGCCGTTTTCGGCCGGTCCGTTTTGCTGTGGCTCATTCGTCATAGAAAAACCTTTTGTTTTTAGGGGATGCCAATGGGCAACGGCTGGGGTGCGACGCGCACCAAAATTTCGGCATTGCTGCCAGCCACCACCTGGCTGTAATTCAAGAAAGGTACTACCACACGCACAGCGCCTGCGGCGTTTACGGCCGTAAACGTCACCACACCTGTCTCATTGGTATGCCCAAAAGAGATCAGTTCACCCGTACCATTGTCGTAAAGCGCAACGGCCGCATTCACAATGCCTTCCGTAAGCTCTGGCAAGAAATTATTGTTACTGTCGTAATAAAGCGTGACGTTTATAGTAGCCGCTTGCGTACCGCCCCCGGCAGGCGTAGACGTGGGCAACGGCTGGAACTGCACCACAGGCGGCGGCGCAGGTGTTGGCGTAAAGAATTGCGAAAAATCAATCGGTGTTGGCGTGGGGAACTGTGTGGGCAAAGCCACAGTTGGCAGTGGCGTGGAGGTAGCAAAGGTGCCGCCTGTGCCGCCAGTACCCCCCGTAAACGCGCTGGTTGGCGATGGCGTCGGCGTGGGCGTTGAATCTAATGCTGTGCAAGTTAGATCGTAGGTGTGCAAATGGGCTTCATCCAGCGGTGGCTCATTCACCGGACCAATCACAATAAAAAGCCAGCCCGTGTAGGTGGCAAAGTAGCTCAACTCGCTGCCAAAATCCAGCCCGCCTTTGTCGTCATTGCCCAGCCACGGGTTGAATGGATTCCCGTTGTTATCCCAGAAAATCATGTTGGTATCGGCCGCAGAACCAGCCGGGATGATGGTTTCGCAGGTGTAATAAATGCCGGGTTTAACCCACAGCTTGTAGATGTCAGTATCTCGTGCGCTGCCCAATGAAGGCACAAAATTCATGCTGCTCTTGGTCTCGCCAGCCACCGTCAGGCAGGCATAGGCAATCGTGCTGTTAAATTCGCACACATCAGCATCGGTCGGGAACGCTGCCGGCGGTGTGGTGGTTGGGTCTACCGAAGACTCAATACCAAAGCAGTACAGTTTGTTCACCGGGTCTACGGGCGATTTGCTGGTGATTCGAGCATAATAATACCCATCTGAACTGGCCGTAAAGCGCACTTCTGAGCGGAAAAGCCCCGGCGCAACATCGTCGTTACTGGCAATGAGGGATTGATTTGGATTGTAAACATCCATCACAGTATCTACCCCTGCATCTAAATTTGATGTGGAGACGATGTAGGTAATGCCAGCTTTGCCCCACCAGCGGAAATAATCCTGATCGCCAGGGGGATAGAAGGTTAGATTGCACAGGTCGGTGGCGTCTGCGGCCGTTTCTGTGGCATCGGTAAAGGTGTTGTTTGGCTCCTGCGCATCGGCAAAAATTTGCGGGGTTGGCGTGCCAGATGGATCGTTGTCGGTAATGCTGATCGTAATGCGGTCGTTCGGCCCCAACAGTGCATTTGTCGGGCTTGTTAGGTAAACAAAAAATGTTTCTGTAAGCTCAGAAACGGTGTCATTGTTGATATTGATTGTAATTGTCTGGGTTGTGGCTGGCGCATTGAAGGTAATAGTTGTGCCATTGGTGCCGGTGTAGTCGGTATTGCCTGCTGAACCATTTTGCGTGAAATAGGTCACCGTCACGGGTGAAAAGGCAAAGGGGGTTGCATCAACATTAATATCTATTTCAATGCTACCCGTAGCCACACCTTCAGATACCGAGTCTGAACTTAAGTCAAATTCTATCTCTGGTAAATCATCATCATGAATGGTTACAACGGCCGTGCTATTGCCACCTAATACAACGCCGTTGGTGGGGTTAGACAGTACGATGGAAAAATTTTCATCCAGTTCAGCTATGTTATCGTTGGAAAGTGTAATAGAAATAGTCTGCGTTTGAGCCGCGCCATTGCCTGTTCCCGTAAAATTCAGCGTACCGTTGGCAGCGGTATAATCGGTACCGGCAAGCGCTGACCCATTTTGCGTTGTCCAATCCACCGAAAAAGAAGTTGCAGGCGCATTATTGGTAAAAGTAACGGTTACAACAGCGGGGCCGGCATTTTCAAAGAGTTGATACGTGTTTGTTTGAAATTGTACAGTGTTGGTTTGAGCTTGCACGCTAAGAACAGCCTGATTCCCCCACAGACCTACAAACACGCAGCCAAAAACCAGGAGAATAATTCTAAAATAGTGTGATTTTCTGGATGATTTTTGCAAATGGTTCATATACCTATACTTACCTGAATAAGCCACATGAGTTTACATAAACGAATAATTCAACCCTGTTTCAAGACATAAAGATTATAAAGTTTATAGAACACAATAGCAAATGAGGAAGATTGTGGGTTTACCGCAAAAAAAACGGCCGTTTCTGATGAGAAACGGCCGTTCAAAAACCAGCTAAATTTCAACAGACTAGGCGCTACCTGTTAGCACCTCATCCACCAAACCATACTTCATCGCTTCCGCTGCACTCATGTACAGATCGCGATCCGTATCTTCCTCAATGCGCTCCAGCGTTTGCCCCGTGTGCTTAGACAAAATGCCGTTCAATGACGTGCGCAAGCGCAAAATCTCCCGCGCCTGAATCTCAATGTCCGACGCTTGACCTTGCGCCCCGCCAAGCGGCTGGTGCATATGAATGGTCGCGTTGGGTAGCGCATAGCGCATCCCCTTGGTACCGGCGGTTAACAAAATGGTGCCAAAGCTAGCCGTAAAACCCACCGCCACAGTCGAAATCGGACACTCAATCTGCTGCATGGTGTCGTAAATGGCCAAACCGGAATAAACCTGCCCGCCGGGGCTGTTGATGTACATGCTTATTGGCTTGCTTGAATCTTCACGCGCCAAATAAAGCAGTTGGGCCACAATCAGGTTCGCAATTTGATCATTGATTGGGGTGCCCAACATAATGATCCGGTTTTTCAGAAGCAAAGAGAAAATATCATACGCGCGTTCACCACGTCCATCCGATTCCAAGACCATGGGGACAAGCGACGTTGGCAAGTTCATCATGAGTTAGTCGTCTCCTCGATTTTCGATAGCCTTGGCTGCCCAAAATTGTATTCAGGCAACAGCGCCACTACCGAGACAATAAAGCAATGGCCGAAGTCTAGACCGATATCGTTAGATTTACGTTATTCTTTTTCGGGTTCAACAACTTCATCAGCCGCATCGTCTGCTTCTGCAACTTCTTCCACTTCCTCAGCTTCGGCTACAGGCTCTTCTGCTGCGTCAACGGCCGTTTCTTCATCTAATTCAGCCAGATCAGGCGCATTGCCCGTGAGCACCGCTTCAATGCGGGCATAAGCTTTTTCCATTAGCACTTCGCTGCTGAGCATGTCGAAGCCAGGGCCACTCTTGTAGTAATCACGCATCCCCGCGAGCAACGCTTCGTTATCGCTAAACTGGCCAGTGCGTTCATCAATGGCAGCATTGATGTCCTCTTCGGTTACCCGCAGCTTCTCATCAAAAATAAATTGGCGCAGCACCAACTGCCGCTTGAGCTGCTCCTCCGCCCCAGAGCGGAAATTATCGCGCAGCGTATCTTCCTGGGCGCTTTGCAGCTGCAAGAAATCTTCCCAGCTCCAACCGGCGCGGGTCACCTGATTTTTGAAATTATCCATCATGCCATCTATTTCTACTTCAACGGCCGCAGGTGGATAAACCAACGTGGCGCTTTCCAGCAAATCGTCAATCATGCCTTCGATCAGTTCGTTTTTGGCTTCCCCTTCGGCGTTGCTTTGCAGCTCTTCGCGAATGGAGTCGCGCAGTTCGTCCAATGTTTCAAAGGTACCTTCCAGCTTGGCTAATTCGTCATCTAGCGGAGGCAAAATACGGCTACGCACATTGAGCACGTTCACGGTGAAGGTGGCATCACGACCAGCCAGATCTTCTTCATCAAAATCTTCGGGGAAAGTGACGGTGAACGTCTTTTCGTCGCCAGCGGCCATGCCAACGACGTTGTCTACGAAATCCTGGCCCCAGAAAATTTGCTTGGCATCCATCACCAAATCCACGCTTTCGGTGTTGAAGATAACGTTCTCATCCGGGTGTTCGTGGCTGTCGGTGGCCTCGGTTTCTTCGGTAGATTCGGCCGTTTCCGTTTCGGCTTCTTCGGTTTCTTCTTGGGGCAGCAGCTCACCTTTACCGCTCAGGGTAACCATATCCCCACTTGCTATAGGGCGGTCAGCATCTTCTAGCTGTTGGTGTTGGGTCTGAATGCGTTCCAGAGCCTGGGCAATCGCTTCGTCACTGATTTCTACCGGTTCAATTTCTTTGCGCAGCTCGCGGTAGTTGCCCAAGGTTACTTCCGGGGTAAGCGGCACAGTGAACTTGAGCACCAACGGCTCCATCTGCATGTCGTCGAAATTGGCGGGAGCGTAAATGTCCGGGTCTACTTCATCCAGCGCTTCGGTGAAGACAGATTGCAACATATCTTCCACGGCTTCGGTGCGCAGAGCATCGCGGCCCAGTCGCTTAACCAGTACCTGGTAAGGCACTTTGCCCCGACGAAAGCCGGGGATGCTGACCTCTTTAGCCAGCTTGCGGGCTGTCACCTGCATTTGTTTCTCCACACGATCTTCCGGGACCTCAATGGTCATCAAAAGTTGTCGCTGATCATCTTGTTCTGTTTGAATCTTTAACGTCACGAGCTACCTCACAAAAAAATTAAAGCGTTGCTGGGGGCAGCAACGCTCTTGGTCTCTTAAAAAGGTGGGGATGGAGGGACTTGAACCCACACGCCTTGCGGCACATGATTCTAAGTCATGCGCGTCTGCCAATTCCGCCACATCCCCAGCAAGCGCGTAATTATACCACTGGAAAAGTCATTGCCAAACAGGTTGCGTTTGCCGGGGGTTATCAATAAGATTTGGGGCATGAAGCAATTTTTTGTGGGCTTGTTTGAGCTACTAAAAGAAAGCGGCCGAGGATGGGCGCGGGATAATGCCTCACTGTTTGCAGCTGCGTTGACTTACTACACACTTTTCGCCCTTGCGCCGCTGTTGGTGATTGGGATGGCGGTGGCCGGGGCTGTGTTTGAGGATGCGGCCGTTCAGGGGGAAGTGGTAGCAAAAATTGAGGATGAGGTGGGGACGGAAGCGGCCGTTGTCATTCAAAACCTGATTATCAATACCCGTGAATCTGAAAATGGCACGCTGGCGACGATTGTTGGCTCGGTGCTGCTCTTTTTTGGCGCATCCGGGTTATTTTCGCAGCTCCAGCGGACGCTGAACATGATTTGGGGGCTAAGCCCTGCGCCGCAGACGGGCATTTTGAATACGCTGCGCAAGCGGGCGCTGGCATTTAGCATGGTGCTGGTGGTGGGGCTATTTATGATGCTCTCTTTTGCCACAACGACGACGATTACGGCCGTTGGCGATCAGCTAGCCGTTTGGTTACCAGGCATCGGCACGCTGCTGCCGCAAATTAACTTTTTGGTATCGCTGGTCATTTTAACCGCGCTGTTTGCCCTGCTGTTCAAGGTGCTGCCGGATGCAAAACTCACCTGGAAAGATGTGCTGCTGGGCGCGGCCGTAACGACTGTGCTGTTCATGTTAGGGCGGTATTTGATTGGGCTGTATCTGGCGCGGGGCACCTCTACCTCGGCTTATGGCGCGGCGGGGGCGCTGGTGTTGATTTTGCTGTTTGTCTACTACTCGGCCCAGATTTTTTTGTTTGGCGCGGAATTTACCCGGGTGTATGCCAACAAGTATGGCTCGCGGTTAAAGCCCGCCGAGAATGCGGTTTGGAGCAACGGAAATGGGCCTGCCGGGTTTGGCCGTGAGGCAGAAAGCGCTTACCGGATTACGATGATTGCCCCGGAAGAGGAGTCGGTTGCACCCCCTGCCCCGGTGGATTGGCGACGGCCGTTTGCCACGGGTCTGCTCGGTCTGGCGGCAGGGCTGCTGTTGGGCTTTTTAGGCAATTTACGACGGGGCGACAGTGAAAAAGTGAAAAGTGAAAAGTAGCCGCGGTTTCTTACCGCGTTTGGTTTGCCTACGATGACTGTTGAAAAGGTAACCGCCTTCATCACCCGTGAGCGGCCTGCGGGGCGGCAGATTTTGCTGTTCCAGCATCCGCAGGCGGGGGTGCAGCTGCCGGCGGGAACGGTAGATGTGGGGGAAGGGTGGGAAACGGCCGTTCTGCGCGAAGCACATGAAGAAACCGGACTCACCCAACTGACCATCCACCGCTATTTGGGCAAAATCGAAAATGAGCTGGCCGCCGGGGAAGCAATTCTCAACCAGGACAGCCACATTTTTAGCCAACCAGACGAAAATTCACTACCGTTTGCGCCGCTGTTTAGCCGGGGGATGACGTTTGCAGTGAGAGAGCAAAGAGGCAATTTCCACCACACCCGCTACACCGAATACGACCAACTGCCCAACCCCAGCCAAATTACGCTCTTCATAGACGGCTGGCTGCCCGGCGAGCGGCTGAGCTGGCGCAAAACCCGCCATTATGTCCACCTGCACTGCCATGAAGAAATGGCCGACCGCTGGACCCTCCCCGGCGACCGCAACCACCGCTTTGCCCCCTTCTGGGCCAATTTGCAGCCCAAACCCACCATTGTTCAGCCCCAAACCCGCTGGCTGGATGATGTGTATAAGGTGCTTTTCCTCTGAACTTGACGATTTATTTGGGTAAGAACGGCCGTAACTCCAAAATTTTTGCTAAAATTGGGATGTTCCTTTTGTAATCTAGGTGACTGGAAGTTTAATATAAGTTACCCCAGTGAGGTAATCATGGAAACTACCAATATTATTCCTATTGACCCAATTCCAAAACTCTGCGTTACGCCTAAATTCGAGCAAACCTTCGTATTGCTGCTGGCATTCCACAATTTGGGAAAAGTAGCTTCAGGTGACGAGTTGTTTGCAAATATCCAAACCAAAGGTTATTGGCGGGGTAGTTGGCCCGATTTTCCGGCTGTCTGGGGAAAACTTATTGAGAAAAATAATTTTATCCGCAAGATAAATGGAGAAAGTTATGGCCTTAGCCAAAAAGGCTTGGCTCAGCTTCATGATTTATCGATTCTCGTATTTGCACTTCGAGATGCGTTTAAACACCTAACAACGTCAGCTTATTTTGCAGCGTGCGACGTAAAAGAAGAAATAAAAAGACTAGCTTTTACCTCACGCGCGGTGAGCCAAATCCAACCTCAAATGCGGCGAAAAGAGTTCCACGTATATGTGATTTTGCTGCAAGCTGAAGCATTAGAAATCTATCCGCATCTCATTAATTCAAACCCAAAACGTCGTACAAACTACCCTTGTTTGTACGTGGGATACACAGGCAAAACACCAGAAATACGATTTAAGCAACATAAGAACGGACGTAAAGCTAGCGAGATGGTAAAGCGATTTGGTATTTGTTTAGTGCCTGATTTGTATGCACATATGAACCCAATCAAAAGTTATCAACAAGCCATCGCAATGGAACGAGATTTTGCGGCTGGTCTTCGACAGCATGGGTACACAGTTAGTGCAGGTCACCATGACTGGGCAGTTCAAAAATGAATCAAAATTATTGATTACGAATCCTATCATGTCTACCTTAGCAAAGTTTAGACACATAAATCCGCGTCTCAACTTTTATTAGCCCCGCCCCTCAACATCCGGTACACTTTGCCCACCTAACGCAGTTTTCAAAAATTGGAGCGCATCATGAGTTATTCCCTCATCCACAATGGCACCGTGATTGACGGCAACGGCCGTTCCCCCATCCAAAACGGCGCAGTTCTCATCCGCGATAACAAAATCGAGCAGGTCGGCCGCAAAAGCGACATCCGCCTGCCCAACAGCGACGTGCAAATGATCGACGCCCAGGGTGGCACCATCCTGCCCGGCCTGATTGACACCCACGTCCATTTCATCTTCGACGGCGTCAATTTTATGGCGGCGATGAACACCCCGTTCTCGCTCGGTTATTACCAGGCAATTGACCCCATGCGGCGCACGCTGGAGGCGGGCATCACCACCGTGCGGGACGCAGGCGGGGCCGATTTGGGCATGAAGCAAGCCGTCGAGCAAGGGCTGATTGCTGGGCCGCGCATGCAAATCAGCATTTCGATTTTGACCATCACCGGCGGGCATGGCGACGGCTGGCTGCCCTCCGGCTCCAGTTTGGACATCATTCCCCCCACGCCGGGGAGGCCCAGCGGCCTGTGCGATGGCGTGGACGAGGTACGTAAAAAAGTGCGCGAAGTGCTGCGCGCCGGAGCCGAGGTCATCAAGGTTTGCTCCACCGGCGGCGTCCTCAGCCCCACCGACCACCCCGAATTTACCCAGTTCACCCCGGAAGAGCTGGAAGTGATGGTGCAGGAAGCGGCTTACCGGCGCGGCGTCAAGGTGATGGCCCACGCGCAGGGGGCCGAGGGCATCAAAAATGCGGTGCGGGCGGGCATCCACTCCATCGAACATGGCATTTACGTGGACGACGAGGCGATTGAGCTGATGCTGGAGCGGGGCACTTTCTTGGTGCCGACGCTGCTGGCTCCGCTGGCGGTGCTGGAAGCGGCCGAATCCGGCGGCTCGATGCCCGAATGGGGCATCCGCAAATCGCGCGAGGTGATTGAGATTCACAGCGAGAACATCGGCAGGGCGTTCAAAGCAGGCGTAAAAGTGGCGATGGGCACCGACGCGGGCGTAATGAAGCACGGCACCAACCTGCGCGAGCTGGGCCTCATGTGCAACGTGGGCCTGTCGCCGATGGATTCGATTGTAGCCACCACCAAAACAGCGGCGGAATGCCTGGGCTGGGAAGACAAGGTCGGCACGCTGGAACCCGGCAAGCTGGCGGACGTCATCGTCACCCACACCGACCCGCTGGCGAACATCCGCAGTTTGGAAGATGTGGACAATATTCGGCTGGTGGTGAAAGACGGCCGTATCGTGAAAAACCTAATGTGATGTTTGCCAGTTTGCCAGTCTGCGAGTAGGCGAGTAGCAGAAACCGACTCGCCAACTGGCAAACTCGCCCACTCGCTATCTGATTTATGGAAGTTCAAACCAACCACAACCGCCAGGTCATGCTCCAGCGCGTTAAAACATTTTGGCTCGTCGGTGTTTTGCAAGAGTCGCTGCACGGCGCGGAGATGATTGATCTCTCCATGACCTACCGCACCAACGCCGTCGCCAACTACGCGATGGCTGACTGGCAACAGCCCGACAATCTACTACCCGACGAAGTTTTCGACACGCCGCTACCCATCGGCACCAGCATCACCAAAGTGTACGACGAGGCCGAAGGCACGCTGCTCATCATGGGCGAGCCGGGCGCAGGCAAAACCACCATTTTGCTGCAACTGGTCAGCGATCTGCTGCTTCGGGCGCAGATGGAAGCGACCCATCCCATCCCCGTGGTGTTTAGCCTGGCCAGCTGGGCGGGCAACCTGCCGCTGGGAGACTGGATGGTCAACGAGCTGGCCAACCGGTACGAAGTACCCCGCCGCCTGGGGCAAGAATGGCTAAAAAATGGCGCACTGCTCCCCCTGCTAGACGGTCTGGACGAGGTAGAGCAAGAAAAGCGCGTCGCCTGCGCCCTGGCGATCAACCAGTTCCGCCAAAAGTACATGAGCATGCCCACCGTCGTCACCTGCCGCATTAAGGATTACGAGGCGCTGGCGACGCGGCTCAATCTGGCGCAGGCGATTGTGCTGCAAGCGCTCTCGCTGGAACAGATTGACCAGTATCTGGGCAGCATGGGGCCGCGCCTGGCCGGGCTGCGGGCTGCATTGCAAACAGACAGAACCCTGCGCGAACTGGCCGAATCGCCGCTGATGCTGAGCATGATGACCCTGGCTTACTACCGGATGCCGGAGCAGGTGGCCCTGTCGCTGGGCGACCGCAAGATGGGGCGCACGCTGCTGTTTGACGTGTACGTGGAGCGCATGGTGCGCTATCGCGGTGGCGAAGAACTGTACCAACCGGCGCAAACGGTGGGCTGGCTGGGCTGGCTGGCGCAAAAGATGTCCCAATTCAACCAGACCATCTTCTTTTTGGAGGGGTTGCAGCCGAACTGGCTGCCCCGCGAGCAGCAGCGGCAATTTGTGGCGGGCTTACGCAACCGACTGGTGGGGCTGTTTATGCTCATTGGCGTACTGGTGGGGCTGCTGGGGCTGGCCATTGCCGACTGGCACGCATTGCTGGCGGGCCTCGGCGTGGGGCTGCTGACGGGCGGCTTGCTGGCGGGCTTCCGGCTGCTGCTGGTGTGGGCGCGGGTGGATTGGTTCCGCATTGAGACGGTGGAGACGCTAAACTGGCGCTGGCTGCGGGGGCTGTTGGGCGGCGGTTTGGGTGCGGTTGGCGGTGTGGTGTTGGGCAGCTTACTCTGGTTGGCGGGGCGCAGTTGGGACCTTTCGCCCGCGTGGATTTTACTGCTGGCGCTGCTCGGTTTTGTGAGCCAGTTTGTGGCACACGCGGCGGAGCGGGACGAGACAAAGATGCGCACCACGCCGGGTCAGGGCTTTGTGCGCTCGGCACAAAACGGCCGTCTCATTGGCACAATCACTGGAGTGGGAACGGCCGTATCCCTCACCCTGGGCTGGCTCATCAGCAACGCACTCAACTGGGGCTTGAGCTGGCAACCGTTTTTGCTTTTCGCCGTCGGCGCGACGCTGTACCTGGGGCTTTCCGCCGGGCTGGCGTACGGCGGGCTGGCGGCGTGGCAGCAGCGGCAGCTCAGCCAGGTGCTGGCTACCAGTCAGCTCATCCCGGAAGATTTTCTCTCCTTTTTGGATTACGCCGCCGAGCGCAATTTGCTACGCCGCGTGGGGGGCGGCTACATGTTTGTGCATTTGCTGCTGCTGGACTATTTTCGGGAAAACGGCCGTTCCCCGTCACCATAAGAAAACAGGACACGGATTTAACGGATGGCACGGATAAGAAAAAAAATCCGTAAAATCCGTGTCATCCGTGTCCCATTCAAAAAATGAGCGAGCCAATTTATCCAGACACGACGACTTTTTTAGGGCAGGTGGTAACGGCCGTTATTGATCGCCCGCTCAATTCTCACCATCCGCAGTGGGGCTTTGTTTACCCCGTAAACTACGGTTACCTGCCCGGCGTGCCCGCCCCGGACGGTGACGACCTGGACGCCTACGTGCTAAACGTCGCCGTGCCGTTGAAAAAATTTACCGGCCTCTGCGTCGCCCTCATCCATCGTCGGGACGATGCCGACGACAAGCTGATTTTGGTTCCACCGGGGCAAAAAATCTCAGACGCTCAAATTCGGGAGCAAACTTTCTTTCAGGAACGATTTTTTCATTCCATCATCATTCGCTAAGACCTGTTAGCTGCAAAACCTGTCCAGAGTGAGTGTGTATTAATATCAAAATGGGAAAGGTCACCAGGTGATTTTATGAGTTTAAATATAGCCACAAAAAGAGCATTAAAAACGGCGATAGCGCCCAGCATTTTCAACGATGCCATTGGTCCGATTATGCGTGGGCCATCTAGTTCACATTGCGCGGCTGCCCATCGAATTGGCCGACTCTGTCTCGATTTATTGGACGGAGAAATCACATCTTTAGTCGTAGAATACGATGAAAACGGGGCTCTCAAAACAACCCATTCTGGGCAAGGCACGGACATGGGGCTTTATAGCGGCATCCTGGGGTACGACATTGATGATGATAGATTACAAAGTTTTGCCAAAGGACTTAGCAACGCAGGCATTCAGGTCGAAGTGAAATACTTAGATTATGGTGCCAAGCACCCTAACAATTACCGGCTGACTATTGCCAATGAAGCTGAAGTTCATACCGTTGAAGCCATTTCCACCGGCGGCGGCATGATCGAGGTGCAAAAAATAGATGGGGCAGCGGTTTGCATGGTCGGAGATTATTACGAGCTGCTCGTGTTCTATGAGGGTGAGCCGACAGAGCTGCAACTTCACTTGGGAAAATTTAGCAGTTTTGAATTTATTGAAGCCCATCAATCCAGCAAAACATCCTTTATCGAAGTCAAATCTGCTGTCGCTTTTGATGCCGATTTTTTAAGCACCTTAGCCGCCATTGATTCAGTACAATCGGTAAGAGTCTTAAACCCGGTCCTGCCAATCTTAGCCCGCGCTGGTCTGGACGTTCCTTTTATCAGTTGTCATGAAATGCTTGAATTCAACCAAGGGCAAAATTTAGCACTTTGGGAGCTTGCCGTTGCCTATGAAAGCCGACGGGGAAACATTTCAACAGAAGAAGTGTTTGAAAAAATGCGGGCAATCGTGCGCATTATGAAAAAATCAATTCACAGTGGGCTGGCCGGAACAGAATATCAAGACAGAATCCTGCCAGCTCAAGCGCCAAAGCTCAAAGCGGCCATAGAAGCCGGACGGGTCCAGGATGATATCGGTAACCGCATCACCCTGTACACCACAGCCATGATGGACGTAAAAAGTGCGATGGGTGTCATTGTGGCCGCCCCCACAGCCGGGTCTTGCGGAACGCTGCCCGGTGCAATCCTGGGTGCAGCTTCTTTTCTGGGAGCAGCAGAAGATGACGTGGTAAAAGCGATGTTAGCCTCTGGCTTAATTGGCGTTTTCATCGCGGCTCATGCTACCTTTGCCGCAGAAGTGGCTGGTTGTATGGCTGAAACGGGCGCTGGTGGCGCAATGGCGGCGGCTGGCTTAACGCATTTGCATGGGGGAACTCTTCAGCAGGCGTTAAATGCTTCGGCAAAAGCGCTAGGCGCTTCCCTTGGGCTCGTTTGTGACATGATTGGCGATCGCGTTGAGGTGCCTTGTTTAGACAAGAATGTTTCCGCTGCCCACAAGGCATTGGCAGCCATGAATATGGCTGTAGCAGGCTATACAGATGTGATTCCGTTGGATGAGGTGATTGATGCCATGTTTCTGGTTGGCGAAAGTATGCCGCGTGAGCTCTGTTGTACCGGACTTGGCGGTTTAGCGATAGCCCCTACAGCCCAGAGAATTTTGCTTCAACTGACTTCGACCAAAGAAAATGAAAGAGTTCCTGGCAAATTTTGGAAAACATGCTGATTTTATTTTGGCCAGCCTCAAACGACGCCTGGATGAAAACGAAAAACCAACTTATTTTGCTGACTCCCGGCTAAAGAATCAGCGACGAAGCGATACGAAAACAGGCAAATTTTTAGGAACAATTTTTTAATTCGGTTATTCTTCGCTAAAATCGGGCCGATTCATGAATGAAATCGGCAACCCACTTCTCCCCATCTTAGCTAAACCAACTATGAGATCATTGCTTTAAAATCGTCTTGTAGGCCAGGGCGTGATACGCTACGACACTATGGAACATTTTCAACAACTCCCTTTGATTATTCTTAACTTTAGCCTGATTGCTTTGGCTTCGTGGCAAATTGGGCGCTTGTTTGCTCATTTTAACTTGCCCAAAATCAGCGGTTATTTGTTTACTGGCCTCATGGCTGGGCCGTTTGTGTTGGGCTTTGCCAGCAAAGAAGTGGTGGAATCTCTGCGCTTTATTGATGAGATTTCGCTGGCATTCATCGCTTTTGCGGCTGGCAGCGAGCTTTATTTACCAGAAATTCGGGGGCGACTGCGGAGTATTGGGTTGGTAACGGCCGTAATCGTCTTTGTCACGGTTTTGGGTGGTACGCTGGCCGTGTTTTTGCTGGCAGATTTCATTCCTTTTATGCAGGAATTTTCAGTGAGTAGCCAGGTTGCCATTGCGCTGATGGCCGCGACCATCATGGTGGCCCGTTCGCCATCCGTGGCTATCGCCCTCATCAACGAACTGCGCTCGCGGGGGCCATTTACCCAGTTGGCCCTGGGCGTTACCGTCATTTCTGACGTGCTGGTGATTGTTCTGTTTGCCATCAGTGCCGACATTGCCGACGCCATTTTGACGGGCGTATCCATTAATTTGGGCTTGCTGCTGCTGTTGGCAGTAGAGCTGCTGCTTTCTGTGGGTTTGGGTATCGCGCTGAGCCGGGTGCTGTTGTGGATTATCAATAGGCACTGGCAACTTTGGTTGAAAACGGCCGTTATTCTCGCCATTGGGTTTGCTGTGTTCTTGCTCTCCTCATGGATTCGGGATTTCACCCACGAGAACCTGCCCGTCGAGATTTTGCTGGAGCCACTGCTCATTTGCATGGTTGCCGGTTTCATCATCAACAATTTCAGCAAATGCCGCCTGGAATTCGCCAGAATTTTGCACGATGCCGGGCCGCTCATCTACGTGGCCTTTTTCACGCTGGTGGGCGAAGGGCTCAAGCTGGACATTTTGCTCCAGGTGTGGCCCATCGCTCTGGCGTTAGCGCTTATTCGCGTGGTGGTCATTTTAATTGGCTCCTTTGGCGGCGGCATTCTCGCTGGGGATTCAGTCAAGAGCAATCGGTACAAATGGATGGTGTTTGTGACGCAGGCAGGGGTGGCCTTGGGGCTGGCCAAAGAGGTCGCGGTGGAGTTCCCCGGCTGGGGTGACGCCTTTGCCACCACCATTATCGCGATGGTGGTCATCAATGAAATTGTTGGGCCAATTTTGTTTAAATTTGCCCTAAACCAGATGGGTGAGACGCATGTGCAGGCCGAAGCAGCCCCGTTTGATGGCGTGCGGGACGCCATTATTTTAGGACTTACGCCACAGTCGGTACCCTTGGCGCGCCAGCTAAAGGCGCATCATTGGCAGGTGCGTATCGCGGCGTTGGACAATGAAAAGATGCAAAAGCGGCTGGCGCTGCTAGACGAATCTGTGGATGTGCAGTTGCTGCCTACGTTTTCCGCCGAGACACTCGCTTCCCTGGAGGCAGCCCAGGCGGATAGCTTTATTTTGATGCTTTCCGACGCAGAAAATTTGGCAGTTTGTGAGCTAATCTACGAACATTTTGGCACCGAAACCGTGGTGGTGCATTCCAAAGATCGGAAACTGCGTGGGGCGTTCCAAAAGTTGGGGGCGTTGATTGTGGAACCGGAAACGGCCGTAGTCTCCCTTCTTGAGCAATTTGTACGTGCCCCCTCCGCTTCTTCGCTGCTGCTGGGCACCGAGCACCAGCAAGAAATTGTGGATGTAGTGCTGCGCAACCGGGATTTGGATGGCATTACGCTGCGCGAGCTGCGCCTACCGCTGGATGTCCTCATTTTGTCTGTGCGGCGTGGGCAGCAAACATTGGTCTCGCATGGGCACACCCAGCTAAAATTAAGCGATAAAGTCACATTGTACGGGGTGCCGCAGCGGCTGGAAGAGGTGATGCTGCGCTTCGACACGCAGAACGCACCGCAGACCAACTAAGTAAGCGGCCAATAATAACATTCCATTTTGGAAGGCCGCTTACTCCAAGCCGTCCGCAAAATTCCGCTAACTTATTTGCAGACGGCCACTAACTATTTGAAAATAGGACACTGATAAACACTGGTCAACACAGACTAAAATAGTAGCCTGTGAAAATCAGTGTCTAATTTCTTCCTGATCAAGGAAACAGACACTCAAAACATTTACATGAATCAACTGCCTGATTTTTTCTTCATTTTGGTTGCTTTTGGCGTGGTAGCTCTGGCTGCGCGGCAAATTGGTGAATTTTTCACTCGGCTGCGTCTGCCACTCATCACGGGTTATTTGTTTACCGGGTTGCTGGTGGGGCCGTTTGTGCTGGGCTTTGCCAGCCAGGAATCATTAGAGCAATTGCGCTTTGTGGATGAGATTTCGCTGGCGTTTATTGCTTTTGCGGCCGGGCGGGAGCTGTATTTGCCAGAACTGCGTGGCCGTTTGCGCAGCATTGGTTTGGTAACGGCAGGGCTGGTCATCACCACACTCATTTTTGTTACGGTGGCTGTACTGCTGCTGGCAGAACACATTCCGTTTATGCAGGCGCTGAGTGGAAACGGCCGTTTCGCTGTAGCCCTACTCGCCGGAGCCATCCTCACCGCCCGCTCCCCCTCCTCCGCCATTGCCATTGTCACGGAACTTCGCGCACGTGGGCCATTCACCCAGATGGCCCTGGGCGTTACTGTGATCATGGATTTCATCGTCATCATGCTGTTTGCCCTCAGCTCCTCCATTGCCGATGCCTTGTTTGCGGATATACCCCTCAATATTAATTTTGTTTTTTTGCTGCTAATTGAACTGGTGCTGGTAAGCACACTTGGTTACGCCCTCTCTTGGGTACTACGTTGGATTTTGGCCCGCCATTTCGATGCTTCGCTAAAAACTGCGCTCATCTTGCTAGCCGGGTATAGCACTTTTCTCATTTCTCATTGGCTCCGGGACTATTCTCACGAACATCTGCCGTTTGAAATGCTGGCCGAGCCGCTGCTCATTTGCATGATTGCCAGTTTTTTGGTGAATAATTACAGTCCATTGCGTGCAGAATACGGCCGTCGCCTGCACGATATCGCCCCCTACATCTACATCGCCTTTTTTACCCTCACCGGCGAGTCGCTGGAACTGGGCGTGCTGGCCGATGCCTGGCAAATTGCCCTTGCACTCTTCCTAGTTCGTGTGATTGCCGTGATGATTGGCTCTTTCACCGGCGGTGTTATCGCCCGCGATCCGTTTAAATACAACCGGGTAAAATGGATGGCCTTCATCACCCAGGCGGGCGTCGCGCTGGGTCTGGCGAAAGAAGCGGCCGTTGAGTTCCCTGCCCTTGGAGCACAATTTTCTACGCTTGTGATCGCCGTGGTCGTCATAAATGAGATGGTCGGGCCTCTTTTCTTCAAATGGGCCATCAACCATCTTAACGAAGCACGGACCAGGGCAAAAACACCTGAATTCGACGGTGTTCGCGATGTGATCATTTTCGGGGTAGATGGACAATCCTTGCTGCTAGCTCAGCAGCTCATACGGCACAATTGGGGTGTGAAAGTCGCTTGTTTACAGCCCACGCTGGTAGAAACCAACCCAGGATCATCTAATTTGAGTCTGGTCACCATGAGTGACTACACGCTGGAAAGTTTGCACGCTTTGGATGCCGCTCATGCAGATGCGGCCGTTCTCATGCTGTCTGATGAAGAGAATTACGCCATCTGCGAACTGCTTTACGAACAGTTTGGCACCGAAACGGTAGTGGTGCGCCTGAATGACCGCTCTAATTTTGAAAAATTCCACGAACTCGGCGCGCTCATCATCGAGCCAGCGACCGTGATGGTGGGGCTGCTTGAACAATTTGTGCGCTCCCCATCGGCGGCGTCGCTGCTGCTGGGCATGGACGAAGGGCAAGATGTGGTGGACATCGAACTGCGCAATCCGGCGCTGCACGGCGTAGCCCTGCGCGAATTGCAGCTGCCGCTGGATACGTTGGTGCTATCCGTGCATCGCAAAGGGGACACGATCATTTCGCATGGCTACACGCAGCTAGAGCTAGGGGATCGCATCACCATCGTGGGCAAAAGCGGTAGTCTGAATGAAGTAATGCTGAGATTGGAAGGGTAGCAATGCCTTTGTATCCAGGCGAATTGCTCAACAAGCGGTATCGCATCCACAGCCTGCTGGCTGAAGGGCAGTACGGCGCTGTCTACCGGGCGCGGGACGTGGTGGACAACCTGGATGTGGCGGTCAAGGAATATCTGGACAGCTCCGTAGAAACGCAGAAGCTGTTCCGCAAGGAAGCCCGCCGCCTCAGCGAACTGTCGCATCCCCAACTGCCCCAGGTGCTGGACCATTTTGCCATCGAGGAAACCGGGCAATATTTGGTGAGCCAGTACATTGACGGGGTAGATTTGCAGAGCTTGTTGGGGCAATACGGCCGTCTCCCTCCTAATCGCGTCGTGGAATGGCTGCAAGCCGCCTGTGAACCGCTAAACTACCTGCACCAAAAAGGACAGCTGCACCTCAACATCAAACCAGCCAACATCCGTGTGGCCCCGGATGGTACCGTCTTTTTGGTAGACAGCGGTCTGCCGGGGCTGGGCGTACACCTGCACAGCCAGGGGTACGGCTCGCCAGAGCAGCAGGCCCAGCTGGACGTCACCCCCGCCAGCGACATCTACAGCCTGGGGGCGACGCTGTACACGCTGCTCACCAACAAAGTGCCGCCCCAGGCGCTCAGCCGGGAAACTGGCCTGGCCGATCTGGTGCCTGCCCGTGAGGTAAACGATGAGGTGCCGCCGTACCTGTCGCTGGTGGCAGGGCGGGCGCTTTCTTTACGGCCCGATGCGCGGTATGAAACGGCCGTTTCCTTCGCCACCGCCCTCACCAAACCCAACAGCCAGCCAGAACCCGTGCCGGAACTGCCGCGCCGCAGCCCAGCCACCCAGTTTGGCAGCCCCAAACCGCCACGCATCTCCCCCCGCACCCGGCGCAAGATGGAGCAGCGCACCATCATCGCCCTGGTGGTTTTGTTGGCGATTGTGGTCATCGTTGGGACTATTTTTACGCTTTCGGGCCTGCAAGCGGATGACCCGGTTGAGCAGGCGCGGGCCACCGCGACGCTGGAATCGGCCATTGTGGCCGCGCTTACCTCAATGGCTCCCACGCCGTCGCCGCTGCCCGCACCCACGCTGCCCCCGACCCCCAGCCCGGAACCGCTCATCACCGACACCGGGGCGCGGATGGTGTTTATGCCAGGCGGGCTGTTCCGCATGGGCACAGACGAGGGGGAAAATGATGAACGGCCGTCTCACCTGGTGCGCATTGATCCATTTTTTATTGATGAAACCGAGGTGACCAACGGGCAGTACGCTGAATGCGTCCAGGCTGGTGCCTGCCCACCGCCGCAGCGCAGTGGGGCCACCTACCATCCCGCCTACTTTGGCGACCCCGCCTACGACGATTATCCCGTCATCTTCGTCTCCTGGTATAACGCCGAAGCGTTTTGCGACTGGCGCGGTGCCCGGCTGCCCTCCGAAGCTGAGTGGGAGATGGCCGCCGGGTTCGATCCAAACCAGAGCATTGTGCTGCGCTATCCCTGGGGCGATGCGTTTGACGGCACAAAGGTCAACTTTTGCGACGTGGGCTGCACCCGCGACGTGCGCGACAACAGCGTAGATGACGGACATCGGGATACTGCGCCGGTGGGTAGTTTTGTGGACGGCCGTTCCCCCATCGGCACCTACGACATGGCGGGCAACGTCATGGAGTGGGTCAGCGACTGGTACGACCCGCGCTATTATGAAAGCAGTACCGACACCAACCCGCTCGGCCCGGCCGAAGGCGAATTCAAAGCGATCCGGGGCGGTTCCTGGCTCTCGTCCGCCGAAGAATTGCGGGTGGTGGCGCGTGGCTCCTTCGATCCCACCGTGGCCCGCGCCAACCTCGGCTTCCGCTGCGCCATGACATCGCCGTAGAACGGCTCACCCTTTTGCCTAGCGTGGGCGAGACGGTGCGGAGAGCAGGCCATTTGCTTCATTCAAACCATTTCCGCACCGTCCCGCCCCTGCGATTCTACGATTGCTGGTGAACGGCCGTAATTCCCGCCAAATATTAATTTGTGGCACAATAGAGTCAGAATTCGCGAGTGCCAGGCAAGGGGCAAAACCAGTTTGGTTTGCCCAAATCTAGCCGCCCCTTGCCTGGCACTCATTAAGAACAAAAGGAACGCATATGAACATTTTTCGGCGCGTCATGCGTTGGCTCTTTATTTTAGGCGGCATTGTGGCTGGATTCGTCACCGCCATTGCCGCCTTGTTTGCCAAAAGGCTCGTCACTCCGCTGCGCCAGCCGCTGTGGGGCACACCGGATCAGCTGGACATACCCTACGAAGATGTCGCCTTCCCCGCCACCGACGGCGTGCGGCTGAGCGGCTGGTTCATCCCTGCCCCGGCCAATTCGCCCCGCAAGGGCGCGACGCTCATCATGGTGCACGGCTGGGGCTGGAACCGCCTGGGCGAAGCGGCCACCGACGTGGTGGCCAACATGACCGGCGCTACTCCGGTGGATTTGCTGCGATTGGCTTACGGTTTACATAAAGATGGGTTTGGGCTATTGATGTATGACGGCCGTAATCACGGCGAAAGCGGCTCCCAAGCCCCCATGCAGTTTGGCGAAGCCGAGGCGCAGGACGTGCTGGGCGCGATTGCTTACCTCAACGGCCGTCCTGAAGTAGCTGCCAACCGAATTGGCGCGATTGGCTTCTCCAACGGGGCCAACACGGTGCTATTTAGCCTGCCCCAAACCAACGACATTCAGGCGGCGATTGCCGTGCAGCCCACCACCCCGGCTCACTTTGCCGAGCGGTTTGGGGAACACCAATTTGGCTTTTTGGGCAAAGCAATCTTGCCGTTGGCTGAATTGATGTATAGGCAGATGGGGGGACGGCCGTTTAAAGAGTATCGCGTGGGAACGGCCGCATCACAAGCAGGCAAAACCCCGGTTCTGTACATTCAAGGGATGGGCGACCCGTGGGGCAGCCCCGCCGACGTGCAGCAAATCGCCGTCGCCACCCCCAACCCCAGCGGCCCCCTGCTCGTCCCCGGCGTAGGTCGCTACGATGGCTACCAATACCTCATAGACAACCCAGCCATCGCCACCGCCTTCTTCGAGCAGCATTTGCCAGAATAGTAGAGACGTTGCAATGCAACGTCTCTACGCAATGCAACGTCTCTAGCCGTAGGCGCGGCGGAGGTGGCAGAGGGTGGTGAAGGCAGCTTCGCTCACCTGGAAATCGCTGTCACGAGCGGCCGTTTCCAACGCAGGCATCGCATCCAGGGCAGGCAGATGGCTCAGCAGGTTCGCCGCCGAGGCCCGCAGCTTGCTGTCGTCCGACTCGCTGATGAGCTGCACCAAAAAGGGCATCGCCGCCGCGCCATCGGGCACGATACGGCCGTTCTGGCGAAACTCCATCGTCAACCAGCGCTGATCGGCCGGATTGGGCGGCTCCCATTTGGCCGGTTTGCGCCGCGCCCGCAGCGCCTCTAGCGCCCCGTTGGCCGCCGAGCGCACAAACCATTCATCATCGTGCCGCT
Organism: Ardenticatenaceae bacterium; assembly: GCA_020634455.1. GTDB lineage: Bacteria > Chloroflexota > Anaerolineae > Promineifilales > Promineifilaceae > Leptofilum. Next base: position 569,576 of record JACKBQ010000002.1, on the reverse strand, counting down.
CTACCTGGATAAGCTGCTTTTCCACCGAAGGCGCATCCAGCAGCGAAAGTCCCAGCACCGCTGCCCGCCGCACCTGAATATCCTTGTCCGTCAACGCATCCTGCAAAATTTCGGTGCCACGCGGGCCGTTCAGCGCCAATCCCTGAGCAACGATCTGATTCAACGCCTCATCTTCGCCTATGAGTGCTGCCAGCAGCGGCCGTTCCGCCTCTGGATGGTGTTGGTGGAGCAGAAGTCCGTAAACGGCCGCTTGCCGCACCAGCTCATCCCCGTCCGTAACCATCTTCGCCAGCAAACCAATCGCCCGGTCATCATTCAATCGAGACAAAGCGGCCGTACCCAAGTGGCGCAAAAACGGATCCGATCGCTCCAAAAGCTGCGATACAAAAGTCATCACCCCCGGCTCGCCAGATTGAGCCAGCGCCGCCGCCGCCCGCTGGCGAATCACCTGGGTAAACGACGGGCCAGAGCGAATCATCTGGCCCAGCAAAATCATCGTCTGCCGCCGCCACTCTCCCTTGGCCGTCGTTAGCGGCAGCCAGGACGCCACCTGGAAGACAGATTCCCGCGACGGCGAATTGTCTTGCCCCTGCAAAAGCTGCCTGGCCAGCGCCGCCGGATCGCCCTGCGCCACGTAAAAGCGCAGCACTTGCGCCCATTCGCCATCGTACAAATGAGCTGCCACAGTCGCCTCATCTTTTTTGGCGATGAGGTAGCCCGCCGCCAAACAGTCACGCCACAACGAGCCGCGACAGCTCACGCTGCCATTGCCCCACGTCACAAAAATCGGCGACTGCTTGATTGATTTTTGCAGTTGATTAGCAACACCGCGATTAATTTGACCTTCGGCATCCTGAGATAATTTTTCGGCAACGGCCGTTCGCTCCGCCTCTCCCAGCGCCAATTTCCCCTCATTCAGCATAATGAAGGCCAGCTGCTGCCAGTAGGCAATGGTTTGGGCATCTGGTGGCTGCTTGCCGCCCAGCATGGCGATGCTTTTTTGCAGCAAATCGTAGGGTTGGAACGGCCGTTTCGGATCGTCCACCACGGTCGCCAAACCGCGTAAGAAATAATTGAGAGTGGTCACGGCACTCGTCTGCCCCGGCTGCCAATAATAAGGAAGACGGGGGGCTTTTCCAATGGAAAGCGCCTGCGTCGCTTGCTCGGCAAACTGCTCCACTTGCCCCAACCGCCAGGGACGCAGCGTAGTCCAGGTAAAGCCCAGCTCCAACAACAAGCCATGCCCGGTAAGCCCGGCGGCTACAAAAGTTTGTGTATTTTTGTATTTGCGCAGCAGCGCTTCCAGCCATTCGCCCACATTCGGCCGTTTGGCCACCGGCAGCGCATCCCAGCCATCCAGCAGCAGCAACACCTGCCCCGATTTCAGCTTCTGGTGCAGCAAATCTTTAACACCCGGTGCCGTCAGCGGATTGGCTCGCTTTTGCAAAGCGTTGGCCAGCATGGTTTCAGCGTCGTCCTGCTCGCCACCAGCCGCCACGCCCAGCTCGGCTACGTGCACCAGTACGGGCAACAAGTTCACCAGTGCACTATCTGGGCCATCAGCAGTAGCCACCGCACAGCGATGCGCCAAATGAGCCAGCAAGGTTGTCTTCCCCACGCCTGCCTCACCTGCGATAATGACGCGACGGCCGTTTCGCAAAAGCTGGTCGGTGGCCATGGTTGGCGGCGTTGGCAGCCCCATGCCTCCGGCCCACTCCGGCCACAGGTAGCTCATCACCGTCGCCCCGCGATCGTCCGGCAACAGCGCCGGGTCGTCCAGCGGAGCAAGCAAGCGGGGAGCCACAAAAAGAGAAGTCAGCTCAGTGTGGCTTCCTAATAAATGATGGGCGTTGGCGTAAGCGGCCGTTTCAGCCAAAAACCGCGCGGCTACCCCAGATCGCAAATAAGCAATACGTGCCCGAATCCAACCTGTTACTCGGGAAAATTGGTGGCGGAGGAACGGCCGTAACCGCACAAACCCAAAGGCCACCCACAGGCCCAGCAGCAGGCCAACCACAAAAGAAATCAAATCAAACTGCCAATTTTGGAATAATTGCATAAGGCTCGCTATCATGTTCGTTGTTGAAGTGGCTGGCATTATAACACGGCCGTAATCTTACGGAGAAAAAATTTACGCCCCCTACACACGCAATTTTTCAAAGATTCACATCAATACGCGTGCCTATAAAAAATGAAAACAAAATGTGCATTAGAAAATTTCCATTGCAAATTTCAGCAGAACATCTAGCATTGAATAAAAATCTAACGTCAATCACTGTCCAAATACACGAGACGTAACTTTTTCGTAAGTATAAATGTAATCGTCTCTGGATATGTTAAGCCAGTCTGATACTATAAAAATCTAAAATAGCAGAGTAGCGAAAAATCAGTTAAGCGCTTGTTTTTTAAGAAAATACCCCGTAGAAGTACAAGTCTATATAAACAACAGGTCGTAAAGGCACGCAAACAACATTGATCAATTTATGGAAGGTGCTATACAAACCCATTGAATCGGGCAAAAGCCGAAAACACCACCCGAATTAATTGCCGCTTAACTAAAGTAGCTAAAATTTGGATGGTTTTTTTCGCCTCACCTACCCTATTTATCACAAATCAGTAAACCTGTGCGACAAACTTTCTCAATCAACTATCTTCAATAATGCTCAATTGTTTGCCAAAGCAATCCTTAACCGAGACATTTATAATGAAGCAAGTTTGTACCAGCACCCACCAAAAAATGATAATTTTTCATCTGAAGGAGGTGATTTTATTTTTCAAAAGAAGAGCATCAGCTAAAAGTTAAGTCGGAAGATTAACTTTGAACAAGCATAAAACCTTACATTGTATCAATAAAACAGGAGAACAGATGTTTAAGAAAAATCCAAAAAAGAGTCTGCTAACACTGCTGCTCTTAGCACTATTCGCCCTCGTTCTGGCATTTTCCTCAGCCTCCCTCGGCTTTGCACAGGACGGTGGGCTAGATGCTACGGGCGATGTCACGATTGATTCCGAATTTTCCAATAGCAAAACTGCCCCCGCTGGCCGCGTAGAAATTGGCGATTTGGAAGAAGTGAATGTTATTATCACCGTCGATGAATCTATTGATGCTGGTACCCTTAAAGATACCCTCAGCGCTTATGGCGTCGTAACACATGAATATAGCAAAGTCTTCAATGGCGTCGCTCTGGCTCGTGTTGCAGGCGCAAATTTGGACGCAATCGGCGCCATCACTGGCGTAACTGGTATCTATCTCGACGAGCTCCGTCAACCAGAAACGGATGCTGGTCCACAATGGATCGGCGCTCCCACCGTTTGGGCTGCATTGGGCGGTCAAGAAAACGCTGGTGAAGGCGTTATTGCTGGTATTCTCGATACTGGTGTATGGCCAGAGAATCCCTCCTTCTCCGATCCAGACCCCAATGGCAACCCTTACCCGGCAGCTCCAGGAACCTATGAGTGTGATTTGGGTAGTGTAATGGCTGATGGTACCGATCTCGGCTTGGATTTCCAATGTAACAACAAGCTGATTGGTGCTTACCGCTTCTTGGACACCTACGATGCTGTAGTTGGCTTGACTGCCACCGAGTTCACCTCTGCCCGTGACGATGATAGCCATGGCTCTCACACATCTTCAACAGTTGCCGGTAACAGCAATGTTACAGCAACTGTGCTGGGTAACGACATGGGTGTTATCAGCGGTGTTGCTCCGCGTGCTCATGTGATTATGTACAAAGTTTGTGGTCTCGATGGTTGCTTCAGCAGTGACTCTGCTGCGGCCGTTGAGCAGGCAATCATTGATGGCGTTGATGTAATCAACTTCTCCATCAGTGGTGGCGGCGACCCATACAATGACATTGTTGAGCAAGCATTCTCTGTTGCTTATTACAATGGTGTCTTCGTTTCCGCGTCTGCGGGCAACGCTGGCCCAGGCGCTGACACAGTGGCCCATCGTGGCCCCTGGACCATGACAGTTGGTGCTAGCACCCACGACCGTGGCTTTGTGGCTGACATCACGCTGGAATCTGGTAACCAATCCCTGACCCTCGACGGTGTTTCTATCACCGCTGGCTACGGCCCCGCTCCTGTAGTGCTGGCTGCTGATTACGACGGTCTGGCTGCCTCTGACCCTGAGAAGGGTATGTGTAATCAACCATTCCCCGCTGGCACGTTTAACGGCGAAATTGTTGTTTGTGCACGCGGCGTTATTGCCCGTGTAACCAAGAGCTACAACGTTGCTCAAGGTGGCGCTGGTGGTTTTGTGCTTTACAACCCCACACTGAACAGCCTGGTAGCTGACAGCCACTGGGTTCCTGGCATTCACATTCAAGATGATGCAGGCGCAGCCTTGCTCGATTTCCTGGCAAACAACAGCAATGTGATGGGTACGCTGAGTGGTGGCGTCAAGGCAACTGTTCAGGGTGATGTAATGGCTGCTTTCAGCTCTCGTGGTGGTTCCGGCCAAACGCTGGGCGTTAGCAAACCAGACGTAACCGCACCTGGCGTTAGCATCTTGGCAAACACCTCCCCATATCCGGCAGAAATTTTGGATCAACCCGGTCTCTACGGATTCCTGAGTGGTACATCCATGTCAAGCCCGCACACCGCTGGCGCTGGTGCTCTGCTGAAAGCTCTCCATCCAGATTGGACACCTGGGCAAATTAAATCTGCTTTGATGATGACCGCTACTGTTGACGGCCTCGTCAAAGAAGATGGTGTAACCCCGGTAGACAACTTTGATGCTGGTTCCGGTCGCATTGACCTGAACGCTGCTGGCGACCCCGGCTTGAGCATTTCTGATTCCGCAATTAACTACTATGTGTACGAAAATAATTTGTGGAACAGCAACTACCCAAGCCTGTACATCCCCAACATGCCTGGCCAGATGACCGTAGAACGTACGCTGCAAAGCGAACTGGATTACGATGCTTGGTGGACAGTTTCTATTGAAAGTGATGCAGGTCTGGTTGTTGATGCACCAGCTGTCGTTGGTATCCGCGCTGGGCGCGACCGCACCATCAGCATTCATGTTGATGCAAGTGGCGTCGCTTTGGGCGACACCGCAATGGCAGTTATGCACCTGACTCATGGCAACCATGCGCTACGTTTCCCGATCACAATTGTTCGTGAACAAGCACCTGTGACTATTGACAAGACCTGTGATTCCGCAAGCCTGGCTCCTGGCGAGGTTACGGAATGTACCATCACGATCACCAATACCAGCTTCGACGAAGCAGACTTTGCACTGAATGACCTTTTACCACGTCGCTTGCGTCTGGTTAACGGTAGCGTTGATGGTGCAACCCAAACGGGTTCCCGCTCCTTGAGCGCTAGCGGTACATTGTTTGGTGCCGCACCGCCAGTTGTGAATGCAGCTGTTGATCCGCTGGCTTCTCCGGCTGGTTACCTGCCTTTGAGTCTGTTTGGCAGCTCAATTGACCTGGGTGGTTCTGACGAGAGCATCGTGAACGTTAATGTGCCAGCTTTCGTCTACGCTGGTGAGACTTATTCCCAAATTGGTGTAGTTTCCAACGGTTACATTGTTGTTGGTGGCGGTACTGGTGCGGATGTTGATTACATCAACCAGCCCATCCCCAGCGCTAACATCCCGAACAACATCCTGGCACCATATTGGACAGACCTTGATGTTAGCAAGGGTGGCCGCGTTTTGGTGAATACCCTCACTGATGGCGTGAACTCCTGGATCGTTGTGGAATGGGAAAGTGTTCCTGTCTGGAGTGATGCAGGCAATACCAATAGCTTCCAGGTTTGGATTGGCTACTCCGGTTTTGAGGATATTAGCTTCACCTATGGCGAAGATTTGTCTGGTGGTGATGGCGGTGCCTTGACCGTTGGTGCTGAGAACAAATATGGCAGCAGTGGTGGCCAGATTTACTTCAATGGTGTGGGTGACATTCCGACTCCATCCTTCCCGGCTGGCGATTACGAAGTTGACGTATTCTCTACCCCAGGTACCCCTGGTGAGAGTTATGTGGTGACTTACAGCGCTTACGGCAAGGTAGCAGGTGAATGGACCAACTGCGCCGAGATGACGTCTAGCCTGTTTGAAGGCACGGCCGTTTCCTGCTTTAGCGGTGAAATTACGACCGGCGCTGAATAATAGCAACGTTTAGGCAGCCTAGCTGCTGATAATGCAAAAAAGAGCGGGTTGGCAAAATTGCCAGCCCGCTTTTTTTTAGTCTTAAATTAAATTTTCTAAAGGCGAATGGGCTCTTGGTTTACCAGGCAATGGGCTGCCTCAATGATGCTTAAAATCTCCCGCACAGCCCGCTCCTGGCGTCCTTCGGCATTGACAACCCAGTAATCAAACTCCTGAAGCCGTTTCATTTCCTGGCGGGCTGCCGCAATGCGCAGTTTGAGCCCTTCGGCCGTTTCTGATTTGCGCTCTATTAAACGACGAACCAGCTCTTCTTCGGTTTCGGTGGTAAGGAAAACAGAGATTGCATTGGGGATAATTTTACGAATGGTTGCAGCCCCCTGCACATCTACCCGCATAATCACATCTCGCCCACTGCCCAGGGCATCCCGAATTTGCTGTTTGGGAATCCCCTTATAGTCGTTGTACACCACAGCATATTCCAGCAGTTCATTGTTTTCGATCATCTCGGCAAATTCATCGTTGCTAAAGAAAAAATAATCAACGCCATGTACTTCTCCGTCGCGTGGGGGGCGGGTGGTGGCAGTAACCACAAAATAATATCTGTCCGGGTCTGTGTCTATTAGGCTTCGGGCAATGGTGTCTTTGCCTACACCAGATGGGCCAGAAATAACGATCAATTTAGGGTGTTTATCTTTGTGATATAAGCTGTCGGCTTGCACAGTTACCTCTTTTATCTTCATGTTTTTTGTGTTGTGTATGTCCCCACCCGTTTGAAAGCTGCCGCTATGAAACGTATAATGCCTGTACGCAAGTTTGAAATTGGTGAGGTTTTTAATAGTATGCCTTTTTATGATTATCAATGTGAAAGCTGCGGCAAACACGCCCGGCTGCAATTTTCTTACAGTGAGTATGGCAAGGTTCAGCCGGTTTGTCCACATTGCACCAGCCAACAAATGAAACGGCGCATCAGCCGGGTGGCTTTGGCTAAATCTGAAGATGCGCGGTTAGACACCATGATGGATGCAGATTTGTCTGGTCTGGATGAAAACGATCCCCGCTCGCTGGGCAAATTTATGCGCAAGATGGGGCAGGAAGCTGGGGAAGATATGGGAGACGAGTTCAACGAGGTAGTGGACCGGTTGGAAAAGGGCGAGTCGCCGGAAGCGATTGAGCAGTCTATGCCCGATTTGGCAGGCGGCGCGGATTCACTGCCAGATTTGTAATTTTAGGTGGAAATTTTTTGTTTCAGGCGGGTTACCAGTTCTGTTTGTAACTCTTTTTGGATGATGGGCAACGGCCGTTCCCCATCTACAATTACCCAACGAAAAGGATCGGTGGCAGCGAGGCGATGATACCCATCCCGGACTCGCTGGTGGAACTGCACCGTTTCCAGGTCCAGCCGATTCATCTCCAAACCGCCCCCAGTCCGCCGCGCCAAGCCCACTTCCACGTCTATATCTAGCAAAAATGTGAGATCGGGTTGCAAGCCGCCGGTGGCAATTTGGGTCACCTGATGCAGCTGGGCCAAATCCAGACCACGGCCGTATCCTTGGTAAGCAATGGTGCTGTCGGCAAAACGGTCGCACAGCACAATTTTACCAGCGGTGAGAGACGGCCGTATCAATTCCCCAACATGCTGTGCCCGCGACGCCGAATAAAGCAGCATCTCCGCCACAGGCGTCATCGCCGTGTTGGCTACATTGTGTACACAGGCCCGAATCTCATTCCCGATGGGCGTCCCCCCCGGCTCCCGCGTACGCACCACAGTAAATCCATTCTCTTGCAAAAAAGAAGCCAGCAAGACAATCTGGCTCGATTTGCCGCTGCCCTCTGGCCCTTCAAACGTTACAAACATGCAAAATCCCTAAAATTTGCCACAGAAAACACAGAGGATTGAGAGGGATAGCCTCTTGATTCTCTGTGCCTTCTGTGGCTAAAAATCAATTATCGCGGCTGGCGCTAAAGATGCGCACGTACCGATTTGGCTCTTTGCCATAGCTGTGCGATACCAAATTGGCCTGGCGCACCATCTGGTGCTGGTAGCGGCGTATAGCGGAACCGACCGGGCGCAAATCCACGGAAGATTGCCCGGCTTGAATCAGCTCAATGCCGCGTTCAGCTTCTGCTATGGCGGCCTCAAACGGATCGGTGGCGCTGGGTGCTTCCAGGTTCATCACCTGAATCAGGAAGCTTTCCATCTGGTTGGTGGTATTGGCTCGCAATACGTAAACCGGCGTGCGCCGACGTTCGGCGTCGTTGATGAGCTGCCGCCGCTTGCGGTAATAACTTTTGAGCGTCACCAGCACATCTGCTTCGGTCAGGGTATTCACAAGGGTGATGTACACCTTGAGCCGTTTGGCGGCCTGGATAAGCCGATTACGCGCCACGCCATAAGCAAAAACATGCAGCGTGTCTGTCTCTTCTTCTGCCACGATTGGTTCAGCAGCTAACTCTTGTTGTGGCCCATTGGTTTTGCTGGCACCGCCGTTGCCATTGGTGAAGATACGGCCGTTCCGCTCCTCGCGCTCTTTGCCTTTACTTGGCCGGGTTTCCCGCCGCCCCGTGACTGCTGCTGAGGTGACAACGGCCGTTTGCTGATCCACCTGTACCTGCCCCGCCTCATCCCGCGAACGGAACTCAACGCGAAACGGTTGCCCGCGCAGCATCGAATCCACCGAAGCCGTCACGTCAGGATGCACCAACAACTTTTCGCGGTCCTGAATCTCGATCAGCACGTCGAAGGTTGGCGGGGCACGACGCTCCAGCACCGTCTTCTGCGTCCCGCGTCGTCGCGCTTCCTCATCAGACAACGTAACGCTTTCAATGCCACCCACCAGATCAGACAACGTAGGGTTGAGTAGCAAGTTTTCCAGCGTATTGCCATGCGCCGTGCCAATAAGCTGCACACCGCGCTCATTAATGGTACGCGCCGCCGACGCTTCACGCTCCCGCCCAATTTCATCAATGATGATCACTTCCGGGTTGTGATTTTCCACCGCCTCGATCATGGTCTCATGCTGATGAGCCGGACGCGGCACCTGCATCCGCCGGGCACGACCTACAGCCGGGTGTGGGATGTCGCCATCGCCGCCAATCTCGTTCGAGGTATCTACGATGACCACGCGCCGCTTTTCGGCCAAAATGCGGGCCATTTCGCGCAGCATGGTGGTTTTACCCACGCCTGGCCGACCCAGCAGCAAGATGCTGTGCCCATCGGCAATAATATCTTCGATGATGTCTATGGTGCCGAAAACTGCGCGACCAACGCGGCAGGTGAGGCCCACCACTTCGCCTTTGCGGTTGCGAATGCCAGAAATTCGATGCAAGGTGCGGGTAATGCCGGCCCGATTGTCGTCATCGAAATCGCCAATCCCGTTGACCACGGCGGCGATGTCGGCGGGGGTCACTTCTGCCTGACGCAGCACTACCTCACCATCAATGTAGCGTGCCGTGGGCTGGCGACCCAAATCCATCACCACTTCTAGTAACTCGACTTCCCGCCCAATTTGTTCAATTTTTTCTTTAATGGGTATCGGTAAAATATGCAGCAGCTTTTGTAAATCTGCTTTGGCTTGTTCAATTTGAGATAGGTTCATGTATTCGTTTTTTTATCGCTCTTGGCGATTAACTTTTTTCTAAAATCGGTTTTAGGTTAGACGGAACTGGTGGTTGCTTCTGTTCCGTTATTTTATACTGCCGGATGAACGGCGCAGTGGGGGTGATCCCTTGGGCTTCTAGCGCTGCCGACAGGTCTGTGACGGGTTTGGTAATTTTTTGCACAATGTGCTTCACCATCACCGCCTGGCTGCCCCACAGGGTAAATCCAGACCGGTTCAGGGCGGTTTGCACCCAACTTTGGTAGCGCCGCACGCAGCAGTAAATGGGACGTGTGGCCGCAGCGGGCGTTTTTTGCACAACGGCCGTAATTATCCGGTCCGCCTGAATTTCCGCGCTAGGATGGATGAATAAACGCATCCAGGTAGCCATTGGCCCCACGTGAACATGGACAAACGCTGCTAATTCATTCTCTTCATGTAACACCCAACCTGCCCCATCGTGCAGCGGTGGCATTGGTTCCACCAACTGCACCAGGCGCGGCACGGTATTAGCATACAGCAGCTGAATGTCCCAATCGTCCTCCGCCTGGCGGGGTCTTAAAAGATTTATTTCTTTGCCTGATTGTTTAGATGCCTCAGGAGCCAACACCCAAATATCTTGCCGGGTGTACACCACAAAGCCAGCACGGCGCAGCACAGGCAGTTCGTCGCTAACCTCGTCTACTTCTGCCACCAAACTGTGAATGCCGCGCTGCCCCGCTTCAACAACAGCTTGGTCTAGCAGGGGCAACCATGCATTTTCGTTTACCTGATACGGCCGTTGCCCATTTGTACCTTCTGTTTCAGAAACGGCCGTGCCATTTTCGCTGGACAACGAACCATCACTCGTTGAGCTAAGATACAGAATATGAGCATGCACACTGTCATCATCCAAACAAAGCTGAATAAAGCCCGCCAATCCATTCTTGTCCGACTTCCAAACATACGTCGGAAAATCGCCACCTATCAGACTAAAAAGCGCACCTCGCGTGGGGTGCAAATTTTTAGTCAGGGCAGATTCAGTATGGAGGGAAACCCCCACTTCACTCAGGCGGTGAACCAGCGGCAAATCGCGTAGGTTAAACGGTCTAATCATCAGGTATAAAGTGTAACAGTCGCTAAAAAGCTAGACAAGCCTCAACCAATCCAGTATGAGGATGCTCACCAATTCATAAGCCAAAAAGTCATGTTTTTCTATTTGGCAACTCAAGCATCAGGCCAATTTTCAACGTGCTACCAGACTAAATCTTCCTAATTATACCGCAAAATATATCATGCATCTGCTTATGCAAAACCTTACCTTCCCCTGCAAACGTGTTATAATGAGCGCGATTTGATTTCCTGTGAGAGCCATCCCCTTTTTTGGCTTTTACTTGCGTACACGGCCCCAGTTTTGCCGCTTTCCCCCAGGCTTAACGGCCGTATGTCAAACATCCACCCAGCAGTGGAAGAAGGAGCAATATGTCATCTTTAATACTCACTATACGCGAAAGTGTGCGGTATCGTGGGAAAAGTGGCCATTATAGTTGGATCGCACACCGGCTATCTGGTCTCGCTATCCTCGGCTTTTTAGTGCTGCACTCGTGGGATACTGCTAACGCACACTTTTACCCCGAACTGTACGCCTGGTCTTTAGTCCTCTTTAAACACCCAATCTTTGCCATTGGCGAAATTGGCGTCATGGCGGCCGTTTTGTACCACGCCTTCAACGGCATTCGCATCACCATCCTAGACTTCAAGCCAGAATGGTGGATGCACCAAAAGAAAAGCGCAACCATTGTTTGGGTTCTATTCGCGGTCATCTTTATACCCATTGGCGCTTACATGCTGATTGAATTTTTGGGACGATGCAGCGAACTAGGTGCCGCTTGTTGGGCCTTCCCCCGCTTAAGCGACTTCATCGGCTAAGGGAGAGAGAAAAAATGACATCTGCAACACCAACCATCACACGCCGCAAGGTACAAGTACAATTTAACTTCGAGCGGTACGCCTACATGTTTATGCGCATGTCTGGCCTGATCCTGCTCATTTTGGCCGTCGGGCACATGATGATCCAGCACGTTCTCCATAGTAGCGGGAATCTGTCTCTTAAGTTTGTGGCAGACCAGTGGGACGATTGGGGCTGGAAGGTTTACGACATCTTCCTGCTCATTTTCGCTATTCCCCACGGCGTAAACGGGCTGCGCAATGTGCTAGAAGATTACATCCACAATCCCCAAACCGTGCGCGTGATCAACATCATTTTGGCAATTTTTGTGGTTGCCACGCTCCTTTGGGCGTCCATTGGCATCATCACGTTCGATCCTGAAGCAGCAAGACAGGCTGCACAAGGGTTACCTAGCTAATAATTTAAGGTAATTTGGTAATTAAGTAAGTGCGTCACAAAATTGTCCAATTACTAGTTACTCAATTACAACTTACACCAAAAAAGAGCAGGTTATTATGGCAAACGTAAAAACTCACACATTCGATGCCGTCATCGTAGGCGCTGGCGGTGCCGGATTAATGGCAGCGCTGTATGCCAGCAAAAGCGCCAACGTTGCCGTCATTTCCAAACTGTATCCCACCCGTTCACACACGGGGGCTGCCCAAGGCGGCATCGGCGCTGCGCTGGGCAACATGGAAGAGGATAGATGGGAATGGCATGCCTACGACACGGTAAAAGGGTCTGATTATTTGGCAGACCAGGACGCCGTTGATGTTTTATGTAAAGAAGCAGTGGATACAGTGATTGAACTGGAGCACATGGGGCTGCCGTTCGACCGCTACCCCAATGGCACCATCTCGCAACGCCGCTTTGGTGGCCACACCAACAACGACACCGGCAAGCCGGTACAGCGGGCTTGCCATGCCGCAGATCGCACCGGCCACATGATTTTGCAAACGCTCTACCAGCAATGTATCAAAAACAAGGTCAACTTTTTTGATGAATTTCATGTGGTAGACCTTATTCGCGTGGACAATACAGTGCGTGGCATAGTCGCCATTGAAATTAGCACGGGCGATTTCCACGTGTTCCACAGCAAGGCAGTTCATTTTGCTACTGGCGGTTGGGGCCGCTGCTGGGAAGTAACCTCCAATGCCCACTCCCTGACGGGTGATGGCGCGGCCATCTGCCTGCGGCGCGGCGTGCCGCTGGAAGACATGGAGTTCTTTCAGTTCCACCCCACGGGCATTTTCCGGCTCGGCGTGCTCATTACCGAGGGTGTGCGTGGCGAAGGCGGTGTGCTCATCAACAGCAAGGGTGAGCGTTTTATGGAAAAGTACGCGCCCACCATTAAAGATTTGGCCAGCCGCGATGTGGTTAGCCGAGCCATCTTCCTGGAAGTACAGGCGGGTCGGGGCATTAACGGACAAAATTATGTGCATTTGGACATTCGCCCAGAGACAGTGAACCATTATTTTGAGCAGGCTGGCGAGAAGCGACGCATTGATCGGGAATATATTGAGGCGAAGCTGCCAGATATTGCCGACTTTACCCGCACTTACCTGGGTGTGGACCCGGTAACGGAGCCGATGCCGGTGCAGCCTACGGCCCATTACGCGATGGGTGGCATTCCAACGGATGTGGACGGCCGTGTTTTGGCCAATGTAGACGGCACTTTGATTGACGGTCTGTACGCCGCCGGAGAATGTGCCTGTGTTTCTGTACACGGGGCGAACCGCCTGGGCACCAATTCGCTGGTAGACCTGGTGGTGTTTGGGCGTCGCTCTGGCAACCACATGGCGGCTTATTGCAACCAGGCAGACCTGCTGCCTTTGCCGGATGATCCGGCTGGCGAGGTGATGGCCGAGTTTGAGCGGCTGCGCAACGGCAGCGGCGGCGTAAAACCAGCCGAACTGCGCACCAAAATGCAAAAGTCTATGACGGCCAACGTGGGCGTTTTCCGCACGGAAGAGACGATGGGCACGGCCGTTTCTGACCTGAAGGAACTCATCGAAGCATACGAACGGAATGTGCAGATTGATGACAAGGGGCAAAAGTTTAACACCGACCTGCTGGAAGCATGGGAACTGGGCTGCTTGCTGGAACTGGCTGAGGTAACGGCCGTTTCTGCCAAAGCCCGCAAAGAAAGCCGAGGCGGTCACGCCCGCGATGATTTCCAAAAACGGAACGATGCCGACTGGTTGAAGCACACCTTCTACTTCCGTACCGAAGATGGTGGGTATCGTTTAGATTACAAACCCGTCACCCTGGGCCGCTACGAGCCTAAGGAACGCGTCTACTAAACCGGTGAGGGGTAAACCGTGAACGGTAGTCGGTCATTTTGCCGATTACTGATAACCGGTTACCGATTACCGACAACGAGGAGATTACCAATGCAAGTTCAACTACGCATTCGTCGTTTTAATCCAGAAAAGGACAGCGTGCCCTGGTGGGGTGAGTACACTGTTGAGAACGTGCGCCCGAACGATTCCGTGTTAGACGTGCTGCACCGCGTAAAGTGGGAGCAGGACGGCACGCTGGCGCTGCGCCGCTCTTGTGCCCACGGCGTTTGTGGCTCCGACGCCATTCGCATTAACGGGGCCAACGCACTAGCCTGTAAAACGCTGGTAGCCCGTCTGGCCAAAGAAGGCAGCAGCAGCGTCAAAATTCAGATAGAACCGATTTTGGGGATGCGCGTGCTGAAAGATTTAATTGTGGACATGGAACCGTTCTTCGACCATTACCGCTCGGTGATGCCTTACTTTGTCAATGATTCACCGGTGCCGGAAAACGGCCGTGAACGGCTGCAAACCATCGAAGACCGGGCTATTTTTGACGATACCACCAAATGCATCCTGTGCGCCGCCTGTACCAGCTCTTGCCCCAGCTTTTGGGCCAACGAGAAATACATCGGCCCCGCCGCCATTGTGCAGGCCCACCGCTTCATCTTCGATTCCCGCGACCAGGCGCACAACGAGCGGCTGGCCGTCGTTGGCGACTCGATGGGCGTCTGGCGCTGCCGTACCAACTTCAACTGCACCAACGCCTGTCCGCGTGAGATTGAGGTAACCAAGGCACTAGCCGAGGTGAAGATGGCGCTGACTTCTGGCGAAATATAAGCGTTTACTTTTTTTAATCTAAGTTTTGGCAACGGCCGTATCAGTAAAGATACGGCCGTTTTGCATGAAGGTATCTATGGACATCCAACAAATTTTGGCGGTAAAAGAAGCGCATGAAGCGGAGCTGATGGCCAAGGCAAATGTGGTGGGCGTGGGGATTGGCTTTCGGCAGCAGCGGCAAACGCGCAGCGATGAGGTGGTGCTGGTGGTAATAGTCGAAAAGAAACTGCCTCGCGCCCAGCTGGCCCCGGAAGACATCATCCCCGGTGTCATTGAGGGGGTGCCGGTGGATGTGCAGGAAAGCGGCCGTCTTGTCCCGCAGTAACCTAACCTCCCGGAGGTTTGAAACCTCCGGGAGATTGTTGCATTATTCTCTAGTTTCGATTGCCTGCAACATTGTGTTTAACAACGTGAGCAACCCCTGTTCATTTTGTGGAGATACTTCAGTGCGAAGCGTTTGCTGACCCCGTTGCGCCAATAAACCATTGGCCGTTAGGCGCGTACGTAGCCCTTCCACCAGTTCAAGTGGCATGTCTGTATACTTAAATTCGCCCAGGTACAAATCAAACGTGTTTGGGGGAAAGCAGTAGCCAAAAGAGGCCAAACGGCCGTTCCCCTGCATCCGCATCGAAAAACCTTTGGTGCCCCAGCTAATCTTATGCCCGGCCGCCAACACCCGACTGATCACCTGATTGTAAAATTCGGCCGTTTCTGGCAGACAGTTTTGCAAAAATATCTCCTGGTTAATGGTAGTGCGGCTGGATGATGCCTGCTTTGCCTGCCGGGTGGCTTCGGTAATGCCAATGACACGTGGCACCATCGCCCGCTGCCCTTCTCCCAAAAATTGCTTCACTTCCACCGCCAGCACTTCCACATCGTTCATCTTCGCGTTGAGAAACTCCACCAAACGACGCAGCTCTTTGGGAATGGCATCGGCTACAAACACCAGGCGTATCTTACCTTGACGTAAATTTGTCTCCACCTGCTGCCAAAACCACTCTACGTCTAGTTCAGCATCGTCCAGCAATTCCAGAATGAGTTCATCCAAATCTGCATTCTGCTGCTGGGCTGTTTCTGTGGCCGATTGGCGCAATTTCTCCATCGGCCAATATTCGGTGCCGTTGGCGGCATAATCTAGCATTTGCGCCACAACCTCGCGGCGGCTGCGGGTGTCTTGAGACCTTTTGCACTCGATAAAGGTAGGAACACCATCCTGATCCAGAAAGAGGTGGTCAAGGCTCCACACATCGCTGCCGCCACTTTCACCAGGAACACCCAGTTCGCGCCGCACCAACAACCATCGGCGCGGATTGTCAGGGCTAATCTGGTCGCCAGGGATAAGGTCGGGATATTGTGCCAAAGCCTCTTGCAAAACCACCTCTTGATCGTACGGTGTTTCCTTCATGGGCAACCATGTCTCTCCAGAATTGCCAATAAGGAATATTTTTGATTGATGCATTGTGCCCTCCAACTTAAACTGCCTGAATTTTTTGTCGCTGGCGGGGATCCAGCAGGTGCCAACACAGGGTGTCGGGCTGCAAAATTAGCTCGCGCACTTGCTCCCCCGGCAGCATGATGAGGACATGACGGCCGTTTCCATCCACCCACTGCCGCCCCTGACCCACTGTTTGCCAACGGCCGTTCCACAACACCTGCCGCACCTCCACCGAGCCATCATCGCCAAACTGACAATCTACCCCAACCTGCTGCTTTTTAACCATCACCAAGCGCCTCCCTGACAGTTTGGGCAAAGGCGCGGGCGCGCGTAACGGCCGTTCCCACATGCCCCTCTGCCTTCATCAACTCAGAAATCTTTTCCGACGCCAAAAATTGCCCGATTCGACCATCCGCCAGCAGCAACTCAACCAGGGGATTGGAACGGCCGTCGCGCAGCACCGCCCACGCCTGCAAACTCGCCTCACGAATCCACTCGTGGCCGTCCTGGCGGCTGGCTCCGGCGGCCACCAGCGCCATCAACACCCGCTCTGTGGCGGCAAACGGACCGTAAATCGCCATATTGCGGGCAATCGCCTGCTCGTCGATCACCATCTCGGCCACAATGCGCGTGGCGCGGCGGACAATTTCCTCCGTGGCCAAAAAGCCCTCCGCCTGGAACAGCCGCCGGTTGGCCGAATCGTCCAGGCTGCGCTCCAAAATCGCCTGGCTGGCGTTGTCCCAGGCCACCGCAGGCAGCCCGGCCACGTACCGCGCCAGCGAGCAGATGTTTTCCGTGTTAATCGGGTTGCGCTTAAACGGCATCGCCGAGGAACCGACCTGCTTTTTGCCAAACGGCTCCGCCCACTCGCCAAACGGCGGCGACTGCAAGACGCGAAAATCGAGGGCAAATTTGTGCAGCGAAGCGGCAATGCCCGCCAACACCTGCTGAACCCGCAAATCCTGCTGGCGCGTGTACGTTTGCGTTGCGATGGGGAAGTAGGGCAAGTCCAACACCTCCATCGCCACAGCTTCCATTTGCAAAGCATTCATTTCGCTTTCCGCCAACAGCTCATCGTAGCCTGCCTGGGTGCCGACCGCGCCTTTCAGGCCCTTGCCACGAAGAGTGGAGATTAGAGATTGGAGATTGCGGTAATCTTCTAGCAAATCCTGGGCGTAGACGGCAAAGCGGTAGCCGAGGGTGGTGGGTTCGGCGGGCTGGATATGGGTGTGGGCCATGGTGGGCAGAACGGCCGTTGCCTCAATCCTCTCTGCCAATTTACCAAGCAACTCTTTGAGCTGATCTTGGAGCAAAACGGCCGCTTCCCGCAGCCGCAGCACATCCACATTGTCCGTAATGTCCGCGCTGGTAGCCCCCCAATGGATGATGCCACCGCCAATTTTGCACTGCTCGGCAAAGGTGCGGATTTCGGCCATCACGTCGTGGCGCGTCTCTTTTTCAATTTCCAGGGCGCGGGCAATGTCAATTTGCGCCGCGTGGGCCTGCAAATCGGCCAACTGCTCGGCGGTGACCAGACCTGCCTGGTGCTGCGCCGTCGCCAGCGCTACCCAGACCTGTCGCATCAGCCGCCGTTTGTTCTGCTCCGACCAAATCTGGCGCATCGTTTCGCTGCCGTAGCGCCAGGTGAAGGGGGAAATGAAGGTGTCGTGTGTAAAATTCATAAGTGGAGATTGGAGATTGGAGACTGGAGATTGAGTCAGTCTCCAATCTCCAATCTCTAATCTCCCTATTTTTATCGTCGTACTTGATAGTTCGGTGCTTCTTTGGTAACCAAAATGCCGTGCGGATGGCTTTCTAGCAGGCCCGCATTAGTGATGCGAATAAAGCGGGCTTTTTCGTGCAGTTCTTGCAAGTTGGCCGCGCCCACGTAGCCCATGCCAGAGCGCAAGCCGCCCATGAGCTGATAGGTCACGTCGGCCAGGCTGCCGCGATACGGCACCTGCCCTTCCACGCCTTCGGGTACCAGCTTGTCCCGGTCGGCACGCAGGTTGCGGTCGGTGGTCACGCCGCTGCCGTAGCGATCGGCCCCGTGTCCCTGCATCGCGCCCAGGCTACCCATGCCGCGATACACTTTGTAGCGGCGACCTTCGTACAAAATGATGTCGCCGGGGCTTTCTTCCAGGCCAGCCAGCATGGAACCAAGCATCACCGCATCCGCCCCGGCCGCCATTGACTTCACAATGTCGCCGCTGTACTTGATGCCACCATCGGCGATGCAGGGGACGCCGTGTTTGTGGCACTCGGCGGCACCTTCCAGAACGGCCGTAAACTGTGGCATCCCAGCGCCAGAAACCACCCGCGTCGTACAAATCGAACCCGCGCCAATGCCAATTTTCACGCCGTCGGCCCCCGCCTTTACCAAATCACGCACGCCCTCGGCAGTGGCGGCATTGCCTGCAATGATGGGTAGTTTGGGGTACCGATTTTTGGCTTCGCGCAAGGTTTGCAGCACCAGGGCGCTATGGCCGTGAGCCGTATCAATCACCGCCACGTCTACCCCCGCCTTCACCAAAAGCTCCAGCCGGGCCAAACCGGATTCCCCCACCCCAATGGCAGCAGCGCAGAGAAGACGGCCGTTCTCATCCGACGCCTGCATGGGGTAGTTCACCTTCTTCTGGATGTCCTTAACCGTAATCAGCCCCTTCAGATAGCCCGCCTCATCCACCAATGGCAGCTTTTCAATGCGGTGACGATGCAAAATCTCCTTCGCTTCTTCCAGCGTGGTGCCCACTTTGGCTGTCACCAAATTCTTGCTGGTCATAAATTCGCGCACAGGTTGTGGCCCCGGTTCCACAAAGCGCGTGTCCCGATTGGTGAGGATGCCCACCAGCTTGCCGTCGTCATCAGTGATCGGCACGCCAGAGATGTGGTAGCGGCTCATCAGCGCCTCGGCATCCGCCAGGGTGTTGTCGGCGTGCAAGGTCACCGGATCCACAATCATACCCGCCTCAGAGCGCTTCACCTTGTCCACTTCTTCTGCCTGCTCCTCTGGTGAAAGGTTGCGGTGAATGACGCCGATGCCGCCCAGCCGAGCCAGACCAATCGCCAGCCGCGCTTCCGTCACCGTATCCATCGCCGCCGACAGCAGCGGGATGTTCAGATACAAATTACCGGCCAGGCGGGTTTTCAAATCCACGTTGGCCGGTAACACTTCAGAATATCCGGGGGTTAGCAACACATCATCAAATGTAAGCGCCAATGCGCCGATTTTTTCACTCATTTCCATCGTTTTTCTCCTAAAAATAATCCTCCGGGAGATTCCAAGCACTAAACCTCCCGGAGGTTCGTTTCATTCACGGTAGGGGCAGGTCTAAGACTGCTCCTACTGGCTGTAAAACAAAAACCGAGCTTGCTAAATTGAGCCATCAAAAGGCTTCTTTAACAAACTCGGCTGCTAACGTTCTAAACTGAATACCGCTTACCGATTACTGACCACCTGGTTCAATTGCGGCGTGGTTTTGGCTTCACCGGGCGTTTGCGCTTGTTAGCCAACGCTTCTGGAAGCCGATCCATCTTTTTGAGTGTGAACCATAAGCCGTACAAG
This sequence comes from Ardenticatenaceae bacterium, assembly GCA_020634455.1. Taxonomy (GTDB): domain Bacteria; phylum Chloroflexota; class Anaerolineae; order Promineifilales; family Promineifilaceae; genus Leptofilum. The sequence goes on along the minus strand of JACKBQ010000002.1, from coordinate 549,816 downwards.
GCAATGCCAAAAGCAACCACCATAGAATAAGTGAGGAATGAATCCCCGATTGTTGTCTGATCAGGCCGGAAGAACTCAATCCAGGTGCGATTACCGCCCCACCAGAGCAAGAAGAGGCCAAACAGGGTACCTGGTTCCCATTTATCACGGAAACGGCCGTTCAGCCACACCAACAGCAAAAAGCCCACAAACAGCGCAATGGATTCATACAAAAAGGTGGGATGGAATCTGGTTTCGGCCGGGTAAACCGACAAATCGGCGTATTTGGCAATGCGGAACTGCGGCTCAATGAGCAAGCCCCAGGTATCGCTGCCTGTCGGCGGGCCGTACAGCTCCTTGTTGATAAAGTTGCCCCAGCGACCAATGGCTTGCGCCAGCAGCAGTGCAGGGCCAGCCACATCGGCGTAATGCCAAAATTTGAGCCGCCGCCACACAATGTAAAACCAGGCCACCAGCACAGCCCCCACAAAGCCGCCCAAAATGTTTACCCCGCCAGCGCGGAAGTTAAACACCTGGCCAATTGTGCTGTATTGCGCCCCGTCAATGATGTCTAAAACCACGTAGGTTAATCGGGCAAAAAGGTAGCCAGCAATCACAACGATGATCAAACCATTATAAAACTCATCAATCGCCTTGACGCCAAGCTGCCGCTTTTGCAGTTCACGCGCGGCCCACCAGGCACCCAACGCAATGCCGATGACAATAATGATGCCATACCAGTAAATTGCCAGGGAGGGGCCGAGGCTCGGAAACCAGTTCTGCAAAAATTGCGGCAACGGTATCTCAAAGGCAACCCGGCTAATATTTATTCCATCAAACATTTCTTTTCCTCTCTCTTTAGATTGTTAGGTTCGTTGCTGTTTTTTGCCACAGAGGGCACAGAGTTTATTGAGATACAATTCTCCTCTTACCCCTCTTTTTTCTCTGTGGCTTAAATTAATCCATGTAGCCCAGGGCGCGGAGGCGGCGAGTGATATTTTCGTCTAGCTCAATCTGGCTGCCTGCGTCTACCTGGGTCTTTTGGTGCGATACGGCCGTTACCCACCGATTCATCTCTTTTTGCATAGGCTCGGTAATGAACGGCCGTTCCGCCATCACATTGACTGATTCTATCGGATCATCCGCTAAATTAAAAAGTTCATCCAGCTTTTCGTCCACCTGGATGAGCTTGTGTAGGGTCACATCCGCCTCATCCGGGCCAATTTGCTGCACCACCGCCCGCCGCACCGAGAGGCAACGGTACGCTTCCAGCAGCTCTGGCTGCCGTTTTTCCAGCGCCTTTACAAAAGTCAGCGGTGGATATACTTCGCTGTACGCCACCCCCTGCTCTGGGTCGTGGCCGTTCACTGTGGTAGCCAGTGTGAGGCCATGCACCCGCACCGGGTCCAAATTGGCCGACTGCGGCAGGCGGCCCGCTGCATCCAGCATGGTGTGGAAAACGCGCCGCGTGCTCACCGGTGTTTGTACCCGTGCGGGCTGCTTAAAGCGGCGCGGCCATTGCATCAGCAGCGGCACGTGCAGCAGTTCCTGGTACGCCACAAAAGCATGCCCCATACAGCCATGCTCACCCAGCCCATCGCCGTGGTCAGCCACGATGATGATGAGCGTATTTTCTGCATTGGCCCGCTGCTGCAACGTTTGCAGCAATTGGCCCAGGTACGCATCCTGGTAAGCCACTTCCGCGTCGTACAGGTCGCTGAGTACCTGCGCTTCCAGCTCATCCAGCGGTTCGGCCAACGGCGCTGCCCAGCGATAAGATTCCCGGTTCCAGCGGCGCATGATGGTGCGCGCTTCTTTGCTACCGCGCAGGTAGGGAGCCACTTTGTCAATAAATTCAGCCGGGGGCGTGAAGGGCAGATGGGTTTCCATGAGATTGAGGAAGAGGAACAACGGCCGTTCCCCACCTTTCTTTTCTCGCTCCCTAAAAAAGTGACTCAAATCCCGCACCGAGCGCTCATTTTGCCCCTTAAAGTTGGCCACTCGTGACCAAATCGGCGTGAACCACGCATTAAGCGACAGCCGGAAAGCGAGGTCAGATTGGCCAAAAAAGTTCTGGATTGGGTAGGAAATGCGGCGCAAAAATTGAGTATACCCTTCCACCAAACGACGCAAAGGCCGAGGGAGCGTTGTGGAATCGCTGGGCACGCTGGGAATTGCGCCGCCGTAGTTGTAAAACGTTTGGAATCCCCGCTTAAAGCCATTATTCAAAATGCCTACCAGCGGGTTGTTGCAGAAAGCCACCGTCTGGTAACCCACATCGCGCAACAATTCGGCGAGATGCGGCCGTTCCGGCGACAAGCCCTGCGAGGATTGCGTCACCTGGTGTGCCGTGGGGTACAGCCCGGTAAACATCGAAGCGTGGCTGGGAATCGTCCACTGCGCCGGGGAAATGGCTTGCTCAAAAAGCACACCGTTCGCCGCAAATTGGTCAAGATTGGGGGTAATCGCTTTGGAGTGGCCATAACAACCCAGCCGATCGGCCCGCTGGGTGTCTAAGACAATGAAAATAATATCTGGTTGATCCATAGCGTTCTATTTTATCCGTTCAGCGCAGCAGAACCAACCAGATTCATAAACCGATTAAAAGCCAAACCAGGCCATCATGTTGTCTAGCAGTTGCCCCTGCACCTGCTCTGGCAGCGCAGCAAAGGGCATCAACAAAAACATGGTTTGCTGATCATCGTTGGTATCATCAATGGCTGCCAGCCCCACCACATTGCCCGAATCATCGCTGTTGGCCCCGCGCAGCAAAAAGGCAATGGAACCCGGCTCCAAATCATCCACCAAAAAATCGGCAAAAATAACCTCGTAGGTTGCGCCAAGTTCAATAATCTCTCCGGCGGTAAAACCCTCCAGCAAAACCGCATCCTCGCCCGTAAACTCCAAATCGCTGAGTTCAGACAAGCCCAGATCGCCAAAGATTGTGGGCGAGGAGCCGGTAATAAAAACCGAACCACCCGCATCGAGGTAGGCAAAAATCACAAAGGTATCTTCACCAAAAAAGCCTTCCGAGTCCAGGTAGTCGCCCGAATCCCAGATGAGCAAGTCTATGCCTTCCAGGGCGTCTTCTGGCAATGGGCCATCGGCAGAAGAAACCCAGGTTTGCACGGTATAGTTGGGGGACAGTAAAGTTTCCAGCTCAGTTTGGCTGGTAAAACCAGAGTCAATCGGTGTGCCATCGTCATCTACGAACAGGAAAATGGTGGTGTCGCTGCTGCCTGCGTCGCCTTCTTCGCTACCAGAATCGCCGTCTGTTGACGGTTCGCTGGATTCCTGCACGGAAAGCGTGAATGAGCCGCCATCAGCATAGAAATCACGCACGAGGATGGTGTAGCTGGCATCGTCTTCAATTTCATAGCCGCTGATAGTTTCACCCTCACCGGTAAAGCCGGAATCGGCGGCAGCCAGGAAGATGTTGTCGGCATCGTACAGTTCCAGCACGGCGTCCAAATCTTCACCACTTTCTAAAATGATGTCTATAACGGCGGGGCCGTCCTGAAAAGTCCAGCTAAACTGTTCGCCATCACCCAAGGTGCCTTCTACAGTTTCACCCAAGCCGATGGTGCCCTGGTCTATGGCGTCAATATCGGTGGGTTCTGGCTGTTCTTCATCGTCGGTGGGTTCTTCTTCGGTGTCAACGGCCGTATCTTCATCCTCGCTCACATCCCCATCACCCGAATCTGCCTCCAGCGTTCCGCCGGTAAGCAATTCCGCTTCTACTTCCTCATTCGTTACGTTGGTGGGGCACAGAGCCAGATTGTCTTGCAGCAGGCAGTCGGCCAGCGCGTAATCAGCATCCAGCGGTATGAGGTCGAGCAGACGGCTGACGGTGTTTTCGAGTCCTTCTTTACTGGCGGCCAGCACCACCAGACGGCGCTCGCTGCCGCTTTCGTCCAGCAAAATCAGGGCGGTGCCAGACATGTGTACATTACCCAGGCTGGATTGGATAAGGCGATCGAAGGATTCTTCGGCAACAGGTTCTTCATCAGCCGCCGCATCATTTTCATTATCGATGGCCTCTTCTTCGGCATCTGCACCATCGTCGCTATTGGCGTTTTCGTTTTCGAGAACGGCCGTTTCCGCTTCGGTCAAAATTTCGGGGTCAATCAATAGGGTGATGCCCGCCTCGGCCAACAAGTCAGCCACTTCGTCAGACTGGTTGTACAGACCCAGGTAAATGGCGTCACCGCTCTGGCTGTCGGCGGTGGCCAGCGTCAGCGCTTTTTCAGCCCCGCGCAGGCTGGCTTGCAGGGTAATGATTTCGTCAAAAGCATCCGGGCCAAGCTCCGGCGCACCGGTGTAAACCAGATCAATCTCATCGGCGAAAAAGTACGGGAAGTCGGCCACGGTAAAGTCGCGGCGGATTGGCTCGGACAAAAAGTCGGCAATTTGGGCTATGAAGCGGGCGTTGTCTAGCACAGTGTAGTACGGCTCCATCAAAAACTGAATGTCGCCAACGGCCAAAACGTTGCCATTGGCGGCGGTGGCGGCCAGGGTAAGCCCGCCAGGGCGGTCGGTGGCGGATGACCAGGTGTTGTCATCGCCAGCCATCAACGCTTTAGCCCCAGCGCCCACCTGCAATGAGTGGGCACCGTACAGCACCACCTGATCTAATTCGGCCGTGAGCGCATTTTCGGTAAAACCGACCGAATCCAAAACGATATTGCGGAAGTTGCCTTCGTTTTCGATGGTGTTGTACAGGTAGTCCCCGTTGAAGATGAGGTCGAAGCTGTTGGCCAGGCTGTTGAGCGGAATTTTATCGCTCTCGACGAAGATGTTGAAGCTAAACAAATCTTCCTCGACAATAACGTTGTAGCGGGTGGGGTCGCCCAGCATCAACAGGCGGCCGCCGCGCTGCACAAAGTTCTCTACGGCCTGAATTTCGTCGGCGGAAAATGGTTGAAGCGGGGTAATGACGACAAAGGCGTTGACGCCGCGCAAGGCGGTGGCCAGATCGCCGCCTGTGTAACCCATCATCTCTACGCCACGAGCCGCAAGACGGCCGTCTAAATACCCAATCTCATCTAGCGTAAAGGCGTTGTCGTGGGACTGGTCTAGCAGCACCAAACCGCCAAACGATTCGGGCGCATCCACAAAAGCGGCAGCGGCGGGGGTGGGCACGCTTTCTACCACAGAAGCCACGTCGTAGGTGGGGGGCTCGGCGCGGTTTACCCCACCCAGTTGGTAATGTTGCAGGTAGCGAACGGCCGTTGGCGCAATAAGCAAAAGAACAAAAACAAGCAGAAAAAGTAATCCTCGGCGCATAATCACATCCTAAAAGATGTAATTGGGTAATTTGTAAGTAGTCATTGAACCGATTACTGTATTACAAATTACCAAATTACCTTATTGGTTGGCGGGCAGTTCAATGTAGCGATAGTACAAACCTGGGGGCAAATCTGCCGGGGCGGCCCACAGTTTTTCCTGGTCTATGGCGGGCACTGTGTAGGTGCCAAACGCTACGGGACCATCATCGCCAAAGGTGAGCGGGTACAGCTCCACCAGTTCGTAGTTGCGAATGCCTGCCAGTTCGGCCGCTTTGTCAAACGCCTCGCTGGTAGAGATGATGCCATCAATGAGACCCAGTTCCAGCGCCCGCACGCCGTCAAAAATTTCGGCGCGGGAGAGTAAGTCGAGATCAGCTTTGAGGTTTTCACCACGGCCGTTAGCCACGGCTTGCAAGAAGGCAAACTTTAGGGTTTCGGCGCGGCGCACAAAACCATCGCGCGTGCCGCCAAACGATTTGTACGGCCCGGTTGTAAGTACTTCTTCTTCCAAATAGGGGGCATCGGGCAAGGAGCTAATGACGCCAATGCTGCCGATGGCGGAGCCGGGCTTGGCGTAGATGGCATCCGTCGCGGCGGCGATGTAGTACGCGCCGCTGGCGGCTAAAAAGTCTACGGTAGCTATCACGGGCAAATCTTGCCGGGCGGCCAGCACGTCCATGTACAAATCTTCGCTGTCGGAAGCGGTGCCGCCGGGGCTGTTGATGACAATGACCACAGCTTTAATGGCCGGATCGTTGCGGGCAAACAGCAGTTGTTCACGAAATTCAAAAGCGGTGGCGTTAGAAATGTCGTAGTTCAGGCGAATGACGCCAATTTGTGGTTTAGGGACGAGGCGGGGGGCCATAAAAAGGCCAAGTGCCAAAGGCAGAACAATAACCAGTAGAAAGAGGAGAATAAAACGCAATGGGGAACGGCCGTTGCCGTTGTTTTGCTCCATACATAGCTCCTTTTGCCGACACGCAATAATTTGGAATGGGTCATTATGATGAACGGCCGTTAATGGTAAAGCAAATATCCCCACGCTGGCCAGCTTCAATTGACGCGGCAGTAGCATAGCATGATGAGATTTCTATGGCAACCGAAAACACGCAGCCGCCTCGGGTGAATGATTTTTATGATTTGCCCAACCATTATGTTAAAATCCTGTTCAACTGTTGTGCAAAACACAGAAAATTCATTTGGTTTGGCAAACTGACTGGCCGTAAAAAACACCCATGCATATTACCCATTTATCGCTCACAAATTTCAGGAATTACGGCCGTTTAGAACTTACCCTTCCCCAAGGGCCTGTCTTGCTTTACGGGAACAACGCGCAGGGCAAAACCAACCTCCTGGAAGCCGTTTACTACCTGGCTACTACCCGCTCGCCGCACGCCGATAATGATGCTCAACTGCTCAATTGGACGGCCGCCCAGGCCGAAGAACCGGTGATAGTGGGGCGGCTCAACGCCACGGTTGTGACTGCCAGGCAAACCCAAACGTTGGAAATGCGCCTCATCCAAGAGCAAAAAGCCAATTACAATCGCACACGCAACTTCAGCTTTCGCCGCGAAGCGCTGCTAGACCGACGCAAGGTGCGTCTGATGGATTTGCTTGGGGCAATGCGCGTGGTGCTGTTTTTGCCAGAAGATGTGCAGTTACTTACCGGGTCTCCCGCCAACCGCCGCCGCTACATGGATATTACCCTGTGCCAAATTGACCCGGTTTACTGCCGTACGCTCTCTAACTACAATAAGGTGCTAGAGCAGCGTAACGCCACTCTGCGGCAGCTTGCGGAAGGGCAACCTGTGCGGGATGTGCTGCCCATTTACACAGACAAGCTGGTAGAGCTGGGCAGTGCAATTTTTCTGCGACGTGCTGCCTTTGTAGCCGACATCAGCCGGGAGACGCAACGTATTCATTATGAATCGTTAACAAACGGTCAGGAATCAATTAAGCTGGTTTATTTACCCCGCTTGAGTGGCAAAAAGTCTAAAATTGCCCCACGTGAGAAGCAAAGTCCAGCAGTGTTAGCTGACTGGCTAGAAACGCATCAGGGACAGTCAGAATTAGTTTCAGAACGCTTTGCTAGACTGCTGCAAGAATCTTTAGCAATTGATATTGCACGCGGTGCCACCACTGTGGGTCCGCATCGAGATGATTGGTCTTTTCAATTAAACGGCCGTTCCTTGGGCAGTTTTGGTTCACGAGGGCAACAGCGTACAGCCATCCTGGCGCTGAAAATGGGTGAAATCAACTGGATGGAAGCGGTCACCGGCGAACGCCCCATTTTGCTATTAGATGAAGTAGTGGCAGAATTGGATGAAAATCGCCGTGCTGCCCTGCTAAACTCTGTTACCGAAACGACTCAAGCGATTTTAACGGCAACCGATCCTGGCATGTTTACGGAACCGTTTTTACAACAGGCCACGCGGATGAAGGTTGAGAACGGCCGTATTATTGTAATGTAGCCAACACCAACCCAGGCACTGCAATTTATTTGGCGCAGATATGCCCCAGCATCAAGTGAATAGTATTGTGAACCAAACCAACCATGACTCCTCGGTCGTCCTTATCGTAGACGACATGCGCGAAAACAGACTTCTCCTCTCCTCCCAGCTAAAACTGGATGGTCACAACATTCTTGAAGCCAGCGGTGGGCAAGACGGCATCGCCATGGCCAAAAAACACGACCCAGACCTCATCTTGCTAGACGTGATGATGCCAGATATCAACGGTTTTGAAGTTTGCAAAACCCTTAAAGCCGATCCCCAAACCCACCTCATTCCCATCATCATGATCACAGCTCTAAGCAAGGTGGAATCCCGTATTGAAGGTAAAAAAGCAGGGGCCGATGAATTTCTCTCGCGCCCCCACATTCGTGAAGAATTGCTGGTGCGCGTACGCACGCTCATCCAGTTAAAACGCGCCAGAACCAATCTGGAAGAAGAGCGACATCGCCTACAGTTACTTTACAACATCAGCCGGGCGGTAAGCACCCAGTTAGACCTTGAACCAATGATGTCCACCATCATTGAGCAAACACAAGCGGCCGTAGGTGCCACCAAAGGCAACATCATGCTGCTCAATGAGCTCAATGAGGTATACCATAAATTTATTATTCGGGCGGGTTCTCCCATTGAAATTAGCGACCGCGTCACGCGAGAGGTGATGACGCGCGGGCTGGGCGGTTGGCTGGTAACCAACAAGCGTAGTGAAATCATCCACGATATTCGCCAGGACGAGCGCTGGATTACCTTGCCGGATGACGAAGGGGAAACCGGGTCTGCTATTGGTATTCCGCTAATTGGGTCAGACCGCGTGGTGGGTATTCTGATTCTTAATCACCCTGACGTTGGCTATTTTACTGATGATCATAAAGATTTATTGAATGCGCTGGGCAGCACGGTTTCTACAGCCATTACCAATGCTCACTATTTTACTGAAATTAGTGAAGAACGGCGCAAGTTGGAAGCGATCTTAGGGCAGGCTACCGATGCTATCGTAACAACAGATGAAGAGTGGAACATCTCTTTGTTCAACCAGGCCGCGGAAAGGTTGTTTGGCTTACAAGCAGAAGCTGTAGCTGGTAAATATATTGGGGATTTTCAGCCTTTGAGTGTGTTATTATCGGTTTACAGTAATGGTAATCACCACGCAAATGCGCAAGAAATTAAGATGGAAAACGGCCGTACGCTTTATACCAGTGTGTCGCCCATTCAGGGTGTAGGATATGCGGCCGTTTTGCAAGACATTACCGAATTAAAGCGAATTGAAGAGTTTCGACTGGCTGAGGAACGGCGCAAAAAACAGGAAATTAAAGAAACGTTCTCACGCTACATGGGTCCTAGCCTGGTTGATTATGTGTTGTCGCATGAACCTGGGCTTATGGCGCGGCGAGAACGCAGACGGGCTGTGGTCATGTTTGCGGATATTCGCAGCTTTACCCGGTTTACTCGCCTGGTAGAACCGAATCAAGTCATCAAAAGGTTAAACAAGTTTTTCACCAAGATGACCGAGGTTGTGTATCAGTTTGAAGGCACCATTTTTGAGCTAACGGGGGATGAAATTTTGGTTGCATTTAATGCCCCCTTTGATCAGGCTGATGCAGCTAGTCGGGCGGTGGAAACGGCCGTTGCCATGCAAAAACGGTTCAATGCCCTACGGGTGGAGCTTTTTGAAGAGCTGAATACTGGTTTTGGTATGGGCATTGGCATTGATGAAGGTAATGTGATCGTGGGCAATGTCGGCGCGGAAACCCGGATGACTTTCCGTATGGTAGGGGATGCGGTGAACACAGCCCACCGTTTGGTAGATATTGCCGTGGATGGGCAAATTGTGATATCTGAAGGGGTTTATCAAAAGATTCAGGTGAATAGCAGTCCATTGCTTCAAGCACACCCGCTTAGCCCAATGGGCGCAATAGAAATTCGGGGCAAAGACGAACCAGAAAACCTGTACCAAGTGCAAATTCCATTAGAACAAAAGCTTACTGACGAACGATTATAACGGCCGTTTTCCCGGCATCCCCACCCGCCTTGGGTATTTTGTTGGCGTGTCTTCCACCTTTTTGATGGTCACAAAATAATGAAGCTGTTCTCGTTCCGGCAGGGCAACATCTGCCAAAATCGGCTCGCTGCCACCGAGGATGCGTACGGCCGTTGCCGCACTTTTTAGCTCCTCATGAACCCCCTCCCCCTTTTGGGCCAACATGGTTCCCCCCACCCGGCACAGCGGGAGCAAATATTCTACCAACACCCGCAACTCGGCCACCGCCCGCGCCACGCCCCAATCATACTGCTGCCGATGTTGTGGCTGTTGGCCCAGCACCTCAGCCCGCTCCGCCAGAATGCGCACCTCATCAAGCGCCAAGGCATCTACCACAGCTTGTAAAAACTGTCCTTTTTTAGCCACGCTTTCTACCAACGTCAGGCGCAGTTGGGGGAACAAAATCTTGAGCGGTAAGCCGGGGAAGCCGGCTCCGGTGCCCACGTCTACAAGGGAGCGGCCGTTCAAATCACCCATCACCCGTGCACAACTTAACGAATCCAAAAAATGCCGCACCCGAATCTCTGCCGGGTCGCGAACGGCCGTTAAATTCATCCGCTCATTCCAGTCCAGCAGCAACTGCTGGTAAAGGGCAAACTGATCAACCTGCTCTGATGTTAGCGACGCACCCAACGAGGCGGCCAAATCTGCAAATTGCTTCCATTCTGTCAACTGTGTCATCGGGAACGACTCCGTTCTAATTCTTTGCGAGCAACCTCAATTTGGTACGTGTCGTACTGCTCCCCACCAAAATGGGCGGGTGGGTATGTCAGCCAATCTTGCACCAGCACCAGGTTGCTTCGTAAATACAGCGGTGCCAGCGGGGTAATGCCCTGATCGCCAAACATGGCATTTTCGATTTGCCGGTAAAGGTCCTGACGGCGACTCAAATCAAAGGTGGAAGCCGCTTCACGAATGAGACCGTCCACATCGCCACACGGCCGTTTTTCACGGTTTTCGCTTTCCTGACAATGAAGCAAATCACCCATCCAGTTTTGCCCATCTGGGAAATAAGAAGCCCAGGCCAGCTCCCAAATATCTGGGCGAGCTGCACCCGCATCGGCCCGCGTATTGGCCAAAAGTGTGCCAAATGGCACCTGCTCAATATGAATTTGCGACTCTTCACACCCCAATTCTGTGATCCACATCTGCACAACCAGCTCCGCCTGCAACAGGGAAAGGTCTGAGGAAGAAACCATAAATCGGATGTCTGGCATCAGGCGGCAGCTGCTAAAGCCACTTTCGGCCATCTGCAAACGCGCAAAATCTGGGCTGTACCCCACGCCTACCTGGTCGGCGGGCAAAGCGCCGACCACGCCTGGGGGCATTAAGTGGCGCATTGGCAGCGCTAACTGCCCAAAAACCTCTTCTACTAACGATTCACGGTCAATAGCTGCGCTAAAAGCGCGACGCACATTTGGCTCTCGGAAAACACCGCTATCAAAGTTGAAATTGAAGTAAAACAGGGTTTGCTGGCTCACCAGTTGCAGCTGCTGTTGCGCCGCATTAGGCAAAGCGGAAATGGATAAATTGGTTGCATCAATTAAATCCAAAGATTTTGCTTGCCAAAGCAACAAGGCGATGTCGTCGGTTTCAACGTAGTTGATTTTTACAATTTCGGTATTGCCCTGAAAGGGTATGGGCCATAAGGTATTGCGCTGCAAAGAAGTAAAATTGTTTTCTAACAGCATAAAGGGGCCGCTGGTGAAAAATGGTGCGCCATCTTGAACGGCCGTTTGCCAATCTGTCCCATACTCTTCTACAAAAGCATCATCAAATAGCTCGCGTGGTAACGGCCGCATGAACCAAAGGCTGGTAATGGTTAAAAAGTGTGCCCCTGCCCGATTCAGGCGAATTTGCAGCGTAGTATCGTTTAAAGCGCGCACCCCAACATTTTCCAGATCGGCCGGAGTGGCGTTAGCAGATTGATGCACCTGCTCACATCCTTCAATAATGAAGAGAATAAACGCATCTGGGGAGCCAGTTTCGCGGGCACATGTGCGCTGTACGGCAAAAACAATATCGCTGGCCACCACTGGCCGCACTGGTTCAGCGATAACGTAGCCATCCACAATTTGTGTACTCGGTTGAACCCAAAAAATGTCATCTCGTAAAGAAAATGTCCAAACACGGCCGTTTTCCGACACATCCCAAGAACTGGCCAAAGCCGGGTCCACCTGGTTAGTCACGTGATTATACCGAGTTAACCCCACAAACATGTTTTCAATTAAGTCAATCCCGTCAGGGTCTGTTGTGAGCTGCGGATCAATATTGGGCACGCTGCTTCGGACAAAGCTCACATCCAAAATAACCGGCTGATTGTTATCCGCCGGGGCTGTTGGCACAACGGTTGGCGTTGGCGTTGGTTCCAAAATGCGGGTAACCACAATCTCTTCGCCAGCAATATTGAACACCTCTGTAACCACAATGGGTGGTACTTCTTGACTATCTGCACACGCTACAAATGAAAAAATCCCGCTTATAATGAACGCGATGAGACAGATAATAAAAGTTGTGTTTATTTTGGGCAGTTTTTCCATAACCGTGTCATGCTATCCTATGCAAAACCGAGTGACAAGTTTTTTTAGGCGTTATTGGGTTATTGGCTAGTAATATCTGTGTGTAAAGTGAGGCGTGTATAAGGTACATTTCTGTTGTTGCATGCTTATACAGCGAGTAGTAATATTAGGAACAGTGATACCTCCCAGCGTAAGGAAAGGCATTTATGTACGAACGCGTACTCATTATTGATGATTCGCAAGAGATTCGAGACTTTCTCTCCGAATATATTTTGCAACCAAAAGGGTTTGAAGTTCTACAAGCCTCAAATGGGCTGATGGGTTTGGAAATGGCAATTGCCAAAGAGCCAGACCTGATGATTGTAGATCAGCAAATGCCGCGCCTGACCGGGCTGGAAGTGTTGGAAAAGCTGCGCGAGCGTGGCGTGGAAATCCCCGCTATTTTGGCAACAGCACATGGTTCAGAAGAAACGGCCGTTGCTGCCTTCCGTCTGGGTATTCGAGATTACGTGATCAAACCATTCGACGCTGATGAAATTAGTGACTCGGTGGATCGGGCCTTGCGAGAAAGCCGCCTGCAACGTGAGCGCGACCAATTGGTGCAGCAGCTCATGGAAAGCAATTCGCAACTACAGCGACGTGCCCAGGAGCTGAATGTGCTGTATGGCGTCGGCAAATCCGTCGCATCTTCGCTGGATTTGGAGGAAGTGCTGCACCGTGTGGTGGAAGCGGCCGTTTACGTGGTAGGTGCAGAAGAAGGTTCCCTGATGCTTCTGGATGAAGAGCAAAACGAACTGTACATTCGCGCCTCAAAAAATTTGGACTCTAAAGCCCAATCCATGCGCAAGCGCGTCAACGACAGCCTTGCCGGTAAAGTTCTGCAAACCAAACGAGCCGTTGCCATTGGTAACGATTCGCAATGGAAGCGAACGCATACAGCGCTGCTGGTAAAATCGCTCATTTACGTCCCGCTCATCCTGCAAAACAAGCCGATTGGCGTGTTGGGTGTTACCAACCGACTTAAGGAAACCTCGTTTGACAGCAATGACACACGGGCGCTTTCTGCCTTGGGCGGCTACGCCACTATCGCCATTAACAATGCCAACATCTATTCCGACATCGAGCAACAGCGAGTAACACTTTCTGTTGTGGTGGATCAGATTCATGATCCTGTTCTGGTGGTTGATTCTGATGAAAAATTGCGACTGCTAAACCAGGCAGCACGCGACGCTTTTGATTTGCCAGAGGCAAAAGTTGTAGGGCACCCCATTAACAAACTGCTTAAAAATCAGGCTGCGATTGCGTTTATTTTGCAAAGTCCAGATGGTAACATGCAACACACGGCCGAACTTGAGGGTGAAGACGGCCGTACCTACCAGGCTCGCTTGACTCATATTGAAGGTGGCAGCCGCTCAATTTTGATGGTTGCTAAAGAGTAGTCTACTCAGGAAGCTCGCATCCCTACCCAAAAATGATGCGGCAAAATTGCTGACTGTGGCTGGACGCTTACCTTTCCTACTAGCTTTTCCTCAGCGAGCATCGTTTTGTTAACCAGGCAAAGGTCGGGCATACGGCCGTACTTCTCCCGATAATAATCCACCGCCCGACTCACCTTCTCATCCAAACTTCTCGTTCTATCGTCATCCAGCCACAACATGCCAACGTTCATCCTAACCTTCCTCTGATTCATCCTCAAAAATATCTACCAATGTCGAATCTTTGTGGTTTGTCGAAATATCTGTGACCACGGCCTGTGGCAAATTACCGTCCCGCTCCCAACTGTATGCCGGTGAATCATTCTCACCTTCGCCTAACCACAAAGGTTGAGCCAGCAACGGCTGTGGGCGGTTGCGATGTATCGTCTCCAGCGTCAAATGCAAATCGTAATTGCCAATGAAGGCCGCTTGAAAATGAACCACCTGACCATCTGCCACGGCCAAGAAATCCCCCTCGCCTAACAAAGCGTGGGCATCTGCACCAGGAACGGCCGTTGCCGCCAAAGATTCGGCCTCATCACGCACCTGCCCCACCAACCGCAGGGGTAAATTAGTGCGCGCTACGCTGCTTAACCAGTCCGCTGTCGGCTGGCTGGTGGCCAAAACCAAATGGATGCCCGCCTCAGCCCCACGCTGGAGCAGCTCAGCCAAGGCTGCCTCCGTGTCTGCATCGTTAGCAGCAAAGAGGATTTCGGCATTGTCTATCAGCACCACAATTGTGGGACGGACTGTTTCATACTTTAGGCGATGGTACATTTCATCAACCAAAATTTGCAGCGTGCTCCGGGCCTCGTTCACCAAATCTACCACCTGGCTCAACAAGTGGGGCAAGAACATAAGCGGAGCTAATTCACCGGTGGCACGCCCTGGTTGGTTTGGATCAATCACCAGCAGTTGCAGTTTGGATTGCCGATTGGCCATCGCCAGGGAGACGGCCATAGTGCGCAGCAAAGCTGTTTTCCCCCCACCATTCATACCCACAACTAGCGCGTGGGTAATGTCTGGATTGGCAAAAGGCAGCAACAGCGGTGCGCCCTCTTCATCCATGCCGAGAACGGCCGTACTTTCCGGTAGCTCTGGCAGCAAAGGTAACAAATCCAACAACGACACCGGCGCTTCATGCGGTCGCACAATATCCAACCGCCATTGGCCGCGCTCATCCTTCACCAGCGATACGTCTGTAACCCCCAGCACCGAGAGCAGATCATGCTTTAAGCCGCGCAAACGGTGCAAACCAGATTCCAGATGCGACTGCAAATCAAACCGGATAGATTGTGTTTCTACATGTCCGCCAGCGACTCGCGTTGGCACCTGGTGCGTAGAAAACACACGCTCAATTTGTCGCGACTGCAACTCTAATTGGTGTCGCAATCGCTCCTCTTTATTCATTTTTTGCCAGGTTTCTTTCTCACTCATTTTGGGTTCCCAAGCGCCCGATATAGACCATCCGTTCTAGAAATATTGATAAAAAAAATGGACGGCAAGAAACGGCCGTCCATTCACTTCTGTTTACTTGCCGCTACGCCGTCTGGCGCAGCACCATCATCACTTTGCCCTGCACTTGCACATCCTTGCGGTCTACATAAATCGGATCCATCGTCGGATTAGCAGGTTGCAACCGAACCTTTTTACCTTCCTGAAAGAAATATTTCAGTGTGGTCGTGTCATCGCGGAGCCAAACGGCAACCATATCGCCATCCCGCACGTTGTACTCTGGCCGCATAATCACAATGTCGCCGTCATTTACCATTGCATCAATCATAGAATCTCCACTGACGCGCAAGGCGAACAAATCATCTTTGCGTCCGGGAATCATGCTGCTGCTCAATTCAATGGCATCCTCATCATCGTAAACAGAAAAATCGCCATTAACACCTTCAATGGGGGAGCCTGCCACAATGTTGCCCACCAAAGGTACACGGAGCAGGTTGGAAACGGCCGTATTCACCTCTTCCACCACCTTGCCAACCGCAGCCACCGCCTTCCCGGTTGTTTCGGCCACCTTCTCCG
Organism: Ardenticatenaceae bacterium; assembly: GCA_020634455.1. Lineage (GTDB taxonomy): Bacteria > Chloroflexota > Anaerolineae > Promineifilales > Promineifilaceae > Leptofilum. The sequence goes on along the minus strand of JACKBQ010000002.1, from coordinate 533,976 downwards.
TTAAGCGCAAACCGCGAGACACATCAGAGTCTCGCTCAAGTAGCCCGCGCTCTTTCAGCTTGGTAAGGTTGTAATTCACAACCGAGGTGGAGCTAATGTTTACCGCGCCACCAATTTCCCGAATCGTAGGGGGTCGTCCAAATTCAGCAACATATTCTTGGATATATGCCAAAATATTTTTTTGACGCTCAGATAATGCTTTCTTGGCCATTGTGCCTTCTCCTAGGTTCCATGCCGCGATACCACCAAATCTGATAAACTACGTGGAGAATTGTAGTTTGCACACATTATGACAATCGCTCATTTGTTCTGGGTGGAGTATACACGAACACCTGTTCGGTGTCAAGATGCAGTTGCACACCCCCATCTGGTACAAAATTTTAAGGAAACCCCATGAATTTTGAACAATTTCAATTCCCTAGCCGCCGCTCAAACATCATTGCCCACAACGGACTTGTAGCCACCAGCCAGCCGCTGGCCGCGATGGCCGGGCTGGATGTGCTAAAGGCAGGCGGCAATGCCCTGGACGCAGCCATCGCCACCGTCGCCACGTTGTGTGTTGTTGAGCCATGTTCTACGGGCATTGGCGGTGATGCCTTTGCCCTGATCTGGCAGGCGGATGAGCAAAAATTGTATGGCCTGAACGCCAGCGGCCCTGCCCCAATGGGCTTAACGGCCGATTTCGTTCGCAGTCAAGGTCATAAAGAATTTCCCGCCATTGGCGGCCTGGCGGTGACGGTTCCGGGCAGCCTGCGCGGTTGGCAGTTGGCGCTGGAACGGTTCGGCAGCATGGGCTTGGATACGCTGCTTCAGCGCCCCATCGCTTACGCACGGGATGGCTACCCCGTAAGTCAGCGCATCGCCCGATCCTGGCACCTTTCCACTGAAAAGATGAGCCGATTGCCAGATTCCAAGCGCGTTTGGTTACCAAACGGCCGTTCCCCCCGCGCCGCCGAACTGTTCCAAAACCCGGAATTTGCCCGCACCCTGCAAACCATCGCCGAAAATGGCGTGGAGGCGTTTTACCAAGGCGATATTGCCCGGCAGATTGCCCAGGCGATACAGGCTGACGGCGGTGTTCTCACCGAAGATGACCTGGCCAGGTACCAGGCAGAATGGGTAGAACCAATCAGCGTGGAATACAAAGATGGCATTGTTTTTCATGAAATTCCGCCCAACGGCCAAGGCTTGACCGCGCTGCTGGCCATCAACATTGCCAAACAGTTCGATTTGCCCGCGCTGGGCTACGGCACGGCCGATTATTACCACGCGCTCATCGAGGCGATGAAGCTGGCTTTTGCCGACGCCCACGCCACCATCGCCGACCCGCGCCAGGCAAATGTGCCCATCGCCGCGCTGCTGAGCGACAGCTACACGCAAAGCCGTCATGCGCTCATCCAGCCGGGCAGCGCTTTGCAACCGACACCCGGCACGCCCCAAACCATCGGCGACACGGTTTACCTGACGGTGGCGGATGGCAACGGCAACATGGTGAGCTGGATTCAAAGTTTGTACATGGGTTTTGGCAGTGGCATCACGGCGGGCAGCACGGGGGTGCAGCTGCAAAATCGGGGAGCCAACTTTAGTTTGGAGCCGGGCCATCCCAATGAGGCGGCACCGGGCAAACGGCCGTATCACACTATCATCCCCGGTTTTATCACCAAAGATGGGCAGGCATGGAGCAGTTTTGGGGTAATGGGCGGCTTCATGCAGCCGCAGGGTCATTTGCAGGTGGGGTTGAATCTGGTGGAATTTGGCATGGATCCGCAAACGGCGCTGGACGCCCCTCGTTTTAACTGGCTAAAAGATAAGCAGGTGGCTTTGGAAACGGCCGTTTCCGACGAAATCCGCCAAAATTTGCAAAACCGGGGCCACGACTTGTGGGAAAAGGGCAAACCGCTGCATTATGGCGGCGGGCAAGTTATTGTGCGTCATCCTGAAAGCGGCGTTCTCATTGGCGGCAGCGAACCAAGGAATGATGGAACGGCCGTTGGCTGGTAACGTGCGCAAATTCACAATCAGGCTTGCAAACCTGCCATCTCGCACTATAATTCCAGTCCGATTCGGAGAGGTCGCATAGAGGCTTAGTGCGCACGCTTGGAAAGCGTGTATACCGGAAGGTATCGCGGGTTCGAATCCCGCCCTCTCCGCCACAAGAAGCGCAGCGACATGCTGCGCTTTTTTCTTTACTCAACCCTGACGGGAGACATGGTACACTGGTACCATTCCTGAAATCCAACTTTGCCATTGCTATTGCCAACCATTACAATAGGCTCACCGAGTAGTGCAAAATTTAACGGCCCTGTCACCAAAATGTAGGGTGCCCCTACCAAATTGGTTGCCATGACATATCTGCCGGGCAGTAACTCGCATACATGAACGCATACGAAGCCAATCTTTACCTTCCCCTCATAGCCGCCGGTTTTTACCTGGTGCTGCTCATCCTGCCCCAAATTCGCAGCCGTCCTGACAAAAGTCAAACGACCTGGCTCATTCTTTCGCTCATTGTGTCCATTGGGTGGGAATTTGCCCTCTATTTTGAAAATCTCGTTCCCATTGCAAATTTCTCGAACATTATTTTACTGTTGGCAGTATGCACTTTGGCAGCAACAACGGCCGCTTTTTTGGAATGGCAGCCAGCCAAGCGATACCTGTTTTTGGGTGGTGCGGCAGTTTTAACGGCCGTTCTCATCAACCTGCTGGCTCCCAACCACCGCTTCTTTTTGCCAGACGGCCGTATTCTGCTAACCAGCAATGGCACTCTGGCTGTGTACCTGGCCTGGGGTGGCTTGACAGGTGGCTTGCTATTGGCAACCTGGCGTGAATACCGCAAAACCAGCTTCCCCTGGCACGCCAATCGGCTGCTTTTCTGGTTTTCCGTATTGCTCATGCTCTTTCTGGGCGAGTTCATTCAATTCTTCGACCAGCTTGGCTTCATCCTCAGCGGGCAAATCTTACGCGCTTTGGGCATGGGAGGGTTGGCCTACGGCGTCGCTTCCTTCCGAATTTTTGATGTGCGCGCCCGCGCCCAGCGCGCCATTGCCTTTGTCATCATCAACACGCTGTCTGCCCTGCCGCTCATCCTCTCGGTCATCATCGTCTTTCAATTTGGCTCTGCGCTCAATCGCAGCAATGACATTCTCACTTCAATTCTCATCGCCCTGGTCATTACCTTGGGCTTTTTCCTGTACCAACCGTTTCGCCAGCTGATCAGCCATTTGGTACACCGCTACCTGCGCGGGGAAGGCGTTAACGCCGGGCAGGTTGTGCGCCATTACAGCCAGGCTATCTCGCGGACGTTGGATGTGCAGCAAATTTCCTTGCTGATTGTGGGCACGCTGAGCGAGCTTTTGGAAACCAATCGAGGCACCTTGATGCTGGTTACGGAGCTGGAAAAAGGTGGGTACGAAGTCGAGCCGATTCCAGCGATGGGCATTGTGCCCCGCCATCCAATTCGTTTTTCCTACAACGATCTGTTAATTAACGCCTTGATGAACCAGCACCAGCCGCTATTGCAGTACGAGTTGGATTTCAACCCGGCGTTTAACGGTTTGAATGATCAGGAAAAAAGTTGGCTGGCAGAAATGACAATGGAAGTGTACGTGCCGGTAAGCAGCGGCACGGAGATTGTGGGGCTGATTGGTGTGGGGCCAAAAAATTCGGCCGTACCTTACCAGCCCAACGAACTGGAACTCATGCAAACTCTGGCCGACCAGACGGTGGTTGCGCTGCAAAATGCCCGGCTCTTTAGCGAAATTAATGAACAAAATGAACATATTCGTTACCTGAACATAGATTTGGTTGATCAAAATGAGAAGCTGGAAATCATGGATCGGGTGAAGTCAGACTTCATCACCATTGCCTCGCACGAACTGCGCACGCCGCTGACGCAGGTGAAAGGGTATGCCGATATTTTGTCGGCTATGAACGAGGAAAACGCTCTGACGCGGGAGCAAACCCGCGAAATTGTGGGGCACATCAACCGGGCCACTTTGCAGCTAGAGCGGCTCATCACCGCCATGCTAGACGCCAGCCAGCTGGATGTGGATGGTATGCAGCTCACCTTTGTCAAGACTCAGCTGGATACCGTGCTGCGACTGGCAGTAGAGCCGCTCATTCAGGCAATGCGCGAACGGCGCATCCGGCTGGAACTGGCGGGGGTAGATGAACTGCCCCCCATTTATGCCGATTTCAAGCGATTGGTGCAGGCGTTTACCAATTTATTAGGCAATGCGGTGAAATATACGCCGGATAGCGGCCGTATTTCTGTAAAGGCCGCCATTGTTCAGGGCCAAACCTACGATGAAGAATTCCTGGAAATTCTGATTCAGGATACCGGTATTGGCATTGACCCCAAGTTTCATACGCTGATTTTTGAGAAGTTCTTCCGCATTGGCGACCCGCAGCTGCATTCCACTGGCAGCACCAAGTTCAAAGGAGCCGGGCCAGGGTTAGGGCTGCCCATCGCCAAGGGTGTGATTGAAGCGCACGGCGGCCGTATTTGGGTGGAATCTGAAGGCGAAGACGAGGAACGCTTGCCAGGCAGCAGCTTCAACATTGTGCTCCCTGTCCGGCCACCTGGCTCTGAAGATATTGCGGCTGGGGAAACGGCCGTTCGCCCAGCCTACCTGATTGGTTAATATTAGAGAAAGGGAGTTCATCTCTCTGTGTTCCGTATTTTATTTTCCAAGGAGGTCGAGGATGCCAACAGAATCCCGCAAAAACGCGCTTATTCTTTCCGGTGGCGGCGGGCGTGGTGCCTACCATGTAGGCGTCATGCGCTTTTTGGAAGAGCACGAATGGTTCCCCAACATCGTCGCGGGCACCTCCATCGGTGCCGTCAACGGCGCGGCGCTGGCCTCCGGGCACAATTCCCGCTCGCTGTGGGCACTATGGCAGCGGCTCACCACCGAAGATGTGCAAAAGACTCATTGGAATTTGCTAGAAGGCAACTACCTGCTGGACACATCCCCTCTGCGGAACACTTTGCAAGAACACGGCTGGGTTGATTTTGAGCGGCTCAACTCGGCGGAAGCGGCCGTTCACCTGCGCGTCACGGCTACCGAGATTAACAGCGGCCAACTGCACGTCTTTGGCAACAGTGACGACGTTTACCCCAGCAAAATGCGCCGCGAAAAGATCGAGCTAAACCACATCATTGCCAGCTGCTCCATCCCCATCGTTTACCCCGCCACCCAGCTTAACGACACGCTCTACTGGGACGGCGCCACCGTGGCCAACACCCCGCTCGGCCCGGCCATTGACGCAGGCGCAGAGGAAATTGTGGTAGTCATCATGACCCCCTGGGAAGATGATGAGGCCAGCGACCCTGTGCTGCCCACGCCAAAAAACATCCTCACCGCCGCCAGCACCATGCTGGAATGGGCCCTGCTCGCCTCCTTCCAGTCAGACCTGAAAATGTTCCGTCGCATCAATGAGCTGGTGCGGTTGCAAGTGGAAAATGCTCGCCTGCAAGCCACCAATCGCCTGCTCATGGCCCAACTGCGCGGCGAACAGCTGGATTTGGAAGACAAAGACGGCAACGGCATCCCCGACATTTTTGAAGATAAATTTCACGCACTGCCAGAACCCTTGATCGTCGCCCCGCAAAAGGCAATTCCGGTAGATCGCATCATTCGTTACACCCGCGATGGGCACGATGAGCTGTTCGAATTGGGCTACGAAGACGCCAAACGCGCCTGGAAGGCAGCGGGTAAAGCGGTGGAAGGCGAAGGGTAATTTGAAGATTAGAGATTGGTGACTGGAGATTTTTTTAATCTCTACTCTCCAATCTCCTTTCAGGTGTAATGCTGAAGGAGTGACACAGTATGTTAACAAGCAATCCAAAACGAGCGTTGGTTCTTTCTGGCGGGGGCGGTCGTGGGGCGTACCATGTGGGCGTTTTACGCTTTTTGGAAGAGCATGAGTGGTATCCCGACGTCGTAGTTGGCACTTCGATTGGTGCAGTGAATGGCGCAGCGCTGGCCTCTGGGCACAATGCACACTCGCTGTGGGCTTTGTGGCGTAAGCTGCGCACCAAGGATGTGCAAAAACCAAACTGGAATCCCTTCTCATCGGTTTCACTGCTGGACACATCCCCCCTGCGTAACACACTGCTGAACGAAGGTTGGGTTGATTTTGAGCGTATTAATGATCCAGAGAAAACGGCCGTTCACCTTCGCATCACCGCCACCGAAATTTCTACAGGACTGCTGCAAATTTTTAGCAACAGCCTGAATAACAAAACCGAGATTACCGTGGAGCACATCTTGTCCAGCTGCTCCATCCCCCTCATCTACCCCCATACCAGCCTGGGCGAAACCAAATATTGGGACGGGGCCGTGGTAGCCAACACGCCGCTCAGCGCTGCCATCGCCACCGGAGCCGAAGAAATCTTTGTGGTCATTATGACCCCCATCAAGCAAAGTGGAGAAGCAAGCATCCCCACGCTGCCCAGCACCATGCCCACCAACCTGTACGAAGCGGCCAGCATGACGCTTGAATGGGCGCTGCTGGCCTCGTTCCAGGCGGACATGAAGATGTTCAGCCTCATCAACAGCCTGGCCGAAATTCGGGACGAGTTGGACAAAATTCAGGCAGATTACCCCAACATTGTGGACCAATACATGCAGGACGTGAACAATTTTGTGGGTGCCAACGTGAAAAAAGATTACAAAAAGTTGAAAAAGCCAATTATTATATGCCCAGAAGATTTTATTCCCGTGGAACAAATTGTGAGCTACACGGAAGAGTGGCATGAAAAACTGCACAAACTGGGCTACGACGACGCCAAACTCGCCTGGAAAAAAGAAGGTTACGTGGTGGAATGAGCTGAGAAATTCAGCCTTTTTGTCAGTTTTGACACCCAACAAAGGGGAAACATTGTAAGATGAACCGCACGCGCGTTATTTTTTTTGGCATTTTAGCCGTTACGGCCTGTGTTATTTTGTCGGTGGTTGTCTTCCAACTTATAGATCGCGGGTTAGGAGGGGAAACGGCCGTTTCCCCCCAAACCAACCAAGAAATTGAAGTTCCCGCAGGCTCCGTCCTCGTCACCCTGGCCTCCTCGAACACCAAAGAAAGCTGGCTCAACCAGGTCGTCGAAAAGTTCAACGCCGAGCAAGTGGAAACAACTGGCGGCAGCACGATTGTGGTGAACGTGAGCCACGTCACCTCTGGCGGTTCGATGAACGCCATTTTGGACGGCAGCAGCCAGCCCGTGGCCTGGAGTCCGGGCGACCAAAGCTGGGTAGACCAGGCCAACGATGCTTGGCGACAGCGCACCAACAAGCCGCTGGCCAGCCAGAGCTGCGCCCCCACCATCTACGCCCCGCTGGGTTTTGCCATGTGGCAGCCCATGGCCGAAACGCTCGGCTGGCCAGAAACGCCCATCGGTTGGGACACGATTGTAGAATTGGCGGCTGATCCAGAGGGTTGGGCCAGTTACGGCCGTCCTGAATGGGGCCAGTTCCGCTTTGGCCACACCCACCCCGCTTACGCCAACTCCGGGCTGCTTTCCATGACCAGCTTTGTCTACGGCATCGCCGGCAAAACCGATACCCTTACGCCCGCAGAGATTTATGCGCCCGCCGTAGAAGAAGCGATGCGCCAACTAGAAGAAAACACATCGAAATACGGCCGTCAGGCTCCGGCCCTGCTGGAAGCGATGGCCCAGCAAGGCCCCAGCTACCTGCACGCCGCCGCTGTGCCCGAAGCTGAAGTGGTGCGCTTCAACGTGGAGCGCGGCGACGAACTCACCTTCCCGCTGGCCTTCATCTTCCCCGCTGGCGGCACCATCTGGGCCGACCACCCCTACTGCATTTTGGACAATGCCGATTGGGTCACCGACGAGCAGGCCGAAGCCGCCCAAATCTTCCTGGATTATTTGCTGGCACGCGAGCAGCAAGATTTGGCGATTGATAATTATTTACGGCCGTTAAACAGCAGCATCTCCCTGCACGCCCCCATGAACCTGGAAAACGGCACCGACCCCAGCGTCACGCCCAACACGGTCGCCCCCCTGCCCAGCCCCAACGCCGACATCAGCGCCGCCGTTATTGACCTGTTCAACATTACCAAACGCAAAGCCACCATTTTGATCGTGCTGGATGTGTCTGGCAGCATGGAAGGGGAGCGGATTCGCACGGCGCGCGACGCCACGGTTGAGTTCCTCAGCCGCCTGGATGCTAACGACGAGGTGGGTCTACTCATCTTTAACGATGACGTGCTGGAATTGGCCCCACCCGCCCGCGTCGGGGATGTAGTGGAGGGACTCAGCCAGCGCATCGCCGGGCTGGCGGCCGACGGCAACACGGCGCTGTACCAGGCGGTGTGTGATGCCGTGGCCCAGGCTACCGAGATGCAGGCGGAAGATACGGCCGTTAACGAAACGCGGCTCTACGGCATTGTGCTACTCTCCGACGGCGAAGACACCGTAGGCAATATCACCGAAAACCAGATGTTTGCCACCTGCCTGCCCGCCAATGCCGAAGCCGACGGCGTGAAAATCTTCCCCATCGCCTTTGGCGAGGCGGCCGACCAGGACGTGCTGAACCGCATTGCCAACGTCACCGGCGGGCGGCTGTTCACCGCCGATCCCACCTCGATTGGCAATGTTTATCTCTCCATTTCCGCCGAACAGTAATGAGATTGGAGACTAGAGACTGGAGATCAGAGATTCCACCAGTCTCCAATCTCCAGTCTCCACAAATCACTAAATCTTCATGCCTAAAATACCATGCTAACCAAACGCCCCGCCACGCTGCATGATTATGATTTTCTGTACGCCCTGCATCGAGCGGCAATGAAAGAATCAGTTGCCCGAACCTGGGGCTGGGACGAAGCGTGGCAACAAAATTATTTTCGCGAAAAGTTTGATCCAGCCAAAAGAGAAGTTTTGCAGTGGCAAGACCAGGATGTTGGCACTCTTTCGGTGCGCGAAGAGGAAGATGAACTCTACGTGGCGCTCATTTCGATTTTGCCTGAATTTCAGGGACGTGGGTGGGGAACGGCCGTTCTCCAAAACCTCATCCACCGCGCCCAACAAACCGGCAAAACCTTCACCCTCCACGTCCTCAAAACAAACCCAGAGGCACAAAAACTGTACGAACGGCTCGGTTTGCAAATCATTGCCGAGGAGGATTACAAGTTCAAAATGCAGCTTGCATCCCAACCGACTCCCGATTAAACTAGCCAAAGATTTACATAACTATTTTCATGTTTTTATTATCATTTTCCACTTGTCATGCTGAACGGAGTGAAGCATCCCTACCAAGTTGGATGGGATTCTTCAATCCGCTGCGCTTCACTCAGAATGACAAGCGTAAGAGACTTTTGTAATCTAATCAGGTCTTTATGCTCCCCAACTGGCAGGTTCAGGAACTCATCCAGCTTGTACGGCAGCGCTACCCGGTATGGGAAAGTTTTGCCCACCCGGACTTCATGGCGGATGAGATTTCTTACAAGCAAGCCACGATCGCCAAAGCGCAAAACTGGCTCAGCCAGGCGGCGCTGGACCAACTGCTGGCCGAGGGCGCTTACGATACGTTTCTTGACCGGCTTAACAAGCTGGTGCAGGACAACAATTTGTTGTGGCGTTCGGTGCCGTCTTCGGGGGATACGGCCGTTCTCAACCATCCCGATCTCGACAAACCCGCCTTCTGCACCCAGCTGCGCAACCTGCTCTACGGCGACCGCCCCACCCCCGACCGCCTGCAAACCTTCTCCGACTTCCTGAGCGCCAGCGGACTGCCCAATAAATGGCCGCTGCCCACCTACTTCTTGTTCATCTGCCACCCACAAACCGAAATGCTGGTGAAGCCGCGCACCGCCCGCTGGTTCCTCAAATTCATCCAGCCAGACGATGACAGCAATCCGACCGTGCCCCAAACCAAGCTGTTCATCACCCTGGAACCGTCCGCCAGCAGCTACGCCCTGCTGCGCCAGCAAGCCAACACCCTTTACGATTCGCTAGCCGATTTTGGCGTGCGGGACATGGTGGATGTGCAAAGCCTCATCTGGGTGTGTGAGCAAATTAGTAAGCACCAAACCGGGCGGCTGGATGACAAGGGGCAAATTGAGCTGGACGTGCCCCCATCACTCACCACCAGCCCAATCCGGTACGCGCCTGCGGCGATGGGTACGGCCGTTTTCCAGGAACCACCCGCCGATTATCAGACCACCCCTGAACCCTACACGATAGAGCAATGTGCCCGCGACACCGGCCTGCCCCAGGACGAACTCAGTCGCTGGCTACGCGCAATCGGGCGCAAAGGGCAGGCCATTTTGCACGGGCCACCGGGCACCGGCAAAACATTTTTAGCGCAAAAACTGGCCCAGCACCTTACCCAGGGCCAGGATGGTTTCTGGGAAATGGTGCAGTTCCATCCCGCCTACGCTTACGAAGATTTTGTGCAGGGGATACGGCCGTTCACCGACGAATCCGGCACGCTCCATTACAGCCTGGTCCCTGGCCGCTTTCTGGACTTTTGCCAGCGCGCCAGCCAGCGGGACGGCGTTTGTGTGTTGATTATTGATGAGATTAACCGGGCCAATTTAGCGGCCGTTTTTGGCGAACTGATGGTGCTTTTAGAGTACCGCGACGCTTCGATTCCGCTGGCCAGCGGCGGCAGCTTCCAAATTCCGGCCAACGTACGCCTCATCGGTACCATGAATACGGCCGATCGCTCCATTGCCCTGGTAGACCACGCCCTGCGCCGCCGCTTCGCCTTCATCCACCTGCCGCCCAACTACGACGTCCTGCGCCAGTTCCACGCCAGCACCGGGTACGATGCGGAACCGCTCACCAAGCTGCTCCAGCGCCTCAACCGCCAAATTGCCGACCCACACTATTTTGTGGGCATCACCTTTTTTCTGGAACCAAACTTGCGCGAGCAGCTCCCCGACATCTGGCAACTGGAAATCGAACCCTACCTGGAAGAATATTTCTTCGACCAACCGGACCAAATCGCCGCCTTCCGCTGGCCCAAAATCGCCAACCAACTTTCATAAAAATGAGGAGAAAGCATCCTCAGATGCGGCTCGTTACGGCCGTTCGCATTTGAGAATGCTCACTCCTCAAGTGTGTAGCCGCACATTCTTTGTGCGCCCAACCAGCGCGGAAAGAATCCGCGGCTACATTAAATCTTTCAGGGTCAGCGCAAAGTGAGGTCGGCGATCATGGTGAGGAAGACGGCCGTTTCCAGCCGATTATATTCCCCCGACGGGGCTTCGGCCCAGGCGACGATGTCCTGGCCCTCCTCCACCCGCGCCATGAGGAAACCCCAGATGGTGCCCGCTTCTGGATCGTCGTAGCTGAAGTCCACCCGCAGCCAGAGCAAGCCCCCTAGCGGGAACTCGTACGGATCGCCTTCTAGCGTGAAGTTTTCCACCCCGTCGCTGGCGTCGCGGATGAGGGTGTTGACCACGCCGGGGGTGTCCAGCGCCGTGGGCTGGGTGCGCAGGGCGACAAAGGTGGTGGCCCCCGCGCCAAACCATTCCCAACTGCCCACCTGCTGGTAGGCAAAAGTGGCGGGCTGGGCAACTGTAAACCCGTCCAGCGTGGCAATCGGCCAGCGACCGGGCTGGAGGCCGATGCCCACGTCCCGGTAGGCCCAGCTATCGGCGATAGTCTGCACAACGGTTTGGGTGGTTTGTTCGTCGCTGGACAGGCCATCCACATCCACCACAAAGCCGGTGCCCTCATGGACAAAGGTGAGGAAGATGCCGGTGCGTTCGCCTTCGTCTGGCTTGTTGTAGCCGTAGGCGGTGCGCAGGCCGGGCTGGCCAGCAATCAGCACCTCGTTTTCATACAACACATCCACCGCGCCAAACTGTTGCAAGGTTTGGGTTTGCAGCGATTGGGGCGTGACGGCCGTATCCACATTCGGATAAATGGTGACCTGAAACTGGGTGCTGCCCTGCCGCTGGCTGGTGTAGAGCAGCGTGTCCTGGTAGCGCGGGGCAAACCACGCTTCGGGGTACAAGAATTGGAAGCCGAGGTACGGGTCGAGGTATGCTTCGTAGCCAAGGGTGAGGGCGCTGTTGTCTACGTTGAGCTCGATGAAGGATACGGCCGTTTCCCCCCCCACATTCTCCGCCTGAAAACCAAAAAAGTGACGGCCGTCGGGCAAGGGCCGCCACTCAAAATACAAATCGCGGTTGTCATCAAAGTACAGGCTCGTGCCCGGTTCACGGATGAATTCGCCCTCATCGTAGTAGAGCGTGTAGAGCTGGAACTCGTCGCCGGGCTGGGGTAGTAGTTCGGCGGGGGCGCTGGTGGCGTCCGACTGTACCGTCCAGACGCGGCTGAGGCTGGCGGTGCGGTGGTCGAAGACAAGGTTGGCATCAACGTAGCTGTCGCCATCGGCGCGGCGGTAGCGGCCCTGGACGGTGAACAGGGTGCTGCCCGGCTCGGTGGGCCACATCACCACAAACTCCCCGTTGTCGAAGCTGTCGTACAGGTAGGTGACTTCCGTCTCCCAGACGTAGAAGTCATCATGCACGCCGTCGCGCCACTCTTGCAGCTCGCTGCCATCGGGCAAGGTGGTCGGTTCGGGGTTGAGGTTGTCGTACTCCAGCAGGAGCTGACGGCCGTCTTCCAAGTAGCGCCCAGCAATCAGGGCCACGTTCTCCACGTCGCGGCCAATCACCTGAAAGTTGATGAAGGCAGGATTTTGCAGCCCGGCCACGGGGGCTTGCGCTGCGCTCAGGTTGACGGCGGGCGGGGGCAGTTCGGCCTGGCCGACGGCGTGGTAGGTTTGCAAGAAGGCGTCCCAGGCGGCGAGTTGGGTAGTTTGGCCGTAGGTGGGGTTGTAGTAACGGCCGTTCCGGGGAAAGTAAATCGCCACGCCCTGACTCGTTTTTAGCCCGGCACCCGTGCCGTTGGCGATGACGGCATTGTTGACGGCATTCATAACGGCATTGGCGGCGGTGACAACGGCCGTATCCGGGCTGCGCTGGGCCAAAATCGAGGCGAAGTTGTGCAGGTCAATCGCGGCGTACTCTTCAAAGCTGTCCGGGTAGACGCGGGCGAAAGTGGCCGCCCCGCTGCGGGCATCGCCCACGGCGCTGGCGACGAAGGTGGGTTCGACGCTGAGGGCGTTGGCCAACTGCTCCACGGCCAGCGTCAGGCCACCGAGCTGGCTTAAATCAACGGCGGACATGGTGACAAAATCGTCGGGCTGCACGGCCGTATAAAAATTGACAAATTCGTTAACCATGCTGGTGGCCAGGGAACGGCCGTCCACATCGGAATTGGCGTACAGGGTGCGCAGCAGCGCTTCGTAATCCCAGCCCTGGCCGGGGGTTAGCTCTTCTGAACCGACGGCGTAGCGGGTGAACGGCCGTACCGCCTGAAACACGTCTAGCTGCCCCATCAGGCAGGCGTCGAAGCCGATGACGTCCAGCGCGGGCACGCCCGCTTCGGCCAGACCCATCTGTAATGCGCCCTGCAAATCGGGCAGGCTGATGTAGTCGCCATCGGCAAAGGTTGGCGCGTCGCCGTCGTAGGCGATGCCGCTCCAGCCTGCGCCGTGGTCCCAGAGGATGAGGGCGTACCGGTTGGCGGGGAAGCTTTGGATGCCCCAGCTGACGAAATCGGCCAGCACCTGCGGATCGCCCATGTTTTGCTCGCCCAGGCTTTGCAGCGGCTCGGAGTTGAGCAGGTTGCGGTCGCCGTCGCCCAGGATGCGGTAGCGGCGCGTGTCGGACCAGTCGCCGTCGCTGGCGGTTTCGCCCAGCGCCCGGTCAATCTGCACGATGACGTTGACCTGTTCGCTGCTGCCCGCCGCTTCCATCTCATTCAGGTCCAGCAGCCCGGGTAGCTCCAGGTTGTTGTCCGCGTCCATGTAGACAAGGATGGTCCAGTCGTCCAGGGCGGCGTCGTAGGTGGCGGTGGGCAGCGGGGCGCTGGTAGGCGGCGGCGTAGCGCTGGGCAGCGCAGGCGTCGGTGGGTTGGGGATGGAGGGTGAGGTTGGGAGGGGGGAAACGGCCGTGGGCAGCGGTGTTGTCTGCCCAAATCCATCACACCCCAACAGAAGCAGAGTAACTACCATTAGAGCACTATTCAAACGCAATCGCAAATTACACATGAAATAATTATCCGGCGATTAGATAGATTATGCAGATTTTTCGGTTATCTCAAAATCTCTTGAGATACTGAAAATTTTTGTTTATACTTGTATAAATCTTCGTCGTGTTTACTATGGAGAAATTATTCTCTGCAACAGTGTTAATGATGTTCTCCTCCCGTATTTTAGTCATGTGTGCACTACCAGCAACTTTCACTCTAGCAATAAGAACCTCCAATTACCAAAGCATAAGCACTTGTCAGCAGGATATCCGCTTATTATGGATTTTGCTTACAGCAGTTGGTATCCGTGTGCTTCTTTTTATATTGTCTACCATTTTTTCAATGGATATAAAGCAACGCATGAGGGATATTATTGACTCTTTTCGTCAATTTAGAATCACCCTTAGCTTTGGTCTTAGCATTGTCTTTTTTGGATTTGGAATTTGGGTGCTATTCCAGCAAGATGCCCCCTTTGTAGCAAGTTTCTCATTTCTTGTAGCATGGTTACTTTCGAGCAGAGATTTGTATCCAAACATAGCAATCACAAATCAAGGGTGGCTAAAAAATATTGCCCCCGGTATTTTTCTTGCATTTGGGTATTTTATTGTTTGGATTGGCTTTTTTCTAATGATTGAAAGAGCATCATTATTGGGAATTACTTACATTTATGGTGTTGGCTTAATTTTTGCTTTTAGTGCGAATTTTGGCCGTTTTAACCCGCGTCTTCGGTCTCGGTTATCAGATGATGTTTTTCTTTTAGCTGTAGCACTTACCATTTATGCAACACTAAGGATGTTCTTTCCTTTTGGCGACGAACAAATAACTTTATCTAGCGGTTTATTAAGAAGCATTATCTCAATCTCAGAAATACAATATATTTTCGCGAATTTATCTTTTAATTTGCTTGCATCTTCCGAATTAAGCGGATCAATACTTTTCGTATTAGATTGTAGTGCTTTGGTGGAACTTTATGTTTACTCTATACTCCTTATTCTCATAATTTTATCGCGTAAAGATTGCAATAGGCCAATTCGAAAAATATCAGATGATGTGTTTAAGATTGGGGCTGATGTATTAGGTGTTTTTATTATTGGATATGAGTTGGGGCAAGTGTTGAACGCTTTATCTATCGGTGAAAGTTCATTAGCAATTGAAAATAGCATTATTCATCTCATTATAGCAACGGTGGCTGCATTCATTCTACTTCTTTCGCGTAGAACGCCCAGAGTTATCGAGAATATCTTTATTCCTGATGTCCAAGATTCCATACACATTGATACATCGCCTGCAGAAATATTGCATGTGTTATTAGACATAGAAAATGCGCCAAGATGGACCCCCAATTTGAGATCTGTCTCAAATATAAAAGGTCGTGGAGAAGGGTGTACTTATAATTTCTTGTATGAGATTGGACCTATTCCAATAAGAATCATCGGACTTACAGAAATTATTCGTATTACTGCTAATAGTTTTGAAATGGTAACAACAGGAAAGTTTCCTAGTAAATGGATATGGGAACTAAAACAGTCTGAGCGGGGAACCACAGTCATGTTGTCAGTTGGATATAAAATGAGTTCGCTGTTAAAGCGTACGTTGTTAAATTACAACCAAAAAATTGTAAAACAAACACTTCTACAATTGCAGCAGTGGATAGGAATGTCTGCAAGAAACTAAAAATCTAGAATTTCGGTTTCACAAAGTTTGCTATGATGCATAATCACCGAAGCTTATCAGCCAATACCATTTTTCCCCTACTTTTATTTCTTCACTTTTTTGCAAGCGGGTTCTTAGTTAGTTGTGTACGTCCAATAAATAGCCGTGAGTTTCAAACTACTATTTTATCATCTGATCTTTCTCCTCAACCTTCTGCAACGCCAACTATATCAAGTCTAGTTTTTACATTTTCTACAAATACACCTTCATCTGTACCGGCATTTACTTCCTCTCCAACCGCAGTAAATACTGTAAAACCAACACCTTCATTGACTGCTGTTCCATCTTTGACACCCACATTCACTGTGGAACCAACAGCTACTCCTTACCCGACTTTTGTGCCTCGTCCTGCTTCTGAGTTAAGTAAAAATGAAGTTAGATTTGTTAAGGGTACTTTTTTGTATTTTGCAGGAGGAATAACATTTCTTCGCATTCTTACATCTATGCTTGTATGGCTCCTTTACCCTGGAAAAATGGAAAAGATGCGCCGAGGTGCCAGATCGATCTTGAATATTGATTTATCTCCTTTTTTTATTTTTAGTTTGTTGTTTTTTGTGTTTGGCATTTTTATCCTGTGGACTAGCGGTCTATTATTGATTGCTATCTTTTCTTGGCTAGTCGCTTGGCTACTTGCTAGTGAGGAATTGTATCCCGGGATAACTAATGGTTTTTTTAATGAAGACTTTTGGGATTAGCTATGTCGTTAGTTCATACGTACCAATCTAATTTTGGATAATATCTGAAGAAGTAAAATGTATTATGGATGATTTTTTTCGCGATTTCGATGATGATTTTTCAACATTCCGATTACCTGCTGATGACTTGCCACCTATCGACGACCTAGATGATGAGTTTGATCAATTACGTAGGAAATCTTTACGAATTGAATCTGAAAGTAGTAGTATGAATGACTATATTGAGGATGACTATATCGAAGATGACTTTATTATTGAGGATGACAATGAACCGACCTCTAGTACTTTATCCAATTCGAGAGTACGTACCCGTGTATTGATATTACTTGTCTTTAGTTTGGTTTATGCAATTGTTGTGATTAGTTATATTTCGCTCATTTACCAAAATGCTTTATCAGGTCTAATAAGTATATATATAACAAGTATAGTATTTGCTTTGGGATCTAAGTTTAAATTATTTAGTGATGCACTTCGTTCTCGCTTTAGGGATGATTTATTTTTAATGTTAGTTCCGCTGAATTCTTGGGCCGTTATTCAGGTCATTCAAAATTCTTTTTCGAATATACCATTTTCCCCAACTACTCTGAGTAGTATCATGGCTCCTTGGCTTTGGAAATTGAATTTAAAAGCCGCATCCGTTTTATTTGTATCTTTAAAAGAAAGTGCATTCGTTGAATATCATATTGTTACAGCCATATTGTTACTTATAGTTCTTTCACAAAATGAAGTCGATAAGCCAAGCCAAAAAATACTAGATGGTTTATTGTTATTCGCATTGGATATACTTGCTGCGATTATGATTGCATATGCGATGAGTCGAATACTTGCAACCTTTTATCTGTATATTGAATCAATTGCTCTATTCGTTAATGTTATTGTGAATCTTATAATTGCCTTTTTAGGAGTAACCATTTTGATGCTTGCCCGAGGCTATCGTCGCGTAGATTAATCAAGGTATCTGTTAGATTTTTTCAAAATTGATCGACAATGCTAGGTGTAAGATGGACTTTTTTCTTGTTGAACCCAACCTAATTTCGTTCTTGGTACAAGGTGTAGCTTTATCGAGCTATATACCGTTATCGTATATAGCATATCGCTTAGTTCAAACACCACTTCAATATGAGAAGACAAGAACTTCTTTGAAACAATTAGGGGATGAGTATTTAGATTATGTTAAAACGCGCAATTCAACTCGACACTATCTTTGGCCCTTATTTCTTGCCTTTATCTTAACACTTGGAAGCTATTCTGTTACTCACCCTTTTTCGATCCAGCAAGGATGGTGGACAGGTTTTTTGGAAGAGGTTATTGATATTTTTCAGTCAGGGGAAGAAACCCTTCCTCTCCCGCGCGCACTTATTTCAGGGCGTTTTTTGTTCTGGGGATGGCTGGGAGCATATATTTATTCTGTACATTTAACCTTCCGTCACTTTATGGCTCATGATTTAACCCCGAAAGTTTATATTTTTACCGCAAACCGTTTTTTTTTAGCTATGACTGTTGGCTCTATTGTAGGAGTTTGGCTGGGGACTTCGCAAAGTGCTGCAAGCATAGATCCAAATCTGAATTTCGCAACAGTATCATTGGTATTATTTTTTATAGGATTTTTCCCAGAACAAGGCATGAATTGGCTTTATGCAGCTACAAAGAGATTTCTTGGACTACGAGGAAAACTAGCTAAAGAGACTCCTCTATCTGCAATTAATGGTTTAAGTATCTGGCATCAGGGAAGGCTTAAACAAGAAGGAATTGAAAGTGCACAGAATCTTGCTGTAGCGAATATAGCGTCTCTTGTTGTTGAAACACCATATGATGTTGCTCAGATTATAGATTGGGTTGATCAAGCTATCCTATTGGAATATGCAAGTGATAAGCAATTCCATACTTTTCGACAAGTAGGGTTACATTCCGCATCTGATTTGTTAGCTATTTGGTATAATAAAGGGTTTCCGTATTTGATTCGAGCGGTACGATTAAGCGAGGATGAAGTTCTTGGACTTGATCAAAGTAGCTTAGAGATTCTTAGACTATCATTAATGTCGGCTCCTAATATCAGGATTGTACTCCGCTTTTTAGGTATGCAAAGCCTAAATAAAACAATGTTTATCTTGGCAAAATACCTAGCAAATTACGAAGCAAACAAAGAGAATCAAGAAAGCCCAGAAGATATTCAAGAAAAAATAGAACCTGGGAATTCACCCATGGGTAATATGGCAGAGCTTGATGAGTTTTTTTCAAAGGAAACAGAACCTAATCTTCCCTCCACTCTGGAAGAGGATAAACAAGAACAAGATATAGAATCTCAAAACCAAGTTGAAGAGAAAAACTATATTATGTGAATTATTGATTAAGACTATCCGAGCAACAACAAATTTCTGGATACGGCCGTTGTCGGAAAGCCATCTATGTTGTCAGCCGCGATCATCATCTTTTGCAGTTAGAAACCTTGGCACGCCAACATGGTTCGTTTAGTTTAGCGGTAGCTGCTTGGGTGCAAAGCGGCCTCTCTCCCTCCATACCTCCTCGCTAAAACAAACACCCCATCACAAAAATTTTGGTGCTTGTTGGTTGTGTAATGGGGCCGTAAAATATTTTTAGGCACATCGTTTAACCAACATGCCCTGCTTTAGGTGGGTCTTCACGGCGGGTTGTGTCAGGCGTCCGCCTCGCCGCTTAACGCGCTGGAATGGTTTGCAGGGTTCAGCGGTAGCTGTTGGGGCTGTTCAAATCGTCACAAAAATCCCCTTGTCGCGTGGTTGGGGTACGGCCGTTTCCATCCCCCACGCCCCTTTACCACCCAAACCCCGTCAACTCTGGTTGATTTCACCACCCAAATCAGGCAATCCATCTGGCCTATCGCTACTTTTTCCCGGTGGGGAACGGCTGTTTCCCACCCGGTTTTCTGCCCTTCCCCGTACCAGGCACACTCCGTAGAAAAATTTTCAGCTCTGTCTGCTACCAGAACGGTTCCGTAGGAAAATTTTTAACGCTGTCCGGTACCAAAATGCGTCCGGTGAAAATTTTTGAACCCTTCCGGCTA
This sequence comes from Ardenticatenaceae bacterium, assembly GCA_020634455.1. GTDB lineage: Bacteria > Chloroflexota > Anaerolineae > Promineifilales > Promineifilaceae > Leptofilum. The sequence continues at coordinate 514,457 of JACKBQ010000002.1, read as the reverse complement.
CCAGAACGACCCCGTAGAAAAATTTTCGGGGCTGTCTGGTAGCGGCCTGACCTCGTAGAAAATTTTTTGGCTCCATCTGATAGCAGAACGTCTTCATTGGCAAATTTTTGGCCCTGCCTGGTAGCCGAATGCCTCTGTTGGGAAATTTTGGAGCCACTCTGGTAGCGGGTCGTCTTTGGGGCAGTTTTTCGCGCGGTTGGCCTGGTAAAACCGAACAGTCTCCCCGAAAAACGAGTAGGACCAGAGAGCCATTTTGCCCCTTATTCCCTTCGGGTATGCTGACCTCAATCGTTTTTATCTCTTGCCGAAAATCCCTATTTTCTGGTAACCAGGAACCTATTAAATTTAGCCACAGAGGACCAAGAGCGTTAAGAGAAGGTTGAGAACGATAGACGCCTCTCTTAAACCTCTGTGATCTCTGTGGCCAACTTTCAAATAGGTCCATTGGAGACTCCATGTTAAGTATAAGACTTGATCCCACCAGTTCACTTTCGGTGCGCTGGCCTGAATCTTACCGCGCCATTGTGGCGATAGGTGAGGCGTACGTGGCTTACGAAGGCAGCTTGCCTGCGGAGGCGCAGCTGCAAGATATTCCGGTAACGGCCGTACAAACTGCCCTGTCCGAAGCCAAAACCGCCATCGCCGCCGCCCGTAGCGGCGAGCAGGGGCGCGCCTCGGCGGGGGAGCTGGTGCAGCAAACCTATGCGGCGCTGCAACCGCTCATTGACAAGGCATATTTGCAGCTCAAACTAAACCATTTTGACCATCTGTCCCAACTGGAGGAATGGGGGCTGGATACGGTAATGGACCAGAACGGGGTGCGGGTGCGCAAACCCGCGACCCAGCGACAAAAGCTGGCATTTTTAGAGACGTATGTGGCCAAAGAGGCCAGCCTGCCGCCCGAAGCGCAAATCAGCGACCCGCCATTGGCAACGATGCAGGCACATCTGGCCACGCTGCAAACCAGCCTCACGGAACGCACCAGCGGGCGGGATCAGCGGGAAATGCACGTGGAAGTACGGGATACGGCCGTTGCCAACCTGCTCCGTTGGCTCAAACTAGCGGCGATGGTGCGGGTGGGTGTCACCTTTGGCGGCGTGCTGACCAGTGAGCTGCAACTGTGGGGGTATCCGGTCACCAGTCGGGCCAGCAACGGACGTGTGGAAGAACCGGTGGTAGAGGAAGCGCCAGTGGTGGTAGAAGTATAAATTTTAGAGCGTTCGCAGTTCCCCCAAAGATTGGACCAATTTAATAATGGCGCGTGCCAATTGTTTTCAACAAAAATTGGTCCAATCTGGCTGGGTTCAAATTGGTAGAAGGTGTGGGGAAACGGCCGTTATTACTCCTGTAATGTTTAAGCGTAACAATTCCATACAATATCACCTTGCATCATCAGCTTGAAGGAACGGATTTGTCATTCTGAGCCAAGCGAAGAATCCCCCAAGATGCGAAGGGCAGAGCCTTGATAGAAGCAAAGTTTCCTTGGATGTCAAGCGTATGGGATGCTTCGGAGGACCTCAGCATGGCAATTTTATTACCCAAATTAATTCTTAACCCACAAAAGCAAACAAGGAGTTAATCATGGCGATTGATAACCTGACGGATACAATCTGTGTCTATCAGGGTTGCAACAACCGGATCACCCAGAGCGCCCTGCTTACCCACATGCACTGTAACAAACACGCCCAAATGAGGTGTGCCACCTGTTGCCATCCTTTGTATAAACACACACATGGAATAGTTTGCCCTGGTGATTTTACAGCCAGTTATTTCTTCAAAGAAGATACAACAGGAAAATGTGGCCAAGCAAAGCAAAAGCCACCCTCCACAAAGCAGCAGCCAACGACCGCAAACGTAACATCCCAGCCCCACTTACCACAATCCACGCACCCTGTTACTCCTGTCTATTCTCCTCCAGCGAATCTAGCGCCAGCGCCGCAAACAAGCATAGGGCAACGTCTAGGTTTATTAGCAAGCGCTACGGTTGCCTTAACCCAGATAGCTTTTTCGGCGCTGCTCATGCTGGCGGGGGGCGCTGGCATGGTTTATGGGGGTATCCTTTTTGGCCAATGGATGGCGTATGAGGTTATGTGGGGCGTTGTTCCCCACCTGACGGCGCTATCATTTTTATACCTCACCCCGATATACCTTACCCCCATTCTCACGTTTGCCCTGTTTGCAATCTACGCCATGCCCTTTATCTGGACCCACGTTGGTAACAGCAGTCGGTTTACCTGGTCTGGTCGCATTACAGCGTTTATTGCTCGCGTTGCTGAAACAACACGGTTAGCCGTTGCCTCTCTTTTTATTTTTCTCTCAGGCAGTGTGATTTTTTGGGGAGCTGTACGGTCTGGCAATTGGCTGGCATCTGCGCTGCTAAATCTTGATTTTGTCTCATACTCTATGGTGCAACCGGTTCCTTATATCACGCCCATCATTGGTTTCATCGTTCTGGCGCTTTACATTGCGCCCTGGCTATGGGACCGAATCACTGGTCGCGGTATTCCGCAATGGACAGTCGGAGCACGCGCATTCACTCAGAAAATAGTTAAGCTATTGCTTGTTGTGCTCCTTTTCCTAAGTGTTGCCACAATTGCCTTGTCATTTATCCGCGATTAAGCAAACCTTTTAAACATTGTCATGCAGAGCAAAGCACGCCAATCACCCTGAACGAGATTCTTCATTGCGCTCCACGCCATTAGACTTTGCTGCGTGAGACCTGAGAGGTTTTTTCGTAAGGTAACTTACGTCATGAGCAAACCTGTCAGGTCTGGTTAGCTATAGGCATCTGCGGTCTACTGCTGCTATACTTTTGCGATGCACAACAAACCTATCACAGCCATTGTCCTTGGCGCGGGGATGCGCGGCGCAGATGCTTACGCGCCGTTCGCTCTGTCTTATCCTGACCAGCTCAACATAGTCGGCGTTGCTGAACCAGACGTAGTGCGACGACACCGTTTTGCCACGGCACACGACATCGCTCCGGCCAACAGCTTTACAACGTGGCAAACAGTGTTCGACCAGCCCAAATTTGCCGACGTTATCATCAACACCACGCAAGACCAGATGCATTTTGCCTCCACCGTGGCCGCCCTGGAAGCGGGCTACGACGTGCTGCTGGAAAAACCCATCACCAACACCCTGGCCGAAACGGTGCAATTGGTGCAGCTAGCGGAGCAAAACGGCCGTCTCCTGCAAATTTGCCACGTGTTGCGCTACACCAATTTCTTCACCAAGGTTCACGAAATTGTCGCCTCCGGTCGCCTGGGTGAGATCATCACCGTGGAGCACCGCGAGAACGTCCGCTACACCCACATGGCCCACAGCTTTGTGCGGGGCAACTGGCGCAACGCAGCCCAATCCAGCCCGATGATCCTGGCCAAATCCTGCCACGACCTCGATATCCTTTTTTGGAATATGGGGCAGCCTGTCACCAAGCTGCAATCGTTTGGCTCCCTCAACCACTTTCGCCCGGAAAATGCGCCCGCCAACGCCACCGATCGCTGCACCGCCCCCTGCCCGGCGGCCGCCGATTGCCCGTTTGATGCCCGACGCTACTATCAGGAACCAATCCACATCAACTGGGCACGCAAAATCACGAACCAGCCCACCGCTGAAGGGATTCAACTAGCATTGGAAAACGGCCGTTACGGCCGTTGCGTTTACCAGTGCGATAATGACGTGGTGGACCATCAAACCGTGAACATGCAGTTTGCCAATGGGGCCAGCGTCGTGCTCTTCATGCATGGCCACTCCCCCGAAGAGTCCCGCACCATGCGGTATGACGGCTCCCGCGCCACGCTGCGCGGCAAGTTTGACTACGTCAATGGCTATATCGAAATCCACGATCATTTGACAGATACAGTCGAAAAGCTGAACATTCCCGCGGGCAACAGCGGACACGGCGGTGGCGATGAAGGCATCATTCAAGGCTTTGTCCAGGCTATGCGTGGCCAGCAGCCACCCCTCACCGCAGCGCGCGACTCACTGGAAAGCCATCTGCTGGCCTTTGCTGCCGAAGAATCTCGTCTAAACGGCACGGTGATTGATATGGATCAGTTCCGTCAGCAGGCTGAAACGATGGGCGCGACCCAACAGTAAACAAACATGGCAGGATGAGAGATATTTGCCACTATCTCAGCGGCCGTTCCGATAAAACCTTCCTCGGCAGCGGCAACATCGGGCTGGTGGTTCAGCCAACAAATGCAAGAGTCGTCTTTGTGCAGCGCTGGCACGAGGGCGGTCTGTTCGATTGGGCCGCAGGCAGCGTGCGCAGCTGGGCACCCGACCGCATCCTTTTCAATGAGGCCGAGCCGCCTGTGGGCATCAATTGTTCGATACGGCCGTCTACCCGTCAGCTCTTCATAACCCGTGATGACGTGCTGGGGCTAACCCTCGCCTGGCAAAACGAGACAACAGACGCACTCACAGTAAACGCCACGTTTCGTGGCCAGCTGCCCGGCGCGACCAAACAAGGCCAGGGCACAAACGCTGGCTTGCTCTACGCCACCGATCTCTACAGCCAGCAAGTGCCGCAGCCACTTCTTTACGTACTCGCCGCCTCGGAACGGCCGCAGCAAATTACCCAGCACGGCGCAAGTTTCGAACTCTTTTTCACCCTAACGCTGGAACCAGGGGTCACCACCGAGCTAACGCTTTTTCTAGCTATCGGGATTGACCTGCCCGCCATCGAAGCGTCCCTTTGGCGCTGGCAACATGAGGCGGATTTGGAAACGGCCGTACGCCAAAACTGGAATCATTGGTTCAACGAAGCCATCCCCCACTTCCAATGCAGCGACCCGTATTTTGAAAAACTGTACTACTATCGCTGGTGGTCGCTATACACCAAAATGATCTTCGCCCGCGTGGGCCACTTCCTCTACCCCGTCCCCCGCGAAGGCACGATTGCCTTCGACGGCTGCGTCTCCTACTCCGGTGCCTGCGTTTCCGTGGACGAACTGCGCTGGCTGCGCGATCCGGGCTGGGCGTTTAGCGCCAGCAAAACGTTTTTCGCGCCAGAAAATCTTAACGACGGCTACCTGTCCAACCACATTTGGGCCTGGGGCATCGACGGCGACGAGAGCAACGAGGACCGCCTGGGGCGCGCCGTGCCTTACCACAACTACGCCGTGGCCGCGTTTCACGGCGCGCTGCTGGTCCATCCCCGCGAAGGGCAGCAAACCCTGGCCGAAATCTGGCCCCAGCTGTGCAGCAATCTGGAATCATACCCGCGCCTGTTCGACGTGGATCAGGACGGCCTGTACGAAACGTACCCGTGGAGCAACTCCGCCGGGCAGGAGTGGACGGCGCGCTATCTCTACTTCGATCCCATCCCGGAGCTTTTGCGCTACGAGCGCGGTCGCACTTACGCCCCAGACGGCTCTCGCGCCGCTGAAGATATGGCATTGGTGCAGAAGATTCGCGATGCTGTGGTGACCGATCCAGAGTTGGTGTGGCCGGAAACGGCCGTTCAACTCTACCGCCTCTATTACGGCACTCTCGACCACCGGCTGGCAACCGTAGACCAAAGCAGCTACGCCTACGCCAACTTTCGCGCCGCCGCCCAACTTGCTCGCCAGCTCAACGACACAGCCGCCGCGCAGCGCTACACGCTGTTGGCCGAGCAAACCCGCCAGCAAATTTTGGCCGTGATGTGGCATCCCGAAGATGCCTTTTTCTACGACGTACGGCCGATTTCCCACCAACCCGCCCGCGTCAAATCGGTCACCAGCTTTTACGCCTTCTGGGCCAAAATCGCCGCAGAAGAACATCTGCCCATGCTGCGCCACCTGTTCAACCCGGCCACCTTCTGGACAAACTATCCCCTGCCTTCGCTGCCGCTAGATTATGAGAAGTACGACGCGTTGCAAGCCACCGGCTGGACTTACTGGAACTACGCGACCTGGCCGCGCACCACCTGCCACGCGGTTGACGGCCTGCTCTGGGCCGCCCAAACCCTCGATCCCAACCTCACCAGTCAGGCCGCCGAGCTGCTAACCCGCTACACACGGATGCAGTTCACTGACGGGGACGTGAACCGCCCCAACATTGCCGAACGGTACGACCCACATACGGCCGTTCCCTTCTTCGCCGAGCTGGATTACAACCATTCCACCTGGATTGACCTCATCATACGGCACGTGGGCGGCCTCACCCCGCAAGACAGCCCGGATGTGCTCATCGCTCCCGTAGACATGGGCTGGGATGCTTTCGTCTTACGCAACATCCGCTACCGCAACCACAACCTGGCGATTGAATTTAGCCGCGAGTCCGGCCTGAAGGTACGGGTTGACGGGTTGGTCAAAGCCCAATCGGCCCAGCTACAGCCCTTGAAGGTCCGGCTGTAAGTCAGTCACCAAAGCCATCGCTCCGCTACTGGTGCAATTTGCAGCGTTGGGGAAACTCAGCAACTCCTTTGGCCGCGCCTTCGGGCAGGTTTGTTACGGATGAACGATGCAAATGGGATGGGGAAACGGCCGTTTCCATTGCACAACCTATCACCTAAACTTATAATGACCCGACTCTAACCGCCGAATTATTGATATCTGGAACCAAATTATGCGCTCATCACCATTGCGTCGCGATCTTGGTTTGCAACTGCTGGCTCTTTGGCTGCTGTTTGTGCTGCTGGTGGTCGTGGCCGTCTTTGTCTTTGAGTTTGTCGCCAGCAATCGTTTGGAAGCCGATATCAAGGCGGCGGATTTGGCACTGGCGCGGGCGGTGGCGCAGGAGACGGATGCCGCGATGGGCAATGCCCTCTCGGCAGTGCAGCAGCTTGGCACCTTTCCTGCCGTGCAATCGGCCAATCTGGCTGAAATGGACACCCTCTTTGGCATTCTTTTTACCGCCCGCAGTGACGTGAACCTGATTTACCGCCTCGATGCGCAGGGGACCATGCTCTACCATTACCCCGTTGCGCCTGGTTCCACGGTGGGCAACGATTTTTCTTTCCGCGATTATTTTCAGGCAGCCCAAACCAGCTACGCGCCGTTAGTCTCCAAGGGGCGCATTTCCCCGACGACCAACGAGCCAGTGGCAACGGCCGTTATGCCCTTGTGGCGCAGCGATAACCAGTTCCTCGGCGTGGTAGGCACCAACCTGAAGCTGCAAGAATTGAGCAACTCCCTGGCCAACATCGCCCGCGATTACCGCCCTGAGGAGCAGTTCCAGATTCTCATTTTGGACGCCAGCGGGCAGATTATTGCCCATCCCCAGCCGGAGCGACTGCTGCAAGACGCCACGGCGGCCATGCCCGGCGTTTTTGCGGCGTTGCAGACCGGTCAATCTGGCAACCTCATCGCCGCCGATGAAGCCAGCGAAGAAATGCTGTACAGCTACGTGCCGATTAGCAGCGTGGGCTGGGGCGTGGTGGTGATGCGGCCCACGGCCGTTGCCTTTGCCACGCCCACCGCTTTCCGGCGCGGCGCGTTTGCCACGGTGGTGCTTTTTTTGCTGGGCGGCATCGTTTTCTGGCTGATTTTGTCCCGCCAGGTGGTACGGCCGTTGGAACAGCTCGCCACCTTTAGCCAGGAAATCGGCCAGACGACAGACGCGGTCGCCGTTCACCAGCCGCTGCTGCACACCCTCACCGAACGGCCGGACCAGATGGGCCACCTCACCCGCAGCCTGCGCCGGATGCAGGAAGCGATCGAAGCGCGGCTGAACGAACTGTCCACGCTGCTGCAAACCAGTACGGCCGTTGTCTCCAGCCTGGAAACGGATGTGGTGCTCAACTCTATTTTGGAGCAGGTAGAAAGCTTGCTCAACGTGCAGATGTGCGCCATCTTTGCCTACGATGAGCAAAAAGGGAATTTTCGGGTCACCGCTAGCCGTGGCTTGCCCGACTGGTATGCTGAAACGGTGATTGTCGATCCCAATGACCCCAGCTCTGTCACCATGCGCGCCATTCACAGTGGCCAGCCGGTGCAAATTAGCGACACCGAAACCAATCCGTCGTTTGTGGCCCGTCGCCAGCGGGCTCAAATTTCCGGCTATCGCGCCATGCTGGCGGTGCCGCTAAACACGCACCACGCGCCACGGTCGGCGCTGCTGGCGTTCCGGCCAGACCCGCACGTGTTTACCGATCGCGAGATCAATTTGCTGTTCAGCTTTGCCAATCAGGCGGCGATGGCCATTGAAAATGCCACGCTGTATGCTCGCAGCGACATGCAGTTGCAGGAGCAAACCCGCCGCCTGGAGGCGCTCATCCAATCCATGCAGGATGGCCTGATTCTGGAGGATTTGCAGGGCAAGGTGCTGTACGCCAATCGGCGGCTGGCGGAGTGGGCGCAATTGCCGATGGACGGGATTCCGGGCCTGCCGGTGCAGGAGGTGATGGACCGGCTGTTGCAGCGGGTGCAGGAGCGGGAAAGGGTGGAAACGGCCGTTGCCAGCATCCTCGCCGGGAACGCCAACCGCCAAACCGAATTTGCCCTGGACACAGAAAACGGCCGTCGCTACCTGCGCCTGCGCTTGTTCGAGGTGACCGATTCGCAGCAGACGCCGATTGGCCGGGGGCGCATTGTGCAGGACATTACCCAACGGCACGAGCTGGACCGCATGAAATCCAGCCTCATCGCCACCGTGTCGCATGAGCTGCGCACGCCGCTAGCGGCCATCAAAGGGTACGCCACCACGCTGCTGGCCGATGACGTGGAGTGGGACAGCCAAAGCCAGCGCGAATTTTTGGGCATCATTTCGCTGGAAACAGACCATCTTACCCGGCTGGTGAGCGATTTGCTGGACATGTCGCGCATCGAGGCGGGCAATCTTACCGTTTCCAAGCTGGCGTGTGATTTGGATACGCTCATCACCGAGGCGGTGCAGCACGCACATTCCCAACCGGCAGCTCGCCTTCAGCTAGACATTCCCCAGGACCTGCCGCCCCTGTTTGTGGATCCGCAGCGGATAACGGCCGTACTGCGCAACCTCATCGAAAATGCCGCCAAATACAGCCCGCCCGACGCGCCCATTCACATCTCGGCGCAGTGCGCGGCGCGGCAAATTGTGGTGAAAATCAAGGACGAAGGGCCGGGCATTCCGGCGGCGCACGGCGAGCACATCTTTAGCAGCTTTTACCGCATCGAGAACGGCCTGGCGCGCCAAACCACCGGGGCGGGTCTGGGATTGGCGATCTCGCGCGGGTTTGTGCAGGCACACGGCGGCAAAATCTGGCTGGAACCAACGGAAACCGGTGCCTGCATCGCCTTCTCGCTGCCCCAACACGATCTGGAGAAAATTGTATGACGCTGGCAAAATCGTCTGTATTGATCATTGATGACGAGCAATCTTTGCGCGACTTTGTGAACAAAAATTTGGAAATTCGCGGCTTTCAGACGTATACGGCCGCAAATGGGCTGGAAGGTTTGGCGCTGTTCAAAACCAACGATGTGGATCTGGTGATTGTGGATTTGATGATGCCCCACATGAACGGTCTGGAAACGATCCGCCGCATTCGCCAGGAGTCGCTCGTGCCTATCATTGTGCTGTCCGCCCTGGGCGAGGAAAACGACAAGGTGCAGGCGTTCAACATTGGCGCAGACGATTTTTTGACGAAGCCATTTGGCGTGCGGGAGCTGCTGGCACGGATCAACGCGGTGCTACGTCGCTCTAACTGGGTAAAGCCGCCAACGCACAACGGCCGTTTGCTGCGCGGTGACATTGCTGTGGACGTGGAGCGGCACGAGGTACAGGTGCGCGGCGACCTGGTTGATTTGACGCCAACCGAGTTTGATTTGCTCGTCTACCTGATGGAGAACGCGGGCAAGGTGCTGCCGCACCAAACCATCCTGCAAAATGTGTGGGGGCCGGAATACGGCCAGGAAAGTGAATATTTGCGCGTTTACGTCGGCCGCCTGCGCCAAAAAATGGAAGAGGACCCGGCCAAACCACACTATTTGCGTACGGAACGGGGCATTGGCTACTCGTTCTTGGATTAATAGGAACCTCCCGGAGGTTTTGTCTAAAACGGTTCTTCAAGTTCAAACCTTTGGGGCATGTTTACACAATATTTATAATTCCCCCGCTGGCCTTTATTCTTTATTTGCAAATTCCCCTTACACTGTGTAGCAGGTGAAACTTTTTCCGTCACTGACTGACACATAAACCATATTTTTTGCCGCCAAACGAAGAGTTTAAAGAAACGGCCGTCACGAAACGGCCGTTCTCTTCCCCCTGCCCATTGCTGGCAACCGCCTTCCGTTTGGCCGCCCACCCCGCGAGGAGGAAAGCATGAAACGCACAACTCTGTTCCTGATTTTTGGTTATTTGTTATTTGCCCTCATTCTGGTGGCCTGTTCACCATCCGGCGGCGAGGAGGAAGCCGCCACCGACTCTGGCAGCGAAGATACCGCCGCCGAAAGCACCGACAGCGGCGGCGGCGATCAGACCGTGGTCATTGGCTTTACCGCTTCCCAAACCGGCAGCCAAAACGTCTCCTCCACCCGCCAGGTCAACGGCCTGAATTTGTGGATGAGTGAAGTCAACGCCGCCGGGGGCATTGAGCTGAGCGACGGGACTAAAGTGACATTTACGGCCGTTACCTACGACGACGAGAGCAATACCGACCGGGTTCAGGAGCTGTACACCCGTCTCGCCACCGAGGACAATGCAGACTTCCTCATCAGCCCGTATTCCAGTGGATTAACGGCCGCTTCCGCCGTTATCGCCGAACAATATGGCAAAGTGATGATTACCACTGGTGCGGCCTCCGATGACACCTACAAACAAGGGCTCACCACCGTTTACCAGGCATACACCCCCGCCAGCCGCTACCTAACTGGCGCGATTGACCTCCTGCAAACGCTTGACCCCGACGTGAGCAAAATCGCGTTCGTGTACGAAAACAGCAAATTCTCCACGGACGTCGTTGAAGCGGCGAAGACCTATGCCGAAAGTCTGGGCTACGAAGTGGTGCTGCATGAAGGATACGATCCCGAAACCACCGACTTTGGCCCCTTCATCAACAAAATCCAGGATGCTGCGCCCGACGCCATTTTGGGCGGCGGCCACTTCCAGGACGGCAGCACCTTTGCCCGCCAGCTCAACGAGAAGAGCATTGATGTGGGTTTCTTTACTTTGTTGGTAGCGCCCCCAGAACCTGATTTTGCCGATCTGGGCGAAGCGGCCGTTGGCGTCATTGGCCCCAGCCAGTGGGAACCTCAAGCCGCCTTTACCGCTGCCTCTGCCGCTGAGGCTGGGCTGGAATGGTACGGCATCGAGAGTGACGCCTTTGTGGCCGCCTATGAAGCTGCCTACGATGGTGAAGAGCCATCTTACCATTCGGCTGGTGGTTATGCCGCCGGGCTCATTCTGCAAAAAGCGATTATGGATGCTGATTCAACTGACCCGGCAGCCGTCGGTGCAGCTTTGGACGCGATGGATTTACTCACCTTCTTCGGCCACATCAAATTTGATACCACAGCCGAAGCACACGGTCTGCAAATTGGTCACTCGATGGTTTACATTCAGTGGCAGGATGATGGCAACGGTTTGGCCAAGCAAGTAGTGTGGCCCGCTGAAGGCGCTACGGCCGAAACGCTATATCCAATGCCGTAAGTTATTGCTGGATTGGCTCATTTTCCAGTAGTCATTGAAGCTCTGCCTTAAGCAAAATGGCCCGATCCTGGCTCATCTAAAAGGCGCGGTAGTCCAGTTTGGCGACTAACGGCACTTCATCAGCAGGTGCCATGACTGCCGCGCCTTTTCCAAATAATACTCTCCATCTGTTTTCATCTATAACCGGAGAAATTTCTATGCAAATTAGCTTCGATTTAATTATTGCCTCCCTGATTGATGGGCTGCTGCTAGGGTTTGTTTACGGCATTGCGGCCATGGGGCTAACCCTCATCTGGGGCGTGATGAACGTGATCAATCTGGCCCACGGCCCGATCATCGCCCTGGGGATGTTTAGCCTCTACTTTATTTTTAGCATTTTTGGCTTGAATCCGTACGTGGCGCTGGTGCTGGTGGCCATTTTGGGGCTGCTCCTAGGCATCCTCATCTACTTTGTGGCGGTGCACCGGGTGATTGACGCGCCGCACCTTTCCACCCTGCTGGCGACGTTTTCGATCAACATGATCATTATTGGGCTGGGAACGGCCGCTTTCTCTGCTTCTCCCCGCAATGTGGACTTTTCACTGGGCAGCCTCTCGCTGGGGCCGGTGACGTTGTTGGGAACGCGGTTGGTAGCAGCCGTTTTGGCGGTGGCTGTGACGGGCGGGCTATACCTTTTCCTTTACCGCACGCGGCCCGGTCGCTACATCCGCGCCGTGGCCAACAACAAAGACGCTGCTGAGCTGATGGGCGTGCCTTCCGCCCAAATTTTGGCGCTTAGCTTTGGCCTGGGCACAATGCTGGCGGCTATCGCTGGCGGTTTGATTGCCACCTTCTTCCCGTTCACCATCCTGGCTGGCGGCGTGTATGAGCTGAAGAGCTTTGTCATCGGCGTGCTGGGCGGGTTGGGGAATCCGGTGGGGGCGCTGCTGGGCGGGCTGATTTTGGGCATGCTGGAGGGCATCATTCCCGCCTTTATGCCCACCACCTGGGTGCCGGTGCTGGAATTCCTGCTGTTTGTGCTGATTTTGCTGGTACGGCCGCAGGGCTTATTTGGAGCGAGAAAATGAGTACATTACGCAAATATCTGGGCCTCATTGTTACCATTGGCGTGCTGCTCATTCTGGTGGCCTGGCCCATCATCACCGGCAAAGACATCACGCGCGAAACCACCTTTACGATTCTACTTTCCGTAGCGCTGGCTTCCAGCCTGAACATTTTGCTGGGCTACACCGGCTACGTCAGCTTTGGCCATGTGGTTTTCTTTGGCCTGGGCGGTTACGTCGGCTTTTACCTGATGAGTGCCCAGGGCATGTCGCTGTGGATTTCGATGCTGGCGGGTGGCGTTAGCGCGGGCGTGCTGGCCTTTTTGCTGGGCAAGGCGATTTTGCGGCTGCGCGGCGGCTACTTTGCCCTGGCCACCATCGGAATTAACGAAGCGATGCGTGCCTTTATCAACAACTTTGAACCGTTTGGCGGTCCGGTGGGCATGACGCTCAACTTCTCGGTGTACCGCGATTACGGCGGGCCGGGCGAGGCGCTGTGGCTGGCTTACTATGTTTTGGCCGGGCTCACGTTTGTGGTGCTCATCATGAGCTACCTGGTGCGCACCTCCAAGTTTGGCCTGGGCTTGCTGGCTATTCGCGAAGATGAAGATGCGGCCGAAGTAATGGGCGTCAATGCCCCCAATGCCAAAACGTGGGCGTACGTGCTTTCGGCCATCATTCCGGGCATGTTGGGCGTGCTGTTTTTCTTCAAGAACGGCAGTATCGAACCTGCGCCTGCCTTCCGACTACACTTTTCCATCGAAATGATTGTGATGGTGATGTTGGGCGGGCAGGGCACGGTGATGGGGCCAATTTTGGGCGCATACGGGTACCAAAGCTTGCGCGGCTTTTTGCTGACAAGTCCCATCTTTAAGGATATTCAGCTGGCGGTGGCCGGGGCTTTGCTGCTGGTGATTGTGCTGTTTGTGCCAGCGGGTGTGGTTGGCTGGCTGCGCAATCGGGTGCCGGTGTTACGGAGGGCTTTGCAATGATTTTACAGGTTGAAGGGGTCGGCAAGCGGTTTGGCGGGTTGCAAGCGCTGGCTGACGTAACGTTTGATTTGCCGGAAGGGCAGATTTTGGGGCTGATTGGGCCGAATGGTGCGGGCAAAACGACGCTGTTTAACTGCATCAGTGGGGTGTATGAGCCGACAGACGGCCGTGTGACGTTCCGAGGTGAAGATGTGACGGGCAGCAAGGCATACCTGATGGCACATCGGGGCATGGCCCGGACCCACCAGATTGTACGGCCGTTAAATGAACTCACCGTGCGCGAAAATGTGATGGTGGGGGCCTGTTTTGGTCGGGAAAACCACCGTCTGCCCAGCGCTGGCGAGATTGCCGATGAGGTGCTGGCCTTTGTGCGCCTGGCGGAACGGTCTGACCAGTTGGCTGGCAGCTTGAACGTGGGGCAGAAGAAGCGGCTGGAAATGGCGCGGGCGCTGGCGGCACGGCCGTATCTGCTGCTGCTGGATGAGGTGCTGGCCGGGCTAAATCCATCGGAAATTGCCATGATGGTGGACATTGTGAAGAAGATTCGGGACGAGCGTGGGGTGACCATCATCATGATCGAGCATGTGATGCATGCCATCATGAATGTGTCTGACCGGCTGCTGGTGCTGGATTACGGCCGTCAGATTGCCGAAGGTACCCCCGAAGAAGTGGCCAACAATGAAAAAGTGATCGAAGCGTATCTGGGCGATCCCAAACTGGCTGAACGGTTGATGACCGAGTAGTGGAAAGGAGAGTTCATGTCCGCAATCAGACCACTTACTAGATTTAATCCGTGTTTATCCGCGTTCATCCGCGTCCCAAAAACAAGGGAGAAAAGATTATGGCATTACTAGAAATTCGGGACATCACCTCCGGGTATGGTGAAGTACAAATCCTCTGGGGAACTAGCATTGCGCTGGAAGAAGGGAAGCTGACTTCACTGGTGGGCGCAAACGGTGCAGGGAAAACCACCACCATGCGCACCGTCATGGGGCAAATCAAGCCGTGGGCCGGCTCCGTCTGGTTCAATGGGCAGGACATCAGCAACTTGTCGGCGCACGCCAAAGCGGAGATGGGCGTGGTGCTGGTGCCAGAGGGGCGGCAGCTTTTTACCGACATGTCCGTTGAGGAAAATCTGGAAATGGGCGCTTCACCCAAGCGTGCCCGTCCACATATCCAAAAAAACCTGGAACTGGTTTACGAAATGTTTCCCCGGCTTAAGGAACGTCGCGCTCAAAAAGCGGGCACGATGAGCGGTGGCGAGCAGCAAATGCTGGCTGTGGCGCGGGGCATCATGGCTAATCCCATTGTGCTGATGATTGATGAATTGTCGCTGGGTTTGGCTCCGGTTTTGGTGCTGGACCTGTTTCAAAGCTTAAAATTGCTCAAGGAGCAGGGCCTAACGATGATGTTGGTTGAGCAAAATGTGCAAATGGCGCTGGCAGTTAGCGATTATGCTTTTGTTCTGGCACATGGCAAGGTAGAATTGGAGGGTCCCAGCCGTGAGCTGGCTCAGGATGAGCATGTTCGTTCTGCTTACCTGGGTTTATAACAAAATTATCAACCACGTTTTTCACACTTTTTAGCAAGGAGTTTTACATGTTAGTAAATCGACGCATGTCAACACCAGTCATTACTGTTTCGCCGGATATGTCGGTAACGGATTGTTTGAAATTGATGCAGCAGGAACGCATTCGCCGTACGCCAGTAGTGGATGAAAACGGCCGTCTTGTCGGTATCGTCTCTGATAAAGATTTGCTCAACGCGTCTCCCTCAGATGCGACCAGCCTTAGCATTTGGGAGATCAACTACCTGGTTAGCCGGATCAGGATTAAAGACGTGATGACCAAGGATGTGCTGACCATCACCGAGGATATGCCCATTGAAGAGGCAGCCCGAATCATGGTAGACAACAAAGTCGGGGGGCTGCCTGTCGTTAAAAACGGGGATGTGATTGGTCTGATCACCGAAACAGACCTGTTCAAGATGCTGTTGGAGCTGATGGGTGCGCGGGACCAGGGTGTGCGGGTAACGGCCGTTGTCCCCGAAAAAATTGGTGTTTTAGCCAAAATCACCCAGGCTGTCGCCAATGCAGACGGCAGCTTCCTCGCCTTTGGCGAATTTTCTGGCGATGCAGCCTCCAACCGGATTGTCACCTTCAAAGTGCGGCGGCTGGATGAAGCCAAAGTACGTGCCGTCGTGGAACCCGTCGTAGACGAAATCATAGACATTCGCACCGTATAACTATTTTTGACCCTAAGGGTTTGGCCAGGTTCTCCAAATGTGCTGACAGTTAAACCCTTAGGGTCTTTTTGCCTTGACGGCCGTTTCTCCCCCAAGCATAATTGCCCCAAACCTACCACAAACGCAGACTCTTTCTCCGCGCCTCTGCGCCTCTGCGTTGATCACCTCAAAGGAGCATCTCATGAGCGAAAAAATCGGATTTATTGGCCTGGGCATCATGGGCCAGGGCATGGTACGCAACCTGCTACAAAAAGGGTTTGAAGTTTACATCTGGAACCGCACCCACCCCAAAATGGATCCTCTTCTTGAACTGGGTGCCCACGCTGCCACCAGCCCGGCCGATGTCGCCAGCCACGCCACCATCATCATCACCTGCGTCAGCGACACGCCAGACGTAGAGCACGTCATGCTCCAGGCCAACGGCGTCATCTTCGGTGCCAAGGCCGGCGATCTGGTCATTGACATGAGCACCATTAGCCCAGAAATTACCCGCCGTTTAGCCAGAGCATTTGCCGACCGAAACGTCCACATGCTGGATGCCCCCATCAGCGGCGGCAGCGAGGGCGCAGCAAACGGCACCCTCAGCATCATGGTGGGTGGCGATGCAGAACAAGTCGCCCGCGCCATGCCAGTTTTTGAAGCAATGGGCAAAACAATTACCCACGTCGGGGCCATCGGCGCTGGGCAAACAGTGAAGCTGGTTAACCAAATTTTGGTCGTCGTCACCATGTTGGGCGTGAGCGAGGCGCTGCTCTTTGCCCAGGCAGGCGGCCTGGATTTGCACAAGACAATTGAAGCTGTTGCCCAGGGCGCGGCGGGCAGTTGGATGCTCAGCTATCGCGGCCCACAGGTGGTGGACCGGGATTGGCGACCCGGTTTTACCATTGATTTGCAGCAAAAAGATTTGCGCCTCGTGCTAGAAGCCGCCGATCAGATGGGTGTGCCCATGCTCGGTACGGGCATGGTCTTCAATTTGTACCGCACCCTTCAGCAGCAAGGCCTCGGTCTGGAGGGCAACCACGCCCTTGTCAAAGCCCTGGAGAATTTGGCGGGTATAGAAATTAGGGATCAATAGCTAAATGGATTTTGTTTTCAAAATATGAGCATCGCTAAAAGATTTTCAGCTTCCGTAACCGAAAAGCTCGGCTTTTACGTCTATTTTTTGATTGATCCAGAGACAGATCAAATTTTCTATGTTGGCAAAGGAACTGGCAACCGCATCTTCGCCCATCTTGAATTTGCTCTAAAATCCCCCAAAGAAAGCGACAAGCTAGGCAAAATTCGAGAAATTCATCAACAAGGTTTGCAAGTTCGACATCGCATTCATCGGCATGGGCTGACTGAAAAAGAAGCTTACGAAGTTGAAGCTTCGTTGATTGATTTTATTGGGCTAGACGTTTTGACAAACAAAGTATCTGGCCAGCAATCGAATGATAGGGGACAGATGACCGTCACAGATGTCATTGCACTGTATGAAGCGCCTCAAATTGAAATTCATGAACCAGCCATATTAATTACGGTAAATCGTCTGTTTCGCCGGGGAATGGAAGCGGCCGCGCTTTATGAAATAACACGCGGCAATTGGGTGGTTGGCAAAAGAAGGGAGAAAGCCAATTTTGCCTTCGCCGTATATGATGGTATTGTGCGACAGGTTTATGAAATTCACCATTGGTTTCCCGTGGAGGCACGCAGCCCAAACCAAAAAATAAGGCAAAGATGGCGCTTCGAAGGGAAAGTGTCTTCTGCAATGCAACATTACGTTGGCGGCAGTGTGGAAAACTACATCACCCTCGGCAACCAAAATCCAATTAAATACATCAACTGTTAGGTTTGCCCCACGGCCGTACAAACGTTTCTGGCTCCACACCCAACCCATGCGCAATGCGGTTGATGTAGTTGAAATACCCAATTACCTGCACCGCATCATGAATCGCTCGGTCGTCAAAGCCGTGCGCCCGCAGCGCATCTAGATCGCTGGACGTCATCTGGTCATTGTGGCGGGTGAGCTTGGCAGCCAGCTCACACAACGCCCGGTCCGCTAACGTTAGCGGCGCACTGCGCCAATCCCGCACCAGCGCATGGACATACGCATCTGCTTCCGCGCCATCAGGAATCTCAGCTTCGATCTCAACCCGGAGATCGTGGGCATGAGCCTGATGTCAGTAATGGCAGTTGTTCTCAACCGAAACCACCACCGCCAGCATTTCCCTTTGGGAGCGCGTCAGCGGCGACTCTCCCGCCATCACCGCCTGGTAAAACTTAATGCTGTCCTTGAGCGCCATTTCGTTGATGCTCATTACCTGCACAATATTCCAAATGCGCCCCGCCCGCTTGATAGCGGCATTCAGCTGCCGCTTGAGCAAGCCAGTCGCTTCGTTTAAGTAAATTTCTCTAATCCAGGCCATGCCAAATCGCCTCCTTTTTTACTCAATACCCATCCATTGTTATAATGCAACATCCTGCAAAATGCAGCAACAAATGCGACAAAGGACAGTTCATGACAAATTCGGTTCACAAAACAACCCTGCACAACGGACTCACCGTTGTGCTAAAAGAGATGCACCACGCCCCCGTTGCCAGTTTTATGGTTTGGTACCGCGTCGGCAGCCGCCAGGAAACGCCAGGCAACACGGGCATCTCCCATTGGGTTGAGCACATGATGTTCAAAGGCACCCCCACCTTCCCCAATGGTACGTTAGACAGTCTGGTTTCCCGCGAGGGAGGCTATTGGAACGCTTTCACCTGGATTGATTTCACCGCGTATTATGAGACAATGCCCAGCCACAAAATTGACCTGGCCATCCAGCTAGAAGCTGACCGCATGGCAAATACGCTCATGGAGCCAGAAGAGGTGGAGTCGGAGCGCACTGTCATCATCTCTGAGCGGCAAATGTATGAAAACGATCCGAATTTCCAGCTGATGGAGGAGCTAACCTCCGCCGCCTTTCGGGTGCATCCGTACCATCATGAAGTGATTGGCGATTTAGCTGACCTGACCACCATGACCCGCACGGACCTGTATGGGCATTACCAACGATATTACGTACCTAACAATGCCATTGTTGTGGCCGTAGGCGATTTTTCCCAGGAAGAAATGCTGGTCAAAATCGAAAACCAGTTTGGCAATTTACCCTCTGGCGAACCATCTGGCCCCATTTTGCGGCAAGAGCCAGAACAAAAAGGCGAGCGGCGCACCATTGTGCAAGGGCCTGGAGATACAGCTTACCTCACCGTCGCTTACCGCGCTCCGGCCGCATCTGATCCAGATTATTTGCCTTTGGCGCTGCTGAATGCGGCTTTTGCAGGCGGCAGCAGCCTGGGCATGTTTGGCGGTGGGGGTAGCAATAAAAGCTCTCGCCTGTACAAAGCACTGGTCAATACCGAACTGGCAGCCAGCGCCTACGGTGGCCTCACCCCAACCAGCGATCCGTTCCTGTACACCATTAATGCGGTGGTGCAGGCTGGGCGCTCACTGTCTGAAGTGGAAGCAGCGCTAGATGCGGAATTGGCTCGGCTGGAAACAGAGCCAATCAATGAGCTGGAATTGGCCAAGGCGCTAAAGCGGGCTAAAGCGGAGTTTGTATTGGCTGGTGAAAGTATCACCGGGCAGGCACAGCTATTGGGCATGACGGAGGCGGTGGTTGGAGATTACACCTGGTACGAGACTGTGCTTGACCGACTAAGCCAGATCACGCTGGATGATATTGAGCGGGTCAGAAAAGCTTATTTACGGCCGTCTCAACGCACAGTCGGCTACTACGAACCGGAAGCAACGAGACTAAACCAGTAAGAAGTCATTGATCACCTCAATTACCCAATTACTATGAGATCTATTGGCAACGCACTCCTGGACGCACTGAAACACCTCAACATCGTCCGTAACTTACCGAAGTATTTTGATGAAGAAGAGCAGCGTCTCGCTATCCAGTCAGTCATCATTGGCGTGGTGGTATGGGCGATTGTGTTTAGTTTGAAAACGGCCGTACATTGGCTGTTTGAAACAACACTCCATTTGCTAGAAAGCGGCCCCTCTCCCTGGCTCCTGTTTATCCCCCTGTTGTTAGGGGCTTTCATCGTAGCCTGGTTGGCGCAGATACGGCCGTCTACCCTCCATTACCGTGACAAACAAGGCCACATCCACGAACTCAACGACGTAGAAGGCGACGGCATGGAACGCGCCATCTCGCTTTACTACACCTCCGAGCCTTCATTTGAGCAAGCCCTCACCGGGCAAGAAGGTGTCGAAGTGCGCTGGGAACTGCCTACCTTCTCTCTGGCCATCCGCAAATTCCTGGCCACACTCGCCACCCTGGGCAGCGGCGGTAGCGGCGGGCTGGAAGCTAGCGTCACCCTCATTGGCGAAAGCGTCGCTGCGGGGCTATTCAAACCTCGTACCATCACCCAAACCGGCAGCAAAAAATTAACCCTCATCGCCCGCTTTTGGCGCTGGTGGCAGCCCGACCGCACCGACCATCTGCAAACTGCCCAGCTAAGCGGCATCGCAGCGGCCGTAGCCGTGCTGCTCGGCACCCCCTTTGCCGCCGCCTTCTTCGCCTCCGAAGTGATGTACCGCTACCGCCCCGTCATCGAAAAGCTTGTCTATGCCCTCATCTCCGCCATGGTCGCCTTCTTCCTCACCGATTTGGTTACTGAGGGGCATCCTGTACCGTTTGAGACAGATCTGATTTACGTACCCCCTTCAACCTTGCCCTATTTTGCCATTTTGATACTGCTAGGCGTGGTCGTCTCACTCGTCAGTCAATATTTTCGGCGGTTGCGCGTCAGCTTTGAGCATGGCTTTTACGATCGGCAACCAAACATTTGGCGACGCCACCTGCTGGGTGCCTTCGTAACCGGGCTGATAGCCATCACTGTTCATTACGCCACGCACTATTTCAACCTGACCGAACACGGCCTGGAACTGGTTTTAGGGCCGGGTGAATCCGTGGTAAATATGGCTTTTGCTGGTGAACTAACCATTGCCGTCGCCCTGATTGCCCTGGTAGCCAAAATGATCGCTACTTTGGCCACAATTACCTCTGGCGGCAGCGCAGGCTTGCTGGTGCCCACCCTCTTTTTTGGCACGATGGTCGCCTCGATCCTGGCAAATATTTTCAATTATGAACCAATGGTGCTCATCGTTCCGGCAATGGTCGCCAGCCTGGTTTCCATTGCCAACGTGCCTCTGGCAGCCATTTTGTTTGCCGTCGAGGCGTTCGGCTCGGTGTACATGGTGCCGGCCCTGTTCATGATGGTCATCGGCACCATTTTGGCCCACGAGCAAACGATCTACCGTACCCAACGCGAGACGTACGAGAGCCGCCAAATTTTACCCGGCGTCAGCGTGCGACGGCTTTCCATTCCTGCCCGCTGGGCCAACCGAACGCTCATTGATATTGATTTTCGCCGCCGCTTTGATTTGAACGTCATTGGTCTGGTAGAGTACCGTACGAACGAAGGCAGTCCCCGTGTGCGGCTGGGCACCGCATCCTCCACCATTTTGGAGGAAGGCGATACGCTCATTGTGCTGGGCCGCGACGAAAAGCTGGCCGAACTGGAAGCATTTTTTGAAATAGAATATGCAAAAAAAGGAGATGTAATTGAGTAATTCGTAATTGGGTAATCGCGGCTAAAAATTTCCAATTACTTTTACAAATTACCGAACTATGGATTTCAAAACGATTTACGCTACCAAAGCAGAAGCATATGAGGCAATGATTGCCCCGGAAGATTACATGGGGAATTTGCTGCCAGCGCTGGAGAGGATACGGCCGTTTACCCACCAACAAATCGTCGAATTCGGCGCAGGCACCGGGCGGCTCACCTGTATGCTGGCTCCGCTCGTAGACTTTATCCACGCCAGCGACGGCTCCGCCCACATGCTCACCGTCGCCGAACGCAAACTGCGCGAAGGCGGCTGGCAAAATTGGCAGCTGCACCACGCCGACAACGCCAACCTCCCCCTGCCCAGCCACAGCGCCGACATCGCCATCGAAGGATGGAGCTTTGCCCACGCCTGCGGCTGGTTCCCCGATAGCTGGCGGCATGAAGTGGGGCAGATGATTGCCGAAATGCAGCGCATCCTCAAGCCCGGCGGCACATTTATCCTGCTAGAAACGCTCGGCACGGGCTTTACAGAACCAACCCCACCCACGCCGCAACTGGCAGCACTATACGACTGGTGGACCGCAACCTACCAGCTCCACCACGCCTGGATTCGCACCGACTACCAGTTCCAATCCCCGGAAGAGGCGGCTTACCTCACCCGCTTTTTCTTCGGCGACGAGCTGGCGGACCTCATCCTGGCGGAACAGTTAACCATCCTGCCAGAATGCACCGGCATTTGGTGGGGGACGGTGTAAATGTTAATATCAGTGTGCAAGTAGGCAAGTGGCAAGTATGCAAGTACCAAACGCACTCACTTGCAAACTTGCACACTCGCAGACTTGCAAACAAAGAACTATGACCAACTCTCACAACTACCCCAGCAGCACCACCATCCACCGCGAAACATTGCCCAACGGCATCACGGTGCTGGTTTATGAACGCCCTGGCTCCCAATCGGTGACGGTTGAGGGCTATTTGCTTGCTGGCGCGCTGGCAGAAACGGCCGAATTCAGCGGATTGGCTAACTTAACGGCCGTTTCCCTCATGCGTGGCAGCCAAAATTACAGTTTCGACGACATTTACGAAAAGCTGGAAGCCGTCGGCGCAGACCTGAGCATCAGCAGCGGCTACCACCTCACCTCCTTTTCCGCCCAATCCCTCACCGAAGATGCCGATTTGGTGCTGGATTTACTGGCCAGCGTGCTGCGCCAGCCCACTTTTCCAGAGCCGCAGCTCAACCAGCTCAAGGGGCAAATCATTACCGCCCTGCAAATGCGGGCCAACGACACCCAGCAAATGGCCAGCCGCACCCTGCGTGAACTGATCTACCCCAACCACCCGTACGGCCGTTCCCAAACCGGCACGTTCCAATCCATCCCCAGCCTCACCGTGGCCCACGCGCAGCAGTTCCACGCCAATTACTACGGCCCGATGGGGATGGTCATCTGCTTTGTGGGGGCGCTGACGCCCGCCCAGGCGGTGGCCAAAGTGCAGCAAACGCTGGGCGATTGGCACAATCCAGCCCAGCAAGCGCTACCTGAACTGCCGGAATTGGTGATGGTAAACGGCCGTCTGCACCACCACCACGTCATGCCAGACAAATACCAAAGCGACATCGCCCTCGGCCGCCCCGGCCCCACCCGCGCCGCGCCAGATTATCTGGCCGCCAGCCTGATGAACACCGTGCTGGGCGTTTTTGGCATGATGGGGCGCATCGGCAAAAACGTGCGCGAGGCGCAAGGGCTGGCCTACTACGCCTACAGCAGCTTGCAAGGCGGGCTGGGGCCTGGTGCGTGGCTGGCCGCTGCGGGCGTCAGCCCAGACAAAGTGGAGCAGGCCACCAGCAGCATTTTGGACGAGATCGCCCGCATCCAAAACGAGCCGGTGCCCGCCGACGAACTGGCCAACAGCCAGGCGTACCGCATCGGCAGCCTGCCCGTCGGGCTGGAAACCAGCAGCGGCCTGGCCAGCGTCATTACCGATATGGAGCTGTACGGCTGGGGACTGGATTATCTGCTCCAATTCCCCGACCTGGTGCAGGCCATCACCCCCGACGACGTGCAGGCCGCCGCGCAAAAATATCTCAGCACGGAGCATTTGGGCATTGCCATCGCTGGGCCGGAAGCGGAGTAATTCGTAATTGGTAATTGGTAACTGGTAATTGGTAATTAAGTAATTACCAATTACCAGTTACCAATTACCCAAAACAAACCTGGGTACCTTATGCTAGCCGTTGGTGTAGACATGATTGAAATAGCCCGGATTGAGCGGGGCATTGCCCGGCACGGCGACCGCTTTTTGCAGCGGTTTTTTACGGCACAGGAGATTGGGTATTGTAACGGCCGTTTTCCCAGTCTCGCGGGTCGTTTTGCCATCAAAGAAGCGGTGGGCAAGGCGCTGGGCACTGGCATCGGCGACATTCGCTGGACCGATGTGGAAGTGGTCTGCGACGGACGCGGCAAGCCGGAACTGCATCTGCACAATCAGGCCAAAGCGCTGGCGACCAGCAAAGGGTGGGCCACCTGGGACATCAGCCTTTCTCACACCAACACCCACGCCATCGGTTTTGTGGTGGCACTATACAATATCGGAAATAAGAACCAATCCACAGAATAACGCAGATTTGGCAGATTATGAGGCACAAAATCTGCGAAATCTGTGAAATCTGCGGTTAGTTTTTAATGTCACGCAGTTTTTATTAGAAACTAGATAACCGTACTGGAATAAACTTTGCAGGAGGATGTACAAATGACAACCTGGACAGCCCCCGACGGCTCCGAAATCAATTTTGAACAATATGGCGGTGACCCCAATAAACCGCATTTGCTGCTGCTGCCCGGCCTTTTGGGGGCGATTAGCAGCCAGTGGCGGCCGTTTCTTAAACCGCTATCCGAACAGTTTCAACTGTTGCTGGTGGATTTACGCGGACACGGCCGTTCCCAAAACAACGCCCCTACCCTCAACGTCACCCAAATGGCCGAGGATATGATCGGCCTGCTGGATGCGCTAAAAATCGAGCGACTGCACATTGCCGGGTACAGTCTGGGCGGCTACCTGGGCTTGATGATGGCCATGCGCCAGCCCCGCCGCGTGGCCACCTTGCTGATGCACGCCACCAAATTTTACTGGACGGCCGAATCCGCCGGGCAGATGGTGCAGCAGCTAAATCCAGACGTGATGGCTGAAAAAGTACCCACCTACGCCGACCAGCTGGTAAAAGAGCACGGCGGACGGCAGTGGCGCACCCTGGTGCGGCAGGCGGCCGAACTCACCGTGAGCCTGGTGGAAGGCGGCATTGCCGAACGGTTGCTAAAAAATGTGCAGGTGCCCGTTCTGGTGAGCGTCGGCGACCGGGATGAGCTGGTGCTGCTGCCGGAAGCATTTCGCCTGAGCCGCGCCCTGCCAAACGGCGAACTGCTGGTGCTGCCCAACACCCGTCATCCCCTGCAAACGGTGCGCCTGGTTCCCTTGCTGCCGATGATGCAGATTTTTCACACTGAATGAGGATTTGGAGTAAAAAGTGAAAAGTGATAAGTAAAAAGAACAAAACTTTTCACTTTTTACTTTTCACTTTTCACTAAAAATATGCCAAAAAGAACCTTACTCGCCGTGCTAGCCCACCCCGATGATGAATCATTTGGCCCTGGCGGCACCTTTGCTCGCTACGCCGCAGAGGGCGTAGATGTCCATATTGCCATCGCAACCGATGGCGCGGCTGGTTCTGTAGCCGCTGGGTTTGAAGATGCCCGCGAAAAGCTGGCTGAGGTGCGGGCTGGGGAGTTAGAAACGGCCGTTTCCCACCTCGGCGCAACGCTGCACACCCTGGGCTATCGGGATTCCGGTTACATCAACGACCCGGCCAACGACCACCCGGACGCCTTTGTGCAGGCAGACGAACACGAGGCGATTGGCCGCGTTGTGAAGCTCATTCGGGAACTACGGCCGCAAGTCATCATCACCCACGACGAGACAGGCGGCTACTTCCATCCAGACCACATCCAATGCTGGAAGATTACCGTACCCGCGTTCCACGCCGCTGGCGACCCGAAACAATTTCCCGACATTGGCCCTGCGCCATACCAACCGCAGCGGCTTTACTTTACTGCCTTCCCCAACACCTGGGTCAAATTCCTGGTCTTCATTTTTCGGTTACGCGGGCAAGACCCCACTAAATTCGGCCGTAACCAGGACATTGACATGACCCGTGTCGGCGTAGACCGCAAAAGGCTGCACACTTTCATCAACTATCGAGCTTATTGGGAGGCGAAGCAAGCGGCCAGCGCGGCCCACGCCAGCCAGGGTGGTGGCGGAGCGTTAAGCTGGATGCCCAAACCGATCCAAAAGCTGCTGTTTTCCCGCGACAGCTTCATCCGCGCATTCCCGTCCACGCCAGACGGTTTCCGCGAAAAAGATTTATTTGCAGGCGTTGGGGAGTAATTTACTTTTCGTTGGGGAGTTGGGTGAGAACGGCCGTAACCGCCGGAGCCTCTAAAAATTGCAGCTTAAGCGCCTCATCTGTAAACGGTTCAGCGATTTGCTGAATCACCTCTGCCGCAATGCGATTGTGGACGGTCGCCAGCGTAGGCTGTTGGGCAATTTGGGCCAATGCCGCGTGAAGCTGCCACAGCAGCACCCGGTTCTCCGTTTCGTGCGCCAAAAAGATCGCCTGCTGCCACATCTCCTCTGCCGCTGCATGCTCACCAGCCAATTGGCAAAATAAGCCAGAAGCATACAGCCCGTTGGCCCGGTGCCAGCGAGATTGCCCCGGCTCCGAAGTGGCGGCAAGCAGCTTGTCGGCAAACGCACCTTCGTTCAATTTGTCTTGCTGGTAAGCCACCCGCGCCTGGGCATACAGCGTATGCAGGTAAATTTCTGGCGCTTTAATTTCCAAAGCCAGCGAATGGGCGTGCTGCAACCAGGATTCACTTTCTGCCCACTGCTGCTGCTGGGCCAAATCCAGCCCCAAATTGCGGCACAGATCCGCCTCTAACAGACGAAAGTTTGCTTCCTGCGCCAGCGCCAACCCTTCCCGATGACAAGACAGCGCCAGCTCAGTGGCATAGAGCAATTGGTAACATTCTCCCAGGTTGTTTAGGGCAGCGACGAGGCTGCTGCGGCGGTTAACCCGACGCGCCAGGGAGATGCTTTTCTGGAAGGCTTGGATAGCAGGATGCAGGCGGCCCGTTGTGGCGTGGGCAATGCCCATCTGGTTGTTGGATTGCACCTGCCCATAAATGTCATTGAGTTGTTCGAACAAGGCGTTGGCCTGGTTCAAATAGCTAGCGGCTTGACTGACATTGCCTTCTACCAAACAGGTACTGCCCAGCGCAGCCAGCGCCTTAGCGCGGCCAGGCGTGTAGTTGAGCGCGGTGGCCAGATCTAACGCTTCCTGGCAGGCGGTGTGCGAACGGCCGAATTGCCCCAACCCGCGCGACCGATTGCCAATGAGCACCAACGCCTCAACCGCGTGCTGGCTGCTGCCAGATTCCAGGTAATATTGCTCATAGGCGGCCAGGGCGGCCAGTTGTTCACCCAGCTCACTGAGTAAATCGCCCCGCTCTTTCAGGCAGATGAGGCGGTTATTTTTGCGGCTGCTATCGTCGGTTTGGGGGTCGGTGGTGGCTAGGATTTCAGTGTATTGTTCTACGGCATCCCAGAAACGGCCGTCCTGGGCAGCTTGTCGCGCATGTTCAATTTGCTGATCGTGGGTAGAAGGAATCATGCCCCATAGAGTAGCCAAATCGGCTTACGGCGGCAATAAAGATTGCGGGAATTTCAGGTCAGGTTCAAACTTGCAACGCTCTGGGCAATTCCACAATGAATTGGGCCCCGTTATCAGGTAAGTTTTCGGCGCGAATGGTGCCCCGGTGGGCGGTGACAATCCCCTTAACGGCAGCCAATCCCACACCAGAACCTTTTGAGGAAAGACCTTCCTGAACGCCCCTGAAGAACTTATCAAATACGCGCGGCAAATCTGTTTCAGGAATGCCAGGCCCTTGATCAGCCACTTGAAGCAGAATAGTGTCGTCGTTGTAGGTGATGGTAACGGTTACCTTGGTTGATTCTGGGGAATATTTGATGGCATTGTCTACCAGATTGAGAACCATGTGGTAAAGACGTAAGCCGTCGCCATCAATTTGGTATGGGATGCCCTGGCAAACGGCCGTTACCTTGATAGATTTTGCCAATGCCGCCCCTTCTGTATCACGCAGCACCTGGGCGACAATATGTTCCATATCCACCAGGTCACTGGCTAGTTGAATGGCGTCATCGTGTGCAACGGTGTCGAGCAGGTGGGTGATCATGTCCAGCATTCGGTCGGCGGCAATGTTGATCTCGTTTAAAAACCGTTTGCCTCGCTCACCCAATGACTCTGTGCGCTCTAGCAAATTGGCGTACCCGGTTACGGCCATCAGCGGATTTTTGAGATCGTGCGACAGCATGTGCATAAATTCAGATCGGTCTTCTTCCAGCTTTTTCACGTAAGTGATGTCTTGCATCATGGCAATGGTGCCAATGCCCTCAACGTGTTCGGTGGTAGAGAGGTATGTTTCTTCGCCAATTTTCACCTCCACCGTTCGGCCAATGCTGTTGCTAATTGCGTCAAAAAATTGGGACATGTTGGATTTGAGCAGGCGCTGTGCCGCATCGTTAGAAACAAGGACATGGCCCAAATCATCTAAAATGGTGAGGGGTTCAGACAAGGTGTTGCCCATCGCCAAAATGGCTCCGCGCTGACGTTCTACATTTGCGTAGAGGCGTGCATTTTCAACGGCCGTTGCCACCGGATTGGCAAAAGAGCGCAGCAGCGCCGCATCTTCCTCAGAAAAAACCGTGCCAGGCTGGCTATGCAGCACCAGTACACCAGCCACGTCTCCTTTTACTTTGAGCGGAACGGCCGCCATAGGTGCTTCAGCCTGAGGAGCAATGACGTCTAGCTGTTCATCAAACCCTGGGTAGGCAGCGATGTTGTTGGTGATAATTGATTGTCCTTGGGAAACCACTTGCCCCAAGATGCCTCGCCCCAAAGGATAAATGGGGAGTTTAGAAACGTTACCAAACGGCCGTAAAACTGGCTTAAATTCATCACGTAAATAGATATGCACCTCGGCGACGGGCATGTGCCGTTTTACCTGTTCTACCAACACATCATACACCTCTTCCATGTTGAGCGAGGCAGACACGGTGCGTGAAAGCTCGTTGAGCGCGGCCAGTTCCTTCACCCTCTCGTCCAACGCTTTGTCGGTAGCCAGGTATAGGCGAGCGTTTTGGATAGCAATGGCTGCGTAATCGGCAATGGCGCCCAGCAGCTTTTCATCATGGTCATCAAATGATTTGCCTGGTTCACGGTGGGCCGATGCCAACACGCCAAAAGTGACCCCGCCCAAGGAGATGGGCACGTAAGCCAACGCTTCTACCAGGTAGCCTGTCATGATTTGCTGGGCAGCTTCGCCCAGCTCCGAGCTGGTACGCAAAGCTTTGCCAGTTTTGATCACGCGGCCAGCAGGTGTGTCATCATCAATAGGCATCCGGGTGCGACGGAGGCGGGCGTCATCAATGCCCAGGCGTGCTTCCAAAAACAGTTCGCCAGTAGCCTCATCTACCAGCCAAATGGAGGTTTCGCCAGCGGCGGTGAGGCTCATGGCAGTGGTGACGACCTGGTTAAGCACTTCGTCCAAATTGAGTTGTGAGGTGATCGCTTTACCAATCTGGGCCAGGGCGTCTACCAAATCGGGGCGGTTTTTGAGGGGGGCCGTTTGCAGATACGGCCGTTTAATAATATTCACCGTTAGCTGCAAGTTGCCTAATGTGAGAATATCGCCATCGGCCAGCGCGTAAGGGGTGTTTAGACCAATGGAACGGCCGTTGCGCCGCGTGCCATTTGTACTCCCCAAATCTACCACAAACAAGTTCGATGCTGTTGGGCGCAAAGCAACGTGCCGCCGCGATACACCATACTGTTCAGCATTGTACGGGGTCAGATCAACCAAATCTGTCTCGTTTTTGCCTCGCCCTAAATGAATTTCGTCGTTTACTTCCAGACCAAACTTTTGGCGATTGTCGGCGGTAAGCGAAAGGCGAATGCGCCATACAGGCATCTTTTGCTCATCAGCCGTATGGTACGGTACGGGTCGGTAAGACAACTCATCTGTCAGAATCTGATTGAGCTCTGGGTCTGATAAAAGCTCGGTGCTCTTGTTTATGGGTTTATGCGACATATATCTATACAATTTTCGGCGCTCTGCTTCATAAAAACAAACCGCCTGCGGCAAACAACCATCATAAAAGGGCAAGGTACAAATATGCCGTTCCATGCATGATGGTAGAGAAAACTAACAATACTTGTTAAGACAGGTCTTTCAAACTGCAATAATAGCCTTACCCCGGAAAATTTGCCATCAAAAAGTAATGAACTCGGAATTGAGCGAGGTGTGGGGCAACGGCCGTTTCCGCTCATAATGCCATTAGGAACCCAAAAACACAAAGCGTCACAAATCGCCACGGACGACGGCTGGTTATACAGTTGCCAAGTCAAACAGAGGGAGGGGAGATGACAGCGAAGGAAAATAGTGGCATTCTCAGATGTTGTGCCAGGTGACCCAACATCTGAGAATGCAATCCCTTCTTCCCACTTCCCAGACTACCCCGCAAACCTTTCAAATAGAATAAAATCGGTAAACAATTGAACAATTGATGAACCTGACCAGCAGTTGTATAGTTCAAAATGTTGGAAAACCAAACCTAGCAACAAACCAAGGAGCATCACCATGCGCAAACGAATTCTGGTTGCTTATGCCACTGGCACAGGTTCCACCCGCGAAGTTGCAGAAGCCATTGCTGCTGAAATTGAGGGTGAAGAGCTGAGCGCAAATGTGCAAAATGTGCGCCAAATAGCCAATGTTTCTCTATACAGCGGCATCATTTTAGGAAGTTCCATCCGCATGGGACGCTGGTTGCCAGAAGCAGTTGCCTGTTTACAGCGCATAAAGGCAGACCTGCCAGGCAAGCCAGCGGCTTTCTTCACTACCTGCTTAACGATGGTAGATGACACAAAAGAAAATCGGGGCACAGTGTTGAAATACATGCAACCTGTGTTGAATCTAGTTCCAGACATAAAGCCCATTGGTTTAGGGCTTTTTGCAGGCTCCCTGGATCCTCAGCGCCAATTGCTGGTGGCTGATGGCCCACAAGGTGATTTCCGAAATTGGGAAGGTATTCGAAACTGGGCTAAAGCAATGCGTATAAGCTTGCTCGAACATGAAGGTGTTGTGCAACCGGAACAGCCAATAACAATTTTAAGCTATACAGATATGTCTTACACCGATTTATCGCAGGTGAATTTAGAAGGCGCAGAATTGCACGCTGCGTATTTGGTAGAAGCGAATATGGAAGCATCGCATCTGGCATGGACAGATTTGAGCGATAGCCAGATGCAGGGAGTAAACCTTTTTCAGGCAAATTTGATTGGCGCAATCATGACAAATGCCATTTTGAAGGAGGCAAATCTGGCAGAAGCCACCATGAATGGCGCAATTTTACAAAATGCAGATTTTTCGCGGGCCAACCTGGCGAGCGCAGATATGAACTGGGTGGATTTTTCAGGAGCAAATCTGGCAAAGGCCAATTTGCAACACGCGCGGCTGGGCTGGGCAAAGTTGGTAAAGGCTAATCTGGAAGGAGCCAATTTGACCGGGGCGCGCTACAACAAGCACACGGTTTGGCCAGATGGGTTTTCACCTGAAAAAGCGGGGTGCATTATTGTAAGATAGACAACGATGCAATTGGTCACGCTGTTGTTTTTACTAAAAAGGCGAGTTCAGTTGCAAATTCAAAACGGTGAAGCTGCCAGTTACGGCCGTTTACCAACCCCATAAACTGCTCCGTGTAATTTTCTACCATCCCCTTGCTGCGCCCGCCTAAACTTTGCGCCGGGTAGCTGATGACCAGGTAACTGCCGTTCACGGCATCCAACAAATTCACCGCCGCGTGTTTATCCACCTGTTCCAAACAGGGCAGCGTTTTAAGCAGCAAAATCAAGTCGTACGGTTCGGTGGGTGGGTTGCCGATGATGTCGCGCTGTTGGGTACGGCCGTTCACCCCCGCAAGCTCAAAAAAGTCCTGAATAAAGTTGAGCATGTCGCCGTAGATGTCAACGGCCGTAAATTCAACGTCGCCTGGCAGCGGCAGCCACGGATACGCCAGCGGATTCAGTCCGCAGGCCAAATCCAGCACCGTGTGGACAGGCGGCAGTTCGGCAAAAATCGTCTCGTAAAACTCATCAAGGATGGATAAGCGTTCGCGGGTGGAGGCGTGGGCCTGCATCAGTTGGTGGCAGGTGGTGCGGAGTTGGGTGGGTTGGGAAACGGCCGTTTCGCGCAACAAATCTAAACTTTTTTCATAATTCAGCTTTGTCTGCTGGTACGCACCACCCACCTGGTGCAGCTTATTTTTGGTCGCCTTCACCGCTTCCTTGAGCGAGCGACGCTTGTCCAACTCCTGCGCCCCAATGCGCCGCACCAGCTCCGGCGCAATCTCGCGATACTTTGCCCCCTGCAAAACCTGTTCCGTTAGCTGTTCAAGCAGTTCTTCTGGCATTTCGTACAAAGGAATAGAACGCTGATTTTCCTGATTCACCTGATCTTTTTTATCAGGAAAATCAGCGTCCTATTTAATATCCTCCCCGCGTAAATTTTCCATGAGCATGGTCATGAAGCGCAAGTTGTGCAGCGTGGCCAGCCGCTGATAGAGCACGTCGTTGAGGTTGTACAGGTGGTGCAGGTAACCCAGGCTGTAGCGGTTGCAGGCCAGGCAGTCGCAAAATTCGGAAAGCGGCTGCTGGGTTTTGACGTGCTTTTTGTCTTTGATGTAAATGTAGCGGAAGAATTTGCCAGCTTCATCTAGATGGCTAGAGCGCGGATCAGTCGTAAAAATCATGAGACGGCCGTGTCGGGCATCACGGGTTGGCATGGTGCTGTCGAAAATATTGTAACCCATGCGGGCGCAGGCGACGACGTTGGCCGGATGCCCCACGCCGAGCGCGTGCAGTGTAAACTGCAGCGGAATCAGCTCGCGAGTGAGCTGGAGCATCTCGCTGAGCAAATTGCCGTCGGCATCCAGCGGCCAGCCGCCGTAGCCGTAGCCGTCGAAGCCAATTTGCAGCAGTTCCTCGGCACAGTGGCGGCGCAGATCGGGTTCCGCCCCACCCTGTACGACGGCAATGAGCAACGGCCGTTCCCCATCCCCCAACCGTCGCTGCCCCACAATCTTCTCAAACTCCGCCTTGCAGCGGGCAGCCCACTGCACCGTGCGCGCCACCGACTTTTCTTGCTCCGCCAGCGGGTCATCCACGTGGGTGCAATCGTCCAGGCAAATCACCACGTCGGAGCCGTAGCTGAGCTGGAGCTGGACGCTTTTTTCGGGCGTCAGGTTAAACTTGCGGTCGGAACCTTCAGGGCGAAAGGTGGCACCCTTGTCGTTAATCGAGCCGCTTTTGGCGTTTTGGCGCAGCAGTGAATACACTTGAAAGCCGCCGGAATCGGTGAAAATCGGCCGGTCCCAGCCCGCCATCTGGTGCAAACCGCCCAGCGCCTGAATCGTTGAGGAGCCAGGGCGCTGCATCAGGTGAAAGACGTTCATCTGCACCGCCTGAATGTGCGCCTCGGCCACATCGCGGGCGTCCAGCGTGCGCACCACGCCCTGGGTGCCATCGGGCAAAAAAACGGGCAGTTGGAGCGTGCCCTGCGGTAGGATTAGTTCGGTAATCATTTGGGTAATTGAGTAATTAGTAATTGGGTAATTATGTCAATTACTAATTACCCAATTACTCAACTAAAATAATATTTATGTCAACAAACAATCAATCTGCCCCACCGGAGTTTTTGGCCAAGATGGCCGCGCTGTTGGGGGAAGAATTTTATCAATTTGCCCAGAGTTATGGTGAGGAAACGGCCGTTGGCCTACGTGTCAACACCCTCAAGCTGAGCGCTGCCGATTTTAGCACCCTTTCGCCTTTTGCGCTGAAAGCAGTGGGGGCGCACGAGCCAGATGGCTTTCTGGTGACGGACGAGAGCCGACCGGGCAGCCACCCCTACCACGCGGCGGGACTGTACTATTTGCAAGAGCCGTCGGCGATGGTAGTGGGCGGCTTTGTGGACGCGCAACCGGGCGAGCTGGTGCTGGATTTGGCGGCTGCGCCCGGCGGCAAGGCGACTCATCTAGCGGCAGCCATGCAGAGGCGCGGGCTGCTGGTGGCCAACGACGTCCACACGGGCCGCGCCCGCCTGCTTGGGGAAAATCTGGAGCGCTGGGGCGCAACCAACGCCCTCATCACCAGCGCGGAGCCGGAGCATTTGGCAGCACAGTTTGGCCCGATTTTTGATCGGGTTTTGGTGGATGCACCGTGCTCTGGCGAGGGCATGTTCCGTAAAAGTGGCCCTTTCGAGTGGAGTAAGGGCATGGTGCTGGCCTGTTCGCGGCGGCAAACGGCCGTTCTACACACCGCCGCCCAACTCGTCAAACCCGGCGGGCGGCTGGTATACGCCACCTGCACCTTCTCGCCCGAAGAGGATGAGGCGGTGATTGCCCGCTTTTTGCGCGAATTTCCCCAGTTTGAACTGATTGATCCGCCACGTTTTGCCGGGTTTGGCGCGGGACGGCCGTCTTGGGTGGACTCGTCGCTAGCGGATGACAATCTGCAAAAGTGCGTCCGGCTCTGGCCGCACCAGTTCCCCGGCGAGGGGCATTTTGTGGCTGTGATGCAGCGCGTTGACAACGTGAGACCCCAAGGGTTTTGGAAACCCTTGGGGTCTAAGCCGCCGGGCAGGAAGGAATTGGCCGTGTGGCGGGCGTTTGCCGATGAGGTTTTGCAAACAGAATTTGCAGAGGAGCGATTGTTGTTGGTAAACGGCCGTCTCTACCTGCTGCCCGAACTCGCTTTGGAAACCGGCAAGCTGCACCTGATTCGCTACGGGCTGCTGCTGGGGGAAATTCGCAAAGGGCACTTCCGGCCCGACCACGCCCTGGCGCTGGCGCTAAAGCCGGAAGCGGTCGCGCTCTCCGCCAACTTTGCCGCCGACTCGGACGAAATCGCCGCATACTGGCAGGGGCTGGACATTGCCAACGCAGGGCCAGATGGCTGGCTGCTGGTGTCGGTGGATGGGTTTGTGTTAGGCTGGGGTAAAAGGGTAAACGGCCGTCTCAAAAACCACTACCCACGCGGCCTACGCTGGCACAGAGATTGGCGAAAGGAGTGATTATGTCAAATTCAAGCAAACGAAAACGATTGGAAGCCACCATCAATGGCCAAACGCCCGACCGGGTGCCAGTGGCTTTGTGGCGGCATTGGCCGGGGGATGACCAGGATGCCCACGCCCTGGCTGCCGCCCACCTGAAATGGCAGCAAGATTACGATTGGGATGTGCTAAAAGTTGGCCCCGCCAGCAGCTACTCGGTGGTGGACTGGGGCGCGCAAGACCGCTGGGTGGGGCACATCGAGGGCACCCGGCAGTACACGCACCGCCCCATCCAGCAGGCGGAAGATTGGGCCAAGCTGCAACCGCTTGACCCGAACACGGGCATGTTGGCCACACAGTTAGAAGCGCTATGTTTGGTGAAAACGGCCGTTGGCGACACCGTCCCCGTGCTGGCGACCATTTTTGCCCCGCTGTCCCAGGCCAGGCATCTGGCCGACCACGAACCGATGCGCACGCACCTGCGCCAAAACCCGGAGCTGTTCCGCCAGGGGCAAGAAGTGATCTTGGCAAGCACGCTGCGCTTTATCGAAGCAGCCAAAAAGATTGGCATTGACGGCATTTTTTATGCCATCCAGCACGCCCGTTACCCGTTGTTGAGCAGAGATGAGTATGCGGTTTGGGGACGGCCGTTCGACCAAAAAATCCTTAGCGCCGTACAAGATTTATGGCTAAACATGGTCCATCTGCACAGTACCGAGGTGATGTTTGATCTCATCGCTGAATACCCGGTACAGCTGCTGAACTGGCATGACCGGGAGACCGGCATCTCGCTCAGCGATGGGCTCAAACAGTTCCGAGGCGCGGCCAGCGGTGGCGTGGATCATTGGACGCTGCACCAGGAATCGCCAGAAAATACGCTGGCCGAAGTAAAAGATGCGATTGAACAGGTAAACGGCCGTCGCCTGCTGCTAGGCACGGGCTGTGTGGCCATGACCACCACCCCCCTGCGCAACATCCGCGCCTTACGCGAATCGGTGAACCATAAACTATGAGTCTACCAAAAAGCTCACGCAAAAGTGCAAAAGCGTAAGGTTATCAGTATAAAAAATCTACGTAATCTGTGAAATCTGTGGTTTTTTCAGTGAAGCCAATGGTAATCTGCGGTAAACTGGTTGAAATCACGATTGGCAAGCGATCACGGATGATAAAACCATGCCACTTTTTCAGGAAATAGACCTCAACACCTTCACTGGCGGCCAAATTGTGGCCATAGAACCGGGCAGCGTGGCTGCCAAAATTGGCTTGTTGGCCGGGGATGAACTGCTGGCGATTAACGGCCGTCCCGTCGAAGACGTAATTGACGTGCAGTTTTACGCCGCCGAAGAGGCGCTCGCCCTCACCGTGCGACGGCGTGGCGAACTGCTCACGGTGGAGGCAAAACGACGCTACAACCAGCAGCTTGGCCTGGAATTTGCCCATCCCACCTTCGATACTGACATCCGCCGTTGCAATAACTTGTGCGAATTTTGCTTTGTGCTGCAAATGGCTCCACGTTTTCGCCGCACACTTTACATAAAAGACGACGATTATCGCTACAGCTTCCTTTTTGGCCACTACGTCACCCTCACCAACCTGAGCGAGCACGACTGGTGGCGCATCGAAAATATGGGCCTGTCGCCACTTTACGTCTCCGTGCACGTCACCGATTGGGAAGCGCGCCGCAGCTACCTGCGCAACAAAACCGCGCCGGACATTCTGGAGCAAATTCGCTGGCTGGGTGAGCGGGGCATCGAGGTCCACACCCAAATTGTGGTTACGCCAGAGGTCAATGACGGCCACTGGCTAGAACAATCCATCGCCGATTTGGCCAAACTGTGGCCGACCGTGCAGTCCATCAGCGTGGTGCCCGTGGGGCTGACCAAGCAGCACAAATACCAGATGCGCACCCATACGCAGGAAGAAGCGGCCGTAACCCTACATTATGTCGAGTCCATGCAAGCTAAATTTCTGGAACAGTTCGGCGTGCGCTTCGTCTACCCCACCGACGAATGGTATCTCGTCACCGACCGCACCGTGCCGGAACTGGACGCCTACGATGGCCAGGAACTGCATGAAAACGGCCTGGGCATGGTGCGCAACTTTTTGGATGAGTGGGAAGAAGTGAAAGAGGAGATTGGAGACTGGAGATTAGAGAATTCCAGCCAATCTCCAATCTCCAATCTCCAATCTCTCACGCTGGTGACGGGAGCTTTGTTTGCGCCAACTTTGCGGGAAACGGCCGTTCAATTCCAAGCGCTCACCGGGGCACAACTCATCGTGCAGGAAATCAAAAACGAGCGGCTGGGCGGCACCATCACCGTGGCGGGGTTGCTTATGGGGGCGGATGTGCTGGAACAGCTGAAAGACAACCTGCTTGGCGATCTGATCCTGCTGCCCCGCGTCATGTTCGACCACCCCGACCGCATTGCTCTGGACGACCTGTCGCCGCAGGACATCGCCAACCAGCTGGGCAAACCCGTCGTCCTCGCCGACACGATGGGCGACGTCTGGGACGCCCTCATCGGCGCGTCGCAAGTCGTCTACCAGCCCGGCAAACCCGCTGGCGACCACATCCCCCTCAAGCTCATCCCCCCCGACGAGCTAGACAACAACACCCATTTTTCTTGATTTTTTTGCCACAGAGGGCACAGAGGAAAAAGAGATTAGATTTTCCTGAGGAGTGAGCATCCTCAGATGCGAACGGGGCACTGTAGCCGCGCTTTCTTAGCGCACCTCAACTAACTTTGCGGCTCTCCCCCCAGACGCGTACCGTCAGCCTCGGCGGGACTTAGCAGCGTTTGCCCCAAATTGCCCGGCTCCAACCCCGAAAAAATGCGAATCGAAAGCTGTGGAAACTGGTCAATCAGTGCCAACATACTTTGCACCTTGCTGGCCATCCCGCCGGTCACATCCGTGCCGCGCGAACCACCGAGGGCGGCCTCAATTTCGGCATAATTGGCCCGGCTGATGGCCGGAATCACCTGCCCGTTCTGGTCGTAAACACCGATGGTTTCCCCCGCCAACAGCAACCAGGACGGCCGTATTTCCCCCGCCAGCGCCATCATCACCTCTTCCGTAGACACAATCGTGCCGCCGCGCACCGAATCAAAAGCCACATCCCCGTACACCACTGGCACAATGCCCGCGTTCAGCGCCGCCTGCACGGGCTGCGTGGCGATGGTTTGTATACGGCCGTTCACACACCCCACCGACGCCGAGGGCTGCAAACTCACCGCAGGCACATCCGCACCCAGCAACGCCGCCAACACCTGCCGATTCAGCCGCGCCGCCGCATCGCTCACCTCGGCAAACGCCCGCCAATCTGCCGCGTCAGCCACACCCTGGCGCGTACCCCGCCTGGCCGCCGCTACGTGCCCAAACGAACCGCTGCCGTGGCCCAACACCAATCGCAGCGTCGGATTTTCCCGCCGCGCTTCTGCAATTTCTTCCGCCAGCCGAGTCAGCACATCGGCCCGCACCGTTTCCACCTGCGTCTTGTCCGTAATTAGCGATCCGCCGAGTTTTAGAAAAATGGTACCCATTTTGGGAGATTAGAGATTGGAGATTGGAGATTTAACGCCGCAATCTCCAATCTCCAATCTCCAGTCTCTTCCTCCTATTGCTGAAAATAATCAACGATGTGCGCAACGGCCGTTTCCACCTCATCCGCAAAAAACAGCAGCGCCATATCTTTTTCCCGCACGTATTCTGGCGCATAAAACGTTTGCACTGTTTGCCGCCAAATATCGCCCAGCAGCACCAACGGCTGCGCCGCCACCTCGCCTACCTGCAAAAAGCTCCACGCCAGCGTCATTTCAGACAGCGTGCCGATGCCGCCGGGCAGCACAATCATGCCATCACTTTGCGTCACCAGATGCAGCAGCCGCTCGCGCAGCGTCCGGTAGCGAATCTCTTCTTGCACCCAGCGATTAGGCCCAATCGGCCGAAATTGCTCAATTTGGTCACACGTCACGCCAATGACATGCCCGCCCGCTTCAGCTGCTCCTTGCGAAACGGCCGTCATCGTTCCCGAATAGCCGCCCGTCGCCACCACAAACCCAGCCTCCGCCAACAGCTGCCCAACGAGCCAGGCCTCGTCATACGCCGCGCTCCCCGGCTGCGGTGCCGAGCTGCCAAATACGGAAATGGTGCGTCTTTTCATCAGTCCGCCAACTTTTAGTGAAAAGTAAAAAGTGATAAGTGAAAAGTCCACTTTTTACTTTTCGCTTATCACTTTTTACTCAAAAAATCCCTAGCAATCGCCTGAACCTCGCCCGCCTTCTCGATCATTGGCGCGTGGCCACATTCGGGCAAGATGTGTGTTTGGCTGTTAGCAAAATGGGACGCCAGCTCCTGGGCATTGGCTGGCGGCACGACGGCATCATTTTCGCCCCAAACCATGCAAATTTCATGCTTGATACCTGCCAAAGACGGCCGTAAATCATGAAACGCCGACGCCTTCAACACATCCGCCGACTGCCGCGCCAGCTCATAATCCGCCAGCCGCCGATCCCACACGGAGTCATGGATCAGGTCTGGATTGTAAAACGGGGTCTTGATTTGCCGCCGCACCCACAACTTGGATTGCGAAACGGCAGATCCCAAATCAATCAGCCCCAGCCCCACCCCAATCCGCTTCACAAATTCCGGGTAGCTGCCAGACGAGAGCACCGCCGGAGCCAACAGCAGCATCTTTTCCACCTGCTCCGGATAATCTACTGCAAAAGAGACCGCCAGCGTGCCGCCAAACGAATGCCCCAACAGCGCTACCGACGGCAAATGCAGCGCATCGCAAAACGCCGCCAGCCACTCCACCAAATGGGCAAAATTGTACGGCGTGGTGGACGCAGTGTAACCAAAGCCGGGGATGTCTGGGGCGATGAGCCAATGGTCATCGGCCAGCTCGTGCATCGTCTCACGAAAGCTGTCGGCCGAGGTGGACATGCCGTGAAGAAGGATGATGGGGGAACGGCCGTTCCGCACGCCCATCTCGTAATAACTGGTATGAATGCCCAGGGCATCCGTCTCGAATCGGGGAAGTTGGGGGTAAGGGTAGTTAGGCATGGCAGAATCTTATCAAACTTGGTCAGATCGGGAAAAAGATTACAATTTTGCCACAGAGAAGCAGCGGAAATTTGACTATACGGCCGTCTAGCAGCAAAATATTTATCAGTTGCAAAATAGTGCCAGGATAAATCTCATGCCCAAGCTCAGAAAATTTGCAGAACTCCTTTTCGGAAATCAAAAAACGATTCAACACGCTTTCACAATTGGTTTGTTTACAAGCATTTCAATCACACTAATTGTCATCCTTTATTATGCCTCGCTACCCAATGCCAAACTCCCTTTGAACGCACCATTCCAAGACATTAGCTCGCAACCAGAAGACCTCTCAAGTGGTGAATTTCTTCAATTCTTGTTTTCTCAAATGGGTATTCCTTTTATCCTTTTCGGTTCTTGCCTGGGTGTTTTGTTTGTGCTTGTCGGAGGAAGATCAATTAATTGGTTACTAACACGGCCGCTTGCAACGTTCTTGCACGCCCTTTTCCCACATGTTGCATACTCCATGAACTAGGCCATGGCCAATGCCTTTGTTTGGTTCGCCCTTGTATTTCTAATCATCCACCCAGACCTTTTTAAGCCGGAATTCGCAAGCTGGGGACCAGCAACATTCGTTCTCATTTTGACACTGATTTTAAGTTTTTTGTGCGGCAGAATTGGCGCAAGATTATTAACTTACCCCAGTAAAAACCAGAAAGAATTGGTAGCTGCTGGAGCCACAGCAACAAGTAGTTTCATACTTGGCTCGCAAGCCATCCTAGGGTTTTTATCCTTCAGTAAATGACCACCACCAAAGGTGGTGGCTTTGAAACGTTGCACCTAGAAGGTGCGACCACCTTAACATTTGCTACTTAATCAAACAATTTGCCTTGGATAGCTTCTGATTGCTTTTCCTGCTTTTCCTGCTTCTCTTGCCATCTAACGTACTCTCGGATTTGCTCTTCGTCTATCCCCACTGTGCTTACGCAATAGCCACGCGACCAAAAGTGCCGTCCCCAATATTGCTTTCCTATCTGGCTATATCGGGCAAACAGCTTTATCGCGCTCTTTCCTTTCAGATACCCCATTATGTTTGACACCGCATATTTGGGTGGTATCCACAAGATTAGGTGAACATGATCTGGCTGAACATTCAGCTCTACCACTTCCAGGCCAGCTTTCTGCTCACACAATCGGTAAATCAGTTGTTCCACATACTTGCCTATTTCATCTTTCAGAATTCGGTAGCGGTATTTGGGACAGAATACAACATGATATTTGCATTCGTAAATCGAATGCGCTAGCTTACGGAATCTTTTTGTCATTTGTGCCTCTCTTTTTGGTCGCAAACCTTCTAGGGAGGCACAAATATACCGCTTTCAACCGTCGAACCTTTTTACTGCACCACTACCAAAGGTAGTGGTTTTTCTAGAATAAAACCATTTTTTCTGAAATTCCAGGGGCCGTGTTAGCGTATTGTCTTATTCTCCCTGTTTTTTCGTTGCTTTCTACTTTGCCATATTATCTAATTTCACTCATCTTGTTAGCAATTTCTAATGGGAGCCCATCTCGATCCAATTTGCTTTTTAACTACTCCGTAATAACTGCTATTTGCTGGTTGTTCATTGGCATTATCTTTGGCAGAGAAGCTTTTAGTGATAATCCTTGGGTAGGCTTAGGAGCATTCGTAATTTTCGGACTCGGTGGGGCTGGCGGTGGCTGGGTGATTGGTCAACTTCAAGATTTCAAGCCAAAGTTAGCTTGAATAATCCAAACCCATTGAGAATAGTGAGAAAAGATGGCTGATTTTCAACTCAAACCTTTTACCCCCAGCAAATGGCTGCCCGGTAGCCACAGGCAAACCATTTTTGGGCGATTGGCCCGGCGCAAGGAGGGCATCATCTTCCACCGCCGCCGTTTAGACACGCCCGATGGGGATTTTATTGACCTGGATTTTCCAGAGGTGGCGGGCTACCTGCTGCGGGAAGATGCACCGCTGGTGCTGTTGCTGCACGGGCTGGAGGGAAACGCTCGGCGCGGCTACGCTTGCGAAACGTACCGGCAGTTGGCCAAGCTGGGGGTGCGCAGCGTGGGCATCAACTACCGCTCGTGCAGCGGCGAGATGAACCGCAAAGCCCGCTTTTACCATTCCGGCGCCACCGATGATGTGGCGTTTGTGCTGGAAACGTTGGCCAACTGGTTCCCCAACAGCAGGCGGGGGCTGGTCGGCTTCTCGCTGGGAGCAAACCTGACGTTGAAATTTGTGGGGGAACAGGGAAGTGCGGCGAAGGATTTGGTGGAAACGCCTGCACTGAGCGGAGTCGAAACGGCCGTTGCCATCTCCCCACCCTTCGACATGAAAAGCAGCTCCGCCCTGCTGGAAAAAGGATTCTCCCGCTTTTACACCCGCTACTTCCTAAGTTCTCTACACGAAAAAGTGCGTGCAAAAGCAGATTTATTGGCTCCAGTCGTTGATTTAGACAAGGTGCTGGGTGCCAAAACGTTCCGCGAATTCGACCATTACGGCACGGCCCCTCTCGGCGGCTTCCTGAGCGCAGACGACTATTACGAAAAGTGCAGCACCGCCCAATTCTTGCCCCACATCCGCGTCCCCACCCTGCTGCTTCGCGCCCTGGACGATCCGCTGTTTGAGCCAGACGACGTGCCTTACGACGTTATCGCCGCCAACCCGTGCCTTACCGCAGGCATCACCGCGCAGGGCGGGCATTTGGGCTTTGTCGAAGGGCAACCCGGCAATTTCAACTGCTGGGCCGAGCAAGAAGCCGCTCGCTTCCTCGCCGCACACCTGCTGCCGTAGGGGCGGGACAGGCGGGGATTAGGTCTGCGGGGGCGAACTATCTTTGCTCCCGCCTGTCTCGCCCACACCAATATTCCGGGGCGAGACAGCGCGGAGAAAAAGCTTTTTGCTTCGTTTAGACGTTACCTCGCAGTCCCGCCCCTACGTGAGAAGCAGGCGCATCACCAGTTCGTTGCCTTCCACTTTGCCAGTGTATTCAAAACCCAGCTTTTGGTAAAACGGCCCTGGATTGCCATCAATCTCTTGGACGTGGCTAACCAGCAGTTCTTTGGCATGGGGACGGGTTTTCACGTATTCAACCAGATGGGCGATGGCGATACGGCCGTATCCCAACCCTTGGTAATCCTCCGCCACCATCAGCCGCCACAAAAAGTAAACCGGCTCCTCCGGATCATCAAACAGCATGATAAAGCCCACCGGCGTCTCGTCCGCATAAATGCCACGAAACCACGCCTTTGGCTCAAAATGCGCCTGAGCAATAGAAACCGAATTGGGCGCGACCATTTCTTCTTGCGGTGCAGCCACCTTCATTTTTAGAAACGGCCGTAACGTCTCCTTCGTAATCTCCCGCAAAGTAACCACAGCATCCCGCCCCGGCTTTTCCAATTCATCAGACATAACCAACTCCTTTATTCAAAATCACCCTTCCTCCCCTGCTCCCGCGCACCACCACTCCCCTTCACCCCTTCATCCCGCACCTTTTACTCCTCTT
This sequence comes from Ardenticatenaceae bacterium, assembly GCA_020634455.1. Lineage (GTDB taxonomy): Bacteria > Chloroflexota > Anaerolineae > Promineifilales > Promineifilaceae > Leptofilum. The sequence goes on along the minus strand of JACKBQ010000002.1, from coordinate 471,213 downwards.
TCACTACCACGCTGCACACAGTTTGTTATGCTATAATTTGGTACCTAACAGAAATTATGCATCACCTTTGTGACCAATTTTTACCCTATCCATGACATTGTTACCACAAATCATCCGGCTATTAACTGAATCACCTGGCAACATTGTCTACCATTTGGTAACGCTATTTTCGTTACAAACAACGCTTGGCATCGCTTACAGCCAATGGCGGCGCAACAAGCAGGACCGTACGGCCGTACGCACCACCCTCGCCGCCGCCTTCCTCATCGCTGGCCGCCTGATCATCCTCATTGCCAGCCTGATCATCGTCAACAACAACGTCTCCTCCATTGTCATTTTGCCGCCGCTGGAGCAAACAATTAACACGGTAACGGCCGTATTCCTCCTTTGGGCCTTCATTCCTTCACCACAAAAGCTGCCCCGCCTGGGGCACATCCTCCTGCTCATCGCCCTGCTCATCGTGGGCATCATGGGGCTTTCCTTTGCCCAGGTGTGGGCCATGCAGGTGGCCGATGCCCCCGTGCCCAACCAACTGCCTTACAACGGCACCACCCAGGCCACCATCTGGGGGCTGGTGCAGATTGGGCTGCTAGCGGCAGGATTGATTGCGGTTTTGTGGAACGGCCGTACCCGCCCCACCATGCGCCCCTTCCTTTTAGGATTGCTGCTGCTGGCGCATCTGGCCCACTTCTGGAACTATCCCGAACTCATCCCCTCCGGCACCGACATCCCTTACTGGATTCGCCTCGGTTACCTGGCGGCGCTGCCCCTGTGGGCCATCATGACCTACCGCGAATCGTTGGCCCCGCTGGTGGCTTTGCAGCTTAGCACCTTGCCCGCCCACGAGCAGCTCAACCAGTCGCTGGCCCTCGCCGCCGCCGTCATCCAGTCAGACAACACCCGCAGCCGCCTGCAAGCCGCCGCCCAAATGGTTGCCCGCATCACCGACGCCGCTTTTGTGGGGGTTGGCCTGTGCCCCGACGAAGCGCCAGACACACTGCGCATCATCAGCAATTTGCCCCAACCGCAAACCAACGCCCCCCGCACCTGGCAGCTCCACCTGTCCGATTGGGAGCCGCTGGACGCGCTGCTGCAAGCTGGCAAAGGTCGCCATCTGCCCCTCACCGGGTCGGGTGCCCGGCAGGTGTATGCGCTTTACCAGGCGCTGGGCATTGGGGCGCTGGGCGGGCTGCTGGTGGAACCGTTGCAGCGGCACAATGACGTGTTGGGCTTGCTCATCCTGGCCTTGCCAGACGGCCGTATCCAATGGCCTACCTCCCAGCAGCAAATTATGCCCGGACTGGCCCAATTCATCACCCAGGCGGTGCTCAACAGCCAAACCCTGCCAGCGCCGGCCAAAGTTGTGGAAACGGCCGTTCCCGAACCGCCCCTCCCCAGCGAGACCGACCCGAACCTGAGCGGCCGTCTCATCGCCCTGGAGGAAGAGCGGGAACGCCTGGTGCAAAATCTGGAAATTGCCAACAATCGGCTGCTGCAAGCCGAAACCCGCGCCGCCACCGCCAGCCGTCGCGCCCAGGATTTGGCCGCCGCCCTGGAAGAGATGGAAACGCTCACCCAAAACGAAAAAATCAACGCCCTCGAAGAAGAGATCGCCACCCTGCGCGAATCGCTCATCGAAGCTGAAGAAGCAATGGCCCTCGCCTCCGCTGGCGAAGGCGGCCTCAGCACCGAATGGGTCATGATGACCATTACCCGCTACTCTGGTCAGCTGGAAGAGGCCCAGGCACGCATCGCTCGGCTAGAAAGCGACCTGGGCAAGCGCAATCGCGGCTCGTCGGACGACATGCTCATCTCTTTAATCCAGGAATTGCGCACCCCCATGACCTCTATTGGCGGCTTTGCCGACCTGCTGCTCGGCGAAACGCTCGGCATTCTGGGCGTGAAGCAGCGCGACTTTTTGCAGCGAATCCAGGCCAACGCCGAACGGATGGGCAGTTTGGTGGAGCAAATTTTGCAGTTTACGGCCGTTCAGGAACCCCAATCCACGCCAGAAGACGAGATGGTTAACGTGCGCGAAATGCTGGAAACGGCCGTTAACGGCATCGTCAGCCACCTGCGCGACAAAAACCTTCAGCTCGACCTGGACATTGACCAAAACTTGCCCGCCCTGCCCGTCAGCCGCACCGCCCTGCACCAAATATTTAGCAACCTACTCAGCAACGCCTGCCTGGCATCCGGCAAAAACGGCCGTGTGTCTGCCACCGCCCACGCCCAAACCATCCCCGACCACAGCCACAGCCCTAACGAAACTATCCGCTTCCTGCAAATCAACATCCGCGACAGCGGCAGCGGCATTCACCGGGAAGATTTGCCCTACGTCTTCACCCCCAACTACGACGCGAAACGGCCGCTCATTGCCGGACTAGGCGACACCGGAGCTGGCCTCTCCATGGCCTACGAACTCACCAACACCCACGGCGGGCGTCTCTGGGTAGAAAGCGAACCGGGCAGCGGCAGCACCTTCTCGCTGCTCTTCCCCATCGCCCCAGAACCGCAAACCGCCCCAGACATGCCCAGCAACGGCAGCCAAAGCAGCCCATGACCCAGGAAACGATGCCCTCCGGCAGTTGGCGCACGCACCTGCTCATCACCCTTGGCGTCCTGGGCACCCTCGTTCTGGCGCTGCTTTTGGCCGATTTGGATGGTTTGCAACGGCAAATTTTGCCCTCGCCCATCGCCATCGCCATCAGCAACCTCAACGCCACACCCACCAGCACCCCATTGCCCGCCATCCCCCTGGCCACCGGCACCGCCACACCCACGAGCGTGGCGGCTCAAACAAATAGCAACAGCATCCTGCCCAACTGCACCGCCACCCCACCCGACTGGGTAGCCACCGCCATCGGCGATGGGGAATCGCTGCTGGCGCTTTCCCTTCGCTACAACGTCCCGGCCGAAAAAATTCGGTTGGCCAACTGCCTGCCCAATGACAGCCTGGCCAACTTCACAGCACTCTACCTGCCCAACCCAGCGGCCCCACCCGTCCCCACGCCCGCTTGTGGCCGTCCGCCTGGCAACTGGGTGCTGACCACCGTGCTGCCTGGCCAAACGCTTTTCCGCCTCTCGCTACTATTTAACGTCTCGATGAACCAGATCATGCAGGCAAACTGCCTTACTTCCATCACGCTGTACGCTGGCCAGCCCATTTTCCTGCCCCGACCAAACGTGCAACCGCCGCCCGCCACCGCCACACCATCTGCCACAGCCACCAGCACGGGCACCGCTACAGCGACTAGCACAGGCACCGCGACCCACACCCCCACCAGCACTGTGCCGCCGCTGCCCACTATCTCGGCCACGCCGACTAGCACCGCCACAGCAACCGCCACCGGTACACCGACGGCATCGCCAACGGCCAGCGTCACGCCAACAGCCAGCAGCACACCCACCGCCAGCAGTACGCCAACCGCCAGCGTCACACCGACAGCTCCAGCTACCAACACGCCATCCGCCACGCCAACGGCAACCCTGTCGCCCACGCCCAGCAGCACACCCACGCCAACGGATACGGCCGTTCCCACCAACACCCCAACGCCCACCGACACACCAACCAGCACACCAACCGCCACCCCGTAGGAGCGTTCCCATGCCATACCCCACCCTCCCCGACCAAATCAGCCATCTGTTCAGCCTGGACGAATTGCGTGCGCTTTGCTTCGAGTTGAACATTGAGTTTGAAAATTTGCGTGGGGAAACGCGGGAGGCAAAGGCATTGGCCCTGGTGGAATTTTGCGAGCGGCGCGGTCTGGTGGATCGGCTTTTAACCATTTGTGCGCGGGAACGGCCGTCTCACACCTGGACCTCTGCACAATTTAGCCAACGCACCAATGACATCCGCCAAAAATATTTGGCCCATCTGCGCAACCGCTACCAATACCTGGATTTTCGCGGCATGGGGCAGGCCAGCCAGCAGCCGATTCAGCTACCGCTGGACGCCGTGTTTGTGCCGCTGAACGGCCGTATCACCCGCACCCAAACCCCCAACGCTAGCCAGCCGCCGCCCATCCAGCCCCTGCTCACCCTGCTGCACCAAAACGACGGCCTCATCGTCCTCGGTGGCCCTGGCAGCGGCAAAACCACCTGGCTCAAATATCTGGCCCACCAGCTGGCCAGCGGTCGCAGTGCACAGATGGGCCTGGACGACAAACTGCCGCTGGTGCTCTCCCTCTCCGCCTACGCCACCGCCCTGGCCGCTGGCGACCTGCCTCTCAGCCAATACCTGGCCGACTTTTACCAAACGCTCGGCTTCGACGAGCCGCTCGACGGCCTGTTTCAATCCAGCCTGGCCGAAGGCAGCGCCCTGCTGCTGCTAGACGGCCTGGACGAGATTGCCGACCCGGCGCTGCGCCACCTGGTCAGCAGCCGTCTGCTCGATCTGTTCACCATCCAGCGGCAAAACGGCAACAAATTTGTCATCACCAGCCGGGCGGCGGGGTACCAACATGCCCGGCTGCTGGCGGACGGCTTGCTGGAATGCAGCGTGGTGCCATTGGACCAGGCGCAAATTGAGCAGTTTGTGCGGCAGTGGACGGCCGTTCTCAGCCAACAAGACAACGCCGAAGAAGCGATCGCCCAACAAAACCGCCTGCTCACCCTGCTAAATGAAAACCGGGCCGTACAGGAACTGGCCGCCATTCCGCTGCTGGGCACCATCTTGCTGCTGCTCCAGCGCCAGGGCACCCTGCTGCCGCAAAAGCGCGTCGCCCTGTACGACGTCTACCTGCACACCCTGCTGCACCATTGGCACACCGCCCGCAGCCTGAACCGCACTGCTTCCAGCCCGTTCACCCCGGAACAAATGCTGGCCATTTTGGCCCCGCTGGCGCTGTGGATGCACCAAGCCAGCCCGCAGCGCAGCCTGGTGCCTACCGGCGCACTGCGGCGACAGCTGATCAACTCGCTGGCGGCGCAAAATGATCCCGCCCCAGAAACCGCGGCCACCACCTTTTTGCAGGCGCTGCAAACGGTCACCGGGCTGCTCATCAGCCCCACGCCAGACAGCCTCGGCTTTTTGCACCTTACTTTTCAGGAATACGCCGCCGCGCTCGCCCTGGCCAATTTGGCATCCGTGAGGAATGCGGCACCAGATTTGGCCCCGCTGCTGGCCGCCATCCAGGCCCGATTGGCCGATCCCGGTTGGCACGAGGTCATTCTGCTGACGCTGGGCATTTTGGCCCAGGTGCAGTTCCGCCCGGAGGTGCCCAACCAAGTTGTGGCCCGATTGTTAACCGAGGCAAACCCAGTCGAGGATGCGGAAACGGTGCTACTGTTGGGGGAAACGGCCGTTCTCCTCCAAACCGATCTGGCTACCGAATTACAGACAGAAATTCCCCAAGCCCTCGTCCACACCGCCACCACCATCGCCGTGCCCGCCAGTCAGCGGGTGCAGGCGGGGCAGCTGCTGGGGCAGCTTGGCGATCCGCGCCCTGGCGTGCTGACGCTGGCCGACATGCCGTTTTGCTACGTACCTGGCGGCCCGTTCTGGCTGGGTCGCACCGAAGAGGCCACATTGTACAACGGCCTGACCAATCCGTTCTGGATTAGCCAATTTCCGGTGACGCAGGCGCAGTTTGCCGAATTTGTGGCCGATGGTGGCTACAGCCAGCCGGAGCTATGGGCAGAAGCCGCCGCCGTCAACCGCTGGCGGCCGGACGAGGTGCAGGGTTGGGCGCAGCGCGGCTGGCGCTCGGAGCCATTTGGGTACGGCCGTCCCTTCAACCTGCCCAACCACCCCATCGTCGGCATTACTTGGTACGAGGCGCTGGCGTTTACGCGCTGGCTCAGCCAGCAATGGCGCACTGCTGGCATTTTGCCCGACGGCTGGCAGGTGCAACTGCCCAGCGAAGCTGCCTGGGAGAAGGCGGCGCGGGGTGGCTTGCAAATTCCGCAACGGCCGCTGATTTTGCCTGTGGCTCAAGCGATGGCAGCTCCCCTGCCCCACATTGCTCTGACCGAGAATCCGGCTCCGCAACGGCCGTACCCCGCCCAAACCAGCCTTACCCCACAAACTGCCAATGTGAACGAAACGGCCGTAGCCACCAGCAGCGCCGTCGGCTGCTTCCCCCAGCCCTCGCCGGTGGGCTGTGAAGAGATGTGCGGCAATGTGTGGGAATGGACACGCAGCCGTTTTCGGCCGTATCCGTATGACCCGACCGACGGCCGCGAAGCGCCAGACGTGAAGCTGTACGAGGAGATGGTGCTGCGCGGCGGTGCCTACTGGAGCGACACGCGCTCGGCCAACGCCACCTTCCGCGCCCGCCGCAGCCCCAACGACCAAAACAGCAGCTATGGCTTCCGCCTCATCCTCAGCCAAACAAGTTATCCATAAGAAATAGGACACAGATAAACACAGATTATGCTTTTATCCGTGTCAATCTGTGCTAATCCGTGTCCTATTCAAAAAAACGGGTTGCCTGGCGTGCGGAAGTTGCCTATAACCAACTTCATGGAAAACAAACTCCCTGGCTTAATTGTGCTGTTGGGTTCTGGTGAAACAATGCCCAGCAGCGGTAAAACGCATGAATTTGTAGCGAAACGGCTGCCGGAAAACGGCCGTGTCGCCATCCTGGAAACGCCCGCCGGGTTTGAACCCAACGCCAACCTCGTCGCGGGAAAAATCAAAACGTTCCTGGAAAAGCGGCTGCAAAATTACCATCTGGCCATCCAACTGCTGCCCGCCCGCAAAAAAGGCACCGAATTCAGCCCAGACAATCCCCAAATTGTGCAACCCCTCTACACCGCCGATGAGATTTTGTTGGGGCCAGGCAGCCCCACCTACTGCGCCCGCCAGTTGCAAAACAGTCTGGCGCTAGAAATCATCAAAGCGCGGCACAGGCTGGGGGCGACGCTGTTTTTATCCAGTTCGGCCGTTTTGGCCTTTAGCGCCCAAACCATGCCCGTCTACGAAATTTACAAGGTAGGCGAAGACCTTCATTGGAAGGCTGGTCTCGATTTTCTGGGCAATTACAGCCTGCCGCTCATCTTCATTCCGCATTGGAACAATAGCGACGGCGGCAGCGAGCTGGACACCAGCCACTGCTACCTGGGCACGGAACGGTTCGAGCGGCTGCGGGCCATGCTGCCACCGGGCATCAAAATCGTGGGGATTGATGAACATACCTCGCTGATTTTGGATTTTGCGGCGGGGCAATGTCTTGTGAAGGGCAACGGCGGCGTCACACTGCTGGATGGCGATCAGACCCACTTCTTTGAACATCGTGCCAGCTTCCCGCTGGACACTTTGGGAACATGGCACCTGCCGCCAGGGGGTGAGGGAATCGCTGCTGAGGTTTGGCAAAAAGCGGTACAATCGCAGCACGAGAAGGAAAACCAAAACGCGGTACCGGAACCGTCTGCCAGAGCAAAGGCGCTGCTAGCAGCCCGCACGGAAGCACGCGCAGCCAAAGCGTGGGCTAAAGCAGACGCGTTGCGCGACGAGCTGGAAGCGCTGGGCTGGCAGGTCCGCGACACGCCAGACGGGCCAGTTTTGGAACCGCTGTGAGGTTAAGCATTTCAGATTTCAAAAGTCTTAGCGAAAGCAAGTCGTTAGCGAAAAATCGCAAGACTTTTGAAATCTTTTCGCAGTAGATGAGGCAAGCTATGGAACCAGTTGAGCGGTTTGTGGATGTGGGGCTGAAGTTACAGGTGCGGGAATGGAATCGTGGGGGTGCGGAACGGCCGTTTCTCCTCATCCATGGTCTCTCCAGCAACGCCCGCACCTGGGACGGTGTGGCGAAACTGTTGGCCGAAAAGGGACATCCGGTAACGGCCGTTAACCAGCGCGGCCACGGCCAAAGCGACAAGCCCGACGACGGCTACGATTTCGCCACCGTCACCGCCGATTTGCACAAGCTGATTGCGGCGCTTGGCTGGGAAAAACCGGTGCTGGCCGGGCAGAGCTGGGGCGGCAACGTGGTGCTGGAATTTGGCGCACGGTACCCCGGCGTGGCCAGCCATCTGGTTTTTGTGGATGGCGGTTTTTTAAAGCTGTACAAGATGGGACCGTGGGAATATGTGGCTAAGATGCTGCGTCCACCGGCGCTAACCGGCACCCTGCGCACCGAGATGAAAATGCGCATGGCCACCTTTCAGCCGGATTGGAATGACGAAGGCGTGGAAGCCACGTTGCACAACTTTGAAACATTGCCCGACGGCACCATACGGCCGTGGCTCAGCCTGGAGCGCCACATGAAAATCCTGCGGGCGCTGTACGACCAGCAGCCAGAAACGCGCTACCCGCAAATTCAGGAGCCGGTACTCATCTGCCCCGCCGATGATGGCAGCGACTGGGCGCAGCGCAAGCACGACGAAGTAGCCATTGCCAGCGCCACCCTCCCCAAAGCCCAGGTGCATTGGTTTAAGCAGACAGCCCATGACATCCACGTGCACAAGCCAGCGCAACTGGCCCAGGCGATGCTCGATTTTGTCAACACAAATCTCTAAAATCTCTGTGTTCTCTGTGGCAAAAATTATTCAGTTGTTTCTGCAAATGATGGTTGTGGCTCTCGCTGGAAGTGTGGTGTGGTAACTTCCAGCCGTTCCCCCGCATCCTGGCGATGACGGAGACTACTAAAAGTTAATCACACGGGCTTTACGGCGATAGCCGCAACTCTCAGATTGATCAATCGTGAGAAACATGGTGGGCGGTGTGACAAGTTCCTTAACCAGTTGACTGAGTCGCTGGTTTTGGTTGGAAACGGCCGTCACCCCACACATCCACGTTTGACCCTGAATACCCAAAGGGTGCCAGGCTATGCATTTCTGCATTTTCCGGTTCATACTGAACCTCCTTTCAAAATATGTGACTACAAATTTCATAACAACTTTTTTTCGCGATACTGAACATGCCAGCCACCAAATATCATTAGGCGGCACATACTCATATTAACGAAACTTTCTGACGGAAAGTGTCGTCCACACCGCAATTTTAGGTGAAAATGTTGTTAAGAACCTGACAATGCGGGCACAGGTTTGCTATGCGGGGATGGCAAATGAAACGGCCGTACTTTTGCCCTTCCCCCCCACTTTCAGATACACTTTTACCCACTAAACTTGTAAGTAAATTAGGAAATTCATGACGAAAAAACAGTTAGGTTTGATTTTTATTGCGCTGGGCATCCTGGGCGTGCTGGGATTGTTTGGCATTGATTTGATTGGCGCGGGGCAGTTTAGCGGCATTGGGCCGGCACAGCGGCTGGGGCTACTGGCATCTGGCTCGGTCATCCTACTGGGGCTAACGCTGCTGCCGCTGGGGGACAAACCGGCATGAGCCAGCCCACTATGGAGCAGACTGAAATGAAGACGACGGGGTGGGAAACGGCCGTATCTACCTTCCCCAAAATTCTCATCGGGCTGGCGCTGCTGGCGTTTGTGGGATACTTCGTAGTGTACAACATGTACGCCGTCGCTCTGTTCCGCTTCCCGTTCGATTACGACCAGGGAGAAGGGTTTGAGCTGATGGACACGGTACTGTTTAGCCAGGGCGAGTGGCCGTACCGGGACAACGACAGCTATCCGTTTTACTCCTCCAACTACCCGCCGCTGTTTCATGTGGTGATTGTGCCGCTAGTGTGGGCCTTTGGGCCGCAGTATTGGACCGGACGGCTGGTTTCGTATCTCGGCACGCTCATCACGGCGGCGGCGATTGGCTACGCGGTGCAAAAAGCGGGCAAGCGCTGGTGGTTGTCACTGCTGGCGGGGCTTGCCTTTTTGGCCTCCAACTACGTTTACCACGTGGGGCCGCTCTTCCGGCAGCACATGTTCATGGTGATGTTCGAGACGGTGGCGGTAGTGTATCTGGCCCATACCATTGAGCAGGAGGAAGCGAACGGCCGTTCCTCCCCCAAACGTCTTCTGGTTGTCATGCTGCTGTTGCTAACTGCTGGTTACACGAAACAACTGGCTTATGCCACGGTAGCGGCCGTTTTCATCTTCCTCTTTTTGCGCCAACCTAAGCGCGCCATCACCTGGGCGGTGCCATTTGCCGCCGTCACCGGGCTTGTTTTCCTGTGGATCAACGTGTCTACGGATGGCTACTGGTTCCTCAACACGGTCACGGCCAACATCAACCCATTTGTGCCCGGCCAGGCCGAAGGATTGTTCCGCCAATGGTTCCGGCTGCATACGGTTTTAACGGTAACGGCCGTTCTCTTCGCCATCTACCAGCTCTATTTTGAGCGATTGTCCATCTACTCAATCTGGTTTGTGGTAGCGGTGGTCAACAGCGTCACCGCAGGCAAATGGGGCGCAGGCGAGAGCTACTTCGCCACCGCCATCGCCGCCAGCTGCATCCTCACCGGCCTCACCTTCAACCGCCTGCTGGATTGGGCAAAAAACAAACCCCTAACCATTAACCATTTACAATTAAACATTAGCCATTTGGCAGTTATGACGGCCGTTCCATTGCTCTTCCTCTTCCAGGCCCGCCAGATGTTCCACATGCCCACCCACACGCCCACGCTGGCGGCCATTGCCAACGCGATGGGCTACCCCAGCCAGGTGATGATTCCGCCGCAGACTTCCTGCTCCGCCCCGCGCGCGCCAGAACCGATTCCGTACGTAGATTCGGCAGGCGTGTCGCTGCTGGGCAGACTGCCCACGGCGGCGGACACAGCCGCAGGTATTGAGATTACGGAGCATATTTTGTTGGGAGAAACGGCCGCTTTTAGCGAAGATGCCGGGTTCAACTTCCGCGCCGGACGGGAGATTATTACCAATCCAACACAGCTGCTCAATTTGTACAACAACAACCAGGTGGACCTCACCGAGATGCTGGCGATGCTCAACAACCAGGCATTCGACACCATCGTCTTGCGTGCCCAGTTCTACCCCCCGCCCGTTCTGGATGCCATCGGCCAACAGTACGAAACCACCGACCTGGTGCAGATGAACGGCTTTGTTTACTGCATCATGCGGCCAAGGTAACGTTTGCGAGATTGCAAATAACTTACCACTTTTCGCTTTTTACTTTTTACTCGCTTGGAGACGAGAGATCGGCCGTACGCGCCCCTGTCACTTTGCGCAAATCGGCCGGGGCCAGCTTAATTTGTGTGCCCCGCTCCCCGGCACTCACAAAAATATGCGGCTGGGTCAGCGCCAACTCATCCAGGTAGATGACAAATCCCTTGTTCAGCAAGGCCAGCGGCGAAATACCGCCAACCTGCAAGCCCGTCATTTGCTCGGCTTGTTGGTGGGTGGCCATCTTAACTTTTTTCACGTTTATGATTTTGGCTACTTTCTTTAAGTCGAGCTGGCGATTGGCAGGCACCACAGCCAACATTGGTTTGCTCCGTGACCCATCAGGCGGGGCTACAACCAAGGTCTTGAACACCCGCTCTGGCGGCACACCTAACTGCACAGCAATTTTTTCGGCATCCCGCTCACTCGCATCGTAGGTAATTGTTTCGTAAGTGATCTTTTTTCCTTCTAGCACACGCATGGCTAAAGTTTTGTTTGTGGCCATACCCATCCTCATTGCAAAATATAATGATTGCTTATGCCAAAAATCGGCCAAACTCCAAAATTTTGGTGTTAAATTGGGACTCTTTACTTAAAATATACAGAAAATATGTAAAGAAAATCGCCTATAATGGCTTGTCAGGAGAAAGTCTTTATGAACATTTCAACCCCAGATTGGGTGAAAGACGCCATATTCTACCAAATCTTTCCGGATCGGTTTGCTAAGAGCGGCCGTTTCGGACAGAACGGCTACCTACCCAAACCAAAAAATTTGCAGCCCTGGGGAGATGTTCCCACGTATCATGGTTTTCAGGGCGGCGACTTGCTAGGTGTTATTGAAAAGCTGCCTTACCTGGAAGCGTTGGGCATCAATGCCATCTACCTGAACCCGGTTTTTGCCTCCGCGTCCAACCACCGCTACCACACCCACGATTATTTTCATGTAGACCCCATTCTTGGTGGCAACCAGGCGTTGCAAGAACTGCTGGATGCGGCCCATGCAAGAGAGATTCGCGTTGTGTTAGACGGTGTGTTTAACCATGCCAGTCGCGGCTTTTTCCAATTTAATCATCTAATGGAATGTGGCCAGGAATCGCCATACACCGACTGGTTCCATGTACGTCACTGGCCTGTCAATGCTTTTGCCGAAGACCAGCCAGCCAGCTACGATGCCTGGTGGGGAATGCATTCCTTGCCCAAATTCAATACCAAATCCCCTGCTGTGCGGGAATTTTTGTGGCAGGTTGCGACGCATTGGCTTAAACAGGGCATTGATGGCTGGCGGCTAGATGTGCCTAACGAGATTGATGATGATGAATTTTGGCGGGAGTTTCGTCGTCGGTGCAAAAATATTAACCCAGATGCCTATATTGTGGGTGAGTTATGGGGCGAGGCGCACCGTTGGTTGCAAGGGGATCAATTTGATGGACAGATGAATTACCTTTTTTCGCGCGCGGCGCTGGGGTATTTCTCTGGGAACGGTATGGATCAGACGGACACTGTGCGTACTGGATACGGCTACATTCAACCGCTCAATGCAACCCAATTTGCCACTGAGTTAGAGCGCATTTTTAACCAGCTTTACGATTCAGAAATTGTGCTTTCGCAAATGAATATGTTGGGCAGCCACGATGTGCCTCGCACGCTTACTGTAGCTCGCCACGACAAAACAGCACTGCGCCTGATGTTTTTGTGTCAGATGACCTCACCCGGCGTACCAAATATTTACTATGGGGATGAAATTGGCATGTCTGGCGGGCATGATCCGTTGTGCAGAGGTGCATTCCCGTGGCATGATGAGGGCAGTTGGGACACGACTTTGCTTGAAGATTTGAAGAAGTATGTTCAGCTTCGCCGAGAGACACCAGCGCTGCGGCGGGGCAATTTTCGCATCATGTATGCCAACGAGCGTGTCGTCGTGTATCAGCGGCAATATCGTGAGCAAACGGCCGTAATCGCCTTCAACATGGGTCAGCAAGAAGAAGTGATCATTGCGCCACCCGGTTTTTCTTATTACTTAGAGGAAAAGCTGAATCCTGAGGGTCAACCGTTTACCAAGCACAGTACCTTGACATTACCGCCTAAACACGGCCGTGTTTGGGTAAGTAGCTAAAACAAACCATATCTGTTTAGTTTCAAATCACTTTTTTCGTATCCTTAACGGCGTTATCATTTGTAAATCGCTATCATTAAAGCCAATCGGTTCCTTTGAGCAAATGAGTGTCGTTAACTTGGAAAGTAAGCCAGCGCGGTTTTACTTTTTTGGTTCGTCGGCATCAGCAAATGACCACCATCACAAGGTTGCCACAGAGGGCAAAAACCGATTTTCATAAAAGGGTAGACACCATATGAGCAATGTAAATTTAAAATCTTCTGTTGATCCAAAAGACGCCCATGTCCTTGTCGTCGAAGACAACGTCTCCAACTTTGTGCTTATCGCTCGTTTGCTGGCCTTTATGGGCGTGCAGAAATGCGAATGGAAAACCACTGGTTGGGGTGTGGTAGATTTTGCCAACACCATGTCTCGCGTAGATCTTATCTTGATGGATTTGCGCCTGCCGCATGAAGATGGCTACGAAGCCCTCAAACAAATCCGTACGGACGCTCACCTGCAAAACACCTTGGTGGTTGTGGTTACTGCTCACGGCAGTGGTGCAGAAATGCAAAAGGCGCGTGAGGCTGGATTTGATGGCTTTTTGTCTAAACCGCTGGACGCTGATCGCTTCCCGGAACAAATCAAGCAAATTCTTAATGGGGAGCCAGTGTGGGACTTAGGAATTTAACCCCGTATGCTTGCCTCACTGAACTTTCTCAAAATTCAAGCCGAAGATGTTGCAGTTCAGCGCAAAGGGGCTCTGCTACAAGGGCTCATCATTGTCCTTACTGTGCTAAGTGTCCTTCGAGCCGTTGTTGAGATCTTTCGCCCTACACAAGTTACCTCTACAGTTGCAATTTACCAGGCGTTCACCTCGTTTTTGTTTGGCCTCATCTGCCTTTGGATTACGCGTACAGGTCATATACGGCTGGCAGCCCATTTATTCTTTGGTATTCTCAACGCGATTTTCTTTACGCTGTTAGTAACCACCACACGGAATTTGTTTTTCCCTTACCTGATGCTAATTTCTGTGGTAGCCATTGCTACCTTAGATTCTGTGCGGGCATCTATGCTTTACAGCGCCGTTACACTGGTAACGGTTTCGTCTTTTTTTATATTGTCAGACATGTTCACACTGCTCTCGGTAGTAGAGTTTGTGGTAACTTGCCTGGGCATTAGCTTTGTGGCCTGGACAACGGCCGAATATCTACAAGGCGCGTTACGCAACTCTAAATTGCTGGCCAGCGAATTGCTCACCCAAAATAATCGACAGGAAAGACGTGCCCAACAGCTTCAATTCAGCGCCGAAATTGCCGAAAAAGGAAGTAGCTCTTTAGATTTAGAGCAGCTTTTACGAAAAACGGCCGTACTCCTAAAATCTCAATTCAACTTTTACCATGTGTCCATTTTTCTGGCAGATTCTCAAACCAAATTACTTGGTTTGCGCGAGGTAGCCACCGATGCGCAGATTGATTTGATTGATTTGCAATACCAACTCCCCATGGACAACCAATCCATTGTAGGCTGGGCAGCGCTACACCGTGACGCCCGCATTGTTGAAGATGTGACCAAAGACGAAGCGTATAAAGAGGAACCATTTTTGCCCAACACTCGCTCCGAAATTGCCCTGCCATTGGTTGCGCGTGGCGAACTACTCGGTGTGCTGGATGTTCAGAGCGACCGACCCGGCGTGCTGGCTCGCGAAGATGTTTCCATTTTACAAATCATTGCTAATCAGATTGCCATCAATATTGACAATGCACGCCTTTTTGCCAAAACCGAATCCAGATTAAATGAAACCCGCATCCTTTATGAATACAACTCCTTGCTTTCCAGTACGCTCGATGTTGGGGAGCTGTACCGTCGGGCAGCAAGGGCGCTGACAACCTGGCTACAAGCAGCGCGCTGCACCATATTTTCTTGGGAAAGTGGTGCCGAAACCGTCACCGCCCAGGTTGATTTTGTCTACGATTTAACCACTGGTGCCATTGACCAGTACGTTTTAGATTTGGGTACTTATCCGTTAAAAATGCGACCAGTAATGGAAAATGTGCTTTCATCCAGGCAAACGAAAGTAACACGCCTCACAGATGCGGATTTACAGGAAGGAGATCGCCTTTGGCTAGAAGAAAACAAGCAGCATAGCTATCTGGACATTCCGTTGGTACAGGGTGGTAATACTTTAGGCCTGGTACGTCTTTTTCGGGGTCAGTCGCAGCCCGACTTTTCTGATAACGAGATTCAATTAGCGCAGGCAATGGCCAATGAAACGGCCGTTTCCCTGGCCAACGCCACCCTTTCCTCAGAAGCCCAAGCCCGTGTGGCTCAACTCAGCTCACTCAATCGGCTTAGCCTCTCGCTATCCGAAGCGCCCAACCTGACAAAAGTGTACAAAGCCACCCGCCGCGAAATTCTCTCCCTGGTAGAAGCGACCGGCCTGGCCATCTTTTTAGTATCCCCAGACCAGGAATATTTAAACTGGCTTTACCTGTACGACTATGGTGAAGAAGTTGATCTTTCCAACATTCCACCGCTTTCCCTAAGCACCGGTTTTAGCGGGCACGTCGTACGCACCCGCACCACCTTGCACATTCATGCCACGCCCGAAAACCAGGCCAAATTCAACTCTTTTCAGGTAGGCACAACAGAGGATTACCACGAATATTGGCTCGGCATCCCGCTCATTGTTACCAATCGGCTCATTGGCGTACTGTCCTTACAAAACTTGGAACCTTTCAGCCAGCGAGACATCGAACTGCTCACAACCATTGCTGGTGCGCTTTCCATTGCTGTTAACAACTTGCTCCAACTCGAAGCCGTTCAGGATGCCCTGGCCGTTCAATCTGAACAACGCTTACAGATGCAAACGGCCGCAGAAGTTGCCGCAGCCACTACCAGCATTTTAGACCTGAACGCCCTATTACAACAGTCAGTAGACCTTATTAAAGATCGATTTGAACTGTATTATGTGGGCCTTTTCCTGGTTGAAGAGGATTTGGCCGTGCTAAAAGCAGGCACCGGAATCGCTGGCGAAGCCCAAATTTCGGCTCATCACCAATTACAAGTCGGGGGGAAATCCCTTGTTGGCGGTGCCACACAGGATGGCCAGCCACGTATTACCAACGACGTCGCCACCGACCCCGAATGGCTGCCAAATCCTCATCTACCAGAAACGCGATCTGAGTTAGCGTTGCCCCTGCGAGTTCGCGGCAAAACAATTGGGGCGCTCACAGTGCAAAGCAACGTGCCCAACCTGTTCTCTGAAGACCTGATTGGAGCGCTGCAAATTATGGCTGACCAGCTTGCCGTAGCAATTCAAAATGCCCAACTGTTGGCACGCGCTGAATCACGGGCACAACGACAAGC
This sequence comes from Ardenticatenaceae bacterium, assembly GCA_020634455.1. GTDB lineage: Bacteria > Chloroflexota > Anaerolineae > Promineifilales > Promineifilaceae > Leptofilum. The sequence continues at coordinate 454,775 of JACKBQ010000002.1, read as the reverse complement.
AGCATTAAACGCCATTAGTACCCAGCTTCATCAATCTACCGATGTGGAAACGATTGTAGGCATTGGCTTACATGCGCTTTCCAGGCAGTTGGCCGGTACGGCCGTTGAGCTGCAGCTGGGTAGAAACACCGAAAAATCATGACACAACTAGATCAACCGGGGCACAGCACAAAATCTAACAGCGCCATTTTTCTAGACACATCGCTGCCAAACCTGGCTCGCATATTCGATTATCTGGTGGGCGGAACCACCCACTTTGAAGCAGATCGGCAGGCTGCGGCCGAAATGCTCAAAATCTTGCCCTCCCTGCGTAAATGGGTGCGGTTACGCCGCGCTTTTATTCAGGAAGCAGCCCAGATTTTGTACAATGAAGGGTTTACCCAGTTCTTGGATTTGGCCTCTGGCATGCCGTCTGATGATCATTTGCACGCTTTTGCCCCAGGCAGCCGCATTGTGTATAGCGATATAAACCCGGTGGCCGTCAGTTACGGTCGTAGCCTGCTGGAAACACGTGAAAACCTGGCCTATATTCGGGGCAACGCCAAAGAGATCAGTGAGATTTTACAAGCCCCAGAAGTGTTAAAGCTGATTCGGCTAGATGAACCCGTTGCCATTGGCATCAACGCCTTGCAACTATTTTTGTCTGAACCGGAAGTACAAACCCTGGCAGAGGCGCTGTTTGAGTGGGCACCCGTTGGCTCCAAACTGTTTTTGGTTTTTCAAACCCATGCAAATTTGGAAATGCCAGAAAATTATTACAAATTTCTGGCGCTATGTCGCCAGGCGCAATTGCCAATCGAGCTGCACACCCTGGCTGATGCTGTAGAGATGTGGCAGCCGTGGCATACTAGCCTGGTGGAGCCAATCACCCAATTCCTGGGCCTACCGGAAGATTTTATTACCAAGGCAGATCGCGAAGGTATCAACATGGCCTTTTACGCTGCCTTTTTGCTCAAGAAATAACGGACACTGTGTAAGCAGTAAGCAAGATAATGCAAAAACAAGAGCCTCTGAAGGCGCAGGCCCCAACTGAGTTAGCCATTGACACGGCCGTTCTGGAAACAGCCCTGTACAATGCCTTCGTGCGCCATGCCATTGACAATCGAGGCATCCTGACCTCCCCCCGGCGAGGTCGGCAGGTAGCCACACAACTGCTGGCGGTTTTGCAGCAATATCTGGCTTTTGAAGCAAACGAAACCGACATTACGGCCGTTGCCACCCAGCTTGCTGAACAGGGCATGGCAATTGTTACCGCCACCCAAATGATGCGCGCCCTGCAACAAACCACCCAAGCTGGCCCGGATACGGCCGTTTCCCGACGCCTCAACAACTTTCAACTCATCTTCCTGGAAAAACTGGCAAACGCCCGCGAAATCGTGCAGCAACGCTTTCAAGAAACCTCACAATCTGCCCTGCAACGCGCCCTCCATGCCCAGCTAGACCGGCAAATTACCCTGCACGACGCCCAAAAAGAGCGCAACGCCAACCAAAACCAAATCTTGCACCTAAACGCTCGCCTGAGCCAGACTACAGACGAAGCAACCTTGCTCCGCGAAGCGGTCGCTGGTATCTGCCAGGCGCTAGACATTACCCACGTCACCCTTTACGAGGCCCAAACCAACAGCGTCTGGCGTGTCCTTACCACCACAGCCCCCTTCCTTACCCAAGGCAACAACGCCTCCAGCGCCACAACCGATCTGCTAGAATCTGCTCTGGATAAAGAAGGCGAAGCTGTACGCGCTTACAAAACTGAGAACGATCAAGATGGCATCGTCGTCGGCATTATCTTGCGAGTGGGCCAACACCTCATGGGCGCACTGGTGGCTAACCATGACGATTTGGATACAGAAACTTACGAAGAATACCTGATTCTGATACGCACGTTTGCCCAAAATTTAGCGGCGCTGTGGCACAACCTGTACTTGCTCACCCAAACGCAGCAGCGCGCCCACGAACTTGAAATTTTGCACGGCCGTTACCTGGATAGCATCTGGAACACTCCGGAAGCTATGTTGCACGCCCGTGCCGACGAAAAAAGCCTGAATATTGTGCGCGATTTTGACACATTGCCCGTGCCGGTTGCGGCTCAGCCAACGGCCGTTCTTCCCCTACAGCTCGGCGATAACCAATTCGGTCAGGTGCGTCTCCCCGGCATCGGAACCTTGCCAGAAGACGAACAAAACTTCGTGCAGGACCTCATCCGCGAGATGGGCAGTGCCCTGAACAATGCCCAATTTGTGCAAACAACCCGCGCCTACTCCAACCAGCTTCGCCTCGCCGCTGAAGTGTCCCGCGCCGCCACCACCATTCTGGATCGCAACCAGCTGATCGCCGAAGTAGTCGAGTTGATTCGTTCCAACTTTAATTTTTACTACGTCGGCCTCTTTTTGGTAGATGCGCCCACAAATACGGCCGTTCTCCACGCAGGCACTGGCGAAGCAGGCAAATTGCAAATGGCCCTCAACCACAGCCAGGAAATTGGCGGCGGATCAATGGTGGGAACGGCCGTTGCCACCGGCCAGGCCATCGTCGAACAAAACGTTCAAAACGCCACCGCCTTCAAGCCCAACCCCCTGCTGCCAGAAACCCAATCCGAGCTTGCCCTGCCCCTCAAAGCCGGGCAAAAAATCATCGGCGCACTCACCGTGCAAAGCACACAACAAGGCGCATTTGCCAGCGAAACCGTCACCGTCCTGCAAAGTTTGGCCGACCAGCTCGCCATCGCTATTGAAAATGCCAACCTCTTTGCCCAAACTGAGCAAAACCTGATCGAAACCAACCGCCTTTACAGCGCCAGCCGTCGCATCGGCCAGGCCACCAACGCCTACGAAATTTATAAAACACTCGTTGACTTTGCCCGCGCCTCAAACATCGCCGACGTCATTCAAATCATCATCGCCGACCCCAAAGCGCCAGATTTTCTCATTACCCCCGTCTCTTGGAGCAGCGATAACCTGCCAATTGATCCAGCCCACCGCTTCCCACGTGACAAATATCGCTACAGCGACCAAATCACCCAAACCGATGTGCTTATTTTGGCCGATGCCCAAACAGACCCAGAGATTGACCCTTTCTCGTTGCGCCTGTTTACCCAAAACCATCGGCACGCCGCCGCCATGATTCCCATCTACATTGATGAAGAGTGGCTGGGCACCCTGGTTTTGGCCCACCAAACCCCCAACGCATTTGCCAATATCAGCCTGCAACCCTTGCGCACCCTGGCCGATCAGGCCGCCACCATTCTGGCAAACCAGCGGCTGCTGCGCCAAACAGATTTGCTCTACCGCATTGGGCGGGCGCTAAATCAGGCCATCACCCGCGACGATGCCCTGACAATCACCGTGCGCGAACTGCAAGCATACACCGGCGCTTTCCAATGCCGTTTTGTCATTTATGAACAGGGCACAGGCAATGGCAAACTGGCCGCCAGCTCAAACAGCCAAATTCTCGAAAAGCCGTACAAGCTGCCCATGCTGGGAGACACCATTTTTGAGCAACTCAGCCGTGAACAAAAACCTATCAAGCTGTCGCCCAATGTAGAAAAAGCACCGAAAGAGGCAATTCGGCAGCATGTAACCCAGTTTGGCGCAAGCGCGTCACTGCTCATCCCAGCCGCCAGCCAGCAGGAGTTGCTCGGTTATTTAGCTATTGATGCCTTGGGTGGGGAACGGCCGTTCACCCCAGCCAACCTCCAATTTGCCCAAACCATCGTAGACCACCTCACTACCCAGCTAGAAAACATCAAGCTGCTAGACGAAGCCCTACACCGCGCTCAAGAACTTATCACCCTGAACCAGGTGCAATCCAACATTTCCCGCGTCCTAGACCTGTCGCTGCTGGCAAAAATCATCTACGCAGAAGTCGGCCGTTTGCTAGACAACACCATCTTCCACCTGGCCCTTTACAATGCCAGCCAAAACCTGTACCAGCCTATCTTCACTATTGCCAAAGACCAAATCATAGACCTGCCTGCCCAGCAGATTGAACCAGACAGCCCTATTCTGGAGTTCCTCAACAGCCAGTCACCACCAAAGCTGCTAGGCGCTCATGCCCCCTTGGTCCAGGCATTGCCACTCGTCACTGGCAAACGGCAGCCACAAGCCACCATTTGGGTGCCCCTGCTGCAAGACACCCAAACCATTGGCCTCATCACCGTGCAATCTTATGAACCACACGCTTACACCGAGAGCGATATTCAGCTCTTGCGCAGCGTTGCCACCCAAACCAGCCTGGCCATCGCCAACGCCCAACTCTTCCAGCAAACCCAGCAGCAAAACGAAGAGCTGCGCGAGTTGGACCAACTAAAAACCCAATTCCTGGCCAATATGTCGCATGAGCTGCGCACCCCCCTCAACTCCATCATCGGCTTTTCCCGCGTTATCCTCAAAGGCATAGATGGGCCTACCACTCAAGCTCAGGAAGAAGATTTACACTCAATTTATACCAACGGCCAGCATCTGCTCTCGCTTATCAATGAAATTTTGGATATGGCCAAAATTGAAGCGGGCAAGATGGCGCTAAATTTCGAGAAAACTTCACTACAAAAGGCGATTGATCCGGCCCGCGACACCATGCGCAGCCTCATCAATGAAAACGTGACGTTTGTTTGGGATGTGCCTGAGAATTTGCCAGAAATTGAAGCAGACCCCGTACGCCTGCGCCAAATCGTTCTGAACCTGCTTTCCAACGCAGCCAAATTCACCGATTCGGGTGAAATTTTGCTGCAAGCCAGGGTAGAAGATGAGCGATTGCAGCTGTTGATACAAGATACCGGCATCGGTATTGCCCAGCATGATTACGATAAGCTTTTTACGCCATTTGCCCAGGCAGACAGCTCCAACACGCGCACGTCTAGCGGTACGGGGCTTGGCTTGCCCATTACCAAGTGGCTGGTGGAAATGCACCAGGGCAACATTAAATTTTCAAGTCAATTAAACAAAGGCACAATGTTTTTTGTATCGTTACCCATTGTGCAAAGTAATGGAATGAGAAATGCGACGGAAATTCCCCTCGCACCATTAAACAACGACCCGGTAAGCTAAATATTTCGCCTTGTAATGGTAGTAGTTTACGCCAAGCTGTCTGCACAAATTTGCCGCGCATAAGCGCCCTTAATCTGCAGACAGCCACTTAGCCAATCTGGTCGGGGAGAATTTTGCCATGAATATCACTATTGTTTGTCGCGCCTGCCAGGGGAAATTTGCAATGGAACGGCCGTTACCCGCCTGCCCCAACTGCAATAACGGCTGGCTAGACGCCGAATACGAACTCACCCACCCCCAGCAAAATGGCCATCTGGCCCAGCGCGGCCAGGAATGGCTGCAAACGCTCGACCAACGCGGGGCCAGCCTGTGGCGTTACCGCGAACTGCTCCCCCTGCACCACGATGAAAACATCGTCACCCTGGGCGAAGGGTGGACGCCCCTGCTAAAAGCCCACAACCTGGGCCTCATGCTGGGCCATCCCAACATCTACATCAAAGATGAGCGACAAGGGCCAACTGGCTCCTTCAAAGACCGCCAGGCCGCCATCGCCATCAGCGCCATGAAAGAAGCTGGCATCAAAGAAGCGGTCGTTGCCTCCACGGGCAACGTCGCCATTGCCTACTCCGCTTACAGTGCCCGCGCAGGCATTAAACTGTGGGTTTTTGTCACCAGCTCGGTGCCTGCTGACAAAATGCGCGAAGTGGCTCTGTACGGCTCTGAAGTGATCAAGGTTGCCGGAACCTACGACGAGGCCAAGCGCGTAGCGGCCGAATTTGCCGCCAGCAAAAATCTGTTTTTAGACAAAGGCATTAAGGGCATCGCGGCTAAAGAAGCGATGAAAACGCTGGCTTTTGAAGTAGCCGAACAGCTAGGGAGCATTGAAGCGGGGCAAAATCCGTTCATGCTCAACGGCAGCCAGCACCCCTGGAAAGCACCAGACTGGTATTTGCAGGCGGTCAGCGGCGGTCTAGGCCCGGTTGGCGTTATGAAAGGGTTTGCCGAGCTAAAGCGCCTGGGGCTTATTGCCAAGTTGCCCAAACTGGGCTGCTTTCAGTCCAGCGGCTGCGCCCCGATGGCCAACTCCTTCCACCGAGGGCTGGCCGTTGCCGAAAATGTAAAAGAGCCTCGTACCGATATCACCACGCTGGCGACTGGCGCACCGGGCGAAGCGTATGAAGTGCTGCGCGAGCTAATTGTGCAGCATGGGGGCACGATTGACGCTATTACGGATGTGGCGGCATTTAACGCGCTCCATTTAGTAGCCAAAATGGATGGGATTTCGGTGGAACCAGCAACGGCCGTTACCTTTGCTGGCCTCTTCAAACTGATTCGTGAAGGTACTATTTTGCCGCACGAGACGGTGGTCCTCAACTGCTCTGGCCACACCTTCCCCGTAGAAAAACATATCATTGGCGAGCATTACACCCGCGATATGTCCTTGCCAGACACGGGCGAACTGGCCAAAGCCAACCGCAGCCGCGAAGAAGGGTTGCTCACCGCCCTGGAGGAGCTAGACAGCCGCGTGCAACGCATCACCATTGTGGAAGACAATCTGGATGCTGCCCGACTCATCCGCCGTATTTTGCAAGCCCAAGGCGACTTTCTCATTGACGAAGCGCACGATGGGCAAACTGGCCTACGACTCATTCAGGAAACACGCCCGAACCTGGTCATTTTGGATTTGATGATGCCAGAGTTGGATGGCTTTGGCGTGGTAGAAGCAATGAAGGCAGACCCAACGCTAAAAGAAACGCCCATCATCGTGATTACCGCCAAAGAGCTGACTGGCGATGAAAAAGAGCGACTGGATGGACAAATAAAAGCGTTGCTGCAAAAAGGGTCGTTTATGGATTCTGACCTGCTAAACGACATCCAAAAAGCTCTGCCGTAACCGCATACAAACAACCACAAAATATAAAAGAAGGGTGAATTACGGCCGTAACTCACCCTTCTCTCATTTCTGCCAGTACAAACGACTTATTCTATCCGCTTGTCCTATTTTCTATAAAACACCACAATGTAATTTGTATAATCACTGCTGTCTATGGCACAATCATTTCATCCTTCAAATTAAGTTGCAATCTAGGTTTTATGGATAATTCAGCACCCGCACCCACAAAAATCTTGTATATCGAAGATGATCCTGCCAGCCGTCGGCTGGTTCAGCGCGTTCTGGATAGTAAGGGTTACCAGGTTGTGGTAGCCGCCGATGGGCTAGAAGGTATCTCCATGGCCCGGCAACACCATCCCAACCTCATTTTGATGGATATTAACCTGCCCAGCATGGACGGCCGAGAAATCACAACCCGCCTGCGCAGCCTGCCAAATTTTTCAGAGACTCCAATTGTGGCTCTTACAGCAAACCACAGCGCAGGCAGCCGCGAACTGGCTTTGGCTGCTGGTTGTACCGGTTTTCTTACTAAACCCATTGACGTTACCAGCTTCCCAAGCCAGGTAAACGCCTATTTGCACGGCCTGGCCGACCCCCTTTCTGCCAACGAAAAAAATGAACACCTGCAGCGACACGCCCAAAATCTGGTAGTGCGCCTGGAAAACAAGATTCATGAACTGGAAAGCGCCAACAAGCGGCTGCGTGAACTAGATCGGCTAAAAAGCGACTTCATTATCATGGTCTCCCACGAACTCCGCACCCCACTCACACTCATTAGCGGGTACGCACATCTGTTAGATGAACAGGTGAAGCAAACCGAAAATATTTTGTCAGCAGAGATGGTTTCGGGCGTTGCCGAAGGGCTAAACCTGGGTGTTTCCCGAATGCGCGATGTGGTCAATGAAATTATAAAAGTTGCTCGCATCGCCTCTGGGACATTAGATTTGGCATTAGGGCCTGTACGTTTGTCCGAGGTAGTACAAGATGTCTACGAAGAGTACCGTGAGGTTGTGGAGAAACGTCACCTAAACATACAAATTGGGGATTTGTCCAAACTGCCTATCTTGCAAGGGGATGGTACACAACTTAAATCTGCCATTTATCATATTTTTAGTAATGCAATCAAATACACACCCGATGGTGGCAGCATCTTTATTGTTGGTCGTGCAGTAGGGGACACAGTAGATTTAATCATTCAGGATACGGGCATTGGCATCCCGGATAATGAGCATCGTCGCATCTTTGATCAATTTTATACCCTGGGTTCCATTGAGCATCATTCCACCAGCAAGTTTGCGTTTCAGGGGGGCGGTTTGGGTCTGGGTTTGGCAATTGTTAAGGGCATTATTGAGGCGCACAACGGCCGTGTTTGGGTTGAAAGTGAGCGACGCGATTTAGAGCAATTTCCCGGCAGCACATTCCACATTTTGCTACCGCTAGAGCAAGCTTCACAGCCCGCCACTCTGTAAACATCCCGAAAAAAACGAACTGAATACTTGCCAAACCAATGATTGCTGCCACAATTAGCCAAGTCATATCATTTTATTCGGTTGTCGTTTGGTTCGAACTGCATGGAGAAACATGGCAACGCCTCCACCCAAAAGCCCGGCCATCAGGAAAGCCCCTGTAAATGATGTAGATACGGCTCAGGAAACGGCCGTTTCCACCCAACAGCCCCAACAATGGAACCTTGGCCTCCTTTGGGGGGTGCTTTCTCCCATTTTTTTGGGCATTGTGCCTATCCTGGCCAAAGTTGCCTATGCCGCAGGCGTCAATGTGCTCACTGTGGTTGCCTTTCGCACGGTCATTGCGGCCGTTTTTTTGTGGGCAGGCATGGCAATCTTCAGAAAAGAGCTGATTCGCAGTTCTTTGCCCGCCGTCTTAAGCAGCATGATCGCAGGGGCAATTAATGGTTTAGGCTCCATCTTTTTTTATACCAGCCTCACACGAATTGACGCTTCCTTAGGGCAGTTGGTCAACATCAGCTATCTGGTATTTGTCACCGTCTTTTTGCGGCTGGCCGGGCAAACAATTTCGCTGCTAACTCTGTTCCGCACAGCGCTTACCATTGGTGCCATCTACTTGTTAACACGCGGCAGCGCTGGCCCGGCAGATTGGCTGGGCGTGGGCATGATGCTGTTTGCCGCCATAACGTATGCGGTGCAGTTGGTGCTCAGCCAACGCATCATGATGGATATTCCCGCCCCCACCATGACCTTGTACGCCATCACGGCAATGGCCGTTGTGGTCACCATCGCCTGGTTTTTTGCGCCAGTAGATTTAAGATTGGTCAGCAGCGACGGCTGGCAGGCCATTGGTTTAATGGCCCTGGTGACGGCGCTTTCGCGGCTAACGCTGTTTTTAGGGGTCAAGGCGATGGGCAGCATTCAGACGGCGCTGCTGGGCGTGTTTGAAGTGGTCGTAACCATTGCCATTGCGGCCGTTTTCCTGGGCGAGCGATTGACATTGTTGCAGTGGGCGGGAGCGGCCGTTTTGCTGGCAAGTATCTTTATGGTTCGGTTTGAAAAAGGGGTGCCCCGCTTTATCGACTGGTGGCAGTTCCTCTGGCGACGCTATCTGCCTAAAAAATAAGGCCGCCCAAAGCTGGGGCGCTCAAAACTGGACAACAGCCACGTAAGATTCCTTTCTCAGACAACATCTTAAGCAACAGCATCCAGATTTGGCTCAAACCACCTTTGTGAGCAATTGCTAAGGAAGTAACAGCCGCTGGCGTGGTAACTTACCTACCTCAGGCTATAATGAAACTGATTGTGGAAGAGAAGCACAAATCCTGTACGCCAACAAAAAATTTATCTTTTTACGGTACAGTCGGCTGTGCCAATCCAGAAATATTTGACAAAGGACTTTTCGCGCAAGAATGATTACTGAACTAATTAATGGCAGTGATGTTTTTACCGCGCTGGCTGATGAGTGGGACGAATTGGCTCAGCGTGGCATCACCGATACACCCTTCCAAACTCTGGCTTACCAACAAGCGTGGTGGACGCATCTGCATCCTGAGAACGGCCGTCTCCACACCATCACCGTCCGCAGCGAGCAAAAAGAGCTGCTGGCCATTGCCTGCCTCTACAATGTGGATGGCGTCATCCATTTCAACGGCTGCATCGAAGAAACCGACTACCTCGACCTGATCACCACCGCCGAACACGCCGCAGCCGCCTGGCAGGCTGTGTTAGACTGCCTCTGTAGCCCTGAATTCCCCGAATGGCACAGCCTCCAGCTCTGCAACATTCCCGAAGCCTCCCCCTCGCGCACCATCCTGGCCCAGGAAGCGCAGCGGCGAGGCTTTTTGTTTAATGAAACCGCGATCGAAGTGTGCCCCATCATTCCCCTGGCTGACACGTTTGAGGGCTACCTGGACAGCATCGACAGCAAGCAGCGGCGGGAAATCCAGCGCAAGCTGCGCCGCGCCGAAGGAGCCGATGCCGAACTGGTGGTGGTTGGACCAGACGATGATGTGGATACGGCCGTTACCGACTTCCTAGACCTGCTGCAAAAAAGCACCTTTGAGAAACGAGACTGGCTCAACGACGGCCGTCGCGCGGTCTTTTACGACGCCGCCCGCGCCGCCCAAAAAGCAGGCACGCTCAACTTACTGTTCATCGAAGTGCGCGGCAAAAAAGCGGCCGCCCTGTTCAACTTCGACTACAAAGATCGCATCTGGGTGTACAACTCTGGCCTGGACCCCGCCCTGTTTAGCGCGCTCAGCCTGGGGGTGGTGATTACGGCCAAAGCGATTGAGTATGCGGTGGAAAACGGCCGTAAAACCTTCGACTTCCTGCGCGGCAATGAAACCTACAAATACCGCTTCGGTGCCCAGGACACCACTATTTACCGCATTCACCTGGAACCAGCTTCATAAAAGATTGGACCATTTTCACATCTGCTGAAAATTGGTTTTGAACAAAATGGTCCAATCTCGAACAACAAGGATCACACAAAAATGACCCAAGCAGTCACCCCCAAAATCAAACGCATCGCCATGCTCAGCGTGCACACCTGCCCGCTGGCCATGCTCGGCGGCAAAAAAACCGGCGGCATGAACGTCTACGTGCGCGACTTTGGCCGCGAACTCAGCCGCCAGGGCATCCTCGTAGACGTCTTCACCCGCTCCCAGGATGATTGTGCCCCCCGCATCGTCCACGACCTGGGCAACGGTGGCCGCGTGATCCACATCGTCGCCGGGCCAGAAAAACCAATCCCCGTGGATCAGGTTGAAAATTATTTGGATGAATTTACCGCAGGCGTACTTGCCTTCGCCGCCAGCGAAAACATCCAGTACGACCTCATCCACAGCCATTACTGGCTCTCTGGGCTGGTGGCCGACAAGCTGCGCGACGCCTGGCAGGTGCCCATCGTCCACATGTTCCACACCCTGGGCCACATGAAAAACCAGATCGCCCAAAGCGACAGCCAACGCGCCTCAGAAGCCCGCCTGGCCGGGGAATATCAGGTGATGGCTCTGGCCGACAAGCTCATCGCCGCCACCCCCGCCGAAGAAGCCCAGCTCATCGAGCTGTATGACGCCGATCCCGCCAAAATCGCCATCATTCCGCCCGGCGTAGATTTGGAACGGTTCCAGCCCATCATCAAAGAGACGGCCAAAAAGCGCGTCGGCATCCCCTGCGGCGACACAAACATCCTCTTTGCCGGGCGCATTGAGCCGCTCAAAGGCATAGACACGATGCTGCGGGCGATGGCCCTCATTCAGGAGCGCCGCCCCGAAGTGCTGCACAACGCCTGCATGGCCATCATCGGCGGCGACCCGTGGGCCGACGACCTGGACGAAGAAATGGCCCGCCTGCAACAGCTGCGCCACGATTTGGACATTCACGATTTGGTCACTTTTTTGGGGGCCAAAGATCAGGATTTGCTGCCCAACTACTACGCCGCCGCCGAAATGGTTGTCATGCCGTCGCATTACGAAAGCTTTGGCATGGTGGCGCTGGAAGCAATGGCGATGGGCACGCCGGTCATCGCCTCGGAGGTGGGTGGATTGGCGCACCTGGTGAAGCACGGCGTGACGGGCTACCACGTGCCCAGCCGCGACCCAGAAGCGCTGGCGGCTCGCATTTACGAAATGCTCTCCAACAAAGAATGCCGCCAGCAAATGGGCCAGCAAGCCCGCGAATACGCCCGCCAATACGCCTGGCCCAACATCGTAGACCGGATGCTGTCGGTTTATGAAAACGTTGTAGCTGGGGAGATGGTGGCTTAAAACCATAAAATCAAAGATTACGCAGATTGAAAAGATTAAATTTGGAAAATCTGCGTAATCTGTTGATAAAAATCTCCGTTAGCTACCTGGTTTAATCACCTCTAGGCCGCCCATATACGGCCGTAACACCTCTGGCACCACAATCGAGCCGTCCGCCTGCTGATTGTTCTCCATGATGGCAATCATGACGCGGGGCAGCGCCAAGCCGCTGGCGTTGAGCGTGTGCGGATATTGCAGCTTGCCGCCTTCCGTGGGCCGGTACTTGATGTTCGAGCGCCGCGCCTGGAAATCCTCCGCATTGCTGATCGAGCTAACCTCCAGCCATTCGCCACAGCCAGCGGCCCACACCTCAATGTCGTACGTCTTAGCCATCGAGAAGCCCACATCACCCGTGGCCAAATCCACAAAGCGGTAGCGAAAACCAAGCGCGTCGCAGATGTCCTGGGCGTACTGCTTCATATCCTCCAGCACTTCGTAGCTTTTGTCTGGATGGACAAACTGGTACATTTCCACCTTGTCGAACTGATGACCGCGCTTGATGCCGCGCACGTCCTTGCCCGCGCTCATCTTCTCGCGCCGCCAGCAGGGGGTGTAGGCCACGTACTTCAGCGGCAGGTCAGCCTCATCCAAAATTTCGTCGCGGTGCAGGCTGGTGAGGGCAATTTCGGCCGTACCCAGCCACATAAAATCTTCTTCCGCGTCGCGGTAAATGTTGTCGAAGAATTTGGGCAGTTGACCCGCGCCTTCGAAGACAACCGAGCGCACCATGAATGGCGGATAAATTTCGGTGAAGCCGTGTTTTTCCAGGTGCGTATTCAGCATGAACTGGATGAGCGCCCGCTGCAAACGCGCCCCCGCGCCACGCAGCACGTAAAAGCGGCTGCCGCTCAGCTTCACGCCCCGCTCAAAATCAATGATGTTGAGGTCGGTGCCCAAATCCCAGTGCGGCTTCGGTTCAAAATCGAACTGCGGTTCCGGCGCACCCTGCGGCGCGTGGAAGACGTTGTGCGCCTCGTCAGGGCCGACGGGGACGCTTTCGTGAGTCAAGTTAGGCACCCAAAGCAAATTCTCGTTCAGCCGCGCTTCCACTTCGCGCAGTTCCTCATCAAACACGGCAATCTGCTCATTGATTCGGCGCGGGGCGTCTTTGGCTTCCTCTGCCTGAGCAGCCAATGTTTCGACCTCGGCTTTCAGGGCATCGGCGGTTGGCCCGGCTGCGGTGCGCTTTAGCTCCGCCTCTTTTTTCTTGAGCGTGCCCATCAACCGCCCAATCTCTTTGGACGTGCTGTTGCGCTGCTGGCGCAGGGCCTCCACTTCCTGCAAAATCTCACGGCGACGGCCGTCATCGGCCAAAATCTGGTCGATGGGAGCCTCGGCGTTGCGCTTGGCCACCTGTTCTTTGACCCACTCTGGTTTTTCACGAATCAAGTTAATGTCTAGCATAAGAACCTCCATCTCAAAAATAAAAAGCCCCCTCGTCTGAATCTCCAGGACGAGGGGGCCCGTGGTGCCACCTGGGTTTATCGGTGAACGGTTATCGGTGAGCGGTAAACGGTTTTACCGATTACCAAACGACCGATTACTGATTACCGATCTCAAAAAGCTGTAACGGGCTGACCCGGCTTGCCTTGTTTCGGCAGCGACTCTAGAGTGGATTTCTGGCTGGCCAATCATTCGCTTGCACCGTCCGCGAACTCTCTGGGGATTGATACGGCCGTACTTGTCTCTGTCATCGTCGGTGTGTATCTTGTTGGGGGGCATTATAGCTGGGGGGGAAACGGCCGTCAACTTTGTGAAACAACCTCGAACAACACGAATAAAGCAAGACAAGTGGAGCGGCAAGGGGTCTGCTACAGTCACTTTGAGGACGTGTCCACAGCAAGAAATGGTAGTCGAAGAGGTGGCACGCTGATCACGGGTTAGAAATATCTACAGGCGTCCATCCAAAAGAATTGTCATAATAGGGTCTGGCCACCAACTCTACTAAATCTTGTGTTGTCCAAGTCAAAACATCTAAAAGCCTCAAAGACATAAAACCATCTCTAATTTTCACTCGATATAAAAATAATGTCTCTGATATCCATTTTCCACCATAGAATTCGGAATTTAACTCACAGATATTTCCAGCTTGTAATGTGCTTGAATCTACTATAACTCCTGGCCCAGTTTCATATTCTCGACCTGGGGTTGCTCCTAAATGATAGTAAATGTAACGACCATCTGGAGAACGACTGAAATTGTTTATTTGATGCCATTGATCAGTCATTGGAAAAGGTTGAGGTGGTAGTAGTTCGGCTTCACCGTTGCTTTTTATACTTAAAAAACCAAAAGGTTCTGAGTAACCACTTATTTCTGAGCTAAACAGAAATCGACTCCCGTCGTTTTCCCATTGGACATCAGGGATTGGCCATGTTGCCCAGAAGCTGTCTTCTTGTTCCCATAAGAGGTTCCCTGAACCCAATTCGCGTAAAATCAACCTTAAGCCAGATGAATCTGATTCACTCATTGTTGTATAAAGGACAATCTTGTTTGTAGGATCAACTGAAGCAAAGCCAAAGTACATGCCATTTCTATAAAAACCGTAATCAGGCAAATCAAGTACTTCAGAAACTGTTTTTGTTTGTTTGGTTGTCAAATCAATAACTTGGAACGTTCGTTTTTCTCCTACCCCTTCTACACGCTCAAGATTTGTCAAAAACTTAACTCTATCATCTGGCAACCAAGTCACGTACTGTCCATCAAGTGGGATGGGTGGGACAACTGATTCGATTGAAATCTTAATTTGGGACTGGTCGGCCAAATCATAAACAAAATAGAAGTTCCCTTCTGCACGAAGGAAGTCACTTATCAGAAGCTTTCTAGACCCATTTTCGAAATATGTTTTTGAAAAACCCTCCTCTGACCCAACCGAGAATATCATTTGTGGGGTTAAGCTAGTTGCCGGGATGGCCCATACGGAGCTGTCAGATTCAAACAAGATACTGCCAGTTGTCCATAATGGCTGCTGATTGGTCGAGATCAACACAGGGCAATCGTCGCGCAGCTTGATCATTGATGGAGGATTTGTTGGTTGTACGGTCGCCATCATCTGCGATGTAAGGATTGTTTCTTCTGTTGGCACTAAGGAAGAAGAATCTACAGGAGATTCTGTAACCGCGGGCATGAGCGTCGAATCAGTAGTAATAGTAGGTGTTGGTATGATAGTTTCCGACGCAGAAAAGCTCGTGTCTTTTGATAATTCGGAAACTGAACAGGCAGTTAGAATTGCCAAAAAGCTAAGAAGCAGGAGTTTAGTAATAGTTGGGTATTGCATGAGATATCCAAAGAGTTGGAATAATATAAGGGGAATTCGTGTATCCTTCATTTTTGTAAATAAATACCCACAATCAATGCGCTTCACCAAAATAGTATTCGTGGAAGTCAGCAACGGCCGTATACCCCACGCTGCCCCAATTCATCACTCAAACCATTGTTTCCCGATGCGCCGCGCCTCTGCTTCAAAAAAAGCTTTGATTTCAGCCCAGGAAGCAGAGGGGTTGGTTTCGATTGGCGCTTGGTTTTCAGCAATGTCAAAATCTACCATCGCCTGCAAGCTCATCAGCGGGAAATTGCGCACGTAGGGGAACTTTTCTCGACTGCGCTCTAACAATGTTTCCAGAGGGATTACCTGGGCGATGAAATAGAGGTCAATGAAATCTTTACGCGTGCCCCGGCCCGCCAAGGCATCCATTTTCATCAGCCCAATGTCAATCAGGCTCGCCAACCGATTGCCTTCCAGCAATTTTGGTGGCGACAGCAGCGGATACGTGTAGCTGTAAAAACCGAGAAAACTCCCCTGAATCCCCAGCAACAAGCTGCCCAGTCCGGCATCGGCAATTTCAATGGCATATTTTTGCTGAAGTGAATCACTGATCGTCCGTCGGGTTGGCAGCAGAATCTCATCGGTCTGCGAGAAAAAATCTAAATCAACAGAAAGGCGATGGCCCAATTGTAGCGCCAAAGCGGTGCCACCTGCCAGATAAAATTGCTCAGCAATCTGGTTTTGACCAATGTAGACGAGGAGTTCAGCCAAGAACGGCGGAACGGCCGTCCAGTGCGGATCAGTTAATGTTTCCATGCCCCATTCCTCGGCGGCTGTAGTGACAAATCAAAGTAATTGGCCCAAAAGAGGTAGCGGCGGCGGGGCAGCAGGCGATGGCCGTAGTCCGCACACCACTCACGAACAGTATCTTGGCCAAAATAAGCAAACAGCCAGCGCAATTCTTCACGATCGCCAAAGGCCAGCGTCCGTTCAATCACGGTAAACTGGTGCTCTTGCGGATGTAGCTGCTCAAGCGTGTATTCCTGAAAAGCTGCCCGCAAACTGACGGGAATACCATTGGCCGTTTGTTCCACTTCATTTTCCTCCAAAAATTTTGTCTATCTTACTGCGTTTGCAAACCGTTAGTCAAAATAGTATTCATGGAAGTCGGCAACGGCCGTATACCCAATTTTCTCATAAATATAATTAGATACCGGATTGCCCAAATCAGTAAAAAGCGTGCAGAACTGGTAGCCGTCGTCCAGCAGCTGCTGGCTGAGCGTGGCGACGCAGGCGGTGGCGTAGCCGCGCCCGCGCAGGTCGGCGGGCGTGTAGACTAGATTCACCGTGATGCCGTGCCGCGTGGGGCGTGATTTGGCGGCCATCGAGACTGGCTCGCCTGCGCCATTTTCCCAGACAAACAGGTCGCCATTTTGCATTTTGCCCCGCGCCAGCAGCGCTGCCGACTCCAGATCATCCTGAATATTGGCGTCCACGTGGAACGCCTGAATCCACTCAACGAGGTATTCAAAATCGTCAGCGTTGGCCAAACGCAGGCGGCCAGGGAGTAATTTGAGCGGCTGCACCTGCCGCAGCTCAAAGACGCGCTGCCTTGTTCCTTGTCGAGCAGGGTGATTGTTCTCTCGTTCCCACAGCCTTGCCCAGGCATCCGCTACATTGGCTGGCCCCAGCACGCCCGGCACCGCCCAGCGACCTGCCAATGTGCCGTGCAACGCCTCCACCACTGGCTGGCAATCGGCCAGATGGCTGTAACCCACCATTTTGTGCGGCGGCGTCATAACCGCCGCCCCAACCAGTTCACCGCCGTCTTCGACCACCGCCAAAAACGGCCGATTCCGCCGCCGGGGTGCGCTGTGACTCAGGCGAATCGCCAGCCCGATCATCAGCCCGTTCAGCACTTCCTGCGCTTCCAAATAATCCAGCGCCACGTCCAAAAAATCATTCGGTGTTTTAAATAATGTGACGTTCATTCCACCTTGCCCGCCCGCCCATAAATGGGCGGGCTAGATAGGGAAGCCCCGCAGGGGCTTTTCACAACTAGCCGGGGTGATTCATCCCCCGGCGATCGCGGCCAACCACCAATCACACCCGCGCATCATTCACAAACTGCCGCTCGTACAGTTCGCGGTACAGACCCTTTTGCGCCAACAACTCTTCATGAACACCTTGCTCGACGATACGGCCGTCTCTTACCACACAAATCAAATCCGCCCGACGAATCGTGCTGAGCCGGTGGGCAATCACAATCGCCGTGCGCCCTTGCAGCAGCCGCTCCAGCGCCTCCTGGATGAGCGCCTCAGTCAGCGTGTCCACGTTGGCTGTCGCTTCGTCCAGGATGAGCAAGCGCGGATCGGCCAGCACGGCGCGAGCGATACAGATGAGCTGCCGCTGCCCCAGCGAGATGTTCACTCCACCCTCCAAAATCTGCGTCTCGTAGCCATCTGGCAGGGCAGCGATAAATTCGTGGGCGTTGGCCAGCTTGGCGGCTTCGATAACGGCCGTTTCCGTCGCCGCCTCATTGCCAAAACGAATATTGTCGCCAATGGTGCCGGAAAAGAGGAACGGGTCCTGCGACACGATGCCCGTCTGCGCCCGCAGGGATTGCTGCTGCACGGCCTGCACGTCAATGCCATCAATCAGCACCTGCCCCTCGGTGGCGTCGTAAAAACGGGCAATCAGGTTGGCGATGGAGCTTTTGCCCGCGCCGGTTGGCCCCACCAGGGCCACCGTCTGCCCGGCGGCGATGTGCAGGTTGATGTTGTGCAGCACTTCCGGCGTTTCTGGGCGATAGCGGAAGGAGACGTCGCGCAGTTCCACCTCGCCGCGCACGCGGGGCATCGCGCTGGCATCTGGCGCGTCGGCCACGGACGGCTCGGTGTCAATCAGGCGAATCACCTGCTCCCCACCCGCCATCGCCGACTGCATCGTCGTGTACAGCTGGCTCAGCTCTTGAATCGGCTGGAAAAAGCGGGTCACGTACGCCAAAAAAGCGACAAGCACGCCGAGCGTCACCTCGCCCCGGCTCACCGCCACGCCGCCAAACCAGAGCACAACGGCCGTTGCCAGCATCCCCATAAACTCAATCGAGGGCAAAAAGACAAACGAGAGCGACATCGCATCCACGTGCGCCGTCTTGTTGGTCTCGTTGATGGCGTCAAAGCGAGCCTGGGCCACCTCCTCCTGGGCAAACGCCTGGATGACGCGCATCCCGGCAATTCCCTCGGCCAAATCGCCCACCACGGCCGCCACGCTGGAGCGCGTGCGCCGAAACGCCACTTTCGCTCGACGCGAAAACAGCACCGTCACCAGCACCATCAGCGGCAGCACGGTGAAGGTAATCAGCGCCAATCGTGGACTCATGGAAAGCATGACGATGATGATGCCGACCAGCACCAGCAAATCGCCAATCAGCGTCACCAGCCCCTGCGACAGCAAATCGTTGATGACGGCCACGTCGTTCATCACCCGCGAGACGGTGACGCCGACGATGTGCGTGTCGTGGTAAGCCAGCGGCAGCGCCTGGAGGTGGCGGAACATGTGCTCGCGCAGATTGGCCAGCACCCGCTGCCCTACCCAGCCCAGCAAATACCGCTGCCCGGCGGAGGCCACATACAGCAGCACAAACGCGCCCGCAATGTAACTGGCTATACGAATTAGACCAGCCGTGTCGCCCTGGGCAATCGTCTCGTCAATGGCAATTTTCATGAGGTAAGGCACCAGGAGCGTCAGCCCGGTGGTGATGAGCATAAAAAAGGTGGCCAGGAGCATGTAACGGCCGTACGGCTTCAAATACGCCAACATCCGCACGACCACCCGCTGGTTAAACAGCTGCCCGCTCTCTTCCTTGCCAAAGCTGTGCAATGCCCCACGCGGCCCCATGTTGGGGCCAGTTGATCCGATTGAAAAACTCATTTGTAAAACCTTTGTTTGCGAGTTTGCGAGTTTGCGCGTGGCGAGTTTGCCAGTAACTCGCAAACTCGCCTACTCGCCTACTGGCAAACTCCGCTCCTGCGGCCGCAGCTGCTTGTTATAAATTTCCTGGTAATGGGCCGATTGTTCCAGCAGTTCATCATGCGTGCCGCACGCGACGATTTGGCCGCGTTCCAGCACTAAAATTTGGTCGGCGCGGCGCACGGTGCTCAGGCGGTGGGCGATGACGAAGGTGGTACGGCCGTTCATCAAGTTCCCCAGCGCCGTCTGAATCAGCTGCTCCGTTTGCGTGTCCACGCTGGCGGTGGCGTCGTCCAAAATGAGGATGGCGGGATTGGCCAGCAGGGCGCGAGCGATGGCGATGCGCTGCTTCTGCCCGCCAGAGAGCGTCACGCCCCGCTCACCCACGTGCGTCTCGTACCCATCTGGCAGTTCGCTGATGAAGTCGTGCGCCTGCGCCGCTTTGGCTGCGGCGATAATCTCATCTTGCGTGGCGTTTGGCTGGCTAAAAGCGATGTTTTCGCCGATGGTGGCGGCAAACAGCGTCGTCTCTTGCAGCACGATGCCCATCTGGCTGCGCAGTGAGGCCAGCTTTACCTGACGCAAATCGTGGCCATCCACCAGCACCCGCCCACCCGTCGGGTCGTAAAAACGGGGCAGCAAATTCATGATGGTGGATTTGCCCGACCCGGTCGCGCCCAGCAGGGCAATCACCTGCCCCGGCGCGGCACTAAAACGAATATCTTTTAGCACCCGGTGCCGCTTCAGGTAGCCAAACGAAACGTCCTCAAACTGCACCTGCCCCTGGATTTTGGGCAGATCAACCGCATCGGGCGCATCCTTCACGTCGGGAATCTGGTCGAGGATTTCAAAGATGCGCTCGCCGGAGGCGGAGGCCATGATGATGGCGGGCAGCACCAGCCCGATGCGGCGCACGGGAGTGGTGAGTTGGCCCAGGTAGGTGGTAAAGGCAACCAGTTCACCCAGCGTCAGCGCGTTTTGGGTTACCAGCCAGCCGCCGTAGCCAATCACGGCCACGGTGCCCAGGTTGGCAATCAGGTCCATCAGGGGAATGTTCACCCCGTCCAGCCGGGCGGAGAGCGCGGAGAGGGCAAACCAGCGTTCATTTTGCTGCCGGAAACGGCCGATTTCGGCATCCTCCTGGGCAAACGCCTTCACCACCCGCGCCCCGCGCAAATTTTGCTCCAGGTTAGTGGTCAGCACGGCCAGCTGGTCCTGAATCGCCAAAGACAGCGGGCGGAAGCGGCGGCCAAAGCTGAGCGAGCGCCACAGCAGCAGCGGCAGGGTCAGCATCACCAGCAGGGCCAGTTTGGCGTTCATGGTGAAGAGGATAACGGCCGTTGTCACCAGCAAAAACGCCCCATCCACAATGCGAAACGCCGCCCGCCCGGTGAGGAAGCGAATCCGCTCCACGTCCTGGATGGCGCGGGAGAGCAGTTGGCCCGTCTCGGTGCGATCGTGGTAGGAGAAGGGCAGCACGGTGAGCTTGTTCTGGATTTCGTTGCGCAGGTCGTAGGCCACCGTTTGGGAGGCCACCTCGGTCCAGCGCCCCTGAAAGTAAGTGAAGATGCCCTTGATGAACGTCAGCCCCAGCAGCGCCAGCACCGACCAGCCCAAAAAGCCAATCTCCTGCTGGCGAATGCCCCGGTCAATAATTTGCCGGATAAATTGGGGGATCACCAGGCTAAGGCCGTCAATGACCAGCATGGTGAAGTAGGTGCCAACGACGAGGTTGCGATACGGCCGTAAATAGCCAAACGCCCGCCACAAAATGCGCCAGGTGTCCCGGTTGCCCCGCTCCACCACCGGCACGTCGGGCGGTTCTAAAGTTGTGTTGAGTGATGTCATGAAGGGGAACGTATCACGAAAAAAAGTTTTGGCAAGAGGGTTTGGGGGATAAAAAATGCCCGATGCACTTTCCGCATCGGGCATTGTGTTAGCTTATCTTTGGCTGCTGAATTTTACGGTTCCAGCCGATCATATTCCTCAGGTTCAGCGTTGGGAACCTTCGCTAAAACAGCCTCGAATTTTTCTCGGCTGCCGCGCTGCCCTCGCTCATTTAGGTAATCTTCCGTCATCAAGGCAGACATTTTTTCGGCAACGGCCAGGGTGATGAGTTGGTTGATCGAAACACCCTGCTGCTCGGCCAGGCTGCGGACAGTTTCATGCAAATAATCTGGTAATCGCAAACTTAAAGTGCTCATTTCACCGTTCTCCTATTGCTTGCAAAAATTCATTTGGCGTCACAATTTTTATGCCAAACTGATCGCTACCCTGAAAATCACGAACATTGAAGGTAACCACATAATCACATTGCGCTTTAACTGCGAGTTCCAACAGCATTTCATCTTCCGGATCACGCAATGTTGGTCGCCAGAGATAAAAAATCTCATGCTGTTTGCCCGCAAAACAAAAATAATCGATCAAGTCAGAGATGTCTTCTTTTGAAAGCCCAAGTACCGAAAGCTGACGCAACAAAACATCCTGATATTCGAGAATTAGCGGGACCGAAATGTTAATGTCAAATTTGCCAGTGCCAATTAATTGAAGTAATTGAAAGGCGCTGCCTCGATTTGAGCGCAGACCAGCGACAATAACATTTGTGTCAATAACTATCTGCAACCCGCTCATTTTGGTATTGTATGCAATACCAAGAGAATGTCAAGCAAGACGATTTTCAAATTAGATATCTGATGCGTAAGACTACGGAATCCCCCACAAATGAATGAGTCCATCAACGGTGGCAACTGCGAAAAAACGGCCGTCTTCTGAAAAAGCCACGCTGGAAATTTCAGCCTCTCCGTAGGGCAATGTCGCCACAAGCTCGCCGCTTTCAGCCAGAAAAAGTTGATTTTCGGCAACAATAAGCTGTGCATCAGCAGAAAAAGCCAGATTCGTTGACACATATTGCTCCGAAATCCAAAGAGGCGAGTAAGCGAGGTCATCTTTCAGTTCCCAGACAGACAAAGGCCCATCAAGCAACAGGTAACGGCCGTTTTCAGAGAAAATAACCGCGTCAAAATAGACTGGAAAATCATCAGTAACCTCAATAAATTCACCATCCGCCAGATAAAACAATACAAAATCGGGGTGTTCGCGGAAATCAGAAGGAAAGTTGGATAGTGACAAAGCGACAGCCCCGCTATCTCCTAAACTGGAAATGTGGCGAATGCCTGTTGGCCCAGCTGGCGTATCAGCCCAAATGCTCGGAGAGAGGTAGAGAGGTAATGATTGCACGAGAGTACCGCCCTGCCACATCGCCCAACTGCAATCAGCACCGCTTGAGAATAGCGCTTCGCTTTGTGCCAAAAACTCAAGGCCAAACACCCTTCCAGAATGCGCCTGGACACTGTTTAAAACCTGGTCTCCGTCAAATGAGCGCCACTCGACTGATCCATCGGCATAACCAACTGCAAAAATGTTATCCAAATCAGAAAATGATAGGGCTGTGGCTAAAGGAAAATCAGCGGCAACTGAGCCATCCGAGGTTCGATAAAGGTAGATGCCAACATCAGACTTGGCTGCCAGATATTGTCCATCCTTGCTGAATATTAATTCAGTTGTCCTGGCTTCATAACCAGCGGCAGTTTGTAACAAAGCAGCTGCGTTTACGCCCCACAATTGAACAAGCCCTTCTGGTGAACCGGTGACCAACATTTGACTATCTGGGGAAAAGGCAATGTTTTCAATGCCCGGATTAAATTCATGAATGAAAGCACCATCCTCCACCCGATACAGCCTTGTCTGCGTGAGGGTAAAATCTGACCAATAGCCGAAACTGGCAGTTAGGAAACGGCCGTCTGGGGAGAAGATAATTTTCTCAACCATCGCTGGCCCAGGCGCTTCAGCCTGGTATCTTTCATCGCAATCAAAGTCAAAAGCAAAGTCATAAATATTGCTTTGGCGCAATTGAAGAACCATTTGACCGTTGCTAACCTGAAAAAGCTCAAGGGCACTACCACCTTGTGTCACGTAAGCTGAGGGTTGCATACCCACAGCTAAATAAAATCCATCTGGAGAAAACGTCAATGTTAGCACTTCTCGACTGTAGTCATGCCAAGATAAGTCTTCATCAGTTGTGGTTTCACTGGGAATAACAGTGCTAACAATCTCTAGAGAAGGCCAGCGGTAAATGGTCACTACATTGTCATCGTTTGCAGCCAGCAATGTGTTGTCTCGTGAAAATGAAACAACTTTTCCCTCAAAATCTGATGGCAGTTCAGGAGTTTCATCTCTGAACTGATCATTTACAAAATCTACCGAAAACTCCTGACCAAGCATCGCCAAATCAGCGGCAGCGTGGGTAAAGACACCGGATTCGGTGCGCACAAAAATCTCCTGACCATCATCCGAAAACCGAACGTCTTGAATCACCCCACGCCCCCAGCGGGCCAGTTCGGTTACCTGGCTCACGTTTTCCGGCACAATGGCGGTTGTTGAGGGGGATACGGCCGTTCCCAGCAAAACAGGCACCAGCGTCGGCGTCGGGGTTGGGGTGACCGTGGGGTGCAGGGTGGGGGTTGGCGGAGAGGTGGGGGTGGAAACGGCCGTTGGCGTTGTCGTTGTCGTCACCGCCGCAACTTCTGTCCGCGCTAAAGTCGGTTCTGGCGTCGGCGCAGGCAGCTCCGCACAGGCGATGAGCAAGCAAAGTATGAGGCAAACAAGAGGAAAAGATTTCATGACTGGACTCCTTTCCTCAGAATTATACAGCGCAGCGTCCAACATTCTCACCTGCCAGCAGACGATTGCCATTCGTTTTGCCCCTCAACCCGCCAGCGGCAACCAACACAATTTCTTTACAACTTTTTGGTACCCTCCAGTTTGGGCTGATTTTTCAGCAACCTGGCAAATCATCAAGAAATCGCCCTGCGTTTGGCAACCTATTTTCTGTGATTTGCGCGACCCCGTATCTTTTGCCCGCCTCATGCGTCTTGGAAGGGTGAGGGTGACTGTGAAGAATTGTGACGACAGGCTACTGCAACAGGCTCGTAACTTTGATCGAACGGCATTAACGGCCGTTTACGACCACTACCACCCCCTGCTCTACCGCTACATCACCCGGCAGGTCAGCGATGGGGAGACGGCGCGGGAATTAACGGCCGTTGTCTTCGAACGGTTCCTGGCCGCCCTGAAAAACGGCAGCGGACCCCAAACCCGGCTCAAGGCGTGGCTTTACCGCACCGCCCACAACCTGGTCATTGACCATTACCGTCGGCAAGCCCACCGCAACCACTTGCCCTTGCCAGACGTTCTGCCCAGCGGCAGCGATTCGCCCGGTAAAATCGCCGAACAGCATTTGCTAGGCGAACAGGTCATCACCGCCCTGCAAACGCTCACGCCAGAGCAGCAGCAGGTCATCACCCTCAAATTTTTAGAAGGCTTTTCCAACGCAGAAGTGGCTGACCTGATGCAAAAACCGATCGGGGCAGTGAAAGCATTGCAGCATCGCGGCCTGGCCCGCTTGCAGCGAATGCTAACACCACAGCCCGACCAGCCAATCGAGGAGCGTGTGGCATGACCGACAACTTTGCCGACATTTTAGATGAAGCTTTGGCAGCAGTGAAAACGGAACCGGTAACGGCCGTTCTCCACCGCTACCCCCAACACGCCCAAACCCTGGCCCCCTTGCTCACCGCCGCCGCGAAGTTGGGTGACTGGCAAACCTTTACGGCCGAAACGGCCGTTTCCCCCACCTTCAATCCCAACTGGCAAACGGCCGATCGTACCCAATTCCTCGACCAAATCGAGCAATTTGCCCCCGTACCCGTATCTCCCGGCCCGCTCCTGCGTCTGAAAGGGTGGCTGACGCAAACACGCACAGCCCTTCGTAATCGGTACTTACAAAAGGAGCAAAAACCCATGAACATTTTATTTGCCCGCGCAATTGCAACGGCCGTTGTCATTTTGGGCTTAGGTGGCGGCACCGTGGCCATGGCCAACGACAGCCTGCCCGATACCCCCCTCTACCCCGTCAAACTCATGCTGGAAGAAACCCGCATGAATATGGCCGAAAGCCCCGTTGAGCAAGCCAAGCTGCAAACCGAACTGGCCCAGGTACGATTGCAAGAAATGACCCAGCTCGCCCTCGCTGGCGAAACCATTGGCGAAGCCCAACTCACTCAACTGCAAACTCATCTGCAAACTGCCCTCCAGCTCGCCGCCCAAACCGGCGACCCACAAATGATTGGCCTGCTAACCCAACTGCAAACCATGCTGCAAAATCAGCAGCAAAATATGGCCCAGCTTGGTAATCCCGCCCTCGGTAATGTCAACCAACTGCTCAACCAATTCCAGGAGCGGGTGCAGGCTGGCCTGGCGGATCCGCCCATGTTCCGCTGGCGGCAAGCCCAGGATGAGGATTGGGAACCCGCTGGACAAGGCCAACAAAATGGCCAGGGAACAGCCCCAGACAATAGCGGCCAAAATGGTGCCAGCCAAGGCAACGACACGTGCCTCAACAATAATTGTGAACCCGTAGGTGACCAAAACCAGTTTGGGCAAGATAAGACCAATGCCAACGGCCCAAATGGCCCACACACGAACGGCCCCAACATCAATGGCCCCAACACGGACGGCTGCCTGGACAATGCAGATTGCGAACCCGCTGGCGATGAAAACAAGCATGGTCAGGATAGCGATAACAGCGGTCAAAACGGCAATGGCGATTTTGATGGCGACGGCGATGGCGTTTGCGAAAACGACTGCGAACCAATCGGCGATGAAAATCAATATGGCCAGGAAGAAGACAACGATGGCCAAAACGGCGATATGGATGGCGGCGGCGATGGTGACGGCGTCTGCGACAATGATTGTGAACCCATTGGCGATGGCCCCCAGCCTAACCCGGATAATGGCGGCAATGGCCACGGCAACGGTGGTAATCCTTAGCCCTTCCACGTTGGTTTAGAGAACCACAAAAGGCCGGCACGGTTGTAACAACTGTGCTGGCTTTTTGTTTGCCACCACGACAAAAGTCATCCCTCCTTGGCCCAAAAATCAGGTGAAGGCCGTAAAAACTGTGTTACACTCCTCATTAGATAATCATCTAATAATTACAAGTCAGAGTGTACACATGTCCCAACCAACCGGTGGCCTGGCCACCTACCTAGAAAAAACCAAACAATTCAGCCCCAATGCCCGACTGGTGCTCATCTACAGCGCCTTCACCGGCCTCGCCTTTGGCGTTTTCCGCTTCCTGTTCAACTTCTACGTCCTCAGCCTGGGCGATACCTACAATGAGGCGTTTGTCGGTTCCCTGCAAACCGCCTCTTCCTTTGCTTCCATTCTCATGGCGCTGCCCGCGGCCTACCTGGCAGAGCGCTTCTCCCAAAAGAAAATCATGATCAGCACGGCGCTGGTAAGCAGTTTGGCCATTATTGGGCTGGTGCTGTTTCCCTTTCGCGCGCTGCTCATTTTGTTCAACATGGTGGCTGGCGTCAGCATGAGCATGCGACAGGTGGCGATGGCTCCCTTCCTCATGGCCAACACCTCAGAAAATGAGCGGCAGTGGGTGTTCAGCTTCAACTTTGGCCTGATGACCGTTTCTGGCTTTTTTGGCAATTTGCTGGGCGGCTGGCTGCCCACCTGGCTCGGCGGCTGGTTCGATGCCGCTCCAACGGACACGCTGGCGTACCAGCTGGCCCTGGGCAGCATGATGATCGTGACCATTTTATCTATCGGGCCGCTGACGCGCATCATCATGCCGCCAGTGGACCAGGAGCGGCGGGTGGAACTGCCCTGGGTGCAGCTGCGCCGCTACGGCTGGGGCCTGAGCCAGTTTTTGCTACCACAGCTCATCATTGGCCTGGGCGCGGGGCTGATGCAGCCGTTTATGAACATCTACTTCCGCAACGTATACCAAAAACCAGACCCACCCATCTCGATGGTGTTTGCCATTGGCGGGCTGGCGATGGCCATTGCCCAATTTTTGGGCCCGCCGCTGGCGGACAAATACGGCAAGATTCATACCGTCATCCTGACCCAGGTTTTCTCGGTGCCGTTTTTGCTGCTTTTGGGATTGGGGGCGTGGCTGGTGCCGGGTGGTCTGGCGACGGCCAGCCTCTGGTTTTTTGTGGCGGGCATCGCCTACATCTTCCGCCTGGCGTTGATGAATTTGAGCAATCCGGTGTACCAGACGTTTGTGCTGGAACATGTACCGACGGATGTACAGGCGCTAACGATGAGCCTGAATTCGCTGTCGTTTCAGTTTGGCTGGTTTATCATGCCGCAAGTGAGCGGCTGGCTGCAAGTGCACTTTGGCGAGTTTGGCTTTGTGCCGATTTTTGGCATGGTGGCCATTTTTTACCTGCTGGCGACGGGGTTGGAGTGGCAACTATTTGTGCGGCGGAAACGGCCGTTCCCCACCTTTGCCCACTCCAGTGGAGATTAATGCTCTACTTTTGGCTCACTCTTCCTGAGTTTTCAACATCAGCCACTCTACCGGATATGTAGCCATAAACGTCGTGCCTTTTTCCGGTTCAGACTCGAAGGAAATACGGCCCTGAAGGTAATTCTCGGTCAGCAGCTTCATGCTATACGTACCCAAACCGCGACCTTCTCCCTTCGTAGAAAAAGAGCGCTGAAAGACCTGTAATTTTATATGCTTGGGCATGACTTTTTCATTATGCACCCAAAAACGAACGTAATCAAAAAAATGCTCACAACCAACGGTAACAACATCTCCAGAAGCCGATGCTTCTAGAGCATTTTTAATCATGTTACCAATGACACGCCCCATCAGGGCACGATCAGATTGAATAGAAACATTATGGGCAGCAGTATTCAAACGAATCTTTTTACCTTCCGCTACAATGTGGTTCTGGTAAACATCTAATAGCTGGCGTAGCAAGATGCAGCTTTCAAATTGGGTTGGCTTTACTGTAAGCTCTCCGCTTTCTGCAGCCATTAATTGCGATTGTGCCTGGATTTCATCAATTAGCTGATGAGATGCTTGGGACAACATCGTATCAATTCCCATAACGCGCAATTCAGCTGGATCATCAATCGTCAGGTACATATCTACCAAACCTTGAATAGCACCTGCTGTATTTATCACATCATGAAAAAAGATTCTCTCAAGCACGCGACGCCTCTTTTCATTGCTAATATCCGCAACAGAGAACACCGTGAATTGCTCATCTTCAAATGCGTAAGGTGTTGCCCACACCCGTAAATCGAGCGACACAATCTCGTTCTCCACTTCAGTCATAATGCGGCACTCTTTCACATCGGCCGCACCCTTTTGGGCAGCCAAAATTGCTTGAACGGCGCCACATTGGCTGCAAAATTCTGTTGTGCCACATCCACCAGAGGTCTCAAATGCATGAATGCAATTGATTGCTTCCCCTGGTCTCATTCCTACAATGCGATCCATTTCTGGGACTTTTATAAGCGCTTTGAAAGCTGGATTTGCAAAAATGATTTGACGTTCCTGATTCAAAATAACGACAGGGTTCGGAACCGTGGAAAACATAGACGCGACGTGTTTAATGCTACCAATTTTCCGAGATTGACCTTCAAGCGTTGCTAGAGAAGCTCGGGCAGCTGGCGCAAATTGGGTTTCCAAAATAAGATTTTCTTTAATCATTTTTTTCACAATCATTATTACTGGATTGAAAATGGGCCATTTATTTTTCAGGCTTATCCGGTAATTGCAGGGATTAAAATCCAGCGGGGGCGATTAGCCCATAAATCAACAAAAATTATAAAAAATGGGTGTCTTCACTGTATATCGACCTTGTGTACTGGACGTAATGGTTAGTAAAGCCAATCTTATTAGGGGGTATTTTGTGTGGCATATCGATTAAGACACGCTTTCAGACAACTTTGTTACAATATTGCTAACAATTACACCAGCCGTACCGGTAAGAAAAAGTTGTAGGAGCGTATTGTATGCCCTTAGCGTGGATGGTAAATGCAGTGTGGGTGGCCATAACGGCCGTTCTCGTCGTCACCCTCTTCTCCAGATTACTCAAAACAAAATTACCGCTTGGCCTCATTGGCGCTGCCCTACTGACCGTCGTTTTAGGCCAGGGTTTGATCCTTTGGTTTTATAACCCCAACGTACCCATTCTCAGCACCACGCAGCGCAACATCTGGCTGGCTATCGCCTTCTTTATGGCCCTCAGCACCACCCTGCGCGCCATCAAATGGCTGCTGCTGGAGCTGCTTGTTAACCGTCGCGGCATCAAAATCCCACCCTTTCTGCTGGACATTTCCGAATGGTTTGTGCTGCTGATCGTCATTTTCATCACCATTCGCCTTGTTTTTGGCGTGGAGCTGACTGGGCTGCTGGTCACCTCCACCGTCGCCTCAGCCATCATCGGTTTGGCGCTGCAAGACACGCTGGGCAATCTCATTTCTGGCATTTCGCTGCAAATTGAAGCCCCTTTTTCTGTGGACGACTGGGTAGAAATTGATGGCATCGAGGGGATTATCGTCCGGCAAAACTGGCGCACGCTGACCCTGCTCACCCGCGAAGATCATCGGGTGATGCTCACCAACAGCACGGTAGCCAAGAGCAAAATCATCAACTACTCCCGCCCCACCAATCACCAAATCCAAACCGTCTACCTGACGCTCAGCGAATCTTATTCGCCCAATTTGGTGAAAGGCACGCTGGTTGATTCAGTTCAGAGTCTGGATGATGTAAAGCTGCATCCTCGCCTGCGCTCGCACGTGGTTTCCATGCAGGATGGCTGTGTGACCTACGGTCTCAGCTACTGGCTGGAAGATTACAGCGACAAAATTATTGTGCGCGACAAGGTGCTAACCCGCGCCTGGTTCAATCTGCACCGGGCTGGCATCCACATTCCAGACCCCACCGGCAATTTTAAGGTCAGCATGATACCGGCCGATTTGGCAGAACAAAATCGGCAGGCAGAGCGACAAAAAATATTTGCCACCATGCGCGCCCTCGACTGGCTAAACGGCCTGAATGATTCTCAGCTGCACCAGTTGGCGGAGCATACGGCCGTCGCCACCTACACCACCGGCGAACAACTTGTTAAACAAGGAGAGTCCGGCGATTCCCTCTTCATCATCACCAGAGGCTCCGTGTCGGTGTATGTGCGCTCGGTAGACGGCCGTTCCGTCTACGCCAATCAGCTACATGCCGGGGACTTTTTTGGTGAGATGAGCCTGCTCACCGGGGAAGCCCGCGCCGCCTCCATTCGCGCCGACGAGGAAACCGACGTCATCATCATCAACAAGGAGGCGTTTGCCAACGTGCTCACCCAAGACCCCACTATTCTGGAACGATTTGTCACCGCCCTGGAGCGACGCCAGGAAGGCCTGAGCCAAAGTTTGCAGCAAGATTCGGCTTTGCAACGGCAGGAACTGGAAAACGGCCGTGATGCCTTCATTCAGCGCATCCGCCGCTACCTGCGTGTGCCGTAACAGCTGGGTAACAAGTGCCAGGCACGGGATAAATGGTCTTACTCAATTGCAACAGCTTAATCCCGTGCCTGGCACTTTGACAGATCGGTAGCAGACATAGCAAATCCTGTTAAAATCAGGGGGCAGTGATTTAGAAACGGCCGTTCCACCCCAGAACAGCCCCGACCCTTCACAATTTCCCAAATCCCAACCGTCACATTTCAGACCTTCTACAGGAGAGTTTCATGTCAGACGACTTCATCTTTCACGGGTCCCTTAGTGAACTGGACCCCGACCTTTCCCAACTATTACAACGCGAAGACGACCGCCAGGACAGCACCATCATCCTCATCGCCTCCGAAAGCGCTTCTCCAGAGGCCGTGCGCGAAGCAATGAGCAGCAACTTTGCCAACATCTACGCCGAAGGCTACCCGCGCGAAGAAAGCCGCCTCCAAACCGAAGCCGACATCTTCGATATGGACATGGAGTTAGCCCACTACCGCCGCTACTCCGACCCCCGCTACTACAAAGGCGTGGAATACGCCGACATGCTGGAAGCGCTCACCCGCCGCCGCGCCGCTGAACTGTTTGCCGCCAACGGCATCACCGCCAATCAACTTTATGTCAACGTGCAGCCCCTTAGCGGCGCACCGGCCAACAGCGCCGTTTACACCGCCCTGCTCCAGCCCGGAGACACCATTTTGGGCCTGAACTTGAACGACGGCGGCCACCTCTCCCACGGCACCCGCATCAACCGCTCCGGCAAACATTACAACGGTGCCACCTACTTTGTAGATGAAAAGACCGAGCTGCTGGATTACGACGACATCGAGCGACGCGCCATCGAAGCGAAGCCGCAAATCATCGTGGCGGGCTTTTCTGCCTACCCGCGCATCATTGATTGGCAGCGGTTCCGCGCCATTGCCGACAAAGTAGGCGCGTACC
Source organism: Ardenticatenaceae bacterium (assembly GCA_020634455.1). Taxonomy (GTDB): domain Bacteria; phylum Chloroflexota; class Anaerolineae; order Promineifilales; family Promineifilaceae; genus Leptofilum. The sequence continues at coordinate 423,066 of JACKBQ010000002.1, read as the reverse complement.
TGCTGGCCGACATCTCGCACATCTCCGGTCTGGTGGCTTCGGGTGTGCATCCCAGCCCCGTTGGCATTGCCGATGTGATCATGACCACCACCCACAAAAGCCTGTGCGGGCCGCGCGGCGCGATGATTTTGACCCATCGCCGCGACCTGTTCCGCAAAATTGACCGGGCCGTTTTCCCCGGCGAACAAGGCGGCCCCCACCTGAACACAATGGCAGCCCTGGCCATCGCCCTGAAGCTGGCCAACACCGACCAGTTCCGCGCTTTGCAGCAGCGCATCGTGGACAACGCCCGCCGCCTGGCCAACAAATTGGCAGAGTACGGCCTGCGCACCATCAGCGGCGGCTCCGACAACCATTTGCTGTTGGTAGACACCAAAAGCGTGTCGCACAATGGTGTGCATCTGTCCGGCGACATGGCCGCGCGGGTGCTGGATGTGGTGGGCATTGTGCTCAACCGCAACACCATCCCCGGTGATGTGGGCGCGTTGAATCCCACAGGGCTGCGCCTGGGCACCGTTTGGGTGAGCCAGCTTGGCTTTGGCGATGCCGAAATTGATTTACTGGCCGAGGCCATTGCCACCGCGCTGAACGGCTGCAAACCGTTTATTTACACGGCGCTGGGTGGCAAGGAACAGCTGCGCACCAAGGTGGATTTTGCGGCGTTGCAGCGCGCACGGGAGATTGTGCGTCAATTGCGCCAGGTGCCGGACCAACCAGCAACATCCCACACCCTCCAAATTCGCGGCAACGAAGCCACCAGCTTCCTCAACTACGCATTAGGCAGCGACGTACTGGCCCTGGCCGATGGGGACACGCAACCAAGTGCCGTGGGCATGAATGCCCAGGCTATGGTTTCGGCCACGCTGAAACGGTTAACCGCCAACCGGTACCACCTGCGCTTTGCCGATGCGGCCACGGCCCAACAAGCCGCCACCTGGCTGGCTGATTTGTCCGACGGCTACGTGGACTTTGGCGATTTGTACGCCAAGCTGCCCGGCGCTGTGGTCGTGAAAGCGATCCAGCCAGAGGTAGATTTACCTGCGCCAGAAAGCGTCGCGGCTGCGGCCAGCAAACCATTCTTTATCGGCCACGAGCAGGTGAACGGCGGCGAGCCGCTGCCTGCCTTTAGCTGGACCGAACCGGAAGACGCCCCCATGAAGCGCACCACCCTGTACGACGCCCACGTGGCGCTGGGCGGGCGCATCGTGCCTTTTGGCGGGTATGAGATGCCCGTCCGTTATGAAACATCGGTCATTGAAGAGCATATGGCCGTACGCGAGGCGGCTGGTCTGTTCGACGCCACCCACATGGGTGTGTTTGACGCCCAGGGTGCGCACGTGGTGGAATTCCTCAACACGGTGCTCAGCAACGACGTTTCGGCGCTGAACGTGGGCCAATCTCACTACACCTACCTGATGCTGCCCGACGGCTCAGTGATTGATGATTTGCTGGTGTACCGACTGGGAACCGAACGGTTCATGCTCGTAGTCAACGCCTCTAACAACGACAAGGATTGGGCGTGGCTAAACGGGGTGAACAAGGGCGAGGTGATGATTGATGCGGAACGGCCGTACGCCAAAATCCAGCATCCCGTCCAGCTGCGCGACCTGCGCGACCCGCAGTACGGCCCCGAATGCCGCGTAGACATGCCGCTGCAAGGCCCCAAAGCCACCGAAATCCTGCTAACCCTCTGCGATGACGCAGCGCTGGCCCGCAAGATCAAAGGGCTGCCGTGGGCGGGCCTGACGCAAAGCAACGTGGGCGGCTTCGATTTGATCGTGTCGCGCACGGGCTACACGGGCGAGCGCGTGGCGTACGAACTGTTTGTGCATCCCGACAAAGCGCCCGATTTGTGGGCGGCGCTGCTGGAAGTGGGCGAATCGCTGGGGCTGAAGCCGTGTGGCCTGGCGGCACGGGACAGCACCCGCACTGAAGCGGGCCTGCCGCTTTACGGCCACGAGTTGGCTGGGGCGATGAACCTGAATCCGGGCGACGCAGGCTTTGGCAGCTACGCCAAGCTGTGGAAACCGTTCTTCGTGGGCCGCAGCGCCTTCATTGCCCGCGAGGAGCAGCGCGACCGGGTGGTGGTGCGCTTCCGCATGAACGAAACTGGCGTGCGTCGTCCTGATGGCGGCGACCCGGTGCTGGACAAGCGGGGCAAGGTAATTGGGACGGTCACCAGTTGCGCCATTGACAGTGAAGGATATTTGCTGGGGCAGGCGGTGGTGTCGGTAAGTATGAGTGCGGAGGGAACGGCCGTTTCCATCTACCAGCTTGGTGGGGGACAACGCGCCATTCGCGTGCCGGACAGCGTGGGCGTTGGTGCCCGCCTGCCCATGCCCGACGGGGCCACCATTTTGTCGCGCTTCCCTTCGCGCAAGAAATAGGTTCGCAGTAGACCTGTCAGGTTTCTTCAAGAGAAACTAACTACAATTGAAAAAAACTGACAGGTCTGGTATCGAAAATCGAAATTAAGTTGACATGCCGCTGGCTAACGTGTAGGATTGCGAGTCATTGGAAAGGCATGTTCGGGAAGACTCGCCCCTCCAAGCCCAAATTCGCTTAAGGAGTCCAAAATGCGTCGCGAGGTTCTTACGTGGTCCGACGTAGACAAACTAATTGATTATCTGGTGCCCCAAATTCAGGGACGCTATGATTCCATGCTTATTATTACGCGTGGGGGCATTATCCCCGGTGGTATGCTGGCCGAAGCGCTCAACATCACCTACATTTTGACCGCTTCTGTGCGGTTCCCGGCTGATTTCCCTGGCTTACAAACCCCTGGGCAAGAAAAGTTTGCCATTCCAGAATTCATTCAGTTCCCGGCAAACAGTTTGTTGGCTGGACGGCGAATTCTGGTGGTGGATGATGTATGGACCAAGGGGCGCAACACCGTCACAGTAGCCAATCGAATTGACGCAGCAGGTGGCATCCCGGACACCTGTGTACTGCATTACAAACCGGCTTCGTCTCTTTATCCTGGCTATACACCCACTTATTATGCGGCCGTTACTGATGCGTATGTCATCTACCCGTGGGAGCTGGATAGGGGGCCTGAGGTTTTAGGCATCTGGAATTAGTTTGGGAAACGGTAAACCGTCATCAGTTAACAAACTGATTACTGTTTACTGAAAACTGATCACCCGCACCTTGCCCTTCCCTGGCAATTTTGCTACGATCCTGACGGTTTTGTTAAAAATTTGTGTGCATGGGACCGGTGATCATTGGGTCCCTGGCGGCGAAAGCTGTCGAACCGCGTCAGGTCCGGAAGGAAGCAGCGCTAAGGCAAACCTTTCGGGTGCCCAGGATCACCTGGTGGTCATCGGCCTCATGCATGCAAAACAGCTTGTTGACTGTGGAGATTAGAGATTGGAGATTCGCAAAAGATACTCTCCAGTCTCTTTTTTTTATGATGGGAAAGTTGTTTAGCGGCGGTAAAAAATTTTTGGCAGGGTTTATCTTTCTGCTCGCGCTGGGTGGAGTAATTGCTGCCGGGTATGCCGCAACCCAGGAAAGTTACACCATCTATGTGGATGCACTGCCGCCACAAACCGTAACAGGTCGCTACGCTACCGTGGGCGAAGTATTGGTTGCTGCGGGCCTGGAAACCCGGCCAGAAGATTTAGTGGTGCCAGATTTGATGGATACGGCCGTTCCCACCACCGCCATCCAAATCATCCGTGCCCAATCTGTAACCGTCCGTTCCGAAGCCGACACCCAAACGTACTGGACGCGCCAGCCCACCATTGGCGCATTTTTAGCGGAATTTGGGCTGCTGCCGCAACGCACCGACCAAATAAGCGCCGATGGCCAGCCCGTCTCCTTTGCCATGCTGGACCAGACGTCCCTGCCCCACACGCTGGAAATCGGCACCTTTGTTACCATCACCATTCTCAACGGCAGCGAGCAGCAAACGGTGCGCACCGCTACGCAAACCGTCGGTGCGGCATTGGCGGAGGCCGGCATTGCCGTGTACGCCACCGACGGCGTGGAACCGCCGCTGGGCGCGTGGCTGCAACCCAACATGACCATCTGGATACAACGCTCCTTCCCGCTGACGATTATGGTAGACGGCCGTATCACCCAAATTCGCAGCCATCACAGCAACGTGCTAGACGTACTCGCCGAGGCGGGCATTGGGCTGGTAGGGTACGACTACACCATTCCCGGCCCCGATACGCCGCTCAAGGCCAACGACACCGTTCAGGTAATTCGCGTCACGGAAGATTTTCGGCTCGAAGACCAACCGATTCCGTACCAAACCCTGTGGCAAGCGTCTGATCAGCTGGATTTGGACACAACGGCCGTTGTTAGCGCAGGCCAGCCCGGTATTTTGCGGCAGCGGGTGCGGGTGCGCTACGAAAATGGCATCGAGGTTAGCCAGACGGTAGATGGCGAATGGGTGGCGTTGCAGCCAGTTAATCAGGTCATTGGCTACGGCACAAAAATTAACATTGGGACGGTGGACACACCCCAAGGCCCACGGGAATATTGGCGCGTGGTACGCATGCGCGTCACGTCATACACTGCCGCCAGCTCAGGCAAAGCGCCAGACCATCCCAACTACGGCATCACCGCCAGCGGACGCCCTGCGGGCACAGGTGTGGTAGCCATTGATCGCAGCGTGGTGCCCTTCCGCTCAGAGGTATTTGTACCGGGCTATGGCGTCGGCTTTGCAGGCGATACGGGCGGCGGCGTGCGCGGCCGCTGGATTGACCTGGGCTACGACGAAGATGAGTATGTAAGCTGGTCTGGCTACGTGGATGTGTATTACCTCACTCCTGTACCCGCGCCAGAAGATATTAACTATTTGCTACCAACGGCGCTGCCGTAGAAAATGTAATTAGTCATTGGGTAATTCAGTAATTTGGCAATCAATTACCCCCAATTACCAATTACCCAATTACCACTATGCACCCGAAACAGCTTCTCACCCAATACCAAATCGAACCTAAAAAGAGCCTGGGGCAAAATTTTTTGTTCGATGAGAACGTGCTGGCGCGAATTGTGGAGGCGGCTGAGGTGGAACCATTTGAGCCGGTGCTGGAAATTGGGCCAGGGTTGGGCAGCCTGACGCGGGTTTTGGCGCAAACGGCCGCTTCTGTAACGGCCGTTGAGCTAGACCAGCGCTTCCTCCCCATCTTGAAACACGAGTTGGCCTTCTTCGATAACGTGCGGGTGATTCATGGCGACATTTTGGAGCAAAATCTGGATACGTTGTTTGAACGGCCGTACAAAGTGGTGGCCAACGTGCCGTATTACATCACCGGAGCCATTTTGCGCCATCTGCTCTCGGCCCAGCAAAAGCCCACCACCGTGGTGATGACCGTGCAAAAAGAGGTAGCCGAGCGGGTAACGGCCGTTCCCCCAAAAATGAGCTTACTGGCCGTTAGCACCCAACTGTACGCCGTGCCCGAACTCGTCACCACCATCAAAGCCGGTGCGTTTTGGCCCCGCCCCGACGTAGATTCGGCCGTGCTAAAATTAGCACTTCACCCTGAACCGATGCTCCCATTTACCCAAGAGAAGAAATTCTTCACACTTGTGAAGGCTGGATTCAGCCAAAAACGGAAGCAATTAAAAAACAATTTGCGGCAATTGGGGTATAATCAGGAAGAAGTTACGGCCGTGTTAGAGGCTGCACAGGTAGACGGCCGTCGTCGTGCCGAAACGCTAACCCTAAACGAATGGCTTGCTATTCACCAAAACGTTTAATTTATGACGCAACTATCCGATAAGCTCACAAATTTCATCCAGCAAATGCCCAAGGCAGAGCTGCATATTCACCTGGAAGGCTCCATTCAGCCTAAAACCGTGCTGGAATTGGCCAGAAGGCATAACAAATTACACACCCTACCCAGCGATAATGAAGATGGGCTACGCCAATGGTTCACCTTTGTAGATTTCCCCCACTTTGTAGACATTTACCTCATCATTCAGGATTTAATTCGCACGGCCGATGATTTTGCCCTGATTGTATATGAAAATGGGGCCGACATGGCCGCGCAAAACATCCGCTACCGCGAGATCACCGTTACCCCCTACACCCATACCGACATTCAAGACAAAGGGCTAAATTTTGCAGAACTGTTTAGCGGGTTGGAAAACGGCCGTGCCCAGGCCAAAAAAGATTTCGGTGTCGAGATGCGCTGGGTATTCGACATTGCGCGGAACCTCACCGACAAGCCAGACGGCAGCTACGACCCTACCCCTGCTGAAAAAACTTTGGCATATGCCCTGGAAGGCAAAGCAAAAGGAAGCGTTGTTGGTTTTGGCCTGGGCGGCTACGAAGTAGGCTATCCCCCAGAACTGTTTACCCACGCCTTTGAAAAAGCCAAAGTCGCCGGTCTGCTGAGTGTGCCCCACGCCGGAGAACACGCTGGCCCGGCAAGTATCTGGGGTAGCATCAGGGCGCTGCAAGCAGACCGCCTCGGCCACGGCGTCCGTGCCATCGAAGACCCCGCCCTGCTAGCCACCCTAAAAGTGCAGCAAATCCCGCTAGAAGTGAACATCACCAGCAATCTTTGCCTCAAAGTGTTCCCTAGCCTGGCCACACATCCCGTCCGCCAACTGGATGATCGTGGCCTGTTTATCACCATCAACACCGATGATCCCCCCCTATTCAACGCCACCCTCGTGCAAGAGTACACGCTCCTCGCCCAAGAATTTGGCTACGATGCCAAAGGGTTGGCCCGCATTGCCCGCAATGCTTTCGTCGCCGCTGGGGTTGAACCCAACGTGAAAGAACGCCTGCTGAAAGAGTTTGATGCGTGGGTGCGCAAAAATCGGTAATCAGTATTGGGTAACGATCGGTTTGCCAAAGTGATTCCCAGGAATCAAACATCCCCATCTGCTAGCATGTTAGAACTTAGGCGTTTGGCCAACCTCTGAGTTTTTTGCGCCCCCTCTGCAAAGCCCAAGATTCCCCCTGTTCACAACTGAGCAGCCAACCTTTGTACGATAGCCACAGCCTTAGCAACGCCATCCTCCGCCTGGATTTGTTGGCCAAGATCGGCAGCTCGTTGGCGCATTTGTGGATTAGAAACGGCCGTTTCCAACGCCGCCGCCAAACCATCCACAGTAAGCCGCTGGCGCGGCACTGGCTGTGGCCCCACACCTAGTCGGGCAACCTGCCGCCCCCAAAATGGCTGGTCGGCAAAAAAGGGCACAATGATGGACGGTACGCCCGCCCGCAGACCAGCGGCAGTGGTGCCCGCACCGCCATGATGTACCACTGCTGCCATGCGCGGAAACAGCCAGTCGTGCGGGGCAGCTTTCAGCATAAAAACATTGTCTGGCAAATCTGCCGCCTGCAAACCACCCCACCCAGATAGCAACACCGCTCGCTGCCCGGTTTTAGCCAGCGCTGCCATAACGAGAACGGCCGTTTCTTCCGGTTTGCGGTTGGTCATACTACCAAAGCCTACGTAAACAGGTGACGCCCCAGCGTCCAAAAAATCCACCAGCGCGGGCGGTGGCGACCAGTCCGCTTCAGCCTCTAAGAACCAGTTACCAGTCACCTGCGCCTCGACAGGCCAATCGGCTGGTGGGGCAATGACCGCCGGACTAAAGCCGTACAAAATAGGCAAGCCACGCGTCTGCCGGGAGCCAAAAGGCCCGAAAAACGGCGCTTTGGGCGAACCTAGCACCTGCTGCCGGGCCAAATTATCAGCCTTGCGTGCACCTTGCCACATGATTTGCCGAACAGCGTGGTGCGAGAGGCGATTCAGCCAGTCAGGCACAGGTCGCGGCAGTAGCGCCCCAGAAATTTCGCGTGTTGGGGTAAACGGGACGTAATAGGCTTGAATCAGCGGCAAGTGCAGCTTTTCGGCCAGCGACAGGCCGATGAACAGGCCGCCGATGCCCGCAATAAGCAAATCGGCTCCGGCGCAAGCAGACAGGCCATCTTCGGCCCATTCCAGCGCCGCTTTTTGCGCTGCTTTGGCGGTGTATGCGTTGATGGCTAAGAAGTTGCCTTTTTCCAGCAAAGCCTGCATCTCTTCGCTTTCGGCGATGGCCTGCACGTTGCCCCGGGCAATCCAAAATTCAAGGCCATGCCCGGTAACCAACTGTTCAAATGCATCGTGCGTCATGAGGCGCACTTGGTGGCCTGCGCTGTGCAGCCCTTTGCCTAACGCCACATACGGCTGCACGTCGCCTCGGCTGCCCATAGCAATAATGACAATGCGCATGATGCTCTCCTAAATTTCCCCCAAAAACTACAAAAACCACAGATTAGTGACCCAGCAAAAATTAATCAGTGGCTTCGGGCAAGCGGGTAAAAACGTACAGTTCGGCAAAAATGTCACCTTCGAAGGTGATGGTCAAATCCATTTTATCGTCAAAAAAGGCGACGGTTGCCGCGCCGTTAAAATCATCGTAACCTGACAAGATCAGCGAGGTCGCTTCTACAAACACGTAGCGCATTTCGATGACGCTCGCGTTTTCTATGTCTTCAATGAGCAAACGGCCGTCTGCCTGAAAGTTGAATATTTTGTGGCCGAAACGGCCGTTGTTCACTTCCCATTGCCCCAAAATATAGTCCGATTCTTCGGATTCCACCGCAATATCCTGCTGCGTGGGGTCCGTTGTGTCGTTGCCAGACCCACAGCCCACACCCACAAAAAGCAACAGCAAAATTAAAAGCCATAACTGGTTTATACACAGCAATCTTTTCATCAAAATCCTTTTGGGGAACACTTTCCCGTTTACAGTTTGCCTAACTATACAACCTCTCTGTTCGCGGACAAACTGTCTGTGAGTCAAACCAGCAATTCTCAATTTGAGTTCATTGACCATAGCGTCAAGATGGTGCGGGACAGCCACGAGCATCTCATTCCCAGACTGCTTGTGAATCACTTATTAAAATGAGAATTGCTGGAGCCAAGCAATTCTCGCATTAAAAAACAGGCCAGGCAGAAAAGTCTGCCTGGCCTGAGCCAGTTTAACTGAGAACCCGTACGGCTAACGAATAATCAATGGTAGGAAAACGAAATAGTCTGTAGTAGAAACCGGATCAATGGTAGGGGTGATGGTAGGAACGGCCGTATTCGTGGGTGTGGCTGTAGCCGTGCTCGTCGGCGTAGCGGAAGGCGTTTGGGTGGCCGTTGGTGTGCTGGTTGGCGTATTGGTCGGTGTGTTCGTCGGTGTGTTGGTGGGCGTGTTCGTTGGCGTACTTGTGGGGGCGTTGGTTGCCGTTGCCGTGGGCGTATTCGTGGGCGTTGGGTTCGTTGGTGTACAGCTGCCAAACGTCATCGAGGCAATGTACGTGCCCCAACGGCCGCTTGTGGTGCCCGTATTTTTGCTGTACTCACCCAGGTACCAAAACGTCACGCCGTCAGGCGCAATCGTCATCTCCGTGTAATCCCCCCAACGGCGCGGCGCGGCGGATTCAAATGATGTGTAGCTAATTTCGCCCGCCTTGATCATCGTTTCGGCTTGCAGCGTACCGGTTGGGTCTGTAGATAGCCGCCCAGTAGCAAAAACACCCGGAAACATGCTGTTGCTCGATTTAGTGTAGCCAATCGCCATATCATCACACGCATTGACGGCCAAATCGGAGAAAACGCGGTACACGCCATTGCTGCCATACACCCCCGCATTGGCTACCGTCAGGGTGCTTAAATCAATTTGGGCCCAGCGCACGCAATTTACGACACCACTGCCAGGGTTACAGGCAATGGTGCCCGTCGTCCAGGCGTAGCCATTGCGATACTCAAAATCCTGGGGACGCCAATCGTTGCCTTGCAGTGTGCCGCCCGTTTGCTGGGGAAACGAAAGTGGTTCGCCAGCCGTTACCCCAGTGGCAGCATTCAAATCAATATTGGCAACGGCCGTAAACGTGTTCGCCCCAAATGGATCATCCCAGGCCCAAATTGTGTGGTTCGCCCCATCGTAGTTGGTCTCTGTAAAAATGTAGTGGGGACCGCTACTGGGCCATGTGCCCTGATCCCACCCGTGCAAATTCAGCGGCTGTGGCGTGTCATCGTTACCGCCCAAATTCTGCATCACCGAGCTGGCGGCTACGCCGTTGTACATCGCCGTCTTGTCAAAAGCCCACACCCGTGAATCCACAAAATTACCCGTAATGTTGCTAAAAATATTGCCGCCCATGTAAATAGCATCTCGCCCCACTCCTGCATGAGGGTAATCAAAGAACAAGCTGGCGCTGCCCGTGGTGAACGCGTAAAGATTCCAGCTACCTGTGGGATCGCCCGTCTGGGAAACCGCAATGCAGTAATCGGTGCCGTCCGCATCAATGGCCAAAATGTAGCGATCGGCGGATTCGTCGTAATGCACATTGGGGTCAAAAACGCCTGTGCAGGCAGCGTTAGCGCTCATAAAGCTGGAAAATGTCGTTGGTCCCGCCAAGGAGGTTCCGGTTTTATCGTAAATCTCAAAAGCGACATTGACCACGGCAATGACATGGTTTGGCCCGACGGCCAATTCCGGGTCTGGTGGCACATTGCCGCCACCGCCGCAGCATTCTGTGTAATCTATACTGTCGAAGCTGACGCCAACCGTTGGGGCCAACAGCTCTGGGCCATTTGGTGCGACCTGAATCTGCGCATCGGGTTCCAGGTTGGCGGCCACAGCTCGCAGTGCATTTTGCTCCGCCTGGCTGATAATGCCTTCATTCTCAAAAATATCGATCTCGCCCCGATTCCAGCGGGAAAGTTGATTATCGGGGTCAAAAACGCCTGCCGGAATGTTGCGGAGGTTCACGGTGACGGGTAGCGAGAGTTGCGTGGGTGGAACGGCCGTACCACTCACCCCATCACTGTTCATTCCATCTACCGCAAATGATTGAATTGCCTGCTGCCGCGCCGCTGTTTCAGGCGCCGGCCCAGATGTGCGCAATACAAACCAGATACCGAGAATCAATAAAAACACAGGGAAAACAAACCGGGATGATTTTTGAAAATTCATAAAAAAGCAAACTCCACGTAAAGATAAATGTGCCAAAAATGGCTCCAGGCAATGGGTAGAAGCAAGCCGAGGTACGGCCGTTCCCGCACTGTAGCCAATAAACCCTAAAAAGTACATTACAGCTTCATAAAAAGATCAATTTGGCAAATCCCCTGTGCTTACCCACCAGAGCTGTCACAAAGTTGCCACCAAATTTTACCTTTTCCCATTTCCCCGCTACAATTATTAAATGATTGGGCAAGCAAATGGGCAGATGAGCATGGAAAACCCTTTTTACCACCGGGGCGCTATCCGACGCGCCCAAGATTTTCATAACCGAGAAGCAGAAATCAACCAGATTTTAGGCTTATTGCGCAACGGCCAAAGCGTCTCGCTGATTGGCCCGCGCCGCATTGGTAAAAGTTCCCTCCTCATCCACCTCACCAGGGATGCCGTGCGTTCCCAAATGCAGCTCAACCCACCTCATGCCCTGTTCATTCTTATTGATTGCCAGGAATTTGGCGGCTCACCCCCTGAGGAAATCTACGAGGCGCTGCTGGATGGCTTGCTGGATGCAGCGCAAGAAGCAGGCATGTCTATCGAGGCTGATCAATCTCCCGGCACCTACCGGGCCTTAGATCGAGTTTTGCACCAGATTCACAAGCAGGATACGGCCGTTGTCGTCCTGCTCGATGAATTTGAACTGTTGGCAGCCAATGACCAGCTCACCCCCTACTTTTTCGCTCGCTTGCGTGGCCTCACTACCAAGTATGGTCTTGCTTATTTAACAGCCAGCCAACGGCCGTTATTTGCCATCACCGCTGAAGAAGAAATCCTCAGCTCACCTTTCTTCAACATCTTTGTAACCTTGCCGCTGGGTCTGTTTAGCATTGAGGCCAGCCAGCAGATGATTCGCGACCGTCTGGCTCCTGTAGATTGCTCATTTTCCGACGGCCTGATTGATTATTTAATTTATCTGGTGGGGCCGCATCCTTTCTTTTTGCACGTGGCCGCTTATCATGCCTTCCAGGCCGTAGCCCAAGGGGCTTCCCTAAACAGCAAAGCAGAGTTTGCCCAATTAGATGACGCCATTGAAGTTGAAGCTGACTCTCACCTGGGCTACCTGTGGCAAAACCTCAGCGCCGAGGAACAGTACGCCCTGGCCATTGCCGATGGGCCAATTGACAGTTTGCGCCTGTTGGAACAGCAATGTTTGTTAAGTGCCAGCGATGGCGGTTACCAATACACCAGCGCCATTCTGCGCCGCTATGTGCGCCGCCAGCAGGTGAGTGGCCTCATTCAGGCCGGACCATTTGTGATTGACCAGCAGCGGCACCAGGTGTGGGGGCAAGGGCGCGAACTGAGCCTGACTACCTCCCAATTTGCCATTTTGGTGAGCCTGTGCCAGAACGCGGGTCAGGTGGTGCATGGGGACGATTTGGAAACGGCCGTTTGGGGGGATGTGCTTGTGGATGATCCAGACCGGCTCAAGACGCTCATCAAGCGGTTACGCCGGGCCATCACCCCGTTCGACACCTGGATTATCAGCGAGCGCGGCGTGGGCTACGCCCTGCGACCACCTGAAGGCCAGTAAACGGTAATCCGTTATCCGTAATCAGTAATCGGTGGTTGACCGATTACCGTTCACCGAATACCGATTACCGAAACTACTGGATTAAAAACATGACAAGGGGCACCTCACAACTGGCTGGTTTTTGGGTGAACGGCCGTTCCCACTGGCCAATGCTGCTCTTGTTCCTCTTCACCAGCCTGTTTTTCAGCCAAATCCCACCGCAAACAGCCTCCGCCCAAGAGCAAAACCCCGCCTACTGGCGTCACTCCGCGCCACGCCGCATTAGCCACATTCTTAATGCCGATATGAACCAGGACGGGGTGGATGAGTTTGTGATTACCGCCGAAAACGGCCGTATTGAACTGCTCGATTCCGTTGGCGACCTGCAATGGAGCTACCCCGCTCGTGACATTATCCAAAGCATTACCACCTTCAGCCTGGACGGTGATACCCAGCAAGAAATCGCCTACGTCGCGGGCCGCAACCTGACTGTCCTAAGCAGCGAAGGCAGCCTCATTTCAACCACCGAGTTAGACACCCTCACCCCGCCCCAGGCGCTGCTTGCCTTTGGCAGCACGGCCACCGGCCAGGAGTGGCAGCAGCAGTACGATGTTCAGGTACAGCAGCTAGAACCCTTCGATTACGACGGAAACGGCCGTGATGAACTCCTCATTCTCTTCAACGACGGCCAGCTACAGCTCATTGATGAAACTGGTACCTTGCTCTGGCGCGACACCCAAAACAGCTACCCCCTCCTCAACAACCGCGTCATCATTCAGGTACTAGACCTCAACGCCGATGGGCTGGAAGAAATCGCCTTTGGCTACTACAATCCCGCCCTCCGCTTTAGCCAAATTCGCCTCATCAACGGGCAAGGGCAAGATATTTGGCTCGAAAAACAGCCCATCTCCGACCGTATCTCCACCATGACGGTGGTTCCATTTGGCCAGGATGGGCAGCCGCTGCTGGCCGTAGGCTCCGACCTGGGCCAAATCCACCTCATCAACTACGACCGTCAGCGTGAATGGTGGCCGCGCACCCTCAACAAAGCCATCACCGCCCTGACGGTAGGCGAATTTGCTGGCGAACCGCTGTTGCTGGCCGGTACCGAAGTCGGCGTAGTCGTCGCCTACCGGGCCAACGGCAGCCGCCTGTGGACGCGCCAACTGGCCCCCGACGCCAATCGCGCCATCGTACAGCTCACCGCCGCCCGCCCCAGCCGCAGCGAAAACGATCCCCTCCTGGCTGCAATTTTGGGGCCGCCAGATGGCACCGCCGGAGCTAACGATGTACTGCTGCTTGGCCCTTCTAACCGCACCCTTTCTACCTACGAAGGGGTAGATGACAATGGTTTCACCCGGCTGCTGGATATTAACCAGGACGGCCGTTACGAACTATTCCTGGCTCGCTTTGCCACCGTAGAACTGCTGGGTCTGGGCCTGGGCACCAGCGAAATCGCCCCGGAATGGAGCTATTCCCTCGACTCTGAACCAGGCGCTATTTTGGTTGTGGATTTTGACAAAGATGGTACGGATGAACTGGTTGTGGGCGCACAGGACGGCCGTTTGCATTACCTAAACCAGCAAAACGACGTAGATTGGCTCGTCTCCCCCGGTGGCAACATTACCCACCTCGCCTTGCTCACCCAAGAACAAAACCAGGAAATTGTCGTCATTCGCAACAGCCTCACCACCGCCCAGGATGGTTCTGAACTGGCCCAAGGCTGGTTAGACCTACGCGACATCAACGGGGAACAACTTTGGGAAGCGTCTCTTGAAGCCAACATCACCAGCCTGCTCGTACAAAACATTAACGACCGCAGCGACCCTGAAATAATCGTCGGCACCCACGACGGCCAAATAATTGCCTACACCACCAGCGGCATCGAGTTATGGCGCGAACGCATCGTTGAAGACGGGCAACCCGGTCTCCCCATCAGCCACTTGCTAACCATCGAAAATCTAATCACAAGCGAACCACTCATCATTGCTGCCGCAGAAAACCGACTATATGCCGTCGAAATCCGCAGCTTCGCCCTGCCACCAGTGATAGCTTCCTACAGCACACCCATCCAAAACATTTACCGCCTCAACCAGCCGGGGCAAGAACTGGCCACGCGCCTGCTTGTGCTGGCCGACGGCGCTATCTCTGGGCTAACCTGGCGCGGCATTCGGATGCCCGCCTGGCCCGTTGCCCTGGAAGGCAACCCCATCCTCTCCATACCCGCCAACGACATCGCCGAAGAAGCGTTTGAAAACGGGCCAGCCGAATCTTTTCTCATTGCCACTGACCAGGCCGTTTTGAGCCGCCTGCGGGTACAAGAAAGTCGGCCAGCTCAGGTTTGGCGGTTGATTGGCCTGAACAACATTACCAGTCTCTATTGGGGCGATCTGACTGGCGACGCACAGCCAGAAATTGTCGTGGGCAACAGCGAAGGGAGCGAAGGGCACATCAATCTGTATTCCAGCCAGGCCGAGCCGATTGACGAAATTCCACTTTCCAGCGGCGTGTTCGACTTGATGGTGATGCACCGCAACGGTTTGTTACCTGCCGACCTTGTTGCGGTCACCGAAAATGGTCTTATCCAACTGTTTCGTGCCCAGGAAAATCGCCCACCACTGCTCACCAATCCACAGGTAGAAGGGCAGTACAACTTCAGCATTTCGGTAACGGATGTAGAGGGGGATGAGGTGGCCGTGCGACTGGAAATTCTGAACCCGACAAGCGGCGTTTGGGAAAGCCAGGGCACCCAGTTCATCCCCAATGGCAACGACAGACGCTTTTGGCCCGTTTCTGAACTGCCAACAAACGACAGCTTTGTCACGTACCGCTTTTTCTACGACGATGGCGCCTACCAGGAAGAACTAGGGCCGTTCACCAGCCCGGTGATCATCCCCACCCCCAGCCTGCTGCCACCTACAGCCAGCAATCTAACCATTTTGGGGTTGATTACGGCCGTTGCCCTTTTTGCCATCATTCGCCAAACCCAACTGCCTGCCAGCCGCGCCCATCGCTTCTACCGCCAGTTAAAAAATCAGCCCGCCACCACCCTGCCCCTGCTGGAAAAACGGTACAACCTCACCAACGCGTCACCCGATTTCCTCATTTACCTGGCCAGCCGCGCCCGCCAGTCCGGCAACACCCTGGTGAGCAGTCTGGCCGATGGCCTCTTCCTGCTGGCCGATCGGCCACAAGTTGGCCTGACCATTATTTTGGGAGCGCTGGAACAAATCGAAGAGATGCGGCCCGCCTGGCAACAGCTAGAACGATGGCAGCACATTTTCAGTACCGGCCAGGGCTTGCTAGAAGCGCCCACCATTACCGAAATTTCGCTGCTGCGGCCACAGTTGGTACACCTGTTAGAGTATTTGGAACGGCAAGACAAATGGTCCCCAGTGCTGGATGCACTGCTGCCTGTCATGACCAATTTGCGAGACAGTGAGCGGGTAGATTTGCCTGATGATCGGCTGGTTTACCTGAATGAAGCCAGCTACCTGTTGAGCGAACTGCAACACACCCTGCCTGCCTTTTCCATGCGGGTAGAAAAAACGTTGGTAACGGCCGTTGTGCGTCGTTGGGCCGGGCTGGTGACGGCCGCCAGTGAAGAACTGCGTGGGCAGGCCAACCTGGTGGTCCAGCTCAAAACCAAGCGAATCGTCTCGAGTGAACAAGCTGAGGTGACACTGGTTTTGCTGAATAACGGCCGTTCCCCAGCCGAAAATGTCATTGCTATGCTCAACGACGATCCTGGCTACCTGGTGCAAAGCGCCCCGCAGCACATCCCCCTGCTGCCCCCCGGCCGCAGCCGCTCCGTCACCTTCCAGCTGGAGCCGCAAGTCACCGACCGCTTCCGCCTCGGCGTCACCGTCTCCTACGACGACCGACACCAACGCAACCGACAAATCGCCTTTGGCGACATGGTCAGCCTGCTGCAACCCACCCGCGACTTCAAACCGATCTTCAACCCATACCTGCCCGGCACGCCACTGCGCAAAAACAGCCCGCTTTTTTACGGCCAGGAGCGGCTCTTCAGCTTCATTGCCGATAACGCAGGCACCTGGTCGCAGCGCAACGTGCTGATTTTGATCGGCCAGCGACGCACCGGCAAAACCTCCACCTTGCTGCGCCTGGGGCAACATTTGCCGGAAGATTTGCTGCCGATTTACATTGATTGCCAATCGCTTGGCGTTAGCCCCGGCATGGGGGCGCTGTTCCATGATCTGGCCTGGCTCATCTCCGATGCGCTGTCGCTGCGCGACCTGGAAATTGAGGTGCCCCCGCCGGATGTGTGGCAGGCAGACCCCACTGGCGAGTTCCAGCGTCGCTTCATCCCCGCAGTGAAAGCCCTTCTGCCGCCAACTACCACCTTGCTGCTGGTGTTCGATGAGTTCGAAGCGTTTGAAAGTTTGGTAGAGGATGGCATTTTGCCCCCCACCTTTTTCAGCTTTATGCGCCACTTGATGCAGCACAGCGAGGGGTTGAGCTTTATTTTTGTGGGTACGCGCCGCCTGGAAGAAATGAGCGCTGATTACTGGTCGGTGCTGTTCAACATTGCCCTGTACGAACGCATCACTTACCTGTCCGAAGAGGCGGCCATCCGACTAATTACGGAGCCGGTCGCCCCTGATCTGATTTACGATGACCTGGCGATTGACAAGATTTTGCGGGTGACAGCGGGGCATCCGTACTTTGTACAGTTGGTCTGCTACACGCTGGTGCAGCGGGCCAACCGGGAGCGCACGGGCTACGTCACTATTTCTGATGTGAATGCGGCGCTGGACGAGATGTTGAGCCTGGGCGAAGTGCATTTTGCCTACCTGTGGCAGCGCTCCAGCTATGCCGAACGGGTGGTGTTAACGGCCGTTGCCCACATGAGCAGCGACGACATTACCCTGCGCCCCGAAGATATTGTGGATTTTCTGGAACCGTTTGGCGTGCAGCTTCCCCCCGTCGAAATTACGGCCGCTTTACATCGTCTGGTTGAGCGCGAAATCATGCGCGATTTGAATGACGGGGCCAACACCCTCTACGAACTCAAAATTGGGTTGGTGGGGCTGTGGGCCACCAAGCACAAAAGCCTCAGCCGCCTGCACACCATGGAGCAAAATGGCAGCACCAGCAGCAAGCCAAAATTGCCCACGAGACGGTAAACGGTAATCGGTGAACGGTGAACGGTTATCCGTGAACAGCGGCTCAACCGATTACCGACCACCGATTACCGATTACGGATTACCTCTCAGGTAAGTCACGGGGCTGCCAATGGTGCAGAAGACGGCCGTCTGCAAAAATCGTCAGGTCGCTCCAGGAATCAATCGGCAGTTCCACTACCGCCACGTTGGCCGTGGTCATTGGGCGGTCGGTGTCCGTCAGCAGCGAAACCAGCTCCTCCATGCCCGGATTGTGCCCCACCACCATCACCCGCTCGTAGCTGTCTGGCAGCTCATTGAGAATTTCCACGTAGGTAGGCGGCCCCGCCAGATAAAATTTCCGATCCGTGCGCAATTCACCCTCAAAATCCGCAGACAGGGCGACCAATTCGGCCGTAGTTAGCGCCCGCTCCGCCGTGGAGCTGATGATCAGCTCTGGCACCATCTTTTGCCGCTTCAGCCACGCCCCCATGCGCGGCGCATCGTACTTGCCCCGGTCGTTGAGTGGCCGATCATGGTCGGAAAGTTGGCTGTTGCCCCAGTCTGATTTGGCATGGCGAAGGATGAGTAGGGTTTTCATGGTGGTGTCTCCCTGAACAAAACCTCCCGGAGGTTTGTCCCCAGATCTAATTTCGATGGGAACCTCCGGGAGGTTGACATCATTGGTAATTGGGTAATTTTAGCAGCAAATTTAGTTGCAAGGCCAACGTGTAACGTTTACTCCCTTTTTCCATCTAAAAAGATAACAAGCAGGGCTCGCACGTGTCATTCCCGCGCGGGAGTGACAGACGGAAAATGGAGCAAATGATGCAGGCATTCAAGCGACGAATTTACGGCAGTTTAAAAGAAATGATGGCGGATTTGGCCTGGCCCTTTAAGCATCGGGAGAAGCTGCGGCAAGCGATGCGTGGCAGACTGGTGTCGCCGCAATTTCGGGAGCGGTTGATGATGGCGGTAACGGCCGTTAACGAATGCCGCTACTGTGCCTTTTACCACGCCCGCGAAAGTGAGCGCGTAGGGCTGGCCACCAACGAAATCCGTGAACTGCTGGCGGGCGATCTGGCCCACGCCCCAGAGGAAGAGCTGCCTGCTCTGCTCTATGCCCAACATTACGCGGAACAGAACGGCCGTCCCGACCCCATCACTCGCCAATCGTTGCAAACCACCTACGGCCCCGCCCGCGCCGATGCGATTGAGACTGTCTTGCGGCTCATCCGCATGGGTAACCTGCTGGGTAACTCCACCGATTGGGTGCTGTACAAGCTGTCGTATGGGCAGTTGGGGGGGAATTAGCCTCGCCACACGCCATGAGATTGGTCCAATCTTGAAGATTGGACCAATCTGCAACGTCATGCGTAGCTACGGCACAATGCGGAAGATGCCGCCGCCCAGGCCAGTGTCACCCAGGCCAATCCAGACCGTACCTTCGTTGTCCACCATCACCGTCCGCAGGCTGGTCATGGGGAAGTCGGTGTCGGGGCGATAGTTCCAGCTGCTGCCGTCGTAATGGAAGTAGCCGCCGTCATTCAAGCCAGACCAGAAAGCCACGACGTGAATCTGATCGTCGGGGGTCACAAAAATGTTGGAAACGGACGCAGCTACTTCGGGAACGGCCGTTACCACCCCATCTTTGTACGTCGCCAACCCCTGTACCGTGCCCAGCAGCAGCGTCCCGTCAGAAAGCTGCCCCAAGCTGGCAATGTTGGCGTTGGGCAGGTTCACAAACGTCTCGTCTAGCAGCACCGTGTGGCTGCTGCCTTCCAAAGAGGCCAGCCCATTGACCGTAGCGGCATAGACTACGCCATCCACCACCAGCACATCCCGAATGTTGCCAAAATCCCAGCCAGAATCTGGCCCAACGGCCGTAATCGTTTCGCCATCAATAATTGAGTATCCATCATAACCGACGGCATACACAACCCCCTGCGCATCAATAGCCAGGCGGTTGTAGGTGGTGTCCAGCAGGCCTGAGTCGCTATCAAAACGAAGGAGTTGAGCGCCGTTGTAGCGAACCACGCTGTAGCTGGTCAGCATCCAGATGTCGCCATTGGGAGCCTCAACCAGATCGTTTGGATAGATGTCGGGGAACAGTTCCCAGGTTTGGGCAGCCACATCGGTGGTGTACAGGCTGTCGCCGTACACCCAGATGGTGCCGTCGCTGGTTTGGGTGATGCCAGCATAAAAATTGCTCGGCGCTTCATTTTCCAGCGCAAATCGGGTCCAGTTGGCTCCGTCAAAATAAGCCAGCCCTTCATCGTAAGTGTGCAGCAGAATACGGCCGTCTGCCAACACCTCTAGCCGCGCCAAATTGCTGTAGGGAGGGAAGCCCAAGTCATCAACCAGGTCAATCCGTTGCGTGCAGGTGGCGGTTGCCGGGTCAAAGTTGCACAAATCAGAGTTAAAACCAAGCCAAAGCGTGCCATCAACGGCCGTTTCCACATGATCCGGGCCAAAGAAATCAATCACGTCCGGGTGGGTCTCGCGGGTCAGCATGGTGAACGTGCCATTTTCCAGCTTCAGCAACCCATCGCTGGTGCCAAACCAATAAACGCCGCTGCCGTCTACTGTTACGTCAGAAACGCTGTCATCGGGGAAGCCGGTAAGCGCTTCAGACAACGTTTCCACAGTGCCATCCAAGCCCACGCGGGAGATGCCCTGGAAGTCGGTGGGTGCCCAAATGTCATCGCCAATCACAATGACCTGCTCCAGAGCAAACCAGGCCAAACCATCGTCATCTTCGGTGTAATGGGTCATCGTGCCGCTGGCCAAATCCAGCACAGAGAGATCGTCATATGCCAGAATGAGACGGCCGTTTGCCGCATCGCAGCGCATTTCGTGAATAGCGGTCTCGTCAGAAAAGCCAATGCTGCTGCCCGGTTCCCAGCTGTCGTTGGCCGCGTTGTACAGCAGTAGGCCATCGCGGGAACCCACAATCAGCCGATCTTCGCCATTCACGGGGCATACTTCCAGAGCAAACGTGCCGATGTTGGGCAGGCCATCTAGCGTGGTGTATTTGCGGGCGTCGCCGCTGGGCAAATCGTAGCGGATCAGGCCACCGGGGCCAGCTGCCCAAATGCTGTCGCCAAACAAAGCCACATCACGCAGCTGGTTGCCGTTGCTGTACACGTATTCGCCAGAGGCTACCGTGCGCACCAAGGGTTCCGGGGTGGGCTCTGCGGTTGGTTCCGGTTCTTCAGTCGGTTCGGGTTGAGGGGTAGGAACGGCCGTTGGTTCATCTTCTTCAGGTTCAACGACTGGCGGAGCCTCATCCGCCGCTTCGCCATCATCTTCATCTACTTCAGCGACGTTGTCCGGTTCGGCCGGGGCCTCATCGCCGCCACACGCTGCCAGCCAAAGCAGCAAAGCCGCCAGCAGCAACAGCCACATCTGTTTACCAGTAAATCTAAAAATGCGGTTTTTCAAGATACGTCTCCCTTCTGAACTGTGATCAGTTAACAAGATGAGACGATTTTAGGCAGATTACGATCCAAAATCGATCCGAAAAGTACGTATAGATTTCAAAAGTCTTGCAACAGTCTAAAATTTGCCCAAAGGTCAGTAAGACTTTTGAAATCTCCCCTAGTGTGACCTCTACGAAACGTGCAAAACCTTTGCCAATAATTCGGCCAACTTCTGCGAACTGGCTGGTTTTAGCAGCCAGCTGGCTAATCCTTCAGCTTGTAAAGCGTGCAAGTTTCCTTCCAGGGGATGCCCGGTGAGGACGACAAATGGTTGAGACCAACCACGCTGCCGCAACGTTTGCAACAAAGCGAGGCCGCCCATTTCTGGCATAACCAGATCGCTCATCACCAGCGCAATTGTGTCGCCAGCCTCCTCCAGGATGGTTAGAGCGGTACGGCCGTTTACGGCCGTCAACACCCGGTAATTCAAAGCTTCTACCGTTTCAGCCAGCGCCACCCGTGTGCCCCCATCATCCTCAACAATCAGGATGGTTTCACCCTGTCCTTGGGGCATTGCCAGGTTAGTTAACGGCCGTTCTTCCTCTAAATCTCCCGCCAACGGTGGCAAAAAAATGGTAAACAGGGTGCCCTGCCCAGCCTGGCTCTCAACCGTCATGTGCCCGCCATGCTGCGCCACAATCCCCCCCACCTGCGACAAACCTAAACCAGACCCCTGCCCAACTTCCTTGGTTGTAAAAAACGGTTCAAAAATGTGCGGCAAAATATTTTCAGGGATGCCGTTACCACCGTCCATAACCTCAAGCTGAACCCATTCACCCCAAATTGGCTCATGGCACACGGCGCACATCGCGCCAGCGCCCTCTGAGCGGCCCACGGCAAGCTTCAACTCGCCCCCGTGCAACATCGCATCTCTTGCATTAACAACCAGGTTCACCACAACCTGCTGTAACCGGGTAGCGTCTGCGTTTACTTGGAACTCACCAGGTTCACTGACCAGCTTAATTCTGATATTCTCCGGCAAGGTACGCCGTAGCATCTTCACCTGCTCTTGCAAAAATAGAACAAGGTTGATGGGTCGAGGCGTCATAACCGCACTGCGGCTAAAATCCAAAATCTGCTGCACCAATTCCGATGCTCGCCAGGCCTGCTTTAAGACAATTTGCATCCGCTCACGAAGCTTTTGGGGAATATCGGGGAAACGCAATCCCATCTCCATGTAAAGGACAATCACACCCATAATGTTGTTAAAATCATGGGCGATGCCCGCAGCTAGCTGCCCAACCGCAGCCAACCGCTCCCGCTGCACCATTCTGCTTTGTGTTTCTTCTAGTTCTGCCAATGCTGTTTGCAATTGCTGGTTGCTTACCTGCAAGGCTTGTTTTGCCTTTTCATTCTCAAGTAAAAAGTTAACCCGGTCTATGACCACCGCTACGTGACGGGCAACAGCCTCCAGATAATCCAATTCAACCGGGGATGGGATTTTTACACCTTCCTCGCCAAAAGAACCCGTAGCAATAACAGCAAGTTGGTTGTCTTCCAAATGAACGGGCACATTGATGAGGGTCCGATTTCCCAATGACGATACTTTTTTCTTGTCGGTTCGGGGGTCGGTTCGGGCATCTTCCACCACCACAATGTGCTCGCCCGTAGCGATTTCTTCCATAAAGGCATCCCCTCGAATCTTAAGCAGGATGACTTTGTCTTCAATTTTGGTTGCTATGTCGCCAGCGCTGGCGATTAATCGGGCAAATTCCTGGGCTTCGTCAAACAGGTAAATCCAGGAACCGTTGTATCCCAGAACCGTGCAAATTTCTTTGTGAAGAAAAGTAACTATTTCCTGGTAACTGTGCGCTTGTTCCAGGTTTTGGCTGAGCCGGGCCAGAGACCGCATGATTTCTTCGCTTTCACGGAGGGCTTGTTCTTTTTGCTTGCGGTTGATGGTTTGGGCTACCTGGGAAGCGACATATTCCAGCATAAGCTGCTCTTGTTCGCCGAAAGCTTTTGGGTCTTGGTAATGCTGCACGGCCATGACGCCGATTGTTTTTCTTTCTACGATGAGGGGGACGCCTAACCAAACGGCCGCTGGCTGGCCAACAATGTCTACCTCGCCGAGTCTGATCATTTCTGTTAACCAATCATCATTGGTTAATTGGGGGGTGCCGTGCCGAAGAACAAATTCAGTTAATCCTTTGCCGAGCTTACGGACCGACGGCGTGGCGGGTTCGTTTTCATCTGCATAGTAGGCAAAGCGAATAAGATCAGCTTTTTCATCGTGCAGGGCAATATAGAAATTATCGGCGGGCATTACAATTTGTATAATTTCGTGGATCACTGGATAAAGCTCATGTAATGAGGCGGCGCGGTCTGCGGCCTGGGCAATTTGGTAAACGGCCGTTTCTACTATTTCGGCCCGCGCTTCAGCCGTCACATCATCTATCACAATAATCATGCCAGTGATACGGCCGTCTTTGCTTTTTTGGGGCACCACCTTCAAATCAACCATCAGCTGCTTGCCCCAACAGGTAGTGTACGGCAGTTGGCTCAGGCAAAACGACTCGCCACTGGTTAAAACTTTGTTAAACGCTTCGGCAACACCTGCCTCTTGAACAGCAGGAATATCCATGCCTAGGTTAATGATTGCATCCAAACCGGGGCTGCCTATCATGTGTAAAAACGCATCGTTGGCGCTGGTTACTTTCCCTTGCAGATTTACGGTGACAATCCCCACAGGCGCGGACGCTACAATGTTTTCATTAAATTCAGCCAGTTCAGCAATTTTAGCTTCACCCTGTCTGAGCGCTTCAATGCTCTTGGAAATAGAAAGCAGATGCGGCACGCCATTAAATTCAATGATTCGGCCAGAGATCAGACCACGCTCGAAACGGCCGTCTTTCAACCGAAAAGGCACCTCCATATTGCTTACCCAGCCGATTTCCTGAATCTTCTGCATAAACTTTTCTCGGTCCGCCATGGTGACCCAAATGTTCAGCTCCTGCGGCAGCTTACCCAGCACCTCTACCCGACTGTAGCCAGTAATTTCACAAAAGGACTGGTTCACATCTACAACCAACCCATCTTCCAGGCGCGTAATGCTAAAAGCGTCTGGGCTGGTTAGAAACACCTGGCGCAACCGACTCTCGCTCTTCTCCAGGTCACGCCAAATCAATAAACTACTCAAAGAACCAGCAATTCGCGCGCCAATATCCCGAAAAAGCTGCTTGTCTAATTCCGTCCACACGCGGTCATGGGAACATTGGTGCATACCCAACAGCCAGGGCTGGCCAATTTGGGGATAAATAGCCAGCATAATTTGAGATTGAACGTTAAAACGACCCGCCTCATCCTCGCCGCCCTTTCGCTTCATCGTCGCCAAATCATAAACAACAATATCTTCCGCCTCCAGCGCATCCCGAAAAATCTCGCGGATTCGGTCGTCTGTGGGAACTTCCGTGCCGGTGCTTAACACCCCCGGATAGTCAGAGCGTGTTTTTTCCATTGGCACATACCAGGTTTCTGCCTGGGGGTTACAAGGAAAAAGCAACCACGCCCTGTCGCTGCCAAACACAGCCAGCATCGCCTCCAACACATCATTGAACATTGTGTCCAAATCAACGGCCGTAAAAATCAACTGATCAATTTTCTCCATTGTGTCCAGAAAAAACCGATACGCCTGGCGTGTTTGCTCCACTTCTTTCTGCACAGTCATGTCGCGCACAACTTTCAGAACCAAATTCTGATGATCCAGTTGAATCGCGTAGCTGTTCAATTCAACAGGCGCCCAAGAGCCATCCCGACGACGCAGTTCGGTTTCCTGCACGTTACCTTGCTCATCCAAGATTTTGGGGAAGGGAACAAAGTCTTTACCCTGGGGAAGAAAATCGTAAACCGTATACGTCAAAAGCTCCGCTTCGCTGTAACCCACCATTTGGCAAAAGGCAGGGTTTGCCAGAAGATACCGTCCACGGTTATCAATTAGAGCAATACCTTCGCCAGATTGTTCGATGATGGCTTGAAACAGGAGTTGGTAAGGGAGATTGTTCATATGGAATTTCTCAACTACTCAGCAGGCTTCAATCTGCAGGATTTTCTCTCTAAACAGGCAGGCCCGCCTATTGTAGCAGACAGCAAAAAAATGCTGAAAGCACAAATGGTTCATTACGTGGTATGATGCAAAGGAAGCAAACCACCGAAAGCTCCCTAACAATTGGCAGATTGTCTAAATTTTTTACTCACAATCTCGCGAAACTTTTAACCTCTTATTTTCAAAATATGAAAATTAAACCCACGACCGTTATTGATTTTAAGCAGGCCCAGCTGGACGATTTGCCCGTAGCGGTTGAGATTTTGGCGGAAGCGGCCGTTTGGCTGCAAAACAAGGGCATCAATCAATGGCCTGTACCCATCCCGCCACATTGGCAGCAGCGCCTGGCGGACAAAATCGCACGAAGTGAACTGTACATGGTGGGCATTGTGAAAAACCGGTTTGGCATTGTGGGGTTAAGCTGGCAAGATGCTTACTGGCCCGATGACAAGCTGGCGGGCTACGTGCACCGCATGGCCATTCGCAACGAGATGCACGGGCAAGGGCTGGGCAGCATGATGCTATTTTGGGCAATGATGCAGGCGAAGCAGCGCGGCAAACAGTTTGTGCGCTTAGATTGTGCAGCCGGAAACGACCGTCTCCGCCAATATTACGAAGGGCAAGGCTTTGAATTTCGCGGCCTCATCACTGACCAGGATTACCAGGCCGCCCTATACGAAAAAGCGGTAGCAACATTCCGATGAAACACCTCACCCTGCTGGCTCTTGGCTCTCGCGGCGATGTGTTCCCCAGCGTGATTTTGGGCGCTGCTTTGCAACAAGCTGGCTACCGGGTGCGGCTAATCACCTTTGCCAGTTTCGCACCGCTGGTGGCCCGGTTTGGCCTTGATTTTGCCGCCGTGCCGGGAGACGCTGAAGCGCTGCTGGCCAGCAGTGGCGGGCTGGCGCTGCTGGAATCGGGACAAAATGTGCTCAAGCAGTATCGGGCGCTGCGCCAAACATTCTGGCAGCTTACCGACGGCATTACCAACCTGCTGTCCCAGCCAGACCTTTGGCACACGGACGGCATCATCAACCAGCTACCCGCAAGTTTGTACGGCCGTTCCCTGGCCGAAAAGCTGCAAATCCCCCTCATCAACATCGCCGTCATTCCCATGCTGCGCACCCGCGCCTTCCCGATGGTAGCTTTCCCCACCTGGCCCTCATTTTTGCCCGGCTACAACGCCCTCACCTACCGGCTGGCAGAGCAGCTCGTCTGGTCTGGTTTTCGCCGCTCGGTGAACCAGTGGCGGCAAAACGTGTTGGGCTTGGGGAAACGGCCGTTCCTCGGCAATTTTCATCCGCTCAACCACACCCCCACCCTGCTGGGCTTTAGTCCACACATCGTACCCCGCCCGGCAGATTGGGGGCCAAATGTGCAGTACACTGGCTACTGGCTACCCACCGAGCCAGACTGGATACCGCCAGACGAACTCGTGCAATTTTTGGCCGACGGCCCGCCGCCGATTCTGGTAAGCTTTGGCAGCATGGCCGTGCGCGACCCCCAGCGGCTGACGGCGCTGGTGCTGCAAGCGGCGCAGCGTGCCGGGCAGCGGCTCATCTTGCAGAGTGGCTGGGCAGGTTTGGGGCAGCGCGACCTGCCGCCCACCATTTTTTCCCTGGATTACGCACCGTACCGCTGGCTGTTCCCCCAACTGGCGGCGGTGGTGCACCACGGCGGCTCCGGCACAACCGGTTTTGGTTTTTGGGCAGGTATTTCCAACATTCTGACACCGTTTTTGTTTGACCAGTTTTATTGGGGAAAACGAATCCAGATGTTGGGGGTTGGCCCGGCTCCCACCCCCCAACAAACGCTCACGGCCGAAAAGTTAGCCACGGCAATGGCAACGGCCGTTTCCGACCCAACCATGCGCCAAAAAACGGCCGTCCTCGGCGAAAAGATCAGGCAAGAAGATGGATTGAAGACGGCCGTTCGCCTCATCGAGCAGTTGGTATCATAAGTTTCCAGTCGGAAAACCATGAGCAGTGACCTGTCCCGACGAGCCCGATAATTGAGACTATCTTCGCCTTGCTTTTGGTCACTGGCTCAAGCCAGTTTGCACCATTTCGATTAACGTACTTGCACTGTACGGCTTTTTTAGAAATCGGGTTGACCCCTTGTTGGCAAAACGCCGAATGGCTTCCGTCTCGTTATAACCAGAAGAAACGATAATTTGCACGTTTGGATTCACTGCCTGCAAGGCTTCCATTGTCTTTTCGCCGCTCCAGCCTGGCATGGAAAGGTCTAACAGCACCAACGAAATTTCTGCCTGATGTTCCAGATACAACGCCAGCCCGCTTTGGCCGTCCGCCGCTGAAAGCACGACCACATCTACCAAACTTAAGATATCCGTCACAGCTTCACGCACAGCCTGTTCGTCGTCAATGACTAAAATGACCCCGGTGAGCGTCGTCGGCTTCGGCTTGGGGGTTGGGGGAACGGCCGTTGCTTGCTTCTGGCTGGCCGGTAAAAGCAGATTGAATGTGGTTCCCTGACCAACGGCACTTTCAACGGTCAAGCCGCCGTTGTGGCCCTTCACAATACCAATAACGGCCGCCAAACCGAGGCCATGTCCTTTTTCTTTGGTGGTAAAAAATGGATCAAAAATATTTACGGCCGTCTCCTGGTTCATCCCTGGCCCATCATCACTCACCTCTAACGTCACATACACACCCTCAGCCAGCGGCACAGATGTGTAATACCAAAATTGATGATCTGCCTCGGTTACCATTTGCGTCCGGGTCACAATTTGAATGGTGCCACTTTCACTACCCAGAGCGTCCACGGCATTGATGATCAAGTTCATAACCACCTGTTGAATCTGAGCAATATCCACTTCCACCAGTGGCAACAATTCCGCCAGGGTCGTTTTTAAGATTATCTGCTTGGGAATCATTGCCGTAAACAGATGTAAATTTTCTTCAATAAGCCCGTTCAAATCCAGAAGATCCACATGGAATTGTCCACGCCCGGAATATGCCAGCAGTTGCTGCGTAAGCCGGGCAGCCTGCTCGGCAGCCGTCACGGCTTTCTCAACATGCGGCCGTCCGGGGCTTTTCGGCGCAAGCTTGGCCAATGCCAACGACGCCTGTCCCAGCATCGCCACCAACAAATTATTAAAATCGTGGGCAATACCCCCGGCCAACACGCCCAAACTCTCCAACTTCTGCGCCTGGCGCATACCTTCTTCAGCTCGCTCGCGTTGCGTTAAATCCTCCACCAAAATGATGAGTCCAATTTGGTGCCCCAAGCCATCAAAATAAGGCACAGCCCGGATAAAAAGGTAAGTTGCCTTATCCCAAATTGACGTATACCAGGTTTCCATCTCATTGCTTTTTCCCGTGGCCAGAGATTGAGCCAGCATGGGGCTGATACCAGCTGCCACAATTGGCGGTAAGGTCAGAACGTTGAGGCCAAGCGTTGCCGAAAGTCCTGGCGAACCAAGAATTTCCAGGCTGCGGGGATTAGCGGCCGTTACTTCACCATCCATATTTACAGTGACAATGCCAATGGGGGTTTGCTCAATTAAAATCCGAGCATACTCTTCTTGTTGGCGCAGCTTTTCTTCTACCTGCTTTGTGTCAGTAATAAGCGTGAGCACAATTAAAACCTCAGATGGCTTGCCCTCCGCTGTATGAGCCAACACAATGGAACGATTGTGAATCCATTCCCAATGCCCGTCTTTATGCTGAAGACGATAATCTACTGACTGCGGACTAATCTCCTGGTTTTGCATAACCGTTTCCCAATAATGCGCCACTTGAGCCTGATCGGTTGGATGCACATTGTTAAAAATAGAGCCTGACTGTTTCAGTTCAGCCAGCGTATATCCCAGAAAAGAATCTTTGTTAATAAACTCTATCTGGAAGTTGGTGAAGTTGAGGATATAAATTGTGTCTGGGGATTGGAAAGTCAGTCGGCGAAAGCGCTCTTCACTGGCTCGCAGAGCGGCCTCTGCTTGCTTGCGCAGGGTAATATCGCGGGCGATGGATTGAATATGTAATGGGTTTCCATTGGCATCTTGCACCAATTCCACGTTATTTTCAACCAAAATCAGAGAACCATCCTTCTTTTTTACCCACTGCTCGTAAATTGGTATAGGCTCGTTAGCCCGTAACCTTTGGAAAAGCTTTTCACTCTCAATCAATTCATTGTCTACCACAACCCCTCTAAATGTCATGCCAACCAATTCCTCTGGGGCGTAACCGAGCAAAGCGACAGCATGTTGATTGGCTTCAATAATCCTTCCATCCAGACCAAAAATGCAGACGGCGTCGTTGGACTGGTTGAATAAAGCGTGATAGCGACGTTGGCTTTCATGCAGACGCTTGACATAATCGTTACGCATGACCGTTGCCAGAATCAACAGCGCTGACATTACAACCATGAAGACGATGTAGGAATAGGTAACAGAAAAAGGCGCTTCAGGGACAAAAAAGAATACGGCCGTTCCCACCAAACTGATCCCAATCACCAACAGCAAGCCTCGTATCGAAAAGAAAAGCGAAGCCAACAAAACGGCAATGGTCAAAAAATACAACACCCGCATACGATCAACTAAAGAACCAGGCGCGGTAAAAATAATGGCTCCCACGATTAATAGCAATAATACAATGAGGCATACTGCGCCAAATTGGTAATACCGGGTGCGGCTTAACAGGTAAATACTGAATATTGCGGCGATCGCAAAGCCAGAAATGTACGGCGCGGTCGTAAAATTGGGGCTGATCAAAATCCAGATAATTACCACAAAAATTCCCATCGTTAACAAGGCAACGGATAACCCAGCCAGCAAGCGTGCCCACTGTCGTTCTTCCCCCTGCTGCACTTCAGCCGCAGGTTCAGTGAGTTGCCGCAGATACTTTTGCCAATTATTAAAATGATTAAAGGGTGACATACTGGTCTTCCTTTGTATCAAATGTTTCGGTGGGTTTGTTTGAGTGGTTTTGAACCAGCTTCCAGACAAACGGCCGTTTTTCAGGTCGTCTGGTTGGAATATTATAGGAGAGGACGGCCGTTTTTGCTTAATCAATTTTCCTATTCAGTGGTTGACAAAGTGTATTTTTAACACTATCATAGTTTTGTTCGTGTTGTTTTTACACGAAAAAGAACCGCAAAGGAAACATGATGATCAACCACGCCACCATTTTGGGCCGCGCCCACCGCCTGATGCAGCACAACTGCCAGGATTTTGCCGCCACCGCCAGCCCCGCACCGCACCTCGCCATTGGTCTGGTGTGCGATGGCTGCGGCAGCAAATTTGTGGCGAACGGTCGTTCCGCACCTTCCCACAACGAAACCGGAGCCAACCTACTCGGCCAATTCGCCCTGGAATTTCTCAGCCAAAAATTGGTCGCCCTGCCCACCCCCATCTGCCCGCAAACGGTCGAAGATGTGTTGGCTGATCTGCATCTGGCGGCGCACACCTTCTTGCAACAGCTCACCGCCCACATCCCAGAAGCTGCTCGCCGCCAGTTCGTTGCCACCCGGCTGTTGACCACCCTGGTTGGCTTTGTGCGCACGGCCGAAACGGCCGTCTTCTTCTGGCAAGGGGATGGCTTTCTGGTAGCAAACGGAGCCATTTGCCAGCTAAACAGCAACAACCAGCCCGACTACCTGGCTTATCAACTGCTCCAGCCCAATCCCGAACAAACCAACTTCCAACTCGCCTTTGTGCCCCAACCGGGGGAACTGCGCTGGCTGGCCGTGGCCACGGACGGCTGGCAAGCTGCGTTACTTGAACAGCTCAATGATCCTCGTTCGGCTCTGGCCTTGCAGCGCTGGCTCAACGTCCAGTCCCAACAGCGCGGCCAGTTTGACGACGACGGCGCAGTGGCCATTTGGCACCAATCGTAGAGACGTTGCAATGCAACGTCTCTACACGAAACATACATGACCCACACAATCTACATCCAAAACCAACGCCACCAGCTCGACGCCGCCGACCTCATCCAGTCCGGCGGTGAGGGGATGGTGTTTGGGTTGGGCAATACGGCCGTAAAACTGTACCACCAGCCCACACCCACTCATCAAGCCAAACTGCACCACTGGTTTGCCCAAAAATGGCCGCTGCCGCCCGATATTTTGGCCCCCTGCGCCCCCGTCCACGACAAATCTGGCCAGCTCATCGGCCTGCAAATGGCCAAACTGCCCGCCCACGCCCAACCATTCAAACGGCTGAGCCAGCCCAATTTTTGGCAGCAGCACGCCCTGCGTACCGGCCAAATCGTGCCCTTGCTTCAGCGGCTGCACCAGACGCTCAGCCGCCTGCACCAGCTGCAAATCGTGGTGGGGGACCTGAACGAGACGAACATTTTCTTCACGCCACCTGCCCAAAACGACAGCGACGCCTTCTGGATTGATGTAGACAGCTACCAGTTCGGCAACTTTCCCTGCCCGGTAGCGATGCCTGCCTTTCTGGACCCGACGCTTTACCACGTGACGAATTTTGGCGAACGGCCGTATTTCACCCCCCTCACCGACTGGTACGCCTACGCCGTCCTGCTGGTCAAAAGTTTGCTCCAGGTGCATCCCTACGGCGGCGTCCACCGGCAGCACAAAACGATCCAGGCGCGGGCCACGGCAGGCATCAGCCTGTTCGACGCCGACGTCACCCGGCCGCCCAACGCCCGCCCGCCAGAAACCCTCTCCGACGACCTGCTGCACCATCTGCACCAAACGTTTGCCCGCGGGCAGCGACGGCCGTTTCCAATCCAACTCCTCCAGCAATACGCCCAAATTTTACGCACCTGCCCCCACTGCGGCCTCGATTTCCCCGCCAACCGACGCGGCTGCCCCACGTGCAGCCATCCTACGCCTGTGCCCACTCCACCCGCCGCTGGCTCTGGCCCGCGCACGCTGCTGCGCGTAGATGGCTTCATCGAGGCAGTGTTTACGCAGCCAAACGGCCGTCTCCTCATCATTTACCGCCAGGGCAACCAGGTGCGATTGGTTCGCGCAGGCATCGGCGGCCAGCTTAGCGACGAGGCGCTGTTCAGCGGCCAGCCCGGCTACCGCTTCGGCGCGTTCACCCTGCCCAACGGCCACGATTTCCTCGTCGTCAATCTGCCGCACCGCCCCCAGCTTTTGCTGCTAGACATCCACGCGGCACAGCCCCAACAGGTCACGCTCCTGGAGACGGCGATGTTCAGAGATTCGGCCGTTTTTGCCACCACGCCGCACCATCTTTACCGCATCAGCGGCGGCTGGATCATGCGCGGCACGGTGCGCAGCGGCAGCTATCTGGAAGAACCGATCGGCACGGCCCATCAGGCGCAAACCCAGCTCTTCGGCGATCCGCACAGCGACCGCATCGCCGGGTTCCACCGCATTTTTGCCCAGCACCGCTTCTTCACCATTGGGCCAGACGGCACGGAACGGCCGTTACCCGCCACCCAACCGCCAAACAGCTACCTCACCCAGGCGGCGCTCGCCTTTGCCCCCCACCAGATTGGCGTCGTGCAAAAGCTGGTGGCCACTGGACAAACCCAGATCAGCGTGCAAACCTTCAACCACCAGGCCCAGTGGCAGCAAAGTTGGGATTTGGGGGAGGATGGTTGGGAAACGGCCGTAAACCATTTCCCGTTCCTACAAACCAATTTCCCCCAGCCGCTCACCCCCAGCGACAGGCTGCACTGCCACCCCGCAGGCTGGCTCATCCAGCAGCCCCAGCAGCTTACCTTCTTACCGCACAATCGCTAATTTTTAATGGGACACGGATAAATACTGATTTACACAGATAAGAAAAATCAGTGAAAATCTGTGTAAATCAGTGTCCCATTCTTATAGCAATTTTTTGATGTTATAATCAGGCACGAATACTAAGCGGTCGAGGAACGGCCGTACCAACCATGAATCCGCTAAAACTTTTTACCAAAAGACAAAAAATCTGCGTAATCTGCGTAATCTGCGGATTTTACTAAAACATTAGGAGAGTTTAATGGCTAAACAATGGCAATCCCCCCCGGACCTGCAAATTGACCTTAAAAAAAGTTACGCAGTTTCGATGGAAACCAACAAAGGCACCATCGAAATTGAACTGTTTGCCGACGCCGCCCCCGTCACCGTCAACAACTTCGTGTTTCTGGCGCGTGAAGGCTTTTACAATGGCGTCACCTTCCACCGCGTTATTCCCAACTTCGTCATCCAGGGTGGCGACCCCACCGGTACCGGTAGCGGTGGTCCTGGCTACCGCTTCAAAGACGAGTTTGTGGGCAATCCGCACAAGCACGGCACGGGCTATCTGTCCATGGCCAACGCTGGCCCCGGCACCAACGGCTCCCAGTTTTTCATCACCCACTCGCCACAGCCGCATCTAGACGGCCGTCACACCGTCTTCGGCAAAGTAACCAGTGGCATGGACGTCGTCAACAGCATCAAGCAAGGCGACAAAATGACCAAAGTTACCATCACCGAATCGTAAGCACGCAAAACCTGACAGGTCTACAACCCATCTTCGCCATTAAGAGACTTGGCTTCCCAAAGGAATCAAATGGCGAAATTAGTTCACAGACCTGTCAGGTTTCCCCCGTTAACACCCCAATTTCCAAATTGCCCACTTTTGCGCCTTGACGCATCCCCATCTAACTGCTATAGTGCGCCCCATCATGTTAACGAAGCCTGTATACTTTTATTTTTACTTTTTTAGCACCCAACCCCGCCGCAATTGCGAGGAGGTCGTTACGCGCTAGAAAAGCACAGGCAAAACGACACAGTAATCAGCAAGACGCGGCCCGCAAAGCCGCGTCTTTTTTGTTTATTCGGCAGCAAGCAACCTCCCGGAGGTTCAGCATCAAAAGCAAACCGCGAGCAAAACCTCCGGGAGGTTTTCTCAAAATTCAAGGAGAAGGAAAAATGAATTTAAACGGACTCATCAACAATTCCTCAGAACAACAACCCACTGTCTGCCGGGGCGTGCGCGGCGCAGTTACCGTTACCGAAAACAGCGAGGATGCCATTTTGGCGGCCACGCGGGAGCTGCTGCAAGTAATCATCAAGCGCAACGATATGCACCCCGATGACGTAGCCAGCGTCTACTTCACCACCACCCCTGACCTGAACGCCACCTACCCTGCCCTCGCCGCCCGCCAGCTGGGCTGGGCCGATGTGGCCCTGATGTGCGGCCATGAAATGGATGTGCCCGGCGGCCTGCCGATGTGCATTCGCGTGCTGATTCATTGGAACACTAGCCGCAACGCAAAAGAGATCGTGCATGTTTACCTGCGCGAAGCCCAATCGTTGCGCCCTGACCGTCAAAGCCTGCCCCCTGTGCGCCCCCGCCAGATGAACGCGATGGAAGCGATGGTAAAGGTGATGGCGGCCGTTTTGTAGTTTCCGATCTCATCCGTCATTCCCGCGCAGGCGGGAATGACAATATAGTCAATAATGCTGTTGTGCTATTTGAAACAACGTAAACAAAAAATAAAAAGGAAATATTAATGATGATTGTTGTAATGCAACCCGAAGCAAGTATGCAAGAAAAATCTGCCATCGTCTCCTGGGCTGAAGATTTAGGCTTCAAAATTCACCTTTCCACCGGCAGCGAACGCACCATTATCGGTGTAATTGGTGACGACCGGGTAATCAACCGGGAGCAGTTGGAGCGCATGTCTGGGGTGGAGCGTGTGGTGCCCGTTTTGAAGCCATTCAAAATTGCCAGCCGCGAATTCAAACCCAACGACACGCAGTTCACTATTGGCAACCACGTGATCGGCGGCAAGGATTTGATCATTATGGCCGGACCGTGTTCTGTAGAAAGCCGCAGCCAGATTTTGGAGACGGCGCACGCTTGTAAAGAAGCTGGCGCACACATTTTGCGCGGTGGGGCGTTCAAGCCGCGCAGTTCCCCGTACTCCTTCCAGGGTTTGGGCGAAGAAGGGCTAAAATACCTGGCCGAAGCGCGGGAGCAAACCGGAATGCCGATCATCACGGAGGTGATGGAGCCGAGTTTGGTGCCGCTAGTGGCTGAATACGCCGACATTTTGCAAATTGGGGCGCGGAATATGCAAAATTACGCGCTGCTGCACGCCGTGGGCGAGTCGCAGCATCCGGTGCTGCTAAAGCGAGGCATGAGCAGCCTGATCGAAGAGTGGCTGATGAGTGCGGAGTACATTTTGAGCCACGGCAACACGCGGGTGATGATGTGCGAGCGCGGTATTCGCACCTATGAAAAATACACGCGCAACACGTTCGACATTAACGCCATCCCGGTGCTGAAGCAGCTGACCCATCTGCCCATTATTGCCGACCCCAGCCACGGCACAGGCAAGTGGGAGTACGTGGAAAGCGTGACGAAGGCAAGCGTGGCGGCCGGGGCCGACGGCGTGATTTTGGAAGTCCACCCTCGCCCCGAAGAAGCGATGTCAGACGGCCGTCAATCCTTGAAGCCAGAACGGTTTGCCCAACTGGTGCGGGATATGAAAGCGATTGCCCAGGCGGTTGGCCGAGACATTCCAGAAGACGAAAAGGTACCTGCATAGTTTTTTAGCCACAGAGGGCACAGAGGGATAAGAGGATTTATTTCTCTAAAATCTCTGTGCTCTCTGTGGCTAATTTTTTACGGCCGTTCCGCACCCAATGCCGCAATGTACCGTTCGGCCGAGCGGGTTACGGCCGTTTTCGCATCATTCATCACCACCCGACCCCACCAGGCACCATAAATGCGCTCGAAGCTGTAGGGAGAAACGGCCGTAACTATCTCCCGCACCTTCTTGGCTGGCAGCGGAATCAAATTCGGGTAGCTGTACATGAAGCTCACCCAGCGCCGGTCAGACACCACAGTCATGATGTCCCCGGTGAGCAGCGCCCCCGCACCGCTGGCCCCAGCGGGCCAGTGCAGCATGGTGCCACCGGCAAAATGGCCGCCACCCCGAATCAGCGTCAGACCATCCCACAACAATTTTGTCTCACCCTGCCAGAACTGAACGGCCGTATCTGGCCGCATCACCCACTGCTGGTCGGCGGCGTGCAGGTAAATCGGCGCGTTGAAGGCTTTGGCCCACTCAATCATGGCTGAGTAGTAGTGGGGATGTGAGATGGCGATGGCTTTGATGCCGCCGAGTTGGTTTACGGCCGTTCGCGTCGCCTCATCTAGCAGCGAAATGCAATCCCACAGCAGGTTACCCTGCGGCGTTTGCACCAGCAGCGCCCGCTGGCCAATGGCAAAGCCAGGCGTGGTACCGATGCCGGTCAGATTTGGCTCCTCAGCCTCAACTTTGTTGTGGTGATTAGTTTGCAGTTCGGCTAACGTCGTCCACTGCTGCCCACTCCAGCCGATGTATTGACGTTCGTCTGCGCAGATGGGGCAGGTGGTGGGGGGAACGGCCGTTTCGGCAAACTGGGTGCCGCAGGTTTTACAAATGAAATGGGTCATGTTGTCCTCCATCAAATCTTGACAAGATAGTACCCGCTGCCAACAAAATCGAGTTCCGCCAAAAGGACAAAATCTGCCTGCCCTTTTGGTCAGGTGAAACTGTGCGCCAATTCCCGAATGCGAGCAACGTGCCCCGCCGTCACGGGGCCAGGAAACAAATCAATTTGAGAAAGCTCATCTAGCGGTTGCCATTGAAAGATATGCTGATTTTCCAGCGTTTGGGTGGCCAGTTCCGGGCCACCCAGCGCCAGCTCGCCGCTAAACAGGGTGACCAAAAAGGCAAATTCGCGGTATTCGCCCGGTTGCTCTCGTTGCCACAGCAGCGGCCCCAGCACAATGTCGTAGTTGGTTTCTTCCTTCGCTTCGCGTATGGCCGCTTCGGCAACAGTCTCTCCTGGCTCGATACCCCCGCCAATGGCCACATAATAGGCTCGATTTTCTTTAATGCGGCGGAAGATGAGGATACGGCCGTTCTCGTAAATATATAAACTCACACGTTCTCGCACATCAATCCCCCTTGCTCAAAAGGCAATCATAACAAAAAGGGATGGAATCATGAAGACCCATCCCTTTTTAGTCATTCTGGCAATCAGACCCGTTTTACGGTTTTCGGATTAAGGGCAGATAAAGCTGCGCCGGGTTTGCTTTGGTGGCGAAGTAGGGTAGCCCATAAGAGAGCACGACAGACACATTTCCACCACCATCTACAGCCTGGGCAAAGAACTGAATTTCCGTATCCATATCAATGAAGGCAGAGCCAACGGCCGTTTGCGTTGCCGGATCATAAATTAACTCAGCCAACTTCCAGGTAGTAGACGGCAGTTCACGGTACAGCACCACAACCCGGTGCAGTTCCCCGCTATCATCCGTCACCTGCACCCGGAACGTTGCTAAACTGGCCACCCGGTCCACGGCCACATTCCAAATGCTCGGTGCCACAAAATCTTCATTGTCGAACGGTGTGTGGTACACCTCAAACTGCAAATTGTTATACAGCCGCTGCGTACCCATCGTCGGATTTGAGCCACTCGTCGCCGAGAACTGCCCCGGAATCATCACCAGCCGCTCAACCGATTCCCCCTCAATGGAGAGATACCGATTAATGCTGCCCAGCGCCACCGGGTACCAGTAATCTAGCGAGAAAAGCGGTTCCGGCTGGGCCATATTGGCCACGGAATCGGTAATCAACTGCGACACCACCGGATTGAAGTTCGGCACCTCCGTGAAAGATCCGCCAGTCATCAACACACCATGCGCCACGCTGCCCGGCTGGCTCACGCTCACGCTCTTACGCGGCTGAAGGGGTCGGCCACCAACCACATGCACCCCATCTTCACCGGTAATGGTGAAATAGCTGCCCAACGGATTTTCCGTATTTTCGGTAAAACTAAAGTTAAAGCTCAACGGCGTGGCGGTTAACCCACTGCTGCTGCCCTCTACACGCTGGACGGTAGCCGTTTCCAACGCACTCTTGCCCCATATCGAGGCGGTCGTGGTTACAGGCATGTTGATGCGCAGCATGGGCAAACCGTAAAGCGTCATTTCCTCCAACACTTTTTCATCGTAGTTGCTAAACGCGCCAGCCGCCAGCTCATTGTAATATTGCTGTTTGGCCATGCGCATAGCCTGTCCCACCGTTTGCGGCCCTTCGCTCCAGTTACCCAAGGCATTCACGTAATTCACCATCAACGCCTCTGAGTAAGCAATCAGATCAGAATCGCCATAACCATAACCGGTATTGCCCAGGAAACTCGCTCCTTCCGTGGCAAACGCCTGTGGCCAATCAGTATCGTTAGCCGTCGCGCCGTCGGTGATGTTCAGACCCGAGTGACAACCAACGGAGAACACAACTGTGCCATCGTGGCCTGTACCAGAAATCTGGTTGGCAAACACATTGGGCAAGAAGTTGGGGAAGAACAGGTAATGCTCAAAGTGAGAATTAAGCGAGAGAAGATCAATATTGGGATTGCCAATCACATTATCAATAAAAAGCTGCCCATTCCAGTTGTTGTTAATGAATTGGGTTTCGCTAATGACGCTGATGCCCTGAGACTTCATAGTTTCGGTGATAGCAAAAGCTTGATCCAGCAAGAAATCGTAGCCTGTTACCAGCGCATTTTTGGGTTCCAGCTCGGGTTGCCCCAAGAACGAATCTACCACGCCGAGCATTTCGGCAGGCGTTTCTACCACACGGCCGATTCCATACGCGGGCAGGTAAAATTCCCGATCCTTGAAGGGGAAGGGCATGGGAGCCGCGTAATAATCATCCGTGAGGAAGTAGCGCAGGCCCAGCGAGCCGGAAATGTTGGTGGAGGCTGCGATGGGCGCGTAGTTGCGCTCATTGGCTACCAGGGCATCGTCCCGAATGCGCCGGTGCGGGATGATTTGGTCTTCGCCAAACAGCAC
This sequence comes from Ardenticatenaceae bacterium, assembly GCA_020634455.1. Taxonomy (GTDB): domain Bacteria; phylum Chloroflexota; class Anaerolineae; order Promineifilales; family Promineifilaceae; genus Leptofilum. The sequence goes on along the minus strand of JACKBQ010000002.1, from coordinate 384,158 downwards.
CATGTACTCCAGATTGGGGTAAGCGGGCAGCAGCGCGTAGATGAGCGCTTTGATGTTGCTGGCCACACAGTTAGCCTCTAAAGGATTACCCAACGTTGCATCCCAATTGCTGTACGCATTATCAATGGGGAAGAAGCTGTTGATATCTGGGTAGTTATTGAGATCAATGACGACACCGCCTACGCTTGGCTCTGCCGCCAATGCATCAATACGGTTCAGCAGGTTGGTAATTGTGACACCTTCAGTTGGATACAGGGTGTTCAACCGGGCAGAGTTCACAAAAATGAGCGACCGCACCGAAGTATTGGTAGCTGGGGTCACAAACGAGGGCGCATCGCAGTTAACTGTCGGGAATGGATCCGTAGGCGGGGTAACCGCAATGCTGAGATCGTATGTTGTGCCCAACGCATCCTTGCTTTGCGGCACCACCGCCAGGTAGTATGGGCCGTACAACTCTTGCACATTGTAGGTGATGGCCTCATCCGTCAAATCGGGCTGGATGGAGATGGCAACCAGGGTGCCAATGTTACCCACCTGACCAATATTACTGAGCTGACCGATGTTGCTGAGCTGGCCAATATTGCTCAGTTGGCCAATGTTGCTGAGTTGACCCAAATCTACAAGGTCGCCAATGTTGCTGAGCTGGCCGATGTTGCTCAGTTGCCCGATGTTGCTCAACTGGCCGATGTTGCTTAGTTGACCAATGTTGCTGAGCTGGCCCAGATCGCGAATTTGGCCGCTTTCTTCATCAATGGCGGGGGCAAACAGATAGAGGTTGTAGTCGCCCGTGAGGTTGGTTAGCTTGGTTTCGATGACGGAGCCAGCTTCGGTCACGTCGAATTTGTACCATTGTACGGCCGTTTCCGCCTCCACAGTGCCAGTTACCGTACCATTCGCAGGCACCTCTTCCGCTGAGTAACGGAAGGATTGCTGGGGAATGTCTTCTTCCCGCACAAACACATCCAGAAAACCATTGTTGTCGTTGGGAATCAGGTTGTCAGCTGCGGAATCAAAGGTGATGAGACGGCCGTCTGCCGTAACGTCCGGTCGCCCTACCCCACCATTGCTTTCCAGGCCATCAAAAGTAAGTGAAGCCCGCCGCGTGTTGCCACTGGCAATATTGTGCCAAAAAATGTCGGTTACAGTGTTGGTATCAAAAGGCACCAGGTTACTGGCCTTAGACACAAAAACGAGCCCGGTTCCAGCATCCGTTAAACGGGGGAAGAAGGAGTGATCATTGCCTTCGGAGCCATTGTTGGCCACCGATACGCGCTTAACATTACCCGAAAGTGAATTGTAAACAAAAATGTCCTCAAAGCCGTTGGTATCGTTGGGCACCAAGTTGCTGGCAGCACTGGTATAAGCCACTACCCCACCATTGAAGGAAATAGAGGGCTCAAAAGAAGGACCCGTTGCCTGGCTACCGTTCGCGTTTACCGAAACGCGCCTTGTAACGCCGGTATTCATATCGTGTACAAAAATGTCGGTCACACCATTCGTGTCGCTAAGCGCCAAATTGGTTGCATCCGACTCAAAGGCAATGAAACGGCCGTCTCCCGAAATAGCCGGATTAAAAGAGCCACCATTACCCTTGATGCCCAAACTGTTTACCGACACCAGCTCCATTTGATATGAAAATGTCCCCGGATCGTACGTAAAAACATAAATATCCGGGATTCTGTCGGTGTCGCCAGGATGCAGATTAGCGGCTTCTGAAACAAAAGCAACCCGGTAGCCGCCCGCGCTATTTGCCGCAACAACTGGCGTGTAAGACGGTCCATCCCCAATGACAAATTGGTTGGGATCAGCAGAAACTAGATCGTAAAAATTATTTTCACGGTCGTAGATGTAAATGTCTGTACCATTATTATCATCAACCATCTCCATCAGGGTAGCAAAATCTGTTGCTTCAGTTTCAAACGCCACAAAACGGCCGTTTGCCGAAATGTCAGGGTTTCGGGAATCCCCGTTGGGACTGCCCGTCTGAAACAAAGAAACAACGCGAGTAATCACCTGCGTCTGCAAATCCTTCACAAAAATGTCCTGAAAGAAATTGTCATCAACAAATGGGTCCAGGTTTTCGGCTCTGGAAGCAAAGGCGACGTAACGGCCGTTTGCGGAAATAGCGGGCGTCGTTGAATCACCGTCCCCCACAATGCCCGAAGAAGTTTCCGAAACGCGGAACGTGTTGGGTACCGCAGCAACCCCTGCCGGTTCCGCAATAACACGGCCGTTCAGCGCCAAACTCACCAAAACAACCGTACTAAAAAAGATTGAACCAAAAATTGCCAGTAATCTACTTCTCATAATAATAATCCTCTCAATACTGTGACTGGGTTCATTATCAACACACAAACATTGAGCCCACCAAAACGTGGGCATCGGCTGGCAACCATTTTACGATTTGCCAGGGCACTACATCTGTTTTCTACTTTTCACAATGGCTGGAAACTTCAACTACGCCACGCTGCCCGGTTATCCGCGCAGGTTGTTAATTCAAATGATATTCGCGCTTTACCAGTTGAACGGCCGTTAAATCCAAAGCCGCATCCAGTTGAACAAAGCTCGCCTCTGCTTGATTCAGCAGCGTCTTGGCTTCGTCCAACGCCCCCTTCTGCACCAGCAAGCGGCCCAGCCAGTACCGGCTGCGCGCCAGCTGATACTCCTCCGAAGAAGAAGCTAACATAGAGACACTTTGCCGTAAATCTGCTTCAGCACGTACCAAATTCCCTCGTTTCATGCCGATTTGCCCCAACACACAGTGGGTACAGGCCGCATCTACCACCAGTTCAAACTCATTGGCTAACGCCAGCGCCTCTTCCGCCCATTCACGCGAACGCGCCAGATCGCCATCCAACAGCGCCGCCTCTGCTAAATACCGCAGCACCTCAGCCAAAAAATCTTTAGATTGCAATTCTTCATAGTAACGGCGGCTCTGGTGCAGATGATGGTAGGCCATTGCTGCATCTCGCTGCAACACAAAAGTGGCTCCCAGATTCATATGAATGCCACCAACCACCCAGGCAGCGCTGCCCAGCTTTTCTACCAACTGCAACGCTTCCCCATAATCAGCCAACGCCTCTTCGATCTGGCCCCGATTTTTGGCAATGCCCCCCAAATTATTGTAAGCAATCGCCAGGTTATACAAATCGCCAACCTGCTCAAAAATGCGCAGCGCCTGCCGATAATGAAAATCTGCCTGACGCCAGCGCCCCAGGTTAAAGTACGCATTGGCGATGAGATTGTGCGAGGTTGCCTGCCCCTGCACATCGCCCGCCTGCTGATACAGCTCGTATGCCCGCTGAAACCGGGCAATCGCTTCGTTGCTGTCGCTGCCCAATGAGGGGATGCCCAGCAAGTTGTAAGCGCGGGCCAAAGCCGTCACTTCACCTAGCTGTTCGGCAATGTCTAACGCAGCGTGGCAATGTTCCAAAGCCTCATCATGCTGCCCCTGCCGAATATTGATCAAGCCAGCAATAAGCAAGATTTGGGCGTATTCGGCCGTATGGCGCTGCGTTTCGTCAGCCAATCCTTTCTCAATCCAGGTAAAGGCCTGGGGGTATTCCCCTTTTAGCTCATGCAAACGGGCCCGCCAGCGGCAAACGGCCGTTTTCCCCGCAGCGTCTTCATTATTTTCAGCCAGCTCAAAGGCGATGGGTAAATGTTCCAACGCATGATCATATTGACCAATGTTCACGTAAAGCTGCCCTAAAGCCAGGTTAATTTGTTGTTTGGCAACGGCCGTATCAAACGACTCGATTTGGGCCGCACAACGCCGCGCCTTCAAATAATGATCAATCGCGTCCTGGTTGGCCGATAAATGCTGCGCCTGTTCGCCAGCCATTAGCTGATATTTCAGGGCACGAGGCCAATCCTCGCCCATGTAAGCGTGGTGAGCAATCAGCGGCGGCAAGCTGTCCACATCACCCCAGCCAGAAGTACGGCCGTCTTCCAAAAAGGCCGCCACCAAGCGATGGTACGTTTTACGAGAACTCACCGCTAGGCTGTTATACGCCACCTCTTGCAGCAGCGAGTGGATAAACGCATACACCCGCTCTGGGTTTTTCTGCGCCTCGCGGATCATTTCCACCATTTGCAGCTCAGAAACGTACCCGTCTAGCGGCTGGTTCCGCCCGCTGGTAATATGCTCTAGCACATCAAACGGGAATGAACGCCCCACCACAGACGCCACCTGCGCCGTCCAGCGACATAGCTCCTCCAGCCGATCCAGACGCGCCAGCAACACCCCTTCCAACGTTTCTGGCACGGTGATGGTGGCTACGGTCTGGCTGAACTGCCAACGGCCGTTCTCACCCTCTGCCAGCAAACCATCATTCATCAACGAGCGCACCACCTCTTCCAGGTAGAGCGGATTCCCATCCGCCCGATCCAAAATGAGCGTTTCAGCCCCGGCTGGCCAGGCTTCAATTGGCACCAGGCTGTGCAGCAGCGCCCGCGCATCTGTGCGAGAAAGCCCCTCAATGCGAATTTCGGTATAGAACAAGCTATGATTTTCCGCTAGCTTGCCACGTAGTTCCCAGCATCCTTTCTCACGCTCAGGCCGAAACAGCAGCAAAAACATCAGCGGCATCTGCTCAACCAGCGGCAGCAAAAAGGTCAGCAAATCCAGCGAGGCTTTATCCATCCAATGAATATTATCGAACCAGATGACCAACGGCCGTATCCGCGCCTGAGCCATGAGCAAACTGCGAATCGCAATAAACGTGTGCTGCTGCAACGCTTCACCGTCCAAATAGCGCACCTTTTGCGCCAGCGTTTCATCCAGCGGCAGCTTGAGGAAATTTGCCAGATAAGGCAGGCTGTCCGCCGCCTCTTCAGCCGGTAAATTTTGGTACAGCATTTGGTGCAACGTCTGGAACGCCAACTCTGCATCCACCTCTGGCTGGATACCCGCCAACTGCCGCACCAACTCACGAAACGGCCGATAACTCACCGTCTCCATAAACGAAAGGCAGCGCACATGCAGCCAACGCATCTCTTCCTGCTGGGCTTCATGCGCCAAACGGGATTTGCCCTGCCCAGCTTCGCCAATGAGTGAAACAATGCGGCCAAAACCAAAAGATAGCTGTTCAAGCGCTTCGTCCAGCGCAAACTGCTCGGCTTCGCGGCCCACCGTAGGTGCCTGCATACCTTGTGGACGGCGAGGCGTTTGCTCGGCAATCGTGCGCAGCCCAGTCACGGCAAAAATAGGTGTCGGCTGGCTCTTACCCTTCAAATTGACCGCACCCTCCGGTTGCAATTCGGCAACAGTTTCGGTCTGACGGCGCACATTTTCATTCACCAGCACCGCGCCCTCTTTGGCCGCAGACATAAGCCGGGCAGCCAGATTCACTTCATCCCCCATCACGGTGTATTCATGCCGCCAGCTGGCTCCAACATACCCGGCAAAAACGTAGCTATAGCTAATGCCGATACGCTGGCTGAGCTGCCAGTCGGCCAGTCCCAGCTCTTGGGGCAAGGTTTGGTTGAGTTCGGCCAGCGCTTCCTGCATGGCCAGCGCCGCACGCACGGCCCGTTCCGCATCATCCTCGTGGGCAATAGGCGCGCCAAAAGTGACCAGCACTTTGTCGCCGTGGTCGTACAAATCCATCTTATTCAGGACGCCGCCATACGGCCGTATCGCGTCACTCATGCGCACATAATATTGGTTCAGCGCGTTAACAATATTGCCTTCCTGCCCCTCGCCCAGACGCGCCACAGCCTCGCCCAAGCCATCTACGTTGGCAAACAAATTAGCCACCAAGCGGTGCTCACCCTTTAGACTGGGCGCACGCGGGTCGCTGGCCAAACGTGGCAGCAAACCAGTGGGCAGGTACGGGGTAAACGTCGCCAACCAGGTAATGTGACGGCGCAGCGTAGCCAAATCTGGGGCCATCGGGTAAATGGTTTCTTGCGGATCTGAGTAGATGTGATTGGGGGGCTGGTCAATGTACTCTACGAGCAAAAATTGAGGATCGGCGGGCAGGGGAACGGCCGTAATCAACACATCGGCGCTCACGGCATCATAAGTTTGCTGGTCAATCAGCACCTGTCCCGCTGAAGCTGCGGATTCAACAGCCGCCGTGGCATTCACGTCAGGGCCAAACAAGGCATATTCCATGTTTTCGATGGAACCAAGCTGGGCGGCAAAGAAACGGCCGTACTTCACCCCCACACTCATCCGCAACGGAAATGTCCCTTGCGACGTTTTGGTCTCGGCAAAGTCGGCCATCGCAGCTTGCATCTTCATCGCTGCCTGAATGGCCATCGTCGCGCTCGTTTCACCACCACCGAGTTCTGGAACAATCGCGTCGCCGAATGATGTACCAGTATCGGTAAACAAGCCCAACAGCGCATCCCCGCCAAAACGAATCAGCTGGCCATCGTGCGCCCGCAAAATAGCCAGCATCGCATCGAAGTACCGGTTGACCACCTCCGTCACTTCCTCCGCCCCTTCGCGGCCAATCTGGCTGAGCTTTTCTGACATCGCTGTAAAACCACTGATGTCGGCAAAAAGCAGCGTACCCTGCACAAATTCGCCATCGGCCCGCCCCGGTTGTGGCTGGCGACGCACCTGTCGCACCAGCGACGCTGGCAAGTGGGATGTGGTCGCCTCAAGCAAGCTGGCCAGATGCGTAACACAAGAAAACATGAGTTGGCGTGGCGGTTCATTGCCAGCTTCAGTCAGCGATTGCATCAAGTTTGCAGGTAAAAAGCGACGCAAATGAGCTAATTCTTCAGCAGTTAACTCGATTTTACTGACGTTTGGATGTTTTGTTGGTTCGTGATCTTCTTGTAAAGGCTTGTTCATTGTTGAAGCTGAATTCTCTAATTTTGCTTTTGGTATGATAAACGAGTTTGGGGCAGAAACCCCGCAAAAACAATGTGCAAATAGCGTGAATATTCCCTTTGAAGCAGGAGGCAGCAACCTCTAGCTGATGGAAATTTCACGTCGCCTTTCAGGCTGCATGATGTTAATAGCTTCGCGGGTGCTTGGGTGTTGGCTGTTGTGTTCCCCACGCCTTTATCTTCCATCCTGGATATTAAAGCAAAAACCTTTCTGCTTGGCTGTCTATGGGGTTGTGCTGCTGTTGTAAATGGCCTTACACCGCTGCTTTTAGCCCGGTTTGACCATCACAGGTACGCCACAAAAGGCGGCATTCCCGGTTAACTGGTCAATCTGCTGGTCGTCGGTGAGGTCGTTGATGGAGGCTCCGGGATGCTGTACGGCCGTTTCCAACCGAACACCGTCCCGATCATGCCCCCAACCGTGCGGGATGCTCACCACGCCGGGCATCATCGTATCGGTTAACGCCAGCGGCAGCTGAATGGTTCCCGTACGAGACTGCACTGTTACCTGTGCGCCGTCGGCCAAGTGGCGCTTTTGGGCGTCTTCTGGATGCATCAGCAGCGTACACCGCTCCTTGCCACGCACCAGCCGAGGGCTGTTGTGCAGCCACGAGTTGTTGCTGCGCAGCTGCCGCCGCCCAATGAGTAGCAAGGCATCATCACGAGCTGCATGATCAGCCCAAACTTCTCGTACGCGATCTAAATCCGCCAAGAAAAGTTCCGGCGCAAGCTGGATGCGGCGGTTGGGGGTGGCTAATCGGTGCTTGAGGTTGGGTTTAAGCGGTCCCAAATCCACCCCATGCGCTTCTCGTTTAAGCGTGGGCAGCTTGAGCCCCTGCCCGGCCAGCCTGGTTTTGTTGAAGCCGTGCGCCCCATACGGCCCAAAACGGAGCGCCAAATCCACAATCTGGGCAGGCTGCATTCGGGCAAAAAAGTCAATCTTGCCAATGGGTGACTGACGGGTGGGCAGCGGTTGGCTTTCCATGCGGGCGCGCAATTCCTGGAAGATTTGCCAATCGTGCCGGGCATCTTCAGCAGGTGGCAGGAGCGCGGGGGAAAATTTGGCCGTGTTGCGCACGGCCAGGGCGTGGAAGATGAGGTCGTAATGCTCGGTTTCCAGGCCGGTGGTGGGCGGCAAGATGATGTTGGCGTGGCGGGTGGTTTCGTTGATGTAGATGTCTATGGCCACCATAAATTCAAGTCCGGCCAGCGCTTCGTCTAGCTGACGGCCGTTCGGCGTAGAAAGCACCGGGTTACCAGCAATGGTGATCATGCCCTTGATTTGCCCGTCGCCGGGGGTGAGCATTTCCTTGGCCAGGGCAGCGACGGGCAGTTCGCCACCAAATTCGGGCAAGTTTCGCACGCGGCTGTGCCAACGGCCGTATCGCCCGGTTTGGCCCGTCATCGCGGTAATGCCAACTACGTCAATAGCGGGGGTGGTAAACATCGCCCCGCCGGGGCTGTCCAGGTTGCCAGTGACAAAGTTGAGCAGGTTGATGAGCCAGTGACACAGCCCGCCAAACTGCTGGGTAGAAACACCGATACGGCCGTAACAAACGGCCGTCTTTGCCCCGGCAAAATCACGCGCTAGCTGGCGCACCGCTTCGGCAGGAATGCCTGTCGGCCCGGCGACCCGTTCCGGCGTAAATTGAGCAATGGCCCGTTGAACTTGGTCCAGGCCATCGGCCAGCGCTGCCAGCGGGCCAGGGGCGGCCAATCCTTCAGAAAAAATGGTGTGCAGCAGGGCGAGGAGCAGCAGCACGTCGCTGCCTGGTTTGATGAAGTGGTGGGTGTTGGCGAGTACGGCCGTTTCTGTCCGGCGCGGATCGATGACCACCAGCTGACCGCCCCGTTTTTGCAGCTTTTTCAGCCGGTCGGCAATGCCGGGCGCGGTCATCAAGCTGCCGTTGGAGGCCAGTGGATTGGCTCCCAGCATCAGCAAAAAGTCGGTGCGGTCCACATCGGGGATGGGCAGCAAGAGCTGGTGGCCAAACATGAAGTAGGCGGCAAAATGGTGCGGTAGCTGGTCTACCGAGGTGGCGGAGAAGCGGTTTTGCGTGCGCAAGGTGCGCACAAACGGCGGCGAGTAGAGCATCGCGCCCAGGTTATGCACGTTGGGGTTACCCTGGTAGACGGCGATAGCGTTACGGCCGTATGCCTCCTGAATCCGCTTGATGTTGGCCGCCACCTCGTCAAATGCCTCGTCCCAGCTGATAGGTTCCCAACCAACGGCCGTACGGCGCACTGGCTGGCGCAATCGATCCGGGTCGTGGTAAATGTCTGCCAGGGCAGTGGCTTTGGGGCAAATGTGGCCTTGACTGAATGGGTCCAGCTTATCGCCGCGAATTGCCAGAATTTCTTCACCGCGCAGCTCAATTTCTAGACCGCACATCGCTTCGCACAGGTTGCAGGTTCTAAAATGGGTTTGGGTGGGGGTTGTCATGGAGACTCCTTTCAAAAAGCGGAACACAGAATGACACAGAGATGTTTGTTTACGGCTCACACTTGATCTTTTTAGTTGATGAATCAAAGCAGTCGAATTATAGGTGAGTTTTGGACAAATTCCTATCATTGGGGGCAAGAGCAAACATTGGCGAATAGAAGATTTTTGCACTGATGGAAAGTTTGTTGGGGGAAATTTTGCTGGTGGCCAATGCGCCAGGGCTGATGCTGGTAGCAATAGGTATGAGCTTATTTGCAGACGATGCTGTACGGCCGTATCAATACTCTTTAAATCATTCGATTTTGCTTAAATGGTATGTCTATGATACAGATAGGTGAATCGGCTGTCCCGTTCTTGTTGATAATAAATCGAATTGGAGAAATTTGGAAAATGAACGTAAGTGTAGAAATAGTAACAGAAGAAGCACAAGTTGGCTTGATGTGCGTTTGTGGCAACTGCCATCCGACAGCAACAGTTTATCGAGATGATCCGCATTACAAAAGACACGATCGTCGGCTAGCAAATGGGCCGTGCTGTTGCGGCCGTTTCTTTGCCATCGGTGACACGGTCGAAGTCGCGCAAAAGAGAGCCGATGAATTGGCGGCCAGATTAGGCAAACGGTTAGCGCCTAATGGCTACACTTTTGAAACACAGCAAATTGTTCTTCCCTGGGGTGATGAAATAATCGCAATCGTTGCTGACCTATGCTAGACGATCGTATTTCAGAGGATAAATCGGGCGGTAAAACTGTGTTCAGCCTGATGGACAGCTGGCTGGGAAAGATATTGCTGGCGGGGAACGACCAGGGATTAACGCAGGTTGCTTTTCAGGCTGGGAAAAGCCCGCTGACACCAAAGGCTGATTGGCGGCGAGATGATGCTTTTTGGGCCACGGCCGTTTCTCAACTCACCGCCTACTTTGCCGGAGAACTCAAACAATTTAACCTGCCCCTCGCCCCACAGGGCACACCCTTCCAGCAGCAGGTGTGGGCCTACTTGCAAACGATTCCATACGGCCGTACCACCACCTACGGCACCATCGCGGCAGAATTGGGGAATCCAAACGCATCCAGAGCGGTGGGAGCAGCCAACGGCCGTAATCCCATCTCCGTCATCATTCCCTGCCACCGTGTCGTTGGCAGCGATGGCAAGTTGACGGGCTACGCAGGAGGTTTGCCAATTAAGGAAGCGTTGTTGGGGTTGGAGCGGAACGGCCGTTTCGGAACGACCGAACAACTTTCTCTTTTCTAACCGCAGAGGACGCTGAGAGCGCAGAGAAAATTAAAAACTCTGCGTCCTCCACGCTCTCCGGGGTTAAGCTTTTATTCTTTGAAGTTTTCGGCCAGGAAGTCGAGCGTTTGCTGCCATGCCTGGCCCGCTGTGCCGGGTTGATCAAAGTTTTCTTCTGTCAGGAAGGCGTGGCCAACGCCGGAGTAAATCGTAATCTGGTTGGGGATTTCCAGGCTGTTGAGCGCCGCTTCAAACTCTAGCACGTCCGCCACCGGAATCGAAGCATCGTCTTCGCCAAAGACGCCCAGAACAGGTTGACCATCAGTTAACGGGCGTAACAAATCCGGGTTCGTCACCACCGTGCCATAATACAAAATCGTCAGTGCCATATTTTCCGACTGGCGCATGCCCAATTGCAGCGAATGTCCCCCACCAAAGCAAAAGCCCATCGAGGCCAGCCGCTCCGTGTCCACTGAATCCAGGCTCATCAAGTATGCCAGCGCCGCGTCCACATCGTTGAACACCTGCTCTTCTGGCGTGGAGAGCCGCAAATAGAGCGCGCGCGGCACCTGCGTTGTCACTTCGCCTCGATAGGCATCAGCGGCCAGCACCACGTACCCTTCGGTGGCCAGCGCGTCGGCCAAAACGGTCATGCCTTCGTTGAAGCCCCACCATTCGTGGATGAGCAGCACGCCGGGGTAGACGCCCGGTTCTTCTGGCTGGGCCAGATAGCCGCGCAGTTCGGTGCCGTCGGCATCGGTAAAGGTCACGTTGGTCCACTGGGCAGACGATTCGCCAAACCAGCCCTCGTACAAAATGACGCCGCCTGCATAGAGAAGAATGATGAGGAGAACGGCCGTAAATCCCCAAAAAATCCGCCTAAGCCACTTCTTCACAAGATTTCTCCTTTTGCCACAGAGCACACAGAGAAAATAGAGAAAATCTGCGCAATCTGCATAATCTGTGGACTTTCCGTTAGAACAAGTTCGAGATGATTTCCGCCGCACCGAGGTAGGTGCCTAGCAAACTGCCCAGGCTGGTCAGAATAAACACCAGCAGCACCCGCAGCAGCTTGTTTTGCCACCACATACGCCAATGGGCAATATCCTCTCCCACCGATTGGAACTCGCGCACGACCGGGGGCGTGTAATACGCCTGCACAAACGCCGCCACGTAGCCCGCCCCAATCACTGGCGTCAGGCTGGTGAGCGGCGCGCCAAAAAAGGAAGCGGCAATCGTCAGGGGATGGGCCCAGGCAATTACCGCACCGATGGCGCTGGGGATGCCGTTCACCAGGAACCAGTAGAGTAAATTGTCCCCTGCCGCCGATGCGCCCTGCGTGATGCCAATGTAAACAATCATGCCAATGATCAGCGCGGGAATGCCCCAGCCAATAATTTTGCCCACAGGCGACGGCGGTGGCACCTGCTCGATCCGGCTCAAATCTTCCTGACGATTTTCCAGCAGCGCCTGCTTGATGCCGCTCAGGTGACCCGCACCCACAACCGCCACGACTTTTTCACCTACGGCATCGCGCGTTTTTTGAGCGATGTAGGTGTCGCGCTCATCAATCAGTACGCCTTTGAGCACGGGCATAAATTCGCCCAGTTCGTTCATCAGCTCCGTCAGCACGTCCGATTGGCGAATTTCGCTGAGCATCTCTTCGGAAATTTCTTCACCTTCTACGGCACCGACAAAACCGGAAGTAAGCAACTTGATCTTTTCCCAAAAGCTCATGCTGTTCCAGGCGCGGCGCAGGGTAATGCGCACGTCCCGATCCACCAATGCCAGCGGAATGTCCAACTCTTGCGCTACTTTGGTTGCTTCAAGCAGTTCGGTGCCGGGAGTCACGCCCAGCTGCTTGCCTAATCGCTTTTGGTAAGAGGCCAGCAGCAGGTTCACCAGCAGGGTCATCAACTGCTTTTGGCGGATAATTTGCTTGAGGTCAAGGTTTTCCCACTTCGTTTTTTCCGACAGGGTTTTGTACCGCTGCTCGTCCAGCTCCACGCAGACCACGTCGGGCTGCTCCTGCTCGATGACGGCACGCACCAAATCGGTGGATTCCTGGGAAATGTGCGCCGTGCCGATGAGGATGAATTCACGGCCGTGAACCGACACAATTTGCACGTCGGTGGGGTAATTTCGTTCTACGATGTTGTTCTCTTGCTCCATCAACCGTTTAATCTCCGATCTCTAATTTCCAGTCGTCTGCCTGGGCAAATTGCATCTGGTACAGCCGGTAATACAGGCCATTGTGATTTTGCAGCAGGTCGCTGTGTCTGCCCTGTTCTACCACACGTCCCTGGTCCAGCACCAACACCCAGTCGGCGTTAATGACGGTACTCAGCCGGTGGGCAATAACGAAGGAAGTACGGCCGTTCATCAACCGCTCCAACGCCTCCTGCACCAAACTCTCGCTCTCGCTGTCCAAGGACGAGGTCGCCTCGTCCAAAATCAGGATGCGCGGGTCCTTCAGGATGGCCCGGGCGATGGCCACCCGCTGCCGCTGACCACCGCTCAGCTTCACACCCCGCTCGCCCACCATCGTCTGGTAGCCGTCGGACAAATCATTCAGGATAAAGTCGTGGGCATTTGCGGCTGTGGCAGCTTGTTCAATCTCAGCCTGCGTCGCCTCCAGATTGCCGTAGCGAATATTTTCCAGCACCGTGTCAGAAAACAAAATCGTCTCCTGCGGCACAATGCCAATTTGCTGGCGCAAGCTATTCACAGTCACATCCCGCACGTCCTGGCCGTCGATGAGGATACGGCCGTTCCCCACATCATAAAAGCGAGGAATCAAATTCACCAGCGTGCTCTTGCCCGCCCCGCTAGGGCCAACCAGTGCCACCACCTGACCCGGCTCGGCGGTAAAAGAGACCTGTTTGAGGATGGCAACGGCCGTTGTGTAATCAAACTCAACATCTTCAAACTGCACGCGACCCGTCACAGGTGGCAGTTCAATGGCGTTGGGCCGATCGGCAATGTCGGCAGGCGTGTCCAGCAGATCAAACAACCGCTCCGTCGCCCCCAACGCCGACTGGAACTGCGCATACAGCCCGGCCAGCGAGGCAATCGGCGTGGCCACCATGAGCGTGTACACTAAATAGGCCACCAGCCCACCCGCAGACAACCGCCCCTCAATCACCTCAAAGCTGCCAAACCAGAGCGTAATCGTAATGGAAGCAAAAGCCATAAAGCCGATGATCGGCCCCAGCACCGCGCCAATTTTGGCGCGCCACATGGCCGCTTCGTACACCTCGTTGACCCGCTCTGAAAAACGGCCGATTTCATGCGCCTCCCGTACAAACGACTTCACAATGCGGATACCGCTCACCGTCTCTTCCACCACGTTGGCCGACTGCGCCAGCGCATCCTGCACCGCCTTGGCCGCCTTGCGAATTTGTCGCCCCAAAAACACCATCGTCAACGAGATGATGGGAATTCCCGTCAGAATAATGAGCGTCAGCCGCCAGTTAAGGAAGAAGAGCAGCACCGCCGCACCCACCAACGTCACCGCCTGCCGCAGCAGGGCCACCAAATTACTGGTGACCGCGTTTTGCAGCTGCGACACATCATTCGTCAGCCGTGACACCACTTCACCCGTGCGATGATCGGCAAAATATTTCAGCGACAGCGATTGTAAATGCGTGTAAATTTGCACGCGAATAGTGGCAATCACCTTCTCCCCCACAAACGCCAGCGTCAGCTGATGCCCAAAGCTGAACAGCGCCTGCACAATAAACACCACAAACAATCCAATGGCTAACTGGTTCAGCTGATCCTGGTTTTTGTCAATCAGCACCACGTCTACCAGATTTTGCACCACCAGCGGCAGCACCAATCCCAACAGCGTGCTCACCAGCAGCAGGATGATGGAAAACGTCATCTGGTTGCGATACGGCCGCACATACTTCAACAACCGCCTAAACGTATGCAAACTCTCCCGGCTCAGCCGTTTCGCTTTAGCATCCGGGTCCGATTCATATTGCCGTCCCATGTGACGAATACGTACAGTCATGCTTACAATTATCCCGCAAAAACGCAAAAGCGTCTTTACAATAAAAAAGCCCCCTCACCAAAAGCAGGGAGGAGGCTACCTACTGACCAAAATATCGTACAAACCACCCGGCCCGATTTCACGACGGCCGACGGTAAGATCCCTTAACCATACAAAGAATCACGCATTGCCCGGCCATTTTCAGAATACGGTTCATTCATCAACTTCTCAAACTCCACCCGATCCATCGTCTCGACTTCTAATAGCCGATTGGCCAACGCCACCAACTTGTCTCGGTTGTCTTCAATGATCTTTTTGGCTTTCGTGTAATTCTCATTAAGAATCTTCTTCACTTCTTCATCAATGGCTTTGGCAGCATCTTCACTGTAATCACGTCCGCCACCCATGCCATAATAATCACGCCCAACAAATGGATTGCTGTGCTGATCGCCATAAGTTGGCAACCCCAACACATCAGACATGCCATAATTCATAATCATCGCTTTGGCGCGGCGCGTGGCATTTTGCAAATCGCTGGAAGCGCCCGTGGTAATGCGGCTGAAAAATATCTCCTCCGCTGCACGACCGCCTAACCCCCAACAAATATTGTCCAAAATATATTCACGCGAGTACACCATACGATCTTCAGGCAAGGGCATCACATACCCACCAGCCCGGCCTCGCGGCACAATCGTAATCTTCTGCACCGGGTCTGTATTGGGCAAGAAGAAACTCACAACCGCATGACCCGCCTCGTGGTAAGCAACCGTCTCTTTGTCTTCCTGGCTCATCACCCGGCTTTTCTTCTCTGGCCCTAACGCAATGCGGTCAAATGCATCCTGGAATTCCAGATTGCCAATGGTGCGCTGGTCGCGCCGCGCCGCAAAAATAGCAGCCTCGTTCAGCAAATTCTCCAAATCTGCCCCAGAAAAACCGGCTGTGAGCTTGGCAAACTCTTTCAGCTCTACTTCTTTGCTGATGGGCTTGCCCCGCGCATGAACTTCCAAAATCTTTTCGCGACCCTTCACATCCGGCAGGTCTACAAAGACCTTGCGATCAAAGCGACCGGGGCGCAGCAATGCCGGATCCAAAATGTCTGCACGGTTGGTAGCAGCCATCACAATGACGTTTGTGTCGTTGTCGAAGCCATCCATCTCCACCAAAATTTGGTTAAGGGTTTGCTCACGCTCATCATGGCCACCGCCTAAACCAGCGCCTCGCTGCCGACCCACCGCATCAATTTCGTCCACAAAGACAATGGAGGGAGCAGATTGCTTGGCCTTCTCGAACAGGTCGCGCACGCGACTGGCACCCACACCCACAAACATTTCTACAAATTCAGAACCAGAAATGTGGAAGAAGGGCACACCTGCTTCGCCAGCTACAGCACGTGCCAGCAATGTCTTCCCGGTTCCCGGTGGGCCAACCATCAGCACACCCTTGGGGATGCGAGCGCCGACCTGCACAAATTTTTCAGGCTCCCTCAAGAACTGCACCACTTCGGCCAGTTCCAGTTTGGCTTCATCCACGCCGGCCACATCGTCAAAAGTGACTGTCGGACGGTCGGCATCGCTCAGGTTTTTGGCGCGGCTACGGCCGAATCCAAAAATGCTGTTGCCGCCCCCACCCTGCATCTGCCGGAAGCCCCGGCTAAAAATCCAGATCAGCAGCAGCACCGGGCCAATGGTGAAAAGAATGCTGACAACATTGTTGCGCAGCGACAGGTTGCGCACCTGCACTTCCACACTCAGTTCTTGCAATGTTGCGTTGTCTAAACCATTGAAGGCTAGCACATCTTCTAGCGAGCTTTGGCTGTCTTTGGTGGTCACACCTACAGATACCAGTTCGTCGCCTGCATCGTCCCGAAAAGCCTCTAGCCGATCACCGCTCAACTCAATGATATCTACTTCGTTGTTTTGAACCTTGGCAAAGAATTCTTGCTGGCTAATTTCTTCTGTGCGGAAACTACCGCTAAACACTAGCTGTAGCCCAACAATGACGGCAAAAATTGTAATAATCCAAACCCATGTCGGTACCGACGGGCGGTTTTCATTTGGTTGCTCATCCATAATATCTACTCTCTAAAATTATCTTTGGAAACTTCTAAATTTCTTCCGCAAAATTTTTAATTTTGGCAGGGAAACCACTTAACAATATTGAACCATTGTACGCTTAAACCAGAGACGTTTCAAGCGCGTACGGCCGTTTCTTCTCTGGAATACTACCACTCCGGCGAATCTGGCGGATAAACTGGTCGGACCCGAACCGGAATAGGCACGGGCGCTGGTAATGGCTCTGGTTCTGGCGCAAAAGCGTCCATCATGCTTACCAAAATGCCGCGCAGGTTGCGCCGGGCGTATTGCAGCCGTTTTTTCACAGTGGTCAGCGGCAGCTCCAGCAAGCGGGCAATCTCCTTTTGGGAGTAGCCGCTCAGGTAAAACAGCTGAGTGACTTCTTGCTCTTTTTCGGGTAAGGCTTGAACGGCCGTCATCACCCGCGCCTTAAACTCATCATTTTCAATCAAAGCCAGCGGCCCCAATTCCGAGTCCATTATTTCCTGGCTAAGTTTCACCGCTTGAGACAGGGGCCGCGTGTCGCGCAGCAGGCGGTATGTTTGGCTAAGCACAATTTGCTTGAACCAACCGGCAAACGCTTCGGGTTCTTGCAGCTGCTCTAGCTTTTGGTAAGCCACCACAAACGCTTCCTGAACCGCATCCTGAGCCAGATCGGCATCATGCAGCCGAGAAAAAGCCCAGCGGAAGGCGATTTCATAAAATTGGCTTACCAGCTCAGCAAACGCCTGCTGACGACTCTCTTTTTTCGCTCTGCCATTGCGGGCAGCTTGTACAACTTCTCCTAACTCAGACATGTTGGTCTCCAACGGCCGTTTCAAACACACTTGCTACAGATAAAACATTCTTTAGATTTGGCCAGTCATCCAGAACTTACCTGTTTTGAGCGAGTCTGTTATTTACTAGAGCCATATTGTAACAAAAAGGTGACAAATTCATTTTGTTTTTAGCAAGACCACCGACAAACTGCGATGATCTCTCATCCCTAGCTTACGAATTTTCACCAAAAATTACCGTAAGATTTACGTGAGATTTTTGCCACATTCTCTCATTTTCATCCTGACGGGTTTCGTGTAAAATATAGACATAAGATCAGGAAGTATGTCCAAGTGCTCTGTTAACTAAATACTTTTGGAAAACAAAGCCAACAAGAGCACTGGAAGCTTTGTGGGTTTTGCCAAAAACTTTACTAACCAATTTGCCCAACAAAGCACTAAGCGGGAACATTTTGGAAATAAGTAGTGGCATTTCTCCCGCTTTCACCGCCAAACAACCGTATGCAATCAGATTTTCGGGACAACGGCTGGGAAAATGAATCGTTCGATTGGGTGCGTCTGCTAGGTCGCAATCTGCCCATCGTCATCTTCTTGCTGCTTGCGTTGGTAGGCATGGGTATCACTTACTGGTTTTTTAGCCCGCCGGAAGCCACGGCCGAACTGATTGCCAACAGCAGCAGCAGTTCACTCTCCGCCCCGTTTTATAAGCCCATCCCCGCCAAGCCCGTATTGCAGCGGCTGTCGCAAAGCCCTGGCCCCATTCGTATTGGGCTGGTTGCTGGGCACAAAGGCAGCGACAGCGGCGCAGTCTGTGACGATGGCCTCACGGAAGCGGAAGTTAATCTCAACATCACCGAAAAAGTGGCCGGGGCGCTGCTGGCTCAAGGCATTCATGCAGACATTTTGGAGGAGTTTGATCCGCGACTAGAAAATTATGGCGGAACGGCCGTTGTCTCCATCCACGCCGACTCCTGTGTTTACTACAACGATCAGGCCACAGGCTATAAAGTGGCTGGTTCCGGCCGCACTGATTCCGCCCAACTGCAAAGCTGCATGGAAACTGCCTACCAGCAAGCGACCAACCTGCCCTACCACGCCAACACCATCACCCCACACATGACCGACTACCACGCCTTCCGCACCTTGCCCGAAGGCGTGCCCGCCATCATCATCGAAACTGGCTTCATGAACCTGGATCGCACCTTGCTTACCACCAATGCCGATGTGTCGGCTGCGGGCATCCTGAACGGCATCCAATGCTTTCTGGATGCGACCCAATGAGCAGCATGAGCGCCTCTAATCTCCCCGGCTCGATTGATTCTTTACTGCAACAGGCCAAAACGGCCGTCTTGCAAAACAATCACGCCCTGGCCCGCCGCTTGCTGCAACAAGCCGTCCGGCAAGACCCGCAAGATTACCGGGGCTGGCTCTGGTTAGCCAGCGTAGCCACCACCCCCCAGGCCAGCCTGGAATACGTGAACCGGGCCGACATGCTGGCCCCCAACAACGCCAGCGTGCAAAAAGCACGCCGCTGGGCCGAAAAACGCCTGGCGGCAGCTGAATCATCTGCTGAGGTGATCACTGTTCCGGCACCGCATGCCAAACGCCGCTGGGCTCCCGCGCTGCGCTGGCTGGTCATCCTTTTGGCTGTGCTGATGCTAGGCGCGGGCACGGTGTATGCCTGGCAATATTTCCAACTGGGCGGTGAGGTTCAAGAAACGGCCGTTCTCCCCACCAACCTTACCACGGGTAGCGAAGCCGATACAGAAAAGCCCGTCGTGGCCGCAGCGGCTCCCATCGAGGCCACCGCCACCCAAACGCCGCAACCCCACGTGCCCGCCAAGCTCATTGCCAGCACCGGCAGTGACCAGCCGCGCCCCACCTGGACCGTCACCCCCACCCCGTCGCCTACGCCCACGCCAACCCCCACCGTCATTCCCACCTTTGTGAACCCAAACTACCAGGATGCAATACGGCCGTTTGGCGTAACAGCCAATGAGCGGTGGGTGGATGTAAACCTGACCACCCAAACGCTACGGGCCTATGAGGGGGATACGGCCGTCTACACTACCCTCATCTCCAGCGGCACTTGGGATCACCCCACCGTCACCGGCCAGTTCCGCATCTGGCTCACCTACGAAAGCCAGACGATGGACGGCAGCCTGCTCGGCTACGATTACTACCTGGAAAATGTGCCCTACGTCATGTACTTCTACCAGGATTACGCCCTGCACGGCACCTTCTGGCACAGCAACTTTGGCACCCCCATGAGCCACGGCTGCGTCAATCTGGAAACCAGCGACGCCGCCTGGATTTACAGCTTCGTCTCCATCGGCACCCTCGTCAACGTCCATTACTAACGTAGAGACGTTGCAATGCAACGTCTCTACTACTTCTGGTGACCGCAGAAAGAATCTGCCGCTACCCACGAACCAACGAAAAAATTGGTCCAGAATTGGGCAAGCTGGCCAAAACCCCTGCAAAACTTTTCTGCTATAATTGATTCGCAATAGCCTAACTGCACAAATAAAGCAGTTCACCCTATTGCCAGAAATTACCGTCCGCACATCAAACCTGAACTTGATGCGGTAGATTCATGGCTAAACAAAAGTGTTATTCCAAGCAAAAAAGCCCGACCGCAGGGAAATCAACATCCCGGCAGGTCGGGCTACTCTATTTTGGTAACCCTCAGGATGGAACCTGCCTCCCGGAGGTTCTCATCGAAATGCAGAGGCTAACCTCCGGGAGGTTATTCAGGAGAGAAAATCATGCCACTAGATATGATTATTGGAGCTCAGTGGGGCGACGAAGGCAAAGGGCGCGTAACCGACTTATTGGCATCCCAAACAGATATCGTAGCCCGCTACAGTGGTGGCGACAACGCTGGCCATACCGTCACTGTGCAGGGCGACATTTTCAAGCTGCACCTCATCCCGTCCGGCATTATTCATGCCAACACCATCTGCATTATTGGCAATGGCGTGGTGCTCAATCCGGCCGTGCTGCTGCGCGAAATGGCGATGCTTACCGAGCGAGGCATTGACGTTGGCCCAAATCGGCTCAAAATTAGCCGCAACACCCACCTCATCACCCCGGCGCACATCGCCCTGGACAAAGCCAAGGAAGCCCGACGCGGCAATGACGCCATCGGCACCACGCTGCGCGGCATTGGGCCTGCCTACACGGACAAAACAAGCCGCGTCGGGCTGCGTGCCGAGCTGTTCGCCAACCCGGAAGAGCTGGCGGACCAAATTCAGGCCCACATTGCCGAGAAAAACGAAGTTCTCACCAAAATTTATGGCGCGGAACCGCTGGATGCGGACTCTGTAGCGGCTGAATATGCTGGCTACGCGCAAAAGCTACGGGAGCATCTGGTGTATGGCTCGGTGTATTTGGATAAGGCGCTGAAAGACGGCCGTTCCGTCCTCGCTGAAGGCGCACAAGGTACCTTTTTAGATTTGGATCACGGCACCTACCCCTTTGTCACCAGCTCGGCCCCGACTTCGGGCGGCGTGTTGGTGGGTCTGGGCGTTGGCCCACGCATGGTGGGGCGCGTCATTGGCATTGCCAAAGCGTTCACCAGCCGCGTCGGCAGCGGCCCGTTCCCGTCGGAGCTGGATGGCGAACTGGCGCACCGGCTGCGCGGCAGCGGCGACAAACCGTGGGACGAATACGGCACCACCACCGGGCGGCCGCGCCGCGTTGGCTGGCTGGATTTGGTGATGCTGCGCCACGCCGTCCGCATCAACGGCCTCACCGAAATCGTCATCACCAAGCTGGATATTTTGAGCGGTTTCGATGAAATTCGCGTTTGTCATGCGTACCAGCTGGATGGCGAAACGATTGATTTTTACCCCAGCGACATCCCGTCACTCAGCCGCTGTCAGGCGGTGTACGAGACGCTGCCCGGCTGGCAAGAAGATGTGATGGGCGTGCGCAAGCTGGCCGATTTGCCGACGAATGCGCAAAAGTACATTGCCTACATTGCTGAACAGAGCGGCGTGCCAGTAACGGCCGTTTCCGTTGGCCCAGGCCGCGATCAAGTTGTTCATTTGTAAGCAAAAGACCCTAAGGGTTTGGCCGCTTTTAACTGGAAATATTAGTCATAAAACCCTTAGGGTCTCCAGTAGGAGATTCTTAGATGGCAACCAAGAAGCAAGCCTTGCTTTCTGTTTCTGATAAAACCGGGCTGGTAGAACTGGCCGAAGCGCTGCACCAGCTCGGTTTTGGGCTGATTGCCAGCGGCGGCACCGCCCGCGCCATTCGCGACGTCGGTCTGCCCGTGCAGGACGTGGCCGACCTGACCAAAGCGCCAGAAATGCTCGGCGGGCGCGTCAAAACGCTGCATCCGGCCGTACACGGCGGCATTCTGGCCCGCAACATCGACAGCGACCAGGCGGACATGAAGGCCCAGGGCTATCAGAATATTGATCTGGTGGTGTGCAATTTGTATCCCTTCCAACAAACGGTCGCCAAAGAGGGCGTAACGCTGCCCGAAGCGATAGAGCAAATTGACATCGGCGGGGTGACGCTGCTGCGGGCGGCGGCCAAAAACCACCTGCGCGTCACCATTGTCTGCGATCCGGCAGATTACAGCACCGTGCTGGCGGAACTGCGCGGTCAGGGCGATACCACCGTCACCACCCGGCAGATTTTGGCGCTGAAAGCGTTTCAGCATACGGCCGTTTACGACGACGCCATCGCCAATTTTCTACGCCAGCAATTCCCCCACAGCCACAGCCAGCTCACCCTACGCTACGGCGTCAATCCACACCAGGCTCCGGCCCAGATTTACACCATGCAGGGCGAACTGCCGCTGAAAGTGCTCAACGGCTCGCCCGGCACCATCAATTTGCTGGATGCGCTCAATGGCTGGCCGCTGGTGCAGGAACTCAAAGCGGCGCTCGATTTGCCCGCCGCCGCCTCGTTCAAGCACGTCAGCCCGGCGGGGGCGGCTGTGGCCGTGCCGCTGAGCAAGCAAGAAGCCCGCGCCTACTTTGTAGACGATCTGATCCATGCGCTCACCCCGCTGGCCACAGCTTACGCGCGCGCCCGTGGCGCAGACCGCATGTCCTCCTTTGGCGACTGGGTGACCCTGAGCGATCCGGTAGACGCGGTAACGGCCCGGCTCATCGCCCGCGAGGTGTCCGATGGGGTGATTGCCCCCGGTTACGAGCCGGAAGCATTGGAAATTTTGAAGGCGAAGAAGAACGGCCGTTACCCCATCGTCCAAATTGACCCAGCCTACAAACCGCCGCTGCTGGAGCGGCGCGAGGTCTTTGGCATCACCTTCTCCCAGCGGCGCAACGATGCCGAAATCAACCAATCGCTGCTGCTGAACGTGGTTTCCGAAAATCAGGAACTGCCAGCCAGCGCCCAGCGCGACCTCATCGTGGCCACCATTGCCACCAAGTACGCCCAGTCGAACACAGTTTGCTATGCACTGAACGGCCAAGTGATTGGCCTGGGCGCAGGGCAGCAGTCGCGCATTCACTGCACCCGGCTGGCGGGCGACAAGGCAGACAATTGGTGGCTGCGGCAGCATCCGCGCGTGCTCAGCTTCCAGTTCAAAGAGGGCACGCCACGCGCCGTGCGCAACAATGCGATTGATTTGTACGTGTTGGATGAGGTTGGTGAAGTGGAACGGCCGTCTTGGGAAGCGTTGTTCGATAGCGTGCCCCAACCGTTAACGGTTGGCGACCGCCGCGAATGGTTGGACAAACTGCAAAATGTGGCTGCCAGCTCCGACGCCTTCTTCCCCTTCCGCGACAATATTGACCGATTGCACCGCAGTGGGGTTAAATATGTCATCGAACCGGGCGGCTCCGTGCGCGACGAGGACGTGATTGCCGCCGCCAATGCGTACGGCATGACGCTCATTTTCAGCGGCCTGCGCCTTTTCCATCATTAGTTTTTGGCCGCAGAGGGCACAGAGGAAAAAGAGGACAATATCTCTGTGAAACTCCGTGTCTCTCTGTGGAACTCTGTGTTCCTGCTTTTATGACTAAGCCCAAAAAATTTTTCCTTCCGATGCTTCTCGCCTTTCACATCTTGCTGGCTGCCTGCGGCCAGGCCCCTGCTGAAGACGTGGCTTCACAGGAGATTTTGCTAGAAACCGATTTCAGCGAGATTGATAGCTGGCCGGAAAAGTTAGACATGGAAAACGGTACGGCCGTTCAGCTGACCAACGATGGCTACGAACTCAGCTCAAATTCTGCCGCGTACGTGTGGGGTTTCAGTGAGGAAAGTTATGGGGATGTGGTGCTGGAAACGGCCGTTAACCAACTGTCTGCCGAGCACAACAACGCTTACGGACTGGTTTGCCGCGCCAGCAGCGCCGACAGCCGCAACGGCTACTACTTCCTCATCAGCGGCGACGGCCTCGTTTCCATTCGTCGCGTCGAGCGCAACCTTTCCTCCCCCATCGTGGATTGGACACCGCACAGCGCGGTACGCCAGGGTGCGCGCACCAACCAGCTGCGCGCCATTTGTGCCGGGGAGTACCTGGCATTTTATGTCAACAATCAACTGGTCGCCGAGGGGGAAGACGGCCGTTTCGCCAGCGGTCTCGTCGGTTTTGCCGCCAGCGGCTCAGAAGATGGCTCCGTCCAGGTCACCTTCACCGACTTCTCCATCCGCGCCGCCCAAATTGCCCGCGAATAAAGCCGCAAACCATCATTTTTCACCCATAATTTTCTCTTTTTGCTAGACATTCCACCGGGACAGATGTATCTTATTAGACACGAAGCTGTCGTTGCGACCCAAAAACTCAACAAACGGATACCTGATGATGCTTAATTTGCAGAGCCTGATGATTGAACATTTTGTGAAGGCGCTTAAAGATGCTTACCAGCAGACCTACAGCCTGATGGAGCCTCAAAACGCCAACATTTTGGAATGGACAGGGCGGCTGGCCCTGGAAAATATCGCCAACTCAGACGCACTCTACCACAATGTAGACCACACCATCATGGTGACCCTGGTAGGACAAGCCATCCTCAAAGGCAAGCACCTCTGCGAAGGTGGCATCACCCCCAGCGACTGGCTGCATTTTATGATGGCCGTGCTCTGCCACGACATTGGCTACGTCAAGGGCGTCTGCCGCCAGGATGGGGATGGCAAGTACGCCACAGGCATCAACGGCGAAACGGTCGGGCTCCCCTTTGGCAGCACCGATGCCGCTCTCACCCCCTACCACGTCAACCGCAGCAAACTGTTTGTAATGGAGCGGTTTGGCAACGCCCTGGTCAGCCAGGTGGATGCCAAAACCATCGCCAGCTACATCGAAATGACCCGCTTCCCCGTCCCCAACGACGATCCGTTTTACAAGCAAACCAGTAGCTTCGCCGCCCTGGTACGCGCCGCCGATTTCATCGGCCAGCTAGGCGACCCCGACTATCTGCGCAAAATCCCCGCGCTTTTCTACGAATTTGAAGAAACCGGCGAAAACAAGCGGATTGGCTACACTAGCCCCGGGCACATGCGGCAAAACTTCACCAAATTTTACTGGGACGTGGTACGGCCGCATATCCAGGATGCCCTCCACTACCTACGCAAAACTCAGGAAGGCAAGCAGTGGATCGCCAACCTGCACTCCCACGTTTTCGATGTCGAACACAGCGAAATTTAGAAATTACCGGAGGCATTTGACCAATGGAGATATCGCTAGCAGATGAACGTGCCTTTTTACTCAAAGAACAGTTAAGCCTTGAGCAAGCTGAGGGGCGTGCCTGGGAAAAGAAAGTTGATGCATTTGGCCGCATGGTGAAGATGGCCAGTTTTTTACAGCGCCCCAAAGACAGCGATTTTGAACTCATTTACAAAGAACACAGATACGAACCTTTTTGGCATATCGTTTGCCGGGCGCGGTATGTGTACGAGCGGCGACGCGACTACCCCGTCACGCTTTCTGGCAGTGAAGTACGTTCCGTTCGTTTGGATGAGAAGGAGTACGCGGTGCAGAACGGCCGTATCCACCTCACCTTCACCGAACATTGCCATGAAACACCCGAGCGCATTCGCTTCATCAACGGCTATACCAATGAACCCGACGAAACGCTAAGTCGTTACCTGAATCACCCCGCTAATCAAGTTCCCCCGGAACATTTGGAAGCGTTGAGCAAACAAGGAGCCATCGTCGTGCCGGCCCAAGCACGCGCCTCGGCCATCGTTCGGGATGGACTGCTGGAAGTGCTCAAAAGTATCCAGGCAGACACCATCCTGGAAGACGCCATCGAAATTGCCAATGTAGATTTGTACTACCGCCCCGTTTACGCCTTCCAGTATCGCTGGCTCAGCAAGCAAAAAGAGGCCATTGTGGAATACGATGCCGTCACCAGCGAACTACGCACCGATGGCAAAACCTTTCAACAATATGTTGGCAAACTGCTCGATCCTGATTTCTTGTTTGATGTGGGAGTAGACACCATAGATTTACTCGTGCCAGGTGGCGGACTTGCTGTTAAACTCGCCCGAAAAGGCTTGGATGTGGCCCGCAGCCGTAGCAATTCGTAAACAATCGCCACAAGTTTGCAGTAATCTATGAATCTTGTTCGCCTCGACAACTTAACCCATCATTACAGCGATCGCATCTTGTTCGATTCTGTTAATCTGCTCATCAATGCGGGCGACCGCATTGGCCTGATTGGCCGCAACGGCTCCGGCAAAACGACCCTGCTGCGTCTCATCGCCGGGCTAGAAAGCCCAGCCGAGGGCGCGGTCACCGTCTGGGGCGGGGTGCGCATTCAATATTTGCCGCAGGAGCCAGATTTGCCGCTGGAAACGGCCGTTCTCGACTACATCTTCCAGGGCGACGCACCCCAGCTCCAACTGCTCCGCCAGTACGAAGCCATCAGCGAAGCCTTGCAGGCCACCCCCAACGATGCCGCTTTGCAGGCCCAGTTTGCCCAAATTACGCAAGAGATGGACCGTACCCAAAGCTGGCAGGCGGAAGCCGAAGCCAAAGCCGTGCTAACGCGGCTAGGGATTACCGGATTTCAGGCCACAATTGGCACGCTGAGCGGCGGGCAGCAAAAGCGCGTCGCTCTGGCGCGCGGCCTGATCGATCCGGGCGATCTGCTGATTCTGGATGAGCCAACCAACCACATTGACGCAGAAACGATTAGCTGGCTGGAGCAATTTTTGCTGAACATGCCCGCCGCCCTGCTCATGGTAACCCACGACCGCTACTTTTTGGACCGGGTGGTAAACAAAATTGTGGAATTGGATCGGCGGGAGTTGGTGACGTATGGGGGAAATTACGGCCGTTACCTGCAACAACGCGCCACCCGTGAAGATCAGCTGCAAACGGCCGAAACCAAGCGGCAGGCCCTGCTGCGGCAAGAGCTCGCCTGGCTGCACCGGGGCGCACAATCCCGCACCACCAAGCAAAAAGCCCGCATCCAGCGCGTGGAAGAGCTGCAAACGATCAGCTACGACAAGGGCGACCAGCGCGTGGCGTTGGCGCTGGCCAGCCGTCGCCTGGGCAAGCGCGTACTGGAAGCCAGCAACCTTAGCAAAAGCTACGGCGACCTCACTCTGTTCAAAAATCTCGATTTACAGCTAGACCCCGGCGACCGCATCGGCATTATCGGGCCAAACGGGGCGGGTAAGAGTACCTTGCTGGACGTGCTGGCGGGCAAGACCGCGCCCGACAGCGGCGAAGTGCGCTGGGGCGACACGGTTGAGCTGGGCTACTACGACCAGCAGGCCGAGGAGTTGGCCGATGAGGAAACCCTGTTCGACTACATGAATAATCTCGCTCCGCTCATCCGCACCAACGACGGCGAGCGCGTGGAAGCGGCGCAAATGCTGGAATGGTTCCTCTTCACCCGGCCGGAGCAGCGGGCCAAAATTGGCAGCCTCAGCGGCGGCGAGCGGCGGCGGCTCTACCTGCTGCGCACCCTGGTGCGCCAGCCCAACGTCCTCTTTTTGGACGAACCCACCAACGACTTGGACGTGCAAACGCTCACCGTTTTGGAGCAGTTCCTGGACCAGTTCAGCGGCACGCTAGTCGTCGTCAGCCACGATCGCTACTTTTTGGACCGCAACGTAGACTTTTTACTGAGTTTTGAGGATGGCGTGCTGGGCACGCGCTACCCCGCCCCGTACGAAACGTACCAGCGCCTGCGCGAAGAAGAAGCCACACCAGCCCCCAAACCAACCAGTAACAAACTAACAACTAACAAACCAGCCACTACGACTTCTTCCCGCCCTCGCAAGCTCACCTGGAAAGAACAGCGCGAACTGGAAACGGCCGAATCCACCATCGAAACCCTCACCGAGAAGATCGCCACCCTCTCCGCCCAAATCAATGAGATCGGCTCCGATTATGAGCGGCTGCAACCGCTGGTGGATGAACTGGAACAGGCCAAAGAAGCACTGGAAACGGCCGAATTCCGCTGGCTGGAACTGACAGAAATCAGTGAAAATTCGTGAGGAATTGCTATCGCTTCTGTGCTAAACTACGGACATTCTAATCCGTTTGATCGCAAAGCAGTGTTCAGGAGGAAAAATCAACATGTCCACAGATTTCAATTTTCAAGAACAGGTGCCGGCCGCCGTCTCAGAAGCACGCCTGAGTGAGCTGTTTGCAGGCGTTATGCAGCGCGTGTACGGCTGGATGTCGCTGGGCTTACTGGTGACCACCATCGTCGCCATTCTGACTTTAGGCAGCCCAGCCATTCTCAATTTCGTTTTTGGCAACATGATTGTCTTTTGGGGACTGGTCATCGGTGAATTGATCCTGGTAATCAGTGTTAATCGCGCCATTAGTCGGTTATCTCCAGGTGCGGGCCTGGCCCTCTTTTTTGCCTACGCCGCGCTCAATGGCGTCACCCTCTCGGTTATCTTTTTGGTCTACGGGCTAGGAACTATCGTGTTTGCGTTTGGCACCACCACACTCATTTTTATTATCTTGACCGTCGTTGGCCTCACGACAAAAGAAGACCTCACCAAATGGGGTCCGATCCTGTTTGTGGGTTTGCTGGGCATCATTTTGGCTTCTGTGGTGAATTTCTTCTTTGCCAGCACGGCGCTAGATTGGGCAATTACCTATCTGGGGATTTTGATCTTCATGGGGTTGATTGTGTATGACAGCAATTTGATCAAGAAAATGACTTACGCCACCGTTCTACAGGGCAACGATAGCCAACAAATGCTCAATGGCATTGCCGTCATGGGCGCGTTGCGGCTTTACTTGGACTTCATCAATCTGTTTTTGCGGCTGCTGCGCGTTTTGGGCCGTCGCCGTTAGCGCCAACTTCAGACAAAACGCCATTTTGTGAAACCAGGGGGAGGGCAAAGTAAAATGTACTGCCTTCCCCCTCTTTACTTTCTACCCAAATACGGCCGTTGTGTGCCTCCACCACCATCTTGCAAAACGATAGCCCCAACCCGGTTCCCCGCCGCAGCGGACGGCCGTTTGCATCCTGCACCTGGTAAAACTTGTCAAAAATCTGATTAGCTTTTGTCGGGTCAATCCCCTCGCCATCATCGGCAATGGCGACGACCAGCTTGTTACCGGCGCGCTGCGCCCGCAGCGTAATTTGGCCGCCCGCGTTGGTATATTTCAGCGCATTGCCCAGCAAGTTGTCCACCACCCGGTCAATCAAATCCGCATCCATGCGAATGAGCGGTAAATTATCTGGCAAAGCCACGGTGAAATGCTTCTGGCTGGCGAGAAGTTGCGGTTGAAAAACGGCCGTTTTCTCCTGCAACAGCTTTGCCAATGAATGCTCCCCATAATTCAAACGCAGCTGCCCGGCTTCCAGCTTGGCCACGTCCAGCAGCTGGTTCACCAACTGCAACATGTCCGCCGCCGAACGGTTGGCCGTCTGCACAAACCGCTCGCGCTGGGCGGCCTTGGATTCATCATTGAGGGTGCGTTTTAGCAAATCCAGGCTCAGATTCATCGAGGTGAGCGGCGTGCGCAAATCATGAACGATCATGTCCGTCAGATCGTCGCGCAGCGCTTCGGCCGCTTTCAGCTCCGCGTTGGCCTGGGCCAGCTCCTCAGTACGGCGCAAAATCAGCCGATCGGCCCGGTTGACGATGATCAGCAGGGCGGCAAACAGGGTCCCCATTGCCAAACCAGCCACCCAAAGGCCAGTAATGCGGGCGTTGATCACCATCTGGGTCATGTCGGGTAGCTCGGCGCGGGCGATGCCCGTGCCCATCAAAATCGTCTCCACTTCGCTGTTGATACCCTGCTGCACAAATTCAGCTACCAAATGCGAAGCCCAGAGCGTCAACGCGGCGGTGGCGATGAGGCCAATTGCCAGATAATAATAAGTGAGCCGGAAGCGGCGCAGTTGTTCATAGGATTGGATGAGGACGGCAACGGCCGTAATCGCCCCCATCAGCAACAACACGTGGTACAGCCACCAGCTCAGCCGCCACAGCTCAAAGCCATGCATACTCACCGTGCCAATCGCCAACCAGACGGCAATCAGCACCATGACACCATCCACACGACTACGCGTTGTGCGCCAAATCCGCCAAAGCAGGTAAGCGGCAGCGGTCCAAATGACAAAGGTGAAAATAAAGGCAGCCAGCGCGTGCCACGGGTTGGCCTTGTTGTCGATGGCTTGCAGCCAGTCGGGCTGGAAAAAGACGATGAGGGCAAACACGGTCGTAAAGCCACCCGTCAACAAATGCACCGTACGCACGCGCGTCAGGGGTAACGGCCGTTCCGGGCGATCCCGCGTGGCCACCAGGAAAATCAGGCCGCCAACGGAAAAAGTAAACCAGGAAGCCCAGCGAATTCCGGGATTTTGCACAACGGTCAGCACATTGGGCGTCAGCACGCCGTGAATAAAAAAGAGGCTACCCATCACCACAAAGGCCGTCGCCAGCAGTCGGTGCCGCGCCGGGCTGTCTTCGCCCAGCACCAGACCCATCAAATACGCTGCCACCACCGCCGCAAACGTAAAAAAGGTGACGATGTAAAAATGGAAGACGCGCGCTTCGATGATGGGATCAGCAGCAGGAGCCAGGGCAAAAAATGCCAGGAGGCCAGCAGGGAGGAGGATTGAGAGGATAATGAGGCTTTTTTTCATTCAACAATACGGCCGTTCTAAAAACTAACGTTACAAGATAGAGTACTGATAAGTTGAAATTCTTCCGCAAAAAGTCACGAAACTCACACAGCATTCATGTTATTGCATGGTTGAATGGCAATTGTAAGCGAGAAACGGCCGTTTCCAGATGAAAATAGCGAGAAAAAACAAACAGCGACTTGGCTCAAAACAATTTCTATCAACAGATTACACAGATTTTCCAGATTTTTTATCTGCGAAATCTGCGTAATCTTTGATTCATTTTTGCTTTTGAGTGAAACGCGCTTGCAATTCTCGCTTGAGGATTTTTCCCGCCCCAGAGATGGGCAATTCCGACAGAATTTCGATGCGCTTGGGCACCTTGTAAGGAGCCAAATTGGCGCGCATTTGCTGCATCAGCTCGTCGGCAGTGCAGGTTGAGCCCGGTTTGAGCACGACGCAGGCCAGGCCAACTTCCCCCCACTTCGGGTCTGGCAACCCGACGACCGCGCACATGTGAACGGCCGTATGCCCATACAGCACCTTCTCAATCTCCGCCGGATAAACGTTTTCTCCCCCAGAGATGTACATATCCTTTTTGCGATCTTTAATCGTGAAGTACCACTCTTCATCGTGCACGGCCAGGTCACCTGTGTGGAACCAGCCCGCATCATCAATCGCTTCGGCCGATGCTTCCGGATTGTTGAAGTAGCCCGAAGAGGCGCTGGGCCCTTTCAGCACCAGCTCGCCAATCTGGTTGGGGCCGAGCGGCTGGTTGTTCTCGTCCACAATGCGTGCATCCACGAAGAAGTTGGGTCGCCCAATACTGCCCGCCTTGCGAATGGCGTCATCGGCCGCCAGAGCAAAAATGCCGGGGCCAAATTCGGTCATGCCAAAGCCCTGCTTGAATTTGATTTGCTTCTCGCGGGTGTATTTTTCCACCAGGGGCACCGGCAGCGGTGCGCCGCCGCTGGTGCAAAAACGGAGGGAAGTGAGGACGGCCGTTTCCCAATTTGCTGCCTGGGTCAACAGCTGATACATCGTCGGCACGCCCGCAAAAACGGTGACCTGCTCGCGGGCAATCAAATCCAGCACCTGTGCCGGATCAAACTGTCGCAGCAGGATAATTGTGCCGCCCAAAATAATTTGCGGCAGTGTGTAGACAAATAGCCCGCCCGTGTGAAACAGCGGGAAGACGTTCAGGTACACATCGTCATGGTGTAGGTCGTGGATGACGGTGTTGAGCGTGTTCCAGGCAATCATGCGATGGCTAACCTGGGCCGCTTTGGGCAAGCCCGTCGTGCCGCCGGTGAAGATGAGCGCAGCAACGCCTTCTTCGGTGAGTGTGGGGGTGGTAACGGCCGTTTCTGCCCCAGCGGCCATCGCTTCCGCGAACAACATGCTGCCAGTCACGCCCACCCCTTCCACATGCACAAAGTGCGTCAGCGACGCCGCTTGTGCATCATTTTGCAGATTGGCTACTGCTTCGCTGAATTCATCCGAATAAATCAAAACTTTGGGCGTGGTGTTGGCCATGATTTCGGCCAGTTCGCGCCAGTGCAGCCGCCAGTTCAATGCGGTGTGAATCGCCCCCAGCTTACCGCAGGCAAAAAAGGTATCCAGATGCTCCACGCCATCCCGCGCCAGAATGGCTACGCGGTCGCCCTGACCAATGCCCGCTTCCGTTTGCAGCCAGTGAGCCAGCCGATTGGCCCGCCCGTTCATTTGGGCGTAGGTTAGACGCAGTTCCGGCTGCTTGCCCGCATCTACCACTGCCAATTTATCCGGCGAGTAAATCGCCCGTCGTCCCAGGTAGTCGCCGATGTACATTTTTGGTAATCCGTATTCCGTTATCGGTAATCGGTTATCCGTAATCGGTAACTGCTGTTGCTTACCGATTACCGACCACCGTTTACCGATTACCGGTCCAGTTCCACACATTACAGGCCATCGAAATGCCACCGCCGCTGGCGATGAACAGCACTTTGTCGCCAGGCTGGGGGCCGCGCCCCTGCTCGATAGCGTCGTCCAGGGCCATGGGGATGCAGGCGGAGCCGGTGTAGCCCCACTTGTCCATGATCCAGTGCGTTTTTTCCAGCGGCTGCTCCAGAATTTCCATGATCTGCTTGATGGTGTTCAGGTTGAGCTGGGTGAAGTAGTAATGGTCAATCTCGTCGAGCGTCAGCCCTGCTTTTTCCACCGTGCCCTTGATGAGCGGCGGCCAGTTGTCGGAGTTGAAGGTGGCGGGGAAGCGCTTGACAAACTGCACGCGGGGGATGCCGCCATTTTCGCTGGCAGGGGTCACCGGGCAGGCCACGCCGCCCGTGTAGATGCCCAGCGCGTCGTAAAAATCGCCGCGAGCCAGCCGCTTGCCTGCCAAAAAGCCAGGTTTGTCGCTAAGGCCAACCAATACTGCCCCTGCCCCATCGGCGAAGAGGGTGCAGGTTTTGTGGTCGGTGTAGTCTACGAAGCGGCTCATGCCGTACGCGCCGACCACCAGCACGTGGTTGGTTTCGTCGTCGGTGGTAATGAAGCGAACGGCCGTTTCCAAAGCCGTCACCCAGCCCGCACAAGCGCAGTTCACATCGAAAGTTCCCGCGTTCATCGCGCCCAGCTTGGCTTGCAGCACGGTGGCCGTCGCCGGACTCAAATAGTCGGGCGTATCCGTGGCCACAATAATAAGGTCCACTTCTTCCGGCGTGAGATTGGCCCGTTCGAGTGCTTCTTTGCTGGCGTGCAGGCACAGGTCGCTGGTCGTTTCATCTTCGGCCATGATGTGCCGCTCTTTGATGCCCACGTTTTTTACCAGCCAGGCGTCAATGTCCCGCTCAGGGAACAGTTCGTCAAAGTAGGCGTTGGTCAACACTTTTTCCGGCACATAGCGGCCGGTGGATAAGATTTGAGCGTATCTTTTCATAATTTTTTGGGGAGATTGGAGACTGGAGATTAGAGATTAATCTCCAGTCTCCAATCTCTAATCTCCATCAGGTTCCAATCACAATCCCGCCATCCACGCGCAGCACGGTGCCGGAGATGAAGCTGGCTTCGTCGGAGGCGAGGAAGGCGTAGGCGTTGGCGATGTCTTCGGGCTGGCCCAGACGGCCGATTGGGGTGTGGCCGCGCATACCGTCGAGCACTTTTTCGGGCATTTTGGCGACCATTTCCGTGGCGATGAAGCCGGGAGCGATGGCGTTGACGCGAATGCCATAACGACCCAGTTCACGCGCCCACGTTTTGGTCATGCCCACCACGGCCGCTTTTGTGGCCACGTAGTTCGTCTGCCCAAAATTACCATCTAAACCGACTACGGACGAGGCGTTAAGAATCACGCCGCCGCCTTGCTTAATCATGAAGGGGGCGACGGCCTGGGTGCAGTTGAACACGCCTTTGAGGTTGACGCTGATGACCAGATCAAAGGCGTCTTCGCCCATCTGGCCGACCAGCTCGCCATCTTTCACTTTCACCAGCTGGGCGTCGCGGGTGATGCCGGCGTTGTTGACGAGGATGTCTATACGGCCGTATTCTGCCACAACCTCCTCCAACCAACTTTGCACCGCCTGACGATCGGCAACGTTAACGGCCGTAAAGGATGCTTTCTCGCCCAGTTCATCGGCCAGCGCCTGCCCCTCGGCGGCGTTGAGATCACAGATAGCGACCGTGGCACCTTCAGCGGCAAATTTTACGGCCGTTGCCCGGCCAATCCCCGCTGCGCCACCCGTAATGACACAAACTTTGTCTTGAAATCGCATGAAGTTCAGCTCCTGTTTGTAAAAATTGTAGGAATGGGAGTGTAACACGAGGGAGTTGCAAAAGAGGAACAAGACGAAGTTTGCAAGTATGCAGGTGTGCAAGTCATCTTTGCTGGCAAACAACCTGCATACTTGCAAACTCTTACGCTTGCTTTATAATTCGCCTCTGTTCGGGGCATGGCGCAGTTTGGTAGCGCGCTTCGTTCGGGTCGAAGAGGTCGTCAGACCAAATTACTCAATTCGCCAATCTTCTTTTCGACCGTGATACAATTGGCGTAACAATCTCATATTCGGGGCATGGCGCAGCTTGGTAGCGCGCTTCGTTCGGGTCGAAGAGGTCGTGGGTTCAAATCCCGCTGCCCCGACAAGTTGAAAAAACGGCCGTTTCTCTGGTGAGGAACGGCCGTTTTGCTACTAGTAGAAAAAATATAATACACGTGCGGGGGTGAAGGGCGCTCACGTGTATAATTTTCTTGCCGAAGCGCGTTTTTCATTTATTTCTCTCGGGCAAGCAATCATTTATTCATCCAAATTGACTGATGTGCAAACGGCCGTCTCCCCATTATTGGCTTTCCCAACCAACTCCAGATTATCGGAAACCTGCAAGAAGGTCGCAGGCCGCGGTGCACCATCGAATGATCATCAACGAGCCTGGCGCGTATAGGTTGAGAGGTGGTCATACTGCCTCCTATTGTGGGGCGTTTATCCAACATCTTTTGATTTCAGTCCCATGACCAACCTGGCTAATGACCGATAACTGAGCCCCAATGGCTACGGCGTGCTCATGCATGATATTTAGACTATAGTGGCCGGGCGACACCAGGGTCGGATCGAAGCCACGGCCGTTATCATGCATCGTTAACGCTGCTAAGCCAGCCTCAAAATGCAGCGTCATCGCTGGCTGGCTCTGGCGTACTTGGCTATGTTATTTAATCCTTCTTGCTAAATTTTTTCCAATCAATTCCACAAACTACAGTCACCATTTTAAGCCTTGCCACGAATAAGCCTCTAGGGATGAGATTTTTGCATCCTACGGTTGAAACAGGTAATTTCTTCGGCAGCT
Organism: Ardenticatenaceae bacterium; assembly: GCA_020634455.1. Taxonomy (GTDB): domain Bacteria; phylum Chloroflexota; class Anaerolineae; order Promineifilales; family Promineifilaceae; genus Leptofilum. The sequence goes on along the minus strand of JACKBQ010000002.1, from coordinate 348,943 downwards.
TTTCTGCCGATGGGACTTTTGCACGTTACGCAGTTTTGGAAAATGGGCTTTTGTTAATAAGTTGACTTATAGATCAGACACCTTCTCTAGAAACTATCCGTTTCCAAGTATGCATGACAAAGAAAATAATTGCGCAAACTTCGACGATTCGACCAGTCAACAAAACACCCTGCCCAGCGCGGAACGTTGTTCCAAGGACCACTAGCCAAATACCTAAGTTGAGAAGAACAAAAGCAATTTGAGCCATTATTGCATTGGGCCGACGCGGATGTTTCCAGTAGCGGGGCAAAATCCAGAAAGCAACGCCCATCGTGAACTGGACAATCCAACCCATCAGCAAAAACTCGATGTGAGCTGGTAGCCAACCCCAAAGGGCTGAATGCAGCGGTACACCTTTGTGTGCCAACAGCAGCGCCCCAAAGGTGAACCCCAAAAGTAGATAAATAAATGCGGTGCGGATTAGCCATTGGCTGAGACGGGGCATATTATTCTCCGCGATACCGATCTTTTACTCGTGGCCAAGCCAGAACAACAAAAATAACTGCCGCTAACCATTGCAGGAGAGCAGAAACGGCCAGTAACCAGCCATACCAAGTTTCTGGTTGTGTGCTGGTTAGCGGTTCGCCCACGACCCGCAGGAGCAAACCCACATTCAACAAAGTGAAACTAACCCAACCTAACTGTTCATTACCGCGTGGGCGGGTCCGGGTAATAATTGGAAACATCCAATGGATTACGCCGAATATCATCTGTGTTACCCACCCTACTAGAAAGAGATGAAAATAGGCCGGATTCATAAATCGGATGAATGATGGTAGGTTGAGTTCATTTGGCAAAGCAAGTAGAATGGCCAGCAGTAAAGCTGCAACCAAATAAGCCAGCGCCGATTTTATGTACCAACGCGTCAAAAGAGGCATACCTTATTTCCCCAACTTTTCATTTTTTTTACCACGCCGGACAGCAACGGCCGTTACCAACAAAAACAACAGCACCGCCACCTCATTAAGCAAGCCGCCCCAGCGCCGCAGCGGCAGCCACAGCAGCCAATCTCCCCCCACCCGCAGCAGCAGTGACAGGTGCAGGAGCCCTAAATGAAGGTAAAAAATCGGGGTGTAGGGAACCTGCACGCCCAAGACAGCCGGGACAATCACCGGCGCGTGCCCAAAAATCATGGAAAAGACGAAGCCCAGAAAAAGGGTGTGCAGCAGCGCGTCATAAACAGGCCCGGCTACGTACTGCCCACCATACCCCAGCCAAAACAAACCGCCAACCATAAGCCAGACGTAGCCCGGCAGCAGGCAGGCGGCAATAAAGCGGGTCAACCCCTTCTGACGCATGGTGCGCCGGGCGATGTCATAACGCAGCAGCCAGACGCCCAGGGCAATCAACCCCAATCCGGCCAGACGCACACCGCTGTCGAAAGCCACCAGTGAAAGCAGCAGTCCGGCCAGGAAAACGGCCGTTACCGCCAAAAAAGCGTGCCGCGTGATTCGTTTATGCGGCAGCACCCGCCCCAACTCCAGCCGCTCCCCGGCAATCGTTAGAATGAGGAAGCCAGCCCACCAGGGAACCACTCGGAAAATCGGCCGGCCAGCCAGCCACAGCCCGTTACCCACCAGCCACAGCAGCGCCCCGACCCCCATCACCGCATGGTCGGTTGTCGGCTGCAGGCTGTAGATGACGCCGAAGATGAGCACCAGCCCCAAAGCACCGAGCGTACTCAGACCGCGCGGTACGGCCGTTGGCAGCACAAAAAATAGTGCCAACGCGCCCAATCCAGCCAGCAGCGGCGACAGGTAATAGATGCGGCGCCCTCCCCCTTGATTCTGACTCAGCGCCACCGCCCGTTCCAGACTAATCAGCGTGCCCAGGAAGCCGGAGACCATCAGCGGCCCGTGCTGGGCTGGCAGCCGCAGCAAAAGCGGCGGCAGCTGCCAGCCCAGGCGTATCAGCCCCGCCCATAATCCAGCCAGCAACCCCAGCGCCGCTAGGATCATCAGCGGAGCCCGCTGCCGGTAACGAGCGCGTGTTTGTGGAGGAACAGGACGAGACATAGGGTCTAACGGCGGCCGATTCGTACTCGCCACGCCTGCGGGCCTTGCTCCAGGTATTCCCAGCTAAATTGATCGGTGCGCTCGGCCTGAAACTGGTAATAAAGCGGTTTCGGATCGTGGTCGTTGACCAAAATGAAGCTTTCTTCTGGCTTCAGCGTTTCAAACTGGTCAAAGATAAGCGGGTGCCGATTCATCGGCAGAATGGTGCGGATGTCTAAAACGATTTCATTGCTCATGTTCAAATGCCTCCAAAGGTTTTGTAAGAATTGATATTGCCTTTTGTAAATCAACAGTGGTCCCGAAAACGGCAGTTGCCGATTTGGAATCATGTTGTAAAAGATATTGTAATAGCTGGCGGGTCTGGTGCAGAACGGCCGTATCGGTATCAACTCCCGCCTGCTTAAGCTGCGTTTTCAAGACATTTTGGCGCTCAACTGAAGCGGGTCCCACATCCAGAATGTCATTATTTATGGTCGGATATTTTTCGGCCAACAGCTTCTTTAACGCCAGATAAGCCTGCACTTCCGGTCGCTTTTGCGCCAAGACGTTTGGCCGGAGCTGGGCAGCGGCCGCCGCCGACATGGCCAGGGCGATTGCTTCTACTCGGTTCATGTCGTCTCCTTGTGAATTAGAAAATGGTATTCACGACGCCAGAAGGGGCCGCTTTTCACAGCTTCCAGCAGCGTATGCCCGGCGCGAGCCGTCCACGCTTGCAGCTCACGCTGCGCGGCGGCATCGGTGCTCAAGATGCGCAGCGTTTCTCCCACCGCAAGCGTCTCCATAATTTCCAACAGCTTGACAAAGCCAGCGGCACAATCACTGCCGCGATTATCCAGCGTTTTTGTGGCCAATGAGGGAGTTACAGCAGTCATCATTTCTGCTCCTTGGCATACAGATCGTCAATCTTGCACATGCCAGAGATGGGCGAGCAGGCTCGCCACATGGGGCAGGTGAGAAAGACAACGATGAGGACACCGATTAACAACAGCTTAGTCAAAATCAGCCAGCCAAAGGTTGAAGCCGTGAGGGCATTAAGATTAAACCCAACGTAGCGATACGCCTGAACAAAGCCGGTGATGATGAGGGTGGGCAAGATGAGGCGCACAGCCACCCGAAAGTGCTCCAGCTGCTGGCTGGCAGCCACCACAACCGGCAGGGAGACGATGTCTCGCGCCGCCGGTACGGTGATGAAGATGTTCCACACAGCCCCCCCCAACCAGAGGCCAAACGCAGCCAGATGCAGCCAGCGAACCAGCAAAGGCCAGGTGCCTCCGCCTTGCGCCAACCTCACGTCAAATCCAGCCTGCACCAGCGCATTCAGCATGAGCAGCAGCAGGATAAACCGGGCCAGGTTTCGTTGGGCAAAAGGATTTTTGGGGCGACTGCCGTAAGCGTCAACCCCTGCCGCCAGCACAATCATGGCCAGGAGATAAATCTCTGCCTCGGCCACCCAACCCACGCCCCACTCTATAAAACGTAACAGGTCGTAAACGGCCGTTAACGCAAATATCGGCAAAGCAATCTGGGTCAAACGCCGAAAACGCGTAAAGGAAGCGGCCGTAAACTGGGCAAAGTAGGGCTGCTGCGCCACCTTTTGCGCCGGGTGGGCAAACAGCCCCTTCCACATAAATCCCCCCGCTAGCGTGGCAAAGCTAATCAGATGCAGCCAGCGTATGCCCACCTGGCTCCAGGTGCCTGCGCCGTGCGTGCTCATCGTCAGCCAGGTGCCAATAAAAGAAGCGATGGTTATCACCGTCAGGGCCACCTTGGGCAAAACATATTTATCCAACAGTCGGGTAGAGCTGTTAATAGGAATTGAGGATTGCAAGGTACTCATTACATTACCTCCGGTATGGCCTGGCAAATGCCGAGACGGTCACTGATTGCCTCTGCCAGGCCATGAAAAGCACGGCTGCTTGTTGAATTGGGGTCCAGCACGGCTGGCAAGCCGCTGTCGCTATCTTCACGCACCAGTGGCTCTAAAGGAATTTCGGCCATGAGCGGCAAATTCAATTCTGTCGCCAATTTGGTTGCGCCACCCTGGCCGAAGATATAATGCACGCCGCCACAGTCCGGGCAGTGGAAATGGCTCATATTCTCGACGAGCCCCAGCATGGGAACGCCCACTTTCTGGAACATGGCAATCCCCTTGCGGGCATCGTCCAGGGCGACAAGCTGCGGTGTAGAAACGATAATGGCACCATCGACCGGGATGCGCTGGGTCAATGAGAGTTGGGCATCCCCGGTGCCGGGCGGTAGGTCCACGACCAATATATCCAGCTCTCCCCAGGTTACATCATGCAGAAATTGTTGAATTGCCTTATCGATCATCGGCCCGCGCCAGATGGCGGGGGCAGCATCTCCGGCAAATGCCAGCGACATCACCTTGATCCCATATGCCTCAGCCGGCAGGATTTTGCCATTTTCGGCCGGGGGGAGCTGCTTCAAGCCCAACATGCGCGGCACGTTGGGGCCATGAATATCGGCATCTAGCAGGCCAACCCGCAGCCCGCCCTTGGCCAGCGCTGCCGCCAGATTGACGGCGACGGTGCTTTTGCCCACGCCCCCCTTGCCAGAAGCCACCGCCACGACGTGCAAAATGCCGGGGATTTCTTCCGGGGTGGGGACGCCGGTACGCACTTTCTTTGACTGGAGCGGCTTGCCGATTTGCAGCTGCACGTCCGCCACGCCGGGAACAGTTAAGGCCACGCGAGTTGCTTCCTCGGCAATCTCTTGCTGTATTTCCTGGGGCAGATGAGCCGTTACCAGGCCGATGCGGGCAGTTGTTCCTTCCATCAAAACGCCATGCACCAGTCCAAACGAAACGATGTCGCGGGTAAAACCTGGGTAATTCACGGTGCGTAAGGCGCGAAAAACAGCATCTTTTGTACTGTCCATAAGTTACTCTCCAGAGTCAATCGATCCCCAGCAAGGCGCGGCCTTCGGGGGAAATCATGATTGGGCTCCAGGCTGGTTTCCAAACCAGCTCAACAGCTACGCCGGTTAAATCGGGAATGGCTTGCCACAGCACGCGCTCAATCTCCTGGGCAAAGCTGGCGTGAAGCGGACAGCCGGGGGTAGTGAGGGTTATGGTGATATGGATACGGCCGTCTTCCCTAATCTCCACGCTGTAAATGAGACCCAAATCAACGATGTTGATGCCCAGTTCTGGATCAATCACTCCTTTGATTGCAGCCAAGACCATCTCTTCAGTAATAAATGATTGCAGCAGCGAGGTCATAGGTCAGACCCCAGAACGATCTGGTAGGGCAAGGCAATCGCCTCGACGGGGCAGATCGTTTCACATTCAGCGCAGTAGTTGCAGGCTGCGGGGTTGGTGAGAACGGCCGTACCGCTTACCAACTCCAAAGCATCAGTAGGACAAGTGACAATGCAGTCGTTGCAGCCGGTGCAAAGTTCCTTGTCGATTTGGGGCATCCAGATTTCCTCAACCATATTGATTATCCTTCAAGCCAAATTGGTTTTCTTACCATGACATTAGCATAAGGAAACGACCGTTGGTTGGCCTTGATATAGATCAAGTGGCTGGAACCAAACAATAGAGGCAAAGGGAGAAAAAACTTGATCTAAATCATTTACGTATAACTGGGCATTGATTACAGTAAGAATATAACGCTTCCCTCTGGAGCATATTTGACAAAAAAGAGCTGTGGGGATGTACCTGAAAGCAGTTCCCCGTTTAGGAGAGAAAAATGACACCAATTGGTTTATTTTACGGCAGCAACACCGACTACACGCGCCTGGTCGTTGATCAGATAATCGAGGAATTTGAGCTGGTGGCGCCCAATTTATTAACCATCCACAACGTTGCCAAGACACCCCTGGACAAAATGCTGACTTATGATTTTCTGATCATCGGCTGTCCTACCTGGAACATCGGGCAGTTGCAGGATGATTGGGATAATCATTTTCTTGAGCTTGATTCGCTTCATCTTGTAGGCAAGCAAATAGCAATTTTTGGCTTGGGAGACCAGTATGGCTATCCAGAAAGTTTCTGTGACGCGATTGGCATCCTTGGGCGAAAGTTTATCGCCCAAGGGGCAGAGTTAGTTGGCTACACATCAACCAACGGTTACGAATTCAGCTATTCGGCTGGTGTAGAAGACGATCGGTTTATGGGGCTAGCCCTGGATGACGAGAATGACAGCGAGGCCACCCCGGATCGAATATCCGAGTGGATATGGCAGCTTGTAGACGAATTTGACCTGGTTCGTTTTCTGGAACCAATAGTGGGTTAATTAATAACTTTACGATCCACCTGGCGATTGTCACCAATAACGACACGACTATAAAAAGGGTTTGTTCACAATGAACTTCTGTTCAGAAAACTGTACAAACCAAAAAGAATTTTGAATAAGAATGAGCGGGAAATTGGTTTTTACCTGAGCAAATCACAGAGAAATCGCGCTTCGTTTTTCAAAGAACTTTCTGTGATTTGCTACGAACCCCAAGGCTTGACCGTTTACCGAAACTCAAATGTTAAAAACGGTCAAGCTCAAAGGGTCAAGTGGACGGCCGTTTGGACTACTCTAAATCACCTAACAAGCCACGCTGGGCTGCCAGTCGCGCGGCATGACGCCGATTGACTGCCTGCATTTTCCCTAAAATATTCCGTACGTGGCTTTTTGTCGTATGTAAGCTGATGGAGAGTGTATCAGCAATCTTTTGGTTCGATGAACCTGTAGCAATCAGATTTAACACTTCCAACTCACGAGCAGTCAGGTCAGGGCTTTCATCTGGAGAAAGCGATTGAGTCGTCTGAGCGGCCAAACGGGCATATTCATCCAGGAGACTGGCTGCGAGTTTAGGGGGCAAGGTTGCCTCGCCTCCCAATGCGCCTCGGACGCCTTGCAAAAAATCGGCCGAATTCGTATCTTTAAGCATATAGCCATTTGCCCCGGCTTTGATGGCGGCAAACAGCTTCTCGTCCTTGTCGTGTACGGTGAGCATGACAATGCGCACGTCTGGCAGAGTTTCTCGAATCAGGCGGGTCGCTTCCAGACCGTCACAAATGGGCATGTTGATGTCCATCACAATCAAATCGGGCCGCAAATCACGGGCCATTGTTAACGCTTCCAGCCCATCGCCAGCCTGCCCCGCAACGGTTAAATCAGATTGAACGTTAATCAGTCCCGCTAATCCCTCACGAAATAGTTCATGGTCATCAACCAGCAAAATACGGGCAGGTTGTGCAAACATCAGGCGACCTCCAGCTCGAGTAGTTTTTCTGGCCTGATAGAGAAAGTGGCCGAAATATGCGTGCCTTGTTCTGGGATTGACCGGATAGTTAGCTGCCCCTGACTGCGTACCGCACGAGTACGCATGATGGTTAAGCCCAGATGGTTTGGGCTATTTATCTGGTTGGGGTCGAAACCAATGCCATCATCCACGATGTCTAAGGTGACCGTCTCTTTGTTCTGGAGAATAGCAAGTTGAACGTGATTTGCCTGTGCATGACGGCGGATGTTTGTCAACGCCTCGCGGATGATGTGCAGGGCTTGTTTTTGGGCAACGGCCGTTAAGCGAATCTCTTCTTTCTCATCCCTGTCAAACTGGACGGTGAGGCCGGTTTGTGTCTCGAAATCAGTCAATAGAGTGTGAACGGCCGTTATAAATTCATCTTCATCTGGTTCTGGTTCACGTAAACCGATGAGCGCCATACGCACCTGGGCATAGGCCTGTTGCAGATTCCTTTGCAGCTCTATGATACGCAGTTGAGCCAATTCATCTTTGCCAGTGACAATATCATCGGCCAACATGTTGACACTCAAATGCATGGCGCCCAGATTTTGCGCCAAATTATCATGCAGATTGGCTGCCAGCCGTTCCCGTTCGGCTAATGATGCGTTTTCTTCGGCTTGCTGTTTACTGGCTTCAATAAGGCGGGTATTTTCCAGAGCAATAGCAGCCGCATTCGCTAACAAAGCCAAAGCACGCGCTTCGTCGCTTTTAAAAGGTTCTTGTGAACGGACGACACACAACGCGCCCAACATGCGTCCGCCAACTTGTATCGGTGCCACCGCACAAGAGGTGTGCGGGAAATGATGCAAGAAACCGCAGTTCGCACAACCGCCTTCCCCAATAACTGTTTTTTGTTCCCGGATAACAGGCAAAGCAATGCTACGGGCAACAGATTGGCGCAAACCAAGATGCTGATCGCCTGTGCCACTGTTTGCCACCAGTTCCAGCGAATGGCCGTTACTATCCAGCACACACACAGACGCCGCTTCTCCCTGCATCAGGTCTCGAGTATAGTCTGCCACTGATCGCAATAGTTGAGATGGTTCCAGTTTTCTTACAATTTCCTGGCTAAATTCAAAAGCAGTGGTCAACTCTTGCGTACGCTGTGCCACTTGCTGTTCCAATGAGGTTTGATGCGTGGCAATCTCCTTACGCATCACTTCCATCGTTTGCCCCAGCCTGCCCAATTCGTTACCCGGCAACTGTGGCACAGGCACATCCAGATTACCTAAACCAAATGCCTGGACGGTACTATCTAAAGCTATTAAAGGCTGAAGCAGTTGACGGCGAACGATAGTATATCCCCAGGCCAACAACACAAACGCTGCGACTAAGAAAATGAATTGTACCCAACGCAGCCAAATGATTTTGGTCTGAGCCACCGTTTCATAGGCGCTGACAACCGTATCAAGTTTGAGAAGCAGCGCCTCAAGCGTTGTTTGCAGGCGCATGTTGTCGATTGGCGGCATCAATTGAGTTTGGAAAGTGGGCCAGATGAGAGCTATTTCGTCTAACTCGGTTCGAATAGCGGAATCGGTCGCGGGAGGGAGTGTCAGGGAACGGCCGTTGCCATCTACCACCTCTCCCCCTTCTGAAAGCGCTATCATGGTTAGCTCAAAACGATCTATCGTTTCCTTTATTACTGGGTTATCTTGATCGGTGAGTGCCAGCCGTGTCATTTGCTGTAACAACATACGCTGTCGCCCAGCCAGATTGATGGTAGCTGCGTCATTTTTTTGGGTCTGCACCAGCCAAAAAGTAACGACCACTGAACTGATAACCAGCAATAAGAATCCGAGAAAAACCAGACCCAATTGCATACGAAGCGAACCATTTTTCATGGCAATAGTTTAGCATAAAAGCATCAAAATCATTTAGCTAGGTAGAAACGGCCGTTTGCACCCATTGATGCGAAAAAATATAGAAATAGTTTATTGAGGCCGATGATACAACTTGAATGTGCCAGCCTCAATAATACCTTCACCAGGAAGCTCAATAATCCACTCTTTTTTGGCAAAATATTCTCCTCCCAAAATTTCCCACTCTTGCGCAACAAAGCCACGGTTATCTAGCCCCATTTCACCTTCATGCGTCAAGATGTACATGCCCGTCCACATGGGCGTCGGGGGAGATGCTACAGTGCTCTCACCGCATGTGAGCGTAAAGCTCTCACTGGTAGTTCCCGGGGCATAAACGAGCTTGAAATCCAAGATACCGCCGGACAAGTCATCGCGAGATCCTTCCTCTTCAAGGTACTGAAGGTCAACCACCGTAAAAGTGCCACCACCACGTTGACTCGATACGCTGCAATCAGGCGCTTTGAACGTAAAATTACTGTTCACCAAAGCAGATTCCCCCTTCAGGCTAAAATCTTCAGGGATGAACTGCACCTTAATTGTCGAGTTGACCGTAGAAGCAAAACCACCATCACCACCATCATCAAAATTCACTTCTGAGTGGAATTCTAATTCAAAATTCAGGCATCGTTGTACATAACTCTTTGCCTGTTCCAGATTAGGCGATGTCCCATCACTGGTAATGCCTAAAAGCGCAAACTGCCGCTCTAGTCCCAGCCAGGCTGGTAGAATGCGATGGATGATGTGGTCGTCGCGGCAGAGTTCATATTCTTCTTTCATGCACGTCTCCGCGACCGTATCCATCAATCCCTGCGCGAACAGTTCAGAGCCAACTGAACCTTCGCCCATTCCCAGCAACGCCCGTTGGCGTTCATAGCTCAAAATTGTCTGAATCGCTAACTGGCTGGCAGCGCAGCTCTCTCCCGCAGCAGCAAGTCGTGGCTTGATGACCTGCTCTTCCCACTGCTGGAACCATCCTTCCCAATCCACTTCTGTGCTATCTTCAATTCCCAATAATTGTTCCTGACGAACCCTGGTTAGCTGCTCGGCAATTGCGCTTTGCAAGCGTGCCTCAGCATCGCCGCCCAGCCGCGCGCGCACCGGTTCAATATCTGCCAGAAAGCCCTGAGTCACGCCATACCCGCTAAAATGCAAGATTTGCATCTTTATTTCGCTTGAATTTACCATCGGCGGTGCCAGCACCAGATTCTCGTCTTCTCCTGCAAAGCCAAAGAAAATCTGCTGGTCAACCGGCAGTTCTTGAGAAGGGATGATGGTTAATATGGCAAGACTATAAAATTGGAGCCCTGCTGGCTCAAGCTGTACAGCAAAGTTTTGACTGCCAAAGGGCATCCCTTCCAGGCTGCTAAGTGGGGTCATCTGTATCAGGGTATCATCAGCCAAAGCGCCAGAAGGGATATCCAACGTGTAGGTTGTGCCATCTGCACCGGTGGCGCTCAACGTTCCACCGGCAACAGTGATGGTTGCTTCAACCTGCTGTTGGCTGTCTGGATTGGGGATTACTGTGATGGGATCAGAGGGGGTGTCAAAAATATATTGAAGATGTTGAGGATTGTTTGCCTCGTGAAGTGGCACGTCTGTGACCGTAACGTTAACGTCAGGTGTTGGCTCTGGTAAAGAATTTCCGTCAGGCTCAGATGTTGGCCTGACTGATTCGATTCTCTCGCTCGTCGGCGACATCTCGGTGGATGAACAGGCAGACAAAATAGCTACAACGAATAAGCAAATAGTCAAAAATCGTTTTTTCACGTTTTATGTCTTTACCTCTCAGTGACTTAAAAATATTATCTTGAGGATGTAAAATTGATTTTGGGAAACGGCCGTAAACACAATATCAGCTCAAACTCGTTCATTCGCCGCCCCCTTACAAACTAACATTATCCAGAGAAAAGCGGTGATACGGTAAATGAACGGCCAGGTTTTCTGGTTGTGAGGCTGCTTCATGGACATCACTATCAGAGCAACGGCCGTTTTCCACCCCGCTCAACAAATAATACCCATTTCCAGCACAGGATTGGCACAAAATGACACCATCCCGCACAACTTCCCGCTCATTGATAATCTCCTCGTTGCACGCATCACAGTCCACACGCACACCGGCGCGGCTGACGATTTGGGTGACCGGCTGTGTCAAGACCACTTGCTGGATACCAAATAGTAGATCGTCTGGCATTTTTTGGTAGCCCAACAAATACCCCAGCCAACGGTTACGAGCTTCAGGCGCATAGGCTGGAGCCAGTTCACGAATGTTGGGGAGTGGGAAGAGACGAACGGCCGTTTCCGTGTGCGTATCTACAAATGTTGCCGCTATCTTCCCAAAATCTACCACGCGCAGCGTGCGCCGCCCCACCCAACAATTCGTCGCCACAGAGACCCCATCAAAAAAACAGCCGTCCGTTTCCACTATGGTCAGCAACCGTTTTTTTGCCTGAGGCAGTTCCAAGCCTAACAGTTTACCGGCCAGCAGCCCCATGCGTACCCCCAATACCTGCCGGGGGCAGAGATGACGGTGCAAGGCCGCCGATTGGTCTAACAGTTCAGTGAGTTTGTTGCTATTCATGGACGACCTTTGCCTTTATTTGGCCTATGGCAAAGGTGCCGGTGGCCTGGGCAATCAGGGCATCATCCTGATAGATGGCGGCTTCTAAAAAAGCGAGCCGCTTCCCTTTTTGAATGACGCGGGCATCGCAGCGCAGCCGACCAGCCAGAATGGCCCGAAAATAAGAGATTTTGATCTCAACTGTTGAGCAAACCTGCCCAGCTTCCAGAGTAGAAACGAGCGCGCCACCCATGCCCGTGTCAGCCATGGCATAAATGACGGCTCCGTGCAAAACGCCATTGGGGTTGAGTAAAGCAGGTTTAACTTCCAGATGGCAACTGCTTTGCCCCTCACCCCAGGCGGAAAATTCCAGGCCGATCAAATGGCCGAAGGGATGTCCGTCGTTAATTAACGGTCTCGGGTTTTGATCAGAATCGCTCATATCAGAAGATCATACCTCAGTTTAGCCCCGGTAGGCGGGTAGCGGCGTTGTCACTGGCTGGCTGGCCATTTGGGCGACGGGCGTGGCCGAGGCCAACAGCCACAAGGCGATCAGGGCGCTAAATAGTTGTGAACTTAGTTGGGGGGTATAGCCAGCGGCGATGAGCAGTAGGATGGCATAGGCTACGGAGGGATGGTGAGACCAGGCAGCCAGCACCGTCACCCCCGCCAGCCACAGGGCCAGGGCATAGATTGGCCAGGGCAGGAACAGCGTCAGCCCGGTGGACCAGATGGTGAGGATGCCCGTCATGGCCGGGTCGCGCCAAAAGCTGAGGGCAAAGAGCAGGGCAGGCACGGCCGCCAATACCCAGTGCTGCCAGGCGTGGGAACGGCCGTAACCCCACCACCACACTGCCACACTGCCCACCACAAATATCTCGCCCATATTAAAAAAAACAGCTGTCAACGGTGGGGGGCCAGGCCAGCCCAACAAGGCATACAGATTGGGCAGCAGTTGCACCAACAGCCCAGCGATGAGCGCTGCGGCAGGGAACAGCAGCGCTGCCGTTCCCTGCCTTCTCCTCTCCTCTCCATTGGTTCCCTCGCCACCTTCCCCAAACACCCTGGCACACAAAAGGAGAACGGCCGAGAGCGCCAACAACTGATACAGCAATGCCAGCCAGGCTGGCGGCACGATGAACAAAAACAGCACACTCAGCAGGGCCAGCCCAACCAGGGGCAGCGGCAGCCAGCTATCCCGGCGGTTTTGCCAGGCAATCCATAGGAGAAGCAGCAGGGCCAATAGCCCCACAAAGGTCGCCGAGACTAAGCCGATTTGATTAACGGCCGTATACCCTGCAATCATCCCCGGCGACTTAGGCACATGAATCGCCGCCCGCGTCAACGTCCGCACCAGCAGCCACTCCACCACCGCTGCCAGCGCCAGCCACTTAAAAAAGAGTTGTTGTTTCATCGTTCACTCTGTCTAATTGGAAATTAGAAATTGGAGCTTGCCGCTTCGCTTACCCAATCTCCAACCTCTACTTCCTGTCCGGCAACTTGGAGAAGAGCCAGACAGCAATAACGAACCCCACCACCAGCGCAAACAGAATAATCGTGGGAATCACAATATAAGGCAGCCCTTCCATCGCATTGACCGATGAGCCGCTGTCCCCAGAAACAGACGGCCCTGATACAGACGATCCAGAGGCCGCACCGCCTGACCCTGTACCACCTACTTGAAGCGATACCCACTGCGACGTGGACTTTTGACCGTTACGCTCCTCGTTCGCCCCGTCCCAGGCAGCCAGCGCCAGCGAATAGACCTGCCCCGTCTCAAATTGGGCATCGACCCCTTCAGGAGAGGCCAGGTTGCGGGCAAAAACAACGCGCCATTTGCCATCTGCATATTCGCCATGCCCCTGCACATTTTGCATATCGGCGGGTTGGGAAGTCAGCGAGCCAAAGCTGCCCGCAATTAAATCTTCTACGGGTGAGATGTATGAGGCGCTGGCAAATAGATTATCTGCCGCCAGGGCTGGCAGGTAATTAATATCTTCATAGGAGGAAACGGGCGCCGCTGCCCCTGCTTCTTCATCGGCAAAGGTGTAGTTGTCAACGTACATATCTGGATAAACGGAATCTACATCCTGCCGGGCCACCATGCCCGCCTGCCAGTCTGCCTTCCAATGCCAGATGTTGACGTTGCCACCCTGCTGCCCCATGCAGAAGAAAGGCTGCCCTTCTACCAGAGGGAATTGAATGGCAATCGCATCGGCAAAATCTTGGACGCGCACGGCCGTTTCATCCAGCGTGCTATCTTCCCACTCCACCAAAAAGGCGATCTGTTCGTCGTTATACAACGCTCGCACATCCACCACCTTCACATTGGCATCGGGGAATATGGGTCTGGCCACAATTTGGGCAGAGAGGGGGATGGAAACGGCCGTTGCCTCATCCCACAGCGCCGCCCCCACATCATCCAGCGGTAATGTACCTTCCACCTGAGCCGCCGCAATCGTGACCCCTTGACTACTGGCCAGCGGAATTTTGAGGAAGGTGAACACACCAGCCAAAGCCAGCAGAGAAATCAATAAAAGTCGTGATCGTGTGATCATCATTTACTCCTTTTCACCTTGGCTACTGAATGGAATCAGCTCTTATAAAACTTTGTTCCCCCATACCTGCCACAGCACAATCGGCGCAAGAGAAATCGGAATCGAAGGGGGTGTGCTGAACATCTGCCAAATCCTGTTGATCCAGACTCACGCCTAAACGATCCGCATCTGCTTGCACAAAATCGGCCGTAAACTGTGCCACGGCCACAAACAACGAATCTGGCGCATTGTGCGCCACGCTCTGGGCAAATAAGTTCACCCAACGACCGAGATGATCTTGCAGAAATTTACCTTGTGCATCGACACAAATTTCCGCATGTTCAGGCATGTTTGTTTCTAAGGCATACGCTTCTTTTAGCGCCAAAATATGCATAAATTCCAATTCAACGGCCACATGATCTGGCCGTTCGCGCACCATGCCGCCCAAGTTAAAACCGAAGGCGCGGTAGAATCCGGCAATGTCGGCCATCTCCTGGCTCTGGCGATATTCATGCGGCAGCCCGTATTCCGTTTCATAACCCATTGACCCGGCCGCACCAAAAGTGTGGCGATGGGCGGCTTGCAGTTCAGGTAAAACGGCCGTTGGTATACGGACTCGAACATTGATCCAACCCAAGGAGCGGACAATCTCAGCCACTACTTTCCCGTCCTCACTCCAATTTTCACGCGGATACAGGAGGGCTTCAGCTAAAAAGCCATACACCTGCGCCCGACGAATTGCGTTTTCTTTACTCATCTTAATCTCCAATCCTTCGACACGGCTCAGGACAAGTCTCCAATTTCTAATTTCTAAATGGAGTTTAGTCGCTCAGACGGCCGTTCATACAGCGGCTCTACCACACTTAACCGAGCCACCTCATTCCCGTTAGCGTCAAACCCAATCACCGTGTCATCATACATTTGCCACGGCTGCCCATTACGCACAATTTCGCGCACCAGTGGCCCTTCTTCAATTTCAAATTTGAAGACCATCTTTTGTGTAGCGCGGAACAACTGCATCAAAGCCAACGTCGTGCGCGACGGGTTGCTGTACCGTTCAATCGCTTCATCCACACCAGGGCCAAACATTTGCCGCAGATACGGCCGTGGTGCCCAGCGCGGCGGGATGTAATAGATATTCGGCTCCGTACCAAACTGTGGATACAAAGGCAGGGCGATCTTTTCCTCCCGCACCAGGTAATAAAGCGGATTTTGCGGGTCTTCTACCCAACCCCCAGCTTCATCCAAATCGACCAACCCATTCAGCCGAATTTTGCCCGGACAAACCGCCATACAGCGCGTCTCCATCGGCACACCATCACTCAACGGATCATTCCCTTCCACACGCGGATAACAGCCCACGCATTTCTCGCTGGTGTGCGTCGTACCGCGATACATCGACTTTTTGTAAGGGCATTGCTCCACACATTTGCGATAACCTCGGCAGCGACTTTGGTCAATTAGCACAATGCCATCTTCCTCTCGCTTGTAGATCGCCTTGCGGGGGCAAGCGGCGGCACAAGCCGGGTAGGTGCAATGGTTACAAATACGCTGCAAATAGAAAAACCAGGTTTGATGGACAGGCAGTACGGCGCCTTCCTCAGAGATGCCAAACTTGCCGCCTTTGTATTTGGTGGACGTATCTTCGTAAAAGTTAGGGGCTTGCCATTCGTTATCGGGAGGCAAATAGCCGAGCGCCTGGTTACCATTTTGCGTTTCCGTGGCCGCTTCGGTAATGGTCATGCCATTGTAGACACCGTATGGGGATTGATCGCCCGTTTGAGACGGATCCCATTCTGCCGACCGTCCGGTTGTTTGATGCGCCTCATCCAGCTGCTGCAAAATCTTCACATCCCAATATTTGGGATAACTGCCATACGGCTTGCTTTCCACATTATTCCACCACATGTACTCCTGCCCTTTAGAGAAAGTCCAGGTGGCTTTGCACGCGCCCGTACAGGTTTGGCAGCCAATACAGCGATTGATATTAAAAATGGCGGCAAATTGCTTTTTGGCATGGGCTTCTTCAAAAATATATTCCATTGGGCGGCCGATCTGCCAGTTATAAACTTCTGCCATGTTATTGCTCCTTCGTACCTATGCCCCATTGGGCGCACGTCTCATTAATCAAATCTTGCACCCACGCCTCTCCTTTCTCCTGATAGATGCGGTGGGTTCCTAAATAGAGCGAGCTGGTGAATAAGGTCATTAACCGTTTTCTTCCCCAGCCAAGCAAGATAAACTCTTCGAGCAAGGCTTGAGCCATCGCTTCGGTTTGTCCTTCTTCGCCGGGAATGACCATGCCTACCAGTTCGTAAGGGTCTTCTTCGTGGGCGGGCAGCGGCACACCGAGGCCTACAGGTTGATCCATCATCGGTAAGGGAATGCTTTTCATGGTTCTACCCTTCATCCTTGCCAGAAACGGTGGTCACGTCCCCTGCCATATATTTCTCCATAAAGCTGTTCTCATGGCCGGGGGTAAACCCAGAGTTGACGGGTTCCCATTTGCCAACCCCGTTCAACCCGCCATCTTCTGCTTTCTCCACCTTCACCAGCGTCTCTTTGGGCACAGTATTCAGGGCGTGGTTATCAGCCTCGCCGCCGAACATGAAGCCGGTGAACACCTTTTGCTTGTGGAAAAGCGTGTCCGTCTGATGCATGGGCATAGACCAGTCACGGGTGATGGACTGCTGTGATCCGTAGCGTAAATTGGCCTGATAACCGGTTCCTTCCGACTTTGCCAGCCCGTCTGGTCGCGTTTCATGCGCCCGAACCGATTTTTCTGTGGCCATAAACGGCCCATGTTTGAGCATAATAATGTTGTAGGGGTAAGCCGGGTTGTACTTCACGCGCAGCATGAGGCGGGACACTTTGTAGAATTCGTCATCTTCCTGCCAGCCGCGATACGGCCGATCCGCCGGATTGGCGTCTACATACACATAATCCCCATCCTCAATGCCCAGGTCTATGGCCGATTGCGGATTCATGTGTAGTTGGTGGTCGCCCACACCGGGCAGCCGCTTGTCCTGCCGATACGGGTCGCCAAAGTTACTATCCAGGATAATTGTCCAATCCACCGTACTCCAGGAAGAGTGAACGCGATGGCGTGTTTTAGGCGTGAGGCAGTAAAAGTGGAATCCTTGCTCCCACAGCGGGTTTTTACTCTCTTTAACCTGTGACCACGGTTTGGCAATGTTACGGATGGTGCGTTCGTCCCAGCCCATCTCGCTTTCGGGAATGCCGTAATCATCCGGGCGCACAAAACGACTGCTGCTGACGATAACATTGGGCAAATATGGCGTTGCTTCTGGCCCTTCGCGGTGGGTAATCATGTTTTCGCCATATTCAATCGCTTCGGGGATGTCACAGTAAGCGGCCAAGCGGCCACAATCGGTGAAAAACGGCTCCGAATCGTTCACCTGCTCCCAGAAGGGGATGCGCGGATAGGTGCGGAAGAGCATCAGCGCCGCACCCGATTCGCCGTATTTACCGTCCATGATGTCGTCGTAGGTGTAGCCGCGTGTCGGGACGGACATATCCAGCAGCCGTTGGATGTACACTTCGGGTCGCCCTTCGAGTACATATTTCCAATAGTCGCGGAAGCGTTGGTCACCCAATTCATCGCCAATGGCCGCCGCCAATTCGCCCAAAATCATGACATCATCTTTGGTGTCATAAATGGGCGGGATGCCGCCTTTCCAGATTTGCAGGAAGGGGTTGGAGCAGGAGGCGGTGATTTCCGGTGTTTCAAATTCGGCCCAGGAGTTGGCTGCCAAACCAAAGTCGGCATATTCTACGCTGGCGGTCATTTCAATGTCTACGGCGATGATCAGGTCTATGAGCGGGTTAACGTTTTTGATCATGTCGTAATGGTGCTTGGCGTTGTTGAGCAGGTTGACGTTGGAGTGGAACAGCACTTTGCTGGGGGTGGGCATGTGGCTGTTACCGGTGAAGTTTTTACGGCCGTATTTCGGCGTCTCCACAATTAACGGCCGATCCCCATGATTCCAGTAAGCGGGTTCTTCATCCATCGCATAACTGTGGGCATGCACATCCTTGCCGTCCAGACTGTCAGATAAGTCAGGATGGAACGGGTCTTCGGCAATCCAACCCTTGAAACCAGGGCCAGTCCAGGGCGATCCCTGGAAGAGGGCGGCTTTGTAGTTACCCGCCCAGGTGTAACAGCCCGCCCCCGGCTTACCAATGTCACCCGTGAGCATCACCGGTAGGAATTGGGCACGATTCGCTAAAGTGGCATGGAACCAATGGTTGATGCCCTCGCCAATATGAATGGCGACAGGACTCATCGTCACAATATCTTCTGCCATCTCTTCAATGAGATGTTTGGGAGCGAGCGTAATTTCGGCCACCGTGTCCAGGTCGTACTCTTGCAAATGCTCCTCGTACATGGCCCAGAGCGTCATTACCTCGATCTCTTCCCCTTCAGCACCATCTTCTGTGGGCAGCAGCGTCACTTTGCCCGACCAAGAAAGGCGGGGGTTGATGCCCTTGCCAGCCATTTGTTCACCAACATCGTCACGGGTGAGGGGAATCAGTTCGCCTGCATTCTCGTCGAAGACAACGTAGTCGCCCAGGGTGTCATACTGCTCCTGGCTGAGACCGTGCAGTTTGAAGCTGGCGCCCTCACCAGATAAGCCAGGTTCATAATCGGGGAAGATTTCGTGGGGATGGAGCCGTTTGAGAGTGTCCAGCCGCACCACGAGGGGAAAATCGGTGAAATGTTTGACAAACGGCTCGTTATACCGGTTGCTGTCCATAATCCATTTGGTGACACCCAAAAAGAGGGCGGTGTCGGTAGACGGCCGTATTGGAATCCAGGTATCAGCCTTCGTCGCTGGTGGTGAATATTCCGGGGTGATGGTGTAAATTTTAGCTCCCCGCTCCATCGTCTCGATGAAAAAGTGAGACTCTGCCATCTTGTTTTCCACCAGATTTTTGCCACATTGAATATGCAGCCGGGTATTGCGCAAATCATTGAAGTCGCAATCAGATGCTTGCAGGCCGGTAGTGAAAGGGTGGCCGGGAGCCTGATCACCATGCCAGGTGTAGTTAGACCAACGACGACCACCTAATGCTGTCTCTTCATCTGTGCCACGCACGTGGGAATCTAGCAAGGCCAATGTGTTGGAAAAACGGTACATGCCATATTTGCCAATCACACCCAACAGCCCCATACCGCCGCGACATTTCATCGTCCGTGTCCCCGCCCCATTCATAGCGGCAATCATTTCTTCTGGATAGCCATCAGCGCGCAATCGTTCCGCTCCCTCATTCCCAGAGTAGTGGGTGGCAATGGCGATCATGCCGCGAGCAATGTAACGGTTGGCTTCCTCCCAAGAGGTGGGGATCATGACGTCGTCGCCACGGGCGGTGAATTTATATTTGTCCCGATTGGCCGCATCGAGATAAGGGTAGCCATCATCGGCCCAATCCTTCCAGCCCTGGCGCATGATTGGCCCTTTCAGACGATGTGGGCCGTAGACACGGCGGTGGAAAGTTTGCCCTTTTTTGCAGCCGCGTGGGTTCCAATGGGCGGTGGCGGTGTTGCCGTACAAATCGCTGTAGTTGCCCACATCGTAGTTCGTCTCCGAACGCAGGATGACCCCGTTACGCACAAAAGCCCGCAGGCGGCAGGCGTGGGTATCGTTGGGCGAACAGACGTAGGTGAATGAGGAGTCGTAGGCATATTGGTTGCGGTAGATCTGCTCCCAGCCTCGGTCAGGGTAAGCGGCCAGGGGATTTTGCACATTTACTGGCTCCAATAGTTGCAAATGTATGTATTTGGCCAGCGCTGCACCGCTCACTGCACCACTAATTTTAAGAAAGTCTCGACGGGATATGTTCATAGGGTTTACTCCAATCTTTAATCTCTGATTGACAACTCTTGGATAGCCGCCAACAGGTCGGTACGTCGGGCACTGACGCGGCGGCTGGTGATGATTTGGACGTAATCCTGGTTCAGATCAGCATGAATAATGAGGATGGCTGGAAACATGGCAAGAAGGGGCTGGAGATTGGTTTCGGTGTTTTCGCTGGCGTTGGCGATGATGATGATGTGGGGAACGGCTTTGGCAACGGCCGTTATGGCGAAGGTGGGGGAAACGGCCGTGCCAATCAATTCAATGTTTTCTACGTCAGCCAGCAACTGCACCAATGAATCTGTGAACAGTGAATCTCCAATCAGAAGAATGCGACGCTTCTCTTTTTCCATGATATGGAGAATATCGAATAAAAGGCACTTTATCCATCCGTCATAAACAGCACAAAGGATGAAAAGGGAGTGATCTTTGAATTCTTCTACCGAAAAAAGGATTAGCTCTTTTGGGAAGGACACACCAGATTATCGTTCTTAAAGTTGGGTCAGATTTTGGAGTAAGTCAGGAATCAATCTGACTATTCATTAAACTGAATAAGGATCACGCAACGGATTGTGTCTCGTGAAGGTGCATGAATAACTTCTCGGCGACATTTGAGTTCTGGCTGATGATGTACTATGGGCACAAGGCTGTTCGTCTATTGGACGGCGACCGCGAGAAATGGTTGGCTGAAGACCGCCCTTTGCAGCAATTTATACCAACTTATCCACCTACCATGTACCAGGCATTGGAGCCGGATTGGGGGCGGCGAGCTAGCCGCTCCGATGTCCTGCGCGCCTTTGGGAAAGATGGTGTATTATTAATCGATGCGCGTCCGGCAGATATGTATTCTGGTGAATCTCATCCGACCACAAAATACGGGGGTCACATTCCAGGCGCAATCAACCTGCCAGCTAAAATGGAGTTAGCATCGGATGGGTCGTTCACAGGCTGGCGAGTTCCTACAGTTGACCAGGATGGAACCTTCAAGTCCCATCAAGAACTAAAGGGATTATTTGATGGTCTGGGGATAACATCAGACAAAGAAATAATCTCCTATTGTCTACGAGGCGGACTTTTCACACATGCCTGGTTCGTTTTGACAGAACTCCTAAGGTACCCAAACGTAAGGGAGTATGATCGCTCTTGGGCGGAGTGGGGTAATCTTGAAGATGTTCCGATAGAAACATAGGGCACCGGACCTCAATGGCGGGTTCGCCCAAGAACATGCCTTCCTTCAGTAAATTGCTCGACCGCCTGAATTCCCGCGGTTCTGTGAACCGCTCGTTCCCTTAGCGGACAATTGTGGACGTTTCTGGGAGATACCCTAAAAGCACAGAATGAAAAACGTCGATATTGGCCATTCAAATAATCTTGAGAGGATAATCTATGACCAGTTTTCCAGAATTTACGTTAGCTGTCATTCAGGCGGCACCAGCCTACTTCGACAAAGAGGCTTCAACCGAGGGCTTGGCACTGCGGTCACCAATGATGAAGGCAACGATTTGGCGTGTCCGACGACAAAGGGCTACCCAAAGCCATCGCTTTTGCTGCCGTTTGCCGACAAAGGACCAGAGTTCATCTAGTTCTAGCACGTCGTCGGACCTAGCAGGCTCGACTGAGGTACGAAACGCTGGGAGACGCGCAATAAGTTCCAGCAGCCAGAGAGCCAGGGTATGCCGCTTCACACCAAGGGCACGCTGGACACCGCGCATGCTGGCTCGTTCTTTGTAAACATTCAGTGCAGTTTCTTTTTTTCAGATGATGGATGGCGTTTGGGCTGCAAGACACGCCGAGCACCACAATCTTTGCACCAGTATTGCTGATTGCCGCAACGATTGGTGCCATTTTTAACAATATTGGTGCTGTCGCAGACGCGACAGCGGTGAGTGATAGTTTCTTGGATCATGTATTCAGTTTACCCATCACTTACTTTTCGACCACTACCGACTTTTTATAGCTGGTCTAATTGTTTACTGTCATTTTCTACCTCCAAATTTATTGAGATTGCAGAAATCACTGTTTCGTATTTGTTATTTAATGATTAACAGCCGTTCCCACCGGCCCCTTTGTCATTTCACTCACTTTATCCACCACTTCAAACTGCTTCACGCTGAGATTGCCGCCTGAACAGGCTGCCACTCCCAGCCAATGCCGCGTTTGCTGATGTAACCAAGGTTCGGAAAAGGCGGGAAGTGGTGGGCAAACACGAGCGCCTTTTCACTGGATGTTTTGTTGAAGAGGTGCTGCTTACTCACAGCAGCTTCATTCGGCAGTGCGACCGAGATTTGAAACGCTTGCTCCACGAAATGAGAAGCGATGCGGCGAGTCTCGGTATCAACCAATGTATAAGCTGGAAAATCATTCATGCTAGCTCACTGTTTCTTTCACTGAATCACCGGAATCTCTACAAGCTCCATCGATCAAACACGCTTGCGAACAACGGCTCTAAGGCTTCCAAGTCTTCCGGCGCTGGTGTTGAGTTGGTTGTTTCTCCTCATCGCGACCACATCGATGTTCATTATCAACCCGAATGGCGCAGGACCTATGGGTGTCGGCGGCGTTTCATCTGACTTTTCGCCGGGGGTTGCTTCCCACACGACGTCAGAAAATCCAGCGGCAATAAGGTCAGCGTGAGTTGATTCTGCGGTTGCCAGGAAGTTAGTCGAGGGGTCCGACGCCCATGGACAGGGATAAAGGAAGCCTTCATAGGTCAACGGCGTGGCAGTTCGTGCGGTGATGGCCAACCGCCCTCCTGGTTTCAAAGATCGATAAACCTTCCGAAATATCCCCGCCTCATCTTCGATGTTCATCAGGGTGTTTACGAACATCGCCACATCGAATGAGTTGTCGGGAAGCTCAACTTCAGCCACATCATCGCAGATGAAATTAATCTGGTCGCTCATACCAACGAGCGAGGTTAGCCTCTCTGCGGCATTGCAGAACTCCTCAGCCGGTTCGATCCCAAAGACCGTGCACCCGAACTTTGTGCACCACACTCGTGCTGTGCCTCCGATGCCGGCACCGACATCAAGCACACGCATGCCTGGGCCTAAACCTGTTGCTTCTGCCAACCATAGCGTTGACTTCATCCCGCCGCCGTGGAACTGATCAAAGTCGATTAGGTCCTCCCATTTCAGGTGCTCCAGTTCGATTCCCTGACGCTGGAGATGATCAAGGATTCTAGCCGTGAGATCTGGCTTCCCATAGTGTGTGTTGATTGATTCTCGATATGACATGTGTATCCTCCTGATAGCCTCCACAATATCTGCAGCCAGAGAAACTCCTCAACCAAATGCGAGACAAAATTCGTCTAAGCCGCTGCAGGTCAGCTTCTGTCGGGGTTGGGTTGCTTTAGTCCTTAATATTATTTCATCTGTATTTTGCATGTCTCATGCTATTTCTGCGAGAAAAGTTTTGACTTTTGGTATGATCAGTTCGACTGCACCACTCGTACTGCCATGATCAAGGTTAGGAAGTCCGAATAACTCTGCATTTGGTAGAATTGGGGCGGCTTTTTTCGCGAGTAAATAATCACCATCTTGATCGCCGGCATAGAGCAAAAAGGGCATTTTCATACTGGGAAGTTGTTCGGCAAGGCTCTTTCTGTTTGATGAACCTTGAACACATGCAGCTTGAGCCTGGAAATCGAGGGATCGAAGTCGTTGTTCAAACTGTGGAGAAACATCCATGTGTTTTTGCATTGCCTTGACTACTTCATCCGCGCCTTCTTCAATCCCTAGTTGGAATAGTCCCAACAAATCAGAACCATCCATCTCGTAGGGATGGCTACCACCCACGATTACAGATTTGATTCGCTTTGGATAAAGATAGGCCAGATAAAATCCTGTATAACCTCCCATTGAATATCCCCAAAAATGAACGATGTTAATCTTGAGGGCATCAAGAATGGCTACGGCGTCTTCCGCCATTTTTTTTGGCTCATATTCATCAATAAGATGGGGTTTATCGCTCTTACCATGCCCCCGTGCATCAAAAAGGATAACCGTGTAATCGTCAACTAATCGATCGACATATCCATAACCACGCCAATAAGTTGTGTCGCCTGTGCCACCATGAGCCAGGAGGATAGGTGGGCCATGTCCTTCAACTTCGTAATAAATTTTTACTCCGTGATTATTTAAATATGCCATGATGATTCACTTCTTTCTCTTGAGCTGAAAGTTTCAATTAATGGCTAACGGCCGTTGCCAGCGGCCCTCTTGTCACTTCACTCACATCAGCCATCACCTCAAACTGCTTCACACTGAAATCGCTCAAAGCGGGATGGCTGACGATACCGATACTGTTTAGATTATCTATCATCTATCGCGTACTTTTAAAACGCATTCATCTAATTTGATTGCACTGATCTAAGACTATTTCAACCTCAAACTGGTTATAGGATTGACTTTTCGCCAAAATAAGCCGCTCTCTCAATCTGTCATTCGGCGAAACCAGCCACATCATATTATCTATCCTAAACGCCTGGTTCAGCCACACGTATCAACTGTTCTTTCGGAAGGCGTATTCGTCCAAATGCTCTTTCTGTAAGACCGGCCATCCCACCGGGACTAACAACAACGACAAATCGATTGCCGCGTTGCTGGAAATATTGTCTTCCATTCTTATTGATCCACATTTCGTTAAGCCATCTATTATCGAGTAGTCCGCGATCAACCAAGTCTGTGGCTTCTGATCTGTTTTCTGCAAGCCAGTTAAGCCAGTCGGACACATCACCTTCAGGCGAAGCCTGAAAACCTGTGGCAAAACGGCTTCTTCGTTTAAAAGAATCATTATCAAGATTAATTTCGTTAAGATTGTTAGTTGATCTGGTATATTCTCTCCCTGTATATTTTACCTCGATAGGCAATGGCCCGCCGTCTCCCCGAAACGCCCATAAATCTTTCCCGCTTCCAGGAGGTTGCCTCAGGTGACCACGTATGATTTCCTGAACATTCCCCATTAATTGACGCAAATGCCCATCACCAACCAACATTTTAATGTAGTGTTCTGCCAGCGTTGGTAATGGAATACTTCGACGGATGGTCATCTGCCTCAATTGAGCTACTAACCTTCTCTCTACTTGAGGTGCAATAAAGACAGCTCTGGGATGGCGTATTCTCAACAGCAGGTTACCGCGAGTATCCCTAAGCAGTTCAGCAGTTTCCCAGCGTAGGCGTTGAAGTGCTAATCTAGCAGCGCGTTGGCTGCCCTGCCTGAGTGTCCGTAGCACTTCATCGGCTCGTCTCACAGCAGCTACGCTGCCCAATCCCTTGGTAAGAATAATTTCAAACAATAAACTACCAATCAGTTGACCAAGTTGCCTGGCTCGTTCAGGGCCGAAGGAGTCTCCAAATCGTTTAAACCACTCCCAGATAGAATCCCAAAAAGCATTCAATGCTGCCAGTGGATCGGAATAGAGTTGTGCAATACTTTCTAAGGTCTCATTGATCTTGGTAATACTTTCCAAGATTCCGCGTACACTATCACCTAAACCCTCTAAGATGCCATAAAAAAACTGTACGATTACACTTTGT
Organism: Ardenticatenaceae bacterium; assembly: GCA_020634455.1. Taxonomy (GTDB): domain Bacteria; phylum Chloroflexota; class Anaerolineae; order Promineifilales; family Promineifilaceae; genus Leptofilum. Next base: position 323,258 of record JACKBQ010000002.1, on the reverse strand, counting down.
TCGCCAAATTGTATCCATGGCGCCTCGGCAACGTTGACTACAGTACGCAAGAAATACCACTCATCGAAGGTGTGACGTATTTCACGTCCGCTAGTTATACTACCTGCAAACAGATAACCCCTGCGGTTGATTCGGGAAACTCGCCACGTCCCACGGCGTTCGCCTACATATATTCGAGAATCGGGGTTATTGGGATATGGAACTATTGACTGAATCCACTGTTCTGCCTCCCTTTGTTGTTGCTCTCGCTCACTTTCCCGTTGTCTGGCGCTGCGTAAACTATCCAGTTCGGACTCAATCCCCGGTTGATTACGAATAGTTTCTAGGTCAGCGAGAAAAGGCTGGAAGAATTCCCGCAAATCTCGACGAGCAACTGCCAAAACTGCCGAACTCGCTCTAATTTGGTTCAAATACAAATCAAACAAATCGAGCAACTCGACGATGGTTGATATTTTTATAATTTGTGACGGCGGATATTGCTCAATAAAGCGGTAAACTCGCATGGCAATTGAAATTAAATATCTTTCGACTAGGGGCCCTCCCACAGCCTGTGAAATTGCCGGGAGCATAGGGCGCAAAAAAAACTCAAAATCGCCGAAATTCATAATGAGACGATTCATCAAGTCCAATTCCTGAGAAGTGACAACTACCCGGCGAGCAGTCTGTTGGCCCGTTCCGGACGTTGTACCTCGCTCGGCAACCGATGGTATTTCTGAGGCTCTGAATCGAGTAACGGTCTGGGTGTCTATTGTCCAGCGTTGGACGGCAGAAGCACTGTTGGAAATTGGTGGATTAGCTGCCAGGGTGTTGGCAGTTGATCGTTGTTCTGCTAAATCAGACGCATTCATTCGGACTCTAATCATCTTGAAATCATCCGAAGCGCGGGCAGCAAGTCGATTTTCTTCGGAAGCGCTTCTTCTCAATGCGTCTGGTACTGTCAAGCCAGCACTGTCCCGAGCACGGCCGTTACTCATCGCTTTCCTCGTCCTCGTAAAGTAGCATTCAAACCCATTTTTGCCATTATTTACGGATCAACATGTACATCTTCACTGCCTTCAACGACGATTCTTTTCTCAACATCCGGATCTTCGCGCTCCCCGGCGATGAGCCTGGCCGCCAACCGCAGATTTTCCAATTCGGCGTGGCGCACTTCGGCGTGAACTTTCTTGACATCCGCCGCCCGGTGCAGCAGCTTGAAATCTTCAAGTAATGGATGGGAACCCGGCAGGGCTTCGATATAAAGCGAGTCAGTCGGCACCACAATCTCATCCATCTCTGGTCGGGGATCCATCAGGCGTGCTTTGAGCAAGTTGCGGAACTCCTCACGAAGTGCACCCGGGAACTCGCCCGCCGGGAAGCTTTCGTAGACGCTGCGTACATAGTTTATGAGTTCGTCCAGCGTGTAGCTGCCAGTCCCATCCGGGTCGCGCAGGACTATCTTGTCCATAAAGTAATCCATATAATCAAGGGCCATGTAATTGGTCAGGTAGTTATGTTCTTTGAGGGGAAAAATCATATAGTTGCCCTTATAGCCTAACAGATTGTCTATATCGGCGATTTCAACCAATCGTTTTGTGGGATTATCCGTTGTTGGTGAAGGAACTTCAGTTTCAACGCCCGCCGCTGCGTTCATTAGCTCGCGCATCCTTTCTTCATCCGCGCCTTCTGCTGCGGTTGCTAATATGACTCCGATAAGCCCAGGATCTAGCCCCAATGATCCGGTTTCTGCCATAAGAGAATCGGATATATGAGATCCTCCGGCAATCTCGTGGACTATTGAAGCTAAGGATGGAATCTGAAAATTCGGTGCTTTGATATTGTATAGTCTGAAGAAACGTTGATCTGGTGGCTCGTAGTCCCAGATGGCTTGCATATAGTAAATAATATTTTGTTTGATATGTAATTTGAGGCTGGCAATCTCTGTTTGGTGATTGAAGTGGGTTTTAACAGCCAAAGCATATTGAGCAGCCGTTTCATTTTTGGTGGCCACTAAACCGGCTCCCTCTGAGCGAAGCTCATCGCGCCGTCGCTTAAGCCGCTCGTATTCTTCCCTTTCTGCTTCTACTCTGAGGCGTGATGCTTCGATCAATTCATCATCATCATCATCAGAAGTTCTTCTTATTAGCCCCGTGTTCGCAGCGCGGAATTTTTCTAAAGCCTCAGCAATGGCTTGATTTACCCCTTCCAACTGACCTCTGGTCTCCTCGATCAGGCGAGCCAGTTGATCGAGATTAGCTCGCAGGATTTCAAGCGAGAGTTCATCTCCTACAACGCTTTCGGTTAGTAAATTCAGGGCATGAACAAACCTGTCATCCAAAATGACGCGGCGGAGTATCCATTCGTGGGTCAGAAGCCAGGTTTCGGTAATTTGGTGGGGTGCGGGTACTTCGTTTGCCACCAAGATGACTGGCGTCAGGCGGTGTATACGCTCGCTGATTTCGTAACGGCGCTGTAACTCATAAAATAGGTACGTTACCGGCAGTTCATCATTGGGATTTATGATTTTGCCAGAAAAGGTTTCTTCAAATTCTTCGGCCGTAGAGAACTCGATTTCTGTTTTGCGCTCCTGTTTATACTCTGCTGCGGCTTTGAGCGTCGCTTCTCGAAAATCTTTCTTGGTTTGACTGGACTCCTGTCCTGCATCGATACCAAGGCCAGCACTGGCACTTGCATTCCACACTCCAAAGTTGACTCCCCCCTCAGTACTGGCCTTGAAGTTTGTTTTGCGGCTAGCATTGTTCACAATCTCTGCATCAGAGCGTAAGGTATCAGCCGAGACTTCTTTGCGGATTCTCAGCGCCTCTTCAATCTCCTTTTCCGCCCGGCTTTTCTTGACAACTTTTTTCTTGGCGTAGGTTCGCTCTTCTTTCGGCGACAAGGGTATAGTGGATATCAGTTCGCCTACCTGGTAATTCAAAGGTTTCCAGGCCTGGCGGTAGGCAGTCAGAATGCCAAAGTTAATTGAATTTGGCGCAAAAATATCGAATTTATAGATTTCATTCAGACGACTACGTAGATCAACCAATGTGGTCATCAGGCTAGTAGGATTATCCCCGGCTCGCAACAATATCTCACCTGCATCGGTACGAATTTCACCGATATTTTCGTTTCTACGATGATCGGCTTCCCATTCTGATAAAACCTGCTCCCGTCTCTCTGCCAGAATGATCAATTGCTCTTGGTCAGACGGATCCAGATTATTCCACTGCATGGAGGTGATTGATGGGATGAGTTCCTTCACATTGGCTGGCGGCGGATTTGCTGCGTACAATCTTTCTAAATAAGCATTGAATTTCTCTATCAGTGGTTCTATGTCTTCTGGTGAATGAACCGACTCAGGTAAATCCATCCCGGAGACGCGGTTGTCAAATCTGATCCATTTTTCAAAAAACTCCCTGGCCACACCTACGGTTTCTTTATCAAAAATCTCGGTCCAGATGTGCTCAAAAGCAATCTGTAGATTGTAAAAATCGTGGTAAGCCGTCACATCGGCCGGGCCGCCAGTCAATTCCAGTTGCCCGATGTTTTCACTTATATCTCCCTGTATAGGGCGCATTATATCTGCCTGATAGCTAACTGGAGTTTCCGGATGAGTAATCTCAGACATTAATTGCAAAATATGGGTTTGAACAAAATCATCCATGATGCGTTCCTCCATTATTATCAACGGGGTGGGATTCGGTTTCTAATGGGCTATCTGGGGCAGCGTCTGTCTGCGCTGGCTCCATACCAAGAATCTCTTCCAACGAACTGTTGGCTTTGACCACCTGCTGATAGAGTTTGTCAATGGGTAGCGACACCGCTTCCAGAGAGGTGGAATTTATTCTGTCTCTGATAAAGGTAATTAGCTTTTCTGTAGAAACCTCGCTGCTATCAGCAATTGAGCCGTCATCCAGAATTTCAATGCCCAACGTCTGGGCCTCTGTTTTCGATAAGCGTATTCGTAAAGATTTTTTCTTCCCCGATTGTTGCAGTTGTTCAATACCTCGCTGAAATACCGCACCCTGCTTCTCTTGCAAATTATCACCAAGTGCATAATATGTTGGATCACTGCGGAGTTTCTGGGGTATCGCGGAAAGAGAGAAGTTTTCCAGTATTTTGGCCGTTTTTGTAGCCGCTTCATCCGATTTCAACAAGCGCTTTGAGGTTCGTTCATCTAGCTTGGTTCTTAATATATCTGCCAGTTCAAAAGAGCGTTCCAAAGCAGAAATTGCAGTTTTCTTCTGGCGCTCATCTATAGAATTTTCTGAATAACGAATCTCGAATTTGTCAAGGATAGCTTGGGGAAGGCGAATTACATAAGCTTCATTTTTCCCAGCATTCTGACGGGGTAAGCTTGAATAATGCAGGATTCGTTGCTGTGGTGGTAAGGGAATGGGAAGTTCGACACTTTGGCTATCTTCGGGCGCGAATACGATCAATATCAAATCTGGACGAACTTCCTGATCGTCAGATTGAAATTCATCATCTTCGAACTTGAACTCAAAATAACCATTGGTGTCTGTTATCTTTGATCCAATCCGATCTCCTAAGCTATCTAACCAAGCGGATGAAATACTGGCCCAATCTACATGAGTAACCGTCATTTGTTGAGATGGATCGTGGTCATATAAGGCAACTATTAAATCAGGGATACCTTGATTGGTTTTCTTTATCAAGATTTTGCCGTTTACATTATTCATGACTACCTCCTCTACAATCTTGGGGATAAACCAGTTTTCTCATTTGCAAGTCTATGATTCTGGCAATGCCGTTCATCTTATTCCAGACTTACAGACTCGCCCACCGGCCCCCGCGTCACTTCACTCACATCTTGCATTACTGCAAACTGCTTTACACTAAAATCGCTCAAGATAGGGTTGCTGACGATAGCGGCCACGATCTCGCTGTTCAGGTAAGCATCCAGGGTTTTGTCATCCGCGAACAGGTAAATGCCGCCGGCTTCTTGATCCGCTTCGTTCAATAACCAAACTTTCCACAACAGGCCGGGCACAGCGGCAATAGGTTCGGCCACAGGGGCGACGGCCGTTTCATATTCGGCACGGGACACATGAAACTTGAAATTGATCTGCAAAATTTTCTGGGACATCATTTTCTCCTTTTGATTGACAGGCCATTCTCTGAACTTAACCAGATGGGCTGTCGTGCATATCACTCTAAAATCACTCTTTTTATTCCCACAGAATGCCACAAGACCGTATCCAACTCGTTGCCAAATCGCTTATAATTAGGAAACAATGTCCCAATTACGCCTCCAACTGCTGGGTACATTCCAGATATTGCAAAACGGCCGTTCCCTCACCGCCTTCCGCACCGACAAAATCCGGGCGCTGCTGGCGTATCTGGCCGTGGAATCAGGCCGCCCGCACCGGCGGGAAAGTTTAGCTGGTTTGTTTTGGCCAGAGATGGATGACCAGAAGGCGTTGACCAACCTGCGCCTCTCTTTACACCGCCTGCGCCAGACGTTGGGAAATGACCAGGCCATTTTGCAAATTGACCGCCATTTGGTGGGTTTAGATGCCAACCAGGTTAGGGTGGATGTCCTGGATTTTGAAGGGGCGCTAACGACCGTCTCCCGACACAAACACCCGCGCTTATCCGCTTGTCTTGACTGCTGCCGCAGATTGGAAACGGCCGTTGCCCTCTACCGTGGCGATTTTCTGCCCGGATTCTTCCTCCCGGAAGCCGCTGCCTTTGATGATTGGGCCATAGCCCGGCGCCAATGGCTGCTGCAAGAAACATTGTTAGCGTTAACCATGTTAGCCGACTATCATCAAGAAAACGGCGTTACAACTCAGGCTATTCCTTACGTCCGGCGACAACTAGACCTGGAACCCTGGCGAGAATCCGCCCACCGGCGGCTGATGCAATTCCTGGCTCAAACCGGCCATTATACAGCCGCCCTAAACCAATATGAACTGTGCCATCGCCTGCTGCGCGAAGAGTTAGGCGTTGCGCCAGACACGGAAACCACCAGCCTTTACCAGCAAATACGCGCTAAAAGAAAGACAACATTGCCGGAAAAAGAAAGCGCTATTCATCCTGTTCCCCTCTCTCCGGCTCAGCAGGTAACGACCTTTTTACCGACCGTTGCTGCTCCCTTCGTGGGCCGCCAGACAGAACTGGAAAAGCTAGACCACTTCATGGCTGAACCATCCGTGCGGCTGGTTACGATTTCCGGCGTGGGCGGCATTGGTAAGACCCGGCTGGCGTTAACTTGTGCGGCCAGCCAGGCGGCGCATCACCCAGAGCGATTCCCACACGGCGTCTACTTCGTTCCCCTCAACGCAGTCAATACAGCCCAACAACTTCTGTCAGCCATCGCCCACGTCTTACCCATCGCCCCTGACCAGAACGACATGTCTCATACCGATGCTCAACAATTGCTCGCCTACCTGCAATCTCGACAACTCTTGCTGGTTTTGGATAACTTTGAACAGCTTTTGGACAGCGATAAATATCCGCCTGGCAAGGCCATATTACTGAACCTGCTCCAACACGCCCCTCAACTCAAACTACTCATCACCTCCCGCGAGCGGCTGCATCTGCGAATGGAGCGTTGCCTTCCGCTTGATGGCTTGCTCTGCCCTGATAAGAATGAAGCCGATTCAACCAACTTCCCGGCCATGCAGCTGTTTTTGCAAAGCGCCCGCCGCATACAGCCTGATTTCACCATAACTTCTGATGAACTGCCCTGCTTGATTACGATTTGTCGTTTGCTAGATGGCATACCCCTCGGTCTGGAATTGGCGGCGGCCTGGATCGAATGGCTGCCTCTAGCCGAAATCGCTTCCGAAATTCAGCATAATCTTGACTTTCTGACGACGGAAATGCACGATTGGCCGGACCGTCACCGCAGCATGCACAGCGTATTTGACGCTTCTTGGGAACGGTTGAGTTGGCCAGAGCAAACATTGTTTCAACGTCTGTCCCTGTTTCGCGGCGGGTTTACCAGGGCCGCTGTCCGGGCCGTCGCTGGTGGACAGCAAAGTCCAACGGCCGTTTTACGCCTGCTTTCATCATTGGTGGGCAAATCCCTTCTCCGCTATGATCGGGTGACTGATCGCTACACCCAGCATGAGCTTTTACGCCAGTATGGTGCTGAGAAACTGGCGCAGCAGTCAGACATTGCCGACCTCCAGCAGCTTCACGCCGCTTATTACTGCCGCTGGCTAGACCAACAAGCCTCAAATTTTCAAGGGGAGCGGCAGCGAGAAACAATGGCCCGCATCAAAGCAGACCTGGACAATATCCGGGCTGCCTGGAATTGGGCGGCACAGACTGGATTGGCGTCCCTATTGGCCGATGCCGCTTTCAGCCTGGGTCTGTATTTTTTGCGGCGCGGTCGTCATGCTGAAGGCCTGGAGGTATTTAGTTCAGCAATTCAGCGGCTGGAATCTTCGGTCGTTAAAAAGGAACCGAATCAGGCGCTGTCCCGTTTGTGGTATTGGCAAGCGATATTTGAACCCGCATTTCCCTCACGGCAGCAATACTTGGAACGCAGTTTGGCGCTGTTGGCCGGTGTGAATGCCCCCGAAAGAGCTAGCAGCGCCGATAAAGCTGCGGCGCTGCTAGAATTGGGTATTGTGGCCAAAGGGTTGGGAAACCATGATGTGGCCGACCAACAGTTCAAACAAAGCCTGACCCTCTATCGTTTGGCCGGCAGTCAGTGGGGAGAGGCCAATGTATTGTTTGAGTTGGGCGTCAGAGCCTGGCGCACAGGAGATTATCCTTTGGCCGAACAATGGTTTAGCCACTGTTTGCATCTCCGCCGCCGCTTAGGAGATGTTGTCGGCATTGCCACGGCGTTGGAAGGGTTAGCCGGGACGGCAATGTTTAGCGGCCACACGAAAAACGCGATTGAATACCTGGGCCAAAGCTATACTGCCTATGAGCAATTAGCCGATCGGGGCGGCATGGCCCGGCTTAAAATCAAGCAAGCTCAAATCGATTGGTATCAAAACCTGGAAGGGCTGGCGTTGTTTGAAGAGGGATTGGCGATTCTGAACGAGTTGGGCGCTCGTCGCAATGTGGCCTTGTGGACGGTCATTTTTGCCATGCTCCAGGCAGACGAAGATATTGAAATAGCAGCAAAAAAAGCAGAAGAAGGGCAAAAATTGTGTCAGGAACTTGGCCATCGAAGGGGAGTTGCCATTGCCCAGGGGGTGTTGAGTCGCGTTGCATTGGTGAACGGCCGTTACCAGGAAGCGCTGGAACTGGCAGAGGCCTATTTACACACGGCTCAAGCATTATCTTTGGCTATCGAATATTCAGATGCGCTTATTTGGTCGAGTTGGGCCAATCTGGCGCTGGGCAACATCCAACAAGCGGAAAGATATGCGGCTGAGGCGCTGCAAACGCCTCATTATTGGCGTGTGTCCTGCCTGGATTTAACAGCCGTTTTGCTGGCCCACCGTTCTGCGAAAAACTATGAATATGCCTGGCAGATCCTTAGCTTTGCCGAAAGCCGTTACGCTCGCCATCGTGGCGTCGTGTCACAAAATATACTCCATCGTTTTATGCCAGGCCCAATGCAAATAATGCCGTCTGTTGAGATTGCTGGTTTAAGAGAACAAGGGCTTCACCTGAATGGAGAAAGTCTTTACAGAGAGATCAGATCGATGCTTTTATGATCGTTTATTAACTAATCCCGGCTGTATCTTGATTATGTGATGATCTTTGGAGGTGTCCTGTGACAGCAAAATCCTTTCCTAGATTCGGTATAATCTTGTTCTTCATTCCTGTTTTGATCGCCTTAACCACCAAGGCCAGTACAACAACACCGCAATCGCCGGCATTAGTTAACGCTTGCACGCCGCTGACAGACCCGACCCAAATCCCATCGCCAACCGTAATCGACTTTGACGAACTGCCGGATGGCGAGGTTATTGGAAGCTTTTATCAAACGTCACACGGCGTGATTTTCGAAAATAGCGGCGAGCAGCGTGTTGCAGCCACCGCTTCTGTGTTGGCCCACTCGGGTTTCAATGTGGCCACGAACCAGCCGGTTCCTCCCAACGTCAGCAACAACTTGCCCCTGGTGATTCAGTTTGAATCGCTGCAAACGCATGTGGGTTTTTATGTGGGCAATAGTGGTGGCAGCAATATTACAGCAAATCTGATCGCCTTTAACGCTAACGGCGTTGAAGTTTGTGCGTATGATATGGAGCCGGTTCCGGATCAGCATACTTTGTTCATGGGGGTATATGACCCGGCGGGAAGTATTGACTGGGTGATGCTTAATTATGGGGATACGGAGATTGTTGAATCCATTGACGACCTTTACATCTCGACCGCGATACCAACACCGACAGCAACTTTTACGCCGACCCCCACGAACACCGCTACGGCTACGCCCACACCCTCGCAAACCCCCACGCCAACGGCCACACCTATTCCCATCACCGATCTGGTAGCGGATGATTTAGAAATCACCCAGGAAATTCAAAATCTGGATAATAACATTCTGCTGATTGCCGGAAAACGCACCTTTGTCCGCTTTTACGCCCATAGCAGCGGCGGCGATTATCTCACCACCGCCCGGCTCAGAGTGCAAAAGGGCACAGCGGTCACCTATGTTTATCCGATTGCACCCGGTGGCCCCTACCTGAAGGTAAGACCGTATCATCTGCGCCTGCTGCCTGGCCATGCCTTTTTATTTGAACTCCCCTCTGGCTTCCGCGACGGCTCTGTTTTCATTACGGCCGAATTAAACTTCATCGATTCCGCCTGGCGACCATCGCCCAATCCGAAAGAAACCAACTATGCCAACAATTTTATGAGCCGGGGGTTGCTCTTTAGCCAGGCGCCTACGCTGCCGGTTGTGGTTGCCAGCCAACCTTATATATCGAAAGCAACCGGCATTGAATATTGGCCGACGGCGACTGATCAGTGGATGCTTTACTCCTGGCTGAAACGGGCTTACCCTGTTAATAAGGTCAATCTCTATTTACGCACCCTGCCCATGTGGCAAAATGCCAGCCGTAAATGGGTTCCCGATCCCAATGATCCCTCGAAAGGTAGCTTTAGCCTCACAAATCCCAATTGTAATGCGCTCAATTCATATTTATCCCTCAACAAAGCCGCGATCATCAATACCTGGTTTTATCACAAGAACATTCATCTGGTGGGACTAGTCAGCGATGAGTATGGCTTTATGCGCGGCTGTGCCTGGGGCGAGAGCGCCTCTGGCCCGGCGGGCAATGGAAGCTGGGGCTGGGATTCTGACGGCACGTATGCCGATTGGTATGGGGCGCATGAGTTGGGGCATACCTACGGCCGTTCCCATACGCTGGGCGAACTGCCGAACGGCTGTGGTGAAAAAGGTACAGTAAAGCAGCACCCCAATGGGTACATCAGCGCCTCGGCCGATATCTTTGACCGACAGGCAATTTATGGCTTTGATTCTTTTTATCTAAAAACGAATCCTATTTTGGGTCCCATCTGGCATGATGTGATGACCTATTGTGACAAACAGTGGGTCAGTGATATTACCTTCAAAGGTTTGTACGCTCGGTTCGCTCTTCTGTATGGCAGCAGTAATATGGTAACGGCCGTTCCTGCCCAAAGTACGCAGATTACCGACCGCCTGGCCGTCTTTGGCGCTGTCAACCTGCAAACTGGCCAAATTTCTACCTTGCTGCCCATGTCGGTTTGGTTTAGCGCCGATGATATTGAGCCGCGGACACCTGGCGCCTATGCTATCGTCTTGCTGGATAGCGGCCAAAACGAGCTGGCACGTTACCCCTTTTCGTTGGACAGCGGCCACAGCGGCGCCTCGCCATTAGGTGAGGCTGAACCGGCCTACGGCGGCATCTCGGAACTGATTCCTTACGTCAATGGCACGACTCAAGTCAACATCGAAGGGCCGGGCGGCGCCTTGCTCACATCTGTCAGCGCCGGATTAGCCGCGCCCACGGTGACGCTGCTTTCGCCCAACGGCGGGGAAATTCTCAGCCAAGATTCAATTACTGTGTCCTGGACGGCCGTAGACGCCGACAACGATCCCCTCTTCTTCAACCTGTACCACAGCCCCGATAACGGCGGCAGATGGAACCCGGTCGCCCTGGCCATCACCGGTACGCAAATAGCTGCGCCCAACAGCAGTCTGGTAAGCAGCAGCAGCGGCCTCTTCCGCATCGAAGCCAGCGACGGCATTCACACCGCCAACGACACCTCAAATGCCGTCTTTACCGTTCCCAATCACCTGCCGGAGGTGACCATTTTTACCCCTGACCAGGATGTGACCATCGCCATCAGCCAGACGTTGGCCCTGGAAGCGTTTGCCTATGATGTGGAACTGGGCTTGATGGACGATACGCTGGCCTGGCATTCCAGCCTGGATGGCGCGTTGGGGAACGGCGCACAACTTTCCACAGCCAGCCTGAGCGCCGGGGTGCATCTCATCACTGCGCTAGCCGATGACGGCCAGGGTGGGGTGGCCAGCGACAACATTACGGTCACGGTGGTCGCCACACTCGACGATCTGCCGTCAACGCCGGATGCGCTGCTCATCGCGCCCAACGCCATCACGCTATATTCGATGGGCGGCGTGGTGACAACAACCATGGGTATTGATAATCAAAACCCGGTCAATGACATCCCCTGGCAAGCAACCGCCGATAAAGCCTGGTTGAGCGTGAACATCACTTCCGGCACGACCTTTACCGTCCTGACGTTGCTGGCTGACGCTGCTGGGTTGGAACCGGGAACGCATGAGGCGGTGTTGACCTTTTCTCGACCGGATGGGGGTGGTCCGGATACGGCCGTGCCGGTCACATTGATCATCAAACCATATACTATTTTCTTGCCTACGATCAGCCGATAACCTGGAGGAAAACGAGATGTTGAAACAATATCGTCTGCGGTAAGCATGAACTAACTGTATCATCTAAAGGGTGTACGTTGGCTCTGCAGAACAGCTTGAGCAAGCCAATGAGAGTCAGCTTTGATCCGTCCGCGGTTGTTTTTATTATTTGCGCCGCAGCAGGACCACCCCAACAGCAAGCATCCAGCCCATTCCAAACGGTATGATGAGCATACCCAGGCCGGCCAGTGCGGGCATATAAAGCACCACCAGCGAAAGCAATCCCACCACGCCAGCCAGATAGCCCCACCAGACCAGCCAGGTTGGCATCCACTCATCCCTGGCAGCTATGGACAGGAACAATGGCGGCAAACCAATGATCAGCGCGGTAGCCAGGTCGTCGGCACGCGCCCCGATCCAGCCGACCACATTGGCGATAGCCACACCAGTGGCCGCTGTATCGGCTACTAGTGTGGTCGGTGCAATTTGCACCACTAAGGCCAGCATGGCAATGAAGGAGATGATGGCCAGGGGAACGGCCGTACCCACACACACTCTGGCAACCTGCGCCATCGGCTCTCGTTGTGTACACAAATTGACCAGGTAGTTTACGGCCGTTCCCAGCAGCAAAACCCCCACAATCCAGAAGGTGAGATTGGCGACGAGCTGCGCCTTCACGCCGACTACAGCTGCCAAATAACCTACCATATCGCCCCCAGCCAATGCCGCCCACAGGTCTGTCCCCGATGAAAATTGGAGCAGTGCTCCAATGATCATGATGATCGCGCCGCTCAAAGCGGTCAATCCACCCAGGCGTGCATAAGTTGTGTTTCTTGTTGCCACCATCTCATCCCGCTGATAGTTTGTGTTAATTGTTGTTGTCATGTTATACCTCACTTGTTTTTTGAAATTTGGTTTATGGATTGTTTTCCAGGCCGTATTTTTGGGCCAGGGTCAGCTGCGTTTCTTCATTCAGTGCGCCTTGGGCAAAAAGGGTAAAGAATTCGGTGAAATAGTTCTCAAAGCCAGCCGGCGTGATGAAAGCGAGGGCTTTGACCATCTGTTCGCTGTGATTGTGGAAGTCATGGGCAATGCCTCTGGGTAGAAAGGCAGCGGCCCCGGCAACGACCGTGGCCATCTCTTGTCCTAATTGCAAATCCAACGTCCCTTCCAATATGTAAATCAGCTCATCCTCGTCCTGGTGCCAGTGCAAGGAAGCCCCACTGCCGGGTGGGAAATCGCCAACCAGCAAGGCTAATTGTCCCGCAGTCTGCTCACTGTTTAGCAAAATCTGCATGGTTTCGCCGTCTGGCACGCTGAATGTCATGGCCGAATGCGAGCGTGCAACCCGCGGGTGGCCATCTGCGCTGGGTGTGTCGTTCACTTGACCGGCCAGGGGTGGTCCCACCGCTTCGATGCCGTATTTGGCAGCCATCCCCAGAACGGCCGTCATGTCCGGTTCCATCTGTGTCACCAACGGCTCTACCTCGGCGAAAAAGCGCTCCAACCCGCCCGGCGTCAGCATCACCAGGGCACGCGCCGTTGCGGCGCCCATATTAATAAAGGTGTGCGGCACGTCCCTGGGCAGGAAAGCGGCACAGCCTGCCGAAACCTTAAACTGCTCCTCGTTGACCTGTACTATCAGCTCGCCTTCCAGAATGTAGAAGGTTTCATCTTCGTGCTGATGAATATGCAGCGGTGGCCCAGCATTGGGGGGTACTTCGTCAATAAAGAGGGCCATCGCGCCACCCGTCTCCTGCCCGGACAAGAGGATGTGGATTTTTTCGCCGCCTATATGATCATAAATGGCCGCTGCGCCCGGCACGACCAGGCGTGGAGATAGAATTTGGTCAATCATAGTCACTCCTTTCTGTTCTGTATCTGGAGATTGGCCCAATCTGACTGAGTTGTTAACTGATAGAAAGGGTAGTTGATCAGGGGGCAAGACAAATTGTACGATAGTACACAATGAGATTATGGGGGTACACAACTGGGGGAGAGAGGTTTCCAATAAATATTGGGAATCGAGCCTCTCTGTTGGTGGCTAAATGAGACCTAACTGGCTGGCTTTGGTGACCGCTTCAGTACGAGTGGCGGCGTCCAGTTTGGCCAGGATGCGGGTGACATGGGCTTTCACTGTGCGCTCAGTAATGAAAAGTTCGGCAGCAATAGCTGGGTTAGTGGCTCCCGTGGCCAGCAGGTGCAGCACCTCGCTTTCTCTGGGGGTCAAGTAGGTATCGGAGTTAGGCAGGGAGATCGTCTGAGGCACATCGTTTGGCTGTAAAATGTGCAACAGGGGTTCGAGTATGCCACGTTCCACACCTTGTTCAATGGCGTAACGCAGTACGGGCACGATGCTTTCCCCTTCTTGCAGGATGACGCCGGGCATTTGCCGCGCTTTTAACTCTCTAAGGACGAGACGCAATTCATCCAGGGCCTCCGTCCAGCGGTTTTGCTGCCCGTACAGCGTGGCCAAGGTCAGGCGGGGATGGGTAAGCATGATGGTGTGACGTACTTTCTCATGCAGATCAATGGCCTGGCGCAAATCGCGCTTGGCCGCGCCTGTCTCCCCTCTGGCCATGGCGATGAGGCTGGCGAGCAGCAGCTGGCGCAGGTTATCGTCCAGATCATACCCGGCAGGATCGGCGCTGGCTTGCATTTGCATCAACACAGTCTGTGCTTCAGCAGTACGGCCGCGCAGCCAGAGAGAACGGCCGTTTAGGTACATCATCCCCTGTTGGTAGACAACGGCCGTATCCTGTGTTTGCCAGCGTGGAGCTTGGGCGGCCAAAAACTTATCAAAACTGCGGTAGGCACGACGGGCTAACAGGGTAGCCAAAATCGCCCAGCAGACGTGATGATCTATCCAGGCCAGGCCGCCAATCTCGTCCAGCAGGCGATGGGATTCCTGGCTGGCCTGCTCTGCTTCATCCAGCCGACCTCGAAAGAAGCGAACCGCTCCTAGCAACCCCTGGGCACATAACTGTAAAATCCAATCCTCCAGGCGGGCTGCCTGTAAAGCATGGCTGGCAAAACGCTCCAACATAGCGATGCCTCCCTCACAAAAGAGCTGCTGCGGGCCGATGGTCAGGCTGGTCATAGCCAGTACACCAGGATCGCCGCTGTTTAGGGCATGCTGGATATTTGCCTGGGTGTGCTCGGTTACCGCAGCCCAATCGTATTGAGCCAAGGCGTACCATTGTTCTCCCCCGCGATAAATAGCCCAATGATCGGGGCGCATCAGGTGGCTGGCTGTCGCAACTTTTTGGCGAAAGGCGTTGATGAGATCGTCACTATCGTCTGTGTCGGCCATGGCCCGAATCACCAGCAGCTCAATTTCGCCCAGTTCATCCCCCACTTCCCGAAACCGAGTCGCGGCTTGGGCACGCCAGGGTGCGGCCGTTTCTAGCTGGCCGCGAATGGTGTAATACTGGGCGACGAAGAGGAGCAGCCAGGGGTGGGTCAGGCGCACGTCGGCGGGCAGGCGTTCAATGCCGCTCACTACACTGCTGCGGGTAAAGCGGCGCTCGGTGTCTAACCGGGCCATCGCTTCCAGAAGCTGCGCTGCTTCTTCCCATATTTCAGCGCTGATGAGGTGGTGGAGCTTTTGTTCGTCGCTGACGGCCGTTTGCGCCGCACGGCGGTGCAGTTCTACCCACTGCTGCGGCTCTTTTTTGAGCTGCTGCTGCAAAAAGTCACGGAACAAGTCATGGTAACGAAAGGGGCCATCATGATCGGGTGATAAAGCGTACAGGAAGAGGTTGCGTTGGTAAACGGCCGTGAGCAAGTGAGGCGCATCGGGATTATCGCTGATAGCGCGACAGTTGACGGGGGTGAGTTCGGGCAAAATCGAGGTTTGCCGTAAAAATTCCTGGATGTCCGGTGGCTGGTGAGCCAGCACTTCAGCGGCCAGCAGGTCGAAGATGGATCGGTTGGCCGGGGCGAGATGGTAGATGTAACGGGCGCGTTCGGCGGCATCATCGAAGGTGGCCAGCACTGCGGCCAGCAGTTGCAGCCCTGCAGCCCACCCCGCGGTCTGCTGTTGCAAAGCAGTAATTTCGCCTGGGGTCAGGTTAAGCTGGTGCCGCTGGTTGAGGAGAACGGCCGTTTCCTGCTCTTCAAAACGCAGCTGCGGCAGGCGTATTTCGGCTAACTGACCCCGGGCGCGCAGCCGGGGCAGCAGCAAGGACGGATCGTGGCGAGTGGCGATGAGCAGCCGCAGTGAAGGGGGGAGATGTTCAAGCAAGTGGTTAATAAACTGGTGAATAACCGGATCAGTGATGAGGTGGTAATCGTCCAGGATCAGGATGATAGGGATGTCGTCCTCAGGGCGTAGGGAGTTAATGAGCAGAGCAGCTAACTGTGCCGTTTTTTCCGGCAAATTGGGTACGGATTGCAGAAAAGCGAGTAGGGAACGGCCGTTGTCCGGCAGCCAGGAGCCTAAAGCCGTTGCTAACAAGGCAGCGAAAATGGGCAGGTCGTTATCTGTCTTATCCAGGGCCACCCAAGCAGTAGGTAAACCCCTGTGGCATAAAGAGGAGATCAAGTTCGTTTTGCCGGAGCCGGCAGGGGCGGCAATGAGAGTGAGTTTGTGGTGATGGACGGCATCGGCCAATGCCTTCTGCAGCGGCATGCGGGTGACGTGATTACTGCCGGGTTGTGGCGCTTGCAGTTTGGTATAGGGGAACCAGTTTTCAGACGCTAATGGTAGGAGCGTGTTCTCGTTGTCCATAAGCAGTCCCTTTCCAATCCGGCCGTTAACAGGATGGTAGGTTTTTCTTCTGCGGATAAACTCACCTAGTAACGTAAGACATAGTCACAAATCTCACTTTAAAATGGATGAAATATATCGTTATATCATTGTATCGCAAAAGATTTGACCACTGAGACACATGACATGTCCCCATGATTAATTTTATCTTCCTTCACGCGACACAATGCGACTCCAGGTGTGCAGGATAAAAGAAGCAATCGCCCCCAATTCAACGATGCACTCGGCCAACTAGACCCAGCGCCCGGCGCGGAAAGTTGTCCCAGTCACCACCAACCAGATGCCTAGATTAAGGAGAAGATAAGCGACTTGGGCGTAAGTTTCTTTGGGCCGACGCGGTTTCTGCCAGTACCGGGGCAATATCCAAAAGGCGACCCCCATCGTCAGTTGCACGATCCAGCCCATGAGTAAGAATTCAATGTGGGCCGGCAGCCAGCCCCATAAAGCCGAATGCAGCGCCAGACCCTTATGAGTCAATAACAGCCCCCCAAAAGTAAAGCCCAATATGAGGTAAATAAAGGCGGTGCGGATAAGCCATCGGCCGAGACGAGGCATTTTTACTAACTGATGTTACGCAGCAACGACATCAACCAGAGAAACGGGCTGAAGCTGCCGCAATTCCTGAAAAGCCTGTTGCAAAGCAGATAAATACAACTGACTTTTCAATTGATAATGGTTTTTCTTCGTGCGCACTTTTAAGAACTCAATTTTGACAAACGACCATAGCGCAGCGACAAAATGATTAGTCTGCGTCGTCTCGGTTCGTGTCGGCGATTTGGTGAGAGCGACATTCTGCTTGAGTGACCGATGATACTCTTCCACTTTCCACCGTCTTTGGTAGATTGTTATGATTTGGTCGGCATTCAGAGTTAAGTCACTGGTGACCAGATAACGCACGCCGGTAGAGCCATCTCCGTTTGTGAAGACCTGGCGAATCAGCGGTCATTGAATACATAGGTGAACGGTATCTGATTATCACAAGCCGTCTGGAGCAGCCGACGATAGCGCTCATTCTTGGTCTCCGGACTCTTGCGCTTTTCCTTGCCGGTTTTTGGGTCAAGGTATGTTTCTGTTTTAGCCACTAGCTCGAAGGCGACAGGCAATGCGATGCCTTGAGCTTCATACAAAGCGGTCAGGAAGTTGATGCCCTTAACAGTCACGCCTTTAGCGTGGTCATAATGCCAGCAGATAATGTCATTTTCATCAGTGAATGGTTTCTCGGCAATGGAATCATCAATAATCATGACGCCATCTTCCCGCTGCATTTGCCGCACCTGCAGCTTGACCCGCTTCCACCATGTCTGAGATGTCAGCTTTTCACTGCCCAGCATCCGCGTTATCTGGTCATGGCTGAATTCACCATCAACCAATCTGGCCAAGCCAGTGGCGGTTGTTTGTCCAAATGAGCTTAACAAATAGTCTGAATAAAGGTCGAGGATTTGGTAGTTCATCGCATTTTCCATGACCTGAATTTTATAATTATGTTAACCTTTGTGCTACGTCAGCGCGTAACTTGAGTTAACAAATAAGCAACAGCAGGGAAAGGGTTGATGATGGCGGCTTTTATGCGCCTAATGCCAACGCTCATCAAATGTTGAGGTGACCACCGACTGGTGGTCTTTTTTGTTGAGCAAAAAATCAACACGCTGCCGACGGCTGGCAAGCTGGCTCCTGATATGATAAACAGATCAAATTTAGTTGGGCCTGGCAGTTAATGGATGAATTTGATCGGGTGGACTATCGAAAATCAGCCAAGCCTTAGTTTGAGAAACCTTTTCACCCTAGACATCGTTGTAGAGATGTTGGCTTGAGAAATCATTCACAAAGTCGATAATAAAGCTATGATACAGCAAGGAGAATTGAAAATGAGACATATTAAGACAGTTAATAAGCAGATTTGGATCATGGTCATGATAATGATGGCCCTCATCTTTAGTGCAGCCTGTACGGCAGGCGCAGGATCGGAGCCAGCCATTGATTCAGAGGATGAATCGGTGACCATTTCCGGACAGGTGTGGCAGTGGCAGGCGCTCGAGGATGCAGCCGATGGGGACGAGAGCAGCAACATCACCGTAGACGATCCGGCAAACTACACGCTGGAGCTGCTGGCAGACGGCACTTACACCATTCAGGCAGACTGCAATAGCGGCAGCGGCCAATACACCCTCGACGACAGCAGTCTAACGCTGGAACCAGGCCCCATAACCCTGGCAGAATGTGGCCCCGAGTCGCTTTCTAATACCTATCTTGCCCATTTGGGCGACGTCGTTACCTTTATGCTGAACAGTGAGGGTAACCTGGTGCTGAACCTGAAGGCCGACGCTGGCAACATGATTTTTGCCCTCGCTGACGAAGTTACCAGTGACCTGGAGGGCACAAACTGGGTATTGAAGAGCCTGACGACAGAAAGTGCCATCACCAGCAGTGTGATTGATCCGGAAATTACGGCCGTCTTTCAAGATGGGCAACTGACCGGCTCGGCTGGCTGTAACAGCTACTTTGGCGGCTATGAAATCGACGGCTCTGCCCTAACCTTAAGTGAGATGGGAATCACGGCAATGGCCTGTGATGAAGCACGCAACGAGCGCGAAGGAGAATTCCTGGCCGCCCTGCAAACAGTGACCGGCTATCGTCTCGATGGCGACAAGCTGATGCTGTTGGATGCAGATGGCAACACCGTGATTGAAATGCAGGTGGCAGCGGTGATGGATGAGGAAACGGCCGTTTCTGACCAACTGCTGGGAATCTGGCAATGGCAAGCGTTCGAGGATTCTGCCAGCGGTGACGAGAGCAACGACATCACCGTGAGCAATCCGGCAAATTATACTCTGGAACTACTAACCGACGGCACTTACGCTATTCAGGCCGATTGCAACAGCGGCGGCGGCCAATACACAGCTAGCGGCAGCAGCCTGACGCTGGAAGCAGGTCCGATAACCCTGGCAGAATGTGGCCCCGAGTCGCTTTACAATCTGTTTATCTTACGCCTGAACGAGGTCGTTACTTACGTGATTGATAGCGACGGTAATCTGGTCCTGAATCTAGGCGCTGATGCGGGAAACATGATTTTTGCCCCGGCAAAATAGGCCATACTCGATTACAATACTTTATTAAACGCCGCGCTCACTGATAAGAGCGCGGCGTTTTCAATCCTGAAAATAAAATGATTGTGTTGCCCTTGGATGAAACTATCGTGGAGAACAAAAAATGAAAACCCAACGGTTAGAAAAGAGATTTACTATATTACTCGCCATGCTTTTGGCGATTGTACTGGTGGCTTGTGCAACTCCTGAGTCATCCGAGGACGAAGGGGCAGGACAGACCGCCACAAGTGTCCCCGCCGAGCCGACTGAAGAAATGGCAACGGCCGTATCCCCAACCCAACCCGCAACAGTTGCCCCAACCGCAACAACGCAACCGGTTGCAACCAATGAACCAACCGCCCAACCAGTGGCAACGCCGATGCAAGATGGCGAGGGGCAAAATACAAGCACAATAATCAGGGAATTTAATCTGGGAACGTTAGATATAAGCACACCCCTCTTAGGCGATGCTGAGATTATATCGCCATTAGAAGGAATAATCGGTCTACCTGATGACGAACAAGCACATCCACTGATCATCATTTTGCATGGACGGCACGGCATTTGTGGAAATTTTGTCATGGAACCGTATCCTTGTCCAGAAGATATGCCAGAAGTACGCTTTGATCTAGGATTTGACTATTTAGTTGAAGCGCTCGCCCAACAGGGTTATGCCGCCATCGCAATTAACATAAATGCGGCGTTGACAACCTCTTTTGGTCCAGGCGCAATTAATACCCGTGTGCAGCAGTTAGTTGATGCTCATCTCAATTCACTTCAAATCGCAAGTAGAGAGGACGGGGACACACTTTATGGCACATCATTGGCAGGACGAATTGATTTTTCACAAATAGGCTTAATCGGACATTCTGCTGGGGGCGGCGCGGCACTATCTATAATCCGTGAGTATGAGGGACAAGAAATAGATATTGATGCTTTGCTCTTGGTAGCAGCTGCGGCTAATTTTGAAGGAGAAGAGTGGGTTTTTCGTTCGAGTGAAGAGCTAATGGATTATTATACGACGCCCGATGACCTCCTTGTTGCCACCCTATTGCCGGATTGTGATGGTGACCAAATCCAATATTGGACACAATTTGCCTACGAAACAGCACGCCTCAATCCTGAGCGGAACGCAATTGCGGCTTCCATCCGTTTAATGCGTGCGAACCATAATGGGTTTAACAAGGCGTTGAATGACTTTCCCGATGCTCGCTTCGGTTATGACCTATGCTTTGATTTCACCACAGACCTTCTAGCACCGCAAGATCAACAGGGGTGGCTGACTCAATTCACAACCAATTATTTTGATGTCGTGTTTAATGATGGCACGAGCCCACTGTATGATAGGTCAGCCCCTGCCCCCAATGAATTATTTGGGCAAGATGTGCAAACTGCCTTGACGATACCCTTTGATGATCGGCTTGTTTTGATGTATCCAACGGAGTATGAAGAACGAACACAAAATGTATTAGGTGGTGATGTTGACGCTTCATATAATGGCTTAAGCATCTGTTTACCGGGACAAGTTTGCAACATACCTATCATCATGCCCGGACAGTTTGGCTACATGCGTATGATGTATTTTGGCTCGGATAAGGTTACATTCACCATCCCCCCACAGTTTCAAGACATACGTGAGTACGCTAGCCTGCATATCCGCGCTGTTCCCGACTACTTAATGCGAACAAATGCAATTGGTGAGTCTCAAGCGTTTGGCTTGGTTCTGCGAGATGCGTCTGGAAATACGAGCCAAGTCGATATTTCACCAGACTTACCGTCAATGTTTGTTCCTGCGCCCAGCGAGGCGTATGGATATGATCCGTATATGATGTATCCAACATCCATACGAATCCCTCTGACTGAGTTTGAATCAGTAGACTTATCCCAGATTGAAGCGGTTGAATTCCAATTTGGAGCGTTGCTAACAGGGGCGCTGCTCATTGCCGATATAGAGTTTCTTGCACCCACAAGAGAATGATATTTCGAGAGTGATACTGTAATCCTAATAGAAATACAACACCTATTATGAATATAAAATATGCCTTTCCACTACTTTTAATCTCGTTTCTTTTCGTCGCTTGCAGCCAACCGTCTGTTCCTTCTCCAACGGAAACCGCAGCCGAGGCCATAACACCAACCAGCGCACCAACTGTAGCACCGACAATGGCACCAACGGCCGTAATTGAACCAACCCCCACTGCTGACAGCTTGCCCAATGGCGGCGCTTCAACATTGTTGCAAAATGGGGAGGGACAGGGCAGTGCGTGGCGTGGAATCGGCCGTTTATTTGGCTCAAGCAGCTGCACCGCCAGCTTCATCGCCACCAGCACAAACGAAACGGCAACCGCCTATGCGCTGACCAACGGTCACTGTATCGAGTGGCAAGCTAACGGGGTTGTCGTTTTACCCGAATTTGGTGGCGAACTCATTTTTAACTACTTTGTCGATACGCAAGCGGCACAAATCAATGTTCCCATCAGCAGCATTCCTTACAGCACCATGCAGGGAGCAGACCTAGCCATTATTGAGCTGGATGCCACGATTGGGGAGCTGACCGCCCAGGGGGTTCAGCCGCTGGCTCTGGCAGATGCGCCGCTGGCTGATGATAGGGAAGTGTATGTGATTGGTATACCCACCAGTGGGCTGCCAACGGAGGAGGCTTTTCTGCGCCTGGAGAGCTGTCGCCTGACGGGCCGGGCAAATTTAATCGAATTTCAGTGGCATTTTAATGATACCTACCGCACGAGCTGTCAGGATATTTTTGGCGGCAGTTCAGGGTCACCGCTCTTTTCAGCGGAGGATGATGTGATAACGGCCGTTATCAACACCACAGTTGAGGGCATGAGCCCCTGTTACCTCGGCGTGCCGTGCGAAATCACCCCAGATGGGGCAATGCCCAACCCAGGCAGCAGCTATGCCATTCCCGTTCACGGTCTTGCCAGCTGTTTTGATGAAGCAGGCGAGTTTTCCTTGACAAACGAGTGCCCACTTCCGCCAGTCGAGCAGTTGGCGTTTGATTCGCTTTCACCATTGGGCCAGCCGCCACTCACCTGGGCCACGACGCTGACGGGCACCCTGCCCTTCTATCGCTACAAGACGGGCGCGGCTGGGGTGGTAGATTGTCGTTCGGCTGAAGGATACAGCCCCACCATCACCCTGGCCGACAGTCCGCTCATCGACGATGCCATTCCTGATGAAGAAGGATTTTACCTGCTCTGCGTGCAGGCGGGGGAATCAGCAGCCGTGGGTGACAGTTGGCAGAGCCTGGACTACCCGACCGTCACCATCGCCCAAATCGACATTACGCCACCGCAGCTTGAGCCGCAGATCGCTGTTCAGGAGACGCCGGATTTTATCGACGTGTCGTTGATCTTCCAGCCCCCAGAGCTTTCAGATTACCTGTTCAAGATAGGGCCTGCAGAGATGACCGACTGCGCTGTTGAAGAAGACTATTTTCGCTACCGCCGTATCCCGCTCACCATTGAGCGGGATGACGGGCCGATCCGGCTCTGCGTGATCGGTTTTGACAACGCCAACAATGCCACCCCGCCGCTTGACACCGTATTTGATGAGTAAGTGAGCGTCCATAAATAAAATACGGAAATGATGGGCGCTTTACCTGTGACCATCACCCTCAAAAAAGGGAAGCTATTTGTAGACGGTCACTCATTGGGTCTGAGACTTTTGTAGTCTGGTAAGGGCAAGTGCGTAAGTCCTGATCAATAAATATCCGCAGATTACACAGATTAAAAGCAATAAATCTGCGAAAATCTGTGTAATCTGCGGATTGATTCTTATTTCCGATACCCTCTAAACTTAAAACTCACCTTCTTTAACGAAGGGCACACACCATAAGGTGACGGTCAATACGACCGCTTTGAACCACGCCTGGTGCATCTTATCGACGTCTTCATTGCTGTGCCCTTTGGCGGCTAGAAATTGGCGAATGGTAGCGGTGATGGGGTAAATGAAGGCAATCAGGTAACGTGCGTGAATAATCGGCACAGAATCAGCGCCATCGGTGCTGTTTTTCTTGGCGGTATGGTGGCGTAAGGCAATCTCGTGTTGGTAGTCGAGCCACGGTTGGTCATACGGCCGTTCACACAAATCCCGTATCCATTGCCCAAACCGCTGCCGCACCGCTGCCAAATAATCTGGCTGGGCGTTGCCTTTGCTGTCGGAAAAGTAGGCCAGCAGATGTGGATGTGAGCCAACAAAACCGTACCAGAGGTCAAGAATCTCATCGACCTGCTCGCCCAGCACTTCTCCCGCCATCTGCAAATACCGAACATCCTCATCCCCAAACAAAACGGTCGCCTTGAGCTTTTCAAACTCGACCTGCGAAATGGGTGAATTGGCAACGGCCGTTGTCCCGTACGTGTATCCAGCTATATCATTCATGCATAACCTCCACTTAATTGGCGGCGACGGGCGGACAGCCTTCCATCGCCAGGATAAAATAACCTTTCTGTTCAATCGCTTGCTGCATCTCTGGCGTGGCCTGCTCCACGTGGCAAAAGCGGCACTGTTCGGTTGTCACCTCGCCGTCGCTAACCCCGACCTGCGCCAAATAGGCTTGACCATAGGTCAACACCGTCTTCTGTTGAGTGCCAGAGGGCACAATAATGTCAAAATGCATTTGTTCCCCGCCTGGCTTAGTCACATACGTATCAAAAACATCACAATTCATCAGCTACACTCCTTTGTAAAAATATTAGGAATCCTAATTAAATAATTCAAAAAAATATCAGACGGCCGTCTCATATTCAGGACAATAAACGCGCAAATCACGGGCTGCCAAGGGCTTGTCCAGCAGTTGGCAATAGTAGGCCGCCCCGTCACCTTCTGGGCGGACTAAGTGGCGACAGGTGGTACACATTTGCTGCAAGGGAATAAACCCATTCTCCTGTAATAGCTGCATCAACTGCAGCAAGGATTCCAGGAAAACAGCCTGATTGGGGAGGAGGGACACAAATTCACCAATCTGGTTGGCAAAGAGGGAAAGTTCTTCGGCAATGTTCGCTCCAGCCACGGTAAGGGTGAGGTGATGACGACGGCCGTCTTCCGGGTCAGGCCGTTTTTCTACGTATTGCTTCTGGTTCAATACCCGGACAGCGTCACTCACCGTGGCGTTGGTGAGCTGGAGATAGCTGGCAACGGCCGTTACCGAATCCAGGTGGGGCTGAAAGCGAAGGGTGGTCACAATCTGCATTTGCAGCGGGCTTAGTTGAAATTGCTTGTTTGCCTCCCACGATTGAATGCGAAACAGTTGCGATAGGCGCTCTAAAGCAAACACAATCTTGTGATCAATATGACTTTCGTGGGTGTTGGGGTCAAAAACAAAATCATTCATAACATCGCTAATAGTTTGGAATCCTAATTAGATTAGATAATAGACGTAATTTTTCATTTGTCAAGCGCTTTTTATTACAGGCTGGGACAATTTTGTTTATAGGACGCTTTGTGAGCCTGCCGCTCGGGGATATAATTGCGGCTAACAAAGTGGATATGTCAAGTGGTGGCGAGATGTCACCTGGTAAATCGTTCTCTGGCCATCTGAAGATTGCTAGAGATAGACACAAAGTTGTTATGATGGAACCGAAATTAATCAATGACGATCTAGAATCAGATCGTTTGCGTTCTGAAGCGTTAGCCATCCTATCGCATGAGCTCAGTACGCCCCTGGCGGCCGTCAAAGGGTATGTAACTGCTATGCTTCTAGAAGAGGTATCTTGGCCTGAAGAAAAGCGTCGCCAGTTTCTACAGCTTATTGCTGAAGAGGTAGATAATTTGCAGACGATGATCAGCGAAATTCTCGATACCACACGAATTGAAGCTGGCTTATTAGCAATCGAGCCGCAACCATTACGACTATCACGCCTGGCACAGGAAGTCATTGATGAAATGCAGCAGCGGGCAACGGCGCATCGTTTTTTGTTGGACTTTCCGCCTGACTTTCCACTGGTAGACGCCGACCCGCGCCGCCTCAAGCAGGTTTTGCGTAATATTCTCGATAATGGGGTGAAATATTCGCCAGATGGTGGGTTGATTGTTATTCGCGGCGTCATTCGTAGGGAAGACGTGGTGGTTAGCATTGCCGATCAAGGCGTGGGCATCTCCCCCGAAGATATGATCCCGTTGTTCGATAAATATTTCCGTGGCCGCTTGCCATACGGCCGTACAGTGCCGGGGATTGGCCTGGGTTTGCCAGTATCCCGAGAGCTGGTGGAAGCGCATAACGGCCGTATCTGGGCTGAAAGTAAAATCGGGGAGGGAACTACGCTCCATTTTTCGCTGCCGCGTCACGGCCTAAGCACAGGTGAGGATCAAGATGCAGCCGATGCTCAATAAAGAAAGACAACACTTTAACTCATGACACCCTCCCCAAAAATCTTGATTGTTGACGACGAACCGAAGCTAGTGCGCTTGGCACAAGAGCTGCTTGTGGCTACTGGTTTTACCGTTGTGGCCGCCAGTGATGGGAAAACGGCCATAGGGATGGCAGCCCTGGAGCAGCCCGACCTCATCCTCCTGGACATCATGCTTCCCGGCGAACTGGACGGGTTCCAGGTGGCAGAACGCATTCGCCAATTTTCCAACGTGCCCATCATTATGCTCACGGCTAGAGATCAAGAAGTTGACCTGCTGCAAGGCTTTGATGCCGGCGCAGATGATTACGTAACCAAACCATTCAACGCCAAAGAGCTATTGGCGCGCATTCGAGTTTTACTAAAGCGAATGCAGTCAACCGTCACGGCGGATCAGGCAGAAATCATTTGTGGCCAGCTGCACATTGATTTAGCACGCTATCGCGTTACGGTTGCCGAACAGAGCGTTTCCCTGACTAAAACTGAGTTCAATCTGCTGCGCGAGCTTGCTTTGCATAAAAATCAAGTCATGCTGCACAGTCAGCTGCTCGTCGCGGTTTGGGGTCCAGAATATCGGGATGATATCGATTATCTGCGTGCCTATATCCGCTACCTACGCCGCAAGCTAGAACCTGATCCAGCCAACCCGCGGCACATTGTTACCCATACAGGCGTTGGCTACATGCTTGTCTGTCCTGAATCCTCAGCCTGAGGCTGAGTCGCACAAGGTCAATTCCTCGGCCGCCTAGAAGAACCCCCTTCTACATTTTCATACCTTTTTCATACCTTTGTAGCCTAAATCTATGCGTTTTTCGTTTGCCGCATGGTAAGGTGTGTCCAATAAAGGCACAGTTTACGAGAGGCCAATGATGATGATGGTACGGGATGAGACGGAGGTGGCCTTTGCCGACCTCAATATGATGCATTTGCAAGATATTGTGGAGACAATTTGCAGCCATGCTTTGGATCGCGCTTATTTGCCAACAGCTCGCGTCAAAATCAAAAGAAGTAATGAGGAACGGCCGTTCCAGGACATGCTCTTTCTAAAGAGATTGAGGGTTGGCTTGATGCAGGGTGCGGCTTACCTTTTGGCATCAAGCGACGATCGCGTACTTTCTGTTTATCTAATTGAAGAAACGACTCAGGCCACCTCTCCAGCTGAAATAGACCCCGCTACCATTGCCAAAACGAATCTTCTCATATTGGTCAGAAGTCGTTCCGCGGCGCTCAACGCTTTGGCGGAGGCGCTAGACCAGGCATTGGTTCGTGAAGTGGCTAAATTGCCTGAATCGGCTTTAATCGACCATGATTCGCTTCTTAATCCCATCTTCATTACAGAGGCAGATGTGGTGCAGCATAAGGGATATGCCATGCTGCTGTCCTCAGCCCTGGCCCCGCCATTAATCATTTGGCAAAGAGATGAAGCGGAATGCCCGGTATAGATCAAAAGTTTCAATAGTCAGGTAAAACTGCTCACATGGGCCACCCAGCGTTTGGTGCAATGGCCCCGTTTGGTGTTCAGGCTGCCGGTGGGTGGAGCCTACGCCATCAAAAAAAATGATGTTCTGAAGCCAGTTTTTGTAACGGCCGTACCGCCCCAATGGATTTGTTAGGAAACGGCCGTATTAGATCATATTAAATAGGTGGATAAATGAACAAAGAAACGATGATTACACCGCTTGGTCATATGCTTTTAACGCGCAAAAGAGACCAGCTAGAGAAAGCGATCTCAGAAACTCAGGAAGGGTTGGTTGATTTGGCACAGGGCGATTCTGGAGATGGGTTCCAGGACGGTTTTCTATTAGAAACACAAACAAACGTTCAGATCATGGAAAACCGCCTCCGGGAAATAAAGGCTTTTCTCCGGGAGGCGGTGGTAACGGCAGAACCCGAGCAAACTGATACGGTTTCTCTTGGCCATCGAATTGTTCTGACCCTTATGTATCCCTCTGGCGAACAAGAATTGTTGACTGTTGTCCTTACAACTACCCATGAACTGGCCTTACTAGAACAATCTTTTCTAAACGACGCAATTCCCATTTCGCCCAATTCTGCCTTAGGCAAAGCCATCTACGGTAGAGAAGATGGAACCGAATTCAGCTACGAGATCGAAGCTGGTACAGTCCAGGGAAAGCTCTTGCAAGTCGGAATCTGGCAATATGCCTTTGATACACCAGAATTGACATTCGCATGAAAAAAATAGTTAGCAACAAAACCTATCGTCGTTTTGCCTTGGTTGGCGGATTGATTCCGCTACTACTTATTTTAAACATCTATTATGGATTGCCGGATATTGTTTTCGTAGTCTTATTTATCTTTTTAAGCTTGATATTTGGGTCTATGGCCTTATGGGTTTACGCGAATCGGCACGCAGATGGATCCGAGTGGTGGCAAGACGATAGTGCCTCTGGTTGGCGTGGTTATTAAGGGACGGGTATTAAAAAATTGCCGCTAAATAAAGCCCAGTTCCGTAAGACTAAGGGTGCACTTATGACAATTATTTAATCATCAGCCCTCAACAAACATCTCGTTGTTTTATATGATTATTATGATATTGTAGATTATCTCTCAAACGTTTGATTTGAGAGGTAACAATTCGCCGATTATCAATATTCAACGATTAATAATGAGGTGCTTATGCGTCAGGAAGTTGTTAAAGCCACGAGTTGGGGAGTGGGAACAACCTTCATGCTTGGTTTGCTCATCCTTGTTGGTTCGCGCAATTTGGCCCACTTTGATGCCGCCCTCGTTGCCTACACCGTTGCCGTCCTTTTTGCTACTTTTGGTTTGACCTATCGCTACGCTATGTGGTTACAGCGCCCGCCAACGGCCGTTTACTGGAAACGCGGTTGGCAGACATTTTTTAAGGGTGGCCACCGCTCTCAAAACGCCCGCACCTGGGTCAGCCACGTCTTCAACGACATTCTCATCAACCGCTTCATCCTGGCTCGTGGCAAACTGCGTGGCATCACCCACCTGCTCATTATGTGGGGCTGCATTATCGCCATCGCCATCACCTTTCCCCTTGTTTTTGGCTGGCTGCACTTTGAATCCATCCCCGATGATTTAACTCTTTATCAAGCCTTTGTTTTTGGCTTTCCCACGTTCACCTTTTCCATCGATTCCATCTTTGCCTTCTTTGCCTTCCACGGACTGGTCTGGTCTTCCTTCATTGTTATTGCAGGCGTCATGTTGGCCATGCGCCGCCGCATGCGGGATGAAGGGGCAGCGGCGCTACAGCTTTTTGTCGAAGATTTTTTGCCCCTGTTTTTGCTCTTTGCCGTCAGTCTCAGCGGACTGATGCTTACCGCCAGCTACACCTGGATGCGCGGTTACGCTTACGACTTCATTGCCATCTTGCACGCTATCACCGTGATTGTGACCTTTTTGTGGCTGCCATTTGGCAAATTTTTCCACATCTTCCAGCGTCCGGCGCAGCTCGGCGTGCGCTTTTACAAAGAAGTCGGCGAACGTGAAGAAGCTGCGCTCTGCCGCCGCTGCGGTCACCCTTTTTCCTCACTGATGCACATCAACGACTTGATTCAAGTTGAGAAAGAGCTGGGATACGATTATGAAGTGCCAGACAGCGACGTAGGGCATTATCAGTGGATTTGCCCACCCTGCCGCCGGGCGGTAGTGGCGCAAGCGCAGGGGCAGCTTTGGCAAACAGCTCAGGGCGGAACGGCCGTACCCACCCACACCACAACACCGCCTACTCCCACCTACGTCAACCCCGGCCTGGGCGATGGCCCTTTAGGAGAAGAAGACGCTCGCAACTTCCACGCTTAAAAGAGAAAGAGATTGGCGATGGTATCTATCGATTTTAGCAACCATAGCTCGCCAATCTCCAGCTTCCAAAAGGTAAAAAATGTCAAATATCTCCCTCGATTCGATTTCTGTCAAAGACCCCTTTGGTCCCACGTTGGCCTACACGCGCGGCGTGCGCTTAGACACCGGGGTCGAGCCCGATAAATTAGTCAAGACCCACTGCTGCTTTTGTGGTCAGCAGTGTGGCATTCAGCTTAAAGTTAAAGATAATGAGGTGATTGGCTTTGAACCCTGGTATGAGTTTCCCTTCAACCGGGGCAAGCTGTGCCCCAAAGGGGTCAAGCGCTACCTGCAAGGCGCACACCCGGACCGGCTGCTTCACGCCTACGAGCGAGACGCCTCTGCCCCTGGCGGCTTTAAGGCGATGGACTATGACCAGGCCATTCGCCGCGTTGCCGATGAGATTGAGCGCATTCAGACGGAATACGGCCGTGATGCCTTCTCAATTCTCAGCGGCGCCAGCCTGACGACAGAAAAAGCGTACCTGATGGGGAAGTTTGCCCACATGAGTTTACGCACGGCCAATATTGATTATAACGGCCGTCTTTGCATGGTTAGCGCCGCCGCCGGAAACAAAAAAGCGTTCGGCATCGACCGCGCCGCCAACCCCTGGAACGACATCCTGGGCGCGGAACTGATTTGGATTAGCGGCGCCAACGTGGCCGAGTGTGCCCCCATCACCACCGATTACGTCTGGCAAGCACGCGAACACGGTGCCAAAATCATCGTCGTTGATCCGCGCGTCACCCCCATTGCCCGCACCTGTGACCTCTTCTTGCCCGTCAAGCCAGGCCGCGACATTGCCCTCTTCAACGGCATCCTGCACCTGATGATTAAGAACGATTGGCTCGATCACGATTTTATCAACAACCATACCGTTGGCTTTGAGGCATTATCTGAGCATGTAGAGCAGTGGACGCCGCCCAAAACGGCCGTCGTCACCGGTATTGCCGAAAAAGGCATCCGTCAGGCGGCAGAGTGGTGGGGGCAAGCCAGCACCAGCTTCCTCATGCACGCCAGGGGCATCGAGCACCACAGCCACGGCGTGCAAAACGTCATGGGCGCGATCAACATGGTATTGGCCTCAGGGCGGATCGGCCGTGAAAACTGCGGCTATGCCACCATCACCGGGCAAGGTAACGGGCAGGGCGGACGTGAACATGGTCAAAAGTGTGACCAGCTTCCCGGCGCGCGTGACCTGGGCAATCCTGAACACCGCGCCTACGTGGCTGATGTCTGGGACATGGACCCCAATGATCTGCCTCAACCGGGCGTCGATGCCTATGAAATTTTCCGCAAAATTGATCAGGGCGAAATTAAAGGATTGCTCTCTATTTGCTTCAACCCAGTCGTTTCCTTGCCAGACAACAACTTTGTGCGTGCCCAGCTGGAAAAGCTGGATTTTTACGTTGCAATTGATTTCTTTCTCAATGAAACCGCCCGCTACGCTGATATTGTCCTGCCTGGTTCGCTGCACGAAGAAGATGAAGGCACCGTCACCACAGCCGAAGGGCGCGTCATCAAAATCAACAAAGCCGTGGATTGCCCCGGAGACGCTCGTGAGGATTGGAAAATCATTCAAGATATTGCCAAAGCACTGGGCCGGGAAAAAGGGTTCACTTTTAAGAACCCGGCTGAAATGTTTGCCGAATTAGGACGAGCGTCCAAAGGAGGCATTGCTGACTATTCTGGCATCACCTACGAGAAGCTGGAAGCGCAAAATGGCGTCTTTTGGCCTTGCCCCGACGACGACCACACCGGCACGCCACGCCTTTTTGAACCTGGCTCCTGGAATCCTGTGGCGCAGGGCAGTGGTCCCTTTTATTTCCCCGACGGCAAGGCGCGTTTTAACGTGGCTCCCTACACGCCGCCTACCGAAGATGTGGATGACGACTATCCGCTGATGCTTACGACGGGGCGCGTTGTTAGCCAGTTCTTGTCTGGCACACAAACCCGGCGCATTGGCCCGCTGGTGGATAATTATCCGGAACCACGCATCGAAATGCACCCTTCGTTGGCGGATAAACTGGAGGTTAGCGACGGCGATTGGGTGACGGCCGAAACGAGACGAGGCGATACGACTTTACGCGCACTGGTGGTAAATACAATCCGCCCAGACACAATTTTTATTCCTTATCACTGGCCAGGCCGCAAATCGGCCAACCAGTTAACCATTTCGGCACAGGATCCAATTTCCAAAATACCTGAGTATAAAGTGTGTGCCGTACGGGTGAAAAAGGTGGTGGGCAATGCCTAAGCCGGCAGAAATGGAATTTTTTATGGACCCCAGCCGCTGTATTGGCTGCCAGGCGTGTGTGCAGGCGTGTACGGAATGCGACACGCACAAAGGGCAGTCGATGATTCAGCTGGACTATGTAGATCGCAACGCCTCGCCGCAAACGGTGCCGGTGATTTGTATGCACTGCGATTCGCCTACCTGCGCCGAGGTGTGCCCGGCCGATGCCATTAAGCGCACGGCCGATGGCGTGGTGCAGACCGCTCGCAAGCCACGCTGTATTGCCTGTAATAACTGCGTGCTGGCCTGTCCGTTTGGCGTGCCCAAAATGAACAACGAGATGAATCTGATGATGAAGTGCGATATGTGCTATGACCGCACCTCTGTGGGGCTGAAGCCGATGTGCGCTTCGGTTTGCCCCAGCCAGGCGTTGTTCTACGGCACGCGGGAAGAGATTCAGCGGCTGCGACCCCGTTCTCGGCCGGTGAACAGCTTCCGGTTTGGCAACCAAACTGTCACTACAAAGGTAAGCATGATGGTGCCGCGCGAAGCGCCAGTGAATTTGGTGGATGTGGCAGCCTCGCTGCACCAGACGCCAGCTGCACAAACGATGGCACTCGTTGCCGATATGCTGCTGGCAAATATGTTTGTTGAAGGGTAATGGGAGGATTGGATTATGGATAATGAATATGATCAGTTGACGGTGCCGCCAGACGGCCGTTCTCCTGCTGAACAACCGCGCTGGCGGCAGGACTTTCCCATTGATTGGCCGCAAGATGAATATTTGACGCGGCGGGAGTTTATTAAATTCTTGCTGTTGACCAGCGCGGCCTTTAGCGCCGGTCAGCTTTGGTTTCTGGTCGCTGACTTCCTCCAGCAGCGCGAGGCAGCCTTGCCAGCAGAAGTGATTGCCCGCGTCGAAGATGTACCGATTGGGGGATCGCTTATCTTCAAATATCCGGCCGAAAACAGCCCGGCACGGCTGCTGGTGCGCCTGGATGAAGAGAGATTTGTGGCTTACGAGCAGCAGTGTACTCACCTGACCTGCCCTGTCATTCCCCACGTGGTCGAGGGCGAACTGCACTGTCCTTGCCACGAAGGCATCTTTGATATGTTGACGGGACGGCCGTTATCAGGGCCACCGCGACGGCCGTTGGCCCGCGTGACGCTGGCAGTGCGCGATGGCAATGTGGTAGCCACCGGCATTGAAAAGAGGACAGTATGAAACGGAAATCACGCTTTGCCCGCTCCCAACGGTTAACCATTGCCACCGGCATTCTTTTTATCGTTGTTATTGTCATTATTTTGCAGCTGTGGTTGTTTACGGCCACCATGAATGCTTATTTGGGAGGTGATCGGGCAATTTTATGGCCAACGGCGATTGCCAGTCTGGTTTGCCTGGGGTTGAACCTGGGGCTTCTTTGGTATCTGTATGGCCTCGATTAGCCACCTGTTCAGCCGCCGTCACCTGGCCAACAACGTCGCCAATCTCTTCCCCGGCTATTTTGCCCTGGTGATGGCCACGGGCATTGTGTCCATCGCCGCTTCCCTGCTGCAAATGACCCTGATTGCCCGTGTTCTGCTGGTTGTCAACGTCGCGGCCTATGTGATTTTATGGTTGTTGACGCTCTGGCGGCTCTTTTTTTATTGGCCACACCTGCTGGCTGATCTCAAAAGCCACGCGCGGGGCCCCGGCTTTTTCACCCTGATCGCTGGAACGTGCGTGCTGGGCACACAGCTGCTGTTGGTTAGCGGCAGCCCCAGGGTTGCCTGGGGCTTGTGGGGATTAGGGGGTGGACTGTGGCTGGTGGTGATGTATACCTTTTTTACGGCCGTTATCACTCGCCCTGAAAAACCTACTTTAGAAACCGGTATTAACGGTGCCTGGCTCATTGCCACGGTGGCTACGCAGTCTATCGCTATTTTAGGTACCTTGCTGCTGGCCACTTTAGACAATCCACCCGAAGCTGGATTTTTCTTCACCCTCTGCATGTACCTGCTGGGCTGTATGCTTTACCTGAGCATCATTACCCTTATTTTTTACCGTTTCACCTTCGTGGCACTTACGGCTGAGGCGCTAACCCCTCCTTACTGGATCAATATGGGGGCGGTGGCTATCACAACGCTGGCTGGTTCCATCCTCATCTTGAATGAAGCTCATTGGTCTTTTTTGGGAGAAATCCTGCCCTTTCTGAAAGGGTTTACCCTCTTTTTCTGGGCGGCTGGCACTTGGTGGGTTCCTCTGCTGTTTATTTTGGGGGCGTGGCGTCATTTGTACAAACGGTATCCACTGACGTATGACCCGCAGTATTGGGGCATGGTCTTCCCCCTGGGTATGTACACGGCCTGCACCATTCGCCTGTCCCAGGCGCTGGACTTACCTTTTCTCATGGCGATCCCCCGTGGCTTCATTTATATTGCGCTGGTGGCGTGGACGGCCGTATTTGTTGGTTTGCTGGCACATCTAGCCGGTTATCGCCTGGGCCCGTCAAGGCTTGGAGAATGATGAAGCAGATAGACCAATCTTTTATTTTACGAGCTACCTGTCTGCCGTCGATAGCCGATTACCAGCAGTGACACGGTCACCGCTGCGGCTACCACGTGCATGAAAGCAGCCACCGTGCTGGCCAGCACGGTTTTGTGCGGGACGGGCAGGATGTAATCCGGAATGAAGCTAAGAATCAGGACGACAGCAGAAATTCTAATAAATGTCTGTACCGGCTGGGGTTTATGGGCCGCTAGCCAGGCAAAGAGCGCGGTAGCCACAGCTATCGGTACGGCCGTAAAAAGGGCCGATCGTGGGTAACTATCGAGTGGCTTGAAGAGGATAATGTCTGGCCAAATGGCCAGGGCGATCGCCTGCACAATCAAGACGGCCAGCACGCTGGCAACGGCCGTAGTCAACCCCAGCCGCACCCATTGATTCCTGTCAAGTTGCTTTTCGACCTGTCTGTTCATCGCTGTCATTTAACCTACTCCTTTGGTTTTTCCGAAAATGCCTTACAAAAAAATTACGAGTTTATTTAAGCCATCTAGCTTTATCTATCTAATTGACGGATACCGAAACGGCCGTAAAAGTTAATGAAGTGGCCCTTGTTCTCTTTCAAAGCCTGCCGTGCCTGTTCGCGCCGTTCTGCATCGCTGGTATGCACAGCGATGACACAGTGCCCTTGTTCGACAGCCAGTTCATACTGTTCAGCATGGTCGCGTTCCACCGTTGTTTTTTGGTGCAGCCGTCTAAGCTGAGCCAGCAAGCCATGTTTGGCCCCGCTAGCATCTATGCGATACGCGCCTTCTTCACCGTGAAAAGCCTGAATTTCATCCGCAAACCCGGCGGCTACCAGTGCCTGTAACGCTTTCAGTGCGTCATCAACCTGGTCAATAATGCCCAAGAGGGTATCCGTTGGATAACTGATAAATTTATCTTTTCTTTCTTTTTCATTTACTGTGTTCATAATTAAGCTCTCCATAATTGGATATGCGTTTATCTTTTCGGGCCTGGCTGATCATGAGGGCTAAAATAATCAACCACGCGGTTATTCTTATGGTCATTGCTCTAATGCTGTCGGAGGCAACGACGTCTCGATAGGCCGTTTGTAAAATCAGCATGACTGTGGCATGGCTGACAAGGACAACAGCTGTGGCCGGCAAAGCCATTTTGCTACCTCTCCAAATGATGATGGCGATGAAGAAGGTAGAAATGAGACCAACAATGAGGTTATAGATAGGAAGCCAGTCGATGACGTAATAGTCCATGACTTTGCCTAACACAACCTGTCCGCCTGCAAATATAGCCATCGCCCCAATAATAAATGCCAGTACCGCCGCAATTTTGGTCAGTTTACCGTTCATTTTCTAACGCTCCTCGCAAGAACAACTCTTGCCGTTCCGTATAGGATGTCAATCAATCGCTCACCTGACAGCTATAGCGTATCAAACAAGCGGTACGATTGCGCCGACTTTTGTCGGGTTATGGCCAGTATCACCGCTTATTCGCTCCTTTCTATACCCTTGGTTATTTGTTCCCGGTATGGTGATGGCTTACAATGCGTTCGATGAAAAATTTACGGTAGACAAAGCGGCGCTGCGGATAAGTTTGATTTATACGGCCGTTTCCGCCTGCTGAGTTCTTTTTTCTGATCGCTTACTAAAAACGACCGTGGCCAAACTGGATATTTTCGTACATATGCAAAAACGTCTTAGCTGCTCTATCTTCAGGGCTTTCCTGCCCAGGTATTTGTTTTTGATGCTAATGCTCCTCTTGGTAAGCTGCCAAACAAACCCAGGAAATAATGCGCTAAGAGGTCGTATCACCATCTGGCACAGTTGGTCATCTGCTGAAATTGTCGAATTGGAAGCAGCCTTTGATCAATTTGAGGAGATTCATCCTGATGTGCAAATTGTTTCTGTCAATTTGCCAGAAGATCAATTTTTAGAAGAGTTGATTAAAGCTGGCCAAGCCGGCTTAGGCCCATCTCTTCTTATTGGCAAAGATGAGTGGATTAGGGGATTGGCAGAAAGTGGTTTGATACGGCCGTTAATGCCAGACGATTTTTCCCGTCTGTTTTTCAACAGACACAACAGAGACCTTACCCAATATAAGGGTCAGACATTTGGTGTGCCGCTTTCTTTGGCTCCCCGTGCCCTGTTCTATAACAAAAATTTAGTTACAGAACCACCAGATACTTTAGAAGCTTTGCTTCTAGAAGCGGCTGATGGCAATCAGGTTGCTTTTGTGCCGCGCTTCGAGGAGGCGTACTGGGGTATCCAAACATTTGGAGAGGGACTGTTTAACGAACCAGGAAAACTTACTTTGGAAGACAGTGGTTTTGCAGAATGGCTGCGGTGGCTTGATATAGCCCAAAGCGCCCCTGGCGTTATTCTGAATGTTGATGACCAATCTTTATTAGAACTCTTTGCTAGTGAACAAATTGCTTACTATGTGGCCGCGCCGGGAAGCCAGAAACTTATCTCGGCCTTGATTGATGAAGAAAACCCTTTTGAATTTGGGGTTGCCCCCTTGCCTGCAGGGCCAAATGGTTTATCGGGTCCATTGCTGTTAGCAGAGACGATTATGTTTTACTCCTTCACTTCTCCTGAGGAAAAAGAGGCTGCCAATGAATTAGCAATATTTTTAGTAAACCAGCAACAAAGCATTCGCTTCATGCGTGAGCTAAATCGGATACCGGCAAACCCTTCAGTGCGCGTTGATCCGCGAATTTACCCGATAGTCAGCGGCTTTGCCCAACAAGCCACTACAGCAGTTGTTATCCCCATTTATCTATCCAGCGAGCTCCTCATAGCGGCTGGCAATCGAGCCTATGCCAGTGCATTGTCTGGCTTGTTAACACCGACTGAAGCTGTCTGTCTGTTTGCCCAGGAGGTTGCTGCTGGCATGGAAGACGATGATTTTGAGATTGTATTGCCCCCTGGGTGTGAAGGCAGTAATGAACAACGATAATCTAAATAACGCCGCCTCATTGATTGAAATATTGCGCCTTCAGGGTGATATTTTCCTGGCCATGATT
This sequence comes from Ardenticatenaceae bacterium, assembly GCA_020634455.1. Lineage (GTDB taxonomy): Bacteria > Chloroflexota > Anaerolineae > Promineifilales > Promineifilaceae > Leptofilum. The sequence goes on along the minus strand of JACKBQ010000002.1, from coordinate 285,638 downwards.
GCGCGGCCTTACGTACAGTCGCAGATAGCTGCCATTTTATTTATCGTTTTCATTTCCTGGCTGCTGCCGGAAGGAATGCGTCGTTGGCGATCTAGGAAAGATGCAACGGATCGAATTTCAAATATTGAAATTTTCATACGTCAAAATCGATGGCTGCGCGCTTTGTACCGTCTCCTGGCGCCTCTTATGGCACTCATATTGTTAAACGTCACCATCGTGTTTTTTGCCCAACTAAGTATTCCTAATGGTTTATTACGAGAACTAGCCAATCTGATCTGGTTATGGCTTATTTATCGCGCATTATTGACATTGCTGGAGGCGGCATTTGGTGCAGAAGCTCGCCCATACCAAAATCGTATTGTGACACCCATATTTCTATTCCTGGCTTTTTTACTGATTTTGGGAACGCTGCCCGGTTCCGTTGCCGTATTCGACGCAACCTTGCAGTTAGGGACACTTTCGACTCCCATTAGTCGCTTGATGGCTGCTTTCGTGGCTGTTTATCTTTTCTTTGTGATGGCCTGGGTTGTAGAACGGGCAATGGTCCGGTATTTACCGGGACGCCTCAATTCGGAACAAGGTTTTATTGAATCAGTGGCCACCCTTATGCGCTACGCACTGATGTCTTTGGGTATCGTTGTTGCACTCGGTTTCCTTGGTCTAGATTTTACATCGATGGCGATTATCGTTGGCGGCTTATCTGTGGGTATCGGTATTGGTTTACAAGATATTGTAGCCAATTTTGTCAGTGGTTTGGTGCTGTTGTTTGAACAATCGTTGCGGCCAGGGGATATCATAGAGTTAGACGGCCGTATCAGCCGGGTTGAAAAAATCAGCCTGCGGGCGACGACTGTACGCACACGCACAAATACAGAGTTGATTATTCCCAACAGCAATTTTACGAGCCAACAAGTAGAAAATCTAACCAAAACAGATACACTCGTGGTCGTATCGGTCCCTTTGCATGTAAGTTATAAAAGCGATCCTGAAACGATAATGCAGTTGGCTGTTGAAACAGCCGCAAAACATGCCCAGGTGTTGCCTAATCCGCCGCCCTCACTCTCATTCATCGGCTATGGTGAATCGGGTCTCGACTTTAGTTTGTTCGTCAGCATCACCCAACCAGAACTGTCTTTCAGTATCCGCAGCGATCTTTATTACATGTTATGGAAGACGTTTAAAGAGCATAATGTCGAAATACCTTTCCCACAGCGGGACTTAAACTTAGGGGATGGTTGGGAAAACCTGACAGTTAGGTCACAAGCAAGGGAACCAAAAGATGAATAAATGAAAGATTCAATGGTACAAAAAGCGGCGTAATTGTCCACGCTGCTGACCTATTTGCCCGGCATAACCTACCGCGCTCAAAATGACCGCAACTAGGGATGGAATGCTATCATATGCTCAATGGGTGCCAAACTGCGTTACTGATTTTGCAAGGTTAGATAATAAACAGTTTGTCCATTGATGGTTTGTTCTTCTTTAAAGCCCATCTTTTGTAGGTATTTTTCATGAAGGGGGCTATTTGGTTTACTGATTAGCTTGTGGATTTGATGCTGTTGAAAAAAACGAGATTGATAAAAAAGATGTTGGCCAATTTTTGAGTCCCGATGGGCAGGGATCACATAATCAAGAAAGATGTTAAATATACCGTTTTCATTTCGTTTTCCAATAAATAAGCCGGCTGGCATCATATTGCGTAATATAAAAATAATCAGTTGATTATCCTCTGGCAGAAATCGGTATTCCGGCTGAAGCTCTTTTATGTCGTCACGGTGAAAATCAAGAAAATCAAGCAAATATTCTGAACTGCTGGATACTTTTAACAGTTTGAAATATTCCTTGTTTGTATACATGCGATAAAGGTAAAAAAGATTAATCGTCATGGTGGCAACATTCACAATAACAATTGGGGTAGCGTGGATTAGCATGCCGTAGATCAAAAAGGTAATGCCCCCAACTAGATTGATGAGCCTTAGTTTTAACAATGAACTCATCATCAATGAGACAAGAACCAAAGCCGAAGCCAAATACCCCACAAATTCAATGTATGGTTGCATGTGTTACTCCAATAATCGGGACATCAACGATACGCTGCACAAGCTTAACGGCCGTTATTCAACCTGAAGATGGGGTTTTAGGGGTAGAAAGACAAAATCGTCCCGCTACTCCCAAAACCCCATCCTTTACAAGCCTCAAAAATCGGCCGGATGATACAAATTACGCCGCAGCGCAAGCAGTTATTTCGCTCTTAGGGCTTGACCGCTAATAATTTTTGAATTCGGTAAACGGTCAAGCCTTGGGGTTCGTTTCCTTATCAAAAGTAATTTGTGAACGAACCCTTAGTAAGACAATCCGAAACCAAACGAGTAAAGTGGATTCTCTGAATCGTAAGGAACATCCTCTTTTTGGTTGCGTACCGCTTCCATTGATGAGGGCAGTTCAAAAGGCAGCTTGCCTTCCGGGCGTGCCTTGCCAAAGACAACGTTCAACACGGCTTCGTCACTAGCACCAAACTCAACTAACAATCCAATTGCGGCGGCGCTGATTTCTGGGATCACGGCTGGGCGATCCATGCCAATCACGACAATAGTGGGGGTAGTTTGTAGCAGCTTCAAGATGGCTTCCTTTTCTTCCCCTTTGAAGTCTAGGTCGCCGTGATGGAAGTCTAGCGCGATGGGATTTTTGGTCTCTGCCGGATACCACGGTGTGTTCAGACGTATTATGGCAAAGTCAGCTTCCTCAGGGGTCGCAACCATTTCCGCATAGTTGGCCGCCACGGTTCCATCCATATTTTCTACATAAATTTTGGGCGTTCCTTGCAGTGGCAGCTTCTTGTCTGCATTTTTTAGCAAAGTCATAGCGCGTGCCTGGGATGCAAGACCAGCGGCAATCGTTTCGGGCTTGCCAAAAACCTGTGCAGCAAGATTCGGGTCGACAAAGGGGTTATCAAAAAGACCCAGTTGAAATTTCATGCGCAGCAAACGCCGTACCGACTGATCAATTCTTTCTTCAGAGATTGCACCCTGCCTGACCAATTCCACCACATGCTTAGGACAGCTTTCTCCACCAAACTGATCGACGCCAGCATTCAGAATTTTTTGCACTCTTTCGATCTCGCTCAGGTGTTCAACGCCCCATGCCCGGGCAGGCCAAATAACATCTGTTCCAGCTACTTTCATATCAGTAACCAGTCCCCAGTCAGTACAGACCACACCCTCATATTGATACTTTTCACGCAGCAAACCGGTAATGATCGCTTTGTTGTATGACATGGCAACATTTTCATCCGTTTGATCCATGGGCACGCCATAATAAGGCATAATTGCGGCCGTATTCACTTCAAATGCGGCTTCAAATGGAATCAAGTGGTAATCGAAATTGTCACCAGGATAAATCTGGCCCTGATGAAATTCAAAATGGGAATCCAGCCCATCTTTTTGTGGGCCACCGCCGGGAAAGTGCTTGGTCATACAGGCGACGCTGTCCGGCCCAAGCGTTTCTCCCTGAAAAGCTTCAATGTACGCTTTGCCCATTTTTGCGCTGAGATGCGCATCTTCACCAAATGTGCCGCTGATACGCGGCCAGCGTGGTTCGGTCGCCAGATCAATCTGGGGATGCAGCGCCATACGGATACCGACCGCCAGGTATTCCCGCTTGACGTGTTCAATGTAGTTCTTCACAAATTCCGTATCCCCAACAGCCGCCAGCCCCAATGCGCTGCACCATTGCGAGAAATCCTTAGGCTGCAAATCAAATATGTAATTGCTGAAATGGTTGCGTGGATCGGAAGCGATGGTGAGGGGTATCCCCAGCCGGGTCTCTTCAGCAAAACGCTGGATGTTGTTGTACCAGATGGAAACAGCTTTTGAGTGCGGCACGCCCCAGAGATTGAAATGCGTCATTTTGTGCGCTATCATCTGGTTTTTTGCTGTCATAGGTTCGCCGAGATTTTCAGACAAACCACCATCAATAGCCCCATCTTCATTAACAACCGAGCCGTTGATAAAGAGCGTGCCCGCTTTTTCTTCCAAAGTCATCTGGCTAATAAGATCATCGATACGTGCTTCGACCGGCTGGCGTGGATCTTCGTAAATATCCAGTTTGCCGTTTTTGTTTAGATCGCGATACAAAAAGCCGTTTTCATCTTTGATGAGCTTTGATTGTTGTAAGGCGACCTCGTTTAATTTAATCATGTTCTTTATTTATTCTCCTGAAATATTCTGTTCAGTTATTCTCTGTTCTATTTATGATTTCAAAGCACCGGCAGTGACGCCACGGATAAATGCACGCTGAGCCAATAAGAAGACAATCAGCGGCGGAATCATGAGTAACGTTGCACCGGCAGCCTGGACGGTGATGTATTCACCGTATCCACCTGCGGAGTTTGCTAAAACGGCCGTTAACGGCCGTATAGACGGTTCTGGAATAATGACCAGCGAGCGCAAAAGATCATTCCATACCCAAAGAAAGTCAAACGTTGCCAGCGATGCCAGGGCTGAACCCGACAGCGGAAGGACAATCCGAAACAGCAAATGCCTGGTTTTCGCGCCATCAACCTTAGCCGCTTCAAAAAGCTCAGGCGGAATCTGTGAAAAAAAGCTTCCTAGAAGGAAAACGCCAAATGGCAATGCAGAGGATATGTGACTTATCCAAATGCCGGGATAGGTATTGACAAGATTCAATGCTTTGAGGATGACGAGCGTAGGATAGAGTGTAATCTCCGCAGGGATAACAAGCAGCGCAACGATAAATGTGTATATCAACCGACGACCCGGTAAATCTGTCCAAGTCAGTGCAAAAGCTGCAAATGCAGCAGTGACCACAACAAGAAATGCTGTCGGAACCGTAATCAAGATGCTGCTGATAAACCCAGAGAAAATCTCGCCGAAAGAAAGCGCAGTCCGGTAATTGTCGAGCGTAAATTCAGGATTGGTAAACACCGTCCACCAACCAGAACTTGTGGCTGTCGTAAAGGTTCGGAACGAATTTACAATCAATCCTATCCAGGGTAAGCTCCAGACTATGATTGCGCCAATCATGACAATGCTAAAAAAGGATCTGGGGACACTCATGAGGAGATTGTTGCCCCGGGACGTTGAACCTCGAAGCCCATTAATCATTAGAATCCTCCTCACCGACCTTTCTGGTAATCCTAAAAGCCAGAAGGATCAACAACGACATAATAACAACAATAGCAGCTGCATATTGCGGATTTAGAGAGACAAAGGTCTGCTCGTAGAAGAATACGGCAAGGGTACGACTCAAACCCGCCGGTCCGCCCCCGGTCATAACAAACACCACATCGAAGACCTTCAACACTTGAACCATCTGTGTCGTCAGGAGGAATGCCAATGGTGTACGGATAGAAGGCAATGTAATGCGCCAGAAAAGTTGCCAGCCATTTGCCCCGTCAACCCGAGCTGCTTCAATCATATCAACCGAGATACCTTTGAGGGCAGCGGCGATGATCACCACCGACATGCCAGTCTGCCCCCACACCCAGGCACCCATTAGCGCGGGGTTAACGGTGCTGGGGTTGCCGAGCCAAGACTGGGTGCCACCGGTCATCGCGTTTAGCAAGCCAACATCTGGGTTTGGTGCAAACATAAAGAGCCAGATGATGCCGATAACAGTTCCCGAGATCACCATCGGCAGAAAGAAGGCACCCCGGATCAATGATTCAAAGCGCGAACGATCCGCCGCAAGGGCAACAACGAGTCCAATCAGGATGACCGAAGGAACGGCAAACACCATCCATTGGATACTGGTCATCAATGCGCCTTTGGGAGGAAAGCTCGCTAAATTCAGAAATTTGAGATCTGTAAAGAGACGGTTATAGTTTTCGAGACCAACGAAGCCGGTCGTCTGGAATCCAGGGCCTTCTGCCATGCTGAGTCGCAGGGTGTAAAAGACAGGGAGTACCTGAAAAACAAGGAGAATAACCAGGGCAGGGGCTACCAGAAGCAGCCCCACCCTGGCGGATTCGTGTCGTCGAATGGTTTTCATCACCAATTGTAATGACATCACATTTCCTTTTAATCCTATTAGGTGAAAACGGGAACGTTCTTTGAATTAAAAACGCAACTATTCAGAGAGACCTGTCAGGTTTGCTCCAGTGCAACCTAAAAAGTGAAGAAAATCTGACAGATCTGGCTCAAAAGGCTGTATAGTCACTAAAAAACAATGTTTCTCCCGTTTTCACTGAGTAAACCGCAAAGAAATAGCATCTTTTTCGCCAAAATACTCTCTGCGGTCTACCTAATTACGGCATTGTTTCAAGCAAAGATTCGATACTATCTGGATCGAGAATCACAGCGCCAATGACTTCAATTAGCTGAGTACGAGTCTCGTTCGACAAGACCACCCCAGATGACGGCGCAACAGCAGAATTGGCAAGCAATTCTGCACTTTTAGCAGTTAAACCTGTAAACAAGGCAGGATCAACAGACATGTTTGCCACAGTGAATCCATTCGGAGCAAAAAGAGCTTGACCTTCGGCACTCATCAGGTACTTCAGCAATTCCCTTCCTTCAGGGCTGTCAACCAGCATCACGGCAACATCGGCAGCCGCTACAATGGCACCCTCGCCAGCTTCTTCTCCAGGGAAGAGTACATAGTCAATGGTCTCACCTTCAACGAGGTTTTCATTGATAGCATTAGAGACAATGCCACCTACCCAGCTTCCGCCAGCTACAAAAGTAGCATCGGCATTTTCCCCAAAAACACGGGCAATGCCGTCAACCAAACCGGTTCCGAGCGCACCGGATGAGCCACCAGCCGTATAATCATCGCCGTAGAACGTGGCGATGCGGTTCATAGCTTCAACGACGCTAGCATCCGTCCAGGCCGTTTCACCAGACATAAGTGAGTTGTACTGATCGACGCCATAGGTTGACAAATAAACATCCTCAAAAAGGATACTCAGCGTAAAGGTGGTGTTGGCAATCCCGGCGGTGCAGTTGCCACCATTTGCAACAACCTCATCACAGAAAGCAAGGAACTCTGTCCATGAAGTCGGTACATCGCCCTCGAGAGTTGCAGGATTGTACCAAAGCAGGTTTGCTACGTTCGCTCGCGTTGGAATGGCGTAAATGTTTCCGTCAATTGTCAACTGCTCAACCCACCCAGAGGCAAAATTAGCTGTGATTTCGCTCTCAAGGTCATTGAGCGATATAAGTGCTCCTTGCCCAGCGAAATCTTTCAACCCATTGGCAACGGGTAGAATTGCTAGATCAGGCGGGGAGCCGGCTGCTATCCGTGTCGTCAGCGGCACAATGACGTCATCAACGCCCTCATAGACGACCTCAATGCCCGTGCTTTCCCGGAAACCGTCGAGTACTGCCTCAAAGGCATCGGCCTCTGAAGCCAGCCACGGGCCCACAATTTGCAAGGTTACGGACTCCATTTCTTCTTCTGCTGGGGCGGCTTCCTCTTCTTCTACTACAGGGGCTGCTTCTTCCACTGGAGCCGGCTCTCCTTCAACAGGTTCATCAGAAGCTGACTGACATGCTGACAATACAAAAACTAGCACAAACAATATGTAAAATATTTTATTGAGGATAGTGTAACGTTGTTTCTGTAATTTTTGGCAAGAGTAGGCCATGAAGTACCCTAGAAGTTACCACAACCAATAGGAGACTTTCATGACCTACCAAACCGATTGTACTTTACCAGCAGAATTACTCGAACAGATTGCCCAACAAGGGTTTGATGTGCTGCCAGACCTAATTCAAACGGTCATCAATGCGGCCATGCAACTGGAACGGCAGAAGCACCTGGGTGTTGGCCCTTACGAACGGTCAGCCGAACGACAGGGACAGGCCAATGGGTACAAGCCCAAGACCGTGGCCACTCGCGTCGGCAAAATCACCTTCGATGTGCCCCAGGTGCGCGAAGGTGGCTTTTACCCCCAGGCGCTGGAAAAGGGGCTGCGCAGCGAACGGGCCTTGAAACTGGCGTTGGCCGAAATGTACGTGCAAGGTGTCTCCACCCGCAAAGTGGCGGCGATCACCGAGCAACTGTGCGGCTTCGAGGTGACCTCCATGCAGGTGAGCCGGGCTACCATCGAGTTGGATGAGCAGCTCAGTCAGTGGCGGGAAAGGCTGTTAGGGCAGATGAAATATCTCTACCTGGACGCTCGTTACGAAAAAGTGCGTCTAGATGGCCAGGTGCGCTCGGCCGCTGTGCTGCTGGCGGTAGGCGTCAACCTGGAGGGCAAACGGGAAGTGCTGGGGGTCAGCGTCTCGCTCAGCGAACAAGAAGCGCACTGGCGTCGTTTTCTGCAAAGCTTGGTGCAGCGGGGTCTGGCTGGTGTTGAGCTGGTCATCTCTGATGCCCACATCGGCATCCAACAGGCCTGTCGCGCCGTTTTTGGCGGCGTTCCCTGGCAGCGTTGCCAATGTCACTTGCAGCGAAATGCGCAAGCCTACGTGCCCAAGCAAGGCATGAAGCGAGAAGTGGCCGCCGACATTCGCGCCATTTTCAATGCCGCCACCCGCCATGATGCCGAAACGTTGCTGGCTCAGGCGGTCAGGAAATATGCGCCGAAAGCGGCTAAATTAGCCAATTGGCTAGAGACGAATATCCCGGAAGGCTTAACCGTTTTTTCCTTCCCGGACACCCATCGCCGCCTCATTCGCACCACCAACTCATTAGAGCGGCTCAATCGTGAGATTCGACGACGTTCGCGTGTGGCTACCTTGTTTCCTAACGAGGCATCTTGTTTGCGATTGGTGACGGCCGTTGTCATGGAAATTAGTGACGAGTGGCAAACTGGCCGGACTTACATCCGGTTAGACAATCTGTAGTTTTTAACGATCTGGTAATTCTGGGTTCTTCACTTTTACAGAAAAGATGTTGCTTTATCTTATTGAGTTTCATTGTTCTTCTCCATTTTATATTTCTAGCCTATTCAAGAACTGACTTCAAAACCGATTTATTTTTTTTCTTTAACTACCACCTCCTATAAAAATATGAGGGATGAAAGATTCAAAGAAAACCTTGTTTTTTTATAAACTACATGGTTTATCATTTCTATCCCTTTGTGATGCCGTGTCGCACATATGAATACGCATCACAATTGTTATTATCGATCGAATGACAACGCTGTCATTTTGTGCAAAAAAAAAGATGAACTCTCAGCACCATTATTTTTATAATATGGTAACGGCCGTTTAAATACAGACCATTCACCATCACGCACAGTTAAATCGGTTTGCATGTTTCTCTAACAACAAGTTGCGTTGGCAAAACAATCCGCATCTGAGCGGCAGAAGGATCATTGATCATCTTTATCAGGTGGTTCACCGCCAACTTTGCAATCTGTTCGATTGGCTGACGGATGGTTGTTAATGGGGGTATCACCATGGCTGCATAACGAATATCGTCGAAACCGACCACGGAGATGTCATCCGGTATCTTTCGACCAGCTTGCCAAATGGCACTCATCGCCCCCATAGCAACTTCATCGTTGCAGCAAAAAATAGCGGTTAGATCGTTATTATTTGAGATTAGGTGCAATGCGCCAGAATGACCCAAGGAAAAGTCGGAAGGATCATTCAAGTACACTAAGGATTCCTTTCCAGGAATCCCTGCCTCTAAAAGTGCTTCGCGATAGCCGTTCAGCCGGGCCACATTTTGGATACGTTCTAAACCACCGATAAGGCATCCGATGGACGTGTGCCCAATATCTATCAAATATTTAACAGCAGCTTTTGCGCCACCATCATCATTAATGGTCACATATGAGGTATTGTCGTTGTAACCGGAATTTGGGTGGATAACTAGATAAGGTACTTGCATGCTGTCTAACTGTTTCCTGAGATCAGCATTTTTCCCAGCAATGGTGTCCAGAATGACACCGTCGATCTGCTTGCCTTGATAGGCTTGGACAACCTGGTTTAACTCATCTTTGCCCTTGGAAAAGAGAGCAAGATTGTAACCGCTATTTGTACATTCTGTCTGAATAAAATCAACCATTGTTGATGAGTAGGTGGATGCTAGGGGCCAACCGAGAACGACGCCAATCGTCATCGCTTTGCCGCGTGATAACCGACGAGCTGCCAAATTGGGTACATACTCCAGTTCTGTTATGGCATGTAATACTTTTTCTCTGGTTTCTTGAGTAACATTATCCTCGCCATTAACAACCCTTGAAACGGTTTTCAGCGAAACGCCTGCATGTTTGGCCACCCGTTCCATCGTTACAGCCATCGGATAATGTTCCTTATAATTACTACTCAGATAACAACGCTATCATCAAGTTCGAAAAAATATTGATTAACATTGTAGCGTGCAATGACAGCGCTGTCAATAATCAATTTATAGAGAAAATTTAGGCTAAAATTGTGGGAAGGCATGCTATGTGAGACATGCCGTTTGACACGTCTCATTCTATGAATCATTATGTTTTTTGCAGATAGTCTAAGACCTTTTGAGACACAAAAAACATGACAAAAGCAGGATATTCTCGGGTAAGTTCGGTTGGTCAATCACTTGATGTCCAGCTTGATAAACTAAAACACTGTTGGCTGCACATAAACTTGCGTTGCCCGTACCGAACTGTGCCCATTAGCCATAACAGTGTCTAGTCATTTGTTCCCGTTGTACTGGTGACTTACAATACCATCCTCATGAAAAATTTAACGGTTCACAAAGCGGCGCTGCGGATAAGTTTGGTTTATACGGCCGTTGCCACCCTCTGGGTTCTTTTTTCTGACCGCCTGCTAGAAGCACTCATTCCCGATCTGGAACGGTTAACAACCTGGCAAACGCTCAAGGGGTTGGGCTTTGTCGCCGTAACGACGCTGCTCATCTATTACCTGCTGCGCCAGGAATTGCTGCGCCGTCAACAAACAGAGGCTACCTTAGAGGAAAGCCAGCGACGCTTATCCACGCTGATGGCCAATTTGCCCGGCATTGCTTACCGCTCTCAAAATGACCGCGATTGGACAATGCTGTTTGTTAGTGAAGGGTGCACTGCCTTAACCGGTTACCAACCTGAAGACCTGATCGGCAGCAAAACAATCGCCTGGGCGCAGCTCATCCTTCCTGCTGACCGAGAGGAAATGTGGGCACAGGCCCAGCACGCTTTGCAAGCGGGTGATCCCTTTCGTCTGACCTATCGCATAACAACGGCCGTTGGCCAGGAAAAGTGGGTTTGGGAACAAGGGCAGGGTGTCTATTCAGCTGATGGGACTATACAAGCTGTGGAAGGGCTTATTACCGACGTCACAGATAGCATGATGACGCAACAAATGTTGGAACAACGGGTAGCCGGGCGCACCCATGAACTGACAACCTTGCGAGAAGTGTCGCGCAGCATTGCCTCGACGCTCGAACTGGAGCCGCTGCTTCTGCTCATCCTAGATCAGTTCAAAGAAGTGGTTGATTATAGCGGCGCGGCCATCCTCATGCTGCACAATAACGTCATGGTCATGCGCGCCAGCCGACGCCCAGACGCATTGGCGGCCAAGGTGAAGGTCAATTATCAACCGGCCCGCATTGCCACCATTCAAACGATGCTGGAGACACAACAGCCAATTTACATCGCTGATTTGCGCCAGGACGAAGCGTTGGTGGAAGCGTATGAATCGGCCAGCGGCGCCCCCTTAGACAAAACATTCCCCTACATCCGCTCCTGGATGGGCGTGCCCCTCATCATGCGCGGCCAGGTCTTGGGCATGTTGAGTCTGGCGCATCGTCAGATTGGTTATTATGAAGAAAAGGATGCGCAACTAGCCCAGGATTTTGCCAACCAGGCGGCCATCGCCATGCACAATGCGGAACTTTACCAGCAGGCACAGAAAACGGCCGTTGCCGATGAACGCAGCCGTATTGCCCGTGAACTACACGACTCCGTGACTCAGGCCATCTACAGCGTCACTCTCTACGCTGATGCCACCCGCCTCGCCTTAAAAGACGGGGAATTAGACATTGTGGCTGAGAATCTTAACGAACTGCGGGCGATGGCCCGTGAAGCGATGCTCGATATGCGGTTGCTCATTTTTGAGCTACGGCCCCCTGTCTTAGAGGAAGAAGGGCTGGTGATTGCCCTGCAAACGCGCCTGGAAGCGGTTGAAGCCCGTTCCGGTGTCCATGCTGATTTTCATACGAACGGCGAAAGGCGGCTGCCTTTACCGCTAGAGATAGAGCTGTATCGCATTGCCCAGGAAGCACTCACGAACGTGGTCAAACACGCCCGGGCTAAACAGGTCAATATCACCTTACGCTTTGATGAGGCGCAGGTTTGCCTGGAAATAGCGGATGATGGCGTGGGTTTTGATACGGCCGTTGGTCATTCAGGCGGCATGGGTCTACGCGGAATTCAGGAACGGGTAGAGAAAATTGGCGGCGATTTGCTTGTCCAAAGCACGCCTGGGCAGGGTACAATATTACGTATCACGGTAAATAGTAAACAGTGAGCAATGTTCAAAAATCAGTGCAGAAGGTAAAAGCATGACCCAAACACCTATTCGCGTTTTAATCGTAGACGACCACGGCATCGTCCGTAAAGGGACGCGTGCATTATTAGACCGGATACCCGATTTTGTAGTCGTGGGTGAGGGTAGCAATGGCAAAGAGGCCGTCGCGCAAGCAGCCATCTTGCAGCCAGACGTCATTTTAATGGACTTGATGATGCCAGAGATGGACGGCATTGAAGCCATCGGTCGCATTACCGCCAGCCAACCCGACAGCCGCATCCTGGCGCTGACCAGCTTTGCCGCCGATGACAAACTGTTTCCGGCGATTAAAGCGGGCGCCTTAGGCTACATGCTGAAAGATGCGGACCCGGAAGATTTGATACGAGCTATTCACCAGGTGCATCGGGGCGAACCTTCATTGAATCCCAGCATGGCCCGTAAAGTGCTGCAAGAATTAGGCCGCCCAGCCAAGCCAGCGCCAGCACCATCCCCCGGCCCAGACCCGCTGACCGAGCGCGAATTAGAAGTTTTGCAGCTGGTTGCCCAAGGGCTGACCAACCAACAAATGGCTGAGCAGCTATCGGTGGCTGAAGTAACCATCCGCACCCATGTCAGCAATATTTTGAGCAAACTACACCTCGCCAACCGGGTTCAAGCCACGCTATACGCCCTGCGTGAAGGGTTGACCACATTGGAAAACGATGCTGAATAATATCATGATCAATGTTGGCAACTTTTAAATTAATCACCCATTAAGGGGCAAAAATGGTCTATTTTGTAGTGCAAGTTCTGATCAATGCATTGGCTTTGACATTGACAATGCTGATAGTTCCGGGAATTTCTCTGCACCCGTTACAAATGGGGGCCATAGCCACGCTGCTTGAACTATTGTCAATTGGTGTTTTGTTTGGGCTGGTGAACACGTTTGTGCGGCCAATAGCCCTTCTCTTCACCGGCAAGCTTTTGTTAAAAAGCATCGGGCTGTTTGCCATTCTCATCAACAGTATCCTCTTTTACTTGCTTGCCATGTCAACGGCCGTCATATTTGTCGTTGATAACCCTGCCTCTATTCTGCTTGCTGGGCTCGTATCTGGCTTACTCGTCGCCCTGCTAGAAGCGGTTTTGGGGCTAGACTCTCCTGTTCTTTACGACAGCCAAAACAAGATCCGCTTTTATTGGCGCTGGCTAGGGAAATTACCACGCAGATTACGCGAGAACATCGTTGAAAATCTACGATTACAGCAAACTTACGGCATTATCTGGCGCTACGGCGTAGCGATTGCCCTGGACCAGACCCCATTGCGTGGCGTACGCCGCAGAATGCAGCGCATCATCTATCCGCATACCCAAATAATGATTGATGAAAGTCCACAGACTGCTGTACGTTTGATGTTGCAAGAGCTCGGCCCCACTTATGTCAAAATTGGACAGATGGCCGCCGGTCGCTCTGATATATTGCCAGAATCGTGGATAACTGAATTGGAAAAGCTGCAAGATGAAGTTGCTCCCTTCCCCTATGCCCAGGTTGAAAAACGTATCCATCAAGAATTAGGCGCTTCACCGCAAAGCGTCTTCGCTACCTTTGATAAAGAGCCGTTAGCCGCCGCCTCAACCGCTCAAATCCATCGCGCCACGCTGCCTGGCGGCGAGGTCGTTGTCGTTAAAGTGCAACGCCCCGACATTAACGTAACTGTGCGTGGCGATCTCAATATTATGCGTGATGTGATCACCAAACTGGAGCGCCGATCCCATTGGGTGCGAGGAATGGGATTTAGCGACCTGCTGGATGAATTTTCTGAGAGCGTCCTCATAGAACTTGACTATCGCAACGAGGCGTTTAACGCCCAATTGCTAGCATACAATTTACGTGCCACACCTGATATTCAAGTTCCCACAATCTATGAGAAGTATAGCAGTGGCACGGTATTGACAATGACATACGTGGACGGGATAAAGATCACGGAGGTTGCCAAAGGCGACGGCAGGATGGCCGACCGGGAGCGATTGGCTCGTTTATTTTTACGGGCGATGAATAAGCAAGTGATGCTAAATGGCTTTTTTCACGCCGATCCCCACCCGGGTAATGTATTCATCAATCTACAGCAGGGCAGCCTTATCTTTTTGGATTTAGGTATGATGGGGTCTCTCACTGCTAAACAGCGGGTTGTATTGGTCAACATGGTCTGGTCGCTTAAGGACGGGAATTCTAAAAATGTAGCGCAAGCGATCTTGCAAATGACCCGGCATGACCAGGTTTTAGATCAACACGCTTTTGAGACAGATGTGGATCGCATGATTAAGCGTCATTTACTGTTTTCTGAGCAGATACCGCAATTGTCGGCCGTCATGGAAGATGTGTTTGTTCTACTTTCGCGGTATAAGCTGCGGCTGGATCGGGCGTTTGCATTGGCAATGAAATCATTGATGCAAACAGAAACGACAGTCACCTTGTTGGCGCCGCAGCTTTCCTTTTTTGATATGGCAGTTGATGAAATTGAGGGGATATTTCTAGAACAATTCCAGACAAAGGTATTGGTGGAGAAGACGAAAGAACAGGTTAGGCGCACAACGAAGGAGGTAGTCATGCGCTTGCCCATTTGGCAAGAGGCGGCGGCGAAATGGATGACACAATTGGAAAACGGCCGTTTTGTTCTGGAAGTTGACGCCAGTGAGTTAGACCAGCAGATGGACGAACTAAAAAACAACCTGAATCAAAATGTGCGGCGTCTGGTAATTACGCTGATACTGATAGGCATGTTGGCTAGTTTAGCGATTGCCAGCAATGCACCAGTAATGGCGAATATACCCCATGAAACCGCCATGTTAGCCCTCTCCCCTCTAGGACTGATGGTACTGATTACCTTGTTTTATTTGGGTATCGTTGTGTGGGAGGCGTGGAAGAGCCGTAAGTAAGGAGGTGCGATGAATGAATAAGTTTAAAGACGTTGATACTTACATTGCCAATCAAGCAGAAGAAGCCCGCCCGAAGCTCAAAGAACTTCGGAAACTCATAAAAGCGACTATCCCGCAAGCAGCAGAGAAAATATGGTACGGTGTGCCGTTCTTCGATTATCACGGCGAGCTTGTTGGACTTGCTGCCTACAAGAAACACGTTAGCTTGGGCATTGGTGCAGACGTGCTTTAAGGTGAAGACCGCGAAATGCTTGAGCAAAAAGGGTACAAAACCGGAAAAGCAACCATCCCAATCAAGAATCAAGGGAGCTGTTTTTATGATTCAGCAAGACCAGCCTAGCTACCAGCTAGCAATTCGTGATTTTCAACACGCCCGCAAGCAAGCCGTGATGCAGCAGCTTCTGGCACGCTTTCGCGGAGACGGGGGCAAACTCCTCCCCTTCAATGAGATTAGCCAGCAGCTCCATCCCACAGGTGAAATGATTGCGCATGGAGCCCAGGAGATTCCTCTGTCCAAGATTGTGGGCAGCGTCAGTCGTCACAAGGATTTCACCCGCAGTTTTCTGCCTAAACTGGACGCAGATCAAGAACGATGGGTCGGCGTAAGAACGGCCGTTTCCGATATGGTTGGTATGCCCCCCATTGAAGTGTATCAGGTCGGAAACGCTTATTTTGTGCAGGATGGCAATCACCGTGTTTCCATAGCCCGACGTTTGGGCAGCAAGACGATCACCGCCTATGTCACCGAGGTTAAAACGAGAGTCTTCTTTTCCGCAGATGACGATCCCAATGAGATCATCTGCAAAGCACATTATGCTGATTTTCTGGCGCAAACTAACCTGGACAAACTACGCCCAGAGGCCGATCTGACGATGACTTTCTGCGGTCAATACCATGTTTTTCTGGAGCAAATTTCCTCTGGCTGTAAAGCCGTCATCCCAAACCAGAATCTACTGAGCCGCAGCGACATAGAGAACCAAGCTGTCGTCTGCTGGTATGACCAGGTGTTCCTGCCAGTCATTCAGATCATCCGGGATCTAGGCATTCTGCACCATTTCCCAGAAAGAACAGAGGCAGATATGTATCTGCTGCTCTCTGAACGTCGGGATCAGCTGGAGAAGGAATTGGGTTGGCAAGTCGAGATGGAGAGCGGCGTTTCCGATTTGATGGTGACGCCTATGGAACCGCCCGGCCTACTCAAACGAGTGATGCAATCTATCGTTCCTCAACAAGCCAAAGAACTCGCTCCTGGCTTGTGGCGGCAGCAGCAGCTCGCCCGTCGACGCTATCATCACCTATTCAAACATATCCTGATGGGGTTGGATGGCTCCGACGAAAATTGGCTTATTTTTGAAAAATATATCCAGGCGCCGTTCCTTACCCAAGACCATATCCTCGGCTTACATGTTGTTCCTCATATGGAATTATTGGCTAGTGACCATGTACGCCGGATGCGTGAGCGGTTTTATAACGGTATTCAAAGAGCCGGAATCCAGGGAGAATTTGCGGTTGAAGTCGGCAGTAATCCCGTGCCGGTTCTTAACAAACGCGCCGCGTGGGTTGATCTGGTGGTTGTGCGCGGAACCCGCCACCCCGACAAACGCCCCTTGGTGCAAACAAGCCCAGAGCTAAAATTGCTCGTGCAACAATGTCCACGCCCCATTGAGGTTGTGCCAGATGGCGCACAAACTGACTATAGCCGGCCGCTACTAGCTTATGACGGCAGCCCGAAAGCGGACGAAGCGCTCTTTATTGCGACCTATTTTGCCTCACGGTGGCAGCGGTCGTTAACCGTTGTCACCGTAGAAACCGAATACACGACGGCAGCGGCCATGAAACGTGCCCAGAAATACCTGACTGAACATGGCGTGGCGGATGTAAACTACATATTAGGCAACGGACCTATTGCCGAAACAGTGTTGGAAACCGCCGCCGTGAATGATTGTAACCTGCTCTTGATGGGCGGTTTCAGTTTCCCTTCCCTGCGAAACTTGACATTGGGCAGTTCCGCCGAGCGCATTTTGCTTGAGTTTCCTCAGCCAATGTATATTTGTCGCTGAGACGGTAACATCTCAATCGTGACTGAAGAGACCGGATCACATGAAAGTTTACTCTGGCTGGAAGTAAAACTCCGTCATAGATTTTTCCGGAATTTGTAACAAATAAGGGTTCCCCCTCCTAAAACTGTGAGTCACCAAAGAAATAGCAAGCAAAATACAGACCCGGCCACAAGAAATGTTACGCCGGCGGGAAGAAAAAGAATAGCGTTTAGGTTTGATTGACGAGGAGAAGTAAATGACGAGAATCACGACAGTTTCTGGATATTTTAAAGCATTGATTTATCGAGGCTCATTACACAACGAGTCAGGTTAATAAATCGTTGGGCCTATATCAATGATATCAAATTGAGGCGAAATCAATTTTATGACAGTGACTGTTCTTCTATCCATTCTTTCGGGGGTTTCATTTGCGGGGGCGGGGCTAGGGTACAAGATAGCGGAACGCTGGCAATGCCGGTCATCAATATTCATTCTTGTCTTTGCCATAACCGGGGGCTCTTTTGCTGGGGTTAAGACGTTTTCCGAAACGACAACATGGCTTGACCCAAAATTATGGCTTCTGGGAATAGCCATGGGGCTTTTATTTGATCTGGCTATTTATTTTGTCATGCAGGCCAACCGTCTTGGGCCGGCATCGGCGAGCTGGACGGTATTAAATCTGGGATTATTGGTGCCAATTTTTGTTTCGCCATTTATCGTTGATGAAGCAGTGCTGTGGTTAGATCCAATTATTGTCTTACTGTTTGTAATGATGTTGTTGATGTTTGCCCGCGGAATGAAAGATGCTGGCGAGGTAGAGAGAGGGGATCAGAAACTGCACATCCTGATGTTGTTAGGCATATTCTTTGCGCAAGGTTTGTTTCTGCTGGGCAATAAAATCAAGTTCATTCTTTTCAATGGGACAAATACGGCTGCGCTGACATTTATTGTTTATTTGAGTGGTGCAACGGCGGTATTGTTCGTTATGTTTGCCACCCAACAACGGCTAACCTTCCTGGGAAGCGAGTTAAAAGCTGGTGCGATAACAGGGATTTGTAACAGCCTTGGGGTTATTTTACTGTTAAATGGAATGAGTCTGCCATCGACGATAGTGTTTCCCTTGAGCGCATCTATCGCCTTGTTAGGCGGTGTGTTTTTGACCAGTTTGATGTATGGGGAGAGACTCAATCGAATGAAAACGCTAGGCGTGATAGTGGGATTAATGGCATTAATCCTGGCTGTTTTTCGGGAAAAATTGGTAAGCATTTTTACCGGGATATAAGAACTAAAATTTACGATACGTGTTTGCCGCAGATATAAATTGCCCAACAGATGCCAGGTCACGTAACATGTCCCACTCCACGCGGTCAGCGTCCTGGTCAAGCGGATGAGGCGCGCCACGCCAGAGACGATTGTGGGCCATCGCTCGCCCCACTGTGCTCTGGCTAGGCGTTTCTTCCCCTAATTGTTGTTCCAGAATGCCATGTAGCCGAAAGCTTCCCGCATCCGGATATTTAAGCTGGGCCTGAAACACCTGGTCCATGAAAGGCAGGGTCATTTGATTATCGGGATGATTTTCCGGCCGTGCCCGTTTGTCTTCCAAAGCAGCAAAGTTATCTTTTTCAAATACCTGGATGAGCGCGGTCACATGGGAGCGGGATAGTTTGAGCAAGTCAGCGATGCTCTTTTTCCCCAACCTTCGTAAAACATCCGCACCACTGTCCAACGGGCTTGGTAAGCATCTTCAAACCCCAGCATTCCTTCTTGAACAAACCACTTTACCTTTTCGCTTCTCATCTGACGTGGTGTCTGCAGAAATATTAATCTTCATCAACATATGTTGAGAAAGGCCGCCCGAGGCGGTCTTTTTTGTTGAGACCAAGATCAACATCTGGCCGACGACAGACGGCGGTTACCGAGTATGCTTGAAGCATGATGATATCCATTGGCAATAATGAGAGATAAATAATGGGCAACAATGAGGTACGGGTTCTGATCGCCGACGATAAACGTTCAGCTCGGCAAGGACTTAAAGCATTACTGGCGCGCATTCCCGAAATTGAAGTGGTAGGGGAAGCGGTCAATGGTCAGGAAGCGGTGGAATTAACGGCCGTTCACCAGCCAGATGTGGTGCTGATGGACGCACAAATGCCCAAGATGGATGGCCTAGAAGCCACGCGACGTATCAAAAGCCAATGGCCAGCAGTTAAAATTATCATCTTAACAATCCACCCGCAATGCCGCCGACAAGCGTTGGCAGCCGGAGCCGATGCCTTTCTATTGAAGGACGGCACGACCGAATTATTGTGGAACAATGTTTTGCAAACAAAAGAAAAAGGAGACCAAAAACATGAAAAACTATCCTGAATATTACGAACATTTGAAACAGTTGATGGGCAAACTTAGCGGTGAGATTCCTGGAACGATGGGTGGTTTCGGCCGTTTGCACCAAAGCGCCGTGGCCGACGGTGTGTTGAGCGCCAAGGTAAAAGAGCTGATTGCCCTGGGCATTGCCATTACCGTGCGCTGTGACGGCTGTATCGCTTTCCATGTTCACGATGCCTTAGAAGCCGGTGCTGCACATCAAGAAATTATGGAAACCATCGGCGTGGCCGTGCTCATGGGCGGTGGCCCTTCAGTTGTGTATGGCAGCGAAGCACTGGAAGCGCTGGCACAGTTTGAAGCGGAAGCGGGGCATCCGGCTCACAAGAAATCCAAGAATGATAACGGTGCTTTGGAAACGGCCGTGTCGTAGATAGAATTGTTAATCTGACCTGCAAAATGAAGCATGGGAGCGTGGGCAGCTTGCCTACGCTCCCAATTAGGATGGAGATTGCCAAATGGGTAAAGAGATTAGATTATTCAAAAGCGAAGCACGGCACAGCCGTTCAGAGGTGAGTCAATTTTTACGTCAAATCGCCGATAAGATCGAAACCGGGCAAGTTGTTTTACGACAAGGACAAGAAGAGCTTACGTTAGCAATTCCAACCAATCTCATCCTTGAAGTTCAGGTAGAGGATGAAGATAAAAAGACGAAAGGTATCCAACATAGCCTCGAAATAGAGCTTAAATGGTTTGATGACGATGGGGCAAGCGGCCCCTTAGAATTAGCGTAATAGGAGTTTGACATGACACTGGCTGAAGCACCATTTTGGGTATGAGGCCTTATCATTCTAGATAGTAGCTTATTTTTATTTATGTGCCTGACTCCCATATTGTGGGAGTGGCATCAGGATAACCAAATCAAGAACAAACTACGACCTGTGCCACTCGTGGTAGAAACCAGTCGGGTCTAAACCATCGCGGCTGTGGTTATACTGAATAGGTAAGAGAGGGAATCATGTACCAAGAAATTCTTGTTCCGTTAGACGGATCATCAGCGGCCGAAGAGGCCATTCCCTATGCGCTGGAACTGTGCCGCCTCTCCGGCGGCACGCTTGCGCTGGTTCGCATCGTACCCCATAGCATGACCGCTGCTGAACTGTGGCAAGTCCGCCAGCGCCAACTGGAGGCAGAGGCAGAACTGTATTTGGCTGAAGTAGCTTCTCGGCTAGATATTGCGGCGGATCGTCTCCAGTACACTGTCATCTCCGGCGACGTAGGTCAATCGCTGTTAACCTTGATTCACCAAGGGGCGTTTGATGTTTTGGTGATGGCTACGCGCGACCGGCGAGACCCGGTACGCTGGGTGCTAGGCAGCATCGCTGATTATCTAGTACAACGTGCGCCGATACCAGTGCTGCTGGTGCGTCAGCGTGAAGAAGAGTAATTTGTCAACGTGCCCACTATGGCTCAGCCCGAAGCTTATATTGGAGGAGCCGCAGCACTTTTTGACGATAAGGGTAATCTAACACCAGAGTGGATTCCCGCATTTGCGGGAATGACAATTGAAAAGTGCAAACATAGTGATGTTTAGTAATGGGAGAGTAAAACATGAAAAATTCAGCAAAAACAGTCGTAGAAAAAATGTTTGCTGCATTTGGTAGTGGGGATATAGAAAAATTCGTAGCAACAGTTTCCGACAACACCCTATGGATTTATCACGGTACGCAAATTATTCCCAGTGGCGTTTTTGAAAAGAAAGAAGGTGTAAGGACTTTCTTTATTAATATTCTCGACAGAACTGAAATCATCAGCTTTGAGCCTCAACAATTTATCGTTGAAGGAAACATGGTTGTTGTGTTAGGCCGAGAGCATCAAAAAGTAAAACGATCAGGAAAAGAGTTAAAGCAAAAATGGGTTCAGATTTACACGGTTGAAAACGATTTAATTACAAGAATGGAGGAGTTTGCAACTTCGGAAGAAGTGAAATAACCATCATTTTCATAACATTGCTAGCATTATTTGTTTAGCATCACAGCTTATCAGGGACAATCAAAAACCATGAATAACGAAACATTAAGAAGTAATCCGCTTTTATGCGACATAGAAACCGGAATGTGTGAAACAACTGACGGAACTGAAGATGTTGTACCTAAAAATGATGTTCAAGCAACGAAGAAAGCGATAAAGGTCATCTATTATACTGATCCTATTTGCTCTTCTTGTTGGGGCCTAGAGCCACAATTGCGTAAACTCAAATTAGAATATGGCAGCGACATTGAGATAGATTATAGAATGGGTGGGCTATTACCTGATTGGAGTTACAACAGCGGCGGCATCGGGAAACCATCGGATGTGGCACATCATTGGGATGAAGTGAGTGTTCATTATGATATGCCCATTGACGGAGATCTTTGGTTGGAAGACCCTTTAGATTCATCTTATCCGCCATCCATTGCCTTTAAGGCAGCTCAAATACAAGATTATGAAAAAGCAATTCTATTCCTGCGGGAAATCAGAGAAATGGTTTTCCTTCAAAAGAAAAACATCACAAAGTGGGAACATTTAGAAGCTGCCGCTAAAAAACAGGGCTAAATATAGAGCAATTCAAAACGGACTTTGAAAGTAAAGCAAAAGCGCTGTTTGAAGAAGATTTGAAATTAGGAAAAGAGCTGGGCGCACGGGGATTTCCTACCATGTTCTTTTTAAATGATTCGGGTAATAAAGAAATCGTTTATGGCACAAGACCCTATGCTTTTTACGAAATGGCCATTATTAAGCTTAATGCCAATATCACGAAAAGCGAATACGCTAAAGATTGGGAAACACTTTTCTCAAAATATCATTCGCTCACAGCTAAAGAATTTTCGGTGCTTTCGGGAATGCCAAGGAAGGAAAGTGAAAATTTATTGAATGGACTCTCCGACAGTGGCAGATTGGAAAAATTGAGTACAAAGAATGGGTCTATTTGGATAAGGGAGAATACCAGTCTCTAACAAATAGTTCCTCTAACATGTAATGTAATCTCATTAAATGAGGTTGTAGAAAAGGGGTTTGAGGCACTGACCAAAGACCCTTCGGAAGTGAAAATATTAGTTGATCTCAATCGCTAAATATAAACCATAACACAATTTTAGATCTTAGGAGATAAGAAAATGAGTAACTTAAATTTAATCGGTTTGGATGTAGAAAAGTCCAAAACACTTGCAGAAAAACTTAATGAACTGTTGGCAGATTATTCAATCTTTTATCAGAATGTCAGAGGATATCATTGGAACATAAAAGGCGAAAAGTTTTTCGAGTTACACGACAAATTCCAAGAATTGTACGAAGACTTGTTCGTAAAAATTGATGAAGTAGCAGAGCGAATTCGGACACTCGGCCACACCCCAAACCATCAATTCTCGATCTATAAGCAAGACGCAAAAGTCAAAGAAAGTGCAGAAGTGGCTGACGGAATAAAGGATGTGAAAGACATTCTTGAATCCTTCAGAATTATTATCATCCTTCAACGAGAAATTCTGGAGTTATCAGCGGATGCAGATGATGAAGGAACCAATGCACTGATGAGCGATTATATTCGTGAACAGGAGAAATTGGTCTGGATGTATTCCGCCTATTTGAAATAATTAGGGTGGATTTCAGATGTGTAGGCGTGTGTTTCGGGTTTTCCAAATCCCGAAACACATGCCCAGAAGAATGGATTCCTGTATTTACCTTAAGGAGTAATTTTCAAGGAGGCGATTATGTTTTTTAACCGACATCTGAACAGGCATATTGGGCCGCGCAACGAAAATGCGCTTACGATGTTACGGGACAAAGAATTGCGGCGCGGAACGGCCGTATGGACAGCTGATAGTCACGACATCGGTTATGCCATTCGCCTGCACCACCGCCAAAATGATATAAACCCAGACTTGAAATTCTACGGCAGCTATCTCGAACTATTTAGCATACTGCTTGGTGGTGCAACCTACATCCCGACTGATTATATTCGCAACTATGATCCGACTGATAACAAGTTGCTGTTGTCAGCTACCTTAGACGATATCGCTAAAGAAACCTGGAATCGGACACCAGCCTTTATCGCTCATCACCAGGCAACGACAGAGGCCTTGGCCTGAGCGAGGTTTAGACAACCGTGGCTGGAACTGTGTTAAACAGATACGAGAGGCAACCATGTACCAAAAAATCCTTGTTCCATTAGACGGATCGCCCGTGGCCGAAGAGGTCATTCCCTATGCGCTGGAACTGCGCCGCCTTTCCCAGGGTACGCTCACCCTGGTTCGTGTTGTCCCCTCAGCCACTCAGCCACCTGCCCTATACAGCATGACCGATGCCGAAACGTGGTTCACCCGTCAACGTCAGATGCAGGCCGAGGCAGAATTGTATCTGGCTGAAATAGCAGCCCGACCAGAGTTGACAGAGGCTGGTCCTCGATGGCTGGTCATAGCTGGTGTCGCAGATCAATCGCTCCTGACCCTGATCGAGCAGCAGGCGTTTGACATTTTGGTGATGGCCACTCGTAATCGGCGAGACCCGGTGCGTTGGATGTTGGGCAGCGTCGCCGATTATCTGGTACAGCATGCGCCTATACCGGTACTGCTGGTGCGCCAGCGTGCAGCGGGAGCAGACGGGAGACCCCTATAATGAAACCAGCCGCACCATTAAACAAGCTCATCTCCTTGCATGGCAAACAGGCCCTGATTACTGGGGCCGGCACAGGCATTGGTCGCGCCATTGCCTATCGCCTAGCTGAAGCTGGCGCAGACCTGATTTTGGTTGATATTCACCAAAAGAACTTAGAAATTGTAAAGGCTGAATTAGCAACCTTCCAGACGCAGATCACGATCCATCAGGTAGATATTTCCCAAAAAGAAGCCCTACAGCAGCTGTGGCAGCAAATAGCGGACGATAAACCGGATATTTTGGTTAATAATGCCGGAATTTACCCTTTCAAGGATTTTCTGGACGTTGATGAAGCGTTAGCTGCTCATATTTTTGAAACAAATCTAAATTCTGTCATTTGGCTGTGCCAGGAAATGATCCGACGCCGGTTAAAAATAGGCGGTGTCATTATCAATATTGCCTCCATTGAGGCGATTCTGCCTTTTAAGGAAGATTTGGCACTTTACAGCGTGAGCAAGGCGGGGGTGATTGCTCTCACCAGGGCTTTGGCCAAGGAGCACGCCAAGCATGGTTTCCGTGTTAATGTGGTGCTTCCAGGGGGGATTATGACGCCGGGGACGATGGACGCAGCGAAAGATATTTTCCCCATGCACTTGGGACGGTTAAAGACGGGCTATGATTTTAAGCAAAGATTGCCAATCGGCCGTTTTGGTCAACCAGATGAGGTGGCCCGGATTGTATTGGTATTGGCCAGTGAGTTGGCCAGCTATGTACACGGTGCTGTTATTCCAGTCGATGGCGGCTTTTTATCAGCCTAAGGTTAACTCTCATCAATCATAGCCGCCCTGTTAATCTTGGCTCTACTCGCCGTCTATGCGCTGACTTTTACTGGATTGGTGGTGTTTAATATTTTTTATGGCTAAACACAGATGTGGCTTGGGTCGATCTTTGGGATTGACCCAAGCTTGACAACCAACTCCTTTTCGAGCAAAAAATAGGTGGAGGCCAACGAGGAAAAATCTTATGAATAAGAAAACAACTACTGTTTTACTGGACAAGTCCAAGGCTAAAAAACTACCGTCCCCCGACGTTGCGGAAATATCCCCAGCCTCACAAAGGCAAGATCCTTTCCCGTTAGAAAATACAATAGATGTCAACGATATAGTCGATAAAATGAAAAGTGCAACATCCCTAAAAACAACGGCCGTTGTTTTTAGAGTGGGCTGATAAATACAGCTTCGAGGTAATTATGCAGAAAGCAAACGTGCGTTTCTTTAACTGGTTTGTTATCGTATTGATGGTGCTCTTTTTCGTTAGTTGTACATCGCCAGGTGCATCCGGGTCGGCTCTGTCCTCCGCTGAAGCGCCTATCCAGCTTAGCGATTTGGATGTGACGACGGGACAAACAATTTACGTACCCGCTTACTCCGAAATGTATATCGCCCGCGACCGCACCCTTGATCTGGCCGTGACCCTAACCGTACACAACACCGATTTTGACCACCCCATCATCTTAACCTCGGTCAGATATTACGATACCCAGGGACAACTGCTAAGAGAATATTTGGCAGAACCGCGCCAGTTAGCGCCGCTGGCCGCTACGGACTTCTTCGTCGATGCCAATGAACAAAGTGGAGGGCTGGGGACCAACTTCATCGTAGAGTGGGTCGCTGAGCAGCCCGTATTTGAACCGATTGTTGAGGCGATTATGCTCAACACCTCCAATAATCAGGGCATCTCCCTGACCAGCCCCGGCCGTGTTATCAACCAAATTGCGCCACAAGATGAATAGTGCCATCTAAACGCCTGGTCCATCTTTTCAAAATTACAACAAAATATTATCGACTGCATCATCAAATGTTGAGAAGGCCACCTCAGGGTGGTCTTTTTTGTTGAGACAAAATCAACACCCTGTCGACGACTGGCGAAATGATTCTTGATATGCTTGGAGCATCATTCGAAGAATAAGAAGAGGTAAAAATGACACACTATCAGAAAGAGAAACTAACTTCGCTCATCATAACAATCGTCATGATGACGTTGACGCTAACCACGCTTATCTTAATGGTTCTATTAGCAATCATGAGCCCAGGGGTTTTTGGCTAACAATTATGTTTGAGATACCAACACTTAGCCTGCAACTATTGGCAGGTATGCTGCTTATCTTTTGCTTACGCGTCACTGACGTTTCTATGGGCACGGTGCGCATGTTAATGGTCATGCGCGGCATGCGTAAATGGGCCGTGCTTATCGGCTTTATCGAAGTGACGATATGGGTGGTTGCCATCAGCCAGGTCATGTCTAATTTGAATAACGTGTGGAATATCCTGGCCTACAGCGGCGGCTTTGCCACCGGGACGTTTGTCGGCATGTTTTTGGAGAACAGGCTGGCGTTGGGCAACGTGCGTGTACACGTCATTTCGCTGAAAAAAGGAGCGGAAATTGCCGCTAAAGTTCGCAAAGCGGGCTATGGGGCTACCGAGCTGCCAGCTCTGGGTCAATCTGGGCCAGTATCGCTGATCGGGATTGTTGTACCGCGTAAGCAAAAGCCAGTCGTTCTGGCGTTAATCAGCGAGATTGATCCGACAGCATTTGTGACGGTTGATGATATGCGGCGGGTGGATCGTGGCTACGGCCGTTTAGCCAAGTGAAATAAGTTGCAGAGAGGATTAAGATGTATCGACAAGTATTAGCGTTTGACTTTGACGGCACCCTGGCCAAAAACGGCCGTGTGCCTCTGGAATTACAGCAGGCATTGGCCCAACTGCGCCAATACAACTTTGCCTTGTTTCTCGTTACCGGTAGGCGATATAACAGCATCGATCTTGGATCGCTTCAGGATATTTTCACCGGAATTGTATGGGAAAACGGGGCCGTACTCACCCTAAAAGCTATCGATGATCTTTACCTGCCCTTCGGTTATGTTGATGCCCACCTGGTAGCAGAACTAGAAACTGCAGGCGTTCCCCTGGAGCACGGCACAGCGATTGTCGCCACATGGGCACCTTACAAGGAAGCTGTTCGGCACACGCTTGATGAGAGCGGCGCCGATGCTGCCATCGTCTACAACAAAGGGGCGGTGATGATCTTACCGTCAGGTACGACCAAAGGGACGGGCCTGGAACGACTGCTAGAACTGTGCGGCTTCTCTTTACGAAACCTGGTCAGTTTTGGGGATGGCGAGAATGACATTTCATTAATCCAGGTAGCAGAAATCGGCATCGCTGTTGCTGATGCCGTTCCCGGCCTGAAAAAAGCTGCCGATATAGTCACAAGCCAACCTGGTCCTGCTGGCGTGCTAGAAGCCTTGAAAACATATTGGCTTAACAAACAACCGATCCCGCTGCCGTCACGACAGGAGCACTTAATCTCCCTAGGTCTTGATGACAGGGACAAACCAGTTTCCCTCATGGGTGCCACCTTAATCAGTCATAATCTGGGGATATTTGGCGATTCAGGCAGCGGTAAATCTTGGATAACGGGATTACTGGTTGAAGAGATGCATCTCGCGGGTTTCCAGGTTCTTGTCATAGACTCCGACGGAGATTTTCGCGGTTTGCGCAGCCTGCCAGGAATCGTCGCCTTTAGTGGTGAGGAAGTAGCATTCCCTACGCCCGAACAAGTTACGGCCATACTGGAAGAATCAACAATCTCCATGGTACTTGATCTCTGTTCATACTCGGTTACTGAGCGTCAAGCCTATATCGCCGATCTGCTGCTCGCTTTACGACCTCTCAAAGAGCATAAATTTCGGCCTCACTGGATCGTTTTAGAGGAAGCACAACATTTTTTGCCACCAGCCGGGAACGACATATCGGCCGCCTTACAGCCGCTGTTGGATAGTGGTGGTTGTGCCTTCGTTTCCTATCGCCCAGATCGGCTGACTGATTCGGTGTTGGCAGCGCTAAACCTTTGTCTGAGCACCCGCCTGAGTGAGCCAGAGGCAGTTACGGCAGTTGCGGCCATCGAGAATATGGGTAACGCCTCCCTGACTGAATCGTTGATTAAATCATTAGCAGATATGCCAAAAGGGGTTATCTGGCTGTGCAACCAAGGCAGAGTGCGGTTGCGTTCAGATCCTCGCCGGGTGCCCCATATCCGTCACCTGTATAAATATCTGGATATCCCTCTACCCAAACAAAAGCGCTTCTACTTCCGCACCGAGCAAGGGTATTTAGACCTGGAAGCTGCCAGTTTGTATGAGTTTAAAGAAGCGCTTGCCAACGTGTCCATCGAGAGCTTGATTTATCATCAGGAGCAAAATGATTTTGCCGCATGGGTCAAGGGCTCACTGGATGATGAGATTTTGGCTAACCACCTCAATAAGCTTGCCCGTCGTAAATATTTGCAAGGTGAAGCGCTGCGCCAGGCACTTTTACAGCACGTAACAGCACGGTACGTAGAAATACAAACATTGCGTTAAACAGGTTGGTTTTTTTGGAAATCGCGGGGTGCTTAAGCGATGCCTATCATCAAATGTTGAGAAGGTCCCCTCAGAGGGGTCTTTTTTGTTGAGCCGGAAATCATCAGCCTGCCGACGACAAGTAAGACGATTCTTGGTACGCTATCCCTAACAACACAAGTTACAAAGCAAATATACAAATGGCTTATGAAGCCGGGAGGTTGCAATGACGAATTTCGTTCTATCTGAAATATTGCTCGTTTTGGGCGTGGTGTTCGTAACGGCCGTTTTTCTTCTTGCCTTCATGATCTGGCGAAAACGGTTCATAAAATAAGGAGTCTCCTATGCCATTTAATAAAATTTTACTTCCCCTGGATGGCTCTGAGTTAGCGGAAACGGCGCTGGTTCCGGCGGTGGCTCTCGCAGAAGCATTTTCAGCCGAGATCGTTCTGCTTAGAGTGGTTGTGCCCCTATCTATTAAGCTTGATCCAGACCTGTATCAACGCATTATCGATGGGGGCCAAAGGGAAGCCAAAAGGTACCTGAGTGGACTTCAACTCCGTTCGCTCTTTTCTACGGTACACCTTAAAGGCGAAACTGTGGTGGGAAAAGCAGCCGACTCGATCCTTGACTTTGCCCATGAAAATGGGATTGATTTGATTGTGATGTCCAGCCACGGCCGTTCCGGCATTGGTCGTTGGGTTTACGG
Organism: Ardenticatenaceae bacterium; assembly: GCA_020634455.1. Lineage (GTDB taxonomy): Bacteria > Chloroflexota > Anaerolineae > Promineifilales > Promineifilaceae > Leptofilum. The sequence goes on along the minus strand of JACKBQ010000002.1, from coordinate 256,199 downwards.
CAGTGTCGCTGATAAGGTATTACATAAAGCCGAATGCTCCCTGGCTATCATTCACCCCCAGGTAGAAACAGAACCATTTGCCCCTAAACGCATTCTGGTGCCACTGGATGGCTCGCTGCAAGCGGAGAGCGCGTTAGGCCCGGCGCTGAAGCTGGCCCATGAGGTAGCGGCAGAACTGGTCTTACTGCGGGTAGCGGAAATGCCGCCGATACCGAAAGAACCGGTCGCCGGCTGGCCCGGCGTTGCCTCAGTTATGGCGATAGCGGAACAGGAAGCCAGCATTTATTTACAGCGTGTACGAAAATCTTTGAAAAACGGCCGTATCCAGATCACCACCCAAGTCGCCGCTGGTCCTGTCGCCGAGAGCCTCATTGATACGGCCGATGAATTACAGGCTGATTTAATTGTCATGTCCAGTCACGGCCGTTCTGGCGTGGATCGTTGGATATTTGGCAGCGTGACCGAAAAAACGCTGCGCGGGGCACATTGCGCCACTTTGGTTATTCGATAACGATTGTTTCGCTCAACAGAATATGTACAGCTTCAGGGAAGATTATGATTCTTTGGGAATGCAGGCGGGCAACAGGCCCGTGATGAGTAAAACGTAATCAGAGGAAGGTCACGTTTCGCTCAAAACCTGAGACCCGAGATTATTAAGAATGGAGGTTCACTATGACTATCTTAACCCGAGATGATTTAAAAACGCTTTACCAGGAGCAGGATGGCGTCTGCATTTCCATTTATATGCCCACCAATCCTAGCGCGACAGAAACCGATCAGGGGCGGATTCAGCTAAAGAATCTGTTAGCAGAGGCAGAAAAGCATTTGCTGGCGGCAGGATTGCGCGTTCCGGATGCCCAAGAACTGTTAGAACCGGCGCAGAAACTGTTGTGGGACAAGCTTTTCTGGCGACACCAGAATGAAGGGTTGGCTCTGTTTCTCTCAGCGGAAACATTTTATCATTACCGCCTTCCCTATCATTTCGAGGCGCAAGCCGTCATTGCCGGCCGTTTCCACATCAAACCCTTGCTGCCACTGTTGGCCGACGATGGCCAATTCTTCATCCTGGCGCTTAGTCAAAACCAGGTCAGGCTGCTGCAAGGTACGCGACACAGTATCGGCGAAGTAGACGTGGCAGACATCCCCGCCAGCCTGGCCGAAACGATGGTGTCCGACGGGCCGGAAAAACAGTTTCAGTTCCATACCAAATCGGGGCCGTCGTCGGGCAGCGGAAGACGCACGGCTGTTTTTCATGGGCATGGCGCTGCGGACAAACAATCTCGCACAAATATCCGACGCTACTTCCGGCAGATAAACAGTGGGTTAGCTACCTGGCTGGTAAACGAACACGCACCATTGGTGTTAGCGGGCGTTGACAATCTGCTGCCGCTATACAAAGAAGTGAACAGCTACCCTCATCTGGTTGAGGAAGTTATCTCTGGTAATCCTGAAATGCTGCGGGCGGACGAACTGCATCAGCGAGGGTGGGCTATTGTACAGCCGCTGTTCCAACAGGCGCGTCGGCAAGCGGGCGCTGAATACCAACAATTGATCAGAAGCGGCAGTGAAAAAGCGTCCAACGACCCGTTGCAAATCATCCAGGCCGCTTTTAACGGCCGTATCGAAACCCTGTTTGTGGCTTTAGGACAGCGGCTGTGGGGACGCTTTGATCCAGAAACGGGCGCGGTTGAGCTGCATCAGGAAAAGGGCGGCGGCGATGGCGACCTGCTCAATATTGCCGTCATACAGACGATGATGAACGGCGGTGCCATTTATGCTGTCCCTCTCGAAGAGATGCCCAGCCAGAATATATTAGCCGCTGTCTACCGATATTGATTAACAGCAAATAAGTAGGTGCGCAATGAAATTCAAGAAGATTCTATTACCGCTGGATGGATCACCATTAGCAGAGCGGGCGCTGGCTCCGGCCATGTGCATGGCTGCAGGCATGTCGGCTGAGATTGTCTTGCTCCATGTGGTTGTGCCGTTGGATATTGATTTGGTCTTGCCCGAGGCATCATTGCCTCATGCCGCAGAGGAGGCGGGGCGGTATTTGGCCGCTGTTTGCGCCCGCTTTGCCACTGACGGGGTCAATATGACGTCGGCAGTGGTTGTTGACTTTAACACAGCAACGGCCGTTATCAATTACGCTGAGGAAAATGAGGTCGATCTGATTGTGATGAGCAGCCACGGCCGTTCTGAGCTGACGCGGTGGCGCTACGGCAGCGTGTCTGCCCGGTTGCTGCGTCAGGCAACTTGCCCTGTGCTTGTTATCCCTGGCCAGCCGAGCAACGAACCTGACACGTTCCGGCGTATTTTGCTCCCGCTGGATGGCTCAGATATGGCTGCCCAAGCTCTGGAATCAGCCGTTGCGTTGGCCCACGCCCTATCGGCCGAACTCATTTTGCTGCGAGCTGTCGCCTTGCCCTATTTGGCACAAGAATTAACGACACCGGAGCGAAGCATTGCCCAAATTGAAGCCAACGTGCGCGCCAAGGCAGTTGCTTACCTGGAACAGATCAAAGCGTCTTTGACCACAGCGCATGATATTTCTGTTAAAACGGTGGCGATTATCGGTTCAGCCGCCGACGTCATTATTGATTATGCCGACGAACAGGACGTGGATTTAATTGTTATGAACAGTCACGGCCGTTCCGGCATCTTGCTCTGGACCTACGGCAGCGTTACCGAAAAAGTTTTGTTAGGCACCGATCAGGCCGTGATGGTTGTGCGGCGTAAATCTCCCGCTTACTTGAAGGAAAATTGGACATAATCTTACGTCAGGAACTGCGACAATCATGAACGGCATGCGGATAAACAGACCACTACTGTTTGAACAACTGTATCAACTACTTCCGGCCCGCTATTGGACCATTTTATTTGTCCTGTTAGCAGGTGTTGTCGGCTACTTGATGGCCCCCGCCGACCTGTTGCCGGGCGATTACACAGCCCATATCCAGGTTACGTTGCCGGACCAGACGATAACGGCCGTCCACCCCTTCAAAGTAGGTCGGGTCGCAAAAGAGACCATCATCCAAACCGTCAGCGGCGACGAATACCAGCTCATCGTTTCCGGCGCATCTGCCTTTCCCAACCAGTTGGGGCAATCCCTCACCTACCGCGTTCGTCTGCTGGGCACGACCAAGAACGCCATTCCCCTTACGCTGGATAACGTCTCCTCTACCATCATCGGCCCCAGCTATCAACAGCATCTGCCGGCAACAAAAATCAACAACGGCTGGCTCGTCTTTACTATGCACATCCCCTTCAAAGCCAAGATAGCTCTCGCGCTCCTGTTCATCGTCGCCACCCTGTGGCTGACTGAACTGATACCGCTTGCGGCATCTGCTTTACTCATTCCGGTTGTCGTCGTCGCCGCCGGTATCACCGACGCCCAAACCATCTTGCAACCATTTTCCCACCCTATCATCATCCTGTTTCTAGCCGGGTTCCTCTTGGCGGAAGGGATGCGACACACCGGGGTAGACCGTCGGTTGGCGTTGGCAATTCTCAGCCGCGCCAGCCTCAAACCCGCCTACCTGATGCTAACCATGATGGGATTGACCGCCTTCCTTTCTATGTGGATGTCCAACACCGCCAGCGTCGCCGTCATCATTCCCATCGCCCTGGCTATTTTGGACAAAATCCCCGAAGAAGTCGGCCGTACCGGCTTCCGCCGTGCCCTCATTCTTAGCGTTGCCTACGCCGCCACCGTCGGCGGCGTGGGGTCGGCCATCGGTACCCCGGCCAATATCATGGCGATCTCCTTTCTGAATGAGTTCGCCGGTACAGACCTCGCTTTTGTAGATTGGTTCCGCTTTGGTCTGCCAGTCACTATTTTGATGATCCCTATTATCTGGCTTTACCTGTTGCTCAGTTTCCACGTTAAATTAGGAGAAGTTGGCGGCTTCAGCCGGGAGATGTATGAGCAAGAAAAACAGGCGTTGGGTACGCCGAATCGAGGACAATGGCTGGTTTTGCTGGCCTTTGCTGGCGTTATTGTGCTGTGGCTGACGGAACGATGGCACGGTCTTTCCACCACGATTGTCGCTTTAAGCGGCGCGGTCTTTCTCTTTTTGACCAATATACTGGACAAGGAGTCGCTGAACCGGATTAACTGGAATGCCCTGCTAACATTTGGCGGCGGACTGGCGATTGGCGTCACGCTGGTCAACACGGGCGTTTCCGACTGGATAACGTTGCACCTAACCGGACTGGAACATCTGCCACCAGCCATCGTGATATTCCTAGTAGCCGCATTAACGTTGGTAACGGGTGCATTTATTTCTAACACGGCTACGGCCGCTATGCTGATTCCGATTGCGATTCCGTTGGCGCAAATTCTGCAAATTGATCCTCGCTTGTTGGTGGCGGTGGTGGCTATCGGTTCATCTATTGATTTTGCCCTGGTTGTGGGTACGCCACCAACGATGATGGCTTACTCCACGGGGCTTTTCCGACCGCAGGATATTTTCCGGCGCGGCATTTTATTAAATGTGATTGGGCTGCTCATTTTAAGCTTTGGCGTTATTTGGATATGGCAGCTCTTGGGCATCGTTACGCTTCGTTAGCCTAAAGGAGAGAAGTATGGCATGGCAAAAGATTTTGGTACCGTTGGATGGCTCTGAATTGGCAGAACGGCCGTTATCGGCAGCGCTAATGATTGCCGAGGCGGTAACGGGACAAATTGTATTGTTAACGGCCGTTACGTCAGAACAAATGATTGAAGAAATTATGGAACCGGGGCCGGAATTAAGGCGACGTCTGATTCAAGCAGGTGAGGCTGAGGCCCAATCATATCTCAAGTCCGTGCGCAACCGGCTGATGCCTACACCGGCCGCCCTAAAAACGGAACTGGCCAGTGGGCCAGCCGCCCAGGCTATCCTTGATTATGCCCAAAGCGAGGATATTGATCTCATCTTCATGTCTAGTCACGGCCGTTCCGGCGTCAGCCGTTGGGCCTATGGCAGCGTGGCTGACAAAGTTCTGCACCACGCCTCCTGTGCGGTTGCTATTATTCGCGCCCAGGCGGAGGTCGCTCCATTGGCCTCCAAGCGCATCCTGGTTCCCTTGGATGGGTCAGAAACGGCCGAAACCGCCCTGACCCCGGCGCTTAATTTGGCACAGGCTATTGGCGGCGAACTCCTGTTGCTGCGCGTCATAGACCTCCCATCCATTCCCGACATCCGGCAGCTCACTGGAAGCAGTCGTGAGCAAATAATAGCTGACGAACAGCACAGGGCTGACAATTACCTGCAAAGCGTAAAGCAATCCTTCTCCCAGACACAACGACCTATCACTACCCATGTTGCCGTCGGCCCAGCGGCCGAGGCCATTATTGAGTATGCTGATCAGCAATCAGTAGGGCTGGTACTCATCTCTAGTCACGGCCGTTCCGGCATCGGCCGTTGGGTTTTTGGCAGCGTCACCGAGAAAGTATTGCAAGCTACCAACTGCGCCACGCTGGTCATTCCCACGAGGAAGCCGGCAAGCGTTTAACTTTTGATAAGGAAACGAACCCCAAGGTTTGCCCGTTCACCAAAGTCAAAAGTTAAAAACGGGCAAACCCTTAATCATTGTCACAGCTTTATCACAACGTTTGTCATGCTCGTTCTATACCAGCATGGCAGATTTGTTTGGCAAAAATATGATCAATTTATCCGATTTTGAACCCTGGTGGCGTTTTGGCGCAGCGCTTCTCATTGGAGCGCTGCTGGGCCTGGAACGGGAGTTCTTCCAGCAAAAGGAAGACGCGCCTGACTTTGCCGGTATACGCACCTTTTCCCTGATTGCCCTGTTAGGCTCCGTGACCGCCTTCATGATGACCGACTTCGGCATATTGCCGACAGCATTAGCTTTAGGCGGCTTGATTTTGTTAATCACCGCCAGCTATTTGAGCACCCTGACACGAACCAAAAAAGAAACTGGCATTACTACCGAGGTTGCCGTTATATTGACATTTTTGTTTGGGCACTGGTGATGAGCGATCAAGGGACAGTGGCTATTGCCCTTGCCGTCATTACGGCGTTGCTGCTGGCGATGAAAGGCAGAATCCATAGCGTAATTCGCCAAATGAGTATGGAAGATCTGCGCGTTACCCTCCAATTTGCGCTGGTAGCGGCCGTTATTTTGCCACTGCTTCCTAACCGGGCTATCGATCCATTGGGATTGGTGAACCCCTTTCAGATATGGCTGGTGGTGGTACTGGTGTCTGGCATCGGCTTCGCCGGTTATATTCTGATGAAGACGATGGGCGCCTCTCGCGGCATTAAGCTGACCGGTATTCTAGGCGGCCTTGCCGGTAGTACGGCCACGACAATTAGTTTCTCCTCAGCCAGCCGGGAAACGCCGGCCATGTCGGCGCATTTTTCCCAGGGAGTGATTCTCGCCTCCAGCGTGATGTTCCCGCGTATGTTGTTACTGGTACTGGTCATTTACCCGCCTCTTTTATATATGATAGGCGTTCCGCTGGTCGCCATGCTGGTTGCCGGGGTGGCGATTGTATTCGTGCTGCAGCGACGAGATTTGGCGCGTCACAGCGATGCTGATGACCGGGAATTCACGCTGGCGCATCCGCTCAAAATTTCAACGGCCATCAAATTCGGCCTGTTTTTTACGGTGATATTGGTCCTCGTTGAATTTGCCCAGGGCGCTTTTGGGACGGTTGGCGTCTATGTTACCAGCGCCCTGGCCGGTCTTACTGATGTGGATGCGATTACGCTCAGTGTGACTCAGCTAGCTGAAGGCGACCAGCTTAAACGCGAGGTAGCGGGAACGGCCGTTCTCATCGCTGCAATCATGAACACGATCGCTAAAGGGTTTATCGCCTATTTTTCTGGTTCGCCAGAACTGCGCCATACAGTTGTGCGTGCGTTTGGCATCATTGTTATTGTTGGTGTAATCAGCAGCGCAATAGCCATATTAGCTCTGTGAGAAATATAGTAGCCGCGGATTCTTTCCGCGCCTCTAGAACGCAGTAAGAAACTGCGGCTACCACCAGCGATTTATACTTGTCTGAACTTAGTCGATGGCGGCTTTTGTTAGCCTGACGCCAACGCTCATCAAATGTTGAGAAGACCACTAGCCAGTGGTCTTTTTGTTGAGCCAATAATCAACATTGTGCCGACGACAGGCAAGCTGATTCTTGGTACGCTATCCATGTCAAGATTAGATACAAGAAGGAGATTTAAGCATGTTACGTTTATTAACTCGCGGCTGGTGGCTGGTCGCCTTACGTGGCTTATTTGCCATTTCATTCGGTGTCGTGGCTCTGATGTGGCCCGGCATTACGCTCCAGGCATTGGTAATGGTATTTGGTGTTTATGCGGTGTTAGACGGTGTTTTATCGAGCGTTACGGCCGTTGGCAACCGCCAGCATTATCCGCGTTGGGGCCTTGTGCTGCTGAACGGCCTGTTGAGCATTACGGCTGGTGTGATGACCTTCGTGTGGCCAAGCATCACCGCACTGGTTTTACTCTTCCTGATCGCAGCCTGGGCGATTGTTACCGGCCTCTTTGAAGTTGTTGGGGCGATTGCCCTACGGCGCGAGCTTGAAGGGGAAGGCTGGCTAATATTGAGCGGCATTTTGTCCGTGCTGTTTGGGTTGGCTATGGTTATTTGGCCTGGGGCCGGAGCCTTGGCGCTCATCTGGCTCATCGCCGCCTACGCCATCGTTTTTGGCATCACGCTCATCGCACTTGGCTTCCGCCTGCGTCGTGTGGGGCAGAAACTGAACGATCGTTTGGGACATGTTGTTTAATGACAATCGTAGCGAATGGCTGGTTGTTGGGGGCTGGTGATCTGAACGAGCACCCAGCAACCAGCATCTATTTACCGGGGGATTAATGATGAGAAATAAAACAGTTTTACTTCTATTCCTGGCGTTGCTATTCAGCTTAGCTGCCTGTAACTCAGCTGACGTTGACGAGGTCGGTTTGGCAGCAGCAACGGCCGTACCCACAGAACCTACTAAATTGCCAACCGAAACGCCAACTGAAACACCTACCGAAACGCCGCTTGAAGTAACCGAAGAGCTGCTCAAAAATATGGCCTACCAGGGCATTTACGACGAGTCAGTCTTATTATCGGACGGCCTGTATGAAGGTGAGCCGTTTTTGGAAGACAGCGCAGTCAAACCAACCGTACGCCTGCTCCCCTTTACTGCCTTTGGTGATCTGAACAATGATGGTTTGGATGATGCGGCCGTCTTGTTAGTCGAGAATTCTGGCGGCAGCGGCTCATTTGTTTACCTGGCTGCCGTCCTCAACAACGAAGGTATGCCGGAAAATGTGTCCACCCTGCTGCTGGGGGATCGCGTTGCGCCTGAATCGATTATGATCGCCAACGGTGAAATTATTGTAGAAGCAGATACCCATGCCGAAGATGATCCCTTGTGCTGCCCCAGCCTGAAGACGCGCACGACGTATGCGCTGCAAAATGGGGCGTTAACGGCCGTTAGCACGGAAGACCTTACTGTGGCAGAAGAAACGGCCGTCCCCGATGAGCTGCTTGGCACGTGGTATTGGCTGGCTTTTCAGGATTCGGCCGATGGTGCTGAAAGCAACGACATCATCGTATCCGACCCAGCAAACTATCTGCTAGAATTTCTGGCCGACGGCACCGCGCAAATTCAAGCCGATTGCAACAGCGCCAGCAGTCAGATCTCCCTTGAAGGCAGCAGCCTCACCTTTGCCCCCGGCCCGACGACGCTGGCCGAATGTGAACCTGGCTCGCTTTACAGTGACTATTTGGCGAGGCTGGGCGATGTGGTTACCTACGTCTTTGACGAGGACGGCAATCTGGTGCTGAACTTGAAGGTGGACGCGGGCAACATGATTTTTAACCGTGAACCACTTCCTCTCAACACCGCCCTGCCGTTGGAGGAACTAAACATCCAGCTGGATGCCCAGGGAGTGGCCGCTTCCTGGAACTGGCAAGTTGTGGCCGAAACGCCCTACGACCAAAGTCTGCCTCCCGGCCCGGTTGGGCTGCCAGCGCACATTGAACTGTTGTTTGATGAGGCCGACCCAGCGGAACACCTACCTGGCGACCCCATCCTGTACCTCATTCCGGTCGAGGCTTATCGGCAGATGTGGGATGAGGCGGGGAATACGGCCGTCGCCCATCTCCTGACGCAAATTGCCGACCGAACGTACATCACCAATCTGCCCGGCCCCGTCGCCGCCTTGCCTTTTGAAGCAATCGGCGGCGTCAAAGACCTGACCGTGCAGCTGGGGCGGGCCGTTCCCTTCGCCCAGCTGAATGAGACCAGCGCCGCCCAAAGTGGCTACCGCTTTATTGGCCGCTGGGCGCAGGATGCCAACCCGGTAACCAATCAGGGTCTCACCTACGTTTACCAGGGGTTTACCAATGACGGCCGTTACCTGGTCTCCTTCTTCTACCCCGTCACCACAGAAGCTCTGCCAGCCATCGAAGATGTGCCTCAGGAGGAATTTGATAGGTTGGCCAACGACTATGACGCTTACATGGCCGAAAAAACAGACCTGCTCAACGATCTAGACAGCGCCGATTTCACACCGACATTGGATGAACTAGACGCGCTGGTGGCCTCACTGGAAATTGAGGGGGTGCCACTCTCCGGCCTGCAAGATAAAACCTGGCTGTGGACAAACGGGCCGGCGCAGCCCGGCAGCAGCGAGATTATCACCATCGAAAATCCGGAGCTGTACCAGGTAACCTATCGGTCAGACGGCATGATTGAAATCACAGCTGACTGCAATCATGCCAGCATGAGCTACGAGCTAAATCAGGGTGGACTCAATGGCAGTATGTTAGCCACGCCCGGCCTCATGACCCTGGCCGAATGTGGGCCAGACTCCCATTATCAGGCGTTTATCAGCAGCCTGGAAGCCGCCCAAGATTATCGCGTGCATCCCGGCGGGAATGAGTTATCCTTGGTTTTGCCTGCTGGCGGTGGAGTCCTTTCCCTAGTGGCGGCTCCTTAAGATAGATTGGTCGTAACTATACAGACCCTAAGGGTTTATACTCGACTAATTAGTCTTGTGAACTGTCAAACCCTTAGGGTCTCGCCAGACAACCTGAACAGTAACCTGAAATTTTATTGTGGGAAAAGTATATTTATAAAATCCTTTTACAGGAGCAAGAGAATGGCCCCGAACAATGACATCCCCCTCATCTGGCTGGAAAATCGGCATGCCCATAGCCAAGAAGGCAGCAGCGCTGCCCACAACCTACTGCCTGATGGCGTGACCCATGATACCCGCGCCTTTCATGCACAGATACCCGGTTATGAAATGACTCCCTTAAAGCGCCTGCCCCACTTGGCTTCCCGTCTGGGACTGGGCAGCATTTGGGTAAAAGACGAATCGGCTCGCATGCGCCTCAATGCCTTCAAAGCGTTGGGCGGCTCTTATGCCATCTACCGTTTCATTTGTCAAAAGCTGAGCCTGCCCCGGTTGTCTTTTGCGGAACTGATGTCCGACGAAATCCGTGCCCGCCTGGGCGATATAACCTTTGCCAGTGCTACGGACGGCAACCACGGCAAGGGATTGGCCTGGGCGACGCAAAAGCTTGGCTTCTCCTGCGTCATCTATGTCCACAAGCAGACCTCGCAGGCGCGAATGAAGGCGATTTCCGAGTACGGCGCTGAAGTGCGTGTGGTAGACGGCAACTATGACGACGCCGTACGCCAATGTGAACGGGATGCGCGGGACAATGGCTGGCAGGTTATCTCTGACACCTCTTGGCCCGGCTACGAAGATATTCCCCGTTGGGTGATGCAGGGGTATACGACGCTGCTGGGCGAAACCCAGGAGCAGTTAGCTGCGCAGGGCATGGTGAAACCAACCCACATCTTCTTGCAAGCCGGCGTGGGCGCCTTTGCCGCCGCCATGATTGCTTTTTATGAGAAACTTTTCGGCGCTGCGGCCCCTATTTCGGTCGTCGTCGAGCCACGAACGGCCGCCTGCCTGCATCATTCCATGGAAATCGGTGATGGTCAGCCGCATGCGGTCACTGGCGACCTAGATACGATTATGGCCGGGTTGGCCTGCGGTGAACCTAGCCCACTGGCCTGGCAAATCCTCTGGGACTGTGCCGACTTCATTGTCACCACCCCCGATTATGTCGCTGCCAAAGGAATGCGTATGTATGGTGTACCGCTCAAGGGAGACCCATATGTTATTTCTGGTGAATCCGGGGCGGTTACGCTGGGGGCGCTGGCGTTTATCATGGAATACGCCGGGGCGGCTGCGCTCAGAGAAAAGTTACAGCTGGATGAAAATTCACAGGTGCTGCTGATTAATACCGAGGGCAACACAGATCCTGACTATTTCCGCAACGTCGTGTGGGAAGGCGTCTTTGCGGTTCCAGAAGCGTATCAGTGGCAGCCAAAGAGTGGATAAGGTTGCTGGCTGAAGTGAAGAAAAGAAGAGATAGACAATGACCCTGCACCTCGTCCCCTGTAGACGAGGCAGTCCAGTGTCACTTTATAACTATTTAGCTGTTAGCCAATTAGTTGGTAATATTGATTAGCGGCTTGTTAGAGTAAGCGCTGCTAGAATTTGATGCTATACAAAAGGAGCAATTTCATCATGAGTGATTTATGGTTAACCACCCTGCAAACAGACACCCCGCAAGAAGGGTTTGAACTAGCAATTACCCTCAGCCGGCGTGGCGTCAAGTACACCCAACCAGATGTGGAGGTGCTAAAGAAACTGCGCCCAGATTACGCAGAATCCGCAGACTCGCTGACGGCCGCTTCTCAGGTCGTGGCCATCAATTTTCAAACCATCGCCGCCGCTAACAATTATTGGCGTTAATGAAGTGATTGACATAACGCCATTTTCTTAAAAGAATCGAAGCCAATAATTATTAGTATCGTGTTTTACCCAAGTTGTTTGCTGATTGAAAATGATCGGAGAAGAAATGTATTATTTTGGCTATGGATCTAGTTTGAATGCAAGTTCACTCACTAAAGAATTACTGCCAAGTGCCAGGTACTTGATGAAGGGTTATTTGCCAAATTATGAAGTGCAATGGCGCGAGTGGTCAGAAAAGTTACAGGGTGGCATAAGCTGCATCAATGAAGCCCCAGGGGAAATTGTTCAAGGTGCAATTTACGAATGTGATAAAGAAGATATCAAAAAGCTTGACTTTATGCCAGGAGTGTATGTGCCCCAATACAAACGAGAGAAATTTGTGGTGCTTGGTGAAGATGGCAAGTGGTATTCTGTAGAGCTGTATCGATTGTGGGAACTAAAAGGGCCGTTTCCCCCTTCTCGAGAGTATGTAAAGGGTATGCTCGAAGGAGCAAAAGAAATTGGCGTAAGTTCTGACTATCTTGATAAGATTGAAGGATGGCTTAGGAAAAGTATATAACGGGAAAGATATTATATTTATTGCAAATAATAAAATGCAGAAATCGGCCGTTTCACTCCCCCGGCGCTAACTATCCCAATATGGCTTAAAGCGATATGTTTTTATGACCCAGCAGGCCCAGGCCACTTATCAGGCAGCAATCCGCGACTTCCAGCAGGCGCGTAAGCAAGCTGCGATGCAGCAGCTTCTGGCGCGCTTTCGCGGAGATGGAGACAAACTCCTCCCCTTCAACGAGATTAGCCAGCAGCTCCACCCCACAGGTGAAATGATTGCGCATGGCGCTCAAGAGATTCCCCTGACCAAAATTGTGGGCAGTGTCAGTCGTCATGAGGATTTTACCCGCAGCTTTTTGCCTAAACGGGACGCAGATTTAGAACGATGGGCTGGTGTGAGAACGGCCGTTTCCGATATGGTGGGTATGCCCCCTATTGCCGTTTATCAGATTGGAGATGCTTATTTTGTGCAGGATGGCAATCATCGTGTTTCCATAGCCCGGCGCTTAGACAGTAAGACGATTACCGCCTATGTCATTGAAGTTAAAACAAGAGTCCCGTTTTCGGCTGATGATGATCCCAATGAGATTATCTGCAAAGCGCATTATGCCGATTTTCTAGCGCAAACCAATCTGGACAAACTGCGCCCAGAAGCTGATCTGACGATGACCTTCTGCGGTCAATACCGTGTTTTTCTGGAGCAGATTGCTTCTGGCTGTAAAGCCGTCACCCCAAACCAGAATCTACTGAGCAGCAGCGACATAGAGAACCAAGCTGTCGTCTGCTGGTATGACCAGATATTCTTGCCAGTCATTCAGATCATCCGCAATCTAGGCATCTTGCACCATTTTCCAGAACGGACAGAGGCAGATATGTATCTGCTGCTCTCTGAACGCCGGAATCAGTTGGAACAAGAGTTGGGTTGGCAAGTCGAGATGGAAAGCGGCGTTTCCGACTTGATGATGACGCCCATCGAATCGCCCGGTCTTCTCAAGCGCGTGATGCAATCTATCATGCCTTCCCCAGCTAAAGAATTCGCTCCTGGCCTATGGCGACAGCAGCAACTGGCTCGTCGCCGTCATCATCATTTGTTCAAACATATTCTGATGGGCTTGGATGGCTCCGCTGAGAATTGGCGCATTTTTGAAAATTACATCCAGGCACCGTTCCTCACCCAAGACCATATCCTTGGTTTACATGTGGTGACACAGAAGGATTTACTGGCGAGTAACCACGTGCGCCATATGCGCGAACGGTTTTATGAGGGGATTGCAAGCGCCGGAATCCAGGGGGAATTTGCAGTTGAGGTCGGCAGTAACCCCGTGCAGGTTCTTAACAAACGGGCCGCGTGGGTTGATCTGGTCGTCGTGCGCGGAACCCGTCACCCCGACAAACGGCCGTTGACGCAAACAAGCCCAGAGCTAAGACTGCTCGTGAAACAATGTCCACGCCCTATTGAGGTTGTGCCAGATGGCGCACAAACTGATTATAGCCGACCGCTACTCGCTTATGACGGCAGCCCGAAAGCGGATGAGGCGCTCTTTATTGCCACCTATTTTGCCTCACGCTGGCAGCGTTCATTAACCGTCGTGACTGTCGAAACGGAACACACCACGGCAGCGGCCATGCAGCGTGCCCAGAAATATCTAACCCAACATGGCGTGACGGATGTGAACTACATATTGGGCAGCGGCGTCATCGCCGAAACGGTGTTGGCAACCGCCGCCGCGCATGAATGCAACCTGCTCTTGCTGGGCGGTTTCAGTTTTCGTTCGCTGCGAAGCTTGACATTGGGCAGTTCCGCCGAGCGCATTTTGCTTGAGTTTCCTCAGCCGATGTATATTTGTCGCTGAGACAGCAACATCTCAATAAAGCGCGGCGGGGTTGGTTTCGACAGGCTCAACCGACGACCGTTTCACATCTCGTAGTACAAACCCTCCCAAAACGGCACTACCCAGAAGCAACGCCAGCCAGCCAATAATCGTCAGCGGCGTATGCCACACATCGGCGTAGTTGATACCGTTGATGATGTGCGTCGAACCAGCCCAAAATTGCACCGTCAGGGTAGCGATGCCGCCCACGATATGCGCTGCGCCAGCGCCCAAGCCGGCAACGTGATCATCGTGTTCATCCAGGTTGATCTGCTGCCAAATTCCGGGGATTCGGAACAGCAAAAAGAAAATCAAGGTCAGCCCGGTGGCGTAGACGATGTAATCTTTGGGCATGGATGAGCCTCGTAAGGTGCGAGAGGTTGCCATGTGCAGCCCACCAATCAGCAAACCGGCTAGCAGTACGATAGGCGCATTGCGGTAAGCGTGGGACTTGCCTTTAACCAGCGCCACCGCTACCCAGATGCCCACCACCTCACACGCACCGAATTTGTCCTAAATAATCGATCGGGCTTAATCCAGTTAACGGGTCAGGAAAATAGTCACGCTTAATCGTCACCCTTTCTAGGAACTACCTGAGCAAGCGCATCCCATTTAGAATAACAATCATTACGGAAGCTTCGTGGATCAACATGCCCTCGGCCATGTGAACCTTGCCCAGGAAAACCCCGACCAGCAGCAGAGCCACTGTCACCAAAGCAATGACCACATTCTGGCGTATGTTGTTCAGCGTCGCTTTGGAGAGCGTTAATGCTTCCGGAATTTTAAGCAAATCGTCAGTCATAAGGGCAATGTCGGCCGTTTCGATGGCCACATCGGTTCCGGCTGCACCCATGGCGATGCCGATGTTGGCCGTGGCCAGGGCTGGGGCGTCGTTGATGCCATCGCCAACCATGGCCACCACATGCCCTTCGGCCTGCAGCTGGCGAATAAAGTTTAGCTTGTCTTCCGGCAGCAGCCCGGCATGAACATCGTGGATGCCCGCTGCGGTGGCAATAGCTTGTGCCGTCTGCTCGTTATCGCCCGTTAACATGACGATCTTCTTTAGTCCAGCAGCTTCCAACTGGCGAATCATCTCTGGCGCGGTGGGGCGGAGCTGATCGGCAATGCCTAATATGCCGATGATCAAGCCATCTAAGGCCACGAGAACGGCCGTTTTCCCCTCGGTCCGTAATTCATCTAACTGCACCTGAGCGCGGTGCGGCACGGAAATAGCCATCTGGGCCATCAACGCTGGCGTGCCTACCCCAATCTCATGACCTAAATAGAGGGCGCGTACCCCCCGGCCAGTAAATGTTTCAAATTCGTCGGCGTGCGGGATGGGAACGGCCGTGTCCAACGCATCGGTAACTGCCTGGGCTAATGGATGCTCAGAACCCGCTTCGGCAATAGCGGCCCAATAAAGAACCTGCTGCTGCCTTTCAATAACGCCAATCTCACCGCCGTCCCCAGCAAAGGCGGCGGCCTGTAAAGCGACGACATCGTTCACAGCTGGGCGACCCGCCGTGAGCGTGCCCGTTTTGTCCAGCGCCAGCGCCGAGATTTTGCCCGCATTTTCCAGATATTCGCCCCCTTTGATGAGAATGCCTCGCTTGGCCGCCCGGCCAATCCCGGCCACAATCGACACAGGGGTGGAGATGACCAGGGCCCCAGGGCAGCCAATGACGAGCAGCGTCAGCGCCAGATCTACATCGCGAGTGATCAGGTAAGCTGCTCCGCTAAGCAGAATGATAAAGGGTGTATACCAGCGGGCAAACCGTTCAATAAAGCGCTGCGTCGGCGCTTTTTCTTCCTGCGCTTCCTCCACGCGACGGATGATGCGGGCCAGCGTGGTATCTGCGCCCACGCCAGTGGCTCGCACTTTAAGCAGCCCGGCCTGGTTCACCGTCCCGGCGTAAACGGCCGTACCCGCCACTTTCTCCACCGGCATAGATTCCCCGGTAATGGCGCTCTCATCGACGGCAGAACGGCCGTCTGCCACCTCCCCATCCACCGGCACTTTGGCCCCTGGCTTGACCAGCACCATTTCCCCGGGAGCCAGTTCGTGGGGCATCACTTCTATTTGATGGCCGTTGCGCAGAACAGTGGCCGTTGTCGGGGCCAATTCCAGCAACCCTTGCAGCACCTGACGGGTGCGATTCAGGGTACGCGCTTCCAGATAAGCACCAAAGAGGAAGAGGAAGGTGACGGCAGCTGCTTCCCAATATTCGCCGATGACCAGGGCACCAGCGGCGGCAATCGTCACCAGCAGCTCGATGCTGACGTGTCGCTGCCGCAAACTGCGCCAGGCGCGTTGGGCAATGTCTGATCCGGCCACCAGGGCAGCGGCGGCCATTAGGCCATTGTGCCAGGCGACCAGATCGAACAGGTATTGGGCTGCCAATGCAAAGATGATCAACAGGCCGGCAACGGCCGTTAGAAGTTGGCGGCGCTGCTTAGGGGATTGCCACCATAGATTAAGTTGCTTCATGTGGTTACCCTCCCGTTGTCGGCTTAAAATGCGGCGACTGCTGCCTCGTAGCCGATCTCACGCACGGTTTGTACCAATTGTGCTGCTGGCGCGGCGGCTGGATCGTGTTCAATTTCGATACGACCCGTGTTGAAATGCACTTTAGCAGCGGTGACGCCTTCGACACCTTGCAGGGCTTTTTCAATTTTGGCCACACAAGAGGGGCAGGACAGATCTTGACTTCTGAGTATGGTTTTCATTGGTATGTCTCCTTCAGGCATAAAATGTTGATATACAATCAGGATAGCTGAAGAGGAACGGCCGTTACATGATCTGGCTCAAATAACGGCAACAGGTAGAAAAGTTAAAGCCCCTAAAAGCAAACTTTTAGGGGCTTTACGTTGTTGAGGTGGGTTGTTGTTTGGTATTAAGCTGGGTCTTCTGTTCCGGCAATCGCTTCTAGTTTAGCTTTATTGGTAATGGCGATCCATTGCCGACCGCCATGAACCACCCCTTCTTTTTGAAACTGGCTAATGATGCGACTGGCTGTTTCGGTCGTCGTGCCCGTCATTTGGGCCAGGTCATCCCGAGACAGCGGCATTTGTATGAGGATGCCGTCACTCGTGACCTCTCCCAGTTTGTCGGCTAATTTAAGCAGGACGGCAGCGAGGCGTTGCTCAGCAGAATCGGTACTGAGCTGCTGCACAATTTTCTGGGTATCACGCAGGCGTCTGGTTGTGATGTCCAGCACGCTTAACGCCACCGAGGGGTATTGGCTTAACAAGGTACGGAAGGCTTCTGAACTGATACTGAGCACACAAACGGCCGTGTGCGCCTGGGCTGTGTCTGGATAAACGTCGTCTGCCAACGTTGATAGATTGCCAAAATAGTCACCCGGCTGAAGAACATCGAGCAGCACATCTTGTCCGCTCACAGAGTGGCGCAGTAACTTCACCTGCCCGGCGGCAACAACGTATAGATTAACGGCCGTTTCACCGCTGAAATAGATAGACTCTCCAGGTTCGAAGCCAAATTCACGAAACTGTTCATTCACAACGTCAATATCAGACGCAGAAAGTCCATTTAAGAATGGTACCTTTTGCAGGATGGCCCGACGCACATCCACCGAGCAGGCTGCCGGTTCAACCACATCAATTTGTACTGGCGTTTTACGACGTCTAGACATAGTCATACCATGTAGAGATTATAGATCAAATATGGTTAAAGTTCTCTCGAAAAAATATGGGCCACTGGAGCTGCAAGCTCCAGCAGCCCAATAATTTGGCTACATGTCCAGTGCGTCGTAACCTGGCCCCTCGGCAAAGAAATCGTAGTTCGGAGGGATATCTTCCGTCAGGTCCAAAATTTCGCCGCCCTGGAGCTGCTTAGCGTTCAGCAGCTTCACGGGGTGGCCGTCAACCTCACCTGCGAACGGCTGGCCGTCCGGCAGCAACTCTTTCGAATTGTTGATCCAGACGCCCGGCGGAGCCTCATAAGCAAAAGGCACCTCTTCCTCAGGGAAGATCGCTTCGTAGGGACATTCGGGCACACAGGCGCCACAGTCAATGCAGGTATCGGGATCAATGTACAGCCAGGGCCATTCCGACTCCGGCTGCCCCAGAATCATGCATTCGACTGGGCACACGTCCACACAGGCTGTATCCCGCAAACATAGCCGGGTGATAATATGGGTCATAGGCAGTCTCCTTTAGTCGCAGCGGCAACGGCCGTTTCTCGGCTTCACCACTAACGACAGTCATTGTATTGTCTGCCATCAGCATACCAGCCAGGCGGGGCTTTGGCCTTGATGCAAATCAAGACGGTTTAGGGAACGGCCGTGCCCTCATGAATAATCTCCGGCTGCTCCTCTCCGTCTACAACGAGATAGCCGACCAGGCCACGTTCGCTGCGGCTGAGGGCATGGTCTACCAGAAGATAGGTACCCGGTACATCTACCTGAAACTCCACCATCCAGGCGCCGCCAGGGGGAACCGTTACCGTCTGTACATCGGTCAATGGGGGGCTGGTCAGCGAGCCAAAGTTATAGGCCCGGTCAAAAATTTCACCAATGACGTGGAAAGATGAGGTCTTATTGGGGCCGCCCACGCCAAAGAAAATACGTACCGTTTCGCCAACCGCTGCTTGGAGTACATTTTCATCTTGCGTCAGCGCACCGGCCGCGCCGTTGAATACATAATATTCCGGCGTTTCCTGGCTCAACTTGTCGGCGCTAAACAACAGTTCCCCTGTTGAACCAAAAGCCTGCGCCGTGTAAATCTCCCCTTGCATCACGTAAAATTCGTGGTCTACGGGTGGTAGCCCCCCCTCCGGTTCGACCAGAATGAGGCCATACATGCCGTTGGTGATATGGTGGGGGACGCTGGGCGTGGCGCAGTGATAGACATAGATGCCGGGAGCCAATGTCTTAAAGGTGAAGCTGTTCTCTTCGCCCGGGTTCGTCTCTGTGTAGATGTGTCCGCCGCCGGGGCCATTGACGGCGTGGAGATCAATCGAGTGTGGAAAGTGGCTTTCGGCCGCGTTACGCAATGTCAGTTCGACGGTATCACCCACGCGCACCCGCAGCATCGGGCCGGGGACAGTGCCGTTGAAGGTAAAGTAGTTGTAGGTGGCCCCATCAGCCAGCTGGCCCACCACTTCGATGGCTTCCAGATCAACCTGGATGGTTTGTGGCTCACGGTCGCCAACCGGTTGGGGAATATCGGCCGGGTGATGGACGATATTCTCACCTGTGGTCGGTTCATCTTTGGTAGGTCCACTGGCCGCCGCCACAGATTCGCCGCTGGCGGGGTTCTCCAGGTAGGCGATGACGTTTTGGACATCGGCCGTTGAAAGCTGTAAGTTGGGCATGGGGACGTTGTTAAATTCGGCCAACAGCTCGGTGGCAATCGGATCGCCTTCAGCCAGCACCTTGTCCGGTTCCGCGATCCAGCGGGCCAGCCAGGCTTCGTCACGCTGCCCGGTCACGCCTTGTAAATCGGGGCCAACCCTGTCGCCGGCGCCAATAGTGTGGCAGGCCGCACATTGGGTCTCAAAAACAGTTTGCCCAAGCGCTGCCGATCCTTGGGTTACCTGTTGCTCAGCCGGTGATATGGTATCCGTACTTGTCTCGTCAGCTACCGCCGCCCCTGACTGGTCTCGGATTGAAAAGGCAATCAGGGCTGCCCCCCCGATGCAGGCCAATACGAGAATTCCTATTAAAATCGCCATGTCACGACTGGTAACTGGCCGCCTGTCCCAGGGTAATTCAGATGTTTGATTTGTTTGTGTACTCATCTTTTCGCCTCATTTATAGATTTTCTCTCATAATCGAAACGGCCAGGCAGGGAGAAACCGCCTGATCCAAAAGTAGGGTAGGCGATAGGCGGCGGATTGGCCTTGATCTAAATCAAGTGGAGTTAAAGCTGGGCCTGTTGGCGCAGGATGTCTGGTTGGATAATGATGATGTGGTGACGGTCAAAGCGGATGGCACCCGCTTTTTCCAATACACGCAGGGAGCGGCTGATAGATTCGGGGGTGGTAGCCAGATGATTGGCGATGAGGGCGCGGGTAATGGCTGGATGCGCCAGCGTGGGATCTGCTACCTGTTCTAATAGGAAGTGGGCCAGGCGGGCGGTGACAGGACGCAACGCCAGGTCTTCTACCCGTCCCACCAGGTTACGCACACGACCCACCAAGCCCTGCAAAACGGCCAGGGCGAGTTCATGATCGGCTTGTAGCGCAGTGGTGAAAACGGCCGTAGGAATAACCCAGGCGGACACATCGGTCACAGCCATCGTGCTGGCTGCGTTTGGCGCATCGTCGAGGGCAGCCATATCGTTAAAGGTGTCGCCTGGGCCAAAGAAGCGCAAGATGTATTCCTGACCATCGGGTGAGAGCTTATAGGCTTTGACGCGGCCGTTTTCCACAATCCATAATCCCGCAGATGGCTCTCCCTCCAGGAATATCATCTCATTGGCAGCGAAAATACAATGTATTGCCTGCTGCGCTAATTCGCTTAGTGCAGATTCGGAAACGTGGGCAAAATAAGGGAGTCGTCGCAGCATAGAGCGTACGGAAAAATCACTCATCCAAGCTGCTCCTCTTTTCGTTCTCCTTTGTCCAAAACTCCAGCCGATGCCCTTCGGGATCGGTGCAATAGAATACCAGAGCCCCCCATTTGCGCTGGATCTGCGTTGTTGGTATACCCTGTAACTCCAGATACTCTTTTGCCTTTTCTAAATCTGCCACTTCCCAGGTTAGCGTTACTCCCTGCCCCTGGACAGCTGAAATTGTAGCACGGGCTGAATTGGCGATACTTAAAAAGCTGGTGTCGGTTAGTTGAAATTCAACAAACCAGTCATTCTCGAATGCAACTGGCAGGCATATATTCCTTTTATAGAAGTGAACGGTTTCTATCCAGTGATGGCAGTACAGAATTGTGTTAGACCGTTGTAATGAAAAGGAAGATTTTATCATGTGTTTACTTATCTCTGATCTTCATATTTTAAAACGTTTCTGATTGGCAAAAATTACCTAGTTTGTTTTGAGGCAATTAACTGCAACATTATATGAGTATGCGGATTGATGCAAAACGTTCAAATTCTGTTGACGAAATCAAACTGGAGTCAAGGCAGCAAATCTTGATGTCCTCGTTTTCCCTTTTGGAATATTATCGAACCAAGCAATCAGGCGATCAAGATTGATCGTTGCCGCTGTGGCATTGTGCTGTAAGCAGGTTTTCGCTAAGCCTCGATATCGTACTTTTCGTTATCCGAGTACCCGCATCATACCCTGCATTTATTCGATCTCGTACCAATCCCCCCGAGGTAACAACCGTAAATTCTATCAAACCAATGGTGCTAGTTTGAACTGAGCACCGGATTCTCCTATTCTGAGGGTGACAGACCTAAACCAGAAAGGAGAATCCAATGCCTACCGAAGATTTTATCATTGAATTGTTCTGCCAAGTGGATGACAAGATGCTTTATGCGACTAAACATTCTCAAGCAACGCTTTTTCCCAGTGAAGTAGTCACTCTTGCCTTTCTCTTTGCCCTCAAAGGGCGTGGCAATCGCGCCTTCTATCGCTGGCTGACAAACAATTGGCTGCATTTCTTTCCCACTTTGCCGCATCGTACCCGCCTGTTTCGTTTGTTTAACATACAATGCCGCTGGGTGGAGCAGTTCATGGCTGACCCCAGCTTGATAGGTGTGATTGATAGTTACGGTATCGAACTGATTCATCCTCGTCGCGAAGGACGAAGTTCTAAGCAGATTGGTAAGAAAGGCCTCTCTAATCAGCGTTGGATTGTCGGTGGAAAGCTCTGTTTGCTGCTGAATCACCTCGGCCTGATTGTGGTTTGGGACATTGACACGGCCAACGTTTACGACGGCAGCGCTTTTCAACACTTGGTCGAGGCAGTCGCTGAGGAGATGCTGGTTTTTGCCGACCCCCATTTTGCCAAATCGGGCTGGAATCCACCCAATTTGAAGATATGTGCCAAGGGCACCTGGAATGACCGCATGATGGTTGAAACCGTCTTGTCAATGTTGACGGTTGTGTGTCATTTCAAGAAAGTGGGTCATCGTGTATGGGACTATTTCAAAAGTCGGGTTGGGTACACGATGGCCTTGTTCAACATTTTGGTTCAGTGGCATGGTTTACAACCTGCCGATGATGGATTCGTTCATTTGTCAATTGCTGAGTTCAGTTTATGAACTAGCACCAAAGGTTGTTTATCGATGATTCTCATTATTTAATGGATCCTACACCTTAAATTAGATTTCCCGTTTTCCTCCCACGTGGCCCTATCTCCCAAGCAAACATCCGTCATACTGAGCAGCACCCTGGGTAATCCACCTCAAAACGGCCTACGGCCGTAGGCTTTGTGAAGCTTTGCGGCTGTCCTAGAGACGGCCGTTCCCTCTGCAAAATTCCTCAATCAAATAAACCCACCCAAGGAGGTATCTCTAACAAGCGCATAACTCAAAATAGTGCGGGCTAATCAGCCCACGCCAAATATTGTTTTCCAACAGCCAGTCGGGTCCTCCGGCTGGCTGTTTTTGTTTTCCAGGTTCAGCCAAAAAGGAGAGACAGATGAACCAAAACCACCCACAGTCCAACCAACCAGATCCCGCCAAAGCCATCGTGCTCAAGCCCCACCAGCGGCAGCGCCGCCGGGCCAAACAACCTTCGGCCAGCCAGAGCTGGCAGCCGCATCAGGCAGCCTCCGCCCTCGACGGCTGGGGCGTTGCCCTGCGCACCCTGCGCGAGCAGGGTCACCAGTATGAATAGTTTTCTTCAATCCTCAGGAGCCACCGGGCACGGAGCCAAAGCCCAACCAACTTTTGTTCAAACAAAAAAAGCGCAAGTCAGAGTTCGTACCTTTGGCCTGCGCCCACACCTCACAAAGGAGATGTTCACCATGTCAACAGTATACCCCCAAACGGCCGTCAAGCAAGCACAAATTTCCGCTATTCAGCAGTCCCATTCGGGTAAACAGCTGCCCGCACATCCCGGCCAACCAGCCATGATGGAGCTGCCACCAGAGGCGATGACCTGGCTCAATCGCAAAGCCTACATCGTCGTGCAAAGCGTCATGCGCCACATGTGGATGGACCCCAGCGAACGGCAAATCTTCCGCGAAGATATGACCCAGGAAGCGCTCAGCCATCTGTATGAGCTGCACTTCATTCAGGGGCACCCCGAAGCGTATGCCTACAGCGCCACCCGCACCAAGCTCATCGGCTATGTCTTTGTCAACATCCGGGGCGGCGGCAATGGTCACCAGTGGGAACTGTCTAAGCAGTACCAGATTGCCGACAACCTCATCGAGCCGGAATACCACGAAGAGGACAGCTACGGCCAGCTAACACCCCGCTTGCCAATGGCCATCTATGCCCGGCGACCCACCGAAGAAACGCTGGTCCTGCATGAAGGAGAATCCGCTCGGGCAGACCGCTGGCTCAGCTTCGAGCGCGAGATTGCCCGCATCCTGGCCGTCATGCGCGGCCAGCAGTGGCATCCTAACTCCCTGCGTCGGGCGGCTACGGCGCTGTGCGAAAGCGTCAAGGGCACCTCTAACTACAACATCGCCCAGATGCTCGACGTGGACTGGATCACCGCCACTCAGCTCATCATCCATTACCGGCAGCACCTGGAAGAATACCTGGCTCACTCCCCGCTCATTCAGGGCCTGATTCGCGCTGAAGGCACCCTGCGGTTGCAGTGGTGGGAGGAGGTGAGCGAAGTCGCCCTCAACGGCGGCCAGCGCTTTATCGTCATCCTGCCGCATGGCGCGTTCACCGTGAGCTACTACCACAGCAAAAGCAAAGGGAAACAGCTCTGTCGTATTCAGGTGGGTCGACGCGTCAACGGCAAGGTGCAGAACCGTTCGGTACAGCTGGGCGAAGTGGGTCATATCACTCGGCAGCGGCTGTGGGACAAGTCGCTGGAACTTCAAGAAAAGCTGGCGGTGCTGGAGGCGAAAGCGAACGCTGCCAATTCAGCGAATTTTCCAAATGGAACTTCTGAAACTGCATCCACATACACAACGCTGGCGGCAGCTACTGCCTAAATGAAAAACGGCCGTTTGGCACAGCTATCGTGTCAGACGGCCGTCTTCTTGCTTCGCGAAGGAGACCAAATGATGAACCAAAGACCATTAAACTTCACCTTTCTGCAAACCACCGTTTCGACACCCTCTCGCCTCATTCGAGAGATGCCACTTTCAGAACAGCCCTTGCAGCGGCTCTACCGGGCGGGTGTAGACCGCATCTCCCCCGCCGAACTCATCGCCGCTGTCCTCCAGACCAAAAACGGCTTGGAGCTGGCTCATCAACTCCTGCATCTGGTAGAAGGAAAGCTGCACCGTCTGCCCCAGCTGACCCGCAGCCAGCTCATGCAGCTGCACGGCGTGGGCCAGGCACAGGCAGCCCGGCTGCAGGCGGCGCTGGAGCTGGGGCGTCGGGTGCTGCAAGCAGACCCTGGTGAACAGCCCTCAATCCAATCCCCGGCAGATGCGGCCAACTTGCTCATGTACGAGATGCTGAACCTCACTCAGGAACACCTGCGGGTCATCCTACTCAACACCCGCAACCGGGTCATTGGCATCCCCACCGTCTACATCGGCAGTCTCAACACCAGCGTGGTGCGTCTGGCGGAGGTGTTTAAACCGGCCATCGTCAACAATGCGGCAGCAGTGATTGTCGTGCACAACCACCCCTCGGGGGAGTGCTCGCCAAGTCCCGAAGACGTCAGCGTTACGCGGCATCTGGTGCAGACGGGGGAGATGCTCTCCATCCCCGTTTTGGACCACATCATTCTGGGACGCCACCGCTTCGTTTCGCTTAAGGAGCGACAGTTAGGGTTCTCGTAAACCAGACTTGCATTCTTGCCAGTCATCGGCAGCTCCATCTGGCCGTACAGCGGTGCAGAATCTGCTCGACCAGCTGGGGACAACCAACAACGCAATCCAGACAAATCTATACAACGCAACAGAATCAACTAGGAGGTAACCATGAAACAAATTGGCCCATTCACCATTAAGTATGACCGTACGCTGCCAGGCTGGACGGCCGTCAATGGCCAATCCCGACAGCGCTTTACCACGGGAGCCAAAGGGGAGCGGGATGCCGTGTGCTTTGCCCTGAATGAGGCATTTCCCAAGGTGGCGACGGCGGTCGAGCATCTGTGCCAGCGACATGCCGAAGCCGCCAGCCGGGCCTGGGCGGCGGCGGAGCTGCTGGTAGTCGGGCACGTCCTGAACCCAGACCTTACGGAGCCAGACGAAGTAGCGCGGGTACGCTCGCAGCGGCAACGACGCTGGTATCGTCTGCTGCGGCAGGCGAACGGAACAATCTCCTGCGACTGCCCGGACTTTGAAGAAGGCGGCCTGGCCCTGGCAGGCGAGGCATTGGCCAATCAGCTGCTGTGCAAACATCTGTTGGCTTACTGGCTGGCCTGCCATTTGGCCTGGCCATTAAGCAAAGAGGCACCGGCACCCCTTCATCCTAAACGGAGCCACGCGGGTCGCTTTCGCGGTCGGGCGGTGACGGCCGTGGGGCAAAATAACCGACATCAGCTGGTACCCAACCACGCCTCTCCTCAATATGGTAATGGTCAGCCAGTGCTGCCAGCTCACCTGACGCATTATCGGTCTTACATTTCCTACACCCAGCAACGGCCGTTTAACCAGGAGAAGCTGCTGAGCTGGGCTTTGGGTCGGTAGGCAAACCAGACTATTTCAACGAAACCTAACCAACAAAACGAAAAAGAAAATCCAAACAACACAAGGAGTTAAACCGATGAACCCCATTACGATTATTGCTTTCC
Organism: Ardenticatenaceae bacterium; assembly: GCA_020634455.1. GTDB lineage: Bacteria > Chloroflexota > Anaerolineae > Promineifilales > Promineifilaceae > Leptofilum. The sequence continues at coordinate 230,175 of JACKBQ010000002.1, read as the reverse complement.
ACCCGACTGGGTATGAACTGCGCATCCAGGTCACGTTTGACGAACTGCCGGCCACCATGCGGCGGCTGGCGGCGCGGGGCTACACGCCCAGCCGGGAGCCCATCCTGACGGCCGAAGGGCTGCCCATCTGTCCGCGACACGGTGTCCCGATGATGCAACGGAATAAGCAGGGTGACAACTGGTTCTCACATAAGCTTGTGCACCCTGACACGGGAGAGACCCTGTATTGTCGTGGCTATGCCAGCGCCAGCAGCCCGGGCTATGACATTCTCTTGCCCTTGACAACACAAGCCCATGACCAGAACGAACCAGTTCCAAGTGAGCCAGCGGCGAATGCAGGTCCAAACGAGGCAATGTCCAATAACGCAGCTGTGACCAACGGCCGTTTTCCGCAGGTAAACCCGGCAGCCGTTGCCCAGAAGGATGCTGCATTTCACACGGCACTCTTTGGCCAACGGCCGTAGGTAGAGCCACTCCATCCCCCCATTCTAACAATCCAACGACATGGCAAAAAGCCACGGTGTTGAACTCATTTACCGAGTTCAATGCGATTCTCATTTCCGGAGCAATTGCCTCAAAAAGGCAGATTGTTCCCCTAAAAAACGAAGCCGGACAGAGGTAGAGACTCTGTCCGGCTTCCCATTTCATGGTCTATGAGGGACCACAAAATGAATACCATAAATTGTAACACGACTGTAGCTTTGACAGAAATAACCCCAGCAGATTGGACCCAAACTGAACTGACCCAACGGGCCGGAGGTCTGGTACGTGAAGCGCTCTCAAGCAGCCCCACCTCTGTCTGGCGTACGCACCGGGAAGATATGCTGCAAACGGCCATGCTCACCTTCCTGGAGATGGCTGACAAGCCCATTGGCTACGCCTACGCCGTCGTGCGCACTGCGCTGAAGAATTACCGCTGGGTTCACATTCGGGGCCTCAACGGCGGCTGGAAATCCCAGGCCTGCATCAAGCACGGCTACTCGGTGATGAACTTCACAGACTGCCTTGCAAAAGATGCAGATGAGACCGCCGATGCGCCCAATACCGCCGTCGATACCCTGTCTGCCCGGCAGTGGGAGAGCGTGCCCCGTCCGGTTGAATGGACCCTCCTGCGCCGCCTGACAGAACCAGGGCAAACGCAAGAAGAAGCGCTGCGAGGGGTATTGCATATCTTGGCTGGGATGTCGGGTAATTTCTACCCGGAGCAGCTGTACCGGGCGGCGCTTATCATCACCCTGCTGGGTCGGGACTATACCTGGGAACACGTCGAGGAGCGCACCGGTCTCTGCTATGAGCAGGTGTTTGAAATCTACTGGGGCTGGCGCAAGCGGCACCTGGGTCCTTACCTGAAGCTCTCCCTGCTGCATCAGGAGATGATTAAACTCCGGGGCCAGATGCGCATCACTTTCTTCGAGGAGCTGGACCCAACCTTCCTGAATAGGGCCGTGCGCAAAATGGTGGTCTTCCCCCACGGCATCTACACCATCACCTACAAGCGGCGCGGCCGCAAGGCGGGCAAGCGGGCCGGACAGGTGGAAGCGTCGCTGCAAAAGATGCGGCAGGTCAATGGCCAGAAGCTGCTGCGGGCGATGCACCTGGGGCCGGTGGGCGAGATTACCAAGGAGCGGCTGTACGAAGCCAGCTTTGCCGTGGAGCGTAAGCTGGCGGCAATTTCTGCCTGATGAATCTCTGAAGTCTTCATCTCAAATTAAAGCCCAATCTGCTCTCTACGGAGGGTGGGTTGGGCTTTCTTTTTTTGTGGGGCGACCAGTTTTTCGGTGTATCCTGCATAATGTGAGCGACGCTAATCCACTCTCTTCCGAAGGCCAAAGAAGGCTTATCGTGTAAGAAAAAAAACGCCCTCCCACCCGCCCCTATTACGGCCCAAGGGCCGCAATCGAAGGCGCTGCCTTCGGCCAGGCCCGCCCCCCGCCCCTCAGTTTTTGGGATGGGTAAATTGGCAAACAATCGGTTTTGGTGGAGCCAAAAACGGCAACTCAATCGTACGTATTTCCAACTTTACGTCCGGGGGTAAATGGGGGAATCCAATTGGGTATAGTACATAGCGCCGTACGATTGCACCGTTACGTACGATTTGCACTGATGCCTACCCTCCCGGTTGCGGAGATTGTGATCCCCATACAGATTATGATCCCAGTACAAAAAGTACCCAAATCGAAACAACAAGGGAGGATCATCATCTTTGCGGAAATTAGGATCATCTTTTCTTAAGTGTGTGGTTGCAAAGGGAATTTTTAGCAGGGTCATGCACGGCTTATTCGGTCTCTGGGCCATCCACTTCCTGAGTAATGCAGGTGTCGGTTAAGATGCTGTAAACAGATTTGTCGCTCACAAAAACCGAGCCACCACTGTTTAAACAGACAGCCTGGTACCCATTGGCCTCTTCGGCCGTTTCCCAGCTGCCCAGTTGGTGCCCGCCTAAAGCAGCCACAACCTGCGCTTCCATCATGTTTTCGCGGAGCAGTACACTGTCCTCTTTATCTCCACCTTCAGCCAGGACATCTTTTAATGCCAGAAGCCGTTTTCGTGACAAACTGTTTACGGACCGCAGCAGCAGCCTTTCAATCCAGAATAAGGGTGTTCATAGCAGTTCCAGAGACCCGAGGAAGAGATTGCTTTAGGACAACTGCATGCGCTTGAATTTGTCTACCAAGGTTACTTTATCCATAATTCCTCCATGATGGCGGACTCATAACCCCTCCGCCACTCTTTGCCTTTTCCACTCACGAAAGCAGACGGCACATCCCAAAGCATGTGTTTCAATAACTGGCACCGTATTCTAGCATAGTGAGCAACGGTCCTTTAAACTGGAAGTCCACGAAACGTGTTTACATTCACCCAAAGTTTTGTAAAATACCGCCCAGAATTTTTACGTCCAGCCAATTGTACATCCGGCGGTTTTCGCCCACTTACTTCTGGTTAAGAACATAAAGCGGTAAAAAAAGTGCGGACGTAAAAATTGCCAAATTCGAGGCTTTGTGGCATATTTTCGCCCGTAATAGCACGGGTGCAGCAAACTGAAAACTGTGAACATGCGTCCCATTTTGAAAGAAAAATCTGTCTACAACCGAGAAAAGCAACGCCGCTTGGGCCAGTCATTCAGCCAGCTGCAGGTGGCAGGCAATGCCATCTTGCTGGCCCTGTTGGGCTTCCTTCTCTGCCTCACCCTCCTGTCCCTTTTGCAAAACCAAACGGTTCCCTGGCTACCGCTGGTAGGCCTTCTAGACGAGCTTGCCTTTCTGACCAGTGGTCTCCTGCTGCCCTGCATGCTGCTCACCCTCTTTCAATATTACCATTGGCGATTTGTCCGATTCGCCTGGGGCTTACTCGCCCGCCACTTTTGCCGCTCCGGCCAACGGCCCCCGGCGATAGATGCATTGGTCAGCATGCTGTCCACCTGGCAGCAAACCGTCCTGCAAGCCAGCGTCACCGCTTTCCTCTTTCATCTGCGAAATCGCCTGATCAGGCGTCCCCCTGCGTGCTGGTCTGTGGGCAAAGCGCCCCTGGGCCTGTTCCAGCGGGCCAACCTGCTGCTCGCCCCGTAATCTCTCCGTTGTTTCTCCCAGCTAAATAACCCTCACCAAACGGCCGTTTCTGGGCAGGCCACGTTTCCTACTGTGCTGCCTCGCCGTCTGTTTGGGTATTAAACACATCATCCACAACACGAGAAACGCCGGGACACCCTCCCGGATTAAAACGGAGAACACTTCATGCTAAACGCACAAGAACGGAGCGGGTATACCCGGAAGAAAACGATCACCCTGACCGACGACGGTCGGGAGCAGATTCAAGCCTTTGCCGAGGCACACCAGATGACCTTCAGCGCCGCGATTGAAACGCTGGCGCTTGTCGGCCTGGAAGCAGATTTAACCACCCTGCTTGTCCCCCTCATCAACAACAGCGTGTCCAAGGGGATGCAGCGCCAGTTCAACCGGATGGCCAAGCTGGGCGTGCTGGCTGCGGCCGAGGCGGCCATGGCCCATGAGCTGACGACGATGCTGCTCCTCCAGCAGATTCGCCAGGAGGCCGCCAGCCATCCACAAGATTTTGAAGACGTCATGCAGGTGGGTCAGGGGGACCGCACGACCCAGGACGGCCGTATTCGCGCCGTCTACCAGGCGATGCGCACCGTCGCCCGTGAGCGGCAGCGGGCGCTGCTCAAGAAACCGCTGCGAGAGCTGGTGACGCTGCTGCAAGAGAAGACGGGCGAGCTTGTCATTGACGAGGAGGAAGGCGCGGATGAATAACTCTCAGACAAAAAACATCGTGCGTATGGATTGGCTGTCCAACCGGACGCCTTCAGGCCGCCGCTCTGCCACCAAGGCACGCAAGCTGGCCCAATATTTCGCGCTGGGTCGGGGCCGGGCCAAAGAGCAGGAACTGCGGCCGCAGCGCGGCCAATGGCTGGACCCGGCAGGACGGCCGTGCCGCCACGAAGAAGTGCTCCAATGGGTGCGCGAGCAGGGGATGAGCCACGAGATGACTTACCAGTTCATCCTCTCGGTCAAAGAGACGGAGCTTACCGCCGAAGCGTTTAACCGGGCGATGGCCGCCGGTGGGCCGCTATTTGATGAGTGGCGCCTGATTCAGCACACGGATACGCAGTATCCCCACGCCCATGCGCTCGCCTTTGGTGACCAGCCAGTGCAGGTAAAAGGGGAGGCGTTTCAATCCTGGTGGCTGGCGGTGCGGCAGGCGCTGGAGCGGGAGCAGGTGGTGGCCATCGAGATGCAGCGCGAGCAAGCCCTGGAGCAGGCCCGCGCTGCCGCCGTGCAGCAAGAAGCAGAGCTGGTGCAGCAGGGTGCAGGGGGCAAACAGCGCCGCTTAGATCACGAGCAGGACGGTGCAGCTGGGGAGCAAAGTAGAAGCAGCCAGCTGCAGCGGGAAGCAGCGCTGGCGCAAGAGGCCGCCCGTCGCGAGCAGGCCGAACGGCTGGCCCGGCAGGTGGAAGCAGAAAGGGCCCAGGCAGAAGCGGAACGCGAGCACGAACAAGACCTGGGCTGGGATATGGGGTTCTAGGCGATGCAAAAAAACCTTCATTCCCTCTACACCGCCTGGCGCATTGCCCGCCAGCAAAAGCAGCACCGGCTCGCCCAGGGACGGCTCACGGCCAATGAAGCATCTACCCGCCTACTGGATAACGGGGAGATGCCCTTGGCCAGACTGCCCGTCTCGCACGGGAAAACCCCTACCGTCCACACCACCGCCGAAAACCGGGGGCATCTGCTTATCGTGGCGCCACCCGGCAGCTCGTGGCGCGAGCAGCTCCGCCTGACCGTGAGCTATTGGCCCGGCGCGGCGCTCATCGTGGACCCAGATGGCCAGCTCTACCAACAAACGGCCGCTTTCCGGCAGGTGGTTCGCGGTCCGGTGTATGCCCATCCCGGCTACCAGCTGCGGGGCGACAGCCTGCTCCGGCTCTGGCAGGAGGCATCAGCCTTCCAGCTGCACCAGCTGCTTCTACCCGCAAATCCATTGATGGAAAGTGCCAGCGAAGAAAAAATCCAGGCAGCGACCAATCGCACAGTCTCCCTCATGTGTGCCATCGGTCGTTACGGTCAGGTTCATAAGCGACATCCCTTTCAATTACTGCTCGATGTGGGCTTGACCGACATGCTGCGGGCTCTGGCTGCGCTGGAAACGGTGCCCCAGGCCCGGCTGCACGTACGCCACTTCACCAAGGGACAACCGCCCCATCTGGCCATCTACGATGACGCCACCGTGCAGGCGTTCTCCTGGTTTTGCCACCAGTTATGGCCCTACCAGGCGGCGTATGACGCTTTCGCCCTCTTAACAGACAAGGCCAGTATCGTACCGGAGCACTGGTTTCGTCAAAAGCAGACGCTGTACCTCACCTACTCAGTGAGCCAGATGGCCGAGATGGCTGGCCTAGTCGCCACCATCGTGCACAGCCAGCTGCGTGCCCACCAAACCTTCGGCGGAGGACAGCCGCTGCTGCTGGTGTTGGGCACCTCGCTAGCCAGACGTCTGCCAAACTTCACCCAGTTCCTGGCCACGGCCGCAGATTACGGCATTACGGTTGTGCTCACCGCGCCCTCTCTAGCGTCTTTGTCCAGCATCTCTCCAGGGAGTTTTGCCGAAACGGTGGTCAGCCAGTTTGCCCACCAACTCTGGTACGCGCCGCGAGATAGGGAAACGGCCGTTTACATGGCAACCCGTTACGGCACGCATCTTAATCCAGAGGGTGAACCAGAATCCGTCCTCACACCAGAAGAGGTATTGGGCTGGTCGGACGAGGAATTGCTGCTGCTGACCCGGCAGGAACGGCCGTATCTGGTGCTGGGCCAACCGGTGGCGCTGCCGGAAGATTTCCCCCAGCGCCAGCCGCCGCGGCCGCCGACAGCTGGAGACTTGCCCAGGACCTACGACAGCTGGTTACCGCCTTTATCCGATCTAACAGAGCAGGTGCAGGCGGCACTCATTGCCCAAGGGGCTATGCCGGTGCAGGCAAAAGCAGAAGTGGTTGTGCCAAAAGAAGAGGACGAGGGTAAAACGGCCGTTTCGCCAGCACCTGCCGTCACAAAAGAAAGCCACCCCAATAGCAATCTTGACGCCCCAGCAGACAATCTGCCAAAGCATCCAGAACCACCAGCGGAAGATGATGAGGCAGCCAAGAAATCCCTGAACATCGTCCGCACCAAATTTCGGTAAGGAGAACAACACCCAGGCTGCCAGCACTTGCGGCACGCTCGCATGGGGTGGCAGCCTGGGTTCAAATCAATTGGAGAACTCATGAAAGGAGATTATCTAAACTGTTACACCCTGGGCCGCTCGGCCCCTAGCCAGGAACAGCTGCACTACATCCTCCCCTGCGACCGGGAAAAGGCGCTGCAGCTGTTTGCCCTGCATGTCGATGCAAAAGAGATTCTGCTGCCCCGGCAGCAGCCAATTCCCGTCACCATCCCCCACACCCGGCTCGCCGTCAGCCGCCTGTCCAGCTACGCTATGGCCACCTTCCTTTGGCGCTCTGGCTATCTGAGCCAATCCACCAATCCCTTTGTCCGCCTGATGGAAAAGAGTATCTATACACGGCAGCTGTTTCGTCGCCTGGAGCGCTCTGAGAATGCCCTCGATGAGGTAGTGCTGGAGCTGTTCCATTCATCCCAGGGGCGCATCCCCTGTATTGACTTACCCGACTCTGAGGCATTTCCCCCAGATTTGCTCCTGGCCCGGCTGCACTTTTCGACCATCTCCCCCCAACAAACGGTGCTGCGCATTTTTATCGGCTGGACGGAAGCCGCCTCTTTAGGCGAGCTGCAAGACCTCTACAATTTGCTCCAGCAATACATGGCGCTCCTTCAGCAACTGTTGGAGACCGACGACCCGTCACCATTACCGGTAGAAAACGGCCGTCCTAGAGACAGTAGTTACGAAGTGGAACGGCCGTTGTCAGAGCCAGTTGCGGAACCGATGCCGGATTGGGCAACAGATGTCAGGACACAGAGTGCTGAGACAACTACCTTTGCCACAGAAGACGATGAGGTGAGTGCTTCCTCTGCCGAGGCTGAAACGCCACTACCAAAGTTGCAGGCAGATCAGCCACCGCCGCCAAATTGGCAAGTTCAAGGAACCAACGGAAAAGACTTGCTGCACAGTACAAATGGGTTTCGGGATATGGAGTCAGAGCACAACGAAGACGAGGAGATGTGCCAGGCAGAAACGGCCGTTCCGCCAGAAGACGAAAACGGAGAAACATCTCCACCTTCCCGACAAACAGGGCCTCCACCATCAGAGGATGAGCTGCAGCTGTATCGCGGCCTGAAGCCCCCTCGCTTGTATCCCCAAACGTTGAGCAACATCTGCATCGTGGCCGCCGAACGTCAGCACCAGATAGATACCTGGGGCAAAGTTCCGAAGCTGACAACCTTCAAGGCACCGCTTCTCCCCAGCCGCAATACCCGGCTCAAGGTGCCAGAGCTGTTCACCCATTGGTACGACGTCCGGTATCGGTGGAATGTCGTTACCTGGCTGCGGCATCATTCGGGTCATACGGCGGCAGAAATCTCAGATTTGCTTTGGTATTTAGAGGAGCGTCTGGCAGAAAAGGTGTGGGTGGCGGTGACGTCGGCCGGAAAGGAGGAGGACAAAACCGATAAAAACCGACGCCACCGCACCCAGATGGAAAAGAAACCGAGGGAGAAAGGACAGAATGGCTCTATGAAATAACGGTGCCTGCCCTTTTGGCTGCGTTGTCAACGCCTCACGAATTGCGTTTCGTGGGGCGTTTTTTTTGTGGTGCCCCCTCGATGACGCCCAGTCTACCCCCTTGTTGGGTCAACTTCCGTGTCAATTTGGTCAACTTTGGATCAACTTTGTCAATTGTGTCAATTTCAGATGACAGTGACACATCGACCCGCTATTTTGGTTGGCAAGTGGCACCAACCAAATCCCTTTGCCACGTAATGGAGGTTCAGATGAACGAAAAACGAGACGCCTATGTCAACACCCGTGTCACCCGACAAGAGATGCAAATCATCTCTGTCCTGGCCCGACACCTGCGCCGCTCACGCAGCGACACCCTGCGCATTCTTGCGCTGGAGAAAGCCGAAGCGCTTGGTTTATTACCCAAGCCGCCCAAACCAACCATGATGGACGTTGAGTCCGTCACAAGGAGTATGCGATGACCCAAAGCCCAATGAGTAAGTTAGACCCCGTATTAAAACAAGAGCGGGCTAAGTTGTTGGCCAGGGTATATGCCATCATCCTTTCTCCCGACTGGGGAGAACCTGATGAACCTGTCATCTTGCCGGGCCGCCAGCGACGGCCGTCCAAGCGCAAACAAAAACGAGGAGATTGAGCCGTTTGGAAACGATAGCCTTCACACTTTCTGAAAAACACGTGGCGATGCTGCGGGATGGGTCAGGCATTAGTGATGAGGTGGTAGCCGCCCGCGGCTATCGAACCATCAACGACGAGGCTGAACTCCTCCGCATGGGCTTTAGCCTGAGCCAGTGCCGGGTGCCTGGCCTGCTCCTGCCATTGCATACGACCGATGGCCAGCTCGGTCCGGCCATCTACCGGCCGGACAACCCGCGCGTGGTGGAGAACAAGCGCAAGCGCCTGGATGATGGCACCTACCCACAGCGGGTGATCAAGTATGAGCAGCCCAAAGGGGAACCGGTGCGGGTAGACTGCCCGCCGGTGTGCCAGCCGCAGCTGGTGGACCCGTCTGTGCCTCTGTTTATCACTGAGGGACAGAAAAAGGCAGATGCCCTGGCGACGTTAGGCGCGTGTGCGATTGCCCTCACCGGCGTCTGGAACTGGAAACAGCGCAACAAGTATGGCGGCACCGTCTTCACCAACGACCTGGATTACGTCGCCTGGGAGAAACGGCCGGTTTATATCGTCTTCGATTCCGACGTCATGACCAAACAGGGTGTGCGCCAGGCGCTGACCCGATTTACCGACCACCTGAAGCGCAAAGGGGCATTGGTAAACCACGTCTATCTGCCCCCACTTGATGACGGCAAGACTGGCGTCGATGATTGGCTGGTGGCTACCGGCAAGGAGATTAACGACCTCATCGCCCTGTCCCAGGGACCGCGGCCGGAACCAAAGGCCGCCCCACCCAAGGTGGAGCTGCTGGATGAGGCACCCGCCCGGCTGGTACGGCCGTTGTCCCTAATTAACGGCCGTACTTATGCCGCCACCTGGTGCTACGTCAAAATCTCGCGCAGTGAAACGCAGAAGAAAGATGGCACCATTGTGCGGCATGACCCGCCGCTGCAGAGTCATGAACAGCGGCTGTTTGTTCTGCGGGATGATGGTGTCATCTTTGGCGATGGTGGACAGCAGCCAATGGAGAAGCTGCCACTGGAGATATTCCTGCCGGAGATCCCTCTGGCCGAACGGTTGCTCTCTGCGCCAGGGCTGAAGGCTTTTGCAGCTGGGTACCGCCCAAAGCCCATGGTCGTTTTTGGTCAGCTCAAGGATGTGGTGAATCGCTTCATTGACTTTGACCACTCGCTGGCTGACCAGGACATCATGGCCGAGATGGTGGCTTGCTATATCCTGGCCACCTGGTTCCTGGATGCCTTTACGGTGACTGGCTATCTCTGGCCCAACGGCGATCGGGGCAGCGGCAAGACCCAGCTGCTGCTGGTCATCGCTGAGCTGACTTACCTGGGCTACCTGGTACAGGCTAGCGGTTCCTTTGCTGCTTTGCGTGACCTGGCCGACTACGGGGCCACGCTAGCCTTCGACGACGCGGAAGATTTGGCCGACCCGCGCAACACTAGCTCGGAGAAGCGGGCGCTCTTGCTGGCCGGCAACCGGCGCGGCAGCACCATCCCATTAAAGGAGAAGGATGCGGAGCAGAACTGGGTGACCCGGCACGTCAACACTTTTTCCTTCCGGCTCTTTTCAGCCATCCATCTGCCGGACAATGTTCTGGCCAGCCGGACGATTATCATTCCCCTGATTCGCACCCCGGACCGCTACAGAGCCAATGCCGACCCCTTGGAGCGCAAGCTGTGGCCCCATGACCGGCGGCAGCTTATCGACGACTTGTGGCGGCTGGCGCTGGTGCACCTGCCGGTGGTGAAGCTGTGTGAGGGGTTGGTCAACCAGGAAGCGCGCCTGACAGGACGGAACCTGGAGCCGTGGCGCTCGATTCTGGCGGTGGCCCGCTGGCTGGATGATACGGGCGTGGCCGGACTGTGGCAGCGGCTGGAGCAGCTCTCCTGGACCTACCAGTCGGAACGGCCGCAGCTGGAAACGGACGATTTCACCAGCCTGGTGCTGCGCAGCTTGTTCCAGTTCTGTGCCAACCATGCCAACTGTGCCAACCATGCCAACCATATGGCGCATGGCAATCTGGTTCATTGGCTGTTTAGTTCGAATCAGTTGGTCGATGAACTGATGGAGATTGCTGTCGAACTAGACGTGCCTTTGGACACCAATCGCAGTCTGACCCAGCAGGTAGGCATGGCTTTGCGCAAGATGCGGCTGACAAAGCCAACCCGTCTTGGGGGCCGGGGGCAGCGGCAGTGGCTGGTCACGGAAAAAGAATTGAAGCGTTGGGCCACAAGTTATGGCCTGGAATGGCCTTTAACTTCTGAAAATGATGATGCAAACTGACGTGTCGCCGTACGCCGTCAGGTTGGCATAGTTGGCATGGTTGGCTTAGTTGGCATGGTTGGCTTAGTTGGCATACCTGGCCCGACGATGGTCGATGAGAACTTTTAAAATTGAATAGATGAGAATGCCAATTGCATAGGCAGGGTAACACGGTAGAATCTGACTCATGGAAGAAGAGTGGATTACTACAGCTGAAGCGGCTGAACTGAGTGGCTATCACGTCAATCATATCCGGCGGTTAATTCGTTTGGAAGAGATTGAAGCCAGGAAGTTTGGCCCGATTTGGCAGGTGAGCAATGCTTCATTCAGGCTCTATTTGGAAAACGCCCGTCAATCCGATGACAAACGGTGGGGACCCAAACCAGAGAAGAACGGGTAGATTGGTTCAACTGCAGTAGACAAGCTCTTTTTTTTCATTATAATACGTTCAATAGTTGAACATACTATTCCTAATAACGGGCCACAAAAGTGCTGGTAACACCGCTGTAGCCCTAACCCTTCCGCTGAACGAGCAGCGAACGGGCTGACCGGATTTTAGCACACGTCTCACTTCGGTGACACGTGTCTCACGGGCAACCCTGGCGACAGCGTTATGGGTTGCCCGTTTTGTTTTGTGACAGTCGGGTCCCCTATACCGTCCCTTCGCCTCATCGCTGGCAGCAGTGGTGAGGCTTTTTTTATCCCTGGAGGTGCAGATGAAAGCAAAAATACAGATTGGCGTCACCGTTCTTTCCCTGATGGCCCTGTTGACCTACACCCTGGTTCACACTGGCGGCCTGCTGGCCCGGTATGTCCACCCGGAAATCATTGGCTACGTGGCCGCGTTTGGTATTGAAGCCGCCGTGGTCAGCCTCTCGCTGCGCATTGGCGAACTACGGCGGACCAGGCAGTCACCCGGCTTCTTTCTCTTTGTCCTGATTGCCGTGGTGGTCGTTTCGGCCGTAGCCAATATTGCCGAAGGGTTTACGGCCGTACAGGGAGCAGCGCTAACGCTGGCCACCGTGCGAACACTTGATCCTGTTCAGGCGTTTATCGGGCTGGCGGCCACGGGGCTGGTTTCCCTCATCGTTCTGGCCCTGGCCGAAATCCTGGGCACGGATGTGGAAACGGCCGTCAAACAGGCAGACAAGGAACGGAAGCGTCAGCCCGTCGGCAAACCAGTATCTGAAGAAACGGCCGTTCCCGCCGACAGCCCAAAACCCGGCACTGCTGAGGAATCTCCCAGTATTGAACGGGCCAGGGCGGCCAAAGCGGAGAAAGATGCGCTCAGTCGGGCGGAGGCGATGCAGCTGCTGCTGATCTTCGTGGCTGAACATCCGGACGCCAGCCTCTCCCGCATCGGGCGTCACATTAACCGTTCCAAAACCACCGTTTCCAACTACGTTCAGGAGTTGCAAGAAGCTGGTCAGCTGCAGCGGAACGGTGATGGATGGCAAGTACAGTCCTGATAAATATCAAGGTAACACAGGCTTTGGCCACCCTACCCCTACAATTTATAAGCAATGGGTTCAGAAGGGTGGCCAAGGTCGTTGTCAGACAACCAGAATTTTTAGAAACATTAAATCACTCGCTCAAACTTGATGAGTGAAACAGCAAAATGGAGATAATGATTATGCGAATTAAAGCCGCAGTTTACACCAGAGTAAGCACAAACGAACAAACCAAAGGGTACAGCCTGCCAACTCAGGCCAGGGGATGCAAAGAATACGCTTTAAGTCACGGGCTGGAGGTTGTAGCCGTCATTAATGATGATATTAGCGGGGCAACTCAACTGAGTGATCGTGAAGGTGGCCAACAGTTACTCAGTCTGGTAGACAACCAAGAAATTCAAGCGGTGATTGTCTGGCGTTTAGACCGTTTGTCTCGCCCACCAGAAGGGGAATACTCTCGGCTGCTCACCACAATCGAGTATTTAGCTCGGCATGGGGTCAGTGTTCACGATTGCGAAACGGGTGAGGTCAAGAAAGATATGGCCAGCATCATGATCGCCTTTTTCAAAGGGCTGGCAGCCAGTCAAGAGCGGTCGGCAATTCGTGAACGAACGATGCGTGGGATTGAAGCAAAAGCCCGTGAGGGGAAATGGATCGGGCAGGGTGATGCTCCTTATGGTTACAAGAAGGTTGGTATTGGACGGGAAGCTTATCTAAAAATCGACCCAAAGAGAGCAGCCATTGTAAAACGTATTTTTGACTTATATGTTGGGAACATTGGACGACCCCTTAGCTTTAAACAAATTGCTGTTTTGTTGACCCAGGAAGGTGTGACCTCACCTGGGCAGGTCAAACGTGGCGGTCGTCGGGGAAAAGGTGGCTGGTATACAGCAACGGTAAGCAAACGAATTATTAACAATCCCAACTACATCGGTGTCTTTACTGCACAGGGGTACACAATCCATATGCCTGAACTGGCTATCATAGACGAAGAAATTTGGAAAGCGGCTCAAGAGCGTAAAGAGAGAAATCGTCTTAACTCTTCACGAAATCAAAAGCGGAAATATCTGCTGTCAGGACGACTCACTTGCATATGCGGAGCAAAAATGCAGGGCGAATCCAAAAAGCGCCGAGCTGGCGGCTACAATGTTTACTACCGTTGCCAGAAACATCGCTATGCTCATCTGGTGGGTGCCTGCCCCGTGAACTATGTGCGCACTGATTTACTCGAACCAAAAGTGTGGGAATGGTTAACAGAACTTCTCACCAATCCAGCGAATGTCGAAGAAGGCCTTGGTCATATGACTGAGGAATCTAATATCCAGGCTTCACCACTGCGCGAGGAGCTGGAGATAGTGGATGACTTACTAAACAAAGTGAATCGCAAAATTGAGCGTATTGTCGCAGCGTTTAGTGATGAAGAAGACGATGTTACTGCTGAAGCCTTACGAAAAAGCTACAAAGAAAAAGCGGAATTGAAGATTAGTTTGGAGAAACAACGACAAAATTTAGTAGCGCAACTTAACCAATTGGAGCTATCCCCTTCACTCATTAACGAGATCATCACCATCACAACTAAGATTGCTACTTTGTTACCCACTGGCTCCTACGCAAAAAGACGCCACATTTTGGATGTGCTGAATGTGAAGGTCCAACTGCAAGAAGGCAACACGGCCGAATACGCTATCCGGGTAAGCTGCTATCTGAAGAAAGAACCGATGCTGATTGAGTTGTGTGGTCATCGGTTCAAATCCGGCTGCCCCGACAGATATGTAAAACGGCCGTTTCCGGTGTGGAAACGGCCGTTTTTTTTGCTAAAATAAACGCAACTATACAGGTGCCCATATGTGCTAAACACAAAGCTGAATTGCACAAAAAGTCCATATTATGGGGGTGCAATTTGTGGGCAAAATGGCCTGATTCATTGGAAATTTTGCTTTCAACAAAAACAGCACCGCCATAATATGGACAAAAATCACCTATGATTACCCCTCACCATTAAACATACAAGTTACAAATAAACTACTACTTCCGTAAAAAATTTATCCCTAGCAATCTACGAAGCGCTTTGGAAGCGTTCACACAGCAAACTGACCCATATCATTCACCAGAACTTCTTATAAACAAACATCTTAACCAAGCAAACGTAAATTTCATAAGGAGACATTACATCGTGACCACTCCCCAAATTTGGCAAGATATCACCCCAAATGGCTTAAAATTCAGAAGGCCTCTCCTGAAAATTGAAGGTAAAGGTTATTTTGAATTCTCAAATGGTTCTGGTTTTCTAAGACTTTGTGAGCTAAACGGAGAACAACTCAATGATGTTACCCCAAATGGTACCTGGCGGGAAATCAAAGCGTTATGGGAACAGAATGGCAAAGGTGTTTTCTTATTCAGAAATCATCTTAACGAGGCGCTTTATGTTGATCAAGGGAATGGCATATTCACCAGCCCTTTGCCAAACCAAACGTGTAAAAACATAAGCTTCTTATGGGAACAAGGGGGCAAGGGCTATTTTACAGTGACAAACAGCTCAACAAACATCGTCTATCTGTATGAATTAGACAATGGCACCTGGCGTGAAGTGACGCCAGATACGCCAGATTCTGTTACCAACTGGATTTATGCAATATATTTCTTGGGTGAAAATGGAAGCAAAAGATATTTTCGTTTTGATGACGGCCAAAATCCTTACCTGTATGAGCTGGAGAATGACAATTGGCAAAGCATTAACCCAGACGGAACGTGGGCGAATTTTGACTTATTGGCCAGGCAAGATAACAAATTATTTTTTCGGTGGTGGCGATTTGCGGAGTTTAGTGTTGATTATCACCTTTATAAGTTTGAAAATAACAGTTTGGATGACGTCACACCTAACGGTAGCTATGCAAAAATAGTTTTTTTGAGCCAGATTGGGGGCAAGCCAATTTTTTGGTTCCATGATCAGTCTACCAACGCATACTTATATGAAGTAGACAATGGTACGGCCACCGACATTACAGCGACAGATAGTTGGAAAATTTTGGCTGAATTGATTTCGCTGGGTGGCAACCAATATTTTCTTTTTGAACCCAAAGAACCCATTCTTTGCAAACTAGAAAATGGTCAACTCAGCAGCATTAATTCCCACGGGAATCTTTCTGGTTCATCCAACAATACATTGTATTTAGGCGAACAGGGTGGCAAGGGATATTTTTGTCATGGGCCGATGAACCCCCAGGCTGACCTGCGTGTGGACCTGTACGAATTAGACGCCAACAATTGGCGCAAAATCACCCCCGAAGCTTTGCTAAATAATGTGTCCTACATTGCCAGGTTTGAGAACCAACAAAAATTTTTGTTTGTTGACAATGCTCAAAACCAGCACCTCTTTGAAATAAACAATGGCAGCCTGCAACAACTATCCAGCACGGGAACATGGAACTGGCTATGGAAATCTAGGATAAATTATTATGACTGCTACATGCGGCATGACGATGGTGCTAACCACCACCTATACCGCTCAGAAAACGGGCAGCTGCGTGACATTACCCCAGCCGCCGGAATGTGGGGCCAAACAATTGACTTTGTGGGCGAAAAAGAAGGTAAAGCATACTTCCGAGTTCAAAACGGAGCGAATTGGTCCCTTTATAAGTTTGAAAATGACAGTTGGCAAGATATTTCGTATACAGGCACCTGGTCAAGTATTTCTCTTGCCAGGCGCATGGGTTATAACCCAGACTTTTCGTATGAAAACGCCGACTTACGCTATTTTTGCTTCAAAGATGATTCATATTCAGTAACCGTCTGCGAACGTCAGAATGGAGCCTGGCAAGATATTACTCCCTCTGGAAGATGGAATGATTGTGTTATTGTTGAGGAAGAGGGTGAAAAAAAGATATTTTCATTCAGTAAAGCCCGCACAACCCATTTGCATGAACGAAGTAATAACAATTGGCAAGTAAATGCGCTACCGCCCCTGTACGGGAGTATCATCAAATTAAAAACCAAATGGGGCGCAACGTTTTGTATGGGTAACCACCAAAAATTGTATCTCCTAAAGTCAGCCAAACCGACAGTTGAATTAAGCCTGGCGCAGCCTGCTTTCTCCGAGAAAGCAGGCATGGCTTCTGTTGTGGTCACTTTATCTCATCTCCTTGCTACAGATGTCACCGTTCACCTGACCATTGGTGATACTGGCTCTACCGCCACGGACAGTGATTATTCTCACTATTCAGGAGCAGACGTTACGATAGAGGCAGGCAAAAATGAGGTTGTGAAGAGTATATGGAGTAAAGATGATTTAGAGTTTGAAGGGGATGAAACGATAGTAGTTTCTATTGCCAGCATTACAGGCGATGCTGAAATGGGTGAGGTTACCTCCGTCACCGCTACCATTATTGACGATGATACGCCGGAAAATATAGTGAACAATCCTGGTTTTGAAGACGATGACACAGGTTGGACATTTGAAAGTCCGAACGGGGATGCCATTTGGGCAGTGACGCCACTTGAGGCTGATGAGGGGCTTTATTCGGCGGCCATTACTTTTAGTAAAAACAGCAGTGCGAGGAGTTATTTGCACCAAAGTGACATCGCACTGGAGCTGGGGAAAAAATATGAGCTTACTTTTTCGGCAAAAGCGTCTGATAATCGAAAGTTATCGCTTAGGCTCACCAAAAACACCAATGACACCATTATCTATAGCGACAGTAATTGGGCAGATATTGATGTGACTACAATGTGGCAAACGTTTACCATTCCTTTTACTGCTTCCAGGTTTACCGGGCCAGCCACCAATGACGGCCGTCTTTATTTTATCCTCCGCCCGGGTGTCTGGCTGGCAGGGGATCAACTTTATATTGACAATGTGATTATTAAGAAGGTGCCCTGATAGGTTTGGAAAACAACAAAAAAAAACTGTAGATTAGTTAGGAGATTAACATACACAATGACAGCACAACAACTCTTCAAAGACATTACCCTTACACTTGAGGATGATTCGAGATTTCCTTATAGCATAGCATTTTTGGGCGAGATACAAAGCATAAAGTATTTTCATGCATTTAATGGGATTAAAGGAAAGATTGCTAAACTGAATAATGGAGAACTAATAGATATCACGCCCTCCGACGCCTACTCTGATGCCTATACTTTAAGACCACCCTCCAAAGTAGAACTCTTTGAAGTAGGGAATGAAGGATATTTTGTGCTATATGACTTTAGAAAAATAGATGACCATAAAAAACCAGATCGCTTTTATAAGTTAGTGAATAACAGCCTTGAAAATATTACCCCAACCGGTGAATGGCATTTCTCGCACCGCAAACGTAATACTATAGAGACGACAAGCAAATTGTTTTTTAAGCTTGAAAAAATGAACAGTAGCCGTTTCGGGGATCAAGAGGAGTATTTATTTGAGGAGAAAAATGGTAGGCTGGAGATGTTAACGCTCCCGACTACAACAATTAAAAATCGAAAAATTGAATTCCTAGGTGAAGCTAATAGCAAATATTATTTTTCTGTGTCTGGTCAAGGTCCATTCAACGATCATCCTTCACATACCCTTGTCTATCTTTATGAACTTAACAATGGCACACTGACTGACAAAACACCTCAAGGATGGTCTGGTAGTTTCTCAATAGAATATTTTCATATTAATGGAGAAAATTACTTCACTTTCAGAGGAAATTTATCGAAGTTCGATTGTTATAAGCTTGTTGGGGATACACTTACATCCATATATTCACAAGATACCAGACAAGCCAATATGCTAACTTCATCTGGCGGGTTGTACCTCGTTAAAAGTTCGCTTAAACCTCGTTTATATGAACTAGATAATGTGGATTTTAAAGGCATAACCCCTTCCAAATTTTATCATGTACCGCATTTTCAAATAGCATTGTTATGCGAGCATGAAAATGAAGTCTATTTCAGTTTCAAAGATCAACATTATCAGGTATATAAGCTTGATACCAACAAACTTCACAATGTAACCCCTGCAGGCAATTGGCGTGAAATAAGATTTCTATATGAGATAAACAGTAAAAAATTCTTCTGTTTCTGGGCGGAATCTGGAAACTCTCATGTTTTTAAGCTAGAAAATGGCAGCTTCACAGATTTGACCCCATCGAGCACATGGTCGTGGGATATAAAATTTGTGGGGGATAGTGCATCTTTCGATCATGCATTTCTCACCAAAATGGATGGGCATGAAATTCTTCGTTTTGTAGATCAGAATAACAATACGCATCTGTATAAGTTAGAGAATGACATCATTAGCGAAATAACCCCTCCGGCTCCAACGGGCAATTTGTATAAAATTTGGCCTATAGCGCAGATGAATGATAGCGTGTATTTCATCGGCTTTATAAGTGATGGTACCCTATATGGTGGCACCCAATACCTATATGAGCTACGTAGCGGTAATTTTTCAAACCTTACTCCCCAAGGTGCAAATGGCATTCAATTTTATAGGGTAGATAATAAAGGATACGTTAGACTATCGGATAATTCTGGAAATACTTTGGGTTTCCATGAATTAGATAATGGAAATTTGAAAGCTATAACCCTGCCAGACACGACGAAAGAGGTTGAAATCTACGGCGAATTCAACGGTAAAGGTTACTTTCGTATTATGAATGATTCTCGAGAATCATATCTTTATGAACTAAATAATGGCACTTTTTACAATATTACCCCCCCAGGCAAGTGGAATATAAGACTTGCGATTCTACCCGGTTTTAGAACCCCCAATTATTCTAGCCATTTGACCCATTTGATAGAAGAAGAGAATAAATTTTACTTTCTCTCAAGCGGACGATTGTGTATATATCCAGCGTCTATCGCTGATTTAAGCCTTGACAGCGCTTCATTTGCGGAAGGCAGTGGTGCTGTAAAGATCACAGCGACTTTGTCGGCCCCGGCCGAATGGGATGTAACCATCAATCTGACCTTTAGCGGTACAGCAATTAAAGACAGTGACTATACCGCTTCCGATACAACAATCACCATACCGGCAGGCGATACCCAGAGCAGCATCACGCTTACAGCCATAGAGGACACCGCGGTAGAAGGGAACGAAACGGTCATCGTCTCTATTGTAAGCGTCACGGGGGATGCCGTGCTGGGCAGCACAACGGCCGTTACCGCCACCCTCGAAGACAATGATTGGCCAACCGTGGACTTAAGTGTAGACAACACGTCCCTTGCAGAAAGTGGGGGGCAGGCTGCTATCACGGCCACGCTGTCAGAACCGGCAGCCACGGATGTGACTATCATTCTTGTTATTGGAGATACCAGTTCAACGGCCGTTGCCAATGATTATGACTCTTCAAATCCTCTGATTACCATCCCGGCAGGAAGTACACAGGGGAGCATTACGCTTACCGGCAAGGATGATGCAGCTATAGAGGGGAATGAAACGGTGGTCGTCTCGATTAGCAACATCATAGGGAATGCAGTGACGGGCAGCGTCACGTCTGTGACGATCACCATTATTGACGATGATGCGCCGGATAACATACTGAACAATCCTGGTTTTGAAAGCGATAACACAGGTTGGACTTTTGAAAGTCCGAACGGGGATGCCAGTTGGGCAGTAACATCATCTGATGCGGATGAGGGGCTTTATTCGGCGGCCATTACTTTTAGTAAAGACAACAGTGCCAGGAGTTATCTGTACCAAAGTGACATCACGCTGGAGCTGGGTCAAAAATATGTGCTTACTTTTTCGGCAAAGGCGTCTGACAATCGAAAGTTATCGCTTAGGCTCACCCAAAACACCAATGACACTCATAGATACAGCAACAGCAATTGGGCAGATATTGATGTGACGACGAGCTGGCAGTCGTTTACCATTCCCTTTACTGCTTCCAATTTTAGTGGGCCAACCACCAATGACGGCCGTCTTTATTTTATCCTCCGCCCGGGTGTCTGGCTGGCAGGGGATCAACTTTATATTGACAATGTGATTATTAAGAAGGTGCCGTAAGGTAACTGCAAATTCTAAACAATCCGTAGCAGAGGATTAAAATGAACAATCAATTGATTAATGTACCAACATGGATAGATAGAACGCCTGATGATTTGGTGTGGGAGAATATCGTCTCAACAAGATATGAGCGCAACACATTGTTCGCCCAATTTAGAGGGCGTGATGAAAAACAGCATGCCTTTATCGTGATAAACGGCCGTTTGCATCACTTTGACCTGCCACCCGACACAAGCTTAGAAGATCTCCTGTTTTTGGATGGGTATAGCGAAAAATTTCACTTCGCAGTCGCGCTGAAAGAAAAAACATACCTCTATGAAGTAGATAAGTACATAGTGACACTCCTCACAAGTTATGACAACGCAACGGCACCCTCCATTGATTACATATTCAGCGATTCAGAAGATAAGCTTTCCTTTATAGGATCTGTAGGCGAATATTCCAATAAAAAAAGCGGAATTTATACGCTGGAAAACGGGATGCTCACCCTTTCAAACCCCGAGGAATCGTGGGCTGAATTCAAGATTTCAGAAAAATATGAAGGCCAAGTGTACATTGTCGTAATTAGCAATGAGGGCAAGGGGATATTCTATTCTTTGGAAAACGGCAACCTGACAGATATCACCCCTGAGGGAACATGGCAAGGCTTTGATTTTGATAATGGGCCAGGAAGTGAATTATTGGTTCTTGGTCTAGACAAGGAAAATGATTGGTTTTTCCTGTGGCCAGAAAATGGGGGCTGGAAAAAAACGAAGTTTCTTCTACCCGTTGACGAGTTAGAATCGTTCGGCTATTACGGCAAGGACAAAAGCAAGGCCTATTTATCATTTAATAGCAATCTCTACAAATTGGAAAATGACCATTTGGTATTAATCAATCCCGAAGGCTTGTCTCATTTCAGGTTGGTGGGGCGATATGAGAATAAGTCTCTGTTCACCTGTCAAAGTGCCGAACATTTACATTTATATGAATTTCAAGCCGGCAGCTGGCAGGACATCACACCCGATTGGGAATGGGATGGGGTCAAGTTTTTAGGGGAGCACGGCAACAAGGTTTACCTGAGCATGACACAAAACATAGATGAGCAGGTGAGACAATACCTATATCAATTAAAAGACAGTCAGTTATCTGATATTACGCCTGCCGGTGAGTGGGCGTTAATCGAATGGCAGCATGCATCAAAAGGTCAAATTTTCTTCAATTTTCTAGTAAAACAAGGACCCTTTTCCGTAAAATTATATCTGCGAGACAATAACAATCGTTGGCATGCCATTTCTCCTAAAGATACAGCATGGCGTAAAATCACTATTTTAGGCGAACATGAGGGGAAAGTCGCTTGCTTGTTTAATCCTGTCGACAGTGAACAAGATCTTCTTTTGCGGGCTTATGATTGTAGGACGCCTGCCAATGAAGCAAGCCAATCGTGGCAAAATTTAATGCCCTCATGGAAGCGAATCCAATTTCTAGTAAATCCGAAAGGTAAATCATACTATAAATTTGAACACGGCAACCGCCTTGCTGCTTTCTATGAGCGCCATGGTACTGTTTTGAAGTGGGTCTCACCCTCTGAGGATATGGAGACTTCCAACGCCCCCTTGCTCGCAAAGAATGAACAAAAACAAAACGAGCAAGGGGATATGGATAACCCTGACGGGAACTGGAAAAATCGACTTTTTATCGAGCGGCAAGGCAGCAAAGAGTTCTATCGCTTTCAGGACGCGCAGAGTAATAGCTGGCATCTTTATCAATATTCCGATAGCCATTGGCAGGCGCTAATGACTGAAGAGAATGGGTGGGATAGCATAGCTTTTGTAGGAGCGGTTAACGGCGAAGCTCTTTTCAGTTTTTACAATAGAAGAACAGGTATTGATCTTTTTGTGCAACAAGAAAGCTCGCCGTTGCTACATCGCCTCACGCTTCAAGCGGATTTTGGTATGTGGACACATGTTGCCTTTTTGGGTGAGCAAGAAGGGCAAGGGTATTATCGCTTTCGGAACGAGGCCCGAAACCATTATCTATACGCCCGAAAGGGTGGCGGTTGGGAAATGATCACGCCTGATGGGGCCTGGAATGATATTATTTTATTGGGTACGCATCAGTCCAAAGTGCTGTTCGCTTTCCGAGACCAGGAAGACCATAGTCATCTTTTTCAAGAGAACGAAGAGCGCTTGAGCGCAATCACCCCTGACGGCGCGTGGCGAAATATTAAATTGTTAGAAAACGCGGACGATATGACAACTTTTGCCATCGAAGATGAATCAAATCATTTCCATCTTTATATTCGTCGTTGATGTTTATTGAGGATATCTAGAGACAAGCTTGCACCATAATCTGACCTTGCCGCTCCGTAATAGAAATGTCGTCCAGTTGCAGGGCAACCACTTCACTCACGCGCAGCTTGGCACGCACCATGAGATGGAATTGGCGCAGGCCAAGTTCGCAGGCGCTTTGGGTGGTGGGGGTGTTGGCTGTTTTTAGAAAGGGTGAGATCTGGTCAGAAAGAAATGGGCGAGACACTTGCTTGTCGGTTCAAATCCGGCTACCCCGACAGGTATGAAAAACGGCCGTTTCTCACCAGAAACGGCCGTTTTGCTATTATAAAAACAATTACACGCTGCCAGAACGAAGGGAACCTGGATCGCAACCATTTCGCCCGCATTTACCACAGAATCTATCCAAAAAAGCCACAGGCTTGTGCTGAGCGTAGCCGAAGTAGGAAAAAGAAACTCTGAAACATGAGTCTACACCTTAAAACGCTCTGTGCCCTCTGTGGCTCTTATTCAGACAGATACTTAGCCAAGTACCAACATACCTCCCGGTTTTGAACCAAGAATTTTCTATGATTTGCTCAAAGAGCAATGCCCGTCTCTTCAATGAACCCAAAGAACCCTTGCCCCGTATATCCACGCGGCAGAGGCGATATTGGCTCAAAAGTGGACTCCAGCATCTGATTCGATTTTGTTTCGCTGCTTTTGACGATGCCGTGCAGTACCTCAAGCGCATGGTAAGCCAGCTCTTTGTTGGCACGATTTTTTCTGCCCATTCGCATTGCCCAGGCCATTTCAGCCACGCCAAGTCCCCGACATTCATCATGAAAGGCATGACTTTGCTGCATGGTGACAGGCTCATTATTTCCCTTCAAAATAACGCGAACGTCTCCTCCAAACTGATTGGGATCGGCCATATACAGAATGCCCATAGTGCCAAACAAGACCAGACTGGGCTTTTCCGGCAAAATGAAAATGGAGTTGGCGTCAAATAAAACATTGCCCACCGTCCCGCGCTCAAAAAGCAAAATGCCAGACATGAAATTTTCGCATTCGACTGGAAACGTTTCGCCAAATTTTTCCAGTGAATAATAGGGTCTTTCTGGTTTCCTGGTCTGCACAACCCCAGATACTTCTTTGACTGGCCCCAAAATACTTAAAAGGGCGGTGATGTAATAAATTCCCACATCAAAACCGAAGCCGCCACCCTCTTTAGCGGTGAATGGGAAGGCCCGATTGAGAATCTCGCCATCTCTGGTAAGCGCACAGTAGCAAGACGTCACTTCACCGATCAGGCCGCTGTCAACAACATATCGAGCCGTTTGGATTGCTGACCCTAAAAAGGTATCCGGTGCCGCACCCAGATACAGATTTTTGTTGTCGGCAATTTTGACAAGCTCGGCAGCATGATCCAGCCTGACAGATAAAACCTTTTCTGTGTAAACATGCTTGCCTGCTTCCAGAAGCTGCTTGATGACCGGATAATGAGAGGCTGGCGTCGTGAGATTGACGACAATTTCGATGGTCTCGTCGGCCAATATTTCTTCTATGGTCAGCGCTTTGATGCCATATTTTTGCGCCGCCGCCTGTGCCTTCTCTGGGTTGCGATCGCAGCAACCAACAACATCGAGAATGTTAAATTTTTGTGTCATCGTTTGCAGGTACGCATCGCTGATCACGCCACAGCCGATTACGGCCGTTTTTACGGGTTGAATGTTCATCTTCATTTCCTTTTATTCCTTGAGCCGATAAGAGACAAAAGCGATTGTTCGGTTATCTGGCGACCACGAATTCACGTTCATGGTGCCCTGCCCGCCAAACAGCTTGACGATGGTTTTGGAGGTGCCGCCTGCGGCTGGAACCAGCCGCAGCTCCACGTTTTTGTTCGGCGGATGGTCACCCGGTTCCACATCCCCTTTGGCGTAGGCGATGTAGGTGACGAGACGGCCGTCTGGCGACACGTGCGGGAACCAGCAGTTGGCCTCTTCCTGAACCATGTGCGTAGGATTGGCCCCATCCGCCTCCATGCGCCAGATTTGCATCAGGCCGCTGCGCACGGAGTTAAACCAGATGTGACGGCCGTCTGGTGAATATTCCGGCCCGTCGTCCAGACCCGGTTCGTTGGTGAGCTGGGTTTCCGCGCCGCCGTTCACGGAAATGGTGTAGATGTCGTACTGGCCGCCGCGCTCGGCGCAGTAGGCCAGCCGCGCACCGTCGGGCGACCAGCCGTGCAGGTAGCTGGGCGCTTTGTCGGTGACCAGCCGGGGCGCACCGCCCGCCAGCGGCAAAATGTAAATGCGTGATTGGGCATCCTCGTTGGTGTGGTGGCTGACGGCCAATTCGCGGTTGTCGGGCGAGAGGACGTGGTCATTGTTGCAGTCGGTGGCCAGGCCGGTGTCAATCTGCCGGATTTGCCCGGTGGTCAGTTCATAGCTAAACATGCTGCCCCGGCTGTTGTAGATGAGGAAACGGCCGTCTGTCGTCCAGTTTGGCGCTTCAATCACAGTGTCAAATTCCTGAAGCACCGTTCGCTCACCAGTGTGCACATCAACCGTCTCTAAAATGCTGTAGGTGTCGCGCTGGGCCACCCACTGTCGTAATGTTTCGATATCCATTTTGTCTCCAATCTTTATTTTAGTTCGTCGAGGGGAACGGCCGTTCCCCTCAGCAGCCCGGCAAATAATTCCTGGTACTCCCCCAGGTAGTTCACGCTCAGATCAAGGCCCAACTGCGTTTTGGCATCTACGTAACTGTACGATCCCTGCGGAAAATAGCCAATGTGGTAAGGCAGCCCCACGCCAATTTCCGTCAGCGTTTGCTGGAAAACTTTCCGGTCATCCACCAGCACGCAAAAATGGAAAACACCCGGCCCGTTTTTCTCCAAAAAGGTGCGCCAGGGGCTGGGCGTTGGCCCCGGCTGGAGCAGTTCCAGCACAAAATTGCCCAGATCGTACTTGGCTACCTGAATACCTTTGTATTCAACTGGCTCAGTGTCGGCATAGTGCAAAATGCCGTCGGGGAAAATTGTTTCGATGGTTTCTTCTAGCCTACCCAACACTTTGGCCCAGTTGGCGTTGGCCTGCTTGACATCGTTTACGACGATGCAGATTTGGGTGATGATTTTGCTTTCAGTCATTTTGCATTCTCCTTCATAAAGGTGGGTCTGATTGGCAATCCGACCTACGGGGCCTTTCTTTCTCGATACAAAACATACAGCCCACTGCCCAGGGTCAACGTCGCGCCAGCCAGCGTCAGCCAGGTGGGAATCTCATGCCAGATAAGGAAGCCCCACAGCACGTTAATCGGCAGCGAGATATATTCAAACGGCGCTGCCACCGAAGCCTGGGCCAGGCTGTAGGCACGGGACAACAGATACATCCAGCCCGCCCAAATCAGCCCCAATCCGGCCATGATGAGCCCATCCAGCAGGGTTGGCATCACCCAGGGGCGAATGAGAAAGGCAATGCTGGGGTGGGCATTGGGCACGTCGCCCACCAGAATTGGCAGCGGCACCAAAATGAGCGCCGCCGCCAGATACACCAGCGAGCTGTAGTAGGCCATCGTCGCGCTGCTGTCTTTGGCTTGCAGTTTGCGCGTGAAGATGACTACCAACGCATAAAAAAGCACGGAGATCAACACAAAAACAGAGCCTAGATTGAAGCTGGCGGAACCCGGCTGGACGATGAGCAGCACACCCAGAAAACCAATCACCAGCGCCACCCAGCGGCGCGGCCCTACCTTTTCACCCAGCATCACCACTGACAAAAAGGTAATCATCAGCGGCCCGGAAAAGCGAATTGCTTCGATTTGCGCCAGCGGCAAGGCAGCCAGCCCCATCATAAAAGTGGTATAGGAGAGGAACAAGAAGAGGCCACGCACATATTCCAGCCGGGGCATTTTGGTGGTAGGCAATCCATGCTGGCCTTCGTAGCGATAAAAAACCAGGGTGAAAGGTAGCGCCACCAAACTGCGCAGTGCCACAATTTGCAGAGCCGAATAATCGCCGCCAATCCATTTGATGACGATGTTTTGGATGGAAATAACAAACGCGGCCAAGACCAGAAAGCCGATGCCTTTTACATTTGCACTGAGTTTCATACGGCCGTCTTGTCCACGACTTCAGCATCAATGGAAACTTCGGGGATGGTGAGGATGAGCAGGAAAGCCACGGTCATGGCAACTGCGCCCACCAGGAAGACCAGCTTCAACCCACCTTCCAGATTGGAGGCGCTGTTTTGGGCCAATCCCAAAATGGAGGGTGCGACGGCCAATCCCACCATCTGGAAGAAGAAGATGGCCCCGACGGCCACGCCCAACAGTCGCCGAGGCACGGCAAATTGGGCCACCAGGGTATTAATCGTGGGAATGGCACCGAGGCCAAAGCCAGCAACGGCCGTTACCAGCACAAAAACCCAGATGGGGGTAACGGCCGTAAAGCGCCACATGGCATAAAGCATCAGCGTCACAATCAGGTACCCCACGTTGTACATCCATTTGTATTTACCCGTGCGCGCCAGCAGCATCCCGCCGGGAATGCCCATGAAGGCCAGTAGCATGGTGACTGGTGTCAACATTGAGCCGCTCACGGTGGGGCTGATGCCCATCACTTCCTGCACAAAGATGGGTGAATACGCCATGATGCCGAGCAGCCCAAAGAAGGAGAACAGGCTCGCCACCGCCGCCGTCAGAAACGTGCGGTTGAACAGTACCTGTGGGTCCAGAATGGGGGCAGCGGCTTTCTTTTCAATGGCGATGAAGCCCCACCAGGCCGCAACGGATACGACCAACAGAACCACACCAGCCATCAGTCTGGCGGGCTGGCCGATCCAGGAAAAGCCAAAGATGAGGGTGGCGACAGCGATAATCATAACGGCCGTTCCCGCGACATCCACCTTGGGTTTGACCTGCGCTGCATGTTTAGGGAAGGCCATGACCACCAAAATCCCGGCGATGAGCAGCAGGGGAACCGTGCCCCAGTACAGACCTCGCCAGCCAGTCATGCTTTCGGCGACCACGCCGCCCAGCACCGGGCCGATGGTGGCGGCAATGCCCGTGGGCAGATTGAGCAAGCCCGTCCATCTGGCCCGTTCGGCGGCGGAAAACAGATCGCCAATCACCGAAAAGCAGAGCGGCACGATGGGAAAATGGCCGATGCTCATGAAGGTGGCGGCGGTGACCAGCCCGGCCATCGAGGTAACCTGGGTAGTCAGGACTAGCCCCACCCCGAAAATTGCCATGGAGATCAGCAGGACGGCGCGACGGCCGTACATATCTGACAGTTTGCCAAATAGCAACGTGGAGGCCGAACCGGCCAGCGCGGGCATAGCAATCAGCCAGGCAAACAGCGACATACCGTCAAACTCGGCAATCATCTGCGGCTGGGCGATGTTGCGGGCGTTGATGAAGATAAAGCTGACAAATTGGGTGATGAAAACGGCCGTTACACCAAAAGCGACCTTTCTTTTCACTGCCACGCTCGGGTCAATTGGGACTGTTTTTACCTGGGTCATAGTTACTCTCTAATGATTATTTTCGGGCACTCAACAGCTCGCTGCCATACGGAATGAGGCCGACGATGGGATGGGGCACGTAAGGCTCTTCCAGGTAGGCCACATCTTCCGTCGTTAACGTCACCGCCAACGATTCCACGGCGCTTTCCAGATGGGTGAGCTTGGTCGCGCCAATGATTGGGGCAACAACCGGATTTTTGTAGCGCAGCCAGGCCAATGAGATGTGAGCCATCGGCACGCCGTATTTTTCCGCCATTTCAGCCACGCGATCTACGACCAGTTTGTCAGAAACGGCCGTTTCATCATACTTCCGTTTGGCAATAGGGTCCGTCTCCAGGCGCTGCGTGCTTTCTAACCAGGCCCGCGCCAATCGCCCAGAGGCCAGCGGGCTGTACGGCGTCACGGCAATCTTCTCCTCCACACACAGCGGCATCATCTCCCGCTCTTCTTCGCGGTAGATGAGGTTGTAATGGTTCTGCATGGAGACAAAGCGGGTCCAGCTATGCTTTTCGGCGACGTGCAGCGCTTTTTGGAACTGAATGGCATACATGGCTGACGCGCCGATGTAGCGCACCTTGCCCGCCTTCACGATGTCGTGCAGTGTTTCCATCGTTTCTTCGATGGGCGTGTGGTAATCCCAGCGGTGGATGATGTACAGATCGATGTATTCCATCCCCAACCGCTTCAGGCTCTGGTCCACCTGGCTCATGATATGCTTGCGCGACAGGCCGCCGCCGTTGGGCGTACTGCGCATGGGTGAAAACACTTTGGTAGCGACGACAATTTCATCCCGGTTGGCAAAATCATTCAGCGCACGACCCAGAATTTCTTCACTGTTGCCAAAGGCATACACGTTGGCCGTGTCAAAAAAGTTAACGCCTAAATCCAGCGCCCGTTTGATGATGGTGCGGCTGTCTTCTTCGTTGAGCGCCCAAGGGTTGTGAACCCAATTTTCGGCCGTGCCAAAGCTCATCGCCCCCAGGCAAATGGGGGAAACGTCCATGCCGGTGTTACCAAGTTTTACGTAGTTCATTTCAAATCTCCATTGTAGATGTAGGTCGGATCGCCAATCCGACCCACGCTTTATCGTTAACCAAGGTGCGGATGTTTGGCGTCGCTCAATTTAATTGTGAACTTGGCAAAATCTATCTCGCCAACGGTTTTGTCGCCGTCGTAAAGTGCTAACAAGAATTGGGCCATTTCAGCGGCTGTGTGGAAACGGCCGTGTTTCTCCGCATAATCCACCGGCTCTTCCAACTCGTTGGCCGTCTGCTCAAATTCGGTTTCCGTCGAGGCGGGGGCCAGCACTTTGGCCCGCAGCTTGTAGCCGCCGCGCCGCATTTCGTGGTCTATGCCTTCGGTGAGGGCGCTGACAAAAAACTTGGTGGCGCAATACAAAGTTGCACCAGGCACCACCAGATAGCCACCGATAGAGGAAACATTGATCAACTGCGCCCCTTCCTTATCCTTGTAATCTCGCACGTAAAGCGACGAGAGGATGGCCACCGCATCCATGTTGAGATGGAGCATCCCCAGCGAGTGGCGCAGATTGGGCACGGTAATATCCCCGTGATCGCCACGCCCGGCGTTGTTGACCCAGGTTTCGATATCATAGGCGGTCAGCGATTCGTACAAGGCAATCGTTTCCTCGTTGGATGAGAGGTCCGCCTCCAGAATGATGACTTCAACATCTGGATTGCTCCCCCGAATTTCCTTTTGCAATGCTTCCAGCCGCTCCCGGCGGCGGGCGGTTATGATTACGTTTTTGCCTCTGGCGGCAACCGCTTTTGCGGTTTCATAGCCAATGCCGGAACTGGCTCCGGTAATGACGGTATATTTTTTTGTAGGCATCAGGCATTCTCCTTCGTTCGCTCTTTTTCTTTAACCAGCGACAAACAAACCAGGCCAAAAACGGCCGAAACTGCCCAAAAAGCAAAAGGCGCACCGGGCCACCACGCCGCCAGGCTGTTACCAATCGGTGGAGCAATGAGATTGCCTATGCTGGTGAGGGCCATGGTGAAGCCAACGGCCGTTCCCGCATAAAGCGGCCCCACCCGTTCACTCTCAATCACCATCGTCTGGAAAATCGCCATAAACGCATCCCGCACCGACCCCGCCAGCAGCACCGCCGCCCAAACCAGAACGCCGCCAACAAAACTGAGCAAGCCCACCCCTGTGGCAATCATCACGCTGGCCGTCAGCAAGAGCGGTTTGCGAAACTTCAAGCGATCAGACCACAGCGCGACGGGCAAGACGCAGATCATACTGATGGTGTGGAAAGCCGAAAGCGCCCCATCTGCCTGAAGCGGTTCCCAGCCCGCCTCGCGCAGGTACAGCGGCAAAAAACCGAGCGTCCCCTGCACGGCCCCGCTGATGCCAAACAGCCCCAGGCCAAGCAGCCAGACGTTTCGCAGTCCGGCAACATGCCGCACCGCGTCCCCAATGGAAAGCGAGTCGCCATCTGCGGCATGGGTGGCGTTTGTTTTGGTGAACAGCCAGGGGATGCTCAAGGCTGCGCCAATCAGGCCATAAGCAATCAGCACGTTGCGCCAGCCGCCCAGCCAGGGCGAAAACGTGGTGGCGCTCAACAATGAACCCAGCATAAAGCCAAGCGCCATGCTCATCGCCTGTGCCCCGTTGGCCAGGCCCAACTGCTGTGGTGGGAACCATTGCCCTAAAACTTTGATGCCGTTCATCAGCACCACCGGCAGCACCACGCCCATCAGCAAAGTGATGATAGTCAGGGACAAAAAGCCGTCTGCCAGCCCACGTGCCGCTCCCAACACGCCGCCCAGCAGAGCGCCCGCCACCAGCGCCCGCTTGGGGCCAATCTTGTCGCCGATGGCCCCGCCCAGCAGGCTGGTGACAATGCCCGGCAAAGCGCCTATGCCCCAGATGATGCCCACCTGCACCAGCGTCAGGTTCAAATCATCGGCGATTTCCTTGGCCAGCACCGACATGCCCATCATGGGGATGGCGATGATGAACATGTTGGTCAACACAACCAGAATAAGGATGTACCATTTGTAATTTCGAGTCTTTTTAGCCATGCTTTCCAATCTTACAGTTCTGCCACCGCCGGGATGATCTCCTTGGCAAAGGTTTCCAACGGTGTGATTTGGTACACGTCCGGCATGTTGAAGATGGCGTGGGTGAAGCCCATCTCGGCAAGCCCTTTGATGCGTTCAATGGTGCCTTCTACTGTGTCTTTTTCCGAGAGATGCACCGTACCGAGGGATGTTTTTTCGATGCTGTCATACTCTCGCCCCAGCCGCTCGCAATGTGCTTTCAACGTTTCAATTGCTTTTTGCATATTTTCTGCGCCAGCGCCTTCAAAGAAGTTGCACGCATCGGCATATTGAGCCACCATGCGCAGCGTTTTCTTTTGCCCCATACCACCAATCATAATGCGCGGGTGCGGCGTGGAAAGTGGGCGCGGGTTGTTGGTGATTGCCGGGGCCGAAAAATGTTTGCCTTCAAACGAGGTCTCGTCGCTGGCCCACAGCGCTTTGGCCAGTTGCAGATTGTCCTCCAACTGCTCAAACCGTTCGGCTGTGGACGGGTAGGGGATGCCATACCCTTTGGCTTCGTCTTCGTACCAGGCTGCGCCAATGCCCAGGTAAGCCCGACCGCCCGAAAGAATGTCGAGCGTGTTGACCATCTTCATTAGCACTGAAGGATGACGATAAATCACACCAGTGACCAGAACGCCGAGAAACGCTTTTTCGGTAAGCCCGGCCAGGTAGCCCAGCGTGGTGTAGCTTTCCAGCATAGGGTCGGTGTATGCTTCGCCGAACAAACCTTTGATCTGGTAGTAATGGTCCATCACCCACAGGCTGTAAAAGCCAGCTTCTTCGGCGGTGGTGGCAATTTCTTTGAGCTTGGGACGGATAACGGCCGTTCCTCCCGGAACCTTAAATGACGGAATTTGTAAACCAATTTGCATGATTAATCTCCTTCGATAGAAAGTTGTCAAATCTTAAAGATTTGACAACGCTAAACCCTACCAGGCGTAAGCATTGGGCGCTTCGCCACCTGGCCCTGGGAAAATGGCGTCCAATTTTTGCAGCGTCTCCGCATCCAACATAATCTCGGCCGCCCGCACTGCGCTCTCAAGTTGTTCTATCGTGCGCGGCCCGATGATGGGCGCGGTGACGATGGGATTGTGCAGCAGCCAGGCCAGCGCCACTTCGCTTGGCGGATGGCCGATTTCGCGGCACAACGCTTCGTACTTCTCCAATTTGTCTCGATTCTCGGCGACCTCTTTTTCAAACTCGGTGCCTTGGCGGCGGCCGGTTTCCAGTTTTTCTAACGCGCCGCCCAACAATCCCCCGGCCAACGGGCTCCAGGGGATCAGCCCCAGGCCGTAATGACGGCAGGCGGGAATCACTTCTAGTTCAATCATCCGGTTATTGAGATGGTAGATGCTTTGCTCGCTCACCAAGCCCAACAAACCTCGCTTGGATGCTTCCTGATTGGCGGTAGCGATATCCCAACCAGCAAAGTTGCTGGAACCTACGTAGACGACTTTCCCTTGATTGATCAGGCTGCCGAAGGCCTGCCAGGTCTCGTCCCAGGGCACGTTGCGGTCAATGTGA
This sequence comes from Ardenticatenaceae bacterium, assembly GCA_020634455.1. Taxonomy (GTDB): domain Bacteria; phylum Chloroflexota; class Anaerolineae; order Promineifilales; family Promineifilaceae; genus Leptofilum. The sequence continues at coordinate 197,274 of JACKBQ010000002.1, read as the reverse complement.
TGCATTTGGTAGAGGTCAATCCAGTCGGTTTGCAGGCGTTTGAGGCTGCCTTCGCAATGTTTGCGGATTTTGTAGGCGGAGAGGGAACGGCCGTCACTGTTCACCTCTGGCAAATTGGCTTTGCGCGTTACCGGATTGTACACTTTTGTCGCCAAAACCGTCGCCTCCCGGCGTCCGCCACCCAGTGCAAACCAGCGGCCAACGATTTCTTCGGTGTGCCCATGTTCAACCGCCCAACCGTAGACATCCGCCGTATCGAAAAAGTTGATGCCCAGTTCCAGAGCGCGATCCATAATTTTGTAGCTATCTTCTTCACTGGTGTGCCAGCCAAAATTCATCGTACCCAAACAAAGATTACTTACAAGCACGCCATGTCTACCTAAACGCTTATGTGTTATTGCCATTGTTTAACTCCTTTTATTTACCTGAATATTGTTCATCACTAACGTGTTCCAACCACTCTACCGCCTTGCCATCGAGGCTTTCCTGAATGGCGATGTGGGTAACGGCCGTATCCACCCCAGCCCCATGCCAATGTTTTTCTCCCGGCGCAAACCGGATCACATCACCGGGCCGAATCGCCTCAATTGGCCCGCCCCAGCTTTGCACCCGACCACAGCCAGAAGTGACCACCAGCGTCTGGCCCAGCGGATGCGTGTGCCAAGCCGTCCGCGCCCCTGGCTCAAACGTGACGGTGGCCGCGCCCGTGTGCGCCGGTTCCTCCGCACTAAACAGCGGATCCACCCGCACCGTGCCTGTAAACCAGTCCGCTGGCCCCTTGACCGATGGCTGCGAACCATTTCGTTTAATTTCCATGTTTGATACCCTCCAACTGCTTCAGTTCGACAACTTTCTTTCACCCAGCCACTTCACCATTTTGGGGTCACGATGATCAAAGAAGCAGCTGGTTTTGGTGTCCAGCGTCGAAATCGCCGCCACATCTTCGGCGCTCAATTCAAAATCAAAAATGCTGATATTCTCGATCATCCTCTCTCTGCGGACGGTTTTGGCCAACGCAATAATGCCGCGTTGCACTACCCAGCGCAAAATGACCTGCCCCACGCTTTTGCCATATTTTGCGCCAATGGCTTGCAGCAGTTCATTCTGGAAAATGTTGTTGCGGCCCTCGGCAAAGGGTGCCCAGGCCTCTACCATCACACCGTTCTCTTCCAAAAACGGCTGCGTCTCAATCTGCTGCTGGAAAGGATTGACTTCAATCTGGTTGATGGCGGGCAGGATCTTGTTGTGGATCATCAAATCCATGATCCGGTCAGGCTGAAAGTTGGAAACGCCGATGGCTCTGATTTTGCCCTGCTCGTAAAGCTCTTCCATCGCCCGCCATTCGCCGTACACATCGCCGTAGGGTTGGTGAATCAGGTACAGATCAATGTAATCGAGCTGCAAGCGGTTCAAGGAATTATCAAACGCTTTGAGCGTGTCTTCGTAGCCCTGGCGTTGAATCCAGAGCTTGGTGGTGATGAATAAATCTTCTCTGGCAACGCCGCTTTGCTGGATGCCTTTGCCCACAGATTCTTCATTTTGGTAGGAAGCGGCCGTATCTATATGACCATACCCCGTTTCAATCGCCTCAACCACGCTGCGCACACATTCGTCCGGGTCGGTTATCTGGAAAACGCCAAAACCCAAAATCGGGATTTCAACGCCATTGTTTAATTTTACGGTTTGCATATTTTTTCCTTCGTCATGTAAGCCGGATTGCCAATCCGGCCAGTTATTCAAATATTAGCCACAGAGTTCACAGAGATTTTTGAGATGCGTTTTAACGCGCCATTTTCTCTTTTTCTCTGTGGCTTTTTCGGATAAATTCTTAATAGCGGTGGCCCACCACGTTGATGTTGGCCATTGCTGCCCGAATTTCGCTCAGGTCATCGGCGGTCAATTCAATGTCAACTGCGCCGTTGTTTTCGTCCAGGCGGTGCAGCTTGCGCGTGCCCGGGATGGGTACAATCCACGGCTTTTGCGCCAGCAGCCAGGCGAGGGCAATCTGGCCCGGCGTGGCGTCGTGGTTCTGGCCGATGCGCGCCAGCAGGTCCACCACCGCCTGGTTAGCCGTGATCGCTTCGGCCGTAAAGCGCGGGTTGCGGCTGCGGATGTCGGAGCTGTCGTAGGTGGTTTCGGTGGTGATTTTGCCGGTCAAAAAGCCGCGCCCTAGGGGGCTGTACGGCACCAGGCCAATGCCCAATTCTTCAACAGTGGCCAGCACATCATTCTGTTCAATTTCTGTCCACCAAATTGAATATTCACTCTGCAAAGCGGCTACCGGCTGCACCGCGTGCGCCTGGCGGATTTGCTCGGCGCTGGCTTCTGACAAGCCAAAATGCTTCACCTTGCCTGCCTGAATCAGCTCCTGCACCGCGCCAGCCACATCTTCCATCGGCACGTTTGGGTCGGGGCGGTGCTGGTAGAACAGGTCAATTACGTCCACGCGCAGCCGCTTGAGCGATTCATCGGCTACCCGCTTGATTTGTTCGGGGCGGCTGTCCAGCCCCACGCGCGGATGCGGCCCATTTTCGTCGTGCTTGAAGCCAAATTTGGTGGCGATGACGACCTGCCCTTTGAATGGTTCCAGCGCTTCGCCAACCAGCAGTTCATTGGTGAAAGGGCCGTACACTTCGGCCGTGTCGAAGAAGGTGACGCCACGCTCCACTGATTGGCGCAGCAGCGTAATCATCTCCTGCTTGTCGGTAGGCGTGTCGCCAAAGCTCATGCGCATACAGCCCAGACCCAGGGCTGAGACCTCTAAATTGCTGTTGCCAAGTTTACGAGTTTTCATAATTGTTCCTTTTGTGGGGATTGGAGAGTAGCGATTAGCCAATCTCCAGTCTCTAATCTCTAATCTCTTTGACTTCTTTCGGTAACAAAACGCGCTGAATTGCGCCGACTACGACTAAAACAATGAATACAAATGTGCCAAACGCGAGGTACATGCCATGTGCGCCGAGGCTTTCAAATAACAAACCGCCGACAAAACCGCCCAGCGCAGCGCCAATGCCGCCAGTAGCGGTGTTGAACAATCCCTGCGCGGTGGCGCGAAATCCTTCGGGGGCGTGTTCGTCAGCAAAAGTGACACCAGCCACCGTTAGCAGGGGGTAGTTGAGGCCGTTGAGCAGTTGAATCCACAAAACGAGCGTGGGGCTGGCGGCGATGCCCAACAACAAAAAGCGCAGGCCAGTCATGGCGAGGGCAAACAAGATGATGTTGAATGCCTTGTACCGTTTGATGAATTGCCCGGCAAAGAACATGGCTGGCACTTCGGAGATTGTGCCGATGGTGAGCGCCAATCCCATTGTGGCTTCTTTCGCGCCAACCGCTTTCATGTAGGGGAAGAGGTAGGCGTTGAGCGTGGCAAAGGAGATGCCGCCGGAGAGACTGAGCAGCAAAAAGAGCAAAAATTGTGGGTTTTTGAGCAATTCGCCTACCCGGTTCCAGTTGGCCGGTTTGCCGCTTTCTTCGTCGCCGTGCGTCAGCTTTTGGCTGACGAGGAAGCTGAGGAATAGGATGCCCGCCCCGCTCCAGAAGGCGATTTTCAGGCCGTGATTTTCGACTAAGATGCCTGCCAGTGTGGCAACCAGGCTGAATCCGAGCGTGCCACCGAGACGGATACGGCCGTATCCCTCCTTCCATTCCCCCAACATAAACATTGTCGCGCTGTTCGCCAGCGCCATGACAGGCGCAAAGAAAATGCCGACAAGGATGGTAACAATGAAAAGCGCTGTAAATGTTGTTAGCGTGGTGTAGATGATTAGCCCCGCAATGACGACCAACAGGGAAACGCTCATGATAAGTTTGTGCCGTTTGGTACGGTCGGCAAAACCAGTGATGAGCGGCAAGCTAACCAGCGTAACCAGCGGCGCGATGCCGGTTAACAGTCCGATTTGTGCGCCTGTAAATTCCAGCGATTGGAAGTACAGGACGCGGTAAGGGCCGTGCGCAGCCACACCCGCGAGAAGGAGGAAATACAAGCCAAACGGCCAGAATAACTGTTTATTCTTCATCATATCTTTGGGGAGTCAATGGGTTGACTCTATCAATCAGACAGCTCTTGCTCTTTCGTCAGAACCATGTTTTCGTACACGTCAATTTTGTGGTTCAGCAAATCCAGCGTTTCCTGCATTTCGGCCATCCGCGCCAAAAGCTGGCTGCGCTGCTCCACCAAAATGGCTTTGCGGGCGTCAATCGTGTCGTCTCCCTGCTGCACCAGCGCGTAATACTCAATCAGCACTTCAATGGGCAGTCCAGCAGCCCGCATACATTTAATGAAGCCAACACGACGCACATCTAGTTCGTCAAAATCGCGGATGCCGCTTTCTGTGCGGTTGACGGGCGGCAGCAGGCCGATTTTTTCGTAATAGCGCAGCGTATCCACCGATAAGCCAGATTGTTCACTCACTTCTGAAATCTTCATGTTTGCACCTCCAAGCGAAAGTTTACCACCTGGAGTTAACTCCAAGTCAAGCATTTCGGCCAGATTGATTTTGTCAAATTTGTCGCCGCGCTATTTGGCGGGTCATATTTGTGGTTCTTTCACATATGATTAAAATTATGGGAAAGAGCTTAATAGCGATTTACTTCTAGAGTGCCGCGCCTGCCTTCACAGGAATGGCAGGATTAGTAGGTACAAATTCTGAAAGATCATGAATGAAGAACTCGACCTTGACGAGATGGCACCCTGGCTGGTAGGTTTCATCACCTTTGTAGGCGGTTGGCTGCGAACGCTCCTTCTGGCCGCCAAAGGGATGTGGCTGGATGAAACCTTTAGCGTGTGGCTGGCTAACCAAAGTGTTAGCGATATGCTGCAATGGATCGTCAAGATTGATCAACATCCACCACTTTATTACTTCATGCTGCATTACTGGGTCGCGTTCAAAGGAGATACACCTTATGATGCCCGCCTGCTTTCTGTTCTGTTCGGCGTAGGCACAATCCCCGTGATTTACCTGATCGGCAAACGTTTGTCTAACGCTTTGGTTGGATTAGCGGCAGCAGTTTTCATAACATCTTCGCTTTTTAATATCTACTATGCCCAGGAAGCGCGTATGTATACCCTCCTGGCATTTAATGCGGCCGTAGCAATCTATGCCCTGAGCAGACTGCTAACGGATTCGCAAGCGGCCAAACCAATCGGTAGCCAGTTCCGGGAATATCTACAGGTCTGGCGCACAGCTGAGACAATCAAACTAGACGCCAATGGTTTACCGTATGAAAGTCAGCTACCTCAGCGTAACTGGAGAGCCTGGCTATTCCGTCCTCGCTGGTTGCCCATCCGGGCCATTGAGACCGACCTGGCCTGGGTTGTCTTTATCTTGTTTTCGGCAGCAACTTTATTGAGTCATAATACGGCCGTTCTCTTCCTGCTGACCATCAATATCTTTGTTCTCGGTTTGATACTTTCTCAAAGAAAAAGGATTTTCGACATTCAACCTGCCCTGCTAGCCCCCTCATTGGGGAACTGGGTAAAAGCCCAGATTGGTATCCTCCTACTGTGGAGCCCCTGGCTATATTTCTTTATTAAACAAACCAGTAGCGTCTATCGGCGGTTTTGGATACCAGAGCCGACTTGGGAATCCATTCTCCAGGCCCTTAGATCCTTTTTGAACCCCTCTTTGGCATACCTTGAGACCAATCTGGTAACAGCGCTGTGGGTTCTGTACGCGCTAGCACTATGTTTAGGGTTGCTGCATTTCCGGAAAACATTTTCACGCTTCTTATTCCTGGCTGCCTTGTTTGCTATCCCTTTCCTGGGCGAGCTAATCGTAAGCCTATGGCGACCCATTTTTTACGATAGGACGCTGATCTGGCTAACAATCCCCTTATTCCTCATTCTAGCTGCCGGTATCGCCCAATTAAGGTTTCGTCTTCTCATTCTCATAGCGCTAGGGGGTGCAGTCACCGTCAACCTCTTTTCGGCAGGTGACTATTATCGGTTCTTCCAAAAAGAAGATTGGAGCACGCCTGCTGGCTATGTTGCCCTTTATGTGGAAGAGGGAGATTTGATCCTTTTCAACTCCAACTTTGTGGAAATCCCCTTCAACTACTATTTTATGCCTTATGAAAAACAGTATGCTCTCCAGGTTGTGAAACAAGGGGTTCCTTTAGACCTGTTCGACAGCGGCATTCTGGAACCAGAGATGACGGAAAGCGATCTACCCCGCTTGATTTCATTGATAAACGAACACAATCGCGTGTGGCTAGTTTACAGCCATGACTCGTACACCGATCCCCTAGGACTCATCCCGCAAACGCTGGCTGCAAAGATGATATTAACGCGGCAACGCGATTTTTATGGGGGGCAGGTGCAATTGTACGAGACGCCCTGACCCTGATTTCTACTCAGCTCAGCAAACCACAAAAAGTTCGCCAAAACCGAAACGCGATTTTTCTGTCGCTTGCTCATGTAAAAGCAGGGGAAATGGCTTTGGGCCATTCAAAGGACTTTCCCGCTTTTGCCTAGATAGTTCCGGCAACACCTTTTTGTTTATTGGGCAAGGCTTTTATTGGTACGATGAATGAGGGCTCCGCATTGCTCTTGCGCTAACAATGAGCGTGCCGGTTAAAATCATCACGAAAATTAACGCGATCCTGAGCGAGGTCACTTCCGCGATGAGGCCGATAATCGGCGGCCCGGCCAAAAACCCAGCGTACCCTATCGTTGCGACGCCAGCGATGCCCGCACCGGATGGCAGACCGGGCACTTTGCCCGCCGCGCTAAAGGCCAACGGCACGACAATGGATAAGCCCGCACCAACCGCACCAAATCCAAGCAAAACGGCCGTAATTTGCGGGAAAAGGATCGCCAGCAAAATCCCTAAAGAGGCAAGTACACCCCCAACGCGCACTAATTGAGACGGCTCGGCGCGTGTGGTCAGGTAATCACCCAATAAACGGCCGATTGTCATGGTGATGGAAAAAGCCGCGAAGCCCAAAGCGGCCGTTGCTGCCTCTGTACCCACGATTGTTTTCAGATAAACGCCACTCCAATCGGCCATTGCGCCTTCGCCGATGCTGGAACAAAAAGCGATAGCACCAATCGGCCAAATGATGCGGTCTGGCAGGCGAAAGATCGGTTCGGCTTGGGCGGGCGCGTCAGTCACTTCTGTGGGGCGCAGGGCAGGCGCAACAATTAACGCCAGCACGCTGAAGATAAACGCCGCAATCAAGAAGTGGATGCTCGGCTGCATGCCGAATGACGCCAACCCACCTCCCATCATTGCCCCGGCAAAGCCACCAATGCTGTAAGCGGCATGGAAGGAAGACATCACCGAACGCTTTAAGACGCGTTCCACGTCTACCCCTTGCGCGTTCATGGCGACGTCCATCAAGCTCATCGCCCCGCCATAAAAGAACAGATTGATAGAGAGCGCGATTGGATTGGGCATGAAGCCTAAAGGCAACAAGGTGGCTGCCAGTAGCAAGGCTCCGGCGATGGACATGGTGCGACTGCCAAACCGGGCTATCAAACCACCCGCCATAGATAAGGCAGTTAACACGCCAACGGCTGCCCACAGCAACACAATACCAAGCGTCCCTTCGCTCATAGCCAGGTTAGCCTGGATTTGGGGGATGCGCGAGACCCAGTTGGCCATGATCGCCCCGTTGACAAAGAACAAGGTTAGCACGGCCCAGCGCCATGCTTTGACGGAATTTTGTTTAACTTGCAGCATTACCTATCCAATCTGATTGGTTTGAGCGACCTGACTTAACCAACGGGCGCTTGGTTTGACGGTGCGCTGTTGGCTGGCGCGGTCTACGGCAATGATGCCGAACGTGGGGCGATAGCCCAGCATCCATTCAAAGTTATCGAAGGCAGACCAGGCGAAGTAACCGCGGATGTCTAGCCCATCGCGCAGGCAATCGGCGACGCTTTGCAAGGCGGTTTGGTAATAGGCCAGGCGACGGCCGTCTTCCGTTGTGCCAATGCCGTTTTCTGTGACCATCATAGGAACGCCAGCCACTTCGTGGGCGCGGCGCAGGGTTGCGCCAATCGCTTGCGGCCAAAATTCGTACCCCATTTGCGTCAGTTCTACGCCTTCTTCCGGGCCAAGATGGCCATCGGCTCCGTATCGTTCGCGGCTATAGGTTTGCACACCAAGGAAATCATCTTTGCGGGCTGCCTCCAGGAATACGTCTTGCAATTCCCAGCGCATTTTGTCCCGTGCTGCTTCGCCGCCGGGCAGGGCTTGCATGTCGGACATGGCAATGGTGAGGCCTACGGGCAGAGACGGCCGTTCCCTCTTAATCGCCGCCCGTGCCTGATGATGGGCTTCAATAATGACATCTCGTCCCTGGGCTGTTCCGGCAAACATGAAGGGTGCGAACTGTTCTGGTGTGGTGTGCAACGCCGCCGCTGCCTGTTGGATAAATGTGCCGTCAAGACCGTCGGCCATCCAAATTAAGGCAGCCATGCGTGGGATGTTGACTTCGTTGATGGTGCAAACGGTATCAATTAGATCGCCTAAATGCTGGGTAACTTTGCCCGCGTAACGGGCAAACTTTTGCGCCGTTTCCATGTTCTCCCAACCGCCTTGTGTGATAAGCCAGCGGGGAGAGGTGAAATGGTGATAGGTGACGATAGGTTTGAGGCCATGTGCGTGGCAGGCTTCACACATACGGCGATAATGATCGAGGGCGGCGATGGAGAAACGGCCGTCTTCCGGTTCTACCCGCGCCCATTCCAGCGAAAAACGATAGCTGTTAAAGCCCAACTCGGCCAGCAAAGCTATATCTTCCGGGTACCGGTGGTAATGATCAATCGCGTCGCCAGACGGTTCGGCGAACATCGTGTTCGGCAGGTGTTCCATCGCCCAGAAATCGCTGTGCGTGTTGTTGCCTTCTACCTGATGAGCGGCCGTGGCCGTGCCCCATAGAAAATTTGGGGGGAAATGATAGGTCATTTGAAATGCTCCTTTTGAATATCTCCTGCATCTGTTCTTAAATATTTTGTGATTGGCTTAAAAATGTCTGCACAGCTTGCATGAAATCTGCGAAATTCTCACGGCGGATGTTGTGCCCGACGTTGGGAATAGCTGCAATTTGGATGAATGGTGAGAGTGAAGCGGCTTCTTGAGCGGCTGCCGGAGAGACAATAGCGCCTCGTTCGGGAACGGCCGTTACCAACAACGTCGGCACAGTGAGCGCGGCAACAAGCTCCCGCCACGGTTTGTCAAAACGAACCACCCCTAAAATGTTCTTGTCCAGCTGCTTTTTGGATTCAGCCCAGGGCAGAAACTCGCTTTCCGACCAGATGGGATTTGTCATTTTGCCCTGCGCGATGATTTCTTCCACCGGCACGCCATCGAGATTTAACAACCAATTAAAAAATGGGTTTTCAGCCAATGGCACAGCGTCAGGCGAGGGGTCAATCCAGGCCGGGTCCTCCAAAATCAACCCGCTCACCAAGTCTGGAAAGCGAGCGCCAAGCTCGGTAGCCGCCAGCCCCCCCATCGAATGACCGATAACTATCGGTTTTTGCAAGCCCAACGCCTCAATAATTTTGGCGGCATCGGCGGCGTTGTCAATTGTCTCGTTGGGGTGTATGCGGGCGGAACGGCCGTGTCCACGCGCGTCCAGCATAACCAGATCAAACCGGGACTCTAATTCACGCGCCATCGGCAGCCAGCACAGGCCGTTATCCGAAAAGCCGTGCAAGAGTAAGAGAGGTGGGGTACGGCCGTTTCCCGTGCGAACATAATGAAATTCAAGCCCATCAACCACAACGTCAGATTCAGTCCAATGCGGTAGCATACAAACTCCTTTTACTGCCAAATAGCCCAAGCCGCCGGGAATTGTGCCATAGCTGGCCGATTATCACGGCGCATTTCCGTAAGCCAGCGTCTCCATAGCCAGCGCTTTACCCTGAAAACGCCGCAACATAATCAAGACCATAACACTTAGGAACAGTTCAGAAACCGCTTCCGAAGCCCAAATCCCGTTCAAGCCAAACAGCCTGGACGCAATAAGCAAAACCGGTAATTTGACCAGGATGATGCTCCCAAGCGTGATGCTCAACGCCTCTTTTGCCCTGCCAACCGACTGGAAAAACGTCGCCACCATCAGCGCCAAACCGCTAACGGGAAAGGACAACGATAACAATCTCAGGGCAACTTGCCCTTCGGCAATGATCGCTGCTTCTTTGGATAGCAGAGAAATCAACGCCGCTGGAATTAACATAGAGAGGCCACAAACGAATGTCCCGTAAACCACTGACGTTTTCAATGAAAGCGCAATGGTTTGCCTGACACGTTCAAGCCGTTTTTGACCAAAATTGTAGCCCACAAGAGGCTGCATCCCCTGCGTGATGCCTGTTTGCGGCATGTTTAGCGCGGCATACAGTTTGCCAACGATGGCATAGATGGCTAACGCGCTATCGCCGCCCGCCAACTTGAGCAGGTTGTTGGTGACAACAACTATCAGGCTGGCGCTGAGGCTCTTGAGAAAAGAGGGCAGGCCAATCAACAAAACCTCGCCGATAATAGCTTTATTCGGCTTGAAGTAGGCTGCCTTGATTTGGTAGGAGCGGTTTCTCTTGAAAAAGAAGAAGTAGACGCTCATGCCGGCGGAGATGGCCTGCCCGGCGACGGTTGCCAGCGCCGCTCCGGCTACGCCGATTTTCAAGACCATCACGAACAGCCAACTCAGAATAGCATTGGTAACAACGGGGATGATCCAGATGGCAGTTGAGTATTTGATGCTGCCATCTGCCCGAATGATGGTTGAAAAGCCGGTACTGGTGATGGCCCCAAGGAAGATGATACGGCCGTAAACCACCGCATACGGCGCAATCGCCTCCGTCGCTCCCAGCAAATAAACGATAGGTTTAATGAAAAGCGATCCAAAAATCGTAATCGCAATCGCTGCTACCCAAAAAATCAGGAACGTATTTGCCACCGTTCGCGAAGCCTGCTCAGTATCATGCTCGCCCAGCCGCCGCGACACCAGCGACGCCCCACCAACCCCCACAATGGTGGCCACGCCCCCCAGCGCAATCAAGACCGGCGAAACAATCGAAGACCCGGCAGCCGCCAGCGAATTGATGCCGATAGAAAGAAAGTAGGTATCTGTGATGCTGTAAATGGCATAAACCAACAGGGAAAACGTCGTTTGCGAAGACATCTCCCACAACAGCTTCCCGATTTTTTCTGTACTCAGGCGCTCAACTCTGGATATGTTGCCCATGCTTTCACTTTGTTGGTGCGTAGGCAGGCTGCCCACGCACCAACCTTGCTTAGTTGGCTACCAACCACGCCATCGTGTCAGCAATGTACTGCCGGGAATAGTTGAAAATGTCGTCGGTATCGTAATGGCGGTAATAGCATTCAACATGCATCACCAGCGCCAAATGCAGCGCATACAAATGTTTGCGCTGCTCCTCCGCAGCGGTGAATTCTGTCTTGCCGTAGCCGTGCAAACTCTGGTCGCCAGCCCCAAAAAGCTGCCGGAACTGCGCTTCCATCAATGGTTCGGCCCACAGCGCCCGTTCAAAATCAAGAATGCCCGTCACCTGCCCATCCTGGACAAAGAAGTTGGGATTCCAGGCGTCCCAATGAACCAGACAAGGGGCAGTAATTTCGTCTAGCGCGGCGATATGTTTTTGCACAACGGCGCGGATATCATCGTAGCCAAAGTCGAAGACCACATCTTTGCGGGCGGCATCTACCAAGACCGATTCGATGATTTTTAGAAAGGCTTCTTTCCAGGTGTCTGCTCGCAAATCCGGGTTGCCATCGTAGCCAAAATAGGTGCCAGGAAACTGGTTGATTTCCCAAATGATTGCGCCAATCTGGTGCTCAATGGCGGCCTGTGTTTCGGCGGGAAGGCTGGCTTTGACATGCTCCAAATTGTCCCCGTACAGTTTTTCCATGAAGAAGTAGTCAGCATCGCATAAATCGTGAGCGTCGTCGAAAAAGTAGATTTCAGGCACGGGGATTTTTGGGTTTTGGCTGACCAGCCGCATGGCGGCGGCCTCTGTGGACATGATCCGTTTTTCGTACAGCATTACTTCTGCGTCTTGGAGCGGGGCGATTTTCAGGACGGTTTCACGGCCGTTTGCCAGCTTGATGCAATAAGCCACATTAAACCACCCCTCCTTCAGCTCGGTTATAGCCTCTTCCCCCGCAGCAAGCCCTACGCCGTCAAAAGCGCGTATTACCATGCGCTCAATTTCAGCGCGCGTTTTTTTGTTTTTGGTTTTGCTTTCCACGATTAGTCACCTCAAAAAGAGTCGTAAACGGAACGGATTCGCAGGGCCGCTTCCGCCTGAGACAAACCCCAACTAGACGGCAGGGCGCAGGTTACAACGGCCGTTTGCCCGGCAGGTAAATCAAAGTAGTTGTCGCTAAACACCCCATCTGCGCCGATGAGGGAGAGTTCCACCAGGCGAGCCAGGGAACGGCCGGTTAGATTGATGACCAATTGATCGCCTTCGGTACGGCATACGGCCGTTACCTGCGGAGCCATCAGTTGCAAATGTTTGGTGGGGGCAAAATAAGCCGTCTGCCGGGCAACCTGATGGCCGTCCTGCCACAATTCCGCCACAAAAACCAGATTGCGCCGGTTGTCATCGTTGATTTGGCGGGTAAAGTCGAGGTTTGCAACGGCCGTTGTCGCCAACGGGGCGATGTTTACCGACTCCTCGCCGCTGTCCAAAACGTCGCCAGCCAGCGTTTCCAATGACCAGCGCACAATGCCCGTCTCCGTTTCCAGCCGGTCGCTGGTGATGAAAACACTTTGGCGCGGCGGAGCATCCTCAATCGAGAGCAACAACGGGGCAAAAAAACGGCGCGCAACATAATGCAGCGCCTTCCAGCGACCAAAATAATCGAGGCTAGACCACGAGGCCACCGGCCAGCAATCGTTTAGCTGCCAATACAGCGTCCCCGCCACGCGCTCCCGCGCCCGTCGCCAATGCTCCACCCCGTAACGAATGCCTTCTGCCTGTAAAACCATGCTCAAGTAGACCAACGACCCAAAATCTTTAGGTAGGCGGAACGTGTCTAGCATTTGCCCCACCATGAGGCTGTTGCCGCTGTCGTTTTTCTGGTGGCGCTCCATGATGTAGGAGGTCATGTTCCAATCCGCTTCAGCGGCGTAGGTGGCGATGGTAGACATGGGTGGCAGCGCCTGGAAGCCGAATTCGCTCATGAAGCGCGGGAACTGGTTGCGGTAGGCGGTAAACGGTTTACGGCCGTGCCACACATCCCAATAATGCGCATCCCCCTGCACCTGGCCGTTTGGGTTCTCGAACGGCGTGTCGGAGGAGGGTGAACTGGGCCAGTACGGGGTATCCGGATCAACGGCCGTACTCCATTCCGCCAGCGTGTGGTGGAAGAACTGGTCGTAGGCCACCTTCATATCGGCTAAATCTTCGCGGGTCCAGCCCCAATCGGCCCAGCCCCATTCCATCTCGTTGTTGCCACACCACAGCGCCAAACTGGCCCGGTGCCGAATGCGGCGCACGTTTTGTTCCACTTCCTGGCGCACGTTTTCCAAAAAATCGGCATTATCCAGCGGATAAACGCTGCACGAGAAGATGTAATCTTGCCAGACCAAAATGCCGTACTTGTCGCACAGGTCATAGAAGCGCTCTTCCTCAAAAAAGCCACCGCCCCAGACGCGCAGCATGTTTTGGTGCGTTTCGGCTGCGCCACGAATCAGATTGTCCAAATAGTCGTCGCTAATGCGCGTGGGGAAGGAGTCGGCGGGAATCCAGTTGGCCCCTTTGGCAAAAATGGGCACGCCGTTGACCACAAATTCAAACGATTTGCCCCATTCGTCGGGGTCTTGCCGCAGTTGGAGGGTGCGCAGGCCAAGCTGGTAATGGCGCTCATCCAAAACGCTATCGTTTTGCAGCAGTGAGACGGTAACCTGGTAGAGCGGTTGTGCGCCATAGCCGTTGGGCCACCATAATTGTGGATGATCTATTTTTAATTGTGCATTGTGAATTAGGGCGGAAACGGCCGTTTCCGTTACCAATTCCGCGCCATCTGGAGACACAATTTTAAGTTGCACGTTCAAATCTTTGCCAGTTTGCCCGGCTAATGTGGCAGCGGCGGAAACGGTGACTTGCCCAGCGGCATGTTCCTGGCGCAGATGGACATCGCTCAGGCGAATGCTGCCTGCTTCCAGCCGAATATCTTTCCAGATGCCAATGGGCAGCAGTTGCGGCCCCCAGTCCCAGCCAAACTGGCAGGGGGCTTTGCGCAAATACGGCCCGCCAGGGATGGCTTGAGAGACGCCGGGTAACGGCCGTTCCGCCTGTTTTTCGCCAATGTACTGCACTGCGGAGGCAAAGGTGATTACCAGCTCATTGCCGCTGGTTTGCACTGCCTCTTTCACATCCCAGCGGTATTGGCGAAACATGTTGTTGGTCTGACCCAGGATACGGCCGTTCAACGTCACCGTCGCCAGCGTATCCAGTCCATCACACACCAACCAAAGTTGCGGCTGCGCCAGGATTGCTGCATCCACATCAAATTGGCGACGGTACACCCACTCGGCTTCCGCCACCCACTGCACTTTCTTCTCGTTGTCGCCCACAAACGGATCAGGAATGCGATCCAGGGCGAGTAAATCGGTATGCACACCGCCGGGGACAGTGGCTGGCAGCCACTCATCGGACGTGCTTTGTTTAAATTGCCAACGGCCGTTTAAATCTAAAATATTCATGTTACCTCAACAGGTTTCTAAACCATGTCCAAAGGGGAAAAGTGGCGGTTCGCCACTAGAAATAAGCGCCGACAACGGCACCTGCGACATGCTGCGCGGCCAGGAAAATGACAACTTCCCGGTAAACGGCACGTCGCCGAATAAAACATCGCTGATTGCCGCGCCTTCGCTGCCGGGCAGCCAGGCAGCCACCACTGCATCACACATTTCCAGCTGTTCGGTAATGATCAGCGGTCGTCCAGAGTAAATGACAAGCAAGAGTTTGTTGCAATGCGGCCGTACTTTGTGAATGAGGGCAATTTGTTCGGCGGTCAAAGCCAGGTTGCCATTATCGCCCTCACCCTCGGCATACGGCTTTTCAGCAATGGCCACAATGCCCACTTCCGCCACCGCGCCAGGCGTGAAATCGGCAATGGGGCTGTAGGCCACATCGCCGCCCATTTTTTCAAATACGCCCTGGAAAAGGGTGCTGCCCGTGGTAACAGCGCCGGATTTGCCCTGCCATTCGATGGTCCAGCCACCGCATTGCAGTCCAATGTCGTTAGCCGCTTCGCCAGCCATCAGCAAGGTGCTGGTGTCTCTGGAAAGTGGCAGCATGTTGTCATTTTTCAGCAGGACGAGCGATTTTTGCACCGCTTCGCGGGCGGCGGCACGATGGGTTTCACTGCCAATTTCGGTGTAGAGGGCGGGGTCGGCAAACGGCCGTTCAAACAAACCAAACTCAAATTTCACCAATAAAATCCGGCGCACTGCATCATCAATACGGCTTAGCGGCACAGCGCCGTCTTCAACGGCGGCGGTAAGCGTGTCAATAAACTGCGCCGCATCAAAAGGAACCATCACCATGTCCAAACCAGCATTGATCGCCTGCACCACACAGGTGCGGTAATCCTCATGCAATTGGTTGATGGCCAAAAAGTCCGAGATGAGAAAACCTTCGAAGCCCATCTCTCCTTTCAACACATCCGTCAACAGGTAATGGTGGCCGTGCATTTTGAGGCCATTCCAGGAGCTGTAAGACACCATGATGTTTTTGGCTCCGGCTGCGATGGCTGCGGCATACGGCCGTAAATGCACCTCGCGCAGTGTCGTCTCATCCACATCCGTCACGCCCTGGTCCATGCACCAGCGGTCATCATCCGCCTGCCACATTCGGGGAATCCAGGGAATGGGGTGGGTGCTCCCCCAACGGGTGCCGCCATCCCCCACAAAATGCTTTACCGACGCAGAGACGCCACTAGATTGCAACCCACACACGTAAGCCGCGCCAAGTTCAGCAACTAAATCACTGTTTTCACTGTAACCTTCGTAAGTGCGCCCCCAACGAATGTCCTGAGGCACACTCACGGCTGGAGCAAAGTTCCAGTGTACATTGGTGGCTAGCAGTTCATGGGCTGTAAAACGGCCGATTTTCTTCACCAAATCCAAATCACCGGCCGCCCCCAGGCCAATGTTGTGCGGAAAAATTACCGCGCCGTGCAAATTGTTGTGCCCATGCACCGCATCTACGCCATAAATTAAGGGGATACCCAGGCGTGTTTCCAGAGCCGCTTTCTGAAATTCCCCAATCATGTTTACCCAATCTTGGGGCGTATTCCCGGTTTTAGGATAGCCGCCACCGCCGCTAAGTACCGAACCAAGGGCATATTTGGCGACAAGTTCTGGGGTAAGACTGTTTTTCTCAATTTGGGTCATTTGGCCAATTTTTTCAGCCAGCGTCATCCGACCCAGTAAATCGGCAATTCGTTTTGAAGTGGAAAGGGAGGGGTTTTGGAAAGGATAAGTTGTCATGAGGTTTCCAACTTGTGCTAAGCCCGGACAGGCTTGCTTTGGCAGCAAACCTGTCGGGACAAAAATCATTCTGAATTTCAGAAAAATTAATGAACGGTCATGTGAAATTCATGATCAAAGGTAATGGAGCGTTTTGTCTTAGGCAGCATGAACTTGCTGTAACAAACCAGCAACCATGTCCTCTGGATGCACAGGCAATGCATCTTTCTGGAACATTAATACGCTCACCAACGGCATATCGCTAAACATTTCCATGATGTCCATACCGATGGAACCTTCCGTGGCGTACCGTTCGTTGTCGTCGCTGTGGAACATTTCGCGGGCTGCTGCTTCCATTTGGGCAAAATGTGGTCCAAAGACGGCTTTGCCGCGTGGATCAGCCATCCATTCGCGAATGGTAGATTCTTTGTCCAGAATGCAGGGCAGGTTCAGCGTAGATTCCAGGTTTACCGTCACGGTTTGGCGAATGTCTGCCGAGGAAGCGCCGATGAGTAGATCAAACGCGCCATCTTCGGTAATCCACTGGCTATATTCGGGATGGTAGTAAGCAAAGGCGCGGAAATCGAGGTCAACCGAGACA
Source organism: Ardenticatenaceae bacterium (assembly GCA_020634455.1). GTDB lineage: Bacteria > Chloroflexota > Anaerolineae > Promineifilales > Promineifilaceae > Leptofilum. Next base: position 180,221 of record JACKBQ010000002.1, on the reverse strand, counting down.
GTTTTAGTTTCACCTGGTTCCAGGACCACTTTGGCAAACCCTTTCAGTTCTTTAAACGGCCGTACCAGCCCAGCCTCCTTGTCATGCACATACACCTGCACAATCTCCTTGCCCGCCATCTTGCCTGTGTTCGTCACGTCCACCGACACCGTCACCCCGTCCGTATCCTTAAACGAACTGGCAGATACTTGCGCATTGCTGTAGGCAAACGTGGTGTAGCTCAGGCCATACCCAAACGGGAATTGCACCGGCACTTCCTTCGCATCGTAATAGCGGTAGCCAATGAACAAACCTTCGCCGTAGCGCACGTGGCCTGCGTCACCGGGCCAGTTGAGGTGAGGTGGCGTGTCAGTCAGCCTGGCTGGGAACGTCTCGGCCAGCTTGCCGCTGGGGTTCACCTTGCCATACAGCACGTCGGCAATGGCCCCACCACCAGCCTGACCCATCATCCAACCTTCCAAAACGGCCGCAACGCCGTCAATCCAGTCGCCCATCACCACCGGGGCACCATTATTCAGCACCACCACCGTGTGTGGCTGTACGGCCGAAACCGCTTTAATCAGAGCAATCTGCTGGTTCGTCAGGTCCAAATCCTTGCGATCATACCCTTCAGATTCCTTGAAGGTGGGCAGGGCAATGTATAAAATCGCGACATCGGCCGTTTGAGCCAGCCCCACCGCTTTGTCAATCATGTCTTGCCGGAAAGAATCATCTGTTGGGTACCCTTCAGCATAGGTGAATTCTGTGGCTTCAGACTGGGCTTTAAGGGCGTTGAACGGCACCGTCACCTTGGTGGGATTAATGTGCGAACTGCCACCACCCTGGAAATGCGCATTCTCAGCAGAACGGCCGATTACCGCAATTTGCTGCTGATCCTTCAACGGCAACAGACCATTGTTTTTGAGCAAAATCATCCCTTCTGAGGCCACTTTTTGTGCCAAAGCATGGTGCGCCTCCACGTCAAATTCCCCTTCTTTTGGCGTTTTAGCAGCCATGAAGACAATGCGCAAAATGCGCCGCACCGACTCATTCAGAACGGCTTCATCCAAATTACCCGATTCAACGGCCGCGACCACTTCTTTCACCCGGCGATCCTGCGGCCCCGGCATTTCCCAATCCAGACCACCTTTTAGTGCCGCCACCCGGTCGCGCACTGCGCCCCAATCAGATACCACCAGCCCCTTAAACCCCCACTCATCCTTGAGGATTTTGTTGAGAAGATAGTCATGCTCAGAAGCGAACGTGCCGTTGACTTTGTTGTAGGCACACATAACCGTCCACGGCTGGGCTTGTTTAACCGCCTTCTCAAACGCAGGCAGGTAAATCTCACGCAGAGTACGCTCATCCACTTCAACACTGATGCTAAAACGCTGGAATTCCTGGTTGTTGGCGGCGTAATGCTTCAGCGAGGTGCCGACACCTTTGCTTTGCACACCGTTAATGATGGTTGCAGCCATCTCGCCTGCCAAATACGGATCTTCGGAAAAATATTCAAAATTACGGCCGCCTAGCGGAGAGCGCTTCATGTTAGCCCCCGGCCCCAACAGCACGTCTACGTTCAGGGCAATACATTCTTCACCCAACGCTTCGCCCATATGGCGAATAAGGTCCACATCCCAAGTAGAAGCAAGGCAAGAGGCGGTAGGGAAGCAAGTGGCAGGCAAGCTGGTGCTGGCCATCTCATGTACATTTGGCACGCGGCGTACGCCATGTGGCCCGTCGGAAACGATCATTTCGGGCACATCTAGCCGCTCGATGGGGGTGGTAGACCAGGCGCTGGCACCTGTGCACAGAGCCGCTTTTTCTTCAAGCGTCATTTTTTCGATAATTGATTGAATGTTCATGCTGTTTTCCTTAATTGTTATGATTTTCTCCAAACTGCCTGCAAGCTCCGGTAATTGAGAAGAACGATGCCTTCTTGGGTAATGGTCTTCTGGGCCTGTGGTGATGTAAAAAAGTCAAAATCTGCCTGGCGGAAATGGCTACCGCCCGGCTCTATTGCCTGTAACTCTGCATTGTCCAAACCTGGGTGAACGGCCCATTCGCTGAGGCCAGGAGGCAGCTGGTGTAAAAGTTCAACAAACCGGGCCATTTTTGTGGCCGGCTCAAGCAAATAACTATCTAAAAAGTCAAAATCAATGGTCGGGAGCGTATGACTTTGTACGGTTTGAATCCAGGATTGGCCCATGACGCGAAGTGCCAAACCATACTCTTGGGCTAACTTCAGCAGAATGGCCAGGATGTCAGTACGGCCGTTTAACCTTAACGAATGCCAATCCAGATGAGTTGGTTGTAGGCCCGCTGCCAAAACCCGCTCGATCTGTGCCCGAAATTCCAGCTCCAGTTCAGCTAGTTTGACCTGAGCTAAAAAAGCGGGCATCTGTTCAAAATTGTAAAAGTAACCGGCCTCGTCCACGAGCGTTGGCACATCTGCCCTGGGCAAGAGCGGCCCCCAACGATAATCGTCCCCATCTGAAATAGCAGTCAGATGAACGCCAAACGCAATTTGGGGATTCTCTGCCAGAAAGCGCATGGCCTGAATGGCCCAAGCACAAGGAACCATCAACGTGGTTGATTGCACAATGCCATACTGCAATGCCCTGATAATTGCCTCGTTTACGGCATGGCACATGCCAAAATCATCTGCATTAATAATGAGTAAACGAGCCTCTTCCGGAAACCCTAACAGGCGATTGGTTTGACCTTTCAAATCTGTGCGGGTTACACGGTTGAAAGATCCCATTCTTCGTAAATCTTGGGTACATCATTCAGCAGGCGCTTTGTGTAGGGTTGCTGCGGATTCAAGATAACGCTATCCGCAGAACCGCTTTCAACAAACTTGCCTTTTTCCATAATGTAGACCGTGTCCGAGACGTAATAGGCCAAACCAATATCATGGGTAATAAAGATGGGGGTCATACCCACTTCATTCCGCAGGTTCATGAGCATATCCAGGATGGTGGCCCGCGAACAGGCATCAATCATCGAGGTTGGTTCATCGGCAATTAAAACCTTTGGCTTTAGCAGAAAGATGCGAGCAATCATCAAACGCTGCTGCTGCCCGCCAGAAAGCTCAAATGGATATTTGTTGGTTAATTCTGCGAACTTCAGGTTAACAAAGCTGCACGCCTCGGTCATCATCTCTACTTTTTGCTCATACGGCAGCCGACCACCGCCGCGCATCTTGATGCAATCTAGCAACACAGAGTCAATCTTGTTGAAGATATTGTACGAGGCAAAGGGATCCTGGAAGATTGCCTGAATTTGCGTCCAGTAAGCCTTCCGTTTTCGGTGCGAGCTGATGTCGCGCTGTTCACCCTGGAAGTAAATATCGCCTTCGGTTACGCTAATGAGACCGAGTAACATTTTGGCCAGGGTGGTTTTGCCACTACCTGATTCGCCAACAATTGAAATTACTTCCCCTTCTTTGAAATCAAAATCGACGTTATCAACAGCCACAGTTTTGGTACGGCCGAATCCAAACACCTTGGTAACGCCTTTTCCTGTTAAGCATGATTTGCGTCCATCAGCCATTTTGTTGATCCTCTCTTGCATAGGTTTCCCGAAGTTCCTCTTCTGTCATGACACAGCGATAGGCACGGCCGTTTCCAATATCCCGTAGTGGAATAGATTGCACCTTGCATTCAGGGCGCACAAATTTGCAGCGGGCAGCAAAACGACATCCCTTCGGCGGGTTCTTTAAATTTGGCGGTGTGCCTGGAATGGCAGCCAATTTCATATCTCGCAGCCCTTCTTCTGGCACAATAATGGACCCCATGAGACCCTTTGAGTAAGGGTGCAACGGATCGAACACCGCTTCATGCGCTGGGGCTTGTTCAACAATCTGCCCGGCATACATCACCATAATGTCATCGGTAACGTTATAAAGCAGGGGTAACTCATGCGTGATAAAGATCATCGCCTTGACAAAGCCATTGTCCATCAAATTGCGCAGCATCTTGATAACCATCTTTTGCGAGGTTACATCCAGCGCCGAAGATGGCTCATCGGCGATGAGCACCTGGGGCCGCAGAATGACCGAAATGGCAATAACCGTGCGCTGCTTCATACCACCAGAAAGCTCAACCGCATATTTATGCAACACCTCAGGCGGTAGCCCCACAGATTCAAAAAGCCCCGAGGCCATGGCGTAAATCTCTTCTTTGGTGGCTGTTGGATCGTGCGCTTTAACGACATCCTCAATGAAGTTGATAATCTTCTGGGTCGGGTTGAGGGCATTTAAGGCCGCTTGCGGAATGTACGCAATTTCTCTTCCCAAAATGGATTTGCGCACATCGTCTGGATCCATTCCAGAGATATTCTTGCCATCAATGATGATATCGCCGCTGGTGTAATGCAGGGGCGGAAAGTAGTAACCCATCAAGCTCAGGGCAAGGGTGGATTTACCACAGCCAGATTCACCAGCAATTCCCAGCGATCTGCCTTCTTCAATTTTTAGAGAAACATGATCCACCGCATAAATATCTTCCTTAAATCGGGTGATGTATTTCGTGGTCAGTTCTCGTACATCTAACATTGCTTTTCCCATAATAATCACCTAATCTCTCAAAGCTGGGTTGAATACCTGGTCGAGACCGGTATTCATTAGATTCATTGAAAATGCAATGAGCGCAATGGTGAGAATGACAGGGAAATAAGCCCACCACTTGCCCAGGATATGCGCCTGATAAATCATTGCCCAGTTCATCATCAGGCCCAGCGTGGGCACTTCTGTAGTTTTGGGGCCAAGACCAAGAATTGACAAGCCTGCTTCTGCCAAAATGCCGGAAGAAATTTGCAGAATCAGCGCCATGACCACGTAGGAAGCAATGTAGGGCAGAATGTCCCGGACAATGATGTGGCCGATTGAATGGCCTGAAAGCTTGGACAAATTCACGTGGTCTCGATTCCGTAAGGAGATAACCTGTGACCGTACCGCTCTGGCTGTCCACACCCAGGAAGTGAAGCCAATGACCACAGCAATGGTCGTAGCCCCGCGCTGCTCCTGGCTAATGCTAAACGAAATAAGAATGAGTAGAACAAAGCTTGGAATTACCGTAAACAGGTTGGTGACAAACATGATTGCATCATCTACAAAGCCGCCGATGTACCCGGATACCAACCCTAAAATCAATCCGATGAGAGTGGCAATGCTGCCGGCAACCAAGCCGATTTTTAAAGACACTCCGGTCGCTCGCACCAGTTCCGTTAACACATCGCGCCCGAAGTTGTCGGTGCCTAGCGGTAGCACTCGCACGTTGGCAACATCGGCGACATTGACGTAGGCAGTTTGAGGCACGGTAGATTTTTCTGAGAGTACGGCCGTTTCCGGATCGACCTCAGCAATGACCACATCTTCGGTAGCCAGTAGCCCCTGAATATTGTTGTTAAGCCGGATAAAGTAGTTGCGATCGGCATTCGTCATGCCAGGAAGCCGAACCGTGGGATCAAAATTGTTAAACCATTGATCGAGCAGTTGCTCCGTGTTGGTCGTATCAATCTCAGCTTCGGCCATGCCATTGCCTACCAGCCACTCCTTGATCGCTTCACGATCCTCATTGCTTAAGCGGCTGGCAATCCGCCGCTCCGCAGCCGTGTTTAGATTTAGCGTAAAGTAGGGTGTGTTAATGCTGTCATAAACATTCACGTAGATGCCAGGCTTAAAAAACGTGCCCTGGGCTATGATTTTTAGGGGTGGATCGGGAATAACGATCGGGTAAATGATGACACCAAGCAAAATCGCCATGAAAATGATAAACCCAGTGACAAATTTGCCAGATTGAAAAATTTGTTGAATGGTATATTTCATATCAGCATTCCCCCTTAATCTGCCTGTGCAGCTTTGATGCGGGGATCCAGAATGCCATAGGCGATCTCCAGCAAAAAGTTAGCCAACAGCACCATAATCGTAATGATTAAGGTTGTTGCCGAAATAAGCGGGTAATCTTGGCCAAGAACGGCCGTTAAAATCGTTGAACCCAGCCCTGGATAACTGAAAATAATTTCAGCTACAAGCGCACCACCAACCATCGTTCCGATAGACAACGCCAACCCCGTAATCTGCGGCAGCATTGCATTGCGGAACACATAGCCCACAATTTTGCGGTCCTTAATACCCAAGAGGCGGCTGTACTTTACATAATCCGCATTCAGCTCGTAAATAGACATAGAACGCATCCCAATCGCCTGCCCACCAATCGTAATCAACACAATCGACCAAAATGGCAATTGGTAATGAATAAAAACAGACCAAATAAAAGTCCAGCTAAAATTAGGAATCAGATCAAATCCATACCCGCCAGAGGTAGGAAACCAACCCAAAGTAACAGCAAAAATCACCAGCATAATGACCGCCATGCCAAATGCTGGCAAATTGCTTACAAAAATACTGAGAGGCATCAAAATCTTATCAAACTTGCCCCGACGGTAAGCTGCCAACGCACCCAAAGTATTGCCAATAATCCATCCCACAATAATCGCCGGGAATTGCAATGCTATCGTCCATCCAATAGAGGATTTAATCACATCTGCCACAGTTCTGGGATACTGGCTAAAGGAAAACCCAAAATCGCCCCGAAAAACATTGCGCATGTAAAGCACAAACTGTTCCAGCATTGGCTTATTCGTCCCAAACTGTTCCGAGTATTGCTCGTAAATTGCTTGCACACCGCTGGTATTACTCATCCCTTGGGCCAACCGCGACACAATTGCGGCCACCGGATCACCCGGCATCAAACGGGGCAAAATAAAATTCAAAATAAACGCGGCAACCAAAGTAACTAAAAACCAAAGCAGCTTGTTTAGAAAATAATTTCGATATCCTTTCAATGCAGCTTCTCCTCACAAAACAGGCACAACGTAAAAAACTTGGCAGCCCTGGAACGGAGTCAGATCAAAGAGGAATTACACTCAGAGGTTGTCCAAGATGAACATTGGGGGACTGCCGCCCCTTAAAAAAACAGCCATGCCCCATTTCTAGGACATGGCTGTCTTTAAAAACTTAAGGTTTACGGATTAACCAGCTCCAGATTGTAGAGACCGGCAACACTCCACCCATCCATCAGGTCCAGCGGCGGAACCGGTGGGTTGGTGCCATCACCATCGAATGGGAAGCTCGTCCAAACGGATTCATTTACCGTGTGGAAGTTCTGCGGACGATACATCAAGGTAAATGAAGGTACGTCAGTCAGGTAGATTTCTACCAGACGGGTGTACATATCATTCAAGGCAGCTTCATCCGTTTCGCCCGGAATCGCTTTAACCAATTCGTCAACTTCTGCATTGGAGTATTGACCCCAGTTACCGTTCCAGTTGCTAGCCATGCCATTAAACTCAGAGCTGAGCAGGTGGCGGATACGGCTCCACGGCTGCGTCGGGCCAGCGCCATCACTCCACATCATGAAGATGTCATACCCTTCGGGCAGCGGCGCATCGGATTTGGTAACAACCGTCTGGTATACGGACCATTCGGGATAGTTGGTGGTGATTTCGATACCAATTTCGGCACCGGCAGCAGCAACTACTTCAATGGCAGCTTGCCAGTCAGACCAGCCGTTGGGGCAGGTAGCGACATAGCTCAGTTTTTCGCCGTTGAATTCACGCCAGCCATCGCCGTCGCTATCAACAATGCCAGCCTCGTCAAGCAAGGCAATAGCACCTTCAATATCGTTGCCCGCCCACTGCAGGTCAGCAACAGCGTCGTGATTGTACAGTGCTTGTTCACCAGCAGTTGGGTTCATCAGAGAACGCGGTACCTGGTTAAAGGTAGCGGATTGGTTGGTCATAGCGTTGGCAATGATCGTGGGATAATCCACAGCCATGGCAATGGCCTTACGCACGGCAACTTGATCCAACCCAGGAGAGTTCAGGTTGTAGAAAGCGGTAGGCAAGCTGGCACCGATTTGGTACGGCGGATCGGCCAGGTAGGTGGAGATGGGCAGACCATCATCTTCCCATAGCAGGTTTACGTTGGAGTTAAACTGCTGGCTGACATCAACCTCACCAGCTTGCAGAGCGGTCGTACCAGCGGCATTGTCTTTGAAGATGGTGTGGGCCAGGTATTTTGGTACCGGCAGTTTACCCCACATGGAGGCATCTTGACCCCAGTAGTTGTCGTCACGAATCATCACAACTTTGGAATCATCGTCGAAGTATGGGCCATAAGGACCGGAAAAAACAACATCGTCGGCGGCGTCAGCCAGGAATGCGGTGGCATCTTCGCTAACACGTGCTTCCAAGGTTTGCGTCCAAGCTTTTTGGATTACGTAGTTGTTGGTCAGGTAAGCTTCTACGATCAGGGGGTTCACAGCGGCACCGTCATCGTTCAGGGCAGCTTGAATCGTCACCGTGTGCTCATCCACAGCAATCACATTGGCAATGTACTCAACGTTACCAGCGCCAGTTGGGGTGTTGTACTTTTGATGAGTGGCCCAGGTGTAAGCCATATCTTCGGCCGTTACGGGGGTGCCGTCACTCCAATGCGCAGCTGGATTCAGGCTAAAGGTGATTTCAGTGCGGTCACCGTTCCATTCATAAGGGCCAGCGGCTAACAGAGGATAGATTTGACCGTCCATCATGTTGTACAGATAGGGGGTTTCAAACATGAGGACACGGGCATTGTCTTGTTGGGCAATTGCCATACCGTTGTTGTTGCTGTTGGAGTAAGGATTCCAACCGACAACGGAACCCCACTGCTGACCATTGAAATACAACGTTTCGTTGCGGGGCAGTGCATTGGGGTCAGCGGCTTCCTCAGCTGGTGCAGCTTCTTCAGCGGGTGCAGCTTCTTCAGCAGGTGCAGCTTCTTCGGCCGGAGCAGCCTCTTCAGCAGGCGCAGCTTCTTCGGCCGGAGCGGCTTCTTCAGCAGGTGCAGCTTCTTCGGGCGTTGAAGAGCCACAAGCGCCTAATGCGAGTGCAAGCACGAGCAAAAGGCCCAAAATTAAGAACCACTTTCTATCTTTGAGTTTCATAATTGTTCTCTCCTCTCAAGGGGATTGCATTTGCAGCTTATCAACGAAATTTGCGAGATATTCGGAAAGTTAAGCTACAAAGATTTGGTTAAAGTCTGGAACCCAAACTTTGTGTCCAAAACGGTTCGTTAATTTATAGTAGCGGCTTCGAAGATACCGTTTGCGGATGACGTAGACAGGTACCAGATTACTATATCTTAAAGAAAATCATATTCGAGGACATTTTGCTTGCCTATAAAATTTTTGGATGATTTTGCCAAGTAAAAAATGAGGGATTTGGGCATAAATGACGAAAAGAGGTTATCAAATCCTCGCAAAAGTTACCCAATTTGGTTACAATGAGCTTGGGTTGGGTAACTTTTACGATGAGCAAGAAAAAGCCGCTTGTACAAAATGGTTTGTTGTGGACAGCTGGGTTAGAAACGGCCGTTTCTAACGCCGTCCCTCTTAATACCCCCCATTGGCAAACATGGCTCACATCAAACAAACAATTTAAATTTAAAGGGGCTGCAGGCCACTTTTCGGCACGGCGCGAAACACGCCGTGGAGCCGATTATTGGTATGCGTATCGCCGCGTCAATGGCAAGCTCAATAAAGCCTATTTGGGCAAGCCAGAAGAGCTAACGCAAACGCAATTGGAACAAGTGGCAGCTAAATTAGCCGGGGAATTAAATCTCGCTCAGTTGTCTCTAGCCGCAGAGCTGCTAGATAGTCCACCGCAAACTTCACTGACGGGTTTTCTCCGCTCTGCCAAAACCAGACCTCCTGTTTTGCCTAACAATTTGGTTAGCCGTCCCCGTTTGCTCAGCCAAATCACCTCATCTATCACTCTTATTACTGCCCCAGCGGGCTTTGGAAAAAGCACATTGCTTAACAATTGGCGGCAATCTGTGGAGATGCAGGTAGCCTGGGCAACCCTTGACGCTGAGGATGATCACTTGCTGCACTTTTGGTCCACTGTGGTTTCTGCACTGGATCAGGTACGCCCTGGCATGGCGCAAAAATTACTGCCTTATCTGCATATTTCTTCCGCCATCTCGGCAGCAGAAATTGTAGCCAGGCTGAACAACGAACTGGCCTGTGCCCCCAACGATGCTTGCTATATTGGGCTGATTTTGGATGATTATCACCATATTCAAAATGAAGCGGTGCACGGCTCAATTCAGCGTTGGATTGAGCATTTGCCGTCGGATTTGCATTTGGTCATTGCGGGTCGCACAAGACCGCCGTTGGCGCTGGGGCGCTTGCGGGCACTAGGCTGGGTAACTGAGTTAGAAGCAGATGATTTACGGTTTACTCTGGAAGAAGGTCGTGATTTTTTGCAGCAACATATTGAGGAACGGCCGTTAGCCTACAACGACATGGAAGCGCTGGTAAAACGCACCGGGGGCTGGGCCGCTGGGTTGACACTGGCTGTACTGGCGTTGAACAAACAACCAGATCGCCGCCGGTTCATAGATACATTTAATGGCTCCCATCTCTTTTTACGCGAGTATTTCATGGAAACGGCGTTGCAACAGCAGGCAACAGCCATAAAAACCTTCATGCTTCAAACCTCCATCCTCAAACAATTAACCGGTGACCTTTGCAATGCGGTCACCGGACAAATTGATGGCGAACAAATGCTCCACCATTTGTGGCAGCAGAATCTCTTTATTATTCGGTCTGAAGAGCAGGCATGGTATCGCTATCATGACCTGTTCGCTGAAATGCTGACCAATCAATTGCACACACAGCACCCTGATCTCGTTCCCGATTTGCATCGGCGGGCTGCGGCCTGGTACCGTGAACATCATGCCTCGGCCGACGCGGTACGGCACCTGCTGGCGATCGAAGATTGGGAAGAGGCCGCCTCTTTAATTGAAGATGTTGGCCTGCGTGAACTGATCGAATCTGGTGAAGATTCACGGTTGCTGCGCTGGTTACAACAATTGCCTGAATCTGTTGTTCAACGCCACAAAACGCTGCTGTTTGTGTATTTGCGGTTGGCCCATCTGGCCCTGTCACCAGCGGAGGTTCGCCGCTTTTTGCAGCGAATTGAACGCAATCTGGAAGGCAAGCCAGACGAAGAAATGACGGAAGATGAGCAAGAGGTTTTGCATGAAATTCGGAATATTCAACGGCGAAATGCAGCAAATGATGCGGCCGTTCTTCCAATCAATGCTGGTGACCCCCGTTGGGATTTACTAGATGCTTTGTGGATCACTGAAACTGACTACATGTTGAAAACCGAAACTGTTGGCAAAAAAATGACAGCCATCTTTGACCAAGCCAGAATGCAGGGGAACCTCTTTGTCATTTTAATTGCCGGGATGGATTGCGCCAACCGTTTTATTTTGAAGGGGCAATTGCGGCAAGGGGAAAAAACGATCCATCAGGCGCTCAATCAGGTGATGGCTCAACGGGGGTCGCTGCCAGAACCAGCCAGTATTGGGCTCTTTTTGCTCAGCCGCATTTTTCTGGCGCGTAACGAACTGGAAGAAAGCTGCCGACTCTTGCAGCAGGCGGCGACCGTAGACCCCAACCCGACAAGCTCAAACATGCTGATGAACATTGCCCTGGCACGCGCCCAGCTACAGTCGGCACAGGGGGACCATAAAGCCGCGCGGAATACGATTCAGACAGCACGGGTACTGCATGCGCAACGGCCGTCTCGCTCCTGGCGAGATCATGATTTGGCGGCATATGAAGCTGGGTTCTGTGTCCGCCAAAAGAATTGGGGCGATGCTCAGCGCCTGCTGGCCGAGGCGGCGACGGGTGAAGAACACCCACTATCGCAAATTGTCCAGGCGGAAATGTTCCTGTACCAGGATCAACCAGCAGAGGCAGAAGCGAGGTTAAATGAGTTTCTGACCAAATACCCCAATGGATATCCCAATGAATCGTCATTGGGTGCCCGGGTGCTGCTGGCTTTGGCACTTTTTAAGGGGCACAAACTGTACCAGGCATGGCAGGTGTTGGCCGAATCCATCCGGTTAGCCGCGTCAGAAAACTTTATACGGCCGTTTCTCGACCACGGCACTCAACTGGTACCATTACTGGCCCTGCTGCAACGCAAAACCCTTGCCGCTGATTCACTAGATTTCATCCAAACAATTTTGCACACCCTGGGGTATAGGGGCAATCTCAAAGAGCTAATACCCAAAGAAGAAATGGAACTACTAACAACTGCAGCTTCCATCACCGAGCGAGAGCAAGAAGTGCTGCAACTAGTCGGCGACGGTCTCTCTTCCCGTGAAATTGGCTTGCAGTTATGCATCTCCCCCGGAACCGTAAAAACGCACGTAGCCAACATTTACCACAAACTGAATGTCAATAACCGGGTTCAAGCTGTGGCCAAAGCACAATCTCTGCAATTGATTTAAGTTTGCCATCGAGCAAGAAGCATATATCTCCCCACCCTTCTCAAGCACAAACCACTCATGCCAAAAATCCCAGGCATTCGTGACATAAATAACTTGTCCAGCGTACCCTCTTTTGGATTATTAAACAGATAATCAACTTTCACTACTCCCACGTTAGTCAATATTCCGTCCCAAAAAACTGCGCTTTCAACCCAAACCACCCATAAAGGTTTGGTCACGGCGAAGGATTTAACATAATGTGTACACGAAATGCAAACAAGCTCTTCAACTTCTTCAAAACAGCCGTCTCGATCAACCAGCGCCTAAATATTGTACGCTTGATGAGCGTACTCATTGCACTGCTGCTGCTGGCAGGCTGTGGGCCCACAACTGCGGAGTTGGAAGAAGTGGACTATGCGCCGCAAGCGAATAGCGACTGGCCAACCTCCACACCAAATGAGGAAGGAATCGATCCGAAACTGGTGGCAGAGCTATACTACAACGCATCCCAAATGGAGAATATCTACAGCTTGCTGCTGTTCAAAAACGGGTATCTGGTAGCTGAAGATTACTTCAATATCGGCTCCCCCACCCAGCAAGTCAACATCCATTCCGTTACCAAGAGCATCAACTCCGCTTTGGTGGGATTGGCATTGGAAGAAGGCTGTTTAACCAGCCTGGACCAAAAAATGATGGGTTTTTTCCCGGAGTTGGAAACCCGCATCCGCGACCCAAGAAAACGAGACATCACCATCCGGCAGATGCTGCAAATGCGGGCTGGGTATCCTTGGGAAGAAGCATCCCCTGAAGGAACAGAGTTGCTGTTCGGCGGCTTTCACGAGGCAGACCTGGTTAATGTGCCGCTGGTTCGTGACCCCGGCAGCGATGCTGAATACAGTAATTTGACCTCCCATCTTTTAGGCATCATTGTGGCCCGGGCTTGCGAAACAGACCTCAAAACCTTTGCGGATGAACATCTTTTTGCCCCACTAGGGATAGAAGAAGGGTTCTGGCAGGTAGATTGGGATGGCAACTATTTGGGCTTCTCCGATATTGATCTTTCGGCTCACGATTTAGCAAAATTTGGCTTGCTGTATCTTAACGAGGGTGAATACAACGGTGTGCAAATTATCCCAGCCGAGTGGGTTCACGATTCGTTGCAAATTTATTCAGAGGATGTCTGGAAATATCGCGTGGGTCGGAATTGGGACGACAATGCGTATGGCTACCAATGGTGGTCTATTCGCGCGGGCGACCACCGTTACAACCTGGCCTGGGGGCATGGCGGGCAGCAAATTGTGCTGCTGGATGCGTTGGACATGATGATTGTGGTCACGGTAGACCCGCTGCATCTTCAGCACGGTGACGAACCGTGGCAACTGGAAAAAGCCAGCCTCAACCTGGTAGCCAATTTTATCGCTGACTTGCCGTCAGAGTAGCTACAACACAGGGGACGAGCCACTGTTCGCCCATTGACCGGCCGTCGTTTTAGTTGTGGGAAACGGCCGTTTCACTAGCATCTATCCGAAAAAGCCACAGAGAAAAAAGAGGAGCCTGAGAAATGAACCAACGCCTCTAAGTTCTCTGTGAACTCTGTGGCAAATATTCGGACAGGTACTTAAGCGTGTTTCGATTGCGCCTGTAAACGGGGCCGGTCCAAAAAGTAACCGTACACTAACGTTGCCAGCAGCGTGTAAACAATTGCCAGCCACATCGTCATATCCCCTGCCCCATTTAAACGGCTGGCCAGGAAAACAACAAAAGCCGCCCCATGCCCCACAAAATTGGCCACCAAAATGACGCGCAGCTTCTCCAAGTCATCTACCTTGCGCACCAGCCAGTTTTGCAATGCCAGACCAAAAACGGCCGCACCCAACAGCTGAGTCAAAAAAACATTGTCCGGCATCGGCGGAATCGCCAGCATATTGTGCACCCAGGTCATGTTAAACAGACAGCCAATCGCTACCACCAGCAAAACCAGAATATCAAAAATTAAAACGTACCTGACCTTCATCATTCGCCTCCTGCAAGCCAAACGACTTGCGCTCACAAAATGGTCAACTTACGCTTTCAGCATACTCAAAAAATCCTCCTGCGCTCTAGTAAAATCCTGCATCAAACCGATATGATTTTTATCACCATTTTGGCAAGGGGATGGTATAAGCCAGGTCAGCAGTGGACATGTCGCCGCCAACCGCCAGTGGCAGCACCAGGCGCACCTGCTCCAGCAAGCACAAGCTCTCCGCCCCCGCCTGGCAGTAGTAGATGACCAGATCGGCTTGCAGTTCGCCCGCGCCCAGCGTTAGCGGAATTTCCAGCGGGAAGCTGGGAGCCACTTGCTGTACTGTGCTTGCATCTTCAGCGAGGGTTAGGTCGCCTGTCACCGAAAATTCAGCCAGGAATGGGGCAATGTCGTTGAATTTGTAGCCGTCGGGCAAATTGATTTGCAAGCGCAAGGTGCCTTCCCCAGCCGCTACCGTTTGCGGGTCCAAGGTGATGGTTTTGCCCGTGTACACCTCGCCGACAACTCGCGTCAGCAAGCCTTGCGGATCGGCCAGCACCAGGGTGCTGACACTGCCATTTTCCAGATTGGCTACGCGAATTACATGGTTGTTGGTGTCGGCGATGTAGAGACGGCCGTTTCCCACACTCAAGCCTCCCGGTTCATCAAACAGTGGCTTGTCACCGTCGCGCCAGCCATCTTCACCACTGCCCAAAAAAGTGGTGGATGTTTGGCTGGCTGGGTCAATCAGCTTGATTTTGTTGTTGTAGGTGTCGGCCACGTACAGCAAGCCATCGGCAAAAACCACGCCCAGCGGATGTTGCAAACGCACCGCGTCGCCGCTGCCGTCCACATCGCCAAAGTTAAACAGACCCGTGCCCACGATGGTTTGCAACTCGCCATTTGCACCCAGGCTGGCGGTGCGGATGGCGCTGGCTTCGCTGTCGGCGACGTAGAGCCGTTGGCCATCTGTGGCCAGGCCGCTGGGCTGGTTGAAGCCACCGCCGCGCAAAGAACCATCTACCAGCTCTTCGCGGCCAGACCCGGCAAAAACCTGCACAATCCGGCTGGCCGGATCATACTGCCAAAGCTGGTGCTGCCCGGCCATGGCGATATAAACGATGCCGTCCAGGTAGAGCACATCCCACGGCGAGTTAAGCGCCACGCCAGTCCCCACGCCTTCGACCGCTTCAAAGCTGCCGTGACGGCCGTTTCCGGCCACAGTTTCCACGGTTTTCGCCACCAAATCTATTTTACGAATCGCGTGGTTTTCCGTATCCGCCACGTAAAGCGTATTGCCATCTGCCAGCGTCAGCCCCTGGGGGCGGAAGAATTGGGCGGTTTCGTAATTGCCATCTTGCAGACCGGAACGGCCGTTGCCAATAACGTCCTGCACCACCCCAGCCAAATCGGTAACGACGATGCGGTTGTGGTTGGAATCGGCAATGAAAAGGCGGTTGTTTTCGGTATCAGCCAGCACCTTGCCAGGGAACAGCAACGGCGAATTGGCCAGATTTTCCCGCTCCAGTTTCAGGGTCAGCGGGGTGCGATCTATCAGGTCGCGGGCATCAAACTCCGCAATCATGCCAATGATCACCTGGTTGAACAGGTCGTAAATGTCTTCACCGGCGTGGTAACCCAGCACGTTGCCATCCGGGTCTATAAGGACGAAGGTGGGCCAGGCGTTGGCTCCGTAGGTCTGCCACACCGCAAAGTTATTGTCGTTAATGACGGGATGTTCCAGCTCGTAACGCAAAATGATCTGGCGAATGTTGTCGGTCTCGCCTTCGTTGGCAAATTTGGCGGAATGCACGCCAATGACCACCAGCTCGTCGGCAAATTTTTCTTCCAGCCGCTTGAGTTCCGGGATGACGTGAATGCAGTTGATGCAACCGTAGGTCCAAAAGTCCAGCAGCACAATTTTACCGCGCAGATCGGCCAGGGAGAGCGGCCGTTCCACATTCAACCAATCCAATCCAGGTGGAAAATCGGGTGCGGGTACGGTGCCGGCATACGGCCGTCTGTTGGGCGTGGGCTCAATGGCGGATGACGGCGGGCCGTCGGTGGCGGCGGGCGCGGGGACAGGTGAGGGGCTGTTGGGTGCGTCGCCCACCATGCTAGGATGTTCGGTGGATGTAGGGGTGGAAACGGCCGTTGCCGTTGGCAAATTTTCTGGCGGCGTGTCGCAAGCAGTTAGGCAAATAAGCAGCAGGATAATGGTGGGAAACGGCCGAATTTTCATAATCACACTCCGGGTATTGTTGTCACCAAGCATACCGCATGTGTGTGTAATTAATTTGCACAAATCCTTATGAAAATCTTAAAGCTGATGAAACAATTAAAAGAACCGTCAATTTCGTGCAATGATTTCTGTCTGGCGCTGAAACCGTTATAATTCACGCCTACTTATGAAAAAGTATTTGTTCCTACTGCTCTTTTTTGCTTTGCTGGTGGCCTGCGGGTCCGAAGGTTTACCGGCCATCCAGGATTCCAGCGAGCTGGTGACGCTAACCCCGCTGCCCACCAACACCCCTCGCCCCACCGAAATCCCTACCAGCGAAGACGCCAATGGCATTGGTCTGGCCTTTTACCGCGCCTGGGAGCTCAATGATTTTTTGGGGATGTACAGCCTGCTCACCCCTAGCAGCCAGGCGCTGGTAGACAGCATCTCGTTTGTTAGTCGTTACGAAGAAGCGATGAACACGGCAACCGTGACAAACATCACCACTCAAGCGTTGGGCACGTTGCAAGATGGCAACACGGCTCAAATGCAGATGCGTGTGACGTGGCAAACGGCCGCTGTCGGCACCATCATTCGGGAATACACGGTGCGGCTGGCATTTGAAAACGGCCGTTGGGGCATCATCTGGGACGAGGGGCTAATCTTGCCCGAATTGGCTGGCGGCAACACGCTCGTCATGCAGCAGCGCATCCCCGCTCGCGCCAACATCTACGACACGAACGGCAAGGCGCTGGCCTACCAGGGCACCATTCTCACCCTGGGCGTCATCCCCGGCCAAATTGAAGACGAACCCGCCATGCTGGCTGCCCTCAGCCCGATGCTCAACCAAACCCCAGACGAAATCAAGGAAATTTACGCCCCTGCCCTGCCCGATTGGTACTGGCCCATCGGCGATGTGACCGAGGCGACCATGCAGCAGTACGGCTCCACAATTCAGCCATTCATCGGCAAGGGGCTGGCCGAGCCAAAACCGCGCCTGGCCCGCCTCTTCTCCGACACAGGAGCCGCGCCCCACCTCATCGGCTACACTGGCTACATCCCCGCCGAGCAATTGGCCGAGTACCAAGCCGAAGGCTTTGCTGGAGATGAAATCGTTGGGCTGGCCGGGCTGGAAAGCTGGGGGGAAGATTATCTTAACGGCGAACGAGGCGGCACGCTGACGGTTGTGGGGCCAAGCGGGGAGTACATCACCACCGTGCAGGAGCAGGAACCAAAGCAAGCCCGCAGCATCTTCACCACGCTGGATTTGGATTACCAGATCGCCGTGGAACAGGCGCTGGCTGAAGCGACCCAATCGTTAGGGTTGCAGGCTGGTGCAGCGGTAGTTTTAGAGGTGAACACGGGAAAAATTTTGGCGATGGCCAGCTACCCCAGCTACGACCCACGCATTTTTGATCCGTTTGCTCAGGATTCGGCCGTAGCGTTGGGGGCAGCGTTTAATGATCCAAATCGGCCGTTGCTGAACCGACCAGCGCAGGGCGTGTACCCGGCTGGCTCCACCTTCAAAATTGTCACCTACACGGCGGCAATCAACAGTGGCCTGTACACACCAGATACGTTTTACAACAGCATTGGCACCTGGAGCCGGCTGGGGAATGAATTTATCAAGGTAGATTGGCGCGAGGGTGGACACGGCCGTATCACCCTCAAACAAGCGCTGGTGGTCTCTTGCAACTCCTGCTTTTACGATGCCGCCTTTGAAATGGACGCCGTAGACCCCAACTTTTTCCCAGACACTGCGCTGCAATTTGGTCTGGGGCAACCGACTGGCGCAGTGGGCGTGGTAGAGGCATCCGGCACGGTGCCTAGCCCGCAATGGAAGCTGGAAGTACGCGGTGAAGGCTGGGTGCGCGGCGATGCCGTAAACATGGGCATCGGCCAGGGGGATGTGCAGGTGACGCCGCTGCAAATGGCCAACATCATGGCCGCCATTGCCAACGGCGGCACGTTATACCGCCCCACGCTGGTAGATCGCATCGGTGCAGGTGCGGGCGCACCGGAGGAACCATACCCGGTTCAGGCCAACGGTGAGCTACCGCTTTCGCCAGAAAACCTGGCGATTCTGCAAGAAAGTTTGTGGAAGGTGGCTAACGATGGCAACGGCACGGCCACGCACCAGTTTGTGGGGCTACCGCTTCAGGTGGCGGGCAAAACGGGCACGGCCGAAGCCCCGCCCAACAACTCACACGCCTGGTTCATTGGCTATGCACCTGCCAACCAGCCAGAAATTGCCATCGCGGTGATTTTGGAGCATGGGGGGGAAGGTTCGGCCGTTTCTGCCCCGCTGTTCCGTCGGTTAGTCGAGCTGTATTACGACATCACCCCCGTGACGCCCTTCCCGTGGGGGTCGTAAATGGAGATTGGAGACTGGAGATTAGAGATTGATTTACTCTCCAGTCTCCAATCTCTAGTCTCCTGTTTTATTGAAAGTCCATCGGTTCCGGCTTGTTATCCAAAACCGCTTCGATTTTGGCCATCACGTCGTCGGTGAGCTGGGGTACCACGTCCAGCGCCTTCATGTTTTCTTCCACCTGCGCCACTTTGGACGCGCCGGTGATGACAGTGCTGACGTTCGGGTTCTTCAAGCACCAAGCAATCGCCAGGCGGGGCATCGTCGTGCCCAGCTCTTCGGCAATCGGCACCAGCTCGCGGACGGATTGCAGCCGCTTTTGCCCTTCTTCGCTCTCAAACATCGCTTTGAGCCATTCGTAGCCGGGCAAATTCACGCGGGTGTCGTCGGGGATACCGTTGTTGTACTTGCCGGTGAGCAGCCCAGAAGCCAGCGGCGACCAGATGGTGGTGCCCAGACCAATGGTGTCGTAGAGACGGCCGTATTCCACTTCAAACCGGTAGCGATGGAACATGTGATACTGCGGCTGCTCCATCGTCGGCGGGATCAGGTTGTACTGCCGCGCCACGCTGTGCGCCTCCATCAGCTGCTGCGCCGACCATTCCGACGTACCCCAGTAAAACACCTTGCCCTGCTCGATGAGCGTGTTCATGCTGCGCACCACCTCTTCCATCGGCACTTCGGGGTCCGGCCGGTGGCAGAAATAGAGGTCCAGATAATCTACCTGCAACCGCTCCATCGCCTGATGGCACGCCTCGATGATGTGCTTGCGGCTCAGGCCATACTGCGTCGGGGCCGGATTCGGGATTGCGCCCCACATCACCTTGCTAGAAACGATGTAGCTGTCCCGCCGCCAGCCCATCTTCTTGAGCGCCGCGCCCATGATCTCTTCCGACTTGCCGTGCGCGTAAATTTCGGCGTTGTCGAAGAAGTTGACGCCCGCGTCGTAGGCCACTTTCATCATGTCGGCGGCCAAATCCACGTCGGCCTGGTTGCTAAACGTCACCCAGGACCCAAAAGACAATGCACTGACCTTCAGGCCAGACTTTCCTAATCTACGATATTCCATTTTTCGCTCCTAATCTGTTGGTCAATTTTCAAAAATTGGCCTACGTGTACATTTTCTCCGAGTTTACCGGACGTGGGGCAAAAAATCATCAAGTTCGCGGAGGCGTAAACGCCTCCACTAGATAGGAAAGACCCTCCGGGCCTGTTTTTGAGCCCCATGGGGCTTCCATAACTAGCCGGGTGGCTTCAGCCTCCGGCGGTGCATATTTTGACGGCCGTTTCCCCTCCATGTAAAATCGCCCCAATAGTTTGCCCCGCATCACCCGTGCGGGGCTTTTTTTGTCGGAAGAGAACCCATGTTACAAAAGCTCAACGTACCCATCAAGCCCTACTGGGATTTGCTGGCCAACTACCTCAAACCGCAAAAAAAGACGGTGCTCTGGCTGGCGCTGCTGCTGGCGGCCAGCATTGGCTTGCAGCTCGCCAATCCGCAGATCGTCAAATATTTCATTGATACTGCCAGCGAGCCTGTAGCCAACGGAACGGCCGCTTTCCAGCAAGGTCTCAACAATCTCCTCGGTGCGGCGGCCCTGTTCATGGGCGTGGCCATCGTGCGGCAGGTGATTGCGTTAACGGCCGTTTACGTGGGTGAAAACGTGGCCTGGACCGCCACTAATGCTCTGCGCGCGGATTTAGCATTGCACTGCCTGCGGCTGGACATGGCCTTCCACAAGCAACACAAGCCAGGCGAACTGATCGAGCGCGTCGATGGCGACGTGAACAAGTTGGCCAACTTCTTCTCCCAGCTGTTCATCCAGCTCACCAGCAATGTGCTGCTGCTCGTCGGCGTGATTGTCCTGCTCTGGCTGGTGGATTGGCGCGTGGGGGTGTCGATTACGGCCGTATCCCTCCTCGGCGTGCTGGCGTTGAACTACCTGCGCACCCTCACCGTGCCCCGCTGGGAAGCGCTGCGCCAGACCGAGGCGACGCTGTTTGGCTTCCTCGAAGAGTGGCTCACCGGCATGGAAACAATTCGCACCGCTGGCGGCGAGCCGTACGTGCTGCAAAAAATGCTGCGCCTGGGGCGCGAGCGCTGGCAGCGGATGCGCAGCGCTATCAAGGTCAACGTTTTTGTCTGGAATTTGCCGCTGGGCGTCTTCACCCTGGCCTACATCGCCGCCCACATCTTTGGCACCACACTTTTCCGCAGTAGCGCCCTGAGCATTGGCGGCATCTACCTCATTTTTTACTACATTGACGTCATCAAAGAGCCGCTGTGGAGCATCAATCGGCAGATTGAGGATTTGCAAAAAGCGGCCGCCAGCATCCGGCGCATCATGGCCCTGCAAGCGGAACAGCCTACCATGCTCGATGGTCCCGGCGTGGACGTGCCGGAGGGGGCAACGGCCGTTACCTTCGATCACGTCTCCTTTTTCTACGCCGACGACCCGGACACGATGATTTTGCAAGATTTGGATTTCCAACTCGAACCAGGCACCGTGCTGGGCTTGCTGGGGCGCACCGGCAGCGGCAAATCCACCCTCACCAAGCTGCTCTTCCGCTTTTACGACCCCACCGAAGGCGCAATTTTGCTGGGCAGCGATGATAGCCAATTTGATTTGCGCGACGCCAAACAGGCGGAACTGCGCCGCCATATCGGGCTGGTGACGCAGGAGGTGCAGCTGTTCCACGCCAGCGTACGCGACAACCTGACCCTGTTCGACGCCACCATCAGCGACGCCCAAATTTTGGCGGTGCTGGACGAGCTGGGTCTGATGCCCTGGCTAAATGGCCTGCCCAACGGCCTCGATTCACCGCTGCAAGCCGATGCCAGCCTGAGCGCCGGGGAAGCCCAACTGCTGGCTTTCGTCCGCGTTTTCCTAGCCGATCCGGGGCTGGTGATTATGGATGAGGCATCGTCCCGGCTGGACCCGGTGACAGAAATGAAGATCGAGCAGGCGATTGACAAGCTGCTGGCCAACCGCACCGGCATCATCGTGGCCCACCGGCTGGCCACCGTGCAGCGGGCCGACGAGATTATGATTTTGGGGGACGGCCGTATTGTGGAATACGGCCGTCGCACCCACCTCGCCGCCGATCCCACCTCCCAATTTGCCCAACTGCTGGTGACGGGGCTGGAGGAGGCAATTACGTAAAGGAGACTGGAGATTGGGGACTGCAGACTAAAAATCTCAAGTCTCAAGTCTCAAGTCTCTAATCTCATTCACCATGAACACCTTATCCTATTACTGGCGGCTCATCCGCTTCGAACCAAAATATTACGCCGCCGACATCATCACGATTTCGATCCATTTTGCCGCCACCACCGCGCTGGGGCTGATTTTGCGCGCCTACTTCAACGGCCTCACGGGCGAAGCCAGCTTTGCCCTGCCGCTGTGGCCCATCGTTGGACTGCAACTCGTCTACGCCTTCGTCACTGCCACCTCGCAAATGGCGGCGGGCTGGTCGTTTGTCAATTTCCAGTACATCTCGTTCGACCTGCTCATCACCAACATGCTGGCCCGCATTTTGCAGCTGCCCGGCTCCCGCCCTCTGCCCAAAAATGCAGACGGTACCCCCATGTCCACCGGGCAAGCGATCAGCACCTTCCGCGACGACACCGACCAACTGCTCATGGCCATCGTCGCCGTGGATGACGTGGTTGGTCTTTTGGTCAGCGCGGGCATTTCGGTGACAATCATGCTGCAAATCAGCGTGCCGGTGACGCTGGGCACGTTTGTGCCGCTGCTGGTGGTGGTCGGCATCGCCCAGCAATTGGGCGAGCGGGCCAAGCGGTACCGCAAAGCCAGCCGCGAAGCCACCAGCCAGGTAACGGGCATGATCGCCGACATGTTCAACAGCACCCAGGCGCTGAAGGTAGCCAATGCCGAGGCGCGGGTGATTGACCGCTTCCGCGACATCAACGAGCAGCGCAAGCAAACGATGGTGCGCGACAAGCTGCTCACCGAGCTGGTGGACGCGCTGAGCACGGGCACGATTGAGCTGGGCATGGGCCTCGTTTTGCTGCTGGCAGCACGGCAGATGTACCAGGGCACGTTCACGCTGGGGGATTTTGCCCTGTTTGCGGCGTACATCTGGCCCGTGACGCAGCTGTTCCGCATTTTTAGCCGGATGATTACCGGCTACAAGCAGGCGGGCGTCTCCACCCAGCGCATGGAAACGATGATGCAGGGCGCGCCCGCTGGCCAGGTAGTCGCCCCGCGCGAACTGCATCTGGATGGCAACCTGCCGCCGCTGCCGTTCACGCCCAAAACGGCCGTTCACAAACTAGAATCCCTCACGATCAACAATCTCACCTTCACCTACCCGGGCAGTGGAAATGGCATCCACAACATCAATTTGTCGCTCAAAGCCGGGCAGTTTGTGGTCATCACCGGCCGCATTGGCGCGGCCAAAACCACGCTGCTGAAAGTGCTTCTGGGGCTGCTCCCGGCGGATAGTGGCGAGATTGTGTGGAACGGCCGTTCCGTCCCCACTCCCGCCAACTTCATGATCCCACCCCGCGTGGCCACCACCATGCAAATCCCGCGCCTATTTAGCGAGAGCATTCGGGACAACCTGCTACTGGGTTTGCCGGAAAATGACGTGGATGTGATGGGGGCGGTGAAAACGGCCGTCTTCGAGCAAGATTTAGCGCACATGGAGGAGGGGCTGGACACCGTCGTTGGGCCACGCGGCCAGCGACTGTCTGGCGGGCAGGCGCAGCGCGTGGCGGCGGCGCGCATGTTCGTGCGCCAGCCAGAGCTGCTACTGTTTGATGATTTGTCCAGCGCGCTGGATGTGGAAACGGAGAAGGTTTTGTGGGAAAGAATCTTTAATAGAGACTGGAGACTGGAGACTGGAGACGGTAAAAGCCAATCTCCAGTCTCCAGTCTCCAGTCTCCCACCTGTTTGGTTGTGAGCCACCGTCGTACCGCTTTACGCCGGGCGGATCATGTGGTGGTGTTGAAAGACGGCCGTATCGAAGACGAAGGCACGCTGGAAGAGCTGTTGGGTCGCTGTGAAGAAATGCAGCAACTGTGGCAGATTGAACTTTCCACAGATCATTGATACGGCGTACGACACATTTTGCTCAAAGACCGCAAATACCAGGGGCATTTACCGGAGCCTATGAGCCATTGATTTCTTACCATATTGCGACTATTCAGCTGCCAACACGATGGCATAATTTTGTCAATCGTCGGCGTTAACCTCTTAAATCAGAACAAATGCACGGTCTATTACTGGCGGAGAATCCGAACGATGCGGTTATAGATAATGCTTGAAATGCCGGTGGCCTTGCCGCCGACAACGTTGGCTGTTCCCCAGGTCTCTCCGCCGGTTGTGCTCACAAATTGAACGACAACCGTGTCAATGTCTTCGTGATAGCGTGCCATACTGTGGTAGCCAGGCACCCAACCGTCATGATCATATTCGTAAATTGAGGCGTAAATCGCTTGCTCATCGTCGTTCAGCAATGAGCCATCGTTCAAGGCTCGCAGGAATATGCCCACATCCTCTGCTGTCGCGACCATCGATCCGCCAAGATTCCTTAGATCATCATCATATTCATACCAATACCCACTGACAACATCATCGTATGCCACCTCGTCAAGCGTAAAAAACGTGTGCATTAGCCCCAGCGGCGCCAATATTTCATTGTAGACATATTGATGGTGACTGTATCCAAGCACCCGGTCAAGAATGCGACCAAGCAACAGATAATTGGTGTTGGAATAGCTGTAATCCGTATCCGGCTTAAAATCTGCTGGATCATCTAAAACCAGTTCTAGCGCCTTCTCCTCGTCTGTCAGGGGCGTGAACCAGTCAAACTCGCTATCGTCAGTGAAGTTCGGAATGCCGCTGCGGTGCTGCACCAGCATTCTCAAGGTGATCTGGTCAGCATATTCGATTCTGCCTACAAGTTCAGGCAAGTAATCGGCGAGGGTGCCCTCCAGAGAGAGACTGCCCTCGCTAACCAGCTTGGCAACGGCCGTTGCGATATACAGTTTGTGGATGCTGCCAATTTTGAAGAATGCATGCGGATCAGCTGGCACTTGGGTCAATTTATTATTCCAACCAGCCGCATAAAATTGGGGTGCTTCCCCTGCCTGATCCACATAGACGATGATGCCATCCAGCCCATAATCAATCGCCTCATCAACCTGTTCTTGCACCGTATCTGGCAAGGGTGCTATCCACGCGGGTACCAGGTCCAAGGGGGGGATCACGATAATGGTGATTAGCCCAATGATGGGCCCGATGATTCTCAGTATTCGAACGATACGGGTCTTATTGAGATTTTCCATGATTTTTTGCTCCTTAGATCGCTGAAGACTACAAAAGTCTTGTATCTTTAGCCAAATCGCTTTAAGACCAAGACTTTTGTAGTCTAACCCTTCTTACTGAGCCGCTTGCAGTAGCGGCAGCACCGGATTCATTATTTCGGCCTGGAGTTGTTCGGGACCGGTCGCATCCGTGTTATAAAGCATCACCACAACGGTGTCGAACTCCGGCGCATAATTGAGCACCGAGCGAAAACCGGCAATCCCGCCTGCGTGGCCCCAATACCCATCCTGGAGCATGATGCCCAGACCGTAGGCGCTGCCGGGAGCGGGGGTTGTCATCGCCGCCACCGTTTCTGGATTGTCAAACAGTGCCCCACCGAACAAGCCGCGAGCGAAAGCAATCAGGTCCGGTGCGGTAGAAACCAGGCCGCCTGCTGACCAGCCCACCGATTCATGCAGTTCCGTGACGTCGGTCATGGTGTCGCCAGCGGCAGAGTAGCCATGGACCACATCAGCCAGCGGCGCTTCGTAGCAGTCCAGGAAGGTGGAAGTCATGCCCAGGGGTTCGTAGATGTTTGTGCGATACGCTTCGGCGAGGGGCATTTGTACGGCCGTTTCAATCACCATGCCCAGCAGCGTGTAGTTGGTGTTGCTGTAGCGCCACTGCGTCCCCGGCTCAAACTGGGCCTCTTTGCCGTAAACGTAGCGGGCCAGCGTGTCATTGGGGTCCCGTGCCACACAGTCCAGCGTCACGTTGCCCGTGGCTTCATCCACAACCATTTCCATGAAGATATCCGCATAGTAAGATTCGTGTTCGACGACGTTAAACAGGCCAGAGGTGTGCGTCAGCAGGTGGCGCAGCGTGATCTGGTCGCCATAGGGCAGCTGCTCCGCGACTTCTGGCAGCCACAGCGCCAGCGGATCGTCCAGGGTGAGCACGCCATCCTCCGCCAGCTGCATAATCACCACGGCGGTGAACATTTTGGTAATGCTGCCAATGCGGAATGCGCCTTCTGACGACATTGGGGTGCCGTCTGCGAGGTTTGCAGACCCGCTCGCCCCTGCAAACTGGTAATCCGGGGCGTCGATCCAGGCGATCATGCCGGGTGGGAATCCGCCTGCGGTCAGCGCGTCTATTTCAGCTTGTAGCTCGGCAACAACCTCCGTCGGGAATGCCTGCGGATCATCTTGGGCAGCGGTGTCGTCGCTTTCCGCTGGTGTCTCCGCAGCAACATCTTGTTGGGAAGTCTGCGGCTCATCCTGGACGGCCGTTTCTTCTTCCATTTCCGCGGGTGTCTCCGCAGCGACATCTTGTTGGGTGGTCTGCGTCTCGTCCTGGACGGTGGTATCTTCCATTTCCACTGGTGCCTCCGTAACAACCTCTGTTGGGGCTGCTTGCGGTTCGTCTTGGGCGGGGCTGCTGCAACCAATCAGCAGCAGCAAGATTAAAGTAAGGGTCAAGATAAGTTTTTTGTTCATGTGATACTCCTAGTATGATTTTTATCAATGAGGCCAGCAAGGGTTTGGGGAAGGTGGTTCTCTCCAGTTTCGTTTTCTGTGCGGCCCAAATAGACTTGAAAGGTGTTTGTAGAAAGACTGTAGCGGAACGGCCGTTACCCTACCTAAAGATTAGCTAACGGTTGGCTATCAATCGCGTATCAGGCTACGGTAATGACAACGCTGCCTTGTTTGCGGCCTGTTTCAAAGTAGCGGTAGGCTTCGGCCGTCTGCGCCAGTGGATAACTTCTATCAACGAGCGCTGTTAATTGGCCAGCCTCCATCAGCTCGGTGAGGAAGCGCAGGTCTTTAGCCTTTTCGCTGGCGGGTCGCAGACCGGCGAAGGTGATTTTTGCCTTTTTGCGGCCTACAATGGAGGTCCACAGCATGTTAAAAACGATGCTAGGCGAAAGCACGGTGGATAAATAGACGCCATTTTCTGTGAGGAGGTGTTTGGAACGGCCGTAACTACTCTTCCCAGCCGCATCAAAAATAATGTCATACGTCTCGCTGCGCTGGGTGAAGTCCTCTTGCTTGTAATCAATCACCTTGTCCACGCCCAACGATTTCACAAATTCCATTTTCTCGGTGCTGCAAACGCCGGTCACTTCTGCGCCAGCTTGTTTGGCCAGCTGCACCGCATAGCTACCGACGCTGCCGGAAGCGCCATTGATCAGCACTTTTTGGCCGCGCTTGATTTGTCCCTCGTCTCGGAGGAACGGCAGGGCGGTGAGCACGGCGTTGGTGGCGACCGCTTCTTCGTAGGTGATGCTGGCTGGTTTGAGCGCCAGCGCCCCATCTTGGGGCAAACAGATGTACTCGGCGTGGGTGCCAAAATCGGCCGTTGCGCCAAAAACCTGGTCACCTTTTTTGAACAAAGTGACATCTTTGCCCACGGCTTCAATTTCCCCGGCCATCGTAGACCCTAGCACAGGCCGTTTGGGGGTTTTGAGACCGGTGTAAAAACGGCCGCTTAATGACGCGCCCTGACGAAACGTGCTGTCAACGGCCGTTACCGTCGTGGCCTCGATGCGAATCAAAACTTCGTTATCTTTAGGGGTTGGTTTTGCTACTTCTTTGAGCTGCAAAACATCGGCTGAGCCATATTCAGTATAAACAATTGCTTTCATGAGGTTTTCCTTTTCTTTTAAAGACCCTAAGGGTTTACAACTTTCAAAGACAAATGAGTCGAGTCAAAACCCTTAGGGTCGGTATCGTTCGAGTTTTTTAGGCAGTTTCCAGAGCGAGGGTGCGAGTTTGCCAGCGGTCCATGTTGACACCTTTCACCAGCAGCCAGATGGGGAAGGCAATTTCGGCAATGGCGATGACGGCGGCAATTGCGCCGGGGGTGGCGGTGTAGCTGGCGACCAGCAGCAGGCCAGTGGCGTCGAACAGGTAGCCAAATCCGGCAGCGATGAACAGGAAGCCCAGCACTTTGGGGAAGTAGCCCGACTGCACAATCAAATAGCCCAAAATCAGCACGTGCGGCACCAGAAAGGCGATGCCAATCGTAAAGCCAATGCTGTGCGCGTTGAGGAACAGCGTCACCAGCGCGTTCACCTGCTCTGGGCTAAAGGCGGTCGCCAAACTGCCACCGTTGAGCAGTTGGAAGACGAAGTAGTAGTTGAGCAGGTTCAGCCCGTGAATGATGGTCATCGCCAGACGAGAAACGGCCGCTACCAACGACAGCGTCTTGCTCACCGGCTTTAGCAGCACGTACAGCACCACGGCGAGCACAATCTCGCTCAGCAAAATAATCAGCTCGCTGCCCACCGTGCCGAGACGGAACGTGTTTTCGTTAGCGGCGATGTTTGCCGCCGTGGCTGCCGCATCCCCCGCTGCGATAAACTGATCCGGGATGACCATATGGGCAAAAATGGCGGCGACGGTGATGACCAGGTACAGCACACCAGCAAAACGAGCATAAGCGGACGGGGACATTTCACGAAGTTTGGTTTTCATTTCAAATTCTCCTTATGGGTTGATGGGGTTGATGGAGAGCAGGGGCAAGCCTAGGTCACGTACTTTTTTGAGTAAGCCGTGCAGAGCCGCCTGGTCAGCAACCGAACCGGTGAGAATCGTCTCGCCGTCTTCAGTCTGGGTGATGGTCAGGCCATCGAACCAACTGGCCCAGCGCGTATCCAGATGTCCCTGGAGGCGAATCTCAAATATTTCTGGTTGGGGTTGCTTCGTTTCCATTGCTGCCTCAGTTCTCCTGTGGCAGTGGCTTTGCGGCCACTGCCTTAACTTCAATGCCTGGAGAATACAAATTTATGTGGTGAGTGGTCATCACCACATCTGGTGATTGATGTGGTGATTTGTGGGGTAACGTGATGTGATACCCAAAACCTCCGGGAGGTTTAATAGATGGCCTTGCTGATGTCCGAAACCTCCCGGAGGTTGTGCTTCGAAAGGTTACGGCCGTTACAAAATCGCCTTTCTCAATGCCAACGCTGGCAGCAGGCAGACGACCAGGTACGCTAGATTAACAGCGACTCTTAGCCAAAACGGCCGTTTCCCCAAATCCATCCCCGCAATGCGGCCCAATACAGCCCCCATGCCCATCAGCGTAAACCAGGGCGTGAACAAAAAAGCAGGCGACCAGCTGACCGCCATCGTGGCCAAATCATGCAGGGCACCAGAGATGGCAAACGTCAGGATGAAGGCAACGGCCGGGTGCAGCACCCGACGCAGCGGGGCATACACATAGCGCCCCAGGCCATACCCCCAAATCGGATTCCAATATTGCCAGAACCCGGCAAAGGAAGCGGCACCAAAAGAACGTTGGAGCATATTGCGTAGGGAACGGCCGTCTCCCAACGGAACCCCATTGCGCAACACGACATATTCCGCCAGCGTGTAGTTTTGCCACCGTGCCCCATTTGATTTGTCTGCTTGCATCTTGTTCATGAGGTTAATTCCTTTTAAATGCGGAACGGGTAATGTTCGTGCTGCGCGGGTGTGAGATTGAGAAAGTTATTCGTGTAAAAGTTGAGCGTCAGCCTGATGAAAATGACGACCGAAAAGGTGATAAAGCCCGTGCTGTAAGCCATCGTTGTAAAAAAGGGCAGCAAGAATACCCAAAATGCCGCATTGTAAACCCGCCGAATGATTGCGAGTGGATGCGTGGCTGCCTGTTTGACAGCAACATGGTTATCTGATTTCTCCCGGAGCCATGCGAACCGCATGACGGTATGTAGCTCAATAACAAGTCAAAAAAGCGCCCCGAAAAGCGAAAGGCCGATCAAGCCTCCCTGTCCAGACCATATCGAAGTGGAAAAAGCAACAACAATATAAATCAGGGTAGGAATTCCGACTCCCAGCGAAAGATAATTGTTCCAGCGTATGGTTAAGAAATTTTCTTTGGTCATTGCGTCCGTCCTTTTTCTCAAAACCTGAAAGGTTTTTAGCAACACCTTTGCCAGGTGAATACTCCGACAGAAACCTGTCAGGCCCTAGTCGTTACTCCATTTCCAGGCAGTCCAGACAATCAGGCCAAGGAACACCATTTCGACAATGACAAGAAATGTTCGGTATGCGTATTCGTAGGTGGGCAACTCTCCAACTAAATTCAGACCAAAAAAGAGAGCAGCGACGATGATATTTGCCCAGCGATTCGCTTTATAAGGCAGTATCAGAGACAAATAAGCCATAAAAACTGGAATTACAAAGGTGATTGCAGCAGCCAGTAAAAATCCCGGCGTCAATGACATGCCATCTACCGCTCCGGCCAATATTTGGGCAGCCATCCCCGGTTCATAGAATTTCAGCACATCACCGACAAATCCAGTTAACATGCGAGCAACCCATAAGGCTGAAAGGATTAGCTTTACATCTACCACGTTGTTTGCCATTTTATGAGTTGTCATCAGCTATTTTGCTCCATATTGATGACCACTTTTCCCTGGGCGCGCCCTTTTCCCATGTAGTGATAAGCGTCTGCTGCTTCGCTTAAGGCATATCGTCTATCGATTACAGGTTTGACTTTGTTGGCTTCAATCAGCTCTTTTATAAAAACGAGATCATTTTGGTTGGGTTTTACCAGCATGCCCCCCATCTTTTTACTGCCCGTCAGTGAGATTAAGGGACCGATCGTGACCGCCTGGAGTGACTGCTTCATCGATCCGCCACTGGAAACATAAATCCCCTCAGGGCTTAAAGCACGCCGGTAATCGGCGATGGGGTGATAGCCGTTGGCCGCCAGAATGAGGTCATACTGCTGGCCGTTTTGAGTGAAATCTTCTTTGGTGTAATCAATGATGTGGTCGGCCCCAAGCGAGCGTACCAATTCGACGTTACGGGTGCTGCAAACGGCCGTTACCACCGCCCCAAACGCCTTCGCAATCTGTACCGCGTACAAACCCACACCACCAGAGGCCCCATTGATCAAAACTTTGTGCCCCGGCTGAATCTTGCCTTTGTCGCGCAGCCCTTGCAGGGCAACAACGGCCGATTCCGGCACGGCAGCGGCTTCCTCAAAGGTTAAATTCGTCGGTTTCAAGGCGATGGCACATTCAGGCACGGCAACATATTCCGCAAACGCACCGCAGTGCGCCACAGACAGGTTGCCAAACACCTCGTCCCCCGCTTGAAACTGAGTCACGTTTTGGCCAACAGCAACAACCCGCCCCGCCATCTCTTTGCCGGGAATCGTGTATTTTGGTTCTCGCAGCCCGGTCGCAAAGCGAGTCACAAACGGCTCCCCTTTCAAGAGAATCACGTCGCCAGCGGTGATGGCGGCCGCGTGAATTTTTACTAGGACCTCATCGTCCTTAGGGGTAGGTTTTTCTACCTCTTCCAACTTAAGCACCTCAGGGGAACCGTATTTTGTAGTAACAATTGCTTTCATTTGTGCAGTCATGTTCATTATTCCTTATTCGTCTTATTTTTGTTGCTGCCTGGTATGTCCATTCATACCAGGCGGCCTCGTTTGGAAAACTTAGCCTTTGTCCAGAAATTATTTTCGTAGGGCGGATGGGTAATCCGCCTGACCTGAATATCATTCCGGCCTACAAAAAGGGAAGTTGTTTTTAGGCAATTACTAAGGTTTGCTCTGTAGAAGTAAGTGCTGTTGCGTTGAATCCTCTGAAAATCAGCCAAAGGCTCAAAGCAATTTCAAATAAGCCACCGGGAATCGCCAGCATCACACCAACATTGATCCCGAAAAGCTCAAAAATTGTTCCGGCGAAAAACACGGCATAGCCAATGAAACCCCAGACAGAAAACAGTCGAGGGACGATTTTTGACTTGTAGAGAACGGACACGAACAACAAGCCGCCCAATCCCCAGATGGCCATCCCGATTTGGTAAGCGTAAAACCCACCCATTTTTAGGATTTCGCCGATGGTTACAAAGTGATCGGTGGCAGCAGAGCCAGCGTTTACATACTCACTGCTCAAGGGGATAAGCAACATCAAGAAAATCCCGCTGACGACGACCACTGTGGTCGAAGCGATTGCGAAACTCAGATAGCCATAGGTCAGGTTCTTGTGGAATGGCTTCAGGATAGGCATGAGTAGGACCGGTAGCCCGATATTTACAAACGTATGAACCAGGGCGATAAGAATGACACCAACGATAATGGTTGCGTTGTTGGCATTGACATTGGTCAGAAAATCCGGGGTGCTGGTAATCGACCCTATCATGCCACTGCCAATTCCATAAGCTAAAAAGGCGATGATAAAAAAGATACCCCAAAGTCTGGCTGCGTTTCTGTGTGTAAACATTTTTCACTCTCCATTTCTTTGTATTGATTGAGTTGACAATTTGGTTGTGGTGGTTGCTTTGTTTGTGTGTTCGTTAACCATGCCCGAAGGATAGGGCAATTGGCGCGACAGTTCGCCACAGGAAATTGTGGGTTTTGCGATAAATGTTGTAGGTTTAGATGGAAAAAAATTGTGGGAAATCTAAATGAGGTTAATTTCTTTTGCTTTGGTGATAGCGAGGGTACGTTTGCTGACACCAAGTTTGCTGTAGATATTTTTGGTGTGATAGAGGACTGTGTTAAGGCTAATAACCAGCTGCTCGGCAATCTCCTTGCTTTTTAGTCCGGCGGCAATGAGGGTTAAAATTTCCAGCTCGCGATTTGTGAGGGGATCGATAAGGGATTGAGGAGGTGATAGGACAGGCTCATGTTCGATTTTCTGCCCCTCAGCTGCAAATACAGCCAAAAGCTTGTTGCAGTAATCTGGCAGTATTCCGCGAACGGCCGTTTCCGACAACAATCGAGCCATCTCCACCCCCTCATCTACGAAGATGCGGATGAAGCCATCCGGTTCTGCCAAGGCCAACGCCTCACCCAGCAGCTGAACGGCCGTATCCATCTCCCCCTGCGCTTGCAGCATCAGCGCCTGTAAAATCATGATTTTGAGCCGTTCATCGTGCCACTTTTTGGCCTCCATCTGCTGGCGTAATGGTTGCAACAGAGCCAACGCGCCGCGCGTGTCACCCTGGGCCAGGTAGACACGCGCCTGACTGAGGGGGAGTTCGTGTTTCTCAGCCAACTGCGCCGCCGCCGTCACGTTGCCCTGTCGCAGCAAGGTACGCACCTGCGCAGCAACCACATCCGGCAGCCGAAAGAGGAAGTTATGCTGACGTACATACGCTTTGGCTTCAGCCAAACTAGCATTTGCGCCAGAAACGTCTCCCTGAGCCAGCTTCAGGTTAGCGAGAAACACCCCATACGCAGCGAAGGTGTCGATGCTTTCTTGTTGCTGCGTCAATTGGGCACATTGCTGCCCATACTGGTGGGCGGTTTCTAGATCGTTCCATTGATAATGGATGCGGGCCAGACCAAGAAACGCTTCGCAGTTAATCAACTGCCGCGGATCGCCTGACAATTCCAGGGCGCGCTCAAACGTCTTTTGCGCCAAAGCGAGTTGGTTATTCGTTAGCTGTAGCTGGCCCAGACTTGTTGTAGCCGCTAATCCGTAGATGGAATTCTCGAACGATTTGCTGATAGATATGACTTCGGCATAGGCCTGGCTGGCCGCAGCACGATCTCCCTGAAGATGATAAGCAAATCCTAACATCCAATTAGCGGCGGTGCGGATAAGCAGGTTGTCGGGGTGCAGGTGCGCCAGAGCGCGGCGCGACTGGGCAAAAATGGTTTCTACATCATGATGAATAATGGCCAAAGTAGCTCGCATGGAGGCAATACGACCCATAAGATCTCGGTTCTTATCGTCTGGTTCCATGCTTTGCAGACAAGCTTCAGCCGCTTGCAATTTTTGTTCAACAGCGGGATGTTGCCCACCAAACAATAAAACCGAGGCGTAAGTCACCCAGAGCGAAGGTCTGGCATCAAGCAACGTTGTGGGCAATGACGCCAGCCAATGAAGCACAGGAATAGCAGCGCCTCGGTAGTGCAAGGGCAGGCCATCGCCTTCAATGAGGCGCTCGGTGCGCTCAATATCATTGGCAGCGGCGGCATGGTGAAACGCGTCAAGTTCCAGGCCATTGTCTTCATACCATTTGCTGGCCCGAATATGCAGGTCAGGGAGATCAAATGCCTCTGGCCCTTGCTGGTGTCGCTGCTGCAACAACTCGGCAAAGAGATGGTGGTAGCGGTACCAGCGCCGCTCGTTGTCCAGCGGCACGAGGAACAAGTTGGCGCGATCCAGTGATTCCAAAATTGCCTGACCATCGCTTTGTTCGGTCAGCGCGTCGCAGAGCGAGCCGCACAAGCGGTTGAGTACGGCCGTTTTCAACAAAAAGTCCTGCATGTGTTCCGGCTGCTGATGCAGCACCTCTTCCAACAGATA
Source organism: Ardenticatenaceae bacterium (assembly GCA_020634455.1). Lineage (GTDB taxonomy): Bacteria > Chloroflexota > Anaerolineae > Promineifilales > Promineifilaceae > Leptofilum. Next base: position 145,758 of record JACKBQ010000002.1, on the reverse strand, counting down.
ATCGAGCACAAAACGATGGCTTCCCGTGAATGATTGAATGAACCCAGACACATCTTCCTGCCCGCGCATGGACAGGGCGGCCATTTGCAGCCCGGCAATCCAGCCTTCGGTGCGCGCTTCCAGGGCGGCGATCTGCTCTTCCGATAAATTCAATCCCATGACTTCTTGGAGGAAAACGGCCGTTTCCCCCACCGTAAAGCGCAGATCAGTCGCCCGCAACTCTGTAAGCCAGCCGCGCACGCGCAAGCGGGCCAACGGCAGGTTAGGATCCTCGCGTGACGTAATTACCAGATGCAGCTGCGGCGGCAGATGATCCAGCAGGAAGGTCACCGCCTCGTCAATCGGCAGCGAATCAACGGCGTGGTAATCATCCAGCACCAGCATCAGCGCGTCCGGCTGTTTGGCAATGTCGTTGAGCAGGGTTGTCAACACGCTGGAGACGGGCAGCGGCGACGCTTGCAGCAACGGCCGTGCCGATTCGCCAATATGCGGCTCAACGCGCTGCAACGCGGCGATGAGGTAGGCCAGGAAACGGGCCAACTCGCCGTCGTTTTCGTCCAACGACAGCCAGGCGATTTGCATAGAGGCTGGGGATTGGAGATTGGAGATTGGGGCCGCGTCCTCGGACTGTAAGGTGGCGATCCAACTGCTGATGAGGGTTGTTTTGCCGAAACCGGCAGGCGCGGAGACGAGGGTGAGCTTGCCTGTCAGCCCCTGGTTGAGGGTTTCGATGAGGCGGGGGCGCGGGACGAGAGACGGCCGTAACCGAGGCAGATACAGTTTCGTGTGTAACAAGTCGCCGGACATGGGGCCATTATAGGGGATAAGTGGATTTAGTACCTGTCCGAATATTTGCCACAGAGTTCACAGAGAGCCTGAAGGCAAAGGCTCTTTTCTCAAATTTCTCTTTTTCCTCTGTGGCTTTTCCGATAGGGTCTTACAGTAAGTTGAGTTCTTCGGCGCGGGAAACGGCCGTTCGCCGACTGTTCACCCCCAGCTTCGAGTAAATATTCTTCGTGTGCGTGCGCATCGTGTTCAGGGAGATCATCAACTCGCGGGCAATTTCCGGGCCAGTCAACTCCGTTTTAAGCAGTCGCAACACATCCAGTTCGCGCTCAGAAAGGGGATCGGACATTGGGGATTGGGTAGCTTCTGTTTGATTGCCCTGATGCAGATGGATTTGGTTGCGAACGGCCGTAATCTCCCCCTCCCAATGCCCAAACTTGTGCTGCTGCACAAACTGCTCCGCCTCTGCCAATGCGGCCAGCGCACCTGCCGCATCCCCCTGCGCCAGCTTCACGCGAGCCAGCAAAACGCCGCAGGCGGCGGGCGTATCCACATTTTCCAACTGCCGCGCCAACGCCAGGGCTTGATGCCCGTACTGCTCGGCGGTCTCCAAATCATTCCAGTGGTAATGGATACGCCCCAGCCCCACACACGCTTCACACGCCGCCGGCCAGGGCGGGTCGCCGACCAGTTGCAAAACACGCTGAAAAGTTGCCATTGCCTGCTGGGGTTGATTTTCTGCTTCCTGAATTTGCCCCAGACAGGTTGTGGCAGCTATTTCAGTCATGATATTGCCCGATTTCTGGCTTTGAGCGATGGTTTCGGCATAAGCTTGGCTGGCGGCCGCCCGATTGCCCTGAACTTGATAAGCATAGCCCAATGTCCAGGTTGTGGTGGTGCGCATTGGCACGTTATTGGGGTGGAGCAGTTCCAAAGCGCGGCGCGACTGGGTGATAATCTTGTCCACCTCATTTTTTACAATGCCCAACATGGCGCGATTGGCTGCAATCTGGCCGTGCAGATCGGCCGTTTTGGCGTCCAGAGCCGGGTCTGGCAGGGCTGTTTCTGCCATATGCAAAATTTCTTCGATATTGGCTTGCAGTCGCCCAGTCAATGTAAGCACGGAGGCATACGTTACCCACAAAGCGGGCCTGGCCTCAAATTCAGTCTCCGGCAACGATGCCAGCCATTGCTGCACCACCGGTGCCTCGCCCTGAAAGTAAAGCGGCAGTCCGTCGCCCTCAATCAGCCGCGCCGCGCGGTCTACATCATCAGCGGCAACGGCGTGGCGAAATGCCTCAAGCGCCAGCCCGTTGGCCTCGTACCATTGGCTGGCACGGCCGTGCAGGTCGGCAATCTCATCTATTTCGGCATTTTGCGGCAAGCGCTGGCGTAGCAATTCGGCAAAGAGGTGATGGTAACGATACCAGCGGCGTTCGTTATCCAGCGACACCACAAACAGATTGGCGCGTTCCAGCGATTCCAAAATTGCCTGACTGCTGTCATCGCCCGTGAGGGCATTGCACAGGGAGCCGGATAGTTGATTGAGAACGGCCGTTTTCAACAAAAAATCCTGTACACGTTCCGACTGCTGGTTTAGCACCTCTTCCACCAGATAATCCAGCACAAAGCGGTGGCTCCCGCTGAAAGAGTGGATAAAACTGGCCACATCCTGCTGCCCCTGCATGGATAAGGCCGCCAACTGCAATCCGGCAATCCACCCTTCGGTGCGGGTTTCCAGCGCGGCGATGTTTTCTTCTGAAAGGTTTAGCCCCATGCTTTGGTTGAGGAAAACGGCCGTTTCCGCCCCCGTAAAGCGCAAATCAGTCACCCGCAGTTCATGCAATTGGCCGCGCACGCGCAGTCGCGCTAAAGGCAGGTTGGGGTCTTCGCGGGTGGTGATCACCAGATGCATTTGCGGGGGCAGATGGTCCAGCAAAAAAGCGAGCGCCCGATCAACGGACGGCGCAGCGACCACATGATAATCGTCCAAAACCAGAGCAAATTCTGTGGGGATGGCTGCCAGATCATTGAGCAAGGTAGTCAGGGCAGATTCGGCGGGTGGCGGCTGGGGCGATTCAAGCAGAGCCGATACCTGTTTGCCAATTTCCGGCCAAAGCGTTTGCAATGCGGCGATGACGTACGTGAGAAAATGGCTAAAGTCGCCATCTCGTTCGTCTAATGACAGCCAGGCAAACGGCCGTTCCGCACCAGCAATCCATTCGCTCACCAACGTCGTTTTGCCAAAGCCAGCCGAAGCCGAAATCAGCGTCAGCTTGCCAGCCAGCCCCGCGTTAAGTTTTTGGATGAGGTGTGGCCGGGGCACAAGGCCCAATCGCGCCGGTGGAATATACAGTTTCGTTTGCAGGAGTGTTGTCGTCACCCAAACATTATAGGTGAAGGTGGGTGGAAGGGCGAAAAACGGCCGTAACCAAATAATCCACCAAAATACGAAGCGGGGAAGTGCCAGCCCTTCCCCACTTCGAATGATTCCCCCTCCCTGGCACAATTTAATATTGCACAATTGGCGGTATCTCGTTGGCCCAGGGTTTGGCCTGCTCCAGTTGGGCCGCCAGCCGCAGCAGCGTCGCCTCATCGGCAAAACGGCCGATAAACTGCATCCCAATCGGCAAGCCATCCGCCGAGCCGCCCAGCGGCACGGACATGGCGGGCTGGCCCGTAGCGTTAAACAGCGGTGTGGACGGCGTAAAGCGGAACGAGTCCACAGCGGCCGTATCCAGCATCTTGAGCGCCTTCAGCACGCTGCCTGCCCGCAAACGGCCGATTACCTGCAAAGCCATCGCCTCGGCCCCGCTGGGCAGCATCGTGCCTGATTTGGCCGGGGGCTGCGCCAGCGTGGGGGTCAGCAGCACGTCGTAATCGGCAAAAAACTGGTTGATTTTGTGAGCGGTGCGCTGCATGTCCCGCATCGCCTGCACAAAATCGCCCGCACTGATTTGCCCGCCCATCAAGGCAATGGCCCAGGTGGTCTTTTCAAAGAATTCTGGTCCCGGGCGCTGGCCCAGCATTCGGCCTGCCTCATCAATGTCAGCACGGATTTCACCCGCCAGCATCGTCATCGTCGCTTTGGCGTACGCTTTGCCGTCAATTTGCGGGGCGGCTTCCACCAACTCGTGCCCCAGCTCGCGGCACAGGGCAACGGTTTCGGCCAGCACTTTCAGGCAGGCATCGTCCATCGTGTCCCCCATGAACGGCTCGGCGGTGTAGGCGATGCGCAGCTTGCCCGGATCGCGGCCCACTTCTTGCAGGAACGGCCGTTTCCCCACCCGAATCGCATCTGGATAGTGGGGGTCGGATACGGCCGTAACGTCCAGCATCGCCGCACTGTCCCGCACGGAGCGGGTGAGCACATGCTCACAGACAAACCCTTGCCACGCATCGTAATCGGTGCTGCGCGGATTGCGGCGGCGCGTTGGCTTCAGGCCAAACAATCCACAGCACGACGCCGGAATGCGGATCGAGCCCAACCCGTCCCCGCCGTGCGCCAGCGGCACCATGCGGCTGGCCACCGCCGCCGCCGATCCGCCGCTGGAACCACCCGCCGTACGGCTTAAATCCCACGGATTGTTGGTCGTGCCAAACAGTTCCGGTTCGGTGACGCCGGTAATGCCCAGTTCTGGCGTGTTGGTTTTGCCCAACACAATCAGGCCCGCCGCTTTGTACCGCTGCACCATCGGGCCATCTGCTTTGGAGACATAATTTTGGAAAATGCGGCTGCCGTTGCGCAGCGGTGTACCGCCGTATTCGGCTAGCAAATCTTTAAGCAGGAAGGGGACACCCGCAAACGGGGCATCGGGTGTGCGAACGGCCGTTTTCATGGCCATCTGCGTCGCTTCATCATACATTTTGTGGATGACCGCATTCACCTGCGGATTTCGGGCTTCAATCCGCTCAATCGCCGCTTCAACCAGCTCCAGCGGCGAAACCTCGCCATTGCGCACCAATTCGGCCAGCCCCAACCCGTCGTACTGTTCATATTCAGGAAACGTCATCGTGATTTTCTCCCTTAAAATTAATTTAACCGTAGAGAACGCGAAGGACGCAGAGAAAAATCTGTGTAATCTGCGAAATCTGTGGTTTTTTTTAGAATTTACGCGGGCTGGACCACCGGCACCAGGCGCGTGCGGGTGAACAGCCAGGGTGCGCCGAAGCTGATCCAGAAGCCCATGAGGGCGTAGCGGGTAAAGCGCAGCGGCACGTAGAGCGATTCCCCTTCTTCGGGGAAAACGACGCTGAGGCCGAGGTAAATGGCCAGCAGCACGATGATGCCCACCACATACCGCAGCGCCCGCTGCCACCAGGCCCCGTTGGCCACATAGCGAATGGTGCGCTGGCTTAAAGCTAACCCAATGCCCAAGCCGAGAAGAACGGCCGTTGCCGCAATCGTATCAGCCACGGGATGGAGCCAGAGCAAACCCAGCGGCAGCGCAATCGCCAACAGCAGCTGCATCTCCAGCCGCAGGGAAGCCAGCCATCTTTCCACAGGCAGCGTCAAAATCACATAAGCCAGTACCACAACCAGGCCCAGCCCCCAGCCGGCCAGCACCTGCGTGGGAAAATGAAAGCCCAACACCAGCCGCGAGACGCCAATCAGCAACACCAGCACAATTGCCACGGCCCAAAACCAACCTTTCTTCATCCACAGGGCCAGTGCGCCCCACACCGTCATGGCAAACTGCGAATGGCCGCTGGGCATGCCGTATCCCTCGCCGTACATGTAGGAACTCGCCGGATCAGTCTGGGCGATGTCGGGGATGAGTTGATACGGCCGTTCCTGCACAATCACATCCTTCACATCCGTATTCAGCACCACGGACAGCAGATACAAAATCGCCACCCGTGCCCCCAACGCCCGATCCACGCACCAAAACAGCAGCGGGAACAGCAAAATATAAAACTCCTGATTGCCCATAAACGTGAAAAATTTGGCAAGGTCCACCCCAACGGCTCCAACACCGTCCTGAAGAACCCGCATAAATTCAATGCCCCACTCAAATACAGGATTCATCTTTTCCTCCTTCAAAAAGCGGAACACAGAGTTACGCAGAGAAAGCACAAAGTTTCACAGAGAGCAATCTATAAAATCTGCGTCATCCGCGTTCATCCGCGTCCTGCTTTTATAAGTTGGTCGGATTGCTAATCCGACCGACGCTTACACAACCTGGCCTCAGCATAGCCCAGCGGGACGCTTTTCACTGCCAAAACAGTGCCAGACTTGTATCAGCAGGCGCATTTCTTGTAGAATGGGTTTCTATAAACGTTGCTCATGTGTCCAGGCAATGTTTACCCTTCAAGGAAGCGGAAATGGCGTCGGAAAACCAGCAAAACGAACCTGCCAATACCTTCACCATCAAAACCATTACGGACGCCCTGAAAAACCTCAAAACCAAAGCTTTCCACAATTTAGGCAATCATCCCTTAAGCCGCCTGCGGCTGGTTAGCAGCCGACACCAAACCACCACAAACAAGCGTGATGAAGCCAGTTTGGGGCTGACCTTGCACACTATTTTGCTGGAAGCAGTTAATAGCCTGAAGTCAACGGCAGGTAACAACGAGCAACCCTCCATTTACTACACAATTTTGCGGGAACGCTTTATCAACGGGCTGGGCACAGAGTATGTAGCCCAGCTGCTCAACCTGTCGCGGCGGCAATATTTTCGTGAGCAGAACCAGGCAATTACCCAGCTGGGTGCCATTTTGCGGGAATGGGAGTATGCGGCGCAGCGCGAGTCCGCCGAGGCAGAACCAGCGACACCATTCAGCTGGTCGGCGCTAAAACAAGCGGCGGCAGAGATGTCACGGCCGTTTTGGGCATCGGTGCAAGGCAAATATGATCCTCGCGTTTATCACCAGCGGCGGGGGGTGTACGGCCGTTTCCAAACGTTCCTAAAAAGCGAAAAGACAGTCCTGGTCATCACCGGCAATTCGGGGGCAGGCAAGAGCTGCTTTTTGGCCGCACTGCCCGCCGCGCTAGCCAACGATGAGGACGTGCTGTTCATCATGCTCAACGGCGTAGGCCTCAGCGTGGAGCATGAACTAACCGGCACGCTGGCCAAAACCCTCGCCTATTTTTTAGACGAAGCGGCGGCGAGCAGCGCAAATTTGTTTGCCAATATTGACGATCTCATTGGGCAGAGCGGCCGGAAAGTGGTGGTGGTGTTTGACGCAATTAACGAACATGCGGAGGGCAGCAAACTGCTGTACCGCATTGACCAGATGGCCAGCGCCCAGCCGTATCCCTGGCTGAAGCTGGTAATTTCTTCGCGAAGTGAGGCGTGGCGGGTTTTGAAACGGCCGTTAACCCTCTCCCACTCCCGCTACTATCAGGAGAAGCCTGCCGCAACAACAGCGTGGTACCAACCCACCAAACTGGGCGTGCGCCTCACCCGTTTTCAGCAGCAAGACATGGCCTCCGTTTACGAAAGTTACCGCCAGACCTACGCCCTGCAAACTGCCTACAGCGATCTCAAGCTCTCCCTTCGCAATGCCCTACGCGATCCGCTGCTGCTGCGGCTGATTGCTGAAACGTACACCGAGGCACCCATGCCGCAGCACATTCACATCATTGACATTTTCCCTGCCTTCGTTCGGGCGCTGGTTGCCAGCCAACGGCTGCGAGAAGAAGACATCCTCTTCCTGGAGCAGGAGCTGGTACCACTGATGCTGTCTGACGGTGCGTACAGCAACAAACTCAGCGATGCTCAAACCCGCGATGTGCTTACCAGCTCTGGTGAACCGCTATGGAAGTTTATCGTGGCTCACCAACCCACCGGCTGGGGGCAGCATTCCAACGATTCGTTCACCCGGCTGGTTGACGCCGGTATTTTGAAGCACGTGGACGAGACTATATCTTTCCGCTACGAACGTTTTTACGACTATTTTGGCGGGCGGGAGCTATATGCACAGTTGCCAACAGACACTGCCGCCAGAGCTGCCATGTACCAGGCGTTGGCTGAGGAGGCATACACCAAGCCGTTCCTCTCCGGGCCGGTCATTCATGCTTTGGGCATGGAGCTGGCGGCAGAAAATATCCCGCTCATCATGCATCTGGCGGAGTTAAAATCGCACCAAATCAGAGATAAATTGGTAGCCGCTCTAACCGAGTATGGGTTGGGCAATCGCGAAAAAACGCGGGCGCTTTTGAGCCAACTTTGGCAAGCAGGGCAATCGCTCAAGGGGAATCTGGCCAGGGCTGGCGAATGGCTTTGGGACACATTCTACCACGATGCGGTTTCAGCCACTTGCTCTGCCAGCGATTACATTGTCATCACAGTGGCGGCGCGGCTGCAATTTCAAGATTTGCTAGAAACAATGCTGGCTGATTGGTCGCCAGCAGTGCGGGCAGTGGCTATTCGACAATCGTTTATTTTGTGGCGGCGGGATAGGGAGGTGGGTTTTGCCCTGTTGAGCAATCTGGCAGATCGCTTGCTGCATGGCTGGCAACTGCCGCGCCCGCATATTTTAGAATCGCTGATTGGCCTGTCGTTGATGTTTTTGTTTGATGCGTACACAGAACCCGAATGGGCCAAGCGGCTGCGGACATTGTGGCGCGGGTTGCTGGAGCGATTGTTATTTATTCAGCCAGGCAAATTGGGCAAACGGCCGTACACCATCAAAAACTTGCTGCGAACGGCCGTCTTAAAAACCATCATCGGCTTTGCGGCCAAAACCACGCGCGAGACGCCAGATGATTCGGTGCTGGATTTGCCAGAGCTGCGGCTGTTTTTCAAAAATGATGCCGGGCGCAGCCAGCGGCGAGATACTGCCCGCCAGCTTTGTGCATTTATGGATGTGGCGGAAACGGCCGTTACCGACCTCCACCAGCTCAGTCTGGAACTCGTCAACGAGCGCGACCTGCTCATCGCCATTTTGGCCCAAACCGCGTGGCGGCGGCACGTCTTGGCCACCCCGGATAAGGCAATCCCTCTCGTTGTGAGCCTTTTTAACAAAGCAATTGAGGTTGAACCAGCCGGGCCATTTAGCCATGTTGTGCCCACCTTCGCCATTCCGCTGGATGACCGCTTTGCCACAATTGCTGGACGCACAGCCCTGAGCCACATATACGCCACCATCAATCGGCGCACACAAGGCTGCTGGCAAAATAAGCAGCGCAGCCAACGCTGGCCTGGCCTCACGTTCTTCTGCATGGCTCAAAGTGGGCAAACCACAGACGTGCCGCTGTGCCCTGAAGTCACCAAAATCGTAGAACAGATGATTGCCCTGCGAGATATTAACTATATCAACTGGGTTATTAAAGAAGAGCTGCGGAATGCGCTGGTGGAGTTTGGCTACTACCAGTTTGGCTTTGCCATCCTGAAAATGATTGTGCAGGAAGCAGACCTGGTGAAGGAACCCGCAATCAGAATAGCCATCGTTGATTTGCTATCGCGCGTGCATGTTTACGAGCCAGAGCTGGTGGAAAACTTTCTAGAGGTCAACCAGTTAGTAAACGACATGGGCCATGCTATCAGAACCACAATTCCCACAGAAACCATTGGAGATTTGGTAAATTACCGGGCCGCCATGTTTTGGTTTGAGGTTTTGGTGAACAACAATCGCTCTCAAACTTTTCAATCGCTCACCTCGGTTTTTAACCAGCTGGATACTTGCAATCGGTTGGAAACCTGGGTAACCATTTTCTTCCAATTTATAGTGAACGAAATTTACGGTGAACCGATTTTTGCTGTAAGGTAGCCCAGGCTGGAGCCTTTAAAGTGAGGTCGGGTACGGCCGTTTGAAATTGGATGAGGTGGTGTACCTAAACCACACCACCTCGCCTCTAGAGTTAATTTTTGATCGCAATTGGCAGGAAAATCTCAAAATAGCCTAGCCCAAAATAATGCCCTTTGTTGTCGTGAACGGCCACATTGCCGCTGTTATCTACGGCCTGAACAAAGAATTCAAGCGAATCGGTGCGTGGTAAGCCATTGTTGACAGTCGTCCGCCAGATATTATCCTGATCCGCCACCAAATCTACAGATTGCCAATGACCATCGCCAACGGTATAGATGGCAACCACTCGAATGATATTTGCCGAAAAATCCGTCACTTCTACAGCCAGACCCACAGTAGTCGGCGTGTCCGGCAATTGCTCCACTGACCAAATGTTGGGGGGGATAAAATCATTGGTAACAGAGTAGTACACAGTGTATGTTAATTCGCTCATTTTGCGCTCTGTTCCCAGAGTGCCAGAGGTGGCTTTGTATTGCGCCGGAATCGTTACCAGCTGCTGCTGGATTCCTTCTGGCTGGCGCACAGAGTTGACCAGGCTCCACAGGGACGGGGTCCAACTGTTGAAGACTGAGAACTCCGGCTCCTGCTGCCACAATTCAATGCGGGTGTCATCAGTGATGACGCGAGTAATCACGGGGTTGAAGGTTTCAACTGTTTCATAGAGGCCGCCTTCAAACAAAATGCCGCGAGCGATGGTTCCTGGCTGTGTAATATCCTGGCTTGTCAGTGGTTGAATGGGATAACCCGCAATGGTTTGCGTTTGACCGTCCACCGTGAAGTATTGGCCAGTTACGGCCGTACTGTTCACGTTTTCTGTGCCAAAATTGGGGGTCACGGTGACAGTTTGTGCACACAGCGCATCGGCTGAGCAAACTCCGGTTGGTCGCCAGCTAAAGGGAGGCAGTTGGAAGGTCGTGTTGGGAACGGCCGTTGTTACCGGAAAATTCAATTGCAGCATAGGCAAACCATACAAGGTGGCTACATTCAGCACCTTTTCGTCATAAACAGTCAGGGAATGGACACCCATGTTGTTCAAGTAATCCAGTTTAGCCAACTGCAACGCCTGGCCCACGTTCCCCCCTGTTTCCAAATGCTGCACAAAATAATCCATCAACTTTTCCGAATACCCAATGACATCGCCATCGCCATAGGCAAACCCGGTATTGGCTACATACGTAGCGCCCTGGCCCAACAGAACCTGGGCAAAATCCTGGTTCTGCCCAGAAACGGCCTGCCCATCCACCACCGATAAGCCCGAGTGACAGCCAACGGAAAAGACGAGCGTATTGGCTAATTGCGTGCTAGCGGCCACATCGGCGGGTGTTAAAACACCGCCCGCAGTTTCTGCAGGAATCACGCGGCTGTGGCTAAAATGCGCATTGATCGCCTGCACGCTGTGGAACTGATCGAGCCAAATAGTTTGAAGCGCGTCCACCTGCCAAAAGTCCGAAATCAAAGTCGAGACAACCAGCCCTTTGCTTTCCAATGCACCCTGAACAGACTCACCATGATCCATAAGAAAATCGTAACCTGTCACTAACCCCGTCGTTACAGTAATAATTGGCGTTTGCACAAAGGTGTCAATAGCAGCAATCATCTCGCCTGGCGTTTCAACCAAACGTCCCAGCCCGTATTCTGGCAAAACCAGCTCACGCCCTCGCCAGAGGATTGGGGTAAAGCCGCTGTAATAGGTATCGCTTAGGAAAAAGCTCTGATTTAGGGCTGCCCCTATCGGAGATGCCTCAAGCAGGCCTTCATTGTAGGTGTTTTCATTGGCAACAGGCACCTCGTCCGGTACTCGTCGAAATGGGACAATTTCATCGCCACCGATGATGACAATATATGTTAAGTCGGGATATGCATTTTTAATGGTTGCCAGGAATTGTTTTACTGAAATGGCTACCAGATTGGCATAAAAAGGATTGTCTGCGTTCTCATCCCAGGTTTCATACACATTGGATAACGCATCAGCCGGGTATGGAGCCGGCAAGTTGCCAAGATCAATGATCTGACCGGCGACCGCAGGGTGTTCTGCCAGGGTTTGTACGGCCGTAATCAATTCGGCCGTAGTAACTGGATAACGCTCAGCCAAACGAGCTTCATGGGTTAAAATGAGCGTTTTCACCCCCGGATAGGTCGTATTCAGAGGAGGAAAATTGACAGGCTGGAAATCTGGCAGCGCCGTCTGGTTTGCCAACAATTCCACATTTAGCGAATAAGAAGTTGTATAATGCGCCCCATTATGACCCGCAATCAAAAGATAATACCAACCACTCTGATCCCACGTCTCCGCATGAATCTTTTCCGACTGACTACCTGTCAGGCAGCTGGACTGTAGCAAATTGCCTGTATTGGCTTCACCCACATCCATCAACTGCCCCAAGTACATAGTAGAACAACTATTACCGTCCCCAATCCCTTGGGCATTGGCAATACCTTGAGCGTTGGCAATCCCTTGCGCATTGGCTATCCCCTGTGCATTGGCAATGCCTTGGGCGTTGGCAATATCATTTGGTGCCGTTGCTTCTTCTTCCAGACCCGTAAAAAGGAACATATCATAATCACCTGGCAAATTATTGAGCGTGGTGGTGATTGTGGCATTGTTGGCTCCAACTGGAATGCGGAACCAATGAATATCTTGTTCATCGTTGATCGCAAATTGATGCGTGCCTGGATTCAAAACTGGCGCTGTTTGCCATTGGTTTTTCATGCCTGGGTCGGTGAGCCAATTCTGGCCGTTAACGTTGGCGCTGTAGCTATCACCAACCCCGCCAACATTGCCAGGGCCATCTGCGCTGCCCCACCATGTTTGCCGTGCATTAATCATTTGCCCGGTTTGGTTGTTAATACCCAGCCCCCGATTTCCAGCTACAGCGTTGTTTGCAAGATTCAGGGTACCGCCTTGAAACAAAATGCCATTATTCCCACTAGCGGCAACTGTGCTGTATGCTAAGGTAATTGTTCCGCCTGTTTGCCGAATGCCGTTTTGGGCAAATTCAATGGAAGCGTAGTTGATGTTCCCCTGGCTACCTGGGGCAAAGTTTAAGCCGGTCCAATCACCAGGTTGAGGGTTGGTAAAGCGCTGGCTGCTGGCAAACTGCACGGGGGCATATTCGCTGCCGTTTACATTCAGCGTACCCGTAATTTGTGCGCCTAAATGCAGGTCAAACTGAACGGTAACGCCAGCTTCAATAGTGAGCTGGCGGGCGGCGGGAACAGCCAGGTTGTAATCAAAAGCATCACTAATGTCTCTGGAAATGACGTAGGTGGTAAGATCACCTTGGGTTGACCAGACGGTATCCTGGGTGAGTTCGCCCCCAATGACCTGGATGGCATTGTAACGGTTATTGGCAATATTGTTGTTCAACAACTGGTTACCCAGCATCATTTTAACGGCCGTTCCCTCGTTATGATGTATCTCGTTGCCCTGAAGCAGATTACCGGTGGTCTGGTTGAGGGTGGCGCTGTCACCGATGATGACGCCGCCGTTGTAATTGTGAGCAATTTCGTTATTTACGGCCGTATTAAATGAAGCCCTCGCCTCAATCACAACCCCGACACCGTTGGGGAAGGCATTGGTCCCAGCGCTATCCAGTCCAACTTTGTTGCCGATCAGTTCTTGCCCGGTTGTGCCAGAGCTGGCCAACCAGATGCCCTGATCTTTGTTGCCGCTAATGGTATTTGGCTCCGCTGGGCCATATCCGCCAATGTGGTTATTGGTGGCTTGTAAGTTGACAACGATCCCAGCTCCATTATTGCCAACGGCCGTTGTTTCTGCGGCATTGAGGCCGATAATATTGCCGAGAACATAGTTTTCTGTTGTGCCGCTGCCCGCAATAACAAGGCCGTGGCTACCGTTTCCGCTAATAACGTTAGCCTGTACAAGGTTGCTGCTAGCATTGGCAGTTACCATGACGCCAAATTCGCCATTACCTACGGGCAATGCACCTGTAGCATCCAGGCCAATCAGATTACCCCGAATTTCATTGCCATCGGCAATGACCACCTCAATGCCACCACGTCCGTTACCGCTGATGATATTGGCTTCAGCCAAGCTGGAACCACCTACCAGGGTGCCACTCGCGCCAATCCCTACATAAACACCGGAGCTTTCGTTGGCAACGGCCGTTTCCCCAACAGAGTTCAATCCAATCAGGTTGCCTAAAATCTGGTTACCTGTTGCGCCATTGCCATCTACCTGAACCCCGTACACAGTATTGCCGCTAATGACATTTTGCAGATCGGCCGTTGCCCCACCGACGATATTGTTGGGGGCACTTAAAATGTGAACGCCATTCTGACCATTGGCCAGCGCAGCCACACCAGTGATGTCGGTACCGATAAAATTCCCCACTACCTCATTATTTGCCGTTAGCGAATCCCGGATCACTACGCCGGTTAGATCATTGCCGCTAATCAGATTGTTTTGCAGTCGGTTTTGGCTGGCTCCAGCCGCAATTACCACGCCCGCCATTGTGTTCCCCTGGCTTACCGTACCGGTAACATCAGTTCCCAGCAGGTTACCCACGACCAGATTGTTCAGGGTGGTGTTGTTTTCCAAAAATACGCCATAAAAATTTTGGCTAATTAAGTTTCCTTGCCCCACTGGCCCGTTGCCTACGAGCCTGTCGCCACCAATCATGGCGTTGGTGGCTCCCTGTGCCAGGCGAATACCGGCAAAAGTAAAATTGACAATTTGCAACCCTTGGATGGTTACACCAGCGCTGCCTGTAATGTTGAGGCCAATGCCGTTGGCCAGTCCAATCTGGCTGCCATCCAGAATGACCCCAGCTTCGCTGGCATCAATGGTAATATTGTCTAGCGCAATGGTTGGGAGTTCCGTTTGCAAGGTGATGGTGGCAGGGGCGGCGGGGGGGAAAACGGCCGTATCAAACGTAATGATATCGCCAGCAGCCATATCCAACATCGCCTGCCGCAGAGTCCCTGGGCCAGTGTCCGCAGCGCTGGTTACCGTAAACACCGCGTTCACGGCATAGGGCGCTTCTAATGTGGCAAATTTATTCGTGAATGCAACGTGACTGGTGAAAACGGCCGTGCATAGCCCCACCAGCAACAACACTTTTCGACCAACAGCCATTAAACTCGTCCCTGTAAAGCGTTTCATAATTCCCTCCAGATTTGCTACCACTACAGTTAAATTTCATCAGAGATGTCTACAAACATCTCCCTAAACCTTATAGGGGTCTGACTTATACTTAGGACAATGGCTCTGTTTTCCCTCTGTTAAGCAAAAGCGGGAGAGATGGCTTCGGTTTATTGAAAGGACTTTCCCGCTTTTACATACCGACAAAAAATTGACACCCATAAAGCAAGAATTTAGGCTCCCCCCTAACCTTATCTTTGCTCAAATGTTCATGAGTAAACCCAATTATTTAATAATGAGAGGAAGGTACAAATAGTGCGTAATTTCTTCATTACTCCCCTCTGTTTCGACTAAATAAAACCCAGAAGTTGTTCCCACCTCAACATCCGTTACGGTAATGGCCAAATAAGGCCAATTAGCAAAGGTAGCATCCTGACACTGAAGCAAGCCTGCCGCATCGGCGGTACATTGGTTCACAAACTGCTCGCCAGCTGGCTCATTAATCAAGTTCCCAAAAACCTCAACCACACAATTGGCACAAAGCGTGGCAGAAATGGTTTGTGTCGCACTAATGTATGCAATAGGGGGTGCCGACACGATGGGGGTAGGCGTATCTGGGTTGAGAAATTCAAGCTCTGCTCCGGCATTGTTATAGATGCTGTTTTGGGTAATTGTGTTTCCCACCGTCTGGGTACCATCTATAGCAATGCCATTCCCGGCATTGTGTACAATTTTGTTACCAGGGCCTATCTGATTATTCTCAGTATCACCCGTTAATAACACACCATGCCCTCCATTTGGTAGGGCAACGGCACCACTGCTGTCGGCGCCAATGCTGTTCCCCTGCAAAAGGTTTCCAGAAGTGCTGTTACCCGTCAGGCGAACACCATTCGACACGTTGCCGCTAATGAGATTTCCTTCATTGGCGTTACCGCCAATTTGATTATTCTTAGGTCCCAACCGAATGTCTATGCCAGTCCCATTGCCAAGTACGGCCGTTCCCGCGGCATTGGTTCCGATGCGATTGGCCAACACCACATTTTGCTCGGTACCTTGCCCTTGCATCAAAATACCTGCATTGGTATTGCCGCTAATCACATTTCCGGTTGCGGGCACAGCCCCACCGATGACATTGTTGCTCGCCCCCAACAACAGCGCAATGCCATCAAAATTGCCAAGGGCGGTGTTTCCGGCCGCATCAACCCCAATATAATTGCCTTCCACCCGATTAGCCGCAGCACCAATCCCCTCAATTTGCACACCAACATCGGTATTGCCACTGATGACATTCCGGGAGGCTGCATCTGCGCCCCCAACAAGATTGCCATACGTGCCAAAAGCAATAGCGACGCCCCATTTATTGGGAATGGCATCATTACCGGCCAGGTTTGTGCCAATATAATTGCCAACTATCCAATTCTCCGTAGTCCCATGATCTGTTGTATCTGATTCAGTTTCGCGATCCTGAACCAATACCCCCGCGTCCAAATTACCGCTGATCAGGTTACGCTTGGCACTGCTGGCTCCCCCTATCTCATTCTGGGTGGCCCCAACCAACAAACCAACGCCCACATCGTTGCCAATCGCTGCTGAGCCGCTCAGGTTGGTGCCAATGAGATTGCCCCACACCTTGTTTTGGGCGGAGCCTGTTCCGTGAATAACCAGCCCAACAATGCGGTTCCCGCTAATCACGTTTCCATCACCTGCAGTCTCGCCGCCAACTGTGTTGTTGTTAGCGCCGAGCAGAATTTGCAGCCCATAATCGTTGGGTACGGCCGTATTTCCCGTCGCAGCTGTACCAATCAAGTTACCCTTTACCAGATTTCCCGTCGCTCCGCTGCCTTGCAGGGTAAGGCCGATCTGGTTACCACTAACCAGGTTGCCGCTTCCAGCCGTATTGCCGCCAACCTGATTGTTCGGCGCATCGCTAACACCAAGACCAACCACATTCATGATGGCAGATGTACCAGATACGTCCAGGCCGATAATGTTGCCCTGCACCACATTCTGGCTGGTGCCAGTTCCTTGAAGCTGAAGCCCAATAAAACTGTTGCCGCTGATGAGATTGCCAGCGCCCGCTAAAGGACTGCCAACACTGTTTTGGGTTGCGCCGTTGATGATGCCAATGCCATTGTCATTGCTTACGCTGGCCGTGCCGCCGCTGTTGGTGCCAATAAAATTACCTAATATCTGATTACCAGTAGAGCCAACATCTTGAATGAGGATACCCGTCCCATTGCCGCTAACAACATTGCGCGCGCCGGGCGTTGTGCCCCCAATGATGATATTTTGGCTGCCGGAAGTGATAGCGATGCCTTGCATGTTGCCAACGGCCGTTGTGCCGCTGGCGTTGGTGCCGATGAGATTGCCCAATATCTGGTGCCCGCTGTTGTCTGGTCCTTGAAACTGAATGCCTGAACCAATAGAGTGCCCGCTGATCAGATTCCCCATGCCTGGCAATTCGCCACCGATAATATTGTTGCTGCTGTATTGATCAATGAGAATGCCCAAACCCTGGAGAAACACCTCGGCTGTTCCATTGATATTTGTACCAATGTAATTTCCACTGATCTGGTTATTGGTTGTCACATTAAGGCCAGGCTGCGAAGGATCATCGCCACTCCATATGCCATAGCCCAAATTGCCGCTGATAAGGTTGCGTTCTGCGACCGTGGAACCCCCGATCTGGTTCCCTTGGGTGCCATTCATCAAAACGATGCCAAAGTAATTGGGCACAGCAGCCATGCCGTTGGCATCTGTGCCAATTAAGTTCCCTTGAACTAGGTTGTTATTGCTGGTCGGGTCTTGAATAAATACACCTGTCCCTGTACCGCCGAAAAGATCAAAATGCCCGCTGATCACGTTGCGCATCGTTGCTGTTGGACCGCCAATCACGTTGTCATGGGCACCTTCGGCAATAATTATTCCTAGCTCCTGGCCGCCAAAAGCTGCATTACCAGCCAAATTGGTGCCAATATAGTTGCCCTGAACAATGTTGCCGGCTGATTGGTCACCTAAAATCCACACGCCAGCCCAGGCATTACCGCTAATAAGGTTGCCTTGTCCTAACGGGCCAGCGCCAATGTTCCGATCACCCCCAATGATGGTATTGGTTGTATCCACTAAAATGTCTACGCCTACCCACGGGAAGTTTAAAATTTGCAGGCCTCGAATGATCACATTGCTCACCCCCGTTAATTCAAAACCCGACCCGGCGTTTAGCTGGGTGCCGTTCACAATAACACCGGCATCGCTACCGTCTATGGTTAAAGAATTAACTGTGATGCTGGGCAAAGGGGTTGATACAGAGATGGTTGCGGGATTGTTGGGCGGGAAAACGGCCGTATCAAAATTAATGACATCCCCTTCGGCCGCATTGGCCATACAGTCGCGCAAACTACCAACCCCGCTGTCGGCAGTGGTGGTAACCAGGCAAATGGCAGCGACAGCATCTACAGACTGGGCGTTTGTCGCCAGTTGGTCAGCTGAAGCGGCCACTTTCACCAGCTGGCTACTTCGGCTTGCCACCTCAGCGGGGCTGGCACTGGCTGGCATGAGGCTATGCATCTCGTTTTCTGGTACCTGCGGAAGGTTTAGTTGGGAAACGGCCGTTACGCGCACTTCATCAGAACTAATTGCCTGAGCCAAAGAAACCGTGAGAACGGCCGTAAAAGCAAAAACAATCACCACAACCAAGACTGGAACAAATGGGAAATACCAACGCTTCATAATTTTCTCCTGTAATACACCCCAAACACGGCTATGCACATTCGCAAACCACAAAAAGTTCTTTAGCAATTTTCCCCTGGTTTGCGCAAGTTACAACGAGGGAAATGCCGTTGACGCATTTAAAGGGCTTTCCCGCTCTTCGGTATTGCTGGCAACTTCTGCACTTCAATTAAATCATGTTCGGCACCCAGGCTGGCAAAAATGGAACTAGCCTGTTCACCACAGGCCGCAGCCTGACGCAGCTTCTTTTCATCCAAATACAGACGAGCCAATTCTGTTAAAGCCACCCCCTGTTCATACAAGTTACCCTTTGCCTGGAACAGCTGAAGGCTTTCTCTTAAACAAGACTCAGCTTCTTGATACCGCTGCAACAGCCGATAAGATTGCCCTAAAACCCGGTTCACAGTCGCCAGTGCTAGCGTTCGCGCCTGCTGGGTGGCAACAGCAAACGCATCCTTGCCTAACGCCAAACCATCATCCAGCTTCCCCTCCATAAGGCGAAGCGTCGCCAAACCGCATAACGTCTCCACCAGGTACGTTTCCGTCCCCAGCCCGGCAAACAGCGCCTGGCACTGTGCCAAATTTGCGGACGCCGCCGGCAAATCTGCCAACTTCAGGTAGATGGCACCCAAATTCAGATGTGTGATGCCAACCAGCTCAGAAAGATCATGGGTCATAGCCAAGGTTTGCGCCTGATGGTTACAGGCTACGGCTTTGTCAAATTTGCCCTGGAGCCTAAATATCTCTGCCAGGTTTATTGCCGCGGCAACCCGTCGCCACACTTCACCTGTTCGTTCACTCAGTTCTGCGCTCTCCTGAAAATAGCTCAAGGCTTGATCCCACTGGCTAATATCTTGAAAAACACAGCCCAAATTGCTGTAAGCGCGCTCCAGACCAGGAATGTAGTTGGATTCTTGATACAGAGCAATGCTCTGCCTGTGGGCTTCCATTGCTTCCTCGCTGCGGCCAAGGTTACGGTACAGCAGCCCTTCCAGGTTATAGGCTCTGGCTAACTCTCTAATGTTGCCAGCCTCTTTTATAATTTCAACACCCTTTTGGCACGGTGCCAACCCATCCATTAGCCGCCCACGGCGGAAGGCCAACAGGCCTTGCCAAACGTACAGCTTGCCTAGTTCTAAATTTCGCTCATTGGCCACAAGGGATAACCCCGCGTTTAGCGCCTGTTCAGCGGCATCAAATTCTCCCTTTTCCTGGTAGGCATCCGCAATTTTTCGGTGCAAATCTGCCCGGTAAGCGTTGGTCTGGCTGGCAACTGTTTGGGACGTGGCAAGCGCCGCACGATAGTTGAGAATTGCCGCTTCATAGTCACCTAGCAAGAGTTGAATGTCTGCTTTACCGGTGAGGGTGGCAACAACCCAGTTTTTTACCTGATGTTCGCTGCATCCTTTTTCAGCCTCTGCTTGTAGTGGGGGAACCTGATCAAAGGTTGCCAATTTCTCGTAAGCGCGATCGTACCAGGTAACGGCCGTATGGTTTGCCCACACCTCTGCTGCCCGGTTAGCCGCCTGTAAACAACTCGTAATGGCCAGTAACCGATCATCGCCTTGGTAAGCATGGTAGGCAATTTGCTCAATGCCTGGCCCCTCTGCAGGCTGGTGAAGGCTGGCGAGCGCCTGGGCTATTTGGCGATGCGTCCGGCGGCGGGAGCTATCCAATAAATCCGCGTAAATGATTTGTTGTACCAGGCCATGTTTGAAAGCATAGGTAATTTGGGGTGGCAGCCAACCAGCCGTGGTAAAAATCAACTCACGGGCAATTAGCTCATCAAGGGCTACAGTCAGGCGGCTCCGTGCGCCATCGGGCAACACAGCATCCAGCAACTCATACTCAAATTCCTGACCAATGACAACGGCCGTTTGCAAAAGTGCCCGCGTCTGTTCAGATAACCCTTGAAGACGCGCCAGGATAAGATGCTCTAGCTTGTCAGGCAGCAAATGTGCTGCGGCCGAACCATCCAGAACCCAACTGTTTGCCTGGCATGTGAGCGCCTCATTCTCACGCAGTACCAGCAGCGTCTCCTCAATAAAAAGCGGGTTACCCCCAGTTCTTGCCAAAATCGTTGCCGTCACATCTGTGGCAAGCGACGACACGTTGAGCAGGTTTTGCAAAATTTCCTGCTGTTCCTCAGTAGAAAGCTCTTGCAAGTTCAGGTGCCGCGCATGAGACCAGTGCCCCCACGGTATTTGCCAGTCTGGCCGGAAGATGGCAACCAGCAAAATGCGCTGCCGCGCCATGTTGGCAATAAATGGTGCCAAAACAGCCAGACTGGCTTCGTCAGCCCAATGCAAATCTTCCAAAATAATTACCAGCGGCGTTTGCTGGCTTTTGTAGGCCAAAATCGCCTGTAGCAAGGCGGCCAAACGGCGTTGTCTTAGTTCAGGATCAAGCGCATCAATAACTGGATCGTCACTATCCAGATTGATGGCCTGGCTCAACAGGGCAACCCCTTCGCGATGTTGTCGGGCGGTATTTGCGGCATCGCCCACCAATATTTGCTGTACAAGGGTGCCCAACTGGCGCTGGCTTTTTTCTGCCTCGTCTTCAGGGCGTATCTCGGCCAAACTGCGAATGAGCTGCGCGAGGACAGCGTAAGATGTGGCGGCATTGTATGTGTGGCAAACGGCCGTAATCCATTGAACATTTTCGCCTACCAGCCGATTTTGAAAGGCTTGAACCAGGCGCGTTTTGCCAATGCCCGCCTGCCCAACAAGATTCACCAGGTGCCCAGACCCACGCGTGGCCTCTTGCCACCCAAGCTGCAATTGGTTCATCTCATATTGCCGCCCCACCAACTTTCCAGAATGGCGTGGCTGCTCCTTTTCGGCACCAACCTGGTAAATATCACCAAACTGAACTGCCTCTGGCATCATTTCCGGCAAGAGATGGGTAAACTGGAAGTTGGCGCGGGCAAAGCGAAAGGTGGCAGCGTCCGCTACTATTTCTCCGTCTGCTGCCAATTCTGCCAGTTTGGCCACAACCGCAACGGGTTTGCCAAAAAGCCCCATCGTTTGGTTGTGTGTTTGCTTTAACACCTGGCCACTGCTGATGCCTATCCGCGTTTGCAAATGAAGCGGAAACTGGTGGCGGTAACGGCCGTTGAACCGCTCCACAGCCACCATGACCGCCTGAGCCGCCCGTATGGCTCGCAGAGGTGCATTGCCGTAACCATCTGACAGGCCAAAAACGGCGCAGAGATATGGAGAGAGTTGAGGAACGAGCACCCCCTCATGCTGGCTGATAACCGCCGCAATTTCGTTGGTTATTTGCGCCTGAATCGTGCTGCCTCTTTCAATATCCAGGTGATCGAACAGGGTGTGCAAGCCGGTAATCCTAATATCCATCATGGTGGCAGCCCTGGTTTCTGGCCGGGTTGCCTGCACAATTTGCTCAGTCGGATCGCCATACAAAACGTAAGAAGCCCAAAGCGGATCGTTGGGGCGAGCAGCATAGAGCGCCTTACGACTTTGGCGCAACGCTTCCCCCACCGCAATGCCGTTCAGAGTGAGGGCGTAGAACTTTTCGGCAAATTCGCGTGACCCTGCATCAAATAAATCCCAAAGCGCACCAATAAATAATCTGGCTCCGTGCATTACAAACGCCATAGCCAAATTTTGAACGTTTAAACCGCTAAAAGGTAGGGAATCGGCCGTTTTCGCTTCTGCAGCAGATTGGCAACCGTTGAGGAAAACGCACGGCCGTCCATTCAAAACCTGGGTGATTTCCGTAAAACTTAGCAAGCCATCAGCCAGGCAAAGCCCGTTGGGCGTCGCATGGCCTGAGTAATGCACGAAGTCGTACACGCCGCTACCAAAGGCCTCTAAAACAACCGCTTTGTTGGCGCGGCTGTGGCTAATTTGTCGGGCGACAATGTTTTCTGGCGCTCGATCGCACAGATCAATGAGCTTGTAAACTTCTTTATCTGCCTCAGCCAGTTCGCCGGTTGGATTGGTCACAAAAAGGAATGGCTTTTCATTTGATCTTTCTGAATGGGTTTGCTGGATGGGTGGGGTTGGGGTTAATAATTGGCGACCAATAGCATATTTTAACGCGAGAAAATCATGACCATTGTGCAGTAATTCCCAGGGCAGGCTGGGATCATTTGTGGCCAACAGTACGGCCGTTCCGTCTGGCAGTTGTTGTAGCCACTGTTTTAACGCCGTCGGCAGCAAAAAATTAAACATGAACCGACCCAACTCTTCCAGCCGTCGGCTCGTTTTTTCGCCTGCTGTGTTTAGATTATCTGCGGACGATTGCAAAAGCTGCAAGCCAGCTACTGTGGCGTCAATCAAAGCCTCTAAACGCTGGCGCTGGTCCGCTTCAATGGTTAGCTGGTCTACACCGCCAGTGATTCCCCGCAACCGCCCCTCGTTTTGCTGGGGGCTATCCCAATGAAACAGATAATTGGCTGTGCCCTGACGTACAATCGCCAGCTTCGCGGTCATCTTGTCCTCAATTTTACCCTTCTGCGGTAAAGGTAATGGGCAATTCTAATCGTTCATCGCGATACCCAATATTGACAAAATAGGTATTCGGTTCCAACGCTTGGAAGGTGACAAGGCCGTCTTCGCGGGTCATATCGCCTTCTAAAAGTTGTTTCTGGTCATTAAAAAGGTTGATACGTACCCTGGGCAATGGCTGCTGCAAAAGTATATCCATCACTTGAATGCTAAAGGTTGTTTGCTTACCAGACACAGGCCCCACAATGAGGTGTAAGGCAAATGTTTGGCTGGGCGCAGTTAAGGGCACAATCTGTATTGGATTGGGGTCATTGTTTTCTTGCAGCTGGCTGCGGGTAACGGCCGTTGCTAGCCTGGGCGCATGAAACTCAGACGGCAGTCCGCTAAAAGTAGCTATTTCTGAGCGAACAAACACCTGTAGAGAGTTGATTAAACGAGAAATTTGCTCGCCTGCTGCCTCAGCCTGCCGCCACCAAAGGCGACCGGGGCTGCTGTGCATATCTGCCAAAACCTGACGAAGCATTGTTTTGGTCACTGCCGACAGGGATTCTTCGCCAACGGCCGTTTGCCAGGCCCGACGGCTCTGTTCGTTTGCGGCGCTGGCAACCGAGTGACGCACCATACTTTCGGCTTCGGAGCTTAACCCTTGCCAGGCCCACGGCTGGTTGCTCACACACAAAACAAAAGCGGGGCAGGCCTGGCCTACATTGACTTCAGCCTCAAATTGATCTTCCGTCTCATGTTTGGTAAGAATTGCCAAAAGCTTCTGTGGCTGAGCCAGTAACAAATTTTGCTCCGTAGAAAACAAGGGTGTCCAGGAAAAACCAATCAGTTTATTTTGCCATTTTTCATCTTGTGTCTGGAAAGAAAGGAAATAGTTACTATCTTTGCGTCGCAAAATGACCTGAAGCGATTGATTGGCGTTGATGAAACGGTACAGCTCACCCTCGGCAGATGCCGTTGGCGGGGCAACAGCCAACGGTGGAAGTACAGAAAGCAGGGGCTGTGGCGAAGCGGTATTGTCTGGTTCATTGACACCCAGGCAATGATAGGTTCCTGGTTGCAGATCGCGGAATAATACCTGGCCGCGTTTATCAAGCTGACCGTAATAAATGGCTCCTGCTGCGCTGCCTTGTGTTAGCGAAACAGTGGTGCCTTGCAAATTCTCAACGGAGTCAACAAGGGGAAAGATGGTTAGCGGTACGTGGTAACGGCCGTCTACCTGACCAGGCATTGGGTCAATAAACAGGGAAACGGCCGTACTCTCAGCATAAAACCCTTCTATAAGTTTCCAAGGCCGCTTGGCCAGCAAGCGGTTGGCTTCAGCAATAAGAGAGGTGCTCTGTTTTTGGCTCTGGTCGGTCATCTTGAATCTTCCTCCTCATCTGAATATTGCAACCAGGGCGAATATACCCAGATGTTGGTTTTACGTTGCGGCGTAGAGGAAGCACAGATGGGGCACGCCGTCCAGGTAATCGGAAACAAGTTCCGGCAGCGTGGACAGCGCCAACGATCGAGCATCTCATACGCTCCACCTAATTCATAGGGGATTAAGATCCAATTTTTACGGGCTTTATGATAAGTTGTTTGCCGATTGGCCGGAGCGTCACATTCCGGGCAACTATTCCCCTCATACATGACACTCCCCTGACTTTTAGGCTCCTGATGCTGGGCAATGGATTGGAGAACGGCCGTGTCGCTGCACCGACCACACACTTTAAACTCTACAGAATCCACCGTGATGCCACTGTCTTCATTTAACAACGGATAGAGCATACTGGTAGCTAATGCCCCGGTTTTTAATTGGCTGCTCGCATTGCCTCGGATGCTATGGGCTACAAACGCTTGCAAAGAACAAACCTTTGGTTCCCAAGCCGCCAATTGATGTTCGTCACGGCAGCAAGCGCGTCCACATACATAGCTGTCCCCTTTCTTTTTGCAATCTTGTTTATGCTTGCCACAGCGACACCGATTGTTTAGCAATTCAAGGGTGATAACATTGCTGTAGAAACGTCCCCACTCCTTTATTGAGCCAGAAAACAAGGAAATTTGGTATGGAAGCAGGGGGATAA
The DNA here is from genome assembly GCA_020634455.1 of Ardenticatenaceae bacterium. Lineage (GTDB taxonomy): Bacteria > Chloroflexota > Anaerolineae > Promineifilales > Promineifilaceae > Leptofilum. Next base: position 120,835 of record JACKBQ010000002.1, on the reverse strand, counting down.
TGAGTTTAAAAGTTTGATGCAGTGAACCCTCCACCATAATCCGCAATGCCAAAATAGCCCGATGCCACCGCTCTTCTGTCTCGTGATCGCGCATTGCCAACGCCCGCTGCCAACCGCAACCATAAGCAATGGCCAAATCTAACAGTGCCTCGTTACTGGGTGCTTTTCCGTTGGCAGCATGAGCCAAAAGCTGCTTAACCAGTTGTTGCCAATCGGCGGTTTCCTCGGCAGGGTAGAGAAAAACGACGGCCATCAGGAGCGCAAGTTCTGGTCGGGTTAAATCGGTTTTTTCTGGGTACTGGGCAATGAACTGGTCAAGATTCTGTGTAAAGCTCGCTAAAAAACGGCCGATCCGATCTTCCAGCGGTACATTTTCCAAGAACTGGTCATGTAGCCAACGGGAAATATTGGATACGGCCGTTTGCCAAGATGCACTATTTTTTTCTACAACCATGTCTGGATCACCGGCAATTTCCCTACATGAACCACTCAATCCCCTATACCAAAGCAAGCAACAGATTCGAGCCGTTCATCACATTTTTGGTTAACGGACACACAAGCAACATTGTAACACATGGCACTCTTTTTATGGCAGCTTACCCACAAAGATTCATATGCTTGGGCAAATGCCATTAGTTATGTAAAGGCTCATTTCCAGTCGCTTGAGCCCTGATCCGGTTCATTAGAACCGGACAAGTTTATTGCCAGACGCTGTGCCAGCGGCGTCTGGCAATCTATTTTTTATAAATACCCCCCCGCCGCACACCCCGCATTTTTGACCACACTTTCAAGCAGCCACCAAGCTTACCCATAAAACTCAGACCCCTATGCCCTGTGAAAGGAACGTGAATGATTTGCCAAACCTAAAACAGGGCAACTTCAGGATTTCAAAAGGTAACAATAGTTCCAAAAGCAGATTAAATGTGCAGCGCCGTTACCCAAAAGAAGCCAACAGAGCCAAAAATTTGAGGCACAAGCGGGAAAGGAGATTGCAGAATGGAATTCCTTTTTACAGATATTGAAGGTTCCACTCGATTATGGGAAAAATTTGGCACCGTGATGGGTGAAGCCCTGCAACAGCACGACACGATTTTAGAAAATGAAATCGGCCATTGGGGTGGTCAAATTATCAAACATACCGGAGATGGCATTTTTGCCGTTTTTCCATCTGGGAATCCCCTTGAATTTGCCCTTCGGGTTCAGCGTAAATTGCGCAATCATGATTGGGGAGCCATCGGTGATCTGCGCGTACGGTTTGCCATCCACACAGGTGAAGCCCAACATCGCAACGGCGATTATTTTGGGGCCGTAATTAACCAGGTAACCAGGCTGCTGGCTATGGGTCGCGGTGAACAAATTTTGTTGACAGCTGCGGCTGCAAGCACATCCCATATCCCACCTGGAACCTCCTTGCAAAAACTAGGCGCGTACCGCTTCAAGGGCTTAAGCCAGCCGCTCACAATTTTTGAGCTAACCCACCCTGAAATGAAACAACAACTTTTTTTGCGTCATCGCTTGGGCCATTCCCAGCGTTTTTCGCTTACTTCTCGTTTAGGTGCCATCAGGCATTTGGCATACAGTTTTATGGCATAAATATCTACTGTTTTAAAAGGAAAAGCGGGCGAACTGGCTTTGGCTCATTTAAAGGATTTTCCGCTTTTGCATAAAAATAGCATTGGTAGCGATAAGGAAGATACACATGATGTTTTCTTGGAACCATAACAAATCGGCAGGGATTCAATCGGTTAATCCAGTAACGCATTTTCAATTAGATACGGCCGTATTGGTCTGTGACACATTTTTGGTATTCGAGAATGATACGGCCGTTTACCAGTGGGCTGTCAACATCTTGAAGGAAATTAATCCAGCACTCCAGTTAACCCCAAAAGCTAAAGTGGAAGCGATTGTTGGGTACAGAGGAAACCAGCAAACCATGCACACCAATATGCAGGACCTGGCAAATCTGCTGTTAACGCGAATGGGCCTACCGCCCGCCAAACACGTCATTAAGTTTTTTGAAACAGAGCGCAGGGCACCCCGCATGCGGATATGGTGCGCCGTTGCCATTCAGCTTTACCCAGCCACAGAAGAGTGGTTTGATTAGGGTTATTACCACCAACCTAAAATGAGGGTGAGCAAAAGCAGCGACTTTGGCAAACAACAAAAATTTAACCCAAAATCGCCACCCTTTGCACCAAATTTGCACAGTTGTACGATGCGTGGGATGCTTCACCCTGTTCAGCATGACAAGTTTGCGTAGTTGATAACCTATGATTGATTTTGTTTTTTGGCTAACGGCCGTTCTCACCCTCACACTCATTCTCATCATCACCGAAGCCAAACGGCGGCGGGCAGAACTTCGCACCACCGTTGAGGTGGTCACCTTGCCGGATTTTGCCTCGCAGGCGCTGGGCAACAGCCGAGAAATTACCGTCTTTTTGCCACCAGGGTACGCGCAAGACACAAATCGCCGCTACCCCACCCTTTACGTCAACGACGGGCAGGACCAGGAAGCGTTGCAAATTCGGGAGACGCTGGCCAAACTGTGCCAGCGGCGGCAGCTTCCGCCCATCATCTTGGTAGCGGTACCCACCAATCACGATCGCTTGCAGGAGTACGGTACGGCCGTTTGCCCCAACGCGCAAAATTTAGGCACCAAGGCGGGTGAATACGGCCGTTTCCTCACCACCGAACTCATCCCTGCCATCAACCAGCAGTTTCGCACCAGCCAAAACCCGACACACATCGGCATCTTTGGCGTCTCGCTGGCGGGCTTGTCGGCCTTCGATATTGCCTGGAACTGGCCCGATCTGTTTGGCGTGGTGGGGGTGATGTCTGGCTCTTTTTGGTGGCGGGCGGCCGAGGATGAGACAAAAATGCCGCCGAATCAGCTGATTGCCCAGGCGATGGTGCGGCAGACCCCAACAAAACCCAACTTTCGCCTCTGGTTTGAGGCCGCCACCCAGGACGAAGCCAGCGATCGGGATGGCAACGGCGTGATTGATGCCATTCAGGACACGCTGGAACTGATTGCGGAACTTAAAGTGCTGGGTTTTTCTGAGGATGAGGTGGTTTATGTCGAGGTTCCCGGCGGGCGGCACAATTACGAAACGTGGGCCCAGGTGTTCCCCCACTTTCTACGCTGGGCATTTGGCTAGTAACACCCCAATAAAAAACATGAGAAGTGAGCATCCTCAGATGCGAACGGCTCTAAAGGAGACGCATCTGAGGATGCTTTCTCCTCATTCAACCAAACATTCTTGTTTGCTCTCAAAATTGGCGAAAGTAGAGCTCGGTGGTGTAGAGGAAGCGAATACGGCCGTCTTCCCCCACATTCGCCGCAAAAAGCTCCCCTAACTCAGCCAGCATCGGTTCGTGGCGCGGATCGCCCGGCAGCGGCGCGTAGGAGGTGGAAAGCAGCCGCCCGGTGATGCCCGGCAAATCAAATTGCTGCTCGTAGGTAAAATGGCGCACCTGCGTGCCCTCACCCAGAAAAGCGATCACGTTGCCCCGCATCTCATTTTTGCGGCTGGGCTTCCCTTCAAAATAGCGCAGGGTAAGCTGCTCATATCCCTGCATGAACGGCGAATCATCAAACGCCATCGTATTCCAGACAAAAGCAACCGTGCCGCCTGGGCGCAAAATGCGGCGCAGCTCCGGCAGCGATTTTTCCCGGTCGAACCAGTGGGCCGCCTGCCCAGCCGTCACAAAATCGACTGAATTTTCGGGCAAAGTGGTGGCTTCAGCGGTGCCGTTGACGCTGGTGAACTGGTCGAATTCGGCCAGGTACGCTTCGCCCGCCTCACGCATCTCCTTGTTTGGCTCAATGCCCAGCACCAGGTTGCCGTTCTGCAAAAACAGCCGGGCCAAAATCCCCGTGCCAGAGCCAATATCGGCGATGACGGCCGTTTCCACCAACCCACACTCATCCCGCAAACAATCGAGAACGGCCGTTGGATACGAAGGCCGATACTTTACATAATTTTCCACACGGTTAGAAAATCGTTGGGTTGGGTTGCGATTCATAAAAACCACCTTTGAGCAATAGTGGAACACAGAGTTACTCAGAGCAAACACAGAGTTGCACAGAGAATGGGAAAAATCTGCGCAATCTTTGATGATTCCTTCATTTTACAGCTTCAAATACGCCAGACTCTTTGCTGATGTGAATGCCGCCGTCCACTGCGATTTTGGCCGCCCATGCCTGGCGCAGGTAATCAACGGCCGTTTCCGGCACGTCCATCTCTGGTTTAATCATGGAGAACGCGTAAGCAATCAACGGCTCCACTTCGGTCACCCACAGGCTGTCTTCGTACAGATGCAGATCAATTTGGGCGAAGAATGGTTCCAGCAGAGAACGGCCGTTTTCCAAACGAAACGGCAGCTGATTGCCCTGGCCCCGCATCCGCCACGAGGCCACCGTTTGCTGCACGTTCTCCGGCACCAGCAGCGCCAGCTCCTTCATGTGGTTATCCCCGTTGGTGGAGGCAATGAGACGGCCGTTTGGCTGCAACACCCGCCGCACTTCCGCCAAACCCTGCGCCAAATCCGGCACGTGGTACAGCATGTGGTTGGCCACCACCACGTCAAACGTCCCGTCGGCAAACTCAAGCGCCTGGATGTTGGCCGGTTGAAAGTCAAAGCGATGGCCGCTCTCCGCCAGCGCCACCTCCGCCTCGGCCACCATGCCGGGCGAAAGATCAGTGAGGGTGATGTGGCAGTCTGCCGGAATGAGATCCACGTTTTGCCGCCACAGCCAGCCAGGGCCGCAGCCGCACTCCAGCACGCGCATCCCCGGCTCCAGCCGCAGCAGCTCAAACACCCAGGGCTGCCAATCAGAAACGGCCGTGCTAAACTGCCGATGCAGCGCCGCCCGCGCATCCAAATTGCTGCTGTCGCGGTACTGGTTCTTCTGCAAATAGTCCGAATCCCGGAAAGGGTCTTTGCTGTCCATACTTCTTCCTTTTCGTAATCGGTAAATGGCCATCCGTTATCCGAAAACCGATTACCGACCACCGATAACCGATAACCGTTTACGGATTACCGATCATAATTCGCATCCACCAGCCGGTTAATCGGATCCGGGCCACCGAGGACGCCGAGGACGTGGTCTAGTTGGAGTTTGCGTTCGCCAGCGGGATGGAAGTCGGAACGGCCGTCTTCCCGCAGCAGCACCACGCTCACCTCGAAATTTTGCTCAACCTCCGAGACCGTTAGCCCCACCAGTCGTGATCCCTTCTCTAGCTTCAGCCGGGCCAAACTTAGCGCCTCTCCCTCCACGGTGATAGGCCGCGTTACATCCACATCGGCAGCGGCAGCGGCAAACGTGGGCGCGGCCATCCCCGTGGCGCTCATCGCCCGGAAGCCAAACTGCTCTTGCAGCGATTGGCCAAAATCATCGTCAAAAATGCGCACCACCACCCGAATTTGCGGGTTCAAGCGGCGCGCCTTAAACGCGATTTGCAGGTTCATGCTGTCATTTTGGGTACACAAAATGATGGATCGAGCCTTAGCAACCCCCGCGCCTTGCAACGCCACCTCGCGTCGGGCATCGTCTTTAAGCACCGGAATCCCCATCCCCTGCGTTTCGGCAATCAAATCTTCATCAGGATTGAGTTCGATCACCGCCACATCCCGGTCCAGTTCGTATAACTTTTGCGCCACCCGGTACCCAAGATGGCCCAACCCTACCAACACAATGTGATCCTGAAACGTGGAAGCAACTGCCATTTCCCACTCCTTGCTGCGCTCGCGCCGATTAAAAAAGAGGATGCCGAAATCTGTTAATCCCTGTGCCAAAATGGAGATGCCAATGATGGGCATGATGAAGTAAAACAGTTGCAGCGGCAAATGTTCCGGCAAATTATCGCCCAACGGCTGCAAAAAAGTGAGGCCCAACACCTGATAAAAGGCCTCAGCCAGGCTGCGACTGCCTACCGCTTCGCCAAAAAAGTGAGCCAACTGGTAGTAAATCAGTCCGCCGCCAATGATTGCCAGGGCAAAGTAACTCAACGGCCGTATAAATTCCCGCACCAGCAGCAGCGTATCCCGCCAAATGGCCCGAATGCGCCGGAAACGGCCGTTTTTATTCTTATGGTTCCGTTTATGCGTTTTTGCCTGCATTCTAATAACAATTTGAGACTGGAGACTGGAGATTGCATCAATCTCTAATCTCCAGTCTCCAATCTCCCCTATCGTTTATTTCGCCGTGAAGCCAGTTAGCAGCAGTTTATCATCAACGGCCGTTCCTGTGCCATCCAAAACCGAAAGACGCCGCAGCGTTTGCAGCAGATAAAAACCAACCGCCACCCGGTACGCTCCCGCTGGCAGCTCGCCCGCCAGCTGCACCTGATGCCGATCCAACACCGTCTCGCCCGGCGACCATTGGCTGGTGGGATACGTGCCCTGCACCGGCCAGCTGTCAATCTGCCCCACGATCTGGTCGTTGGCGTCCAGAACCTGCACAAAAACGGTGTAATCCTCCGCCAGCGGGGCCAGCGCCTGCCACGTCAGCGTAATGTCCAGCAAACCGCCCGGCGGCAAGGTGCGGTCGGGGATGTCCACGCCCAGCAGAGCAATCTTGTCCTCAAAGTTGGTCGCCCCCTCTGGCAGCGGCACGCCGCTCACCAGCACCTCGCCCACCACGCAAAAGTTGGTGACGGGCCGCATCCAGCCGCATTGCGCCTGCCCGGATTCGTGTTCAGCCAGGATTTGGTAACGGCCGTTTTCCGTCGGCGTCTCGATGGCAATCTGGTTGGTGAACGATTGGTTGGGGGGAACGGCCGTTTCTGGAGCCAAACCCGGCTGTGGCAGCGGCAATCCATTCTGCCGCAGTACAAAATTCAGCCCGGCCGCACTGCCTTCGCCAGCCAGCAAAATCGGCAGCGCCGTCTCCGGGCGAATTTGCGCGGGAAACGCGACGCCATTCAGCAGCGCCGCACCAACCTGCGCCCGCAGCGGCTGGGCCAGTTGGCGAGCGGGCGTGGGGGCAAACTCGTGGCTGGCGACCGTTTGCCAATTTAGCACTGTCAGCGGCGTAAACGGCGGCGCGACGGCCACCTGCAAATTGAGCGTTTGGGCGGCGGGCAGCAGCGGACGGGGCCAGCTGTGTACATCCACCACCAGCTCGCCGGGCCGCCAGGCGACGGTGGGGTAATTGTTGTGGACGGCGTGCTGCCCGGTGGCCACGTCCGGCGCACCCTCATCATTTTGCCCCGCCCAGCGCACAAAAATGTGCAGCGTCTCGCCAATCGGCGCATCCGTTTGCCAGACCAGCGTGGCGGCGCTGGCTGTGGGGTCGCTGGGGTCTTCCGGCTCGATGCCCACGCCCACCAGCCGCATCGGGCCAAAGGCAAAATCGGTGGGATTGGTGGTGGACGGCCGTTCCAGTAAAGGCTCAGTGCTCACTTCCGTCAGCGCCCCCACCGCCCGCAAATGGTAAATTCCGGCCAGCCCCGGCAAAAAGCGGGCCAGGTAAACGGTTTGCCCCGCCGCCAGCCGCGCATCCAGTTCCGCGCGGTACGCCGCCTCATCCGGCAGCACCATAATGTCCAAATCGGGCCGAATGCCTTCGGCTTGCTGCAAATAGTACAGCGGCGGAAATTTGTCACTGTCGGCCAAAATGGCGGCGTTTTCGGCCAACGGCTGTTGCAAGACACCCTGGCCCCAGGCGGTACGGCCGTCTGCCAGCGAGCTGTTCAATCGCGCCCGGTTATTCACCACCAGCATGAGGGTTGGCAGCAACAGCAGCAGCAAAACGACGGGCTGCACCAGCGGGATCAGCGGTCGGTTTTCGTGGTTCAAGCGCTGGGTAATGAGGTGGAGAACGGCCGTAACCCCACTCGCCCACAGCAGCCCCACCACCAGCTGCGCCGGAATCAAAAAGACAGCCAGATCGGGCACGTAATAGTTGAGGCAGTAAAACGTGAAGCCCAGCCAGGTGACGCCCAAAACGGCCGCCACGCGCCAATTGCGCCAAATTAAATAACCAAAGCCCACCAGCGCCAGCGCCAGGTTAAATTCGCCCCAATTTTCTACAAACAGCCGCGCCACAATGCCGTAGCGACCCAAATCATTGAGCCACGCGCCCCACTGCAAGGCATCCTGAAAACGGCCGCCAATCACCCAATCCACGAGACGGCTCAGCCCCATCGGCTCCCCGTTCACCGCCTGCCAGCGCAGGGGGAGATAGGCGTAGAGGAGCAGCGGCGCGGCAAATGCGAAGACAATTTTGATCAGTAATCGGTAATCGGTAATGTCGCTGCGCGACCGCTTCGCGTACAGTGATCGGTAATTGGTGATTGGTAATTGGTAATTAATCTCTGTGGAACTCTGTGCCTCCTCCGTGTAACTCTGTGTTCCGCTTTTTCCCCGCCACATAACTGACAAAACTGCGATGCCCGCTGGTGGCAACAAAAACAGTGTCGTTAGATGATTGGTCAGGCCCAACCCAATCACAAACGCCAGCAAAAGCAAGTTTAACCGCAGAGAGCGCGGCGAACGCAGAGACGAATCTCCAGTCTCCAATCTCCAGTCTCCAATCCGCAACATAATCCACACCGCCACACACACCACCAGCGCGTGCAGGGCGTACACCTCCGCCGCAATGGCCTGGCTGAACAGGGTGCTGGTGAATCCCATGACCACCGCGCCGAGAACGCTCGCGCTGAGCGGAGCCGAAGCGGCCGTTGCCACCCCACCCCACAATTCCCACAAAATCTTGAAAAAGAAGATAAGGGCGATGGTGGCGAGTACGGCCGTTCCCACATTTATCCGCCAGGCCACCGAGCCAAACGGCAGCAGGCTGAACAACTTGCCCAACAGCAGGTACAGCGGGTAGCCCGTGGGGTGGGCAATGCCCAACTGCGGCGCGACGACCTGAAACTCAAACGTATCTGCCTGCCCCACCGTGCGCGACATCGTGCTCAGATAAACCGGCAGCAGTGCCAGCACCACCAGCAGCGGCCCCAGCCAGCGCCACACATCTGCCCGGCCCCGCCAGCGACGATTGCTCCACAGCAGCAGCGCCAGCCAAAGCGACGCGCCAAAAATGAGACGGCTGCGACCCAAATCGACCAGCGGATCCGCCAGATAAATTAAATTGAGCAGCAGCGGCGACAGCACAATGGGCGGCACACCCTTGGGCCAGGCGCGCTGCCAAACCAGCCAGGTGGCAAAGGTAAGGATGGCAGTAACGGTGAGGGTGAGAAACGGCCGTCCCAACCACAGCCAACGCGGAAACAAGCCTTCATAGACGATTCGACTGGTGGTCAACCACCCCACAAAAATCAGAAGGAAGAAAGAAAGGTTGCTCGAAAAAAAAGCAAGACGGGCAGCATAAGGGGACAAGGATGAATCAACTTCAGTACGCATAGGGTAACTATTGTACCCAGTCAATGGCAAACAAAAAAAGTGGCGCTGAAAGCGCCACTTCTAAAACCGTCAATATTTAATTTTTTACTTGAGAATTATTGTGCAGCAACCGGGCGGAGGCCGTACTTTTCGGCAACTTCAGGATTGATTAATCCGAACAGTGCGTACCCAATACCCCCGACTACAATCCCTAGCAGCGTGAATGCTACACCTAGCAAAATTGCACCGTAGGAGACGCCCAGCGCCATTGCAGACAGGCTCAGGGAGGTAACCAGGCCAGCAGCGGTCAATTGTGTATTCCGGGCTGCATTAGCAACTGGGTTGCCACTGGCATCTTTTAACGCTTCATCTGGATTGCTGGTACCGGCCGGATCACCACTTTCTACTGCAAAACGACCCATCTCAGCATAGGTTAAGCCGCCAGCAAAGCCTGCTGCATGATGTTGAATAATGTCAGCCATGCTCAGTGCAGTTGGTATACTGTTTACCTGAACATTAGGAATTGAGGCATCATCAGGGGTGGTAATGTTTTGATTAGCCAACTGGTCGCTAATAAACGAATTAATATAGATACCAGAACCTACCGTAATCAACCCTGAAAGCGCAAGAATTACACCTACAACGATAACCAGCTTTGGGAAAATATTTACATTCTTCATGATAAACTCCTTTATCAAATGTTTGACTTTTTAATTTTAAAGTCACTGTTTTAATTGTTAGATAGCAAGTTCCCTTTTCGTAAAAAGAGCAATTGATTTCACCAGATCGACCGTTCCATCAGCACATCAATGACCCAAGTGATAAGCTCTGCTTATTTTGTTTGATAAGGGAAACTTATTGTTAATATGCCCATAATATAAACGGACTGGCGTCCATAACACAGAGTAGAATGTCATATGAATTGCACCCATTACCGGGGACCCATATGACAAACGTCATAAACTTATAGATGAATTTAGGCGTATGAAGATTCTCGATTCGAATCCAACAGACGCCATAAAAATTGATACAATCTGGCAACATTTACTGACAACTGAACACGGATAACTGATAACCAATTTAAGGAGTTGTAACTCAATGACCCAATCCCCCCAATTCCATCTGGAAACCCTGGCTGTCCATGCAGGGGTAGAACCAGACCCGCAAACCGGCGCAGTCATGACGCCCATCTACCAAACCTCCACTTATGCCCAGGCAGACGTAGCCCAGCACAAAGGGTATGAATATTCCCGCACCGACAACCCAACGCGCACGGCGCTGCACGGAGCGCTGGCAGCGCTGGAAGGGGGCCAGCACGCGCTGGCTTTTGCCTCTGGCATGGCGGCGATTGATACCATTTTGCGGCTGATCAAGCCGGGCGAGCATGTGCTTTCTGGCAATGATGTGTACGGCGGCACCTTCCGGCTGTTCGACAAGGTGCTGTCTGGTTACGGTATAGAATTTACGTTTGCCGATACGACGGATGAAACGGCCGTTTCCCAAGCCATCCAACCCAATACCAAACTCGTCTGGTTAGAAACCCCCACCAATCCGATGCTGCGCCTGACAGACATTGCTGCCATGAGCAAGATCGCCCACAACGCAGGCGCATGGCTGGGTGTAGACAACACCTTTGCTTCCCCCGCCTTGCAAAACCCGCTGGCGCTGGGTGCGGACTTTGTGGTCCACAGCACCACCAAATACATCGGCGGCCATTCCGATGTGGTGGGCGGGGCGATTATTTTGAACGATACGGCCGTTTACGAGCAGCTCAAATTCCTGCAAAACGCCATCGGTGCCGTGCCTGGGCCAATGGATTGCTTCCTCACCCTGCGCGGCATTAAAACATTGGCCATCCGCATGGCGCAACACTGCCGCAACGCCACCCAGGTGGCCCAATTCCTGGCCGACCATCCCGCCGTGGCCGAAGTGATCTATCCCGGCCTGGAAAGCCATCCGCAGTACGAGCTGGCCCAGCGACAGATGAAAGGGCCGGGTGGCATGATCTCCTTCATCCTGCACGGCGGCGAAGCAGCAGCTCGGCTGGTTGCCCGCGAAACCCAGCTTTTTACCCTGGCGGAATCGCTGGGCGGCGTTGAGTCGCTCATCGAGCTGCCCGCGCCCATGACCCACGCCTCCGTGGCTGATTCGCCGCTGGCGGTGGACCCCGGTCTGGTGCGCGTTTCTGTGGGCATCGAGAACGCCCAGGACCTGATCAACGATTTGAAGACTATTTTGAACAAGCTTTAGCATGGTTAATGTTAAATGGTAAATGACGCGCCTCCGAACATTTACCATTTATCACTCATCGGCTTCGCGTCAGACGGCCGTTCAGCACCCTCCTCCTTTTTGCCAGACAATCCAACCAAATGAACCATTTGGAGGTGTCTATGCGTCGCTGGACAATTTTTTTGCTGTTGCTGCTGTGTTTGTCGGTGGCTTGCCAAACGGAGGAACCAACGGCCGTTGGCTTTTTGCGCGGTGATTTTGCCTTCATTCCTTATCAGGAGCGGGTGCAAATCATTGATATTTCTGACCTGTCTGAGCCTGAGTTTGTAACGGAAATTAGCCTACCGGGGAATGTGGCCAAGGTGGTGGCAAACGGCCGTTACCTCTATATCGCCCATTCCGCCAACACCTCCAGTTGGACGAACGAGGGCGGGCCACCAGGCGCAGGCTTGCAAATTGTGGACGTTAGCGACCCCACCCAACCTCACAAGTTGGGCTATTTCCACAGCAAAAGTTTGCCTACAGATTTGCTGCTCCACGGGGATTTGGTTTATCTGGCAACGTGGGAATTTATTGACATTGTGGACGTGACAGACCGGGACGCGCCACGCCAGCTGGGTATGTTTTCTGAGGGCGCCACCAGTCTGGCCTATGCTGACAATCAGTTGGCGGCAGGTTTTGGTGGTTGCAGCTTTCGCTCAGGGTACTGCACGGGTGGTTTGCACTTGTATGATTTGGCAGAGCCGGAACGTCCGTCCCTAATCGGCCGTTTGCAGCTCGACAACATTCCAGGCTACGACGTGGCGCTGGCCAATGGCTTGGCCGTGGGCACAGGCAAGGGTTTGTGGATAACGGAACTAGCGAACGTGGAGAATTTGCAGGTAAACGGCCGTGACTTTTTGGACAATGGCTGGCTCTACGCCGCCCAAGTTTTGCTGGATGACCACCTGGCTTACGTCACGCAGTACGACGGCCTGCACATCATGGACATCAGCCAGCCTACCAACCCCACACTAATCGGCTATTTCCCCACCGCCAACCAGCTTACGGATTTGGTATTGCGAGACGGCCGTCTGTACCTCACAGGTTGGAGCGGGCTAGAAATTTTAGATGTGACCGATCCCGCAACCCCCCAATTACTTGGTTACTACGCCACCGAGTATCCTGCCCAAATTTTCCCGCAACCCACAGCCACGCCGTAAACGGCCGTTTCCCAACAAAAAAGACCAGAGGAATCCTCTGGTCTCTTGTTATTTCAGGGTAATCAGGCTGTCTTCCGACTATTTTGGCAAAATGCGCACTTTGCGCCGCTTGCCTTCGCCGGAGCTTTGCGTGTAAACCTCGTCGTTGTCACGCAGCGTCATGTGAATAATGCGTCGTTCATGCGGCGGCATCGGCTCCAGGCTTACGGGACGACGCCGAGTCACCACTTTTTTGGCCATGCGTTCAGCTAATCGTGCCAACGCTTGCTGCCGCCGTCTGCGGTATCCTTCTACATCCACCACAAATGAAGCTCGTCGCTGTAATTGGTTGCCCACCATCAGCCGGGCAAGGTATTGCATAGCGTTTAACGTTTCGCCACGCGGCCCAATCAGCACGCCCAAATCCTCGCCTTCGATATCGAAAACGTTGACTTTACGGCCGGTTAAATCATCAGGCTCAGAAATTGACGCTGTTATAGAAGCTTCAATCTCTAGTTGATTCAGCAGCTCGGCAATCATCTCCTGAGCCCTGTCCTTTTCTTCCGCATCGGCTTCGGTCACTTCCACATCGTGGCCGTTTTTATTAGCGGGTGGTGGTGATGTTGAAACGGCCGTTTCCCGTTTGGGCGGCTTGGTCGGTTTAGGTGCAGGTTTTGGGGTGGGCTTCGGTGCGGGAGGTGGCTCCGGTGCGGAAAGCGCCACCAATCGCACGACAGCATCCCGACTTCCAATTCCCAACAGTCCCCGGCTACCTTCATCAATGACATCAATAATTACATCGGATCGTTTCACACCAAGCTGCTTTAGGCCAGCTTCAATCGCCTTTTCAACATCCGCCCCCCGAACCTCGATCTCACGTTTTTGACTCATATCCTTCCCTTAAATTCTCGCTATTCTCGCAATGGACACTTTTCCAAAATGGTATTGTTACAAAAAATGCCACAGCGATTATAAACCCACCAAATACCCGAACTCAGCCCGGCACCTGGTTGGGCAACAGCGTTATCTTTTAGCTGAGCGTCGTTTGCGCTTGGATTGGGACCGACTTTGGCCCCCGTTACCCTGTGTATTTTTACCTTTCGTTTCTGGCGAATCTGAAAGCGATTCTTCCTTTGGCATCTTTGCCTCTGGGATATTGCCTCCGCCATTTAGCCCCATCGCCCGCATTTCTTTTTGCTGGGCCAACGCTTCCTTTTCAGCTTCCATGACCCGCCGAGTGTAAAAACCCTGGGCAATACCAATCAGGTTAGACAACACAAAGTAAATTGACAAACCAGATTGAAACGAAAGCGAAAAGAAGCCAAACATAATTGGCATGGTGTACTGCATGGATTGCGACATTGCCGCCGCAGGATCATCCTGTTGGTCTTTGCTGTTACCCTTGCCACCACTATTTTTGCTATCATCCTTTTTGGCAGCAGCCGGTGTTGTGAGTTTGGTCTGCAAAAACATCGTCACAAATACCAACACGGGCAAAATGTACAGTGGATCCGGCTGACCCAAATTCAGCCATAAAAAGTGGCTATCAATAGGCAACAAATTTGTCAAATCAATAAGTGGAGAAACCCGTTGGGTCAATTCGAACAAAGTTTGCGGCGTAGACCCCAATACCAGACGCAGCACCTGAAACAAACCAAACAAAATGGGCATGGTCGCCAGCATTGGTAAACAACCACTCAAGCTTTCAGCCGGATTGTAACCAATCTTCTGAAACTCTTCTTGCATTTTCTGTGGATTGTCTTTGTATTTCTGCTGGATTGCCCGAATTTGTGGCTGCATTTCCTGCGTTTTGGCCATGCTGCGCTGTTGCCGTAAATTCAACGGCAGCATCAAAATACGGGTAAATATGGTGAAGACGGTTAGGGCGAGAATAAAATTGTTACCCAGAACGTCATACAGCCACAAAAGCGCGTTTGTAATTGGGTTGATGATTAATAAATCCCACATAAGGTGATTAAGTCCTGTTTAAGGCAATGCAATTATTATCTTCATCCTGCATTGCAACCTGTTTCCACTTTAACGATGGAAAAATAATGAGCTAATTTGTGGCCGGTGGCTGGAAGCTCCAGCTTAAGTCACCAGTTTCTAATTCATATCCCTGTAAAATGCCTACTTCACTTTGTAAAGCAACCACAATCATATCGCCAACAATTACCGGGTTAGAGAATAGCGGGGCGGGTGTTGTTGCTTGCCACAGTTCGCCCCCAGTTGCGGCATCCAAGGCAACCAGCAAACCTTCTTCGCTTTCGCTGTTGCCCAGTGAAGCCACATAAACCACGCCATTTTGCACTGCGGGGCTGGCTTGAATGGCCCCTTTAATCGCTAGCGGTGGGTTTTGGGCAGCACCGGCAACGGTATTCATGGCATGGACGCCAGATTGCCAAAGCATATCACCGTTGGCAGCGTCTACAGCAAACACATTGCCGCTACTATCGCCAAAATAAAGTGCGCCATCGGCTAAGGCGGGAGCACTCCAAATCCAATCGGTAGCATCTACCTTCCAGGCTTCCTCCCCACTGTCCATGTCCAAGGCATGAACGGCACGGTCGTAGCTGGCAGCATAAACCAGGTTGGTTTCTGCGTTAACCACAGGTTGGGCGGACATTGCGCCGCTGAGTTCGGCTGACCATTTTTCGCTGCCATCGGCGGCATTAATTGCATAGAGGTTACGGTCGAGAGAGGCCACAAACAGTGTGCCGTCATGATATGTTGGCTCGGCCCAAATAGAGAATTCTGCTGCAAATCGCCATAATTCAGCGCCTGTTTCTGCTTCCAATGCCAGTAGCAGGTTATCGGCTGTAGCTATATAAGCGACACCATCTACCTGCAAAGGGCCAGCTACGATGCGGTCTTTGGCTAAATCGTTGCGTGTCCAGAGTGTTGTTGCGGTGCCGTCGCTTACGTCCACGCCATAAATGGAGACAACGGTTTGTGGGGAAAAGAGCCCTTGGGCTGCACCAAAGTCACCTAGAATAGCACGGCCGTTTTCCACAGATGGTGGGGCAAAGAAGAACAGGGCTGCGTTTTCTGGCTTGTAAGACCAAAGCAGATCTTGCGTAGCGGCTTCGATACCTAACACACCTGCGCCGTACGCTACATATAAATTTTCACCATCGGTAGATAAGCCTGGCCAATTGGCAGGAACCCGCGAACCAGAACACGCCGTAAGGGCGAATGTCGCCAAGATTAGTAGTAAAATTGTGAGCCGTGTGTACGGCCGTTTTGCAATGAACAAAGAATGCCTCCGCAATTTTAGAGTTAATTATGCCGCTTTCAGGTTACGGAACTGGATCATACCCACCCGGATTAAACGGATGGCAACGACCTATACGTTTCAGCGCCAGCCACCCGCCCTTGCGAAAACCATATTTTTCTATCGCTTCGTAACCGTAATGGGAACAAGTTGGGTAAAAGCGGCAGCTAGGTGGCGTTACCCGGGAGATTGTGCGTTGGTACAGCCGAATGAGAAATAGAGCAATTGTCTTCATGCTAACATCATACAGTATCTGAAGGGAAAAAAGGCGGACTTGGGTTGAATTTTCTCCAACTTCAACAATTTGCTAATCTGAGCCAAGAACCATTAGGCTGTACGTGCGACTCCTGTAATGAGTTTCGCCCGCCCCAACAAGTGCAAAACGGCCGTTTCCACCTCAGCATATACAGCCTGAGGCAGTTGCGGCCGTGCTATCCATACACAATCCCAACCCGGTTGAATTTCATCCAAATGCAAGCGCACCGCTTCACGCAACAAACGCCTGCCACGATTCCGCACCACTGCCTTGCCCACCCGCTTACTGGCAACAAATGCAAACCGACTCGTTGCCTTATCTGTTGATTGCACCAGCAAGATACAAAGCGGATGATGAAACGCGCGCCCTTGCTGCCTTACCAAAGCAACATCATCCGAGCGAGTTAGGCGATGCGGCTTTGGCAGCATACATCAGACAACCGAAGCTATTTGCTGCCGCCAAACCGTCTTGGCGCACGGTAAGCAGTAGCAGACGAGCCATTCCAGTTAATGCGCTTTACATGCTCATTCATATTAACGGTTAGCTGGTAACGCCCTTTGGCGCGGCGGCTCTTTAAAACTTTGCGACCACCTTTGGTTTTCATGCGCTCACGAAACCCGTGAACGCGCATACGACGACGAATTTTTGGTTGATAAGTACGCTTTGGCATAAGTAGTTCTCCTAAAAAAACCAGGGCTTAAAGCCCTGAGCTAAGATCATCTCGGTTTTAACGGCCGTTTTCAATCAGGTAAAGAAAAAGACAAGTTTCACACCTGTCAAACGACGGAAAATTATACCTAAGCCACAGAGGGTGGTCAAATGTTTTGGCAGAGCAAAATCAGAACCAAATCACATAACCCGCTTAATCCGCGCCCCTAAGCCCTGCAATTTCCGTTCAATTTGCTCGTAACCACGATCAATTTGCTGAATATTGTTAATTGTGCTTTGCCCTTTGGCGCAAAGCGCAGCCAGCACCAGCGCCATCCCCGCCCGAATATCAGGGCTAGGCACACCGTGTGGACTGGCATTTAGCTGGTTGCCACCCAAAATCATCACCCGATGCGGGTCGCAAAGCACAATACGCGCCCCCATAAATGTGAGATTGTCTACAAAGAAGAAGCGGCTTTCATACATCCAGTCATGCAGCAGCACAGACCCTTCCGACTGCGTGGCGATGACCACAGCAATGCTCATCAAATCTGGCGGGAAGCCTGGCCAGGGCATCGGCTTAATTTCGGGGATGCGCCCACCCAACGCCGGTTTGATTTTCATGGATTGCTTGGCTGGCACAATGATGTCGTCACCATCATCAAGCCAATGCACACCTAACTTTTCATACACAATGCGAATCATGCCCAAATTTTTTGGCTGCGCATTCTGAATGCGAATTTCGCTACCGGTTACAGCCGCTGCGCCAATAAAGCTGCCCACCTCCATAAAATCAGAGCCTATACGGAATTCTCCCCCACCCAACTGTTCCACACCCTGGATGGTGAGCCGGTTGCTACCAATGCCCGTGATCTGAGCGCCCAGGCTATTGAGGAAATTGCACAAATCGCGCACGTGGGGTTCGCAAGCGGCATTGTCAATGACGGTTTCGCCTTTGGCTAAGGCGGCAGCCATCACGGTGTTTTCGGTGGCGGTAACGCTGGCCTCCGGGAGTAACAGATAGCCTGCGCCGTGCAGCCCATCGGCGTTCATGTGGAACAGACCGCGCTCTTTCATTTCTACGGCCGTTCCCAGAGCCTCTAACGCCGTGATGTGGGTGTCTAACGGCCGTCCGCCAATCACATCCCCACCCGGCAGCGGCAGCGTTACCTGCCCCATCCGCGCCAGCATCGGCCCGGAAAACACAAACGAGGCCCGAATTTTGCTGGCCAGTGTGCTGTCCAGCTCCGTTTTGGCCACATTGGCGGCATGAATGCGCCAGCTACCGTCGCCTAAATCGGTCACTTCCACACCCAAATCCACCAACAAATCCAGCGTAAAAATGACATCTTGAATGTGGGGAATGTTGTGCAGCACAACTGGCTGGTCTGTCAGCAGGCAAGCAGGCAGCAGCTTGAGCGCCGCATTTTTGTTGCCGCTGACCTTCACGGTGCCACTTAGCTTGTGGCCGCCTTCAATAATAAATCGTTCCATGATTGCTTCCTTTTTGCTCCTTGGTGTTTCTCTTCCGGCTGAATTTTAACGGGCAGTTCAGTGGCGCACAAATTAGCAAAATGAATGCTCACCGATAGCTTAACCTGCCTTTGCTTGTCCTGTGAGTGTTGGGTCGGTACACTTGCATCATGCCTAAAATTCAGCTTCCCCACACTGACCTTTTTTATGCGCCACACTTGCCTTCTGGAGCGCATCACACCGTGTTGCTCATTCATGGGGCAGGCAGCTCCCGCCTGACCTGGCCTGCGGAGCTGCGACGCTTGCCGAACACGGCCGTTTACACCCTGGATTTGCCTGGACACGGCCGTTCCCAACCACAAGGTCGCCAAACTGTCGCTGGCTACGCGCAAGATGTGCTTGATTTTATTGAAGCATTATCCCTGGAAAACGTATTTGTCCTGGGGCATTCAATGGGTGGGGCGATTGCCCAACAGGTGGGGCTGGCTGCCCCGCCAGCCGTCGCTGGACTGATTTTGCTTGGCACGGGAGCCAAACTGAGCGTTTCGCCGCAAATTTTGGTGGCGCTGGAAGAGGATTTTGAAACGGCCGTTGACCTGCTCAACCAATATTACTGGGGTAGCCAACCCAACGACCCCCTGAAAGCAGCCAATCGGCAAAGCATGTTGGCCTGCCTCCCAGAAGTGATGCTAGGCGACTTTGTCGCCTGCAACCAGTTCGATCTGCGCCAGGAACTGCCCCACATCGCCCTGCCCACGCTGGTCATCAGCAGCCAAAATGACCAGATGACGCCGCCCAAGTTTGGTCAATATTTGGCCGAACAGCTACCCAATGCTCAATTTGCCCTTATGGCTGAGGTGGGGCACATGATGATGCTGGAAGCACCAGCAGAGGTAGCGCGGTTGGTGCAAAACTTTTTATTATTGGCAACTTCGTCATGTTAAAACTATCCGCAGATTTCGCAGATTAGCGCAGATAATAAGGTACAAAATCTGCGCAATCCGCGTTAATCTGTGGATTAATTTCCAATATTTTCCAACAAAAAACGGCTGCTTCCACTGGAAACGGCCGTTCATCCACAAATTTATCCTGAAAATCGCCTAGTGGCTCAAAACCATCGTCCGGCGCGACATCACCCGTGAAACCGTTTGAAACAGATCATCCGCCGTAAAAGGCTTGGGCAGCGAACTATCCGCCAGACTGCGCAAACCAGTGACCAACTCATTGTTGCTGGCACCGCTGGAAATAGCAATGATAGGTATAGATTTTGTCTCATGAGCTTGACGCATCTTTTTAGCCGCGGCGAAACCATCCAGAACAGGCATTTCCGCGTCCATCAGCACCAGGTCAGGCTGCTCTGCTTGCGCCAACGCCAACCCGTCGGCGCCATTTTCTGCCTGTAACACACGAGCCGTGGGGTAAGCCATCGTCAAAATATCGGTCAGGACCATGCGTACGGCCGTATTATCGTCTACCACTAAAACCGCTTTCATCTATTCACTCCTTCAATCACTAAAAACATCCAACCAATCAACAGTTTGTTACGATGTCTAAAGTATGCCGGAAGGTACGGCCGTTTTCTGTGAAGCACCGTGCAACCATATCGCTCAAGATACAACAGCCGCATGTTGAGACAATACACAAGCTCAACGTAATGCACTTTACAGGCAACTTCTGGCAAGCGGTCTAGCCATAACTGTCTAGCTATACTGCCCCACCAGCTTATCCAGCCAGCAATTCACGCAGGCGCGGCACGATGGCCTGCACCGCTCGCCCTCGATGGCTAATTTTGTGTTTTTCACCAGGGGGGAGTTGAGCCATCGTTTGCCCAAACCGGGGCAGATAGAACACCGGATCGTAGCCAAACCCGCCCTCGCCCGCAGGAGCCAGGGCAATTTGCCCCTCGCACATACCCTCAGATTCGCCCAAAACACGGCCGTCTGGATGAGCCAGCACAATGACGCAGCGAAAACGAGCTGTGCGTTGCGGGTCTGGCACCTGTTTAATTGCGTCAAGGAGTTTTTGGTAACGTTGAACGGCCGTTAACCCCACACCCCCATACCTTGCCGTATAAACACCCGGTGCGCCATCCAGCGCATCTACTTCTAAGCCAGAATCATCTGCCAGCGTCAGCAAGCCGGTCTTTGCCGCGTAAGCCTGCGCCTTCAGCACGCTGTTCGCCCGGAAGGTGCTGCCCGTCTCCGCCACATCCTCGGTTACGCCCACATCATCCAGACTCAGCCACTCAATGTCCAAATCAGCCAGCATCTCGGCGAACTCTTTTACTTTGCCCTTGTTATGTGTTGCAACCAAAAGTTTTGTCATTTATGAGCCTTTTTCTTGTTTCTAAAAGCGTATGTTATACTCCATTCCTAAACTTTTCAGAAGGGAGGGACCCCATGTCAAATAAACGCCCTTCCCGGCTACGCTTCAACTTCGGCTTCTTTTTGGAAGCCACCTTAGGCACCAGCCGGACCATCGAACTGAACTACCCCACCATTGAGGTAGAAGATTTAACATTAAGCCCATTGGCAGGCACATTTACCGCCACACGCACCTCTGAAGGCGTCTACCTGAGCGGGGTGCTGCGCAGCACCCTGGGTGCAGAATGTGTGCGCTGCCTGGAAGAAGCGATCGTGCCCGTTGATTTAAAGCTGGACGATCTGTTTTATTACCCGCCGCACACCGCCCCAGAAGGTGAATACATCATCGGCGAAGATGGTTTTATTGATATAGCGCCACTGGTACGCGAGCTAACCGTTCTGGAAACCCCAATCCAGCCAATTTGCAAACCCGACTGCCACGGCTTGTGCATGGAGTGTGGGCAAAATCTAAACAAAGGAAATTGCAGCTGCGAAGCAGAACCGATTGACCCACGCTTGAGTGCGTTGCGGCAGCTGTTAGATTCAAAAGATAACTAGTATGTTTTTTGACCAGGCCAAAATTTACATTCGCAGCGGCAACGGCGGCGACGGCATGATTAGCTTCCGCCGGGAAAAGCACGTGCCCCTTGGCGGCCCTGACGGCGGCGACGGCGGCGATGGCGGCAGCATCATCTTTGCCGGCAATCGCCATCTAAACAGCCTGATGCGCTTTAACCGCCAGGCCCACTTCAAGGCCGATCATGGTGTCCATGGCAGCAAAGCCAATCGCCACGGCAAGCGCGGCGAGAATTTGCGCATCGAAGTACCCGCAGGCACCATCATTCGGGAGGCCGAAACGGGCAACCTGCTGGCCGACATCACCTCTGAAGACCAGGAGATTTTGGTGCTGCAAGGCGGCAAGGGAGGCCGAGGCAATGCTCGCTTTGCCAGCAGCGTCAACCAGGCGCCACGCATCGCCGAACGGGGCGAACCGGGCGAAGAGCTGTGGGTCACGCTGGAGCTAAAGCTCATTGCCGATGTGGGCATTGTGGGCGTGCCGAATGCGGGCAAATCTACGCTGCTTTCGGTGATTAGTGGCGCCACGCCAAAAGTGGCAAACTACCCGTTCACCACGCTGCAACCTAATTTGGGCGTGGTGGAGATGGATGATTTTGAGACGTTTGTGGTGGCCGATATTCCCGGTTTGATTGAAGGGGCGGCCAGCGGTGTGGGCTTGGGGCATGACTTTTTGCGCCATGTGGAGCGCACGCGGGTGCTGATTCATCTGCTGGATGGGTCAGCCAAGGAGCCGCTGGAAGATTGGGCGATGATTAACCAGGAGTTGGCTTTGTACGACATTGCGCTGGAAAAACGGCCGCAACTCGTGGTCCTCAACAAGATGGATTTGCCAGACGCCATTGCCTGGGAACCGCTCATCGAGGAAGAAATCAAGAAGGCGGGCTATCCGTTCATGGCAATTTCGGCGGCCACGCAGCAAAATGTGCGGCAAATGCTGTACCGCGTTCGCCGCATGTTGGACGAAGCGCCGCCAGCCCAAACGCGCCACACAGATGAAATTACCGTCATTCGGGCAGAAAATGACGAAGGGTTTACCATTGAGCGTGAAGGGGATGGCTGGCGCGTGCGCGGCAAGCAAATTGAGCGCGTGGCGGCGATGACCTATTTTGAATTTGATGCAACGGTGGTGCGTTTCCAGAAAATTTTGGAGTCTATGGGCATTTCGCAGGCGCTAACGGAAGCGGGCGTGGCTGTGGGCGATCCGGTGTACATTGGCGAGGAAGAGCTGGAGTGGGGTGAGTAGGATCGGGCTGCTGGGCGGGACGTTTGACCCGCCGCATTGGGGGCATTTGTGGCTAGCTGAATCGGCGCGGGTGCAGCTAGGGTTAGACAGGGTGCTGTTTTTACCAGCGGGGGAGCCGGTGCATAAGCTGGGGAAGGTGATTACGGCCGTTTCCCACCGCCTGCAAATGATCTCCCTGGCCATTCAAGACAATCCCAACTTTGTTTTAGACACAACTGATTCCACCCGGCCTGCGCCACACACAACGGTAACGCTGCTGCCGCTGCTGCAGGAAAAGTATCCAGACGCGGCGTTTTGGCTGCTGATTGGGGGGGATTCGTTGCGCGATTTGCCGACCTGGGTGGAACCGGCGCGGCTGATTACACAATGTCGGCTGGGGGTGTTGCCGCGGCCAGGGGCAACCATTGCGTGGGAAACTTTGGAAACGGCCGTTCCTGGCATAAAAACGGCCGTTGACCTGCTAGATGGCCCCACACTTTCCATCTCGGCAACAACCATCCGTGCCTGGATTAAAGATGGACATGAGGCGACCTATTTGCTGCCAACGGCCGTCTCCCGCTATATTCAACAAAACAAACTTTACACAGATTAGTCCTCAGAGCGCGGCTCCGGCAGGTACCGTTTCATTTGAGCCACAGGCACTTTAATCATCTTCCGACAGTTGATACATTCAACCGAATGCGTTTTTTGTTTGGATTCCTTCGCTTTGGCCAGGGCATCGGCCAAATAATCGCGGCTCAGATTAAAAGATTGACGGCAATAATTACAACGAACGTTCATCATACTCTCCCATATCGTTATCTTAACTCATTGTAGCTGTTCTTGACGTTGGCAAGCAACAGCGTTCCTTTCTGAAAATCACCTGTACTTTACCAGGAAAATTTATAACGGACGCCTTCCGGGGTTTTTTGTTCCTGCCAGCCAAATTGCTTCAGGTGAACATCTGCCCGACGGCCGAATTGATGCAGCTTTTGCACCAAATCTGGCCGGGCATAATTGGCCGCCTCGGCAAATAGCTCTGCCGGGGATTCGCCAATCTTTCGGGCACAATGGTGGTACACAGCCAAGCTCACCTCCACGTTGCGTTTGGGTGGGATGATGTAGTTGGCAATGACGGCTCCTACCAACCCGGAAAGCAGCCAATCGCGGCTGTTTTGGCGTACAGCCAGGGTGGCGGCCCTGTGCCCGTAAATGCCAAATAGGGAACGATGCGCTGGTATCAACCCAGCCTGAAACTGTGCTTGCTCAACGGCCGTTCCCCCCAAAAATTGATCTACAATTAATCGCAGCCGCTCATCGGTGGCTGAAGGGATCGGTTCGGCATAGTAGATGACCACCTTGAGCCCAGCTAAATAATGGGCTGTCTCATCGGTAAAGGTGCGGAAAGCATTGCCATTTTGCATAAACAGTTCTCCAAGCCTATCGAGGACTCCAAAAAGGCATCGTGCCATCGGCAAGATACCGTTTTTGGCCTGTCACAATGTTGATGATGAATATTTGGTTACGGCCGTTTTCTTCCATTGGCAATACCAAAGCGCGGCTGTCCGGCGACCAGAGCTGATGACTTAAAGCATATTGGTCGAAAAAGGGCAAAAACTGGGTGGCAAAGGTGAAGGTGGGCACAAAGTTGAACAGTACGCGCCCTTCGCCAGCCGCCACATCATAAACCAGCAGGCGAAGCTGAGGCAAATTGCCCTGCTGAAGGGGCTTACCCGCCCAAACCTTGCTGCCTTCTTGGGCGTTAATGTCACCTTCACCACTGCGCAAAACACTAATAGCTGCCAGGTAACGGCCGTCTGGCGACCAAAAGAAGGCGACGATGGGTTCACTGCTAATGAGCCTCACTTCGCCAGTGACAGCATCCAGCAAACGCAACGGCCCCACAAAACTAACGCTGTCTGGCTCGGTGCCGTTGGTGAAAGCAAGCTGGTTTGCCGTGGGGCTCCAGGCCAGCGCCACCTGCCCCGCGTGCCGCTGCTGCACCGTTGCCTCGGATTCGGTATCTATCACCACCAGATTGCTGTTGCCGGTTAACACCTCGGCGTAGGCCAGGTAACGGCCGTCTGCCGAAATACCGGGTGCCTGAAAGAACCCTGGCGAAGCGACACTGTTCCCTTCCCCATTGCCATCGGCAGCCACAATTTCCAGGCGCGACGCATCACCAGAAAAGCCGCTGTGGATAAAGATTTGGGCGCTGTCGGCCAGCCACTGCCAATAAACTGGCCCGCCAGTGGTGAGCAAGCGGCTGTCAGCAGAGCCATCGGCCTGCACCAGATGTAGCCCCATGCCATCCGGGTGGTTGGCCAAAAAGCTCACCTGGCGGCTGTCGGGTGACCAGTAAAGGTAAAATGGTCCTTGCTCGGCATCGGCATACAGCGGCGCAGGAAAATCGCCCACAGCAGAATCTGCCAACACAAACAACCCGGCACCACCCCGATTTGCCCCGATGGCTGCAATAGAACGGCCGTCTGGCGACCAGGCCGGAAACTGAAAACGGAGTGGTTCATCCGTAAGTTGGCGCACGTCGCTGCCGTCGGAGGCCAGGGTAACCAGTTGGCCCGCCTCATTCACATACACAATGCGGTTGATGCCGTCGGCAGGTGGCTGACCAACCAGCGCCGGCGAGGTGACGGTGGGAACCGTCGGAGAGTCTGCGGCATCTGGTTCTATGGTTTCGACCGTTTGGGTAGCATCCAGAGGAACGGCCGTTGCCACCACAACAGGCGCATTCACCGCACCCGGCTCCGCCTTTTCCCTAAAAAAGAAATACCAAATGGCCCCACTTGCCGACATTACCAGCAAGGCCAGCACCGCCAATAACGTCAGCGCAATGCGGCAGCCGCTAGGGCGCTTCGGTTCTGGCATGGCTACCAATGGTTCATTTCCCGGAAAAAAGTCAGACATAGCAATCCTTCGTAACTAATCCACAGATTTCGCAGATTAAAGCCAAATCTATGTAATCTGCGAAATCTGTTGATTTTCATTCATGGCGGTCAACGACAGTCAGTATCGTCTCCTTAAAAGAATCACGTCTCTAAAGGCCGAAAACCACCGCCACGCACATCTTCAACTGGCGTCAAAATTACGAAGGCATGAGGATCAGCCTGGTACACCAGCCGCCGCAACTGGGATTTTTGCCGCGCTTCCAAAGCACACATCAATACCCCATGCTCTTTGCCCGTGTACATCCCCTTTGCGTTGATCAACGTAACGCCTCGCCCCAATTCCTTCATTAACCGCTGGCTCACCGCTTCAATGTTGTCTGAAATAATGTAAGCGAGCTGCTTACGCGAATCAAACCGAGCCATGCGGGGCACTTCCGTTTCAAACGTATCCCACGTAATGCGACGTAGACGGCTCAAAAAATTGCTCCACCGGGACGTCGTAGATGACAACACTTCCCCCTGAGTCTGCTGCAAACCAGCGGTAAACATGCCCAAGGCAATGAGTGCCCCATTAAAAATAAACCCTGCGGCAAGAACCAACCAGCCTGGAATTGGCCCCATTGCCGAACGCGCCACATATTCGGCCCAACTGTTCACTGCCACCGGATGCATATACGTTTTGCCAATCCAGCTCACAGCCAAAATGAGGAAAATGGGTGCGTAATTTCGCCGATAACGCCGCCCTAGCGCCTCTAACAATCCTATGGGAAATCGGGGATTGTTTAAACTTTCACTGATCTTGTCTGCCCAATCGGCATGCGGCATAAAGGGGGGCGACAACAAACCCACAAAAAAGTTTTTCTCCATTAACCGCACCCGGTTTGTCCACATCTCATAATAGCGGTAGCGGCGTGCCTCAATAAACAGAAATAGCAGCACAAACATCGAATCAATCAGTAAAATGGAGGCAGTATGGCTGGCATCGCTAAACACAAAGGTTAGCGCCGCACCAGTGGTAATCACTGCCCAATTGGTCGTGGCATCCAACCGCTGTCGCCAAACGTTGGAGCGGGACATTTCACCACGATAAAAGTGGATCATAGCATTGGTAAAGTTGCCACTATCCAAACGTTGGCCAGCAAATTCCCACACATGTTCCAGATCTGTATCTTGTGGCGGCGGCGGATAAGCAAAATCATTTGAATGTTTATCAGGTGTTGAATCCATTCTGTTCCTCGTTAAGCAAATCACAGAAAGTGGTTTGAAAAACGAAGGGCGATTTCTCTGTGATTCGCTCAAGTAAAAACCAATTTCGCCCTCATTCTTATTCAAATATCTTTTTAGTTTTTACATAAATATTGTCTCGTGCGAGTGTAACCTTGGGTATTTTAATCTAATGCCAACATAAAGGGGAAATTTGCAACCTTCATGCTAAAATTGGCAACATGAAACATTCTTCCAAACAGTTATCCACACAATCTGATTTACCACAAGATATACGTTCGCCCTTTATTCGACGGGCGGGCACCATTTTGGCGGTTTCCTACCCGGTTTTGGCACTTTCTACAGGCTTTCGCTCAGTGTACCAGCTTTTTTTGAAGGAAGGCGTCGCCAGCTACACAGGGCCAGCGTTAAGCGCCGTAGCGGCGCTATGCTACCTGACGGCAACCATTGGTTTTGCTTATCGGCGGCGCTGGGCGTGGTGGCTTTCGGTGCTGGTGCTGGGGTTTGAGTCACTGATGACGCTCATTGTGGGTACGTTGAGTATCATCAATCCAGAGCTGGTTGGCAGTACGGTTTGGCGCTGGTTTGGCATTGATTATGGCTTTTTCCCGTTGCTACAGCCGCTTTTGGGGCTGGCCTGGCTATTTCACCCGGAAACGCTGCAATCTTATGGAATACGGCCGTCTCCCCCCACCAGTGAATAACAAACTCACAAATGGGTGCCGTGTTCGGCATGAATAAAGCGGCGCGTCCCCGTCTCGGAGCGGATGAGCAGTGAGTGCGTAGAGGCATAATTGCCCCAAAACTGCATGGAGCGCAGCAGCGGGCTGCCCGTAATGCTGGTTGCTGCAAAAAAGATTTGATTGCTGTTTACTAATTCGGAACAGGTCAGAATCCGCTCCATATCCAGGCCAGCTTCGCGAATGTTGTCCCGTTCGGTGGCATCTTGCGGTTTTAGCCGGGCCAGCATTGCCCCGCCCGATGCTTTTACGGCGCAAGCGGCCAACACACCTTGCGAAGCGCCACCGATGCCCATGAGCACGTCTACATCAGCATCTTTGGTAGCGGCTAAAAGCGCCCCTTCAGCATCGCCGTCGTTTCGCAGCAAAACCCTTGCCCCGCATTCCCGTATTTCATCAATTAAATGTTGGTTGCGCGGCCGTTCCAGCACAATCACGCCCAGATCCCGCACGGACTTTTTTTTGTGACGGGCTATGAGCGCCAACGTCCAGGCGGCGGGCGCATCCATGCATTGAGGCACCAGCGCCTGGGCTGCATTTTGGTCGGTAATTATTTTTTCCATGTACCGTGCCGGAAATGGCGACCAAATGGTACCTCTGGGGGCAATACCGACCACCGAAATCGCTCCTGGCTTGCCGCGAATGAGGCGGTTGGTGCCATCAATGGGGTCTACCAGCACATCAACTTCCGGGCCAGAGCCTGTACCTACCAGTTGGCCGCTGCACAGAGGAGAATCTTCACCCAGTCTGCGCTCTTCCCCGATGATGACACGGCCGTTCATTTCCAGGGTATTCAGGGCATCGGCCATGGCGCGGGTGGCAGCACGGTGGGCGTTGGCAAAATCGCCAGACCCTACCCAATGGCCAGCGGCGAGTGCGGCCGTTTCCGTTACGCGCACTAAATCCAGACCAATATTGCGTGATAGCTGCTCGTCAAAAGTGTAGGGCATACGTTTATTCTCTCAGGGTCTAAAATTCTATCGCTTCCAAAAGCCCGGCTGAATTCCAGGCAAGCATACCGCCTTGTAAAATGTGTACATTCATGCAGCCGATATGCTGCAAAGCGGCGGCCGCCCGGCGACTGCGACGACCGCTGCGGCAAACCAGCACGATTTGTCGGTCGGCGGGCAACTTCACCTCATCTGACAACAGTTTAGGCAGGGGCACCAGTCGGGCCTCAGCAATGTGCCCCTGGCGGTATTCACGGGGTTCACGCACATCTACCACGTAGGGAACGGCCGTATCACCCAATTTACCATTCCCATTTGCCGGATGAAGCTGCTGCCACAATTGCAGCGGCTCTACGGTTTGAATGTATTCATTTTCCGTTTCATCCAGGTGCGGGATATTGGCTACATCTATGCGCTTAGGTAAATTTTGGCATTCCTTAAACGCCCGAATGGGACATTCGTAAATACAAATCGCCGGATCAAGCTCTTGGTAAAAAATCTTCCCAATTGCCTCATCTTCTCCCAAAATATGATTTTCCCCCAAAAACGCATCAAAATTGGATGACTCCATCATCTGATGCACCCGGTAATTGGTGCCCACCATAAACACATCCCCACCCTGATCCCGGTACATCTTCACCAACGTTTCTAGCATATGAATCCCACTAAAATCGCATGTGTTTACATGATCCAGCCGCAGCAACAAAAAACGCTGCTCATAGTGGGCATCGGCGTAATGCGTAATGAACTCTTCAACATAGTTCACCGCCCCAAAATAGAGGTCACCGTACACCTCAATGATGGCCAGTTGGGGGCAGGGCGTTTTTTCTGGACGGTAAATAAAATGGCTAAACGTATCGTCTGGCAAAACGGCCTGAATTCGCGGCGTGCTGGTGCGCCAAATATACAGCCCCAAAGAGATGATGATGCCAAGCAAGACTGCAAATTCAATGGCCAGGAACAGAGTGCCGATTAACGTAATCACCATGATGGCGGCATCGCCGGGGTGGCTGCGCCAGATGCGGGCAATTTCTTCGCGATCGATCATGCCAAAGGCGGTAATGATTAGTACACCGGAGAGGGCGGCAATGGGCAGGAAGGCGGCCAACGGTGCCAAAGCAAACAGGGCGATGAGCATGAACAAGCCAGAAAAGATCGCCGACATCGGCGTTTTGGCACCCGCTGTAAAATTTACGGCCGATCGCGAAAACGAGCCTGCTCCCGGATACCCGGAAAAAAAGCCCATGACGATGTTCGCCATCCCCTGCCCCACAAACTCCTGGTTACTGTCTAGCCGCTGGCCCGTTTGTGCCGCCATTGAACGGGCAATTGCGGCCGTTTCTACCAAACCAATCGCCCCCACCGCCAACGCTCCAGCCGACAGCTTGCTAATCAGTTCCAGGCTAAACAAAGGCAAATCGGCCAGCGGCGGCAGGGAAGCCGATAGTTGACCAATGACCGCAACGCCTTGCTCGTTCAGGCTCAGAAAAAAGACAACCAGCGAGGCTAAAATCATAACAATCAAGGGCGAGGGCAAGCGCCGATTGAGCCGCCGCAGAATCAATAAGAGAATCATGGTGCCAACGCCTACGGCCGTTGTGGGAAGGTGCAAGTTATTGATTTGGTTGGCAATATTGGTTAAAGTGCCAATCGTACCACCCCCGCCAGAAGGCAAGCCCAACAGCGGCTGAAATTGCTTGAGGGCAATTAAAACACCTGCGCCGCTAGCAAAGCCCACAATGACCGAGTGGGAGACAAAGTTCACCAACATGCCCAGCCGCACCAGACCCATCCCCAATTGGAACACGCCTACCATGACGGCCATCATGCCCGCAGCGATGGCGTATGCCGGGGTGCCTGGAGCCACAACGGCCGTTAACGAACTGGCGATGAGCAGCGAGATGGCATTGGCTGGCCCGGTGTGCATCTGGTCAGAGGAACCCCACAGCGCCCCCACGATGGCCCCCAAAATAGCGGCATACAGTCCCATCTGTGGCGGCAGTTCGGCAACCAGGGTAAAGGCAATGGATTGGGGCAGCAAAATGACGGCCACCGTCAGACCCGCAAGAATATCTGGGCGCAGGTTGGCCCGATCATAGGTGCGGAAGAGGTGGAGCGGGCGTTGCAGGTACCGGATGGCGGGTGCAATTGATTGCTGGAGGTTAAGGCTGGCTCCCAGCTTGGCGAACATGAATCAGCTCCTTCGTGCTTGGTGCAATACTTCCTGGGGGAGTGTACGTCGGTGGGAAACGGCCGTCAAGAAATTTTCGGAGAGTCAATTGTGGTTAGGGAACGGCCGTTAACGTTCATATTCTGCCTGGTAGTATAATGCCCACATCTCCTATTACACGTGGCGCATTTATATCCTCAGTTGTAAGCAAGCTTGGGCTCCACCAACTTTACCCACCAGATGGCGTTGGCGTGGGAAACTCTGTAAACACTGACAACGCCTCAAGCTCCGCTGGCGAAGCAGGCCAATCCAATAATTGACCCAGGCTCTGGCTCACAATAAGCGTAAACCCACGTACACCATCAACATTTTCCACAACCAACCAGTTAGAGTTGCTATCGCGGCCAACAACCGTTAATAATTCTCCCGATTGGGCAAAAGTGAGTTGGATTGATTGTGCCGAGGGTCTAGAAAACAAGCTGGCAGAAACAAGTACAAGCGCTTGATTAGGGGTTGGTGCAAGTGGCAAGGATGCTTCATCCATTAAGAGATCAAAGAACTGGCCGACAGCAAAGCCTTGAACTCCATCCACTTCCACCAGCAACCATCCCCGCGTTGTCGCCCGTCCCATAACAAACACGTTTTCACCGGCTGACAGCGTGTCTAATACCGGGAAGTTCTCGCTAGGTGCCAGGAAAACATCCGCCAAACCATTCACGAGAGCCAGGTTTGAAGGAACTGGGGTATCTGTATTGGTTGCCGTAGCTGTTTGCGTACTCGCCGCTGTGGCTGTACTGGTTGGTTCTGGAGTCTGTGTTGGTGATGTGGGCAGCGGCGTATTGGTGATCACAATGACTTCAGGTGTGCTAGATGGTTGGGTGTCCGTGGGTTCGGGAACAGCAGTGGTTGCTTCTGAGGGCACCACTATCGGGATCGCCGTAGGTTCTGTGGGTGCATTTCCCCTAATCAAACTGATAGCGATGATGATCAAAGCGATGAGCGCAACGATAGCTGCGGGGATGATATACCGCATATAACGTGGAAAATCTTTGGGCAGATTGACTGTAATCCAATTGAGGTTGAAGATGGTGTGGTAAATAAGATTGCCGACGATCAAATTCCCTTCCCCATCCGGGATGACCAAGCCGGTTAATTTCAACTGTGTATGTAAATAAGAGCGTTTATTGTCCTGCACTTTTTCGCCATTAAAGATACGCCGATACAACTTAAGTAAATCCTCTTTTTGCGGATGTTTTGTTATCTTATTGACCACAAAGTTGATGTTGGGATCATCCTCACGGGCAGAGAGAAACTGTCTATCCACTATGCCATCAATTTCGCTCTCTATCCAGCGATCCCTTTTGTACGGTTTGCGTTCGGCAACGAGTAAGCAAAGCCGCTGTGTCAGGTAAGGATGGCCATTGGCCCAATGGAAGATGCGCTGCAAGATAAACTCACCTTGTCCCGGATAGAGCAGCTCTAACGCCTCTTCATAACGGTGCAGCGTCGGCTCTTTATTTAGATCTTCAAGAAGGAATTCATTTAGGTCAATGTGCTTGCCAATGTTAAAAGGGGTGCGCCGCCGATCTTTCATTAAATCGGTGGGGGTAGCCACGCCAAGTAAGACAAAAACCAGACGCTCATAGACTGGCTCAAGGGCACGGGCATTGTAAACGGAACGGATGGCAGCAAAAAAGTCATCGGAGAACTCAAGCCTGAGTGTGGTATCAATTTCGTCAATGAAGATGACCACCTGCCCCTCTTGTTCTTTCAAGACAACATCGCGCAAAAACTCCACAAATCGCTGTGCAGGGGGAATGGCACCATATTCCGTCCACCATTGCTCTACGTCCACTTGCAACTTAAACTGTTTCTGCAAATAAGTGAGCAAACCCAAATACCATTGATCTACCGTCGCTTCCGTGCCCAATGCCGACAAATCTATAATTGCCGTGCCTATCCCTACTTGCTCCAAGCGATCCGCAGTGCGGATCATCAGGCTGGATTTGCCCATCTGCCTTGTGGTTAGTGCGTAACAGAAATGTCCTGCCAAAACAAACTCATACAAGTTCCTGTCAGCATTGCGAACTACGTAAGACGGGCTGTCAGCGGCCAAAGTGCCGCCAGCACGAAAGATTATAGATTGGTGTAAACTTGTTGTATTAGCCATTTTATTCCTGAATCTCAAAGCAATTTGTTATTTAGTGTGTGTGTGCTCCCGAAATAGAGCAAGGGGAAAGTTAATCATTGCTTATTAAAACATCCATAAATTGAGCGTGACAACTCCGTAATTTGATTTTCAGACATAACGACAATTTGCCAATGGAACGAAGCATCAATGGGATACCGATTGAATACTTCTTGGGAAGTAACGTAATATGACCAGTGATTATCGGAAAGAGGAGCGGACACTGCTAGTCGGTATCCTAAATCGTTCTCCGGCCCAATGCGAATTTCTAGATAGTTTTGTCCACTGAGACTGCCTGCCCAATACCATTCAAAAAGAATAGGATCCCCACTCTTGTAAATGGTAATTTCACCACTGCAAAGGTTGTTTTGCAGCTCTGGTACGGGTAGTAGAGCAGGTGAAATCGTTGGTACTGGTGTGGCTGAGGGCGTGGCCGTATCTACCGCTGTCGCCCTAGTGGTTGCAGTGGCTGTGTTGGTGGGTAATGGCGTATCTGTTGCAGTTGATTCCACGGAAACTTCAGTTGGAACCAGTGTATTCGTCGTTGTTTTATCGTCAATTGGCAAGACACCAAGTCCAAACAGGGCAGCAACGATGAGAAGCAACACAATAACTGTGGCACTGAGCCAGAATATCCATTTTGGCTTGGATAGAGGTTCTATTTGTTGAGGAGTACCTCTTGTTTCCTCAATCCATGCCTGATCAAAAGCCTTTTCATAAATGCGGTTACGCACCATCAGCGAACGTGGCGGCAAACCAGATGCAGTTGTCAATAAGCCAATTACCTTCATTAGGTTTTGGACATATGATCTTTTTTCTTCACGGACACGGTTCCCCTGATACACTTGAGCATACAGTTTCAACATTTGCGACCGCATCTTATGGTCAGTAACGTAGCCGCGAATAAATTGTAGATTTGTTTCGTTTTTTGCCTTGTCAGATAAGAAAAGGCGTTGCACCAATTGGTCTACAGCATCGCTGTCCCATATGGCTGTTTCTGAAATGGATATTTCTTTACACAAACGCTGCGTGAGGAAGGGATGACCGTTTGTCCAATAGAAGATACGCTCAAAAACCTCTTTGGCGGAATCGGGAATAACAGCCTGCAATCCTTCATAAAGAATATGGGCATCCTTTTGTGAAAATTCGTCGAGCGGTATCGCCCGACCAATATTAAAGGGCGCGCTGCTTTCACTGTCGGCTAAATCAAAAGGCGTGGCCACCCCCAAGAAAATAAAGGTCAAACGATTAAATACAGGGGTACGAGAACGAGCATTGAATATAGAGCGCACGGCGGCAAAAAAGTCGGCGGCAAAGTCGAGGCCCAAGGAATAGTCAATTTCATCCACAAAAATAACGACGGTGTCTGAAACCTGGGCAAGAACGACTTCCTGGAAGAATTGGCTAAAGCGCTGCACAACAGGCAATCTATGATGTGTCTGCCACCAATCGCTTAAGTCAACGGTGAGCTTCAGCTTGGAGACAACGCGCAACAAAAAGCCAATATACCACTGATCCATTGTTGCCGTCGTCCCGATCTGGGTCAGATCAATAACCACGGTGCGGTAACCATCCTCCTCCAAATGAGCTGAGGCACGAACCATCATGCTCGATTTACCCATCTGCCGTGGTGTGAGCACGTAACAAAACTCGCCGCGACGTGCAGCTTGCTGTAGTTGTTCATCTGCGGGCCGGGTGATGTAGGAAGGGGCACCCTTACGCATCGCCCCGCCAGCGACAAAGAAGTCTAAATAATCATGTGACTTTTTTGGGGGATTTTGTGCATTTAGAGTCAAGACGATACGTCCTTAACGCAGCAACTTATCCGCAAAATAGCGACGGTAAAGGTCGCACCGACATTCGCAAACGTCACCAGTGCTTTTGATAAGCCCTCCACGCAACAAGCGAAAGCGAGCAGCTTCATTTTGGCACGGTTCGCCCAGTATTGCCTGTTTCAGTGTTGCCTGTAGTTCTGGTTCTTCGCGCAGCAGCCACAATTGCCGCCGTAAATGGTCAGCAAAGGGGCCTCCGTCGGTGGCAGCGCCATTAAAAAATGTTTCCCACCCTACATTTTCATTGGCCAATGTGTATAAGGCACGACGTGTGAGGTAAGGTTGACCCCCAACCAAGTCATAGAATTCGGCGAAATGCTCGTCGGAAACCGGACTATTGTGCCGCTGATTCAAATCACGCACTTGTTCTGAGCTAAAATCCTTTAAATAAAGTTTGGTGCCTACATTAAAGGGAGACTGGTTGATGTCGGCAATGAGCAGATACGGTTCGGTGGCAATGACCAGAACTATAACAAGTTTTTCCCATATTTCATTGTAAGCTGCAGAATTGTGCCACGAGCGAATAAGGCCAAAAAAGTTGGTATGGTAATTTGTTTCTACTAGACGGTCTGCTTCATCAATACCCAAAACAATTGGTTGTTTCATCTTGGGTAAGATCGAATCTTCTAGCAGATAGGTCAGTTTATCTTGTACACCTAACGGTCCCTGCCATGCCTTATCAACTTCCGTTAAATTCAAGCGTAATTTCCGAACCAGATGGGTCGCAATATAATGAAGAAAAGTCTCATAGCTTTGTAAATAATCTCTTTCTATACTTTGTAGATCAATAAGGATCGTTTGCAAACCGTTTTTCTGAGCATGATGTAACCCTCTCACAAGCATAGAACTCTTGCCCGTCTGACGTGGAGCGCGGATAGTGGTGATGGTTCCAGGGCGCATAACCTGCCGCTGCAGCTCTTTATCATGATCACGAGAAATGTAAAAAGTATCGCGCAGCTTCACCGTGCCGCCTGGCGCGACCAATTCATCGAGCAAACGGGGATCAAATTCCGGCAATGGTGGGAAATCAACATTTACGTCAAAAAGAATATGTCCATCTTCAGAAACAATGACATTCCCATCTGAATTTATTTTGGGGCTTATCGTTCGTTCCGGTTGTTCAAGTGCTAATACGTGCAGAATATTGTTTAATATCTGGGATTTGTCCTGTTCTCCTCCCAAAGAAATCACCTGTGATGAGTTAAGTATCTTGCTAATTGAATATGGGAAAACATCATCATAGCCTACTCTAGCAGTGATTAATTTAGGTTTCCCTTGTCTTTTATGATATTGATAGGCGCGTTCAATGATAAACTGTATTGATTCTGAAGAAGCGGCGTTCTGTTCTAACAAAAAGAATAAATAGTCTGATTCTCGAAGGGATTGTTCTATTTCCTCACCCCAAGAAATTTCTGCATGAGAGTGACAATCTACATCATGCCCTCTATTAAGTAATTCTGTTTTAATATAGTCAGCTAATTCTGTGGAAAGCAAAGAGCCTTTATGGTAACAAATAAAATATTTTGCGCTCACTTTATGCTCACTCTGAATCCACTCTGCAAAAAAAGGTGAAACTAATTGCCATTTGGGGACATTATCAGTAGATAGAGAAGGAACAATAAGAGCCCGATCTTGAAGGACTTTAAGCTGAGGTGTTAATTCTTGCGGCTTGTCAACAAGTTCTTTTAAGAAATATTTTTCTTCTTCGGATGAGAATTTCCAGTATTCTGCGAATCGCTTTGATATATCATTTTTGTACGCAGCAAGAGCATCTTCAAATGATGCGCTACGTGGCCATTGAGGTTCATCAACATATGCACAAAGATGATAACAAAGATTTTGAAGAAAATATGGATGGAAGCCGGTTAAATCGTAAAGAAAGGACAATTCATTTAATAAATTATCAGCTAATTTTTCGCCGCCAGGAATTCGTGACAAATAGTTTGTTATGATCTGTTCAACCTCTACAGATGTAAAACGGCCAACTCTGTATGTCGTAAAAACATTAGCAAAAGGAGAGCTTTTTCTTGCTGTAACTTGCTGCAAAGATTCCAAACCAGCGCGTGTAGAAATAACATAACTTAGTATAGGATCACGTTCATTAACAAAGCTTCGAAGAATATTAAAAAAGCTATCATCCACTTCGCGATTGTTCACTAAGAGATCGAATTCATCAAATAATAGATTAATTTTAAGATTGGCTTGTCTATAATGCTCAAAGGCCTGTGTTAGACCTAAATGTATCAATCTAATTTCCACTTCTTTTAAAAATGGTTTTATAGTTTGTTGAAACTCATCCGCAAGTTTTTTGTTTTCTGGATTACGCTCCATAGTCTGATCAGCAATCTTCCTGACAATTTCACTCCAAATTTCAACTAACTTAAGTTTTGTAAGTGGTTGAAAATCTATGTAAACAGGTATGTGATTTGCAGGTATTCCAATTGCTATATCAGATTTTGGGTGGCTTGCATAGAGTAAAATTGATGTCTTTCCAGTTCGCCTTTCTCCTTGAATGGAGACATTCTCCAAGAGAGTCATCGCACGAATTAGTTTATCTATGGCTTCATGCCGCCCCATGAAATCAGCCGGATCATAAATAGGTGTGCCCACGTTAAAGGGAATAGCCAATATGTTTTTCATTTTTACTTCACCATAAATCGTGTGGGGTCTATATCTTTTTGCCCAAGCCATAACGGAAATAAGCCAAATTTGAGATGAAATGTGCTATCTACTTTATGCTTACGGAGTATCCATTCACGCTCAGCTAGACCTTCAATACCTATTCTAATATTCGTTAAATTTAGCTTCATATTGGCAAAATATTGATCTACAAAACCTTTAACATATTCGTCGTGCTCTGGTAACACAGCCAATTCTTGCGTGGAATAAACGTGATTCCCCTGTTTCAGCTTTCCGGTCATGGTCAAACTAATCAGATAAGCCACTAAGAGTTCATTGGTTGACAGCCTTTGACCAATATCCGGCAACCTTTCTTCAGCCAATTCAAGTATCAGTTCGACTATATAGCCAATATCATCACGACCCAATTTACTTTTATTATTCTGACGAACATAAGAAAACATTGCTTCGCACAAGATACTAATAGACCCAAGGTGTCCGTTACAAATAGCGGATAAATACTTGAGTGTGCTTGGCTCGATATCGAAATATTTCTGCATGGCCTTGAATATCTCTGATAATTCTCCCTCGGTATAGTGCCCAATCTGATGCATAAACGCATCTTGAATCAGGGCTTTAAAGGGATCATTTTGACTGCCATGTATGTTTTCCGAGCCAACCAAGATTGCACTTAAATCTTGTGGATTCTGCAATAATTTCCTAAAAATGTCGCTAATCTTTTTGCTAACCTCATCATCTTTAATGTCCAAAAAAACATCTATTTCATCAATTATCAAAACCAATTTTCGTGACAACTCAAGACTCATTATTTTTTGCCAATGCTGCCAAAAAGATGATTCTCCCTGCCCACCGCGGAAATCTGATAAAGGCGGATAGCTTAGTTTCCTAGGTTCTGCCCATTCATGATAAGCTCTGGTTATTTCATGCACAAAAGAATAAGCAAAATCATCTATATCATTAAAGACAAGAGTTTTGGCATCAATCATCAAGGGAACAAAGTCATCATTCAATTTGCTACTCAAATGCCTCATTAGCCTTGACTTTCCCACCATAGGATGTCCTGATAGAACAATCATTTTCTCTTTTTCTATCCATGCTGCTAGAGATTGAATTAAGGTCTCCCGTTGTACAATGCGAGCACATTGTTCTTCTTTATTAATGAAGTCCTCCAAATCTGTTGGGCAAGCTCGAACATCTGATGTCTTTGGTCTACTTGGAATCGGCCAACTGAGGTGCGGGCGTTCACGAGAACATGTTTCAATGAGCTCTGCTAATCTTCCCCTCCTCACCATGAAGCCTATCAATTTGCTTATTTTTGTGCGAAGGATATCCCCGGACAGATTTTCATAATTGACACTTAGGGTTTTGCACAGGTCTATAAATTCATCTTTATCGAAGGCTTGAGAAATCAATTCTTGTAATTGCTGGTCTAGATTTGACATAATCTCTCGTATTGAACTGGTTTGAGAATATTCTAACAATATTATAATAAATTGTGAATCAAACCAAATTTGACATAAATTAGTTTGTGTTTTGGGTAAACAGAAACCTATATGGGTCAATTTCAACTCAATCAAATGTTTGTCCAAAAGGATTTCCCTTCCAGGAAGACATTGTAGCCTCTTAAATCAATAGACTTCTTGCATAAGTCACTTTACTCCAAGTGACAGATTGTAAATCGAAGCAATCAAGTTGAATCGCAAACCAAACCGTTTGCGGCGATTGCGATATCGCTCTTTCAAAATACGAAATATCTTGAGCTTGCCTATCACATGCTCACCATAGATTCTGGCTTTCGCCAATGCCCGATTCGCTGCTTTCTCCTCTTTAGTGAGAGGATGATGCTTAGATTTCTTTTTGGGCGTTTGGCTATTCTTGTGAAGCTTAGCGATGCCTTGATATCCTGAATCAGCTAAGCAAGTGATAGTTTGTACCATCCCTTGGCCATTCTCTTTGAACAGATTGAAATCATGTTTCTTGCCTTCACTAAAGGCTGTGGTCACAATTTCCAGGGTTGTTAAGTTGACGATGACCTGCGCTTTTTGCGTATGGCACTTTTTCTTGCCACTAAAGTGCCTCTTTTGTTTTTTTGGGTCGTTCTATCGGTTGTTCGGTGGCATCAACAATGACAACTTCGATGAGCGTATCGCTAGTTTGCAACTTTTTCTTGCCAGGCAATGTGAATTGCCCTGACTCGACAAGCCTGTTTTCAATTTGCTGGATTGTCCGGCAAACGGCTGACTCGCTAATCCCATAGGCCTGGCTGATATGAAACTGGGTACGATACTCTCGCCAGTACATCAGGGTCAACAAGAGTTGGTCTGCCCGTGACAATTTAGGTGGTCTACCAAAGGTGGGCATTGTTTTTTCTAGAATAGCCACCATTTGTTTAAAGATTGGGTGTGGCACACCCGTTAAACGTTTAAATTTCGCATCGGATAAGTTTTGAATCTCAGCATATTTCATCCAGCAATTATGCCTAATTTTCTACTTATGCAAGAGGTCTAATACATTTTTTGACCCTCTCTATGCTTCTTGAGGTTCCGGCAAATTATTAAAATCAATGATGCGGTATGGGTAGACGTTGATGATGGTTGTTTCTTCAAATTTGGACACAGTGACGGTGTCACGGCGGTAAATATGGATGTGCCCGTGCAGCATGAGCTTTGGTTTTACCCATTGCAGCAGGTTACGCATGATTTTGAAGCCGGTGTGGGGGAGATCAGGCTTGTCGTGGATGCCGAAGGGTGGGGAATGGGCGACGAGAATGTCCAGGAAACGGCCGTACTTCAACTTATTCTTCAACAACAACGGCAGTAGTTGAGCCACCTGGTAGCGCATCTCCGCTTCGGAGTACATAAACGGTGCGCCGGGCCGGTACCGCATGGAACCCTCCAAACCAGCCAGCAGCAGTTCTTCTCGCAAGACGGAACGGCCGTGTATGTCATCGCCACCTTGAACTTGCTCCAGAATACGGCCGTCAATCGTGTACTGCGGCC
Organism: Ardenticatenaceae bacterium; assembly: GCA_020634455.1. Taxonomy (GTDB): domain Bacteria; phylum Chloroflexota; class Anaerolineae; order Promineifilales; family Promineifilaceae; genus Leptofilum. Next base: position 80,610 of record JACKBQ010000002.1, on the reverse strand, counting down.
CCTTATCGTGGTTGCCCCGCACGTACACTAGCCGCCGATCCAGCGCCGATATCAAAAAGTCTAAATAGTAAAAAGGTAAATCGCCACAGCCAACAATCAGATCAACATCCGGGTACTTTTGTCGCACCTCGACACAATAAAGCTGCTCCATCACCCGGTCGCTGACCGCCAGAATCTTCATGGGTCCGGCCATTCTCGCGTTTGGTTAAGCGCCAGCTTTTGCAAGATCGCTTGTTCCAGATCGATACCACTGATGCTAGCCAGTTGGAGTAAATAAAGCGCCACATCGGCTAATTCGCCAGCCAATTCTTCTGGCTGGGACACATCTTCACGCCATTGAAAATGTTCTAGCACTTCAGCAGCTTCAATAGCCAGCGAGGTAGCTAAATTTCGTGGGGTTTGTGGTTTGGCGGAGTTGGGTTCGTACCAGCCCTTGCTGCGCACAAAAGTGTGCATCCGGGCTTCCAGGTCTTTGAGTTCCATCAGAATGATTGGTAAGTGTGCGCTTTGGCGATGAGGCGTGTTAAGCGCCTCATCGCCAACTTATTCCCTCCCCAAGTATGGACAGAGAATAAAGATTTCAAACAGTTTTTAGGCGCTTGCCATGTGACGAATCAGGTCAAGAACCTTGCAAGAGTAGCCCCACTCGTTGTCGTACCAGGACATCACTTTTACAAAGGTGTCAGAGAGGGCAATGCCCGCGCCGGCATCGAAGATAGAAGTGCGGGAATCGCCCAGGAAATCGGTGGAGACCACAGAATCCTCCGTGTAACCCAGAATGCCTGCCAGTTCGCCTTCGGAGGCTTCTTTCATGGCGGCCTTGATTTCATCATAGCTGGCCGGATTTTTCAGGCTCACGGTGAGGTCTACAACCGACACGTTAGGCGTGGGAACGCGCAAGGACATGCCTGTGAGACGGCCGTTCAGCTCAGGAATCACCTTGCCCACCGCTTTGGCAGCGCCTGTGGAGGAGGGGATGATGTTTTGCCCAGCGCCACGACCACCGCGCCAATCCTTGTTGGAAGGGCCATCTACGGTTTTCTGGGTAGCGGTGGTGGCATGAACCGTGGTCATCAGCCCTTCGGAGATACCGAAGTTGTCGTTGAGCACTTTGGCCAGCGGAGCCAGGCAGTTGGTGGTGCAGGATGCGTTGGAAACGATGTCTTGGCCAGCGTACGTCTTGTGGTTCACACCCATCACAAACATGGGGGTGGCATCTTTAGACGGAGCAGACATCACCACACGTTTAGCGCCTGCTTCAATGTGCGCCCGCGCTTTTTCATCGGTCAAGAAAAGGCCCGTGCATTCCACCACGTACTCTGCGCCGACTTCATTCCACTTCAAATTCTTGGGGTCTCGTTCGGCGGTGACCCGAATCGTCTGGCCGTTAACCACCAAATTGCCATCTTCTACCGCAACAGTGCCCTTGAAACGGCCGTGTGTGGAATCATATTCCAGCATGTAAGCAATGTACTCTACATCGAGCAGGTCGTTGATACCGACGACTTCAACATCATCCAGCTCTTGAGCGCGACGAAAAACCAAACGGCCGATCCGGCCAAATCCGTTAATACCTACTTTAATGGTCATGGATTTCTCCTTTAGTAAAAATCTTCCTATAGAAACAAAGTTGCAAACGGCAAAAATAAACCGTCGTCGTCTATTTTAAACGCCGTTTACCTTACTCCGTAACCCTCACACAATCGAGAGTCAAATGTCATGTCTCGTTGTGTCAGGTATCACGATAGCAGACGCATTACCGCTTGTGCCAGTTTTGCGCCGTCGTGCCGCCACGGTCTCGCCTCGTCTACCAAATCGGCCGTAACCATCGGCAAATTTTCCGGCGGGGTGAGCTGCACGTAAATTGTGTTACCGCCTCCCCGATCCGGGGGGATAGACAGGTTATCATTTGCCAAAACCATGTCCAGGCAGCCAGTGGGAATGTGTTGGAAAAGGGTGGCTACATGATCCGCCACACTGTAATTATCCGTCTCTCCGGGCTGTGTGGCAAGATTACATATATAAATCTTAGGTGCACGGGCATGCAGCAGCGCTTCGGCCAAGTCTGGCACCAGCAAATTGGGCAAAATGCTGGTGTACAAGCTGCCCGGCCCCATCACAATCAGGTCTGCTTGGAAGATGGCTTGCAGCGCAGCAGGGTAAGCCCGCACCTCGCCCGGTTGCAGGTACACTTGTTGGATACGGCCGTTTACCTCTGGAATCTTGCTCTCGCCCACCACCTGCTGTAACGTGCCGTCTGGCAGCAAAATGTCCGCCGCCAGAGCCACATCTGCCAGGGTACTGGGCAGCACGCGCCCGCGCAGCGAAAGCACCCGCTCAGCGGCCAGCAGCGCTTCATCAAAGCTGCCCGTAATGCCCGTCAGCGCCGCCAGCAGCAAATTGCCAAAGGCGTGCCCTTGCAGCGGCGAATGTCCATTTTCGCCACCAATGGCTGCGCCAAAACGATACTGCAACACCTGCGTCATCAACGCCTCATCCCGCGAAAGAGCGGCAATGTTGTTGCGAAAATCCCCCGGCGGCAGCAGCCCAAACTCCCGCCGCAAACGGCCGCTACTGCCCCCATCATCCGCCACCGTCACGATGGCCGTGATGTTGCGCGTGTACTCGGTCAAGCCGCGCAGCAGCCCCGGCATCCCCGTGCCGCCGCCAATGGCCACGATGTTTGGCCCGCGCTTTTGGCGGCTGTGTTCGTAGATGCGCTCCGCCACGCTGGCATCTGGAATTTGAAATGGCGCGGTGAGCGCCCGCCCCAGGCGCAGCACGCCCCACACAATGAATACCCCCCCCAGCAGCAGCGGCAGCGCAATGTGCCACGGCGCAGGCAAAAATCGCAGCGTCAGCAGATCATATACAGAAATGGGGAGCCAGCTTTGCCGCTCTAACAAAAAAAGGAGATTGACGAGGCCCAGGCTGGATACGGCCGTACCCACCCCCACCAGCAACAGCCATCGCTTTAGCCCCATACCCGGCACAAACCAGCGGCTGCTGGAAAAAAGAACAAATCGCTTCAACGGAGAATGTTTTCGCACGGCGCGATTCTACTGAGTTGCGAGGCAAGGGACAAGGTGAATAGAGGCAGAAGGTGAACGGCCGTTCCTGCAAAGCACAAAATTGGTGCTTGATTATTACACGATAATCGTATATTATTTCCACATGAAACAAATCAGCATCCAAATTACCGATGAAACTGCCCGACAAATTGCCGCCCTGGCCGAGCAGTGGGGCTTGCCGCCGCAGCGGCACAACACCCCCGTCATTGAGCGAGCCATCAACACAATCTTCATGCTGGAAGTTGGGTACGAGGAGTACAGCAAACGCCTGGAAGAAATGGGCGCAGTGCGGGAGAATTTTTAATGTCAGCAACGACAACTATTGACCAACAGCTGCCAGAACTGATGCGCCACTTTGAGGTGGCGCTGCGCTCCGGCTACAACCTGCGCCAGGCGTTTGGCATCTTGGCGCAAGATTTACCCCAACCCATCGCCGACGACGCCAAACAAATTGCCGACGCGCTGGACAATGAAGCCCCCCTACTCCCCACCCTGGATGGCTGGGTGCAACGCGCCGCCAGCCATGACCTGGACCTGTTCGTTGCCGCCATCAAGGTACAGCTAGAAGTTGGAGGCAACCTGGCCGACAAGCTCAAGTTTTTGCAGCAGCTGCTGGCCCAGCGGCATTTAGCCTAATTTGAGTGGGGCAGGACTGAGACCTGCCCCAACGTTTCCCCCCGGCTCCTGCCACAGGCACAGATTACCGAACGATCATTGGCAAATATGATTTGCACTGATTCATCCGCCACCAGGCAAAATCGTGCAGGGCAAACCCCTGGAAGGCCCAGTTGGAACTTAAAGCCAGAGCGGCCGTTTCCAACTCTTGCTCCAGGTAAGGCGTACATTCCTCATGGAAGGTTACATGATTATTTTCGTTTGGCGTTAGCTCCAGACCAATGATGATAGGGACACCTAAGGCATTGCCATCGTTTATGAATCCTTCGGCGTAGTGTAGAATGCCATCCGTACGGCCGTCCCAGCGCACATCGGCATAATCTCGATAATCCATCAATGTCAGCACATCCAGCTTTTCCATGACATCCCAATTGGATAAGACCGCCCCGCTGTTGTGTGGCCCGGTTAAAAAACGTGGCGGAATGTCTGCATTGAGAATGATTGGCTCATGGGTTTGGTTGTAATCATCAATGGCGGCGCGGCAATAGGTGAGCAGTTCCAGGAAGCGATCCCAACGATTTTCTTCTTCCCAAACATCATGTTCAACGTCTAAATGGATGCCATCGAAGCGGGTAACGGCCGTTGCCCCAGCTTGATTGAAAGCAAGAATAAAATCACAGGTATCTTTACCTTCCTGTAACTTTTCGTCTGAATTGACCCATTCAAACGTACCCGTGAGCGCTTCAACTTTTAGCCCATTTTGATGAGCCACCATCAGAAACTCTTGAAAAGCTGCTGCTTCGGTATAGCCTGTTGGGTTAATGTATGGATAAACGGAGAGGTAAGCGGTCGAGGCGTAAGCCGATTCATCGCCGTGTGGCGAGTCAAAAAATGCCAGCAATTCATCTCGGTCGTCCAAGCCATTGCCGTTGAAGTCGCCATTGGTGAGCAAGGCCCAAATTTCTGGATTGCCTGATTCATTGGCGGCACCCCAAATCCAGGCGGAGCGGCCGTTCATTTTGAGGAACACATCAATGCCGTTGTGTCCGCCGCTGGTATCATCCAGGGTTAACTGAACACGATAAAGCGGGTCGGGCGTGGTGGGGGGTGCCCAGGTGAGGGTGTAACGGCCGTTTCCTCCACTACTCATCGCCAAATCACCACTGTCATACCCTTGAGCGGAGAGGACACGTGCGCTACCAGTTAAATTGGAACGGCCGTCTCGATCATCCAGCCAAATTTCAATAGCTCCTGTGCCCGGCTTATAAATCCAGGATATTTCTGCCGGATCGCCGGCGAGGTTGGAGCCAAAATTAACGACACCTGACAAATTGAGACAGTCTAGATCGGGGGAAACGGCCGTTTCCGACCCATTTAGCCCCAAACTCGTCCGCACCGTTCCGGTAAACACATCGTTATACATACACGCACTCCACACCCGGCCAGACGCCAGCCCCGCCGCATCTGTCGTCACGGTAAACGTCGCTTGCGGGTAAGGAATATCAGTATGGTGAATGGTGGTGACGGTGTAGGTCGTATTGGGTGTTGCATCAAACACCCTGAAGGTAAACCAAAATGGATTTTCTGTTCCCTCCCAAGAGAGCAAATCAATTTGTAGCGTGGCCCTTGTATCGGCACTCACGCTGTTAATTCCACGCTTGTTTGCTAACGCCAAACTAGTAAACAGCAAACCAATACCAAGAGAGATCGCTAATAAAATAAGGAGACGACGAACTAATGGTACTTTCATGATAACCTCCCAAAATCAACAATATTAGGGTTTGGCGATGAAAGGAAAATACACAAAGTAATGCCTCTCATCGGCACCCAGGTCTGGTAAGAAAGGATAAGCAGGTCGCAGCTCTCCATCAATGTCTGTCAAAACATTAGATATAGTGGCTTGGTTCAAGGCGGGAGAATTCAAGGTTAGATGAAACCCGTCAGCGGCAAATTGGGGATCGGCCGTTATTGCCTCGGTCACCGATTCTGTACCAACTGTATTTTGGTTGTTAGCATACCAAAGCACATGTGAAACAGTTGCCGTTCCGCCAGTGGAAGCATCAATACCCACGCTGTGGCTAACAACGATGGCATTGGTAATGGTTACAGTTGAGAGGGTGTCAGAGAGGAAAACGGCCGTACCCGTAATCGAATTGTTGCGTGCAATAGTAGGGTGCCAAAACATCCCCTCACTTGATTGCAAATGAACCCCACTGCCAGAAGAAGCTATATCCGCCACATTGTCAATGATGACACTGTTTGTCGCCACAAAATCGGTACCTGTTGCAAAAATACCTCCACCAAACCCTTCATCTCTGTCTGGCATATCCTTGGCAAAATTATTACGAATAATATTGGCTTGAAATTCGGCCATTTGGCAGCTATCCAAATAGAAACCGCCCCCCAACGTAGCCAAATTGTCGTAGATTTGGTTCTGAGCAAACAACAAATTGTTAGAAGCCTCAGCGTAAATTCCGCCCCCGCGTAAAGTCCCCATATCCGTAACAAGCTGGCTGCCATTCCCATAAATCATATTGGCCACAACTAGCACAGAATTGCTGGCGTATATGGAGATACCTGCGCCATTTCCTTCAAAACCGCCTTTACGAAAATTGTTGTAGACGAGATTGTTTTGTACGCGGGCACTGTGAGCAAAACTCAAACAAAGGCCTCCCCCACTATTCGCAGCAACGTTTTCGTAGATAGTATTGCCCTCTACCTGGACATCCGTGCTGTTATTAATTTGGCCACCGCCACAATGCTTCTGCCCCGTCCCTGCCCCAATTTCATCCGCCAAGTTTTGAAATATTTGATTCTCTACAACTGCGGCCGAGTTACTGCCGATGAGCCCAAACCCACCGCCATAATCATATGCCTGATTGGCACTAATGTGATTCCCATGCAATATTGCTTTGGGGCTATTCACAATGTAAATACCACCGCCATCACAGGCAATATTGTCTCGCACAACATTATTAATCAACGAAATTTGAGCATTTTGGGCAAAAATGCCACCACCCGCATCATTACAACCAAAGGTGTCTATTGCGCCACCCTGGCCTGCCGCATCTCCATTTTGGATGGTTAGGTTTTCGATAACGGCCGTTACCGACCCCGTAATCACCAAACCCCGTCCTAAAGTTTGCGCATCCAAGATTGTGGTTTGAGTTTGAGGATGGCTGTGGTCAAAATCTGTGGCAGTGTAGCCACCACGTATCGTTAGCGAGGTGTCAATATAGGCAATTTGATCCAACCCATTGAAGGTTGATACATCGCCGTAGGTTCCCTCAGCCAAACGAATCTCATCACCCGCCAAGGCAACATCCACGGCCCGTTGCAAAGTTGCACATGGGTTTGCCAGATTGGTGCAGCTATTGGCCAAATCCTGCCCAGAGGGCGAAACATAACGAACGTTAACACCCCCTAAACTACTTTCTGGCAAATACCCCCATGCAAATGCATTGAAGGTCACCGTAATTGCCCACAATCCAAATAACAGCGCCAGGAAGATACGGCCGTACCGCCACCAACCATCATTTTTATTAGACAACATTTTCCCCTCTCCTCGTAAGGTAAAAAGTGGCGCGTTGAACAAAAGACAATTACCTTAACAGTTGCCCCTTGCCTTAAGCTGGCCTGGCAGCCAACCAAGTAAAGCTATGCAATTGGACACAACAAATTGAAACGTTAACCCAAATAAAACCGCTCGTTTGCACGATATACAGAACGGCAATATTCGATGGGACGGCCGTTGGCCAGATAGTTTGTTTGTCGCATTACCAACACAGCGGCTGGCGAAGGCAAATTCAACAGCTTCTCTTCAGCTTCATCCGCCAGACGAGCCTCAAAAGAACATTTTACCCTAGCCAAAATAAGCTGACAGTCCTCTTCCAGTACCTGATGCAACGACTCTTTCTCAAAATCATGCTCTAGCAGATTAGCGCAATGAGACAAAGGAATAAACGCTTTTTGGATCACACGCGGTTCATTATCAGCGAAACGAACTCGATTGATCATGAGCACTTTCGTGTTCAAGGGTATTTCTAGCTCACGCACCAAACCAGATGCCGCATAGATAATTTCCTGATTGATTAAGAGGCTACCGGGTGCCTGGCCTTGCATTTGTGTTGTTACCGTAAAACTGTTGATTGGCTTAAATTCAGCGACACTCTTCAATCGAACAAAGCTGCCTTTGCCTGGTACACTTTCCACGAGGCCGTCCCGCACTAATTCTTTAATTGCCTCTCGCACTGTAATCCGGCTAATGTCATATTGATCGCATAAGGCTCGTTCCGAGGGCAATTTTTGCTTGGGAAGCCATTCACCTGACTCAATCTTTGCCAGTAAATGCTCCTTAAATTGGATGTATAACGGTATAGGACTGTCTTTATCTAGTTTCATTTCACACTCGCTCATGACTGGTTATAACCAGTCATAATATAACCTAACCGCCCTACAGGTGTCAAGAAGCAATTTCCTATCTGGCAGTCCCCCCCCGGCTGTGTTATGATCTCGCCCGAAATTGGCAATTACCATTTACGCACCGTTTTGAGGTGAACATGAGAACCGTTTTTTGGGACTACGAGACCCACAGCACCAAGATGATTGACCAGCGGCAGCTGCCCTGGGAACTCGTCATCGCCGAGTTTACCGACTACAAGGAAGTGTCCCGCGCCATCAAAGAGATGTACGTGCGCGGCGCACCGGCCATCGGCGCGGCCGCAGCCTTTGGCATGGCGCTGGCGGCCCGGCAATCCAGCGCCGCCGATCGGCTAACGTTGCTGCGTGATTTAGAAACGGCCGCTTCCCACCTCAACGCCGCGCGACCAACGGCCGTAAACCTGGCCTGGGGTGTTCGCCGCATGCTGCGCGTCGCTGCTAACGAGGAATTGGCCAGCGTAGACGGCGTGCGCGACGCCATCCTGGCCGAAGCGCAAAAGTTGGCGGATGAGGATGTAGCCCTCAACAAGCGCATGGCCTACAACGGCGCGGAACTGATCAGCGACGGCGACACGATTTTGCACCATTGCAACACCGGCGCACTGGCCACGGTGGATTGGGGCACGGCGCTGGGCGTCGTGTTTGCGGCGCATGAGCAAGGCAAAAAGATTCACGTTTTGGTAGATGAGACGCGCCCCCGGCTGCAAGGCGCGCGCCTCACCGCTTGGGAACTGCACCAGCGCGGCATTCCTTTTGACCTGATTGCCGACAACGCCGCCGGGCATTTTATGCGCACCGGGCAGGTGAACATTGTGCTGGTTGGCTCCGACCGAACGGCCGCAAACGGCGATGTGGCGAACAAAATCGGCACCTACAAGCTAGCCGTGGTCGCCAAAGAAAACGGCATCCCGTTCTACCCCGTCGTGCCTACCAGCACGGTGGATTTGGAGCTAGAGCACGGCGATCTCATCCCAATTGAAGAGCGCGGCGACGAGGAAGTGCTGGAAGTTTTCGGCAAATCAATCGCCCCAGCAGGCATCACCGCCCGCAACCCCGCCTTCGACGTGACGCCCCACCGCTATGTCACCGGCATCGTCACCGAGGCGGGCATTGTTTATCCACCATTTGTGAAGAATTTGCGGCAAGCGGTGGAGTCAGAGCAGAATAAGGAGAAGGACGGTAATCGGTAAACGGTTAACGGTAATCGGTGGGTTAAGCACCGATTACGGATTACCGATTACGGATTACCGATCACCGAAATGTCAGGAATCCCAGTCGTCATCATGTGCGGCGGACAAGGCACGCGCATGGGCAATACGCTCACCAAGAAGGAACTAATCGACATTGGCGGACGGCCGTTGCTGTGGCACGTCATGCGCATTTTTTCGGCGTATGGGCACAATCGCTTTGTTTTGGCGCTGGGGCACCAGGCCGACCAGGTACGCCGCTACTTTTTAGAGTATGAGGCGATGACCCGCGACGTCACCATCCAACTGGCGGACCCATCCAGCGGCAACAGCCATCCCCTGGTCACCTTCAGCGGCGAATACGAGCATCCCCCCTGGGAAGTGACGATGGTGGACACGGGCCTGGAAACCGAACGGGCCGCCCGGCTGGCGAAGGTGGCCAACTATTTGGACAGTGATCGTTTTTTTGTGGCGTACGGGGAAGCCGTGGCCAACATCAATCTGGACGAGCTCATCCAGTTTCATGCCCAACATGGGCAAATGGCCACCGTCACGGGCATCAAATTTCGCTCGCAGTACGGCCAGGTTGAAGCAGACGAGGCCGGGCACATTACACAATTCATCGAGAAGCCAGAGCTGCCTTATTGGGTCAATGGCGGATTTATGCTGTTTGAAACGGCCGTACTCGACCTCATCCACGCTGATTTTCGGGAAACGCTGGATTTGGAGCGCGATATTTTGCCCCAACTGGCCCAGCAGCAGCAGCTGATGCTTTACCAACACACTGGCTACTGGCAATCCATGAAAACCCTCAAGGATGCGCTCACGTTAAAAGATGCCTGGCAAGAAAAACGGCCGTGGCAGGTCTGGTAAAGATTGGTTCAATTTTCGAAAATTGAACCAATCTACATTTTTGGAGAAGAACATTGAACAGTAACTATTGGCAAGGAAAACGCGTATTCATCACCGGCTGCACCGGTTTGCTTGGCTCCTGGCTCACCAACTCGCTCCTGAACATGGGGGCCGACGTGGTGGGGCTGATTCGCGACCATGTGCCGCAATCCCACCTCGTCCGCTCCGGCATGATTGAGCGCATTACCGTCGTGCGTGGCGATCTGTGCAACTATGATTTGCTGGAACGCACCCTGGCCGAATACGAAATCGAAATCGTTTTCCATCTGGCCGCCCAAACCATCGTCACCATTGCCAACCGTGCGCCGCTTTCCACCTTCGAGACGAACATTCGCGGCACTTATCTGCTGCTGGAAGCCGCCCGGCGTAACCCCACCATCGAAGGCGTCATCATCGCCAGCAGCGACAAAGCGTACGGCGACCAACCGGAACTACCCTACCACGAAGCCGCCCCGCTGCAAGGTCGCCATCCCTACGACGTCTCCAAAAGCTGCGCCGACCTCATTTCGCAAAGCTACGCCCACAGCTACGGGCTGCCCGTCATTGTTACCCGCTGCGCCAACCTGTACGGTGGCGGCGATTTGAACTGGAACCGCATCCTGCCCGGCACCATTCGCAGCGTGCTGCTAGGCGAACGGCCGATTATTCGTTCAGACGGCACGTTCAAGCGAGATTTTGTCTACGTCAAGGACGCCGTGCGCGGCTACTTGATGGCCGCCGAGCAAATCGGCAAGCCAGAGCTGCGCGGCGAGGCGTTCAACTTTGGCATGGGCCACCCGGAAACCGCGCTGGACGTGGTGCAAACCATCATTCGCGTCTCCGACCACCCCAACCTGGAACCGATCATCCTGGACGAGGTAGAAAACGAAATCCAGGACCAATACCTCAATTCAGACAAGGCAGGCAAAATGCTGGGCTGGGAACCGCAATACACGCTAGAAAGCGGCCTCGCCGAAACAATGGCCTGGTACCGAGAATTTTTAAACCTCTCGTAGGGTAAGGCATGCCTTGACCCTACATTTTCATCAAAGATTACGCTGATTTAAACGATTTTATCTACACAATCTGCGAAATCTTTGATTTTTCCTCTGGTTTCTCGTGAAGATTTTAGTTACAGGTGCAACTGGTTTTGTGGGACGGGCGCTGGTTCCATTTTTGGTACAGCAACCAGATGTTGAAGTCGCCGTTTTGGTGCGGGAAGTGTACAGCCATGTGGATTTACGGCCGTTTCCCCCACCCCTCCAAGCCATCCGCCACCAACTCCACGTCGTGTACGCCGATTTGCGCAACTTTCAGCTCACCAGCCGCGCCATTGCCGAGGCAAACCCCACCCACGTCATCCACCTCGCCGCCGCTGGCGTCACCGATCCTTTTTTGGGGCTAGACACCGCGCTGCGCCACAACCTCAACGGTACGCTCAACCTCAGCCGCGCCTGCTTTGAAAAGCGTCAGGGAGTGCAGCAGCTCATTGTGGCACGCACCCCCGGCGAGCTCACCAGCATGAATGTGTACGCCGCCAGCAAAGCCGCTGCCTGGAACTTTTGCGTGATGTACGGCCGTATCCACCACTGGCCCATCCACGGCGCAATGATCTTCCAGGTGTACGGCCCTGGCCAATCACCACGCAACCTCATCCCCGCCGCCATCGCCGCAGCCCAGGCCGGGCAAGATTTCCCCATGACCAGCGGCAGCCAGCAGCGGGATTGGCTCTATATTGATGATTTGGTGGCCGGGTTGTGGGCCATGCTGCAAGCAAATTTGGCTCCGGCTGAAACCGTGGAATTAGGCAGTGGACAAGCAACCAGCGTGGCACAGGTGGTGCAGCAGATTTACGAAATTGTGGGGGATGTGGGACGGCCGTTAATCGGCACCCTCCCCAACCGCCCCGGCGAAGAAACCATCCAAATTGCCGACGCCGCCAAAACCAAACAGCAAATCAATTGGCAAGCCACAACGTCCCTCGTTACTGGGCTAATTGAAACTATCCAAACACGCACTAAAACTGATTACTGAACACCGAAAACTGATTACCGACTTGCGCCCATGACCACAGGACTGCCCCCCTTTGCCCATTGAACTTGGGAATTATTGGCCGTAAACTAAACGTTAAGGTGGTTGAATCGAGAGGCAACAAAATGAGCTTGCTCTCGGTGGGGAGCCAACACCCAATCGTATTTTTAAAGTACGCAGATTGCATCGATGCAAACACGATAGCCTCTAATGAGAAGCCGGCTAATCGTGACCCTCATGCTCACATCGTAGCCAGGTCTGATTAGTTTTTTTGTTGTCCATTCAGCCACCTGCCCACCCAACAACCCAAAAGCCCCCTGCAAGTATATGCAGAGGGCTTTTTTTCTTCTTAGAACGCAAAACCAGTCTGAGCAAAGCTTTACTCAGACTGGCCAAATTGTCGAAAACAAAAAACTAAATTAGCGTGTTTCGCGGTACAACACATGCCGACGCAAAGTCGGATCGTACTTTTTCAGCTCAAGACGGTTGGGGTCATTACGCCGATTTTTTTGCGTGTAATACATGTGATGGCTTTCTGTGCTGCGCAGTTTGATAACGCCGCGAATACCTTTTTTCTTTGCCATGAGTGCTGCTCCTTACGATACGACGTCTTTCAACGTCAACCCTTGCTTTTTCAGATAGGGCATCAAACCAATTTTATCTACGGTACGCATTGCCCGAACAGACATTTTAATGCGCACATGTCGATCCAGTTCCGGCACAAAAATCCGCTTGGTCTGGATATTAGGCAAGAAGCGACGCTTGGTCTTCTTTTGCGAAAAGGAGACATTGTTGCCGGACAATGGACCTTTGCCAGTGAGTTTACATTTGCGAGCCATAACTATTCCTCTATTTCCAAAAATTTACCTGTTTTATTTAGAAGTTCAACTTTTGGGCTTTCCAAAAAGTTTGCCCTGCGTAAACATTGAACTTCTTGCCAAAAGCTACAGGCAAAAAAACAAGAACCCGAATTTTACCGGATTCTTGCGCTGATTCAAAATATTAAACCGCTTTTTGGTGAGCGGCTAATAGAATACCCAATTTTAGGAATTTGTCAATCACGGTAAGACCCAAAAATCATTGATTGCCGAGAGAATCTCGTTTATTGTATATTTCAATAGCCTAAACGTGTATCAAAAATCCACCAACAAATTTCAATTGTCGCTACCAAACCACAGTAAAGAAAATCTTATGACACAAAACGCTTCTTCACTTATTGATTTTGCTAAAAACTTACTTTCCTCCTTGAAAAATCGTGAGGAAATTCTGCGATTGCTTATTACAAAATTAATCGAAGATTTTGAGGTGGAACATGGTTCTGTCTGGTCAGTTGAGGGGAGCTATGTCGTACCTTTATTTTCGCTCAATTGGGAGGGAATTGAGGATGAAATCAGCGTTGCCATTCGCGATCTAAGAATACCGATTGGCGAGGGCTATGTGGGGCAAGCTGCCCAGAAAGGAGTGCCTAATTTTAACAATGCCCCCGAAAAAGCCGCTGGGCATTTTCAAAGAGTGGATGAAGCAACGCAACACAAAACAGTGAATATTATCTCCATACCACTCAATAAAGGAACTAAGACGATTGGCGTCATTCAATTGTTGGATAGACGAGGTGGCCAGCCATTTTCAAATGAAGATAAAGATCTTCTCATGCAACATTATGCTCCTTGGGCAACCATTGCTCTTGACAATGCAAACTTATACAAGGAATTGGAGGACACGACATTGTTCGGCAAGCAACTACTTTCTTCCTTAGATCGTGAAGAGGTATTAAGGCATCTTATCTCACGCCTAATTGAGGAATTCAGGGTAGAGCGGGGTTCAGTATGGTCTGTAGAAAGAGATTTTGTCATCCCTTTATTTTCCTTAAACAAAGATGGACACGAAGATGAAATAAGTTATGCCATTCGTAATTTGCGCATACCACTAGGACAAGGCTACGTTGGCCTCGCCGCCCAAAACGGTACGCCAAGCTTTAACAATTCACCTCATTTAGATTCGGATCATTACAAAAAAGTAGATCATGCCACGCACCATATTACAAAAAATATCATTTCAATCCCGCTAATTCAGAAAGGAAAAACAATTGGGGTCATTCAACTTCTAGACAGATTAGATAACATTCCATTTTCAATTGAGGATCAACATCGATTAACAAGTCACTATGCACCTTGGGCGACCATTGCTCTGGACAATGCAAACCTTTATACAGAGTTAACTGAATTAACGGAAGACACTGTGCATAATATGGGCAATGTATTAGGTAGTGCCCGCACAAAATTGTATTTCCTCGAACAGGATTTAAATAATTTTGCCAACTCTATTACCCAAAATATTATCTCTTTTGATAAAGAGGTTAGAGAAAGTCTGAATTCGGTTGATGATAACTTGGGTAGGTCCGTAAAACTTGTTCGAGCTCAAGTGGAAGCATATCGTGGAGGCGCTAAAGAGATTACAAGTCCTAATCAATTAATAAAGGAAGCTGTTCAACAACTGGCAACTCAAGATGACATCAGTATCCAAATTGACATACCAGATGACTTGCCAGAATTGAGAGTTAATAAACAAACAACCATCGTACATCTTTTTGAGCTGTTAACAAATGCTACCAAAGCTGTGAGAGAAGGTTTGACAAGTGGTCTTATTACCTGCGGAATGATTTCGATAACGGGTCTTCAAAACAACAACTTTATTGAGTTGCGCTTCACCAACAATGGAAATGACATCTCTAAAGCAAATTGGGAAGTGATTTTTGAAAAACATAAAAGCCTGAAAAAAAGCCCTGAAGGCAAAAGCTTTGGGCTTGGGCTGTGGGGAGCTCGCAAATATCTTGAAAGACAAGGTGGAAGTATCAAAGTGGAACGAAGTGGCAAAGGTACTACAACCTTTTTGGTTTGCCTGCCTCTGCCAAACGATTAAAAACACAAAAAGACAGTTAAAGAGAAAAGTTCTATGACTCTTGGGGTTATACTTCACGTTGAGGATGACGATAATTGGATTGAAATTATCAAAAAACTATTACAAGACAAAAAGCCAAATCTCATAATTCAATCTGCAAAATCATTAAAAGAAGCGAGATTGCTATATGGGGATTTCTTGCTTACAGGACATGTCCCTGAATTGGTTATTCTTGATATTAGTCTTGTAATGGAAAATAAAAACGATAAAAGCGGAATAGAATTTGCCGAAACGCTAATTTCCTTTGGCTTAACTGAAAAAACATCAATTATTATCTTGTCTGAAAATGTTAATATTGAAAATCTTGTTGAGTTATTTAGAAAGTACAAAACAACAGTAGCTGATGTGTTCAGGAAAGGGGAGTTTCGGGACGAAATTGACAGGTTTGTAGAGACTGTTCTTAAATGCCTTGAAAAGCCAAATTATAAAATATGCTGAACAACAGGTTTGGGGTATTTCTTCTTTGAAGAGTCTAGCCTTTACGGCCGTCCTGCCTTCACCAATTCCGCCACTTTGTTATATACATCCTTGCTCTTCACCAAAGTTTCACCTACCAGGATGGCGTCCACGCCAATTTGGGCCATTTTGCGCACGTCTGATGCATTTTTAATGCCGCTCTCCCCCACGGTCACTACCTCCGCCGGGATTTGCTGCCGTAGCCGGGCGGTGTTGTCAAAATCCACCTCAAAGGTTTGCAAATTGCGATTGTTCACACCCACAATGCGCGGCTGCAAGGGCAGCACCCGCGCCAGTTCTTCTTCAGTGTGGACCTCGATGAGGGCATTCATCTCCAGGCGGTGGGTAAGGGCCAGCAGCTCTTTTAGATCGCTGTCGCTGAGTACGGCCGTAATGAGCAGCAGTGCATCAGCACCAGCCACCCGTGCCTCGTACACCTGGTAGGGGTCAAAGATGAAGTCCTTGCGCAAAACCGGCACCTTTTTCTTCACCACCGTCTCTTTGACATCACGCAAATCGGCCAGTGATCCCTGGAAGTGACGGGCATCCGTAAGTACAGAAATAGCGCTGGCACCCGCTTTGGCGTACTCTTTGGCCAATTCCGCGGCGTTGTAGTGCGGCACCATCAGCCCTTTGCTGGGCGACGCTTTTTTGCACTCGGCAATGAGCGACACGCCGGGCTTTTTCAGCGCCGCGTAAAAGTCCAGCGTCGGCGGGGCCACGCTGGCCAGGGCGCGTAAATCGGCCAGGGGGATTTCCCGCATGATTTTGGGCAAATTTTCCCGATGAAAAGTCATAATTTCGTCGAGGATGGTGCCCCGACGCTGGGCTAGTTTGGTGACGCTCATAAAATCGCCTCAATTCTCTCAGTTGCTGTTCCAGAAACTGGTTAACAACTCCGTGTAAAGCTCTGGTTCATTCAGGTAGGGGAAATGTCCCACCGCGTGTAAGGTTTGTACGGCCGTTTCCGGGTAAGTTGTCTTCAACAGTTCGCGCAATGGTTCGGCCACCAGCGGGTCATTGTCTGCCTCAATAATCATCGCCGGGATGCCCAAGGCTGTCAAATCGGGCGGCTCAAACGGATCGATGACGGCGTGGTAACGAGCCATGAACTGCGCTTTGCTCATACGGCCGTACGCCATTTCCAGCACATACGCCCGCACCAGCTCTGAATTGCCCGCCGCCGAATACAGCGAATCTTCTGCGCTGCCCTTGAGCACGCCCATCACGGCCCATTCGGGAATGATGGGCAGCAGCCCACCCAACGTCTCGTTTTCGTCGGCGATGATGTTGTTGGGCGGGAAAGTGTTGGCAAAGACGGCCGTTTTTACCCGCTCTGGATAGGTAGCCACCAAATATTGGCTAAAGTAGCCGCCCAACGAACTGCCCACCAGATGCACCGTCTCGATTTGCTCGGCGTCCAGAACGGCCGTTACCCCCTCGGCCATCCCCGCCAAACTGTCCACTGGCGGATAAGTCACAGAAATCACCTGGTAATCTGCCGCCAGCTTGTCCATCACCTGCCACCAGATGTCGTAAGCGCCCGTCATGCCGTGCAAAAACAGCACCGTCTCGCCTGCACCAAAAACAGTGTATTCCCAGGTTTCTCCGGCTACTTCCAACTGCTGAGGCGGGTGATTTTGGCGGAAGGTTTGCAGGGAAACGGCCGTTGCCTCATCCACCCGCGCATACGTTTCCGCAAAAGACTGCTGTGGCGTGGGGTAAAGGTAAACGCCCGCAATCGCCAACAGCACCACACTTAAAATAATCAGCACCACTTTGCCAACCATTTATTATTCCTTGCTTGGCAACAGCAGCTCAATGGCTGCCTGCCTCTCCACACCAGGATAATCGGGAAATACGGCCGTTAGCAACCCCGTCTTTTCCAGCGCCAATTCTACAAAATTTCGGTTAAATGCACTCACTTCTTCGTGCTGCAAAAATTGGGCAACCGGCATCCAGACACATTCAGCGATTTCGGAATCCTGCGGCTGAATTTCTTCCGAAAGCGGCGTCAGGCGGCAGACAAAGTAGAGGTCGGATTTGCCAAAGCGATCCACATGCCAGTGGCGGACACCAACTACGCCATCAAATTGGGTTTGAACGGCCGTTTCCTCCCAAACTTCACGCACAATCGCCTCGGCCAAATGTTCACCGGGGTGGACATATCCGCCCGGAAACTTGTAAAAAGCAGGCCGATCGCCAAAATATTTTTCGCGGATGGTGAGGAGTTGGTTACGGCCGTTGATCACAATCCCACCAACGCCCACATAATGCGACGCATCCGGCGGCCCCTCGGTCTCGGCCGTCAGACGGTGCAGCATCGTCAGTGTGCCGTTGTTGATGTGATGATAGGCAAATCCCTGCGCCGCTGCCTGGGCAATGAGCGCCGCATTTTCCAGCGAAAATTCCAGCCAGACAAAACGCCATCCCGCCGCCGACCAATTCTGCAAGGACGCAGCCAGCGCCGCGCCAAAATCGGTGCCGTTCTGCGAAAAAGCCAGCATGTCGGGGAAAACGCCACCATGCCAATCGGTTTTGTAAGGAATCTCAGACACGATTCGTCTTTTCGATCCAGCGATTGAGCGTGTCCAGCGCCGCGCCGCTGTCGATCGATTCGCGGGCTTCGGCCAGGCCAGCGGGCCAATCGTTGCAGTCTACGCTCAGCGCAGCGGCGGCGTTGAGCAGCACGATGTCCCGGCGCGGCCCTTTGTCTTTGCCGCTCAAGATGTCGTGCGTGATTTGGGCATTTTCTTCCGGCGTACCGCCCACAAAATCGTCAATGGTGGCGCGGGGCAGGTTCAGCTCCAGCGGATCAAAATCGCGGGTGGTGACGCTGCCGTTGTGCCAATGACTGAGCCGATTCACGCCCGTGGTGGAGAGTTCGTCCAGGCCATCGGCCCCGTGCACCACGAAGGCGGCTTTGCTGCCCAATTCGCCCAGCACCATCGCCATCGGTTCCGTCAGCGCCGCATCGTACACGCCGATGAGTTGGTGCGTAGCTCCGGCGGGATTGGTGAGCGGCCCCAGCACGTTGAAGATGGTGCGCTGGCCAATTTCGCGGCGCGGCCCAATGGCAAAGCGCATGGCGGGATGGTGCTTGACGGCGTACAAAAAGCCAATACCCACCTCGTCAATGCATTCGGCCACCTGCTCTGCGTTAAGATCGAGGTTGCCGCCCAAAGCCATGAGCACATCGGCGGAGCCAGATTTGCTGCTGGCGGCGCGGTTGCCGTGTTTGGCCACTTTTACGCCGTGACCCGCTACGACGAAAGCGGCCGTTGTGGAAATATTGAAGGTGTGCTTGCCATCACCACCGGTGCCGCAGGTGTCCACCACCATTTCGCCGCTGGCGAGGTGCGGAATGTTGACCTCTACCACGTGGCGTCGCATCGATTTGGCGCTGCCCGCGATTTCGGCCCAGGTTTCGCCTTTCATGCGCAGGGCGGTGAGGTAGCTGCCAATTTGGGCATCCGTCGCGCCGCCGCTCATGATGCTGTCCATGACCGCTTCGGCTTGTGGTAGGGTGAGGTTACGGCCGTTTATCACCGCAGCAATCGCTTCTTTAATCTCCATCGCAATTATTCCTTTTCTACAAAACCTTGGTCACGTGCAGCCAATCGTCGCCACGAGCGGCGTTGGCCGTCTTCATCGCCTCGGCCGAACCAAGAACCGTCACAATCGTGTCATCAGATTCCGCCAAGCCAGCCACCGCCTCGCCAAACCGGACAAAATCGGCTTCGGTTGCGCCCAAAATCTGGTCGCGCATTTTTTGGCGATAGTCGTCGCTACTGTTGACCAGCAGGCGGCTCATGGCTGTGTACCCTTTGGCGTCTGGCAATTGGTAGTTGTCAATCGCGCTAATCGCCCCGATGATGCTCTTCGTCAGGTCGTCGTCGGAGACGCCGCGCTGCAAAAATTGGGCCACATTGTCGTACACAGCCACCGTTTGCAGCAGGTTGGGGTCGCGGTACGAGTAGTAACTGAGCACACCAGTGTAGTTGCTAAAGCCGACCATCGCCCCGTACGCGCCGCCCTGCACCCGGATTTTCTCCCATAGGTAGCTGGTGCGCAGGTAGTTGAGGATGGCGGAGACGGAGCCATGCTCCTGATAGCCCAAATCGTATAGATTGCCGCCTTTAGCCACGTAGTTGACCTGGGCAGGGATGGTGAGGCCTTCGTTTTGGAACGGCCGTTTCCAATCCCACATCTGCATTTTAACCGGAACATCCGGCATCTGCCCCAGCAAATTCGCCAACTGCGGCCTAAAAGAGTGCCAGCTTTCGTGGTCCAGCGTCACATTCGCCAGCATGTTTTGGCGGCTTGCCAAAATGGCCCGCACCGCCTCCAGCTTGGCCAGCACCGATGGCCAAGCTGCCTCCACCTGCTCCGCCAACTGGCGCAAAAAGAAGAGGTAGGCGATGCCGTTCATCTGCTCGCCCACCCAGGACGATTCTGAAAAGTAGCTGCGCAGACGGCGATTGGCCACCGCGTGTCCGCTGGGCACTAACCCCGATTCCACGCCCGCCTTGGCGCGCAGCACCATCTGGCGGAACCGGTCCTGGTTGTCCAGCTTCACCGTCAGCAGCACATCGCGCATAATGTCCAGCATCTCCTGTGCCTGGCTCATGGCCGCCTTGCCACGCAAAAAGAGCCAGGTGGCGGCCTCTTTTTCGCCGCGCTTAGCGGAGATGAGCGTCGTGGGGTAAATGCCGCCCGTCGAACGGCCGATTCGCTGTTGAAGCTGCACAAAATCTTGCGTCTCGGTGCCAATTTCCACCAGGGCACGGCCAAACAGCTTCACGTACGGCAGCAAATCCGCGGGCAGGGTGTGCAAGTTCATCCCCAATTCCAGGTATACGATGCCGTTGGTGAACAAATCGTGGAACAGCGTGCGTACTCCGGCGGCTTCCGTTTCTTCGGTGGGGATTGGTTTATTTTCTTTATCCAGATCGGCCAGCGTCAGCCGGGGCAGCAGGGCAACTGTTTCTGGATCGTCCGGCTTTTCTTGCAGTGCTTTCAGTGCCTGCGTCTGGCGGATGATGTCGTTGAGCTGCGCCTCGTTCAGACGAGCTTTGATGGCGGCCAGTTTTTCTTTTTCGGCCGTTTCTTGCCGCTGTTGCAAAGTGGGGTCCGGTTCCAAAACGACGGTACCGCGATGGTTGTTTTGCAGCAGGCAGGTATGGATCAGGTTGGGCAGGTACATCGGGTCGTCAGCGATTTTTTCTTTTACGGTGGCCAACACCCCCTCAAACTTCAACGACTCCAGCGGGTC
The DNA here is from genome assembly GCA_020634455.1 of Ardenticatenaceae bacterium. Classification (GTDB taxonomy): domain Bacteria; phylum Chloroflexota; class Anaerolineae; order Promineifilales; family Promineifilaceae; genus Leptofilum. The sequence goes on along the minus strand of JACKBQ010000002.1, from coordinate 59,686 downwards.
CAAATCGTGAATCCAGTTAGACATCGCCCCAAACATCAGGCTGAGGCCGCGCGGGAAGGAACCGGTGTTGTTCTCCCGCAGACTGAACTCGATGCTGTTAACGGCCGCTTCCACCGCTTCTGGCTCAAACCCTTCGTCTGCCAGCTTGCGCAGCGTGTACACAATCAGCCGCTCTACGGCCTCAATATTTTCAACCTTCACGCCCTTCATGCCTACAGAGAAGGTGCCCTGGCGCATCCGGCTGGAGTAGCCGCCGCCAATCACATCGTCACCCAAACCAGAATCTACCAGCGCCTTGCGCAGCGGCGACCCGGCCGTGCCCAGCAGCGTCACCGACAGCACACTGAGCGCGCGCTGCAACACGATGTCGTCGTCGCTGGGCGGCAGCACCCAGTTGACCGTCACGTAATGCTTCTCGCTGTTGTCGCCATCGGCTTCAACCGAGTAGGGAAAGGTGAAATGTTGGGGTTTTTCGAAGGGTTGGTGAAGGGGAACGGCCGTTTCCGACACATCCACCTTATCAAATTCCCGCAAATAGCTATCCGCCATTTCCAGACGCTTCTCCGGATCGTCATCCCCGTAAAACACAATTCGCGAATTGGACGGATGGTAATACGTCTCGTGAAAGCTGCGGAACTGTTCATACGTCAGATTCGGCATCACCTCCGGGTCGCCGCCCGAATCATTCCGGTACGCATTATCCGGAAACATTACACTCTTGATCTGGCGATACAGCAACCCCTCCGGCGAGGAGTAAGCACCTTTCATCTCATTGAACACCACGCCTTTGTAAATCAGCGGGTCCTCCAGCTTTTCCAGCTCCAGATGCCACCCTTCTTGCGCCAAATGATTCGGCGTAATCAGCGGATTCAGCACCGCGTCCAGGTACACATCCACCAGATTGTAAAAATCCTGCGTGTTGGTACTGGCCACCGGGTACGATGTCATGTCTGCCGAAGTGAACGCATTCAAAAAGGTCTTCATCGACCCCTTCACCAGTTCCACAAACGGCTCCTTCAGCGGATACTTCTTCGAGCCGCCCAGCACCGAATGCTCCATAATGTGCGGCAACCCGGTTGAATCTTCCGGTGGCGTGCGGAACACAATGCCAAACGATTTATTTTCGTCATCATTTTCTAAGGAAAGCAGCTCCGCGCCGCTCTTGAGATGGCGATACAGTCGGGCCGTGGTGTTCCGTTCTTCAATTTCTTCTTCGCGTATCAGTTCAAAACCGTGTTTTACACTCATAAGGTTCCTTCAAAATGCACTTTCAAAGCCAGATGTTCAACTTTTTCTTCGGCTGAACAACTGATTCGAGATGAAAAGTTGAACTTCTTCCACTGTGCGTTGTTATTTTCAAAGCAAAACGTATCCTAAATCGACATTCGGAAATCGTCAATTTTGCCGCATTGTCATTCTGCGTAAAACGAGGAATCTTTCAACAGGGTAAGTTAAAAAATTGCAAAGACCCTAAGGGTTCTCACCAGACTAATTTATCTTCAAAAGCAAAAACCCTTAGGGTCTCGTCAGGACATCTGAATAGTTACAAAAAATCTCACTCTTTTCGAAAAGACAACACAATCAAACAATGGCTAAAATGCTGAAAACAGACTGCTAGAGATACTTGGTAAACTTCACTTTGTCTTTGTATTCAACCTGGAATCCCATCTTCGCATGAAATTTAACCGACCCCGTATTCACAGGGGACGTTTGAGCACGGACAATACTTCTGCCTCGCCTTCTACATATCTCAAAGAACCGCTCGTACAGTGCTGCCCCAATAGCTTGCTGCCGAAAATCTGGGTGAATTCCTATAAAATGAATATACGCTTCATCTTGACGAGATTGTGACATAAACCCCACCAGGAACCCAATCAATTCACCCCCTTGTTCTACGATAAAGGAGGTATCGTAAAAGTGGAGGAGAAACAACTCCGGGAGCAATGCCGTTAAATTACGGCCGTTCCACCAAGACGGCATCACAGAGATTATCCGCTCATAGTCAGATGGCTGGGCCAGCCTTGTACGAATATTTTTTTGTGTCAAGGTCTCATCCATAACAACATCAACGCCCATCCAAAAAGTTCTGCAAAATCCGCTTGCCGTGCTCCGTCAAAATGCTTTCAGGATGGAACTGTACGCCAACGGTGGGGTACTCCTTGTGGCGCACACCCATCACCTCGCCCTGGCTGGTGAACGCCGTCACCTCCAAATCATCAGGAATCGGCTCTTCCACAATGAGCGAATGGTAGCGCGTGGCGTTAAACGGACTGGGCACGCCGGAAAAGACGCCGTCCCCGTTATGGTACACCCTGGAAACCTTGCCGTGCATCAGGCGCGGCGCGCGCACCACCTTGCCGCCATACGCCTGGCCAATGCATTGGTGCCCCAAACAGACCCCAAAAATCGGGATGGTTGGCCCAAACTCACGCAGCACCTCCAGCGAAATGCCGCCATCGTTCGGGTCGCCCGGCCCTGGGCTAATGACGATGTGGTCTGGATTCAGCGCCCGAATCTCCTCCAGCGTCACCTGGTCATTGCGGAACACCTTGATCTCTTGCCCCAACTCGCCCAAATATTGCACCAGGTTGTAGGTAAACGAATCGTAATTATCAATCACAACTAACATAGTCACCTCTGTTTGGTAATCGGTTTTTCTTCTACCGATTACCGACCACCGTTCACCGATTACCGGATACCGGCAGGACAAGTCCCATCATTTCCTTCATGGCGTCTACTTTGGGTTGAGCAACGGCCGTTGCCTGTTCCGCCCCAATTGCCAAAATACGATCCAGCTCCGCCGGGTCGTCCATCAGTGCCTTGTAGCGGGCTTGCAGCGGCGCTAAATACTCAATCACCACCTCAGCCACGCCCTTCTTCAGGTCGCCGTAGCCGCGTGCGTTGGCAAAGTCGGCTTCCACTTCATCGTTGGGCTTGCCCGTGACCGCCTTGTAGATGCCCAGCAGGTTATTCACCCCCGCCTTCTCCGGATCGTCCGAAAAGCGAATCTCGTTGCCGGAATCAGTCACCGCTTTTTTGAAGGAGCGCATGATCTCTTTCGGATCGTCCAGCAGACGAACGGCATGGCCGCGCACGTGAGCCATGCTTTTGGACATCTTTGCCGTCGGATCATCCAGCCCCATCAGCCGCGCCCCGATGGTGGGGATTTTGGGTTCCGGCAGCGTGAAGAACTCTTCTTCGTACATGTGGTTGAAGCGCTGAGCAATGTCGCGCGTCAGCTCGATGTGCTGCTTCTGGTCTTCACCCACCGGCACCTCGTGCGCATCGTACAGCAAAATGTCCGCCGCTTGCAGCACGGGGTAATCCAGCAGCCCAACCAGCACACTCTCCTGCTTGGCCGACTTGTCTTTGAACTGCGTCATCCGCTGTAACCAACCCAGCGGCGTGACGCAGTTGAGCAGCCAACACGCCTCGGCGTGGGCGGTGACATGGCTTTGCACAAACAGCGTGCTTTTCTGCGGATCGATGCCAGCCGCCAGCAGCATCGCCGCCAACGCGCGGGTCTGGAAGCGCAGTTCCACCGGGTCTTGCGGCACAGTCAGGCTGTGCAAATCCACCACGCAGAAGAAATTTTCTTTCTCATCCTGCCCGGCGACCCAATTTTTGACGGCTCCTAAGTAGTTGCCCAGATGAATATTGCCCGATGGTTGAATACCGCTAAGAACTCGTTTTTTACTCATAAATTACCTCAAATTGATCAGCGCTGCGGCCGGCGTCCTCCCCGTGCCGCCTATGCTGGCGCGGTCAGAAACCGGCCAGAGCACACGTTTACAACAACCCATCCTCCGCGCGATCCACCGCAACGAAGAGGGCTTTGGCTTTGTTAACAGATTCCTGATGCTCGGTGGCCGGGTCGCTGTCGGCGACGATGCCTGCGCCCGCCTGGACGTGAATTTCGTCCCCCTGCATCAGCATGGTGCGGATGGCGATGCAGGTGTCCATGCTGCCATCGTAGCTCACATAGCCCGCCGCACCCGCGTACAGGCCACGCCGCTGCCCTTCCAGCTCCTCGATGATTTCCATCGCCCGCACCTTGGGTGCGCCGCTGACGGTGCCCGCCGGGAAGGTGGCCCGCATCAGGTCGTAGGCGTCCATGCCCTCGCGCAGTTGGCCTTCTACGTGGCTGACGATGTGCATGACATGGCTGTAACGCTCAACCACCATCAAATCGCGGACGTTGACGGTGCCGTACTCGCTGACCCGGCCGATGTCGTTACGACCCAAATCAATCAGCATAACGTGCTCGGCCCGCTCTTTGGGGTCTGCCAGCAACTCTTCCGCCAGGGCGTTGTCTGCGGCAGGTGTGGTTCCCCGTGGGCGCGTACCCGCGATGGGGCGCACGCTGGCGATGCCGTCCTCCAGCCGCACGTGCATCTCTGGCGACGCGCCGATCACCTGCATCTCTGGCCCAAAGTCGAAGAAGAACATGTAGGGCGACGGGTTGAGCATGCGCAGGGCGCGGTAGATGGCGAACGGATGGGCGCTGGTCTGGCGGCTAAAGCGCTGGCTCAGCACCACCTGGAAGATGTCGCCCGCGGCGATGTGCTCTTTCGCCTGGCGCACCATCTCCTCGTAGCGGCTTTGGGGCATGTTGCTGGTAAGCGTTTCGGCCAGATTTTTGTTGTCGCTGCGCCAACGGCGGCGGGGAATGGCGGGCAACGGCCGTAATAACCGTTCGCTAATCCGTTCAATCCGCTGAATCGCCTCCACGTAAGCTGCTTCGACGTCCCCATTGACGTGAGTGTTGGCCAAAATAAGCAGCCGATGGCGGGCGTGGTCGAACACGACGAGCGTGTCGGCCAGCAGAAAGATGGCGTCGGGGATGTTTAGGATGGATACGGCCGTTTCTGGCAACTTCTCGAAAAAGCGAACCACATCGTACCCCAGGTAGCCCACCGCGCCACCGTTGAAGCGGGGCAGTCCAGGAAGGTCGGCGTGGACAAACTGGCCCAGCTCTTCCTTGAGCACGTGCAGCACGTCTTCGCCGTCGGTCAGCTCGCGGGTGTCAGAAGTTCGACTTCTTTGAGAAGTTGAATTTCTTTCGATGGTGACGGAACGGCCGTTCAGGCTAATCATCCCGCGCGGAGCCACCCCCACAAAGGAGTACCGCCCCACCTGCTCGCCGCCTTCCACCGATTCCAGCAAAAACGACGGCCCCAGCTCATCCATCAACTTCAAATAAACCGACACCGGCGTCTCCAAATCCGCCGCAAACTCGCGGTAAACCGGAATCAGATTCGCCGGTCCCGCCGCCAATTCCCGAAACTGCGCCAAAGATGGTGTGTAAACAGTTTCTGATCTTGCCATGAAATATCTCCGTAATTTATTTTGTAATTGGTAATTGGGTAATTGGCCGATGTTCGCCTATCAATTACCAATTACTTACACAATTACCCAACCTCTGGTAGCTCTTTCATCGCCTCAGCAATTGCTTCGGCCGGATATTCATAATCTTCCAACTGGCCCTTGTTGAACGCATCGTACGCCGCCATGTCGAAGTGGCCATGACCGCTCAGGTTGAAGGCGATCACCTTCTTCTCGCCGCTTTCCTTGCATTTCATCGCCTCGCGCAGGGCGACGGCGATGGCGTGGGTGGATTCCGGTGCAGGGATGATGCCCTCGGCGCGGGTAAAGGCCATTGCCGCCTGGAACGTTTCCAACTGCGGCACAGATTGCGCCTGGATGTCGCCATTGTTCACCAGGGCGCTGACCTGCGGGGCCATGCCGTGATAGCGCAACCCGCCAGCGTGAATCGTCGGCGGGACAAAGCCATGACCCAGCGTGTGCATTTTCACGACGGGAGCCATCTTAGCCGTGTCGCCGTAGTCGAAGGTGTACGTGCCGCGCGTCAGGCTGGGCGAGGCGGCGGGTTCAGCGGCGATGATCGTTGTTTTCTTGCCGTTCTTCAGATTTTCGCGCACGAACGGGAAGGCAAAGCCGCCAAAGTTGGAACCGCCGCCGGTGCAGGCCACGATGACATCCGGGTACTCACCCGCCATCTCCATTTGCAGCAATGTTTCTTCGCCAATGACGGTTTGGTGCATAAGCACGTGGTTCAGCACAGAACCGAGGCTGTACTTTTTGGCCCCGCCAGAGGTCGCGGCTGCTTCCACCGCCTCCGAAATGGCGATGCCAAGTGAGCCAGGTGAATCAGGATGCTCGGCGAGGACGGAACGGCCGTACTGCGTCCGATCCGTCGGGCTGGCATACACCTCTGCGCCATAATTTTCGATTACCATGCGCCGGTACGGTTTTTGATTGTAAGAGACCTTTACCATGTACACTTCCAGGTCCAGATCGAAGAAGTTACAGGCCATCGCCAGTGCCGAACCCCACTGACCAGCCCCGGTCTCGGTGGTGAGCGCTTTGGTGCCTGCTTCCTTGTTGTAGAACGCCTGGGGAACGGCCGTATTCGGCTTGTGCGATCCCACAGGACTAACACCTTCGTACTTGTAGTAGATGTGTGCGGGCGTGTCCAGCGCCAGTTCCAGCCGACGGGCGCGGAACATCGGCGTGGGCCGCCACAGCTTGTAAATCTCACGCACCGGCTCTGGAATCTCAATCTGCGCCTCGGTGCTAATTTCCTGCATGATCAGGCTCATGGGAAACAGCACGCTGAGAAAGTCCGGCGTCACCGGCTCCAGCGTCTGCGGATTCAGCACTGGTTCCGGCGGCACCGGCATGTCGGCATTAATGTTGTACCACGCCTTGGGCAGCTTGCTCTCGTCCAACAAAAACTTCGTATCGTTGCTCATTTTCCACTCCTTTTTTTTGCCACAGAGTTCACAGAGATTTATGAGATTGCTAACCTAGACCCTAAGGGTTTCGTCCAAATCAAATGACTTGCCAAGCCAATTAACCCTTAGGGTCTGCACCAGCAAAATTACTCTTCTTCCTCTGTGCCCTCTGTGGCCAATCAAAACAAAAAACGCTCTCGTCCCAACGAACTAAATCGCTGCTGGGACGAGAGCGTCTAAAAAATTCACTCTCGTGGTGCCACCCGGCTTAAGCTGAAACAAAAAACGCGCCCGTGATAGCGCGTTGTGTGTAGCCAGCTCCACTCTGTTCAACTCTTTAACCATTAATTGTTAATTATTCACAATTAATTATTAAGAAAGTCTATGCCCTGATAACGGTGGCACTTCCGGCTTGGACTACTCAAAAGTTTTTCGCCCAAACGACTCCCCGACCCATTCAACAACGGCGCTGTTGTGGATTTTTCAGCTCAAGAACCCACTCTCTAAAACCCGCTATGCTGCGTACTCTTTCGGTTCAACGTCTTTGTTTTTTAAGTTGGGCGGGATGGTAACACGGCCGTTTTCCGCTGTCAAGAATACAAAAAAAAAGAAGCTGGTCATAAAACAACCAGCTTCTTTCCTGTCCAAATCACTTTTGCTGCTTTAGCCAAAGACGGAAGAACACAGGCATTAGCAAGGCCAACGCCGTTAAAGCGCCGCCCAACCAACCCGGTAAATTAACGGATTCCGTCTCTAAAAGTGGCGCAGCAAACGCTGTCGCGGGCAATAACAACAACACACACAATCCAAAATACAGTGCCAGGCGAACTTGTTTTTTCATGCTTTTCTTGTCCTTTGGTTAGTTGAATTTTGTTATGCTGCCTATTATAAACCGCTTTCGGGGAATGGGGAGGAGGAGGCACAAATTCCGTTCGTAATGCTTTTTGTAATGTTGCCTGATTATAAATTGATTCTAAGGTTGCAAAACCTTGCCTGGGTAGGTCCTGACAATCATCCCAGCATCACCGTAGAATCAATGCAGCAACATCGAAACACACAACTTACCTGCACCGGAGCCAACTTAGCTGAAGCATCGCACCAACACTATAGCCGCAACACCGATTGCATCATTGCCGCATCATTTCCACTTGTATAGGTTCTACCCAAATGATCAAGAGCTTAGGCCATCATTTTTTTCGTTCCCAACGTCAATTTGCGGTCTAAGCTCTTTTTTCTTGTATTGCTGCCAATAGCGCTTGCAAACCCAGGCTGTAGCTCCGCCAGCCAAATCCCGAAATTTGCCCGACACATACCGCAGCCAGCACGGATTTATGCCGGAATTCTTCGCGGGCGTGAATATTCGACAAGTGCACCTCGACTGCCAGCAAATCCACTGAGGCAATTGCATCGCGCAGTGCATAGCTGTAATGCGTAAATGCGCCAGGGTTAATGAGAATGCCATCGGCCCAACTGCGTGCCTCGTGAATAGCATCTATAAGTGCGCCTTCATGATTGGATTGTAAAAATTGCAAAGTTGCCTGACCAGCGGCCTGTTCAGCTAATTTGTTATTGATGTCAGTGAGGGTGAAACGGCCGTATACCTCCGGTTCACGACTGCCTAACAAATTTAAATTTGGGCCATGTAATACCAAAATTTTTGCGGTCATAGTACCTTTTTACTATCTCCAGTAAATCTAAATTATCTTCCCCAAGCCGTCAACTGCTAATTGTCACTTCTTACGCTTTTTTAACAGCGCATCACCTCAAACTTTTCAAACCGTAATTTTCCTTTTGACGGAACCTGCACTGTTTGTTAACATCCTCGCCAATGTTTACTCAGCAAGGAAAGCACCTCATGCAGGCTAATTGCCTGAACACCATGCACAACATGATGATGTGTGCTATGCCTTGCTGCATCTGTACCAGGCGGGGGCGGTTTTGTACTCGATTGGTACCGATAGTGCGCTAAATATCCCTCAGCACGTATCGACTTCCCCCGCGTAGACACCCAACTTTTGCCCAAGTAACTGTGGCCGTTTGTGGAAAACGGCCGTATCCCAACAACACCTGTGCAGCAACAACCGCTGTAAAAGAACAACCTTATGCCACTTGTAGCACATTCACCCCTACCAACCTTTGACCGACTGCGCCAGCAGGGCCAGGAAGTCCTCTCGCTGGACCACGCCCTGCACCAGGACATCCGCGAACTGCACATCGGCCTCCTCAACATGATGCCCGATGCCGCCCTCACCGTCACCGAGCAGCAATTCATGCGGTTGCTGGGCAGCTCCAACCAGATCGCCCAGTTCTACGTTTACCCCTTCTCCATTCCCGGCTTGCCGCGCGGCGAAGAAATGCAGGCGTACATTGACAAATATTACGCCAACTTTGACCAGCTCAAACAGGAAGGATTAGACGCCGTGGTTATCACCGGGGCCAACGTGGCCAACCCAACGCTGGAGCAGGAGCCGTTCTGGCAGCCCTTGCAAGAAGTCATCGCCTGGGCTACTGAAAACGTGACCTCCGTGCTGTGCTCCTGCCTGGCAACCCACGCGCTGGTCAAGCAGCTCTACGGCGTGAAGCGGCAACGCCTGCCCGCCAAAAAGTGGGGCGTTTACCCACACCGCATCACCCAAAAAGCGCATCCGCTGCTGCGCCACATCAACACCCGGTTCGATGTGGTGCACTCCCGCTACAACGGCATTACGCGGGCGCAGCTAGAAGCGGCCGGGCTGGCAATTTTGGCAGAAGGTGAAGAAGGCGGCGTGCACATGGCCGTCAGCCCAGACCAGTTCCGCATTGTCTACTTTCAGGGGCACCCGGAGTACGATTACAACAGCCTGCTGAAGGAGTACAAGCGGGAAGTGCTGCGCTTCATCGAAGGGGAGATTGATGAATATCCGCCCCACCCTGAAAACTACTTCCCACCCGAAGCCGCCGACATTGCCGACGAGTATGAAGCGATTGTTGTGGCCAGCCAGGAGGCAAACACACCCATCCCGCCCTTCCCAGAAGCCGCGATTGATCGGTATCTGGACAACACCTGGGGCGACACAGGCAAAGCGTTGTTCAACAACTGGCTGGGGCTGGTTTACCAACTGACAGCCCTGGACAGAAAAGTGCCGTTTTCCCCCGGCATCGATCCGCAAAACCCACTCGGACTGCGCTAATTTATCTTTGCCACAGAACGCACAGAGAGTTTAGAGATTTCAGCACACTGTGCGCTTTGTGAAAACAACTCGAAGGAGAAAACACCTCATGAAAGCAGCAACCATTGGCATCCACGGCGGTTACGAAACCGACCCGACCACCAAATCCGTGGCCGTGCCCATCTACCAAACCGTCGCTTATGAATTTGAGAACGCGCAGCACGGGGCGGATCTGTTCAACCTGGCCGTGCCGGGCAATATCTACACCCGCATCATGAACCCCACGGCCGATGTGCTGGAAAAGCGCGTGGCAGAGTTGGAAGGGGGCATTGCTGGGCTGGCGCTCAGCGCAGGCAGCGCTGCCGTCAACTATTCCATTCTGACAATTGCGGAAGCGGGCAATAACATTGTCTCGGTGCCGCTGCTGTATGGCGGCACCTACACGCTGTTTGCCCACATGCTGCCCAAGCAGGGCATCGAGGTGCGCTTTGCCGAGGACGACAGCCCGGCCAGCCTGGAAAAGTTGATTGATGAGAAAACTTCGGCCGTTTACTGCGAAACCATCGGCAACCCGGCGGGCAACATTGTAGACATCGAAGCAATTGCCACGATGGCCCACAAGCACGGCGTGCCCGTCATCGTGGACAACACAGTGGCCACGCCCATCCTCATTCGCCCGATTGATTATGGTGCAGACATTGTGGTGCATTCGCTGACCAAGTATATGGGCGGGCACGGCAACTCGCTGGGCGGCGTCATCGTGGATTCCGGCAAGTTCCCCTGGGCAGAACACGCTGACCGCTTCCCCATGCTGAACAATCCAGAGCCATCGTACCACGGCGTGGTGTACACGGCGGCGCTGGGGCCAGCAGCATACATTGGCCGGGCGCGCACGGTGCCGCTGCGCAACACGGGCTCGGCCATCAGCCCGTTCAACGCCTTCTTGATTTTGCAGGGCATTGAAACGTTGGCCTTGCGCATGGAGCGGCACACGGAAAATGCGCTGGCGGTGGCTAATTATCTGAACGAGCACGAAAGCGTGGCCTGGGTGAGTTTTGCCGGGCTGCCAAGTTCGCCTTACTACGACCTGGCGCAGAAATATACGGATGGTAAACCTTCCGCGTTGCTCACGTTTGGCATCAAGGGCGGTTTTGAGGCAGGCGTAAAGTTCTACGACGCGCTGAAGCTGTTCAAGCGATTGGTCAACATCGGCGATGCCAAATCGCTGGCGGCGCATCCGGCTTCTACCACCCACCGCCAACTCACGGAGGCAGAGCTGGCGGCCGCGGGCGTGACGCCAGACGCGATTCGGCTGTGCGTGGGCATTGAGCACATTGATGATATTTTGGCTGATTTAGAGCAGGCGTTGGCGGCGGCTGGATAAGTAATTGGTAATTGGGTAATTGGTGCGTGAAACCAATTACTCAATTACCCAATATTTCTAAAAGAGCGAGGAGGTAGCATCCTCAGATGTGGCTTGGCGAAAACCCGTTCGCATCTGAGGATGCTCACTCCTCGGTTTGGGAGTTTGGACTATGTTCGAATGGACTCGTTTGGCGACGTTTATGCTGGCGGCGGGGCTGTTGATTGTGGTGCCGGGGCCAGCGGTTTTGTACGTGGTGGCGCGGTCGGTGGACCAGGGCAAGCTGGCGGGCATTGTCTCTGTGTTGGGGATTGCGTTAGGGGCGTTGGTGCATTCGTTGGCGGCGGCGGTGGGGATTACGGCCGTTCTCGCCGCCTCGGCCCTGGCATTTAGTACCGTCAAATACCTGGGCGCTGCTTACCTCATCTATCTGGGCATCACCACCCTGCTCAAAAAGCCGGAAGCGCAAGAAAAGATTGTAGTAGAGCCGAAACCGCTGTGGCAAATCTTCCGGCAGGGGTTTGTGGTGAACCTGCTAAATCCGAAAACAGCGCTCTTTTTCCTGGCATTCCTACCCCAGTTTGCCGATCCGGCACATGGCTCAGTGCCTTTGCAAACGTTCATCCTCGGCCTCATTTTTGTGGTCATTGCTCTGGTGAGCGATTCCGTTTATGCGCTGTTGGCGGGGCAGTTGGGCGGCTGGCTAAAGCAAAGCGCTAAGTTTCAGCAGCGGCAGAAATATTTTTCGGGATTGGTGTATATTGCGCTGGGGGTGGGTACGGCCGTTTCTGGCAGCAAAGCCAAGTAAGAACAGATCATGGCGTACCGTTTTGCAACAGACAGTGAAGATTACAGCGATTTTGCCAGCGGGCAGGTGCTTTACAGCGCCCCTGGTCATCCGGCCTTCCCGGTGCGCCTGACCAGCGAGATTTTCCAGCGGGCGCAGGCGTTGTTGGGCCATGCTGAACCGGTAACGCTTTACGATCCGTGCTGCGGGTCTGGATACCATCTGGCCGTGCTGGGCATTTTGCATCGTCAATCGCTTAAGAGCCTGACCGCCTCTGACATTGATCCCAATGTTACCGAAGTCGCTATGCGCAATTTATCACTTTTAACCACAGCGGGGCTGGCGAATCGCCGCCAAACGATTGCCGCCGATTGGCAGGCGTTTGGCAAGCCATCGCATCAGGCCGCTCTGGGCAGCGCCGACCGCCTGATGGCCCGTCTGGCTGAGCAACCGATCCTGCCAACCCGCATTTTCACGGCGGATGCGACTCAACCGGAGGCAATCGCGACGGCACTGGCGCAGCCGATCGATCTGGTTTTTAGCGATTTGCCCTATGGCCAGCTAACTGCATGGCAGGGGGTGCGAGGCCAGCAAAACCCTGTTTGGCACTTGTTGGCCGCCCTGCGCCCGGTTCTGCATGGGCAAAGTGTCGTTGCGTTGGTGACAAACAAGGGGGAAACTGTGGCACATGAACAATTTGCGCGATACGGCCGTTTCCGCCACGGCAAACGACTAATTACATTTCTTAAACCAATTTTGAACTAAAGAAGGCTCCTCAATGTCAGCAAACCAAATTTATGTTGCCGAACTGTTCAAGGAAAAACCGTGGCAGTGGGGCTTGCGCGGCGATCCGTACCTCTGGGAAGAGATGCAAACCCATTTTGCCCAAACACCCCTACCTGATCAGGCGGAGAAATTGGAGCAGCTGCTCGCTCAAGCGTTTGAGTCACTAACCGGGCAGCCAATCACCGCCGAAAATTTTATCGCGGTGGAGCGATTTCCGCGCAGCGGCATGTCAGGCGGGATGGTGTCACCGGAATTTTGGCGGGAAACGACCGTACCGCTGATACTACAACGATTCAAAACAGTTTCTTAGAAAATCTAATCCCTGTCATTTTCCAATCTCATACTTTGAGCCGTTCCGGGGGCTGACCGCATTTTTAAAGCAATCTGTAACGCTCCTTTTAAGGCTGCCTGGGTAGAATTTAGGGTATACAAACTTTTTCTCACCTTTGGTCTGTTGACTGCCTTCTTATCTTTTTCTCGCTGTATTTGGTAAAGTACGGCCATTACCTCCTGAAAACTGACTTTCTCTTCCTGACTTTGGGTTTGCCTTCCTAGGCGCATCATTCAGCCTAGACAATATTAAGAACCTCATCATAAACCATGTGCCCATTGACTATTACTTGTTAGATGATGGCCTGAAACTTTTAGGATTTGTGAGCTGGAGTATTGGTAGTGGTCAGATAGTAAGTGATTGGTTATAGCCATAAAAGCAACACTTAGTTACCAAATGGTGAAATTTGTCACTCTTTGAAAGAAGCGAACATAGCGGTCGATACGCTGACACAAAGTGTTGTTCTAGCGTTCCACGTGAAAGATATAGCGATGCTCACCAGGCACCACAATGCTTGCACCATTATTGCTGATTGGCACTGCGGTTGGTGCCATTTTAACAATCTTGGCACTGTCGCAGACGCGACAGCGGTGAGTGATAGTTTCTTGGATCAAATATCCGGTCTGCCTATCACTTACGCTTCAACCACAACCGAACATATGAATTGGGCAAGTCCAATATTCAAAAACCATGTACGCGCAGGATAGTCCTTCTTTTGAAACACATACACCAAACAGCATAGAACTGGATGAAACATTGCGGCAGCACCAGTCAGGCATTGCCAATCGCTGTTTTCACCCCCAAAATGGCTTTGTGCCGTTTGAACGCAGCGAAATTGAGCAATCTATCAGCACACGTTTTGAGAAACAAGTAGCCCACGATCCCAACCACCTGGCCGTTACTACCAACGAGCACGCCTACACCTACGATCAGCTAAACCGTGCCGCCAATCGTATTGCCCGCACCATTTTAGAAAGATATGGCCCTGAACCCGCGCCAGTAGCCCTGCTGTTGGAACATGGTGCGCCAACCATTATGGCTATCTTTGGCGTGCTAAAGGCAGGCAAGATTTATGTGGCGCTGGACCCGGCTTTCCCCGAAGCCCGCACCAGCTTCATTGTGGCCGATTCACAAGCGCAGCTCATTGTGACCAACCAGGCCAATTATGCCGCTGCCATAGCTTTGGTCCAGGGAGATGAAAGTCGCCTGCTCAATATTGACGAGATTCATGAAAATGTGGCCGATGACAATCTGAACCTGGACATTTCACCCGACACCGTTGCTTACATCCTCTATACATCCGGTTCCACGGGACAGCCCAAGGGCGTTTACCAAAATCACCGCAATTTGCTGCATGAAATTATGCAGTACACCAATACTTTGCACCTGAGTCCCCACGATCGCTTTACCCTCGTTTATTCATGCAGCGTCAACGGCTCCCTGCGCGATATTTTTGGAGCGCTGCTTATCGGAGCCTCAGTCCATACTTTTGACGTTAAAACCAAAGGGTTGGCCGACCTAGCCCAATGGATGCAGACTGAAGAGATTACATTTTACCATTCGGTACCCACGGTTTTCCGCCATTTTATTGATGGCTTGATGGGTGGGGAAAATTTTCCCCACTTGCGGCTCATTCGCTTTGGGGGCGAGCGTGTGCCCACCCAGTACATTGATTGGTACAAGCAATACTTTCCGGACACCTGCATTTTGTATGCAGGCATGGGGGCCACAGAAACGTCCACTACGCGGCAATGTTTCATTGACAAAGAGACGGTGATTCGCGACAGCGTGGTACCCACCGGGTATGCTGTGGATGAACGGCCGATTCTGCTGCTGGATGAAAACGGCCGTCCCGTCCCCGAAGGCGAAGTGGGCACCATTACCGTTAAAAGCCACTACCTGGCGCTGGGTTATTGGCGTCGCCCCGACCTCACCGAAGAAAAATTCCGCCCAGACCCGGACGGCAGCGGCGCACGCCTGTACCTCACGGGGGATTTGGGGCGCATCCTGGCAGACGGCCGTTTAATCCACATGGGTCGCGAAGATGCCCAGGTCAAAATTCGCGGCCACCGTGTTGAGCTGGCAGAAATTGAACAAGCGCTGCTAAAACATCCTGGCATCAAAGAAGCGGCCGTCGCCGCCCATCCCGACGGCCAAAACGGTCATTATCTGGCGGCCTACGCGGTGACCCATCCGGGCCAAAATGTGACAACCACCGAGCTGTACAAGTTCTTCAAGAAAAGTGTCCCAGACTACATGATGCCGGCTGCGTTTATGTTCCTGCAACAAATGCCCCTGACCCCCAACAGCAAGGTCGATCGCAAATCCTTGCCCGTGCCCCAACTAACCCGCCCGACCCTGGCGACACCCTTTGAACCGCCAACAACGGCCGTAGAAACCGAACTTGCCAACATCTGGTCAGGCATTTTACGGGTTGATCCGATCGGCATTCTGGACAACTTTTTCGAGCTCGGCGGGCATTCACTCTCGGCAACCCAAGTTATTTCCCGGCTGCAAGAACGATTCCAAATCACCGTTCCATTCCACACGTTTTTTGCCGACCCCACCATCGCGGCCCTGGCGCAGCAAATCAACCAGGCCAGCGCCAGCGCCGCCGACACCCAGATGCCGCGCCTGCCAAGAGCAGCACATGGCTCGACCATTTTGCCCGCCTCTTACTCACAACAGCGTCTCTGGTTTTTGGAACAGCTAGACCCCGGCAAGGCCACCTTCAATTTGCCACTGGTGCTTGTTTTGAACGGACGTCTCCACACCGACACTCTCCACCAAGCCATCAACCAGCTGGTCGCGCGCCACGAAACATTACGTACCACTTTCCTTACCGAGGAGGGCACGCTCTACCAATGCATCCAGCCCCCAAAAGAGGTGCCGCTCACGCTGGAAGATTTACAACATCTGCCGCTTGCGGAGCGAGAACAACGCGCCAACGAGCAGTTGTACACCGCCACTTACCGCACCTTTGATCTGGTCAACGGCCCGCTGCTGCGGGTAACACTGTACCGCTTGTCAGAAACCGAGCATTGGCTGCTCATTGCCATGCACCACATCATCACCGATGGTTGGTCCGTGGGGCTAATGCAGGCAGAACTGACGGAGCTGTACCGCGCCGCTGTCACTGGGCAAGAAGCCAATCTCCCTGAACTACCCGCGCAGTATGCCGATTTTGCCGCCTGGCAGCACAACTGGCTCACCACACCAGAAGCGACCAACCAACTCAACTACTGGAAACAGCAGCTAACCGATCTACCCTCGGCGCTAGCGCTGCCCACCGACCATCCGCGACCGGTTCAAGCAACCGGGCAGGGTGCCCAGCGACGCTTCGATTTGCCAGCTAACCTGGTGCAGCAGCTCAAAAAGTTCAGCCAAACCGAAACTGCCACGCCGTACATGACCCTGCTCACCACGTTACTGGCTCTGCTGCACCGTTACACCGGGCAAGACGATCTGGTCGTCGGCACAACCATTGCCAACCGCACCCGCGCCGATATTGAGCCGCTCATTGGTTTTTTCCTGAACTCTCTGGTGTTGCGCACCGATTTGTCGGGCCAGCCCACCTTCCGTGAGCTGCTAAGCCGCGTGCGCCAAACCACGCTGGATGCCTTTGCCAACCAGCAAATTCCAGTGGAAAAGCTCATCGAGAGCCTCAATCCGTCCCGCCGAGGGCACAATCTGCCGCTGTTCCAGGTGCTGTTTATTTACCAAAACATGCCCCGCCCCGCGCTAGACTGGCCCGAACTGAAGGTCACCCGGCGGCGGCTGGACCTGGACGTGACCAAGTTTGATCTGACGCTCACCGTCATTGAGCAGGACAACGGGCTGCAATGCCTGTTTGAATACAACAGTGATCTTTTTGAGGCAGCGACCATCGAGCGGCTGTTTGGGCAAATGCAAACATTGCTCAGTAGCGTCGTTGAGGCACCAACAACGGCCGTTTCCCATCTCCCCCTGCTCACCCACCCACAAATCGCCGACCTGCTGGCCCTGGCCGAAGGCCCCACGCTGCCGGAACCACCGTTTACGGCCGTTCCCCAATGGTTTGAAGCACAAGTAGAACAATCGGTGGGGAAAACGGCCGTAACCCACCAGGAACGTTCCATCACCTATGGCGAACTCAACCAGCGCGCCAACCAGCTTGCCCACTACCTGCAAAAACAAGGCGTCACCCGCAACAGCATCGTAGGCCTTTGCCTCAACCGCTCCATCGAAATGCTGGTCGGCCTTTGGGGCATCCTAAAAGCAGGCGGGGCATATTTGCCGTTAGACCCCGCCTACCCCGCCGAGCGCCTCGCCCTCATGTTGGACGATGCCCAGGTGCAAACCGTCGTGACCCAGGCGAATTTGGTCACGTTGCTGCCGCAAGCTGGCACAACCTTTACTTGTCTCGATCAGGATTGGCCGCAAATTGCCCAAGAGCCAACTGAGAACCTGAAGCTGCGACCTGAGCCGGAAGATTTAGCCTACGTCATCTACACCTCCGGCTCTACTGGCAAGCCCAAAGGCGTCAAGATTCCCCACCGCGCCCTGACCCATTTCACCCAGGCGGCCAGCCACCTCTACAACGTAACCGCCAACGACCGGGTGCTCCAATTTGCCACGATAAACTTCGATGCGGCCGTTGAAGAAATCTTCCCTGCGCTGGTACAGGGGGCCACTCTCTGCCTGCGCACCGAAGAAATGCTTAATTCGATGGATGCATTTTTGGCGCAGGCCACCGCCTACAACATCACCCTACTGGATTTACCCACGGCTTTCTGGCATCAATTGGTCGTTAACCTGGCAGAAGATGGCCTGTCGCTGCCCCCGTCGCTGCGCCTGCTCATCATCGGCGGCGAAAAGGCGAGCGGGCCAAAAGTGGCAGATTGGCACCGATTGGTAGGGGATCAGGTACGGCTGTTCAACACCTACGGCCCCACCGAAGTGACAGTGGTGGCTACCGCTTACGAATTGCCCGCAGAAGGAGCGCCACAGCTCGTGTCTCAGGGCATGCCCATTGGGCGGGCGCTGGCAAATGGCCAGGCATTGGTGCTAGATGCTTACCAGCAGCCGGTGCCGGTTGGGATGCCGGGCGAATTGGTTTTTGGCGGGCCGCAGGTGGCGCTGGGTTATTTGCACCGGCCAGAACTTACGACTTCGGTCTTCATCCCCCATCCCTTCCGCGAAGGTGAAACTGTTTACCGCACTGGTGATCAGGTCCGCTGGCTGCCAGATGGCAACCTGGAATTCCTGGGGCGGGTAGATTACCAGGTGAAGATTCGCGGCTTTCGCATTGAGCCGGGTGAGATTGAGGCGGTTTTGGTGCGGGAAACGGCCGTAAAACAAGCCATCGTCCTGCCCCAAACAGATGCCCAAGGCGAAATGCAGCTCATCGCCTACGTGGTGCCCAACGCAGATTCCGTGACAGCAGCCGGGCTGCGCGCCGCAATCCAGGCCGAACTGCCCCCCTACATGGTGCCCGCCGCCTTCGTTTTGCTGGATGAAATTCCGCTGACAGCCAACGGCAAGGTTAACAAACGCGCCCTGCCAACCGAGTTTGATTTCAGCAGCGAGCGAACCGTTGTGCCTCCGCGCAACAACACTGAAGCAACCCTGGTTCATATTTGGCAAGCGCTGCTTGGGGTGACCCCAATTGGCATTCACGACAGTTTCTTCGAGCTGGGCGGCCATTCGCTCAGTGCCATGCAGATGGTCTACCGCCTACGCGATGCTCTGGCCGTCTCATTGCCGCTGCGCACACTGTTCGAGCAGCCCACCATTGCCCAGCTGGCCCAAGTTATTGCCCAACACCAACCGGAGCAGGAATTATTACGGCCGTTCCACCGACCCAAACAGCTCCCCCTCTCCTTTGCCCAGCAGCGCATCTGGATTTTAGACCAGATTCAGCTGGGGAATCCCGCCACCAACATCACCGCCATCTACCACCTGCACGGGCCGCTCAAGGTTGCCGCCCTCAACCACAGCCTGACCGCCCTCACCGCCCGGCACGAAATTTTGCGCACCAGATTTGTCCTTGTGGACAACGTGCCGGTTCAGCGAATAGACCCCGCTACCGATTGGTCGCTGGAGCAGGTAGATTTGCGACACCTGCCAGCCGAACAGCAGACCATCCAGGTTGATTCGCAGATCGAAGCCGCGCGGGCTTATCCCTTTAACCTGTCCGACGGCCCGCTCTTCCTAACGCGGCTGCTCTGCCTGAACGACAATAAGCACGTGCTCATTCTGGTAACCGACCACATCATTTCCGATGGGTGGTCAATGAGCCGCATCGCCCATGATTTATCTGAGCTGTATGCGGCCCAACATCAAAACCGAACCGCCAATTTGCCGCCGCTGCCCGTCCAGTACGCCGATTACACGCTCTGGCAGCAGCAGTGGCTGCAAAGTAATGCCGCTCAGCAGCAGCTAGCGTATTGGCAAAAGCAGTTGGCTGAAGCGCCACCCGCTCTGGAGCTGCCCACTGACCACCCCCGACCGGCCCAGCAAACTTTTAACGGGGCCATCTTGAAGACGACGGTGGATGAATCGGTTACGGCCGTTCTCAAACAAATTGGTGGCCAAACGGACGCTACCCTCTTCATGACCCTGCTGGCCGCCTTCAAACTGCTGCTCAGTCGCCAAACGGGCACAACTGACATCGTCGTTGGCACGCCCACAGCGGGACGCAGCCAACCCGAGATCGAAAACCTGGTCGGCATCTTCCTCAACAACCTCGTGCTGCGCACAGACCTTAGCGGCAATCCCACCTTCCGTGACCTGCTAACTCGCGTGCGCCAGACCGCCCTCGATGCTTACAGCCATCAGGATTTGCCCTTCGAGCCTTTGTTGGACGTTTTAGCCGTGGAGCGTGATCTCAGCCGGACGCCCCTTTTCCAGGTCATGTTCAACATGCTCAACCTCGCCGACAGCAATTTGCATCTGCCCCATATCACAGCCGAGAAACTGTTCCCCATCAACCAGGAATCGAACTTTGACATGACGCTCTACGTGGGCGGCGGTGAACACGAACTGCGCTTACAGCTCGTCTACAACACAGATTTGTTTGATGAAGCCCGCATGACGGCATTGCTGGCCCAATTTAAGCATCTGCTGGGCCAAATTGCCGCCCAACCAGATCAACCACTGGCCAACTTCTCGCTGGTAACGCCGCAAATTCGGCCGTTGTTGCCAGACCCCAGGACGCCGCTGCCGCCCCAGTGGACCGCACCCGTGCATGAACTTGTGCAGCAACAGGCGCAGCGCCAACCCAACAAAGTGGCGCTGCAAGACAGCCAAATCCGCTGGACGTATGGTGAGCTCGAACAGCGTAGCAATCAACTGGCCCATGTGCTGCGCACCCAGGGCATCCGAAATGAAGACGTGGTGGCCATCCACGCGACCCGTAGCGCGGCGCTGGTTTGGGCGATGTTGGGCGTGTTAAAAGCAGGCGCAGCTTTCATGCTGCTCGATGCAGCCTATCCGCCCGCTCGCTTGCGTAGCTACCTGGAAACGGCCGTTCCCCGTGGGTTTATCCATTTGCAAACAACAGCCCCCCTGCCCGGCGAGCTGGCAGATTGGCTGGCCCAGGCGGCGCTGGCCTGCAACCTCACCTTGCCTCAAACAGGAACGGCCGTTCCCGCGCCCATCAGCCAGCAGCCCACCACGTCCCCAGATGTATCCGTCGGCCCCGATGATTTGGCCTACCTGCTGTTCACCTCCGGCACCACGGGGCAGCCCAAGGGCATTTTAGGACGGCACAGCCCGCTGTCTCACTTCTTCCCCTGGCAAATCAACACCTTCGGCCTCACCACCGACGACCGATTTAGCCTGCTCTCTGGCCTGTCCCATGACCCGCTGCTGCGCGACATCTTCACGCCGCTGCTGGCAGGCGCAACGCTGCACATCCCCACGCAGGAAACCCTGATCCAGCCCGGCGAATTGGCCAATTGGCTGGCTAAAAACCAGATCAGCGTGGCCCACCTTACCCCACCGCTGGCTCAGGTCATTGCCCTGGCTCCGTCAGCTCCAGCTTTGCCCACGCTGCGCTATACCTTTTTTGGCGGCGACCGGCTCACCGGGCAAGCCGTTCAGACCATGCACAACCTCAATCCGGCCATGCGCTGCGTCAACTTTTATGGCGCAACGGAAACACCCCAGGCAATGGCTTATCACCTCATCCAACCCGAAGAGGTGGCGGACATTAACCCTGATCAAATCGTGCCGTTGGGTCAGGGGATTGAGGGGGTTCAACTTTTAGTGGCGCAGACAAACGGCCGTTTGTGCGGCGTCGGCGAGCTGGGTGAAATTTACGTTCGTACCCCCTACCTCAGCAAAGGGTATCTCCAGGCCGCCGACCAAACCGAAGCCCACTTCCTCACCAGCCCGGTCACCCAGAACCCGGCTGACCGCTGGTACCGCACCGGCGATCTGGGCCGCTACCTGCCCGATGGACAGGTGGTGTTTGCGGGCCGGGCCGATCGTCAGCTAAAAATTCGCGGTTTTCGCATTGAGCCAGCCGAAGTGGAAGGTGCCCTCAAGCGCTTGCCGGCGGTAGATCAATGTTACGTAACTGTTTGGCAAGATACGGCCGTTCCCCCACAGCTGGTTGCTTATGTCGTCGGATCAGCTATTGACTCGGAATCTTTACGCGCCAGCCTGTCCGCCACGCTACCCGACTACATGATTCCGACGGCGTTTGTCGCCCTGGACCACTTCCCCCTCACGCCCAATGGTAAGCTAGACACGGCGCAGTTGCCCGCACCCGATCTGGCCCAGAATCTGCAGCAGGCGGCCTACGCCCCGCCCAGAAATGCTTTAGAGAACACATTGGTAAACATTTGGGAAAACGTGCTAGACGTCGAACCGATTGATATCCACGACAATTACTTTAGACTTGGCGGCCACTCGCTGCAAACCATTGCCCTCTTTGCCCAAATCAACCAGACGCTGGGGCAACAGGTGCCCTTGGCCGTCATTTTTGAGGCCCCTACCATTGCCAAATTGGCGGCTGCCATTTTGGCCAAAGGGCAAACGGAGGATTGGTCGGTGGTGGTGCCGATTTCGCCTTCTGGTAGCAAACGGCCGTTCTTTTGCGTGCATGGTGGCGCAGGGCATGTCTACCATTTCCGCGCCCTGGCTCACCATTTGGAAGCCGATCAGCCATTCTACGGCTTACAGCCGCGTGCCCGCAACACCCTGTCAGAAAATTACGCCAATATTAAACGCATGGCGATTGATTATGTCAATGAAATTCGCGCCGTGCAGCCACATGGACCCTACTATCTCGGCGGCTTTTGTTTTGGCGGCATTGTCGCCTTTGAAATGGCCCAACAGCTTAGCCAAATGGGCGAACCTGTGGCCCTGGTTGCCATTATTGATACGCTAAGCCCAAACTTTAAGGCGACCACCGCCACGCCAACGCCCGCAAATCGGCCAAATAACCGGTGGCAGCGTCATGCCACGGCCCTGCGGCGGCAGGCAGGTTGGCAAAATAAATTGGCTTACATCATGAACAGCTTAAAAGGGCGGCGAAATCGACTGGTAAGTTCATTTGAGCATCTCAAGAAAAAGGCGCAGAGGCGTTTGGATCATATACAGATTAGATGGTACCGATTTTTGAAACGGCCGTTACCCCTGGACCTGCATAACTTGCACATGCTGGAAATGAATCGGCAAGCGCGCAAACAGTACCAACCCGTCCCCTACGCCGGTGATCTGACCGTCTTCCGCCAATACGACCACGAAGACGACGACTCAATCCCGCATCATCAGGGCTGGGCCTCCCTGACCACCCAAACCGTGCATGTTTACGACATTGAGGGCAAACACCTGGCGCTGCTCCAGGAACCCAAGGTGCAAGAGCTGGCCCAACATCTGCAAGCGAGCCTGCACGCCAGCCAGGCCCGCCACGAGACAGCTTAGAAGCTGAGATTTAAAGGCCAATTTTTTGGGCAAAACGGCCGTTCCGTGCTAACATCTCATTCCGGTGCAAATAAGGCACACAAGTGAGGAAACCAATGCCTGGAATAACCGGAAAGAAACTCAAAATCGCACACCCTGAGCGAGTCATTATTTACCTTTCATAGCCTGATCCTTCTGGATTAGGCTTTTTTTTTTGCCAAAAGACAACAGCGAATTTGAGTAAACAACGAATTAAAACTGCAAAGAATTCAATTGCTAATTACTCCAACTCGTTACTGTCGTCAAAAAACACAATAAATAATCTGAGGTAATCTGCGAAATCTGCGGATTAATTTCAAAGGAGGCACATGACCGAAACCATCACATTACCCGGCCTGATTGACGTACACACCCACCTGCGCGTGCCGGGCGGCGAACACAAAGAAGATTTTCGCACGGGAACGGCCGCTGCCCTGGCTGGTGGCATCACCATGATTTTGGGAATGCCGAACACCAGCCCACCACTCAGCACGCCAGCAGTTTTGGTTGCGGCCCGTGCCCAAGCAGCGCAAGACATTTTGTGCGACGTCGGCCTCTTTGCCGGAGCCAGCCCGGAGGTAATCGACCAGCTGCCCGCCTGCGCCCCGCACGCCGTCGCGCTCAAAATTTACCTCAACGACACCTTCGGCCCGCTGCGTGTGGATGATGTGCCTTCGCTGGCCGCTTGCTTTGCTACCTGGCCCCGCGAAAAAATGATCGCCATGCACGCCGAAAAGCAGAGTGTAGCCGTGGGCATCGGTCTGGCCGCTGCCTACAACCGTCCCGTCCATTTTTGCCACATCAGCCGCCGCGAAGAGATTGAGCTGATTGCCCAGGCCAAAGCTGCTGGGCTGCCTGTCACCTGCGAGGTGACGCCGCATCATCTCTTCCTCACCGAGGCGGACGCGGCGCGGCTGGGGCCGTTGGGCGACATGCGTCCGCTGCTGGGCACGCCCTCAGATGTGGCCGCACTGTGGGCGCACATCAACGACACGATCGACTGCATCGCCACCGACCACGCGCCGCACACGCTGGCCGAAAAGCAGTCGGCCACGCCCCCGCCGGGAGTGATTGGTTTGGAGACTTCATTGCCGCTGATGCTAACGGCCGTTCAGCAAAACCGCCTCACCCTGGCCCGACTGATCGAACTGATGCACACCAATCCCCGCCGCATTTTTAACTTGCCAGAGCAGCCGGATACGGCCGTTACCGTCCAACTTACCCCCAACACCATCACCAACCAGATGGTACACAGCAAGTGTGGCTGGACACCCTTCCACGGCACCGACGTGCTGGCCAAAGTGAAAAAAGTGGTCCTGCGCGGGGAAACTGTATTTGAAGATGGCCAAATTTTGGCAAAACCGGGCAGCGGCAAACTATTACCGTAAACGTTTTGTAATTTGGTAATTGGTAATTTGTAATTGCGTCCAATTACCCAATTACAAATTACTAATTACCTTTCGAGGAGAAACCATGCACATAAAAACTTTAGAACCATTATTTGATTTTGACGCCATGAACATCCCCATGCTCAACAGCAACGGGCTGACAGGGCACGACATTCTGTCCGTCTCCCAGTTTGATCGGGACAAACTGTCTTACATTTTTGGCCGCGCCCGTGAAATGCGCGAGATGGTCGAGCGCGTCGGGGGCACCGATTTGCTCAAGGGCAAGGTGCTGGCCTGCCTCTTTTACGAACCCAGCACCCGCACCAGCTCCAGCTTCATCGCCGCGATGGAGCGGCTGGGCGGCAGCGTTATTCCGATTACCCAGGGCGTCCAGTTCAGCTCCATCAGCAAGGGGGAAACGCTGGCTGACACCATTCGCGTGCTGGAGCAATACGCCGACGTGATTGTGCTGCGCCACCCGGAAATTGGCTCCGCGCGGGAAGCGGCCGAAGCGGCCAGCGTGCCGGTCATCAACGCGGGCGACGGCCCCGGCGAGCATCCCACGCAAGCGCTATTGGATTTATTCACGATTCGCGAAGAGCTGGGCACGGTGGATGGTTTGAAGGTGGCGATGGTGGGTGATTTGCGTTACGGCCGTACCGTCCACTCCCTCACCAAACTGCTGCTGCAATACAACGTCAGCCTCCGCTTTGTTGCCCCAGAAATCCTGCGTCTGCCGCTGAAAGTGATGAACGAGGTAATCGATTCTGGCCTCAACGTGCGCGAAACTCACGATGTGGCCGACGTCATCGAAAACGCCGATGTGCTGTACGTGACTCGCGTGCAAAAAGAGCGCTTCACCGACCTGGCACAGTACGAGGAAGTCAAAAATTATTACGAAATCACCCCAGAAATCATGGCAATGGCCAAAAAGAAGATGGTGGTAATGCACCCCCTGCCCCGCGTCGGCGAAATCCACGACTCCGTGGATAGCGACCCGCGCGCAGCCTACTTCCGCCAGGTGCGCAACGGCATGTACATCCGCATGGCGCTGCTGGCCGCCGTGCTAGGCCGCGCCTAACGCAAAAATCGTAGCCGCTGATTTTTCTGCGCCCGCCAATGTAAATGCGCGGTAAGAAACCGCGGCTACGGCTCCTTAACAGTCCGCTCGTAGGGAACTGCATAGCCAATCTGTTAAGCAAAATACAGAGGAAGAGCGGGAAACAAGGTATCCTTTGGACAGTTAAGTAATAAATCTTCTCTTTCCTTCTTCTCCTCTTCTTCTCTTCCGCAGCAAGGCCCCCGCAAGGGGGTCTTGTTGTTTCTGTTGATCTTCGCTAATCTTACCGCTGCGATTATGCATCATCTTAGGTCATGTCATACCCGCGTAGGCGGGTATCCATGTTTCGACATGAATGGATTCCCGCATTCGCGGGAATGACAATCCAACAGGACTTGCAAAGTGCGGCAACAAGTATGAGCAATATAGTGATTCGACCCATCACCGATGCGGCAGGCTGTACGGCCGTTGAAAAGCTGCAATACGACGCCTGGCGCATGACCGATAACCTGGAGGTAGTGCCTGGCCACATGCTGCTCACTTTCCACAAAAACGGTGGTGTGCTGCTGGGTGCGTATGCGAAAGAGCGGCTGGTGGGGTTTGTGGCAGGTTTTGTGGGCTGGATGGGATACGGCCGTTTCAAACACGCCTCGCACATGATGGGCATTCATCCCGATTTTCAGGGACGGGGCATTGGCCAGCAGCTAAAATTGGCGCAGCGGCAGGCGGTGCAGCAGCAGGGGCTGGACCTCATCACCTGGACCTATGATCCGCTGGAAACGGGCAACGCCCGGCTAAATATTCACAAACTGGGCGCGGTCTGCCGCACCTACATCCCCAATTTGTATGGCACCTTTGAAGGGATCAACGCCGGGCTGCCCACCGACCGCTTCCAGGTGGAGTGGCAGATCAACAGCGCCCATGTGGAAAATCGGTTGGCGGGAAAAGATGTGGGGGAAACGGCCGTTCCTGAGTATCTCATTTTGAATCCGAGCGGGGAAAACGGCCGTCCCTGCGAAAGTTCCAAATCCGCCACAGACGCCAGCCACTTTGTGCAAGTCCCTGACCGTTTCCAAAGCCTCAAAGCCCGCGATTTACCGCTGGCGCTGGCCTGGCGGCTGCACACCCGCCAGCTCTTCACCGACCTCTTTGCCCAAAACTACACCGTGACAAATTTCATTTTGCAAGACGGAGCCGCTTTCTACCAACTGACAAACCGGATTTAGGCTATACTTGGCGGGATGAAGCTTTGTTTACCCATCCACAGCCAAGAGGTGCCTCATGTCTGACTTTCCCATTTTTGATGGCCACAACGATACCCTGCTCAATTTGCATTTAGAACATCGCGGCAAAGGAAGATCGTTCTTTGAGCGTTCCGATGTGGGGCACATTGACCTGCCCCGTGCCCGTGAGGGCGGCCTAGCTGGCGGCTTCTTTGCCGTGTTTACCCCCAACAACCGCAAACCACCCAGCAAAAAAGAGAAAAAGGATGCCTTCAAGGGAATGAAGGTGACCAAAAAAGGGTACAAAGTTCCCCTGCCAGAACCGGTTCGGCACAAGGATGCGTTACGGTTTACAACGGCCGTTGCCACCCACCTCTACGAAATCGAAAAAGCGTCTGAAGGGGAAGTCAAAATTGTCCGCACGGCGAAAGAGTTGCGCCAATGCCTGAAAAATGGCACGTTCGCCACCATTTTCCACATCGAAGGTGCCGAAGCGATTGACACCAACTACGACGCCCTGCACATCCTGCACGCCGCCGGGCTGCGCTCCCTGGGGCTGGTGTGGAGCCGCCCCACCAAGTTTGGCCACGGCGTGCCGTTCAGCTTCCCCAAGTCGCCAGACACAGGCCCTGGGCTTACCAAAGCGGGCAGAGGGCTGGTGCGCACCTGCAACGAGCTAAAAGTGATGATAGATTTATCACACCTGAACGAAAAAGGGTTCTGGGACGTGGCCAAAATCAGCGATGCCCCGCTGGTGGCCACCCACTCCAACGCCCACGCCCTGTGCGCCTCGCCGCGCAACCTGACAGACAAGCAGCTGGACGCCATCAAGGAGACGGACGGCATGGTGGGGATTAACTTCCACATTAGCTTTTTGAGGGAAGACGGCCGTTTCGACCAGCAAACCTCCCTCACTGAAATTGTGCGCCACATGACCTACATCGCCGACCACATCGGCATTGACCATGTTGGCTTCGGCTCCGACTTCGACGGCGCAACCATGCCGCACGATCTGGTTGACGTCACTGGCCTGCCCAAGCTCATCGCCGCCTTGCAGGAAGCAGGCTACGATGATGCCGCTTTGAAGAAAGTCACCCACCAAAATTGGGTGCGCGTTTTACGCCAGACGTGGGACAAGTAAAAAGTCCTTCCCACCGCTCTGCGCTTTTGAAAAAGATCGCTTTATGCTAGAATGCCCGCTGTCAAACACTGACAACTCAGGGAGTTTTATGCAACAATCAATTATTGCCATCTTATCTGTAACCGACATCTTCGATAGCTTTAGCGAGACACAGCTACAGCTAGTGGCTGCAATTTGCGACACGGAAAGCTATCAAACTGGCGACATTTTGCTCAAAGAACATGACCAATCTACCGAACTGTATGTCATCGCCCGTGGCGGGGTTGAAGTTGTCATGAATCCCACTTTTGTCAGTGGAGATGTGGATGAAACAGAGATGGTTGTTCTCACAGAACTCCGTCAGGGGCAAGTATTTGGCGAAGTAGCCCTGGTGGACCAGGGAATACGCTCCGCAACAATCCGGGTGAGCCAGGCCAATACCATGCTGCTACGCATCGCTCGTGACCGCTTAATGCAGCTTTGCGACACCTATCCAGAGCTGGGTTACAAGTTGATGAAAAATCTGGCGGCAGACCTCGCCTTCAAGATTCGCAACACCGATTTAACCATTCGTCAGTACCAATTGATGTTGTCACAACAAAAATTAGATGGATCATAGGGCCTGTTAACGAAGCTAAAAAGTTAAAAACAGTTAAACCCTTAGTAGTAACACACATGAAAGTGGAAATCATTAGCATCGGCACGGAGCTTCTTGTAAGCGACATCCTGGACACGAATGCAGCTTACATCTCTCGCAGCCTACGTGAAGTCAATGTAGCTCTCACCAGTAAAGTTACCGTCGGAGATGACCCGGAAATGATAGCCGACGCCTTTAAGGTGGCTCTGCGACGTGCCGATTTTGTCATTGCCACAGGAGGCTTGGGTAACAGCAAAGATGATTTTACGCGCGAAGCGGTAACGGCCGTTTCCCATCGTAAAGCTATCTCCGAACCACCCGGCATTCAGGGAGGGGTTGTGCTTGGCAACAGTGAAGCCAATGCAACAGGCCTCATGCTGGAAGAAGAAGCCGGGGTCCTGGTTTGCTTACCTGGCAGCCGCCGTGAAATGTCCTACCTCTTGGAAACCGAAGTGCTGCCCTACCTGCGCCAACGACTCAGCGGCGAATTGCAAACCGGCTGGACACTTCTCCGCTGCGTAGGCGTCATGGAAAGCAGCCTTAAACAAGATTTAGCTGACCTCAACGCCATTCCGGGTCAGCGCATAACCTTCGATTCATTTGCAGGCCAGACCAATATTCGGCTGTGGGCCAAAGCCAAAACAATGACCGCTGTTGAAGAACAATTGGCGCGGTTAAAAACGGCCGTTTCCCAACGACTCGGCGACCATGTATTTGGGAACGAAGCAGATCGCCTGGAAACCATTGTGCTGCAACAGCTCACGCGAAGCAATTTGCAACTCAGTCTGGCTGAATGTTACACCCACGGCATTTTGTACAACACCCTGGCCACCCTCTCCCAGGCTGCTGGCCACGTACAGCTACACCCCGCCCGCACCTGGAATGATTTAGCCGCAGCCCTTCAGCTAGAAACTCTGACAGGTGACAACCTCAGCCAATGGTGTCGCAGCGCCGCCAACGCCCTACGCAGCCAAGCCAACACCGACCTGAGCCTGATTGTTTACAAAAACGTCACCCAGGGCGGCGTGCAAATTCTGGTCACCTTAGCCTCCCACCACGGCGTTTCCGTCACCCAACGCTCCTTTGGTGGCCATCCAGAAAACATTGACCATTGGGCGCTCACTCTTGGCCTAACCCACCTGCGCCGCTGGCTGATGGTTCACAATTAGTCTTTGCACCAAAATCACCTTGTTTGCGTACTGCTTTATACTGGGAAAAATTTGTTGCGCCTGCAACTTTTTAATTTGCTTACAAAAACATCCCGGTTAGTGGTATAAATAGTCAAAAGATTTTGCGTGTTTAGGCTGGTTTATGGTAAACATAAAATCCCCTCAGAATAAGCAATAATGTTTACATAAATAAAACCCAGCCTGAAGGGAGAAGGAAAATGCGTATAGGCATGGTTACTGCTTGCTACAAACCCGTCATCAACGGGGTTACTCGCATGGTTTCACTTTATAAAGAACATTTGGAAGCAGCTGGTCATGAGGTCACTATTTTTACGTTGGGTGAACCAGACCCCGATGACGAGCCAGGTGTCGTGCGTTCGCCGGGGCTCATGTTGGGGGATTATGGCTACTACATTAGTATGCGCTACAGCAACAAAGCGCAGGCGCTGCTACAAGAGATGGATATTATTCATTGCCACCACCTGTTTATGAGTGTTGAGATGGCACACCGATACGGCCGTTCCCCCATTGTCTACACCAACCACACCCGGTACGATTTGTACACTGGCTCCTTCACCTCCTTGCCACAGCCCGCTGCCGACGCCATCATGCGACAGGTATGGCCCGAATTTACCGATTACGCCGATGTGGTTATTACCCCCTCCGCCAGCGTGCGAGACGTGATGCTAGAATTTGGCGTGCGTCGCCCTATCGAAGTGATTGAAAATGGGGTCGATTTGAAACCATTCCATTTCCCCATCGCGCCGCTCACCAAGACAGATTTAGGTGTGCCAGAAACGGCCGTACTCGTCACCTACGTCGGCCGTCTGTCGCCAGAAAAAGATGTGGACATTTTGCTAGAGCAGTTTGCCATCGCCAAAGACGTGGTGCCCAATCTCCACCTGATGATCATCGGCAAAGGCCCTAGCCAGGCGGAGCTACAAAACATCACCAAAGAGTTGGGCATCGCCCAAAGCGTCCTTTTTACCGGCGCAGTGGCATACGAAAACGTCGGCAACTACCTGGCCGCCGCCGACCTGTTCGCCACCGCTTCCACCACCGAAGTGCATCCGCTCACGGTCATCGAGGCGATGGCTGCCGGGCTGCCAGTGGTGGCCGTCTCGTCTCCCGGCATTGTGGATACCGTCGAATCAGGACATTCTGGTTTGCTAACGACCAAACCAGTCGGGGGACTGGCAGCCGCCCTGGTGGGCTTGGCCAGCAACCCGGAACGTCGCCAGCAAATGGCTCAGGCCGCCCGCAACGATAGTGAACGGTTCGGCATTCACAACACCATCCAGCGCACCATCGATCTGTATGAACGGCTACACCAGGAACGACCGGACCTGCGCCGCAAAAAGATGCACGGTCGCCGCATCTTTGACTCTGAGCGACTGCAACCCGTGGTCGGGCAGCTTGGCAAATTGCTGCGCCCAGAAGAAAAAGAGTCGGCCAGCCGCCGCTGGTTTTTACCCAGCAGCACTACCCAATCTGGACAACAGCCGCATGACAACTAGCGGCTCCCGCAAAAAGCTGGGTGCCTGGGGCGAAAAGGTTGCCGCCACCAAGCTAGAGGCCGAAGGTTACCGCATTGTGGCCCGCAACTGGCGCTGCCAACAGGGTGAAATTGACCTCATTGCGCAGGCGGGTGATGAGTTGCTGGCGTTTGTAGAAGTGAAAACGCGCAAGGGGCGGGCAATGGGCTTACCAGAAGAGGCGTTAACACCGCACAAAAGCCGCAAACTCATTCAGCTGGCCCAAATTTACCTGAGCGAACATGATCCGGATGTGGATTGGCGCATTGATTTGGTGGCGGTGGAGCTGGATAGCAGCGGCAAACTGCTGCGCTGCGAGCATATTCCCAATGCGGTTTTGGGGTGGTGACAAGGTGATGGGGTGACAAGGTGACAAGGTGAAAGGGTGCTCGGGCCAATAATCCTTACTTGCCACTTGCACACTTGCACACTTGCCTACTTTTTTAGGAGATTGGTTTGAATCAACCGTTAATTGTGCTTTTGGGGCAAACGGCCGTTGGCAAAACGGCCCTCTCGCTAAAACTGGCACAAGAACTGAATGGCGAAATAATCTCGGCAGATTCCCGGCTGTTTTACCGGGGCATGGACATCGGCACCGCCAAACCTACCCTGGCCGAACAAGCCATCGCGCCGCACCACCTCATTGACCTTTGCCAGCCAGACGAGACAATTACCCTGGGTGATTACCAGCGCCGGGCTTACCAGACGATTGATTCTGTGCTGGCAAACGGCCGTTTCCCCATCATCGTTGGCGGCACAGGGCAATACGTAAAAGCTGTGGTCGAAGGGTGGGGCATCCCCAAAGTACCACCCCACCCCAAACTGCGCAATGTGCTGGCTCAACTGCCCGGCCCGGAACTGGCTCGCTGGCTGGCCACACTGGACCCCGAAGCTGCCGCCAAGCACGATCCGCGCAACCTGCGCCGTATCATCCGCGCCCTGGAAGTGACGCTGGTGGCCGGACGGCCGATTTCTGAACTGCAACGCAAAACCCCACCTCCCTACCGCATCTGCCAAATTGGTCTGACCCGCCCGCGTGAGCAACTGTACGCCCGCATTGATGCCCGCGTGGACCAGATGATGGCCAACGGCTTGCTGGATGAGTTGCAAAAATTGCGTGCGATGGGATACGGCCGTTCTCTACCCAGCATGAGCGGTTTGGGCTATCGGCAGCTCTGGGCGTACCTGGACGGCGAAATGAACCTCGATGAAGCCATCGAGCGCATCAAGTTCGAGACGCATCGCTTTGCCCGCCACCAGGCCAACTGGTTCCGCGAAGACGACCCGACAATTCGCTGGTTGATGATGGATGATGGGGTAGAAACGGCCGTGCGCAACCACATTCAAAACTGGCTACATAACAGCCAAACAAAAAAAGAGGGCGTTCATTCCATTTAGGTAGAACACCCTCTTTTGGGGGAAGGGAAGAGGATTATTGCACAGAGGGGAGCAAGTACGCTTTGTCCGGATAAAAGACAAACCCATCAGCTTCCAGGTGTGGGTTGTAAACCAGCACCGCTTCTTTAAACGTTTCCCAACTCATGCTGTGGCCGTAGCCAACCACGTATGTTTCCCACACGTCCCAACGGTTGCCATAGTAACCAGTCAACTGAAGGTGCCAATCCTGGCCGTTGCTGCGGCTGGGCAGCACAGTTAGCTGAATGTTGGCCGGGGGCAATGGCGTAGGTTGCGCTACCGGAGTCGCCTGAAAAGCAATGTTTCCAGCGCCGCCTGCTTCTGTTGCACTGGTCACCAGCAATGTTCCATTCAAGGAAAGGTTGCCAGATTGGTGACTTTCAGGAAGCTGGTCTAGCGGCATTTCCAGAATGACAACGGTGTAGGCCAACTGCTTTTCTGGCACAGCAATGGTGCGGCTGCTGTTGGGAGTGAGCTTGCCCAACCAGTTACCAATGTAGCGCGTGCCCACCATGCCCATCACATTTTTCATCTCAATAGGTTGGCTGTCAGCATTAAAAAAGGCGTGGGTTTGCTTGAGCTTGTATTCATTGCGAATGCGCAGTTCAAAGACGCCGTCCATCGGGCCTGCACCAGACAAGGGGGCATCCAGAAGGCCCGTATTGGTGCGGGCAATTTCTACCCCATTTTTAAACAATACAGCCACGTAGCCATTGGCCCAACGGCCGTTTGCATCAGCCACCTGTCCGGCAAAAACCAATTCAGAAGGTTCTTCCAGGGTGGTATCCACCGTGTTGCTGATAGCGCCAAGCAAATTGCCAGGGGCTTGTTGTTGGGTTGGAGAACACGCAACCTGACCCAGCAGCAAAACTCCCGCAAAAAATAAAACCAAAAATAGTGTAAAAAGACGCTTAATGAGAAGAGACATAGGATTCCTCCAAGTGATAACCATCTAAATAGTTTAATGATTAACTGGCACCTGAAGTGTAACGGCCGTATCCTCAACAAACCTGACACAAGACTTACATCCACCGCATAAAAAATGACAGAACACACAATCTGAAAAAAACCTTGACACACAAATTTGAATCTACTACACTGCCCACAGTGTTCTCTTGGCTACCCCAAGTAGCAAAAATCTATCAAGTTACAGCATTTTTCGTGGCTTTGCCTTTACAGTTGCTTGCAATCATCCATCACCAAATCGGTTTTGTTGTGTGCCGTTATTTTTGCGTGGCTTTTGCCAGGTGCTGTTCGCGGGTTATGGTAGTTGTTGCCAGATACTTGTAAGCAATAGCAAACATTTATCGTGTTTGCTCATTCATTCACAGGAGGGTGCATGGTTTAAGCAACTAAAAAATTTCTCTCTTTTGCCAGTTTAAAAATCCACATAGTCATGATAAATGCAAAAAGGCGATTTGCTGCCTGGAGGGGAAATGAAAAGGGGTTTCAATCACTCTGGCAGTAACGCAATCCACAATCGCTTTATGATGACACCTTGTATAGGAGATACTTCAAATGAAACTCAAGTTGTTTTTGCTAGTCAGTTCACTTATTGCCGCGCTGGTTTTTGCGGTTCAGGTTGGCCCTACTTATGCAAGTTCGGCAGACTGTTATGGGGCAGGTACAGGTTATTTTACGCCACTTGGTTCACTGGATTTTAGCTACACCTGTGCAGCGGATCAGACAGTTTATTTTGGGGTGTGTGACTCTGGTGGCGTACCAAATGATGATTTGTTTGATGTGCGTGCCAACGGGCTGCTGGTTTCTTATAATTATTATGTCAACAGCGTACATGAGTATACGGTGATGAGCCAATTCCAGGCATCTGCGGGGACGAATACGGCCGTAATGAACAGCCTAAACACAACCCCCTACCCACCCGCCACCTACTCCTATGTCGTTTCTTCCGACCCCAACGATGTACCAACGTACCTTTCTGCCGTTTGTGGTGTGGATTGGAAAGGGATCGGCCCCGGCCCGAACGTTGGTTGTGATTCCAACATCAATATTTTCACAACAGACACAGCCCCTTCAGACGGCACCCTGGAATTTCATGTTTTGTTAGGCAATGAAGGCTCCATTGGTGATGAAATTCAATTTGCCAGCATCAGCGTTTCAGCAGGAGAACAGTTGAACAATGTAACCATTCCCAACGTGCCGTCCCCGCGCTATATGCGGCTCTGGTGGCAGCCCGCTGGCTCTAGCGATTGGTCGCTGCTCACCACCCAATATTGGCACGGTGGCGGTTCTCTGGCCGATGAATTTGGGGTTTCTTGCAACCTTAGCGGCCCACAACCCTCCTACCACACCGCGTTTGCCAGCGCCGTGCCCGAAAGCGAGGTTTGCTTCGACCTGATCAACAGCTGTCAATAATTTAAATACAGATGTGTCGTTGGCCTACGCCAACGCGCATCACCACTACAATTGAATAGCAAAAAGAAAGGGCAGGAGAAATCTTGCCCTTTTGCAATACATTTCCAAAAGTGACACAATAATTTTCAAGTTCTACTTTGCAACAAAACCTTGTAATTTGTCTCCTGAGCAACGGATATTTGCTACAATGTAATTCTCTACCATTTTGTGTATCACAGTTTCATCATAGTTGCCTGCAATCCCTAAAAATTATTCCAAACAATTAAAAAAGGAGGATGACGTGAACAAGACTTCCGGTTATTTACACATCGGAGGAATCTGTTTATTGCTATTTGCTATGCTGGGTATGGTTTGGCAGGTTGCTGCTAAACCTTTGAGTGGAGCGGACGACGCAATTAGTGAGTATGAATTACGGAAAACAGAATTGGCAAGTCGGGCAGGCGAGTCGTTTGAACCAGACCCCAATGAAATGCCCCTGACAACGTTGGATCAGCGCACGTTTTCTGAATTAAACGCTATGGCTTGCCCTTTCATCCTGGATAATCCAGAGGGCTGGTCTGTTGAAGCACGTGCCGGAGGACGGCCGTTTATGAGCTTTAACAACATTGAAGTGATAACTGAGACAAGAAACACTTGGACAATAACACCTTGCACATCGAACTCCAGTGGCATTCCCCAACCAGAGATTGATGCGCATTATCTCCAAAAAGGACCCAATCGTTTCTGGATTACCCACAAAGCCAGCAATGACAAACCGATCGTGGTTGTGATGACCGCCGATGGATTTTACAATCCCAGCGGCATTGACAGACCAATGTTGCAAGGATCCGCGCTGCGAACCGGGTTCATTGGCGACCCTTTCACCATCAATGATTATCTACAACATGCAGAAAATGTCTTATTTGAGGAGTTAGACAATAATACACTTTTGATAACAGTCGATCTAATCTCGCAAGCTGGCGAAGGCGTATTATTATTGGAACTCAAATGGGATGCGGAGAAGGAGGTGCCAATTCTTACGTTTCGGTCGGCACACATGGTACGCACAAATATGCCTGCAACGACAACCACGTTAGGATTTGCGGGCTTTAACTTCATGCGCGGGCCAACGTTGCATGGCCTCAAATCAGAAATCGGCACACCAAACGAAGGTATTGAAGCGTTTCATGACGCCCGAACGGCCTTTTTGCGGGCAGGCGGAGAAACTGTACGTATCTTGCTGACGCCACCAGTGCTTACCAGCACGGTATTGATGGAAACTGTTTCTGACCAATTAATACCCAATGCCAAGCTCATTATTGACCAACCACAAAATATCTCCTCTTACTTTTCCAAGTTCCCAGACAACAGTTTTTATGAGCATCGGGCTGATTTTGTGATGACGCTAACGCGAAGCAGCGTTTTGCCTTTACAGTTGCGGCGTTTTCAAACGGCCGTTCCCCTCACAGAAGACAATCCCGAAGCCAATGAAACGGCCAACCTCTTCTTTGCCACCGCCATGCAAAAAGAAACGCTTTACGAATTTGGCTATGTCGTTGAAGTAACTGCCTCTAATTTTGACGAACGGCTCAACGAACGATTTAACGGTGTGGTTTTTGTATCGAATCGTTCGGAAGGTATAAACAAGCTCTTTTATTTACAAATGGATGGGTTTGAGTCGGTCGGCGATCCGATTCCATTGACGGATGGTGTGATTAGCGATACCCAACGACTGGCCGCTTCGGCAAACGGCCGTTACATCATCTTTGACGCGGATACCTACAAACCGTTCCTAACCGCCAACAGCGATAATTCGCGCATTCACATTTTGGATTTGCTCAGCGGCAGCGTTTATCGGGCAACAGCCGATCCGTTTGGCGACAGTGAGGATTGGAACGGCCGTCTGAGCCCAGATGGTACTGAGTTTGCCTTTTTAAGCAACCGCACTGGCCAAACCTACCTCAACATTCGTCCAGTTGCGGCTGGCCTGGGCATTAGTCCTGGCAGCAGCGAAATTTTGGCAACCGGAGTTGATTGGTGTTCCGAGCAAGATGAACTGGCGTTTATCAACAACAGTGGGCTATGGTTATTGAATAGGGCAACAGATGAAACAACGGCCGTTGTCATGAGCAGCAACCTTGCCGATCCAAGATTTTCGCCAGACTGTTCAAAGATTGCTTACACGACGGCATCTAATGTATTTGTAGTCAACAAAGATGGCAGCAACAACATAAGCATTGTGGCCGATGGCAGCTACCCCACCTGGATAGACGAAAATCATCTGATTGTGCAGCGCACCGTCGGTGGCAATACAGATTTATATGTTTATCAGCGTGATACCATGATCGAAATTTCTCGCCTGACCACCAACAGCGCAATGGACATGGAACCAATCTTCGTATCTGGGTATCACGTTGTTCGCCTACCTGTGGTCACACGATAATAGCTGTGGCCCGCGCAGGCTTGGCAGAGGATACGGCCGTTCCCATTCACCACTTCCCGCTCATTCATCACTTCTTCCTGGCACTGCTCGCAGATGGCCCGGCGACCTGGCTCACTTAAAATTTCGGCCAGCGAACGATGCAGCACAACCGGCTCAACGGAAACCAGATCGGCGTCGGGGATGCGCTGGTAGCCAACGAGGTATTCATTCCAGCGGCTGGGTTGGTTGGGCGCATACTGTTGGGCCAGCGTGCGCGAAACGGCCGTTGGCGCTACACGCACCGCCTGCCCCGTGTGGGTATCAATTAACGTGGCGGCCACCTTGCCGTAATCTTCCACGCGCAATGTGCGCCGCCCAACGAATGAATCGGTGGCTACGGCAATGCCATCCGCGCCACAACCGTCTGTCTCCACGATGACGAGCAGGCGCTTGTCATGGTTACAGAACGGCGTGGTTGCATCCGTTGCCAGCAGCCCCAGCGCGTTGAGGCCGCGCAGCCCCAGGCGCACGCCAAGCACCTGCCGGGGGCATAAATGGTGGTGCCGCTCGGCCGATTTGGCAAAAAGTTGGGGTAGCAGCGGATGCAACGGCCGTTCCCGTTCACTTTCTTCTGTCGGTTTTTGGGAAAAGGATGGGTTCATCGTAATTCTGACGCACTCAAGTGCGTAAGCATCTGCACGTATGTCGTCGCATTAAAAATAGCCATCGGTTAAAGTGTGAGCATTGTTGTAAGAACGGCCGTAAATTCGGCATAAACCTGGGAACGAAAAAATGATGGCACTCCTCCTGTTTTCTGTACTGAGCTTGATTGCTTCCACATTTGTACTCTTTGCGGCCATGCTCTCTTCACGCTTGAGCCAATCTGAAAATTGGACCGAAGGATATGATAGCGCAGAAGCCAACGGCAACCAATCCTCGCCACTGTGTGCACAAATGATGAACCGTTAAGCCCAACCTTTGGGATGGAGCCTTTTGCCGCCAGATGGGTCACAGGGCGTGACCCATCTGGCGGTTGCCATTTCTAACGCCTTTGACGCAACCCCAGGTAAACCAACAGCAAAGCCAGTGCCGTCCCCAGCAGCCCGCCCGCAACGGCCGTTCTTCCTCTACCGCTATCATTTTCCACCACCACTGGATTACTTTCCGGCTTTAGCAGCATGGAGTGCCAATCAGGGACACTTTCCTTGGCGGGTAGACTATACTTTTCCTGCCACCGCTTTTGGTAGGCAGACCATTCTTCGGCCCAACGGCCGTTTTCCCACCCCAACTCTGCCTGGCAAATTTGCTGAATGCGCCCCTCAAACTGCGCCCCGCCTTGCGGCAGCAGCAGCCCCAGCCGCACCCGCCGCAGCAGCAAATCATCCAGATGCACCACACCCTCGCTGCGCGCCGCCCAGCGCAGTTCTGCCCACAGCACGTTGCTGTTGGGAATGTTTACCAGCTCACCCGGCTGTGCCGCCTGTACCAAATCAGCCGCCTCGCGCCCATAGCGGCCAATGAGCCGCCGTCGCGTCGCTTCTGGCAGCTTGACCTGCAAATCTTCCGTCACCTCGTCCAGCGCCGGGGCATCCTCGTCAATTTTGGGCATGTCGGGCAGCAGTTCCCGCGCCGCCTTTAGCGCGTCCAGGGCGATGAGGCGGAAGGTGGTGAGCTTGCCGCCAGTGACGGTGAGCAGCCCGTTTTCCGTCCACACCACGTGGTCGCGCGATTCGGCCGACGGGTCAACCTTGCCCGTGTTGATGACCGGGCGCACCCCGGCGAACGTCGCCATCACATCGTCCAGCGTCAGCGCCAGCGACGGGTAGCGGGATTCCACGGCGGCCATCAAATAAGCCACTTCGCCGGGGGTGATGTGCGGCTCGTGGCTCAGCTCATCGCCGTGATCCACGTCGGTGGTGCCCACCAGCGTCACGCCATCCCAGGGGAAAATGAAGACAAAACGGCCGTCCAGCGGATGGTTAAACGAGACGGCCTGGGCGATGGGAAAGCGCCACTGGGGGAAGATGAGATGGCTGCCGCGCAACGGCCGTAATCTCGGTTCCTGATCCACTTTTACCCGCAAATCATCGGCCCAAGCGCCGGTGGCGTTGATCACGATTTTGGCGCGAACGCGCTTTTTGCGGCTGGTTTCCCGATCTTGCAGGACGACCCCCACCACCTGTCCGTCTTCCCGGATGAGATCGGCGGCGGCTGTGTAATTTACGGCCGTACCGCCCGCATCCACCGCTTCCCGAATCACCCGCAGCACCAGCCGCGCATCGTCCGTTTGGGCGTCAAAATAGTGGAACGCGCCCGCCAAATCCTGCACGTTCAGGCGCGGGGCCAGCATCCACACCTCTTGCGGGCTGTAGTAGCGATGGCTCCATTGCAGCGCCACCAAATCGTAAAACGATAGCCCAGCGCGGACGAGCCATTTTTCGCGCAGTTGGCCGCTGCCTTTTTCGTTGGCCAGCAAAAAGCCCAGCGGGTCCACCAGCCCCGGCGCGGACTCTTGCAGCCGCTGCCGCTCCTGCACGCTGGCCTGCGTCAGCCCGATTTTGCCCTGCTTCAGGTAGCGCAGCCCGCCGTGTACCAGCTTGGAGCTGCGGCTGGAGGTGCCAAAAGCAAAGTCCCGCTGCTCGACGAGCAAGGTTTTTAGCCCCAACCGCGTCGCCTCGCGCAAAATCCCTGCGCCGGTAATGCCCCCGCCGACTACCACGATGTCCCACGGCTGGTCCAAATTCTTCCAGATTTCCTCACGCCAATTTTTGTTCCACATAAAAGTTAATCCCGTAGCCGCAGTTTCTTACTGCGAAAAAGTGTGCAAGTTTGCAAGTGTGCAAGTGGATAATTGAAAGATTCACCCTTTCACCCCTTCACCCGCTCACCCGTTCACCTTGTCACCAAAACCCCCGGATTCATCACCCCCGCAGGATCAAACTGCCGGGCCACCGTTTCCAGCGTGGCGATGCCCAGGCTGCCTTTTTCGGCGGCGAGGTAGGGCCGATGATCGCGGCCGACGCCGTGCTGGTGGCTGATGGTGCCGCCGTGCCGGACGATGGCCTGGCTGGCGGCCGTTTTCATTGCGGTCCAGCGTGCCAAATTCACCTCAGGGTCTGGTGAGAGCCGGAAGAGGTAGGTGGTGTAGATGCTGCATCCGGTGGCGTACATGTGCGACAGGTGGGTGAAGACGTGCAGCTGTTCGTCGAACTGAGCCATCGCGTTTTTGAGGCTGCTTTCGATGTCGGCGAGGGTGGCGTCTACCTGGTTCCAGGTTACGGCCGTTTCCAACGTATCCACCCCGTAGCCCATCTCCCACAGCACATTCCGCAGGTACGGCGTGCGGAACCGCCCCTTTTGCCACTGGGTGCCAAACTGCTGCCCCACGTGAATGCCGCCCTGCTCTTTGGCAAGGTCTACCGCCTCGCTGCGGGCAGTGTTGACAATGTGCCGGTTGCCGCTGAAGCCAATCAGCAGCATGGATTTGTTCTCGTCCACGCCGCGCAGGCTCAGCAGCCGCTCCAGCGTGCCGATGAGCAGCTCGTGCCCGGCCAGCTTGAGCGTCGTTTCGGTCTCGATGCCGGTGCTGAGGCGCAGCATGGAGAGGGGGAGATTGGCCTGGAGCATTTGGCGTACGGCCGTTTTGCCCGCCTCAAAAGTAGGAAAGAAAATCGCGTTAAACGACTCCCGCTCCGGCAATGGCGAAATGCGCACGGTGGCTTCGGTGATGATGCCCAGGCGTCCCTCGGAGCCGAGGACGAGCTGGCGCACGTCTGGCCCGGCAGCGGAGGCGGGCAGCGGCGGCAGGATGAGATCGCCTGCCGGGGCCATTAATTTGCCACCCGCGAACAGGTCCTCGATACGGCCGTACCCTCGTGACTGCTGGCCGCTGGAGCGGGTGGCTACCCAGCCGCCCAGCGTGGAGTATTCAAACGACTGCGGAAAATGGCCCAGCGTGTATCCTTTGGCCCGCAGTTGGGCTTCCAATTCTGGCCCGGCGATGCCTGCGCCGAAGGTGGCGAGCTGGCTGGTGCTGTCCAGCGCCATCAGGCGGCTGAGCCGCTGCAAGTTGACGGTGAGCACGGGGCGGTCGCCCGGTTCCGGGTTGATGTGCCCCACCACGGAGGTGCCGCCGCCGTAGGGAATCAGCTTCAGGTCGTGGCTGCGGGCCAGCTGGAGCAGGGTGAGCACGTCCGCTTCGGTTTGGGGGAAGGCGACGCCATCGGGGAAGGTGGCAATACGGCCGCTGCGCAAATCCACCCAATCGGGGAAGCTTTGGCCGCGCGCGTGCTTGAGCC
The DNA here is from genome assembly GCA_020634455.1 of Ardenticatenaceae bacterium. GTDB lineage: Bacteria > Chloroflexota > Anaerolineae > Promineifilales > Promineifilaceae > Leptofilum. The sequence goes on along the minus strand of JACKBQ010000002.1, from coordinate 17,956 downwards.
GCGTTTCGGCGTCAGTTTGGATGAGTGGATGCTCGGGCAGGCGGCTGGCGGGTACGGTGGCTACGGCGTCGGCCAGGGTAGCATCCTGCGGCGGTGCCGGTTCGCCGACCAAATCAACCAGAAATTCGCCTGCTTTTTCGGGGAGGGGGTGGTGTACGGCCGTATCTCCCCAACCGTTCCATCGTTTCATAGCTGCCATCCTTTGGGTTGTCGCCTTGTAGATTGGACCAATTTTTGTACATGCGGATTGTTTATTCCTGAAAGAAATTGGCCCAATCTTGGTAAGCGTTCAGTTTGCTAAATGATAGGTCAGATGCTGGTGGGTTGTCCAGTGCGTGGCAAATCGGAACGTTTGCGCTTTTTTGGGTTTAATACTGTGGGAAATGTCTTTCACAAACAGATAATCAGGAGAAATTTTACAGATGAACACAAAGGCTTTGGTGGCCGAATTTATTGGCACGTTTACTTTAATTTTCATCGGCGCGGGCGCGGGTGCGATTGGCGCGGGCGGTCTGGTTGGCGTGGCGCTGGCGCATGGTTTGGTGGTGCTGGGTTTTGCTTACGCGTATGGGCACATTTCGGGCACGCACATCAACCCGGCGGTGACGTTTGGCATGTTGGTAGGCAAACAAATTGATGTGGCAACGGCCGTTGGCTACTGGGTTGTGCAGTTCTTGGGCGGCATCGTCGGGGCATTTGTCCTCAGCTTTGTGCTGGGCGGGGCCGATTCTGGCCTGGGCGCGACGGTTTTGGCCAGCGGCGTCTCCCCGGTGCAGGGCATCGTGGTGGAAATTATTCTAACATTCTTTTTGGTGAACGCGATTTTTAACACGGCCGTTTCTGGCAAAGCTGGCAATCTAGCACCCGTAGCCATTGGCCTCACCCTCGCCTTTAGCATCCTGATGGGTGGCCCCCTGACTGGCGCATCGCTGAACCCGGCCCGCACGTTAGGCCCCGCCATCGCATCCGGCAATTTCGCCGATATTTGGCTTTACTTCGTCGGGCCGCTGGTTGGCGCAGCCGCAGCCGCCCTGCTGTACACAGGCCTGCTCAAACCCAACAAGTAGCCCATCTCTTGCTAAAATTCAGGTAAAATGAAGCGGTCGAAAAAATTCGGCCGCTTTTTATTTACACGGTAGACGACACCAACTGTTGTTGATCACCGTGAATGAAAACCAACCTCCGGGAGGTTCCAAAAATGACCTCTGTTATTTGCTTAACCTCCCCGAGGTTTGTCTTGAGAGGAGGGAACGATGTCTCAGTTTGTAGCCGCCATTGACCAGGGCACCACCAGCACCCGCTGCATGATCTTTAACCACAGCGGCGAATCGGTAGCCATTCACCAGATGGAGCATGAGCAAATTTACCCGAAACCGGGCTGGGTGGAGCACGACCCGCTGGAAATTTGGGCGCGGACGCAGGCTGTGGTGCAGGGAGCCATGCAGAAGGCGTGCCTCACGGCCAGCGATTTGGCGGCGGTGGGCATTACCAATCAACGGGAAACGGCCGTAATCTGGAACAAACACACCGGCAAACCGTACCACAACGCCGTCGTCTGGATGGACACACGAAATGACAAAGTTGTGGCCGAGATGGCCAAAGAGGGTGGGCAAGATCGGTTCCGGGCGCAGACCGGGCTGCCGCTGGCCACCTACTTTTCTGGCCTGAAGGTGAAATGGCTGCTGGACAACGTCCCCGAAATTCGCGCTGCCGCCGACGCGGGCGACGCGCTTTTTGGCAACATGGACACCTGGCTCATCTGGAATTTGACGGGCGGCGTGAACGGCGGCGCACACGTCACCGACGTGACTAACGCCAGCCGCACCATGCTCATGAACCTGGATACGCTGAGCTGGAACCCGGACATCGCCACTGCAATGGGCATCCCGCTGAGTATGCTGCCCGCCATCAAATCTTCCTCTGAAATTTATGGTTACACCCTGGCCGATGGCCCGTTTGGCGGGCGCATTCCAGTGGCGGGCGACCTGGGCGACCAGCAGGCGGCAACGGTGGGGCAAGCGTGCTTTAGTCCGGGCGAGGCCAAAAACACCTACGGCACCGGCTGCTTCATGATTTTGAACACGGGCAATAAGCCAGTGCCTTCCGAGAATGGGTTGTTGACCACGTTATGCTACAAGTTTGGCGAGGAAACGGCCGTTTACGCTCTCGAAGGTTCCATTGCCATCGCCGGAGCCTTGGTGCAGTGGCTGCGCGACAATCTCAAAATGATTGATTCCGCCGCCGAGGTGGAAGAACTGGCCCAAACCGTGAAGGACAACGGCGGCATCTACTTTGTGCCCGCCTTCTCTGGCCTGTACGCACCGTACTGGAAGGATGATGCGCGTGGCGTCATTGCTGGCTTGACACGTTATGTCAACCGAGGGCATTTTGCCCGCGCCACGCTGGAAGCCACCGCCTACCAGACGCGCGAGGTGCTGGATGCGATGCGGGCGGACTCTGGCGTGGAATTGACGGCGCTAAAGGTGGATGGCGGCATGGTGTTCAACGAGCTGCTGATGCAGTTCCAGGCGGATGTGCTGGGCGTGCCGGTGATTCGCCCCAAGGTGGCGGAGACGACGGCGCTGGGCGCGGCGTATGCGGCCGGTTTGGCGGTAGGCTTCTGGCAAAACACGGACGAGATGCGCCAAAATTGGGGCATGGGCAAAACGTGGCAGCCAGACAAAGATAGCAATGCCAGTACAGACCTATTCCGCATGTGGAAGAAGGCAGTAACCCGCACCTTCGACTGGGTTGAGTGATATTGAATTAGACACGGATAAACACAGATTCACACCGATCTCATCAAAATCAGTGTGAATCTGTGTTATGTTTTGGGGGAAACGGCCGTTTTCTGCGCCCAATCCAGGTTTTTCAGAAAGTTACGATTCCAGTCGGGCAAGCTCCACGCTCCTACGAGATTAATGAGGAATTTCCATGATGAAAGTGTCTTTCACAAAAATCATAACCATTGCGATGATTTGCGGCATGATCAGTTGTTCAAATTCTGGTAGCTCAGAGAGTGAGGAGAATACAAATATTGTGCCCACCCCAACCAACGCAGTAACCAGAACAAGCACACCAGAACCAACAATAACCGCAATCCCCATAATTCAAGCAGACCCATTGCCCAGACACCTCGGTCTTGTGATCCCTGAACCAGGTGTTTATTCTCTGGCTGAATATAACACCCAAGCTATTGAGACCGGCTGGGGAGCAAACCGACCAGGTATCTGCATGGATTTTAGAGGTTCTTCTTCATTGTTGGAAGAAGGAGATATTCTTACTAACATTGAAGATTATCTACATCGAATTTCGGTTACAGTTAATGGAACCAACCTTAATGAGATTCAATCAATGCTAACCGCCGATAGTTTAGGTTGGGAGAATAAAGATCCAGATACAGGCCGGGTTATTTGGCGAACCCCAGATGGGATACCTGCTCAAATCTGTTATTCAGCTTTATTAGAAGCGGGCTTTTATGAAGCAACTATCAGCGTGGAAAGAACAACACTTGAGCCGGTTACTTATACCTGGTCGTTCCTTATTGAACCCTAAGAGTTGCAACGCACTTCAAAAGTGCGTCGCAACTTGGGGGAAGTTAATCGGTGGGGGAAACGGCGGGCATTTCAGCCCAGTTGAGCGTATGTATTTTCTGATATAATGATCACATTGAAGGTAAAATAGCTGAACAACTGTTTGGTTTCATCAAGTTAGGGAAACGAATGCCGAAGCTTTATGAATATTTTGGTCTCATCATCCTCTTTTACTCAAATGAACATGAGCCTGTTCATGTTCACGGTAAATTTCAGGGGATGGAGAACAAGGCAGAGATTATCATTGAGAATGGGCAAATTGTTGAGATTCGGTTTATGGCCGTAAGAGGCAAGAAACCGTTGCCCCGCTCGCAAATGAAAAATTTTAGGAGCGTTGTGGAACAATACGCAGAGGACATTGTTCAAAAATGGATAGATTACTTCGTACTTCACAAAGCAGTAGCGTCAGAAACGATCACGAAGAGGATAAAATGATACTTGCCGAAAATGAGGTCATCGAAATAAGAAAAGCTGGCTACGTTGGCGCGTACAAAATTCATCTTTTGTTTAGCGATGACCAGGAACGTATTGTGGATTTCGAGCCTTTTTTGCGCAACTCATTGAACCCCATGATTCAAAAATACCTCAATCTTGATCATTTCCAGAATTTCACGGTTGAATACGGCGATTTGTTCTGGAATGATTATGATTTGTGTTTCCCCATCGCTGATTTGTACGAGGGACGACTATAAGCTAAAGGTGCGACGCACTTCAGAAGTGCGTCGCACCTGGGGGTAAGCTAATCGGTGGGGGAAACGGCCGTTTCCATCGCATCATCCACCAAAACAGGATGCAAAATCCGCCACAGCTCCAGGGCAATCGGCACGATGGCCATCGTCCACAGCCCGTACGCCAGCCCATGCCAGACGCCGCCATTTTCCACAAAAATACTCACCCACAGAGCAATGCCGCCCAAATGCACCGCAATCAAACTGAGCCAACTGCCGCCTAATGCCACCTCGGCCTGCGGTTGGAACTGCCGCCGGGCAAAGTAGGGAATAATCGCAAAGCCAAATTGCAGCACCCAGCCGTAAATCAACGCCTGCGGCGCATTCTGCTCAATGCCTGCGCCAGGGAAGCCGGGCACTTTCAGGATAATTAGCGGGGCAATCATCACCGGAGCCAGGAACCAGAAGTATGCGGTAATCAGATGCCACAGGCCCGGTTTGGCCCACTGCGCCCGATCGCCCCACACCGGCTTGATGATGTTAAGCAACAGCCAGCCCGTCGCGCCGATGTGCAGCAGCAGCCCCGGCACGGTGAGGTACAGCGAGTTGAACCACGGTCCGAACACCAGCCCTAACGCGCCAAAGCTCATCATCCAGTAGATTTTTTGGGGTGAGTTGGGCCAGTGGAACGGCCGTTTCGTCACCTTCGGGTAAATTTCAATCAGCAAACCGGCAAACACCAGCGACATCAGCCCCCAGTTATTGGCGTGGATGTGTACCTCGATGGGCGTTTTGATCGCCAGCGCCTCGCTCCAGCCCAGCCACAGCCCCGTGCCCACGATAATGCCAACCAAAAAGAAGCCCAATCCGGTAATGTAAAAGCGGCTCGGCAAACTCAGCGGGGCGCGATTGGCCGGGCGCAGTTGGTAGAGTTGGTGCCCCAGCAGCAGCGTGGCGCTAAAAATGAGCGTGCCGCCCGCAAAAATGAGCACCTGGTTGACGATGGGAATGCCCGCCAGCAGCAGCAGCAGCCCCGCGTTGAGCAGCAGCCAGATGTCCAGCCGGGTGCGTGGCTTGGGTAGGCTGGCCCGCCTGGCGGCCAGCAGCGGCAGCAGGCCAAACAGCAGCTCCGTCAGCGCCCCCAGGGTGATAAAGTGGACGCGTAGCCAGCGCAGCCCGTTCACCCAGGGAATAATCGTCCAGCTGGTGAGCGCTGCGTCCAGTGCGGTGAGCCCCGCGACGGACAGGAACAAAAAGGTCATCAAAAAGTAAAGATTCATCATTTCTCCTTTGGGAATTATAGAAAACCTCCGGGAGGTTTAGCGAGGAACCGAGGCCGTCTACGGAGCCTCCCGGAGGTTGGTTGACTTACAATTTGGGCTGGTGCTGGGGTAGGTGGCTGATTTGCTCGCGGGTGAGGTTGAGCTGGACGGTACGGCCGTACACCCCCACAACATTCTCCAACGGTACCAGCCGGTAATCCGGCAGTTGGCAGCAAAGGACGAGATGGGTGGGTTGTTGGGTACGGCCGTTTACCAACACCGCCGCCAGTTCCCCCACAATCTTCCCCTCGCTGCTTTGGATGGACATGCCCCGGGAAACGGCCGTTTCCGCCACCGCCCCGCACGCCAAACAAACCTGCGCCTCAATCGTTAACTTTTCCACCATTTCAGCCACCATGCCACACCTCTCAAAAAGCCTTTTCACACCTGTCATTCCCGTGAAAACGGGAATCCACCATTATGTGAGGAATGGATTCCCGCCTGCGCGGGAATGACAGACGAAGTTGAACTGTTTTAGAGCGCAAAGGTTATAAAACTCTGCGTTCTCCGCGATCTCCGCAGTTTTTCATTTACAGTTGGCAGGATACGGGAAGACGCGAAAAAACGCGCCGACTTTTGTCGGATTTACAAAAAATTGTCCAAAAATAGGGGAAATTTCTTTAGCCTGGGGCTGAAGCCCCAGGACGAAAATTACGTCGCAATGTCCGCCAGAGCAGCGGCATCGAGGATGCGGATTTGGTGGCGTTCTACCTGGATCAGCCCGTCTTGCTCCAGCTGGCGCAGGGCGCGTTGGATCACATCGGGCACGGTACCCAGTCGCGCCGCCAGCTCGGTTTGCGTGTACCAGCGAGGCCGCGACAACACGCCATCCACCGCGCCGTCGCCAATCAAGCGCGCTAGCCGCCCCGTAACCGGACGCAACGACAAATCGGCCACCAAATTCACCAAATGCAGCACCCGCTCCGCCATTTTGGCGATGGCGAATTGGGCAAAATCCGGGTTTTGGCGCAGGGCGTGGTTGAGCGATTGGCGGGGCAGCAGCCACACCTCGGCCGTTTCCAAAGCAATGGCGGTGGCTGGATTGGTCAGGTTGGCAAAGACGACAACCTCATTAAACGTGTCCCCCGGTTCCATAAAGCGCAGCACCTGCTCCCGACCGGTCGGACTACTCTTGACCACTTTGACCCAACCAGATTGTAAAAAGTAGAGTCCGGTCGCTTGCTCCCCCTCCAAAAAGATGATTTCGCCGGGGTCATAAGTGCGGTGAACGGCCGTTTTCACCAGTTCATTCAGCGTATTTTCCGGCACGCCTACAAAAAACGTGAGCGTTTGCAGCAATCGGGCCAGCTCAGCAGGATCAGGTCGCTTTCTCATATTGCGATTATACAAATTTAACGAATTTGCAAAAAGTTCTTCACAATTTCTGAACATTTGGCCGCTAATCTTGCAGTATCAGCCCACGTGAAGCTGAATTGACAAAGAAAAAATGTTAGACATGTTCGGAGGTAAACAAATGAACAAGAACAAATTTGTAAAGATTGGTGGTATTTTGATTGTATTGTTAGCCCTGGCCGCACTGGTCGGCAGCACGCTCACCTTTGCCCAGGATGAAGACCCAGACACCGTCACGGTGCCGGAAGATGGGTCGGAAGCGGACGCCACCTCTGGGTTTGGTCGCTTTGGTGACCGGGGGCCACGCGGTGGACATCACGGTGGTCTGATTGACCGGGAAGCCGCCCGTGAACTGCTGGCTGAAGAGCTCGGTGTCACCGTTGAGGATTTGGATGCAGCTCACGACGCAGTAATGGAAGCGGTTCAGACTGAAGACGGTCGTCCCGACCGCGACGAGGTGAAAGCACTGCTAGCCGAGCAACTGGGCGTAACCGTAGAAGAACTGAAAGCCGCTGAAGATGCGGTGCAAGAAGCGATGCTGGCCCAACTGGTGGCCGATGGCACCATCACCCAGGAACAGCTGGACGAGATGCTGGCCATGCAGGAACTGCGCGAGCTGGGCAAAGAGATCTTTAGCCGCGACGATGCCCAGGCCGTCATTGCCGAGCAGCTTGGCCTGACGGTAGAAGAGCTGGCCGCCGCCCACGACGAAGGCACCCGCCTCTCTGATCTGGCCGAGCAGCAAGGTGTGGATTTGGAAACGGTGATGACGGCCGTATCCGATGCCCGCACCGCAGCCATTGAAGCGGCCGTTGCCGACGGCACCATCACCCAGGACCAGGCCGACATCCTGCTGAGCCATGATGGCCCCGGCTTTGGCGGTCGAGGACACGGTGGACATGGTGGTCGCGGTGGACACGGTGGTCCAGGTGGCGGTGGCTTTGGCCCCGGCAGCACAGATGGCACCAACGGCACCAGCACCAGCGCTGACCTGGACGCTTAATTACTATTGAAGATGTAATTGGGTAATTGGTAATTTCAATTACCCAATTACCCATTTTGCCTTGCGTGTCATCTTGCAACTCCCCGCAGGATGACATGCTTTTTGCCTTGGGGTATAGTTTGAATTAGAAGTTTCTTAGTACACCAAAAGCCTGAGGTTAGGAAATGTCTTCATTTGTGATTGCTGCGTTTTATAAATTTGTGGATTTGCCAGAGTATGCGGAACGGCAACGGCCGTTACTCAATTTCTGCACCGCCCAAGACGTCAAAGGTTCCATTTTGCTGGCCGCTGAGGGGATCAACGGCACCATCGCGGGCAGCCGCCAGGGGATTGACGCCGTGCTGACCCACCTGCGCCAGGACGTCGCCTTTGCCAACCTCACCCACAAAGAATCCCACGCCGACTTCATGCCCTTTTCCCGCATGAAGGTTCGGCTCAAGCGGGAAATTGTCAACCTCGGTAGACCAGACATCACCCCCAACAAGCGCGTGGGCCAATACATCCCCGCCGACGAGTGGAACGCCCTCATCAGCCGCCCAGACGTGATTTTGGTGGACACCCGCAACGATTTTGAGGTAGAAATTGGCACTTTCAAAGGCGCAATCAATCCCAAAGTAGACGCCTTCAACCAATTCCCCGACTTTGTGGAGCAAAATTTGGACCCCAGCCGCCACAAAAAAGTGGCCATGTTTTGCACCGGCGGCATTCGCTGCGAAAAAGCCACCGCTTACATGCTGGAGCAAGGTTTTGAAGAGGTTTACCACCTTAAAGATGGCATCCTCAAATATTTGGAGCAGGTATCGCCCGAAGAAAGTATGTGGCAAGGCAACTGCTTCGTCTTCGACGACCGCGTCTCGGTAGATCATCATTTGGACCCGGCGCAGATTGAGCTGTGCCCGATGTGCAAAACGGCCATTGAACCGCAGCACCGCAGCTCGCCCCAGTACGAATTTGGCGTGCGCTGCCCCGTCTGCGCCGACAAGCTGACTTATGAACAAATTGAACGCGCCCGCGAAAAGCAGCGGCAACTAGAGCTCGCCGCCGAACGAGACGCCGCAATGTAGAGACGTTGCAATGCAACGTCTCTACGATGCAATGCAACGTCTCTACCGGAGACAATAATGAGCAAAACAGTATTGGTGGTAGACGACGAAGCCCGGCTAGTGAATCTGGTGCGGGCCTACCTGGAACAGGGTGGTTTTCGGGTGGTAACGGCAGGAAACGGCCGTGAAGCCCTCTTCGTCGCCCGCCAGGAGAAACCAGACCTCATCGTCCTCGATATTATGATGCCAGAGATGGACGGCCACGAATTTATGCGCGTCCACCGCCAGGAGCGGCCCACGCCCATCATCCTGCTCACCGCCAAGGTGGAAGAAGATGACAAAATCATCGGTCTGGAGCTAGGGGCAGATGATTACCTCACCAAGCCTTTCAGCCCGCGTGAACTGCTGGCGCGGGTGCGCGCCGTGCTGCGGCGCGGCAGCCAGCCCGTAGACAGCAGCGCCCGCCTGCGTATTGGTGGCGTCTCTCTCGATTTGGAGCGTTTTTTGGTAGAAGTGGAGGACGAGCGGATTGATTTGACCCGCTCCGAATTTGATTTGTTGGCTATCTTGATGGGCTCGCCTGGCCGCGCCTTCTCCCGGCTTGACTTGCTGGATCGGCTGCAAGGCACCACCTTCGAAGGCTCTGAGCGCACCATTGATGTGCATATCAAAAATTTGCGTTCTAAAATTGAGCCAAATTCGCGTAAGCCGCGCTACGTGGAAACCGTTTACGGCGTCGGCTACCGTTTTGCCCCGGAGTAATTGAAGCCATGATGCGTTCGCTGGTCTTCAAGCTGAGTGTCGCCTTTTTGCTGGTGAGCCTGGTGGGGATTGCCCTGGTGGCCTTTTTTGCCGGGCGCGTCTCGGCCAACGAATTTAACAGCTTTGCCGAGGCGCAATCGAACAGTTTGTTGATGGACCAGTTGGTGAACTATTACGAAATTAATGGGAGTTGGGACGGGCTGGATCGGATTGGCATTGGGGGAACGACCGCAGAGGACGGTGAGGTACGGCCGTTTGTCGTTACAGACAGCCAAAACCTTGTTGTCCTCAGCGGACTAAACCAGGAAGTGGGAAACCGCGCGCCACGCGGCTGGCTTAACCGGGGTATTCCCATCGAAGTGGCTGGCGAGCAGGTGGGGCAGCTTATTTTTGCCGAAGGGATTCAGCGTGGCATGCCGCAGCAGCCACCCCGCGCCGATTTTTCTACGCGGGTGAACCGGGCTATTTTTTGGGCAGCGTTGGGGGCAACGGCCGTTTCCCTCATCATCGGCGTAGTGCTGGCCCGCAGCCTCACCAAACCGCTGCAAGAAATGACCCGCGCTACCCAGGCGGTGGCCCAGGGCGACCTGGCCCAGCAGGTTCCCGTGCGCTCCGACGACGAGCTGGGAAAATTGGCCACCTCCTTCAACCAGATGAGTGCTGATCTGGCTCAATCGCGCGACCTGCGCCGCCAGATGACGGCCGACATCGCCCACGATTTGCGCACGCCGCTCAGCCTCATTCTGGGCCACGCCGAGGCGCTGAGCGACGGTGTGCTGCCGCCTACGCCAGAAACGTTCGACGTCATCCACGATGAAGCACGTCGCCTGAACCGGCTGGTGGAAGATTTGCGGTTGCTCTCTCTGGCGGAAGCGGGTGAGCTAACGCTGGCGGTGCGCCCGGTGTCGCCGCGCAGCTTGCTGGAGCGGGCGGTGCTGGCTCACACACCTGCCGCGCAGCAAAAGCAGGTGTTTCTCACCCTGGACGCCCCCGACGAGCTACCAGAGGTGATTGCCGATCCAGATCGGATGGCACAGGTGCTGGATAATTTGGTGTCCAACGGACTCAGGTACACGCCGGAAAACGGCCGTATCCACCTCACCACCCAGCAAACCCAAGCAGCCATTCAGCTAAAAGTGCAGGACAGTGGCCCCGGCATGAGTGCCGAGGATTTGGCCCACGTGTTTGATCGGTTTTACCGGGGCGATAAATCGCGTCAGCGGCATGAGGGCGGTTCTGGCTTGGGGTTGGCGATTGCAAAGTCGATTGTGGGTGGGCATAACGGCCGTATCTGGGCCGAAAGCGCACCGGGGCAGGGAGCAACCTTCATCATCGAACTGCCGCTGGTGAACATTTAGTTTCTTGCCAAAATCTGCTTAGCTAACATAATTTAAAAGGGGTATGTAAATTACATACCCCATGCGTATCAAGCTAAGCAAGAAGCTCAGCTAAAGCTAATAAAAGTTGAAAAGTACGCGGTGTTTTAGCACTTTTGTTAATGCGTAGGCCATGCGATAAACAAGAGCGTAGCACAGTGAACGATTCTGCTAAACGAGATAAATCAGAGATAGCCACCGCCAGATTGATGGCATGGCGACGAATGGTTGCAGAAGCTTTAACGAAACTGCGGTCAGGAAATCGCCAATTACCTAGCAAAAAAGCCCAATGCTGGATAACCATGCCAATCAGCTTAGCATATAGTTCACACAGGATACGCCACGGTTTTTCGGAACGAGATTTATCAATATGGCCGTGTGATTTCCACAGTTTGAAAAGCAACTCAATCTGCCAACGCAAGCGAGCCAGAATCAGAATTTCCGCTAGTGCGAGGCGGTGTGTGGGCACATTAGTGACAAACAAAGTCCAATCGCACAAAGCTAATCGCGCTACAGAAAGGGTTTGCCCTTTGCGTTTTGAGGCTGCCTTGAGTTTGCGTCGGCGTTCCTGGGCGACCTCAGTAGGTACTCGGAACCCGATAAAGCGTGCTTCAAGCCGTTTTTCCAGGCCTAATTCGATGGAGATGTCAAACGAGTCATTCTCTTGCTGGTGTACGTATGCTGCCTGTGACCACTGTCGGCCCATATCATCCACAAATCCAGTTTGGGCTTGTGCACGTGAGAGCCAAAAACAACCCGCATTAGCTATCTCTTCTAACGCCGCCAGTTTCCAATATCCCAGGTCACGAATGAGGAGGCTCGCCTTTGGAAGTGGTTGGCTCAAGGTAGTCGCTACGCGGTCATGGGTACGCCCATCAGTGAGGTATGGTCCATCGAGTGTGCCATGCAACATATCCCAACGCACTTGCAGTTTTACAGCCCCGTTACTGGCTAAACCACTGCCGCCACAACCCGACCAAACTGAGGCGAGTTCTTCGGGCAAGGTGATGCTGCTGCTATCTTCGATATACACGCCATTAAAGCGTTGTAGAACAGGAATCGCGACCGCTTTTGACTGGATCGTTTCCGCTAAAGCTGACTGCAAAACTTGGTACAAACAATCGCTGGCTGTTTTCGTAAAACGCTGGTCAAGTCCCTGCGGTGTAATCTCTAATCCAACCGCCATTCCCGTTTGGCACAATGATTCAAGCGTGGCTTCCGGGTCTTGTAACCAGCCCAAGACAACCGTTTGGCAGAAATTAGCGCCTGATACCTTCATCTGCCGTTGGATGAATCCTGTTTCCTGGGCTGCTTTCATTGCGGTTTGGCTGAGAACTTGCTGCATCGCTTGGCTTACCCGTGTTATGATTGTCATAGAGAACTCCTTTGGTTATCGGTTTCGTGGAAAAAACCAGTTTGCCTCAGGAGTTCTCTTTTTGCACTCTTTTTTATCTTAGCTTGATACCTATGGGGTATGTAAATTACATACCCCTTGTTTTTATTAACATAATCCTGTATGTGAAATGCATATGGAATGCTTAAGGTGCCTAAATGAGCCAATCCGATCAAGAACTTCAGATTGCCGAGCAAAAAACAGTGTTATTTTATGATGATGCGGTTACGGCCGTTCGCTTAGCTGATGGCCGTGTGTTTATTCCGGTAAGGCCAATTTGCGAAACGCTTGGCTTGGACTGGTCGGCCCAGTATCGGCGCATTACGAACGATCTAGTGCTAGGGGATGTGGCCATGTCCGTTGCTGTAACAACAACGGACATTGAAAAAGGTAGCCGACGGCCGCTCACCAGCGAAATGATTTGCTTACCGCTAGATTATTTAAATGGTTGGCTTTTTGGCGTGAACGCCAAGCGAGTCAAAGATGAGATTCGGGATCGTTTAGTGCGCTACCAGAAAGAATGCTATCAGGTTTTGAACGAAGCCTTCCAAGACGGCCGTTTGACCACAGAAACAGATGTTGATGTCGAGGCATTACTGGCGCAAGATTCGCCAGCAGCACAGGCTTACCAGATAGCGATGGCCGTGGTGCGTATGGCCAGGCAACAACTCATCATGGAAGCACGATTGGATACGGCCGTCTCCACCTTATCTGAGCATGGTGAGCGTTTGGACCAGCTAGAAGCGGCCGTTGGTGGTGAACATGTCACTGAGGTGCAAGCAGCCCAAATTAGCCAGGCCGTCAAGGCTGTAGCGATAGCCATTGGCAAGAAAACAAAGCGGAATGAATTTGGTGGCGTATACGGGGAGCTATACCGTAAATATGGGATTACCAGCTACAAAATGTTACCAGCTAAAAAATTTGAAGAGGCAATGAATTTCCTCACGGAATGGCACCAAAACGTTGCAGGGGATGCACCATTTTAGAAAAGAAGAACTTCTCGCAAATTGCGAGAAGTTCTACATGCAGATGCGAGCTAAGCACACATTTCGATAAAAATTATTCCTGCACGGCGAGGTACAGTGTTTGCTCCGTGGTGACGAAGACGCGCAAGGGCGTTTCGGCGATGGCAAAGTCGCTAATTTGGCTGAACAGCTCTTCGCCGTTGGGGCCAGTGGCGCGATATTGGGCCAGCACCTGCCCGGTGGGGCGACTAATTTGCACAATACGGCCGCTTCCCGGATCCGCCACAAAAATGGAGGCATTTAGCCCTCGCCCCACAATCTCCACAGAAGTTGGGGCCACAAACGGGGTTTGCAAACCGTTGGCCAGCACGTCAGACTCATCCCATTCCAGGCGGCTGGAGCGCGTATCGTAGTAACGAATACGGCCGTCTCGATACAGCAGCACCAAGCCCCCATCCTGACTGTAAATGTCAAAATCAATCACCTGGGCCAGGTCTGGGTCCGCCTCAAAAAAGAGGGTGCGATCTTCTGCGTTGGCCAAAAAATCATCGCCATTGGGAAAATATTTCCAAATCACCCGCGCACCGATATCTAAAATGTAAAGCCGCTCATCAAACGTGCTGATGGCGATAGGCGCCTGCCATTGGCTGGCTAAATCCAGCGGCACGGCGAAGGTGCTGCCCAGGCTGGGCTGGTAAGTCAACAGCGCCCCGTTGCTGTCCAGCATCGCCAACCCGTCACGCGTGACAGAACTGCCAGCAGGTCGCCAGAACATATCAATGATGCCGCCAACGACCCCTGTACCCACTGACTGACCATTGAACAACAACGCCTGTGGCTCCAGCGTCAGCGGATTCAGGTACGATTCGTCAGTTTCTTGTTCGTAAACCAGCCCGTTGCCCTTGTCCAAAATAAAGATGCCGCCGTTAAACCCCTCTCGCAGCTCTACGTGGGTCAGAGCGGTGCCTTCGCTGAATGTGTAGTACGGCCGTGTGCTTAACCGCGTCACGTCATCCAGCACATCGAGCCGCTCGCGGGCGATAGATCGTAGTTGGGCCACCGTCTCATCGCCGGGGCGCACGTCGGTTTCCGCCTCCACAGCCAGCGCCAGAGCATCGTTGTAATATTGTCGCGCCTGGGTGCTGTCGGCCCCGACCTGATCGGCCAGGCTGATAAGTTGGCTCATCTCCGTGCGAATGTCCGACAAGCGCTGGGTACGTCCCCGCTCCAGAAACACCCCTGAAACGATGACGGCGATGATGATTGGAATGAGAATAGCAATGAGAATTGGCCAGGTCATGTTAGTTGGCTCTTCATCATCGGGGATGGTCTGGGGCGTGCGCGGCGGGCGCAGCCGGGAGAGCAAATCTACCAGCCAGGCGGTAAAGGTAGATAGCCCCAGCGCCGCTTGCGACCCGGCACGTCGGGCGGTGGTTTCCACCTGCTGCCGGTCAATGGTGGGCAGGGTACGAATGTTGTCTTTGGTTGGGGCAGGCTGACCCTGGCGAATGGGTTGGGGGCGGCGTTCCCCACTGGCCGTGGGCAGAGGTGTGGTTTCTGGATTACGGCGGGGCTGTGGCGTGGGAGCCACCTGTTGGCCTTCACGCGGGCGGGGCATGACTACGTCTGGCAAATCCAGCAGCGAATCGTCGTTGAACTCAATCATGAGCAGCCGGGCGGACTCGTCGGCCACAGTGTCAATGAGCGCGTCCAGACCAGATTCGATGTCGGTGTCTACCAGTGCCTCGTTAAAGTCGTCAGTGGGCAGGTGGCTCAGGCGGGGATCGGCCAGCAGCAACAAGTCGCCAGATTGCAGCCGGTGGTGGGCGTAGCGAATGTCTAGCCCGCTGGTACGGCCGAGTGGGGTAATGTGGTCGAGCTTGCGCGGTGGCAGCCGCTCGATGCCGAAGTTGTGCCCCAGCAGGGCCAGGGTCTCGCCTGCTTGCAGGGTGAACAGCTCGTCCTGGCGCAGCACGGCGCAGGTGATGCCGCCTTCACGGGTAGCTTCGCGGCTGGTGAGGTTGCGCTGGAGCAGGGTCTGGTTGGCGGCCATGAGGGCGCTGCGCAAGGCGGCAGTGAGGCTACCACTGGTGGCGTAAAATTTTCGGCTGATGAGGTCGAGGAGGTCTTGGGTGAGTACGGCCGTTTCCGCCACATCACCGCTCAAAGTTAAATTCACAAACAAAAAGTCGTGGCTGCGGCTGCGGTGGGCTTTGCTGGGCGGGGGCTGCACGAGAATGCCGGGAACGGCCGAATTCCCCTCAACCGCTTGCATTACACCATCAACGATGTAAAGTTGGCCCGTCACCGCTTGTAAATCAGGCATGAAAATGGCATCCTCATTGGTAGAATAATAGACATAAGCATAGCACGACTGTTCGCCTGAGACCATTTTTGGGCTAAGATGATCAGCTTACTAAGGATAAATAATGCCAACGATAAATCTGGAAAACGTCTCACTTTATTATGAAGAACAAGGAGCGGGCGAGCCCTTGCTTTTGTTGCATGGTCTGGGGTCAAACGGCCGTTCCTGGGAGTACCAGGTAGAACCTTTTGCCAGGCAGTATCGCGTCATTGTGCCAGACGTACGGGGACACGGCCGTTCGGCCAAACCAACGGGGCCATACAGCGTCTCGCAGTTTGCCAATGACATTTTCAACCTGCTAGATCATCTGCAAATTGACCGGTTTCATCTGGTAGGGCTATCCATGGGCGGCATGATTGGGTTTCAAATGGCCGTGGATCGTCCTGAACGGCTTAAAAGCATGACCATCGTGAACAGCGGGCCAGAACTGATCCCCCGTGGCCTCAAGGAAAAATGGCAAATCTTGCAGCGGCGGCTCATTACCCGGTTTGTGTCTATGGCAAAAATTGGGGAGATTATTGGGGGAAAGCTTTTTCCAGAACCCCATCAGGCAGCTTACAAGTCGCAATTTATTGAACAAATGAGCAACAATGATCCTGAAGCATACAAAGCAGCTACCAATGCCCTGCTTGGCTGGAGCGTCAGCAACAAATTGGCCCGAATTCAATGCCCCATACTGGTTATTAGCGCCGACATGGATTACACGCCGGTGGCTTTTAAGGAGGCATACGTACGCCAACTGCCCACCGCCCGCTTGCAGGTGATTGAAAATTCTCGCCACGCCACGCCCATTGACCAGCCAGAGGTGTTTAATACGGCCGTACTCCAGTTCCTGCACACGGTTGGCTAAAGTTGAGTATAATTCGGCACCCGTTTTACCGCAGAGATACCGTGTTGAAAGTCAAGCGGTACCATGTACATTAACAAGATAATCTGGGTCAAACGGCCGTTGGTGCTTGAGCACCCCAAAAGCCAGATGAACCAGTTTGCGCATCACAGCGCCAACAATCGTCATGCGCTTTTTGCCTCTAGCTTCTAGTCGAGCCACCAAGGCACAGGCAATGGGATTGTGACGCATGGCGGTCAAAGCTGGGAAGTAAAGGGCAGTGCGAAAACGGCTGTTACCAATTTTGACCAGGCGACCCCGTCGATGAATAGACGAGCCAGAATCATGGCGGCGCGGCGTGAGTCCGGCATAGGCAGCCAACTGAGCCGCTGTCTCAAAGCGGCTAACATCAGGTACTTCGGCCAGGAAAGTGGCGGCTGTGATGTCACCAATGCCGGGAATAGACGTCAGCAACTCCTTTTGCTCCCGCAAGTCAGGATGCTGGTCAATCAGGTCTCGAATCCGCTGCTCAATGTCGGCAATCTGCGTATTGAGAAAGGTGATATGTTCTTCAATAGCGTCTAGAACCGTCTGGGACGTAAGACCAGACTGCTGCCGATTGAGTTCACGTGTTCGACTAGCTTTCAATGTTTCTAGCCGACGGACCAGAGCTTGCAGCTCTTGTATCTCTGGCGCAGGTGGTGTCCATAAGTCAGGATTCTGTGTGGCGCAGAAGTGGGCAATCACCTGGGCATCTTGCCGGTCTGTCTTGTTGCGCTGCAATTGGCTTTGGGCATAAGCCTTGATGCGGGCCGGATTGACGACACTAACCGGATAACCGTGTTGGTGCAGATACCATGCCACGCCCTCACCATAGCGACCGGTGGCTTCAAGGCAGACGTGAACCCCTTTGGCTTTCTGTTTCTTTAGCCACCGGGTCAGCCGACGCCAGCCGTCCTTATCGTTACTGAAGCAGGCGAGTTTGTATTTGTCCGCCTGATACAAGGCAACATCCAGTTTATCTTTTGCTACGTCTATGCCGAGACTGATGGTTAACATGCAACCGTTCCTTTGGATTGGGCTAAACTCTATCCAGCGAACCTTCTTGCTAATACAAGCTCAACCCTGAGGGTGGCTTCAGATACCGTCCGTCCTCTTGATAGAGTGTGCAGCCGGGGTGTTAATCTCTGCGACGAGTTCCAGGACTTAGAGCGCGAACGAACATCTCCCGGCTGCTTGAGAAATAATCTGTATACGTTGATTATCTCTCACTTTTAAACATACAAG
>JACKBQ010000001.1 GCA_020634455.1 Ardenticatenaceae bacterium | reverse complement strand
TCTTCACTGTTTTGCCATAGACGAATCTGCAAATTTACCCTAAAATTCCCGGCACAAATTTTTTTGAAATTTTTATGGAAATCAGCTTACCCAAATGCGCGCACTTCTCCAACGAGTCTCTTCAGCCAATGTCACTGTAAACGGCCGTATCATCGGCCAAATTCAGCGCGGTTTTGTCATTCTGCTGGGCGTGACGCATGGCGACACGACCGCCGAAGCGGACTGGCTGGCCAACAAAATCGCCGGGCTGCGCCTGTTTGAGGATGAAGCGGACAAAATGAATCTGGGCCTCGCAGACGTGGCTGGCAGTGTGCTGGTGGTGTCTCAATTTACGCTTTACGGGGATGCACGCAAGGGGAAACGGCCGTCTTTCACCGCCGCCGCCCGCCCCGAACAAGCCGAACCATTGGTAGATTATTTTTGCGACTGCTTGCGCCAAGCCGGGCTCACCGTCGCCACCGGGCAATTTGGGGCAATGATGCAGGTCAACATCCACAACGATGGCCCCGTCACCCTCATGCTAGAGAGAGAAGCCGACAATGGCTGATTCAAATCACAACGCCAGACTGGAAGAGCTTCTCCACACGATTAACCATGATCTGCGAACCCCGCTTGGCAATATCCGTTCAGCCATTGCCATTCTTCAACAAGACCTCAGCACCCAAATCAGTGATGACCAACAGGTTTTTTTTGAGATTATTGAACGATCCACAACGCGCCTGCTGGACCAAAGCAATCGGCTGCTGCTGTTCAATGAAATTGCCTTTAGCCAATCAGACTCCGAACAAATTCACCTGTCTGAACTGCTTGGGAACACCAAAAAGGTGCTCAAAAATAGCTACTCTTTAGAGGAAGTCACCCTCATTACCGACAGCGACCCTGT
Source organism: Ardenticatenaceae bacterium (assembly GCA_020634455.1). Taxonomy (GTDB): domain Bacteria; phylum Chloroflexota; class Anaerolineae; order Promineifilales; family Promineifilaceae; genus Leptofilum. The sequence goes on along the minus strand of JACKBQ010000001.1, from coordinate 4,264,755 downwards.
GGTGCCGTGTCGTAATTACACCCTTTCCACGGTTCTCGCCTTGCTGGCCATCGGGGACACCAAGCAGCAAGCCGACAGTCACTTCACAGAAATTCCTGTCATCCAAACCATCACAGAAAATAATCAGGTGCATTTCACTATCCACAGCCTGATGGCAGCTCAGGAGCTTGCTCCCAGCTTCGCTGAGGTCACCAGCGCCATTGTTGAACTGCACGAGGGCACGTTGGCCTACACCACGGAAAACGGCCGTTTGCACTTCACCTTTTCCCTCCCCCTGGCACCCCCCACAAATTAGAAATATCGCGTTTTTGCCCAAAACGAGGTAAAAATCTGGCAATCTGATTCGTTCAGAAATTCACAACACAAAAACCTGGCAGGTTTCCTCAGGCAAACGCTTACGCCGTGGAAAACCCTGTCAGGTTTATACTTACCAAAAGGATGAACCCACACCGATGCGAAAATATCTGTTACCATTTTTGCTAATCTTAACCACATTTTTTGTGAGCTGCGGCGGAGCCGACACAGCCACCGATGAACCCGCTACCGAAGTTGCCGCCGTGGCAGCACCAACGGACACCGCCACAGCAGAACCGACAGCGACGGATACGGCCGTTCCCTCCACCAACACACCACAGCCCGAACCGCCCACCGCCACCTCGCCACCCACCAGCGTTCCCACCGATGAACCGTCGCCGACCGCTGAAAATGCCAGCCCAACGGCCGTCAACCCAAACCCCACCGCCGCGCAGCCCCAGCCAACGGCTGTAGAAGCCAATCCCACCGCTGCGACCACCCCCAACAGCCCGCCCCCACCTGCGCCACCCGCCCAACCCGGTGGCGTGGTTGCCCCCACCGACTACAACTACCCCGCCAACACCGACGTGACAGGCTGGGAAAATCGCATCCGCGTGCCTGCCGGATTTAGCGTGAGCTATTACGGCCGTGTGGAAGGCCAACCCACCAGCATCGCTTTTAGCCCGGTAGATGGCAATCTGTACATTGCCGTGATGGCTGGCACCATTTACAAAATGGACAGCGGCGGTGACGTCAGCCCTTACGTCGGCGGCTTCCAAACCCCCACCGGCATCGCCTTCCGCCCCGGCACCAACCAGCTCTACGTCTCCAGCCGCGTGAGTGATCAAAATGTTGGTGGTGAATCCCAGGTTTCCGTCGTCAATCGCGGCCAACTCATCGGCGGGTTGCCTTGCTGCTACACCTCCTTCCACGCCGCCAACGGCATCGCCTTTGGGCCAGATGGCTTTGGCTACGTAGGCGTGGGTGGCCGCGCCGATCATGGCGAAATTTTGGATGGGCCCAACGCCGGGCAGCAAGATGAAATGCACCCGTACGAAGCCGCCATCTTGCGCTTCAACCCGGACACGGGCGAACTGTCCGTCTACGCCACTGGCTTCCGCAACCCGTACGACATCGCCTGGGATGGCTTTGGCCAGCTCTGGGCTACCGACAACACGCCCGACTTCGATCCCCCAGAACGGCTGCACCGCGTCGTGCCCGGCGGCGTCCACGGCTACCCATACTACGATTGCGACGTTTGTTTTAGCCCCCCACCCGGCGTGACGGTCATTCCACCGCTGGCGCAGTTTACACCCAGTTCCTCGCCCACCGGCGTGGAGGTGTATCGCGGCAGCCAGTTCCCCGGCTACAACAACGCCGTCTTCGTGGCGCTGTGGAGCTCTTTTGTCGGCGCACAGAAGATCATGCACATTGGCGCGGGTGGCTCGTCTGCCCCGGTCAATTTTGCTACCGGCTTTGCCGCCCCCATTGACCTAACCACCGGACCAGACGGCAGCCTGTACGTGGCCGATTGGGCGACTGGCATCATTTTCCAGATTAGCTACACGGGGTAATTTTTTATCGCGGAGAGCGCGGAGGTTTAGATGATGCGGCAAAAACTGGTAGCTACCACAACATTCTTGCTTTTTTTCATTGGTGTTTTTGTTAGCTGCCAGTCTGATGCGCCAGAAGTTGAACCGACGGCAACGGCCGTTTCCACCCAACAAGCTCAAGTAGCAACGGAAACGGCCGTTACTTCGACTCCGCTCAGCACAAGTCCGCCCACAAATACACCCACCACCGAACCAACCGCCACCGCCACGGCAACGCTGACACCCACCATTCCCCCCACGGCCACGGCAACTGCGACAAGTACGGCCGTTCCCACCCCAACTTTTTCTTTAACCCAAAGAGAACCCACCCTGGCACAAATCGAGGAATTTTTGATGCAAACACCGGGTTTGTTCTTCTTCCCAAATGATGGTGTGCAACTAGAACCACTCGCCTTAAAAGAGTATTTCACAGAGCATGATCTGACTGAGTATGCAGAGATTTTTTATGAAGATGTGAATGGAGATGGTGAACGCGATTTAATCTTGGCTGACATGTTTCCTTTTTTTTGGAGCAATGGGTTTATCATAGTCAGCCTTTGGGACGGCAATCAATACAACACACCTTTAATCGTTACAGACCTTGCCAAATATCAGCCAGGTCTACGGGTTACATTTGAAGATTGGACGAATGACGCTATTCCCGAAGTGATTTTTGACTTTCGTTCAGACACAGGTGGAACTGGTTTTATTGAAACTACTTGGAGACGATATGTCATTAATTGCCAGGTCTCTTGCAATGTTATCTGGTGGGCAGAAACTGGACAGTTTTCCGAATTTAATTCAACTATTGGTATAACAACAACACAGATCGAACGAAAAATGAACGAGTTTGGTGATCCAACGATCACTATTTTCAACGACTCATTTTACGCACCCGATCGAGCGGATTCATATCGTGTCTTTACCTCAACTTGGAAAACCTACACTTGGAATGGCTCATTGTTTGAACAAATCGATGAACAAATTCTTACTCCAGAGCAAGATGTGACATTTAATTCGGTGTTGTCCGCAATTGGAGAAGAAGGTATATCCGCAACAATTACAACCGAGTTTGATGATTCAGATATGTTTCGGCCAATTTATAACTGCACGCTCCGATTAGAAAACTCGATCCTTATTGATAATTTTGAATGCCAGCGGGGCTTCACTAATATCTTTTGGCAAGACATTACAAGCGATGGACAGGAAGAGCTTGTTGTGTTGGTCACTGGTCTGGGAACGCAGCAATTGCTTGCTTTTAAACTCGATGGGCCAGAAGTCAGCCAATTTGCCAACGTAACCGGGGACATCATTCGCTCCGATCTATTCGGCGTGCGCCTGGAAGATGTTGATGGCGATGGGCAGTTAGAGATTCTTGCTGGACGTGGCTACCTGACAGAAGAAACAGATTGCAAAATTTATGAAAACATTTACCCTGGTCCGACCAAGCTTTGCTGGTGGAATGAGCTAAATTTGTGGGAGGAAGTTTACCGCTGGGATGGGCAGCAGTTTGTGTCTGAATCCGAGGAATAAGGCGACTACGTGACAGGCACTTTAAAAGTAACTGTCACGTTACCCGATACGGCCGTTCCCTTGCTATAATCACCGCATGAGCACACTCAAAACTCGCTACCAGGAAGTTCTGCAACAGATTGCCCAAGCCGCCGCCGCAGCCAATCGCAACCCCAACGACATCACCCTCGTGGCCGTGACCAAAACATGGCCCGTCGAGACCATTCTAGAAGCGTACGCCGCCGGGATGCGCCATTTTGGTGAAAATCGGGCGGAGGAGTTGGAGGAGAAACGGCCGTTCATCGAAGCCCAACTCGGCCCAGACAGCGGCATCGTCTGGCACTTCATCGGCACGCTGCAAAGCCGCAAAACCAACCCCATCGCCGACCACGCCGACGTTTTCCACGCCCTGGATCGGCTCAAGATTGCCAATCGCCTCTCGAACCGGCTGGTAGAAAACGGCCGTGCCCAAATAAACCCGTTGCCCACCTTCCTCGAAATCAACATTTCCGGCGAGATGAGTAAATCAGGAGTGAATTGTGTAGATTGGGAAAACAGCGCAACCCAACGCGCTGAAATCCGTAATTTTGGCAAAACGGTAGCGGCGCTGCCGGGTTTAACCCTCCAGGGGCTGATGACGATGGCACCCTGGGATGCAGAACCAGAGTTCATCCGCACCGTTTTTAAGCGCACCCGCCTGCTGGCGGACTGGTTGGCTGAGGAAGTGGGGGTGGAACGGCCGTTAGCCCTCTCAATAGGCATGACCGACGACTACCCACTCGCCATCGCCGAAGGAGCCACCCACGTGCGCGTCGGCCGCGCCATCTTTGGCGAAAGGCACACCCATTAAAACGATGGCTCTATGTTTCACCGCAGAGAACGCAGAGCTCGCTGAGGTTTTTATTTTTCTCTGCGTCCTCCGCGACCTCAGCGGTAAATATTTTAGAGTCAAATACATGAAGGAATTTTTAGATGATTATTGCCATTGCAAACACAGTTGACCTGATTTTTCGGGCCTACACCATTTTAATTTTTGCCCGCGTCATTGTCTCCTGGATCCGCATAGACCCGTACCATCCCACCTGGGGGCCTATTTTGCGCTTTATCTTCCAGGCCACAGAGCCGCTCATCCAGCCCATCCGCCGCCTGCTGCCCAGCATGGGCGGCCTCGACTTCACGCCGCTCATTCTGCTGATTGGTTTGGATTTAATTCGAAGTTTGATTGTAGGTATTTTGGTGGGGATGGCTTAAAAAGTTTGCGAGTAAGCGAGTTTGCGAGTGGCGGGTAAATTACTCACAAACTGGCCACTCGCAAACTCGCAACTTACTATCTCAAGCCCGTCAAACTACGCGCTATCACCATGCGCTGAATTTCGCTGGTGCCTTCGTAAATTTCCGTAATTTTGGCATCGCGGAAATACCGCTCTAGCGGCATCTCCTTGCTGTATCCCATCCCGCCGTGAATTTGAATCGCTTCAGTGGTGACGTACATCGCCGTTTCGCTGGCGTACAGCTTGGCCATGCTGGCTTCCATCGAGTAGCGACCGCCCGTCTCCTTGGATACTTTCTTAGCCAGACACGCCTGGTAGATGAGCAAACGGCTGGCATCCACCCGGCATTTCATATCTGCCAATTTTTGCTGGATCATTTGGAACTGGCCAATTTTCTGGCCAAATGCTTCACGCTCTCTGGCGTAGGCCACGCTGGCCTCTAAAGCAGCTTCGGCAATGCCCAACGCCTGGGAAGCAATGCCAATGCGTCCAGCATCCAGCACGGTCATGGCGATTTTGAAACCTTCGCCTTCTTCCCCCAATCGGTCTTCGACAGGACACTCGTAGTTGTCGAAAATAATTTCGCTAGTGGCGCTGGCCCGAATACCCAGCTTGGGCTCCGTTTTGCCGCGCTCAAAGCCTGGCTTGTCTGTTTCAATCAAAAATGCGGTCACACCTCGGTGCTGCTTTTCGGGTTGGGTCATGGTGAACAGGACGATGAAGTTAGCAAATGGCGCAGAGGTAACCCAGGATTTACGGCCGTTTATCACATAATGGGTTCCGGCATCATTTAAAACCGCGCGGCTCTTCATCGTGCCCGCATCGCTGCCAGACATCGGCTCCGTCAGGCTGTACGCCCCGATTTTCTGCCCCGTAGACACCGGCACCACATACTTTTGAATTTGCTCCTCGGTGCCAAACTTGAGGATGCCGTGGCAGTAAAGCGAATTATTCACCGACATAATCGTGCCGTGGCTGGCATCGGCCTTGCAAATTTCGGTGAGCGCCATCGAGTAAGCCAGCGTGTCCATGCCAATGCCGCCATATTCTTCTGGCACCTCGATGCCCATAAAGCCCAGTTCGCCCATTTTGCGCACCGTGTTAATGGGAAATTCGCCCGTCTGGTCGTGATGTTCGGCAATGGGAGCGACCTCATTTTGGGCAAAACGGCGCGCTTCTTGCTGAATCATTTTGTGCTCTTCGGTTATAAAATCAAACATCGTGGGAATCCTCCAAATAATAGTCTGCCTAGACCTGACAGGTTTGTTCGAGACGAGTGCTTTTTCAAGAGAAAACCTGTCAGTTGCTCTAAAATTCACAATTTCAGGTTCGTTTGAATATGGTTCATAAAACTTTCAAATTCCGGCGCAGGCAGGTCAAAGCCTTCAATCCAGCGGCGGCGTTCGGCCAGCCAATATGGGCCATCTTTGCCCGTAATAATTTCTGCTGGAATTTCCGGGCGGCTGGGGCCAGTCATGCGCTTGCGCAGGGAATTGTCATACACGTTTTGCGGGTGAATTTGATGAAAAGCTGGTTTTTGCGTTGACTCAAACCATGGTTGGGCTAGATTTGGCGGCAGATAGGTGTAAACGATGAGATGCTCCTTGCCCGCTTTGAGCTCCACCGCCAGGCAGTACCAATTTTGCGGCACGCGACGCTCACGCCCGCCCCGCTGCCAGCCGCGCAAATCGAAGTACCAGGCCATCGGCACGATCTCTTTGGCTTGCGTCAGGGTCACGGCGCTGCCAGATTCAGTTTGCACGCTGACGCCATCGGCCAGCAAGGTGACGGTACGGCCGCTTGGCCACCGCTGCTTCAAATATTTCTCAACTACCCAAATGACGCCTACCGACACCGGGAAAGCGCCAAAGCAGGACAGGGCAAAGGCGTACTCGGAAATCCAGCCATCTACAGCATTCAGCGCAGCACGCAAGCCCAAAAAGGCCAGAATCAGGGAGATGAAGAGAAAGACGAATACGGCCGTTCGCAATCCTGAATGCTCTTGATCTGCGTGTAAAACTTGTGGGTATGGTTGGCTTAAACTCATTTCGATTGTGGTCGCTCTTCCAAATTTCCTTGACGGCGCAATGATACACGGATTCGGCCGTTCTACCCATAATTCTGCTTTTCAGTTTTAAAAAATGGGACGCAGATTATTTGCTTTTATCCGCATTTTCCGCACTTGCCCGCGTGCAATCGTTTTTGAAGCAAGCACCTCACAATGATAAGCCGCAAAGCAACACAATTTGAAACCAACTTCACAATAGAATAAAATCCCCCTATTGATTACCCCACACATTTCAGGATTTACCATGACACCGCAACGAATTGGACGCTATAAAATAATTGAAGAAATTGCCAGAGGCGGCATGGCGGCCGTTTTTTTGGCAGAAGATCCCCTCATCCGACGCAAAGTGGCTGTGAAGGTACTCTCCAACACGCTATTGGAAAAAGACCCAAACTATTACGACCGCTTCCAGCAGGAAGCGGAAACGATTGCCGCGCTGGAACATTCCGCTGTTATTCCCATTTACGATTTTGGCCATCAGGGCGATTTAAGCTACATCGTTATGCGCTACATGCCGGGCGGCACGCTAGAAGCACGCTTGCAAAATGGCGCGCTGCCGCTGGATGAAGTTGGCTTTGTAATTGAGCGCGTCGGTTCCGCGCTGGCCGAGGCACACGAGAAGGGCATCCTGCACCGCGACATTAAACCGGCCAACATTTTGTTCAACGGCCGTAATGAACCCTTCCTCTCCGACTTTGGCACCGCCAAAAATTTGCAGGCCGCCAAAGGCATCACCGGCACTGGCGTCATGATTGGCACGGTGGAGTACATGAGCCCGGAGCAGATTCAGGGAGCCAAAGAGATGGACGGCCGTACCGACATTTACGCCCTCGGCATCGTCCTCTTCTTCATGCTCACCGGGCATCTGCCCTTCAAAGGCGACTCCATCGTCAGCATTGTGATGGCCCACCTGAGCAACCCCGTCCCCAGCGTGCAGGAAGCGATCCCCAGCCTGCAACCGCCCTGGGACGACATCCTCTACAAAGCACTGGCCAAAAAGCCAGAAGACCGCTACCAGACGGTAGATGAGCTGGTGCAGGCGGTGAAGGAACTTGTTAAGAAGAGCTAGAAGAGAGTGAAAAGTAAAAAGTGATAAGTGAAAAGTAAGCTATCCACTTTTTACTTTTCACTTATCACTTTTCACTTCTTTCCACCCACAGAAGGACACAAACATGACCCTCCCACTAAACATTAACGGCAAAGATTTCGATATTTCAGCCAAACCTACCGACACCTTGCTCTCAGCGCTGCGCAGTGCGGGCTTTTTTAGCGTGCGCTTTGGAAGCCATGACGGCAAGACGGGGGCAGCGGCCGTTTTAATTGATGGTCAGCTCGTCAACAGCGATGTGATGCTGGCCGGACAAGCCGTCGGGCACAAAATCGAAACTGTTGAAGGGCTGAACCCCGGCGTAAATGAGCTGCATCCCATCCAGAAAGCGTTTGTAGAAACTGGCGCGATCCAGTCCGGCTACAGCACCCCTGCCATGATTTTGGCCACCAAAGCGCTGCTGGCACAAAATCTCAACCCCACCGAGGCCGAGGTACGCGAAGCGTTTTCCGGCATTTTGTGCCGCGAGACGGGCTACGTGAAGCCCGTTCAGGCCGTGCTGCGCGCCGCCGCCTATCTGCGCGGCGAGGACGTGCCGCCCTACGATGGCCCACCCATCATCGACGCCACTTTCTACGCAGAATATCCACCCGCCCCAGTAGATGACGGCCCGGAATTGGCTGACGGTTCCAATCTCCAGTCTCCAGTCTCCACCCAAACAAAACCCCAAACCGACATCGTTCTCACCTCTGGCGTGCCGGAAACGGCCGTTGTCGGCAAACCAGAAACCAAGGTGGACGCGATTAAACTCACCAAAGGCAACCCCGCCTTTGTGGACGACATTGATTTGCGCGGGATGCTGTACGCCAAGCTACTCACCAGCCCGCACGCCCACGCCCGCATTTTAGACATCGATGCCAGCGAAGCGGAAGCGCTGCCCGGCGTACACGCCGTCATCCATTACAAAAACGTCAAGCGCGTCAAGTACGCCTCCGGCGGGCAAAGCTACCCCAACCCGCCGCCGCACGATCAGGTCAGCTTTGACAACAAGGTGCGCTACGTGGGCGACCGCGTCGCCGCTGTGGCCGCCGAAAGCGAAGCGATTGCCGAAGCAGCGCTTAAGCTGATTAAGGTGGAGTATGAAGTTTTAACGGCCGTTTTCGACGAAAACGAAGCGATCAAACCAGGCGCACCCGTCATTCACGATGAGGACGACACCGAAAAAATCCACGACGCCAGCCGCAACATCGTGCACCACATCCAGGCAGAAGTTGGCGACGTGGAACAAGGGTTTGCCGAAGCCGACCACGTCTTTGAGCACAGCTACTACGTGCATCAGGTTCAGCAAGCGCCCATCGAACCCCACATCGCCATTAGCTGGTGGGACAGCGACGAACGGCTGGTGATTCGCACCAGCACCCAGGTGCCGTTCCACGTACGGCGCATGGTGGCTCCCCTGCTCGATTTGCCCGTGCGCCGCATCCGGGTTATCAAGCCGCGCATCGGCGGCGGTTTTGGCGTCAAGCAAGAGATGCTCATCGAGGACATTGTAGGGCACTTGACAATTGCCACGGGCCGCCCGGTACGCCTGGAGCTGACGCGCAGCGAGGAGTTTCGCAGCAGCCGCACCCGCCATCCGCAAAGCATCACCTGGAAAGCGGGCGTCATGGCCGACGGCACGATGCACTCGATGCAGATGAAAATTGTGGCCAACACCGGCGCATACGGCACCCACGGCCTGACAGTGCAAACCGTCACCGGCCTGCGCGGCCTCAGCAGCTACAACTGCAAAAATCGGGAGTTCGACTGCATTGTTGCCTACACCAACCTGCCCGTCCCCGGCGCGTATCGCGGCTACGGCGGGCCGCAGGCGCTCTTCTCGTTGGAATGTCTCATGGACGAGATTGCTGCCGTGCTGAAGCTCGATCCCATCGAGTTCCGCCGCAAAAATTGGGTGCAGGCGGGCGACCCGATGCCCATCGCCCCGCTGCTGGGCGAAGGCGAAAAAGAGACGGTCATCACCGTACCGTTGATTGAATCGTGCGGCCTGAACGAATGTTTTGAGCAAGGCATGAAGGCGATTGGCTGGGAGCGCAAGTTTGAACCGGGCTGGCACGAAGTCCCCGGCAAACCGCATTTGCGGCGCGGCCTGGGTGCGGCGATGTGTATGCATGGCACGGCCATCCCCGGCCTGGACATGGGCGGCGCGTCGGTCAAAATCAACGATGACGGCTCGTTTAACGTGCTGGTTGGAGCGACGGATTTGGGCACGGGGTCGGACACGGTGCTCAGCCAGATTGCCGCTGAGGTGCTGGGCGTGCCGCTGGAAGACATCATCATCTACTCCAGCGACACGGACATGACGCCGTTTGACACGGGGGCTTACGCCAGCAGCACGACGTATATTTCGGGAACGGCCGTAAAACGGGCCGCCGAACAGGTAGCCGAGCAAATCAAGGAGCGAGCTGCCCTTATGCTGGAACTGGATAGCTGGCAGGATATTCGCCTGGAAAACAGACACGCGATTGCAGGAGACGGCCGTAGCGTCAGCATGGAAGCAATTGGCCTACACAGCCTGCACCAGGACCAGCAGCGGCAAATCATGGCCACCGCCAGCTTTGTCAGCATGGATTCGCCGCCACCGTTTGCCGGGCAGTTTGCCGAAGTGGAGGTAGACACCGAAACTGGCCAGGTCACCGTCACCAAGCTGGTGATGGCCGTGGATGCGGGCGTGCCGATTAACCCGATCACCGCCAGCGGGCAGGTGGAAGGCGGCATGGTGCAGGCGCTGGGCTACGGTCACTGCGAAGAGATGGCCTATGACGAGACAGGCAACCTGGTCAACGACCAGTTCGGCCCTTACCACATCTACCGCGCCGACGAGATGCCCTGGATGCAGGCGATCCTGGTGCAAACCAACGAACCCACCGGCCCATTTGGCGCCAAAGCCATCGCCGAAATCCCTAAAGACGGCGTCGCCCCGGCCATCGCCAACGCCGTCTACGACGCCACCGGCACCCGCCTCCGCCGCATCCCGCTGACGCCACAGCGAGTACACGCCGCACTGCAATCGGCCACATGAAAACCACAGATTATTTTCGGAACAGCGTCATGGCGCGACGGCCGTATCTTCAGAAAGCGTGGATTGAATTCAGAATCCGGTGCGGAGCGAGGTGTAAGCGAACGGCCGCATGCGCTATTGGGTAAATATTTGCGCGTAATTGTTGAACCGGATGGCGAAACCGTGCATAATGCATTTCCAGGCCGCAGCTTCAAACCGTGAGGCAACAAGGGGAATGATCCGATGGTTTTTCGTTACTTTGAACAAACAGACATGCTTTATATTGAGCTGGTGAAGGGTATTGCTGTCGAATCAGAAGAAGTTGCGCCCAACATTGTGCTGGACTTCGATGAAACGAACCGCGTTATCGGCATCGAAATTGAAGACGCTGGCAAGATGCTGGACTTGGCAAACCTGGAACTATCTGCCCTGCCGCTGGCTAACATTTCACTGACAAAAGAGGTGAATGTTCCCGCCTAGAGAACATTCTGCATTTCGCTGCGTCCACGCGCTTGACAGATAGAGACAATTGGCGTGGAGGCTTTAGCCGGAGCGTTCCGGCTAAAGCCTCCACGCCGTGTTTTTGTGGTTGGTGAGAAAAAAAGGGGGGACGGGCTGGTTGGGTACGGCCGCGCCGACTGCGCTGCGCGCAGGCCGGGATTCCGCTACCGCTGCACCCGGCAAACAGAGGTCAGGGATCAAGATGAGATGGGGACGGCCGTACTACCACCCGGAACCCCAAAGCGAAGTCACGAATGGCGGGTGAGCCGTAGTCGAGGTAGGCCGCGCGCGCGGCGCTACGATTGTAGCGCCACGACCCGCCGCGCAGAACGCGCTGGGATGAGCCATGCTCCGAAAGACTTGCTGTCCATTCCCAGACATTGCCAGACATATCAACACAGCCAAACGGGCTGTCGCCCCGTGGAGAGAATTGGCCAACGGGTGTCGTTGTATTGATACCCGTCTCCCTCGTGTTGCAATGGTTGTTGCGCCACTCACCCCAGGGATAGGAACGGCCGTCCGTCCCCCGCGCCGCCTTCTCCCACTGCTGTTCTGTCGGCAATGCTCCCCCTATCCATTTGGCATACGCTTCCGCATCTTCCCACGAAACATACACCACCGGATGATCCACAAGCTTAGCAGGCGGCGTCTTGCCTTTCCAGTGCTGCGGCGGTTTATGTCCCGTCTCAACCACAAAGCGGGCATAGGCCCCATTCGTCAACGGCGTCTTCGCTATCCAGAACTCATCCAGATACACGGATTCCTTCTCATTGCCGTACAAAAACTCCCCGGCGAGCACAGGCACCATCTCCAGCCCGCTTTTGGGGTGTATCCAGCGGTTGGGATCGGCTGGGGGGTGTGGGGCAGCAGTGGGGGCTTTTTGGCCTTGCACGTAATCGTCGGGTTGGAAGAAGGGGCGTTCCCGCTGAATCGCTGCTAGCAAATCCTGGAATTTTTTGTGTTTATGACAATATTCTAGAAGCAGGGCAATTTGCCTGCTTTTAGTCAGGCCTTCTGTCAAATCGTCATAGACGGAACGAAAGTAGTCGAACAAGAAGGTTCTGAGGTCTTCTGGTCCAAAATACTCGTTGATAAATTGGCGGAGTTTAGCGGTATCGACATTCATAAGCTTGCTGGCAGTTGGTTTTGGTTTGTGTAAGCCAAGTATACGCCAACAAGCGGGATTTTTCATCGCAGCCGCGGATTCGTTCCGCGCGTTTGCATTACGGCCGTATCTCCACCTCAAGCAGCGTCAAAATATTGTCTGGCGCGCCCTGAATCGGTAACCGTACGGCCGTTGCCAAATCATACATGCCAATTTTTAGGACACTGCTGCCGGGAGCCACCTCTTCTTTGATGGGGATGATGTGGGTATCGCGGATGATTTGGCCTGGTTCCCAGCGTGCTGTGGGATTAACACCGCACTCCGGCGCAGCATCATCCTGGCCGATGATCTCATCCCGCACCAGATGAGTGAACACTTGATAATTTTGGCTCACGGGCAGGAGCGATTCCCAATAAAGCGTCAGGGGAATTTTGCCACCCGGCTGAACATGGGTTAGATCAATATCGTAGCCCAACAGCCGGATTTCCTGGTTGCCGAGGATGATGTTGAGGGGGTTTTGTGGCTGGTAGGTGGGGGGGGCAACGGCCGTTTCCACCAGCCACCCCGCACTCTCCCCAGCCTCTACCTGTACCACCTCCGCCACCGGCTCCCGCGAGAAAATTTGCATTGTCTGACGGCCGTTCACCACCACCTCGTACTGCAAATGCCAATCTGCCAACATGGCCGGATCGTATGGGACCGAATCCTGGACGTTTTGGGCCAAAATGAACGTGTTGGTATCCGGGCAAAACGTACGCGCCGCCTGCCCCAGATACACATCGGTAATTTCCTGCTCCTCGTTGCTAGCGATGGGTGGGGTCAGTGGCAAATCGGCCACCGCCCGCCAGCCTGCCTGGTAAGGGAAGCCAAACAGGCCAAACAGCGGCGGCTCGGCAAAGGTGGTGGGATACCCCGTTGGACGCAGCTCTGCCCAGTTACGCTGCCGTTCCACGCGGGTATCAATGAAAAGCAGGAAGGGATAAACGGCCGTTACCACCCCTAGCATCGCCAACACCAGCCACGCCCCACGCCGAGCCGTCAAACGCACCACACCTAATGCCGCCAAAACGGCCGCTCCCGGAAAAAACGTGTACACATGGGTTCGCGGATCGGCCACGATGAACAGGTAAAAAGCGAGCGGCACCAAAAAGTAGAGCCAGGCGGCAGTTTGGATGGCGCGACGGCCGTTTCGCCAGCCCAACCCCAGCGAAATCAAAATAATCAGCCCGGCAACGTAGTACAAACTGTTGTAAAACGTGGCCATTTGCCACACTTCCGGGCCGCTCCAGCTTAAAAGCGAGCCACCCAGACGGTCGCTAAACAGATAGCTGCCCGTGCGGCCAAAATTGGGATTTAGCACAAACGGCAGGTAAAACAGCGCCAAAATGCCGCCGCCCAGCAGCAGCCCCGCGCCCCAGCCGCGCCAATCCAGTCGCGCCAATGGCCAAAATCGCGGCCACAGCAGCCAGAGGATGACCGGAACGACCAGCACGGCATCGTAATGGGCCAGCAAACCGCCTGCGAGGAAAACGGCCGTACACCACAACTGCCAGCGCCGTCCTTGTTCCCGGTACAAATCCGCAAAAATGACGGCCAACGCGCCCCACAGCATCACCAAAGTCTGGTACTGCACAATGCGGCTAAAGGCCACGCCAAACCCGTTCAGCACAAAAATCAGCCCCACCAACAGGCCAATCTCCCGCGAGAACCAGCGCCTTCCTAGCCAAACCATAGCGCCCACCAGCAGCACGCTGGCCCACCAAAACGGCAGCCTCACCCAAAACTCCATCGTCGCTGCGCCACTGCCCCACTGCAAAAATGGCAGCAAAATCTCCACCGGCCCCTTCTGGTGCAAAAACAGCTCCGCATCGTCACCGGTCAGCATCGCCGCCGCCCGCGTCATGATGACGCCCTCGTCCCCCTGGAACTCTTTGTAGCCCAGATTGGGCCAGCGCAGCAGCAGCGTCAGCAAAATTAGCCCCACCAGCAGCCATCCTTCTCGCTTTTGCAGGCGGGGCAGCTTAGGCCAGCCGTGGCCAGGCCACAGCAGCGGCAGCAGCCCCACCAGCGCCAATCCCGTCACCAGCAGCCCGCGCGGCGGCGCGCCGGGCAAATAGTGCAGCAGCAGGGCAAGCAATGTTTGCAGCAGCAGCGCCAGCCCGCCCGCTGTTAACAATCGCGCCGCCCAGCCACCCGGAAACAGCCGCGACCAGCTCGCCAGCGGCCATAACGCCAGCACGGCAAACGCCAGTGCCTGCTGCACGGCAAAATCGGGCACAAACCAGAGAAGAACGGCCATTCCCACTACCCCAATCGCCAAGCCAACCCGCAGCCGCTTATCGTTCAAGAGTCAGCTCCCCGGCAAAAATACGGTCGGCCGTTTGCCCATCGGCGGCTATGATGGGCAGGCGCACGAGCGTGTCGGGTCGGTACAGGCCGAGTTGAACATGGTAACGGCCGTTCGGCGTATTCGGGTCAATCGGCACGGTGTGAACCTGGGCAAAGCGGTCGCCCGGCTGCAAACCGGCCAGGCGCACGTCCAGCCAATCTTGCTGCCCCCAAATATCCACCCCGTCGCTGGTGAGATGGACAAACGCCACCAGTGGCGTCGGATCGGCAACGTCCACCCGCCAATAGGTCACAAAGCGCACCGCGTCACCCACAACTTGCGGCCGGGACGCAGCCAGCAGGTGTAGCCGGTTGTCAAAATTGATGGGTAATTGCGGAGCAGGTAATTGGGCAAAATCAGGGGGCCAGGAAACGGTCGTTTCCCCCGCCACCTCTGCCAAACGCGCCTCAAAACGTGGGGCATCTTCAAGCACATATTTCACATAGCCGCCACGCGACGCCGAAAGCGAAACCGCGTCGTCCTGAAACAAAGCCAACAATTCGGGATCGTACTGCTGGGGAGCCAGCGGCGCGTCGGGAAAGTAGTAGGCTGCCAGCGGGGACGTGGTTGGCCACACCCAGGCACCCACCGGATTAAACCAGCGCACCTGGCTCACGTCCTGCACCGAGGCGAGATCAAAATTAACCGCGTTCCACGGCTGCCAGTAGCTCACGTACGGCCCGCCCACCAGCACTGCCCCTTCGGGCATATCTTTTTCGACGGCATCGGCAACGGCCGTAATGCCCGCCTGGTACAACTCCCCCACCTCTGGCTGGTAGTTCCAACTCTGGAAAAAGGCCAAACTGTCCGCCACGCCCGGCACGATGAACAGCAGGGCCACCAAAGCGGTTGCGGCGATGGGCTGACGTACATGCAACCAGCGCCACGCCTGCGCCACGCCCAATCCCAGAAAAATATAGGCCACCGGCTGGGCCACAATGCTGTGCGTCACGCTGGCGGCGGGCGGGGCAATCATCGAGGGGCCAGTGCCGCCGAAAAACCAGAGCAGCAGCAGGGCAAATTTGGGCTGTCGCCAGCGCCGCGCCACCCAGAGCAGGCCGCCCAGAAAAAAGAACACGGTGAGGATGCTGAAGATGGGACGGCCGTAATCGTTGTACAGCCAATCCTGCTCGCCCTGAAACACGTACATGCCCAGCGCCCGCACCGTCAGCGCCAGCACCGGCAGCGGATTGCCCTGGCGCAGGGCCACAATTGCCTGGTTCAGCAGCTCCAGCCGCTGGTCGCCCACGGGCACGGCAGCAATCGCCTGCCACAGCGGCCAGATGAGCAGTGCGGCCACCCCAGCCAGAACCACAAATCGGGGCCAGCGTGTTTTGAACTGTTGACGGTGGAAAACGGCCGTAAACAGCACAAATCCCACAAAAA
Organism: Ardenticatenaceae bacterium; assembly: GCA_020634455.1. Taxonomy (GTDB): domain Bacteria; phylum Chloroflexota; class Anaerolineae; order Promineifilales; family Promineifilaceae; genus Leptofilum. The sequence goes on along the minus strand of JACKBQ010000001.1, from coordinate 4,248,528 downwards.
TAGCGGGCAGCACCCGCCCAGCCAGATAGGTGTACACCCCCGCCGCCAAAAACAGCCCCGCCAACGCGCCATCGGCCAGGCCGCGCCAAATCTGCGCAGAGGGGCGTTCCCAGCAGCGCCACAAAAAGTAGACCATCAGCGTGGCAAACGCCGTCACCCCGCCCACGCGCAGCCCCACCCGGCTGTACAAAATCGCCCAAAACGAGACGGCGAGAAAGGCTGTCGTGAGCAACCCCACGCGACGTCCCAGCAATTTCTGCGCCACCAGCCAGGTCGCCGCCAGCTCAATCATACCCAGCACCACCGACGGCAACCGCAAGCTCCAATCCGACTCGCCCAACAGCGCCAAACTGCCCGCCTGCAAGTAGTGGTACAGCGGCTCATGCCCCCACGATTCAGCGAAGTACAACGGCCGTTCCCCGGCCAACACCCGCCCCGCCATCAAATAATTTTGCAGCTCATCGTAGCGCAACCCCGGCGGTGCCTCGTCCAGCGCCCACACGCGCAGCCCAAACGCCAACAGCAGCAGCCCCACCAGGAGCAGCTTCTCGTTCAGTCTGGTTTTTGCGGATTGCTGTAGTGATTCCAAAAACTCCACGCTCCAAATAAATATTTTGGGTTCTAAAGAGGAGTGGAGCATCCTCAGATGCGGAACGGGTTTTGCAACAACCGTTCGCATCTTAGGATGCTCACTCCGCCTTTTGGAAGGGTATTGGGTTAAAAAACCAATTACTCAATTACAAAAACATAAATTGACCCAAGCCGCACGTCCGGCTGGTGCTGGCGGAACCAGACGTATACGGTTTTCTCCGTGCGGTGCGATTCCCACAAGCTGCTGGCGCTGATGGCGTACAGCCCCGGCTCCGGCGCTTGCGGATCAAACGGTGGATTATCCCACAGGCTCAAAAATTCGGCTCGCGGGAAGCCGGGCAGCGGTTCGTAAACCATGCCGTAGTAAGCCGGATCAGCAATGCCGAACCAGCCCAATTTTACGGAATCAATGTCATTTTCGCGCATCCAATCTTGCAGGCGCAGCAAATCCTGGCCCCAATCGTTACTGCTGTCGGCCAGAAGTGAAGCGCCGTTGGCGGAGCCACCGACGGCCAAGTTGAAATAGTTCAGGTAATGCGGGTGGATAGCCAGCGTGGGCAACAAAATGCCACCAACCAGAACGAGTGTGGATGCGAGACGGCCGTTCCCCCCAAACGCCAACGGCAACCCACTCACCGCTACAATGATCAGCGGCACAATTGGCAGCAAATGACGATAGCCAATGTTGATGTCGCTAATGATGCTCACGCCAAAATACAATATAGTGGGAGTGAGCAGAAAAAGAAGTTTGGGCCGCGCGGACGGCCGTTTCCACCCCCACCAACAAACTCCCAACAAACCAACCAGCAGCACCAGCGGCGTCTTCACCAAAAAAGCCACCGGGAAAAAGAGCCAAAAGCCTTCCAGCGACGTTTCCCCCAGCAAAAACGCCGCCCGTCCGCCCCGGCTCACGTTCACAATCTGGTCAAGGCCCGCCCAAAACGTGGGCATCGGTCCGCTGAACTGGTTCAATCTGGCCAGCGCCGCCGACGGAAAGCGAAACGCCCCCCACTCAAAGCCAAAAATCACCCACACCACAAAAACAGAAAAGACTCCCGCGCTCACCAACTGCAAAGCTCGCCTACCAACCTCTGTGCCCCTCCGTGCCTCCTCTGTGAAACTCTGTGTTCCGCTTTTGTAAATGGGTAAAAAGCTCATCAAAATCAAAATCGGCACAAACGCCAGCATGGACAACTTACTGCCAAAGGCTAGCCCCAGCCCCACGCCCGCCACCAGCCAGTGCCGCCAATTCCAGCCGGGAGCCGACCACATGCGCCACACCAGCAGCAGCGCCAGCGTCATGAACAGCGTGCCGCCCAAATCGGTGGTGATGAGACGGCCGTTCCCCAACACATTCGGCTCAAACAACAACATCACAAAGGCTAAGTAGGCAGACGGCCGTCCCCAAAACAGCCGGGCAAAATAAAACCCCACCAGCGCCAACCCCAGCGTCAAAAAAACCATTGGCAGCCGCCCCAGGAAGATCATTCGCGTCACATCGTGGTTCATGCGCCAGACAAACAGATCGGCAAAGTTGTACCAGTAAATGTCCGGCGGCTGCATCTCCGTCCAGCTTGGGTCGTCAAACGGATAGACCAAATCGGGCAGCAGCAACATCGGCAAGCCGCTCAAGCTGTTAATAAGTGGGGGATGTTCGAGGCTGAGGCGGGGATCGGCCGTTTTGACAAACGCCGCCCCCCGTGCCAGATGATTTTGCTCATCCATCGTGGGACTGTCGTGCACCAGGCTATCTAGCGCCAAAAAGAAAAAGAGCCAGACCGCCAGCACAACCAAAACCAGACGCACCGATTTTCTATCCAAAATTCCCATAGCTGGCTGATTATAAGAGATGGCGGCAGTGCGGCAAAACAGATAGAATTTCTTTAGTTGCTAGTTGCTGGTGGCTAATAGTTACGATCTTTCATCTAGCCACCAACCCACCAACAAGGAGTTGCTAAGATGTCCGAGAAAAAGGTAAGAATCCCCTACCGCTCACAGTGGGATAAGGATGCAGAAGATCATTCCGGCGATTGCGGCCCAACTTGCGTGGCTATGCTGCTCAATGGCAAACGCGTGGCCATCACCCCCGATGAGCTTTACAGCTACATCGGCGTACGCCCAAAATTCACCTACATCCCCGATTTGAAAAATGCCGCCTGGGGCGCAGGCCAGCTTAACCTCACTTACAAAGCTTACGCCAATCGCCAGCAAGCGCTACACGAATTGCGCCAAAATATTGATGCTGGCCATGCGTTCATTGCCCTGGCCAAATATGAGCCGTGGATCAAACTCACGGGCAACCAGTTCAAATTCGGCCATTTTCTGCTGGTGACGGGCTACGACGACGACCACGTGTTCGTGCACGATCCGTTATTTGGCCTGTGGGCGCAGCGGTCTCGTGGTGAATTTTTCCGCTTTACCAACAAACAATTTTTGGATGGCTGGGGCGGTTTCGATTACACCGAAAACCAAAATTTCGGCTGTCTCATCCCCGATTATAGCTACCCCTTTGTGGCGGCAGCGCAACCAGAACCTGAACCAGAGCCTGACACAGAGCCAACGGAAGCAGAAAAAGAGGCACAAAACGCCCTCAACGCTGTTGCGGTGGATGGGGAACTGCGCCGACGCATTTTATCGCTGGCGGCCTATGAAGGTGTGGCTGAACCGAACTTAGCAGATGGGGAAACGGCCGTCTACTGGCTCAATCATCTCGGCGATTGGGGCAAGCAAGTTGAAGTGCACAAAGTGGTACCCGGCAATACCTACAGCGGGCTTTCCCGCCGCTACTACGGCGACTCCATGCGCTGGCGAGCTATCCAGGTCTACAACAACAAACCAGACACGCAACTCTATGTTGGCCAACGCTTAGAAATCCCCTTACCCGCCGCCGGGCAAGATCAAGCTGATGGCCCCCGCACTGCGGCCATCGCCTATCCCAAAGTCAACGCGCCGCGGCCACAACCCATCTAACCATTTCCGTGAACGGTAATCGGTGAGCAGACATACCGATTACCGGCCACCGATTACCGACCACCAACATCTATGCGTAAACACCTCGGCACTATCCTCAAAATTGGCATCACGCTGCTAGCACTGCTGTACGTTTCAACCCAGGTAGAGTTTGCCGACATCGGGCAGCGGCTACTGCAAGCTAAGTGGGGCTGGGTGCTGGTAGGCTTTTTGCTGGTAAACAGCAGTTTGGTGGTGCGGGCGTACCGCTGGCTACTGCTTTTGCGCGGCATTGGCGCTCCCATGAAGTTTGGGCGTCTAGTTTCGCTTTATTTTGCCGCCAACTTCTTCAACTCGGTGCTGCCCTCTGGCTTTAGCGGCGATGTGGTGCGGGCGGTGGAGGCGGCGCAGGATGTGCCGGCGCAAACGGCCGCTGGCACCGTCATCGTGGATCGGGCAACGGGCTTGCTGGCGTTGTTTATGATTGGGTTGGCAGCGCTCCCCTTTCGCCCAGACAATTTTCCACAGGATTTGTTTTGGCAGACAACGGCCGTTTGCCTCATCGGCCTCATCGGTGGTTTTGCGGTGTTGGAGGGGCGGCTGGTACACTTTTTTGGCCGCTGGGTGCCAACCCGGTTGCAACCAGTTTGGGCTAAAGTGGCTGGGGTAATTACGGCCGTTCAAGCGTGTGGCTGGACGGCCGTTTGGCAGGCGCTTGGCATCTCCATCATCTTCAACCTCATGCAGATTGGCTGGTTTGCTGCCGCCGGGCTGGCGCTGGGCTATCAGGTACCGTTTAGCCACTACTTTCTCGTCATTCCCTTCCTGTCACTGGCAATCTTGCTTCCCTCAGTAGGTGGGTTAGGCATCCGCGAAGGACTGGCTCCGTTGCTCTTTGCCAGCGCCGGGCTAAGCGACACGCAAGCCGTCGCTCTCACCCTGCTCGTCTTTGCCATCGAGCGGCTCTCTGGCTTCCTCGGCGCACCGATTTACATTGTAGACACCCTGCGCCGAGGACGAAATCAGGCCAAATCCACTAAAAACAGTTAAAAAAGTCGCACTTCAACCCAATCGCCAGCTAATAACCCACCTTTATTAAGCGGAATTTTGATGAGGCCATCGGCGTTGACGAGGGTATAGATGAGGTTGCTTTTGCCAAACACGGGTGTGGCAATCAGCCCTTCTTGGCCATCGTCCAGGCGAGCGGGAATGTAATCTTCACGGCCGCTTTCGCTGGCGATGTTTTGGCTAAGCTGCGCCCACACCAGCCCCCGGCGTGGCATTTTTTGCACACCTTGCATCCGGTAAATGGCGGGCACGCCAAACATATCGAACTGCACCATCGCCGAAACGGGATTCCCCGGCAGGCCCAGCACCGGCTTGCCCGCCACCGCACCAACGATGGTGGGTTTGCCAGGACGGGTCGCCACGCCGTGCAGCAGCACGCCTGGTTTTCCCAGCCCATCCACAACCTGTACCGTCATATCCCGCACGCTTACGGAGGAGCCAGCCGACATGACAAGCATGTCGGTTTCTGCCAGAAGGCTGGCAGCGGCCGTTTCCAAAGCAGCAAAGTTGTCACGAATGATGCCACCCAACACAGGCACCCCACCCGCTTGCTCTACCAGACCAGCCACTGTGTAGCTGTTGATGTCCCGGATTTGGCCCGGCCCGGCCACTTTTTCGGGATGGATCACTTCATCCCCGGTAGCCAAAATGCCCACGCGAGGACGACGCACCACGGAAACGGCCGTAATCCCCAACGCCAGCAATCCCCCCACATCCTGCGGCCGTAAAATGTGCCCGGCTGGCAAAATCTCAGCCTGAAGGCCGACATCTTCGCCCACCTGCAGCACATTTTGCCCCACCGCAACCGACTTTAGCACCTCAATCTCAAACGGTACCCGTTCACCGTTTACCGATAACCGATCACCACTCACCGTCTGCGTTTGCTCAATTTGCACCACAGCATCGGCCGTTTCCGGAATCATGCCGCCGGTATGCACAATGGCAGCCTGCCCCAGACCCAGCACCACTGTGGCCGGTTTGCCCATCGGCACCTCGCCAATCACCTGCAAAAATGCGGGCAAACTTTCGGAAGCGCCAAACGTATCGGCCGCACGGACGGCGTAGCCATCCATCGTGCTGCGGCGGAATTGCGGCAGCGCATGCGGCGCAAAGACCGCCTTGCTGGTGACGCGTCCATTGGCATGGTGGGTGGGCAATGTTTCGGCAGGCAAAACGGCCGTTAAGTGCCGAAACAGCAGCTCGCGGGCTTCATCTGGGGGGAGAACGTTAAAAAATTCAGGCATGACCCTAGTGTACCAAACTGAGGAGGAGTGGCTAGTGGTTGGTCAGGGAACGGCCGTATTCCTTCCCACGAAGTCTAATCCCCAACCACACCAATCGCTTTCATCGCGTCGTGGGTGGTGAGGTGAACAAACTGTTCCCCCAGGTGTGCCACAAAGCCAATGTCCCGCAGGCGGTCCAATACCGGGCCTTTGATCGCGGCCAGATGCAGTTGCACGCCCGCATCTTTTAGCTGACGCTCCAGCGATTCCAACGTTTCTAAGGCGCTGGCATCAATGAAGTTTACGGCCGTTCCAATCAACACAAAATGGTCCACCTCCGGCTGATCGGCCACCAGCCCCAGCACCGTATCCTCCAAAAATTTGCAGTTGGCAAAATAAAGACTCTCATCAATGCGCACGGCCACCACGCTGGGCCAGCACTGCACCTTGTGGCGCAGCACGTTGCGGTAGATTTCGCTGTCGCCCAGGCGGCCCACCACCGCCACGTGCGGGTGGCTGCTGCGCCAGATAAACAGCAGCAGCGCCAACCCCACGCCAATCAGGATGCCATTTTCCACGCCCAAGGCCAGCACCGCAAAAAAAGTCACCACAAACGAGGCCGCATCCGCCTTGTTGTACTGCCAGACATGGCGGAACGTCTTCACATCCACCAGCCCGGCCACCGCTACCATCACAATCGCCGCCAGCACCGCCTGGGGCAAAAAGTAAAAGACGGGGGTAAGGAAAATAACGGTGAGGGCAATGAGTACAGCCGTAATTATCGAAGCCAGCCCGCTGTTCGCCCCCGCATCAAAATTGACCACCGAGCGGCTAAATCCGCCCGTCACTGGGAAGCCGCCGGTAAACATCGCCCCCAGGTTGGCCGCGCCCAACGCCAAAAGCTCCTGGTTGGCTCCCACCTTTTGCCGCCGCTTGCTGGCCAACGATTTGGCCACGGCGATGCTCTCCATGTACCCCACAAAGCTAATCACCAGCGCCGTAGGCAGCAATTTTTGCCAAAGGGCCAAATCCAGCATGGGCAGCGTCAGCGGCGGCAAACCTGCAGGAACATCCCCCACAATGGCTACGCTGGCTTGTTGATCAAGCCCCAGCCCCCACACCAGCCCCGTGCCCAACACCACAATCACCAGCGGGGCCGATTTGGTGATGGGCAGCACCCAACCCGCCGGAACGCTCCAACGCTTCAACTGTGCGCCCAATCCCGACTTAAAAAATAGCAAGATGAGAATGCTGCCCCCGCCAATAGCCAGGGTGATGAGATTGGTTTCAGGAAGGTGAACGGCCGTATACGACAATGTCTCAAAAAACTCCAGCCGGGGTGTGCCCAAACCAAGCAAATGCTTCAGCTGGCTAATGCCAATGACCAACGCCGCCGCGCTGGTAAACCCGGCCAGCACAGGATGGCTCAAAAAATTCACCAAAAAGCCCAGACGCACCAGCCCCATCACGGCCTGAATCACGCCGACCAGCAGCGCCAGCACGATGGCCAGCTCCAGGTAAGCAGCGCTGCCCGCTTCCGCCAGTGGCGCAATGCCCGACGCCACCAGCAGCGACACGATGGCCACCGGTCCCACTGCCAGTGCCCGGCTGCTGCCGAGTAAACCATAAATGATCAGCGGCAAAATGCTGGCGTACAGCCCCACCTGCGGCGGCAAGCCAGCCAACAGCGCGTAGGCCATCCCCTGCGGCACCAGCATTACCGCCACAATAAAGCCCGCCAGCACGTCCCCCACCAAATATTCACGCGGATAATGCCGCAGCCAATGACCTTGGAGCACAATTTTGCCCCAGCGCCGGGATGATTTTTGATTTACTGCAAACTGTTTCTGAGACTTAGCCATGATGCCCTCTTGCAATATGCGCCAAAACAAAATGGGGGACGTGGCCTCTCGCAGAAAACGCGGAAAAAATCAGCGTCGTCAACGAGGTCCACGTCCCCAAATATTCGATGCGGGCGATACACAATCTACCGCCCTACCCCTGGTGCCAAATATTCAACATTATTGGAATCAACGTTATGTCAAAAAACTATCCGCAGATTTCGCAGATGCACGCAGATCAAAGTAAAAATCTGCGAAATCTGCGGATAACTTCTTATTTCCAATATTGTCTACTACATAAATGGCAGGCGGGAACGTTTCCAGGCGATCATACCGCCGCCCATGTTGGAAACATCCTCAAACCCCTGGCTTTGCAGCAGGTCACAAGCGGTGCGGCTGCGCGCGCCAGAGCGGCAAACACAAACAATTGGCGTATCTTTGGGCAATTCGCTCATGCGGCTGCGCAGGCTGCCCAGGGGCATTAAACGCGCCCCTTTAATGTGCCCGTCGTGGGCGTACTCTTCTGGCTGGCGCACATCCAAAACAAGAACAGATTTCTTGCTTTTAATCATCTCTTGCAATTCAGCGGGGGTCATATTTTTTACGGCCGTTCCCCCCATCACCTGGCCAAATAATGATCTAAACACAGTTCAATCCTCGATTTGATGAATTTGATAATTTTTTCACAATACGGCCGTAAGCATACCAACCGTTTGCAAGTGCGCCGTAAAGAGGATGTAAGAGTTGTGTAAAGAGAATTTTACCGTTCAACCACGCCTAGCCGCTCGTTGAGCAACTGATCTTTTTCCTGCCAAAGGTCGCGCACCCAGGCCTGAAACGCTTCACGGAACGGCTCGTCGTTTTGGTAATCCTGGTTACGGTATTGGGGTGGAATCGGCCGTTTTTGGATGATCACCTCCACTTCCTTTAGCTCGCCGCGCAAAAATGCCCAGGCATCTGGTATGCCCTGTGGATACACAATGGTCACGTCCAGCATAGAGTCAATCTGGTCGCCCATAGCCCCCAGCACAAAGCCAATGCCACCTGCCCTGGGTTTAAGCAAATGGCGGTGAGGCGACTGCTGCTTTTGGTGCTTGGCAGGGGTGATACGCGTACCTTCCAAAAAGTTCATTACGGAGACGGGGGTGGTTTTGAACCGCTCGCACATTTTGCGGGTGGTCTCCAAATCCTTGCCACGCAAGGCAGGATTCCGGGCAATTTGCTGCTTGGAATACCGCTTCATGAAGGGAAAATCCAGCGCCCACCAGGCCAGCCCAATCACCGGTACCCAGATTAATTCTTGCTTGAGGAAAAACTTGAGGAAGGGAATTTTCTTGTTGAAGACGTGCTGCAAGACAAAAATATCTACCCAGGATTGGTGGTTGCTGATAACCAGATACCACTCATCGTTGGTTAAGCCTTCCAGCCCAGAAACACGCCAATCGGTGCGTTGGGTGAGCCACATCCAGGCGCTGTTGCCACTTATCCACGCCTCGGCCAACCAGATGGCGGCCCTGGTCCATTGTGTGCGCCACGCTTTGAGGGGAACCAGCAGCTTGGCAATGGCTGCCACGTACAAAAGGAGGCACCAAAATAATGTGTTGAAAAAAATGGCAATAGAAGCCAGGCCACCAATGACGGGGGCAGGCAGAAAATTTAGCATTGTAAATTGCTCCAGAGAGGGTTTTCTTCTTCCCGCGATTTAGTGCCCATTTGCAAATAAAATAGGGAATTGGAGAATGGGCTTAAAGTAGCCGTTCGGTACAAAATCGCTACGTTAATTCCGAACGGCTACTTAGCTATCGCCAGCCAAGGGTATCGCAAACGGCCGTACTTTCCAACTTTCCAAAAAAAAGAGGCTTCGTCGTTGCGTGCCTTGCGGCAAACCAGGCAACGACGAGCCTCTCTGGGGGCGCACCTCCGTAAAGTTCTTCCGAAACAAATGTTTCGCTGGAAGCCTTACGGAAAGTTCAGATACCAATCATTAGCTAATCATGTTTACGGCCGTCTGCGTGACATTGGGTACAGTTACTACCGTTATACCCACTTTCTTCCTTATGCTTATCATCCATTTGGTTTTGCGAATGACAATTGGTGCATGTCCAGCTAGACGTGTTGCCACCAGGATGACACGATGCACAATTGTTGTTTGCACCCCCGTGCCCGGTTGGGAAACTGTGGCTGAACGTTGCCCCAGAAAACGAATCTGTATTGTGACAATTTGAACATTGCCCCGGGTAATGGTTGCCTGGGGGTGTATGGCACGAAGCACAATCTGTTAACCCGGCATGATTAAAATTGGCATTGCCAAAGTTACCCGTATCCTGGTGGCAGGTGCTGCACGCGCCAGAATAATGGTTAGCGGGAGCGCTGTGGCAAGCCGAGCAATCCTGCCCGCCTATGGCTGAATGGTTAAAATTGGCGTTTTTGAAATTACCCGTATCCTGATGGCAAGCAGAACAGGCTCCACCCCAATGATTGGCAGGCGCGCTATGGCAGGCCGAACAATCTTGCCCACCAATAGTTGAGTGATTGAAGTTAGCATTTCTGAAATTGCCCGTGTCCTGGTGGCAAGCGTTACACGAACCGCCGTAATGGTTGGCCGGAGCGCTGTGGCAGGCAGAGCAATCCTGACCGCCAATGGTGGCATGATTAAAGTTGGCATTTTTGAAATTGTTTGTGTCTTGATGGCAAGAAGCACAGGCACCTGCGTAATGGTTGGCCGGGGCACTGTGGCAGGCAGCACAATCTTGCCCGCCAATGGTAGCATGGTTGAAGTTGGCATTTCTAAAGTTGCTGGTGTCCTGATGGCAAGCTGAACAGGCTCCGGCATAATGATTGGCGGGCGGCGTATGGCATCCCGCACAATCCTGCCCACCGATGATGGCGTGATTAAAGACGGCATTGGCAAAGTTGGTGGTATCGGTATGACAGGCAGAGCAAGCGCCGGGCCAATGGTTGGCGGGCGGTGTATGACAACCTGCGCAATCCTGCGTGCCGATGGTTGAATGGTTAAACACCGCGTTGGCAAAGTTTTCGGTGTCGCTATGGCAGGCGGAACATGCGCCCGCAAAGTGATTGGCGGGCGGGGTGTGGCAGTTGGCGCAGTCCTGGTTACCCATCAAGCTGTGGTCAAAAGAAACGGCCGTCCACACCGTCACACTATGGCAAGCGGCACAGTCGGCACCAAATTGTCCTGCATGGGGATCTTCATCAGCATGGCAATTCACACAATTAGCGGCTGTGCCTTTGTAGGTACTGCCCGTATGGCAGTTGCTGCACTTCAAGTTATCGTGCCCGCCAGTCAAGGGGAAAAAATCATGCTCTAGCGAACCTTCCGGGAAGGGCACATCCAGCGGGTTGTCCAGGCTGACGGGAATGCCGGAAGCGTCGCTGTCGGATTCTGAGTCGGCTGATTGCGATGCAGCATCCAAATCAGTCTGTGTGGTGGCAATCTCGGCAATGGAGGTGGGTTCAGGGTTGCTTAGGGCAATTTGTAGGTCAGTAAGTTTGTCAAACAGGGCGGAAACGGCCGTTGCCATCCCCTCTCCTTCTCCATCTACCAGTTCCACGCCATCCAGCAGCGCCAGCGTACGCTCCGTTAGCAGCAACAAACGCTGCTTGAGCGCAGGTTGCGCTTCGGCCGGAGCCAATTCAATGGCGTTGATCGCCTGGTTGAACGCATTGTCCAAATAAGCCAGAGCCAGCCGTTGTGCATCGCTCCCCAACAACACTTCCAGGTTATCTATGCGCCGCTCTAACAAATCCAGCAGCGAATTGGCGCGCGGCTCTCCAACACGAACCAAATGGTTCAACCAAAGCTGCTCGGAATTGTTCTGCGCCCGGAAGAACTGATCACCCGGCAAATAGGGGCCTGTGCGTGCCACTGAGTAGGTAACGGCCGCCCCAACAATGTCTATAAACAGAAAAATTGCTAAAACAACCACGAGAATTCTTCTTAACATGATGCTTCTCCATTACTGCTCAATTCTGCTTCCTTTACGCTTCGATAGAAATCAAATACCTGTACTGAGTAAAAAGTGAAAAGTAAAACGTGGGCACCCCTTATCGCTTTACTTTCAGCTCTAAACTCGAATGGGTTCGGGCAAAATAGAGTGCCAAAACTGCATTAAAATGTGGCGCATTCGCGCGCCGCCAGCGCTAAGTTCTTCGTACATATGCCCAATATTTACTTCATGTTCAATCAGATAACGCAGCGAATCGGTGAGGCTTTGCTCGCCAATGACCAGTGCCCCGACCAAAAAATCGCCACTGAGCACCAGGCGGATCGTGCTGTCATTTTCAGCAGACCAGGCACTGCGATACGGCCGTGGGTGCGTGTACCAAACTTCGCTAGAGCCGCGCGACACGTGCTGCAAAATCTCCGGCTCATCAGCCTCGTCATCGCGGCGAGGGCTAATTTGTCCCATCGTGGTGATGTGCAGGCCAAAGAGCAAACAGGCGTTGAACGGGCTGCCCTTCTCGTACGCATACGGTTTGCCCACCATGTTTAGCCCGGCAGCATTGCCTTCGGCCACGGCGCTGGGCCAGAGGATGTCGAGCATATGTTTTTGCGTCCAGCGGTCGTACACCTGGGCGCAATCCCCAGCGGCGTAGACGTTGGGCACGCTGGTTTCCATCCGCTCATTGACCAAAATGGCCCGGTCGGTATTGATGGGGCTGTTGGCTACCACATCAATGAGTGGCTTGACGCCGATGGCGACGCCTACCAAATCGCACTTAAATTCACGGCCATCCGTCAGTTTGACACCGCGCACGCGCCCTTTGCGATCCCCCAAAATCTCCACCGCTTCGGTGTTGTAATGGATGTGCACATGGTGGGCTTTCATCTTCTCTTCCAGCAGGGCGGCTTCCTCGTCGTTAAACACTTGCCCCCAGAGGCGATCCCGGCGTAAAAAGTAATGTGTATCAATGCCACGGTGGGTTAACCCTTCGCTCAGTTCCAAGGCCGTAATGCCACCGCCAATCACCACGGCACGGCGGGCGCGGCGGGTTTTTTTCACCAACTCCTTGGTACCATCGAGCGTATCCAGGTAAACCACACCGTCTAATTCGGCTCCAGCGTAGGGTGGCGGGGTGGCTCTGGCTCCAGTGGCAATAAGCAGGCGGTCGTAGGTGAGGGAACGGCCGTCTCCCAACCGCACCAGCTGCTTTTGCACATCCAAACTCGCCGCCTCGCCCAGCACCAGATTGATGCCCCATTCCTCGTACCAGTCCAGCGTGCGGGCCATAATTTGCTCCGGCGGCACTTCATTGATGAGTACGTAAGCCAGGCCAGGGCGGGAGTACATCGGATACGGTTCGGCCGTGAGCACAATGATTTCCCCAGTGGCGTCGTGCTGGCGGATGGTTTGAGCGGCCGTTGCGCCAGCTGCGCCGTTACCAATAATCACGTAGCGCATCTTATTTAATCTCCACTCGCCAATTCGCCCATTTGGGTGGCAAAACGATCCATGACAATGACGTGCGCCTGGGTTTCCCAGCGCAGCGTGCCACGCGGGCACACGTTGACGCAGTTGCCACAGCTAATGCAGGCCGCATCACTTACGGGCATACCCTGGCGAGCGTAGTCGCGCACGGGGATACCCACTGGGCAGTTGTAACCGCAGATGCCGCACTGCACGCAGCGGCTAGCATCGGCCACTACGCGCCCCAGTTGAACCATCTGTGCCAGTTCTGGCTCTTTTTTTCGTCTAATCAATGCGTCTAACAAGCCCATAAAAATCCTTGGTTACAATTGAGTTTTGGGAGATTGGGCCAATTTCTAAAGCCACAAGTTGCCTTTTCTAGAGACAAATTGGTCCAATCTTGGCCATTCCACATAAAAAGTGTCTGCAAAAACAGGTTGGTAACGGGCACCCGTGACCAAAGTACCAATTACCCTCGCTTAATCATCATGTTCTGCCTCTTCGGTATGTCCAGTGGGATGGCAGGCAGCACACGCAAACAGCTCGGCTTGCGTAATAGCCAGTTCACTGTGCTCGGCCTGTACCTGTTCCACGTTGTGTTCATGACAGGTGGTGCAGTCGTAGGCGGTGTAGCTGGTGCCGGTATGACAGGCGGTACATTCCAGCGTCCCCTGCTCGCCATGATCCAACGGGAAGGTGTGCTGACGCAGTTGGGCGGGCAGCCAACCGGCTACCGTATGGCAGTTGGCGCAGTCGGTGCCAAAAATGCCAAAGTGAATTTCTGGCTCGGCGTGGCAGGCTACACATTCTTTGGGCGTGCCCTGGAAGACCTGATTCACATGGCAAGCGGTGCATTCAACAGTGGCGTGCTGTCCATCCAACGGGAAGACGGTACCGTGGTCGAAGTTGGCCATGCTGTCCAGCCCATCGTGGCAATCCTGGCAGGCGGAGCCAAACAGGGCGGTGTGTTCAGTGATGAAGGTGGGAACGGCCGTTGCATGACATTCTTCACAGGTGGCGTCTTGTACCTGAATTGGCTCGTCACCCGTGTGGCAATGGGTGCAAGCCATCGGGCTACCGTCAAAATCTTCCACGTGGCGGGTGAGGCTGAAGGTAGTGGTGCGCTCATGATCAAACGGTGCATCATCAAACTTGGCAGGCTGCCAGGCGACGGTAGCGTGGCATTCGGCACAGTTGGTGCCAAACATCGCCAGATGCTTTTCTGGCTCAGTGTGGCAGGCGACGCATTCATGCGGCGTGCCCTCAAATTCGCCGCCTGCGTGGCAGCTTTCGCAACGGGTAGATTCATGCGCTCCGGTGAGGGCAAAAAGTTCGGCGTGCTGGGTCATGGTAAAGTCAGACATGCTGTCCAGCCCATCATGGCAGTTGAGACAGTTGGCCCCGTACGCTTCATCGTGCTGGGCCATAAATTCGCCATCCAGATCGCGATGGCAGGTAGCGCAGGTGCTGTCGGCGATGGTGTAGCTGCCTTCGTCAGTGTGGCAGTCGGTGCAAGCCATTTCGGCGCTGATGCTTTTGACGTCGTGGTGGGCCAGGGAAAAGCGAGTCAAATCGTGATCAAAATCGGCAACTGCGGCCGTTTTCAAATCATAGTCGTGCCCCAAATGTTCCAGATGACAGGTACCGCACTGCTCTACGTCGGGTAAACGGCCGTGTAACCCATCCCCTGCCCGTTCAACGCCAATATTTTCGTGGCAATCCTGGCAAAGCACGTCCTGGACGCCAGCAAAAGGTGCGTGGCATTGGCTGCAATCGTCGGCAATGTCGGCGTGGGACATCACATTGGCAATTGGTTCGCCGCTGTGGTTCAGCGCAGACAGCTCGCCAGGACTAAAGGCGCGTCCGCCCGTCAGGTAGACCCAAACGGCCAAACCCACCGCCAAAATGAAGGTGGAAATGAGCGCAACGGGGGAAAAAATGGGATGCTGGCGTTCCAGCCGTCGGTATTGCCTCACTTAAATAATCCTGCCCGGAAGTAGACGGTAGCGATAACGTGCAGCGCCACCGAGAAAAAGAGGGTAAGGCCAAACGGAATGTGCAAAATATGCCAAACGCGCATTACGCGGCGGGCGGCTTCCAGCATTTCGGTCTGGCGCTGGAGGTCACGGCGGCGGGTAAGCATCTGGCTAACCTGCTGCTTTTGCTCGGCGGCAAGCTGATCCATCTTTTTAAGTTCGCGCTTTAGGCGACGTTGAAAGCGCCATTGGTAGTAGGATCGGCCCAAAATAGTGAGGAAGGGATTGCGCCCGGTTTGCCGCTGGCTGAGTTCGGCCACAATTTGCTGCACGCGCTCCGGTTTTTGCGCCTCGAACTGGGTGAGTTGTTGGGTGATGGTGGCAATTTCGCGCTCCAGCGCTTGCCGCGAGGTGGTGACGCCGGAAATGGTGCGGGGAAGCGCGGTGTACAAATAGCGCCCCATAAAGCCGCTGCCCACCACGATGAGGGTGAGGATGAAGCTGACACCGGCCAGGCCGCGAAATTGCAACCCGGTGTGCATGAGCACCATAAACGGCCCCACAATGCCGGTGACAATGTGCAGGGAGAGCCAGTAACGCACTGGCCCGGCCCAGTTGAGCCAGTTGGTGCGCTTGCGCAGGCTGTAGGCGGTTTCGGTCATCACCATGAGCAAGGTGCCAATGATGCCCAAGGAGTGGCCAAAGGGATGGCCACCTTTGGGCGTGGCGAGGATGTCGTAGGCGATGTAGACGCCGCTAAGGACAATAACAAAGAAGAGGCTAAGTTCGAGTTCATACGGCCGTACGGCCGTTTCTCCACTCGAAGCAAAATCCTCACGCCGAACAAAAGAGTTAGACAATCGTTTTTGCATGGAAATTCGCCTCAGACAACTTCCCAGATGGTGCGCAGCCGACTTTTAATTTCTTGTCGCCGATTGTTGTATTCCGCTTCGGAAAGCTGCCCGTTTTTGTAGGCAGTGTCTAAATCGGCTAAAGCAAACAGCAGTTGGAACCGCTCAACTTTGTCCTGGTTATCAGTGGAAGATGGGACAGCGCCTGCCGGAGTAGCCAGTTGGGGAACGGCCGTTTGCGAAACCCCTGGCCGCAGCAGGCGAAGGGCAACGGTGGTCATCAGGAGCAAAATGGCCACACTCAATACCCAATCACCTAGTGGGGGATTCTTTAGCGAGGAGGATGACGTTGACCCGGCTTCATCTGCTGAAAACGTGAATTGAAGCGTGCTGCCAGCTGCTAATTCGCTTTGGGTGTAACGCGACGTTGCCCCCCGTTCTCCGGCGGATTGGGTGGCTTGCTGCTGCCAGCCGTCGGCGGCAAAAGTCAGGCCATCTGGCACAGCCAGGAGCACATTCCTGGTTGGGTAAGGCAGCGTGCGCGATAAATCCAGGGCATTGGCAGGCAAATTGTAGGTCACGCGCAGGGTGAGGCTGTTGGGGCCGGGGCGCAGTGGGGTGTTGTCTTGCCAACGGCCGTTTTGCTGTACCAGTTCATTTGCGGGGAAAAAGCCGCTGTTTGGCCCCATGCCGTGTTCAAAAGTTGGCATTTGGGCGGCAGCGGGCAGATTAATTTGGATACCCGGCTGATCGCTGCTGCCAATAAAAACGGCCGTGCCTTCGTTGGCAAAGCTGTACAGCTCGCTAACCTGCACCGACTCGCCGAGGGTGGTCAAAGTGATGCTGAGCTGATCCACCACAACATTTGCGGGATCGGTGGTGGCGTCGTAGACGGTGAGGGACAAGTCAAGCGGTTCTGCACCGGACAAGGAAGCGATGGTGCTGCTAAACGAGAGGTCTTGATAATCGGCGCTGACCATGTACACCCAATCGTCGGGTTTGTTGGTGAGGGTAAACTGGAAACGGCCGTTCGCATCCAAAAGGGCGGTGAATGTTTCCGTGGCCGTATAGCTACTGTTGTACGCATGCAGGGTTACCTGGGTGCCTTCGGGAGCGGGGTTTTCTGTTGTGCCGTTCAGGACGGTACCTGTAATAATGCCTGTTTGGTTGGTCTGGGCAACGGCCGTAGGCACCAACCATGAAAAAATAAAGGCAAAACAAAAGCTAATAAGAATCAGCCTGTACCATAACTTTGGGCAAGAAGCGCCAAACATAAATTTTTTCCTTAGAAGGGAACTTCTTCCTTCGCTTCACGTTAAATGTGCTTGCTTTTCACCGACCTGCTCAAATCGGCGTCAGCAGCGCTTAATCTGCCTATTTAAGTGAGCATTGTAATGATTTCGTAACGGGTGGTGAAAAAATTGGGATAAAAGTCCTGTCAACGAACGGCCGTTACTCGTGGCGGCTCAACCTGGCAGATAACATACAGGCCAACAAGGTAATCACAATGGATAAGAGAATCCACAGTCCCAGAAAAATGTAAATAGTGAGTTGCATAACGGCCCTGCTTTTTGCTGAATTGATCGGTTCAAAGGGAGTTTTCTCTTTTTAAAGTGTCAATGTTTCCCGATAAGTAACGAGCAAAAAGTGTTTCATAAAATTAAATTTGCGACCACAATTTTTCCCTATATTTCCCCATAAACCCCAATGCTATAGCTCCTGTGGATAGGTAAAATGGCAAAGGCCAAGAATTTACTTTCGTTCGGGAGCACTACATTTTTCCCTCCAACAAATCCCGCAGGCAGCCATATGCAAACGGCCGTAAATTCTGTAAGAAGCGGCATCGTGGCGACTTTGCTCCGCTTCCCAAACGGCATCTATCAAGCAGCACACACTTAGGAGGTAGTATGAAAGGAAAGAGGTTTTTCTGGTTAATTGGCCTGGGACTTTGTTTAATTGCCCTTGGCTGGGGATTGGAGCCAACCAGAGCTGCCAGCAATGATTCGATGGAAACGGCCGTTTCTTCCGCTCCCCACCCCGATTACAACGCACAACTCAATACAACCCAGCAGCAAGGCGGTGGCGAATGCGACATCTACGCCGTTGACCTCATCGGCGCTTGGGTTGATGCTGGCGCATTGGAAGGCAGCTTCCCCTTCACCTCTCTCGACGAAGAGTCGTGCACCGGTGATTTCAACACCGACGTCTTACCATTGTTCACCACCGAAGATGCCTGGTTTGCAGGCTCACAAGCCTGTACCGAATGCCACTTTGACAACTCCGAAGATTCCCGGCATGAGATGGACTTGGGCAGCTACGCGGGTATCATGCTCGGCGGCGATGTACTGTCTGATCCGCCCGGTGTGGCCATTGTGTTACCCGGTAACTGGAGCGACTCCAAGCTACGCGCACGCTTGCGCAACAACCGCATGCCACCCGGCTGGGAATTTGACATTGAAGAGACCAATCGCGACGGCCCGTTACTGGAACACGACGGCGGCAACGTGTACGCTGTAGAGCTCATTGGTGCCTGGGTAAATGCTGGCGCACCGGATGGCGATTTTGCCTGGACAGACACCGACGGCGCTAACCACAACGGCAGCTTTGAAGCCGATGTACTGCCACTGTTCACCACCGAAGATGCCTGGTTTGAAGGCTCCCAAGCCTGCACCGAGTGCCACTTCGACAACTCCGAAGATTCCCGGCACGAAATGGACTTGAGCAGCTATGCAGGCATCATGCTTGGCGGCGATGTGCTGTCTGACCCGCCCGGTGTGGCGATTGTGATTCCAGGTGATTGGGATGCTTCCAAGCTGCGGGCACGCTTGCGCAATAACCGCATGCCTCCCGGCTGGGAATTTGACATCGAAGAAACCAATCGCGACGGCCCAGTTATCACAGTTGGTACCGTCAACCGCCCTGCCACCGGAGCCAGTTGCGATATCTACGCCGTTGACCTCATCGGCGCTTGGGTTGATGCTGGCGCATTGGAAGGCAGCTTCCCCTTCAACTCCCTCAATGATGAAGCCTGCGTTGGTGACTTCAATAATGATGTAATGCCGCTCTTCACCACCGAAGATGCCTGGTTTGAAGGGTCTCAGGCCTGCACCGAGTGCCACTTCGACAACTCCGAAGATTCCCGGCACGAGATGGACTTGGGCAGCTACGCGGGTATCATGCTCGGCGGCGATGTACTGTCTGATCCGCCCGGTGTGGCCATTGTGTTACCCGGTAACTGGAGCGACTCCAAGCTACGCGCACGCTTGCGCAACAACCGCATGCCACCCGGCTGGGAATTTGACATTGAAGAGACCAATCGCGACGGCCCGTTACTGGAACACGACGGCGGCAACGTGTACGCTGTAGAGCTCATCGGTGCCTGGGTAAATGCAGGCGCACCGGACGGCGAATTTGCCTGGACCGACACCGACGGCGCTAACCACAACGGCAGCTTTGAAGCCGATGTGCTGCCATTGTTCACCACCGAAGATGCCTGGTTTGAAGGCTCACAAGCCTGCACCGAGTGCCACTTCGACAACTCCGAAGATTCCCGGCACGAAATGGACTTGAGCAGCTATGCAGGCATCATGCTTGGCGGCGATGTGCTGTCTGACCCGCCCGGCGTGGCGGTTGTGATTCCAGGTGACTGGGATGCTTCCAAGCTGCGGGCACGCTTGCGCAACAACCGCATGCCTCCCGGCTGGGAGTTCGACATCGAAGAAACCAATCGCGATGGCCCGGTTGTGTCCGTAGGCATGCTAGCGAGCGCGGCCTCCGGCGACAGTTGCGAAGTGTACGCAGTAGACCTGATTGGCGCTTGGGTAGATGCTGGCGCACCGGAAATGGATGCCTTTGCCTTTACCGATGCCAATAATGCGGCTTGTGCAGGCAGTTTTGAAACCGACGTCTTGCCGTTATTCACCGAAGAAAATGCCTGGTTTGCAGGCTCACAAGCCTGTACCGAATGCCACTTTGACAACTCCGAAGATTCCCGGCATGAGATGGACTTGGGCAGCTACGCGGGTATCATGCTCGGCGGCGATGTACTGTCTGATCCGCCCGGTGTGGCCATTGTGTTACCCGGTAACTGGAGCGACTCCAAGCTACGCGCACGCTTGCGCAACAACCGCATGCCACCCGGCTGGGAATTTGACATCGAAGAGACCAATCGCGACGGCCCGTTACTGGAACACGACGGCGGCAATGTATACGCGGTCGAACTCATTGGTGCCTGGGTAAATGCTGGCGCACCGGATGGCGATTTTGCCTGGACAGACACCGACGGCGCTGACCACAACGGCAGCTTTGAAGCCGATGTGCTGCCACTGTTCACCACCGAAGATGCCTGGTTTGAAGGCTCACAAGCCTGCACCGAGTGCCACTTCGACAACTCCGAAGATTCCCGGCACGAAATGGACTTGAGCAGCTATGCAGGCATCATGCTTGGCGGCGATGTGCTGTCTGACCCGCCCGGTGTGGCGATTGTGATTCCAGGTGACTGGGATGCTTCCAAGCTGCGGGCACGCTTGCGCAACAACCGCATGCCTCCCGGCTGGGAATTTGACATCGAAGAGACCAATCGCGACGGCCCGATGATTGTGGCAGGGTACATGACGGATGGTTTGGGACCGCAGCCTGTTTTGGTAAGTGCGGAAGTGGTGTCTGAGGAAACGGCCGTTGCCGAACTCCCGACCATTGACGAAGCGGGCACCGCACCCATCCCGCCAGAAATCCCTGCGCCAACCATTACCGAAAACGTGATGGAACCGACATTCCGACCGATGTTCTTGTCGTTGTTTGGCTTGATGACGATTGTGTTTGGTGTGGCCATCGGGTTTAGTTCGGCCGTACAGCTACGCAAGCCAGAAACCAAAGCGAACCGAACAGATTATGCACGGCATATTGCCTTTTTGCTGTTTGCGATTCTGGCCGTGTTCTCTGCAGGGCTGGCCGTACACGCTACCATTACGGACACGTTCACGCGCACCATTGAAATCCGTGAGGAAGTACCGCTACCCATCAACATGGCCCCCGAAATCCCGGCGGTCGCTGAAGTGCGTCTGGAAGAGTGGCAAGCCAAGATTCCACCTGCCTACGCAGCTATCAGCAATCCTTTTGCCAACGATCCGGCAGCCGTGGCAGCAGGCCAGGCAGTGTATGAGGATCATGATTGTTATGAGTGTCATGGCGTAAACCTGGACGGAGAGGGCAACTTTAGCGAAGGTCTGAAGCCGCGCCCGGTTAACCTGACCGACCCGGCGTTGATGAATTTGCCATTCATTACCGACTCCTATCTGTTCTGGCGCATCAGCGAGGGCGGTAGCCAATCTCCGTTCTTCTCGGCCATGCCTGCTTGGAAGGCGTACCTGTCGGAGACGGAGCGGTGGCAGTTGGTGGCTTACATCCGCAGCCAGGTTGGTACACAAATGTCGGAAAGCGATCAGGCAGCGATTGCGGTGGTGGAACAGGCAGGTTGCTTTGCCTGCCATCGCATCGAGGCGATTGGCCGGGGTGGCAAAATTGGCCCTGGTTGGGATGAGCTGGGCGAGGTTGCTGCTTCCCGCGTGGCAGGTTTAAGCGCTGAGGAATACATTCGCCAATCAATTGTAGAGCCACAGGCATTTACAGTTGAAGGGTTTGAAGATCAAGCAAACACAATGCCGCCCGACTTCGGCGAGAAGCTGACGCCGGAAGAACTTGACCTGCTGGTAGATTTCCTGGCGAATCTTTCGTCTTCTGATGACAATTAGCTAATTGCTTAGGAGAGTGGCCCAATTTACCAGATTGGGCCACTCTTTTTTTGCTTTTCTGAGGTGCCTCATGCGTCGTTTGGCGCTGTTTTTTGTTTTGATTTTCCTGTTACTGGGTTGTGCATCTACACCTGCGGAACCACCGCCTACGCTACCAGCAACGGCCGTTCCCACCCCCACACTTTCACCTTCGCCCACAGCCAACCAATCTGCCCCCGCTGCGGAACTGATCTGGCAACGGCCGTTTGGCATGGGTCTTAAAGGGCCAGCGGCGTTTGCGGCAGGGACTGTTTTTGTGGCGACGGATACGGCCGTCTACGCGCTTGATCCCACCAGTGGCGACACCGTTTGGGAGCTTGTGCTGGATGGCGGCATCTGGTCACGCTCGTTGGCGGCGAATGATACGGCCGTTATCGTGGGCAGTCCAGGGAAAATGGTGGCGCTCAATCCGGCAGATGGTGCTATTTTGTGGCAGCTACCGCTAGTCGGCGATCTGCTGTGGGCACCGCTGGTAACAGACGGTCTGGTTGTTGCCGGGACAGCGTTTGTGGGGCCGGGCGTCACGCCCAACCCGGACGGCAAGGCGTGGGTGTATGCCGTGGAACTGGCTTCGGGAGAGCTGATGTGGTCGTGGGAAACGGCCGTTTACACCCTCACCACCCCCACCAGCAATGGCAGCCAGCTTGTGGTAGGCGGCAGCTTTTTGAACCCGGAGTCCGATGTGGAGGAAGGCGGTTTTTTACGCCTGCACGCTTTTGATCAGACCACCGGGGAACTGCAATGGCAAACAGAACGGCAAGACGGCTTCATCAAATCGCTGGCGGCAAATGAGGACACTGTTTTCCTGCTGGCATACACGGATATGGTTTATGGCTTGGACGGCCGTTCCGGTGAAGTCCGCTGGCAATATCCCACCGAAAATTGGTCGCCGGGGTTTAGCTGGCAGGATGGGGTGCTCTACTTTGGCAGCGACAATGCGTTTGTGCATGCGGTGGATGGTGGTTTGGGAACGGCCGTTTGGCGCACGCAACTAGAAGGGGTGTTCAACGCTCCCCGTGCTGAACTAACGCTCGATGAAAGGACCGCTTACTTCCAGGGCAACGACAACCAGCTTTACGCCCTCGACCTGGCCAGCGGCGAACTGGTCTGGCACACCACCCCACAGCCCCGCTCTCGCGTGCCACTTACGTTTGGAAACGGCCGTCTCTTTTTGGTGGATCAAAAAGGCACCCTCTCTGCTTTTCAAACGCCGTAGCAGCGTTGATTGGTTCAATCTCTTTTACATGAAGCCAACTTCCAGTGCATAAAGATTGGACCAATCTTGATGTATACAAAAAAAGGCTGAGCATGTCCCGTTACTCAGCCTTTTTCTGTGGTGGTTGGTTATGATAAAGATGAATTAATTGTCGTTGACCACCAGCGGTAAGAAAAGAATGAACGTATCAGGCTCGATGGTGAGGGTAACAACGGCCGTTTCCGTCGCATACACCGTACCATCAAACCCTGTCCAACTAAAGGAACTGTCCCCCGTCCAGTCGGGGGCTGGCGTAAACACCAGATTGCCCAACTGCCCCACCGGAATCACCTGATTGAGCGAAACGGCCGTACCGTTAAGCCTCAGGCTGCCGTTGGCCGGGAGTGAACTGATGCGGATGGATTGCAAACTGTCGTTGTCCACATCGTTGAAGTTGTCTGTGAAGGAAACGGCCGTAAACAGCAAATCACTATTCTCCGTTCCCGTCAGCGTAAAAGCAGCTACTGTTGGCGCATCGTTAATCGGCGAAACCGTGATCATAAACGTTTGCGCCGCGGACGTGTCCTGCCCGCCGTTGGCCGTGCCGCCATTGTCCTGCAAACGGACCGACACCGTTGCCAAGCCAAATGCGTTGGCAGCTGGGGTAAAAGTCAGGTCGCCCGTGGCGTCATCCACGCTTGGCTGGACGGCAAACAGGCTATTGTTGTCGTTGCTGGTTAGGAAGGTCAGCGCTTGGCCACCTTCCGTTGCCGAGCCTGGGTCAATGGCGCTGGCCCAACCCGGTACGGTAATTGGCCCAGAATCTTCCTCGACTGCTTGATCTGCACCCACCACAAAGCTCGGCGGATCGTTTACAAACGTTAGCGAGATGGTGAACTGCTGCGTCGCCGAACTGTTGGCACCGCCATTGGCCGTGCCGCCATTGTCGGTTAACGTCACGCTGACGTTAGCCAGCAAATCCAGCCCCGACCCGGTGATGGTGGTAAAGGTCAGGTTGCCCGTGGTGGCGTCAATGGCGGGTGGCACCACAAACAGCGCCGGATTGTCGTGGCTTACGTTGAAGGTCAGCGTTTGCCCACTCTCATTGGCTGCCCCAGCCGAGATGTTGCTGGCCCAGCCCACAATTTCGTAAAAGCCGCCGTTTTCTTCGTCAATGAACTGGTTAGCGCCTTTGGTGAAGCTAGGTGCGTCGTTAACGGCCGTTACCGTAATCGTGAACTGGTGCGGGGCAGAGGTATCAACCCCACCGTTGAGCGTGCCACCGTTGTCTTGCAGAACGGCCGTAACTGTCGCCGAACCATTCGCATTGGCCGCTGGGGTGTAAGTCAATGTTCCCGTCGTCGCATTTACCGCCGGGCCGCTGGCAAACAGCGCATCGTTGTTTGTCGTCACCACAAACGTCAGCGTTTGCCCCGACTCATTGGGTGAGCCTGTATTCATGCCGCTGGCCCAATTCGCTACCGTCTGCGCCCCAACATCTTCCAGCACCTGCTGATTGCCGCCACCTGTAAAGGTCGGCGCATCATTCACCGGATTCACGGTCAGCGTAAACACCGCCTGGCTGCTGTTTTGGCCACCATTGGCCGTGCCGCCGTCATCAGTTAACGTCACCGTCACCTGCGCTGTGCCAGACACATCCGCCACTGGCGTAAAGGTGAGATTCCCTGTGAGCAAGCTCACCGCAGGCGGTACGGCAAACAGCCCGTTGTTGTTCGAGGTAACCGTAAACTCCAGCCCCTGGGCATCTTCACCAAACGGCCCCGGTGAGATATTGCTGGCCCAGCCAGCCACCGTCTGCGCCCCGCTATCTTCGTTTACCGTGACGTTGCCGCCATTCGTGAAGGACGGCGCGTCGTTCACCGAGGACACCGTGATGAAAAACGTCTGCGCAGGCGAAAGATTAACGCCACCGTTGGCCGTGCCGCCGTCATCTTGCAGACGCACCGTGATCGTCGCCGAACCAAACACGTTAGCCGCTGGCGTAAAAGTGAGATCGCCAGTCACGGCATCAATGGCAGGAGGCGTGGGGAACAATGTTGTGTTGTCGCTGCTCACCACAAAGTTACCAGTTTGCCCAGATTCATTGGCTGGCCCCAAATTCATGCCACTGGCCCAGCCAGCGACTGTTTGCAAACCTGCATCCTCGGCCACCGACTGATCGGTGCCACGGGTAAAGGAAGGCGCGTCGTTCACCGCATTTATGGTGAGGGTGAGCGTGGCGGTTGAGGCTGCGTAATCAATGCCATCAAAGCCATTCCAGGTCAGACTGGTGCTGCCAAACCAATCCGCCACTGGCTGAAAGGTCAAATTGGCAATCTCTGCCACCGGAATCACGTCGTTGGCAACGACCGGGCTACCGTTGAGCAGCAAACTGCCATTAGCGGGCAGTGC
Source organism: Ardenticatenaceae bacterium (assembly GCA_020634455.1). GTDB lineage: Bacteria > Chloroflexota > Anaerolineae > Promineifilales > Promineifilaceae > Leptofilum. The sequence goes on along the minus strand of JACKBQ010000001.1, from coordinate 4,223,204 downwards.
GGTAATTTGTACCTGAATCAGGCTGTCGCCATCGGGATCATCAAAATTGTTACTGAAATCGGTGCTGCTAAAAGTGAGAGTACTGTCCTCATTGCCGCTCACGCTGCCGTTCAGCAACGTGGGCGCATTGTTTTGCGATTCGTAGCGGGCGACGGCGAAATTTTTGTCGCCGCTGGTCACATCGGTCAACCCGACAACAATGATGCGATTGTCTGGCTGAACGGCTACGGCATACGCCTCATCCTGGTGGTTGGCGTTGCTGAGAACGGTACCGATATCGGTATAAACGATGCCCGTGCCGCCAAAATTGGTGTCCAGGCTGCCATCGCTGTTGTAACGAGCTACGCGGAAATCTTCGTTGGTGGGCAGGCCATTTTGGGTAAAGCCAATGACCACCAGCTTGTCGGTGGGCTGCACAGCCAAATCATAGGTGAAATCGGCAAAGCCAGGGTTGCTGGTGGTGACTGTGCCGCTACTGCCAAACGTGGTATCCAAAACACCATCGGCGGTAAAGCGGGCCAGAGCAGTTTCTTCATCTGCGCCTTCAGAAAAGCCAGCCAGTACCAACGCACCGGTGGATTGTTCGGCGAGGGCATAAGCCAAATCGTTGGCACCCCCACTGGGGTCAGCTGTGGCCAGGCCACCTGTGCCAAACGTGCTGTCTAACAAGCCGCTGGCGGTAAAGCGGGCCAGGCCAAAATCTTGATGATCGCCTTGATTCATAAAACCACCAATGACAATGGCTCCGCTAGATTGTATGACAAGGCCATGCCCTTCATCAGCACGACCTGTGAAGTCGGCGGTGTTGTAGCCCGTTGTATTGAAGGTGGTGTCCAGGCTGCCATCGCTGCTGTTTAGGCGGGCGACCACAAAGTCATCGTCGCGGGTGCCGCCGATGATGATTTGGCCATCTGTTTGTAGAGCAACGGCCGTTCCCATAGCAAAAGTTCCACCCAAAGTTGTGTTTACAATGCCGCCGCTACCAAAGCCACTGTCTGGCACACCGCTGCTGCTGTAGCGCACCACGGCAATGCTGTCGGTGGTGCCGGTGCTGGTACCAACAACCACAATGCTGCCGTCGGACTGAACGGCAATATCTTCAATTTGGTCAATGTTGGTGCCGCTGATGTTAGTGGTAACCCGGCCACTGCTGCCAAAGCTGGTATCCACCGCACCGACATCGGTGTATTTAACCAGGGCAAAATCGTCGTTGCTGGTGCCGCCAACCAAAAAAGTGCCATCGGCCAAAAGGGCGACAGCATGAGCAGCATCATTGGAAGCGGTACCGATGTCGGTAAAGGTGACACCGGTCAGGCCAAAGCCGAAGGTGCCATCCAGATCACCAGGGGAAGCGGCCTTCGCAGTCAGGCTAATGCCCAAAATAAATAACAAAAGCACCAGACAAACGACCAGAACGGCCGTTGCCTGATGCCATAATCGGAATAATTTCATCTTTCTGCTCCTGTGAATAAATGAAATGGTTGATGAAAACGGTTATTATGGGCTATTTTGCCCCTACTAAACTATCTGATGTTGTCAGAACCTCTTCGATGCTGGCATTATTTTGCTTACGCCGCCATAGCACCAATCCCGCCAGCAACATCAGGCTCATGCCAGCAAAACCGAGCGGCAGCAAAATGGGCTGCAAACGCTGGTCTGAGAGTACGACCGGTTCAGGTTCGGACGTGGGTGGCACAATCCATTCAAATGAGCCAATGCTGTCTTCCACCCCCAGGCGGCGCACGGCCACATCCACATGCCAGCGGCCGGGCAGCGAGAAATAGCCGCCACCCAACCGGTAAGATGTTTCGTTAATTTCCTGCGCATCTACGGAAACGGTGCCCAAATCTTCTTCCAGATAGGTGAAGCGCAAGATGACTTTGGCTACTTCTGCCGGCGCAGGGCGACGGTGACTGGTGGCTCGCACCACGAAGATATTTTGCCCTGGCAGGTTTGGTTTGGAAGAGAAGGAGATGATCATATCTTCCACCGATTGGGTCATGGTGGAAGTTTGGGTTTTGTCTGGATAGGGCAGATAGCTGGGGCCAACGGCCGTTGGTGAAGCCGTGACAATGCCTGTGGCAAATAGCACAACCAAACCAAGCGTTGCTTCCAACAGCACCAGCCGGGACAGCTTGTCCACGGAAAACGGCGTCCAACCAGCTGGTTTTTTAAGCAGCCGGGCCAGTGGTGCAGCAACGCGCGGATTTAGGGTGGCTGAGTTAATGAGGCCAAACAACCCCATCAGCAACATCAGGCCGATTTTGGTGAGCAGGGTCTGGCCATAAAAGCTGGTGAGCATGGCGTCTGGGGTGGCTACCTGGAAACCTGCGCTAACCAATCCGCTAAACACAAGCAGGGCCACAGCAACGGCCGCAACCGGGCCAAAAATGCGCCACGCTGCTTTGCGCAGCTGGCGAGCTTGTTCGGGCAACACTTGGGTAAGCGCGGCAGGGATGCCAACCAGCAAAGCCACGACGCCGCCCAGCCAAACGCCCATCGCCAAAACGTGTAGGGTGTCAGCCAGCAACGCCAAAGCGAGTTGATCGGTGACGGCTGCAGCGTGGCTGTTGAGTGCCTGAAGTACGGCCGTTGCCACCACCAACACGCTCGCCAAAATACCTAAACTAGCCGCGCGCTGCTTTTGCATTCTGCCAAACAAGAAGAACAGCGCGGCAAACACCGCTTGCCGCCCCAGCCAGAGCCAGCCCCAGCGGGAGGCAACTAGCAGCTCCCAACCAGTGCCTAGCCAGGTAGCTTCAGTGGCCAGATTGGCCATCAAGCGAGACATTTGGTAAAGGTAAAGCCCCACCCCGGCAATGAGTGAGCCTAGCGCGGCAAACCTGGCCAACTGGAGGATACGGTGACGGGCAGGCTGGTAGCTATCGGCAAAGACGATCCGGCGCTGAGCGCGGGGCAGCACAATCTGCACCACCACCGCAGCCCCGATGACCAAAGCCATCAGGCCGTAGTTGAACCAGCGCAAGGCAACTTCTAGCCAGGGAACGGCCGTTTGAACTTCATGCACAACGGCCGTGTTTATATCGGTGCTGTTGCCCACGCCAAAGACCACGTACCCCTGGGTATCATGGCCGTCGGCGGCAGAAAGCACATGCCAATGAATGCTGTACACGCCATCTTCCATCTCTGGCATGTCCAAAATAACAAGCTGCGGGTCTACCTCATCCAGGCGAATGCCATCCAGTTCCACCGGCTTGCCATCCAAATCCAGCACCTGGAACGTGCTAAAACTTACGGAAATCGGTTCGTTGTACCAAAGGCGTACTTCGGCGGGAGCTTCTGCCAAAACAGTGCTATCTGGGGGGTCGGTACGCACCAGCGCGGCGTGCGCATAGGTGCTGCGGGTGGTGGTGCTGGCCAACAGGAGAGCCAGTAAAGTTGCGATGATAAAAATGGGGGACTGCTTGCGCATATGCTTTTCTCACCAGTTTCAACGTTGATATTCGGTACTTGAGTACCGATCCAAGTATAGGAAACCGGGAGGCATAAATTGTTGAAAAATCTTGGGGTTTATTGGGAGATCGTCTTACTCAAGACGCACTGTTACGGCGGGAAAAGAGGAAGAATGCGCCGCCAACAAAAACGGCCGTTACCACAATCCCGGCTACTAACCAGAGCGTATTATTAGGGCCTGCACTGGGAACGGCCGTTGTATCCACTTCTGAACCGTCTGGGATGGGGGCAAAGTTGACGGCGCTGGCCGCGGCCTGATCCCCCACAAAAAAGTTGAAGGCACCAGCAGTGCCATCGCCATCCAGCAGCACCACCTGCCAGCGCACCGTATATTCGCCTTCACTCAGGGATGGCACGCTCACCTGCATGGAAGCGTGGTTCGGATCATTGAGGTCCACGCCACCATCCTCGTTATCAACTTGGTTGCCATCGGCATCAAACACCTGCAAGTTACTGGTCTCGGTTTGCATTTCTTCGTTGAAAACGGCCGTAATTACCCCCGGAGCCTCAGCAATAATCGCGCCATTCTCTGGAAATGATGACAACATCTCCACCAAATGTGCATAACTCACCCCAGGCAACACCAACAAACCAAGCAACAGTCCAATAATCCAACCAACCCACTTTGTCCAGGCAATTTTCAACCGATACTTCATGATACTTCCTGCAACTGTAAACTTTGTTCCAGACGTTTTAGTCTACGCGAGGTCGTTACAAAACCAAACCAACCACCTAGCGCCGCAAAAACGCCCAAAGCAATGCCCACACCCTTCAAAAAAGTGAGCCAGGGCGGTTCAGCAATGAAGAATTCTAACTGACCATTCACCACATGTCCGTCATGCACATCTTCTGTATCCGTCACCGTGGTCCAGTAAATATTGTATTTACCAGGCGGCAAATCCGATTCCAGCGTAGTCACCAGCGTCTTGCGAGACGGATCGAGCGAAGCAACCCCACAATCGCCAATATCTACCTTGTGCCCACGACGATCGTAAACAACCATCTGGCTGCCAGCCGGATCAAGCACATTGGTAAACGTCACCATCACCTGCTTGGGCGATGCAGTTAAAACCGCACCATCGGCCGGCGTACTTTGCAATGGCACAGCATGAGCTTTTACCACCCACGGTTGCCATGCCGCAAGAAAAATAGAAGCTAAAAACGCAAAAATCCACTTTTGCCTATTCATCTTATTAATCTCGCTACTTCTCAACCTCAAAGTAAGGCAGTTCCAAATCACCGAGTTTGATAGTCACCAAATCGCCAGGTTGCACAGAATCACCTGTGTTACGCAGCAAAAAGAAATACGAAAAACCAAACTCAAGGTCATGCGTATGCGGATCGTCATTCATGGCCAATTCAACGCCATTGCCTGCAATAATGCGAGGAATGTTTTCCACTTCGTCAAACATATAAATTGCCTTGTCCGGATCAGTGACCTGATACCGCACATCCAGCAAGCCGCCCTCCGCTACCAACGCGACGTGCATAAACCGCACGCCCCACTGATCTTCAATCTGGGCAATGGCTTCAGCTTGAATTTCAGCTTTGTGAGCTTCAGCAAGGCGTAATTGATATTGCTGCCATCCCCAGTAACCCGCAGCGGCAATCGCCACCAACAACACAACCGCCACAATCAAACGCGGCCACATCGGGTTTGTTATCTTTTCACTTGAATCTTTAACAGTTAAATCGCTCATGATTTACTCCTAGTAAGAGGTATGGACTAAAGTATGATCCATACCTCTTACTGTTGGAATTAAGTTATTGGCCGTTGAAAATCAAAGGCATAAAGATGGTATTGCCACATGGAGCAGATGCGTAGTTATCGAACTGCATCAAGCCGCGAGAAGCGCTGTTCACGCCGCTTGCTGGGCCGAGCCATACTTCTTCAAACTCCATATCCACAATTTCCAGATCAGTGAGCGTATTCACCACTTCGCCATCCAGGAGCAAGTCCAGCGTGCCATCTTCCACATTCCATTCTAGTGCAATGTCATGTCGAGCCAGGCCGTTTTTCAGATGAATGCCTTCACCTTCAACACGTACGCCATATTGCAAAGCCCAGGCATTAATTTCATGCCCTTGCGGCCCCTGCTCCAGCGTAATACCGAAGATGGCGTAACCATATGCATCTTTAGCCTGGTAGATGTCTACCTCTTCCTGCTTGGTATCCAGGCTTTGGCTACGGTAGGAGAAGGAAGTGGTGAAACATCCCAATCCAGAGGTAGGTGAAGTATCAACCAGGTAAGCCGGAGCACCGCTGTTCAAGTCGGCCGTAACACCCATGGTTCCATCCATAGCGGCCATTTCTGAAATAGCCATGTCGCCAACCACAGCTTGCCAGGCAGCCAGGTTACCGGTTTCAAAGTTATCTACCAGGAACGGGTTCGGACGGCCGTTCACAGTGAGAACCACGCTGCCAACCTCGCCCCAGTTGCCGGCCGCATCCTGTGCCCGCACATAGAGCGTATAGTCGCCAGAGAACCAGGAGCTCACATTCAACTCACTGATCACAGCTTCAGCACTGCTGTCGAATAAGCCATCTTGAGCCAGCATGGGGAACCCATTGCCAAAACCGGGGTCTGTATCCACAAACCATTCCACGCGGGTAATATTCGTACCACCGAGCATGTCTGCTACATCAGCCGTGAGGGTGATGATTTGCATACGGCCGCCTGGCGTCGGGTTCGGGTCGGCGACAACATTGCTAACTTCCGGACCGGTCATGTCTACCACTAACGTCAAGGAAGCAATGTCACCCCAGTTGCCAGCCATGTCGCGGGCATGGAAGCTGATTTCATGCGAACCTTCAGACAGTTGGCGAATGGTGGACAGCGGAATGTCAAAGTAGGAGCGTTCCAGCGCACCGTTGTACAGAGCATCTTTGGCCAACAGCGGGAAGCCAGAGCCATCCGGGTTGGTTGCACTGTCTACGTAATCAATAAACCCTTCGGCCTCTGCAATCAACGATGGGTCGCTGGAATCAATCTCCAGGCGAATACCGTTAGAAGCGGAGTTGACAGCCTTGGTACCGTTGGACGGGTTGGGGGTTAGACCAACACCCACAGAGGTGGGGCCAACCATATCTACGTTCAGGTCTACAGGCTCCACAGCACCCCAGTTGCCCAAAGCATCCAACGCCCGTACATAAACCACATGTGTACCATGCGACAAACCAGCGATGGTGGTTGCGTCTATCGTCGCGTTCAAGCTCACAATTGGCGCTTCTGCATTCAACGTCATGGTAATGCCGGTGCCAGGATCAGTCACCGCATCAATGAAGTATTCGGCGGCCACAACGTTGATATTGCCAGATGGCGTTTCGTCTGCTGTTGCCTGAATGCCTACGTTTTTGGTGCCATTGGATGGGTTGTTTACCAGATACAAGCTGGTGATGACTGGGCCATCTACAACCAAATCCAAAATGGTACTGTTGACCGGTCCCCAGGTGCCGCTGCTATCCTGGCCGCGCACGTAAATAGATACGTCGCCTGCGGGCAGGGTGGACAAGGTGCTGGTGGGGATGGAGGCAGTTACGCTAATGCTGGTTCCCGCCGCCAACGTTGCGGAGATACCGGTGCCGGGGTCGCCTAAATCATTCAGGAAGTATTCCCAGGCAACAATATCCAAGCCGCTGGTTGCGGTTGTATCCAGAAAAGCGTCGAGCGTTACGTCCACATTGCCAGAGGTGGGATTTGGCGATACGGCTAAACCAGTGGCCAATGGACCACCTGCCGGGGCTGCTGCGCCGCCGCTTACCTCGATGAATGTGAAGATACCACCGATGCTACTGGTATCGCCGTTGTTGTAAAGCTGCTGCGTACCCGTGTTGTAGACGGCAAAGCTTTGGTTCTCGATGGCATCGGCCGGAATGGTGACGATACTATCGAAGGTTTCGCCAGCGCCGAGGGTGTAGGCAACCATTTCTGTGGTGTACGGTTTCAGGGAACCGTCTACGGCCAGCATCGTTTGGTACATGCCTAACACGCCCAGAGAGTGCTCTTGCAAACCCAGGTTTACGGTGCGGAGCAAAAGGTTGTTGCCCGGCGCGGTGAGAATTTTCTCGGTTTGTGAGTATGCCTTGCCGTTAATGAACCAGTAGGCCGGGGTGTAATCGGTCATGCTAAAGCCGTTGGGGTCGGCGTTGAAGGCCGGGTCCAGCTCGTTGAAGACGAGCAGGGCTTCATCATTGTATGCAGAGGCGGCGATGTCGTAGGCCTGGTTAGGCGTGGCGGGGCGTACAATCAGCCCACCGCCAAGCCCCATGGCTACCTGGCGTGCGCCGTTGGGTGTAAGGCCTGCTTCGTATTTGAAGGTTCCGGGGGAAACGGCCGTAAACGTATAAGTAACCGTCTCGCCAGCAGCAATACCAGTCAGGTCTGGGTACAGCTCTTGGCCCGTAAAAGCCAGAGAGATGTTCTCACCAGGGATTTCGTTGTGGAAGACAACGTTCACGATGTCGCCTTGGTTCACAATTAAAGCCGGGCCAGGGAATGAAGCCGGGTCTGGCAGGCGGTTGGCAAAGCCCCAAATGGGAGCCGTGCCGCCGTCCGGCAAGTCCAGGCTGCCTTCGCGTGCCCATACTTCACAAGTACGCTCGCCAGGCACATCTTCCAGACAGGTAAAGGCTGGCAGCACGTCGGCTACTGGCATGGCCAGGGGCTGGCGGGCTGGTGACGCGGTTGCGCTAAAGGTGCGGATTAAGCCCGCAACTGCCAGCACGGCCAAAACGACAGCCAGGAGCAGGGGGTGTTTTTTAGTGTGTAACTTCATTAGCTATCTCCTTGTAGGCTGACTGCCTATTGGCAGTTATTCGGCAGTGGCGGGTCTATGCGGGTAAAAGTTACCTGCCCTACCAGCACCACACCCCAACCAGTAATTTGCTGCAACGCATGGTTGTGAGCGATGTGATAGAACTCACCACATTGATTAACAGAATGAACCCCTACCGGCACTGTGTCCTGATTGCCCAGGAACGGACTGCCGTAGAACAAACCAGCAGGCATATTCTGATCCGACGGCAGTTCGACAGGCAGTGGGCTACCCTGGCCGTCCCAACCATAAATATCGGTCCACTCAAAGAGTGAGTCTGCCGTTTGGCCCGGATTCACTGGGATAGAGAATCGTTCTTCTGCCATATTTTCGCCATTGGGGCCTTCAACCACACGGCCGTCCCGAGCCACAACCCGCGCATTAAATGCATGGGGATGGAAGGGATAACCCTCTACACCCATGCCAATAAAGCGGTCAATGGCCGGATCCGGGTTGGCAATTTCATCATACGGATGAATATAGGCCAACGAGCTGTACGGCTGTGCTGGCAGCCAGGACGCATTGTTGGGTGCGATTGTATCGGGGAAGGTACGGCCGTTTATCAAAAAGTACCGTGCATTGTAATCCGCCATGTTAAACGTCTCGCCCCGCTCAATTGCCTGGTGCATCAAGGGGTCAATTTCGGACAGCATCATGATGTATTCAGTGTCAGGATTAAACTTGGTGTCCGGATTGTTGTACGCATAATCTGGGCCAAGCGCCGGGCGAATAACCAGACCGCCAAACAAACCCATCTGCGTTTGCACACCGGGGTTGGTGCCGCTTTGGTAAACGTACGTGCCTGGCTCTTCAGCCACAAACTCATACGTAACACTGCCGCCAACGGCCGTTGCTATATTGGCCATAGAAACCAGTTCGCCAGCGCCATTAAACTGTGGCTCAATCGGCACACCATTGGCCAACACATCCATCTGCCCAGGGAAAACAATTGATGTATCTTCTGGCAGTTCGTTGTGCAACACAATGGTGACCGTATCTCCTTCGTTTACGCACAAGATGGGGCCAGGATACTGAAAGTCATCCTGGCCATCGGCGTAGCTCCACATATAAACCACATTGCCATCGGTCAGATTGATGTAGCCTTCTTTAGCCGTTAGCGTAAATGTAGAGGTAGCATTTTCTGTACAAATCATACCTGTACTGGGTACGACACCAGGGCCATCTGCCTCTACCTGCACCACACTGTACAGCACCACGCCAATCGCAATGATGAGCATGAGAAAGGCGACACCGCGACGGCGGCGATTTTGCATTAAAGTGAAAAAATTCGTCATGTTCATTAACTCCTTGGCTACAATCTGGGATTCGTGTTGGGTTCGGTTTGTGGTGCCAGCGTGCCGGCGGGATGAACACGAATTTCCGTCATTTGACCACCGTAGCCCTGCCCACCAGCATTCGTTAAGCGGTCGAAGTTCCGGTTGTAGAACAGGTAGGTTTGGGTTTCGGTTACCTCTGGCGCTGTAAAGATTGCATCAACCGTTGCCCCGGTACCCAGATAAACGGTGTGGGTATCGTAGGTGTAGTCGGTGCCGTCGTACGAGCTGCGCAGGTGAGTGGCATCTTTGCCTACTACACGCATCTTCATGCCCGGCAAAGACATAGCGTGCTGGCCGAAGGTCAGGTTGATGAGCCGCAGCAGCACCCGGTCGCCAGATTCGCACTCAATGAGTGAGGAAAGTGGCTGGTATTGCAGCTCAGGTCGTCCGGGCGGCGGCTGCAGGATGCCCGTGTTGGTGTCCAACCCCAGGCCATTGGGGGCAACGGTGTCTGGATAAACACGGCCGTTTAGCAAATAATAATCCGCGTTAAAATCTGTCCAGTCTGGCAGCTGCACGTGCGAGTCTGCCCAGTGGGCCTCTGCCCAGAGGTCGGTCAGATTCAGCACAAACTCCCGGTCGTAGCCAGTCGAGCCATCGCCACAGTTGTAAGCAAAGCGGTCATACGTTTTGCCATTAGCCGCCACAATGGGCGTACCGTCCTGCGCCGGCCGCACAAAGACCGAACCAGTCATACCCATGTGCACATGCTCCGTTTCTTCTACATGGCAGTGATACATATAAGTACCAGGATGGAATGGCTGGTAAAAGTAGGTCAGGCTGCGCCCAATGGGTACACGAACCGAAGAATGCGGCTCACCATCGAAGATGGGCCAGGCATTGCGAAAACCGTGCCAGTGAACAGTATGCTCATCAATCAGATCAGGGCGCATCTGCAACCCCAGATTGGTCAGCTGAATCCGGTATTCTTGGCCTTCGTTTACCCAAAAGAGCGGCGCAGTTGCCTGGCACTTCATTTTTTGGGCAAAAACCAGATCGTCCGAGAGCCCTGTGACATCCCGAAACCCAAACATATAGGTGGTTAACAGGTTCGGGGCATAGTTGTCTGGTTGATAAAACTGGTTTACTGAGCCAGGAATCGGCACTTCACCGGGCAGATAAATCCAGCCATCGGTGCCCGCCAGGTGCAGGTCGGGCACATTGCTTACCACCTGGGAATAATCATCTGCCTTGGCAACCAGCCCAGACTGACCCAGGGTACGCGGCAGCAAGCGAGTGAGCGCCGCGCCAGTGAGGACACCCCCACCTAATTTTAGGAAATCGCGTCGGTTTAATTTGCGCGAACGAATTGTTTTTCTCATCTCTGTACTCCTGTCGTGCAGGAGGCGGCTGCACCGCCTCCTGCATTTCTCGGTATCTTACTGTGCCTTGTTTTCCTGGAAGATCAGGGGCATGTAGGTTTGGAAGAAGTTGAACTGCATGGCATCGCCTGGCACAACCAACCGCAAGGCGGAGAGCTGACCTGTTTCGTCGGCACCCATTTCGTAGGCTGCGTTAGACGGCCGTATATCACCATCAATATCAAACACTGGGGCCACAATGCCATCTGCACTCGCCACGCCAACATCCATTGCCGGAGAGCCAGCCATCAGGTGGTAATCGCCCAGCAGTGTCGGGGGCAGGTCAACCGCCACCATGATGACACCCACAAAGTTCGGGTTGGTGCGCCACGGCAAGGCTGAAACCGTCAGGTCGTACGTTTCATTTACCATTGGATCAAGCCCCACAATGTTGGTGGCATTTGGAATGGTGCCATAGCTGGTTTGCAGCAGCGAATTGGTGGGTTGCAGCAAATGCGTGTTGCCGCCCGTCCCGATGTCCCAGGTGTTAATTGGGTTCGGGTCGCCTTCCAAACCGATACCGGCAATGCCATTCCCATCCCAAGAGCCAGCCCGGTTATCCCAGAAGATATTGTTAAACATCACCGGGTTGCTAAACACCGGGTCACCCACCCGCAGCGATGCTTGCAGCAAATCACTGTTCAGGCTGGTAGAAAGGCCGGCTGGCGCTGGTTGGCCATTGCTGGTGATTGCCGTTGCCGTCGTCAGGTTCTTCATAACGGTATTGTTATAGAAGCGCACAGCGGGTGCATCGTTCAGCGAGACACCGCCACCTTCATGCGTAGAAACGTTGTTCACGATAACGTTGTTGTACACATTGAACGGGAAGTTACCTGCCATCAAGAAGCGCACACCACCACCATCATCATTAGACAGATTTGCCTGAATGATGTTGCTGTAGATGTCTACCGGCCCCGTGCCAGGGGACAGCGTCGTCGCGTTTGGGGGCAGCTCGCCAGCAATCATGATGCCGCCGCCTTCATCCATTGAATGGTTGAAGTAGATGCGGTTGTTGTGAATGCTGCCCTGCGGACTGTAACCGTAGTGGCTAATACCGCCACCATATTCGGTGGAGTAGTTACCGCAGATGTCATTGAAAGCCACTTCGTATCCCTCAGCGCCATCGAAAATACCGATAGCTCCAGCCAGATTCGTACCACCGTTGGCCAAAATCTGGTTGTTGGCAATGTAGATGTCATCGTTTTGGGCATCTTTGCCAGGGTCGCCGGGAGGCAAGTTTGGTGTACCCAGACGAATGGCACCACCATAAGCGCCACCATTGTTCTGGATGATGTTGTTGGTAATATTCAAATTCCGAGCGAACGCATTCACAAAGATGCCGCCACCCTGCACCACCACGTTGGCTGCTTGGCCGTTGTTGCCACCGCCAATCTGGTTAATGTTGTTGGGGAAGCCTTGCTGGTCGCCACCTTCGATGGCGAAGCCATCAATAGCTGCTTCGTAACGATTGCCAAATTGGTTTTGCGTCTCGGCGTAAACGGTAATGACTGCGCCTTCGTAGATAGCCTGGTTGCCAACACGGGTCAGGCCTTCTACTAGATCGCGCCAGGCAGCAGCATTGCCGGTATCGCCGGAGAACGCCAAGCCGTTCAGCACAGAGCCGAGCACATAGCTTTCATCGGCGTAAACGCCACCGGGGCCAACGCCTTGTAGCTTCACGGGGGAGTGCATCACAACGTTTTCGTAGTAGACGCCTTTGGGGTTCCACTGTTCTGGCATACCGGGGTAAACCACAACCAGCGTCCCGCGAGATTGACTACCATTGGCGGCTGCCTCTACGCCAGCCTGAACGGTCGCGTACGGTTTGCCAGGGCCTACTTCATACAACCGAGGATTGTAGGAGCTGTTATTGCCCAGAGAATGGATAGTAATGCCATTCACCAGACTTTGGCCGTTGTCGGCGATAATTTCCAGCTGCTTGGGTCCGGTATTGGTGGAGAGAGTGGACTGGGGTACCGTAATGGTAATGAGTCTGTCTTCCCAGTGGGTCACTGTGACGCTCAGATTGCCCAGAATCACTTCTCCCCCGCCTTGCACGTCGCCAAAGCCAAGCCCCAGGATGTTGATGGTTCGATCAGCTACGTTGGTGCTTCTAACGTGGATATACGGCACATCTACCGCAAAGAGCTGCGGGTTGGTATCTTCCAGCTTGCATTGCGCCACATGGTTGAACTGCGAACCCGGTGACTGGATAGAAGTTGCCACCTGCGTGGGAGCCAGGTCAGCGATAACGCCCATACCCGGAATTACTTCAAAGTTGGCGGCAATGGTGCGGTATTGCGGATTGTAATTGGCGTTGAGCTGGCCAGGTTGACCCGGATCGTTACCCACCAGACGGAACATGTTGGCAAACATACCCGTTGGGGATGGTGCGTTCATGGTCATGGTTGAAGGCATCAGCGCTGTGAACAGACCGTTCGGGTCAGATTCCAGGGTAGTCATCAACCGTTCGGTGAAGTCATAGACGCCAATCGGAGCGTTGGGGATGCCTGCTTTTTCACCAAAGGTCCATTCACGCGGGTCGGTGGACAGGGTCAAGTCATCTAAGATGAGACCCCACCAGCGGCCAGGAATCGGTACGTGGGTGAAGAAGGTGAAGGATGGCGCTACAGCGCGGCCTTCGATCACCGTTACCAGCTTGGTGTCGCACAAGTGGCGGTCGGTTCCTTCAAAGATGCTACCACCTTCGGCGGCGAAGTCCGGGTTCTCTACGGCGTCGAGGCCGTCTCCGTCAAACAATGGATTGGGATCGCCGTTGTCCAGGAATTCCAGGTCGCCATCGGCATCAATACCAGCTACGTCTACGGTGTGCAATGGGCCAGCGCAAACCGGGAAGTCGGGCGGGTTCGCCGCAGGCTTACCAGCCGTCGGTTGGCTCAGGTATTCATTACCGGAGAAGACGTTCAAATCTTCTTCACGTTCTACCTGGAACATGGGACGGCCGTATGCATCATTTGGTACGACAACTTCCACCAGATAATCACCCGTGGCCAGGTCGCCAAACCCGTAGTTGCCGTTAACCGTCGCAAAGTCATTTTGGAACTGGGTGCCCATCGCCATTGGCTCCAGGCAGATTTGGCCTGAGTCGGCTGCGGGCAAAATCCAGTGGTCAACCGGGTTGCCTTCTACATCGTAAGCCTGGCAATTAATCGGACGGCCGTCTTCCCACTGTTCCGTTACTAGCGTTTGTAGCAGCGCGCCTTTGGCGTAAGAACCATCGGTATCCAACAGGTAGGTGCCGCTTTCGTCACAAGTTTCGGTGAGGGGGTTGGTGCAGGCGACTGGTTCGTACAAGTTCATTTCCAGACCAGGGATACCAGGTGCCCACGGTTCAACAGCGGCCAGCGACGGATCGTATTCAGCGCGGGTGGTGTCGTAGAAGACGGTACCTGCAATGCCACCGTTTTCGCCTGGACCGTAGGGCTGCACGCCCCAGTCAATGCGGCCAGACTGGCCAATAACGGGCATCACGCCCACATCAACACCTTCGCCAAGGATGGTGGTTTCGGCTGGTTGATTAAAGGGCTGGTAGGTATAGCCGGTGATTTTGTAGCTGGGCGAGAACGCTTCCAACACCAACCAGTTGTTGTAGGGGTACATGTTTTCGTATTCGTAGTAACCGTCTGGGCCAGTGGGTACCAAAATACCACCACGATCCATTTCAGTATTGTCACGTTTACGCAGGAGGACAGGATATTCACCGATGCCGGGTTCACCGGGGTCGCGCTTGCCGTTGCCGTTGTTGTCAGCAAAAACATAGCCGTGAACTGTGGTGAACCAACCGGTTACAAAGAGAACGCCCATGTCTACCACTTCGCCGTTGACTACGGAAACCTGTACCAGGTCGAGGATGTTCAGTTGAGGGGCATCCCAATAGGTGAGCAGGTAGTCGCCGTCGGGCACGTTGGGGATGGTAAAGCTACCATCTAATTCACCCTGGCCAATCCAAACGGCCGTATCCCCACCCAGCAAATCGCTCAACGCAATCCACGGGTTGGCAACGGTGTCACGAATCTTCGCCCCGGACAAACCACCCCAAAGGTGACCCTGATAAGGCAAACCGCCGTTAAACGGAACGTAGACTTCTGCATTGGCGATAACACCACGAATCTCACCATTGCCGCCGAGGTCTGGCGTGGATGGTTTGACAAAACCAAAGATGGTTACCGGGAATGGCTCGTTGGCAATGACAAACTCAGTGTCGTAGCCAGTGGAACCTTCTTGAACCCAGGAATCCCAAGGTTTGTTACCTTCAAGCGTGGTGGTCTGAACCCAGTCGGTACCATCTGGTGGAACAACCCAGGCTTCAAACCGGTTGGTGCCCAGGTTATGGATGATAATGTCGCCATTTTCATCGCTCAAACATTTACCGCCAGAACCATCAATCGGAACTGGCGCGCCATCAACCCAGAGGTAGCCGTTGGGGCCATCGCCGGGTTCGTATTCGGTACAAATTGGGTTGCCATACACGTCATTGGTCACATCACCACCGATATCGCCCAGATGGCCTTCAAAACCAGCCAAGCCAGCTTCCGCGGGAACGTCAGCAGCAGAGTTGGGCAGCCCGTTGTCTTCAAAAACCTTGATAACCAATGAGGCTGTGGGTAGGGGCAGGGGTTGCATGGAAACGTTGACGGTAGCAACGCCGGGGTTGTTCACATCTTCTTCCATGGGGATGGTAAACCATTGACCGTCAAGCTTAAAACCATCGGCAATGACCGAAATAAGATAACGCCCTGGCTGCAAAGTCAGGGTGGTGTTGTCACTTAAAATGGTCTCATCACCCTGGGTGACAATGGGGCTCCAACTGGCGATGCCAGCGATGCTGGGCCAGTCGCAAGTTGCAGGATAATCGGGGTTGGGGATTGTTTCTTCTTCATCCCAAAACGGCGCACAACCGCCTGTATAGCGGTCTGTTCTGGTTTCCCCGGTATTATCTTCATTAATGATGAATTGATACTCGGTAATGGAATCCCCGGTAGCGATGCCTGGGGGATTGGGGTCGCCTATGGGGGCACCCCAGAGTGGCTCTGTGCGGGCGCTGGCAACTTGCAGAGCAATGGTTTGGGTGGTGGCTGTTGGGGCCGCCGGAGCAGCTGGCTCGGCATTGACAACAAGTTTGTCAATAGCTACGGAACCGGCGGCGTCTACCATTGCGGAAGAAGTTGGCAACATTGCTATGAGAATAGCACACAGGCCTAGCAACAATATTAGCAACAATGATCCTCTTCGTTCCATATAAACCTCCTGGACGCATCTGAATATTTCAGGCCTTTCAGTAAAAAAAATGGAGCACCTGTCTTTGGCGTGGTAGGCTACATTGAGATTGACTGGTACTCCATTCCTAATGGTAGGGAGTTTGTTGGGTTATAAAGTTGAAAAAGCTTGGGGTAAATTGTGAAGAATTGGTGAAAGGTTGAGATTATGCAGTGGGGCCAGCCAACAACGAACGAACGAAGATAATGATTTCTATCGGATCGAGTGGTTTTACCAGGTAACCTCTGGCACCATTACGAAATGCTTTTTGCTGTAATGTCGTAGAAATTTGGGCAGACAGGATAATTGTTTGTGTGTCGGCATGAAAGGTACGCACTTCAGAAATGAGGGGTAAACCGGATTCGCCGGAGAGGTCGAGGTCTAACAAAATGAGGTCGAACTGCTTTGTTTGCAGTTGCTCGCGCGCAGCTAGGAGGGAAACGGCCGTTTCCACCCCAAACCCCGCCCTTTGCAGCACCACAGACATCGTAGACCTTAAGTTCGGATCATCCTCTACTAACAACAGCTTCTGCTTGTTCTGTTCCCTTACCCCGTTCATACCCTCTAGTTTATCAACCAGTGACGCAAAAATTATGGGGAAAAGTTGGAACAAATTGAACCAAATTTAGGCAGTCGGTAAAGATCAGGTCACCAGGCGGTACCCTTCACCACGCACAGTAATGAGATAACGAGGATTTCGCGAATCTGTTTCAATCGCCTTGCGCAATTCATGAACCCGCCAACGGGTTACCTCTTTCGCCTCAATAAGTGTTGTCTCATATCCCTGCGCCTCTTTGACCAACTTTTGATATTGCATCGTGTTTGGCGAAAAGCGCATCAGCACCGTTAAATAATCAAAACCGGTAGGGGTCAACGATAGCTCTTCCCCGTTGATTGAGGCCACCCGCGTGTGCAAGTCCAGCAAAAACGGCCCACGTTGCAAATAACGATCAGAATCCATATCTAGTTGTTCTGCCGGCGCATTTTCAGCCGAAAATCCATCAATCTGATTCAGCTCACCCAATAAACGCTGCATTTCATTCATAATTGCCCGGCGACGATTGGGCTGCTGTTCCGACAACACTTGTTTTACGCGAGCAACGATTTGCGGGGGATCAATGGGCTTAAGCAAATAATCGGCAGCGCCGCGCCGCACGGCTTCTATGGCAGAATCCAGGCTGGCAAACGCAGTCAACAGCAAAACAGGCAAATCTGGAAACAGTTGTTTAATTTCGGTTAACAACACTAGCCCGCTTTTCTTGGGCATTTTTATATCCAGAAAAACAAGATCAAAAGTATCTTCTTTCAGTCTGGCGTGGGCCTGGTCTGCCCCATCAGCAATGGTGACAATGTACCCTTCTCGCTGCAAAATCAAGCTGAGGGTTATACGAAGGTTAGGTTCGTCATCCACAACTAAAATTGAATAGGTTTTACTCATAATGTCCTTAATGTCTCTGCTTAGCCAGGCAACTGCTTTTCTGGCTGCTCCTGCATAGCGGGCAACCAAATGGTAAAGGTTGCGCCTTTGCTTGGAGCGCTAACAACTGAAATTCGGCCGCCATGTTTTTGAACAATGTCGTAGCAAATTGCTAACCCTAAGCCAGTGCCGCTGTCTTTTTTGGTAAAGAATGGCTCAAATAACATTTCCTGGTCTTTTTCAGCAATACCAATACCTGAATCTTGAATGGCAAGACCCACTTCTGCCCCGTTTTCATTCATCACCTGCCTAACAGCCAACGTTCCCCCTTCGGGCATGGCGTCAATGGCGTTGAGACAGATGTTAAGTACCACTTGCTTGAGCTGGTTGGCATCACCAGACGCCCAAACTGAATCATCCGTTGCATCAACAGTGCAGTCTATATTATTTTGTTTTAGATGTTCACGCAGAATTAAATGCACTTGTTCAGCAAGGTTTAGTAATGAAACTGGCCGTTGCAGGTTGCTGCTTGCCTGACGGTAAACGTCGCGCAGTTGCAATACAAGATTCGTTAAACGATTGGTCTCCGACAACGCCATCTCCAAGTAAGTGAGCATCGGCGTTTCATTAGTAATATCTTGTTGTAATAAGAATAAACAATTTTTAATGGTTTGCAAAGGATTATTAAGCTCGTGGGCTACTGACGCAACCATTCGGCCCATTGCTGACAGCTTTTGTGCCTGAACCAACTGGGCACGTGTGGATTGCTCTTTCAGCAATACTTCACCTAAATCGTTAAAAAGAAGGGCATTTTGTACAGCCAGCGATGCCTGGGAAGCAAGAAGCTCTAATTGGCGAATAGTGCCTCGATTGAAAACGCCTGGCTTGTCATTTTGAATAACGATAAAGCCGGTGGTGTCATCGGTCATTCGTAAGGGCGCCGCAACAAAAGCTGGTTGCTCGGTAGCTTCTACATTGGCAAGGCCAGGGCTATCCTTCAATTTGCCTGGGATCATGACGGGTTTTCCCGTGTCCATAATAAGTTTGAGCGGCGGCAGCGAGCTAAGTTCATCACGGTTGATGAGTTTGTTCAGGGCGACGGTCAACAGGTCGTTATTTTTATCTGGATGGCTGTACTGCTTGTGGTAGATTTTGTTGTCGCGCATGAGAAAAACGGCCGTTGCTGCATTGTCTACTATCTCTATGACATGGGTAAAAATTGTTTGCAAGACCTCTTCCATCTCCAGGCTTTGGCTAAGGGCAACGGCCGTTTGCGCCAGATATTCCGCCTGCTGTCTTTGTACCCGTTCAGACTGGTACAGCCGGGCAGTGTTGATGGCTACCGCCGCAGAGTCAGCCAATCGCAGCAGCAAACGCTCGTGCTGCACTAAAAATGCTTGTTGCTCATTCTGGTTTTGAATGGTGATGGTACCTAATTGGAAACGGCCGCTTTGCAAAGGCGCTATTACCAACGAGGCAGGCAGTTGTCCCGGCGAAAACATTTGCGCATAGGGTGAATCTCCCACATCTGGAACGTTTACCAGCTTGCCCGTGCGGAACACCTCACGCGCCAAACCTTCATTCAGGTTCAAGAAAAGATTTGGCAGCTCATTATCCAGATAGCCACTCCAAATAGCAGGCACCAGATAATCTTCATGTTCTTCGCGCAAATGAATGACCACACCATCCACTTCTGGCACCAATTTAGACACAGAGTCCGCAATAAGCTGCAAAATATTGTCCAGATCCAACGTTTCATTCAATGATTGGTTAATTGCGGAGAGCGTAGCCGTTTCATTGAGCCGGTGGCGAATTTCCTCCAGCTGGTTGGCATGGCTGATGGCAATGGCAGCCCAGTTGGCCGCAGCCGTAAGCGTACGGATACTATCTTCATCAAAAGCGTTGGGTTGGAGATGCGTCGCCTGGATAAGACCCAACCGTCTTTGCCCCAACGAAAGCGGTACGGCCAACAGCGATTGTGGCTGACACTCACAGCTTTCATTAATTGAGAAACGGCCGTCCTCCTCAGGTAAATAAACCATTTTACCACTGCGCATCACCTCACCCGGCACACCCTCATGCAGCGCAACCTGCTTACCCTCCATCTCTTCAGCCGCCAGCCCCGCTGTAGCCACATACGTCAGCCGATTATTTTCCTGCAAAATAATAGAAAGGCAGTCTGCACCAATCACAGGCATCACCTGCTCAATAACGTCAGAAAAAATTTTAGGCAATTCCAAACTAGAAATAACAGACTGGCCCAGATGGCTCAGCATCAACAACTCTTGATTATGACGCTCCATCTGCACTTCTGCTTCTTTACGCTTCGTAATATCTTGCTTAATCGCAATATAATGCGTAATGTCTCCCCGCTGGTTCCGCACCGGAGCAATAGATTGATTTTCGATATACTCCGAGCCATCCTTACGACAGTTCACCAGCTCCCCAGACCATATCTTGCCAGCCTTAATCGCGTGCCACATGGCATCAAACTCTTCTGGGAGA
The DNA here is from genome assembly GCA_020634455.1 of Ardenticatenaceae bacterium. GTDB lineage: Bacteria > Chloroflexota > Anaerolineae > Promineifilales > Promineifilaceae > Leptofilum. The sequence continues at coordinate 4,203,018 of JACKBQ010000001.1, read as the reverse complement.
TGATGCCCAGAATTAAAAATGTTGGCATCCTGACCAATCAAGGCTTCAAAAGAGTACCCCGTCATCTCTAACAAAGCCGGGTTAACCCACTCAATCAGCCCCTCATGATTCGTAATCATGATGCCATTGGCCGCAGCTTCCAGAGCCGTTGTTTGCAGTTGCAACTGTTCTTGCGACTTAATCCGCTCCGAAATATCCCGAATTACAAATACCTGCAAAGTGCTAACTTCATTTTTTGCTTCTACCCGATTCACGGTAATTTCGGCCGCATAGCGCAGCTCTTTACGCGGACTCAGCCTAAGCTCTGAACGAAAAATGTGGCCTGTAGACAAATTCGCATCTATCTCCGCCTGCAAAGAATCCCACTGCACCTCATCAGATAGCAAAAAGGCGCTAATGCTTCGCCCACGCAGCTGTTGCTGCGGAAACCCCAACAACTTTTCCGCCATGCGGTTGCAAGACAAAATGCTCTGATCCGCACGATTGACAACCAGCACGCCATCCGTCAGGCTGGCAAAAACAATTTCCAAAAAATTATTGGCCGTGTCCAGCGCCTTTTCTGTTTTTTGGTAACGCCCAATAATTTCAACCATGGGCTTAAAGGCATAGTAATAAATAATGGGAAACACAAAAATGGATAGAAGGGAGGCATCAACCGTTGCTTCTAATAAAAGCTCAGAAAAAGAAGCGCCTTGATCAAAAAAGAGTGGCTCTAACGACAGCATAATCGCCAGCTCCACAACAAATACCGAAACCATGATCACGCGCACAAGATGCAGCGGTGACAGGCGCAACATCTGCCGTTTGCCAGCTACATCCGTCAAGAACGGCTCCGATCGAAAATTCTGCTGCTGATTCATTTAACACTTGTCCTACAACTTTTGCTTTTGCTTATTCTACATGTCAGGGCTTAAAGTGTGAATAACGAAACGTTTGGCATTTTTGTATATGCATTGAAATGCCAACATCTGGCACCAAAACTGACCGCAAAGTATTGGCGCCAGCATCAATGCTGGCAACATGGCTGTTTTGACGTTGGTGGCCTGGAGGGGTTTACAAAAGGGGAATCGTTTGGGAGATTGGATTGTTATGGGCGGCTGGCCTTGTGGATTCTGCGGCAAAAGCAGGCAGGGGGAACGTGGTTGCATGGTGGTGGTACGGCCGTTTCCCACCTCACAACCGTCTAAAACACAACCAAAAACAGGGGGGATTTCGCCCCCCTGTGCCCGTACCCTCTACCTATATTTATTATTTCATCAAGGCATCAGGCTTATCGTCGCCGATTGATGACCATCGGCAGCCACAGTGATGGCCAGCTTGGCAGCGCTGGCCGGAACGAGAAAGTAAAAGCTTACATCTGTGCTGGTGTTCAGCGTCACCGACTGCGCCCCGTTCACATCGTAGCTAACGGCAGAGGGAATCCCATCGGCCACTGCCTGGAACTGCTCGGCGTAAATGCTAACGCCGTTGCTGCCCCCGGTATTGGTGACGTGCGCCGTAATGCGCAAGAAGCGCTGTCCCGCAGGCGCATGGACGTAATATCCACCCGACTGCGGTCCGTCTAGCCACAGCGATGCCTCTGTGATTTGGTATTGAATGGATTCGTCGTATTTGTTCAGGCCAGTGGCTTCGCCACCAGTGAACTGCTGCGATTGCCCGGTCACGGTCTCTGCCCCGGTGAGAGTGATGGTTAGTGGCTCCTTACCGGCTTCGCTGAGCGTCAGCGTGGCACCTTCCCAGTTGGTTGTAGACTGCACCGCGCCGCTCACGGTAAACGTGCGTGTGTCGCCAATTTCAATCGGATCAATGACGGTTTGAGCAACGGCCGTTCCATCCGCAAAATTGATCTGCACCACCCCGTTCACAATGTCTGCCTTAAAGCCAGAATTGTTTTGCCCCTGCAACGTCAATTCCGCCCGGAACGTGTCGGCAACGGCCGTATTTGGATCAATGAGGCTGCGGTTGGTCAGTCGGCCGTCGGTTATCACAAAATCCACCCCGGCATAGCTAAAGGCCCGCGGCAGCGACGTCAGCGGAATGTCTACCGGCGCGGCTTCAGCCAACACAGGCACTGCCGTGGGCAGTTGGGCCGTGGCCTCAACAATGGGGGCGGACGATACGGCCGTTTCCGCCACACCCGCTTCTTCTCCACCACCGCAAGCTACCAACATCCCAAAACCCAATACAAAAACCAGTACAAAATATCGTTTCCACATGATCGGGACTCCTTCTATTAAGTTTAGCTCGCCAAGATTAGTCCAATTGTCAAAGATTGGATCATTCTACTCAGCATTGATTTCACCCAGCATTGAAGCAGATTTAATCCCGGCGCGGGTATCCCCGGCGGATACAGTTGGGATACAATCAACTTTATGATGCGGCAATTGGATGAAACCTACTCCTTTGGTTACTGGGTGAAACGACGGCGCAAGGCGCTGGACCTGACCCAACAGGCGCTGGCCAACTGTGTGGGCTGCGCCTCGGTGACGCTCAAGAAAATCGAAGCCGATGAGCGACGGCCGTCCGCCAGCATGGCAACAAGATTGGCCGACTGTTTGGGAATTGAACCCGATGATCGGCCGTCTTTCCTGGCAATCGCGCTGGGGCAGCAGCCAGCGGATTCGCTGACTTTGGCCCAACGGCCGTTCACGCCACACCTCGACAACCTGCCCCACCCCGTCAACCCGTTCCTGGGACGCGAAACCGAGCGCAACACGCTGCTGGCGATGCTGGCCGAACCCGCCATCCGCCTGGTTTCCGCGGTGGGGCCAGGCGGGATGGGCAAAACGCGGCTCATTCTGGCGGTCGCCGAGGCGCTCCGGCAGCAAACACCCCGCCCCTTTCCCGACGGCCTCGTCTTTGTCGATCTGGCGACAGTGGCGGAGGCGGGCTCATTTTTTGCCACCATCGCCCGCGCCCTGCACTTTCCGCTGGACGGGCGGGAATCACGCCCGCCCGCTGAACAACTGCAACACTTTTTGGCCAACAAAACAGCGCTCCTGCTGCTGGACAACTTTGAGCAACTGCTGCCGTTGGCCTCCTGGCTGGACGGTTTGCTTCAGCACGCACCCCATCTGAAGCTGCTGGTAACCAGCCGCGAACGTTTGGCGTTGACCAGTGAACACATCTACCCCGTGCCCGCAATGGCCTACCCTATCAGCGCGTCCCCGGTCGCTGACCCCAGGCAGTTTGATGCGGTGCTGCTGTTTGTGGCGGCGGCGCAGCGAGTGCAGCCCGATTTTGCCCTGACGGCCGTAAATAAAACGGCCGTTATCGAAATTTGCCGACTGGTGGGCGGGCTGCCGCTGGCCCTGGAGCTGGCCGCTGGTTGGTGCGACACCCTGGCCGTAACCGCTATTGCCGCCGAACTGCGTAGCGGGCTGAGCATCCTGCACAGCGAACTGCAAGATTTGGCGGCGCGCCACCACGACATGCGCCTCATCCTGGCGGCCGGTTGGGCGCGATTGTCTGCCGAAGAGCAGACGATTTTTGCCCGATTGTGCCTGTTTGCGGCTGGCTTCACGCGCGAGGCGGCAACGGCCGTTGCTGGAATCACCCTGCCCCAGCTGGCCCGGTTTGTCGGCAAAGCGCTGCTCACCGCCGATCCCGCCCGTGAACGGTATGCCATTCATGAACTGCTGCGGCAGTTTGGCCAGGAGCAGCTGCGCCAGCGTGGTGATGAACCGGCCGCGCAGCAGGCGCATTTTGCCTACTGCCTGTCTCTGGCCAAAACGGCCGATGCTCATTTGCGCCAGGCCGGGCAGGAACATTGGTTGGCGCTCCTGGATCAGGAAAGTAAAAACGTGCGGGAAACGTTGGGCTGGGCATTGGCGCAGCCAGAAATGCGCGATGATGCGGCCCGAATGGTCATTGCTTTGGGCTGGTACTGGCGCATCCGCAGCCAGCCGGTTGAGGCGGGACGCTGGCTCGACCAGGCACTCGCCGCTACGCCCACCGAACCGCAGCTGCTGGCCGGGCTGCATTATCATGCCGGGCACATGGCCTGGATGCGTGGCGAATTGGCAACGGCCGTTGCCCACAACCAACGCAGCCTGGCGCTGTGGCAATCTTTAGGGGCAGCCGGCAATCGAGGCTGCGCCTACGTGCGGCATAACCAGGGCATAGTAGCCAACACCCAGCAAGACCACACGCAGGCCAGCGCTTTGTTCACTAACTGCGCCGCCCAGATGCTGGCCGCTGCCGATTTGTGGGGTGAAGCCTGGGCGGTTGGCTGGCGGGGCGTCGTTGGGGTCAACAAGGGTGATTTGGCTACGGCGGCTGAGGATTTGGCCACGGCTGTGGCCCGGTTCCGCGAATTGGGGGATGCGTGGGCGCAGGGGTTGATGCTGGGGATGCTGGCGCGGCTGTTGTTTGTAAACGGCCGTCTCCCTGAAGCCAAAGCATTGGCCGAGGAAGCCCAGGTGTTGGGGCCTGCCTTTTCCCATTGGCACAGTGTGGGCGACCGCCTGCAATTGCTGGCCGAGATTGCCGTGCAGGAAGGCGACGCCACCGCCGCCCGCCGCTACTTCCAGGCGGCGGTAACGCTGTACACCGACATGGGCAACCAACCCCTCGCCGCGCACGTGCAGGCCAGGCTGGCCGCTTTGCCGCCAGCGCAATCAGCTTAATCCTCTTGGCGCGTGGCAAAAAATACCTGACAAACGGTGGCAACAATTGTGGTTAATATTGGAACTTGTCATTCCGAACCCTTCGAGAGCCTCAGGGCAGGCTGTCTTCGGCGTGAGGAATCTCTCTTGTTCAACTGTTCGGAGAGATTTCTCGGAGGACCTCGAAATGACAACTGAAGCTGTTTTGATTAGCTTACCCGATCCTTTTTTGAAACGATAAAAGAGTTTTAACTCTTACAACCGCAATGGGTAACAGGCGAGCCGTTCAGGTTTGTCCAGTTAGAAGGAGAATTGAAACATGGTAGAAAATCCCCCCAAATCAGCAACAGGGCACCAACCAGTGCTTGATTGGCTGCTGGATTCTGATCCAGCTATTCGTTGGCAGGTGCTGCGCGATTTGACGGACGCGCCGGATGCCGTGGTGGCTGCGGAACGGGCCAAAGTAGCCACAGAGGGCTGGGGTGCACAGCTTTTAGCCCAGCAAGGGGCCGATGGCTCCTGGGCGGGCGTGGCCTTTAATCAGGAGCTTAATTCGACGATGCATGTTTTGTCGCTGCTGCGCGAATTTGGTCTGGACCCGGCCAGTGCGGCGGCCAGGCGGGCGGTGGGGCTGGTGCGTGACCACGTGCGCTGGCGCGGCTGGGATTGGGACGGCCGTTGGCAGGGCATCGAGTTTATGGGCAATCCTTTTTTTGCGGGGGAAGTGGAACCGTGCATTAATGGGCAGGTGGGGGCCAGCGGCGCGTATTTTGGCCAGGATATTGAACGGATTCTTGACTACCTGTTGGCCGAGCAGTTGCCGGATGGCGGCTGGAACTGTGAAGCAGAAAATGGCTCGACGCGCAGCTCGTTTAACACGACGATTTGTGTGCTGGAAGCACTGCTGGCTTATGAACTGGCGGGGGGCAACCGGTCGGGGGTGACGGAAGCGCGTTTGGGTGGGGAGGAATATTTGTTGGCGCGGCAGTTGTTTAAGCGGCGCTCAACGGGTGAGGTTATCCGGCAGGATCGCGAGGGCAGCACAGATTTTACCCGTTTTGCCTTCCCTACCTGGTGGCATTATGACGTACTGCGCGGTTTAGACTATTTGCGGCAGGCCAAGGTAACACCCGATGCGCGGCTGGCGGATGCAATTGCCTTGGTAAAATCTAAGCGGGATGAAAACGGCCGTTTCCCTCTGGAAGCGTTCTACCCCGGTACGATGGCAATTGACTTGAACGAACGCGAAGGGGAACCAAGCCGTTGGAACACTTTGCGAGCGCTGCGGGTGCTGCGCTGGTATTTTGGCTAAATCCATCAACAATGTTTTAGAATCTATCCGAAAAAGCCACAGAGGAAAAAGAGAAATCTGAGAAATGAACCTTCGCCTCAAAACCCTCTGTGCTCTCTGTGGCTAATATTCGGATAGGTACTTAGTGACCACCTTGCCCTCGCGCCAGACCCTGTGGGGCATTCGCTTCCTTGCCTGGGCGTATCATTCTTACCGCAAATATGAACAATAGCCCCATGAGCAAGCCACCGGCCAGGAACGGCGCTGTAGAGCCAAACGCTTGAAAAAGAACACCCATAAGCAAGGGGGCGATGGCATTGGCCCCGCTGAGGAAGGCAGATGAAATCCCTAGCACACCGCCAACTTCATCCTTTTCGACTCGCTTAGAAAGCAGGCTGTTGACCGATGGCTGCAAAATGCCGCCCCCAATCGAGGCCGGAATCATGGCAATCAGAATCCAGACTAGTCCCAGCCAGCCCTTATTGTCATCAGGTGGAATATCAACTTCTAAACCGTCGGTGGTTGGATGCTCCCCGATGCGTGTTTCGCTTTCCATTTGCAGTTCGGCGGCAAGCTCGGCTTGTGAATAACCTGGCAAGGGTTGGCGCGGGGTAAAGGCTGTCATTGACAGGCCGATGGCGAGGATCGCCAACCCTGCGTAAACCAGTTTGCGGTCACCGTATTTGCGGCTCCAGCGGCCAATCAGACCGCCTTGTACAGCCACAACGATGATGCCAACAAAGATAAAGATGAGTGAATTACCCGAGGCGTTCAGGCCCAATCTGTTTAGCGTAAATAGGGCCAGAAACTGCTCAAACCCGCCAAAAGCAATCTGCTGGGCAAACATTAAGACCAGGAGCAAACCCACAGCAGGTTGCTTAAGCGCGTCAAACATAGCTTTGATGGTGAAAGGTGATTTTTTATCCGATTTTCCACGGGCTTCAACCGGCAGGGTTTCCTTAAACCAGAAGGTTGTTAGCAAAACGGACGCCAGGGAAAAGAAAGCCGCCACCAACGCGGGCACTCGGTAATCGTTTCCGCTTACGGCTAGGGAGACAAAGGCGATGATCGGCCCGGCGATAAAACCAAGCCCGAAGGCAGCCCCCAGAAGACCAAGCCCTTGCGTGCGTGTTTTCTCGGTGGTGCTGTCGCTGATAGCGGCCTGGGCTGTCGCGATATTTGCCCCGGAGATGCCGTCTACCAGTCTGGCAATAAAGAGCACCCATAGGTTCCCGGCTAAAGCGAGAATAATGAAGCCGATGAACGTGCCAATCTGGCTCACAATCAGCACGGGTTTACGGCCGTACCGGTCAGAGAGACGCCCTAAAAGCGGTGCGCCGATGAATTGCATGGCCGGGTAGGCCGCACCCAGCAGGCCGATCATGAAGGCGCTGGCCCCAAACGCAGCGGCATACAGCGGCATGAGGGGGATGATGATAGTCAACCCCAAAAGGTCAACCAAGACGATCACAAAGATGGGCAAAATTCTTTTGAAATCCAGTTTTTCTTCGGTCATGCTTTCTCCAATGTAAAAAGGGGAGTGAGAATTTCATCCAGCCACTGTCGGTTGGTCTGTCAATGGCTTGGACTAGCCTAGCATGAATTTAATGAAAAGCGTTTGTTTGTCAAGGAACATAACTTCAGGGCAAGAAACGGCCGTTTCCCACCCCACCAATTAACACACCCCAACAAAGGAACAGGGATAGGTACGGCCGTATCTACCCCTGCTCCTTTGTAAACCACAGCCGCCGGAAGGGAAACGGCCGTTTCCCCCACAAAACCCACCACCCCGGCACCGCTCCCATAAACCGAACAAAAACAAAGGCCAGCCCCGCTGCTGGCACACCCTCAGCTCCGGCAAACGATCTTTGTTGTTAGCAACAAATGGTCCGAAAATAATTTTTGAGGGCATTGCCGTAAGAACATGAGCCTGTAGACAATTTTTTGGCTCTTTCCCGTACCGGAACGTGTCTGTAGAAAAATTTTCGGCTCTGTCGCGTACTGGAATACGCTCGTAGAAAAATTTTAGAATCTGTCTGGTAGCAGAACGTGCCCGTAGAAAAATTTTAGAGTTTGTCTGGTAGCAGAACGTGTCCGTAGAATAATTTTAGAGTTTGTCTGGTAGCAGAACGTGTCCGTAGAATAATTTTAGGGGTCTGTCTGGTAGCGGAACGTGTCCGTGGGAAATTTTTTGGCTCTGGTTTGTAGTGCAATGCGTCTGTAGACAAATCTGATATGTGGTGTGGTACGGCCGTTTCTCCCTCGAAACTTTCGACGCCAGAAAATCGCTCATGCACCTAAACGACACTTAAGGCCAACCCAGTAGATGAATCACCGTCCGTGCCCTGCGGGTTCTTGATTGGTATTTTGGCTGAAATACAGTAGTTGGGGGAAGCAATTGAGGAGTCCGTATCAATCACCGTCTCGCTTTTGGAATCCACCTCGGCAAACTTGCGTTCGATTGTGCGTTTTTCTACGTCGGCGGGGAAAGCGGCCAGCAGAATTGAATTAGCCGCACAGCACGCTCTGGCGCAGATCGGCGATGTTGCCCCCTAATTCGCTGATGGCCTGGGTGATTTCATACACCAGCCCCACCCGATCACGACACATGATCGATATGACATATTGCTGCTGCGTTTCAGCCATTTGTTTACCCTTATTTGGAATCAGTTTCTTGCGGGTTGGGATAATACAGAAAGATTGGCTGATTGGGGAATGAGGGGAAATGGGGGAATGATAGATGAGGGTGAAGTGAATAGAAGGAACAGCCGTTTATGTTTCAACATCAAATGTTTAAAGACACATCGAACGTGTAACGGCCTTAGTGCATCGTTAAGCTAAAGTTTGTAATTATTCTAAAAATGTCCACAATTAGGACATGAGTACACATCAACACATTTACTTAAAACAAGACGAACGAACTGAACTTGAACAATTGATAAAGTCTGGCGTCCATTCAGCCCGAGTCATCGCCCGAGCCAGAGCGCTGCTCCTTCTGGACCGCAGTCAAGGGGAGGCCCGAACGATTAAGCAAGTCGTTGAGGCTGCCATGGTCAGCCAAGGCACCATCTACAACCTGAAAGAGCATTACTTCAGCCAAGGATTAAACCGTGCCCTGTACGAAAAGCAACGACCAGGGGCTAAACCCAAGATTGACGGGGCAGCAGAAGCTCATCTGGTGGCGCTAGTTTGCAGCGACCCACCTGAAGGCTATGACCGCTGGACGCTACGCTTACTGGCTGACAGGTTGGTGTCATTAGAAATCATCGACACCATTAGCCATGTCGCTGTCGGAGATGCGCTAAAAAAAATGAACTTAAGCCTTGGCAGGTGAAATCGTGGAATATGCCGCAGCCTGGGTCCCGCTTTGTGGCCCAGATGGAAGATATTCTGGACGTCTACCAACGACCCTACGATGCCGATTATCCGCAGGTTTGTCTGGATGAAATTCAGAAGGCACTACGCGCCACGCCACGCGGTTCTCTGCCACTGGAACCCGGCCAACCCAAACGGGAAGACCATGAATATGAGCGGCATGGCAAGTGCTCGCTTTTTTTAGCGGTTGAACCCTTAGCCGGTTTTCGTCGGGTTTGGGTCAGTGCGCAGCGCACCAAACTGGATTTTGCCCAGGTGCTCAAGGAACTCGTAGATGAAGTGTATCCGACAGCCAAAAAAATTGTCTTGGTGACCGATAACCTGAACATTCATCATGCTGCCTGTTTGTATGAGCGATTTACGCCGCTTGAGGCTCGCCGAATTGCCAACAAAATCGAGTGGCATTACACACCGGTTCATGCCAGTTGGCTGAACATGGCCGAGTGTGAACTGTCAGCTCTACGACGGCAAAGCTTGAAATCGCGTTTGCCCGACATGGAGACGGTGACCGCCAGAGCCAAAGCGTGGCAAGAAGAACGCAATCAAAAGCAAGTGGGCATTGATTGGCGCTTCACAACCGAGGATGCACGAATCAAGTTAAAGCGACTTTATCCAATTGTAAAAGTTCAATAATTAGCCTAACAGAGCACTTAGCTTCCGCAAAACAGATCATTTGTATACAAAAGTCGCACGAAAATAAAAGGTTATATTTTTTCTTTTGCTAACCACAGCTACTAGTAGAGCAAAGATAGTATCTCTCTGGATACTTTTATCCTTGTATCAACACTCCCCCACGAATATCCACTCTTTGCATCCATCAGACTCACCCAATTCAATGAGGGAGCAATTAGATCCCTTCCTCAAGCTCTAGAGGATGAGGAATAACTTTCGTTTGTCCATTTAGCAAGGGTAAACCATTCGTTTTTGAGTACACGGTGTAACCAATAAATCCATTAACTAGTAGATCGTCAACTGGAGTAGGGATATATTCACCCACAATAGCGTAAACTGCGGCCCCCAATATTGGCACAATTATATCCTTCGGAAGGTCCGTATAAGTTCGTAACGCTATTGCATATGAAACCAAGCCTCCCGCCGCTACAACTAAGACATCATCAACGGGCATAAATGGTGTTATTGGTAATACTGCGTACCCTAATCCTACAAGGAAAGGGCTGAACACCATCAACCATGAAGGCACAGGGGCAGTGGCTAATAATAAGGTTCCAATTATAAAAAAAGCAAGAAAAGTTCCAATACCAACAACTATTCCAGTTTGAACACTTTCAGTTGAAATTCCACTACCAATAGAAGTGAAAAGAGGTAATACGAATGCCAATCCATAACAAGCAAAAGCCAAACAACCACGTCGCCCATTTGTCGCAACTGGTTTCTTAGAATTTAAGTCTGTTTGCTCAGATTTAAATTTATCTTTACTCACAACAAGCGATTTATCATCTTTGTCGGTCAAATTCGCAATGCTTGCACCACAGTTACCACAAAATTTCATTTCCTGACTCAATTTACTACCACAATTTGAACAAAAGTTTTTCATACTTTCCCCTTGTTTGAGTGAAAAATCCTTTTTACATTTAGAGAAATAATTGATATGGAGGTGAAGCATTTAGGTTATTGCGAGAACGCGAAAAACACATTATGGTGAGAAATAATAAAATGAACGGTTTACAAATGCAAGCACTTGGATAAAATAGTGCGCACAAAAATTAATCGCACTCAAGAAAATACACACCCGAAACAGCTAAGAATGGGCGAATCTCTTGTTGGTAATAAACCATCAAAAGCTTTAAACTAATTCAGCATGTGCCTTTGGTAAGTAGGCTAATTATCTCTCTACTTCTTTCAATACTCCACAGGTCAATTCTTCATGAAAAAAATTAATTTGACAAAGTTGCTAAAACTCATCTCTAATCATTTCAGTAGGAACGATATCATTAAACTAACCTTTGACTTGGAATTAAATTATGAAAATATACCTAACAATACTACTATCGATATATTTGCATTGGAATTAATCAATGAATGTAGAAGGCATAATAGGTTAGACGAATTAGTTGCACTTTGCCAAAAAGAGAGGCCGACTCTTGATTGGGAAATAATTTATGGCCAAAAAACTCAAATCCAAACCAGCTCTGATTCACACCCAAATCTGCAAAAAGAATCAACTTCTGAACAACAACAAACGGAAAAAAGAAGTCTTACTTTACAAAATCCAGATTTTATTTTTGTGAGTTCAGCTTATGGCAAGAATGGTTTGGAAAATCCTCAAATTTTCATTGACATTACAGCGCACTTTCTTCTAGATACGAATTTATTTTATGGAAGCTATTCAAACAAAAGTCTTAACATCCGTATTGTGAACAATAAGGGGCAATCTCAAAAAATCGTCACTGTAAATCCCAAATATAAATTTCAGGCACAAGGTAATCTAGTGATTTCTCACTTGCAAGATATGTTATTTACGGTACTAATCCGCGGATACACCTTGGAGTATGAGCTGAAGTTTATTTGCCTATCTTTATTAGGTGATAAACTTGCCCAACTAATCGATATTGTTAAAGACAAAAGAACATTTAACACCGTAGCATGTGAAACAGAGATAATTTATGAAGGTAATGAATTGCCCAAGGGACAAGAATTAACCAAACTCACCAAAGATTATCGATACAACATCAATCAAATAAATTTAGAACTTGGCAGCTCTCAAAAAACCAACTCAAAACAAAGTTTTTTGGGCAAAATATTTGGATTCAAATAACAAACCAATTAATTGGCATTTTCCCTCGCTTTGGAAAAGTCTTCGATTAGCTCGAAATTCTAGTGGGCTGCGGTCGGCGTCCCGCCGTACCGCTTGTTTCAATGACCGATAACGCGCATTTTTCGATATGTTCTTCTCGTTTGGGGTTACGGCCGTTTCCCCCCACCTAATCTCTCCAACCGAAAGGCCAAATCCCCGCAAAAAACCATCGCGTGCTATCGGCAAAAGTGGTAACATACCCGCCAAGCTGTAAACCCAACCCAACCTGAAGGAATTTACCTATGCGACTAATCGTAGATGGACGGCCGATTTCTTACGAACCCGGTGACTCCCTGCTGATCGCCCTGCTGCGCGCCGACATCCAGCCGACGGGCGGTGGCTGCCTCTGCCTGGGCGGCGACTGCAACAACTGCCTGGCCACGGTAGATGGCATCAGCTACGTGCGCACCTGCCAGACGGCGGCCAAACCGGGCATGGTTGTTGCGTTGCAACACATGCAAAAGTATCCCCCCCTACCCCAGGAAAATCAGGCCCGGCCCGCCGAACCCGCCCGCAACCTGTTTTGCGACGTGGTGGTCATCGGCGGCGGCGAAGCGGGGCAGGCGGCCGCTGCGGAAGCAGAAGCGGCAGGCCAGCAGGTGATTGTGCTAGAAGCCGCCGACGGCCAGGAGGCAATCGGCATCTACCCCGGCCCGCTGGTGGTGGCCCGCACCGACGCCGAAACGCTGCACGTTCATCCCCACGACGAAATCATCGTGGCCACCGGCGCGGCGGAAATCATGCCCATCGTGCCGGGGTCGGAGCTGGCGGGAGTGTACACCAGCCGCGCCGCCGAGAAGCTGGCCCAGGCGGGCCTCGATTTGGGGCGCGTGGTTGCCGTCGGCACGCCGCCTGCGGGTGTGCAGTGCGAACTGGCGGCGGGGGAACTGGTTCGGTTCGAGGGGGCAAACGGCCGTATCCAAACCCTCATCACCCAAACCCAAGATGGCCCAGAACAGCGATATGACTGCGATACGGCCGTTGTCGGCCTCGGCCTCCATCCCCGCAACGCCCTGCTGCGCATGGGGCACGGTCTGCCCGTGCGAGCCGTCGGCGAAGCGGCGCTGGAGTCCGACATCCCCACCTGCCCCAAAGAAGGCATCGTTTGCCCTTGCGAAGGCGTCTCCGTCGCCGATTTAGAAGCGATTTGGGAACAAGGCTTCCACGAAATGGAGCTGGTGAAGCGGGCGACCCTGGCTGGCACCGGCACCTGTCAAGGCTCCACTTGCCTGCCCTACCTGCGCAGCTTCTTACTCAAAAAAGGCAAAACACTCCAGCCCTCGTTCACCGCCCGCCCCGTCACCCGGCAGCTGACCGTGGGCGAAGTTGCCGCAGGCACCCATCACCATGCCACCGCCCGCACCGCGCTGGACGCGGAGCACCGCCGCCTGGGCGCACAGATGGAGCGCAGCGGCGGCTGGTGGCGGCCCTGGACCTACGGCGATCCGGACGGTGAATATTGGGCCGTGCGCGAAGCGGTGTCCCTCATGGACGTGAGCACGCTGGGCAAAATGATCGTCTCCGGCCCCGACGCGCTGCCGTTTTTGGAGCGGCTTTATCCCACGCAGGTGAGCACGATTCGGGACGGCCGTTCCCGCTACGTCCTCCTGCTCAATGAACGGGGCTACGTCTTCGACGACGGCCTCATCTGCAAAGAAAGCGACACGCGCTACAGCCTCACCTTCACCAGCGGCGGCGTCAGCCATTCGGAGATGTGGCTGCGCGACTGGGCCGCCAGTTGGGGCATGGACGTGCGCATTTTGCACCAAACGATGCCCCTGGGCGCAATCAACGTCACCGGGCCGCTGGCCAAACAACTGCTAGAAAAAGCGGGGCTGGCCAATCCCCCCGGCTGGCTGGGCCACGCCAAAGCCGAGGTCGCAGGCGTGCCCTGCCACATCTTCCGCCTCAGCTTCACTGGCGAACTTTCCTTCGAGCTGCACCATCCCGCCGAACAATCCGTGCAGCTGTGGCAAACGCTCATGGAATTGGGCCAGGAATTTGGCATACGGCCGCACGGCCTGCACACGCTGCTCCGCCTGCGCCTGGAAAAAGGGCACATCATCGTCGGGCAAGACACCGATTTTGACTCGACGCCACGCCGCATCCACCACGATTGGGCGGTGAAGCTAGACAAGCCCCAATTCATCGGTCGCCATGCCGTCGCCCGCACCAACCAAATCCCGCTGGACAAAATGCTGGTCGGCCTGGAACTACCCGACGGCCCCGCCCCGATGGAAGGCGCGGTCATCTGGCACGACGGCGACTTTGCCGGGCACGTCACCTCCAGCGCCTACTCCCCGGTGCTGGGCAAGGTGGTGATGCTGGGCTGGCTCTACTATTTTGATAGTGAATTACCGGAGACGGTGACGATAGACGGCCGTATCGCCCATCGCGTCCCCGTCCCGTTTTACGACAAGGAGGCTGCCCGTGCCAAAGCTTAATCGCATCGCCGCCACGCGCATCGTGGCCACACCAACTGCGCTAGACAGTGCCGACGTGCCGCAAAGCTCCCTGGCGCTGCGCTTTGCCGCCGATGAGCTGTTCATCACCCCGCCGCTGCAAGACGAGAGCATCATCACCGCCCACGACCCGCACGCCATCCTCATCCGCGAGGGCGGCTTTGCCGGAACCTGGCTGCCCGCCACCGAGGCCGCCGAGTTTTTGGCCCGGAATTGTGAGTGGGAGATGCCAAACGGCCGTCCCGCCTTTGCGCAAGGAGCTGTGGCAGGCATCCCCACCAAGCTCTGGCTGGAGGACGAGCAAGTCCTGTTCATCGTCCCCGCCCCCTACGCCCACGATTTCGCCGAACGATTAGAAAAGGAGTGAAAAGTAATAAGTAAAAAGTAAAAAGTGGCTTTTACTTATCACTTTTCACTTTTCACTTTTTACTCAAAAATGAACGAATTCCAAGAACGACAAGTCAACTTCAAATGGGTCGAGCCGAAGAAAAATTACGATGTGATCATCATCGGCGGGGGCGGGCATGGGCTGGCGACAGCTTACTACCTGGCCACGCGGCACAACATCACCAACGTCGCCGTGCTGGAGCGCAAATATATCGGTGGGGGCAATTCCGGCCGCAACACCACCGTCATCCGCTCCAACTACGGCATCCGCGAGGCGGTGCGTTTTTACCAACGCAGCCTGGAACTGTACCAAACTCTAGAGGACGAAACCGAACGCTGGATCATGCACGCCCAGAAGGGAATTTTGTGGATGGCGCACAGCGAAACGGCCGTTCGCGCCGAAAAAGCCCGCTCTGAAATCAATACCGCTTTTGGCGCTAAAACCGTCTTCGTGACCCCCAAGGAAATCAAAGAAATTTGCCCCGAAGTGGACCTGACGGGCGGCGGCGTCTGGCCCATCATGGGCGGCTCCTACCATCCGGAAGCGGCCACCGCCCGCCACGACCGCGTCAACTGGGCCTTGGCTGAGGGGGCGATGAAACGAGGGGTGCATGTGCATCAGAATACGGCCGTTACCAACCTCATCAAATCTGGCAACCGCGTCATTGGCGTAGAAACCACCGCTGGACCGATGCATGCCAACGTGGTCATGAGCGCCGTTGGCGGCCACGTCACCGGGCTGGCGGCAATGGCCGGGCTGCGCCTGCCCATCCGCACCCACCCGCTGCAAGCATTTGTCACCAACCATTACGAGCAAAAATTCCACCCCATCGTCGCCTCCACCAGTCTGTTAACGTATGTGTCACAGACAGCACGGGGTGAAATGCTCATCGGGGCGGAGATTGATCGCCAGCCGAGCTACTCGTACCGCTCCGGCCATCACTTTTTGCAAACCTGTGCCCATCGCGCCATGACCATGCTGCCCTTTTTGCGCCAGCTGCGCATTCTGCGCCAATGGACCGGCGTCTGCGACATGAGCCCCGACTATTCGCCCATCATGGGCTTCACCGGCGTGGACGGCTTTGTCATCACCACTGGCTGGGGCACCTGGGGCTTCAAGGCGATCCCGGCGGGCGGCGAGCAGATGGCCCAGCTCATCGCCACCGGCCAAACGCCAGAACTCATCGCCCCGTTCAGCCTGGACCGCTTCACCAAAGACCGCACCATGGCCGATCGCGGATCCGCAGGCACACATTAAGGCCAGTGGTAAGTAAAAAGTGATAAGTGAAAGGTAGGGGCGAGGCAGGTGGGAAAAACCTTTGCCAGGCAAAACAACTTTGCCACCACCTGCCTCGCCCAATCTCATTTTTCCAGACCAGGAAAGCAAACAACGTGTCACCAAAAACAATCGGTCGCTACGAAATTAAAGAGGAGTTGGGGCGCGGAGGCATGGCCACCGTCTACCGCGCCTACGACCCCCGCACCCGCCGCGAAGTTGCCCTGAAAGTGCTGCCCCAAGCACTTCTGGACCAACCTGGCTTGCTCACCCGCTTCCAGCGCGAAGCCGAAACCATTGCCCGCCTCAAACACCCCAACGTGGTGGAAGTGTACGACTACGGCAACCAGGACGGCCAACCGTACCTGGTGATGCGCCTGATGCAGGGCGGTTCGCTCAAGGACAAGCTGGCCGACGGCCCGCTGACGGTGGCCCAGGCGCTGCCCATCCTGCAAGGCGTGGCCGAAGCGCTGGACGCGGCCCACGCGCTGGGCATCGTGCACCGCGATTTGAAGCCGGACAACATTTTGTTTGACCAATACGGCCGGCCCTTCCTCTCTGACTTTGGTATTGCCAAGATGGGGGAAAGCCACGCCACGCTCACCGGCGAAGAGGCGATCGGCACGCCGCACTACATCAGCCCGGAGCAGGCCCAGGGCACGGCAGACGTAGACGGCCGTTCCGACATCTACTCCCTCGGCGTGGTGCTGTATGAAATGCTCACCGGCAGCCGCCCCTACGACGCCGAAACGCCCATCCAGGTGATGATGCAGCACATCATGGCCCCCGTGCCCAAACTCAGCCGCCATCACAAAAACCTCCCGCCCGACTGCGAAACCATCGTCAGCAAGGCGCTGGCCAAAAAACCGGAGGATCGGTACCAAACGGCCGTTACCCTCGTAGACGCCCTTTCCACCGTGCGGGCCACCGTGCGCCGCCAGACGCAGCGCCGCTGGGGCCTGTGGGTTGGCGGACTGCTGCTGGCCATCCTGCTAATTGGTGGCGGCGGCTGGTGGGCGCTCAACCAGGGCGTCATCGCCCCGGAAGCCGCCCCGGAAGCTCTCATTGCCGCCGGTGTTCTCACCCCCACCAGCACCTACACGCCCACGCCCACCTTCACCCCAACTTTTACGCCAACGCCAACACCCACGTTCACACCGACGGCCACACCCACCTTCACCCCCACGCCAACGCCAACGTTGACCCCCACCACCACGCCCACGCCCACCGACACGCCGGAATTCACCCCCACGCCCATCCCGCCCACGCCCACTCCGGCCAGCCTCGGCTTTAACAACCAGGATAGGGTAACGGCCGTTCTCACCCTGCAAACCGCTGGCACCCTGGCCGATCTATCCGTCTCGCCCGATGGGCAGCTTGCCGCCATTGCGGGCAGCACCGGGCTCAATTTGTTCAGCCTGCCCGATTTACAGCCGCTGCCCGTCAATCCGCTGCTGCCAGACATTACCAGCCTCACCGCCTGGGCCGCCGACAGCAACCTGCTAGCCATCGCCACTGGCGCAGGTGGGCTCACGCTGTGGCAGCGGGACAGCGCCAGCCTGACGACGTTGTTGGAAGCTGCCAGCCCGGTTAGAAAACTAATTTGGTCGGAAGACGGCCGTTTCCTCACCGCTGGCCTGCAAAATGGCCAAATCTACCTCTGGCTGGCGGGCAGTTGGGACGCCCCCGCCCTGCTGGAAGGCCACCGCGAGCAAATCACCGATCTCGCCTGGTCGCCCACCGACCCCAGCCTGCTCGCCTCTGGCAGCACCGACGACACCGGCCGCCTCTGGCAAATCAGCCCCGAGCCGCTGACCGCCACCGAGCAAGCCACCTTTAGCGGCATGGCCACCAACGTCAACAGCGTCCTCTGGTCGCCCGACGGCAGCAAGCTGGCCCTGCACAGCAGCTTCGGCACGCTAGCGATGTGGTGGGACGTGGCCAGCGGCACCAACCTGGACCGCCGCATCAACGTCACCACCGCCGCCTGGTTCCCAGACAGCAGCCGCATCGCCCTGGCCGTGGGCAGCAACATCGAGGTGCGCACCGCCGCAGGCAGCGCCGACTACACCCTCAGCGGCCACACGTCCACCATCAGCCGCCTCAGCTGGTCGCCTACCAAACCCAACGGACTGCTATCACTCAGCGACGACCGAACGATGCGGCTGTGGGATGTCACCACGCAGTCCACCGCGCAGCGCTTCACCGGCCACGACGAGCCGATTGACCTGGCCGAATGGTCGCCGGACGGCAGCGCCATCGTCTCCACCGACCTCACCTCGGTGCGGCTGTGGGATGTGGCTTCGGGCAGTGAGCGAGCGCAGCTGCCCGGCCATTTCCAAACCAGCGCCGCCACCTGGATGAACAACAGCCAACTGCTCACGCTGGGCGGCTCCGATAATCTGGTGCGGGTGTGGGACGTGAGCGCCAGCCAGCAGGTGGCGCTACTGGGCAACTACGGCAGCACGGGCGAAATTCGCACCATCGCCTGGTCGCCAGACAACACGCAGCTGGCGGTGCTGGGCAGCGACGACGTGGTGCGGATTTGGGATGCCGTCACCGGGCAGGTGGTGCAGGCGCTGGTGGGGCACGTCACCCGTGGGCCGCGCGTGGGCAGCAGCAACACCTACCAACCCGTAACCGATGTGGTCTGGTCGCCAGACGGCCGTTCCCTAGCCACAGCCGGGGCCGATGAAACGATTCGCATTTGGGACGCCGCCACCGGGCAGCAGCTTTATTCGCTATCCGAAGAAGCGCCCGTGCGCAGTATCGCCTGGTCGGAGCGCGGCAACTTGTTGGCCGCCGTCACCAGCGATGAGTGGGACGAGGCGGGGCACGTGCAGGTGTGGAATTTGGACACGCGCAGCGCTGTCTGGCGGCGCAGCCACCCGATGATTCGCGTTTCCGGGGTCGCCTTTTCGCCAGACAACAGCTATCTGGCCGTGGGCGGCTGGTCTGGCAGCGGCGGCATCGAAATCCACAACGCCCAGGACGGCAGTTCGCTGAGCTTTTTGCAGCTGGTGGGCCGCCAGCTGGACGTGGCCGACTTTTTCTGGACGGTGGACGGCACCCGCATCTACACCGCCGCCCGCGACCGGGGCGACGTGCAAATCTGGAACGCCACCGTGTTTGACCGCACCAGCAGCTCGCTGAACGATCTGATCGGCAATGTAGACAGCCGCAGCCTGTGGGGCATGACCTTGCTGCCCGATGGCGTCACGCTGCTGACGCTGGGGTACAGTGGGAATTTGCAGATTTGGCAGCCGGGAAACGGCCGTATCACCCCAGCCACCAATCCCATCCCGCCAGAAATCGCCGCTGGCTACGTGGAAGGGCGACGCAGTAACTACCAAGGGCAGCACGACTATGTAGCCCTGGCACCCAACGGACAGCGGCTGGCCGTGGTGGCGGGCGGCGGCCAATCGGTACAAATTTTAATGATAGCGCCTTGACCCCCACCCTGGCCCTCCCCCTCTCAGGGGAAGGGAATCTGGCCCCCTCTCCCTCAAGGGAGAGGGCTGGGGTGAGGGTGATTTTCAACATTCTAAGAGTCACGCAAAGGCGCGAAGCTTTGTAAAATTCCAGTGCAAAATCTGTGTAATCTGCGTAATCTGTGGTTTTAAATTTCAACTATGACGAACGAAGAAACATTCGGCCGGTACCAAATCAAATCCAAGCTGGGCCAGGGGGGCATGGGCAGCGTTTACCACGCCTACGACCCCAACTTCCGCCGGGACGTGGCGCTGAAGCTGCTGGACAAGCGCCTGCTGCACGACCAAAAGTTCCGCCAGCGGTTTGAGCGGGAAGCGCGAGCCGTGGCCAAAATTGACCATCCCGGCATTGTGCCGATTTACGACTTTGGCGAGGATGAGGGGGCGCTATTTTTGGTGATGCCGCTGATGGAAGGCGGTACGCTGACCCACAAGCTGGCCAACGGCCCGCTCTCGCTGGACGAAGCAACCGACATTTTGCGCCAGCTGGCTCCGGCGCTGGACATGACCCACGGCCTAAAAATGGTGCACCGGGACATGAAGCCGGACAACATTTTGTTCGACAAGTACGGCAAGCCGCACATTGCTGATTTTGGCATCGTCAAATCTGCAGAGAGTACGATGACGCTGACGGCGGGCGGCATTGTGGGCACGCCTGCCTACATGAGCCCGGAGCAGGTGAGCAGCAAGGATACGATAGACGGCCGTTCCGACATTTACTCGCTGGGCATTATTTTGTTCCAGATGTTGAGCGGGCAACGGCCGTTCGACGCCGACACCCCGCTTGCCCTGGCCCTGAAGCACGTGATGGAGCAGCCCCCGTCCATTTTAGACCTCAAGCCAGAACTGCCCGTAGGGTGTGAAAGCATTCTGCGCAAGGCGCTGCACAAGGAGCCAGACCAACGTTACCAAACGGTTGCCGAGATGGTGGCCGACCTGGAGCGGGTAGACACGCTCAGCCTGGAGCCGGGCGAGCTGGCTCCCATCGCGCTGCCCGATTTTTCGGCCGAGCTGGAAGCTGCCGAACCGCCCGCGCCGCGCCGCCGCTTTCCGGTGCTGCTGGTAGTGGGTGGCATTTTGGCGATAGTCGCTGCTGCCTTTTTGCTGCTGCGCGGCGGGGGGAATGAGCCATCGGCCACGGCCACCGCGCCTGCCATCGCTGTGGTAGCCGACACCAGCACACCGACCGCCACGGCAACGGCCGTTCCGCCCACAGCCACCACCGCACCGACCAATACGGCCGTTCCCCCCAGCCCCACCAGCCAACCGCTGCCCGAACTGCCCACGTCTACCCCCACTGCCACCGCCACGCCTGCGCCCGTCGCCGCCGTCATCAGCCTGGAAAACATCCAAAATCTGGCGGAGACGATGCGGCTGGCCGCCAGCAACGAAGCGCTAAACAGCGTGGCCGTCAGCCCGGATGGCTCGCGGCTGGCAGCGGCCACCAGCGCGGGGCTTACCCTGTTCCAACTGCCCGATTTTGCGCCGCTGGACAGTATCGTGGAAGGAAATGTGGCGGTGATTGCCTGGTCGCCAGACGGCCGTTTCCTGGCAGGCAGTGCCAACCAAACCGTTTTCATCTGGGACAGCAGCGACGGCAGCGTGGTAAACCAATTGGCCGGCAGCGCCACCGCCCTCGCCTGGGAACCCAACAGTGAGCAAATTCTGCTAGGCCGCGCCAACGGGCAAATCGCCCTCTGGCCCATCGCCGAAACCGCCACCAGCAGCAGCTGGAGCGACCACAGCGGCCCCATCAGCCAGATCGCCTGGTCGCCCGACGGCACGCACTTTGCCTCCGGCAGCGGCAGCAGCACCATCTGGTTCCGCAGCGTGGACGGCACGGGCGAGGAGGGTAACTCTTTCCGCCAGAACGGGGTACACGGCCTGGCCTGGTCGCCCGATGGCAGCCGCCTGGCCACGGCGGGCGTGGACGGCACGGTGCGGCTGGAAACGGTGGCCAACGGCCAACTGCAAAGCGTCAATTGCAGCGGCGGTGACCCGCTCTCGATTGTCTGGCTGGACGAGAGCACCCTGGCTACCGGCAGCGAAGACGGCCAGATTCGCATCTGCGACATCAACGAACGTCAGCCGTTGCAAACGTTTGGCAATCAGGCGGGCGTAACGCAGCTTTTCTGGCTGGCGGGCAGCAACCAACTGCTGTCGCGGGGCAGCCGGGACGGCACGGTGGGTTTGTGGCAGGCGGCAGATGGGGGGCAAACGGCCGTTCTCAACCAGTACGCGCAATATCAAGAAGCCACCTCGGTCAGCTGGTCGCCCGACAACACGCGGCTGGCCGTGGGCACCACCGGCGGCACGATTCTGGTCTGGTCGGTGGCCGAGCAGCGCGTTGAGCGGGTTTTGGGCGGGCACGACGGCGGCGTCAAGCTGGTCGCCTGGTCGCCCGACGGAGCGCTCATCGCCAGCAACGGCAGTTCGGACGAGCTGGTGCGGGTCTGGCAGGCGGATTCGGGCCAGATGGTGCAAAGTTTTGCCGGGCATAGCAACACGGTAACGGCCGTTACCTGGTCGCCCGACGGCACGGTGGTGGCCAGCAGCAGCTTCGACAGCACGCTGAAGCTGTGGGACGTGGCCAGCGGTGCCGAACTGCGCTCGTTTTCGGTGAACGCGCTGGGGCAGGTGCTGTTTGTGTCCCGCTCGCCCAACGGGGAAGAGATGGTGGCGACGGGCAACACCGGGCTGGTGCAGCTGCGCCCGCCGGACAACACCCGCCTGACCGTCACACTTAACGAGCACGGCAACACGCCGGTCAACGCCGCCGCCTGGAGCAGCGACAGCCTGCGCTTTGCCACGGGGGACAATGGCGGCCAGATTTTGCTCTGGTCCTTCCCGGTGCGGGACAACAATGATCCGGCGCTGAGTTGGAACACACAGGTGGCGGTGCGTGGCCTCGCCTTCGCGCCGGATGATGCGATTTTGGCGGCGGTGGTGGGGGGAAACGGCCGTTTCTACGACCCCACCAGCGGCACAGAGGTCGGCACGCCGATCACGCTGCACCCGCGCAGCCTCAACGTCGCCTGGTCGGCCGATGGCTTGATGGTGGCGGGTGTGGGTGGCGATGGGTTGGTGCGTATTTGGCAGGTTTTGGAACGGCCGTAGCAGCATGACTTCATAAATCTTGTAAAATTGTCATGCTGAACGAAGTGAAGCATCCCGACGGAGCAACAATAATGTGAATCTGATCCAAGAGAACAGTTCAGAGCAGCAACGTTTAGCGGGATTCTTCGTTCCGCTGCGCTCCACTCAGAATGACAAAACAACCGGAGAAAACTATGAGTATTCAAATTCCCTGCCCCCACTGCGGGCCACGCCCTATCGAAGAGTTTGCCTTTGGTGAAATGCTGTCCGTGCCGGACCACATCACCGACCCGGACGAGCGGGACATTGACCGGGCGTTTATGCACAACAACCCGGAAGGGCCTCAGCGCGAAGCGTGGTTCCACACCTACGGCTGCCGCCGCTGGGTATACCTCACCCGCGACACCTGTACAGACCAAATAACCGTGGAATAAATCTTTTCTCTAAAAATCAAGAGGGCTGCCGAGTCATGTTTTTATTCTCTTGCGCGAATCAAAACATTTGTGCTATATTTTCCACCTGTTTCATTGTCGCAAAATGTTAGGTAATTCAGGTGCAAAAGTATGGTCTCCAAATTATATATCGTGGAAAGTCAAGAGCGTCCTGGGCTAGTTAAGTTAGGTTATGCAGGTCCTCGTGAAAACGAGGAGGATGTTGTATTTACAAGAATTGGTCAATACAACGAGGGTTTATCAGATAACTCAATCGTACACGAAGCAATCGGTGCAAAAATTTTTGAAGCTTATTTGCATCAATTTGTGCGACTTTCCCAAAAAGAAATCAAAATTTCATTTTTCAAGAACCCTCGCACAAGACAACCTACTGAATGGTTTGAGCTTTCACCAGAAGTTTGCAAGATCATCACTGAGGTTTTTGCACAAGATCCGCCAATGAAGGTTCATGAGGTAGAAACTAAAAATTTACCAATATTTTTATCTGGTGTTCTCTCAGCTGCAAAGTGGCATGCAACTAACACCTCTCCAGAAATGCTGTCGCAAGAACTAGCGAATGCAACTTTAAATGGAAATCTTCAGTTTAACAATTTGGTCACTCAACAAAAAAAAGCAATAGAAAATTCATTTTCAGAAATACAGCCAGCTGATAACCATGAAGCTAACGGTAAGAATGATCTAGAAAACCATTTAGCAGATTATGTTAGTCAGGCGACTCAAAATTCATATTTGCTTTCCCAAACGAAAAACCAATTACAAGAACTCAGTCAGCTAGAAGCAGCAAGGGTAGCTATTGCTTCATTAGCGGCATTTTTAGTTTTCCTTCATTTAGCAATTTTTAAGTCTCCAGCTCAAGGAGCGTGGCTTGCAATTATCGCGCTGTTAATAATGATCTTTTGGTCATTTATTCAACCTACATTAGCTAAATGGCTAATTACTTATAAGCATCGTGCAGCAAAATCGCGCCAAAACACTTCAATGATTGAAAAATAATTATGAACTTCAATCTCAAAAATCTGGAAAACGCACGAAACGTATCCACCCTGATCACTATCGTATTTTTGTTGATTTCCTTTTTATTTCTGTCATTCTTTTCAACAAAAAATAATAACCGAGCGGGGGATGATCTGTCTGATAGTATCGTTCAAGAGAAGTTAGAACCAGATATTTCTACCCCAACTCAGACAAATGAAATTGCGACTCCTTCCAACCCGTTTGAAATTCAATACGTTGTAGAATTTAGTGGAGACAGCGTTGTTAACCCTAATGTTCAACTATGGTATACAAAAAACGTAGCAGGAGATAACGAGATCACTTCTGTCAGATTACAAAGAGGACAACCCTACACAAAAACACTCCAATTCACTGAAAGCATTCCAGTTCAATTTTCGGCAATTGTTAGAAGCGGTTCAGGACAAATCACCTGTAAAATACTTCAAGATGGATCGATTATTGAACAAATTGCGAAAGAAGGGACTTCCCCACAAGTCAATTGCAGTAGCTTTATCAGTTCATCAAAGTAAGTGTTTTGAGCAAAGATAAATTACTTTAGGCGTGTTAGCTCACGGCCAAGGTTTGCGTAAACGGCCGTATCCCCCCTCTCTCGCATCCATTCCGTAAAATAAAACGGTGAGCGCGCCAGGAAGGTTTGCAAAACGGCCGTTCGCCCCACCACATACTGTTCCTCCGGCACAAAGCTGTACTCCTGCCGAATCGCCCGCGCATAGGCATCGTACTGAACTGGCGGCGCGCTCAAAATCGCTAAATCGGCATCCAACATCACCCACACGTCGGGATTTTGGGTTGTTGCTTCATGGGATTTGGTCGCCAGAATCAACTCGCGGACTTTGGCTAATAACGCATCTGATACGCCCAACGGCCGTAAAACACGCTCGGCATAAGCAGCACTTTCCGCCTCGTTGTCGCTGCGGCGCGGGTCGTACACCACATCATGAAACCAGAGGGCCAGCTGAACGGCCGTAAAATTCACCGCTACATCTTGCAGCTGCTCTGCCACGTTTAAGGCATGTTCGATGTGATTGAGAGTGTGGTAGAAACGGCCGTTCTCCCCATACGCCGTCACCAAAGAACGCCAAATCTGCGTCGCCGCTTCTGCTTCAATCCCAATTTCAGCCGCCAAAATGAGCCACCGTTTTTTCATAAATGCTCTCCGCTGCGCCGCCGGAAGGCCATCTGGTAAACCGCCACACAAAGAATCAATAAGCCCGCTGTGCCAGAAATAATTGCACCGAGCCGATATGCGCGTGGACGATACTGCATGGTGATCATGCTGCGACCCGACTCCACAACCACGCCACGAAAGGCGTAGTTGACTTGCCATATGGTTGTGGCACGGCCATTCACCTGAGCTTGCCAATCCGCATCATACATCTCGCTAAAAACTACCATCACCGGCCGGTCGGTGGTCACTTCGGCTACCAGATGATTGTTGCCATATTCCAGATAGCGACCTGTGAAGACAGCCGGTTCATCGTCATCAGCAGCGGCGAGCGGGGCCAGCTCAGCCACCTGTCGCCCATCCCCCACCACAACCGCTTCCTGCCAGCCAGAAAAAGCAGCATTTCCTACAATTTGCAAAGCGGCCGTTTTATCTAGCACAAAACGCACAGAAGGGGCGGCATAAATGCGGGGCAAGTTTTGCCAGAGGGAATACAGATTCCAGCCATTCCGGGTTTGCATCAGTTCCCCATCCGTAAGCTCATCCTGAATGATAACAAAATTGGCCGCCAACAAATTTAGCCCATTGTCGGTTTGCAGCAGGTTTACAAACTGGCTGCTCTCTTCGCCGTTTTGCACATGGTTCAGAGTAGGAATGAGATACAAGGGAGGCTGTCGATAGCCCTGAAAGCGATACTTGGCTGCGGCATATTCCATCTGTGCATAGGGTGATTCGGGATTGTACAGGTTGGTCAGCGGCGTTGGTTGGGTAATGGACCGGGCAAACCAACCCATTTCTAATGCTAAAAACAGAAGTAACAGAACGCCAAAGGAACGGCCGTATTCCCGCCAGCATCCCATTGCTGCAAACAACCCTGCCAAGATGAGCAACTTCACAGCAAATTGGTTGAGGTTCAGTCCAACCGTCTGTTGGGCAATGCGGGCAGAGTTCGTCGTAAAGCCTACAAAGTGGGGCAGCATTGCAGGCAACCGTGGTTGCAAAACCAAGCCACCCACCACTAGCAGCGCGGCAGCTACCAACAAACCCAGGGCTAATTTGTTTAATCGTGGCCAAATGGCTTGATTTTTAAGCCAAACATCTAACACAAGACCAGCGGAAACGGCCGTTGCCAACGTCCACCAAAACATAAATCGTCCCGGTGCTCGAATATAGGGCAACGACTGAAACAATAACTCATACAGCGGATTGATCGTCCCCAAGCTCAACAGAAGACCAGCCGCAGCCAGTCCGCCAAAAAAGCGACCCTGTAGCCGATGGGGAAATGAGCGCAAAGCCAAACCCAATCCTAAAATAAGCAAGGTTATCACACCCGTAAACGCCGAAATCTCCCAAAAAAAGGGAGGGCGTTCACTACCCAAAGAGACCAATCTGGCTGGCTCATACCAAATTGTCGGCATGGTCAATGCTAACAATTGGTGCCATAAAATGGAATGGCGAACCATCAACGCAAAGTCGGCAAATGCATTCCCTTCAGCCCTTACCGTTTGCTGTACCCAGGCTAAATAAGGCAAGATTTGTACGGCCGTTAAGCTTAATGCCAACCCCACAGCAAGTACAGACCAGCCAAAACCAGCCCCTAGCTTGCGCCAATTTCCAGTTCGAATCTGTTTTGGGGCGAAGGAAGCAACAAAGTAAACCAGTGGCAGCAACAACACCATTAGGCTCATTTGCGGATGCCCACCCAAAATGACGCAGGCAATAATCAACGCCGTTAGGACAGCATTCAACCAGTTAGGTCGATCAAGCAGCCGAAGATAAGCCCACAGTAACCAGCCGCTCCAGGCGATGGTTCGCAAAACGGAAGCGTGCCCAGCAATAATCCGGGGGGTAAAGGAGCCAGAGAGCATAAAGGCAACGGCCGTAAACAAAGCCGGAATCCGCGCCACCTTAAACTGACGCATGAGCAAGTAAACGCCCATACCTGCTAAAAACAAGTGTAGCACCGCATCCAGGTCCAGCGTCGTTTCGACATCGAACAAGGCACGCAGCAGGACCACCGGCGGGTAAAACATCCCCACCTGAATTTTGCCTAAACCAGGAGCGCCACCGCCAAAATAAGGATTCCAAAGGGGAAACTCACTCCCAAATCCAGCGTCTTGCAAAACGATTTCATTGGGGTAGAAGTAGCTAACATCTTTGCCATAGAGCAGTTCGCCGGGGGTAAACACAGTTTGCCCGTAAAGCAGCATCAGCAGCCCAGCTAAAAACAAGCCCGCCAGCAGATCGTATTGGTGCAATTTCAGGCGTTTTATACCGACCTGCATGAGGTGCTCCCTAAAAATTACGCGCCCCGTGCCACCTTCGCCTGGGCAATCACATTCTCAATCTGGGCCAAATGGCCTTGATCATGACTAAGCCCAAACACAAAGCGCACAAAAGCATCAATCTCGCCTATCCGATCGCTCATTTTTACATTGTCCAGATATGGTTCATCGGGCCACATCTCCAGGCTGGCCAGGCGCATGCGGCGGCTTTCTTCCAGCCGAGCGCGGCATTGTTGCACAGTTTTTACCGTTTGCCAGGGGATTTCGCTGCGGGAACGGCCGTCTCGCACCACCCCCCGCGCCATCTCCGCCGCCAACGCCGCGCTTTCCTCCGACGAGGCCGTCACATGTACAATCAAATGCCCCAACGTCCAGGCCAGATCAGCATCTGCCGCATCTGCCGCATAGGGATCATCCGCCTCTGGATCCACAGGCACAAAAACTACGTCCGCATCTGTGCAACCGGCCAGCAGATTGAGCTGGTAATCAATCATTTCATTGGTCAACGCTTGCAGATCGGCCACCTTCATATCGGCCACCAGCTCCGCGTAGCTCATCTCCTTGTTTCGCACAGGGGTTAAATCAAGCATAACTCTCTCCATTTTTTACTATGAGGGTTGTCATACCCGCGCACGCGGGTATCCATCTTACTTGTTCACCAAAATGGGTTTCCGCCTTCGCGGGAACGACAAATACAAATTGTTGCAATTTTACTGGCAAAAAGCGCAGAAAACGTAAGCCAACTCACCAAAAAAAGTGAGGTAAAAGCCCAAACCTCTACCTCACTTTTCACTTTTTACTTTTCACTTGTTTCCGCTTACGGGCAACTCACATTATTCACAAACTGCCAGGTAGAGGGGCTGTTAGACCCACCCCCCTCTGGCCAAACGGCCAGATCACCTGTGTACAACACCTGCATCATCATGCCAAATGGATTGGCCAGCGAGCCCATTTCCGCCGCAGCAATCCGCATCTCAACAACCCATTGGCCAGGCTGCCCTCCCAATTCGGCCGTCCAGTTGCTGCTGCTGTAGTTGGTGTCCCACACATTGCCATCGCTGTTGGAGCCGATACCTGCCTGCACCTGTGCCGTGCCATCGCGCACCACAAAGAAGAAGCGATCGGCCGTATCTGGATCGCCACGATTGCCTGTGGTGTCAAAATAGAGCCGCATGGCATCCGTAGCATTGTTGGTCGGGTCGTTGATGAGAAATGCCAGATACAAATTGGCCGCATCCCGCACAAAATAAACCTGCACCAAATCACTACTCTTATCCGGTGGGAAAAATTGAATGAGCGGTGCATTGGGCCATTCAGCGGGGTTAAACGTGCCGTTGATCAGCGGCGGGGTGTTAATACAGCTCAACTGCGGGTTTGGCAGTGGCGTATTGGTCGGGGTGGGCGTAAACGTTGGCGTATTGGTAATCGTCGGCGATTGCGTGGGGGTTGGCGAACTGGTTGGCGTGGCTGTGTTGGTTGGCGTTGTGGATGGCAGCGGCGTGTTGGTTAACGTTGGCGTGGCTGTGTTGGTTGGCGTTGTAGATGGCAGCGGCGTGTTAGAAGCCGTTGCCGTAACGGTGGGGGTGCCTAACGTCGCCGTAGCCGTCGGAGTGGCCGTCACGATGGGCGTTGCCAGCGGATCAGTCCCCTGAGAAATCTCTACTACATCATTGACGCCATCCCCGTCGGTATCTGCTCGTTTCGGATCGGTGCCATACACATCCACTTCCTGGCCATCAGGAATCAAATCAGAATCTGTATCGGCCGAATTGGGGTTGGTACCCAGTTCCAGAGCTTCTCGCCCATCACTCAGACCATCTCCGTCGGTGTCAGGGTTGTTGGGGTCGGTTCCCACAATATTAATTTCCTGGGCGTTACTCAAACCGTCGCCATCGGCGTCACCTTCAACAGCAGCCGTGGCGGCGATAGCGGTAACCGTTTGGAAGTTGCTGCCAGCAACGGCCGTTTCCGTCCCAGCTACATCCAAAACGGCCGTTGCCGTTGCCCCGGT
The DNA here is from genome assembly GCA_020634455.1 of Ardenticatenaceae bacterium. Taxonomy (GTDB): domain Bacteria; phylum Chloroflexota; class Anaerolineae; order Promineifilales; family Promineifilaceae; genus Leptofilum. The sequence continues at coordinate 4,173,291 of JACKBQ010000001.1, read as the reverse complement.
GCGGTTCAAAAACCCATTTTCGCCAAATACCAACACCAAAAAGCCGATAAAGCAGGCAAAAGTCACAATGAAAATGAAGGCATACATCAGCCACGGCGGAATGGTGGAACCGGCTTGCGCCTCACCCTTTAACGTTTGGCGGCCGCCCGCAGCGGAGGCCACAGCCACCTCAAACGGAAACAGTTCGCCACTACCCAGCCAGCTGGCACGATCTGCCTCAATTGCCAATTCCACGTTGGCCACCTGCCCTGGCTGAAGCCGAATGCGCCCCCGCTCACCGCGAAAACGCAACCCTTCCTGCCGACCGCTGGCCACCACGCTAAAATCGCCCGGCGCGTTGCCCGTGTTGTGAACCTGCACCGTCACGCTGCCCGGCAGCTTCACCTGATTTGGCTTGAGATTGGCCTCAAAAGAGACAAACGTGCCAATGTTCAGCGAAGCAGATGTGGCCATCTTGATATTGGGATGCTGCTGCGAAACCAGTTCTATGCGAAACCGCTGCCGTCCCGTTGGGGTGCTGCGGTGCTTGGGCGGCCGCACCGCAATGGTGAGTTGAATCGTCTCGCCAGCGGGTAAATTACGAAATTCGCCAGGCGTGACGGCCCAATTCCCCGGCAAGCCTTGAACACGCACGCTTACGCGGTCGTCCACTGGCGTGCGATTAACTACTTCCACCTTAAATTGCACTTGCTGCCCTGGGTCCACTGTGATCTGATCGCTGGGCAAGAACAGCCCCAGCGGTTCGGCGGTGGCCACCTGGGTGGGGGTCATTTGCGGGGTCGTGCTGCCGAGAGACGGTCGTTCCTGTTGGTACGTCGGCGCTTCTTGTTCAAAAACAGCAATCTCTGGCCCTTGCAACGTCAATTCATACGGCCCGATGCGAATGCGCGAACCAGGAGCCAGCGGCGTCGGATCATCCGCTCGCAAGCGGCGATCATTCAAAAATGTGCCATTGATGCCGCCTAAATCCACCAATTCCCAGCCCAGCGCCGTCGCTTGCAGACGAGAATGGTGACGCGACACGCCATCGGCGGGCAGCACAATCTCATTGTCCGCCTGGCGGCCCAGGGTGATGACCGCCTGGGTGAGCGGTACGGTGCTAGGGGGATGCCCTGGCGTGTTAATCACTAGCTCGTGCCCCGGCGGCGGTTCATTCACACGCTCCAAAATATTCATCTCTTCGCGCAGCATAATTTGGGTTGGAGCGCCCTCTAAAGCCACCATGGCGCTGCGCAGCGCGTCGGCCATTTCTGCACCGTCTTCGTACCGCTCGGCAGGCTGTTTGGCCAGGGAGCGCACCAAAATGGTGTCAATAATCGCGGGAATATCGCTGCGAATTTCGCGGGCGGGCGTAGGCATCTCGCCACGGGAATGCACGGCGATGGCGTCGTTTAAGGTTTTGAACTCAAACGGCAGGCGATTGGTGAACAGCTCATACAGCACTACACCGAGGGCATACAGATCGGCACGGCCGTCCAGCTTTTCACCTTTGCACTGTTCGGGGGACATGTAGGTAGGTGTGCCCAGGGTAGTGCCGCTTTGGGTCAATTGAGAGCCTTCTTGCAGCTTCACCAGCCCAAAATCGGTGAGCAGAGCGCGGAATGGCTGCTCGTCTGGCTCATCGGGGCGGTTGAGCCGCTTGAGCATGATGTTGCCCGGCTTAATGTCCCGATGAACGATGCCGCGCTGGAAGGCGTAATCCAGCGCCTCGGCAATTTGGGCCCCAATTTGCAGGCTTTGGGCCAGCGGCAAAAATTTACGCATGCGCTGCAAGCGGCGCAGATGGTCACGCAGGCTACCGCCGTTGACAAACTCCATTGCAATAAAAAGCCCTTCGGGCGAGTCGCCAAAATCGTAAATTTGCACCACGGAGGGATGGTCTAGCTGGGCGGCGGTGCGGGCTTCCTGGATGAGGCGGGCGCGGAACTCTTCTTGCCGGGCAAAGTGGGCGTGCATTAGCTTGAGCGCCACTTGCCGGTCCAGGTTCACGTCGTAGGCGCGGTAGACGGTGCCCATGCCGCCATCGCCAAGCAAGGATTCCAGCCGGTAACGGCCGTTTATGGTGTGACCGATCAGCGTGTTAGACATCTTCCCTCCTACCTACTGCAAAATGGCGCGTGCGGTTTTAATGAAGAGCGCCACATCCGCTGCCTGAATCCAGTAATGGGTAACGGCCCGCAAACGGCGCGAGTAACCATGAGACAACCAAATGTTGGCCTCGTCACGCAATCGCTGCACAAACTCGGCGGGCGTCACGGGGGCAGATTCAGCCAGCTCAAAGAAGAACATGTTGGTTTTGACCAGCTCTGGCTGCACCACCAGGCCCGGAATTTGGACCAGGCCCTCGGCCAGCATTTTGGCGTGGGCGTGGTCATCGGCCAGGCGCTCCACCATTTCGGTGAGAGACACAATGCCGGCCGCGGCCAGGATGCCAGCCTGGCGCATTCCCCCACCGACCAGCTTGCGGGCGCGGCGGGCCTGGGCAATAAATTCAGCGGAACCGCACAACACAGAGCCCATCGGGGCGCACAGCCCTTTGCTCAGGCAAAAAGTGATGGAATCAACGTGCTGGGTAATTTCGCGGGGGTCTAAATTGAGGGAAACGGCCGCATTAAAAATGCGCGCGCCGTCCATGTGCACAATCAGGCCGTGCCGGTTGGCAATGGCGCGGATTTGCTGGAAATAGTCTGGCTCGATGGGATAGCCACCCTTGGCCCCGTAGCTGTTTTCTACCAGGATGAGGCGGTTGTTGGGGTAATGGGGGTCATCGGGGTAGATGGCATTTTGCACGGCGGTGAGGTCCATACGGCCGTAAATATCCGTGGGCAATGGGTTGGGCACCATGCCACCCAGTACCGCCATGCCGCCTGCTTCTGAGCGAAACGTGTGCGAATCGTTGCCTACTATGACGCCGTCGCCACGACGGCCGTGGGCCAAAATAGCCGTCAGGTTGCCCATCGTGCCACTGGCGACAAACAGACCCGCTTCCTTGCCCATCATTTCGGCCGCCATTGCTTCCAGCCGGTTCACGGTCGGGTCTTCACCGTAAACGTCATCCCCAACCGGGGCCTTGGCCATAGCGTCGCGCATCGCTGGCGTGGGCCAGCTTACGGTATCAGAGCGAAAGTCAATTCTGTCCATGATTGAAGTTTACGTAATATTGTATTTTTAGCAAACAGGTCGAGGGGGATAAAGCAGTAGAAAAGGAACGGCCGTTGCGCAACTGTGTGGCAACGGCCGTTCTGAAAGAAGGAGAAGCAAAAATAAGCGCTAGTCGCCGGAAGCTGCCGCCCGGCGAGAATTAAACCGCCGTTTGGTACGCCCGGTAAACAAACCTACAATCCGCATAATGAGCCAGATAATCAGCGCCAGCACAAAGACCAGCAAATATTCAATGACCGGAATGCGCACAATTTCATTCACGCTAGCCCAGCCACGGCTGCTGTACACAATTGCTACCCCGGCGATGTAAGCAGCAATGAAGCCCCAGCGCCAATATTTATTGAGCCCCAGGCCGTACATCTGCGTAACAATGAAGATGCCAGCGAAGCCAAAGAAGAACATCGGCCACATGGTGTTGGTTTGCAGGGCCACCAGCGTGCCGTGCACCAAAACGGAGAACTCCAGCACAAATGTCCACCATTTGTTAAGATGCGCCCGGGTAAACATGAGGCTGCCCTGCACCATCAGGAAAAATGTGTAAATAAAGCCGAGCAAATGGCCCATAGTGGCTTCCATTGGGTGGTACCAGAAGGTGTAAATCACACCCCAGGCAAAAATGTAGCCATGATATTTGCGGGCCACGCGAGCTGTTTCCTTAAGAAAACCGACTTTCTTGCCGAAAAAGAGGCCGCGCCGCTGATTTTCCATCAGCAAAATCATGACCAGCATGAGCACCACTGAGCCTTGCGAACTCCAGATAGACACATCCTGCGCCAACCCATCATAGAAAAAGATGGTTTGCAGAAAATGGAGCATAATGAAAACTGCGTTTACGGCCAGAGCAATGATGTTGATGCGATGCAGGCCGTTGGTGTATTTGGTTTGGGTCTTCTGACCGTAGTAGATGAGTCCCCAAATGGCAAGCTGATGCAGCAAGTAGCCGCTCCAGGCAGTCGCGCGGGTCCAGAAAGTAGGTTCTGGCAACTTCCAGAAGTACCAGGATGCGCCCTGGTCTGGCAGAAAATCAATCTGCGGGATAGCCCCGCGCAGCAGCCAGATGAGGCCGGTAAAAAGAAAACTAAACAGCACGCCGCCCCACAACGCTTTGGAACTGGTCAGGCCGCTGTTTTCATCTGATTTTTTGACAGTTTGTGTATGTTCTGCCACAGGCTTACTCCTTACAAAAGGTTAGCGATTATGCCCTTACCTAAAAGATTGGACTTAATTAATCACAAAGCTGCTGGCAATTTTGAGTCTAAATGCGGACTATCCGGCAAGCTCTGTTACGATATTGTCCATATATTATCAAATTGTTCATGTTTTGTAAAGAGTTTTTAATTGATTTGCCAAAATTGGTGCCAGGCAACGGCCGTTCCGCACACAACTGATCAGATTAGGCCACGTTAGCAGCCAACCGAACCTCGCCTGCTTTGGCGCAAAATAGCTCAAAATTTATGTAGTTGCTGTCTAACAGGGGCGTTTACAGGTCGAAACAATCCTTGAGGGCAATGCCCGGCTTCTCAAAGTAATCATCCGGGGCAGAGGCAGGCACCAGCAGCCGCAATGCGCCGGGCTTGAGGGTGCAGGTGATGGGGGTCTGTCCGCTGGGTTCACCGTCGGTTTGGCAGGGCATGGTGGGGTTGGTGTGGATGGTGATGGAACGGCCGTACACCAGCTCCATCCCGGGATAGTCTCGCCGTCCCGCCTTCATGAGTGCGCCATACTGGAACATTTTGTAGATGTGCTTGCCCTGGAACAGCCATACCTCAAACAAGCCATCATCCAGCTTGGCCTGCGGGCTGATGGTGATGCCGCCACCCGCGTACAGGCGGCAGTTGCTGACCAGCGCCAGCAAATAGTGATCTTCAAAAAGACGGCCGTCTATCTCAATCCTGGCTTCAACTGTAGGATATTTAGCCGACAAGGCAATGCCCTGCACCATGTAGCCCAACCGCCCCAGCTTTTTGGACCATTTGGGACGCGGCTCGATATGCTCCACCAGGTACCCATCGGCCCCAGCCCCGGACCAGAGCAGCCAATGACGGCCGTTTCCCGTCGCGTCGGTGGTATAGCCCAGGTCCATCTGGTGAATACGGCCGTTCAACAGCAAATCTGCTCCCTTCAGCAGTTGGTGCCGCCCACGAAACAGCGGCAACGGCATGTTCAGCTCACGAGCAAACGAGTTGGCCGTGCCCACCGGCAGCGGGGCCATAATCGTGGTAGTCCCCGCCAACCCGTTGGCCACCTCCCCCAAAGTACCATCGCCGCCAGCGGCAAACACCAGCTGGTGACCAGCTACGGCGGCCTGTTGGGCTAACTCTGTTGCATGTCCGGGAGCTTGGGTAGGCTGAATTTTCACGCGCCAGCCACGCGCCTGCCACAGATCAGCGACCAAGGCCATCGGCGCTGCTAAATTGGCGGGCCCAGCTAGAGGATTGTATATCAGGGTCGCTTGCGCCGGTTTCTTCACACTTCAGCCAGTAATAAAATAGTTTTTCCGCCAAAACGTTGGGCGGCGTATCAGTTGTATCTAAAATGAGATGCTCACCCACCACAGGTTCCTGAGCTTCCACCATCCATTTATACACAGACCAGTCCGCATCTGACAAATCGGTTTCGCGCCGCTGGCCACTGTTGCGCTTAAACAGCCGTTGACGAATCGTTTCCTGAGCGGCTTGCACGTAACAAACGGCCACGGGAGCGCCAGCCCGCTTGCCTAACTTCATCAGGTGCTCACGCCGTGCAGAAAGGTAGTTGGACGCATCAAAAATAACGCGCTGCCCATCGCGCAAGCGAGATTCGATGATGGAGTAACACACTTCATACACCAGCATCATTTCGGCGGCAGTGTAGGTTGGCTGGTTGCGCAAATGCAGCCGAATATTGTCGGTGCTAATTACCACAAAGGGCATAAATTGGGCCAGCCCTTCTACCACAGATGATTTGCCGGTGCCCGGCAACCCAACCATCATCAATAAGCTACCTCCAGACCGCACAAATGGCGACTGAGGTAGCAAATCGTCAATATCACTTACAATACTGTGCAAAAACATTGAATTTAATACAAACTCTTTACAACCAGGGTAGAAAATTGAAAAATCATAAACCATTGCCCTACTTGTAGGCTGCTCTCATCATATCACAATTGGAGTTTCTATCATGGATGTTGCTGCAAAAAAATTACGATTTTAATTACGTTCACCGAATGATTGCTGTGGGGTTGAGCTGTCCACCTGCGTCGGCTACACGCTGAGCAAGTTCTTGTGCAAGCTGGTCAGGATTTGTTTGTTTTTGGCTTAATTCGATATGCGTTGGTGCAACACGGCCGTTTTTACACAAAATGACCAGCGGCAACACATACTCACCACCAGGTTCCCGCACGCTGTAGTTACGCTCGGCCTGAATGCCGCGCTCTTTTAACGTGGCGTATAGCCGATCCACATAAGGCTCACCATCTACAAACAGATCGTTAATTTCGCTGGCATCTTGGAAGCGATCCCAGGTTGTGTGCAAAAATGTAATGCGTCGCCACCGCAAACTTACGATTGGCTGTGCCAACGTTTGCAGCGGGCCAAGCTGCACCTTGTAATACATCTCATTAGCTCGCGGATGGTTTGGCTGATCGGGAAACAGAGCCAGCCGGGTAGTTAGTTCGTTGCCCACCTGCGGCGCGTAGTAATGAATGGCCCATTTCTGCGAACCAAAGTGGCGGCCAAAGTAAAAGGCAAAATATTCGGCGTGCAATCCTTTGGGGGCATGTTTTTGGGGAATGCGATACCAACCGGCCGTTTGCACAATCTCAAAATCGGCTGGCTTGGGCACATATGCCACCAAAACCCGGTCTTCTGGATACATAAGCTGGTTCTCCCTGCTTGGTTTGCTGCCCAAAGTTTAGTAGAGAGCAGGCTGGTTTGTCAAAGAAGCAAAACGGGGCACAGAACCTGGCAAACGGCCGTTTCTAATGGAGACCTAACCCCGTTCAGGGTATAATACGGAGCAGACTTTAGGGAAAGTTAAATATGCCCGAACTGCCAGAAGTAGAAACTGTTGTCCGTGCTTTACGCCAGCCGTTAATCGGCCGTACCATCACGGGCGTGCGCAACGGTTGGCCCCGCCATATCGGTACACCTTCGCTGGATGAGCTGAGGGTGCGAATTCATGGTTGTCGGGTACAAACAATCAACCGCCGCGCCAAATATTTGGTTTTTAGCCTGACGCATGGCGAAACGCTCATTGCCCACCTGAAAATGTCTGGGCATCTCTCCGTAGTCAATGCCGACGAACCCACCGACAAGCATGTGCATACCGTGTTTGAGTTGGATAACGGACAGGAGTTGCGTTTTCGGGATATTCGCAAGTTTGGCCGGGTGTATTTGGTACAGCACCCGCATGAGATTTTGGGCAAGCTGGGGCCAGAGCCACTAGAGTCCAGCTTCACCCCGGAAATTTTAGCTGACCGGTTAAACGGCCGTACCCGTGCCATCAAACCTTTATTGTTAGACCAGGAACGCATCGCCGGCATTGGCAACATTTATGCAGATGAAGCCTTGTTTTATGCCAAACTACACCCCACCCGCCCGGCCAACACCTTGAGCCAGCCAGAACTTGCTTCGCTGCACAAAGCCATCCAAAAAGTGCTCAATATGGGCATTGAGCGGGAAGGTGCCAGCATTGAACTATATGTAAAACCAGACGGCAGCAAGGGAGATATGCAAAACGCCGTGGCTGTCTTTCGGCGGACGGGGGAACCTTGCTATGAATGCGGCCGTCCGATTGACCGCATTGTTTTAGGTGGGCGCAGCACCCATTTTTGTGCCAATTGTCAAAAATAAGAGGATATTATGCAGAACGAAATTGAAATCATGCGGGTTTTACGTGTCCCACCGATGGGCAAGCTGGTTGTTAGCTTTAATGGCACGAGATATGAGAAAATCAGTGACATAACGGAAGCCAATGTGCGGCAGCTGATGCAGGCGGCAATTGGCGAACTGATCACCTTTGTTGGCGGCTACCAAAACTTGGTAGATGCTGGCGTAGCCCCGCCACTCGCCCCACCCCAGGCCAGCCCCACACCTTCCACCACAGTAGAAAGCACCGATGAAGAAGCGCAACGCTTTGTAAATCGCATGGAAGCGGAAAGAGATGCGCTTAAAACATCTGGCCCCAAACCTTCACCCTCGTTGCTAACAAATTTGCGCCGCCGCCCTGCCTCTACCGAAGCCAGCGCTAACAAGATGTTGAGTCTGGTTGAACAGGTGGATGCCATTTTGCAACGCCACCTGCTTACAGACCCAGAGCTGGCAGCGCGAAAAATTCATTTGGTACAGGATGCCAAGGGAGGGTTGGTAATTGAAGTTGATGGGCGGCGTTATGAACGGCCGCGTGAAATTGACGACCCACGCATCCAGGCGATGATAAAACGGGCGCTGCAGGAGTGGGAAGCGACGTAATTGTTGTTGTGATGTTAGGAAATACTGAGGGGGGAACGGCCGTCTACGGCAGCTGATTCAGGGAGAAGAGCATCAAATTTTTGCACCAGCGCCTGTTGCCCATTGGGAGGCAAAAAAGCAGCTGCTGCCGCCATCATAATGGATTGCCGCAAAGCAGTATAGCCAATTTTTAGCCTGTGAACCGCAATTTCATATTCATCTGTCAGGGTGCAGTTGCTAATGCTGGGATCATCTGTGTTGATTGTTGCGTTTAACCCTACATCCAGCATGTCTACCAGCGGATGGTGATCCATTTGGTGTACCACGCCAGTTTGCAAATTGCTCGTCAGGCAAACTTCAAATGCAGTTTGGCGGTCACGTACCAGCCGCAAAATCTCGGAGTTTTCCAGGGTACGCACACCATGCCCAATTCGGTCTGCATATAAATCCAACACAGCTTCACGTACCCCAAAAGCGCTGGCCCATTCCCCGGCATGGACGGTGATACCCAACCCAACTTGTTTTGCTTCTTTAAATAAGGGGGTAAACGGCCGTGAGGGGAACTTCACCTCATCACCTGCCAGATCCAGTCCGACAATGCCTTTGCCATAACGCTCAAAAGCAATTTCAGCGACGTGACGCGCTTGCTGAATGGGATCATGCCGAACCAACGTGACGATTAAACCCACTTGAATATCGTAATCCGCTTCTGCTTGCGCTACCGACTCAATGACCCAATCTGCGGCATCGGCCATAGAAAAACCGCGCACGCGGGTAAGCGCCTGGGGGCTAAAACGCAGCTCTAAATATTTGATGTTATCTTCAGCTGCGTCGGCAACAGCTTCATATACAAGACGATGAATGAGTTCTGGGGTACGGTAAAAATGGCGAAGGACTTCAAATTTGGCGAGAAATGCTTCATGTGTGGCTGGGTCGTTGGTTACCTGTACATACGGCCGTAACGTTTCCAAATTATCTGCAGGGATTTTTAGCTTGTACTTGCGGGCTATCTCCAACAAGGTTTCCAGCCGCAGAGAACCCTCCAGGTGACGATGCAGATCGATCTTCGGCAACGATTTTAAATCAGCCACAGTTTGCTCACTTTTGCCAAAATAGTTTCTTTACTTCACACAAGTCTGATTATAGCGCGTTTATGAACGACGTCATTGTTTACAAAAATGCGAAAGATGGCCTATTATGGCAGGTTAGGCACCTGTTCTGCAATATCCTGTTTTACAATTGGCAGGGTAAAAAAGAAAGCGCTCCCCTTGTTAATCTCGCTTTCAACCCAAATTTTGCCATCATGCGCATCAATGATGCGCTTCACAATAGCAAGGCCAATACCCGTTCCCCCAAACCGTCTGCGTGAGGAGCCATCAATCTGATAAAACCGTTCGAAAATGCGCTGATGTTTTTCGGGAGGCATACCAATCCCTTCATCCAGAACAGAAACCAGCACCTCATTTTCGTTTTCAGCCATAGAAAGATGGATCATACCGCCATCTGGGCTGAATTTAAACGCATTGCCAATCAGGTTATCCAACACCTGGTTAATGCGCCCTTTGTCTATCCGCACCAGGCCCATCGTGCCTTCTGGGATGGTATGGGTAATTGAGAGGCCTCTTTTATCTGCGACAAGACGATGATTGACAACGGCCGTTTTTAACAAATCTGCCATCGGCATCACTTCAAGTTGCAAATTTCCTGAATCAATCCGCTGCAACGTAATAATATCTTCAATGATACGCGTGATATCGTCTGTTTTGTCTGAAACGATTTGCAGATATTCTTGCTGTTCCGGTGTAAGCAACCCCTTATCGCCATCCATTAACAGATCAACATATCCTTTCACAAAGGTCAGCGGCGTTCGCAGCTCATGCGAAACATTTTGTACCAACTCATCCTTCAATCGGTCGCTTTCCTTTAACTCATCATACGCCACTGCCAGTTCCGCTGCCCGATCTTCAAGCTCTTCAAATAGGCGGGCGTTGGCAATAGCTACGCTAACCTGCGCCGCCGCAATTGTCATCAGCTGGGTATCTGATTCTGTAAAAGCATGGGGTCTATCGCTATCAATGGTCAGCGTGCCCACCGGCTTGTCACGAACGATAAGTGGCACTACCAACAAGCTGCGCACAACTTCATCAAAAAACAGAAAATCTGGATCAGAATACGAATCCCGAATGTAAACCATTTCGGCATTTTGCACGACCACACCAGAAATACTTTCTCCCAACTCCATTCGGGCGTTCATAAACTCCGGGTTGATACCAACGGCCGCTTTTACAATCAAGCCGACTCCATCATCCGTAAGCATAGTAATGGTGCTGGCGCGGGCATTCATCAACCCTTGCAAAATACGGACTGTCGTTTGCAAAACAGATTGCAACTTCAAATTGCCTGTGACCTGTTTAGCCATGTCAACTAGTGCAGACATATCGCGCAAGCGCCTTTGAGACTCAGCAAACGAACTGGCATTGCGAATAGCCACAGCGGCCTGTTCCGCTAATAAATTTAAAAGCAACAATTCATCTTCGCTAAAAGTATGGGGATACAAATAGGTAGCGGTGAATGCGCCAATGATTTTTTCTCCATACTTCAGCGGAAAACCGGCAATAGCACAAATCCCCCATTCGCTGGCCGGCTTGCTCTGGAAAAAGGGGTGCTTAGGCGCATCATTAATAACAATCGGGCGACCCTCTTGTACAACTGTGGCGGTAAGCCCGGTTCCTGCTGGGCGCAATTTTGGCACAGCAGCAGTCCGACGGCCGTCTCGCCACAAAGCTGAGCCTTTAGAAAACGCTTGGGTCTCAGAATCATATAAAAAGATATGAAGATTCGTTGCCGGGATCAGCTTCAGGGCTGATTCCGTAATTGTATCTAGCACCACATTTAGCTTTAGCGGTTCATTTAAACGCAAAACTATTTCGTGAAATGTAGATAATTCTTCAATACGTCGTTGTGCTTGTCCAAATAAATGAGCATGTTCAATTGCCACAGCTGCCTGCCCTGCCAAATTTTGCGCTAAACGCAGTTGTCCTGGCGAATAAGTACGCTGCTCTGCTACATCGCCTAAAGCCAATAAACCCAAAACCTTGTTTCGACGTACCAATGGCACCAAAATGACGGCCTGAAGTCCAGCAGCGTGTAATAACTCGGCCGCATCCTCACTTAAGCTTTCAGAATCAGCAATCTGCTCAATTTGATGTGTCTCAAAAACACGTTGCACCACAACCTGTGAAGACAGGTTGTCAATCGTGCCCAATCCCGTCATGCCAGCATCGTTTTCCTGGCCAAGCGTTTTGATGTACACCTGATTTTTATGAGCAGCGGGATACAGTTTCTGCAAATCTTCGTCCCACACAAAGATGGTGCAACTATCTACCTGCAAGGCACGCACCATTTCTGAAACCACGGTTTGCAACACAAAATCTTGATCCAGATTAGCTGTCATGGTTGCACTGGCTTGATAAAGTGTGCTTAGTTCAGCCAGTTGCTGTTCTGTCTGCTGAAAGAGCATGGCATTTTGTATGGCAACTGAAGCATGGGCAGCCAGTGTTGAAGCCAGCCACTCAACACGTTGATCAAAAGCGCTGGCAATTTGGCTATCGAAGATAAGGATGCCCAACAAAACGCCACCTGCTTTAAGTGGCACACCCATCCAGGAGCGTGTATTTTCCAGATGTGGCACGGTTTGCCAACGTTCATCAGTGCGCACATCATCAATGCGAATAAGTTCTTCTTTTCTAAGAATGCTTTGCACAAGGGGATGATCTCGCCAGGCAGTTTCAGCTTCTTCCACACCTATCGGTAATAAACGATCATAGAAGTCTCGACTGGAAACTAACTTCAACTCGTGTTCGTCGAGCAAAAAGGCAAAGGCGTTGTGATAAGACACAACGTTTCTTAGGGCTAATAGGAGATGGTTAACAACGGTGTCTGCTTGCAAGGTAGTGCTAATCACCGCGATAGCCTGCCGAAGGGCAACGGCCGTTTGATAATCATGAGCGCCCCGGTCAACCAGCTCACGGGTTTGGGAATACAGGCGGGCATTCTTGATAATTACGGTGACGTGGGCAGCAACGGCCGTTAATGTTTGAAAATCGGCCGCATCAAAAGCCTCTGGCGCATCACTTTGAATCGAAATAGCGCCCAGCACCTCGCCATGTAGCCGCATCGGCACGCAAATCACCGAGCAGGGCGAACCTTCGCCAAGAATCCCTGGGACAGGCTTTTCGTCTGCTAGCCAATTGCCAGTAGCAAACGGCACATTATTACTCACAACCCAAGCGACCAGGCTATCCTGATCTCCCAAAGGAATAGATTGGCGATTGATGCGCTGGTGATTTTCCAGCACACAAGGGAACTCAACAACGTCTTCACGATTGTCTACCAGCGCAATATAGCAGGTAGGCGGGTTAAAAATATGAAGCAGCTGATCATGAATCTCTTGCAATGTTTGCTGAAGAGGCTTTAAGACACGTACCGATTCGGTAACCCGATAAATGGTTTCTAGCTGATTGGCACGCTGCCACGCTTGCTTAATGAGCCGCTGCTGGCTGAGAGCCACACCCAAATAACCAGCAATGAGGGAGAATACGGCCGTTTCCCCCACCAAATCTTCACCACCTTCAGACATCACCTGCAACGCAGCCTCCACCCGCCCCTTCGCCGTCATGATTGGCAAAAGAAGCTGAGGGCCATCTGCCAACGCTGCCGCCTCCGGCAAAGCCTGCAATACATAGTCTGTGCCCACAGGTAACCAGCCATCCGGCAACCCAAACATTGAATGTAAGGCAACATCACCCTTCTCGGAATCAACCAGTACCAGCCGCGCGCGACACCCAGGGAACGCCCCAGCAAACGCATCACGAATCCGGCCAACAATCATGTCAAACTGTTGCTGGTCAATAATCGCCCGGCTCACAGCCACCAACAACGCTTGTTGGTTAGCACTAAACGCAGGTTGTCGGTGAACAAAGGGGGAAGTGGCAATTAAAGCGGCCGTTAGCGCCGCCAACTCTTGGTTTTTCGGCAAAGAGGACAGTTGAAGCGAGAAGCCAGTGCCACCAATAGGCCAGTTGTTCTCATGCGCTTCAAAGCGCGGAACAATCAGAGCAGATTGAACGGCAAGATTCTCAACGGCAAAAGATTCAACTATCGAACGTACAGACTCCCAAGAAGTGGCAGTCAATAAGTTGCGTTGCAAAGCATTTAGGGCTGAAAGCTGATCGTTACGGTGGGGCATAGGCCAATCAGTGTAAAATCCTACATTGTTTTAACATCTGGTCCGTTGCTCTACGGCTAAAAAAGTGACCAAAATGACTATTTCTTAACTTTTAGCAAAAAGTACGCACAAATGAAGCCAGAAATTTTAGGCTTATCCAAGCCCCAACATGTAACCATGTTTTAGTTAAGTCGTCAATTATCCAAAGTGAAAGAGCCGTAAAAAGTTATTTGCCCCAAAAGTATCCCCAAAATCTCTGTCCTTCCGTCTAACGAAATGAAGCGGCTTGTTAAGGAAAATCTTTATCTTAACAAGCCGCTAAACATTCAATTTATCATTTCGCGTTAACGGCGACGGCGGCGCTTTTTGCCAGCGCCCTGAGTGTTGGGCCGCCCATTTGCTGCACTAGAAGATTGGGCCGCTGCATCTTTTTTAAGATGGCAATGTTTATACTTTTTGCCGCTGCCACAAGGGCATGGATCATTACGGCCAACCTTGGGCATATCACGACGCAGCTCTACGCCCTGCCCTTTGTCACGCTTTACCACTTGGTAGCCTGCATCACGCGCTTGGGTCTGGTACGCAATTTCTGCCTCCTGCTTTTGGACAAAGGCACGATGCTGCTCCACCTGGAAAAAGAAGCGGTCCACGATATTTTGTTCGATATTGTTGCGCATGTCCTGGAACATTTGCGCCGAGCGAATTTTGTACTGCACTTTGGGATCGCGCTGGCCAACAGCTTCCAGACCAATTTCGCGCCGCAGGTCATCGGCAGCGGTCAGGTAATCTCGCCACTCACGGTCTATGGAGTTGAGCAGCAGCAGCCGTTGAAAGTTACTGTACTCTTCATCACCAATTTGCTGCCGCCATTTTTCTTGCTGCTTGCTTACATATGATTTCAGGGCCACCTCTAGCTGGTCGCCGTTTAGGGCTGAGAGGGTATTTAACAGCAAGTCACGCAAAGCAGCATTGGCCTGGATAGAAAAGCGGTTTTGGCGGTATTCGGCCGTTTTTACCGAAAGCCCGTCCAGGTTAAAACCACCAAATGCCTCATTCAAATCATCTTCGGCATCATTCCAAATGCCTTCCCGATCCTCATCTGGCATATCTACATGGTCAGCCACAAACTCATCATAAAAAGTTTGTACCCGTGCCAGGTACTCTCGCCGAATGTTTTCCTTGCCCTGTACCTGACCAGATTTGCGCATGGCCAGGCTTGCCAAATTTGGAATGGGCGGCAGCAAGGGCAAAAAGCGCCCCATCGCCCGCAAAAGCTGGTAAATATTGGCTCCATTTTCAACATTTTCATGCACCATAACCATCAAGCGATCAACCAGCCGCTCGCCAGATAGTTCAGCCAATTCAGCTTTATCCAGGCCAACAATATCCGGCAAATACCCACGGAGACGGGCAATGACAGCATTCAGGTTAATCACATCGGTGGCTTCAGTGGTGAACTCGGTAACCACGCGATTGATTTCGCCTTGCATAAAGCCAACGTAGTTGTCTACATAGTTATCTACCAATTGGGCAATGGAGGTGGCAAAGGCATCATCAATACGAGAATCGTAGTCAATGCCTTCTCCCATCAAAATGGCGCGACGCTGGTTGTAGATGGCCATACGCTGCTTGTTCATCACATCATCGTATTCCACAATGTTTTTGCGGATATCAAAGTTGTATCCTTCTACACGCTCCTGAGCGCTTTCGATCATGCGATCCAGCACGCCAAATTCCAGTGGCATATCCTCTGGAATGCTAGAGAGTAGCCCTTTGGACATCCAGCTCTTCAACCGCTCACCGCCGAATCGGCGCATGAGATCATCTTCCAGGGAGAGGAAGAAGCGCGAGGAGCCGGGGTCGCCCTGACGTGCGGCACGACCACGCAGCTGGTTATCAATGCGGCGGGATTCGTGTCGCTCGGAGCCAATCACGTGCAAACCGCCAAGCTGCCATACCTCTTTGCGCTCTACTTCCGTTTCCCGGCGCAAATCAGCGATTTTCTTAATCCATTGGCGCGAGATGCCGGGAACCGTTTGCACCACTTTTTCTGCTTCAGCTTGTTCGTCGTTGAGCACGGCGCGTACCAGGGCGGCGCGAGCAATGTAATGCTGCTCAAACAAGGTTTCCGCCAGGTATTGGGCCAGAAGGCCGTTGTCGCCCTGGGCACGCTGATAGCCTATGTACAGATCACGCAGGCGAATGGCTTCCTCAACCAGGGCCACATCTTTGTCCAGTTCTTCAAGATATTCGCGGGCTTCGCCGAGGTCGCCGCCAGTGATCAGGCGCAAGGCGTGGCGAATTTCTTCGTAATCCAGCGCGTATTCTTCGCCCAGAATGCGGGTGAGGTAGCCTATCACCTGGACCTCTTCAATTTCGACCAGGGCGGCATCCATTTTTTCTTTTTCGGCGATGAGCCAGGGGACGAGGTCGTCATCCAGCTTGCTGTTACGGCTGGTGAACTCTTTGGCAGCGTCTTCGCCTTCTTCCAGATATTTAAAGATGAGTTGGATGAGCAACGGCCGTTTAAACATCTCCCGTTCCAGCAATTCCGCCGACAAACCCTCAGGGTTGCCACCCAACAAAATATCGGTACCACGACCAGCCATGTTTGTGGAGATGGTTACGGCGCTTTTGCGACCCGCCTGCGCCACTACCAACGCCTCAGACTGGTGAATTTTGGCGTTCAGCACCGTGTGCGGAATTTTGGCCTGTGTCAGTAAGCGGTCAATCGTCTCCGAATGCTCAACGGAAGTAGTACCGACCAAAACCGGACGGCCGCTATCCACCACACGCTGCACTTCACGCACAATCGCCTTATCTTTTGCCTCTTCTGTGCCATAAATCTGGTCGGCATGATCCAGACGCTTGAAAAAACGGGGCGCTTGCGTTTCTGGGTTCAGATACACAATCTGCTCCGCATTTTCAACCTTCACCTTTTTCTCTTCCAGGTTCAAAAGGTTGTTATCCACAATGTATTGCACATTGGTGGGCAAGGGCGTCACGCCAAGCTCATAGATTTTGTCGAACTCTTCCGCATCGGTGAGAGCGGTACCGGTCATGCCGGCCAACTTCTCGAACAGGCGAAAGTAATTTTGCAGGGTGATGGTGGCCACCGTCACGGTTTCCCGCTTAATCTGCACGCCTTCTTTGGCTTCAATCGCCTCGTGCAAACCTTCGGAGTAGCGACGGCCAGCCATGAGGCGACCCGTAAAATCATCCACGATGATAACTTCGCCATTTTGCACCACGTACTGCACATCTCGTTTGTACAAATATTGCGCCTTGAGGGCATTATCCAGGTAGTAGGTTAGGTGGAAGAAGCGGGGATCATACAAACTATCGCCCCCGTCAATATCCAGTTCGGGGATGCGCTGTTCGACTTCGGCAATGCCAATATCGGTTAAGCTGATGCTGCGGCTCTTTTCGTCGAGATCATAATGGCCGTTGGGTTCTTCCTCTTCTTCGGCCGTATTTTTACGCAGGCGACGGACATAATCGGCAAAACGACTGTACTCCTTGCCAGAGCGGTCGGCCGGCCCAGAAATGATCAGCGGCGTCCGGGCTTCATCTATGAGGACGTTGTCCACCTCATCAATAATGGCAAAAACAAGATCGCGCTGTACCAGCTTGTCGCGGCTGGTGGCCATGTTGTCGCGCAGGTAATCAAAGCCAAATTCGCTGCTGATGCCGTAGGTGATGTCCGCCAAATAGGCTTGTTTGCGGGTGGTGGGTCGCCAATGAACCAGACGCTCATCTTCCAGTTCTGCGCCAGGGTTCACATAGTCGGGGTCGTACAGCGCCGAGAATTTCTGGGGACCAATACAGCCGACGTTTAAGCCAAGCAGATGAAAGATTTTGCCCATCCAGCCGCCATCACGACGAGCGAGATATTCATTTACCGTAACCAGATGTACGCCACGCCCGGTGAGTGCATTGAGGAAGAGGGGCAGGGTTCCTACCAGGGTTTTACCTTCACCCGTCCGCATCTCGACCACTTCTCCCTGGTGGAGCAAAAGGCCACCCATGATTTGCACATCATAGTGGCGCAGGCCGGTAGTACGCACGGATGCTTCGCGAACGAGGGCAAACGCTTCTACCAACAGGTCGTCTAACGTTTCCCCGGCGGCATAGCGCTCTTTAAGTTCGGCCGTTTTTGCCCGCAGTTCATCCACTGAATATTGCTGAACCTGTGACTCCAGGGCCGCCACTTCATCTACAAGCGGTTTCAGATCGTTAATAATTTTTTTGTTGGGATCACCAACTATTTTGGAAACTAGTTTTTTGAACATAAGCCCACTTCTACTTAAATTTAATTTTCATACAAAAGAGGCGTAGTGTAACAGAGTTGCCTTAATTTTTTGTTAGAGTAGAAACGGCCGTTTCACCCTCTCCACCTCACGCCCACACCTACTCGTTAAACAATTCACCCACGCTGCGCCCCTCATGCGAACGCAAAATCACTTCTCCCAACAGCTCCGCCACAGATAATACCGTAATATTGGGCAGCATCTTTTCCGGAGGAATCGGTATCGTATCGGTTGTCACAATCTCTTTAATTCCCAGGCTGGCCAAACGCTCCGTGGCAGGGTCTGAAAGCACTGGATGGGTAAAAAGAACATACACATCTTTCGCCCCCATTGATTTTACCAGCTGAACTGCCTCTCTCATCGATCCGGCTGTATCCACCAAATCATCCACAATAATGACATCTTTGTCCGTCACGTTACCTATCAGTGACAAAGCTTCTCTTTCATTTTGATTGCCGAACCGCCGTTTTTCCACAAACGCAAGGGGCAAATTTAGCTCTGCCGCAAAGTTGCGCCCCCGCTTGGCAAACCCAAGGTCAGGGGTAACAACGACGGCATCTAGCTTCTTTTTAAGAAAGTAATTCACCAAAATGTGAAAAGCCGTCAGAGAGTCACCCGGGATTTTGTAGAATCCCTGGATTTGTTGGGCATGAAGGTCAATCGTCATCCAGCGATCGGCCCCAGCAACTTCAATCATGTCGGCCAGCAACCGGGCAGAGATGGGAACGCGAGGCTGATCCTTCTTGTCGCTTTGCGAGTACGCCATGTAGGGCACTACCACTGTAATTCGCGACGCCGAGTCCCGCTTTAGGCAATCAATGGCGATGAGGGTTTCCATGATGTTGCGGTGTACTGGCCTAGAATGGCTTTGAATCAGGTACACATCTTGCCCCCGAACACTGCCATGTAACTTTACAAACAGGTTTTCATTGGGGAATTCCACAATGTCCCAGCTGCTGAGGGGAATGTTTATATAATCTGCAATGCGCTGTGCCAGTTCTGGACAACCAGACCCGGCAAACAGTTTAATATCTCCGTATGCCATCATGAACGAATTCTTCTACCTTTACATATTTTCATCTGATTTTGCCAATAATTGATTAACGGCCGTATACGGATCAACTGCTCGCTCGGCAACGGCCGTTAACAAACCCTCTCGCATCTCTAAAGGAACCTGCGCCTGAAACTGGTGCATAAACCGACGTTGCAGCAGCATCTCGATCTCTCGCCAGCTCCGATCCCGCTCCCGCTGAAGCCACTCGCCACTTTGGCGCAAATGGGCCATGTGCCGCCCCAGCGTAGCCGCCAGTTCGGCCATGCCTTTGCCCTCCGTGGCAATCGTCTCGATCACGGGAATGTCCCAGCCTCCTGAATTTTCCTGAACATTGTTGGCAGAAATACGGCCGCTTCGCCGCGTACCACCCACAGGCCCCAAATGCAGCATCATCTTCAAAGAGCGCACTGTCCGGTCTGCCCCAGGGCGATCCACCTTGTTCACCACCAAAATATCCGCAATTTCCAAAATGCCAGCTTTGATAGATTGGATCTCATCCCCCATACCTGGCGCTTCCACCACCACCGTCGTGTGAGCCGCATTGGCAATATCCACCTCCGCCTGCCCTGCACCTACCGTTTCCACCAAAATAAAATCATACCCCGCTGCATCCAGCACCTTAACAACCGAAGCCGTAGCTTGCGCCAAGCCACCCAGGCTGCCCCGCGAGGCCATACTGCGAATAAAAATACCGGGGTCGCCGGACAAATCCCGCATACGCACCCGGTCGCCCAACAAAGCGCCCCCGGTGAACGGGCTGCTAGGGTCCACCGCCACAATGCCAACTCGTGCCTCCTGCTGACGCAGCATTTTGACCAGCGCGTTTACCACCGTACTTTTGCCAGCGCCAGGCGAGCCGGTAATACCAACGATGTGAGCTTTACCAGTATGGGGATAGAGCGCCTGCACCGCCTGCTCGGCTGCCGCAGGACTGTTTTCTACCTGGGTGATCAACCGGGCAATCGCCCGAATCTTGCCCCGCCGCGCCGACTCCAGCAACTCTTTCACGCCGCAGCCCCGGCTGAATTTTGCCCCACGGCTTGCCAAATAAACTCAATAATTTCGTTCATGTTGGCACCAGGGCCGAAGATACCGGTTACGCCCAACTCTCGAAGCACGGGCACATCCTCATTTGGAATGATGCCGCCTAAAAAGAGGGGGACATCCTGCATCTCCTGCTCATGCATCAATTCAAGAATACGTTTTACCAGCGGCATATGCGCCCCAGATAAGATGCTCAAGCCGATGGCATCGGCATCCTCTTGCAAAGCCGCTTCCACTACCATCTCTGGCGTCTGGCGCAAACCCGTGTAAATGACTTCCATACCTGCGTCACGCAAGGCACGGGCAACCACTTTTGCGCCACGGTCATGACCATCTAAACCGGGCTTGGCAATTAAAATACGGGGAGTGGGCTGTTCCATAGATTTTGCTCCTCATGATCCATTTGGGTTTCTACCGAAAACCCACCGGCGATTATACCGGGGGGCAAGCGGTTTTGCGAAAATAATTGATGCAGTCAAAATCTTGCTCTTGCGGCTATGAGGGGTTCTGGTCTATACTGTTGTCGAACGTTATGTCACCTCAAGGAGGACAACTATGAACCGATTGGCTAACAATCTGGGTAAAAAATGGTTCTTCGTCTTAATTGCCTTCTCAATGTTGTTCTTGACGAGCCAGGTTTTCGCCAGGCAAACCAATGTCCAAACGGCAACGGCCGTAGTTGCCACGGGGCAACTCAATGTGCGGTCTGGGCCAGGCATCACCTACAGCGTCGTTACGACGGTCAATCAAGGGGCTACCGTCACGCTGCTGGGTCGTAATGCAGATAGCAGTTGGGCCTACATCCAAACGGCGGCTACAGTGCGCGGCTGGGTGAACGCCAGCGCCACCTACATTACCCCCAGTGTGGCCATCAACACGCTGCCCGTAACGACACCAACCACAGCCACATCTACCCCCACGGCAACTGTCAGCGCCACAGCACAGCCCACCAACACGCCAATGCCGACGGCAACGGCCGTTAGCGGGGCAGCCGCCACCATTGCCACCGGGGCGCTCAACGTGCGCAGCGGTCCCAGCCTGGCCTACCCAGCCGTCGCCGTTGTCTACCAGGGCAACATCGTTAGCCTCATTGGCCGCAACGCGGACAGCACCTGGGCCAAAATTCGCCTGAGCAACGGCACGCAAGGCTGGGTGAATGCCGCCAGCGCCTACATCACCCCCAACGTCAGCATCAGCAGCCTGCCGCTGGCCGATTCAACAACAGCCCCAACAAGTTCTGCTACGGCGTTGGTTGCTACCGGAGCGCTCAATGTGCGATCTGGGCCAGGGGTGACGTATAGCGTGTTAACGGCCGTTTCCCAAGGTCAAACGGTTATGCTGCTGGGCCGCAACGCCAACAGCAGTTGGGCCAAAATTCGCCTGGGCAACGGCACCGAAGGTTGGGTTAACGTAACGCTCATTACCCCCAGCGTAGCCATTAGCAGCCTGCCGCTAGCCGACAGTCCGGCCGCACCGGAGCCGCCCGTGCCCGTCGCCCCCGGTGCCGTGCTCAATTTACGCTCAGGCCCCGGAACAAATTACCCGGTCACTGGTTCCGTTTACCAGGGCTTGCAGGTGAATGCCATTGGCCGTAACGCGGCCAGCACTTGGCTAAAAGTTCGCCTGAGCGATGGCCAGGAAGGCTGGATTGCGGCACAGTACGTCCAGCTAATCGTTCCCATTGGCAATTTGCCCATCATGGATGGCAGCACGCCTGCCAGCAACCCCGCAACGCCCGTCCCCGTCGCCAACTCAGCAACGGTTTCCACGGGTGCGGCAAACGTGCGCTCTGGGCCGGGCATCGGCTATGGCATTGTTACGGTTGCCAATCAGGGGCAGGTCGTTTCCATGCTGGCACGCAACAGCATCAGCAGTTGGGTGAAGATTCAGATAGGCAGCGGCACACAGGGCTGGATCAACGCTGAGTTGCTCACCCCCAGCGTAGCGATTAGCAGCTTACCAGTGGAAAATGTACAAACGTTGTCGGCTTCAGGATTGGTGGATACGGCCGCTCTGAATGTGCGTACCGGGCCAGGGATTACATATGGCGTAACGGCCGTTGTTTACCAGGATCAAGGTGTGGCGCTGCTGGGTCGTAATGCAGACACCAGCTGGCTGAAAGTGCGCCTGAACGATGGCACCGTGGGCTGGGTGAACGTCGCCTACATTGATACAGCCATCACGCTGAATAGTCTGCCCATCACAAATTAACTTTCTAACCGTTGAGGATGCGGAGGGCGCAGAGATTTTTATTTTTCTCCGCGCTCTCTGCGTCCTCTGCGGTAAATTTACTGGCAGTTGTGGCAACGGCCGTAAAACTCCACCAAATGCCCTTCAATGGCAAAATTAAACCGCTCCGCCAGCAACTTTCCCACATCTTGCAAGCCACACTCGTCAAATTCAATCACCGCATCACAGCCTGAGCAGATCAGGTGGTGATGGTGTCCGCCATCTAGCAAAATGTAATGCGCCGCGCCAGTGCCCTGGTACACTGGGCGAATGAGACCCAGCTCGCTAAGCAGCTCCAACGTACGGTAAACTGTCATCCGGCCCACCGTTTTGTCCGTTTCATGAATCACTTCCAGCAAACCATCGGCGGTGATGTGCCCCCCACAACTTAGCAGCGATTGCACAATCTTCTGGCGCGAGCTGGTCAGTCGGTACCCTTTTTGCTTCAAAGCGGCCTGGATATTGTTTAAGCGTGTCTCTAAACTCTTATCGTCCATAATTTTTCTTCGCCGCAGGGCACAACAGATGATTACCTGTCATTCCCGTTTTCACGGGAATCCACCGTTACTCAAAAATGGATTCCCGCCTGCGCGGGAATGACAACTGAAAATGATCTCTTTTCCCTCTGTGTGCTCTGTGGCCAAACATCAATGCTGCCGCCAGACGAGACCGCGACCAGGGGCGAACATGTAAGCCAGAGCAAATACGGCCGTTGCCACCAGCACCACCGCTGGCCCCGAAGCAATATCCAAATAGTACGACGTGTACAAACCCGCCGCCCCGGAAAACGCGCCAATCGCCGCCGAGATCGCCATCATTGGGGCCAGACGGCGGGTGAGCAGCGAGGCGGCGGCGGCGGGCGTTACCAGCATCGCCACCATGAGGGCAATGCCCACCACCTGCAACGACACGACGATGGTGACGGCAATGAGCACCAGCAGCAGGTAGCGCAAAAAAGTCGCCGGCAGGCGCAGCGTTGTCGCCAAAACCGGGTCAAAGGAGATGACCATAAACTCTTTGTAAAAGAAAAAGACGATGAGCAAAACAATGAGGCCGAGAACGGCCGTTACCCACAAATCCCCACTCGTTACGCCCAGTAAGTTGCCAAATAAAAAGTGAGCCAAATCCACAGTGTAGTTACCTGTGGCGGAGAGCAACGCCACGCCCAAGGCAAACGCCCCGGCAAAAATGACGCCAATCGCCGTATCTTCTTTGACCACACCCTTGCTGCTGAGCGCACCAATGCCAACGGCCGTAAACACCCCCATGATGAGCGCCCCCACCGCCAAAGGCCAGCCTAACAAAAAAGCCACCACCACGCCTGGCAAAATGGTGTGCGCCAGCGCGTCGCCAAAAAAAGCCATGCCGCGCAGCACCACGTACGTGCCCAACACCGAGCACACAATGCCCACCAAAACGGCCGCAATCAGCGCCCGCACGATGAAGGAAAATTGGAGGGGGTCGAGGAGGAGGTTCATACTTTTTTGAGTGAAGAGTAAAAAGTGAAAAGTGAAAAGTGGGCAAACTTTTTACTTATCACTTTTCACTTATCACTTGCAGTTCATCGTGTCCACAACAATCATCCACCAAAATACCCTGCTCTGTGCCGGGAAGATGATGAACGTGGCCGCCGTAGGCCTGGAGTAAATTGTCGGCGGTGAGAACGGCCGTTGGCTCCGCCAAAGCAATAATCCGCCGATTCAGTAACATAATTTTGTCAAAACGGTCGGCCGCCAGCTGCAAATCGTGGGTGGCCACCAACACCGTCACGCCGTCGGGGCGCAGGCTGTCTAAAATGTCGAAGATGGCTTGCTGCGTGGGTAAATCCAGGCCATTGAGCGGCTCATCTAGCAGCAAAAGCTCGGCCTCTTGCGCCAGGGCGCGGGCGATGAACACCCGCTGCTGCTGCCCGCCAGACAGTTCGCCAATTTGCTTTTTGGCCAGATGAGACGCCTCCACGCGAGCCAAACTGTGGCGCACAACCTCCCAGTCGGCCCGGCGCGGCCAGCGGAACAGGCCAATTTGCCCTACCCGCCCCATCATCACCACGTCTTCCACCGTCACCGGGAAAGACCAATCAATCTCGTTGCGCTGCGGCACGTAGCCAATGCAAATGTGCCCGTCGGGGCCATGCCCAAAAATTTGCACCTGCCCCTCGCTGGGCTTTACGGTGCCCACAATGAGCTTGAACAGGGTGCTTTTACCCGCGCCATTGGGGCCAACCACGGCAATACGCTCCCCTCGTTGGGCGGTGAAGTTGATGTTTTGGAGGGCGTGGGAACGGCCGTTGCCCGTCACCGCAGAAACCGATATTTCCTGCAACCCGGCAGCATACGCCACCGAAACATCGGTCATTTGTAAAGAAGGTGTTTGGGGATCATGTGTTACACCACGGCCAGCAAGTGCACCAATTAGTTGTGTCATATTGATATTTTATCACAATACCAACAGCATCAAAACAAACGGCATGGCTTATTTGTGACGATCAGTTCCACTGGAGCAGGCGGGTTCTAAAGAAATGATTTTTATCAGCAAATTCAGTTCATTTTGTTACTGACGAACGTTTACACAGATATTTTATTGTAAACAACAGCAGGTTATTCCCTGTATCAAATGGTCCCAAAAGAGCGTGTTTTGATCCTGGAGGTTTACCATGAGTAAGGATGAGGATTTGCTCAAGAAAAAGCCAAGACGCATTCGCAAGAAGAAAGAGCGGGTGCATAAGCACAAGGCAGAGAAAGCAAAGGCAAGCAAGCGCAGCAAAACAGAGCAAAAGAAGAAAAAATCCCGCCAAAAACAAGGCAAAAAAGACCGCTAGGATGGCACTCTCTTTTTGGTCCTTATACAATTTGGAGGCCAATTATGTTTGAGCATTTGTTGGTGCCGCTGGATGGATCTGAGTTGGCAGAAGCGGCTTTACCATTGGCAACGGCCGTTGCCGAAAAGTTTCACAGCAAAATTACATTGGTTACGGCCGTTCAAGTGCCGTATTACGTAGGTGAAGGGCTTGATTTCACTAAAATACACAACGACATCAGTCAAAATATTGAAGAAGAAACGAAACAATATCTGCGCCAAAAACAAAAAGACCTCATCGCCCAGGGGTTTCAAGTCAATCTGGAAATTGTCGTTGGTCACCCACCGGCGGACACAATTTTACAAACCGCAGCTACGCACGATGTAGACACCATTGTGATGAGTACCCACGGACGTGGCGGTGTGCTGCGGTGGATGCTGGGCAGCGTCGCAGACATGGTTTTGCGCAAAGCCACCGTACCTGTGCTCCTGGCTCGCGTTTCACCTCGGCATGCAGCAAAAGCCAGCGAAGCCGTTTTAGCCAACAGCTAAGATTTCAATATTCTTTTTAGAATCTATCCGAAAAAGCCACAGGCTTGTACTGAGTGCAGCCGAAGCAGGAAAAAGAGGAGCGTGAGGAATGAATCTTCACCTCTAAGTTTACTGTGAACTCTGTAGCAAATATTCGGACAGGTTCTTAGATAGCAGCAGCGGCGGACCAAAGTAAAAGCAACGCCCGCCCTGCCAAAAGAGGGCTTATGATGGTTAGCGAACAGCCAATTTACGTAACAAAACATGGTCTGGCGGAGCTTGAAAATGAGCTAGAAACGTTGCGCAAGGTCAAACGGCCGCAAACTATCGAGCAAATGCAAGAAGCCAAAAACAACGGGGACTGGATGGATCAGACCGAATACATGCTCATCGAAGCGGAACTGGCATTTTTAGACGGCCGTATCCACGAACTCCAGCACGCGCTAGACCATGCCCAACTCATTTCACCAGGCAACGATGATGATATTGTCAACATTGGCGAAACCGTCACCTTGCAAAACAGCGATGGCGAAATTGAGAAGTACACCATCGTGGGCAAAGCAGAAGCGGATCCCAGCGAAGGGTACATCTCCAACGAGTCGCCGCTAGGCCAGGCGCTGCTAAACCATCTGGTTGGCGATGAGATCGTCGTCCATGCCCCGGTAGGCGAAATTCAATACCGCGTACTGGCCGTTGCGCCCCGCCAGCGCAATCGTTCCGCAACTTAATCCAATTATCCCCACAAAAAGGCGAGCCATTTCCCCCGATGGCTCGCCTTTTGCCCCACCAACTTCTCCCCAAAACTTTTCACTTTTCACTAATTTTCATAATGCGGGAACCAAACGAGAACGGCCGTCGTTATAAAGCCAAGTGTATACACCAAACGCCAAAACTTAAGAATCCAGCCACAGAAACTGTCAGGCCATCCTCAAAAACCTCTGTGATCTCTGTGGCCAAAAATATCTCGTTAAAAGGAACCCATCATGAAACTGTACACAAAACGCTCTATTTTATTCCTGCTCATTGCCGCTTTACTGTTCGTTGCCTGTAGCAATGCTCCCGCGGAAGTTGTAGAAGTTACCCGTATTGGCACCGACCCCATCGCAGTTGATGAAACCACCCAAGACAACGAAACCATTGTTGTTGAAGGCGAGTCGGTCGTAGTAACCCGCGTGGTAACCGAAATCGTGACTGAACAGGTTGAGGTTGAAGCTGTAGCCCCTGCGGAAGAAAGCGCAGACGCCGCTGTCGCTGGGTCGCCACTGCCGCTGGCCACCGCACCCGCTGGCGGCACCACGCCAGAACAGCCGCCTGCACCACGCGTAGAAGTCACGCCTTCGGCCATGTTTTTTGAAGAGTACGGCGTCAACCCGTACATCCTCACCGAAGTAGACAACCTTTCCACCTTCTCACTGGACGTGGACACCGGCAGCTACAGCATCGCCCGCCGCTACCTGCAAGATGGCCTGATGCCACCACCCGAAGCGATTCGCGTGGAAGAGTTTGTGAATTCGTTCGACCAGGGGTACGCGATTCCGCCCAACACCGCCTTTGCCGTCTACGCCGACGGCGCGCCCAGCCCGTTCCACACCGACGGCACCTACTTTTTGCGGATTGGCGTGCAGGGGTACGAGAGCTCTGAGGAAGTACGGCCGTCTGCTAACCTGGTCTTTGTCATTGACGTTTCCGGCTCTATGGCCCAGGAAAATCGCCTTGGCCTGGTCAAGCAATCGCTGGAAATCCTGGTCAACCGCATGCGCGCCGACGACACCATCGGCATCGTCGTCTACGGTTCTGACGCCCGCGTGGTGCTGCCCCCCACCAACGGCTCCGACCGGAGCACCATCCTCAGCGCCATCTACTCGCTGGAAACCGAAGGCTCCACCAATCTGGAAGCGGGCCTGCTGCTCGGCTACGAACAAGCCAACCGCGCCTATAAATTCGACGGCATCAACCGCGTCATCCTGGCCAGCGATGGCGTGGCCAACGTGGGCAACACCAGCGCCGACGGCATCGCCGCCCAAATTCGCGGCTACGCTGATTCCGGCATCCAGCTCACCACCATCGGCTTTGGACTGGGCAACTACAATGACATCATGATGGAACAGCTCGCCGACCAGGGCGACGGCAACTATGGCTACATCGACACGCTGGAAGAAGCGGAAAATCTGTTTGTAGACAACATAATGTCCACGCTGCAAGTGATTGGTCTGGACGCAAAAATTCAGGTGGAGTTTGACCCCAACGTGGTGCAGCAGTATCGGCTCATCGGCTACGAAAACCGGGCTATTGCCGACGAAGATTTCCGCAACGACACGATTGACGCTGCTGAATTTGGGGCCGGGCATACGGCCGTTGCCATCTACGCCGTCCAACTGGTGCCAGGAGCACAGGGACGCATCGCTACCGTCAACCTGCGCTGGCAAGACCCCGACACCCGCGTCGTCAAAGAAATCAACGGCGTTTTCACCACCGAAAACTTGGCCCGCTCTTTCGATGAGGCACCTCTGCATTACCAATTGGCCGTCGTTGTGAGCCAGTACGCCGAGCTGCTGCGCGATAGCTACTGGGTCGAAGGGTTCAACATGCGCGACCTGCAAATCCGCGCCGAACGCCTCGCCTCGCAAATGAACGACGAAGCTGTGTGGGAGTTGGCCAACCTGATCTCCTACAGCCGATAACCCCGTAGTCGCGGATTCTTTCCGCGCAAAATTAGCAGCGCAAAAACGCAGAAAGAATCTGCAGCTACAAAAAAGCGCACAAACTGAAAACGGCTCCGCAAGAAGTTCTTGCGGAGCCGTTCAGCTACAGGAGGAGAATATATTTATGCCAGGATATTAACCATTAGCTGTTAACAAAGTGTAAACCATAGATGATAGTTGCTTAAGAGCCGAAAGTTCCTAGCCGAGCTTTGCTTAACGGCCGTAAAATTCCAAAAGTGCCAGCACGCCATTCAGGTTCATTTGCCAATCGGTGTTGCTGTGGGTTTTTAGCTCCACGGTGAAAGAAGGGATGTTTTGGGTGGCCAGCCAGTCGCTGGCGTCGCCAGTGATGGGGTAGGCAGTGAACTGGTCGCTGACACTGTAGCCAGAGGCACGGCCGTACAGTTCGGCAATCTCGGCTGAAGGTTGGAACAAGCCATCGCAACCACCAATAAAAATGCCATCCGCCTTGCTGTGCCAGAAGAGAACCAACGTGGGCTGTTCACGTAGGAAGAAAGTGCGGAGTGCGGCCGTTTCTGGTTCAGAAAAGGGAACTGAGCCACCGCTAACCACCGTTTCGCCCCACAACCCTTCTGGCTGCCAGTCGCAGGCAAAATTGCGGTTAAGGTCTACCTGGTTACCATTGAACCGGCCTGGGTCGGTATCTCCAGCAACATCATCGCGGGTGAAACGGCCGTCTAACCCCGTGACGGCAAACTGCCCATCCGGGTTGGCGCTGGGGATGATGTAAAGCGAAATATTAGCCGGAATCTGGTCTGGATTCGCCAAAAAGTAATCAATCATTTCGTAGGCCAAAACGATGGTGTTCCATTCATAGCCGCCGTGAATGCCACCCACCAGCACGATGGTTTGAGCGCCAAAGCCAAAACGGTAGCTTTCCAGGGGACGGCCGTTTGCCGAGAAGCCAATCGTTTGGGCCACACCGTACGCGGCAAAGGTGGCTGTCGGTTCAGGCAGCGGCGTGGCGACGGAAAGGACGGGCGTGGCAGTGGGGGCTAAGGTAGGGGTGGGAACGGCCGTTTGCGTGGCGGGTAACGTCTTTAAAACGAGCGTTGGGGCCAGCGTGGGCAGTTCTGAAATGGCTGTAGGCGGAACGGCCGTTGCTGCCAATTCAGGCGAGATGGCCGTAGGCGAAATGGCCGCAGGTGCAGCCACACAGCCCGCCAAAAACAAGAGAATAATCAACCACCCAGCCCAAATCCTGCTCCCCAACTTTACTCACCCACCTCTTCATTAGCGTAAAATTGCATCACTGCCTCAACCGCCGCCAGGTTTTCCTCAAAATCGGTGGCGGTGTACTCTTTAATTAGCACCGAGATGGCTGGAATACCCTGGCTGTCCAGCCAATTTGTGGCATCGCCGAACACTTCTGTGTTGACCAGCGCTTCAAAATCGGCCACGCGGTAATCCGTTGCTCCGCCATACACATCAGCCAGGTCTTGCGAGATGGAAGCGCCCTCTACGCATTCGCCCGGTGAAACCAGACCTTCAGCCGATTTTGCTTGCCAGAAGATAACGGCCGTACTTTCCTGCGCCACAATAAAATTAGACAAGCTGCGCACTTCCGGCTCCGAAAACGGAGCTGTACCGCCCATGCCTTCCACCGCCTCCTGGCTGCCCCAGGGCGGATTCGCCAGCCAGCGACAATCCCAGTTGCGATTCAAATCTACTCCGTTGGCGTTTAGGCGGCCAGCCAGCTGCCCCGGCGCACGCGGGCTGTCCGGGTTGGCACTGGGAATGATGAGCAGGGTAATTTCTGGTGGAATTGCCGCCAGATTTTCCGTGTAATAATCCACCATCCGGTTCGCTAATTCCACCGTACCCGGCGCAAATCCAGCGTGAAGCCCCCCAATAAACACCAGCGTCTTGGGGCCACTACCCAACCGCACCACCTCCAGCGGCGTGCCGTTCACCGACTGGCCAATGGTGGAGATGAACGGCGTGGGCAATTCTGTTATCGCCACAGGGGAAGGCGAGGGGGCAATAGTGGACGTTGGCGCGAGGGTAGCTGCGGTGGTGGTGGTAGGCGCTGTGGTCACGACGGGTTCCACCACAATTTGGGTGGGCAGCACCAGTTCAATCCGCTCGGCGGTGGGTGTGGGTTCCGCCTGCCGCAAGAAGTTAGCCCCAAAGAAAACGGCCGCAACAAACAACACGCCTAAAAAGAGCCAGTAGAGCCAGTGGAACGGCCGTTTCTGCACCACAACCGCTTCATTTTGAACCACTTCCGCCTCTGGTGAGGGCAACACCTCACTCTCACGTATGGATGGTTGCATCACTACGGTAGGCGGGTCGTTCGGCACGACAATCGGTTGCGCACGCACCGGCGTATCCTCCGGCTGAATCAGCGGCACCGCCAAACCGGTCAACGTCTGGGAAAGCGCCTCGGTCAGCTCTGCGCCATTGGCAAAACGCTCATCCCGCTCCTTGGCGAGTACGCGCTGCATCACTGGCTCAAAAGATTCTGGCAGCTCTGGTTTCATCAGGCGAATTTGGGGGATGGGGTTCAGCACGTGCGCCATCATTTGCTTCACAGGCGTCTCGGCGCGGTACGGCTTGCGGCCAGTGAGCATCTCAAAAAGGATGATGCCCAGCGTGTAGATGTCGGAACGGCCGTCTAGCAATTTTTCGCCGTGAATTTGTTCTGGGCTCATGTAGGCTGGCGTGCCAATAACGCCACTGCCGGTAAGATTGGTGTTGCTGCCCTGAGCCAGCTTCACAATCCCAAAATCAGTCAGGAAAGCATTGTTGTACTGGTCGAACAAAATGTTGCCCGGCTTCAGGTCACGATGAATGACGCCGTGTTGGTGGGCATGATCCAGCGCCCCCGATAGCCGCTGAATGATGGGAACGGCCGTTGCCAACGTAAATGGCCCGGCAATGATGCGATCCCCCAGCGTGCCCCCCGGCATGTGGCGCATCACCAAAAACGGCTGGCCATCAGACTCCCCGTAGTCGTAAACCGGCACAATGGCGGGGTGCTCCAGCGTGGCAATGATGCGCGCCTCGCGCTCGAAGCGACCGCGAAACGTAGGATCATCTCGCAGGGCACGAGACATCACCTTGAGCGCCACCTTGCGCCCAAAGCGTGGGTCATGCGCCAGGTAAACGGTCGCCATGCCACCCCGCCCTAGCTCAGATTCAATTTCGTAACGGCCGTACCTTTTCCGAGTCAAAAATTACCCCAGCAGCCAGCAATTTTACAATAATGGTGCCATTATCGAATAAATGGAGAAATTTGCCAATCTTCCAGCACGTGAAGTATGGTTTTCAATAAATCCAAATTAAGCAAAAAAAGACGCGGACTAGCGCGGAAAACGCGGATAAAAAGGCCATAATCCGCGTTTTCCGCGTTCATCTGCGTCCCATTTAGTAAAACTGAAAAAAACTGCACGTAAAGGCTAAAAAGAAAAAGGCCGTAGCGGATTGGCTACGGCCTTTTTTTGCAAGCCAGCTAAGGGGGTCGAACCCTTGACCTACGCATTACGAATGCGTCGCTCTGCCAACTGAGCTAAGCTGGCGATGCGGGGGAGATTATAGCAATCTCACTACTGCTTGACAAACAATGGTTCCGGCATATAGTTTGCCTGATTCACTTTGCCAACATAAGCGGCAAACTGCCTAACGCATCTAAAATATTAGCCTTCGAGAGGTATCGCATGGACGAAGAAGCCCCTTTTTTAGACCAAATTAAAGCGACAGTAGACACCATCGGCTCAGATAAAGTTAATCTCACTGGTGAAAATTTACAGGGAGAAGATTTATCCAAATTTGATCTGAGCAAGGCCAATCTCACACGGGTCAATTTACAAAATGCCACGCTCATCGAGATCAACCTGTCTGATGCAATTTTGGAATGGGCCAATTTTCAAGAGGCCGAATTAAAAGAAGCCAATCTATCTAAAGCGAAGCTGTTTAGCGCCAATTTGCGCCGTGCAAAAATGCAGGACTGCAATTTAAGCGAGGCTTACCTGGGCAAAGCTGATTTGCGGGACGCAATTTTAACCGGAGCAGATTTAAGCAAGGCCAAATTTAACTACGCCGATTTGCGTGGCGCAGACCTGGAAGGCACCAATATCAAAGGAATTGATCTACGCTGGGCACGTTATAACCACGAAACCAGGTGGCCGAGCAAAAACTTTGATCCATCCCTCGCTGGAGCGATTTTATATGAGCGGGACTGAACTTGTCGGCAACGGCCGTTTCCAATACCACAACGATCAACTTTACTGCGAAAATATTCCCCTCGCTGAACTGGCAGCAACCTACGGCACCCCGCTTTACGTCTACAGCCGCGCCACGATTGTGGAAAATGCCCGCGCCTTTTTGGCCCAGGCTCCGGCTGGGGCGTTGGTCTGCTACGCCGTCAAGGCCAACGGCAACCCCGCCATCCTGCGCCTGCTGGCCGAGGCTGGCCTAGGTGCAGACGTGACCAGCGGTGGTGAACTGTTTTTGGCGCTGCACGCGGGCTTTGCCCCGGAAAAAATCATCTACTCCGGCGTGGGCAAGCTGCCCCACGAAATCCAAGCCGCCCTCGACGCCAACATCCGCGCCCTGCACGTGGAATCGGCGATGGAGCTGGCGCAAATCGCGGCGATTGCCAGCCAGCGGCAGCAGGTAGTTTCGATTGGGGTGCGGGTCAACCCGAACATCCCCGTGGAGACGCATCCGTACATCAGCACAGGGGCCAAGCAGCATAAGTTTGGGGTTTCGCCAGAAACGGCCGTATCCCTCATCCAAACCGCCGCCCAACATCCCTGGCTCAAACCGGTCGGCGTAGCTGCCCACATCGGCTCGCAAATTCAGGACATTCCCCCCTTCACCGCCTCCGCCGATTTTCTGGTGGGGCTGGCCGATGAGCTGGCTTCCAGCGGCATTCAGTTGGAATATGTGGATGTAGGCGGCGGTTTGGGCGTTGCATACGAGAGTGAAAAGTGGGAAGTGAAAAGTGAAAAGATTGGCCAGTGGGTGGCAGCGGTGGCCACGCCAGTTCAGGCGGCGGGTTACGGGCTGGTGATGGAGCCAGGTCGTTCGATTATTGCGGCGGCGGGCGTGCTGCTGACTCAAGTTGTCTACACGAAGCCGCAAGGGGTGAAGCAGTTTGCCATCGTGGACGCAGGCATGAATGATTTGCTGCGCCCCACGCTTTACAGCGCCCATCATGAGATTTTACAAGTGCGACGCACCTCGGAGGTGCGTCGCACTTTGGCGTACGATATTGTGGGACCGATTTGCGAGACGGGGGACTTTTTGGCAAAAGAGAGACTGTTCCCCCCACTCGCTTCCGGTGATTTGTTGGCTGTTTTCCATGCTGGCGCTTATGGGTTTGCGATGAGTAGTAATTACAACGGCCGTCTCCGCCCCGCCGAAGTTCTGGTAGATGACACCACCGCCCACCTCATCCGCCAGCGCCAAACCTATAGCCACCTCTTAGCCGGTACAGAATGATGTGGAATTATTTAATCCTAATGCTCAGTTTTGGTATAGGAGCTGTGATTTTTGGCTATTTTGCATTCTATTCCTGGTTTCGCGCTGACCAATTTCGAGAAATGATAGGCAAACGATCTAAAAAATACGCTGGTATGCCCCTCTATCAATTTACTAGACGATGGGTGCAATCGAAAAGCTATCTCTGGTTTGCTAGAATTCAAACCTTGTTTTTCTTTGTCGTTTTAACCGGACTATTTTTAATGGGCATCCTTGGACCACTCTTTTTCGCTGAGTAAAGCGCGTCAAGCACTTAAATTCCTAAATTTGCTGCCTCAAATCATTGAAGCGTAGTGCCAAATGATTCAAAATCGCTAAAAAGTTGAGGCAACCCCATGAAATCACCTTTTCGGCTGAAAACGGCCGTTCCTATCCTACTCGCAATTTTATTACTCGGTTCAGTCGCGCTAAACGGCTACCTTTTCCTCAAAGCAAAGCAATATTATCTGGAATTGAACGGCACGCGCCTGGACCCGCTGGGGCTGAGCGCGTATCCAGTTGGTGAAGCTGTGGTGGAGGAAGAGGCTGGGGTGATTACGGCCGTTTTCTTCGGAGATTCCCGCGCCGCCCAGTGGCCCAACCCGGATGGTCTGGAGGGATACCGTTTCTTTAACCGTGGGGTTGGCTCACAGACCTCAGTGCAGGTGGCGGCACGGTTCCAGGCGCACGTGGTGCCGCTAACGCCAGACCTCATCATCGTACAAATGTGTATCAACGATTTGAAGACAATTCCACTGTTCCCGCAAAACGAACAGGCGATCATTCACAACTGCCTGGCAAACATTGACCAGGTGCTGGCTGAAGCAGAGCAGATAGGAGCCGAAGTCATTTTAACGACGGTATTTCCCGTAGGGGATGTGCCTTTGGAGCGCAGAATTGTCTGGTCGCCAGCAATTGCAGAAGCGGTAAAAACAGTTAACGAACATATCCGCACCAAAGCTAGCAGCACTGTTTTCATCTTCGACAGCTATGCACTTCTGGCTGACGCCCAAAACCAACTCGCCCCCGAATTTGCCTACGACGAGCTGCACCTGAATGACGCAGGTTACGTCCATCTCAACACAGAGCTGGTACAGTTTCTAAACCATTCGCCCCAAAATTAGCCATTCGCCCAATAGTCCAATAATCGCCCCAACCACCAGTTTAGCCACTGGCGCAGCCCCACCTGCCGCCGGGCAAAGTAGGCGTGGCGGCGGCTGGCGCTGCGCAGTCGGGCACGCCAGCTTGGGTCCAAATCGGCCGTTTTGCCAAAGAAAATGCCCCCACCCGGCTGCTGGTAGATGACGTTGTCCAGCAACGGCCGTCTCGCCATGCCAAACGTCGCCAGCGGATTTTTCATCTCCTGCGTCGTCAAAACAAACTCGGTGGGGATGTTGGCCAGCGAGCGCGTGCCGTACAGGTCAACGGTGAAATCGCGCCCGGCAAACTGGTTTGTGAGCTGATTCACCCGCTCCGGCAGCATCTCCTGAAACGAATCGTACACCGCCACGGACTCGTCTAGCGGCTGAAAGCGAAAGCTGGCCCGTCGCCCTTGCAGCGGAACCTGGAAAAACGAGGTGCCCTGCACATGCGTACCGCTGTCGCCAAAATTTGTGCTCAGCGATTCGCGGGGGAAGACGTAAAACCGATTGGTTTGCACCAGATATTTGGTTTTTTGGGGAAACCAGTCGGTGGGCGGGAAGGATTGGAACAGTTCGTGCATGGGGTCGGCGGGGGAAACGGCCGTCTCCGCCCCAGCCCACCATTCCCGAAAACGCGCCCACTGCTGCCGCGTGTACGCCTGCCCCTGAAACCAGGCAATCTGCATAAAAAAGACGTCCCCATCATCCAGGTACGGGCTAAACGGCTCGTGGGTGATGCCGTGAAACCAGAGCGCGTTCAGCGAAATGCCCGCAATTTGTGGGTCATCGGCGTAAAAATCGAGGGCGTCGGCCGCATACCGGTACGCCATCGGCGAAAGCACCAGATCGTCCTCCAGCAATATGATGGAACCAAACTGTTCCACCAAATCACCACAGGCAAACACGTGGTTGATGAGTCCGTACGGCCGTTCCCGCACCATCACCTGCTTCGGCCCAAACGCCCAATCAAACCGCGCCGCCACCGCCTGCACCTGGTCAAACTGGTCGCCCCCCGCGTCAATGGAGATCACCAGCTGCACGTTTGCTACCCCATGCAGCCCCGCCAACGAATCCAGCAGCCGCCGCAGCGATGCAGGCCGATTGTACGCCACCACCACAATGGCAGGTTTCATAACTTTTGCCTTTTTTCACCGCAGAGCACGCGGAGTACGCAGAGAAAAATCTGCGAAATCTGCGTTAATCTGCGGATAAATTCTTACAAAACGGACTCCAAAATAACGTCCAGCGCCTGGGCCAGCTGGCGTTCTGGCAATTTGGAATTGGCGGCGGGCTGCCAACGGCCGTTTGCCAAAGAATCACTCACGGCCAGCAGCGCGGCGGCCTGGGTTTGGCAATACTGAGCCACCGCGAACAGGGCAGCGGCTTCCATTTCTACCGTTTGCACATTTTGCTGCTGGTAGTGGGCGACGGCAACGGCCGTTTCCCGATAAGGGGCGTCAGTGGTCCAAGTACTGCCTCTTGTGAGCGGCAAATTGGTGACGCGAAAGGCCGTTGCCAGCCAATCCGTCAGCGCCGCAGAAGCGGCCACGGTAGGCGCGGGCGGCAAGTAATGGTGCGAGGTGCCTTCATCGCGAACGGCCGTATCTGCCAGCAGTAAATCCCCACACGCCAGCGACGGCTGTAAGCCGCCCGCCACGCCCAACAGCACAAATTTTGCCACGCCCCAGGCGGCAAACTCCTCCACCAGCACGCCCACCACCGGCGCACCCACACCAAACTGACCAGCCACCGCCACCCGATTTTTCATCTTGCCCAGCAGATAAACCTCGCCAAAAAAGCCAGTCACCCGCCTGCCCCGCCATCGCTTCACGGCGTGGCGCAGCAGCGCAGCCTGTGGGCAAAAAATCAGCAATTCTGGGGGTGGGGGCAATTTTAGAGGTTGCAAGCGGGAAACGGCCGTTAATATCGGCGGCGATTCATCATTTGCTCTAGACAAAAAGTTGGGTATTTCGCTCAAATTATCTTCCATAAAAATTACCAGCCAGCCTTGACCAATCCAGTCACCAAGTTTATACTTTCAAGTATATACTTTTCGTTTTTTCGCTCCGCAATAAGCAACTAAAATCAGCAGAGCGGCGCAACTTATTGATCAATTTCAATCCGCGTCATCTGCGTCCCATTTTCAGGAGGCCACAAATGCAGGCAACTGCTAAAGATTTAAGATTCAATGTCAAAGAATTGCTCGACATTGTTGCCAGAGGCGAAGAGGTTATCATCACCTACCGGGGCAAGCCGCAAGCAAAGCTGGTACCTTTTGAGGACAATGTTGACGACGAAGTGCACCTTTTTGGCATCTGGGCCAATCATGCGGAATCAGAAGATGTAAACGCCTACGTCGAATCCCTCAGAAAAGGCCGGTACGATGTTGATTGATACCGACATCATCATTTGGTACATGCGTGGCAACGAATTGGCCCGCGAATTTTTGGAGGCAAACCCGCGCTTTCGCCTTTCAGTAGTCACCTACATGGAGTTGGTACAGGGAATGCGCAACAAAAATGAGCTGCGTGCCCTGCGCCGCGCCCTAAAAAATTGGAAAGCCGAAATTCTGTACATCAACGAAGAAATCTCTAGCAAAGCGATGTTTTACGTTGAGCAACATTATCTCAGCCATTCCGTGCAGCTTGCCGACGCGCTCATTGCGGCAACGGCCGTTTCCTACGGACTCCCCATCGCCACTGGCAACATCAAGCATTACAAAGTGCTTAAAGATGCAGAGTTGGTGCAGTTTCGGCCAGCCTAAAAACGATTTTGGACGGCGGCAAATAACGCCACCGCCAGCAGCCATTCGCCCACAACCAGACCCACAGCAAGGCCCAACAAACCGTACTGCACAAACCCAACCGTGGTGAGGACGGCCGTTCCTACCAACACGGCCAATGTCGCCAGCAGCACCCGCTTTTCTCGCCCCGCCACTACCATTTCCACCGACAGCGGCAGCGAAATCGTGAACGGAACCACGCCCCAGGCCAATATTTTCAGCAGTGATACGGCCGTTTCATACCCGCCACCAAACAACAACCCAACCAACGGCACCGCCAGCAGCCACAAACCTACCGCCGCCAAAACACCATATCCCAGCAAGCCCAACTGATAGCTGAACTCTTCCCTACCTGCCACTTGCAACCTGCCACTTGCCAGACCTCCCCGCGCCAACACTGGAAACAGCGCCCCCATCACGGCAGCGGGCAGCAGCCGGGCGGCTTCTACCAGACGCAGTGCGGCAGCCAACTGGCCCGTTTCCCAATCACTTCCCAGCAAGCTCATCAACAAAACCCCCAAACGCTGAAGCAAAACGGCCGTTCCAAGCAATAGCGCCAGCCAAAATCCGGTTTGCAGCAGCTGCCAGATGGCCGACCAGCGAACCGTCTGCCAATTCAGCCCAAAATCAGGCAGTACCCAGCGGCAAAGCCACCAGCCAGCCCCGGCGCTGACCACCTGCACCGCCAGCAGCCAGCCCATCAGCCCCACAAAACCGCCGCCCAAGGCAAAGAGAACGGCCGTACCCGCCACCTGCAAAACGGCCGTACCCAACGTCAACCCCGCCAGCCAGCCCATCTGCTCAAACCCACGCAGCGCCGCGCTGGTGAGGGTGAGCAGCGCTAGCGGCAGCAGCGACCAGCCGTACAGCCGCAAACCCGCCACCGCCACAGGCGACTGATCGCCAAACGGCAGCAGAAACAGAAGCAAAATGAAGCCACCCGCCAGCAGCAGCTCCAGCAGCAGCGCGGCCGCCAACGGAGCCGCGCGAGTTTGTCGCGCCGCCCCAATGTCTCGCTGCAAAATCGTGTCCAGCCCCCAGGTGCTGATCACGTTGCCCAGGTAGAGAACGGCCGTAACCCACGCCATCTGCCCCAGACCTACCGCCCCCAACTGCCGTGCCACCAGCGCCGTAAACAGCAGCAAAATCGCCTGCTGCCCCACCCGCGCCGCCAGCAACCAGCCCACATTTCGCCCAAGGGGATTGGCCACAGAGAACACAGAGAAAAAAGAGGAAAGGCGATCCGGTGGATTCAAGCTATCCTTGATTTTCCGCACCTCAACCCTCCAAAACCTCTGTGCCCTCTGTGGCAAAAATAATTATCGGGAACTGGGCCGGTTCGCGCTGGCGGCGCAGGGCCACTTTTGCCCGGCGAATCCACCGCCGCCACGTCGGCACCGTCTCGATTTTGCGCCAGCGCAGCCTCAGCGCCGCCGCCAGCTGATTCAGTCGGGCAGGGGTCAAAAAGTTTTCGCTGGGCAAGGCGTTAGAGGCAAAACCGTATCGCTGCAAAAAAGCAGCTTCCCGCTCAGCCACCATTTGCTGACCGCTGGCTGGATGCTGGTAAACGGCCGTATCCACCACCACTACCCAACCCCCGGGCCGCAAAACCCGCACCGCCTCGCCCAAAGTCACGGCAACATCCACCGCGTAATGCAGCGAGGCGTTAAAAATAGCCAAATCCACCTGCCCCGCCGCCAGCGGCAGCTTGTCAAATTCCGCCTGCACACAAACAATATCAGTCTCATAGTGGCGATGCGCTCCCAGGCCATCCCACTCGTTCACGCCCAAATCCACTGCGGCGACCACATGCCCCCGCGCCGCCAGCCGATTCGAAAGCCAGCCATTACCTGCGCCCAAATCGAGAATTTTTAACGGCCGTTGCCAACTTTGCTCGAACGGAGTTACCACCTGCCCCACCAACCGCTCATAACGCCGCGCCCGCTCTTTCCAACTATTTTTCATCAAAGATTGCGCAGATTTATCAGATTTTTTTCCAATCTTTTTATTCTGCGAAATCTGTTGATTCATTTCCGTGTCATCCGCGTTCATCCGCGTCCCATTCCCCCGCACAAACGGCAGCGCTCGGTAAAACGCCGGATCGTCACTCCCCCGCCCTTCGCTGCGGCGCACCGTCTCGTACTCCTGCCGGAACTGCGCCAGCGCCGTCGCTCGCTCCGGCGGCAAAAAACGCCAAATGCCCGCCTCAAAGCCAAACGTCAGATCATCCACCGAACAATGCAGCGAATCAGCGCCTAGCTCTTCTAGCTCTCCCCGGCACACCGGGCAGGCAAACACAAAATCATTCAGGGTCATATCGCGCCGTTAAGATAAAAAAATCACCGATCCGGTTGAACAACGGCCGTTCCCCCAACCAATCATCCAGCCGCACCAGCCAGCTAAACAAACCAGGCCGCCGCCGGGCAAAACTGTCATTATCCGCCGTCGGCGTCACAATGGAAAGACCCGTGAGCTGCACCGTTTGGAACGCCGAACCGAGCGCTTTTTGCACCTGCCCCGGCGTAAAATAAAACGTTTGGAACTGCACCCCCTCCACATTGGCCATCACGCCACCGCGCCGCAGTCGCCGCGTCGCCACCCGCCAATCCTTGGGCAGCAGCGCCAGCTCCCAGGGGCAAATCGGCGGCATGATCACCCAGGTTAACACCCCGCCCGGCTTCAGCAGTTGGGGCAGATGGCGGGTAACTGCCGTTAAATCCGCCACGCAGTTCAGCCCACCAAAATTGGAAAATACCGCGTCGAATGGACCACCCGCCACGTTGCCAAGTTCGGTGAAGGAGCAAAGTTGGGTGGAGAAACGGCCGTCCAACCCCAACACCCGCTTCTTCCGCTGCATTTCATCCACCATCCCCGGCGCAACATCCGTGCCGTGCACCCGGTAGCCCCGCTCAACAAGCGTTACCGCATCCAGTCCGGTCCCCGCATTCAGCTCCAAAATGTGGCTGCCCGACGGCGTCCAGCGAGCCACCTGCGCGTACACCTTTTCCCGCATCCGCTGCAAATTGGCATGATCCTGCCCAAACGCATCATACACCCCCGCCTTGCGCGAAAATGCATCCGCTACCTGCCTAAATTGGCGATTAGACTTTTCACTTTCCACTTTTTACTTTTCACTTGAGCGAGGCAGGTGGTGACGCGACGTTTCGCTTGGCAATCTCATTTCCCACCTGCCTAGCCCCTACTTTTCACTTATCACTTTTCACTTCGCGGTGGCTGTTGGCTGGGTATCGCCGACTGCGCCAGCGGCATGTGCGGCAAAACCGTCTGCGCCTGTTCGCCACCCGCCAGCCGATTGAGCCGCCAGCGGGCCAGCGGCAGCGTGGCCCAGCGATAGCCAATCGCCGCCAATTCGCGCAGGTCGGATAACCGCCAATCGGCCAGCCAGGTGCGCCGGAGCCAGCGCCAGCCGCGCCGGGCGCGAAACTCCTTGTGCAGCGTTGTGTGCAGCTGGCGGTAAAACGCCGTCGAGAACGGCCCCTCGTACATCATCGCCAAATCGGCCGAATCGACCCAGTTTTGCTGCGCCCCCAGCTGCGCCGCCACCCGCTCGTGAAAGCGCGTGCCCGGCAGCGGGTACGACACCGACATGCCAATGTCGTCTGGCAGGCAGTCGCGCACCAGTTGCAATGTTTTTTCAATGTCGGCGCGGGTTTCACCTGGGTAGCCAAACTGCAAAAAGAAGCCAACCTTGATGCCCGCCGCCTGCAGCTGCGCCGCCGCCTGCCGAATTTGCTGCACCGTCGTCCCCTTCTCCATCGCGTCCAAAATTTTCTGCGACCCGGACTCAGCGCCCAGCCAGATGATGTCGCAGCCCGCTTGCTTGAGCGCCGCCACGTTGTTCGCCTGCCGCACAATCAAATCGGCCCGGCTAAGGCATTTGAAGGGCAAATTCACGCCCTGCGCCGCCACTTCCTTGGCAAATTCGGGCCACCAGCCCGGCTTTAGCCCCATGATGTCGTCGGCAAACCAGATGTGGTCGGGGCGAAATGTGTCTTGCAGCCAGCGCATCTCGGCGGCAACGCTGTGGGGGCTGCGGGCGTTGTACCGCTGGCCCCAAATTGGTTTGGCGCACCAGTTGCAATGGTAGGGACAGCCGCGCGTGGTCACCATGTTCATCGAGTAGGTGCCGTGATTTTCCAGCCAGATGCGGCGATATTTTTCCACATCCACCAAATCCCAGGCGGGGTACGGCAGGTCGTCGATGCCGGTGAGGACGGGGCGGCGCGGGTTTTGGCAGATTTGTTCGCCCTCTTTGTAAGCCAGACCGAGGATTTGGGAGTAAGGGGTGGAGAAACGGCCGTCTAAAACCCCCAACAGATCCATCATCGTCTCTTCACCCTCGCCCAGCAGCACAAAATCGGCTCCGGCTTGCAGGTAGCTGGCCGCGTGGTCCGTCGCATCGGAGCCGCACAGAATCACCGTGCAGCCTGCCTCTTTGGCCATCGCTATCATCTTAAACGCCGCCTCGCGCATCGCCA
This sequence comes from Ardenticatenaceae bacterium, assembly GCA_020634455.1. Classification (GTDB taxonomy): domain Bacteria; phylum Chloroflexota; class Anaerolineae; order Promineifilales; family Promineifilaceae; genus Leptofilum. The sequence continues at coordinate 4,130,897 of JACKBQ010000001.1, read as the reverse complement.
GCAGGCACATTTTGGAGAGGTAATTGAAGCTGTCTTCATAAATAATGGCGGTGCGGGGGCGATGCTGCGCCAGCGCCACCTGCCACTCGGCTTCGGACTCGGCCAGCATGGCATCGAACAGGGCGACGCTGTAGCCCGCTTGCCGCGCCACGCTGGCGGCGTACAGCGTGCCCAGCGGCGGGTACGGCTGCATCGCGGCCCACAGCTTGGGGTCAAACTTCAAATAATACGATTGGCCAAAAAGAATCTCAGACATAGTCTAAATTGCGTTGAGCGCAGATGTGAATCGAGGCGTCGCCTCGGCGCTTCGCGCCTGGCGACGCTGAGTTAAATCAATTTCCCCCGCACGGGGTGCGCAGCACCCTCATGCGGGCCAGTCAGTCTGGTACAGCGAGTCGCTTCTCATAAGCAGTGAGGGTGCGCTGTTGGTGAGCCTGGAAGTGACCTTTGCAGATAACGGCCGTAAAACAACTCTCACTCGTCCCATTTTGCTGGCTGGTTTGCTGGCTGTTTAGCCGGGCAATTTTACGCCGCTGTTCCCACTGCTCCAACCAGCCGCCCAGCGGCGTGCGCAGGGGCAGCTCGGCCACCGTTTGCGGCCAACGAGCTGGCTCCGGTTCGGGAATTTGCACCAGCGGCAGGCCAGCGGCATTGGGCAAAAATTGGCTGGCCCAGCAGTTTTTCTGCCGTAGCGATTCGTAAACGGCGTGGCCAAACAAAGGCACCATCTGCACAATTTCACGGGCGGTGTACAGGTTGCGCTCCGGCAGCACCAGGGCGGATTCGGCCACAAAGTAGTTGGGGCACAGCACGATGCCGCGCCGCGCCGCCAGCCGCACCACGCCAATCACCAACGCCCGCGCCAGCCAGAGACGGCCGTTTTCCGTCACCATAAAGTAATCAATATCCGCCTCATCCGCCACGTTGTTCATCGCCAGCGAGCCAGTGACGGCCACCATGCGAATGAAAGGGAGTTGGGCAATAAAACGGCCGTAGCGCACCGCGTCGGGCCACAACTGCTGCGCCCGCCGCTTACGCGCCTGCCGAATTTGCACAATCTCTTCGCGCCCGCGCAGGTAGAAAAAGCCGCCCCGATGGCCCAACTGCTCGGCCAAACCCGGACTGCCCACCAAGGCGGTGGCCACCTCGCTCGGCGTCGCCACCGCGCCGTCCAGATAGCGATGAATTTCAACGGCCGTTAGCGGATAATCGAACAAATCCACGTAAGCTACCGTGCGCCAGATGGCTTGTTCCAGCGGATTTAGCGTATTTGGCGCGGCGTTCATAGCTGGCTCCCGGACTGAAAGGGTGAACGGGTGACGGGGTTAACGGGTGACGGCCAGTGGGCGGCGGCGAGGCTCCAGAGGATTGCGCCTTTGGGTAGAGTGAGGCTGGGTTCGGGATGCACCAGGGAGAACAGAATCAGCGCCAGCCAGACGGCCGTTGCCCCCGCATTTTTGGCGGAACGGCCGTATCGCCACAGCGGCCCCAGCCAAAACCAGAGCCACGCCGCCAGACCCACCAGCCCCAGCTCCGCCGCGACGAGCAGCGGCACGTTGTGCACCAGCGCCGCTTCCGGGTTGATGGCCGACGCGGCTGTGAGGTATTGACCAGGACCGACGCCGAGGAACGGCCGTTCCCCCCAAACCTGCCACGCCAAACTCCAATCCCGCTGCCGCTCCCACAGCGAACGGCTCTCTAATGGCGAATCCAGCGCCAATAACCGACCTGCCAGCACGTCCCCGTATGCCAGAGCAAAAAGCAGCACACCAGCCACCAGAATTGCCAGGGGGATGGCCAACTCGCGCCGCACAATTGGCCCCGTGCGACGATGGTGTGCCGCAAAAACCAACCCGCCCAGCAGCAGTCCGGCCCACGCCGTGCGGGATAAACTCACCAGCAGCCCAGCCAAGCCCGCCGCCAGCCCCAGCCAGAACAACCAGCGCCAGCCGCCGCGCACCTGTTCCCGGTACGGCCAGATCAGCAGGCAAAGTGCCATCAGCAGCAGACCAAGCTGGTTGGGATGGCTATTGAGGCCATACGCTCGCAGCCAGTTTTGGCCGCCGCGCTGGGCCACGCTGGTGCCTTCCACCAGCAAATCCAGCGTTGGCTCGCCTAGCCAGGCCAGGCCAATTTCCCGCTGGAGCAAAAATTGAGACACGGCCACCGCGCCCTGCACCAGCAGCGCCGCCGCCAGCACCCGCCACTGCCAATCCCGCTGCCATTGCCGGTGGTTTACCAAAAACAGGTAAACAAACCAGACCAGCCCCACCATCGCCGCCAAATGCGCCGTCTCAGCGGTGAGCCGCAGCAGGATGAGCAGGGAAAAGAGGGTAAGGGGGAAGGTTACGGCCGTTTCCCCCCAACTAAGAGCGCTTTGGCTGTGGCCGGTGTCCTCACCGCGCCACCTGGGGCCATTTTTTATCAAAGATTTCGCAGATTTATCAGATTGTTTCCCAATCTTTTCAATCTGTGAAATCTGCTGATATTTATTTTCTAACCACCAGCCACCAACCACCAAAACCGGCAGCAGCGACAGCACGCCGATCTGCCAAGGTTGCCCGGCAAGGGGCAGCGGCAGCCAGGCAAAGGGGCCACCACTGGCCGAGGCGTGGCCGATCAGTAGTAAAAACAGCATGATTCCGAACAAAATTTGGCTCATCCAGCCCCCCCGCTGAGCACTTTTTCGTAGATAACGGCCGTTTCCCGTGCCGTTCGTTCCCAGGAGTAAGTTTGTGCTCGCACCAGCCCCAACTGCCGCAAATGGTGGCACAAATCCGCGTCCGCCAGCAGGCGAGCCAGCCCATCGGCAATCGCCTCCGTCCGCTGCGGATCGGTCAGCCAGGCCGCCTCGCCGCAAATTTCCGCCATTGCCGAGTCGCGGCTGGTGAGGACGGGCGTGCCGCAGGCCATCGCCTCCAGCGGCGGCAGGCCAAACCCTTCGTACAGCGAGGGGAAAGCAAAAACGGTTGCCAGCGAATAAATACCTGGCAAATCTTCCTGGGGCACGTAACCCAAATTTTGCACCGCGTCCTGCAAGCCCAACGTCTCGATCTCCTTTTCCAGCGTGCCGTTAATCAGCCAGCCATGTGGCCCCACCAGCACCAGCCGCGTGTCGCAGCCGCGCTGCCGCAATTGGGCAATGGCTTGAATGAGCCGCTGGAGGTTTTTGCGCGGCTCTATCGTACCCACAAACAGCACAAATTGCTCTGGCAGCTTATATTTGGCCTGCAGCTGCCGCCGCCGCGCCGGGTCATCCAGCGGGGCAAAGCCAGCGGGCGCGGCTTCGTGGATGACGTGGATTTTTTCGGCAGGCAACTTTAGCACGCGCATGAGGTCCTGGCGGGCGTGGTGGGAAACGGTGATAACGGCCGTTGCTCGCCGAGCCACGTGGGGCAGCAGTAAGCGCAGCGCCAGCAGGCGGCTGGGCGGGTGATGCTGGCTGTGTAAAAAGAGGGATGCGTCATGAATGGTAATGACGGACGGCCGTTCCAAACAAAGCGGCGCAGTGTTGTTGGGAAAATGGCACAAATCAGGCTGCCTGTGGCGAATTATCCGGGGCAGCATCAGCTGCATCCAAATAAAGCGACTCAAACCAAAATTATTAGGCATAGGCAGCGTGCAAGCAAGTTCAGCCTCTAGCGAATCAAACGGCCGATTGCTAAACAGCCAATATTCCCACTCCGGCTGCTGCTGCACTAAATGCGCCAACAAACGGCCCGTATAATGACCCACGCCAGAGCGCTGTCCCAGCAGCGGTGTGCCGTCAAAACCAATCCGCATCACACCTTCCTTAAAAAGCGGAACACAGAGTTACGCAGAGAAGACACAGAGTCCCACAGAGAATGCAAAGAAAAAATCTGCGTAATCTGCGTAATCTGTGGTGTTTTTTCATTACAAAATTGCCACCAAAGGCCAACCAGCAGCCAAAAAAGCAAGCCGGTGCTGTTGAACAACAGGAAAAAGTCGAGCAAGCCGTGAATGAGGAAGGCGAGCAAGCTGGCCAAAATGGCCACCAGCCACGGCGCTGCTGCCGGCTGGCGCAGGGCAGACCAGGCTCGCAGCCCTTCCCAACCCATCCAGGCGAAGAAGGGAAACGCCGCCAGCAGGCCGCCGCCCACCAAAAATTCTAAATACCAGTTGTTGGTGTGGATTGTCTGGTTCCAGCTGTCGGCATTGAGCCAACGGCCGTATTCCAACCGAAAATTATCCAGGCCGATGCCCAGGAACGGCCGTTCCGCCACCATCTGCCCTGCCAACCGCCACAATGTGCTCCGGTCTAGAATTGGTAGCGAATACGCCCAGGCTGGCGCGACCGTTTCCGGTTCGGGGAACGGCGAGCGATTGCTGGAGGGCAGCACGCGCACGGCGCTGGTAGCAAAGACACCACTTTTCTCGCCAAACCAGGTAATTTGCTCATGCACCACGTCCCACACCAGCGTGTAGTTGCCGGGGATAGAGGGAGCGCGGAGGGGAATTTGCAGAACGGCCGTTTCCCCTGGCACGATGGGTTGGGCAAACGGCCAGCGCGGTTCCGCCAACTGCAAACCACTCCCTACTTGAATCCAGCGCCCGCCCAAGTTAATTGGCTGGCTGCGCTGGCTAGACCAGGTGAGCGCCCCCGCGTTGGTTACGGTGATGGGCACCCGCCGAATTTCGTTGGCGGCCAGGGTAAGCTGCGGCGGCACCTGCCAGCTGGCAACATACCAGCCGTTGTCCCCCTCGCTGGCAAAGCGCAGCCGAAAAACGTCGCTGGCAACGGTGTTAAACAGAAACAGCACGCCCACCACGCCCAGCAGCGCCAGCCAGGGGTGAGAATTCTTGTTTTTGAAAATGCTTTGCACGCGAAGGCGCGAAGGTTTTTTGGGGGTGAGTAGCAAAATGATGCTGGCTGCCACTGCACCGATGGTAACGAAGCTGGCGCGGCTGAGGGTTTGGAAGCTGGCCTGAACGAGCAAAATTAAAAGTAAAAAGATGGAGATGAGAACGGCCGTCTTCCCAGCCACTTTTTGCCACCACAGCCAACCAGCCACCAGCAGCAGCGGCACGGTCGCTTCAATGAACATGGCGGCATGGTTGGCGTAATCCAGCGGGCCAGTGAGACGCAAATATTCGCCCGTGACGGTGATGCCGCTGCGGAACGGGGCCAACCAGCCAAACTCCCGCCCCAGCCACACTTCCGCCAGACCGATGGCCGCCACCAGCAACCCGGCGACCAGCAGCGCCAGCAGCAGCCGGGTGCGTTGCTGCGCCGTGCGGATCAAAATCGGTATGGCAAAGGCCAGGGCAATGCCGCTGAGCAGCCGCAATGAGGCTTTGAGGGCGTTGGCGTTGTTTTCCGGGGCGAGTACGGCCGTTCCTACAAACATTCCCCCAGCCAACAGCAGCAATAACACGCCTCGATGTGGGAACAGGGGGAACGGCCGTTCCCGCCACCAGACAATTATCGCCGCCAGCAACACCAGCCCCAACAGCAGCTCCAGATTGGTCACTGCCAGCGGGCCAACAGCCAGCAGCGGCGCGTCCAGCTCAAACGGCAGGGTAAGCGCCAACAGCAGCAGCAAAAAAGGAGCAAGCCAGCCTGCCAAGTCAGCAACTGGTTTCAACAAGGTATTGGTTATAAATTGCCGGATAAACAGCAAGGATGCCATCATAAAATCGGGTCCGTTTGGCGTGGTGGCTGCCCATCGTTGCCAGGAATCACACCGCTCAACCTAGATTGACTGACAAAATTTATTTAACCGCGGAGAACGCGGAGAAAAATATCAAGAGAGAACTTTGCGTCTTCCGCGCGCTCTGCGGTAGAAATCTGAGATTTGTCAGTTAATCAGCCGCTAAACTGTACGCACGCTTTGGAGCCTTAGATTTCAATTGGCGGTAATTGTGACGGGGTTTGTGTAGTAATGGGGCAAAATCTGGAACCAGCTATTGCCAATTTGCAAGGGCATGGGCTGGCCGCTGGCGTCTACAAAAGTGAACATGTCGCTGCGATTTTCGCGCAGCCAGGTAACGGGGTACTGCTTGCCATCACGCAAAATGATGGCAGCCCCCTGCCCCCAAATCTGAATTTCGATGGGCCAGTCGGAGCAGACGCCGTTGGCGTGGGTCAGGCAGATGGAGCGGTCTTTTTCGTGGATGGCGGTGAGCAAAATGACGTTGGCGGCGCTAATTTGCAGGCCGTTGTTGGCATCAATCGTCGGTTCGCCATCGGCCCAGCGGTAGTAACGGCCGTCTGCCGAATTGTAAACCCACTCCACCAGCGTGTAGGTGTCGTACGCCACTGTTACCCGACCCGCAGGCTGACCATCGGGCGGCGGCAGCGTGCTAAAGCTCATCCAGGCGGTAAATTCAGGTGGGCGATTTTCGCCGTGCGCTTCAATGGCTTGCCACAACCCTGCCGGATCAGCGTGCAGGGTGTGTTCCCAAGGCTTGTCCTCCCCCGTGCGGTAGAAGCCGGTTTCGTGGGAACGCAAAATGCGGTCGCCAATGTCGGAGCCATGCAGCCGCTGGGAAACGACGGGATGTGCACCGGACATGGCCAGAGCGGCATCGTACATGGCGGGCAGCTCTTTATCTATGAGGCGGGCGCTGCGCACGGGGCCAATGTCTGGCGGGGTTTGGCTGTAAAAAATGGCTGTGAACCGGGTAATATCGGTTTCAGTGACGTGCTCAAACACCAGATCGGCCTGGCTGAGTCCGTTTTGGGGACGGGCATATTGGGGAGGGCTGTTGGAAACTTTGATAGCTAACGGCCGTCTCAACAAATTCTCCGGGTTGGCCACAATCTCGCCCGTCAGCGGGTTGCGGTCGGTGCCAAAGTCTTCAGGGGAGCTCAGTTCCAGACCCGGCAGCGGCGTGCTGGTAGGAATCACGGTCACGGTAGGAAAAGGTGTGGCGGTATTTGCTACGACGGTCGCTGTGGGCTGCGGGGTAAAGGTGGGGGCTATCGTTGGGGTGTTTGTGGCGGCAGCAATGGGCTGGGCAGTGGGAACGAGGGTAGGTAACGGCCGTTCCGCTGCTTCACGACACCCAACTATCCAAAACGTCAGGACAAAACCAAGCAGCCACAGACCATAGTTTTGCCAATTTCTCTTGCCCATTTGCATCATTTTTCAACCTGCTTGTATCCACTTAACCACAAAATTGATTACAAAACACAAAGCGTCTGATATATCACTGATATATTAAAAACTTGGCAGCAGAACTTTCTCATGTTATCATCTTTGCGGGAATATACGAGAATCAGAACACCATCTCACTTAGTCAACAACCCTAATTGTACAGAGCAACTTGCTTGGTCATAAAATAAAGGCAGACATGGCTCTTGTTTACACGCAAAATAACAGTTTTTGCAACAACACTCCTCGCTGTTTTGCCGCGCGTGTCCATCTGCGACCCCAAATTCAAACAGACAATTTACAGCCATTCATTTAATGAAACCACTTCCAGCAAACCTTTATTAAAGAGGAGGTGAGGCATAAACCAACTGCATAGTTTCTTTTAAAAAAGTAGGTTACGGCACCGCACCAAACATTCGGTTTATTTGCGTTGTATAACCATCAAGTTTCTGGAGGAGAACCGTGAAACAACCTCAAATCTCAAAAAAAGAGATGGAAAAAATCCATGTAGCAATTCCTAATGCGTATGAACAGTTAGAGCAAGGGCGTATCAGCCGTCGTGAATTTATGCGGTTTGCCACTCTGCTGGGCATGTCTGCTAGTGTGGCGGCCATTGCGGCAGCCTGTGGCGGCGGTGGCGCAGCCGATGAACCCGCAGCAGATTCTGGGGATTCGGGCGATACGGCCGTTGATTCTGGCGGCAGCACCGATAGTGGCAGTGAAACGGCCGTTTCCGGCATCAAACGCGGCGGCACCCTCACCAAATCCATGCAGTTGCAGCTGCTCGATCACCCCGCCCGCCTCTCCTGGGTAGAAGGTGCCAACATCGTGCGCCAAATCGGTGAATACCTCACCGAAACCGGCTCCGACAACATCACCCGCCCCTACCTGCTGGACCGCTGGGAAGCCAACGACACCGTAGACGTCTGGGACCTCTACCTCAAGCAAGGCATCAAATTCAACAACGGCGACGAACTGACTGCAGATGATGTCATGTTCACCTTTGGTGAATGGCTCAACCCGGATGTGGGTTCTTCCATGCTCGGTCTGCTTTCCTACCTCAGCGGCATGGATGACGTGGAAAAAGTAGACGATTATCACATTCGCCTCCACCTGCAAACGCCAAATATCGGCGTCCCAGAGCATCTCTTCCACTACCCTGCCATCATCCTGCACCGCAGCTTTGAAGGCGACATTGTGCAGCAACCCATCGGCACCGGCGCATTCCTGCTGACTGAGTATGCTGAAGGCGAACGTGCTGTCTTTACCCGCCGCGAAGATTACTGGCAAATGGGCGAAGACGGCAGCCCGCTGCCCTACCTGGATCAGGTCATCTACGTTTCCACAGACAAGGATGCTGGTGTAGCCGCTTTGCAATCCGGGCAGGTGGATTCCCTCTATGACCCACGCCCCAGCGACTGGCAAGCCCTCAAAGACGTGCCAGGTTTGGCCACCTACTCGGCCAGCACTGCCCAAGCACTTATCCTGCGCATGCGTGTTGATTTGGAACCGTGGAACGACAATCGCGTCCGCACAGCCCTGAAAATGGCTCAGGATCGCAGCAAGAATTTGCAGCTAGCCTACTTTGGCGAAGGCGATCTCTCCATTGATGCCCACGTTGCCCCCATCCACCCAGCCTACGCAGAACTCCCCATTCCCGAATACGACCCTGAAGGCGCACGCGCCCTACTGGAAGAGTATGCGGCCGAAATGGGCCTCGATCTGCCGTTGAAGGTAACCCTTGCCACCAAGAATGACCAGAACGAACCAGAACTGGCCCAGGCGATCAAAGAATCGGCCGCTGATGCCGGATTCGACATCACCCTGGACATCACCGAACCGGGTGGTTACTGGGATCGCTGGACCGAGGTTGACCTGGGTATCACCTCCTGGACACACCGTCCATTGGACACGATGGTGCTGCCGCTGGCCTACATCAAGGAAGCCATTGGTGCCTGGAATGAAACCCGCTGGAGCGATGATGAGTTTGAAGCCAAGCTGCGCGAAGCGGAAGGTACTCTGGATGTGGAAGCCCGTCGCGCCATCATGAAAGACATCGAGCAAATCATGCAAGATCGTGGCCCCATCGGCAACAGCTTCTGGAAGAATGTGTGGAACATCACCCACGAAAAATTCAAGAACGTTGACGCGCATCCAACGGCATATGACCTGCTCTATAACGTTTGGATTGACGAATAAGTCTGGTTAATTGAAAAGAGTCGGTTCAGTTGCATGGACCGGCTCTTTTTCTTTCACTTCTCTTCATCGTTTCGTAACGTCAGCAGCAAAGGAAAATTAATATGGCTCGTTTTTTAGCCCGGAGCGTCATCTCCACCATTGTGACCATGATTCTGGTTTCAGCCGCGCTTTTTTTCATGATCGAAGTGGGTACAGGTGACATCACCGTCAAAATTTTAGGCATTGAATCAACGCCGGAGCAGCGGGCCTCTTACAAAGCCCAATTGGGGCTGGATGCGCCAGCCTGGCGGCGGTACCTGGATTGGGCTATTGGTAGCGATTGGCGCGCCCAACGGGAGGTTGGCTACAACCTGTTAACGGTGCCCAACCCGCAAAACGATGAGCCGGAATGGTGGGCCGAGGTGAACGGCCAACTGCTGCGCTGGGAGCTGGAAGAAGGTGAGCTTTTTGCCCTGGTGCGGCAAGAAGATGGTTCATCGGCACAGCAACCCGCGGGCGACGTGTGGCAGATCGATCCGGAAACGGGGAATGAGTTTTTCTGGGGGGTTAACCGGAACAACAGCGCAGTGAAGTGGGTACGAGGTGAAGGGGCTGAGGTTTGGGTACGCACCACGGCTGGCTTCCGGCGCGAGGGGGATGGCCCACAGCAGTACATTCCGCTGCGCAAGGGGTTGCTGCGCGGCGACGCGGGTGAATCGCTCCAATTCGGCCGTCCGGTGTCTTCGATTTTATGGCCACGGGTGCGGAATACAGCCGTTCTCGCTGGTGTCGCTTTCCTTGTGGTGATGCCGCTGGCGCTGGTCCTGGGGGTGCTGGCCGGTATTAACGAAGGCAAATTTATAGACAGGCTGATCTCAATAACCAGCTTGGGAGCCACCGCAACGCCGGAATTTGTGACTGGCATTTTTCTCATTATTACGCTGGGTATCTGGCTGAGGAACGTCTGGCCGGAGTCGCCATTTAAGGCCGTGGCCATATTTACCAGCGCCGACGCCATTTTCCAGGACCCCACTTTGCTGGCGCTGCCGGTGCTTACGTTAACGGCCGTTGAGCTGGGCTACATTGCCCGCATGACCCGCGCCAGCATGGTGGAAGTGATGGGGACGGCTTACATCCGCACGGCCATCATCAAAGGGATGCCCTACCGGCGCGTGGTGCTGCGCCACGCCGTGCGCAACGCGCTAATGGCTCCCATCACCATCATCATGCTGCATGTGAACTGGCTGGTTGGCGGTGTGGTGGTGGTAGAGGTGATTTTTGGCTTCCCCGGCCTGGGCAGCTACATCTACAACGCGGCCATTTTTGGCGACTTTAACGCGGTAGAAGCGGCGGCGATGATCACAGTAGGCTTGGCGGTGTCCACCCGGCTGCTGGGCGACCTGGCTTACACCTTCCTGAATCCCCGGATTCGTTACGCGTAGAGGAGAAAACTTATGGCTGTGGCACAACCAACTCAAAAGGCGGAACGGCCGTCTCGCTGGCAAAAAATGTGGCAAAGCATTTCCATTGTTTTTGACTCACGCGTGGCAACCGTTGGCCTGTTCATGGTCCTCTTTTGGGTTCTCCTCGGCTTCGTCTCGCTTTTTTGGACGCCTTACGAGCCCAATTCCTCTGACTTCATCCAAAACTTGCCGCCCAATTCAGTCAACTGGCTGGGCACCGACCACCTGGGCCGCGATATTTTGTCCCGGCTTATGCAAGGAACGCAGGTGATTTTGCTCAAAACCCGCCTACCCGGTGATGGCAATGTGGCAATTCCCGGCGGCGTGGCCATTTGGGGCGTGCTGGGTTCGCTGCTGCTTGGTTCCGTGCTGGGGCTGAATGCGGGCTATCGCGGCGGCTGGTGGGACCAGATCATCATGCAGGTGCTGGATGCGCTGATTGCTTTTCCAGTCATTGTGCTGTACCTGGTGGTAATTGCGGCGCTGGGCCAGGGCGATCTGGTGGTTATTCTGGCCATCACCATCACCGGAGCGCCCGGCGTGGCCCGACTGGTGCGCAGCCTGGCGCTAGACATTAAAACCCGCGACTACATTCGCGCGGCCGAAACGCGGGGCGAGAACGTCTGGTTCATCATGTTCCGCGAAATTTTGCCCAACGCGCGCGGCCCCATTTTGGTGGATGCGATGCTGCGCGTGGGGTACGCCATTTTTGCCATCGGCACCCTCGGCTTTTTGGGCTTGGGGCTGCCACCGCCAGACCCAGATTGGGGCAACATGGTCAACGAAGCGCGGAAAAATATCTTTTCTAACCAGTGGGCGGTGCTGTGGCCAGCGTTGGCCATCGCCACGCTGGTGATTGGGCTGAATCTGTTCGCCGATGGATTGCGCGAAGAGTTAACACGGTATCAAAAATAGGGGCATGGCGATGGAATGGCAAGTTGATGAAAAGAAGGCTTCTGTCTTAAAAGTCGAAGATGTCGCTGTGGCCTACAAGGTGCGCGGCGGTGAAATTGAGGCGGTACAAAACGTTTCGTTCGACATTCGTCGGGGCGAATCGTTTGGCATTGTGGGCGAATCTGGCTGTGGCAAAAGCACGATGGCCTGGGCAATTGTGAACTTTTTGGGCAGCAACGGCTACGTGAAGCGGGGCAGCATTAAATTCCAGGGGCAGGAGCTGGTGGGCAAAAGCGGCGAGGAGTTGCGCCAGCTGCGTGGCGACCAGATTGCCATGGTGTTTCAGGACCCGATGCAAGCGCTGAACCCATCCATGACGCTGGGCGACCAGATGAAAGAGGTGCTGACAGTGCACCGCGGCATCAGCGACAAGGAAGCGGCCAGGCGGTGCATAGAAATGCTAGAGCGGGTGTACATGCCAGACGCGGCCAACGTGATGCGGCGGTATCCACACCAGATTTCTGGCGGGCAGCAGCAGCGGGTGGTGATCGCCATGGCGTTGCTAAACAATCCGGCCCTGCTAATTATGGATGAGCCAACGACGGCGCTGGATGTAACGGTGGAAGCGGCCGTTCTCGATCTAATTGCTGAGTTACGGCGAGACTTTGACACGGCCATCATGTACATCACCCACAATTTGGGCGTGGTAGCCCGCGTGTGTACCCGCGTCGGGGTGATGTATGCGGGCGAGATGGTGGAGCGGGCTGAGATTCAGCAGCTGTTTGAAGCGCCACAGCATCCGTACACGCAGGGGCTTATCCGCTGCGTGCCCAAGCTGGGGGCCGATAAAGCAGACAGCGTGCTGTACCCCATCCGCGGGCGCGTGCCCCCGCCAAACAACCGCCCGGTGGGCTGCATGTATGTGCCGCGCTGCGACTATGCCCGCGACCGCTGCCATGTGGAACGGCCGTCTCTACGCATCATGGAAAATGGAACGGCCGTACGCTGCCACTTCGCCGAAGAAATAGACCCCAGCCAATGGATCCCCACCGACGATATCAAACCCGCCCTCACCCCCCAACAAACCAATGGCGACACAGAAAATCTGCTGGAAGTGCAAAATCTGAAAAAATACTACGAAGTGCAAGGCAGTTCCCTAAAAGATGTGCTCGGCCTGGGCGAAACGCGCTACGTCAAAGCGGTTGAAAACGCCTCATTTGCCGTGAAAAAAGGCAAAACGCTCGGCGTGGTGGGCGAATCTGGTTGCGGCAAGAGCACGCTCATCAAAACGCTCATCGGGCTGGAAGACAGCACCAGCGGCGACGCCAAATTCATGGGCTTCGACATCACCGGTGATTTGGGCACCCGCAACGAAAAGCTGATCCAGGAGCTGCAAATGGTGTTCCAAAACCCGGACTCCACCATGAACCCATCGTACACGGTGGGGCAGCAAATTGGGCGACCGATGGAGCGGTTTGGCACCGTGCCCAAAGAGCAAATTCGCGGCGAAGTGATTAAGCTGCTGGAGGCAATGCGGCTGGGCGAAAATTATTACAATCGGCTGCCGCGCCAGCTCAGCGGCGGCGAAAAGCAGCGGGTGGGCATTGCCCGCGCCCTGGCCAGCCGTCCAGACCTGGTGCTGTGCGACGAACCGGTGAGTGCGCTGGACGTATCGGTGCAGGCGGCGCTGCTGAATTTGCTGCTGGAAGTGCAGCAAGAATACAAAACTACCATGATCTTCATCGCCCACGATTTGTCGGTGGTGCGCTTCTTCTCTGATGATGTAGCGGTGATGTATCTGGGGCAAATAATGGAAATTGGCCCGGCGGAGGCGATTTATGCCCCGCCTTACCATCCGTATACTGAAGCGCTGCTTTCGGCCGTACCGATTCCCGATCCGACGGCCAAGCAAAAGCATATTCGGCTGGATGGCTCGGTGCCCAGCGCCATCAGCCCGCCCAGCGGCTGCCGCTTCCATACCCGCTGCCCCCGCCGTGAAATGCTGCCCGACGGTGGCAAAATTTGCACGGAAGAAATTCCACCGTGGCGCGAATTAGAAAATGACCACCGCATTTTCTGCCATATTCCAGAGGCAACGCTGCGCTCATTTGACCCGGTAATTTCAACTACCACCAGTTAAGCAATTTTTCTGCTAACGCATGTTATGCAGCGTGGATTTCAAATGCGAGTGCAAAGCTGAAAACTTACAGGAAGGGAACAAAGATGCTTGTTAAAGAACGAATGACACGACACCCGATTATCATTTCATCAAACACCAAGGCGACTGAAGCGCAGCAAATTATGGCTGAAAATCAGATTCGACATTTGCCTGTTGCTTCAGATGGCAAGCGGCTAGAGGGGCTGGTTACGCGCACCCGTTTGGCTCTTAAGCCAGATTTGCTAGGCAGCTTGAATATGTGGGAAATTTCCCGCCAGCTGGGCAACCTCACTGTAAAAGATGTGATGGTCAAAAAAGAGGATGTGTTGACAATTGGGGCTAATCGCACGATTGAACGCGCCGCAAAAATAATGGCCGATCACAAAATCGGCTGCTTGCCCGTCATTGACGCAGATGGTGCCGTTGAAGGCATCATTTCTGAGGTGGATGTGCTACATTCATACCAGGAATTGATGGGACTACCCGTAGACGGTTTGCGGGTGACGGTGCGTATGCCTAACCGCCAGGGCGAATTTGCCAAGTTAATGAAAGTGATGGCGGAAAACAGGTGGGGCGTGATGGCCGTTGGCACCTATCCATCTTTCCGCAGAGAGGGCTTTTATGATGTGGTGTTAAAAATTCCAGACACCGCAGAAGCTGAGGTGCGTGCGGCTTTTAGCCAGATTGATGGGCAGGAAGTGGTGGATGTGCGCGATGTGGTTTAAGCGAGCGCGAAGGAATTAAATATCTAAAAGGGAAGGAGACGCTCCTTCTCTTTTTGTTTTTTCATGCACCTGTCATTCCTACGCAGACGGGAATCTAAAATTTTTCTAATGGTGGATTCCCGTTTTCACGGGCATGATAAGCACGTAGCTATACGGTTTGCTTATTTAAATCTGGTGGTGCGGTCAACAAAAACAAGCTGGCCATTTGGGGAACCGCAAATGGTGACGGTCATGAAGCGTTTGACCAGAAAGGTTTGATTGTCGGTTTCGAGTAGAATACAGTCACCGTTGGCGCGGGCTTCTGCGCCCATATTGAAGGTGACGGAGTACCACTGGTAGACGGCGTGAAAGCCATCGTTGGTGCGGAAGGTGTCGTCCCAGTTGTAGGCGCGGGGTAGGCTGCTATAGTTGCTGTGGGCGGCAACGGCCGTTGCCCCCGGATACCGCACCGATTCACGATCGCGCTGGAAGAGTTCCACCAGGGAAAAGGCAATGCCAAAGAAAAAGATCAGAAGCAGCAAGCCACAGCCAAGCAGCAAACGTTGGTCGTAGCTTTTTGTTGTTGAATCAGAATTTATGAAGTCCATGTCTGAAACGCTACTCATTTCCTTCGTTTTTGCGGTGCCTACGCTGATGCCCAACGGCCGTTTTCAACTCACAGTTGGTTTGCAGCTGAGCAACGGGCAGCAGTTTTGGGCTGATTGTGTAGATGCGCCTGCGGCCTCTCGTGGTGGAGAAACGGCCGTTTTTGACCCCAGTCAGGCGACTGAAACCGTAAAAACTGTGGTGCGCCCGCTGTGGCAAGGCCAACCTGCTGCCGAATTTCGGCCGTTGGCCCAAAAGCTGCTGCCGCTCTCCGAAACGTTCCGCTACACAAAAATCATTCCGCCAAAACCAGAGCCAATCACCGGGGCCATTTCTCGGCGCAGTTTGATTACCGGCTTTTTGGCGGAAGAAGAAGTCGCAACTCCGAAACAAGAACAGGTGACGGTGGAACGGCCGTTGCATCCAGCCTTGCAATATGGTCTTACGGCGGCGCTGCTGCCAGCGGTGGCGGCGGTGAATCGGGTAACGGTGGCGGCGTTGCTGGCGCGGGAATATGGGCTCGATTGGGGGGAAACGGCCGTGCCGCTGCAAATTCCCCTCAACGACGAAAATATCCAGGCCGCGCACTCCATTTTGGCCAGCCAAGTGGCTTCTTTGGGTCATACCACAGGCAATACCAATCTCAAAGCCAACCTTGGCGCTAACGGTGAGCGGCTGCAACAGCATGTGCGCCAGATTGCCGCCTGGCTGCCCTCGCTTAACCCAGAGTACGCGCCGAAACTACATTTGGATTTGCGCGGGGGTTTTGGCGAGCTGTTTGAGCAGAACAGCGGCAAGATTTTGGGGGCAATTTACGGCCTGGAGCAGGCGGGCAAACCGTATGAATTGCGCATCCAAAACCCGGTTTGGCGTGAAGATGCAGCGGCTCAGCGAAGCCAGCTGAAAGAATTGAGCAGCTTCTGTCGCGCTCGCCGCCTGAAGGCGCAGCTTGTGGCCGATGCCTGGGTGGATTCTCTGGCAGCGGTGCAGCAGTTTGCCGACGCCTCCATTTGCCAAATGATCCACATTGAACTGCCGCGTTTGGGGAATTTGGAGGTGGGAATTACGGCCGTTCAATACGCCCACACCCAAAACCACCCCGTCATCCTCTCTGGCAGCGACACGTCTCTGACAACCCACATTGCCCTGGCCACCCGCCCCGGCCTGCTGCACGGGTCGCCGCTAACCCATTACAACGAAATGCAAAAATTTTTGCATTCAAACTAACCAACCTTCGGGAGGTTTTGGGCACCTCCCGGAGGATTATTTGCGAAGAGAGAAGGAGGTACACAACATCATGGAGAGCGTCGTTCATTTATCCCCCACCCACATTCTGGACGAACGGCCGTTTACCCACCCCAAGCACGTCCCCGGCGACCTGGAAACGCTACGCTACATGGCCCAACAGCTTTGCCTCACCCTGCAAAACCCACACATGGTGCCAGATATTCCCCAAACCATTTTGCACAACCTGCCGGGCCAAAGCGGCTGGGTTCAGCGGCAAGTGCTGGCTCATCCGCACCATTTTAAGACGGATAGTTTGCTACACGTGGTCGGTTTTTTTGGGCAAAGCCGCTCGCAACTAAATATTGAGCTGGCCCAGGAATTTGATCTGGTTTTGCTGAAAGAGATACCCAAAAATGAAGGGCTATGCAGCTACTGCACCATGCAGCTAAAAGATGGCAACTTCGCCAATCTGGTGCTTTTTATTAATGAGGAAGCCCAAATGCACTGGAGCCGCAGCGAAGCCCACGCCAAAGCGGTGTATGAATTGTCCCCTGGTTTTTATCACTCGGTTCGGATTTATAACGGCCGTCTCCCCCACGGCATCCACCAATACAACGCACTCACCCTGCACAAAGCCCGCTACTTTGATTACGACGAATCCCCAATGTGGCGTGCTGAGCGCACATTGGCCTGAAGCAAGTAGCCCAAACCATAAAGTTTAGGCCACTTGCTTCAGGAGGAGATGTTTCTTTCTTTTTATGGGAAGGTTAGGGAATGATTAGCTGTTGACCAGGGGTGATGTTGTTGCTTACCAGGCCATTGGCTGCTTTTACCGCGTCCACCGTGGAATTAAAGCGGCGGGCAATCGAGAAAAGCGTATCGCCGCGCTGCACCACGTAGATGGTGGTTTCTGGCGTGGCGGTGGGTGCAGGGGCAAAAAGCGATTGCAAGCCCGCTTCCGCCTCGGCACCTTGAGGGAAGATGGCCAACGCTTGCTCAAACTGTTCAGCCGCGCCGCCTGTATCCCCCGCGTCGGCCAGTTGATAGCCGTAGTTCACCCGCGCAGCATACAATTTTTCGGCCATGCCCGGCTCGTTGGGAGCTTGCTGGCGAATTTCCTGAATGAGGCGAATGACTTCGGGCCAATTTTCGGCGGCCCAAGGGTCATCCAGCTGGGCTAACAGGCTGCTGACGTCTGGCTGGGGCGTGGGGGACGGGGTGGCGGTGGGCTGCGGTACGGCCGTTGCTTGTGTGGTCGGCAGTGGGTCGGGCAGGTTGGCTACCGATTCTCCGGTGGAAAATGGGGAGGTGTAAAGCAGCAAATCCAGGGTGAGCACGGCCAAATTTTCAGCCTGTCCTTCGGTGATGGCTAAATTTTGCAGGCTAACGCTGGGAACGGCCGTTTGCTGAATGCGCCCCACAAATTGCGTCAATTGCGACAGCGCCCCGGTCACCTCCAGCCGAAACTGGCGCGTGTCGTAGACGGGCTTTTCACCGCCCACGGCTGCCCCTTGGGGCACCGCCTGCGCCTGCAACTCTGTGATGGTTACGGCCGTTTGCGACGCGCTGTCGTACAAACCATCCAAAAAAGCCGCCGCCTGCGCTTCCGTCAGAAACCGATTGGCCGTCTCGTCAAAATCCGCCTGGGCTGTTTCAATTTGCTGGCTAATTTGCCCGGCCACCGCCTGCTGCTGGGCCGCACGGTCGGCATACGCAGCTTCTACCGTGGCCGAAGCTGCGGCGAGTTCGGTGCGCTGCTGCCAGTTGGGCACCAGGGTACGGACGGTAAAAACGAGGTAGCCCACCACCAGTAGCGCCATGATGACAATGGCCAACACGGTGAACAGATTTTCCCGCAGGTAATCCAGAATTGCTTCAAAATCCAGCTCAAAATCCATTACGGTTCCACCGCCTTTAGCGTGACGATAATGACAAACTCAACCGCGCCAGATTGACGCTGGGCAACTTTGGCAACGGGGAAGAAACGGCCGTTGCCCGCAGGCAGTTCACTTTGTACCGGATTGATTTTTATGGTAACTGGTATAGTTTGGCGGCAAAAATTGGCCCAACCTAGGGTAATTTCCCCTTCGTGAGTGCCCACAGCCAGACCAGAAATGTTCGCCTGTACGTTGAGCGCGGCGGGGGTGGTGCCAGTGATCACGTCGGTGGTTAGCCAGGGTGTCTCGGTGGTTACGTCCCAGGCTAGCGGTTCGGTGCCCTCGATTTGCAGGGGCAAGGAAAGCGGGCTGGCGCTGCCTGCGGCCACTGAGCCGAAGTCCAGTTCTTCCGGGTTTACCGTTAAAAAGGGCACTTCCTGCACAGAAACGATGTATGTTTTGCTGGGGTCGTACTGCTGCCCCACGTTGTTGATGGTGGCTACGGCCGTTCCATTCGCCTGGGCAGGGAAGCAAACGGCAGAGGCAAAATTGCCAGAGCCGGGCAGATCGTAATCGTCGTTGCTCCACGTTTCGCCGTTGAAGTTGACGGTAACGGCCGTATCCACTCCCACCCCTAACTGTGAGGTAAGAATTTGGTAGAAACGGCCGTTCTTTACCAAAAAGCCAACCTTGTCCACATCCCCACTAGGGTAAAAGTTATGAATTTGCGTCTCACCCACGGCAATAGGATTGGGATCAATGTCGTTGGGTTCGTAAACATCGCGCAAATCTACGGTGGGCGATGGGGTGAGCGTGGGCGGCGCATTGGTGGGGGTAATGGTGGGGGTGGGCGTGGTGGGGACCACTTCTAGCACCTGCAAATCATACCATTTATCTGCCCCGTAAACGCCGCGATTGGTAACGCGCACCAGAACTTCCACGTCCCGGTCTGGTGGAGCTTGTATTGTGATGCTGGAGGCCAGAGTGCCCAGAGCTGCGTCGTCATTTTCCAGCGTCGTGGTGTCGTAACTGACGCTCAAAAAAGTATCTACTCCTGGAGCCAAAAAATCGGTGCTGATTTCGTAACTGCGCCCTACTTTGGCCAAAAAAACAACATGATCCACGTCGAAATTGGGGTAAAAGTTGTGCAGTTGAGCCGGTGCGCCGACAAAAATTGGTTTGGCCTGGGTGTCGTCCCATTCAAAATCGTCGGTGAGTTTGGGTGTGGGCGTGGCGGTTGGGCCGGTTGTGGCGGGGATTTGGGTAGGAACGGCCGTTGCCGCTCGCGTACTGGTGGCGGCAGTGGTGGCGGTTGTGGTGGGCAGCAGCGGTGTAGGCGTGGGGGATTGAAATGGCTCAGTTAGCTGGGCGATGGATTGGATAACGACCTGGCTAAATTGCCCAGAATTTTCTAGCTGACGCGCATAGTCGGTTACAAACCCATCGTTTTGGGCGCGGCCGCGAATCACCAGTTGGTTGCCGTTTTGCTCAAGGCTAGTTAGGGCCAGCCCGGTGCCATCCACATCGTTGATGGCGTTCATGGCGGCATTCCAATCTACATTTTCGGCTGCAAGCGTGGGCAAGATAGCGTCCATCTGGTCGGTTTGTTGATGAACGGCCGTTAGCGTCACAATCAGTTCCTGCGCCTGCGCAGGGGGGCCAGGGGTGGAGGCCAGCGCCGTTTGCAGCGGCACAATCTCCGACCCCATTCGTGCCACCTCACCCTCCAGGGTATTGGCCATCAAATAGAGCGGAATAAACAGGATTGCCAGCCCTAGCACGCCCAGCCACAAGGTCATAGGGCCAAATTGGCGCGAGCTTTCTGGCTCTTCCAGGGTGTCTAACTCATCTAAATCAAATGGACTGTCTGTTTGCACTTCATTTTTTAGCCCGACTGGATTTCAGTCAAGCTCCCCATAAAGGTTGCAGGTCACAAGCAATAGCCGTATTGCTGCGACCTAAAAGATAGCTGTTGCCAGAATTATGTCATATCCAGAACCCTCAGTCCGTGAAAATCTCGCACTATCGCCGTGAAAAAACCGTTTGTGTCTTTACAAGGACTATTTGCCCGCGCTTGAGCCTTTCATCTGATACATGAAGGCTATTGTCACCTATTTTTGCCTTACCTATGATTGGATTACTTATTGAAAAAGAAGAGCAAACTACATCAATTCCTGTAAAAACCAACAAGAATGTTGATAAGAACAAAGGCGAAATTGGTTTTTATCTGAGCAAAATCCAGAGAAATCGCCTTTCGTTTTTCAAAATCTTTACTGTTATTTGCTTCAAACAAAACGCGGCACCATTATGTTTAAGAGTAACCATCCAGAGCAGAGAGTTGAACGACCCAGTGGGCAAACCGAAGCGTCGTTATATGCGGAACGTGACCGGTTGCAACACACCAATCATCTGCTAGAAAAGCAAATCAAGACCCATACGGCCGCTTTAAAGCTTTCTAATGAGCAGCTAGAGCGAGAAATAGTTGGCCACAAAAACACAGAACGCAGACTCCAGCGCCGGATAATCTTTGACAAGATTCTCACCACAATTTCCAGCAAATTCATCAATCAACCTGTTGAGGACATGGATACGGGTATTAATGATGCTCTGGTTGATTTGGTGGATTTTACTCATTGCGACCGGGCTTATATTTATCTGTTGGAGCAAGACGGCCGTTCCTTCAAAAACACACACGGCTGGCGGAGAAATAACAGGCTCGCAGCGTTCATAGACTTTGCGACGCTGCCCACCAACCTTTTTCTAAATTGGCTTCCTCGCTTACAGCGGCAAGAAGCGTTTCAGGTAGAACAGGTTGGCACCCAAAGCGAAGAAACCAGCAGCGAACGAAAGTTGTTGGCCATGCAAGGTGTTGGCACAGCCCTTGTAATTCCACTTGTATTTAGCAATGAAACAATCGGCTTTTTGGGATTGGATTCTGCCAAAAAAACACCTCCCTGGGAGCAAGATTTCATTGAGCCAATCAAAATGCTGGGGGCTATCTTTGTCAACGCCCTAACGCAGCAAAAAGTGGAAAGAACCTTAAATGAGGAGCGCAATTTTGCTCAGCAAATTATGTGCACCATGGGGCAGGGTTTGGTTGTTGCCACAGTTGAAGGTACGTTTTCCTATGTGAATCCGGCTTATGCAGAGATGCTTGGTTACGACCCCGAACAGTTAATTGGCAAAACAGCTCTGGATGTGACGTGCCAACCAGACCATCACAAACTCATTCAAGCCCAAATGCAAAATTTGGAGGGCTTAACCACCTTATACGAAGCGCGGTTAGGCAGAACAGATGGCTCCTGGGTATATGCTGTTATTAACAGCGTCCCAAACCGCGATCAGCAAGGCAAAATTATTGGAACCATCTCTACCGTGACCGATTTAACCGACCGGCGCAATGCAGAAGCGCAAATTGAAGCAAATGCAGAAGAGGTAAAGCTCATTTACAATGCGGCCGTTCAGCTATTCAAACCAAGTAGTGTGCAAGAACTGGCTGAACAAATTGCCGCAATTACCATCAACGAACTGGGGTTTGACACTTGCGGTGTGCTGCTTTTAAACAGGCCGCTCAAGTTAAGTACAGATCGCATCAATCTACAGCCAATAGCCCACGACAGTTATCTGACATGGTTAGCCAAAGTCGGCCGTTTTCAAAACGAAAAAGGTGGCAAAATTTTATTAAAGGATAAAGGGTTGGTGGCAACGGCCGTTCGCCAAGGCGAACTGATTTATGTGCCCGATGTCACCCTGGATTCTCGTTGCACGCCAGACAACACCTACACCTTGTCAGTAATGGTCATCCCACTACGCGCCTACAACAACATTATCGGGGCCATTGTTTTGCAATCTCCGTACAAAAACGGCTTCGACGAGCGTGCCCGCCGCATTATTGCCGTTTTTACCGAAAATGCAGGGTTAGCCCTGGAAACTGTGCGTCTTTATGATGAGCTAAGGTACCATACACAAGAGCTTGAGCTGCAAATTAACGAACGAAATCGCATCGAACGCGCCCTACGTACCAGTGAGCAACAGTATAAGCAATTGGTAGAAAACGCCACGGACATCATCTACCGCACAGACGCTGAAGGATATTGTACCTATGCCAACCCCGTCACCCTCCATACGCTTGGCTATACAGATGAGAACGATTTGATTGGCCGTCATTTCACCGATTTCATCCATCCAGACCACAAAAGAATGCTGGAGCAAGCGTACAACAATCAGCAAACTGAAAAAACCCCCAACACCTACATCGAGTTTGTAGCCCTTAACAAAGACCAGGACAAAATTTGGTTAGGGCAAAATGTTCAACTCATAACCAAGCAGGGAAATGTTGTCGGTTTTCAGGCGATGGCTAGAGATATTACTAAACGGCGAGAAACAGAGGACAAGCTGCGCGTTCGCAGCAATGAGCTAAACGCAACCAACGCCAAACTGGCCAAAGCGCTACGGGCTAAAGACGAATTTTTGGCCAATATGAGCCATGAATTACGCACACCCCTAAATGCCATCTTGGGCAAAGCAGAAATATTGCTCGAAGGGCTGCATGGTACGCTTACAGAAAAGCAAGAAGCGTCCATAAAAGTTATCAGTGACAGCGGCAATCATTTATTAGAACTGATTAACGACATTTTGGATATGGCTAAAATTGAAGCTGGCAAAATCCAATTAGACATCCAAAAAGTGTCGTTATTAAATGTGTGTGAAAGCAGCCTGCAATTTGTGCGACAAACAGCCTACAAAAAAGAAATTCGGTTAAAAGCAGATATTGATCCCAAATTGAAAACCTGCCTTTCAGATGAACGCCGCCTTAAACAGATTCTGATTAACTTATTAAGCAATGCAGTAAAGTTCACCCCTACAGGCGGCGAAGTAGGGCTAAATGTATTAAATGATCCAAAAGGCGATGCAATTCAGTTTCAAGTTTGGGATACCGGTATTGGTATTTCTTCTGAAGATATGGACCAGCTCTTTCAACCCTTTATGCAGCTAGATAGCAGCCTAGCTCGTTCTCACGAAGGCACTGGTTTGGGCTTGTCGCTTGTTTATAGGCTAACCGAAATGCACGGGGGCAGTGTTTCATTAGAAAGCCAGGTAGGAGTTGGTAGTTGTTTCACCATAACGCTTCCCAATACGCCACAGCTAAACGCTGCCCAACTTCAGGCGCTAGCTAGGAAAGATCGCAAAAAGTTTGCCCCAAAGCAGCTTGACAATTATGCACCTGGTGAAGAACCACTAATCTTGTTGGTGGAAGATAACGAAACAAGCTTAAAAACGGTGCTGGAATATTTACCGGTCTGGGGTTATCGGCTGGCGATGGCGCACAGCGGCCCAGAGGCCCTTCAGCGAGCGCAGGACGTGCGCCCAGATATTATTTTGATGAATATTCAAATTCCTGAATTGGATGGCTTGACTGTTATCCGTCAGTTACGCCGTGAAGCGATGTTCAATAACACACCTATTGTCACTTTAACTGCACTAGCAATGCCTGGTGACAGGGAACGTTGTTTAGAAGCGGGGGCAAATGAGTATTTAAGCAAGCCGATACAGCTTCGGAAGCTGGTAACTGTTGTTAGTGATTTGCTTTTTACCCGAGAATTTGTTTAAGGAGCCACTTATGTTTCGCACAACGGCCGTTTTGCACCCATACGGCTCAACTAACCCAACCGCTTTACCCACTGGCCGCCTGCTCATCAATGATGCTGACGAAATTCTCTATGCCAACAGGCAGGCCCGCCACTTTTTGGGGCTACTTTCTGAAGAATCATTACCCAAAGGGCAAAAGTTTGTCCCGCTGCTACGGCAAACCTTCCAGCTAGATTCAAACTCAGCCTGGGTTGGTTGGCCGCAACGGCCGTTACCCACCATGCCCCGCTACGTTCTTTACACATCATCACACGCCGATCCAGCCTTGTTCAAGGTCGAAATTATTGAGCAAATACAGCTCGACGGAAAAAACATCCTGGCAGTTGCCATGCAATTGGTAGAATCGGGTTGGGGAACGGCCGTATCTCATCTCACGGTCTAGCAACAAAACAGACCAGCCGCAAAAAAATATCCATCATGCAACGAGGCGAAAAAAGACAAGCACACATTTGTATCGTAGACGACAACCAGATGGCCCGCGAGGTCATTGTTGAACAACTCGCCACTGAGCCATACCAGGTAACTCAATTCCCAAGCGGCATACACCTGCTAGAACAATTAGGCCACATCCAGCCAGACGTCATCCTGATGGACGTAATGATGCCGCAACTCAGCGGCTACGACGTATGCCATACCATCAAACAAAACATAGCCTACCAACACATCCCCATTATTTTGGTGACAGCCCTCAATAGCCGTGAAGATATGCTGCAAGGATTAGACGCAGGTGCGGATGAGTTCCTTTCCAAACCCGTCAATGGTGCAGAACTACGAGCCCGCGTACACACCATGTTGCGCATCAAACAACAATACGATGCCTTACAATCAGTGATGCAGTTGCGAGAAGATTTAGCCCAGATGCTCATCCACGACATGCGCAATCCACTCACCACGGCTACCCTGTACAATAATTTTCTCATTAAAGGGAACAAGCTCACCCTACAAGACAATAATTATGCCACACGAGTCCAAGACAGCTTGCGCAGCCTGGCCGGATTTCTAGATGAAATATTGATGGTCGCCAAAATGGAGCAAGGCAAATTAATATTGTCACGTAGCAAACACAATCTCAATCAACTCATTCTGGATGTTGCCAAAAACCATTCTGAATTGGCACAAACACACAGCCTGCATCTAGATATAGATTTACCAGCGCAGCCACACTTTGCTTACGTAGATGCCCCATTACTCAAACGAGTAATTGATAATCTTCTGTCCAATGCCTTTAAATATGCTCTAGACGGCAACCGGGTAACATTACGGCTGTGCTTGCCAACACCTCACCATACCACCCCACAACAAAAAAATCCCTTCTGTATTCAGGTACTGGATGAAGGCTCCGGCATCGCACCAGAAAATTACGAACGTATTTTTGACAAATATGAAGTTATTGCCCTAAAAAACGCAGGCAAGGAACAGGTAGGGCTAGGATTGGCTTTTTGCAAAATGGTCGTAGAAGCGCACAACGGCCGTATCTACGCCTCTGCCAATAAACCAAAAGGAACCATCTTCACTATCGAAATGTAACCCGCCTGCCGCTCCCCCGTAAACGTCGCGTTAAAAAATTCTCCAAGTGACCTCCTTCCCATTCCAAACCCCTTCTACCTCTGGTAAGTTTGCCATTGTGTAACATAAACGAAGAGAAATACTGGCAGTCTTTTCTCCCAACCAAAACAGTTAAGTGACAAATGACCACAACATTCGCTCAAATTCAAGCATTTTTGGAAGGGCATATGATTTCACCCCGCATCTTACTAATTGACGACCATTACCGCCTGATTGAAGGCATCCGCATCAGCCTACGCGATGAAGGCTACGAAGTATTCACAGCCGCCAACGGAGCTGATGGCCTCAAGGCAGCCCGTCGTTACCAACCCCACGTCATCGTACTCGATGTAAACATGCCCTGGATGGACGGCCTGGAAACCTGCCGCCGCATTCGCCAAGACAGCCTATTGGCCAAAACCCCTGTCATATTTCTAAGCTCCAGAAATACCGTAGAAGAGCGCATAAGTGGACTAGAAGCTGGTGCCGATGACTATCTGAATAAACCCTTCAATACGGCCGAATTAAAAGCCCGCATCCGTGCCCAACTCCGCCGCACCGGTGCACTCCAAATCGAAACAAATGCCCAAATTGCCGACCGCCTGGAAGTTGGTCCGCTCACCCTGGACCTTAAAGCTTGTTGGGTACAAGTCAATCATGACGAGACCATCCAGCTAACCCCGGCCGAATTTGAGCTGCTCCACTACCTGATGACCCACCCAAACCAAACCTTTTCCGGCGACGATCTGCTAGAAAACGTTTGGGCTTACGAACCTGGCACAGCCGACCGAAGCCTGGCTCGTTGGCACATCCGCAACTTGCGCTCCAAGATTGAACCAGACCCTGCCAATCCAACCTACATCCGCACCATTCCTCGCCACGGCTACATTCTTGACCAAAACAATAGCGTATAACGCTTTACGCACGAATCCAGCTCATTACAAACACCCTCTGCCCAAAACAGAGGGTGTTTTTTTGTTAAGCAACACGGTGGAAGGGGCAGGCCTGAAACCTGTTCCTAGATTGAAAATTTTTATACCAGCCGATCGAAAAAAAATTGGGACACTGGTCATGGTCCGCCAGTACATCTCTAACAGAACCCCCACGCAACCCTCTCGTTAACCACACACACAGCCCCGCAAAAATCGTATAAAGTTTTGTCATGTCGTCAAGACAAACAGAAAAATCAATTTTTTAGGCAAAAGGAGCCCAAATAAAATGAAAGGTAAATGGAATTTCTTTAAAAACTTGTACAAAGACGAACAAGGCGTTAGCGCCCTGGAAACAGCAATTATTTTGATCGCTTTCGTAGTGGTCGCAGCCATTTTTGCTTTTACCATTTTATCGGCCGGTACCACCGCCACCGAACAAAGCAAGGAAGCTATCTACGCAGGTTTGTCTGAAGTGCGCAGCTCATTGGAACTGCGGGGTGCTGTTGTTGCCCAAACCGATGGCACCGAAGTAACAGATGTTATCTTTAGCGTAGCCAACGCTGCCGGCGGCGAATCTATTGACCTGACCGCGCCAGTTTCCAACACGCTCATCATTGATTATCGCGATAGCGCTCAACGGTCGGCAAATCTAACCTGGACGCTCACCTGGGTGGTTCGCAACGATACTGATGATTTGCTGGAAGAAGGCGAATTGGCAGAAATTACGGTTGATGTCTCCGGTTTGACTACACCTTTGGTAGAGAACACACAGTTTGCTCTGGAAATTAAGCCAGCTGAAGGTGGTGTGGTTGTAGTAGAACGTACGACGCCAGCTTTCCTGGACACGATTATTGATTTGCGCTAAGTAAAATCGTTTTCCCTACTGGTTTATGCGCCCTGTTTCTGGAACAGGGCGCATTGCCGATTCTAAAACTATTTTTCCAGACCCACAGTTGGAGGCCAGGTGTGTCATTAGAAGACAGAGTTAAAGAATTAGAAGAGGAGCTAAAGGTTCTTAAGAATGAAATTCGGGCAACTCTTTTGGATATTGAAGAGCAGGTTTTGGTTCATTACTATCCGTCGCTTTATCCAACCATTCATGATGAACAGCGCCCGAAGTTAAACCCAAAATCCGAACAGCCTCCGCAACCATCTTTTAACCAGCCCCAAATGTTCTCGGCAATTCCTGTGCCGCCCAATTATTTTGCTAAATACAATCCTCAAACTGTAACGCTTGTTGATGAGTCTGAGGATGAGCTATTAGACCATGATGATCCCATTTTGGGAGGTCGGTCAGAAGAACGGCCGTCTCCCAGGCCCACACCACCAACAAATAACAACAACAACGGGCACAGCAATGGCAACGGCCGTTCCCAAACCATCGAGAAGCTTTCTGAAGACGATCACGACTTTTTAGATAAGCTCATCGCTAGCGAAACCTACCCGTCGCACCGCAAAGTATCTTTTGAAGAGGCAAAAAAGCGCACCCCCAAATTGCATATTAGCAATGGCCAGGCAACACCCCTGGTAAAAGAAGCGCTGGTTGATGAGCTGCTAGCCGTTGGCCCGCCAGTTGCTTTTGAAGAACATCCCAGCACTCTACTTACCATTTTTGATGCTACCATACCAAAAGCCAAACCGCGCCTTAACACCGGGCAAATTAATAGCCACGCGGTACGGGTTACCGTCCGCAAGCTACTTACCTGGGTAGATGAGAGCGTGGCTACCATTGGTAAAGAAAACACACACAAAACCATTGAAATGTACATTCGCGCAGGCGACCTCTCCCGCGAGATGCGCCAGGCGCTGCTTCGGCTGGTCAACTCTAGCAAATCTCCTCAACCCACAAAAACGGCTGGTATTCGCCAGGTCATAGATACGTTAAGCCAGCTCAACGAGATTTTGGATCATCATACCTCGGAATATTTGCACGAAGTGCTGGTTTTCATTTCGGAGGTGAACTTTGGATAAGACGATTACCACCGCCTTCATGGTAATCGTTAGCGTGGTTGCCTCCGTGATGGTGTTCAACGCTCTTTACCCGGCCATCATCCAAAGCAACAACGCCATGATCATCATGAAATCCCGCCTTGATGACCGCTTACAAAGCGAAGTGGAAATCATTCATGCCAGCGGCGAACTGGATGGCAATGGCGCGTGGCAAGATGTGAATGGAGACGGCCGTTTCAACAGTTTCATCTGGGTCAAAAACATTGGCGCTTCCCGCATTAGCGCCCTCGAACGCATGGACGTCTTCTACGGCCCAGAAGGCAACTTTGGCCGCATCCCCCACCAAAACAACGCTGGGGGCACCTTCCCGTACTGGACCGCCACCGTCGAAAACGACAGCGAGTGGAACCCCACCGCCACCCTGAAAATCACCATTCATTACAACAGCACACTTGCCTCTGGCCGTTACTACGTCCGCATCGTCACCCCCAACGGCATCGAAGACACCTACCTTACAGGGTTATAGTCATGGAATCAATCGTAACCGTCATCATCGTCGTTGCGCTCATCCTCACCGCCGGACTCAACATCTTCCAAACCTCCCTGGACACCCAGGAGCAGCTCATGAACTCCTGGCAAGAGATGGAAGAACGCACCGACGACCGCGTACGCACCGACCTGACCCCCATCTCCGCTACCGTACAAAACAATGGCGGTTTGGTACAGCTAACTTTGAAGAATAACGGCCGTACCAGCCTCACCAACTTCGATGAATGGGACATCTTTATGCAATATTACAGCAGCGGCGATGTGTACCACACCGACTGGTACCCCTACACCAGCGGCGCACCCGGCGGCAACCAATGGACTGCCACCATTTACACCGACGCCGCAGGCGGCATTCCAGAACTATACGAACCGGGCATCCTCAACCCGGATGAAGAGCTGCTGCTCCAACTCAACATCGCACCGGGGATCGCCCTCACCACCACCAACCGGCTCACGCTCAGCGCCAACAACGGCATCACCGCTTCCACCATCATTACCAGATAAGTTGACTCAACCCTCCCGGAGGTTCAGCTTTTGATGTTTCAAATACATAAAACCCTCCGGGAAGTTTATCAACAAGAAAAATTATGGAACTCGTAAAAACCAAAAATGTAGTCTCCACCGGCAGCACCGAGCTAGACGACAAAATCGGCGGCGGCATACCCATCGGCTCCCTATCTCTGATCGAGGGTGGTTCTCACTCAGGTAAATCGGTCTTTTCCCAGCAGCTTTTGTGGGGATCGCTACGCAACGGCTTCACCATCTCCCTTTTCACCAGCGAAAACACCGTTAAAAGCCTGATGCGGCAAATGCAAAGCCTGAACATTGACGTGCAAACCTACCTGCTGCTGGGGCGGTTGCGCGTCTTTCCCATCGAAGTGTCGCAATCCAAAGGCGAAGCCCTGGATGATTTGCTAACCGCCATCCAGCAAGAATCCCGGCACAGTGATTTCATTTTTGTGGATGCCCTCACACCGTGCATTGTAGGATCGCCAGTTTCGGCCGTTTTAGGTTATTTCGAGCAAAGCAAACGACTCTGTTCCGACGGCACCACGGTGATCACCATCATGCACTCGCACGCCATAGACCGCGATTTGCTCATTCGCATTCAGGCCGTGTGCGATGCCCACCTGCGCTTGCGCACTGAAAACGCAGGCAGCAAGCTCGTCAAAATCATGGAAGTGGCCAAGATTCGCGGAGCCAGCAAAAACACCGGCAACATCATCAGCTTCGAGATTGAACCCGGCATTGGGATGCGCATCATCCCCATCAGCAAAGCCAACGGATAAGACATGCCAGAACTTGTAATTCCATTTGCTCAAGAAGCCATCCATTACCGGCCCGCTAAAAAGGGAACGCCCTTCTTGCCAGGTTTTCCTCAGGAACTGCGCGAAGCGGCCCAGGAAAAAGCATACCTGGCCGCCTACCTCAACGCCCTGCCGGTCAACGAGATTGGGATTCCAGCTTACTACCCCAAGCTAGAGCGCTCGCTAGGCAAGCTGGCGCGGCGCAACCTGATCTACCCTGTCAAGAATGGCATCTTCGTCCATATTTACCCGGATGAGCTGAGCGAACGGGATTTCTACATTGTCATCGAGCCAACGTTGGGCATTCACCTGAACGGGCTGGAGAGGGACATTGAGCTAAAACTGCTGGAAATGGCGGAAGAGATTGGTCAGGCGGAAGCCGATGATCGGGGGCAGGTGTTTTTGGACAGCCTGGACAAGATTTTGACAGCGGAACGGCCGTCTCACAAACGCAAGTCCAAAAAAATCCACGTTACAAAGGCAGAGCTGGAAGCCATCCGCTACACCACCCTGCGCGACAAAGTGGGCGTGGGCGCACTAGACCCGCTGCTGGGCGACCCGTACATCGAGGACATTTCGTGCAGCGGCCTGGGCAGCATCTTTTTGGAGCACAAAATCTTCAAGAGCCTCAAAACCAGCATCGTTTTCACCTCACACGACGAGCTGGACGCCTTTGTCGTCTGGTTAGGTGAGCGCATCAAACAGCCCGTTACCCTGCGCAACCCCATTGTAGACGCAGTTTTGCCCGATGGCTCACGCATCAATATTGTATACGGCCGTGACATCACCAAGCGCGGCAGCAACTTCACCATCCGTAAATTTGCCGAAGAGCCGCTCAATATCCTCAAGCTCATCGAATTTGGCAGCATCAATTCCATGATGGCCGCTTACCTCTGGATGGCGATCGAGGACGACCTGAACCTCTTTGTCTCCGGTGAAACCGCGTCCGGCAAAACCACGCTGCTCAATGCCCTCACCACCTTCATCAAGCCAGACGCAAAAGTAGTGAGCATCGAAGACACGCCAGAGCTGCAAGTGCCACAGGAGAACTGGCTACGCGAAGTGGTCAAGCACATGGGCGCAGGCAAAACCGGGGCCAGCGTAGACATGTTCGACCTGCTGAAGGCCGCCCTGCGGCAGCGCCCAGACCGCATTCTCATCGGTGAAATTCGCGGGGTGGAAGGTAATATTGCCTTCCAGGCCATGCAAACCGGCCACGGCGTCATGGCCACCTTCCACGCCTCGTCTGTGGAAAAGTTGATCCAGCGGCTCACTGGCAATCCCATTGACGTACCCAAAACGTACATCCCCAACCTCGATTTGGTGGTGATTCAGATGGCCGTGCGCGGGCCAAATGGCGGGCTGCTGCGCCGCATCCTCAGCATCAACGAGATTGTGGATTACGACCCAAACAGTAACAGCTTCTCGTTTGTCACCGCCTTTCGCTGGCGACCAGACAACGACACGTTTGAGTTTCCCGCCTACATGAACAGCTTTTTGCTTGAAGAAAAAATCGCCCGGATGCGCGGCTACACAGAAATGAACAAGCGCAAAATTTACGATGACCTGAACAAACGCGCCCGCATTCTGGAGAAGCTCAAAGGGCAAAATATTGAAGGGTTCAAAGAGCTGTTCCAATTGATGACCGAAGCCCGACGGCAAGGGTTGATAGACTAACCCTCCCCCTGAGAGGGAGAGGGCTGGGGTGAGGGTAAATTGAAGGACTAAAACGATGACGGCCGTTTCCACACCAAAAACCAACGCAAAACAAAAATCAGCCAGGAAAAAGGTGAAAAAGACCAGGCTAGTTGAAGTAACGGGCTATGATTTGTTCTACCAGCTCATCTACATGTCGGCCACGGCCGCTGCCCAAATTGAGCGGCGACGAATTTTTCAGTTAGCTTCGGAACTACCTCGGAAAACGGCCGCTTACTTCCAGCGCATCCACCTCCTCTCCCAACGCCTGGGCTACGACTACTCCGAATCATGCAAAATTGTGGGGCAAAACACCAAGTCCGAGGTGATGAAGAGTCTGTTGCTGCGCATGGCCGACTCATTAGCCGCCGGACAGCCAGAATCCGTCTTTTTAGCGGAAGAAGCCGAACTACAAACCCGCGCCTACGAAAAAGAGTACGAACGCGATCTGGAATCGCTCAAAAAATGGACCGATGGCTACGCAGCCATGGTCATCTCATCCGCCCTCATCATCATCGTGAACCTGATTTCCGTGCTGATTTACCCGATTGACTCCTCCTCCGTTGGTGGTCTGGTGATGGTGAGCCTCATCACCTCCGGCGGCGGGGCGTGGATTCTCTCCCGCTCGGCCCCCACGGAACAGCGCGCCCTCTTCGCCGAAGAAGGTGTGGGGCCGCGTCTGCAAAAGCTGGCCCGCAAGCTGGCTTTTCTGGGCCTGGCTGGAGCCATCGGCTTATGCGTGCCGATGGGTCTGCTGGGCGTGCCCCTTGGCCCGACGGTGATTGCTGCCGGGGTTGCGCTGCTGCCAGCAGGCATTACTAGCTTTTTGGCCGGGCGCGAAGCCGCCAATAAAGACAGAGAGATTGGCTCGTTTTTGCGGGCACTGGGCGGTTTTGCCACCACCACCGGCACCACCATTGGCGAATCGCTGGATCGACTGGACATCAGCTCGTTTCCCACCATCCAGCCCGATTTAGAACGGTTAAAAGCACGGTTGCGGGCTTCTATTGAACCCGGCCTGTGTTGGCAACGATTTGCTCAGGAATGCGGCAGCCGCCTTATCACCGAAACCACCACCATTTTTCATGATGCCGTTGGATTGGGTGGTGCGGCCGATACGGTGGGTCTGTTTGCGGCGCAATACGCGGCGCTAACCAACACGCTGCGGGCCAAGCGCGTGGTTGTTTCCTCTACTTTCACCTCGTTAACCATTGTGATGCACGGCGTACTGGCTACGCTGATGATTGTGATTTTGGAAGTGATTCGCAGCTTCTCCATTGTTATTGAAACATCCATGGCGGCGGCCACAGAAGCAGTCGGATCAGCTTCCATGCCGCTGCCCACATTTGGTACGCCAGAGCTGGGCTTCTTGCAGACAGTAACGGTGGGCATGGTCATCGCTCTGGCACTCATCAACGCGGTTGCCATTTCGGTGACGGATGGGGAACACATGGTGAAAACGTCACTTTACTTATCCGTTTTGCTGATAGTGTCGGGGATCAGCTTTATTTTGGTGCCGCCTGCGGTAGCTAATCTGCTTACACTGTAAAAAGAGGTTCCGGTATGTCCCTACCTGATGGTTCAATGTTTTCGCTTTTTATCAGCCAGCCGCTGGTGTTGTGGAGCTTTGTGCTGGGAATATTGGTTTTGGTAACGGCCGTTTTCCTCAACATTATCACCAAACATCGCCGCAAAAGGGCTGCCGCCGCTATAAAGGCGCAGCGGCTCAAAGCGACCACGACTGCCCCAGCCGAAACCTTGTCTCAGGGATTGGAAGCGGTCGTTGCTTCGTTGGCCGATCTGGCGGAAACCGACCTGGATTCTAAACCGCTGGCAGTTATTGAAGAACCAGACTCGGAAACGGCCGTTAATCCGCTGACCGCAATCGCAAAGGGTGCTGAAGAAGCTGAACAGGTAGAACCGCCAGAATTCACAGGCGTTGAGGTCAACAGCAAACTGGCAGATCTGTTCCAAAATGACATCATCGTAGACCCTCATGTGCAGGCGCTGCGTGACAGTCTGGATGATGTGCCGATGGCTGAGTTACTGGCGCATCTGCGTGAGGTAGCTGACCGACTCAATGAGCACATTCCCCAACCTGCGCTGGAGATGGAACAATGATAACGGCCGTTTTCCTCGGCGCATTCGTCGGCTGGGGGCTGCATTGGCTAAGCGACCGCTGGCCCAAGCAAAGCACATTCCAAGCAACAAGCTGGATTGCAGGGGTGCTGGTGGGCAGTACGGCCGTACTCTTTGCCATCCTGTGGCAACGTTTGGGATTCAGCGGCAATTTTGCCTTTTTAGCTACGCTCGTCAGCTTCTTTTTGCTCATTGCGGCTATTGATTTGAAGCACAGACTGGTCCCAAACGTTTTAATTTTGCCCGCTGTGGCAGCGATGCTGCTTTACCAGTTTGTGCCGCTCACGACGGGTAGTTGGTGGGCATTGGCAGGCAGCGCCGCCGCTTTTTTGCTATTTGCCCTGGTGCGGGCTATCTCTCCCGGCGGTTTAGGCGGCGGGGATGTGAAGCTCGCCGCTTTCATTGGGGCTTTGTTTGGTTTACCTTATCTGTTCTGGGCATTACTGGCTGGGGGATTGGTGGGGGGCGGTACGGCCGTTTTTCTGCTCATCGGCTCCGACAAAAACAAAAAGAAGCAGATTCCCTACGGGCCATTCCTCTGCCTGGGGGGCATTGTGGCCTTGCTTTACAATCCGCTGCCGTTTCTGACTTCTTTATTTTAAAAACAGAGCGCAGAAAAATGCAGATTCCGCCGATCAAGAGTTAGTTAAATCAGCATCCAACTGCGTTCATCTGCACCTACTCATTTACAAACTTAGAGAATTTTACAGCTCAACGGTGAATACGGAGCCGCGTGGTTTATTGGCGGCAACAAAGATACGGCCGTTATGAGCCTCTACCACCATCTTGCAAAACGCCAACCCTAACCCCACCTGCTTCACATCCCGCCGCCCGGTAGCCACAATTTGAAACTTGTCAAAAATCGTCTCGAAATGTTCCGGGGCGATGCCTGGCCCTTCATCCACCACTTGCAAATTGAGATGCGGCGAGCTGCCGTTGCTGCTGGCCACGCCAGGCCCATCGTAACGAAGCCGCAAGGTGATGTTGCCGCCAGTTGGCGAAAATTTAACCGCGTTTGAGACCAGATTATCGAGCACACGCCGCCACAAATTTGCATCCAGCGACAGTTTCTCGCTCTTCTCTGGCAAATCCAGGTCAATCGTAATCTCTTTCAGACGTGCCATTTGTTCGTAGCTGTCGCGTACGGCCGTTGCCAGCTCATTCACGTCCACCAGCGATTGACTCAGCATCAAACGGCCGTGTTCCATCTTGGCCATCATCAGCATATCTGTGAGGAACGAGCTCAGCCGGTTTGCCTCACCCCGAATCGTTTCCAGCGTGGGCACATTGCCTCCCATTTCCGATTCCAGCAAATCGCAGTAAATCAAAATGGTAGAAAGCGGGCTGCGGATGTCGTGGACAATCATATTGGCCAAATCCTGGCGCATTTGCAGCGCCGCCTGTAGCTCATCGTGCCGCAGCTTAATGCGCAGCATAGAGCGCACGCGGGCACGCAGCTCCAGCCCATTGATCGGCTTGTGCAAAAAATCGTCTGCGCCAGCTTCCAAACCCCTGGCTAAATCCTGCTTGCTGTCCAGAGCCGTCACCAAAATGATGGGCACATGGCTCCATTTGGGGTTTCGCTTGATGCGCTGGCACAGCTCAAAACCGTCCATATTGGGCATCATCACGTCAGACAAAATCACATCCGGAATTTCATCGTCCAGCTGTGCTAACGCTTCGTGCGCATCCTCAGCAAACAACAGCTCATAAGACTCTTTCATGAGCAACATTTCAATGGCTTGCCGCGCATACGGCTCGTCGTCAACAATTAATATTTGAGGGTTTCTGTTCATAGTTCAAATTATACCGACGCAACACTTTTTTGCCCGGTACGGGCCAGTTGGTCGTGAATAGTGTCTACAAGACGCCGCAGACTAATTGGCTTGCTTAAATATCCATTAGCGCCTGCATCCAGGCACGCTTCCTTGTCGCCGGGCATCGCCAAAGCCGTTACAGCCACGATAGGAATGTGGGCAACGGCCGTATCCACATGATGCCGAATTTGCCGAATCGCATCCAGGCCGTTCATTTGCGGCATTTGTATATCCATCAGAATCAGGTCTGGCTTATCCGCTTCGGCGCGGGCCACTGCCTCCAGTCCGTTACGGGCCAAAATCAGGTCAAACCCCTTGGCAATAAGATAGCTGGAGAAGGTATTGATGTTCGCTTCATGATCTTCGGCAAGCAAAATGAGGGGGTGCGAAACGGCCGTGTCCTGCCGAACAAATCCATTCCGCTTAACCGCCACCGCCTGCAACGCCATGTGCAATTGCGCTCGTGAAAATGGTTTTACCAAACAATAATCCGCGCCAGCAGCCATAATTTGCGCCTGATCATCCAGCACAGACACCACCAAAATTGGCACTTGTGCAGTTTGCCCATCTGCCCGAACCTTTTGCAGCAGCGCCAAACCAGAACCATCGGGCAAAAACAGATCCAACACAATCAAATCGGGCGGTTCCGCCACAATTGCGGCTAGCGCATCTTGCCCATTGCCAAATAAACGCACTTGCCCCCCGCTGCCATCAAAATACCGCTTTAACTGCGCCTGGGCAGAGGGCGAATCTTCAACAATCACCACAGAATGCCAGGGGGCCATGTAAGGCGGCGCATCCAACAGATCGGCACCGCCGAACTGCTCCGGCTCCTCATCCACCGGATGCCACGGAAACGAAACGGTAAACCGACTACCCTGACCCACATCACTTTGCACCGAAACGCTGCCACCATGCAATTCCACCATGCGCAACACCAGTGATAACCCCAACCCGGTACCGGCATACTCCCGCGACAGGCGGCTGTCTAACTGTACAAAAGGCTGAAACAACTGCGCTAAATGCTCTTCAGCAATGCCAATGCCCGTGTCCCAAATTGTGAAGGACACCGCATGAGCCTCTTCATCGCCTGCCACCTCCAGCCCGATTTCACCACCTTCAGGGGTAAATTTGACAGCATTGCTCAACAAATTGACCAGTACTTGCTTCACACGGCGCTCGTCGGCAACCACCGTCGTCACAGCGCTGTCATAGGAAGAATGAATACGCAGCCGTTTTTTGTGGGCGTTTTGCTTCACCATGCGCAAGCTGGCCTGGCAAACCGCCTCTACTGGCATCGGTGCCAGTTCTAGTTCTAACTTACCTGCCTCTACCTTGGATAAGTCTAAAATGTCGTTGATCAGCTCTAGCAGATGACGGCCGCTTTCTTCAATGCTGCGTAGAGAACTAATTTGCTTCTCGTTCATCTCGCCAAAAACGCCCTCTTGCAGCGCTTCAGAAATGCCCAACACAGCATTTAGCGGTGTGCGCAGCTCGTGACTAACACTGGCCAGGAATTCATCTTTCATGCGGGCAGCACGGGCTAATTCGGCGTTGGCGGTACGCAAATCGGCCGTGCGCTCTTCCACACGCCGAGCCAGCTGCGCCCGCTCTGCCTCCAGCGCCGATTCAGCTCGCTTACGTTCTGTAATTTCTTGCTGCGATTGCGCAAATAGCTGCGCATTTTCGATGGCCGTGGCTCCAGGCACCGCCAGGCGGGTGAGCAACCGCAGATCTTCTTCATCGAAGGTGCCATTTTCCTTGTTGATTGCTTCAATCGCCCCGATGGGCTGCTCTTTTACCAGCAAGGGCACGCATAAAATGGATCGAGCTTGAAAGCCAGACTCGGCATCAAAATCACCAAAATGGCGCGGATCGGTAGAGGTGTCTGGAACCAGCAAAGGTTCGCCAGTTTGGGCTACCCAGCCCAGAATACCCTGCCCCAACTCCAAACGTTTACCCTGCACGAACTCCGACGCCTCACCAGAGGCGGCGGCAAACCAGAGATCATTCGCTTCTTTGTCGTGTAAAACCACGGAGGCAGCATCTACATTAAGGAGTTGGGTGGTATTTTGGGTGATGATTGTGAGCGTTTCGGTTAGGTCTAGCGTTGAGGTGATAGCTTGACTGATGCGGTTGAGGGTGGTCAGCTCGGCCACACGTTTTTGCAGCTGCTGGTACAGGTTGGCGTTTTCAAAGGCGATAGCAGCTTGTACAGCAAAATCTTTTAGCCGGGCGGCATTTTCTGGTTGGTAAAAACCGGGTTCGCTGTAGTTGAGGGCCAAAAAGGCCACAACTTTACCCTCAACAATGATGGGTGCGCCGGCCCAAGAGCGTACATGGGGCGACAGTTCGGCATCTACCCAAAGCTCTCCAGCTTCGTAAGTGTCGGGCACAATGAGGGGTTCGGCCGTTTCTACAATTTTCAGCAAGCTGGGCCGAGACTGAATGTCGAAGTGGCGTGGCTGGCGCAGTTCTTTGCTGAGGTCGTAGCCACGCGTTACCACAATTTCAATCTCGCTACCATGCACCAACATGATGTTGGCAGTATCGTAACGCAATACAGGGTCAATTTGATCCAAAAAATTATTGAGCAGCAGGTCAAAATCGAGGGTGGAGTTGAGAGCCAAACCGACCTGCCGCAGGGCTTCTGCCAGATTTCGATGTTCTTGTTCGGCAGCTTCGGCGCGTTTTCGTTCGATAATTTCGCGCTGAAGGGCTTCGTTGGCACTGCGATGGCTTTCGGCGGCTTGTTCAGCGTCTTTGAAGATGGTGTACATGCTGGTAAGCAGGCCAATCAAAACACACAAATAACCAACCTGTTTGAGCAGGACGGCCGTATCAAATAACCCATCAAACGGCGCACGAGCGAAATACATAAATAAACCTTGCGCTACCACGTTGATGACCAGCGCAATGACCAACCAGTTTTCAAAGGTGTCGTGCTGCCATTCTCGTTTGTGCAGGTAGCCAATGAGCGCAATGAGGAAAAATACGGCCGTAATGATTGCCGTGATCCGCCCTGGTAAATATTCCGATGCCGTAATGGGTGGTTGGGGAATCAGGGCAAAAATAACGAGGCTCACCAGAGCCACAACCACAGCTACCAGGTAGTATTGGCTGGTTTGGGGCTGGAGCCGTTTGTTACGCTGCCACACAACCCAGCTGCCAGCCATTAAAATTGCCAAAAATGTTGGGGAGGGATTCCATTGCCATAATTCTGGGGAAACAACGGCCGTTGCCGAAAACATATCTAGCACAACCACCGTACGCATGGCATGGTAAGCATCTAACAATCCAGCGCCAATAAACCCGGTACCAATAAAAAAGTAAGCGCTGTTTTGTTTGGTATAAAACCGCACCAGGGCCAACGCCCCTACAAACAAAGCCAGCGTAGCCGCGACAAACTCAACTAGCATGTGCAAAACGGCCGTACCCGCCCAATGGGACTCGCCAATAAAAATGCGCACAAACAATAAGGCAACCAGAACGGCTACAAAGGCTAAAATTCTTCGCTTTACGAAAGATGGTTGGCTGGCGATCATCGTCCTATTTCTCTGGCAGAAATTGTTTGACCTCCACTCGCAAGAACATTCGTATCTGCCAAATAGTCGTTACTACATAGTAAGATAGTACCAGTTTACCCCAAAAGCGCCCGATCGCTCTATGGTACTATTGGACTGGTTTTAGCAAATTGCTTCTAGCGGGCAATAAACTGCTAAATCCCTACAAAATCACAACGTTTGCCTAATTATACTCGCCATATTTCTGGAACTGGCTAACATTAGGGCATGATGCAAAAACGTTGGCCTTTGCTGCTTATTTTTACCTTCTTCCTGTTGGTAGGGGGATTGTATGCGGTAAATGTGCCCAACTGGCAAGCCCCAGATGAACCGGCTCATTACAATTATGTGCGCCAACTGGCAGACGGCCGTTTACCCATCATGGCCCACGGTGATTATGACCAAGCCTACCTGGATGAAATCCGAGGCGCACGCTTTGCCCCCCAGTACTCAGTTGAAGATATTGAATACGAAGATTGGCAACCACCCCTGTATTATTTGCTTTTAACCCCCGTTTTTCTGCTAACTCATGGCTCCCTGCTGGCATTGCGGTTGGCATCTCTACTGATTGGTCTGGGGGTAGTGTGGTTGGCGTATGCCACCGCCCGCCTGCTGTTTCCTGAATCGAGCTGGGTGGCCTGGTCTACGGCCGTATTTGTCGCCTTCATCCCCCAACATATCTCCATCCTCGCTTCGGTAAACAATGATAGCCTCTCCGAGCTCATGATTGCCTTGCTGCTTTACCTGGTGCTGCGCTGGGTCACCCGCGCTGGCATTCGCACGCTGGGCGATGACCGCCGCTGGCTGATCGGGTTGGGGTTGCTGCTGGGGGTTGGCTTCCTCACCAAAGCCACCGTCTACCTAATGGCTCCGGTGCTGGCGATGGCGCTTCTGTGGCAATATTGGGGCACCTGGCAACGGCTGTTTCAGGCAGGTGTTCTGCTGTTTACTCCCGCATTTATGCTGGGCGCAATCTGGTGGGTGCGCAACATTGCCGTTTACGGCGGTCTGGACATTTTGGGCAAAGCCGCCCACGATGCTGTGGTAGTCGGCCAGCCCCGCACGGCCGAATGGATTGGACAGTATGGCCTGGATGGCACCATTCAGCGCTTTTTTCAAACAACATTTAACAGTTTTTGGGGGCAATTTGGCTGGATGGCGGTGCCGATGCGCCCCGAACTGTATTGGCTGCTGCTGGGGTTGTGCGGTACGGCCGTTCTTGGCCTCATCTTCTACCGTTTTACCGTAAACCCCATACCCATCCAGTTTCGCTCACGGCTGCCAGTGCTAATTTTGTGGCTGCTCTTTTTGCTTACCCTGACCCTTCACGTGGGCTACAATGTGACCTTTGTGCAGCACCAGGGACGGTATCTTTTTCCGGCGCTGATTCCCATCTCGTTGGGCTTTTCATTAGGATTGGGCACCTGGCTACTGTTGGTAGAAAAACCGTTTCGGCGGGAACGGCCGTTTCTTGTCAACCTGCTCCCTGCTACCATCGGCATCGCCTTCGTGCTGCTAGACATCTTCGCCCTCTTCCGCTTCATCCTGCCCAGCCTGGAACTGTAAACGGTAATCCGTTATCGGTAAAACCGACCACCGTTCACCGTTACCCATGCCACGGCTCAAACTTCTCTAAAATTGAACCGCCTATAAACTCGCGCAAAATAGAATCGCTGGCAATCAGGTCCAGCCCTTCCGCCGGGATGGGATCGAACCATTGCAAGAAGGCCAGTAGCCGGTTGGCCTCGATGCGCTCCGGCGTGCCCGGCTCCACTTGCAGCAGCAGTGGCTCCGCCAACCGCTTCATCGCCGACATCTCATACACCAGCGCCGAATTGAAGAAGACGTTGGCATTGTTTTGGTACGGAAAGATATGCCGCTTTTCGCCCCGGCGCACGCTGGGCCAACGGGCAATGGTGTCGGCGGCAGAGTAGCCACGATGGGCCGCATCACGCACAATGCGACGCAGCAGGCGCGTGTCGGTGGTGGGCACGCGGTTGTGCTTATCCAAATTTAGCTGCGTAAAGGCAGAAATGAAGACCCGATACATGGCCTCCGGGGGAATGCCCTCCACGATTTTTGGGTTTAACCCATGAATGCCTTCGATCAACAAAACGTGCTCTGGGCCAATTTGCAAGTCTGGGCCTTGTTCCCTCATGCCGGTGTGGAAGTTATAAATGGGCTGTTGAATCGTTTCGCCCTGCATCAGCAGCTTCAAATGTTCGCGGAAAAGCGGCACATCTACAGCTTCTAGCGCTTCAAAATCAAAATCGCCATTTTCATCTCGTGGAGTTAGGCTGCGGTCTACAAAATAGTTGTCCATGCCAATGGCCAGCGGGAAGATGCCCCGCGCCATTAGCTGGATGGATAGTCGCTTGCTAAAGGTGGTTTTCCCTGCCGAAGTAGGCCCGGAAATGAGCACAAGTTTGATCTTGTGGCGACGGCCGGCAATTTCTTCGGCAATTTGGGCCAACTGCTGCTGATGGAACGCTTCGGCAACGAGGATGGTTTGCTGCAAACGGCCGTTCGCCAAAGCGCTGTTCAATGAGGCCACACTGGGCAAGCCAATGATGCGCAGCCAATCATCGTACTCCTGAAACACGCGGGCCAGCCGAGGTTCATCTTCAAACGGCTGGAGGCGATCCGGCTCATGGCGGCGCGGGAATTGCAGAATGAAGCCGTCTTTGTACGGCCGTAAATCAAATAAATCCAAAAAGCTGGTGCGCGGCACCATAAAGCCATGAAAATAATCACGCGCACCGTTTAGCTCATACATGGTCAGGTAATCCTTGCGCCGCTTGGCAAACAGATTCGCTTTCTCCAAATCGCCCTCCTGCCGGAAGAGTGCTAACGCCTCATCCAGCGGCACGCGCACCTGATGAATGGGCAAATCGGCATTGACCAGTTCGCGCATTCGCTGCTTGAGCTGCTGCAAGCCGCCTGGTTGCAGGCAGGTTGGGTCTTCACATTCGCAGTAATAGCCGCCAAATGGCATGGAATGCTGGATGGTGATGATTTTGCCAGGCCAAATCTCATCGGCGGCGGCAATCATTAAAAAGCAGAGCGAGCGGCGGTAAATGCGGCTGCCGTCTGAATCGGCCGAGGTGACGGGGACGAGCAGGGCATCTTCATCCAGCTTGTGGGACAGTTCACGCAGTCTGCCATTTTTGAGTGCGGCGACGATACGGCCGTTCGTCTCTGGTTGAGCGGCTTCAATAAACGTCTCCAGCGTGGTGCCCACGGGCGCGTCAAACGCACGGCCGTCTGCAAATCGGGCCTGCACGGTATGGCGAATTGGGGAAAGTGTGGGAAGGGAAGTCATGAGGAATATCCTTTAAACATAGTGGGTAATGGTGGTGTTTGCTACGGGCTACGACAGGTAGCTGCTAATCAACTCAACACTGCGGGGAACGGCCGTTTGCAAAATGTGCTGCACCTCGTCAACGGGAATCTTGTTAAAAACCTGAGCCTGCATCCAGCTTTGATCATGCAAATTGGCGGCAAACTCAGTGGGGGTCATTTTTAAACGGCCTGCATAAATTTCGATGGTTTTGGTGATTGCGCCGGGATGAAGCTGGTTGACCAGCATCTCTTGCCAGGAGGTCAAAACGGCATCTTCAACAAACGGCAGCCATTGATTGGGCTGGGCGGTGGCGAGGGTGGAAACGGCCGTTTCCGGCAGCGCTTCAAACGCAATCGTGTCCAGATACGTTAGCAAAATGAAATGTGTTAACTGCCGCTGCTTACGATCGCCCAAATGATCCGCCTTGAAGAAAAATGGGTAAACAATCTCACGCAACCAGATCAAATCAAGCATGAGATGGGCACTGTAGCCCGCTACGAACACGGCTTGCCCGGCAGACATTCTGCCAAAATCGGTCAGCTGTGGGTGCTTTTCCAGCATAGCG
Source organism: Ardenticatenaceae bacterium (assembly GCA_020634455.1). Taxonomy (GTDB): domain Bacteria; phylum Chloroflexota; class Anaerolineae; order Promineifilales; family Promineifilaceae; genus Leptofilum. The sequence continues at coordinate 4,087,618 of JACKBQ010000001.1, read as the reverse complement.
CCGTAAGCCGTCTCCTCTGGTGCGGGCGGCACATCATAAAAGTGAGTGCCTTCTCGCGGCAGCGGGGAGATGGCATTAACGTCTGGTGCGACGCTGCCCAAATAAAAGGCAGGCCAGTCCGCAGCCAGGGTTTGTTGCAAACGTCCGTTGCCATTGGCAGCAACCATCGAAAATATCTGTTCTGCAATGTGCAGATGCATAAACGGTGTAGGCATAAGCAAAAATTCTTATCAACAATAATCAAACGCTGCAATCAATCAGCGAAGCAAAAAAGCAACAACCAACATCTTATAAAAGATTGGTAAACCAGAAACGATTACGTTTGTCCTAAATTAAGGAAGCGAAACCTGGATCATCTATGCCAGGAGGGGCAACCAGAAGGGGCAAACCAACGGGTGCTGGCAATGCCGCGCAGGCGGCTAAGGCTAGGCAAGCAAGCCAAAATAATACGCGGATTGCTGGTGTCAATCTTGACGGCATTCTCACTTAAACGAACCTGTAAATGAAGATCAATCTCATTACCACGCCCAGGTGTCAGGTTGCTGGTTTCTGGATAGGTGGGCACCACCAAGGCAACGGGGACAGCATAGCCATCAATAAAGTAAGAACGGCCGAAATCATCCACATAATCATAAACGCGGTGGGGAGCATAGGTGTAAAAGCCAGAAACAGGCTGCTCACCCAGCACCAAATACGATTCGTGTGGCACATACCCTTTGTTAATTTCTACAGCAATGGTCCACTGCGTGGCAATATCCGGGGAGATGCCCTGGCGAATGAGCATTGCGCGAGCGTAATTGTCTAACACGCTGGCCGCATACGCTTGTGGCACAGCGCTGCCCGCATATTCCCAGCCGCCGCTGTAAGCCGCCAAAGCCGATGCCAAATCGCCCCCAGCCTGGCGCACAACTTCGGCCAAAATAGAAACGCCCCAGCGCAAGTTTACCGCTGGAATCATCAACTCTTCGGTGGTGGGTCGCCATTCCAGGCCTGGCCCTTGCGGCATGACACCCATCAAGCCTACAGCCCCCACCGTGCTGATGCCATCGGTACGGCCGTTCGACTCTTCTTTAATCACTGCAGCTATAAAATCTGGAGCCAGGCCGTGCGTCTCTGCCAGTACGCCGATGTAGGTGGACCATTGCGCAATAGTTGGCCCCCACATTGGCGAAAGTAACGCGGCTTCTGGACGGCTTTCGGTGCGATGTAGACCGTGCCGTGAGGCAGCGCTGGTCTCTGAGGGTTTTAGCAGCAAAAGCAAGCCACCCAGCAGCAAGCCAACGATGAAGAAACGGCCGTATCGCCTTCCAAATTGCCTAAATTTCACCATAAATCCGTGCGAAACCATGCCAAAATTTTAGCATAAGTTCTAAAATAGTGTCAACGTATTATGTAAACTTTTAGATTTTTCTCAAATTTCTTTTTAGGTTAAAATGCCACCTTGGTACGGAGCAAAATTGAAGTGTGCTCCAGTACAAAAGGATATAAATGCCAGTTATTCTCGTAGTAGACGACAACCCCCAAATGGTACAGCTCTTGCAAGATATGGTGCAGTTGGCTGGTTATGAAACTGAGGTTGCCTTTAGCGGACTCGAAGGCTTGGATAAAGCCAGGGAAGGTATGCCAGACTTAATCTTGGTGGACTTGATGATGCCAGAAATTGACGGCTGGGAACTGTACCATCGTCTCCGGGAGTTCACGTCCATTCCCATCATTTTTGTGACCGCCTACGACACACCCCAAAACGAATCAAAAGCGATTGCTTTAGGCGCAGAAGGGTTCATGGGCAAAGATTTTACGCCTATGCAGCTTATCCAGCACATCGAATTTGTTCTCAAGGCAGATAATTTCCCCACACACAACAATCTGTTACATTAGTTTTCTGGTTCGGGTGTTGCCGCTACTGTCTCAACAGGCACCGGTGTAGGCGTCGGCACAAACTCGAAGTTCGTAGAGATTATCTCAAAGCTGGTTTGCCCAGGAAAAATCGTAACCTCGCGCTGGTAAATGTGCACGCCGTCGTTGGCGTCAATTGTCAGGCGGTAGTGGCCCGCAGGCACATCGCCAAACACAAAATTTTCCCGCCACACTTGATCTGAGCGGACGGTGGGATAGTAAGTGCGCTGTTTGCGAACGGCCGTATCCACATCAAGCGGCGTCAACGTCAGGCTGGCACTGGAAATCATCTGGCTGTTTTTATCCACAAACCGCCCTGCCAGCGTACCCCATCCCTCAAATGGCGCTAACCACAATGCCGGATTCCGGGCATCATTGTAATTATTGCTACCCACGCGCACTTCAAAATGCAAATGCGGCCCGCTCACCTCGCCTGAGCTGCCCACGCCAGCAATCAGCTGCCCCTGCTGAACAATGTCACCCTCTTGCACAAACAGTTCCAGCGTGTGGGCGTACAGCGTAAACACATCCAATCCTTGCCACTGCCAATCATGTTGAATGACGACCGTGTTCCCGTAATAATTCACGCCATCCAGCGGGCTGGGGAATGGCCCAGCGAAGACCACCGTGCCGCTGCCAGCCGCCAGTACAGGCGTTCCCGTCTGGTTTGGAAAATCTATGCCGTGATGAATGCGGTAAGCAGGCAATTCCGGCAGTTGGACATCATTGCCGTACGGATACCACTCCAAATCGTAATTGCGACTGCCAGAAGGCAGAGGTCGCGCCAGCCAGTAATGATCATCATAGTGGAGCGAGAGGGGCACATCGTAAGGTGGTGGTCGCCAACCTTCAGGCGGTTCTGGGCCAGCGTCCGGCACCCAAAGCTGCTCTGCTTCGCTGGGGCGAATGCCCACGCCCACTGGCGTGGGAACACTGGCTGGGCGGTTGACATTGCTCGTACGCTCCCCGTCCATCAACGGCGGGCTTGATTCGGCCGTGACGGCAAATTCTGTTTGCTGCGCTGGGGGCAAATCCAGCAGTGGCACCAGGGTCGGCGGCGCAATCTCTTCGCTGCTACAACCGATTAAAAATAATAACAGGACAGTGATTAACACTGATTGACACAGATTTTTTTTTAATCTGCGCAGGTCAACCTCCAGGAGGTTTTTTGTGCCAGCCTGGTTTTTCATGAAACCTCCCGGAGGTTTGTTTTTTGAGGGGGAAATCATGGGGGATTACGGCCGTTCCAGCACAGTCGCCAATTCTTCATCGCTGTAAAGCTGGCGCATTGCCGCTTCCCAGGTGAGGCCATCCCGCTTTTCGTAATGCCAAAAGCGAATGTCGGGGAAATAAGTGCGCCAATTGGGGTTGGCTGGCACCCAACTCCAGCCATAATCGGCGGCCAACGCGGTAAAATCTATGTAATATCCTTCGGGCACGGCGTCACGCCATTTGCCGCCCTGTTCGTAATAGCTGGGGTCGTCGCCGCTTCGCGCTTGCAAATCCCAGGTGAGCGCCAGTAACGGTTCGCCCTGGCTGCCATCTTGAACGGCCGTTTTCACAAAAACGCGCCAGTAAACCTCACCATTCAGCTCCAGTTTCACCAACTCCACCTGCGGCGCAAAACCCAACGCCTCGCGGAAATACAGGTCAAAAGCGCGCCCCGCCTTGTTCCACGATTGAGCCGACTGCCCCGGCAGCGGACGGGCATCGAGCGACTCAAACATGCCATCGAGCTGACCCAAAAAGTCCCAACCCGCCTCGACAATTACCCGCTGGCGCAGCGCGGCAAAGGATTGGTCTACAGCGTCACTCAGGTACGGCGACGGCGCGTTCACTTCTACAGGGAACAGAAGCGAAGACGGTTGGCCTCCCTGAGATTCGGCCAATGCTTCCACAAACAGCGGTTCGGGGTCAGTCAATCGGTCAATATTTTGCAGGCGACTGGTCATGTCCGGGGTCAATCGCGTCGCCGTCCAGGAGGGGTCTTCGATACGGCCGTCTGTCACAAACATCTGCGGCACCACACTCCACGCCTCCACGCTGCCAGAAAGCAAAAAGCTGCGCCCACCCTGGTCATACACAAATAGCACAGACCGGCGATCTGGAGACCAGGCTGGCGAGTGCCCCTGCTGGCCCAAACCGTAGGCGGGTTCCGCTGGTTGATAATCTTCCGTCAGGGGCAAAGCATACATGACGGGGAAACCAGCGCTTTGCTCGGCGTAAACGAGGGTACGGCCGTCTGGCGAAAACGCCGCCTCATCCTCAGCCAAAGCAGGAGATTGCGTCAAATTCACCATGCCCCCATTCATGCCCGCATCCAGCGACCGCACAAAAATATCCCGACTCCCACCACGCAGGCTGGTGAAGGCAATGTGCCGTCCACCCGGCGACCACGCTGGCGCAAAATCAGGCGCAGCGTCATCCGTCAGGCGGAACGGGCCTTCGCTGCCGTCGGCCTTGATGAGGTAGATATCCAGATTGCCGTCCCGGTACGATTCGTAAGCTAGCCATTGACCATCGGGCGACCAGGTAGGCGCGGCATCATAAGCCAGATCACGGGTCACGCGGCGCAGTTCGCGGTTGGGAATGTTGTAGACGTACAGCTCCCAATTGCCATCCCGGCGTGAGGCAAAAGCAATCTCGGTACCATCTGGCCCCCAGGCGGGATCGCGATCTTCGGCTGGATGAGACGTTAGCCGGATTGGTTCAGCCTGGCCCACAGGCAAAATATAGATGTCGCTGTTGCCGTCAACATGCTGGGTAAAAATTACGGCCCCGCCACCATCCAGCGGGTTGGGCGTAGCCCACGGCGTCAGCTTTACAGAAACAGTAGGGATGACGGTCGGCGTAGGCGGAACAGGCGTAGGGGTAAGGACAATGATTTGCGGCGTAGCGGTTTCAAACGGCCGATCATCCGCCACAGCCGTTGAACGCGGCTCCCGCGTACTGAGCAAGCCGACCACCGCAAGCAGCGCCACGGCGGCAACGGCCGTTGCCAGACGGAACGTGCGCACCGCCCGCAGATTTTCACGCGGCCGTTTGGGAGCAACCAGGGCAGCCGCAGGCGCTTTGGGTCGGCGGAATGTGACGCGCAGATTGGCCTTGAGCAACCGCCAACGAGAACTGACGCGACGGCCGTACACCGCCCGCTGTGGCGCAGTTTTGTCCCAAACAAAGCGGCCAAAGCGACGAATATGCGCCCCCAGCCAGCAAATTCCCAGCCAGATGGTGCGCAGCAGCCACAGCGTAAACGCTTTGATCACCCGGCGGTACAGCCAGAGGAACGGCCGTATCACAAAATTGCGTATGCCACGCCACAGATAGGCCGTTAGCAAATGGCGCAGTGCCAGCCCCATACGGCCTACAAAATGCCAGGTTGGGGGCACAATAGCGGCCAACGTGTCCCAAAGTAGCCAGCGTAGGGGCAGCCAGAACGGCATGGTTAGGTAAAACAGGGGTTTCCAGATGAGCCAGGTGAGGAGATTGCGGAACGCCAAACCAAGTCGGCCAAGAAAGAGCCAGACGGAGTTACTTACTGCCAAAAGTGCTTGCCAGACCTTGTTTGCGGCCTGCCGAAATCTTGCGCGCATGTTGCTGCCAGTGTAGCACGGCTCATCACTATGTCAAGTTAAAATTTACCTATGTCAAGTTAGTTCAGGCTGCTGATTGCCAATATTTTTTAGGGATAGGAATGTGGAGCTACTTCAGGATTATTGTAAGAAACGGCCGTTATTATCTGCAATGTAGAGAGCCAAAAATAAGAGTACCGGCGAAGTTATGGTCAGTTGGCTCCCTGGACGAAGAGAAATCTTGCGGTCAAAAGGGTCAAACCAATGCCAAGCTAAAAGTTGAGAAAGGCTCTCTACAACAAGGAATTATTCAGCCACCAGCCACAAGCTGGTGGTTTTTTTGTTCTAGCCGAACATTTGGTTTTCCCTCTCCCAGCAAAGCTGCATAATCACACCAGTTTGGATAAAATAAAGCAGCAATCAAAAGTTGTTCAAATCTAAATTTCAGTGACCCCAAGTGAAAATACAATGATCGTTCCAGACCGACATCTGTACGTGCCAAAATCACAAAACAAAGCGCTGTTTGCGCTTATCGCCGCGTTTATTGCATTTTTGCTGTTTCTAACGACGCTGCAAACCATTCCCAACGGCTCCTTGCATCCTTACGGCACCGATGTTGGTGAAATTCAAAATGCACTGCCTCGCTGGGGTACGCTGCATTTTCCTGGCTATCCCTTATATTCGCTGCTGGGGTCTGGGTTTGTCTCGCTGCTGCGGCTGGTGGGCATTGGGCCAGCCACGGGCAGTTCACTGTTTTCGGCAATGTGGGGGGCGTTGAGTGTGTGGCTGCTGGTGCAGCTTTGCTTTGCTTACGACGTGCGGGGGGAAACGGCCGTATCCTTCTCGCTCACCTTTGCCCTGGCCACCTCCGTTTGGGTAGATGCTTCCCTGGCAGAAGTCCACACCATGACCCTTGCGTTAACCCTGGGAGCGCTTTTGGCTGGCATTCAATTTCATCGCCAAGGTAACCGTCGCGCCCTGTTTTGGCTGGCGTTGCTGGCCAGCCAGGCCGTTTTGCACCAGCGAGCGATGGTTTTTCTGGCTCCGGGACTGGCATTGCTTGTGCTAAACCAACTAAAAACTGTCTGGAAGAACCTGCTCATGATTGTAGGTACGTTTGTAGGTGGCAGTGTGGTTTACCTGTATCTACCCATTCGCGCCTGGATGGGAGCCAATTGGACGTTTAACGATCCGGGCAGCTGGGAAGGATTTTGGGGATTGGTTTTTGACACCAAAACCGGGCGCATTTTAGCCATTCCTCAAACGGTTGAAGAGACGTTGGTGCGCACGCAGGGCATTTTGGATCTGCTGCGCAATGAATGGCCTTTGCCGCTGCTCGTTTTGGGGCTGGTTGGGGTTTTGCTCGTGGCCAGAAAGCACCGTTTGGAGGCTATTGCCATTAGCCTGATCTGGCTGCCATTTTTACTGCTTTCGCTCATCATTTGGGAAGGGCGATTGTCCGATGCGCTGCTGGCGGTAAATTTGCCGATGTTCCCGCTGGCGGCGTTGGGACTGGCTTTGCTGGCAACCGTGGCGACGGATTGGTTTCGAGTTCGGCCGTGGCTAACCTTTGGCGTGGGCTTGCTGCTGGTGGGTCTGCTATTTGGCCGGCACCGACCCAACGTGTTGGCCATTACCCGCGATCCTGGGGCGGCAACAATTATTGAGCGGACAAGCTGGCTAAAACCCCAGCCACAGCCGACGACGCTCCTGGCGCTGTGGGGTCGTGATTTTTGGACGCTGGCCTATGCGCAGGCGTACCAGGGCATGTTTACCGATCTGGCATTGGTGGATCACAATGCGAACTGGCAGCAAATTTTGGACGAGAACGGCCGTATCCTCTTGTTAAGCGACACATTTTATTTACGGCCGTTTTCCTGGTGGCAGGCTGAATATGGCGAGCTGCATCTGGCAGCCATCAGCCCAGATGTGATTCAAATGAGCGCCAAACCGTTGCTGGACGGTATGATTGCGACAGAGACTGCCATTCCTCTGGGCAATGGCGTCTCAGTGCTGGCCCCAACCCTTAGCCAAAAAACGGCCGATTCGCTCATCCTCACCCTGTACTGGCAGGCGGATGAAGCCAATTTGCTCGACCATAGTGTGGCGATTCACCTGGTTACCCAAGACCCACCCACTGGCCCCCAAGACATCGCTGCCCAGGCCGACCAGCAACATCCGGTCGAGGGCTGGTACCCCGTATCGCAGTGGCAACCGGGCGAAATTGTGCAGGATGTGTACGAAATTCCAATTCCAGAAGGCACGCACCCAACGGCCGTTCGCCTGGCCATGTACCGTGTGGATGAAACGGGCCAATTCATCAACAGCGACTGGCTATCCTTGCCGCTACCCACCCTGTTACCCAACGAGTAGCACGGCGCTACCTGGTTGGCACCACGTACCAAAGCATAAATAAAAAGTGGCACAAGCTGCCGCCCAGCACAAACAGGTGCCAAATTTCGTGGTGGCCAAAATTGTTTGGCCACGGATCAGGCCATTCGCGGTAATAAACAACGAAGCCCACCGAGTAAACAAGCCCGCCCAACAGCAGCAGTCGTAGGCCACCTGGCGAAAGCCAACGGGCCGCCTCGCCCGCCAAAATGAGCGGCATAGCCCCGCCCCAGCTCACAATCAGATAAATGGAGGCGTTCATGAAGCCATGAATTTTGCTGCTAAACAATTTGTAGGCCATGCCGGTTACGGCCGTTCCCCACACCAGCAGCAGCACCCATCCACGCCAAGTCACAGGAAAAAAGGTGGTAATGATGGGTGTATATGTACCCGCAATCACTAAAAAAATGGCCATGTGGTCCAACCGATTGAGCTGAAATTGCAAACGTGGCCGCGCTTTAACCCCGTGCAGCAGCGAGCTGGCTATAAACATCGCCATCAGGCTCAGGCCATAAACAAGCAGGGCAATCACTTTGATATTGTCACCCCAGGCCAAAAGCAGCAGCCACCCTGTGCCCAACAGCGCAGCAATTGCACCAGCCACATGGGTTAGGGTATTTATCGGCTCACTCAGGTATTGATTTAAGCGATTCATTGGGGTAATTTAACGGCCGTTTCCTCCATAAGCAAATCACATCCTGGCAGTTTGTGAACCCTTGTGAATGTTGTTACAATTACTTCTGAAGTAAACAAAACGCCTCGTTCGGAGACCGAATGTCACTGACTGATACATCACAAAAACCTGGCCTTACCGCTCCCGCCAACTGGCGCAGCAAATTGCAGCTAATCGTCGTGCTGTTCAAACTGCGCATCGTCTTTTTGCTGCTGATGGCAGCCACGGGCGGGGCGTTTTTGGCCGCTGGTGGCTGGCCTGGACTGGGTAATTTGCTACTGCTCTGGCTCACGGGCGGCATGGCTGCCGCTGGAGCATCTGCGCTAAACCAGTATTGGGAGCGCGAATCTGACGGCAACATGGGACGCACCCAGAAACGGCCGTTGGTCACTGGCGAAATTGCCCATCCCAACTGGATACCCTACGTGGGCATCGGGCTAGTTTTGCTGCCGTCGCTGGCAGTGCTGCCCTTTAATCTTCCGCTCACCTTCTTTTTGCTGCTGGGTGCGATCATTTACGTGGGCATCTACACCATCTGGCTCAAACCCCGAACCTTGCTCAACATTGTCATTGGCGGGGCGGCAGGCAGTGCGGCCGTTCTCAGCGGCAGCGCAGCGGCGGGCAATTGGAATGACACCGGGGCGCTGGTGCTCTCGCTGTTGCTGTTTCTCTGGACGCCGTTCCATTTTTGGAGCCTGGCCCTACTCTACCGGGACGATTATGCCCGGTCTGACGTGCCGATGCTGCCCGTACACACCACACCGCGCCAGGCCGCCTGGTGGGTCATGTCGCACACTTTGCCAACCGGATTGGGTGGCCTGCTACTGGCGCTTTTGCCCACGTTGGGCTGGGTTTATCTGGTTCCGGTTATCTGGATAACGGCCGATTTGTTCTGGCGCAATACCAAACTGATCAAAAGCCCCACGCCGCAAAATGCTAAAGGACTGTTCATGTCCTCCAACATCTATTTGCTGGTGCTGCTGCTGGCCATTTGTGCAGGCACCGTAGCCGCAGCGTGGGCGGGCTGAGCCGATGATTACCGTCATTCTTTACACAAAAGCAGGCTGTGGCCTGTGTGATGAGGTCAAGCACAGCCTCAATTTGCTACAAACCCAATCCCCCCACCAACTGCAAGAAGTGGACATCACTCAGGATGATGCCTTGTTCCAAAAATATCGTTACACCATTCCAGTAGTGCAAGTTGGCAAGGTAGAATTGGCGGCTCCAATTACGGCCGTTCAGCTGCAACACGCTCTGGAAACGGCCGTCTAATCCCCCCTTGTGAAGCTTTGCACAACCTTGTCATCCCCCTGTGTCTGTGCTAGTATCCTGGCAACCCTGCTGTGTGCGTGATGAGCTTGCCAGTGTTGAGCCAACGCTTCACAAATGGGGGTCACAAATACGCCGAGGGGATGTAGTAGCTCACGGTTTCGGCCGTCCGGCCAGGCAGATACTCGCGATAAGGCTCCCACCTGCATATGCAGGTTCAAACAACGGGGTTCACACGGCATGGCGGGGCTACTGAACAAGCACCCTTGATCTGCATCAGGGGTTTTTTTGTTCAAATCGTCTTCCGGCAAACAATATCATTCAACTCAGGAATTAGCCCAACTGTTAATTCCCATGAACAGTAAGGAAATAGCAGATCTATGGTGCGTGAGCGAATTGCTGACGACATCTACGTTTTTACAAGTCAGCTGTATGCCCAAGTTACAGCAGGTGCCATCCTCACCAAAGATGGCGTTATATTAATTGATACGCTTTATTTCCCCGAAGAAACCAAGGCAATTAAAGAGTTCCTGGAAGATCGGCAAGGGTTGAAGATTAAGTATGTCATCAACACCCACTATCATGCAGATCACACCCAGGGCACGTATCTTTTTCCAGAAGCTCAAATTGTGAGCCACTCTTTGTGCCGCCAACTGCTGGATACGGCCGGTCGGTCTGGTTTGGCCGACGCCCAGGCGCAAAGCCCAGAGCTGGAAGAAGTACAAATCATTTTGCCTGAACTGGTTTTTAAGGAAGGGGTACTCAATTTGTACTTGGGTGGCAAAACGTTACAACTGCATCACATGCCGGGGCACAGCATGGACCTCACTGGCGTTTACGTCACCAATAACCAGATTTTGTTTGCTTCTGACAACTCTATGCCGGTACCAACCATTTTTGATGGCAGCCACAAATCTTTGGTTGAATCTATGCACAAGATGCTGGCACTGGAACCGGATACGATTGTGCAGGGGCATGGCGAAGTTATTTTGCGGGGCGAGGTAGAAGCGATCATCCAGAATGATTTGGATTATCTGGCCAAGATCAAAGATGAGGTGCAGAAGGTGTTGCGCGGCAACAAACCGGCATCGGTGTTGGACAACATTGATATTGAAAGCTGTGGCAAGTCGCGCATTCCTTTGAACGGGCTGGTTTCTGATTTGCACCGGGCGAATCTGTACCGATTGTATGATGAGTTGAAGGCAGAAACGGCCGTTCCCACAGGTGGTGCTACATGAGATTGACCAGGGGTCTTTGGGCTTCCCTGGTTTGTACGGCCGTTTTTCTCACAGGCTGCCAGTTAAATCCGCAACTATTTGCTGCCGCTGAACCACTCCCCACGCTGGTTTCCACCCTGGAAATTTTACCCAATCCCCCCACTCCGGCGCTGACAACTACCCCCGTTTTGGCCACGATGACCAGTACGGCCGTTCCCCCCACACTACTGCCAACCGAAACCCCAACGCCCACCATTACCCTGACACCCAGCTACCATTTGGCGCTGGATGCCACCCAGCCGCAAGGTTACCTGAGCCAGTTCCGATTGGTGGCATTTTATGGCAGCCCTACCGGGCCAGGACTGGGCATTTTGGGGGAACTACCCCGTGAGCAGATGCACCAGCGGCTGTTGGACACCATCGCCGACTACGAACCTTTCTCAGACCGGCCCATTTTGCCCACGTACCATCTGGTCACCACGGTGGCCAACCCCCACCCGCCATTTTATTTTCATCGGGTAGATCTGGATTTGATTGAGCGTTGGGTTGAAGAAGCAAAGGTGTTGGAAACGGCCGTAATCCTCGATGTTCAACCCGGACGGGGCGACATCATGGCAGAATTTGAGCGGCTGGAACATTTACTATACGAACCACATGTCCATTTTGCCATAGACCCCGAATTTGTGATGAACAGTTGGCAGGTGCCATTGGTGAACGTCGGGCAGCTGCACGCCGCAGAAATCAACGCCATTCAGGCCCGCATGAACGCCATCGGGGCGGAAATTGGGCTAAACCGGGTGCTCATTTTGCACCAGTTCAGCCCCGGCATGCTGCCAGACAAGTGGCTGATTGAAGATTATCCCCACGTGGAAATTTTGATTGACGGGGATGGCGTGGGTGCAGCAGATGCTAAAATTGGCAACTACACTCGCTACGCCAGCGAACCCGCTTTTGAATACGGCGGCTTCAAACTGTTCCCGACAGACGGCGATTACCCGGTGCTCACCCCCACTGAGGTAATGAGCCTGGAACCTCAGCCGGTACTCATCATTTACCAGTAAAAAGAATCCACAGATTTCGCAAATTAACGCAGATTTTTGCCACTTGTCATTCCCGTGAAAATTGGTGGGACAAACCATTCCCCCTCCCTAACCCTCCCCCGCCCTGCGGGAGGGGGCCAGGGGGAGGGAAATAGATGCAACTTACTTCTCTTCTGCGGCGAAATGCTCCTGGAGCAAGCGGTGGCGGAAGGTGTAGCCGCCGCCAACTTTTTGCAGCAGCACAGCATCGGTGGCGGCATCCAGCAGGCGAGCGTAGTTGAGGGGGACGCTGTGCTGCGCCCACAGCAGCAGGCGCAGGGTGAGATGCTTGAACAGATCGTTGAAGCCGTGGGCTGTAGCTGCGGCCAGGCCGATCATGAGGCCCGTGTAGAGGCCGGAGGGGAGATTGACGGTTACGGCCGTTATCACCCCAATGGGTAACGCAACCAGAGCAAAAGCCATCGCCCCGTTTTTGGCGGCAATGCGAATACCTTCGTTGGGGCGGTTTTGCGCCTCAGTACGCTTGCCGCTGACGCCGCCGAGCAAGAAGAACATGAAGCTGTTGCTGAGGAGATTAAGCTGCCAGGCAACGGCCGTTGGATCATTCAGCCAGATAAACCCCGACCAGGTGAGCGAAAACAGCGCCCCTACCCCGCCCCACATGGCCGCATTGCGCCACGACCATTGCATCGCCCCGCGCAGGCGAATGTCTGTGCGGTAACTTTGGCTGTAGCTCACGTAGCCCAAGGCCAATATGCTGCCCAGCATCTGCGTGCCGCCCAAAAAGAGCGCCAACATGGACGAATCGGTTTGGGCCACCAGCGCGGCGGTGAGCAGCCCAGCCAGCCCGCCCACAACCAGCAAATGCAAAGTGCCCAGCCGCCGATCAATTTTGGCCCCATCGCCACGCCGCCGCCGCCAGCTAAAGAAAAGTGCGTCCAAACCGGTCACCAGGGTGCCAATGGCCAGGTTGTAGAGAATGATGGCAAATAAACTGTTGAGGGGAACGGCCGTTACCCCAAAAATCGCGGCCAACCGGGTGAAAAAGTGTACTTCAATAAACGGCGGATTGATGCTGATGAGTTGAATGAAGCTCCACAAAATGGGGGCACCGAGCAAGGCTGCCATGACGGCGCGGGTCATGAACAGGTAAAACCATTGGGCGCGGCTGGTAGCGATGGCGCTGTTTAGCCAGCTTGGCTGCATCTGCTCAATCAAAAAGATGGCTTGGTTGTGCCGCTGCATTTGCCGGGCCAACCAGCCTAGCTGGGTAGAAATTTCTGCCGGGGCGTAGACGCTGCTGCCTTTTTCGGCCTGGCGTTGGCACATTTGCTGCACGTATTGGCCAAACAGGTTGGCGTGGGTGAGCGGTGTGGCGGGCCGATTGGTTCCATTTTGGGCGAAGGCAGTGCGCAACAGGGTCAGGTTGAGGGGGGATTGGGCCATTTCCAGCAGGGCGTCGTCGTTGAACAGGGTTTGGGCGAGGGCTTGGGAGGCATGTTGGCGAATTTGGGCGGTAGTTAACGGCCGTACCAGCACCGCGCCATTTAGCTGCAAGCGGGTGTCGTGGTGGGTTACGGCCGTTTCATACGCCCCCTCTCTACTGCAAACAACCAAATCGGCCAGGCCATATTTTTGGCGGTAGGCGTTGATCGCGCTGATGCAGGCAGGGCGGGAAGCTGCTGGTAACTCATCCAGACCATCGAGCAAAAAAAGCAGCCAGTCATTGGCCAGCCAGCGCCGCCCGATGCGCCGGGGAATCTGGTATTTGGCCACCAACTCTTCCACCGCCCAGTCGGCGATGGGCTGCTGCGGGTCGGCCCAGCCGCTTAAATTTAGGATGACGGGGACGGGTTGCTGCTCATTTTCGGCGGCCAGAGTCAGCAGATAGTTGGCCAGTTCCACCAGGCTGATGGTTTTGCCCGCACCGGCCGCACCCAAAATGAGCAGGGCACGGTCGGCATTGCGAAAGGCCTGGTAGATGTTGGCGGCTTCGGGCGTTTGCTGGGTGTCTAGCACATCCTGCCAGGGGTGGTCAATGGCGTCGTTGACACATTTTAGTTTCAGGTGGATGAAGTTTTGGACATCGCGCAGGGGAGCCAGCAAGCCATCTACCCAAAAGCGGCGCACTTTTTGGATGAGGACGCGGCGGCTGCGCTGGTCGGGCGTGAGGTGGGTGAGGGGTGTGGGCGCAACGGCCGTTTCCCGCTGCTGGCATAGGTTTTGGTAAAGTGCGGCCGTTTCTGGCTGGGGCGGCACGCTGAGTTCGGTTTGCAGCAGGTCGGTGAGGGCTTGGTACTGGTTGTGAACGGCCGTCCAGTCCCCCAGTTCGGCGTAAAGCTGCATGAGTTGGCAATGGGCGGGCTCGTGCAGGGGGTTGAGGTTGAGCCAGCGGTGGGCGTGGGTAACGGCCGTATCCCACTGCTGCTGGGTCTGGTAATGGGCGGCTAGCCGCTTGAGCGCCAGCGCCACGTCCCGCCGCAGCGCCTCGCTTTGGATAAAGGCCCAATCGTTAAAGCCGGGACTGTCTGGCAGGGTAAAGCCGTGCAAAAAATCGGCCTTGTAGTGGGCAAGTCCGCTTTCGATGAGTGGCAAATCGGCAGCGGTCAGCGGCTGGTCTGGGCCAAGTGCTGGGGCCAGTGCCTGGCGCACGCTTACCACGTCTACCTGCCAACTGGCTTGGGGATTTAGGCCAATTTGCCGTCGGTTGACCAGCAGAAAATCGTCGCTCAGCTCTTTTTTGAGGAGGGAGAGGGTGTAACGGAGCGCTCCCCGCGCCCGCTTGCTGTCGGATTCTGGCCAGAGCAAAACGGCCAGCTCGCTGCGGTCGTGCAGCATACCAGAGGTGGCCAGGTAGGCCAGCAGGGCGATCGCTTTGACGGAACCAAATTGGAGGGAACGGCCGTTCAAAGCCACTGTCGGCGATCCCAGCAGGGTAATGGTCAACATTTCAGACATGGGTTGTTGTTGTGTGAAGCCGTGAATCGAGTAAAGCATTGTAACAAACGGGGCAAAATCTCGCTAAAAACGGCCGCTAACGATCTCATAACGGTGGATTTGGTAGGCTGCACCCAGCGTTTCATTTCAAGTGCCAGGCACGGGGCATGATAGTTTGGGCAAATCAGGAACTTTCGCCCCGTGCCGGGCACTTTTATAACAGTAAGGAGAAAGTCTCATGTTTGTACGTATGATTTCAGGCACCGTAAAGCCCGGCACTGTCGCTGAAGGTATCGCCATTTTTAAGGATTCTATTGTCCCGGCTATGAAGGAGCAGCCGGGCTTCATTAGCACCACTTTGCTAGTGAATGAATCAGAAAGCAAGTTCATCTCTCTCTCGCACTGGGAAACGGAAGCAGACATGCAGGCGGGCGAGGCCGGTGGCTATCACCAGGCGCAGGTGGCAAAAATTGCCAAACTCCTGACCGCACCACCAGCCAACGAGCATTTTGAAGTGGCCGCGCAGGCGTAAAGGACCTATCCGTATGAAACCCAGCTCCCAAACAGAAGTCAATGACCACCCCTAGAAGGGGTGGCTTGGATTGTTGCACCTAGAAGGTGCGTTGTTTCTTATCTAGTCAAACAAACTTCTTTGTGTGGCATCTGCATTGGCGTCTTTCTTGTTTTGCCACTTCACATATTTGCGTATGCGCTCTTCATCCAAGCCTACTGTACTGACACAATATCCTCTCGACCATAGGTGTTGTCCCCAGTACCGTTTCCGTAGTTTGGGATAGCGATCAAACAGTTTCAACGCCAGTTTCCCTTTCAGGTACCCCATGAATTTGGAGACTGCATACTTCGGTGGTATCGATACAATCAGATGGATATGGTCTTTTTGCACATTTAGTTCGATCACTTCCACTCCATCTTTTTGTCCACATAGGCGATAGATTTGTTGAATGACATATTCAACTATGTCATCTTGCAATATTTGATACCTATATTTGGGACAAAAGACAATATGGTATTTGCATTCGTACAACGAATGCGATAGCTTCTTAAATTGGCGGGTCATTATGTACCTCCTAAAAGCATCGCACCTTCTAGGTTGGTACATAATACTCGCTACAACGGTCGAACCTTTACTGATTCCACTGCCAGAGGCAGTGGTTTAAGCCCTTAATTAACGAAGCAGTTGAGGCGTTGAAAGCAAATAAAGATGTGTGGGCCAACCTGGACATTCAGGAACGCATCAACATTTTGGATGAGATCATCCATGATGTGCAATCTGTAGCGGATCGTTGGATCAACGCCGGGATTGAAGCGCAGGATTTGCAAGCGAATGCGTATGGCGTGGGCGAAAAAAATGTCACGTTTTCCCTGGTCTACCGCATCGTGCGCTTGTTTCGTCAATCGCTGCTAGACATCCAACAAACGGGGAATCCCTGCATTCCTGGCCCTGTTCACCAGCGGGAGAACGGCCAGCTTGTGGCCCAGGTTTTCCCCCAAACCTTGTACGACAAGCTTTCCATGCTGGGCGTCCGGGCCGAAATCTGGATGATGCCAGACGCCCCGCTAAAAAATGGACTGCCCACGCAGGCGTCCTTTTACCACAGCCAAAACAATAAAGGCAGAGTGACGCTGGTGCTGGGCGCGGGCAATGTTGCCGCCCTGATTGTGGCTGATTTTATGCAGAAACTTTTTGTGGACGGTCAAGTCGTCATCCTCAAACCAAACCCGGTGAACGATTATATTGGTCCGCTTATCGAGGAAGGATTTCGCGGGCTAATCGAGCGCAACTTTATGCGGGTACTGTATGGCGGGGTAACTGAGGGAACGTTTCTGGTTCAGCACCCGCTGGTTGATGAAATTCATATGACCGGATCAGACAGAACGTTTGAAGCAATCGTTTTTGGACCGGGTGCAGAAGGAGCGCAACGAAAAGCCGCCCGGACGCCGCAAATAACCAAGCCAATCACTGCTGAGCTAGGCAATATATCCCCAGTCATCGTGGTGCCGGGGCCGTGGCGAGAATCGGAGATTCAGGCGCAGGCGGCCAAGTTGGGAACGGCATTTTCGGCCAATGCTGGCTGCGCCTGCCTGACACCGCGCATGATTATTAACTGGCAGCAATGGGAGCAGCGCCAACAGTTCAATGCTGAACTGGCCAATTTCCTGTCACAAATCCAAACGCGAAAAGCGTACTATCCGGGCACGATGGAAATTCACAACCGGTTTGTGACTGAACATCCCGACGCCCGGCAGTTGGGGGAAACATCTGAAGGGCAGCTTCCCTGGACATTCATCCCGAATGTGGATGAGACAAACCAGCAGGACATCTGCTTTACCCAAGAAGGATTCGGCAGCCTGATGGGGGAAACAGGGCTGGCGGCAGACAGTGTCGAGACGTTTATCGAGAAGGCTGTAGCGTTTGCCAATGAGACGCTGTGGGGCAACCTGGTGGCGACCATTTTGGTGCATCCCAAATCTATGAAAGACCCGAAGATTGGAACGGCCGTTAATCAAGCAATCGAAAAGCTGCGTTACGGCTCTGTGGTCGTCAACCATTTGGGCGTCATGGCCTACATGCTCACCGTCACCTCGTGGGGCGCGTATCCCGGACAAGATATTTACGATATTCAGTCAGGGATTGGCACGGTCAACAACGTGTTGATGTTCGACCACCCTCAAAAATCAGTGGTGTATTACCCCTTCATCCAGAAGCCTGATCCGGTGCTGACAACGTCACGAAATATCCGCGACTTTGGTAAAAAATTCGTAGATTTCCAATTATCGCCGTCACCCATGACGTTAACCCGCTTATTGATTTCAGCCATGAAAAGCTAGGGAATAACGCAATCGGCAGAATATAAATCGAAAATATCTGAACAAAGAGGGAAATCAACTTATATGGCGACCAACAAATCTCCTTCGACTGAGCCAGCACTTGGCCCACCTTTGGACAGTTATCATGTTTTGACGACTCCTGCGCTTATGGGGTTCTTGCTGGTTTTCCTCATTAGCCTCATTGCCGTCCCAATCATCATGTTTGGGCAAACAATCATTGCCCTTATCGTTTGGGGCGGATTGATGATCGGATTGGGATGGTATTTGTGGCAGGCAACGGGAAAGACGGTGATTGTCCACCTTCATGGTCTCACTTTAACCACACGTAGGGGGCAAACGGCCGTTGCCTGGACCGATATTCAAGACGTAGCTGCCCAATTTAACCCCCTGGATGAATCGCTCAAGAGATGGCGTCTCGCTAGTATCACCATCAGATCAACCAATGAACACCGCCTCTACATTCCGCGTCTGAGCAAAGGGATGCGCAATTTATTACAACTCATTCAACGCAAGACCACCTACACCATACGCAACCATTATTTGCCACGCATTCAGCAAAGAGAAACCTTGCCCATGGGCCGTAAACTAACCATTTCGCCAGCCGGTGTTCGTTATGGATTGAGTTTTGTACCCTGGCCAAAAATCAAACATATCCAATCAACCCCATCTATCCCAATGCCAATTATCACGCTTCAGGGTGAGAATAAGCAGCCTCTATTAAACATCCAGGCTCACGAAGTGAATAATGCGCATGTTTTGCAGGCTATCCTGACCCAATATCAGGCCACCATCAAGGCAAATCCCCCGACAGAAGATATGGTTGCTGCCGCCACACCGGGCATTCATGCCCTCAAGAGCAGCACCTTTCTGGAGGCGCTCCTCAATGTGGTTCTGTTCAGCTTTTTTGGCTTTTTGGCAGGGGGCATAATCAGCCTCATGCTGACGCTGAGACAAGTTGCCCAAACAAATTTGTCTAATTACCTCATGGTGAGCGGCATAATTGTCGGTGGTGTCATCGGTATTCTCCAATTCCGGGCGCACCACTCGGTGTGGCGCAATATACTCGTGCTGGGTTTTGCAGCATTCGGTGTTGCTGCCATGTTTGCCGTGGGGGTTACCCTGTTTGCCACCGCCTTTTTTCCGCGGAATCTGGCGTTGATCTTCGGTACGGTTGTGTTTGTTGTCTTAACGGCCGTTTTCTACACCAACAAACTTCACTCCCGTAGGGGACAAGCAATCTTCCGTGCTGTATCCAGCCTCATCAGCGCCATCCTATCCGGCTATCTGGTCTATTTTCTACTTCAGGGTTGGCTAGGGGCGTTGTTAGCTAATGGCATTGCCATTGTCCTTGGTTTGGTAGTGGGTATCACCATGCTGGGGATGCCCTTTGCTGAACTGCTGAACAGCAACATAAAGCCATAAATAAGAAAGCATAGGTGATAAAAAATGAATCAATTAAAATCGAATTTTCACACCCTTTATTCACTCCAATCCATTGATAACCAGCAAATCCAGGCACTACAAAATCTTGGCATTGCCAATCTGGGTGATTTGTTAGCATTCCAACCGTTTCGTTATGCCAGATTTATTCATGCCGCCAAAGAACAGCTACTCAACAAGGATGAAATTCTTGCGTACATAGATAAGTCTGCCTACGAAAAAAGTTTGGCTAACATATTAAAATCATCTCCTGAAATATTACGCGGTGTCGGGAAAGAAACATCCGCAAATCTACAGCGTTTGGGCATGATGACAGTTTACGACGTGGCAACCTTTACAGCATTTGCCGAAGCAGAAGAAATCATCTCTCGCGCCCTTCCAGACGATGCAGACCCTTTTGCCCCCTCATGTGTGCGGCCAACCTGCAAAAAATTTACCCGCAACAGTAAAAATTTTATTAGTTTCTTCAAACAAGCAGAAATTCGTCATCTGAGCCTCTTAAAGAACAAGCATGAATCGCTGATTGGAAACCTTTTCAACTTTGCCAATACCGAGACGAAAGTTATCTATTTAGGATATTCTGTGAACTATCGGCAAGAGTGGGTATTTCGGGGGGTACATCTTGGCGAACCACAAGGCTCTGTAAACCTCTTCATGGGGCAAGACACACAGATTTCTGTCTTAGATTGGCGGCGTGCTGTACGTGCCACTCGGATAGAAGACACACAGGTGGCTGAAAATTTGGCCAACACCTTGCTGCATCAGCGTGCTGTAGATGAAGTCGCTCGGGCAACAGCCGAAGAGCATCAATACGGTGCAACTTCTTCATTTGGTGCCAATGCAGCGACCAGCGGCAGTTTTGTCGCTGCGGGGGCCATTGTCGGCGGAGTCGGAGGCGGCATCTCTGGCACATTGGTTGGCCTGGCCCTGGATTCGCTATCAGGAGGATCAGATTTAGGCTTGGGGACGCTTTCTGGTTCAGCTATTGGTACCGGCATTGGCAGCATGGCCGGATCAGCAGCCGGCAGTCTAATCTATTCCGGCGCAACGACCTTAGGCTTTGTTGAAACCGATGCAGAGGGAGAACGAGAAATCTTTGCTGAATCTGCCCAAAACATTCAACAGCGCACCGTACAAAACGCCTCCTCGTTGAGGTCATTTTGGTCAAATATTGTTAGCCAAAATGTACAGGAAGAGCAGCAGCAAATTCGCACAGATCGGGTAACAAATTACAATAAGATTCATGCGCTCAATGCACTTTACTTCGAGGTACTCAACGAGTATCAAGTCAATATGCGAGCCAACGACTTTACCCCTATTCTGTTCTTGCCCTACAAACCGATAAAGTTCACCCAGGATATCCTGCGACGTTACTGGTGGCTATTTAGAACCGTTATAAACGATGAAAAGCTGGTTCCTGCCCTAGACCAACATTTCCTTACATTGACAACTGAACCCAGCCCAGCTACTGAAATTGCAAAACTTCCAGAAATTGACGCAATCAAGAGCAAAAATATTGTTGTAGACGTCAATATAGATGGTTCAAAATTTGAAACATTGCTTATAGCAGTTTTTGGAGCGGGAACAGATCCCTTAAAATTGGCATTAGCAGCATTCTGGAAATGGTTTAGGGAAAATCAAAGGGATAATGTGAAGGTAAAAATCATCACCACTGAGGGTAATTACTCACTCAAAAGAACCACATCTCCAAATGACGATAACAATTTTATCGGTCGCTTTTCGACCAGCAGCCTTATCTCTATAAGTAAAATAAAATCTATTGAAATCAAAAATACAAACCAGGACGCTAAATATGAAATCCCTGGTATCACAATTGATTTGAGCGCTTTGAAATTTGAAAATATCTGGGCTGATGTAACGATAAAAAACAGGAGTGACTACAATAACGCATTACCAAACCTAGCTAATTTAGAAGGTAACTCAATCATTCCGGCGAGTGCGGTTAATGTAAACAGTGATAGCAGCAAAAAGATTGCATGGGATATTGCTAAACGATTGACAGACCAATTTGAAGGTGTCAATGATGAGATCGCCGAATTGGAGGAGGAACTTGCTGACGAAGCGCTTACAGAAGCCAAGATCACAAATTTGCTTAGTTTTATGAATGCCAATAAATATGGTTTTACCCGCTTGGTTTTGCAGAACACAGAAAGAGAACAGCTAATCAACGTTCTAGAAGATCTTAAAATTGGGGATGTGGAGCTAAGCAGTATTGCGGGCACCAGTCCCCTCGGTTTTTGCGGTAATCATGTCATATTGCCACTAAAAAAATGCGTTAATACCAATAATAGACATGAGCCTATTACCATTGATGTTTCAAAGTTAAGGTTAGAGATGACCGGGTTTGAAATGGCGGGTGCAGCCGAACCAGCAGCCCTTAATGAATACCTTATCCATATACAAACTATCATTGAAACGTTTATTGCAAAGGGGTACAACAAAAACGATCCAACTCTGAGCGACATAGAATTACTAGGCCGTCTGTCTAAATTGAGCAGAAAACTGAAAGAAATAATTACCTTAACAACGCCATCGGATATTTCGGGTCCCAAAACAGGCAAACAGGTGGTGCCAGCAGAAGTACCAAACCTATTTCGAGCAATTGCTGCCGACGTTGAATCGCTGTGGCGGTTTGTGGACACACCGGTTCAAGTTAACCCAACTGACATGTCTAAATTGTGTGGCTATTATGTTGACATTCAGAGTTCCCTAAAAGACCGCATGGGTGAATTACTGAGCAGCAGCGAAGTGAGTCTACCTTCACCGGCTGTGTTTATGGAACCCGTTTTAAGCAATGCAAAAGGGGCAGAGCTTTATGACATGCGGCGGAATTCACATTATGAAATTCTGCCCTCGCCGGGCATTCTACCAACGGATCCAAACGTGGGTCGGTCTGAAGATATTGTGTTAACGCCAAATGTGCCCTCTTCTAATTTGGCTATTCAGAATGTTCCGAATTACCCGTTGCCCAATTCAATAAATACAGCGCTTTCAGAGGCTGGGAAACTAAATTTGGACTCGCTTATAAACAGCAATGCAGAGAGTTTGAGGAACACATTGTCTAACCTGTCGGCTGTGGCGACAGAATTGGCTAAGGCATCTGCACAGCTAACGGGAGATGCGCAACAGCAAGCCCTTGGCACAGCAGGCGATGTAGCCAAACAAATTGGGAGCATTCTTTCGAAGTCTTTAGGCGAAACGGCAACAGCGCCCCCGCCCCCACCAAAAAACCAACAGGAAATTGGAGAACGCTTCAATCTGCTATCGGAAATTGATAAGGGTGATGCGCCTATCCCGCAAAAAACAGAAAAGAAAAAAGCAATTGGTGTGCCAGTTGCCCCAAATAGTCAGCGCAATTATCAGATGTCTGTACTGTTCGTGGATCATAATGGCATCCCATACTCAAGTGGCGGCGACGTTACGCTTAGCATGACATTTCATGAGTTGGGGGAAACTTTTCCTATCAATAATGGCAAGCCTCTTGAGATCACAGCAAGCGGATACATTTTCCCTGACGTGTTTACGCTGACAAAGGGGCGACCGGCCGTTATTCACCTCGAAGCCCAATTTTCTGGTGCAGTCATTCCAGGCCTTAAAGCTTTTGTGCTACCTGATAAAACAGACATCGTTTTTAAGTGCAAACTGATGTCGCATACGCGCAAAGTTTCGGCTACAGACAAGGATGTAAAAACGATTGTCAATGAAGTCATAGCCAGTGAATCTGTGGGTGGTAATTTGGAAGCACTTTTAGAGCTTTTCCTAGAAGATGTAAATATCAAATTCCCATTCCACATATTTGAAATTGATGCTGACACGGGGGGGAAAACCGAAGTAAATCTGAGAGCAGCATACAAAAAAGAGAATTCAAGCACAACAACTACCACAAAAGATCAAGGAAAAATTACCGTTTCAGAGTATGAAATTGAGTTTCCAAATCCTGAAGCAGGCTGGCAGATCGATGTCGAGTAATGCAAAATCGCAAAAGCAAAACTTCTGATGAGACATTCATCTCCCGAGGGTTTGTGACTTTTTGTGATACTGGCCCATTTGTTGGACAATGTAAACGGCCGTATCCAAACCCCTCAGAAGGAGAGACCTCATGCAACTTGATGCTAACCATTTCTGGCTCCTGTCCACAGCCATGCTGTCCGGCGTTTTTTGGTTGTTGGCTTACATTTTCATTATCTATCGCGGCTTCAAAGACAAGTCGTACGGCATGCCGATTGTGGCCCTGTGCGGTAATTTGGCCTGGGAAATCATCTTTGGGCTGGGGCTGGAAACCGGCTGCCCACAAACGTGGCAATCCTGCCCGGCGGGCTTAATTCAAATACGCAACTTTATCTGGATGCTGTTCGATTTTGTGATTGTGTACACTGTTTTGAAATACGGCCGTCGCTACTTCAAGCGTCCCATCGTCACCAAGAACTTCACCTGGCTGGTGTTGGGCGGTATAGTCATTGCCTTTACAGTCATTTACTCCATCATTCCCGAATTTTGGGTACGCAACATCTGGCACGCCCAAGTCGGGAACGAAATACCAGACTTTTTACCACTGACCATTCAAGGCGGTAGTTACTACACAGGTTTTGCGCTCAACTTTGTCATGTCGTTGCTCTTCTTGGTTTTTATTGTGGTGCGGGAAAATGTGGAAGGTCAGTCCGTCTACATTGCCATCAACAAATGGCTAGGCTCGCTGGCTGCCTACGGCTTTATGGTGGCCGATGGCATTCCGACCCAGCTGGTCAACGTGCTGTACGCCCTGGTCTTTTTGTTTGATGTGGCCTACATTTATTTGGTATACCGTCGCTGCAAGCTGGAAGGGATCAATCCCTGGCGGCGGTTGTAGCGGATGTTGGTGCAGTAGGACGGCCGTTTGTAAAAACAGCCCCCGTTGCATTTGCCACCTGCTGCGCCTGCGCCAAATACGCCGAATCCTGCAAATAATGCCCCATCTGCTGCCAGGTAGCTCCCTGCTCATGAGGCATGCCTAACGCCGCCGCCTGGGACACGCTTTGCCGCCACAGCTTCCGCGCTCGCCGCTGCTTCCCCGTTAGCCAGGCCAATTTTCCCCGGCAACGCTGAGCGCGAGACCGGGCAAATGCATACGTTTGTGCGTATTGATTGAACGCCCGACAACCCACCTCTGCGTCTGCCCGAGTCGCTTCTCCTTGTTCAAAAAGGGATAGCAGCACCTCTGCCGCCGTGGCGAACACCTCCATCAAATCAAACTTAAACCGTGCCCGCTCAATGGCTTCCAGCAAGGATTGGGCTTGGGCGTGTGCCTCGCGCCAGTTCCCTTCGTGCCATGCCTTCGTAGCGGCCAGCGCGTGCCACAGCCGCTCCTCCACGGGAACCAAAGTGGGAAAATCACCCAACAGCGCCTCAACATCAGCCACACAGACCAGCGCAGCCTCATGATTCCCGGTCGCCCAAAAATTAAACGCTTGCCCACCCAGGCTACGCACCTGGTGGCGGGTATCGTTGCTACGTTTGGCTACGGCCAGCAGTTCAGCCCACAATTTTTGGGCATCGGCCAACGCCCCCTGCCCCTGAATGACCTGCGGCCAAAGCCAGGCAGCTACGCACCAGTGCCGCCAATCGCCCAACCGCTCATAAATGTCTAACGCCTCACCGATTTCCTGTTCGGCTCGTGCCCAATTGCCCACCCAAAGGCTGTGCGACGATAACGGAATTTGAATGGACGCACGCGTGGTAAGGTCATCAATTTGGGCAGCCATCTCAACCGCCCGAACCCGATAATTATCGGCAATTCCGTTAAGCGAAACGGAGCCCATCGTGGCGCACATATTGGCGTAGCCGCGCACCAGTTCGGCTGAGGTGCCTGCCTCTTCAGCCAGATTGAAGGCGTGCATCACCCCAAAAAACGAAGAGAGAAAATCTCCTTCGTTGTAATAAATCTCGGCCACGCCATCAAACAGCCTGGCAGCTTCCAGCAGCTCTGCGCGGCGCGGGGTCGCGGCAGCGTGGCCCACATAGCGACCGGGCCACCACCGATGTCTTACCTGTTTTAACAGCTGCCCAACCAGGCCCACAGCTAGCCGCAAATTACCTTTGGGCCTGGTATAACCTAGCTGGGTTAGCGCCGTTTCATAATGGCGCTGGCTTTCATCCATGATGGTCAAACGGTAGGTTGCTTCGCCTAAATGACCCAACCAGCGAACACGCTCGAACGGGGTGCGGGTTTCAGGACCAAGCTGGTCGCTCAGCGTGAGAGCTTCGGTGAGAAAGCGGATGGCTTCCTGGTTGGCATATTTTTGGAAAGCGTCGGTGCCTGCTTTGGCGTAATACTCCACGGCTTTGGCAATGTCTCCTGCCTCTCGCCAGTGGTGGGCCAGCAGGGGGTACAGGCGGGTAGGTTCCCCTCGCAGCGCTGTTTCATACCAAACGGCCGTATTCTCATGCAACTGCTGGCGCTGGGAAAAAGTCATTAAACTGTACACCACTTCCTGCGTCACAATGTGCTTAAAAATGTACGAGAGGTCTGGTTCCGGTGTTTCCTGAGGCGTAATGTCCAGTTGCTCCAAATCCACCAAATCTTGTTCCAGCTCGTCGGCCGTTGTGGAAATTGGGTAGATGTCTTGCAGAATCCGAAATGCAAAAATACGGCCAATGACGCTGGCTACCTTGACGGTAAGCTGCTGCTTGGGCGCTAGGAGGTCAATACGACTGATAATGACCCCTTGAATCGTATTGGGAAAGTCAACGGCTGTTAATCGCGTCAGTTCGGCCGTTGGCTGGCATACACCTGCCTTAATCTCTATCAATCTTGAATCACGCAAGGCATAGGCCAACTCCTCACTGAAGAATGGGTTGCCTTCGGCTTTGTCGTGGATTAGCCTGGCCACAATTGGGGGCAGCCGCTCGACGCCCAGCCGCTGGCAAACAAGCTGGTTAACAGCCGCCAGGGGTAACGTCTCCAGAGCGAGCGTACGGGCATTGGGCAGCGCTTTGAGTTCTGTATGCACGGCTGGGGAATCGCCAGCAAATGGGCGCGTGACGACAACCAGAATCAACTGATCCACTTCTCGCGGGACGCGGCGTGTTAATGCCCAAGAGAGAGAGTCGAGCCAGTGAGCATCTTCCAACACCAACACCAGAGGCTGTTGGGCGGCCATTTGCAAGATGGTGATGAGCAGGTTGTGGGTGTTTTCCTGGCGGGCTTCCCCTTCAATTTGGGCAGTCAACTCATTGTCGGGCCAGGTAATGGGCAAGACGGCCGTTAACAGCGGTGCCAGTTGACGAACCGCTTCGGGCAGTTGAGCCAGGAGTTCCGCTTGCAAGGTTTCGTTATCTAGTTCTCCCCATTTCAGGTTAAACAGTTGGGCAAAAATGGTGCTCCACGCGTGGTAAGGCGTAGATTTGTCTATGGCGTCCCCCTGCCCCAGCAAAAGCCGTATTTCACGCTGGTTTGCCTGTTCCATCAATGCCTGCACCAAGCGCGATTTGCCAATGCCAGCCGCGCCTTCGATAAGCAAAATCGTGGAACGGCCGTTTTCCAAATGCGCCAAAGCATCTACAAGCTGCTGCTGTTCCGCCTCACGCCCAACCAGGTCGGCTTGTTGTTTGGTGGGCTGAGAGAAAGATACGGCCGTTTTGCGACCCTGAAGCGCCCAAATTGCAAATGGCTGCGCCACCCCCTTGAGCTGAACTGGCGGCAAGGCGCTAACAACAAAATCTGTTTTCAAGCTATCAACAACAGGCCCAGAAAGCAAAATCTGGTCAGGCTGGGCCGTGGTCATCAGCCGAGCCGCAATGTTTACGTGATCCCCAATTACCCCAAACGTTCGCCGATGCGGGCTGCCATATGCGCCACTGTGCATCAACCCTCGGCTGACGCCAATTTGCAGCCGCTGCAAAAACGGCAAGGCATCTGGCAGCTGACGCAGCTCGAGCACAGCGGCGGCCGCGCGGGCAGCGTCGTCCTCATGGGCGATCAGCGCCCCAAACACAATGTAAAGGTAGCTCCCTTTGTCCCCCATGGTAATCTGCAAGAGGAAGCCTTCATACCGGCCCAGCACTGCCTGGACGTGTCGGATGAAGGTGTCGAGCTTGATGCCAGCTTCATCGTCGGCATCATAATGAATGCCGCTAAATTTGACAAAAATGACGACAGCGTGTCGCAGCTCGGCTAAAAATTCATCAGGGGCTTGCTGCAAGCGGGCAAAAACGGGGGCATGATGCCAGGGGCGTGCCAAGTTAGGGTCTAGAGGTGGAAGATCAGGCCAAGGGATGGGGGAAACGGCCGTTGCCCCCAAACCCATGCGGGCAAACGGCTCTCCTGTTTTATCTGTCCGCCATTCTACAATTTCAGGTGCAGTGGTTAAAGCAGCCAAAAATTCGGCCGTGACAATAATATCCCCATCGGTGGCCACCTTTTCGGCTGCCGCCATCCGATCAAGCGTTCGGCCTGCAAGCACTTCGATTTGTTGTGTACCGGGGTTGCCTACCAAAAAGCGCCGACAAGAACCATAGGTGAGTGCTACCTTTAGACCTAAATGTATGGCTCTGCCGCTAGGGGCTGCAACATCAAGCTGTTGCATTACCGATTGCATCTTGCGGGCACAGGCCAAGCCTAATTCGGCGGATGGGGGGTCAGGCGTAGCGTCGTCAAACCAGCAAGTGATCGCATCGCCGCTAAAGGTAATAACGCTACCGTGATATTCATGTACACAAGCGATCAGGCGGGTGTAAACATGGTTTAGCAAACGCGTAAGCTCTTCTGCGCCTCGGTGGGGACCTAATTCAGCAGCCAGCGCAGCCGTGAGGGGGGTAAATCCAGAAATATCAGCAAAGAGAACGGTGCCGCTGGTGCGATCGGGCAAAGATGCGCCGGTCACCAACACATGACGCCGATCTAGCGGTAGAAATGCAGTTGATGGATTCATCTGTTCTCGGTATCTAAACGGCCGTTACTGTAAAAATAGTAACCGTTCACACCATTTATCACAATGGCAATATCCCCCAATGATTCTTGGCCGCTTACGCGAAGCCGTCCGTAGGATTCTGACAATTTTTTTGCGAACGGCCGTTATCTGCTTAACTATACAACATGGTCAACTTACCGGGGAGAATCTCGTACTCAATCTGCGTCGCAGCTTCGGCGATAATCTCGCCGTCGGCGTGGATAGGGGTGCCGGGGCTGCTGGTGATGTGGATGTGGGTCGTACGGCCGTACACCACCTGCGGATGAAAAATGTGTGTCTTGCGGAACAACCGCACCAAAATGGAGAGTACCGTCAGTTTCGGCACCTCTGGTGCAAAAACAAAATCGAATAGGCCATCGTCAACGGCCGCTTCTGGAGCCATATAGAAGCCCCCTGTGCGTGGCCCGTTGCACACGGAGAGTAAATAAGCTGGCCCATCATGTCCGCCATCGTCCCAGCGCACCTGCATGTTCCATGCTTTCAGCTTCACCAGCCCCTTCAGCAGCGCCACCACGTAGCGCAGCTCGCCAGATAACCGCTTCATGCGAATATTTTCCAGGGTGATCATTGGCTCCATGGCCACAGCGCAGTTGTTGATGAAAAAATGGTCGTTGATGCGCCCGGCATCTACCTGGCGCGTCTGGCCCCGCGCAATGACCTGCACTGCCTGGTTCAAATCGCGGGGCAGGCCAACCATATCGCTAAAATCGTTGGCTGTGCCGATGGGCAAGATACCAAAAGGCACGGTTGGCCCATCCCCAGCGGCACGCAGCAAGCCATTGGCCACTTCGCTGAGCGTGCCGTCGCCACCAGCTGCAACAACCACATCGTAGCCATCTGCAACGGCCGTTTCCGCCAGGGCAATGCCTTCTTGGGGTTTTTGCGTTTGAACGACGTCCGCCGTTAAACCAGCCGCCGCAAATGCTGCCTGCACCTCATCTTTCCGCGCCCCAGCCCGCCAGCGGTTGGCGTAGGGGTTCAAAATCACCTTAATTTTCATCGCTAAACAACGCCTCCCGCATGAATTTCGGCTTGTTGGTGATGATGCCATGCACACCCAAACCGACCAACCGCTGCGCCTCCGCCGGGTCGTCAACCGTCCATACATTCACCCGCCAGCCGTTTTTACTGGCCCAGGCCATGTATGCGGCGTCCACCATTTTGTAATGCGGATGCACTGCCTGCGCCGGAATCAGCGAATGTTTGAACTGAAACCTACGTTTGTAACTGAGGTGGGCTACCCAGGCAGACGGGGGAAGGTAACGGCGGGCATAGCGCACCGCCAGGGGGTTAAAGGAGGAGACCACCGTTTGCTGGGCTAAATTGTGTGCCTGAATGCGATCGGCAACGGCCGTTGCCAAACCATTGTCGCGCAAAGCGGCCGTTTTTAGTTCTACGTTGTATAAAAAATTGGGGCCGAGGCTTTCAAAAACCTCATCCAAGGTGGGAATGGGCTGACCATGGCCAGCGTCCAGCTTTTGCAGCGCCGCGACGGTAAAATCTTGCACCTGGCCACGGCCGTTGGTGGTGCGCGCCAAATTGCCGTCATGAATCACCACCGGACAACCATCAGCCGAGAGTTGCACATCAAACTCAATGCCGTCTGCGCCCTGTGCTTGCGCCAACAAAAAGGCCGCTAGCGTATTTTCTGGGGCTTCTGCACTTGCCCCCCGATGACCGATGATGAACGGCCGTTGTCCAGAAGCCCACTCGTTCATGGTTTAAAGCTGCACAAAATAGGAATCGGCCGCCTGATCAATCAGCTCTTTAGTAAGCTGCGGCTTCACGCCCAAATAATCGGCAATGTCTAACAATTGGTCCAAAATATCGCGGGGATGGTTGGCCCGCAGCTTTTGGTTCCGCTTAATGTAATACTCTTGCAGCAAGTACCGCACACCCTGCTCATCATACTCCACCCGGCGGCGCTCACACACCCGCTTAAAAATTTCCCGGTACCCGTCAAACGATGGCGAGGTTACCTCAATCTTGTGTCGAATGCGGCGCAAAAACGCTTCATCCACCAGATCGCGCGGTGGCAAGTTCGTGGAGAAAACAATCAGCACCTCAAACGGCACCTCCACTTTGCGCCCAGTGTGCAGCGCCAAAAAGTCAATCTGCTTTTCCATGGGCACAATCCAACGGTTCAGCAAATCGCGCGGCCGTACCTGCTGCCGCCCAAAGTCATCAATCAGGAACATGCCCCCGTTGGCCTTCATCTGGAATGGGGCTTCGTAATATTTGTTGGTTGGGTCAAAAATCAGTTCAAGACCTTCCAGCGTGAGTTCACCACCTACCATAATCACTGGCCTTTTAATACGAACCCAGCGTGCATCACCACGACGTGGGCCAAGCTGCCCGGTGGACATCTTACGCTCAATATCTGGCACCGCCACGTGATTAATTTCGTCAAATACTTTGATGATCTGGCCATCCACCTCAACCGCATACGGAATGTACATATCGTTCGTTAAAATCATACGGCCGATACTTTCCGCAATCGTCGTTTTGCCATTGCCTGGCGGGCCATACAAAAAGATGGATCGGCCAGAGTTAGCCGCCGGGCCTATTTTGTTAAATACTGTTTCTTCCAAAATCAGGTGAGACAGCGATTGCTGCATCAATTTGGGATTGACCCGCAAACGATTACTTCCCTGAGCTTTGATTGCCGCCACGTAATTGTCCCAAGGAACCGGTGCAGCACCGACATAGGTTGTACGCTCAAGCTGTTCGCGGGCACGTTCAGCCCCTTTTGTGGTAATTGAATATTGGTAAGTGGCCGCGCCTAAACCGCCAGAGCCTTTTACTTCGCACATTTGCTCCCGCTTTAAAAAGTCCATCACCGTGCTGACAACCGTAGCAAATGGCAAATGCATATATTCAGCAATATCATGACCCGTTAGCTGGCCGCGAAAATACATGATCTTCAGAGCTAGATCTTGCAAAAAACCCTGTGACAATCCGGTATCTTCAATTCCTTGAATTGTTGGCGGCTCCCAATCCAATCTTTGCGGACTTAATCCTGCTGTGCTCATATTCTTTTCTCCGTGAATTCCCAAACTGATTAAACAAATGCAAATAGAACAAAGCTATTGTAAATCGCCTAAAATAAATTCACAAGCAAAGTTCGGGAAATCATTTCATCTCATGAACTTGAATGAGGTTGGTTTGCCCAGAAACCCGGAACGGCACCCCGGCTGTAATAACCAGGGTATCGCCTGGGTTTAACTTGTAACGTGACATAGCAGCGGCCGTTTCTGCCAACATGCCGTCCGTATGCGTAAAATCAGCCACCAAAACGCATTCAACCCCCCACACCAGCGCCAATTGCCGCTGTGTTTTGGGCAGTGGCGAAACCGCCATTACCGGCGTCGGCGGGCGATGACGCGCAATTTGCCGAGCCGTATACCCAGACATCGTTGCGCTCACAATGGCGCGGGCATTAATTTGCTCCGCAATGTCGCAACAAGCCGTGCTAATTGCCTGCGCCACATTATGAGATTCAGCCACTTCAGCCTGCCGCCGATTGCGCCAATCAACGTACGGGAACGCACTTTCCATGATCTCACTTATTTGCTTCATCATCAGAACCGATTCCACCGGGAAGTTGCCAGAAGCAGTTTCGCCAGAAAGCATAACGGCATCAGTACCATCCAAAATGGCATTGGCTACATCGCTGGCTTCAGCACGAGTGGGGCGCGGGTGCTCAACCATAGATTGCAACATTTGGGTCGCAGTAATCACGGGCTTGCCCACATCATTGCAAGCACGAATGATACGCTTTTGCAACAATGGCACCTCTTGCGGGTGCACCTCTATGCCCAAATCGCCACGGGCTACCATCATGCCATCGGCCACATCCCGAATTTCCAACAGGTGCTCAATGGCTTCACTTTTTTCAATTTTAGCGATGATGGGGATGTCTGTCCCTTCCGCCTTTATCAACTCACGCAGTTCAATAATATCATCGGCCGTTCTTACAAAAGAGAGAGCTACAAAATCTAACTCTAAAGCGCAAACCAGCTTCAAATCTTCTTTATCTTTATCGGTGATGCTGGAAATTGGCAGATCGGTACCAGGGGCATTGACTCCTTTGCGCGACTCTAGCAAACCAGCGACAGTAGTAATGCAGCGCAGAGCATCACCCATTTTTTCGGTAACGCTAAATTCTACTTCGCCATCGCCAATAACCAGACGTGCGCCTGGCTGAACTGCCTCAATAAGATCTGGGTGAGGCATGTGGATCATGGCAGGTTGACCCCGATGTGGCGTCAGGACTACTTCTTCGCCGAGTGAGAGTTGAATACCGCCTGTTTTTACGTGTCCCAGGCGAATTTTGGGGCCTTGCAAATCGCCTAAAATGCCTAGAACTTTATTCTCACTCTCCGCCACGTCGCGGAGCATTTTGACCGTTTGGGTGTGCTGCTCATGCGTGCCATGAGAAAAATTAACGCGGGCTACGGTCATGCCAGCAGCTATCATACGACGAATGGTTTCGGGGTTATTGGAAGCGGGGCCAATGGTCGCAACTATTTTTGTTCGAGCCATACAAATTCCTTCATTCACATTATCAGGTGTTTACTTGGGTAATGGTATCCCAAGCAGATAACCCTTACAACTTCATTTCGTTCTGCTTACGGCCATAAACGCCCACAAGCGATTGACAGCTAACCTAGGAGAGTAGCGTAACTACCTGAAGCCACGTTCAGGGCTGTTAAGAGTCCGATGAGCTAGGCGCTTCCACTAAAGCTTCTTCCTCAACTGGCCATGGATCAAGGTACAGCAATTTGCTACGGAGGTAATGGCCAATCTGGCCCGCAGTTATCAACACAGGCAAAATGATCAAAGCGGCCAAAATGCCAGAAATAAGTGCAGCGCCAATGATCGCCACAAAGACAAGACCTGTGTTCATATGCAAAAAACGCCCCATCACCAACGGCCGTAACCACAGCGCCTTAACCTGCATCACCACAAGGTAAATGCTGGCAATAAGCACCGCAAACCAAAAATTAGAAAGCGGCAAATAATTAGAGCCTTCAAACAGAGCAACCAAAGCAGCAATGATCCCCGCGATACTTGGCCCTAATTCTGGAATGATGCTTAACAAACCGGTTAATAAGCCTAACCCGACTGCGCCAGGAAGCCCCAGCGCCAGCCCTACAATAGTAAAAAAAACACCCATCATAAACATGAGCAGCAAGGTTCCACGTATGTAAGCTCGCCAGGTTCGATCAATCTCTTCCAGCAGCCGGTTAAGGTCAGCCTGTTCAGAATCAGGCATCAGGCCAATTAGCCAGTTTCGCAACCGCTGCCAGTCAAGCATCAGGTAGTAAATAGCCACTAAGACAACCAAAAGCCAAAGCAAGCTGGTAGAAGTCGCTTCAAAGGCTTGAATCATCTCCTCGGCAGCAGGTGTAAATGATTCAGTTGTTAAATTTAAAAGTTGAGCTAACTCCTCAGGAGAAAAAGTGAACCCCAAAATTGTGACAGAACGAGCCAAAAGCACCTCGATTTGGGTGATGACCTGAAAAAGTTCACCGGAAAGGGTTTGGAATTGTCGAATTAAAGCGGGAATGACAATACTGGGTGTGGCAACCAAAATAATGAGAAAGGGAAAATACACCAGGCTCACACTTAAAGTATAACGACCTCCCATACGGCTTTCCAGGCGCTTTGCCAGCGGATAAAGTATATAGGCCAACAGGGCGGCAATGATGAGAGGCCCAATGAGCGAGCGTATGACAAAGAGAAATGCCGCCATCAAGAACAACAAAACAATAAGGATTGTGTAACGGGTCGGATCACTCCACCGATTGCTCATGCGATTTCCCCTTTCAGCTTGCCAATCAGCAACAAAGTGCCCATTCTCAAATAATATATGGAAGTGGTGAACAAGCTCAAAGTAGCCGTTCGGTACAAAACCGCTATGCTAATTCCGAACGGCCACTAAGAATGCCTACTATGCCGTTTTCCCTAGTAATACCTCCACCTGCTCATGAGCGCGGTAGCTGCTGCGCACCAGAGGGCCACTTTCTACCCAGCGAAAGCCCATCTCCAAACCAATTTGCTTGAGCTGGGCAAATTCTTCTGGCGTGTAGTAGCGGTCAATAGGCCAATGTTTGCGGGTGGGCTGCAAATATTGGCCAATGGTTAGGATATCTACACCCCAGCTGCGTAAATCTCGCATGGTGACCAGGAGCTCTTCCCATGTTTCGCCCAGTCCAACCATGATGCCGCTTTTGGTCAGGAGGTCGGGGGCCATCTGCTTCGCATTCGTCAGGGTGGCCTGGGCCCATTCGTACTTGTCCTGCGGCTGAATGGTGCGGAAGAGGCGCCGCACGGTTTCTACGTTGTGGTTGAGGATTTCTGGCCGCGTGTCCATCACAATTTGCAACGCCTCGCGGCTGCCTTTGAAGTCAGGGATAAGCAGTTCGATCGAGCAGCCGGGCTGTACTTCGCGGATGCGGTTGACGCAGGCAGCAAAGATGGGTGCGCCGCCGTCTTTGCGCTCGTCACGATTGACGGAAGTGATGACGACGTGTTTGAGGTTCATGGCACGCACGGCTTGGGCAACGCGCTCTGGCTCGGCCCAATCCATGGGCAACGGCCGTCCCGTTTTCACGTCGCAAAAGGCACAGCTGCGGGTACAGGTATCGCCCATGATGAGGAAGGTAGCGGTGCGAGAGCCCCAGCATTCGCCAATGTTGGGGCAGCGGGCTTCTTCGCAGACGGTGTGCAGTTCCTGGGTACGCATGAGCCCTTTGAGGAAGTCGTAATTTTCGTTGGTGTCGTGAATTTGACGGACTTTAATCCAGGACGGCCGTCTTTGTGGCCGAGAGGCTTCTTGTATGGAATCTACTGGTATGCGAGACATATTTCTCCTGTGAAAAGAATTTAACCGCGGAGAGCGCGGAGTTCGCCGAGGGAAATCTGCGGAATCTGCGTAATCTGTGGATTTTGATTTTTGGTTTGAACTTGAAAAACGGCGGCGAAGGCGGCGATGAGGTGGGGCAGCACATCGGCGATGGTGACGGGCTGCGGCAGCAGTTCTGCCAGGCTCACCACACCGTGATCGTGAATGCCGCAAGGGATGATGTGGTTAAAATAGCTGAGATCGGGATTGACATTCAGGGCAAAGCCGTGGCTGGTAATGCCATTTTTTTGGATGCGCACGCCAATGGCGGCGAGTTTGTTCAGTCCGTTGGCGGTTTCTACCCAAACGCCACGGTGTCCGGCAAATCGTTCGGCAGTCACGCCAAATTGGGCCACCGTGCGGATAAGCACCTCTTCCAAATCGGTGACGTAGCGCTGCACCATGCCCAAACCGGGCTGGTTGTAGATGCGCTTTAGCGAGAGGATGGGGTAGCCCACCAACTGGCCAGGGCCATGATAGGTGATGTCTCCCCCGCGGTCTACCTGGTAGAAGGCGATGCTTCGTTCGGCGAGTTGGTCTTCGCTGAGGAGGAGGTTTTGCAAACGGCCGTTTCGCCCCAAGGTGTACGTGTGTGGATGTTCCAGCAGCAGCAGCGTGCCAGCCATTTCCGGGTTGGTGATGCGTTCAGCTACCAGCTCTTTTTGCTGCGCCCACGCCACCAAATAGTCCAGACAGCCCACCCAGTTTACGTCAATTTTTTCCATAATTGCTCCCAAAAAATAACGGCCGTATTTTAGCACAATTTGGCTAAAATACGGCCGTTCGGGAACCGATTACTGTTTACAAATTACCGATTACAGCCTGGCCTGGATAAGCGTTTTGACGGATTGGAGACGGCCGTTCAAATCATCCTGCCCCTGCTCACCCGCCTGCTCCATCACCTGGTCAATCAGCCGAATCAGGTCATCGGAGACAAAATCTGCATTGTCATCCAGAAGCTGAATTTGCTCTTCTGGCGATTCAGAGCGCACCAGTTGGTTTAGCAACTGCACATGCGGCGGCAGCGTACGTTCCATCTGGTTGTAAATGAGGCCATGCACCTCATTCAACGCCTGAAATTGGGCAATGTCATTCTTTTCTTCCGCTTCGTTCATGCGCGCCACCAGCACCGACATGAACGCCTCGTCAATCATCTCGGCGTTTTCCATCAGCGCCTGCTCTTTGTCTGGCGCGGCCAAAATCGTGTCCAGCGTCGCTAGTGCCTCTTGCAGCATGGCGTGCGACTGCTCTTGCATCCCTTCGTAAATCTCCAGCAAGTCAGTTCGCATCGCTGTCAGCCGCTCCACGGCCGCTTTGTCGCCACCTTTGGCCAGTTTATCAATTTCGGCCGTCAGCAAACTGAAAAATTCATACTGCAAAGCGCCTTGCCCAGCCATCACCAGGGCGTTGACCACGTGCGGCTGCGCTTGGTTGGCCACCACATGCTTCACCAGCATGGCGGGCGACAAGCCCCCGGCCTGCTTCGCTTCGCGGCTCAGCTTGTGCATGGCTAGTTGCTGCTGCTCCATGCGTTGGCCAACGGCCGTTTCCGTCATCAATCGGGCCCGTAAATTGGTCAACTTCACCATCTGCTGGTTGTCTTGCATTTGGGACGCCATATCCACAAACTGCTGCAACATGGCAAAAAATGTCTCATCAATCTCACCGGCACGCTCTTTTAGCAGCACATCTTGCACATCTTTGTCCGCCCGAATCATCGTTTGCAACAGCTCCGACTGTTTCTTCTGCCGGGCAATCATCTCTGGGGTAATGCCTTCCGTTTCCAGCACTTTTTCCATAAAAGTTTGCCAGTTCAGCATAATTTGCGGCTGGAACATGTAAGCCCGCCGCTCTTCAGGTGGCATCTCGTCCATCACTTGCTTGGTGAGCTGCCCAATCATCTGCTCCCGCTGCATCTGGTTCAGATTCATCTCTTGCGGCACATGCACCATGAACATCTCATAATCAGGATCATGGAACAGGATCAGGGTCGTTAACTGACCACCCGCGCCGCATTGGGGGCAGATGGCAACGTTGAGTTGGCCATTCAGCAAACGCTGCTTTAGCTGCGGTGTTCGTTTGGAATCCACGACCTGGTGAACTTCGGCCGGATAAGGCGTGCCGCACTGTGGGCACGTAATTTGTGTGTGCATAATTGCTCCTAAGGTTTAGTGGCTAGCGTCAGTATTCAGTTATCCGCAAACTGCCTACTGATACCTGGCCTGCCGATTACTGATTACTGGCATTAGTTTCTTGGTAAGGAAAAGGTGAAGGTGGTGCCGGGGCCATCGGGGTTTTTGTGGAACCAGATACGGCCGTTATGCGCCTCAATAATTGCTTTACAAAGGAACAAACCAAGCCCAGTGCCTTCTGTATTGCGGCTAAGGGCATTGTCCAGCCGCGAAAATTTCTGAAAAATACGGTGCTGCTCATGATCCGGAATGCCAATGCCGCCATCCCGCACCGAAATGGTAACGTGCTGCGGATGCACCTCGCCCCGAATCACAATCTCGCCACCCTCTGGTGAATATTTGATGGCGTTGCTGATTAAATTATTCATCACCTGCCCCAACCGCCGCTCGTCGCCCCAAATTGGCGGAAACTCTGCGGCAAACTGTACGGTGATTGTATGTTTGGCTGACTGATTGCCAAATTTTCGCGCTGTATTTTCTACCACGCGGTTCAGCTGTACATCTTCGCTCACTTCCAGGTTAAAGGTACCCGCCTGCAAGCGAGACACTTCCAATAGGCTGTCAATCAAATCGGTCAAATTGTCTGCCTCTTCCTCGATAACAGCCAGCGAATCCTGCATAATTTCTGGCGACCAGTTGGCATCTTGCCGCCGCAGCGTGCCCGCGTACCCTTTGATGATAGACACTGGCGTCTTTAGCTCATGGCTGACCACCGAGATGAACGTTTTTTGCAGGGCTTCTTCTTCGCGGTAGCGGGTCAGGTCGCGCACGTTGGCAATGATGTCAGTCATACGGCCGTCCCCATCCATCAGCGGCGCGTAGGTAATGCCCAAACTGACTCGTTTGCCATCGGCCGTTTCTAAATTTTCTTGGAACGGCCGTTGCAAATCCCCCTCCACGTACAAATGCGCTGCGCCTGGCAGCGGCCAGCCACTCGCCAAAGCGTCATGCAAATCCATCTCCGTTTTCAAGGCCAGCCATTGGAAGATCGCCTCATGCGATTCACCAATTGCCTCCTCCGGCTTGCGCCCCACCATGCGACTCAGCGCCCGGTTAAAAACCGTAATCCGCAGCGACTGATCCAAAATCATCACCCCATCTGCATTTTGCTGAATGATGGCGTCCAGACGCTGCTTTTCCTTGTTCACCTGCTCGTACAGCCGCGCATTTTTTACGGCGATGGCTGCCTGTTCGGCAAAGCTGCCCAGCAGCAAAGCCGCATCTTGGGGCAAATGGTAGGGAGTACCGGAGAGAAATACGTAAATCAGCCCAATCGTCTCGCCGCCGCTCATCATTGGCAAGCGCACCATCTGGGTAAAACCCAGATTGGAACGGCGGGCCACCAGTTGCAGCCGACGGGTTAGCTCCGCTTCTTGCTCAGTGGCATCCCCTTGCGGAATATCGCGCAGCAGTGGGGCAAAATGGTCTACCAGGGGGGCGGGAATGCCGTAAACGGCCGCTACCCGCACGCTGTCTAGTTCTGGATGATGCAGGGCAATCATACCCGCCTTGCCGGCCACCAGCTCCACCGCCGCCCGCAAAATAATGCGCAGCACGTCTTGCAGGTCCAATTCGGCCGTTACCGCCCGCGAAATTGCCAGCAAATATTCTCTTTGCAGGATGCGAACATCCACTAAACCATGAGCCATTCAGTCACTCTTCCAAATTTTTCGCCAAGCGGCGATTTTAACATAGGAACTGGCCAACAGACAGGCCAAATAGTGAGACACCCTAACACAACGGCGTTATAGTTGCATAAACACCCCCTCAAGAAGAGGCAAATCTCAACAAAACTTGCCATTTCTGCCCAAATATTCGTATTATGGGCACGCATTACCCAAATAATGAATTGTGAATAACGCATTGAGAATGGTGAACGAGAGACCACTTCAAAATTCATTGTTCATTATTCTCAGTTCATTAATGCACCTCATTTAAGGAAAAGGTTTATGGCAGTCCCAATAAACGTCCGCCCCGTCACCGAAGATGATCTCCCCGCTGTGCGCGACCTGTTCTACCGCAGCTACGGCGAAGAGTACCCGTACAAAGAGTTTTACAACGACGAATGGCTCAAGCGTTCCATTTACCAGGACAGCTACCTCTTTTTGCTGGCCGAGCTGGGTGGCAACGTGGTGGGTACAGCATCGGTCTACTTTGAGGTGGGGGCTTATGCCGATTTGTGTGGAGAATTCGGCCGTTTGGCCGTAGACCCCAACTATCGCGGCGAAGGCGTCGGCAGCGCTCTCATGGAAGCCCGCCTGGCCTTTGCCGAACGGCGGCTGCACTTTGGCCTCACGGAATGCCGCACCGCCCACCCCTACGCCCAGCGCATCTCGGAAAAGTTTGATTTACGGCCGATTGGCTTCCTGCCCCAAAAAGTGCTGCTAGACGACCGGGAAAGCCTGGTCATGATGGCCAAACCGTTTGGCCCCGCCCGCGAACTGCGCCTGAACAACCCCCGCGTCATCCCCGAAGCATTTTTACTGGGTCAATTGGCCCTGCAAAACATGGGCTTCCGCAGCGACCTTATCGCCGTGGATGATGTGGACGGCTACCCCATTGGCACCGGCTTCCAGGTTGAAGAGCTCACCGAATCTGGCCTGCCCTACCTGCTGCGTATTGAGCGCGGTAGATTATCGCGGCGGCATGTGTTTGGCAATTTGCAGCTGAGCTACGGCCTCTTTTTGCTGGAATCACGCAACGTACGCTATCTGGTGGCCCGCGAAGATGCGCGCATTGTGGGGGCGATTGGCTTTACGGTGGACCCCATTGGCCACAGCATCAAGGTCCTGGAGATGATTGATTTGCGGGATGATGTGGCTGGGTTCTTGCTCAAAGAGCTAGACGCCTGGGCCAAGGAAATTTACAAGGCCCAATACATTGAAATCACCGTGTCGGCCTATTGGCCAGACATTCAGCGCACGTTGAGCAACCTGGGTTTTGTGCCGGTGGCCTACTGCCCCTCGTTTGTTTTCCATGAGGTTGAGCGGCTGGACACGCTGAAAATGGCAAAGCTGTACGTGCCGCTAAACATTGATGGAGCGCAGCTAACGCCCGCCAGCCGGGAAATTTTTGAGTTGGTGCGGGCAGGCTTTGAAGATAAGCGTGTCGGCATCTCAGTGAATGAGGCGACGCGTCACATGGCCATTTTTGAAGGGCTGGAAGAGGGGGAGCTGACCAAGATTGCCAGTTTATGCTCGGTCATCCACAAAACAGCGGGGGAAATGGTGCTGCGTGCGGGCAAAACTGGCGATCTGTTTTACATGGTGATGGATGGGGAGATGGATATTTTGTCGCCAGACAGTTCGCATTCAATTGGCAAGGTAACAGCGGGGGATTTTTTGGGTGAAATTTCTTTGGTGAGCCGCCAGCCATATACGGCAACGGCCGTTGCCGCTACAGATGTTCAGTTGGTTGCCCTCAAATATCAGGATTTCGAGAATTTGATCAATCGGTATCCGCGCATTGGGTTGCGGGTGATGCGCAATATTGCCATTTCGGTGGGGGAAAAGCTGCGGCTGCTGAACCTGAAGACTTGAAATTAAAAACGGCCGTTTCCTAATAGTGGAAACGGCCGTTCACTCACAAATTTTTCTCTTTTACAAAAACAATTTATGCCACGCTCTTCGGGTCAATGCCCGCCGCTTTGAGCGCCTTGTTGTAAGCCGACTTCGCTTTGGAGTTGGCAATCCGCGCCTGCCGAACCTCATCCGGGTCCATATCATCGGTAATTTCGATCAGTTCCGGCTGGGGAATAGTGGCAGCCGCAGCCGCTGGTTGCGCCGCAGGGGCGGCCGCAGCAGGGGCAGCATCAACCGGTGCGCCAACTGGCACACCAACCGGCGCCCCACCGGGCAACACAACCTTGCCATCTACAATTTCTACGCTACTTGGATCAACTCCGGCCGCCTTGAGCGCCTTGTTGAAGGCCGACTTTGCCTTGGAGTTGGCAATCCGCGCCTTGCGCAGTTCGTCCGGGTCCATGTCATCGGTGATTTCAATGATCTGCGGCGGTTCAATATTGACCGATTGGGCAGCAGCAGGCGCAGCAGCCGCCGGAACGCCAACGGCCACTGGTGCGGCAGCAGCAGGAACGCCAGCCGCTTTGGCAGCTTTCATGGCAGCGGATTTGGCCTTGGAGTTGGCAATTCGCGCTTTCCGCTTCTCATCTGGCGACATGCTGTCGGTAATTTCAATCACTTCGTAATCTTTGCCAGGAACCAGGTTAATTTTGCCTGCGGGAGCAGCGGCGGCCACCGGAGCCGCAGCGGCAACAGCCACTGCGGGCACGGCCCCTGTTCTGGCCCCGTCCCAACCGTGGTGCATGGCAATGCGAACGGCCGTTAACGGATCTTCATCTAACGCAGCGCCAGCCGTGCGCAAATTGGATTGCCCTTTACGGCCAATGCGCATATTGGCCCCACGCGGCAAGCTGGCAGCCTTGCGAGCAGCTTCTAAACGCGCCTGTTTCAACATTTCTTCAGGCGAGGCGTTCATTTTTACCTCATGTCCAAAGGTAATTGCCGGATTGAATCCTTTATCCTTGTTTTCAACCTCTTCCTTTGTATTCTCAACAGCTTGAGAGAAGCTCGCACTCCCCCAAGCAATGATGCCACCCAGCAAGAAAGGCAATAAAACAACACCTACAGTTATGAGAAAAATCATAAAAACCCTCGATTATTTGTTGGCGAAATCTACTTATTATGGCGCTCAACCAAGCTAATGGGTAATTATACAGTTTGTGCCGATTTTCTCAAACTAATCGTGCAGATTTCAGGCACGCAAACAAGGAGAATAGTTGACGGAAGGACGAACATCTGCAAAAATGTGGGCAATGAGCACACTCCATTTTTACCAGGTGGTCAGAAGTATGAGCGGTTTGGACAACGGCCGTTCCCGTCCAAACGTTTTTTCCATTCCCCAATTTTTACCCTCAAGTTTTACCCAAATAAAAACAGCCCGAACAAAAATGTTCGAGCTGCTTATCTCATGCCGAAGGTGGGAGTCGAACCCACACGAGCGTAATGCTCACTACGCCCTGAACGTAGCGCGTCTGCCTATTTCGCCACTTCGGCTCAGTCGTGCGGTAGTTTATCAACGATTTAGCAAAAGTCAATATTTCGGCCGTATTCGCCCAACAATTGGAGACACTTATGTCCATTGCTAATCTACTCAAACGTGTTCAGTTATTTGCCAACCTGGAAGCAAACGAACTGGAGCAACTTGCTGCTATCTGTCAAGAAAAAAAGATCGCCGGTGGCGAAACGATTATTAGCCAAAACACCACTGGCAATGAAATGTACATTGTAGCGCAAGGCTCTGTGGAAGTTTTTATTCAAGGATTGGAGGATGCACGCAGCCTGGTTGTTTTAGGCAAAGGTCAGGTCATCGGGGAGATGGCGCTGATAGACCAGGGGTATCGCTCTGCTTCTGTACGAACCACCCGTGAAGGCGCAACCCTGTACCTGATAGAAAGTGATGCCTTTTACAAATTGTGCGAAGAAAATAACCACATTGGTTTTATTGTTATGCGGAATTTGGCAATAGACATTGCCTTTAAGTTGCGACATCGGAATCTAGCAGAGCTATAATTCGGTTCAGAAGGATCATTAGGCAATGAATGAAGAAGTTTTTTACAAAGTAAGTTACGTGGTTGCCGGAGGTGAACATCCGGGAGCCATTATCAATATGGATTCGCGGCCAGAAATTGGGGAAGAGGTAACGTTCGACGGCCGTATTTTTGAAATTCTGGAAGTGATGGAGCTAATGCCACCTGTGGGCAATTTTGGCTTTCTGCACGCCACCTGCCGCTATCTGCGCGATGCCAACGGCAACGATTAATGAATCACGGTTTACTGATCACCGATAACCGATTACGGTTGATAGATTACCAACTAAACAACCGTCACTGCATTCGCCGCCAACTTCCCCGCCTCTTCTAGTCCCGCCAAAGTTTGCCCCTTGGCGTTAATCCAACGAATGGTGTAATTTTCCGCCAACTTGTCTAGCGCTTGCCACAAATCTGAATTGGCAATGGGTTGCTCGCCCCCTTTCTTCATCCAGTTCCGCTTACGCCAATTGCGAATCCATTGCGTAATTCCCTGGTACAGATAATCTGAGGTCGTGAAAACTTGCACTTCGATGCCGGGCGATAGCAGCAGTATACCTTCGATAGCGGCCGTAATTTCCATTCGGTTGTTCGTGGTTTGTGGCTCGGAGCCACTCACCTGCTCGGTGTCGTC
This sequence comes from Ardenticatenaceae bacterium, assembly GCA_020634455.1. Taxonomy (GTDB): domain Bacteria; phylum Chloroflexota; class Anaerolineae; order Promineifilales; family Promineifilaceae; genus Leptofilum. Next base: position 4,044,023 of record JACKBQ010000001.1, on the reverse strand, counting down.
CCCTTCCTCAAGCACTACGCCCCAGCCACCCGGTCCCGGATTCCCTTTGCAAGATGAGCGCAAATACAAACGGGGCATGTTTGGATCAATTACATCTCCTGGGGTAATTTGTAAACGGGCCGCACGAGCCAGCTTGTCTACCCGCTCATTGTACTCATTGCCGGCGTGCCCTTTGACCCAATGCCACTCAATTTGGTGCGTTTTTACCAGTGGCCACAGTGTCTGCCACAAATCTGCATTTTGGATGGGTTTGCCCTTTTTCTGCCAATTTTTGGCCGCCCAGCCCTCGATCCATTCGGTGATGCCCTTGCGCAAATATTCAGAATCGGTGTAGAAGGTGATGTGACACGGCCGTTTCAAAGCCTCTAGCGCCCGAATGGCAGCCGTCAACTCCATCCGGTTATTCGTGGCCTCTGGGTCGTTGCCACTGAGCACCTTCTCATGCTTGCCAAAACGCAAAATGGCAGCCCAGCCCCCAATACCAGGATTCGGGTCTGAGCCGCCATCGCTATAAATGATCACGTTGTCTTGCGACGTGTCTGTCAAACCTAAATTTTCCCCAGCGCCTTCAGCATCTCGTCCACCTTGGTGAATTTCACCCGTGGCCGACCCGCGTTCTCACCTGCGGCCAGCTCAAGTTCATCCAGCTTCAACCAATCGTCGTAGGAGAAGTAAGTGGGCTTGCGCGATTGCACCAAATTTGCCGCCGCCTCCAGGTCTGGATGTGCCGGAGAGAGTGTTTTGCCTTCAGCGAGATCAGCTAGCATACATTCGGCCGTTTCCACAGCATCCGGTTTGTTCGTGCCAATCACTCCACTAGGGCCGCGTTTAATCCAGCCCGCCGTGTACTCGCCCAGCACCGGCTCTTTGCTCTCACTGTCCAGCACACGCCCCTTCTCATTCAAAATAACGCCCCACCGCTCGTGGAACGGTATGCCCGAAATCGGTACGCCCCGGTAGCCAATGGAACGAAAAACCAAACCAATCGGCACTTCTTCAAACTGCTCAGTTTCACGTGGGCGCATTGTGCCGTTGTCCGTCTGGTATAGCTCGTTTTTCACCATGCGCATCGCCGTAACTTCACCTGCCTCGTTGCCAATCAGCTCCGTCGGCGATACCAAAAAGCGAATAGTCAGACTCTTCGGCTTGCCAGTCAGCCCCCGCGCAGACAGCTCCTGAATAATTTCCACGTTGCGCGTTGTTGCCCGATCAGCATCGGCTAACGACGCTTCACTGAGCGGGTCTAAGGCTGCCTCTTCTGGCAATACATACGCATCAGCGCCAACCATTTCGCCCAGTTCCTTGGCCTCGGTAGGGGTAAAAGCTGCCTGAGCCGGGCCTCTACGACCCAGCATAATAACCTCTTTCACATTGCTGTTGCAAAGCTGCTCCAGCGCATAATCAGCAATGTCGGTTTCCATCAACTCTTCACGCGTCCGGCACAAAATACGCGCCACATCCACCGCTACGTTACCAATGCCAATAACCGCCACCCGCTCTTGCGACAAATCAAACTCGTAATCCCGAAAATCAGGGTGGCCGTTATACCAGGCCACAAATTCGGTGGCCGGATGGCTGTTTTTCAAATCAATGCCAGGAATATCCAGGTTGCGATCCGTTTGGGCACCAACGGTGTACACAATTTGATGATAATGATTGCGTAAATCTTCAACTGTTATGTCTGTACCCAGTTCCACATTGCCAAAAAAGCGAAACTGTGGCTTTTGTGCCAGCCGATCAAACACTTTGGTAACCGACTTGATCTTTTGATGATCTGGGGCAACCCCGTTGCGTACCAACCCAAATGGGGTGGGCAACCGATCATACATATCAACCGTGGTGTGAACATTTTTTTCTTTCAGTAAGCGCTCTGCTGTATAAAAACCAGCTGGACCGGCACCTACAATAGCGACACGCAGTGGGTTCGTCTCGCTGCCAATTTTAGACATTCTATTGCTCCTGTTTGATGAATTTGCCACAGGGTTATTGAACGAAAAAGCCACCAACCAAGGTGGAACTCTGTGGATTTTGTGGTTCTCAGGTGACGATTTTAACGGCTGATGGCAAAAATTACACTGATTTTTATCACTGTTCTGCCGGTTAGTTCATCACATCGCCCAGGCGTGCGCAGGCCGGACAGGTTCCATTCTGCCGAATAATAGCATACCCTGCCTGAGGATCGCCTGCTGGATCATATTTGGTGAAGTCCAGGTTGAACACGATAGCCAACCGAACATAGCCACTATTTTTGGCTATTTGGGCGGCTTCGGCTAACCAGAGCGCTTGCTCATCCAGGCTGGTGTTGGCTGCCCAGCTAAAACCGGGAGGCAAGCCAGCAAAGCCATCGGCCGTAAGGTAGCCAAATTCAGTCAGGCAGAGGTTACGGGTATTGCTAAAAGCGTTGCGGTACAGGGTGAGCGTGGGCTGGTAATACCAGCTGTAATGCCGGTCGCCAGGATCGGCGGGGTGGCCAGTGGTGGCGCTGGGTGAGGTAGCCCCGGCATTGTAATGAACGCCAACGCAATCCAGATAGTTGGCGGCCCCAGCATTGCGCATTCCGCTCAAGTAGCGGGCGTCTGACCAGGCGTTGGTGTTGTTGTCGAAGCCGGTGGGAGCCAACGCCCCGGAGATGACCAGGATGTCTGAATTGACGGCTTTAATGGTGGTGTAAGCAGGAGCCAGCATATTGTTGACGTATGAGCTGGGGCTAATTTGCCCGGCTGGCCATTCAAAATCAATATTCATCTCGTTCCAAACTTCAATGCCGTCGGGGCCGAGTTTGGCCACTTCGCGCATAAATTCGATATAGGCCATGAAGTTGATGCTGTCGGTTGTGGGGTAAGGTTTGTCCCCCGTCACCGTAACCAGGATTTTGAAGCCTTCGTTGTGGGCGGAATCTATAATTTCTTTCAGATTCGCCAATGTGTCTTCGGAGGGCCATTTGTATTGGTATTTGACCCAGGTCATGCCCGCTTCTTCCAGATGGTCGCGGTTGTGCAGGTTGAGGGTTTGGGCACCGAGGGCAAAACCACCGCTTGTGGGTGGCGGCGAGGTAGGTACTGAGCCGCTGCCAGGTATGGTGAGCCGCTGCCCAACGTAGATGAGGTTGATATTGCTAATGCCGCTGGCCTGGGCAATGGCGGTAATTGTCGTGTTGAAGCGGCGGGCGATGGCCGAAAGTGTGTCGCCGGGTTGGACGATGTAGGTTTGGCTGCCCGTGGGCGGCGGTGCGGGGGTGCTGCCGGGTGGTGGCTGTGGCGTGGGTGTTGGGTTGTCGCCCGTGGGAATTTCTAGCTGCTGACCCACGTAGATGAGATTGGGATTGCTGATTTGGGGGTTGGCCTGAAGGATGGTGGTGAGGTTGGTGCCGAAGCGGGTGGCAATGCGGGTGAGGGTATCGCCCCAGGTGACGGTGTAGGTAAGGGCGGATACGGCCGTTACCACCCCCACTAACAGCAATAACGAAAACAAGTAAGCAAGCCAGCGCGATTTTTTCATCGGTACTCCTTTATAAAAGCGGTACACAGAGCTGCGCAGAGAAGCCACAGAGTTACACAGAGAAGAGAAAGTTCTTTGTAGCAACCTTCACTTTTTACATTATAAACGGAGATAGTTTGAACATAAACGGCCGTTTCCCATCATTTCATCCTCTAACCCGGTTCGTGTATACTTGGCTCGATTCATTTTTGAAATTTTTTGGCGGCAAACGGCCGTTCCCACCCCACACCGTCCGCCTTCTACCCAATTCAACAGGAACTATATGGAACAGACGATCAATTCCCAAACTGAAACATCGCTTGAAGAGATGGAAATCTACAACAATATCATGGAAACCATCGGCAATACGCCGCTGGTGCGGCTGAATTCCGTGGTGAGCGACCTGCCCTGCACCGTCCTGGCCAAGGTGGAGTTTTTTAATCCCGGCGGCTCCGTGAAGGATCGCATCGGCCCGGCCATCATTGAAGATGCCGAACGCAGCGGCAAGTTGAAACCAGGCGGCACAATCGTGGAATCCACCTCTGGCAACACGGGCGTCGGCCTGGCCATTGCGGCCGCGCTAAAAGGGTATCGCTGCATTTTTGTGATGCCAGACAAGATGTCGCAGGAGAAGATTTTGCTGCTGCGAGCGTTTGGCGCGCGCGTGGTGGTAACGCCAACGGCCGTTGAGCCAGACGACCCCCGCAGCTACTACTCCGTCGCCAACAGACTGGTAGAAGAAACACCCAACGCCATTTTGGCCAACCAGTACCACAACCCCGTCAACCCGCAAGCACATGTGGAAACCACCGGCCCCGAAATCTGGCGGCAGACCAAAGGACGCATCACTCATTTTGTGGCGGGCATGGGCACGGGCGGCACCATTTCTGGCACGGGACGCTACCTGAAGAGCCAAAATCCGCACGTCAAAATCATCGGCGTGGATCCGATTGGCTCAATTTTGTACGAACTGCACCGAAGCGGCCGTACCGTCAAAGCCGAAGGGTACAAGGTGGAAGGCATCGGCGAAGATTTTCTGCCCAGCACCACCGATTTGAGCGTGGTAGACCACATTGTGCAGGTGAACGACAAGGAAAGCTTCCTGATGACGCGGCGGCTGGTGCGGGAAGAAGGCATTTTCGGCGGCGGCTCCTGCGGTTCGGCGGTGGCGGGGGCGGTTAAGTACGCCCACGACCAAAAGCTGGGCAAGGATGATGTGATGGTGGTCATCCTGCCGGATTCTGGCTCGCGCTACCTGAGCAAGGTGTTTGATGACGAATGGCTGCGGGAAAATGGCTTTCTGGAGCAAACGTGGGTTGATTTCCGCGCGGCAGACATTCAGGCGGCCAAGAGCGAAGGGCAGATTATCAGTGCCAGGCCAACCGATTTGATGACCGACGTGGTTGCGTTGATGAAGCAGTACAACGTGTCACAGTTGCCCGTTTTGGATGAAAACGGCCGTCTCCTCGGCGTCGTCGCTGAAATTGACCTGCTCAACCACATCCTGCTCACCAACCACGCCAGCCACGCCCCCAATGAAACGATTGAGGCCATCATCGAGACCAATGTGCCGGTGGTGCGCCCCAGCGCGCCGCTGGAAACGCTGGTCGGCATTTTTGCCAAGCACAGCGCCGTCATCATCGCCACAGATGATCAGGTGCAGGGCATTCTCACTAAAATTGACATCCTGGACTTCCTCTCCACCCAGGTTCGCTGATTAGTCTAATTTTCCTGATTTAAAAACTTGCTCAGGGAGATCAATTTATCGTTAATGAGTTCTTACACTTGTCATTCTGAATGAAGCGGAGCGAAATGAAGAATCCCATTCAACTTGGTTGGGATACTTCGCTCCGCTCAGTATGACAATTGTTAAAAGATTTGCTTAAAGGGTTTTTCATGATTGCTGAAACCGCCAAAAAGCTGCGCGAAAACATTCAAAAAGTGATCGTCGGCAAGGACGAAATTATCGATCTGGCGCTGATTGCCATGCTCACGGGCGGGCATCTGCTGCTGGAAGATGTGCCGGGCACGGGCAAAACCACCCTGGCCAAAACGATTGCCGCCTCGCTGGGCTGCACTTTCCGCCGCGTCCAGTTCACCCCCGATTTGCTACCGTCTGACGTGACGGGCATTTACTTTTACAACCAGAAGCAGCAGGAATTTGAGTTCCGTCCCGGCCCGATTTTTGCCCAGATTTTGCTGGCGGATGAGATTAATCGGGCGACGCCACGCACACAGGCAGCGCTGCTGGAAGCAATGCAGGAACGACAGGTGACGGTTGATATTGCCACGCATCGGTTGGAACGGCCGTTTCTCGTCATGGCCACCCAAAATCCGGTTGAACTGGAAGGCACCTTCCCGCTGCCCGAAGCCCAGCTCGACCGTTTCCTCATGAAAATCGCCATCGGCTACCCCTCCGAGGCGGAAGAAAACAACATCCTGCTCCGGTTTGAACAGGCAGACCCGCTGGAAACGCTGCAAAAAGTGGTCGAACCTGCTGAAATTTTGGCTATGCAAACGGCCGTTACCCAAGTTCGCGTCGAAGCCTCCGTGCGAAACTACATCGTTAACGTTTGCCGCGCCACTCGCAGCCACGAGGACATTGAGCTGGGGGCTAGCCCTCGCGCCACGATGGCCCTCTACCGCACCTGTCAGGCGCTAGCGGCCGTTCGAGGACGCGCGTTTGTCATCCCCGACGATGTAAAAACGATGGCTCCCTACGTGCTTACCCATCGGCTGGTCATCAACCCGCAAACCCGCCTTCGCGGCCGCCAGCCAGAAGACATCATCCGCGACGTTGTGGCCACCGTTCCCGTACCTGTAGAAAGTTGAGTTTTTTGCCACAGAGTTCACAGAGGACAAGGAGATGGTTCTCAGAAAACTGTGTGGAGCGATAAAAAATGAGCCAAAATTTTGAGCAAATCCACCTCGTCATGCGCGAAAAGCAGCGCGAGACAATGATGATGGCCCGCCGCAACATTATTGATGCGGCCGTCACTGGCCGAGGCGTGAGTGCCCAAGATACGGCTCAGGCACGCGGTTTGGTCATTCGCGAACGGGAAAACTCGATTTTTAGTGATGCCTGGGTGCCCTTAGCCGTCATCTTTCTCATCATCGGGCTGACGGCTGGGCGACAAGGGGCGATGGTAGCGTTGGGTCTGGCGTTGCTGCTCATTGTGGGGGTCAGCGCCGTGTGGAAAAACCTGTCACTGTTGGGTGTCACCTACGAGCGGCGGTTTAATCGCAATCGCGTCTTTCCGGGCGAACCTATTGAAATGACGATTACTGTTGGCAATGACAAGCTGCTGCCGCTCACCTGGCTGCACTTTCGGGATGAGCTGCCTGTGGTGGTGGAAGAGGAGGATGCGTTGGCCCAGGTTACCAGCGAAATGAACGGCCGTTACCTCCTGCTAAACAGTTTTTCCTTGTACGGCCGTGAGCAAACCGAACGCACCTACACTTTGCGTTTTGCCAAGCGCGGCTACTACAAATTGGGGCCGGTCACCTACGAATCGGGCGACATTTTTACCCTGTTCACCCGCCAACGCGACCATTATTACATTGACCAGCTCATCATCTTCCCAAAAATTTACCCGCTGGACGAATTGGGGCTACCCGCCAAAGAGCCATTTGGCGAAGTGAAGGTGCAGCGCAGCCTGTTCACTGATCCCATCAAAACGCAGGGCGTGCGCGACTACCAGCCGGGGGACCGCTTTCGGGATGTGCATTGGAAGGCAACGGCCGTTCGCGGCAACCTGCAAACCAAACTGTACGATCCCTCCACTGGCATGACCATTGCGGTTTTTCTCAACGTGGCTACCTTCCCCCGCCACTGGATGGGCTTTGACCCCGAACTGCTGGAAAGAGCCGTGAGCGTGGCTGGCTCGATTGCCAACTACGGTGTGGAGCAAGGGTGGGCCGCGGGCATTTACGCCAACGGCTCCGTGCCCAACGCCGACCAACCGATTCGGGTACAGCCGGGTCGCTCACCAGAGCAGTTGGCCCACATTTTGCAAGCGTTGGCCGCTGTCACGGAGTTTGCCACCGCCTCCATCGAGAAAATGATGCTGCGCACCAGCCCATCGCTGCCCTGGGCCAGCACCATTGTGTTGGTAACGGCCGTTGTCACCGAGGAAATCATGGTCGCCCTCGTCCGGCTCAAAGAGGCGGGCCGCCGCGTTGTGCTCATCTCCCTGGCAGAAGAACCGCCACCCAAAGGGCTGGGCAACATCCTCAGTTACCACATCCCCGCCTCCGTAGCCGCCTTCCAAAAAGAAAACAGCGCCACAGAAGCAGCGTTGGGCATGGTGCATGAAATGGGGAATGAGCAAGTTAATGGTAAATGGTAAATTGTTAATGGTTAACGGTTATTTTTCACTTGCCTACTCGCACACCTGCAAACTTGCATACTCGCCAACTCGCACACTTAAACTATGCGCCTAACGATTGATCACCAAACACTTTCCCCCCGCGCCCAAACCCTCTTGCAAATTTGGGGTCACGTACAGCATGAGATTCTTTATCTCAGCTGGGCGTTGGCGGATGTGGCCCTGCTAACCCCGTTTGCCCTGGCAGTGATGGGTTGGGCGCGGTACTGGCAGCCGGGGCTGGTACTGTTCTGGCTGCTCATGCTGATGCTGGTTGCCTTCAACCTTACCCGGCTGATGAGCGCCATTGCCTTGCCTGCGCAGCACCAACAGGCGGTGATGGCGGTGGCACTGCTGCTGGTTATCGTGTTCACGCTGCCAACGTTGTTCCATGCTGGCCGTTCGATTTTTGGTTTTGGCTGGCTGGGGGACATTTTTACGGCCGTAAACCAACCCGGCAATAATCTGTGGCTGCGAGACGTGATTGTGCTCCTCTTGTTAATTCTGGTTTGGGTGCGAGGGTTGCAATTGGGGCAACGGCCGTACAGCGTAGAGCGTGCCGGGCTGCGGCTACGAATTGGCGGGCTGATGCTGGCACCTCTGGTCATTTGGCTGGCCAACACGCGGCTGCTGTGGGACAGCACACCATACATTTTGCTCTTCTTTTTGGCAGGGCTTACCAGTCTGGCGCTTATTCGCGCCCAGGCAATTGAGCAAAATCAGCAGAGCGCGGTGCGGGCCTTGCATCCTCGGTGGTTTACGGCCGTTTTCCTGGCCAGCCTCCTCACCATTTTTATAGCGGGAACGGCCGCAGCCATCATCAGCGGCGAAGCAGCCGAGGGAATGATAGGCTGGTTGGCTCCCGTTTGGCATGGGCTGCGCCTGACCGGTTCGGTAGCCCTCACCACCTTTTTGTATCTGCTTGTGCCCGTGTTTGCTCTGATTGATTGGTTTAGCCAACTCCTGGCCAGGATTTGGCAGGCTGTTGGACCAGATATGATTGCCTGGTGGAATTATTTGGGCAAACTCATCGGTAAATTTTTCATCAATCGGCGCGTCCCCCTGCTGCCTGAAGATGCGCAATTTGGCCCTGAAGCCCCCATCAATTTTGAAGGAATTGAGCAGCTCACCGTGCAAATTAGCCGAAATGGGCAAATTATCATTGTGCTGCTGGTCATTGCCCTGATTTTATTGGTAGCCCTGCTGGTTACGCGGCTGTACCGGGAAACTGCTTTCACCACGCGGGTCAGCGGCCGTTTACCCAACCGCACGCTGGATGAAGATGAAGCAGGCAATTTGTTGCAGAAATTTTTGGGTCGGTTGGGCTTGTGGCGTGGCTGGCAAACGGCCGTAACCATCCGCCGCATCTACCGCAACATGCTCCGCGCCGCCGAAGCCAGCGGTTACCCACGCCTGGAAACGGAAACCCCCTACGAATTCCTGAAAACATTGGCCCAGGCATGGCCAGCACATCAGCCCGAAACGCAGCTTATCACCGCCGCTTACGTCAAGGTACGTTATGGCGAACTGCCAGAAACAAAAGAGGAACTCCAGGCGCTCAAAACGGCCTGGCAAACGTTAGAAAAATCACCCCCCACAACCCCAATAAAAACGGAGGGTTAACGGCCGTTCTACACCCCCCATTTTGCGGTAGAAACGGCCGTTTCTATCAGCTAAAAACGATTTACATAACTTTTGCAACCAGCCCTTTTCCCCAGCCCAGCAAGGTTTGACAGTCAAAATTCGATATGGTATTATCCAGCCGTTCTTGGCTTACATAAAATAAAAGCAAACCAGACTACATTTGCTGCTGTTTTTGCAAAAAGCCACGGCCAAAAAAGTGCTAAGAGAACATAGTTCCCCAAATACCAACGTGTAAGGAGAGTCTGGATGAGATCCCGTACAGAGATGATGGTTGACCGCTTGAAAGATTTGCAGGCAGGTACGCCAGATATTGAAGCATCAGCCGTTGTAAGTGTAGACGGCCTAATCATGGCATCATCGCTGCCTGCCGGTGTGGATGAGGATCGCATCTCCGCCATGTCTGCGGCCATGCTGTCCCTCGGTGATCGTATTGCCTCAGAACTGCAACGCGGCCGTCTAGAACAGGTACACATTCGCGGTACAGACGGTATCATTGTGCTGCGTGCTATTGGGGAAGACGCCGTACTGACGGTATTGGCCAGAGCACAAGCCAAACTGGGGCTTATTTTCCTGGATATGGGACGCGCCGCTGAAGATTTGGAGCGTCTCCTCTAATGGTTCTATGAAACGCAAAACGTTCAAGCGACCCCAACCGTCGCACTAAAGAACGGTAGTAAAAAATTAAGGTGGGGCATGTCACCCAAGATGACATGCCCCACCTCTTTTTTTTGGCAGCGAACGCACTAGAAGTTCAACTTTTTGTAAAAGTTGAACTTCTCCCTAAGATGAGGCAGAACAATGACAAAATATATCTTTTTTACTGGTGGTGTTGTTAGCTCAGTTGGCAAAGGCGTTACCGCCGCCGCCCTGGGACGACTGCTTAAAGCCAGAGGGCTTTCTGTAGCCGTGCAAAAGCTAGACCCATACATCAACGTAGACCCTGGCACTATGTCCCCTTACCAACATGGCGAGGTTTTTGTTACTGAAGACGGCGCAGAAACTGACCTGGACCTGGGGCATTATGAGCGATTTATAGACATCAACGCCAGTCAAGCATCCAACGTGACCACCGGGCGCGTCTACGCCGAGGTCATTGCTCGCGAGCGGCGCGGCGACTACCTGGGTGGCACCATCCAGGTAATCCCCCACATCACCAACGAGATCAAGCGCAATATTCGCCTGGTGGCCGAGCAAAGCCAGGCTGATGTGGTGCTAGTAGAGGTCGGCGGCACCGTGGGTGACATTGAGAGCTTGCCGTTCATGGAAGCGCTGCGCCAGATGCGCTCCGACGTAGGACGCAAAAACACGCTGTACGTCCACGTAACTTTCTTGCCCTACATCGGGGCTAGCCAGGAACTAAAAACCAAACCCACCCAGCACAGTGTCCGCGAACTGCGCGGTATTGGTATCCACCCAGATGTGATCATTGCCCGCGCCGACCATGACATCCCCAAAGAGCATATCAAAAAAATTGCGTTGTTCTGTGATGTGCGTAAACGGGCCGTTATCCCTGCGGTTACCAGCGATATTTTGTACAACATTCCTCTGTTGCTAGAAGAAACGGGCCTGGGTGATTATGTGATCCATCGGCTAAAACTAAAAGAGAAGCAAAAACCAGATTTAACTGAATGGGAGCAAATGATCGCCACCATTCGCAATTCCAAAACCAAAATTCGGATTGGCATTGTGGGCAAATATGTGGAGCTGCACGATGCGTACATGAGCGTGCGTGAGGCGTTGTACCATGCGGGCATCAGCCATAACCGGGACGTAGAAGTGGAATGGATTCATTCTGGTGATCTGGAGAAGGGCAAAGGTTGGGAGCTGTTTGAAGGGCTGAACGGCATTGTGGTTCCAGGCGGCTTTGGCGAACGGGGCATTGAAGGAAAAATTTTGGCCGCACGGTGGGCGCGTGAAAACAAGGTTCCGTATCTGGGGCTGTGTTTGGGAATGCAGGTGATGTGTATTGAGTTTGCCCGCTACGTGTTACAAAGTGATGAGCCAAACAGTACAGAGTTCGATAGCCAGACGGAGCATCCGGTTATTAGTTTGATGCCTGACCAACACGCGTTAGAGGATATGGGGGGCACGATGCGGTTGGGATCGTATCCTTGCACTTTGATGCCAGGCAGCAAAGCGGCGGCGGCTTACGCTGCTGAACAAGTGCAGGAGCGTCACCGGCACCGCTGGGAGTTTAACAACAGTTACCGAACCAAATTGGAAGCGGCGGGGATGGTGTTTAGCGGGTTATCGCCAGACGGCCGTCTCGTAGAAATCGCTGAACTCGAAGAGCATCCGTTTATGCTGGGAAGCCAGTTCCACCCGGAATTTAAAAGTCGGCCCAACCGCCCGCACCCGCTGTTTGCTGCTTTTTTGGCTGCGGCCGTTTCCCGGCAAGAAGGTGAAGTGGTGGCAGTCAATGGTACGGCCGTTGTGGAAGAGGTAATTGGGTGATTTAAGAGTTTCAATTACCCCATTCCTCAGTTACAATTCCTTCTAAGAGGACGATTGATCCATCTGGGAAGGAAGGTTCCAATGGCTACAAATGAAAATCGGGAAGAGACCATCACGTTGGGTGGTGGTTGTTTTTGGTGTTTGGAAGCAGTTTTTGATGAAATGCGCGGCGTGACGGATGTGCTGTCTGGTTATGCGGGCGGCCACATGGCGAACCCTACCTACCGCCAGGTGTGCGCTGAAGTGACAGGCCATGCAGAGGTCGTGCAGATAAAGTTTAACCCAGTGGAAGTCTCGCTGGAAGAGCTGTTATCGGTTTTTTTCACTATCCACGACCCAACTAGTCTCAATCGGCAGGGGGCTGATGTGGGGACGCAGTATCGGTCGGCGATTTTTTATCACAGTGAGGGGCAAAGGGAAACGGCCGTATCCCTCATCAATGAACTTAACGCCGCCAACATCTGGGACAAGCCGATCGTGACAGAAGTAGAGCCGATTGGCCAATTTTTCGTGGCGGAGGAGTACCATCAAAATTACTACGCCAACAATCCAGGGCAAGGCTACTGCCGCGTCGTAGTCGCGCCCAAAGTAGCTAAATTCCAACAAAAGTTTAACCATCTGCAAAAGTAATTTTGCCTGGGAGAAGTTGTGAAAGTAAAACTTTCGCTGCGCCATCTGCTATACGCTGGATTGGCCATCCTGTTTATTCGCTTTGTTTACCTCAACCGAGGCCAATTAGTGGATATTGTCGCCGTTTTACGGAATGGCATCTGGTATTATCTGCTGTTTGTCATTGTTCTATTCGCCCTGATCGTGCAAAATCAGGGTCGCCTCTACAGTAGCATTTACAACATTTTGAACCTCCCCCCTGAGCGGAAAAAGCTATCTGCTATTTTTCTGGTTTCTCGCTTTATGAGCGTGGCTGCACCCAGCGGCGGGCTGTCCGGAGCAGTGCCGTTTATTCAGGATGCGCGACGGCGCAATCTGGCCGTTGGCACCGTGCTGGTGGCCAATCTCATTTACCTGATTGTGTGGTACAGCTCGTTTGCCCTGGTGCTGCTCATTGGCCTGCTGCACCTGTTTTTGGTACACGATTTGCAATGGTTTGAAGTGGCGGAATCAATCATCCTGATTGGCTTTACGGGGCTGTTGGTGGCAATTCTGGCGCTGGCCTGGCTGGCACCTGATTGGTTGAGCGCCCTTTTGCACCGGGTTACGCGGCTGACAGCACGTATTGCCGCCTGGCTTAAGCGCCCTGTTCCCCTTACTGTTGCCCAAACGGATGCCCTGGCCGATGAACTGGGCCACACGATTTATTTGCTGCGTCATGCGGGGTGGGGTCCGGCGTTACGGCCGTTTGCCATTGCCTTGTTCAACGAACTGCTCAACCTGCTCATTTTGTTCTTCGTGGCCCTGGCCTTTGGCGTTCAGATGAATTTGGGCGTACTGGTGGCCACCTACAGCATCGGCATCCTCTTCTTCCTCATTTCCCCCACGCCGGGCGGCTTAGGCTTTGTGGAAGGCATTCTTATTTTGGTCATGACCTCGCTAGGCATTGCCGACGAGAGCGCAGCGACGATTACACTGGCGTACCGAGGCTTCACCTTCTGGCTGCCGTTTATCCTCGGCTTCTTTGCCTTGCGCCGCCTGGAGCGACTGAACAAGGCGGAAGCAAGTTTAGAGCCACAGAGTTTACAGAGCTAGGAGCAAGTTTTATGGTTTCCAAACTTGCAGGCAATTTCGTATTTTTGGCATTGTTGTTTTTATTTGTCACCTTGCCAGCCTGTACAAATCAATCATCAAACGGGCAGACAACGGCCATTATCGAACAAGTTGAAGTTCCTGTTACAAGAATAGTTACACGAGAGATTCAAAAGATTACAACTGTTGAGGTAACGCGAATCGTTGAAGCAATAAATGATTCTACACCCACGATTGAACCAATCGAAACCATTGACCCCAATCATAACTACACAGGCACATATGAAATTTCATGTTTAAAAATGTTGCCGTTTGGGCTTCAAACTTTGGCGATTGTTTCATTATCTTTGAATTTCAGGAAGATGGTGTTCAGGTAAATCAAATCGGCAAGGATTTTGATTGTGGGTTTGGTGGGGGTGTTTATGCAATTGGGGAATATGAGCTACTGGATGCAAGTCCACCTATCTTAGGCTGTCTTAATCCAATCGCGCCATGCAGATAAGATCAACCGTTTTTTATTGTTTTGCAAAGAGATAACAGCTTATGCTACAATCGCTTTACGTTTTTCATTTGATACAAAGAGGTAAAGCATGAACGCAGTGACAATTTCATCTAAATATCAGGTTGTAATTCCACGCCAAATTCGAGAACAATTCAATCTGAAGCCTGGCAATAAAATCATGTTCATACCTTACGATCAAACTTTGCGAGTTGTGGTCGTCCCCACCATTGAACAAGCACTGGGCATGTTCGAGGGAATTGACACGGATCCACAAAGAGAAAAGGTGGATCGGGAACTATGAATGTCGTAGATTCTTCGGGCTGGCTCGCGTATTTTGCTAACGATACAAATGCAGCCAAGTTCGCGCCAATCATTCAAGCAACAGACAGCCTGCTAATCCCCACAATTTGCATGTACGAAGTGTTCAAGCGCATCCTGATCCAGCGGGGCGAAGAAGATGCACTGCGAGCAGTCGGAATCATGTCTTTGGGAACCAACATTGAATTAACGCAAGAAATTGCGATCAACGCCGCGCAAATTTCCACCACCAGCAAGCTCGCTATGGCTGATAGCATCATCCTAGCAACGGCACGCGCCAATAAGGCCACTCTGTGGACTCAGGATGCGGATTTTGAGGGAATCGTGGGTGTAGAATATATTCCTAAATAAGCTTACGGCCGTTTCGCCACCACAACCGCCCGAACCGGAGCCGGATACCCCTCTACCGTCTGGCGAGCATCCTCTTTGTCCAAAAAATCTGGCAGTGAGTTAAACGACATCCACTCCGTAGGCCGCTGCTCCTGAACAGTCGTGGGCGTCACGTCCAGCACCTTTTCTTCTACAAAACCGCACTTGCGCAGCCAGGCAAGCAACGTAGCCACCGTGGGAATAAACCAGACGTTGCGCATCTTGGCGTAGCGTCCCTCTGGCACCAATACCTGCCCCCCTTCCCCCTCGATGATGAGCGTTTCCAGCACCAGTTCGCCGCCGGGGCGCAGCGCCTCGCGCAGCGTGAGCAAATGGTCTAGCGGTGAGCGGCGATGATACAGTACCCCCATTGAAAAAACGGTGTCGAAGGCGGCTAAACTGTCTGGCAGCGCTTCAATGCCCAGCGGCAGCACGTAGGCGGGCACATCGTCGCCCACAAAGTGGCGGATGGCCTGGTACTGCGCCACGTACAGCAAAAATGGGTCCAGTCCGATGACCAGTTTGGCTCCCGCCCCCGCCATGCGCCAGCAGTGGTAGCCATTGCCGCAACCGACGTCCAGGACGAGACGGCCGTTTAAATCCGCAATCCCGCCCTTTAACCGATCCCACTTCCAATCGGAGCGCCACTCAGTATCAATGTGCAGGCCAAACAGGTCGAAAGGGCCTTTACGCCAGGGGTGGAGTTGGCGGAGTTGGCTCTCCATTCGGGCAAACAGGTCTGGGGACAACTCGTCAGATTGCCCCACGATGACCCCATCCTGCAAATTGATTTGGGATGGCGCCACGGCAGGCAGATTGCTTAAAACTGCGTCCCACTCAGGTAAACGGCCGTGTTGCCCCTCCGCCAACGCCACTGACACCTGCGCCGGCAACTCCCCCAGCCAGCCAGCCAGCGGGGTCACGGACATTTGCGCATACAGCGATGTGTAATCAATCATTTGATAGCCAGCAACGAGACAAAATTAAACGCCTGAAACCACAAATCGGCAGAAGCAAAGCCCGCCCTGAGCAGCCGCGCCTGGTGCTGCGGCACCGTCTCAGAGATAAGCACATTTTCCAGCGCGGTGCGCTTTTGGCTGATTTCGAGATCACTGTAACCATTGGCTCGCTTAAAATCGTGGTGCAGCGTCACCAGCAGATCATCCAGTTCCGCTGGCGCAAATAGCACCTTTTCCGACAAAATGAGCGCACCGCCGGGCAGCAAACCATCGAAAATGCGCTGGATGAGCGCATCTCGCTGGGTGGGCGGCACAAACTGGAAGGTAAAGTTCAGCACCACCACCGAGGCATTGGTGATGGCAATTTGGCAAATATCGGCTTCAACCAAATCCACAGGCAAACCTGGGCCAGAACGGCCGATTATTTCCTCACACGTTTCAATCATGGCTGCGGAATTATCAACGGCCGTAATCCGAACCCCATCTTGCTGAATTTGTTGACGCAGCGCCAGCGTCACCGCCCCCAACGAGCAGCCCAGATCGTAGCAGCGGCTGTGTGGCTGGGCATACCGGCTGGCAATCTGCCCAATCAGCGGCAGAAGCAAGGCGTAACCCGGCACCGACCGTTCGATCATATCGGGGAACACAGCAACCACCGCCTCATCAAATTCAAAGGGGGGTACTTTATTTTTGGGGATGGCGTATAAACTATCGTGGGACATCATTTTCCTCAATATTGCCACAATGATGAAGCAACTATCTCTCGATTTGGTAGAGGTGTCAAACAAGGTGAGTGGTGGAACAGAACGGCCGTTTCCCCCGAACCTGCCGTTTTACATTCCCCCGAAAAGTGTTAAAGTACCTGCCTAATTACAAACCGAGTGAAATATTATGAAATTATTGATTTTAGGCATTGATGGTGCAACTTTTGATTTAATACGGCCGTGGGCCAGAGAAGGCAAACTACCCAACCTGGCAAAACTCATGCAGCATGGCGTACACACCGATCTACTCTCCACCATGCCCCCCGTCACCAGCCCCGCCTGGCCTTCTTTTATGACCGGATGCAACCCAGGCAAACACGGCGTCTTCGACTTCATCCAACCGTCTGGAGCTAGCTACTCGCTAGTCAATTCCAGTTTGATTAAAAAACCAACCATGTGGCAAATTTTGTCCAACAAAGGGTACCGCGTTGGCGTACTCAACGTGCCCGTTACCTACCCGCCCCAACCCATCAACGGCTTCATGATTACCGGCATTCTCAGCCCCAAACAAGGCACGATCAGCTACCCGGCCAACCTGATAGACCGGTATCGCGGCACGCTAGGCGATTACCGTATTTCGCCCAACATCCAGTACAAGCCCGGCAACGAAACGGCTTACATTGAAGACATTTACGATTTAATCCACGCCCACGGCAAATGGGCGCTGCACCTTATGCAAAACGAGCCTGTAGACGTGCTAATGGTGCATTTCATTGCGCTAGACATTATGATGCATGCCCTGTGGAAGCTAATGGACAGCAATCATCCGCGCCATAAGCCATCCGCCCACCAGGACGGCATTTTGGGCGGCTACCAGTTGGTAGACAGTTACATTGGCAAAATGCTAGACCTGCTGCCAGCCGATGCGCACGTCATCACCATGTCGGATCACGGGTTTGGGCCGCTGCATCGTATTGTGAACCTGAACAATTTTTTGATGGAAAAAGGATTCCTCAAGCTCAACCATTCGCCTAAAACCATTTTGAAGTCGCTGGCGTTTAAGCTGGGCATATCGCCCGCCGTCATTTATCGAATTGTGGAAAAAATTGGCTTGCAAAATATGGCAACGAAGGTTTCCAAAAATACGCGCAACCAGTTGCTGGGCAAGTTCCTGAATTACGACAGCGTGGATTGGAGCCAGACGGTGGCCTACAGCATGGGGCACGTGGGGCAAATTTACCTGAACATGGCCGGACGTGAGCCAAACGGCATTGTGACCCAGGCCAGTTACAAGCGCACACGGCAGGATATTGTGGACGCATTGCAAGATTTGGTGGATGAAAACGGCCGTTCCCTCATCACTAAAATCATCCTCCGCGAAGAAACCTACCACGGCCCGTACACCGAAAAAGGGCCAGACATCCACCTCATCTTGGACGGTTACAACATCATCGCCTACCCGCTGTTTGCCACCAACGGCAAAATTGTGACCGAGCAAATTCGGGGAGACTCCGGCTGCCACCGCCGCGAAGGCATCGTCATTGCCCACGGCCCGCAGTTCAAAGAAAACGCGCAGCTCCCTATCAGCGCCGACATCATAGACATTGCCCCCACTATCTTTGCCCTGTTGGGCGAAGCGGTGCCCAAGCACATGGACGGCGCCGTGCTGGTTGATTTCTTCAAAACCCCACCAGACGTCACCCACTTCGACGCCGAGCAAGAACTGCGCGACGACCACACCCTCAACGAGGCAGACAACAAGCAAATCGAAGATCGCCTGCGCGATCTCGGCTATCTCTAAAGATTCTCATCAAAGGTTGCGCAGATTGAAAAGATTTAAAATCTGTTGAATCCGCGAATTCTTTGATTTTTCATTATGACAACACCCGAAGCCACCTCCACACTTCCTGCCAAAACAAAAAACCGGCTTGTTACCTTACTCAAAGTGGGCATTACGCTCCTTAGTTTGGCCTACGTGTTTACCAACGTGCCCCTCAGCGAAATTGGCGAAGGGATTCGCCAGGCACGCTGGAGCTGGCTGCTGCTGGCGGCGCTGTTCAACTTTGCCGGGCTGGTATTGCGCTCGATCCGCTGGGCAATTTTGCTCAATGGCATTGGCAGCACTGTGCCGTTGGCGCAGCTCATCAGGCTGTATTTTGTGGGCGCATTTTTTAACGGGGTGCTGCCCTCTGGCTTTGGCGGGGACGTGGTGCGCGTCATTGAAGTGGCAGAAGATGTGCCGCAGGCAACGGCCGCTGGCACCGTCATTGTGGACCGGTTGAGTGGGTTAATGGGGCTCTTTTTGCTCGGGCTGCTGGTGATGGGGTTTAACCCCGACGCGTTTCCGGCGGAGATATTGTGGCAGGTAGGTGGCGTTTGCCTACTGGGACTGGTTGGGGGTGTCTTTTTGCTGCGTGG
Organism: Ardenticatenaceae bacterium; assembly: GCA_020634455.1. Lineage (GTDB taxonomy): Bacteria > Chloroflexota > Anaerolineae > Promineifilales > Promineifilaceae > Leptofilum. The sequence continues at coordinate 4,025,110 of JACKBQ010000001.1, read as the reverse complement.
CTGGCGCTGGTTCCCCTTTTTGGAGCGATGGCTAGACAAACTACCGCAGAAGTTGGCACGGCCGTTTCTAAAACTCACCGCCACCCTGCAAGCCCTACCCACACAAACGCTGCTGCTGGCTTTGGCTATCTCGCTGCTGTTTAACTTTTTGCTCGTTGGGCAATGGACGGCCGTTTCGCGCGGTATCAATTTAGAAATAAGCTACTGGTACCTCATGGGCGTCGTGCCCTTGATGTCTATTGCCCTGCTGGTGCCCTCGTTTAGTGGCCTCGGCGTGCGCGAAGCAATTGCCCCCCTGCTCTTTGCCGGGGCTGGCCTGTCAGAAGCCCAGGCAGTGACGCTTTCCCTCATGGTGTTTTTTGTCAAGCGGGCCTCTGAACTGGTGGGAGCGCCCATTTATTTGCTCTCGTTGTGGCGGAAACGGCCGTAAATTCCTTGTTTACAATTTGTATCCAAATGGATACAATATAGTCCATGTATACGGTCCTTCGCTCAGACAAATTTGATAAATGGCTCACCAAATTAAAGGATGTCAAAGGTAAAGCACGCATTATTGCCCGTATCAGATCGGCGGAACTCGGCAATTTAGGTGATGTCAGGTCAGTGGGCGAAGGTATCAGCGAAATGCGAATTCACTATGGCCCCGGATACCGAGTATATTTTACACAAAAGGGCAGGCTGGTAATTTTGCTACTTGTTGGTGGAGATAAATCTTCTCAGCAACGCGACATACAAAGAGCAAAAACATTAGCCAAACAGCTTGAGGAGTAATGTGAGATGGAACAATTCACAAAATTTGACGCCGCAGATTATTTAGACAGCGAAGAAATGATTGCCGAATATTTAACGGCCGCTCTTGAAGATGAAAACCCCGATGTGTTTCTAGCAGCCATCGGCGATGTTGCGAAAGCACGCGGCATAAGCGCCATTGCCCAAAGTACCGGACTCGGTCGTGAAAGCCTCTACAAAGCGCTCGCCCCCGGAGCAAAACCCCGATACGACACGATTCTAAAAGTTCTTCGCGGTTTAGGTGTGAAGTTAACCATTGCGGCTTAATCTGTGATAGTGGATGTCTGAACTGGTAGGGGCACCAGTTTATTTGATTTCGTTGTGGCGGAAACGGCCGTAATTTTTAGCGCATAGGCGCAAAGAAAAAATCGGTCAATGCCTAAAACGCCAACAAATCCTCAATTTTTCCGCGAATCAAGTCCACAGTCGGCACAACGCCATCCATGAGCTGAGTGCTGAACGGCACGGGGGTAGATGGAGCCGTGACCCGCTCAACCGGCGCATCCAAATCCAGGAACGCTTCCGCCACGACGGTGGCGGCGATTTCTGCGCCAAAGCCGCCCAGCCCGATGTCCTCGTGCACGATGAGGCAGCGGGAGGTTTTTTGCACCGAGCTGAGCACCATTGTTTTGTCCCAGGGCACGAGCGTGCGCAAATCAATGATTTCGATGCTGGCGTCTACCCCTTGAGCAGCCAGTTCGCACCGCTCCACCATCGCGCCCCAGGTGACAATCGTTAAATCGCTGCCCGCGCTGGTGATTTTGCCCTGACCAAAGGGGAGCAGGTAGTCGTCGCCGGGATACGGCCGTCTCGCCCAGGCCGCATCCAGCATCGCCCGATGCTCAAAAAAGATGACCGGATCATTGCCGCGCAAAGCCGTGCGCAGCAGACCCACCGTGTCCTCGGCGTTAGAGGGGGCAGCGAAGAGGAGACCGGGCTGGTGGGCAAACGTTACCTCGCTGGTGACGCTGTGCCACGGATCGCCAATCTTGCGATAGCCGCCGGGGATGCGAATGACGATGGGGGCGGCAAAACGGCCGTTGGTCCGCCAGCGCACCGTGCCACAATTGTTGATGGATTCGGTTGCCGGGTCGGCATATTTGCGAAACTGAATTTCCGGCACCGGCACCAACCCCGCGTACGCCATCCCCACCGCGCGGCCAATGATGCCCTCCTCGTTCAGGCTGGTATCGAAAACGCGGTCGTCGCCATACTTGGTTTGCAGACCCAGCGTGGCAGCATGGACACCGCCTTTGTGCCCCACGTCCTCGCCAAAAAGCAAAACGCGCGGATTCAACGCCAGCTCCACGTCCAGCGTGCGCCGAATTGCTTCGATCATGTTGATGCGACGCGGATCGGATGGATTGGGAACGGCCGTTCCGCCCGGCAGCTCAATCCCCTCCGCTAGCAAACCACCGATTTCCTGCGGCCATTCCGGCGTAGAGAAAACATACTGGGTCACAGTGGCCGGATTGGCGTGGGGCTGATTCATCGCCTCGTCGCGGGCTTTGGCCACGTCCCGCTTCACCTGGTTCCGCAGATTTTCCCACTCGTTTTCGCGCATCAGGGCGGGCACCAAATAATCGTGCAGGTGGGCGATGGGGTCCTGCGCCCACTCTGCCTTGCGCTCTGCTTCGGTTTTGTACGCCTGGTTGTCCACGCTGGAGTGACCGGATAGGCGCGGCACCGCCAGCCGCAGCAGGCCGGGGCCGTTGCCAGCCCGCACTTCGCGAACGGCCGTATGCACCAGTTCGGCCGTTTCTGTGGGAACCGTGCCGCTGCCGTCCCACACCGCCAGGTTGGTGAACGAAGCCAGATTTGCGGCAATGTTGCTGCCCGGCGTCTGCGCGGGGCCTTTTACCGAGATGGCGTAAGCATTGTCTTCGATCACAAACAAAATGGGCAGTTGCAGCGTGGTGGCGATGGTGAGGGCGCTCCAAAAACCGTTGGAGGCGACCGCGCCGTCCCCGGCAAACACCACGGCGATGCTGTCTTCGGCAGCGGCCGTTTTCAACGTCTCTCTGTGGTAATGGATTGCCTGCGCCCAGCCGACGCCGGGCGTAAATTGAGACCCCACATCGGCGGCCATCGGCAGCACCAGGGCGCGCTTGCGCCGGGGCAGATTGAACACCACGCCCACATCCCGCCCGCCGCTGATGCCGCCCGTGCGGGCCATGTCGGAGGCCAGCGCTTCGACCAACGTCAGACCGCTGCCGAGCATAAACGGCCGTGAACGATAGTAAACGCTGGCGGCATCATACGGCCGATCCAGCAGTTGGCTCACCAAGAGCTGCCCCAACTCATGCCCTCGCGCCGAGAATTGGTAGGTGACCAACCCTTGCGGCGTGAGCTCGTTTTCTTCCATTTCGTCCAAAATGCGGGAGGCCAGGGCCAGCCGGGCGACTTCTTGCCAATCGAATGCGGGGTGCAGCTCGTTCAAGGGGAACTCTCCTGTAAAAAAAATTTGAACCGCAGAGGGCGCGGAGAACGCAGAGAAAAAAATCTGTCTAAAATCTGCGAAATCTGTTGATAAACTCTTATTTGGGTACTGTCTGCTCAGATTGGGGAATGGTACAACAAAAACGGCCGTTCCAAAAATCAAGGTTGGCGTGTGGGGATTACGGCCGTTGCCCGTGCCAACTGCTGCTGATCCAGCGAAACCAACTCCGTGCCCAACTGCTCCGCCAGCGCCACATACACCGCGTCGCAGCCACGAATGCGATATTCAGCAGCAATTTCCGCAGCACGTTCAGCTAGCTCAAAGGAAACAGGCCAAAATTCAATCAGTCGGGACTGCTGTAAACGCCGAATAATCCGTCGGGCATGAACAACATCCCCCTTGCCACGACTGATGGCCGCCGCCGCTTCCGCCATCATGATCACAGGTGCCGCGAGTCGTTCGCGATTGCCCTGCACAGTGAGTAACCATTGCCAACTCGCGGCAAAACCGGGTTCATCTTCATTCATGAGGGCAATGTAAACGCTGGCGTCAATGACGGTCATAGCAATCGCTCAAAAGATGCCTGGCGGTCTTCTTCCAAGATTTCCAGACCGCTCTTTTCCGATTTCCAACCAGCGGCAATTTCTTTGGCCAATTGTTTCATTTCAGCAATTTCGGCCGCAATTTCGGCATTGAGTTCTTGCTGCTCTTGTTCTTCGGTTAACGGCCGTATCACCGCCACCGGCTCCCCATGCACCGTCACCACGTACTCAGCCCCCTCTTCCCGCACCGCCCGCACGATCTTCGAGGCGTTGTTCTTCAACTCCCGCACCCCAATTTTTTTCGCCATTTCAACCTCATTCACAATTCACGATTCACCATTAATTATTCATTATTCAAATTGTAGCCACATGTAGCCACAAGTCAATCCCGGCTCGTTGGTCAATTTTGTTGCAACATGAAAAGTAAACCGGGTAACAAACTCGTCATTCCGAACGGAGTCTTCGGAGTGAGGAATCTTTCTACTTGTCTAAGCTGAAAGATTTCTCGGAGGACCTCGAAATGACATCTTACCCAACTAATTTTTCAAAGACTAACGAGTTTGACCTACAGGCCGTTTCCCACCCTTTCCGCACGCCTGCTTACTTGTGAAAACAACCCACGCTAAAACCCAAAAATTCAGCGAAGGGAAATTGGCAACGCGACCAAAGGCCGGTCACAGTTGGAGTGTTGAACCAGCTCAATTATCTTCATTTCCAGACTTTGTACCGAAACTCTCCCAAATCGTTTGCTTGAAAATAATGCCCGCCATAATAGAAAGAAACAGGAAGAGGCTCTCAAGAATCAGCTGCCAGGTACCATCGGGCACGAACTCCAGTACAAATAAAATTGCAATGGCGGCAACCGCGAAACAGGTCCCAAAAAAGTAAAATGATTTTCCTGATCTTCTAGCAAAATTCTCAATTTGAGCTCGAAAAACGTAAACTGGTGCGAATAAAGATAGCAATACAAGAAAATTAGCAAAGTTTAATTCCAAAATTTCTTTTTCCTTTGATGTAACGCAACTGCCTCTCACCCCTGCCCCACAAACCAACGACGCACCAGCTCAATTTGAAAGCGCAGGCCATCGCCGTGTGGCTCGATGAGTTCGCGTTATTTTGTTTGGTTTTATTCTTGGGCTAGATTCAACACCGACTGGTACACGGCATCGCTAAGGTAAAAACCCGCCGTCTGACGTAGCTCTTCGACAAGCGGTTTCACAACTGAAACATGCCCCTGCTTTTTTGCTTCCAGCAAGATGCCCAGAACACCAAACGGCCGTAACCCCATCCGTTGTGCCGCGCGACGGCCGTCTTGCTCATCCAGCAGCACCAGATTAGCCTTGAGTTCCACGGCAAGCGCAATCGTCGCGGCTTCACCACGATCCAGATCGCGCCGAAGTGCCAAAATGAGTTCTTGATTTGTAACTTGAGTTTGGGTAATCCACGAGGCATTGGCAACTTCTCGGCTTCCCGGCCAAGAGTGACCAAAAGCGTTCAACTCTTCCCACACTTCCTGAGCAATTTGAATCGTACCGTACAGGTCATGCAAAAGGGCAAACTGACCAATCGCTGCCAGGTTGGTGAGCGGAGAGGTATTGCTAACAACAATCATGCTTCACTCAGAAAGTTCATTGAGGGTATTGACGTCTTCGGCCAGATTATCAACGTCGAAGTGAGGCGAAATTTGGCGGGCGGCCAGCAGCTGCCGGAACTGCCACAAAGACATCTCGGCCAATTCCCGCGCCTTGCCAATTGAGAGCCGACCCCGGGCGTAAAGCGACACAGCCACCTCAACCTTTAGCTCGTCTACCGTCAGGCGGGCAGAATCTAAAATATCCGCGGGAATTTCCAGAGTCTTGTTCATGGCCACATCATACTGGTTGCAGGTTCAATCGTCAACAAAATTGTCACACGCCGGATCCCGTAAACGAACGCCCGTTTCCCACCCTCTCCCCCTCGCCTGCTTCCTTGTGAAAAACAACCCACCCCAAAACCCGAAAGTTCATCAAACTGAAATTGGCAACGCGGCAAGGGACTGAGCCGCAGATGGTCAAAGTTTTATACCTGATTCGGAAAAAGGGACAGCCTAAACAATTCTTAGCTGCCCGCCCTCATTTAGTACCCAATTTTTAGCATGCGGGGCGATATAAATACCTGTCTTAGGATCCCTCTCGTAATGTGCGCGTATCCATCTCAGCAATTTACCAGCCCATTTAGCAAATTCGAGCTCTTTTTCTACTTCGTCCTCACTCAAAAATCCAGTTCGAAAATAAAGACGCCCCCTGCCGAGAACTCTGCCATCATAAAAACATCTTCCAAATTCGACAACTGGGGATTGGCTGTCGTCAACAAGCCAATAATTTTGGGTGGGTATAAAATCCACAAGTACATCTTCAAGATCGATAGGCCGCGCCAGGTAAACATCAAGCCAAGTTTTTCCCATTTCTGAAACCACCAATGTGGCAGCTATTTCTAATTCTGATGTTGTTTGTGGTTGTTTAAGGAAACAGACATCCCCTCTTGCTTTTAGCCATTTCTCAAACGCTAATTGATCTTCTGGCAACATGTAAAAATTTACTTGCTTTCCCATTTAATCCCCTTGGAACATTAAAACCTATTTCTCACCCCTGCGCCACAAACCAACGACGCACCAGCTCAATTTGGAAGCGCAGGCCGTCACCGTGTGGCTCGATGAGTTCGCGCTGCTGGAGTTGGGTGAGGGTTTGGTTGAGCTCCGTGCCACCCATCGCCCCCTCCAACTCGCTACGCGAAAGCGCTTGCTTTTCGCCCGCTTGCGCCAGCAGATGCAGCACCTGCCCGCCCACCTCGTCCGTCTGGTTGCGCATGTCGGCGAAGAAAAAGCTGCCGTGGATGAGCGCTTCGGGCACGGCCGTTTCCACATCCCCCACCGTTGCCAAGCGACGCTGCGCCGGGGGCTGCTCATTTTTCAGGGCCACAATCTCGGCGCAAAGCAGCTGCACCAGGAACGGATGCCCCCGCGTGAGGTCCAGCACCCGCTGGCTGGCGGCCGGTTCGTAGCGCAGGGCAAAATTCTGCACCGGTGTTTCCACTAGCTGCCGCGCCTCGTCCGGGTGCAGGTAGCCGATGTGCACCACCTGCACGTTAATCAAATAGCTGGACCAGCGCGAAAATTCCGCCAGCGTGTGTGAGCCGGAGAGCAGCACCTTAAATTTGGGCCGGTGCTGGATGAGATGGCGCAGCATCCCCAGCACAATCTCCTCGTCGAAGCGCTGCAAGGCCAGCACCCGCTCCAGCGCCTCGAACTCGTCCAGCATCAGCAGCGCCGTTTGCCCACCAAGGGCCGCTTCTACTTCATCCAGCCACTCGTCGAAGCGGGTGAACGGGTCGTCGTGCAGCTGCTCGCGGCTAAGGGTTGGCAGCGCCACGCCCCGCTGCCGTTTGGCCGACTGCACCATGCTGCGCGCCACGTTGTACAAAAAGCCTGCCTCATCCTTGGCGCGTGAAGCCGGTCCTTGCAAATCAACAAACAGGGGTACGATGCTGCTAGGCAGCAGCCGCCCCAAATTGTTCAGCAGCGACGTTTTGCCTACGCGCCGCTGGCCGTAAAGCAGCAGCGGCGGCTGGCGGCGGTCCAGCAACAGCTGCTCGATCCGGCTGCTCACGTCCTGCCGCCCGATAAAAATCGCCTGCTTCTCCGTTAGCGGCACGCCGATGATGTACGGACTGTCAATCTCCTGACGCAGCTCCGCCTCCTCGGCCAGCCGCGCCCCTTTTTCACCGATGATGTGCCGCCAGTTGGCGGCAATCGGGCGGAAGCGGGCGGCGTAGGGCTCATTGCTGCGGGTGAGTTCGCGCAAAAGCCCATCCAGCCGATCCTCGACGGCGTGCAGGGCGAGGCGCTGGTTGTAGGCGCTTTCCTGCTGCAAGGCGGCGGCCACGTCGGTGCTGAGGCGGCTGAAGCTGCGCAGCAGGGCGCTGGCCGGGCCGACCAGATCGCCCGCCGCCAATCCGGGATGTACCTCGGCAATTTGCACGGCCGTTTCACACAATTCCAACTGCCGCGCATCCAGCTCAATTTGGGCCGATTGGGCCGCCCAGCGCTGCCGCGTGCCGGTGAGGTAGGCCATCGCCGTGCGCCCCTCGGCCAGGTTTTTGTGGATGGTCAGCAGCAGGTGAGCGTCCAAATTGAGCAGCGGCAGGCGTTGAAATTCGTCCCAAAAGGCCGAGTGCCAGCGCAGCAGCGGCCGTTTCGCCGCATCATCCGCCCGCTGCACATCCAGCTGGTACAGGATGCGGTTCCAGATGAGCAAAAATGGGTAAAGCAGGACGGGTCGCCACCAGGCCAGGGTCAGCCCCAGCAAAATCCCGGCCAGGCCAAACGACAAAAACGGGCCATACGACGCACCATCGGTAGCAAAGAGGAACAGCCCCGCGCCGCTGCCCAGCGCCCCGGCCAGACCGCCCGCCCAGGTGCCCGCAATCTTCTCAGCCAGCACGTAAGGCAGGGCAAACAGCGCGGCCACAAAAGCGACAAACGCCAGCGCCTGGACCAATCCGCCAACGGCCGTTGCCGATGGCACACCACCTGCCAGCCAAACGGCCGTTCCCACCAGCACCCCCGCCACCAAACCCCGCCGCCAACTTTGACTGCGCCAGCCCACGGCCACGCCAAACGGTATTGCAGAGAGCAATACCGTTACCCAGCCGCCCTCCAGTAGTCGCGCCAAAAATCCAGCGGCCAGCCCGATGAGGATGCCCACCACCATGCCGCTCACCTGCCGCAAAACGGAAACGGAAGCCGCTTCCTGCACCATCTCTTCCCGCGTCACGCCCACGCCGACGCCGTAGGCCAGCCCGCCCGCCAGCCCGCTCGTCGCTCCAATCAAGCTGCTGATGGCGATTTCCAGAGCGATGGGCGCGCCATTCAGCACCAAGTCGCCCGCGGCGCGGAGCAGCAGCGCCCCGCCCAGCCCCAGGGCAAAGCCGGTGGCCATGCCCACCGTCACGCCAATCGCCACGCTGCCCGCGATGCTGGCCGCCAGCCCCACAATCAGCCCCACGGCGATGCCAAGCATGACGCCCAGCAGCAGCGCCGTCGGGGGCAGATTGAGCAGCCAGAGCAGCAGCCCTAGCAACAGCCCCACCAGCAGCGGCCAGGCAAAAAAGGTCATGAGCAGGAAGCGGAGAACGGCCGTATTCGTCCACTGCCCGCGCTTTAAATCAGCCAGGCTAAAATAAGGGGACAGCGTGCCGTCAATGCGCTTGAGGTGGTTGCGCCAGGCCGAGGGGTGAAAAAAGAGCCAGAACAGCAACCGCACGCTGCCGGTCAGCAAATTGCCAGTCAGCGTGGGGGCGTCGGTGTAGCGGTTGCGGAGGGTGTCACTCATTCGGTATTCGGTGGTCGGTTATCGGTGGTCGGTAATCGGTTATCGATGGTCGGTTCACGGATTACCGTTCACCGATTACGGTTCACCGATTACCGTTCACTGGTCATGCGCCTTAACGGTTCCAACTGCCGCAGCGCCTCTTCGCGCCATTCGTCGCCGGTTTCGCCTTCGCTGAGGGCCAGCAGGCGCTCGCGGCAGAGAATTTGCAGCGGCATGGGCCAACGGCCGCTTTCCGTCAAAATCCACTCAACATCTCGCACCGCAAACTTGATGGGCGCGGTGGCGATGAGGCTTTTTGCCCCTTCTTCGGAGAGTGGACCGAGAACGGCCGTATAACCAAAAATGTTGAAAAAGGGTGATCCCATCCCCTGGTGCTGGGCCAGCACGTCCGGCGGCTGGGCGCTGGACAGCACAAAACCAAGGTTGCCGTCCACCTGATTGGTCGCCAGGGAGCGCAAACTTTCCCAAAAAGCGTCGTCCAGTTCGGGGTAGCGGGTCAGAGCCACGCCCAGCTCGTCGAACAAAATGACGGTGGGTCGATTCAGATTGTCGCTCACAACATCCATGAAGCTTTCCAGATGGCACGGTTCGGGCACGTCCAGGTCCATTTCCGTGAGCAGCGTGCGCAGGAGCGTCTCCTGCCGCCCCAGCCGCGCATCCTGAAAATCCACAAAAATCCAGCGGTAGCCGCTGGCCTGCGGCAGCCAATCCGCCAGCCGCAAATAATGCAGCAGCGACGTTTTGCCACTGCGGCGTGGTCCGATGATAGCCGCATTTTGCAACGGCCGTTGCCGCAGCAGCATTCCCAGGCGTTTGAGTTCCCGCTCGCGCCCGAAGAAGTGGCTCGGTTCGGTGATGGGTGGGCCAGCAATGAAGGGTGAAGGGTTGTGCGATGAGGACATCGCGAGGTGACCGGGTGACAAGGTGACCTCTTTCACCTTGTCACCTTGTCCCCTTGTCACCTTGTCATAGTTTCCAGAGCGAATTTGCTCATGGAGTACGGCCGTTTCCCCCGAAACATCTACGCCAAACTCAGCCGCTAAAATTTGCTGGCATTGCTCAAATTGGTGCAGGGCTGCGGGGCGCTGGCCGTCGCTGGCAAGCAGTTCCATGAGCAGGCGGTGGCTGGCTTCGCGGGTTGGCTCCAACCTTAAAAGCTGCCGCGCCATGCGGATGCCCTCGGCAAACGCGCCTTGGGCCTGCAATTGGGCGGCCCACGCATCGTGGGCGAGGATTGCCTGGGTATGAAACCAGCTGCGCTGTTCCTGCAACCAGTTGTCGAATTCTGGGGCCTGCCGGATGTAAAACTCTTGCAAAAATTCACCGCGATAGAGCTGAACGGCCGTTTGCAAATCGCCCCCTTGTTTTTCACCGCTGCGAATACTTTGTTGGAAAACGGCCGTATCTACCCAAACGGCCGCTTCTGGATTGAGGGCAATGGTTTGATGGCTGATTTGCAAGTACGGTTCCAGGAGTCGGCGCAGCTTCAGCAGCTCGCCCCGCAGGTTACGCCGGGCGTCAGATTCAGGCAGTTCCCCCCACAAAAGATTGGCTAAAGCGTGACGGGAATGGGAACGGCCGTTTACCGCCAGAAAGCACAGCAACGCCTGCGCCTTGCCAGAATCCAACCCAATCAACGGTTCATCGTCAATTGTGATGTGCAGCGGCCCCAACAGGGCCAATTTCAGTACTTTTGTCATGACATTCGTTCGCAAAAACGCCCAAGATCAACGCTTGATCAACGCCAGATTGACACGCTTCTGATAATCTATTAAGCGTGACTGAATATCTTTACAAGCAAACAATCGCAAACCAGTATACCGGAAACCGGATTTTGATGGAATCTTTCCCAACTGGCATACCAATAGAGTAAATTGCTCATGACTGATTTTAGAAAACGATTCAACGACTCGCCCGGACAAGCCCTCGTCGAATTTGCGCTCATCATCACCGTGCTACTCATGATGATCTTCCTCATCATCGAAAGCGCCCGCATTTTGTGGGCGTGGAACACGGTGCAAAATGCAGCCCGCGAAGGCGCACGCTACGCCATTACCGGCCAATCGGAAGCGCCAAATTGTGCGGTAGATTTTGGCGTTCCCAAATTCCAGGTGACCGACAGAGATGTGTGCACCGATTTGCGTTTAGCCTCGGTCATTGAGCGCACTCACGAAGGTTTGTCTGGCCTTCCCATTGATGAGCAAACAACCATTTTTGAAGATGACAACTATTACAATATCGAAGTGTGGGGCGTGGATCAATCGGGCCAGCTTCAATATGATTTTGCGGGCAATCCAAGTATGCCTGTCATTGTGCGGGTTACGTACCGCGTGCCCATCATCACACCATTTTTCCGTCCCATTATTCCCTCCATCCCGGTTTTTGGGCAGGAAACATTAAATAATGAAACTTTTGGTAACTTGGGCGGCTCTGGCAACGAGGGGGCTGCGCTCCCGCCAAACCTGCCGCCAGTGCCTACGCCGGGGGTCACACCCTCGCCCACGCCCTCGCCCACGCCCTCAAACACACCCACCCCTGGCCCGTCGAATACGCCAACCTACACGGCCACACCGCCACGCTGCGATGTTGAATTTGAAGGTTCGGCCGTTTCTGGCAATAATTTTGTGTTTGTTACCGGGGATGTTGGCATTACGGTTTCAATAATTAACCTTACAACTGGCCAGACCTTGGGTTCCGGTACGCTTTTAGGGCCGTTTGATGGCCATGCCTGCCTCGGCTTTGCTTCCATTAACTTGAACCCCAGCCTCACCAGCAATGAAATCGGGAATGTATTACTGGTATTCCAAAATGGTGTACCAGATAATGCAGACACCACAATCATAGTAGGCACGCCACCCACCTCGACGCCTACACCAACCGTGACACCTGTACCCACAAATACGCCAACCAATACCCCGGCGTCCACAAATACACCAACGCCTTCGGCCCCTTATCTAACGGTATCGCCAGATTGCGGGCCTGGACCAACCGTTCAGCTAAATATTCGGGGTTTTAATTGGCCTGTAAACCAATCGGTCACTGTTTTTTGGCAGGGCACACAAAATATCTATCAGGTAGCTGCCAACCAACACACTGGTTCTGTCTCATTCGTTTATACCAGAAACAATGTCACCACAGGAACTTATCAAATTCAGGCAATTTCTGGGGTCAATGGGGCAACCAGTACGGTCAGTTTCACCGTTCCCTGCGTCAATCAGCCAACCAGCACGCCAACACCAGTTCCTTCAGCGACAACGGCACCTGCAGACCTTATTGCCGTTGCCCCGCCAAAGTTAATCAGCACGCCACCCATTGTGGCGTACCAGCCGTTAGCCTTCAGCGTTGTCATTACCAACACGGGCACAGAACCGGTGGACAACCAGTTTTTTGTCGATCTCTTTCTGGATCCAACCACCATTTTGACAGACCGTATTCCCTTAAACCAAACGGATGGGTATTCGGCCGTCAGCAACTTGCCGGGTGGTGCCAGCCGGGTGATTACCATTACCTCGCCACTTGGCTTTAACAATGATCCCACCAATCATCAAGTTTATGGCATGGTAGACTCGGTTCGGCAAATTTCTGAAGCTTCAGAAACAAACAATATCACTCAGCCGTTACCCATGTCCAATGTCACGCCTGGCCCGACGCCAACACCTACAACTGTTGGCAATGGTGTCAATGAAGTTAGCGGCTTTGCAATTATCGTCACTGAAAAATTTATTCCACAATACCGAGCTATTATTAAACTGATTAATGGCTCCACGGTGATTGCCGCAACGTCCACAGATATAAATGGTTATTACATTTTCAACAATGTGCCTGCGGGCGTTTACAGCGTAAGCGCTTGTATTTCCATTGACAACGAGGATTGGTATGGTGTGCTTAATGGTATCGTACCCCCTAACGATCTAGCCTACATTGGTATGTTTAAAGGACCATGCCCCTAATGAATTACAAATTTCGTTTTTTTATCCTTCTCACGGCTTTGTTAGGCTTAGTCTTTAGCTTCCAAACAATGTCGTTAAAAGCTGAACCAATGGAACCAGCAACGCCTGAGTCTGATCCGAACTGGAATACTGCTGTTACATTGTCAACAGGCGATAGTGGGGCACGGTTACCAGCAATATCTGCAGCGCCTAATAACGGAAACAAACTTATTGTTGCCTATGTTAGCCAAAGAAGCGGCGTCGAGGAAAATACCGATCCGTATTATAGAATTTCTAACAACAACGGTGGCAATTGGACAAGCCCCGCTCCAATTAATAGTAATACCAACACAACAACCAGTGATATTGATATAGCCATTGATTCAAGTGGCAATGCCCACGCATTGTGGGTAGAAATTACTGCGGCCAATGCCAGACAACTTCGCTATTCTAAACAAACCAACTGGCCCAATGGCGCGCAAACCAGAGCTTCCGTAAATGATCCTGGTGTTATCAGCTTTCCTCGTATTGTTACAAGCGGCGCTAATCGCGTTGATATTGTTTGGGCACAAGACAACAGTGGTATTTTGACAGACATCTACCACGCACGCTCTACTGATGGGGGAACAAATTGGAATATTAGTGGCGTTGTCGTGGATAACTCTGGGACGTCTCAGTCGCCAGATATAGCTGTCAATGCTAATGGGAAAATATTCCTGGTTTGGACTGAAGGTTTTCTCAGTGGTCAAGTTTATTATGCGGAAGGTACAGTCTCAGGCAACAGTGTGTCCTGGACTGTGGTTACAAACCTTTCTTCGAAAAGCTTAGCCACGAACGCTGTAGAACCAAAAATTCTATTGGATGGAAATACCGTTAAGGTTACATACACCAACCGCTTAAATGAAAGCACCCAATATGTTCACTACTTGGAATGCACCAGTAATTGTGTCCAAATTTCTAATTGGAAATCAGTAGGCAATCCCATTTCGGGCACAGCCCTAGGAGCAAACGTTGGCGATCCATTTGATGTCAATTCTACATTAGGTCAAGCAGGTAGATGCACTTATGTTTATTTCCATGGCGTGCGTTCAGGCAGCAATAATGAACAAATATTGGGTGTGAATAGCTGTAGTGGATGGGGTACCAGTCCTCAAGATGAGATCACCACTGTTGCAACACGCGCGCTAAATCCTGAGTTAGCTATTCATAATAATTGGTGGATTTATTTAGTCTATGAACAAAAAGGGACTCCATCACAAATTAAGTTTATTAGGAATATACCGGCGGTTTACTTGCCGCTTATTGTGAAATAATAAGCTATGAAACGGTTAGAATGGGTTTTAGGCATCATGATGGTTGTGCTGTTAATTATCGTGGCAGCTTTATCGCTTACCTTTTGGTTTGGCAATCGCAACACGGCCGTTTCCAACCAACCGTTCAACTCTGCCACCATTATCGCCGAACGCGCCGATGACATTGCCCCAACCTCCGTCTTTGACGGCCGTACCGCCATGGTCGCCTACGCCGCCGCCCAACAAACCGCTACCGAATGGCAATCCGACGCCGTCCTGCTGAACGCTCAGGCAACCTGGCCCCAAGGCGCGTCAGTCACCGAGCTGCGTCAGGGAGAAACCACCTGGGGCTTTACCTTCTACTCGCCCCAGGCGCAAGAAATTGCCATCCTGTCGGTGGTGGAAGATACGGCCGTACTCGTCAGCAGCGGCCCACACCAACAAGCAAACCCGGTTCTGTCCGCCACCGGTTGGAACGTGGACAGCAAAGAAGCGATCGAAGCGCTGCTGGCCAACGGTGGCAACAACTTCCTGGCAACCAGCGGCGTTGCCACCCTAACCATGGCCCTTTTTGCGGATGATCAGGAGAGTAACGGCCGTATGGAATGGCAGCTCTCCCTCTTTTCATTACAAAGCAACCAGGCCCTAACCATTCGCCTCGATGCCACCTCAGGCGAACTCCTGGCCTCAACGTTGCCATAATACATAACCATTTTCATTGGCTTGCCCACTGAGGGCTTAACAGATTGACCGTAAAAACAAGCGTATCGTCAAACTAGCAGAAATAACTGAGGTACAAAATGAACGCCATTGCCCACAAACAAAAACAATCACAGCGAGGCCAAAGTCTGGTAGAAGTCGCCCTCTTCTTCCCAATTTTTATCATCCTGCTGGCAGGCCTGGTCGAAGTTTCCCAACTCCTCATTACCCAAAATCGCGTTAGCAGCGCCGCCCGCGCCGGCGCACGCTTCGCTTCCAATGGCGGTGAAGATGTCGGTATCCTCAACGTCGTCCTCAACACCGTTACCCAAACCCTCGATATGGATGAAAACGTCTGGGATGTATGGGTAATCAGAGGCGCTGTAGACGAAAACGGCACCGGCATCATAGACTGGGAATTCACCCACGAATATGGCATCTCAAATACGGTCCGCTCCACATCAATAGACCCAATTGACATCCAAGCTCGAATATTGGCCGAACTTCAGCAAGATGAAAATAAAGTCACCGATGTCGCCTTAGCCCAAAACCTGAAATTTGTCGCCACCTACGTCATTCACGACGTGGAATCCATTCTTGGCCTGGATGCCCTACCCCAGTATGGTGGCGTTATGTCCCGCGAGGCCCTCAGCGTCATGCGCATCACCGCCGAAGGCAACGCAGTCACCAACGGTTGCGACGCCTTCCCCATTGCTGTTCATAAAGGCATCCGATCTGTAACACCACCCGGAACCGGCACAGCGTTCGATTACCCCAACGCCAATGACTTTACCTACCCAGGTTCAAACCGGCCCACATACCAGGAATTCTTCAACAATGTGCCAGACCAGGACCTGCCCAGCGCCCAGCCAGGCTACGTCTACAAAATTTACAACGGCAGCGGCCAGGGTAACTTTGGCTGGCTCACCTGGAACCAAGCCCTGCCCTCTAATGCCAACACGCTCACAGATAGCCTGAACTGGCCCGGCAACAGCACCGACTACAATGACTACAATATCGGTGGGAACACAGGCCCTATTGACGGCTGGAATGATCCAGATCCCGTTTACATTCCCCTAGGATACATAGAACCTGGCGATGTAACCGATCAATCGCTCCATGAAGGAGATTTTGTTGCTGGCGACAATGGGATTTCCAACTCCATCAACGTCAGAAACGCGCTCAACGAGCACATTGACCTGGAAAGAACCCTCCGCGTAATCGTTTGGGACACAGCCACCGCCAATGGAAATAATGCTGTCTATCACATTGACCCCCTCCAGGGCTTTGCAGTCTTTCGCTTAATTGGCTACAACCTTAGCCAAAACTGGATTTTGGCAGAATTCGTTCGCTGGGATGACTCCTGTGGTCAGGTAGCTGCTGGTAATTAAGGGTTCGTTCACAAACAACCTTAGATAAGGAAACGAACTCCAAGGCTTGACCGTTTACCGAAACTCAAAAATTAAAAACAGTCAAGCCCTAAGGCATGAAGATTTAACAGCTTACAGAGAGTGGTTTTTCAGTAAAGTAAACAATTCAGGATCGTTTTATGAACCGAATAATGAAAATCTTTAAACAGCAACAAGCCAAAGAACAAACCGAAAAAGGGCAAAGCATTGTGCTCATTGCCTTGATGATGGTTGCCATCATTGCCTTTGTAGGCATCGCCATAGATGTCGGCTTCATCTTTGCCAGGGGTTCTCAGCTGCAATCTGCTATTGACTCAGCAGCCCTCGCTGGCGTCGTAGAGCTCTCTGGTTGGACCGCAGGCAACACCACCCTGGAAGACAACGCCGTGACAAAATCGGCCCAGTTCCTCAATGCCAACAACATGCCCATCTCCGTCACCACCTCCCTGAACACACCAGGCAACATGGTCGTAGAAAACACACCGCTTGGCGCAGTTCAATACGCCATCACTGTCACCTGGCCAGTCGAAACATTTTTCCTAAAAGTCATCGGGTTTCGTGAGCCAATTGACCTTACCCGGTCGGCAACGGCCGCAGTCTTCTCATTAGCTGATATTTATGTGAGCCGCCGTGTGGAGGATGGTGTCTTGAGCACGTCTAATCAGGCTGTGTTTGGCCCCAGCATCTGTGTCAACTTTGGCGATCCCTTCTCCCCCTGGAACAGCCCCTTTGCCCCGAATGAGTACACTTACCAATATCGCATCCTTGTTCCCGCAACCTACCCGGAAAATATTCTACGAGTAGAGCTCTTTGACCCAGACTCTATCAACACCAGCGGGAACGATCATGACATCGTCCGCTCTTTTACCGCAATTAATAATGGAATGCCTCCATTAGCTAACAAAGATTGCGGCCCGGATGGTGGCAGCAGCAATCGAAAACAACCGTGCCTGCTCAGAACAGATGAGAAAAACCTTGTCACAGGCTCCCCATTTTTGGATCTGGATCAAATTAACCCGTACTGGTTTGTGCGAGTAGATGAGAATCGTGGTGTAGGCGATGGTAACGGCAATGGTAGCTGCGGTGAACCATCTACCTATACGGCAAGATACAACACCCGCACAGAGTACATGCTCTACTATTTCCGCCAAAATGCAGATGGCACGATTGAACGGGTAGACCTGGTAAGTTATGAAGGCCAGACGGGTGATGGCATCCGCGACACTGGCGATCACAATACAGATATGATGTGGGTTTCTCCAGGTGCAGACGTCAGCTTTGGCTATGATTATGACCCAAACCCCACGGGGCCAGATGTACCTGCCAACGCCATTCAAATAGACAGCTTTGAAATTGACCTCACTCAGGACGTGCCCGGCATCGTACGGGATCTATCTACCAACGCTCGCTACATCTATATGGATGTCACCACGCTTAGCGGCTCCTCAGAAAATGGGTTTGAAATCTGGGCAGGGCCAAACACGTATGTAGATACAGTCCCCAGCGATGTAAATGAACGAAATCTGCATGTTCTCAACCAGCCAGGCTCGCATAGCTCTAAAGGCGCAACCGTTTTTGGTATGGGAAATCTACCTATGAACTCCAACTACGCTGACCCTAGCGATATCAACCCGGTTGACATTCCGCTGCTCTATGTTGGCCCGGAAATGATTGGGCAAAATATTGAAATCACCATGTTCGATTCCGATTCTCAGGCCCGCCCCCCCGTCATCTTTTTCTTTGATTCAATCGCCTTTACCCCAGCAGACGGCACGGCTCTGGGCTATGATCCTGCCAAAACAGATTGGGCAATGGCTTTTGGCGTCAGTGGCGTGCCCGACCCTGATGGGCAAACTGGCAGATGCGTACCGGGCAGTTGTGCGGCAGCATGGCCTAGTAATGCTGCCGCTGGCTGGGTAACGCCTGCTTATCAGATTGAAGTTCCAGGAAATCTAAACAATTGCGACTATAACAATCCCAATATGTTTGACTGCACCCCCTTCTACGGCGGCATTTTAACCGCTCGCTATATTGGCGGGCCTAATGATACTTATGGCTGGCAAATCAGAATTGAAGGGCAACCTTATCTGGTTAAATGATCGGTTTATTTTTGGCATACCAATGTCTTAAAGACATTGGTATGCAAGTTTATTACAATCGGTACTGTAAAAGCAGAGCAGCACCTAGAGGCATCATCATGAAATCAAAAAATCATGGCGCAAAATCGCGAATAGAAGAAGTGGGGCAAGGCTTCGTTGAGTATGCCATCATCCTTATTTTTGTTGGCATTGCCGTTGTTCTTATTGTTAGCTTAATGCAACCAGCCATTGGGGACGTCTTTTCACGGTTTGTGGCCCAGGCTCCGGTCGCACCGCCCTCCTTGCTAAACTATACACCGCCGCCTACCTTTACCAGTACGGCAACCACAAACCCATTTGCAACACCAACACAGACCCCAACGGAAACGGCAACGACGCTCTTTACGCCTACCAACACAGCGACGCCCAGCAACACCCCCACGCCGTCCAATACACCCTCGCCAACGCCTTGCCCTGTGCCAAACAATTCACATACGGTGCCAGCTGGTGGTAGCGTACGGGTTCAAATGGAAGATTTCCGCTGCGGTGGGGCTGGCGTGGCTTTTAGTGATCAAACCGGTGACGGAGGACCGGGCAGTGGCTCGTATCGCCCGGATGTGGGCAGCGAGGGGCCGGATCTGCAAACTACTTCTGACACCAATGGCGGCAATCTTAACGTAGGCTGGACGCGCGATGGTGAGTGGATTGAATACAAAATTATCGCTCCGACAACTGATTCTTACACGTTTGTTTTCCGCCATGCGGCCCCGACTGGCAATAATCCGAGAATACAGATTAGCACTACCTCTGTAGATTTTGGTTACCAAAATAGTACGAATACATTAAGTGTTGGGGCTACAGGTGGTTGGCAAACCTGGGCAAATTATTCAGCTCAGGTAACCCTTTTCCAGGGCACCAACTTGGTGCGATTTAATATCGTGACTGGTTCTGGTAATTACAACTACTTCGACATTCAGCAGTTTGTGCCTACGGCTACGCCAACGCCAGTAACACCAACGGCTACCCCTGTGCCAACAAATACGCCCGTGCCCACCAATACACCTGCGCCTGTTGTGGTAACGTTGTATAGCGATGCGGATGATGATGGGGATATTCGAGAAAACAATGGTACTGGCAATGGTGCAAACAATCAGGTAATCAATGGTAGTGATCGCATCCATGTTGGCGACAATGACGATAATTGGAATGAACAGTACATCGGCATTGTGAGCTTCAACACATCCTCAATACCAGCTAATGCCACAATTACCAGGGTAGAACTGCGACTGAAACAGCAAGGTCTTAATGGTAGCCCGTTCGGCGATCAGGGTTTGGGTGTTTTGTATGCTGACATTGCCCTCAACAATGGGTTTAGCAACAATTACAATTTACAGGCTACAGACTTCCAGGCAGCAGCAGCCGGTACAAACGTTATTCAGCTGGATGTACCAACAGGTGATGGTGATTGGTCAGATGGCCTGATGAATGCCAGTTTTTATAACCTGATTAACCGAACTGGATTTACTCAGTTCAAGATTCATTTTGAACTTCCCGATGATGGCGATCGCACCCGTGACAGGTTCCGATTCTTTAGCGGCAATAATGGCCAGGCGGATCAGCCGCAGCTCATTATTACTTACACAGTTCCGTAATAAAGTCAAAAGTGGTGGCTTTTACGGCCACCACTTTTTTTATGAAGGGCAAAGGTGACGGCCGTTTCACACAGTCGTCACTTTTTTATTGGGTGAATTACGGCCGTTCCCCCGCCAAAAACGCATCCAGCATCACACTAACATTTTGGATTGCCTCGTGACGCGCTTCGTAGCGACGGCCGTTTGCACTCAGTGTCACATGCACCAAACGGGCCAACCGCAAGGCATCCAGGTGATGAATTACCGTGGGGGGGCGTAACCGCAAACGACGCGCCAGTTCCGCTGGCGTGAGTGGCTCTTCGGAGAGATAGCGCAAAATACGCAGGCGAGTCGGATCGGCCAGCGCCTTGAGCATCTGGTACAGCAACTCTGGCACCACCTCTCCCGGCACCAGCGAAACGCCATCGGGACGCCCACCAAACAGGAAGAGCCACCGCTTTTTGTCAGGCGACAAGGGGGTAAACAGCGTTAGTGGCGTGCTCCAGAAGGAGGGAATCATGACCAGTTCTGCCATTTCGGCCGTTTGCTCAAACTCAAAGCGCAGCCCTTGCGATAGCTGGTTCAGCAAATCCGGCAGCGGCAGCTTGTTAGCCAGCGCCTGAGCCTCCGCAATCCGTATTTCCAGCGATTTTTGGATGCGGGCTTCTTCTTCTTTGAAGAACACGTCGTAGTAAACATTGAGGGCATCGAGCATGTTTTGGCCGTAAACGGCCGTATCTGCCCACACCGTCAGCGTATTTTCCAACTCTTCATCAGAAAACCGCTTGCTTTTCCCCGTCTCCTCTTTATACATCTGCACGTATAAGTCACGCAGCGTTTCTTTATCTTCCGGTTGCCAAACGCCATCTTGCGCCACCCGGTAAAGCAGCATTCGAATATCTTCAGGCATGTAGCAAGCGGTAATCTCTTGTAATCTTTTTTCTGGGGAAATTTCAGCCAGCTTCTGCAAAACAGAAGCGCTATCTTTGGGGCCAGATTGATTGGCCAGCCAGGGAGTTGCCCAAAAGTGATGCTGCTCCACGCCATGCTGCAAAAATTCCCGCTGCTCAACCGGCAGGCGGGAGCGTACCCCCGCGGCCCATGAGCCGCGCAAACCATAGCGGGCCGGATTGTGGATAACATCGAGGCTGGTAAAAAGATCGTAGGCTGTGCCCATCTCCCAGGTTAACTGCGGTGCGATTCCCATTGAAACAATTTCCTAACTTACATCAACTTAAATTTCATTAGTTATAAACCAGAACGGCCGTATCCTCAACATCATCCCGCAAAATTGCAATTGTGCATAGCGGCCAATCTAAAAGTAAAGAGGGAACGTGGCAACCAGGCGCTAAACAGGGGGCGTCTAATCGGAGACTGGCTGCCACGTTCCATGAGAAGAAGGGGCAAAGTAAAAAAGACAGCAAAACTAACCTCCGGGAGATTTAGCGCGTCGCAAAGTCTGTCACAAAAGCCTCCCGGAGGTTTTACGAGGAAAATCACATATCCCAGGTGGCATCGCCGAAAAAATCACCGTGATCTTTGGCTAAAAATGCCTCAATCGCAGCGCGACGATCGCCCAGGCGGAAGTGCGGGCCGTGCCCAGGGTAGCAAACCTTGTCGTCGGGCCAGGGCAGCACCACATTGCGTAAGGTCTTCAGCGTGGTTTTGAAGCCGTCGCTGGACCATGTACGGCCAGGGCCACCGTCAAAAATGGTGTCACCTACAATAACGCGGTGATCATCTTGCAACACAAAACAAATTTGGTCGCCGATATGGCCTGGGGCGTAAACGGCCGTTAGGCCAAACGCACCCACCTGCACCGCATCCCCATCTCGCAGCCAGCGATCCGCCTGAATGTCCTTGCCGCCCGGCTCATGCGGGCCATCGTTGCCCATCACGGGCACGCCCAGCTTTTGGCGCATCGCGTCCAGCGCCCCGATGTGGTCAATGTGTGTGTGCGTCAGCAAAATGGCGATTGGTTCGCTATTGCCCAGCATTTCTTGCAAAATTTCCGGATCGTCGCCAGGGTCAATGAGCACACTCTGGTTAGTGCTAGGGCAAATGAGGGCGTAGGTGTTCATGCCCCAAGGGCCAACTTGCCGGGTTTTTAGCTGCAACTGCACCATAAAATTCTCCTTTGAAAATAATCCACAGATTACACAGATTTCGCAGATTAATAATAAATCTGGTCAATCTGCAAAATCTGTTGATTTTCATTCATGGTGGTCAACGACAGTTGGAGTCGTCTCCTTCAAAAATAATCCTCCGGGATGATTGATCAATGGCTCTAATAGTGCCTGATGAACCCTCCCAGAGGTTGATTTGCACCAGCTACCAGTTTTAGGGAATGGTGATACTCCATTCAATGGTCCACTTACTTGTTTTTTCGGTGGATGCGGCCGTTTTTTGTGGCGTTTCCTTTTCTGACATGATTCACTCCTCACAAGCTGTAGGTCAAGTTTGAAAACTTGACCTACGACAGGCTGCGAGCAGTTTGCAGTAAATTGCCAATTTCGGTGATGTGATCCTGCGTGTGCTGCGGCAGCCCACTCAGGAAGCTGGTGGCAATGTTGTGGTAGGTGCCTTTGCGGGTCGCAATTTCATCGGGCAGATTGGCCAACAGCGCCACAGATTCCGCCTCGGTGCGCTTCCAGAGGGCAACCATTTCAGCCAACGTGGGGTAAACGGCCGTTACCGAACTTACCCAAGCACGCGGATTGTTGGGAAAGCCATCCAGCACGCCGTCCGAAAGCTGCGTTGCCGCCTGCATCTGCACCCCCCGCTCCACGGTAATAAGGTGAGCCAGTAGTTCCTTGGCATTCCAGCTATCCTCGTCAGGGCGATAATCTGCTTCAGCTTCTGTTGCTCCCTCAATCACTTCATCCAGTCGGTCGTCCAACTCTGCATAAAGGCTGGCCAGCGCTCCGGCCAGAGCCTCAGGCGTTGCGGGAACGTCTGGCACGGGGCGGGTCCCCAGCGTCATCACCGTCTGCTTGCGTTCGCCGACCCGGTAGTAGGTTACTTTGATGTTGTCACCGGGGCGATACGGCCGTAACGCCGCCTGCAACGTGGGGAAATCAAACGTAGGATTGCCACCCATATCCACAATGATGTCTTCGCCCTGCAAACCTGCCTTAGCCGCACCAGTTTCGGCCATGGTGCCGTTGATGCGCACACCACCTTTAGCATCAATGCCCAAATCGGTTGCCTGTTCGGCCGTCACCAGGCCAGCAATAAGAATCCCCAGGAAAGATTGATCGTACAGCCGCTTGTCTAATCCGGTTTCCAAAACAGCCTTCAGATTGGCCAAACCGGCTGCCCAGCCATCTTTGATCCCCTGGCGCATTTCGGCAGCGCCGTCGCCTGCGGGCAGATCGGCGTGGATCAGATTCAGTTTGGTGCCGTCGTTTGTGGATTTTAGGGTGATGGTGACTTTAGAAACGGCCGTTTCCAACCGCCCTTGCCACGAAAATACCACCTTTTCCCCTGGCACTAACTCCAAAAATTCGCCAGTAGTCCAATACCCTTGCTGCCACCACAGGTAAATGCGCCCGCCCACTCGCGTGGCCACCTGCGAAGTGGTGCACAGCCATTCTCGCAGGGCGGCTCCGTTGGTAATGGCACGGTAAACGGCCGTTGGCTCAACAGCCACCGTTTGTTCAAAAGTCAAGGTCGTCGTCTCTTGCATGTCGGAGCCTCCAAATTGAATGGGCAAAACTGGATATTTTGGGTCAATGAAAGCTGGATGAATCAATCAGATCAGGGAATCGGGTCAATTGATGTTAGATAGCTATCTAATATACTAGATAATCATCTAATGCGCAACATAGTAAATCCATCACCCAAATTTGTCAACCAACCCAACAAAAATCCGAGATTTAGCCGACAATTTCCTGACAGTACCAAAAAAAGATTGAATCCGCTTCCAGCAGGATTTACAATGAAAACAGTCACAGTTTTTCACCCATTTCAAGCTATTTGGAGGCACGCATGAAACCAAGAAACCCCTTTATTGTCGCAGCGGTCATCTTCTTTTTAGGATTTACAATTGTTGCAGCTTATCTGGCCTTCGAAATCTGGGGGCTAATTTTTGTTCTATTCACCCTGCTGCTTTTTGCCTTTGTCCTTTTGCTGGCTCTCCTACCCCGCTACAGGTTGATCGATGAAATGGAAGTGGGCGTCATTTACAACCGCTTCAACAACAGCTTCTGCCGCTTTTACCCAGAAACAGACCCAGACCCCCGGTTTGGCTGTAAAGAAATTAAAGTCCCCTTCTTGTTTCCCTTCATCTCCTGGTGGATTCAGCGGAACGATCCGCATTATGTCCGGCTAAGGTGGTATGAAAAATTAGCTGACGAAAAAATCACCAAGAAATCACAATCTGCCAGCGGCAAGCTTGAAGACATTCGCACGGCCGATGGTGTGTTAGTAGATGTCACCTGGAAGGTGTCGTTTACTGTCAATGTGTATGCTCTCACCGATAATGTCCGGTACAAATTAGCGCGCACGCTGCCAGAAAATGCAGACAAAGTGGTGAAAGGCAAGGCTGAAAGAGCAATCAAACATTTGGTAGAAACCTACCTGGCTGAAGAGCTTTACGACAAAAATGCGATCAAAAAGCTAGAAGCTGAGGTTGCGCAAAGCACCAATGAACTGTTAGCTGAAAAGAAAAACCCGTACGATCCAGACAGTGCGTTTAAATTTAATCTGGGCTTCCAACCGATACCAGACCGGGATGTCTCGTTAGGCCCCATTGAAATGCCGACCGATGTAGAAAAAACGCTAGAAATTGCCTACCAGCGCAAAATTCACACCCAAATGGTGACCGAGGCGATGAATCGCCTTAAAGAAGCGGTTAGCAATTTTAGTGATGAAGAAATGAAGCGGTTAGAAAAGCTGGAAAAATTACGCATTCTGGATGCGAAAGACGTGGAATCTATTCATTTAGCCAAAGTGTTTATTGGCAAGCAGGATTCGTAAAGCAAAGGGAGCTAAGAGGTTGGAGATTGATAATCTCCAATCTCTGAACTCCAATTATTCTGCAAAGTGGAATATGGCCACCAGCGGATCGTGGTCGGAGACGCGGCGGGGGGTGGTGTCTTCCGGGTCGCCGAGGGGGTAGTCGGCGTTGGTGTGCAGCGGCTGCACTAACGCCAGGTGGCTAAACAGCTCTGGCGAGACGACGATGTGATCCAGCGTTTGGGTGCGGCCTTCAAAGATGTAGGTGTACGGCCGTTCCCCATCCCCTAAGTACCGATACACATGCTGCAACCCGGCTGCCTCCAATGTGTCCAGCGGTAACGTCTGGTAGAAAGAGTTTAAATCCCCCAGCACCACAAAATGCGCTGCCGGGTTTGCCGCCGAAAGCTCGGCCACCAGTTCTACATTCCAGGCTGCCTGCGCCGTGCGCACTGGCTCTGTCGCCTGCTCCCCCGCAGAAAGCGAGAGGAAATGGTTATTGAGCACAATCACCGTCTGGTCGCCGCTGGCCAGGTGCGCGGTGACGGTGATGACCAGCGGCGGGCGGGCAAACAGCTCACCGGGCGCATCGTGCGCCGCCACAGATTCCACCGTGGCTCGGTCGCTGCGCACCAGGTAGCCCACGTCAATGCCTCGCGAATCATTGCCTTCAATCAGGAACGGCTGGTAACCAAATTCGGCAATCGCCTCTTGTTCCACCAAATCTTGCAAAATGTCCAGATTTTCCACTTCCTGCAAACCAATGATGGTGGGCGCACCCATTGCCACGATGGTTTGGGCAATTTTTTCCAGTTTGTTGCGGTACTCAAACACGGTGGGAATCGGCGGGCTGGACGGGTGCGGCGTCACCAGATCGAACAAATTCTCCACGTTGAAGGTCGCAATGCTCAGTTCGTCCTCGCTGGCGGCACGAATGGTGGGCAACGGCCGTTCCCCAACCATCACCTCAGGCATCACAATCGGCTCGATTTTGTAGTTACCAAAAGTAAAGGCCAGCGGCCCCACCAAATTGGCCACCATGTCACCGTTGGTCACCGCGTACGGCAGGCTACCCTGGTCGTCGTGGGCCACAGTGGAGCCATCATCCACGTACATCAGGAAGCCGCTCTCGTCGGTGCGGGCAACGGCCGTAACGCCCCATTTTTCGTACACCAGGGCATATTCGCCAAAGCGCGTGGAGGGGCCAACGACCAGTGCCGGTTCGCTCAGGCTCACCAGTACACCCTCTAACGATTCGTTGTAAACCAGCGCGGCGTCCGGTTCTTGCGGCGGATCGTAGGACACAGGCTCAAAAACGTTAGTGTAGCCGGGGCTGTTTAGCACAATATCGTCTAATGATTCAACCTGGAGCGCCGTTTGGCTAGAGAGTTCACGGACACGGCCGTTTAGCTCCAACAAATCCCCCACCTGCACGGTAATTGGCAAAACGCCCGTGAAAATAAAGAGGCCATCGGAGGTGGCAGGGTTGGCGTCTGGTTCCAAATCCTGAATGAAGAAGCCGTTGAGTTCGGGGAATACGGCCGTGACCACCCCACTGGTCGCCGCATCAATGCCCACATACGGCGAACGGCTGCCCTCCCCCTGGATGGCCCAAATTGGTACCGAATCGCCAAGGAAAGTGGTGAAGTTGTTAGAAAGCACAGGTTCGTCCTGCCCCTCGGCGGTGAGCTGGGCAGGCGAGGCCACCAGCGGCTCGGTTTGGTCATTGGGCACGGTGAAGAAATATTGCAGAACGGCCGTACCCCCACCAGCAGCCAGCTCATCCACCGCCCAGACCACAACCCCGTTGGCCGAAATGCCGTTCGCATCCGGCTGCACCTGGAGCGCATTGGCCGCGCCACCCGGCACTTCCAATTCCACCAGCAAATTGGTCAACGGCGTGTCGGTGTAGTTGGCAGCGGTGAGTGTGTAGGTGAGCACCTGGCCGGGGTACGCCGTGTTGCTGGTTTGCATTTCCAGCAGCACGATGGGCGGAATAATGGCCACAATGTCCGTTTGCAGGCGCGGCTTCACCTGCCGCAAGCCCTGGTAAAACTCGCTAATGCCCACCATGCGGTAATTTTGGCCCACTTCGATCAGTTCGGCCGTAGCTCCGGTCTGTTTTTCGATGAGAACCGTCGCCGTCTCGCCCGTGCCCTGATCAATTTGCACCTGATAATCAAAATTAAAATCTTCAACCGCCAGCACCGTGCCTTCCAGCGCCACCAGCTCGCCCAGGATGGCATCGCTGTTGTTCACATCATCCACCGTTACGGCCAGCGGCTCTGGCATATCGTCTGCACCCAGCAGTTCCACATCCCCCGGAATTAGCTCCAGCGAATCGCGGTATGGTTCGATGAGGCCGGTCACGCGCACCCGGTCGCCAATGGCCACATTCGGCTGCGCTTGGTCACTGGGAATGTACACCTGGATGCCGCCGGTTTCGTCTTGCATGTAGAACTTGCTGCCGTTACCCGCAAAAAAGCCGCCAGTGTACATGGTGGCAATGCCTTCGACGCTCACCACGCTGCCTACCAGATCGCGGGCAGTGGCAATCGGAATGGCTCCACCGGCCATACTGATAAGCCGGGGCTGGCCAAACGCCGCCAGATAGCCATCGGCGTCGGCGTAGTAGCCGGTGAGCAAGGTGTCGGTGTAGGTGAACGGGCTGAGCAGGGTGATTTCGGCGGTCTGGCTGCCGTTGGCGGCGATTTCGGGCAGGGTCCAGGTGAGACGGCTGTTTGCCAATTCCGCCCCTTCCGGCCCAGCGACCAGTTCAAAATAGCTGGCAATGGGCAAGGAGATGGTGACGTTGGAAACGGCCGTATCGCTCACATTCCCCACCGCCACCGTCAGTACAAACTCAGACCCAGGGGCGATGGCCTCTGGCGCGGCAACGTCAATCGTCAAAAATTCATCCGGCATGGGCGTGATGGGGCTACCGCTGTTTTGCGGGTTGGGCGTGGCCAAGGCCACAAAATCGGCGGCATTGCTGCCGCTGTTCTGGCTATTCCCGGCCGCGCCACCGGGCAGGCGCTCCAGGCTGGCTCCGTCCGCGGGAGCCATCGCCGGGTCGCCGCTGGTAAATTCAGCTGGAGCGTCGCCCCAGCCCAGCAGGTCTACGGTTTGCTGCGTTTTGTTGCGCAGCAGCAGCCCGCCGCGCCGCTCAAACAGCGATTGGCTAAAAAAGCCGTCGGGGGCTGCGCCCACATCCTGCCCTTCATGAACCAGCAGCACGTGACCTTGTGGGGGAATTACGGCCGTTTCCGTCCACCTAAAAACCAGTTCTTGCTCCTGCCCCTCGCCCAGCAGGTAAAAAATGGACCAGCCCATCAAATCTACCGGCTCGGAACCCGCATTGTACAGCTCGATGAACTCGTGGCTGTTGCCGCCGGGCACACCGGGCAGTAGTTCGCTAAAGAAGACGCCGTCGGATTGGTTGGCGGGTTCGGCTGTCGCGGTAGGGTCGGGATTTGGATTGGAAACGGCCGTTGCCGTCGCTGGTGGTGGTGTCGCAGGTGGTTCATCAGGCTCACAAGCAGTCAACCCAAAGCCTGACAACAGTAAAACCAGGAGCAAAACAGAAATTCTTGAACGAAACATGGTGGCGTTTTCCTTGAAAATGATATCTATGAAATCGAACGAATGATTATAACACGGTGGAAACAAGATAGCGGCTTGCACCCACAAACCCAACAATATTAACCAAATGTTTACCCGGCGTTAGCCTCCCCTTAACCAATTCAGCCCTAATTGGCACCTAACGTGGTTGCCCACAAAAGTCCGCGTGATATAATGCCAAAAGTTCTTAGATAGGAAAATTCAAACTTTGGTTGATTATCAGGTAAATTAGCCAATCCTTATTCAACTGGTCAAATCAGTTGTTACCAAAATGATGATGCGTAAGCCTCATTTGAAATTGCAATCTCGACCCACACAATCAATACATTTCAAACTTTATGAAACTCGCACGGTAAGACGGCGCAAGCTGGCTGCCGCTGCATAGCCCAAGGACAAAGCTATGAGCGACACCGCAATTCCATCACAGCCTCAAAGCCAAAGCACCACCCGGCGCACTGGTATGGCTATCTTTTCAGGTAGACGCGGACTTAAACGACGCGAAGCTTTATTGGCTTACCTGTTTTTATCGCCAGCTATCATCATTATTGGTCTGTTTGGCCTGTTCCCACTGGTTTTTTCAGCTTATCAGAGTACCAGAGCGGGTCTAAACAACGTGGTTGGCCGGCCTGATGGGTTAGGGCAATACGTACGCGCAATTGATAATCTGGCTTATGTGCTGGCCTTTTGGCTGGCGCTTTTCTTTATTGCGGTTGTCATACGCAACATCAACGAGATGTTCGCTACAGCTCGTGCCAAGAATGAAAACCCATGGCGTTGGCTGCTGCCAGCATTTTTTAGCGCAGCAGCGCTCGCCTTAATGCTGTGGCTTGTGTTCATCTTCATGCCGGGCCTACTGGAGATTGGTGAAAAGCTCGTAGGTTTCACAGCCGAAGAACGTAATGCGCTTTTTCCACAATTCTTGGCTGAAGCGTGGAACGCGCCGGGAGTGGCCTCTAATTTTTATTTAGCCGTGCTGGCTTTAATTTTAAGTGGCGCATCGTACTACTACCTTCAAAAGAACACAGCTGCCACGTTACGAGATGGATTTTATACGGGCAAATGGGTAACGGCCGTATTCCTGCTAATCATGGCCACAGCCCTCACCTGGCTAACCTTCAATGAAATCCAACTGGCCTTCGCCGAAGCGCTCGAAGAAGGCGAAACCCTGGATATTTGGGCCCAAATTGTCACCATCAGCGCCGGATTTGTCCTATTGTTACTCTCCTGGCTTGTTTGGCGAACGGCCGCACAGCGCGACTCAAACCTGCAAACCTTCCTATACTTCTTTGCTGGCATCCTGCTCATGGTCGGTGGCTGGGTACTCATCAGTGAACTCCCCGCCATCATTGCCGAAGGCGATAAAGACTGGTGGATCAGTTTACGCACCACCATTTTCTACGTCATCGGGGCCCTACCCGCAGAGCTTTTCTTAGGTCTCGTCCTGGCAACCCTGTTATTTCAAGAAATCAAAGGCAAAGGGTTGCTGCGCATGATTTACTTCTTGCCATACATTACGCCAGCCGTGGGCGCAGCGGCCGTTTTCAAAGTCCTCTTCTCCGGCAACCCAACAGGCACCATCAACACGCTCCTGGCCTCATTTGGATTAGCCCCTCTGGGCTGGCTCAACGAACCAAACGGCATCAACGAACTCATTGGTGGCGCCCTTAACTTAAACGTACCAGAATGGGCTGCAGGCCCTAGCCTGGCTCTCGTTGTTGCCATCATCTTTGGCATTTGGAAATACACCGGCTACAACGTTGTTTTCTTTCTGGCTGGCCTGGGTAACATCTCCCGCGAATATTATGAAGCTGCATCAATGGATGGCGCAGGCCGCTGGGCACAATTTCGCCACATCACCCTGCCCCTCCTCTCACCCATCACCTACTTCCTAACCATCTTCGGCATCATTGGCACCTTCAAAGCATTCAACACCATCTTTGTGCTCCGTTCCCGCGCTGCCCTGGGCACAATGGACACCGCCAGCCTCGTCATCTTCGATGCCTTCAATCGGGATACCCGAATCGGCTATGCTGCCGCTCTCGGCATCTGCCTGCTCATCGTCATTCTAAGCGCCACCGCACTAATGGATCGCTTTGCCAAAGGAAGAGTGTTCTATGGCTAACCAAGTCGTCGTACCTAGAGAAACCCCCAAACCTGCCCGTTCTGGTTTTGATTGGGCCAAATTTTTCACCTACGCTGTGCTAATTCTCGGGGCAATCATCGCCATAGTGCCCTTTCTGGCCACAATCAGCATTTCCTTAATGAATCTGACAGAGGCCACCAGCCAAACCTTCTTGCCCAGCACCCCCCAATGGGCCAACTACGTAGAAGCATGGCGAGAAGCCGATTTCTCTGAATTCTTCTTCAACAGCCTGCAAATTGCCCTCATCACTGTAGCTGGCGAAGTGGTATTTGGCGTTCTGGCAGCTTACGCCTTCGCCCGTATGGAATTCCCAGGAAAAAATCTTCTTTTCGGATTATTCCTGGCCACATTAACTTTACCCCAGGCGATTACCTGGGTACCTAACTTCCTCACCGTTTCCTGGCTGGGCAAGGTAACGCCTTTTCAATGGATAGATAATTGGCCAGCACTCACCGTACCTTTCATGGCCAGCGCTTTCGGCATCTTTTTGCTGCGTCAATTCTTTCAGCAAATCCCAGATGAGCTGTGGGATTCAGCCCAAATTGACGGCGCTGGAC
Organism: Ardenticatenaceae bacterium; assembly: GCA_020634455.1. GTDB lineage: Bacteria > Chloroflexota > Anaerolineae > Promineifilales > Promineifilaceae > Leptofilum. The sequence goes on along the minus strand of JACKBQ010000001.1, from coordinate 3,993,652 downwards.
ATTTGCGCTATTTAATGCAAATCGTTATTCCACTTTCCAAAGCGCCAATTCTCATTTTGGCTCTCTTTGGCTTTTTAGGTAGTTGGGACAGCCTAGCCTGGCCGCTTCTGGTAACGCGATCCTTAGAATGGCGTCCAATTTCTTATGGGCTACAAAGTTTTCTGCAAGAAGCTGGTAGTTTTGTCCATTTACAGATGGCGGGAGCCATCATTACAATCTTACCGATTTTGGTAATTTACTTTTTTACGCAACGCCAGTTCATTGAAGCAATGACACGGTCTGGATTAAAAGGGTAGCCTTAACATCGTTGAACATAGCCAATCTACTGGGAAAACCGACAGGCGCATCCTGCGTCAAACTGTAAAATCTGTGGTTTTGTCAGTAAAACTATAACTGAAAGAAGATCAACCAAGGAGGTGATGCACAAAAGGCAACTATCTAACTTTGATTTGATCTGAAGATCAACAACGCCCGTTTTTTGAAAGTTACAAATTAAATTCTGAATCAAAATCTGTGATTAAATTTCTAATGAAACAATTGTTTCGAGGAGAAGACAAATGTCTAAAAAATATGTGAAATGGTTTATGCTTTTGGCCTTAATTGTGCCAATGTTCCTTGTCGCTTGCGGCGGTGGAACTGAAGAGGAGATGCCAGCGGAAGAAGCTGCTCCAGCAGAAGAAACGGCCGCTGAAGAAGAAGCAATGCCCGCCGAAGAAGAAGCAATGCCCGCTGAAGAAGAAGCTGCTCCAGCAGAAGAAACCGCTGCTGAAGATATGGGCCCCTGTGCGCCAGCAACTGATGGTCCATTAGCTGGTGTAGACCCCCGTGGTCAAACCGTTGTCTGGTGGCATAATCACAGTCGCGAGCGTGAAGAGATGCTCGTTGATATCGTAAATGATTTTAATAATACAAATGAATGTGGGATAACCGTTGAACCATTCAACCAAGGTGGTTATGATGATATTCGGGCGGCCGTAAATGCAAGCATCGCTTCTGGAGAAATCCCTGCCGCATTGGTTGTTGGCTATCAAAATGATCAGGCTAGCTATCAGCTAAATGACTCATTAGTAGACCTAAACGACTATCTAAACGATTCGTACTGGGGTCTTTCAGAAGAAGAACAGGCTGCTTTCTACCAGAGCTTTTTCAACCAAAGTATTCATGCGAGTTTCGATAATCAGCGTTTAGGCTTCCCACCGAACCGTTCGATTGAACTACTGCATTACAATAAAACATACCTAGAAGAATTGGGGTACGATGCCCCACCAGCCACCCCAGAAGAGTTCGTAGAAATGTCCTGTGCTGCTGCCGCCGCCAGCGAGAGTGGCGTAGGAGGCTACGTTTTGCGTGACGATGCCTCTGCTTTGGCCGCCTGGACATTTGCTTATGGTGGTGATGTATTAAGTGCAGATGGAACGGAATATGTTTATAACAGCGATGCAACCGTCCAGGCCATGGAGATGCTAGTTGAATTGGCAACCCCTGGTGAAGATGGTTTGGTATGCGCTTACTTCTTCGATGGTTTCCCGAACCCAGAAGTTGCTTCCCGCAATGCGCTGTTCTCCATGGGTTCTAGCTCCGGTATCCCATTCTATATTGGTGACTTTGCCACGGTTGCTGAAGAAGCTGGTATGGAACCAGACGAGTATGCAGTAGCCCCCATTCCCCACACTACCGCTGATCCAATAGTGAACATCTACGGTGGTGATGTAATGATTGTAAAAACAACGCCAGAACAGCAATTAGCAGCCTGGGAGTTTGTTAAGTGGTTCACCACGCCAGAAATCCAAGCCCGTTGGGTAGAAGCCAGCAATTACTTCCCCACTAACTCTGGTACGGTTGAGCTCTTGGGTGATTACAACGAACAGAATCCGGTCTGGGCTACGGCCTTGGACTTGCTGCAATATGGCAAGTTTGAACCTCAACTAATATCATATAACGATGTCCGAGTTGCCGCTTCAGAAGCTTACAACGCCATTATTCAGGGTGCTGATATACAATCCACGCTTGATGAATTGACCATAGAAGCTAATGAGCTGCAACAAGAACGACTAGAAGAATTAGGTAACTAAATGAACCTTGCAGGTGACGGAAAATAGCAGCTCCCTACCATCTGCTCTCAAAAAAGGGCAAAATGATTGAATCGTTTTGCCCTTTTTCTTCCTCCAAAAATTACTAATTTGTCACCTTTTAGCCCCATGATATAATTTTGATACCTTTACCCATCATCACGCCCACATCCTGCACCTTGCAATACCAGTGGGCACTCCCCTTGTGTTTTTAAGGAGGAAACCATGAAAACACGCTTTAGTCTCAAACTTTTAATCGGTATGTCCCTGCTCCTTTTAGTCATTGTTGCCTGCGCCCCCCAAACTGTTGAAGTAACCCGCGTCGTTACCGAAACCACAGAAGTTGAAGTGCCCGTGGAAACCGAAGTTGAAGTGCCCGTGGAAGTAACACGCATTGTCACCGAAACCGAAACCGTGATTGAAGAAGTTATGGTAGAAGAAGCGGCCCTGGGTTCTGAAGAACGCCCCATCAAAGTCGTGTTTGTCCCCTCCGTAGAAGTGGACCAAATCGTCTCTGGTGGCGAGGTTTTAGCCAATGCCCTTACCGAAGCCACTGGCTTGCATTTTGAGGTAAGCGTACCAACTAGCTACGCCGCCACCATCGAAGAAATGTGTGCCTCCCCCGACGACACGATTGGCTTCATTCCAGCACAAGGCTACGTTTTGGCCAACAACCGTTGTGGTGTAACCGTTGGCGCTGCGGCCGTTCGCTTTGGCCTCTCCTGGTATGCTGCCCAATATGTTGTGCCAATGGATAGCCCAGCAGAATCCTTGGCAGATTTGGAAGGCGCTACCTGGTGTATCCCCGACTTTGGCTCCACCTCTGGCTATCTTTACCCCAGCGCCCAGTTTGCCGAATTGGGTATTACGCCCGGTGAAATTGTAGAAACTGGTTCCCATAACAACTCCATGCTGGGCGTTTACAATGGCGAGTGTGAGTTCGCCACCGCCTTCTTCAGCCCACCGCTGCTGCCTAACTACGCACGTGCCTGGACTTACGGCGTAGACGATCCGGAAATCTGGCGTGAAGCTGGCGTCAGCCCAGTGCGCAACGACGCAGGCCGCACCTTTGTGAATGGCGACCCGGCCGATGGCGGTTACCGCGTTTTGGATGCTCGCTCCTCCGTTTCTGATACCGCACCAGACATCTTCGACAACACCCGTATTTTGGCTATTACCGCTCAAATCCCGAACGATACCGTTTCCTTCGGCCCTGAGTTCCCCTTGAATACAGCCAACAACATCGTAGACGCGCTGATTGATTTCACGGCTTCTGAGGCTTGTGCCCAATCCATCTGCTCTGAAGAGTTCTACAACTGGACCGGCCTGGAAGCTGTCACCGATGGCTTCTATGATCCAGTACGCTCCGCAATGGACTTCTTAGGTATCACCGAAGAAGACATTCTCGGCGGCTAATCGTTAATTTTTCACTTTGAGGAAGCCGGGTAAACCAATTGGTTCGCCCGGCTTCTTGATTTTTCCTCGTATTTCTTGCGATAAACCCTTAGGGTCTCACATGTTAAAAATCCAAAATCTAACAAAAGTTTATGAAGACGGCACGGTTGCGCTGAAAGATGTCAGTTTTGAGGTGCCGGATGGCGAATTCGTGGCGGTTATTGGCTTGAGCGGCTCTGGCAAGAGTACGCTGCTGCGCTGCATAAATCGGCTCATCGAACCAACCTCTGGCCAGATTTGGTGGAACGGCATTGAGTTGTCTGAAGTGTCTGGCGAGGAACTGCGCCGGGCACGTCGCCAAATTGGCATGATTTTCCAGCATTTCAATCTGGTCAATCGCTCCTCGGTGCTAACCAATGTGCTGAGCGGCCGTTTAGGATACACCAGTCCCATTGCCAGTATTTTGGGTCGTTTTCCCGAAGCGGACATTAAGCGGGCGCACGCCAGCCTGGCCCGTGTGGGCATTGGCGACAAGGCCGATAATCGAGCCGACGAACTGAGCGGCGGCCAGCGGCAGCGGGTGGGCATTGCCCGTGCCCTGATGCAAGAGCCGAAAATGATCCTGGCCGACGAGCCAGTGGCTAGCCTGGACCCGGCGCTGGCCCACAGCATCATGCGCCATCTGCAACAGATCAACCGTGAAGATAAAATCACGGTGTTGTGCAGCCTGCACTTTTTGGATTTGGTGCAGCAATACAGCACGCGGGCAATTGCCTTGAACCAGGGAAAGCTGGTGTTTGATGGCACGCCCAAAGAGATTGATGACGAGAAATTTATTGAAATTTACGGCCGTGAAGCGGAACGGATTGGTTAGCGGTAATCGGTAAACAGTAAACGGTAAAACCGATTACGGTTCACCGCCTTCAAAGAGATTCCCATGAAAGATGAGAAAAAGAACGGCCGTTCCCCCAAAGTTTGGAAAACGGCCGTTATCATTCTGGCACTATTTTTGCTATACGCCTACGGGCTGCAAATAACCAAGGTGAACCTGCAAGAGCCGCTGGAACCGCAGCGGCAAGAAAATCTGGTAGGCCTCATTCGCAGCTTTGCCCGGCCCGATATTTTTGCCTACGAGACGGAAACACGGCGTACGGCCGTTTCCCTGCGTATGCCCTGCCCCGAAGAGATCAAAGGCTCCCAGGTGAACATCGAAGGGCGGCAGCTGCTGATGGTGCCCAACTGTGTCACCACCACCCAGGATTCCGTGACCATCACCGGCAGCGGATTTTTGCCCAATGCAGAAATTCTAGTTGCCTGGACACCCCTCGGCAGCACCTCCACGCGCCGGGTAGCTGAGTTGAAGGCAAGCAATACGGGCGAAGTGGCCGTCACCTTCACCATGCCCGACGTGCGCCCCAGCGAAGAGCCACAAACACTAGAGTTGGTGGAGGTGGTTGACCGCAGGATTGTGGGTCTCAGCGACACCACTTACGAGGCGCTGGACAAAATCGTAGAAACCGTCCTGATGGCGCTGATGGCCTCTACCATCGGCACGCTGCTTTCCATTCCGCTTTCGTTTTTTGCGGCGCGGAACCTAATGCAAAACGTCAAAGCGCCGATGAGCGGCATCATGTCTGGCATTATTTTGCTGCCAGCTTTGGGCGGCGGAGCGTTTTGGCTGGGTCGGCTGTTGGTCAGCCCCATTTTAAGCCTGGATGGCACGTTTTTGCCATCACTGCAAACCAGCCTGAACGCACTGGGCTTTGTGGGGAACTTTATTTTTGTGCTGATTCAGCTGGTTTTCTTGCTGCTACCGCTGACGCTGGGCGGTATTGGCGCATTTGCAGCCACCTCCATCGGCAGCAGGTTTGGCCAGCAGCTCACCATGCGCGCCTCGGCCAGCACCGTACGCATTGTGACGTTTGTGACGACTTGGGTGGGAACGGCCGTACTCACCATCCTCCTGGCTTTAGCGCTGGTGTGGGTCAATCTGCTCGGCATCCGCGAATTTGTGCCAGAAAGCCTTGGAGAGCAGCTTGGCCTCACCATTTGGCCCGGCCTGGTTCTGGGGCTGATTGCCGCCTTGTGGACGTTACGCGCCCCGGCCAAGCACCATTACCCCATCGGCCTGGTCATCTACAACGTTACCCGCACCATCTTCAACGCCGTCCGCTCCATCGAACCGCTGATGATGGGCTTCGTCTTTGTGGTGTGGGTGGGACTTGGCCCCTTTGCTGGCATCATGGCCCTCACCCTGCACTCCATGGCCGATTTGGGCAAGCTGTTCTCTGAAGAAGTAGAAAACATTGACGAAGGGCCGGTTGAGGCGATTACCGCCACCGGTGCCAGCCAGCTCCAGCGGATTGTGTACGCCGTGGTGCCGCAAGTAACGCCCCATTACATCGCCTACATTTTCTACCGCTGGGACATCAACGTGCGCATGTCTACTATCATCGGTTTTGTGGGTGGTGGCGGCATTGGCTTTGTGCTACAGCGCAATATTAACCAGATTTTGTACACCCGCGCCAGCGTCATGGTGATCGCCATCGCCATTGTGGTGGTGGTTTTGGACAACATCAGCGCCCGCGTGCGCAGCCGGATCATTTAAGATTTTGGCCACAGAGGACACAGAGGTTTTAGAGATTTTCTCTTTTTTCTCTGTGACCTCTGTGGCAAATAACAAAAATTATGACGACACTTAAACGAGACGAAAAAACACCCGCCCGGCAAGCTTTGCAAACCTTTTTGGCCTTTGTACTGCTCTTTTTGCTGTACGCCATCGCCGTGCAGGTGACGGAAATTGACCTGGAAAAGATGCGCTCGGAAAATCGCCAGACGCAGTTGGTCGGCGTGTTGCGCTTTTTGGCCGACCCAGACATCACGAATCCAGACATTATTGACCCGCTGTTTGTGCCAGAATCAGAGTCGTTTAGCCTGACGGAAACCACCGTCAACACGCTGAACCTGATCATGGAAACGATTTTTATGGCGCTGCTGGCCACCACCATTGGCACAATTTTGGCAGTACCAGTTTCCTTTTTGGCGGCACGAAATTTGATGCTGGAGGTGACCTCGCCGCTGGCCAGCTTTATGCTGGCGCTGGCGCTGCTGCCGGTTGGCGGTGGGCTTGCCTGGCTGGGGGCACGCGAAATGGTGGCGCTGGCGGCGACGTTTAGCGCCCAACCTGCTTTGACGCTGGGAATTTTCGTGGCCACGCTGGCGCTGGGCTGGGCGGTGGTGCGCTTTGGCCCGCCCCTCGTTACCACAACGCGGCGAGATTCCAGGGGAACGGCCGTTGCCATCGCCGAACTCGTCTTTTTGGTGCTGCTGGCGCTGTTTGCCCTGGCCCAGCTGGCGGCGTTGAGCCAGGTGAGCGGCCTTTGGCTGGCAGATCAACTGGATGCGGCCGCTTTTAACGTCGGGCTGTTTTCCATAAATTTCAGCTTTGTGGGCAACTTTTTTAAAGTGATGGGCGATTTGATCAGTCTGGCGCTACCCGCCGTGACCGCGCTGCTGGGAGCAATGATTGCCATGCTGCTGGGCAGCCGCTACGGGCAAGAAGCGATTTTGCGGCTCACCGGCACTCCGGCGCGATTGGTTACGGCCGTATTCACCTTTTTGGGAACGGCCGTTTTCATCTTCGGTAGCGGTACCATTTTGAACTGGCTGTACCAGTTCGACAGCCCGGCCAACTGGACCACGATTCCGGCGCTGGCGGGTGGTGGGATTTTGGCGGTGGGATCGCTGCTGCTGGCTCCGAAACGGCCGTTTCGCATCGGCTTTGGCCTCTACACCATCGCCCGCGCCATCTTCAACACCTTGCGCTCCATCGAGCCGCTCATCATGGCCATCATATTTGTGGTTTGGGTGGGGCTGGGGCCGTTTGCGGGCGTCATGGCCCTGACGCTGCACACCATCGCCGCCCTGGGCAAGCTATTCTCCGAGCAAATCGAGGGCATTGACGACGGCCCCATCGAGGCGATAAACGCCACTGGAGCCAGCCGGCTGCAAATGATTGTCTTTGCCGTCATTCCCCAAATTATCCCCCCGTACATCGCCTACACCCTCTACCGCTGGGACATCAACGTGCGCATGTCCACCATCATCGGCTTTGTGGGTGGTGGCGGCATTGGCTTCTTGCTCAGCCAAAGTGTGCGCCTGCTGCGCTACCGCGAAGCCAGCGTCATGATGCTGGCCATCGCCATCGTCGTCTCGCTGCTCGACTACCTGAGCGCCAACGTACGCCGCCGCGTTATCTGATTTTCTCACCGCAGAGGGCGCGGAGAGTGCGGAGTTTTTTTGATCTCTGCGGCCTCCGCGCCCTCTGAGGTAAATTCCCTGGGAGCTTTTTATGGATGTTGCTGAACTGAAAGAACTGCGGGCGGTGGCGGTGGAAACGGCCGTTTCCGCCGGAAAACTGGCCCGTGAGATGTGGTCAAAACCCCGCGAAATCAGCTTCAAAGGATTCCGCGACTTAGTGACAGACGCCGATGTGGCCACGCAGGCCCAAATCACCCAAACCATCCAGCGCTACTTCCCCAACCACGGCTTCCTCACCGAAGAAGACGACAGCAGCCTACCCACCGCTGGCCCGATCATCTGGATCATCGATCCGATTGACGGCACCACCAACTACAGCCGCCAGATACCCGAATTTTGCGTCTCCATCGCCGCCTGCCAGCCCACAGCCAACGGTTACCAACCCATCGCCGCCGCCATCTACGACCCGATGCGCGACGAGCTATTCAGCGCCGCGCAAGGCCAGGGAGCCACGCTGCAAATCGGCAGTGGCTCGCCGCAAACCTTGCAAGTGAGCCAAATTGATGAATTAGGGCAGGCGGTTTTTGCCTTGGACTGGAGCAGCGCCGCCGATGCCCGCACCACCGCCCTGGAAATCTTTAACAAATTTGCCGAAGATTCGTACACGGTGCGCTCGATTGGCACGGCCGCTTTAGCCATGGCCTGGGTAGCGGCGGGGCGGGTAGATTTTTACTTCAACCTGCGTCTGCGCCCCTGGGACGTGGCCGCCGCCATGCTGCTGGTGCAGGAAAGTGGGGGTGCAGTGGCTGGTTTTGATGGCGGCCCGCTTGTATGGGACGTGAACGGGATGGCGTGTGTGATGGGGAACGGCCGTCTTGCCTTGAAGTTGGGATAAAAGATGGGTGGATTTTTCTCTGGCTCTTTAGGCACCTGTTTCCATACATAGTCCAACAGAATATTGAGGAAGAAAATTCATTCGTAGCCTGATATTGTCATGATTATTCTCCAATTACAAGCCCTTTGTGTGCATTCCACTTTTTTCTAATCAGGTCTTCAACCGTAATCTATGATATCTTGTGGAGACATAGCCGCATTTGATTTCCAAATTGTCGGGTCAGTGTCAAGAGCACTCCCCTCTACAGTCTTTCTCAAAAGAATCCATGATTGTAATTAATCCAAAATCGGTACATTTAGAAAAAGGATACCTGCTAGCTAGTCAGGCAGATAGCCAGGTGCGAAGCCGTTGGCATGACAAATTGCAAAAAGCATTTACTCGACGCCAACAACAACATGAAACGGCCGTCTCCGAATACGAAAAACGCAAGCAAGTAACTAACCGAGATATTTTGACTGGTGTTATTTATGTTATGGGGGGCATTGGTGCCGGTACTATTTGCTTTCTCATTCCTTTACTGTTTGGGTTAACCACAAGTTTTTGGGCAATTATCGGGACAATAATTTTCTCTCTCACATCAATGTTGGGGATAGGTCTTGGAATATTTTGGCTTATCCAACTGACCCTGCCCAAGCCACAACCGCCAGCTAATCCTTTTCAGGCCCAAATATTTTCTCCAATATTGCCTCAGTGGAAAGCGGCAATGAATATCAGGTTGCCCCCAGCAATTCAACATGGAGATAAAGGCGAGCTTGCATTCATCCGTAAATTACAATTCATGTTAGGAAACGATTATTTTCTCCTCTCAGGTATACAGCAGCGACATGGCGAGGATGTAGATGTGGTACTTATCGGACCAAAAGGAGTATGGGTCTTTGAGGTGAAGTATTGGAGCGGCACCATTCGTTGGCAATCCGGTCATTGGTCACGATTTAAAACATACCATGAACAAGGTGGCAAACTTTCAATAGAAAACAAACCTATTGCGCAACCGCCCGATAAACAGTGGCAGCGCGTTGCAGAAGATGTAAACAGGTCGGTTCAAATGCGATGCCCTGGCTTGGTTTCCCGACACCTAAGCAGAATGATCGTAAAAGGCGGTTTGGTATTCACTCATGAAAGCGCAAAATATGAGATAGGTTCTGGGTTCCCTATCTCATGGGGATCTTCCGAATGGTGGCTGGGACATATAATGACAGCACCGAAAATTCCCAATTGGAGTGAAACTGATTCAATGGCAATCTTGGATGCGTTACTAGGACGGCACAGAGAAATACATAATTATCCTAACACAAGATGCATGGTAGAACAGGCCACCAAATTAGTAGCCAACTCAGAGGCGCTTATGACTAACTGGGTCAAACACAGTTGATTATTTGCAACCTAGTCCAGGTTGGGAAGCAATCAAATCGAGTTTTGATTTCTTCATTACGTAACGTGAATTATCAAGTGAATTTGGGCAAATTGTGCAGATGGTAACGGCCGTTTCCCTCCAAATATCCAGTTGCCAACCCTTACGCTTAGAGTACAATCCACTTCATGCGCTGGCCACCCTACAAACACGTCTTCTTCGACTGCGACTCCACCCTCTCCACCGTAGAAGGCATTGATGTCTTGGCCGAGACCGCCGGTAAAAAGTGGCGTGTCGAAGTGCTCACCAACGCCGCCATGGACGGCAAGCTGGACTTAGAAGACGTTTACGCCAAACGCCTGCAAGCCGTCCGCCCCACCCACGAGCAAATCCAGCAAATCCGCGCCGTTTACAAACGCAATATCGTCGCCGACGCCCAGGCCGTCATCGCCGCCCTCCAATTTTTGGGGCACGAGGTGTACATCATCAGCGGCGGGCTGGCGGAACCGGTGCAGGAGTTTGGCATCTTTTTAGGCGTGCCCAAGCAAAACATCCGCGCCGTTGCGGTAGATTACGACCATCTGGCGGGTGAATGGTGGTACGCCGAAACCGATTTCCAAAAGCCGCGCCGCGAGCGGTACATGGATTACGAAGAAGGGGCGCTCACCGTCAGCGATGGCAAGGCGCAGATTGTGAGAGAGTTATTGAATGGGAGGAACGGCCGTTCCCTCCTCATTGGCGACGGCAGCAGCGATCTCATGGCCGGGCACGCCGTAGACCTGTTCGTTGGCTTCGGCGGCGTCGTGCAGCGCCAGCGCGTTCAGGCCGAAGCGCCCGTCTTTTTACACACACCCAGCCTGGCCCCCCTGCTGCTGCTGGCCGCAGGCCCCGCCGCTATCCGCCAGGTACAAGGTACCCCCCACGAAGCCGTTTTTAACACAGCATTTACCCTAACAAATACAGGAGCATTTGATTTTAATCATGAGCGACTTAAAACGAAATTCCAACAAGCATATCAAACTATTCATCCCTGGGCCGACTGAAGTCCGCCCCGAAATTTTAGACGCCCAAACCGAATGGATGGTCGGCCATCGCATGCCAGAATGCATCGATCTGGTGGCGCGCATCCAGCCCAAACTGCAAAAAGTGTTCTTCACCAACCGGCGCATTCTCATCAGCGCCTCCTCCGGCACGGGCTTTTGGGAAGGCGCGGTGCGCAACTGCGTCGATAAAAAAGCACTCAACTGCGTCAACGGCGCATTTAGCGACCGCTGGCGCGAAGTAACCGAGCTCAACGGCAAGGACAACGAGGTGCTGGAAGTGGAATGGGGCCAGCCCATCCTGCCTGAAATGGTTGTCGAGCGGCTGTCAAAAGGCGGCTTCGATGCCGTCACCCTCGTTCACAACGAAACCAGCGCCGGGGTGGAAAGCCCCATCAAAGAGATTGCCGAAGCGATCCGCAGCATGCCCGGCGGCGACGAGATCATGATCCTGGTAGACAGCGTCAGCGGCCTGTCCGGCGCGCGGATCGAGTTCGACGCCTGGGATTTAGACGTGGTGCTCACCTCCAGCCAGAAAGCGTTTGCCCTGCCTGCCGGTCTGGCCTTCTGCGCCGTCTCGGAACGGGCCATGGCCAAAGCCGCCACCGTCAAAAATCGCGGCTACTACTTCGACTTCATCACCCTGGACAAGTCAATGGCCAAAAACCAGACGCCTGCCACACCCGCCATCTCCCTGCTCTTTGCCCTGGATCGCCAGCTGGACGACATGATGGCCGAAGGGATGGAAGGACGTTTCGCCCGCCACCTGGCCATGCGCGACATGACCATCGCCTGGGCCAAAAGCCACGGCTTTGAACTGCTGGCCCCAGAAGGGTATGAATCCCCAACCGTGACCTGCGTTAAAAATAACAAAGGGATCGACATTTCGGCGCTCAACAGCTTCCTGCGCGAGCACGGCATGGTCCTCTCCAACGGCTACGGCACCCGCCTGAAAAACGTCACCTTCCGCATTGCCCACATGGGTGATTTGCAGCCGTCGGACATGGAAGAGCTGCTCAGCAACGTAGACGAATTTCTGGCGCAAAATAATTAACTGATGTCCTAGATTTCAAAAGCCTCAGCATCTTCTGGTGATGGCCATATTATTGTGCAGACTTTTGAAATCTCTTTGAATCTGCAAAATGAGGAGTGAGCATCCTCAAATGCGAACGGCAAAACCGGCGCATTTGGGAACGCTCACTCTTTTTTATGTTTACCTATTGACAGGTATATGCGAACTGTGCTACGTTTTCCATGTTGTTCATGATTCGCAGCATGGAACCCGATTTACGCAATACGGACAAAAATCTCAACAACCAAGGAAACGCAATGATTCAGGCAATCATTTTTGATGTGGGCGGCGTACTACTGCGCACCGAAGACCGCGCTCCCCGGCAGCAGTGGGAAGCTAAACTTGGCTTGCCACCTGGTGGAGCTGAAGCGCTGGTATTCAACAGCGCGATGGGCCAGCAGGCGCAGCGCGGCGCGATTACGGAGCCAGAGCTGTGGCAGTGGATTGGCGCTCATTTGGATTTGTCGGTGCTGGAAACGGCCGCTTTCCGCCGCGGTTTCTGGTCTGGTGATAAACTAGACACAGGGCTGGTTGCCCTCATCCGCCAGCTAAAAACTCGCTACCAGACCGCCATCATCAGCAACTACGCCAGCAATCTACGCGATGAGCTCACCAACCAGTTCCAAATCGCCGACGCCTTCGACGAAATCATCATCTCCTGCGAAGAAAAAGTGATGAAGCCCGACCCGGAAATCTTTCACCGGGCGCTGGGCCGCCTGGGCCGCCAGCCACGCGAAGCGGTTTTCATTGATGATTTCCAGCACAACGTGGCCGCCGCAGAAGCGGTTGGCCTGGCGGCGATTCATTTCCAGCCGGGGCTTGATTTAGCACACGCTTTACAGCAGTTAGGAATTTCGTCAGGTTAATCTTTAACATTGAGCGTTGCATAGGCGCAGATTGGACCAATTTTATTATTGCCTGCCGTAACTGCTTACAACTGAAATTGATCCAATCTTGATTCGCGGGAACGATACTCAAAAATCTTACTGTTTCCACTATTTTCAGGAGAAAAAACAATGGCATTTACGCAGCTTTATCAAAATGATCCCCGCTGGGAAAACAAGATTATGGGCAACGGCCGTACCGAAACCATCGGCAAACTGGGCTGTCTGGTGACTAGCCTGACGATGATTGGCAATCATTTCGGCGGCAACGAGACGGTCGCCTCGTTTAATGACAAGATGAAACAAAACGAAGGCTTTCAGGGGCCGTGGGTACGTGCCTTTCGCATCAATGCTATCTTTCCCAACGTCAGCTACCAAAAGCGCATCGAGTGCGACAAGCAGGATGCCCCGCTGGATGAGCTGGATGCAGCCCTGGCAGGCGGCTCGCTGGCCACCGTGCGCGTGGATTATTCACCTGCGGCGGGCATCCAAAGCCACTGGATTGTGCTTCATCAAAAAGATGGGGACGATTACCAGATGTGGGACCCATACAACAGCCCAGAAAAGCCACCCACATTGGTCGGGCGCTTTGGCTTTGCCGGGAACGCAGCCCAAATCATCCAGGAGATGATCTTTTTTGGCACAGGGACGCTCAAAGAGCCAAAAGCCACCAGCGTCAGCAAGCCAGCGCCCGCTACGACAACAACCACAACCACAACGGCCGTTTCCACCCCCGCAGATTCCGATGATAGCGAATCCCTCATCGTCTCCCCCACTGTTAACGGGCTAACCCTGCGCGATCAGCCTCGCATTTCCGGCTCTAACGTGCTGAAATATTTGCCGCAAAGCAGCAAACTGGTGGTGCTAAACGATGCCGACACCGCCAGAACAAAAGTTGGCAAGCGCAATAACTGGTTCCACGTGCGGGAAATTGAGGGTAAGGAAGGGTATGTGGCGGCGTGGTACGTAACGGCCGTTTCCGACCCCGCCCTCGGTAGCCACAAAACAAGTCAGGCCAATAAACCATCCAGCCCCAGCAAGCTGGTGGTTAAAACCAGCGCCGCCAGCGTCTCGCTGCGCACAGAACCTCGCATTGCTAGCAGCACACTCATTTCTTACCTTAATTTTGGCACGGAACTGTTGGTCATTGAAGAGGATAGCGCGGCCAGCAAAATTGGCCAGCAAGGGCAATGGCTCAACGTGCAAACCGTCACCGGGCGCAAGGGGTACGTCGCCGCCTGGCTGGTGACCAAAGCGTAAACATGACAAGGAGATTGGAGATTGGTTAGTCTCTAATCTCCAGTCTCCCCCAAAACATCCATTACACTCGCTACCAAATCGTACCGGCCAAAGGCAGGCATCAGGTAGACTCCCTGGGTAAACGGCCGTAATTCCCCCAAAATCTCCTGGGCAATCAGCACGCCTTCCTGCTGCGGATCTGTGGCCTCGGCCATGCGCTGGCGCAGCGACTCCGGGATTGACATGCCAGGCACTTCATGATGCAGAAATTCGGCGTTACGGCCGTTGTACAGCGGCTTCACACCCACAATCAGCGGCAGCATCTTTTCCTCGTAAGTTGCCTCATATAAATCCACAAACTGCCTGGCCGCCGCCGGGTCAAACACTGGCTGGGTCAGAGCAAAATCGGCCCCATTGCGGATTTTTCGGCGCAGCAGCGTCATCTCCCGCTCCGGGTCAGCGGGCGTTAAATTCAGGGCACAACCCACCACAAAATTGGTCGGCTGGCCGATGGAGTTGCCTGCTTTGTCCAAACCGCTGTTAAACTGCTGCTTGATCAGGTGAATCAAGCCAGTCGGCACGATGTCGTAGCTGTCCATCGCCTCCGGGTAGTCGCCAATTTTGGTGGGATCACCCATCGCCACAAACAAGTTGCGGATGCCCATCGCGTACGCCGCCAGCAAATCCCCCTGAATGCGCAGCAGGTTGCGCCCCCGCGTGGGAAAGTGCAGCACCGTTTCCAGCCCCACCGACTTTTGTACCAGGTGAGCGGCCGCCCAGGCGCTCATGCGCATCCGCGCCAGCGGGCTGTCTGCCATGTTGAGCAGGTTCGCCCCGGCTTCCTTGAGCATGTGCGCTCCTTCGATGAGCCGCTGGGTAGCCACACCTTTGGGCGGACTCATTTCTACCGTGACGATATAACGGCCGTTCTTCAAATTCTCGGCCAGCTGGGTTGGGGGATCGAGAACGGCCGTTTTCTTTTCCGCCTGGGTCACAATTTGAATCTCTGGCAGGGGGATGGGGGATGGGGCTGGATGGTCCAGCGCCTGGCGCATAGCGGCAATGTGCGCCTGATTTGTGCCGCAGCAGCCACCCACGAGGGCGGCGCCCGCCTCTACCAAAGCGTGGGTGTACTGCCCAAAATAATCTGGCGTAGCGGGATACAAGACGCGCCCTCGCTCCGTTTGCTCTGGCCAGCCCGCATTGGGCGCAGCCGCCAGCAGCTTGTCTGGCGCAATCTGCCGCATAACCAGCAGCAAGCGCAGCACCTGGGCTGGCCCACCGCTGCAATTGATGCCAATCGCATCCACATCTAAAGCCGCCAGCCGCTGAGCCACCACGCTCGGCGCGTGCCCCAGCAAAGTGCGATCGTCGCGGGTAAAGGTCATCTGGGCCACGATGGGTAAATTGGGGGCAAGCTCACGAGTAACGGCAACGGCCGTTTCTATCTCGTACAAATCAGACATTGTTTCCAGCACCAGCAAATCAATGCCGCCATCCACCAGCGCCCCAATTTGCTCCCGAAAAGCGTCGCCCGCTTCAGCCAGCGGCACGCGGCCCAGTGGAGCCAAACGCACCCCCAGTGGCCCTACCGAGCCAGCCAACCAGACCTCGCGGAAGGCGCTGTCTATCACCCGCCGGGCAATGTTCACCGCCGCCTGGTTAATTTCGCGCACCTGGTTTTGCAAACCGTACTCGGCCAGTTTGTACCGATTGGCTCCAAAGCTGTTCGTCTCGATGATGTCTGAGCCAGCCTCAATGTAAGCGCGGTGAATGTCTGCCACCACCGCAGGCTGCGTCAGGTTAATGCCGTCGAAGCTAATGTCCATCGGCACGCCGTGGCTGTGCAGCAGGGTACCCATTGCCCCATCAAACAAAAACGGCCGCTCGCGCAGCCGAGAAATAAATGTTTGTCTATTCATGCTCTTACGAAAAAGAAGTTCAACTTTTGACAAAAGTTGAACTTCTCATGTTTACTCGCTATAAAACAAATCTTGAATCAAAACGGCCGCTTTCTCATTCTCCAAAATCAACACCTGCGCCCCGCCTTCGGTCAAATAGCTGGAAACATAATCATAATCCAGCACATCATTCCGAATATCCTCTGAATCAATGCCGTTGGCCGCCGTTGCCAGGCGAATCATTTGCTCCAGGCTTAAATCGGTCCGGATACCATTTTCCACCTGCTGGTAAAGCGTACCCGCCTGGGCAATCATCCCCGTAAAGCCCAGCGCCGCCACCCGCTGCTTGATAGCCAAAATCACCTGCTGCTGCCGGGAAGCCCGGCCAAAATCGTTATCCTGGTGACGGGTTCGGGCATATTTCAGCGCCAAAGCGCCATCAAAATGGTTTTGCCCGGCGGGGATGTAAAGCGGATCAAAGCCGTAGTCCATGCTGGGGTAAGTTGGATCGTTAATGGCGGTGGGCACGTACACATCAATACCACCCAACGCGTTAATACCGTTAATAACCGCGCTAAAATCCACCAAAATGTAGTGGTGAATGGGTACGCCCAAATTGTATTCAACAGTCTGCATCGAGAGTGCTGCGCCGCCCACCGGGTTGTTGCCAGCCGAGCCATACACAAACGCGGTGTTGATGCGATCCCGCCCGTGCCCTGGGATGAGTACATACAAATCACGGGGGATTGACAAGATAGCGGCCGTATCTGTCTTGGGATCGAGCGACAGGATCATGATGCTGTCGGTGCGGGAGATAAATGCCTCGCCAGGACGACGGTCAATGCCCATCAAAAGAATGTTCACGCGCTCATCCCCTTCCCACGGTTCGCTGGTGGGAATAAGTGTGGGCGTGGGTTGGCCAGGCAACAGCGTGGGCACGTCAGACGGCCCTTCTTGCTCCAGAGATAAATCCACCCCGGCCACGGCCGCCGCAGCCGATTCCAGCGGGTTCAACGGCCGATTCAACATGACCTGAAACGTGAAATAGGCAAACACCACCACGGCAATGCCAGAAAACACGAAGGCGATAGAAATGAGGTACGTTAGCCAGCCAGGTAAAGCAGGTTGTGAGCTTCTCAATACAAACTCCTAAAAAAGCCACAGAGTTCACAGAGGCAATAGAGATTTTTCCCTTCTCCAAAATCTCTGCGCCCTCTGTGGCAAAATTTATTCCAAACAGGGTGCATTATACACGGAAACGGCCGTCTGACAGGGTGCAAAAGGGGTGATTTCCCTACGCAATCCCTTGGGTTAAGCAACACAAGCTGGTTAATGGTTCAGCAAATCTTGCGCAAATTCATTGACTTACGGCCGTTTTGCGATAGATTTGCCCATACCTGAATTCAGCAAACGGGAAAAACCATGAACACACACCCACAACAAATTGTAGACAAATTCGGCCGTCCCATCCGGGACCTGCGCATCTCCGTTATAGACAAATGCAACTTCCGCTGCCCCTACTGCATGCCCGCCGAAATTTTCGGCGCAGATTACAACTTCCTCAACAAGGACGAGCTGCTCAGCGACGATGAAATTGTGCGGCTGGCCACCCTGTTTGCCCAGCTCGGCGTCACCAAGTTCCGCCTGACGGGGGGCGAACCACTCATTCGGCCTCACCTGCCCGCGCTCATTGCCCGGCTGGCGCAGGTGCCCGGCATCGAAGATTTAGCGCTAACCACCAACGCTTTTTACCTGCCCAAACAAGCCCAGGCGCTTAAAGATGCGGGACTGCATCGGCTCACCATCAGTTTGGACTCGCTCGACAATGAGGTATTTCAGGTGTTAAACGGCCGTCGCTCAACCGTCGAGCGTGTGCTGGAAGGGCTGGCCGCCGCCGAAGCCGTGGGCTTCACCAAAATGAAAATTAATTGCGTCGTCAAAAAAGGGGTCAACGACCACACCCTGGTTGATCTGGCTCGCCACTTCAAGGGCAGCGGTCACATCGTCCGCTACATTGAGTACATGGACGTGGGCAATCTGAACGGCTGGAAACTAGATGACGTGGTAACAGCCGACGAAATTCTGGCCAAAATTGATGCCGAAATGCCCATCCAGCCCGTGCCGCCCAACTACCCCGGCGAGGTGGCCAACCGCTATCGCTACCTGGACGGCAAAGGTGAAATTGGCATTATCGCCTCCGTCACCAAACCATTTTGCGGCGACTGCACCCGCGCCCGCCTCTCCAGCGCCGGGGAATATTACACCTGTCTCTTTGCCCACCACGGCACCGATTTACGTGCCCCACTGCGCGAAGGGGCCAGTGACGAAGAGATGCTAGAACGCATCGGCGGCGTCTGGCAGCGCCGCACCGACCGCTACTCGGAGCTGCGCACCTCCTTCACTCGCCTCCCCCACAAAGGCGCAGAAATGTACCGCCTGGGCGGCTAATAACTGGCATAGCCGAACGCCCGCCAGATGAGTACAATCGGGTATCATGGGTTCTGGTGTGCATTCTCTGGTTCAATTTTGGCAGCGGCATAAACGGCCGTTCCTCCTCTACACCGTCCTCGCCTGCCTCACCTTTTTTACCATCCTGCTTGGCCTCGATCGGCTGCCCAACGGCGATTTTTCCGGCCAGTTCCACGCCTTTGCCCTGTTTCAATCCCGCGAAATGGCCGCCGGACGACTGCCGCTTTGGTCGCCGGGCAGCTATGGCGGCTTCCCCTTCGTGGCCGATCCGCAAGCGGCCGTTTTCTACCCCGTTCGTTGGCTCACCATTCTCGGCTCGTTGCCCTGGGGCTACACCTACTACGTCCTCGAATTTGAAGGCATTTTGCACCTCTGGCTGGCCGGGCTGTTCACCTACCTGCTGGCCTATGACATTTTACGCCGCCAGGATGCCGCCCTCGTCAGCGCCATCGTGTTTGGGTTGGGCGGCTACCTCACCTCCTACCCGCTGCTGCAATTGGCCATCTTGGAGACCATCACCTGGCTGCCGCTGATTATGCTGCTGCTGCGCCGGGCTATGCGGGAAGATACGGCCGTTCACCTACGCCCCTTACTTGCCGCCGCCCTGTTTTTAGGGGTCGCTTTCACCGCCGGGCATCCCCAAACCTTTTTGCAAATTAGCTATTTCATCGCCGCCTATGCAATTTTCCTGGGCTGGCAGCGCGGCTGGGCATTTGGCACGCTGGCCAAAGTGGGAATTCTGGCCGGATTGGTAACACTGGGCAGCGCCACCGCCGCCTGGCTGCCCGTTGTGGCCTACAGCCAGGCCAGCTCCCGCGCTTCGGTAGATTACGCCTTTGTCTCCGGCGGACTGCCGCTGGAAGATTTTTTGCAACTGCTGCTGCCCAGCGCCATCTCCCTTTGGGCACCGATGGCAGTGGGCACGGGAGCGCTGCTGCTGGTCTTGATGGCGTGGCACGGCCGTTTCCATTTACGCAACACCGAAGCCAAATTTTGGGTGGGAACGGCCGTTCTCGCCGCCATCCTCTCACTAGGGGACAACGGGTTCCTGTTTGCCATCCTCTACAAAATTCTGCCCGGCCTTACCCTGTTCCGCTCCCAGGAACGATGGCTAGCCTTTTTCAGCCTGGCGCTGGCCCTGCTGGCCGGGTTTGGCGCGCTGGTGTGGCAAAAAATGGCCGATGCGGAACGGCAAACGGCCGTTCGCCGCTGGGGGTTAGTGCTACTAGCGGGATTGGTGGGAACGGCCGTTAGCTTCATCATCGCCCCCGCTTTGGCCAGCCGCGACTGGTGGCCCATTTTGGGGCAGCGGCTCCTGCTGCTGCTGGTTTTTGCCCTGCTGCTGGCCAAAATGCGCTGGCCCAAAATGCAGCTCTGGCTGCTAGCCCTGCTGCTGGCTGGCGATTTGTACCTGACCACCGCACCTGGCCTCAGCCGGGTACGCCAATCGCCCACCGTTTTTTGGCCGCAGCCCGCCTGGCTGGATGCCCTGCACAACGGAGAAACCGTCGGACGCATTGATTCACGGCTCGTTTTTTGGAGCAACGTCGGCGAAATTTACGATCTGGCCGACATTCGCGGCATCAGCCCGCTCAAGTATGAAAAGCTGGCCCGTCTGGAAGAACTGCCCTTGCCCACCCGCTGGGCGCTGCTCAACGTCACCCATACCTTGCAAGCAGAACCAGAACCAGGCGTACCGTTAACGGCCGTTGCCCCCATCACCCACTCCATCGTCCCCGGCGAGCCTGTGACAGCTACCCTGTACCGTCTGGACTCCCCGCAACCGTATGCCTGGATGGTGTACGAACTGCTTGTCGCGCCAGATAGTGACACCGTCCTCAGAACGCTTGCCACGCCCGAATTTGACCTCAACCAGACGGCCGTACTCGCTACCGAAAACAACTGGTCAACACAAATGCCAAACACTCCCCCACAGGTTCAAGTGGAAACACGCCGCGCCGGATTTACCCAGCTTGCGGTCACCACCGAAACCGCCGGCCTGATGGTGCTAAGCGAATGGGATTTACCTGGCTGGCAGGTGCTGGTTGATGGGCAACCAGCGGAATTGCTAACCGTCAATTACGCCTTCCAGGGCGTATGGCTGCCTGCGGGTACGCACACGGTCGTCTGGCAATATCGTCCCTGGCAGGTTCCGGTAGGATTGGCAGTTTCACTGCTGATTGTGTTGGGAACGGCCGTACTCATCTACAAACCCCGCACCTTTACCGCCCACCAGCGCCGCCCCATCGCCTGGCCCCTGCCCGCGTTGCCAACCGTAAGCCTGCCGCAACTACGCAGCGGGAAACAGTGGCGCATCTACCTGCTGCTGCTGACGCTTGTTGCCTGGGGGCTGCGTATCGTCACCACTGCTACGCAAGAGCTGCGCGGGGATGAAGGGTTCAGCTACCTGATGGCCAGCTTGCCTACCGGCCAAATCATCACCAGTTTGGCGCAGTTAGGCGAGCCGCATTCATTGCTGCACTTTTTGCTTATTCGGTTGCAAATTGTTATGGCCGGAACCACTGAATTTGCCATGCGAATGCCGGGGCTGGCGTTTGGCCTGCTGCTGGTGCCGCTCATGGCTGAGTGGGGGCGGCTGGTGGCAGGTCGGCGAGTGGGGGCGTTGGTGGGGTTGTTTACGGCCGTATCCCAAACGCTCATCTGGCTCTCCCAGGAAGTCCACAACCAGTACGATGTCGCCTTGAGTTTTACCGTTCTGGCCAACATCCTCATCATCCACGCCTGCAAACGCGAAAAAACCCGATGGCTCTGGCTGGCGTACGCCCTGGCGGTGGCCCTTACCGCACATGGCCATTACTTTGGCATCTTTACCATACTCACCCATGCGGTTTACGTCTGGCTTCAGCCGCAGCGGTGGGCCAAGCTGCGAGAATGGCTTGCCGCCGCCGGGGTCGCCGGGCTGCTCTTTTTGCCCTGGCCACTCATTACCTTGTCCGCCCTGGCTTCGGAACATCTTGTGGCAAACCTGCGGGCCGCCCTGGCCACCTTTTTGCTAGACGTGGGCAACAGCCTCACCGTTGGCGCACCATTTGCTTGGCCGTTGGCACGTTGGCTGCTGCTGGTTGCCTTTGCCCTGCTGGTGCGCGGCTGGTTTTGGCTCAAGCAGCAGCAGCCTGCCTGGGCCTGGGCACTGGCGGCCTGGATGGGAGGCGCGACCTGGGCACTTTACTTGCTGCGCTTTCGGCGGGAAATCTTCAATGATTATTATTTGGCGATTATTGCCCCTGGCTGGTGGTTGCTCATTGCCATCGGCATTGTGGCTTTATGGCAGCAGCGCCGCACCTGGCTGGCAATGGGTGGCCTGGCGCTGCTATTGGGCGCTAATTTGCTAAGCATTGGCAACTATTACAGCAAGCCGGATGAGTACCAGCGGTATTTAGGCTACCGCAGCGTTGTGACCGAAATTGCCAACGCCGCCGAGCCGGGCGATTTGCTGCTGCTTCATGCGCCAGACCCCGCATTTGAATATTACCTGCGCAATTTGGCCCTGCCCCGCGTGCGCCAACCGGAAGATTTTGGGGTCGCTGACTCGATTATCGAGGCAGAATTGGCAAATTTGGCCAGCAGCTACAAGCGCATCTGGTTTGTTCCCGCCAAAAACAATGCTGTAGACCCCACCGATGTGGTTCCGCGCTGGTTAGATTATCATTTACTGCACGAATTGGATGTGTCGCTGCAAAAGCTACAGCTGCAAGCGTTTCGCACCCAATCTGGGTTGGCCGATGTTTTACGGCCGTTAAACCGACCATTGGGCAATTGGCTAACGCTGGAGGGGTATTTTTGGCTGGTAAACGGCCGTTCCCCACAAACAAACCTCGTCTTATCCCCCGGCGACAATCTCACCGTGACGCTTGTCTGGCAAGCAACCCAGCCCCCGCCAGCCGACTGGACTGTCTTTGTCCACCTCATTGGGGCTGATGGGCAGATGGTGGCTCAGCAAGATGGTATCCCGCTGTTTGGCACTCGCCCTACCAGCAGTTGGCAGCCCGGCGAACAGCTCATTGACCGATACGAGCTAACCATCGCAGCAGACGCGCCTGCCCAGACAGCCCAGCTATTCGTTGGCATGTATGATCCAGTCACGGGGGAGCGACAGGTATTTGGTGGTGAAGAAACGGCCGTTTCGTTAGGTATGGTGCAGATACGGCCGTAAAACCTATTGAAGATGCATACCGCTTTCAACCGGCTCAACGCCAATCAGTTACATTTTCCCAAGCATCATTATGGGTAAGCTGCACCAGACCAGAGCCATCTACATTCATCACGTAAACCTCATTATCGCCATCACGGTCTGAAATAAAGGCTAATTGGGAACCATCAGGCGACCAAACAGGGCTAAAATCTTTTGCCCCATGATTGGAAATGTTCACAGCTGAAGATCCATCGGAATTCATGATATACACTTCCCAGTTTCCCGATAAATCAGGTGAGTAAGAGTACGCAATGCGGCTTCCGTCTGGCGACCACTTTGGCGCACCCACCAAACCACCGTGAAAAGTTAATCGTGTAAAGTTTGACCCATCTATATTTGCTTTATAGATTTCAGAATTGTTATAGCCCTGGTGATAGGTAAAGACAATCTGTTGACCATCTGGTGACCAATGTGCAAAACCTTCGGCCGTAGCAGAGTTAATGACCCCCACAAGCTCCGTGCCATCAGGCTTCATTTTATAAAGGTGATCTCCCCAGGAAAAAATTATCGCTTGACCATCCGGCGACCAATCCGGCTCTTTGCTGCCAGAATTATCGGTTAGCGCCACCGGATCATTGCCATCTGCGCCCATAACATATATTTGATACGCTGCGGTTATAAATGGAGAACGGTTAGAGACAAAGACAATGCGGGTACCGTCAGGAGACCAGCTTGCTTGAATATCATCATCGAATTCCATAGTTAGGTTCGTTTGTTGACTCCCATCGCCATTCATCACATAAATTTCATAATTCCCATCCCGATTAGACGAGAAAAGAATGCCCTCTCCAACAAAAGGCGGGCCTGCCACAAAGGGAAGATAAAGAGGGGCGTTGCTTCCTTGAGGCAAACGGCCGTTTACATTGACCGACCGCTCCTGCCCTAACGCAGCAATATTAGCAACCATGAAAGTTAACAAAATAAAAATCGTACCAAAGCCGAATATTTTTCTGACCTGTTTCATCATACTCCTTATAAGATAGATTTTGTTACCCAACGGCCGTTGCCGCACTTTCGACACGAGAACCCAAGCATTATTTCTCTTCAGGGAAGCCCCACTTTTCATCCACCAGATACAACGGCCGTCCCTTCACTTCATCATAAATTCGCCCCAAATATTCACCAATAATGCCTAGACTGATGAGCTGAACTCCCCCCAAAAACAGCACCGAGACCAACGTAGTCGCCTGCCCCAACAGCGGACTTTCTGGCCCAAACAACCGCAACAAAATAACCGTCAAAATTGCCAACCCGCTGATAATGGCAATGATAAAGCCGAGATAGGTAGCTAATTGCAACGGCAAATAAGAAAAACTGGTAATCGCATCCAGAGCAAATGGCAGCATTTGCCGCACACTGCCAAATTTAGACTCCCCGGCAAAGCGGCTGGCGCGTTCGTACTCCACGCCCGTTTGCTTAAAGCCCACCCAGGGAATCATGCCGCGCAAAAAGCGGTTGCGCTCTGGCATGTTGTTAATCGCCTGCACCACCCGTCGATCCATCAGGCGAAAGTCGCCCGTGTCCAGCGGAATATCAATTTTGGTAATGCGCCGAATGAGCCGATAAAACACTTTGGCGGTAAACAACTTAAACCAGGTTTCTCCAACCCGGCTGGCCCGCACGCCGTACACCACCTCGTACCCTTCACGCCATTTGGCAATCATCTCCGGGTACACTTCAGGCGGGTCCTGCAAATCGGCATCGGTGAGGATGACGGCGTCCCCCTGGGCGTGGTTTAGCCCAGCGGTAACAGCCACCTGAAAGCCAAAATTGCGGGAGAAGCTGATGCCCTTTACGTGGGGATCTTTTTGGTGCAGCTCGGCAATGACTTCTGCCGAGCGGTCTCGACTGCCGTCATTGACCAGCACCAGCTCCCACGGCTCACCAAGCTGGTTCATGACGCCGCTCACGCGGCGGTGCAGCTCGGTCAGGACGGCTTCTTCATTAAAAACAGGCGCAACGATGGAGATGATTGGTTTGGTTTGAGTCATGATTTTATCTACGAATTTGTTGGGGGGAGAATGAAGTGAAAAGTAAAAAGTGATGAGTGAAAAGAAAACTTTTTACTTTTACTTATCACTTTTCACTTCCTAAACTCCCTTCTGGTTAAAAATACGCTCTACGGCCGTAATTTCCGCCGGAATCGTCACAGCATTACCAACCGACTTCATCGCCGACTGCACATCCTTTAGCCCATTGCCAGTGAGGATAAGCGCCACGCGGTCGTTTGGACCAATCAGCCCGGTTTGAGCTGCTTTTAGGAAGCCGGCATAGGTTGCTGCTGAAGCTGGCTCGGCAAAAACACCGCTGCCCTGGGCCAGGGCGGGAATAGCTGCCAAAATTTGCGCGTCTGTTACGGTGATGAATGCGCCGTTGGTTTGGCGAACGGCCGTAATCGCCTTGATTCTGTCTCGTGGCAAGCCTGCGCTAATGCTGTCGGCTACCGTGTTGGCCGCGATGGGTGGCTTCGTTAGCACATCCTCATCGTTGGCCCACGCTTCGTGCAAAAAGGCCGAACCCTCCGCCTGCACGCCGATGATTTTGGGCATTTGCGCCAGGTAGCCCGCGGCCACCAAATCCCGCACACCCTTAAACACGCCGCTGATGATGCAACCATCCCCCACAGAGACAAACAGGTGGGTGATGGGCGGCGCGTCGGTCGCTCTCTGCTGCATAAGTTGCGCGTACAGTTCAAAAGTAACGGTTTTCTTGCCCTCAGCCATGTACGGATTGTAGCCCGTGTTGCGGCAGTACCAGCCAAACTTTTCTGTCGCGGCCAGGCAGAGGTCGAAAGCGTCGTCGTAGGTGCCATCAACCAGCAACACGGTTGCGCCATAAACTAGAAGCTGGGCAATTTTGGCCGCCGGGGCGGATTTAGGCACAAAAATAACCGTTTTCTGCCCCACGCTGGCAGCCAATCCAGCCAAAGCGGCAGCGGCGTTACCCGTGCTGGCTGTGGTCACAATTTCGGCCCCCAGCTCTTGCGCCTTCATGATGGCGACGGCGCTGGCCCGGTCTTTGAGTGAGGCGGTGGGATTACGGCCGTCATCCTTCAACCACAGTTCCGCCACGCCCGCCGCCTGCGCCAGATGGGGCGCAGCTTGCAGCGGTGTGCCGCCCACCACCAACGGCGGCGCGGGCACAGCCTCGGCCACTGGCAAAAACGGCCGATAACTAAACATCCCGCCGCTGGCAGCTGGCAATTGCTCGCCAATCTCAGCGCGAATTGCCGAATAATCATATTCCACATCCAAAATGCCCTCGTTGCCGTGGTCGGGGCAAACGTAAAGCACCTCGTCTGGTTGGTAAACCTTGCCGCAAATGACGCAGCGCAAGCCGGTAACGTGTTTCATAGTGGGTCCTTCCTGATTGGTTAAATTTCCAAAGTTGCCAGCAACCCCACATGGTCCGACGGATACAGCGTGTCGTCGTTGGGGCCTGGTTTATCGCAAAAAATTTTGGCCTGGGGCACCTGGCGAATGCCGCTGGAGACGAAGATATAGTCCAGGCAACCGCACCAATCTCCCAGAGGCAGCAGCGCAGTGGGAAAGGTGGCTAACGGTTCTGCGCCGTGCCGCAGTTGGTAGGCCGAGCGAAAGCGCTGCTTCATAATTTGGATGGCGGGGCCGGTGGGCAGCTCGTTAAAATCGCCAGCGACCACCTGGGCGGGAATGGGGCGGCGGTCGGCCAGCCAGCCGGTGAGCCTGAGCGCCTGCTCTTGCCGCGCTTCTTTATCCTCGGCGGTGTGGTGGAAATGGGTGGCGACAAAATCGAGCGGCTGGCGGTTGCTTAGCTCCACGTTGACGCGCAAGGCAACCCGCCCACCGTAGCCCAAATTGAGGCTGTCTGAGTACGAAATTGGCAGGTTACTGAGCACGCCAATGCCTTCCAGGTAGCCAAAAATGGGGTGCTGTTTGCGCAGCTGGATGAGACGATACGGCCGTTTCCCCTCCGGCAGCCGCGCATTGATCTGGTTACGAATCCAGCGCCCCTGGGCAATGGGCAAACTAATCTCTTGCAGGCTGATAAGGTTGGGCAAAGCGTCTAGCAATTGAGCCACCAGCAAATGGCGGCGTTCGCGCCAGCGGTCGGCGCGATTGCGGAGGTTGATGGTGGCGACTGTTATTTGGGGCATGGGGTTAGAAGTATGCGAGTTTGCAAGTTTGCGAGTGGGCAAGTTTGCCAGTATGCGAGTTTGCAAGCTTGCAAGTAGTTAAGCGGTAAGTTATTCAAGGTCAATTTCGGTGGTGCCGCTGGGTACGGCCGTTTGCATGGATTGATGGGCATCGCGCAAGGTCAGGGTAAAGGGTACGTCCGTGGTCAGCGTCAGCTTTTGAGCATCGGCCACGATTGTGAGCGTACCACTGGACCCCAGCGGGTAATTTTCAACGCCATACGGCCGTTCGCTAACCAGCCGCCTATCCCAAAACACCCGCCGCTGTGGCCAATCCACACTCAGGCCAATCACATCCTCCAGCAAAATAGCAATGGGGCTCACCCCAGCCATACCGATTGGATTTTCGGCAGCAGGATCACCGGGAGCGGCCGTTTCCGGGGCATAATTTTCCCAAAACGCGCCAGTTTCATCGTACACTTGCGCCACGTTGGTGAGGTGGTTCACGGCAATCTCGTGGGCCAACCCACGCTGCCCAATGTGGCGCAGCCCGCGCAGCACCATAAAGTTGGTGGCTGGCCAGACGCCACCTCGCCAATAGTTACCCGAATCATAATTATACCCCTCGCTGTCGGACGATTGGCTGGGTACGCGGTGCGGCAGTTTAAATGCCCAATTTTCGCGCAGCGCCTGCACAAACTGCTCCAGCCGCTTCTCTGGAATGAGGCCCGTATCTAGCAAACCCCAATACGCGGCGACACTTTTTACCTGGCTAAAACGGCCGTCTGCATCCACATCCTGGTAAAACTGGGCCGCTTCGTTCCAGTGATGTTTGTTAATCAGCCCAATCAGGCGCGTGTGTTCCGCCTCAAACTCATTAGCCAGGTCAGACTGTTTGAGCAAGGTAGCCATCTGAGCCAAAATGAGGCTACTGAGTGCGGCCTGCATGGAGGCATCTACCCAGGTCCAATGCCGATGGTGCAGGCTGCTGTTGGGCACACGGGGCTGGTTGCTCAGGCCGCTGCTGTGTCCGGTAGCCCAGTACAAGCCATTGGGCCAGCTTCTGTGCGCCTGGCACCAGCGATGGTAAGCCACCAGTGGCGGGAATACTTTTTCTAAACGGCCGTCGTCCCCCGTGTAGCGATATTGCCGCCACTCAGTCCAGGCCAAAATGTTTGGCCCAGTGCCGTTGGGGTCGAACGGATAGAAAAAATCTTGCCCGCTGGCCAAATCAATCTGGCGGCAAATAAAGCCGTCATCGTGTTGTTTGGCGTACAGATTGTCCAAATTGCCCGTAAAGTCAAAAGCGCGACGGCCGTACAGCCCAAACTGGCTCATAAAGGCGCTGTCCCACATGAACAGGAACGATTCCGTCCCTGCACCGAGGAAATTTGCCACCAGGCCGGAATCGGGCGCGGGCTGATGCAAGTTACCCCAGGCGAGTTCCCAGGCGCGCCAGTACAGTCCCACCCACGCTTCGTGTTCTGGCAGGATGGGCTGGGGCAGCCGGACCTGGGCCTCGGCAAATGAGGGCCACGCTTGCGGCGCATACGTCTGCTGGCGGAACTGGTTTTGGGCAACGATGGGGTCAGACGGCCGTTCAAACTTCGGGTGCGGCTGCGGCATTCTTGTGTACTCCTGTGAAAATAACCACAGATTACACAGATTTGGCTTTAACCTGCGAAATCTGTGTAATCTGTGGTTTTATAATTCATGGTGGTCAACGACAGTTGGTGTCGTTTTCTATGGATTTACCAGCAATTCGGCCGTGCCAGCCAATTGCAAGCTGTTTTCGCTAAAGGTAGCTACCCGGAACGTGTACCGAATAGCGGCATTCTCGCGCAAATTGCCAATCCAGGTAATAGAGTCGCCCGTGGCAAACAGCGGATGCCCGGTTAACCCGGTTAGCCGGGCAGAGGAAACACCGCCCTGGGTCGAGACGCCATCGTAAACCATCGTGGTTCCGGGAATTGTCTCCCCAACCGCTACGCTGTGCGTCAGGAGGATATTGTTGTACCGAATCGCGTTGGGCCATTCAGGCATCAGGCTCAAAGCAGTCGGCACGGGGTTCAAAACGGTGACCTCTACGATGCCACCGGCCCGCAACGTGCCAAAAACCTCTAGCAAACGTAAATTGTAATTGGCGTGAACGCCGGGAGCCACAATGCCGTCCCAAATAAACGAATCGCCGCCCCGTTTTTGGGCAACCCCTCCGTTGATGGTGACATCGTACAAATCCCCACTTTTACCGACGTAGGTGAGTTGCGAACCGGGCACGGTGCTGCCTGGTTCCAGATCGAAGGTGTAGGTGGGAATACCAAATGTGGCGGAATCATCGGTGAAAACGGCCGTTGCCTCCGCATTGCCATTGTCCGACGAACCTGTACCAGGAATGGTGCAGGCCAGCGCAGTAAAACAAAAAACGAGCAAAAAACCAGCGAGACTTTTTAGCGAATGCTTCATTTTTTCCTCTTCACTTCTGGGGTAGTAAAAGTAAAAAGTAATAAGTGAAAAGTGAACTTATCACTTTTCACTTATTACTTTTCACTCTCCCTATGAGCCTTTCTCAATCGTGATTGTCTCAATGAGATCGCCATCTGGGGCAGATGGGTCTTGCGGATCACGTGGGGTGATGTTTTCTACAACGTCCATTCCCTCGACCACGCGGCCAAAGATGGCGTGCAGGCCATCCAGGTGGGTGGCTGCACCCGTGGTGATGAAAAATTGGCTACCGCCTGTGTTCGGGCCAGAGTTCGCCATTGAAACAACGCCGGGGCCGTCATGCGAGAGTGCCGGATCGAACTCATCATTGATGGCGTAGCCGGGGCCGCCAATGCCTATCCCGGTGGGATCGCCAGTCTGGGCCATAAAGCCCGGAATGACGCGGTGGAAGGTGACGCCGTCGTACCAGCCTTCTTCGGCCAAAAAGACAAAGTTGTTCACCGTTTCTGGAGCCGATTTGGGTAGCAGTTCGATAACAATTTCTTCGCCAGAGGCCATGAGGATGGTGGCCGTGTAGCTGGCATCCACGTCAATGGTCATGGGCGGCGGGTCGTCGTACTGCTTATCAGCGAGGGCAGCTTCGGCCTCAGCAATGGCTATACGCTGCTGCACGTACGAATCCCAAATGTTGTAATCGAAGGGGACGTTTGGGATGAGAACGCCATCTACAATGACGCTGGGCGTACCACCTAAACCAATGGCAATGGATTCGGTTTCCATTGAGGTGACATATTCGGCGTAGGTGTTGTTATTTAAGGCTTCGCCAAGCGCCTCGCCATCCAGCCCTAGCTTATCGGCGAGGGCAACAAAATAGTTGTGGCTGGCGTCTGGCTCCAGGGTCGCCCAGTCGCCTTGCTCGGCAAACAGGGCGTCGTGATATTCCCAAAATGCCCCTTGTGCGCCTGCTGCTTCGGCGGCTTCGGCCGCTTTTTGGGCGTTGGTGTGAATGCTGTTTAGGGGAAAATGGCGATAAACTAGCTGTACATGATCAGGGTAGGCGTCTACCAGACGCTCCAGCACGACCGAAAAGGCCGCGCAGCCCGGTCATTGAAAGTCGCCATATTCGATAATGACGACGAGGGGGTCTGTGGCTCCTTTGCGCCAATCTTGGGTGCGGGTAACGGCCGCTTCTTCCGCAGTGCTGGCAGGTACAAAGTTATCCAGATTAGCAGCTGGGGGTATTGCACCGGGTTGCTCGACTGTTTGGCTGGTTTCGGTGTTGGTGTCGGTGGAAACGGCCGTATCAACATTGACATTCACGTTGACATTGGTTTCTGGCGGCACCAGTTCGGTGGTTGAAGGGCCACAAGCCATAAGCAGGCCCAACAACATCAGCAACCATATCATTTTTTTCATAGAAAATCGTCTCCTCAATAAAAATATACAAAAGCCAGTTGGTCTGGTAATTTGGCTTTTGCACTTTTGTACTCTTGCTGGGCGTATCTTAACAAAATGTGGCGCAGCGACGAAATTTAGGGGGCAAAGTTGCCTTCATCTGAGTATCTGTTAAACAAATTGGTGGTTTAGTCTGGCAATGAGCCGTTCATCCCATCCTCGATTTTCCGAATAATAGCGCATTTTGTTACAATGTTGTAGCAACGATTTTGTTGAACCAAGGAGTGTATTGTGAAACGATTTTTTTTGTTTTTACTTTTAGCAGTAGGGGTGTGGTTTACGGCCGTTGCCTGCGGCTCGGCCATTGACGATGAAGCACCGACCCCAACCCCTGTCGAAAATATTGAGGAAGGGGGTGCGCTGAATGCCGCGCCTGAAAATAGCAACAGCGCATCACAACCCGAACCTGACGTTCTCCCACGGGCCACACTCACGCCACCTCCGGTTAGTGAGCCGGAAAGTGCATCGGACGGCTACCCAGCTCCGGCGTTCCCATCGCCAACGCCGCTGCCGGAGGGATATGTGGCACCGCCACCACCACCACCGCTGGACCCTTACCCGGAAGCGAACGGTACGCTTATTTGGATCATTAAGCCGGTAGGGACGCAATGTGCTGAAGCGCCAGCAACACCTGATTTGCAAACGGCCGTTGCCGATATGGTCGCGTTCGGCATTCCGGTAGAAGCATCCGAAATGATTGATTTAGCTGTGTGTACCGCCTGCGACTGCCCCACCAGCGCCCATTTCCGCCTGCAAATTGATTCTGGCTATTTGGGCAATGCGGAAATCTTAGGCTGGGTGGCAGAGGAGTAAGCAAAAATAATGGATTGAGAATGGTGAATGAAACGCCCTTCAATTCATTGTTAATTATTCTCAATTCATAATTATATTCTACCCCATCCACTCATCGTAAATGGCACGCGCCAGACGGCCGATGACCAACACCCCCGGCGCATCTGGCTGCCAACGTTCTGGTTCTGGGTTGCCTTCATTCATCACGGTGAGGGCAAAGCCGCGATTTTCTGCCGGTTGACCGCGATAGATGACGGCCGTTTGCGCCCGCATCCCCGCCAATGAGCCAGTTTTTCCCGCCAACCGCAATATTTCAGCATCGGGTGCTTCGCTGCCGTATGGCTCAAACGGCAGATACCGCCCCACCCGGTCGGCCCCTACCTTGTTCATCATGCGCATCATCTCGGTGCAAGCAGCGGGAGAAACATGGGATTGTTGGTAAACGGCCGTTATCATCCGCGTTAGCGCCGCCGGGGTGCTGGTTCCCAACAGCTTTTGGTCCGTTTTCAGCAAATTAAAGTTGATTTTGCGATGCAACCGCACGTTGGGATAGTCGTGGGCATCCAGCCAATCATTCACCTTATCCATACCCACGTGGTCAATCAACGCGTTGGTCGCCAGATTGTCGCTGATGTTCATCATCAAAAAGGCCCAATCGCGGATGGGCATGGTGAGGCCCGGCGACAAAAATTGCAGCAGCCCGCTGCCCGCCACATGGTCGGCCCGACGCAGCATCAGCGGATCATCCAGACTGTACTGACCATCCTCCACCTGCTGCATCAGCGCCAGCAGCACCGCCAGCTTGATGACGCTGGCCGTCGGGAAGATTTCATCGGCCAAGTAACCAACCGTTTCGTTGGTTTGCAAATTGATGGCGGCGAGGCCAATACGGCCGTCAAACCCCTCACAAATCTCGCGAATCTGTTCAGCTAATGTCATTGCTCATTCTCCCAACAAAAAAGCACAGGAAACGGCCGTTTCCAACCATCTCCTGTGCTCAAAAAAAGCCACAGAGGACACAGAGAGATTAGAGATGAAGTTTTTCTCTTAATCCTCTGTGTTCTCTGTGGCCCAAAAATTAAGCTTTCAAGAAGTTACGCAAAACGGTATGCAAGATACCACCGTTGCGGTAATAATCCACCTCAACTGGCGTATCAATCCGGCACAGCGCATCGAAGAAGATGGTACGGCCGTCTGGTTTCACCGCCTGAATCGTAATCATTTGCAGTGGCTTCACCTCATCCGTCAGGTTTACCGTCGAGAACCGTTCCGTGCCGTCCAGCCCCAGCGATTGGGCCGAATCGCCATTCTGGTATTGCAAAGGCAGCACGCCCATGCCCACTAAATTGCTGCGATGAATCCGCTCGTAGCTCTCCGCAATGACCATCTTCACGCCAAGCAAAAGGGTACCCTTGGCAGCCCAGTCACGTGAACTGCCCATACCATAATCCTTGCCTGCCAAAACCACCAGCGGCGTGCCGTCGGCCTTGTACTTCAGCGAGGCATCGTACATCGTCATCACTTCGTCAGCCGGCAAATATTTGGACCAGCCGCCTTCGGTGCCGGGAGCCATCTGGTTCCGCAGCCGTACGTTGGCAAACGTCCCGCGCGTCATCACCCGGTCATTGCCCCGCCGCGAACCGTACGAGTTGAAATATTGCGGCGCAACGTCCCGCTCCAGCAAATATTCCGCTGCCGGGCT
The DNA here is from genome assembly GCA_020634455.1 of Ardenticatenaceae bacterium. Lineage (GTDB taxonomy): Bacteria > Chloroflexota > Anaerolineae > Promineifilales > Promineifilaceae > Leptofilum. The sequence goes on along the minus strand of JACKBQ010000001.1, from coordinate 3,960,359 downwards.
GGTACGCGAAATGGCACCCGCTGGGGAAATGTGGTCCGTTGTTACTGAATCACCCACTTTCACCAACACGCAGGCGTTTTCAATATTCTCAATCGGCTTCACATCTGGCGTCAGTTCAGTAAAAAATGGCGGTTCCTGAATGTAGGTGGACTCTTCATTCCACTCATACAGTTCCCCACCATGCACCGGAATCTTGTTCCACTCCTCGTTGCCATCGTACACGTTGCCATACTGGGTATGGAACATATCAGCTGACATCGTTTTGAGTACCGTTTCGCTTACTTCCTGGCTGCTGGGCCAGATATCTTGCAAATAAACCGGCTCACCCGCTTCGTTGGTGCCGATGGGATCGGTCGTCAGATCGATGTCCGTCGTGCCAGCCAAGGCGTAAGCCACCACCAGCGGCGGGGAAGCGAGGTAGTTGGTTTTGGTCAACGGATGGACACGCCCTTCAAAGTTGCGGTTGCCGCTAAGCACCGAAGAAACCACCAGATCGCCCTGCTGGATGGCGTTGCTCACTGGTTCTGGCAACGGGCCAGAGTTGCCGATGCACGTGGTACAACCAAAACCCACAATGTGGAAACCCAGCTGCTCCAGATACGGCAGCAACTCCGATTTCTTGAGGTAATCTTCCACCACGCGGGAGCCAGGAGCCAGACTGGTTTTTACGTACGGATGCACCTTCAAGCCTGCTTCAACCGCTTTCTTCGCCACCAAGCCGGCGCCAAGCATCACGCTGGGGTTAGAGGTGTTGGTGCAACTGGTAATAGCGGCAATCACCACCGCGCCGTGGCCAATTTCAACATCTTTGCCGTTTGAAACGACAGCGGTGCGAGCTAATTCTTCCTCTTTCAAACCAATCCCTTGCGGACCAACGGGAGCCAACAGTGATTCACGGTACTTGGTTTTCATGTCGGAGAGTACGATGCGGTCTTGCGGCCGTTTTGGCCCGGCCAAACTGGGCAGCACCGAGCCCAAGTCCAGCTCTACCACGTCGGTGAATTCCGGATCAGGCATATCGTCGGTACGGAAGAGCCCTTGCGCCTTGCTGTATTTTTCTACCAGCGTAACCAGCTCTTCAGGACGGCCCGTGCCGCGCATGTAGTTCAGCGTCTCGTCATCTACTGGGAAGTAGCCAACGGTCGCGCCATATTCGGGGCACATATTGGCAATCGTAGCCCGGTCGGCCAGCGTCATGCTGCTGAGGCCGGGGCCGAAAAATTCCACAAATTTGCCCACCACGCCTTTCTTGCGCAGCAGCTCAGTGACAACCAGCACCAGATCAGTCGCGGTAGCGCCTTCCGGCATCGCCCCGGTCAGGCGTACACCAATGACCTCTGGGGTAAGCATGTAAATCGGCTGGCCAAGCATCACCGCTTCCGCTTCGATGCCGCCCACGCCCCAGGCAACCACGCCCAGGCCGTTGATCATCGTCGTGTGGGAATCGGTTCCCACCAGGCTGTCTGGGAAGGCAACGGTGTCCTTTCCTTCTGGCTTGGTCATAACCACCTTGCCCAAATACTCCAGGTTCACCTGGTGCACAATGCCGGTGGCTGGCGGCACAACGCTAAAGTTTTTGAACGCTTCCTTGCCCCATTTGAGGAACTCATACCGCTCGCGGTTACGCACAAATTCGCGCTCTGCGTTGAAGAAAAGAGCCGCCGCAGAGCCAAACTGGTCTACCTGCACCGAATGGTCAATGACCAAATCTACGGGCACGATCGGGTTGATTTTCTTGGGATCGCCACCGAGCCGCGCCATCGCAGAACGCATTGCAGCCAAATCTACCACAGCAGGCACGCCGGTAAAGTCTTGCAAAATCACGCGCCCTGGTTTGAAGGGGAGTTCATCTTTTTGCGGATTTTTGGCGTTCCATTTGGCCAGATTTTCCACATCTTCGGGGTTGACCTCGTAGCCATCGCAGGTGCGCAGCAGGGCTTCCAGCAGCACTTTGATGGAGAAGGGCAGGCGGTCGATGTTGCCAAATTGGGCCAGCTTGTTGAGTTGATAGTAGTAAACGTCGGTACCAGGCAGCTTGGCGCGGGCACCGAAGTGATCGAATAGTTTGCTCATGTTTTTACCTCGTCATCTAATCCGGTTTGTAACTTGAGGGTATTATAGCGGAAATGGTGAGTGGGGAAACGGCCGTTTGCCGAACCGCGTAGTGCCTGACACAGGGCGGAACCTGTTTTGTAGCATGAGATGTGTCGCCCTGTGCCAGGCACTTGTTAAAACTTGCTTGCTAAACGGCCGTCTTGCAGATAAGGTTATGCCCATCACGATTTGTTACTTTCCCACATAAGGAGTCAGTCATGGTTAGCACCGTTGTTTTGCTCAACGTTCAACCTGGAAAAATCAACGAAGTTGGCAGTCAACTTGCGGCAATGAAGGGGATTAGCGAGGTGTTTAGCGTAGGCGGCCGTTTTGATCTGGTAGCCATCATTCGCGTGCCGGACAACGAAACGATGGCCGAGCTGGTAACAGAGAAAATGCTCACCGTGCCCGGCATCACCAACTCCGAAACGCTCATCGCCTTCCGCGTCTTCTCGCAGCACGATTTGGAGAGCATGTTCTCGATTGGTATTGAATGAGGCTAAAAAGAGGAGTACGCCCGGAGAGATTCGAACTCCCAACCCCTTGGTTCGAAGCCAAGTGCTCTATCCATTGAGCTACGGGCGCAGATGCAAAACTTACTTACAAGTAAAAAGTGATAAGTAAAAGGTGAAAAGTGAGTTTAACTTATCACTTTTCACTCCATCACTTATCACTGACAAAAGGGGCGAGTGGTGGGACTTGAACCCACGGTCTTCTGGGCCACAACCAGACGCGTTAACCACTACGCTACACCCGCCATGAGCGGACAGAATGCTATCATATTTGCCTCTGGATGGCAACTGTTGCACACAAAACACAACCCTCTTAAACTACCTGTTATGAGCGAACAAAATTTGGTTTTAAACGGCCGTTACGAACTCATCGAACGCATAGGCAGTGGCGGCATGTCTGTCGTGTACAAAGCGACAGACCGCGCCCTGGGTCGCATCGTTGCCATCAAAATGATGCACGAGAGCTTCACCAGCGACCAGGGCTTCCTCAAACGATTCCAGCAAGAGGCCCATTCAGCCGCTAACCTGACCCATCCCAACATCGTCACCGTCCACGATATTGGGCAAGACGGCTTTAAACATTTCATCGTGATGGAATTTGTAGAAGGCCACACGCTCAAGGAAATTATCCGCAGCTACGATGGCGACCCCATGCCCGTCAACCGTGCCCTCGATTTAACCATCCAGGTGTGCAACGGCATTGGCTATGCCCACCGCGCCAACCTGGTGCATTGCGATGTCAAGCCGCAAAACATCATCGTTACGGTGGATGAGCGCGTGAAAGTGGCCGATTTTGGCATTGCCCGTGCCATTAGCCAAAACACCCAACAGCAGGTCAGCCAAATTTGGGGCACACCCCAATATTTTGCTCCCGAACAAGCCGCTGGCGATGCCCCCACTCCGGCTTCCGACGTTTACGCAATTGGCATCATTTTATTCGAAATGCTCACCGGGCGTCTGCCATTTGCCGCTGAATCACATACAGCAATGGCGCTGAAGCATCTGCACACGCCACCGCCGCTCATTACCGAATTTAACCCAGGCGTTCCTACGCAATTGGCCCAAATTATCAACAAGCTGCTGGCCAAAGAGCCAGCCGGGCGGTATCGCACCGCCGGGCAGTTAGGCAGAATTCTCACCACCTACCGCCAACACAGCCAGGAAGAAACGAGCTCTCTCCAACCCTTGTCTGCTACCACTCAGCAAGCGCCAGCCATCCCCGTTGCGGAGCAAAAAACTGAGATATTCCAGCGACCAGACCCAGAAGAGCTTGAAGCCATTACGCGCCCACCCATGAAACCGCTGCCCCAGCTCCAGGAACCCATTCAAATTTCGGCCAATCGCCAGTCAGCGCCCGCCACCGAGATGGATTGGACGGCCGTTTCCCTGGGAATCTTTGCCCTGGTTGCCTTGTTGGGCCTTATTCCCCTCTGGTATCTCGTCTTCCGCGCCTGGGTAGGCTAAGTAGCCGCTCTCTACTCTCGCCATGCTTTTTTCTTTCTGTTATACTGACAATTCAGAAAATTGTGGCCGCCAACAGTCTGGAAATGCGTCGCTAACCAGACGGCCAAACACCTGGCATTGTAGCTTGCACCCGTCGGAGGCTTTTGCATGAATTCAAACAAACTGACCCGGTGGTTTGTCTCATTGCTCATCGGTGTAGCCATATTGGCCATCGTGTGGAGTTACAGCACCAGCGCCACACCTACCAGCCAGATTTCTGTCAGCCAACTTGCCCAACAAATTAAAGAAAATCAAGTTGCCGAAATTGTGGTGGATGGCGACGGCCGTTCCGTCACCATCACCTACGCCAGCGATGAAACCCAGCCAGCCACCGCCCAAATTAGCAGCGTCACCTCGCTGGAAGAGCTGCTGACATCCTACGGCATTAACCAGGAAGATTACCAAGACGGCCGTCCCACCATCACCTACGACCCACCCAGCAGCTGGGGAAGCTGGCTCAACGTCATCGGCATTTTCTTGCCCGCCGTTCTCATTATCGGCTTCATCTTCCTTGTGTTCCGCCAAGCCCAGGGCAACAACAACCAGGCCCTCAGCTTTGGCAAAAGCCGCGCCCGCATGTTCACTGGCGACCACCCCACCGTTACCTTTGCCGACGTGGCCGGCGCAGAAGAAGCCAAAGAAGAATTAGAAGAAGTTGTTGAATTCCTCAAAGAACCAGAAAAATTTGTCAGCTTTGGCGCACGCATTCCCAAAGGCGTCCTCATGGTCGGCAGCCCCGGCACCGGAAAAACCCTTCTGGCCAAAGCCATTTCCGGCGAAGCTGGCGTTCCCTTCTTCTCCATCGCTGGCTCCGAATTTGTAGAAATGTTCGTTGGCGTGGGGGCCAGCCGCGTGCGCGACCTGTTTGAGCAAGCCAAACACAACAGCCCCTGCATCATCTTCATAGACGAAATTGACGCTGTTGGCCGCCAGCGCGGCGCGGGGCTTGGCGGCTCCCACGACGAGCGGGAGCAAACCCTCAACCAAATCCTGGTTGAAATGGATGGCTTCGGCACCGACACCCACGTCATCATTCTGGCCGCTACCAATCGGCCAGATATTCTGGACCCCGCCCTCATGCGCCCTGGCCGCTTCGACCGCCGCGTGGTTATAGACAAGCCCGATTACAAAGGGCGCGAAGCCATTTTCAAAGTTCATTTGCGCGGCAAACCCATCGCCTCCGACGTAAATATTGACGTGCTGGCTCGCGCCACACCCGGTTTTGTCGGTGCCGACATTGAAAACACCGTCAACGAAGCTGCTCTGCTGGCCGCCCGCCGCAACTGCAAAAGTATTGGCATGGCCGAGTTCCATGAAGCGGTTGAGCGAGTACAGCTTGGCCCAGAACGGAAAAGCCGGGTCATCACCCCGGAGGAACGGGAAATCATTGCCTACCACGAAGCCGGGCACGCCCTGGTAAGCCACTATCTGCCAGCCGCCCTGCCACTGCGCAAAGTGACCATTGTGCCGCGCGGCATGGGGCTTGGCCTGACCTGGTACATGGAAGATGACACCATCTTGCCCAACAAAACCCATCTGCAAGCCCAAATTGCCAGCCTGTTGGGTGGGCGTGTCGCCGAAGAGATTGTTTTTGGCGAAATCACCTCCGGGGCCAGTAACGATTTGCAGCGTGTTACCAAGCTTGCCCGTACCATGGTGACCCAGTTAGGCATGAGCGAGGAACTAGGGCCGCGGGTGTATGGCCAAAAGCAGGAGATGGTCTTTTTAGGCCGTGAAATTTCTGAACAGCGTGATTATTCGGACGCAATTGCGGAAAAAATTGATGCCGAAGTACGCCAAATTATTGATGAGCAATACCAAAAGGCGACCAGCATTTTGACAACCTACCGGGACAAGCTAAATATGATTGCCCTGGAGCTGTTAGAGCGGGAAACGCTGGAAGCCGACGAATTTTTAGTGCTGATCGAGGAGGGCAGAATCGTATCATCTTCTGACAAGACACCACCTACCACCCCTCAAACTGCCCTGAAAAGCGAACCGAAATCTGACACTGATTGGCAAAAACCACCATCGCTAGATTTGCCGCCATCGCCCACGCCTGCCTGAAAACCTCTGGCTGAGCCAAAGCTATCTAAACCAGCAATTTTTATTAGCGATACCTATTTGTATTTGTATGTTTGAACAGCTTCCTGATTTTTTAGCCCTGCTGAATGACATTTTAGAAGCGGTCATTGTTATTTTTGGAACGGCCGTTGTCCTTTACCATTTGGGCCGCAGCCTGCGTGATCCGGTTATGCGCGCCTTTTGTGCCCTGATCACCTTTGTGGTCATCGCCTTCCTGGCCGAGCTGCTGGTGAGCCGCACCATTGTTTCTGCATCGGTCGAGGGGTTTTTGCGCTTTCAATGGCTGGGCATTGCGATGGTTCCAGCCGCACAGTTCCATCTTTCCAGCGCCTTACTATCTACCACGGGGGCGCTGCCCAGACGACGGCGGTTTTTGGTGCCCTTCAGCTACATTTTAGGCATCACCTTTTTGGGTTTGGCACTTCTTACCGATTTACTGGTAACCAACGCCATCCCCAACCCGCTCTCACGCATTCCACATCTGGATTCTGGCCCGGTTTTTCCGATTTTTGCCTTTTACTTTTGGCTGGTAACGGCGATGAGCATTTACAATGTGTGGCGCGCCCGGCAGCGGTGCATTACGCGCACCACGCGCCAGCGCATGACGTCTACCTTGCTAGCATTTTTGGCTGCACCGCTGGGCGTGTTTCCTTATTTGCTCATCACAGGCAGCGAAGGGCAGGAAATTATTCCGCTTTGGCTGTGGCCGATCATCATTTTGGGCAATCTGGTGGTGGGGCTGATGTTTGGCGTGCTAACGGCACATCTGGCCTATTTTGGCACGGCGTCGCCAGACCGCGTGGTGCGGGTGCGGCTGTTTAAGTTTATGGCGCGGGTACCGCTGGCAGGCAGTATTGTGCTGCTGGTGTATGTGCTGGTAAGCCGCAACAGCCCTATCCTGGGGCTTCCGGCAGAGACAGCGCTGGGTTTTAGCCTGGTGGCAACAGTGATGCTGGTGGAGTGGGCCATTCATGCCTACAAACGGCCGCTTGAAAGAGTATTCCAGCTCAACAACGATCCAGACGTGCGCACTATCCAGAAGCTCAGCGAACGGCTGCTGACGACCCGCGACTTGCAGCAATTTTTGGACAGTATTTTGGCGGCCACGTGCGAGGCGCTGCGCACCCCCACCTCGTTTGTGGCGGCGATCACGCCAGATGGCCCTCAGTTGGAGGCGGTGGTTGGCCCGCTGGCGGAATCTGGCGAGATTTTGCAGGATGCGGATTGGCGACAGTTGGCGCAAACGGCCGAACCGACCAACGGCGACACGCTAAAAACAGTGGGGGACTTTTTTGTGTGGCGGCATTATTGGATACGGCCGTTGCACAGTCGGCAGCACGATTTGGTTTTAGGCATTCTTGGCATTCGCGCCCGCAGCGATGCGCCAGATTTAAGTGACGAGGAAGAGGTGATTTTCGGCCGTTTGCTCACGCAGGCAGCCCAGGCGCTGGAGGACCGCATTTTGCAGCAGGAGGTGTTTGCCACCGTCGAAGGATTACTGCCCCAAATCACGGCCATCCAGCAGCGGCGCAGCGAAGCTGCCTTTGGCGGGCTGCCTGTACTGGCCCAAGAAACATCCCCCAACAACGCCGTTGTCAACGATCCTGAATTTAACTCGATGGTGCGCGACGCGCTGACCCACTACTGGGGCGGCCCCAAATTGACCACCAGCCCGCTGATGCGGCTGCAAATTGTGCAGCAGGCGATGGCCGAGCATGAAAACAACCCCACCAAAGCGCTGCGAGCCATTTTGAACAATGCCATCGAGCTGCAAAAGCCGGAAGGCGAACGCAACATGACTACGGCCGAATGGATTTTGTACAACATTTTGGAGCTAAAGTTTGTCCAGGGGCAGCGGGTGCGGGACGTGGCGCGGCGGCTGGCGATGAGTGAGTCTGACCTTTACCGCAAGCAGCGCGTGGCTATTGAAAATGTAGCCCGCACCATTGGTACGATGGAGTTGGCCAGCCAGGATGACAACGCGGCGGGGAGTGAGGAAGAAGAAGAAGATTAAGTGAAAAGTAAAAAGTGGTAAGAAAAGTGGGCACTTTTTTTACTTTTCACTTTTTACTTTTCACCTTTCATTACCTGTCGCAGCAGGCCGCGCCGGGTCGCCGCTCCATTCACTCCAGGAACCCACGTAGAGACGGCCGTTTCCCATTCCCACATGCGCCATTGCCAGTAAGTTCACACAAGCGCTCACCCCGGAACCACAGTAAAAAGTTGCAGATTCTGGCGCGATTTTGCCGAGAACGGCCGTTAGCTGTGCTTTGAGCTCGTCTGGTTGGCGGAAACGGCCGTTGGCATCCAACTGATCTTCAAAAGGCAAATTAACCGCGCCGGGGATGTGTCCTGGGCGGGCGTCAATCGGCTCTGTTTCGCCGCGATACCGGGCCGGGGCGCGTGAATCAATGAGCAGCGGCTGGTCTTCCACTTCACCCAATGTTACCACCCACTTGGGCTGCGGCCGTCCGGTGAAGTGGGCCGCCTCATTGATTTCGTTGCCTGATTTGGTTGGCAAACCCGTCGCCTGCCACGCCTGCCAACCGCCATCCAAAACCGCCACCGCCTCGTGGTGCATGTAGCGCAGCTCCCACCACAAGCGGCTGGCAATCATGCCGCCCGCGTCATCGTAAGCCACCACCTGGCTCATCTCATCAATCCCCAGGCGGCTGAACAGTTGCGCCAGCCGTTGCGGCGTGGGTAACGGATGTCGTCCGTGATCGGTAACGGGCACACTGCAAAGATCATCGTCCAAATGTGCATACACCGCGCCGGGAATGTGGGCTTGCTGATAGTTTTGGTAGCCAACGGCCGTATCTGCCAAACTAAAACGACAATCTACAATGACCCAGTTTGGCTTCTGCATATTTTCAGCTAGGGCTTCAGGGGAAATGAGGGTTTTGTACATGCGGTTTTCCTTTGAGTTTGCGAGTTTGCCAGTGGCCAGTTTGCGAGTCTTTACTCGCTTCTGGCAGACTCGCAAACTCGCCCCTACCCGCTCGGCGTGGCCGTAATGAGCGGCGGGGGCGAGGTGGGCGTAGGTGGCAGCGGCGTACTTTGGGGCAGAACGGCCGTTGGCGTTGCAGTCGGTTCAAAAGTGGGTGTGGGGGAAACGGCCGTTGGCGACGGCGTCGGCGTTGGCGCGTTTGGATCAACGGTGAAGGTGATAGGACGCACGTCACTTTGCACGATGACGCCACCATTTTCCAGACGCAATTGCCAATTGTAATGACCTGGATTCACCTGCAAGCGGGCATTGCCGCTCCGCAAATCGTTGGCTGCCAGCTGAATCGAGTAGCGCGTGCCAAGCGTTGGCTGGGTGATGGTGGCTACGGGATAATCCCCCCGATTGGTTTGCAAGTAAAGCACGAAGCGTTCGCCAGCCGCCAGCGGCGCGGGCCAGTTCCAGCTAAAGTTCACCAGACTGGTGACCATTGTCTCAAATTCCGGCGCGGGTTCCTGCACCCGCAGCGTGGGTGCGGTGGGGCCAGCAAACTGATTGCCAAATTCGGCCGTCCAGTACCAGACGCTAGGCGCGTTAAAATCAACCGAGTAACCCACACCCACATCAGTCGCGTTGGCATTCAAAATGATGCGGCGATGGGCCGGGCTGTTCACCCAAAATTCCACTGCCTGATGCGGATATTCAAAGCCCCAGGCAGTCGCCTCGCCCGCGTAGCCCGCGCCGTAGCCAAACTGAATCAGCCGCTCGGCGGGCGTGGAGCCATCGGCCCCGGTGTGGCCCGTGTAAGCAAATCGGGCCATATCGAAGGTATGTTCCTGGGCGGCAGCACTGAGCTGCGGCACCAAATTAAGCGGAGCCAGATTAAACTGACGTCGTGCTTCATTGATGTAAAGCAAGAGCTGTTCCGCCGGGGAACTTCCCAGCGGCACGGCCATCGGGCGCATGATAAATAGCTCATCCAGGGCCACATCGGGCAAATCGGGGTTCAGAGCTGCCTCTGGCGCAGGTTCCACACCTTGCCCCAGCAAATTCAAAATAAGCGGCAGGTAAAGGCGCAGCGAGCCGGGGTCTACGGTGAGCCAACGGCCGATTTGCGTACTGCCAAACTCGTTGCTGGCCACCAGCGTCACGTACATGTCGCCCGTGCGGTTATAGCTGTGCTGCACCAGCGCCCCTTGCAATGATTGGCCGTCGCCCATGCTCCACTCGAAGCGATTGATGGAAGCGTCGCCAATGCCTTGCACTTGGAACGGTTCGCCTGCCTTCACCCGCTCTGGCACGATGAGATCGGCCGCAGGCGGCAAGCCAACGGTCACAGGCCAATATGCCTCGGATTGACCAAAGCTGTTTTGCACGGTGAGGTGCACCAAATAGGTGCCGGGCGCGGCGTAGGCGTGGTTGGGCGTCGCCTCAGTGGCAGTCGTGCCGTCGCCAAAGTTCCAATTGTAAGCCAGCCGGCCTGCGCCACCGCTCTGATTGATGAAGGTAATGGCTTGCCCTACCCCGGCGGTGGCATCGCTGACGCTAAATTGGGCCGCAGGATGGGGCACGACGGAGATGGTGTGGCGCTGTACGGCCGTTCCCACCAAATTACTCACCTCTACCTGTACGTCATAAATGCCCGCCGCCGAGAACAGCACCACGGGGTCGGTGGTTTCCACGCGACGGCCGTCACCCAAAAACCAGGTTTGCTTAAATGGGCCAGAGCCAGCAGCTACAGCGTGAAGCTGGAACGGCTGCCCCACGGCGACTTGCGGCGGGCTGATGACGCTGCTAATCTGCGGCGGCACCCCAATCCAAAGAGCGGCAGCGGCCGTTTCTTCCAGTTCATTGTGGCGCAGGGTAGCGGTGATTTGCTGGGTGGGTTGGTTAATTTCGGCCGTTTCCAGGCGGAGCGGCAGGGTGAAGGTGTTCACGCCGCCGTTGGCCAGGGTAACGGGTAGCCAATCCAGCGTACCCGCCTGCAAATTAAGTGACAATCCGGCGGGGAAGAACATATTGGCCGGATGCACGCCGGGCGGCAGTTGTAAATCAATACTGGGGGAAACGGTTGCTTGCGAATGGTTGGTGAGGGTAACGGTGAGGTCTAGGGTATCGCCGGGCTGGCCAGCGGAGGCAGAAAGCAGCAGGTCTAGCTGGAGGTTGCCGTAGATGTGGGCTTCTCCTTCGCCGGAGACGGTTTGGCTGAGAACGGCCGTTGGCCGCCCCGCCCCAAACAGAGCTGTCAACAGTACACCTAACAGCAGTAAAAAGACCCAACGCCACCGTCTCATCATGATGGTTGGCAGTGTATCAAACTTGCCATAACTGAACAAGTACCCAGACAGCTATTCTGCTCGTAAATTAGGGCAGTGGCTGAATGGACATGCCATCAATACAGGAATTTGAACCGGGTTTATTACGCCAGCCAAACAAACCTTCGGTATACTCGTCATCTGTCGTTTGCAATATTTGTTCACCGTCTTTGAAGGCAGTAAACGTGTTTCCCTCCACCTTGATCTGAAATGACAGTTCCTGTTCGACCCAATCCGCGGGTACCCTGGCATGTTTCAACAGCACCCAGGAGGAACCCAACCCCTTCCAAAAAACCACAACATTGCTTTTGGCACTGTATGAAAAACGATACCCTTGGCGCTGATCGTCGCTGCGAAACACAAAATCAAAGCCTGGGTGCAGATTATTGCCCAATGGGTCAATTTTTATACCGTCCAGATGAGCCACAAAGTCTGAAGTGGGTTGGGTACTGCCACAGGCATTAAAGTAGTTGAACTGGGTACCGCTGTTGCACAATTTACCTTCCGAGACGCCCAGCGTGCGACCCACATCCCAGCCCGTCCAATCATCAAGGTCGTTCGGATCGTCAAAGGTCATGGTGCAAACGTCTGGTTCAGCACAGGAAGCGCCACCAACACCGCCTGTTACCTGGCAAAAAATGTCGCCAACAGTGGTTCCGGTGACCCGCAAGGCCAGAAATGCAACCAGGGCAACTGCCACCAAAATCAGGGCATATTCCACGATGCCTTGTCCACCTTCTGCTTGGCTACGAGATGAAATCGGAGATTTTTTTGGCATACCTACTACTCCTGCCGGGTGCGATCCGGCAATAATTGGCAATCATTAGGAACAGTATATGCCTGGGGTAAATTGTGCTCAATGGTACGGCCGTTATCCCAACCCATAAATTGAATTTATCAGCCAATATATTTTGGGATCAATCGTTGGGGGTAACTATAAATTCATGCGAACCATCCTGGCGTAGGGGCGAGGCAGGTGGCCACGATCCAACAAATTTCGGCGTAACAACCTCACCACCTGCCTCGCGCAAATGCCACAATAACCAATTGGTTTGCCATGTAAAAAGGGCGAGGCGTTTGGAGAGTTTCTAGACCATTTTTCGGGAGATCGAGGCCAAACGCCTCACCCCTACCGGAGCACGGTTTTTATCGGACCAAATCCAGAACTGCGGGCAGAAGATGCCCGTTCGTCGCAATCGCCTCTTCATGATGGATGGTTGGCTCGCCCTGCCAATCGGTGAGCGTGCCGCCTGCTTCTTCCAAAATCACCTGCAACGGCGCGATGTCCCACAGGGCCATCATCGGGTCTATCATCACGTCGGCGCGGCCGGTGGCGACAAGCGAGTAGCCGTAGGCGTCGCCCCAGGTGCGCTGCACGTAGCTGGCGTCTACCAACTTTTGCCAAGCAGCCTGACGGCCGTATTTCGCCTGGTTCTCCATTTCGCTGCGCAACACCACCGCGTCCGCCAGATTTTTGGTTTGAGAGACGTGGGCGGGACGGCCGTTCCAGAAGCAGCCCCCACCTTTCACCGCATACACCATCTCGTTCAGCGCGGGCAAATTAATAACGCCGACAATCGGCTCATCTTCGTACAGCAGCGCCACCAGATTGGCGTACAGCGGCACCCCACACATAAACGATTTGGTGCCGTCAATCGGATCGCAAACCCAGGTGTAAGGGGAGTTATTTTGCGTGTTGCCGTACTCCTCCCCCACAATGTTGTGCGCCGGCCAATATTGCTCGATCAGCTGCCGCAGCTTTTGCTCCGCCTGCTGGTCGGCAATCGTCAGCGGCGTGTTGTCTGCCTTGCGCCGCACAGCAACGCCCGTTTGGAAGTGACCCAGCGTCACACGCCCGGCTTGCCAGGCCGCATCGAGGGCGAAGTTGAGGAAGGAGGAGTAGTTGGGGGAATTCGTCATAATTTTTTAGTTTGCGAGTTTGCCAGTTTGCGAGTGGCAAGTAAAGAAAACTCGCCCACTCGCCACTTGCAAACTTGTGTTATTCGTATCTAAAACGCCAGATGCCAACAAACAAAAACACCACGGTAAAGGCCAACAGCACACCGACTTCTGGCAAAACGGCCGTTACGCCCAGGCCGCGCGTGATAATATCCTGAAACCCATCCATTGCCCAAGACATCGGTGAGACGCGGCCCAACGTTTGCATCCAGTCCGGCACAATCTCCAGCGGCCACCATGCGCCGCCCAACGCCGAAATGGAAAGCACAATCACCGTGCCCAGCGCGTTGGCCTGAGCCAGCGTTTTGGTCAGCGCAGCCATCATCATGCCCAGGCTGGTGATGGCCAGGGCAAAGGTAAACACCATCAAGATGAGCGCCGCCGGGCTGTTGCCCCAGGGCACACCAAACGCCAGCGCCGAAACCCCAATAAGCAAGCTCATTTGCAGCAGCCCGGCCAGCAAAATGCCCAACATCTTGCCCACGATGATGCTGCCCTTGTTGATGGGCATCACCAGCAGGCGGCGCAGCGTGCCGCTCTGCCGCTCCTCAATGAGCACCGCCGCCCCACCAATCATGCCGAAGGTGGCAAACATAGCCATCATGCCCGGCGACGACTGGTTCATGCCTTGTGGAATGATGCTGCTGCTGTCCGTGACGATTTCGTCTTCGCTCACCTGGATGGTGACGGGTGGGGTTTGCCATTGGGTTTGAGCGTTGGTAACGGCCGTTTCAAAATAAGCCGCTTCCTCTACCCCCAACTCAAACAGCCCCAACTCCGCCGCCACATCGCGGGAAATCGCCGCTGAGCTTACCGAACCGGTTAGCTGGCTCATCGCCCCTAAAACGGCCGATTCCACCGGCTGCACCAGCTGCACGTTAGCCGGGTCACTGTAAAAATCGAGCGCCAGGCTGCGGCCAGCCTGCAATTCATCGCTGAAGTTGGCTGGAATGAGCAGGCCCGCTTCTGCGTCTTCGTTTTCTACGGTGGTGGCCATTGCCTCTGGCGACACCGCCAGAATTTCCAGCGTTGGATCCGCGTCCAGCAAATCCACCAGCGCTGCACCCAATTCGCCTGCGTCTTCATTGGCAACGGCCAGCGTCCAGGTCACATTGGTGCTACTGCTGCCGCCCGGCCCAAAACCGCCAATCGCCTGCCCAATCAAGAAGATAAATACCAACGGCATAATCAACTGCGAGATCAACACCCCGCGATTGCCGTAAGTGGTTTTTAAGTACAATTTTGTGATGTCGAGTGTGTTTTTGAACATGATTTTCTCCAAATCAGTTTGCAATTATGCAAGTGGCAAGTTTGCAAGTGATCATTTGCAAACATGACTTGCAAACCTGCAAACTCGCATACTTGCAAACTTTTACCGCGCTATCCGCCGCTGAAACTGCCACAGTGCCAACCCAATCAGCACCAGGCTCAAGCCCAGCAAAACGCCCACTTCCAGCAGCACGTCGTTCAGCCCCAGGCCAAACAGCGTCAGGTCAGAAAAGCCATCCAGCGCCCAGCGGTTGATGCTGATTTTGCTCAACTGCTCCAAAAAGGGCGGGAAGTTTTGCGCTGGCACAAAGTTGCCGCCCAGCGCAGCAAACGCCAGCGTGACCACCGAGCCAATGATGTTGGCCTGGTTGGCATCCCGCGCAAAAGCGGCGATGAATGCGCCCAGGCTGGTAAAAGCCAGCACCACCGCCAGCACCATCAGCGCCAACCCTGCCGGGGAGCTGCCCCAGCTCAGGCTAAACAGCAGCGACGAAGCAATGACAAAGACCACAAATTGCAGGGCACCGGTCAAAAAGACGCCACCAATCTTGCCCAGCAAAATTTCCAGCGAACTGGTGGGCGTGCTGACTAATCGGTCCAGCGTGCCGCCCTTCTGCTCTTCCAAAATGGAGCGGGTGCCGTCCACCATGGAAAACATAAGGAACAGGATGCCCATGCTGGGCGCAAAGAAGGCAAACGGGCTGATGTCGCCCAGGTTATCTTCTTCTTCGCCCACGGAAACATCGTTCAGGCTCAGGCTGAGCTGGTTTTGGCCGATTTGGCTTTCCAGTTCACTGTTGAGCGCGGTGCCCAGGCTGGCCATCGCCGGGCCAAGCGTTGGGGCTTGCGCAGTAAGCTGATTCACAGTCAGGTCTACAGATATAGCCGCCGTATTAAACCCATTCACAATCTGCGTCACCACGCCGCGCACGATGTTGGGCGTGAGGGTAGCACCGGGGTCGGCGTAGAACTGGATTTGCGTCTCTGAGCCCGTCGAAGAGCCACCCTCAACCGAAGCTGAGAATGTTTCTGGGATAAAAACGGCCGCACGCGCCTCCCCCAACTGCACTTGCTCGCGCGCTGCCGACAAGTCATTCATTTCCGTGACGACCAGCAGGTCGGCCAGGTCGTCGCTGGTCAAAATGTCGATAAACTGCTGCCCCTGCTCGCCCGCGTCTTCGTTGACCACCAGCACGGGGATGGCATCAAACGGAGCCGGATCATCGCCGCGAATGAAGCCGCCAAAAGCGGAGCCGATGATGGCGGAGAGCACCAGCGGAGCCAGCAGCATCAAAATCAGCGCGTTGCGATCCCGAAAGCGAATCAGGGTATCTTTCCAGGCAATTGTCCAAATTTTCATGATATTTCCTGTAAGTTTGCGAGTGGCGAGTCAGCGAGTTGGCGAGTTTTTCATTCGTACACTCGCCCACACGCAAACTGGCAAACTCGCCAACTTTCTAATCTCTTAACGCGCGGCCTGTCAGGTGCAAAAAGACCGCTTCCAGGTTGGGTTCTTGAATTTCCAGGCGGCGGATGGAACGGCCGTGTTCCGTCACCGTTTGCAAAATGCGGGGCAGCACCAGATTGGCGTCCTCGGCCTGCACTACCACGTGCTCACCTTCGCCGTCCGCCTGGTGTACGCCGTCCAGCGCGGCCAAATCAGAAACGAGCGTCCCGTTGACCTCGGTTGTTTCGCCCACATCCAGCTGCACCGTGTCGTATTGGCCCACCATTGCCGTCAGCTCGTCTTGCGTACCCACGGCAATCAGCTGGCCGTGGTCAATAATGCCGATTCGGTCGCTAAGCTCTTCGGCTTCTTCCATGTAGTGGGTGGTGTAAAGCACCGTCAGCCCCTGCGCGTTGAGCTCTTTTACTGTGTCCAGAATGCGGCGGCGGCTTTGCGGGTCGATGCCCACCGTTGGCTCGTCCATGTACAGCACTTTGGGATTGTGCAGCAGTCCCACGGCGATGTTGATGCGCCGCTTCATGCCACCGGAAAAGGTGTCTACCTTGTCATTGGCCCGGTCGGTGAGGCCTGCGATGTCGAGAACGGCCGTTACCCGTTCCTTCAAATTTTGTCCCGACAAGCCATACATCTTGCCCCAAAATTCCAGGTTCTCCTTGGCGCTGATGGTGCCATACAGGGCAATCTCTTGCGGCACCACGCCGATGACCTGCTTCACCTGCTTGCCGTCATTTTTGATGGAGTGCCCATCAATCACCGCATCGCCCCCGGTCGGAGCCAGCAAGCAGCTGAGCATGGAGATGGTGGTGCTCTTGCCCGCACCGTTTGGCCCCAGCAAGCTAAAAATTTCGCCCTGCTTGATGGCAAAAGAGACGCCCTGAACGGCCGTAACGCCCTCAGGCGGGTTGTACTGTTTGCGTAAATCGTTAACTTCAACAATGAGTGACATTGGATTCTTCCTTTGACTAATTTTTTGAATCTGCTGCGAGTGTACCGGGAAACGGCCGTTGCCAGATGTGCCGGAAGTCATGCGCCGGGTCATGACTCACCATGACCTGCTTTTTATTCTAGTCACCTCATGGGGGAATCCATCAACCGACCGGTTGATTGCCCAACACCAACCGACCAATTTTTCGCGCCAAACAAAAAGACCTCTGGAATACACCAGAGGTCTCGACGCGATTGGACCAATCTTTGAGATTGATCCAATCTGGCGAAAGACACCTCGCTATTTCACAATCATCGGCAAGTACAGGCTGTCCCCCGTTTCAGAAACCTCAACATAGAGCACATCGGACAGTTTGCTGGTGGTGCCTGCGCCATAAATGTGGATGACGCCGTTGCCGTTGGCCATGCTCTGCGTGCGCAGCCCTTCGTTGGCACCCAACGGCCGTGAGATCGTCGCCGTCCAGTTACCAGCCGAATTAGCGGTCGCTTCACCTAAAAACTCGTGGGCTTCAATACGGCCGTCTAAATCATCCGCGTACAGGTAAACGGTGCAGTTAGGGCATGCCGCCGAAATAACCGCACCGCCCGGCAGCACCGCGTCATCGCCGCGCGTACCGCTCACCGTCGTGCCGTTGATGCTGGTCACCTTGGCCGGGTTAAACTGGCGTAGCTCCACCGGTACCCCTGGCGACGCAAAGCGATAAACGTGGTCGGGATGGGTGGCCGCGTCCGCATCCAGAATCGTGTTTTTGCGCACCGTCAGCCACTGATTGCTGCCGGTGGCGAAGCTTTGGGTCAAAATTGCCGTGTCAAAATCAGTGCCGTCATCGGTTGGCTCAAAACCGTTGCGGCTGTGGACGATGGTGTTGAATTCCACCAGATGCTGCGTGCCTTGCAGGAGCATTCCTTGCCCGCAAACGCCAATATCGTTGTTGGCCGTGTCGCGGCCAATCACGTTGCCCGTCACCGTGTGGCCATCTCCCGACAATTCCAAAGCGATGGGCGGCGTATCGTTGGTGGATTGCGGCACGTGCAGCCCGGCAATGCGGTTATTGATGACCGTGTTGTTGCTGCCCGTCACCTGGATGCCGCGCCCGCCATACCAGAAACTGGCGTTGTAATCCAGCTCGCGCGTGCAGTTGACGCCATTGGTAAATGGCGACGGCACCAGACCACTGGCATTCATCCCAATGAAGTTATTTTGGATGACGTTGTTGTCGCCATTGCTGGTTATGCGAATGGCTCGTTCAGATGCGCCGATGATGCGGTTATTCTGGATGATGTTGTTGTCGGAATCTTCGTTGGGCAAAATGATGCCGCCCCGCGCCATGGAGCGCATCGCCTGCGTGGATGCATCCGACGCCAGAGAGAGGCCGCTGCCATCGGCCTTCAGACCCATCCAGTTGTTTTCCACGGTGTTGCCACCTTCGTACAAAATAATCTGGCCACCGCCAATAAAGCCTAAATTGCGAATGATGTTATTGGAGGTACGCACTTCTAAAGAACGGCCGAATGTCTCCAAATTGTCTCGGTTGGTGTTGACCATGATTTTGGGGCCAGTGGTACGGCCGTTTGGCTGCGTACTCCCGTCAATTGTCACCTGCCCGCCATCGTCGGTGATAAATCGGCGGTCCAGTTCCCAAACGTACGATTCATCAATCTGCACTTCCCACACCTGCAAGCTGGCATTGTAATTGGGATCGCTGGTGGGAATATTGAACTGAATCGAAATTGGCCGATCGGTGTCGGGCCGCACGCCCGCCTCCAAAATAGCCCGCCGCAGCGTGCATTGACCATCGCCAGCCGGGAAGTAAATCGCGCCGCTGGTGTAGCCACAGGTATGGTTGTCAAAATTTGTGCTGTCGGCCAAATCGGCGGTAGTGTTGACGGTAATTACAATGCCGCCCACCACCTCTGCCCGCACGGGCGATGACCCTGGCACGATGACCCAGCTTGTCAGCAACAGAAAAAACAAGGCAGGTCCAGCTATTTTTATCAACTTTGCAACTTTCATCTTAAAAATTTCCCTCGCTATAAACGTTGTGCTTCGCGCCAACAGTGCCGCAGATAGAGCCGGTTTGGGGCACGCAGTTCGACAAACAACAAATGGCAGGAGCTGCCAGCGCAAGCAAATGAGTAATTGGCAGTATCAAACCAGGCTAACCTACGTAAACAGCGTAGATAAAAGTCGATCCAATATCGATCCAAACCAAATGGTCTTGTAGCGAAATCTATGACCAGGGAAAGATTTAGAACAGGCGGCACGCGGGTACGGCCGTTCACACAGTTCTACTATTCGTTTTGCTTATATTAACCAGGGGCTTATGCCAGTTCTGGTAGGGGGTAGATGAGGAGCAAATTCTCCACAACCAGCCGGGTGTTGGCGTTCCGTTCCAGCTGCCAGAGCGCCTCGTTGGTCTGGTTGAGGCTAATGTTGATTTGCGCCTCGCTCCAGGCAGCGGCCAATGGCTCCAGCCGCTCAATCTCGTCCACGTTGGTGAGCAGCAGGCTGACGGGGTGGCCTTGCCGCTGGTTCAGCAGGGTGAGATCGCGCCACCAACTGAGCCACGTTTTGAGCAGATCGGGCAAGGTTTCGGGCTTGCGAGACAGTTTATCCGCCAGGGAAAAGCGGTGGGAACGCCAACCAGCCAGCGCTTCATGCAAATGGCTCAGCTGCTCGGCGCGGGTTTGCAAAATGGTTTGGTCTTCAGACGCCTGAACCGCCCAGCCCAAACGGCCGTCTGCCAGATGGGCCAGCAAGGTTGCTTTTTCTGCGGGAACGCGCCAGCGGGTTGCCAGGCTGGTTTCGATGAGGTCGGGGGGTAACGGCCGTAAATTCAGCGTGCGGCAGCGGGAGGAAATCGTGGGCAGCAGCATGTCGGCATCCGTAGCGGTGAGCAACAGCACCACCTTGCCCGGCGGCTCCTCCAGCGTCTTCAAAAAGGCGTTAGCCGCGCCGATGGTGGCGGCGTCAAACCGCTCCAAAATCGCCACTTTGTACCGCGTCTCGTAGGCCGACAGGTTTAAATCTTGCTGCAACTGGCGAATCGTCTCAATTTTGAGCGTCAGCTTGCCCCGACCGCTTACTTCCGGCACGATTAGCTTTACATCGGGGTGCCTGTCCAAACCAATTAGTTTACAGGGACGGCAGCGGCCACACGGCCGTTCCGTTTCTGGCGCTTCGCAGTTCAAAGCTTGGGCAAAGGTACGCGCCAGGGTCGTCTTGCCAATCTGCTCTGGCCCGGTGATGAGGTAAGCGTGGCCCAGCCGGTCGTTGGCCAAACCACTTGCCAGCATCTCCACAGCCCAATTGTGCCCCACAATGTTTTCCCAATTGCTCATGCGCTAATTCTATGGTGGAAACGGCCGTTTTACCAATCAAACCTGTTACCAAACCTACCCCGTCAGATATAATAGACCATATCGAAAGTATGAATTCAGCCACAGATTAACGCAGATTTCGCAGATTTTGTCTCTAGTAATCTGCGCTAATCTGCGAAATCTGCGGATAGTTTTTATCATCAGGAGAGTTTTTATGAACGACGTTGTCATTATTGATGCAGTAAGAACCCCCATTGGCCGCCACGCCGGGGCGCTGGCCGATGTGCGCCCGGATGACCTGGGCGCGCTGGTTATCAAAGCTTTATTGGAACGAACAGGCATCAACCCGCAGCAAATTGAGGAAGTGTATTTTGGCTGCGCCAACCAGGCTGGCGAAGACAACCGCAACGTAGCGCGCATGGCCACGCTGCTGGCCGGGCTGCCCGACTCGGTGGCGGCCGTGACGTTTAACCGGCTCTGTGCCAGCGGGCTGAACGCGGTGAACCAGGCGGCGCGCGCCATCAAATGCGGGGAAGGAGACATTTTTATTGCTGGCGGGGTGGAAAGCATGAGCCGCGCTCCATACTCTTTCCCCAAAAATTCCCGCGCCTGGGGGCCATCGGGCAACATCATTGGCTACGACACCACACTGGGCTGGCGCTACCCGAACCCCAAAATGGAGGCGATTTTCCCGCTAGAAGCGATGGGCGAAACGGCCGAAAACATCTACGAGATGAGCTGTGCCGGGCAAATTGAAGGGGGCGAAATTTCTCGCGAGGCGCAGGATGCATTTGCCTTTGAAAGTCAGCGACGGGCGTGGGAGGCAATTGTAAACGGCCGTTTCCAGGCCGAAATCGTTCCCGTAGCTATTCCCCAGCGCAAAGGGGACCCCATCATTGTGGACACAGATGAACACCCGCGCATCAAGAAAACCGCCAATGGTTACGAGCTGGACACCAGCCCACAGGTCTTGGCCAAGCTCCGCCCCGCCTTTCGCAAGGGCGGCACGGTAACAGCAGGCAATGCCAGCGGCCTGAATGATGGCGCATGCGCCCTGCTGCTCATGTCCGCCAGCAAAGCCCAAGAACTGGGTCTAAAGCCGATGGCCCGCTGGGTTGCTTCAGCCGCGGCAGGTGTAGACCCCCGCGTCATGGGGCTTGGCCCCGTCAACGCCACCCGCAAAGCGCTGGAGCGCGCGGGCATCGCGCTGGCAGACATTGATCTGGCCGAGCTAAATGAAGCGTTTGCCGTGCAGTCGCTGGCTGTTTTGCACGAACTCGGCCTTAGTGAGGAAATTACCAATGTCAACGGCGGAGCCATCGCCCTGGGGCACCCTCTGGGCTGCTCTGGTGCACGCATCCTCACCACCCTGCTGCACGAGATGCGCCGCCGTGCCCAGGCAGGCGAGGCGATGCGCTACGGGCTGGCCACACTTTGTGTAGGTGTAGGCCAGGGTGAAGCAACTATGGTAGAGTTTTTATCGTGAAAATAAAGTTCTGGGGAGCGGAGCCACGCTATCTTGCGGCAAGCTTTAACCAGGAGGCATCATTCCTAAATGGTTGTGGCGAAATTAAGGGAATTGTATTGACTTACATACGGGTATCCCTTAAAGTTCAGCAATCAATTTTGAGTGAGAAGCAGGAATAGTTATGTCGAAAATGAATCTCAACTTACAGGTTGAACGGCCGTTAGTGCTGGCTTGGGGCGTTCATCTATTTACGGCTACAGGAGCTTTGTGGGGTCTGCTGGCCATCATGGCCACGGTGCAGCACCAATGGCAAGCCGCCTTCTTTTGGCTAGGGTTAGCCGCCCTGGTAGACAGCCTGGACGGCACCCTGGCTCGCCGCTTCAAGGTAAAAGGGCTGCTACCTGGCTTCGATGGGGCACTGCTAGATAACATCATAGATTATCAAACGTACGTCATTGCTCCAGCAATATTTTTATATGAAGCTAACCTGCTACCTGCCAGCGTCACCATTGCGGGCGTGGCGATGGTCGTTCTGGCTTCTGCCTTTCAGTTTTGCCAGTCGGACGCCAAAACAGACGATCATACCTTTAAGGGGTTCCCATCATACTGGAATGTCGTAGTCTTTTATCTTTTCATGTTCGATGCCAACACCTGGATTAACTTTTGGGTCATTGCCACGCTGACCATTTTGGTATTTGTACCAATCAAATACCTGTACCCTTCACGCATGATTCGCTACCAAAAAATGACGCTATTCTTTACCAGCATTTGGGGCATTTTGTGCCTCACCGTCTGGTGGCAATACCCGGCGTTCCAGCCATGGATGCTGTGGGCATCGTTGCTTTATCTGGTGTATTACGTTGGCCTGAGCCTTTACATGATGTTCCGTTAATCTGGCTAGCATGCAAACGATTGAAACCCAACGCTAGTGCTCTGTTAGGCTAATTATTGAACTTTTACAATTGGATAAAGTCGCTTTAACTTGATTCGTGCATCCTCGGTTGTGAAGCGCCAATCAATGCCCACTTGCTTTTGATTGCGTTCTTCTTGCCACGCTTTGGCTCTGGCGGTCACCGTCTCCATGTCGGGCAAACGCGATTTCAAGCTTTGCCGTCGTAGAGCTGACAGTTCACACTCGGCCATGTTCAGCCAACTGGCATGAACCGGTGTGTAATGCCACTCGATTTTGTTGGCAATTCGGCGAGCCTCAAGCGGCGTAAATCGCTCATACAAACAGGCAGCATGATGAATGTTCAGGTTATCGGTCACCAAGACAATTTTTTTGGCTGTCGGATACACTTCATCTACGAGTTCCTTGAGCACCTGGGCAAAATCCAGTTTGGTGCGCTGCGCACTGACCCAAACCCGACGAAAACCGGCTAAGGGTTCAACCGCTAAAAAAAGCGAGCACTTGCCATGCCGCTCATATTCATGGTCTTCCCGTTTGGGTTGGCCGGGTTCCAGTGGCAGAGAACCGCGTGGCGTGGCGCGTAGTGCCTTCTGAATTTCATCCAGACAAACCTGCGGATAATCGGCATCGTAGGGTCGTTGGTAGACGTCCAGAATATCTTCCATCTGGGCCACAAAGCGGGACCCAGGCTGCGGCATATTCCACGATTTCACCTGCCAAGGCTTAAGTTCATTTTTTTTAGCGCATCTCCGACAGCGACATGGCTAATGGTGTCGATGATTTCTAATGACACCAACCTGTCAGCCAGTAAGCGTAGCGTCCAGCGGTCATAGCCTTCAGGTGGGTCGCTGCAAACTAGCGCCACCAGATGAGCTTCTGCTGCCCCGTCAATCTTGGGTTTAGCCCCTGGTCGTTGCTTTTCGTACAGGGCACGGTTTAATCCTTGGCTGAAGTAATGCTCTTTCAGGTTGTAGATGGTGCCTTGGCTGACCATGGCAGCCTCAACGACTTGCTTAATCGTTCGGGCCTCCCCTTGACTGCGGTCCAGAAGGAGCAGCGCTCTGGCTCGGGCGATGACTCGGGCTGAATGGACGCCAGACTTTATCAATTGTTCAAGTTCAGTTCGTTCGTCTTGTTTTAAGTAAATGTGTTGATGTGTACTCATGTCCTAATTGTGGACATTTTTAGAATAATTACAAACTTTAGCTTAACGATGCACTAGTCGTTGGGTTTTTTCTCTCCTGACATTTATTTACTGAACTTGGGATAAATAGCATTGCAGAAGCTGCCCAGTTATGATAAAAATTTAAAAAGGATTGAGAGAAAACCCCTATATTTATTGTGCAACTTTATAAACTGACCGACCCTATCTTGCCAACCAAAAGCCGCCCGGCCTATGGTGGTTCTGATACCAAAATCAAAATTTGCAATTGTGTAGGGATAATCCAGGTCGGTTGATCTCTTAAAAGAGGAGGCATTTGAAGATGGACACGATTCTCCACAGGCTACATGAAAACGGCCGTATTCGCCCCAACGCACCCGCCTATTATGAAAAAATCGGCAACGCCTGGGTTCCCACATCCTGGAAAGAATATACCAACCAGGTACGGCAAGCCGCCCGCGCCCTAGTAACTCTGGGTGTAGAACCTGGTCAAAACGTCACAATTTTAGGCTTCAACCGGCCAGAGTGGGTCATCTTTGATCTTGCTTCTATGATGGTTGGCGGCGCACCGGCTGGCATTTACACCACCAATTCCTCTGAAGAGTGCAAATATATCGTCGAGAATTCCGATTCCAGCGTTATCTTGGTAGAAAACCAGCAGCAATGGGACAAAATTGCCCAAGTTCGGGATGATATTGCCTGCCTTAAGCATATTGTACTCATGCGCGGCACCGAAATTGATGACTCGATGACCCTTTCCTGGGAAGCGTTTATGGCCAAAGGGGACGAGACTGATGAAAGCGTGGTTGACGCCCGCATGAATGCCCTGGAGCAAGATCAGCTGGCGACGCTCATTTACACGTCTGGCACCACCGGGCCGCCAAAAGGGGTAATGCTCTCCCACCGAAATCTGTCTTCCACCTCTAAAAATGCCCAAGGGCTTATTGATTTGGTACCTTCAGACAGAACCCTTTCTTATTTACCCTTGTCCCACATTGCCGAGCAGATGTTTTCTATTCATGCGGCAATTACGGCCGCTTACCAGGTTTACTACGCAGAATATTCACCTCAGGATCATCTGAATGACAATCTGAAAGAAGTAAAACCAACGGTCTTCTTTGGCGTACCGCGTATTTTTGAGCGGTTCCAGGCCGGTGTAGCCGCCAAAATGGCGCTAGCCACCGGGGCAAAGGCAAAAATTGCCTCTTGGGCGCGTGGGGTTGGCAGCAAGGTGACCAATCTGCGCAACCGAGGGCAGGCACCAAGTGGCTTGCTTGCCTTGCAATACAATCTGGCAAACAAACTGGTCTTCTCTACTGTAAAAGAGGGGCTGGGCATGACAGAGGCTCGCATACTCATTACCTCGGCCGCGCCTATTTCGCCAGATATTTTGCATTTTTTGGGTAGTTTGGATTTGCCCATCATGGAACTATACGGACAGTCTGAAGATTGCGGGCCAACGACAACCAATCGCCCAGGCGCTATCAAGGTTGGCACGGTGGGTCAGGCGTGGCCAGGCTCGGAAGTGAAGCTGGGGCCAGACAATGAAATTTTGGTGAAAGGCCCCAATGTTTTCATGGGCTACTTCAAAAACCCAACCGCAACAGAAGAAGACCTGGTAGATGGCTGGCTGCACTCTGGCGATTTGGGTGAGTTTGATGAGGATGGTTTCTTAAAGATTATCGGCCGTAAAAAGGAAATCATTATTACCTCTGGTGGTAAGAACATTGCTCCTAAGAATATTGAGGCGGCGTTGAAAAATCTGGATTTGGTCTCGCAGGCGGTGGTCATTGGCGAACGGCGGCGGTTTTTAACGGCGCTGCTTACGCTGGACCCGGATGCTGCGGCAAAATTTGCTCAGGCGCATAATCTTGAGGGGCAAACACTGCACGAGCATCCGGTTTTGATTGAACACCTCCAGAAAGAGATTGATGAGAAGGTGAATCAGCTATTTGCCCGTGTGGAGCATGTGCGTAACTTCCGCGTGCTGCCGCGTGACTTTACCATTGAGGATGGTGAGCTAACGCCAACCTTGAAGATTAAGCGGCGCATCATCAATGAAAACTTCTCGGAAGAAATTGAGGCCATGTACGAAGGGTAAATAATAAATTAAAAAAAGCCTCTGGGAAGCCAGAGGCTTTTTTGTTATGTTGGTAACGGCCGTTTCAGTTGATATAGTTCTGGCATGTTCAAAAAAATCATCATTGGCATTCTGGTTTGCCTTTTGTTGCTGGTGGGGGAGGCAACGGCCGTACAGGCGCAATCCGCCTCCGCTATTTTTCAAGCAGTCAACCAATTTCGGTCCAATAACGGACTGGTGCCCTTCCAATACAGCAGCGCCCTGGCCACCGCAGCCCAAAACCAGGCCAACTACATGGCGGCCAACACGGTTTTTAGCAGCCACGTTGGCGCGGGTGGTTCCACACCACAAAGCCGAGCCAACGCCGCAGGCTACGTGGGGCGCGTCAGCGAAAACATTGTGGGCGGCACGGGCATGAGCGCTTCTTCGGGGCTGAACTGGTGGGCAAACAGCCCCGTTCATTACAACACGCTTATCACCAGCCGCTACCAGGAAGCAGGCACCGGCTTTGCCACCAACGGCAACGAAAATTTCTATGTACTCGTCGTAGGGCAACCGTCTGATGCGCCACCCCCTCCTGCGGCGGATGACAGCCCCGAACCCCTGTTCATCACGCCCATAACCCTGGCACAGCCGGGGGAGGATGGCTCGATTGTGCATGTGGTGCAAGATGGGCAAGCGCTCTGGTCGCTGGCTGCCCACTATGAAGTTGCGCTGTCGGACTTGCTGCTGTTCAACAGCCTGCCAGCCAACGCTGTCGTGCAGCCGGGCGACCACATCACCATCCGTCTGGCAGATGGGCAGCCGCCGCCGCCAACCCCTACGCCTCCAACCATGCACACCGTGCTAGAAGGGCAATCGCTATGGAGCATTGCGGTGCAGTACAGCGTGAAGTTGGGCGATATTTTGTGGCTCAATGGCTTGCCAGAAGATGCCATTTTGCAGCCGGGGGAGCAAATTCGGGTGCGTTTGGCTCCCGACGAAGCGCCCCCACCCACCCCCACGCCGATTTTGTACCACACGGTGCGCAGGGGGCAGACGCTGTGGGAAGTGGCGCTCAGTTATAACTTATCGCTAGATGCGCTTTTGACGTTAAACAACATTGATGCAAATGCCATTTTGCAGCCGGGCGATCTGCTGCTGGTGCGGCCCATGCCGCCCACGCCAACCCCGACGGTGCCGCCAACCGCCACCCTGCCGCCAGCAACCGCCACATCCACACAGGCGGCTACGCAGCCAGCAACGGCCGTTTCTGCCCAATTGAGCCAGCCTGTGGCAACGCCGATTGGCATAGATATTTCAGAAGAAACGGCCGTAACCATTGAAGCTGAGAGTGGGGTGGGAATCGGCCGTATCGTCACTGGGCTGGCTGTCGGACTGCTAATAATTGGCGTTCTGGCAGTGATCGTGCTCCGCAGCGAACTGTTTAGCTAATATTTGAAACAAGCAACCAAGCCATTTGTTCTGCGTACTGGGCAAATAAGCAAACAACAGAGCAATCTCCGTTCGTTTTCAAACAGCCTCTGTCATTTGCTTCACACACGTTAGACACAGGCGAAAGGTTTCCCAATGCACGAAAGAGACAGTCAACCCAACTTACAGCAGCAGCTAAAAACGCCCTTACTTGTTATTGGTGGTTTTGTGGCATTGTTGTGGCTAATCGAAATCGTGGATCAGCTAATTTTCGGCGGTAGATTAGACAGCTTTGGGGTGCATCCCCGCACCCTGAGTGGTCTGTGGGGTATCTTGTGGGCACCCTTGTTGCACAGCGGATTTCGCCATCTCTTGGCAAACACCGGGCCGCTCCTTATTCTAGGCAGCATTGTGATGTTTTCCCGTCGCCTACGCGATTTCTTCCTCATCTCCTTTGTCGTGGTGTTCGTGGGGGGGCTTGGCACCTGGTTCATCGGGCCTCGCGCGTCGGTTCATCTTGGAGCCAGCGGCCTCATCTTTGGCTACTTTGGCTTCTTGCTGCTTTCTGCCTACTTTGAACGAAGCTGCCGAGCCATTGCCATTGCGCTTGTTGTGCTTTTGCTCTACAGCGGGATTATTTGGGGTGTGCTGCCGCAAGGGGGTGGCATCTCCTGGCAGACACATCTTTTTGGGTTTTTGGGTGGGGGATTGGCTGCTTACCTACTCAGCCAGCGCGTAGATGGCATTTCCATTACCGTTCACGATCCAATCTGAATTTGTAATCCAAGCGTACAGAAAGGATGGGCGGCTACCAAAATAGGTTACTCAATGGCCACAGAGCGTTCAAACTGACGCTGCCCAATCACAGCCAAACCGATGCTGAGTACGTATAAAACCAGCAACGGAGCCATTGTCAACAGCATGGTTACAGGGTCAATGGAGGGGGTAATAACCGCAGCCAGCACCGCAATGCCCACAATGGCAAAGCGCCATTGCTCGCGCAGCGCTTTGGCCGTCACCACGCCAACTCTGGCGATAAAGTAAATGACCACTGGCATCTCGAAGGCAATGCCAATCCAAAACAACATGCGCAATACAAAGCCAATGTAGCCCCTTGGCGTCCAGTCTGTTTTGAAAATGGTGCCTAAAAAGTTAGCCAAAAAGAAAACGGCCGCAGGAATCAACACAAACCAGGCAAATAAAATCCCCAAAGCAAACAAGATGAGGGTGCTGGGCAAAAAGATGTAGACATACCGCTTCTCATCCCGCGTGAGACCTGGGACAATAAATTGCCAAAACTGATACAAAATCACAGGCATAGAGAAGATAGCGCCAGCCAGCAAGGAGACTTTGAAGAATGTTTCTATCCCCTCCGTTGGCTCTAAGGTTTGCAACTCCACCACACCATTGACGCTTTCGGCATATGGGCCAAGCAGATATTGCAAAACTGGCTCGGCAAAGGCGAAGCTAAGGGCAGTTGTTACCAGCAAAGCCACAGCCACGTAGGTCAGCCGAATGCGCAGCTCATTCAAATGCTCTAGCAACGTAAGATTGCCAGCTTCCGGTAGTTGTTCTTCGTTCATGGGTGTATTGGAGGGATGCGTTGCCTTAGCCATTATTCAGGGTCGTCGGGTATGTCTAGCAAGGTGGGAAGTTGAGGAACGGCCGTATCCATCTTATCTTCTTCTACTTTCGCCCCCCCAACACCATTTTGCCCAGCAGCACTTTCTTTGCCATTACTTGGCGTATCTGTAGCTGGTACGGACGGTGCAGCAGGCAATTTCAAAGACGGCGGCTTGATACTGTTATTAATATCCTCAAACGCTTGTCGGCCAGATTTGGTAGCCTCACTGGTTGTTTGAGTGACCTCACCACGCAAATCCGTCAACTCCTTACGCAGTTGCTGTAACTCTTGCATCGTTTCCTTAAGCGCCTGTCCATCGCTAGAGTTATCCAACTCCTGATTTAGCTGACGCACAAAACCCCGCGAAATCTTTTGCAGCTGAGCCGTCGTGCGCCCTAACCAGCGAGCAGCCATCCCAATGCGTTCAGGCCCCATCACAATCCCAGCCACAATCAAGATGAGGACAAGCTCAGGAAAACCGATGCCAAAAAAGCTATCCATAAAAAGCTAACTCACCTAAAAATTACGCTTCAATATCGTTCTTTGCCTTCTCGTCTTCTTCTTTGCTGCCCTCACGCACACCTTCGCGGAAGGCGCTAATACCTTTACCCAACTCAGAGCCAATGCGACTAATACGCCCAACCCCAAATACAAGCAGCACCACAGCCAAGATAATTAAAAGTTCTGGTACACCTAAACCTGCCATTTTGTCATTCTCCTTGCCAAATATGCCTCGTGCCCTGCCATGTTTAAGCAATTGCTAAAAAGCAGTTAAACATCTGCGGGTTCTACATTACATATCGGGAAAACACCCCGATTCATTAACTTTAAAATTATACCAAACAAAATGCAAATCGTTGCAGAAATTGCTTAATGCTCATCTATCATGCATGCTAAAATAAGTTGCCGTATTCGTGTGCCATTAGTCTCTTGACTATGAAGCCGCTGTTGGCAAGATACGATGTGGTCGAAAACCAGTTTCTCTGTTTTAATTACGGTGTGGGGAGCAAAATATACCTAAATTTGATGTCACACGATTGGAAGGGGAATCCAAATGCAAATGCAAGATGTACTCGGGTTAATTCTTGGTGGTGGTGCTGGCACGCGTCTGTATCCGTTAACCAAAGAAAGGGCAAAACCGGCCGTGCCGTTGGCAGGCAAATACCGCTTAATTGACATTCCGATGAGCGGTTGCCTTCATGCGGGCATTGATAAAATTGCGATTCTGACCCAATTTAATTCGGTCTCTCTGCATCGCCATATTCACCGTACCTATAATCGGGATGTTTTTTCACCAGGCTGGGTACAAATTTTGGCGGCTGAACAAAAGCCAACCAGCGCGGATTGGTACCAGGGCACGGCCGATGCCGTGCGCAAACAATCCATTGAAATTAGGCAAGCCGGTTCCAAATACACGCTCATTCTGGCTGGAGACCACCTTTACCGGATGGATTACCGGCAATTTGTGGAGGAACATGTCGCTGTTGGCGCAGATGTCAGCGTAGCGGTGCAGCCTGTTGGCCAGGATGTAGCTTCAAGTTTGGGTATTCTGAAACTGGGTGCTGAAAATAGAATCGTAGAATTCAAGGAAAAACCGAAAACATCTGCCGAGTTAGATGTCATGGCAAGCTGGCCTGGGGCGGAACGGCCGTTCATGGCCTCAATGGGCATCTACGTGTTTAACACCGATGTCCTGTTTGAACTACTAGAAGGCAAGGGAAACGATTTTGGTCGCGATATTTTGCCTCAGGCAATGAATAACCACCATCTGCATGGATTCATTTTTGAAGGCTATTGGGAAGATATTGGAACCATCCGCCGCTTTTACCAGGTAAATCTGGACATGGCTCTGCCAGATGCGCCGTTTGATTTTTACAGCCCCACCAGCCCCATTTATACACGCCCCCGTTTTTTGCCTGCTTCCGAAATAAGTGGCGCTACCATGCACAATGTCCTGCTGACAGATGGCTGCCGTATTGCCAAATCAACCATCAACAATGCCGTCATTGGCTTGCGCAGCATTATCAAAGACGATACCACCATCGAATCAACCATCATCATGGGTGGCGATTATTATGAATCTGAAGCGATGTTGGCTGATAATGCCCAAAAAGGCATTCCGGATATAGGTATTGGCAAAGGTAGCTCAATTGCTAATGCAATTATTGACAAAAATGCGCGCATTGGCCGAAATGTCATCATCAAGAATATACCAAATCGTCCAGACGGCGAAGGGCCAAACTGGGTGGCACGAGATAACATTATTATTGTGCCTAAAAACGCCGTCATCCCAGACGACACGGTCATTTAGGATCTTTCCGCAAAAGCCACAGAGGATAAAGAGAATTCTAAGCAATGCATCTTTAACGCTCGGTATCCTCTGTGGCAAATATTTGGATTAGCGGTCAACTCTTTTGGTGAAAATATTCTGCTGCTAATTCCGGCGTTGCATAAGGTTTTGGCAGGTGCCCATGTATCTGGGCTTCTTGTTTGTCGGGGTTGATAACGGCGGGGAACCAACCATGCTTTTCCAGTGGTGGGTGGACAGCACCACAGAATCCTTTGCCCGGAACACACTTTTTGGGGAACTGCCAAACAACCCAATCGTGCAATTGCTCAAGATTGAGCGTTGTGGGTTTTGTGCCATGTAGTTTTAAATTAGCCGTTTCTTTTTTCTCCACCGTTGTTTCCCTCCCAAAAATTATGCAAGCAAGACCTCTAGGATTTGTTCTGTATGGGATAAATTCTCAAAGAGATGGTCAGGATGATATTCAGCCAGGGTTGTAGCGGCGTGCCAGCCGCTGGCCACGGCAACGGCCGTTGCCTTTCCCGCTCTGGCACATAACACATCCGCTGGCGTGTCGCCAATGATGACCGTATTGTTACCATTGAACGCGTCCCCGGTCAACTGGTGGGCGCGAGCCATGCCAATTGCGGGCAAGTCGTTGCGGTCTAGCGCGTCTGAGCCATATGCCCCAACCTTGAATTGCAGCGGATCAATCCCTGCGGCCGACAGCTTTAACGGGGCAGTGATTTGCGAATTGCCCGTAAGCAACCCCACCAGTACATCATCTTGCATGGCCAGTTTAGCCAACAGGTCTGGCACACCAGGGCAGGCGGTCATTCCTTTTTCCCAGAATACTTTTTGGCCATGCTCGGCCATCAGCTCATAGATGGCAGGTAACTGCCTCTGAATCTCTTTTGCCGGAATGCCAACGGCCGTTAACAGATCGGTGATGATACGCGGGTCGGTTTTGCCGCTCATGTTGTAGCTATCTAGCGGACCACTGGTGCCAAACAGCCGCTCTAACGCATAGGCCAGGGTAAGCCGCCCCGCCCCGTTGCTGCGGATAAGCGTGCCGTCAATGTCGAAAAGAAGTAATTTTTGCATGATATAAAACCGCAGATTTCACAGATTACACAGATTTTTGTTTGCTCTGCACCTGGGCATCTGATCTTCTGGTCTCTGGACTATTTTGCGTTGTCCAGCAACGGCCGTATCTTCAGCCAGATATCTTCTGTGGGCATGGGGCGTGGGGGAACGGCCGTACCCATCGCCACACCCCGCCCCGTGAGAATTTGTTTAATCGCCCCGATGCGCGCCCCGCCGGGCAGTTGGGCCAACAAAGCGTTGATTTGCCGCTGCTGTCGCTGCGCTTCGGCCATGTCACCCCTGAAAAATGCTTTGGTTAGCGCCACATACGGTTCGGGAACGGCCGTACTCAAGCCACTAATCAAGCCATCGGCCCCTAAGGCCAACATGCCCAGCGCCGCCGCCTCGTTACCCACCAAAAAGAGCAGGTGCGGCGCGGCGGCGTCAATGAGCTGCCGCACAATTTGGGCGTCTGGCCGGCTAGATTTGATGCCTAGCAGCGACGGGATTTCGCTGCCCAACCGGGCCATCAAAGCAGGTGAAATGCCGTTGACAGCCAGTTGAGGAATGTCGTAAAGCATCAGCGCCAGGTTGGGATTGGCGGCGGCAACCGCATGGTAAAAATCAGCCAGGCCATTGTCATCCATTTTGTAGAAAAATGGGGTCACCACAGCCACTGCATCTGCCCCGACTGTTTCTGCATGGTGACAGAGCGCCAGGGTGGAGGCGAGCTGGTTGGTTCCGGTATGGCAGATAACGGGCACACGGCCGTTTACCACCGATACGGCCGTTTCATGCAGTCGCATCCGCTCAAGTTCGCTTAAAAGCACGCCCTCGCCAGTGGTGCCGCCCACAAACAGGCCGCTCACGCCCGCATCTAGCAGAAAATTGATGAGGTTGGGCAGAACGGCCGTATTCACCGTCATCCCGTCTGCCAAAACAGGCGTAGCCAATGCCGGAGCCACACCGCCGCGTAATTTTGCTTTAAGTTCAGAAATTCTCGTACCTATCATCACATATATTTCGCTTCGGCCGCAGTCAATGCTGCCTCAAACTTGTGCAAACCTTCCTCTACCAGATGGTGTGGAATATTCAGCGGCGGCGTCATGCGGATCGAGTTGGTACCGCAAGGAATGAGCAGCAAGCCATCTTCAAAAGCGTGCTGAATCACGTAGTCGCGCAGCTGCACGGCCCGCTCCTTAGTTTCCCGATCTTTCACAAACTCCATACCAACCATCAAGCCACGCCCGCGCACATCCCCCAGGCTGGGATGCCGACCTTCCATTTCAATCAGCGCGTCTTTGATGTAGCGCCCCGTTTCTTCAGCGCGGGCCAGCAGATTTTCTTCTTCAATCACCTGCAAGGTAGCCAGGGCCGAAATCGCCGCTATTGGGTTCCCCCCGAACGTACTGCCATGCGACCCCGGCTTCCAATCCATAATCGCTTCCGGGGCAATAATGCCGCCGATAGGCATGCCGCTGCCAACACCCTTGGCAAAACAAACAATATCTGGCTCCACGCCTTCGTGTTCGATGGCCCACCATTTACCGGTACGCCCCGCGCCGCTTTGAATCTCGTCTACAATCAGCATGATGCCGTGCCGGTCACAAATCTCCCTCAGCTTGGCAAAAAAGCCGGGCGACGGCACAATGTAGCCCCCTTCACCTTGAATGGGTTCCACAACAATAGCGGCAACATCTTCTGGTGCCAGGGTGGTACGGAAGATCATATCTTCCAGATAATGAATCACTGCATGGCCACAGCTTTCCTGGTTCTTTTTAGCCAAAATCGGACGATATTCATTGGGGTATGGCAAATGGTAGACCTTCACGCCCGAAACATAGTTGGCACGCTGTACCGATTTACTGGCGGTAAAAGACAGAGAGCCTAGTGTACGGCCGTGAAATGCACCCAAAAAACCAATAAAGCGGGTACGTCCGGTTTTGTACATGGCCAGCTTGATCGCCGCTTCCACTGCCTCGGTACCCGAATTGCCAAAATAGACCCGATTACGGCCGTTCATCGGAGCCACCGCGCTTAATTTTTCAGCCAATTCAACTGCCTGCGGATAATAAAAATCTGCCAGGCAGATGTGCCAGAACTTGTCAATCTGTTCCCGCACCGCCTCCACCACACGCGGGTGACGATGCCCCACATTCAGCACCGCAATCCCAGCCATAAAATCAATGTAGCGACGGCCGTCTATGTCCCACACCTCCGACCCTTCAGCCTTGTCTACAACCAACGCATATTCACGCGTGTACGAGGGTGACAGAACATCGTGATCCCGTTCAATTAATGCCCGACCCAACGGGCCAGCAGCAGCCATACTAAACTTCATAATTCCTCCAAAATATTTAAGACTTGCCTGATGAGACCCTGAGGGTTTGCAGCTCTTTGAGACAAAATAGTCGAGTGCAAAACCCTTAGGGTCTGCGTGGTTAAATCAGTTCAATGGTAAACATGAGGGGATATCCCTCCAGTTGGGCAGCAAAATGGGCTTTCCCCACCCTTGTTTTAGCTTCACTTAGCGGCAGTGTGGCCACCAGGGCCAGCCCATTAAAATGCGCAGTAATCATCACATGCTCAGCCTCCAGTGGGGAAAGCTGAAAGATGCGCTGCAAAATGACGACTACAAAATCCATCGGCGTCACATCGTCATTGTGGATGAGCACCCGGGCCAGGCTTTCTTGATCATCTTCGGTTTCCTGATCCAGATGGGTGTCCAGGTCCCATTCAGTTTCGGCCATCGCCGTGGGGAGTGGGCACAAGGCACCCATCGTGCGGATTGTCTTCTCAAGTTCCATACCGCGCCCCATTTTACCTCAAAGCAACTTGCCAGCCATGAAACAGTGACAAAAAAGGCTGGCCCACTACCGCAGGCCAGCCCGTCATCGTTTATCATTTACAATTAGCCATTAACCAGCGGAACGGCCGTATTCCTCCGGAATTCCTTGCACCCCAACCTCATCCAGCATGTCGTAAATGTGATGCACGTCTGCTGCATGAAAACGGGCGGCCTGGTTGGTAGGCGGCAGCTCTTCGGCGTAGAAGAAATCGGGTAGATTATCATCCGCCTCCGCAAAACCAGCCGCCACGTTAAATTCCCGCTCTAACCGCAGCGTAGCCCGGCCCACTTTCTGGAAAAATGTTGGCTCTAGCGCCGTGCCCAAAGCAGCATTCACCGTATCGGCTAAAAAGGCCACGTTCGGATTGGTAACAAAACGGCCGAATACACATAATCCAATCGAATCAACCGCCGCACAGGCAATTTGCGATTCCAGGCTCATTTGCATCAGCTCTGCCGCGCTCTTGTTGCGAGAATCCACCTTGGGCACGTTGCCCGTGGTGTGGTCAGCCCCCTGCGACGAGGTCATCATGGAGATACCTGTCACTTCGATAACGCGCGGGTCATAAGCGGATATGGCCTGCTTTTTGATGACCGGCACGCGATGAAAACCGTAATGTTCCCCTACCCGCGCGGTGCCTTGCGCCCAAATACGGCCGTCTGCCGACCCCGCCTTCATTTCCGCAAACACCCGCCGCATAAACGCCAGATCGCCAAACGGAGCCAGCCCCGCATCCATCAGCACCGCAATCGTTGCGCCCGTCTCAATTGTGTCAATGCCCAGCTCATTGCAAAGCTGGTTCATTTCTGCCAGATGATCTGGATTGCGCAGGCCGCAGTTGGTGCCCAACAACGCCAACGTCTCGTACTCCACCGGGGACGTCACTTCTTTGCCCTCGGCGTTTACGTACACGTTGCTGCACTGAATGGTGCAGCCCGGCATACAGGCGTGCGACATGTTGCCCCCACGCGAATTGTTTAGCTCCGTGATGTAGTCGCCGCCCATCGTGAACGTTTCTTCTTCGTCATTCACCTGCGCTCCCAGCGTGAAATTGTTCACCGGAATGCCGCCGATGTGGTTGGTAAAATCCCCCATCGCCATTGTGCCGATAGGTGTGTACACGCTCTGGATCGTCGGGTCTTCCTGAATCCATTTGGCGTAAGTGCGCACCGCGTCCAGCGTCTTTTTGCGGTCGTGCAAATTGGGCATTTTGTGTAGCTCAATGACAATTGCCTTCACCTTCTTGCTGCCCATCACCGCGCCCACGCCGCCACGAGCCGCCAGCCGGGAAGCACGTCCTTCGCTGTCGCTGATAGTGACGCCCGCCAGTAAGCCCTGATATTCACCCACCGGGCCACACAGGGCAAAACTGATCTTTTTGCCATATTTTTCGGTGAGCAAATCGGCCGTTTCGCTGTTGTTTTTGCCCAGGTACGGGGTCGCATTGTCAAAGGAAAGATTTCCCTCTTTATCAAAATGCAGCACCAGCCAGTCGTCCGATTGGCCGTGCAGGGTGAACCCGGCCACACCAATGCGCCCCATCGCGTAAGCCAGCGTACCGCCGGAATTGGCTTCCTTGATGCCGCCCGTGAGCGGGCTTTTGCAGCCCACGCTAAGCCGGTTGGCGTTGGAAAAAGTGGTGCCTGCCAGCGGCCCCGCCGAAAAAATAAGCGGATTGTCTGGCCCCAGCGGGTCCACGTGGGCCGCGCCGCTTGCCCCCAGCGTTTTGGCAATGAGATACCGACCAGCCATTACCAGCGCTTCGCCTTCCATTGGCTGGCTGGTCACGGTTTGATCGTTAAGGTGAATGTGTAAGTAGTTTCGCATCAGGTTCCTCTCTAAAAACCTGTCAGGTTTACCAGATGAATATTATTCGAGAAGTAAGTTAAAAAACCTGTCAGGTTTGGGTTAACGAGTTGCCTACAAGGTTATCACAAAACGGCCGTTCCGCCCCCAAAATTCGCAACCCGTGTCACCAAATTGTGATAAGATTCCGGCATGAATAAAAAACCACAACTTTCCCTGGGAACGGCCGTTTCCCACATCAAAAACGGCGACACCATCCTCGTTGGCGGCTTTGGCATGACCGGCAACCCCGTCCACCTGCTGCACGCGCTGGCGGAGACCGACGTACGCGACCTGACCTACGTGGCCAACAACGTGGGTGAGCCGGGCCTCGGCGGCGGACGCCTGCTGCGCAACGGGCAAATCAAAAAAGCAATTGGCTCCTTCTTTACCAGCAACAAGGAGGCAGTGGCCGCCGCTCAATCCGGCGCGATGGAAGTGGAGCTCATTCCCCAAGGCTCATTGGCCGAAGCGATGCGCGCCGCCGGAGCGGGCATTGGCGGCTTTTACACGCCAACCGCTGCCGGAACGGTGCTGGCGGAAGGCAAAGAGACGAAGCTGATCAACGGCGTGCTGCACGTCTTCCAGCCGGCCCTGCGGGGCAACGTGGCGCTCATCCGCGCATGGCGTGCCGACGAGGCAGGCAATCTGGTTTACCGCATGACCGAGCAAAATTTCAACAAGGCGATGGCCACCGCCGCCGATCTCGTTATTGCCGAAGTGGAAGAGATTGTGCCGCTGGGCGCACTCGATCCCAACGAAATTCACACCCCCGGCTGCTACGTAGACATTTTGGTGCAGGCCCACACCACCCTGGAAGATTTAGGCAGCTCTGCCTCAATTGACGGCGGAGCCAAGAAGGCGGGCGACGTGCGGATGCTCATTGCGGAACGCGCCTTGCAGGAGCTAAAACCGGGCGATGTGGTCAACCTGGGTGTGGGCATTCCCACCCTGGTGGCCGATCTCATTACGCCGGAGCACGGCATCATTTTGCACACAGAAAATGGCATGTTGGGCGTGGGTCCCGCGCCAGAAGCGGGTGGCGCAATGGACTTCCCGGTGAACGCGGGCAAAATTCCGGTGACGGCCCTGCCCGGCAGCAGCTACTTCGACAGCGCGGACTCGTTTGCCATGATTCGCGGCGGGCATGTGGACGTGGCCATCATGGGCGGTTTGCAGGTGGATGAGGCGGGCAATCTGGCCAACTGGGCCGTGCCGGGCAAGCCGCTGCTAGGCGTCGGTGGGGCAATGGATTTGGCCTCCGGGGCCAAGCGGCTGATCATCACGATGACCCACGCCAGCCGGGACGGCGCGGCCAAAATCGTGCCGGAATGCACCCTGCCGCTCACGGCGCTGGGCGCAGTGGACATGGTCATCACCGATTTGGCGGTGTTTGGCTTTGTGGATGGGCAGCTAACGCTGCTCGAGTTGATGCCGGGGGCTACTTTGGAGGCAGTTGAGGCGAAGACAACGGCCGTTTTCACCAATACCCTCGGCCATCAATAAAGCCGCAAATCGAGGAAAAATAGCACGATGTAGCCCAGCAGCAGGAGCAGCCAGCCAACGAGTTGTACCATGTCTAAAAAGAAGGACCAGGAGACGGAAAAGTTGTCCTGAACCACCTGCAAAATGGATTCCAGGCTTTCCAGCTTGGTTTTGACGGTTTGCTTCCATTCGTCCATGTACAGCTCGTCGAAGGCAGCGCGGTAAAGTTGGGCCGTGTACCAATCGCCAATCATCAGCAATTCCTGGTCAATGCGCTCAAAATCGAGCAGCAGGGTGAGCCGCTCTTGCAGAATTTGCTGCAAGGTGCGGCGGGAGGCACTGGGCAGCAGGCTGCGGCGCGGGCGATGGGCCAGATCCGCACGGAGCGTTTCCAACTTCTTGTCAATGCGCTGGTCAATCATGCGGTAGCGCAGCAGTTGGGTGTTGGCAATCTTAATCACCTCAATTTCCGATTGAAAATCAGCATCTACGGCAATTACAACGCCGCCTTCCCAATCCAAAATGGTGACATCTTTTTCGGAGTAATGGACGCGGGTAGCCAGGGTGGTGGCCACGTCGCTGCTGCTAATCACTTCCCGCTGGGAACGCAGGAAGCGGGCCAGCAGTTGGGCTTTGTCGGTTACAAACTGGCTCATGTTGATTTTTTCGCTAGGTATGAGCAGAAGGACGTACTCTTCGTAGAGGCCGCTTTCCTGAACGGCCGTTGGCACCAACGTCTGCACCAAACCAGCCTGTAACCGCTCTTTTAGCTGTAAGGTCTGGCTGCTCAGCACATTTTTTAGCTCCAGGCGGCATTCCAGCAGCTGGATTTCCTGTTCGTAGAGGTACGCCTGCACCAAAATCTGGATACCTTCGATTTGAACGGCCGTTGCTTCCAGCAGTTGCACATCCATATCCACTGGCTTAAAGTACGGGGCATCTTTCAATTTTTGCAGCGGGGCTGGCGGTTGGGGAACGGCCGTTCCGCCATGCGGAAAGGTATACAAATAACACAATTGAGCATCGAGTGAATGAGTCATATTTCTTTTCCTGAACCGTAGAGATCATTAGCGCCTATGATAACAGCAAGCGAGGCAAAAAAAATGGTGGATGTTTTAGTCGTTGGTGCGGGCTTATCTGGCT
Source organism: Ardenticatenaceae bacterium (assembly GCA_020634455.1). Classification (GTDB taxonomy): domain Bacteria; phylum Chloroflexota; class Anaerolineae; order Promineifilales; family Promineifilaceae; genus Leptofilum. The sequence continues at coordinate 3,920,589 of JACKBQ010000001.1, read as the reverse complement.
TGCTAGCGGCGACTGTGCTGCAAACGGCGGGTAAATCGGTGGTGGTCGTGGAAAAAGCACGCGGCGTTGGCGGGCGACTGGCCACCTGGCGGTTAGGGCCAGGGCGCGGCGACACCGGGGCGCAGTTCTTCACCGTGCGAGAACCGCAATTCCAGCAGTTTGTGGATGAATGGCAGCAGGCAGGGCTGGTGTTTGAATGGTCACGCGGCTGGGCCGATGGCTCGGCAGTAGCCACCAATCAAGCAGATGGATTTCCGCGCTACGCCATTTCCGGGGGCATGACGGCCGTTCCCAAGCACCTCGCCGCCAATCTCACGCTGCGCAACCAGGTGAAGCTGACAAAAATTCGTGTTATTGGCAATGGCTGGGAAGTGGAGGCGGAAAACGGCCGTTTCTACCAATCCCGCGCCCTTCTGCTCACCCCACCCGTGCCGCAATCGCTGGCGCTGCTGGACGCGGGCCAGGTTCCGCTGGCCGCAGCCGATCGAGCCGCGCTGGCGAAAATCAGCTATGCGCCGTGCCTTTCTGGGCTGTTTTGGGTGGAAGGCGAAGTTTTGCTGCCAGAGCCAGGGGCGTTACAGCGGCCCGAAGCGGCCGTTAGCTGGCTGGCTAACAACCAAAGCAAGGGCATCTCGCCAGAGGCACAAATCATCACCGCCCACGCCAATCCCGAATTGAGCAAAATTTGGTACGAAGCGCCGAAGGGTGAGTTGGTGGGGTTGTTTATGCGGGAATTACGGCCGTTTCTCAGCAAAAACGCCACCGTCAAAGCCCATCACATCCACAAATGGCGCTATGCCTTACCCACCACGCTACACCCGGAGCGGACGCTGCTGGCCACAGACTTGCCCCCACTCGCCTTTGCGGGGGACGCTTTCAACGGCCCGCGCGTCGAAGGTGCCGCCCTTTCTGGCCTGGCGGCCGCCGAGGTGCTTCAAAAAGAACTTGACGTCCCCCAAAAGCCAAGGTAAAAATCAACCGGACGATTGTTCGCCAATTTTACCAATCAGATGGATAATTTTAGCTATGACTGATTTAACTGCTTACTACCAAACCGTACAAGAAAAGGGGAGCCTGCGCACCCCAGCCCATGCCCATCGCTGGAGTACGGCCGTACTCAAAACGCTCGGTTTTAACCTGGGCAGTCCTGCCAAAAAGAAGCTGGCCAGTGCGCTGCCCGAAGAATTGGCTCAAGATTTGCGCCGCGTGTTCTGGCTGGCCCACTTCAAAAACAGCCAGCTCACCAGCCATGAATTCCAAAACCAGGTGTCGCGGCGCAGCGGCAACAGCGACCCGCAGTTTGCCAAAACCCCCATCCTGGCTGTGTTCAACGGCGTCAAACAGTTGGTAGACAGCAACGTGCAGCAAGCCGTCGCCGACGCCCTCTCGCCCGAAGTGCGCGAGCTGTGGGAAAACGCATAGCGGTAATCGGTAAACCGTAATCAGTAATCGGTAACTCCCCACCGATTACCGATTACCGATCACCGATCACCGATTACCCAGCGTGATTGACAGACCCGCAACGACAAAGGCAGATGACCCCCTCTGGCAGAGCGCCAGAAAATGGATCATCTGTCTTTTTTTGTTGCTGCTGGCGGGCTGTGCCCAGCCAAACGTGAGCCAAACTGGGGCAACGGCCGTTCCCCTCACGCTCCAGGTAGACGGCCAAACCTTCAACCTCACCACCCACACCGCCACCGTGCGTGAACTGCTGGCCGAAGCGGGCGTGGAAGTTGGCGAACTGGATGAAGTGGATCCGCCGCTGTTTACCCCCCTCACCCCAGAAATGTCCGTGCGCGTGGTGCGCGTCAGCGAAACGGTGGAAATCACCGAAGAGGTCATCCCCTTCGAGCGCAAATTTGTGCGCACCGACGGCATGAGCGCCGACGACCCGCCCCAAATTGTGCAGGCTGGCCAAAACGGCAGCAGAGAGATCACCATCCGCATTGTTTACCGGGACGGGCAGGAGGTGAGCCGCATCCGCACCAACGAGGTCACGCTGGTGCAGCCGCAGGATGAGCTGGTGATGATCGGCATTGGAGCCAACCGGGGCAACGTGGATTTTAGCGGCAATCTGGCGATTATTTCTGGCGGCACGGCCGTTCTCATGCGGGGCAGTACGGCCGTTCCCGAAACGCTCAACACCGGCGGCAACCTCGACGGGCGCGTCTTCAGCCTGTCGCCCGACGGCAGCCAACTGCTCTACACCCGCATCCTCACCGAGAGCGGCAGCTTTGGCAACAGTTTGTGGGTGATTGGCACCCAACGCGGCGCACGTCCCCAGGAGTTGGGCATTGAAAACGTGCTGTGGGCCGACTGGAATCCGAATCGCCTCAGCCCGTACCAGATTGCGTACACCACCGCCAATCCGGTAGACCAGCCACCCGGCTGGGAAGCCAACAACGACCTCTGGCTGGCCAACTGGTCCGACGACGCCGAGTTTCTGTTCGAGCCAACCCAGTTTATTGACACTTACCCGGCGCTGAACGGCTGGTGGGGCGGTAACTACGCCTGGTCGCCAGACGGCCGTTTGCTGGCCTACGCCTACGCCAATGAAGTGGGCGTCCTCGACACCTTCGCCACCGAAAATGCGTTCAAGCGGCGGCAGCTGCAAGAGTTCACGGCGTACAACACCCTGGCCGATTGGGTGTGGGTACCCACGCTCACCTGGTCGCCAGACGGCCGTTTTGTGGCCCTCACCAACCACGGCAGCAGCGACGATCGCGCCATGGAATTCAACAGCTGGGTGTTCGATATCTTCTCCAGCCTCAACGTGCAGCTGATTAACCAGACCGGCATGTGGGGCCACCTGCACTGGGTGACCAATCCCAACCAGAGCAGCATCGCCTTTTTGCGCACGGCCGATCCGGTAGACAGCCTGCGCAGCAACTACACCCTCTGGCTCATGGACCAGGACGGCAGTAACGCCCGCCAAATTTACCCGCCGCTGGGCGAAAACAGCGCCTTCCCCCGCGACCGCCAGTTCATGGCCTGGGGACCCAGCGGGCAAGACATCGCCTTCATTTTCGCTGACGATCTGTTCATTATGAATCTGGACACCTTGATTGCCACCCAAATCACCGCCGACGACACCCCTGCCAGCCAGCCCACCTGGGCGCCCTACGGCCTCGGTTTGCGCGTCCCCGCCACAACAGGCGAGGACATCCTTCCCAACCTCGCGCCTACCCTCATCCCGCCGCGCCAGGTTGTCCCTACGGAATAACAGGCAAAAACGCCAGAAGTAGGTTCCTTTTTACCCGCCATTTCACGAAGAACTTCACATCACCTGAAGATGCTGTGTTGTTAAAATACGGCCGTATTGGCCACATTAGTAGCGCAGAGTTACCAGATTTTTCCTAATCTCCCTGTGTAACTCTGTTCTTCTCCGTGTGACTCTGTGTTCCGTTTTTATTTCCAGAGGAGGAATCATGAATCACAAACCAGACGCCATCATCATTGGATCCGGCATTATTGGCTGCGCCATCGCTTTTGAACTCACCAAGCGCGGCTACAAAACGCTAAACGTGGATAAATTGCCCACCGCAGGCTTTGGCTCCACCAGCAATTCTTGTGCCATTGTGCGCTTTCATTACTCCACGCTAGACGGGGCGCAAATGGCTTTTGAAAACTACTTTTACTGGAAAGATTGGCCAAACTACATCGGCGCGGTGGATAATCGCGGCTATGCCAAATTTGTGGAATGTGGTTTTGTCATTTTCCGCAACAATGACCCTAGCGAACAAAATTTCCTCGATTTATTTGCGCAAATTGGCATTGATTACGAAGAGTGGAGCCTGGAAGAGCTGCGGGAAAAGTTCCCCATTGGCGATCTGCATTCGTTTTGGCCGCCACAGCCCGTTGATGATGAGACTTTTTGGGAAGACCCGGCCAAGCCGCTCACGGGCGGCATTTATAACCCGCAGGGCGGCTATGTGAATGATCCACAGCTGGCAACCACCAATTTAATGCAAGCGGCCCAGCGCAATGGCGGCGAATTCTTGTTTAATGCAGAAGTGGTGGATGTGCGACAGGGAAACGGCCGTGTTTCTGGCATCACCCTCAGCGACGGTACCCAAATCGACGCGCCCGTTGTGGTGAATGCGGCCGGGCCGCACTCATTTATCATCAACCGGCTGGCAGGCGTAGAAGATGGCATGAAGATCAAAACCAACGCCCTGCGCCGCGAAGTGCATCACGTCGCCTCGCCCAAACGGTTCAACTTCAACCAGGATGGCTTCGTCTTTTCCGATGCGGACAACGGCATCTACTTCCGCCCCGAAACTGGCAACAACATCCTCGTAGGCAGCGCCGACCCGGCCTGTGACCCCAAAGAGTGGGTGGAAAACCCCGATGAATACCAATCGCAACTGACTGACCAGCTTTGGAAAACCCAGGTGTACCGCCTGGCCCGCCGCATCCCGGAACTGGAAATCCCCACCAAACCCAGCGGCATTGTGAGCATGTACGATGTCTCTAGCGACTGGATTCCCGTCTACGACCAGTCCGATCTACCTGGCTTTTATCTGGCTGTAGGCACCAGCGGCAACCAGTTCAAAAATGCGGCTGGGGCAGGCCATCTCATGGCCACACTCATTGACGCGGTAGAAAAAGGGCAAAACCATGATGTGGACCCCGTTCAGGTAACCATGCCCTACACCGGCGTGGTCCTCAACGCTGGCTTTTACTCCCGCCTCCGCGAATACAATACCGAAAGCAGCCATACGGTTATGGGCTAAACAGCCTACAGCAAGTTTTTACCCAAAGGCGCGTTCTCGACAGAGGGTTTTGCGGCAAAAGTTCAATGCGCAAAACCCTCTTTTCTCCTGTGTTTCTTGCAAATCGAGTCTGAACACGAATTTCGTCAACCTAATTTTGTGACTAAGGTAACACCCTGTTTACGGCCGTTTTCAGGTATATTTGTTTATGATAAAATTATGAATTAATAGCGTCCTTACTTGGCAGATGTTTCCAAGTACCCCATCATTACACAACCTCATGACTGTAAAACCCAAGCACATTCTTATATTGCACGATGCTCTGCCCAACCCTGATACGGCTCTGGCAGGCGTACGCACCCAACTGGATATTGTCGCGAGCCAGCAATCGCCCACCAATGGCGCTCCCTGGAACACGGCGGCTTACCAAAGGCAGTGGCACCTGATCCTGGCGGATGCCGATTGGCCGGGACGTGCAGCAACGGCCGTTATGCAGCACCTGCGGGCAAAGCAACCACAAACACCGGTTATTTTTCTGGCCGAAAACCCCACCGTGCCTGAAACGGTGGCCCTGATGCGCCTGGGAGCCAGTGGCGTCGTTGCCAAAAATGACCTGGCCCACCTAAAGCAGCTCATGCAAGAACTGCTGGTTAAGCCGCAGCCAGTCGGCAAGAACGACCCAATTTCCCCCCAAATCATCAAAGGCAGTAGCTCCCCGGCAAACATCAACCAGAAAGCACAGCATAACCTGCTTACCACGCTCAACACCATGCGAGATGCCATCATCGTGCTGTCCCTGCCTGCGCGCGACCTGGTTGTGGTCAACGACGCATTTGCTACAGTGTTTGGTTACCCCGTAGAAAATTTTATTGATGACCCTACGTTTTTCATGCAAGTTGCGCACCCAGATGATTTAGAGAAGAGCATCGCCGCAATGCAAACCTGTTTGGATGAAGGTTATGTTGAAGTTGAACATCGCGTTGTCTGGCCAGATGGGCAGGTACGCTGGCTGTATCGGCGCGCCTGGACCACCTACGATGAAAACGGCCGTCCTACCCTCATCCACGACACAGCCCGCGACATCACCCATGAAAAACTGGTGCAAGAAAAAGCCCAGCAGCGAAAAGAAAACCTGCAAAACCTCTTTGATAACATAGATAACTTTCTTTTTGTGCTGGACATGGCCGGGAACATTCTCGAAGTCAACAGCACGGTGACACAGCGCCTGGCGTATAAAAAAGAAGCGCTAATCGGCCAATCGGTTCTCAGTGTCCACCCACCAGACCGGTGGGAAGAGGCAAGCCAAATCATTCAGGAAATGCTTCAGGGCAAACGCACCACCTGCCCCATTCCCCTCCAAACAAAATCTGGTAGCCTGATACCCGTAGAAACCCACATTAATATCGGCCGTTGGAACAATCAGGAAGCGATTTTTGGCATCAGCAAAGATATTTCCGAACTCAAAGAATCCGAAGAAAAATTTGCCGCTGTTTTCCAGGCCAATCCGGCCATAGCCGGCCTCAGCAGCCTGGAAACTGGTGAATACGTCGAAGTGAATGATGCATTTTATGAAAAAATGGGGTTTCTACCGGAAGAAGTTATTGGCCACCAAGGCGCGGAAATCATTCGCATGGATGATGCCTTTAGAGACAAGACCATCGCCAAGCTGCAAGAACAAGGGTTTGTGCGGGATGAAGAATGTGTCATTTACACCAAAGACGGCAAGCCGCTACCGGTATTACTCACCGCCCAGGTGCTAAAAATCCAGGACAAAGCGTACAACTTCACCATCGCCACAGACATTTCTGACCTTAAAAAAGCAGAAAAAGCGCTGTTTGAAAGCGAAAACCGCCTGCGCAGCGTGATGGACAACATGGAAGATATGGTTTGGGTGCTTGACCTGGCAGCACAACAAATCATTTACTTGAATCCGGCCGTTAAAAAGATTTATGGCTTACCTGCAGAAGCTTTTTATCAGGACAATGAAACCTGGCTAAAGCACCTGCACCCGGACGATGTTGAACTTGCCATAGCCTTAGAGCAAACTGTACTGGCACATGGCTCCCGTGATGTTGAATACCGCATCATTCGCGCCGACGGGCAGGTTCGCTGGCTGCACGACCGTTCCTGGCTGGTAAAAGATGAACAGGGCAACCCAATCCGCATCGAGGGCCTCGCTTCGGACATTACCGAACAAAAAGAGGCGAAGGAGGCATTACAAGCCAGCGAAGCCAAGTACCGCAGCCTGGTAGAAAGCTCAGATGCAGCAATTGCCATGGTGGATGAAAACGGCCGTTACCTCTACCTCAACTCCCAAGCCGCCCTTCGCTTTGAAAAGGATGCAGAATCATTGATCGGCGAAAACATTGTGGATATTTGCCCCCTTGGCCAGGGCGATCAAGCCTTGGCTGGCATCCAAAAAGTCATTCGCCAAAACGAAGGCATCATCGAGGAACCAGAGGTCACCTTCAACGGCAAAACCAGCTGGTTCCGCACCAGCATCCAGCCCGTTTTAGACGCCGCTGGCCAACCCTATGCTGCCCTCCTTTACACCACCGATATCACTGCCAGAAAAATGGCCGAGCGCGAACTCATCACCCAAAACGCCATCATTCACCAAAGCAACGATATGATTGCCCTGGCCGACTTGGAAGGCAAAATCACCTTCATCAACGCTGCGGGAGCCAAACTGCTTGGCAGCGAAGGCCCTGCCAACATCATTGGCGCCAACCTCCATACAGCCATCCAAACGTTTGCCCCTGAAGCAGCAGAGCGCCTAATAAACGAAAGCATCCCCTATGCCTTGGCGCATGGCGTCTGGAACGGTGAAAACCGTTTTTACACTCAGGCAGGCCAGTTTGTAGACGTAGCCCAAACCATCTTTCCCATTTTTGATGACAACCAGCAAGTCATTCAAATAGCTACGATCGTTTCCGATATTTCTGAGCAAAAAGCATTTGAAACAACCCTAAAGTTCCAGGCCAGTTTGCTAGATCAGGTATCCGATGCCATTCTGGCTACTGATTTCAACCGCAACAATGCCATCACCTATTGGAACAAAGGCGCAGAACAAATTTATGGCTGGACCAAACAAGAAGCAGTAGGGCAAAATCCACAAAACCTGTTGCAAACCAAATCAGGCCGCGAAACAGAAGAACAAATATTAAAGATTTTGGCAGAAACAGGAAAATGGCAAGGCGATCTGCTGGACCACGCGAAAGATGGCACCCCCAAAAACATGCAGGTTTCAGCCCGCACACTCAAAAATGACAAGGGGGAAATCATTGGCCTGCTTAGCGCAAATCGTGACGTGACCCAGCAAAGGCAGGCCGAAATTGCGTTGCAACAAAGCGAAGCCTACCTGCGCTCCCTGGTCAAATCGCAAACCACCTTTAATATTCGGGTGGACGCGGCCGGGTACATTACCTACTGCAATGATAGGTACCTGGAAAAATTCGGTTGGGTCGGACCCTCTATCGTTGGCACCCATTCCCTGACTTTGATTTTGCCCGAAGACCACCCAAAAGTGCAGGCTGTTGTTATGGAATGCCTGACAAATGGTGGCGCACCTGTCCAGGTAGAAATCCGCAAACACGCTCCAGATGATGCCTTTATTTGGACGCTATGGGAATTTACAGCCATTAACAATGAACTTGGCGAATTGGCTGAAATCCAATGTGTGGGCTTCGACATTACCACCCAAAAACAAGCAGAAAAAGAGTTGCAAGCAGCCCACGACCTGCTAGAAAAACGGGTGATCGAACGCACAGCGGAACTGGAAAGCGCCATGCAGCGCCTTGAGGCGATTTACAACCACAGTGGTGACGGCATTTTGCTGCTAGACACAAATGGGGCCATTCAGCAAACCAATTACGCCTTCGATGAAATGTTTCGTCAGCCAGCCAATACGCTTCTTGGCACACGGTTTGCGCAACTATTACACGTGGAAGATGCGCCTTTGCTGGAACAAATCATTTCTCAATCTGCCAACGAACATCAAAAATCACAATTGGTGGCCCATGCCGTGCGCCCGGATGGCACCTCTTTTGACATTGAAATTAGCATCGCCCCAGTAAATCGCCACCAAAACAAGGTTTCCAATCTGGTTTGTATTGTTCGTGACATTACCGAGCGCAAAGCGGCGGAAGCGGCCGTTTTGCAAAAACAGGCCGAAGAGCACGAAATGCAAGGCTACCTAAAAATGCTGCATCAAATCAGCATTCGCCTTGCCTCCACGCAAGATTTGGATGACTTCTTCCGTTTGGCTGTAGCTGAAGGACTGGCCCACTTTGGCTTTGAGCGGCTGGGGCTGCGGCTTTACGATGCCGACCAGCAAAGCAGCCAGGGGACCTATGGCACCAGCCCTGGGGGTGAACTGGTGGATGAACACCACATTCACCTAAAAGCGGATCAGCTCACAACCGTTATGCGGCAGACGCTTGAACAAAATCAACGGTTTACCTTCCTGGAAAACACGCCATTGTTTGCAGACAACAAACCAATCGGCACAGGGCAGAGAGCCATCGCAACGCTGTGGAATAACGGCGTTTTGGGCTGGCTTGGCATTGATAATGCCATACACCATCGTCCGCTCACCAAAGCTCAGCTAGACATTTTGGGGCTGTACGCTCTGACGATCGGCACGCTTTTAGCCAGAAAACAGGCTGAATTGGCGCTGCAAGAGAGCGAAGCCCGCTACGTAAGCGTGGTACAATCCCAGTCGGAACTTATCTGCCGCTATTTGCCAGACTTGACCCTAACGTTTGTAAACAAGGCTTACTGTCGTTATTTCAACACCACAGCAGAAGCGCTTATTGGGCGCAGTTTTTTGGATCTGATACCGGAGGCAGATAGGAGCCGGGTGAAAGCTTTTTATGAAGAGTTGGTACGCACCAAAGGAGCCAGCAATTACGAGCATAAGGTCATATCGCCAGATGGCGTAGAGCGCTGGCAGCTGTGGACGGACACGGCAATTGTGGATGAGAATGGCACGGTAACCGCTATACAAGCGGTTGGCCTGGATATTACCGAGCGAAAACAGGCCGAGGAAGCGCTGCAACATGCCCTGGAGCAGGAGAAGGAATTAGGTGAATTGAAGTCGCGCTTTGTGTCTATGGCATCACATGAGTTTCGTACGCCATTGGCGACAATTTTGGCAACCACAGAAACATTGTCCATTTATAGAGATCGCATGGACGATGACCAGATTGATACTCGTTTGCAGAAAATTCGTTTTCAGGTCAGCCATATGAAAGATATTATGGAGGACGTGCTGAATCTGGCGCGGATTCAGGCGGCGCGGGTACAATTTAATCCAGAAACGGCCGATCTCAATGCACTGTGCCAGGAAATCATTGAGGAGTTTGGCAGCCATACCGAGAATAGAGATAGAATTGAATATGCTTGCGAAAAATCACCATTAACGGCCGTATTCGACACCCATCTCATGCGCCAAATCATCAGCAATATCATTTCCAATGCCCTAAAATATTCGGCAACAGACAAACAGGTTCTGGTAACATTGAAACAAGAATCTGGACAAGTATTGTTAAGCGTACAAGACCACGGTATTGGCATACCAGCGAAAGATTTCAAATTCCTGTTCGAGCCATTCCACCGGGCAACCAACGTTGGCACAATTTCGGGCACGGGGCTGGGGCTCAGCATCGCCAAACAAGCCGTGCAATTACACGGCGGTACCATTGTGCCTGAAAGCCAGGTAGGAGAGGGAACAACCATCACCGTAACCCTGCCAGAAACTAGGCAAGTACACAGCCCATAAACCCTGAACCAAGGAATTTCATATGACCACAATCTTAATCATTGAAGATGAAGCGCCGATACGCGAAGAGGTGAGAGATTGGTTACAGTTTGAAGAATTTGAAGTCCTTGATGCAGAAAACGGCCGTTTGGGCCTGCAACTTGCCCTGATGCATAAGCCAGATTTAATCTTGTGTGATATCGCCATGCCAGAAATGAACGGCTATGAAATCTTGCTAGAAATTCGCAGCAACCCCACCCTCGGTAACCTGCCCTTTGTCTTCCTAACGGCCGCCGCGGACCGCGATTCAATACGTAAGGGTATGAATTTAGGCGCAGATGACTATCTCACCAAACCATTTACCCATGTTGAACTGCTCAAAGCAGTTCATACCCGCCTGCAAAAACATGCCACCCAGGCAGCCCAACAGCAAAAAAAGGTAGAAATTCTCAATATTGCGCTCCAGGAAGAACGCAAAAAACAACTGCTAAAATCGCGCCTGATCGCGATGTTTTCCCACGACTGTCGCAACCCGCTAACCCTTATCCTGTTAGCCTCAGACATCCTTTCCGCAGGTGAAGACAAATTATCAGCCAAGCGCAAACTGCAGCAGCATAATCGCATTCGTGGATCGATCCATTTGTTGCTACAAATGCTTGACGACATGCTGCTGGTAGCAGAAATGGAAAGTGGCTATCTGAAATTTTCGCCAGAGCCTCTCCTGCTTGCCGCATTCACCAAAGAAATTGTTGAAGAATTTCAGATGATTGATCAAAATGCTCATCAATTTACCTTCCAAAACCTGCTGCTAGGGAATGTAGAGGTTGATCGCAAGCTATTCCGGCAAATTTTGGCCAATCTCCTCTCCAACGCTATTAAATATTCCCAGCCAAACACGGAAATTTGCATAAACTTGTATGAAAAAGAGGGCAGCATTTTCTTGGAAGTGTGCGACCAGGGCATGGGCATTCCTGAAGAAAGCTTGCCGTTGCTCTTTCACCCTTTCCACCGGGCGGGAAATGCCAAGCAAATCAAGGGAAGTGGGCTAGGCTTACACATTGTAAAAGAATGTGTGAATCACCATCAGGGGGATATTGAAGTACAAAGCCAGGTCAACCGAGGGACAACATTTATCGTACAACTGCCGCTGGTTAGAGTAACAAACACAACAACCCCTGCAAAATACGGAAAACCCCCAAACAAGCAACAGCATCAGGAAACCGTTTAGAAACCATAGTTGCACCAAACAAGTCTCGTGGCAAAATCAGACGGATGAATAATATGAAAAATCCGCGATCTGCCCGGTGGCTTACCCTTTTTGGGCTAATTTTGGCGCTGGCGGCCCTGTTGGCCATTGGCGCTTTGCAATTTAGGCATAATTTCCTCACGCGGGGCCTCCCCGATGGCCTGCCAGAGCCAGTAAACTTTGGCAGGGTGCAGCCTGGCCTCAACGTCGCCCTCAACCAGTACGATGATGCGGCGCTGGCGGACAATCTACAGCAGATTGCGGATTTGGGCGTACAGTTTGTGAAGCAGCCGTTTTATTTCAGCGAGGATTTTGATTGGGCGGAGGCGGATCGGCTGGTTACGGCCGTTTCCCACCAAAACCTCACCCTCGTCCCCCTGCTGGATGGCAACCCTGAAGATGAGTTTGCGCCGGTAGAAACTGCCGTCTTTGCTCAATGGACCACAGACTTTGCCACCCGCTACGGCGACACGATCCAGTTCTACATCATCTGGGACGAACCCAATCTGGCCAGCCATTGGGGCAACCAGCCCCCCAACGCCGACGACTACGGCGCACTGCTCAGCGCCGCCGCCAGCGCCATCCGCACCGCCGATGGGGACGCCGTGATTGTGGCCGCGCCGCTGGCCCCCACCATCGAAACCGGCCCGGACAATTTGGCCGACCACCTCTTCATGCAACAGCTTTACGAAACCGACGCCGCGAGCGCCTTTGACATCGCCGCCGCCAAGCCGTACGGCTTCAACAGCCCGCCCGATGACCGCACCGTGGCCAACGAGACGCTCAACTTCAGCCGCCTCATTTTGCTGCGCGAGGTGATGCTGCGCAACGGCGATAGCCACAAAGCGGTCTGGGCAGGCAACTGGGGCTGGAATAGCTTACCCGCCGACTGGACGGGCGAGTCGTCCATTTGGGGCGAGGTGACCGCTACGCAGCAGGCCGATTACACCCTCGCTGCGCTTGATCGCGCTCGACTGGAATGGCCCTGGCTCGGCATTGCCTTCCTGGAAAATTGGCAACCAGACGCGCCAGCAGACGATCCGCGCTGGGGGTTTAGCGTAGCAGGGACGGTAGTGGCTAACTCGCTGCAAACTTACCAGGCTGAACAAAACAGAACCGTTGCCCAACCCGGCTTCCATCTCGCCCAACCTAACGACCTCGCCCAAATTTATGACGGCAACTGGGAATTTTCGCCCGAATTTGGGGCTGACATCGGCCAGCAGCCCGATGACGTGCTGCTCGGCGACAAAGTCACCTTTACCTTCTACGGCACCGATTTAGGGCTGCGGGTGCGCCGGGCCAACTTCCGCGCCCGCTTCTATATCACCATCGACGGCCAACTGGCCAACGCCCTGCCCCGCGATGAAAACGGGGCGATGCTCATCCTCACCTCGGCCGTCAAGAGCGACGACTACATCGCCACCGAACCAGTCGCCCGCAACCTGACCCCCGGCGTACACACGGCGCAAATCATCGCCTCGCGCGGCTGGGACCAGTGGGCGCTGAACGGTTTCAACGTCGGCTACCAGCCTGCTGACCGTTGGACTCGTTGGGGAATGTGGGTTTTGGCGGGAACGGCCGTTCTCTCCTTCATACTGGCTATACGAATAAGCAGGCAGGCAAATTGGTCCGATTGGTTCCGCCGCCAGCGGCAGCGGTTTGTGGCGCTGAACACGAGCTGGCAGGTGGGTGTAACGGCCGTTACCACCACACTCGTTTTTTTGGCGGGCTGGTTCACTTGGGCCGAGCAGATGGGCGGCGTCTACCGCCGCCTGGGCGACGGCAGCCAACTCGCCCTCACCGCCGCCGTCGCCTCGATTTATTACGTCACGCCCACCTTTTTCATCTACGCAGCGGCACTGGCTGTCTTGTTTGTGCTGCTTTATTGGCGACCCGTCTGGGGTCTTGTTCTCGTTGCCTTCTGTTTTCCTTTTTACGTCGCCCCGACAGCCAAACCGATTCTCAACTACCGCTTCTCGCCCATCGAAGTGTTCACCCTAGTCACCTTCGCCGCCTACGCCACCAACCGCCTCACCACCTGGCTCCAACGCCTCAAAAACGGCCAACCACTCACCGTTCACCGCTTACGGATTACCGATTACGGAATACTGGCTTTAACCGCCCTCGCCACCGCCTCCCTCTTTTTCACCAACCGGCTGGACGTGGCCAGCAACGAATGGCGCGTGGTGATTTTGGAACCGGCGCTCTTTTACTGGGTGCTGCGCGGCACAAAACCAAAAGCATCAGAAATGTGGCGCATCTTGGATGGCTTTGTGCTGGGCGGACTGATCGTGGCGCTGTACGGACTGTGGCAAATTGGCTTTGCCCGCGAGGAACTGATCACCGCCGAGGGTGGGCTGCTGCGGCTGCGCTCGCTTTACGGCTCGCCCAACAATGTGGCGCTCTACCTGGGCCGCGTCGTGCCGCTGCTGGGGGCGATGGCTGTGCTAGGCAGTAAACAAATTCATGGCAAACGGTGGTGGATTTATACGGCCGTTCTCATCCCCACCCTCCTCGCCTTTTTGCTCACCTTCAGCAAGGGTGGCCTGTTTTTGGGGCTGCCAACGGCGTTTGTGATTATTTTTTGGCAGTGGCAGGGGGTAAACGGCCGTAAAACCTGGCCCTGGCTGTTCGTTTTTGGGGCAATTGGCGTGGCTGGACTGGTCGCCATTGAGCAAATTCCAGCGCTGGCCGGGCGGCTCAGCCTCACCGGTGAGACAGGCGTCTTCCGCCTGAGCCTGTGGCAGGCCAGCCTCAACATGGTGCGTGACCATCCCTGGTTTGGCGTGGGGCTGGACAATTTTTTGTATGAATATCGCGGCCGCTACATTTTGGAAGCGGCGTGGCGTGACCCCAATTTGAGCCATCCGCACAACCTCCTCCTGGACTTTGCCACGCGCATCGGCCTGCCGGGGCTGCTGGTGGGTCTGTGGCTCATCGGCCATCTGGCCCGGACGCTGTGGCAATTGCGCCCGCGCGTCTCAGCCGAATGGCTACCCGTTGTGGTTGGCCTCGGCGCAGCGTTGGCAGACATGGTGGCACATGGATTGGTGGACCACAGCTTTTTCCTGGTGGATTTGGCCTTTACCTTTTACTTGTTGGTGGGAACGGCCGTTTGGCTGCAAGACCAGACAGACCGTTAAGAATCTTTTCGAAAAAGCCACAGAGAAACAAGAGAATTTTGAGAAACGGGCTCTCGCCTCAAAGTTCTCTGTTCTCTCTGTGGCCAAAATTTGGATAGGTCCCAAATTGACCAATTGGCGTAACTTACCCAACACGCCAGTGTTTTTTACTTTGGCGCGGGCAAGCTGTGCCCTAACCTAAAGATTGCTTGACAATTTGTGGCTTAAATCTACAATTGCCCGCCGTAAACGAAAATATAATCAAAACTTTTTGAAGGAGATTAGGATGAGCGATACCCAAGCCCAGGTAACCGAAATTATTGTTGATTTGTTAGGCGTTGATGAAGATCAAATTGTGCCAGAAGCACGCTTCCGCGAGGATTTGGAAGCCGATTCGTTGGATCTGGTTGAGCTGATTATGGCGTTTGAAGAGCGCTTCGATGGCGAAATTTCAGACGAAGAAGCCCAGAAAATCACCACCGTTGGGGAAGCTGTCACGTATATTGACACCCACATGCGTGCATAAAAAATGTAATTGGGTAATTGGTAGTTCAGTAATTACTCAATGACTGATTACCAATTACATCTCCAAAATGCGCCCTGACCAAAATTCAGTTAGGGCGCTATTTTTTTGCCAGTTGCCAGCCAGCCAAAAGCACAATGGCGGCGTGTCCCACCAGGTTGAGCCAAAAGCCCGGCCCATAGCCCAATTGCAGCTTCATCAGGTCACTGACGAACGGCCGTACTTCCCAATAAATCAGCGTCGGTAAAATCAGTCCAACCAGCCCGGCCCCAATTATTAAGATGCGGCTCGCCGGGCGCAGCCAAACGCGCTCCCCAAATAACGTGAGCAAACCGGCCACAACCACCACCAAAGCAATCGCTGCCAGGCGCGACAAATATTCGCTTTGGCTTGGCCCAGTTAAATCTTCCAGTGCGGGGAAAGCGAGCAGGCTCACAACTATTGCCACGCCTCGAAAAAGCCAGGTTTGGAAACGGCCGTTCCCCCACCCCACCGTAAAAAAAAGCAGACTCAGCGCCAACGTAATCGGCGGCAGGTAAAACCAGTTGCGCTTCACCCCCAGGCCAAAAAATTTGGTCCACTCACCCATCTCAAACCCCAGCAGTTGCAATCCGGCGGACGGTCCTGGCAGCCAGACCATGAAGTAGCCAAGCAAAATGGCGGTAAAGCTGAGGAGAAACAAAGTTTGTATTTTGGGTTTTGTCATGGGAACTACTTTTTGTGGATTTGTAAGGAGTTTCGACGAGCAGGGTTTGTCATTCTGAGTGAAACGAAGAATCCCTCCCAACTAAAATGAGCGGCTTGCATTCTTAAACACAGCAACCTGCAAGAGGTCCACCGTTGGGATGCTTCACTTCGTTCAGCATGACAGCTTAATCCTGGTTGAAAACGGCCGTTAACACCCCATCCTCTTCCTGCTGATCGGCAAAAAATTTGGCCAGCTCCGGGCTTTGCCGCTGACGTAACGCCAGCAACGCCACCGCCTGCACATCCTCCGGCAGCACTGCATCCCGCTCATCGGCGGCGGCGTGGGCACGTGCCGCTTCAAACAGCGTAATTTCGGCCCGGTTAGAATCAATCGCCAGCTTTTCTACCAGCGCCAGACCCAGTTCGCGGGCGGCATCGCCTACCGTTACGTTGGGCAAGCGGTCGCGGGCCTGCTGAATTTCTTCGGCCAGGGCCAGCGTGCCGTCAGCGAAGGTAGCGGCGAACAGTTCGGGGTGTCGCTTGTAACCCATCGCCCGCTCGTACGCCTGGTAGCGCAGCGGCGGCTCGTCCAGGCCGCGCACCACCGCCCGCAGGCCAAAGCGATCCATCAACTGCGGTCGCAATCGCCCCTCTTCCGGGTTCATGGAGCCGATGAGCATGAGGCGGGCGTTGTAGGTCATCTTGAGCGGGCCGCGGCGCACGGTGTAATGCCCCTGCGCCGCCGCGTCCAAAATGGCGTCGGTGATGGTGTCGTCAAGCAAATTCACCTCATCGATGTACAAAATATGGCGGTCAGCGTGGCCCAAAATACCTCGCTCCAGCCGCACCCTGTTCTGCTCCAGAGCCACGCGCTCGTTGATGCCGCCCACCACATCTTCCAGTCGGGCGTTGAGCGGCAGCTCAAAAATGCGCACTTTATCCAGCGTGGTTAGCGGCTCGCCGTGGCCAAATTTGGTGGCGCAATCGTGGCAGACGCCATCCATGCCAAACTGCTCAATCATCTCCTCGGTGCAGCCGTGGACGCACAGGCTGTGTTTAACGGTGGGTAACAAATCGGTCAGAGAGCGAACGGCCGTTGTCTTCGCCGTCCCCCGTGGCCCAATGAG
The DNA here is from genome assembly GCA_020634455.1 of Ardenticatenaceae bacterium. Lineage (GTDB taxonomy): Bacteria > Chloroflexota > Anaerolineae > Promineifilales > Promineifilaceae > Leptofilum. The sequence continues at coordinate 3,903,408 of JACKBQ010000001.1, read as the reverse complement.
CAACACCCCACCCACCTCTGGATTGATAAGCGACAGGGTAAGCGCCAACTTCATCTCTGTTTGGCCGACAATCGCCAAAAAGGGGAACGGTTCGGTTTCGGCCCGGCCCAAATCGGCATCTGGGAGATCGGTAATTTTGGCCGCAGACGCCTCGCGCAGAATATCTAGCAGCTTGGATTGGCGCTCGCTCATAGCTTTTCCTGCTGTCGTCGCTGCAACCGATGCGCCTGCCGTTGGGCGGCGCGCTCAAAGCGGGCTTTTTCTTCGTCGGTTTCCAAAATGAGGGGAGGTACGGGGATGGGACGGCCGTTTTCATCCAGCGCCACATAGACAAAATAGGCGGTGTTGGTGTGGGTTACTGCTCCGGTAATCACATTTTCGGCCGTCACCACCACGCGGGTTTCCATGGAGGTACGCCCTACCCAGGTAACCTGAGCGTGTACCGTCATGAGGTTGCCGATATTGACGGGCGAGTGGAAGTTCATCGAATCTACGGTGACGGTGACGGCGGGACGGCGGGCGTGCTTGGTAGCCGCCATGCCACCTGCTTCATCGCACAGCTTCATGATGTGACCACCGTGGACATTACCTAGATTGTTGGCATTGACAGGGCCCATTAATTGGGTGAGTGTTACTTGGGAATCAAACGGCCGTTTTCCTTCCAAAAGATTGTCCTCTTTGCAGCAAAAATTAGTGCCTATCCAAATATTAGCCACAGAGAGCACAGAGAATGTTGAGGCGTTGGTTCATTCTCAGATTTCTCTTTTGCCTCTGTGGCTTTTTCTTAATCCATATCTGGGCGCGTCTCAGAAACATACATGAGCCGCTCGGGAAACTCTTCAAACATATCAATAATTTGGTGGGGCAGTGAAGGCAAAAGTGGGGCTAAGGGCATACTGGCAGGGATTTTCGGCCGTTCCGGGCGTGGCGGCGGTTCCAAACGCAGCTTGTCATCGGGACGGGTGCGCTTACGCAGCAGGCGTTTATCGTTGCTTAAAAAACCTAAATACAGCCCTCCTGGGTCGTACACATCGCGTCCTACCGCAAAGCCCACCCATTCACCATCCACATTAAATAGATGTCCTTTTAAATACACTGCTACCCACTCACCATCAGTGCGATAAATTGGTATCATTCTTACAATCCTCAACTCGTTACGGCCGTTTACTACCTAAAAGCATTGTCTATTTGGTGCCTGCATTATAGTAGGGGGTGGTAACAGAATCAAGAAATCATAAATGGATCAAAAATGCCAGCAAGAAAATTTGCTGGCATTTTTAAGAAAAGGAATTTGTGGGTTCAAAATGGAAACTGGCTCAAATAATATCGCCCCGCTCGTAACGAATTGCCTCGGTGAGCCGAGTTAAATCATGACGATTGCGCCAGTAGTTAACCATCTCGCGGGCTTTGGCTGGTTTGCCCTGCCCCGGCAACGATTCAAAATCCATACCCAGGTCAAAGCAGAGGGTGCGCAGTTCGTCTAAATCGAAGGAATCTACCAAGGCATGACGAATGCGGGCCAGCTCTGCGCCGGAAACAGGTTGGGGCACAACGGGTCGGACATCTTGCAGTTGAGCGTATTGTCGCAGCCAGGTTTGGAAGATACGGCCGTTTATCATCCAACGCTCGTCCGCCTGGAAAACAAGCCCATAGCCATTCAGGCGGCGCATAATGCTGTCCAATTCCAAGGGTGGATAATCGAGGTCGGTTAACGGCCGTTCGCCCGCTACCGTAAGCAAAGCGTTACGCTCGCTGCTGGTAAAATTGTGCCACCACTGATCAAAATAAGGAGCCAAATCAGCCGCCAGTTGCCGCCGAGCCGTCTCTGAGTCCGGGGATGCACCTGTTCGTTTGTGTCGGAACCATTTTGCGGCCGTTGCCTGCACAAAAAACGGCAATGACCCCGCCAATTCCTGAATATCGCGAACCTCATCTTCACTGAAGCGCACCCCACCTTTTGCCGCAGGCGTGTCAATCAGCGCCGTCGCCTCCGTTAACTCCAAAGAGGACATATAAATCGGTGTGGGGTAAAAAATATTGTAAAACGGCGACGTTGGCGGCAAGCCCAGCCGCGCCCCCAGCGTATACAAATCCCAGTAAGAGGCCGTTACGCAGGCCAGATCATATTCCAAAACGCCTGTCATTGCCCGCAGCTCAGTTAAAAAATCCTGGTCAAACGCCTCTGTGCGCAAATGGTCAAACTCATCCAACAGCAGCACGATGCGCGTATCTGGGAATTGGCACAAGTATGCTTCAATATCATACAGTTTGGTTTGACCACGGGGCGACTCTTTCCACAAAAAATCGGTCCGAGCCTTGCCCAAGCTCAGGCGCAGCCGTTGCAGCAACCGATGGTAAAAATCGGCTGACGTCTTGCAAGAAGACATATCCAGATAAACCATTGTATACGCATCAGGATTGGGCAAATAGTGTGCCATCGTGGTCGGATGAGCCACGTATTGTAAAAAAGAAGTCTTACCCGCACGACGCACACCCAATACACTCACAGATTGCGTCTGTCTGCCGCCAATAATCTCAAAAAAGCGGGTAATTTGTTCATGACGGCCGTAAAAATCAGCCGGATGTTTTATCGGATGTCCAACAATGTAAGACATAAATAAAAAGCTCCACCAAACTATACGCCCCAAACTGACAGTTTTGGGTAATTCAGTAATTAGCAATTACCCAAGTCCAGTCATCAGGTCGTGGATAAAAGCGATCCCAACGGATGTTTGCGCGCTACCCAGCGACGCAATAAATCGAAGGAGATGGCATAAGCATAATCTTTGCTGATCAGCGTCGGTTCCCAGCCGTTGGGCTGGGCCAGGCGGCGTTGAATCTGCCGCTCGACGGACACCCGCGTCAGCAGGCGACGCACCTCTAGCTGCTTCAGCGCCATGTTGATGGCATCTTCGGAGTAGCTGGTTTCGCGCAGCCGGGACGAGATTTCTGCCCGCGACACGTTCTCTTCGCCAATATCGTGGGTACCAGCCAAAGACGCCATGACAAAACGCTCAACGGCCGTACTCTCGTTCCAAAGATGCTGCAAATGGCTGTCATCCTCTTCAATCACCAGATTGATCGTGTCGCGCACATCCCCAATCGTAATCAGCTTGCTGCGCCGCCCTTCCAGGTTCGTGGAACTCACCAGGCGGTGGCAGATTAGCTGACTAAAATAAGGCTGTCCGCGCGTTGTTAACCAGATGCGATCCACCGCCAAATCATCATACTGAATCATGGGAGCCACTGGCTCACGAATCAATCGCTCAGTCTCTTCACGACTTAATGAATCAATCTCCCGGCTAATGCCCACGTGGAAAATAATGCTCCAATAATCTTCCACGAGCTGATTGGTACCAGCCAAAATAAACGTAATGCGCGTGCGATGCTGCATCAGCGAACGCAAATACGGGAAAACATCATACGAAAGCCGCCCTCGTTCCACGCTTTCTTGCAGCTGCTCCAGCTCATCAATAATGAGCACCAGCAAGCCATTGGGCGGCAGCTTCTCTTCAATCTCATCCAAAAACTGGTCAAATTCACTAAACAACGCGCCATTGGAAGACCAGTTTTCGCGCTGGGCAATGGCAATGCCCCGCTTGTGCAGGTTACGAATAATGTGCTGGCTCAGGCGAGCAAAAAATTCCGGCATTTCGCAGCCCGCCAACCGCTGCAAATCAATGTAAACCGGGTAAATTGGGTAGCCTGGGTATTCGCGGATGGTTTTGCCGCGCTTACCGCCAACCAGCTGGTACAGTGTGGACGTCTTGCCCATGCGCCGTTGGCCGTACAAAATGAGCGTGTGCGGCTGCGTTTTGCCCAGCAGATTTTCCTCAATCCACATAAACACATCTTCGCGCCCCTGGTACAAATCTTCTGAGGCAGGCGTGAGCGGTTTGCCCACCACGTATGGATTGTCAATGTGGAAGAGCGAGCGCTCCTGCGCCTGGAAGCTGATCGGCTTTTCGATGAGCTGGCGGTATTCGTGGCCACGCACATCGTAATAGGTAGCACGCAGCGTCAGGCTGGTTTGCTTCTCGCGCGGCTGCAACCAAAGTGAGATCGGATAATCCTGCCCGGCATCCAAGGTGCCCACGGCTAATATTGCGGAGTCGCGCTCGGTTTCATAGCCGGTAGAAGGCAGCACCTCCAGCGTCACGTTTTCTACCAGGTTACCAAATAGCGGATTGATCAGTCGGGCCTGCACGTTGGCCCGGCCTCTGCTTACCACCACATCTTCATGATCCAGCTCAAAATCGAGCGACACCATCAGGTCGGAACCTTCGGCAGAGGTGATTTCGCCTAGCTCTTGCAAAATCATGCGCGTGGTGTCGGAAATCGGGCGGTTATCAATGGTGCGCAGCCGCTCAATTTCGGCACGGGTAACCAACACATTCTCACGTTCTGTGGAAAAGCGTTGGGCGTACCAGTCAAATTCCTCACGGGTCAGCGGATGACGCGGCAGTAGCTCAATTTGGAAAATGCGGAATTCATAATCTTTGAAGACAAACTCTCGGCGGGAGAACTGCCGCTTGTTGACGGGCTTGAATTCGTGCACAATGCGATAATCTTTGGGGTTGCGGATACCTAGCTCTTCTTGAAGCTCGCGCTGGATGGCACGGGCAAAGGAGTCGCGGTCGCCCTTTTGGTTATCTACCTTGCCGCCTACCAAGTTGAACATGCCCCAGTTACTGTTCCATTGCAGCAAATATTTACGATCCTCGCCGCTGCCGATGGTGATAGCGGCAAAAGAACTGCGCTGGCGTAAATTGCTGAGGACTTCGGTGAGTTCAGACGGCCGTTCCCCACCTTCAATTGCCTGCTTACCAGAGACTAGCGCCGCACATAGCGCCAGCCGCTTGGCCCAGGGGGCATCATCCAGCCCCTTGAACTTTAGCGCGGCCATGCTGTGGAAAAAGACAGCCACTGGAAAATGATACTTAAACCGCTCCGGGCTGTACGTTTCGGCAATCTGCCGCAGCGAGAAGAGGAAGTAGAGCAAGTTTTCCGAGTACATGGGGAAGTGCGTGTACAGGTTGTCGTACCACTCCGGCTGGAAATCTCGCAGGTTAGACAGAAAATCATCGAAGGTGAATTCGGCCGTTTTCAGCAGCACATTTTCTACCAACAAGGCAAACTGCGTCGCCGTCGTCTCGTCCCACAACCCCTCATCCACCATCTCTTTGTACAGGCGGAACAAAATGTGAGTGCGGAACTCCACCTCTAGCTTCGCCAAATCAAAATAAACATGCCCTGGCCGCGCGTCAGAAAAGTCAATAAACCAGACCGGCATCTCGTCGCTGACTTCCACCAAAATGTTGCTAGTGTTCAAATCCCCGTGCACCACGGGTGACACCTGCGGGATGGGCACAATCATGTCCTCACGGCCGATTTCCCACTGCAAACAGCGCACATTGGTAATAGGCGACAAAAAGCGACCAGAAGCAAACTCAAAGGCATCGTTTTCAAAATCGAAGGCATTACCAGTGATCTTTTCGATGTTTTCTGCCAGAATCGTCTCATCTGTAGCCGAAACGCAACCACGCACGCTGATGCGCTTTCCCCGCCGGAAAACCGGATGGGTGAGCATTTGCCGCTGAGACTCTTTAAGCCGAATCTTGAAGCGCAAAATTGGATGATTTTTGTCTTTGAGTAGGTTGGAGATGGGATAGCGTGAAATCAAATCGTCGTGAACGTACAACACGCCTTCCTGAGTGTCCAACTCAGCCACTTCAAAACCACGCAGCACCACACTGGGTGTTTCACCATTCCGCACCGCCTGGTGAATCTGGCGCAGGGCGGCATTGCCCGGCACAGCCGAAAGCGTGGTCAACTCATCGGCCGAAATGACAAAATCAGCCCCGTTGGCTTCTGGCTCAATCAGTTCTGCATCGTCAAGGGTGAGGCTGGGAGGCAGTACGCGCGCATACAGCGGTGCCCAATAGCGCAGTTCCGTGTCGGAGCTGCCTGCGTAAAGCTGCTCCAAACTGTGGCGCAGCTGGCCTAGCACTTTGTCAATCAGTTCTTTGCGCACCCGGTTTTGGTCTCGCAAAAATTGGGTAAGGGTGATGGCATCTTTGTTGGAACCAGCCAGCGTGTAGCAAGCGCCTGCCAGATGCTCGCCACGAATCATCTTTCCCTGAATCTGACCCACCTGCCGATTCAGCCGGGGCTGGATGAGCCGCTCTTGCTTTTCTTGCACCGCTTCTAGCCGGTCGGCCACATCAATTTTGAGAATGCGCTTGAGCTGGTGGGCGGGTTTGACAGTGTAGATTCGAGAACCGCTAAAGCCTTCATCCATGCGGAATATTTGCACCACGTCGCTGCCAGCAAACAGCCGCTTGATGATGTACCGCTCTTCGGGGTTTTGGGTGAGCGCTTCCAGATCGGTGTAGCTAAGGCCTGGCTCAATGCGAGGTTTGAGCGTTTCCGCAGCGTACTGGTCGAACAGTTCTTGCCAGTTGGTGGCAGAAAAGACGTGCTGCTGCACCTGCTCTACCAGGTGAACCAAATTGGGGGACTCTTTTAGGAAGTGCCAGGTAGCACCAGCCCGCATGAGGTAGCGCATCCGGTCATCGGCATGGCTGGTAAAAACGACGATGGGAAGTTTCGGCCGTATTTCGCGTGCCTGAGTCATGAACATCACAATCTCTGGCAAGGAATCTTTGTCGGCGTCAATAAAAATTAAATCAATATCACGATTAAGGTTGACAACGTCCAGCGCTTTATCGAAGGCACTTTCTACGTAAAATTTGAAGATGTGTGTATGAACCAAAACATTGGTGGGGAAACTTGGTAGCGGATGATCATCATGCTGCTGGGAAAACGCGCCAGCAACGCAAAGTGTTTTGAGTTTCATGACACCACGGAACAATCCCGATGTCATTTGATTGTCCTCCTAGCTGGTCATCCGAAGTAGTTGCCGGTCACCCTGGTATGCAGACCCATTGGGTGGTGACGTTTCCAATTGGCAAATGCTGAAAACCAATCGGAGGCTTGGCGGGCGGCTTGATGGAACGGCCGTTAACAATGTTGAGGAACCCTCTATTCAGTTAGGTACTACTCGGTGAACAAACCTTAATAATTATTCCCATTATGCACAGGACTATAAGAAATGCATAGTTCACATAATGAGAAGTTGGTACTACTCAAAACCTGGGGTAATAGCTAATGGGTACTAATTTTGTGGCAAAACTGTGGGTCATAGCCGTTTGGTGTAGTTGACAACCGTTTCCAGAGGCCACCTGCCATCCTTATGACGCAGCCTGGTTAAATTACGCGAGCAACTGCTGATAAATGTTTAACAATTGCATTGCGGACTGTTGCCAGGAAAAGCGACGGGCCTGCTCTCGACCTTTTTGCACATATTGTTGGCGCAGATCCTCATGAGAGAGCAAGTGATAGATTGCTTCGGTCCAGGCTGGCTGGTCAGTGGGGGAAAGCTGTGGGGCAGCGTTTCCGGCAACTTCTGGCAGTGAAGAGCTGTTGGAGGTGAGTACGGCCGTTCCGCAACCCATCGCCTCTAACAACGGCAAACCAAAGCCTTCGTACAAACTGGGGAACACAAACAGGTCGGCGGCGCCGTAAAGCGTGGGCAAATCGGCATCGTCCACAAAGCCGATGAAGTGAACCCGACCAGTTAGCCCTTGCCGCTCCACTTCGGCCAGCATCTCGTCGTAAAGCCACCCTTTGCCGCCGGAGATGACGAGGTGATGGGGCAATTTATCAGCCAGCGGGGCAAAGGCGCGAATGAGCATCTGGTAATTTTTGCGGGGCTGGAGCGTGCCCACGCTAAGGATGTAGGGGAAATTTTGGAGACGGTATTTTTGGCGAACGGCCGTAACCATCCCCACATCCTCCACCGGCTGAAACCGCTCATGCACGCCGCTGTACAAAACCGTCACCTTTTCATCCGGCACCTGCCAAATTCCCAGCAAATCTTGCCGGGTTGCCTCAGAATCGGCCAGAATGTGCGTGGCGCGGCGAATAGACCAGGGCACGACCTGGTTGAGGTAACTTACCAGTCGCTCTGGGAAGACGTGGGGGTAATGCACAAAGGAAAGATCATGGACGGTGAGGAGGGTGGGGATACGGCCGTTTACCGGCGGCAGCACAAAATCCGGCGAGTGAAACAAATCCAGCGGCCCCGTCACCCCCTGCACCGGCAGCGGCAGTCGCAATCTGTACCAGAGGCGGTACAGCCAGCGTTCATCCAGCGGCGCAGGTGTGCAGCTCACATTTTCCGCCTCAGGCAGCGGCTGAGGCACCGGCAAACTGGCAGGCGCCTTTGCCGAAAAAAAATGGTAGTGATTGCTTTGGTCAACCGCTACCAGGGCGTGAATCAGTTCCCGCGTGTACCGGCCAATTCCCCCACCCTGGGTTAAAGCGGCCGTTACGTCAATGCCAATTCTCATACTCAATCAACGTCGTTATACGTCCAGTAGCGATTGACAAAAAAGTTCCAAAAGAGCACCACAACGGTCGCCACCATTTTGGCGGGAATGTATCCTTTGCCCACAAAAACACCCACTGTTTCCAGAAGTGAATCAAACGGAGATTCCAGTAACCAAAGGAGCGAATTGTTAATGGCCAGACCAATAATGCTCACCAAGGCAAATTGGCTGAGCTGAGAGCTAAGCTTCTTCTGCCGGGAATCGGGATAAGTCCAATACCGATTAAGCGTAAAGTTACTAATCACGGCCATCGTAAAAGAAATGGTATTGGCAATTAGCGTGGGAAGGTGGAAAACCTCTACCAACAAAGTTAATGTACCAAAATCAACAATAAAGCCAATGGCCCCCACAACCAAAAATTTGGAAAAACGTTCTGCCTCTTTAGGCTTAATGCCAAATCGAGTGGCGATATCTACAAATAAAGCAATCATGCAAGTTCCTACAAATCCTTACTCACACCAACCGTTCTGGCAAAATAACGGCCGATTAGTCTCTTTAATCAGCAAGTTTGGTGTGCCAATAACGGCCGTCTAACAATTGCAACAAACCAAACAATGCCCCCAACTGGATGTAAATATTATTCACATACAGCTTATCTACCAAATGATGCACCGTGAGCGCCGTCCAGACGCCCAGCAAGCCCAGCGCCACGCCCCGCTGCCAGCCATCGCTACGCCGGATGACGCGGATGGTTTGCCAAAATACGGCCGTCCACACCCCAAAATACGCCACCAAACCCACCACCCCCGTCTCCGCCAGAATCGTCAGATAATAGTTGTGGGCATGCCCCAACGGGTACGGCCAGTTGATAAGCGCATAATCGGCGTAGGCAGGCTCGTAATTGCCAAAACCCACACCAAGCCAGGGATGATCCTGCGCCATGCCCAAGGCAGCTTGCCAATGCGCCAGCCGCTCCAAAACCGCATAATTCTCGTCAGTGATGTCCTCACCGCGCACGTCGCCAAAGCGCAAATCCTCGCTAAAACTGGTGATGCGCTCGGTGATAGACGCAGGCACCACGCCCACCTGAATGCCGCCCAGCAGCAACAAGCCACCCAGCGCCAGCAGCGACGCACCCTGCCACAACTTTCGCGGCCAAAACATGACAATTACGGCCGTTGCCACCGCCAAACTCAGCCACGCCCCCCGGCTCCAGGAAGCGACAACCGCCGCTAGCGCAAGGCCAGTTACCAGAACGAGAACCCAAAATTTAAGACTAGAGACTGGAGACTGGGGACTAAAAATCTCCAGTCTCCAGTCTCTAGTCTCAAAATAATCCAACAAATAACCTACCACCATTCCCAGGCCAAGTACGGCCGTAAAATTCACAAAAGCGCCAAACGGATTCGGTTGGTTAAACGTGCCGTACGCCCGATAAAAGCGACCCAGCACCAAAAAATGCTCCGGGCCATCTGGCTGCAAGGCAAATTGGTAAATGCCCAACAGCGCCTGGCTCACCCCGGCGGCAAAGAGCGCCCCCAGCAGCCAAAGCAGCGTCGTGGCTAAATTACCGCCGCGCCGCACCCGCCACACCTGCACCCGATCCACCACTAGCAGCATGATCGCCAGCATTTCTATCCACTTTAGCAGTTCGCGCAGGGCAAAATTGTAGGACGGCGCATCCAGGATGGAAACGGCCGTTACCCCCACAAACAGCGCCAGCGGCACCGCCAAAAAAGTACGCGGCACAAACAGCCGTCGGTCGCGCAAGCCGTGCGCCAGCCAGGAGAGCAAACTCAGCAGCAGGTAAAGCTGTCCGCTGTCCAGCAACCCCATCTCAATCGCGCCCAACGGGCCAGTGAGCAAGGCCACAAACAGCCCGGCCATCGGCTCGATGAGGATGACGATGAGTACGGCCGTTCGCAACAACAACATCCCCCCATCCGCCGGAGAGAGCTGCGTCAGCAGGCCACCAACCAGCACAGCCAGCAGCACAAATCCGGCTGGCTGCCAAGTAGAAGATGGACTCGCCAGCCGGGAAAAAAAGTTGGGGGAATACGGCCGTAATCGCTGCAAAATCGTCTCGTCGGAGACCTGTCAGGTTTCCCAGGTGTAAAGCTTTACTTCTGTAAAAACCTGACAGGTCTAAGTGCTAAATCAAACCTTATCCCGGAAAAAGTCCAAAGTCTTGGCTAAACCTTCCGCCAACGGCACCTTTGGCTCCCAACCCAAAACCGCCTTCGCCTTGGTAATGTCCGGGCGGCGCTGCTTGGGATCATCTGTAAAGCGATCATCCTTTGGCTGCACAAACACAATCTCAGATTTACTCTTGGCAATATCTACCACCGCCCGGCCGAATTCCAAAATCGTCATTTCGTTCGGGTTGCCAATGTTCACTGGCAGATCCTCATCCGAATGGAGCAAGCGGTAAATGCCCTCTACCAAATCACTGTAATATTGGAAAGCGCGGGTCTGGCTACCATCGCCATAAACCGTAATTGGCTGATTGGTCAGCGCCTGGTGGATAAAGTTGGGCACCACACGGCCGTCATTTAGCCGCATCCGGGGGCCATAGGTGTTAAAAATGCGCACGATGCGCGTCTCCAGGCCATGATACCGCTGGTAGGCAAGGGTCATCGCCTCGGCAAAACGCTTCGCCTCATCGTACACCCCGCGCGGCCCGATGGGGTTTACGTTGCCCCAATACGTCTCTGGCTGCGGGTTCACCTGCGGGTCGCCGTACACCTCGGAGGTGGAGGCCAACAGATAACGCGCGCCTTTCACTTTGGCCAAACCCAGCGTGTTGTGCGTGCCCAACGAACCCACTTTCAGCGTAGGGATGGGATGTTCCAGATAATCATTGGGGCTGGCGGGCGAGGCAAAATGCAGAACGGCATCCAGCTCGCCAGGAACGTAAATATAGTTGCTTACATCATGGTGAATAAAACTGAACCGATCATGTCCCATCAGGTGGGCAATGTTATCCATGTTGCCGGTGATGAGGTTGTCCATGCCAACAACGGTGTGCCCTTCGGCAATAAAGCGGTCAGAAAGGTGGGACCCAAGAAAGCCAGCGGCTCCGGTAATTAATACGCGCATCATGTCTCCTTGTACTATCCAGCCCACAGCGGCGCATTTTTACACTCTTTTACCCGGGAATCGGCCGTTTTGTTCATCTTGGGGGTGCGCCGTGGAGATGGCATTGTTAACAATTGTTTAAGTAATAGCTGTGACAATAGCCAGATTATTGTAACCTAGCCAGGATGGGGTGACGAACGATACGGCCGTACAATTCACAAGCGTCCTGCCTACGAACAGCGTACGCCAAACGCCCTGTCATTGTACCCAAAAAATACTTACACCCTATCTGAACATTTGCAAAATGAGATTGCCTGGCACTCGCAAAACCACCCCCAGCACGGTATACTCAACCATAGAATAGGCAATAAGGAAGAGGTGTATGTCTAAAACGAATACGGCCGTACGCAACCCCAACGATCCCCACATCCACGAGCGGCGCAAAGCGGACCACATCCGCATTAATCTGGAAGAAAACGTCAGTTTCAACAAACTCACCACCGGGCTAGAAAACTACTTTTTTATGCATCAAGCCCTGCCAGAAATCGATCTGGCAGCAGTGGATACCAGCACAGCCATCTTCGGCAAGCCGCTGCGAACCCCCCTGCTCATCTCCTCCATGACCGGTGGCACACCAGAAGCCGGAGCCATTAACCGCACCCTGGCTGAAGCCGCGCAAGAGGTAGGCATAGCGATGGGGCTTGGCTCTCAACGCGCCGCCATCGAAGACAGTAGCTTGGCCGAAACCTACCACGTGCGCCATGTTGCCCCGGACATTTTGTTGTTTGCCAACATTGGCGCGGTGCAACTTAATTACGGTTATGGCCTGGATCAGTGCCGCCGCGCTGTGGATATGTGCGAAGCCGACGCGCTCATTTTGCACTTCAATGCCTTACAAGAAGCCGTCCAGCCCGAAGGCGACGGCAATTTTGCCAATCTCCTAGATAAAGTAGAGCAAATCTGCCGTGACCTTCCGGTCCCCGTCATTGCCAAAGAAGTGGGCTGGGGCTTTGCTGAAGAAACAGCTCGCCAACTGGCCAATGCAGGTGTGGCGGCCATTGATGTGGCAGGCGCAGGCGGCACCTCCTGGAGCCAGGTAGAGATGTATCGCGCTCCCACGGCGAGGCACGCCAGGGTAGCGGGCGCTTTTGTAGATTGGGGCATTCCAACGGCCGTATCTATCCAATATTGCCGACGCGCCGCCCCCAACCTGCCCGTCTTCGCCAGCGGTGGCATCCGCAACGGCATTGATGTGGCCAAATGCATCGCCCTCGGTGCAAATCTGGTGGGCTTTGCTGGCGAATTTTTGCGTGCGGCCGACCAAAACGGCGTGGCTGGCGTCATCGAGCTGGCAGAAACCATCACCGACGAACTGCGCATCGCCATGTTCTGCGCTGGAGCAGAAAATATTGTTGATTTAGGCAACACCACCTTACACACTTCATTTTTCAAATAACCGGAGATTAGAGATTGGAGATTTCTGTTCATCTCCAGTCTCCAATCTCCATCCTCCATTTTATGAACGAATTCAAACAACTTTCCGAACAAATGCGCCAAGCGGTTAACGCCGAAATGAAAAACGTCCTCAACGCTAGCGAAGCCCAGCCCGATCTGTTCCACGGCATGTTGCATTACCACATGGGCTGGCGCGACGAGCAGCTCCAACCTGCCGACGTAAACGCGGGCAAGCAAATTCGCCCGGTCATCTGCCTGTTGGGTTGCCAGGCGGCTGGCGGCGACTGGCAGCAGGCGATTCCCGCAGCGGCCGCCATCGAGATGCTGCACAATTTCTCGCTCATTCACGATGACATAGAAGATGCCAGCCCCACGCGGCGCGGTCGTAAAACCTTGTGGACGATTTGGGGCATGGAGCAAGCGATCAACGCAGGCGATGCGATGTTTGCTATGGCTCATCTGGCCTTAAATCGGTTGGTGGATCGGGGGGTGGCAGCGGAAACGGCCGTACACGCCCTGCGCCGCTTTGATGAGACCTGTGTTGCCCTCACACAAGGCCAACATGCCGACATGCACTTTGAAACGCGGGACAGCGTCAGTGTAGATGAATATTTGGCGATGATTACGGGCAAAACGGCCGTGCTCCTCTCCCTCTGCACAGAATTAGGTGCATTAATTGCTGGTCGCGACGCCCAAACCATTCACAACTATGCCCAATTTGGCCTCAACCTCGGCCTCGCCTTCCAGGTCATAGACGACATCCTGGGCATCTGGGGCGATGAAGAGAGGATCGGCAAATCCGCCTCCACTGACATCCTCACCAAAAAGAAAACCTTACCCGTCCTCTACGGCCTTAGCCAAAATGAAGCTTTGCGCCAGCTTTACCAACAAGAAAATACTGACGAAGCCTTTGTGCAAAAAGCCATTCAGGTGCTAAACAGCACGGGTGCCCGCGACTTCGCCACCGAACGTGCTACCTACTACTCCCAAACCGCGCTGCAACATCTGGAAGAAGCCCAACCTGCTGGCCCAGCTTTTGCCGCCTTAAATCAGCTTTCCGCCATGCTTTTGAACCGCGATTTTTAAATCATCCTCCCCAAAACAAAACGGCGACCCATTTCTAGGTCGCCGTTTCCAATTCTACCTACAACAAAAACAAGAATTACTCTTCGTCTTCGTCCGCATCATCAAGGTGTTCGCGGGCTGCTTCAGCAGCAGCAGCCTGGGCAATAGCCTCCAGCACGGCGTCATCGGTGTTATCATCAATCAAAGTTCCAGAGAAATCCATCGCTTCATCTAACAAGAATTCATCTTCCATCTCTGGTTCTTCCAGCCGTTCCTGTTTGTCAATGTGAACATCAAAACCTGTGCCTGCCGGGATCAACTTACCGATGATGACGTTTTCCTTCAAACCAATCAAATCATCTTCGCGCCCAGCAATAGCAGCGCTCGCCAAAACTTTGATGGTGTGCTGGAAGGAACTGGCAGACAAGAAGCTGTCAGTATTCAAAGCGCCCTTGGTAATGCCCAATAGTACCGGTTCCGCCTGCGCGGGCTGGCCACCTTCTTCCATGATTTCCTCGTTGTTCGCCTGGAAGATTGAGGTTTCAATCAGTTCACCGGGCAGCATTTCGGTATCGCCAGAGGAGGTAACCATGACTTTGCTCAACATTTTGCGAATAATCACTTCAAAATGTTTGTCGTGGATGTTCTGACCTTGTGGCCGGTAAACCTGCTGCATTTCGCGGAGCAGGTACTGGGTCACAGCATCGCGCCCCAAGATTTCCAAAATGCGGTGCGGGTTCTTGGACCCTTCGGTTAGCTGGTCACCTGCGTTAACTTCCTGACCATCCGAAATTAACAAACGCATACCAGCAGGAATTTCATAATCCCGCTCATCTTTGCTTTCCCAGGTTACTTTGACTGCATTGCCAGTGCGGCTAACGCGACCACCATGACGGGCGACAACAACTTCGTCTTCGTTTTCGGCCAGTACGCCACCTGATTCGATGGAGTCGTTATCACCAACTTTTACTTCCCAGCTGTCGGTAATTTCATAAACATCATCCACCAGGCGCATATCGGTAACAAACACATGGCGCACGCCATCAATAACGCGAATTTCAGCCAGGCCGCCGATTTCGGTAATTACAGCTTCACCTTTGGGACGCTGGCGGGCTTCAAACAGCTCTTCTACACGGGGCAAACCCTGGGTGATGTCACCACCCGCAGAGGCGGTACCACCGGTGTGGAAGGTACGCAGCGTTAGCTGGGTGCCTGGCTCACCAATAGACTGGGCGGCAACAATACCAACGGCCGTTCCCCGCTCCACCGGTTTGCCTCGTGCCAAATCAATACCATAACATTTGGCACAAATACCGCGCCGCATCTCACAAGTCATCGGCGAGTAAACATACACTTCCTCAGCGCCCATCTCGTCAATCCGATCGGCAATGACATCGGTGTAATAGTCACCCATCTGAATAAGGATTTCACCAGTCTCTGAATCTGCCATGGGTGCAGCGGCAACACGGCCAAGAATACGTTCGGCCAAAGTTTGCTTGCCAAAATTATCCTTGCGGCGTACCCAAATGCCTTTGCTCGTGCCACAATCTGCATCCATCACAATCATTTCCTGGGCGATGTCTACCAAACGACGGGTCAGATAACCTGCATCGGCCGTACGCAGCGCTGTGTCGGCCAAGCCTTTACGCGCACCATGTGTGGAAATGAAATATTCAAGTGTGTCCAAACCCTGTCGGAAGTTCGACTGAATCGGAACAGGGATAATTTTACCTTGCGGATCAGCCATCAAACCGCGCATACCCGCCAACTGAGTGATAGGGCCGAAACCACCCTTACCTGCGCCAGAAAGCGCCATCACAGCAATTGGGCTGGCCGGATCCATCGCATCACGCACAGCTTTTTCAACTTTGTCTTTGGCATCGTTCCACTGCTCAATGGTGCGTTGATACTGTTCTTCTTCAGTTAGCAAGCCACGACGATATTGACGATCAATCTCGTTAACACGCTGCAAAGCGTCATCCAAAATACCTTGCCGTTCCTCTGGAATGGTGAGGTCGGCTACCGCAATTGTCGTACCGGAAACCGTTGCATACCGGAAGCCAATATTTTTAATGGCATCCACCATTAAAATAGTGGCGTCATCACCCAGCAGACGGTAAACCCGGTTGATCAGTGCATTCACACCGCCTTTGTCCAAAACACGGTTAACAAAGCGGAATTCCTCTGGCAAGGCCATATTGAACAACACACGCCCTGGGGAAGTTTCGATGATGCGACGGCGCGGTTTGCCATCTGCATACCGTTGATTGTCTTCTTTGAAATAAGTTTCAATTTCAAGCTTAATTTTGGCGTGAATGTCTATATAGCCAAGCTCATAGGCAGTTTCAACTTCTTCCATACTGCCAAAGACGCTGCCTTCACCTTTACGGCCGTTTACCACCAAAGTCAGGTAATAAACACCCAACACCATATCTTTGGACGGCCCTACAATGGGCTGACCATCAGATGGCTTAAGTAGGTTGCGTGTGGCCATCATCAGACTTTTCGCTTCATCAACCGCTTTTTGCGATAGCGGCACATGCACAGCCATCTGGTCGCCATCAAAGTCAGCATTGAATGCGGCACATACCAGCGGATGCAGTTGGATTGCCTTACCTTCTACCAACATGGGCATGAATGCCTGAATACCCAGACGATGCAAAGTTGGGGCGCGGTTCAGCAAAATCGGCCGTCCCTGAATGACTTCTTCCAGCACTTCCCATACTTCCGGGGGTTGGCGTTCAATAAAGCGACGGGCACCCTTCACGTTGCTGGCATAGCCGTATTCCACAAGTTTGCTGATCACAAACGGCCGGAAAAGCTCCAGAGCCATCGTCTTGGGCAAACCACACTGCCCTAGCTGCAAGGTTGGGCCAACTACGATAACGGAACGGCCGCTGTAATCCACACGCTTACCCAATAAGTTGCGCCGGAAACGACCCTTCTTGCCTTTGAGCATGTCTGACAACGATTTCAGCTCACGGCGGCCACGGCGACTGAGCGCCTTACCCCGCTGACTATTGTCGATCAGGCTGTCTACAGCCTCCTGAAGCATACGCTTTTCATTGCGCACAATCACATCGGGCGCACCTAACTCTAGCAAACGCTTGAGGCGATTGTTCCGGTTAATAACACGCCGATACAAATCGTTCAGGTCAGAAGTAGCAAAACGGCCGCCATCCAACTGAACCATCGGGCGCAAATCAGGGGGGATTACGGGCAGAACGGTCAGGATCATCCACTCAGGACGATTGCCGCTTTTGCGTAGCGATTCTACAACCTGCAAACGCTTGGTAGCCCGCTTGGCCGCTTGCTTGGAACGTGTGGTACGCACCTCGCGCCATAACTCGCGGGATAGCTTGTCCAGGTCCATCTTCTTCAAGATGTCGTACAGCGCCTCGGCACCCATATCGGCACGGAAAACGTTACCAAACTTACTTTTCAGTTCACGGTAATCGTTTTCGTTCAGGAAAACCATTGGCTCCAGGCTTTCCAACTGTTCACGATTCGCCTGGGCCTGCTGCCGCAGACGGCTGAGCTTGTGCGTTAACTCATCACGCATATCCACACCAACAGCCTCAGCCTCGGTGCGCAACTCTTCCAGCTCTTTTTGCATCGAAGCAACACTGCTTTGATGATCTTCTTCACTTTCTTTCTGAACCTGCGTCAAACGCTCAGAAGTAACTTCTTGCACCAAAACGCTATGTTCGCGGCCAACCGTCTCGCCTTTTTTCACGATGACGGTATCACCCAGCATTATATCTTCGCTAGCCGCAGAGCCTTTCAGATTTTCTAAACGACGCTCGACAGACTGGGCTTCAGTGACCACTGAATCGGTAGCCGCAGACAAGCGATCATCAAAAGAGCTGTTCATCTCTTTCAGACCAGCTGCTAGCTCACGCAGGCGTACCTGGGCATCAGAAGTGGCATCGCCAATGTTAGATTGCAAATCATCTTCAAGACGGAGTTCTGCTTCAGCTAATTCTTCTTCCAGGCGCTTCAAGGCACGCTGACGCGCTTCTTCATCTACACTGGTAATAACATATTGTGCAAAATAAAGAACACGATCCAGGTTGCGGCGAGAAACATTAAGCAACAGCCCCATGTGGCTGGGAACACGCCGGGTATACCAAACGTGAGCAACGGGGGCAGCCAATTCAATGTGCCCCATGCGTTCACGCCGAACGGCCGAACGGGTCACTTCTACCCCACATTTATCACAAACAATACCCTTGTAGCGGACATTTTTGTATTTACCGCAGTAACATTGCCAGTCACGCGTAGGGCCAAAAATGGCTTCACAAAACAAGCCATCTTTTTCTGGACGCAAGCGGCGATAGTTGATGGTTTCTGGTTTTGTGACTTCTCCGTAGGACCAAGACCGCATTTGGTCTGGGGATGCTAAACTAATGCGTAACGAGCGGAATTCTGTTGTCTCCACCAGGTGACCTCCCAAATAGAATAAAGCTCCAACCCAATATAAAATGAATGCGTTACGGTGTGCGCACGAGCAAACGTGTTCCCTCTTCTATGTAAACACGGAAAAAGAGCGTATGGCCTGATCAGGGCCAACGCTCTTGAAAAATCGTGGCATTTTTATTTATGTATGGTGATTATATCGGTACCCGTCTATAAGTCAACGCAATTACATAAGTGTTACGTAAGCATTTTGCAAGCTATGCATTATAGAGGAAACGGCCGTTTCCGACAACCCCCAATTTGCTAAAAAGGTTCTTAGCTGCTGAGCGGCTGCACCGTCGCGCCGCAAAATTCACAGGTGTAGACGGTGACCCCGCGCGGCTGTTCGGGGATGGCCGCATAGCAGCTTGGGCATTTCTCCGGGAAGCTGGCGCTGGTGATGGCCGCTGCTTCGAGTTCTTCCAAATACTCCTCCGAACGATCGCCATCAATCTCGCCAGACTGAATGCGGTTCAGCATAGCGGCCCAATCTTCCGAATCCTGCCCATCCAAATGGAAGCGTGCCCGTGAAAGATTAGCCGTGGCGGCAAAAACCAGCTCCAAAATATCAGCCTTGCCCATGCCTAGGAAGCCACCTTCTTCTTTGTGCACGATTTGGTCAATCTCATGCACCTGCACGGCAATGTGTAGCTTTTGCACCATCTCCGATTCTGCCTTGAAGATGCCGAAGCGCTTTTTGGTGACAACCTCTTCGCGCTGCTCAAACAGCAGCCGCTGGTCGGTAAGGAACAGGTACCCTTTCGGCCCCTCTTCGCCGTCCTGGTGCCATTCTGCTTTAACGGCCAGCAGCGGCCCTTCCGCTTCTAGGAGGCGGATTTCTTGCGACCCGGCCATCAGGTCCAACATTTTGCCCACCTGCCCCAGCGCATATTCAATCTGGTACAGTTCAGTTTGGATGCCATCGTAAAGCCCGTCCAGGGCGCGGCGGGCGGCGGTGATGCGGCTGCCCAGGCTGTCTACGGCCGAATCCACCGATTTCACAACGACCGCATTGGCGTTTCCCAGACGATTCACCTGCCGTTCCGTTTGATCCAGCTCACGATCCAGCCGGGTCACCTGCTCACCAACGGCTTGCTCAACACGAGGACGCACCTCGTCCCACTTGTCATCAAGCGCTTCTAACTTGTCTTCTAATTGGCCGGAATGCACGTAACCGCGACCGCGCAAAGATTCCAGCGTGAAGGGCAATTCGGTCAGCTGGCTGTCAATCTTGCCGATGGCCGAAAAAATATCTTCCAGCTGTGCCTGGGATTCGAGCCGCTCGAATTTATCCTGGATGCTGCTAATTTGGGAGGCAAGTTCGGCAGAAACACCGGCACCGACAGCAGCACGGTTGACCGGACGACGGGCCGGTGGTTTGGGCATGGTTCGCTGGCTGAGGGCGGCCTTGCGGGCGTTGGCTCTAACAGACGGCCGTACCCGCTGCTTTTGCGACGCCCGACGAACGGCTGCACCCAAAGAACCTTGTCGCTGACCTGCTCCAGATTGTGGTTTTTTACGATCGTTTGCCATTACTTGCCTCCGTTTTTATAAATTCTTGTAGGTTAAGGGGTCGGTTGACCCGCCTGCCCCACTTTTTGTTTTAAGTACGCTTCCATAAAGTCATCCAAACGGCCGTCCAGCACCGCCTGGGCATTACCAACTTCGTAATTGGTGCGATGATCCTTCACCATTTTGTAAGGATGCAGCACGTAGGAGCGAATCTGGCTGCCCCAGGCCGCATCCACATCTTCACCCTTCAGCGCCGCCATCTCAGCATCCTGCTTGCGCTGCTCCAAATCAAACAGCTGCGCCTTGAGGATTTTCATCGCCACTTCCCGGTTTTGGGTGAGCGAACGCTGGTTTTGGCAAGAGACAACGATGCCGGTGGGAATATGGGTGATGCGTACGGCCGTTTCGTTCTTCTGCACATGCTGACCACCAGCCCCACTCGCCTTGAACCGATCGATGCGCAAATCCTTCTCGTCAATCTCAATCTCGATATCTTCGGCCACATCGGGCCACACTTCCACCTTGGCAAAGGAGGTGTGGCGACGGCTGGACGAGTCGTAAGGCGAGATGCGAACCAGCCGATGCACACCTCGTTCGGATTGAAGACGGCCGTAAACATAACTGCCCCTCACCGCCATCATCACGCTCTTGATACCCGCTTCATCGCCGGGACTCTCATCCACAATGTCCACCACCATCCCGTGCGAATCGGCCCAGCGCATGAACATCCGCTCCAGCATCTGCGCCCAATCCTGCGCTTCCGTACCGCCAGCGCCAGCATGAATGGCTAAAATGCAATTCTCATCGTCATATTGACCAGAGAAGAGCGTTTCAAACTCCAATTTGGCAATCTGCGCTTCCAGACTTTCGGTTTCATGCGACAATTCGCCCATCAGCTCCTCGTCGCCTAGCTCAACCAGCTCCATCGCATCATGCAGCCGGCGGCTCAATGCTTCCCACACCGTCACTTGATCCCGCAGCTTGGTGAGTTCGCGCATCATGGCTTGCGCCTTGGTTGAATCATCCCAAAAGCCCGGTGCAGCGACAACTTCTTCCAATTGGGCAACTTTTAACGCTTTGGCAGGTACGTCAAAGACGCCTCCGGAGCAAATTCACAGTTTGTTGTAGATTAGTTAATTTTTCGGCTAATTCGTCCATATCCAGGTTTTCCTTCCATTATGAGGTCACAGCGATCTGAAAACGATCCTGATTGGTTTATTTGCAAAATAAAACGCAACCCTTTTCAAATAAGAATTTTTTTACTTATGAGGAGTGGAGCATCCTCAGATGCGGAACGGTTTTTGCGTCAGCCGTTCGCATCTGAGGATGCTCACTCCACCTTCTGCGAAAATCTAAAACTATTCAAACAATCCTTCAATAAATTGATCCGGGTCAAACGGAGCCAAATCCTCAATGCGCTCCCCCGTGCCAATAAAACGAACCGGCAAGCCTAGTTCGCGGTAGATGGCAAACACCATGCCACCTTTGGCGGTGCTATCCAGCTTGGTAAGAATCACCCCCGTCACGTGGACCGATTCTTTGAATTTTTGCGCCTGAACCAGCGCATTTTGCCCGGTGGGGGCATCCAGCACCAACAGCACTTCGTGCGGGGCGGCATGGACGCTCTTTTTGCAGACGCCATACACTTTTTCCAGCTCGCGCATCAAATTGAATTTGGTGTGCAGACGGCCAGCGGTGTCAACAATCAACAGGTCGTAGCCACGGGCGCGGGCGGCACGAATGCCGTCGTAGGCCACTGCACCGGGGTCGCCATTGGGCTGCCCGGAAATAACGGGCACGTTGGCCCGTTCTCCCCACACTTTCAGCTGATCAATGGCGGCAGCACGGAAGGTATCGGCGGCAGCCAGAATTACTTTACGCCCTTTTTCCTGGTAACGGCGGGACAGTTTACCGATGGTGGTGGTCTTGCCAGAACCGTTGACGCCTACAATCATGGCAACCGTGAGCTGGCGCGGCGCTTCCAGCGCAAACGGCGGCGCATCAACCAGCACGCCGCGCAGCTCCTGCTTGAGCGCCTGGGTGAGCTGTTCTGCTTTGTACAGGCCATCTTTTTTAACGCGCTCGCGCAGCGCTTCAACAACAGCCAGCGTGGTGGGCACACCCACATCCGCCTGCACCAACAGCGCTTCCAAATCTTCCCAGGTTTCTTCGGTGATATCACCTGTACCCAGCACGTTGGCAATCTGGCCAAAGACAGTGTTGCGGGTACGGCTTAATGAATCTCGTATACTTTTAAACAATTTGATAGTCCTTGAAGTGGTCAGTATCAGCAGTTGCTGGTGGCTAGTGGTTAGTCACAGCAGCAACCAGCCTCTAACCACCAGCAAGTTTTCAGAGGAGTATAACGATTGTTAGGGGGGCTGACAATTGGCGCTACAGGTCTAGCTCGACGATTTCACCGTCGCTGGTAAGCTGTTCGATGCGGAGAGCGGCCGTTTCTAACTGCACGTTACATTGCTGGGCCAGCTTCTGACCCTTCTCGAACAAATCCAGCGACGCTTCCAGGGTGAGGTCGCCAGATTCCAGTTGGGCCACGATTTTTTCCAGCTCGGCCAGGGCGTCTTCAAACGATAATTTTTCTGCTTCTTTGCTCATACTTTTCTCCAGAATTGGACACAGATTTTCGCTACTAATCTGTGAAAACCAGCGTTCATCCGTGTCCTGTTTTTACCAGATTCCGGCTTCGGGTTGGGTACGGCCGTTTACAAATTCCTCAATGCGCCGACGGGTGCCACGAGACAAATCTGCCGGAAGCTTGTTTAGCGGGAACTTCCGCACAGCGCGGATTTCTGCCTTGTCGGCCGTTCCCATAGAAAATTTGTGGCTGACAAAAACAACAACATGATCGTTTTTGTACTGGCTTTCGTTGCTGTACACGCTAAAAAGGTGCAAATCCGCCAGTTCTGCCCCCAATTCTTCACGGGCTTCGCGGCGAACGGCCGTTTCAAAATCCTCATTTCGCTTCACCCCACCGCCCGGCAAAAACCAGCCCGGCTGGTAGCTGTGCTGCACCAGCCAAATGGCCCCGTCCTCGATGAGCATCAGCTTGACGCCCAGCGTCAGCGGCTTAAAAATGCGCCAGTAGCAGCGGGCCAGCAGGTAAAGTATGCGCCATTTGAGGCTCATTGGACCGCCTTTGTGGGAAAAAAGCGGAACACAGAGTTACGCAGAGAAGTCACAGAGGCGCACAGAGAAAAAATCTTTTCAATCTGCAAAATCTGTTGATAAATCATTTTATGCCCAAAGCCTCCGCATTCAGGGCATTGGGTGGGGTTTGGCCGGCCAGTCCAGCGAGGAGGTTGGTTACGGCCGTTTCCACCATTTTCTGCCTTGTTTCTCCCGTGGCACTGCCCAGATGCGGCGCGACAACCAGCCGCTGATGATAATCCGCCAGCCCCGGAGCCATTTTTGGTTCCGCCTCAAACACGTCCAGGGCCGCGCCCCAGATGATGCCTTCGCGCAGTGCTTGCAGCAAGTCATCTTCCTTGACGATGGGGCCGCGGGCGGTGTTGATGAGACAAGCGGTCGGCTTCATCTGGCGCAGGGTGTCTAGAGTGAACAAATGGCGCGTTTGCGGCGTGAGCGGCACGTTGATGCTGACAAAATCACTCTGACGCAGCAGCTCTGGCAGGCTCACTTTTTGCGCACCGAGGACTTGTGCAACGGCCGTTTTCGCACTGTTGGCGGTGTACAAAACCTTCATGCCAAAGCCCAATGCCCCGCGACGAGCTACCGCCGCGCCAATGCGTCCCAACCCCACGATGCCCAACGTTTTGCCAAACACGTCCAGCCCCAGCAGCGGCGGGAACATCTCGAACTTTTCATACTTACCCGCCCGCATAAACGCATCCGCCTCTGGCACGCGGCGGGCGAGGGACAGCAGCAAGGCAAAGGCGTGGTCGGCGGTGGTTTCGGTAAGCACGTCGGGGGTGTTGCTCACCAGGATGCCGCGCTCGGTGGCTGCGGGCACGTCAATGTTGTCGTAGCCGACGGCGACGTTGGCAATCATTTTTAGATTGGGCGCGGCGTTGAGAACGGCCGTATCCACCCGATCGGTCAACAAAGTAACCAAACCTTCGGCGTGGCGAACGGCCGTTTGCAATTCAGCAGGACTCATCGGTTCGGTTTCATCCCGATAGGTCACCTCGTGCCCCGCCTCGCGCAATTTTTGCACGCCCGCGCCGCCAATGTGTTGTGCTACAAGAATCTTTGCCATGTGAAAATCCTAAAAATGGGACGCAGATTCCCCTGATTCACCTAATTAAAACGAACAAAAAATCAGGGTGATCAGGAAAATCAGCGTCCTATTCTTTCGTAGAAACTGTGACGCCAAACTGCCCATCGCGCACCTGAACGGTGAGCGCATCGCCACTTTTTACGGCGGTGGGGGTGCGGACGATACGGCCGTTCCCATCCCGCACAATGGCATAGCCGCGCTCCAGCGTGGCCGTGGGACTAACGGCCGTTAGCCGGGTTTGCAGCAAGTTCAGGCGGTGGCTCGATTGGTCCAGCCGCCGCTGCATCGCTCGCTCCAGGCGAGACTGCCAGCCATCCAGCCGCTGCCGACCGCCCGCAATGCCCACCCGCGGACTTAAATGGCTCAGCGATCGTTTGAGCGTTTGCACCTGCCAGCGGTAATGGCCAATACGCTCCAAAACCAAATTGCCCATCTGCTGCTGCACGGTGGTGAAATACGGCCGTAACTCACTCACGTCCGGCACCGCCAGCTCCGCCGCCGCCGAGGGTGTGGGCGCGCGCAAATCGGCCACAAAATCGGCGATGGTGAAATCTACCTCATGCCCCACCCCGCTGATGATGGGATGCTGGGCGGCAAAAATCGCCCGCGCCACGCCCTCATCATTAAACGCCCACAAATCTTCCATTGAGCCACCACCGCGGGCCACGATGATGGTGTCGATGTCGGTACGGCCGTCTAGCCAGCGCAGCGCCCGCACAATTTGCGGCGGCGCGTCAGCCCCCTGCACCAGCGTGGGCGCAATGAGCACAGACACCAGCGGATAACGCCGACGCAGCACGTTGATGATGTCCCGCAAAGCGGCCGCGTCGGCGGAGGTGACAATGCCAATCTTGCGCGGAAAAGTAGGAATCGGCTTCTTAAATTCGGCGTCGAACAGCCCTTCGTCGGACAATTTGGCTTTGAGCGCTTCAAAAGCGGCGGCCAGATCGCCCTGCCCCATAGGGGACATTTGCTCGGCGTAGAGCTGGTACACCCCGCTGGCCTCGTAAACGGAGATACGGCCGTTTACCACCACCGCGTCGCCATCCTGCGGGGCAAAGCGCAGCCGTTCCGCCCCGCTGCGCCACATCACGCACTTTAACTGCGCCTTGTCGTCCTTCAGCGTAAAGTACAAATGCCCCGACCGGGCGCGGGAAAAGTTGGAAATCTCACCGCTCACTTCCACATCTTGTAGGCGGTAATCAATCTCAAACAGTTCGCGAATGTATTGGGTTAGTTCAGAAACAGACCATGATTCTGAGGCAAAGTTGCTGCTGCGTAAGAATGCCATAATCTTCTCAAATTTTCCCGAAAACTGTCCGAATACATGTTTGCATTCCAGAAGTTTCCGGGAAAATCATATTACTTGTTCTCGTTTTGGGCGCGCCATTCGTGGTATTCTGGCACATCTTCGCCTACGGACCAAAAGAAGAAATAAGCGCCCATCGGCCCCATAAATTTGAACTTTTTGCAGAACTGCTTCTCCCGTTTGGCGTACGGCTGGCCGTCCATCGTGCGCAGGTAGTTGTGGAAGGTGCCGTGCTCAGCGATGAGTTCCTGGCACAGTTTGGCGTTGTGAATGGTGGCTTCGATTTTACGGCCGTTCCGCACGATCCCCTTATCCTCCACCAATCGCTCAATATCCACAGGCGTAAACGCTGCCACCTTGTCCACATCAAACCCGGCAAATGCTTTCTGGAAGCCGGGCCATTTATTGCGAATTACCTGCCAGCTAAACCCAGCCTGAAACACCGCCTGGGTGATCTTCTCCAAATAGCCTCCATCATTTTCCGGTACAGCACGGGGGGGAATTTCATACTGTGGTTCAGACACGAGCATCTCCTTTTTCGTAGCCGCGGATTCTTTCCGCGCATTTGGCGCGCAGTAAGAAACTGCGGCTACCATCAACCAATTAGAACATTCGCTCTAATTGTAAAGCCCCTAGCCCCTTGTGGCAACCGCATCTTGTCAGCAGTTCCGGCTCCATGCTACAATCGCGGCAAATTGAATTTTTCCATGAAAAAGCGGCAGAGAAAACGAGTCAACTGAGAACCAAGCGAAAATTTCTCAATCCTCTGTGTTCTCTGTGGCAAAAATCCAGAAAAACCGGAGGTGAAGATCTGGAAAGTTTAGAATTAGCACATTTGCTAGTGGAGACCGTTTTAGACAAAAAGGGGAGCGACATTACGCTGCTGGATTTACGGGAACAGGCTGTTTTCGCCGATTACTTCCTCATTTGCAATGGGGAAAACGACCGCCAACTTCGCGCTTTAGCCAACAGCATTGCCCAAGATGCCAAGCAGAAGGCCAAAGCGCTGGCTAAAAGTATTGAAGGATCGCCAGAATCTGGCTGGGTGCTGGTAGACTTTGGTGATTTGCTGGTACATCTTTTTTCCCCGGACATGCGTCATTATTACGATTTAGAAGATTTGTGGGATGCTGCCCACGTTGTGATGCGGATGCAATAATTTCCACTGAAAACGCAAAAAGCCCGACCATGCTAAATGCAAGTCGGGCTTTTTTGATCCAATTGAAATTGTCATTCTGAGCGAAACGAAGAATCCGACCA
Source organism: Ardenticatenaceae bacterium (assembly GCA_020634455.1). Classification (GTDB taxonomy): domain Bacteria; phylum Chloroflexota; class Anaerolineae; order Promineifilales; family Promineifilaceae; genus Leptofilum. The sequence continues at coordinate 3,876,620 of JACKBQ010000001.1, read as the reverse complement.
ACTTGAATGGGATTCTTCATTTCTCTTGGCTCCATTCAGAATGGCAAATTTACTCGCAAATCCAGCTTTCGGTAGCGCGAGACCAGCTAACGAGTTCTTCTGGCTTGAAGAAGAGGTTGGCTTCTTTGACGCCGTTCTCCGGGCTGTCGGAGCCGTGGACGAGGTTGCGGCCGATTTCCATACCAAAATCACCACGAATGCTGCCGGGGGCAGCTTCCACTGGCTTGGTCGCGCCAATCGTAGACCGGGCGGCAGCAATGGCGTCTTTGCCTTCCCACACCATCGCCAGCACGGGGCCAGAGGTAATGTAGGAGACGAGATCGTTGAAGAACGGCCGTTCCTTATGAACCGCATAATGTTGGTTGGCCAACGCTTCGCTCATCTGGATGAACTTCATCCCCAGCAGTTTCAGACCGCGCCGCTCAAAGCGGGCCACAATTTCACCCATCAGACCGCGCTGTACGCCGTCTGGTTTTACTAAAATTAATGTACGTTCCATGTTTGTTGCTCCATTTGTTGATTTTTGACGCAAAAAAAGGCAGCTTGCCAAAGCTTTGCTGCCTTTTCAAATTTGTAACTTTCCTACAGTGGCGCAATTGTCACCCAATTAAACCAAATCCGCAAACAGAGTTTTACATCTGGTCCAGCGCCGAACGGTAGGAGGCTAGCGCTTTTTGCAGCTGGCCATTGCGCATGTAGGCGTCGCCCAGTACCTGGAACAGAGCGGGCACTTGCGGATGGGCATCGGTGGCTTGCTCTAACTCCACGATAACAGCCATCATACCGGAACCGGCCGAAACCAGTTTCTTGAATTGGGCCAGGGCGTCCTGAATACGGCCGTCTGCCAACGCATCCTGAGCCGCACCCAATTTTGCTTCATCCAGGCTGTACGCACCTGTAGAAGGCTCGCTGACTGGCTCAAATAAATCATCCTCATCTAGCGGCGCTGTCTCAATTTTTGGCAGCGAGCGCAACGGGCCTGTGTCGGGGAGGGTAATATCTTCGGTGGTGGCAGCCGTGGTTGCTTCTTCTTCGGCCGTCAGCCAAGAATCCATATCTATTTCGGGCAAGTTGGTCAGCCAGCCCGTTTCGCCAGTCACGGGGCGATTGTCGCTGCTATTGAGCCAATCGGGCAGTTCAAAATCCACATCGCCGTCGGCAAGCTCTCCAGTTTCTGGCAAAGAAACGGCCGCATTGAGGAGTTCGTCTACAATCGGCTCGTTCTCATCTACATCGGCAACCATCCAATCTGGCATGATTGGTTCGTCATCCACATCCGTCACAGAAGGCAACTCAGCTAAATCTGCACCCCGGCGGGCGGCAAGCTGTTCTAGCCAGGCCATCGCTTCATCGGGGTCATCTGGCACCTCGGCAATGATGTCATCGGCCACAGAGATCTCGGTAGGCTCAAATTCCGGCTCATCAGCGTCTGCGGTGGGTGCATCGGCAGCACGTGCGGCATCTTCTGTGACAAACATGGCGTCTTCGCTGGGTTTGATGGGTGGCGGGGCCATGTCTATGTCCAGGGTGGCATCGCCGCTGAGCATCTGCTCTAGCCACCCTTCGGGATCATCTTCCATGCTGGCAAAGTCCAGGTCGTCAATTTCCTCGACGGGCTGTTCTTCAACTTCGGCTATTGGTTCAACAATTTCTGCTTCGGGTTCAACGGCCGTTTTGGCAGCGTCCTCGGTCACAAACATAGCGTCTTCGCTGGGCTTGATGGGCGGCGGCTCCATTTCGATGTCCAGCGCGTCGTCGCCGCTTACGAGTTGGTCTAACCAGGCGACGGCAGCATCCGGGTCTTCCGGCATTCCTTCCAGTTCCAGGTCATCGAGCAAAGAATCGGCCGTTTCTGGTTCAAACTCGGTGGTTGGTTCCTCTGCCACTATTGGCAAAGCGGCGTCATCTGTAACAAACATGGCGTCTTCGCTGGGCTTGATGGGGGGCGGCGTCATGTCAATGTCCAGATTGGTATCGGCACTCAACAGGTCTTCCAGCCACGCTTCGGGATCATCTTCCAGGGTGGTCTGGTCGGCCAACACCAGTTCGTCTGCGGTTTCTGGCTGGGCTTCCTGCTCTATCCAGTCCAGCGCGGCAAACAGGTCTTCATCGGACACGGCAATGGGGAAAACGGCCGTTTCTGGCACGTCAATTCCTTCATCTAGAACTTGTTGCTCCAGTCGGTCTAGCGCCAACGCCAGTTCATCTGGCTCGGGCGACAATACGATTGTATCTGGCGCGTGATCTTCTTCGCCCATCGCTTGAGGGACGTCGTGTGGTTCTGGCGGGGTGATGCGCGTGGGTGGCGCTTCATCTATCAGCGAGCTTGGTAGTTCTCCGGTTTCGCCAATCTCATCCAGCCAGGCCAATGCGTCCTCCAGGTCTGCTTCGGCTGCCATAAGGCCATCATCAGCCTTAAGCGCATCGGTAACGCCGGTGATGCGATGAATTTCATCGGGGTCTTGCACGGCTTCAACTGGCTCGATGTCCACAGCGTCAGCAGGTTGTTCTTCGTCATCTTCATCAATGACGGTGTCTAACCAACTGATGTCGCTATCTTCAACGGCCGTTTCTGCCAGCCCCAGCTCGTCAATGACCTCATCAAACAAATCGCCGTCAGGTAGCGCATCTTCGTCCGCATCCAGATCGCTAAGCCAGCCGGTATCAAAAGCCTCCGGTTCGTCTTGCTCTGTTTCGGCATCGCGAACGGCCGTTTCTGGCAGCAACTCGTCATCCGTTTCATCCAACCAGCCAAGCGCAATCTCTTCTGGTTCAGCCAGATCGAGGTCTTCTTCTATGTGAGTCTCGGCTTCGTCAACGGCCGTTTCTGCAAGTCTGCCAGTTGCCAGTTCATCCAGCCAGGACAGCTCGTTATCGTCTTGCCAATCATCCAGAAAATCTACAGGCTCAAGTTCATCTATTGCAGATAATGTGTCGTCAGCCATCTGCGTTTCGGCGTCCGCCATATCTGGCTCTGGCTGTTCGTCAGCCCAGGCATCAGACTCCTCCAGATCGTCCAACCAATTCATGCCGGCGGGTTCGTCCGCTACGGCTACGCTCAACATTTCGTCAGAATCTAGCTCTTCATCGAGCATGTTTTCAGCCACGCTGGGCAGTTCGGCTACCGGGTCTTCTCGTTGGGCGGCCAGTTCTTCTAGCCAGGACATCGGATCATCCCAATCTTCCGGAACACTATCTTGTTCTTCTACAATTTCTGGTTCGTCAACTAGCTCAGGTTCGGCAACGGCCGTTGGCTCCTCAGCCTCTGGCTCCTCTGGCAAGGTTAGCCAATCCAGGCCAGTTTCTTCTGCCAAATCAAGCGTGTCTGCCTGTTCCTGCAGCGAGCCGGTATCGGCTTCTAGCTGGGTGAGCCAGGTGGTATCTTCGGCCGAGACGGGGCCAAAATCTTCCAGTTCATCCGCTTCATCAGATTCCACTTCCATGCCAGACAAAATTTCGGTTAGTGATGGTTCAACTGGTTCACCAAGATCAGGCAGTTCTGGCATGGAATCTATGGCTTCTTCCACATAATCTATGCCCGCCAGCAGCTCTGTGAGGCCCAAATCATCAACTGCCCCTTCTTCCAAATCTGGGCCTTCTTCCAGCGAAAGCGGCTCATCGGCCACAAAATCGCTCTCCGTCTCTTCCGCGGCTTCTGGCCACAAGCTGGCCAGCATCCCCGTTAGCCCCTGCGCTTCTGCCGGTTCTTCATCTTCTTCATCTTCTGTCATGGCCGCTAAATCAGCCAACCAATCATCGTCTGCTATTGAAGATGGCTCTGCTGTAGGTTCCTCTTCTTCGTCGGCAATTTCTGACAACATGGCCGTGAGGCTAAAGCTATCTTCTTCAAGATCATCCAAAGCACCGGGTTGTTCGGCCGTTTCTGGGGAGTCAAACGCATCATCGTCCCAAAAGCTACTTAAATCGTCATCATTATCCACATCTGCCAGTAAATCGGTGAGGAAGCCATCGCCGTCCAGGGTGTCCTCTTGGGTAACTTCATCTTCAAAAGAAAGATTGGAAAGCAAACCGGTAAGGCCAATTTCTTCAGAGGGATCTTCTGTGGGGGAAACGGCCGTTTCTGCCACAACATCTTCGGCATCAAACATACCTCCCTCAAGCCCAGCCAACGAATCATCCTCTTCAAATTCATCCAATAACCCGGCTAGATCATCATCGCCGTCTTCGTCCATCCAATCTGCCAACAAAGAATCCATTTCATGCAGCCCAAGCGCATCATCCGCAGGCAACTCCATCTCAGAAAGCAAGCCTGTTAACCCAGGCGTATCCGATTTGGCAGGCTCATTTAGCAAAGCATCGTCATCCAGGTCAGACAGTTCCACTGGCTCCTGCAACCAGTCTGGAATATTGGCGGATTCAGACTCCCATTCATCCACAACTTCAAAATCCGACTTTGGTGCTGGGGAATCCAGCCAGCTCGGCATACCTTCCGTAGCAATGGGAGGCTCCAAGGGCGCAGCCTCATCACCTTCAGAGGTTAGCTGTTCCAGCCAATCCAAAGCATCGTCGTCTGAGCTAGCATCGGCCATCTCTGGCATCTCCTCAGTGGGTTTTTCTGGCTGTGGCTTATCTTGGGGATCGTTTTCACTGCTCATAGCGGTCTCCGCATCTTCTGGTTGCTCAAGGTTATCTGTGTAGAGCCAATCTGGAATATCTGCAATCCCCTCATCTTCCATATCCGAGAGGGCAAGGTTGGGGAATTCATTATCCTCAGAAGCGCTATCTAAAATGGCGTCAAAATCAGCCGAAGCGGCTTCTAGCCAATCATCGGCATCGCTCAATTCGGACAGTTCGTTGGTGTTGGCATCTACCTGTAATGCATTATTTTCTGGCTCAAATTCCTCACCATCCCAGGCAATGTCATCCTCAATGGTGCCTTCTGTAAGCGCCGCAAGCCAATCATCGGCACCACCCAGACTGTCTGTGTCGGTGAGGGCTCTGGTTGCAGGAATATCACTTTGTTCTTCAGGGTCTAAAACGGCCGTTGGCCCAAACGACACGTCATCATCTTCATCAACCGCTGCAAGTAAGGCTTCGCCAGCCAGTGGCTCGTCTGGCAGATCGTTGAGCCAGTCTAGAGCATCATCTAGCTCGGCAAAATCTTTTGAGGCAGCGTCAGCCATTTGACTGTCAACGCTATCTGGGGTAACCGTACCAGACCCTTCAGCCAGCCAATCCAGCGCATCCTCCGGATTTAATTCCACCGCTTCCAGGTCTTCTTTAGACATTTGCGACAGCCAGAAGGGTGTTTTGGGTTCTTCTACAACGTGCGGCTCGCTTGCCTCGTCAGCCCAGCCAAGCAAAGAATCGTCCATCAAATTGGTGGCATCATATTGAAGTGCAGAGCTGCCACTCTCTTGAGAGTCATCCTCTTCGGCAAGGATATTTAACCAATCGTGGTCTGTATCAACGGCCGTATCTTCCGTGGGAGCCAAACCAGTGTCATCTAGCTCAGCAAATAAGCCATCAGAACCATCTTCATCTGAGAACCAGTTCGTTGCGCCAGCTCCCGCAGGAGCACCCAAATCCAAAGGTTGAAACCCAGACTCCTCCCCTTCATTCACTTCGCCACGTAAATCTGCCAACCAATCCGCATTAAGTTCATCGGTTGACAAGTTTAGCGCATCTTTGGCCTTCTTTTGCGAAAACCAGTCGGTCTCACTGACTTTCTGCTCTTCACCAGCCTCAGCCTCGCCAATGTCTGCCAGCCAATCATAGCTGTGCATACCACTTTCGGGTTCTAAAACCACCTCGGTTAAGGCATCTTCTTCCGCAGCAGGTACATCCTCAAATTTCACCTCACCCACCCAATCATCCGCAGGCATAGGCGCTTCACGAGAACTGATAGTGCCCGTTTCCAGGAATTCTAGCGGTGCCTCTACAGGCAATGCAAAAGCACCCTCAGTGGCAAAAGCTTTTCCAGGTATAGATTCGCGGTTTAATGTTTTTTGGGTTTGCCAGGTAAGGCCATGCAAACGGTGCAAATATTTTTGCGCTTCAGAAATTCGGCCCGTTTGCAACCAGATTTCAGCCAAAATGGCATTTAGCACAATACAATTGGGCAATTCTTCCAATGCTTTCAAGCATACTTCTTCAGCATCAATGCGCTGTTGGTCACGCCACAAAGCTTCTGCCAGCAGCACCAACAAATCCATACGTTCTGGCTCGTCTAGCAGAATGCGGCGCAGTTCAGAGATAGCCTGTTGGTATAGTTCGCCTTTCATGTAAAGCCGCGCCAATGCACCGCGTGTTAAGGGAATAATGCCTGGGCGCGTTTCGGTTTCTACCGCATATAACTGCCGCAGTTCACCTTGAATAGCCACGTTATACGGCTGAATTTCATAGGCGCGTTCTAAATGCCACAAGGCCTGATCGTACTGTCTTTGTTCCTTATAAATAATGGAAAGTCCAACGTGGCTAATAAAATCGTTGGGGTCGGCACCCAGAATGCGTAAAAACAGATCGCTTGCTGCGTCGTACTCTGGCTTTTCTAACAAAGCCTTTCCCATCATCCGGTAGGTGTCTATGTGGCGGGGGTAATGATGCAAAATATGGCGGCAATGTTCAATGGCCTCTACCAGTCGGTTGGCATCGATTAATTTTTCAACTTGTTCAACATATTCATGCAAAAGAATAGAAGTCACGTTTTCGCCTCAATTGATCTGCGAAAGAAAGCGATACATCTGTTTCTTTCTACTGGTATGCTCAAATCTGCTTGGCAAACTGTTTTGCGGTTCACAACGGTTTCCGTTTACATAAATATTATGCAAAGTTTCCTCTAATAAATCAAGTGATGCCGTTTTAGCTGGTGCAGTAGGTGCGAGATGTCTTGTTCGGCCTGGGGCATAGGGCCAATAGGATCGTGAATGTGATCCTGGCCAGTAAGGGCGTAAAAACTGTTGAGAATGCCGTAGGAGAGGGCCTGTACCTGGTAGCCACCCTCTAAAACGAAGAGGATACGGCCGTTTGCCAACTCATTGGCCAGCTCAACCAATAAACGAGAAATGTGCGCGTACCCCCTCAGGCTCAACCCGGCCATCGCCAATGGGTCTTGCCAATGGGCATCGTACCCAGCGGAAACCAGAATGAGTTCCGGCTTAAATTGGCGGGCCAAAGGGTAGACCAATTCTGTGAGGATACGGCCGTACCCATCATCCCCCACATTGGGCATCAGCGGCACATTCACTGTGTAGCCGTGCCCAAAACCGTTGCCCAGCTCTTCAAAGCTGCCCGTGCCGGGATAAAACATGCGCGGCAAAAACAGGTGCGCAGAGATGAACATGACGGAATCATCGTCATAAAAAATATCCTGCGTCCCATTGCCATGATGCACATCAAAATCCAAAATGAGGATGCGCTTAACGCCATGCACAGCCTGGGCCTGGCGGGCGGCGGCCGCAACGTTGTTGAACAGGCAAAATCCGCTAATACGGCCGTACTCAGCATGATGCCCCGGCGGGCGCACCAGGGCAAACCCATTTTTGGCCTGCCCCGTCAGAATGGCATCTACGGCCGTCATGGTGGCCCCAGCCGCCAAACGAGCCAGATCAAAACTTTGCGGCGTGGCGTAGGTATCCCCATGATCCAGCAAACCGCCACCCGTCACGGTCACTTCACGAATCCGCTCAATGAGCGTTGGGGCATGGACGCGACGCAATTGGGGTATGGTGGCTGCTTCCGGCTCCAACAGACAAACATCAGCCAATACGCCGGTTTGTTCCAAAAACGGCAAAATTTGTTTGATGCGTCCCTGGTTTTCTGGATGGCCAGATTTGGTGTGGTCAAGAGCCGGAACATACACAACGGCAGTGGTCATAATGACTCCAATTGAACAAAGATGGGTAATTATACCGCAGAAAAACAGGTGTATTATGGGTTCGTTCACAATTAAATTTTGTTCGGAAAACAAACCCCAAGGCTTGACGGTTTCCCGAAACTCAAAAATTATAAACGGTCAAGCCCCATGAAGAGGAAAAAGAAAAAGGTACGGCTGAAAAACGGCCGTACCTTTCATGATCTACAGGTTAATTTTGCTAGAGGAAACCAGTTTTTTTAGCCGCCAAACCATACAGAAACCAGACCAGCGCCATTGCCAAAAAAGGTAACCAGACCCGCAAAAACAACGGAAGCCATAGACATCAGCTTAATCAAAATATTCAGCGAAGGCCCAGAAGTGTCCTTAAACGGATCACCAACGGTATCGCCAATAACAGCCCCTTTGTGAGCTTGCGAACCTTTACCACCGTGGTTGCCTTCTTCAATATATTTCTTCGCATTGTCCCAGGCACCCCCAGCGTTAGCCATCATGATTGCCAGGGCAAAACCGGCCGTCAAAGTACCAGCCAACAAACCCAACACACCCGCTACGCCAAATAATACACCTACCACAACCGGCACAATCAGGGCCAGCACAGAGGGTGCAATCATCTCTTTTTGAGCAGCGGCCGTACTAATTTCCACACAGCGAGCGTAATCGGGGCGGGTTGTCCCTTGCAAAATCCCTGGGAATTCCCGGAATTGCCGACGGACTTCCTCAACCATGCCACCAGCGGCACGGCCCACCGCGCGCATGGTCATCGCGGCAAAGTAAAATGCCGTGGTTGCGCCAATGAACACGCCAATAAGCACGGCCGGATTCAAAATGGTTACGTTGTAGAAGGTCATGAAATCTTGCATGGTCCAAATTTCTACGGAACGGCCGTTTACCATCAAATCCGCCCCGCCACCGTGCAACGTCAAAGATAGGCGAATCTCTTCCAGATAAGCCGACAGCAGTGCCAACGAGGTCAGCGCAGCCGAACCGATGGCAAAACCCTTACCCATTGCCGCCGTCGTATTACCCACAGCATCCAACTGGTCAGTCTTCTCACGCACGATGGGTGGCAAACCCGACATTTCGGCATTGCCCCCTGCGTTATCGGCAATGGGGCCGTAAGCATCGGTAGCCAGCGTAAAGCCCAGTGTAGAGAGCATACCCACAGCGGCAATGCCCACCCCGTACAGACCCATCGAAACATTGCCACCATCCCACATGGAGTAGAAGCTCACAGCAATACCAGCCACAATAGCCAAAACAGGGATACCAGCAGACTCCATACCCACAGCCAAGCCCTCAATGAGCAACGTTGCCGGGCTAGTCACCGCTTGTTCGGCAATATTTCGGGTTGGTTTAAAGGCATGGGAAGTGTAATACTCAGTCGCCTTACCCACGATGATACCCACAATCAAACCCACCAAAATGGAAATCCAAACCTGCCAATAGTTGGGCAAGTCTAAGATAATCACCACGGGCAGCGACAACACAGCAATACCAATTGAGCTGCCGTACAAACCACGGCTGAGTGCGTTAATGAGTTGGCTCTGGCTCGCACCATCATCGGCCCGCACCAGGTACACACCCATAATGGAAAGCGCCACACCAATGGCCGCAATAACAATGGGAGCCGCCATATATTTCAGCTGCAAATCCATTTGCTGCAACAGGGTAGGTACCTGGCCGCCAAACAAATCAGCGCCACCCACTACAACAGCGGCCACACCCAAAGCGGCCGTTGCCAGAATGGACCCGGCATACGATTCGTACAGGTCAGCGCCCATACCAGCCACATCACCTACGTTGTCGCCCACGTTATCGGCAATGGTTGCCGGGTTACGCGGGTCGTCTTCGGGGATGCCAGCTTCAACTTTACCCACCAGATCAGCGCCCACATCGGCCGCTTTGGTGTAAATACCGCCACCCACACGGGCAAACAGCGCCTGGGTAGATGCGCCCATGCCAAAGCTCAGCATCGTTGCCGTAATTTGGGGCAGCGGATTAATGGCTTCACGAATAAATTCAGCCGGAGGAATGAAATACAGCACCAGGAACCAGACGGTGATATCTAGCAAGGCAAAGCCCACAACCACCAGACCCATGACCGCGCCAGCCCGCAGCGCAATCTGCAAACCACCATTCAGGCTACCCCGTGCGGCGTTGGCAGCCCGCGCCGAGGCATTGGTGGCCGTTTTCATACCAAAAAAGCCGCACAAAGCCGAGAAGAAGCCACCTGTTAAAAAGGCAACCGGTACAATGGGATTTTGTAGCTCCAAGAATGCTAAAAGAACAAAGATGACAAATAAGCCACCAAATACCAGACCCACAGCTCGATACTGCTGCCGCAAGTAGGCCATAGCCCCCTCGCGTACGGCCTGAGCAATTTCAATCATTTTAGGCGTGCCTTCGCTCTCTTTCATCACCTGCTGATAAAAGTACCAGGCATACGCCAAGGCCAAAACAGCGCCAACAGGGCCGAGCCACCAAAGCCAAGGTAAGTTAGCGCGTTCAGTGACCGCCTGTGCTAGAAAAAATGCGTGTTGCATGAACTCTCTATTGCCTCCTCTTCGCAGAAATTAAGATCAGTTGATTTGGGCAAGAAAAAAGCGGGCTAGAGGTTCGCATAAATCGGCCATTGGCTGACACCATCGCGACACACTCTTACTGAAGCAAATAGACCCATCCGCCCAACGACCAAAGAATTTTGCTTCAGTAGTAGACCCGCTTCCTTTTGTATGGATGTAAAATGCCCCCAGTGGGCGGAGGCATGGAGGCACGATTGTAACGAATGGCACAAACTCTGTCAAAAATCATACAGGTGCATACAGGGGGAAAAAGAGGGTGAATCAGAACGGCCGTTACCCACCCATACACAAAAAAAGAGCCTGGAATTCCTCTTCCAGGCTCTTAAAATTCAGCTAATATTGCAGCGTTTAGCTTTGGTTAGCCGAACGCCACCAATGATAATATTTACCGCGCAAATCCTCACGCGACGGCAGTGGGAAGTAAATTAATCCTTCGCCGTTGCCCACATAGACGCCATTTTTAATCATCCTGTACGGGTATTCTACTGTTTCCACGCGGTTGACAATTTTGGAATGGATGGGCTTCTCTCTTACCTCCAGCAAACATTCCCGCAGGTGATGAATGTAGCCATAAGGCAAGTCACGAATGGCCCCATATTCGGGGTCTTCTGCCAGTTCGCCAAGCTCCAAATCAACAAAACAAACTGCCGGAAAATGAACCAGGCTGTCTGGGTTTTGAGTAAGAAATTCATGATACTCGCTCGCACTCAGCCGACTAACAACCAGTGGATGCACTGGCGCAATCTCCTGGTACATATGCGAACTGGCCGGTTGTTCCGGCAACGCTTCGCCCTGCTCCAAAGCCAATACTTCACCATAGGCGGTAACCAGGTACAGCTGCTTCATAGCTTCCAGCGGGACATGTTCCAGCACGCGATAGGTAGAAATGTAGACAGAGCGTTTGGGGGTGCCATCAGCATGGGGAACGCAGCGCTCAATGCCTGCATCAATCTTGAAAAATTCATGCCGGAAATTGGCGTCTAGCTCAATAAACATGGCCTGGCCATGAAGTTTTTTATGGGTACCAACAGCGTAATAGGTGCCAAATTCATCTGGCGGCAACATAGAGGCGATGAGGGCTTCGGGGATAAGCGAAAAATACAAGTGTACAGTCATGAGGGTATCAACTTCCTTTTCTTCCAAGGGTATCTAACAAAATCTGGTGCCTATTGTCTTTTTTTAGGCAAAAGATAGTAGTAACAATTTGCGGTTAGTGCGGGTGATTATTGTCACGTATTAACAATTATGGCGGGAAACGGCCGTTTTCGCCACACAAATCACCCATCATCCCATGTAACCAGCTGGCACAAAAAAGGCTGGCATTCACAAAAACGCCAGCCTTTGCTTACAAAATCCAGGGTCAGATTAATCTGCCAACGTTGACAAATCACCCTCGTCCTGGCCCATAACGCGGGCTTTGAGGACGCGGCGCATAATCTTGCCAGAGCGCGTCTTAGGCAGACTGTCTACAAACTCCACCGTAGTTGGTTTGGCGATTGGCCCCATCTCATGCCCCACATGATCCCGTAAAGCCTGAGAGAGCTTCTCGCTCGGCTCAAAACCTTGCCGCAAAATGCAGTACGCCTTGATGATGTTACCCTTGACCTCATTGGGATCCGGCACACCGATACAGGCGGCTTCGGCTACGGCGGCATGGCTCACCAGGGCGCTTTCAATTTCGGCCGTACCCAGCCGATAGCCAGACACCTTAATCACGTCGTCAATACGGCCGATTACCCAGATATAGCCATCTTCATCCTTCTTGGCGCTGTCGCCCGGCAAGTACCAGCCCTGCTCCGCAAAGCGCGACCAATATTGCTGCACATACCGGTCCGGGTCCTGGAAGATAGTACGCAGCATCCCCGGCCAGGGGCCTTTCACCACCAGATACCCTTCCTCGTTAGCTGCCACCGGATCACCTTCTTCATCTACTACATCAATTTGCACCCCAGGGAAGGCGCGGGTGGCCGAACCCGGCTTTAGCGGCACACTGGGCAGCGGTGTGATCATGTAGCCGCCCGTTTCAGTCTGCCACCAGGTGTCCATAATGGGGCAGCGCTCCTTGCCAATAACGCGGTAATACCATTTCCATGCCTCCGGGTTAATTGGTTCACCCACAGAGCCAAGCAGGCGCAGACTGGCAAGGTTGTGCTTATCTGGCCAACTCTCGCCAAAACGCATCAACCCACGAATGGCAGTTGGCGCAGTGTACAAAATGGTGATGTTGTACTTGGCAATGAGCGACCACCAGCGATCCGGATACGGATGCGTCGGTGCGCCTTCGTACATGAAGCTGGTCGCCCCCAAAATCAGCGGCGCGTACACAATGTAACTGTGACCGGTAATCCAGCCGGGATCAGCGGCACACCACCACACATCTTCAGGCTTGATGTCAAACACCCATTTGAGCGTGGTGGAGGTCCACACCATGTAGCCGCCATGCGTGTGCAAAATCGCTTTGGGCTTACCCGTTGTGCCAGAGGTATACAAAATGAAGAGCGGATCTTCGGCATCCATCACTTCGGTTTTGGCAGCAGCATCGGCTACGGGCAGGCTCATCAGGTCGTGGTACCAGTAGTCACGGCCGTGTACCATTTCCACCTCGTGCCCGGTGCGCTTGACGCAAATAACGGACTGAATGGTTCCGGCGCGATCCACGGCCTCGTTGGCAATTTTCTTCAGTTCAATGATGTCGCCGCGCAGCCAGGCACCATCACAGGTGATGAGTAGCTTGGAGCGGCTATCATCAATGCGGCCCAACAAAGCTTCGGTGGAAAAACCACCGTAAACAACGGAGTGCATCGCCCCAATTTTGGCGCAGGCCAGCATGGCAATCATCAACTCTGGAATGCGGCCCATATAAATGGTAACGCGGTCACCTTTGCCAATGCCCATGGAGCGCAACACGCTAGCAAATTTGCAAACTTCATGGTTAAGCTGCTGGTAAGTGTAAACGCGAGTGTCCCCTTTTTCACCTTCGAAGATGAGGGCAGCTTTGTTGCGGGTGGCGGTGCGCATGTGCCGATCCAGCGCGTTGTGAATGATGTTGACTTTGGCGTTGACGAACCATTTGTAGAAGGGGGCGTTGCTATCGTCCAGCACTGTTTCCCACGGTTTGTACCATTCGTAATTTTCGGCGGCAATTTTGCCCCAGAACCCGGCTAAATCTTCGGTTGCCGCTTTGTGTACTTTTTCGTAATTGGGAATGTGCGCCGCAGAAACTACTTCGGGCGCGGGATAATAAACGTCTCCGACCATTTTTTTATCATCAGCCATGTTGAGCCTCCTTCTTTTTGGGGTGCTTTGGTTTGTGTTTAGTGCCCATTCGCAAATAAAATATGGAATTGGCGAATGGGCTTCAAGTAGCCGTTCGGTACACAACCGTTAGGTTAATTCCAAACAGCTACTTAGAATCATCGTCTGCCAGGAGTTGCAGATGGACACTATCTTTCGGTAGCATCCAAGTATATTGGGAAATGGGCAAATCGTAAAACTTTCATTACTATTGTGCGGAAATCGGATTCAGAAGAGGAGACAGTATGCCAAACACGCACCAACTTGGGCCAAAACGGCCGTTCACCCTCCAAACCCTCCCCGCCGACGGCAAACAATATCATCCTGATCGCGACACAGCCGAACCTGAATTCAAGACCCTGCGTACTGAGTTCATTGAATGGCAGCGCCGACTGTACGCTGAAGGTGAGCAAAAGCTGCTCATTGTGTTACAAGCAATGGATGCCGGCGGCAAGGACGGCACCATCCGCAATATTCTCAAGGGAGTGAATCCTCAGGGTGTACGGGTGGAATCGTTTAAGGTGCCGTCTAAAGACGAGCTGGCCCACGACTTTTTGTGGCGCATTCACAAAGTAGTGCCGGCTAAAGGCATGATGAGCGTGTTCAACCGCTCCCATTACGAAGATGTGTTGGTGGTGCGTGTCCATGACATCGTGCCAGAAGCAGTTTGGCGACCTCGCTTTGAACAGATCAACCAGTTTGAAAAGCTGCTGCACAACACAGACACGCGCATTTTGAAGTTTTACCTGCACATCTCTGAAGATGAGCAGAAAAAGCGATTCCAGGCACGATTGGATGAGGCGGACAAAAATTGGAAGTTTTCGCTGGAAGATTTGGAAAAGCGCAAGTTCTGGTCTGATTATATGACGGCTTACGAGGAGATGTTGCAGCAGTGCAGCACCACTTGGGCACCATGGCACATCATTCCAGCGAATCAAAAATGGTATCGCAATCTGGCCATCATACGGACGATTGTGCACACGCTGCGAGAGATGAATCCGCAGTACCCTGAAGCAGAAAAGCACCTGGATCAGGTGGTAATTGAGTGAAAGGTTACAAAAGCCTGGCGGGCTTTTATCATCTGGGCTGTCGTTGACAGACGGCCGTCCCAATGGCATCATAGTTCATCTTGTAAAAATTACTTTCTTGAGGGAGAGAAATGGCTGAATTATTTACTGCACAAAACTTTGTGGCTTTTTTAACATTGCTGGCGTTAGAGACGGTGCTGGGCATAGACAACGTGATCTTTATCTCGATTTTGTCTGGCAAGCTGCCCGCCGAGCAGCAAGCCAAGGGTCGCCAAATGGGTATTGGTTTCGCGGTGATTAGCCGCATCATTTTGCTGCTAGCGATCACCTGGGTGCAGCGGTTGGAAGGCACCTATTTGTTCACAATTTTTGAAAACCACATTTCGGGCAAGGATTTAGTTTTGCTGCTGGGGGGTCTCTTCTTGATCGGCAAGAGCACGTACGAAATTCATGAAAAGTTGGATAGCGAAGACCATAGTGCCCATGCCGTCAAGGGTGGGATACTCACCCTGCAAAGCATGATTGCCCAAGTATTGTTGATTGACGTGGTGTTTTCGCTGGATTCGGTGATTACGGCCGTTGGCATTTCTAACTCGCTGGTAGTGATGATTTCTGCCATTATTTTGGCCGCGATTATCATGGTTGTCTTTTCTGGTCAGGTGAGCGCCTTCATTGAGCGGCACCCCTCCATGAAGATTTTGGCGCTGTCGTTCCTCATCCTCATTGGCTCCATGTTGGTCATTGAAGGCTGGGCACACGAAGCGGCTAAAGAGCTACATCTGAAGAATTACATCTACTTTGCCATGGGCTTTGCCGTTATTGTGGATTTCTTGCAACTGCGCCTGAAAACGAAGGAGAATAAACCGGTCAAGCTGCACAATCAGCCCAAGCTAACCAAGGGCGGCGACTAATTTTGGCGACTTCCATTTCCCCGGAAACTTAAAATTTCCGGGGAAATTTTTTTAGCTATTGATGTCCTGACGGTTGAAGAGTACGGCCGTTGCTACCAAAAGCCCCACCAGCCAACCCACCACCAGTAAAATGGAAACCGGAAGAGGTTGAACGGCCGTAAATCCAGGAATCCCCCCAGCCGTAGACCCCACCCCGTCCACCATCCAGCTTTGAATATTGGTCAAATTATAAGTTGGCGTCACCACAAAAAGATTGACCAAATTGGGTTGATTCAAAATAGCCCCTGCCACCATTAGCAATAATATCGAGGCAAATTCAACAATGCTCACCCCAATCGTCAGCAGCACGCTGGCCATCACCGACTGGCTGTACAAAGCAATAAGCGCCGCAATCGCCGCTGACACCATCAAACTGGCAAACGTTACCAAAATTTGGGAAAAATAGGTTGGCAAATAAGTGGCAAAATCCACCTCTGCCAGCGGCGGGCCGTATGGTGAAGCGAACAAAATAGAAGAAAGCCAGTTGCCTCCCACCACAATGAGGGAAGTGGCCAGCAGCGCCAGCAAAATCAACGTAATTAGCACAATGAATTTGGCCAAAACCATCACCGGGCGTGACTGTCCCGGCAAGATATTTTTCCAGGTGCCCCATTGAAATTCGCCGGCAAAGGCCACGGCAATAAAGGCAATGAACGGCATTTGCAAAAAAGTGCCGCCAGGGAAGCCTGTCAGCAGTGTCCAGACTGTTAGCAAATCATCGGTCCAGGCGCGAGCGCGGTTAGCGTAAAACGCGCGCACGTCAGGAATGAGCAGCCCCGGCAAAATGTCCAGGGTGAGGACAATGACCAACGCCCCAATGGGGAAAATCAACACCAGGAAGGCAAAAGCTTTGGTGTGACCCAGCAATTTGCGCCACTCGGCTCCAAGCGCATTACGCATTGTCACCTCCCGTGGCGGCCAAAAAGAGCGCTTCCAAACTTTGCTGCCGCACAACTACCTGGAAGATTTGCACCTCAGCAGTGACGAGTTGCTGCACAATTTCTGGCGCTTGGTCACGCGGGGCCTGCACTTCTAGCCAACGGCCGTTTGCCACCGTTGGCCATTTGGGCAACAACAAACCCAACGCCCGCTCCAGCGGGGCGACCTCCAGCCGAATAATGGCTTGCGTGGAAAGAAGTTCAGCGACGTTACCCGTTTGTACAAGACGGCCGTTGCTGATAATTCCCACCCGGTCACACACCTGCTCCACCTCGTTCAGCATGTGGCTAGACAAAAAGACCGTCTTCCCCTGCTTGTCTACCAAATCACGAATAAACAGGCGCACATCCTGAATGCCCGCCGGGTCCAGTCCGTTGGTTGGCTCATCTAAAATCACCAAATCAGGATCGTGCAGCAGGGCGGAGGCCAGCCCCAGCCGTTGCTTCATCCCAGTAGAATAGCCCTGCACCTTGTGGTCGGCGCGGTCGGCCAGGCCCACCTGGGCTAGCAGGGTTTGCACCTGTTCCGCATCGTAGCAGCCGCGCGTGCGGGCCAGAATCTCCAAATTTTTGCGCCCGGTGAGAAAGTCGTAAAAAGCGGCACCTTCTACCAACGCCCCCACTTTTTGCAGCAGCGGCGGATTGTTTTTTACAGGACGGCCGTACAGCAAAATGTTTCCCGCAGACGGCCGTATCAAGTCCATCATCATGCGAATGGTGCTGCTTTTACCCGCCCCGTTTGGCCCCAAAAAACCAAAAACCTGCCCTGGCGCAATCTCCAAACTCAACTGACGCACCGCCTCTACCCGCTTTTTACGGCGGCCAAAAGTTTTACTCACGTTTTCCAGTTGAATAGCAGGCATTTGGGTCATGGCACTAAAGGTGTTAAGAATCAATTGTGAACAATGAATGGAAAATGGTGAATGTAATCCCCTTCACAATTCATTATTAATTATTCTCAATTCATTATTGCAGTTCCGTCTCACTAACCGGATCAGCTTCCTCAGTTTCTTCTGGTTCTGGCAAGGGATTTGGGGCAGGAACGGCCGTATGCACCACATTCGCCTTGTACGGGTCTACCGCGTGGTTGCCGCAGTAGGGGCACAAATTCCATTGCAGTTCCAGCAGCGAATTACAGTCGGGGCACGCTTTTTTCAGGCGAGTATGGCAATGCGGACACAACAACCATTTGTCATCAATCACGCGAGAACAACCAGGGCAATGCGGCCGTTCCTCAATCTCCTGCAGCAACGCCTCTTCCTCCAGCGCACGCTCGTATGCCTCGGCCAACGTCTCTGGCGGCCGCAAAATAAAGTAGATGACAATACCCACCACCGGCAAAGCCGCCACCAGCAGCGCCGCCAACAATTGGGCAAACGGATCGCGCGAGCGAGCGCGCATATCCCGAAACGCCCAAATGATCAGGCTCAGCCACAAAGCCGCCAGCAGCGCCCCCATCACGGCCGCAACAATCGTTAAATATGAAACTAGCGTATCCAGGGTTGGCAAACTCATAATGGCGAGGATTATAGCACAAAGAAAAAAGCTAAAACTTTTTCTATGGTAAACAAAAAAGACGCCCCATGTTGGAGCGTCCCTTTGGCATTTGTTTGGCTAACAAAGTTACCAACCAAACGTAATGCGACTGTACATGTTGCCAATTTGAGGCCCCAGCAGCGAAATAATGACAATCACCACTACCGCTACCAGGACAAGAACAAGGGCATATTCAATGAGCCCTTGTCCTCGCTGTCCTTCATCATTAAGAAATAGCATAATGTCCTCACAGATAAACAAGCAAAATAAATAGATACCATCATCTAATCACGAAAATCTTACAGGAGTCATAACAGCACGGTTACCTTTTTCCTAGTACCGCAAGCGTCGGAATGCGTGTTTTGGCAATTTGCAACATGTAGGACAATTCAAGATTGACTCTGTCAATTTAGGAAGATTGTCTCTTTGCAAAACAAGATTGTCTCTGTAAAGTTGGGCCATTCTTCCCGATTGGAGGCATCTATGAAAGGCCAATTCGCCCGGCGCATGGCGCGCACCCAAAAATCGTTCATCCGTGAAATTCTCAAGGTCACCCAAAATCCTGCCGTGATTTCTTTTGCGGGTGGGCTGCCCAACCCCAACTACTTCCCTATCGAGCCGCTGCGGGCTGCCGCCGATCGCGTGCTGGCCGAGCAAGGCAAGCTGGCGCTGCAATACGCTCCCACCCTGGGTCACGAGCCGCTACGCGCCTACATTGCCCAACGGTACGCCGAGCGCACCGGCATGACCGTTGACCCGGATGAAATTCTCATCACCAACGGCTCACAGCAGGGGCTGGATTTGGTTGCCAAGATTCTCATTGACCCCGGCGATCACGTGCTGGTGGAGTCGCCCAGCTATTTGGGCGGTATTCAGGCGTTTACCATGTACGAACCGGAATTCAAGGCGGTGTCGTTGGGGGAAGATGGGGTGGATACGGCCGTTCTCACCCAACTCGCCGCCCATCCCCAAAGCAAACTGTTCTACGCCCTGCCCAACTTCCAAAACCCCAGCGGCATCACCTACTCGCTGGCAACCCGGCAAGCTGTCAGCCAAATCCTGGCTGACAACCAGGTATTTTTGATTGAAGACGATCCATACCGCGAACTGCGCTTTTTGGGCGACGATTTGCCGCCCATCGCCAGCTTTAACCGAGAGCGTGCCTTTTTGCTGGGCTCCTTCTCCAAAATTGTGGCCCCCGGCTTCCGCATGGGCTGGATTTGCGCCCCTGCCCCGCTGATGGACAAGCTGGTCACCGCCAAGCAAGGCACCGACCTGCACTCCAACTACGTCTCGCAAATGATCATCCACCGCTACCTGCAAGACAACGACCTGGACGCCCACATCGCCACCATTCGCGCCGCCTACAAGCAGCAGCGGGAAACGATGATCGGCATGATCGAAGAATGCTTCCCGCCAGAGGTCGCCTACACACTGCCCGAAGGCGGCATGTTCCTCTGGATCAGCCTGCCCGCCAACCTGTCGGCAATGGATTTGTTTGAGATTGCCGCCAAGGAAAATGTGGTCTTTGTGCCCGGCGCACCGTTCCACGTAGACGGCACTGGCCAAAACACCATGCGCCTCAGCTTCTCCAACACCGCCCCAGAGCAAATTGAAGTGGGCATGGCCAGATTAGCGACTGCGATTAAGCAGATGATGGTAACAAGATAAAAATCAAAGATTTCACAGATTTTCCAGATTTTTCAATCTTTTTAATCTGCGAAATCTGCTGATAAAAAAGAAAAAATGCTCGACCTCACCGTAAACCGCAACAGCAAACCGCCGCTCTATCGGCAAATTGCCGAGCAGATCAAGACGCAAATTAGCAACGGCCGTTTACCTGCCAACAGCCGCCTCCCCACCGTGCGTGGACTGGCCCGCTCGCTGGGCGTCACCCGGCTGACGGTGCAAAATGCGTACGCCGAGCTGCAAGCGGACGGCTGGGTGGAGGCCACCGTGGGGCGCGGGACGTTTGTGAGTACGGCCGTTCAGCAAATGAGTCTGCAACCCACCGTCGGCCAATTCCTCACGCCGGACAGCGCCATCAACGATATGCTGGCCATCAACCAGGTCATCGGCGTGCGCTCCATGGCCATGGCCCACGCCGACCCGTCGCTGTTCCCCACCGATGCGTTCTGGCAGCAGATGGAACGCCTGCGCCCAGAGGCCAACGCGCTCCTCAGCTACGGTCCCATCCAGGGAGACGCCGCCCTGCGCGTGGCCATCGCCGCGCTGCTGCACGAAGACGGCATCGCCGCCGCGCCCGACGACATCCTCATCACCTCCGGGGCGATGCAGTCCATTTCGCTGGCGGCGCAGGCGGTTTGCCAGCCGGGCGATTGGGTGCTGGTGGAGCAGCCCACTTTTTTGGGGGTGCTGAACGTGCTCAAGGCGCAAGGATTACGGCCGTTGCACCTCCCCATCCAGCCCGACGGCCCCGATTTGGCCCAGATGGAACAGCTCATCCAAACCCATCGCCCCCGCTGTTTTTACACCGTGCCCAACTTCCACAATCCCACCGGCCACACCACCAGCCCGGCCAAGCGGCAGGCGATTTTGCAGCTGGCGCAGCAGCACAACCTGCTCATCATCGAAGACGACATTTACGGCAAGCTGGGCTTTGCTGGCCCGCCGCCGCCCAGCTACAGGCAGCAAGACGCCGACGACCGGGTGCTTTACCTGAGCAGCTTTTCCAAAATGCTGATGCCCGGCCTGCGCGTGGGGTATTTGCTGATGCCGCCCGCCTGGCGCGACCAACTGCTCACCCTGCGCCGCGCCACCGATTTGTGCGGCACGGGCTTGCTACAGCGGGCGCTGGCAAATTTTGTGCAGGAGGGCGGACTCAAGCGGCATCTGCGGCGGGTGCTGCCCATTTATGCGGAACGGCGGGATGCGCTGCTGAACAGTTTAAGGCGGTGGATGCCAACGGCCGTTCGCTGGAGCGAGCCGCAGGGTGGGTTTAGCTGCTGGGTCAGCCTGCCCCGCTGCGCCCCGCCCGGCGTGCTGTACCATCAGGCGCTGCAACACGGCTTCGCCTTCACCCCCGGCGAGGCGTACCTGCTCGATGACGACGGCCCCGAATATTTGCGCCTCTGCTTCGGCAACCTGGGCAGCGAAGGCATCGAGGCAGGCGTCAAGCTGCTCGGCACGCTCATCCAGCAGCAGCTCACCAGCGCCCCCACCCACAGCGACTGGCTGCCTTATGTTTAATTTGATAGGACGTAGATGAACGCTAATTTTTTTGTAACTACCAAAACCTTCGTGCTGTGGCCGGTGTCCTCACCGCGCCACCCCCGCTGGCTCGGTCAGGAGACCGGCCAGAGCGTTGATTGTTACATTTTTCTTTTCAATCCGCGTCATCCGCGTTCATCCGCGTCCCATTTTTGGAGAACTTGACATGCAAACAATTGGCTTACTCGGCGGCATGAGTTGGGAAAGCACCGAACTGTACTACCGCTGGATCAACGAATTGGTAAAAGAAAAATTAGGCGGGCTGCACTCAGCCAAAATCGTGCTGGTCAGCGTGGATTTTCAGGAGATCGAAACGTTGCAGCACCAAAACCGCTGGGATGAGGCGGGCATGGCCCTGGCCCAAGCGGCCCAACAAATCGAAGCCGCCGGGGCCGATTTTCTGCTCATCTGCACCAACACCATGCACAAAGTGGCCCCGCAAATTGAAGCAACGATTCACATCCCGATTTTGCATTTGGCAGACGCAACGGCCGTTCGCATCCAACAACGTGGTCTTAAAAAAGTGGGTCTGCTCGGTACCAACTTCACCATGGAGCAAGATTTTTACCGGGGACGGCTGGAACAGCACGGCTTGGAAGTGATCGTGCCTAACGCCGCCGACCGGGCCATCGTGCACGGCGTCATCTACAACGAACTGTGCCTGGGCAACGTGGCAGATGCCTCGCGCCGCGAATTCCTACGCATCATCCACGACCTGCACGCGCAGGGTGCCGAGGGCATTATCGAAGGCTGCACCGAAATTGTGATGCTCGTCCAGCAAAAGCACACCGCCGTGCCCCTGTTCGACACGACGGCGATTCATGCAGAAACGGCCGTAAATCGCGCGTTGGGAAATTTTTAGCCACAGAGGGCACAGAGGATTTTGAGAGGATGAATGAGCAGCTAAAAAAAGACCAGGGAAATCAGGGGGATTTGTTGCAAACAGCCGTTCACGCTGCCACCGAATTTTTAACAACGCTGCCAGAACGGAAAGCGGCCGTTTTCCCCAAAATTGGCTCCAATCACCCCGAACTGCCGGAAACTGGCCTGGGCGCAGCCGCCGCTTTGCACCAATTTCGCGAGCGCTTTGAAGCGGGACTCTCTGGCAGCGCCGGGCCGCGCTACCTGGGCTTTGTCACCGGCGGCACCACCCCCGCCGCCCTGCTCGGCGATTGGCTGGCCGCCACCTACGACCAGAACCCAATGGCCGACGAAGATTCCATCGCGCCGCACGTGGAGCAGGAAGCGATTCATTGGCTGCGCCAGCTCTTTGGCCTGCCCGACGAGTTTGCGGGCACTTTTGTGGGCGGGGCCACGCTGAGCAATTTTGTGGGATTGGCCCAGGCGCGTGAGTGGATTGGGCAGCAGCAGGGCGTCAACGTGGCGGAAGATGGTCTGTGGGCGGTACGGCCGTTTCCCATCCTCGCCGCCACGCCCCATTCCAGCAGCAAAAAGGCGCTGGCCATGCTGGGATTGGGTCGCCAGGCCATCACCCCTGTGCCCACCCTGCCCAACCGGGAAGCGATGGACATAACCGCCCTGGCCGAAATTTTGGCCACGCTGGACCAACCTGCCGTCGTCATTGCCAGCGGCGGCACCGTCAACACCGTTGATTTTGACGATTTGCAAGCCATCGCCGAACTGAAGCAGAAGCACAACTTTTGGCTGCACCTGGATGCCGCCTTTGGCGGATTTGCCGCCTGCTCGCCCCAATTTGCTCACCTGCTGGCCGGGCAAGCCGCCGCCGATTCCATCACGATTGACGCCCACAAATGGCTCAACGTGCCCTACGATTCGGCGATGACCTTCAGCCGCCATCCCGAATTGCAGCTGGCGGTGTTCCAAAATGCGGCCGTTTACCTGGGCGACATGGGCGAACATCCCAGTTTGGTGCATTGGACGCCGCAAAATTCGCGCCGCTTTCGCGCTTTGCCTGCCTGGATGACGCTGCTGGCATACGGCCGTTCCGGCTACTGCGACATCGTGGAAAGAAATTGCGCCCAGGCCCGATGGTTGGGTGAACAAATCAGCCAATCAGACCAATTTGAACTACTGGCTCCGGTGCGGCTTAACTGTGTCTGTTTTACGGTGGCTAATACCAACAGCTTAAGCGAAATTCAAGCATTTTTAGCCAAACTGCGCGACGACGGCCGTACCTACCTGACCCAAACCGTCTACCAGGGCCAACCCGCCATCCGCGCCGCCTTTTCAAACTGGCAAACGGAGCAGTACGACGTAGAAATTTGTTGGCAAGCGCTGGTGGAGATTGGAGATTAGAGACTGGAGACTCTTTCAATCTCCAGTCTCCAATCTCCAGTCTCTCTAAAGAATTATGTTAACTAAAACAAAAACCATTTCACCCCCCAAAAACGCCATCTGGCAAGGCATCAAAGCCGAGCTGCCCATCACCATCGGCGTGATTCCCTTTGGCCTGATTTACGGCGTGCTGGGCTTGTCGGCTGGGTTGACGCCACTGCAAGCACAGGCGATGTCCTCGATTGTGTTTGCCGGATCGGCCCAATTTTTGGGCGCGCAGCTGATTAGCGGCGGCACGCCGCTGCCCGTTTTGTGGCTGACCACCCTCATCGTGAATTTGCGGCACGTGCTGTATAGCACCGCGCTGGGGCCAGATGTGCAGCATCTCTCGCGCACGTGGCGCTGGCTGCTGGCCTATTTGCTCACCGACGAGGCGTATGCGGCAACGGCCGTTCATTACGGCAACAAACAAATTCCGCTGGCGCACAAACATTATTTCTGGCTGGGGGCCGGGTTTACGCTGTGGGGCACATGGCAGTTGAGTACGGCCGTTGGTATCCTGCTGGGCACCCAGGTGCCGCCGGAATGGGGCCTGGATTTCACCCTGGCGCTCACCTTCATCGGCATCGTCGTGCCTAGTTTGAAGGACCGCCCCAACACGATGGCCGCCCTCAGTGCTGGGCTGGTGGCCGTGCTGGCGTCTAGCCTACCGTACAAACTCGGCCTCATGCTGGCCACGCTCACCGGCATCGCCGTCGGCGTCTGGCTGGAGAATCGCAAAAAATGATCATCGGCAGATTTCGCAGATTAGCGCAGATTTTTTATTGTCATACCCTCGCAGGCGGGAATCCACGCCCCGGTAAGAATGGATACCCGCCTTCGCGGGTATGACAAGCAATGAGGAGGAGTTGGGCATCCTCAGATGCCCGCCGTTCGCATCCTCAGATGCGAACTCCTCGGTAAAGGAATGAAACATGACGCTTTGGATTGCAATTTTTGGCATGGGAATCATCACCTACGCCATTCGGCTGGCCCCGATTTGGCTGCTGGAGCGGGCCACGATCAGCCCCGGCTGGCGACAGGCGCTGCGCTTTGTGCCTGCGGCCGTTCTTTCCGCTATCATCTTGCCAGAACTGTTTCTGCCCGGCGGCGTGCTGGATCTATCGTTGGGCAACGCGCGACTGCTGGCTGGGCTGGCGGCCATTTTGGTTGCCTGGCGCACCAAAAACATTTTGTGGACGCTGGCGATGGGCATGGCGCTGCTATGGATTTTAGGATGAACGCGTTCTACAAACGCTTGGTGACAAGGTGAAGGGGTGACAGGGTGAACGGGTGATCCGCAGGTGAAGCATACTTGCCACTCGCAAACTTGCACACTTGCACACTTGCACACTTTTCGAGGTAAAAATGATTGAAGAATTTGTAGAAGTTGGTGTTGTAAAAGAACTATATCGCTTTCCCGTAAAGTCTATGCGCGGGGAGTCGTTGGCGGAGATTCGTGGATTTTGGCATGGGCTGGATGGGGATCGGCGGTATGCGTTTGTTTGTTCAGACAATCGCTCTGGCTTCCCCTGGCTCACGGGGCGGCAGGTCCCGCAAATGCTGCAATACACGCCCCGCTACACGCAGCCGGATGATGTGGCTGAGTCGCCCGTGGAGGTGGAAATGCCAGACGGCCGTATCCTCCCCATCCATTCCCCCGAACTCAACCAGGAGCTGGCCGACGCTTACGGCAAACCGGTCAATCTCATCAAAATTGATCGCGGCGCGTTTGACAGTCAGGTCATTTCCGTCATGAGTGCCGCGTCGGTGGCAGAACTGGGCAAGATGATTGGAACGGCCGTAACGCCGCTACGTTTCCGCCAAAACATCATCATCGAACCGTTCGACGACCAGCCGTTTGTGGAAGAACGCTGGCTGGACAGCAGCCTCGTCTTTGGCGATTCAAGCGACGGCCTGCGCATCCGCCTTAACCGACGCATCCTGCGCTGCGTGATGATCAACATCGATCCCGAAACCAGCGAGAAGGAAACGGCCGTCCTCAAAACGGTCGCCCAGGCGCGAAACAACTGCGCTGGCGTACACAGCAGCACCGAGCGCGCTGGCATGATCCGCGTGGGGGATGTGGTAAAGCTGGTGAGGATATAAATTTGCCACAGAGAACACAGAGTTTCACAGAGGAAAGGACAAATTCTCTTTCTTCTCTGTGCCCTCTGTGGCCAACGAGAAAACTATGCCTACCTACCCTTTTATGCAAGTGGATGCGTTTACGGAACGGCCGTTAGCCGGGAACCCGTGCGCCATCATTTTTAATGCGGACGATCTGACCGCTGACCAAATGCTGGCCATCGCCAAAGAAATGAACTTGTCCGAGACCGCTTTTGTGCTCAAGTCGGAGATTGCCGACGTACGGGCGCGCTACTTCACCCCCGCCGAGGAGATTCCGCTGGCCGGGCATCCCACTATCGCCACCATGCACGCTTTGGTTGAAACCGGGCAAATTAAGCTACAAGGTGATTACACGAAAATCTCGCTGGAATTGCAGGTCGGGCCAATTCCGATTGAGCTTTACCAAACTGGTGGTGGCGTTCGCATCGTGATGAACCAAAAAAAGCCACAATTTCTGGCCACGCTGTCCCCCGATGAAGTGATGCCTCACTTTGGCCTGACCGCCGCCGACTGCCTGCCCGACGCAAAACCGCAAATCGTGAGCACCGGCACGCCCCAGCTGATGATTCCCGTACGCAATTTGGAAGCCCTGCGCCGCGCCCAGCTCAACGCTGCCACCTACCCTGCTTTCCGTCAAAGCGCTGGCTTTTTCAGCCCGCATCTATTTTGCCTGCAAGGGGCCACCAACCAGGGCGACACCTTTGCCCGCCACTTCGGCGTGCCGCCGGACACGATGGAAGATCCGTTCACCGGCTCGGCCACGGGCGGCATGGCCGCCTACTTGTGGCACCACCGCCTGCTCAGCCACCCCACCTTCATTGCCGAACAAGGCCACTGGATGAATCGCCCCGGCCAGGCACAGGTGGAAGTTGTTGGCCCACCTGATGAGATCGAAACCGTAAAAGTGGGCGGAACGGCCGTTACCGTCATGACCGGTCAGCTAACAATCTAGAAATATTCATCAAAGATTACGCAGATTTGAAAGATTTTATCTGGTAAATCTTCGGAATCTTTGATAACAAAACCTCAGAAACCTCTGTGCCCTCTGTGGCAAAAAATAAAACTGGAGCAAACATGAAAGAGTACACCCAACTAGCCAACACCGAAGTCCGCCGCGCCGACCGCGCCGTCACCGACGAAGCGTGGATCCGCGCCCTGCTGCACCGCGCCCCGGTGGGCGTGCTGGCCTTCAACCAGGGCGACCAGCCGTTCCTCAACAGCAATTTGTATGCCTACGATGAGGCGGCGCACGCCATTTACACCCACACCGCCCGCGTCGGTCGCACGCCTGCCAATCTGGCCGAAGAAACCAAAATTTGCTTCACCGTATTTGAGATGGGTCGCCTGCTGCCCGCCGACGAAGCGCTGGAGTTCAGCGTAGAATACAGTGGCGTGACCGTGTTTGGAACGGCCGTTACCATCGACGACCCCGTTGAAGCCAAACACGGCCTGCAACTGCTGCTAGACAAATACGCGCCACACCTGAAACCAGACGTCCATTACCGGGGCATTACCCCTGAGGAATTGAAGCGAACGGCCGTTTACCGCATCAGCATCCACGAATGGAGCGGCAAAAAGAAGGAAGTGGGTGAAGATTTTCCCGGCGCGTTTTACTACGGACAGTGAGTAATGAAAAGTGAAAAGCCGCAGGTGGGCTTTTCACTTTTCGACCACTGCAAAAAACGAAACCTCTCAATTTAATTGAGCCGTACCGTCAAGCAAATAAAAGAAAGTTTCTACAATTTGCTCGTCATGGCTTTTTACTGCCTTCACCTCATCAAGATGGTCTGGTATTTGTTTTTCAATGAACTGAAATTGATCCAAATCAACCTTCTCACTAATTGAATCTACAGTATTCACTGATTGCGTATAATCCAGATAACGGTTGCGGTTGCTTTCGTAAAGCTTCCAAAAAGCAACTGCAAAACCAACGGCTATAAGCGCAAAAATAAGTGACACACCACGAAAACTACTGGAACCAGTAAATGCCAGCAATACCGGGACAGCGCCAAATAAAAAGCTGGCCCCACGCGTTAGCTTTCTATTAAGTTCAGAGTACCGCATTTTATTCCTCAAACCACCATATCTTTTTTTCAGCTTTTTATTTTCCACTATACTTAAAGCATCTCGATATTCGCGAACAATCGCTTCTTTTTCAAGATAATATGTGTAATCAGGCAATCTAAGTGCGGATTTAGCTGCATTTATTGCCTCTTGGGCATCATCAACACTTAAGGCACTCATATATTGGCTTAAATTCACGTTTATTAAATCTGTTACTTCAATACAATACTCTTTGTCTCGAATTTCCGGGAACAAATCTGGCGAAATGCCCATATCCTCTAATTGAAGAGAGAGTAATTTGAACGTACCTGCGGCAACTTTACGGTTTTGACCGGCTATGCCTTGAGCTTTTTCCGCAACTCGCTTTAATTTAAAGAGTTCGTTCCGAGCCGATTCAACGATCGCCTTACGAACAGCTTCATTAAGCTGATTCATGGCCATGCTGGCTTGTTGTTCTTTAATTTTTTGCAATTCAATATGCTGCCCAATATCTAAGCCAAGACTGGCAATATCCAACAGCGTTCCTAGTTTACTCATGACTATCGTTCTCCTTGCACAATTTTTTTAAAAGGCCTCAATCTACTAAAAATCAACCTGGAATATCAGCCAACTACGCTAAACAAAACAAGGTTATATTTCTCTATAGGGGATTAAGTTAAGGGATTTAGATGGGAAAGAAAAAGGGATTCAGAGAGGGCCTAAAGTTATCTGTAACGGTTTGCTATAGTTACAATCATGACGCTAAAAAGAGATGCAATTAAGTATGATTCCATCACAAGCTGACGATAATGATCCACTAAACCACAAACGGCCGCTTGCCTACCACGAACTGCGCGACATCATTGACCTGAGCCTGTGGGCCGGGCAAATGCTGCTGCAGCACGGAGCCACCAGCCAGCGCGTCGAAGAATCAGTACACAAAATTGGCACCGGCCTCGGCTGCGACTGGCTGGATATTCTCGTTTCGCCCAACGTCATCACCATTACTGCCTCCAGCGGCGCGGAATTTCGCACCAAATTGCGTCGCGTCAGTTCGCTGGGGGTGGATTTGGGCAAGGTAACGGCCGTAAATGATCTCAGCCGCCTCATCAGCAATGGAGAGCTGGATCGCTTCCAAATGCGCACCGAGCTGGAGCATATTGACATAATGCCGCGCAGCTACAACCGCTGGCTGGTGGTACTCATGGTGGGGCTGGCCTGCGCCGCCTTTAGCCGCCTGTTTGGCGGCGACTGGATTATTTTTGGCATCACCTTTGGCGCGTCCGCCGTGGCCATGTTGTTACGGCAAGAGCTGAGCCACCGATATTTCAATCCGCTGCTGGTGGTGGTTGCCTGCGCCTTTGTGGCGGGCTGCCTGGCCAGCACGGCCGGGCTGTTTCAACTCAGCGACCAGCCAGAGACGGCGTTGGCAGCGGCCGTTTTGCTGCTGGTCCCCGGCGTGCCGCTAATCAACGCCGCCCAGGACCTGATTCGCGGCCATCTGGTCACCGGCATCGCTCGCGGCGTCACGGGGCTGCTCATCTCCCTGGCCATTGCCCTGGGGCTGCTGCTGGCGCTCAGCCTCACGGGGGTGGCGCTGTGAACCCCCAAGTTGCCGCTTTGCTGGCTGATGCGTTCTGGTCGGCCGTGGCCGCTACCGGCTTTGCCATCCTGTTCAACGTGCCGCCCCGCGCCCTGCCCGGCTGCGCCGTCGCCGCCGCCATTGGCCACGCCTTGCGCACCTGGAGTATCCAGCTGAGCCTGCCTATCGAACCCGCCACGCTGCTGGCAGCCACCACCATTGGATTCATGGGCGTCGCCCTGGCCCGGCGGTTCCAATCGCCCACGGCCATTTTTACCGTGCCTGCCGTCATCCCGATGGTGCCGGGCACGTTTGCCTTCCGCACCATGCTGGGTATTTTGCAGCTCACCACGCTGGACATCGCCAACAGCGCCCCGATTTTGGTAGAAGTGAGCCTGAACGCGATCAAAACCGGCCTCATTTTGGCCGCGCTGGCCGGTGGCATTATTGCCCCGCGCCTATTGTTTAGAAGGCAAAAGCCGGTTGTGTGAAAAAGATCAAAATCAAAGATTTCGCAGATTAAAAAGATTAAAAAAATCTGTTGAATCTGCGAAATCTGTTGATAAAAAGCAGGAGAGAAGTGTGCTATGAGTATCACCATTCACCCCATGCAGGCGGCCGACTGGACGGCCGTTTCCCAAATTTACGCCGACGGGATGGCCACCGGGGAAGCCACGTTTGAAACCGAGGTGCCCACCTGGGACAAGTGGGACGCCGGGCGGATGCCATCCTGCCGCTTTGTGGCCCGTTCCGAGGCGGGCGAGGTGGTGGGCTGGGCGACGCTTTCGGCCGTTTCCAGCCGCTGCGTCTATGCGGGTGTGGCCGAGGTGAGCGTCTACGTCGCCCCAACGGCGTGGAGGCAGGGCGTGGGCAAGCAGTTGCTGCAAGCGCTGGTGGATGGCTCGGAAGCGCAGGGCATCTGGATGCTGCAAGCCAGCATTTTCCCGGAAAACGTGGCCAGCGTGACCCTGCACGAAAAGTGCGGTTTTCGCATTGTGGGTCGGCGAGAGAAGTTGGGGCAGCAGTACGGCCGTTGGCGGGATGTGTACTTCATGGAGCGGCGCAGCCAAAAGGTGGGCCTCGCGTGATTGTGATTTTGATGGGTGTGTCCGGCTGTGGCAAGAGTACAGTTGGCGAAGCGCTAGGGAAGGTTTGGGAACGGCCGTTCTTCGACGGCGACGACTTTCATCCACCCGAAAACGTGGCCAAAATGGCCTCTGGCCTGCCCCTCAACGACGCGGACCGCACCCCCTGGCTGGCCCGCCTGCGCCAGCTCATTGACGAACATCTGGATGCAGGAAAAGACGCCATTTTAGCCACCTCCGCGCTGAAGGCCAGCTACCGCCAAACGCTCGGCTGCGACCGGCCGGAGGTGCTGCTGGTGCATCTGCACGGCAGCTACGAGCAAATCTTGCAGCGGATGGCCCAGCGCAACCATTTCATGCCGCCCGACCTGCTGCAAAGCCAGTTCGACACGCTAGAATCGCCAAACAACGCTATGGTTTTGGACATTGAGCGCCCCGTCGCGGCGCTGGTGCTGGACATTTTGGCGGCTCTCAACAAGCGAGGGGCGGATGCAGCGGTATGAAATCCGGCAGTGCGCAGCGGCAGAGTGCCAGTTTCGCTTTCCGGTGGCGGTGGGGGATAAGGCGGGGGCACGCTGCCCTCACTGCGGCGAACCGACGGCGCTGATCACTACGCCACACGCTAGCGGCACACCACAGCTCACCACACCTGCTCGCTACACGCAGTTATCGCTACTGCTAGACAACATTCGCAGTTTGTACAACGTGGGGGCCATCATGCGCACCGCCGATGGCGCAGGCGTGGTTCATCTGCATGTGGGCGGCATCACCGCCCCGCCGACGCATCCCAAGCTGGCCAAAACCGCCCTCGGTGCGGAGAGCGCCCTGCCCTGGACACAGCATCGCAACAGCGTACACGCCGTGCAGCAGCTCAAGTCGGAAGGGTATAAAATTTGGGTATTGGAGGAAGGGGGCACAAATCTCTTCACCACCCCGCTGCCACAGCCAGCCAACCAACCCATCCTGCTCGTCATCGGCAATGAAAAAGTGGGCGTAGACCCCGAAATTGTAGCCCTGGCCGACCAAATTTTTGTCCTGCCGATGAGCGGCGTCAAAAACTCCCTCAATGTCGCCGTCGCCTTTGGCATTGCCATTTACCAAATTCAGTTTGGGACCAACTTCCAAGCATAAATTGTCATGCTGAACCCATTCGACTTCGCTCAGGGCAGGCTGAAGCGAAGCATCCCTGCCAAGTTGGGCGGGATTCTTCATTTCGCTGCGCTCCATTCAGAATGACAAAATCAAGGTGGTTTCTTCTCGTTGCCACGCTCGGTGTGGGAATGCAGGGAGCGGCGCTCTGCGCCTTGCAGGGGACGCTGGAGCGTCCCGAGCTTCATTCCACGCGGAGCGTGGAACGAGGCGCGGGAGGGGTGGCAAGCTGATTTAGGGTTCGGTGACGCAGCGGAAGCCGACGCTGGGGTTTTGGCGGAATTCGGGGGCGCGCTGGCTGGCACGGTTATTGGTGCGGATTTCTTCGGCGGGGCTGTCGTAGCCGCCGCCGCGCAGGACGTAGTCGCCGGTGGTGCCCACATCGGCCCCGGTGGGGTTGGTGGTAGGGGAGCGATCGTAGTAAATGGCGTCGTAGCCATCGGCCACCCATTCCCAGACGTTGCCCGCCATGTGGTGCAGGCCAAACGGGCTGGTGCCTTCGGGCAGGCTGTTGACGGGTTGGAGATTGTTGAAGGTTCCGGCAAAGACAGCGGGGGTCATGCCGTCATCATTTTCTAAATTGTCGCCCCAGGGGTAGAAACGGCCGTCTCCACCCGTCGCCGCCAATTCCCATTCCGCTTCGGTGGGCAGCCGCCCGCCCACCCATTCGCAGTACGCACTGGCCCCGTGCCAGCTCACGCTGTTGATCGGGTAGTCGGCAAATCCTTCCAGCGGCACGTAACCACTGGTGTTGTCGGTGAGGTAGCTGCGCGTGGTTTCGAAGCGGGTAGAGAGGCAGGTGAAGTTGTTGCAGGTGGCCACGTAGTTGCCCAGCGTGTTGAGGAAGGCGGCGTATTGGGCCACGCTCACTTCGTACAAATCAATGGCGAAGGCGTCGAGCGTGACTTCGTGGCGAGAGCGTTCATCCGGTTCGGCCAGTTCGTCGTCGTCCCGTGCGCCCATCAGGAAGGTGGTGGCGGGGATGAGCACCTGGGGCATTCCGTCTGCCTCGCGCGTCGTGATTGCCAAAGGTGTGGGGGTAGGCGGACTGGTAGCCGTGACCGTGGGCGTTGATGTGCTTGTTGGGGTCACGGTCGGCGCGGCGCTGGGCTGTGGCGTTGGAGAGTTGGTGGGAGTTGTTACGGCCGTTTCTACCAAAATCTCACTTACGGCCGGTTCTGTCGGTACGGCCGTTTCCGTCTCTGTTGGCGGCAAGGTGGGCGTGCTGGAAACGGTAGCCGTCGGCGGATAGCTGCCATTTTGCGCCAGATAGGTCAAATCGCCAAACGTGCGCCCTTCCCAAACAAAAAACCAGCCCCCAGCAATAGCTACGGCCAAAATAATGAGAAAGAAAAGCGAGACGAAGAGGCAGGAACGGCCGTTATTTTGCGGCGCTTTTTCCTGCTTGGGCGGCGGCGGGGTGACGGTCTGCTGCGCCTGACCCATCGCCACGGCGGCGGGCGGCGGCGGCAAAGTGCGCGGCGTCCGGGAGAGCGGCGGTCCGGCAACCGCAGGTGGCGGGGGCGGCGGGGTCACAGGCGCGGGGGCGACCAGCGGAGCGGCTGGTTGGATGCGCGGCAGAGCAAAATCGGTCTGATGGGGCTGCTGGATCGCTTGCTCAACGGCCGTTGCCAGCAAATTCCCGTTGGCAAACCGATCTCCTGGCTCTTTGGCTAATGCTTTAAGAATGACAGCAGCGAGCGCCGAACTCAATTCGGGTCGGATTTCGCGGGGGTCTGGCGGCGTGTCGCTCATCTGTTTGAGGGCAATTTCCAGCGGTTCGGCACCTTCAAACGGCCGTTGCCCGGTAAACATCTGGTACAAAATCACGCCCACGGCGTACAAATCGCTTTGCGGCACCACCCCGGCAGAACTAATCGCCTGCTCCGGAGCCAGGTAGTGGGGCGAACCAAAAATCTCGCCTTTGGTGTCGCTGCCCGCCAGCCAGGCCAAGCCAAAATCGGTGAGGTAAGAACGCTTTTCCGCATCCAGCATGATGTTGGACGGCTTGACGTCCCGATGGATGATGCCTTTGCTGTGGGCGTAATCCAGCGCCCCGCACAGCTCGCGGATGAGCCGCGCCGCCTCCAACGCGGGTAGCCACTCCTCCCGCGCCCGCAAATCGTCCAGATAGCTGCGCAAATCCTGGCCGGGGATGTACTGCATGGCCATGTAAAAGAGGCCAGACACCTCGCCGTAGCGGTACAGCCGCACGATGTGGGGATGCTCTAGCTGGGCAATCGCCTGCGCTTCTCGCTCAAAACGGGCGCGATACTCTTCATCGGAGCGGTGCACGGCGTCAATAACTTTGATGGCCACGTCTCGCTGCAAACGGCCGTCTCGCCCCAAATAGACGCCCGCCATGCCACCCCGCCCCAGGAGCGAAATCAGTTCGTATTCGTCTAGCTGCTGGCCAATGAGCGGATCGGTGAGATGGTTAGTCATGTGTAATTCGGTGATTAGTGGAATAATTCGTCCGGAAACATCCGTTAAAAAGCGCACAAAAACCATACGACTGAAAGCTGGATGGGACAACGACTATTTGCTGAAAGTATTATTTGGTTAAACAGAATGCAATTACCTTGTGATAATTTTATTATAAACGCACCTGTTTTGACATCCCTTTTTTGCGTCTCCATAAAATGTCGTTTTAAAGTTCTTTTAAGAAATTAAGAAAAGCGGTTCTTGTGCAGAACGGGTAACGGCCGTATCATTTCCTCATGCGCGATTCTAAACTCAAGTGGGGCCTCATTTTTCTCTTTGTTTTGTGGTTGTTTTACGGACTAAGTGCCTCCGCTCGCAATACCAAATTTTTTCCATCCTTGGCAGAAGGTGATTTATGAGATCAATCACATCCAAACGAATACTGGCTCTCAGCCTGCTTGTCATAACAGTCGCGCCAATCTTCATCAGCTTTTTTATGCACCGCCTTGGAAACAATTTATTTGACAACCCATCCGTTACTGCCAACGCCATAAGGTCACATGTCGACCGAATGTTGCTATGGGGAACCATCTTAACCATATGGAATATGGCTACACTTGTTTTTTATCTGGCCTATCTCCATAAAACGAACCATGTGTCCACAAAAGAACGGCCGTTTTGGACATTAGCGCTTATCGTTGGCAATATTGTTGCCATGCCTATCTTTTGGTATCGGTATGTGTGGCAAACAATCGAACCTCCCCAGTCCAAGCCAGGTTAGGAAAACCGGTTCTTGTGTCAAACCCCCAAGATACGTATGATTTAGCCCATGCGTGATTCCAGGCTCAAGTGGAGCCTCATTTTCCTCTTTGTTTTGTGGCTATTTTACGGACTGAGCGCCTATTATGTGGTGCAAAAGCCGTTCAGCGTGCCGCAGTTGATGGCGCTGTTGGAAAATCCATCTACCTGGCTCTCACTCGATTTTGCCTGGTCGTCGGTGGGGCGCTCGCTGCTGGATGTGGGAACGGCCGTTCTCATCAACCTCGCCGCGTGGGGAATTGGCACAGAAATACTCAGTTACACCAATATAAAGATGGATGGGTTGGAAACGGCCGTTTTCGGCACGGGTCTCGGCTTCGGCATATTGGGACTCTGGATTTTCCTCCTCGGACTCATCGGCGCATTCACCCCCACCGCCTTCTGGGCCACAATGGCCGTCGCCCTTGTCTTCACCCTCTGGCAACTACTTAAACATATAAAAAATCTGCGCAAATCTGCGAAATCTGCGGATAATAAAAATTCTCCGCGTCCTCCGCGCTCTTTGCGGTTAAACTTCCCTTCACCCGGCATCACCCTCTACCTGCTCATCGTCCTTGGCCTCGCCCTCATCCTCGCCCTGCTGCCCCCCACCGATTGGGACGGCCTCTTCTACCATCTCAAAGGCCCCAAGCTCTACCTGGAAGCGGGTCGCATCGTCGGCGGCATAGACATTCCCCACCTCAGCTTCCCCGCCCTGTTCGAGATGCTTTTCACCCTGGCGCTGGGCCTGCGTGGGGATATTGCCGCAAAATTATTACACTTCAGCTTCATCCCCTGGCTCATGGCCTTGGTTTATCTCATTTCAACCAGATTTTTTGCCACAGAGGGCACAGAGGAAAAAGAGGATTTCTCTAAAATCTCTGTGTCCTCTGTGGCCAATAAAAATGGCTGGACTGCCGTTTTTATCCTGATCTCCATGCCGATGGTGCTCAACCTGGGGGCGCAGGCGTACAACGATCTGCCGCTGGCGTTCTACCAGGTGGCAGCCCTCGTCGCCATCCTGCGCTGGCGGCAACACAAGCAGTCCAACTGGCTCGTCCTCAGCGGCGTCTTTGCCGGGCTGGCGATGGGGCTCAAATACACCAGCTTCGTCACCCCGCTACTCCTCGCAGGCACAGTCACCTGGCACTTCTGGCAACAAAAAAACCAAAAATCCCCCCCGCTCCCCCGCCCCCCTGCCCCCCTGCTCATCGTCAAACCACTCCTCATCTTAACCGTAGCCACTACCCTCATCGCGCTGCCCTGGTACCTCAAAAATTGGGCGTTCACGGGCAACCCGGTCTACCCGTTCGTCTTTGGCGGCCAGTTTTGGGACGATTTCCGCGCCGCCGCCTACGCAGGCACCGGCACCGGCCTCGGCTTCAACCCGATTGCCTTGCTGCGCCTGCCCCACGACCTGATCCTGGGCCTCAACGATGCCAGCCAGGACGGCCAGCCGGGGCCGCTGTTTTTGATTTTTTTGCCAGCAATTATTTTTTATGCGTTTTATAAAAAGAGAGATGGGGGTAGGGAACGGCCGTTCAACCTCCTGCTCATTTTCGTTTTAGCTCAATACATCTTCTGGGCCATCGGGGTCATCTTCTCCGCTGGGCTGTGGCAGAGCCGCCTGCTGCTGCCCGCCTTTGTCGCCCTCAGCCCAGTCATTGCCTGGATTTTCGACGATTTGGCCCGCTGGGATCACCCTCAATTTTCGCTGCGCCGCTTTGTGCGCTTGGTGATCATCCTCGCCCTCGCCTTCAACCTGGTTGGCCAACTGCTCAACTGGCTGCCCGGCGTGCCGCTTACCTACGTCGCAGGCAGCGCCAGCCGGGACGAGATTCTCACCCACTGGCTAGGCAGCCACTACACCGCTATGCAGGGCATCAACGAACAAACCCCAGCCGACGCCGTCGTCCTCTTTTTATACGAACCGCGCAGCTACTATTGCGATCGCGATTGCCGTCCCGACTCCATTTTGGACACGCTGGCCCACCTGGAATATTTACATAACGATGCAGATGGCATCGCCCAGGCGTGGCGCAGCGAGGGCATCACGCACGTGCTCTTGTTTGAAACGGGCTATGAATTTGTGCGCGAGCAGCAAATGGACTGGATTTCGCCGCAAAACATCCACCTCATGGACGATCTCACCGCCACCCACCTCCAACTCGTCGCCGATTGGGGTGATTACCA
The DNA here is from genome assembly GCA_020634455.1 of Ardenticatenaceae bacterium. Lineage (GTDB taxonomy): Bacteria > Chloroflexota > Anaerolineae > Promineifilales > Promineifilaceae > Leptofilum. The sequence continues at coordinate 3,839,525 of JACKBQ010000001.1, read as the reverse complement.
GCTGTACGAACTACGATAAGGAGTAAGGGCGACCCGGCGGGTCGCCCCTACCGTGCCATGAATTTACTCACCCGCAAAAACCTGCTCATTTTCCTGTTCATCATTTTTCTGTTTGGCGTCAGCGTGGTGGGAATGTACACCTTCTTCACTTCCAAAGTGCCCGGTGCCAACGACTTCTTCCCGCGCTGGAAGGGTGCCCAACTTTTCTGGCAGGAGGGCATCGACCCGTACTCCCAAACCGCCACGGAAGCGATCCAGCGCGTGCTCTACGGCGGCAAACTCGCCCGCCCGGATCAGGACCAGGTGCTGTTTGTTTACCCGTTCTACACCGTCTTCCTGCTCTGGCCGCTGGTGGGTCTGGATTACGCCTGGGTGCAAGCGATTTGGCTGGTAGTGGTGCAGTTTTCGCTCATCGGCGGGGTGATTGCCACGCTGCGCCTGCTGGAATGGCGACAGCCGCCCTGGCTGCTGGCGATCACGCTGCTCTGGTCGGTGGTCATGTACAACAGCACCCGCACCATCATCCTGGGCCAGTTTGCCGGGCCGATTTTCCTTTGGCTGGCGGGCAGCCTGCTGGCGCTCAAGCACGACCGCGACGGGCTGGCCGGGGCACTGCTCTCGCTCACCACCCTCAAGCCGCAGATGAGCTACCTGATCATCCCGGCGCTGCTGCTGTGGGCGGTGTGGCACAAACGGTGGCGCTTTGTCGCTGGCTTTGCCGGGGCGATGGCGCTGCTGGCCGGGCCGTCCTTTTTGCTGCTGCCCAGCTGGCTCACCAGCTTCATCGAGCAGGTGCTGTACTACCCGGATTACACCGTCACCCCCTCGCCGCTGCGGGTGATCACCAGCACCTTTTTCCCGCAGCTCGGCCAGCCGGTGGAATACGTGTTGATTGCCCTGCTGCTGGGGGTAATGCTGTGGCAATGGTGGCAGCTGCGCCGCGAAGCAACTACCACGCCCAAGTTCCTCTTCATCATCGGCCTGACGCTGATTGTGACCAACAGCATCATCGTGCGCACGGCGACGACCAATTACGTCATTATGTACATTCCACTTTTTTTGCTGCTGCACACGGTAAGCCGGCGCTGGCGGGGCGGCAATGGGTGGGTGGCAGGGCTGCTGCTGGCACTACTGGTAGGCACCTGGGCGCTCTTCCTCAGCACCATCCAGGGCGATTTTGAGCACCCCGTCACCTACCTACCTCTACCGATTGGGCTGCTGCTGGGGTTGGTGTGGTTATCACAACTCAAGGGAAAGCAAAATATGGAGAATAGTTCATGATCACAGGGGAACGGATTTATCAAGTAATCGATGATTATTGGGCGGAGTTGATGAAATTTCGCGCACAATACCATAAACAGAAGCCAATCAAAGATAAATTGGCTCAATTTCTACAAAAAGCTTTTGATGATGATCCGCAACTTCTAGTCAGATTATTTTGGATGGATTTCGAAAGGTCCGAAATAGAATTGCAACCCAATAATTATGGCCAAATACCACCTTACTATCACTACTTTATTTTGGCCATTCTCAACAAACCTAATCCTTATGGCACGGAATTAGCTTGCCAAATGCTCAGACATCCAAAACAAGAACGGCATGAAGATTGTGCCCGTTACCTCTATGACGCAAAAGACCCAATTGCCATTCCATGCTTAATCGAGGCACTCAAATCTGATGATTATGGAATCGTTCGTGAAGCAGCTCTAGCGCTAGGCAATATCGGTGATCCAAAAGCTGAACCTTATTTGCTAGACCTTGTAGACAAATATGACAATGATGAAGTTTATAGGGAAGACCGAATTGATGATGCGTACCTAATTATTCGCTCGTCAGCATTTAACGCATTGTGTTTATTAAACTCACCCGGCGCCCAACGGAAAATTTTAGAGACTCTGTTTTATGATCGTGATATTAGCATTCAAGAAAGAGCTATTCGTCATTTGGTGCTCAACATGTCAGAACAAGCAATTCCATACCTGGAACAGTTAACAGGGCATAGCAATCAACGAATCGCAAAAGTTGCTCAGGAATTTTTAGATCAAATAAGTTGATTTTCTAACTATGGATACTGTATTTTGAATAACAAATCGTCAAACGGCCGTTCCCTCCTCCACCTTCTCCTTATCCTCCTCCTCGCCCTCGTGGTGCTAGCTGCCGCCGTCATCGTCATCGCCCCGCAAATGCCCCGCCTGCGCGACTTTAGCTAGACCGCCGCAAAATCGTATGCCAGTTTGTTAGCGAATGGGCTACAATTAAATATACTGTCAGACATTTACACAGAACAGTTGCATTTGGAGAGTCATCATGATTTTAGTTACCGGCGCAGCAGGCAAAACAGGTTTGGCCGTTCTGGCCGCCCTTAAGCAGCGGGGGGCCAAAACCCGCGCCTTTGTGAAGGATGATGACCAAATTTTGCCCGCCCGCCGCGCCGGAGCCAACGAAGTGGTGGTGGGTGATTTACTGGATGCGGATGTGTGGCGGCTGGCGACTACGGCCGTTTCTCGCATCTACCATATCGGCCCCAACATGCACCCCAACGAAGTGCGCATTGGCCAGCTCATGATCGCCGCCGCGCGGACCATCGGCAACTGCCGCGTCGTTTACCACTCTGTTATCCACCCCCAAATTCGGGAAATGCCCCACCACTGGAGCAAAATGAAGGTAGAGCGCATCCTGTTCGACTCTGGCCTGGACTACACCATCTTGCAGCCCACCGCCTACATGCAAAACCTGCTGGCCTACCTGCCCGCCATCCAAAACGACGGCATTTTGCCCGTACCCTACCCCGCCGAAACGCGCCTGAGCCTGGTCGATCTTCAAGATGTGGCCACCGTTGCCGCCAAAATCCTCATCGAGCCACAACACAATTTTGCCACCTACGAACTGGTAGGCACCGGGCCGCTAACGCAAACGGCCGTTGCCGACACCTTTAGCCAAATTTTGCACCGCCCTGTGGAAGTTTGCCCCATGTCGGTTGAAGCGTGGCAAGCCCAGGCCAGAGCCAAAGGCACCGACAAACGCACCATTGAAACGGCCGTTGCCATGTTCAACTACTACGCCCAACACGGCATGGTTGGCAGCCCACACGTGCTGCGCTTCCTCTTGGGGCAAGAGCCCACCACCCTGGCAACGGTCATCACACGGGCGGTTGCCAGCTAAATTTGGTACAAAAAGCCCGTTAAGATCACGAAAAATTTACGGCCGTTGCTATTTTTGCCCCCGCCAAACTGCTATACTCCTATTATTCGCTCAACAATACCGGAGGCTGTCCATGTCGGCTTCTGAGCCATCACGACCCTGGCAAACCCAGAAGCACCAAGAAATTATTAGCCAAAGCAACCCGACCGCGTTTGCCCAATTGGCTGAACTTGCCCTGCCACACCTCATCACCTTTTTGCGCCAGGAATTTCGCCAGATCGAGCCACATTTGCACGAAACGGCCGCAATAGACAGCCTCCTCACCTACCACCAGGCGCCCCAAAAATACGATCCCGAAAAGCTCAGCCTGTTCGCTTACCTGCGCATGGCCGCCCGGCACGATCTGCTCAACGCCGTAGACAAAAACAACCGCCGCAAACGCCCCCTCGTCAACATCGAAGAGCCAGCCATCAACGCCCAACTCATCGCCAATGCCAACCCCGACAATGACGAATTCTCCTTAGCCGAATGGCTGGGCAATGACGCCGACCTGGCCGAACAAACCCTGCTGCGTGACTTTGAAAGCACCCTCACCAGCACAGACCGCCAGTTCTTCCTCCTCATGCTCAACGGCGTTCGTGATACCGAACCGTACGCCGAAATCCTGCAAATTTCCCATACCCCCATAGCAGATCAACGGCGCGAGGTTAAACGCGCCAAAGACCGTCTCACCAAAAGCCTCAGCCGCTTTGCCAACCGCCACCAAAAGTAATCTCCAATTCCAGGTCCAAAACTGACTTTTTTAGATTGCCAATCCCCCGCAGGCAAGACCAAATCAGAGGAAAGTTGTCGAACTTTGCCGTTGGCGTCGGTATTAACCTACAGAAGGCAAATAATTTGCAAATCATCGTACAAGGAACACCTAATGCAAGACCAATCGTTCATTAAACTCGCCAAACAGTCCGCTAAAGATGCGAACTTTATGGCTAACCTCATCCAGCAGCAAGCCAATCGTGAACAGGTAAGCTGGGAAAAAATGGCCGATTTGCTCGACATTTCTGAGGTACAACTGGCCCGGTTGGCGCTATGCCAACGGCCGCGTGACGATTTTTTCGCCCAGGACGTGGGGCAAATTGTGGGTTATGCTGGCATTAACCGCGTGGTGCTGCTGCATCTGCTGGATTGTGTGCAAAAAGGGGTACGTCTCACCCGACGCAGCCAGCCATCTGCCCCAGCCAAGCAACAAACTCGACGAAACGGAAACCGTTTACTCAAGGGGAATTTTTTCATGCGAAACAGACGAACCTGGGCATTTAGCCTGGCGGCTTTACTCGTGTTAGTTCTGGCAATTTTTGTCCTGGCCCAACCGGGTCAAACAGAAGCCACGCTGGTTGTCTCGGCTGGTGAGGCAACGGTTAGCCAGGCTGGTGGGGCTATTTTTGCGGGATCAGGGGAAACGGCCGTATCCTCCGGCAATCTCCTAACCGTGAGCGAAGGCGACACCATCCAGCTAACAGAAAATGGCGCAGCCCAACTGCGCCTGCAAGACGGCAGTACAGTGGAGCTGTTCGGCGGCACCACCGTCACCGTCGCCGAACTGGTGATGGAAGATGACAGCTATCGCTTTCAGCTGAACTTGCTCAGCGGCAAAACGTTGAGCCGCGTGGTGCGCTTGCTGCACCCCGACGACGCCTTTGAAATCAAAACGCCATCCTCCACGGCTTCGGTACGCGGCACTGTCTTTACCGTTGAGGTTTTAAACCAGCAAAGCACCCATGTATTGGTTGAAGAGGGGATTGTTGATGTGGCGCTTACCACTGGTGAAACCATTGAGGTGCCAGCCAGCTTCCAGATAACGGCCGTTACCGGCCAGGCGCTACAGCTGCAACCCAACATTCACCCAACCGCCACGGCCACAGCTACCAGCACGTCAACACCCAGCGGAAACCCAACCGCCACCCCAACCGAAACCCCCAGCGCCACCGCGACCCATACGCCAACGGCCGTTTCCAGCCAAACACCCGCAGCCAAAGTGCTGATCTGCCACTACCCAGCCGGCGACCCGACCAAAGCAAACACGCTGGAAATTGGCGCCAGCGCCGTAGATGCCCATCTGGCACATGGCGACCAGCTAGGCCCTTGCCCCACCAGCACACCAACCAGCACACCAACCAGCACACCAACCAACACGCCAACCAGCACGCCATTAGCCACAGCCACCAGCACGCCGCTGCCAGCGGCCACCAACACTGCCGCGCCTGCACCTACCAACACGCCAGCGCCGCCAAGCAAAGTCACGCTTTGCCACAACGGCAATACCATTGAAGTAGACTCCGATGCCGTAGATGCCCATTTGGCGCATGGCGACACGCTCGGCTCTTGTCCATAACAACCTGTAGCTGGCTCAATAAGTAGCCAACGGCCGTAAAGAACGCTCAATTATCTATTCTTTTCATTATTGTTAATGCGTTTTTTACGGCCGTTCTTCTTTTTCACCTTCAGCACGATTAGGTCGCAGAGCAAACAGCGGCACCGCCACAGGACGCCCTTTAAGGCGCAGTGGCATCAACGAGACAGATTGAATGTGAACGGCCGTTTCTGCCTGACTCAATTCCCCCAAAACAATCTGGTCATCCTCCGCCGCTATCAACATCTTGCCCGCCACATCTACCAGTTCCCCCAAAACAGTAAACGAGCCATGCCCCGGCGTGCCAGAATACCCCACAATGGCCTGCCCCGTATTCACCACAAACCCAAATTGCACATCCAGATGCGAATGGCCCTCTGGCAAACTGGCCCGATAACGGCGCAGCTCATCGCGCAACGCCCGCGCCGCTTGCACCGCCCGCCAAGCATGGTCATCCTGCGGCAGCGGCACGTTAAACGCTGCCAACGTTTCACCCTGCTCAGAATAGATAATGCTCCCCTCAAAAGCCAGCATTGTTTCCGTGATCTTGCGGCGGAAAAAGTTAAGCATCGCCAGCACATCCATCGGGTCATGCTGAGCAGCGTAAGCAACCTGGCCCCGCAAACCAACCAGCAGCACCGTGAGCGACTGCTCTTGCCCGCTCAGGTTCAAATCCCCCTGGCGCACGGCTTCCAGCGTAGCCTGCGCCATCGCGGGAGTAACGTTGCTGGCAAACAAGCCTATCATTTCCCGACGGCGGCGCACTTCAATGGCGTACCGGTACGCCGTCACCACCAAATAGCTCAGGCCAATGGTGGCAAAGGGAAAATAAAGATCGAGCATAATGCCCGTGGCGTCGAACAGCCAGCCAACGAGCAAAAAATAAAGACCTGCAATGCCCAGCGTAAAGAGCAAACCAGCAATCGGGCGGGCGCTCACCAGCCCCACCAGCAGCCCCAGCAACAGCAAAACGAACTGGCGAACGGCCGTTCCCGGCACGCGTATAAACTTTTCAGACCAGATGGATTCGATGACGTTGGCCAAAATCTCTACGCCATACATGGGACGGCCGTCACTAACCGGCGTCAGGTAGCGGTCTGGCTCCGCCGTGGCGGTGATGCCCACCAGCACAATCTTGTTGCGCAGCAAAGCGTCCGGCACCGTACCAGCCAGCACATCCTGGTAGCGCACCATGTTAAACGTAGTTTGCCCCGATTGGGCAGGTGGCCCAGCATAATAAATTTGCAATTCACCATCGGGGTCTACCGGAATTTGGCGGCCCACTGCGGTGAGACGGCCGTTAACCGCCACACCCTCTGGCAATCCACCCCCCAAATAATTGGCCAACGCCGCCAATGCCAAACTGCTGTATTGCTGCCCGCCCGCCGAAATGATTGTGGGCAGTCGGCGAATGTAGCCATCCTCATCATGCAAAATGCCCGTGTGCCCCAGCGCCGCCGAAGCAGCTACCAGCGCAGACTGCGGCAGCACCACGCCCTCGTAGCGCAGCTGTCCTTGCAAATCATGGTAGGCGTCCCCCTGCACTAGCAGCGGCTGCACCACGTTGCCCGCAGCGGCCATCGCCGCCGCCAATTGAGCATCATCGGCCGTTTCCGCTTCAAAAACAAAGTCGAACACAATGGTTTGCGCACCGGCCGCACTGAGCTGGTTGATGAGTTGCGCGTGCAGTGAACGCGGCCATTGGTCCCAACGGCCGTACTGGGCCAAACTGGCATCATCCACCTCCACAATGGTCACGATGTCGCTCACCGGGTACGGAGCCAGCAGCACATCCTGCATCTGCGCCGCAGGCACCGAAAAGAGGCCCAGCAGCAGCAAAACAGTCATCACCAACCCTGCCAGTAGCCCCAGCACCGCCCGTGCCAGCGAAAGCCCTTCCTGGTCCTCCAAAAGCTGCTGCCTTAGCCGCCGCCCCAACAGCCGCCAGCGCACAGCGCCAGGCAGCATAGCGGGCAGGCTGCCCACCCGCGCCTGAAGCTGCTGCAAAATATCGAAGGCTTGCTCGGCATTTTCGCTGGCGGCTGCTTCAACCAGGGTATGAACGGCCGTTTCGCTTTGCAACCGGGCCATAATGGCCACCGCCTGCTTGCCGTGGCTGCTAGATTCCAAAGCCAGGTGCGCCAACCGCCTGTCGCCAGATGCAGAAAGGCCAACTTCCTGCCAGCCAGCGCTGGGCGGAAGCAAATGCAATAGCGCCTTCAGCGCATCCCGCCGCACCCGCCACTCAGACGACGAGGTGCCTAAATCCAGCAATTTTTCCAGCGAGGCCCGCGCCTTTACCGAAGCCGGCACTGTGCCCGCTGGCTCCCGCAGCAGCAGCGCCAGCACCCGACCCATCACCGCTTCATCCTCCGCGGCCAGCGTCGCCAGGCTGGCTTCCCAGCGCAGCTCCGGGGCAAATGTATGTTGCCACCATTGAGCCGCTTCGTACTCATGCACCAGCGCCCCGCGCAGCAAAAATGGGTAGCTCGCTTCATCCAGTTCGTCAGGAAAACGGCCGTAATGCACCGCCATAAACGCCAAATGGGTCAAACTGGCCGGGAACGGCCGTTCTGCCTGCCACTCAGCCAAATAATGTTTACATAAATAAACCGCATCCTGCGCCACAAACTTCTCTTCCATCATTTGTGTGGCTCGCAGCGTGGGACCAAGCTCTGCCTGAATCGGTTCGGGCAGCGCCTGGTACAAAAGCGCATAAGCGGCTTCGGCGGTTTGGGGACGGTCTTGCCAACGAAAAGCGGTGAACTGGTGGAGAACGGCCGTAATCGCCGCCGCGTTCTCCACATCCTCCTCAGTCAGGTCTGGCAGCATCGCCCCTTCATGCTTTTGCATCGTCGCCAAACTAAACTGGCCCAGCCACGGCAGTTCCCCCGTAATCATCTGGTACAGCACCACCCCCAGGCTAAAAAAGTCAGATTGCTGCGTGATGCTGTGGTACGCCTGCTGTTCATAAGGCGCATACGGCCCCGTGCCGCGCCCCGTGTGCAGCGCCATCGTGCTCTGGCTCAACTGCTTCGCCAGGCCAAAATCGGCCAGATAGACCCGCTTCTGGCTGTCCAGCAAAATATTGCTCGGCTTAATGTCGCGATGCACAATGCCCCGCGCGTGCAAATAAGCCAACGCCGACAAAATCTGCTTGGCCGTCCGCGCCACTTTGAGTAACGACAGCGACCCATCGGCCAGCCAACCTTGCACTGTACCAAACCCTTTGTAAGCCATTACAAAGTAGGAAAATGATTCAGCCATGCCAAATTCATACATTGGCAAAATGTGCGGATGCTCCAAACTGGCCACCAGATGCACTTCACGCTCAAAATTGGCAGGCACCATAGAAGCCGCTACCGGATCATTTTCATCAGCCAGCATCAGCTTTATCGCCACCAAACGCTTGCGCATGGAGTCTAACGCTGACCAAACAACGGCCTCGCCACCTTTGCCAATCTGCTCTAAAAGCGTGTAAGCGCCTAGCTGAAAGCCCCGTTGGATCTCCAACGCATCTTCTTGATCAGCCAGCAGCAGCGGAATTGGTTGAATTTTGCTTGCCATACTTTTTGGGACTAATTAGACATTATCGAAATTAACGTTATGTCAAAAAATCGCCCACAGATTTCGCAGATTAACGGCTAAAATCTGTGTAATCTGTGGATCAGTTCTTTCTGCCAACATTGTCTATTATTACCGCATTTTCATGCCGATGTCAGGATGCTTGTTTGCGAGATAAGAGTACCGCCTTTTCGGCTGGTGAAAGGTAGGCTAAATCGAGCGCATTTTGCTGCGCCTGATTGGCTTGCTGCTGAGTCAGGCCCGCTTTTTCAACAGCAACTTTGTATTCAAATGGCAAATCAATATTGCTAATGCCGGGGTCATCACTGTTGATGGTAGCCAAAATGTTGTGTTCCAGCATCGTTTTGAGGGGATGGCTGGCGTAATCGGGCACGGTGCTGGTTTGTACGTTGCTGGTCAGGTTCATCTCCACGCCAATGCGGTTTTCGGCCAGGTAATCCATCAGCGCCGAGTCATCCACGGCGCGCACGGCGTGGCCGATGCGCTTGGCTTCTAGCTCACGGAGGGCTTGCCAAACGGCCGTACTGCCCCCAGCCTCCCCCGCATGAACCGTAATCTCCCAACCGGCATCGCGCCCCCGCTTAAAATGCTCTACAAACAGCTCACCGGGGAAATTCACCTCATCCCCCGCCAAATCCAGCGCCACCAGATGATCGCGCTGGCTCAATAGCGCCTCCAGCTCTTGCCAGCCCATATCCGCCCCAAACGTCCGGCTGATGATGCCGATGAGGTTGGTGCGCACGCCAAAATCGCGCTGCCCGGCGGCCACGCCATCGGCCACCGCTTCCACAATGCCAGCAGGGTCTAACCCATGCGGCTGGGCCATAAACATGGGGCTAAAACGCAGTTCGATGTAATCAATCCCTTCGCGCTGCGCGTCCTGCACATTTTCATAGGCAATGCGGCGACACACGTCGTAGTTCACCAGAATGCCCACCATCCACTCAAATTTTTCCAAAAAGGCGAGCAGGCCGGGAACGGGGGTGGTGACTTGCACAAACGGCCGTAATCCTTCCAAATCTCGCGCGGGCAGCGGCAAATTGTGCTGCAAACCAACGTCTAGAATCGTTTCCAGCCGCACGCTGCCATCCAGATGGCGGTGCAAATCAATTAAAGGCAAATCGGGGCGAATGATGCTCATTTTGTCTCCAAAACGGTTGTCACTTTTAAGATTATGTGTATGTTAGCCGCCAAAAGCAAAACCACCAAATCGTAGGTCAATTTTAAAAAATTGACCCCACCAGGAGTAACCATGACCCCACGTGAGCGCGTTTTAGCCGCCATCAACCACGAAGAGCCCGACCGGGTGCCGATCATTTTGGGCGTCAGCAACGCCACCGGCATCAAGATGAAAACGTACCAAAAACTCAAAACGCTGCTTGGCGTGGAGGGTGAAGATCGCTATTTGTACGATTGGCCGGAGTTGGGAACGGCCGTTCCCACCGAAGCCATCTTCCAACGCCTGGGCACCGACGTGCGCCCCGTGCTGGATCGCCACCCGGCGGCCAACTTCCAGGCCAACGCCAGCCGCGAACCGGGCACGCCCTTCATCGACTCCTGGGGCATCGGCCAGGTGGAGCTAAGCCCCGGCGACTGGTTTCCCCACATCAACCCGCTGGCCGACGCCCAAACCGTCGCCGATTTGGAAGCGTTCAACTGGCCGGACATGGATGATCACAGCCGCGTCGCCCACGTGCGCGCCGAAGCCGCTGCCCTGGCGGCCGAAAACCAGTACGCCATCATGGCCACGCCGTGGCTGCTTTTCCCCCTGGAACGCGCCTTCCAGATGCAGCGCATGGACACCTTCATGATGGCGATGGTGGAAAAGCCGGACTTTGCCAAAGCGCTGCTGGCTAAAATCACCGAGCTCTGTAAACAGTTAATGGGCCATTTTCTGCGCGAGCTGGGCGACAACGTGGACATCATCAAAATTGGCGACGATTTGGGCACGCAAACCAGCCTGCTGATGTCGCCCAAAATGTACCGCGAATTTGTGAAGCCATTCCACGCGGAGTACATCGCCTTCATCAAAGCGCGCACCAAGGCCAAAGTGCTGTTCCACACCGACGGCGACGTGTTTCCGCTGATTGACGATTTGGTAGAGATGGGTGTGGACATTCTGAATCCAATTCAAACATCGGCCGGGCGCATGTCTGAATTGGCGGAGCTGAAGCGGCGCTTTGGCCGCAAAATAGCGTTCTGCGGCGGGATTGACACGCATCGGGTACTGCCCTTCGGCACGCCAGACGACGTGCGCCGCGAGGTGAAGCGCGTCATCGAGGCGCTCGGTCCAGGCGGCGGCTACCTGCTGGCCTCGGTCCACACCATCATGAACGACGTGCCCCCGGAAAACGTGCTGGCGATGGTGGACGCGGTGGAGGAGTACGGCCGTTATCCGCTTTAATTGGCCACAGAGAACACAGAGGAAAAAGAGGTTTTTCTCCGCGACTTCCGCGCCCTCTGCGGTGAAAAAATTAGCGGGGTAGCTTGGGTGGGAGGAGTTCCCCGGTTTGGCGGTAGTGGGTGTAGAGGTGGGTGTGGAAAACGGCCGTTTTCACCAAACCCTCTGGCCAAAAACGAGCAATCCAGTTCGTCTTCCACAGCAGCCGACCGAACATCAGCAGTTCCATCTCGCCGTCGGGCCAAGGCAAATAGGCCTCGTATCCGGTGCGGAACGCCGCTAAAAGCCGGTCATACGCCGCCGGATCGCCCACGTCCTCGTACAAATCCAGCAGCGCCATCGCCATGTCGTGCAGGCGGTAGCCCCAAATGGTGTCCTCAAAATCAAACGGGTAGAGCTGCCCCCGGTGGATTTTGATGTTGTCGTGCCACAAATCGCAGTGGATGACGCGCAAATCGGCCGGGTCAAGCGCGGCGTAGGTTTGGCTCACCGCCTCGCTCATCTGGCGCAGCGTGGTTTCCGTTTGGGCATCGTACACCGCCAGACTGGCCTCGGCAAACAGCGCGTTTTCCTCGCCACGCGAAAGATATTGGTCAAACTTTTTGGTGGTAAAGCCAGCAGGTGGCTGCCAATTGGCCCCGTGCTGGTGCAGTTTGGCAAACAGTTCGCCCATTTTGGTGATGTTTTTGGCGGTCAGCCGCTTGCCTAGCAGCACGCCGGGCAGCCAGCTCATCAACACGGCGTGGCGATCCGTCGGTGCGCCCGCCGCCTGGGGAAACACAACCGCGTCCCCGGCTGGCGTGCGCAGCATTTGCGGCACGGGGATGTCGGTGTCGCGGGCCAGGGCATCGAGCCAGAGGGCTTCGGATACGGCCGTATCCACCCCGCGCCAGTTCGGATTGGCTATACGCAAGGCAAACTGCCGCCCGTCCTCTGTGCGCACGCGGTAGATGAGGTTAGTGTCTGTACCGATGAGTTTGAGGGAAACGGCCGTAACGCCAAACTGCCGCAGCGCATCCACCGCCAACCCCCGCAGCCGCCGCAGCTTCGCTTTTAATGTCAGTTCTTCGTATGGTCTCAATTAGGCAACAAGAAGTTCACGAACATGAAGAATCTCACGTTCGTTCATAGGGCGAATATCATCTGCCGTCAAAGTTAACACGGCAACAGTATCCCCTTCCCCCGTAACAAACTCAACTTCATAGGCTGCTGCATCCTGGTAAACATGCACAACCGCGCCAATATCCCCTTGCTGCAGCCCATGTTCTTCTACGTCATGTGACAGAACGACCGTATCTAGTTCATTTATCATCACATTACCTCGGCTTGATTATTTTGGACGCGGATATGCCGTCACAAATCTTGGTTCAGCTTCATTTTCTTCAACAATCCAAACAGTGCGAATATTTACAGACAAACCGCGAGGCGTCATCAAAGCGCCGTCAATCGTATATTTTGTGCCAAACGGCGTTGTCATTTTTGTCACCACCTCTTCTGTTTGGGCAATTGATACGAGTCCTTCCTCAAGCAAGCTTGCACTGTCTTCATCAAACCCAAATCGGCGGAAAAATTTTGCTTTGCTTCGCCCCACGGAGTGCGAAACTGATAACAAGTAGTCGTGCAATTTAGCAGCGGGGACAAATGCTTTGTCACGATTGGGTAAGTTCATGCCATTTCACACAGATTCGTTGGTAAATCTAGCACATTATACCAAAAGGATTTTTGTTTTGTAACCGCCCTCTGGCAACAGAAAAATTCGTTTGTTACTCCAATTCGTTGTTGCTACGGATAGCGCCGCCATTTAAGGGAGAGGAAAACGGCCGTTCCCAGCAACACCACCGCCGCCAGCACAAAAAAGACGCTGATCTCAATCGCTTCTTTCTGCAAAATAATTTGCGTCGGCAGCTCCTCGAAGACGTCCAGAAGCTGTTCGGCGCTCTCAGCGCGGTAATATTCACCGCCAGTCAGATCGGCCACGCCTTGCAGCGTCTCCTCGTCAATCACCAGGAAGCGGCGGAAATTGCCACCGCCCCCACCACCGAAACCACCGCCAAACCCTCCACCGAAGCCGCCGCCAAAGCCCCCGTTAAACGCATCGCCGCCCAGCTGCGCCTGCGTGCAAACCATCTCGGGAATCTCATCCGTGCCAAAGCCAATGGTGTAGACGCGCACCTGCCGATCGGCAGCTTGCTGGGCCGCATCCAGCGGCAGCGGCCCCTGGCTGTTGGCCCCGTCGGTCAGCAGGACGATGATGTCCGGCTGGTATGTTTCGGCCAGCTCGGTGACCGTATCGTCGGTTTGCAGATTGACGCCGCTGGGGGGAACGGCCGTATTCACCTCAGAAATCGCATCAATCGCCTTCAACGTCGCGCTACCAATCGCCGTGCCCAGCGAGGTCGTCAGGCTGGCGATGGCATCGCGCAAGACCTCTTTGTCGTTCGTCGGCGGCACCACCAGTTCGGCAAACCCCGCAAAGGCCACTAGACCAATTTGCGTACCGTCCGCCTGCTCTTCCACAAAGGCCAGCGCCGCATCCTGGGCCACAGTAAGGCGGTTTGGCTCTACATCCGTGGCACACATGCTGCGCGAAATATCCAGCGCCAAAATGATCGTCGTGCGGCTGAGCGGCACCTCCACTTCGGCCACCGGCCGGGCAAACGCCCCAATCAGCCCGGTCAGCCCCAGCAAAAAGAGGGCAAACGGCAGATGCTGCCGCCACCGGGCACTCTTGGGCAGCGCCTCACGAATCAGCGACAGGCTGGAGTAGCGCACGGCAAACTTGCGCCGCCGTCGCAACATCCAAATGTAAATGGCGATGCTCAGCGGAATGATGAGCAAAAATAGCAGTAACCAGGGCCAGAGAAAATTCATAACACCCACCAAAGGGCTGTGGCCGGTCTCCAGACCGTGCCACATTCTGGCTCGGTCAAAAGACCGGCCAGAGCGAGAGTACATCTAAAAATCATGGAACCCGCCCAAACCAAAGCAGCGACAGCGCCCCGCTGACCAGCATAAACACCAGGCTAATCCCGGCCAAAATCGAGGTCACTTCCATGCTTTCGCCGCGAATCGTTAATTGCAAATCAATGTTCTGGTAAATGTCACGCAGCTCCTCTTCATCGGTGGCAAAGTAGTAACGGCCGTTTGTCAGACTGGCAATTTCCTGCAACGTCGCCTCGTTCAACTGCGTCACCACGCTAAAGCCGTCCAGCTCCAGCTGCGCCCCTTCCGGGCTGCCGATGCCCACCGTGTACACCCGCACACCCGCCTCGGCGGCAATCTGGGCAATGTCCAGCGGTTCGGGGAACTCCGTGTTTTCGCCGTCGGACAGCAGCACAATCACCGCCGAGGAAAAGTCGTCAATTTGCAGCGCCGCCACGCTGTCGGCCAGATTGCCTTCTTCCAGCGCGGCCTCATCCAGCACGATGGCCTGCCCCGCGATGGCGTTGAGCGCGGTAAAAATGCCCTGCCCCAGCGAGGTGCCACCCTGCGGCGTCAGGCGATCAATTGTGGCCAACACGTCCGCCTGCACGTCGGTGGGTGGCTGCACCACCAGGCCGCCGTTGCTAAACGCCACCACGCCCACACGAATGGTGCTGGGCTGGTTTTCTACAAACACCCGCGCCGCCTCTTTGGCTGCCTCGATGCGACTTGGCTCCAAATCCTCAGCCAACATGCTGCTGGAAACGTCAAACGCCAAAATGACGGTGCCCTCGATGCGGGGCAGGCTCACGGGCAGCTCCGGGCGGGAGAGGCTAAACAACAGCAGCGTCAGCCCCACCGCAAACAACGCTGGGGGCCAATGGCGACGGCGGCCTACGGCCGTTCCATCCCCACCACGCACAATGCCCAACGGTCCGAGAACGGCCGTTCCCCGGTCGCGCAACTTCACCTGCCGCAGGTAAACCCAAACCAGCAGCGGCATGAGTAGCAGCGAAAGCAGCATGATCGGCCAAATAAAGGTCATCGCCGCCGCCTTTTGCGCAGGCTGGCCATGCGCACAATCGCCCCCACCAAATCCTCTTCGGTGGAGATGCCAAACAGATCCACACCCGCCCGCTTGAGGGTGGTTTTCAGTTCTTCTTCGCGCCGCTCGGCGGCGGCAAAAAAGCGGCGGCGGAATTCGGGATGGCCTGTATCTACCAGCAGCTGCTCGCCCGTCTCGGCGTCTTCCACCACAATCATGCCTGCGTCCGGCAGCTCTACTTCGCGCGGGTCATACAGGCGGATGCCTACCAGTTCATGGCGGCGATTGAGGAGGTGTAACGGCCGTTCCCAGCCCGGTTCGCTAATAAAATCGGAAATCACAAACACCAGCGAGCGCCGTTTGAATGTATTAAGCCCCGCCTCCAAAAGCTGCGTCAAATTGGTGGCGTGGCCGCTGGCTTCCCCCGGCTGGCACAAAATCGAGCGCATGAGGCGCAGCACCTGGTTGCGGCTGCCGCGCGGCGGAATCGTCTGCTCGATCTGGCGGTTGTATAAAATAGCGCCTACCCGATTGCCGCTCCGAATCAGCAGGCGAGCCAGGGTGGCCACGTACTCCGTCAATACCAGCTGTTTGGGTCGTGCCGCCGGGCCAAAGCCCATCGACGGGCTTAAATCGAGCAAAAACCAGGCCGTCACGTCGCGGTCTTCCACAAATTGGCGCACGTACGGACTGTCCATGCGCGCCGTCACGTTCCAATCAATGTGGCGGATATCGTCGTTCGCCTGGTATTCGCGAATGTCGGCAAAGTCGATGCCCGTACCGTAAAACAGGGTGCGATAATCCCCCTGCAACAGGCCATCGAGCCGCCGGATAACGCGCCATTCCAGCCGCTGCAAAATCTCGTCGGGCGAGTGATGTTTAAGCGTAGGGTCGGCTGTTGGCACGCTCATGCAGGGGCACCTCCGGCTGGGGCACAACGGTCAAAATTCGCTTCAATAGCTCATCGCTGGTCACATTGTCCGCCAGCGCTTCGTAAGACAACACCAGCCGATGGCGAATCACGTCCAGCGCCAAATCACTCACGTCTTGCGGCAGCGCGTAACCCCGTCCACGCAAAAAGGCCAGCGCCCGCGCCGCCAAAATCAGGTTAATCGAGGCGCGTGGACTGGCGCCAAAGGTCAAATATTGGGCCATGTCGCCTTGCCCCACCGTCTTTGGCTGCCGCGTGGCGGTCACCAGCTTGACGGCATACTCCATCAGCGCCGGATCGACGTAAACGGCGTCTACCTCTTTTTGCAGCGCCACCAGCTCTTCGGTGCTGATGATGCGCTGCACCGTCTGCACCACGCTGGTCATGCGCTCCACAATGACAAATTCCTCGGTGGGGCTGGGGTAACCCACCAGCACTTTGAGCATAAAGCGGTCCACCTGCGCCTCCGGCAGCGGGTAGGTGCCTTCAGATTCGATGGGGTTTTGCGTAGCCATCACCAAAAAGGGATGGGGGACCTTGTGTGTTTCGCGGCCAATCGTCACCTGCCGCTCCTGCATCACCTCCAGTAAGGCGCTTTGCACCTTGGCCGGGGCACGATTGATCTCGTCGGCCAGCAGCAGGTTGGTGAAGACGGGGCCGAGCGAGGTGTTGAATTCGCCGCTTTTCTGGTTGTAGATGCGCGTGCCGATGAGGTCGGCGGGCACCAAATCGGGGGTGAACTGGATGCGCTGAAATTCGCCGCCAATCGCGCCCGCCAGGGTCTTGATGGCCATTGTTTTGGCCAGGCCGGGCACGCCTTCCACCAAAATGTGCCCCCGCGCCAGCAGGGCGACGATGAGCCGCTCCAGTAAATTGTCCTGACCCACGATGATCTTTTTGACCTCGTAAAGCACGCGTTCCATCGGTTTGTCGCTGTCTGGCCTGGGGGTGAAAGTCATAATTTGCTCCAATTGGTCCGCCTGGCCATGAATGGCCGGGCTAAAAGTAAGTAAGACTTCAAAAGTTTTGCAAGTAGCCTATTCAACAAAGTCATCGGTGGAGACTTTTGAAGTCTCCACCCAGTTCAATATCGCGGCATGCCCGCTGCACCCGCCGCCGTGGTAATGGGCACAGCAAAGCCAATGCCGATGAAGAAGTTTTGTTCGGATGGGTTGGCCAGGGCAGTGACGATGCCGATGACTTCGCCGCGACGGTTGAGCAGGGGGCCACCAGAATTGCCGGGATTTACGGCCGTATCAAACTGAATCAGCCCGCTCAATTCCAGATCATCACTAATCGGCAGGGTGCGGTCAAAACCGGAAATGACGCCTGCGCTCATGGAGCCAGCCAGCCCCAGCGGATTGCCCACGGCGTACGCTTCATCCCCCACGCGCATAGCGTTGGGGTTGCCCAGCACGGCGGGCACAATGATTTCGGGTGGTGCGGCGGGGGTGAGGACGGCGATGTCGTTTTGGGGATCAGCTGTGGCGAGAACGGCCGTTGTCTGCGTCCCATCTGCGTAATAAATCTCAATCTCGGTAGCCCCCGCCACCACATGCAGCGAAGTCAAAATGTCCGCTGCGGCACTGACGATGACACCGCTGCCCACGCCGTTGCCTTCTTCCCCATTTTCATCCTCACCCGTGGTGCGAATCAACACCATTGAGGGCAAAATCATCTGGTACACCTGCGACGAATAGGACGGCGGCGGCGTGGCCGAAGCCATCGCGTCCACCACAATTTGGTCAACTTGTTGATCTGTCAGAGGGAGGGGGTCAGGGTAGAGATTGGCGTAAAGCAGCACGCCCAGAAAAGCAGCCACAATGCCCGCCGCAAACGGCCAACCGCGCCGCAGCCAAATTTTGCTATGCGACCACACGCGCATCAAGCGGGACTCTGTCTCATTTGTTATTGAACGGGGCTGCTCTTCCATTAGCAACTCGCAAAGGGGTCAGGGAATTAACAAGACGCCGCTAATTATAGTGGAAGATGTTGAGATGATGTTAAGACAAAGTGAATGTTTGCAAAGAAAACCAGACTAAACCGAAATAATCGGACTCTTGCCCACTTTTAACATTGGCAAAAGCCCGATTTTACTTAAAGAGAATCCATTCAGAAGTTTCACTATTTTTAAACGTGCTACGTTCAAAAATAGTCCACAACGCAAGGTAAACACCTCGTGGCATTCAGGTTGTCAATCTATAATCCTAAACGAAGACAATATTTGATCAAAAGCTTCTGGAGCTTCCTCGTAATTTCTTTCGCTTGGATCGAATTTAATAGCAAAAACGTGTTGAGCAGCAGCAATGTAAATTACTTTAATAGTATATCTCCGCCCAAGAAAATCACTTTGCGTATACATTCTCTCTAAAGCCGGAAAATTATTTTGCCCAATTTCAACAGTTTTCAATTCAGAAAGATTGGCGGCTCCATTTCGTTTGATAATTTCTTCACCCCACTCTGCTGCCTGCATTAAATCGGGAGCTTGCATTGACTTTTCATAAATTTCAACACTTGATGAGGTTAAAAAATCACTAAAAGAGCTCCGCTGATATATTGAACTACGCGAACCATTATTACCATACTCTTTAACCGACCAATTTGATGGATAGCTAATAACATAACCGTATTTTTCATTTGTTAGGATTTCCCATTGATTTTGTTTGAACTGATGCTGGATTAAATAAATTCCGATGACTATAAACAATATGACAACGATGATCGGTAAGGGAACCTCTAAACGTACGCCAAATAAGCTTACAGTTTCTTTTTGGTGTAATAATTTTTTTATCATCGGCGTCCCCTTTTGTGTTTCATAACGCCTCAATCCCTTAGTGTTGCGATGTGCCATAACAAAACAAGCCAACTTTATTTGTCATTTCGAACGAAGTGAGAAATATTTCTACTTACAACAACGAAAGATTCCTCGTTTCGTGCAAAAACCTCCCGGAGGTTTCTCGGCACAACGTCCTCCTGAAAGGAACCTCCGGGAGGTTGATCATTCTACGGAATCCACTTGATATCTTTGAAGTTGGGTTTGCGCTTTTCGAGGAAGGCGTTACGACCTTCTTTGGCTTCCTCGGTCATGTAGGCCAGGCGGGTGGCTTCCCCGGCAAACACCTGCTGCCCCACCATGCCGTCGTCCGTCAGGTTCATGGCAAACTTGAGCATTTTGATGGAAGTAGGAGACTTGGCCAGAATTTCCTGCGCCCATTCGTACGCTGTGTCCTCAAGCTCGTCGTGGGGGATGACGGCGTTGACCATGCCCATCTCGTACGCCTCCTGTGCCGAGTAGTTGCGCCCCAGGAAGAAAATTTCGCGAGCCCGCTTTTGGCCTACCAGCTTGGCCAGGTACGCGGAGCCATAACCGCCGTCGAAGCTGGTCACGTCGGCATCGGTTTGTTTGAAGATGGCGTGTTCCTTGCTGGCCAGGGTGAGATCGCAGACCACGTGCAGGCTGTGGCCGCCGCCGACGGCCCAGCCGGGCACGACGGCAATCACCACCTTGGGCATAAAGCGCATCAGCCGCTGCACTTCGAGGATGTTGAGCCGGGGCATGCCGTCGTCGTCTACGTAGCCCTGGTGACCGCGGGCGTTTTGGTCGCCGCCGCTGCAAAAGGCGTAGACGCCGTCTTTGGGCGATGGGCCTTCGCCGCTCAGCAGCACCACGCCAATGGAGGTATCTTCGCGGGCGTCGAGGAACGCTTCGAATAGTTCGGCGACGGTTTTGGGGCGGAAGGCGTTGCGCACTTCGGGCCGGTTAAAGGCGATGCGGGCGACGCCGTCGGATTTTTTGTAGGTAATGTCTTCGTACTCTTTGACGGTTTGCCAGTTAGGTTTGGTTGTCATCGGTTCACCTATTCCAAGTAATGATTGTCATGCTGAGCGAAGCGAAGCATCCCTGCCAACTCTGCCCGCCATTTGCCTAATTTTAGCTTATGTTTCTTGGGCGGGATTCTTCATTTCGCTGCGCTTCATTCAGAATGACAAGCCACATAGTTTACATAAATGCTTGAATACCAGTTTGGGCACGGCCGAGGATGAGGGCGTGGATGTCGTGGGTGCCTTCGTAAGTGTTGACGGCTTCCAGGTTCATCATGTGGCGGATGACGTGAAACTCGTCGGAGATGCCGTTGCCGCCGTGCATGTCGCGGGACGTGCGGGCGATGTCCAGCGCTTTGCCGCAGTTGTTGCGCTTGACGATAGAGACCATTTCCGGTGCTGCTTTGCCCTCGTCCAGCAGCCGACCCACGCGCAGCGAGCCTTGCAAGCCGAGGCTGATTTCGGTCATCATGTTGGCCAGTTTGAGCTGGATGAGTTGGTTGGCAGCTAACGGCCGTCCAAACTGCGTCCGGTCCAGCGTATATTGCCGCGCCGCGTGCCAACAAAATTCGGCCGCGCCCAAGGCACCCCAGCTGATGCCGTAGCGCGCTTTATTGAGGCAGCCAAATGGCCCCTTGAGCCCCTGCACGTTGGGCAGCAGGTTCTGATCAGGTACGGGCACCTCGTCCATCACAATTTCGCCGGTGATGCTGGCGCGGAGGCTGAACTTGCCTTCGGTCTTCGGCGCAGAGAGTCCCTTCATGCCTTTTTCCAGGATGAAGCCGCGAATGGTACCGTCTTCGGTGGCGTCATGGCCGTACGCTTTGGCCCAGACGACAAAGACATCGGCGATGGGGGAGTTGGTGATCCACATTTTGCTGCCGTGCAGAATCCAGCCATCGGCCGTTTTGGTGGCGCGGGTTTCCATGCTGCCGGGGTCGCTGCCGTGGTTGGGTTCGGTCAGGCCAAAGCAGCCAACGAGTTCGCCACTGGCCAGTTTGGGCAAATATTTTTGCCGCTGTTCCTCGGTGCCGTAGGCGTAGATGGGGTACATCACCAGGGAGCTTTGCACGCTCATGGTGCTGCGGTAGCCGCTGTCTACACGCTCTACCTCGCGGGCGATGAGGCCGTAGCAGACGTGGTTGAGGCCCGCCGCGCCGTACTCTTCCGGGATGGTGACGCCGAGCAAGCCCATCTCGCCCATCTCGTAGAAGATGTCGCGGTCGAAGGTTTCGTGCCGGTTGGCTTCGAGGATGCGGGGCATGAGCTTGCCCTGGCAGTAGTCGTGGGTCGAGTCGCGGATCATGCGCTCTTCGTCGCTGAGCTGGTCGTTGAGCAGAAAAGGATCGGCCCATTTGAAGGTTGGTTTGGTCATGGTTTCCTCTTTGTTTTTTGCCACAGAGGGCACAGAGATTTTTGAGGGGTGTGCGTTCTGTGGGCGTGTATGTGGGTTATTTGGGACGGCCGTATAGCCACCAATATTCGGGTTTGGGATAAGCGGGCTGCCATGCCTCTGGCCAGACGAAATCGCCGCTGGCGAAACGGGCACGGAGAC
The DNA here is from genome assembly GCA_020634455.1 of Ardenticatenaceae bacterium. GTDB lineage: Bacteria > Chloroflexota > Anaerolineae > Promineifilales > Promineifilaceae > Leptofilum. Next base: position 3,817,716 of record JACKBQ010000001.1, on the reverse strand, counting down.
CTTTGTCCTGGATAAGAATGGATTGCGACAGTTTTTCGTCAAGCTGGTAGGGAGCTTGCTGCAATTGCGCTAGCAAGGCGGCAATGATGGCCCGCGTTTCCACGTGGGTGGGGTAGCTTGCCAGATCGGCAGCTTTGCCTGCCTGCACATCGCGCAAATATTCACTCCATTGGCGGATGCGGGCGGCGAGTTCGGTGTGGGCGCGCTGCTCGGTACGGACAACCCAGGGGGAAACGGCCGTTTCAAAAACCTTCACTGCCACCGAGAGTTGGGCCCGCTGGTCGCCGTCGAGCAAGGGATGAAGCGCCTTGAGACGGTGCTGCCGCAGCCAGTACCCGCCTAGCGTCAGGTTAGGCATGTCGCTGTACCCCATCGGCCAGAAGAGCGTTTCGCCTTGCAAATAATCCGCCATTTGGCTGGCCATTTCCTGCAAAACAGCCAAATCGTGCGTTAATTTCTCCTTGCTTTCCGTCACGGGTTCTCCTTAGATAGTGGCTAGTGGCTGGTTGCTGGTACGAATCACTAGCCACCAAAAATAATCACCAGCCACAACTTATTGGCTCCGGTATAATAGGCTACACGGTTTAATCAGGCAATGCTGGTCAGATACGCATTTGGTGTATGTGTTCAGCGCACAATCAATTGGTTGAGAGGGTAACTATGGCAGCAATTCGACGGGCAGCCATCTTAAAATTAGCTTCTGCGGCTTATGAGATGAAGCTGGATGTGATGAATGGCGTGGTGACACAATCGGCAGACGGCCGTTGGCGCATTGGCGGCCATGATCTCACCAGCTTTTTAGAAAAGCACCAGGGGGAAGAGTTGGTGCTGGTGCTGGGCTTGCTGGAAGATGATCGCCCGGTAGAAACGCGCACCTGTCGTACCTGTGGTCGTGATTATACAGAATTAGAGTGTCCGCACTGCCGCGCCAATCGTATTCGGCTGCGCGGACATGCATAACATATGAAAGGATTTTTGATGAAACGAACGCTATTTTTACTGATTGCACTTTTATTTTTTCCAGCGACGGTGGTGTTGGGACAAACGGCCATTACCCTTCAATCATTGGAAGTGGAATTGTGGCCAGATTATGACCGAGAAGCGGTGTTGGTGCTGCTCACCGGCACGCTCTCCTCCAGCCAATCTCTGCCTGTCACCCTCACCATTCCCCTGCCTGAAGGGGCCGACTTCAATGTGGCGGCCCGCATTACCCCGGATAATCTTATGTCTGACCAGGGCATAACGCCAGATGTTGGCGCTGATTCGGTAACCTTTACAATTGATACCAATCGTTTTCGCGTTGAATATTATCAGCCGTACACGGCGTCTAACACGCAGCGCAGTTTTAATTTCGACTGGCAGTCAGACATCGCCGTAGAGCAATTAAACGTCACGCTGCAACAGCCTTTTACGGCGACGGAAGTGACCACGATACCACCAGCAGCAAGCGTGAATGAAGGCCAGGATGGTTTGACTTACCATGTGCTGCCCAGTCAGGCTGTTGCTGCGGGCGATAGCTACAGTTTGCAAGTTAACTACACCCTGAGCGTTGCCACGCTAACTGTGGATTTTCTTGTGGAAGAAGATGTACCGACTCAAACTGATCTGCCTTTTTTGGACGCTGTACCAGCGCAGGATGAGGCGGCTATTGATTGGCCGGTGATTCTAATTGGTCTTGGCGTCATCGTTTTGGTGGGAACGGCCGTTTGGTACTTCCTTAGCAATCGGCCAACAAATAAACGCCCTGCCAAACCAAAGCCTCAGCGGGCAGCTAAAAACATTCCTCAACAATCAACAACCTCTGCGCCCCCGCCCGCTTCAACCGGTAAAGCCAACTTTTGTCATCAATGCGGTGAATCCCTGCAACCTAGCGATAAATTCTGCCGGAGTTGCGGCACAAAAACAAAAGGGTAATAAAAAGAAAGCCCTCCGTTCAATGAACGGAGGGCTTTCTTTTCAAAATACCGGGCCTGAATATCCAGTAAATCTCAAACTATTGTGATGTAGCTCTGTGTGCTCAACGGCCGTCCACAAAAAGTTAGCAAATTTGTGCAGACAACTTTGGGTAAGCTACCGCCCCAAAAAAGATGTCGTTGTTAGCCGCTTGCGCAGGCTAAGCATCTTTTAATCGTCGTCATCGCCGTTGTCATTGCCATTGTTGTCATTGTCATTGTCGTTGCTGTTGTTGGTGTTGCTATTGTCATTGCTGTCGTTGGCGTTACCCTCGTTATCGTTGGCATTGCCATTGTTGTTGTCGTTGCTATTTGATCCGCCATCGACATCGTTGTCGTTGCCATTATCGTTGCTATCGTTGTCGCCGTCATTATTATTGTCGTCATCTCCGTTATCATTAGTAGGAGGCTGCGTCGGCGAGGGTGTGGCCGTGGGAGCCGCCCGCGTAGCCGTAACGGTAGGGGTGACCGTTGGCGTTTTTGTGGGCGACGGCGTTGGTGACGGCGTCAATGTAGCAGTCGTTGGCGTCGCTGTTGGGTTTGTAGTGGGTTCGGTTGTAGGCTCCGGCGTTGTCGTTGGTTGTGGGTCAGACGTCGCATTGGGCGTAGGCTGGGGCGTTGCTTCCGGTTCAGTAACTGGGCCGGACAGTATGGCGATGGTTAATGCAGTTAATTCACCGTTTTCGGTACGGCCGTTTACCAATGCCCATTCACCCACCTGCGGTCGTCCGGTCACAATCGTGGCTTCATTAAGCTGAACCTCAAGCGAGGCGACCGTCCAGACTTCGGGCTGAATCGCTTCCACTTCGCCTTCAAAGGTAACATCGGCTACCCGACCAGTGCGTAACAGAATTTGGGCTTCACGAATGCGTTCTTGCCGATTTTCTTCTGTCTGGGCAGCAACCTCTGCCGGATCAGATGCCAGGTTTAACCGCACAGTTTCTACCAATAACTTCACGGAATACAGTGCATCGCCCGGAATAGCAGAACCAGAGACGGAGACGGTTGTTGTGGTGAACAAAATCAGGACCACAGCCAATGAAGCGATGGGCAGCAGGATTTGGCGCAAACGGTACCAGGGAGACGGCCGTACCGGAGCTACTTTCAAACCAGCGGCATGGGACAAAAACGCTTTTTGTGACTGCTGTTTGGCGGCTAAAGAAGGTTGGGGAGCTAATGTCACAAGTTGAGCAGCGGTTTCCAAAAACGGCCGTAACCCATCCACAACGTTCGGATAACGTAACAGAATTTGTTCAATTGATTCACCTTGCTCAAGTAAATCTAAGCTTTCATGGAGCACGGTTTCTGGTACATCGTTCATTAGTTTCTCTCCGAGTCTGTCATTATTCGGGACAATGCTGCTATTGCGCGAACCTGCAACATTTTGACAGACCCTTCACTCTTATTCATCGTTTCCGCCACGTCACGAACAGGCATCTCATATCCAAACCGTAAAGCTAAAACCTGTTGTTGCTCTTCGGTTAAATTAGTCATTGCCAGCCTGAGTGCTTGGTTACTTTCCAGCGCTTCCAGTCGTTCAGTTGGCGCTACTGTTTCGCCAGGCAAACTATCACTTAGCTCAGTCAGCTGAGACCGTTTCTTCTTCCGATAATGTTCTTTTAAAATTAGCGATGCGGCTCCAAACAACCAGCCACGAATTGTGTTTTGCGGGGCATTTTTTTGCTGAATTGCGTGCAAAAAACGAATAAACACCTCGCTGGTTAAATCTTCGGCCGTTTGAACATCACTTACTCGAAAAGAGAGATACCGATAAATCGCATCGTAATACCGTTCATGTACTTGAGCCAGAGCATCTTGATCCAGAGATTTTGCTCGATGGAGCAATAACAATTCGTCTTGCACAACTTCTAAAACTCCAAAGATTTTCGCGTGGCTCAATAAAAAAGTTTGCCACAGCCGTGACCTTCGATTATAGACCAAAGCTGCGACAGTTAAAATGTAAAAGAGAAAGATAAAGTGAGAAGGCAATGACTCACTGCCTCCTCACCATTTTGTGGCTCTTTTGATAATTACGATCTAGTCATCGTTGTCGTTATTACCGTTGTCATTACCCCCACCAGAGCCGGAGTTGCTGTTGTCGTTGCTGTTATCATTGTTGTTATTGTTGCTGTCATCATCGCTGTTGTCGTTGCTATCGTCGCTGTTGTCATTGCTGTCGTCAGCGTTGTCATTGCTATCGTCATCGCTGTTGTCGTTGCTATCGTCGTTGCTGTTCATGTTGTCATCGCTACCATCATTGCTGTTGGAGCTATCGTCGTTGCTGTTCATGTCGTCATCGCTACCATCATTGCTGTTGGAGCTATCGTCGTTGCTGTTCATGTCGTCATCGCTACCATCATTGCTGTTGGAGCTATCGTCGTTGCTGTTCATATCGTCATCGCTACCATCATTGCTGTTGGAGCTATCGTCGTTGCTGTTCATGTCGTCATCGTCGTCATTGCTGTTGGCATTGTCGTCGTTGCTGTTCATGTCATCATCGTCGTCATTGCTGTTGGCATTGTCGTCGTTGCTGTTCATGTCATCATCGTCGTCATTGCTGTTGGCATTGTCGTCGTTGCTGTTCATGTCATCATCGTCGTTGCTGTTAGCATTGTCGTTATTCATGTCGCTTTCTTCACGTTCATTCGCGTTGTCAGCGTCGTCATTGCTGTTCGTCTCATCATCGTTGCTGTTAACAGCATCGTCATTGCTGTTGGTGTCTGCATCATTGCTGTTGTCATCAACATCGCCAGGTGTGTTGTCGTTACGGCTTGTGTCAGCGGGTACATCACCCGTGGGCGTACAAGCAACTGTCAGCATCATGAGCATAAGAGCTAAAATTGCAATACCATATTTTGTGCGAATCATTTGTTTCATTTTCTTTACCCCTTTTAACTATTAAGTTTTTCCAGACTAAAATTGTGTTGTTGACCCTAAAGTGCAACTAACAAAAAAAAAGTAACGGTCAATTTGCAAAATTGCTGAAATTGCCTATTTAACCAAGGGCGGAAATAAAACAGCCACCTTTGCAGGTGGCTGGATATCCATAAATTTTAGGGGTAAAAATTGCTTAATGGCTCACTGCGGCCGTTTCTGCCAGAACATCGTGCAAGTTTTGAATGAGGTCAGTCCGAGAAGTGGGTTTTGGCAAATACCGGTTTGCGCCAGCTTCAAGCCCTTCTTCAACAGCGTTTAGATGGGTTTTACCGCTCAACATGACGATGGGCAAATTAGAGGTTTCGGGGTTACTGCGAATTTTCTTGCAAACAGTGATGCCATCCATGTGGGGCATCATCACATCTAGAATCATAATATCTGGTTTATGATTTTTAATTTTTTCCAACGCATCCAAACCATGATCAGCACCTGTCACGCGAAATCCAGCTGGCTCTAGCATCAACCGTAATAGATCCTGGGTCAAAGGTTCATCATCTACAATCAATACCGACCAACTCATGTGAAACTCCTGTCTAAATATGGCTTGTTCAAATTCTGGCTGTGGTGTTCTTCCTAACAAATAAACAATACGTTTTGGCTCTATAAGTATTCTGATTTATAGCACTGGCACCTGTCCGGCAACATGAATGAATCGTGAATAATTGGTGAACAAAACGGCCGTTTTTTCATCAATAGCCAATTTCTAACACAGTGGTTATGATCGTACCATGCAAACAAATGCCCCTAGCTTTTACGAGAAGGTTTACAAAGTTGTTCGCTGCATTCCACCGGGCAAGGTGAGTAGCTACGGCCGTATCGCCGCCATGTTGGGCCATCCCAATGCCGCCCGCGCCGTGGGGTACGCCCTTAGCGCCCTGCGCCGCCCCGATGAAAACGGCTATACTTCGGCCAACGTGCCCTGGCAACGCGTGGTCAACAGCCAGGGGCGGATTTCCATTCGCCATCGGGAAGCCACGGCTAACAAACAAGCAGAGATGCTGCGGTCTGAAGGAGTGAAGGTGGATGAGAACGGCCGTATTGACCTCAGCATCCATTTGTGGCTGGGCCTACATCTCATCGAGCTAGACGACATTTTACGCGATGAACCAACCGATCACCGATAACTGATTACCGATTACCAGCCATCTGCGCTAAAATCCATCGCGTGAAACTCATCATCCAAATTCCCTGCTACAACGAAGCCCAATCGCTCCCGCAAACGGTGGCCGATTTGCCCACGCACGTCCCCGGCATCGCCTGCATCGAAACGCTGGTGGTTGACGACGGCAGCACCGACGGCACGGCCGATGTTGCTCGCAGCTTAGGCATTACCCACATCGTGAAGCATCGGCAAAACATGGGGCTGGCCCGCGCCTTCCAAACCGGGCTGGATGCGGCGCTGCGGCTGGGGGCGGATATCATCGTCAACACCGATGCGGATAACCAGTATCCGGGCCGCTACATCCCGGAACTGGTGGCTCCCGTGCTGGCAGGCAAGGCGGATATCGTCATTGCCAATCGCCAAATAGAGCGCATTGAGCATTTTTCACCCATCAAAAAGCTGCTGCAAAAGCTGGGGAGCTGGACAGTACGCACCGTCAGCGGTACCGATGTGCCAGACGCGGTAAGCGGCTTCCGCGCCTACACACGAGATACGGCGCTGCGGTTGCACATCCTCACCAATTTTAGCTACACGCTGGACACAATTATTCAGGCAGGCAAGCAGGGTTTGATAATTGAGAGCATTCCGGTGGAGACCAATGGGCCAATACGGCCGTCTCGCCTACAACGCAGCATGGGGCACTTCATCAAAGCCCAGGCCAGCACCATTTTACGGCTCTACGCCTTTTACGAACCGCTGCGCACTTTTAGCTACATTGCCCTCCCCTTTATTTTGTCGGGGCTGGTGCTCTGGGGACGCTTCTTTTATACGTACCTCACCGGTGCCACTAACCAGTTCATCCAGTCTGTCACCATCGGCACCGGCTTGCTGCTGGTGGGGCTGTTCATCTTCCTTTTTGGCGTGCAGGCAGACATCACCAGCAAGCACCGCCAGATGACGCAAGAGACGCTGTACCGCCTGAAGAAGCTGGAGCTAGAGCAAACCCAAACCGAGGACAGTCGCTAAACCTACTGCTTTTTCAATTGGCTCATTGTTTGTAATGATGAATTGTAGGGGCGGCAACGGCCGTTTCCAGCAATTTCAAGCCGGCCCGCACCACGTCTAGCTGGGTGGCCACATCGTGCGGTTGGCCCAACGGCCGTCCCATCCAGAATGGCGTCAGCAGCAGGCGCGGCACCTGCATCGCTCGCAACCTCCCCTCAAAAACGGCCGTGGCAATCACCACCGTCGGCAAGCCAGCGGCCTCAAATGCGCGAGAAACGTGCCCCACGGACACGTGGCAAACCGGTCAGACCGGCACCAGAAGCATCGCCTCGATCCCTTGCGCCTTGAGCATCTCCGCCCAGCGCGGAGCGCTCCTTTTTTGCAGCGGCGTTTGGGCACATGCCCCCACAAATGAGTATGCCGTCGGATGAAGCTGCCCAATGACCCCCTCCCCCAGCAACGTGCGCACATGCGCCAGGGGCAAGTTCACATTCGGGTCATCCAGCGCCCCGGCAATATCGTAGCCACCGTGCCGCACGCGCAGTTTCTCGGCTGGCGTGTCTATCGGAATCTCCGAAAGCATTGGCTCCTCGCGCAAAAATTCCTGAATGCGGGCAGTCGCTTCGGCCTGGGTCATATTTTCTGCGCCAAACGGTTGCGGGTCGTCCCCCGCTACAAAATGGCCGCTGGAGGTAAGCAAGCCTAGCTTGAGTTCGGCCAACGGCTTGGGCAGCGGGGCAAAAGGGGCATCTTCGTACACATAATTGGTTGGTTGGCTGTAAACGGCCGTTTGCCCAGCAATCACATGGTCCAACACGGGTACCCAATCGCCACTGTCTGCCGCCGTGACCACCTTTGCCAACAAGCTTTGCAGGAAAACGGCCGTATCCTCATCCGACATGCTCTTAAAAAACTTGAAATTCAAGTCCGTCCGCGAACCGTAAGAAAATGAGTTCTTAAATTCAGCAAATGTTTCTTGATCCATAACCTCTCACCTTCAATGTTTGGCTTCACCGAAAAAACCACAGATTTCGCAGATTGCACAGATTTTTTACTCTGGCAACTGTGCGCCTTTGCGCGGTTTTTTTCGGTAGACTCCTTGTTTAGAAAAAGAGCAGCAGCAACCCACAACCTGCGTAATACACCACCGGGAACAGCCAGCGAGACACTTTATCTAGACGCTGCACCTCCTCCCCATTCTTACGAAAGCGCAAATAAGCCACCACATTTTCCAGCACCGACAGCGACAGCACCACATAGCTAAACGTCAACACCACATCCAGCACCGTTTGGTAAGAAAGCAGCGGCAAATTATCGGCCGTGACAAAATCAAACGCCACCACGGTCAGTACGCTGGTAAATGAAACGCTCAACCGATCAGCTAAATGCATACTGCCAAAATCCATCCAGAACACCGCCCAGGAAATAGCCACAATCAAAAAGAGCGGCAAAATGACGTTGCTAATGTAAAACTGCGGCAGGCGGCTAATCTCGATAAACATCGTGCTGGTGGAAAATTCAAAATCGTCCCCACGATACACTTCGCTCACCACGCTGTCTATGCGCCACTCGTTGGTTTCCCAATCCAAATCTTCCCGCTCCAGCCGCTCTCCTTCCTCCAAAAAATCTTCCGGGCCAAGAAAAGCAACCTGCTCGCTGGTGTAAAAAAAGGGCGATACCGTAAAGCTAATGGTGTGACTGTCGAAGGGAAATTCTTCAAAGAAGAATGGCTGCCAGATGTTCGCGTGGAACCGCTCGGTGTAGGTCACAAAGCCGTCGTAATCAATGGTGAGCGTGGTGTGCAGCCGTTCGCGTGGGCCGCGCACGTCTACCACTTCCAGGTCCGGCCACCAGACGTCGGTTTTGAGTAGCTCAACGGCCGTTTCCCCCTGGAAAATCTTCGTCTCCGTGCCCGCTTCTACTGGATCAAACGCCAGTCGGTCGTCGAACCAATCTGCATAGATGAATGCCTCAATCTCAAATGTCTCCGCCTGCTCGTCAATAGCGAAGATGTTGAGGCCGTACAAATCCACGTATACCTCTACCGGGTATTGGTCCGGCGGCGGTGAGGCCACATTGTTGGGTGAACCGGTTTGGGCGTGAACGGCCATACCGCCACCAACCAGCCATGCCCCAAGCAGCAAAAACAAACCCAGCAGCGCCCCCCGCCGGATGCCTCGTTGATTGTTCATTTTTCATGCTCACTTCTGGAAGTTAGTAGATACCCCGATTATACACGCTGATTTATTTTTCCGCAGACCGGTGCTGAGCACCACCGAAACCGGGCACCAAAGATGCAGTTCGCACCTCTTTCCCTGGGAATTTTGCCAAAGCTTCTATGACTTGAGGCAAAAAGATCGGTGATAGCAACCAAGTTTTTAGATTGTTGCTTTTTCGTTCCTACGCTAGAATTGTGCGCATATAACAACAAGATATGCTAAGCAAATGCACGATCGATTGAAATCGTAAAAGCAGCCGTGAAGCTGTCGCTTTCAATTGACCGTGCATTTTTTATGAGGAAACAGATGGTGCAGTCTGCCTTGCCTTCATTTTTTGCCAATTACCAACTGGACGAACATTTCTACGACGAGATGTTCACCGCCACAGCCGCACCGCGTTCGCAGTACGCCGCGCTGTATAAACGGTTGCTGGAGCTTTCGCCGGAAGCGCTGGAGCAGTATCAGCAAGCGGCCGACAACTCCTTTTTGCACCAGGGCATCACCTTTACCGTGTACGGCAATGAAAAAGGCACCGAGCGCATCTTCCCCTACGATTTGCTCCCCCGCATCATCACCAGCAGCGAATGGCACACGATTGAGTCCGGCCTCAAGCAGCGAATCACGGCGCTGAATCTCTTTTTGCAGGATGTGTATGGCGACGGCCGTATCATCAACGACGGCATCGTGCCCCCTGAACTGGTCTACACCAGCCAGCATTACCGCCGTGAAATGCGCGGCGTGCAGGTGCCCAACGGCATCTACATCTCCGTGGTGGGCACCGATTTGGTGCGCCTGGAAGACGGCAGCTTTGCCGTGCTGGAAGACAACCTGCGCGTCCCCAGCGGCGTCTCTTACATGCTGGCCAATCGCCAGGTGATGAAGCGCATCTTCCCCACCTTGTTTGGCGGCTACGGCGTGCGCCCCACCGACCAGTACGGGCAGGCGCTGCTGGCTACGCTCAAAGCGCTGGCTCCCAAACACGCCACCGATCCGGTGGTGGTGGTGCTGACCCCCGGCGTCTACAACTCTGCCTACTTTGAGCACACTTTTTTGGCGCGGCAGATGGGGGTGGAGCTGGTGGAAGGGCGCGATTTGCTGGTGCACAACAACGTCGTTTATATGCGTACCACCGCCGGTTTGCAGCGCGTGGACGTTATTTACCGCCGCATTGACGACGATTTTCTGGACCCGCTGGCCTTCCGCCCTGATTCGGCGCTGGGGGTGTCTGGCCTTTTCAACGCCTACCGGGCGGGTAATGTGTCGCTGGCCAACGCCATCGGCACCGGCGTGGCGGACGACAAGGCGATGTACACGTACGTGCCCAAAATCATCAACTATTACCTGGGCGAAGAGGCGATTTTGCCCAACATCCAAACTTATCTGCTGGAAGACGACGCCCAGCGCAGCCACGTCCTGGAAAATCTGGACAAGCTGGTAGTAAAAGCGGTGGGCGAATCTGGCGGCTACGGCATGTTGATCGGACCGCACAGCACCAGGGCGGAGCAAGAAACGTTTCGCGAGCAGATTTTGGCCAACCCGCGCAACTACATTGCCCAGCCTACGCTGGCTTTGTCCCGCGCGCCCTGTTTTATTGAAGGAGAGATTGATTCGCGGCATGTGGATTTTCGGCCGTATATTTTGTATGGGGACGAGGTGCGAATTATCCCCGGCGGCCTGACGCGCGTGGCTCTGAAGCAGGGTTCGCTGGTGGTTAACTCATCGCAGGGCGGGGGCAGTAAAGATACGTGGGTGCTGTATGAATAACGGAGGTTGCGATGCTTTCACGGGTTGCTGACAGTTTGTATTGGCTTAGCCGCTACCTGGAGCGGGCGGAGCATACGGCTCGCCTTACCAGCGTTTATTTTGACCTGATTTTGGACCAGGCAAGCCAGCTCCAGCAAGAGCGGTATCATCTGCTGCTGGAAAACCTGAACATGCCGGTCGATGAGAACACTTTGTTTGAGCCGGACGCCACGTTGAAACTGATTGTGCAGAATGAGTCGAATGCCAATTCGATTGCCTCCTGCGTGATGCAGGCGCGTGAAAATGCGCGGCAGGTGCGCGAGCGGCTGAGTTCGGAAACGTGGACGCACATTAACCAGCTCTATTTGTTGATGAAACGGCCGTATCGCCAGTGGCGTGGTCAGCCGCAGGTGTACATGCACCAGCTCATCCAGCAGATTCATCTGATCAACGGCATCTCCCATGCCACCATGAACCATGACGAGGGGTGGCAATTTATGCAGTTGGGCAACTACATCGAGCGGGCTACCTCCATTTTGCGGTTGATGCGCACCCAGTATTTGGCGATAGACGGCCGTTCCCCCAACCGTGAAGATTACCTGGACTGGATCGCCCTTCTCAAAAGCTGCACCGCCTTTGAGGCATACTGCAACGTGTACACCGCCGATCTGGTGCCCGCCCACATTGCCGAATTTTTGCTGCTCAAAGCGGAGTTTCCCCACTCGCTGCACTTTTCAGTGAACATGATGCGGAATTCGCTGACCCAAATCGGGCAGATTACCAAATCTCACCGCAACCAGCAGCTCAATCGTAAAGTGGGGCGGTTGCAATCCTCATTGCAGTTCAGCCAGATAGACGAAATTATCGACGCCGGGCTGGAAAAATTTTTGCAGGACATCAACGCCCAATGCCAGGAAATTCACGAGGCGGTGTACCAGGTTTACATCTCATTCCCGGTCGCCGAAGAACTGCCTGTGTAGAATTTTTAGCCAAACGATCATTTTGGAGAAGACGTTATGAAGGGTGTTCCACCCGAGACCTCAATGCACCAACAGCGGCGGCAAACGGTTGCCGGTGCGCCGATCCATTACCGCATTCGGCACCACACGCGTTTTCGCTACAGCCACGCCGTCACGGAAGGGTTTATGGAAGTGCGCATGCAGCCCATTTCTGATGCCCAGCAGCAGTGCCACTCCTTTCAGCTCGATGTGGAACCACAGTCGCGTGTGATGACGTACCTGGACTTCATGGGCAATCAGGTGCATCATTTTAATACGCCGGGTCGGCACGATCAGCTTTTGATCAAGACGGACACGGTGGTCGCCTGCCATCGCCACGCCCCGCTGCCTTCAACGCTAACTTCTCGCAGTTGGGAGGCGCTAGACAGCGCTAATTTGGCCGTCGCTTTTTGGGATTATTTGTCGCCGAGCCAGTTTGCCAAACCGACGGCGCTGCTGTTGGGTATGGTTCAGGAAATTGGGCTGGAGCGGCGCATGGATCCGCTGACATTGCTGCGCTGGTTGAACACGGCCGTTTACGAATATTTCGACTACGTGCCCCAAAGTACCCAGGTGGACTCGCCCATTGATGAAGCGCTCACCAACCGCGCCGGCGTCTGCCAGGATTTTGCCCACATCATGATTGCCATTGTGCGCCAGGTAAAAATCCCCTGCCGCTACGTCAGCGGCTACCTGTTCCACCGGGATGACCAGGACCGTTCGCTGGAAGATGCGTCCCACGCCTGGGTCGAGGCGTGGCTACCGGAGCTGGGCTGGGTGGGCTTTGACCCCACCAACAACCTGATTGCCGAAGAGCGCCACATTCGCGTGGCTGTGGGCCGCGATTATGCCGATGTGCCGCCCACGCGCGGCGTTTTTCGCGGCGACGCCGAGAGTGAATTGGATGTCGGCGTTTGGGTAGATCGAACGGACGAGCCTGCGGCGCACACGGGCCAAATTCTGGAAGCGATTGAGTGGCACGCCCCCAGCCCCCCGGAAGCGCAGCAGCAACAGCAACAACAATAACTGTCTATTCTATTTCCACAGCTCAAAGGCCATCTGGCGAATACGGCCGTGTTGCTGACTTCGCGCCTGTAGCAAAATTTCCCGCCCTTCGGCGCGGCGCGTGTAGATGAGTTCCCCGCCGCCCACGTACTGCCGCCAGAATTTTGCCAGCGATTCCGCCCGCTTTTTGTGCGAGGCCAAAATATCCGGCACTGGATGGTAAGCGCGCTGCTCCAGGTTGGGCAGGAACGATCGGATTCCCAGCCACATGCTCCGGTAAAGCGGATTCCGAATCGAACCCGCGTCCCGCTCAATAAGATAACGCGCGTCCCCCAGAGGCCCCAGCATTTGCTGGTAGGCGCGGGAAAACGTGTCGGAATCTTCCGGCGAGGCGTAATCCAGAAAAACCTGGTAACCACCCGTCGGCGTGGCCACCACGCGCACGTAATTTTCGTTCAGATTATGGCTGATGGCACCCACGTCGCGCAGCCCGGCCATGAGCGCCCGGCCGATGTCCAGCAAAATATCGTCGGCGGGCAGCTCCACAAAGGCGCGCTTGAACAATTTCCAGATGCTCACGCTGTTGACGCCAATGCCAATGAGAATGCCGAGGGTGAGTACGGCCGTTCCCCCCACCACAAACCAGCTGTCCGGCATCTCCCCCAGCGACGCCAGCGCCTGCCCACCGTACAACCAGATGATGCCCGCCACCCCCGCGATGTTGGCCACCAGCCGCCAGGCCATCGCCCGCAGCGATTCGCGTATGCGGAAAACGGTCTGAAACTTGATGTCCTTTGCTTCCACTTGGGTAACGCGGTAGGCAAAATTGGAGTACGGCGCACCCACTTCCCATAAATCGTACACCCGGTTGCGCTCGGCGGTGGCTTTCAGCATCCGCTTGGTGAAGCGGTCAAAAAGGATGTGCTTGAACGGGCGCGTGCCAAACTCTGTCGCCAGCTCCATGTCCACGTGCCCCACGCCGCGCACCACCTGCCCCTGCATGGAAAGACCGGGAATACGCCCCAAAGCGGCTGTTAACGCCGCCTCGCCGATATCCTGCCACCGGTCGCGCACCACAATGCCCCAGGTGTGGGCATGACGGGCCACAAAGCGACGCAAATCCGCATCCCCTTTGTCGAACTTTTTGCCCACGCAGACCACATCCCAGTTGTGGGCCACCTTGCGCGGCCAGTTGGGGTCCAGGCGAATGGTGCGCCCGCGAATTTGCTGCACGCCGGTACTCGTTGTGACGGAGGTGAGATCAATGAGGGTATTGAGTGACAGCGCATCCCACCCCTCGCCAAAGATGCCGCGCGTGCCCACCAAACATTGGGTCACGCCCTGTTCAAACAGGCTGGTGAGCAGCGACACGTAGGTGCGTGATCCCCAATCGGGGCCGCTGCCTGCCAGCTCAAACACCTGCGGGTCGCTGGTTGGCTTCCATTCCCACCGGAAGCGGGCCTTCTGTTTTTCGACCCACGCGTGGATCCCTTTTTCCAGGCGTTGGCGATTGTCGGCGTCTACCAGCACCACTTTGCCAGTCACCAGCACCGGGTCCAACTGGTTGGTGGTTGGGTCGGCGATGAGGTGGCGGAAAACGCGCACGGCGCTGCCCGCGTCGGGGTCGAGTACGTCTTGCAGGCGGCGGTTGCGGGCGCTCATGCGCTCAAAATCGGTAATGACGACGGCGCGAAGCTGTGGCCCTAGCTGCGCCAGTTCCGCCCGCAAAATGGCGGTGGTCGCTTCATCTTTCGCCTCGGAAAGCGCCAAAACCAGATCGCCGGGGGAGCGCTGGTGGCGGATGCCGCCCTCGGTGATGGCGATGCCGAAGCCCAGCAGGGCGTCGCGCAGTTGGCGGTAGAGCGACTGGTCGGCCTTATCGGCGCTAATTTTGAGGACGCGCAGGCCGAAGGTTTCCAGCAGGGTGAGCCAGTCATCTACGGTGAGCGGCTCCAGCATTTCAGCGATTATCGGAAGGGACTGGAGACTGTGAGACTGGAGACTATCAGTCTCTAATCTCCAGTCCCCAGTCTCTTCTTGCGTCAGTCCAAATTTCACGGCCGCAATGCACAGCAGCGGTTCGCGATTAAAAAAGTCGGTGAATTCGTCGGCGGGGGGCAGCAGGGTGGCGGCCCAGGTTTTGAAGGTGGGTGTGGAGGTGATGGTGGAAACGGCCGTTTCAAAATGATCCTGAATCCGCTTAAGATAATCCATCTCCCGCTTGGACGGTTCGCAAAAGTAAACCAAATCCCGGTACGGTGCCAGATTGCCCTCCTTGACGACGGCAGGTGTCGGCACTTCAAAATCCACTTCGCCCAGGAGGGAATCGTAATTTTCGTACTCGCTCTGGCTGCCGGGGTCAGGCAGCGTCGCCGTCAGGCCCACCACCTGCACGCCGGGCAGCGCGTGGATCAATTCGCGCAAAATAAAGGCCCAATAATCGAGCAGATGATGGCACTCATCCAGAATTATCGTGCCCACGCCCAAGGCGACAATCCGGTCAATCAGGTCACGGGCGTTGGGGTGGAGGAATTGACGGCCGTCAAAATCTGGCTTTTGCAAAAATTCCCGCTTGATGCGCCGGTACCGCTTGCTTACCTCCCGCTTGGCCGCTTGGGGATTGGCTGCTTGCAGCTTGGCGATGCGCTGCTGCGCTTCGTCTTCGGTTTCCACCTGCCCGCTGCGTAGCAAATCATCGGCCCAGCGGTTTTGGGCAATGCGCTCCACAAACGCCAGGTTTTCGCCCGGTGTAGAGAGAATTTGGTAGGTGAGGATGGTGATGTTGGCCAGGCGGTTGGCGTCCAGGCTGGTGTGTTGGGCCAGCCAGTCGGCATCGTCGGTGAAGAGGGCGGCTTTTTCTTGCCATTGGCGCTGGATGGTGGTTGTGGGGGCAAAAACGAGGGCGGGACGGCCGAATCTGCGCACCAGTTCCAGCCCCACAATTGTTTTCCCGGCTCCAGGCGGGGCGACGATGTGGTGCTTGTGGTCGCCATCGCCGCGTTCCACCACTTCCAGCACCATCTGCTGGTATTTGCGGAACGGATAGCGGAATTGGAGGTTGGCAAATTTGTTCATGTAGGAGATTAGAGACTGGAGATTGGAGATTAGAGGCTCGTTCAATCTCCAATCTCTAATCTCCAATCTTAGGTATTTGCGTTATTTAATCTGCATCCCTAACCACCGATTGCTGATTACCGGCCACTGATAACCACCACGTACTCGCCGCGCGGTTCTTCTTCGGCAAAGTGGGCGATTAGTTCGGAGAGGCGGCCTCGGTGGACTGATTCGTACAGCTTGGTGAGTTCGTTGCAAACGGCCGTTTCCCGATCCCCATACACCGCCAAGGCATCCTCCAAAAACGGTTTAAGCCGGTACGGACTTTCGTAAAAAACCAGCGTGTGTGGCGATTCGGCATCCACGGCCAAAAAGCGCTGCCGCTTGCCGCTTTTGCGTGGGGGGAAGCCGCGAAAAGTGAAGGCGTGGGCGGGCAAGCCAGACAAAACCAGCGCCATGATCAGCGCCGTCGGGCCAGGGATCATCGTCACCGGCAAATTTTCGGCGATGGCCCGCTGCACAATGGAGTAGCCAGGGTCCGAGATGCCCGGCGTGCCTGCATCCGTCACCACCGCCACCGATTTGCCTTCTTGCAGCAGGCTGATGATTTTGTTGCCCGCCTTCGCTTCGTTGTGCTCATGGAAGGAAAGCTGCGGCTTGCTAATCTCAAAATGTTTGAGCAGCAGGCCGGTTTTGCGGGTGTCTTCGCTGGCGACCACATCCACCTGGCGCAATGTTTCCAGCGCCCGCAGGGTGATGTCGCCAAGATTGCCGATGGGGGTAGCTACGAGATAAAGCATAATGTTAAGTTTGGGGAAGTGACGTAACTGAATATTGAAGAATGGCGCTATCCGATGTTACAAGCGTCATTTGATTGGCTTGCGCCTGGCAAATGAGCATCCTATCGAAAGGGTCTCGATGTAGTTGGGGTAAATTTGCCAAGTAGCGAACGCTCTCTTCATTCAAGGGGAGGCTGTCAATGAGGTGTCGTCCTCTTTCTGTGGGAATAAAAAGCTGTGGAGGCTCTGGCAAAGGCAGTTTGCCAATTTGATACTTTATTGTAATTTCCCAAAGCGAAACAACACTCAAAAAGACTTGATTTTCTGGGTTACGAATCTCTTCAAGAAATCGTGCAGGGAGCTTGTCGTCAGCGCCGATGTACCATAAAAAAACGTGGGTATCTATAAGCAGCTTCATTTGTCTTCAAATGCATCCAAAATTTCTGCGGGTAATGGCTCGTTGAAATCATCTGGGGTTAAAAATTTGCCCGCACTTAAGCCAAACGGCCGTAATTCACGCTGTTTCTGAGCCGTCGGCGTGATTTCAGCTACGGGCTGCCCCCCTCGCGTCAGAACAATCGTTTCTCCAGCTTCCAGACGACTAATATATTTTTGAAAGCGCTGCTCAAAATCCTCAACTTTTATGGTGATCATCTTCGCCTCTCAACAACAATCAAGTGTGGCTAAATCATAACACATTTATTCTCTGGGTTACATCTGGTCTAGTTCGTATAACACCAGGGCAGCGGCGACGAGTGCGGCCGTTTCTGCCCGAAGAATCCGTTTGCCAAGGGTTATCGCCTGGATGCCCGCCGCCTGAGCCGCTTCTACTTCCTCTGTGGCAAAACCGCCTTCTGGGCCGATGAAGAGGGAGATGTGAGACGGCCGTTCCCCTTCCACCAACGCCCCACGCAAACGCAAACTATCTTCTTCTTCCCAGGCAATTAGCCCCGGTTGAGCGGGGTGGCTCTCTAAAGCCTGGACCAACGTTTGTGGCGGATGCAGCTCAGGGATGCGCCCTCGGCGGGATTGTTCGGCCGCTTCGGTGATGATTTTGTGCCAGCGGGCTTGCTTGTTGGCCTTTAGGTCAACATCCTGCACCAAACTGCGCTGGGTAACCAGGGGGACAAACGCGCTCACGCCAATCTCGGTGCCTTTTTGCAGCACCCACTCAAATTTGTCCCGCTTCATCAATGCCTGGTAGAGGGTGAGCTGCACGGCGGGTTCGTTGGGAGACGGCCGTTTGGCCACTGCTTCCCCCACCACCTGCTGCCGATCTACCTGACGTAGCAGCACCTCAAACTCCGCCCCGCTGTTGTCCAGCACCAAAATGGCAGAGCCCACACGCAAGCGCAGCACATTGCGAATCTGATGGGCAATCTCGGTGGGAAACGTAATCCGGTTACCTAAAAAACATTTGGGGTCCACAAAAAAGCGGTGCATGTGGCTATTTTAGCAGAAAAGCGGAGAGAAAATTGAATTTGCCACAGAGTCCACAGAGAGCTAAAGATATTTCTCTTTTTCTCTGTGTCCTCTGTGGCTAATGTTTTTAATAAAGGAACATTGGTTTGCCCATGACGTGGCGGACACGGGGCAGGTAACGCTTCGCGTCGTACAGCTCATCTACGTCCACCCGCTTGACACCACTGGTGACGGTGCTCATGGGGATGTGGGTGTATTTGCCATCACGCAGCGCTACCATACGGCCGCTTACGCCATCTTTAATAAGGTCAACGGCCATATTGGCATAGTTCGTTGCCACCATCAAGTCCAGAGCATCTGGTGCACCAGAGCGCATCAGGTAAGACACCTTCTGGTTGATAATCCCTTCGCCCGTGATTTTCTTGAGCGCGTCACCCAAGATTTCACCGATGCCGCCTAGCTTTTTATGCCCGTACGCATCGGCTTCACCATATTCAACCACCTTACCACCCACCATATGGGCACCTTCGCTCACGGTGACCATGGCATAGTTGCTGGGGTTGGCGCGTTTATCTTTTAACACCAGTTCGCCCAATATTTCTGGGTCGAACGGCACTTCGGAGATAACGGCGCGGTCTACGCCAGCCAGGTAGGAGCTGATGAGGCTAGTTTCACCAGAATTGCGGCCAAACAGTTCCACCACGGCAATACGCTCGTGCGAACCGGTGCTGGTGCGCAATTGGTGAATAAACTGGACGCTGCGGGTAACGGCCGTACTAAACCCAATACAGTAATCCGTGCCGTACACATCATTGTCCATCGTTTTAGGAATGGCCAATACACGAATGCCCTCGCTGTGCAGCCGCTCACCATAGCTCAACGTGTCATCACCGCCGATGGGAATGAGCGTATCGATGCCCAAATACTCCAAATTCTTCATCACGTGCGGCGTAAAGTCACGCAGGCTCTTATCGGCGGCTTCCGCCTCAAGATGTTCAGGGTCTTTCAGAAAATCAGGCACAGCGCTTGGTCTCACTTTGCCAGGATGGGTACGACTGGTATGCAGCATAGTACCCCCCGTCCGATCAATTGTCCGTACCACTGTTTTGTTCAAGGGCAGCAAATGCTTTTCTAAGGAGGTTGGATCATCAATATTCAGTTCCAACAAACCGCCCCAGCCTCGCCGGATACCGACAATCTCGTACCCTTCATCAATAGCCCGGTTTACAACGGCTTTTATGCAAGGATTCAGACCTGGTACGTCTCCCCCGCCAGTTAAAATGCCAATTTTCGTCATCTAATCGCTCCTTTTTATTGCGAATACTCAAAGCCTAACAGCGGTTGCCACAATGAAATATGGAACACTGTCAGGTCACTATTGTCTTAACTCATGCTGGTATCTCTGTTGGAACGTCATTCTGCACGTTCCGTGTGAGACAAACCTGGCGGGATTAGTGGGGAGCAGGTTTAGCCAGAATTTTAGCAATAGGTTGCAAATCCATCCACCATTGTTTTTTCGGCCGTTTTTTGTCCATATCAAACATACGCGGCACATCTTGCATATCGGTAAAAACCAGCGCCCCGCCAACCTGTCCCAGACAGGCACAGGTCGTCTCCCCTGCCTCAATCAATCCTTCCAGATGGTTAACGGCATGAGAAGCCAGCCGCGTCGCCAAAATGCGGTCAAACGGCGAGGGATCCCCACCCTGCTGCAAATGACCCAAAATCGCTTCGCGCACGTCAAACAAATCGCCACCTTCTTCCTCATACAAGGCGCTGATAAAGGATGTGGTGTAAATTGGGTTGGCGTTTTCGCTGCGAATCACCAGCCCCAGCCGTTTGCCTTTGCTAAATCCCTCGGACAGCTCATGTACATCTTCTAGTAGATTTTGGGTGGTAATGCCTTCTTCGTTGGTGTAGACACGCTCGGCCCCGGTAGCCAGGGCACTCATCAGCGCCAGATAGCCACAGTTGTGCCCCATCACTTCTACCACAAACACGCGGCGCGAGGCCACGGCCGATTGCTTGATTTTGTCCACCGCTTGCACAATATTGTTGAGCGCGGTGTCTGCGCCAATGCTCAGTTCTGCACCAGGCAGATTGTTGTTGATGCTGGCGGGTACGCACACCATTGGGATGTTGTTGGCTGGGAAGGTGGCGCGTTGGGCCATCATTTGCAACACGCTCTCATAGCCAGACCAGCCACCAATCATGATCAGGCCATCAATTTTGTGTTCCTCCAGACTGCGGGCAATGGCGTAAAAATCGCTGCCTTCGGGGACCAGACGGTTGGTGCCCAGCTCGGCGCCGCCCCGCGAGGCCCAGCCGGAAACGCTCATCCAATCCATCTCGCGGATATCGCCTTTGAGGAGGCCACGGAACCCATTTTGCACGCCAAGCATGATATGGCCTTTGTCGGTGGCCAGGCGTACGGCCGTTCGTACGGCCGTATTCATTCCCGGCGCTGGGCCACCCGCATTTAGCACCGCCAGACGCAAACGCCGCTGGCCAGGCGTCGGGGGATGAGGCAGCACCCGCACCATGGTGCGCACAATTTGGAACGATTCATTAAAGCTGTTGCCACGCAAGCGCATCGCCTCCGCATAATGTTGCTCCTGGCTGGCCTGGGCAACGGCCTGAGTTTTGGCCAACGCCTCATCCAGCGGTGTGCGCGTGATTTTATTGCCGCGGATCCCTATCACGAACGGTTTTTCTGGTTCTGTGGCTGCCAGCAGATGTTCCACGGCCGCCGCGCCCAGCAGGGTGCTCAGGTTGCGGTCGAAAGCGCTCGGGGCGCCGCCCCGCTGCACGTGCCCCAGCACCGTGATGCGCGTCTCCTCGCCCAGGCGATCTTCCAGGACATGCTTAACACGCTCGCTGGTGATGGGCTGCCCGTAGCGATCTTGTGCGCCTTCAGCCACCACCACAATGATGTCGCGACGGCCTGCTTCGCGCCCCAGGTGCAGCACTTTGCACATTTTTTCTTCCCAATCGTCAATGTCTGGGGGATTCTCCGGGATAAACACCCAGTCAGCCCCGCCAGCCATCGCCCCCATCAGGGCCAGGTAACCACAGCGCCGCCCCATCACCTCTACCACAAAGATGCGTTGGTGGCTGGCGGCGGTGCTGGAGATGGCGTCGGTGGCTTCGACAATGCGATGCAGCGCCGTATCGGAGCCGGTGGTTACGTCAGAGCCGTACATGTCGTTGTCTATGGAGCCGATGATACCGGCAATTTGCAGATGGGCATGTTTGGCGGCCACATCCGGGGCGATTTGCCCGGTTGCCACCAGTTCTTCCAGCAAGCCAGGCCATTCCTCATACAAATAATTGGCCCCGGTCAGGCTGCCATCGCCACCGATGATAACCAGGCTGTCAATTCCGTTCAGCAGCAGGTTGCGGGCGGCTTTGAGTCGTCCGCTGCGTTCGCGAAATTCCGCACAGCGGGCGGTACCAATGACGGTGCCACCCTGTTGCAAAATACCGCCCACATCTGTCCAGGTGAACGGCCGTATTTGGTCGCCACCATTTACCATACCCTGGTAGCCTTCGTAAATGGCGTAAACAGCCATATTTTGATTAAGCGCCATGCGCACCACAGCCCGCACGGCAGCATTCATTCCCTGAGCGTCGCCGCCACTGGTCAAAACACCTATTCGTTTCATTAAATTGCTCACTTATTTTATTTTCTTCGTTCTACCTTATTGCATTGATAATCGGTAATTTATCTGGGGAAATCGTGGGGCGATTTGGCCGATTACCTGTTTTTCCGTTCAGAGAATACACGGTCAAAAGGGAAGCCGTGAGGTGACAAACATCATAACCTTTGCTTTGTATTGTAAGCAAATTGGCACCTGTACGCATCATGGGGTGATTTTTTCAATGATGAAAACAAGCTCACCCTCAAAGAGAAGTTCCGTGATAGGCCAATTGAGGCCAGCGATGAGCTGATGCATAAAGTCGCGGTAACGGCTGGTGAGGTTGCGCCCGCCGTGGGTGCTGATGCTGGGGTAGGAGATAACCAGCCAGCGGACGTTGAGGGATTGGAGTAACGGCCGTCCCAAATCGCCATAGTTGCGGGTAAACCGGGGCATCTCTTTGAGGAAAAGCGCCACATCCGCCTGCTCCTGTGGAAACTGCATGGCCACATCCTGCACCCGCGCCAACGGTTCCAACCCCTCAAGCCGAAAATAATGGTTGATAAAATCAATGCGCGGCTCATGAATATCATACGCATAAAACTTCAACCGCTCACCGTTCACCGGATACATCCAGCGCAGCGCCAGCGGGTTCAGCGCACAGGCAATATCCAAAATGGCGCTTGGCTGGCCAGTGACGGCAAAAATCTGCCGGTAAAAGTCGGCCATGATGGGCAGGCGTTCACGGGTGGAGAGGTGGGCGTCCAGGCTGGCCAGGCAAAGCTGGTTGATGCGTTCCTGGTCGTTGGCGGCAAAAGCTTCATTTAGCTGCCGAGCCATCGCTTTGTAATCTGGATCGCCCAGGTAGGGGGCCATGATGCTGTGCAGCCGGGCGCGCACCGCTTTGATGGCTGCCTTGGGCTTTTTATGCTGCCGGGCAGCTTCCTCGGCCAGTTGGCGGATGGTAGCTTCGCTGGTGTCGCCGTATTTTTTGGATTGTTTGATGGCATTGGTAACGGCCGTAATCAAATCATCATCTTGCTTGCTCATACCGTGATCATACCAACGCTGGCAGCAACCCGCACATTTCTGACCAAACGTTATCGTTTCTTATGAGATTGAGTATTAAAAAGGTGTGGGAAAAGAAGAGGGAAAACTGGATGTGCTGTTATTTTTGGCCAACAGCACATCCAGGGGAAATTATGGAGAGTTTAATGCAAAACTTGCGCTGAAACAGCAGGACGGAATTTGTAACCGTAAACAATCATGCCTTCGTCGCCGTCGGTACGTAACTTGCGGGTCACCATTTCCAGCGGCATGCCAATGCTGAGCTCATTCTCGTCAATATCGGTCAGCTGGGCGGTGACGATAGGGCCTTCTTCCAATTTAACCAGCGCCACGGTATAAGGAGCGCTGTGCTCAAAGCCGGCGGGCGCATCGTAGATGGTGGTGAAAGAGTAGAGTTCACCAAGACCTGTGAACGTGTACAGCTCGTAGGCTGGCGCTTTGCATTCCAAACAAACATCACGCGGTGGGAAAAGTTTAACCCCGCAGCTATCGCAGGTTTCGCCCACTAATTTGTATCGCTGTTCTTGTAATCGCCAATGGCGTGAAACTTCCATTATTCTGTCTCCTAAGACATTTCAAGTTCATAAAACGGCTGATTTGTGCCGTTTGCCACAATCCATTATCTGCAAAAACCCTCTCATTCACTGTCAGTCGCAGGTAAAAGACTGTCAAAAGCTATCAGAAGCCGGTAATCGGTGGTCGGTAATCCGTAATCGGTAGCCAGTTTTCCGATTGCTGTTCACCGATTACCGATTACTGAGAATATGCGTAACGGCCGTTGCCCCACTGCCCCCCAAATTTTGCGCCATACCAATCTTGGCGTCGGGGATTTGGTTGTCACCGGCTTGCCCACGCAGTTGGCGGGCCACTTCTACAATTTGGTACATGCCGGTTGCGCCGCTAGGATTGCCCCGTGCCTTTAACCCGCCAAACGTGCTGATGGGAATACGGCCGTTCCGACCAATCTCCATGTCCCGTGCCAACTGCCAACCCTCGCCCGGCGCGGCAAAGCCAGTGGCTTCCAGCGACAGCGCCGCCATCACCGTAAACGAATCGTGCAGCTCAAACAGGTCAATATCGTCATGGCTGACGCCTGCGGCCTGCATCGCTTTTTGGGCGCTGAGTTCAGCGGCACGCAGGTGCAGCATGTTTTTGCGGTCGTGCAGCGCCAGCGTGTCCGTGGCCAGCGCCGAACCCGCTATGCGAATGGGCTGCGGCACAATGTCCTGCGCCCGTTCGTGGCTGGTGATAATGACCGCCGCCGCCCCGTCGCCGCTGGGGGCCGCATCAAACAAGGTAACAGGTGTGGCCACGGGAGGGGCGCTGGCAAAACGGTCGGCCTTGAGCCGATTGCGGAACATGGCCAGCGGATTAGCCGCCCCGTTGGCGTGGGCGTTCACGCTAAAGTTGGCAAAATCATCCACCGTCAGGCCATACTCATGCATGTAGCGACGCATCAGCAGCGCGCCCATGCCCGCCACGGTCAGGCCGTGGATCGCTTCGTAATCGGCGTCGAGGGTGCTGGCGAGAACGGCCGTAACCGGACTGCCCACTTGATCCGTCATCTTCTCCACGCCAACAACCAGCGCCGTTTCCACCAGACCGCTCTTCACGGCCAGAATGCCCTGCCGCAGCGCCGCGCCGCCAGAAGCGTCCGCCGCTTCCACCGTCACCGCTTCGATGCCGCGCATCCCGGCAAAATCGGCCACCAGCGCCCCCAGATGCATCTGGTTACTAAGCTGCCCTGCGGCCATGTTGCCCACAAACAGGGCATCTACTTTGCTCACGTGGGCATCGTCCAGCGCCGCCTCGATGGCATACCACGCCAGATGGCGTAGCGAGGTGTCCCACATCTCTTTTACTTCGGTTTGGCCCAGGCCAATGATTGATACGTCGTTCATATGTTGTCCAAGAAAGTGGCGAGTTTGCCAGTTTGCGAGTGATTGACTCGCAAACTGGCAAACTCGCAGACTTGCAAACTGTTTAAGAAAGCTTCAATTTATCCCGATACCGGGTATACGTTGCGTAATTTATTTCCGTGCGGCGGCTGATGTACGCTTCGGTGGTGGTGGCCAGATGCTGCACTTCAGGTAGCTTGTCGGTCACTTCGATGTCGAAGGCGTCGGAGCCAGCGCCGGAGCCGTAGCTGACCATCAGAATACGGTCGCCTGGTTTGGCGATGTCCAGGATAGCGGTGAGGCCAATCATGGTGCTGCCAGAGTAGGTGTTGCCGATGCGGGGGCTGAGCAAACCGGGCTTGATCTGCTCTTTGGAGAAGCCCAACTGTCCCGCCACGCGCTCCGGGAATTTGGCGTTGGGCTGGTGGAACACGGCCCAATCGTAATCGCCAGATTGGGTACCGAGCGATTCCATCAACATTTCGGCCGCGCCCTGGACGTGCTTGAAGTAGGCGGGTTCGCCGGTGAACCGGTCGCCGTGGGACGGGTACTCTGCGTGAGCACGCCGCCAAAAGTCTGGCGTGTCCGTCACAAAGGAGTAGGAGCCATTGATGATGGCCACGGATTCGGCAGCAGGTCCCAAGAGAACGGCCGCTCCGCCAGCCGCCGCCGTGTATTCCAACGCATCGCCGGGACGGCCCTGGGCGGTGTCCATGCCAATGCTGAAAGCGTAGCGGGCCATGCCAGAGCCGACAAAGCCAATCGCCGCCTGCATTGCTTCCGTGCCTGCCTTGCAGGCAAATTCCCAGTCACCCGCCATAGTATTGGGCACTGCGCCAATCGCTTCGGCGACGATGGTGCTGCTGGGCTTGACGGCATACGGGTGGCTTTCGCTGCCCACCCAGACTGCGCGAATCTCTTGCGGGTTGATTCGGGCGCGCAGCAGGGAGTTCCGGGCGGCTTCAATCGACATGGTAATCACGTCTTCATCCAGCCCATTGACTGCTTTTTCGACGATGGGAGTGCCGCCCGTGCCGTTGGTCCACATCTTGGAGACCTCGCTGGCGGGCAAACGATAGCGGGGCACATACGCCCCGTAGCCGACGATGCCCACCGGGCGGTCTGGTTGCATTAATCCATCTTGCGGTTTGTATTCGCTCATTTTTACCTCTGTTGCGGTAATCCGTAATCAGTAATCGGTGAACGGTAATCGGTTTTTTTTACGGATAACCGCTTACGGTTTACCGATTACCTTGAATAATCTCTTTGGCGCGGTCAACGTGAATACGCCGCTCGGCGACGAGTTGATCGGCCACGAATTGGATAAGGGATTCTGGCGCGCCGGCGGCCATCGCCACCTGGCGGGCGTGCAGGGCCATGTGCCCTTTTTGGATGCCGACGGTGGCCAGGGCGTTGATGGCGGCCAGGTTTTGCGCCAGTCCAACGGCGGCCATCACCTGGGCCAGCTCTGGCGCGGATTTGACGTCTAAAATTTTCATGGCGACGCGGGCAGTGGGATGCACTTTGGTGGCTCCGCCGACCATGCCGACGGCCATTGGCAGGGTGATTTCGCCGTAGAGATCGCCATTTTCATCTACATGCCAGTCGGTGAGGGATTGGTAACGGCCGTCCCGCGCCGCAAATGAGTGTGCCCCAGCCTCCACTGCGCGCCAATCGTTGCCGGTGGCAATGCAGACCGCGTCGATGCCGTTCATGATGCCTTTGTTGTGGGTGGCGGCCCGGTATGGATCGACCACGGCGAAGGCGTTGGCCTCTTCGATCAGTTTGGCCACTTCTTGACCGCTGTACTCGTCGGTAGCCAGTTGGCTGGCGGGAATGGTGCAGCGGGCGGTGGCGGTGCGCTGGTCGGCTAGGTTGGAGAGGATGCGCAGGCTAGTACGGCCGTTTGTCAGCTCAGCAATTTTTGGAGCCAATGATTCCAATGCCGTATTGATGGCGTTGGCCCCCATCGCGTCGCGGGTGTCAAAATGCAGGTGCACGATGAGCATGGGGCCGACGGGGGTGTTGGGAAACGGCCGTGGCACGATGTCCAATGCGCCGCCGCCCAGGTTGACAATCACCTTGTCGCAGCAGTTGGCGGTTTCCAGCAGGTTGGCCTTGTTGGCGTTGATAGCGGCGATGGCGGCGTCCATGTCTGGGATGTCAAGCACCTGAATCTGGCCAATCATCACGGGGTTGGTGGCGCTGGTGTGGAAGCCACCCCCGGCGCGAATCTTCTTGGCGGCGTTGCTAAGGGCGGCGACCACGCTTGGTTCTTCCACGGCCATCGGGATGAGGTAGTCGCGCCCGTTGATCTGGAAGTTGGCGGCGACGCCCAACGGCAGGGCAAAGGTGCCCAGCGTGTTTTCGATCATTTTGTCGGCCAGGTCGTTGGTGAGGCCTTGTTCTTTGAGGATATTGGCTTCTTCTGCGTCCAGCCCGGCCCAGTCGGCAATGATGTCTACGCGTTCGGCTAACGGCCGTTTGTAAAACCCTGGTAGTCGTGATGATTTTGAACCCACTTGCTTCTCCTTGATTGTGCAATTTAGACTTCAAAAGTTTCGCCCATTTGCTTTGGGGCAAGTTGCCTGAATTGACTTTTGAAGTCCGGTGAGAGACGGCCGTTTGCCAGCGAGCAGCAGTTGGCCACCACCGAGGGGGAATATACAAGTGAAACACTGTCAAAAGCTGTCGGGATAGCATTTGGGAGCGTAAATGAGGTGGATTTTAAGCTTGGATGGGGGGAAACGGCCGTAAAAAAAGCTGGCCACGTTCATCATGACCAGCTTCCAAAAATCAATTACACAGGCTTGAAGCTATCGCGTTAGCTCCCACAGCTTGCTGGGACTCAGCGGAATCTCGCGGATTTCGATTTGGTGGTTGAGCGCATCCTCCACCGCCTGGGCAAACAGCGGCCCGGTGGGGATAGCCCCGGCCTCGCCCGCGCCCTTGATACCCAGCGGATTGAGCGGCGATGGCGTGGTCTCGTGGTCAATTTCCACGGCGGGCACGTCCAGCGAGGTGGGCAGCAGGTAATCCATGAAGGAGCCAGTCAGCAGTTGTCCCTGCTCGTTGTAAATAATCTGCTCGTAAAACGCATTGCCGATGCCTTGCGCCACGCCCCCCTGAATTTGCCCATCCAAAATGAGTGGATTAATCACCTCGCCGCAGTCGTGCACTACGACGTAACGCAAAATTTTCACTTCCAGCGTTTCCGGGTCCACTTCCACAATCATGGCGTGCACGCCGCTGGCGGTGGCTCCGTACTCTGGGCCAAAGTAGTTGGTCGCTTCCAGGCCGGGTTCTGTGCCCGGCTTGACCGCGCCGCGCATGGGATTGGCCTGCTGCGCCAGCTGCCCCAGCGGAATGGCGCGATCCGGTACGCCTTTGACCTGCACGTTGCCGTCCCCCAGCTCCAAATCTTCTTCGGCTACTTCCAGCAGGTCGCTGGCTAGCTTGAGGATTTTCTGGCGCACGTCGCGGGCGGCTTCGTTAATGGCATTCCCGGCCACGACTGCTCCTCGGCTGGCGAAGGTGCCCGCGCCCCAGTGAAACTGGTCGGTATCGCCCGTCACTAAATCCACTTCGGACACATCCACGCCCACCTGATCGGCCACGATTTGGGCGAAGCTGGTGAAGTGCCCCTGCCCCTGCGTGCCGATGCCGGTGGCGACGCTGACTCGGCCACTGCTGGTGACCTGCACCCGCGCCCCTTCGTACGGGCCGATGCCAGTGCCTTCGACGTAGGCAACCAATCCCAGCCCCAGCTGACGCCCCTCGGCGCGGGCCTGTGGCTGAATGTTTTGGTAAAAGTCGTCGTAGCCAATCATCTTGAGCGCTTTGTCGAGGACGGGTTCGTAGTTGCCGCTGTCGTATTTGAGCGGGGCAAAGTCCTGGTAGATGATTTCGTTGTTGTAGGGGAATTTTTCGGGCGGAATGAAGTTGCGGCGGCGAATTTCGGCCTTGTCGATGCCCAGTTCACGGGCGGCAATGTCCAGCAATCGCTCCACCACAAAGACACCATGCTGCCGCCCTGCGCCGCGGTAGGGGGTGACGATGGTTTTGTTGGTGAAGACGGCCGTAAATTCCGAATAATAGTTCTCGATGTCGTACGGGCCGAGCAGGGTGCACTGGCTGTTGAGGGCAACGGTGAGGCCATAGGGGGCATATGCGCCCTGGTCGTGCAAGAAAACGTCGTGGATGCCGAGGATACGGCCGTCTTTGCTAAACGCGGCTTCAACGGTGTGGGTCTGGTTGCGCTCATGCGTGGTGGCCACAAAATTCTCAGACCGATCTTCAATCCACTTCACCGGGCGATCCAGCTTCATCGCCGCCCAAGGCACGAGCACCTCTTCCTGGTAAAACATCATAATCTTGGGACCAAAGCCACCGCCGATGAACGGCGCAATCACCCGCACCTGGTTTTCCGACAGGCCCAGCAGCGCCGCCATACCGTTGCGCACAAAAACGGGGGCCTGTGTGGTGTCCCACATCGTCAGGCGCTGGGCGCGCCGGTCCCATTGGGCGACCACGCCGCGATTTTCCATGGCGGCGGCAATGCCGTGGTCGTACTCAAGCGTACGGTTGATGATGTGATCGGCTTGAGCTTTGGCCGCTTCGTAGCTGCCTTTGCGCTGCACCACGTGAGCAGAAATGTTGCTGCCCAAATCGTCATGCACCAGGGCAGAACCGGGCTTCAAGGCGGCGGCTAAATCGACGACGGCATCCAGCGGCTCAATATCGGCAAAAATGAGGTCGGCGGCGTCTTCGGCAATGTAGCGGCTTTCGGCCACGACCATGACGATGGGTTCGCCCACAAAGCGTACCTTGTCTTTGGCCAGGGGCACCTGGGTGCGCTGGTTAAAGACGATGTCCTTCACGGGCGGGGGTGGCACGAGCAACGGCCCTTGTTGCCAGTAATCGCCCAAATCTTCGGCGGTGATGACGGCGACGACGCCTGCCATTTCTTGGGCCATGGAAGTGTCTATGCTGTTAATACGGCCGTGTGCGTACGGGCTGCGGTAAAAGGCGGCGTGGAGCATGTCTGGCAGGTTCACATCGTCGGTGAACAGGGCCTGCCCGGTAAGCAAGCGGGGGTCTTCGTTCCGCTTGATTCGTTCGCCAAAGAATTGTGTGCCAGCCATGGGAGCCTCCAAATGTAGGTTAATTTTCATCTATTTTAACCAGAAATCGGCAAATGGTCATGAAAATTAGCGGTAAAGTAACGATACGGCCGTAAACTAACTATTGTCCATAGGCAGCAGGCACCCGTTTTCTTGTATTGGTATATTTTTTAAAGGTGTCCTGGGCATTGCCAGGAGGGCTGGGGGCTCTGCTCATGGGGCAGAGCCCCTTTTTGCAAACAAAACGATTGGCGAGGCTGTGGGTTAAAAACAGTGTCGCGGTTGGAAACGGCCGTTTTGTGCATAATCAACTATTTTATTTAAGTGGAGACGACATGAGCGCAAGCTCAACACCATAAATGAAAACCAACCTCCGGGAGGTTTCTGGCATCATCAAGGCCATTCATCAAACCTCCCGGAGGATTATTTTCAGAGGAGGAAACAATGAGAACAAACGACTTTCGCCATAAGAAAATTGGGCTGGGGATGTATGTACAAAATGAGGATATTCTTGAACAAAAAACCTTCCCACGGAAGCAAACAATATTAACGCTTCAAAATTGTTTGCGTGCATTTTCCGATAAGCTGTTTGATTATTTTTATGATCATATTTCAGCAGACAAGCTAGAAGAATCCGCCGACTTTCCTTTTGAATATGCGCTAGACACTGTCTTGGATCAAATAAGTAACGACATCGGCCTTATTCAAAAAGCCATCCACCAAAGACAGGATGCCTCAAACCAAGGCATATTAAACCTTGCCGATTTTTTGGCGTATAAAGCATTAAAACCCATGTTGCCGCCCGTAGTCACTGGGGCTGAGTTACAGCTAAGAAGCGATACAACCGTACTCACATATTTT
Organism: Ardenticatenaceae bacterium; assembly: GCA_020634455.1. Taxonomy (GTDB): domain Bacteria; phylum Chloroflexota; class Anaerolineae; order Promineifilales; family Promineifilaceae; genus Leptofilum. The sequence goes on along the minus strand of JACKBQ010000001.1, from coordinate 3,786,912 downwards.
CAGAAAACTGTCTCGGTGCGCATTATCCCCTATGCCCCGGTTGTGTTGGTTGGCATTCCATATAGTTGCCTAAACGATAAAAAGGATTTGCTAGCCATTCCCCACGAAATAGGTCATTACATTTATCGCCACGCGCTTTTTAATGGTGAAAACATCGCTGATTTTTTGCGAGCAGATGATAGTTTCCCAGCTTGGATTCAGAACTGGTTTGAAGAAATTTTTGCTGATGTGTATGGGGCGCTAATTGCTGGGCCTGTGTTGGGATTATCCTTTCAAGATTTGCAGCTTAATATGAGAACGGAAAGTTTTTACACCGATGATGGTGAACATCCCGTGCCTTTGTTACGGCCGTACATTTACATGAACGTTATAGAACATGCACCATCAATTGGTTCGTGGGCTGGCAAATTGCGTGCCAATTGGACGCAATATCTACTTGATAAGCGCGATGACAAAATGGCATTGAAAAATCCAAAACTTATGCATAAAGAAATACTCCCAGGTGTATTTGACAACACGGTAGAGAGGAAAATACAGTTGAAAGGGTATTCTGAATTGTACAAAGTTGAAGATTTTATTTCTATTGAAAATCCTCCAGTAAATGGTGAAGCCGTCAAGCCACTGGATAAAATTATTGGAAAGATTCAGTATAAGCTTTTGAAACATATCTCAAATGGAAGTTGGACTCCCGCAATTGCCCCAGGTGAAGCAACCGTGGATAATTTATATACTGAATTTCAAAATTATGTGGAAACACAAGTCGCCGACCCTGTGCCAGAGTTAAGCATTTCAGGTCAAGACAGAATCGTTGTGGGTAAAAAACCGACCCATCTAAAGGTTGGAGAACTGGTGCGCGCTACAGATGAACTCATTCAAGGCCCCGATGTTCTACCACCAGAAGGGCAAGTGGTAAGTAAACAAAAGTGGCTGAGAAAACTGGATGCAAGAGGTTGGGCCACAAGAGGCCCAGATTGTGATGGCACCGGGGGCGTTAATTGTTAGCAATTTTGGGGGAGGTTAAGGTTGCAAATACGGCCGTAACCGTTCCAATAGCCCCGTATTTTGTATTTCATTAGCCAACTTGTAGGAATTAGACCATGCTTTACGGGCGTGGTCTAATTCCTGCAATTTTTGATGAAAATGACCAATATTCCACCAGTTGACAGCCTCATTACCTTTGGCCTCTAATATTTTTAAAAGAGGGTTGATTGAATACGCAACTTGCAATGCTTCATGATATTCTTCTTGATAATAAAAAATTTCGCTCAAATGCATTGTTACCATAGCTTCTGTGCGGCGATCTCCTATCTGCCTGGATGCCTCAAGGCTCTGTTTTGCTTCCTCCTCAGCCAATTTCATCTCACCAATTATGAGGTGAATTCTTGATAGGCCATATAAAGCAACAACTTTTTCGCCAGAATTCTGCAAAGACTCCGCTAATGCAAGCGCGTTCTGACCATTTTGCAACGCTTTTTCCAAATCGGTTTTTCCACTTCGCTTGAGTTCGACTTGACAATTCACCAAGAGATTCAGTGTTTGCAATCTGCCTAATTGATGGTTGTATTTCTCGTATATGCTCAAAGCTTCATGCCCAAGTTGGTACGCATCTTGGTACAAGCGCTGACCGTATAAAATTCTGGCTTGTACCTTAATCAAATCGGCCGTTCCGATTTGATCATTGAGCTGTCCTCTAATTTTCAGTGCATGGTTGACAAGTTTTGTGGCTTCTTCATAGTTGGACTGGTTCATGGCGACACGCGACAAAAGGAATTGGGCGTTCGCAAGGTGGATTAAATCATCTTCGTCTTGAAAAATTTTTAAGCAATTTTCTAATCGGGCGCGGGCTTCATCGAAATTGCTTTGCTCAATGTACGCCCGTGCCCAGTCCAGCAAGTTTTGATTGTGTCGGTTTTTATTATTTAGTTTAAGAACTGATTTGTTTACCCATTCATAACCTTGGCATGCTTGTGAATAGCGACCGCGGGCAAACCAGGCATCGTTCAGGGCATCGGCAAAATCTATGACGGTTTGGTGGAGCTGGTGAGTGTGGGCAGCTTCCATGGCGGCCATGAGGTTGTCCCATTCGGGGCGGAGGGCGTCGTAGTCGGTTTGGTTTTGTTGGGCAAATTGGAGGTAGTAGTGGGCGAAACGGCCGTACTCATCCTCACGCACATCTTCCCCCAACTTCTCCCGAGCAAAATCGGCCAGCAAGGGATGCTGCTGGTAACGACGTTCCGCTTCTTCGCGCAGCAGCGACAAATTTACCAGGTCAAACAAGCGGTCTTCCAGCGGGTATTTGGCCATGTTGGCGATGTGAGCCATCGCTTCGGCGGTGAAGGAACGGCCGTTAAACAAACCAATCAGGGCAAATATCCGCTTGCGCTCCGCATCCAACGCCTCCCAGCTAACGGCAAAAGAGGCACGCACCGCCTGGTCGCTGATTTGTAGCTGTGAGAGGCGGCTAGTTTCGTCACGCAGCTGCTCGGCCATGTCTGCCAGGCGTCGCCGGGGGCGGGATTTTAGCCGTTGGGCGGTGATTTCTAGCGCCAATGGTAAGTTTTGCAACAACGTGCAAATCTCTGCGGCGGCTTCCGGTTCGGCGGCGACACGGTTTTGACCGAGGACGTTGCTGAGGAGCAAACGGCCGTTTTCCGAAGTCAGTTCCCGTAGAAGCCACACCTGGGCGTTGAGCGCCCGTGCCAAATCCTGGTTGCGGGTGGTAAGCAGCACCCGGCAGTGAGCGCCATTGGGCAGCAACGGCCGTATCCGAGACGCGCTCGTCACGTCATCCAGCACAATCAGCGTGTGCTTGTCGGCCAACACCCCCCGAAACGCCGCCGCCATGCTCTCCAAATCGCCAATGCGAGAAAAGTCATAGTCATACGCAGTGGCCCAGCTTTCCAAAATTGACATCGGCTCGCTACTAGCGGTGTTAGCCCACAAAATGCCATCGGGGAACGCAGACTGCATCGTTTTGACTAACTGCACGGCCAGCGACGATTTGCCAACGCCGCCCATGCCCACCAGTGCCAGCAGCGGCGGCCCATCTTCAGCGCCAAGCAGCTTTGCCAACGTCTCTGTATCGGTAGCGCGGCCCACAAAATGGTTGATCCCGGCCGGTACCTGGTTGGGGGCGGGGCTGGCCAGGGCTGGTTGGGTCACCGCGATGGGTTGTGCGGCCGGCTGAATTTCTTCGTTAAGAATTTGCTGGTAAAGGGCAACGGTAGCAGCTGCAGGCTCGATACCCAGCTCTTCTTGCAGCAGGTTGCGGCACGATTCATACTGGTTTAGAGCGGCGCTTCGTTTACCGCTGAGGGCGAGCAGCAGCATGAGCTGGCGGTGTGCTTCTTCCAGCCACGGCTCCAGCTGTAGCAGGCGGTTGGCGTAATCAATGGCGGTGGCGTACTGCTTTTGGGTGGTGAAATGGGTGGCCAGACGGTACATCGTCTCCATGGCCATTTGGCGATACCGCTCTTGCAACGGCCGTATCCAATCCTCAAATAACGGCGCGTCGCGCAGCTCAAAATCTTGCAAAAAATGACCCCGGTACAGGGCGGCCGCCCGTTCCAGCTGAGCTAGCGAGGGGTTGGCTGGTGCCAGACAAGATTCGAACTCAGCCACATCCACCCAAAACGGGGCTGCCTCATTCAAGCGCAATGAGCGGCGTCTAATGTGCAAATGTGCTTCCAAAGGGGTACGGATACGCGAAAGCGTGACGCGCAGGTTTCGTCGCGCTTTGTCTTCTGGCATTTCGCCCCACAGCAGCCCTGCCAACACCTGCCGCGAATGCTGTTGATTGGTAACTGCCAGGTAAATAAGCAAAGCCTGGGCTTTTCTGGCAGAGAGAGCCGCAATAGAACGGCCGTCTATTTTAATATGTGGCACCCCAAAAGTCGTCAACTCCAGGCGGCTCATGGGTAAATTCCTTGCTGCTATGCAAAATCAAAAGGTCAAATTTATATAGTTGCCACAGAGAACCCAGAGCGTTTCGAGGCGAAGATTCAATTTTCAAAATCCTCTTTTTCCTCTGTAGCTTTTATAGATTTTTAGACGGCAGGTGTCCAGAAACGATAAATTAACGACAAAGGTTTACCCTGTCTGTGTAAAACCACTATGAAATCACACAATGCAAAAATTTGAACATAATGAGTTGTTTCCAGAATAAAACAATTATAAGAGGATCAGTATGGATGCGTCCAGAAATGCCCAGTTTGCCCGGCTACCCAACTATCAAGCATATGTTTTGCGCATTTGGCAAGAGTTTAACGACAGCGCAGAGGCGGCAACCTGGCGATTTGCACTTATCAACACAACCACCAACAGCGAGCATGGCTTTGCTAGCTTTCAGGAGTTGGTGGCCTTCTTAGAAACTTTGTTGGATGAAGGTCACCAGTCAATGTGAAAGAGAACCGCCTGGCAAAATCACCACCAGACGATTCTTTTTGAGGTCTAGTTAGTCAGGAAAAGCAATAAAGCGGCCCCAGCAGGATGCCAGTTCCATCCCTTTTTGGATGAAGGCGGCGATGAAGTAACGGCCGTTTCCCGCCACAGCAATCTCACCCCCCAAATTTTCCGCATGGACAATGCCCTTGTTGAACAAATTCAGGTGCATGTCCTGGTAATACTTGTCCAGCGGATACATCTCATCCCAATCCTTGCCGTACTGGCCAATCAGCTTCTGGTTGGCCTCGGCAAACGTCTTCGGGTGCCAGATGCGCTGAATCGTGTTCATCGGATGCTCCATCGCCACGCAATCAATGCCCAGCCACTTGATTTCTTTTTCCAAGCACCAATCGGCAAAGTCCGGCGACGGCCCCGGATGTTTGATCATGTAGCGGAACTCGTCTGAATCCGGACTGTTCCAACCGTATTGGTAGTAGCCCGTCTTGATGATGAGAATATCGCCCTTCTGGATGTCCACGCGCTCCTCGATCATCGCCGGGGTGTAGACGCTGGAATTGCTCACCGTGTCCGAAATATCCACAACCACGCCAGGGCCAAACCAATGCTCAAACGGCATCTGCCCAATGGTGCGCCCGGCGGCGTGGAAATGCTTCTCGCCATCCATGTGCGTGGCCAGATGGAAGCTGGCGCGGCAGTGGGCGTTGTTCCGCCCCAGGCCAAAATTTTGCCCGCCGACCCGCTTGGTGTACTTCACGCTCAGCGGTTCATAATTGGCCCACTGCGGCGTCTGCACGCTAAACGGCAGCGTCATGTCCAGCATCGTCGTGTCGCGCATGGCGGCAAAAAAGTCGTCGTTGCTCATGCCGTCGGGCGCGTGCAATGCCGCCACCCGTGCCCAGGCGGATTCCACTTCCATGAACGGAATCGCCCCAACCATGATCCAGGCGCGTTGGTTGCTCAATTCGTCAATCTGCCCACCCAGCGATTCAGCCAGCAGCAGCCCCGCCTTGGGCATGGTGATGTGGGTCAGGGCGTGGTACGCCTCTGGCGGAAACAGCTCATCCCAGCTTTTGCCATAGGTTTCGCGCAGCTTCGCCTCCGCCTTCTCAAACTCGCGGGCGTGCTGGTAGCGAATGCTCGTGTTCATCGGATGCTCTGCGCTGCCGCAGTCCACGCCGATAAGCTTCAGCTTCATCTCCAGCGCCCACTGGAAAAATTCCGGCGACGGCCCTGGATGGCGCACGTAATAGCCAAACTCCTTGTTCTCGATGCCGCCCTGCGCGTTGGCGTTCGGCGTGTCGGGCTGGTCAAAGGTGTGCTTGTGGTAGCCCGTGTTGATGATGAGAATATCCCCTTCTTTCACTTCGGCCCGCTCAGTGATCATTTCTGGCGTGTAGAGCGAGTAATCGGACACCGCATCGGAAATATCCACAATGACTCCCTCGCCGCACAGGTCAGACCAGGGAATATCGGCAATCGCTTTGGCCCCAGAGTGGAAGGCGCGCGGGCCAACGAGGTGGGTACCGGTGTTGTTGCTCCACTCGATGAGTTGGCCATTCGCCCCCTGCCCGCCGCCCCAGGAGCCAGTGAGCCGCTTGAAAAAGTGGACTTGCAGCGGCATTTCACCGGGCCAGGGTGGAGTGAAAATGCTCAAAGCCTGGGTGAGGTCATACCATTTGGCGTTGGTGAGTAAGTTGATAGTTTGTTTTTCACTCATTTCGTTCTCCTAGAAAAAGAAAAGGAACACAGAGGTGTACGGAGATAACACAGAGTTGCACAGAGAAAAAGAGAGAGAAATCTGCGTTAATCTGCGTAATCTGCGGATTTTATTGTTTGTAGGCGGTGCCGATGACGACAGTCCACGGCCGTATTTCCCAGCGGGCAATCAGGCCATTTTTCACGTATGGGTCGTTGCTGACAAACTTTTCAACCGTAGACGGATCTTCTACTCGCCAGACCAGCAGCGCGGTGTCGGCCGGGTCGCTGTACGCGCCCCCCAGCACCAGTTCGCCGCGCGTTTCGGCATCTTTGGCCAGCTGCAAATGTTCGGCTCGGTAGGCGGGGCGTCGCCCTAAGTAATCGTCAGTCAGGTGATAAACCAGGACGTAGTAATTCATACATCACACTCCTTAATATTACGCGTTGGGCAGCGTGAAACGCAGGATTGTCCCACTGCCGGGTTCCGATTCTAGCCAGATACGGCCGTTCTGCGCTTCCACTGCCAGTTTACAAAAAGTTAAACCCAGCCCGCTGCCGCCAGATTTGCCGCCCGATACCTGTCCATATTTGGCAAACACCCGCTGCTGCCACTCAGCGGGAATGCCAGGCCCCTGGTCCATCACGCTGACCGTGACGCTTCCCCCCGGCGTGGCGGAAGTTTGCACGGTGATAACGCCACTGATGGGGCTAAATTTGATAGCATTGTTGAGCAAATTCATGATCACGCGCTGGGTTAACGATCGGTCGGCCAAAACGGCCGTTGTCCGTCTGTCAAACTTCCGGGCAAACGTGATCTTTTTAACTTCGGCCGTTAGAACAAGTTGAGCAATACTCTCATCAATAAGCGTCTCTAGCTTCACATTTTCTGCCTGCAACTGAAGTTGACCACTTTCCAACTTGGACAAATCCAGTAGCGAATCCACCAACACCATCATCCGCTTACCCGACGATTGACCCAATTTCACCACTTCAATATTGGTGCTGGCAGCCGTCATTTTATCCGTAGCCAACAAATCAAAAGCTGTCAGCATGTTGCCTAACGGTGCCCGCAAATCATGAACCACAAAAGACATCAAATCTTCCTGCCGTTTACGGCTGTCATGAAGGGCGCTAAAACTAAATACCGTAATTAAAAAGAAACCTAACCGTACAGTGGCGTTCCAAAAAGTGACCGACACGATAATTTGGGGGTTTGTGAGGTAATCAGCCAAAAACCAGAGAATGGCTGCATTAACAGCCAAGATCAAACCATTGCGGCGGCTGAGAAACCAGGCAGAGATAGAAATAGGAATCAGGTAAAAAATAGATGTGGATATGGCAGGGCCAGAAAAATAGTCGAATAAAGCGACCAGCAGCATCAAAATGACACAAATAGACATCAACGAAACTCTGGATAAACGTTGCAGCCACACAGACATTTTGGTCATATGATTCACTCACACTTACGCTTGCAAATTGCTAACTGTCCAATTGAGTTCCCATCTAAACCAGGCTCGCTTTTAGGTTGAAAAACCGATAATCAAGAAAACAATTCCCAAGCCCCATACAGGTAAAAAGACAAACTGGCCGCCGGCCGCCGCAGAGACCAGCTTACGCCAGCCTACCACATTGCGACTCCGCCAGCGCATCAACAAATCCAAACCGATCATCAAGCCGCCGATTAGGATTACGGCCGTTCCAGTCGCCAAATCAAACAGAGCGGCAGCGACAACGGCCAGCAACACGCTGCCCAACGACAGCAAAAAGCCCAGGCCGTTGCCGCGATAAAGCGCCATTACGATAAATATTTCTCGGCGTAGGCGATCAGGGCATCTTCAAAAACGTTGGCCGGAGGCAAAACCAGGCCCGCGCCGACCTGGCCCACGCCAGCATCCTTGTGGGCGATGCCGGTGTTAATTTGCGGCCGTATGCCCAACTCCACCACCTTGCGAATGTCCACGCCGACGGGCGTGCCCCGGAAGGCCAGCACCGGGATGGTGAATGCTTTGTGTTCCGCCACGGTGATTTCGTACATACGCATGGTGGTTTCTACCGCCATTTCCGGCGTGCCGCTGATGAAGGTAACGATGGCCGGAGCCGACGCCATGGCAAACGCACCAATCCCCGCCGTCTCCGTAATCGTACTGTCGCCAATGTCGCCGCTGGCGTCGTCTGCGGTGAAGCCGGAGAAGTAGAGGCCATCTGGCTGGCCCACCGGTCCGGTAAACCAGCGGTCGCCCAGGCCACTGACGCGAATGCCCAAATCGGTGCCGTTGCGGGCCATCACGGTCATCACGGTGCTGCCTTCCACACCGTGCCCGGCGTCGGCCATCGCTTTGCACGCCGCCATGACGGGATTGAGCACGCTGAGCGCGTTATCGCCAAGGAATTGGAGAACGGCTGCTTTATCTGCATCACTGGTACTGGTTTTGGCAATCAGCGGAGCCAGCTTGGCGGTGAACAAAATCGAGCCAGCCTTGTTGCGATTGTGCCCCTCATCCCCCATGTGCAGCGATTCCGCCAGCAGGGCGCGGATGTCCAGGCCGTCCTCACTCATGGCCAGTGCCTCAGCCAGGATGGTGCCCAGCGTGTCGTTCATCCAGTGCAGTTTGGCCAGCACTTCCTCGCTGTACGCACCATAGCGCAGCACCTTGCCATACCCTTCGTTGAGATTGGAGTACGTTTTGTTGCCGTGGGTGACGTTTTCAATCACATACACCTTCATCGAGGCGGAGGTGACACCCGCCATCGGCCCGACGGAGCTGTGTTCGTGGCACGGTTCGAGATCAATTTGGCCGCTGGTAACCAGCTTTTCAGCACTGTCCCAATCGGTCGCCTTGCCCTCGAAGATGAGTGCCCCTACGATTGCGCCGCGCATGGGGCCAGAAGCGCGCTCCCAGGTGATAGGCGGCCCGGCGTGCAGCAGCAAATTGTCGCGCATCCCTGGAATCACATCGCGAGCGGTGGCTACGGTTTTAAGAATGGGTCGCGCTTCCATCATGCGGGTTACGGCCGTTTCGTTTGCTTTTTCTATGTCAATCATCTGCTTTCTCCTGAATTTGAACCGCGGAGGACGCGGAAAACGCTAAGATAAAAGTGGTAAATGGGCAAATAACTTGTGAAGATCTTAACTTGTGACAAATTGTTGGGGCGAGACGGCCGTTTCCGAAAATTCTCTCAAAACCTTTTTATCGGCCGTCACTAGGATGACATCAAACCGTTGTGCTAATGAGACAAATTCGCAATCATAAGCAGAACAGCTACTTTTATGAACCAAACGTAAGACCCAATCTGAATCAACATCATACACTTTGTTTTTCAAGATGAATTCAGCTTCTTTCATGACTGTTTGGGCTTCTGGCAAAGAGAGTCGTTCATGCCTCAGATATTGTGCCAGGATGCTGCGGAACTCACTTTTCCAAAGGGGCGGCATGATCCAACTCGGATCTTTCTGCCATACGCGCTCTGCCAACGCCATTTGTTCACCGGGCAGTAACCAATAAGCTAAAATGTTTGAGTCAACCACAATCATGGACGGCCTTCATTTTTGGCAGCGTTAATTTCCTCTTCCGTGACGTAAATGTCCAGCTTTTCACGCAGTGCCCGAACGCGGGTCAATACCTCGTAAGGGTTTTCTGCTTGCTGCTCAACAGCCTGTTCAATGAGTGTAATCACTTCGTTATTGATACTGCGGCGATTTGCTGTCGCCATTAATTTCAGCCTTTCATATAGCTCATCGGGGATATTCTTTACGGTTATCGTAGCCATCATTCCTCCAATATGGTTCCATTTTGGAATCATTATGCTACCAAAAAGGCTCAGTGTCAATCCTTTTGCTTCATTTTGGCCAAAATAGCCATGAGCTTTTCGTTGCCGCCTGCCGGGGGACGCCACTCGACCTGTACGGCCGTTCCTCCCTGCCCTTTGATGCTCTCATAAAACGATTCCAACCCCACGTTAATCGCTGCCAGCGAACTGCCAAAAGCGGCTGCCGAGACGGACGGCGCACTGCTTTCTAGCGCGGGTAGCCGGTTGAAAATGTAATCCACCGCCTCGTTGGTGCTGGGGAAGACGGTCGCACCCGCCGCCGCCAATTGTTCGATTTGGCCGTTCAAATCTTGCGGATCTTCATCCGTGCCCACCACGATGGCGATCACTTTTTTGCCCGCCTGCACCGCGTCGGCGATGGCCGGGCTGAGTTCGCCCGCCGGGTTGGGATGGGAGCCTTCGCCCAGCACCACATCCAGCAAAATGAAGCCAACGGCGGGATCGGCCGTTTCCTGGCGCAGGCGTCGCAGCCGTAAATCGTTGTCCATCATCGGGTGCAGGCGGCCCTGGGTGAACTCATCTTCGCCCATGTCAATAATGGTGTGCCCCTGGCTGCGGTTGAGGTCGTCCAGCTTCTGGTCGGGGCGGATGGGGATGTTGGTGGTGAGCTGGTCAAGAACGGCCGTTAACCCCAAAACAGTCTCGTAGGCTAGCGTGCCGCCAGAAAAAAGCCCGCGCACGTACCCTTCCACTGTGCGACGCATGGGCGAGAGCAGCGAGGTTTCCACGGTGGTGGCCAGATGGACGGCAAGTTCGGCCGTTTCCACCAAGCTCGTGGCAAAATGGATGTTGCCCACCTTGTGCCCCGGCGGCGGGAAGCCGATGAAGTTGACCACAATCTGCTTGCCCGTGGCCTGGGCCGCCCGCAAAAGTTGGGTTGCCACCTTGGGCGATGGCGGCTTGGAAACCAGGGCAATCACCCGCGTGGCGGGGTCTTTGCCCAGCATGTCCACCGCTTGCAGGGCAGTGATGCCACCCACCTCGGCCTTCAAATCGCGCCCACCCGTACCAATCGCTTGGGACAGGCCGCTGCCCAAGTTGTGAATCTCGCTGCTGACCGCCTGCAAACCCGTACCGGAAGCGGCGACCAGTCCGATACGGCCACGCCGCACCCGGTTGGCAAAGCCCAGCCCCACGCCGTTGACAATCGCCGTGCCGCAGTCTGGCCCCATGAGGAGCAACCCTTTGGCCTGCGCTTTCTGCTTCAGGCGCACTTCGTCAGCCAGCGGCACGTTGTCGCTGTAGAGGAAGACGTGCTTGCCTAAATCCAGCGCCTCTTCGGCCACGCCTGCGGCGTAGCGACCGGGCACAGAGATGAGTACCCAGTCCGCTTCGGGCAGCATTTTGGCGGCGGCAGCCAGGCTGTGGGGACGGTATTCGCTGCTGCTGGCGGCTTTGCGGCGGGTGAGGAGTTGGTCTACCTGGGCGATGGCTTCGGTAACGGCCGTTTCCGTCTCACCTTTCACCACAATCAGCAAATCATCCGCCTTGGCGCTCACGTCGGCGGGCAACAAATCGCCCGCGGCCAGCAGTTCCTTGTTGGCCTCAGTGGCCATCACCACCCCGGCATCGGCCACGCCCGGCAGCTCCGCCAGCGCCTTTTGCAGCTGCATCAGCACCACGGAATCATAGTAGGCACCTCGCCTTACTTCGCTTTTCATTATTGTCATCTGTTACTCTCCCAATTATTAATCCACAGATTAACGCAGATTTTCGCAGATTAAGGCGTTGTAAATCTGTGTTAATCTGCGAAATCTGCGGATAGTTCAAATACGGTCTACGCGCCGGGGATTTTGGCGGAACTTGATGATCGAATCGGCCGCGTGGTACCCCTTGCGCAGGCTGAGGTTGGCGTAAACCAGCGTGCGCGGCCCGATGAGCGTTCCCGGATTGAGCACCGCATTGCAGCCCGTTTGCACCTCGTCGCCCAGGATGGCCCCCATTTTGGCCAGCCCTGTGTCGTAGGTTTGGTCGTCAATGGTGAGTTGGATAGACGGCCGTTTCCCCGTCACCGCATCTTTCTCACTCATAATCCCCAAATTGCTCAACTTGGTCCCTGCTCCCAAATTCACCCGATGCCCCAAAATGGAATCGCCTACGTAGTTGAAGTGCGGCGCGTGGGCACCCGGCAAAAAGAGCGCATTTTTGGCTTCGCTGGCGTGGCCCAGGCCGCTGCCCGGCAACAAAATGACGTTTTCCCGCACGTACGCGCCGTGCCGCACCGTCGCCCCCGCGCCGATGTAAGCTGGCCCCTGCACGTACGCACCCGGCTCAATCACCGCGCCTTCGCCAATAAAAATGGGCCGGTCAGACAGATACGCGCCGGGCAGCACCGTGCCCAAAATCGTTTGGCCCTCGCCAACTAATCGCGCCACGTGGCCGCCAATTTGCGGAATCGCGTCCCACACGTAGGTACAGCCCGCAAACAGCGAGGCAGTCAGTTCATCTTCAAAGTTAAAAAAATCGGTTGGTGTTAGCATAATTTTTTTGGCCACAGAGGGCACAGAGAAAAAAGAGGAAACCTCTGCGGTCTCCGCGTGCTCTGCGGTGAATTATTCCTGTAAAAGTAGACGTTCTGCTTCGGGCAAAATGAGTTCGATCCACTGGCGGTACATCTCGCCGGAAGGATGCAGCCCATCGTTGGCGATAAGGCTCCGGTCGTCAGGTGCTTGCCGAGAGATCGGCGTTATGTCAATGTAAATGATGCCGCGACTTTCTGTTTCTTCCTGGTTGATGGCGTTGAAGGCGTCAATGGCCGCGCTCACTTCCTGAAAATCCCGCCGCTGCCCAAAGGGGGTCACGCCCCAGTCGGGAATAGAAACGACGAAGACGCGGTTGGGATTGTTGTTGGCGAGGGTTACGGCCGTTTCCAACAACCCCACAAACTGTTCCCGATACTGCTCCTCACTCAGCCCGCGATACTGGTTGTTCACCCCAATCAGCAGCGAAACCAAATCGTATGGCCCTTCCGGCTGAGCCTGGGCAATGCCTTCCGCAAGTTCGGCCGTCGTCCAGCCCGTTTTGGCCACAATTTCGGGATCAGCAATCACAATCCCCTGCCCCCGCAGCGCGGCGACCAGCTGCACCGGCCACCGTTCGTCTACGGCCACACTTTCGCCGATGGTGTAGGAATCCCCCAGGGCAAGGTAGCGCAGTTTAGGAGGCAAAGGTGTCATAGTGGGTGTCGGTTGGTAAGTTGACGTGGCCAATTCTGCCTGGCAGCCTACCAACAAAATCGTTAAAAGCAGCAGAAAAATCCGTGCCAATCTGTGTTAATCCGTGTCCAAAAAAGGCTCGATCTGGCTGGCAAAGCTCAACATCGCCTCATCGCCAAACCAGCGGCCCGTCAGCTGCAAACCCAGCGGCAGACCCGCCTTGTTTTTGCCCGCAGGCAGCGTCAGCGTGGGCAACCCGGCATGTGTCCACGGCAAATTCATCACCGGATCGCCTGTGCTGTCCAGCCCGGCAGGTGCTGCGCCGGGCGCTGCAGGCGAGAGCCACAAATCAAGCCCCTGTTTGTCCATCAATTGCAGTAGCTTTTCGCGCAGCATGGCCCGCCCGGCAATTGCCTTCTTAAGCTGGGTGTCCGCAATTTTGAGACCGCGCTGGATGAGTTCGGCCGTTTTTGGATGATATTTCTCGGCATGTTCGGCAAACCACGCCTCGTGGAATCGCGCCGCCTCTGCCGCCACAATCAAATTGTGCCGCTCATAAATCTTCTCAAAATCGGGCATCGCCTCCACTGATTTCACCACAAAACCGGCGTCGTGCAGCCGACGGCACCATTGCCGAAAATGTTTGCGCCCTTCGGCCGAGGCTCGCTGCAAATAAAGCCCTTCAGGAATGCCCAAAACCGGCTTTTTCTCGGTGACCACTAGCTGCCAATGTTGACATAACAATCCGGCGACCAGCTCCATCCCGGCCACATCGTTGGTGAAACAGCCCACATGATCCAGCGAGACCGACAACGGTAGCACCCCCGATTTGTCAATGCGGTTGTAGGTTGGTTTGTAGCCGACCGCGCCGCAAAACGCCGCCGGGCGGTTGACGGAGCCAATTGTCTGCGTGCCGAAGGTGAGCGGGGCGATGCCTGCCCCCACCGCCGCCGCCGAGCCGCTGCTGCTGCCGCCGGGCGTGTGCGCCGGGTTGTGTGGATTGCGCGTGGGGCCGGGGCCAAAGTAAGCAAATTCGGTAGTCACCGCTTTGCCCAAAATGAGCGCTCCGGCCTGCCGCAGTGCGGTTACACTGGGGGCTTCGCTGCCCTGCAAAATATCAGTTGGGAGCTGGCTGCCTGCTCGCGTGGTGAATCCTTCCACCTGGAAAATGTCTTTCACGCCCAGCGGCACGCCAAACAGGGAGGGTCGGTCGGCGGGGTTGGGGTATTTGGCGAGGAGGTCTTGGGCTTGTTGTTGGAGGCGGGGGAAACGGCCGTCTTCCGGCACAAAAGCCAGCACATCCGGTTCACGTTCGTTAAAGCGCTGTTCCAGCTTGGCCAGATAATCGAGCAAGGGCCAGCCGCCGCTGCGCAGTTCGCTGGCAATCACCGTGAGCGAGGCGTCGAGATTGATTCGCTTCATGCCCCACCATGCACTTTTTTGGCGGCGATTTGCACGGCATTGACGATGTGCTGATACCCCGTGCAGCGGCACAAATTGCCAGAAATCGCTTCGCGAATTTCTGCTTCAGTGGGGTTAGGATGCGCTTCCACAAACGGCACCAGCGTCATGAGGAAACCGGGGGTGCAGAAGCCGCACTGCAAGCCATGCGCTTCCCAAAACGCCTGCTGGATAGGGTGCAAGTCCGCCTGGCTCTCGGCCAGCCCTTCCACGGTGGTTAGCTCATGACCGTTGGCCTGCACGGCAAACATCAGGCAGGAGCGGATTGGCTCACCGTCGAATAAAATGGTGCACGCCCCACACACGCCTTGCTCACAACCCACATGCGTGCCGGTTAATCCTAATTCGTGCCGCAAAAAGTCGCTGAGCAACAGGCGCGGCTCCACTTCTTTTTCGTAACTTTTTCCATTGATTGAAAGTGCAATGTTCATCATTTCTCGATCCATATTGCCAATTGGAGGGATTCTTCGCTCCACTCAGAATGACAACTGTAAATTGTATTGTGTAGCCGCGGTTTCTTACCGCGAAAAACGCGCGGAAAGAATCCGCGGCTACGGGGAGGTTATTGTTTTGCTCGCGCGAACGCTTGCTTAAGAGCGCGGACGGTGAGGACTTTGGCCAGGTGACGTTTGTAGTCGGCCGTGGCGTGGATGTCGCCACGAGGGTCAATTTCGTTTTGGCTGGCAGCAACGGCCGTTTCCAACCACACTGCTTCAGACGGCCGTTCCCCCACCAAAATCTGCGCTGCTTCTTCAGCCACCATCGGCACCTCACCCGCATTCAGGTAAACCAGTCGCGCCGCCGTGCAAACGCCACTGCCATCCACCGTCACCACCGCCGCCACGCCAGAGAGCGCGTAATCGCCGTGCCGCCGGGCCATCTCGGTAAACGCCGTGCCCGCGTTGGCAGGCAGGGGCGGCAGGGCAATCTCCACCAGCAGCTCCTCGTCGCCGATGTCGGTGGTGAACAGGCTGGTGTAAAAGTCGCGGGCAGCGACCCAGCGTTCACCCGCAGTGGCTGATTGAAGTTTGACACGGCCGTTCAGCGCCACACAAATCAACGGCAACTCAGCCGCCGGGTCGGCATGAGCCAGACTGCCGCCAAAGGTGCCGCGATTGCGAATTTGGGGATGGGCGATGTGGGACAGCGCCTCGGCCAGCAGTGTCTGGTGTTGGGCTACCAACGGCTCACGCTCCAGACGCGCCTGCCGCACCATGCTGCCAAAGTGCAGCGAGCCGTCAGACGCCTGCCAGATGCCATCCAGCCCCGGCACGCCGTTTAAATCAATCAGCACGCCCGGCTGGGCCAGGCGAAAGTTCATCACCGGCACCAAACTTTGGCCACCAGCCAGCGGTTTGGCGTCAAAACCGTGCTGCTGCATTGCCGCCAGCGCACCGTCCAACGAATTGGGCGCTACATATTCAAAGGGAGCTGGTTTCATGTGAGAAATCCTTATCTGCTTGCGTAAAATCGACGGGCTTTCTATCATCTAGCCATCGGCCGACGACCCCTTTTTACGCACGGTGTTGAGAGGGAAAAATATTATCATGGAACGGCCGTATCTTGTCAAACTTACTCGGTAATCGGTAAACGGTGATTCGTAATCGGTAAAAACCGAAAACCGATCACCGATTACGGATTACCGATCACCCAAAGGAACCCCATGACCCACAAACCAGGCCTACTAGACGGCATTCGCATTATTGACCTCACCCGCGTGTTGGCGGGACCTTACTGCACCCAAATGCTGGGCGATTTGGGCGCGGACGTGATTAAAATTGAAGCGCCAGGGCGCGGCGACGACACCCGCCATTGGGGGCCACCCTTCACCGCTGCACCCGATGGCGAACGAGGCGAGGCGGCTTACTTTTTGTCCGCCAACCGGAACAAGCGCAGCCTCACGCTCAATCTCAAATCGGCCAAAGGGCTGGACATTCTCAAAAGCCTCATTCGCGAGGGGGACGTGCTGGTGGAAAATTTCCGCACCGGCACGCTGGCCCGCTGGGGGCTGGATTACGAGACGCTCCAGCAACTGCGTCCTGGCCTCATTTACTGCTCCATCACCGGCTACGGCAACGACGGCCCGTACAAAGACCAGGCGGGCTACGACTTCATGGTGCAGGCGATGGGCGGCTTCATGAGCGTAACGGGGCCTGCCGACGGCGACATGACCCGCGCGGGCATCGCCATTGCCGATTTGGCGACGGGGATTTTTGCCTGTAACGCCATCCTCGCCGCCCTCTTTGCCCGCGAGCGCACGGGCGAAGGGCAGCGCATCGACATGGCCCTGCTCGATTCGCAGGTGGCGCTGATGTCTTACGTGGCCAGCAATTATCTGGTGTCTGGCGAGCTGCCGGGCCGCTTTGGCAACGGGCATCCAAACATTGTGCCTTACCAGGAGTTCCAGGCGAGTGACCAGCAGTTTGCTTTTGCCTGTGGCAATGATCATCAGTGGGGCAAGTTTTGTACGGCCGTTTCCCACCCCGAATGGATCAGCGATGAACGCTTCGCCACCAACACCGCCCGCCTGGCCAATCGCCAAACTGTCGTCGCCATGCTCAACGAGCTGTTCGCCAGCCGCACCGCCGCCGAATGGATGGCCCTCTGCGACGAGGTCGGCATCCCCTCCGCGCCGATCAACAACATGGCCCAGGTATTTGCCAACGAGCAGGTGCAGGCCCGCCAAACCCGGCTCGATGTGCCCCACCCCACCGCCGGCAGCGTGCCGCTGGTCAACTCGCCGCTAAAAATTCCCACCACGCCCACCAGCGTGCGCTACCCGCCGCCCACCCTTGGCCAGCACACGGCTGAACTTTTGCAGTCGTTGTTAGGTTATGAAGAAAATGCAATTGAAAATTTGAAAACCGAAGGCGTCATCTAATTCGTAGCCGCGGATTCTTTCCGCGCAAAAAAGCGCAGTAAGAAACTGCGGCTACAAAATTGGTACATTATGAGACAAGTCAGCATCGTCGGCATCGGGCAGGTGCCAGTGCAGAAGGTTTATGGACAAAGTTTGCGGTGGTTGGGGGCAACGGCCGTTCGCCAGGCCATGTCTGATGCGGGTGTAGATCAGGTAGACGCACTGTTCGCGGGCAACATGCTCAGCGACGAGCTGCAAAACCAGAAGCACATCGCCGCGCTCATCGCCGACGAGGCCGGGCTGTATGGCATTGAGGCGCTGCAAGTGCGCGCCGCCACCGCCACCGGAGCCGCCGCCCTGCGCATGGCCTACCTGGCCGTCGCTAGCGGTGAAGCCGATCTGTCCGTCGCTGTTGGTGTGGAAAAGATGAGCGAAGGCGCAGCCACGCCCGCCCTGGCCAAAGCGCTGGACGCCCGGCAAGAGGTAGTCGCCGGGGCCACGCTCATCAGCAAAAACGCGGATTTGATGCGGCTGTACATGCAACGGCACGGCATGCCAGAGGATGGGCTGGTCAATTTTGCCGTCAACGCCCACCAAAACGCCCTCACCAATCCCAACGCCCTATTTCATAAAAAAGTCACGGCCCGCGAAGTGCGCCAATCGCGCCACATTGTGCCGCCCATTCGGCTGATGGACTGCTCCCCCATTTGCGATGGGGCGGCGGCGGTGGTGCTGGCTCCGCGTAACGAAGCCCGCGCCTACACCGACAAGCCGGTGCACATCCTCGCCTCCAGCGTGGCCACAGACCGCTTTCGCGTGGACGATCGGCCCAACCCGCTGGCGCTGGAAGCCGCCCGGCTGTCTGCCCAAAAAGCGTTCCGGCTGGCTAACGTCAACCCGCAGGACATCAGCTTTTACGAAGTGCATGACGCATTCAGCATTATGGCCTGCTTGCTGCTGGAGGCAGTGGGTTTTGCGGCACCGGGGCGCGGCTGGCGGCTGGCCGGTGACAAGAAAATTGGTCTTCGTGGCCCAATCCCTATTGCTACGATGGGCGGATTGAAGGCGCGGGGACATCCAATTGGAGCAACAGCTATTTACCAAACGTGTGAAATTGTGCAGCAGCTCACCGGGCAGGCGGGCAAAAACCAGGTCAAAAATGCCCAAATCGGCCTGCTGCAAAGCGTTGGCGGTGCGGCGGCCACGGTGCTGACGCATGTGTTTGGCGTATGATCCGTAATCGGTTATCCGTAAACGGTAAAACCGATTACCGTTCACCGATTACGGATTACCGACCACCGATTACCAAAGGAACTCGTATGAAACCCCGCTTAAACCTGTGGTTGGAAATTGAAGAGGACGTTGTTTTTTCCATCTGGCGGATGGAACTGCTGCAAGCGGTGGCGGAAACTGGCTCCATCAGCGCGGCGGCGGCGGCGATGGAGACCCATTACCGTACCGCCTGGGAAAAAATCAACGAGATGGAAACGCGCCTGGGGGAAAAGCTGGTGGAGACGCAGGTTGGGGGGCAGCGGGGCGGCGGGGCGGCGCTGACGCCGCTGGCGCAAAATCTCATTGCCGCGTTCACCCAATTTAGCCAGGAAATGGAGCAGCAGATGATTGAACGGTTTACGGCCGTTCTCGCCCCCGTCCTCACCAAATCTTTGTCAGACACCAATTGACACCCTCCTGAAATTCACTATACTCCTCATCGTTATGATAAATAATCATAACGACTTGTTTATTTGACACAACGAGGAGGTAGAAATGTTGAAATATTTGCGTATTTTGCTGTTGGGAACGGCCGTACTGTTGCTGGTCGCTTGTGGGCCGAAAGAACCCGAAGTGCTGCGTCTGGCCACCACCACCAGCACCGATGACTCCGGTTTGCTGGACGCCATTTTGCCTGATTTTGAGGAACAGTTTAATGCCCAGGTGGACGTTGTGGCCGTGGGCACGGGCGCGGCGATTGAGCTGGGCGAAGCTGGCGACGCCGACGTGATTTTGGTGCATGCCCGCAGCCGCGAAGATGCCTTTGTGGCGGACGGACACGGCACCGAGCGGTCTGACGTGATGTACAACGATTTCATCATCGTGGGGCCAGTGGATGACCCGGCGGGCGTTCAGGGGATGGAACTGGCGTCGGACGCGCTGGCGGCGATTGCGGCCACTGAATCCACCTTTGCCTCGCGCGGCGATGACAGCGGCACGCACTCCAAAGAGCGCTCGCTCTGGGAAGCGGCTGGCCTGCCCAGCGATCCTGGAACGGAGTGGTACAAATCGCTGGGGCAGGGCATGGGCGACACGCTGCGCTTTGCCGATGAGAGCGGCGCGTACACCATCACCGATCGCGGCACCTTTTTGAGCCAGCGAGACAATCTGCCCAATCTGGCCATTATGGTGGGCGGGGAGAGCATTGATGAAAATGCCGACCTGTCGTTGTACAATCCGTACGGGGTCATCCCGGTGAACCCGGACAAGGGCAACATCAACAACGAGTTGGCGAACAGTTTTGTAGAGTGGCTCACCAGCGTGGAAACGCAGTCAAAAATTGCCGAATTTGGCATTGACACGTACGGACAGCCGCTGTTTTACCCGGATTCGCAGGCGTGGCGCGACCAATAAAAACAAGAGACTGGAGATGGGCAATCTGCGATTGCGAGATTGGAGATTTTGTATCTCTTAATCTCTAATCTCCAGTCTCCAATCTCCAATCTCCCATTTATGCAGACGCTGTTAGACGCTTTTTTCAACGCTTTTCAACTGCTCACGTCGGGCGATCCAGAATTATTGGCCATTGTGGGGCTGACGCTCCGGGTGACGGGGATTGCCTTGCTGCTGGCGCTGCTGCTGGGGCTGCCAGTGGGGGCGTTTTTGGGGCTGATGGGGCGGTTCCCCGGCGGCGGTTGCATTATTCCTTTGATTTATACGGGCATGGGCCTGCCGCCGGTGGTGGTGGGCCTTTTTGTTTACCTGCTGCTTAGTAACCAGGGGCCGCTGGGCGAGCTGGAGTGGCTGTTTACGCCATCGGCGATGGTGATGGCGCAGATGATTATTGCCTGGCCGCTGGTGGTGGGGCTGACGTTAACGGCCGTTCAATCCCTCGATCCGCTGCTGCCGTTGCAGTTACGATCGTTGGGGGCGACGCGCTGGCAGTTGGCGAAAACCATGCTGCTGGAATCCAAGCTGGGGGTGTTTGCGGCGATTGTGGCTGCGTTTGGCAGCATCATTTCTGAAGTGGGGGCGGTGATGCTGGTGGGGGGCAACATTCGCGGCGAAACGCGGGTGCTGACAACGGCGATCGTGCTGGAAACGCGCAAGGGTGAGTTTGCCCTGGCAATTGCGCTGGGGATTATCTTACTGCTGCTGTCCTTGCTGGCAAATCTGGCGCTGTACCGATTGCAGCAGCGGGGGGCGCAGCGATGACGTCTATGAGCCAGCCAGTTTTTGAGCTAAACGAG
Source organism: Ardenticatenaceae bacterium (assembly GCA_020634455.1). Lineage (GTDB taxonomy): Bacteria > Chloroflexota > Anaerolineae > Promineifilales > Promineifilaceae > Leptofilum. Next base: position 3,766,045 of record JACKBQ010000001.1, on the reverse strand, counting down.
GTGCAGAAGGTGTATGACGGCCGTACCGTCCTCAATGTCGGTCAGCTCACCGTGCAGCGGGGGGAGATTTTGGCGCTGGTGGGGCCGAGCGGGGCGGGCAAAAGCACGCTGCTGCGGCTGCTCAACTTTTTGGAACCAGCCAGCCAGGGCACTGTGCGGTTTGATGGGCAGGTGGTAACGGCCGATTTGGGTTTAGGGCAGCGGCGGCGGGTAACGACTGTTTTTCAACGGCCGTTGCTGCTGCAGCGCTCGGTGCGGGCCAATTTGCGCTACGGGCCAGGGCTGCGCGGGCAAAAGCTGCCGCCAGCGGTGGAAAATGAGTGGCTGGAACGATTGGGTTTAGCACCGCTGGCGGACCAATCGGCCCCCAAACTGTCGGCGGGGGAGGCGCAGCGGGTGGCGCTGGCACGGGCGCTGGTGACCCAGCCAGACGTGCTGCTGCTGGACGAGCCAACGGCCAACCTGGACCCCAACAACGTACGCATCATCGAGTCAATTATTCAGGCGGAAAACCAGCGTAGCGGCATGACGGTGGTGCTGGTGACGCACAACATCTTCCAGGCGCGGCGTATTGCCCACCGCACGGCGCTGCTCTGGGCGGGGGAATTGATTGAGGTGGCGGCGACGGAACAGTTTTTCAATGAACCAGCGCGGGAGGAAACGGCCGCTTTCGTCCGCGGCGATACGGTTTATTGATAGAACGGTTCAGTAAAAGGACAAATGGTCTCATTCTCGTACCAGACAATATTCCAACCCCAGTAATAATGGGCACCAAGCTCTGGGTAAGTTTGTTCAATTTCTTGCGCGACGGCCTCGCAAGCGGATTCGGGTGTGTTTCCTTCCTGAAAAGAATTTACCAGCAGCAAAGTCAAGGAAATGAACTCAGCACCAGGCATATCCGGAGGGAATCGCTCCTGGAGTTGAGTCAGCGCCCAATCTGCTTCGGCTGTGTTTCCCAGCACAGTTTGCAGCGCCGCCAGCCGAAATAAAGCAAAGGCTTGCTGGTATTCTAGTGGATGATCGGGTTCAACCCCCAATTCTTTAGCCAATTGGAAAGGAGTAATGTTGTAAGAGTAAAAAGCACCTAGTAATTGATTTTGGGCAACGTCTTTATATAGCTCCACAGCCAAATCCCACTCATTGTAATCCAACGCTTTTTGGGCATCATCAAGCAAATGAACCAACGATTCAGGGGGACCTAGTTCTAAGGTTTGCAGGCTGTAGGTATTGTTCTGCAACCCGTAGGTTTGGGTGATGATACGCGGAGGCGGAAACTCTGTATGCTCAAGAGTTGGGCCAGATACAATGAACTCTTTAATGCCATCATTGTCAGTATCGTTTAACATGACGCGATTTTGATCGGAGCAACTAAAACTTGATTCTAGATTAGGAGAGACATCGAGAATTGCATCATCCTGAAGGAGTAAAATAGTGGGTCCTAAAGCGCAAGCAGAACCAGCGAAGCCACCCAGAACAATTACATCCATATTCCCATCATTGTTTACATCATCCGAAAATGTGTAATCAAAATAATGCCAATATCCCCAAAAAGTCTCAAATATTATTTGGTAGCTGTCGTCACGGCATTGCAAAACAGAAGTTATGTGATCTCTGGGAGATAATTCTTCGAACGGTATAGATGTATTCAGTACAACTTCTGTTATTCCATCTCCGTTCATATCGACCAGGAAAATTTCATATTCAATATCTAATGCAGCCAATTGCTCAGGAAGTTGCTCGATCGTGCCAACTTTATTGAGATAGGTCACAAGGTTTTCTGAAAATTCGGCAAGAGCCATTGGCTTTTCCAGCGTGGCATTGCCGCCTGGCTGTGGGCAAGAAAAATCCGGGGTGGCTGTCGGTGAAGGTGTGGCAGTCGCTGTTGGCGTTTGGGTTGGTGGCATTGAAGTGGGTGTCGCGGGCAGTGGCGTTGGGCTTGGGGTGAGCGTGGGCGATACGGCCGTTTCCGTTGGCACTATCGTGGCGGTGGGAAGTTGGGAAACGGCCGTTTCTTCCCCAGAATTACATCCTATCAAACAAACCAACAGCCAAACAATGAGCAACCAGGCACTTTTCTTCATCTTGAATCCTCTGCAAACGCGAGAAAGTTTAGTGAGGGAAATTATACAATTTTACAAGCTGATATGTAATGAGCTTTGTGAATAGGATTGTAGAAACGAACCGAGAGCTTTTCATAAATCTCTGAGTTCTCTGTGGCAAAACAGCGAGTATAAATTGGGCATCTACTAACTTCCCCAAGTGCGCATGATAAATGAATATTACCCAAGGCGTTTGGCAGACTTTGGCGCTTTTTGCCTCCAACCCACTCCTGGCATACAATCCAGCTAAATTCAATCAACTATTTTGCCCGACCATCATTTGGCCGGGCTTTTTCGTGAAGGACTCAGATAATTTTATGGCTTTACAACCTCGTAACGATATTCGCAACATTGCCATTATTGCCCACGTTGACCACGGCAAAACCACGCTGGTGGATGGCATGTTGCGCCAAACAAACGTTTTTCGCGCCAATCAGGAAATGCAAGAGCGCGTTCTAGACTCTAACGATTTGGAGAAAGAGCGGGGCATCACCATTTTGGCTAAAAATACCAGCATTGTGTACGAAGGCACTACCATCAATATTGTAGATACACCTGGCCACGCCGATTTTGGCGGCGAGGTGGAGCGGGTGGTGAACATGGTAGACGGGGCGCTGCTGCTGGTGGATGCCGTGGAAGGGCCAATGCCCCAAACCCGCTTTGTGTTGCGCCAGGCGCTGGATAAAGGGGTCAAGGTGATTGTGGTGGTGAACAAAATTGATCGCCCCGCCGCTCGCCCAGATTTCGTGGTAAACGCCACGTTTGACCTGTTCATTGACCTGGGAGCCAGTGAGGAGCAGGCCGATTTTCCTGTGATCTACACGAAGGCGCTGGAAGGCAAAGCTGGCGAAGGCCCGGATGAATTGGCTGATGATTTACGGCCGTTATTCGACACCATTGTCAATTACCTGCCCGCCCCCATGATTGACCCCGATGGCCCCACCCAACTGCTCGTCACTACCTTGGAATACAGCAGCTACGTAGGCAAAATCGCTGTCGGGCGGCTCACCAGCGGCACCATCAACGATGGTCAGCAAATTATGCACATCCGCGCCAATGGCAAAATGGAACCGGGCAAAATCACCAAGCTGTACACCTTCCGTGACTTGCAGCGCGTAGAGCAAGACCAGGTGCAAGCGGGCGACATCGTGGCCATTGCGGGCTTCCCGGATGTGGGCATCGGCGATACGCTCGCCGACGTTAACGATCCACGCCCGCTGCCCCCCATCAAGGTGGAAGAGCCGACCGTGCGCATGACTTTCCAGGTGAACGACAGCCCGTTTGCCGGTAAAGAAGGTAAATTTGTCACCAGCCGCCAAATTCGGGAGCGGCTACTGCGAGAGCTGGAAAGCAACGTGGCGATGCGCGTGGAAGAGACGGAGAAGTCGGGTGAATTTATCGTTTCCGGGCGAGGCGAGCTGCATTTGGCGATCCTCATCGAGACGATGCGGCGCGAAGGGTACGAGTTTGCCATTAGCCGCCCAGAGGTGATTTTTAAGGAAGGGGCGAACGGCCGTACCGAACCTATCGAAAAGCTGTTCCTGGAAGTCCACAACGATTACCTTGGCTCTGTTAGCGAAATGCTGGGGCGGCGGCGCGGCCTCATGCAAAACATTCATTACGGGGAAGATGGAACCGTTTACGCCGAATATTATGTGCCTACGCGCGGCATTTTGGGCTTTCGCCAACCATTCCTCACCGCCACGCGGGGCACTGGTATCTACCACACGCTGTTCCATGATTACGAACCGGTGAAGGGCGACATTGAAACGCAGGAGTTTGGCTCGCTGGTGGCAATGGAAACTGGCACGGTAAGCGCCTACGGCCTGCAAGGGTTGCAGCAGCGCGGCACCTTCTTTGTGCTGCCCGCCGAAGATATTTACAGCGGGCAGGTGGTGGGCCAGCACATCCGCAACGAGGATTTGGTGGTGAACGTGTGCAAGACAAAAGTGCTGAGCGCTGTGCGCACTGGGCCAACTGCCATTGCCGAAGCGCTGCACACGCCGCGCCTCATGTCTTTGGATGAATCCATTGAATATTTAGCCAAGGATGATTTGCTAGAGGTAACGCCGCTGTCGCTGCGCATCCGCAAGAAGGAACTGCGGCATGAGATTCGTATGCGGGAGATTAAGAAGGCGAAGAAAGGCGCATAAGGTGCAGAGGAGCAAGGGAGCGGGGGTTCTCATTTTCACCCCAGCACCTCTGCTACCCAGCACCTTATGCTCAATTTGTGTCGCGGGCGCAGCGGAAGCCAGCGCCAATGTGGGAGTTGTCCAGGTCAAAGGTATTGGGATCATCGGGGGCCAAGGCATAACGCAAGGCTGTGCCAAGTTCATCGGCTGTGCTCTCCCAAGAGCCACCCCGCAGCACCTTTAGGCCGGATGTGGCATCATCGTTGTAGCCGATGGCAGGCAACGGTGAATTGTAAAATTCTGGATCATACCAATCCTGCACCCATTCGGCTGCGCCACCAGCCATCCCTTGTACCCCAAACGGACTGGCCCCATCGGGCAAGCCATCTACCCGTACAAAGGCACGGGGGAAGAAGTTTGTGAGGGATTGGGAGATGTTGTTATTGAAAACGGCCGTTTGCTGGAAGATCGGTGCAGCGCTACCCCAGGGAAAAGGACGGCCGTCTATACCCCGTGCTGCATATTCCCATTCTGCTTCTGTGGGTAACCGTGAACCAACTGCCTGGCAGTACGCATTGGCTCCTTGCCAGGTGATCCAGGTGGCAGGGTAACGCTCTGTGCCCGGTCGCGGTTCGAATACCCCCAGATTGTTGAGTAAATTGGTGAGGGAAGTGAAAACGGCCGTTGTGGCACAATCTACTCCGTCACACTTCTCGTTATTGCCCCCTTGCCGATTCAAAAAGTCAGCAAACTGTTGCACCGTTACTTCGAATTGATCCAGGAAAAAGCTGTCTACCGTCACCTGGTGCAGCGGGTTATCTGCCCCATTGGCAGCGCCCATCTGGTATGAGCCACCAGTAATGTAAAACATCGGCATATTATCTTGGTCGCGAATTAAGGCGTTAATCTGGGCGTCTACAGCCAGGCGAATGGGATCGGGGGTAGCGGTGGGCTGGTTAGGCACTGTTGCCTCTGGTGTGTTTTGCACTGCTTCCCGCGCCAGTTGAGTGGCCTGGGCTGCAACGGTAGCTAGTTGCGCCTGGGCGGTGGCGGCCTGGGCGGTGGCCTCTGCCTGGTTTTCCACGACGGCGCGTTCCGCAACCAGGGTTTGGTTGGCGGCTACTTCGGCAGTAGCCACGGCGTTATCGGAGGTGGCCATTGCCTGCACGGTGGCAGCTTGCAGCGCATCGGTGGTGCTCACAATGGCCAGACGGTCGGCGGCAACGGCCGTTTCGCGTGCTTCTACGCTCGCCCTGGTAGCTTCTTGGGAAACTTCCTCTTGTTCTTGCCGCAAATTTTGCAAGTAAACCAAACTAATAGCGCCGCTAACCACCAGCAGCAAAATCACTATCAAGGCATAGTTAAAGTTTCTGGCCCGCTGCGCCGCTTTTGCTTCAGCCTCAGCACGTTGGGCTTCCTCTTGAGCCAATTTCTGAGCCTGTTCCAGTTCGCGCCGCTGCTGGGCCTCCTTCTCTTCCAGTTCCTGCTGCACCGCAGCCCTACTGGCATCAAGGAATTCTTGCTCTAGCGGGTTCAGGTTTTCAAACAGCAGCGCTTCTTGCAGGTGGTTGCCACGCAGCAACGCGCCCGCATCCCGATTGCGTGCATCCCAATCTTCGGCCTGGGCAGTGAAACGTAGTCGGTGACGCAGCACCACCCGCTCATCTTCCAGCCATTCCACCAGTCGGGGCCAGTTACGCACCAGCGCTTCGTGCGCCACCTCGAACTGGTCATTAACTGATGTAGCGCCATCGGTTTGGCGCAATAGGCGGGCGTTGACCAATTTCTCCAGCACGCGGTCAATGCGGTCGTTGGCCTCGCCAGATTGATAGAGCATGCGTCGCGTTGCGCGGCCACGAGTAAATTCCACGCCAGTGCCAGGGCGCACCAAACGGAGCAAAATTCGCTTGGCGGCATTTTGTTCTTCTTTAAGCATGCCGTTGTAGAGAGAATCGGCCGTGGAGGCGAGCGCTTCCATCACCCCGCCCAAACGGCGGTACGCATCCCAGGTGATTCGGTTCCGCTCCCGGTTTCCCCACAGTTGCAGCAGGGCAAATTGCAGCAGCGGCAGCGCGGCTGGCTCACCAACAATTTCGCGCACTAGGGCTTCTATGAGTCCATCTTCAAATTTTAGGCCAATGGCTTGGGCAGGCTGCTCAATGGCATCGTGCAGTTCGCTGGCGTTCATCGCGGTGACGCGCACCAACCCTTGTTCGTACAAGGATTGGAACATTGGCACTTTGTTGAGGTAGCTTTCGTAATCTACGCGCATGGTCAAAATGACGACATGTCGCGCTTCGCGGGCATTTACCAAACCCAAAATATTATCAATGAAGGCATCTCGTTCTTGCTCGTCGTGGCAGAGGGTAAATGTTTCTTCAAATTGATCTATGGTAAGAACTGCCGGGGTGTTGGCGTCCGCTTGCACCAATTTGGCCAAATGGTTTGTATCTCTCAGGAAGGTTTCGTAATTTTCGGTGATCCATTCGGCCGCATCTGCACCATCTGGTTCCAGCAGTTTGGCTAGTTGGGTCAGCGGGGCGGTGCCGGGAACGATAGTGGGGTAGTAATGCCAGGTGTCGCTGTCGGGCAGTTCGCCATCTTCCAGTTTTGGCAGTAGCCCAGCCAACACCACAGATGATTTACCGCTGCCGGAAGGGCCAACGGCCGTTACCAACCGACTGACCAATACCTGATCCAGTAGCTCACGAATGAGCTGATCACGGCCGTAAAACAAATGCTTGTTTTCTTCGTTAAATGATTCCAGCCCAATGTACGGACAGCGAGAATCAGGAATTTCCGGCTGGGTTGTGGTGTCGTAATCAACCAGCACAGCCTCTGGGGTTTCTTTGCCGGCATGAAAAAGCTGATTGTGCCAGTAGTCGAGCAAACTTTGGGCAGCTTCCCGGTCTTCGGTGTTATCTATAAAAGCGCCAGCGTCTGCACCGCGATGTAGAAATTCGGTGACAGCTTCCCAAAATTCAGATGTATCTTCATCCCCCTTGTTTTTGCGCCGATCTTTAAGGAGCGCCCGATGCGAATCTCGCATGGAGGTAAAGGACATGAAGGGAATGAATTCTTCGTCTGAATGGCTCATTTGTTAAATTGCCTCAACAATAAATCTATTTGCTCCCCAACGCGCTGCAATTCGGTGCAGAGTGAGAGCAGTTCCAAATCCACTTCTCGGAACCGGTGACCAACATAGGTGTGGTAGCGCATAAACAGGCGACGAACTTTGGAGTTAAGCTGCTGCTCGATGGCGGGTTCCAGATTGGCCATTGCGGTACCCAGATTGATGGCCCATTCTGCTTCGGGGTTGGCAGCAATCATTTCCTGGGTCATGGGTTGCAGGTCGAACCAGGCATCTTCCAGTTCCATGAGCTTGTTTTGGGACACGGCCGTTTTTACCCGTCGTACTTCATCATCAATATTTTGCCAGGCGTTGTGCTCACGAACGAGGCCGCTGAGTCGCTCATCCAGCCCCGCCAGGGCAGATTTGCCGTTTTTCACCTCTTCAACCATGTTGTCCATCGCCACGTCAGCCTCCGCCAGGCTGCTGCTGATGGTGGTGATTGCCTTTTCCAGATTGTCTAACCGCAAAGCGTTGGCAACGGCCACCAGTTGGGCATTGATGCGGGTGGGATGCCGGGTAAGCACGCGAGAGAGCAAGCTAACGCCGCCGTTTAAGGCTTCCAGATCGTCGCTGTTTACGGCCGTTTGCATTCGCTCTTTCACTGTTTCCAACTGGGTGGCCCAAAGCACATCACCGCCGGCAAAGGTATCGCTTTTGGAAAGCGTTACCAGGTCGGTGATGCGCGTGTTCAGCTCCGTCTCGGCGCTGGCGATGTCTTCCCAGGCCATGTCGTCGTCGGGCAGCCGCTTTTGGTCGCGGTAGATGAGATCGTACTGCGTTTCCAAAATTTGAAACAGATCGTGAATCTGTTTGTAATCATTCATCTGATCAATTTGTTGAGAAGCTGCCTGAAAATCGGTTTGGAAAGTGACAACGGCCGTACGCACATCTTCTCGCGTCAGCATCCGCACAATCGCACCAAAGCTCTTGCTGGCAATCACCGTGTTCGATTTGTCTTGCGCGGGCAAAATATCTGCCTGATGAATTTCAATGCGGGCTGAGGAGGGGTCGTCGTCAATTTCTTCAACAATGATAGCCTCAATGTTCACCTGCGGCCGCAGTTCACTAAACGCGGCCACAAGCACGTTGACCCGTTTACGACGATCAAAATGGATAATCAGTTCCCGAACTTTATCTTTTTTGACGGTACCAGGGAGGTTTTCAAAATCTAGCCGCAGCTCAAAACAGAGGTCACGTAAATCTTCTTCGCTAAAGGAATCATTGATGGCACGCAGCAACTTTCGTAGATCGACTGGTTTGTCCTGCCCATTTTCTGCGGTTGGTGAGGCGTCTGTCATTTTTCTATGTGGAACTTCGGTTGTACTCGGTACTACACTGGTGTTTGTCGAATTTTTCTCTTAATTTCGCCAAAGATTATATGTCAAGTAAGTCGTTTTGTAAACGAATCATAAAAAAATGTTTTGCCCAAGAGTCTCTAACCAGTGTTTGCAGCTGATTTGCTCAACAAACCATGTGCGTTTCGGCTCAAAGAATGATACAAATTGGTTTATGTTGGCCTGGATTGCTTTTTTACTGCTCATCATTCCTTATTTTGCGTACGCAAACGGCCGTTTCCGGCAACGTCTGCGGCAAATGGCCAAAACAAAACAACGTGCCGGGCTGCTAATCGCCTTGCACATCATCCCCTACTTGCTCATTGCCCTGCCCACCACTGGCGTAACCAACCGTGATTTCTGGATTGGCTTAGGCAAGATGGCGCTATTCATCGGCATTCCAGGGCTGGCCACCCTGCTCCGCCCCGCTAAAGCCAAATCGCTGCATCTGTTGGACATTGTGGCTATCCTGGCCGTCTGGTTCCCCATTGAGTTTGGCTGGCTGCCCCCGGCAGACATTCATCTGGCAGAAGGCGTTAACTTGCCCGGCGCAACCCTGACGGGTGTGATTTTGTACCTGTTTTTGTATTTGGTGGTACGGCCGTTGCCCCGCATCGGCTACACATTTCAAATCACCAAGCTGGATTTGAAGCGCGTCAACACGGGCCTCATCGCCTACACCCTGGTCGGCATCCCCATTGGACTGCTTACCCACTTTTTACGGTTTAGCATAGCCGACTTCGACCTCTTCACCTGGGTTTTGGCCTGGCCGTTGGGCTACCTCTTCACCGCGTTGCCAGAGGAACTGCTTTTTCGGGGAATTATTCAGCAGCAACTGCATCATCGCCTTAAAAACCAATGGCTGGCGCTGGCCGTTGCCTCCTTCATTTTCGGCCTGGCCCACCTGAACAACAGCACCGGCGGCTACCCCGCACCCAACTGGATGTATGTGCTAATGGCGACAATTGCCGGGCTGGCTTATGGCTGGACGTGGCACAAAACTGGCAAAATCACCGCCTCGGCATTGGTACACGCCACGGTGAATTTTATCTGGGGCATCTTCTTAACCGCGTAATACCCACAAAAATCAGCAAACCCGACGCGAAATAAGAAAGATCAGCGTGAATCTACGTTCCACTAATTAGCCCTGAGAAAAAATAAGGGCGCTGTACGGACCGATGCTGAGCGTGGCGTTGTAACCAAGCTGATCGTATTCGCCGGGAACGGCCGTTACTGTACCCACATGATGACTGCTAAAGCTGGGATGGTACGCTTTTAAGTCGCTGTTGAGGCGCACCAGCCATTGCCCGCCATGCGGAAAACCGAGCTTGTACTGCCTCAGCGTATGGTCTGAAAAGTTCACCACCACAATCACGTCATCGCCAGGGCCGCCGTGGTGCCAGCGATGAAACGCGATCAGCTTGGCCACATCGTTGACGTGGAACACATTGGTTGAATGCCCACTGAGGCCCCGCGTGTGACCCTGCTGGTTGCGTCGCAGGGCGATCAAATGGCGATAAAGCGCTACCATGCCGCTGTTTTGCTCCGCCTTTTGCCAATCTAACGGCCGTGTGTCTTCAAACCAGCCATCTTCCAAAAATTCCTGCCCCTGAAAGATCATCGGCACGCCGGGGGCGGTAAACACCAACGCCGCGCCTAGTGCTGCGCGGCTGGCGGCCAAATCTGCGTTACCATCCGCCACTGTAACCTCATGCACCACCCGCGCTTTGCCATTGGCCACCTCGTCGTGCGACTCGGTGTAGATGACGCGGCTGAAGGCGTCTGCGCCGTAGCGAAACAGCAGCGCATCCCGCACGGCCAGCATATCACGGTCTTGGTCCCGCGGGGTGATGATGGCTTGCCGGATGGGATGGACAAACTGGCTGTCCCACTGGCTGTTGAAGCCCGCGCCGCCTGCGGCTATCGGTTCGGTGAGCCATTTGTTGGCTTGCAAATCCTCCGCGATGCGGATGCGGCGCGGGTTGTGGTGCTGCATTTCGCCATTGATGCCCTGCATCAGCGCCCACCCTTCGGGGATATTGGCCCCTGGATCGCCATCGTGGCCGTGGGCATTGCGAATGTAGGAGGTGGCGTCCCAGCGCAGCCCGTCAATCTGGTACTCGTCCAGCCACATACGCACGTTGTCGCGGATATAGCGGCGCACTTCAGAACGGCCGTAATCCGGCCGGGTATCGGCCCACGGGGTTTTGGAGCGCCAATCGTTGTAAAAGTAGATGCCGCCCAATCCGTGCTGCTGCCAGCCATCAAACTGCCACAAACTCAACTCGCCCGGCCCAAAATGATTGTAAACCACGTCCACAATCACGGCGATGCCCTGCGCATGGGCAGCTTTTACCAGCCGCTTGAGCGCCTCTGGCCCGCCATAAATCTGGCTGATGGCAAACGGATGGTTGGGATTGTAGCCCCAGGAAAGCTCGCCAGGGAACGCTTTGACGGGCATCAGCTCGATGGCGTTGATGCCCAAAATGCGCAGATAGGGCAGTTTTTTGATGACGGCGTCGAAGTTGTAGGGGGGATTGCCTGCTTCATCGCCAAAGGTGCCAACGTGCAGTTCGTAGATAACGAGTTCATGCAGGGCGGGTGGTTGGAAGGTGGGGGCGGTGGGAGAAACGGCTCCTTCGACGTTGCTCAGGACAGGCGTATCCAACCCCGCCACAAATCCATTGCGCACCACCCCATCATGGTAAGGTGGGCGCACATCTTTGGCATACGGATCCGTGCGCAGGAGTTGCTGGCCGCCACGCTTGAGCACAAATTTATAGGCGTCGCCAATGCGTGCCTCTGGCACGTTGGCCGACCAGATGCCATTTGCTTCTTGCGCCAGTGGAATCTGGCTGCGGTGCCAGTTGTTGAAGGAACCGGTGACAAAAACAGCGTCGGCATGGGGCGCCCACACGCGAAAGACGGTGCCGTTGGCGTGGGGAATGGCTCCCATCCCCGGCCGGGCAGCGGGTTTGGCCGGGTGCAATTTGTGGTTGATCGTTTGCCAGGTCTGGGCAAGATGCTTGCGCCAGTCAAATTTCAATTCTTTGTCGGTAAAAGCCATACAGTCCCATAAAAAACGTGTAATTTGTACAAGCGACCAAGGATACGGCCGTTGCATAAACAAAACGTTAGCACGAAACAACCGTTTGAACCATGAAAATTGCGTAGCAAACAAAAAAGCGCCTGGCAAACAACCAGACGCTTCTTATTTAACGTTATGTAAAATTAGCCGCAAATTAAATGAAGATGATTTGGGCGTCTTCACTCATTTCCATGAAGTCGGTTGCGCCAACCACAGCATCTACCACGTCGGCAATGTCTTCTTCTTTCATCATGTACATATCGCCAAACATATCTACCGACATTTTACAGGCATACATCTTGCCCCCGGCGTCATGGATCATCTCTAAAAATTCACCAACTTCGGGGAAGTCCAGGTGCTTGATCTCGCGTTTCATAACGGCCGTTGCCACATTGGTCATCCCTGGCAGCCCACCAATCGCATTAGGGATCGGCATACTGGGATTTCCAATTGGCACAAACTTCAAGTGGTTCATTTTCCGCTTGTTAATGATGTCCAAACCCCAAAAGGTGAAGAACATCGTCACGTCAATACCTTCCATCAAGGCAGCGTTGGCCAAAACCAGACCAGGGTACGCCATATCGAGCGTACCTTTCGAACAAATAATGCACAGTTTGCGTTCTTTATCATCGTTAAACATTAGATTTTCTCCTGCGGTATCCGCAAAAATTCACACACCAATCATTTGAAAAATAGTTTTCTTAAGTACCGAATAATTGCCACAGAGCTCACAGAGCGATTTAGAGGCGAAAGTTCATTTCTCATAAGCCTCTTTTTCCTCTGTGGCTTTTTCGGATAGATTCTAAATGCAGCCCGATGGCTTCTTGAGACCAGCGACGTAAGCTACTTTTTTCGCCGGGCCTTTGGGGAACAGTTGGTACAAATCTTTGGTGGAAACCCCGCCAACCTTGGTAATGCGACGCAGCGTGGGGGCATCCCCTTGCGTGGAAAAGTCATCCCGGCAAAAACGAATTACTTTCCAATGGTCTTCCGACAAGGGTGTGATTCCCAAATCCGTGGCCAATTCCTCAGCAATTTGCTCATTCCAATCCTGGGCATTTGCCATAAATCCATCATCATCAAACTCAACCAGTTTGCCAGCAATTTCTCTATTCGTAGACATTTTGTTTTCCTTTTTTCCCTTGGGCACTGCAAACGCAAATCCCAAACAGGTGAAGTAAATTTAATTTTCAGAAACTGTTCTTAATACAGACAACGTCTTGGACAGGCCACGCTTCACGGCCGGGTCGTTGAGTTGTTTCAAAATCGTAAACATGGAGACATCAACCGGGGCTTCTTCTTCGCGCATGATTACGGCCGTATTCCGCATCATCGTCATAATTTCCGGTTGGGTCATCTCCTTAACCGCCTGCAAAATCAGCACAATGTTTTCGCCCAACTGCTGCACATCCTCTTGGGTAAAAGAAGTCACCACATTGTCCATAATGGCCATGCCGCCACGAGCGAAATTAAAGTACCCTTTGCGCTCCATTTCATCCAGACGGTGCATCACCGTCAGGAAAGCATCTTGCGACAGCGGATTCAAATCCTGCCACATCGCCGCCAGGCTCTCCATCTGGTCCAGCATCTGTTCCAGATTGCGCGTGTTGCGCATGAGCCGTTTGAACAGCCGCAGCCCGTCTTCTAGCTGCACATAGCTTTCAATTTCATTGAGTTGCTCCACCGACAACCGGTAAAGCTCTCCAGCGACGGGCGTCAAATCATTTTGCAGCTCCTCCCACTCCTGGCGACGCCGCTTTTGCTGACGCGCTTCTTCTGCCAAAAAGGCAACCTGCTCCGTCAATGCATCAATCTTTTGGTTCAGTTCCGAAATTGTCTGATCCATCTTTACACTCCGTTATCGGTAATCCGTTATCCGTAATCGGTTATCAGAAAACCGTTCACCGATTACCGTTCACCAACTCAGCTCCACTTACCCGCCATTGTCATTTGGGACGTAATCGGCATCTCTTTGCCTTTGAGCAAAATATTCCAATACATCCAGCGGAACATCATTTTGCCCCAATGGTTCATTTCTGATTCTTGCAACAGCGAGAAGGGGCCAATGCCAGGTAAGGGGAATTTGCCGGGCAGCGGTTCCACATCGTAGTTGAAATCAATGAGAATCCCTTTACCAAAGCCGGATTCAATAAAGCAGTTGGCGTGGCCGTCAAACTGCACCACCATCTCTTGCCCTTCGATATAGCTGAGGAAGTTCTCTACAAACACTTCGGCGGCAAAATGGGCCACCGAGCCAGCTTTGGAGGTGGGCAAGGCGGCGGCATCGCCCAGGGCAAAGATGTTGTCGTATTCCGTGGAAAGGAAGGTGTGTTTATCTACCGGCACGTGGTTAAGTTCATCACCCAATCCGGAACGGCCGATTACATCCGCACCCATGTTCACCGGAACGGTAATCAACAGATCGTACGGCACCTCAACTTCGTCATAAGAGATCAGCAGCTTGTCTTCTGGCTCTACCCGCTCTGGATAAAACTCATTGACGATATGAATGTTTTTCTCTTCCAAAATATTGCCCAACAGGCTGGCCGCGCGCGGTTTGGTAAACGCGCCGGGCAGCGGCGTGACCAGTGTCAGTTCAACGCGGTCACGCATGTTGCGCTGGTGGAAGTACCAATCTGCCAAAAAGATGAATTCCAGTGGGGCCACCGGGCATTTGTAGGGCAGTTCCATAATGCTGACGACCAGCTTGCCGCCTTGCCAGGTGCGTAAATGTTTGGCCAGGGCCACAGCACCCTCGTAGGTGTAAAAGTCGTGGATGGTGTGCCGCCATTCAGCTTCTGTCAGGCCGGGGGTTTCTTCGGGGCGGGGATGAGTGCCAGTGGCAATGATGAGGTAGTCGTAATGGAGCATACGGCCGTCTTTGGCAATGCGAACGCGGTTTTCGTCCGGCTCAATCAGTTCAATCTCAGAAACTATCATTTCCACGCCAGCCGGAATGTAATCCCGCTTGGGCTTGATCACATCATTTTCGCCATAAATACCAAAAGGAATGAACAAAAATCCTGGCTGGTAATAATGGGTTTCTTCCTGATCAACAATGGTGATCTTCCATTCATCACGGCTGAGCACATGGCTCAATTTGTTGGCCACCATCGTGCCGGCAGTGCCTGCACCGAGTATCAATAATTTTTTCATCTCTTGCTCCTTGGCATCCGACTAAAGCAGATACCGCTGCAAATGCGCAATTTATTGTTAGGCCAACAAGCGTTCACGCTCATGCAAGATGTGCGAGACAACGTTGGCGACTTTTTGCACCAGGGTCAGGACGTGTGCTTTTTGGTCTGCGGAGAGGGAAAACACATCATCCAAATGGTTCGTAATTAAGTGTGGTGACACATCTAAATCAGTGGCAATAGTTTCCAGGCGCTCAGTTGGCAAAGGCCAAACCTCCGGCGCAATGCCTCCAGCAAAGACCATCCCCTTCAGTTCGGCACCCGACCGAATGTACGCGCGGGTACACAATAAACCGAGGTAGCTATCTACATATTGGGGCTGCAAACTGAGAAAATCGGCCATCTCTTGCCAATGAATCATGCATTTTTGCCACAGCGTTTCGTTAGTTGCCAGGGCGGAAAATAGACCGCAAGGGTTGCTAAATTGAGTCATCGGCTTGCCGTTCATGTCGGTAATGATGAGCATCACACCCAGCGCTTCGGCAAAGGTGTCTTGCACCATTTGTACACATTCCACTGGAAACTGCGCGGCGATGGATTGCTTGCCCAATGTAGGTGCTTGAGGGGTGTGGCTCAGTTGGCGTTCGGCCAACCAGGCGTTGATCTGCTCAGACGGGAAGCGCCATTGGCGACCTACTTTTACCGCTGGCAAACGGCCGTCTTCGGCCATGCGATACACCGTGGAACGATCGATTTCTAAAATTGCCTGTATCTCTTTGGCTGTGAGCATTTGTGTCATTCTGTTACCCGTTTGTGATAAATTTCACGCTATGGGTACCAGTATAAAGGTGCTGCATATGCAGGAGAAGTGATTTTAGGCACGGGCAGGCATGACAACTGTCACCTCATGCATATTATGCGACTGCTGCATACGTAAGAGTATGCAAATCACGCTGAATACCGACTGGTTTAGGTAAATTTGCAGCTATTTTGTAGGTTAGCGTTGATTTTTAATGCTATCCTGCTATCCTATTGCGCCTATGAACCCAATTCATTGGCTATTTGACAAGTTTTTTCCATTGATTCGCTTTACCTATGAGAAGATTTTGGGACAACGCTGGTTTGATGAAATTACCCCGCAACTCTGGTTGGGCGGTGCGCCACACTATTCCCGTGATTACAAATTTTTGTTGGACAATGAGATTACGGCCGTTCTTAACATTCGCGCTGAACGAGAGGATGACGTGAATCTGTACCAACAGCATGACATCACCTACAAACAACTCAAAGTATTGGATGTAACAGTACCTTCCGAAGAAATAATTGAAGAGGGCGTAGCGTTTGTGCACAAACAAGTAGCTGATGGTCGTACCGTTCTTATCCACTGTGCCAAAGGGCGCGGTCGCTCCGCCACTATTTTGGCCGCCTACCTCATGCAGTACCAAGGCATGAGTTTTGACGAAGCAAACGAGGCAATGAAGAAGATACGGCCGTTAACAAAACTGGAAGGCCGCCACCGCAGTCGCCTGGAGCAGTGGGCACAAAAAAATATTGCTTGAGCCTGCCCCCGACACCTAAACGATTATTTAGCACAGAGCCTCTGCTGCTCTGTGTTTCAACAATCAAGTAAACAAAGCTACCCGCACCACGGGCGCTTGTCTTTTGTTGTAAAAGCGCGTTTGGTACGTGCAGCCATCCCGGTTGGCCCGTTGCTGCCCGGCAAAACGGCCGTTCCCAGGCAAGCTGCATCTAAGGAGGTATAAAAGCAACCGGAGCAAAGAAACATTACACGCGGATCGTACAGCCCTGTACGGCCGTATCCTTCCTAAACACCGGTTCCACCCTGCAAACATAGCTCACACCAAGTCACATAGGTAACGGCCGTATGGCCACATCACACAAAAACTGCACTCTTCAATGGAGGAAGGAAAATGACATCTTGGAAAAAATGGACACGATTAGTCGGTTTGCTGCTGTTCCTCTTTTGCGGCATCTGGCTCCTTAGCCTGGCCAGTGGCCCCACCCCGGAATCAGCCGAACGGCAACAGGCAATTCAAGCCTTTGCCCCTGTAGATATAGGCGACCGAGACGCCATTGGCGAAATTGTAGAAACAACCATCTCACTCCCCACCACCGTTAACCTGGCAGATGTTCCTGCCGGCGTTTACGACCCCAACAACCAGTACGACCGCTGGCAGCGCGGCGAAATTGATCTGCAAGAAGAATTTTTCCGCTTACCAGAAAGCCAAATGGCTCTTTTGCAAGCAGAAGCCCTGACCCTGCCCAGCAGCGAAAACGTTCAGATAGCGCCGACTGGCCCTGCAGCACTTGCCCCCACCTCTGGCGTTAGCTTCGCTTCAATGGATTACACTGAATGTTGCGGCGGCGGCGGCAACGTACCACCAGATCCAGAATTGGCCGTTGGTCCCAACCATGTCATTGCCGTTGTCAACGTTGCTTTTGAAATTTACGATAAAAGTGGTAACAGCCTAGTCGGCCCCACCACCTTTGCCAGCTTCATGGGCTCAAACACCAACTGCACTGGCGTATTCGACCCCAACGCCCTCTATGATGAGCGTGAAGACCGCTACATTCTGGGCATTGATGCCAATGGCACCGATTACTGTCTGGCCGTCTCCCAAACCAGCGACCCTACCGGCAGTTGGAACATTTACTCATTTAGCACAGGCAGCGCAAGCATCTTCTTTGATTACCCCCATGCTGGTGTCGGCAACGACGCCATTTACATGGGCGCGAATATGTTCAACAACACGACTAGCAGCTTCATGGATTCCCGCATCTGGGCCTTTAACAAGGCACAAATGTACGCTGGTCAGGCCGCGACTTCCGTTATGCGCAATTTGGGTGCCAACGACGACACACCTCAGCCACTTAACCTGCATGGCTGGAACCAAGGCACTTGGCCCACCAGTGGCCCCCACTACTTCATCGCGGAAACTGGATACAACGGCGCCAACCACACCATCTATTCCTGGAGCAACCCTTTTGGTAGCAACACCTTCAGCACTGTTGGTGTGGCGAACTTGAACACAGCTACGGGCGTAACGGCCGCAAATACGGTCTCCTTCCCGCAGGCCAGCGGTGGCACGCTGCAAGGCAACGATTGGCGACCGCAGGATTTTGAATACCGCAACGGTTTTGCCTGGACTACCATGGCTATTGGCTGTAATCCCGGCAGTGGCACCGTCAACTGTGTGCGCTGGGCACAAATCAACCCCGCTACCGCCGCCGTGGTCAATGCTGGCGTTTACAGTAGCAACGGCGAATATCGCCAATTCCCGGATTTAGCCGTAAACCATTGTAACGACATGGCTGTGGGCTATACCAAATCCAGCAGCAGTATCTTCCCCAGTGTATACGTAACCGGGCGTCAATCCACCGATCCAGCAGGCACACTACAAGCAGAAGTGCTGCTTAAATCTGGTGAAATTTCTTACACCTCGTTTGAAGCCACTGCACCGCGCCGCTGGGGTGATTACACCGAAATGACGATTGATCCCAACGGAACGACTTTCTGGTATTTGGGCGAGTATAGCAAAAACACTGGCACCACAAGCGGCCGTTGGGGGACCTATATTGGCTCCTACTCCTTTGGCAGCTGCACCACCGGGCCAACCCCCACTCCAGGGCCAACGGCAACCGCAACCAACACACCCTTGCCAACCAACACGCCCGTTCCCGGCACCTGTACCGTTTATAACAGCACCGATGTGCCCAAGACCATTTCCACCAGCGGCACGCCAAGCGTAAGTTCTGTGCTGAGCATCTCCGGCAGCGGCACCATTGACGACATTAACGTACTCAATCTGAACGGTACCCACACCTGGATCAACGATCTGGACTTTAACCTGACCAGCCCAGGGGGCACCGAAGTTCAAATTATGGCTCGTTCTTGCAGCAGCCAGGACAACTTCAACATCAATCTGGACGATGAAGCAGCTCCCGGCAGTTGGCCTTGCCCGCCCACCGATGGCGGTACTTACCAACCCAGTAGCCCGCTTTCTGCCTTTGATGGGCAGAGCGCCAACGGCACCTGGACACTGCGAGTTGATGACAATGCCAATCTGGATGGCGGCAGCCTGAACGGTTGGAGCTTGGAAGTTTGTACGGTTGGAATTCCAGCTACGGCAACCAACACGCCAATTCCACCAACCGCTACGAATACACCGCTACCAACCAACACCTCGGTTCCGCCGACGGCCACCAACACACCCACCAACACACCAATCCCGCCGACGCCAACCAACACCTTGGTACCAACCAACACTTCGGTTCCGCCAACGGCTACCAACACGCCGGTTCCCACCAACACCTCTGTTCCGCCGACGGCCACCAACACACCAGTTCCACCGACCCCAACGAATACCCCTCAGCCAGGTACAGGTGAGGTCATTTATGTAAGTTCTTCTTCCAACGGGTCAGTTGGTGGTGTTTCCTTCGCAGACGAAGACATCCTGGCATATAACACAACCACTGGTACCTGGAGCCTCTTTATGGATGGCTCGGATGTAGGCTTGGGAGGCAGCAGTGCGCAGGATACGGCCGCTTTCAGTTTCTTGCCCGATGGCAGCATCCTACTCAGTTTTGTCTCGCCGACCTCCATTACCGGAATTGGCTCTGTAGATGACTCCGACATCGTGCGGTTTATCCCCACGTCCACTGGATCAAATACAGCTGGCACATTTGAGTTCTATTTCGATGGCTCGGATGTGGGTCTGACCCAGAACAGTGAAGACATTGACGCCGTTTCTGTGTTGTCAGACGGCCGTCTTGTCATTAGCACGGCGGGCAGCGCGTCTGTTCCTGGCGTTTCTGGTATTCAAGATGAAGACCTCATTATCTTCACGCCTACCAGCCTGGGCTCCACCACCAGTGGCACATGGGCTGCCTTGTTCGATGGCTCCGATGTGGGGCTGAGTACCTCAAGCAGCGAAGATGTTTGGGGGGCCTGGATTGATGAAACCACTGGCGATCTCTATCTCACAACACGAGGCAGCTTCTCGGTATCTGGGGTAAGCGGCGACGGCGCAGACATCTTCGTTTGTACGCCAAGCTCCCTGGGAACCACCACAGCTTGCTCGTTTAGCATGTATTGGGATGGTTCAGCCTTTGGCTTTGGCGGCGAAGCGATGGATGGCTTCCGCATCGTTCGATAATCGTTGAACTTGTAAATTGATGCTTGATGATTGAATAAATTTTTCAGGCATCACCAGAGAAGAGCCTTGCTTCGGCAAGGCTCTTTTTTTGCCAATTGCCCCCGTCCTCGCTATGCTTACAAGCTGCATAAGTGCTGTACAGACCCAAAAGGTTTGTTCTGAATCATGCGGAAAATGTTACCATCAAACCCTTTGGGTCTTATGGAGTAAGAATGGCCAAAAGCAAAGTCACCCCCAGCCGTCAACAATATTTAGACATCAAAGCGCAGCATCAGGATGCGATTGTTTTCTTTCGCCTGGGTGACTTTTACGAGACGTTTGACGACGATGCCAAACTGGCCGCCGAAGAGCTGGATTTGGTGCTCACCAGCCGCCCGCAAGGCAAAAACCAGCGCACACCGATGGCGGGCGTACCACACCACGCCGCCGAGGGGTACATTGCCCGGCTGATTGCCAAAGGGTACAAGGTGGCACTGTGCGAGCAAATTGGGGACGCCTCGCAAATTAAGGGGCTGATGCCGCGTGAAGTGGTGCGCGTGTTTACCGCAGGCACGGTCATCGAGCCGGGGATGCTGGACGCCGGACGCAACAATTATTTAACGGCCGTTCTCCTGGAAGGCGACCGTGTGGGCCTGGCCTACGCCGATGTGACCACGGGCGAATTTGCTACCACCCAGTTTAACGGCCGTCGCCGCCTAACGGAAGAGCTGGCCCGGTTAGCCCCCGCCGAACTGCTGCTGCCCGACAGCGAACTGGCTTACCAACCCAATGGCGAAGCCAAAGCGATCAGCCGCCTGCCCGACTGGCGTTTTGAAGAAGGCAACGCCCGGCAAACCCTGCTGCGCCACTTTGGCGTGGAGTCGCTCTCCGCCTTCGGCTGCGAGGGTAAATCGTTGGCCACGCGGGTGGCCGGGGCGATTTTGTATTATCTGCAAGAGACGCAAAAAGGAGCCGTCGGCCAAATTCAGCGGCTGGCGACGTACAGCGTCGAAGGGTTCATGGCCCTGGACACGGCCACGCGGCGCAACCTGGAACTCACGGAATCGCTGGGTGGCGAACGCAGCGGCTCGCTGCTGAAGGTGCTGAACAAGACCGTTACGCCAATGGGTACGCGGCGGCTGCGTGACCGGATTTCGCGCCCTTTGCTGAATGTGGAATCGCTAAACGGCCGTCTCAACCAGGTAGACACATTCTTCAACGACGCTCTGCTGCGGGCCGACCTGCGGGCCACGCTCAAAGGGCTGCCCGACCTGGAGCGGCTGACCAATCGCGTCCTCAGCGGTAAAGCGACCCCGCGTGATTTGGAGTACATTGGCGTGGCGCTCTCCGCTGTGCCGGAAATTGGTACTCAGTTATCGGTGAACGGTAATCGGTCATCGGTGAACGGTGAGCCATCGCCAATCGCCAGTCTCCAATCTCTAATCGCCAATCTCGACCGTTGCACCGAAGCCGCCAGCGTGATTGAACAAGCCATCGCCCAGGAAGCGCCGACCAATCTGAACAAGATGGGCGTCATTCGGCCCGGCTTTTCGGCAGAGCTGGATGGGGTGATGAACTCATCGGCCCATGCGCGGGAGTGGGTGGCCCAGCTGGAGCCACGTGAGCGGGAGCGCAGCGGCATCAGCTCATTGAAGGTGGGCTTCAACAAGGTGTTTGGCTACTACATCGAGGTCACCCGGACCCACAGCGACCGCGTACCGGAGGATTACATCCGCAAGCAAACGCTGACCAATGCGGAGCGATACATCACCCCAGAGCTGAAAGAGTATGAAACGCTCATCCTCAACGCCGAGGAACGCATTTTGGAAATTGAGCGGCGCGTCTTTAGCGAAGTGTGTCAGCAGGTGGCCCAGTACGCCAAGCGGCTGCTCAAAACGGCCAACGTTCTGGCCCAGCTGGATGTAGCCGCTGCCCTGGCCGAAGCCGCCGCGATGCAGGGGTACGTTCGGCCCGTGCTCACGAATGACAACCGAATTGCGATTGTAAACGGCCGTCATCCCGTCGTAGAGCAAACGCTCAAGCTAGAGCGCTTTGTGCCCAACAACGTGCAAATGGATGGCAGCGAGCGCATCCAAATCATCACCGGGCCGAATATGTCTGGTAAAAGCACCTATTTGCGGCAGGTGGCGCTGATTGTGCTGATGGCCCAGATTGGCAGCTTTGTGCCCGCCGACAGCGCCGAAATCGGGCTGGTGGACCGCATCTTCACCCGCATCGGCGCGCACGACGAGCTGCACGCCGGGCGCAGCACCTTCATGGTCGAGATGGTGGAAACGGCCGAAATTCTCAACCACGCCACCCACCGCTCCCTGCTCATTTTGGACGAAATTGGCCGGGGCACCAGCACCTACGACGGCCTGGCCATCGCCTGGGCCATCATCGAATATTTGCACAACCATCCGCGCCTCAAGCCGCGCACCCTCTTTGCCACGCATTACCACGAGCTGGTTGGCCTGGCCGATTTGCTGCCACTGGTGAGCAACTACAACGTCGCTGTGGCTGAGGAAGGGGACAAGGTCATCTTTTTGCACCAGATTGTGCCCGGCGGGGCGGACCAGAGCTACGGCATCCACGTGGGCCAATTGGCGGGCCTGCCGCGTGACGTGATCAATCGGGCCAACGAAATTTTGCAGGAGTTGGAGGAACATGCCCCGACAACGGCCGTTGAACCCAGCCGCCTCAACAGTGTGCAGCAAATGGCCCTCTTCCCCGAATCCAGCCCCATTTTAGACGAGCTGCAAGCGCTGGACGTCAACACCATGTCGCCCCTGGAAGCGATCAACAAGCTGTACGAATGGAAGCGCCGCTATGTGGACAAAGGTGAATAAGCGGTAAGCACAACGCCTGCATTAACAGCCAGATGGATATTTCCGACGGCAAATTTCTTACTTCAGGCATCGTTTGAATCTAGACAAATTAGAAATTTTGTTCTACAATTCCACCCTGTTTTCGATTCAACAAATTCAAAAAATTTAGCAATAGCTGCAAAAAGATTTCCTGTCATCAGGTAGGTAAAAATGCAACAAAAATTGTCGGGCAATTATGCTTCTGTGAATGGTTTAGCGTTGTACTATGAAATCCATGGTTCGGGACGGCCGTTAATCTTGCTGCACGGCGGGCTGGGGGTAAATACCATGTTCGGCGACGTGTTGTGGCAGCTGGCCGACTCCTTTCAGGTCATTGCCGTTGAACTGCAAGCTCACGGCCACACGGCCGATATCGACCGCCCGATTCGTTATGAATTGATGGCGGAAGATATTGCTGCCCTCATTCAACAGTTGAACCTGGATAAGGTTCACCTGATGGGGTATTCGTTGGGCGGTGGTGTCGCCTTGCGGACCGCCATTCAACATCCGGAAGTTGTAGACAAACTGGTTCTTGTTTCCACGGCTTTCAAGCGGCATGGCTGGTATCCAGGTGTCTTAGCCAGCATGGATCAATTAACTGGCGCTGCGGCTGAGTTTATGAAACCGTCACCTGTGTACCAGGAGTATGTCCGCATCGCGCCTCAGCCGGAAAATTTCCCCACGCTGCTCGATAAAATGGGAGATTTAATGCGCCAGCCATATGATTGGTCTGAAGAGGTGGCGGCGCTAACGATCCCCACCTTGCTTGTCTTCGGCGATGCCGATAGCCTGCCTCCGTCCCACGCCGCCGAATTTTTTGCCTTGTTAGGCGGTGGGCAGCAAGATGCTGGCTGGGACAACGCCCATCTGCCGAATTCTCAATTGGCAATTTTGCCGGGCAGAACCCATTACAACATTTGTTATGATCTGGCGCTGGGAACGGCCGTTTGCCAATTCCTCGCCCCTGCGCAACCCGAGTAAAGCCATGCGCAAACTTACCTATGGCATGATGGTTTCGCTGGATGGCTTTGTGGCCCGGCCTGATGGGGCGCTGGATTGGGTGCTGATTGACGAGGAACTGCACACCTTCATCAACAATCAGGAGCGCGAAGTAGGTTTGTATGTTTACGGCCGTCGCCTCTACGAAACCATGCGCTACTGGCAAACGGCCGATCAAGACCCCACCATCCTGGATTTTGAGCGGGAGTTTGCCCACATCTGGCAAGCCAAGCCCAAAATTGTCTTCTCGTCCACGCTGGACACCGTTGAAGGCAACACGACGCTGGTTCGCGAAGACGCTGTCGCAGAAATTCGCCGCCTGAAGCAAGAGTCGGGTGGCGTTATTGACGTGGGCGGGGCAACGCTGGCCGCCGCGCTCATCCAGCACAACCTGATTGACGAGTACAAACTGTTTCTCAATCCGGTGATTTTGGGCGAAGGCATCCCGTTCCTGCCGCCGGGTGTTTCGACGCGCAACCTGAGACTGGTGGAAACACGGCCGTTTCAATCCGGCGTCGTCTACCTACGATACCAACGTTTGCAAATCTAATGAAATTTTCTATTGAGGTGAGCGCATGAGTGACAGACCCGCCCAATTTCTTGGTCGAGAGGCCAACGGCTTGAAAATTCGTACATTCTTGGGGCGTTTTAGTCTGGCTGGGGCCTGGCTCGTCGTTCTAGGAATTATTCTGTTCATCATACGGTAAAATTTTAATGTTCGTGCTCTAGACGAAATAGAATATTTGTTCTACAATCAACGTTCTATTTGCCCAAAAACTCGCTGATTTTTCACCTTTTTTCTACAACATTCGGGCAACAAAAAGATACACTACAAAACCTTGCCAAAGAGGTGCTTATGAAAGCTCAAACTATTGAGCAATTGTTGTCCCTGCTGGATCATCCAGACAGTGCGCTAATCGACGCGGTGCGTACGCTGGTGATGCAGGCCGCACCTGCTCTGGTAGAAGGGGTAAAATGGAATGCACCCAGCTACGCGCTGAACGGCAACGACATCATCACCTTCAACTTTCGAAACTATGGCGCGGTTTCTTTGATTTTCCATACTGGCCCCAAGGGCAAGGACACCAAAACTGGCAATCGGCTGTTCGAGGATAAGACGGGACTGGTTGAGTGGGTGGCGGATAAGCGGTTTGTGGTGAAGGTGGAAGACTGCCGTTTCCTCCAAACCCACGCCGCCGCCATCGCCCAATTAGTCCAAACCTGGGTCGCCTACGGCGCAAACAACTTCGAACCAACCCGTTAAGCGAGAATATTTATGTCAAATCAAACCACCTGGCCCAAAGGTGTGTCTCAACCGGCCCAGCGGGCGCTGGCGACCGCCGGAATAGAAAATCTGGCTCAGCTCACCGCAATCAGTGAGGCAGAGCTGCTCAAACTGCACGGCATGGGTCCCAAAGCAATCCGGCATTTGCGTGAAGCGTTGGCAGAACAGGGTCTTACCTTCGCCCCCGGCATAACCAACCTCCCGGAGGTTGATTAAATCCACAATCACACGGTCGAAACCTCCGGGAGGTTTCGCGGGAGAAATATTTATGTCAACCACAATAGATAGTGAACTATTCAAAAAATCTCTGTACCTGCTGCTCGATGAAACATTTGATCAGGTTCGGGGCATTTATTTAGACAAAGGCACCTCGTTTTTTGAAACATTGGCCACCATTTCGGCTGAAGAAGCGTCCATTCCCGTGGGGGGCAAGTGCGCGACGCTGGCGGCGCAGGTAAAGCACACCGCCTTTTACCTGGACGTGCTGGAAGAAAATGTGCGTACCCAGAAGTTTGAGCGGGTGGATTGGGGCAAGATTTGGCGGGAGACAACGGCCGTTTCCCCCCAGGAATGGCAAACCATCCAAGACGAACTGCGCGAAAGCTACAACCGCATCAAACAGCTCATCGCCGACCAGGGTGAATGGCACAACGAGAACGAAATTGGCGGGGCGATCGCCATGATTGTGCACACCGCTTACCACCTGGGCGAAGTTCGCCAGGCATTGTGTACGCTAAGAGCGTAACGGCCGTTCCCATCCAAAGAGGCAACTATGGCACTTCAAGAAGATTTAATTGTCGATATTCCGCCGGAACGAGTGAAATTTTTTGGTACGACTGGCAAAATGCTGCTGCCGTCGGTCGCCACCGTTGCCGCGCTCGTCGCCCAAATTCCGGCATCACGGCTGCTGACGACCACGCAACTACGCCAAACGCTCACGGTGCAGTTCAACGTGCAGGGCACCTGCCCGGTCACCACTCGCAAAGCGCTCAAAGCGATTGCCCAGGATGCCAGCAGCACTGTCCCGTCCTGGCGGGTCATCAATCAGGATGGCGGCCTTCTTTCGGTTTACCCAGGCGGCAAAACGGCCCAGGCCGCTCGCTTGCAGGCCGAAGGATTAGAAATTGAGTTGGGCAAGATGCCCAAGGTGAAAAATTTTACCGATAGTCTGGTTGATAGCGGCGGCTGATTTTGGATACGGCCGTTAACCCAAACCAATCAACTGGAAAAATAAACCATGAAAACAACCAATTACTTCAACACACTCATCGAAGTGGCCGAAGATTGTCCAGCTACCCACGGCGAAATCCCGCCAGAAAAGGGCAACAAAACGGTGGCCAATTTGCAGTATGAACTGCTGCACAACCATCCTTACCAATTCACCTCAGACGACGTTTTGTTTGCCGTCTTTGCCCAGCGCAACCAGATTCCCGAAGAAGAATTGGCCGGGCAGCGCGAACTTTTCTTCGCCAAGGGGCAAGCCTGTTTTCGCGCCTCGCCGTTACCCAAGCGGTACGGCTGGGGCGTCCACAGCAACGACGAGGGCAAAATTGCGCTCTTCGGCATGGAAAGTGACGCTTATCAGGACATGGTGACCAATAAAGCCATCGACAAGACAAAAGCGATGCGCTCCGCACGAGCGTGAAGGACAAAAAATTATGAAAAACCAGCGACGATTGATGAATACATTGCCGCTTACTCAGCGGATTTACCGGATATTTTGCGCAAGCTACAAGGAAACGAACTCGTGACTAAAGTGACACCGTTTTTGATGTTTAACGATCAACTTGAAGAAGCGATCGCGTTTTACACCGCTACATTCCCGGATTCCGAGATCACAAATGTTTCTCACGCTGGAGAAGACGGCCCGGTTACTGCGGCCGAATTTGTCATCGGAGGGCAAAAATTCATGGGATACAATGGCGGCTCCTACTTTAAATTTTCCGATGCCTTTTCACTTTTTGTCGATTGTGAGAATCAGGCCGAAGTTGACGCGTACTGGGATAAGCTGGTCAGCGCCGGTGCTACGCCAGTGCAATGTGGCTGGATTACCGATCCGTTTGGCGTTTCCTGGCAGATCGTGCCCCGACGCTTCATGGAACTCATCAACGACGACAACCCGAAGAAAGTAAAGGCAGTGATGGATGCTATGCTGAAGATGGTGAAATTGGACGTGGCAACGCTTGAAAAGGCATACGTTGAGGCCTAATTTGGCGAACGGACTTTGAGTAGCGGCTCACCAACCAGTTAATTTGTCAAAGGTCTTAAGTAAATGAAAACTGAATCTGCAAAACCAACCACAATTGATGACTACATTGCCGCCTTCCCAACGGATGTGCAGGAAATTCTACAAAAGGTGCGGGAAACGATAAAAACGGCCGCTCCCCAGGCCACCGAAGCGATCAGTTACGGCATGCCCACCTTCAAGCTGGAAGGCAATCTCGTACACTTTGGCGCATTCAAAGAACACCTTGGTTTCTACCCGGTTCCCTCTGGGCTGGAGCAGTTCAAAGAGGAACTGGCCCAGTACAAAGGCGGAAAAGGCTCCGTGCAATTTCCTTACGACAGGCCGATGCCGTATGCCTTAATCACCAAAATTGTTCAATTTAGAGTCACCGAAAATCTGGCAAAAGCAGCAGCAAAAAAGAAAAAGAAGTAATCCCAAATAAGGAGAAAAATCATGAGCGGCGTACGTGTTTTAGTTGGTACCAAAAAAGGTGCATTTATTCTCACCTCCGATGAAAAGCGGCAGAATTGGGACGT
Organism: Ardenticatenaceae bacterium; assembly: GCA_020634455.1. Taxonomy (GTDB): domain Bacteria; phylum Chloroflexota; class Anaerolineae; order Promineifilales; family Promineifilaceae; genus Leptofilum. The sequence goes on along the minus strand of JACKBQ010000001.1, from coordinate 3,738,055 downwards.
GAGCGGCCCCCACTTTGCCGGTTGGGAGATTTACCACATGAAAGGTTCGCGCGTTAATCCGAACCGCATCTACGCCTCCCAATCAACGGGCTGGTTTGGCCAGCTCATCCAGCGCTCCGATGACGGCGGCAAAACCTGGGAAGCGGTCAACAACGAATTTACCTACGACGGCGATCCCGGTACCCACCAGTTTTACGACGGCACGCAGCACCCCTGGGAGTTCAAGCGCGTCTGGCACCTGGAACCTTCCCTCACTGATGCAGATACGGTCTACGCGGGCATCGAAGACGCCGCGCTGTTCCGCTCCAACGACGGTGGGCAAAGCTGGCAGGAACTGCCCGGCTTGCGCGAAGTGAAGGGGCATTTGTGGCAGCCTGGCGCAGGCGGCATGTGCCTGCACACCATCGCCCTGGACCCCGGCAACCCCAATCGCATTTTTGTAGCCATCTCTGCTGCTGGTGCCTTCCGCACCGATGACGGCGGCGAGACATGGCGACCCATTAACGAAGGGTTGGTCTCCCCCTACGAACTGCCCGATTCAGAAGCCGAAGTGGGCCACTGCGTCCACAACATCGCGCTGCACCCCTCGCGGCCCAATGTGCTGTTTATGCAAAAGCATTGGGATGTGATGCGCAGCGACAACGCTGGCGACCTGTGGCACGAGATTAGCGGCAACCTGCCCACCGACTTTGGCTTCCCCATTGCCGTGCACGCCCACGAGCCGGAAACGGTTTACGTGGTGCCGATTAAGAGTGATTCGGAGCATTACCCGCCGGAAGGCAAACTGCGCGTTTACCGCAGCCGCAGCGGCGGCAACGAGTGGGAAGCGCTGACTAACGGCCTGCCGCAAGAGAATTGTTATGTCAACATTTTGCGGGACGCGATGGCGGTGGACACGCTGCCCTCTTGCGGCATCTACTTCGGCACGACGGGCGGCCAAGTGTACGCCTCGGCCGATTCGGGGGATAACTGGCAGGCGATTGCCGAAAATCTTCCCAAAGTTTTGTCCATTGAGGTACAGACGCTGCCATGATTCGCGTAACGTTACCGTTCCATCTGCGCAATCTGGCCAGGGTGGGCAAAGAAGTGCATTTGGAATTAGATGGCCCCATCACTCAGCAAGCCATCCTGGACAAGGTGGAAGAACTGTATCCGGTTTTGCGCGGCACGGTGCGCGACCACAGCACGCACAAACGTCGTGACTTCATTCGCTTTTTTGCCGCCGGGCAGGATTGGTCCCATGAGGCACCAGACAAGCCGCTGCCAGAAAGCATCGCCAACGGCTCTGAACCGTTTCGCATCATCGGCGCAATGGCTGGCGGGTAAATTATCTTGCCACAGAGGTCACCGAGCCCATAGAGAAAGACTCAGCGGTCTCTGCGTCCTCTGTGGCAAAAACAACTAAATGAATACGATTATTGCTTTGTTACGTGGTATCAACGTGGGTGGGCATAGCAAGCTCCCCATGAAGGAATTGAAGACGGTTTTGGCGGAGTTGGGGCTGACGGATGTGCAGACCTATATCCAAAGCGGCAACGTCGTTTTTCAAAGCGGCCGTACCGATTTGCCCACGCTGGCCGAGGAAATCAGCGTGGCGATTGGGCAGAGTCATGGGTTTGCTCCGCAGGTGATGCTGCTGCATTTGGCGGATTTGAAAACGGCCGTTTCCCGCAACCCCTTCCCCGCCACCGACGAACAACACAAAACGCTCCACTTCTACTTCCTGGCATCTTCCCCGCCCGACCCGGATTTGGCAATGTTGGAAACGCTAAAAGCGGACAGTGAGCAGTTTGCCCTGATTGATGCTGTGTTTTACCTGCACGCGCCGGATGGAATCGGCCGTTCCAAGCTGGCCGTCAAGGTGGAGCGCGCACTGGGCGTGGCGGCCACCGCCCGCAACTGGCGCACGGTAAGCACGCTTTTGGAGATGGGAACGGCCGTATCCGCATAGCTAAATATCCAATAGCAGTTACACAGTTGGTGAAAAGATTGGACCAATTTTCTTCAAAACTGGCGAACTGTTCCCGACTAAAATTGGTCCAATCTGCATAATTACTGGCAAATTATTTTCAAAAAAGGAACCTGAAATGACCTCAATTAATGCTTATGTCAACTTTAACGGGAATTGTGAAGAAGCCTTCAACTTTTACAACAGCGTTTTCCAGAGCAATTCGCTCAGCTTTAACCGCTTTGGCACCATGCCCAATGCGGCCGAAATGTCGCCAGATGATCAAAACAAAATCATGCACGCCGCTCTCAACATTGGCAGCGGGGTATTGATGGGCAGTGATGTGATAGAAGGCATGGGCGGCGATGTTGTGTTTGGCAACAACTTTGGCCTATCGCTGCAACCCGACAGCGAAGCCGAGGCCACGCGCCTCTTCAACGGCCTCTCAGAAGGTGGCACCGTGACCATGCCCCTGTCGAAAACGTTCTGGAACGCCACCTTCGGCATGTTCACCGACAAATTTGGCATCAACTGGATGGTCAACTACGAACACGGTCAGGCATAAAACAGAAACTGGCGGCAACCCATGACCCACCCAATGGTTTTACAATTGCGATTTACCCGCAGTGAATTTATGCGAGCCTTGAGAGGCATCTCTGATGAAGATGCCGGTAAACGCTTCTTACCGATGAATTGCATCAGCTGGAACGTTGGGCATCTGGCCTGGCAAGAGCAGAGTTATTTTCTGTATTACGCGCAAGGCCAGATGCTCCGTCCAGACATCCAGGAAGCCTTTGCCTACGGTGGGCCAGCCAGTACCCCTTCACTCAAGGAAATGAAGAGCGCCTGGAAAACGATCACGGCAGCCGTTGATCCGTGGCTGGACAGTTTAACCACCGCCAAGCTGCAAGAAAACGTGATCAGCAATGGCAAGCCCATCAATTACAAATACGGCAATCTGTTACAGCGGGTGATTTACCACTACTGGTACCATTTGGGCGAAAATATGGCAATTCGCCAGATACTTGGGCATGAGCGATTGCCGGTTTATGTGGGCAACATCGACGACAAGGCACCCTACCAACCAGAGCAAGCAGATAATCCGACGATGCAATAGCGCAGGTAGTCAATTGCGCTACTGCTTAGTAAATCACGAAAGATTGATGTGGCCATGTTATAGGCTGCGTACAACCAGGCGCCAACGGGAGGCGTTTAAAAATGAGAAAGTTAAAACTGCAAGTACAAATGACGGTAGATGGCTTTGTAGGCGGGCCAAATGGCGAAATAGACTGGCTCACGTTTAGCTGGGATGAAGAGCTCGTCAAATACGTCACCGAGCTTACCGAATCGATGGGTTTGATTGTTTTGGGGCGAAATCTGGCTCAGGGATTTATTCCGCATTGGGCAGCCGTAGCGCAAAACCCAGAACACGGGGAACACCTGGCCGGTATCAAATTTACAGACACGCCAAAAGTTGTGTTTAGCAAAACTTTAGAGGCGTCAGCATGGGAGAATACCGTCCTGGCCAGCGGCGATCTGGTTGAGGAAATCAATCGGTTGAAACAGCAGGATGGGCCAGACATTATTGCCTACGGTGGGGCGAACTTTGTCTCCAACCTCATCAAGCACAACCTGATTGATGAGTATCACTTGTTTGTGAATCCAGCGGCGATTGGCAGTGGACTGCCCATTTTTCAGGGATTAGACGGCACACAAAAGCTCAATTTGGTCAAAGCGACGCCCTGTGCCTGCGGCATCGTGGTGCTGCATTACGAACCGAAGCGCAGCTAATCTGGTCTGCAAGCAGATTGGACCAATTTCAGTTAAATTGGTCCAACCTTTTAGGCAATTGCATATCGAAAAATCCGCAAAATTTAGTTCAGTGCCATGCCCGAAGCAGGTCTTTGCGGCGGCAAAATAGCAAAGCCGGGTTGTTTGGCAGGCAATCCAGCAGCACCTGCGGGGTTCACCGTGATTGCGGAGCCTTGTCTGCTAATGACAACCAAACCCAACTGCTGTGCGTCTTCTACAAAATCCAAAAAACGCTCATACGGCTTCCCATCTGCCTTGGTACACAACTTTTCATCAAATTCCGGCAGAATCTTCCTCATTTGAGGCTTGATGCGCTCTAGTAGCGGTATTTTGCTGGCCGCTACTAGGTTCCGTTGACATTTCAACGAAGCCAAATAAAAGCACCCACCAGGTGCAAGAAAGCCATGTATCGTCGGGCTAGTTTCTCATACCGAGTGAATACCCGACGATACCACTTGATTTTGTTAATAAAACACTCGACCAAATGACGCTCTTTGTAGACATGCTTGTCATAAGCTCGCTCTTCTGTGCGATTGGCCTTGGGCGGGATAACCGCTTCGGCTCCTTTTTCGGCAATAAAGGCCAATAGGTCGTCAGCATCATAACCTTTGTCGGCAATGGCCCGGTCAAACGCATACGCTTCTAACAAGGCTCGGGCTTGCGTCACATCATGCTGCTGGCCACCCGTGAGGATATACTTTAGGGGATTACCTAAAGCATCAACAACAATATGGATTTTCGTGCTGAAACCACCGCGACTACGACCGAGGGCTTGCTCTACTTGACCACCGTTTTTTTTGACCCACCAGCTGCACTCATGTGGGCCCGAATCACGGTGCTATCGATAATCGCGCTTTCCATATCAGGCTCTTGAGCAAACTGGTCATGCAAAGCAGCCCAAATGCCTTGCTCTTCCCAGCGAGAAAAGCGTTTGTAGACGCTATTCCAGTTGCCATACCGCTCTGGCAGTTCGCGCCACTGCACACCGGTGCGCATGAGCCAATGAACGCCTTCAACAAAACGACGCGTGGCCGCCTGGTTGTTGGCATAGGTCCTGGGATGTGTTTTTAAGAACTTATATATTTTCCGCCATTGGTCATCGGCGATTTTTATAGTTGACATTGTATCATTATCGAGGATTTCGCTTATCTCTTCAAATGTCAACAGAACCTAGCTGGTGAATTGCTTGAAGCAATAGCTTGAAAACTGGCGCTGGTGGCTGCTCACTAAATTCGGCCACTACTTCACGATAAGGCACAAACAAATCAACTGCCTCACGTAAACTGGAAGCCGTATTTTCCTCGACAGCCACTGCTATCACTTTTTTACCCAAATTTCGCATGTGTTCGATCAAGGGCAAGTAATCTTTGTCCCCGGTGAGCAAACCGTAGGTTGTAATGTGCGGGCGCGTGTACAAAACGGCCGTTGCTTCCACGGCAATTTTCATATCCACTGCATTCTTGATAATCGTGCTACCGTTGTAGTGGTTGGTAATCGTGGGCACAAACACCGGTTCAAACTTGTTTTCCCGGAGAGGAAACATAAATTTGTGATGGACAGCCCAATCTCCGTATGCTCTGGCAACGGCAATACGGCCGTATTGTGAAAACCAAGCAATGATTTTCTTGAAATCTGGATTTTGACCATTCTGCTTTCGCAGCGAAATGGCAATATTCTCAAAATCAAAAAATAACGCTAAATCCTCAACAACTTGTTGACTCATGATGACGATTTCCTTTTATTTGTGTATCAGGTCTGGTGGCAAAATGTTTGGAAGTAGTGAACCTGGAGAGTGATAACGATACTGCTAGCAAAAGAATATAATTTGTCAACCTAATTTAGCTGATGGCAAGACCAAAACCAGCCAACAAGTAGCTGACAAATGTGTTTGCAGGTGACAAACAAAGAGAACGGCCGTGCCTCTCCCCCAACCTAACAAATTTTGCCAGTAAATAACGGATAACTACTGTAAAATACACGGTATGGAAAAACACAAACCAGAAATCATGAGCCCGGTCGGCTATTGGCCGCAGCTGCACGCTGCCATTGAAGCCGGCGCAGACGCCGTCTACTTTGGCCTGACGCACTTTACCGCCCGCGCCAAAGTTGGCTTTACCCTGCGGGAATTGCCAGAAGTGATGCAAACGCTGCACCGTCGTGGCGTGAAGGGCTACGTCACCTTCAACACGCTGGTGTTTGATCATGAGCTGGACGATGCAGTAAAAGCGCTGGCGCAGATCGCCGCCGCCGGGGCAGACAGCATCATCGTACAAGATGTGGCGGTGGCTCAATTGGCACATCAGATTGCCCCCGACCTGGCGATTCACGGCAGCACCCAAATGAGCATCACCAGCGCGGAGGGCATTGCCCTGGCCCAACAGTTTGGCGTCAGCCGCGTTGTCATGGCGCGCGAGCTGTCGCTAGACGAGGTGCGCGCCATCCGCGCCGCCACCGATTGCGAACTGGAAATGTTTGTCCACGGCGCGTTGTGCGTTTCCTACTCCGGGCAATGTTTTTCCTCCGAAGCATGGGGTGGCCGCAGCGCCAACCGGGGCCAGTGCGCCCAGGCGTGCCGTCTGCCCTACGAGATGATTGTGGATGACCAACTTAAACCGCTGGGAGATGCCCGCTACCTGCTCTCGCCCGGCGACCTGTACGCCCTGCACCAGATTCCAGATATTGTAGAGATTGGCATCTCTGCACTAAAAATTGAGGGGCGATACAAGGATGCCAATTACGTGGCGCTGACCACCAAAGCGTACCGGCAGGCGGTGGACGCGGCGTGGCACGGCCGTTCCTACCCCATCGATCCCGCTGAAGAGTTGCAGCTGACCCAGGTGTACTCGCGCGGGCTGGGCGCACATTTTGTATCGGGCACGAACCATCAGACGGTGGTGAACGGCCGTTCCCCCAACCATCGCGGGGTCAAAGTGGGCGTGGTGCAGCGCGTGTTAACAGATAGAGTCCTGGTCAAAGCGGAACACACCGCCGCAATCGCCCCCATCAAACCCGGCGACGGCCTCGTCTTCGACGCAGCTGACTGGCGCAGCCCGGCCGAGCCAGAAGAAGGTGGCTTTGTTTATGAAGTTGCGGGAATATTTAACGCAGAGACGCGAAGGCGCGGAGAACAAGACGCGAAAAATTTGCATCAATCTGTAGATTTAGTCGAGTTGAAGTTTGGTAATGGGCAGATCAACTTCGCCCGGATTCGTCCCGGCGATTGGGTGTGGCGCACGCATGATCCGGAGCTGGAAAAAGCAGCCAGACCGTTCACCCAGGCCAGCCAACCGGTGCAGAAACGGCCGCTTTCCATCCACGCCACCGCCCACGAGGGCCGCCCATTGACGTTAGTTTGTACCCTCGACGAGCAGCCAAACCTGCAAGTTACCGTGCAGTCGCCGGAGCCGCTGCCCGCCGCCCACAACCAGTCCCTGAGCCTGGAGTTTGCCCGCGATCAGCTCGGCCGCCTGGGCAACACCCCGTACGAACTGGCCAATCTCACGCTGGAGGTGAACGGCCGTCCCTTTGCCCCTGCCTCCCTGCTCAACAACCTGCGCCGCGACGCCGTGGCCCAGCTACAAACCCGGCAAGCCACCCCGTCCCCCATCGAAATCCACGAGCCAACGGCCGTCCTCACCCAGGCGCTCCAATCAAACCGCTTACCGAACACCGAAAACCGTTCACTGACTACTGCCCTCCACCTCCTCGTCCGCACGCCCGACCAGCTCGCCGCCGCCCTTGAATTTCAACCGACCAGCATCACGCTGGACTACCTGGATTTGTACGGCTTGCGTCCCGCCGTAGAGCAGGTGCAGGCGGCAAACATCGAGGCTCGTGTCGCCAGCCCGCGCATCCTCAAGCCAGACGAACAGCGCATTGTGAACTTTTTGCTGCGGCTGGAGTGTGCCATTTTGGTGCGCTCCACGGGTTTGCTGCAAGCGTTGCAAGGGCGCACCACGCAGCCGCTGCACGGCGATTTCAGCCTCAACGCCGCCAACGCCCTGTCGGCCCACACCTTTTTCAACCTGGGTTTGGCCCGATTGGTCCCCACCCACGATTTAAACGCGGCGCAGATTGTGGGCTTGGCAACGGCCGTTCCCCCCCAGCAGCTGGAAGTAATCGCCTACCACCACCTGCCCGTTTTCCACACCGAGCATTGCGTCTTTTGCCGCTTTCTGTCCAGCGGCACCAGCTACAAAGATTGCGGCACCCCCTGCGAAAAACACAAGGTGGCACTGCGCGATGTGTACGGCCGTTCCCATCCCGTCATGGCCGATGTGGGCTGCCGCAACACCGTCTTTGGCGCGGAAGCCCAAACGGGCGCGGCGCATTTGGATGAATGGCTCAAAGCTGGCATTGCGCATTATCGACTAGAATTTGTGCATGAAACGGCCGATCAGGTCAGCCAAATCGCGGCAGCGTTCCAGCAAGCGCTGGCTGGTGAAATGCGGGAAGGGGAGTTGAACGGCCGTTTGCTTAAAATAGCCCCGCAAGGCACCACCGAAGGCAGCCTCTTTGTGCCGGATGATTACCTGCGGCTGCCGATTTTGCAGTAAGCATCACTAATTGCTTTGACTATCTGCTATAATGCAACTGTCTAAGCAAAAGGATGGATGAAAGATGGCTAAGTCCCCAAAATTAACGAGCGAGCTGGTTCAACAAAGCAAACATTTGCTGAAAAATCATTATGGGGCACGCCTGGAAAATGTCATTTTGTATGGTTCTGTATCACGACAAGAGCACGACGCACAAAGTGACATTGATTTACTTGTAATACTCAGCCAGCCTTTTGACTATTTTGAAGAATTGCGCCAGATTATTGATTTGCTTTATCCAATTCAATTGGAATCTACCTATTTAATTTCTGCCCGCCCGGTGCTTGCTCACGAATATGAAGCAGGAGCCATCCAACTTTACCGCAACGCCAAACGAGAAGGGATTGCTGTTTGATGTCAAAATATGGGCAAGAAATTGCGGCAAACCTGGAAAGAGCTGTGCAATCCATCCAGGCAGCCAAAAGCCTCACAAAATCTGGTTACCATGATTTTGCCGCTTCACGTGCTTACTATGCTGCTTTTTATGGGGCAACGGCCAGTTTACTCAATGAAGACCTCGATTTTAGCAAGCACAGCGGTGTTATTGCTTCCATCCACCAACGCTTTGTGAAAACGGGCAAGCTAGACAAGGAACATGGCAAAAATTTGAATTGGCTGTTTGAAATCCGCAATATTGGCGATTATGGTGGCACCGTTCGTGTTACTGAAGAACAAGCCACACGCGCCATTCAAGCCGCAGAAAACTTCTTGGACGCTGTTGCACAGTTATTAAACGCATAACATCCTGCCAATCACCCTGGTTCTCCCAATCATGTCTATTCCAAGCAAACAGTTCACAGCCGCAGTCATCGGCGGTGGCCCCGCCGGACTCATGGCCGCCGAGCAGTTGTCGCTGGGCGGCGTGGCCGTCACCGTCTACGACGGGATGCGCTCGGTGGGGCGGAAATTTTTGCTGGCGGGGCGCGGCGGGCTGAACATCACCCATTCGGAACCATTGGCACGGTTTTTGGGGCGATACGGCCGTTCCCAACCCCACCTCGCTCCCCTGCTCCACCCATTCGGGCCAGACGATTTACGCCGCTGGGTGCATGATATGGGCATCGAAACCTTTGTCGGCAGCTCTGGCCGCGTCTTCCCCACAGAAATGAAAGCAGCGCCGCTGCTGCGCACCTGGCTCAAGCGGCTCCGCGCTGCTGGCGTGCAATTCCAAATGCAGCACCGCTGGCTGGGCTGGGCCGATGATGGCGCGTTGCGCTTTGACACCCCCGACGGCGAAAAATTGGCTCACGCGGACGCGGTCGTTTTGGCTTTGGGCGGTGCCAGCTGGCCCAAGCTCGGCTCCGATGGCGGTTGGGTGCCGCTGCTGCAAGCCCGTGGGGTCGAAATTGCCCCGCTGCTGCCCGCCAACTGCGGCTTCGACCTCGCCTGGAGCGATTATTTTCGGCAAAAATTTGCTGGAGAGCCAGTCAAAACTGTGGTTCTGCACTACCAGGATTTTCACCAGCGGGGGGAATTTGTCATTACGGAAACTGGCGTGGAGGGAAGCTTGATCTACGCAGCGTCTGCGGGACTGCGGGATGAACTTTTGGCAAACGGCAAGGCCACAAGCCCAGCCCCCTGCCACCTCGATATGCTCCCCGACCGTACTGAAGCCCAAATCGCCCAAAGCCTGGCCAAACCGCGTGGCTCCCGCTCGATGGCCAGCCATCTGCAAAGCCGTCTGCGCCTCAAGGGCGTTAAGGCGGGCCTGCTGCGCGAACTCGCTCCCGCTGCTATTTTCGACAACCCTAACAAGCTCGCTGCCACAATTAAGCGACTACCACTCCCCCTCATCGCGCCGCGTCCGCTGGCGGAAGCAATCAGCACGGCAGGCGGCGTCACCTTTGCCGCGCTGGACGAGGCGCTGATGCTGCGGGCGCTGCCCGGCGTTTTTTGCGCAGGCGAAATGCTGGATTGGGAAGCGCCAACGGGCGGTTATTTGCTCACCGCTTGCTTTGCCTCTGGCCGGGCGGCGGGGCTGGGGGCGCTGGCTTGGCTGCGTGGCGATTTGGCCGCCGGGGGCTGAAGCCGCCCGGCTGGTTATGGAAGCCTTGCCAGGCTAAAAAAAATGGATCAACATCAAATAGTGTCCTTTCATGAATCATAATCAAAGATTTCGCAGATTTACCAGATTTTTAATCTGCGAAATCTTTGATACAAGTGCCTGTCAAGGGCACTATTTGTCGAAGAACCAAAAAAATTTACGTTCATCCGCGTGCTATTCTTTTTCCGTTTTTCCGCTCTTGTCTTGCCCTGTGCGCCGCGTTCCTGTATACTATTCACAGGCGCACATGCGGGATATTACAACAATACTTTAGAGAGGTGTGGTCATGAAAGTTTCCTGTCTGCAAGAGAACTTGGCAAAAGGGTTGAACATCGTTAGTCGGGCCGTGAGCACGCGCTCTATGCTGCCCGTGCTGGCCAATGTGCTGTTGGAGACGGACAACGGCCGTCTTAAACTCTCTGCCACCAACCTGGAAATTGTGATTACGGCCTGGATTGGAGCCAAGGTAGAAGAAGAAGGCTCCGTCACCGTACCGGCCCGCACCTTTAGCGATCTGGTCGGTGCCCTGCCGCAAGACCGGGTTGATTTGAACCTGAACGAGCAAAATCAGACGATCCACGTGACCTGCGGCCGCACCGAGGCCAACATCAAAGGAATTGATGCCCAGGAGTTCCCACTAGTGCCGCAGCCAGATCAAGACAACCGGATTCGGGTGGAAACGGCCGTACTCAAACAAATGATCAACCAGGTCGCCATGGCCGCCGCCACCGACGACACCCGCCCCACCCTCACTGGCGTCTCTACCCATTTTGAAGAAAGCAAGATGCTCATGGCCGCCACCGATGGCTTCCGCCTGTCGCTGCGCTCCGCCCACATCCCCGGCTACGTCGAAAAACCGATTGACGTCATCGTGCCAGCACGGGCTTTGATGGAGCTGTCTCGCATTGCCAATGAAGACAACGACGCTGTCTACATTTCTTTGCCGGAAGGGCGCAACCAGATTGTGTTCGACATGGACAATGTGGTCTTGGTCTCCCAGCTCATCAACGAAACCTTCCCCGACTACACACCCATCATCCCCAAGAAAAACCTGACGCGCACCGTGCTGAGCACGGCCGAATTCCGCAGCGCCTGCAAGCGGGCCGAGATTTTTGCCCGTGAAAGCAGCCATACCGCCCGTGTGCGCATTGATCCTGGTGACGACCTCAGCCCTGGTTCGGCCACCATTGCCGCTACCAGCACCGAAACCGGCGATTCCATCGCTCCAATTGACGCCAATGTGGATGGCGATCCCATCGAGATTGCGTTCAACGTCAAATACATGACCGATGTACTGAGCGTCATTGACACGCCGCAGGTAGCCCTGGAAACAACCAACCCGATGGAACCCGGCGTCATTAAGCCAGTGGGCGACAATGATTTTGTCCACATCATCATGCCGATGCATTTCGGCCGTTAAATTTTTCACTACAGAGAACAGACATAAAAAAAGCGCACATCGGTTGATGTGCGCTTTTTGGTTGCAAGTTAAAGATGCTATTCAGCAATCCGGTTAACCTCTTGAGCCTGTAACCCACGAGGACCTTCTGCTACGGCAAATTCTACCCGCTGGCCATCTTCCAAAGAACGATAACCACTACCCTGGATAGCACTGAAATGGACGAAGATGTCGCCACCTGCGTCTCGTTCAATAAAACCATACCCTTTGTCATTACTGAACCATTTTACAGTACCTACTTCGCGTTCTGCCACGTTTTCCAACCTCCTAAGATAAACAGGGCAGCCTCCTATTGTCATGAAACTGCCAATTAAAGCTGGTAAAAAAGCTATCATAATTTTATGCACGTGTCAAAACCAGTTCAAAAATCGGGGCAAATGCTTATTTTTCTCACCTGTGCCCGAACGTAATTTAGGATGACAGAGGCAGGCAGCATGGTACAATTGCGGCTTGTGTTTAAGCACAGTGTATAAAGATTGAGGTTATTTTCATTGAAAAGAGTTTACTTTTGGATCGGCGTTGCGATCAGCGCCGTTTTTCTTTGGTGGGCGCTGCGCGGTCTGGATTTATCAGCGGTGTGGAGCAAGGTGCAAACGGCCAATTATTGGTGGCTGTTGCCTGGCGTGGCCGTTTATTTTGTGGCGGTGTGGGCGCGAACGTGGCGTTGGGATTACATGTTACGGCCGTTAAAACATATCCCGCTTAGCCGACTGTTTCCCGTGGTGGTGATTGGCTACATGGGCAACAACATCTATCCGTTCCGCGCGGGCGAAGTGCTGCGTTCCTACGTGTTGCGCCGCCGTGAGGACGTGCCGATGGGTGCCAGCCTGGCCACGGTCATCGTGGAGCGCGTGTTTGACGGGCTGGTGATGCTGGTGTTTGTTTTTGTCGCCCTCCCGTTCACCCCCATTCCTGGCGACGATGGCTCGATTCGCACCATTGTGTACACCGCTAGCGTGCTCTTTTTTGTGGCGATGGTCATCTTTTTTGCTCTGGCGGCGATGCCGGAGCGTTTTTATGCGCTGGCTGAGTGGATCGGTGACAAGTTTTTGCCAGAAAGGGTGAAACGGCCGCTTCTCGACTTTCTCCAACGCTTCCTCACCGGGCTGGAATCCCTGCGCAGCTTCCAAAACGTTCTCATGATTTTCTTCACCTCTGTCGTCATCTGGCTGCTGGAAACGGTGAAATATTGGTTTGTCATGCACGCCTTCAATTTTGAGGTGAGCTTTTTTGCCCTGATGCTGATGAACGGCATCGTCAATCTGGCCACCACCTTGCCATCGGCCCCTGGCTACGTTGGCACGTTTGATGGTCCCGGTATTGCCGTGCTAACGCTGTACGGCATTGAACAAGGGCTGGCCACGGCGTACACGCTGGTGCTGCACGCCGCGCTCTGGCTGCCCATCACCTTGCTGGGCGGTTTTTACATGCTCAAAGAAGGGCTGGGCTGGGCCGACTTTAGCCGCGCCGTTCAGGTAGCCGAACAGGAGGCCAGCGCATGAAAATCGCGATTGTCGGTGCGGGGTTGGCCGGGCTTTCGGCTGCGTATGATTTGCTGGCGGCGGGGCATGAGGTGACGCTGTTTGAAGCGAGCAATCAAACCGGGGGGCTGGCCACCGGCTTCCGGGAGGAAAATTGGGAATGGCCGCTGGAAAAATTTTACCACCACTTGTTTGAGTCGGATGAAGCGATTATTGGGCTGGTGGAGGAGTTGGGCATCAAGGAAAAGTTGTTTTTCCCCACGCCGCGCACCTCCATTTTATATGAAGGCAAAATCTATCCGTTCAGCAATCCGGTGGACTGGTTTAAGTTCCCTGGTTACAACGTGGTGAACTTTTTGCGCTTTGGCGTGGTGGGAGCGTTTATTCGGTTTACCAAGTTTTGGCGCTATTTGGAGCAACACGCGGCCGTTTCCTGGACGCGCAAATTCTATGGCCAAAAAATCTATGATGTAAGCTGGAAACCGCTGCTCATTGGCAAGTTTGGCGACTATTACGACAAGGTCAACATGGCCTGGCTGTGGGCGCGGCTGCACGTGCGCAGCTTTAAGCTGGGTTATTTTGAGGGTGGCTTTCAGGCGTTTATTGATGCGCTGGAAACGGCCGTTGTCCAACGCGGCGGCACAATTCACCTGAACACGCCCGTGCAAAATATTACCCCAGCCAGTGAAAACCGTCTGGTCCTGGCCATGAATGACCAGGCTATGGAATTTGATGCCTGTTTGGTAACCACGTCGCCCCACCTGCTGAGCAAGATGGCCCCCAGCCTGCCTGAAAATTACCTGGGGCAGCTGCTCCAGCTCAAAAGTATGGGGGCTGTGGTGCTGACATTGGCTCTAAAACGGCCGCTGATGGCCGACAGCCAAACGTACTGGCTCAACATCCCCGCCACCTCACCGGACAAAAGCCAGAATCAGCTGCCCTATCTGGCGTTGGTGGAGCACACCAACTACATTGATCGGCAGCATTACGGCGGTGACCATATCATTTACTGCGGTGATTATGTTAACAAAGATCACCCTTACATGACCATGAGCCAATCTGAACTGGAGCAGCTTTTTACGGAATCACTCAGCAAAATCAATCCCGATTTCCAACCGGACTGGATACGCAAAAGCTGGCTCTTCCGGGCCGATTACGCCCAGCCGGTCCCTTTTCTCAATCATTCACAGAACATTCCATCGCTGCAAACGCCCATGCACGGCCTTTATTTTGCCAGCATGAGCCAGGTCTATCCGTGGGATCGCGGCACAAATTTTGCGGTAGAAATCGGCCGTCGTGCGGCCAAGCTGATCGCATCTGAAAAACGTAGGTAATTAGTCGTGGAAAGTACAAATGTAAGAGTGTACTAGTACCGTCAACTATGGTATGTTTGCCGCAGATTTGTGCCTGGGTTCTTGCACAAAATCCCAAAAGTTATTTATAAAATTTTTCAAAGTTTTACAACACATCCTTCACACGCATCGAGCCTGTAACGCGTAAAGCTTTGAACACATTCAACGCAAAAGAAGTTCATAAGTTGAAGGAGCAAATTGTTATGAAAATTATTGTAGTTGGTACCGGTTTTGTCGGACTGCCGCATGCGGCCGTTTTGTCGGAAGCGGGTCATGAAGTTTACGCTTACGATATCGATCCCAATAAAATAGCTGCTTACCAAAGCGGCGATGCTGCCCGAATTGAGCGATATGTCAACGAGCCGGGTTTGCCGGCCGCCATTGCCGACACGATCAATCATTATCTGTTTTTCACCTCAGACATCAGCGAAGTAGTCGAAGAGACGGATGTCTTTTACATGTGCATCAACACCCCACCCAACCGCGATGGCTCTACGGACCTCACCTACTACCTGAAAGCGGCTCACGACATTGCGACACTGCTAGCGGAACGCGAAAATAAAAATCGCGTTGTTTTGGTCAACAAGAGCACCGTCCCCGTAGGCACGGCCCGTTTGCTGGAGCGCATTATGAATGAACACGGCGTCGAGAATTTTGGCGTCGCTTCGAATCCTGAATTTTTGGCGCAAGGCAATGCGGTAGAAGGGTCTCGTCGCCCAGACCGTGTGGTAGTTGGCGCCGACACTGAAGAAGATTTCAAGATTTTGCGCCGCGTGTATTCACAATTTGTCAACCATGTGCGGATTAAGTATGTAGAAACCACGCCAGAAACGGCCGAAGCGATCAAATACATGGGCAACACCCTGCTGCTTACCTACATCTCCTTCTGGAATGGCGTGGGCGCGCGCGTAGGCGAAGCGCTGCCCAATGTGCGTATGGAAGATTTGAAGATTGGCGTCACGGCCGATACACGCATCAGCACCTGGGGCTCTTACGTGAGCAATGGCGCGGGCGGCAGCTGCTTTGGCAAAGACATCCAATCGCTCATTTACCAGCTCAACCAAGCTGGCTGCTCCACCGACTTGCTCCAGGCAGTTTACAACATTAACGAATACCAGAAAACGTACCTGATTGACCGGGCAGTGCATGAAGCTGACTTCAATTTCAACCAAAAAACGGTAGCTTTGCTGGGTCTGGCCTTCAAAAAACGAACCAACGACATGCGCGATTCGGCCGCTCTGAAAGCCGTGGAAGCATTGCTGAGCAAAGGCGTCAAATCAATCCGCGCCTACGACCCGCTGGCGATGGATGCTGCGCAAGATTACTGGTTCAACCCGGAGAAAAACCATTTGTTTGAGCGGATTAGCTACCACGACACGGTGCAAGAGGCGCTGGATGGCAGCGACGCTGTGTACATTTCCACCGATTGGGAAGAATTCCGTGGCCTGTCGCGCACCATTGAAAAAGCGGTGAAACCACCGTATCTGGTTATTGACGGCCGTCGCATGATTCCCGATTACACCAGCCTGGTTGAAAAAGGGTACCAGTACCTGGCAGTGGGTGGCGCATTGCTAGAGCCTACGATGGAAACGGCCGTTTCCTCCCCAAACGGCATCGCCCCAGAACTGGAAAAGCAAGCCTGATCTGAACCTCAAATAACTAAGTAAACAAAAGCCTCTGGGAAACGCTTCCCGGAGGCTTTTTTCATGCAAAATATTAGCTGAGATCAAACGCGGCTCACTGCTCAGAAAAATTGCGTTCCATACGGCGGCGGAGTCTGGCAGGCCACTTTTCTGGCTCTTCCGATGGGTACACTTCCAGCGGTGGGCCGTTTTGCTTCAGCAAATCGCGCATTTTGCAGCCCAAAATTTGCTGCGCCGTCATCAGCCCGGAGTTGGTCGCCCCAGCCACGCCATGCCCAGCGGTGGTGCTGGCCCCGCACAGCCACAGCCCTGCGATCTCTGTCTTGTTTTTGAACGCCCACGGCCCGACCTGGAAGGTGCTTTTGTCGATACCGTACAAATTGCCGCGCGTCGCATTCAAATAATGCACGTTGGTCAAAGGCGTGCCCAACTCTTTGAACACCAGATGTTTGCTAAAACCCGGAATGCGCTTGTCGATGTTGGCCAGCATGGTGCCCGTGAGCTTTTCTTTGAGCTGCTGGTACTCCCACTCCCGGTCGCCTGCGGGCTGGTCGGCCCATTTGGCAAATGGCTCGTAGCTGACAAAAGCAAACGCTTCCAGCGTGTGGTGGCCACTGTGCATTTTGGATGGGTCTTTCAGCGTGGTTACCGTCAGGAACATCCCCTCTGGTGCCAAATCTTGCACGATTTTGTCGGTCTGGCCGTCGGCGTAGATGCCGTCCACATCGCTGTGGTTATAAAACCAGTAGTTGCCAGAATCCAGCCCGGCGGCGCGTAAATCCATGTCTACGGCCATGAACAGGCTGAGGGCGGAGGTGGAGTAAGTGACCTTGCCCAGCTTGCGCTGTAATTTGCCGCTGAGATGTTCACGCCCCACTAGCTTGCCAAACGTCACTTCCGGGTCCGCATTGCTAACGACGTGTTTGGCGGCAATTTCTGTGCCGTCGGTCAGGCGGACGCCGCGTACCTGCTTGTTTTCGTCCAGCAGGATGCGCTCCACGCGAGTTTGCAGGCGTAGCTCACCTCCAGCTTTTTTCAAAGCACGGGCAAAGGCGCGGGGGATGGCAAACGCGCCGCCGAGGGGGTAAAAGCCGCCGTCAAAATAGTGGTGGGTGACGCCGGCGTGCAGCGGAGCGGACACCTGCGACGGCGGCAGGCCGTGGTCGCCCGATTGGGCCGACAAAATGGCGCGCAGCACCGGATCGCTCACGTAATGGTTGATGAGATCGCCGCCGGTGCGGAACGCCCAGCGCAGGATGTGGCGGGCGCGCCAGGGTAGGGTGAGCGCATCCCCCACGCCGCGCACGCGCCCCAGCAAGCGAATTTCATCCATGAGCTGCTGGCACATGTTCAGGTAACCATCTATGCCTTTGGCCTCGTGCGGAAAGCGTTCTTTGAGGCGTCTGGCGAATGCTTCGCGCCCTTTGGGGATGTCGAAGCGCTCTTCGCCGATAAAAACGTGGTCGAAGCCGTCGGGGTTAATTTCGCAGAAGGCGAGGTCTTCGGAGACGCCGAGCCCTTCGTAGATGCGGCGCATCTGGCCGCCGGGGCCAATGCCGCCGATGTAGTGGACGCCAGGGCTGAATTTGTACCCTTCGAGGGTGAAGGAGTGGGTCCAGCCGCCGGGCACGTCGTGCTGCTCCAGGACAAGCACTTTTTTGCCTGCCTGGGCCAGCGGCAGGGCGGTGGACATGCCGCCTGCGCCAGAGCCGATTACGATGACGTCGTAGGTTTCTTGGGTCATGGGTTTCTCCAATTGATTGAATATCTATCTGAATATTAGCCACAGAGAGCACAGAGAGTTTTGAGGTGAAGGTTCATTTCTCAGAATTCTCTTTTTCCTCGGTGGCTTTTCCAGATAGATTTTTAGGGTTGAACGGCCGTGCGCGATATTCATGCCAGTCTGCCAGTTTCCAAAGGGCAATGATGACCCAGAGAAAGGCAAAAACCATGAAGGGAATGCTTAAGATTTGTGGCAGGTTCAGACTTTGCCACACTTCGGGCACCATTAGCGGAAACGGCCAAAAGAGGAGCAGGGGCATCAGCAGCCAGCCAGAGACGTAGGTCAGGACCACTTCGCGCCAGTTGAGCGACCCCTCGGACAATATTTGGAAGCTGAAGCCGCTGCCTTTGTGGGGCAAAAAGCATACGGTGTACCGCCTGAGTGGGGCGATGGGCAGGTAGAAGAAAGTAAACCAGCGCGTGGCGGTGGCTTCGTTTCGTTCGTTTTGTGTGCTAATGCCAAGCAAAGTCGTGCCGATTCCGTTAATGGTAGACATGGTTGCCTCTGGATGGGTTGATTTGCGGGATTGTATGAAAAGCACGGCCGTTTTCAAAATTCGGTTGTGGATTATTTATGGCGCGTTGGTAGAGCTTGAACGGAAGCCTGACCTCTGGAAAATCATTTACTTTGCCTGTGAATTTTTTTACAATGAGGGTGTTCTAGCAAAAAACGGCCGTAAAGTTGGGTGTCATGGATGTATCTGTGAAATTGCACATCTTTTTAATGAGGCGATTTCAGCTTTTTTATGGCGATACGGCCGTTCCTCTCGACTCCCCCCTCTACCAAAACATTCTTGCCTATCTTGTTCTGCAACCTGGCGAAGCATGCGATCGGCATGGGCTTGCTTTCCACTTTTGGCCCGATTCTACCGAGAAGCAGGCACTCACCAATCTGCGCAAAGCGATTCATTTTCTACGCCAGGCACTGCCAAATGCTGACCAATTTTTGCTGATCGAGCGACAGACTGTGACTTGGCTGCCAAATGCTGCCTGCTCCGTGGATGTGGCTGACTTTGAAACTGCCCTTGCTCAGGCGCACCAGGCAAACCAACCAGGTGAAAAGCAAGCGGCTTTGCAGCGGGCCGTGTCGCTCTACGCGGGAGATTTTCTGCCAGATCATTATGATGATTGGGTTTTGCTGAAGCGGGAGAGTTTGCGCCAGCAATATTTGGACTGTTTGGGGCAATATTTACAGATTTTGGAGGAGCAGCGTAATTATGACACGGCCATCAAGATCGCCAAACAATTATTGCAAACAGACCCACTGCACGAGGTGGCATACCGCCGCCTGATGCGCTTGCAGGCGCTGGCGGGCAATCGCGCCGGGGCGCTGCGTACATACCACACTTGTGCTGCCAACTTGCAGCGGGAGTTGGACGTGGCTCCCAGCGCCGCCACGCAGGAGGTGTACCGACGTTTGCTGGCGCTAGAAAGTGTACCGGAGTCCCCGATGGTAGCGCGTGTTCCATTGGTGGGGCGGGCACAAGCCTGGTCGCTGTTGCAAATGGCCTGGAACCGGGCGACGAGCCAACGGCCGTTGCTCACCCTGATTCAAGGCGAAGCGGGCATTGGCAAAACCCGCCTGGCTGAGGAATTGCTGGACTGGGCGGCGCGGCAGGGAATTACCGCGCTGCGGGCTGCTTGCTACGCCCCGGCCACCAGCCTGCCCTACGCGCCCATCGCCGCCTGGCTGCGGGCCGCTGGCGAGGTGTTGACCAGTCTGCCCGACAAATGGCAGCGCGAAGTTGGCCGCGTACTGCCCGAACTCCTGGCGGCGCGACCCGATTTGCCGCCGCCTGGCCCCATCACCGAAGGCTGGCAGCGGCAGCATCTGTTTGCGGCGCTGGCGCAGGCGGTGGCCCAACTGCCTTCGCCCCGGCTGCTTTTTATTGATGATTTGCAATGGTGTGACCGAGATACGCTGGAATGGCTCAGCTTTTTGCTGCGCCTGGACGGAGGTGAGCGATTTTTGCTGCTGGGGACGGTGCGCACGGAAGAGTTGGTTCAGGCGAAGGCGCTGCGGCTTTTTTGCGAAGATGTGCGCCATGAGAATCGGCTGGTTGAGATTGGTTTGGGGCGATTGGATGCGGGGGATACGGCCGTTCTCTCTGCTTATGTGGCAAACAACACCCCACCGGATATGCGCCCGGATGCCATTTTTGCAGCGACCGAAGGAGTGCCGCTGTTTGTGGTGGAGCTGGCACGGGCCGGTTTTTATACGCCAGATGGCGCACAGCCAGAAAAAGTTTCGGGTCAGCTATTGGCTGCCGAACAGTTGCCCCCGCGGATTCGGTCGGTGTTTGAGGCGCGGCTGAACAGGTTGTCTGTTACTGGGCGTGATTTGGCGGATTTGGCGGCAACAATCGGTCGTTCCTTTACCTTTGAACTGGTTAAAGATGCCAGCGAGGTAGAGGAGACGGCGCTAGTGCGGGCGTTGGATGAATTGTGGCAGCAGCGCATTGTGCGTGAGCAGGGCGCGGATGCGTACGACTTTAGCCACGGTCTGCTGCGGGAAGTGGCTTACAGCACACTGAGCGTGGCGCGGCGTCGGTTGCTGCACGGCCGTATTGTACAGGCGTTGGAGCGGGAACGGGCCGCTGGCCTGCTGGTGGATGAAGCGCAGTTGGGCAGTCATTACACGGCCATTGGCCGCCAGAACGAGGCGATTGCCTGTTACCAGCGGGCCGCCACGGCTGCCCAACAAATCTTTGCCCATGAGGAAGCGCTAGAAAATTTGCACCGGGGTGTGTCTTTGGCGATTGAAAATGGGGTGGAGAACGGCCGTTTGCTGGCGCTTTATGAGCAGCAGGCCGACGTGCTTTCTTTGCTAGGGCGATACGACGCGGCCCATGAGGCGCTGGAAAACGCGCTGACCCAAACTGGCGATGCGCTGAGCCGGGCGCGGCTGCTCTACAAGCAGGGCAATACGTGGATGGCCCAGCATCAACGGTCGGCGGCCAAGGCCGCCTTCGATGCCGCTTTGCGCTGCCGCGCGCCCACGGAACCAGCGGATACGCAATGGCAGCGGCTCTGGTTGGATGTGCAGTTGGCACGGGGCGATCTGTTCTATTTTGACAGCCGGCTGGCGGATTTGGCGGCGCTCATTGATCGGTTGTACCCTATTGCCCTAAAAATTGGCACATCTTACCAGCAGCGCAGCTACCTGGAACTGCACAATATGTTGAGCATTTCACAAAAACGGTACCGTTTGGATGACGTAGATGTGGCCCTGCGCCTGCGCATCTCGGCGCTGGCTGAACAAACGGGCGATCCGCATGAAATTGCCGCCTCTCGGTTTTCGCTGGGGTTCCATTATCTGTGGTCTGGCGCCCTTGAGGATGCTGTGGCTGAACTCACTGCGGCTCTGGCCGAGGCCAGGGAGATTGGCAACTATTATGTGCAGGATCAATGTTTGGCCTATCTGGCGCTGGCGTATCGGGGGCAGGGAAATGCGGCGCAGGTGGCTGCGGTGGTGGCGCAGCACCACCCGGTTGTGGCTCAGGTGGGCAATCCGCTGTACGGGGGTGTGCTGGCGGGGAATGAGGCGTGGTTGGCGTACCAGGCGGGGGATTGGGAAACGGCCGTTACCCAAGGTGAGGCGGCTTTAGCGGCGTGGGGGGAACTGCCATATCCACTTAAATGGGTGGCGCTGTGGCCGCTGGTGGGTGCGTATCTGGTGCGTGGGGAGTTGGCGCGAGCCATTGTCTATGCTCGCCAAATGGTGCCGCCGCCGCAGCAGCTATTGCCGGACGCGGTGCAGGCAAGGTTGGTGGTGGCAATAACAGCCTGGGATGCGGGGGATACGGCCGTTTGCCACACCGCACTGACCGAGGCAACCACACTTGCACGCAAACTATTTGCCTTCTAACTTTACCCAATTTTAATCTTTCAATTGATTTGCGCTTCAGGGAACGTTTGGGGAACGTTCCCGATTTTATACTTGCCCAAAGTGGACAATCGCTCAGGTAACAATCAAAAAACAAGGGGACTTTCTGCTTTGATAAATGCCAGATTTTCTCAATAGTGGGGTTGTTTGTTGTGATGACCAACGAGCAGGCAGGGGAACAGTCGCAGTTTTTTACGCTGCGGGTGTGGTGTGAGGCGGTGGGAAACGGCCGTACCGAATTCCGTGGCACGCTGAAGCACGTATTAAGCGGCAAAACAACCCATTTTCGCGATTGGCCAACGCTCATTGCGTTGATTGAGGACATCTGGGCGGACAGTGGCAAAATTTCAAGCAAGTAAGTTGCCGCGATTGTTCCCCAGAAAGCGGATTCTCACCTCATAAAATTGGTAATTTTTACGGCGAATTTTTCCTAGGAAATCATTATGCTTCTGTCAGTGAACGTACCAAGCAAATGGGTCAATGCTCAATAAGCAGTTGTTCATTGTTTGTGTCATTTTGCGAAAAACAACCAGGAGGGCTTGTCATGAATGTAGGAAATGTTGCAGGGGCAGTTGGGTTAGCTGGACAACATCCTCAGTTGATACGGCCGTTTGCTGACCATCTTCGTCATCGCTTATCCCATCCATTTACCAAGCACAGAAACGGCCGGGTACATGCGCCGGAGCAGATTACGATTGTGGTTACCGACATTTGCAATTTGCGCTGCAAAATGTGCCAGTACGCCTACAGTGATTCTCCCGGCTATCAACTCAATCAGGCCGGGCACATGTCGCCAGACCTGTTTTACAAAATTATGGATGAAATCGCGGGGCACCCGCTTATTACCTTCACGGGTGGGGAGCCGCTGCTGCACAAGCAAATTGTTGATTTTATCGCAGCCGCTAAACAGAGAGGGCTTATTACCTCCTTAACGACCAATGGCTGGCTTCTCGCCCAAAAAGCCGAAGCGCTATGTCAGGCAGGTTTGGATATTCTGGTTGTCTCGGTGGACGGGCCGGAAGAAACGCACAACATGATTCGCGGGGGCAACTCCTTTGTGCGGCTGGTTGAGGGGATTCGTGTGGTGCAGCAGCAGAATAATCGCCCCATTTTGATGGTTAACATGACCATCTCCAATTTGAATTATGAACTGTTGACCACGATGTACGAGCAGGCAAAAACATGGGGCGTAGACGGGCTAAATTTCAATCATCTATGGATGCAAACGGACGAGATGATGGCTTGCCAAAAGCAGCTATTTCCCAATTTTGAAGCGGGTGGCGTAGCCTGGGAAGTGGACCCGGCGGCGATAGATGTTGATGTGCTAGCAGATCAGTTGGAGGCGGTACGGCAGCGCAATCGGCTGGAAACGATGCTGGCGACGGAGCTTCCACAGCTCAATCGAGCGCAAATTTGCACGTGGTACCGGCAAACGGCCGAATTTGTGAAGTACCAATCAACCCGCTGTGCCTGGACGCGCATGAAGATTTGGCCAGACGGCCGTATCAAACCGTGTCGCGAATGGGTGGTGGGCAACGTGGCCGAACAATCTCTAGATGAAATTTGGCAGGGGCAGGCATTTCAAGGTTTTCGCTCCCTGCTGGCTGAGCACGGCACCATTCCGCTTTGCTCACGCTGCTGCTACATGACACATCGGTGAGAGGCAAAAAGCTACCTCCTAAAATTGGTAAGTTTTGCCGCGAAATTTCTGCCAGTAAACAGTAAGATTTTTCTAAATGAATTTCAGTACCAGATAGAAATTGATACATTTTTGGCACGAATCTGGCAGTGATCAACACTCAAATTAATTATCTTTTGGGTAACGATTTGATTGGAGGAAACCATCATGGCACAGGCAGGAATTCACGGGTTGGTTGGGGTCGCTGTACGGCGCTGGACGCCGACGCGCAAGTTGTTGCTGTTGGGCATCGTGCTGGGGAATTTGCTGCCGGATTTAGACAATCTGGCGGTGGCCGTGGCCACGGTGACGGGTGATTCCACCGAGGGGCTGCATCGCACGTTTACGCACAGCTTGTTTTTTGTTTTGGCATTGGTGATTGTGTTTTGGTTAGTGGGAGTGGTGATGAAACGGCCGTCCCTCACCAATCTCGGTTTGGGTTTGGCCAGCGGCGTGCTGATGCACATTTTGCTGGATTTGGTCATCTGGTTCAACGGCGTGGAGATTTTGTGGCCGCTGCCTTCCTGGGTGAATTTTTGGAAGGGCGTGACGCCGCCGGACTGGTTTGCCAGGCTGCTGATGCCGCTGGAAATGCTCTTTTTGGCCGCTTACTTCTACTGGTTAGTTCAGACGGCGCAGCGGCAGGGGACGAATTTGGACAAGGTGAAGGGGGTAAGCGTGTGGACGGCCGTTCAGGTCCTTCTCTTCTTCATTTTTGCCGTGCTGGTGTACACGCTCAACAGCGGCTTCATGACGATTTACGGGGCTGCGTACTTGCTTTCGCTGGGCGTGGCGGTGGTGGTCACGGTGCAATTGCGCGAGACGATTGAAAATTTCTAAATCAGTCCAACCTCCCGGAGGTTCAGAACCTCCGGGAGGTTTTTCACAAAATTGGAGGGTAACATGTTTCTCATCATCGGTGGTACAGGGGCTTTGGGCAGTGCCGCGACTCGATTGCTGTTGCAGCGCGGCCACAAAGTGCGGGTCATGACCCGCAATCCGCAAAGCGCGACGGCGCTCAAGAAGCTGGGTGCGGAAGTTGTGCAGGGGGATTTGCGCGACAAAGCGTCACTGGCGCGGGCGTGTGATAGAGTGGATGGCGTGCTGGCCGCAGCCCATTCGATTATGGGGCGTGGAGCCGAATCATCGGTGCAGGTGGATTCATTGGGGCATAAATGGTTGATCAATGTGGCGCAAGAGGCTGGGGTGCGCCATTTTGTGTATACGTCGGCGTTTGGCGTTTCGCCTACGCACCCGGCCGAGTTTTACCGCATCAAGCATGAAGTGGAGCAATATTTGCAGCACAGCGGCCTGGCGCACACCATTTTGCGCCCGACGGCCTTTATGGAGTCGCACGCGCACATGCTCATTGGCCAGCCGATTCTGGAAAAGGGCAAGGTGCAGCTTTTTGGCCAGGGCGAGAACCCGCGCAACTTTGTGGCGGCGCAGGACGTGGCCCAGTTTGCGGCGATGGCTTTGACCCTGCCGCAGATGGCTGGGGCGACGATTGATATTGGCGGGCCGGAAAATTGGACCAACATGGAAGTTGTGCGGCTGTATGAACGTTTGGCTGGTAAACGGGCCAAAGTGTCTCATGTGCCGCTGGGGATGCTGCGGGTGATGGCTGGGATAGTACGGCCGTTTCACCCAGGTCTCAGTCAGGTCATGAAAACCAGCATCTGGTTCGACACAACTGACCAAACGTTTGATCCACGACCAACTTTACACAAATACCCAATCCCGCTTACCAAGTTGGAAAGTTGGGTGGAGAAGCAGGTGGAAAGCGATCTGGCTTCTGTGCCAGCGGTTGCCAGTTGAGGGAGAGTTGGTTGTTGTGGGGCTAATGCCTGATTAGCCCCACACCTTCTCTGGCCAGCAGCCGAACTGGTACATCTGCGAAGGTACATTTAGCGACGATTTGTGGTGCTCTTGACTTGTCATCTCTGGGTTTGATATTGTCGGTCACTGTGGGAATTTTGCGCCTAATTGAAAAAATTTAGCATCATAATTTCGGGAGGATCATATTGTGAAAGGTCACTGGAGAAAAAGTATCTTAGCTGGTTTGGCGGTTGGGCTAATCGTCGAGTCCTGTGTCATTCTTTTAGTATTTGCCCATTATCGAATCACTGGAATGATGTTAAGTGGTGAAGGCAGTTTAGATATGGGATTGGTAATAATTATTGGCCCCGCTTTAAGTCTGATAATTGGGATTATTACCATTTTTATTGTAAAGAACTATCTTACCCATAAGGCATCCGGTCTTTGATGGCCGACACGAAATGTGAAATGAGCAGCAAGGATTTCAACGGTACGGCAAGTCTGGAGCAAAACGATAAATTTGGCCACTTGGCTTCTCAAGACATTGCCTGCAAAAGCTGATATCAGCTCCAAGACTTCTCTGGCCAGTAGCCGAACTGGTAGACTTGCGAGGGTACATTTTGCGCCATTTTGTGGAAGGAAACGGCCGTTGCCTCACCGCGCGGAATGTGCGTCAAAATTTCCAGATTGCTAAAGGGTGCGTGCGCGGTAAGTGGCGTTGCTGAATGGAATCAGAACGAGTCAGTTCATTTGCATGGGGGTAAAAATCATGACTGATCATAAGGAACAAAAGGCTTGGGATTTTGGGCATCAATGGGTACTGTCCAGTTCGGTAGGGTACGGATTGGGGGGCTTGTTTGGTTGGGGAATATGGGTTGCAGTCATGTGGTTTTTTTATAGTGTGCCAGAATTTGTTATTTTTGCTTCAGGAGGTGCTGTGGCGGGTGCTTTGATTGGTATTATGCAAGGGCGCATGATTCGAATGAAATATCCTGAGATGAACAAGAACAGTTGGATGGCTGGAAATATCATTGGGATGTTAATAGCTTGGGTGCTGTTTTTTGAAGTTCATTTCCTAACCATTGACTATAAATCATACGTTCTGCCAATGCTGGCAGGGGGTGTGGCTTGGGGCGGGATTTCAGGTGTTACACAATGGCATTTATTGAAAGCTTCGATTAACCGTCCACGTGCCTTTGTTTTGGGTAGCAGCCTGATTGGCATTCTAGTCATCGGGATCGGTTTTGCCTGGATTCCGCCTGTTGTTTTTGGCTATTACAGCAGCTCTGGTTCAGATATTTTCGGCTTTATGCTCTTTAGTTCGTTCGCTTCTTTCTTTACCTGGCCATTGGCTGGTTTTTTAAGTGGCGTTTCATCAAAAAGACTATACCAATGGTTGCTCCAAACGCCTCAAGAAGTATGAAGCTGAAATGGGATCCAAACGCGACGACTACTGTAACTTCCATGTTTTCGAACTGGTTTATATCCGGGATCGCTTAGCCCCACGATTTCTCTGGCCAACGGCCAAACTGGTAGACCTGGGAAGGTACATTTAGCGACATTTCGTGGAAGGAAACGGCCGTTTCCTCATCGCGCGGAATGTGCGTCAAAATTTCCAGACTGCCAAAGGGTGTGTGGGTGACGAGCGGCGTGGTGAGAAAGCGCAGCCGCCCGCCCTGTAATGGCCCCATCTGGAATAGCTCGCCACCGACAAAATAGATCTTGTCTTCGTAGAAAACTTGCTCCCAGTACCAGCGAAACTCGCGGTTTTTGCGCAGATGGGCCAGCAGCTTACTAAAATAAGGCGTCATGCGGTAGGGCATCGTCACCCGCCGGAAATCCATGATGATGCCCACGGCGAAGCGATGCCACACTTGCGGCGACATTTCCGCCCGCATAGGGGCAAACGCATCAGAAAAAATGAAGTCCAACAAATTTGCCCCACCATTTTTCTTGAGCCGGGGTGCCAAATTGATGTGAGATAGTTGGTACAGTTTGAGCAGCAAGCCGTTCACGGCAATCACGTCCAAATAGCGGTCTACGAGCAGGGCGGGCAAGCGAATTTCGGCCAGCATCTCCAGCACAGGAGCGAGAAGGCCTTCGGAAGGTTCGTGGTGAGGGTAAATTTGTGGGTGATCCAGGCCAGTGGCCAGCATAAAAAAGACGCGCCGCTCACCCACCGCTAGCTTGAGCGCGTCGGCCAGATTAAGCAGCGTATATTCATCAAGAATGGTGCGCTCGCCGCGCTCAATTTTACCAATGATCACTTCATTTAGGGGTGTTGTGGCGTCCAGAGTTTGCGCCCATTCTGCTAATTTGGATTGGGTGCAGCGGTCGCCATTTTCGTCATATTGCTCTTTGCGCAGCGCGGCGACGAGTTTGCCAAACTGTTTGCGGTCCATGAGGTCTCACTTTCGCTTACCAAAAGCGGGTGCACGATGGAAATAGCTGCCTACAGTATAAACCAAAATGACGTGCCCAAAAAGATTTTTTATTTTAGGGGACGCGGATGAACGCGGATAACGCTGATCTTTTTAAATCTGCGTCATCTGCGTTCATCCGCGTGTAATTTTCTATTAAATATTCGCTTGCCGAAAACTTTGGGAATCGGAGGTACCGGGGTGAATCAAAGAGAAATCAGCGGCTGGGTGATGTACGATTGGGCTAATTCGGCCTTTGCTACCACGGTGGTGACGGCCTTTCTGGGGCCGTACCTGGCTGCGCTGATTGCGGAACGGCCGTTTGCTCTTTTGCCACTTGGTCCATTCCAAATTGAGCCGGAAGCGTTTTATCCGTTTTGCGTGACGGTTTCCGTCATGTTGCAATTTGTTTTCTTGCCGTTGCTGGGCGCGCTGGCCGATTTCACAAATCTCAAGAAGCGGTTCCTGATTGGCTTTGCCACCGTCGGAGCGCTGGCCACCTGCTTGCTGGGTTTGGTGAGCAGCGGCGAGTGGGTATTGTTTGGCGGCCTGCTCTTCATCCTGGCGAACTTTGCTTTTGGCGCGGCGGTGGTGTTTTACAACGCGTACCTGCCAGAACTTGCCCCACCGGAGGCGCAAGATCGCATCAGTTCCAGGGGATTTGCGTTTGGCTATGTGGGGGGCGGGCTGCTGCTGGCCTTGAATTTGGTGCTGTTTCAGGTGTTGGCAGATACGGCCGTTGCCGTCCGAATCTCCCTCACCAGCGCAGGATTGTGGTGGTTGCTGTTTACCTGGTGGTTTCCCAAGAGGCGATTGGTGGTACGGGAAACGGCCGTTTCCTCACCCAACCATCTCCTCCGCCACACCCTCAAACAGTTCAGCCAAACCCTGCGGCAGATGACGAGCCGCTATCCCCGCGCCTTCAAATTCCTCCTGGCTTACCTCATCTACAACGACGGCATCATGACCGTCAACACCGTCGCCGCCATCTTTGCCGCCTCCGAGCTGGGGCTGGGGCCGGAGCAGCTTGTTGGCGTCATCTTGATGATTCAGTTTGTCGCCGCGCTGGGGGCGCTGCTGTTTAACCAGATTGCCGCCCGCATCGGGGCCAAGCGTACGGTGGTGATTACCCTGCTGGGCTGGATGGCGGTGCTCGTTTACGCCTTTGGCTGGCTGCGTACCCCGGCGCAGGTGTGGGGCTGGGCCGCTGCCGAAGCGCTGTTTTTGGGCAGCTCTCAGGCGCTCAGCCGCTCGCTGTTTGCCAAAATGGTGCCCGCCCAGCAAGAATCCGTCTACTTCAGCCTGTACGAAGTGAGCGAACGGGGCACCTCGTGGATTGGACCGCTGGTTTTTGGCCTGGCGGTGCAGCTCACCGGTAGCCCCCGCAGCGCCCTGCTGCCGCTCATCCTCTTTTTTGTCATCGGCTGCGCCCTCCTGCTCACCACCGACGTCCGCCAGGGCATCCGCGACGCGGGCAACGACCTGCCCGCTTTGGTTTAAGGATTGGCCATCAACCGTCTGAGCAGTTTTCAACCAGACAACAACGAATTTTAGTAAACAACGAATAAAGCGGTAAAATAATTCGTTAATTACTCCCATTCGTTGTTGTCCTCCCCCCCGATCTACCAAAAATAGAAGATTGCCTTTTGGAAACCAGCGGCTCCTGACCTGAATGAATCTGGGCAATCAGGCATACTGCGATCATCAAATAATCCAGGTAAGCGCTCAGACTTTTGAAGTTTTTTCCATGCAAATTTGCAATTTGGCGCAAAACTTCAAAAGTCTCCAGGACATGAGAAGAAAAGCTGATGATCGCCAACATTCGGTTAGAAAATCCCTTCAATTTTGTCAAAGAAAATGGGTTCCGCGTGGCCCTCAAAATTGTGGCGGCGCTCATCGGGTTGGGGCTGCTGATTTGGTTCCGCCAGCCGGTGGCGGAGCTACTGGCCGTGGTCAGCGACCGCGAGGCAGTGGCAGCGTACCTGGCGCAGTTTGGCCTGTTGGCCCCGCTGCTGCTGAGCCTCATTTTGGTGCTGCAAGTGATTGTGGCCGCCATTCCTGGGCACGCCTTGATGGTAGGCGGCGGCTATGTTTTTGGCTTTGGTCCGGCCGTGGTCATTAACCTGTTGGCGACGGTGTTGGGCAGCCAGATTGGCTTTTTGCTGGCGCGCTGGGCGGGACGGCCGTTAATCGAAAAACTAGCTCCCGTAGACGTGCTCAACAAATGGTATGACGTCTCCGCGCGGAAAGGGTTGCTCTTCTTCATGTTCGCCTTCATGGTGCCCATCTTCCCCGCCGACGTACTGAACTACGTCGCGGGCCTGAGTTCGCTCTCCGCCCGCCGCTTTTTTGTGGCCAATTTGGTGGGGCGGCTGCCCGGCGTCCTGCTGATGACGGCCATCGGTGCCTACGGTTTTCAGCTTTCGCTCAACGTCTGGCTGGTCATCGCTGCCGCAGGGCTGCTGCTGGCGGGCAACTGGTGGCTGCTCTTTGGCCGTCGCCGCTGAGGCCCCAAAAGAGAACCTTTAGCTTTGGCCGGCGTCTCGCCGTGCCACCTAGCTGGCTCGGTCAGCAGACCGGCCGGAGCGACAGTAGAAGGTGCATCATGACGCAGTTACAGTTATTCACGCAGGTTCCGGCCTATTACGCGTCCTTGCAGGCAGCGCTGGGCGCGGCGCGGCAGCAAATTCATCTGGCGGCCTATGCTTTTGACGATGGCCAGGTGGCCCGCCGGATTGGCCACATTTTGGCCCAAAAAGCGGCCAGCGGCGTGGCTGTGCATCTGATGGTGGATGAAGCGGGCCTGTATCTGGACAACTGGCGCAACGGCCGTTCCAACCAAAAATTATTGGCGCAGCTGCAAAAGTCTGGCGTGCAGGTGGATTTGTTCCGGCCAAACGGCCGTCGCCTGAGCCAATTCAACCGGCTGCACTGCAAATTTTGCGCTATTGATGACCAGGTGGCCTTTATCGGCGGCTCCAACGTGGGTGACCATTATTTGCAGTGGCGCGACACCAACTTGCACCTCAGCGGCGACCTGGGCGATGGTTTTCGGCGGCTGTACGATAGCTTGCAGGCCTTTGGCGGCAACGGCCGTTTGTCCACCTGTCCCCCCGCGCTTACCGTCGCCGGGATGCCCCTGCTGCTCACCGTGCCGGGGCATCGGCAGGACATTCGGCGGGCGCTGCTGGAGTTGATTTTGTCGGCGCGAACGGCCGTTTCGCTGCGCAGTTGGTACTTTTTGCCCGATGCCGAAATCATGAACGCGCTGCTGTCTCAGGCGGAAAGCGGCGTGCGGGTGACCATTTTGCTCTCCCACCGCACGCGCGTTTCGCTAATTGATTGGGCCAATCGCCGCCTGTGCCGCCAACTGGCGCAGGCTGGGGCGCATATTTACCGGTACAACGGCCGTTTCATGCATGCCAAAGAAGCGTGGAACGATCGCGGGGAGGTGCTGTTGGGTTCAGCTAATATCGACCGCTGGGCGCTGCGCACCAATTTTGAATGCTGTTTGCACCTTCACGATGCGGCTTTGGCCCGCCAGCTTAGCCAGGAATGTTGGGCAGATGTGGCTTACTGTTTGCCAAATGGGGAGTGGGGAACGGCCGTTGCGACCTGTATTGATTGATGACGCTTGGTAATACGGCCGTAACATCCTCGTAAGCTCAGAGAAATAACTGCGGGTCAAACTGCTCTGCATTAATTCCTTCAGAAAAGAATGTCATGAAAGGAGCAGAGCATGTTAAACATCCCGAATTATTCTCCCCCTCGGTTACAGCCCCAACCGTTAAAAACCCGCATCCGACCCAACAAAAAGCAGAGCTGGCAGGTGCCTTCAGACCGATTTGCCTTTGACAGGCACGCCCTGCGCAATTTGTCGCTGCTGGATCAGGTGCTGTTTGAGCGCTTCGGCCAAGGCCCATTGGTGGACGTGCCGTTTGCCACGATGCACCAGGCGTTTGAGCATTTTGCGGCGATCCAGCCACACGCCATCGCTGTTGAACATCAGGGCGAATCTATTACCTACGGCGAACTGGACCGACAGGCAAACCGCTTGGCAGCGCACCTGGCCGCGTTGGGTGTGTGCACAGGTGACCATGTGGCTCTCTTTTTGCAGCGCTCCATCCCGATGATTGTGGGGGTGTTGGCCACGCTGAAGGCGGGCGCGGCGTACGTGCCGCAGCATGTCGGCGTGGCTCCGAAAGCGCAGCTGAACACCATCCTGGACGTGGCCAAGATTGATGTGATTTTGACGATTTCTCGGTTGGCGGATCAAGTTCCTGTGCCAGACGGCCGTTCCCTCATCGCCATTGACCAGTTCATGGAAGAACCGTTTGCCGACGAAGCGGAATTTGTAGAGACATTTGTGCCAGAAACGGCCGTTTCCCCCCACAACACCTGCTTCATGATTTTCACCTCCGGCACGACGGGCAAACCAAATGGCGTGCAGGTGACGCATGGCAACGTCGGCAACATTTTGCTCACTGCGCCGGGCAATCTGGGCATCCAGCCGGGGATGAAAGTGGGCCAAATTCTAAGCATCGCCTTCGACATGTCGGTTTGGGAGATTTTGGGCTGCCTGAGCAACGGCGGCACGCTGCTCATTCGCGGCAAGGAGTTTATGGACGTGGCCCGGCGGGCAGACGTCATCATCTCTACCCCCTCTATTTTAGCCACGTTGGATGCCGACCAGTGCCACAACGTCAAAACAGTGGCCGTGGCGGGCGAGCCGTGCCCCCGGCCGCTGGCCGACAAATGGGGCGCGTTCTGCGCCTTCTACAACTCGTGCGGCCCCACCGAAGTGACAATTGTGAACACTGCGGAGCAGCATTTTCCCTGGAAAGAGGGGCTGACCATCGGCAGACCGACGCCCAACAACACGGTTTATGTGCTGGATGAAGAATTACGGCCGTTGCCCATCGGCGAAGTGGGCGAGATGTGGGCGGGCGGCAACTGCGTTTCTAAGGGGTACATCGGCAACGAGGAGCTGACGAGCGAGCGGTACCGCCCCGATCCGTTTTTGGGCGGCGGGCGCATGATGTTCCGCACACGCGATTTGGGCAAATGGACGGTTGAGGGGGAGTTGGAGCATTACGGCCGTACCGACGACCAGGTCAAAATTCGCGGTTTCCGCGTGGAGCTGGACTCTGTTTCGGCGGCGCTGGAATCCACACCTAACTGCACGCGGGCAGTGGCGCTCAAGCTAGACAGCCGCGATTTGGTGGGCTTTGTTTCGCCGCGCACGGTGGATGTGGAAGCGGCCAAACAGGCAGTGGCTGACCAGTTGCCCTACTACTGCACGCCCAAATTTGTGATTGATCTGGAAGAGCTGCCCAAAACCCCACGTGGAAAAATTGACAAGCGGCTGCTGCTAGAAATGGCCAAGGCGCACGATGAGGCGCTGGCAATCGCCGCCGGGGACTGAAGCCCCCCGGCTAGATATGGAAGCCCTATTGGGCTGAATCATTAGCCTCGTAGAGGCTTGCATAACTAGCCCAGTCGTTTACGGCTGGGCGGAGGTGAAAGGAAACGCAACATGTTACGAACATTACCTAATGAAGTTTTGGCTGGACGACGCGATGAGAAGCGGGAACGGCCGTTTACCACCCACCAAATCGGCACATTACCACCTCAGCAGCCGCTGCTGCGCCGCATCTGGAAGCATCGCTACCTGATGCATTATCATCGCCTGATTGCCCTTGTCGTCATCGTGAATCTGGCGCTGCTGGGCAACGGCCTGGGCCAATGGAACTGGTGGACTGCCGAGGCGATGAACCTCACCGCAATTTCCAACATGGTTATCACCAACATTGGTATTGCCATTCTAATTCGGCAGCAGTACGTGATTAACTGGCTGTTTAAGCTGGCCACCAGCATCCCCACAAGCTGGCCGCTGCGGGTTCGGGCGCTGGCGGGCAAGGTTTATCACTTCGGCGGCATTCACGTGGGCGGCGCGATGATGGGTACGCTTTGGTTTGGTGCGTTTGTGGGATCGCTGGTTTACAGCTGGGCCAACGGGCTGGCGGGTATTTCGCTGGCGACGATGATTGTTACGGCCGTTCTGCTCCTGCTGCTGGTGGCTATCATTGCCCTCTCCATGCCACAGTTTCGCGCCAAATACCACGACCAGTTTGAGCTGATGCATCGTTTTGGCGGTTGGGCGTCGCTGCTGCTGTTTTGGGTGCAGACGATTTTGTTTACCCACGATCAGGGTGGCACAGTCTGGACATCCCCCGGCTTCTGGGTGCTGCTGGTGGTTACGTTTAGCGTGGCTTTGCCCTGGCTGCGGCTGAAAAAGGTGGCGGTGCGGTTGGAACGGCCGTCTTCCCACGTAGTCTTGGCCCATTTTGATTATGGCGTCACGCCCTTTGCCGGTTCCTCTACCGCCATCTCCCGCAGTCCGCTCACCGAGTGGCATGCCTTTGCCAATGTGCCTGCCCCCGGTGAAGATGGCTTTCGCCTGACGATTAGCCGGGCTGGGGATTGGACGGGCGAGCTGATTGACGAGCTGCCGTCGCACGTTTGGGTGAAGGGCGTCCCCACCGCTGGCGTAGGCAACATTGACCAACTGTTTAAGCGCGTGGTCTGGATTGCCACTGGCAGCGGCATCGGCCCGACGCTGCCGCATTTGCTGGCGCACACGGCTCCGGCGCGACTGGTGTGGTCCACCCGCACGCCGCGTGAAACGTACGGCGATGCGCTGGTGGACGAGATATTGGCCGCAGAGCCAAACGCGCTGATTTGGGACACGAATGAAAACGGCCGTCCCGACCTGGTTCAACTGGCTTACAACGCCGTGCAGGAATTCGACGCCGAAGCGGTGATCGTGATTTCCAACAAAAAGCTTACCTGGCAGGTGGTGTATGGCATGGAAAGTCGGGGCATTCCGGCGTATGGGGCAATTTGGGATTCGTAATCGGTGAACCGTGAACGGTAATCGGTTTGACCGATTACGGATAACCGATTACCGATTACCAAAGGGAAAAAAGATGAGTATTCAAATTGAACAACAAGGCCGTACCGTCATCGTGCGGCTAAACCGGCCGGAGGTGTTGAACGCGCTGAATTCGGAAATGATGCATGAGATGGTGGCGCGGCTGTCGGAACTTGATCGCGATCCGGGCGTGGGCTGTTTTGTCATCACCGGCAACGAGCGGGCTTTTGCTGCCGGGGCAGACATCAGGGAATTGGCCTCAAAAAGCTACCTGGAGATGTTCCACGAGGACTTTTTTGCCCCGTGGGACCAGTTTGCCGCGCTGCGCACGCCGAAGATTGCGGCCGTTTCTGGCTATGCGCTCGGTGGTGGCTGCGAATTGGCAATGATGTGTGATCTGATTTACGCGGCGGATAATGCCAAATTTGGCCAGCCAGAAATCAAGCTGGGGCTGATTCCGGGCATGGGCGGCTCGCAGCGGCTGACGAAGCTGGTGGGCAAAGCCAAGGCGATGGACATGCTGCTGACGGGACGGATGATGGACGCGGTGGAAGCGGAACGGGCCGGGTTGGTGGCTCGCGTCATTCCTGCTGAGGAGCTCATAGCGGAAACGTTGGCGGTGGCGGAAATGATTGGCTGTTGGGGGAAAACGGCCGTAATCGCCGCCCGTGAAGCTGTAGAACGTGCCCAGGAAGGCGGCCTGCGCGAAGGACTGCTCTTTGAGCGGCGCACCTACTATGCGCTTTGGGCCACCGCCGATGCCAACGAGGGGATGCAGGCGTTTTTGGAAAAACGGACGCCTGTTTTCACAGGGCAATAATCAATAAGCAGTGAACGGTAATCCATAAATTCCCACTTTTCACCTTGCCATCCCCACCGCTTACCCGTAAAATCCCCAGGCAACAAATTACCATTCCGTAGGTCAAGTTTTAAAGGTTGACCCACAACTTGAGGATACTTTCATGGACGCAGAAGCAACCAAACGCGCCACACAAAAAAAGGCGCTGGAACAAATTAAAAATGGCCTGGCCACCAAAGTACGCATCATGGCTAACCGGGACTGCTGCCCCGCCTGCCGCGCCGCTGAAGGCGCTTACGAATTCGATAACGTACCCGAACTGCCGCTGGAAGGCTGTTCCCACCCAGACGGCTGCCGCTGTTCTTATGCGCCCGTTCTGGACATGTTTGGCCCGTAAAAAGTAATTTGGTAATTAAGTAATTGGGCAATTGATGTGCAAATTACCTAATTACCAATTACTCAATTACCTTCCCCACCAAATGCCCGTTCGCTTAAAACAGTTCCTCATTCTCTGTCTGCTTTTCCTGGCCGCCTGTGGTGGCAGGGCAGAAGCAACACCCCCGCCGCCCACACTCAGCCCACAGGCGCAGTTGGGCAAGCAAGTTTTCTCCCGTGACTGTGGCGCTTGCCACAGCACCACCCCAGACACCATCATCGTTGGTCCTTCGCTGGCGGGCGTCGCTACGCGCGCTGAAACCCGCGTAGATGGACTCGATGCCTACACCTACCTGCTCACCTCCGTCATGCAGCCAGACGCCTACCTGGTTGAAGGCTTTGACAACCTGATGCCGGCGTCCCTTAGCAAGCAGCTCACTGGCGAGGAGCTGGACAACGTGATCGCCTATCTCCAAACGCTTAAATAGTTTCTGGTTGCGAGTGGCTGATTGCTGGTACAATTCGCCAACAATTAGCAAACCCAAACTATCAACTTGCGTGAAGAGGAGAAACCCATGTCCACCGTTCTAAAATGGATTGCCCGCATTGTGGGCGTTTTGTTGGCCTTGCTGCTCATCATTTTTGTGGTCGCTGCCGCCATTCCGGCCCAGGCGGACCCCGACGTTGGCGACGATCACGGCGCAGGAGCGAGCAGCGTGCAGCCGTCGTACACCGGTTTGCAGCGTGAGTTTCCAGCGCTGAATGAAACGGCCGTAAATCCCACCACCGATGCCAAAGCCGAATTGGGCTATCTGCTCTTCTTCGACCCCGTTTTGTCCGAAAACAACGACATTGCCTGCGCCACCTGCCATCAGCCCGACCTGGGTTTTAGCGACGGCCGTTCCACCGCCATCGGCCCGAACGGCACGGCGCTAAGTCGCAACACGCCCGGACTGTGGAATGTTGGCTATGCGCAGAACTTGTTCTGGGACGGCCGTCTCGACTCCCTCGAAGCCCAATCTGAAGTCCCCCTCACCCACCCGGACGAGATGGGCGTGTCCGACACCGCCGCCCTGGTGGCTGAAATCGCGGCGATCAGCGAATATGAAACCATGTTCAACGCCGTCTTCGCCGACGGCGTGACGCTGGAAAATATCGAAAATGCGCTGGCCGCGTTCCAACGTACTTTAATTACCAACAACAGCCCATTCGACCAGTACGCGGCGGGCAACGTGGACGCACTGACCCCCAGCCAGCGGCGCGGCCTGGCGCTGTTCCGCTCCGGCGCGACGCGCTGCTTTGAGTGCCACACCGCCCCCACCTTCGCCAGCGACACCTTCCGCGTTGTCGGCGTGCCCAGCGACGATCCGGGCCGTGCCGCGATTTCCGAAGATGGCTCCCAAGGTGCCTTCAAGGTGCCGTCCCTGCGCAACATCGCCCTGACGGCCCCGTACATGCACAACGGCTCGCTGGCTACGCTGGAGGCAGTCGTTGATTTTTACGCCGACGGCGGCGGTCGCCTGCATGGCCAGGAAAATGTGGATGTTTTTGTGCAGGGGTTTGAGCTAACTGACCAGGAGCGGCTCGATTTGGTGGCGTTCCTGTACGCGCTGACGGATGAAAGCGGACTGCCTGCAGTGCCAACGGCCGTTCCCTCTGGCCTCCCCGTCATCCAACCCACCGACAACCCGGCCCGCGCCGAAGTGGCCGCGCACAATGTCGGTGGCGACAGCGGCATTGATTTGACCGACCGGGAACCGATGACGATTGTGGTGCAGGCAGGGGAAAGTGTGCAAACGGCCGTGGATCGCGCCCGCCCTGGTGACACCATCGAAGTGCCCTACGGCGTCTACCATGAGCGTGTTGTCATCGACATCAACGACATCACCCTGCGCGGCATCCCCAACGCGGCAGGCGAGTGGCCCATTTTTGACGGCGAAGGCGTGCTCACCGAAGGCGTCATCGCCTCCGGCAACAATTTCACCGTGGGCAACCTGCACGTGCGCAATTACACCGACAATGGCGTCCTGGTGGAAGGCGTGACGGGCGTGCATTTCCACGACATTTTTGCCGAAAACGTCGGCACCTATGGCGTCTACCCCGTGCGCAGCACCAACGTGCTCATTGAGCGCGTCGAGGTGACTGGCGTGGATGATGCGGGTGTGTACGCGGGGCAGTGTGAAAACGTCATCGTGCGGGACAGCGTGGTGTACGGCAATGTGCTGGGCATCGAGTTGGAAAACACTTACGGCGGCGAAATCTACAACAACCACGCCTACAACAACACCGTCGGCATCTTCGTGGTGCTGCTGCCCCAGCTCACCTCCAAAGTCTCCGCCAACACGCTCGTCTACGACAACATCGTGGAGGACAACAACCACGAAAACTTTGCCCCACCCGGAGCCATTGCTGGCATCGCCCCCTCTGGCGTGGGCATTCTGCTGCTGGCCACAGACAATGCGGAGGTGTACCACAACGAAATCCGCAACAATAAAACGACGGGAACGGCCGTTTTCAGCCTCACCAGCACGGGCGCGTTTGACGTGAACGAGGTGGATGTCGGGCCGCTGCCAGAAGGCAACTGGATACACGACAATACCTACACCAACAATGGCTACGATGCTGACCCATTTGTGCGCAATTTGGGCATCCCCACGGCCGATATTTTGTGGGACGGCACGGGCATGAACAACCGCTTCAATGAAGAAAGCGCCACCTCCTTCCCGCCAATGGTGCCAGGGGATGGCTGGCCCAACTTCGTGCGGCGCGGCTACACCAACATCCTCGGCTTTTTGGTCGATCAGCTCCTGTAACCCTGTAGCCGCGGATTCTTTCCGCGTGAACCATCTCGGTTGCACGGAAAGAATCCGCGGCTACATTTTTATTCTGAGAGCAACACGGCCGTTCCCCAGGCTTACCCTCACAGCACAAAATTTTCCGCTTGACGCGCCAAATAAGGCATGGTAGACTGTCCGCCGTAGCAAAAATTTGCACAAAAATTCTAAAAGGAGGTACCCACAAGATGGCAAAAGTGAAAAACAACATCTTCGGAAACGTAATCGAACGTTGTGTGGGTACACCTGTCTACTGCTAAGAATCCAAACTAACTTTTCTGGATAAACTTGCGGCCACGGGTGTACAACCTGTGGCTTTTTTGTTGCCTGTTGGCAGCATCCCCCTAGCCACCATCACACAACCCTGATTGGTGGCTTTTTGTTTCTCTCGTAAATTCCACTCAAGCAAAAGCCACATTTTACAAAGTTACTAGCGGTTAGCGGCTGGCGGTTAGTCATCCAGCCACTAACCACCCAAACTAAAACAATGAACAAATTTGAGGCTTTTGAAACGTTTGAAGAGTACCAATTTCAGGACAACAGTCGGGAAGCACGGCGAAGTCGTCCTGGCCCCAAAAAGAAAAAAGATCGCCGCGCCCGCCAGACCATGCGCGAAATTCGGGAAATGGACGACGGCATCGAAAATTGGGTGCCCAGCTACGCCAAAGCAATAGACCCCCGTCACCATGAACGGCAGTGGGTAACCGAATCCATCGGCCCCTTTTACCGCGACCAGATCGTGACGGATGTGACCCGGCTGGTAAAGGGCGGCAAGGAGGCCAACGTCTATGCCTGCATCGGCCATCCAGCCACGGGCGTAGACCTGATCGCCGCCAAGCTATACCGCCCACGCATGCTGCGCCATCTGAAAAACGACGCCATCTACAAAGCGGGCCGTACCCTTCGCAATGCCGAAGGCAAACAGCTCAAAGGGCGGCGCGAAAAGCTGGCAATGCGCAAAAAGACAACCTTTGGCAAGGAAGTTGACATTCAGTGGTGGATTGGCAACGAGTACCGCACCCAAACCCAGCTTTTTGAGGCGGGTGCTAACGTACCCAAACCGATCGGCCACCAGGGCAACACCATCCTCATGCAATACATCGGGGATGCGTACGGCCCGGCCCCCACGCTGAGCGAGGTACGATTACCGCAGGATGAAGCGGCAGCACTGTTTACGCGCGTCATGCAAAATGTCTCGCTCATGCTGGATAACCATTTAGTGCACGGCGACCTGTCTGCGTACAACATTTTGTACTGGGAAGGCGACATCTACCTGATTGATTTCCCGCAAATGGTGGAGGCGCGGCACAATCCGCACGCTTACGAACTGCTAGAGCGGGACATCACGCGCGTGTGTGAATATTTTGCAGGCTTAGGCGTTGTGCGTGATCCGGTGGCACTGGCGCATGATTTGTGGGATCCGTACATGGGGCCGGGAGGTTAACGGATGACGAAATTGGAATTGATGCGGCGGTATTTACGGCCGTTCCGCCCCCGTCTCCTCGCTTTATTCACACTGCTGGCTGTGAGCATTGGCTTGCAGTTGTACGGCCCCCAGGTGATTCGCGACTTTTTGGACGCGGCCCAGAGCGGCGTCACCACCCGCCTGCTGGTGCTGCTGGGGCTGCTCTTTTTGGGCATTACCGTCGTGCAAAAAGGGGTGGAGCTGTACACCACCTACCTCAGCGAGGATTTGGGTTGGGCGGCGACGAACAACCTGCGGGCCGATTTAGCGGCGCACACGATGAAGCTGGACATGGGCTTCCACAAGCTGCAAACCCCTGGCGAACTGATCGAGCGGATTGACGGGGACGTGAGCAATTTGGCCGAATTCTTCTCCCAACTACTGGTGCGGGTGCTGGGGAATGTGGTGCTGGTGGTTGGTATTCTGGCGCTGCTGTTTCGTGAGGAGTGGCGCATTGGGCTGGTGGGGTTGGCCTATGCCTTGCTGACGCTAGGCTTGCTGCAACTGATCAGCAAGCCGACGGTGAACGTGTGGCGTGCCGTAAGCAAAGGATACGCCAAGCTGCACGGCTACGTCGAGGAGCGCATCGGCGGCACGGAGGATATTCGGGCCAACGGCGGGGAACCCTACGTGTTCCACAACCTGTACCCGCTGCTGGCGGACGTGGCCAAAAGCCGCGTGCGGGCAGAGCTGATTGGCGGCTACTCATTTAGCAGCAGCTACATGCTGTACGTGCTGGCCATCGTGGTCACGCTGGCGCTGGCGGGGACGTTTTTTCTGCACGGGCAAATTACAGTTGGCACGCTGTTTTTGCTGGTCGCCTACGTGCGGCTGATGGAATCGCCGATCAAGTACATCCGGCGGCAAATTAATGACCTGCAAAAAGCGATTGCCAGCATCGGCCGCATCAACGAGTTTTTGCAGCTAAAACCGGATGTGCAAGAGTCTGTGAGCGCAAAATTATCTGAGCGGGCAACGGCCGTTTCCTTCCAGAATGTCTCGTTTGCCTACAAGGATCGGTTATCGGTGAACGGTAATCCGTTATCGGTAAACACTGATCCGACCACCGATTACCGATTACCGATTACGGATAACGTGCTGCACGATGTAACGTTTGAGTTGGAAGCTGGCAAAATCCTCGGCCTGCTGGGGCGGACGGGCAGCGGCAAGACAACGCTGACCCGGCTGCTGTTCCGGCTGTACGACGTAGACGCGGGTGGGATTACGCTGGACGGCATTGATTTGCGGCAGGTGAGTTTGGCCGACGTGCGGCAGCACATTGGGTTGGTGACGCAGGAGGTGCAGCTTTTTGCCGCCACCGTGCGCGACAATCTGACCTTGTTCCGCCGCTACGACCGAACCAAACCGCCGATTCCCGACGCGGAGATTGAGGCGGCGCTGCACACACTGGGGCTGGGCGACTGGCTGGCCAGTCTGCCCAATGGGCTGGACACCGAGCTAAAAACGGGCGGGCAAGGCTTGTCTGCCGGGCAGGCGCAGCTGCTGGCGTTTACGCGGGTCTTTTTGCGCAATCCACAGCTAGTGATTTTGGACGAGGCATCGTCCCGGCTGGACCCAGCGACGGAGCAGCTTTTGGAGCGAGCGATTGATACGTTGTTAGACGGCCGTACCGCCATCATCATCGCCCACCGCCTGCGCACGGTGCAGCGGGCGGATGAGATTTTGATTTTGGAGAACGGCCGTATTCAAGAAATCGGCCCGCGACTGGAACTACTCAACAATCCCAACTCCCGCTTTGCCCAACTGTTGCAGACGGGAATGGAGGAGATGTTG
Organism: Ardenticatenaceae bacterium; assembly: GCA_020634455.1. Lineage (GTDB taxonomy): Bacteria > Chloroflexota > Anaerolineae > Promineifilales > Promineifilaceae > Leptofilum. The sequence goes on along the minus strand of JACKBQ010000001.1, from coordinate 3,695,936 downwards.
GCGTGATTCGTAATTGAGTCATTGAGTAATTGGTAATTTACAGCAATTACTCAATGACCAATAACCAATTACCCATCTGAAACGATTATGAACGAAACACACAAACTCCCTATCAAAACCGGCACCTGGGCACTCATCCGCTACCGACCGTGGCATTTTGCCCTGAGCCTTGTGATGGCTCTCTACGCTTTTGGGATGCGCGTTGTGCCAGGCTGGCTGGAAAAAAGTTACTTTGACCAACTGGAAAGGCAGACAATCGCTTCGACAGGCTCAGCCGCCCTGCCGAGTGCCCTGTGGACCTTACTGCTGCTGATTATCGCCGTGGAGCTGAGCCGCATGGTGACCGACATTCTGGGTAACTGGGGCGCGGCCAAGGTGCGGCAGGCGGCCCAATCGCTGATGCGCATCAACATGCTGCGCAACATCTTGCGCAAGCCGGGGGCAGAGCCGTTGCCCGTGCCCACCGGGGACGTGATCAACCGGATGGACGACGATCTGGCTGACTTTGCCGATTTCCCTACCTGGATTCCTGAGGTAATGGGGCATGCAGCGTTTGCCATTTTTGCCCTGATTATCATGTTCAGAATTGCGCCGGGGATTACGGCCGTTGCCATCCTCCCCCTCATCGCCGTCTTTTTCCTGACACGCTGGGCGTGGAAGCGCTTTTTGAGCTATGTGCGCATCAGCCGCGTCAGCGACAGCCGCGTGACCGCCTTTTTGGGCGAAACGTTTGGCGCGATTCAGGTCATCAAAGTGGCCGATGCGGAAGCGGGCACGATTGGCTATCTGCGCGAGCTCAGCGAGCAACGCCGCAAGGCCAACGTTCGTTTTGGGCTGTTTTGGGCACTCTTTCGCTCGGTCACAGACAACATGGGGGATGTGGCCGTGGCGCTGATGGTGGTGCTGGCAGGCTACTCCATGCAGCAAGGCAGCTTTAGCGTGGGCGATTTTGTCCTGTTCACCAGCTATCTCTTCCTCGCCTCCCAGTTTCCGTCGCAAATTGGCAGCTATCTGTCCGAGATTGCCCAACAGCGCGTGGTGTTGGACCGTCTGCAAGAGATCACGCCCACCGCCCCGCCGGAGAGCATGATGACCCATGTACCCATCTACGAAGATGAACCAGCCCCCGCGATTCAGAAGCCAGTCAAGGCGGCTGGGGATCGGTTGGCGGTGTTGGAGGTTGAGGGCTTGCAGTTTGATTTTGGTAATCGGTATTCGGTGAACGGTAATCGGTTATCGGTAAACGGTGAACGGATTACCGATTACGGATCACCGATCACGGATAACTGGTCACTCAGCGACATCACCTTCACGCTGCCGCGCGGCAGTTTTACGGTGATTACGGGCAAGATTGGTTCGGGCAAGACGACGCTGCTGCGGGTTTTGCTGGGCTTGTTGCCCGCCAGCGGGGGTGAGGTGAAGTGGAACGGCCGTTCCGTCCACAACCCCGCTACCTTCTTCATCCCGCCGCGCACGGCGTACACGCCCCAGGTGCCGCGCCTGTTCAGCGAATCACTGCGGGACAACATTCTGCTGGGGCTGCCGGAGGATGGGCTGGACTGGGCTTTGGCAACGGCCGTTCTGCAACCAGACATCGCGCAGTTAGAAGCCGGACTGGACACCATCGTCGGGCCGCGCGGTGTGCGGCTGTCTGGTGGGCAGGTGCAGCGCACCGCCACCGCCCGGATGCTGGTGCGCGAGGCGGAACTGCTGGTTTTTGATGATCTCTCCAGCGCGCTGGATGTGGAAACAGAGGCGCAATTGTGGGGGGGCATGTTTAACGCAGAGGCGCGGAGGCACGGAGAGGAAAGGCCGACCTGTCTGGTTGTGAGCCATCGTCGGGCGGTGTTGCAGCAGGCGGACCAAATTTTAGTGCTGGCCAACGGCCGTATCGCGGCCCAGGGCACATTGGATGAACTGTTAACCACATCGGCAGAAATGCAGGCATTGTGGCAAGGAGAAATCGTAGAGTGAGTAGTTTTGAGACTTTAGCAGCACGGCCGATTGGGAATAGAAACGGCCGTGTTAAACAAAATCTATTCAACAGCCGAACCCGGAAGTTTTTGTCCTACTACAAACCGTACCAGCGGCTGTTTTGGGCCGACATGGCCTGCGCCTTTGTGGTTTCCGCCACGACGTTGCTCATTCCCTTGTGTGCCAACTACATCACCAAAAATGTGCTGGCCAGCAGTGGTCCAGACACGGTGAACCGCATTTGGGGCATGGGCACGCTCATGCTGGGGCTGATCGGCATTCACACGCTGGGCAACATGTTTGTGGCTTACCAGGGGCACATGATGGGGGCCAACATGGAGCACGACATGCGCCGGGAGCTGTTTGACCATTACCAAAAGCTGTCGTTTGCCTTTTACGATGAGCAAAAAGTGGGTCAGCTCATGACCCGCCTCACCAACGATTCGTTCGATCTGGCTGAGCTGTTTCATCACGGGCCAGAGGACATTGTGATTTCGACGCTCAACTTTATTGGCGCGTTTGCGATCTTGGTGAGCATCAATGCCAAACTGGCGCTGGTTGTCTTCCTCTTCCTGCCCCTCATGACCCTCTACGCCATCTACTTCAACAGGAAGATGAAGGAAGCGCTGCGCCGCAGCCACGACCGGATTGGGGACATCAACAGCCAGGTGGAAGATTCACTGGCGGGCATTCGTGTGGTGAAGTCGTTTACAAATGAGTTGGTGGAAGCAGAGAAGTTTGCGGGGGAAAACGGCCGTTTCTTAGCCAGCCGCCGTGACACCTACCGCAGCGAAACCTACTTCTACGAAGGGCTGGTCGCCTTTACCCAACTCATCACCGTCGCGGTCATCGTCTTTGGCGGGGTGACCATCGTCAAAGGCACGCTAGACCTGCCGGAGCTGATTACCTTTTTGCTCTGCGTGGCCATCCTCATTGAGCCGATTCACCGCTACGGCAACTTCACCCGGCTTTACCAGGAAGGCATTGCGGGCTTTGAGCGGTTCATGGAAGTGCTGGAAGTTCAGCCCGACATTCTGGATGCGCCAGACGCCAGCGAGCCGGGACCGGTTCAAGGCAGTATCACTTTCAAAAACGTCAGCTTCACCTACCGCGATGAGTCTGGCTATGTTTTCAGGAATCTGTCGCTGGATATTCAAGCCGGGGAATTTGTGGCCCTGGTCGGGCCATCGGGCATTGGCAAAACCACGTTTTGCTCGCTCATCCCCCGCTTTTATGAAGTCAAAGAGGGCGAAGTGCTGCTGGACGGCCGTAACATCAAAGAGCTTCGCCTGGAAACGCTGCGGCGCAACATTGGCCTGGTGCAGCAGGATGTGTATCTGTTTGCGGGCACGGTGGCGGACAACATTCGTTACGGCAAAGTTGATGCCAGCGACGCCGAAATTGTAGCCGCAGCCAAAAAGGCCAACGCGCATGAGTTCATCATGGCGTTGCCCAATGGCTACCACACAGACATCGGTCAGCGCGGCGTGAAGCTGTCTGGCGGCCAAAAGCAGCGGCTGAGCATCGCCCGCGTCTTTTTGAAAGATCCGCCCGTGCTTATTTTTGATGAGGCCACCAGCGCCCTGGATAACGAAAGCGAAAAAGCGATCCAGGCGTCGCTGGAGCAGTTGGCCAATGATCGGACCACCATTGTGATTGCCCATCGCCTGTCTACCGTGCGGAATGCGCAGCGCATTGTGGTCTTAACGGAGGAAGGCATTGATGAACAAGGGTCGCATGAAGATTTAATGACATCCGGCGGCACGTACGCCAATTTGTACAAATTGCAGCTAAGTTTGTAACTAATTCATACGCATCGTAGATTTCAAAAGTCTTGCTCCTCTTTGGTGGTCAACGAATTGCCCTGAAGACTTTTGAAATCTGTTTTTAGAAGTTCAACTTTTGCGAAAAGTTGAACTTCTGCAAGAAGGAAAATTATTATGTCTACTATCGAACGTTTGAAAAATGAAATTGAACTGGCAAAGATGCCGGCTGTGCCGGGGCTCTGTTTTCGCCATTTTCAAGGAGAAAGTGATTACCCCAAAATGGTAGCGGTGATGGAAGGTACGCGGGAAGTGGATGAGCGAGAATGGGTTAGCTCGGTGGAGGAAACGGCCGTTGACTATGCCCACCTCATCAACTGCGATCCGCACACCGACATGATTTTTGCTGAGGTGGATGACGAGGTGGTGGGATACGGCCGTTGCTGGTGGAGCAACCAGGTAGACGGCAGCATCGCTTACCGCTTCTTTGCCCACCTGCTACCTGCATGGCGCAGCACGGGCATCCGCCTGGCGATGGTGCGCTTCCTCAAGCAGCGCATCCGCCAGATTGCGGCCACGCATCCAGCTGACAAGGAGAAAAACTTTCTCAACTGGGGCATGGAAGCCGAATCCGACTGGATCAACCTGCTGCTGGCGGAAGGACATGAAGTTGTGCGCTACGGACTGGAGATGGTACGGCCGAATCTGGACAACATCCCTGACTGCCCGCTGCCGGATAGCCTGGAAGTACGCTGCGGCAGCGACGCCGAATCGCGGCAAATTTGGGAAGCGGCGCGCGAAGCGTTCCGCGACCATTGGGGCATGTCGGAGTGGAGCGAGGAAAGCTACACCGGCTGGAGCGAATACCCGACTTACCAACCGCACCTGTGGCAAATCGCCTGGGCAGGGGATGAAGTAGCGGGTGGTGTGCTAAACTTCATCGACCACAAAGAAAATGCGGATAACGGCCGTTTGCGCGGCTACACCGAAACCATCTTTGTGCGGCGACCCTGGCGCAAGCTGGGCGTGGCCAAAGCGCTCATCGCCCGCAGCTTCCAGGTGCTCAAAGACGAGGGCATGACCGAAGCAGCGCTCGGCGTTGATGCGGAAAATCTGTCCGGGGCATTGCATCTTTACCGCAAAATGGGCTTTGAAGAGTACAAACGCGGCATGACCTTCCGCAAACCACTCTAAATGAGGAGATTGGACCAATTTACTTCCCCTTTTGTGAACCTACAAAAAAAGAAATTGGTCCAATCTTGCTACAAATAAGGAGAACCCTGTGGCAGTCAACACAAAAGGCAAACGCAAAGTCAATGTGAAGGGACGGCCGTTTATCTGGTACGTCGAAGGCAAGGACGAACACATTCCCGAAGAAGGCGGCTTTGTAGACCACACACCAGAGCGCATTGTGCACATCATCGCCACCAACAAGAAGTTCATCGTCCATTACCGCATCCCCAAAGAAGGGGATGTATTCACCACCCTGCGTGTGGAGGGGGAGCAGTTCCCTCGCCAGCCAGGAGCCAAAGAGGTGCAGGTACCGCGCTGGAAACACGACAGCAAGCCGTATCCCACTAACGATTTTGTGCGCCGCCTCATCGGTTGGTGCCTGAGCACGGAGTAAAACTTGTTAGAAGCCACAACCCTTCCTATCTATCTCAAGCTAGAACCGATACCTACCATCGCTGCGGGACAGCTTCAATTTGGTGTGCAGCGGGGTAAAACGGTGATAGCTGTGCAGGATATTTATCCTGAAATGACACATTTAATGGCTGTGTTGGAAGTAACGGCCGTTCCGCTACTGGATCAAACCTTTGATTGGAAAGGACCGTTTGTTCATGGCCGTCCGCGCGAACGATTTTTGTACCTGAATTGGGGTCGGCAGCAAACCGTTGGTTGGCACGGCATGCGTCGCGCCAAAATTCCTTTGGGAATGATCCCAACTGAACTGGTGGAAACAGCCGTTGTCCAAAAAAGCAGCCTGCTTGGCTCCCTAAACGGCATTGCCCGTGATGGTGGGCCAATTGCCGCCTCCGTCAAAACAGTGCAGTGGCAGATCAAACCAAGCGAGTAAATTGATGACCAAGAAGAGAAAAGAAATTCGCCAGCAGCAGCGCAAGGCGTGGGATTCTGAAAAGGGGCGGCGCAAGATAATTCGCCACAACACCGCTGCCAACCAGGAAAAGCACCGCGTCGATTGGCAGCCGCTGGTGCCCGACGAAGAAGGTCAAATTGCTGACCAGCGCATCATGCCGCTGGATGAGCGGGATCGGCGGGAAGCGGTGACGGAACAAGCAACGGCCGTTCTGCAAACCGACCTCAATGACACACAATGGCAAGCAATGGCTGCCGAGACGCCATTCCAATTGGGCCTGGTGGTGGAGGTGAGCCGTGGCCTCTGCCGGGCGACGGTCAACGGCGACACGATTGTGTGCGACGTGCGCGGCACGCTGATTGCCGAGGGCAGCGGCTACACCAACGTGCTGGCCGTGGGCGACCGGGTGCTGGTGCAGCCGCTCAGCGAGGCGCGCGGCTTGGTGGAGGGTGTGCTGCCCCGCCGCAGCGGCCTGGCTCGTGCCGACAGCTTTGACACACACCTGAAGCAAATCCTGGCCGCCAACGTGGACCAACTGCTGGTGGTCGCCGCCTGGCTGGAGCCAAAATTGTGGCTGCAAATGGTGGATGAGTACCTCATTGGGGCTCAGCGGAATGGCTTGAAAACGGCCGTTTGCCTCAACAAAATCGATCTTGCCAAAAGCAAAAACGAGGTAGAAACGCTTGTCGCCGCCTACGGCAAACTCAACATCCCCGTCTTCCTCACGGCGGCCGCGCAAGGGGTGGGCATCGAGCCAGTGCGCGACTTTTTGCGCGGGCAGGCGACGGTGCTGGCGGGGCTGTCCGGCGTGGGCAAATCGACCCTGTTGAATGCGGTGCAGCCCGGCTTGCAGCTGCGCACCAGCGCCGTGAGCAACATGAAAAGCCGAGAAGGACGACATACCACCACCCAGGCGCTAGTGATTCCGCTAGAAATGGGCGGCAGCGTGGTGGACACGCCCGGCATCAAGGATATGGGGCTGCACGGCCTCTACCCGGACGATCTCATCCTGTACTATCCCGAACTGGCGGATGTGGTGGGCTTATGCCGTTTTGGCGACTGCACGCATTCGCATGAGCCAGGCTGTGTAGTAAAAGAGGCGGTGGAAAACGGCCGTATCGCCCAATGGCGCTACGACAATTATGTCAACCTTTACGACATACTTGTTGAGGCAGCATAAAAATGGACACGGACAAGCGCGGATAAAAAAATCCGCGTTCATCCGCGCTCGTCCGCGTCCCACTAAACAACCCACATGGCGCAGAGCGTGGGAACAAGGAACAACGATGAATCGAGAACAAATTTTAGACCTGTACGATGAGCAGGAACGCAAAAACAGCGAACATCCCTCCTACCGACGGGAAGAAGTTAATGGCGTGGTGCGCAGCGTTAGCAAAAACCCCAAACGGCTGAGCTTTGTCATTTATAGCCAACTCACGGCCGAAACGGCCGATACCGCCATCCAGGCCCAACTCGACTACTTTACCGCGAACGGGGGCTTTGGCTTTGAGTGGAAAACGTACGCTCACGACACGCCCGCCGACCTGGGCCAGCGCCTCACCGCGCACGGGCTGGAAGGCGAAGAACAGGAATCGTTGCTGGTGATGGATTTGCACAACTGCCCGGAAGTTTTCTTGCAGCCGGTAACGGCCGATGTGCGCCGGGCGACAGAACGCGCCCAATTTGAGCAAATCGCCGGGCTGCAAGCGGAGGTTTGGGGCGAGGATTTTAGCTGGCTGGTTACTCAACTGGAGGAAAATCTGGCGCAGCAGCCGGATTTCTGGTCAATTTACATCGCTTATGTCAACAACGAGCCCGCTTGTGCCGCCTGGACCTCGTTCCCCAAGGACAGCCAGTTTGCCGGGCTCTGGGGTGGCTCCACGCTGGACCGTTTCAGGCAGATGGGCTTGTATACGGCCGTTGTTGCCATTCGTGCCAAAGAAGCCTTGCAGCGCGGCTACCGCTTCCTCATGGTAGACGCCAGCGACATGAGCCGCCCCATTTTGCAAAAGCGCGGCTTCCAGTTTTTAACGCACACCACGCCATACACCTGGAAAAATCCCAATTTTGAAGAATAATTGGGCAGCGAACTGCTCATTCGCAAATAAGTAAACGGAATTGCCGAAAAACCCAATAACTGATTACAAAATTAGGAGCAAAGATGATTCGTTTGAAACCGGAACAGTATAACCAGGTCACCCCCCTGTTTGCCGGGATGGCTGAGTGGAATGTGTACGTAACGGCCGTTCTCCAGCAAAAAAGCCCTGGCCGCGTGTACGTTGACAATCTGGAAGCCCCGCGCAGCGGCTTTCTGCTTTCGCTCGATCGCGGCTACCTGGTGGGCGACCCGCATAACGACGCCTTCAACGCCGCGCTGCACGACGAGCTGCACGCCACCCTGCTGGCTGGCGACCCTATCAACAAGGAAGACCCCAGGCTGGTTTTGGACCTGGATTCGCCCGATTGGGAACTGGTAGTGGCCGATATTCTGGCCGACTGGCGCTGGCCGCCCATTTGGGGCAGCCGCCAACATTACCGCCTCGACAAGCTGCTGGTGGATTGGCAAGATTTGCTGCCAGCGGGCTACAGCATCACCCGGCTGGACATTGCGCTGCTGGCGGAACAGGGCATGAGTTTGCCCAAGCACATCGTCGATTCCATCCGGCTGGGCTGGGAAAACGAGGCCAATTTCATCGAAAATGGGTTTGGGCTGGCGGTGCTTTTTGAGGATGATCTGGTGAGCTGGTGCCTGTCCGGGGTTGCTCTGAATGGCGCATGCGAAATCGGCATCGAAACCATCCCGACTTTTCGCGGTCTGGGGCTGGCCACGGCCGCTACCGCCGCCGCCGTGGCCCATTATCTGGATTTGGGCTACCACCACATTGGCTGGCATTGTGAAACCAACAACCGGGCGTCCATCAAAATTGCGGAGAAAGTGGGGTTTGTGCTGGAACGGCCGTACAACGATTACAGCTTTTACTACGACGAACCCCGCCACTACGCCGAGCTGGGTCGCCTCTACTTTTACGAAGCCCAAATGTATGAAGAAGCCGCCAGCATGCTAGAAATCGCCATCGAGGTAGACGACGAACCGCCCGCCTACATTTACTTTTTGGCGGCACGGGCGCTAGCCCACCTGAACGAACCGGAAGCGCTCGATTATTTGCTGGCAGCCATTGATGCGGGCTTTAAGGATTGGCGTTTGCTGCAATCGTTGCCAGAATTTTCCACCTATCGCAGCGATCCAGATTTTCCCAGGCAGGGTTTATGATTGATCCTGGTTTACAAGACAAAGTGGTGCTCATTACCGGGGCCAATCACGGCATTGGCGCGGCTGCGGCCAAAGCGTTTGCCGCACAAGGAGCGAGGGTTTTTATCACTTACTTTCGTGGCGAAACCAGCTTTTCTGCGGATGAATTGGCCGAGGCGCAGGCTGCGGGCGCAGGTGGCCCGGCGCTGTACGCGGCGAACCAGCAGCAGCCTGGCGAGCAGGTTGTGGCGGAAATTGTGGCAGTGGGCGGAACGGCCGTTACCAAAGCCGCCGATCTCGCCGACGCCAATAATATCCCGCTGCTATTCGATCAATGCGAAGCCAAGTTGGGACCCGTGGACGTGCTGGTGTGCAACCACACCTACTGCGTTTTAGAAACGTTTGATCCGGCGGCCGTGCAAAGCGAAGGTTTCCCGGTGGGCTTTGTGAGCGCGGTGGAGGCAGACCGCCATTTTGCCATCAACGCCCGCGCCTATGCCCTGCTGATGGCCGAATACACCCAACGGTATCTGGCGCGGCAGGCCAATTGGGGCCGCATTGTGCTCATCAGCACAGACGCGGCGCACGCGCACACGGCCAATGTGCATTATGCGGCCAGCAAACACGCGATTGAGTCATACGGCCGTTCCGCTGCTATCGAGTTAGGTCAGTACGGCATCACCGTCAACATCATCGCGCCAGGGCCGATCCAGACGGGCTACATCGAACCAGAAGCTGAAGCCCACATTGCTGCCAACACGCCGCTGCGGCGCATCGGCCAACCGGAACATCTGGCAGATGTAATTGTCTTCATGGCCTCGGAACAGGCGCGCTGGGTCACCGGGCAGCTCATCTACGTCGGTGGCGGCTGGCGCATGGGGCAATAATCATTTAGAGAAGTCAACGTCAAATAATGGGCTTTCGGAATTGATAATCAAAGATTTCGCAGATTGAAAAGATTAAAAATCTGGTAAATCTGCGAAATCTTTGACAAAAGTCTTTATTAAGCACGCTACTTGTAGAAGAGGCACAAATGACAGTAGCAAATTACGAGAAGTTGATTGGCCAACTTGAAGTAGGGGCAAAACAGGTTGAGGCACGGCCGTTCCCCGGCAGTTTTTCTAATGAGACGACGCTGCTGGTTTACGAAACGGCCGTTGGCCCCCAACAAGTCGTCGTGCGGCGCTATGCCGTGTTTGGCGATTACGACCGGGGCGAAAAGGCGGCGCGCGAGTTTAAGACGCTGGCACTGCTGCAAAAACACGGCATCCCCGCGCCCAAACCGCTGCTGCTGGACAAAAGCGGCGAACTGCTGGGCAGTCCCGGCATCGTCACCAGTTTTGTACCCGGCCAGCAAATTATTCAGCCCACCGATGCAGCCACCTGGGTGACCGAACTCGGCCAAACGCTGGCTAAAATTCACGCCATTCCACTAACTGACGCCGATCTAAGTTTTCTACTGGATGGCAACGACGAGGTGGTCTGGTTTTTGCGCCATGAGAAGGCCAAAGCAAACATGTGGGAACATCCAGACGGCCGTTCCGCCTGGCAAGCGGTTCACGATTTGCTGCCTGCCATCGAGCCTGTGCCGCCCGCGCTGATGCACATTGATTACTGGCTAGGCAACATTTTGTGGCAGGATGGGCAGATTACGGCCGTTCTCGACTGGGAAGAAGCGTCTTACGGCGATCCTGGCTACGACGTCGCTTACCTGCGGCTGGAACTGGCAATGCTAGGCGGCGAGCCGCTGGCAGATGCGTTTTTGGCGGCATATGAGGCGGCATACGGCCATCCCGTTGCCAATCTTGCCCTGTGGGAGCTGGCCGCCGCCGCCCGCTTCACGCCCAATCCTGAAGAGTTGATTGCAGAATGGCAGGTGTTGCAGGCGGGAGAGTATGGGGAAACGGCCGTAAAGCAAAACTTCCGCAAAATGATGGCCAGCGCCCTTAAAAGAGCTGGCAGAATGGAGTAATCCGCATGGAAGAAAAAATCCGCAGTCGCTTTAACGAGCAAATTTTGGCCGAGGCAAAGCAGCGTTACGGCATTGCCGCTGGAAAAATCGAGGCGCTGGGCGGCTTTGAAAGCTTCATTTACGGTTTTGAGAAGGATGGAGCCAAATTCGTGCTGCGCATTGGGCACAGTCTGCGCCGCAGCCCAAACCTCATCCGGGGAGAAGTGGATTGGATCAATCACCTGGCGCGCGGCGGCGCGGGCGTTGCCAAAGCGGTCAACTCCGAGGCGGGTAACCTGGTAGAGCTCATTCCCGACGGCCAGGGCGAACAGTTCCTGGCGACGGCATTTGTGCATGCCCAAGGCGGTTCACCGTGGCAAAATGGCACGCTGTCGGCTGAATTTATGGAGCATTACGGCCGTCTCATCGGCAAAATGCACGCGCTAACCAAGGAATACACGCTGCCCAATCCTGCCTGGAAACGGCCGCAGTGGGACGACCCCATCATGACCGACACCAGCAGCGCCCTGCCAGAAATCGATCCAGAAGTGCTGGTTCTGCTTAAAAAGAACCTGGCCGCGCTGCGCCAGCTGCCCACCCCGCCAGATGCGTTTGGCCTCATTCACCAGGATGCCCACACCGGCAACCTGTTCGCGGACGAAAAATACCAGATCACCCTGTTCGACTTCGACGACTGCGTTTACGGCCATTTTGCCTACGACATCGCCATGGTGATTTTTTATGCCATCACCAACAATCCCCAGCCAGAACAGCTTTGCCAGCAGATTTGGCCGCAGTTTTGGCGCGGCTACTGTGCCGAAAACCAGCTCGATCCGGTCTGGCTGCGCCAGATTCACCCGTTCATGAAGCTGCGCGAGATGGACCTGTACGCGGTCATCCGCCGCGATGTGCCCAACTACGAAAAGGATTGGTGGATTGGCGGGTTTATGCGGGGCAGGCGAGAGAAGATTTTGGCGGAACGGCCGTACCTCGACTTTGACTTTACGGAGATTGTTACCAATGAAACTTGAACGAGAAACGGCCGTCTAGCTGGCAGAAATCGCCCACGCCCACGATGTGCTGCCCGTCGGCAGCGGCTGGTGACACATGGGGAGTTCCAGGTTTTGGGTCGCTGTCATTTTCGGACGCGGATAAGCGCGGATGACGCGGAATGATTCTTTATTCGGCGCTCGTCTGCGTTCATCGGCGGCCTATCGGCTAACGATGAAGATTTTTGAAAAAACCTCTTGGAGACTTTTTGATGCTTGACCTGACCGAAACCTTTAAATCCTTCCCCGTGCTGGAAACGGAACGGTTGCGTCTGCGTGAAATTGTGCCCCAGGACGCGGCAGATGTATTCGCTATTTTTAGCGATCCGGCGGTCGTGGCGGGACACGGCCGTCCCCCATTCACAGAAATGGACGAAGCGCACGAGCTGATCGCGTGGTATGCCGCAGCCTTTCAGGAAAAACAGGCCGTCCGCTGGGCCATCACGCGGCTGGGTGAGGACAAACTGCTGGGAACCAGCGGCTTCCACCACATCGCGGCGCGCCATCACCGGGCCGAGATTGGCTATGAGCTGGCTTCGGCCGAATGGCGGCAGGGGATCATGTCTGAGGCGGTACGATGCGTTGTACAGTTTGGGCTGGCACAGATGGGCTTTCACCGCATTGAAGCAAATGTCGATCCAGATAATACGGCTTCCGCCAATTTGTTACGCAAAGTCGGCTTTACTGAAGATGGGTATTTGCGCGAGCGGTTTTATGATAACGGCCGTTTCGTAGACGACTGGTTCTTCTCTATCCTGGCTACGGAGATTAACCAGATAAAATAAAAAAGGTAACGGCCGTTTGGGAAACGGCCGTTACCAGTCACTAGCGTTCTACTTGTCTATATTCCCAAACTTAACCATGCAAGAATATCAACGGGAAGTAATAGATACGAATAGCGTTTTGATCATTTACTTCGTCAATGATCGCCTGCAAATCTGCGTAAGTGGTAGGAACAGGAACGGCATTGGCAATAGCTTCCTCATACTTACCCATTAGGGCTGGATTTACATTGACTAACCCAAGATTGGTCAAATCATCAGCCGTTGGTGCTCCATCCGCAGTTGTGTCAGAAGCAGCAACAATGGTGGCAACTTTTTTAGCTTCGGTGTCGTTGTCGGAGCTATCGTTGGGGTTTGTCCCTGCATCAATTTCTGTAGCATCACTAATCCCATCCGAATCGCTATCATTGCCCTGGTTAAACCCGTCAATAATGGCCTGAAGATCAGCCAATGTCGCTGGAGCGGGGCTGGCATTGGCGAACGCTGTTTCGTAATTGCCAATGCTGCTGCTTACCAAGCGCACCAGACCAATATTGGTCAAATCTGTTATGCTTGGCTGACCATCTGGAGTGGCGTCAGAAGCAGCCACAATGGTGGCAACTTTTTCGGCTTCGGTATCATTATCCGTGCCATCATTTGGATCTGTACCAGCATCGTTTTCTGTGGCATCGGTAATACCGTCATTGTCCGCGTCAGCTGTCAGGTTAACCTGATCAATGATCGCCTGCAAGTCGGCGTAGGTGGTTGGGGTCGGGCTAGCGTTAGCAATGGCTTCCTCATATTGATCCATGAGGCCTGGAGATACATTTGTCAGCCCGATATTGGTCAAATCTGTAGCAGTGGGGACACCATCAGCAGTTGTGTCGGAAGCAGCAAAGATTGTAGCCACACGTTCTGACTCTTCATCATTGTCGGACCCAGCTGTGGGGCTGGTGCCACCTGCAAATTCAGTCGCATCGCTAAGACCATCATGATCCGTATCAATGGTTCTGTTAACACCATCAATGATCGCCTGCAAATCGGCGTAGGTGGTTGGGGCTGGGCTGGCATTGGCAATGGCTTCTTCGTAATCATCCATGCTGGTAACAACCACGCGCACCAAGCCAATATTCGTTAAGTCAACGGCCGTTGGTGCCCCATCAGCAGTTGCGTCGGAAGCAGCCAGGATTGTGGCAACTCGTTCAGCTTCGGTGTCATTGTCGGTGCCATTGTTAGGATCTGTGCCTGCGTCAACTTCTGTAGCGTCACTAATACCGTCCGAATCGCTGTCATTGCCCTGGTTGACCCCATCTACAATCGCCTGAAGCTGGGCCAATGTTGTGGGGGCGGGGCTGGCATTGGCGAACGCTGTTTCGTAATTGCCAATGCTGCTGCTCACCAAGCGCACCAGACCAGTGTTGATTAGATCTGTCTCATTTGGCTGACCATCTGGTGTGGCATCAGACGCAGCCACAATGGTGGCAACTTTTTCCGCTTCGGTATCATTGTCGGTGATATCATTGGGATCCGTACCGGCATCGTTTTCTGTACCATTGCTAATACCGTCTCCATCACCATCGGCTGTGCCGTTGACCGCGTCAATGATGGCCTGCAGGTCAGCTTTTGTTGTGGGAGCGGGGCTGGCATTAGCAATTGCTTCTTCGTAATCACCCATGCTGCTGAAATTGACATTCGTCAGGCCGAGCGTGGGGTTTACCAAATCGCCAGCAGTTGGAGCGCCATCAGCAGGTGAATCTGAAGCGTTAACAATGGTGGCAACTTGCTCCGCCTCAGTGTCATTATCGGTACTGTCATTAGGATTTGTGCCAGCGTCAGCTTCGGTAACATCTCTGATGCCGTCACCATCCGTGTCAATTTCTACCGAAACAAACATCGTGTCGGGAGTGAGGTCTGGAAGCCCTTGACTATCTGTGGCGGTAAGGGTAAACGTTAGCAAACTGGCCGATGCTGGGGCGGTGAAGGTTGGCATTTCAGCGGTGTTATCACTCAGGGTAACGGCCGTTCCTCCAGTCTGTGCCCACAAATAGGTTAATGGCGTATCCCCTTCTATATCTGAACTACCGCTGGCATCCAGGGTTACGACAGCATTGGTAACAACATATTGATCTGGGCCAGCATTGCTTACGGGGGCATCATTAACGGCCGTAATATCAATATTAGCCGTAGCCGAACCAGTCGTGGTATCGCTGGCCATTGCACTTACAGTTAAGCTGCGCGTGGTGGTATCAGGCGCATCAGACGTATTCTCAAAAGTAATATGCTGGGCTACAGCAGTTACAACATCATCATTGATGTTGCCCGTAGAAAGCAGCCGAATGTTGTCCACGTACAGATCGGCACCAACATAATAACCACCAGTAGCGTCGTAGGTACCGCCAACAAACAGGAATTTATAATTCCCTTCAATGGTGATATTGGCAGTTTGGGTATTCCAAGTAGTCATCACATCGCCGCGTTGGCTAAACAGTTTCGTGTAAATGGTCTCGTCTTGCACGAGAAAACCAAAAACTTCGTAATCGTCGCCACCGCCTTGAGCACGCCAATCTATTGAAATTTGATCACCAGGGAAGGCATAAAAAGAGTTGGCGCTAACAGCGTACGGACCATGAAGCGAGAGGTTGCCGGTCGGGTTATCATTTCCTGTACCACCACTGGAAACAACATCACCCTCACTTCTCAGTAGCAGGGAGTTGGTACCTTCTGAAGCGTAGGTGGTTGAGGTGGAGGCAGAAAATGTAACGCTGCTATTTGTGCCCAGGATGATGCTACCCATACCAGTTGTGGCGCCGCTATCCATGTAGTAGAAAATGGGGGCTCCATTCATATCTTGCGCGTAATCGGTGCTGGACGCATTAAATTCCTCAGCGTAGGTGACCCATTCATTTAGACCCGTTTCAAAGCTAAAGTTATCCAGGGGGGCAGAGAAGAGGATTTTCAGAGGCTGACCGTTTTGTCCATTTTCTACACTGTCCACGGTACCAATGCGAATTGCACTCGTACCGTCACCCCAAAAGACATCGGACCCAACAAATGAAATAGCGCCATTTGCCGTTGGTGTTGGATCGCTGCTAATACTCAATTGATCATTAGCAGTGCTGTTGCTGAAGGAGAAACGCAAATAGCCATTTCTATAATTTGTGCCGCTTGCAAACGTAATATCACTATCAATGATGATGGGAACCTGATTTTCTGTATACGTGTTGTCATTTAAATTTGAGATTGTGGGTGCAGCTGTCACGATGGTTGCTTGATTGATTCCTAGCAAAAGAACAGCTGTAACTAAAAGCATTAACACAGTTTTCTTCATTATTTTCCTCTTTTGTTTGAGATAGGTTCAAGGCACAATTTACTTCACAAAGTTTTTTGCATAAACTCTCCTACATAACCATTGGAGCCTAATGGCAAACAATGACTTTTTCCAAACGGAAACGGCCGATCTAAAATCGTTTTCCGAATGAAATGCTATTAAAGGGCAGGAAGCTTTGAAATCACGCTACCTCTGGTAGCGGGGGGGAAAATTGCAAACCTCTGGATTGTTAACTTACTTGTTTGGGCGAATACTTTTATTCAAAGAAGTGCGTTTTCTTGCGATTGCTAATTGAAGCGACATTGGATATTGTGGGCTTCCCAGCTATTTATGAAAATATTATGAGCCACAAGAAGAATAGCCAAGGGTACAATTGTGTAAAATAGGTTTTTGGTAATAGGACTAACAGGTTAGCTAACCTGATAATCGTTTTGGCAATCATTGATTCTTCCCCAGTTGATTAGGGGCAGAACATATAGGAGTTGCACTTGTTTACAATTCGCCCCTTCCAACCCACTGTTGCAGAATATGAAGCCATCGCTGCCGTAGAAAAAGCGGTCTACCCTGAAAATGCGGACACGGTTGAAGACTTTAAGCATCGGGATTCCAGCCGTGAACCGGAACAATTTTTTCAGCGCTGGGTGGTGGCGCAAGACGGCCGTATCATCGCCTTTGCCACCCTGAGCCAGCAAATCCACAGCCAAACGCCGGGCCGCTATCGCTTTCTCATTGTGGTTCAGCCAGATTTTGAACGACGCGGGGTAGGAACGGCCGTTTACCACCAAATCTGGCAAACGCTGCAAACACGCACCCCGCAACCGGCCATTTTAGAATCTGGCACCTATCAGCACCTACCCCAATCAATCCGCTTTTTGGAAAAACGCGGCTTCCAGCAGGTGATGCGCTGGGTGATCACCCGGCTTGAGCTGC
The DNA here is from genome assembly GCA_020634455.1 of Ardenticatenaceae bacterium. Taxonomy (GTDB): domain Bacteria; phylum Chloroflexota; class Anaerolineae; order Promineifilales; family Promineifilaceae; genus Leptofilum. Next base: position 3,678,832 of record JACKBQ010000001.1, on the reverse strand, counting down.
CAGAATTTGACATAACGCAATTTGAGCCACTCATCGGCAGGCTCAAAATGCAAGGCGTCCACTTCGTTACCTTACCGCAGCTGCAAAATCAGGATGACGCCTGGCTGCCCAAGCTGCACGAGCTAGATTGGCAGCTTACGCAAGACGAGCCGCTGCCTTACACGCCCAAGAAAATTCCGGAAGCGCAATTCAAGAAGCTGTTTGTGGATGGCCCCAACGTATTGCCAGATGGCTGGATCGTGGCGATGGAAAACGGCCGCACTATCGGCAACTCCTTGCTGGAAAAAGGGCCCCTGCCAGGCGGGCTTAGCACCGGCTTCACCGGCGTCCTGCGCGATTACCGGCGGCAGGGCCTGGCCACTGCCCTCAAAGCCATCAGCATAGATTGGGGCAAACAAGCAGGCTACAGCTTCATCCGCACCGGCAACGAAGAGAACAACCCAATGCTCACCTTGAATAAAAAACTGGGCTTCCAAGAAGTCACTGCCAGCCTGGCCTTTGAGAAAAAAATATCATGAGAGAAATCCCTATTTTAGAAAGCGAGCGGTTGCAAATACGGCCGTTCCACCCCGCCGATTTACCCCAAACATTTGCCATCAAACAGGCCATTGGCTGGGTGAATCCCCAAAAAACGCTAGACCAGCAGCAAAAATCTGAAGCCGAATACCTGGATTGGGCCAGCCGCAACGAGCGCCAGCTGGCTCGGCTAGGCCAGCCGCCTTACGGTGACCGCGCCGTACTGCTCAAAAGCAGTAACCAGATCATCGGTTCGGTGGGGCTGGTGCCCTGTGTGGATGTGTATGGGCAGCTTCCCACCCTGGGCGGGCAGGCCAACGCCCTGGCTACGGCCGAAGTTGGCCTGCTCTGGCTCATTGATCCGGCAAAGCAAGGGCAGGGCTACGCCACCGAAGCTGCCCAAACCCTCATCAACTACGCCTTTCAAGAGATGCGCCTCAACCGGCTCATCGCCACCACCGAGCATGACAATCTTGCCTCGCAGGCCGTGATGCGCAAGCTGGGCATGACGGTAGAGCGGAATCCATTCCCAGACCCGCCCTGGCTGCAAACGGTGGGCATTTTGGAGAATACGGCCGTCTAAGCACCAAACCTGCTACAATCCAAAATGCCCAACTTGCTCACCCACTGCGATTTGCACGTGCATCTGGCAGGCTCTTTTTACGCCAAGCCGTAAATAAAAATTCCCCAGAAACTCGAAGTTTCCGGGGAATTGGTGCGAACTATTCAATTGTGCAGATCAAATTTGTTCATTAACGCGAATTGGCCTGGTTGAGTGCAGGCGTCATAAATGAAACCGTCTGGTCAATCGTTTGCACTGCCAACCCATAATTAAAATCATCTACCGCCCCTGAATTTACGCAGGAAAGATAAGCAGGGCGGGTACGATCGAGCGAGAAAATGAAGGAGATAAAGTAAACAGCGTCAATGTCTACCCAATCTCCAGGCACATCTTTGTAAAACACGCCGGAGTAAAGAATGTTGTTGTAGGCACCTACGTACGTGTCGCAAGATGCCTGATCGCCCGCTTTGGCTCCGTCAATGCTGCCGCGCATCGTTTGCAGCGAGTAATAAATGTTGTTCATATTCGCTTTGAGCCCGGCGGCATCAAAAGGCAGCTCAGGGAAGACGCCCAAAATGTCGTTGGGGTTAGAGATGTAATAAACGGTGATCATTTCTACTGCATCGCTATCACCTTCGTCTCCATCAGCGTCGGCATCCCCGCTATCGTCGCTGCTGCCACCATCATCACCTGAATCGTTTGTGGCGGGAACGGCCGTTGCTGGCACAGGCGTGTTCGTCGGCTCTGGTGTCTCCGTGGGTACTTCGGTGGGGGTTTCTGTGGGTTCTGGGGTTGGGGTATTGGTGGATGTTGGCGTGTTCGTGGGCGTCTCGGTCGGGATTTCGGTTGGTGTGGGCGTGTCTGTAGGCACTGGCGTCTCTGTCGGTACGGGCGTTTCGGTGGGAGGCACGGCCGTTTCTGTGGGCTGTTCGGCAACTTCGGGAACGGCCGTAGGCGCTGGCTCTTCCCCGCCACAAGCCACAACAAACGATACCAACAGCAGTGCAAGCAGCAGCTTGCCCAGCAGTTCAACGGATAATTTCTTCATGATGATCTCCTAGTCTATGGTAAATTACTGGCACAATAAACATCCAAACCGAAGACAAATTTTCAATCCTCAACAAGGCCACTGTAATTTGGCAACATGGCTGGCTGATTGTGACAATTTGCCTGCTAATGGACAGTCTGCGACACAAAGACTACCAAAGTATAACAAGACGATGTCTAAGCTCGACCCTGACAGAACGCCAAAAATTTTGTGAAAAACAGCATATTGGTCGGCGCAATCCTCAGAAATCCGTGCAAATTCTTTGGGAAAATATGGACAAAAACTAGTTTTTTTATCAAAATATAGACATTGGCACATTTTCTAAGCAAATCACAAAAGGCAGTTTGAAACATAAAAACCGACTTCCTTGTGGTTTACTCAATAGGAGCAGCAAGCAATGCGTGTAATTATTACAGGTGGCACCGGGCTCATTGGCTCAGCCCTGGCCCAAAATCTGGCCGCCGCTGGCCATGAGGTAATCATCCTCAGCCGAAATCCAGCCAAACACAGCTTACCGTCGGGCATTCGCGGCGAAAAATGGGATGGCAAAACGGCCGTTCACTGGGGTCATTTAGCCGACGGCGCAGACGCGATTGTAAATTTAGCCGGGGAACCAATCGCTGGCCCTGGTCTCTTCCCCTGGCGCTGGACCCAGGAACGCAAACAACGCATTCGCCAAAGCCGCATTGATGCCGGAACGGCCGTTACCGAAGCCGTCCGCGCCGCCACCAATAAACCCAAAGTCGTCATTCAATCCTCCGGCATTGACTACTATGGCAATATCCAAAGCGACAAAATCATTACCGAAGATTCTCCCAACGGCAGCGGCTTTCTGGCCGATGTCTGCGTTGATTGGGAAAATGCCACGGCCGAAGTAGAAACGATGGGCGTGCGGCGCGTCATCATCCGCACCGGTTTGGTGCTAAGCATGGAAAGCGGCATGTTGCCCATTACCGTCTTGCCCTTCCACTTTTTTGCCGGGGGGCCGCTGGGCAGCGGCCATCAATGGTGGCCCTGGATTCATCTGGATGATCAGGTACGTGCCATGCGCTTTTTATTGGAAAATGAAACGGCCGTTGGCCCCTACAACGTGTGCGCCCCCAACCCACTTACCAACAAAGCCTTCGCCAAAGAAATTGGCAAGGCGATGAACCGACCCGCCTTCTTCCCCACGCCTGCGTTTGCCCTCAAGCTGGCGCTAGGCGAAATTGCGGCACTTGTGCTGGACGGCCGTCGCGCCATACCCCAAAAGCTAGAAGAAGCCGGGTTCACCTTCAAATTTCCGCAAGCCCACGAGGCCTTGCTAGACGCGCTGAACCAGTAGCCCGTCACCTATTTTTCAAAGAAACCAGCGCAGCCATCGCGCCACTTAGGCATTGACGCGATGGCTGTCTGCTGATTCATAGCTTCCGCAGCCCAACTTTACCCAAGACATCCTCAACTTTGTGCACAGCAACAAATAATTGCTACCATCTGGTAACCATTCTGTTGTAAAACTATGTCACCTTACCCGACAAAACCCACAAAGGAGAATTTTTGTCTATGTCTACGGTTCCAACTTTGCCCGGCATTACCTCACAAATGATCCAAACCAATCGCCTGAAGGCACACGTCCTGTCTAGCGGCCCAACTGCGGGAACGGCCGTTGTCTTTGTGCATGGCAACGTCTCATCCGCTACCTTCTGGGAAGAAACCATGCTTGCCTTACCCGATGGCTATCGCGGCATCGCCATTGATTTGCGCGGCTATGGCGATACCGAACCGCTGCCCATCAACGGGGCCACCGGCATGGCCGACTGGGCCGCCGACGTTCACGCCGTAGTCGAGACAATGAGTCTGGGCAAACACCACATCGTAGGGCACAGCATGGGCGGCGGCATCGTCATGCTTTACGCCATCAACCATGCAGCTGACCTGCTCTCCATCACCCTGGTAGACCCGGTTTCACCTTATGGCTACGGCGGCTCCAAAGGGGCCGATGGGGCTATGACCTTCAACGATGGTGCACCCAGCGGCATTAACCCTGAATTTGTACAACTGCTGGCTAACGGCGAAAGCGGCCTGGAAAATCCCATGTCCCCCCGCAATGTGCTGCGCGGTTTTTATGTAAAGCCACCTTTCATTTCCCCGCGAGAGGATGAATTGGTCGCTTCCATGCTCACCACCAAAATCGGCGACGAGCATTATCCTGGCAATGCAGTACCATCCACCAATTGGCCCGGTGCCGCCCCTGGCGACAAGGGCGTGCTACCCGCATTCAACCGCAAATATTTTGACGCCAGCGCTCTGACCAACATAAACCCCAAACCGCCCATTTTGTGGGTACGCGGCGCAGATGATCTCATTGTTTCAGACTATGCAATGTTCGATCTGGCAGCGCTAGGGCACATGGGCGCTGTACCTGGCTGGCCCGGCGATGAGGTCTGCCCACCACAGCCAATGCTGGCCCAAACCCGCGCCGTGCTAGACAGCTACGCCGCCAACGGTGGCAGCTATCGGGAAGAAGTCATTGAAGATGCAGGTCATTCGCCGTATCTGGAACAGCCAGCAGCGTTCAACGCAGCGTTTCATGGCCACCTAGCAGGCTAAGCAAACCACAGAAAGTTCTCTACAAACAGAACAGCGATTTTGCGACGTGGCTTGTCCCGCTTTTCCACAAATCTTTCTACAAACGACCAACACAACAAAAAAGCCTGTCGTACTTTGGCGACAGGCTTTTTTTTAATGAAATTTGAGCCAGTTTCAAGCCGAGGCCAACTGAAAATAGTCAGAAGCATCTTCATGTAACAACAAGGCCCACAGCGTATACACGCCTAAAATCGTGCCAAATGGGATGTTCATCAAGCTCAAAACGCCAATGACTAGCGCCAAGAGCCGCGCCCATGATTTGCGTTTAAGCAATCCCCACCCAGCCACGATGCCGGGGATGGCCACAACCACCATCACCCCCAGAACAAAGGTGCCTACAATGGCCAAAATGCTCATCGCCTCACCATCGGCAGATAGCAAGCCTGCGCCTATCAAAATAAAAAACAGTACCACACCAATAAAAAGCATGAACAGGTTCATGCCAATATGCAACCAGCCCAACACGGTTACGTGTTTTTCCACATCTGTAAAATCTGTCTTTTTCATTTTTACCCACCTTACTTTCCAGGCATTCTTTTTGAATAATGTTGGTTCCTATTAAAATTTGTAACAAGCAATACGCAAAAGTTAGCAAATTGTTGTAACAGATGAAAGCAACCGTCCAGCCATATTTTCTTCAATTCTTCAAAACCTCTTGACAATGGGGGGAGGTACCATCACAATATTCAGGCTTTAGTTCGCTCAATCTGACAGGAAGAAAACCCCTATGGAAAAGTCAACTAAAATCCACAACACTTCCTTTTCTCAGGAACTTTTTTTGTTACTCCTTTCTTTTTTACATCTAGTGTTTTTAATTTTGGGGTTCATGGTTCCGGCGGAATGGGGCCTGGTTAAGTGGTTGTTAGGTGGCATTGGCGCAGGCTTCCCAGCGTTGCTGCTGGGGAAGTGGGTTTTTAGCCGGTTTCAAACGGCCCGTTCGCCACAACATATTGCCTTGCGCAGTGCAACTTGGGCTTATTTTATAGGTGGTGCGTTAACGGCCGTATTCAATCTACCTTTAGGCGTTTTCCTGGCCGGCTTTCTGGGGCCAGCTGCAACGCTTGTCGAACCAAAAATTCCCCTTCCCAAACCTGGTCCCACTCTTAAAAAAATTGGGAACATACTCGTTTTCGCCTTCATGAGCATCGTGTGGTTGTTTCTGCTCCACTCCATAATTGAATCCTGGCCGACGACCTTAATAGCTGGCACGATCCTGTTTTTGGTATTTCTGGTTGCGCATTGGACAGTTAAAAAATCGCCCATCATCGCGTTTGCGATTTTGGGTGCCACTGTGGGTCACCAACTATCAAGTACGATTATTCATATGGCAGAAAGAGGGCAAAAAGCCTGGCTAGAGAGTTTCGGCAATGAAACCGTTACGTTTCTCTGCGTGCTAACCGGAATTATTGCCTGCTCTGCACTTTCTCATGTTCTAGACTATTTTGGCACTTGGCAAGAAGCAAAACAACAAGAGCAACCATCCAGCTAGAACAACATTAATCGGGGCAACGGCCGTTCCCCAACCGCACTATCCACCACCCAAACAAACAACTTAGACAACGGTTTGCCCGCCGGTTACCTGCTGGCTACAATGCACCCTATGTACCCGCAAAGCATCATTGTGCGCACCAAACTTGTTCCGCCACGCCCGGCACAGCACACGCTGCCCCGGCAGCGCATTATGCAGCGGCTGCTGGCGGCGCAAAATCACCGCCTGACGCTCGTGCAGGCGGGTACGGGATACGGCAAAAGCACGGCGCTGGCGGCGTTGGCCTCCAGCCAGCAGGATGCGTTTCGCTTTGTCTGGTACCGTGTAGAAGCAGAAGACAGCGACGCCCAACCGTTTTTGCTGCACCTGCTGCACGGCTTTGGCATTGCCCTGCCCAATTTATCCGATGCGCCGTTGGCGGCTTTGGAGGCGTGGGGGCAGCAGCGGCAGGGGCCAAGCTGGACGGCCGTTATTGACCACCTTATCAACGAACTCGCCCAAAAACTAGACCAGCCCACCTTTTTGGTGCTGGACGACGTGCATCTGATCAACGACAGCAGTGAACCAATGCGCATTCTGGATCGGCTCATCGGCCTGGCTCCGGACAATTTGCACATCATTTTAGCCACCCGCTACCCGCTGTCGCTGCCCTCACTGCTGACCTGGCGGGTGAAGGGGCAAGTGCTGGAAATTGGCCAGGATGAGCTGGCCTTCACCCCTGGCGAAATTGATGCCCTGTTCCGCGAGACGTACGGCCATGCCCTCTCGCTGGAGCAGGCCACGATGGTAATCAGCCGCATCGAAGGGTGGCCGATTGCCCTGCATTTGATCTGGCAACGCTTGCAGCGGGATGGTGGCGCGTCGCTGGCGCAGGCGCTGACGCAGCTTTCTGGCTCGGCCAGCGATCTGTTCCAGTTTTTGGCGCAGGAGGTGCTGAACCAACAGCCAGAAGATATCCAGGCGTTTTTGCGGGAAACGGCCGTTCTCCGCGAAATGACCACCCCCCTCTGCAACCAGCTGCGCCGCCGCCAGGACAGCCAGCAGCTGCTGCGCTACCTGTTGGAAAAAGGGCTGTTTGTCGTCAATTTGGGCAACGGCTTTGTGCGCTACCACCATCTTTTCCGCGAACTGCTGCTGAGCCAGCTAACCAGCGACGAGGCGGACAACCTGCATCAGCAGGCCGCCACCATTTTCCAGCAGCAAGGTGAAGACGAGGAAGCGATTTACCATTTGCTGGCGGCGGGCGCATTTGAGAAAACGGCCGTTCTCCTCACCACCTTGGGTCGCCGTTTGGTCCGTTTGGGCCGATTGGACACACTGGCGGGCTGGATTGGTCGCCTGCCCCCCGAAATTTTGGCCCACTACCCCGCCCTGCTCATCTACCTCGGCGACATCACCCGCCTACACTCCCGCTTCGACGAGGCGCTGGGCTGGTACCAGCAGGCGGAGCAGCGCAGCCGCGCCCAAAGCGACCGTCGCGGCATTGGTCGGGCGCTGCGCGGGCAGGCGCGGGTTTATCTGGACACGGTGAACCCCACCAAGGGCGAGGAATTGCTGCAAGAAGCGTTACGCCTCTCCGATGGGCAAGACGACCGCGAGAGCCAGGCACGACTGCTGGAGCTGCTGGCGGAAAACATGCTCAACCAGGGGCGCATGCGCGAGGCAGAAGATTATCAGGCGCAGGCGCAAACATTACGCGACCAAGGACATGGCCCGGCCGAACTGCCGGTGCGGCTACTGCTGCGCACGGGCCGATTGGCGGAAGCGCGGGAAATTTTGGCAGCACAGGCGCAGCAAGAGGAGCAAGCGCCGGTTCTGCGCCCACGTGCTCACCGGGAAACGTTGCTGCTGCTTTCGCTGATTTTGGCCTACCAGGGCGAGGCGGAGATGGCGTTAAGCACGGCCGTTTCCGCCATCAAACGAGGTCGTGAGCTAAACTCTGATTTTATTACGGCCGTTGGCCAAAGCCGCCAGGGGCACGCCTGGATGCTGCACAAAAACGAGTATGGGTACGAGCAGGCGCGCCAATCGTTCCAAAAGGCGATTGAAATGAGCGAGCAGATGGAGGTGCCGCGCCTGAAAATCGAGGCGTTTTGGGGGTTGTGCCAGGCGCATGGCTTCCCCGGCGACCACGAGACGGCGCTGAACTATGCCCGCGAAGGCATTGCCCTGGCCCGCCTGCACGGCGACGAGTGGGTGGAGATGGGCATTCGCCTGACGATGGGGGCGACATACACGCTGCTGGGTCTGGTGCGCGAAGCGAACGAATGGCTGGCGCAGGCGGGCACCGGTTTTCATGATTGCAGCGATGTTTTTGGCGAAACGGCCGTTCGCCTCTGGCGCTGCCTGCTCTGGTACCAAACCGGGGACGAGACGCGCCTCAAGCGCGATTTGGACGATCTACTGCCGCTGATCAGCCACCACCAGTACGACTTTTTGTTCACCCGACGCACGCTGCTGGGGCCACCCGACCCACGTGCGCTGGTGCCGCTGCTGCTGTTTGCCCGTGACCATTGCCCGCAAACGGCCGTTGCCGAGGCTATCCTGGCGCAGCTAGGGCTAACCCAGCTAGAGCTGCATCCCGGCTTCCAGCTGCGCATCCAAACGCTGGGGCCGTTCCGCATCTGGCTGGGGGATGAGGAGCTGCCCAGCAAGGCGTGGCGACGCAAAAAGGCGCGCCAACTGCTGCAACTGCTCATTACGCACCGGGGCACGCTGCTGCATCGGGACCAAATCGCGGAAATGCTGTGGCCGGAGCTGGACCCGGACGGCGCGGTCCGCGACTTTAAAATTGCGTTCAGCGCGATGTGTTCGGTGTTAGAGCCGAACCGGAAGCGAAACGCGCCGTCGGCGTTTGTGGTGCGCGACGGCAGCCGGTACGGTCTGCGGGAAGAGGCGGATATTTGGTTAGATACGGCCGTCTTTGAGCAAAACATCACCATAGGCGACCAGCTTTATCAAAAGGATGTGGGGCAAGCGATTGGGGCGTATGAAACGGCCGTTGCCCTCTACGAAGGCGACTACCTGCAAGCCTACCCCTACGAAAACTGGTCCCACGAAGAACGAGAGCGCCTGCGCGCCCGCTACCTGCACGCCGCCGACCGGCTGGCCCAATGGCACGCCGATCAGCAGCAGTGGGAAACGGTCATCAGCCATTGCCAAACCATTTTGCAGCAAGACGACTGCTGGGAAAATGCCTATCGCCTGCTGATGCAGGCCCACATCGCCACGGGCAACCGCGTCCAGGCGCTGCGCACCTTTCAGCGCTGCGAAGCCGCCCTGCAAGCCGGGCTCGGCGTGCAGCCCGCCCCCGCCACCGTTCAACTCTACGAAACCATTCGCTAAACCCTCGTTCCACGCGGAGCGTAGAAACGAGCAGAAAAACTGCATTTTATAATTGTCATGCTGAACGAAGTGAAGCATCCCAACCAAGCTGAATGGGATTCTTCATTGCGCTGCGCTCCATTCAGAATGACAATTACAATTGTGGTCTTTCCGCTCTAAAGCTATAATCGGCCCCATGAATGTGAATTATCCTGACAAAAAACCACTTGCCTTTTTGCCCACCCCGTTAGAAAAACTGGACCGGCTCAGCAAACATCTGGGCGGCCCAGATATTTACATGAAGCGGGACGACCAGACCGGGCTGGCGACGGGTGGCAATAAAACCCGCAAACTGGAATTCTTGGTGGCCGATGCGCTGGTGCAGGGCTGCGACCATCTCATTACCACTGGCGCACCGCAGAGCAACCATTGCCGACAAACGGCCGCTGCCGCCGCTCATTTTGGGCTGGGATGCAGTCTGGTGCTGCGTGGCGAACCGCAAAGCCAGATGCAGGGCAACCTGCTGCTAGACAAGCTGCTGGGTGCCCATCTGTACTGGACAGGCGACCGTCCCCGTCATGAAGTGATTGCCGAAGTGGCCAACGAGCACCGGGTGATGGGGCACAAACCGTACATCATTCCGCTGGGCGGCTCCAACGTGATGGGGGCCGCCAGCTACGTGTTGGCCATGCAGGAATTGATGAGCCAGCTTACCGCCGCCAGCATCAACATTGATTTTATCGTCTTTGCCAGCAGCAGCGGCGGCACCCACGCGGGCATCGTGCTGGGAGCAGAAGCGTACGGCTTTCGCGGGCAGATTTTGGGCATCAGCGTCGATCATCCCGCCGAGGATTTGCAGATGCAGGTATCGGCGCTGGCTACGGCCACGGCCACGCATTTGGGCATTAGCAACGTCTCCATTGCCAACCGGGTGGAGGTGAACGACGATTACTTGGGCGATGGCTACGCAATGGTGGGCGACACCGAGCGGGAAGCGATTCAGATGGTGGCCCAGCTGGAGGGCATTTTGCTCGATCCGGTCTACACCGGGCGCGCCATGGGCGGCCTGATTGATTTGATCCGCTGGGGGGCGTTTACGCGCGGGCAAAGCGTACTGTTCTGGCACACTGGCGGCGCGGCGGCGCTGCCCGCCTTTGTGGATAAGCTGCTATGACCATTTGTTAATAAAAGCAAAGTGACTTTAACATGACATCTTTCGGCATCCTGCAACGGCTAGAATTACGTGATATTTGGAAAAATGAAGCTAAGGATTTTACTCCCTGGTTGGCAGAGCATATTCAAGAACTTGGTGATTCATTAGGACTAGAGCTTGAGCTGACTCAAAGAGAAGCTAATGTTGGCGATTTCTCACTAGACCTCCTAGCAAAAGATTTAGGAACAGGCAAAATAGTTATTATTGAAAATCAACTAAGCCGAACGGATCATGATCACCTTGGCAAATTATTAACCTATGCATCTGGCTTTGACGCATCTACAGTTATTTGGATTGCAGAAACTATTCGTGATGAACATCGGCAAGCCTTAGAATGGCTAAACCAACGTACCGATTCTGAAACGCATTTTTTTGGGGTCGTAGTCGAAGTTCTAAAAATTGATTTTTCAAAACCCGCTTTCAACTTTAAACCGATTGTATTTCCCAATGAATGGCAAAAAACGCAACGCAAACGAACTGAAAATTCTATTTCTCCAAGAGGAGAGGCTTACAAGGAGTTTTTCCAAAATTTGATAGACGAGCTCCGTGAAAACCATCGGTTTACAGGGGCGAAAATAGGCCAACCCCAAAATTGGTATTCGTTTGCATCGGGGCATGCTGGCGTAACTTATGGGGCTTCTTTTGGGCAAGGAGCTCAGGCAAGAGTTGAACTTTACATTGATCTGGGAGATTTTGATAAAAACAAGCTTCTTTTTGACAATTTCATGGAAAATAAAAACCTCATTGAAGAAGAATTTGGTGAGACATTCACATGGGAAAGGTTAGATGAGAAAAGAGCCTCCCGCATCGCAATTTATCGTCCAGGGTCAATTGATGACGATAAGGAAGTGTTAGTTGCGATCAGAGCTTGGATGATTGAGCGCTTGTTAAAATTCAAACAGGTCTTCTCAAAACGGCTGAAAAAGCACCAGAAAATCATTAGAGCTTAAACTAATTGTCTGCATTGCTGTAAAAACTTTTAAAACAACAGGTCTTAGTTCGGAGAGCCAAGGGGATTTAGTCTGTGTAGTTTTTTTGCTTCGGCAACGGCCGTTTCCCTCCACACCCGCATCATCTCCCAACAAAACCACACACATTTGTCTTTCTGAGCGCAGCGAAGAATCCCTACCAAATTCATACTCTAAAACAACCTAATCGCAATTGTGGCTCCGGTGGGATGCTTCACGTTGTTCAGCATGACATGATTTAGTCGGTTCGGTATTCAGCTTTGGCTTCGGCAACGGCCGTTACCAAAACATCCTCGTTCACCCCCTGCCGCCGTAAACTTTCCACCAGCCGAGACAGTTCCGTCTCTTCGCCCAGGCGAGCCAAATCTGCCCGCAGCCCCTGCCCAATGTAAGCCCGCATCAGCGGTTGATAACCTGAAAAACCCAACAGTGGCGCAATTCGCTTCAGGTCTTCAACCACATCTTCTGGCATCCGAATACTCACCATTACTTTTTTGCGATTTAGCTGCAATTTTGCTTTCAATTTATCCACGCTCATATCGTTTTTTCTCACTGTTGGTTGCCAATCTTGCCGAAATCAAGCGAATATCATCGCCACGCCAGACAAAAGCGACAAACAGAATCTGCCAATTGGGGGTCATGCCAACTGCATGATGCCGCATTTCACCCTCTTCAACCTTCTCCTCCAAGGCCATCAAAAAAGGATCAAAGAACAGTTCAACGGCCGTTTGAAAATCAACGCCATGTTTTTTGAAATTGGCGTACGCTTTATCAACGTCCCATTCAAAATTTATTCCTTGATGATAAATTTGTTCATCCATAACATTTTATAATTTTGTATTGACAGTGTCAATACAAAATCACTCCGTGATGACGATGGTGGTAAGCACGTAAGCATCCATCTCACCGTCTGGGGTAGTGATGGGCAGGCGGTTGGCAGGGTTGGCCAAATCGTAGAGGCCGAGCTGGAGGCGGTAGCTGCCGGGGGGCAAGTTGCTGGGCAGGAGCAGGCCGTGGTTGTCCAGTACGACTTCGCCGGGCTGCCAGGTGGTGGTGAGGGCCAGCCCGCCACCCGGTTCGCTGTCTCGCTGGCTCACCAAGTTGCCGTCGGCGTCCAGGAGGTGGAGGAACACTTTGTACCGATTTTGCAGGGGAACGGCCGTTTGCCAAAACAAAGTCACTTCCACAATATCCCCCGGACGCAAGCTGGTTTCGCCCAACGTGTACCCATCAAGCGTAATCGCGTCGCCGAATGGAAGATTGGCTACCGTTTCCATCTGCGTTGCGGGCGCGGAAGGAATCGCGTAGGTGACAAAACGCACGTCGCCGACCCACTCGTCGGTGGCTTTGAAGGCGTGGGCGTCCAGCCAGCGCTCGATTAATCGCTCCGGATCGCGCTGCGCTTCGCCCCAAAAAATAGCGTAGAGGCGGTCATGCTGGGCGGCAATCTGGCTCAGCGTGGCGTCAATTTCGTCGGGATTGGGGCGGCTGCGGCCTTCGGGCAGCGGGTAGACGTTGCCTTCGTCGGGAAAGTAGTAGGTAAACACTTCCCACTGGTTCGCCGCATCCAAAATCACACCTGCGTTGGGATGGTCTTCTGCCAGAATACGCTGGGCCATCGCCCGGTAATCGGCACGGGCATAGGCGGGGTCGGTGTACATGTTTTGCAGCGAGCGCACCATCCCCCACGGCAGCACCAGCAGGCCAATGGCGGCCAGCAAACGTAAGCCGCGCTGATCAGTCTCGGTAAAAGCCGCCGCCAGCCAGATTGCCCAGAACGGCACGGCGACCATCAAAAATTTGTAATATTCGCTGCCCGTCGTACCGGTGGCGACCATCATTCCCAGTGGGATGAGTACACCCAAGATTGGCAGGATGAGTTTGGAACGGCCGTACACCAATCCCAGTCCCAGCAAACCCGCCACCAACCACAATAAACTAGCCTCTAATTCAACTGTTTGGCCAAAAGTGAGGAAGTGGGAAACGGCCGTAACAAATTCCCCCATCCCCGGACGGCTAATCGGATCGCTGCCAAACTGCACTAAAAAAGTAGGTAGCCAGGGAGTGTAAAGCAGGAGCGTGGCCAACATCAGCAATGGCCATTGCTTAATGGTTAATGGTAAATTGTTAATGGTTAAGGGTTTGGGCAGCGATTGGATGATTTTGAAGAGAATGAAGAGGTTGTGGACAAGGAGAACGGCAGGAAAAAAATAATGCGTGTACAACCCAGCCACCGCACACAACACATACGCCCCACCCCACAACCATTTCCGATTACCGTTCACCGATAACCGATCACCTTTCACCGCTAAAAGTTCACCGACCACCGCCAACCAGCGCAGCAGCAAAGCCGTCGAAAGCACCGCCCACAGGCCCAGCAGCGCATACATCCGCGCTTCCTGACTGTAATAAACCAGTCCCGGATTGATAGCTACCAGCCCCGCGGCAATCACCCCCAGCAGCCAGCCTTTTCTCTGTGAAACTCTGTGTCTACTCTGCGTAACTCTGTGTTCCAGCTTTTTCCCCAACACAAACGTCAACGGCACCACCAGCAATCCGGCAAACAAAGACAGCGACCGCAACCCAAATTCGCTGTCGCCCGCCAGCTTGCGCCACTGGTTCAGCAGCAAATAGTAGAGCGGCGGATGAATGTCGCTGGCAGTCCCCTCGATAATGAGCGGCACCGACCGTTCGCTAAGCCGGGCGCTGTTCCCCTCATCGTTCCAAAACGACTGTACTTCCAAGTTGTGCACGCGCAGCCCAAACGCCAGCAGCAAAATCGCTACCAGAAGATATTTTTTGGCCACAGAGGGCACAGAGGAAAAAGAGGGGTTGAGGTTTTTCTCTGCACTCTCCGCGCGCGCTGCGGTAATTTTCTCAATCTTCATGAGGGGTTAACCAGCGGAAAAGGGAGAAAAAGAGGATGGCGAGGGAGGGGATGAAGAGATACGGCCGTATTCCCATCCAGTCATAAATCCACGCAGCTTGCAGCTCAGGCTCCGCCGCCTGGGGCAAGGTTTCGGCCAGGGCATCGTACACCGGCTGCGGCGCAAAATCGGCATCCAGCAGGCGGAAATAGTAGAAAGATTGGTCCAGCTCCGACTCATCTTTGCGCTTGAGGAACCAATAGTTGACCACCCCCACCCAGGGCCACTCCGACTGCGCCCGCTCGTACGCCTCCACGGCAAAGCGAGCCTGCTGCTCCGGCGTCACCCGGCCAAAGCGGTCGTCCATTCCCTCTGGCACCACGTTCCAGCCCAGCTCCGAAATCCAGATAGGCTTGTCGGCATCCCCGTGGCGCACCATCACGTCGCGCAAATACAAATTGTGCGGGTAGTTGATCACGTTTGGCTTCAGCCGCTGGTCCAGCGCCCCCGACCACAGCCCATACCCCTGCGCCGACATCACATCGAAGCATTCTGCTGCTCCCGCAGCATACATCCGCTCCAAAAAGATGAGGTCATTCAGGTTGCCATCATTGATGGCCACGGTGGGCGTCAGCGCCCCAGCCAGCACCACTGCGCCGGGATTCACTTCCTTGATGCGACGGTAGGCCGTGCAAAGTAGTTCGGTGTACTGCTCCGGGTTGACCGGCTGGTGATTGCCCCACTCGCCGTTGCCGTTGGGTTCGTTCCACAGTTGGAAGTAGCGGATACGGCCGTTGTACCGCTCCGCCACCGCCGCCGCAAAATCGCCAAAATCTTCATAATTATCGGGCGGAGCCAGCGTGCCGGTGGTTTCGACGGGCAGGGCACGACTCCATGCAGGCGGATTGCTCAACCGGGCGATAATTTCCATGTCGTACGCTTCCGCCAAATCCACAATGTTGTCGTACTTTTCCCAGGCGGAGCGCGGCGGATCGTTGCGGCGATCTTCAAAGTCCCCCTTGCCGTGAATCTCGATATCTTCCCAAACAAACTCCTGGCGGATGAACCGGAAGCCCGCCCGACTGGCCATTTGCAGGCTGATGGCCCGCTTCTCAATTTCGGCTTCCTGCTCCAGGAAAGTATTCACGCCGTAGGGTATTACGTTGGTATTGTCGGGGATGGTTTCGGGGGCGAGCTGAGGTTGGGGGCGTACGGCCGTATTCACCCAATGCACCACGCCCCGCAGCTGCGCCAGCAAATTATCCTCGCCCGTCAGTTCATACAGCGAACCAACCGGCGGCCACAGCGCCACCACCAGCAACAAACCACTCACCATTAGCAACAACTTCTTCCACATAGCGCTGGATTATAATCTAGCCTCAAGTGACAGTCACCTGGAAATCCCTTTCTACTGAAAAACATGCAAAAGGTGACTGTCACATTTCCATGATGCACTGCGTCAACAAATCGTGTACAATTTCCACACTTTTGCGGTGGAAACGGCCGTATGATAGACTTTCGCCCCAAGCTTAATGGTACGTTAAGTCGGCGACTTTCCAACAAAAAATAACAAGAGGGACACGCATGTTAACACCAATCGAAAAGACACTGTTTGCATTTTTAGTGCTCGTCTGTACAGTGGCCACCATCAACACCTTTGGCCAAATGTACAAAATCATCATGCGCGGGCAAGGCAAGCTCCGGCTGGATGAACTGCCCCGCCGCGCCATCACCGGCCTCGTGGCCCTCTTCTCCCAAGGGCGCATCATCCGCCACCGCAAACTCTCCTCTCTCTTCCACTACGGCGTCGCCTGGGGCTTCCTTTTCTACTTCCTCGTCAATGCCATCGACGTGGCCGAAGGGCTCATCACTGGCTTTGAATTCTTGCCCAACAGCATCATTGGCGACATCTACCGCCTCGCCGCCGACATTTTTGGCGCGCTGGTGCTGATTGGCGTGCTTTATTTCATCCTGCGCCGCTTTGCCTGGGGCGATCCCGTCCTTAAAATTCGCGACAATGTCAAAGTAATGCCCAAAGTCCGCGAAGGGGGCGTGCATAAAGATTCCTTCGCCGTGGCCCTGTTCATCTTGTTCCACGTTGGCTTCCGCATGATGTCCGCCGCCTTTCTTATTGCCCAGCACGGCCCAGACCCGTCCCAGCCCGTGGCCAACCTCATTGCCCAAACGTTTATGGCAGGCGGCAGCGAAGCCGCGCTGAACTTTGGCTGGCATTTTAGCTGGTGGGTCGCCGTGGGTTTGGTGGTCATGTTCCTGCCCTACTTCCCCTACACCAAACACGCCCACCTCTTCATGGGGCCAGCCAACTTCATGACCAGCCCCGACCGCACTTACCTGGGCCAAATGTTCACCCTCGATTTTGAAGATGAATCGATCGAGCAATTTGGGGCCAGCACCCTGTTCGATTTGGAACAAACCCAAATCTTGGACGCCTTCGCCTGCATCATGTGCAACCGCTGCCAGGAGGTGTGCCCCGCCTACAACACCGGCAAAGAGCTTTCTCCGGCCGCCATCGAAGTGAACAAGAGGTACCACATCCGCGAAAACATGGCCGCTTTTGCCAGCGGCGGCGAAACCACCATGCCCCTGCTCGATTTTGCCATCAGCGAGAGTGCCTTGTGGGCCTGCACCGCCTGCGGTCACTGCATCGAAGTTTGCCCCGTGGGCAACGCCCCCATGCTAGACATCATGGACATGCGCCGCGACCAGGTGCTGATGGCTTCCGCCTTCCCCAACGAGCTCAAAGGCGCATTTGTGGGCATGGAGCGCATGGGCAACCCGTGGCAATCTACAGACGGCCGTATGGCCTGGGCCGAACCGCTCGATTTTGAGGTGCCCACCGTTGAAGAAAATCCAGATTACGAGTACCTGCTTTGGGTCGGTTGTGCGGGCGCATTCAACCCGGATGCCCAAGAAACGGTACGCGCCGTGGCTACGATTATGAAACACGCAGGCGTCAGCTTTGCCGTGCTGGGGGATGCCGAAAGCTGCACCGGCGACTCTGCCCGCCGCGCTGGCAACGAATACCTGTACTACGAAATGGCGCAGGGCAACATCGAAACGCTCAATGGCGCTGGGGCGGACAAAAAGCGCATCGTCACCAGCTGCCCGCACTGCTTCACCACCATCGGTAAGGAATATGGCGAGTTGGGCGGTCACTACAGTGTCTTCCACCACACCCAGCTCATCGCTGATCTGGTTGGGCGGGGCAAGCTGCGGTTGAACGGCAGCAAGCTGGAAAGCGTCACCTACCACGATCCATGCTACCTGGGTCGCCACAACGGCATCATCGCCGAACCACGCGAGGCACTGGCCAAAGCCGGGGCCAAGCTGCTGGAGATGGATCGCAGCGGCAAAGATTCGTTCTGCTGTGGGGCTGGCGGGGCGCAATATTGGAAGGAAGAGGAGCACGGCAGTGAAGCGGTGAACGCCAACCGGTTCGCTGAAGCACAAAGCACCGGGGCCACCACCCTGGCCGTCGGCTGCCCCTTCTGCGCCACGATGATGAGCGACGCCAACCGGGAAAAGGGCGCGCCAATGCAGGTGAAAGACGTGGCTCAGGTTGTGCTGGAAGCGATGAATTGAGCTAATCAAAGTTAGAAAGTAAGAAGGGCAGTCACTTCAATTAGGTGACTGCCCTTTTTTGTTGGGAAACGGCCGTTTCCCTCTAACCCTCTCCTGTAAATCAAACTTACCTTAAACCCACGCATACCCTCTCGCCAAAACACCCATGCCCATGTATCATCTTCTGTGTATTTCAAACCTTGGGAGAATTCAGGCAACCATGCATAAAAAATTAGTACAACTCTTCTTGTTTTTGGCGGCAACGGCCGTTCTCACCGCGTGTGGCGGCACAAATCCATACAGCGAAACGTTTGATACCGCTGGCAACTGGCGCGTGGAGAGCAGTGGTGACGTGGTGGGCGAAGTCCGTGACGGGGTCTTCGATTTCACCGTCAATGAAGACGACCTGACCAGTTGGACCACCGCTGGCGAAAACTTTAACGACGGCATTTACTCTGTCGAAGCCACTCAAATGGCCGGGCCAGACAACAACGCTTACGGTCTATTGTTCCGTGTAGATGATGAAAACAGCAACTTCTACTCCTTCCAGATTTCCGGCGATGGGTATGTATGGATCGGCCGTTACCAGGGCGGCATCCCGGATACAGAGCCCATTGTGAGCGATTGGTGGTTTGAATCGCCGGCCATCAACCAGGGCAACGCCACCAACAAGCTGTCCGTGCAGGCCGAAGGGCAAAACCTGATCTTCTACGTTAACGACCAGGAAGTTGGGCGGGTAACGGACGATGCGTTTAGCAGTGGCGACATTGGGCTGATGGTGCGAACGCTGGGCGTTGGCGGCGTCAACGTGCAGTTTGACAATTTTACCGTTGAGCCGTTACCGTAAGCCTGGTTTAGGTAAATCGTGGTTCGTTTTCAGTGGATAGGATTATGGCTGGTGTGGTATATTATTCTACGTGCCTCAATTGAGTAATTTGGAAAAGCAGGTGAAAACATTATGTCAAGTTTGTATATCAGCTATGTTTCAAGAGACAAAGAGTTTGCCCACACCCTGACCCAAGCGCTTAACGCCCGGGGAATTGCCACGGTGGACGGCCGTTTAGGCCTGGGTGATGGTTTATCAGACAGCATACGCATCGGATTGCAGCAATCAACCTACGCTGTGCTCATCCTGAGCGAAGCCTTCTTCAATAAATCTTGGCCCCGGTTTGAGTTTGAGGAGCTGGATAAACTGGATCGCGATTTTGCTAGCGGCACTCGACTACTGCCCATCTGGCACGAAATTGATCCGCAGCGTGTTTCTTATTTTGCGCCCGAACTGGCCCAGCGCATGGGCGTCTCCACTTCCCGCCACAAGCTGGATGCAATTGTTGATGAAATTGCCGATGCGGTCGGTGCCGATGAAAGTTTCAACCCTTCAGGAAGTGCAACCACAGAATCTGCCCCATTTCAGAAAGGGTTCACACCAGACCCCGTCATTCAGCAACAAACCTATGCCTCGCCGCAGGTGGCTCTACGCGAAAATCTGAATACCTACTTTAGTGAAACAGAGCTGCGCGTACTTTGCTTTGATTTGGGCGTTGAGTATGAAAATCTAGGAGGACGCAGTAAGCCGGAAAAGATTTTAGAGCTGATTGGGATGATGCAGAGACACGGCCGTTTAGAACAGCTCATCGGTCTGGTGCGGCAGCAGCGCCCACACAGCAGTTGGTAAGCGCATGGCCAATAACCTCGTACCCGTAGCCACCCTGGCCGATGGGTTGAAAACGGCCGTAGAATCCGAAGAACCAGACCAAATTGCCACGGCCGTTCAGGCCATCACCGCCCAACAAGCCGAGCCAGCCGTCGTGGCTGAGCTGGGTAAACGCTTGGTTGCCAACGGCGTCACCAACAAAGACCAAACAACTGTCATTATCTACGCCCTCGACGCCATAGATCATACGGACAGTATTGAACATTTTGGCAAATTCCTGCTGAACAGCAATCACGATGTAGGTCTACGCTCCACTGTTTTGGGCTTCTTGCAAAAAAGAGTCCGCAACCACCCTACCCAAACGCTCACTTACCTGCGCCAGGTTCTGGACAAGCCCGATCCCGCCTTTCGTGAACGCATTCAAGCCACTTTTGAGCTTTCCATCACCAACATCGTAGACCCCAGTGCCAATAATGCCCCCTTTATAGAAAACGCCAAAGAAATCCTGGTTGATTCTGGCATTAAACCCAAACATCTGGAAGCCGCCTTGCTCAAGGAGTTGGACAAGGTGGATGCCACCACGCGGATTCCCATCCCCAGCATTTTTGCCAAAGCATTAGGTTTGCTGGGCGGGCAAGATGCCGTAGACCTGTTGTGCCAACTGCTCAGCAAGCACCAAACGGCCCAAATCAATGACGAGCAAACAGCCGGGCGCAACGGCCGTACAACCGAAAATCAGCTCGATCTGGATCCCATCCGGGAACGCATCATGCTGGCTGCCGTAGACGCACTGCAAACAACGCAATTAGAAGCGGCCGTTATTTGCCTGGCCGATGCCCTCAGAAGAAATCTGAATTACAAGGTGCAGCGCCAGGCGGCTGATGCGCTTGGCAGGCTCGGTTTCCAATCCTGCATTCCGCACCTTTTAGGCGCTTTATTTATAGAAAGCAATCAACCGCTCAAAGAAAAAATTGCCACTTCACTGGGCCAGATCGGCAACTGGCAAGACAAAGCTACCCAGCTCGTTGCCCACCTGACACAAACCCAGGTTCAGCGAGACCAAATGGACGCCAAAATTGTGGTAACGGCCGTTCAACCCACCCACGAAGAACTTACCAAAGGCCCCCACCTGCTTACCGATTTCCTAATAGAGGCCGCTAGCCAACGACACAACGACGAACGCCTGCTACCCATCTTTGCCGACCTCATCAAGGCAAGCCCCAATATTAACAGTTCCGTCATCCAAGAGCGGCTTGAGCTTTATCAAACAAATAAAAATGTCTCTGAAGAGGTTCTGGATAATTTACGAATTGAAATTGGGGGAAAAGAAACCCTAAAACCACTGACAGACAAGCTTGAAAAAAACCTTCTCCAATTTTTTCAACAGCCGCTACATCAGCTAAATACAGAAACACAAACCGTTTGGAGGCGCACCGTCTTCCTGGCAAACCTGAGTTTTTTCATCCGCATCACCTTAAATGTGGCCATTTTTGTCATTGGCGCTTATTTCATGATTGACGCCTACAAGGCAATTGTGCATCCAGCCAATCCAGACCTGCCCCTGCCAACTGAGCGCCTGGTAGCCCTGATGGCCGTCTTTATTGGCAGTGGCGCAACAATGTTTGGCACATTCTTTACTTTGCCGCTCAAACAAATCAAACGCGCTGTTACCGATGTTGGACTGGCCAACGTTGCCTTCATTTCCTTCATTCACGGCGTCCTGCAAATTAGCCACACCTTCTCTTATTTTTATCTGAATGGCAAAATCACCTTCAAGGAAATTGAGCAAGCCGCCAAACAAATTGAAGAAAGTTCACACGAAGCAATTTTGGCCCTGAACGTGGCCGGTTTTGAAGCCGCCACCACCCAGGAAAACTTGGGCCAGGCACTGGTTGACCGGATGAAACGCAGAACCGACCAACCGGAAAACAACGAAACGCCGCCAACTATCCCGCCAGTTGTCCCTGATGAGGATTTGCCCACTACCTAAACCCGCTGTGACCAAAGCACATTTGCACAAGGAGCTCCCACACACCCATGCAAGAAACCAAACAGGAGATTGAACCGGAACTAGAAAACGGCCGTGATTCTGAACAAATCTTCATTAGCACGGCCGAAATCCTGAGAGATTACACCCTCGCCAACGAAAGCCGCCACGCCAGCCTCATCGGGCGGCGCGAAGTGCTCAGCGGCAAAGCCAAGTTCGGCATCTTTGGCGATGGCAAGGAAGTGGCCCAGTTGGCCATGGCCAAAGCGTTCAAAAAAGGGGACTTCCGCGCTGGTTACTACCGCGACCAAACGTTCATGTTTGCTTCAGGTGCAGCCACCATCAAGCAATTTTTCGCCCAACTGTATGCCATCGCCGACGTTGCCATCGAGCCACAGTCGGCGGGGCGGCAGATGAACGCCCATTTTGCCACCCGCAGTTTGGATGAAAACGGCCGTTGGCGAGACCTCACCCAGCAGCTCAACAGCTCATCAGACATCTCCCCCACCGGCAGCCAGATGCCCCGCCTGGTCGGGCTTGGCTACGCCTCCCGCCTCTACCGCGAGCTGGATGAGCTCAAGCACCTCACCCAATTCTCCCGCAACGGCAACGAAGTTGCCTTTGGCACCATTGGCAATGCCAGCTGCGCCGAAGGCATGTTCTGGGAAGCGATCAACGCCATCGGCGTGCTGCAAGCCCCCGTCGTGCTCTCCATTTGGGACGACGGCTACGGCATCTCCGTGCCCAACGAATACCAGCACACCAAAACCAACCTGAGCGACCTGCTTTCCGGCTTCCAACGCGAACCAAACAGCAATCGCGGGTTTGATATTTACTCTGTCAAAGGCTGGGATTACATGTCGCTGGTTGAGACCTATCAAAAAGCGACCCGCAACGCCCGCCGTGATCATACCCCCGCCATCATCCACGTCATCGAGATGACGCAACCGCAAGGCCACTCCACCTCTGGCAGCCACGAACGGTACAAATCAGACGAGCGGCTGGCGTTTGAAGAAACGTACGACTGCATCCGCAAAATGCGCGAATGGATCATCGAGCAGCGCATCGCCACCGCGGGTGAACTGGACCAAATCGAGCGCAACACCCGCAAATCGGTCGAAAATATTCGCACCAAATTGTGGAAAAATTTCTCCCTGCCCATTTACAAAGAGCGGCAGGAAGTGGCCAACATCATCGAAGAAATTGAAGCAGCTTCCCCACGAAAGACCGAACTTGCCAGCCTGCGGCGCAAGCTGATGGAGCGCAAATCGCCCTTCAGGCGAGACAACATGGAAGCAATTCAGGAAGCGCTGCTGCTGGTGCGTGATGAACAGACGCCAGCCATCCAAAAGCTGGCCCAATGGCGCACCAACCAGCTAGCCATCAGCAAAGAGCGGTATGGATCGCACCTGTACAGTCAATCGAGCGAAAGTTACCAAAACGTAGCGGAAATCAAGCCAGTTTACAGCCCAACGCCTACCTCGCTCAAAGGATATGAGGTGCTCAACCGCGCCTTCGACGCGATTTTGGCTCGCGACCCGCGCGTCATTGCTTTTGGCGAGGATGTGGGGCAGCTTGGCGGCGTCAATCAATCTATGGCGGGCATGCAGGCCAAGTACGGCAAGCTGCGCGTGTCGGACACGGGCATCCGCGAGGTAACGATTTTGGGGCAGGCGATTGGGCTGGCGATGCGGGGATTACGGCCGTTGGCTGAAATCCAATACCTCGACTACTTGCCCTACGCCCTGCAAATCATGTCCGATGACCTGGCGACGGTGCAGTGGCGCACCCGCGGCGGGCAAAAAGCGCCCGTCATCGTGCGCACGCGCGGCCACCGGCTGGAAGGCGTCTGGCATGGCGGTTCGCCAATGGGGGCAATTGTGCATCTGCTGCGGGGCATGCATATTTTGGTGCCGCGCAACATGGTGCAGGCAGTTGGCTTTTACAATACACTGCTGCAAACCGACGAACCAGGGCTGGTGGTGGAAGTGCTCAGCGGCTACCGGCTTAAAGAAGAGGTGCCGGAAAACCTCACCGAGTTTACCATTCCGCTGGGCGTGCCAGAGCTGGTGCGCGAAGGCGAGGATGTGACGGTGGTGACATACGGGGCGATGGTGAGCGTGGCAGAACGGGCCGCTGAGATGCTGGCTCGCACGGGCATCGAGGTTGAGTTGGTGGATGTGCGTTCGCTACTGCCATTTGATGTGAACGGCCGTATCCTGCAATCGCTCCAAAAAACCAGCCGCATCCTGTTTGTGGACGAAGATGTGCCCGGTGGCGCAACCGCCTACATGATGCAAGAAGTGATCGAGAAGCAAGGTGGCTTCTACTGGCTGGACAGCGAACCCCGCACCCTGGCGGCCACGGAACATCGTCCGGCCTACGGCTCCGACGGCAACTACTTCTCCAAGCCCAACGCCGAAGACATTTTTGAAGCCGTCTATGACATCATGAACGAAGCTGACCCGGCAAGGTATCCGATTTTTTACAGATAAAATAATTACTTAATTACCCAATTACTCAATTACGATTTGTAATTAGGTAATTAAGTAATTGGGTAATTGCAGTTGAGGAGCACATGGCAATTAAAGTCATCATGCCCGAAATGGGCGAAGGTGTGGTTGAAGGAACAATTTCCCGCTGGCTCAAGCAGGTGGGCGAATCAGTGGATCAGTACGAACCGCTGCTAGAAATTGAAACAGACAAAGTGACTACCGAGGCCACAGCCGAAGAGGCAGGCACCTTGCTGGAAATTTTGGTTCCCGAAGGGGAAACTGTGGATGTGGGCACCGTTTTAGCCACCATCGGCCAGCCGGGCGAAGCGCCGCCAACCAATGGACATGCTCCGGCCAAAGCGCCTGCGCCCCAGCCAGAACCTACCCCAGCGTCCGCCGCGCCAGTGGCAACGGCCGTTTCCCATCCTCCCACCCCCCAACAACGCTACACCGGCCGCATCAGCCCCGTCGTGGGCCGCATTGCCGCCGAACACGAGGTGGATTTGAATATGGTGAATGGGACTGGTCGAGACGGCCGTATCACCAAAAACGACATCCTCGCCCACATTGAACAGCGCCAAACCACTGTAATTTCCCAACCAATACCAGAATCCACCCCCACCCAACAAACGGAGAAACCCATATCGGTCACCCCGTCACCCCGTCACCCCGTCACCTTGTCACCTGAACCCACTCCCGGCGAAATCGTCCCCCTCACCAACATGCGCCGCGCCATCGCCGAGCACATGGTGCGCAGCGTGCAAACCAGCCCACACGTGACCACCGTGTTTGAGTTTGATTTTACGGCCGTATCTCACCACCGCGCCGTCCACAAAGCTCAATTTGCCCGCGATGGAGCCAATCTTACCTTCACGGCCTACATCGTTGCCGCCACCGTAGCCGCGCTGAAGCAGCACCCGATGGCCAACAGCACCTGGACCGACCAGGGCATCGAACTCAAGCGGCAAATTAACATCGGCATGGCCGCCGCCATTGACGACGGCCTGATTGTGCCGGTGATCAAAGGGGCCGACGGCATGAATTTGCTGGGGCTGGCCCGCACCATCAACGATCTGACCGAACGGGCGCGTAACAAGCAGCTCCAACCGGGCGACGTGCAGGGCGGCACTTTTTCCATCACCAATCACGGCACCTCTGGCAGCCTGTTTGCCACGCCGATCATCAACCAGCCGCAGTGCGGCATTTTGGGCGTAGGCAAAATTGAGAAGCGGGTAAAAGTTATTAACGACGCGATTGCGATACGGCCGTTGGCCTACGTCAGCTTCACCTTCGACCACCGCATTCTGGATGGTAAAACGGCCGATGATTTTGTGAGCACCATCAAGCAAGTGATCGAAAACTGGCAGTAATGATTAGTCATTCTGAATGAAGCGCAGCGCAATGAAGAATCCCATTCAACCGGGTTGGGATGTTTCGCTCTGCTCAACATGACAATTGGAACTTGAGCCATTCATGACGTTCATGGATGGCTTTTTTATTTTTACGGCCGTTTCGTACTATTTCCTATCAATCTTGCAAGAATATCAATAATTTTCACAATAATATTATTATTTTCAATGTCAACCTTGACAATTTTAATATCAATCACTATTATTCTCGACATTCAACACTGTCTCAAAAGTTTTCTACGATTATCATTCCTGTGCAAGTAGGAATGACCAAGAACAAGTCAGGTAGTTTTCATGAATCAATCAAAATCATTACGGCCGTTTTTTATCATCTGGTCCGGGCAGGCATTGTCCCTGGTAGGCAGTGCGGCCGTACAATTTGCCCTCATCTGGTGGCTGACGCAGGAAACCGGCTCCGCCACCATTTTAGCCACCGCCTCATTGGTCGCCTTTTTACCCCAGGTGCTGCTGGGGCCGTTTGCGGGCGTGCTAGTAGATCGCTGGAGCCGTCGCTGGACCATGTTCCTGGCCGATGGCGGCATCGCCCTGGCCACGCTGCTGCTGGCTTACCTCTTTTGGACCGAATCCATTCAAATCTGGCACATCTTTGCCCTGATGTTTGTCCGCTCACTCGGCGGCGCGTTTCATGGCCCTGCCATGCAAGCCTCGACCTCGCTGATGGTGCCCCACGAACACCTCACCCGCGTGCAGGGCATCAACCAGATGCTGGAAGGCGGGCTGGGCATCATCGGTGCGCCGCTGGGGGCGCTGCTGCTGGCTGCGTTACCTATGCAGGGCATCCTGGCGGTAGACGTTGTGACCGCGCTCTTTGCCATCATTCCCCTGCTGTTCATTGCCGTGCCGCAGCCGGAAAAATCGGCCGAAGAGATGGCAACCGGACAAAAAACGCCATACTGGACGCAAATGCGCCAGGGGCTGGCCTATGTTTGGGCCTGGCCCGGCATCCTCTTCCTGATGCTGCTGGCGATGCTGGTCAACTTCGTCCTGACGCCCGTCATTTCGCTGCAACCGCTGCTGATTGCCGACCATTTTGGCGGCGGTGCCTGGCAATTTGGCGCGATGCAATCGGTGTTTGGCGTGGGTATCATCATAGGCGGCCTGGTTTTGGGTGCCTGGGGTGGCTTCAAAAAGCGCATTCACACCTCGTTGGTGGGCATGGTTGGCCTGGGGGTGGGCATTAGCCTGATTGGTCTGGCCCCAGCCAACCTGTTTTGGTTGGCAGTGGTGGGCGGCTTTATCGGCGGCAGCATGATTGCCATGGTCAACGGTCCGGTTCGGGCCATTTTGCAAATTGCGGTGGCGCCAGACATGCAGGGGCGCGTCATGTCCCTCATCGTCAGCCTGGCCACGGCGATGACCCCGCTGGGCCTCATGCTGGCTGGCCCCCTGGCGGACCAGTTCGGCGTGCGACCCTGGTTTATTGTGGCGGGAGTGGCTACCATTTTGGTGGGTCTGACCGGCTTTTTCATTCCGGCGCTGCTGGCAGTGGAAGACGGCCGTTCCGCCCCAACCAGCCTGCCCGAACGAACAACCGACCAATCCGCCCAGGTCACACAATAATCAACTACCCAATTACTGAATGGTTTTAAGCACATGACCGACGAAACAAAACGCCCCGCTGGCATGACCGGCTTCACAATCGTCTGGATTGGCCAGCTGGTTTCCCTGCTGGGCACCAACATGACCAACTTTGCCCTCACCATTTGGGCCTTCGAGCAAACGGGGCGGGCCACCGACCTGGCGCTAATTGGCTTTTTCTTCATGGTGCCGCTGCTCATTGTTAGCCCAATGGCCGGAGCCATTGTGGATCGCCACGACCGCAAATTGATGATGATGGTCAGCGATCTCGCCTCTGGCGTAGTGACCATCATCGTCTTGATTTTGTACGCCACGGGGCTGCTCGAAGTGTGGCATCTGTACATCACCGCCGCCATTTCTGGTACCTTCCAGACATTCCAGTGGCCCGCCTACTCGGCCGCCATCAGCACCATGTTGCCCAAAAAGCAGTACGCCCGCGCCAACGGCATGATCTCCCTGGCGGAGTCCGGCTCCGGCATTTTTGCCCCGGTTTTGGCCGGCGCAATTTTGAGCTTTTGGGGCCTGAACGCCGTTTTTGCCATAGACATCATCACTTTCACCGTTGCCATTGGGGCACTGCTGGTAGTGCACATTCCCACCCCCAAGCGCACCGAAGCAGGCAAGGCAAGCCAGGGCAGTCTGTGGCAGGAATCGGTCTACGGCTTCCGCTACATCCTGACCAAACCAAGTCTGCTCGGTTTGCAGCTGCTTTTTTTAGGCGGGAACTTCATGGCAGCCATTGGTGGCACCGTCTTTGCCCCGATGCTGCTGGCCCGCACCGGTAGCAACGAGCTCATTTTTGGCTCGGTGCAATCCGCCTCGGCCATCGGCGGGGTTGTGGGCGGGCTGGTGATGAGCGCCTGGGGCGGGCCAAAACGGCTGGTTTACGGCGTAGTCGGCGGCTGGGTTGTGAGCGGCCTCATGCAGTCCCTCTTTGGCGCGGGGCAAATTTTGCCAATTTGGCTGGTGGCTGGCTTTATGATGTCGGCGCTGGTGCCGCTGATCAATGGCTCCAACCAGGCTATCTGGCAAGCCAAGGTTGCCCCCGACGTGCAGGGGCGCGTTTTTGCCATCCGGCGGCTCATCGCCTGGGTCTCCTCGCCCGTTGCCCAGCTCATCGCCGGGCCAATGGCCGATTATGTGATGGAACCTGCCATGCACGAAGGGGGTCAGTTAGCGGGCACGTTTGGCTGGCTGGTGGGCACCGGCAGCGGCGCAGGCATGGGGCTGATGATGGTCTTTTCTGGCGTGATGGCGAGTCTGGTTGTGTTGGTGGCCTTTTCCTTCCCGGCGGTGCGCCACGCGGAAGCGTTGCTGCCAGACCATGAACAAGTAGGTGAATTAGTGGCTGGTGGTTAGTGGTAGGTACAAAAACCAGCCACCAGCCACATTTTGAAGGAGCACAACATGCAAACCCTGCCTTTGGATATTACGCAAGAAACGGTGGAAACGGCCGTTCTCCAATCCCCCCTCCCCGTTTTGCTGGACTTTTGGGCAGAGTGGTGCCCGCCGTGCCACATGGTGAGCCAATGGCTGGCTCGCCTCGCCCCAGACTACGCAGGCCAACTCGTGGTCGCCAAAGTGGATGTAACGGAAGACCAAACGATCGCCGAACAGTTTGACGTGCAATCGTTGCCCGCGCTGCTTTGGCTGGAAAACGGTATCGTTTTGCATCGTCAGCTCGATGAAATTAACGAAGGCGGCTTGCGGCAGTGGGTCAATCGGCTGCTCAACAAACATGAGGAGTAACATGCAGGAGTACGAGGGGTATTACAGTTTAGACACATTTTTGCTGATGGTGCGGGTGCGAAACGGCCGTCTCACCGTAGCCGAATCGGGCGTGCCAGCAGGGTACGAGATGCTGCTGGAACCAACAGGCGCACCACACACCTTCACGCTTTCGCGCGGGCCGATGTCGGGCGTTACGGCCGTTTTCCAACATGATCCAGGCGGCAAAATTACCGGTGTGCAGGTGGGCAATGAATTTGAACTCACCTACAGCGCTGAACCGCCCCCCGCCACAGACGTACCCAGCGGGCAAGGGCTGCTGCCGCCAGAAATGGTGCTGGATGCAGGCAAGGAGGCCGATTTTGCGGCGCTGCTGAATGAAGTTTTGGGTGGCGACGGCCAAATTTTGGCGTACACGCTCCCCTACCCCAAACACGAATTTTTGCGCTACCTGGCCGCCCAAGAGATGTTCATCTTTCACGGCTCCGCCAAGCCCGACATTGAAGAATTTAGCACCCGCCGCACTTCGATGGAGCTGAAAGACAAAAGCGGCCGGGGCAACGTGCAGGGCATTTACGGCACCCAGGACGGTCTGTGGCCGCTCTTTTTTGCAGTGGTCAACCGCAGCAAAATCTCTGGCTCCATTCGCAACGGCGTGCAGTTTTACCAAAACGACGACGGCGACGCAGTAGGCGTTTACCACTTTTCCATCAACCAGGATTGGCTGGACAAAGAGCCGTGGCAAGATGGCACGCTGTACATTCTGCCCCGCGACACGTTCCGCCAAATGCCGCTGTCGGCGGCGGGTGGTTTGTCTAACGAGTGGGTGAGCGAGGTGCCGGTGAAGCCGCTGGTGCGCCTTCCTATCGCGCCAGAAGAGTTTCCTTTTTTGACCCAGGTTGGCGGTCATGATGATTCTGAACTGATCAATTTGGGTACGTTGGGCGAACAAATCACCCAGGCCACAACCGCCGCCGACTTTGGCGCCGCCACTGGCGCAGATTGGCTGAAAATGAAGCTGGATTATTCACCAGAATTGGGCGAAACGATTCTCAAATACATTCCACTGGCGCAAAAGTTCATCCCGACGGCGCGGTTTGTGCTGCGCTTTGAACCGGATAGCGGCGTCTGGCTGGATGTCGCTGGCCCGCCCGCCGTGATGCAGGTAATGCGCGACCGGGTGGAAAAACACCTGAACGACTAACCTATCAACTTGCCTCTTCTTCTCAGAACGGCCGTTTCCATCATCCCCGGTGGAACGGCCGTTTTATTTATGGGGCAACTTAGGGGTGTCATTCCGAACGGAGTCTTCGGAGTGAGGAATCCCATCCATTTTCCAGTTGTGCGGGATTCCTCGGAGGACCTCGGAATGACAAGTGCAGCGTGAAGATTTGGCTGGCGACACAAAGGCTGCGGATTTCTTCTTTACTAAACTGTTGGCTAATTGTTTTGCGTAGCTGAGTTAACTGTTCTTGTTGCGTCATGGCACCATTTCCACGATAAACGGCCGATTTTCGTCAACATTGTAGCCAGAACAGGCACAAACTTCAATGCGTCGCCCAACATGCTGCGTCCCTGGGCGAGACGACCGGGGGAAATCGCCATGCGCTGGGCAATCATTCTTCCCGGTCGTCCCGCCCCTACGTTTTATTTCGGGTTCCGTTTTGTGCGGAACCAAAGCTGCTTATAGAATTTAGCCTATGAAAAGTAAACTTTTTTTTGTCGCCCTGTTGGCCATTCTCCTGGTTAGCTGCGGCCCCAACCGCGCCGCCCCTGAGCAAATCACCATATTTGCCGCCGCCTCCCTCACCGATGCCTTCAGCGAACTGGCCAAAACGTTTGAAGCGCAGCATGACGGGGTGCAGGTGGTGCTAAATTTTGCCGGATCATCCCAATTAGCGGCCCAGCTTAGCGAAGGGGCGACGGCCGATCTGTTTGCCCCAGCCAGCAGCACACAAATGCAGGCGGTGGTGGACGCTGGTCGCATCGTCGCAGGCAGCGAGACGCTGTTTGTCTCCAACCGCCTCACCGTCATTGTTCCGGCCGATAACCCCGCAGGCATCACCGCGTTGGAGGATTTGGCCCAGCCGGCCGTTCAGCTCATTTTGGCCGTGCCGGGTGTGCCCGTGCGCCAGTACACCGACGAAATCGTCGCCCAAATGCCCGCCGATTTTCTGAGCCAGTTTTACGCCAATCTGGTTTCAGAAGAAGACAATGTGCGCCAGGTGGCGGCCAAAATTGCCCTCGGCGAGGCAGATGCGGGCATCGTTTACACCTCGGACGTGACGCCGGATTTAGCCAGCCAGGTGCTGCAAATCGCCATCCCGGAAGTGCAAAATGTGGTGGCCAGCTATCCCATCGCCCCGCTGGCCGACGCGCCATCCCCCGAACTGGCCCAGGCGTTTATTGATTTTGTTTTAGGTGCAGAGGGGCAGTCAATTTTGGGCAAATGGGGCTTCGGCCCGCCACCTAACAATTAATACGCGCTCAACTGTTTTGACCGGGGCCAAAGGTTTGATACAGTTCCATATGCGAAAACCAAAACCGTACCAACCTAAACCCAAAAAGAAGATCACCCCGCGCCAGCGCAGTGGCGACTACCGCATTTTTGTCGGCGCATTTCCCGAAGGCGAAAAAATAGCCCAGATTCAGCAGCTGCGGGAGCAAATTGATTGGCAAACGTCCCAAATTACGCCGCCGCACGTGACGCTGGCGGGCACCTACTGGCGCACCGGGCAGCCCAACGCCAGCAGCGAGAGTCTGCTTATTGACAAGCTCACTAGTCTGGCGCCCTACCTCAAACCCATGACGCTCCAGCTTGGTGGCATCTACACGTTTGGCCAGCGGGTGATTTACCTGGGCGTACTGCCCACGGACGATATGGTGGCTATCCGAAATTCGCTGATGAGCGTGATGGGCAAAGACAAACATCGCCAATTTAAGCCGCACCTGACCCTGGCGATGCGATTGAAGGGGGAAGCACTTGGTCAAACCTTGGCGGAATTGGCGCAAAGTGAATGGATGGACGGCCGTTTCACAACCCCCATCCACGAACTGCGCCTGATGCAGCGCGGCCCCAACGACCCCGCCTGGCGCACCATCCACACCATTCCGCTGATGGCGGCACAAGAATAAAACCACAGATTTCGCAGATTCCACAGATTTTTGTACCTTATGACTGATTTTTTGCTGAACGGAGAACGGTATCATGCCTCTCGCAGTGGGCAGCTAACTAAGCCCCCGCTGCTGCTGCTGCATGGGTTTACGGGATGCAGTGAGAATTGGGCAGCACAGGTGCCAGTTTTCAATAAGCAGTTTTCAGTGATCAGTGTGGATATTTTGGGACACGGCCGTTCCGCCAGCCCAGCAGATTCCAATCGGTACCAAATGAACCAGGTTGCCGCCGACCTCATCGCCCTGCTAGACAAACTGCAAATTGCGCAAACGGCCGTTCTCGGCTACTCGATGGGTGGACGATTGGCGCTATACCTCGCTTGCCAGTTTCCGGCTCGATTCAGCCAGCTCGTTTTGGAGAGCAGTTCGCCCGGTCTGGCCACCGAAATCGAACGCGCTGCCCGCCGCCAGAGCGACGAGGCGCTGGCCGACTGGATTGAGGCCAACGGCATCGAACCGTTTGTAGCCCGGTGGGAAGATTTGCCACTCTGGGCCAGCCAGCAGCAGCTTTCTGAGGCCGTTCGGGCAAAATTGCGGCAGCAGCGGCGGCAAAACAGCCCGCTGGGCTTAGCCAATTCGCTGCGGGGCATGGGCACCGGGGCGCAGCCATCACTGTGGGAGAAATTGCCTGCGCTCACCCTGCCCACGCTGCTCATCGCCGGGGAATTGGACAGTAAATTTGCGGCGATTAACCAAAAAATGGTGGGGTTGCTGCCCAACGGCCGTCTCCACATCATTCCTCAAGCCGGACACACGACGCATTTGGAACGGCCGTCTGAATTTGCAACGGCCGTGAGGGAATTTCTGGGCTAGATGAACAAACCATTTCCGCTGCTCATTTATGATGGCGACTGCGGCTTTTGAGAGAAGTCGGCGCGGCTCGTGGAGTCGTGGACCAACGGCCGTATCAACCTGCAACCATGGCAAGCCATCCCCGAAATCATGGCTACCCTGGGCCTGACGGCTGAAGACGGCCTGACCCAGGTGTGGTTTGTGGACGGCAACGGCCGTCTCACCGGCGGCGCGGCAGCGATCAACCAATCTTTGCGGTACTGTTGGTGGTTACGGCAGTTTACCATCCTCTACCCCCTCCCCGGCATCCGCCACCTGCAAGATTGGGTCTACCGCTGGGTGGCCAACAACCGGTACCGACTGCCCGGCAGCACGCCGCAATGCGCCTTGCCGGTAAATGAAGTAAAAAGAGATAAGTGAACAGTAGGGGCGAGGCAGTTGGGAAAATCCTGTATTAAGCACACCAACATCTCTACCAACTGCCTCGCCCAACTTTCCAATTATGATCAAGCCACTCAGCAAGAAAGATTGCCAGCGCCTGGCCCACCACCTGCCAGATGGCCCCCAAACCGTCATCTCCCGCGCCCACTTGCGGTGGGGAACCGCCCGTGCTTACGCGGTTGGGTTAACGGATGTGGGGTTTGAAACGGCCGTTATCGAAGACCCCGGCTGCCCTGGCGAACCGATGATTTTTGGCAGCAACGCCGAGCAAATCGCCGAGCTGCTGCCGCAAATTCCCAACTGGTTTTGCGTCAACGTGGCCACCAACCTGGCCGATGCGCTGGAGCCGCTGTTGGCCGAGCGGCTGGGCTGTACCCTGCGCCGCGCCACCGATGTGTACCACACCCTCACCCAGCCGCCACCCGCCAATTCATTGGCTCACCCCAACGTCCGCCTGCTCACCCGGGATGATTTGCCGCTGCTCATGGCCGCCCCGCCAGAGCTGCGCGGTCACGACCCGGCACATTTGCTGCACAGAACGGCCGTTGCCGGAGCTATCTTCCACAATCAACTCGTCGCCATTGCCCAAAACTACGCCCTGACCGAAGGGTTTGGCGATATTGGCGTCTTCACCCTGCCAGATTTTAGGGGGCGGGGCCTGGCGGCGGCGGCAGCAGCGTTGGTGGCGGACTGGTTATTGCGGAACGGCCGTACCCCCGTCTGGAGCTGCGGGGCACACAACCAACCCAGTTTGCGCGTGGCAAAGAAGTTGGGCTTTATTGAAAACGGCCGTCGCGTCTACCTCATCCGCAACCAGTAACGCCACAAATATCCAAAACCACAGCCATCAATTCATGATAAAAATCATCTTTTTGTCATGAGCTTGCCAAGTTTTGCCAACAGAGCGTCTCATTTACAATATCTTCGCGTAAAAAGTTGCGTCCCAGCGACACCATTTAGCTATCAACTGCATAGCCACCTCAGGAGGGTTCAATGTCTCGCCAAATTGCCACCGTCATTCGCTTTGTACTGTTTATTTTGGGGGTAACGGCCGTACTCGCCTTCACCGTCCACGCCGCCCCCACCAACCAAACCACAGATGCCGCCCGCCCTCGCTTCAATCTGGCCCAAATTCCCCACCAATCCGGCAAAGAACCGCCAGCCGAATCCGCCCTGGCCGTCTCGACGCCCAATCTCTTGCTCCCCTGGAGTAAAATTGCTTTCCAATCGTATCGCAACAGCAACTGGGATATTTTTGTGGGCAATGATGATGGGAGTGGGCAAACGGCCGTTGCCAACAGCGGCAATTCTGAAATCCAGCCCCACCTCAACCGGGGCAACACCAAAATCGTCTACGCCACCAACAGCGGCGGCGACTACGAAATCTACACCATGAACACCGACGGCACGGGCCAGACTGCTCTGACCACCAATGATACCAATGACGGCAACCCCTCCTGGTCGCCCGATGGCAGCAAAATTGTGTTCGAAACCTACCGCCACGGTAATGCCGACATTTACGTCATGAACACCAACGGCACGGGCCAGGTACGCCTCACCAGCGATGCCGACTTCGACGGCATGCCCACCTGGTCGCCCGACGGCAGCAAAATTGCCTTCGTCTCCCGGCGCACAGGCGGCTACCGCATCTACGTCATGAACGCCGACGGCACCGGGCAAACCCAGCTTTCCAACCAGCCATACAGCCTACGCCCCCAATGGTCGCCCGACGGTAGCCAAATCGCCTACGACGCTGACGGCGATGGCGATGGCTGGCAAGACCTGTGGCGCATGAACGCCGATGGCAGCAGCCAGGCAATGGTGTACAACCCCAGCGGCCAAACCGACGCCTGGGCCTCCAGTTGGTCACCCGATGGCAAGCGCATCGTATACACACTCATCTCATTCATCAATTACCAAGGCAACTGGTACTGGACCTACGCCTACCCCGATGCCTGGGGTTCCGGCCTGGGCACAACCCGCCTCAGCAGCAACGGCCTGGATTGGGACGCCTCCTGGCAAACCAGCGACAATTCCGCCCCCGGCCTGGTTTTCAACTCACCCCCTCAATATTCGCGTAATCCCTTGGCCTTAAGCTGGACGGGCACCGATTTTGGCAGTGCCGGTATCAAAGGCTACGATGTTCAGTACCGTACCCTTGGAGCCACAGCCTGGAACGATCTGATGGTGGGCACAACAACCACGGCAACAAACTTTAACGGCTCTGCTGGCCAAACTTACCAGTTCCGGGTTAGAGCCACAGACAATGCCTTGAACCGAAGCACCTGGCAATACCACTTTCAGACAACTATTTACAACTGGGCCATCGCAGGAAATATCTACGATAATCGTGGCAATCCGATTAGTGGCGCAACGACAACAACAACCCCAGCATCTTTTGAAGCACATCCAAGTGATTTCCTTGGATTTTTCCAAAATTATGTGGGGGGCACACCTGCTACGTATTCTGTAAATTGGCTAAAAAACGGTTATGGCAATTTACCCGCAACTTCCTTCACGCCTGCTCAAGATGCTATGGTTTCAATGGCTCTACCCCCCGCTGATAACATCCTGCTAAATTGGGGGTTTGAAGATGGCCAGCTAGATTTATCTGGCTGGCAAATGCCTGGATTGCCTTCTGAACGAATAATGACTGAGCAAAATACAGGCTCCTATTCGGTTCTAATGGGAAACAACGCTGAACCCGAACCGATCAATGTTTCGAGTAGTTCATTTGCCCCATCACATTCACCTTCCATCGTCTCAACTGACGATGGTAAAACCCACGTTGTTTGGATCGAAGGTGATGTAACAGGAACTTGTAGGATTCGTTACAGGAATTGGACTTCGGAAGGCTTACTTTCTCCAATCGAAAGTTTTTCTAATGAAGGAGAGAAATGTTATTACAACTCTCTCGTACCCAACACAGATGGAAGTCTGCACATTTCTTGGCTTCAAACCATAAGTGGTATAAATCATGTTTATTATATACATCGCAACAGCAATGGAAATTGGAGTTCTATTGAAGATGTTTCCTTAACGGCTTTTACCTCTTCCCAGCCGCATTTAGCCTCAAACGGCAATGGAAAGGCATATTTAGTTTGGGATGATCGAGAAAACAATGAGGATTTCTTGTACTTTTCTGAACGAGACGAAATTTCTGGCTGGAGTTCGCCAATAAATATTTCCCCTGGATTAACTTCAAGAAAGACATTTCTTATCGCTGTGGATCCATTTGAGGGAATCCATATTTTTTGGCGCGAGATGGACAATACAAAAATCTATGAAGATTCAATATATGCAGTGTATCGTCCCAACATGGGAGCTTGGACCAGCCCAGTTCAAGTAGTTGGTCCTAATGGGGACAAGGGCATACCCGCTATTGATATCGATGCTACAGGTATCGTTCATGCTGTATGGGCCAATACTCAAGGTTTTCCAAATGACATCTACTATTCATCTCGGAGTCTGGATGGTACGTGGGCTACCCCGATACAAATTTCAACGAGTGGAGCCTCAAGCGATGTTCGCATCACAACCAGCAGCAGCGGAAAACTATACGTATTGTGGCAATCAGGGGAATTTTATTATGCAACAAAAAGCCAATCGGGAACGTGGGGAGCAGCTCAAGCCATTCCATCCATCACTGCATTTCCTGCACTTTTTCAAGTGGATGAATCTGACAATCTCCACCTTGCCTGGCAAGAAGTAACAACGGCACCAGCAATATTGTATTCGGTACGGAAACCTAACAATGAATGGGCAACACCCATAAAAATTTATGATCCGGTTGATCCATTTTACTTTAACCGGGCATATCTTTCTCCCCTCGGTATGGTGAATTTTGCCTGGGTTATTGGGCCCGAAGAATGGGATTCCATGGGAGAAATATTGTCTACCAGTATTTCAACTGGCATTTATACACTTTCCCAAATTGTAGACATACCTGTTTCTATGGAAAACCCAACGTTGTCATTGTTTGCAAAGCCAGCAATAAACGATTCTGCTCAAAATATTACTCTGGATATAAACGTCGATAATGGGCTCACGAACGAGATTTTCTTTTTAAACGTTCCAAATTCTCCAACTTGGTCACATAATTGGATCGATCTTTCGCAATGGCAAGGGGAAACCGTTACGATAGATGTCTCATATGAGTTAGGATTTTCGGCACCTTTTAATGGCGTCTATGTGGATGAAATTACTTTGGGTTCAGCGTTTACAGATATTGGGGTCCAAGTAGAGGGGCCGCGTGAGGCGCAACACGGGGAAGAGATTACTTTTAATGTTATCTATGAAAATAGCAGCAGCATCGTTGCGGAGGGCGTGGTGCTTACGGCCGTTCTGCCCCCACAACTCACTTTCCTAAACGCCAGTCTGCCACCCACCAGCCAATCACCCACCCTAACCTGGAACATTGGTGACCTGCCAGCCAACAGCGGCACACAATCATTCACCATCACCGCAAGGGTAAAAAATTCGGCACAAGGGTTGAGCAATGCGGTCACAACCGTTAATATTTCCACATCATCTACTGAATTGGAAGCGCTAAACAATTCTGACCAAAGCGAGTTGTTTGTCGGTGCCAGATTATTTATACCGTTAATTACCAAGAATTAGAGTGTTCCATGACCACCTTCATCCAATTTTGCGCCGGGGCCAAGCTGCGCCACGACTTCAGCGACCAGATTCAGGTGCGCTACCCACACCCCAGCGGCGAAGATTTCGATACCTGGATCAGCGGTGAGGAAGTGATGAGCCGCCTCAAAACGATGTCGCGCGAGCAGCTCATCCACAGCTTTAGCCGCATGAACTGGCCCGAAGCCAAAGCGGCGCTCCAGCGCGAACTGGATGGAGGCCAGCAAAAAGCCCAGCGCAGCCTGAAAGAGCGTCTAGCAGGCCTGGTGGAGGACAACATCGGCGGCAATATTTTTGGCGACACGCTGGCCGACAACATTCGCGGCGTAGACAGCAGTGCCGACCCTCATGCGCAGGAAAAAGCGCTGTGGCAGCAGCGGTTGCACCATGACGCTTTCCGCGCCATCGCCCTGGAGCTGGCCTGGATCAACCTGGAGGGCACCTTCCCAGACGAACCCACTGCCGAACCAGACGATTGGGTGTAAGAAAAGAGCCATCCGCATAAAATAGAGCGTATGCATAAACGGTGGTTTTGGCTGCTCAACGGCCTGCTGATATTGCTGTACGTTTGGGTCTTGGGAGAGGAAACTTTCGTCTCTGTCCAGGTAAAAAACGGCCGTTGCGTCGCCCTCGTTCCCGAACGACATATCGGCATTGATTGTCCACAGATGGGGTCTGGTAGCCAGGTGGGGCTGTTTGCCACCCAACCCGACACCACTCGCGAAGAGCTGGCCAGCTACGCCCCGCTACGCTGGTTAGCCCCCCACTCCGCCTGGGCTGACCTCAATTTATTCACTTTAGATGGCAATTTGCTGTGGCGGCAGCCATTTGGGCAGATGGCTTGGGCGGAGTGGCAGCTGATCAGCGGCGGTTGGCAAACGCGCTGGGGGGAACTGCACGGCCTGGCCAGCCAGAACAGCCTCGTTCTGCGCCAACCCACCCGCGATTCCTTCATCCTCACCAGCCACCTGCGCCGCGCCGAGGATAATGCCGGGCTGCTGCTGCTAAACCCAGACGGCCGTACCGGCTTCGTGTTCATCATTGATGGAGAGAATCGGCGAGGGGTATGGTGGGATTGGGTGGACGGCCGTATCACCACCCCGCTCATCGGCCTCCCCTTCCAAAAACCATTTATTGAGCAAGCCAAAACCGTGCTGCGCCTGCTGCTGACGGGGCACCAGGCGGCTTTGCTGCTGCTGGGCATTGTTTGGGGAATTAAAAGAGGAACACAGAGTTACGCAGAGAAGACACAGAGAACCACAGAGAGGAAAATCTCCAGTCTCCAGTCTCCAATCCCCCAAAAAATCGTTATCGCCTGCCTCACCCTCCTCACCTTCGCCTTCACCCTGCACATTGCCAGCGACGTGCTGGCCCGCGTGCCGCACGTGCAGGATTCGCTGACCTATCTGTTCCAGGCGCAAACCATCGCGCGGGGCAAATTGTGGCTGGATGCGCCGCCGCTGCCCGAATTTTTTGAGCAAGAGTTTTTGCTGGTGCAAAACGGCCGTTGGTTTGGCAAATATCCCCCTGGCTACCCAGTTGTATTGGCCATCGGCGTGCTGTTGCATGCGCCCTGGCTCATCAATCCGCTGCTGGCGACGCTGACGGTGCCGCTGGTTTACCAGTTGGGCAGGCGGATGGGAAACGGCCGTACTGCCCTCATCGCTGCTGGTTTGATGACCCTCTCACCCTTTTTCCTCTTCCTATCCGGCAGCCATATGGCCCACGCGGCGGAGCTGTTTTGGCTGGTGCTATTCATGGTTTGTTGGTGGCGGGTGATGGATGGGAAAAAGCAGGAACACAGAGGGGCACAGAGGCGGCGCGGAGTTTCACAGAGGGGAGATCACTTACCAAACCTCCGTGCAACTCTGCGTCTTCTCCGCGTAACTCTGCGTTCCTCTTACCTACCGCTTTTGGCAGGAGCAGCGGCGGGGATGGCTTTTTTGACACGGCAGTTAACGGCCGTTGCCATCGTTGCCCCGTTTTTCTTGCTCACCACCTGGATTAGCCCGCTGCCGTGGCGGGCACGGGTGCAGCGCGGCGCGGTTTGGCTGGCCGGGCTGCTGCCGCTGGTGGCGCTGTTGTTTGCCTACCAGTGGGCCGTCACCGGCGATCCGCTGCAAGACCCGCGCCTGCTCTACTGGCCCTACGACCAGCTCGGCTTTGGCGATGACGTTGGTGAGTCGCCCAACCTGCTGACGATTGAACTGCTAGACGAAGAACCGGGCTATGCCATCCTCTGGCAAACCGACCCCAGCCAGCCGCCGCGCGGCCACACGCCGCAGCGTGGCCTGCATAACATTCTCAAGAACTGGCAAGAGTTGGAAACCGATCTGTTTGGCTGGCTGCCATTGGCAACCTTTGCCTTTTTGTGGCTGGCGTTTTTGCTTAAACGGCCGTCTCAAATCGACTGGATACTGTTGGCAATGCTTGTTTCGCTGCTGGCGGCGGAGGCGTTTTACTGGCATTCGGGCATCATGTACGGACCGCGTTATTTGTACGGGGCGCTGCCTGCCCTACTGCTGCTGTCGGCGCGGGGGGTGCAGGCGCTGGCTAATCGGTTTGGCTGGTGGGCTACGGCCGTTCCGCTCACCCTGCTCATCCTCGGCAACATTTTTGTCA
Source organism: Ardenticatenaceae bacterium (assembly GCA_020634455.1). Taxonomy (GTDB): domain Bacteria; phylum Chloroflexota; class Anaerolineae; order Promineifilales; family Promineifilaceae; genus Leptofilum. Next base: position 3,638,096 of record JACKBQ010000001.1, on the reverse strand, counting down.
CCCTGCCCGACCGGATGGACAGCTATCGCGGCTTCAATTATGTGGTGGGGGATAAGGTGACGCTGGTAGAAACGGCAGTTCCACCCAACGAGAAAGCGCTCATTTTTGTTAGCAGTCCCACAGGTGGCTGGTGGGAGTATGGGGAACTGTTTTTGGGGAATGAGGGGCGGGTGAACGGCCGTCTCGTCTTCGCCCGCGACTTGGGGGATGAGGCCAACCAGGCCCTGATTGAACAATATCCAGATTACACCGCCTACCAATTTAACGACAACCAGCTCATTCCGCTGGTAAAATAAGTTGATAGGCAGTTACAACTACAAAAAAGTGTATAGAAATGGCAAATCCCACGTTACCTAATCCGCAGCAGTTTTATGAACAGGTTTGGCAGTTGGCCCGGCAAGTTCCGGCCGGGCGAGTGGCGACCTATGGCCAGTTGGCCCAGCTCATCCCTTGCCCGGCTGACGTAGCCCCCGACGACTACCACGCTTTTGGTGCGCGCTGGGTGGGCACGGCAATGGCCGCTTGTCCCAGTGACGTGCCCTGGCAGCGGATCATCAATTCGCAGGGCAAAATTAGCCCGCGCCCCGGTGCCGACACGCAGCGCCAGCTGCTGGAAAACGAAGGCATCCTGTTTGTGAAGGACCGCGTTGACCTGAAGGCGTACCAATGGCGCGGCCCCGGCGAAGCTGAGCCGCCTCGGCAGGCCAGGCTGTTCTAACGGAACCTCCCGGCGGTTCCAAATCTCCCCAACCAAAATTTAGAACAAGTTTTCTGATTGGGTATTGACATATTCCCATAAAGGAATATAATATTGCTTATGGCTCGCACCCCAACCACACACGACCCATTTAATGCCATCGCTGAACCCAAGAGGCGCGAACTCCTGGCGCTGTTAGGCACGCAGGAGCTTTCTGTTAATGAAATTGTGGAGCGACTTGGCTGGACCCAACCAATGGTGTCCAAGCATTTGGGCGTGTTAAAGCGGGTGGGGTTGGTGAGCGAAAGGCGAGACGGCCGTCTGCGATTCTATCGCACCAACGCAGCGCAGCTAAAGCCCATTTACGACTGGGTAGCCCCGTTTGAGCGTTACTGGAGCGAGCGATTCGACCGCCTGGATGAAGTATTGGACCAACTAAAAAAACAACAAAAGGAGTAACACCTTGTCGAAAAATAAAACAATCATTGTGGCCGAACCGGGCAAGCAGGAACTGTTCATCACGCGAGAATTTGATGCGCCGCGCGAGCTAGTTTACCGTGCCCACACAGAGCCCGAAATCTTTGCTCAATGGCTTGGCCCGCACGACTTATCGGTAGAATTTGAACTGTTTGAGCCGGTTTCCGGAGGGCGCTGGCGCTTCCTCAACAAAGGCCGAGATGGCGAGGCGTACGGTTTTCACGGCACGTTTCATGAAGTTTCACCGGAGCGCATCATCCAGACCTTTGAATTTGAGGGGATGCCTGAAGCGGGGCACGTATCGCTGGAAACGTTGACGCTGGAAGATTTGGGAAACGGCCGTACCAAATTAATCACCCACGCCGTCTACCTGTCCGTGGCCGACCGGGACGGCATGATCCAGGCTGGCATGGAATCTGGTGTTAATGATGGCTATGATAAGCTCGACGAACTGCTACGAGCCATGTAACCATGCTCAAAATGCAAAAGATCGCCATTGCTGATCTGCAACAAGCGTTTGCTAGCGTCTGAGCATTGTGTCGGTTTTTAAGAGTGAAAAGCGATGTGGCTTTTCACTCTTAGCACCTATCCAAATATTAGCCACAAAGAGCACAAAGGATTTTGAGGCGAAGGCTCATTCCTCAGATTTCTCTTTTCCCTCTGTGGCTTTTTCGAGTAGATTCTTAATTATTTCGGTTGTTTGTCAGCTAAATTTCTGCCACTTCCCTTATTGCCACGCCGTCGTTTTATCCAGCGCTTCTTTTTCCTCTGGCATAAGGGTCACAGAAGCTCCCTGCACCGTATCTTCCAACTGAGCTACAGAATTTGCCCCGATGATGGCGGAGCTAACGGCCGTATTGGCCAGCACCCAGGCAATCGCGGTTTGGGCAATGGTGGCGTTGTGAGATTTGCCGATTACTTCCAGGGTGTCAACGGCCGTAAATCCCTGCTCATTCATGTACCGGCTGCGTACCCCTTCGGCTCGGGTGGAAGCTGGCAGCGGCGTGTCGCGACGGTACTTGCCAGTAAGAAAACCACCCGCCAACGGACTGTAAGGAATCACGCCGATCCCCTGATCCAGGCACAACGGTTGCAGCTCCCGCTCAAATTCGGCGCGATGCACCAGGCTGTAATGCGGCTGGAGGCTGTCGTAGCGCACCAGATGCTTCACGTCGCTGATCCAGAGCGCTTTGGTGAGCAGCCAGGCAGGGTAGTTGGAGCAGCCGATGTAGCGCACCTTGCCCGCCCGCACCAAATCTGTCAGCGCAGAGAGCGTTTCATCCAGCGGCGTTTCCTCATCGGGCCAATGCACCTGGTACAGATCGATGTACTCCGTTTGCAGGCGGCGCAAGCTATCTTCAACGGCCGTCATGATGTGTGCCCGCGACAATCCTTGATCGTTGGGGCCATCCCCCATTTGCCCGCGCACTTTGGTCGCCAGCACCACGCTTTGGCGTCGGACGCCGCTTTTAGCCAGCCAGTTGCCGATGATTTGTTCACTCACGCCGCCGTCGTTGCCGTCTACCCAGCGGGAGTAAACGTCGGCGGTGTCGAAGAAGTTGCAGCCCAGCTCAATGGCTCGGCTCATGATGCTGTGGCTGGTTGGCTCATCTGCCGACCAGCCAAATTGCATTGTTCCCAGGCAAATGGTGGAAACTTTCAGGCCAGTACGGCCGAGTTTGCGAAATTCCATGTTGGTTCTCCTTTTTTATCCGCAGATTAACGCAGATTCACACAGATTTTTAAAAGTAAATCTGCGACAATCTGCGTAATCTGTGGATTATTCCTTCTTTGTGGCTAATACAAGCAGGCGGTCGCTGGTTTCGTCGTAGGGGGATTGGTCATAGTCGCCCCAGAGGTGCAGCAGCTTAAAACCAGCCTCTTGCAGCAGCAGCTCCAGCTGGTGGGGGTAGCGGTAATGGTAGGTGCCGTGGGCGACGGTGCGCTGAACCGCCCCGCCATCGGGGGCAGAGACGTCGTAAATCCAGGTGATGTGCAGCGTTTGGCTGTCGGTATCCAGCCGGTTGCTGGCCAGATGCACAATCAGTTCGCCTGTTTCTGGGTCGGTCAGCACATTTTCCAGGCTCAGCAGCTGATCCTCTGGCGTGCTGGCAATGTCTATGGGGTTGGCGACGTCGATGAAGAGACGGCCGTTTCCAACCAAATGCTTTTTTATCTGTTGCAGGGTGGCTCTGGCCTGGGCTGTGTTCAGATGGAACAGCGTGTTGTAGGGGATGATCACCAGGGCAAAGCGCTGGGCATCGGGCAGGGCCATGCGGGTCATATCTGCCTGATGGAGGGCGATGCGGTGTTGAACGGCCGTTGCTTGCAGCGCCAATCGGGAACGCGCCCGGTCAAGCATCGCCGCCGATGAATCTATGCCGGTGACGGTGTGCCCCGCTTGCGCCAGCGGCAGCAACAGCCGCCCAGAGCCGCAGCCCAGCTCTAAAATGGGGCCATTGGCTTCAGACGCCAGTTGCAAAATCAAGGGAATGTCATCCGTGAGGGTGGCGTGGGTCAGGTCATAAAAGCGGGCAATGGAATCATACATGCAGCTATTTTACCGAACCTCCCGGAGGTTTAAAACCTCCGGGAGGTTTTGGGGTCAGCTAAACAAATATTGCGCAATGTCGGGCGGCAGGTCGTCAACGCCACGCAGATAATCCAGCACAAATTCTTTGTAATCTGTGCGGTTGGGGAAAAAATCGGTAACAAACTGCTCATCAACCAACGCACCCGGCCGTTCCCCGACCCATTCCAGATAGTTTGAATAAGGCCACTCCTCAAGCGTTGTCACCAGCCCGGCTTTGACTGGATTGCCATGTATGTAGCGGCACAGGTGCAGCAAATACCCCTCATTATCAACATGCACATCTTTGAAGCGGCCTTCGAACAATGCCCCGGTACGGCCGTTCTGCCGATTCACCGCCTGCGCATACCCGTTAAACAATACGCCGATAAAGTGACCAATAGACACATCTCCATCCTGCCGCAGCAAAAAATGGTAATGGTTGGGCATGAGGCAGTAAGCGATGATGGCAATTTGGTACTTTTGGTAATACTTTTTCACCAACTGGAGCAGGTACAGGTAATTTTCTTCGCTAAAGAAGATACGCTCCCGGTTCGCGCCCCGGTTGTAGATGTGGTAATAGTGGCCAGTGGTGAATTTATTTTTGCGTCTGGGCATGGGTGTCTCCGTGATGCCTCAACAACCTCCCGGAGGTTTTGAACCTCCGGGAGGTTTAGTGAGCAAATAGTCTAAATCCACAATCAGTTTTCGCGCAATGAGGTAAATTGCAATTGATTCATCAAGAGCAAAGTAGGGGGCTTTAGCTTCTTTATTAGGGCGCAAATCAAAATCATGCTTAGAAAAGATATAAATTCCGTTAGACCTCTTGCATAAGTAGAAAATTAGGCATAATTGCTGGATGAAATATGCTGAGATTCAAAACTTATCCGATGCGAAATTTAAACGTTTAACGGGTGTGCCACACCCAATCTTTAAACAAATGGTGGCTATTCTAGAAAAAACAATGCCCACCTTTGGTAGACCACCTAAATTGTCACGGGCAGACCAACTCTTGTTGACCCTGATGTACTGGCGAGAGTATCGTACCCAGTTTCATATCAGCCAGGCCTATGGGATTAGCGAGTCAGCCGTTTGCCGGACAATCCAGCAAATTGAAAACAGGCTTGTCGAGTCAGGGCAATTCACATTGCCTGGCAAGAAAAAGTTGCAAACTAGCGATACGCTCATCGAAGTTGTCATTGTTGATGCCACCGAACAACCGATAGAACGACCCAAAAAAACAAAAGAGGCACTTTAGTGGCAAGAAAAAGTGCCATACGCAAAAAGCGCAGGTCATCGTCAACTTAACAACCCTGGAAATTGTGACCACAGCCTTTAGTGAAGGCAAGAAACATGATTTCAATCTGTTCAAAGAGAATGGCCAAGGGATGGTACAAACTATCACTTGCTTAGCTGATTCAGGATATCAAGGCATCGCTAAGCTTCACAAGAATAGCCAAACGCCCAAAAAGAAATCTAAGCATCATCCTCTCACTAAAGAGGAGAAAGCAGCGAATCGGGCATTGGCGAAAGCCAGAATCTATGGTGAGCATGTGATAGGCAAGCTCAAGATATTTCGTATTTTGAAAGAGCGATATCGCAATCGCCGCAAACGGTTTGGTTTGCGATTCAACTTGATTGCTTCGATTTACAATCTGTCACTTGGAGTAAAGTGACTTATGCAAGAAGTCTGTTGTTTAACCAAAACAAATCTTCGAATAAAGACTGCGGCAGCTTATTCCTAAATTTTTTGTCCAACAACCACCCCATTGGTTTGCGGGCATTAAAGAAGTTTTCCAAAAAGCCAAATTTAACCAGCCGCTTCAAATGAACTTCAACCAGACCACAAGCCGAGTCAACTAAAAAACGGGTCAACTCTGTGGCATTGGGGCCGCGCAATATCATACGGACGTATTGGATTGGGCGGTGAATCTCTCTATCTTCTACTGAATGGTCAGGGAGGTCAGCCAGAGAAACCACATGACGAATGGTGTGAAGACCAAAACCACCAATCGTTTCATCTATTTCATACAGATGTTCCAACGCCGCTTCACCCTCACCTTGCTTTATGAGCGTGGCAACCTGTTCTACCCTGGCGACAGATGACTTATCTGTAAGTTGTTGCAGGCGTTGAAATATCTCTTGTGTCGTGGCCGGTTGATCATTCATTTTTGCAAAGAACCTCCTGGAGGTTTAAAACCTCTGGGAGGTTGGGTAAGTTTTTACATTGTCGCTTGTTTGCCAGCGTAGTAATTTTTAAGCATTGCTGCCAGAATCGCTCCACTGATAACCCCGGCAATCCCGTTCCAGGCAGTATTGCCCGTCACATCTACAATCAGGCTAAAGGCAACGCCCATGAGCGCACCGACTATTACATCAACCGTACCATTTAAGCCAACGATGATGCCCATGAGCGCTCCCACAATGCCCAAACCAAAAACACCTAAAATCCCTGCCCAAAAAGCGCCAATAGCAACAGACGCGACCAAGCCAACGGCATCCGCCTGACCTTCACGGATGGCAATGATTACGCCGTAGACAGCGCCAAAAAGGCCGAACCCAATTGCGCCAATCATTGCGCCGTACAAACACCCCCTGGCAATGCCACTGCCAGCATTTTTAAGAACCGATTGAGGCCCAACAGTTACTGGCGTTTGCGAGGTGCCTTCATTGGTCTTGGGTGGACGATCCTTGCCCCTTTTGCTTATTTGGTTGTAAACCCAGGTAATAATAGGCACAAAAAACGCAATGATGCCCGTAATAACACCAACTTTGTTCAATAAATCCCAAATTTCTTCTGACATGGTTCCTCCTGAGATTTTTGACTGAAAATTTACTGTGCAAAACCTCCCGGAGGTTTGTGCGACCTGTGGTCGCCACCTCTGGGAGGTTCGGTAAGCGCTAGCCCAGCTTTCTTAATAACACATGGGCTTCACTTGCGGGTAAATCCCATTTCGCTGCTATTTCCAAAGCTGCATTACAATCTATTCGAGCCAATTGATAGTTGTTTTCAGGGTCAATATCTTTATTACCCATATTAAAAAAGCACTTAGCACGGGCTTGCAGGAGTGAAACAAGATAGATGCTTGTTTGAGACGTAACAATGCCGCGATTGCCAAGCTGGTATTCTTTCATTATGTGTAATGTTTCTTCTGCTAAGGTGATAATTTTTGTAAGCTCTCTGAAACTCAACATATTACATTCTCTTGATAGGAGTCCTAGATATGTTTTTTCAACTTTTTGAAACATTTCAGCCGCTACTTCAAAAGCCACATCTTTGGGTTCTATTTCAGGTTGAGATTGTTTTTTGAATAAAGGCATAATATTCTCCAATGCAAAATTTTAGTTGTTATCCTTTGATTTAATTACAGGTCATGAGGTTTTACGGTGGTTTGCTAGTGGGGCAATGGGCATGCGCGGTGGGGCGGTCTTCCAGAGCCAGGCGATTTCTTCGTTGGTGAGGCCGTAGGCCTGGTTGACGAGGTCTGACAGTTTGTTTTCTAATTGGTTGATGGTGGTTTCTAGCTGGCGAACGTCACGGCCGTATTTTTCATGCGTCGTCTTCAAAAGGCGAACTTCTGCTGGGGTGAGGCGGCTGGCGGAACGTGGCCGACGGCTTTTGACCTCCTTCATGAACGCATCGCTGTTGAGGGCAGCAAACGATTCCAGCTTTTGCCCCGGCTTGTCGATGGCAAACTCTATGTGGAGCCAGTCCAGCATTTCTTTGCTGAGTGCGCGTTGTTCTTTGGTGAGGGTGATTGTTTCGGTAACGGCCGTTTCCACCCCCACCCGAATTTCAGCCGACGGTTGCGCAATGGGCAGCGATTCCATCAAATCCCCTTTGGGATTGAGAGCTTCATCTTTCATGTGGGGAAAGTAACGCCAGTTATGCCACCACATAAGCGGTGAATTGAGTACACCCAACAAGTACAAATCTATTGACGGTAGAATAAAAACCTTATTGTTTGAAAATAGACCTTCATTGTCTAGCGCGAAGCGAGGATGAAACTGAATTTCCTGATAGAGAATTTTTGGTTGGGTAAATAACTCCCAATAAGCTATCGAATCTTGAATTTCATACCATTCATATGGACCGGATTTTCTTCCAGGCCATGATCTTCCTTTCCAATCGCTTGGTTTTGGTTCAAGTTGCTTACGGAACTGAGAGAGATATTGCTCTATCGTTGGATAATCATCAATCTCTATTCCTCGCCGAGAAAAAATCATCCACAAATCTTGCCAATCTGAAAACCATCTTTTGACATCTTGGCCCCGTAGATAAGGCTTAATAATTTCTTTGTTGCGCGGGTCTTCCTTGATTAGTTTTTCGCACGTGTCATTATCAATTAGAAATGCGTCATTGTATCCAGTAACAACCCCTCGAAATGGTTTGTTGCCAATGAATTCTGTCAAAGGCACTCCCGAATGGAAAATCTTGTTCATAAGATTATCAATTTCGGGGCGTTCTAGACTCCAAGGCGTGTCATCAAAGCGTTTGCTTGAAACAGAAAAGCTATTAGCGGCTACAAACTGCGACACATCTACATTCTCCAACTCCTCACGGGGGAAAATGCAAATTTCGGTTTTGTTGTCTGCAATCTCCTGCTCGCTCTCCGGCTTTTGCAAAACCAAAATGCAGGGGAAGGTATCGGCGTCGGCAAAAATGGGCGCGTGGCCAAAATCAACAATCCCCTTTACCAGCGCTTCCTGCGCCAAAAATCCGCGCAAGCCGTCGCCATACCCCGCCCGCAGCCACTTGTTGTTAACGATGTAAGACAAAAATCCGCCAGCCCGCAACCAGTTGATCCCGCCGTTGAGAAAGTAAACGTACAAATCGGCCGTGCCTTTGTAAACCGGTTCGTAGGCGTGGGGCAAAAATGGTTTGATCGCGGCCATCTGCTCCTGACGCACGTAGGGCGGGTTGCCGATGACGGCGTCAAATCCGGCGGCTGTCTGGCGGGAACGGCCGTATTCGTCAAAAAACACTTCGGGGAAGGCCAGCTCCCAATGGAAAAAATCGTTGTCGGTCACGGCGGGGTGCTGCAAGAAGTGGCTGAGCAAACCTCCGGGAGGTTGCAACTGGGAGCCTTCAAGGGATGAGGAACCTCCCGGAGGTTGGGACGGTTGATTAAGGTACGCCGCCAGGGCGCGGTACTCTTCCGGGGTCATGGCGTTGCCAAAGTAGGCGCTTACCCAGAGGTCGGCCAGCCTGCGCCAGCGGGCCACGTGGGTGCGCTGGATGTCTTGCCAGGCGGCTTCCTTGGCGTGTACGTCGTCAATGTCCAGCGTGGGCAGGCGTTCGATGGTGGCCACGCCCTTGACGGCCAAACCCACATCCTGCGTAAACGTGCCCTCGTCAAAAAGAGGTTGTTGGGTTGCTGCCGCAGACCCCAAGGGTTTTGTGGCAGTTGCTTTGCTGGGCGATGATTCTTCGGAAAACCCTTGGGGTCTTGGTTTTGCGGCGTTAGACCCCAAGGGTTTTGCGGCGGTTGCTTTGCTGAGCGACGATCCTTTGGGAAACCCTTGGGGTCTTGGTGCTGTGTGAAGGTCCGCCAGCCAGGCCCCGATGAGGCTGTCGCCGTGTTGCAGGTGGTGGTCGAGGAAGCTGAGAGGTTTGTCGGCTGCGGCCGTTTTCAGCCAGAGCGACAGTTTGGCCAGCTCCACGGCCATCGGATTTTTGTCCACGCCGTAAATGCACGCCTCCACCACGCGGCGCTTCCAGTAGAGCAGGTCGGTTTCATCCCCGTCTGGCGTGGTGCCTGGCACGGGGGACAGGGCCTTATCTATCGCGGACATTTCCCCCGTGCCAGGCACCACGTTCGCGAGGGTAAATTCATCCGTTGCCAGCGCCCGCGCCAAAAAGTGGGTGGCCTCGACGAGGAAATGGCCGGAACCCATCGCCGGGTCCAGCACATTCAGCGCCAAAATCTCCTGGACAAACAGCGCGGCGCTTTGGCGCTGGCGTTCGGCTTCATTGAGCGATCCGGTTTGCCGAACCTGCGCCTTCACCCGCTCGCGGGCCTGTGCCACCAGCGGCCCCAGCGTGTTGGCCACAATGTACTCCACGATGTAGTCGGGCGTGTAGTAAGAGCCGGTGGCTTTGCGCTCCCCCTTGTCGTTGGTCAGGTACAGTTCACCCGGCTGGCGGCGGTCCAGCGGCGCGGCTTTGCTCTGGCGCGCGGGCAGCCACGTCTCTACCCCCTTCTTCCGCACGGTGATCATCTCTTCGGTGGCCACGGCGACTTTGTACTCCAGCAGCCCTTCGTAGATGGAACCCAGCTGGCGCACGTCCAGGGTGCGGTAATCCACAGACTGGTAGCCCTGGAAACGGCCGTCTTCGCGCACGCGCCGATAAGCCAGGTAATCAATCGCCTTGGCCAGCCCTCGGTCGCCCACAAAATGGCGCTCCAAAAAAGGGTGCTGGTCGGGGTCGAACAGCCCGCCGTTGTAGCGCGGCACGCCTAGCTCGGCGTTAAACTGGGCATCCTGCCCGCTAATCAGGCGGAACAGCTCTTGCAGCCGATTCCAGCGGCGGCGGCCGGTGCTGGGCTGTTTGTCCAAATCGTTGCGCCCGGCGGCAATGTCCCGGCTCAGCTGGTCCAGGCTGTAGGTCTCTTTGTAGGTGGGGCTGCCCATCGGCAGCAGGGCGCGGGTCTCGCCGTAGAACAAAAAGAGCAGGCGATAGAGCAGGTAGAGGCTGTTCTGGTACACCTGGGTGCGGTGGTCGGCGTTTTGGGCGTCCAGGCTGGCATCCCCGGCAAAAAAGCCGATGATGAGCTGCTCCAGTGAGCGGTAAGCGTTGTCGCGCAAATCAGCTTCCAGGGCGATGGCATACGCCTTGCTCTGGCTCAGCGCCTCATCGAGGAAGCGGGTGCCGTGGGCGTCGGGCGTAAACGCCGTTTGGTTAAAGAAGGCCCAGAAGAAGGTGGCGACAGCCAGCGGGGTGCTGGTCTCTGGCGGGGCGTGCAGCGCGGCTAGCAGATCAATCTCAAAGTACGTTTCCAGCGTGCGGGAGCTGTTTTTGTGGACGAGTCGCCAGAAACGGCCGTTGCTCACCACACCCCAGGTAACGCCGCTCAAACTCAGGTAGGTGTCTATCTGGTACATCGGGTTCTGGTCGTCAAACAGCGGTCGGCTACCGCTCTTTTTGCTCAGGTTCACCGTCCACTTTTTGGCTTCTAGCAGGGCCAGCACGTCCTGGCAATATTGCGGCGTGTTTTGGTGGGGAACGGCCGTTTGCCGCGCCGCCTCATCGGGGAACAGGGCAAAATCCGGCTTTTTAATGTTGCGCGTCAGGCCAGGGATAGACGCCTGCCCTTCCCAGACGTGCCCCAACTGGTTCACAATCGGCTTAATCCAGTTGTCTTCCAACTGCGATTCGTTGTAATTGGCCAGCTGCTCCCGCTCTTTGGCATACAAATCGCGCAGCCAGGCCAAAAAGTTGGCGGCAGGTGTTTGCCACGCCTTCCATTCCGGCGTGCGGCGCAAAATCTCTTGCAGGTAATGGTCAGAAAAGAGGGATTGGTTGTTGTGCGGGCTAAAATCTAGCTGCGGCTGGAAGGGCGTATCTGGCATAGAGCATTTCCTTCGTCAATGGTCACTACACAGACCCTAAGGGTTTTGTTCTCGACGCATTTGCCCTCAAAAGAGGCAAACCCTTAGGGTCTCGCTGACAAGTCAGGATGCTTCTATAATAGTTCAGCCAGGTTAAAAAGGAAACTACTAAATATATGCCACCCCCAAAACCCTCACCTCAAAATCCTCTGTGCTCTCTGTGGCTAATCATCAAAACAGGTACCAAAACAGAGGTCGCGCACGCAACGATATAGCGATCAAACGGTCAACACGTTGCCCTTGGGTGCGAGACGGCCGTTTTGGCCGCCAAATCACCCATCACGGAGTCAACGATCAGGCTGTTGGCCGTCAATTGCTTACCCTTGGCTGGTTGAACCCGCTTGTGGCCGCCATTTGCTTGCCCTTGGCTGGTTGAACCCTCTTTTGACCGCCATTTGATATATCGTTGAGTCAACGATCATCATTTATGCCCCTAAAGTACTCTTTTCAACTGGAAATTTCTTTTTTAGAGTGTTTCTCAATTCAGTATATCGTTAAGAGCGCTGCCAGCGCCGGGGGAAAATCCCCTAACTAGAAAATTCAATTCCGTTGTAGGGGGCAGGTCTGTACAGGCGGGTCTGTACGGGCAGGTCTGAGACCTGCCCCTACGTTCTACCCATTACAACCAATGGCAGCGCTTGCCAGGGCGTTCTTTTTAGAACCCAAAGGGATAGTTCTCATGTTACGTGTTCATTTTAACAATGGTGCCCCGCTGCGGCTGAACTTGCCGCGCCTGGATCAAAAACAAGCCGTTTTAGAACTGGCCCAGGCGTTTGTGGCGCATGAAGCGACGCTGCCAGAGGCGGAGCGTACCCCCTTTACGGCGCGAATGGAAACGGCCGTCACTGAAGCGTTCGCTGCCCAGGATACGGCCCAGGATCAGGAAGCAGCCCGCAAAGCCGCATCTGAGGCGCTTAAGCGCACCCAGCGTACGGCCAAGCGCACCGTGCAGAAGATGCGCAGCCTGCTGGCAGGCCATTTTGCAGAAACGCCGGAGCAGGCGCAAGCGTGGGGCTTTATTGTGCGCCAGACGGGGCGCAGCGCCGGGCAAATTTTGATGCCGCAAAAGCGCCAGGAGATTATCGCCTGCCTGAATGGATACATTGATGCAGAGGCTGCCCGGCCCGAACTGGAACAGTTCACCCAGCCCCCGCTGGCGACAGTGGTGGCGCTTCGTGACAACATGGTGCAGCAGCAGCAAAGTCGGAATGCGGCTCGACACGGCCGTTTGCAGGAAAACGGCCGTTTTGATGCGCTGACGGAGCAGCTATTTGAGGATACACGGCTGGCGTTGGGCTATCTGATGCTGGTGATGTTTGAGGGTGCGCCAGACCACACTCTGGCCAATTGGGGGTTTGAAGTGGTAGCCCGCAGCCCGCGTCCTACTCGCGAAGAGGGGGACAGTGCGCCTGCGGGAGAAGATGAGGTGGTGGAGCCTCGGTGAACAGTAATCGGTGGTCGGTGGTCGGTGGGCGGTGAACAGTGGTCGGTGAACGGGTTTCCAATTACCGATTACCGACCACCAATTACGGATAACGGATTACCGATTACGGATAACGGATAACCGATTACCGATTACGGAATACCGATTACGGATAACCGATTACCGCTTACCGCTTACCGCTTACCGACCACCAAACACGGGCTTGCGCTTCTCCTGAAACGCCGCCAGCGCCTCCAGATGATCCGGTTCGGCCCAGAGGTTGACAAACAGCTCCGTTTCTAGCTGGTTTACCACGTCTGGCGTGGTGTGGCTGGCGGCATAGATGAGCCGTTTGGTGGCGGCCAGGGCGTGTTGGGGGAGTTGGGTGAGGGAATGGGCCAGTTGGGAAACGGCCGTTTCCAATCCCCCTTCATCCGCCACCTGCTGCACCAACCCCATCCCCTGCGCTTCCTGCGCGTTAAAAATGCGGGCGGTTAACAGCAAATCGAGCGCCCGCGCCCGCCCCAGCAGGTTCACCAGCCGTTCGGTGCCGCCCCAGCCGGTGCAGAGGGCGTTGCGCACCTGGGCAAAGCAAAAGCGGGCGTGGCTGGCGGCCAGGCGCAGGTCGCAGGCGGTGAGGATTTCACAGCCACCGCCAAACGCATCTCCGTTCACGGCGGCAATCACGGGGATGGGCAGTTGGGTCAGCTGCACCAGGGCATCGCGCATTACCCGGTTTAGCCGCGCCCCTGCCTCTGGCTCCGGGTGCTGGCTCAGCTCCTTCAAATCCCCACCAGAGACAAACGCTTTGTCCCCCGTGCCAGTGATGATGAGGACGCGAACGGCCGTATCCGACCCAACCTGCGCCACCGCTGCGGCAAACTGTTCTTGCGCCGCCCAGTTCAGCGCATTCCGCGCCGCTGGCCGGTTCACTCGCAGCGTAGCAATCCCATTTTGTTGTGTAAGGCTGATTTCTTGGTTCATGGGGGGAGTTTACTGGGGAAGTGGCGAGTGGGCGAGTGGCGAGTTTGCGAGTGGGCGAGTTTGCATGTTTGCAAGTCTCCCCTACTCCCCTGCTCCCCTGCTCCCCTGCTCCCTTGCCCCTCCGCTTCCCCGCTCCCCCGCTCCCTTGCCCCCCCGCTCCCTTATCACTAAACTCCTCTCCATGAAACCAACCCTGCGCGGCGGGCTGGCTGGTTTGCTGGCAACGGCCGTATTGCTCATCATTCTCATCGCGGCGGGCGTGTTCGACCCAAAGCCGGTGGGCACGCTGCAAGCGTCGCTGCCTGTGGCCAGCCTGTCGCTGAACCAGCCGGGGCAAACGGTTGTTTGGCTGGAGGACCCCTTGCCAGCGGGGAATTTTTCAGTGCGGGGAACGGCCGTTTACCAGCAAGGTAATCTGGATAGCGGTGTGGGGCTGGCGCTGGGCAGCCAGGCAGATGCGTTTGTCGTGGCGGTGTCGCCACTGGGATACGTGCTGGTGCAGCAGGGGGAGGCGTTGCTGCTGCCCTGGCAGCCGTGGCCGCACGTGGGGCTGGCGGAAGCGCCTAACGAACTCTGGCTGGATGTGCGCGGTGAGTCAGTGACGGTGCGGCTGAACCGGGAGCTATTGTGGCAGGGTACGCTCCATTTGGCGGCACGCCAGTTGGGGTTATTTGGCGAGGGATTTGGTGGGGAAACGGCCGTTTACACCTTCCCCAGCCTGCAAATCTACAGCGAACCAGATTAGATACAGAGGATTTTATGGAGCAGAGCGCAATGAAGAATCCCATCCAACTTGGTCGGGATACTTCGCTTTGCTCAGTATGACAATTGTTGAAAATTTTGCTTAACAATGTCTTACACTGATGGCCATTTTTAACTGGATTTTATTCCAGCGTCCCCACCTTTTAAGTGGTCGTGCAAATAGCGGGTGAGCAAGCCATATAAATGACGCGTTGTGTTTTTCCCCTCTTTGATGCCGTGGGCGCGGTTGGGGTAGGCCATCATATCGAACGGTTTGTTGTGCTCAATCAGCTTGTTAATCACCGCTTCGGCCGATTGGTAATGCACGTTGTCGTCGGCGGTGCCGTGGATGATGAGCAGCTTGCCCTGTAGCTGGTGGGCAAAGTTGATGGGGGAGCCATCGCGGAAGCCGTCTTCGTTGTCATCTGGCAAGCCCATGTACCGCTCCTGGTAGATGGTGTCGTAGAAGCGCTGGTCGCTGACGGCGGCAATGGCAATGCCGGTTTTGTAGATGTCGCCATGCTTGAACATGAGGTTGAGCGTCATCGAGCCGCCGCCGCTCCAGCCCCACACGCCGACGCGATTGGCGTCAATATAGTCATGGCTGGCAATGATTTTTTGGGCGGCAGCGGCCTGATCGGCTGCGGTCAGGATACCGATTTGGCGGTAGACCGATTTGCGCCAGGCGCGACCCCGCGGCGCGGGCGTACCGCGATTGTCCAGGCTGATGACGATGACGCCTTGCTGGGCCAGCATCATGTGCCACAGCGTTGCCTTGCCCCCCCAGCTATCAATCACCGTTTGCCCGGCAGGTTCACCATAAACGTAAAAAAGCAGCGGGTATTTTTGGCCAGGATCGAACTCTGTGGGTAGGAGACGCCAGCCGTCTAACACGGTGCCATCATCCAGCGTGACCTGGAAGAAGTCGAGATTGGGTTGGTTTACGGCCGTTACCATCTCCCACAACTTTTCATTCCCTTCCAAAACCCGAATTTGCGCATGATCCGGCAGTGAAACAAGCGAGACAACAGGCGGTTTGTTGAAGGCAGAATACGTATGAAAGGCAAATTTGCCGTCGGGCGAAATGTCGTAGCTGTGGCTGCCGGGCAGGTCGGCAGGGGTGAGGCGCTGTACGGCCGTTTCTCCCGTGAGCGATGTCGTGTAAAGGTAGCGCTGGGTGGGGTTGTCGGGCGAGGCGATGAAGGTGAGACGGCCGTCTGCTTCCACCACCTTCTCCACAGAGACCACATCAAATTCGGCGGGCGTCAGCGGGATTTGCTGCTGCCCATCCCGACTGATGCGGAAAATCTGCCGCCAACCATTCCGGTCGCTAACCCAGGTGAAAGATTGACCGTCGTCCAGCCAATGCAGATCGTCGGTGCGCACGTCAATCCAGGCGTCGTCGGTTTCGGTGTGAACGGCCGTTACCGATCCATCTTTCACGTTCCCCAACCAGACCACATTTTTGTTTTGCAGCCGATTAAGCTGCTGGATGACTACCTGCTCGCTGCCGTTGGCCCATTCCATTTTGGGCACGTACTGCTGGCGCGGATCGCCGGGCAGGGCAAACCAGGTCGTCGCCCCACCCGCCGCTGGCACCACACCCACGCGGCAGGCGGAATTGATTGTGCCCACTTTGGGGTACGGCAGCGGCGTCAGTTTGGGGTAGAGGCTGTCGGTGTTGTTGATGAGGTAGAAGGTTTCGATTCCTTCGGTGTTGAACTGCCAGTAGGCGATGAAACGGCCGTCTTTACTCCACCTGAACCCATCCCGCAGATGAAACTCTTCTTCGTACACCCAGTCAGAGGTGCCGTTGATGATGTGGCCGCCGCCGTCCTGGGTAAGCTGGGTGATGACCCCGCTGGGTATCTCTTCTACGTACACATTTTGCTGGCAGACGTAGGCGACAGCGTTCCCGTCTGGGGCAAATTTGGCAAACATGAGGCTGGCTTCTGGCAACCCGTGGCCGAGCTGGTGGAGCGTGCCGTCTGCCAAATTCAGCACCCAATAATCGCCGCGCGTGTTTTGCCGCCAGACGCGCTGACTGTTGGTGTAAATAAGCAGCCGCTGTTTGTCGGCCGACCAGTCGTAGTTTTGCAGGATGAGCGGTTTGTCAGCGTCGGGGGGCGTGAGCATTACGGCCGTTACCAGCACAGTACGCTCGCCAGAAGCGGTGTCGTAGCGCACCAGCTCTTTTACTTTGGCTTCGTCTTCAGCGGCTTGATCGGCCACCGCTTCCAGCGTGGTGTAGCCGCTGCCGTCGTCCAGCCAGCGGGCGGGGCCAAAGCTTTCGGCCTTAAAATCATCGGAACTAAAAATGCGGTCGAGGGTCAGTTGGGTTTTGTCTATCATCGCCAAATTATAGGCGGTTCGTTGGGTAGGGGCGAGGCGGTGGCGCATGATCTTTGATGTAACAAACAAACTGGTCTCGCCACCGCCTCGCCCTGGTTACCGCCATCCAGGGCGAGGCAATCGGAGAGAATCTCTATTTGCTAGGCCAGGATCATGGCCGATTGCCTCGCCCCTACGACATTTTGGTTTGATTTCTGTGGTTTGGGGAAACGGCCGTTTCTGCTATCATATTCTTGTTATTCCACAACTCGTACTACAATTGAATCCTAAAGGAGAAGCTCATGCCCGTTTCGCAACCTTCCCGTATTCAGCATACCATTCACCTTCTGCCACAAAACACCTCCCTGGCCGAACTGGACCAGGTGGTCACCCTGCTGCACCCCAACCGATCCGCCTTCACCTACAGCGCCGACGCCGCCCACGCCGTCGCCCATGCCGGCAACGACGATAGCGTCGTCGTCTGCTGGGCCGGGGAGCGCTGGAATGGCGATATTTTTGCCTGGCTGCACGAGCGCGGCATCCGCACCGAGGCGCGTAACTTTGACGGCAGCAGCGTGCCCGGGCACGTTAGCCAGCCAGGGGCACTTACCGCGCCACAGCGCATCGAGCACACCATTCATTTGCTGCCCCAAGACACCACCCTGCCGGAGCTTAAGCAGGTAACGGCCGAATTGCACCCCGCCCGATCCGCCTTCACCTACAGCGCCGACGCCGCCCACGCCCTCATGTTTGCCGGAAACGAAAATAGTAAAGTGGTTGTCTGGTCTGGCGAGCGGTGGAGCGGCGACATTATTGCCTGGCTAAAAGACCGGGGCATCAAGTTCGAGGCACAGCGCTTTGTGACAACAGAGATCGTTAGCAGCGGCAACTTCATCTTCACCCATTGGCCCACAGAGCATAAAAGTTACAATCAAAAATTCCTGCAAAATCCCCAAAATTATGATCATCCACTCAAGGGGCACGACGGCGTAGACATTGCGGCTCCGTTTGGCTCCAAGATTTTTGCGGTGGCCGACGGCACGGTGATGAAAGTGCGGGATGTAGGCGAGGGGCATAATTATGGAACGGCCGTTTACCTGAAACACACCGACGGCTACCGCACCGCCTACGCCCATCTCAAAAGCACCGAACTGAAGGTGGGCAACTTTGTGCGCGGCGGCCAGCTCATCGGCATTGCCGACAGCACCGGCAACGTCTTTCCCAAACCAACCGCCGCCGAACCCCACCTGGGCAGCCACCTGCACCTTAGCCTTTACCTGGATGGTGCCACGCAGCGCAAAGAAACGCCCCAGCCGTTTGACCTGATTGACCCCGAACCGTTCCTCATTCATTTGCAGGATGGCTGGGAATCGCCAACCGGGGAGCTAGTTTCCGGTTGGGCCTTTGCCAGCAGCATCGAAAACAAAGGTATGGTGGCAAAAGTGCAATCCAGCTTCATCAACCTGCGCGCCGCGCCTGGTTCCTTCCAGGAAAAGTTGGGTCGCGTCAAAAATGGCACCGTCATGCGGCTGCTGGGCAACAAAAATCAGGATTATTACCCGGTTGGCGTGCCCAAAGATGCCATTAGCCGGGTGGATACCGAAGTTACCTTTGGTATGCACAACGAGGACGGTGCAGAATGGATGAAAGCCAACGGAATGAAAGGTTGGGCGCTCCATGCCGTCGCCCTGGGCACCAATGCCGCCCCGCAAAACATGACCCGATTTGAAGAGGCGGGCATCAAAATGCTCGTTCGGCTCAACTACGGCTTCCATCCACAAGGCAACCAGCCTGCCGTCGGCTCATCGGAATTTCAAAACTATTTAGATGCCTGCGTGAAAACGATGCAAGACAGCAAGGGTGTTTGGGGCTTCATCTTTGGCAACGAGACCAACAATCCGCAAGAGTACCCCGGCGGGGTAAACGGTGAGAAAATCAAGCCAGAACAGTACGCGGTGGCTTACAACAATGTCTGGCAGCGCAAACCGGCGGGCGTGCGGCTGGGCGTGCAGGCGGTTGACCCGTATTTTGGCCCCGGCAGCGACAGCCGCGACTACTGGCAGCGCGTCCTCAACAATTTGATGGGCACTGACTTCATCACCGTGCACCCCAAAACGCAGGACAGCAACCCCAACAACGTGGACAGCGACGCCAAATTCAGCGATGATCCGCTGCGCTGGCAGTTTTTGCACCTGAAGTCATACCAGCCGCTGCTCGCAGTGGTGCCGGAGCGGTTTTGGACGCTGCCGGTCATCGCCACGGAGGTAAACCCGCAGCGACACAACAACGGCGTAACGCTGGGCTGGCAGGAAAATCAGGGGGCCGAATGGGTCAAACGGGCCGCCGCCCACTTCCGCGCCTACAACGAAGAAGCACTCATTCCCGTCAACGGCGTCGTTTTCTATCGCTTCACCGCCGATGATTGGGAACTACACAACAAACCGTCCATCCTGAATGCGATTAAAAGTTTGTAAAAGGAGATTGGAGACTGGAGATTAGAGATTGGAAGCTGCATAAATCTCCAATCTCTAATCTCCAATCTCCTTAAAACATGAACCTGCTCAACATTTACGATTACGAAAAAGCGGCTGCCGAAAAGATGCCGTCTGCCTTTCACGAATATTATGCAGGGGGTGTGGCGGATAATTTAACCCTGCACGAAAACCGGGCGGCGTTTGACCGGATCAAGCTGCTGCCCCGCATCTTTCGGGATGTGCGCCACATTTCTTTGGAAACAACGCTTGGGGGTGAGAAACGGCCGTCTCCCTTCCTCATTGCCCCGGCCGCCATGCACAAACTGGGCCACCCCGATGGCGAACTAGCTACGGCTCGCGCCGCTGCCAGTTTTGGGATGCCCCAAATTTTGAGTACGTTGTCATCCGTGGCGGTGGAGGAAATTACGGCCGTTCACCATCCCGTCTGGTTCCAACTTTACATCTTCCGTGACCGGGGCTGGAGCGCGGAGATTGTGCAGCGGGCCGTCGCCGCTGGTTGCCAGGCGCTGGTGGTAACGGTGGACGTGCCGGTACAGGGATTGCGCGAAAATCTGCACCGCATCGACTTCTCGTTTCCCCCGGAGATACCGATCCCGAACCTGGCACGCGCCGAGCACGGCCAGGACAACAGTTCCTTGCTGAAGCTGGTGAACGACAACTTCGACCCCGGCCTCACCTGGGCAGATATTGAGTGGCTGCGCGGCCTGACCAATTTGCCCATCTGGGTGAAGGGCATTCTGCGGGCCGACGACGCGCAGCGGGCGGTGCAAGCGGGCGTTGACGGGATTATCGTCTCGAATCATGGGGGCAGGCAGTTGGATACGGCCGTTACCCCCATCGAAGCGTTACCGCACATCGCCCAAACGGTTGGCGACCAGATCGAACTGATCCTCGACGGCGGCATCCGGCGCGGCACCGACGTGCTCAAAGCGCTGGCGTTGGGAGCCAAAGGCGTGGCGTTGGCGCGTGCGCCGCTGTGGGGATTGGCCGTCAATGGTGAAACTGGCGTCCGGCACGTGCTGCAACTCCTGCACGACGAATTGGAAAACGTAATGGCGCAATGTGGCTGTACGGCCGTTGACCAACTTACGCCAGACCTTATCTATAACCCGCCACAACCGTAGCCGCAGATTCTTTCTGCGCTCTTTTTCGCGGAAAGAATCCGCGGCTACAGCACCACTTTTCATCCGCAAACCACTTCCCCCAACCCCAAAAATCCATTATGATGTATCCGGTTTAGCTAAAAAATTTATTTCCCCAACTGCCACAAGCTTGCCAAAGCCTAGAAAACAAAAGTTTTAGAAACTTTTGTTTTCTCCCAATCCTCTGTGAGCGCTGTGGCCAAAAAACAGGAGAGTTAACGCATGAACATGGGTGTGATTATCCCCGGCTTCATCCTGGGCTTCCTCGGCTGGTTTTTTCTGCGCTATGTTATTTTTGGCTTCTACACCGTAGACCAGAATGAACGCGCTGTAAAAACAAGATTCGGCCGTGCCGTACGCCTGGGCAAAGGCACCACCCTCGACGACCCGATCGCCGAAGATTTGAATGAAAAAGACAAAGAGCGGTACATCTATCCGCTGGTGCAGGTGATCAAACCTGGCGGCCCTTACTTCCGCTGGCCGTGGGAAAAGGTGCACAAAATTTCTGTGGCCACGGAAACGATCAACATGGCGCTCGACCTGGAAACGCCCACCGCCAACCACAACGGCACCGAGCTGGATGCCGTCACCAAGGATCAGCTGAATATTGGCCTGACCGGGCAAATTCGGTACCAGCCCAGCGAACGCAACCTGTACGCTTACCTCTTTGGCGTCAAAAATCCGGTGGTACACGTGATGGGCTACTTCATCGCCATTTTGCGGCAGCGCATTGCCAGCTTCGAGTCATCCAGCTCTTCCTTGCTGGATGAACAGGACGATTTGGAACTGGACGCGGGCTTGATTGGCGACGTTTCCATTAACGATTTACGCAAGAACCTGAATGAAATCAACACGCACATGGAGCAGGAGTGCGCTTCAGCCGCAGCGCGGTATGGCATCGACCTGGACGCCTCGCTCATTACGGGCATCGACCCGCCGCAAGAGGTGGAGTCGGCGCTGGCTGCGATCAACACCGCCCATAATGAAGTGTCGTCAGATATCAGCCTGGCCAAAGCGCAGGCTGACCAAACCATTGTGCAGTCGAAGCGGGCGGTAGAAATTGAAACGCTGCGCGCCCAGGCCGAAGTAGAGCCGCTTAATTCGTTGGCCGAGCAGTTGGCCCTCATTAAGAAAAATGGCCCGGCAGCGCTGCAAGCGTATCTGCGTAACGTGCGGCTGTCGCTGTTTACCAAGGCACAAAATGTGATTTTGGAGGTGGACAAATGAGAGACTTGATCTTGATTTTCCCAACTGCTTTTGGCTTTTTTATCTTCTTTTTTATTGCAGAACCGATTTTCCGCTTCTTTTTGCGGCTGTTTGGCGTGTATGCCATTGTGAAGGAAGGCACGGCGCATGTGTACACCTTGTTTGGCAATGTGGTGGGCGTGCTGGAAGAGCCGGGGCTTTACTTCCTTTGGGTGAAGATGGGACCGAGCGCTTTGTTGGTGAATACGTTGGGGAAGCGGCATGTTCTAGACATGCGCCTGGACCAGCGTTATTTGCGCAGCTTGCCGGTCAATTCGGAAGAAGGCGCACCGATGGGGATTGGTGTTTGGTATGAGATGAAGATCAGCGACCCGGTAGCGTATCTGTTTAAGAACAGCGACCCGGCTGGCTCTTTGGCAGCCAACGTAAGCAATGCGACGGTGCGTACGCTAAGCAATATGCCGCTGGATGATATGCTGGAGACGCGCCACACGATGAGTCGGGCGGTGCGGGCTGAGGTGTCGCCAAAATCTGAAGAGTGGGGCTATCGGTTAGGCTCTGTCTACATCCGCAAGGTGCATTTCCGTGACCGGGCGATGATTCAGCAGATTGAGGAGAAGGTGGTGAACCGGCTGCGGCAGGTGACGTCTGCGATTCGGCAGGATGGGGCGAACCGGGTAAGCATCATTACCAATTCGGCCGAGCGGCGGGCGGCGATTGAGTTTGCCAAGGCGCAGGCGATGCGGCCGCAGATTGTGGGTGAGGCGCTGAGCAAAATCAATGCGGATGCGGAAGTGGCGCAGGCGATGTTTGAGATTCTGGAAACGGAAAACATGCTGAAGGATAAGACGCGCATCACGCTCATTCCCAAAGGCAACGAGCTCATGCGGCAGATGATTGGGGCGGAGACGACGCTGACCAACACGGAATAGTGTTCTTCAGACCTGACAGGTTTACCAGCTTACCTTTATGGTGCAGTTGTTTTGTATGGCAAGACAACTTTTTTGGCGAGGATGGTTCGTAAACCTGTCAGGTCTTGTGGCAGCCACCTTAGTTATGAACTTCAAATTTAAAATTTTTCGCGATCCAACGCTGCAATTTATTATCAGCCTGTTGGTGGCTCCGCTGTTTGCCATTTTGGGGACGTCTGTGGGAACGGCGGGGGCCGCTTTGCCTTTATCGCTGGCGGGCTGGCTGGTGACGCTGATTATTTGGAGCTTTTTTGCTATTCGCAGTGCCAGGCATCAATGGCGTCAACTGCCTCGTGCACCGTTTTCTCCGGTGGATTTGCGTTTGCGTATGGGGATTACCTTTTTTGCGGTGGTTGTTGTGGTAACGGCCGTTGTCGTCGCCGTTTTGTTGATCATGGCTTTAATCAGATAAACTTGCCGTATGAATATTCAATTTAACGGACCGATTTTTTGCTGGCGGGGGCCATCGCCTTACTTTTTTGTGGCGGTGCCAGCGGAGCAGAGTGATTATCTTAAATCCGTCTCTGAGGCGGTGACGTACGGCTGGGGGATGATTCCGGTGACGGCGCAGGTGGGTAAGACGGTGTGGACGACGTCGCTGTTTCCGAAAGACGGCCGTTATCTTCTGCCGCTTAAGGATAAAGTGCGCCAAATTGAAAAGCTGCAAGCGGATGATACAATTACCGTTCAGATAGCAGTCCGCTTATAAACATTCGTTGCCGGGTAAGGCAATCTACGATATTTGGAGAACTTTGATGGCGTCATTCAAACTAAATGCCAGCACCTTTGCCCTCTTCATCGTCGCCTTGCTGGTGGGTGGCGTTGGCTTGTATATAGAAAATAATGGTTTTGTGATTGCTGGAGCTATTTTTTTGATGGTTGGGCTGATTATGCTTGTTAAACCCAAGCCTTAACAGGTTTGTAGCTGAAGGCCTGACATTAGCCACAATCATGGCATCAACCATTTGCTTCACTCAGTCGCTTAATTGCATATTCAAAAAGACCAGACCTGACAGGTTTATTAACCGCCTAAATCGCAAAGATAATATGCTACACTCAGTTGGCTGATTGTCGATTAGGTTCCTAAACCTGTCAGGTCTCGTGAAGAATTAAGAAACTCATGCTCATCTTCATAGGCGGGGCGGCCCGCACCGGGAAAGGCATCCTGGCCCGGCGCATACTCGCAGAAAAGCAGCTTCCCTACTTAAGCCTGGACGTGCTGAAAATGGGACTTACGCGCGGCCTGCCAGAGCTGGCCATCGATCCAGATGCAGGCAGCTTGCAAGTGGCCCAACGCCTCTGGCCGCTGGTGCGAGAAATGAGCGCCAGCTTGCTCTATGACGGCATCGACTACGTTTTTGAAGGCGAACTGTTGCCTAAAGATATCGCCGCCCTCCAGCAGGCGCATCCGGGGCAGGTTTACGGCTGTTTTCTCGGTTACTGCACCATCGCCCCGGCACAAAAGCTGCACGAACTGCGCACCTATGCTGGGCATCCCAACGATTGGCCGCAGGAATTAGATGATGCGGCGCTGCTCACCATCATCCAGCGGGAAATCGCATTTAGTCAATTTGTGCAATCCGAGTGTGCTCAGTATCATTTGCCTTACTTCGATACCTCGCACCAATTTGACCCGATTCTGGATGCGGTTATCGACGATATTTATCGAGCTTCAAGCCCTGACAGGTTTACAAAGTAACTTCCTAAATCTGTCAGGTCTCAACAAAGGAAGAAAACATGTCTGAGGAAAAAGTACAAGGCCCCGCTTCTTATTTCCCTTCAATTGAGAAAAAATACGGTTACCCCGTGGCACATTGGTTCAGCTTACTGGAAGGCGTCACTGAGATGAAGCACATGGAAATGGTCAACTGGCTCAAGAGTGAGCACGGACTGGGGCATGGCCACGCTAACGCGCTGGTAGCTTATTTTCGCAGTAAAAACGGCCTTTAAGCAGTAGACCCGTATAGGGGTTTTATGAACTCATTCAAACTTCATTCCGGCACAGTGCCCGTCAGACACAGCTTCGTGGTCATTTCCGCCATTTGGCGCGGTGTGTAGGGCATGCCATTCATCAACCACCAGGTAATAAGCGCGTAGAGCGACCCGGCTACATGGCGGGCCATAATTTCGATGGGGGCTTGCAGCTCAACAGTGCCTAACCCAGCGCGCAGCTGCAACTCGCTAAACCGGGCAATGTAATCAATGATCCGATTGATCACATAACCCATCCCATTCTCGCCCAGCAGCACTCGATACAAATCTGCGTGCTCTGCCACATGAGTAAAAACCAGGGCATCCGCTTCCGGGTTTTCCCAGATTGGTTTGTTCATCGTTTTGCTATTAATTTGCTCAACCAGGGCATCAAAATAACCTTCCAGGCTGTCGGCCAGTAGCTCTTCTTTGCTTTTGTAATGTAGATAAAACGTGGCGCGGTTCAAATCTGCCCGATCGGTAATATCCTGCACGGTGATTTGATCATACTTTTTTTCTTGAACCAGCTCTAGCAAAGCTTCGCCTAACAATCTGCGGGTGCGTCGTTTTCGTCTATCCATCATTTTCCTCGCGCTGTTTATTCAACAATTGTCGTTAAAACAACAGCAAATCGTTATTCATGCTTGACAATCAAGCAATCCGATCTATTATTTCAACAACACTCTATCAATTAAACAACAACTTGTCAATTATCTCGGATTTAAGGAGTAAACAACATGGCAGTAAAACGGCCGTCTGGCCCCAAAGGCGCGCTCATCATGGGCAACGCCAGCCAATTTAGTGAGGATGAACCCACCTTCTTACTGGAAAACGTTAAAAAATATGGCGATCTGGTCTACTTTCGGCTGGCACATTTGCAAACTTACCTGGTGGCCCACCCCGACCTCATTCGCGAGGTGTTGGTAACGCAAAGCGACAAATTTGAAAAAGCGCCGCTGGATAAGCAGATTTTGGGCAAATTTCTGGGCAACGGGCTGCTCACCAGCGACGGCGCTTTTCATCGGCGGCAGCGGCGGCTGGCTCAACCCGCTTTCCACAGCAAGCGCATCCACAATTACGCCGAGGTGATGGTTGATTATGCGAACCAGATTATCGGCGGCTGGCAAGACGAAGCGGTGGTGGACATCACCGAGGAGATGATGCATTTGACGATGTTGATCGTCTCCAAAACGCTGTTTGATGCGGATGCTATTACCGGCACAGGCGACACGGCCGAAATCATTGGTAACGCCATGAACGATTTCCAGGCTATCTCTAACCGGGACTACCAGCGCGGGTTTTCATTGCCCAACTGGGTGCCCACGGCCGATAATCGGCTGCGCAACCGGGCGGTGACCCAGTTTAATGCAGTGATGAACCAGATTATTGCTGAACGCCGGAAAACGGCCGTAAACAACCAGGTAGCAGACAAAGGCGATTTGCTCTCCATGCTCATGCTCTCCGTAGATGAAGATGGCGAATTTATGGATGACAAACAGCTGCGCAACGAGGTCGCCACCCTGTTTGCCGCCGGGCACGAGACCACCTCCAACGCCCTGAGTTGGACCTGGTTCCTGCTCGCCCAACATCCCGAAGCGGAAGCGAAACTGCATGAAGAACTGGACACGGTGCTGGCTGGTCGCCAGCCCACCTTGGCAGACCTGCCTAACTTGCCGTACAGTCTGCAAATCATCAAAGAGGCGATTCGGATGTACCCACCGGCCTGGATTTTGAACGGCCGTCGTGCCCTGGAAGACGTGCAGCTAGGCGGCTACACCGTCCCTAAAGGCAGCACCGTCTTTGTCTCGCCGTACGTGATGCACCATTTGCCGCAATATTTTGACGAGCCAGAAGCGTTTAAGCCAGAACGGTTCACCGCAGAATTTGAGAAATCGCTGCCCAAGTTTGCCTACATGCCCTTTGGCGGCGGGGCGCGGGTCTGCATCGGCAACGCTTTTGCCATGATGGAAGCTCAGCTCATCCTGGCCACCATTGCCCAAAAATATCGCCTGACTCTGGCCCAAACAGAACCGGTACGCTACAAAACCCAAATCACCCTCACGGCCGAAAATGGGATTCAGATGCGCGTGCTGGAAAGGGAAACGGCCGTTTCCCCCACCCCCGAACTCGCTTTTGCTTAAAGTAGCCGGGGATTCTTTCCCCGCACAATACAAAAAAGCGGTGCCTGCTCAGCAAGCACCGCTTTTTTGTTTGGCGAATTACAGGAGGTTCAAGAATTTTTCAAATTAACGACGGCCACCATTGCCATTTCCCTGGCTGCCGCGCCCATTGCCACTGTTGCCCTGGCCGCCGCTGTTACCGTGACCACTTCCGCCACCGCTGCCATGCGGTCCCTGGCTGTTGCCATGCCCAGAGCTGTTGCCGCCGCTCAAGATTGCGGCCACATCAGCATCACTGAGCAATTGGGCGGTGTAAGCCTTGCCCGTCGTGTTTTCATACGTGTTGGCAAACCCGTTCAGATGATTGCCCGAGGCGCTGAGCAAGCTCTGGTACACTTGTTGAATTGCGGCCACGTTACTGTTTTCCAACTCGGCGCGTAAATCAGCAATGTCTACTTCTTCAATAAGGCCACCCACCAGCAACGCGGCTTCATAAGATTGGCTGCCCTGGCTTACCAGGTCATCGTACAGCGCTTGCAAGTCTGGGTTGGTGAAAACGCCCACGCCGTTACCCGCTGCCGGGTCGTCCAAACCATACTGATTGAGCAACGCCAAAACCATTTCCGTGTGATTTTGTTCGCTGCTGGCGATGTTGTTAAAGATTTGAGCGCCCCACAAATCGTAGAGCATCACGTAAACGTCGTGGGCCAGCTTTTCTTCTTCGCGCATGTAAAGCAGCGAGGCGATGTCTTCATCAGTCAAACTGCCATCTGCGGTTTGGGCAGCGGCTGGCTGTACCAGCATCACCAATCCGCCTACGATAAACAGGGCCAAACCGAGGCCTAAAATTGATTTCCAGCTGATCAGGCGCTTGCCTGTATTGTTTGCTTGTGTGTTTTCTAACATGAGATTATTCTCCGATACTTTTTGCCTTAGAACTTGTCTGAATATTTGCCACAGAGTTCACAGAGAACTTAGAGGCGAAGGTTCTTTCTTCAGGTTTCTCTTTTTCCTCTGTGACTTTTTCAGAAAGATTCTTAAGTGTTAGGCTAGTTGATTTGTAAATTTAGAATGAATCATTGCGTTGCACTGCATTTGATTCATTACTTTCTATCATAGGCAAAGCTGTGTGGAAAATATAAAGAACTGATAAGCACATTGTTTAGTGCATAAATTTGTTTCTTACACTAGTCATTTTGAAAGGAGCGGAGCGAAATGAAGAAGCCTAGCCAAGTTGGTCGGGATGCTTTGCTCTGCTCAGCATAACAATTGCTAAAATATTTGCTCAGCAGCCTGCCAAAACAAAACAGCGGATGAAAATTGCTCATCCGCTGCTTCGCCCTCTTCCTGCCTTGTTATTTTGAGCAGATCGTTAGTTAATTTTTATATCGTGGAGAGATACGGCCGTTCCCGTTGAAACCTCTTTCTGCAAATATGTCTCAGGGTTGGCGGCAAACTTTGTCTGGCAACCCGCACAGCAGAAATAATAGGTTGTGCCATCATGCAAATGCGTGTGGGCCGCCCCTTCGATAACCACCGACATGCCACAAACCGGGTCTATGGCCTCAAGGACGGCCGTTTCGCCCGGCTTGCTCTGTACAAAAAAAGCACCCATGTCAATTTCCGGGTGGCTGCGCCGCTGCTGCACAATCTGGGCCATGATACTTAGCGCAATTTCATCGCCACGCGTCGCTTTTATGTCAAGCCCAGCGGGGCAAACCAGCCGCTCCAGTTCAGACTCACCCACCCCCTGCATCTGCAAATACGTTTCTACGGCCTCTCGCCGTTTGCGGCTGGCTACCAAACCCACATACGCCACCGGAGCTTGAAGCGCGTGTTTCAGCGCCAGCTCATCGTAATTGCCGTGGGTGGCAACAACCACAAAGGTACGTGGCGTGAGCAACGCCGCCATTTCATCCAGGTTCGTCAGCAGACGATCCGCCTGCGCCATGCCTTCGCCGTGTGTCTCTGGGTCTACCGCCGTCACCCGGTAATTCATCGCCTTGCCCAACTGCACCAGGGCGCGCGCCACCGGCAAACTACCCACCACCAACAAATGGGGCAACGGCCGTTGCGGTTCAATGTAAATTTCCAGCGTGCCGCCGCTAAAACAGGTCATCGGCAAATCCACCAGGCCAGGCCGCGTTGGCTCAGCTTCTGGCTCCACCGTCAGGCGAATCAGGCGAGGTTGGCCATCGGCCATTGCTTTCAGCGCCTCTTTGATGACGGTGGGCTGGGCACAGCTACCGCCAATCCAGCCGTGCATCACGGAATCGGCCGTCACAATCGCCTTGTCGCCCGGTTTGGCTGAGGTTGGCTTTTCGGCGCGCACGACAACGGCCGTTGCAAACAATTCACCCGCCTGGGTCAACGCATTCGCCTTGCTGTAAAACTCATCAAACATCGCCCACCTCCGTGCGCAACAAGTCGGGGCGGGTCTGAGACCCGCCCCGACACGCTCATTACCTAATCAGTTACACCCGCATCGCGCAACGCCTGCCACACTTTCACCGGAGTAATCGGAATGTCAATGTGGCGCACACCCAGGTGCCACAGCGCATCAATCACCGCGTTGGCGATGGCTGGCGGCGCACCCACCGTGGGCGATTCGCCCACACCTTTGGCCCCAATGGGATGATGCGGCGACGGGGTGATGGTGTGCCCCGTTTCCCATTTTGGCGACTCAACGGCCGTTGGTAGCAAATAATCCGCAAACGTACCCGTCAGGCAGGTGCCGTTCTCATCGTACACAATCTCCTCGTACAATGCAGGCGCCAAACCCATCGTCAAACCACCATGCACCTGGCCTTCCACCACCAGCGGATTGATGATGTTGCCACAATCGTCAATCGCCACAAAACGACGCACATGGACCTCACCCGTGCCCTTGTCAATATCCACCACAGCAATGTAGCTACCAAAGGGGAACGTCAGGTTGGGCGGGTCATAGTAATCTGTCGCTTCCAACCCCGCTTCCATCCCTTGCGGATGATTGGTGTAGGCGGCAAAAGCAATATCCTGGATCGTCTTGGCTTGCTCCGGCGATCCTTTCACCTGCCACTGATTCACATTCCATTCCAAATCATCCTCACCCACTTCCAGCAGGTAAGCGGCAATTTTACGCGCCTTTGCCTTGATTTTGCGGGCAGCCATTGCGGCCGCAGCCCCAGCGGTCGGCGTGGAGCGGCTGGCGTAGGTCCCCAAGCCGTAGGGAGCCGTGTCCGTATCCCCTTCTTCCACTTCGATGTCGTTGGCGGGCAGCCCCAACTCCTCCGCAATGATCTGGGCGTAGGTGGTTTCGTGGCCTTGCCCCTGGCTCTTGGTGCCAAACCGGGCAATCGCCTTGCCTGTGGGATGAATGCGAATTTCGGCCGAATCAAACATCTTGATGCCCAAAATATCGTAATCTCTGGATGGGCCAGCCCCCACAACCTCCGTGAAGCTGGAAATCCCAATGCCCATCAGCTCACCACGCGCGCGCTTTTCCGCCTGCTCTTTGCGCAATCCTTCATAATCAAGAATATCCATCGCTTTTTGCAGCGCCGCGTGGTAATTGCCGCTGTCGTACTCCCAACCAGTGGGCGATTTGTACGGGAACGCATCTGGCTTGATGAAGTTGTTCATCCGGTAATCTGCTGGATCAACACCCAAATCATGGGCCATCATATCCGTTAGCCGCTCAATCATCTGCACTGCTTCTGTTACGCGGAAGGAGCAGCGGTAAGCGACGCCCCCCGGTGGTTTCGTCGTGTACACGGCATCCATGTTCACATGCGCCGCCTGCAAATCGTACGAACCGGTGCAAATGCTAAACAACCCGGCCGGGAACTTGGATGGATTGGCCGCAGCATCGGCACAGCCGTGGTCGGCCAGGCCATTGACACGCAAACCGGTGATTTTGCCATTCGCGTCTGCTGCCAGTTCCGCTTCCAGATGGTAATCGCGGGCAAAGCTGTCTGCCTGCAAATTCTCGCTGCGATCTTCAATCCATTTTACCGGCTTGCCCAGCAGCAAACTGGCAACCGCGCCCACCACGTAACCGGGGTAGACCGGCACCTTGCCGCCAAAGCCGCCACCAATATCTGGCGAAATGATCTGAATCTTTTGCTCTGGCAGGCCAGTCACCAGGGCAAACACGGTGCGGATGGCGTGGGGCGCCTGGGTGGTCATGTAAATTTGCATCTTGCCCATGGCGGGCTGGTAGTTGGCCACCATGCCGCACGTTTCAATGGACGAAACGTGTATGCGCGGAATGTGCATGTACTGCTTAACTACGTGAGCAGCATTGGCAAAAACGGCGTCTGTGGCTTCTTTATCACCCACTTCCCAGTGCCAAATGCGGTTGGTCTTCTTTTCCTTGTCTTCCCGAACAATGACTTCATCTTCCATCGCCTTGAAGGGGTCTACTACGGGTGGCAATGGATCATAATCTACAAAGACTTGTTCGATGGCATCGGCGGCAATGTAGCGGCTGGTGGCAATGACGCAGGCTACTTCCTGAGCGTAGTAGACTACTTTTTCTGTGGGCAGCACCATTTGGGTGTCGGACATGAGGGTGGGCATCCAGTGGAGGCCGTGGGCTTCCAAATCCTTGCCGGTGATGACGGCAACAACGCCTTCCATTTCCAGCGCGGCGCTGGCGTCAATATTCAGGATGCGGGCATGGGCGTAGGGGCTGCGCACAATATCCATGTAGAGCATTCCGGGCAGCTTGATGTCGTCTACGTAGCGACCTTTGCCCCGGATGAAGCGGGGGTCTTCTTTGCGCTTCATGCGGTGGCCCATGCCGCAAATTTCTGGCGGGGTGGTTATCCGCACTTCTTCGGTGGTTTCTACAACTGCGGATGCGCCTTCGGGGACGCTGTGTTTGCTTTCAAAGCGGTCGTCTAGTTGCTTTTCTTTGCTTGGGTCGTGGTAGGTCATGCGGTCACCTCTTCTGCGGAATTCATCTTTTCGGCGGCGTACTGTATGGCTTCAACAATTTTGTTGTAGCCGGTGCAGCGGCACAGGTTGCCGGAAATGCCCCAGCGAATTTCTTCTTCGGTGGGGTTGGGATTTTTGGCGAGCAAGTTTTTGGCGCTCATGATCATGCCTGGGGTGCAGTAGCCGCATTGCAGGCCGTGCTTTTCCCAGAAGCCTTCTTGCAGCGGATGCAGTTCTGCGCCGTTGGCTATGCCTTCAATGGTTTCAATTTCTGCGCCATTGGCCTGGACGGCAAAAACGGTGCAGCTTTTGATGGAACGGCCGTTCATCAACACCGTACATGCACCACAACTGGTCGTATCGCAGCCAATATGGGTTCCGGTCAGGTCTAAATCTTCACGAATAAAATGCACCAGCAGCAGGCGGGCATCCACCTCTTTGGTAACGCTGGTGCCGTTGATGGTTAGGGTGATTGTGTGTTTGCTCATGTTTCACTCCGTTTTTTCGGTAATCCGTAATCGGTGGCCAGTAATCGGTGAAACAATACCAGTTACTGATTACCGATTACCGTTTACTGATTTGCTCGCTCCATTGCCTTCTGTACCGCGCGTTTGACCAGCACGCGGGTGAGATCACGCTTGTACGCTTCGGTGCCGCGCAAATCGGGCGAAGGATCGCATTCGGCGGCGGCAGCCTGGCCAGCAGCTTCTAAGGTTTCCGGGGTAATTGCCTTGCCCTGGAGGGCGGCTTCGGCATTTTTGGCGCGCATGGGTACGGGGCTAACGTTGGTGAGTCCGATACGTACGGCCGTACACACATCCCCACTCATCGTTAACTGCACAGCCACGGCCGAAATGGCATAATCACCCACCTTGCGCTCCACCTTGATGTAAGCGCCGCCACTGTTGGCACCTGGCGCTGGAATCCGAACTTCGGTCAGAATTTCGTTGTCCGTCAGCGCGTTTTCAAACAGATCCACAAAAAAGTCGTCAATGGGGATAGCGCGGGTGCCAGCTGGTCCTAAGGCAATCACCTCTGCGCCGTAAGCCAGCATCACCGCGGGATGATCGTTGGCCGGGTCAGCATGGGCGATATTGCCGCCAACCGTCGCCCGGTTGCGCACAATCGGATCGGCAATGACGTGAGCGGCATCGGCCAACAGGTGGTATTTTTGCTGCACCACGGCCGATTCTTCCAGCTCAACTTCACGAGTCATAGCGCCAATGGCCAGACGGCCGTTGTCTTCGCGCACGTACTCCAGCCCAGCAATGCCGTTTATGTCTATGAGCACTTCGGGCAAGGCCAGGCGAAAGCGCATAGCGGGGATGAGACTTTGCCCACCAGCCAACAACTTGGCATCGTCGCCATGCTGCTGAAGCAGGGCAACAGCCTCTTGCAAACTTTTTGGCGAATGATAATCGAATTCACCAGGAATCATGGGAACCTCCTCTAAAAATGGGACGCAGATTAACGCGGATGAACGCGGTTTGAAATCTGGAAACCAATCTGGTTGCACTCATTCAATTTCCTAAAAAATAACTACGAGTAAAATAATGATGAGCAGCACCACCAAACCGATGACGTAGGGCCAATATTTGGGCGGGATAATGTCGCTGGCGACATCTTTGGCGACGTTCATGGCAACTTCGGTCTGGCTAGGTGGTTTGTAGGCGGGGGCTGGTGACGTGGTGGGAGGTACGGCCGTTTCCCCGCCATCTTCTTCTCCCTCTCCCACCAACTCATCTGCCTGCTGCATGGCAACCTGCGTTTGCAAATACGCATTCAGCCCATCCAAACTTTGGCGAATGATAGACTTGGCCGAACTGTCCATGAGCCGCTGACCCACGCTGGCAATGCGTCCGCCAACTTGAGCCGAACCTTCATAGCTCATGTGCGTTTGCGCCCCCTGCGGCGTCAGCTTTAGGCCACCTGTTGCTTTTACAAACCCTGGCGCACCCTTGCCATCCACCTCCAGGCGGTAACTTTCTGGGGCCACCAGGTCTAGCAGCTTGATATTGCCTGTGAACTTGCCTTGCACCGGGCCAACTTTAATCTTTAGATTGCCCTGATACTCGTTTTCGCCCACTTCTTCAAACCCTTCGCCACCGGGCATTACAGAAGCCAGAACGTCCGGGTCTTGCAGCGCTTCCCAAACCAGCTTTTGCGGTGCATCAAATGTGTATTCTCCAGAAACATCCATAGGCATCTCCTCTTAAAACAAATTGGGTAATTGGTTACACTATGCAGACCCTAAGGGTTTCTAGCTCGACTCATTTATCTCAAAAAGTGCCAAACCCTTAGGGTCTTGTTACATTCGTTATTAAGTCATGACAGATTGAACCGTCAATTTGGGTTTGACGGAGCGATGTTGCCCCAGCCCGCCCAGATGCTGCGATAGCTCGCGCAAGCTTTGCAGGTTGTGGACGGGTAAAAAATCATCAACAAAGGGCAGCGCGGCGGCCATCCCTTCCACCAAAGGCTGGTAGTTGCTGCGCCCCAGCAGCGGGTTGAGCCAGATGAGGCGGTGGCAGCGGTGCTGCAAATAGCGCATCTCCTGGCGCAGCACGGACACATCGCCGCGCTCCCAGCCATCGCTCACGATGAGGGCAATTGCACCCCGGCGGAGCACGCGGCGGCTCCACTGCTGGTTAAAGATGCGCAGGCTTTCGCCAATGCGGGTGCCGCCAGACCAATCGCTGACGTCACGGGCGGCTTCATCCACGGCCTGGTCAATATTTTTGAGCTTGAGCTGGCCGGTAATGCGCGTCAGCCGAGTACCAAAAACAAAACATTCCACATTTTTGAAGCTGTGGCTAAAGCTGTAGAAAAATTGCAGCAGAAGACGGCCGTATTTCTCCATAGACCCACTAATATCGGCAATGAGGACAAACGGCCGTTGCTTAATCTTGCGGCTCTGCCAGGAAAGTTGCAGCGGCACACCGCCAAACCGGGTGGCTGCCCGCAGCGCCCGGCGCAAATGCAGCTGATCGCCATTTTTATCCGGCACACGACGGCGCGTTTGCCGCTGAGCCAGCTCCCAACGCATCTCCTGCATGAGCTGCTTGATCGCCTCTAGCTCCTCTGGCGTCATGTCGGCAAACAGTTTGTTTTGCAGCCGCTCGGCCCGGCTAAAAGTGCCGCTCTTGTCGGCAATATCAATCTCTTTGTCCGTGTGCTTCGCTTTGTAAGCCATGTAGGTGACGATGTTGAACTGCTCTGGCGGCCGATTGTGGCGCGGGGCGATGGGCGCTTTTTGCCCCTGAGGCAGTTGGCTGCCGCCATGCGTGCGCCAAAAACGGTTGAAGATCGTGGTAAACAAATCCAGATGCTCCTGCCGGGTCACCAACAGGCTGCGGGCAGTGTGGTAAACCTGCTCCCGGCTGCCGATGTCTACCAGGGTGAGCGCCTGGGCAAAGTCGCGGCTTTGCTCTGGCGCAACCGGCAGCCCGGCCTGGTGCAGCAGGCGGGTGAAGGTGAGCAAGTTGGTGAGGAAGGTTTCGTTCTTCACAGTTTTAGTCATGAGTGAAAAGTAAAAAGTGAAAAGTTAGGTGGCAGCGTTGAGAAGGGCGGCGGTGTTGCCTCGGATTTTGTCTACATCGTCCTGGTATTTGAGAATGATGCCGAGGGTGGCGTTGATAACGGCCGTATCCAACTCTTTCGCCTGCAAATGGGCCAACGCTTCGGCCCAATCCAGCGTTTCGGCCACACCAGGCCGTTTGTACAGCTCTTCCTGGCGCAGCCGCTGGACAAAATCTACCACCTGCTGGGCCAACTGGGCGGACAGTTGCGGCCGTTTCAGACGCACAATTTCCAGCTCTTTGGCCCGGCTGGGATACTCAATCCAGGTGTACACGCAGCGCCGCTTGAGCGCATCGTGAATTTCGCGGGTGCGGTTGGAGGTGATGATGATGATCGGTTTGTGGTCGGCCCGCAGCGTACCAATTTCCGGGATGGTGATTTGAAAGTCAGACAGCAGTTCCAGCAGGAAGCTCTCAAACTCCTCATCGGCACGATCCAGCTCATCAATGAGCAACACGGGGGCTTTGTTGTGGCTTTGGTCTATGGCTTGCAGCAACGGCCGTTTCAACAAAAACCGCTCGGTAAAAATATCGGCCGTGCCGCCTTGCTGCCCATTTTGCCCCTGCCGCGCCTGAATCTCCAGCAGTTGATGCGGGTAGTTCCATTCATAAACCGCCTGGCTAATGTCCAGCCCTTCATAACATTGCAGGCGAATGAGGGAGGTATTGAAGGCACGGCTGAGAACTTTAGCCACTTCCGTTTTTCCCACGCCTGGCTCGCCTTCCAGAAAAAGCGCCTTGTTCATGCGCAGCGCCAAAAAAATGCTGGTGCTCAGACCAACATCAGCAATGTAATCGTGTTCCACCAGCAAGCGGGTTGTGGCTTCCACAGAATCGAGCATGGGTTGTGTGTCTCTTCCAGGGGCCAAAAACGGTGAGGGGATGGCCCGGTTCAGGGTAAATAGGGTTTGGGATCTTTGTTGAATCGTCGCTTTGATATTAACAAGGCTTATCAGTTTCGCAAGAACCGATAGGGTCAACTTATGTGGCCCTGATGGGTCAGGGGGCAAAGGGAGAAATTAAACCAGGCGATTCCGTACCGCTTCGGCGGCGGCCTGGGTGCGGGTTTCAACATTGAGCTGCTCAAAAATATTTCGCAGCTTGCGCTTGACAGTGGTTTGGCTCATGAAGAGCTTTTCGGCAATTTCGGGATTGCTGGCCCCATGCACCAGCATCCGCAGCATCTGGCGTTCTTCATCGTCGAAGTTGAAGGTTGGGGTGGGTACGGCCGTATCATCCGCAATGGCCCACTGCACCACCCGCTCTGTCACCTGGGGACTCAGCACCTTCTCGCCCCGGCAGGCGGCACGAATGGCGTTCACCAGCATGTCGTCAGAGATGCCCTTGAGCACGTACCCCTGCGCCCCGGCGCGTAGGGCAGTCATCACATATTCGCTGTCGTCAAACGAGGTGAGCATGAGTACTTTAGCATCTGGCTGGGTGGCGCGAATCTGGTTTAACACGTCCAGACCCGATTCGTTTGGCATGCGAATGTCCAGCAGGGTCACGTCTGGCAAATGATGGCTAAACTGTTGCAACGCGGTACGGCCGTTATCCGCCTCAGCCACAATCTCAAACTCTGGGTAGTTCGAGAGCAAACTACGAATGCCCTGCCGCACAATCGGGTGGTCATCAACAACAAGAATGCGTATGGAGGTCATGTTTCGTCTCTCACAGTGGTTCGGTCACGGGCACAATCAGCTCCACACGGGTGCCCTGCTCTGGCTGGGTCCAGATGGTCAGATGCCCGCCCAGACTTTGCGCTCGCTCTTTCATGCCCAGCAGACCGAGACGGCCGTTCTTGTTTTGTTCCGCTTCCAGCAAATCAAACCCCTGCCCGTCGTCAATGATGGTGAGTTTAAAGGTGCGAGGGGAAAACGCCGCCACCACTTCGGTGCGTGTGGCGTCGGCGTGGGTACTCACGTTTTGCAGCGCCTCCTGCATCAGCCGGTAAACGCCAATTTCGGCCCGTGAGGCCAACCGGCACGGCTCGCCAAAAACGGTAACGGTGCAAGGAATGTTGGTGTACTGGGTAAACCGTTCAGCATACCGACGCAGGGCAGGCACCAAACCCAGCGCATCGAGCGTGGGGGGACGCAAATCGTGGATGATGCGCTTGATTTCGGCCTCGACGCGGTGCAAAATGCCCCGGACTGATGCCAAACTTTCATTAGCTGGTTCGATACGGCCGTTTGCCAACCGTTTTTGCGCCGAACGAAGCTCCAACATCGCCCCCACCAAAAGCTGGTTAATGCCATCGTGCATATCCTGCGAAATGCGCTGCCGCTCCGACTCCTGCACATCCACCGTCTCGGAGAGCAATTGTTGCAAAAGCATCGCCTTCTGCGCCAAATCCTCCCTGGCCACTTCCAGTTGAGCCGTACGCTTGGCCACTTTTTCTTCCAGCGCTTCTTTGGCGGTGGTGAGCTGCTCATAAAGCTGCACATTGCGAATGACGATGGCGACTTGCGCCGCGTAGGTGAGCAGTAACTGCTCATGATCATCTTCATACGGCTGTGGGCGATTGGCTACTCCGATCATGCCAATCGGTTTGTCGCGAATGCGCAGCGGCACGCCCAAAAACGCAGCCACTGGCGGGTGTCCTTTGGGCTGGCCAAACCGGGAGGGATCGTAGCGGGCGTCGTCGGTGCTAACCGGGCGATTTTCCAACACCGCCCGGGCAAAAATACTGGGGCGCAAAGGAATGATGTGGTTGTGCTCGTAAAATTCCGATTCGGCGAAGAAGCCTTGCATGGCAACCACATCCAAAGCACGGCCGTCTGCCGTGTTCAGGCCAACAAACCCAAACTGCGACTCTGTTAAATCCAGGCAGTGCCGCAAGGCTGTATTCAGCACCGACTGCAAACTGTGCAGCGCGGACAGCTCAACCGCCATGTGATACAGCGCCTGCAAGCGCTCA
The DNA here is from genome assembly GCA_020634455.1 of Ardenticatenaceae bacterium. Classification (GTDB taxonomy): domain Bacteria; phylum Chloroflexota; class Anaerolineae; order Promineifilales; family Promineifilaceae; genus Leptofilum. The sequence goes on along the minus strand of JACKBQ010000001.1, from coordinate 3,599,934 downwards.
CTTTGCGTCTGGCTAGAGGAAATAGGTGAGGGAATCATTGTCTCTTCCTGATTCAATGTCGGGAAATCTGCTTACATCCACGAATAATCTAACACAAAAACGGCCGTCTGCATACTGTCGGCCGTTTTTGCAGGGAGATAGGTAAATCGTCAATTTACGGATGGAACGCTGGTGCATAAATCAAACTGGCCTTTACTCGTTTCAGTCATTATGTTAAACTATTTTTGCCCAGCTTTGGACAATTAATTTTTCTATGAAACTCATTTTTAGACCATAGGAAGCTAACATGAAAGACCCGGAACGCGGCATTCAAAGAATCATCTGGTGGCTCATTGTTCCTCTTATTGTCGCGGTAGTGAGTGGTATCGTTATCGCCAAATTTGACAATGACCCAACGCCTGCGGCAACCTCGGAATTTACCCCTAGCAGTGATGAGTTTAGTTATACTGTAAAGCTCATCTCTGAAGTAGGCAGCAACCCTATCTCTAACGCTGAATTAGATTTGAACATCGGCAATCAGCACTTCCAAAAAAACAGTGACTTAAATGGCCAGGCTACCTTTCGAATTCCTAACCTATATTCTGGGAGGATGGGCGATTTAAATATTAAAATCGATGGGGAAAATATTGGATTCTTAGAAGTCAATTTGGCTGAAGAGTTTTCGCCAAATGAAATCTCCATAAATTTGGAATCGGCTATTCCAGAAATTAACACACCAACTCCTACACCTTCTTCTGCGCCTTCTGCTACCAACTTGCCAACAAAAACCCCAACAGCGATTCCATCGCCAGTAGCAACACATGAAAATACACCCACACAAACTGCCACGGCATCTGCTACACCAACATTGGTTGCTACCACAAACGCAATTGTTCCTGAAGTTTTAATTGTGGTGGCTCCCAAAGGTACGGCCGTAAATGTGTATACACAACCATCTTCGATAACCGGCGCTCCACGAGCACAGGTTGTCCAAAATGATATTTTGTTAATATTGGAAACTGAGGACAACTGGTATCGGGTTCAAATACAAAAAAATAATATTGAAGGTTGGATTGAAAACAAGCCCGAAGATATTCAACTATTCAGTGGCACACCTCCCGCGACACTGCCTTCCGGAAGCACACCCGCCACAAGCATTCCTTCGACCTGTATTACTGTTTTTGTTACCAGAAACAGTATCTCAAACGACTTTTTTGATGATGTAACACTTAATTGGCAAAATCCACCGATTGGTACACATGAATTGCAAATTATAGTTACAGGCATCAATAGTAATGGCGAAGAAGCATTTGTTGTGCCTTCTGCCATTAGCGATCTAAATTCACCTTATACAATCCAACAATGGATGTTTGAAGCAGGCAATTTTACCTTTAATTCCACATTTACTTTTTATGTCAATGTCCTCGATAGTGAGAGCAATCAAATTTGCCAAACAATAGGCAATTTTGAACAATAGACATCACCATGAAATTTGGCCCCATTCCCATTGATGACTCCCCCGGCAACATTCTGGGCCACAACATCGCCGGAGCAGACGGCCGTCGCCTTTTCCGCAAGGGGCACATCCTCACCGCAGACGACCTGCCCGCCTTGCGCAGCACCGGCCGCAGCGTGGTCTACGTAGCTCAACTGGAAGCGGGCGATGTAGACGAAGACAGCGCCGCTCGCCGCATTGCCGACGCGGTGATGGGGCCACACCTGTACAGCAGCCACGCCGCCACCGGGCGCGTCAACCTCAAGGCAGAAGCGCTGGGCGTGCTGCGTGTAGATGCCGCCCGACTGCACCAGCTCAACAGCCAATTGGGCATCACCCTGGCCACCCTGCCCAACCACACGGCCGTTCCTCCCAGCAAAATGGTGGGCACCGTCAAAATTATTCCCTACGCTGTGCCGGAAACGGCCGTAACCACCATCGAACACCTGGCAAAACCAGACCCACTGCTCTGGCTCGATCCGCTGCCCGCCCGTCGCGTGGCGGTCATCCTTTCTGGCTCGCCCGCCGCTGCGGAACGCATCCAGCGCAGCTTCGACCCACCGCTGCGCAATCGGCTGGAGCTGCTCGGCTCTAAATTGGCCAGCCTCACCTTCCTGCCGCTGGACGACGCCCGCGACGAAGTAGCCATGGCCGCCACCATCCAGCAGCAGGCCGCCGCCGGAGCCGAACTCATTATTCTGGCGGGGGAGACGGCCATCATGGACCACCGCGACATTGCGCCCCGTGCCGTGCAGCAGGCTGGCGGCGAACTCACCTGCTTTGGCGCACCCGTAGACCCAGGCAACCTGCTCATGCTGGCTTACCTGGGCAATCTGCCGATTTTGGGCGCACCCGGCTGCGTGCGCAGTCCCAAGCGCAACATCGTAGACGAGGTGCTGCCCCGTCTGCTCGTCGGTGACCGCCTGACCCAGGCAGACATCATCGGGCTGGGGCATGGCGGGCTTTTAGAGGATGTACCGGAACGGCCGTATCCGCGCAGCAAACTTTAAAAAAGAGATTGGAGATTAGAGATTGGATGAAACTAAAGATGCCCAATCTCTAATCTCCAGTCTCCAATCTCAGGAGAATCCCATGCATTTCAAAACCATAATCGAACCATTTCGCATCAAAATGGTGGAGCCAATCCGCCAAACCACCCGTGAAGAGCGGGAAAAACTGCTCGCCGAAGCGCACTACAACCTCTTCCTGCTCAAGGCCGAGGATGTACTCATAGACTTGCTCACCGATTCCGGCACGGGGGCGATGTCCTCTGGCCAATGGGCGGGCATGATGCTGGGGGATGAGTCGTACGCCGGGGCAAAGTCATTTTACAAATTTGAAACGGCCGTACGCAACATCACCGGCCTCAAACACGTCATCCCCACCCACCAGGGCCGCGCGGCCGAACGCATCCTCTTCGGCTCCGTCCTCAAACCCGGCGACATCGTGCCCAACAACACCCACTTCGACACCACCCGCGCCAACACCGAATACCGGGGAGCTGTCGCCTACGACATTCCCATCGCCGAAGCCCACAACCCGGCTGCCATTTTGCCCTTCAAAGGCAACATTGATTTGCAAAAGCTGGAGCAAACCATCGTCGAAAACCCCGGCAAAGTGCCAATGGCCATGATCACCGTCACCAACAACTCCGGCGGCGGGCAGCCCGTCAGCATGGCCAACATCCGCGCCGCCAGCGAGATTTGCCACCGTCACAACATCCCCCTCTTCCTGGACTGCTGCCGCTTTGCCGAAAACGCCTGGTTCATCAAAACCCGCGAGGAAGGCTACGCCAACAAAACGCCGCTGGAAATTGCCCAAGAGATGTTCAGCTACGTAGACGGGGCCACGATGAGCGCCAAAAAAGACGGCATGGCCAACATCGGCGGCTTTCTGGCTCTTAATGACGACGCCTGGGCGCAGGAATGCAAAAATATGCTCATCCTCACCGAAGGCTTCCCCACCTACGGCGGCCTGGCCGGGTACGATTTGGAAGCGCTAGCCGTCGGTCTGGAAGAGGTGCTACACGAAGATTATTTGCAGTACCGCATCCGCTCCGTCGCCTACCTGGGCGACATTCTCACCGCCAACGGCATTCCGATTGTGCAGCCACCCGGCGGCCACGCCATTTACATAGACGCCAAAGCGATGCTGCCCCACATTCCCCAAAGCGAATATCCCGCCTGGGCGCTGTCGCTGGCGCTTTATTTGGAGGGAGGCGTGCGTTCGGTGGAGATTGGCTCGGTGATGTTTGGCCAGCAGCCAGACGGCAGTGAAAAGCCAGCGGCGATGGAGCTGGTGCGATTGGCCTTCCCGCGCCGGGTCTACACCCAAAGCCACGTGGATTATTTGGCTGAGGTTCTACTTTATGTCAACAGCATCAAAGATGAGATTCATGGCGTGAAGATTGTGGATGCCCCGCCCGTATTGCGCCACTTCTCCGCCAAGATGGCGCTCATATAGGGATGCACGAACAACTGGTCAGGGACATTAAGGATTTAACCGCAGATTTCGCAGATTACACAGATTTTAGACTGCAAATCTGCGAAATCTGTGGTTTGTTTTCTTTTCGCGCTTTTGCGTCTTTGCTTGGGCTTTTTCGGTAGACGCAAAATTCCCTCGGAAACCGCGCGGTTTCCGAGGGAATCATAACCAGAATGCTCCGCATTCCGTGCGACGCGGAGTGTTGTCAACTGCATCCCACGCAAAGCGTGGAAAGAGACCTGTAAAAAACTCAGTTACTCCACAATCACCACATCGCTGCTGCTACGGCCGAATACTTCTGGCGAATACATCTCTTCCGCCTTGGTGGGCGGCACCACAAACGTGCCGGGCGTGGTGGCGCGGGCCACGTAGTCGTAAGTGTAGACACCTTCCCATAGCAGCGCGCTAAACGCTTCCACCCGCTCATCCCGCATGTTTTGATGATCGTACCATTGCCACCACCACCACCAGGGCAGGCTGCCGCTGAGCGCATTCGGGTCTTCCGGCACGCTTTGCGAGACGGCCAGCGCCGGATTAATCGCTTCCAGCCCGGCAGGCAGCGGGTCTACCAGAGCCACGTGGTAACGACGGTTGTCGGCGACCAGCGTCAGGCGCACGCGCACCCGCGCCCCCAGCTTGATGTGCCAGGTGCCGTCGTCGTCCTGCCAGACATCTTCGGGGTCGTCGATTGCTTCGTAGGTGCGTTCCACCACAAAGCCGCGATTCAGCGCCTCCAGAGAGAGATCGGTTGGGGTGTAATTGAGGGCCAGGCGGTAGTAAAGACGGCCGTTTCCCTCCACACTCACCACAATATCCCCAGCTTCTTCAGCCGCCAGGTAGCTCATCGGAATCTCCGTCAGGTACCGATTGGTACTGCGCCCGACGAATTCCTGTGCTCCGGCGTAGGTATTGCCCAGCCAGATTTGAGCCACAAAGTCCGGCGTTTCTGCCTCGAACGTGTTGAAGTAGCTATCCAGCGCCAGCAGGATGAACACATTCTCCTGGCTGTTGCCCCAGCGCCCCAGCGTACGGTGCGCCAGCAACCCATTCACCACTTTGGGAATCAGATCGCTGTCTGGCGTCTGATTAATGAGCGTTTGCAGGATGATGCCGTCGGTGCGGCGGTCTGAGTGAAGCATCAGGTACGCTTGCTCGCCGTAGGAGGTGGTGAAGTTGGCCGCATCGGCCGTTTCCACCGCGCGGTTGCTGATGTATTGGCGAATCGCCGCCACATCCTCGGCTGCTGCTGGATCATCCGCCAGGATGTCCCACAGCCAGGCGTTGGCCTCCAGCGACAAGTTCTCGATGCCCGCCTCATCCAGCAAGGCGCGGGCTTTGGTAAAGTCGCTGTCGCCAGCTAGATGGCGCACGTAGAGGGCGTAGGCGCTCAGCGCCCAGCGTGTCTCCTGGCTGTACCAGTACGGGTAGTAGCTTTCGATATTTTGCAGATAGATTTGCACGCTGGCCTGCATCTCGGCAGGCACGGCAAACCCTTTTTGGCTGGCAACGGCCAGGGCGTGGGCCACGTGCACCGTGTGGAACGGATACGACTCCCGGTTGCGCTCCCAAATCGGGAAGCCGCCATCGGGATTTTGTAGCCCTTGCAACGTTTCCAGATCGCGCACAACGGCCGTTTCCATTTCACCTGGCGCGGGCAATCCGTCCGCCTCAAACGCGGTCAGCACGTCACGCAGGGCGGCGATGGTGAGAATGCGGGAGGCCAGCTCATCGGCCGAGTCGTAGCGGGAGCTGGTGAGGTAGAGCACCGCGTCCGTCAGCGCTTGCAGCGCCGTGGAGGAGGTGTTGATTTCCAGCCCACCATAGCCGGGAATGACGCCTGCGGGCATCACAAACGGCTGGGCTACGACACCCTCATCCAGCGTGCCGTAGGTGGCAAACGCTTCGGTGGTGGCGGGGGTGTAGACGGGCAGCTCGCCGCTGGCAGCGTCGGCGTAGTCGCCAGAAACGACGGCCACCTGGAAGCGAGCCGTGCCTGCGCTGCTGGTGGTGGCCGGGAAGCGCACTTCCACGCGGTCGTTGGCGGGTACAGTCACCCGCTGACCCGCCCCAGCCGTCAGCGTCAGGTTGGTCACGTCGAGGACCACATCCACTTCCATCGGCTCATCGGTTTGGTTTTGCACGACGATAGGCAACTCAAACTGGTCGCCATAATTTAAGAAGCGGGGGGCAGACGGCCGTACCATCAAAGGCAATCGCGCCGTCAAATTACTCTCGTTGGAGCCAAACAGATTGTCACCCGCCACGGCCACGGCCATGATGCGGTAGCGCGTCAGGTTGTCCGGCAGGGTAAAGCTGATTTGGGCCGTGCCGGAGGCGTCGGTTTGGCTGGCGGGAGCAAAAACGGCCAGCGGATCAAAGTTGGTGCGCAGGCTAATGGGAGCCTGGGAGCCATCAGATGGCGCTGCGCCGGGCGCTTCAGCCGGAACGGCAAATGCCAGATTCGCCTCGCCGCCAGCGGCATCGTCCATGACGGCTTCAGACTCTTCTACAGCCATTTCGGCCGTATCCCCGCTCGTCAAGGCAACTTCACGCAAGCTTTCGGATTTCACTTCGTCAGCCAACGATTCCGGGTTGATGAGGATGATGGAAGAACGGCCGTATCGGCTATCAATCCAGCTCCACGGATTGGTGTAGAAAATGTTCAGTGGATTTTGTAGCTGGTAGTTGGTCAGGGCCAAAATCGCCTCATCCACCACCACCAGGGCCACTTCCGCGTTGGGCACGGGCTGGCCATTGGCATCGGTGACGGTGAGGGAAACGGCCGTTTCCGCCCCAGGCTCCAAACTATCCGACTGCGGTTCGATGGCGATGCTGAGTTCCCGGCTGTACGGCGGCACGCTCAGGGTGAGCGAGCCGGTCGCAAAGGCGGGTCGCGGCGGCACGTCGGGCAACGCTTCGCCCGCATCATCCGTGCGCGGTGCAGAGCCAGCCACATCTATCTGCACGCTCAAGTTGGGAATGTGCGCTTCCGTGATGGGAATGCGCAGCGTGGCGCTGCCTTCCTCCAAGGCAAACACTTCGGTAGAGAGGATGCCGTTGTGGTTCAGCGTCAGCAACCCTTCGGCCGGGCTAAACGGAGCCTGCACCAAAATCTCGGCCACGTCGCCGGGTTGGTACGCTTCTTTGTCGGGGATAAGGGTAACGGCTTCTTGGGTGACGTTGCGCTGCACGGGGCGTTCACCACCGCTGACCCAGCGGGTGAGTTGGCTCTGGTTTTGCCGTCCTTGGGCATCAGTGACAACGGCCGTAATTTGGTATTCGCCGCCCTTGTCCGTGTCAAAGGTGCAGGTGACAGGTTCGGTGGTCGTAGAGACGTTGCATTGCAGCGTCTCTACGGGTTGGTACCCTGTGCTGTAATTCCACTCCATGCGCGCTGCGGTGATGGAAACGGTCGTGCCAGCCACGGCTACGCCATCAATATCGGTCACGATGGTTTCGATTTCCAGCGGTTCGCCCTGCTGCACAAAATATCGGTCGCTGCGCAGCCCCACGTACAGCTCGGCCGGGTGTACCAGCAAGCTGGTATTGGATGACCACGCCTGCCGGTTGACATCCATCACGGTGGCTTCGGCGCGCACGGAAAACGGCCGATTTCCTTCCAATGCCTCAAAGTTGATTTGCAAGAAATGCTCGCCGCCTGCATCGGTAACGCCGCTAAACGATTCGATCACGCTGTCTGAACCGCCGGGGAAGCCAAAGCCTTCGTCATAGAAGAAGTCGCCAAAGTACCACCACGGCGTCCAGGTGCCAAAGGTAAAGTCGTGCCAGCCGGGCGGCGAGTAGTAAGTGGGCGTAGAGGTGACGTACCAGGTGGTGTCGGCATTGGGCAGCGGGCCACCGGCAAAGTAGCTGGCGGTCACGGCCACGGTGGCCGCATCCCCGACCACGTACGGCCCGACGCTTTCTTGCCGGGCGCTCACCTCAAATTCGGGGCGGCGGAACTCTTGAATTTGGAATTCATGGAAGCCGTTTTCGCCGTTCATGTTTTGCAGATTGCCCGCAGCGCGGAGCTCCATGTAGGCGTAGCCGAGGTTGCTGTTTTCCGGCAGTTCAATTTGAAAATCGAAGCCGCCGAATGCTGTGGGAACGGCCGTTCCTTCTGCAATCGCGTTGCCTTGTGGGCCGTACAGCGTGTAGCGGATTTCGTTGACACGGCTGCCGGGCAGGGTAATCGCGCCCTCGCCGCTGATGTGGCGCAGCCAACCTTTGATGCTCACCGTTTCGCCGGGACGGTACATGGCGCGGTCGTCAAAAATGTACCAGCGCAGTTCATCGCGCAGCTCCTGACGCTGCCAGCCGGTTTCGTCCCAGTAGGAGGTGTTGGCAGGCAAGATGGCGGTGTCTTCGCCCTGGCTGGCTACCAGATAGCGAACGCCGCTGCTAGATGATAAGGCAAACGTTGCTAAACCATCGGCGTCTGTTTGGGTTGATGGTCTACCGTTGGCGGAGAGGGTAACGTCGCTCAGCGGGCTGCCATCGGCCAGGGCGGTGGTCCAGGCGACCAGTTGGGAATGGTCCACAAAGGCATCCAGGCCAATTTGGGTGACCTGCACCCAGGTTTTGATGATTTGCTGGCGGCGCTCCCAAAAGTCACGGGAGAGTGTGGGCGGCTGGATGACGGCAATGATGTGGCCAGTTTCGCCATTGAGGGCAGGTTGGAGGGTAACGGCCGTTTCCGTCAACACATCCTGCGCAGAATCCACAGCCATCAACTCATCCACCATCAGCTCGCCAGGCGGCGTGGGGAAGTCGTCATCCTCGTTCATCTGGTCAAAATCACGCAGATAGCGCAGGTATGCCTCCCAATCATCCGGGGTAACGGCGTACAGCTTGACGCGAATCTGATCATAGTTCATCACAAACAGCGTCAGGCTGGGGTTGCTGGTGGAGGGATCAGAAGTGACCAGCGGTTCACGCGGGCCGCTGACAAACGGCGTGGCGGAATCTACGCGGAAGCGAGCAGTCTCCTCCTCGCCCAGCGTTTGGCCGAAGATGTCGGTCAGGCCCGCATCAATCGTGACCTCGTAGGTGGTGCGGCCCTGAGTGAGCCCTTGAATGGTGAGTGTGTTGTAGCCGAGCTGCACCGTCGCGCCGGGTAGTTCCGGCTCGATGCGAATCATCGTCTCGCTAAACGCTTCGGGGTCCAGCGGATTGCTAAATTCCAGATAAAACGGAGCCAGCGGCGGGCAGTCGCGGTCTGACCAGCCGCAGGTATCGCGCACCAGGCGCAGCGGCGGGTAGGTGTAAAAGCTGAAGCTTTGCGTGTTGGGGTTCAGGCGCGGCCCCTCGGCGGAGGGGATGTTAGGGCCAATGGTGACAATAATTTCGGTGTCGGGGGGTAACGGCCGTTCCGCCCGAAACGCCACCCATCTGCCCGCCAGCGCCGACTCCACGCGACGGCTCACCGTCTCGTCGGCGGCAATCTCGGCCTCGGTAGCCAGGCGAATCGCTTCGCTGTCACCATCCGCAGTGAGGCGCGTAATGGCCAGAATTGCATCTGGCTCAACGATCTGATCAAAGGCGACAAAGATGATCGGCTCCAGCGGCTGCGCTTCGTAGGAGGCGGGGTAGTTGTTCACCATCTGCACAGGCGGCGTGCTGAACGTCCAGCGTACCGTCTCGGCCAGGGCATTGCCCGTGGCGGAGGTGGTGCCTGCGGGAATTTCGGCCACAAAGTCGGTGGCCATCGGCAGGCGGTCTACGGCGCTGGCGTCTGCCTCAAAGCGGAGCGTTTGCGGGCTGATCCATTGCCAGGTGCCGGGGATGTCGGGCGTCAGGTTCACGGGCACCTCGGCCTCCGTCAGGCTGGTCAGGTCGGTCAGGGGCACCATCGGCTGGTTGAAGGTGACGTTGACAAAGGGAGCCAGCCCAATGTCGCCTTCGGGCGTATAGCGCAGCACCTCCAGCGGGCCGGTGGGCACCTCTGGCGGGGCAAAGTCGGTGGGCGGCGGCGGGAACGCTTGCTCAATCGTGGTACCGGGTCGCGGCGGGGGGATCAGTTCATCGGGCAGGTTAAACGCTTGCTCATCGGTCGGCTGGCCGGTCAGTTCGGGTAAGCGGGCCAAAATTTGGGCGATCTGCTCGTCGGTGAGTGGCTCGCCGGTCACCAGCGGATTGGCGGCGATGGCATCCGGCAAGGATTGCCCCTGGCTGAGGCTGATGAGCAGGCTGGCGGCGGTGCTGCTGCTTGTGCCGCCGAAGCTGGCGCTTTCGAGGCTGGATGTGGGGTTGGTAACGGCCGTATCCGTGTGCAGCGTGGGGATGGTGAAGCCATCCCCCTTGCTGCCGGGGCCATTTTGCTGGTAGTACCAGATGCCAGCGCCAGCCCCGATGAGAACCAACAGTGAAATCAGGCCGCCGATGATCCAGCGGCGCTGAGGTTTGTTGTTTGTTTTGGTTGGTTGAGACATGAACCCGTTCCTTTTTTGACCCCTGGCCTCTTTGCGGCATTCAGGGAAATGGCAAACGTATCGAATCCAAGTTGGATTACTATTGTAAACGATAGCTGGCTAAAAAAGGTTCCCGGAGAAAAAACGAATCCGCAATCGGCACTTGTGGGGGCGGGACGGTGCGGACGAATATTTATTGCCTTCTCTCCGCACCGTCTCGCCTAATGCCATGTTTGGGCGAGACAGGCGGGAGAAAGGATTTTTCTGCGCAGCCTGATTGGTTTCCCGCCAGTCCCGCCGCTACGGAAATTTACGGCCGTTCCAGCAAAGGTAAAAACGCCTGGTGCAGATCGGGTACCACGTACAGCGTAACGGGGATGGCAAACGGCGCACCGGGCACGGTGGGGGTCACATCAACGGTAATTGTGGTGGTGTAGGTGCCAGCGGGTAATCCTGTGCTGTCAAACGTCAGGCTAAGATTGCTGCTGGTGGTGCCGTTGGTCTGGTTGAGGTTGGCCGAAAGCGTTCCGGCAGGGTCGAGCGAGGCAGTCCAGGTTAAATTTCCAGTCAGGCTGATGCCGATAGTGTGGGTAACGGCCGTTGGCACAGCCACATCCACCATAGAAGCAATTTCACCCGGCGCAACCAGTACCGACTCTAGCAGGGTCAGGCGGGCGTCGTCCCAGTACACATCGTTGTGCTTCACAGGGATGTTGGCTTTGGACCAGACAAAAACGGTGATCACGTCAGCTTGAGCGACCGCCTCGACGCTGAACAGGCCAAACTCGTCGTACTGCATCCGCATCTCACTCCAGACTACGTTGGGGCTTTGCCAATCGGTGCCGCCAGTAGGGTCAATGCCCACGCGCTGGTACAAATCGCCGTGGTCGTTGGGGTCACTGAGCCAGCCGGATAACGTTTCGCGGGAAGACCAGGCGTGTCCCCAGCTACTGAAGCAGTAACGGCCGTTTGCCACGGCGCTCACCTGCTGCATCAACCCACCCTCATGGGTGCTCCAAAAAGAAAAATAGTGCTGCGATTTGTCGCCGCTGCGCACGCGGGGCGGCTGCTCGTGCGGCAGCGAGGGCACGTACTCTGGCTGAATGTTCATCCAATTTTCCGTGCGAGGTGTGTCTAGCCAGTACGGATGCCACTCGTCGGCCAGCTTGACGCGCTCGCAGTATTGGTTGGGCTGATCGGCAAACCAGGTTTGGCAATCGGGATGGCCTGGCGCGGGCATCACGTAGACGGGGTATTCGCCCTCAAACGAGGGGTTGGTGAGCAGGTTGGTGCCGGTACACACTTCGGCACCCGCCCCCATGAGCGGAACGGCGGCCAACACCACCGGGCGGGGGCGCAGCAGCAGGGCAACGGTGGCGGTAAGCAACATCAGGGCAAACAAAATGGAGAGGGATACGGCCGTACTTCGCTTCAAAACAATACTCCTTGGTGGGTTTTTGTTGAGGGTACCAAAGCAGTTTACGGACCACCGTGCCAGGAGCGTGAATTGCGAACCGTTTTTACGCAATTTTTGCGGCGTTTCTCACCTAGTTGCCCATTCCCAAACCGGGTATCATTAGGCTAATTCAACCACCCACTGGAGGAAAAGATGAAACTTGCAGCCCGCATTGTATTTTCGCTACTGGCTATTATTGCAATTTTAATTGTGGTTTTGGCCGTTGTAGGCATGGTGAACGTGAGACGGCCGTTCCCCGACACCGACACTACCCTCACCCTCCCCGGCCTGGAAGACGAAGTCAACGTCTATCGCGATGAAAACGGCATCCCCCACATTTACGCCCAAAACGAACACGACCTCTTCCTGGCCCAAGGCTACGTCCACGCCCAGGACCGCTTCTGGCAGATGGAGTTCTGGCGGCACATCAGCCTCGGCCGTTTGTCAGAAATTATTGGCGAACCGGGCGTAGATATAGACACCTTCATTCGCACCATGGGCTGGAACCGGATCGCCGAAGAATCACTGGCCTACTATGAAAAAGAATCCCCGGAAATGATCACCATCATGGAAGCGTACGCCGAAGGCGTCAACGCCTACATTGCCGAACAGGGTGACAATCTTTCACTCAACTACACCATCCTCGGCCTGGTCAATGACAAATGGGAGATTGAACCGTGGGAACCGCTGCACACCATCGCCTGGGCTGTGGTCATGGCCGACGATTTGGGCGGCAACTGGAGCGATGAAATCGAGCGGGCCAACCTCATCAAGGAGTTGGGCGAAGGCACCACCGCCAACCTGCTCCCCTTCTACCCCTACGACAGCCGCCCCGTCATGGTGCCCACCGACGCCATGGAAATTGAGTTCACCAACGAGGACAGTGAAGCGCTGTACCAACAGTTGCAGGCAATCAATTGGGACAATGTCAACACCACCGTCGTTGGCAGCTACCCGGCTGATGGCTTCCTGGGCAGCGGCGACTATGTGGGTAGCAACAACTGGGTTATCAGCGGCGAACACACCGACACGGGCATGCCTCTGCTGGCCAACGACCCGCATCTGGGCATTCAAATGCCCTCAATTTGGTACCAGGTGGGGCTGCACGCCCCCGGCTTTAACGTGCAGGGCTTCAGCTTTGCGGGCGTACCCGGCGTGGTTGTGGGCCACAACGACAACATCGCCTGGGGCGTCACCAACGTTGGCCCAGACGTGCAGGATTTGTACATCGAGAAGATCAATCCCAACAACCCGGATCAGGCAGAATTTATGGGTGAGTGGGAAGATATGGAGATTATCGACGAGGTGATTAAGGTCAACGGCGGCGAAGATGTGACGCTGGAAGTGAAAATCACCCGTCACGGTCCCATCATTTCTGATTTGCGGGACGACACCAGCGACGTGCTGGCGATGCGCTGGACGGCCCATGAGCCGATGCGCACGTTGGAGGCGATCATTGGGTTGAATACGGCCGTATCCTACCAGGATTTCCGCGATGCCCTCCGCTTCTGGGACGCCCCTTCGCAAAACTTTGTCTACGCCGACGTCGAAGGCAATATCGCCTACCAGATGCCCGGCCTCATTCCCATCCGCGCCAACGGCAACGGGCTGGTGCCCGTACCCGGCTGGACGGGCGAATACGAATGGACCGGCTGGGTGCCATACGAAGAGCTGCCCGCCGTGCTCAATCCAGAGTGGGGCTACATCGCCACCGCCAACCACGCCGTCGTTGATGAGGAGTATCCATACCTGCTCAACATTTATTGGGCCGATGGCGATCGCGGCCAGCGCATTGTGGACATGATTGAGGCAGAGCTGGACGGTGACGGCGAACTGTCGCAGGCAGATTTGGCCCGCATCCAGTTCGACAGCCGCTCGCTGATGGCCGACAGCTATGTACCGCTGATGGACGGCCTCTCCAGTAACGACGAGAAGGTGCAGGCCGCCTTAGAGCGCCTGCGCGGCTGGGACCGGCAGGCCCGGCGCGACAGTGTGCCCGCCGCCCTCTTTGAGATTTTCACCATGCAGCTGGCCCAGGCCACCCTGGCCGATGAGGTCGGCGCGGACAACGTGAGCACGTTTGGCGGGCGCGTGCTGTTCCACCAGCTGGCCGCCAACCCGGAAGCAATCTGGTGGGACGACACCACCACCAGCGCCGAAGAGACCCAGGCGGATATTTTGATAGCCGCGCTGGAAAACACGGTTGCTTGGTTTGAAGAAAACGTGGGCGAGGACATGAACGACTGGACCTGGGGCAGCATCCACACCGCCACCTTTGTCAGCAATCCGCTGGGTGAAAGTGGCATTGGGCCAGTGGAGTCGCTGGTGAATCGCGGACCGTTCCCGGCCGACGGTGGCAGCAGCATTGTGAACGCCAACAGTTGGCGCTGGAGCAATCCGGCAGCCGTGACGGGCCACGTTTCTATGCGCATGCTGGTGGACGTGAGCGATTTTGACGCCAGCCAGTGGGTCATCCCCACAGGCGAATCTGGCCACCCGTACCACCCCAATTACGACGACCAAATTCAGCTATGGCTCGATGGCAAATATTTGCCAATGGTGTGGAGCGAGGAAAAGGTGATGGAAACGGCCGTAAACCACCTCATCCTCACCCCAAGCGAATAATTCTTTCGTAGCCGCGGATTCTTTCCGCGTTTTTAGAGTCATTGCGCGGAAAGAATTCGCGGCTACGGAGATTGAATCATGAATAAATTGATTCGTGACAGGATCAAGCGCGTTTATGTGGCAGATGCAATTTACTTTGTAACGGCCGTTACCAAAAACCGCCAACCACTCTTCAAAGACCCAACCAATATTGCGCTGCTGCGCCAAACCATTCGCGAAGTCAAAGAAATTCACCCGTTTGAGATGCGTGGGTATGGCTTTCTGCTGGACCATTTTCATGTGCAGTTTTATGCTGAAGGAGAAACGGCCGTTACCAAAATTCTCCACAGTATCAAACGAAACTTCACCCTCAACTACAAAAGAGCGCACAACATTTCCGAGCCAATTTCGCTTTGGCAAAAACGATTTTGGGATCACGTCATTCGTGATGAACGCGACTACCTTAACCATCTAAATTACATTCATTACAATCCAGTAAAGCACGGGTTGGTAATGAAGCCAGAAGATTATCCACACACCAGCTACCATGAATATTTGAAGCGCGGCTGGTACGAAATTGGCTGGGGACATGTAGAGCCAGAGGAATTAAAAAGTTTTGATTTCGAGTAGCCGCGGTTTCTTACAGCGCAGCCAAGATGGTTGGCGCGGAAAGAATCCGCGGCTACGGAGTGAATTATGAAGAAATGGCAAAAAATTGTGTTGGGCGTGGTTGGGGTGCTGGCATTGGCCGCTGCCACCATCTTTTGGCCACAAGGGGTGTGGCCCTTTGTCGTCAATCTGGATGAGCTGGAAGCGGTGAATGACAACTACGATGTCGTCATTCGGCGGGATAGTTTTGGCGTGCCTCACATCTTTGGCCAGACCGATGCCGACGCTGCCTACGGCCTCGGCTATGCCCACGCGGAAGATGATTTTTTGACCATCCAGCAGGCATTTGTGGCCGCGCGGGGCAAGCTGGGCGTGGCCTACGGCATTGACGCCGCGCCTAATGATTACATGGTGCAGCTTCTGCGCGTCTGGGACGTGGTAGATGCCAAGTACGACACCGTCCCACCCGACATTCAGGCCATCATGCAAGGGTACGCCGACGGGCTGAACTATTACGCCGCCCTCCATGAAGAGGAGGTGCTGCTGCCGGAACTATTCCCCCTGTCAGGGCGAGACGTGGCGGCAGGGTTTATCCATCGCGTGCCGCTCTTTTTTGGCCTCGACGGGGCGCTGGGCGAGCTTTTTGCCGAGACGCGGCAAAATGTTATTTCCCAAAAAGAGGTTAGAGACTGGAGACTAGAGACTAATCTCCAGTCTCCAGTCTCCAATCTCCCACTAACGGTGAAATACGGCTCCAACGTCATCGCCGTGGGGCCAGAGCGCAGCGCGAATGGGGAAACGTTCCTGGCAGTGAATTCGCACCAGCCGTGGGAAGGCATCGTGGCCTGGTACGAGGCGCACATGGTCAGCGAGGAAGGGTGGAACATGGTGGGTGGTCTGCTGCCCGGCTCGCCGACGATTACGCATGGGCACAATGCGCATTTGGGCTGGGCGTTTACGGTGAACAGCCCGGATTTGATTGATATTTTTGTGCTGGAAATGAACCCAGACAATCCTGACCAATATTTGTTTGACGGCGAATGGCGCAATTTGGAGGTGGGCGAAGCCCCAATTACGGTGACGCTGTTCGGCCGTTTTCGCTGGACGGTGAAGCGCGAAGTGCTGTGGTCGGTTTATGGGCCAACCGTGCGGCAGGATCATGGCGTGTACGCCATTCGCTACGCCGGGATAGGTGAGATTGGCCACGTGGAGCAGTTTGTACGCATGAACAAAGCGACAAATCTGGCGGAGTGGCAGGCGGCGATGCGCGAAGGGCCGCTGCCGATGTTCAATACCGGCTATGCGGATGCTGAGGGGAATATTTTTTATGTGTACAACGGCCGTATTCCCATCCGCGCCGAAGGATTTAACTGGCAACAATATTTACCGGGCAACACCTCAGAAACATTGTGGACAGACTATCTGCCTTTTGACGAATTGCCACAGGTGCTCAATCCGCCCTCTAGCTTTGTGCAGAACGCCAACAGCAGCCCGTACCGCACCACCCTCGGCGCAGGCAATCCAGACGAAGCCAACTTCTCCCCCACCCTGGGCATCAACGACACAATGTCCAACCGCTCGCTGCGGGCGTTGGCGCTTTACGGCGGCGACGAATCGATCACAGAGGCGGAATTTATGGCATACAAGTACGACATGGCATATGCGCCGGAAGCGGACGTGATGCGCGCAATTGGCATGATCCTGGCGGAATCGCCGCCCAGCGATCCGAACGAACGCGCTGCCTTCGAGCTGCTGGCCAGCTGGGATGGCCAAACAAACCCGGAGAGTACGGGCGCTGCGGTGGCTATTTTGACACTGCACTATTTGCTGGCAGCGGAAGATTCAAACATTTCAGTTTCTAACATGACGGGCGGGGTGTTTACGGCCGTTTCCGTGCAAAACAGCTTCCGTCAGGCGGTGGCCCATCTGGTAGAGCATTTCGGCATGGTCGAGGTGCCCTGGCAGGAAGTGAACCGATTGGTGCGCGGTGAGGTAGACCTGGGCCTCGGCGGCGCGCCGGATGTGCTGCACGCGGTGTACGGGGAGCTGGGGGAAGACGGCCGTTTCCACGGCATCGCCGGTGATTCCTACATTTTGCTGGTAACCTGGCAGCCAGACGGCACGGTCAGTTCGCAGAGCATCCACCAATACGGCAGCGCCACCCTGGACGAAAGCTCGCCCCACTACGCCGATCAGGCCCCCATTTTTGTACAGCGTGAGCTATCGCCGGTCTGGTTCACAGAAGACGCCATTTTGTCTCATTTGGAACAAGAATATGAGCCGGGGATGGAAGACGGCCGTTAGCCCACGCCTTCTCATCGCCAAAACCCAGCCAAAGTGCCAATTTTGATGGTAAACCCTACACGGCGTGAGGGTTTACCATCATTTGTTTTGAGGAAAACGGCCGTCACACCTGATTGATCCGTTTTGGCCAAACCAGTACTATTTTGTATTAGGGAAAAGAAATAGGTTGAGTCCATATCTAAGTAACCATTCAACAACTCATTGTTATTAGGGGTATAAAAATGAATTCAACTTTAAAGACGGATGTTGTCATCATTGGTGGAGGGCCGGGGGGATCAACGGCCGCTATGTATCTGGCACGCGAGGGTATCCAATCCATTATTGTGGAGAAGGATCTGTTTCCTCGTTATCATATTGGCGAATCGATGACGGGCGAATGTGGGGCCATTATTCGCGATTTGGGCCTGGAGTCTGTCATGCTGGCAGACAAGCATCCCCGAAAGCATGGCGTAAACGTCTATGGCGCTGAAGGCAAAACCCGGTGGCATGTACCGGTGATGGCGCGGGACGAGAACAATGAATTGCAGGCGCAATTTACCTGGCAGGTACGGCGCAGCATTTTCGACAAGCGCATGCTGGAAGCGGCCGTAGACCGAGGCGCAACCTTGCTGGAAGCAACGGCCGTTAAGCCCAACATGAATGAAGCTGGCGACGTAATCGGCGTTCAGGTTCGCCTGGCAGATGGCAACCTTGAAGATATTGAAGCAAAAATGGTCCTCGACTGCTCCGGACAAAACACCTTTCTGGCCAATTCCGGCATTACCGGGCCAAAATACCTGGGCAATTACGACAAACAGATCGCTATCTTCTCCCAGGTTGCCAACACGGTGCGCGGCGATGACGATGACCCCGAAAACCACCCGGACAACACGCTCATCTTCTACCAGAAAAAGTACCATTGGGCCTGGTTTATTCCCCTGGATGACAATGTCGTCAGTATAGGCATCGTGGTTCCTTCCGCCTATTTTGTGGAAAAACAGGAAAGCAAAGCAGACTTCATCAAGCGCGAGCTGCGCGAGTTGAACCCGGAACTTTCGCGACGCGTGCCCGATACAACCTTGCTGGAGCCAGCACGCAGCGTCGTCAACTACTCCTTCCAGGTCAAGAAGTTTACGGGCAAAGGGTATATCTGCATTGGCGACGCCCATCGGTTCCTGGACCCCATTTTCTCCTTTGGCCTGTATGTGACGATGAAAGAGGCCCAGCTCGCCAGCAAAACAATCAAAGAATATTTTACTGGGGCCAATTGCGATGCCGACAATCCCTTTGCCAACTATCAAGCTTACGTAGAGAAAGCCATTGACGTTCTTGAAGATTCGCTAGACGCGTTTTGGGAACAACCGCTGGCTTTTGCCCGAATCGTCCACAGCAAGCACCGCCCCTTCATGGTTGATGTCTTTGCTGGTCGAATTTACGAAGGGCAGCCTTCGCCGGCCGCCCTGTCTTTCCAAAAACTCCTGCGGCGTGAACGCGCATACGCGAGCGAAGACCTTTACTCTGTTCCCATCGGTTCACGTTACCACCCAGAGCGGGCTCCCATCTGGAATACGTCATCTTCCGTGGTGCGTACGGCCGATGGTGAAGAACTGGTCAACTACTTTGATTCAAATAGCCCTGTGAAGGCGTAGATTCTGCGTAAAAGCGGGAAAGCGTCTTCTGTAGTTTGCGTAACGGTAGGTTTGTGGGGCGTGTAGCTGTTCAGATTGGATTCAATTAATCTGAACAGTTACACCCTTTTACTGGTGTCGCGGCAGCCGGATTCCAGTGAAACCCGCCACCAATCCCCCATTTTTAGGGTATGCCCTCAACTAAATGAGGGTTTACCCTCACGTTCTACGTGTTTTCCTCACCCAAATTGAGGGAGATGTTGCCAGAAACGGCCGTTAAACCCAATTGACCCCCACACGCCCTAAAGTCCATAATAAGCCCTGGATATGCAAAGCCAGCAGTTTGAATCCATTTCAATCAAAACTGAAATAATTGGAGCAAAAAATGAATTCAATCATTAATACACAAGTTGTAATCGTTGGGGGTGGACCAGGTGGAGCCGCCAGCTCGGTATTCCTTTCAGAAAAAGGAATTCAATCAGTTGTTATCGAAAAAGAGAGCTTTCCACGCTTCCACATTGGTGAATCCATGACCGGGGAATGCGGTAACATGGTGCGCCGCCTCGGTTTAGAGGAAGCCCTACACGTTGTACCAAAAACCATCAAACATGGCGTCAGCGTTTATGGCCAGGGTGGCATTAATGCCTTCTGGATTCCTGTCATGCGCCGTACCGAAACTGGTGAACTGGAAAAAGCTGAAACCTGGCAGGTTCGTCGTGGCGAATTTGACCAGTTACTGTTAGACAAAGCCAAAGACTCAGGCGCCACCATCGTTCGTGGCAAGGCGCTGAAAGTCATCACCAACGATGAAAATGTGCCCTGTGGCGTTACGGTTCGTCAGGAAGATGGTGAACTGGTTGATATAATGGCCGATATTGTGATTGATGCATCAGGTGCAGCAACCTTCCTCTCTACAGCAGGCATTACCAGCGAAAAAGAACGGGGCAATTACGATCGGCAAATCGCCATCTATTCTCATGTCAAAGGCGCTGTACGGGATGAGCAAGACAACACCCTCATTTTCTACCGCAAGAAAAATCACTGGGCCTGGTTTATTCCCCTCGATGAAGAAACAGTGAGCATCGGTGTAGTAACGCCATCCAGTTACTACCGTTCTTCCAATGAGGATATGCGTGACTATTACCTGCGTGAGATGCACAAAATTAACCCGCAACTTTCGCAACGCGTGCCAGACGTGAACTTGGTGGAAGAAGTCCGCGCGACGTCCAATTATTCCTACCATATTCGCAACTTCACAGGCAAAGGCTTTTTATGCGTCGGTGATGCCCATCGTTTTATTGACCCAATTTTCTCTTTTGGCCTTCACTTTGCTCTGACCGAAGCAAAATTTGCTGCGGACGCCATAGCTGATTATCTTTTGGATGGTGTTGGCAAAGATTTAGAAAATCCTTTTGCTGAGTACGAACGCCACTGTGAACTGGGCATGGATACCATTCAAGATGTGCTGGATTGCTTTTGGGATCACCCAATCTCGTTTGCATTCTTTGCCCACTCCCGTTACAACGAAGACAT
The DNA here is from genome assembly GCA_020634455.1 of Ardenticatenaceae bacterium. GTDB lineage: Bacteria > Chloroflexota > Anaerolineae > Promineifilales > Promineifilaceae > Leptofilum. The sequence continues at coordinate 3,579,453 of JACKBQ010000001.1, read as the reverse complement.
TATTGATATTTTTGCCGGGCGCATCTATCAAAAACAGCCTTCCAGAGGATTGCAGGCAGTGCGTAAAATCAATGCAAAGGGGCGGTTAGCAGCAGCAGACAAAACGCCAGACATGATGTCAGCAATGGCCGACTAAACAGAACTTTTTCTGTAACAATTCTGTACATAAAACAAACAGGGCGCACCAAGCGCCCTGTTTTTATTTCTTATAAAATTGTGGGGCGAAAATTAACCCAAATTGCCTGTAACGACAAGCAAGCCAATAACACCCATCACAATATTGAGTAACACCAGCACCGCCAAAACAAGGCGCTGACCAGGGGTGAAATTGCGCCAGGCAAACTGGGAACCGCCGTTGCTGCTTTCTTCACTAAACAAGGCATCTTCGGCTAAATCATCATCCAGCGATTCACCACGGGTAGATTTGCGACGCAATTGATCAAACTCATCATCAAGATCGTCAATTGGCGGCAGATCGTTTGTCAGTGCGCCACTTTCTTCTTCTCCAAAGAGATCGCCACGAAAAGCAGAAAATTCGTCGTCAAGATCGTCGTTCATATTGTCGTCAAAATCATTGCGAAAATCGTCCATGTGCGGATACCTCTCTTCATTTGCTGCCGAAACTGTCTGGCGTTTGATCTTCTTCGGCCAAGTTTGTGAGGAATGCGGCAAACCGAAGATATGCCTATTGTAACGGAATTTTGCCGAAATACGAGATTTTGAGTTGACAATAATCAAATTTATCGCAGCGTGACATCGGCGGCCGTTACGGTATGAAGCTGGCCGGTTTCGTCTTGAACCAGCAGATGCCCGGCAGCATCTGTTGTCTGGGCAATACCTGTGAAGCTACTCCCTGTTTGGGGCTGGGTTACACGCACTGGCTGGCCCAGGGTTATTAATTTTTCATGCCAGTGCACGTGTGGCGAACGGCCGTTTCCCACCTCATCGTAATAATTTTCCACCCGCTGCAAAAATGGTGCCAGCAGCGGCAGTCGGGGCACAATCTGACCCGTAGCGGCCAGCAAACTGGTGGCTGGGGTGACGCCTGTAGGCAACTGCTCGGCAGGAATGTTCACATTAATGCCAATACCGACGATAGCCCATTGGAGACGGCCGTTCCCCCCAAAGCTCCCCTCTTGCAAAATGCCACTCACTTTGCACCATTGGTCAGCCTGCCGCACCATGATGTCATTGGGCCATTTTAGCCCCACCTCTAGCCCGGTTATCTCGCTAATCGCCTCGGCGGCGGCGGTGCTAACCAGCATGGTGAGCCAGTTGGCTTGTTCCGCAGGCCAGTCTGGCCGGAACAGCATGGAAAGCAACAGCGAGCTACCTGGCGGGGCCTCCCAACGTCGCTCCAGGCGGCCGCGCCCTTGCCGCTGGTATTCTGTTAGCAGCAAACAGCCGGTGGGTGGACTGCTTTCGGTGCCTTGCTGCACCATTTCCTTGAGCAAATCATTGGTTGAATCCAGTTCCGGGAACACGCGGCAAAATTTACCCAGCCAGCGCGTGTTCACTGTTTGAGATACGGCCGTTTCTGACAATACAACCATCAAACTATCTCCTCTGAAAATAATCCACAGATTTCGCAGATTTCGCAGATTAAAAATAAATCTGGTTATAATCTGTTTGCGGACGGCCACTTACCAAAACTAAATAAAATTCATATAAATTCACGTTTGACAGGTAGCCATCTCCTCCTATAATTGGTGCGACATTATGACCTATACCACCTCCCTCCACAAATAATTCAGATGTCAATTGAGAAGCGCTCTCTACAGCTGGCAGAGCAAATTTTGGTTGTTCTAGAACGCAACATCCGGTAACATTGTTGTATCTTAATTTACAGAGAGTAATGGAAAATGACCGCAAATGCCTCCCCTCCAGAAATGTCCGCCCAACCTCAAGCTGACGATGCCTATTGGACAGCCCTCTTTGAACAAGAAGAAGCACTTCTTCCTGTAGAACCTAAAGTAGATATCCCCAAAGGACATGACTGGAAACCAGTACCACAACGTTTGGACGGCCGTTTCCGTTGGGCAGATGGTGAACGGAACAACGAAGTAGACCCCTGGCACAGCGCCCAAACCATTATGGACGCCGATGAAACGATGACCTTGCCCATTTCCGGCTACAACAAAGGGGGGTTACTGGTGCACTGGCGTGGACTCCAAGGGTTTGTCCCCGCCTCCCAACTCATTGATTTCCCCCAATTTCATCTAGAAAGTGAGCGGCTTAACGCCCTGCGCGAATGGCACACAGAAACACTCACCCTAAAAATAATTGAGCTAAACCGCGAAATGAACCGCCTCATATTTTCCGAACGCGCTACCCTGGTAGAAGCAGATGAGCGGGACGAGCTGTTCGATCGCATCCAAAAAGACCAAATTCACCAAGGCACGGTTACGAACCTGACCAACTTTGGCGCATTTATTGATTTGGGCGGTGTTGAAGGGCTTATCCACATTTCCGAACTTTCCTGGAGCCGCGTTATCCATCCCAGCGACATTTTAGAACCAGGCCAAACGGTCACGGTAAAAGTGCTCAATGTGGATTCGGAAAACGGCCGTGTCGCCCTCAGCCTTAAACGCTTAAAAGACAATCCCTGGATTACCGTTGATGCACGATACCAGCCGGGGCAGTTAGTAGAAGGTACCATTAGCAACGTGGTCAGCTTTGGCGCATTTGTCATGATTGAAGATGAGCTAGAAGGGCTCATTCACATCTCCCAACTGGCCGAAGGCACCTTTTTGCATCCCCGTAACGTCGTCGAAAAGGGGCAAATTGTGGTGGCGCGAGTGCTAAAGGTAGACGGCCGTAACAAACGCCTCGCCCTCACCTTGCGCGACCTGACGGCCGAAGATATTGAGTAATTGCGTAATTACCTGATTACTAATTACCAATTACCCAGTTACATACTGGCATGGCACGAACAAAATCCTCCGGCGGTAACAAGACCCCTCCCCCACCGCCGCCCACCTGGGACGAACGGCTGATCAACAGCCTGATGCCCTGGCGGATAGAAATCGCAGGCATCCTCCTTTTTTCCATCTCATTCCTCATCTTTTTAGCCCTGTTAAGTTTGCCCAACGACGCTTGCCCCGGCGTCTGGCTTTGTCTGTTTCGGACATTGGTTGGCTGGGGAAGCTACCCGTTGCTGCTGTCGTTATCCGCTGCTGGGCTGCACTTGACGCTGCGCACGGTAGAAAAACCATACCAAATTCGCACCGGGCAGGTGATTGGCTTCGAGCTGTTGCTGCTAACGCTGCTCCCCCTTAGCTACCAGCTCAGCGGCACCACCCAGCCAGAAGTGTACCTGGGCAAAGGGGGCGGACTGGTCGGCTGGGCGCTGTCGGAACCGCTGCTAGACTTTTTTGGCGCGTTTCTCACCAACAGTTTTTACCTGCTGCTGCTGGCGTACGGCCTCAGCCTTATGGTTGGCTTCACTTGGGATGATTTTCTGGTTGGCCTGAACAATCTGTCTATTCGCCTGCGCCAGCTTTCGCAAGAGCTGGCCCCGCCAGCCACACCACGCCCCGCAGCCCAACCAGAACGCGCCGTACAGCTCCCACTACCAAACCAGCCACCAGCCACCAACCCCGATGAACTCTTAATTATTGACGATACGGCCGTTTACGCCGACCCCTCCGCCCAAAACCGCAGCAAAAACCTGCCACCCCTTGACCTGCTCGATGAAGGCAGCGACTACGTTCTAACGCCAGCAGAGGTAGATGAGAAAAAGCGCATCATCGAGGAGACCCTGGCCCACTTTGGCCTGCCCGCCACCGTGACGCAAATTCAGCGCGGCCCGGCCATCACCCAGTTTGGCGTGGAGCCGGGCTATGTGGAGCGCACCGGCCCCGATGGCGAACTGCGCCAGCAAAAAGTGCGCATCAACCAGATCGCTGCCCTGCGCAAAGATTTGGCCCTGGCGCTGGCTGCCACCCGCCTGCGCATCCAGGCCCCGGTGCCCGGTCGGGGCATTGTGGGGGTAGAAGTGCCAAATTCGGAAACGGCCGTTGTCAATCTACGGTCCATCGTCGAATCCCCCCAATACAGTAACTTCAACTCCAATCTGGCCGTCGCCTTGGGCAAAGACGTTTCCGGCACGCCCGTGGCCGTGGATTTGGCCAAGATGCCCCACCTGCTCATCGCGGGCACCACCGGTTCCGGCAAGTCGGTCTGCATCAACGCCCTTATTTCTTGCCTGGTGTTCAACAACACGCCAGACAAGCTCAACCTCATCATGATCGATCCCAAAAAGGTGGAGCTGATTCGCTTCAACGGCCTGCCCCACCTCATCGGGCAGGTAGAAGTGGAGGCAGACCGCGCCGTCGGCGTGCTGCGCTGGCTCACCGCCGAGATGGACCGCCGCTACGAGATGTTTGCCCTGGTGAACGCCCGCAACATCGGCGGCTACAACCGCAAAGTCGCCGGGGATAAGACACGCAAAAAGTTCCCCTACATCGCCGTTTTCATTGATGAGCTGGCGGATTTGATGCACACCTACCCCGGCGACGTGGAGCGCACGCTCTGCCGTCTGGCACAAATGGCGCGGGCGACGGGGATTCATTTGGTGGTTGCCACGCAACGGCCGTCTACCGACGTCATCACCGGTCTCATCAAAGCCAACTTCCCCGCCCGGCTCTCCTTCGCTGTCGCCTCCAGCATTGATTCCCGCGTTATTTTAGACACCGTTGGCGCAGACCAACTGCTGGGTAAGGGTGACATGCTATTCCTCTCCCCCGAAGCCAGCGCCCCCGCCCGCGTGCAAGGTGTTTTCCCCACCGACCGCGAAATTGAGCGCATCGTCAAATACTGGCACGACAACATGCCCGCCGATTACGAACCGATTTCCGCCCCCTGGGAAAGCCTCATCGCCAAATATGCCCTGCTGGACGAAACGGACAGCTTGCTAGAAGCCGCCATCGAGCTGGCCCAGAAAAACGATACCATCTCCGCCTCTTTCTTGCAGCGCAAGCTGCGCCTCGGCTACCCCCGCGCCGCCCGCCTCATGGAGCACCTCTTCGAGATGGGTCTCGTCGAAGACCCCAAGTCCGGCGGCAAAACCCGCCGCACCCTGGTAGATGAGGATGACGATCCGCTGGATGATTTGTTGCAATCTTAGTTTTGCCACTTGCAAACCAGGTCAGACCAGACCATAATATATTTGAGGTGATCCTATGCAAATCACAAATATTTCTGATGCAAAAGCAACACTGTCCAAATTAATTGAGCGCGTTTTACATGGCGAGGAAGTCGTAATCGGCAAAGCGGGCAAGCCCGTAGCAAAGCTTGTTCCTTACAACCTGGAAACTGAACCTCGTCAGCTAGGCGTTGGCAACTGGCATGGCAAAATCTGGATAGCTGACGATTTTGATGAACTACCTGAAGATGTTCTGCAACTATTCACTGGCGAAGCAGAGGAATCTGAATGAACCTCTTGCTGGACACGCACACTTTTTTATGGGCAATAGATAATCATCCCTCTCTTTCGCAAAAAGCACGCGAAGCAATTGTTGATGGCAACAACATCGTTTTTGTGAGTGCAGCCACAGCCTGGGAAATTTCGATCAAAAAAGCGATTGGCAAATTAAGTTTGCCAGAAGGTAGCTATTTAGAAGAGCTGGCGCTTCACCGATTCACTGCGCTGGATATTACAACAGAGCACGCCCTGGCCGTTGAAAATTTGCCACCCCACCACAAAGACCCTTTTGACCGAATGCTCATCGCCCAAGCACAAATTGAGAAATTAACTCTCATCACCCGCGATGAAAAAATAAAAAAGTACGACGTCCCCATAATCGAAGTGTAAAAATCCTGCTGGGGCCGGCATCGTCGAGCGCAAAACTCCTTTTTGAGGCACGGTTTTCGGTAAGCATAAACCCTTAACCAGTTCGGCTTTCGCTCGGCGAGGACGCCGAGCCGCCTGGTTTGCCCTGCTGAATCGTTGCATTTTGGCATAAGTTGGGTGGGGGAAACGGCCGTTCTCCCGCATTCCGTTGAATCGCTTGAATAAACGCCGTTTCCTTCATCTGCTGGCAACGTTTTGGCTTGAACATCGTTGACTTGCTGGTGATGGGTTTTGCCGTCACCTTTTTGGTGGCGCAGATTTGGCAGCTATTTGCAGGTGCACAATGCCAAAATTTGTTCTTGAATCATTCTCTCAAACATCAATGCCCCAATTCTTCAGGGCACTGTTCTTGGATTTCGTTTTAGCCCATATGGGCTATAGGGTTATTGAAATAAATTGAGAAAAATTGATTATTATTGGGGCGTTTTTAGCCGAAAGGAGTATTCAAAATAACCTGTTTTAGGAATTGAGTACCTCCTCCTACTCTGCAAAAATGGTTTCATCTTTCAATTCGGTTTCTTTAGCACAGTTGGGAAATCGAAAACATCATCAGTGACACAAATGGAGTGCACTGACTAAAGCAAAAAAAAACCTTCACAGCCACTGCTTTATTTGCAGACACTCCATTTGATAAAAATAGGAGAAACCCTGTGAACCATCGGAGAAGCACCCCCATTTTTGTACCGTCTGTAGACTTTTTTGATTTGACTGATCATGCAAACTGGCGCATGGCCCAACGCAATTTGAGTTGGGAAGACCTACACATTGTTCTGCAATATGGTCAACGATACCGAAAAACGGGAATCATTCACGTTTTTTTAGGCGCTCGGGACATCCCTAGCGATCTACGGAGGGAGTATGCCCGGTTGGAAGGCACGACAGTGCTGGTGAACCAGGACACCAACACCATCATTACGGTGTACCGCAATCGAGGAAATGGTGCAAATTACATCCGCCGCAAAGACAAAGAACGGCGTCGGGCAGAACGCTGCCAGCCGCTGTATCCTGTTTATCCAGATTATTGGCATTGAGCATTTGGGCAGCCGGGGAGTACCTGGCTGCCCTTTTATTTTGTGGCGAGACGGCCGTTTACCGCCACCGCCCATTCGTCCACCCCAAACCCATCCAAATCTGCCAAAATAGAAACCACCACCCGCCCCTGACGAAAGTTGACCATGCGATAGCCGACTGTCTCCAGGGCACACACTTCTTCCCCAACCGGGGTCGAGGGCGGCGCTGCTTTTTCCATGTTCGGCGCACTACAGGTACGAACCAGCATCTCAACGGCCGTTTCTTCATCGGCCATTTCAAACAGATCGCAGTAGACGGTTGTGTTGGTCAGTGAGTTTTCTACCAGCTGCACACCGTAGTAGTTTTCAATCTGGTCAGCGAGGAAGGTTTCTGGGGGAACGGCCGTACGGGTATTGCCAATGACAAAAGGCGGATCGGCTTGTACATCCTCCGGCTTGCAGGCAACTTCAGGCAGGGAAACGGTCGTTTCCTCATTGCCACAACCAACATTGAAGCCAAAAATAAGCACGATAAGCAAAAGTTTGAATCTGATAGATTTATTGATCACATCTTGCTCCTGCAAAGCAAATTAGTAATTTTGGATTAATTCCACATGCCCGCGCAGGCTTTCCACCATTTTTGGGATGGCGATGTACTCATCCACCACATGCGCCTGACTTTCCAGGCTGGGGCCGTAGCCAATCATGGTCAGGTTGTAGGGCACAAAGTGACGGCCGTCTGTGGCAAATTGGTAGCTGCTCAACTCCGCCTCATGCCCCATGCCTGCGCCGATGAGCGCTTGGGCGCTCTGCACTTTTTCGTCGGTGGGCGGAGTGTAGAAACCGTAGATTGTCTCGTCGGAACTTGGGTAGGGCGTGGGGTTGCTACACAGGCCATCTTCCAGCACGATGGGCTGGTCGCCCGCGACGCGCTGCACGAAGGCGCGTAAGCTGTTGTGGCTCTCGCTGGCCGTGCGGAAATCCAGGCAAACCCGCGTCCAGGCGGGGGTGACATTGGTGCTTTTGGTGTCCACTTCGATGATGGTGGGGGAAATGGTGGTTGGCCCTAGCAGTTCGTGGGCGGACAGTTCGCTTTTGGCGGTGGTTAAATCTTGTAGGAATTTGGCCAGGGCGTAGTTGGGGTTGACGCCTTTTTCTGGCACGCTGGCATGGACGGAACGGCCGTTAAACCGTACCCACATCTGCGCAATCCCCCGATGACCCAGCGCGATCTTGTTATCCGATGGCTCACCCAAAACCACCAAATCCACGTCATAATCCAGAGTTTCCGCCCAATGCTTCGCACCCGCGCCGCCGATCTCCTCCTGCACCACGCCGCTGAAGACCACATCTCGCCGAGGCTGAAGGCCAGCCCGCAGCAGCGCCGCCATGCTGTACACCTGCACCGCCAGCGGCCCTTTGATGTCACACGCCCCCCGCCCCACAATGCGGTCGCCAACAATCGTGCCGCTGTAGGGTGGCACCGACCACAGGCTTGGTTCGCCCGGATCAACGTGATCCAGGTGCGTGTTCAGCACCAGTGCGCCTAGAGAGGGATCGGTGCCGCGGATACGGCCGTTTACATTCCCCATCCCGTCAATCCACACCTGATCAAATTTCAATTTCTGCAATTCGGCCGCCACCAGCTCCGCCAGCTGCGCCTCCTCAAACGGCATGCTCGGCGTCTGGATCAATCGCTGCGTAAAATCAACACAATCTTGCAAAAGGGTGTCCCAATCAAGGATCATTTTCTTCTCCAAATGAAATAGTTGGGATGTAATTGAGTAATTACCCAATTACTTCCCTCATCCCAAATTCAATAAATAAACCGAAAACGCCACCACTTCCCGCAGATAAGAGTACGTTCGGGTGACGCTGTTAATCCAGCGGATGGAGCGCGTGGGCGAGCTGTACGCCTGCATGTTTAAATCATCGGCTACGGCCAGGGCGCGGCGCATGTGGTTGGGCGTGCTGACAATTAGGAACGTTTCCAACCCGTGCTGCCGTGCCACCATCTGGGCATTGCGCAAATTCTCTTCGGTATTGGTGGAGCTGGTTTCAATCAAAATATCGGCGGGGTCTACGCCACGCGCAATGGCGTAATTGCGCCCGACCTGCGCTTCAGCCAGTTCGTCCCGATTGCCCACGCCGCCCGTGAAAATGAGCTTCGGCACGGTGCCATCGTGATAAAGCTGGATGGCGTGGTTGATCCGCTCGCGGAACACGGGCGACGGCCGATCCCGAACCACCGCCGCGCCCAGCACAATGGCCGCATCTGCCGGGCGCGTTTCGTCTCGCAAGGAGAACAAAAAGACGGTCATCGCCGCATACCAACCCAGCAAAACCGTCAGCGCCAAAATGATTGTCACAGCTCTGGCTAACAGGCGAACGGCCGTTTGCACCACTTTCATCAAATGACTCAATTACCCACGCCCGCCAGTTCCCGCTGCCAAAACCAGCGCGCCAGCCACAAACTCCAAATGGGAATCAGCAGCACCACAAAACCGCCAAACCCCGTCTCGCCCACGGTGTACGCCAGCGGCGGCGGCACCATCGCCTCGACCAGCGCCAGCAGCACCAGGGCCACGCCAGAAGCAGTGGTAAACTGCCCCAAACGGCGCGATTCCAACCCCAGCTTGCCTGCCAGCCAGATCAGCCACAGCCCCATGAAGGCAAAACTAATCGTCTTCAGGCCAGCATCGCGAAACGGTTCCATGTATTCCCAGATTTGGGCCACAAACAGCGGATTCCCCAGGGCAAAGCGGGCCACCACGGGCGTACCGAGCTGGTCGAGCAGGCTGGCAATGACGCCAAAGACGGCCCCGACGGTGCCTAAGGTGGTAAACGCTCGTGCGCGATTGTCCCCAGCGCCAAACTCAGCCAACAGCCCAACCAGAAAAACGGCCGCACACAAACCCACCGTCGTGCCAATATGGAACACCTGCCAGGAAAGTGCATTGTCGCGCACAAACGCCAAAAACAGATCGCCATCATCCCAAAAGCCCGGCGGCAACGTCTGCATTTGCGGATACCACACCCCCAAATTGACGCCCACAGCCACCAGCCAGCCCAGCCCCAGGATGCCTGCTGCCAAAGTACCCAGTCGATTATAAGACATCGTTTTTTCCTTCTTGCTGTTTTCTCGCTAAAACGTCATGCCTGGCTGAATAATAGCCACAGAACGCACAGAGCAGTTGGCTAATTCTCAAAATCCTCCGTGCCCTCTGTGGCTATCAATTCTTAATTCTCTACCGGCAGATATTCGGCCAAAAAAGCGTGCATTTGCGCCGTAAACGTTGTGGAATCAATGGTGAAAATATCCAGATGGCCTGCGCCTGGCACCGTGTAAAGCTGCTTTGGCTCATTAGCGGCAGCAAAGATTGCCTGCCCCTGCGCCAGCGGCACCAACCGATCCTGCTCACCATGCACCAGCAGCAGCGGCATGGTGAGCTGCGTCACCGTGTCCACTGTGCGAATCTCGGTGAGCGGTTCGCTGGTGGCGGCATCCATCCGGTTAAACACGTAAGGGGCCAAAAAGCCCGGTCCACGGCCAATGCTGGGCATAATGTTAACCAGATTTTCTTCGAAGCTGCTGTAGGTGCTTTCCAATATAAGAACGGCCGTATCCGGCAACTGCGCCGCTGCCTGTGCCACTGCCGCCCCGCCCATTGATTTACCCACCAACCCAATCCGGCTGGCATCCACCTCCGGGCGCGTCAGCAGATAGTTGTAGGCGGCAATCACATCGTTGGCCTCGGCGTAGCCCCAGGTAGATACCGAATCACCACTGTCGCCGTGATGGCGCATGTCCAGCAGCAGCGCCCCGTAACCATAGCCATGCATGGCCGCCGCCTGCGCCAGCAGCGCGCCCCGGTTGCCGCCAAAGCCATGCACATAGATAAGCGTCGCGCCATTAGCCACTTCCGTGGGCGGCACAAACCAGGCCGCCAGTTCAACCCCGTCGGCAGAAAAATGGACGTTTTCGGCCGTGAGGCCAAAATCGGCAGGCGTTTGGCTGGGCTGGGTGTGCCGGGGATACAGCAGCCGATCGGCGCTTTGCCCCACGAGACGATTGCCGTACCAAACGGCCGTTCCCAACCCCACCACCAATAATCCGAGAATGATCCAGCCAAACGTACCCATACGACCTCGCTTTTTACCCATCAAACGCCCCCAGCAAATTGAGTACCGCCATCGTATTCAACGTCGCTTTCGGCACAAATGAACTCACCATCACGTACTCCTGATCCTTGCTGCCATCCTCGCTGCGTTCTGAGCAGTGCGCGTTGACCCCGGACGGCCCTAACCCATCCAAAGCAGGCACACGCTGCCAAAAATGGTTGCCATCGCTCAAACCACCCCGCTCCTCTGGCAAGACGGTGAAGCCCAACGCCTGGCCCGTCTGCTGCCAGACGGAAAACAGCCGATCCGTCGCTTCGTTGCGCGCCCAGGGCGGCGTCTGGCGGTACAGGTTGATATCCACCGCAGAGGCATAGCCGTCTACCGAACTGCGCACGTCCGGCTGGCCGTTGAGCGCCAAAATATTGGCCACCGTTTCGGCAAACGTGTCTGGCCTGAAGGTGCGCATCTCCAACCACGATTCCGCTTCATGCGGCACGCGGTTGGTCACCACACCGCCGCGCATCGTGCCCACGTTCACCGTAATTTGCCGCTCGTAGTCGGTCAGCGCCGCCAGCTTGAGGATGGTGTGGGCCATCTGCACCACTGCATTCACCCCTTGCGGATGGTAGCTGCCTGCGTGGGCGGCGCGGCCTTCCGTTTTTACCTGAAAGATGGCCATCCCTTTGCGAGCAACCACAACCTGGTACGTGTCATCCACCTTGCTGCCGCCTTCAAAAATGAGGCAGGCCAGGGTGTCTGGCCCTTCCAGCCGCTCGATGCAAAGCTGGCCAAAATCTTCCGCTTCGGCTTCTTCGGAGGCATCTACCAAAATGACCCAGTTGACCGCTTCAAACTGCTGCGGCGCGTGCTGCTGCAACGCTTCCAGCATCATGTAAATGAGGACGGTGCCCCCTTTGATGTCCACCGTGCCGGGGCCGTAGATGCGGTCGCCGTCTTCGCGCCAGTGGAAGTTGTTGCGCGCTTCTTCTTCAGCGGGGAACACGGTGTCCAGGTGGGAAACGAGGCCGATGGTTTGGTTGGTACGGCCGTTTCGCGTCAGCACCAAATGTTTACCGTAATGAGCAATGGCCGACTGGACAAATTCCGCCTCAAAACCCAGTTTGGCAAACAGTTCGGCCGTTAGCTGGCCCAGTTCGTTCACCCCGGCAGCGTAGGCGGTGAAGCTGTTGATGTCTACCATCTGGTGCAGCATGTCTAAATAATTGGGGAGATTTGTTTCAAAATGTGCCTGCAACACAGCAGGCAATGTCTTGCGATTCATACATCCTTCCTTATTAAAAATGCCACAGAGGACACAGAGAGTTTAGAGGGTTGAGTCGTCCATTCATTTGGCTCATTCTGTGGCAAAAAAATGTTTGGTCTTTCTATCACGATCCCCCATTTTAGGCGAATTGGTTCTGCCAATGACGTCAATCGGTGAGAGGGCGGCTTTTATTTATACAAAGAGACGAAGGAACCAAGAAACGAAGAAAAGAAATCTTATGTCCCTTTCCGCCTTCGTTGCTTCCTATAAAAATTTCTCAAGCATCCGCCCCAAAATGGGGTAAACTACGCGCCCAGCAAGCTTAGAGCAAAAAGGAGACAAAGTTCATGCGTGGAGTGATTGCAGCCGGGGATCCGCAAACGGCCGTTGCCGGACAACAAATTTTGCAAGCGGGAGGCAACGCGGTAGACGCCGCCGTCGCCGCCGCCTTTGCCTCGTTTATTGCCGAAATTGGCGTGGTGCATTTGGGCGGCAGCGGCATTGCCCACCTGTACGACCCGCAAAACGGCCGTTCCCTCGTCTACGATTTTTTTAGCAACACGCCCGGCCTCCACGGCACGCCGCCCAACCCGCTAGACTTCCATCAGGTGACGATTGATTTTGGAGCCACGACGCAAGATTTTTATTTGGGACGCGCTTCGGTAGCGGTGCCGGGCAACATTGCCGGGCTGTGCCAGATGGCGGCCGATTACGGCCGTCTCCCGCTAGAAACGTTGCTGCAACCCGCCCTCAAACTGGCCCAAGACGGCCTGCCCCTGGCCAAATTCCAGGCCGACACCTGCACCCTGCTACAACCACTGTACACCCACACCGCCGGGATGCGTACGATATTCTCGCCCAACGGCCGTATGATTCAGGGCGGCGATCATCTGTTTGTGCCCGATTTGCACGCCACGCTGCAAACCCTGGCCCGCGAAGGAGCCACTTACGCCCAAAGCGGCGCGCTGGCCCAGGCGCTGCTGGCCGATCAGGCAGCCAACGGCGGTCTGCTCACGCCGGATGATCTGGCCAATTACGCCGTTTATAAGCTGGATTCCATCCGCCTGCGCTACCGCGACACCGACATCTTGCTGCCGCCCCCCAGCTCCACCGGCGGCGTACTGACGGCGTTTACCCTCAAGCTGCTGGCCCATTTTGATTTGCAGAAACGGCCGCACGGCTCCGCCAGCCATCTGCAACTGCTGTATGAAATCATGGTGGCCACCAACCGCGCCCGGAACCTGTGGGAAACCGCCATTGACGCGCTGCCCGTGGCTGAAGCCATCGGCCGTTTTCTAGATGATGAGTCTATTGAGCAGTACGTGGCGGAAGTGCAAGACGCTCTCAACCGCAAAACCGCTTCCCCCTTTGCCCCGGAACCGCCCGCACCCAACAACACCAGCCACCTCAGCGTGGTGGATGGCGACGGGCTGGCGGTGAGCCTCACCACCACGGCGGGCGAGTCGGCCGGGTACGTGGTGCCGGGCACGGGGTACATCCCCAACAATATGATGGGCGAGGCCGATTTGCACCCCAACGGCTTCCACAGCCGCCCCGCCGGGCAGCGCATTCCCACCATGATGACCCCCGTTATTGTGCTGAAGGATGGGCAGACGCGGCTGGTGCTGGGCAGCGGCGGCAGCATCCGCATTCGCAGCGCCATTATGCAGGTGCTGAGCAATTTGCTGGATTACCGCATGACGCTGGCTGAGGCGGTGAACACGGCCCGCGTGCACGTGGAAGACGGGGCGTTGCAGTGCGAACTGGGCTACCAGCCGGGCGCGGTGGATGAGCTAGAGGGGATGGGCTACCCGGTGAACCGCTGGGCCACGCGCAGCATCTATTTTGGTGGGGCGCACTCTGTTTCTCGCACGGCAAACGGCCGTCTCGTTGCCGCTGGGGATAATCGGCGGGGTGGCGCAACGGCCGTTGCCTGACCCAGCCAGCAAAATGTGACCCCACCCCCATCCGAGTGTCTGAAAAGAAATTTGACTTAAAAAGGGACTCGGATGAAAACACCACTGGCGCTTGTTGTTGAGGATGCAGGGAACCTGGCAGAAATTTTTGCCCTCGCCCTGGCGGCAGCAGGCTACCAAACCATCACCCTGAACAATGGCCAGGATGCCCGCCAGTTCCTGGACACCCAAATCCCCGATTTGCTGCTGCTAGACATCCACCTGCCCCAAGACAACGGCGACCGCCTGCTGGCCGACATTCGGCAGCTGCCCCACTTTGCCCAAATGATGATCATTGTGGTCACGGCCGATTCTCGCCGGGGCGAAGAGCTGCGCGACGTGGCCGATTTTGTCCTGCACAAGCCAATCAGCTTTGCCCAACTCCGCGATTTGTCGCGCCGCCTGACGGCCACCATGACCCACCTGCACACTGGCCCATTCGATCAGTTGTGGGATGAGGAACGGCCGTAACCACCCACCCCCAAAACCAGTTCCCATTTCCCCCAAAACCCATTACAATAGCTGCACCATTTGGCAGACGCCAACCATCAGCCAGGAAAACACATGGTAGACAGCAAAATTCGCAAACAACTCATTGACTTGATCAGCCAACATTTTAACGCCACCGAGTTGGAACGCATTTACATCGCGGTGGGGCTGGGGTACGACAGCCTGAGCAGCGGCGGCGTGCAGGATCGCGCCGTGGCCCTGGTGGAGCACCAGGCGCGACACGGCCGCTTGCCAGCCTTGCTAAAAGAACTGAAGGCAGCCCGTCCCCAGGTGAATTGGCCAGAACTGACCGACACCCCGGCGGATGCCACCCGGCTGCACCACATCCCCCACCCGCAAAACCCCAACTTCACCGGGCGAGCGCAAATTTTGCAGCAGGTGGCCGATACCCTCAGCGCCGGACAAACCACGGTGGTGACCCAAACGATTGCCGGGCTGGGTGGCGTGGGCAAAACCCAGGTGGCCCTGGCCTACTGCTACGCCCACCTGGACGATTATGACCTGATCCAGTGGCTAAATGCGGACAGCGAGCCGGGGCTGGGCGAGGAGCTGATGAGCCTGGCCCGCCGCCTGGGGCTGGTGCCCGCCAACGTTACCGACCAGCAAGCGGCCGTACAAACCGTGCTGCACTGGCTGGGGCAAACGAGCCATAAATGGCTTTTGGTGTACGACAATGCTGACCAGATTGAGCCAGCGCAGCTAACCCGCCACCTGCCCCGCACCGGCCATGGCCACGTGCTCATTACCAGCCGCAACCCAAACTATGGCGGGCTGGGGCAGGTGCTGGAGCTGGGGCTGTTTGAGTTGGCTGAAGCGGTGGATTTTCTTTTTCAGCGCAGTGGGGCGGCCATAGACCCCCACCCGAACCCTCCCCCTGGCAGGGGGAGGGAATTGGCTCCCTCTCCCTCAAAGGGAGAGGGCTGGGGTGAGGGTGAAAGTCTCGAAAGAAAAAGCAAAGCATGGCAGGAGGCGGCCGATTTGGCGGAGGCGTTGGGGCGGCTGCCGCTGGCGCTGGAACACGCGGCGGCGTATGTGGCCAGCAAGAGCAGCAGCTTTGCCAAATACCACGCCCTGTTTACCGAGCGGCACAACGAGCTGTGGCAGCGGGCGGAAAAGCCGGAGCGGTACCACGCCACCATTAGTACCACCTGGGAACTGGCCTTTGACGAAATAAAAAAGACGCCGGGCGCGCTGGATTTGCTGAACCTGTGCTGCTTTTTGGACCCGGAAGGCATTCCGCTGGATTTGGTTCTGCAAATTGCCACGTTGCCCGTAGAGACGTTGCATGCAACGTCTCTACGACCGTTGCAAACGGCGGTGGCGGATGAACTGGCGCTGGACGATGCGCTGGGGGCGCTGCGGCGGTACAGCTTAATGCAGCGTGCCGAAGATGCGTTGACCCTGCACCGCCTGGTGCAAGCCGTAGCCCGCAGCCGCATGGATGACGAGCTACGCCAAAACTGGCTGGAAACTGCCCTGGAATTGATGCTAAAAAATTGGCCTTTCCGGCAAAACCAAATGGAAACGTGGGAAGACAGCAAAACATTGCTGCCCCAACTAATATTTGTGGCAGGTTTGGCCCACGCGCAAAAATTTGAAACCGAACGCGCCGCAACCCTAAACGGTCACATTGATTTCTACGTTGACTTTTTTGGCAACAAACGTGCCGCCCTCCCATTTAGCCAACGCGCCCTGGCCATCAGAGAAAAAGCGCTCGGCCCAGACCATCCAGATACTGCCCGCAGCCTCAACAACCTCGGCTACCTCCTGCAAGCGATGGGCGACCTGCCCGCCGCACGGCCGTTTTACGAACGCGCCCTGGCCATCAGAGAAAAAGCGCTCGGCCCCCACCATCCCGACACCGCCCTCAGCCTCAACAATCTGGCGGTGCTGGCGTATTACGAAGGGGATTTTGCCGAATCGGCCCGGCTCATGCGGCAGGCGTTGGCCATCCGCGAAAAGCGGCTAGGGCCAGCGCATCCAGACACCATCAGTTCCCGCGAAAGCCTCGCCGTTATTGAGGCCAAACTTTCTTCATAACCACCCACACTCCCCCTTGTCATGCTGAGGTCCTCCGAAGCATCCCAACCAAGTAGCAATTGCGCCAATCCCGCACAAAACAAACCTTTTGGCCATTGCATCCTCGCGGGATTCTTCACTGCGCTGCGCTCCGTTCAGAATGACAGGCGCATTGGGCGAGGCGGTTGGTGGGGTTGTTTTGCCGCCATTCGTTCGTTGGCGGCCAACCGCCTCGCCCCTACCGATCCGTAAATTCCAGGGCAAAATCCTGCGCATGGATGGTGAGGGTGGCATGGGAGCTTAACGGCCGTTGGAAAACGGCCGTAAACGCCACCACCCCATTCCCCGCAGGCACCTGCCAGGGCAAGGGCGGGTCCACCGAGACAATTTGGCTGCGCAACGCATCCCCCAGCAGGGCAATATCGGCCGCCGCCACCGTGCCCGCCTGCACGCCGCTGTTGGTCACGGAACCGCGCACCAGCAGCTGCAAGCCGTCGGTCTGGATATCCACCCCGTCCAGCTGCACGTGCAAATCTGCCTCTGGCAAAGTCTGGGCTGGCTCAACCTGCGCCCCACCCAGCCCGGAAGCGTCCAGCAGGTGGATGGAGGGGATGTAGCTGCCTTTTAGCACGTACGCTTCGGTGCCGTCGCCGTTTTGCCACAGCAGGGTGATGGCGGGCTGCTTTTGCCGAGTGTAGGCGGCGAGGGCAGCTGTGGTTTCCTGCGCTCCGGCCTCAATGGTAAAGTCGAACTGGTTGCCCTGGGCGGTGGTGAGGGTGATGAGGGATTGGTTGGAAACGGCCGTTGCCAAAATGTCCCGATACCCCCGATTGGCAGGCAAGCAAAACACATAGTTGATCACGCTGTTTTCCAGCCAGGCCACCTGGTTGGCCCCCAAATCCAGCTCTGCCAGCAGCGATTCTTCATTCAGATATTCCTGGGCCACCGTCAGGCGAAAGCCGTCAATTTCCAATGCGGCTGGCGGGTCCAGCCGATGCACGCTGCCCAAATCCACGCCATCCACCTGCATGGCCACCAGCCCCGGCCGCGCCGCCAGGCCAAACTCATCGGCGGCGGAGACTGGCTGCCCCGGCTCCAGCGGAATGGCGGAAAAGCTGGCCAGCCCGCCGCCAAACGTCAGCCACGCCAGCACAATCAGCAGCGCCAGGGCAGCGCCCGCCGTCAAAATCAGCTTCAGCAGCAGCGAGGGGTTGGCCTGGGCCAGCCAGTCGCGCAAGGTTTCTGCCTGTTGGGGTTGTTGTGGTCTGTTCATGCGAGCCTCCTGTTACCGTGCGCCCACGCGCAGGCGAATATCCTGCACGTCTGTCACGGCGATTTCCTGGTTGATGTTGAGGTAGGGGACAAAGAGCTGGATGGTGCCAACGGCCGTTTCCGTATGCACAAACACCGCTCCACCCTCCGTGGTCAACGCTTGCAGCGGCGTCTCCGTCAGCCCCGTGTACAGGTAGACAGGCAGATTAGACACCCCCTCCCCCTCATCTTTTTGCCCGTTGTCGTTGTCATCGTAGTAGATTTGCAGGGTGAAGGTGGCCGGAATGCCGGGCTGGGCGGGCAGCGGCGTGGGCGTACGCGGCGGCAGCGCCACAAAAGAGACCGCCTCTGGCTTGCTGGCCACCACCTGCACGGTAGGCGTTGCTTCCACGACGGTTTCACTGATTTCAGCCACACCCCCCGGCAGCGGCGCAGCGCCGCTGCTGGAACCCGCAGGCGCATCCCATGGGTTGCTCGGCCCCGGCTGGTGGCTGTCAATTGGGTGCCCAAAAATCTCTCCTTCACACTCAAATTTGTATGTGTAACGATGGCCTAACTCAAAATCTACTTCATCAACAACTGGCTCAACCAAAATATACAACCAACCTGTGTAGCCAATATTGGAAATAACTTTGCTGCTTCTGGTTCCTTCATCCACATCAGATACATATGGCTCAAGTGGTTTGTCATCATTCACGCCAAGCACATTTTCATGCTCATCAAACAAAGTCATTTTGGTATCGTTTCCCAATTGGATCACGGTTGTCGTGCAGGTGTAACGCTCCCCCGGTTTCACCCAAATTTTGTAATAATCATAATCGGCACTCGTTTCTTCAGGCGGCTTAAAATTGAACGTCTGAGCAGTATAGGCTTTCCCATCAAATGGCTCTATCTGAACTTCACAGGCAAGCTCAAATGAATTATTCGGCTCACATTTGTCTGGCAAATGTGTAGCGTCTGTCAAATCTGGCCGAAATTCTATGCCCAAACAGTAAGTACCATTCCCGTTTTCAACCAGGTTTCGCACCTCAATGTAGTAATATCGATCTTCCTCTGCGAGAAAGGTGATTTCAGATTCATAAGGATCATTTGCTGCATCGGGTATAGGTGTCACAAGAATGATTTTGTCATCGTTTTGCTCAAGTGGGGTTTGGCCTGGGTGTTCAAGTGGATTGTCACGATAAACATAAAGCACCGTATCTACACCAATTACTGGGTTAACCGATGGGCCGTTGAAAAGATTTGTCGTAATTTTGTAAACATTGCCACTTTTACCCCAAAATTTAAAGTAGTGACTATTTTCGTCACCAAACCGAAAACGCTCATCTTGACCGGCCTGTGGTGTCGGATTATTAGTAGTAGACGAATCGTTATATTTGCTACATACGTTGTTAACCAAAATTTCGAGTGGTGGGTTGTTAGTTTGCTGGGCGGTGTGGGCGTGGGCGGGTTGGGGGCTTTGGCTGAGCAGGTTGATGACCAGCAGCAGGGCGCACAGGCTGAGCAAGCTGAGTAGAAATCCCCAAATTTTGTGTTTGTTTTGCTTCATTGGTATTTCCTCCTTCGTATATGGGACGCAGACTAGCGCGGATGAACGCGGATTAAATCTTGTTAATCTGCGAAATCTGTTGATTTTCATTTATGGTGTTGAGCTTGTGCTCATAAAGTCTCCGTTGCAAACCTGCGGGAGGTTGGTTGATTCAGGCTACGGCCGTTCTCCCGTCTCGGTTGGTGTGGAGGTGATGGTGGCGGTCGGCGTGCTGGTGGGTGTTAATGTTGGGCTGGCGGTGGCGGTTGGCGTGAATGTGGGCGTGGGTGTGGCCGTTTCGGTGGGCGTCGCGGTAGGTAGCGACGTGCCGGTGGCCGTGGGCGTGGTGGTCGCGGTGGCCGTGCCCGTGGGTGTGGGCGTGGCGGTGTAGGCAGCGGTGGCGGTAGGCGGCGGCGTGGGGGTGATGGTGGGACTGAGGTAGGTTACGGCCGTTTCTCCCGGCAGTTCGTAGCTGGTAAACTCAATCACCCAATGCCACACAAATTGCGAATCGTAGTTGGTCGCCTCCGCCGCGCCGATTTCATCCGCCAGCGGATTGAGCAGCGTGCGCCGATGCTCCGGGCTGTCTAGCCAGAACTGCACCGCGCTGCGAGCGGTGTTGAACCCCCACGCCGTCACCTCGCCAATCAAAAAGCCGTCCACGTAGCCAGCCCGCTCCACCCGGTCGTACGGATTGGTGCCGTCGGAGCCGAGGTGGTCCGCCACAAAATTGTTGGCGGCGTCGTTGGCGTGAACCTGCGCCGCCTGACTCAGGCTTAGCGAGAGGGTCACGGGGGGCTGGTTCGCTTGCCGCCGCGCCTCGTTGGTGTACCAGAGCAACTGCTGCGGCAGGGGCAGCGCATCCGCAGCGGCATTGGCCTGGAGCTGGATGGGCAGGGCCATGTAGTCGGGGGTGGCGGCGGTTTGGGGAACGGCCGTTGCCGGAACCGTTGGCGGGTTGGGATTCAGGTCGCTCGCCTGCACCACAACCAGCGCCGAGGCGCTGCTGCTTCCAAATGGATTGGTGGCCGTGAGCTGCACCACGTATTCTCCCGGCTGGGCGTAGCTGTGCTCCACCCAAAAACCGTTGTGCGCCGCGCCATCCCCCATTTGCCATTGCAACGTTGTCTCGCTGCCGCCGTCCGAAAATGCCTGGGCCACAAACGGGGCCTGGGCGTAAATCTGCTGGCTCAAATCCAGCCGCACCGCCGGGGGCGCACCAACGGTGATGGGCAGGCTGTGGCTGGCCTGCCCCAAACTATTTTGCACGGTGAGCTGCACCACGTACTGCCCCGGTTCGGTGTAAACGTGGCGCGGTTCGGCGGCGGTGGCGGTTTGCCCATCGCCAAATTCCCACTGGTATCTGAGTGGGGCTTGCCCCAGGCTGCTGTTGGTAAATTGCACCTGCTGCCCCACGGCCACCTGCGCATCAGTCGCTTGGAAAACGGCCGTTGGCGACAGCGATTGCCCCGCCCAAAACGGAAAAACCACCGTGTGCGATTCGCGGCCATCGGACAGCAGCACGGTGAGCCGCTCCGGCTGTTCCCCAGCAGTGGGCTGCAAGGCCAGCAGCGACAGCTCCCGCACGGCAACGCCGCCGTTGGCTGGCAGTTCGGGATACCACCAAAGCGCGTGGTCGGTTTCATTCAGCAGCAAATCTTCGGCCAGATGGGCGGCCTCAAATTGCAAGGCGGCAGGCAGTTCCACCGCCACTTTTGGCTCCAGCGGCACGGGTTGGTTGTTGCGCACGATGAGCGTCAGCGTGACAAAATCCCCAATTTCCACCGCCTCGGCGGAAAGCGTGGCCCCAAGCTGGAGCGGCTGGCCGGAGTCGGGCAGCAGTTGGGCGGCCAGCCGCTGCGGATCATCGGCGGGCGAGGTGAGGCCGCGCACAATTTGCCAGGCGGTCACCAGGGCGGCCACGGTGCAGAGGGCCAGAATGAGCTTGTGCGGCAGTTTCAGGGTCGTCATTGGGGCATCCTCCGGGAAAACAGGGCGGCTTTGGGGGAAATGTGGCGGGCGGCGGGGCAGGTGGCACTGCCGACGGCCACGTTGACGGCTTGCAGATTAGACGCGCCGTTGTTGGCGTCGGTGGCCTGGAAGGTGAATTGGCGGCAGCCGGGGGTGGGCGTGGGGCTGAGATGGACGTAGTGGGCGGTTTGAACGGCCGTTTGCCAATCCAAAAGCGCCAAGCCGCTGGCGGTGAGCGTAATCGTGCTGCCGGTGCTGGTAATCACCTGCCCCTGGAAGGTCAGCTGCACGTACTCAGCTTGCCCGTCCAGCCGATCGCCATCGCCAAAGCGGATGGTGAAGCGGCTGAGCGCAGCGTTGTCCGGGTCGGTGATGGTGGCGGTGGTAGCGATGTTTACGGCCGTTCCCAGCGTGGCGGAGTAGACGACGGGGCTGGTGGGGTTGCTCACGGCCAGTTCGGGCGGCTGGTTGACGCCACGAATGGTGACGGTGACTTGGGCGGCTTGGCTTACGTCGTGCTCGTCGGCGATGGTGTAGGTGAAGGTGTCGGTGGCGGTGTCGCCTTCATTTAAGGCGGCGTACTGGCCGTTGGGGTTGTAGGTGAGGCCGCTGCTGGCGAGAACGGCCGTTCCGCCCCCGCTGTTGTTGGCGATGGTGTGGATTGCCAGCTTGGGCAGGTCAGAATCGTCGGGATCGGTGTCATTTTCCAGCAGCAAGCTAGTGAGGTCGGCAGAAATTTCGTCTTCATCCACGAAAATCGGGTCGGCCGGGGCAAGACCGTCGGCAACTGCCTGGGGCAAATCGTTGGCCCCGGTGATGGTGACGGTGACGGTGGCGCTGTTGGAGAGGGCGAGGCCGTCGGTTAGCTGGTATTGGAAGGTGCGAACGGCCGTTTCGCCTACCGCCAAATAATCAAACGCAGCTCCCGGCGCAAAGGCGACCGCCCCGGTATTGCGGTTAAAAATGACCTGGCTGGGCGCATTGGTCGTCACCTGGGCGATGGTCAGCGGATTGGCCTCGATGTCCAAATCGCCGTTGAGCAGGGTGGCGGTGAGCGTGACTTGGTCGTCGTCCTCGCTCACGGTCACGGTGTCGTCGTCGGCAATGGGGGGATCGTTGCTGGGGCGGATGGCGATTACGGCCATTGCCAGGGCGCAGGCTCCCGTGCCGTTGCACGCTTCGTAAATGAAGGCATCTTCGCCAAAAAAGTTGGTGCGGGGCTGGTAGGTAAAAGTGCCGTCGGCGTTGAGGCTGAGGGTGCCGTTGGCCACCCCGCTGGGGCCGCCACTGCCGACGGTGACGGCATCGGCAAAATCATCGTTGCGCAGCAGGCTGTTCAAATTGCCGACGGTGAGTGGGGTGTCTTCGTCAGTGACGTAAAAATCGTCTACCAGGCGGGGGGCTGTGCCTTCGTCCCGGCCATCGCTGCTGCCAATCGGTTTTGTGGGGGGTACGGCCGTTGCCGAGGGCACGGCGGTTTGGGTAGGCAAATCATCGGTGGGCGGGGCGGTGGCGCTGGCAACAATTGGTTGGGTGGGCGGCGGTGTGCTTTGGGCCACGCTGCTGGCCTGCACGGTGAGCAGTTCCGCCAGCAAAGCGCGATTGGTTTGGGATTGTTCCGCCAGGGCGAGCAGAACGGCCGTTAGCGCCACGATGAGCAGGAGCAGCAACACCCCGGCCATCGCTGGCCAAAAGAAGGTGCGTTTGTAGAACGGCCGTTGCCCGTTTTGCTCTGCCATGCTCATAGACCCAACCTTTGTGCCGCCTGGTAGCACAAGCTGTTGCCCCGAAGCTGCAACCATTCGGCCAGCGTGGGGCTTTGCAGCGCCCCGGTGCGGGCGTCGTCGTAAATACCCTGGCTAAAGTAAAAATATTGCTGCGTTTCCTGCGGCCAGTTGGCCGGGGCGGCCAGCACGCTGCCGTGCCCGGCGTTGTACCCGGCAAAGGTCAGAAAAATGTCTCCGTCGTGATAATCCAAGCCGTAGGTGAAGTAATCCAGCCCGCGCTGGGCGTTGGTGGCGGGGTCGGTCATGGTCTCGCCGGGGGCAAAATGGTGCGGCAACACCTGGAACAGCCCCACCGCCCCGGCGGAAGAAACGGCGTCTGGATTGCCGCAGGATTCAATTTGCATGAGGGTGGCCACGATGTTGGGATCGAGGTCGTAGGCGGCGGCCCACTGCAAGATTTGGGGTCGCCAATGCTGCACTTCTTTGGTGAAAATGGGGGAGAGGCGACTGGAAGCGGCGACTGCCGTTTTGCCCAGCTTGTTCCCCGGCGGCAGGTGGGGTGCGGGCTGGGCTACCACCACGCCCTGCACCACGGCGGGTGAGGTTGGGCTGGCAGTGGATGTGGGTTGGGAAACGGCCGTGTTGGGTACGGACGGCACAATAGAGACCTTCTCAAGTTCTCCCGCCAGGGCAATTTCTTGAGTGAGGATGGAAACGGCCGTGACGAGCAAACCCGCCACCAGCAAAAAAATCACAGCTAGCAAACCGCCAACTAAATACCGAAAACCACCGTGGACAAGGCTCATAATCAGCCACCCCCTGGAGGATTATCGAATTTTGTCGAAGCAGGCTCACATTTAGTTGCAGGCGGATCATCGGCACACGCGGTCTCACAAATTGCACCTGCCAGGAGCGGATTAAAATAATCAGGCCAGCGGGTCTTGGTACTGTAAATCGCATCGTTCAAGTTCGACCCATTGAGATTGGCTCTGGAAAAATCCGTCCTACACACTTTCGCTTGCCGCATGTCCGCCCAGGAAACATCTACAAACGTAAAGTCAGCGCTGGTTAAAATTGCACCAATCAGACGAGCTTCCTTAAATGTAGCGTTGGTCAAAATGGTACCAGAGCCAAACGTTGCCTTTGTCAGATTGGCTCCCATCAAGTTTGCGTTCGTTAGCGTGACCGAGTCTGTAAAATCAATGCCATACAAATCTGCGCCGGATAAATTGGCATAGGCCAAATTGGTGTTGGATAAAGTGGTCGTGGTAATGTTGTCCACGTAAAAAACGGTCTGAGTCAGCGTTGCGCTGTACAAATTGGCATTCGTCAAATCGGCACCCGCCAAATTTGCGCCGCTCAAGGTGGCTTCAACCAAATTCGCTCCATGCAAACAAACTCCTGATAAATTCGCTCCAGACCAATTTACCCTATAGAAATCAAGGGGATTGCTCTCTTTCATTCCAACACATTTATTGGTGGTACTCTCATCTATTTTTCCAAACCCCAGATTTGCACCGGCCAGGTTCACACCTTTCAGCGTGTCGCCATCCAGTGGGGTTGCCCCAGTTAAATCAACGCCAGACAAATTTGCGGTGTGGAGGTTTTCCACATTTGATAAGGTGACTGTTAGCATCTTCGCACCACTAAAATTGGCCAAGTTCAAATCTGCTCCCGTGAAGTCCGCATTTGCCAGAGTGATTGTGCAGTTATCACCCTGGCATCCCGGCCTATTCAGCCCATCGTAATAAAATTGAGCTTGGGTCAAATTTGCGGTATTGAAATGCGCACCAGCTAAGCCAGCATGGTAAAAATTGGCCTCGGTTAAATCGGCACCTTCAAAATAGGCACCAGTTAAATTTGCGGCTACAAAGTCTGCTCCACGTAGGCAAACGCTAGTGAAATCTGCGCCAGAAAGCATGAGCTGGTAAAAATCTGGCAGCTTGCTTGGTTCGTTTTCCTGCCGAGGCGTACATTCGCCATTGTTGGTCATCTTCCCATCTCCAAGGTCGGCTTCTGTCAAGTTGGCTCGACTCAAAATTGCGTGGGTCAGGGTTACTCCGGTTAGATTGGCACCAGTCAGGCTGGCACATTCAAAATTTGCGCCGGACAGGTCTTTGCCGCTGAAATCTACGCCGCTGAGGTTTTGGTTGGCAAATTGTTTGTCGCCAGTTAGCTGCTCGTCTATTTTTTCTGGCGTCATTAGGGTTTCTTGGGTTTGGCAGGGTTGTGGGGCGGGGGTTGGTGTGGGTGGTACGGCCGTTTCTTGCACCACTTCTTCTTCGGTTACGGCCGTATCCGTCATCACCTCGTTTGCCACTACATCTTCCGCAGCAGTAGGCGTGGGGATTGTTGCGCCGCCTTCGGCAACGGCCGTTTCGCCAGC
This sequence comes from Ardenticatenaceae bacterium, assembly GCA_020634455.1. Classification (GTDB taxonomy): domain Bacteria; phylum Chloroflexota; class Anaerolineae; order Promineifilales; family Promineifilaceae; genus Leptofilum. Next base: position 3,553,835 of record JACKBQ010000001.1, on the reverse strand, counting down.
CGCCAACGAGCAAGCCACCAAACCAACCCCCAACATGCCCAAAATGAGCGAGATAATGAGATGAGATACGGCCGTACGCTTCATAAAATTTCTCTCCAAACTAGCTTCTTCAAAAATAGGACGCGGACCAGCGCGGATGAACGCGGATTAAAATCTGTTGAATCTGCGAAATCTGTTGATTTTCATTCATGGTGTTGAGCCCAGGCTCATGTCGTCTTTTCTGTAAACACCTGTTTACTGTTCACTGAATACTGCTTACCGATTACCGCTCACCGAACCCCTAATAATCAATCCAAACCATATCAATCTCGGTATACGTGTCGTACTGGTCATCGAAACGGCGGTGGTTTTCCAGGCTAATAGTTGTGTTCCCGGCGTAGCCACTTAGCGGAATGCGCGAATCCACCACCACCTGCCGGTTAATCACCGGATCACAGCGAATGGGCTGATCTATATTGCTCACCCGATCCGCCACGTTACCATCTATGACCACTTCAAATGCATCAAAGGTGCTGCTGTTGCTGGGGTTTTGGTCTTGGGTAAAAACGGTGCCCTGCACCCTCAAGTAAAATTCACCTTCAGTCGGCAGTTCCAAATCAATTGAAGCCAACGCAAATCCTACTTTCGCAGGACTGCAGATTAATTTGTATGGATCTGCCGCCGCACTATCAGAAACAAATAGTTGAAGTAAGTCATTTTTAATCCGTGGTCTCGCAACCTGTGCCCCATTGACATTTGCTTCCAAATTCCATTGGTTATTATTTGTTTCCGGGTCTGAAAAGTCGCCATTGGGAATGTAGAAGAAGGTAAAAACAAGCGAAATTGGTTCAGCATCCTGTCGCAAAAAGTCGATCTTTATGGGTTGGGCACCAACCATGCCTGCATTTACGGGAATATTCTCGAGAATCGGGTTGCTATTATCAAAATCAACCGAGCCAGATTGACCGCTATCTAAATGTTCCCATTTAATACTTTCTGGATTTTTTGAAAACTGTAAAGAAGCGTAGTTTATTGTTACGGAATTAGTTACAAAGGTTGTAAGGCCTTTGACCCTCAACCCACTATCTGCAACTAACGTCATCAAGCCACCCAAAAATTGAAAAGGTGATTTACCTATTATCGGTAACAATGTGGGACAAATTGTGATTTGCGGAGCTTCAGGAACACATTTTAATGCGGCGGTTGGCGTAGAAGGGCGATTAACAATAGAAACTGGTCGGGTTGATGTCATTGTGATTGTTCTGGTAATGAGTGATTGGCTAACTAGCTGACTGTCCAATCCCAAAATAGCATTCGAGTGGGCGGCAACGGCCGTTCCCACTAAAATTTGCCCCACCAACAACATCACTCCCACAAAAATCGCCAACACCGTTAAAATGCGAACTTTCATTTTGTTCAACCTCTTCCTTCCTCACGCCAGGCACAGACACACAACCGCACGTTGCATTCCGCCAACTGCTAGGTATCATCTGGCAAAACCATTTGGGATTAGAGAGAGGTTACGGCCGTATCGTTAATTTATGGTTAATTTAGGGAGGCACAGATGCCAAACGTTACTACAAAAAGCGCAAGAATCGTTATTTTGTTACTCATTATCGGGGCAATTGTGGGGGGAACAGCCGTTTACCAACGCGCCACCGCCAGCCCCACGGGCAGCAACAACCTGTACCTGCCCCTCACCGTCAAACCAGGCACCCCGCCACCCCAAATTGGCGGCTGCGACATTTTCCCCGGCGATAACATTTGGAACACGCCCGTAGACAGCTTGCCCGTCCACCCCAACTCTGCCAACTACATCAACACCATCGGCGCAAACACAGGGCTGCACCCCGATTTTGGCTCAGGCGTCTGGCCGCCCGGTTCCAACAGCCCCATCGGCATTCCTTACGTTGAGGTGCCCGGCAGCCAGCCCCTGGTTACCATCACCTTCGTCAACTGGCCCGGCGAAAGCGACCCTGGCCCATACCCCGTCCCGCCCAATGCCCCCATTGAAGGCGGCCCAGATGGCACCGACGATCGCCACGTTCTCGTTCTGGACACAGGAAATTGTATGCTGTACGAACTGTTTGACGCTTATCCCCAAGGAAATGGCAGTTGGGAGGCGGCCAACGGCGCGGTCTATGACCTGAATTCGCACGATTTACGGCCAGACGGCTGGACCTCGGCCGATGCCGCCGGGCTGCCCATCCTGCCCGGACTCATCCGGTACGATGAAGTTGCCAGCGGCGAAATTCGCCACGCCATTCGCTTCACTGCGCCCGAAACCCAAGCCGTCCACGTCTGGCCCGCCCGTCACGACGCCTCCAACATAACCGACACAGACTATCCGCCAATGGGGCTGCGCCTGCGCCTGCGCGCCGATTACGACATCTCCGGCTTCTCACCCGAAATGCAGGTGATTTTGCAGGCGTTCAAAACGTACGGCCTCATCCTGGCAGACAATGGCTCCGCCTGGTACATCTCTGGCGTGCCAGACGGCCGTTGGGACAACGATTTACTGCATGAAATGGATGTGATTACCGGGGATAATTTTGAAGTGGTAGACAGTTCATCACTGATGCTTTCGCCCAACTCAGGGCAAGCTGCGCAACCATAAAAAATCTACACGATTGAGTAAACCGCAGAAAATAGCGAGAAGTCCTGTCTCTGAGGTTTACTCAAGTTATCGGCCAAAAATTGGTTTCCTATCTGCCGAATCCTTCTTGCCAATGAGACAAACATTGTATTTACAAAAATTATCGGAGGGCGCCATCTACCTCATCGAAGCCGCGAGACAGATTCGCGCACAATAATCTGGCACTTGAACAGCTGCTCCGCTACAGTATCGCCATTAATCAGGTCCAGAACGGCCGTTGCGGCCGCCTCTCCCATCTCCACCGATGGCTGCCGCACCGTCGTCAGCGGCGGCAAGGTAAAAGCAGCCGTCATTTCATCATCAAAGCCGGTCAGAGAGATGTCATCAGGCACGCGAATCCCCCGCCGGTATAGCGCCAGACGTGCGCCAAAAGCCATCTGGTCATTTGCAGAAAATATGGCAGAGAACGGCCGTTTACCCATCAGCAACATCTCCACCGCCATCGCCCCAGACTGCTGCATCAAATTCCCTTCCACCACCAACGCCGGATCAACCGCAATACCCGCATCCTGCAACGCTTGCTCATAGCCCGCATACCGCTGCCAAACATCCGATACAGTTTCCTGATAATGCATCTTGGCCGTAATATGGGCAATGTTGCGATGACCCATGTCCAGCAAATATCGTGTCATTTCATAGGCAGCCTGGTAATTATCAATGTGAATACATTGCTCTGCGAGTGCGTCAATAATTCTTGCAACCGAAATCAGCGGCGTTTTTCGCGCCACCTCCACCATCTCCGCTTCCGAAAGCTGCCCGCCCACGAAGATCAATCCATCCACCCGACGGTCCAAAAAGGCTTGCAGTGCATTCTGCTCAATAGTTTTGTCCCAACGGCCGTCTGCAAACAGCGGTGAATACTCCGATCCTTCCAGCCCCTGCAAAATTCCCCGCAAAATACCATCATAAAACGGGCTGCCAAAATTATGGGTCACCACCCCAATCGTCATAGATTGCCCACTGGCCAAACTTTGGGCAAACACATTGGGACGGTAATCCAGATCGGACACGGCTTGCAAGACCGCTTTTCGTTTGTCAGCGGCCACACCACTTGTTTTACGCAAAACCCGCGAGACCGTGCTAATGGAAACATTTGCCTGCTGGGCAATATCTTCGATAGTGATTTTTTTATTGGGCATAAGTTACCTCGGAGGGGATATTATAACTGAAAACGTTTTCTTGACCAGACGGCCGTTTCTTCTACTGCCTCTTACCAGAGAAAACCAATCTGTGCATTATTCACAGATATACGTCAATTTAATTGTCTATATTGACAAATGCATCAGGTTAGTTTATTATTTTGAAAACGTTTTCAAATAAACCGCAGCTAATGTCACAAAATAGCGAAAACGCTTTCAATTTCCGCAGGCGAACACAACTGAATAGAAAGCCAAAAGGAGGTGCATATAAGGCAGATTTGAGCAAATGAACGGCCATCAACTTTGTCTGGCACAAGTCAGCTCTTGCTTGTTGCCCAACACTTTCTAAATAAATTGAAATCTATCGATCCCTGGAGGAGAGAAAAATGAAAAATATCAGATTTTTACACATCTTGTTTTTGCTACTTCTTGGCACGCTGCTAATAGCCTGTGGCGGCGGAGCCGATGAGCCGGCTGAAGAAAGCCCCTCAACCGAGGCAGATGCTCCAGCAGCTGACACCCCCGCAGAAGAGGCTGCGTCAGAAGAAGCCGAGCCAGTTACACTCCGCGTCCTCATCCATCAAAATCCCCCAATGGTGGAATTCATGCAGGCATTCAATGAGAAATTCCAAGCTGCCTATCCCAATGTAACCGTTGATATGTCAGTCGTGGAAACCGGCGATTTGGCCACCGTTACCCAGACCCGGCTAACCGCCAATGATATTGATGTTATTGACATCTTTGGCTTCTCTAATGCAGCCCAACCATACATGACCGACGTAACGCCACCCGCCTGGCAAACGCTGATCGAGGCTGGTCTTCTGTTGGATATTACCGACCAACCCTTTGTGCAAAACTATGATACGGCGACCATCCAGGATGCCGGTTCATACAACGGCAAAGTCTATTCCATCAATCTGGGCCGTGTTTCCTACAGCGGTATGTTTGTAAACAAAGACCTTCTCGCCGAAGTCGGCGTAGCTATTCCCACCACCTGGACCGAACTCGTCGCGGCTTGTGACGCTATCACGGCTGCCGGCTTTTCTTGCATGACCGCTGGTGGCGGCGATGGTTGGCCTATCTTCGTGGGTGCGTATGGTTTGCTTGGGGCCGAATACCCCGACCAGGCCGCTCTGGTGGAAGGTCTCTGGACTGGCACCATCACCTGGAACGATGACAAATCCCTGGAACTCTTTGAACGGTATCAAATCTTTGCCACCCAAATGCTGGAAAGTGGCGTAACCGGTCTGTCCCACGATGCCGCTCCCGCGCGCTACGCTGCTGGCGATGTCGCCTTCATGCCTACCGGTGTATGGCAAGCGCCAGCACTTGAAGATGCCGCTCCAGAATTTGAATGGACGTACATCCCCTTCCCTGGCAGCGACAATCCTGAAGACAACCAGTACTTGTTTGGCAAATATGACCAAGGCTGGGCCATTGCAGCCGATTCACCCAACCAGGAAGCTGCCGTTGATTACTTAGCTATGTTCTCAGAACCGGCCAATTATCAAGAGTTCGTTAATGCCGTAGGCTTTATCCCGACCCAGCCCACAGCAACTCTGGATAGCCAACTTGGGCGGGAAGTAGCCCCCTATTTGGAAAACTACCGCGTTGGCTTTGAGCAATATTGGGTTGCTCCAAAGGGTGCCGGACAGTGGGCAAACGCCTCACAAGGCGCAGCCTGGTTCAAGCCATTCAATGAATGGGAAGATGCTGCTGCTCTGGCCGACCAGGCTCAGGCAGATCTGCAAGCTGGGCTTGATAGCCAGTAGACCAGGCTAGCCGCTAAGTAGCGAAATAAAAGAGATAGGCTTCTCTTATCAAGAAGCCTATCTCTAAAATATTTGGAGGGATGAATATGGACACCAACCTGTTTGGTAGCGGCGGGAGCCGCCTAAGGAAAGCAACACCCTTGTTGCTGCTTTTACCAGGGTTTCTTTTGTACGTGATCATTGCCTTGGGGCCGTCTATTGCCACAACTTACTATTCATTCACAGACGCAACAGGCATTCGCGGAGCCACAATCAACTGGATTGGATTAGATAATTATCGAGAATTCCTTTTTCGTGGTGTGGCCTCGCGTGACAATATTGATGCTCTACAGCGAACACTGGTTTTCATGGTGTTTGTGACCTTCATTCAGTTTACGTTTGGGCTAATCGTTGCCCTTGTATTGAACCAAAATCTGAAGGGACGAACGTTTTTTAGAACGCTGTTTTTCCTGCCAGTAATTTTAGGGGTAGCTATTCAGGGGTTAATGTGGAAGCTATTTCTGTTACCAGGAAATGGCCCAGTGGCCCAACTGCTGGCTTTGTTTGGTGGGCAATCAGAATTTCTTGGTGGGCAACCCAATGCAGCCTTTGCCTGGGTTATTGCCGTGCAAATATGGGCCAACATGGGGGTAACGATGGTGATATTCCTGGCTGGTTTACAGACGATTCCGAGCGAATTGTATGAGGCCGGTCGAATAGATGGCGCAGGTCGCTGGCAGCTGTTCAAAAATGTCACCTGGCCTCTTTTAACCCCAAGCATCAATACAAATTTTCTTCTGAATATCATCGGTTCTCTTCAAGCCTGGCAGTTGTTCCTAGTGCTCATTGGCTATCGGCCGGGAACGCAGGTGCTTGGTTACCTTGTGTTTGCCCAAGGTTTTGGCCAGGCATCGGGGTCTGTTTCCAGCTCATTTCGCCAGGGTTTTGCCGCCGCTGCCTCGATTGTTTTGTTTTTCCTGGTTTTGATTATTGGTTTTACGGCGCAATATATCGTTAATCGCCGTGAGCAGAGGTATTTATAATGAGCACGTTAACAAATAGAGATTTGCAAAACCAATCCGGTCTATCTCGCCTCAACTGGGCAAAAATTGGATCGTACTTGTTCTTGTCGGTAGTAGCCGTGCTTTATATTGGCCCGCTCCTGATGCTTTTCCTCACGTCATTCAAATCGCTGGGAGAGTTCTTTCGGAACGCAACGGGGCTGCCAGAAGCGCTAAACTTCCAAAATTATGTAGATGCCTGGAATCTGGCTAATTTTCCTGGTTATTTGCTGAATTCGGCGTTGTATACGGCCGTTGCCACCACAATCTTCGTCATTACCACCGTGTTTCTGGCTTTTCCCATTGCTCGGGGCTATGGACGGTATAGCAAGTACATTCTGACCCTCTACGTGATTGCCTTGTTCCTGCCGCCAGCACTAATTCCCCAATTCCAGTTAATCCTGCATTTGGGACTATACAACACGCGAATTGGCTACATTTTGCTCTTCCTAATCAACCCGATTGGCGTCATCATCATGGTGAACTACATCAAATCCATTCCTAAGGAACTGGATGAATCAGCGGCGATGGACGGGTGCGGCTATGTCCGCTATATCCTGACAATTATCCTGCCGCTCATCCGACCCGCCGTCGCTACGGTCACGGTGCTGCACGCCATCGGCATCTGGAATGAGCTAATCCTGCCCACGATTTATCTAACAAACGACGACTTTTACCCAATCACCCGTGGTTTGATTGTCTTTGAAGGGGTTTACGGCAGCAATTGGCCTGCGCTGGCCGCCGCCGTAATCATGTTGATGATCCCGATGCTGGTGTTGTTCATGTTCTTGCAACGTTACATCATTGCGGGATTGACTGAAGGTTCTGTTAAAGGATAGCGCGTCAATTACAAGTCCAGGCCTTTGCGCGTTCTCGTAAGGCTGACGGCCGTATCCATCTATACGGCCGTCAGCCTTGTATGCAAATTTTGCATTAGGCTGAGTGCAAATTTGGTTTTTACTTAAACAAATCACAGGGGAATCGCCCTTCGTTCTTCGTTTTTCAAGCTACTTTCTGTGATTTGCTTAGCATCGGCATTGGTTCAACTCAGGGAATGTTGATTATGAAAATAAAGTTTCTGCTCTTACTATGTTTTGCCTTCTTGTTCATCGGCTGCCAGGCAGAAGAACCGGTGGAACCGACCGCCCCACCCACAGAGGTAGTGGTTCTGCCAACAGACACGCCTGCCCCAACGGCCGTTCCCACCGCTACGCCCATTGCCACACCGAATCCCATGCCTGTATACGAAGATGAAGGCTGGCAGCTTGTCTGGAGTGATGAATTTGACGGCGACAGCCTCAACCCAGCGAATTGGACCTTTGACCTGGGCGCGGGCGGCTGGGGCAATGGCGAAGCGCAATACTACACCGACCGCCCTGAAAACGTCCGATTGGAGAATGGCCTACTGGTGATAGAAGCCAGGCAAGAAAAGTTTGATGGTTCATATTACACATCGGCGCGAATCTTGACCCAGGGATTGCAGGCGTTTCAGTACGGCCGTATCGAAGCGCGTATTAAAGTGCCTGCCGGGGTAGGTACCTGGCCCGCCTTCTGGATGCTCGGTGATAATTTCGGCCGTGATACCGCCGATCCAGCCGACAGCACCTGGCCCAACGTCGGTGAGATTGACATCATGGAGTATGTTGGACGAGAGCCGGACCTGGTTGTGGGCACCATCCACGGGCCAGGCTACGCTGGCGCGGGCGGGCTCACCAAATGGAACCGCCAGGAGTACCCCATCGCCGACGACTTCCACACATTCTCGGTCGAATGGGACGTTGACGGCATTCGTTGGTTTTATGACGGAGAACTTTACTCTGAACTGAGCCGCGACGCGGTTGGGGATCGAGAATGGGTCTTTGACCAACCATTTTTCATCATTCTCAACCTCGCCCTGGGCGGAACCCTCGGTGGCACAATCGCCCTGGATACAGAATTTCCCCAGAACCTCTATGTGGATTATGTTCGGGTTTATCAACCAATTTCGAACTGAAAGAAATCTTTGAGGCTGGGCGATGTTATTACCTGATCATTTACCGAACCAAACCACCCCGTCCTTGCTATTTTTTGATGATTTCAGCTCCGGGCAGCTGGATCGTTCCAAATGGAATGTGCGCATCACTGGTTCAGTCGTCAACAATGAACAGCAAGCATACGTGGATTCAGACGAAACGGTTTACATTACCGGAATGCAGGATGCTGACGGAAAAGAAAACCACGTCCTGGTCCTGCATCCACGCTATCAGCCCCAGTTCAAAACCGCTGACGGACAATGCTTTGACTTCATTTCTGGACGAATTGATACCAGAGAGAAATTCCACTTTACCTACGGTTCGGCTTCGGCACGGATGAAGTTGCCTGTTGGCGCGGGTTTGTGGCCTGCCTTTTGGCTGATGGGAAACGGCCGTTGGCCCGAAACCGGCGAGATTGACGTGATGGAATATGTCGGTGAGCCAGACTGGATCGGCTGTGCCGTGCACGGCCCTGGCTACTCAGGCGAAGCCGGTTTGGCCAATAAGCTATTTTTCCAGAACGGTACCGATGCCACCGCCTGGCATACCTACACAGTTGACTGGGCACCTGATCAAATCATATTCAGAGTGGATGGACTTGTGATGTACCGCGCCACGTGCCCCATGATCAATTTCTTTGGCCCTTGGGTATTCGACAATGACAAATTCCTGATTTTGAACGTTGCTTTAGGGGGCATTTACCCCTTCAAGACCAACGGTGTGCAGGCACCTTATTACGGTCTTCCCGAAGAAACGATGACAAAGATAAAACACAATCAGGCAAAAGTGATGGTTGATTGGGTTTGTGTGCACGCAATTTAACAATACACACAAACACGAAAATTCAGGACTGAAGACAACCGCAGGAGTAATTAAGCAAACCACAGAAAGTTCGTTAAAAACTACAGAGTGATTTCTCTGTGGTTTGCTCAAGTAAAAGCGGGAGAAATGGCTTCGTTTTATTTAAAGGGCTTTCCCGCTTTTACATAAAGACAATGCTTTTGCCTAAAATAAAACAATAAGGAGGGCTCCTTTATTGCCAGAATAAAAAATTAATCCCTAAACACAACACCATCGTAACAAAAAGGATTATTGGTCTATTTTAAAACTGCAATAGGCCAGGCCAATCCATGGCACAGGGTGATGACATTGCTTCTTAACATCAAGCCCATCCCCTGAAAGGAAATTTAAGGATGAAAAGTAAAACACGATTATTTTTAATCATGGCCTTGGTAACCATTTTTATCACTGGCTTTATGGTGCCCTTGGGCAGTCGTTCTGGTGCCGTGCTGGCGGCCACGCCAGATGCCGTCATTGACGATTTTGAGGATGGAGATGCCTCCGATTGGGGCTTTTTTGGCGGCAATGCCGCTGGCGGTGGCGGTGGCGCATTGAGCGACCGACCGCAGGAAGGTAGTTTCTACCTCAGCACCGGCTGGGGTGGCGATGGCTCCAACTCCGTTTTTTACGGCGGCTTCTTCAAAAATTTTGACAACGCCACCCAACCAGCCGCACCGGCTGATCCCTGGTTTAACGTATGGGTACTCAACCAAAGCGACGCCACGGTGAGCCAGTACACTCTGGAAATCACCCTGCGTGAAGATTTGAACGGCGACGGCTGGACCGATGGCGCGGAAGATTCCTTCCGGCTGGACACGGTCTTTACCAGCGCCTCCTTCGACGACCAATGGACGCTGGTTAGCGCCCCGCTGAGCGGTTTTACTGACCTGGCAACTGGCGGCGACGGCAGCTTCAACGGCAACCTGGATGAGGTTGTGGTGGTTGTTTCCGGCGTTGCGGGCGCTCCTGGCTCGACTGTTGAGGTGGATTTTGACCAGCTTTCCTTCACTGCTGGCGGCCCACTGGGCGGCGGTGGTAGCCTGCTGGTGTTTGACGACATGGAGCATGGCGATCCGTTTGGCAACGGCTGGTTCGCCTTTGGCGGTGCCGTTGGCGGCGGTGGCATTGCCCCGAACACGGCCGATTTGCCCCCCAGCAATGGTGGCGTGTTCTCATTGGAGACTGGTTGGGGGTCTGGCGGTGTGCCGGGCTTCTTTGGCGGATTCGGCCGTACCAACCTGCTGGATTTGTCCACGGTAGACACGTTTAGCTTCTGGATCAACCCAGACGCAGGGCAGGATTACACCCTGGAAATTAACCTGCAAGAGGATGATACCGGGGATGATTTGGCAGAAACGGCCGTTGACGACGAATTCCAGTTCAACTGTGTGGTTTCGGCCGCTGGGCCTTGTGCCATTAGCGGCGGTGGCTGGCAACAAGTTTCCATTCCGCTGGCCGACTTCTTCGACGACAACTCCTTCTTCACCGGCGGCAACGGCGTGCTGGATGCCGTCTCGGTAGCTAACGGCGGCAATGGCCAACTGGTCAACATCGTCATCGCCGTCATTGGCAACTCCGGCTCCGACGTAAACTTCCGCACCGACTACTGGGTCTTCTCCAGCGGTACACCTAACCCGCCATCGGTCATCATTGATGATTTTGAAAATGGCCTGCCCTCTGGCGTAAATGGCGACGGCGTTTCCATCGGCTTTGTAACGTTTAGCGACGGCAGCCCGATCTCCATTGCCATTACCGATGCACCATCAGCGCCCGTGCCCGGCTCCGCCGCAGGCAACAATGTGCTGGCGATGACTGGGGACGTAACCGCGTTTGCCGGGTTTGTGCATGCGTTTGAGAACGAAACCGTAGACACCTGGGTGCCGCAAGATTGGAGCAGCTACGAAGGGTTCAGCTTTTGGCTGTATGGTCTCAATACTGGCACTGGCCTGTTCGTAGACATCATAGACAATCGTAACCCCGGCTCCACCACAGATGATGCCGAGCGGTTCAGCGTGGCCTTGGTAGACGATTTCTCCGGCTGGAAGCTGTTTGAAATCCCCTTTGCCAGCTTTGTGCGCAAAGACATTGGCAACGGCGCACCCAACGACGGCTTCACACTGACGCAGGTACACGGCTGGGCGTTTGGTACGCTCAACACCGGCAGCGAACTGACCTACTTTGTAGATGATGCGGCCGTTTACGGTGTAGCCGAAATTCCTGCCCTTGCTGTCACCTTTGCCAGCGCTCGTTACGAGGTGGATGAAGGCACCACAGGCAACATCGTTGTGAAGCTCAACCGCCCCATGAACAGTGACGATCCGGCCCAGGTGTCGGTGGATTACACAACAGAGGTTGGTTCTGCCACGCCAGGAAAAGATTACAATACGACCTCCGGCACACTAACCTTTGTCAACGGCGGCCCGTCTGAACTGACATTCCCGCTGGAAACATTGGAAGATACAAAATTTGAAGGTGACGAAAGCGTCATTTTGCGCCTGAGCAACCCGGTGGACGTGGCTGAAGGCTTTTCCATGCAGGCGGGTGCGTTCATTCAGGAAAATGATCCGTACGACAAGAACCTGCTGGACGACTTTGAGAAGGGCGATTACCTGTGGGAGACAAATGGTTTAGTTGGATTAGAAACGGCCGAAATCACCGCCGCCGATTCCCTTGCCATTCCCGGCCAAGATGCCTTTGAGACCGTTCTAAACGTGGCTCCGCCCGTTGAAACTGCTCCCCGCGTCGCGCTGGAAACTGCCTATGCAGAGGTGATGGCGCTCATCCCCTCCGGCAACGCCCAAACAGACAAGTGGCTCCAACGCACCCTCATTCAGCTTGAGCGCAGCCTTTTGCCGCAAAATTGGCAAAATGATTACTATCTAGACGCCACCTATGGTTCTACCGCCATGAGCCGCATCACCCAAGCCGTCATCTTCCTGGAGCTGGCAGACAACGCGCCAGGTGCTCCTGTGAGCGCTATTCAGGCAATTGTGGCGGATTTGGTAAGCGCGGCAGGCAATCTGGCTCAGTTGCAGCTAGACCTGGCCATTGCCAGTAATGGGGCGGCCAACTGGATCAGGCAGGCGCAAACCCAAATGGATGGTGCGGCTGATGCGCTGGCCAAAGGCAATAATGCAACGGCCGTTGCCCGGTATGGTGTGGCCTGGTTGCGCGCTACGGCCGTATTTAGCCGTGTAGCCCCTGCGCCAGCCACCTTCAGCCGTGACTTTGCCCTGGGGCAAAACTGGAGCAACGGTGAAGCGCTCACCTTCTGGTATTACGGCAGCAACAGCGGCGACGAAGTCACCGTTAATCTGAAAGAAAACCGCGCCGCAGACCCCGGCCCCGCTGGTTGGAGCATGGTGTGGAGCGAAGAGTTCAACGAGCCAGTCGGTACGCCGCCAAACCCAGAATATTGGAGTTATGAAATTGGCGACGGTACAGTCAACGGCATTCCCGGCTGGGGCAACGACGAATTCCAATATTACACAGACGACCCGGCCAATGCCGCCACCGACGGCAACGGCAACATGGTACTCACCGTGCGTGAAGCCGATGGATCACTGGATTGTTACTACGGCCCGTGTGAGTACACCTCTGCCCGGTTAATCTCCTGGCGCAAGGCTGAATTTGCATACGGCCGTATCGAATCCCGCATCCTTGTCCCCAGTGGCGAAGCTGGTCTTTGGCCCGCCTTCTGGAGCCTGGGTACCGACATTGATGTGGTAGATTGGCCGCAAACAGGCGAAATTGACTTCATGGAATACGTCAGCCGCCTGCCCAACGAAATCTTCGGCACCGTGCATGGCCCCGGCTACTCCGGCGGTCAAAGCTTCGGCAACGTCTACGACTTTGGCGGCCCCGTTTCCGACAATTACCACACCTTCACCATCGAATGGCAGCCAAACCGCATTGATTGGTACGTAGACGGCATCCTCTATCACACCGCTACCCCGGCTGATGTTTCGGGAGAATGGGTCTTCAACGACCCTGTCTACCTGCTGCTAAACGTAGCCATCGGCGGTAACTTTGGCGGCACAGTAGACCCTAACCTGCAACTGCCACAATCGATGGCCGTTGACTACATTCGCGTTTACCAGGGGCCAGATACGGCCGAACGGTTTGAAAGCAGCTTTGTAGACAACTTCACTGGCTGGCAGCAGGTTGAGATTCCCTTCACCAGCTTTGCCCGCAGCGCCGAGCAGCCCGCTGGCGCACCGGACGACGGCCTGAGCTTGGAAGAAGTGTGGGGCTACGGCTTCTCGGTGCCTGCTGGCACCACCACTTCGCTAGACCAGGTGCGCGTGAAGCCGCTGCCTCCGCCCACCGAGCTAACGGTAACCACACTGACCAACAGCGGCGACGGCTCACTGCGTGATGCCCTGACCCGCATTGCCCCTGGTGGCACCATCAGCTTCGATCCGGCGCTGGCAGGCGGCACCGTCGCCCTGAACGGCCCCATCGTGCCCAGCGGCGACGTGGTGATTGACGCCACAGCCGCGCCCGGCATTAGCCTGAATGGCGGTGGCATTGACCGCGTATTCATTATTAATGCAGGCACCAATGTCACCATCAAGGGTCTCACCCTCACCAATGGCTACGGCTTCCAGTTGGCGGGCGGCGTGCTGAATAATGGGGCGCTCACGCTGGAAAACTCAGCGGTAACGGGCAACACCATGACCACCGACGCTGGTGACTTCTGGCAGGGCGGTGGCGGCATCTACAGTGGCGATGGCGCATCGCTCACCCTGATTGACAGCACTGTGTCCGACAACAGCAGTGGCTGGACGGGGGGCGGTATCTACTCGTTCTTCAACACAACAACGACGTTGATCCGCAGCACGGTGAGTGGTAATGTGTCTGCCGATGTGGGTGGCGGTATGCGTACACTGGGCAATGGCACCATCGAAAACAGCACCATTAGTGGGAACACCTCCACGGCCTGGCATGGCGGGGCGGCGTTTATCACCGATGGCGTGGTGAATATCACCAACAGTACCGTTACCGGCAATTCCGCCCCGGCGGGAACCGCTGGCGGTCTGTTTGTGGGCACCTTCACCGATGCCAGCGCCACGCTGAACATCCAAAACAGCATTGTGGCGGCCAATGGCGACTTTGGTTGCTTCCTGGCTCCGTTTGGCGGTGGCGCGGTGGCGCTGAACTCATTGGGCAACAATGTGTTCACAGACGGCACGTGCGCAAATGTGGCCTCTGACCAGGTGGTTGGGGATGCGCTGCTTGGCCTGCTGGCCGACAATGGCGGGCCTACGCTCACCCATGCTTTGCTGGCTGGCAGTCCAGCGATTGATGCGGCGAATACGGCCGTTTGCCCGATAACCGATCAGCGTGGCGTAGCTCGTGACGCAGCTTGCGACATTGGCGCATTTGAGTTCGTTCCATAACCGTGTTTATACGCAGGCGGGAAAAAGGCGTGCCATTTTCCTGCCTGCGGGGTTAAAAAGTTCAGCAAATGAGTAAATGAGAGGGCTTTGGCCGGTTTGGTTCCAGCCAAAGCCTTCTTCTTTTTGGCTATTTTTGGAAGAGGAGAGGAATCTGATGGAGCATCAGAAATTGGAAACTTGGATTGGTGAAGGCGCTCTTAAACAAAGCACCCGCCCGGTTGCAGGTAGTTTTGTAGAGTTGATGGGGGAAACGTTTTATAAGATTGCCAATTATGATCAGATGCGGCCGTTTTTTATGAGCCTGGTAAGCAGTTCAGACCATTGGCTGTTTATTGCCAGCACGGGTGGCCTGACCGCCGGGCGAGCCAATGCAGAATCGGCTCTCTTCCCGTATGAAACAGAAGACAAAATTACGGCACACAGTGAATTGACAGGGCCAAAAACAGTGGTTCGCGTGATGCGAAACGGCCGTATCCACCTATGGGAGCCATTTTCTAACCGGTATGCCGGGGTGTACGACATTGAACGGAATCTGTACAAAAATGTGTACGGCAACGTACTTGTATTTGAGGAAGTGAATCACGATTTGCAGCTACGGCTGCGCACCGCCTGGCGCACAAGTGATGCCCTGGGCTTTGCGCGAACCTGCTGGCTAGAAAACATCGGCAAAGATGGGTGCCAGGTTGAATTGCTGGATGGGCTGCAAAATCTGCTGCCCTATGGGGCAACCGCGCAATTGCAAAATACCATGAGCAGCTTGCTAAATGCTTACAAGCGGAACGAGTTAGACCCTGAAACCGGGCTGGGGCTGTTTTCCCTGAGCGCCACGCTGACTGATCGGGCCGAGCCAAGCGAATCGCTGAAGACAACGGTGGCCTGGCAGGTGGGGTTACCGCAACCCACACATCTGCTTTGCACGGACCAGATGGATCGGTTTCGTTACGGCCGTTTCCCCACCCCAGAGCATGATATTTGCGGTAAGGCCGGGGCGTATCTCGTCGCTTCATCGTTTGCTTTGTCACCGGGGGTGGTGCAGCAGTGGCAGATTGCGGCGGACGTGAACCAGGACAGCGCCGCCGTACACAAGCTGAGCCGATTTTTGCAGCAGGAACCGGCTTGTATCCAGCAACAAATCGAAGAAGATGTGGCGCGGGGAACCGCCACGCTGGTGCAGTATGTGGCCGCAGCCGATGGTTTGCAGCAGTCAGCTGAGCAAAACACAACCACACACCATTTTGCCAACGTGCTGTTCAACATTATGCGTGGCGGCATTTTTGATGATGGCTACCAGGTGCATCGGCACGACTTTATGGAGTTTGTGCAAACGCGCAATCGTGCATTGGTGGAAACGGCCGTAACCTGGTTTGCCAATCTGCCTGAGCAAATGAACATGCGCGACCTGTACGCCCGTGCCGCTACCAGCGGTGAGCCAAACCTTATCCGCCTTTGTCACGAATATTTGCCCCTTTCCTTTAGCCGTCGCCACGGCGACCCCAGCCGACCCTGGAACCACTTTTCTATCAACCTGAAGAAGCGAGACGGTTCTCCAAATCGGGATTACCAGGGCAACTGGCGCGACATCTTCCAAAATTGGGAGCCAATGGCCTGGTCCTTTCCGGTTTTTACCGAAGGCATGATTGCGAGATTTCTCAACGCCACCACCGCCGACGGCTATAATCCGTACCGGGTAACCAGAGCGGGCATCGAGTGGGAAGTGCCAGAGCCGGACAATCCATGGGCCAACATTGGCTACTGGAACGATCATCAAATAATCTACCTGCAAAAGCTGCTGGAGGTGGCCGAGCAGATGCAGCCAGGCAAGCTGGCGCAGCTGTGGAGCCAGCCAATTTTTAGTTATGCCAACGTGCCATACCGTCAAAAAAGCTACACAGAGATGCTGTCCAACTGGTACGACACGATTGATTTTGATTGGGACACGGAAAAAGCGGTGGAAACGGCCGTTACCCACCTGGGCACAGACGGCCGTTTGCTGCTAGACAGTTCTGGCAATGTCATTCACGTAACGATGGTGGAAAAGCTACTTACCTTGCTGCTAGCCAAGCTTACCAACCTGGTGCCAGAAGGCGGCATCTGGATGAACACCCAGCGCCCGGAATGGAACGATGCCAACAACGCACTGGTCGGCAAGGGGCTGTCGGTGGTTACCGTGGCATATTTGCGCCGCTTTATTGCTTTTTGGCATGCCTTGCTGGCCGGATATGATGGCCCCGATTTTGCGGTGAATACGGCCGTTGCTGACCTGTTTGAGGATGTACAGACCATTTTCTCCCATTTTCAAGACCGTCTGCAAGATAGTTTTAGCGGTACAGATCGGCGGGCAATGATGGATGCGTTGGGAACGGCCGTAACCGCCTACCGAACCACCCTGTACAAAACTGGCCTACCCCAAACCCAACAAACTATGGCGGCCACAGAGCTGGCCAGCTTTCTGACGCTGGCGCAAAGTTACATCGAACACACCCTGCGCGTAAATCGCCGCCCCGACGGTTTGGCTCACACTTACAACATTTTGGTGTTGGGTAAGGAAACAGCCAGCATTGAGCACCTGTATCTGATGCTGGAAGGGCAGGTAGCGCTGCTGTCGGCGGGATTGCTCACCCCCGCAGAGGCGTTAGAGCTGTTGCAAAGCCTGCGCCACAGCGAGCTGTACCGGGCCGACCAGCATTCTTATATGCTGTACCCCAACCGTCGGCTGCCCGGCTTTCGGCAGAAAAATAACGTGGCCGCAGCCCAGGTGGCCCATTCACCGCTGGTTCAAAAGCTACAAAATACCGGGGACCGACGACTGCTTATTAAAGATGAAGCGGGCGATTTTCATTTTAACGGCCGTTTCCGCAATGCCAGCGACGTAGCCAACCTGTTACAGCAAATGCGTCAGGAACCCCTCCTGGCCGAACTGGTTGCCAATGAGCAGGCGTTCATTTTGGAACTGTTTGAAACAACCTTCAACCATCGCGCCTTCACGGGGCGCTCCGGCACCTTTTTTGCCTACGAGGGATTGGGCAGTATCTACTGGCATATGGTTTCCAAGCTGCTGGTAGCGACGCAAGAATGTTATCTGCAAGCAGTGCAGGAAGACCTGAATCCGGCCGTAATCACCGCCCTCGCCGCCGCCTACTACGACATTCGGGCAGGCATCGGCTTCAACAAAACGCCCGATGTGTACGGCGCATTCCCTACCGACCCCTACTCCCATACACCTTTTGGCAACGGCGCACGGCAGCCCGGCATGACTGGCCAGGTCAAAGAGGAAATTTTGACCCGCTGGGGCGAACTGGGGGTTTCGGTGCAGGCAGGTCGCCTGCAATTTGCCCCCACGCTGCTTCGAGCAGAGGAATTTTTGGTCGCGCCGCACATGTTTAGTTATGTAAATTTATCTGGTCAAATGGAAACATTGCAGCTACCAGCCCATGCTCTGGCTTTTACCTTCTGCCAAACACCGATTGTGTACATCCAGAGCGAGACGGCTGGCATCGAAGTGCAGTTTGCGGATGGAGAATCGCAGCACATTGCAGGCCACCAACTAGACAAAGCATTAAGCCAACATCTGTTTGCACGGAACGGCCGTATCCGCCAGATCAATGTGCAGCTGACGCAATAAATATTAGTTGAGGCAATAAAAAAACGGCCGTCTTCGGGGCAGACGGCCGTTTTCTTTTACGTTAGATAAAGTAAGCGATCAGCCGCCCAGACCTTGCAAAGCGCCCATACCTGCGCCAGCAGCCAGACCGACAGCAGCCAAAATCGCACCAATCACAAAACCCATAATAACGACAGCAATGAACGCAATTACGGCCGTCATTGCGGCTTTACTGTTGTCCAAATCCAGACCCTGGCGAATGGCAATAAATGTACACGCCAATGTCCAGACCCAACCGACAAAAGAGCCGCAAACCGGGATGATACCCAAAATACCAGGCGCTTGAGCAAAGCCCAAAACACGCAGCATCTCACCCATTGTGGCTTTACCACCAAATAAGGAGGTGCCTACAAAATAGGTAACACCAGACCATATCAACCAACCAATAAAAGCACTCAACAGTTGGCTCAAAAAGCTACCTAAAAAGCTGCCGCCCATCGCGGCACTAATGCCACCGCCAATCAAACCACCCACAATTGCAACAACCGCCACCACAATTGCAGCCTGAGTCGTTGCATTTTCATCTGCCTCAATTTCTTCATAAACATTTGCATCTAATTTCAAAACACCAATGATTCGATCTAACATGTGTTCCTCCTAAAGGAATTAAAACTTCTTGACAAATCACCTAAATCAATTTGATAAACACATCTGTTTAAAAATCGTTGCAAAATCGGTTAATTCTTCTTGCGTGCCCACCTCCTTCTTTGATTTCTAGCGTAAAGCGGTTCGTCTCCGCCGTCGCTGATACAGCCTGATGCCGTAAAATAAAATGAAGCCGAGCAGTATGACCCCCAAAATTGGCAAGAAAATGGCCAGAATAGAGGTAAAAAAAGCCACAATATCTTCCACAAGGCTGACCAGCCAGTTACCCGTGCCAGCCGTAGTGGCCGTCACGACAGGTCGGGCCACACCTTTAACAACATGGACACCGCCCGCCACAAGCAGTCCGGCTCCCAGCGCCAAAATGGGATGAATATCGGTCACAATTTGGGCATTGGCGGCAAACAGCACCGCGCCAGCGGCCGGTCGCACAAAGGTCTGAATAACATCGTTTACGGTGTCAATGGCGGGCACTTTGTCCACCAACATTTCGATGATGAGCAGTATCCCAATGATGCCAATGGCCCACCAGCTACCCATGACGCTGTACGGTTCCGATAAGTTGAGCAGGGGATTATTGAGGGGGAAGCGAGCCGCCAGCGCGACCAGAAGCAGGGGAATGTACGCATTCAGGCCAGCGCTGCCAGCCAAACCAAAGGCGCTAAAGAGATCGAGCATTTTTTCTCCGAAAATGTGGGACAATTTTGCAAAATTGTCCTACGCAAGTCCAGGGAAACCGGTGATGGTTCCCGTGAAGTTGAGGCGCAGAATGGCGATGCTGCCCAATTCCAAGACGGCCAGGGTCAGGCTAATCAGCAGCGGCACGGCCGTTTCCTGCCAGCGCACCGCCCGTCCATCCCGCTTAAACAGCATCAGCAGCAAAACCGCATTGAGCGAGGTGACAATCATCAACACGCCAGCCACACTCACAAGCGCCATTACGTACAGGATGGTGGGTTGGTTGCTGAGCACCAGCAGAACGGCCGTACCCGCCAGCAGCAGCATTGCTAACAGTTCGCGACCGTTTTCGATGATGGAACGGCCGTTGCCATTGCGCCACAATGTCTGCATTAAGGCAGGGAACACCAGCAAGCCCATCGCCAGCCCGGTGCCCATGCCGGTCACCAGCCGCAGCCAGTTGCGCGGCTCATACACGTGGGGAAAGTTGGGGAAAAAGTGCGTATACGAATTCACGCCGTCAATCCCCATCGCGCCAATAAAGCCCACAAGCACCAGCAGGATGGGCAAGGGGGGCAAATCGGTGCGCCGCTCGCGCCGGGCCAGGAGCAAAGCCACAAAAGTGATCGCCACGCCCAAATACATACCGGTACAGCGCGCACAAAGCGGCAGCTGACGGCCGTTTATCACAAACGACCGCGCAGTAATCCGGTGACACAACGCCGCTCCCACGTAATCCCCGCCTGTCAAAACCAGGTCATGTGCCAGATGCGAACTGTCCGTAACCGCATACCAGCCCATTACAGCCACAGCCAACAGCACCACGCCCAGCGCCAAGGCGCGGCGGCGCGTCGCTTGCTTTACATCGGAAAAAATAGTGGTTGAAGGCTCGATCATGAAGTGGGTGTCTCACGCAAAATGGAAATAGTTTCAAGGGCTGAAACAGTCGGTTTTTGCGGAAATTTGGGTAAAATAGCGAGCATTGCAGCTATTGTAATCAGCAGTGGGCAATTGCACAAGGAGTAAGCCATGCCGCAAAAACCAGACAGTTATCATCGTCCCGAATCATTAGAAGAGGCGCTCGCGTTGCTGGCCCAACCGGGCAGCGCACCATTAGGCGGCGGCACCAAGCTGCTAGCTACCGAAGCTGGCTTACCAGGAACGGCCGTTATTGATTTGCAGGCATTGGGCTTAAACCAGGCCAAACTGCTCAGCGCCAATGGCACCCAAGCCGTGGCCGCCGGAGCCACGCTAACGCTGACCAAATTCCACCAATTTTTACAGGCAGAACTCCCAGACAGCCCCGCGACCACGCTGCTGCAAACGGCCGTTCACCAGGCTGGCCCCAACACCTACCGCAACGCCGCCACCCTGGGCGGCATCATCGCCAGCCGCCTGGCCGATAGCGAGCTGCTGGCCGCCCTGCTGGTGCTGGAAGCCACCGTCACGCTGCACAGCCCATCCAGCCAAAACAGCGTCAGTCTGGCTGATTATTTGGCAGATGCGGAACGGCCGTCTGGCCTCATCACCACCGTTTCGATACCACTTCCCACTGGCAGCGGCACCAGCCACCGCGTGGCCCGCACCCCAGCAGACACCCCCATCGTTTCCATCACCGGCTGGCGTACCCAGGATGGTGCGGTTCGGTTAGCGGCGACGGGTTTGGGGGAACGGCCGTTTCGCCTCACCCCCGCCGAAAAAGCAGACATCGCGCAAGCTGCCAGCGCCGCTGCCGCCGCCAACACCCATCCCGGCGACTTCCGAGGCAGCGCCAGCTATCGCGCAGAGATGGCTGCCGTGCTCACCCGCCGCACCCTCAACCAATTACTCAATGACTAATTGCTCAATAACCTTCTCAACCACTGTAATTGAGTAACTGCGTTATTCGTAACTTGCACCCCCCAATGGCAAATGCTACGATCATGGAGCCAAGTTGGCTGAGTGATCGCGGCTGGCGCTTCGGCGCTGGCTGAGGAAAGTCCGCACTCCACAGAGCATGGTGCCGGCTAACGGCCGGGCGGGGCGACCCGACGGAACAGTGCAACAGAGAGGTGTATTGCGGCAAATGCTTCGGCATTTGCATGTGAGGGTGAAACGGCGGTGTAAGAGACCACCGGCAGCGGCAGCAATGTCGCTGGCCAGGCAAACCCCACCAGGAGCAAGACCAAGCAGGGCGAAGGGGCTGCTCGTCCCGTCTGACGTCCGGGTAGGTTGCAAGAGGCGGTTAGTAATAACAGTCCCAGATAGATGATCACTAGCGTTTGCCCAGCAAGCGCCCACAGAATGCGGCTTACAGGCTGGCTTGGCATCTCGGTAATCGGTAATCGGCGATCCGTAATCGGTAATCAGACTCTCAGACTCTTAACCGATTACCGTTAACCGATTACGGGTTACGGAAAAAGGAGACCCCATGACCATTAATGTCCTCTTCGTTTGCCTGGGCAACATCTGCCGTTCGCCCATGGCAGAGGCGATTTTTACACAGCTGGTGGATGAAGCTGGCCTGACGGACAAGTTCCACATTGATTCCGCAGGCACGGGGGATTGGCACGTGGGTGAAAAAGCCCATCCCGGCACGCGGCGAATTTTGGCAGAACATGGTATTGGGTACAACGGCCGTTCCCGCCAAATCACCGCCCAAGACATGAGCAACGCCAAAACCTATGTCATCACCATGGATCAAAGCAACAGCAACAACCTGCGCCGCACCTTCGGCCAACACCCCAACCAGCACCGCTTACTGGATTTCTCCAGCCAAAAAACCGAGACGGATGTCCCAGACCCCTACTACACCAACAACTTTGAATATGTTTACCAGCTCGTCAAAGACGGTTGTGCAGGGTTGTTAAAAACTATTTGGGAGCGTGAGGGGTTATAAGAAAAACAACCTCCGGGAGGTTTAACGCAATAAAGAGATCATCTATGGAACCTCCCGGAGGTTTATTTTGAGGAGAAAAGAGCAAAATGAGTATGACTGATCGTGATGTGATTGTCGTGGGGGCGGGGCCTGCCGGGGCAACGGCCGCTGCTGCCCTGGCCCAAAAAGGATATGACGTTCTGCTCATGGATCGTCATGAGTTTCCCCGCGACAAGACTTGCGGCGATGCCGTACCCGCCGGTGCCATTGAACTGCTATGGCGACTAGGTATGCAGGACAAAATTGCCCAATCCGTAGCACGCGGCGAACTTTACCCGGTTGAAGGGATGCTGTTGGTTTCGCCACGCGGCCATGAGCTGCACGCCAAGTTTAGCCACGGCGTACAGGGCAGCGACAGCTACGTCGCACCGCGCATTTATTTCGATGCGCTTATTCAAGAACATGCGGTTGCCTCTGGCGCAGAGTTTTGTGTGGGCCAGGCCAAAGCGCCGATTGTGGAAAATGGCAAGGTGGTGGGGGTAACGGTACAGGGGAACGGCCGTACCCAAAACATACGCGCCCGCCTCGTTATTGGAGCCGACGGAGTTACCTCCGCAATAGCACGTAACCTGCGCCCCAAAACCGAGCAGCACAACGATAGCCACCGCGCCGTTGCCCTGCGTGCCTACATCGAAGACATCGAAGAGCTGCCCGGAGAAGTTGAGTTTTATCTATACAAAGAAATTTTGCCGGGCTACGCTTGGATTTTCCCCACAGGTAACAACCGAGCCAACATCGGCCTGGGAATGCGCCTGGACCACTTTCGCAAGAAAAAATACAGTCTGGAAAACATGCTGCAAGATTTTCTGAAAATGCCCGCCATCAAAAAGCGCCTACTGCGCGGCGGCCAGCTGCGAGATATAGCAACCTGGCAGCTTAATTTTGGCTCGCAAAAGAATTTACAGCATGTGTTTGACGGGGCAATCTTGGTCGGCGACGCCGCTGGATTTATTAACCCGCTCACGGGGGGGGGCATCCACAACTCGTTGGTTTCAGCAGACCTGGCTGCCCAGGTAGCTGACGAAGCGCTCAAAGCCAATGATATTTCCCGTGCCAGAATGCAGGTCTATGAACGGCTCTGCCACGAACATATGTGGGAAAGTATGCGCAACTCTTTCTGGATGCAGCGCACGTTTATGCATTTTCCATTTTTAGTGGACTTTTTGGTGCGTCGAATGAAGGAAAATAGCCAGCTGGCTCAAACATTCCTGACTAAGTTGTAGATGTCAGATAGTTTTGTATTTTATCTGGCAGTTCAAAAATTGGGGTGTCTTTGGAGATAAAGTCTGTGGCTCCGGCATTGAGGCTTTCTGTTTTGGTAAGTTGGCGGTCATCGGCGGTGTACATGAGGATGTACGGCCGTTGCTCTGGCATCAACTCCCGAATACGACGACACACTTCAATGCCATCCATACCTGGCATCATCACATCCAGCAAGATGAGATCGGGCATCTCATCACCCACCATTTGCAACGCCTGCTTGCCGCTAAACGCGCCGCGAACTTTGTACCCAGCCTGCTCCAAAATGAGCAAACAAAGGTTCACCAACGACTGCTCGTCATCAACTACCAATATCTTGGGTTCGTTAGAAAATGGATGCATTGCCATGGCTGCATTGTAGAAAAATAGCCCCGCCCGGTATATAGTCAGTAAGAGCCATTGGCACTATGCAGAGTCTCCTGATTGAGCCAATCCGAGGTCACAATAAAACGCCGGGCACCGCTACAGAGTCTGCCTAGTTAGGAATCAGTTATAAAAAATGAACAAAAAAAATCCCTCTGTCCACTTTGAATGAGAAGCCAGAGGGATTGTTTTATTTTAGGGTAGGTGCCTATTTATTCGGTGGGGCCAAAACTGCGCCGAGCCGTTACACTTTGCGCCTGTGGGCCACGACCTTTGTCAACGAGTTCAAACTCAACACGGTCGCCCTCGTACAAATTGCGGTACCCATCACCTTCAATGGCCGAGTAGTGCACAAACACTTCTTGCCCACCGTCTTCGGGGTTGATAAATCCGTACCCTTTCAACCGACTAAACCATTTAACCATCCCAATTTGTTTACTCATTCCGTTACCTCCGCGTTGAGTACATTACGCAAAAAGCACCAAAACCCCAGCGGCAAGGGTTTATGGTGCTATGCTAAAACAAAATAACAATACATCGCTTTCTTTAATTCCTGTACCGCTCATACTGGTACAAAAATTAACATTGAAGCAGGAGCATGTCTATGAATTTCACGTGAAAGCTGGTGAAATTGGGCGTGAAAGGCTGGTTTAAGGGCGTGGTTTAAGCACTGCCTGGATCATCAGCTCGCGGACGCTGCTATCGGTAAAACCGACGCTTTCGGCAAGCTGGATAGAGGCTTCATTGGTTTGGGAGACAACGTAAAGGGGGGTACGGCCGTTTTCCAACAAATAGTTTGCCATTGCCGAAACCACACTGCGCCCCCAACCACGCCGTCGGTAGCCGGGATGGGTCGTTACGCCAATTTCCGCATAGCCAGGCGATTGCCAGTTTAGTGTGGCCGATGCGCCAATTACATCATTTGCCCGGTCGCGAATTAAAAAGCGGGGCAGGCCGTTGGGCGCGGTGTCTTGCGTAACCAGCACGTTGATGATTGGCTCAAACTGGCTTGCTTTAAGCTGGTAAAGGCTCAAATGCTCTTCAGTTTGCACCTCAAACAGGGCGTGAAGCAGCGGGGCATACCGTGACGGCGCATTGAGGATTACGGCCGTTCCCACATCAATCGCCTCGTAAACTACATCCGTGCTGGTCTGCATGTTGTGGATGGGCAGCCGCAGCGTGACAAACGGCCGAAACAGATCCATCCCCGTGCGCGCCAAAGCCACATACCCTTGGGCACGAACGGCAGCGTAGGGATACGGCCGTAAAATGGTCCGGTTGTCTGGATGATAAAAAGCAAAATAAGCGGCCATCCCATCCGCCGGATTGGCTTCATCCAGCAAATGATAAATGGCGCGTCGTTGTTGTGTTAAAGCCATACAAACAATCAATTTCAAAAGATTTCAAAAGCCGTCAAGGCAATTCGTTTATCACCAGAGAGATGCAAGACTTTTGAAATTTATGCTGCGTGATTTTTCGCTAATCCCCAAAACTAATGCCCAAATCACGACCCGTCAAAATTGTGTCGCAATCGAGCGGCACTTGCTTCATGCGGCCCGCCACCTCGGCCAGCGGCACGTAATTCACCGTTGGCGGATCCAGCGCTACCATAATGCCCGATTCACCCTCGGCTAAAGCGCGAACGGCCGCTGCGCCAAAACGCAGCGAGAGCAGCCGATCGTAAGCGGTGGGCTTGCCACCGCGCAGCAGGTGACCCAGCACCACCACGCGGGTTTCCTTGCCCGTAAGCGCTTCCAGGGCAGCCCCCACCTTTTGACCAACACCGCCCAGCCGTTCTGCCTGCCCCACCGCCTTGCCCAAAATAGTTACGTCGCCGCCAACTGGTTTAGCGCCCTCTGCCACCACCACAATCGAAAAGTCGCGCCCGCTGGCCGAACGCCTCTGGATTTTTTCGGCAACCTTGTTGATGTCATACGGGATTTCGGGGAGCAAGATGACATCGGCGGTGCCCGCCACGCCGGAATTCAGGGCGATCCAGCCCGCATAGCGGCCCATCACCTCCACCACCATGATGCGCTGATGCGAAGCGGCCGTTGTGTGCAAACGGTCTATGCATTCGGTGGCAAAGTAGACGGCCGTATTAAAGCCAAACGTCGCCACCGTCTTGTCCAAATCGTTGTCAATGGTTTTGGGCACGCCTACCACCCGCAGCCCTTTGGCCGCCAATGCCCCGGCAATCCCCAGCGAACCGTCGCCGCCAATCGCCACCAGCGCATCCAGATTGTTTTGGGCAAACGCAGCCAGCAGTTCGTCCGACCGATCCACCTCGTGATACTGACCATCGTCCCCCAAAACCGGGTACGCCAACGGATTGCCCCGGTTGGTCGTGCCTAAAATAGTGCCCCCCAGATGCGTAATGCCGCGCACCACATCCGGCGTCAGCGGCATTAAGCCACCGTCCGAGTATTTTTCAGGCATCAGGAGCCCGTTGTAGCCATCCCGAATGCCCACACATTCCCAACCGCGCTGAGTAGCCGCCAGCACAATCGCCCGAATGACGGCGTTTAAACCAGGGGCGTCGCCGCCGCCCGTGTTAATTGCGATCCGCTTAATTTCCATGAAGATTCCTTGCTTTTTTTAGTAAAACCAGGGTTAAGTATACAATCGGTTCACGCTTCTGGCATCCGAGGAGCGCCACATGATGAGTAAATGATGATGCAAAAAGTTTGGATTCAGTTGGTAAGATTTGGCTTCCGCCTGCTGTACCAGGAGATGGCCTGGACGTATGATGTGGTGAGCTGGCTGGTGTCGCTGGGGGAGTGGCGGGGCTGGCAAGCCGCCGCGCTGCCTTTTGTGCAGGGGCCAACCATTTTAGAGATTGGGCATGGGCCGGGGCATTTGCTGGTAGCGTTGCAAAAGGCAGATCAGACAGTTTTCGGCCTGGATTTATCGGCGCAGATGGGTCGGCAAGCGCAGCGGCGGCTGCAAAAACAGCAGCTTCCGGCCGATTTGGTGCGGGCCAGGGTGCAGGCGATGCCGTTCGCCTCAGCCAGTTTTCACACGGTGCTATCCACTTTTCCTACCGATTATATTGTGGACCCACAAACGTTGGCGGCGGTGCATCGGGTTTTGGCGGAGAACGGCCGTTTCATTGTCGTTCCAGAAGGGCATCTTACCGGGCGCTGGGGGCTGCACCGCTTCATTGATTGGCTGTTCCGCATAACTGGCCAGCGCGAGGGAGCGTTTACGGTGGATGAGGCCCACAATTGGCCTCATCCTGACCTGTGGGAACCCTTTCGCCAACGATTTGAGGCCGCAGGCTTTACGTTGCAAATTAAACAAGTGCAGCAAACGCGCAGCATGGTTACCCTTTTCATCGCTAGCAAAACGTCCATGCTTTAACATGGTATAAACAGGCGCAGAATTTACACAAAATTCTCTTAAAAATTGCTACGGGTTACGCTATAATTGACCCATTTAATCCAGGTTAGAATCCACACTTCGGTATTGGAGCCACCCTAAGAAAGCGGCCAACCATTCCTTCCCTTTTGGAAGCCGCGTACGCCAAGCCATCCGCAAATATTCGCCAATTATTTGTAAACGGCCACCAAGACCAACATTAGGGTAAAAGTGAGCAAAAAAGCGATGAAAGAAGTAGCAAAAAATGTTTTTCTTATTCCCTTATTTCCTAAACATATGGTGAATGCTTATATCATTGATGGGTTTCTGGTTGATGCCGGAATTCGCAGTTCCGAGAAGAAACTCCTCAAAGCAATAAACCAGGTTGGGCGAGAGAAAATCGAAGCACATGTGCTCACCCACGCCCATCCTGATCATCAAGGGGCGAGCGCGGCAATTTGCCAGCAGCTAAACATTCCGCTGTGGTGTGGGCAAGGCGATGTAGCAGCAATGGAAAGCGGGCTGGCTTCTGAAGAGCCTGAAAACTTCATCATTCGTTTCCAGCAGCGGTTCTGGACGGGGCCTGCTTATCCGGTGGCACGCAGTTTACATGAGGGGGATCAGGTCGGTAGTTTTACGGTTTTGGAAACGCCAGGCCATTCGCCAGGCCACATTGTTTTCTGGCGTGAAGAAGATGGCGTCTTGATTGCGGGGGACGTTTTGGGGAATGCCAATTTGCTGACTACTATGACAGGGCTACGCGAACCACCAGAAATTTTCACCTCTGATGTGGCGGAAAATCGTAAATCCATCAGAAAAGTAGCTAAACTTCAGCCAAAAATCATCTGTTTTGGACATGGACCAGTGCTGCACAATTCTAATCAGCTAAATCAATTGGTTGCCGCTTTACCTGGGTAGAATTCAAGGAAAATTTTAATGATTGACATGCCCGCTAACAACAATTCATCTCGCGTATTTTTTAATGGGGGTGGCTATGTGGAAATGAGGTTTGAAGGCATTATTGGCCCCTCTGAGCTGCGCCATTTGCTTTATGAAATGAACCAGCTTGTAGAAGTTAATGGGCCAACGGGGGTGCTGCTAGACGGCCGTAACGGCCGTTTAAATCATGATGCGGGTACGCTTTTGGCACTATCTGAAACAAGCTTCTCCCCGCAATTAACGCATATGGTGGTGCTCACCCATATTTCGTCCAGCCGCCGGGATGTGATTGTGAAAAATCCACAAGGCCTTGTGACCCAAATTAGCGCCCAGGCGCTGGGCGTGCCGTTGGTCTATATGAGCAATGAGGCGGAAGCACGCCGTTGGGCCGCCAGCGGCGGCTAAAGTTGCACCCACTACTCGCAAAGTTGATAGGGGATTGGTAAAATCCACCTATGAATGAACACGATGAACTGGAAACGGCCGTACCTGAAACGGCCGTAACACCCCAAACACAACCACCTAAAACGCCGACGGCGACGCTTTCTGAAAAAACACTCTTGCTGGTCATTGCCATCCTGGTGATTGGCATTGACCAATACACAAAATATCTGGTCGAGAGCAATCTGGCACTGTTTGACGTGTATGCCCCCATCCCCAGCCTGGAACATATCTTTCGCATCTTCCACATTTTTAACACCGGAGCCACCTTTGGCCTGTTTTCTGGCGGTGGCGATATTTTCCGTTACCTGGCCATTGTGGTGAGCCTGGGGATCATTTACTACAACTTCATTTTGCCCGCGAACCACCGGATGCTGCGCCTTGCCCTGGGGCTGCAAATGGGCGGCGCGTTGGGCAACATGATTGACCGATTTCGCATTGGCCACGTCACCGATTTTATTGACATTGGTCCCTGGTACATTTTTAACCTGGCCGACCTGGCGGTGGTGAGCGGCGCAGTGATTTTGGGCATCATGGTGTGGCAGGAATCCCGCGAGCTAAAAGCCCAGCAGCGCGCCACCGCGGAAGCAAAGAATGGTCTGGAAACGGCCGTTCCACCTCAAACCGATCCCTCCCATGAGTAGCCAAACCCAAACCTTGCAGCTAGACGCTCCCGGCCAGCGGCTGGACAAGGTGCTGACGGCGCAATTGCCCGATCTCTCGCGCACCCAAATTCAGCGGTTGTTGAAGGAGGAGCAGATTTTGGTAAACGGCCGTCCTGCCAAAGCCAATCTCAAGCTAGAAGGCGGCGAGCAAGTCACCATCACCCTGCCAGAGCCGGAAGAAACCGAGCTGCTGCCCGAAGAAATTCCGCTGGACATTCGCTACGAAGACGACGACATGCTGGTGATCAACAAACCGGCGGGCATGGTGGTACACCCGGCCGTGGGACACAGCAGCGGCACGCTGGTCAACGCCGTGCTGGCCCACTGCCCCAATTTGCCCGGCATCAGTGGCGAAAAGCGACCCGGTATCGTGCATCGGCTGGATAAAGAAACATCTGGCTTGATTGTGGTGGCCAAAAACGAAGCTGCGCTGCGCCATTTGCAAGCACAGTTCAAGGATCGCAGCGTAGGCAAGCAATATCTGGCGCTGGTAGATGGCCAGGTACAGCCCCCCACCGCGCTGATTGACGCGCCAATTGGCCGCGACCTGCAACAGCGCAAAAAGATGGCCGTGATTCCATACGGCCGTTCCTCTGCCCACAGCCGCCCCGCCCAAACCCAGTACGACACCGTCACCGCCTACGACGACCACACCCTGCTGCGCTGCGAACTGCACACCGGGCGCACCCACCAAATCCGCGTCCATCTGGCCTACATTGGTTTTCCGATTGTGGGGGACAAAGTGTACGGCCGTCGCAAACCCAGCATTCGGTTAGGGCGACAATTTTTACATGCGTCGGTGCTTAAGGTGAAACGGCCGTTTGACAACGAAGAACTCACCCTCCACGCCGAACTCCCCTCTGAGCTCGAAGCCATCTTAAAACAACTGTCTGCGTAGACAGCTCCTCTTAAATTTTCCACAAATTTAATGTCAAAAAGCATCTTGTTTTTGCACCAATCTACTCTATAATTTTGCTATCTCTGCCAACCAATCCACATTTTTCAAAAAGCGAGCCTTGTACATGAGCATTTCAAAGACGGCTTCGAGTAAAAGAGTGATTATTTCTTTACTGTTTATTTTTGTCTTCTTGCAAATGGCTTCTCAAATTTACGCAACGAATCAGAAGCAAGATGCCCCACCACCGATAGTACCAACCGCCATAAACCTGGCCGAAATCACAAGTAGCCCACCGCAGTTTCCAGGCTCGTTTAAAAGAGAAGCGCCTGAAGCAATAGCTGCGGCTCTCTCCCTGAAATCTGGTGGTCAGCTAACCGCACCATTAGCAATCAGCACCACGTCACCTTCGCCATTTGCACCAACCGGCCATTTTGAAAGTACATTGATGCCCCGTTCAGTCAACATCACTGTAGGGCAAAAGGACACTGTGTTTGTCTTTGGCTCTGGTTCAATTTACGGAAGCGATACGGCCGTTTCCCACAATCAGGGCTTTACCTGGGAAGCAATCGAAGAAACAAATATAAAAACCCTCGCCATATCCCCAGTTGACCAAAATCATATTTTGATGGGATCCGATACTGGTATTCACATATCACAAAACGCTGGGCGCACCTGGGCAACCGTGCCTTTAAACAAAACGGGGGGTATTGTTCATCTTGAGTTTTCACCTACCTATTCAGCTGACAGAAAAATTTATGCGGCATCCAACGGCAGTTCTTACGCACCAGGAAAAATGATGAGTTCAGAGGATGGAGGCAGCACATGGAAAGGCGTGCCTATTCCCACATTGCCACTTCACTTTGCCCTGGCTCCAAATTTTAATGCATCCCCCAAAATGATTGCGGCCATTGGTAGCAACGGCGTGCTTTATTCAGAAAATGGGGGTCAAAACTGGGCCAACCGCAGCACGGGCCTCGACTTAAGTTACGGCAATTACATTAAAGAGGTGTTCTTTTCGCCAGGATATGCCACAGATAACACCATCTTTGCCCTAACCAACTATGGCGTATACCGTAGCCTAAACAGTGGTGTCAATTGGTCATCATTTTTACCTTTCATCATCGAAGATTTCGCGCTTGATCCAAATTATGGAACCAACCACACGCTCTACATAAATGCCTCCGTCACCTCAAATGGTGAAACCTTCTATGTCCTGTTCAGGTCACAAGATAACGGCCAATCATTTAACGGTTTGGTTGCGGATGTGGTTGATTTTGCCTTTTCGCCAGACTTTCCCCAAAATAACACAATCTATGTCCAAATCAGCAGCGCAACTTATATCACTACCGGTGGGTTTAATGGCCTGATTCGCTCCAAAGATAACGGTGCAACCTGGTATATTCGGTCAGAGACCGTTCCCAAGGCCTCAGTTGTTGACTTAGTAACATCGCCTCAATTTTCAACAGATGAAACCGCTTTCCTGATTCGAGAAGGCACCGTAGATGGTGTTTATGGCTATTCACTTTGGAAAACCTCCGATCTGGGTTTCAGTTGGGAAATGCTGCTTTTACCTGAACCAACACGCTATGAACCAATAAAAATTGCGCTTTCGCCCAACTATGCGGTTGATCAAACCATCATCATGATGGTCAGCGAGGCGTATACGTTGCCTGCAAATTTATATAAATCTGTAAACGGTGGGCAAAGCTGGACACTCCTAAACAGCAATTTGCCTATTGAGGCTGCGCGAAACCCTGATTTAAAACTTTCGCCTAATTATCCTCAAGACAAAACTATTTTTATTAGCGACTATAACAATGGCTTGTACCGTTCCCAAAATAATGGCCAATCCTGGCAACAGTTACATAGCGAATTTAGCATTACCAGTTTTGCTATCGCTCCAGAGTATCCAACCGACAACCGCTTATTTATCTCTTCATATAATCAGGGTATTTTGCGCAGCAACAACGGCGGGACAACCTGGACATTACCAAACAACCCCGGTGGTCTGGCCTTAATTATGAAACTATCTCCAAATTTCAGGCAAGATAACACAATTTTTGCCGTCAACAGTGGCACATCTGCCGGCGGTGTTTGGAAATCTGTAGATGCAGGGAACAGTTGGAGCGACGTTTCAGGTAACAACTTTACTTCTTATGAAGAGGCCGCTGCAATATCACCAAACTTTGCTCAAGACCAAACAATCGCGGTACAAAACAGAAATTTGTTTCTTTCCGAAGATGCTGGAGACACCTGGTTTGTGCTTGAGGGGATCTACAATAATTTTGGGCTGGCCATGCCTTATTGGCAAGGGATGCCCCTTCCTTTAACAGCCAACACTTCGGGTTTCTATATTTATGTCTGGCCCTGGCAGGCAAGTGCAGGGTTTAACTGTGGCAAACCATTAAGTTTGGTTTCAACAGAGCTACAAGACGCGACAATTGGTGTGAGCCTTAATTCGTTCTGGCCAGCACAGTGGCGAGTAAACAGCGGTGATGTAAGTGCTGTTAGCTGGCTTTCTATTGCAGAGCTAGAAGGAATGCAGCCCCAAAATCCGCACCTAACCATAGACAGCAGCTCAATAACCGCACCGGAAACGGCCGATATTGGTATAGATGTTTTCCTGTCTTATCGGCATTATATTTCTGTGAACGCCAAGATTTTTCTGCCTTGTTACAGCACAAGTCTGCCAACTGTTTTGGACGATTAAGCCAAAAGATTGCTCACGCACATGTTAAAACCAATGGACAAAATTGCGCAGGCAAACCAAACCCTGTGGGAAAACGAAGTGCAAAAAGGCGGTGGCTATACGCGGCCCTGGCTGGATATGGATCAAGAACTGCTGGCTGATTGGCTAAACGGCCGTCTCCACCCCATCCCCTACCCGCTCTACGAACTGTACCCCACCAGCATCATGCAAAACGTGGTGGGCAAAGAGGTGCTTTGTCTGGCAGCGGGCGGTGGGCAGCAATCGGCAATTTTTGGCCTGCTTGGGGCGCACGTCACCGTGGCGGATTTAACGCAAGGACAGCTAGACGGGGATGAAACGGCCGCTTCCCACTACAACTACCCCGTCACCACCGTTCAAGCCGACATGCGCGACCTCTCCGCGCTGCCCCGCCACGCCTACGACCTTGTCTACCAGGGGGATTCGCTGGCCTACGTCCCCGACGTACAGCAAGTGTACGCCCAGGTGAGCCAGGTGCTGCGCCCCGGCGGATTGTACCGCGTCAAACACACCCAGCCCGCCGTCCACCGCACCGCCTGGAACGGCACCGCCTACGAAATCGCCGCCCCCTACGCCGAAACCATCCAACACCGCGACGACGGCGGCATCGAATTCCGCCATCGCCTGGACGACATTTTCAACGGGCTGCTGGACCACGGCTTCACCATCCAGCGCGTCCACGAATCCCCATACGCCCAACAAACCGACATCTTAACCCAAGCCACCCCTGGCAGTTGGGCCCACGAAATGCGCTACGTCGCTGGCGGCTTCGTCATCATCGCCCAAAAAATTGGGTAGCAATGTCATACCCGCTTGCGAGGGTATCCAATTTCAGCCCACAACCCGGATGCCTGCCTACGCGGGCGTGACAACAATGTAGTCGCGGATTCTTTCCGCGCCACTAAGATGGTTGGCGCGGAAAGAATCCGCGACTACAAACAAAAAGCGATGGCCAAAGCCACCGCTCCCAACTTTTCACTTTTCACTTATTACTTCTTATGGCCTTGCCTCGGCACCATTCACGCCACCCGGTGCCCGATACCCATTTTGGCTAACCGGCACGGACAGTGAGAACGTACACCCTTCCCCCTGCTGGCTAATGCACCAGGCACGCCCGCCGTGCCGCTCGGCAATGGAGCGCACGATGGCCAGCCCCAGCCCGGAACCTTTCACTTTTTCCGTGCCGCGCTGCTTCACGCGGTAGAACTTCTCAAAGAGGCGCATCTGGTCTTGCTTGGGAATGCCAGGGCCGCTATCCTGCACGCTGAGCACCAGTTCGCCATTTTTGTGCTCGGCGCGCAGCCACATTGGGCCGCTGTTAGGCGCGTATTTAATGCCGTTGCCTAGCAAATTGGTGATCGCCTGCCGCAGCAGCGAGCCATCCCCGGTGATCGCCGGAATGTCTTCCGGCACATCCACATGCAGCTTAATGCCTGCCAGATGCGCGTGCTGCCAATATTCCGTAGCAATCTCTTCCAACAGCGGCTTCACCTCGATGCGCTCTTTAGCTAAATCCACCCCGGCTTCGATGCGACCCAGATCGAGCAAATCGTCCACCAGTTGGGACATTTGATCAATGCCCGCCAAAATTTTGTCCAAATATTCGTGCTGCTTGGGGGAAAGCTCATCCACCATGGGCACCATGGTGGCGTAGCCACGCATGTAGGTGAGCGGGCTGCGCAAATCGTGCGAGACGGTGGCCACAAAGTCGGACTTCATCTCGTCAATTTCTTTCAGATGGGTAATGTCGCGCAGGACGGCAACGCGGCCAAAAATCTGCCCTTCGTTGCTGATGATGGTGGAGGCGCTGGCGTAGTACGTCTTGCCGTCGGGCATGGGCACTTCCAGGTTGCGGGTGTGCTCATCATCCCCGGTAAGCGCCTTCACCAGGGGTACCGGCTCGATAACTTTGGCGACGGGACGGCCAGTGACTTTGCTGGCATTCAGGTCAAAAATGCGCTCAGTGGCCCGGTTGATGAGCAAAATACGCTCAGTTTGGTCGGTGACGATCACAGCGTCGGTGGTGCTGGCGAGGACAGCAGCCAGTCGGCGGCGGCCCCCTTCGGCGGTGGCAAAAAGGCGGGCGTTTTCGACGAGTACGGCCGTTTGCGTGGCCAAGGTCACCAGCAAATTGCGCTCAGAAATATCGTAGCTGTGCGCCTGCCGGTAGCCCAACCAGAGGATGCCCTGGAACCGATCGTGCGAATACAAGGGAATGGCCACCAGCGCGGGCACGGGCGGCTCCGCATCTTTGTCCAGCCCCAGCGCGGCGCGGATTTGATTGGGCGTGGCCAGCATCAGCTCCTGCATGTGGCGCAGGCGCGTCATAATCGGTCGGTCCAGCGACTTCATCGCCTCGGCGGCTGGCCCTTCGCCAAAGGAGAGTGGATTGCCGCCGCTGGGGTTGAGCACCACGGCACGCGCTCCGGCAGCGCCTGTGCCGCGCAGCGCCCCGCGCAAAATGGCGGGGATGCCCTGGTTCAAATCTATGCTGGTAGAAACATCATGGCTGGTGCCCAGCAGCAGCGATA
Source organism: Ardenticatenaceae bacterium (assembly GCA_020634455.1). GTDB lineage: Bacteria > Chloroflexota > Anaerolineae > Promineifilales > Promineifilaceae > Leptofilum. Next base: position 3,517,951 of record JACKBQ010000001.1, on the reverse strand, counting down.
GGTCGTTGAGTTGTTTGCGGGTAGCGCGCTGCATCTGGATAAATGCCTGGTTCAGTTCGCCAATTTCATCTTCGCGCTGCTCTAGCTCGGTGGCGTTCCAACTGCCGCCTGCGGCCATTGTTTTGCTGGCAGCCACGATTTTGTTGATCGGTTGGGTGATGTCCCGCCCCAGCAGGGCGACGTTGGTGTAGAACAACGCTGTGCCCAGCAGCAAGACCAGCAGTAGGGGCCAGCCCATCTGCAAGGCCTGCCCAAGAACGATTTCGTAGGGAACGGCCGTTACCACGGTCCAGCCCGGTTCGGCCACAGTTTGGGTATACACCAGTTCGCGCGTGTCGCTGCCTTGCAGCCAGCCCCGGTACGCTTGCCCATCTGCCATGCCCGTGAACCAGAGCCGCCGCAGTTCGTCGGCGTCGCCGGGCCAGCTGGCGCGCAGGTAACTGCCTTGCGGATGGGCGATGATTTGGGCCTGTTCATTCACCAAAAAGCCAGTGCCACCGCCAACGGTGCCTTGCAGCCCCACCAGCAAATCTTCCAGGCTAAAGTTGGCTAATCGCCCGATTAGCACCGCGTTCGTTTGGCCATCTGCTGCGGAAATTGGCACAACCAGACTAAGCACCTGCTCATCGGTGGGCATGTTAGCCAGGGCTACATTTTTGGGGTTGGGGGCAAAGGCCTGGGCCACAGCGGTCTTTTCGTCGTCAGAAAGGGTGGTGGATGGGCTGTCTGTGGGAAAAACGGCCGTTACCTCCCCCGATGCATCCACCAGCAACAACTTTTGGTAACTGGGGTTACGAGCAGAAAGTTCGACCAAGGCGGCACGGGCAACGGCCGTATCCGCACTCAGTAGCGCCTGCTGGTCGGCCTCAAACAGCGTCAATTGGGTATCCAACTGGTTCACAAATTCGGGAATTTCAGCCGCCACCACGCTGGTGTTGTACGCCATCTGCTTGACCACTAGTCGGGTGGAAACGGAGATGGCTAAATTGTAAACAACGGTGATTGAAAGCAAAATGAGCAGGGCGGCAAAGGTGAAATAGTTGAGCTGGAGCCGCTTTTGCAAACTGCGGCGGGTTGGCGGGGGAATGAGGGGTTGAGACGGCCGTAAATCGGGCACGTTGCGCAAAATGAACATAACCACGCCGCCAGCCACTAACCCTTCCAGCAAACGCGGCCAGAAGTTGGCTGCTGCCACCACCAGCGCCTGGTCTAGCGCCGACAATCCAGAAACAGGGACAGAAACAAAGGTGCCAATACCGCTCCAAACGGTGAGCAGCAAGCCACCCAGCAGCCCAGCTACCCACGGTTGCCGCAGCCAATGGTAAATTCGCCCAGAATAATGTTGTTGCAAGAGGAAAGAGAGGCAAACGGCCGTAAACGCCCAGCTAAAAACCGCAAACAACTGATGCGTTTGACCCAGCGCCACCCCTAGCCCGGTGGCTGCCCCCACCAACAACGCCCCAGATGGGCCAACTAACACACCGGCCAGCAGCAGCGGGATCAGCGCCAGCAGCATGGCAGCGCTTGCCGGCAAAGTGACAATGGGTGGGGAAACAAAACCAAGTTTCAGGGGCAAAAATTGGCTGAAAAACAGTCCTGCAACAGCCAAAGCCGTCACCCAGGCCCATTGCCTGCGGGTGAATCGTTGTAAGCTGGGGCGAAAATGGATGATCAAATAGGCAAACAGGGCGGCCAAAAACAGCAAAAGCAGGTAGCCCACCGCACGGTTCGGCAGGTTAAGCGAAACTTCCCTACTTACACCCCACAGAGTTACTGGCATACGTTTGTTCTCTTCACGCAGAAGACAAAGGCTTCATACAAACTAACAGAACACTCCACTTCACTAACATCACAAGCTCGTTTACTTTACCATAACGATACAGCATAGCGATTATATCATGCGGTCAATGCCCTAGCAATCAGCAGGCATGGTAGATAATTAACCAATAGTCATAGGTGGCAATTTTGTTTGTCATTTGTCCGGTTGTCAACTATCATCCCGACAATGAATTCTCGCCGTCGCACATACCTCATTTTGATTGGTTTAATTGCGTTAACCATCCCGTGTTATATTGCCGGGGTGATTTTACTGGTTATTGCGCCAGATGCGCCAGTTTCTGAACTACCGCCGACGCTGCCGGTAGTGATTTCGCCAACGCCCAGCAACACGGCCGTTCCTACTGAAGCGCTACCACCAGGCACTTTAACGGCCGTTCCCACCAGCACCCAGGGCTTACCTACATCCACTCTGCCGCCCACGCCAGGCCAATTCCAAACGCCAACGGCGCTGCCAACCTTTACCAGCACGGCCACATCTACCAGCACTCCTACCGCAACTAGCACGGCCACTGGCACAGCCACCGCAACAGCGACAGCCACCGCAACCAACGCGGCTACAGCTACCAGCACCGCCACAGCCACTGCCACCAGTGCAGCCACAGCCACCCACACCGCCACGGCGGTCGCCACCGAAACAGCCACGGTAACGGCATCAGATACACCAGCACCAGCAGCGACAGCCACCAATACCGCAACCGTGGAACCGACAGCAACTGCAACCCCTTGATCGCAACCATTGCGCCAAAAGAGAGCTTTAATGGATACATTCAAACTATTACAAACCTTAACCGAAACCCCCGGCCCCTCTGGCAACGAAAACGCAATTGCCAATGTGGTGCGCGAGTGGTGGGAACCATACGCCAATCATTTTATTAGCGACCATGTGGGCAATTTGATGGCTGTCAAAGAAGGCAGCGGCAAAACGCCCCGCCAAAAAATCCTGCTGGCGGCGCATATGGACGAGATTGCCCTGATGGTGCACCAAATTGTGGGGCACAACGGCAATGGCTTCCTGCGCGTCACCAACGTCGGCGGGGTGGATATTCGCCATTTGTATGGGCAGTTGGTGGTGGTGCACGGCCAAAACAAGAATTTCCCCGGCGTGCTGGGTAGTTTACCCGGCGCAATGCTCCCCGAAGAGAAACGAGACAAACCTTTTGGCTTTGAAGAGCTGTTTGTAGACGTGGGGCTGCCCCTGTCCGAAGTAGAAGCGGGGATTTCCGTAGGGGATTTTGTGAGCTTTCGCCAACCGTTACGCAAACTGATGAACGGCCGTATCACTGGCAAAGCGCTCGATAACCGGGCCTCCGTCGCTGCCGTCACGGGCTGTCTGGAATATTTAAGCCAGCGCAGCCACAGTTGGGACGTTATCGCTGTGGCCACCGTGCAAGAAGAAACCCGCTTGCTCGGTGCGTTCACCAGCGCCCATTCGCAGGAACCAGATTTGGCCATCGCCATTGACGTAACCTTTGGCAAAGGCCCCGGTGCCAGCGACACCGGCACGGTTGAACTGGGCAGCGGCCCCCAACTCGATTTAGGCCCCAACGTCCACACGGGCATGTACAAGGCGCTCAAGAAAACGGCAGAATCCCTGGAAATGTCCGTCAGCACTGGCACTCACAGCCGGGCCAGCGGCACCGATGCTTTCGGCGTACAGATTGCCCGCAGCGGCATCCCCACCGGCCTCATCTCCATCCCCCTGCGCTATATGCACACGATGGTTGAATCCATTGATTTAAAGGACGTAGAGCGATGCGGCCGTTTAATGGGTGAGTTCATTGCCCAACTAGACGACAAATTTTTGGAAGATTTAGCTGCGGGGATGATGGAGGAAGACAGTAAACAGTAATCGGTGAACGGTAATCGGATGACCGATTACCGAATACCGACCACGGATAACCGATATGAACGAACTACTCAAAAACCTAACCGAAGCCGTCGGCGTGTCTGGCGAGGAGAAAGAGGTGCGGCTGCTCATTCGCGACCTCATTGCCGACCACGTGGACGAATGGCACGTAGACGCGATGGGCAGCCTGATTGCCCTGAAAAAAGGGACCGGTGAGCGCAATTTGCGCGTCATGGTAGACGCCCACATGGACGAAGTGGGGCTGATAGTCACTGATTACGACAGCAACGGCACCTTGAAATTTAGCTGCATAGGCGGTTTTGATGACCGCGCTTTGCTGGGCAAGGTGGTACAAGTTGGCCCCAAAAAGATCAGTGGCGTCATTGGGGCACGCCCCATCCATTTGCTCAACGCCAGCCAGCGCAACACAATCATGAGCCGGGATGAGATGCGCATTGACATCGGAGCCAAAAACAAAGATGCGGCCAGCGGCAAAATCAACATTGGCGACAGGGCGGCATTTGTAACAGAGTACGAGGAACTGGGTCAAACAGCCATCGGCAAAGCGTTTGACAACCGGGCAGGCTGTGCCGCACTCATAGAGCTTTTGCGGGAACGGCCGTATCCCTTCGATCTCATCGCGACCTTCACCGTGCAGGAAGAGGTAGGCTTGCGCGGGGCCACCACCGCCGCTTACGGCGTTCAGCCCGATGTGGCTCTTATTTTGGAATGTACCCCCGCTTTCGACTTGCCCAACAAGGACGACATTAGCCCCAACGTGGCGCTAGGCCAGGGGCCGTCCATCTACGTGATGGACAGCGGCACCGTACAAGACCCGCGCCTGGTCAGCCTGATCACCCAAACGGCCGCCGACAACAACATCCCCTTCCAGATTCGTCGTCCGGGCGGCGGGGGAACAAATACGGCCGTTATCCAGCGCGTACGTGGGGCCATCCCTGCGGCAACCATCGCCACCCCAGGCCGATACGCCCACACCCCCGCCATGATGATCAATTTGGATGATTATGCGAATGTGGTCAGCCTGGCCAAAGCGACATTGATGAATTTAACAGAAGATATTGTGAAGCGGAATTAGTAATTAGTAAGTAGTAATTGAGTAATTACCCAATTACTACTTACTCAATTACCAAAATTACCGTTCAAGCTCTCATTCCAAATTTTCGAGGAATTTATGAACGATTTAATCAAAAAACTGGTAGAAGCGTACGGCCCATCGGGCTTTGAAGACCACATGCGGGAGTTGATTCGGCCCGAAATTGAAAAGTATGCCGATGACATTTCGGTAGACGCGATGGGTAACCTGATTGCGCACAAAAAAGGCAGTGGCGACGGCCTCAAAGTGATGATCGCCGCACACATGGATGAAATCGGCCTGATGATTTCGCACATCACCGACGATGGCTTTTGCCGCTTCACCAACATCGGCGGTATTTATCCGCACACGCTGTTGGGCAGCCGGGTACAGTTTGCCGACGGCCGTATCGGCATCATCTACTCCGACCGCATTACCGATCGCAGCAAGGTTCACGGGCTCGACAAACATTACATTGACGTAGGGGCCAGCAGCAAGGCAGATTGTCCGGTGAAGGTAGGCGATGCCGTGGGATTTGTACGGCCGTTTCTGGCCCAGGGCAAACGTCTCAGCGCCAAAAGCATGGACGACCGCATCGGCTGCGTCATTGCCATCGAGGCGATGAAGCGGCTGCAAAGCACACCCCACGACGTCTACTTTGTCTTTAGCGTGCAGGAAGAAGTAGGCACACGCGGGGCACAAGCCGCCGCCAACAGGCTAAACCCAGACGTAGGTATTGCTCTGGACGTAACCCTGGCTGGCGACACGCCCGAACCCACCCCCATCGCGGTAGATTTGGGCAAAGGCACGGCCATCAAAGTAAAAGATAGCGGCATGATCGCCCACACGGGCCTGGTGCGCCTGATGAAAAAACGGGCCGAGGAAGCCGAAATTCCGTACCAGCTAGAGGTACTCACGGGCGGCTCCACCGACGCCCGATCCATCCAAATCGCCAACGGCGGCGCAGCGGCGGGCTGCATCTCCATTCCCTGCCGCTACGTCCACTCCCAAAGTGAAACCGTTCACGCTGATGATGTGGAAAACTCAATTAAGCTCCTGGTTGAAATCCTCTCGAAGCCAATTGAGCTGGGGTAATCGCCGCACCTGAGTAAGCGGCCAACAATAACTTCTCTTTTGGGAAGGCCGCTTACGCCAAGCCGTCCGCACAATTCCAATAACTTATTTGCGGACGGCCATTGAGGCAAATCATGCGTTTACCCAATCAACCATTTGCTTCTCAGGGCGGCCCGGTGGTGCTGGCACATCGCGGCTGGCGCGGGTTGCTGCCAGAAAACACGATGGTCGCTTTCCGCAAGGCGAGAGAGCTGCCGATTGACGGTCTTGAGATTGACATTCACCAAACCAAAGATGGCGTGATCGTGGTTTGCCATGATGACACGGTGGACCGGACGACGGACGGAAACGGCCGTATCCAAGACCACACCCTCCCCGAACTGCAACAACTGGACGCCGGCTATCGCTTCACCACCGACGGCGGCAAAACCTTCCCCTATCGCGGCATGGGCAGTACCATCCCAACCCTGGCGCAGGTGTTTGAAACCTTCCCCGAACTGTGGATCAACATAGACATTAAGCAAGAATCCCCCAGCATGGTGCAGCCCTTTGCTAATTTGATTCGCCAGCACAACGTGGCCCATCGGCTCTGCGTCGGCTCGTTTAGCAACAAAACCGTCGCCGATTTTCGCCGCGCCTGCCCAGAGGTAGCCCGCACCGCTTCCCACGCGGAGACGGTGCGCTGCTATGCCCTCAGCAAACTGCGGCTAGATCGATTTTACTGGGGGGATGGCCACATTCTGCAAATACCAGAAGTAGACCCGGACAGCGGCTTGCGGCTGGTGACGCGGCGCACTGTAGAGGCTGCCCATCGCAACAACATGGCCGTACACGTCTGGACGGTAAACGATCCAGCCGACATGCAGCGCCTCCTCGACATGGGCGTGGATGGCCTCATCACCGACTTTCCCAACCAGGCACTGCGCCTGCTGCGGCGGACGGTGTAGATGGCCGAAAAGTGGATTGGCGTGGTGGGCGGCGTGGGGCCGTTTGCCGGGATTGATTTGCTGGGCAAAATTGCGGCGGAAACAATCGCCAATCAAGACCAAGACCACCTCACCGCCCTCAACTGGTCTCAACCCGCCAAAATTGTGGATCGCACGGAATATTTGCTGGGGCAGGTGGCTGAGAATCCAGCGGGGGCGCTGGCAGCGCAGGTGCAGCAGTTGGCCCAAATGGGGGCGGACGTTGTCGGCATCCCCTGCAACACGGCTCACGCGCCGCGCATCTTCAACCAGATTCGCGCCGCGCTGGCGGCAGCCAACTGCGACGTACATCTGCTGCACATGATTGAAGAAGTCGGCCGTTTTTTGCGTGAGAATCTGCCCGAAGTTAAGAAATTTGGGGTGTTGTCTACCACGGGGACGTACCGGGCGGGGGTGTATGTGGAGGTGTTGGGAGCTTTGGGATTTACGGCCGTTCTCCCCCCCTTTCCTCTCCAAACCGAAAAAATCCACCCCGCTATCTACGATCCAATCTACGGCATCAAAGCGTGCGGCCTCGCCACCCCGCAAGCGCAAGAAAATCTCAACGAAGGCATCGCCGCCCTCAAAACGGCCGGAGCCGAAGCGATCATCCTCGGCTGCACCGAACTGCCGCTGGCTTTCACCGCACCCACCGCCGCTGGACTGCCCCTCATTGATCCCACGCGCATCCTCGCCCGCGCCCTCATCCGCGAAGCAAATCCAGCAAAGCTCAAGCCGCTCATATAGCAACCTCCCGGAGGTTTCAGGCGAGACGATCATCATGAATGAAACCTCCGGGAGGTTTTGAGGAGAATCCCATGCCCAGAATACGCGATCTAAACATCTACCAGAGCCAACTGCCCACCGGCCCCCACAACGGCATCACCGACGTGACGGGCGTGGCGGTGGGGCATTTTACGCTGATTGCAGGGGACGGGGCGTGGTCCGGCAATGGCCCCTTCCGCACGGGGGTGACGCTGATTTTGCCGCATCAGGGGAATTTGTATGAGGAAAAGGTGGTTGCCTCGGTTCACACCATCAACGGCTTCGGCAAGGTGGCGGGCTTTGAGCAGGTGCGCGAATTGGGCAACCTCGAAACGCCAATTGCCCTCACCAGCACCCTGAACGTTCCCCGCGTCGCCGACGCGCTCATGACCCTGGCCATCGAGCAAAATCCGCACATTGGGCTGGGCTTTGCCGCCACGGGCCGCCAGGGGTACGCCAGCGTGAACCCGGTGGTGGGCGAGACGAGTGACGGCTTCTTGAGCGACATGCAGGCCCGTCCCATCGGTCTGGCCGAGGTGCGGGCGGCACTGACAGATGCTTCCACCGGGCCAGTCGCTGAAGGCGTGGTGGGCGCGGGGGCAGGCACGAGCTGCTATGGCTGGAAGGGGGGTATCGGTACGGCCAGCCGGGTGCTGCCAGAGCGGGTCGGCAGCTTCACAATCGGGGCGCTGGTGCAGAGCAATTTCGGCCGTGCCGAGCAGCTGACTATCGCGGGCGTGCCCGTTGGCCTGCATTTGCAGCCGCCGCCGAGCAAGCGAGTGGAGGATGGCTCGATCATGATCATCTTGGCGACGGATGCGCCGTTGGACGTGCGGCAGCTGGGCCGATTGTGCCACCGCGCCGCGTTTGGCCTGGCGCGGACGGGCAGCACCTGCCACGGCGGCAGTGGCGACTTTGTGATTGCGTTCAGCACGGCCAACCGGGTGCCGGATCGGCCAGACAAGTTGGTGGTGCAGCAGTCAGTGGTTTACGAACAACAGATTATGAGCTTGCTCTCGCTGGCGGTGATTGAAGCGGTGGAAGAAGCGATTTACAACAGCCTGCTCATGGCCCACACGGTGGTGGGGCGGGATGGCAACACGCGCTACAGTTTGCCTGTGGAAGAAGTAGTGAAGGTGATGCGGCGGTTTGGTCGCTAAATGGTTTGTTGGGTTTTGGGTGGATTTGTGGATGCCCGCCTACACGGGAATGACATGCACGACTGGCAAAAAGAAACCCCGGAGAGGGACGGTAGACCTGGAAGTGCACAAGTTTCAGCAGCCTTATGTTTGTGAATCTCGTCGTGGCCAATGACAGGTGTTGGCTTCCTGGGCAGTTACTTCAACGGAAGCAAGCTGGCTCACGATTTAAGATTTCAAAAGTGCCTAGTTCCTGGCCAATCTACCGTATCATCCGGGGTAATATGGCTTGCCACTATTATAAAAAATGGGGGGAACGGCCGTCAATCCACCCAACCTTAAATTTTGTTGCAATTGCATCTATTTTTGCGACTGTCCAACAAGATTTGTTTCCCCAGACGAATCCTGTTGGACTTTTTGGCGAGCTGCTCTACTTGATAATCATGGGTAAGAACAGCTGGTACTGAATGTCACCCGCGTATTCCACTGCACCGATGTCGCAAATGGCTGAACCAACTTCATCCCCATCCATGGGCCGCGTTTCGCCGCGCTGGTCGTTAGCAGGGCAGGCGCTGTTGCTGCCTGTGTCAATGGCCGGGCTCCCTTCCTCCGGGTAATGGGTGAAGGTCGGGCCGCCGTTATTGGCCAGGGCGTTCAGCAGCGGGTCGGTGTTTAGCTGGTCGCTGCCCTGGTTTAGGTTGCAGTCGTTGCCATCTTCGATGTTGTTACCCAGTGAGGTGATGTTGGTGAGGCAATTGTCGCTGCCGTTGTTGGCCAGGATGCTGTTTTGCAGGGTGATGGTGGCGTAGTTGGCCATTGCGCCGCCGGGATTATTAACGATGGTGCTGTTGAGGATTTCAACCGTCGAGCCGCTTGTGCTGAGTACGGCCGTTCCCGCAGAATTCCCGCTAATTGTCACGTTAACCAGGCTGGTGCTGCCGCCGGATTGCGTATGCACAATACTGCTGCTGCCGCTGTTGCCGCTAACTGTAACGCCAGTTAGCGTGGCATTGCCGGAGGTAAACAGAGCCACACCGCTGTCGCCACTGTGCCCGCGAATGGTGCTGTTGGTCATGGTTAGCGTGCCCACGTTGCTTATGCCGCGCGTGCCGTTGTTTTCGATGATGACGTTGTTGAGCGTCAGGTCATCGCTGTTGGTGAGACCCTCGCCACTGGCATTGGCCACCGTCAGATCGTGCATTTCCACCAGGTTGCTGGCGTTGTTGATGAAGTCGTTGATGGTAACGGCCGTTCCCCCACTGTTGGTTAGAATCGTCTGCCCTGTACCAGCACCCAGCAGCGTCGTCCCTTGCCCGATGCCGATTTCCTCATTGTAGGTGCCAGCGGCGATGTGGATGGTGGCGTTGGCGGAAGCTTTGTCTAGCGCGGCCTGAACGGTGGCGCAAGCTGCGTTGGCGCTGGTGCAGTCGTTGCTGTCGTTGCCGCTGCTGCCGTTGACGTACCACTCAATTGCCGTAAAGCTGTGGCTATCCTGCACGCTGTTGACCCCGTTATCTGCCGTGACGGTGATGCTGTAGCTGCCGTCATCGGGCCAACTTACCGTAATTTGGTCGCTGAGGCCGCTGAAGTTGGTCACGTTGTTTTGTCCCTGAATGACCCAGCTGTAGGTGACGGGCTGGGTGGCGTTGGCCGGAGTGGCGTTGGCGGTGAAGGTCACATCTTCGCCGGTGATGCCGCTGGTTGGCCCGCTGATGGTGACGCCGGTGAGTGCCTGTGTGCCTGCCTGAATGTTGATTTGCACGGTGTCACTGTCTTGCGCCAGGCCGTTATCGGCGGTGATGGTGATGGTTTTGAGGCCAGTGCTGTTCCAGTTGAAGGTGACGGCGTCGCTGTTGCCGCTGGTTTGCACCACCTGGCTTTGTCCGGTGGCGGTCCAGGTATAGGTGATAGGGGGCGTGGCGGTTTGCGGCAGCACATCGGCGTTGATGGTGATGTCGGTGTTGACGTTGCCGCTGGCGGGGGCGTCAATGGTCACGCTGGTGATGCCCACGGCCGAATATTCTACCGCACCAATATCACACAAATTGGCTCCGACACCATCGCCGTCGAACGGCCGTACCACCCCACGCGGATCCATTGCCGGGCAAACGTCGTTGCGCCCCGCATCAATGAGCGGGCTGCTACTAGCGGGCACCATTGTTTGCACATCGCCGCCGTTGCTGCCCAACACACCTAGCTGTGGCTCCGTGTTTACGATGTCGCTGGCCTGGTTGAAGCCGCAGGTGTTGGTGCTTTCCAGATTGTTGCCTAGCGAGGTGACGGTGGTCCAACAGTTGGGCGTCTCATTGTTGGCGATGACCGTGTTCTGCATGGAAACACCACCGCTGTAATCTTCCAGGGCGTTGCCGGTATTGTTGGCGATGGTGACGTTGGTGGTGGTGACCACCGCGCTGCCAGCGGAAACCAGCGCCGTGCCAGTTTGGTTGCCGCTAATCGTCACGTTGGTTAGCGAGGCGTGGGCGGTGTTTTGCACATGCACAATCGAGTTGTCGTTGACGTTGCCGCTGATGGTCACGTCGGTCATCGTCATGCGGGCGATGTCGAAATTGATGATGGCGGCACCGCTGGAGCTGGCCGACACGTTATTGTTGATGCTGCTGTTGGTGATGGTGATGGTTCCGGCGTTGTAAATGCCCTGGCCGCTGTTGTTTTGGATGATCACGTTGGTCAGCTCGGTGGCTTCCAGGGTTAACAGGCCGCCACCTGCCGAATCTTGAATGGCTAAATCCTGCATGGTGACGAGGAATTGGGAGAGATTGCCGTTGCCGTCCTGGATGGTTACGGCCGTTCCGCCCCCACTGTTGGTCAAAATGGTCTGATCCGCCCCTGCGCCCAGCAGATTGACGGCCTGGTCAATGGTCAGCGCCTCGTCGTAGGTGCCAGCGGCGATGTTGATCGTGTCGCCAGGGTCTGCTTTGGCAAACGCGCCGCCGACGGTGGCACACGGGCTGCCCACGCTGAGGCAGGAATTGCCGTCGTTGCCTGTACTGGCGTTTACGTACCAGGGACCACCAGCAACGGCCGTTTCCATCTGACCAAACAGCGTCCAAAGTCCAGCCAGCAGCAGGCTCATCGTTAAAAAAAGTCCAAAAAGGTGGGGGAGGTGTTTTGTTTTCATAGTTCCTTTGTTGTATCAGGGCAAGATTGGTCCAATCTTTCGAAGATTGAACCAATCTGTGTAATTTCGTTTATTTGGAGTGGGTAGTTGGCTGGTCGCTATTGGTTTCCAAAAAATGCACCAGTTCCTGGACAGTGGCAAAATGGCGCTGGACGCCACCGCTGCCGCTTTCCAGCGTAGCTCGCCACGGCGCATCCGTACGGTTGCGCCAGAAGCGCAGCAGGTAAACCTGGTATAGCTGATCATCAACCGGTTTCATAGTTGGTTCTACCGAGACCTGTCAGGTCTTTGTGCCATGATGTTGGCTACAATTCAAGAAGACCTGACAGGTCTGACATTGCGAGCTTATTTCCCAATCAGCACAATCGTCGCTGCCGCATCGCGCCGGGGGCCGCCTTCTTCGACGGAAAAGGTAACTTCCACGCCTTTGCCGAACAGTTTGTACAACCCAGATGCCTGGTCCTTGTTTTCGGGCACCAGCCGCACGGGACGATCCAGCTTGGTGACCTGCATGTGCAGCACATCACCGTCTTGCTTCAAATTGGCAGCCACTTTTTTGCCGATGAAGTTGGACAGGCTGTCCTTTAATTCGCCCTCTTTGTACTCTGAGTCAGGGGACTCTAAACCCAAAAGCGGATCGTCAAAGCCTAATAATGGATCTTCAAAACCTTTTACTTTAATGCCGTAAATGCTCATGTTATTTCTCCTATTGCAAGTAGATGTTTATTACATTGATGCGAGCATAGTGGGGCAGCGTTCAGAAAACGTTCAGAGATACGGCCGTTTCCGCTATAATCACCCCACACGAATAAAATCCGCAGATTTCGCAGATTGGCACAGATTTTAATCTGCGTTTATCCGCGCTAGCCCGCGTCCAATTTTTCGCAGGAGAATTGCTTGCCTTCACCCCAACCCGCCCTCAAAATTCACCTTTTTGGCACCATGCAGGTACTGAGCGACGGCCAACCGATCACCGGCTTCGCCTCGCGCAAGGCGGAGGCGCTGCTGGCCTACCTGCTGCTCAACCCCCAGCCCCACCCCCGCGACACCCTGGCCGATTTGCTCTGGGACGACCGCACCCAAAAGCAGGCGTTAGGCAATTTGCGGGTGCTGCTCTCTAACCTGCGCCAGCTGCTGCCCGATTTGCTGCTGATTGAGCGGCAAACTGTGCAGCGCAATCCTGACTATCCCTTGCTTTTAGATACCGCCGCTTTGCAAGCGGCGTTGGTTTTGCTGGATGAGACGGGGACGGGAAAGAAAACGGCCGTTCCCCTCCAATCCGCCCTGCAAAACTACCGAGGCCCGCTGCTGGCTGGCCTGTTTTTGCGGGACGCCCGCCGCTTTGAAGAGTGGCTGCTGGTAGCCCGCGAACGGTGGCAGCAGCAGGCGCTGCGCGGACTGCACCAACTGGCATTGCACCAGTTCAGCTTTGGCGATTTGTCCGCCGCCGCCCAAACCGCCCATAAATTGGTGGAACTCGATCCGCTGCGGGAACGGTCGCAACAGTTGCTGCTGCGGGTGTTGGCGCGGCAGGGGCACAGCAACGCGGCCTTGCAGCAGTACCAGCAGTTTGCCAATTTGCTACAGGCAGAGCTGGGCGTGCCGCCTGCGCCCGAAACCGAACGGCTCTACCAGCACATCCGGCAGGCGCGTACCAGCCCAGCCCGCCCCCTGCCGCAGGAAAATGGCTCGCTGGTAGGGCGGCAGGCGGAGCTGGTGGCCATCCAGCAGCGGCTGGACGACCCGGCGACGCGGCTGGTGACGTTGCTGGGGCTGGGCGGTATGGGCAAGACGCGGCTGGCGTTGGCTATTGCCCATTTGCGGCGGCGAGATTATTTGAACGGGGTCTGTTTTGTGCCGCTGGCGGCGGTAACAAACGGAGATGAACTGGAAACGGCCGTAACCCAGGCCCTCGGTTTGGAAATGGGCGCAAAAAATAGCCACCTGCGTGACTTTTTGCGCGAGCGTGAGCTGCTGCTGGTGCTGGATAACGTGGAGCAGTTGGTAGATGAGGTGGTGGATTGGATTCGGCCGTTGCTCACCCAGGCCCACGACGTGCAATTTTTGGTCACCTCGCGGGAGCGGCTGCAGCTACGCGAGGAGTGGGCGCTGCCGCTTAGCGGTTTGCCGCTGGACGAGACGGAGGCGGCTTTGAACTTGCTGCGGCAGCGGGCGGCACAGTTCGCCCCCGATTTGCCCGACGACGACGCGACGCTGGCCGCGCTGCGCCACATCTGCCAACTGGTGGATGGCGTGCCGCTGGCGCTGGAGCTGGCGGCGGCGGCGCTGGCGTACCACAGCCCGGCGCACGTTGCCGATGAGTTGCACCGAAATCTCGACTTTTTGCGCACCCACCTGCGAGATTTGCCGGCGCGGCACCGCAGTATGCGGGCGGTGTTTGCCCATTCCTGGCAATTGCTCACCGCAGCGGAGCAGCGGGGCTTTGCCCAAATGGCGGTTTTCCATGGCGGGTTCAACCTGGCGGCGGCAACGGCCGTTACGCAATCAGATCGGTTTGTGCTGGAATCGCTGTTGGCGAAATCGCTCATCCAGCGGCAGGCAAACGGCCGTTACAGCCTGCATGAGCTGCTGCGGCAGTTTGCGGCGGAAAAGCTGGCGGAAGATGGGGAGTTGGAAACGGCCGTTCGGCAAGCTCACGCCACTTATTTTGCCACCCATCTGCAAACCCATCTGCCAGAAATGGGCGCAGCAACCGACGCTGGTTTGCAAGCCATCGCCCAGGAATTTGAGAATGTGCAGGCGGCGTGGCGGTATTGGGTACTTTTGGGGGAGGAAACGGCCGTTCAACAAATGCTGGGTGGCTTGACGGCCTACTTTTACATTCGCGGGTTGTTTCATCCTGGTTTGGTGGCGCTGACGCAGGCAGTAGAGGCGTTTGCCGACGTCTCAACCCACCTGCGGGCGGAAATTCAGGTGCGGCAGGCGCTCTTTTTAACCGAAATTGGCGCGTACGAGGCGGCGATTGTGGCCGCGGATGAGGCAGTTGCCTTGTCTGGCGCGGACAGCGTGGCGGCCATCGCCAATCTCTGCCGGGGGTATGCCCACTGGTCGCAAGGGAATTACGAGGCGGCCAAACCTGAGTTAGAGCAAGCCATCGTTCAGGCAAAAACGGCCGATTTCGGCTGGGTGGCAGCGCAAAGTTTGAATACCTTGGGCAATGTGCTGCTGGATCAAGGAGAAACGGCGGCGGCGCAGGCGGCGCACCAACAAGCGTTGGCGCAAGCGGCCAAAATCGGGCAGCAGCGATTGGAAGCGAGCGCCCGGATCAACCTGGGTAACGATTTTTGGCACGCGGGGGAGTTTGCCGCTGCCCACGCGCAGTTTGAGCAGGCGTTGACCATTTGCCAGGCGGCGGGCATTCGCCAGATTGAAAGTTTGGCCCATCTGAACATCGGGCTGGTGGATTCGGAATTGGGCGATTTTACCAGCAGCGTGGCTCACATTGAGCGGGCGCTGGCGCTTAGCCGCAAGGTGGGCGACCGGCGCGGCGAGGGGAACGCGCTGCTCAATTTGCTGGTGGTGTTCATGGAGCTGAACCGCGTGGACGAGGTAGCGGATTTGCTGCCGGACGCGCTGGCGGTGTGCCGCGCCGTGGGCGACCAGCAGGGGGAGGCGATGGCGTTGGATTTGAGCGCCCACATTCAGCTGCTGACGGGGGCGTTTGCTGAGTCGGGCGCGATTTTGGCGGAGACGTGGCAGCTTTGTGAGCGCATTGGGGATGGCTGGGGGCTGATGGAGACGCGGCTGAGCCAGGCGCGGTTGCAGTGGCATCTGGGTGATTTTGCGGCAAGTGTGCGGCTGGCGGCCGATGGGTTGGCGCGAGCGCAGGCGCTGGCGGACCAGGCGAGTGAGGCGAAGGCGTGGTGTCTGGTGGGGAACGGCCGTTTGTCTCAAAATTCCTACGAGGAAGCGATAGCCGCTTACGAACAGGCAATTGCTATCTGGCAGGAGGCGGAGCAGGGTCATCTGGCGCTGGAAGGTGCGGTGGGACGGCTGCTTTGTTTGGTGCGGTTGAAACGGCCGTTGCGGCCGAAAGAGCTTGATCAGCTCATTGAACAGTTGCTGAAAAAGCGGCCGCATGGCTTGGTGGAGCCAGGGCGGGTCTTTTACACAGCCTATCTTTTGCTGGCCGAATTGGGTGACGGGCGGACTGAGGTTGTGCGGGGAGAGGGGGAGAGGTTTTTGAGGGAAACGGCCGTGCAGTTCCCCGCCCCCAACCAGCAGAACGGCTACCTGCACAAAATCAGCTTCCACCAAGCCCTACTGCAAAAATCGGACATTGCTTAACGCGATCCACTGTCATGCTGAGGGCAACGAAGCATCCCAACCCAGCCAATCACCTGAATCTTTGCTAAACAAACTTGTTGGCAACTGCAAGCTTGCGGGATTTTTCACTTCGTTCAAAATGACAAGTGTAATCTGATGACTGACCTACCGATTACCGATTACTGAAACCTAGCTGTCATTTTCGTCGATGGCGCGTTGGGTGACGCGATAAATTTCATCCAGCGACGCGCCCCGCGCTTTTTCCAGCCGCTCGACCCGCTTTTGGAATTGATTCAGCGCATACTCCGTGAAAACCGACTCCTCCAGACCGAAGGGCATGTTTTCATAGGCGGCAAAGGCGTCGCCAACCACGCCCAGGGCGGGCGGCAGCAGCTCGTTCATCGTCTCTTCCAGCACGCCCCACAAGCTGTCATTTGCTGCCACCAGGCGCGAGAGCAAGAAGATGCCATAGGCGATGTGGCGCGATTCGTCTTGTTGCAGCAGGCGAATACCGTCACGCACGCCGGGCAGGATGTTGTTTTGCTGCATGACGGTGAAGTAGGCATGGTAGCCGGTTTCTGCCAGCACCCCTTCCACAATCATGTTATAAGTCACAGAGGCGCGAATTTGGGCCGCCGGGGAACGATCCGCCTGTAACGCTTGCAACGTTTGGGGCAATGCCCGGTAAAAAACGGTGTGGTAGTTTTGCGTGTGGTAATGGCTCAGGTCGGGATCGGCCTGTACTACTTCTGTGAGGAAGCGATTGAAAAAGTCGGTGTGTTTGGCTTCTTCAAAGAGGAAGGTGGTGAGGAACATTTCTTCTTCCAAGCGGCCTTCCTGGGCAATGGTCATGATGAGCGGCAGTAAATCCAGCGTGACCGCTTCTTCGCCTGCCTGAAACATTGCCGTCAGGCGCAGCAGCAAATCCTGCTCATCCGGGGCAAGCTGCTGCCAATCGGCTTTATCCTGCGTCAGGTCGATGTCGCTGGGATTCCAGATGCCCAGCCGCTTCGCCTTTTCATACAGGCGCATGGGGGGCGTGTGTCGTTGCAAACCCTGGCTGGTAGTTAGAAATTGTTGGTGTGTCATCTTTTTTCCTCCCTCTATCGTTGTTTTGCTACTGAGTTTACAATATCGGGAATTTTCGCCAAAGAAAAAGACACCTGGAGGAACCTATGACCCAAATTACGCCCGCTACTCATTTAGACCACCTGATGCGCCAGACGCGCATGCACCATGTGCAGCTTAGCTCGATGGCTGATGTGAAGGCCAACATCATGCTGACGCTGTCGGCAGTGGTGACGACGTTTTCCATTGGCTACTTAAGCGATCCGGTGCTGCGCTGGCCGGTGGTGGTGCTGATTTTGTTTTGTATCCTCACTATTTTTTTCGCGGCATATGCGGTCATGCCGAAATTGAATTTCGATTTTAAGCCGGATGTAAAAAACCTGGACTGCAACATCTTGTTTTTTGGCAGCTTCATGAATTTAACCTATGCGGAGTATGCGGAAATTATGGATGAGATTGTGCAGTCGCCGGACAAGGTGTATGAGGCGCAAATTCGGGAGGTGTATGAGCTGGGGGTTTATTTGGGGTATCAAAAGTATCGGTTTGTACGGCTGGCGTACCAGAGTTTTTTGACGGGGTTGGTTTGTTCTGGATTAACGTTGGTGGTAATCGAGTTATTTAATCTGGCTGGGTAGGGGTTGATTTGCTAATTCAATCTCACCTGCATACAATTTGCTGGGTTCATTCAGATTGAGAATATGTTACGCGAATGGGTAACTATGTCCAGACGGGCAGGTTGTTACCCATTTTCTTTATAATGGGTAGCAGGGGTGAACTGGAGGATTTGTGTGAATTTGAGACGATCGGTTTTTTCTTGGCGATGGCTGTTGTTTTTGTTTGTACTGGGTGGTTTGGTGGCTTGCCAGAGTGAGCCAGAGGCAGCGCAGGTAGCGGAAGTTGATGTGCAGGCGACGGTGGACACGGCCGTTTCTCTCACAGTCGCAGCTCTAACCGCAAATAATGAAGTCGCGGAACTCCCCAGCGCCACGCCAGCGCCTACAGAAACGTTGCCGCCACCGCCAACCCTGGAACCACCCGCCACCAGCACGCCGCTTCCCACGGCCGTTCCCACAGAAACGGCCGTTCCTGCCGAAACTCCCACCGAAGAACCGACAGCAGCGCCAACGGCCGTACCGCCCACCGCCGCCCCCGTTAACACCCAGCCTCCACCGCCACCCACCGTGCCGCCAGTGCCAGTGTTCAGCGGCAACCTGCTGGTAAACGGCTCTTTTGAAGGTGGCTGGTACAACATGAACGGCGCACCAGAGTTCCAACTGCCCAACGGCTGGATCATGGAGTACGACTCTGGCCCGACCGGGTATGGCAACCAGGCGTGGGACATTTGGTTCCCGCCCGAAACGCGGGTACTGCCCTACTATCAACTGCCCGAACATGAGCGGGGCCTGTTCATCCGGGAAGGCGAATACACCATCAAAGCATTTAAGGGCAATGGCCCCATTAGCCTGCGCCTGCTGCAAGACATAGCGCTACCTGCCGGAACCTACGTCTTTACCGTCTATATTTACCCCGATTTGGTAGCCAGCTACGACGGCGGCAAGCAATTTGCGGGCGATCCCAATGCAGGTGAAGTGCGCTTTATTTCGCCCAGCGGTGGTACAGGCTGGCTACTATTTGGGGCCGGATTTGGCACCTGGGGCGTATTTGAGCACACCTTTACCATTGACACCGACCAAACCGTGCGTATTGGCGTGGGCATGCGCGGCCGGTACGGACTGGCCAGCAATGGCTTTTTCTTTGATGACTGGTCTTTGCGGCGCGTCGAAAATTAGCAAAAAATCATTAAAATTTGCACAGGATAAATTATGAAATTAGGAATTATTGGGCTGCCGAGCAGCGGCAAAACCACCATTTTTAATGCTCTCACCAAGGGAGATGCTCCGACGGGGCAAAGTATGGGCGGCCGTTTTGATGTGTTAACGGCCGTTGTTGATGTGTACGATGAGCGAGTAGACATTTTAACCAAAATGTTTAATCCCAAGAAAACCACCTTCGCCAAGATCACCTACACCGACGTGGCCGGCATCAAAAAAGGGGCCAACGAGGGGGGCGGCATGAGCGGCGAACTGCTGAACCACCTGTCTGGGCTAGATGGCTTTGTGCACGTGGTGCGCGCCTTTGAATCTGACCTTGTGCCACATCCCGATGGCAGCGTGGACGCCGCCCGCGACCTGGAAATTCTGGATACCGAGTTTTTGCTGAACGATTTGGGCGTGGTGGAGCGTCGCATGGAAAAGATTGAAGATGGCTTGCGCAAGGGGGCGACGAAAAATAAGGCCGCCGCCCAGGCGGAGTTGGAGCTATTCCAGCAATTGAATGAGGCGCTCAGTGAGGAACGGCCGTTGCGCACCCTCAGCCTCAGTGATGAACAAGAAAAAATGCTGCGCGGCTACGGCCTGCTCACCCTCAAACCCACGGTCGTCATCATCAACATTGGCGACGACCAAGACGAATTAAGCCTGGCTTACGACTTCCCGCAGACGGTGGTCACCAACCTGCGCGGCAAGCTAGAAATGGAATTGGCTCAGCTCAGCGCTGCCGGGGATACCGAATCGCTAGAAATGTTTATGGAAGAGTACGGCGTGACGGAACTCAGTCTGGATAAGGTGATTGGTCTGAGCTACGATTTGATGGGGCTGCAATCCTTCTTTACCGTGGGTGAAGATGAGGTACGGGCCTGGACAATCAAGCGGGAAGCAACGGCCGTTGATGCGGCGGGTACCATTCACACAGACCTGGCCAAAGGGTTCATCCGCGCCGAGACCGTCGCTTACGCGGATCTGATTGAGCTGGGCGGCTTACCACAGGCGCGCACCGCAGGCAAGCTGCGCCAGGAAGGTAAAACGTACATCGTGCAAGATGGCGATGTCATTAACATCAAGTTCAACATCTAGAATATGATTAGGACACTGATAAACACTGGTTTTCACTGATTGTTTAAGAATCTATCCGAAAAAGCCACAGAGGAAAAAGAGGAATCTGAGAAAAGAACCGTCGCCTCTAAGTTCTCTGTGAACTCTGTGGCTAATATTCGGACAGGTTCTAAGTGAATATCAGTGTTAACCAGTGACAACCAGTGTCCAAAATTCAAGGATTGGCTATGGATTTTGTGCGGAAGTTGAAATGGCTGGCTGGATTGACAACGAGTTTGCTACTATTAGTGGCTTGTGGTGGCGCAGATGTGTTGCCCACCCCGGTACCGACCCTTGCGGTGCCCACGGCCGTTTCCGCCACCGAGTTCCCACCAGACTTGCCCACGATCATTACTTCGACACCTAATCCCACAAACACCCCCGATTCTAGCCAACCCGAACAACTACCTACCGAAGCGGCAACGGCCGTTCCCGCCACCAACACCCCCGCACCAACTCCGATCCCTGCCACACCAACCAACACGAGCAGTGTGACAGAATTTGCCGTCATTTACGTGGAGCCAAACGACGTACTCAACGTGCGCTCCGGCCCTGGCGTCGCTTTTGGCATTGTGGGCACCATCCCCCCCACCGCCACCGATGTGCAGATTACCGGCAGCGGGCAGGTGGTGTCCGGCTCCACCTGGGTGCCGGTGCAACGAGGAAGCCTTGCTGGTTGGGTGAACAGTCGGTTCCTCACGGGCCATTTGGCAGAGGTGGCTTTTTGTGGCAATACGGCCGTACGCACCCTGCTAGATCAGTTGGAAACGGCCGTTGCCAACCAAAATGATGCCCTCCTCACCCAACTCATCCACCCAGAGCGCGGCGTGCGCGTGCACCTGCTTTGGTACGATGCCGAAACCCGCCTGGACAACCAAAACCTGCTCAGCGACCCCACCAGTTACAACTGGGGCAACGCCGCTGGCAGCGGTGAACCGGTCTTGGGCACACCCGCCCAAATCTTGCTACCCCGCCTGCAAAATGATTTTTTGGGCGCAACCGAAACCGCCTGCAACGAAATTTTGCACGGTGGCACGCCTGGCCTGGTGGTGCTGCCTGATTCTTACGCCACGCTAAATTATTACAGCTTTTATCGCCCCGGCACCGAAGAGTATGCAGGCTTGAACTGGGGCAGTTGGGTTGTGGGTGTAGAGCTTTGGCAAGGAAACTTTTACGTAAGCACCCTGGTACATTACCAGTGGGAACCTTAATTAGCACAAGGATAGTTTGTTGTGATTCAGAAGTTTATTGTTCAATTATTCCTGGAACGCCCGGCCAAAAAATTAACGATGTCAGCGTGGGGTGAAAAATTAAGCGCCAGTGGCAAAGTGCTAAGCCAAAGGTTAGACAAGCTACCAGACAGCGAGCAAAATCGGCGCGTGCTGACACACATCATTGGCATTGAGCAGTGGGGGCAAAGCCGCCTGCGAGTAGGGCTTGGCGAACCATTTAAAGAAGAAGAGTACGATAATTATCGCCCCTCTCGGAGTCGCAGCTGGGAGCAATTAAAAACAGACTTCCGCATTTCGCGGCGCAAAACAGTGGCACTAGCTGAGGAATTGGACAATAACCAGGTGAATCAGTTTACTGCGGTCAATCATAACCAGTACGGCAATATCACATTGGGCGCTTGGTTACGTTATTTAGATATGCATGCCAATCTGGAAGGTAAACGCCTCAAATAAAGCGGCGAAGGCCATACCTTTCGCACTGTCTCAAACAAAATGGTAAACCTTCAACAGTTACGTTCTTGGTTAGATTCTCCCGAAGTAGTAGATGATGAAACGCTGCGCCAGGTTTCGTTATTGAATCAGGTTTTTAGGTGGGGGGTTCTTTTCCTAGCCGTCACCTTGATGTTGTACCCTTTTTTGTATACAGCCCGTAACGCCAGGCAATATTTTTTTATATCCCTTGTTTTGTTGGTTACATTTTTTGTGGCCAAATTGATGTTGAATCAACGATGGATCAGTGCGGCTGGGCATCTGATTGCCACTATATTCTGGCTAACATTCATATGGGCCGCTTTTTTAAGCCCCGATGGCATGGCTGGGACCCCTTTTTTGGCGGCTGTAACCATCACCCCGATCGTGGCTGGTTTTATCAACGGTACCAGAGCGAGTATTTTGGTAACGTTGCTAAACTGGCTGGTTGGGGGTTACATTGCCTGGCTTGATCTCACAGACCCCACGCGAAACATTGTTTATTACGAAGAGCCTGTATTCCGGTACCTGGTGTTAATGATTATGGTGTCGGTTTTTCCGTTAATTGTGCATGTGTGGCATCGTAATTTGCAACAGGCTGTGGGGCATGTGCGGCTTTCGGAACAAGCTTTGGCAGAAACGGCCGCTTACCGGCTGCAAAACGAACAGCTGGAAGAAGCGGTCGCAAATCGTACCAAAGCGTTAGAAGATTCCTTGGCGCGTGAGCAACACCTGGCTAAAAAATTGGCGCAGGCGTTAGAAACCGAAATGCAGCTCAGTGAAATGCAATCGCGCATTATTACTGTCGTGTCTCATGAATTTCGCACGCCGCTCTCGGTGATCAACAGCTCATCTGATTTGATCCAGCTTTATTATGAGCGGCTGCCAGAGGCACGTCGGGATGCGGCTCATCAGCGCATTCGCGAATCCATCTTCTACCTGAACGATTTGCTCAAGGATGTAACGATGGTGGATAAGGCGCAGCGGGCAATGATACGGCCGTCTTACCAGACCTACCCCTTTAGCGAACTGTGCCACCAACTCACCAGCCGCCTGCTGGATCAATCACCTGATCCCGGCCGCTTGCAGTTCCATTTTGCGGCTGGCGTAGAACTGTCACTTCAGATGGACCTGGCCCTTTTGGAGCAGATTCTGGTGAATCTTATTTCCAATAGCCTGAAATATTCAGAAAAAGGGAGCCAGGTTCAGATTCGTTTCTGGCTAGATGGCAGGTCGTTTTGCGTTGAAGTGCAGGATGCTGGCGTTGGCGTGCCGCGCCATGAGCAACCGCAGGTTTTTGAGCTTTTTTACCGGGCCAGCAATGTAGACGAAAGGCGCGGCCTGGGCTTGGGCCTGTTTATTGTGCAGGCGATTTGCAATTTATTGCAAGGCAGCGTTCATCTGCACAGCGAGGGGGAAGGGCAAGGAGCCTCTTTTACGGTGCAACTGCCGCTGGCACCTGTTTTGGATTCGCTGGGTGAGGAGCAGGGAGGACCGGTATTCGGTAATCGGTGAACGGTAAGCAGTTAATCCGCCACTTACCGTTGACCGATTACGGATAACCGTTTAAGACATGGCTGCTTTCAGGTTGGCAACGGCCGTTGCTTCAATATCATGAATCTTTTGCAAATGTGCTGCCATATTTTCTCGAAAGGCAACTACTTCTTGCTCGCCAAGTGGGAATTCGGTTTCTGATTGTTTCAAGAGCGCTTTTTCTGCTTGCTTAAGCTGAATGATCTGCCCAATGGCGGCGCTGCCCTGGCTGTGTAGCAAATCTCGCTGCTGCAACAAAATGTGGCGCATTTGGCTTAGCATGGGTAATTCATCGGGGAGAACGGCCGTACCAAACGCATCCCACGCCGCCGCACTTTGCCGGAATTGAGCCGCCACCTCGTTGAGTGCAGGCTTACCCAAAATCATACTGGCCTCCGCCAGAAAATCGGCAAAAACATCTCGCTCCGCATACCCCACATTGCCAAAACAGTTGATGCTGTCAAAGACGCCCATCAGCCCGGCCAACATTTTGCGCCCGGCGGGAAACTCTCGCTCCCAGCTAAGGCGCGCTTTGGGGCGCGTAAGGAGCGAAATCCAATGCTGGTATGCCGCCAGCCCGAAGTTATTTTTGGAGCCTTTTGGTGGTTTTTCGGTGTACAGCTTAATGCAATCCCAAATGCCAGCCTGCACTGCGCTGGGCAACTTGCCTGGCACGGGTGGTTCCAGCGTAAGAATGCGGAATTTATCTTTTTTGACACGGGCGCGGGCAGTGTGTAACTGCTGTGTGCTTATGATGAGGGGAACGGGGGCACGGTCGGCCAGATAGACGCGATCGGCCGTTTCGTCGTAGCCATACACCAGAATGGGAAACATGCCCCACATGCCCTCGTCGTAGGGCATGGCGTTGTAGGGCAGGCTGAAATAGTCGGCCCAAACAATGGCGGGTTCGCCATTTTCCAAGGTATCAATCAAATTTTCGACGGCTTTTTGCGGGTTGGTGGTGTGGCGACGGCGCTGCACCACGCCGAGGCGAGAGAGCATCGTGTCTAGCGGGCCAAAGGTGTTGCGGGTGAGCAGGCGACATTGCGGGCCATACCCTTCATAGGCAAAGGAGAAGTAGCCCATCACTGCGCCGCCGCTGACGCCCATGAGGAGCGCTTCGCTGTACGGCCGTTCCGTGTGCGGCGCTTTGGCTCCAGTGTAGGCTAAAAAGTTGGCTACGGTGCCGGTTTCCCAATGGCGGCCGTCAAATTGCTGGTAGTTTTTTAATATTGGCATCTCAACCTCCACTTTTTGTCAACAGTATACGGCCGTTTTGCCGCTCAATGGAAAAAGAGAGACATAGTCGTCAGTTTTCAGTGTTCAGTGAACGGTGAACGGTAATCGGTCGCCTACCGATCACCGATTACCGTTTACGGATGACCGCCCCTACGGCCCAAAAACACCCGTGGGGTAGCAGCCCAATTCCTGCTCGGCGGCGGAATCTTCTACATCTTCCAGGTAATCAAATAGGGCATCATCTGGTGGATAGCGTTTGGATTCAGCCCAGCCGCCCGCAACCAGCTCCGCATTCACCAACACCTCATCCACGTAAACGTAGCGCAGCAACCGGTCATACCTATCTGTATTGCTCACATCCTGCACCAGGCGGACGGTTTGGCCTTCCACCCAGGCGGCGTTGGCAGCAGTGGCTTCCTCAAAACAAGCCTCGTCCCGCTCTGGGGTATCGACACCAATGTAACGCACGCGTATGGAACGGCCGTCTAGCAGCACGTTGATTGTATCGCCATCAATAACCTGGGTAACAACGGCCGTTTCGCTTGGTGAATCCAACAGTTGCGGCGCATCTGGAGCCAGCACATCGCCGTTGGACGTGGGAGGCGGCAGCAGTTCACAAGCCGCCAAAAACAGCGCCAGCCACACCAGCCAGCGCAGGGGCAATAATTGAGTTGAGTGAGATTGTTTCATGGCGCAGATTATACAAGGGTGGCAAAAAACAGGTGCAACGATTCATTGATGATCCAGCCGGGACAACTCTTGTTTTGCCGCCGCTGCCACTTTTTCGCTGATTGCGTTAAGATTATCCATGAGAAGCTTTATTCTGGGTTTTTAATAACGCGCCCACAAATTGATGGCTGGCCTGTGACCAAATTGATCCCCAAACCCTCTAACTTAACCATTCTGGCGCTGGCATCGCTGGTGGGGTATCTCATCTTTTGGATTTGGTTTCCATTACGGCCGTATTTCAACACCCTCCCCCTGCAAGACGTAAATTCACTGGCTCCCTCGCTGCTGGCTGGGCTGGGCTACGGATTGCTGCTGCTGGTGCTGTTTGGGCTGTATTGGCTGGCTTTTCGCGCTGTGCAGATGAGCAAATCAGCGCCTTCATTGGCTTTTTTGCTGGGAACGGCCGTACTCCTCGCCCTGCCCCTGCTGCAAACCTACCCCATCAACGCCAACGATCTGTACCGGTACGTCATTCGCGGGCGGGTAAGCAGCGTTTATCAACAAAGCCCTTATGCCGCCCCACCCAACGCCTTCTCCGATGACCCATTCTTGCCACTGGCTGGCGAGTGGGCTGGTGAAACATCCCCGTACGGGCCGCTGTGGGAACTGCTGGCGGCGGGCATTACCAACATCACTGGCGACAATTTGCTGGCTGGCTTGCTCACCTTCAAAACGGTGGGGCTGCTGGCACATTTGGCCTGCGGCTGGCTCATCTGGCAGATGCTGGCGCAAACAAGCCCGGCAAAACAGGGCAGCTTCACTTTGCTCTGGCTGTGGAACCCGGCGCTGCTGCTAATGTTTGTGGTGGACGGCCACAACGACGTGCTGTTGATGCTGTGGCAACTGGTGGCGCTCTGGTTTTGGCGACGGGAACGCCCCCTGCCTACTGGCCTCTTTTTGCTGCTGGGAGCGCTGACCAAACCCATTGGGTTGCTGCCATTGCCATTTTTTGCCCTGGCTGCCTGGCGCAATCTGGATAACAACACGGCCCGTTTACGCGTTTTTGGCTGGGGTGCACTGTTAGGCGGTACGGCCGTTCTACTCAGCTTCCTGCCTTTTGGCTCACCAGCAGATTTGTTGAACCGCTTAATTCGGGAATCCGCAGGCGCACCCGGCTTTTCGCCAGCCACCCTGCTGCTGCTCATTTGGGGCGAAGCAGGGCAGCCCATCACCACCCAGCTGATTGAAAGCGTGGCCACCTGGGCGCGGCTGCTGTTTGGGTTGCTGGGTTTGTGGCTGCTGTGGCTGGGCTGGCGATACGGCCGTTCGCCCCTCCGCGCCGCTGCTGATCTTCTGGCTGCCTACACCTTCCAGGCCCTTAGCTTCCGCCTTTGGTACAGCACCTGGCCCTTCCCCTGGCTGCTGCTGGAAGATGAGACCGCTACGGCAATAATCACGTATCGGTTGCAGGCTGGGCTATGGTTTTTACTCAACGTACAGCTATCTGTCCTTATCTACGGCCACCTGCGCACCTACGCGCTCGGCGGCAACCACCTTGCTGCCCACCTCATCGCCATCCCCTTTGTCTTTTTGCTCCCCCTACTGCTGCCCTTGTTCAAACGCCACACCACGTAGATTTCAAAACGTTTTTGGTCATTTGTAAACTTCCAAATTGGTTCCAGGCTTTTGAATTCTGCCTCAAATTGTCTCAAGGAAATTTAATTTAACATTAAACTATTTAATATTGACATTATTGCCCCAACTGCTATGCTTTACGGTGACATATTTATGAACATTTCCTTTCGGGAAATAGCGACGTGGAGCAGATTTTATGGGCACACACTTCGATGGCACCGCAGAAGAAAATTTAGCGCTGGATTGTTACATCAAGCTTTTTCGCGCCGCCGATTCCGTTGGGCAGCGCATCAACACCCATCTGCGGGATCACGAATTAACAGTCAGCCAATTTGGTGCGCTGGAAGCCATCTATCATCTGGGAGCCATGCAAAGCGGTGAGTTGGGCCAAAAGATTTTGAAGAGCAGTGGCAACATGACAATGGTGATCGATCATTTGGAAAAGCGCGGCCTGGTTACCCGCCAGCGGCGCGAGGACGACCGCCGCTGCATAGATGTCCACCTTACCCAGGCTGGCCACGACTTGATTGCTACCATTTTGCCCGCCCACGTCGCAGGCGTTGTAGAAACGCTTGCGCCGCTCACTGCCGAAGAGCAGCAGCAGCTGGCCGCGCTATGCCGCAAGTTGGGGCTGGCGCAGGGTTAACTTTTTTTAGCGAATTAGTTTAATGTTGAATAATTCAGGAGCATGATATGAAACCTGTTCAAGGCTTACACCACATTACGGCCGTTGCCAGCAATCCCCACAAAAACGTCGAATTCTTTCACCACATCCTGGGGCAGCGACTGGTGAAAAAAACGGTTAACTTCGATGATCCCGGCACCTACCACCTCTACTACGGCGACGAGGTGGGCACGCCCGGCACCATCATGACCTACTTCCCCTGGCAGCACATGCGGCGCGGGCAAAGAGGAAATGGCGAAACGGCCGCATTCGCCTACACCATCCGCCCGCAAGCAATGGGATTCTGGCAAAGCTGGCTCCAGAAAAATGGCATCAGCACGGGCGACATCCAAACCCGTTTTGGCGCAGACGTGCTCCCCTTCACCGACCCGGACGGCCTGCCGCTGGAACTCATCACCAGCGACGCCCCGGCCACCTTGCAGTTTTGGGCCGATGGGCCAATTGGCGAAAAAGAGGCGCTGCGCGGTTTCCACAGCGTCACGCTTTGGCTGGATGCGGTGGAACCGACCGGCCAACTGCTCACCGAACAGCTCGGCTACCAGTTTGTAGGCGAAGAGGGCAATCGCTTCCGCTACCAGGCAGATGCCAACGACATCGGCACCATCGTGGACATTTTGCACCACCCCGGCCAGCCAGCGGGCCAGTTTGGCGCAGGCTCCATCCACCACATCGCCTTCCGCACGGTGGATGACACAGAGCAGCTGGAATATCTGCAAAAGCTGCGGCAGGCGCGGGTGCAGGTGACGCCCGTGCAAGATCGGCAATATTTCCACTCGATCTACTTCCGCTCCCCTGGCGGCGTACTGTTTGAGATTGCCACCGACGCCCCCGGCTTCCCCTACGACGAGCCGGTGGCGGAGCTGGGCACGCACCTCAAATTACCGTCCTGGCTAGAGCAGCACCGCCTCGCCATCGAGACCCGCCTGCCGGAAATCGAACTCAAGCCAATCGAAAAACCAGCATAAATTAACCACAGATTTCGCAGATTGGCGTAGATTGCGCTAAGATTTTTTCTTCTCTCTGTGACCCTCTGTGTCACCTCTGCGCAACTCTGTGTTCCGCTTTTTAGGAGTGAAAAAAGATGACAACGAAAGCAAATGGCCCCCACCAGGGGCAACCCATTTTGCAGCAAGGCAAACCGCTCACCGAAGCCAAAGCTGCCATGATTTTGGTACACGGCCGTGGGGCGACGGCGCAAAGCATTTTGGAGCTGGCCAGCATCCTGCTCCACCCGGAGATGACCTACCTGGCCCCGCAGGCGGCGGGCAACACCTGGTATCCGTACAGCTTTTTGGCCCCGATGCCGCAAAACCAGCCGGGGCTGGACTCTGGTCTGCAAGCTGTAGCGGACGCGGTGGCTCAGGTTGAAGCGGCTGGCATTCCAGCAAAGAAAATCATCATTGGCGGGTTTTCGCAGGGGGCGTGTTTGGCCAGTGAGTTTGTGGCGCGGAATGCCAAACGGTACGGCGGCTTGCTGGTGTTCAGCGGCGGGCTGATTGGCCCGCCCGGTACGCCACGCGATTATGCCGGGTCGTTGGACGGTACGCCAGTTTTTATTGGATGCAGCGATGTGGATTTTCACATTCCGGTAGAGCGCGTGGAAGAAACGGCCGTTACCCTCCACAATCTCGGCGCATCCGTCAACAAAAAAATCTACCCCAACATGGGCCACACCATCATCCAGGACGAAATAGATCAGGCCCAGAAAATTATTAACAAACTAACCTAAAAATTCACCGCTGAGGACGCGGAGAACGCAGAGTTTTTTCTCTGCGCCCTCCACGCTCTCCGCGGTAAAAATGGAGAAACTCATGCAGAAAATTCAAACACAAGGCGTCCACCACATCACCCTGATTGGTGCCGATCGCCAAACTTCTATAGATTTTTGGGAAGGCGTACTGGGGATGCCGTTCGTTTTTGAACAGCCAAACCTGGACGTTCCCGCCGAAAACCATCTCTACTTTGATCCGGGCGACAGCCGTCTCGTCACCATCTTCACCAATGAAAATCGCAAGCCCGACCCCACCCCAAACCCGGAAGGCATCGGCAATTTGCACCACATCGCCTTCAACGTCTCCCGCGCCACCTACACCCAGGTAAAAAAGCGGCTGGACGAGCGGGGCATCCCCAACAGCGGCGAGGTGGATCGCGGCTTCATGTACTCGATTTACTTCCGCGATCCGCTGGGACAGCTATACGAACTGGCCAACTACAAATTTGACCCGCCGCCGGGGGTGAGCCATGCGGAGGTGCTGCTGCTGGCGCACAAATTACGCACTGAACGCCAGGCGTACAACATCACCGACGAGCATTTGGCGGACGCTATTGAGATTTTGGTGCAGCGCACCACCAACACCTTGTCAGACGACCG
Source organism: Ardenticatenaceae bacterium (assembly GCA_020634455.1). Classification (GTDB taxonomy): domain Bacteria; phylum Chloroflexota; class Anaerolineae; order Promineifilales; family Promineifilaceae; genus Leptofilum. Next base: position 3,487,974 of record JACKBQ010000001.1, on the reverse strand, counting down.
CAGCTCGAAAAATCCATACGGCCGTTAAGCAACAAGTTCCTGCGGGTACACCAGTCCCCACTGCCCCCGCATCTCATCCAGCAAGGTCATGATTTCCAGCGTGTCGGCCTGAGTCACCACGGCCGATTCCAGCTTGCCCGCGCGTAGACACGCATGAACCTCGCGCACCTGGTAACCGTAACCGTTGCCTTCATAAGGAATTTGCACAACCTCGGCTTCCTGTCCACTCTGTTTGAACGTGAGGGTTCGACTGTGCCAGAAGTTGGCGTGCAGCTTAATGTATCCCTGGCTACCGGTGATGAAGGCATCACACGGCCGTTCCAACCGCTGCGTACTGGTCAACACCGCCTGCGCACCGTCGGCGTACTGCCAGATGGCCGTGTTTAGCTCATCCACCCCGGTTTCACCCAAATGCGCCGCCGAGAGGATACGCGCTGGCTTGCCCAAAACCAGATGGGCCAGCGTGGCGGGGTAGATGCCCATGTCCAGCAGCGCCCCACCCGCCAGCGCCGGATCGTACAAACGGCCGTTCGGGTTAAAGGGAATGTTGAACGCAAAATTTGCCTGGAGCAGTTGGACGATGCCAATACGGCCGTTTGCCACCCACTCTTGCATTTGCTGAATGGCGGGGATGAACTTCATCCACATCGCCTCCATCAAAAACAGGTCTTTTTCTTGAGCCAGCGCCATACATTCCTGCGCCTGGGCCGCATTCACCGTGAGCGGCTTCTCGCACAGCACATGCTTACCCGCGTTCAGGCACAGCTTCATGTTGTCATAGTGCAAATTGTGCGGCGTGGCGATGTAAATCACCTCCACATCCGGGTCAGCGGCCAGCGCTTCGTAGGTGGGATAGCGACGGGAAATGTCCCACTGCTCGCCAAATTTATCCGCCGACTGCTGCGTACGAGACCCAACCGCCAGACAAACCGCGTCTGGCTGGCTGTTAATGGCTTCGGCTAACTGTTCGGCAATCCAACCCGTGGCTAAAATGCCCCAACGAATTTTTTCCATCTTTCCCATCCTTTTTTGGCGGCATCAATATTTGATGCGACACTTCTTTTCCGGTAAGTTTACCGACATCTAGCAAATTTTGGAGAAATCAGCATGAAAGAAGTGACCTGTGTGTGGCAAACAAACGCCGAGTTAGGCGAAGGCCCTCTTTGGGTGGCGGCAGAAAACTGCATTTATTGGGTAGACATCCGCAAAAATCAGGTACACCAACTGAATCTGGGCAGCGATGCGCGCCAAACCTGGACCTTCTCGGTGGCGATCACCAGTCTGGCCAGCCGGCAGTCGGGTGGCTTTGTCGGCACTACGCCGGATGGGTTTGTTGTGGTTAATTTGGAGACACAATCCGTGGAGCCACTGGTGCTGCCAGAAGCGCATCTACCTGGCAACCGGTTTAACGATGGCAAGGTGGATGGGAACGGCCGTTTCTGGTCTGGCAGCCTGCATCGAGGCGAAACAGACCCCACCGGCACGCTCTACCGGCTCGATCCCGACCTGACGCTGCACACGATGGACACGGGCTACATCATCACCAACGGCCCTGCCTTCAGCGTGGACGGCAAAACGATGTACCACAACGACTCAGTCAAGGGCATGGTGTACGCTTTTGATTTGCAGAGTGATGGAAGTTTGAGTGGGAAACGGCCGTTTCAAAAACTCACCTTTGCCATCAACGGCGCACCCGACGGCATGACTGTAGATAGCGAAAATTGCCTCTGGCTGGCGCACTACGGCGGCGCACGCCTCACCCGCTTTGCCCCCACAGGCGAAATCTTGGCAGAAGTGCCGCTGCCCGTACCCAACGTCACCAGCTGCACCTTTGGCGGACCAAAACTGGACACGCTCTACATCACTACCGCCTCGCAAAACATGTCCGCCGCCGAGTTGGAAAAATACCCGCTTTCCGGCAGCCTATTCACCTACCAACCCGGCGTCAAGGGCCTGCCCACCCCGCAATTCGCAGGCTAACTGCCATTCCAGCCTTAAAATTTCTTGCGCTATTCTCTAGCCTCCGTTATAAAACCACAGCTTATCAACACAACTCCCACTCTCTGGAGAAAATAATTATGCCTGGAAAACGATTTTTGGTTCGACTTCTACTCCTGATAGCACTTCTTTCGTTACCCTTTTTATTCAGCCCCGCCCCGGCACGGGCCGTAGCAACTTCACTTTTTATCTCCGAATACATCGAAGGCTCCTCCAACAACAAAGCAATTGAAATTTATAACGGCACGGGAACGGCCGTTGACCTAAGCGCCAGCAATTATCAACTCGAATTTTATTTCAACGGCAGCACCTCCGCCCTCACCACCATCAACCTCACCGGCTCGCTGGCCGATGGCGATGTGTACGTGGTGGCCGACAACGACGCCGTGGCCACGATTTTGAACGTTGCTGACCTCACCTCCACCGCCTCGTTTTTCAACGGCGATGACACCATCATCCTGCGCAACAGCAGCGGTATTGTGGACGTGATTGGCCAGCTAGGCGTAGACCCCGGCAGCCAATGGGGCACTGGCGACACCTCCACCCAGGACAACACCATCCAGCGGCTAAACACCGTTTGCGGCGGGGACAGCAACGAAACTGATGCGTTTAATCCGGCCGTTGAGTGGATTGGCTTCCCGCAAGACACCTTCACCGGGCTAGGCAGCCACACCGCCAACTGCGGCGACGGCCCGCCTTCCGTCGTGAGCACATCGCCCGTCAACGGCACGCCTAACGTGGCCCTCAACGCCAATATCACCATCAACTTTAACGAAGCCGTCACGCTGGGCGGCAGCTGGGTTAGTTTGAGCTGTACGACGAGTGGGGCGGTTACGGCCGTTACCACTGGCGGCCCCCAAAGCTACACTATCAACCCCAACAGCGATTTCGTCTCTGGCGAAACTTGCACTGTCACCGTCTTTGCCAACCAGGTCACCGACCAGGACGGCACGCTGGACAACATGACCAGCGATTATGTTTTCAGCTTTAGCACCGTCTCCGGCGGCTTTGGCGCTTGCGGCGACAACGCCACGCTCATCAGCGCCATCCAGGGCAGCGGCAGCAGCAGCCCGCTCAACGGCGTCGCCGATGTCATCATCGAAGGCGTCGTCGTGGGCGATTACCAGGACGCGGTCAATGAACTGGCTGGCTTCTTCCTGCAAGAAGAAGATGCCGACGCCGACGGCAATGCCGCCACCTCCGAAGGTATCTTTGTTTACGACAACAACTTTGGTGTGGACGTGGCCCCGGGGGACGTGGTGCGGCTGCAAGGCACCGTCACCGAATTTGAATCGGCCGTCGGCAGCGGTGCCTTCCTCACCGAGATGACCGCGCTGACCACTGTCACCCTTTGCGGCAGCGGGGCCAGCGTTACGCCCGCCACCGTCACCCTGCCCCTCACCGATCTCACCGATTGGGAGGCGTACGAGGGGATGCTGGTCACCTTCCCGCAAACGCTGGACGTCACCGAAGTGTACAATCTGGCCCGCTACGGCAACGTGGATTTGTCGTTTGGCCGACTGTTTAACCCCACGCAGGTCACCACGCCGGGTGCAGCCGCTAACGCACTGCAAGCCCAAAACGACCTGCGGCGCATCACCCTGGATGATGCCAACGGCGCACAAAACCAGGACCCGGTCATCTATCCCGCTCCCGAACTGAGCGCGGCCAACACGTTGCGCGGTGGGGCAACGGTGACTGGCTTAACGGCCGTTCTCGACCAACGCTTCAGCACCTACCGCCTGCAACCGGTGGGTATTGTTAATTTTGTAGATAGTAATCCGAGGACAGTTGGGCCAACGGCCGTTGGCGGCAATCTGCGCGTCGCCAGCTTCAACGTGCTCAACTACTTCAACGGCAACGGCAGCGGCGGCGGCTTCCCCACCTCGCGCGGAGCCACCAACCTCAACGAGTTCAACCGCCAACGCGACAAAATCATCGCCGCCCTGGTAGCCATCAACGCCGATGTGGTCGGCCTCATCGAGATTGAAAACGACGGCTACGGCAGCCTGAGCGCCATTCAGGATTTGGTCAACGGTCTCAACGCAGCCACCGCACCCGGCACCTACGCCTTCATCAACCCCGGCGTCAGCCAAATTGGCACCGATGCAATTGCCGTTGGCCTGATTTACAAGCCAGCGTCAGTCACGCCCAGCGGCGCAGCGCAAATTCTGGACTCGTCTGACGATCCGCTCTTCCTGGACACCAAAAACCGCCCCGCGCTGGCCCAAACCTTTAGCCAAAACGGCACTGGCGAAAAATTCACCATCGTGGTGAACCATTTCAAATCCAAAGGCTCTGCCTGCACCGACGTGAGCGACCCGGACACGGGCGACGGTCAGGGCAACTGCAACATCACCCGCACCAACGCCGCCACCGCGCTGGTCAACTGGCTGGCCACCGACCCCACCGGCAGCAACGACAGCGACTTCCTCATTGTGGGCGATCTGAATTCCTACGCGATGGAAGACCCGATTGCGGCCATCACTGGCGCGGGCTACACCGATTTGGGCAACAGCCTGCCCAACGCCTACTCCTACGTGTTTGAAGGGCAGGCGGGCACGCTCGATTACGCGCTGGCCAGCCCCAGCCTGACGGCGCAGGTGAACAGCGTCACCGAGTGGCACATCAATTCTGATGAGCCGCGCGCGCTGGATTACAACGAAGAGTTCAAAACCGCCAACCAGATTTCGCTCTACTACAACGCCGATCCGTACCGCTCATCGGACCACGACCCGGTGGTGGTTGGTTTAAACCTGGGTGGCACCAGCCCCACGCCAACCAATACACCAATCCCGCCGACAGCAACGAACACACCGCTACCGACGGCAACCAACACACCTGTTCCACCGACAGCGACGAACACACCACTGCCGACAGCCACCAACACACCTGTTCCACCGACGGCCACGAATACACCGCTGCCGACAGCCACCAATACACCTGTTCCACCAACAGCAACAGCGACTGCAACAGCATCGCCCACGCCGCTGCCGACAGCCACCAATACACCTGTCCCACCGACAGCGACGAACACGCCACTGCCAACAGCTACCAATACGCCAGTTCCCCCCACACCAACGCCGACGACACCACCGACGGGTGGCGACGTGATCTACGTCAGTTCGTCAAGCAACGGCAATGTGGGCGGCGTCTCCTTTGCCGACGAGGACATTTTGGCGTTTGATGTGAATACGGCCGTTTGGTCCCTGGCCTTCGATGGTTCTGATGTCGGTTTAGGCGGTTCAGGCTCGCTGGACATTGACGCTTTCCACTTCCTGGACGATGGGTCGCTTTTGCTGAGTTTCCTGGGCAGTTCGAGCATCCCCGATGTTGGCTCTGTTGACGATTCTGACCTGGTGCGGTTTGTGCCCACCTCGCTGGGCAGCAATACCAGCGGCAGCTTCGAGATGTACTTCGACGGTTCCGACGTGGGGCTCACCCGCAGCGGCGAGGACATTGACGGCATCGCGATCACTGCCTCTGGTGACCTGCTGATCAGTACCTTAGGCAGCGTTAGCGTCCCGGGCGTTAGCGGCGCGGATGAAGATATTCTGCGCTTTAGCCCCAGCAGTTTGGGCAGCAATACCAGCGGCAGCTGGAGCCTGGAGTTCGATGGCTCGGATGTGGGTCTGAGCGATTCCAGCAGTGAAGACGTGACGGGCATCTGGCTAGACAACGCGACTGGCAACATCTATCTGAGCTTGCTGGGCAGCTTTGCCGTCACAGGCGCGTCTGGCGATGGCGCAGATATCTTGCTGTGCAGTTCGCCCACCACGGGCAACAACACATCCTGCACCTTCTCATTGTTTTGGGATGGTTCGCTCAACGGGTTTGGCGGGGAAGCGATTGACGGACTGTTTATTGAACGGCCGTAAATCCACCACCAACTAGCTAAACAAAAAGCCCACCGGGGAACGTTCCTCGGTGGGCTTTTTTGCGCCTTATGGTGTCGAGAGGATACCCACAATGATGCCGCCACTTGGCCCTGGCCCCAAATTAACCATCAGCGTGCCGCCAGCTCCGGTGAAAGTGATGCTAGCGTTGGGTTCTTGCACAATTTCCTGGGCGATGGCCCATTCGTTGTTGGCGGTGAGGGTTTCTTTGTAGAAGGCGATCACCTCGTCGAACGGCGTTTGGGTTTCGTAGCTAAACAAACCTGGGGCGGATTGAACGGCCGTTGCGTCAGCCAAAACCGGGTACTGTGTATTGATCTCAGTGGCATCTGTACAGCCTTGGGGCACCTGGATGACAGGCACCGGCTCAGGAATGAAGTTCAGCTCGTAAAAAATTTCGCCCTCCTGGCTGGCGTTGCTGTTTAGCACATTGTTCACCCCACGGCCCAAAATGCGCAGTCGGGTCACGTAGCCGCCATCCTTGGCAATGTACAAATCCGCCTCGTAAATTTCGTACACTTCCCAATCCAGCAGATTTTGCTCACTCAGCGCAAAATGAGCGCTGTCCACCCCGTTGATCGTCTCGTCAGGCATCACCCGCTGGGCATCTTCCGTTAAAAAGCCACCCGTGTCTAAAAAGAGGCCGAATGGATTTTCGAAGCCGCTTTGCCCGGAGAGGGTGATGCACGGCTGCGGCGGCAGGACGGCGTAAAATGCATCTTCGATTTGGGTGATGGTCATCGTCTCGCCCAGTTCCCCCACCGCGTCGCCTGTCATGGTGAACACAATTTCAGACGCATCTGGGTTAGCAGTGCGGTTGCCCTGTGCATTCGCGGAACCGACCACCTCATCTTCCACTGTCATGATAAATTCCAGCGTGGTGCGGTAATCCACACCCTGCGGCTCTTTGTAGAGGATGATTTCGTCCAGATTGACAGTGTCGGGTTCAGCGATTTGATCGGTGCTGGGTTCGGATTCGGTATCGGTGGTAACGGCCGTATCCTCCCCACTCTCACTTTCCACTTCAACTTCCACAGGCGTATCGTCCAGCGCGTTGCTGTCACCATCACTCTCAACAATGACGATGGTAGGCACCGCCGTTGGCAAATCAGCCACGGATTCTTCGCCCGTGCCATTGCACGCCACCAGCAGCCAACCAATCAATACCAAAACCAATAATTTTTTATTCATGAAAAACCTCCGTTGCTATGAATTTGTCTCGGTGTTGGGTGGGGATTGCGGGGTATGAAAGCAGGCGTGAAGCAACGTCCACAGCTCATCTGGCTGGGCAAACGGCCGTTTCCAATCCGACATCGGATCGCTCAACTGTCCTTGTAAACGGCCGTCTTCATCCAGCCAAATTCGCACCACCAGCGCCCGCCGCTGCCGCATACCGCACCTCCGTTTTTAGATGCTGGCAGGGTAGCAGGGGGGTGTTGACAAAGTGTGAACAAAGCGAGTGGCGAGTGGCGAATGGCGAATGGCGAGTGGATGATAAGCTACACTCGCCCACTCGCAAACTGGCAGACTGGCACACTAATCAAATCGCCTCGCCGCGCCGCAGCCGTTCCGCCAGGCGCACAGTTTGGCTTGAGGGGGGGATATTTAGCTCTTCTCGCAGATTGGTGGTGGCTTCATCGTAAATGCGCAGCGCCAGGGTGCGCTGGCCTTGCCGGGCGTAGGCACGCATCAGCAGTTGGTACGCTTCTTCCAGCCAGGGTGCTGTAGCCACCGTGCGGCGTCCCCAGGTGATCGCCTGCGATAGCTCCGACTGCGTCAAGCAAACCTGCGCCACGTAAAAACAGCCTTCGATGTACAGCTCGGCCAACTGCTGGCGCGGCTCCAGCAGCCAGTCGGCGTAGGGCAGGCTGGGCAGCAGCGGGGCGTAATTTTCCAGAGCGGCCAGCAGGTTTGTGGGCACGGTCGTTTGGGGCTGGCTAGATTGGCGAACGGCCGTTACCACCCCAACAAATTCCGCCACATCCAGCTTTATCAACTCTAGCCGCAGCCGGTACGTTTCGCCGCTTTGCTCAAAGTATCGGTTAGCCGATTTGGGCGGCAAGGCAGGCTCCAGCAGCTTGCGCAAACGGCTGTACACCGTGCGGAACGTGCCCCACGCCTTTTCCGGGTCGCTGTCGGGCCAAAGCGCCTCCAAAATCTGGTCTTTGCTCAGGCGGCGACCCGCGTTGAGGGCAAAAAATTGGAACAGCCGCTGCACAATCGGGCGATGCCACGCATCTTCTTCAATCCAAACATCGCCGCGCTGCAAGGTGAACGGCCCCATGAGCTGCACCGTCAGCAGCGGCGGCGGCGCGGTTTCTACCGTTTGCACAGCTTGCTCGATGGTTTGGCGTACGGCCGTTTCCCCCTCACCTTTCAACGCCGCCACCAGCGCCGGGATCGCTTGCTCATTCCCGATTTTTGCCAGCAAGACGGCCGTTCTGCCACGCACAGCCGGATCGTCATTTTTTAGCCAGGGCAACAGCAGGTCAAGACGGCCGTTTGCCCGAAAAACATCTGCCGCTTCAGCAAAAAAATATCCATCTAGTGATGAGGAGTGAGCATCCTTAGATGCGAACGGGAGCCGCCGCAACGCATCTGAGGATGCTTGCTCCTCACTCACAAGTAATGCCAATCGCCAAAAATGGGCCGCCAATTCCGGGTCACGCTGGGGCAAAAATGCGGGGTCGGATTTGGCATGAACGGCCGCCCAGTGCCGCCGCCAACGCCCATCCCCCCGCTGCCAGCACACCAGCGCCAGCAATGCCCGCAGCCGCCGCAGTTCCAGTCGGGAGCGCCAGCCCACCAACTGGCGCGTCTCAGGATGCAGCGAAAAAGTGTCAACTTCCCCCGCCAGCAGGCGCATCCCCTGGGCAATGTCCACCTCTAGCGCCAGCCGCGCCCGGTAATGGGCAAACTGGCTGGGCTGCGCCAGGGCACGCTCGCCCCGCGCCACCGCCTCGGCCCAAGCCCCCTGGCGGCGCAGATGCCACACCGCCAGCCAAGAGACGCACACGCGGTGCAGTTGGCTGCTCTCCGCCAGGCTGTCGTACCGCGCCAGCGCCAGCTCCACCGCCGCCACATCCGCCTGCATGATGGCCAGCGCCGTCTGGTAGTGCGCCAGCCACAGCTCGTTGTGGCGGGTTTGCGTTTCCACCTGCGCCAGCGCCGCTTCCAGGCGAGTCACAGCCTCAGCCAAACCGGCCCAATCGCCCCGCACCAGTTGCAGTTCGCACCAATAAGTTAAATATTGCCCCAGCCAGCCAATGGTGTCGGCGAAATGGTTAAGTACGGCAGTTAACAACTCCCTCGCCTCTGCCAATTTGCCCAGCGGCAGGTAATATTTCCAGGCCAGATTGGCCCGGTTCATGAACGGTTCGTTTTGGGCTTGCCGCGCCAGCGCAATTGCAATTGCCTCCTGAAAAAGCGGAAAAGCGTCACGGTACTGCCCCAAATCGCACAAAATGAGGCTGGCGATGCGCAGGCTGTACAGGCGGGGGTAGTCGGTGCAGGCGGGATGGGTCAGCGCGGCCAATACGAGATCACGCCCGGTGGTCAGTTCGCCGCGCTGGTAATGCCAGTGGGCCAGATTGGCCTGAGCCAGCAGCATCGCTGCGGTGTCGCCGACGCGCTCGGCCAGCCGGATCGCTTGTTGGCCGTACTGCTGGGCTTCGTCTTCGTAGCCGGGCATAATTTGGATGACGTTGGCCAGGCGCACCAGCAGCATGGGGCGGGTGGCCAGGGCCGTTTCGTCCAGGGCGCGCACCCAGCGGCGGTAAGTGGCATAGCTGCTGCTGCCATGGAAGCTGGTGAGCGGCACTTGGGCGATGAGATCGGCGGCTTGCTGGGTGAGGTTGGCGTCTAGGGCCTGTTCAACGGCCGTATGCGGTTCATCTTGCTGCCAAAACCAGGCGACGGCCGTTTCGGCCACCGCCTGTTGCTCATCCCCCAACTGCTGCCGCAAATAATCGCGGATGAGATCATGGTAGCGGTACTGGCCGGGCTGCTGGGTGGGTTGCAGGTAGAGGTCATTTTGCAGAACGGCCGTAAACAGTTCATCCGCCTCTTCTGCATTTTCCCAAAGAACCTGCGCCAGTTGCACATTAAATTGCAGGGGAACGGCCGTTCGCTGCATAAACTGGTTCAATTTTGGCGGTAGCTGGGCAAACACCGCCTGGGTAAGATAGTTAAACAGATGGGCTTCGGCGGCGGGCAGACGTTCCGCGCTGGGCGGCAGGCGGGACAGCAGCGAAAGCGCCAGCGACCAGCCACCAAGTCGCGCTTGCCAGTCGGCGGCTTGGGCGGCGGGTTCGGCCAGCAGCGCTTCCGTTTCGGCCAGGGTAAAGGCGAGCAGATCTTTGGTGAGATGGACTGCCTGCCCGGCCACCAGCAGCCAGTCGGCGGCAAAGGGCAGGCTGCGCCCGGCCAGCAACCAACGGGGCTGTGGTTGGGTAAGCTGCTGCTGTAGCCAGGTGCAAATGTCGCCTTCACTCGCCAGCAGGTGTACGTCGTCTAGCACAATGAGGCTGTTGGTTTGGTGGAACGGCCGTACCCACGCTCGCAACGTCGCTAAATCCAAACTGGCCGCCGTTATTGTAAAAAGATGCGCGTTTGGGTTGTCGCGGACAAAGCGACGCAGGGCTACCGTCTTGCCGTAGCCAGCGGGAGCGGTTAGAAAAATGTGGCTATCGGCAATGATTTGGCGCAGCGTTTGGCCAATGCGGGGTCTTTCGATGAACCGGGGTGGAGGTAATGGGGGCTGCATCTGGCTATTTTAACAGAAGGACGGCCGTTTTTCTGCCAGAAAAGATACGATATGATTATGGTTGTCAAAAACGCCATCCGCACAATTAAGAGGATTTATGTCAACTACTGAATACAAACCTGGACTTTCCATTGAAGATTTACCCCCAGAGCTGCGCCAAAAAGAACCGCTCAAGCTCGCCTCCAACGAAAATCCGCTGGGGCCATCGCCCCTGGCCCTGCAAGCGATCCGCGACAGCCTGGAGACGCTCAACATTTACCCGTCCAAGCAGTTGGAATGGCAGCTGCGGCAAGCCATTGCCGCCTCAATTAGCGATCAGCTTGGGCCAGAGCATATCGTAATCGGCAGCGGCGGCATTGAGGTGCTGGAGTTTGTCGCCCGCAGCCACCTGCTCGTTCCCACCGATGCCAGCACCCTGCCCCGGCAGTCATTTCCCTTTTTGGCGCGATTTAACGGCCGTTCCGGCAATCCCATCCACTTTTTCGACTTAGACGAAGAGGATTTCAGCTACCATCCAGACCGCATCGCTGCTGCCATCACACCAGACACCCGGCTGGTCTACGTTTGCAATCCCAACAACCCCACCGGCACCTACAGCACCGCCGCCGAACTACAGCAAATCATGGCCATCGTGCCCGACGATGTGCTGTTCATTCACGATGAAGCGTACCTCGATTTTGTGGACGCGCCGGACTTCCCCAACCTGCTGCCGGAGGTGCTGGCGGGTAAAAATATCTTCCTGATGCGCACCTTTGCCAAAATTTACGGCCTGGCCGGGCTGCGGCTGGGCTTTGGCATTGCCCCGCCCGCCGTCATTGAGCGGGTGGCGGGGGTGAAGCGCAACTTTCACATCAACAAGCTGGCGCTGGTGGCAGGTTTGGCAGCGCTCAACGACGTGGAACACCGCCAGCGCACCATTGCCAACAACGCGGCGGGCAAGCTGTGGGTCACGGAACAGCTCACCCGGCTGGGCTGCCGCGTCTGGCCCAGCCAGGCCAATTTTGTGCTGTTTTCCCACGCCTCGGTGCCTGCCCAAACGATGATTGATGGGCTGATGGCCCAGGCGATCATCGTGCGCCCGGCCTTTGGGCTGGACAACCACATCCGCCTCAGCATCGGCACGCCAGAACAAAATGCGCGGCTGGTTGAGAGTTTAACGGCCGTTCTAAACCAAGCTGGAGATTAGAGACTGGAGACTGGTCCAATCTCTAATCTCCAGTCTCCAATCTCCTCAAACCATGTCTAAACCACCCACCACCCTCCCCACCCAACCTCTGGCCGACACTGAGCGGGATTTTTTGATACGGCCGTTTCTCATCGAAACGGATCCGCAAGAGACGCATGAACAGCCACATCGCCACAACTTCCAGGAAATCTTGTGGGTGCGCTCCGGCCAGGGCAAACACGTCATTGACGGCCATGAACTGACCATCCAGCCCACGACCTTTTACCTCATCGCCAAGGGGCAGGTACACCAGCTCATCACCGGCATCGATCTGGATGGGCTGGTCATCCGCTTCACCGACGCCTTCCTGCCCAACTTTTTGTCCGAGGAAATGGGGCATTACCAAACGGTGCTGTTCAACAATGTCACCATCAACCACACGCTGCCCGTGCCGCCGGAGGCGTTGGCCAATTTTGAGGCGCTGCTGGGGCTGCTGCTGTCGGAGTTTGGGGGTGGAGACGGCCGTTCCAACCAGGAAGTGTTACGTCATCTGCTCACGGTTTTGCTGGTGAAGTTGGGGAAGGTGCAGCAAGAGGTGGTAAGGGGGGCGGGAACGGCCGTCTCGCCCGAAGCCCAGCTTTTCCACCAATTTACCCTGCTGCTGGAAGAAAACCACAGTCAAACCCACGCCGTCGCCGACTATGCGCAAATGCTCAATATCGCCCCACGCCAGCTTTCGGACATTACCCGCCAGCTAGTCGGCCGTACCGCCAAGCACCTCATCGAAGACCGGCTCATCCTGGAAGCGCGGCGGCTGCTCACATTCACCAATCTGTCCGTGAAGGAAATTGCCCACAGGCTCGGCTACAAAGACCCGTCCCACTTCAGCAAAATCTTCAAAAAGAATACCCACACCACGCCGCAGGATTACAAAATCAGTTGAATCGGGAAGCAAGGGAAAAATCAGCAGATTTCGCAGATTTACCAGATTTTTGACAGGTGCTCCGGCCGGTCTCCTGACCGTGTCGGCTGGGTGGCACGGCGAGACGCCGGCCACAGCAGAGGATTACAAAACCACGTAACTAGCCGGTAATTGACCTTTAGCCTGGGGATTCATCCCCAGGTCTTAGAATAACCATGACCCCAACCAAACCCATCATCATCCACGAACCCGCCCGATCCTTCGAGCAAACCATTGACCTGCCCGGCGGGCGCACCCACTGGAAAACCCTCCTCAGCGCCGACCGCACCCCCACCAACGTGATGACCATCGGCATGACGGAAATTGAGCCGGGCCAGGCCAACGAAATCTTCCTGCACCAGCACGCCCAACCAGAGGTGTACTACATTTTGGCGGGCCACGGCGTGGTCCAAATTTCCGGCGAAGAATACGCCTTGCAGCCCGGATCACTCGTCTTCATCCCCGGCGACGCCCCGCACGGCCTGCGCAACACCGGCGATGAGGTGCTGCGCCTGCTCTACGTCTTTGCCATCGATTCGCTGGATCAGGTGGTGTACAAACTGCCGGAATAACCCGTCTCGTAAACAGGCGAGCGATCTGGTAGGGGCTAGGCAATCGGCCACGATCTTGGCCTAGCAAATAACCTTCTCTCCGATTGCCTAGCCCTACATTGCGCAAACCAGGGCGAGGCGGTGGCGAGACCAGTTCATTTGCCACATCACACACCATTCGCCACCGCCTCGCCCCTAACCAACCTACTGTAGAAAAATACCAGTTGGTCGGGATGCTTCACTCTGTTCAGCATGACAATTGTGGCTTGTCATGCTGAGTGCAACGAAGCATCCCAAGCAAGTTGCAATTACCAGCCACTTTGCCCACAAGAATGCAGCGGTTGGTGGTAAAATACGGCCGTAACGAGGCCAGAAAAATATGAACAGATTCAAAAAAGCAACACGAATGATTCTTGATTTGGCAAAAGATTTTGAAGGTCGTTTGGCAGACCACATCATTTTCGACGTGAGAGATTATGTGAATCACAATGAACCGGGAATTGCCTTCCGTATCCTATACGCCCAGTTGTATGAATTTTATATCCCAATTTCAGAAAATGAATGGAGTCGCATCGACAAAGTAGGCCAGCTTCTTCGATACGATGAGCAAGGTTATGATTGGAGTTCCCTCAAAGAGTTGATTGAATAATGTTCAGAAAGCAACGGTTCTGGTAGGGGCTAGGCAATCGGCCACGATCTTGGCCCTAACAAATAACCTTCTCTCCGATTGCCTAGCCCTAAATTGCGTAAAAAAGATCATTCGCTCCACCACACGTTCTTTGCCAACAAATCAGGGCGAGGCGGTGGCGAGACCAGTTTATTTGCCACGTCCCACACCATTCGCCACCGCCTCGCCCCTACCAAACCTGTTGCAAAAAATACCAGCCGCAGGCACTTTTTTCCATTTCGCGATTCCCCGCCCTCCGGTACAATGCACAAACTGAACCGCGTTAAGTAATTGAGTAATTGGGTAATTGGGCACCCCACGGCCCGGCTAATTACTCAATTACAAATTACCAATTACCACTATGACCCTACTAACCGGCGGCGAAACGGCCGTAAAAACCCTCATCGCGCACAACATCCACACCCTGTTCGGCCTGCCCGGCGTGCAAAACGACTGGCTGTACAACGCCCTGCACGACGCCCAGGACCAGATTCGCGTCATTCACACGCGGCATGAGCAGGGTGCAGGCTACATGGCACTGGGTTACACCCTGGCCACCGGGGAGATTAGCGTCTTCAACGTGGTGCCTGGCCCTGGCCTGCTCAACGCCAGCGCTGCCCTGGCCACGGCGTACGGCCTCAACGCCCCCGTCCTCTGCCTCACGGGGCAAATTCCCACCCGGCAAATTGGCAAAGGTAAGGGCGTGCTGCACGAGATTCCCGACCAGCTGGCCATCCTGCGCGGCCTTACCAAATGGGCCGAGCGGGCCACCCGCGCCGCCGACGTGCCCGGTTTGCTCTATGCCGCCTTTGTTGAATTAAGAAACGGCCGTCCCCGACCCGTCGCCCTGGAAATTCCGATGGATGTGCTGGCCGAACGCGGTGCGGTGGAACTGGCTGCCCGCCCCGCTCCCATCACCTATCCCCAACCCGACCCCGACCTGATTGAACAAGCCGCCAAAGCGCTGGGCAAAGCGAAACTGCCGTTAATTTTCGTTGGCAGCGGCGCACAAAACGTGTGCGCCGAGGTGCGCCAGTTAGCCACGATGTTGGAAGCGCCCGTTGTTGGCTACCGCACCGGCATGGGCATTATGGACGGCCGTTCCTACCTGAGCTTCCATCTGCCACCCGCCCACGAACTATGGAAAACGGCCGACGCCGTCCTGCTCATCGGCACACACGCCCGCGAAACGTTCGGCTGGGGCGTGGACGACCAGATGACGCTCATCAAAATCGACATCGACCCGACCACCCACGACCTGTTCCACAAACCCAACATCGCCATCACCGCCCGCGCCGAGGAAACGCTGCCCCTGCTGCTGGAACGCACCGCCGCCCACAACCGCAAACGCCCCAGCCGCAAAGACGAACTCCTGGCGCTCAAAGCCAGCTGGGAACAGCAAACCGCCCACCTGGAACCGCAAAAAAGCTACCTGAAAGTCATCCGCGAAGAGCTCGGCGAGGACGGTATTTTTGTCGATGAGCTGACCCAGGTGGGCTTTACCAGCCGGATTGTGTACTCGGTTTACCAGCCGCGCACCTACATTTCCACCGGCTACATGGGCACGCTGGGCTACGGCTTCCCCACTGGCCTGGGTGTGAAAGTGGCCCGGCCAGACGTGCCGGTCATCAGCGTGGCGGGGGATGGTGGCTTCATGTTCGCAGTGCAGGAGTTGGCAACGGCCGTTCAGCATCACATCGGCCTCATCACCATCGTGTTCAATAACAATCAGTACGGCAATGTCCAGCAAATGCAGAAAAATTTGTACGGCAACCGGGTCATCGCCAGCGATTTGCACAACCCGGATTTTGTGAAGCTGGCCGAATCATTCGGCGCTCAAGGGCTGCGGGCCAATTCGCCCACCGACCTGCGCCGCGCCATCCAGCAAGCCCAGCAAACCGACCTACCCACCGTCATCGAAGTCCCCGTTGGCGACATGCCCAGCGTGGACCGGTTTAGAAAATTACCAAAGGTACGATAACAGGAAGATTGGCGACTGGAGATTAGAGATTGGGCAGCCAGTTTTAATCTCCAATCTCCGATCTCCAATCTCAAAAAATGCTCGTTATCCCAATCGCCTCCAACCTCTACAAAGTCGTCAAAGAGATGGTAAACCGCAAGCGCCTCATCTTTGTGACGGGCATCCCTGGCGTGGGCAAAAGCTTGCTCATCCAGCAGATGGCGCTCATCGCCAGCGAGGCGGGGCGCGAGGTGCATTTGCTGCGCTACAATTTGGCCCGCCAGCCGTTCGAGACCGAGGTTAACATAACAAAATACCCCGAAATTGATGGCGTCACGGACCCCGCCATTCGCAAAGCGGTGGGGTTGTGGGCGCGACAGGCGGTGTGGGAATGGCACGAGGCACATCCCTCTGCCAACCAACTCCTCATTGGCGAACTGCCGCTCATCGGCAACCGGCTCATCGAGCTGGTGGAACCAGCCAACGACAACGCCGAACCGCTGCTCACCAGCGGGCAAACGCTGTTTGTGGTGCCCGTGCCCTCCTGGGAAGTGCGCGAAGTGATCGAGACGACCCGCGCCCGCACCGTCGCCGAGCCGCAAAACGAGCAGGAAAAACTGGACGCGCCGCCCAACGTTTTGCAGCTGATGTGGCAGGAGGTCAACAGTCTGGCGCGGCAAATCGGCCTGACCAAAGCGAGCCCGCAAACGCCGTACAATCCGTACATTTACGGCGGCGTCTTCGAAGCGCTGCTGCAACATCGTCCCACCAAGCTGCTGCTGATTGATGAGGTATTACGGCCGTCTCGCTCCGTTTACGATTTGGATGTGCTGGCAGGCACGTTGGTGCCCACAGCCGAGGCCGCCAATCAAACAATGGCTCAGGTAGAAAGCCAATATTCGTATGCCGAACTGGCGGAGCTGGTGCAAAACTGGCACGCGCTCATCACCAACAATCCCAAGCCGCCAGACGCTGGCCCAGAGCTGCGCCTGCCCTTGCCAGAAACGTTGGCCAATGCGCCGGACGAGACGGTGTTAACGGCCGTTCAGCGCACCGCCCTCAACAAAATCATCAATCTACCGCTGGATGCCACTCCGGAGCAAACAATTTTGGCTTTGGCTGAGGCGATTGAGGTATTGGAAGTGGAAACGGCCGTAACCACCGCCAACGTGCATAAATTCGACGTCTACGACAGCTATTTCAACGTCAGCCGCAGCCGCGAACACAGCGGACTGACCTTTCTGCACGGGCTGCTGCAAGCGTACCGCAACGTGCTGCTCGACCTGCAAAAACCGCCGCACACCCTCACCGTCATCGAGCTTCCCCTGCTGCGCATTGCCCTTGAAACCAGCTTGCGGCAATTCGATATCTGATCGGCCGTATTTTGTAGCCGCGGTTTCTTACCGCGCTTTTGCTAACCAAGCGAAAAACGCGGATTGGAATCCGCGGCTACGGTGGAGAAAACTATGTTGGACATGAAGGAACTCGACCAGGCGCGACAGCGCTGGCAGGTGGGGCACCATCTCTTTTTTGCCTACGTGCAGTCGCTCATTCTCATTTGCGACAAGCTGCAAAGGCAGGTGGATGCAGGCGATTTGAGCGCCGCCCGC
This sequence comes from Ardenticatenaceae bacterium, assembly GCA_020634455.1. Classification (GTDB taxonomy): domain Bacteria; phylum Chloroflexota; class Anaerolineae; order Promineifilales; family Promineifilaceae; genus Leptofilum. The sequence continues at coordinate 3,470,401 of JACKBQ010000001.1, read as the reverse complement.
GCCTCGATTGAAGAGGCGACCTACCTGATGTGGGGCATTTCGGTGAGCTTCAAGCTGACCGGCGGCTTTAGCCAGGCGGCCTACGACGGCTACGTGCGGCCCAACATGTTCGAGGCCAGCGAGGGATTCAGCGGCATGTGGGCGCAAGACCACGATTTTCTGGTGAAGAAAACGATACGCCAGCTCAAGCCGCTGTTTGCCAATCCGCCCAACGAATTGGCCCTGGCGGTGCAAAACTTCCGCCAGGCGTTTGCCATCATGTACGACTCGCACAAATACGTCTGCGACAAGTTTGAAGGCGGCCAGCCCAGTTTGCTGATGGGAGAAGCCGCCCAAAAAACGGCCGCAGAAATGATCGACACCTTCAAACGCAACCGCCTGCTGCTTCTGGGCGTAAATCAACCTCCCGGAGGTTCCTAAAAGAAGGTTAAATTTATGCAAAACCTCCGGGAGGTTTTCACGAGAATCAAAGATTACACAGAATTGCGAAGATTGCGCTCAAAGATTTTTTATTCGTTAAATCTGCGAAATCTACTGACAAAAAACTATGACTGACATCATTCTACCAACCGATTCCAACATCTACACCACCTTCCAGCAGCTGGCTGCCGAGCAGCGCATGGTTTTTCTGGCTGGGCTGCCAGGGGCAGGCAAAAGTTTGCTTATCCAGCAGCTGGTTTTGCTGGCGCAGCAGGCGGGGCGCACGGTGGATTTGTTACAGTGGGATTTGGCAAGAGCGCCGTTTGAAACGGCCGTTCTCCTGCAAAAATATCCCGAAACCGACGGTGTCACCCACCCTGCCCTTCGTAAAGCGGTGGGGCTGTGGGCACGAACGGCCGTTCACCATTGGTACACCCGTCATCAATATGGTAACCGCTTGCTCATCGGCGAAACACCCCTCATCGGCAACCGCCTCATCGAGCTGGTACAGCCAACGGGCGACGCCATCGAAGCTGGTTTGCGCAGCGCACAGACGCTGTTTGTCGTGCCCGTGCCCTCCACTAGCGTGCGCCGCCACATCGAAGCTGCCCGCGAAAAAAGCATCGCCAAGCCCCAACACAAAAATGAGTCTGACGACGCGCCGCCCAACGTGCTGCACGCCATCTGGCAAGATGTCGCCCGGCTGGGTCAGCGGCTTCAGCTCACCCAGAAATCAGATTTTCCTGAAAAATCTGATTTCTACGCGTACGATCCAGATGTGTACACGGCCGTTTACCAACACCTGCTGCAACATCGCCACCACCACATCCTGCCCATCAACACCCTGCTCAAGCCTAACAGCTCTGTCTACGACCTGCCCCTCAGCGGCACCAAACTCGTCGCCACGCCCGCCGAAGTGGACGCCATCATGCAGCAAATCGAAACAGAATTTACGGGTGATGCGCTGGAAACGGCCGTTGCCAACTGGTACCAGATGTAGAGACGTTGCAATGCAACGTCTCCACGCAATGCAACGTCTCTACTACGATTTACAGGAGAAACCATGAAACTTGCCCGATTCGCCTACAACGGACAAATTCACGAAGCCGTCTACAAAAATGATCAGCTCTGGGTGGGCACCGTTGCCTACGACCCAGACGACGTGATGTGGCTGCCGCCGGTGGATGCGCGCGGCTGTACGGCCGTTGGCGTCGCCCTCGGTTACGCCGACCATGCCCAGGAGCTTAAACTGGACGTACCCGACTACCCGCTGCTCTTCCACAAGCTGCCCAACACCTTCATCGGCCACAAAGCCAAGGTGATTCGCCCAGACGTGGAATACATGCACTACGAGGGGGAACTGGTGGTGGTGATGGGGCAAAACGGCCGTCACATCCCTGAAGCCGACGCCCTGAACTACGTCTACGGCTACACCATCGGCAACGAATGCACCGTGCGTGACTTTGTGGGCAATTACTACCGCCCGCCCGTCAAAGCCAAAGGATTCGACACCTTCGGCCCGATGGGCCCCGTGCTGGTCACCGCCGATGAGATCGACCCGACGAACACCGAAATCCGCACCACCGTCAACGGCGAGCTGAAGCAGCAGGGCAACACCAAAAACCTGCGCCACAGCGTCGCCCAGCTCATCGCCTACATCTCCGAATTCAAAACGCTCCAGCGCGGCGACATCATCTACACCGGCACCCCGGAAGGCATCTCCCACGTTTACGCCGGGGACGTGATGCGGGTGGAGATTGATGGCATTGGCGTGCTGGAAAACGAAGTCATTGCGGGATGATTTATCCGCAGATTACACAGATTTCGCAGATTTTTTGTTTTCCTCTGTGAACCTCTGCGCTTCTCTGAGCAACTCTGTGTTCCGCTTTTAAAAAAGGACCAACCAAATGGCAGCAACAGGAACTCTCCAAGAAAATCTCGAAAAAGTGGCACCTTACCGGGCCAGGATTGCCGAACGCGGGCTGAAGAATATTGTGAACGGCCGTTCCATCCCCGCCCTCTCCAACAAAACCTACAACAACCAAAGCCCCATCGACAACAGCCTCCTCTGCACCGTCGCCGAAGGGGATGCGACTGACATCGACTTAGCTGCGACAGCAGCACATGACGCCTTCCCGGCCTGGGCCGCCCTGCCCGCCAAGCAGCGGCGCGACCTGCTCTACCGCGTCGCCGACCTCATCGAGGCCCACGCCGAGGAGATTGCCCTGCTGGAAAGCATAGACACCGGCCAGCCGATACGCTTCATGAGCAAAGCGGCCGTTCGCGCCGCCGCCAACTTTCGCTTTTTTGCCGACCGTGTTGAATCCGCTAACGACGGCCTCGCCCTGCCCGCCCACGAGCACATGAACTACACTATCCGCCAACCCATCGGCCCGGTGGGGGTGATTACCCCGTGGAACACCCCGTTCATGCTCAGCACCTGGAAAATCGCCCCGGCGCTGGCCGCAGGCTGCACCGTCGTCCACAAACCGGCCGAACTCAGCCCCGTCACCGCCCAGCGCCTCACCGAGTTGATGCACGAGGCGGGCATTCCGGCAGGCGTGGTTAACCTGGTCAACGGCTTTGGCGAGACAGCGGGCAAGGCGCTCACCGAGCATCCGCTCATCAAGGCCATCGCCTTTGTCGGCGAGACGACCACCGGCAGCCACATCATGCGCCAGGGCGCGGCCACGCTCAAGCGGGTGCATTTTGAGCTGGGCGGCAAGAACCCGATTATTGTGTTTGCGGATGCAGATTTGGAGCGGGCGTTGGATACGGCCGTTTTCATGAAATATTCCCTCAATGGCGAACGCTGCACCTCCAGCAGCCGCCTCCTGGTCGAACGCCCCGTGTACGACGAGTTCACCGCCAAACTGGCCGAGCGCGTCAAAAAGCTCAAAGTCGGCCACCCGCTCGACCCCACCACCGAAATTGGCCCGCTAATCCACCAGAGCCACTGGGAAAAAGTGAGCAGCTACGTGCAAATCGGCCAGGAAGATGGGGCCACGCTCATGGCTGGCGACGGCCAACACCCCGCCGGGCTGGCCGACGGCGCGTACATCACCCCCACCTTCTTCAAAGACGCCAGCCCCACCATGCGCATCGCCCAGGAAGAAATTTTCGGCCCCTTCCTCACCGCCATCCCCTTCGACACCGACGCCGAAGCGCTGGAAATCGCCAACGGCGTCAAATACGGCCTCACCGCCTACATCTGGACCCGCGACGTGAGCCGCGCCCTGAAAATGGCCCACCAGGTCGAAGCAGGCATGGTTTGGGTAAACTCGCAAAACGTGCGCCACCTGCCAACCCCGTTCGGCGGCGTCAAATCCAGCGGCATTGGCCGCGACGGCGGCGACTACAGCTTCGACTTCTACATGGAAACCAAGAATATTAGCATTGCCTTTGGCGACCACCGCATCCCGCGCCTCGGCGCGTAGGGCGCTAACATGAATGAAAATGGAACGCTGATCTGCCTGATTCCCCTGATCATTTTTATCAGGAAGATCAGGGAAATCAGCGTCCTATTTACGAAGGAGAAAACCATGCCAGTACGACACCCCGCCCCAACCCCACCCTTCAACATCATCCGCATGAGCCATGTGGAGCTTGGCGTCACCGACTTGGACGCCTCGCGCAAGTTTTACACCGAAATTCTGGGCCTGATTGAGACGGAGCAGGTCGGCGACTCGATTTACCTGCGCGGCTTAGAGGAACGCAACCATCACTCCTTCGTCCTCACCAAAGTGGAACAGCCGCACGTCATCCGGTTGGGCTTCAAAGTCGCCAGCGAGGCGGATTTGGACCGCATGGCCACCTATTTTGGCGCAAAAGGGATGTCCACCAGCTGGACAACCCAGCACGGCCAAGGCCGCAGCCTGCAAATGCGCGATCTGTTTGGGATGCCATTAGAATTTTGCTACGAGTTTGCCCAGGCGGAGCGCATGTTGCAGCAATACGGCGCGTATCGGGGCTGCCACCCGCAGCGCATTGACCACTTCAACTGCTTCACCCCCAACGTCCAGGCCAGCCACGACTTCTGGGCGCTGGAGATGGGCTTCCGCACCACCGAATACACCGTCTCCGAAGACGCCGATCCGCAGCTGTGGGCGGTGTGGATGCACCGCAAGGGCAACATCCACGATATGGCGTTCACCAACGGCGCAGGCCCACGCCTGCACCACGTGGCGCTCTGGGCACCCACAGCCATGCACATCATCCATCTGTGTGATTTGATGTCAACTACTGGCTATTTGAGCAACATGGAGCGAGGCCCAGGGCGGCACGGCATTTCCAACGCCTTCTTCCTCTACGTCCGCGACCCAGACGGCCACCGCATTGAAATTTACACCAGCGACTACCTGACGGTAGACCCCGACCTGGAACCGATCGAGTGGCAGCTCCGCGACCCCCAGCGACAAACGTTGTGGGGAGCCCCTGCCCCCAAATCCTGGTTTGAAGAAGGCTCCCTACTGGCTGGCGCAGTCGTGCAGCCCCCTGTCCTAAAAGCCCAACCCATAATTGCCCCGTAGCCGCGGATTCTTTCCGCGCCGCAAACACGCGGAAAGAATCCGCGGCTACTAAAGTTTGATAACTAAAAATCATTCTTCTTTTTCTTTGCCGTATTTGCGTTTCATCCGCTCAACTTGGAGAAAAAATGCTCCCACAATCATGACTGTCATAAAAATAGTAAATTGACCGTATGTTTTAAATGGCAAGTCCATCAAGAATCCAGTCACAGCAGAAAGCACAAAAAACTTCCAAAACATAGCTCGAACTAGGTCAGGTCGAACGGTTTTTTCTCGTTCCACTTTTGCAGAAAATTTAGTTCCGATGACTCCAATGTAAATTGCGTAAATAAGTAATATTGGCACTAATACATAAATTGACATAATAATTCTTCGGCGGTTTCCGCGGTTTCATATAATCAAATGACAACGTTTAGCATTTGAGAAGCAATTATCTAGTGTAGAGTTTTCTACTCATCCTAAACCGATTTAATTTTAGCACAATGAATTATTGTCGTTTCCCCATAACAAAAATGGCCGACACTATCGCCGGCCACAAATCATTATTCAATTCCATATAAAGCGCGAGCACTAGGCATTCAGCTAAGCACGTGCAGTCTTTTTCAGTTCACCAAAGCCGATGAGGCGGAAGTTGGCCTCGTCCCACAGCCGGTAGCGAATGCATTTGAAGCTTTCCAGCAGCGTCAGTGGCTCCACGTGCAGCTCCGGGTTGGCATTGTGGCGCGGCTCCAAATTGTTAGCGGTTACCCACCAAAGCCGCAAACGCATCATCAATCGGGGCATCAGGCGAAGATTCCTGGGCCATGATCCAGTCAATGACCGGCTGCCGCCAGTTGATGGCTGTATCATACCCATCCGGATCGTAGACGGCCAGCAGCGCATAATCATCCCCGCCCGCGTACATGAAATCGTTCACTAGCACGCTGTACAGGCCGTCCCGCGCCAGCGTTTCGCCAGTGGCTTTGAGGTGCCAGCGGAAGCTCTCGCGGTAAACCCCGCCCACGGCAGCCGACTCTTGCCCCAGCATCGTTTCCAACTGTTCGCCCGTCAGCAACAGCTCCACAATCACATTCTCAAAGGGCATCACGCCCACCACGTCGGCCAGGGTGATGTCGCCGGGGGGCAAATCGGCCCGCATCCCGCCGAGGTTGGTGATAGCCACATCGGCCGTGGGGTACGCCCACAGCCACGCTTCGGTGATAAGCGACTGCATCCCCTGGCTGCGCCGCACCAGCCCACTCTCGCTGTAGCCAATGGTGCGATTAAGTTCGGCGTCGGCTTCCTCCTGCCAGCGCATCACAATCGATTCCACGACGGGATCGGCCGTACCGCCGCTGTTGCTGCGCACGCCGTAATCCACCGAAACCAGTTCATCCGTTGCAATGTCAAATTCAAAAGTGGCGTAGGCGTAGCTGTTGAGCGCCGTTCCGCCCTCCACCAGCACGATGTCGTTCACCTCAGTGGCAAACAGTTCGTTGCAATGCCCACCACCCAGCAGGGCGATGCCCAAATCAGCCACATCTTGCGCCAAAATCTCCAGCGATGTTTGGCAAATGTGAGCGGGCACCACAATCATTTCCGCGCCCGCTTCACGCACCTGGGGCACCACTTCGCGCAGAGCAGCTTCATACTCCAGAAAGTCAAACAGGGTGATGTTGACGGGGTTGGTGGTGGTCGGTGTGCGGGTGGTAGTGAGGCCGATGATGCCGACCTGGATGTCGTTGACGGTGATGATGGTGTACGGCCGTATCCCCAAATCTTCCGGCGTCGTCCCATCACTTTTGTAGCGAATGTTGGCACTCAAAAAAGGAAAGTCCGACTCGGCGGCGCGGGCTTGCAGCGCGTCCAGCCCAAAATCGAACTCATGGTTGCCTATGGCCGCGGCATCGTACCCCATCGCGTTCATTACCTCGGCCATGCTCTGCCCCTGGAACCAGGTGGAGATAGCGGGGCCGGTCCACATATCGCCGCCGCTCAGCAGCAAGAAGTTGCCATCTGGCTGGTACCCCTCGGCGCTGCGCCAGAGGCCCATCAGGTTGGCGGCGCTGGCTCCGGCCTGCAAACCAGCCATCCAGCCATGCTCATCGTTGGTGTAGAGGATGGTGATTTGGCGGATGGTGTCTTCGGTGGTCGGAACGGCCGTTTCGACCAAAGTTTCTGGTTCGTCTGTTTCCACTACAACTGCAACTTCAACAGTCGGGGAAGATATTGGGGTGGAAACGGCCGTTTGGCGGCAGCCAATCGCCAATCCCAACAGGAAAATTTTAGCCAAACCCAGCCGTTTATATAAACTCATCAGGCACCTTGCTTGTCTAATTTGTTCAATCTTGGCAGAATCATTCTGTACTGTGCCCCTAACATCCCGAAAAAGCAAAAACCTCTTTACCCACTTTTATGCAGTTTTCCATTGACAGTGAAGACGAATAAGCAAACCACAGAAAGTTCGTTTAAAACCGCAGAGTGATTTCTCTGTGGTTTGCTCAAGTAAAAGCGGGAGAAATGGCTTCGTTTTATTTAAAGGACTTTCCCACTTTTACATAAACCATTATGTGTTTTTTATAGACATTAACCATATTGTGATTATTATTACGCAAGGTCTGACTAGGTTAAGAGGAATCCTCCCCCCCAAACTGGCACGAGAGAAACGCGACTGGAACAACCCTAGCGCAGGCTTAGATGAATATCCACCCCTTCCTCGACCCGGATGTTTATCGTAGCTCTGCAAACCACCCTCCTGGTTACTGAGCGAACCGCCCCCACGGGCGGTTTTTTTTTGCCAGTTAGTCGTCATGGGAACCAAACTCCCAACTTGGACGTTAATATTGTATGCTTTAATCATCAGAACGTATCATTTACAAAGCTTTCCAAAATACAAGAAGGTGTAATGATAAAACTGCGGCTCTGCTCAAGAAAATCGGTTGTGAAAACCTTGTTTTTGTTACTACTTCTGCTTTTGTTGGCTGCCTGCGGTGGCGGCGAGGCAGATGAACCAGTTGAGGAAGTTGGTGATTCTGCCACCAGCGATGTGGATAACACCACTGACAGTGAAGCCATTGAAGATGGTGACATTGGCGCTACCGGTAGCGAGGAGGACAGCGGGGAGCTACCTCCCACCCCACAACCTGGCGGCAAAGTGGAAACGGTTCGCACCACGCCAGACCCGGCCAGTGCTGAACTTATTGCTGCCAATCCAACTGCCCTGACTAACCGAATTGAAGCGGAGGAAACGGCCGTTTCCCTGGACATTGCTCTGCTTATAGACAGTACCGGCAGCATGGCGGCAGAATTCGCCAATTTGCAAGCCAGCTTGCCTCATCTGGTAGCTACTTTGACCACATTATCTGAAACCGTGAATTTACGCCTAGGCCTAGTCGCCTATAACGACCAGGGTAAGCTGGGGGCTGTTCAGGTTTTGGATTTCACCGAAGATAGTGCAATTTTTGTGGAAGCCATTGGCAATTTAACGGCCGTTGGCGGGGGTGACTACCCAGAAGCATTAGCCGAGGGTCTTAACAGGGCCGTGTTCGATCTAAATTGGCGAACAGAATCACGCAAGCTGCTGATTCTCATCGGCGATGCACCGCCCCAGCCGAGCAGCAATTTTGCGGATATGAGTCAGCAGGCTGCTGCGCAAAACATCACCATCTTCACCATTGGCAGCGATGGATTGGATGAAGCTGGCGCAGCCATTTTTGACCAAATTGCCCAAACCGGAAACGGCCGTTTCTTTTACATCACAGATACTCCAGAAAATAGTCCTGCGATTGCAACGGCCGTTTACCCACCTAGTGCATCGTTAAGCTAAAGTTTGTAATTATTCTAAAAATGTCCACAATTAGGACATGAGTACACATCAACACATTTACTTAAAACAAGACGAACGAACTGAACTTGAACAATTGATAAAGTCTGGCGTCCATTCAGCCCGAGTCATCGCCCGAGCCAGAGCGCTGCTCCTTCTGGACCGCAGTCAAGGGGAGGCCCGAACGATTAAGCAAGTCGTTGAGGCTGCCATGGTCAGCCAAGGCACCATCTACAACCTGAAAGAGCATTACTTCAGCCAAGGATTAAACCGTGCCCTGTACGAAAAGCAACGACCAGGGGCTAAACCCAAGATTGACGGGGCAGCAGAAGCTCATCTGGTGGCGCTAGTTTGCAGCGACCCACCTGAAGGCTATGACCGCTGGACGCTACGCTTACTGGCTGACAGGTTGGTGTCATTAGAAATCATCGACACCATTAGCCATGTCGCTGTCGGAGATGCGCTAAAAAAAATGAACTTAAGCCTTGGCAGGTGAAATCGTGGAATATGCCGCAGCCTGGGTCCCGCTTTGTGGCCCAGATGGAAGATATTCTGGACGTCTACCAACGACCCTACGATGCCGATTATCCGCAGGTTTGTCTGGATGAAATTCAGAAGGCACTACGCGCCACGCCACGCGGTTCTCTGCCACTGGAACCCGGCCAACCCAAACGGGAAGACCATGAATATGAGCGGCATGGCAAGTGCTCGCTTTTTTTAGCGGTTGAACCCTTAGCCGGTTTTCGTCGGGTTTGGGTCAGTGCGCAGCGCACCAAACTGGATTTTGCCCAGGTGCTCAAGGAACTCGTAGATGAAGTGTATCCGACAGCCAAAAAAATTGTCTTGGTGACCGATAACCTGAACATTCATCATGCTGCCTGTTTGTATGAGCGATTTACGCCGCTTGAGGCTCGCCGAATTGCCAACAAAATCGAGTGGCATTACACACCGGTTCATGCCAGTTGGCTGAACATGGCCGAGTGTGAACTGTCAGCTCTACGACGGCAAAGCTTGAAATCGCGTTTGCCCGACATGGAGACGGTGACCGCCAGAGCCAAAGCGTGGCAAGAAGAACGCAATCAAAAGCAAGTGGGCATTGATTGGCGCTTCACAACCGAGGATGCACGAATCAAGTTAAAGCGACTTTATCCAATTGTAAAAGTTCAATAATTAGCCTAACAGAGCACTAGTCAAATAACCCACGTTTTTTCTGAAATTGTAGGAGAGGTTTTGGATGCACAAGCGCCGTAATGTTTTTAGGAAACGGCCGTACCGTTGGCTATTCTCTACTCTCTTGCTGCTCACTTTGTTAGCTGCTTGTTCTCTTACTCCAGAAGTGGTCGAAGTCACGCGGGTTGTAACTGAAACCGAAATTATTGAAGTGCCAGAAGAAGCTGTTGAAGTTGAAGTGACCCGCGTAGTGACAGAAACAGTAACAGAGACAGTTGTTGAAGAAGTCGAAGCAGAAGAAGAACCGGCACCCCCATCAGCCACAGGCAGCGAGGACGATTCTGGCCCTTTGCCCCCGGCACCCGATGACGGCCCAAAAGTAACTTCACGAGGTGGCACAACGTCAGGTGCCGATGGCGCTGAGACAGAAATTGTGCAAGAAACGGCCGTGCCTCGCCGCAGCAACCCATTTGACGAAACCAACACACCCCAAACCACTCTTGTCGCAACTACCTTTGAAATAGATGCTACCGAATGGCAAAAATTATGCCAGCTTGCCCAAGCAACTTTCAAGAAACGTTGTGATTGATCTCCACGCAAAAAGAGAGGCCAGACAAATGTCTGGCCTCTCACTATGGAAGTAAACACCTACTGTGAAGTAAACGAGGCAGGGCACCTGTTTACAACAACCCGATTCAACAACTCGCTGTAAGAGTATCCCTGGCAGGATACTGGCTCACCCAAAACTACTATCTTGAAGAGGCAGTTTATTGGCCCTAAAGCCAGATAAGCCGTCGAAAAATTTCACGCTGTGGAGTGCAATCATAACCACATACTTTAGGAAACTGGTGCATTCACAACTGTGCTCTGCAAACCAAGACATTCCAGATTACACATTATGTTTTGACTCTGCCGTTTTATCTTTAGCGGCGGCTTATGGGTAAATAATAACAGTATTAACTGAATCCAATAGTGCCATTTGTCACAAGCAAATTGTGACATTCTTCTAAGGATCACACTTGGCAGAAGACACCTAGCTGACCTAGCTTAGTTCATATAGCTCCACCAGCACGCCATTAGCTGCTTTTGGGTGAATAAATGCAAATTTACGGCCGTCTGATCCCACCATCGGCACCTCATTAATAAGCTGAACAGAAACAGCTTTCAATCTTACCAAGGCTGCATCAATATCATCCACTTCAAAGCAAATATGATGCATTCCTGGGCCACGCTTTTGCAAATATTTAGCTACGCCACTCTCATCTTCTGTTGGCTGCAATAATTCAATTTTGCTATCCCCTATCGGCAAAAACGCCACGTCTACGGCCTGGCTGGCAACATGTTCGCGATGAGACATCTCCAAGCCAAGCGCCTCGACCCAGAACTTCATCGAGGCCTCCAAATTATCTACAACCACGGCAATGTGATTCACCTTTTTAATCATTTCTCACACCTCAACCTTCTGCTCACAACTGCATTCCCAAGCAAACTGTAAAAGAGTTTACATTCTCCATGTAGCCGGATCACCAACCACAGATAGAAATTTACCCTAAACTACAAATGTAATTGAGTTGTACTGGATTCCAAACTTTGTAAAGGTATTTGTAACGGAACAGTATATTTATTTATCCTCCAAATTTCCTCTTTTCTCCTTCTTCTCCTCTTCCCGCAAAGAGCCTCGCTAAGCGAGGCTTTTTGTGTTTTCAAGCCAGCTTTAAAAACAACATCCGATGTACCATAAGGCACATCGGATGTTTAGTACACAAAACAAAAAGAGCGCAAATAGCCTATTTCAGCAAGTCTGCAACCACGGATTTCTCTTCTTTGAGCTCTTCTTCAGTTATGGCTACTTTTTCACGTGCAAAATCACTCCAGGTTAACCCTCGTACAATAGAGTACCCACCTGCACCGTCACTAGTTACAGGGAATGAGAAAATCAGACCCTTTTCAATGCCGTAGCTACCATCAGAAGGCACAGCCGCGGAGAACCAGTGCCCATCTGCGGTTTTACGCTCAAAACTCATTACATGGTCCAGCGCGGCGTTAGCAGCAGACGCCGCTGACGACTTGCCACGTGCCGCAATGATTGCTGCGCCTCGCTTTTGCACCGTACTTATAAACTCACCACGCAACCAATCATGATCTGTGATTACTTCCATAGCGGGACGGCCGTTAATTTTGGCATTTTCTGCATCTGGATACTGGGTAGCGCTATGGTTGCCCCAAATGGTCACATTACTTACTGCATTTACCGGCACACCTGCCTTCTGGGCCAATTGAGCGTAAGCCCGATTTTGATCCAGTCGCGTGAGTGCACCAAAACGTTCATTGGGCAGATCAGAATTATTCATGGCGATGAGGCAGTTGGTGTTAGCCGGGTTGCCCACAACCAAAACCCGCGCATCGCTGGCGGCTTTATTTAAAGCATTCCCCTGACCCACAAAGATAGGGCCATTTTCACGAATAAGATCACCACGCTCCATTCCTGCACCACGCGGCTTGGATCCAACCAACAACGCCCAGTTTACGCCATCGAAGGCAGTATCGGCACTATCTGTAACCACAACGTTTTCGAGTAAGGGAAAAGCGCAATCATCTAGTTCCATCACCACGCCTTCCAATGCAGGAAGGGCTGGGGTGATTTCTAACAGATGCAGAGAAATTTTTGTATCAGGCCCGAAAACTTCTCCAGACGCCAGGCGAAACAAGAGCGAGTAACCAATTTGGCCAGCTGCCCCAGTGACGGCTACTTTAACATTTTTTCTTAACATGAAACTCTCCTTCAAAGTGAAGACACTTAAGCCTCAATAGCTTTTTGAAAACTATTGGGTAAATGAGGTTAATATTCAGAAGGACAAACGATGCTTTGAATATATTTCTTCAACTCTAGTTTGTCCTCCCTAATCGCACCAAAGGTTGCTTATTGAACAACTGATGCAATTATCGCTAAGGTGGTAAAACTGGCAAATTCTTACTGTGTAAAAACCAAAAGAATTTTGAATAAAAGTGACCGCGAAATTGGTTTTTACTTGACCAAAGCACAGAGAAATCGCCTTTCGGTTTTCAAAGAACTTTCTTTGTTTACTTGAATAGTAAAGCCAAACTTACTATATTTCGCTGAGCAGTTCAGTAATCGAAATCCAGTTGCGTAACCAATCGCTTGCTTCCGGCATTCGGGCATCAATGCCAGCCTGTTTGATTTTCTTCATATTAACCGGAATTCGACGTAAATCCACACTAATTGAATTACCTTCTGAGGTAATGATGGTGTATTCAGCCCAGGGCATCACGCGTGGACCGCGCTCGGAAAATGGCATTTGCTCAAAAGGCAAGCCAACACTGCCCGCATTTACCAGAAGTACGCCGTTGTGTTGGCGCATCATTTGCACATGGGTATGTCCGCCAGCCATGACTGTCGCACGACGGCCAGCAAGCATTTCGTTTACCTGCTCTGGAGGGGTGGTGGCTAGTATGTTATCTGTATGGCGGCGTGGTGAGCCATGAAAGCAGATGAGAGTGCTTTCCCCTTCCAGTTTTACTTTTAACATGGGCTGGAACGAGCGCATAAATTGGTAATCTTCTTGGGCGAGTCGTGCGCGGCACCAGGTAAGTACATCGCTAAACCATTGTGTACCGCGCATATATGCCTGGCCCAGCGATGGTTTGAAGAGGTAGGTTTCGTGATTGCCGATAATGCAAGGACATCCCAAGTCGCGCAGGCGTTGCAATACTTCGTGGGGTTGTGGCCCCAGTGTTGCGGCATCTCCCAGGAAGATAACTTCGTTAATGTTTTGGCGCTCAATATCGCCCAAAACTGCTTCTAAGGAGACGAGATTTCCGTGGATATCTGAAATAAGGGCAATTCGCATGAGATATAACTCATTTTCTTTGGCTCGCAGTGTTGAGCAAGGTCAGGCGGTTTCTTGGCGCTGACGAATGGCTTCGAAGACGACTACGGCCGTTGCCACGGATAAGTTTAAGCTGTCTACTGTACCAAACATGGGGATTTTCAGCCGCAGATCGGCCTTTTTTAACCAGATGGGGTGTACGCCGTGTGCCTCACTGCCCATGATTAAGGCAACACCCCCACGAAGGTCTGTTTGAGTATACGGCCGTTCCCCTTCTGGTGTGAGCACAGCTATTTTTATTTTTTGATGACGCAGCCAGCCGAGCAATGCTTCTGGTGTGGTTTCTAGCACAGGCCGGGTGAACAATGCGCCCAAACTGGCCCGAACCACGTTTGGATTGTGCATGTCGGTTCCGCCACCACCGGGCGGATTCGTTAAAATTACGGCTTCGACACCCGCTGCATCAGCAGTACGCAAAATGGCTCCCAAGTTGCCAGGCTTCTCACTGCCGTCAATGACCAATAGCAACGGCGTTGGGGAAAGGGCAAGGGTTTGTAGTGTGTGGGTGAGGTATGGTATGAGGAGTAAGATACCACCACTTTGCCCCCGGTAAGCTGCTTTAGCGAACAGCTCTGGGGTAATGGTGAAAAGAGGCATCTGTGTGGTTTGGGCTACTGTTTGAAGCTGCTGGTAAACGGCCGTTCCTTCCGCATCGGTTAGCAATTCTGGGCAAACATAAGCTTCGTCTGGCAGGATGCCGCTTTGCAAGGCGCAATGAACTTCCCGGATTCCTTCAACAACGGTTTTTTGTTGGGCATCGCGGTGCCGCCGATTTTGCAGCTTGAGAATGTTTTTAATACGCGCATTCTGCAAGCTGGTTAACAAAGTAGCCATTTTTACTTACAATTTACTCTGAATAATTCAGAGCTGTTTTGATTTAGAAAATAACGCGGTGGCAAACGGCCGTTTCCCAATCTACCAGTTACAAGAGCGTAATGAAACCGTACTCTTTATCTTGCTGGCCAGCCAACGCCTGCACGTATCGTTTGGCCAGAAACTCTTTGATTTGGCGAAAAACCGCCTCAAAAAACGGCTCCAATTCACCACGTTTATCTTCTGGAATTTTAATTTCACGGCCGTTCGGCCCTAACTTCACAATAAAGTTTGGTCCCACTTTTTTAATAAAAAAGCTCAGAACCAGAGAAAGCGGATAAGCACCGGATAGTTCCATCAGGTTTAGCTCTACACCAAAGTGCCAAAAAGATTCTGCATCCATGCGCATTGCCCCAGCCAGAGCATAAAATTTATTATTTGGATCTAGCTCTTCCCCCAAGGGAATGTAGGTGATTTCGCGATCTTGGGGCCATTCAAAATATTCCACCATCCCAAAAACCAGATCCCGAGCAAAGTCACGGCAAGTTTCTTCATAATCTCTAAACGATTTGCGGGCGTTACTGTAACTTTGCACCAATTCTTCATACTTGGATTTGGACATGTGTCATCCTCATTTTTCTAATCTGCCTGGGTATTTGTTACAGAGCGGCGAACAATAATTTTGGAACACTCTCTGCGCTTTACCAAGCAATGAATACATTAGACGATTTGATGGATTTTGACAAGCAAACTGAGGTCAGTTTGATCTAGGATTTTCTAAACCCAGGAGCCAGCATGAATGCTTCGGTTCCCCATGTTGATTCAGGCAGCGCGGGTTTTTCGTCTTCTGTTTTCAGCCAGTCGCGCATGAGTAAAACGGCCGTCCACGTAAACACAATACCCCCTACCACCCACACGATAGCGGCACCAAAACTCTGGTCGGTAATATTGGGGTTGGCAAACTGGATTTGAGCCGGATATTGATAAACGGCCGTTGAAGTAAACATGAGCACAAATCCCACCAGCTTCACTGGCGCAGCCCCCAACGCAGTGTACCCCACCCGCCACAGCGGCGGCAGGGGCGGGTGCAACCGGGGAGAGGTTGCTAAAATATGCCACCAGTAAAGTACGGCCGTTCCCAGCAACGTGACATTCTCAAACCGATGCACCCAATTTGCCTGCAAAACCAGCCGATCAATCTGAACATCATGCCACAGCCAAAAAGTAGCTACAAACAAAAACCAGGTCGGCAGCGGGCTGGTGACACGCAGCAAAATTTGGTAAAAGCGCGGCGCAGCGTGCGGCAATTGCCTAAGATTGTCTTGTACAAAGGCAGGCAGGCCAGCCTGCAAAATGGGCAGCGGATTGCCACTAAGAAACAAGCAGGGGATGAGCGAAACCAGCAGGAGGCGCTGCAAAACGTGCATGTAAAAATAGCGCGTAGACAAGCTGTGAAGTGGTGAAAACAACGCCGCAATCAGCAGCAAGACGGCCGTTGCAAACGTTAAAATACGCCACGAGTTCGGCAACAACATATGAACATCTGCTGCTGGTTGCCGCCACCAGCCGAACATATAGAGCCATACGGCCGTTACCAGCCCCAACGCAATACAAAAATCCCAGATTCCCATTTGCGGCTTCCTTTACACAGTACAAGTTGTTGAGCAATTTTGATTTTAGCACAACTCAACCATAGCAAGGCAGCAACAAAAAACCTGACCCCACACAGGCAGGGTCAGGTCAGGAAAATTACGCTAGTTCGCAGCTTACTCTGTTGGCGTTGGGGCCAGAGATGTTTATGGTTCCAGCATCGTATCCAGCGCCATTAGATCGCCGCTTTTACTGGGGAGGTAAAACGGGTCGCTGGTGACAAGCAAACGGCCGTCGGCCACTTCGTACACCTGCCATCGATAGGGGCCTGTTCCCAAATGAGCATCTGCAAACCAAAACTCTTTCATGCCCACCCAATCTTCTTTTTGCTGAATGGCATCCAACTGACCTTGCCAGCCCGTCACATCTTGCCAAACCTCATCCTCATCCAGCCATTGCACCTTTAGCCACAAATCTTGCTGCCAATGCATGGTCTCCCACGGCCAATCCTGGCTAAAGTGCGCCTGCAAATGCACCCGCGCGCCCTCTCCAGTGGCCACAATTGGCTCAGTTGGCGCGAGGGGGGTGATAGTGGTGTCTTCGTCCCTGGGTGGCAAATCGTAGCCATCGGCTGTGGCCTGACGCGTGCTTACCAGTAATAACCCGAAGGCAGCCAAACTAAACAGCGCAATGAGATAGTAAATGCCGATACGGCCGTTTCCAAACTGTCCTTGTTTCATAATCCAAGCTCCCTCATCACTAAGATGATCTTTTTTCTGAATAATTGTTAACGAGGCGGCAATGCCAGTAGCTCGCTATCAATTACGGCCGTCGCCACGTTCGCTACAAAAGGCGGGCTGCTTACGGCCGTAAATTTGGCGCTGACATTGTTATATGGCTCTCCTAAAATCTCGTGCATTTCCAGAATAGCGCCGTAGGTGGTGTCGAGATCCGCTGAATCTACCTGGGCATAAACAGAAGTTCCCACGGGCAACACGCCGCCATAATTGCTGTTCCCTGCCACATAATACAAGTTTGCAGCGCCAGGGGCAGTGCTGTAAACAAGCGTGAGAGAGCCGCCAACCGGAATAGAAATATCTACGCCCCAAACAATGCCTTCATCGCCCAGGTCAGACCATTGTTGATTCACCTGGGTGGGCGCGGGGTCTGGCGCAATGTAAAAATCTACCCAAAAGCCGCTGGTGGTGGCTTGTGTTCCCTGATTTTCTATGACTACTTCGATGGTGTTGCTGCTGGCGTTGATATTAGTCACGACCAGGTCTGGAGCGCCCACATAATTATTCACAATCATGGGTATGAACACCTCATACAAACCAAATTGCACGGTAACGGTAGCGGAATCTGTGCCACCGTTGCCATCGCTGATGGAATAAGTAAAGGTGTCTGTCCCTTCCTCGCCAGGAGTGGGGGTGTAGGTGATGGTCGTTCCGTTGTGGCTAACGCTGCCCTTGCTGCCCTGGGTTACGGCCGTAATGCTCAAACTGTCGTTGTCCGGATCGGTATCATTATTGAGTACGTTGATGGTAACGGCCGTGTCCGGCGGCACCGTTTTTGTATCATCTACGGCGGTAGGTGCGTCATTCACAGGATTGATGGTTACATTCACCAAAATGTTGTCGCTACCGCCCTGGCCGTCGGTTATCTGCACCAGAAAGCTGTCACTGCCATTGTAATTGCTCACGGGCGTGTAGCTAATAGATTTTGAGGTGCCGGTGCCCGATACCGACGCGCTACCGTTCCATGGCTGGCTTTGAATGCTCCAACTGATGGTATCAGCATCGGCGTCGGTGGCGTTAAGCGTCAGGCTAAATGGCGTGGGGCTGCCGTCCTCATCCATCGTCACATCCGTGGTAACCCCTTCCGTAATCGTTGGGGCAAAATTCACATCGTTAACGCTCACACGGATGGTGGCGGTGTCGGTACCGGAACGGCCGTCGCTAATGGTGTAGGTAAACGTTTCAGTCCCAATAAATGCCGGGTCTGGCGTGTAAGAAAGGGTTGTCCCCCCTACACCACCAACAATAGAGACGCTGCCCCCATTGTCTGTGGCTCCAACGGCCGTAATCGTCAACGTCTCGCCCGTATCTGGTGAAATGGTATCGTTGGCCAGTGGGAACAATGTGTTCCCACTGCTTTGCTCATCAACACTCGGCGCGTCGTCAACCGCATCTGGATCGTCATTAATTTCATTAATCGTCACGTTAACAGTGATATCATCCGTACCGGTATTACCGTCGCTCACGCGCACGATAAACGAATCGGCCCCGTTTGCGTTAGCCGCGGGTACATAATCCACATTCACCGAGGTGCCGGTGTTGCCCCCAGAGAAGCTAGCCGTGCCCAGGTTACCCTGGTCAAAAATCGTCCACGTCAGGCTGTCTCCGTCGCCATCGGATGCCGTTAAATTCAGAAGTGCAGCCAGAGTGCCATCTTCATCCACAGTCAGGCTTTGCGGGCTAACCTGGTCAATAATTGGCGCTTCATTCACATTGCGGACTGTGATGGTAACGGTGGCCGTATCCGACAGTGCTGTATTGTCCTCAATGGTGTAGGTGAAGGTGTCTGTGCCCACAAATCCGGCCTGAGGTGTATACAAAATATTGCTGCCACTGATGGTGGCTGTACCATTTTGGGTGGTGGGGTTGTCAACGGCCGTAATCGTCAAGCTCGCCCCCGCATCAGGATCAGAATCATTGTCCAGCACAGCCAGGGTGTTGTTGGTGGTATTTTCATCCACCGTGTACCCATCATCCGCTGCATTGGGGGCGTCATTTTGGGCTGCGATGTTGACATTCACAGTAATCGTATCGGTGCCACCATTGCCATCGCTAACCTGCACTACAAAGCTATCGCTGCCGTTGTAGTTCAAATTGGGTGTGTAACCGATAGCTTTGGATGTACCCGTGCCGCTGGCGCTGGCCGTGCCGCTGGTGGCCTGGCTAGAAATGCTCCAGGTCAGCGTATCATTTTCTTCATCCGTGGCGTTAAGAGTCAGGCTAAACGCTGTCGGGCTGCTGTCTTCGTCCATGTTTACGGACGTTGAGGTGCCTTCTGTGATGATGGGAGGATCGTTTTGATTGGTAACGTTGATGGTGATTACGGCCGTATCGCTCAAGGCGGCACTATCTGTCACGGTTACGTTTAGCGTAAACGAACCCGCAGACGTAATCTGCGTATCATCGGCAACCGTAATTTCGCCACTCAGCGCATCCACAGCAAACACGGCCTGGCCAGTGCCCCCAGTGACCGTGAAGCTCAATTTATCACCTGGGTCGGCATCATTTGCCACGATGGTGTTTACAGTTGTGGCATTTGGGCTGTTTTCGGGAACGCTAAACGTCTGATCAGCCACAACTGGGGCCTGTTCCGCGTTTACAGTTAAGCTAAAGTCATAAAAGCAAACCGGCGCGCCGCTCAAATTATCGCCAACAGTTAAGGTCCACGTCCCCAAAGGATCTTCGCCTAAATAGGCAGAAAGCGGCCGTTCTGGGCGAAAAGTGCCGCTGCTGGGCGCAGGGCCGCCCACCTGAGTTGCTCCACCGTCATCAAAAGTAATGGTTACCGTGCCGTTATAAACATCGTTGGTGGTATAGGTGTAATGCGGTGGCGCAGCGCTAGAGCCGCCTGTGTTCAAGGAATCTTCAATAAAGCTAACCTGGGTGCCGTTGGGGCTTGTCAGGTACATATAAATTTCACGATTAAAGGGTGAACCACCCTGGTGCCCCGTCGTAAAACAGCTGCCAGCGTTGGGAGCATCAATTTTGGCAAATTGAACCGTCGCCGTTACCGAGGAAATTGATGCGCCTGTAGAAAAATCACTGGTGGTAAATTCAACCGTGCGGGTCAGTTCGTTGCCAATGTTGCCATCGGCTGCGCCATCAGTGCCATTGCTTTTGGTTACGCTGGCTGCATAAACCAGCGATGGCAGCAAAATAATCAGGCCAAATACCAGCAAAATGAGTACACGGCGACCATACTGTTTGAATAAACTTTTGATTTGCTGCAACTGCAACATAAATGCCTTCCTAAAAAATGAGAGTGATAGATGTTGTGAAACGGCCGTTTCGATGCCATAAAATCATCATGCAGACACACCGAAAAACCGTTCTGAACCGTTCAAACTGTATTGTAGAAGGCAGTACCAGTACCGTATATCACATATCGGTCATAGCAATTAAGTCCCAAAAGGCGTAAATTTTGCGTAAAAAAAGACCCATCCAGCTATCTGAATGGGTCTTCGCAAATTGTTGCTTGTTACGAAAAAGTTAGCGCGTGGCCTCTGGTTGTAGCAGCCGCGCCAGCAGCGTGTCCAGTTCCGTTTGCGACACACCCGCCACGCCTAACGGCCGATCCACCCGGTCGTGGCAGTCGGAACCGCCACTGGTGATGAGGCCGTATTTATGTGCCCAGCCAGCCATCAACGCCCGGTGCTCAGGGGCATGGCCCGGATACTCAACTTCCAAACCATCCAGCCCCAGCAAATCATCATCCAAAAATTCCGGCATTAAAATTTCTACCGTCTCAATGGGAGGTAGCACTTCGTTGTAGAGACTTTTGCCTGGGTAGGAACCAGCCGCAGGATGGGCAAAAATACGCACCAACTGCGGATATTTTTTGAGCAGCGGCGTAAGCTGCTTGGGATCAATGCCCGACGGCACGTAAGCCACGCTATCGTTGCCGATGAGCATGTTCACCTGCTCTTTGTCCAGCCCGTGATTTTCTTTGAGCGCCACAGCAAAGTGGCGGCGGGAGACGTTGACAGCCAGCGCTTCGATCTCTTCAGCCGTTAAATCTTGCTTAAGCAGCGGTTGATTGCCGTTGGGGCCAAACTCGGCATTGATGGCCTGTACGCGAGCACGCACCAGACCGCCACCGCGCCCCTGGCTAAAGATCTCGGTCGCCATTTGGCGAAACTCGTCGTCTGGCAGCAGGTCGTAGGGGATGTAGAGCAAGTAATGGAGGGTACCGGTGAAATACGGCCGTCTAAACCGCAAAGACACCTCTACCCCTGGGATTACCCGGATGCCGAGCGCCTCGCCGGCGGCCAGCGCTTCATCCAAGCCATTGAGTGTATCGTGGTCGGTGACGCCAATGGCTTGCAAGCCTAGCGCTTTGCCTGCGGTCACCAGTTCAGTGGGGTTGTATTCGCCATCGGAGGCGGTTGTGTGATTATGTAAATCTGCAACAAAGGAAAGTGACATTCATGACTCCTGTTTTCATAATTTTGCCGCAACTATTGCAACATGGGAACCTGTCAGGCGGGCTAACGGCCTTCTATAAACTTCCGGTACCGGAGAGATATTCCCAGGTGTGGGGCGGATTTAGCACGCCCTTCCCACCTGGGCTACCTGTTAGTAAAAGTGAATAGACATGCCAGTGGTAATCATAAGCATAGGACCAGTCGATCTGGTAAAGCCCCACATCTACAAAGTATTGCCCTGGCTGCAAATCCAATCGCGCTAGATGCAGGCGTATCTGGCTTTGGCCTCCCGATTCTGGCCAGCCAAGATTAGCTGTCTCGGTGCTGGTATCGTACACAATGGTACCATCTGGCGTAGAAACCGTGACGCCAACGATGGGTGGCGCGCTGCCCGCAGCGGCCTGACAGGCAATTTCCACAGTCAGCGGTTCTCCGGCGGCCAGCTCAGTGACGGCTATCTGATTGGCGTCTTGCAGGTGAACGGCCGTAATTTGCATTTCTTGTGAGCCAAACCGATTTTCATTGAGCCGCAGCATGGTGCCAGAATGTGTCATCTGCGGGGGGAGCGCTTGAGGCGTGCGCTCCTTCGTTTTCATTTTCATTGCCGCCACGTACTGCTCCGTCACCAGGGCAGCTGGCCCCAATGCCACCACAGAGCCATTTTCCAACCAAAGCGCCTGGTCGCACAATTTTTCTACCATCCCCACATCATGCGACACCAACACAATGGTGCAGCCATTCTGCTTAAAGCTGGCAATGCGATCCAAGCATTTTTGCTGAAAAGCAATGTCGCCAACCGCCAACACCTCGTCAATCAGCAAAATTTCTGGCTCAATATGCACCGCCACCGAAAAAGCCAGGCGCATTTGCATTCCGGTGCTGTAGGTTCGCAGCGGGCTGTCAATAAACGATTCCAGTTCGGCAAAGGCCACAATCTCATCAAAACGCTCTTGCAGCGCATGGCGGGTTAGCCCGCCAATGATTCCGGCTACATACACATTTTCACGCCCGGTTAGTTCTGGGTGGAAGCCAGTGCCTAGATCGAGCAAGGCCCCGATACGGCCGTTCACCCATACCTGCCCCTTATCTACCTGCCCTACACCACCCAACAAACGCAGCAAGGTAGATTTTCCCGCCCCGTTATGCCCAATCACGCCCAGCATCTGCCCCCGCTGCACCGCAAAACTCACATCCTGCAACGCCCAAAAATAAGATTTGGTCCTCAAACCACGAAAACCTCGAGCAATCGCCTCTACCAGCGTGGTGGGGCGGTTGGCACTCATGCGACGATACTGTTTGCCCACATTTTCTACCCGAATTGGCGCTGTCTGGTCGCTCATAACTCCTCCACAAAAGTGAGGCTGGCCCGGCCAAACACCCGAAAACCAATAAAGAGCAGACCCGTGGAAACGGCCGTTATCAACCCCAACGCCGCAAAATCGGGCCACTGCCCCGTCATCAGAATCGCCCGGTACGCCGCCAACAAATGAAACAGCGGGTTCAACTGATACAGCGGCTGTAAACGCTCTGGCACCACGCTGCCATCGTAAAAAATGGGCGTCAGGTAGAACAACAGCAGCAGGAAAACGCCCACCAAATGCTGCGTATCCCGAAAAGTGACGTGAACCGCTGCCAAAAAGTAAGCGATGCTCACCGTAAATAAAAATTGAATGCCCAACAGCAGCGGCAGCAACCACACCGTTCCGTGCAGGGGCAGCCCGGTAACCAGCAAAAACAACAGCAGCACTGGCAAAGCCAGCACAAAATGCACCAGGTTAGCCATCACTGTCACCACGGGCAGCAGCGCCACCGGAAAACCAGGCCGCTTAATGAGCGAACGGCCGTCTACAATCACCGTCGTCGCCGCAAAAAGTGAAGATTGAAACCAGCTCCACACCAGCAGCCCGCTAAACAAAAAGGCTGTGTAATTGGGAATATTCAACGGCAAAATGGTGCTAAACACCAAACCAAACACCAATAGCTGCGCCAGCGGATTTAGCAACGACCAGGCAATGCCCAATACCGATCCTTTGTAACGCAGCTTCAAATCACGCAGCACCAGCTCTCGCAGCAGGTCGCGCAAATATATTAACTGTTGCCCCAACAGAAAACGTCCTGACCTCATTGCGCAATCTCCTGGGCAAAAAGTGCATCCATGAAACGGCCGTGTACCTGCACCCAGGCAGCCATTCGCTGTTCTCCATACTGAATAAACGGTTCTTCTTGCATAGCCAGATTCGTCAGCTCTCCGGGGTCTTCTGCCAAATTGAATACAGCCACTTCATTGGTGCTGGCATTCAAAATCATCTTTTGAGCGCCTTCCCGAAACCCAAACAGGGTATCGGCCCATGGGGAGAAAAAATAGGTTCGGTTGCTTCGTGTCGGGGCAAGCAGACTGCTACCTTGCCATGTTTGCGGTGCTGGCAACTCTAGCAGATGCAGTATGGTAGGAGCAATATCCACATGACCACCAACGGTAACGGCCGTTTCCCCTGAAAACAGCGCTGGATTTATTAAAAGAAGGGGCACATGTACATTTTCCTCATAGATGCCCAAAGCATGGCCCGTTTGCCCGTGCTGGCCAAACGCTTCCCCATGATCGCCTGTTACCACCAGCAATGTCTCTTCAAGTTGACCACTTTCAGCCAGCCAGTCTACCAACCGACCAATCTCAGCATCACTGTGGTGCAGGCCATTCAGATAGCGGTTATAGGCTGGATCCGACACGCCAAAGTCTATCTCGTTTTCGGCGAGAAAGTAAGGATAGTGCGTTTCCACTGTCCAAAGCATGGCAAAAAACGGCCGTTCGCCATCCTGCGCCACCCAACCCTCCAGCGCCTCCAGCAAACACCCGTCATTTAAGCCACCCGTATAAGGCTCATCGGCTTCCTCCTCCACAAACACAGGCTGGTCACAGGGTAACGTTTGCATATCTTGAACCAGATCAAACTGCCTTGCCGCCAAAAAGGTTCTGCTCTGCTGAAAACGCCAATCGGCGGTGCTAAAAAAAGCCGTGCGATACCCATTCTCCTGAAGGGCGCTGCTCAATGTCGGCAGCGGCAACGCTGGCTGCTCCTGGGTAATGCTGCGGTAAGATATCCACGGATAAATACCCCCAAGTAAAGAAACCAATGATTTATTCGAGGCAGGGGCATGGGCATAAATATTGTCAAACTGAATAGCAGCCTCTCGTAGGTGCGTTAACTGTGGGGTGACATCCGCTATACCCCCGTATGAAGACACAGAACTAGCCCCCACAGATTCCAAAACCACAACAATAACGTTACGCAATGGCACTTCCCTGACAAAAGGTGGGGGGCCTGATGGAGCAACGGCCGTAAACTGCTCATCAAATTCCTGAGGATACGCCAATCGAGAAAGCACAGGCCGCTGCCTTGCCTCAAACACCGACTCGGCCAAAGCGACAACTGGGTTCACTAACTGAATTTGGGGCCACCCCACCAGACCCCCAAAAACCGCACCCGGAAGCAACGCAACAGCCAAAACGCCTGGCAATATAGGCCAACGCTCCGGCAACAACCACCGCTGGCAGGCTCCGGCAACGCAACGGCCAACAGCCCACAAAGCAAGGCACGCCAACAGCAGTGTCAGCAGCACCGTTGGCGGCAAATTGTCTGCCAGATTCGCCTGGGAATCTACGCTATTCAAAAAATCAGCGTAGTAAAAAAGCTGCACAGATGCAGGTTGACCCAACAAATAAAAAACCTGAATATTGGCAATTGCCAACAGCAGCGACAATGTAGTTAACAAAGCAAAAAGCGTTCGCAACCAGCGTAACCCGCTGCGACGATTGCGCACCAGCCAGGCCAGTAGCAAAAACAGTGCGGCAACGGCCGTAGCAAACAAAAAATCCTGTGCACTAGCAGCTAACAAGGTGGGCAGCAGAACCCACGAAATTTGCCACGACAACCAATGAACACCCACTAAATTAGCCCGAATAATTAACAAAAACAGGAACAGCACCAACGTTACCGACCACATCCAGACGGCCGTTTCCTGAAAAGACCCCTTATCGGTAAATGGAAATCGCCAGCCGCTCAAACACGCCAACACAAATACCAACAGCAATCCACTTACCCAACCCCAACCCGGTTTAAACGGTCGTTGCGCAGTCGGGAACGTAGCTAAATCAAGCGTTGATTGATGAAAGACAGGATTGTTTTCGGCAACGGCCGTATGAAAATCATTCTCACCGTCAGCTTCCCACGCGGTTATTGGTTCACCGGTGCGCTTACGGGCAACCAAAAACCCATAATCCAAGGTTTGCCCAGCTGGTACCAGTAACTCAGCCGAAAAATTACGGCCGTTGCCAAACAATGGGGTGTGCATAACACCATCATCCACCGTGGTATTCACTGGCAATTGTGCTTCTGGCAAGCGCTTCCAACTGTCTAAGCCCCAGACCAGAGTCACTTCACCCGCCGACGGATTTTCATAAACAATCTCTTGCTTCACCCATTCTGTTTCCGAGGAAACATGAAAAACAGAACCAGAAAACAATGAAAAAGCGGCATAATGCACAACCTGTGCGTCCGTATTGGCAACAAGATGAAAATCGTTGTCGCCGTCCGCTTCCCAAATCGAAACAGCCGTTCCATCCACCCGCTGCGTTGTTTGAAAACCGTAATCGAGCCTGGTTCCGGGAGGCAGCGCCAGCGTCGCCACAAATCGATCTACCTCCGGCGTCATGCGCGTCCACATGACATTATTTTCCAGTTTGGTGTGAGACGGCCGTTCCTGTTCTGGCAACAGCTGCCAGCCGTCAACGCCCCACACCAATTCCACCTCTGCCGCATTTGGCTGGTAATAAACCAATTCAACCACAACACGATCTTGCAATCCGGCCGCCTGAGCAGGAATAACCCCCACCCAGCCAGCGACCAAGCAAATCAACAAAAAAAACTGATTAATTCTCCACGTCCCGCGCATCTACAATTCACCACCCACGGTCAAAGATTGCTTCGCGTTACCAAGAAAATGATCAGTTGCCACCTGCCTGGCACGTTTTTGTGTTTGGTTATAACGCCAGGGGCTGGTTAACGCCGCCCCCAGCTCTGCCCACACCAGACGGCGGGGAAATCCATTGGGGCGCAGTAGCCGTTTGCCCAGCCAGCCCCACAACCAATGCCGCACAGCAAACCCCAAAATGACTCGTCGAGCCACCGTTTTGTTTCGCGCACAGGTGAGCAAGTAACAGCCAAAGGAACGGCCGTTATTCTGCACCAGTTTCAGCAAATCAGCCGCTGACCCGCGATGTTGATGCCACACCAGCGCCGCCGGTTCATACACCAGCGTACCGCCCAGCGCCACCACCCGATGAAACATCTCCACGTCGCCGCCACCACCGCTGGGCGTGCCCACATCCAGCGCCACGTCAAACTGGCCAATTGTGGCCAGATGACTGCGCCGCAGAGCCATATTGGCCCCCACACCATAGCCGCTGGCCCATAGCAGATCATTCGCTGTTAGCTGCGCTTGCCGAAATACACGCCGTTTAAACCCATGATTCATCCCGCCGTAACTATATTCAAACAAATTTTGGGCTGGCGTGGCCAATGATTGTGGCAGCACAGAGCCGGTAACGGCCGTAACCTCATCGTCGGCAAAAGCAGCGGCAATAGCCCGCAGCCAATTCCTATCCGGGCAGGCGTCGTCGTCTGTAAAAGCCACCAGATCATGGGTGGCGGCTGCCAGCCCCCGGTTGCGTGCCCAATCCAGGCCAGGCCGATCTTCTCGCACGTATCGAGCTGAACTGGTGGCTACTAGAACGGCCGTTTCCTCTGAAGATGGCGCATTATCCACCACAATCACTTCATAAACCGGATAATCCAGCTGGGCCAGAGCAGCCAGGCACGTAGCCAACTGTGCCGTCCGGTCACGGGTGCAAACCACCACGCTCAGCGGCGGCAGCGACCCCGATTCTGGCAGCGGCAGCTTCGCCTTTGCCAAAATCGCATTGCCAAACTGCGCCTGAATCTCGTTTGCCAGGCGGTCAGGAAGCAGAATAGACTCCGGCACGTTTGGCAGCGTCATCACACCAACCGGCTGCTTGCCCACGCGCAATAACAAGTGCAACCCAGTAAAGCCGTCCAACGCTTGCGCCTCACGCGGCGCGGTCAAATCCAGTTCGGCTATTTTTTTAGGTTGGAACCACGCCTCAACGGATTGCTCTTCTGTTTGGACATGCTCGCTCGGCAGCGGGTCAATGGGAATGGGCGGCAACGCCCCTGGCAATTTGGCCTGAGCCAACAGCAGAGGAAAAGCCGCATTTTCAGCCAGCAGCCGCCGCAAATGGCCGCCGTGCAGATGTTCTTTGCCGGGCGCGGGGGGCAAATCAGCCAGCCAATGCTCGCCATAAACCAGGCGCAAGCTGGCAGGGCGGTGGCTATCCAGTTCAGCTTCCGCTTCCGGCAGGCCAAGCGCCAAATCCAGCGTGAGATCGGGGGTGGGGTACGGCCGTTCCACCTCCGCAAAAAAAGCATCAATGACGGCCGGGTCTGGCTCCACCTTAGCCACACCCCGCCAATACCAATAATCATGCAGATGGGCAAACAGTAGCCACCAAAATCGTCGCTGCCACAACGCTTCGAGCGGCTTCAGACAAGCCTGCTGCAACCTGGCAATCCGGTCACCCAGCCAGGGAGCCTTAAACGCCGACAGCCGCATCGCCCGCTGCACCCAGGTTTGCTCTGGCTGAGCCACAGGCAAAAACCGAGCCAGTTCCGGGTAGCGACGCAGCAAATACAGATCAGCTTCTCCTTCGGCCCGCCGCCGCTGCAAGGAACGGCCGCTGTTGGTCTGGTCATGGTGGGTGCCGCTGGCGGCATCGGCGTAGGCAAAGGCTGCCCCCGCCGCAACCAGGCGCAGGCCTAGTTCGTAATCTTCATGGCAGCGCAGCGCCTCGTCAAAACCGCCAACACTGGCAAACAGTTCAGCGCTCACCGAAAAATTGCCGCTGAACAGATCATCGTAGCCAAAGCGGTAGCCGGGTTGCCGCATTTGCGAGAATTTTTGCCGCCACCATTGCTGCAACCCTTGTTCATAGTAGCCATACCGGGGCAGCGGCCCCGCCGGTAGATGCCCCATCACCACGCGATCCTCGCGCCCTTCGTGAGCAGCAACGTGGGCTTGCACAAACCCTGGCACCACCTCAATATCATCATCAAAAAAGATGAGGAAACGGCCGTTTGCCACCCTGGCTCCCGCATTTCTGGCCACCGCTGGGCCTAATCCCGCCTGCTCCAGCACCGTCAGGCCAAAGGGGAACGATTGTTGGCGCAAAAAGGGCACCGTATCGTCCACACAACCATCAGCCACAACGATCGCTTCGATTTGGTCTTGCGGGTAGGTTTGCTGGGCAACGGCCGTTAACGCCCGCAGCACCGAATCACGCCGATTGTGGGTGGGGATGATGATGGAGACGAGCGGCATCAGGCAGCCTCCCGCGTGAGCCGACGGCGCGCCAGCAGGTAGTTGGGCACGCCCACCAGACAGCCGCGCAATTCTGCCCAGGCCAGCGCCAGCGGCAAACTGTTGGGGCGGCGCAGCAAGGCCCGGCCCAACTGTGGCAGTTGGTAATGCCACCCATACCACCAGGCGGCGGTTAACACCCCCAAAAAACGCTCTCGCAGCAGCAAGCTGGTCCAAAAGGCAAAAATTCCAACGCCGTAGCCGTACGCGGTGTGCTGCAACGCCTCCCAGGTGCGGCGGTGGCGATGCCAGCTTAGCGCCATCGGATCGTAGATGATTTGGTAGCCGTGTAGCAAAATGCGGGCAAACATTTCGGTATCGCCGCCAGAGCGGGTGAGGGTGCCTGCATCCAACGCTTCATCAAAGCCGCCCACCAGGGCGACCACGGCGCGGCGCAGCGCCATGTTGGCTCCTGCGCCAACGCGCCCGGCGGCCAGCGCCATTTCTGGAGAACCTTGATAAACCAGACGCTTAAACCCGCGTCCAAACGGACTGTATTGCTCAAAAAGCTCCTGAGCGGCCGTTTCCAGTTCCAGCGGCATCGTCAAACCAGTCACGCACAGCACCTCCGGGTCGGCAAAATTGCTGCGCAACGCCCGCAGCCAGCCAGGGTCAGGCACGGCGTCGTCATCATTAAAAGCGATGATCTCATGCTGGGCTTCGGCCAGGGCGCGGTTGCGGGCAATGTTTAGCCCTGGGCGATTTTCGCGCACGTAGCGCACCCGCTCGCCATAGCTTTTGACAATTTGCTCGGTGGCATCGCTGCTGGGGCAGTTGTCAATCACCAGATATTCTTGCCCGTCGTCAGGTAACTGCATGAACGCATCCAGACAGCGGCGCATGTCCTCAGGTCGGTCACGGGTGCAAACAGCGACCGTCACCTGGGGTAAGGCGGAGTGATTACGTCCATCCCAGCCGTGCAGATCGCGGGCCATACTTTGCCAGAGGGGTAAGTTTTCCGGTTTAAAGATAGCCGCCTGGAGTTCAGGGATAGAAATTCGGCCGTTTACCACCGGTAGCTGGACCTGCCCCACAGGCACATTGCCCCAGCGGTACAGCAGGAGGGCCGCCTGGTATCCGGTCATATCCGGTAGTTCTGGGGGAAACTGTTCCAGATTCAGGTCTAAAACACGCGTAGGCACAGGTCAATTCCTCATGAGTTGGGCAGGTTATGCTGGGGTAGATGTTTTTTTTGTGCCCGGCGTTTGGCGCTGGTAAGCAGATCCTTGCGGGATTGCTGGGCACGGGCTAACCACAACCATTGCCCAATCAGCAAAAGATGGGAGCCTAGCGCGCCCCCGGCAAATCCCAAAACCAGCCAGGAAAAGGTGGCGGGATTGGCAAGGTATTTCGCTAATCCCACAATGAGCAAGATGGAAACGGCCGTTTGCGGCAACAACCAGATAAGATTCAACGATTTGCTATGTGATTTGGGCGTCAACCGAAAACCCAGCGGAATTCGCAATAAAGCCATTGCCCAGGCCAGGGTATACACAGGCCATGAGCCAAACACCAAAACCATTGGTTTAATTTGATAGTTCGTATTAAATGATTGATGTCGCCAACGGCGCAGCGCAAGCTGCCGGATGAGAACCACTACCGCCCCGAAGGGCAGCAAATGTTCTAAATAGCCCTGAAAATTAGCCAGCGTCGTCCCGTTTTGGCTAAACAAAGCCACAATTGTGGCCAACAAGTGCAAAAATACGACAGGGCCAATCCAGTAATAGGTCATACGCACGGCGTACGCTACTCGCTTGCTCTTGGGCAACTGGGCATAATGGTGCGGATACGCCGTGAGCAGGAGTTCAAACACGCCACGCGCCCATTTCAGCTGCTGGGTAAACCAGGCAGGCAAATCGGGTGGGGCATAACCGGGGGCCAGCGGTTCTGGCACGTACGCAGAACGCCAGCCGGCCGCATGCAAGGCTATGGACGTGGCTAAATCTTCAGCTAAACCAGGTTTGTATCCACCAATTTCCTCAAGCGCTTTACGACGAATGATCGCATTGCTGCCAATTAAGGTGGTGCTTTGTAAGCCATCGGAGCCAATGGAGGTGGGGTTGTAAAAATCGAGTGTGCTGTCGGCAGCGGCGGCGGCAACCCAGCCATCCGCCTGGTTTTCAAAGGTGAGCATCACCTGCACAAACCCAACTCTGGGAAAGCGAAAGTAGCCTAGCGTGCGCTCCAAAAAATCTGGCCTGGGCGCATGGTCAATATCAAAAATAACCACAATGTCGCCACTGGTTTTGGCCAGGGCTGCATTCACGTTACCCGCTTTGGCATCGTTACGGCCGTTTCGTACTAAGTAGCCCGCCCCCAACCGCTGCGCCAGCTGCGCCAACCGGGGATCGTCCCCATCATCGAGCAGCCAGGTCTGGTGACTCCCCCGCATGTTAACCGCTGCCAGCAACGCCCGTTCCACCAGCTCAGGC
This sequence comes from Ardenticatenaceae bacterium, assembly GCA_020634455.1. GTDB lineage: Bacteria > Chloroflexota > Anaerolineae > Promineifilales > Promineifilaceae > Leptofilum. The sequence goes on along the minus strand of JACKBQ010000001.1, from coordinate 3,439,028 downwards.
GGCTCGCCACAGGCGGTTAAAAACACATCCACCGTCTTGTCTTCGGGGATGGGCAACATGGGAAAAGGATCACGCCAATGCGTTGCCAGGTACAAAGCCCAATTGCCCAAAATTTGGATACCACAATAGGTAACAGCGAAAAGGAAGGTAGCTACGATCCAGGGTGAGGGCGCACCGAGCTGGGTCACCCACCAATAGATGTAGTAACTGAGGGCTAGAATGCCACTCATCACAACCAGGAAGCCTCGCCATTCGCTGGCGCTAATTTCACTCCAAGAACGTCCTCTGCGGATCATAATCCCCTCTCAATTTGATACACCCAAACCTGCTGGAGGGGGTCTCGGTGTACCAATCTAAACTGGCTTGGTTTGGACTGGATCAGTTGCAAAAGCTGCACCCCTTTGGGGTCCAGGCCGTCTTGATGACGGTTAGAAGCTAAATTTGGCCGAATCAGAATATAGTCAACGCCTTGATCGGCAATGGTTTGGGTGAGGACGGCCGTTTCCTGCGGAAACTCCACCGTCAGGCGACGCAAATACAGGTAGTCGGGCACCGGGTTGGGCGTCATCACCACTGCATCTGGCGGTAGGTTGTCGTTCATCCAGGCGACGCTGGCGGCCAGGTCTACCAGATCGTTGCTAACGGGATTCAGCGTCGCGTAAACGTTGCGCCCCAGATGTAGCAACAGCAGCAAGGCGAAGCCCAGTTGGGCAAATCGTTTTAACCGTTCAGGCTGCGCTTTGCCTAAAAACCAACCCCCAAGTTGCAGAACGGCCGTTCCCCAATAAAACGTCATGAAGGGAATCAGCGGCAGCAAAATGCGCAGCTGCACAGTGTTAATGTACACCGTCCACACGTAAAAAATAGCCAGATACGCCAGCACATACCACTCTACGGCCGTCATCTGCCGACAGCGCACCGCAAAGCCCACTGCGACAAGCAGCAGCACCAAAACGGCCAACACCTGCACACCAAGCGGCGTGAGTACAGCCGTAACCGCCTGAAGCTCAAAAATCGGCACCACCGCATTGGCCACTGTTTCCAGAGAAACGGCCGTTCCCACTTGCCAAAATCGCAAAAAATCGGCCAAACGGGGCAGCAAATAGGCCAGATGCTCACTGTAGGTTTGCGAAAAGATCAGCGTGCCGCCCAAACGTTGGTTGAACAGGGCCAGCAGTGCAAAAACGGCCGTTGCCAGGCCCACCGCTAAAAACAGCCAGCGCAGCGGCCGCCCCCGCAAATTGCGCAGCAGGGAAACAACTACCACCACAACCAGAGCCACCCCAATCGTGCGAACCAGTAACGCAGCGAACGTTGCCGCCCCCAGGGCCAGCAGCCGCCATGAGGTGCGTTTTTCCGGTTGTGCCACCCATTGCTGCAAAAAAACCAGCGCCAGTAGTGTAAAAAACAAATAAGCGGCTTCAGACATCACCGTGTCGGCCATCCCCACCAAATGCGGATTTAGGGCGACGCTGACCAAAAAAGGGAGTGCCAAAAAAGCTGGCAAACGCGACCCCAACAGGCGATTGACCAGCGGAATGGCGGCCAACCAAAAGGCAAATGCCAGCAGTTTGGGCCAGAACAGTGAACCGGGAAATACGGCCGTTACCGGCATCAGCAGCAGCGGCCAACCAGGGGGAAATGCCGTCTCTACCGGCGCGTGAGGGAAATTGATGAGCTGGTAGCCGCGACCCGTTGCCAAACTTTCAGCCAATACCAGATAATGGGCATCATCAAAAAAGCTACCAACCGGGATGTGGTTAAAGCGAATCAGGCACCAAACACCGCTAAACCCAACGATTAGCAAAAGATAGCCCAAATGAGCAGACATGCCCTCCACAGGCAGCCCCAGCCAACGGGAACCAGGTCTCAAATTTTATCTCCACTACACCTGAAAGCTGCATGCAGCTTTCAGGCCAACGATAAGCTAATTATGAACTTGCAATAAACAATAGGAGGGGGTTCTTCTGCAAGGGAAGGGCTGGCGTAAAACCCGATCTATTCCCAAGATTGTGCGGCTTAAATCTTACGGAATTTATTACCCGCCAACCCAATCCACCGTAACCCAAGTTTTCTGAGCTTGTCATTCCCGGAGGAGCGGCGCGTGACAGGAGATGTGGAGTGATTTTTAACAGAGCGCCTAACGGCCGTTCAGTTCTACCACCTGCCCCATCACCGAAACATCGTAGCCGGGCATGGCGGCAACGGCCGTTTTAAACCGATCATCGTGCAGCAGATCGAGCAACGGCCGTATTCGGTCGCTGTCATATGTTTGGCGGGTCATCACCAGATCATACTGCTCGTGCGCCAGCGGCACAAAATCGAGCTTCAGCGCCCGCGCCGCCGCCTGAATGCCCAGGCCAAAATCGGCCGTACCGGAGACAATCGCGGCGGCCACCGCAAGATGCGTGTACTCCTCACGGCCGTAGCCGCGCACCTGCTCTGGCGCAATGCCCAACTTGCCCAGCTCGTAATCCAGCAGCACCCGCGTGCCCGCACCCCGCTGCCGGTTCACCAACTGCACGTCGTCCCGCGCCGCCGCTTCCCAACCCGCGATTTTTTTGGGATTGCCCGCAGGCACCAGCCAGCCCTGCTCGCGCCCCACCAGCGTCAGCAGCACCACATCCTCATTGGGCAGGTAGCGGCGCACGGTGCTTTGGTTGTAGATGCCCGTCTCTGGGTCCAGTAGATGGCTACCCGCCAGATGACATTCGCCCCGCCGCAGGGCCACCAAGCCACCCAAGCTGCCCACGTTGGCCGAGGCCAATCGCCCTGCGCCACGCTCGGCCAAAAATTGGGCGATGAGATCGAGCGTGAGGTCATGGCTGCCGATGGCTAGAATCGTTTGTGCCAAATCGCGGGCGTCGCGGTACAGATGCACGGTGACTTCGCTGCCCGCGTCTGCACCTTCGCTAAAGCGGGGGATGCGCACAATGCCATCGGCCCGCACCAGGGAGGTGATGACCCCTGCCCCGCGGCTGATCGGTGTGGTGACGAAACGGCCGTTCACCTCCCCCACCGCCACGCGCACAAAATCATCATCCCCCATGTGCGAATTCACTTTGCGAGTGAGTGTGGCAGGGAGGGTTTGCGGCTGAAACGGCCGTTGCCCCTGCCACCGCGCCAAAACCGGCTCCACAAAAATCTCGCCCGTGAGCGCGGCGCTGACGGGGTAGCCGGGGACGCCGATGATTGGGGTGAAGGGGTGAAGGGGTGAAGGGGTGACAAGGTGACCGGGTGACAAGGTGATGGGCGCATTTGTCACCTTGTCATTCTCCACCATGCCCAAAATGACGGGATGCCCCGGCCGCACCGCCACGCCGTGCACCAGCAGTTGGCCCAGCGACTGCACCACATCGGCGGTGTAATCTTCGCTGCCTGCGGAGGAACCGGCGTTGAGCAGGATGAGATCGTGGTCTTGGGCGGCCTGGCGAACGGCCGTTTGAATCGCTTCAAAATTATCTGGCACAATGGGCCAGCGGGTGGGCAGTCCACCCCACTCAGCAACCTGCGCCGCCAGCACCAGGCTGTTGTACTCAATAATTTCGCCCGGCTGGATGCCTTTTTCCGCCACCTTTTCTGCCGCCACCAGCTCAGAGCCAGTGGGGATGATGGCCACACGGGGCTGGCGGTAGACTGGCACGGTGGCGTGGCCAGATCCGGCCAATGCGCCCAAATCGACCGGGCGCAGCTTGTGGTTGGCGGGCAGCACGAGCTCGGTGGCCACCATATCTTCGCCCATCGGGCGCACATGGTGCCAGGGAGGCAGGCTGGCACGGATTTCAATACCGGAACGGCCGTTCGCCAACACCACCTGCTGCGTATGCTCAATCATTACCACCGCGTTGGCCCACGGCGGCAGCGGATGCCCCGTGTTGACAGCCCGAATGGGGCGCGGATCGTCGGGCAGTGTGTCCCAATTTTCGACGAGGGTGAACTGAAGCGGCTGGGTTTCGGTGGCACCCTCGCTGTCCTGCGCGCGCAGGGCGTAGCCATCCATGGCGCTGGCGTGGTAATGGGGCGAGGAGAGTTTGGCCCAGACGGCGCTGGCGGTGATACGGCCGTTTGCCTGCGCCAGGGGAACCTCTTCCGGTTCTAGCGGCTGCCACCAGCCCGCCGCCGCCAGCGCCGCCTGAAATGCAGCCTGCGCCTCATCCAGCGGAATATCTTCTAAATACACATGTCGTTTGCTCGTTTCTTTTGCCATCATTCACCCAAATTTCAAATCAAAAAGGACACGGGGTGAACGAATTTCACGGATTTTCTCACTATCCGTCCAATCCGTTGCATCCGTGTCCCATTCATAAAAAAAGCCCTCACAACTGCTGCTGTGAGGGCAAATTCTGCATGACTCCGGCAGGACTCGAACCTGCGACCAAGTGATTAAAAGTCACCTGCTCTGCCAGCTGAGCTACGGAGCCGCAACAGACAGGCCGTAAGTATAGCCCCGCCTGAAACGGTATGCAAACCAAATTTGTGAGGAACGGCCGTACCAATCGTTATTATTTGTGTAACAAATTCAGTAAATACTTTACGAAACCTGCTTTCTCCACTACGATACCGTGACCCAACTGGGTGCCCGGCAATAAATAGGCCAAAAGCGGCCGTTTGCCCCGCTTTTTTGCGTCGTTTATAATTTCAATTAACTTCAGGAGATTCATTTCATGGCTCTAACTGAGTCCAACGCCCCACAACCCTCATTCCACGACACGCCCGCCGCTGCCGAACGTAAACAACCCACCGAACTGGTCGTGCGGGAAATCGTTGAAACCCTGCTCCTGACCTTTTTCATTTTCTGGCTGGTCAACAGCTTCGTAGGTCGGTATCGGATTGATGGCAGCAGCATGAATCCCACGCTAGAAAATGGTCAATATTTACTCATCAATAATTTTAGCTACTACTTGAATGAACCCAATCATGGGGACATCATTGTTTTTAAGCATCCCAACAGCGACCTGAACCTGATCAAGCGGGTTATCGGCGTACCGGGCGACCATGTAGAAATTCGGGATCGTCAAGTGATGGTGAACGGGGTACTACTCGCTGAAACGTACATTCAAGCCGAACCCACTTACACTGGCGACTGGACTGTGCCCAACGGCGAATTTTTTGTACTCGGAGACAATCGTAACAGCTCCAGCGATTCCCATTCCTGGGGCTTTTTACCGGAAGCAAATATTATTGGCAAAGCCGTAGTGGTTTACTGGCCCATTTCCGATTGGGAATTGGTGCCCCATGTAGACCTTTCCATAAATGAACGATGAGCTATACGCAAGCAGAAATTGAAGCGCTGGTGCGCCAGGTGGTTAATCGAGTGATGGGTGACAAAGATTCATCTCAGATTGCTGCTGGCAAACGGCCGCTTCTCACCGCCGACCAAATCAACCAACTGCCAGCCAGTACCACCTTCGCCGTACCCCCCAACGCCCTCGTCACCCCGCTGGCCCGGCAAGCGGCTCTGGAGCGGCACATTCGCCTGGAAGAAGGCAGCACACAGCCAGCGCCGACAACCGGCAAACCGGCTATCGCCGTTGGAGCCGATCACGGTGGGTACACCCTCAAAGAATCGCTAAAAAAAATGTTGGCTACCACCCACCCAGACCACGAGGTGGTGGATTGTGGCACACACAGCACGGATTCGGTAGACTATCCAGACTTCGCCTATGCGGTAGCCCAACTGGTGGGCACCGGGCGTGCCTGGCGTGGCATTATTATCGACGGGGCGGGCATTGGCAGCTGTATGGCCGCCAACAAAGTTCCCGGTGTGCTGGCTGCAATGTGTTATGACCAGGCAACGGCCGTTAACAGCCGGGAACACAACAATGCCAACGTCCTCACCCTGGGTGCAGGACTCATTGGTCCCAATCTGGCCCAGCAAATTGTACAAACCTGGCTCGCCGCCGACTTTGGCGGCGACCGCCACGCCCGCCGCGTAGACAAAATTTGGGCAATTGAAAAGCGATTTAACAAGTAAGCAGGTAGGCAAGGGGCAAGCAAAAACTTGCGGACTTGAGTACTTGCAAACTTGCAAACTCAAAACCATGCAAAATCAACCAGCCATCGAACGAATCATAGAAGAAATCACCCGCGAGGTGCTGCTGCGGCTGAACCAGCCTCAGCCCGCCAGCGGCGTTTCTGGCTGCAATTGCACCGACGGTTCCTGCGTGCAGCATTGCGCCGACAAGGTGAAAAAAGTGGTGCAGGCCGGGGCCAGCCGCGTCACCTCAACCCTGGGCGTGCGGCCGCAGGATGATGGCGTTGCCCGCTACATTGATCACACATTGCTCAAGCCAGATGCGTCGCAGGACCAGATTGCTCAGCTTTGCTACGAAGCCCGCACCTACCAGTTTGCCTCCGTTTGTATCAATCCCGCCCAGGTAAAACTGAGCGCCCAGCTGCTCAAAGATTCGGGCGTGAAGGTATGCACCGTCGTCGGGTTTCCGCTGGGAGCCACGCCTGGCACAGTCAAAGCGTTTGAAACGCAGCAAGCAATCCGCGATGGCGCGACGGAAATTGATATGGTCATCAACGTCGGTGCGCTCAAATCAAAAGATTACGCCACGGTCAAAGAGGATATTGCCTCGGTGGTGCGCGCCGCCCACGCGGGCAATGCGCTGGTCAAAGTGATCATCGAAGCGGCGCTGCTGACAGATGAAGAAAAAGTGATCGCCTCGCACCTGTCCAAGCTGGCTGGGGCCGATTTTGTCAAAACCTCCACCGGTTTTGGCCCTGGCGGAGCCACCGTAGAAGATGTGGCCCTGATGCGCAAGGTCGTCGGGCCAGACATCGGCGTGAAGGCGGCTGGCGGCGTGCGTAACTTTGCCGACGCTCAGGCAATGATTGCCGCTGGCGCTACCCGGTTAGGGGCCAGCGCCGGTGTACGTATTGTGAAGGAAGCAGGTGGTGAGGGTGTGGGAACGGCCGTTTCCCCCTCTGGCTATTAAAAAGTAATTGAGTAATTGGCAATTCAGTAATTACCCAATTACTAATTACCAATAACCAGTTACCCAAATCTATTCAGGAAGCAGATTATGGATTGTCATCATTGTCGAATTGGTAAATTTCAGCCGACAAAAATCGCTTACTACAGCCCGCTCAACGAGCACCTCATGGTCATCCCCAACGTGCCCGCTTACCAGTGCGACGTCTGTGGCATCACCGACTATGATGAGATTTTCATGCTGCGCCTGCATTACCTCATTGATAAATTGACTGGCAAAGAGCCAGATTTGAGTATGGATGAATGGCAGCCACGTTCGGAACCCACCCACCAGTGGCAGCCAGAAAGGAGTCGTTAAGTTGACCGTTGAACTGCGTAGCTATGTTTTTCTAGACAACCTCCAGCTCCAGCACGCCGCCTTTTTAGGCACCGTCGCCCGTGGCTTCCTCCCCCTGCCCGGCGACGCCTCGCTCTGGATCGAGATTTCCCCCGGCATTGAAATCAATCGCATCACCGATGTCGCCCTGAAAGCCGTGGGCGTGAAGCCCGGTATGCAAATTGTAGAGCGGCTGTACGGCTTGCTTGAAGTGCATTCCAGCAGCCAGGCAGACGTGCGCGCGGCCGGAGCCGCCATTTTGGAAGCGCTGGAGCTAAAAGAAGAAGATCGGCTGAAACCGCGCGTGGTTTCCAGCCAGATTATCCGCAATATTGATCCGCATCAGGTGCAGCTGATTAACCGGATGCGCCACGGGCACATGATTTTGGCCGGACAAACGCTGTACGTCATGGAAGTACAGCCCGCGGCCTACGCCGCGCTGGCCGCCAATGAAGCGGAAAAGCGGGCGGATCTGAATATTTTGGAAGTCACGGCGTTCGGCAGCTTTGGCCGCGTCTATTTGGGCGGCAGTGAACAGGACATCATGGCTGGTTATCAGGCCGCTATTGATGCCATTGAAAGTGTAAGCGGCCGTTCCCAAGAGTCCCAAAAGAGTGAATAATTTTTAGTGGCTAGTTGCTGGTTACTAGCCACCAACCACTAACCACTAAAAACAGGAGAATCTTATGTCAGAAGCATTAGGAATGATCGAGTGTCGTAGTTTTGCCGCCATGGTTGAGGCGTCGGACGCGATGGTGAAGGCGGCTCGCGTCGAGCTAGTTGGCTATGAGAAGACCGGCGGTGGCCACGTGACAGCCATCGTTCGGGGCGATGTGGCCGCAGTAAAAGCGGCCGTTGAAGCCGGTACCCGCGGCGCTGAGAAAGTCGGCGAAGTGGTCTCCGTCCACGTTATCCCACGGCCCCATGCCAATGTGGATTCTGTTTTGCCGCTGGGTCGCCAAGAAGCCTCTGAATGACGGTAATCGGTAGTCGGTTATCCGTAATCGGTCAAACCACCGATTATCGTTCACCGATTACCGTTCACCGATTACGGATAACGGAAACATGTTCCTAGGCAAAGTAGTTGGCACGCTGGTGTCTACGCAAAAAGAAGCGTCGCTGGACGGGCTGAAGTTCCTGGTAGTGCGGCGGTTGACGGCCGAAAATGAAGAAGAGTCCGGCTATGTGGTTGCGGCCGATGCCGTCGGTGCAGGTCTGGACGAAGTAGTAATGGTAGCTACCGGCAGTTCGGCGCGTCAGACCAAGTTCACAGACAAACGGCCGTGTGACGCTGTCGTCATGGCCATTGTGGACAGTTGGGAAGTGTCCGGCGAAGAAAAATACCGCAAATAAAGAGCGCTGTTTTACATTGATTTTTCTCCGGGTTACGCTGTAGTGCTGCTAGGTAAGCTCCCGCAAAAGCAGAAAGCCTCAGCGCAATCTGGCGTAAAAATCTGTGTTATCTGCATTGTCTGCGGATTTTTCCTTTTGCTGACACCGGCTTCCCGAAAAAATGTGCCCCGACACGAACTTTTATCCTCTTCCTCGACCGCTGCGAGCTTTACACCAGATTAGGTAATTGAGTAATTGGGTCATTTTCACACACCGCTCAATTACAGATCACCAGAGTACACATAATGAATGAACACGACATTCAGGCAATTATTGACCGGGTAAACCGGGAAGTGGGTGGGACGATACCAGTGACCAGGGAAACGGCCGTTTCCCGTCGCCATCAACAAACCCTACCAGAACCCACCGCCACTGGCGGCGAAAGCGGCGTGTTTTCCACGCTGGATGATGCCGTAGCCGCCGCTGGCTCTGCCTTTCGCCAGCTCAACAAGCTGCCCCTGGAAATTCGCAAGCATATGGTGGCCCACATGCGCCAGGCCGGGCGCGAATACGCCCAGGTGCTGGCCGAGATGGCCCACAGCGAATCCGGCATGGGTCGCGTGGAAGACAAGGTGCTCAAAAACATCCTCAACGCGGATAAAGCGCTGGGCACCGAAGATTTGGAACCGACCGCCTGGAGCGGCGACGGCGGCCTCACCATTACGGAATGGGCACCGTACGGCATTATTGGGGCGCTTACCCCCAGCACCAACCCCACCAGCACGGTTCTCTGCAACGCCATTTCCATGATTGCCGCTGGCAATGCCGTTACGTTTAACGCCCACCCCAGCACAAAAAACGCCACCAACTTCACCGTACAAATTTTGAACCAGGCAATTCAGAAAGCAGGCGGACCAGCGAATTTGTTAACGGCCGTTGCCAACCCCACCCTGGAAAGCGCCACCGCCCTGATGCAGCACAAAGATATTCGCTTGCTCACCGTTACTGGCGGGGCCGCTGTGGTGCGCGCCGCCATGCGCAGCGGCAAACGGGCCGTTTGTGCCGGGCCGGGCAATCCGCCAGTTGTGGTTGATGAAACGGCCGATCTCGAACAGGCTGGCCGCGACATCGTTATTGGCGGCTCCTTCGACAACAACATTGTGTGCACCACAGAGAAAGAAACAATCGCCGTTGATGGCATCGTGGATGAGCTCATTCAGGTGATGACCCACCACGGGGCCATTAAGCTGAACAGCTGGCAGTTCAACCGGCTGTGGAAAGCAGTCACGGTAAAAGATCGCGGCCCACGCAAATACGCCGACATGAACAAAGCGTTCATCGGCAAAAATGCCAGCGTGCTGCTGGCGGAAATTGGCATTTCGGCTGGTCCAGAAGTGCGCCAAATTGTCGTAGAAGTACCAGAAGATCACCCGGCGGTCTGGTCTGAGCAGATGATGCCGATCATGCCCGTGGTGCGCGTGGCCAACGCCAACGCCGCCATTGATTTGGCCGTGGAAGCGGAGCATGGGTTCCGGCATACGGCCGTTATGCATTCCAAAAACCTGGACAACCTCAGCCGCATGGCGCGCGAGATGAATTGCAGTATTTTTGTGAAAAATGGGCCTTGCTTGGCCGGATTAGGCTATGGTGGTGAAGGGTTCTGTTCTTTTACTATTGCCAGTCCAACAGGCGAAGGATTAACCGGCCCTCGCAGCTTTAGCCGCTTGCGCCGCTGTACGTTAGTAGATTCCTTCAGAATTGTATAGTAAAGTATGGGCGGTACTATGGCTTGACCATTTTTTACTTTTGAGTTTTGGTAAACGGTCAAGCCTTGGGGGTCGTTTCCTAATCAAAATTTATGTGTGAACGAACTCTACGCCTAATAAATCAGTTGTTATCGTAATCGTAAAGAGAGAAGTGAAGCAATGTCATCAGCCTTTGGCAAACTTAATCTGATAAACCTAGATTTATTTACGGATGCCTATCGCGTGACTGGGAGAGCTTCTGTAGGTATGGGCGGCATCCATGCCGAACTGGGCAATCCCAACTCCAAATATTTGGAACTGCATGATGCCTATATTTCCCGCATCCACACGCCCGGTGATATTGTGGCTAACTACCAGATTGCAGCATTTCGCAAAGACAATATCAACTTCATTGTTTTGCAGGATCGTCGTGATGGGATTCCGGTGGGGACGCAACACGGCCGTTCCATCTTCACACGCGGCCGCAGCATTCCTGTCTTCCTCACCGTACCTTCTTTTGAAATTACTGGCGAGGCGATGCACGAAGGTAAATTCTCTGCCAGGGAGATTTTGGTACAATCCATGGGAAGCTTTCAGCTTGTTTTTGCCGCAAAAGCTTCAGCCTCGCTTTACCCAGACATTTCTTACAGTGGCGATCTGATTTTGGTACACAAGGATCGCATTGGCATTTTCTGTTTAGACAACAACAAAAAGTAGACTTTGTATTGTAAATTGAGTAAGGAGACGGCGCTGTGGCCCGAATCTTTGTAATTGATGATGACGAACAACTGTTGCGCATGGTAGGACTCATGTTGGAGCGTGGCGGTCACAACATCACGCTAATCAATAATCCGCTGGATGGCCTGGAACAGATCAAAGCCGACAAGCCTGATTTACTGGTTCTAGACGTGATGATGCCCAACATGAGTGGGCATGATTTAGCGCGCGAAATCCGCAACGACAGCAATATCGAAGATTTACCCATTCTGGTACTCACCGCCCGTTCCCAGGAAGTGGACCGCACCTCAGCTCTGAAAAGTGGCGCTGATGATTACCTCAGCAAGCCTGTAACGTCGCAAGAGCTAATGGAGCGCGTTGATAATCTGCTCACCAAAAAGGGCGGGCATTCCAGCCCCGATACGGGGATCATTATTACCACTTTTGGCTTGCGGGGTGGTGTGGGGCAAACCACGCTGGCGGTCAATTTGGCTGCTGCCTTGCGCCGAGCCAGCCAGCAAGAGGTGTGTCTGGTTGATTTATCGCCCTCTGGGGGGCAAGCAGTGATGCATATGCGGTTGCAGGCGCGCTCATCGTGGCTGGATTTACCCGCAACAAATGAGCTAGATTGGGCGGTGCTGAAAAACCGACTCATCATTCATCCGTCTGGGCTGCGCGTGTTGGCCGCGCCTGCCAAACCACAAGACCCTTCGGCCGTTTCTGGCGACCGGGTACATCATATTTTGAACTTATTAAAGCATCATGTGGCGTTTACGATTATTGATGCGCCGCACGTCTATTCGCCCGCATTTGTGCAGGCATTAACGATGGCCGACATGGGTCTGCATATCATTACGCCTGAAGTGGTATCGGTTCAAACGGCCGTTCAGCTCAACCGGTTGCTCAATAAATCTGGCATTCAGGTAAAGCGCAAGTCGCACATCTTGAACCAGCACACGCCAGAAGCACAGCTGCCCCAAGCGGCCGTAGAGCGCGGCCTTAACAACAAGGTGGCTTTCCAGATTGGCTATGATGTGAATCAGGCGCGGGCCATCGCCCAAGGCGTACCGCTGACGCTCACATCCGCCAAATCGGGCCTGCCTAATGTGGTGCTCCGCATGGCAGAAGCCATCTGGCAGCGTGTGTCCACCAAGAGCTTATAAACTGGAGGTTGGAGATTAGAGATTGGAGGCTGGAGATTGATAATCTCTTAATCTCCAGTCTCCAATCTCTTTTTTATGGATTTCCCCGCCCTTGCCCTGTTGGAATTTAGCAGCATTGCCGCCGGTATCGAGGCGGGGGATGCCATGGTGAAACGTGCCCCGGTCAGCAAAATTCAAACGGGGACGGTGCAGCCGGGTCATTACCTGGTACTGGTCGTCGGGGATGTGGCTTCGGTGGAAGAGGCGGTTGCGGCAGGCAAGGAAGTCGGGCAGGCTGCGCTGCGCGACGCGCTATTTTTGCCCAATGTCCACCCGGATGTGGTGATCGCGCTGGGCGGACGGCGACAGGCAGGACATGAAGATGCACTAGGCATTATTGAGACAACCAGCGTGGCCAGCGCCATTTTGGCCGCTGACGCCGGGGTAAAAGGGGCGGAAGTCTCTTTGCTGCAACTCCGGCTGGCAGATGGTTTGGGCGGCAAGGGGTTGGTTTATTTTCACGGCTTGGTAGCAGATGTGGAAACGGCCGTTGCCATTGCCACCATCAGCGCCCAAAATCAGCTCGTCAAGCAACGGGTCATCCCCCAGCTACATACAGAAATGTGGGAAAATGTGAATGGATACGGCCGTTTTGGCCAACATTTTGGCTGGGATGCAGCGTAATCGGTGATCGGTAGGGGTTAGGCAATTGGGTAACAGCTGGGCAAAACAAGCGGCCTTCTCACCAATTGCCTAATCCAATTGCAAACAAGAACAACATGCAATTAGCACTCGTTATTGGCACAGTTGTGGCCACCCAAAAATACGAAGGGCTGGAAGGCATCAAATTCCTGATGGTGCAGCCCTTGAGCAAAACGCAAGAGCCGGTGGGGGAACCCGTAGTGGCGGCAGACGCTACAGCCCAGGCTGGTCCTGATGAGCTGGTTTTCATTGTGGGTAGCCGGGAAGCAGCCCAGGCAATGCCCATCACGTTTGTGCCCGTAGACCATGCCATCGTCGGTATTGTTGATGACGTGCAGCTAACCTGAGACTCACCCAAAAGCACGCAGCTTCGGCCAGAACTGCTCCCACGGTTCCCGTGCAGCCTCACACAAGAAAATATTCGGGGCAAACGTACTTTCTTCGTTGGCCACGCCAAAGCGGTTACCGTTTTGCCCCACAACGGTACACTGGCCAAAATACCCTCTCAAAAACGACTCGGAAAATCCTAACACAATGACAGCATCGGGGGCAGGCGTGCCGTAGCCACGCTCCCAGTACGTGTTGACCGGGCTAACGGCCGTTGGCAAATCATAACGCGGACCGTACAGGTTTAAAGCAGCAGCTTCGCCGTAATTGCCGGCCAGAACACCCAGGTTGGCATAGTTGGGCGCTTTCTGTGCATAAATTTCTGCCACAGTTTGCACCATCTCTTCCCAGCCAACTTGCTCCACAAAGTTGTCGTGAATGCCGCTGGTTACGTGCCACCAGGCAGAATTGATTGGGGCGACTGGCAAAGCCAGCGCTACGCCAATTGCTGCACCCACGGCCAAAAATCCCCAGGTCACCCGGCCCCACACCCTTTGCCGATTAGCAGGCTGCCCGGCCAACAAGCGCTCGCCCGCCACCGCCCCACCTGCCAACATCATTGGATAGGCCGGAGCCAGATAATAAAATCGCCCCTGGCTGACGCCAAACAGTGCTAGGGTGATGAAGTAAATCCAAACAACGGGTCGGAAACGGCCGTTGCCTTGCCCCAGATAAAAATAAATCCCCAGCAAAAACAACGGCACCGTGATGGGGTTCAGGTTAACATAAAGCTGTTGAGCCAAGTACCCGGCCGTTCGACCCAGGGCCACATCGCGGGCGCGAATAGCGGCTAAGAACTCCAGAGAGACAAAGTTATTTTGAACTTGCCAGATAAAGTTGGGCAAAAAGATGAGCAATGACACCCCTGCCCCAGCCCACAGCCAGGGGGATTTCAGGTGGGTGCGCAGCTGCCTTGAAAAAACGACGTTGAGGACAACGGCCGTTGCCAAAAACAGAATGGTGTACTTGGTCATCATACCCAGGCCAAATGCTGCGCCGATGCCCAGCCACCAGCGAGGATTGCCAGATTTGAGCAAGCGAATGTAGGCATATACAACCAGCACCCACCAGAGATAATCAAAAGAGATGTACTGGAAGAGTGTGCTCATCAACAGCGACATGATTGAAATGCCTGCGGCGACGGCAGCCACCACCTGAGCGCCCCGGCCGCCGCCCAGTTCTTTAGCCATCAACCCGGTAAACACCATCGCCACGCATTGGGCCAGCGCCGCCAGCGATTTGATGCCCACCAACGACAGTCCAAACAGCGCCAGCCCAATTCGGCCCACAAACGGTGTCAGAGGTGGATAAGCCACGTAGCCCCAGGCCAGGTGTTGCCCGTTGTCTAAAAAGGCCAGTGCATCGCGATGAAATCCATACTGACCGTTGGTAAGCAAATGGAAAAGCAGCCGCGCCCCAGCCAACAATAGCAGCAGATGCCAATCAGAGAGCGTTTGTTTAAGAGTTTTGCTCTTCATGCCAGCGTGACACTCCGGGATCACTTTCTGAAGAATACAGCAGCAGTTCGTTCTGGCTGTCGTCTAGGAAAAGGCGCCGCTGAAACTTCAAAGCGAGCTTTTCCAGCAGCTTAATGGAAGGCAAATTATCTGGTTTGACGATGGCCAGGATGGGCGAGAGGTTTAACTGGTGGCGGGCATGGTGCAAAACGGCCGTTGCCGCCTCGAACCCATACCCCTGGCCGGTAAATTCAGCTAAAAACGCAAAACCAATGTCTACGTGGGGCAGAGACGGCCGTTTTAGCAAACCGCACATCCCCAATCGCTGACCATCAGCTTTGCGCCGCACCAGGTAAAGACCAAAACCATTGGCTGCATAGCTCGCCATCGGGCCATCCTGCAAATACGCTTCCGCCTGACCCATTGAGTGAATACCACGGTCGCCAATAAAACGAATCCAACCAGGATCATTGACGAGATTCAGCACAAACTCGGCATCGTCTAGGCAAAGGTGGCAGAGCTGCAAACGCTCCGTTTGAATGATGCACATCAATCAAGCTCCAAACCATTCCGCTTCTGATTGGCCCAGCAACCGTTGCACATCATTCACGTGGTGCATGTTGTGGTAAAGCGTAAAAAACAAGATTTCGCGCACGGTCATCTTGCCCAACAATGGATGAGGCAACAGGTATTTATCCAAATCCTTATCTGACCATTTTTGCAGGGCGGCAGCCAGTGCGTCGCCTTTTTCCTGCCATTTTGCCAAAATACGCGCTTGATGCGCAGCAGAAAAATCATCCCGAACCTCTGGCACAAACGAACCCCCGGCGCGCCCGCCATTGGCCAGGGCGTCGTTTACGTAGGTGTGCCGCACCTGCACAAGCGTACGGGATTCATCCTTTGCCCAGCCAAAGCGAATGCGCAACACCGTTTTGGGAACATTCAAGGCCATAATCACCGGGCTGCACGATTTGATGAGATGCACCAAATTTTCTGCCGGGGACCAGATGCCTGGTGGTGCGGCAAAAAAGGTACCAGTTTCTATGGCGGCAAAAAAATCGTGAACGGCCGTACCCCCCACCGTCCACGATTCCAATATTTCGGCTTGGTTAAACGGGCTTCTTAGCTGAATCATTATCCGCCTGAAGCAGAAGCGGTTGAAATGGTTAGATTATCAAAGCTGACATCTGTATCGCCACCTTCGAACGCAGTGGCCGCAAACCCGGCAAAACCAGACTTGTAATCGCTGTCAGTGGTTTCTGCCAGAAACTTGTCATTGACATAAAGTGCCAGGTAATTCCCCGCACAAACCGCTCGAATCGTGTTTGAGGCTTGCCCCGTATTGATGGTCGAACTGCTTGTCCACTCAACAAGCTGATTCACATTGTCCCCTTCCCCTTTAGAGATAGTGTAATAGCCATCACCACTAATGAGAAAATAATAGCCATCCCCATTGTTGCTGATATCTGCACGGCACATAACACCATACGCGTTATTTTCATGGGCGGAATTTTGGGTTGAGGTTACTTCAATAATCACATCCTCGTGCTGTTGGTCATTTAAGCCCCAAATGTAGCCCTCATCACCAGTTTGCACGCGATACACACCATCATTCACGCTAAAATCAACACTGCCACTCTGGTAAGTTTCCCAGGCATTTGGGTCATCAAAAGATTCAGTCAATAATTGTTCGTCCGGCTGATATTCCTGAGAGGGGCCACCACAGGCCACCAACAGCGTAAGTGCGGTTCCTAACAGCAACAAAATAGCAATTTTTTTACTCATACTTGACTCCTTAATTTTTAGAAGGTTTTGGAAAAAATAGCGTTCAGGCTTTTTGAAGTTTTTGTTCTGAATTAGCTGCCATGCAAGGCAAAACTTCAAAAATCTCTGGGGGTGAATAATTGCCTTTATTCATTACCTATTTGAACACTTATAAAATATTGACGACAGGATAGCATAGGGCCAAATGCGTGACAAGCAATCAATTGACGATTTAGGACAGACGATTTACGATTGGGGCATGTACGTTGGAAAAGTATCAGGTACCGTCGTAGCGACGATTAAACATGCGGCATTTAACGGCCGTAAACTCCTCATTGTGGATAAGCTGGGGGAAAACGGGCAGCTTACTGGCGGCTACGACATCTGCGTAGACACCGCGCAGGCTGGCGTTGGCGACACAGTGTTGGTGCTGGACGAAGGCAATGGCGCACGCCAGGTGCTCAATCTAAAAACCGCCCCCATCCGCGCCGTCATCGTCGGCATTGTGGACGATGTAACCATTTCCAGTTAATCACCCAAATCCTAAACTTTATCTCACAGATGTCATTCCCGCGCAGGCGGGAATCCATTTGGTTGCAGAAGTGGATACCCGCATTCGCGGGTATGACACATCAAGGTATCACGCTTAGCAGCGGACTAAAACGATTTCTGTGCCTCTGCGCTGTTGTCTTATTGCGTAGGGAAGATGGCAGCGACCACGTCCAGAATGAGTTCTAGCTCCGGGCCGCGCACGATGAGGGTTTCTTGCTCTGATTGGTAAAGGCAGATGAGTTCGCCTTCGCCTGACCAGCATTCGCCGCCGTTGGCTTGCAGCTCACCGCTGCCGCCAAAAAGGCGCGTGGGGTAGTTTGGATAGAGTGCGGCAAATTCGGTGCTATCGGTGGCCGTGTCCCAGACAGTTTTTAGCGCCAAAACGGTGCTGCCCGCTGTTTCGTTGGTGTAGATGGCAAATTTATCACCGCCCCAGCCAGTAACGGCCGTTTCCACCTGAGTCTCATTCAACTGCTGCAACAAATATTGCCCCAACAGATATTCACCCAGCACATTCTCGGTTGCCAATGTCCAGCCTCTGCCCAAAACTGGCTGCAAATCGGGCAACGTCACCAGCGCAGGGCCTTGCTCCGCCAGATATGCTTCCAGATGCAAAATTTGCTCGGTAGACTGTGGCGGATTGGCCCATGCCGCATCTAGCGCGGGATAGCTGCCTGTTTCGTACAAAGTGCGGGCAAACTCGTCACCAAATTTGTAGGGAAACTGGAGCCAGTTGGCAATTGGTGTGGGCGCATCAGCAAGTACGGCCGTATCCAGCAAAAACGTATCGGGGATCACGGCCGTTTCCAAGGGCAAATACCGCGCCGTGAGGAAATTTTCCTGCACCACCGTCGCCTCACCCTCACTCAGCGACGCCAACGCCAGCGCCGCATCCAACGTCAGCTCGCCACGGTACAGTCCATCTAGACCAACATTTTGGTCCTGGATGAGGTACAGCAGTTGGCGCACGTAGCCCAATTGGGCTGACGCGGAAAGCGCATCCGCCTGCTCCAAAAGCAGCATCTCGCCAGAAATTGGCTGGTAAAAAGCGGGGGTCGAACTGCCACCCACCTGCACCAAGAAATCGGCAAAATCAAATGCCGCCGGGGCAAAATCAAACATCTGGCCAATAAGCGCGGCATCGGCCCACAGCGGGCCAGCGGCTAAAGCTTGCGCCTGCGCGGTTTGCGCCTCGCGCAGCAACACGCCAGAAACAATCTGCTCATTCACGCCATTCGGAATGGGCAGCTGGCGCAACCCGCTCACCAGCTCGCCAATATCCTGGCGCAGCCCGGCGTTGGCATCCCCGGCAACGCGGCTGGCGCTGGCTGCCAGCGAGACAGTTACCGTGACGGTGGCCATCCGGCTGCTGATGCCTTCGCTGTTAACGGCCGTTAGCTGAATCACATATTCGTTCGGTTCGGCAGGTTCCCAGCTAGCAACTTTTGTGAACAAAGTTTCGTTGTCTGGCTGGTAGTTCTCAATTGGCGCGTCGTTAATGGCCAGATTCACAGAGGCGATGCCTTTGGGATGGGTAGCAACCACGACGATGTTGACCGGTTCCCCTTGCGGTAAGAGACGGCCGTTTGCCGGAGACAGAATCGCTACTTCCGGAGGCTGAGCCAATGCCGCTTCCTGCTCATCTTGCAAGGTGGTGATGGTTTGGCTGGCGGCGTCTAGCTGGTCGTTGAGGGCATCCACTTCTTGCTGACTGCCCACCAATTCGCCATCCAACAGCACCGCGTTGGATTCGGCCGTGGCCAGGGCGTCAACGGTTACAGCGCGGGTAGACTCAGCGGCGGCCAGGTTCAGTTCGGTTTGGGCTAGATTTTGTTGGAGATCGGCCGTTTCTGCTTCCAAATTATCCCGCTGCTCAATGACTGTTTGCCGCCCCTGAAACAAGAAGACAAAAGCAGCAATCAACACCAGCAGCAGCATAAGCAAGGTAAGAACAAGGCCAGAAAGAGAGGTCGTTTTCATGTGTGCAGAATCCTACACGAGGATAGATCGCGGGTCAAGCATATATTTGGTGAAAAAGATCGTTGCTCCCGCCGTCAAGATTAGGCCAATTTCCCATGTACAGTCGGCCTCATCAGAACAAATTGGCCCAATCTCTGGTTTGCCTGGAGGCCACCTGGTGCTATGCTTGACACCGCTCAATTGTAATTGTCATGCCCACCTGCGTGGGCATCCATAAAAGATGCATGATGGATTCCCGTTTTCACGGGAATGACAAATGCAGGACGGAATCAGATTCCAGAGGAAAATAGTATGTCGGATTTAACAAATGCTACAACAGAACAGCTCATCCAGCTGATTGACGAAGACCCCACCCGCGTGGCGGGTCTGATTGACCACACGTTGCTTAAACCAGATGCCACCGAAGAAATGATTGCCCAAATTTGCCGGGAAGCCGTCCGGCATCAGTTCTTTTCGGTCTGCGTTAACCCCACCAACGTGCGCTTTGCCGCCGAGCAGTTACAGGGCAGCGCGGTGAAGGTGTGTGCCGTCGTGGGTTTCCCGCTAGGAGCCACCACCACCAAAGAAAAGGTATCCGAAACGCAAACGGCCGTTGAAAATGGCGCAACGGAAATTGACATGGTGATCAACATCGGCGCGGTGAAGAGCCGGGATGATGAGTTTACGCTGGGGCAGATTACGGCCGTTACCCAAACCTGTCACGAAAAAGGCGCTTTATGTAAAGTGATCATCGAAACCAGCTACCTCACCAACGAAGAAAAGGTGCGCGTCTGCAAAATTGCCAAAGAGGCCGGGGCCGATTTTGTGAAAACGTCTACCGGCTTTAGCGGCGGCGGGGCCACGGTGGAAGATGTGGCCCTGATGCGCCATACCGTGGGGCAAGGCATGGGCGTCAAGGCGTCGGGCGGCATTCGCTCGCTGGACGATGCACGGCGCATGGTAGCGGCGGGGGCCAACCGTCTGGGCGTGAGCAGCGGCGTGCGCATTGTGCAAGAGGCCGAAGCGGCAAAGCGCGGCGGCACGGAAATCCTGGGCGTGGCCGAGGCAGTGCTGTACGTGGAAGATATCCCCCGCGCCCAAAAGTTCTACACCGAGGTGCTCGATTTACCCGTGAGTAGCCAGTTTGAAGACGCGGTCTTCCTGCAAACCGGGCAAAATTCGACGCTGATTTTATTTGACATAAATAAATTGGCCGTGCGCGAGAGCATCATTCCGGCGCACGGAGCGCGGGGGCAAGGGCACACCTGCCTGGCCATTCCGCCGGAGCAGATGGACGGCTGGCGTGCCCGCCTGTTGGCCCACGACATCGAGATTGAGCACGAACAGGATTGGTCGCTGGGCACGCACTCGATCTACTTCCGCGACCCAGACGGCAACAGTTTGGAGCTGATGGACGGCCGTCATTACCGCCGGGTCTGGCGCAAATTGCAAGAGAAGGCGGAGACGGCGTACTAATCCGGTAATCCGTGAACCGTAATCGGTAATCCGTGAACGGTAAACCGATTACCGATTACCGATAACCGACCTATGGACACATTCATTTACGCCGGGGAACTGGCGGCGTTGGGTACGGCCGTTTGCTGGTCTGCCACCGCCATCTTTTTTAGCTACAGCGGCCGTCTCATCGGCTCCGACGTGGTGAACCGAAGCCGTTTGCTGTTTGCCTTTTTGTTTCTCAGCTTGAGCCACCTGGCGCTGGAAGGCAGCTTTTTCCCGGCGCAGGTTGAGGGCTTTCGCTGGTTTTGGCTGGCGATTTCCTCCATTTTAGGGCTGGTGGTGGGCGATACGATGCTGTTCAAAGCGTATGTACTCATCGGGCCGCGCCTGTCTATGCTGCTTATGTCAACTGTGCCGATTATCAGCACGCTGTTTGGCTGGCTGCTGTTTGGTGAGACGGTGAGTGGATTGGAGCTGCTGGCCGTGTTCCTCACGGTTGGCGGTGTGGGCTGGGTGGTGACGGAAAAGCAAGGAGGGCGAACGGCCGTTGAGAACAAGCAATACAGCAGCGGCATCTTGTTTGGGCTGGGCGGGGCGCTGGGTCAGGTCGCCAATCTGGTGACGGCCCGCTACGGGCTGGTGGGCGATTTTCCACCCATCTCCGCCACGATGATCCGCATTTTGGTGGCGCTGCTCATTTTGTGGGGGCTGGCACTGGCACGCGGCCAGGTGCGGACCACGCTGCGGCAGTGGCGCAACCAGCAGGCGTTCCCAGCGATGATTGGCGGCTCGATTGCCGGGCCATTTTTGGGCATCTGGCTGTCGCTGGTGGCCATCCAGCTGACGCGGCTGGGCATTGCCTCCACCCTCATGGCCCTGCCGCCCGTGCTCCTGATTCCGGTGGAGTTTGTCGTGTTCAAAAAGCCGGTGAGCGCCCGGGGCATGATGGGAACGGCCGTTGCTTTCCTCGGCGTCATGCTGCTGTTTTTGCCGCAATCGTAGAAACTGTTCACCCTTTCACCTTGTCACCCAACTCTGTACAATCCCACCCACAGTTCAAAATTGGAGGAAAACGAATGGATCAGCGATTAAACGGCCGTACCGCCCTCATCGTGGGTGGCGGCACGGGGATTGGGCGAGCGATTGCCCTGCTGTTTGCCCGGCATGGAGCCAGGGTGGTGGTCGCGGGCAGGCGGATGGAGCCGTTGCAAGCGGTAGTGGCGGAGATTGAAGGTGAGGGGGGAACGGCCGTTGCCGTCACCGGAAATGTGGCCAGCATGGACGACGCCCGTGCGATGGTTGATTTTGCCGTGGCGCAGTATGGCACCGTGGACACGCTGGTCAACTCCGCCGGGGTCATCAGCCGCACGGAAAAGGTGGAAGAGACCACCGACGACGAGTGGGCCTGGCAGGTAGACATCAACCTCAAGGGCGTCTTCCACACCACCAAACATTGTTTGCCCTTCATGATAAACAACAAAAAAGGAGCGATCCTGAACATTGGCTCCATTTGCGCCAGCGTGGGCATTCCCGGCTACGCCACCTACAGCGCCACCAAAGGCGGCATTCTAGCCTACACGCGCGTCATCGCCCTGCAATACGCCGCGCACGGCATCCGCGCCAACGTCATCTCGCCAGGCATGGTCTACACACCCATGTCCTACGTGGACCGGCCCAACTTTGACGAAGTGGTAGACGATGTGGTGGCCAGCGCCTACCCCATCCAACGGCTTTGCCTGCCGGAAGATATCGCCTACGCCGCGCTGTTCCTGGTTTCTGACGAAGCGGGCTACATCACCGGGCACAACCTGGTGGTGGACGGCGGCTTCTCGATTAAATAAATAATTTGGACGCGGATAAACGCGGATGAACGCAGATAAAAAAATCAGCGTCATCGGCGTTAATCTGCGTCCCATTCCCTTTTTCAGGAGATTTCTGATGACTATACCTAACCAAATTGCGGATTTGCCTTTGCTAACGGGCATTAAATTGACGGGCAAGGTGGCGATTGTGACGGGCGGGGGCAGCGGCATCGGCAAGGCGGCGGCGGCGGTGCTGGCCCATGCGGGCTGCCGGGTGGTGATTGGTGAATATGATGCGGTTCGGGGAACGGCCGTTGCCAACGAACTCACTGCCGCAGGTTTCAACGCCATCGCCGTACAGGCCGATGTGTCTAAGCGAGCCGATGCCCAGCGGCTGGCCGACGCGGCTCTGGCGCAGTTTGGCTCGATTGATATTTTGGCCAACGTGGCGGGCGTCTATCCCGCTGCCCTGGTGGCCAACATGGACGAGCGCGAGTGGGATCGCGTGTTTGGTGTCAACACGAAGGGCGTCTTCAACTGCTGCCAGGCGGTCATCCCTACGATGATGGCCAACCGGCGCGGGGCGATTGTCAACATCGCCTCGGTAGATGGAATGCAGCCGGGCATCATGCCGGGGCTGTCGGGCTATGGCAACGCGCATTACTGCGCCTCGAAGGGGGCGGTGCTCACCTTTACCAAGTCGCTGGCGGCGGAGATGGCTCCGTATAACGTGAACGTGAATGCGCTGTCGCCGGGCTGGGTGGCCACCGAGACGGCGCTGGCAGGCGGGCGGTTTGAGGAAGGGCTGAAGCAGGTGCCGCTGGGCCGGGGCGCACAGCCAGAGGAGATCGGGCAAATGATTCTGTTCCTGGCTTCTGAAGCCGCCAGCTTCATGACGGGGACCAATTTAGTTTTCAGCGGCGGTTCAGTGATGGATTAGGGAGTAATATCGCTCGCTTCTAAACAATCAATAGGACGCGGATTAACGCGGAGGACGCAGATTTTTGTTCATATTTATGGTTGTCCTCGTCGAAAATTGAGGACAACCTTTGGCATTAGGTGAACCAGATGAGACAAGTAAAAAGCTTATTTCTGTGTGGTGCCATCTTCTTCTTGGTTAGTTGTGCGATGAATACAGGGCAACTCCCTTCGGATGCAACAAACGTGCCATCACCAGCAACGAACACGGAACAAGAGCTATTGCCGATTTCCACAACCACGACAACACCATTACCTTCCGCGACTCCATCAGTTGTTTCAACAGCGACGTCTTTGCCTGCACAAGAGGTTATCGCACTGCCAACAATATCTCCTGATGCCCTACACTCATTTGTTTTAGACCTGACCGATGACAGCCAAAACTGTTTGCTACCTTGCTTTTGGAATATCGTACCTGGAGAAACAGAGTGGCGAAATATTGAACCATTTCTGGCTACATTTGCCTATCGTATCTCTTATGGTGCTGCGGATGGGACATTTTCGGATATTCCGGTAGGCAATTCATTTATTGCCTGGATGTATGTGTATTTGCCCGATCTGTCTAATGCCCCATTTAGCTACACTTTCAACGTTCGGGATGGAATTGTAACAATGATTGATGCAGCCATATTGACAGTGCCAATTAACTCACTGCCAGCCATCTTAAATGAATATGGGCAACCAACTGAAATTTGGGTACTTACGGCAAATGCCCCAATGGATGATG
The DNA here is from genome assembly GCA_020634455.1 of Ardenticatenaceae bacterium. Classification (GTDB taxonomy): domain Bacteria; phylum Chloroflexota; class Anaerolineae; order Promineifilales; family Promineifilaceae; genus Leptofilum. The sequence goes on along the minus strand of JACKBQ010000001.1, from coordinate 3,414,990 downwards.
TCCTTGGGTTCCGGCTTACCTTGTTTTATTCTCCAAATCAGTTTTTGTTGAGCTATGGTGGGGATGGTGAAGTGGCTAATGGCAAAGTTCGCGGTTGTTTATCTGATAAAGAAGAAAGTTTGGATTTGGTTTCCTGGTCACCAGAGGCAGAACTAACATTTGCAGATGCCATTTATGGTTTGAGTAACCCTCGCCAAATTACATACGACCTGCCTTTGGAAGAAGCCACCGGGATGCGTGTCGAAACCTTCTACGAAACGTTTAAACATGCAAATGAGCTTTTCTGCCTGGAAACGCCTGTTGAGTTATGGCCCAGTCCGTAACTTTTATTTTCTTGTTAAATGGAATTTCAACGGCCGTTTTACCCCTTCACCCCTTCACCTTGTCACCTTGTCGCTCGTAACTTTCCCACGCCTGACATCGTCTAACCAGCATGGAAAATTCAATGAACTCAACCCAAAAAGTAATCATGTACGGCACGCCAACCTGCCCGATGGTGCCGCCCGTGCGCGGGATGCTGAACCGGGCGCAAGCGCCTTTCGATTATGTCAACATCGCTGAGGATGCGGCTGGCAAGGGCAAAGTCATGGCCATCAACGACGGCAACGCCAGCGTACCCACGCTGGTTTTCCCCGATGGCAGCACGTTGACCGAACCCAGTACGGCCGTTCTCCGCGAAAAATTACACTCCCTGGGTTACAAAGTCCCCCAACCCACCCTGTGGCAGTCGCTGCGCGACAATCCGTTCTATAGCATCATGGGCACGGCTATGTTTTTATTTGGTTTATATGATGGCGGCAATTGGGCCTTTATGGCTTTGGGGCTGGGGATGCTGGCGTATGCGGTGGTCATCAGTCGGCGGTGACAAGCTGACAAGGTGAAGGGGTGACAAGGTGAAAGGGTGAAAGGGTGAAAAAGCGCGACCGATTACCGATAACGGATTACCGATTACCGTTCACCGACGCCCGCATCATTTGCAGCAGGCCATAGCCGTGGACGGAACTGTGTTCGATGGTGAAACCGGCGTTTTGCACGGTAACGGCCGTTTCCCGGTTCAAATGACATTCCCCCTGCATGGCAAACCAGAGCGGTTGCAGCCAATCGGTGAAGCGGCGGGAGATGGGGCCGTGACCCCGTGTATGTTCGAGGAGGAGCAGACGGCCGTTTGGCCGCAGCACACGCCGGATTTCTGCTAAAGCCACTTCTGGCTGAGGGATCGAGCAGAAAACCAGCGTCCCCACCACCACATCGAATTGATTGCTGGCAAAGGGCAAGTGGTGCGCGTTGGCACAGGTAGCGGGGGTGTCGGGTTCGCCTGATTTTTGGCGCGCCAGCAGCAGGCGATCTGATTTTATGTCAATTAAAGTAGTGTGGGCGGAACGGCCGTAAATCGGCAAATTGGCTCCCGTCCCAGCACCCACTTCCAGCACCTCGCCCGCGACATCATGCAGCAGCTCCCGCCGCAAATGGCCAATGCCCCAGCGCTCCAGCCAGCGCATCCCGCGATCAAATTGTTCTGCTTCGATAGTTGTCATTTTTTGTTGCAAGTTGCAGGTAGCAAGTTTTTGCCACTTGCTACCTGCAACCTCTTACTCTCCTACCTGGTAAATCACCGCATAATCATCTCGGTACACTTCTTGCAGCAGCGGGTCGTTGGCGGCTTCGTCCATAAAATCACCGTGGTTGAGGTCGCTGAAGACGTACGCTGCGCCAAATTCGTCGCGGATGGCGGCCCCTGGCTGCTCGACGCGGCCACGGGTGATGTCCACCCAGCGGTCGAACAGCGCGGCGTCTTCCAGCTCCATGAACGTGGGGTCCAGCCCGGCGGTGTAGACGGCGTTGGTGTTGTAAAAGAAGAGCCGGGTGAAATCGTCCCAGTCCGTCTGGAACACCATTGTACCGTCGGGGGTGTTGTCGTGCAGCCAGATGGTGGCGTCGGCGTATTGGTCGGCTGGCTTGCTGTCGGCCACCAGCTCGCGCCCGTCGCGCAGGCCGATGTACAGCGGGTAAGCCAGCAACAACAGCAGGGCAACGGGGGCTAATTGGTGGAGATACGGCCGTTTCCCACCAAAATCCGCCAGCCACTCCCGCAAAATCGGAGCGGCACTCAAGGCAAAGAAAATCAGGGCAAAAGGCGGAAAATATTCAATAAAGCGGCGGGATTCAAACAGCATGTAGCCAAACAGCACCGTCAGACCCAGCGCCGTCAGCGTGGATTTGTCAATCCGCTTTTCACGCCAGCCCAGGGCTAACATGCCCCCCAACACCGCCATAAAAGCCACGCCAGAATTTTCTACCAGCGTCCAGGTGCGGTAAGGAGACCACTCATTGCCCACTGGCGTGCTGGATTCGCCCACCTTGGGCAGCAGATGACCCACAATAAAATCAATATTTTGCGGGAAGTAGGGATTGATGATCAGCCCCAGGGCAATGCCAACAGCGGGATAAACAACCGCCTGCCAGGCTATGCGCCGCTCCAGCATGAAGGTGGCAATGGCGTAAGTACCCGCCACAGCGATGAGCAGAGGAAAGGCGTTGTAGGCCCAGACAAATACAAAGCCCAGCGGCAGCAAATATTTATATTTGCCTTGTAGCAACCAGTGCAAGGCCAAAACAAGCAGCAACAGCGACATGGATTGCGCACGCGGCATGCTCATCCGGTACAAAAATGCTTCCGAGACAGCAAAGAGGGACACAGACCAAACGGCCGCATACGGCACCTTTTGCCCGCGCAGCAGCCACCAAATCGCCAAAAACGCCAGCGAAGGCATAACGATGCTGGCCAGCTTGGCCCCTTGCGTCAGCGCCAGGCCGCCGTCCAGCGCCGGGTCGGTGGTGGCAAACAGCCCCAGGAACACATGGTACAGCAGGTGGTGGTCGTAGTAGGCTGTTTCGTTGAGGATGGTGTAGGGCAGGTAGGGAAAATCTGGTTTGATTCCTTCGGTGCGGATGAGGTAACCCATCTTCATGTGGTAGTAGCCGTCATTGCCGACCAGAGCGGGCGTGGCGTACTGCACAATGGCAAAGCCAGTGATAAACACCAGGAAGAGAAGTACGGCCGTTGCCAACACCTTCACATCCCATTTTGCCTGAATTCGTTCTCTTACTGCTTGCATTTGCGTTGTCATACTGGTTGTCATTTGCATTATTTTACCTCTATCACGCATTTTTTGCGGGTCTTGCGGAAATCACAGGGTCAGATCACTGTTGCCGTGCCACATTCATAAATGGCATTTTCCAAAAGAAACCTTCGGGAGGTTCCAACGGAGGTTGGTTTGCATTTAAGGTGCTGTTGACCCCAAAAAAGTAACGACAACCAATCCGGATCAAGCCAAACGCCCATTTTGGCAAAATTAGTATGGTCAACCACTCAAACACAATCTTCTTGCAACAAATTCGCCTAAACCTCTCTGTGCACCTCGTTGTCATTTGTTTTTAGGCAAAACACAGATACCATTTTGAAAACTGAAAACGATTTCTCTGTAGATGGCTCAAACCGTGAACAGAAAAAAGGAAACGTAGATGCAAAAAGAGATTACCTCACAATATTTGGCAGCGTTAGAAATGATGAAGCGAGTGATTGATAAATGTCCCGATGAACTATGGCAAAATGCCACCTTTACCAATCCTTTCTGGCACATTGCTTACCACGCCCTGTTTTACGTCCACCTTTACGCCCAACCAGAAGAAGCCGCCTTTGTACCCTGGGAAAAACATCGCCCCAACCTTAACGGCTTTGGCCCCCCGCCCTGGGCACCGGATGAACCGTGGGAACGAGGCGAACCATTCAGCCGCGCCGAAATGCTGGATTACCTGGCCATTTGCCAAAAAGAAGTGGTTACACAAACCAGCTTGCTCAATCCAGAAGCGCCCTCTGGTTTTGATTGGATTCCGCTCAACAAGCTGGAACTGCAATTTTATAACATCCGCCACCTGCAACTGCACATTGGCGAACTGTGCGAGCGGCTATGGGCTGAAGCTGGTATTGAGATTGGCTGGGTAGGCAAATTCCCCAACGATTAGAAAGTGGCCACTATTTTATATAAAAGCATTGATCCATAGCGTAAACCAGAGGCTATGGCATCCTTATACGGAAGCTTTTGACCAAAAACGGGCGGTTGACTCCCTATGCCTACAGCTGCCAACCGTACTTGTTACGCTCTTTTTGACGTTGCCTAATGGTTTTATGCTATAATCGCCTACGCTTTTCCGGCACGGAACGCGCAATAAAGATATGAAATCCAATTCATCTCGTCGTACCCCACCACGGATTCGCCTCCCCCTTTGGGCAGTTGCACTCCTGGGGTTGGGGGTCATTATTTTTCTTATTGGCAGTACCGTTTGGCTGTACCAAACAGTTCAGGCCACCGTTTCCTCGTTGGAAGTGATCAACCCCGACTTCGTCAATCCAGGGAACAGTAGTGCAGAGGCTGCACAAACGCTGCCTGCACCTAGCAGCAGCGAGGTATCGGGCAATAACACCGATAGTGAAACTGCTCCAATCTTTTCCTCAGACGCCTTCCATCGGTGGGAAGGCAAAAGCCGCGTCTCCATTTTACTATTGGGCATTGACCAACGCTGCGAAGATGTAGGCCCCTCGCACACAGACAGCATGATGGTGCTTACCATTGATCCGGTGGGCTTATCTGCCGCCGTTTTGTCATTGCCGCGTGATTTGTGGGTAGAAATTCCTGATATTGGCGTGGACCGAATAAACCAGGCCAATTATTGGGGTGAGTTTTATGAATATCCCGGTGGTGGGCAGGCATTGGCTGTCCAAACCGTTGAAACGCTTTTAGGGGTACCGATTGATTATTATGTCGCCGTTAATTTTGATGCATTCGTCGAAGTTGTCGATCTTGTTGGGGGCATTGATATTGATGTCCCTGAAGCAATTGACGATCCCGACTACCCTGATCGGTGCTATGGTTATGATCCTTTTTCTATTGATGTGGGCGAACAACATTTAGATGGAGAAAATGCGTTAAAGTACGCGCGCACACGTGCAACGTTTGGTGGCGATGTCGATCGCGCCGCCCGGCAGCAGGCTGTAATTCTAGCTGTTCGCGAGAAGGTTTTTTCGCTTAACAGTCTGCCGCAGCTAATAGCGCAGGCACCGCAGCTTTGGCAAACGTCGCAAGAAAATGTGCGCACCAACATGACGCTAGACGAGGCTATTCAATTAGCTTTACTAGCTCAAGATATTCCGCGAGACAGTATTCGCACGGCCGTTTTAGATTTTAACTATGTGTATAATGAAACAACCCCAGACGGCCGTCAGGTTCTGGTGCCTGTACGAGAAAACATTCGTCAACTCAGAGACCAGTTGTTTGCCCCCCCGGCTATTCCTACGCCGGTTATCGAAAACCTTCCTGCCCTGATGGCTGCCGAACAGGCGCGTGTCGCCGTGCTCAACGGCACGGCCGAATTTGGCCTGGCTGCCTCTACGCAGGAATATTTGCAATCGTTTGGCATTAATGTGGTAGAAATCGGCAATGCCGATGCCTCAACTTACCTCACCTCCCAAATTATCACCTATGGATCATACCCCAACACCAGCCGTTACCTGACTCAGTTGATGCACGTACCACCGCTCAACGTCAGCAGCGGCACCAATCCCGACGGCGACTACGATATCCTGATCATCATCGGTAATGATTGGAGAGTACCCAGTTCATAACCGTACATGGCTCTCCAACAATTGCTGCGTGTACATGTCCTAATCACTTGGATAGCGCTGCTTGGCGGAAAACATAGGTACAAGCGGCGTAGCGGTCTCGGCGACTTGCCAGGCTGTGCACCACCTAAGGAGAACAGGAGGATTATCCATGCAAAAGCCACGCTGGTCCTGCTTGTTGGTTGGTTTGGTATTGATCACCGTTGTGGCCTGCAAACCAATCAGCGAAGACGAGCAGGAACCACCCACAGCCGAACCGTTGCCCGTCGCCACGGATATACCTCCCGTTGAGGAAGATGCCCGGCAAGCGGCTACTCTACCCATCCCCACGAAGCCTATTGCTACCAGCGTCCCTCCGCCTGCGCCAACGCCTGCCCCGACAACGGCCGCATTTGCGGGCTGGCAACAAATTGGGAATCCGGCCACAGGGCTACAGCTTCTGGCTCCACCCGCCTGGATCAATCTTTCTGGTCAAGTGGATACGGCCGTAACCGCCAACGAATTGGGTATTACTGTTATCCTCCTGGCCAATTCCGAACGTACTGGCAGCAGCCTGCTCGGCAACAAGGCCATTGGTGATGGCGCTTACGTAGCTGGCCTTATTGCCCACCTGGACCTCCCTCCCAACTCCCCCCAGGCACTGCTAAACAATCTAACCACAGACCTAACCCGCAACGCCGAGCGAACGGCCGTTTCCGACCCAGCTCCCCTCACTGTGGCCGTCGGCAGTGGCGGGCAAGTAACAGGCTCCTTTATTGACCTGGAAGGAGCGCCTTTGCTCTTTGGCAGCAACGGCAGCAACATGCGTACCCGCGTCTACCTCTTTTCCACAACGCTCACGGGCAACCTCAGCCAGCAAACCCAGGCACTTTTTATAATGAGCGCCGCCAGTGACCAATGGCCGCAATACGAAGAAACGTTTACCAAGATGGCCAGCAGCATTGTGCTGCACAATATTTATGCCGACATTGTTATACAAGATGGCTCAGCCAACGTGCTGGGCAGCCTGGGACAGCAAGACCTGGTCAATGGCGAACTGAGCGCTGGCGTTAAAGATGTATGGACATTTAGCTTACCTGGCCCTCACTACGCCAACATTACCCTTAGCCCGGATAATAAAGATATCGATCTCATTCTTTCATTGATTAGCCCCACCGGGCAAACCGTTACCCGCATAGACAACGGCTACGCAGGCGATACCGAAATCATGATTGACAATTTACTGCTGGACAACGGGCTGTACGTTGTGGAAGTCAGCGAATTTTTTGGCGATCCAGGGCGGTACACCATGAGCCTGGTACTCACCGAAAGCCCACTGTTTGGTGGCGGCGGCCGTTTATCGGTGGGGCAAACCATTCAAAGCAATCTGGCACGAGGGGCACAGCACATTTGGACATTTAACGGCAATGCGGGTGAGCTGATTAGCGTGGTGCTCACGCCAGCCAATCAGTTTGACGCCATTCTGGACATTTACAGCCCTGACGGCACCCGGTTATCCGCTTTGGACGAAGGGTTTAGCGGCGATGCCGAAGTGGTATCTGGTTTAGAGCTGCCGCTCACCGGCGAATACAGCATTCTGGTACGCAGCTTTGCGGGCGAGGGGGGCAATTATTCACTTTCATTGGATGAGGGTGGGGAAAGTACCGCCAATTTTTACGATGCGGGTGATTTGATTTTTAACCAGATTGCCCAAGAAACCCTGCGAGAGAATGAGGCTCACGCCTGGTTTTTCACTGGCCGTGCGGGGGACACGGTGTTTATCACGGTAGAACCGCTAGCTCCAAATTTAGACCTCGATATTTGGCTTTTAGACAGCAACATTAATCGGTTGGCTGAGCAGGATGATTTTTTGGCCGGTGCGCCAGAAATGATTGAGTTTGAACTGCTGGAGGATGGCCAATATTTGATACTGGTACGCGATTTTTTTGGTGAAGCTGGACGCTATGAGATTAGTTTACGAGCCAACCAGATAGCCCCGCCAGACGACGCTGGAACGCTGAATCTGGGCACGGCCGTTTCTGGCACACTCCAGCCCAATCAAACCGTCGTTTGGTATTTTGATGCTGATGATGGGGATGTCATTGACATTGAATTAACCCCAGATGATAGTGCCGCCGACTTGCTCTTTGTTGTTTATGATCCGACTGGTGCCCAGATTTGGTCTGTGGATGCAAAACAAGCGGGCGAGACAGAGCAAGTATTGGCCTACCCGGTGATGAGCGAGGGGCGCTGGAGCATCGTGGTGCGTGAATTCTTTGGCGAGGCAACCAGTTATACGCTGGCAATTGATGCCAATTAGTGCCCATTCGCAAATAAAATATGGAATTGGCGAATGGGCTTAAAGTAGCCGTTCGGTACGAAGCCGCTACGTTAATTCCGAATGGCTACTTAGCGGCCTCACATGAAAACCACAGATTGCGCAGATTTTTCTGTGTTCTCTGTGGCTTTTTTGGCAAAGCTGCTAGTGGTTTTGTACAAAGTTGATTTGCAGCAGGTTTTCGTCGCAGGTAGGTTTGGTTTGCACGTGATAAATTTGGGAAACGGCCGTACCGCTCGGCGTTTCTAGCTGCACGTTGTAATCCCGCATTACAGGCGAATCAAACACAAACTGCTCCCAGCCCGATGGCCCGTAGTCGGGGGCGTTGCCCACCAGCACCCGCTCATCAATGCCACTACCCCACACATGCACCCGGTAACTGCCAAACGATACCGGATTCAGGTTCAAATCTAGCACCTCCCCAGCAATGCCCAGCCAACCACACCCGGCGTTGTTGGCATGATTTTGCAAATAAAATGGGCTGTTGTCGGTCTTGGTAAAAATAAAGGCCGAGCGTGTAGGACTGGGCGTAGGGGTAGGTCCCAGCGGCGTAGCCGTGGGCGTATTCGTGGGGGTGGGGGTGTGCGTTGGGGTAAGGGTTTTTGTGGGGAACGTGGGCCAGGGCGACGGCGTTACAGATGGTTTAAGCGTGCTAAAAGGCAGCGGCGTGGCCGACGGGAGCACGGGTAGAGGCGTCCAGGTTGGGGCAAGCGGCGGCTCGGTTTCTGTGGGAGTGGGGGATGGCAACACAAGGGCCGAAACCAGCGTAGGCATCGCTTCGTCTGAGATTGCTATTCGCGGTATGGCAATCTCAGGCAACAGATGATCTAGATCAAATGAGACATCTGGCAAGCGCTCTGGAGCCAGGAAGAAGATGGCCACCAAGGCCACAATGCCCACGCCCAGCAGCAGCAGCAAGGCGGCCACCAGGCTCATCAAGCGGCCAACACAGCCGGTTTGTTGTTTACGTCTGGTTGCCATGTTTACCGATACATGTTATGAGCCATTATCTACCTCGATAAGACGCTCAACCGTGGCTGCTTGCCACAGGCTATCCAGCCAGCTTTCAAGCGCTTCTTGCAGGAGAACAGGCCGGACCTCTGCGTCTAACGGCCGTTGCGGATCACGCTCAATGAACTGCACAATGTAGTAAACTTGATTTCCCGCGCTGTTTACGGCCGTAATCACCTCACTCACGCTACCCGGCTCTGTCAGCGCAAAAGCGGCCGCCTCGACCTCTGGCACCAGCAGCGTGCCCAAAGCAAAAAAGCCTAAATCCCCACCATTCTCGCCCGTAATTCTGTCTAGCGAATGAATTTGCGCCAAAGTAGCAAAATCATCCCCGTTTTGTATCTGGGCCAGCAGCGTGTTGGCCAGATTAGGGTCATCTACCTGAATGTAACGGGCGTGAACTTGCTCTACCGCCACGGGAACATCGGCAGTAACGGCCGTTACCATCTGTTCTAAAATCAACCCATACGCGGCTTCATCACGAATTTCCACCTCCGTGTACTGGTTGGCCTCCAGCCAGGCGGCAAAATTTTCAGGGCTACCGGCTCGATTAAGCAGATCGGCCATCGCCTGATCTACCATTGCCTCGGTAATGACGACCCCTTGGGCGGCCGCTGCCTGGCGAATGAGCAGTCGCTCAATAAGTCCATCCAACACCTCAAGCCTGTAGTTTGGATTTGGCGTCACGTTTGGCAGTTCAGCAATGGCCCGTTCATAACGCACCAGTTCCGCCTCAAAGGCAGCCAGAGGCAATGGCTCGTTATTTACCAAGGCAGCCAGGGGCACTTCCGGGGTAGCGGTGGCGGGTACGGCCGTTTCTGTTGGCAGCACAATCGGTTCATCGCTAATCATAGGAGGGGCTAAAGATTCGGCCGTCTGGCCAGCGTCACTGCCAATTGCAGGAACCTCTGTAGGCAGTGGCTCTTGCTCATTACAGGCTAACAGCAACAAAGGCAGCAGCAAAAGAAGTAAGGTTCGTTTCATAGAAATTTCCAACACATGTTCTTTTTACCTAAAGTTGAGCCTACCAAAAAAAGCTCACGCAAAATCACAAAGATATCAGACCACAAAATCTGTGTCATCTGTGTAATCTGTGGTTTTTCCGGTGAAGTCAAAGTTGGGGCGATTATACCCAGCAGGCAAGGGATGCCAACTTGCCAACGTCATCGCCAACGATTTCTCACAAAAATTTCACTCCACTTGGCCAACAAAAAATGCGCCACCCGATGGGCAGCGCATTCCGGTTTATCAATTTTATATTTCAGGCCAAACCGATTCAGACATTTACCAATGAATCTTCTGTGCCATACTGATTGGCCACGTAGGCATCGGCATCCCAATCATTTTCCCAACGCTGGCCATCCAGCAGATAGCGAAAACGATAGGAGTTGCCCGGCTCCAGCGAAATTGTCACGCTGTAGCTGCCATCCTTTAGCTGCTTCATAGGATGCTCTGTGGGGCTCCAGCTATTAAATTCCCCACACAAATGCACTCCTTCGGCTTCAACATCTGCGGGTAGCTTAAACGTTACCCGGCAGGTTGTTCCAGTTTTTGAATAACTTTTTTTAAGCATGTGCTTTTTACTCCTGTGTAAATCAACCTCCGGGAGGTTCCAAACATGACCTCTGTTATGCGCGAAACCTCCTGGAGGGAGATTTTCTTATATCGCGCTAATCGTCAATGTCTAACTCTGAGAGAGTTTCATCTAAATTATCAGCCTCTTGTAAAGGGGGCAAGCTGTTGACCCCCAGTAAACGACGCACTTTTCGCGTCAGCTTGGGCAGCCCGGCTTCCCGGTATTCATCTGCCAAAAAATGGGCCAAATCGGCTAAATTCTCTACACGGCCGTATCGTTCCTGCAATCGTTCGCGGTGCTGTGACAGCCAAACAAACATATCTGCTTCCGTGCGCCCTGGAAAATCTGCCAGCAAGGTTGAATCTTGGATGATCTGGATAGTGGGCAAGTAAATCATTTCATACCAGGCATCTACTGCCGTTTCCCAATCCATCACCTCCCCATCAATCTGGGCCAACGTTTGACGCAAACTATGGATCTGCGCCAGTAATTCAGTATAGCGCCCCGGTGAAGTGAACCGAATGTTATGCTCAGGGTGCAGCTCATCCAGCCCTGTTTTAGCCATAAAATTCCGCTCACCTAGCTGGATAAAGATATGATCCAAATCATCTGTTGGATTGATTTCCAAATCCACCGGGTACGCCAGTACATGCGCCTCAATCGTTGGCAAATTTAGCTGGCGCGCCACCGAAACACGATGGTTGCCATCTTTTACAAAATAGATATTACCCACCTGATACAAATCCACTGGCGGCCAGCCTGTGCGGGCTGCCAGGGCATCCACGGCCACCCAGCGCTCCTGCACGCTATCGGTAAGTGGCAAAAATTTGCGCGTAAACGTTTTGTAGCGCCCCACGCTGCCCACAATAGCATCCAGCGGCACTTCAACCAGGCCAACATAGTAGGGGTTTTGTTGCTGCAACTGCGCCCGAATAGACTCGAAGGGCAGCAAATCAATTGCTTCACCAGTTAACCGGGCCGCCATTTGCGCTCGCGACGCCTGTCGTCGGGCCTGTTCAAATCGCTGCCGAGCCTGTAATTTTGCATTGCTAATATTCGTCATAACCGTTCATCATAGGCGGCATTTTGCAGTCATTCAATAGATAAGTTGCTAGAATAACGGCCGTTCCTGCTTGTACAGGTTTGCTATGTTAGGTTCTGTGCTATGGTTGGGCAGGTTCACGATCAACATACATAAGATACCACGAGATGCGAAGGAGAATCAATGCGCAAGTTTTTACATATTCAGCCAGAAGTAGCCCAGGCACTCGCCAATAACGAGCCAGTGGTCGCACTGGAAAGCACTGTCATTACCCACGGTTTGCCTTACCCGGATAATGTGGCAACGGCCGTAAACATGCAAACGGCCGTGCGCGATGGAGGTGCTGTTCCCGCCACCATTGCCATCATCAAAGGGCAGGTACACGTGGGTCTAACCGATGATCAACTGGAATATTTGGGGCAGCTAGCCGGAAAGCCTGTACGCAAATGCAGCCGTCGCGACATCCCCCTGGCCATCGGCAACCAGGAAAATGGCGCAACCACTGTAGCCGGCACCATGATTTTGGCTCACCTGGCCGGCATTCACCTTTTTGCCACTGGCGGCATCGGCGGTGTGCATCGCGGCCACCCTTTTGACATTAGCGCCGATTTGCTAGAGCTGGGGCAAACCCCCGTGGCTGTGGTAAGCAGCGGGGCAAAATCTATTCTGGATTTGCCTGCCACGCGAGAAGTGCTGGAAACGCACGGCGTACCCGTCATTGGCTACGGCACCGACGAACTGCCCGCCTTTTTTGCCCGCAGCAGCGGCTTATCCGTAGATATTCGCCTGGATACCCCCGAAGCAGTTGCCCGCGTGCTGCAAGCGCATCAGCAAACCGGGCTGCAAAACGGCCTACTCATCACCGTGCCTGTGCCCGCAGCCGACGCCTGCGACCCCGACATGGTAGAAGCGGCCATCGAGCAGGCCACCCAGGAAGCGGATGTGCAGGGCATTCACGGCCCAGCCTCTACCCCGTGGCTACTGCGGCGCGTGGTGGAACTGACAAACGGCCGTAGTCTGCAAGCCAATGTCGCCCTGTTGCGCAACAATGGCTTCGTTGCCGCAACAATTGCCCGCGCCCTCACGGCGCTCTCTTAAACTTTTAACCTGCTCCAGGGCAACATCGAAAGAATTATTGCAGGAATATTATGCCAAACTATTGGCATACCTTACCGTTTTACAAAAAACTAGACATAACATATAATGCAAGGTGTCAGTAGTACCATCAGTCCACAGTTTTTCACGCCCTGCCTATCGTTATTTTGAATCGCTCCGGTATAATAATGCGGGTAAATTACATCTAAACACGCTAAATTACCGAAGTGACCATTCAACATCTCTGGATACATTGAAGTTTGCAAAATCTGATAATAATCATTCTCAAAAATTAACTGCAAAAGCTTGAGCGATTGCTTGCCGAAGTCTTAATGAGTAAAAAATTAGCAGCCAAAATAAAAAAAGAATTTCAGCGGCTAAATTGGTTTCTAATTGCCACATTTTTGCTGCTAGCCATCGTCATGGGTGCCACATTTTTTGTGGTTTATTCTGTTGTATTTGTTAAACCATTTCTGGATTGGCTTCCAGCCGTAGCCATTGCGGGCATTGCCCTCATTTTCGGCATGATCTTGTCTTACGCCATTGTGGACCGCTCATCAGACCGGGTACAAACCACCACTGCCCAAATGGTAGAAGCCGAGCTGCACCAACTGCGTGCTGCCAACAATCGGGCTAAATCCCTGCAATCAATGGCATCGGTGATGCGAGCCACACTTAGCTTTGAGCGCGTGGTAGAAGAAGCCTTGGACGTGTGCAGCCTGGCCATTGAAGAAATGGGCATTCCGCGCCAGTCACTGGTAGGCGCAGTCTTTTTATTCAATGGTGAAGATTTGATCCCGGTAGCCACACGCCGCTTTACTGCTTCAGATTTTGACAAGCAAATGCAAGGCAAGCTGGGTATTGTGGGGGCAGCGCTTACCCAGGCAGAACCCGTAACCACGGATCATCCCCGGCAAGACCCGGAACTGCGCCAGTTTGCCGCTTTTCACAGTTGCCTGACGGCCGCTTGCATTCCGCTGCGGGCCGGTTTCCAAATTTTTGGGGCGATTGTGATTGGCTCGGATACGGCCGTAAAGTTCGACAAAGAGCATTTTGAGCTGTTCAACGGTGTGGCTGACCAGGCCGTCATTGCCCTGCAAAACGCTCAGCTCTATCAACGTTTGGAAGCAGAAAAACAGCGCATCATCGAAGCAGATGAGGAAGCCCGCAAAGAACTGGCCCGCGACCTGCACGATGGCCCCACCCAAACCATTGCCGCCATTGCCATGCGCATCAACTTTATCCGCTCCTTGCTGGCCCGTGACCCGGAACAGGCGCTGGGCGAGCTGGAAAAGGTAGAAGATTTAGCCAAGCAAACTTCTAAAGAGATTCGGGGCATGTTGTTTACGTTACGGCCGTTGGTGCTAGAAACGCAGGGGCTGGGTGCAGCGATTGAAACCGTCATCAACCGCATCAAGGAAACCGATGGGCTGAATATCCGCCTCATTGGGGGCGATCATGGCGAACTGCTTAACGATCAAGCGCAAAGCGTAGTCTTTTCCATTGTGGAAGAAGCCTTGGGCAACGCCCGCAAATATTCCCGCGCCAGCAAAATTCAGGTGCGCTTCTGGCAAGAAGATAATCTTTTTGTCGCCTTGGTTCAGGACAATGGCGTCGGCTTCGATGTGCAGGCGGTAAATCAGGATTACAGCTCTCGCGGGAGTCTAGGCATGGTGAACATGCGGGAACGTGCCGACCGGATTGATGGCTCACTCCGCCTGGAATCTGCTCCTGGCCACGGCACATCGGTCACGCTGGTTGTTCCTTTGGACAAACACGGCAGCCACGTTGTGGCATAACCCCCAGACAAGATAAATTACAATCCATCACTTGTGGTATTGCTCGCCCGCCAAAATGGTGCAGGCGCGGTAGAGCTGTTCTAGCAGCAAAATGCGGGCCAATTCGTGGGTAAAGGTCAGGGGAGAGAGGGAAATTTGTTCGTGGCAGGCGGCGAGCACTTCGTCGGAAAAGCCCAGCGGCCCACCAATGAGGAAGGCGATACGGCCGTAATCCACCACCTGTTTTTGCAGCCACCGAGCTAAACCAGGGCTGCTGCGCAGTTTGCCCGTTGGCGTCAGGGCAATCAGGCGATGGCTGTCGGCGACGGCTTGCAAAAGCTGCTCCCCCTCCTTGGCCATCGCCACGTCGTCGGGAATGCTGCGCCCGACGACGTCTTTCACTTCAACCAGATCAAGCGTGGTATAACGACCCAATCGCTTAACATAATCGTTTTGCGCCGCCAACCACGCCTTGTTTTTGACTTTGCCTACAGTGGCGATAGTGAGACGGCCGTTTAGTCGCATTTTTCGGTAATCCGTAAACGGTAATCCGTAATCAGTGAACGGTTTACGGATTACCGTTTACCGATCTACTGAATAATTCCCAGCGCCCGACCACCTTCAATAATCGTGTCGGCGCAGTAATCAATATCTTCCATTTGGTGCGCGGCAGAGACGCAGGCACGCAGCCGGGCCAGCCCTTCGGGCACCACCGGAGCTACCACCGCCTGCACAAAAATGCCGCGATCCTGGCAATATTTGGCCAGCGTGGCCGCCCGATCGGTGCTGCCGCAGACCACCGGCACAATGGCGGTTTCGGTGTACAGCAGGTCAAAGCCTGCCTCACGCAGTCGCCCGGCAAAATGATCATAGTTCGTTTGCAGCTTCTTCACACGCCACGGTTCGGCTTCTATCACGTCAAAGGCAGCTTTGGCAGCTCCGGCAGACGCTGGTGGAATGGCGGCAGAGAAAATAAAAGCGCGTGCTTCATGCTTCAAAAATTGAATAAGTTCATGATTGCCAGCCACATAGCCACCCGCGCTGGGGATTGCCTTGCTCAGCGTGCCCATTTTGATGTCAATGCTGTCGGGGGGCAGGTCAAAATGTTCTTCAATGCCATGCCCCGTCTCGCCCAGCACGCCGATGGAGTGGGCTTCGTCAATCATCAGGTATGCGCCATATTTACGGCAGAGGCGCACCATTTCTGGCAGGTTGATGATGTCGCCATCCATACTAAACACAGAATCGGCGATAACCAGTTTACGGCCGTCCTCCCCCGCCTCTTGCAACCGTTTTTCCAGATGGTCCATGTCGTTGTGGCGGAAGCGCACAAATTTGGCCATTGCCAACATACAGCCGTCCACAATGCTGGCATGGTTCAACTTGTCACAAATCACCGTGTCGCCTTTGCGTAGCAGGCTAGAAATAGTCGCCAAGTTGGTAACGTAGCCGCTAGAAAAGGTAATGGCCTCTTCCGTCTGCTTAAATTTGGCAATGCGACTTTCCAACTCGTTATGCAGCTTCAGAGAACCAGCCAGCAACCGCACGCCGTGGGTGCCCGTACCATAATGATCAACGGCCGCTTTTGCCGCGGCGTTAATGTCTGGATGACCAATTAGACCTAAATAAGAATAACTCCCCAACATAATCATCTCGCCGTGATTCTCTACATTCACACGGCCGTTCGGCAAAATGTCCTGGGTGGCTTCCAAATAAAAATATAATCCCACTTCTTTATAATGCGCCACATCCCACAACATTTCCGGGATCAATCCCGTCTTTTTCAACGTTGTCTCACCAATCATTGATATCTCCTCTTCACAGAAAAATTCGTCCAGATTGTTGCCAATGGCTGGACGGTTTGTTCTTGCCACTTGGGAATAACAAGAACAACAAAGTAATTTTATACCCACCCCTGTCTTTTCTCAACAAGTTACGTATTTGCGCCGAAATTGTTGCTCAAAACCAGTTCTTCGTGCTTGCCCCACGCCCGCAACCCTGCGACAATCCGGTGGTCGGTGAACGGTTATCGGTAATCAGTAAACGGTAATCAGGATACCGATGACGAATTACCGTTCACCGATTACGGATCACGGAAACATGCCAAAACCAGCTCGGATCATCAAATGGCGCATTCGGCGTCAGCAGCGCAGGCAGCGCAGTGGGGTCAATGTTTTTCGTTGGCTGAGTGTGATTGTGTTGGGCTTGGCAACGGCCGTATTCACCTTCATTATTTTGGGGGCTGTGGGGGTAACGGCCGTTTTCGCCAGTTTCACCCGCGATTTGCCCGACTTTACCGAACTGGAGCGCTTGGGACAGGACAGCAGCGCCACCTTCGAGACCACCAAAATTTACGCTTGGGGCCAGCCAGCCGCCAATGGCCAGCGCGACCTCACCCTCATCTACGAAGTGATCGATCCACTGGGCGGCGACCGGCAGTGGCTGCCCCTGGATCAAATTCCGCAGCAGCTCATAGACGCCACCATCGCCATCGAAGACCGCACCTTCTACACCAACCAGGGCTTCGACATGATCGGCATTGGCCGCGCCTTCAACGAGTACGTTTTGCAAGGCGGCGACATCCAGGGCGGTTCCTCCATCACCCAGCAGGTGGTCAAGAACAATCTGATTGAGCCAGAGCGGCGCATTGTGGGCAGTGAGGTGGGGCTGGACGATTACCAGCGCAAGCTGGAAGAGCTGCTGCTGGCCCGGCAGGTGACCCAAACCTACAGCAAAGAACAAATTCTGGAGTGGTACCTCAACACCAACTTCTACGGCAATCTGGCCTACGGCATCGAAGCCGCCGCCCGGATTTACTTCGACAAGCCCGCGTCCCAACTTACCCTGGCCGAAGCGACGCTGCTGGCCGCCATCCCCCAATCCCCCGCGCTCAACCCGATCAACAACCCGGACGCGGCCAAAGCGCGGCAAGAGCTGGTGCTGGATGCGATGGTGCGCGAGGGGATGATTGGGGTGGAAACGGCCGTTTCCACCAAAGCCCTCCCCGTCCCCGTCGTCAACGCCATCGCCGACCGCTTCGACATCATCGCGCCGCACTTTGCCCTGTACGTGCAGCAGCAGCTGGAGCAGATGTTTGGCCCCGATTTGGTCTTGGGCGGCGGACTGCGCGTCTACACCACGCTCGATCTCACCTACCAGCAGCAGGCAGAATGCGTGGCGCGGGCGCAGGTCAATCGGCTTTCCGGGGCGATTGGCCCTGGCCTGCCCGCCGATGAGCAGGCCAGCTGCGCCGCGCTGGAATTTTTGCCGCCGCTGGCTGCGAGTGATGAGGGCGTGGATAGAGACGTGAGCAATGCGGCCGTTCTCATGCTGGACCCGCGTACGGCCGAAATTAAAGCAATGGTCGGCAGCCTGAATTATTGGGACGAAAGCATCGACGGCTCGTTTAACGTGGCCGTAGACGGCCTGCGCCAGCCTGGCTCCAGCTTCAAACCATTCACCTACCTCACCGCGCTCAGCCAGGGGTACAGCGCCGCCAGCATGGTGCTGGACGTAGAAACCGACTTCAGCGAAGCCAATAACGGCATCCCCTACGTGCCGCAAAACTACGACCGCCAGTTTCATGGCCCGATGCGCCTGCGGCAGGCGTTGGCCAACAGCTACAACGTACCTGCCGTCCAGGTGATGAGCTGGGTGGGCGTCAACAAAGTGTTGCGCACCGCCCACAGCCTGGGCATCAACAGCCTGGACCAGGGCAGCGGCAGCTACGGCCTCTCCCTCACCCTCGGTGGCGGCGAAGTGTCTTTGCTGGATATGGTGTACGCCTTCTCGGTGATGGACAACATGGGCGTGATGGTCGGCCAGCCGCGCCCGGCGGAGCAAATTCGCCCCGGCTACCGCACGCTGGACCCCGTCGCCATCCTGCGCGTGGAGGACCAAAACGGCAACGTCCTGTACGAATACAACCAGCCGCAGCGGCGCGAAATCCTCACCGCCCAGCTGGCTTACGTGATGAACGACATGCTCTCGGACCGCAGCGCCCGCTGCCCCGCCTTTGGCTGCCCCAACGCCCTGGAACTGCCGGACAATCGCCCCGCCGCCGCCAAAACCGGCACCACCGACGACTTTCGCGACGGCTGGACCATCGGCTACACGCCGCAGCTCGTCACCGGCGTCTGGATTGGCAACAGCGACAACAGCCCGATGCAGGACGTGCCCGGTTCAAAGGGCGCGGCCCCCATCTGGCACGCGCTGATGTCGTGGGCCTTACAAAATGAGCCGTTAGAAAATTGGCCCCGGCCCACCGGCATCGTGGAGCAGCCAGTGTGCAATTTGTCTGGCCTGCTGCCTACCTCGTTCTGCCCCACCGTCTCGGAGATTTTTATTGACGGCACGCAGCCGACCATTTTTGATAACATGTACCAGGAGTTTGCCATCAACCGGGAGACGGGCCGATTGGCGACGATTTACACGCCGCCGGAGCTGATTGACCGGGAGCTGTTTGTGGTTTACCCGGACGCTGCCGCCGATTGGGTGCGCGAAAACGAAATTCCGCAGCCGCCGGACGAGTACGACACGATCACCGCGCCGGACAGCCCGGACGAGAACATCCGCATCAGCTCGCCCGCGCCGTTTGCCTACGTGCAGGGGCAGGTGGTGATTACCGGCACGGCGCGCAGCGACAATTTTGCCTTCTACCGGCTGGCCTATTTTGAGGGACTCACGCCCGATAATTTGCAAACGCTGGCGGACAACGTGACGGAGCCGCGCGAAAACGCCGAGCTGGCGGTGTGGGATGTGTCGCAGCTGGAGGGGCTGTACACCCTGCTGCTGACGGTGGTACGCCAGGACGGCGGCTTTGAGGAGTACAGCGTGCAGGTGACGGTGGACAACACGCCGCCTACGGCCGAAATTTTGTTCCCGCTGCCGGACCAGCAAATCTTTACCGACGAGGAGTGGGTGATTGTGCAGGCGCAGGTGGCGGATGACGTGTCGCTAAACCGGGTGGAGTTTTACGTGGACGGGGCGGAGGTGCCGTTTGCCATCAGCACGGTACCGCCGTTTACGGAGAAGTGGGATATTCCGGGACCAGGCTGCCACAGCTTCCGGGTGGTGGCGATTGATGCGGCGGGGAATGTTGGGGGTGGGGAGAGTACGGCCGTATCCGTCTGCCTCATCAACCGCGAGTAAAGATTTTTTGCTATACTGTGCCCATTAGATTTATGGACGTGGAACTTTATGCTTTTTGACCAAGCGCTTACCGATACACCACCTGAAGTAGAACGAATGCAAATTGATCTGCTGCGCCAAGCGGGGCAGGCGCGGCGTACCCAGCTCATGTTGTCCTTGTCGCAAAGCATGTTTGCGCTTTCCTGGCACAATCTGCAAAAGGTGTTCCCTCACTTGTCGGAAACTGAGCAAAAAATCAAATTTGTGGAACTGCTTTATGGCTCTGAATTGGCCCACGCTTTCCAGCAATTTTTACAGCAGCTAGAAAATGACGCTTAATTCAGAACTTAGACAAGCGACAGAGCCTTTGATTCGGTTTTTTGAAGCCAATCAGATTCAATATCACATTGGTGGATCGGTGGCCAGTTCTGCCCACGGCATTCCGCGCACAACGATTGATGTTGATTTGGTCGCCGATATTAAACCGCATCATGTTGAGAAAATGGTGCAAAGTTTACAGCCCATTTATTACATTGATGCGAGTATGATTCAGAGTGCCATCAGGAATCAAGCCTCGTTTAACTTGATACATCTGGAAACGATTATCAAAATTGATGTCTTCATTTTGAAGCAAGATGCGTTTGATCAAAATGTGATGAGTCGTGCGGTTGCGGGAACTTTGAATGTTGGAGAGGCTGAGTCATTTCAGGTTCAATTTTCATCACCAGAAGACATTATTCTTCACAAGCTGTCCTGGTTTAGAATGGGTGGGGAACAATCTGAACGTCAGTGGAAAGATATTCTGGGCGTGCTAAAAATTCAGCGAGATTCTCTCGATTTTGAGTATATGCAAATTTGGGCCAAGCAAATCAAGGTGGATGATTTGCTTGAGCGAGCCCTGGCAGGGGTTTGATCGTTATTTTCAGTCGGCCGTATACGTCTGCCTCATCGAACGCGAGTATATTGGGGTTCTTTGTGAAAGTGAACGGCCGTTTACCATCGCCAAAGAAAAAAAGCTACTCTGGTATTTAGACCAGCTTTTGTAGCAAATAGTCTAAAATAGCCTGTTTATTGTAGGCATGATCTCTCAGTGCAGTTTTTTTCCTGTTGGTACACAGTTTTCAAGCTATCGATATTTTTCTGACTTGTAATCTTTTTCTATTGCTGCATTTTGTATCTGATTTTTAAATGTATTCATCATATTAATTACTACATCTACTAAACTGTAAATGTCTTCAAGGCTTTCTTCCACGTATTCACCATGGGCTATATGATTTCGTTTTTCAACCAACCGATAGTTTATTAGGTTTTCTTTTGTTGCAAATATAGAGAAATCTAAGCCTAATTGATGAACTATATTTTCAAAAACTTGGAAGGAAAGATTAGCTTTTGTTTCGATTACTTCATCGCTAAGCGTTCTGTTGCGATTTTCTAGTTCTGTTTGAAAGAAACTTACGATAGCAAGTCGGTCCCTGAACTGTTTGCTTTGGCTTATTTGATTCAACATAGAATATAGTGAAAGGGTTAAAAAATTTGGTGCGAGTTCTTTACTTTGTAACCTTTGCATTACTACAAACTCTACGTATTTTTTCGCAGCGTGTTTGATAAACCCTTCCCAATGTGCATAGCTTAGTGCATCGTTAAGCTAAAGTTTGTAATTATTCTAAAAATGTCCACAATTAGGACATGAGTACACATCAACACATTTACTTAAAACAAGACGAACGAACTGAACTTGAACAATTGATAAAGTCTGGCGTCCATTCAGCCCGAGTCATCGCCCGAGCCAGAGCGCTGCTCCTTCTGGACCGCAGTCAAGGGGAGGCCCGAACGATTAAGCAAGTCGTTGAGGCTGCCATGGTCAGCCAAGGCACCATCTACAACCTGAAAGAGCATTACTTCAGCCAAGGATTAAACCGTGCCCTGTACGAAAAGCAACGACCAGGGGCTAAACCCAAGATTGACGGGGCAGCAGAAGCTCATCTGGTGGCGCTAGTTTGCAGCGACCCACCTGAAGGCTATGACCGCTGGACGCTACGCTTACTGGCTGACAGGTTGGTGTCATTAGAAATCATCGACACCATTAGCCATGTCGCTGTCGGAGATGCGCTAAAAAAAATGAACTTAAGCCTTGGCAGGTGAAATCGTGGAATATGCCGCAGCCTGGGTCCCGCTTTGTGGCCCAGATGGAAGATATTCTGGACGTCTACCAACGACCCTACGATGCCGATTATCCGCAGGTTTGTCTGGATGAAATTCAGAAGGCACTACGCGCCACGCCACGCGGTTCTCTGCCACTGGAACCCGGCCAACCCAAACGGGAAGACCATGAATATGAGCGGCATGGCAAGTGCTCGCTTTTTTTAGCGGTTGAACCCTTAGCCGGTTTTCGTCGGGTTTGGGTCAGTGCGCAGCGCACCAAACTGGATTTTGCCCAGGTGCTCAAGGAACTCGTAGATGAAGTGTATCCGACAGCCAAAAAAATTGTCTTGGTGACCGATAACCTGAACATTCATCATGCTGCCTGTTTGTATGAGCGATTTACGCCGCTTGAGGCTCGCCGAATTGCCAACAAAATCGAGTGGCATTACACACCGGTTCATGCCAGTTGGCTGAACATGGCCGAGTGTGAACTGTCAGCTCTACGACGGCAAAGCTTGAAATCGCGTTTGCCCGACATGGAGACGGTGACCGCCAGAGCCAAAGCGTGGCAAGAAGAACGCAATCAAAAGCAAGTGGGCATTGATTGGCGCTTCACAACCGAGGATGCACGAATCAAGTTAAAGCGACTTTATCCAATTGTAAAAGTTCAATAATTAGCCTAACAGAGCACTTAGCAAGATTAGACTTCTTTTTAAAGTTTTTGACTCTTTATTATTGAAGCTTAATTCTCTCAATTCGGAAAGCTCTCGTCTTCGCCAAATTAAATCTCTATTAGTTTCATCAACTAGCTCTGTTAGGCTTCTAATCTGACTCATTATTTTGAACTTAGTGCATCGTTAAGCTAAAGTTTGTAATTATTCTAAAAATGTCCACAATTAGGACATGAGTACACATCAACACATTTACTTAAAACAAGACGAACGAACTGAACTTGAACAATTGATAAAGTCTGGCGTCCATTCAGCCCGAGTCATCGCCCGAGCCAGAGCGCTGCTCCTTCTGGACCGCAGTCAAGGGGAGGCCCGAACGATTAAGCAAGTCGTTGAGGCTGCCATGGTCAGCCAAGGCACCATCTACAACCTGAAAGAGCATTACTTCAGCCAAGGATTAAACCGTGCCCTGTACGAAAAGCAACGACCAGGGGCTAAACCCAAGATTGACGGGGCAGCAGAAGCTCATCTGGTGGCGCTAGTTTGCAGCGACCCACCTGAAGGCTATGACCGCTGGACGCTACGCTTACTGGCTGACAGGTTGGTGTCATTAGAAATCATCGACACCATTAGCCATGTCGCTGTCGGAGATGCGCTAAAAAAAATGAACTTAAGCCTTGGCAGGTGAAATCGTGGAATATGCCGCAGCCTGGGTCCCGCTTTGTGGCCCAGATGGAAGATATTCTGGACGTCTACCAACGACCCTACGATGCCGATTATCCGCAGGTTTGTCTGGATGAAATTCAGAAGGCACTACGCGCCACGCCACGCGGTTCTCTGCCACTGGAACCCGGCCAACCCAAACGGGAAGACCATGAATATGAGCGGCATGGCAAGTGCTCGCTTTTTTTAGCGGTTGAACCCTTAGCCGGTTTTCGTCGGGTTTGGGTCAGTGCGCAGCGCACCAAACTGGATTTTGCCCAGGTGCTCAAGGAACTCGTAGATGAAGTGTATCCGACAGCCAAAAAAATTGTCTTGGTGACCGATAACCTGAACATTCATCATGCTGCCTGTTTGTATGAGCGATTTACGCCGCTTGAGGCTCGCCGAATTGCCAACAAAATCGAGTGGCATTACACACCGGTTCATGCCAGTTGGCTGAACATGGCCGAGTGTGAACTGTCAGCTCTACGACGGCAAAGCTTGAAATCGCGTTTGCCCGACATGGAGACGGTGACCGCCAGAGCCAAAGCGTGGCAAGAAGAACGCAATCAAAAGCAAGTGGGCATTGATTGGCGCTTCACAACCGAGGATGCACGAATCAAGTTAAAGCGACTTTATCCAATTGTAAAAGTTCAATAATTAGCCTAACAGAGCACTTAGACTTGTTTGCTTAGAAAGTTAATTTTCTACCCTCAATTTTTATGGAACTGAATTATCAGGGTCAAATAATTGCCTTCCAAGGGGAATTGTTTTAGGTAATCGACTTGAAGCTCTCACTCCCGAACCAGTACTTGAAGTAAAATCCAAGTTTGACCAAGCATATTTCAGTTTTTCTATTAACTGTTTTTTTATTTCTTCATCGTCTAGAGATAGATTGAGATATTTTTTATAATTGTAACCAACGCCCATAGCAAGTAGTTCGTAAGCAGAAACGAGAAATCCACCTTGAAACTTGCCTTTTTTTGCGTCGTATTTGTGAAAACTATCTGCATTGACAGTTCTTACCAAAAGGTCAAAAGTAGCCAAAAATGCTTTTTCTTCCTCTGCCTCATTCAGTAAATCTTTTTCGACAAGTTCAACCATTCGATCTGCTAAGAATTCGTTAAGGTCACCAATTTGCTTTAGATGTTCCTGATCTAATGTTCTAAAAATCAGGAATCTAAAAAACAAATCCATGTCATACTGTTCTGATTCTGCGCGATCTGTAAGAGAAATGCATTCCTTGAATGCTTCATTGTTTGACAAATTTCTGGCCCACCGGTAGGTTTCTGGATTAAGCATGACTAGTATGCTATTCCTTACTTCTTGAGGCGATAACGGTGAACCACCGGTGTTTAGTCTTTGGAATAATTCAAATTTTGCTTTTCTATCACTCTCCCGAAGAATGATACTGACAGGGATTTTGGCACGTTTAATAAGAAGCTGTTGAGTGGGTGTAAGACCGTTAAGGAAATTTTCTATACTGCTCCATTGTTTGCCTTCCAAATCTGGTAAGTATTTAGTTCCCTTTAGAGTAAGCGGTGGCAAAATCTTTCCATTTTCATCTTTTAATATCCCAACGAACTCATATATTGTTGACAATCTTTGAAGACCGTCTACGACATCCCAAATTCCATTTTTGCGTTGTGCTACATAAATTGGGGGGATTGGTATTCCCAACAAAATTGATTCAATTAATCTTGATTTTTGATATTCATCCCATCTATAGAACCTTTGAAACTCAGGATGAATATCAATTTCATTACTTTCATAAATACTGATTAGTTCCCCTATCGAAACTGGGTAGTCATCCGAACGTATTTCTGCTCTAGCTTGATCGATTTGTTTTTGTAAACTCATTTCCATATCCTCTTGAAGTCTGCAATAAGCTAGCAAAGAAATTCTGCGCCGCAGCACGGTCTCCTGCTGCGGACAGGTCTTTATTTAGCAAGTAATAACGTGGCTGCGGTCGGCGTCTCGCTGTACTGCTCGTTTTGTTTGTGGGGTACGGCCGTATTTTACCCCACACCCCACCCCGACCACCTGGCCAATGAGAAACGGCCGTTCCCAAATCTCATTCTTTGTAAGTCCAACGGCCGTTTGCCACCCCCACCAACTGATCCGCAGTTCGTTTATAAATGCGAAACGGCAAATTCGGCGTGCGCTGAAAACGCAAATCTACGACTGGAAAAAGGAAGTACTGCTTTTTGGTCCCACTGATTTCCGTCCAGGGCACAAAAAATGGGGCGTGCCCTGGCCGGAAGAGAAACAGCACCGAAAAGTAAACGCCTTCCGCATCGGCACAAATTTTGACCACGTTTCTGTAGCTGAAACTGTAGCGCAAAATTGCGCCCTGCAAGGCATAACAATGGGCCGCAAGCGGTTCGCGATACGGATACGCTTCGGCCATGCTGCCCCAGCCGCCCAAACGAGAAATGAGGTAGACGATGGTGCTCCAAAACAGGGGGAAGGTGACCAAAAAGCCGAGAATGATCAAAATGGTGGTGATGGTTTCGTTATTCATGAGGGAAAAGATAGCGTGATTACGGCCGTTTGTAAACCAATTTTTCTAACAAAGGTAAAATACACTTGGTACCCACAACGCAGCCAAACATGAATTTCTACTTAAAGGAACAAAATAACCATTGAAATGATCCGTCATTCCTGCCTAAATTAGGGATGTTTTACAAAAGAGCTTGTATTGTAAGGTTTAAATTATGCACACGACTCGTAAGCACCAACTTCAACTTCTCCTGTTTTTCCTTCTCCTACCCATGCTGCTGATCGTGATTAGCGCCGCTCCCCCGCACAACGCACTCGCCGTAACCAGCACCGTCATCTCGCTGGGAGGTGCACCGATTCGCCATGCGTCTCCCGCTGCGGCCGATTTTAACGGGGATGGCGATCTGGAAATTGTGGTGGGCGGTTACGACGGCCGTTTACTCATCCTCTCCTTTAATGGCACAAACTGGAGCCTGGCCGACGCCATTCAGGTGGCCGACGCGCTCAACACCCAGCTGCCCGTGAGCGAACACCAGGCCACAGGCCGCATCGAATCCGCCCCAGCCATCGGCGATGTGGACAATGACGGCGACCTGGAAATTGTGGTCACCACCGGCGGCTACCCAAACTCGGCCAACCCGGCAGAAAACAAACATGGCGGCATCATTGTTTACGAAGTTAGCGGCAGCCTATCGCTTTCCCTCAAATCCGGCTGGCCCTACCTGACGGTTGACGCCGGCGGCCAGGGAGCTGGCGGCTCTACGCCAGATGGCATCCGCGACGGCATCTGGGCCGCGCCCGCCCTGGGCGACCTGAACGGCGACAACGATTTGGAAATCGTAACGCTGGGTCTGGATCGTCGGATTTACGCGGTGGAGCATGATGGAACGGCCGTTCCCGGCTGGCCACTCTCCCGTGATAATGCGCCCCTGCTGCGCGGCGGCTGGTCTTCCCCCGCTCTGGCCGATATTGATAACGACGGCCTGCCCGAAATCATCGTCGGCACCGACAGCCCACCTTGGAATGGCGACGACGGCAGCGGCCCCTTCCCCAGCGAATACAATATTCCAGACTACACCAAATCTACCGTCTGGGCCGTCAACGGCGACGGTAGCTTCGTGCCCGGCTGGCCCACCATCACCCAGCAGCAGGTGCAATCCTCCCCCGCCGTGGGCGATATTGACGGCGATGGTGATCTGGAAGTGGTGGTGGGCACGGGGCTGGGCATCGCGGGCACCAATGGGTACAAGGTTTACGCCTGGCACCACGACGGCACGCCCTTAGTGGGTTGGCCTAACCCGACGGCTGGCAATATGCCCGCTCCACCCGCCCTGGCTGACCTGGATGGTAGCGGCGTCCTGGACATAATTATCGGCTGCGGCGCTGAATCGGAACAGGAATGTAAAATTCTGTATGGCTGGGACAGCAATTTCAGATTTTTGCCAGGGTTCCCCATACAGCCACAAAACGGAACCAATACGCCAAGCGCCCAGCCGTACTCGTCCATTGTGGCAGATATTGATAACGACAACCAGCTAGAAATCGTGCAAACAATGGCCAACACCACAGCCCTGCGCATCATTCAGCACGATGGCAGCCAAAGCGGCGATCTGACACGCTCGCTGCTGGCCAACAGCAACACCATCCTGGCTGCGCCCCTGGTGGCCGATGTGGACAACGATGGCCTGCTAGAAACCGTGATGGGGGCAGAAAACAATGGGCAAGCGGCCGTTTACATCTTTGAAGAGGTGGGGGCAGCCGACAACAACAGCCAGCCCTGGCCCACCTTTCAGCAAAATATGGCCCGCACCGGCATTTTTGAGCCGCCGGTTCTAACCTTCACCAATGAACTTCGTTTTTATCACCAGCTAGGCAGTGGGAATACGGCCGTACATCAGGCAACCGTGCGCAACAGCGGCGGCGGCGAAATGGATTGGGTCTTAAATGAAAGCATTGCCGCTTTAAGCGTCAGCAGCACCTCCGGTACCGTCAGCAGCAAAACAGACTTAACCTTTACGGTGAACACCGATGGCTTTGCCCAAGATCAGTGGCATACTCTGGGAACCATCACCCTGAGCGGCAGCAGCTACGGCGTGCCCGTGCAGGGCAGTCCGCAAAGCGCCGCCATCTACCTGTACGTGGGTGATATTGCCCACCTCTATCTCCCCCTAATCATAAAATAGATTGCTCCTCGACCTTTTTACTAATAAAATCACTCGCGTCCTCTGACCTGTGGGGACGCGAGTGATTTATGTCAAGCAACCCAACTTCACCAGCCAGAGGCCGCATGAATCTGGCCGTTCTCATCCTCAACTGGAACCGAGCCGAAGACAGTATCCACTGCGTTCACGCCGTGCAAGAGTGGCTCCAGCCGGGAGATGCCATCTGGGTAATTGACAATCACTCCAGGCCCGAAGATCGCGCCCAATTGCAGCAAGCCTTATCTGTCGCAGTTAACTTCATTTTTAGCGACGCCAACCTGGGTTTTGCCGGGGGCAACAACCTGGGGCTGCAAGCGGCGCTGGCCGCCGGGCATGACGCCATTTTGCTGCTGAACAATGATGCGACTGTGAACAAAACGGCCGTTTCCCAACTCCGCACCCTGCTACAACAAAATCCCAAACTGGGCATGGTTGGCCCAGAAATGTGGGACGGCAACCAGATGCTCTCCGCTGGCGGCGGCGACATTGGGCTGCAAATAAACACCCACCTGCAACAACCGCTGGCGGCGGGCGAAGTGCGTGAAGTCGCCTACGTGCCGGGAACCTGCATTTTTGTGCGTACGGCCGTTCTGCAACAAATTGGCCTGCTGGATGAAGCGTACTTTTTCAGCGGCGAAGTAGCCGATCTGTGCACCCGCGCCCGGCAAGCCGGTTACCAATCTGCCATTTTGGGCGGCACCCGCGCCTACCACCAAATCGAACGTTCGGCAGGCCAGCGGCACCAGCTGCACATTTATTACGTGCTGCGCAACCGCTTTTTGTACGTGCAAAAGTTCCACCCCAACCAGCGACGGCGTCTTTATTTTCGGTGGAGCTTCGTCGGCGGGCGCATCTGGCTAGAGGCGCTGCTGCGCCGCAACTGGCCCCGGGCGCGGGCGGCGGCCCTGGCCGTGTGGGATGGCTGGCACGGCCGTTTCGGGGGGCAAAACGCACGAGTCACGCGGGGCAAAATTAAATGAGCGTGCTCTTTCACCTGACCATGCCCAACGGCCCTCTGGCCGCCCTGGATGCGGTGATGCAAGACGTGCAGGCGCTGCAAACCCGGCTCCCCGGCAGCCAAATCAACCATTTTTACCCCGGCCAAACACCCGGCAGCCGCCTGCCCCGCCAGCTTTGGGGCATGGCCCAACTGCCCCACCTGCGCCGCGCCGAACAGCAGCACAGGCTGCACCACATCTTTAACCCGGATTTGTACCCTTTCCCAGCGCTGCACTGGCTAAAAAAGCCAATTGTGTATACGGCCGTTACCGGGCTCGGTCACACCCCACCAGCAACCGCGCAAAAATTGGCCCGGCTAGCCCACACTCTCGTCCTGCCCACCGATGCGGATGTGCAAACATTGGCGGCATGGGGAATTGAGAATACGGCCGTCATCCATCCCGGCATCAACACCCACCAATTTACGCACCAGCCACCACCCGCAGACGCACCGTTCACCCTCATGATGGCCTCCGCACCCTGGACCAGCGCCCAGTTCCGCAGCAAAGGGGTAGACGCCCTGCTGACCGCCGCGCAAGAACTGCCAGAGCTGCACATCATTTTCCTCTGGCGCGGGCTGCTGGCTGATGAGATGCGCCAGCGCATTGCCCAGGCGGGCCTGGAGCAGCGCGTCACCCTGCTCAACGAGCAGGTGGACGTCAACCAGATTTTGGGGCGTGTCCACGCCAGCATCGTCCTGGCGGATGATCCGGCGCTGGTTAAAGCGTTCCCCCACTCGCTGCTGGAGTCGCTGGTGGCGGGCAAGCCGGTGCTGGTCAGCCCCGTCATGGCCCTGGCCGATTATGTGGCAAAAAATGAATGTGGCGTGGTGGTAACGGCCGTTTCCCCACCAGCCATCCGCCACGCCCTCACCCAATTGCAGCAAAACTATACCCGCTACCAGCAAAACGCCCTGGCCCTGGGCGCACGCGATTTTGGCCAGCAGCAGTTCATCGAAACCACCCTGGCGCTGTACCAAACGGTGGCCGCCCCATGAAATTTTTGCACGTGGTCCACGGCTACCCGCCCAACATCGGCGGCACCCAGCGGCTTTTCCAGGAGCTTTCAGAGCGGTTGGTGCACACCTACGGCGATGAGGTCACCGTCTTTACCACCAACGCCGTCAGCAACTACCACTTCTGGCAAGAAGATGCCCGCACCTTGCCCGTAGGCATCGAGCAGATGAACGGCGTCACCGTGCGCCGCTTTCCCGTTTTTAACCGATTCAGCAGCGCACGACTGAATTTGGCCCGCGTTTTGTACAAGCTGCGGCTGCCTGGGCACGATTGGGCACGCACCTGGCACAACGGCCCCATCGTGCCCGGCCTCACCCAGGCCATCGCCGAATTTGATGCTGACCTGGTGACGGCCGCTTCTTTCCCGCTGCTGCACATGCAAAACGCCCGGCGCGGCGCACGGCAAAGCCACAAACCGCTGCTCTACTTTGGCGCACTCCACCCGGAGGACGTGTGGGGCTTTGATCGCCAGCTCATTTACCAATCCATTGCCCAGGCAGATGGTTTTTTGGCGGCTACCTCGTTTGAGCAAACGTTTTTGGCTGAGCGGGGCATCGAGCCGGGCAAGATTACCGTTTTAGGCGCGGGGGTGGCTGTAGATGAACTGGCAATGGCAGACGGCCGTTCCTGGCGCACAGCCCATCAACTCAGCGACGAACCAATCATCGCTTTTGTGGGGCAGCAGGTGGCCCACAAAGGCATAGACACGCTGCTGCAAGCGATGCCCCGCATCTGGCAGCAGCTGCCCTCGGCCCGATTGGTCATCGCGGGCAGGCCAACGGGGTACAGCCACACCATCCACGCCATGCTGGCCCAACTGCCCACCAACCAGCAAGCACACGTTTTGCTGCTGGATTCACCTTCCGACGCCGAGAAAAACGGGCTGCTGGCCGCTTGCGACCTGCTGGCGCTGCCGTCGCGGCATGAATCGTTTGGCATGGTGCTGGCGGAGGCGTGGGCCTGCGGCAAGCCGGTGGTGGGCTGCCAAATTGGTGGCGTGTCCGCGCTGGTGGACGATGAAGTAGATGGGCTGCTCGTCCCCGTGGGTGAGGCACGCGCGCTGGCCCAGGCGCTGCTGCGTTTGCTGCAAAACCGATCCCTGCGCGAAGAAATGGGGGCAGCGGGTAAAAAGAAGGTGGAATCGCGGTATACTTGGGCGGCGGTTACGGCCGTTTACCGGCAAGCCGCCAGCGCAGCCATCAACCGTTTTCAACTGGAACTCAAACAGAAATGATGAAAAATCAACAGATTTCGCAGATTTTCCAGATTATTCTCTGTGGCCCTCTGTGTCTTCTCTGTGCAACTCTGTGTTCCGCTTTTTAGGAGGCTGGTGTGAACCTGGACGAACTAATTCAACTGGACGAAACGCAAATTGACAAAACGGCCGTCCTGCAACAACTTGAGCAAAATCTGGCCACCCGCCAGTTCACCAACCCCAGCTTTCCCACTTTTCAGCTAGAGTTGGACAATCTACCCGCGGACGGCACGCTGTCGGCAACCTTGCTGCAAAAGTTGGCCCAGCTCAACGACCAATCCCGCCAGCTCTGGCTGGAGCCGCAGCTGCCACCTGCCAAAACAGCCCCACAGCGATTAATGAACTGGTTGAAACGGCCGTTTCACCAGCTCGTTGTTTTTTATGTCAATAAATTAGGGCAGCAGCAAAACGAAATCAACGACCAGACGCGGCAGCTCATCACCCTGCTTATCGCCGAAATGAGCCAGCCAGGGCAATCTGTGGAGTAACCATACAAGACGGATTTGGGGAGATTGGAGATTAGAGACTGGAGATTGATAATCTCTAATCTCCAGTCTCTAATCTCCCAAAGAACCGAATCGCAAACCATTCACCAACTATGACCACCATCCACCAATTTGTCACCGGGGCGACGCCAGGCAACGCCATCTACAACGAGGCGCTCATCATGCAGCAGGTGCTGCGCAGGTGGGGGCTGCGCTCAGATATTTTTGCCGAGCGCATTCATCCCAGCCTGCAAAAAACAGTGGCCCATTATGAGCAGTATCGCCCCCAGCCGGACGACATGCTGCTGTTCCACTACAGTCTCGGCTCGGCGCTGTCTGATTACGTGTTGGAGCTGCCGCAGAAGTTGATTCTGCGCTACCACAACGTGACGCCGCCCCACTTTTTGGTGGGGGCCAACCCGTGGCTGCGGGCGGGCGCGGCCAAAGGGCGGGCCGATTTGCCACTTTTTGCCAGCCGCACCATGCTGGCCCTGGCCGATTCCGCCTTTAACGAGCAGGATTTATTGGCGGCTAACTTTGCCCAAACGGCCGTTCTCCCCCTGATCCAGCCCGATGAGTTGTTCCACACAGAGCCAGACCCCGCCCTGCTAAACCAGCTCCGCGACGGCCGACCCAATTTGCTGTTCGTCGGACGAATCTCACCCAACAAGCGGCAGGAAGATTTGCTAAAAACGCTCTATTTTTACCGGCAGATTAATCCCACGGCGCGGCTGCTGCTGGTGGGGTCGGAGGATGGTGCGGGGGGATACGGCCGTTTCTTACGCAATTTTGCGCAGGCGGTGGGGCTGGAAACGGCCGTACAGTTTAGCGGGCACGTCTCGCTGGCGCAGTTGGCCGCTTACTACCGCGCCGCGTCCGTGTATGTTTGCCTGAGCGAGCATGAAGGATTTTGCCAGCCGCTGGTGGAAAGTATGCGCTTTGGGCTGCCGATTGTGGCCTTTGCCAGTACGGCCGTTCCCGGCACGATGGGCGGCTCTGGCATCCTCATCCAGCAAAAAAATTACCCCGTCCTGGCCGAACTCATCCACCTGCTCGTCACGGATACCACCTTGCGGCAAACCATCATCACTGGCCAAACCGAACGCGCCGCCGCCTTTGCCACCGATGGCTTGCTAGAACAGTTTAAGCAATTGGTAACGGCAGGGCTTTTCAGTAGTCGCCTTTAAGAGGCGATAGGACGCGGACAAGCGCAGAAAACGCGGATTATTTGTTTTTATCCGCGTTCTCCGCGTTAATCCGCGTCCCATTTTTTGAAAACTGAAAAGCCGTGTTGGTAACGGCCGTTCGCTTGTAGATTTGCTGCTTCTATGCCACAATCTGGCCTGTGTCTGCATCTGTCTCAATCATCGTGGTCAACTGGAACGGCCGTCACCACCTACAGTTGTGCCTCACCGCCCTGTTTGCCCAAACCTACCCCAATTTCGAGGTCATCCTGGTAGACAACGGCTCTACCGACGGCTCACAAGCGTTTGTGCGGGAGCAGTTCCCCACCGTGCGGCTCATTGCCCTGCCAGAAAATGTGGGTTTTGCCCGCGGCAACAACGAGGGCATCCGCGCCTCAACGGCCGATTACATTGCCACCGTGAACAATGACACCAGGGTAGACCCCAACTGGCTAACGGCCCTGGTAGAAACGGCCGAATCCAACCCCAACGTCGGCATGTGCGCCGCCAAGCTGCTGTTCTGGGATCGCCCCGATGTGATCAACTCGGCAGGCATTTGCCTGGACCGGGCAGGCATTGCCTGGGATAGGCTGGGCGGGCAGCCCAATAGTGCGCAGCCAGCTTCGCCAACGCCCGTGTTTGGGGCCAGCGGCGGGGCAGCGCTCTATCGGCGCTCCATGCTCAACCAGATTGGCCTGTTTGACGACGACTTTTTTGCTTACCTGGAGGATGTCGATTTGGCCTGGCGGGCTCGGTTAGCGGGTTGGGACTGTTTGTATGTGGATACGGCCGTAATCCTACACCACCACTCCGCCACCGCCATTGAAGGGTCGCCCTTCAAAAACAAGCTGCTAGGCCGTAACAAAGTGTGGGCCATCCTCAAAAATTACCCCTGGCCTTTGCTGCTGCGCTACCTGCCCGCCATTTTGGCGTATGACCTTGGCTCTGTGCTTGTCGCTTTGTTGGTAAGACGAGATGCTTCACCGCTGTACGGCCGTTTGCAAGCCATCCCCAAATTACCAACCATCTGGCAAAAACGGCGCAAAATTCAGCAATCCCGCACCATTTCCCTGCAAAAAATGCGCGCCCTCATGGAACCGCTCACCACGCCCCGCCAGGTGTGGCAACGCTACCAACATCTAGGCCCCTCCCCCAAATAGGGTCTCTCGTTAGTTGTCTTCCAAAGGCGATTGGACGCGGACAAGCGCGGAAAAACGCGGCTTAAATTCTATTATCCGCGTCATCCACGTTCATCCGCATCCCATTTATTGACCACCGAGAAGCCATGCCCCCCAGAAATCACCCCATTGAAAAAGCAGCGCAACCCGCTAAAATTAGTCGGTATGTCAACAAATATTCAACCACCGCGGCCACTCAGCAGCATTCCCAATCGATTCGACTCCGACGAAGTGCAATCCCAATGGGCCAAACTTCGTGAAATTTTTGCTTACCGCAATTTGCTCAAGAATCTGGTCATTCGAGACCTGAAAGCGCGGTATAAAAATTCGGTACTGGGCATTGTGTGGAGCCTGCTCAACCCACTGCTCATGATGGCCGTCTACACAGTCTTGTTCACCATCCTCATCCCCAACGACGACATTCAAAAGTACCCTATCTTCATTTTGGTAGCGCTCATCCCCTGGCAATTTCATGCAACGACCCTGATGAGCAGCACTGGCTCCATTGTGAATAATGCAGCCATCGTCAAAAAAGTGTATTTTCCCCGCATTTTGCTGCCAACGGCTTCGATGCTGTCTAACTTTGTCAACTTTTTGCTGGCCAGCATCATCCTTTTGATTTTGCTGTTCGCCTTTGGCGTGGGGTTAACCATTCACGCGCTGTGGGTACCACTTATTTTGCTGACTCAGGTTATTTTCTTGCTGGGGTTGGCGTATATTTTGTCTACGCTGCAAACGTTTTACCGGGACACGCTAATGATTTTGGAAGTTGGCTTGCTGGCCTGGTTCTTTTTAACACCAGTGTTTTACCCTTTCGAGCGTTTTGGGGATCATGCAGAGCTGTGGGGTTTTGTGTTCAATCCGGCGCGGCTCATGCGCTGGATCAACCCGATGGCCTCGATTATTGATGGTTACCGAACTGTTTTGTGGGGGAATGTGGGCAGCAGTGGCCCTGGGCCAATGGACCCGTTGGCGCTGTTACGGACGTTTGTAACGGCCGTTCTCATCTTCATCTTTGGCTACTTCCTGTTCAGTCGCTCAGAACACCTTTTCGGCGAAAAATTATAACTTTGACGGCTTCTCTACCGAAACTATACGTTCTGGCTGCACAACTGCCGGGGGGTTGATCATCCATGTTATAATGCCCTCCGGTATGTAAAAATTAGAGAATTTGGTTGCTTTGAAAGCAGAATTGGGCATTTAAGCTTATGTTTTTCAACTCAAAAAATCTTGCAAAATTAATGTCTATCCGATTATTTGCCACACCGTTTACACAGTCTTTCTCTGTGGCTTTTTCGAATAGATTCTTACTCGTTGGGGTAGCACTTTTTTTAACCACAACGACTCTCTTTTTAGCTAGTTGCGCGGGCAATGATGCCGCTCCCTTACCCACCTTGGCGGCTACGGTTGAAGTTGCTATTGCCGAAAGCGACGACGCAGCCACGCCGATGGCCAGCGATACGCCCAGCCCATCGGCAACGCCAACGGCCGTTGGCACCCACACGCCCGGCCCCAGCCCAACGCCCACCACCACGCCCGCTAACACCACCACGCCCACCAAAACGGCCGTTCCTACCGCAACCCCCACCAGCCTGCCCCAGGTCAGTCCGGTGCTCACCATTTCTGCCCCAGAAGAGCTGCTGGAAGGCATTCCCACGCCCTCAACGGCCGTTCCCACCGCCGTACCCACCTTTGAAGTACCAGATAACACCACCAACATCCTGCTGCTGGGCAGCGACACCCCCATCGGCTCCGAAGAAATCCGCACCGACACCATGATCATCGTCTCCATCAACCAGGATGGCCCCACCGCCTCCATGATCTCCTTGCCGCGTGACCTGTTCGTCTACATTCCCGGCAAGATCATGAATCGGCTCAATACGGCGATGTCGTTAGGCGGCGTAGAGCTGCTTGAGCAAACCATCCTGTACAACTTTGGCATTCCCATCCATTATTACGCCCGGGTAGATTTTCAGGGGTTTGAAACGGCCGTAGACGCCATCGGCGGGGTAGATATTGCCGTTAGCTGCCGCCTGCAAGATTGGCGACTCATCTCGCCAGAGCTAGACCCGGAGGAGGAAGACAACTGGGCGCAGTTTGCCCTGGAACCGGGCCTGTACCACATGGATGGCGACACCTCCCTCTGGTATGCCCGTTCCCGTCTCACCACCAACGACTTTGATCGCGGCCGACGGCAGCAGCAGCTGCTACACGGCCTGCTCAACGAAGGTGTAGACCTCGGCTTGCTTTCCCAATTCCCAACTTTGTGGGACGCCTACAAAGAAAACGTGGAAACCGATATGGATATTGGTCGGCTTTTGCAGCTAGCTACTCTGGCTCCGGCCATCCGCCAAAATGGGGTTCAGCATCTGTATTTAACGCGCGGCATTGCCCAGTGGGAAACGCCCGGCGGTGCCCAGGTGCTGCTGCCCGTCTGGGAAGGTCAAGATCGTTTACAAGAAACGTTCAGCCGCCTTTACCGCGTGCCCGCCCTCAACCGGGCCAACCGCCGACCGATCACGGTAGAAATTATCAACGCCAGCGGCAACCCAGACATGGCGCTGCTGGCAGCCGACAACCTGGCCTGGTACGGATTCGCCCCCGTCATTGGGGCAGACGCCCCCACCCAGGAATTTACGGAAATGCACTATTATCGGCCTAATTTCAAAGATTCTTTTGACTGGATGATTAGCTGGATTTTTGGCATGTTCCGCAGCCAAATTCAACTGACTGAAGATGACAATTTTGAGTACGAGTACAAAGTGATTCTGGGTGAAGATTATGATCCCTGTCTCAACCAGCTGTACCAGCCGCAGGAGTTCATAAACTAGCCAAATTTTTCATTGCGAAAACGGCCGTTCACAGGCATAATCCACCGCTAAATGTGGCACCTGAAAACGGCCGTCTGAGAACCACCCGCAGACGACGAGCCCAATCTGGCGCTCGTCGTTTTTGTTTCAACAACCACAAGCATCACAGAATGCTCACCGAGAACCCCCATCTCGGCGCACACACACAACAGGAGAGGAACCCTTGAACGATAAACGCGAAATCCTTGGCTGGACCATGTACGATTGGGCCAATTCAGCCTTCAGCACCACCGTTGTCACCGCCCTGCTCGGCCCGTACATCATCGCCCTGGCAGAATCCAGCAGCACCCCGCTTATGCTCTTTGGCTTTCCCATCCAGCCAGCCGCC
This sequence comes from Ardenticatenaceae bacterium, assembly GCA_020634455.1. GTDB lineage: Bacteria > Chloroflexota > Anaerolineae > Promineifilales > Promineifilaceae > Leptofilum. The sequence continues at coordinate 3,377,831 of JACKBQ010000001.1, read as the reverse complement.
ATTTTCCCCGCAGCCACCTCCTTGTCCGTGCTGCTGCAAGTCTTCTTCCTACCGCTGCTAGGCACCATCGCCGACTACACCAACCTCAAAAAGCGGATGATGATGACCTTTGCCTACATCGGAGCCATCACCACCATTTTGCTGTTTACCATACAAGCCGATATGCCCGTGCTGGGCACCAACGGCGCGGTGCTGTTGGCCAGCCTCCTGGCCATCATTGCCAACCTTTGTTTTGGCGCGGCCATCGTCTTCTACAACGCCTTCTTGCCAGACATCGCCACTCCAGACCAGCGCGATGCGGTTAGCTCACGCGGCTTTGCCTACGGGTACCTGGGCGGCGGCTTGCTGCTGCTGGCCAACTTGGGCTTACTAAACTTTATGGAAGATACCGGGCTGGCCGTGCGCATCAGCCTGGCCAGCGCCGGCATTTGGTGGTTGGCCTTTACCTACCTGTTCCCCCAGCGCCGCCTAAAAGCCCGCGAGGCGGCCCGTCAACTGCCCGAAGGCAGCACCCTGTTTTCGCACGGCATTCGCCAAATCATGCACACCTTGCGCGACCTGCGCCAAAAATACCCCGCCACGCTCCATTACCTCATCGCCTACCTCATCTACAACGACGGCATCCAGACGGTTATCATCGTTTCCACCGCGTTTGCCGCCGATGAATTGGGCGTGGAAACCAGCAGCCTGCTGCTGTTGGTGCTGATTATTCAGTTTGTGGCTTTCTTTGGGGCGCTGGGGTTTGGCTATTTAGCCCGTCGCATCGGTGCCAAACGTTCTATCATGTTCAGTTTGGTCATCTGGTCTGCCCTGGTTATTTTTGCTTACGCTTTTCTGAACAACGAGACGCAGCTGTTCATCATGGGCGTGTTTGTGGCCATTGTGCTGGGCGGCTCGCAGGCGCTCAGTCGGTCGCTCTTCTCGCAAATGATTCCGGCAGAGCATGAAGCGGAATATTTTGGCTTTTACGAAATTAGCGAGCGGGGCACTTCCTGGCTGGGGCCGCTGGCGTTTGCCGCTGCGGTGCAAATCACTGGCTCCCAGCGCATCGCCATTGTCTCTTTGATTGTTTTCTTTGTGGTGGGGCTGATTTTGCTGAGCACGGTAAACGTGCGTAAGGCAATGATTGATTCTGGCAACGACCCGGAAGGGGTTGTTTTGTAACTGTTTAGACCTGACAGGTTTCTGCTTGGAAACCTGTCAGGTCTTTTTTTAAGACCAATCCTGGCTGCGATCTTGTTTGCGTTCGCCGCGCCTTTTCTTTTCTTGCAGCCGTTTTTCGTTGGCGGCAGCGGGGGGTTGGGTGCGGCGGCGCTTTTTTCTTGGCTTTAGGGCATCGGCCAGCAGTTTTTGGAAGATGGACACGGCCGTATCTCGGTTCCGATGCTGGCTGCGAGAGGATTGTACATGCAGCTGTAGCACCCCGTCCTTGTCAATCCGGTTGGCCAAACGCTTGAGCAACCGCGCCCGCACCTCGTCTGGCAAGCTGGGCGAATGAGCCACATCAAACAGCAGCGTCACCCTGGTGGCGCTCTTGTTTACATGCTGCCCACCCGGCCCGCTGCTGGTAGAAAAGCGAAAGCTCAACTCCGCCACCGGAATTTGCAACGCCTCATTAATTGGCACCAAACGTTCGTCGTCCATACAGGGTAGTATAGCACCAAACGGCCGTTCCCTCCGAAGCCACCCCACCCACATTTAACCGTTTTAAGCTGTTGCAGCACGCCGCAACACCCGATGCACGCTCGATCAGACACCTTTAGTACGCCAAAGGTGTTGATCCAACTTTAAACAAGCACTATTTTTTTACTTTAACGGCCGTTGCGAACTTTTTTAGGCACCTGTAGCGCACCAAAGCAACCAATCATGCCCCGATCGGGTACCTTTAGTACGCTGCAACAACGTATACAACCTTGATTCGATACCTTTAGTACACTACAACAACGTGTACAACTTTGATTCGATACCTTTAGTACACTGCAACAACGTGTAACGACATGATTTGATACCTGTAGCACGCTGCAACAACGTGTAACGCCCTAACGTCGGGGCGGGTCTGAGATCCGCCCCTACAGACCTGCCCCTACCACACACAAACCCAAATTTATGCTAAAATCTCGCCACGCCGCACATCTCAACAATTGGGAAACAACAAATGCCTTACCTGAACCTCAAACCAACCCACAAACCCGTCACCGACTACTTCAAAGCCCTCAAAAAAGTGCAGCAGCTCAGCCTGCTGGATGAAGGCGCGGTCGCCCCCGCCTTTGCCAACCTGCTCCGCGCCTGCGCCAGCCGCATGAACTGGACCCTGGCCGAGCAGTACGCCATCCCCCGCAAGGGCCGCCGCCCGCTGCGCGCCGATGGCGCGTTTCTGGACCAGTTTAAGCTGCGCCACGGCGTCTGGGAGGCCAAAGACAGCAAGGATGACCTGGACAAAGAGGTGAAAAAGAAGTTCAGCGAAGGGTACCCGCAAGACAACATTTTGTTTCAGGCCCCAGACCGGGCGATTTTGGTGCAAAACGGCCGTACCATCTTCGACGAACCAATCACCGACCCCGACAACCTGGTAGAAGTCCTCAAACTGTTCTGCGAATACCAGCCGCCCGCCTTCGAGCAATGGGACGTCGCCGTAGAAGAGTTCAAAGAGCGCGTGCCGGAGCTGGCCCAAAGCCTGCTAGAACTGATCGAAACGGAGCGCAAGCAAAACCGCGCCTTCCGCGACGCCTTCGGCAGCTTCACCAACCTGATGCGCGACGCCATCAACCCCAACCTGTCCGACAAAGCCGTGGAAGAGATGCTCATCCAGCATTTGCTCACCGAGCGCATCTTCCGCAAAGTGTTCAACAACCCGGACTTCGCCCAGCGCAACATCATCGCCCGCGAAATTGAGAAGGTGATTGAAGCGCTCACCAGCCGCCACTTTAGCCGCCACGACTTTTTGCGCAGCCTGGACCGCTTCTACGGAGCCATCGAAACCACCGCTGCCACCATCGAGGAGTTCAGCGAAAAGCAGGACTTTTTGAACACCGTCTACGAGAAGTTTTTCCAGGGCTTTAGCGTCAAGGTGGCCGACACGCACGGCATTGTCTACACGCCGCAGCCGATTGTGGACTTTATGGTGCGCTCCGTAGACGACATTTTACGGCGCGAGTTTGGCAAAACCGATGGCCTGGCCAGCGACGGCGTCGCCATTCTGGACCCGTTTGTGGGCACCGGCAACTTCATTTTGCGCGTGCTGCGCCAGATGCCCAAGAGCAAACTGCCCCACAAATACAAGCACGAGATGTTTTGCAACGAGGTGATGCTGCTGCCCTACTACATTGCCAGCATGAACATTGAGCACGATTACTACGAACTGACCGGCCGCTACGAACCGTTTGACGGCATCTCGCTGGTAGACACCTTTGAGCTGGCCGAAGGGCGGCAAATGCCCCTCTTTGCCCCAGAAAACACCCAGCGCGTCCAGCGCCAGAAAAACACCCCCATCTTCGTCATCATTGGCAATCCGCCGTACAACGCCGGGCAGGTGAATGCGAATGATAATAACCAAAACCGAAAATACCCTACTATTGATCAACGTGTAACAGAATCATACATTACCGATTCAAACGCAAGTGATAAAAGTGATTTAATTGATCCATATGTCAAAGCATTCCGATGGGCATCTGATCGTATTGGGGATGAGGGGGTAGTTGCTTTCGTCTCAAATAACAGCTTTGTAGATGGAATTGCTTTTGATGGGATGAGAAAACACCTTCAACTTGATTTTGATGTGATATACGTCTTGAATTTACAGGGAGATATTCGTAAGGATTCAATGCGTGAAGGGGTACCGTTAGGAGAAAAGCATACAGTTTTTGGGCTTGCAGCAATGGTTGGCGTAGCTATTACCTTTCTCGTTAGAAAAAAACCAAACGTTAAGTCTGACAAAATCTACTATCATTCCGTAGATTGGAAAGCGACCAGAGCAGAAAAGTTTGATGTGCTTGAACATGCAAACAGTTCTAAAGGTATTTCATGGGAAGAAATTCAACCAAACCAGAAGAATGTATGGCTAACTCAAGAAATGGATGCCCAATTCGATTTATTCATTCCCACAGGCACAAAAGATGCTAAAACTTCAAATATTTCGAACACACAAACTGTTTTCAAGTTGTTCAGTCTTGGTGCTAGCACGAATAGAGATGCTTGGGCTTACAATTTTGATCGTGAATCTGTTATCGAGAATATGAAACGGACCATTGAATCATACAATGGCGAAGTAACTCGATGGCTTCACAGGACAACTAAAACAATACAACCAAATGATTTTCTGCTTCAAGATGATACAAAAATAAAATGGAGTAGCAGTCTTAGAAGCTTTGCAAAACGGGGGTTATTAGCAGAGTTTTCAAGTGACAAAGTACGCAAATCACTGTATCGACCGTTTACAACCCAATATCTATTTTTTGACAAAGTGTTTACACATAGACGTGCTCAGATGCAAAGTGTTTTCCCTGTTTTTGAAACTGTCAATCAGGTAATTTGTGTTGGCGGATATGGGCGTAAAGAATTCGCAGTTTTGATGACGGATCGAATTCCAGATTTAAATCTTTATGCCGACCCGCAACAATCTCTTCCTTTTTACACCTACAACAAAGACGGCCGTAATCGGCGCGAAAACATCACCGACTGGGCGCTGGAACAGTTCCGCACCACCTATGCCGCCGCCCCCAACAGACCCGAAGGGTTTTCCCCCGAACAAACCACAGTAACTACAGACAAACCCTTCGGGTCTTCGCCAACACTAACCAAATGGCATATCTTCCACTACGTCTACGCCCTGCTGCACCACCCCACCTACCGCGAAACCTACGCCGCCAACCTGCGCCGCGAACTGCCGCGCATCCCCTTCGTCCAGCCGCAGCACTTCTGGCAATTCGTCCAAGCTGGTGAACGCCTCGCCCAAATCCACGTCCACTACGAAGCCCAACCCGAATACCCCCTGCAACACATTGAAAACCCGGACGAACCGCTGGACTACCGCGTGCAAAAAATGCGCCTCAGCAAAGACAAAACCAGCCTCAAATACAACGATTTCCTCACCCTAAACGGCATCCCGCCCCAGGTGTTTGCCTACAAACTCGGCAACCGCTCCGCCCTCGATTGGGTCATCGACCAATACCAAATCAAAACCGACAAACGCAGCGGCATCACCAACGACCCCAACAACCTCGACGACGAAACCTACATCCTGCGCCTCATCAAGCAGGTCATTTCGGTCAGCCTGGAAACCGTCCAAATCGTCGAAAACCTACCGCCCTTGGAGATTATCGAAGATTTATAGAGGTAGGTCTCTTGCAATTTAAAAATTAAACCGGGTAACAAACTTGTCATTCCGAACGGAGTCTTCGGAGTGAGGAATCTTATGTGCATAGTAGAAAGATTTCTCGGAGGACACTTCGGCAGCCTCAGTGCAGGCTCTCGAAATGACACCTTACCCAACTAATTTTTTAGAGACTAACAGACCTGCCCTAATACGAAAAAATCAGTTCAATTAGGAAATCTTATGCTTGCGTGTACCTGTTCTGATTGGCAAAAACAAAACAAATCGCTTAAAACCACCGGCTTTCGCTTCTGTCCCTGGTGCGGCCAGCTGTTAAGCAAAGGTCAACCGGATGAAGCCCTGCTAGAAAAATTCCGTCAGCGCATCAAAGATGATTTTCAGGCAACCGATAGTTGGGGTACACCAGACCTGCCCAACATGCTGGTTGCCGCCCGTTCTGTAACCGACTACCGCCAAACCACGGGCGATTTAGCGGGAACCCTCGATTTGATGCTTACCTTTTTAGAGATGGGCACCTGGTTTACCAACGAATACGGCGACATTGATGAACCGTATTACGAAGGTCTGGAGCTGATGCTGGATGATTTCTGCGCGTTGCTTCTGGCAAACCCGCCGCTTTATGAAACACATAACCTTTCCTGGCGCTTAACCAAGCTGCTTCGCGCTGGCGGCGACCTCGGTTGGGGCTACGGGGATTACCTGAGCGAACAAATTGGCAAAGTGCAAAGAAAATTTGGCGACGTCTAGTTTCCCTAATCGATCTACAAACCGATCCAACGACCAGTTGCCAACCCCTATCCCCCACGCTACACTCACTTGCAAACTCGCCTACTCGCAAACTTGCAAACTGGAAAACTATGCAAAACGGCCGTTACATTCACCTCTTCTTCCTCGATGGCGTGGGCTTGGGCGGGGACGATTCCGCCGTGAATCCCTTTGTCACCGCCAACCTGCCAACCCTCACCGGGCTGCTGGGTGCTGGCTGGTACACCACGCGCCAACCGATCATTACCGAGCGGGCCAGTTTGATTCCCACCGATGCCAATCTGGGACTGCCCAACAAGCCGCAAAGCGCCACCGGGCAGGCGACGATTTTGACCGGACGCAACGTGCCGGAACTGGTGGGCGAGCATTACGGCCCCAAGCCCAACCCCGCCGTGCAGGCGGTCATCGCCGAAGGCACCTTGTTCAAAGAGGTAGTGGACGCGGGCGGGCAGGCAGCGCTGATCACGCCGTACCCGCAGGGCTACTTTGATGCCGTAGCGCGGGGCAAACGAATGTTATCTTCGGTGCCGCTGGCGGCGGTGGAAGCGGGGTTGGCTTTGATGACGGCGGATGATTTAAGAAACGGCCGTGCCGTCAGCCCCGGCTTTACCGGGCAAGGCTGGCGCGATCATCTCGGCTACGATGACATCCCCCTGCTCACCCTGGACGAAGCCGGGCGGCACATTGCCCATATCGCCCCCAGCTACCAGTTCAGCTTCTTCGAGCATTGGCCCAGCGACCGCGCCGGGCATCGCGGCACCCTGGCCGACGCCGCTGCCCATCTGGAAATGATAGACGCCGTGCTGGGCGGCCTGCTAGACGCCTGGGACGATGCCAACGGCCTCTTGATTCTCACCAGCGACCATGGGAACATTGAAGAGAAGGATCAGCGGCAGCACACGCGCAACCCGGTACCCACGCTGCTGGTGGGCGCAGGCCACGCCGCACTGGCCGCTCAAATCCACGATTTACGCGACATTGCCAAAATCACCCGCACCTTCCTGGGTTTGCCCACCCGCGACTTGTCGTAAGATTACTTATAATTCGCAACGAGTAAGGTACAATCGCTTTTTGCGGTAGTAGGGTCAAGGTATGCCTTGACCCTACCGCCAACGGCCGATTGCAGACCCCAAGGGTCTCTCCATTTACAATTCGCTTAAACCAAAAGACCCTTGGGGTCTTACACGCAGAAGGATTTTCAAATGACCATCAGCTCAGAAAAATTTCGTGAAGCGCTGCGCCTCTTTCCCGCAGGCGTCACCATCGTTACTATCAAATCCCCCAGCCAGGAACAACCCCACGGCCTCACTGTTTCGGCGTTTGCTTCCATCTCACCAGAGCCGCCGCTGATTATGATTGCCATTGACCACCGCGCCTCTGGTCACGAAATGCTGGAGGAGGAAGGGGCGGTTTTTGCCGTGAACATTTTGTCGCAGGAGATGAGCGAACTGTCTAACCGGTTTGCCTGGATTAAGGATGAGGATCGGTTTGCGGTGGGGGATTGGGGAACGGCCGTTACCGGCGCACCCGTCTTGCAAAATGCCCTGGCCTGGCTCGACTGTACCGTCAACAACCGGTATGAAGCCGGAACCCACACCATCTACATTGGCAAAGTTGAGGCTTCTGGCACGCCTGGGGATAAAAAATCACCACTCATCTACTGGAACCGGGGCTACCGCTACCTGAAAACCAGCGAAGACCCAACTGATTAACTTGAGCCTTCTGTTTTGGTCTGCTGGCTAACGGGGGCGTGGGCTATCTGCTGCAAATAGAGCGCCAAAGGGAAGCCAAGCAGGGTTGGAAGCCAAAACGAAATCAGCCGGTAGCCGAGAATAACAACCACTGTCACATGGTTTGGCACGCCCATACTCACATAAATGGCAGTCATGGTTGCTTCCACAATGCCAACGCCGCCGGGCAAAAAGCCTACTTTACCAATGAGTAAGGGAAGCCCATAGCCGGTAAGCAGCACGCCGGGGCTGACGGCGTGCCCGGAAGCCACAAATACCAGGTACAGGGTAAGCATATCGAAGCCAATATTTAGCCCGGCTCCAAAGGCTGGCCCGCGCCAGCCGCCATTACGCAGGATAATCCAGGTATTGACAAGCTGGTTGACGCTGTTTTCGGTTGTAGCGGGGTTGTACGGCCGTTTTCGCAGCGCCGCCCACCATTTTGCCAGACTTTTCATAACCCGCAGCAGCCATGCTGGATGTGTTACGCCGTAAACGGCCGTTGCCACCAGCAGTGTCAGTAGCGTTAAAATGAGGCTAAAACTGATCCCTTGCAAGCGCGTTAATTGGTGGATGACCAACAAATGGAACAGCCCCAATATGGCCATAACAACCAGCAGCAAATTATTAAACAGGGAAGGCAGCGTGCCACATAACCCGGCCGCCTGCCCACTCACCCCACTGCCAGCAGTCCAGCGGAAGATGGCTGCGGAATTGCCCACCACGCCGCCAGCTACCAGTCCCATGCTGCTTCCGGCCAGTGTGATGATCGTACCCCGCAGCAAAGTCAGGCGCTCTTGCAGCATGGCAGCTAACGCCGTTAGCAAATAGCCGCTGCCGCTATAGCTGGCAATCTGCGCCACCACAGCCAGCGCCACCAACCACCAGGGCATTTGTTGTATCGTTTGCCACGCCTGCTTGAGACCGGCAATTTGGGGCAGCAAAAGATGGACAGCCAGACCAACCAACACCAGGGGAACCAGATAGCTCAACCAACGAATGGTGAGGGGGCCGATGTTAAACGGCCGTAACCGTTTTTTGAGCGTAACCTCACGCATTTCTTGGTTCATTGCGATTGGCCAGAAGCTGGGTTACTTGTTGATGAATCTCCGCCAGGGCCACATTTTGGGCGTCAAGCTGAGTCAAAATGGCGCGAATTTCCTCTTCTGCCTTCTGGTTGATCATAAAATCATTGTGGGCTTCCAGACGGTCACGCAGCGATTGCCGGTTCTGGCTCATCATAATCACTGGCGCGGTAAATGCAGCCTGGGCGGAAAGGAAAAGGTTCATCAGGATAAAGGGGTAAGGGTCCCAATGGCTAATCCAGGCCGTGACGTTGATAATCACCCAAACTGATAGCAGGACAGCCTGCCCAATGATAAACTGCCAAGAGCCAACGGCCGTTGCCACCCAGTCCGCCGCTCGCTGCCCGGCAGTCGCCTGGTCTGCTAAAATTTTGTTTACGTCCTGAACGGGCGGGTGGGCATGGGGAAATGGATTCGGGAAAGTTAATTTTTTCATCGGCTAACCTCAAGTAAAGCGTCATCAACAGTTGAGGTATACTAGCCAATTAGAGGGAAACTAGCCATAGAATGGATACAAAAAAGATTGAGACAGCCTGGCCCGTGAAGGTGATTCGCAGCCAGAGCCGTAAAAAAACGGTGAGCGCCGAGCTGCAAAACGGCGAGTTAGTTGTGCGCGCTCCCGCCCGCATGAGCCAGAAAGAGCTCAATGGCATCATCCAGAAGCTGCAAAAGCGGCTGCAAAACAAAATGGGCCGCACCCCCGCTTCCGATGAGGAATTGGAGGCGCTGGCCCAGCAGCTAAACCAAACATACTTTACAGGTCGGCTAAAATGGCAATCAATCCGCTACGTCACAAATCAAAACAAACGGTTTGGCAGCTGCACCCCCAGCCTGGGCACCATTCGGCTTAGCCATCGCCTGGCTTCCATGCCAGATTGGGTGCTGAAATACGTTATTGTGCACGAACTGGCCCACTTGGAAGAGAGCAATCATGGCCCCAGCTTTTGGGCCCTGGTGAACCAGTACCCCCTTACGGAACGTGCACGTGGCTACCTCATGGCCATTGGTCTGGAAGAAGACGCCCCTGGCTAAAAACCCGCCTGACATCGTAAATAAATATCAAAAGCCTCGCAATGCCCGCACGAGGGCGCTTCGCGCCTGGCGACGCTCTGACTGCATTTGCGTAAACGAAATTTGTAAACTTGAAGGATGATTGCTGCGATTAGCTCAGTTGCAAAACGGTGACGTGGGCAGTGATGGTCTCTTGTGCGCAATCCCGAAAGACAGAAACGCGGTGGTGGCCATCCTGCACGTAGTAGCTGTTGCCCACGGCGACCAGGGAGATTGGCGGCAAAGCAGCCATCTGCCGACGGGCCTGGCGCACACCTTCCAGACGGCTGCGGCTGTGGCCGTTGGTCAGGCGAAAGTTAGCATCAAAATCATGGCTACGAGCGTCGCTGGCGGTGCCTGTGATCTGGCTCAACGGTACCTGGCAAACACCGATGTACTTTGAATCAGCGATGGCGCGTCCGGCGGTGGCCTGGGTCAGGGTGGGCAGCGGAGCGGCTTTTTGGGTGAAGCGGGAGACAACTTTATTCATCCAGTGGGTTGATTTTTGGGTTTGGACAGTTGTTGTTGCGAACATGATTTTTTCCTTTACTCACCTGATTTGCTTGCTCTGTTCTGTTTGGCAGGATATGGCCGTTCCGTGACACAAACGTGACACAAATCCCCCCATCAGTTAAAATCCACCAACCCCTTCAACAATTTACTTCGTTTTTTGCAAGGATGGCGCAATTCCATGCAGCTAACCCTCAAATTTTTTGGTGGCTTTCTGGCAGCCGTAGATAACCAACCTATCCCCGAATCCCGCGCCAAGCGGATTGAAGCGCTGCTCATCTATTTGGCGCTGGAAGCCAACCGCCCGCACCGTCGCGAACTGCTCATTGGTCTGCTCTTCCCGGATATGCCCGACGAGGCAGCCCGCACCAACCTGCGCCAAACCCTGAGCCGCCTGCGCAAAGCAATTCACGATGCTCAGGCTGAACCGCCCTTCTTGCTGAGTAATCGTGAATCCACCCAGTTCAACCTGGCGAGCCAGCACCAGTTGGATGTGGTGCAGTTCCGGGCTGGTTTGGTGGGGTGTGCAGCGCACGCGGGCGGGCGAGACGGGGTTTGTGCTGACTGCATGGCATTGGCGGCAACGGCCGTTTCTTACTACAAAGGGCCGTTTTTGGAGGGTTTCTTTTTGGAAGACAGCGCCGCCTTCGAGGAGTGGACGCTGGGCTACCGGCAGCAGTTTCAAACGGAGGCGTTAGCGGCGCTGGACGAGCTGGCGGCGTTCCACGAGCGGCGCGGCGAGTATGAGCAGGCAGCTCATTTTGCGCGCCAGCAGCTGGCCATCGAGCCGTGGCGTGAATCGGCACAGCAGCAGGTGATGCGAATTTTGGCGCTGCAAGGGGAACGCAGCGCCGCGCTGATGAGCTACGATGCCTTTTGCCAGATATTGCTGGATGAGTTGGGGGTAGACCCTTTACCAGAAACAGCCGCTCTGGCTGAACAAATTCGCACGGCAGAGGAGGAACGGCCGTATCACCTGCCGCCACAAGCCCAACCGCTGATAGGCCGCGAAGAAGAGCTGGCCCAATTGAGCGCCCAATTGGTAAACCCAGACCAGCGGCTGCACACCATCGTGGGGCCAGGAGGCATTGGCAAAACCAGCCTGGCGCTGGCGGTTGGCTGGCAGGCGGCAACCGCGCATTTGGGGCCATTTTTGCACGGCGTCTTTTTTGTGCCGCTGGCGGATGTGGCGCTGGCTGATTCGTCTAACTTTAATCCGGTGGTAACGGCCGTTGCCGAGGCGCTGGGTTTTACCTTTGCTGGAGCAGCAGACCCACAAGCGCAGCTGGTAAATTCCCTGAAAAACAAAAAAATGCTGCTGCTGCTAGATAATTTGGAGCATTTGATGGCGGCGGGTCGCCAGCTCATTTTGCAGCTTTACCAGCAAGCGCCTGGGGTGAACATTTTGGTCACCTCGCGGGAACGGCTGAATTTGGCGGGGGAGTGGGCGCTGCCGCTGGCGGGTTTGCCCACAACCCCCACCAGCGCAGACACCAGCCCGGCGATGGCGCTGTTTGTGCAGCGGGCGCAGCAGGTGGAAGCACGTTTTACGCTCACAGAAGCCGGGGAATGGTCGGCAACGGCCGTTGCTAACATTTGCCAACTGCTCGAAGGGCTGCCGCTGGCCATTGAGCTGGCCGCTGCCTGGGTGCGACTGCTTTCTTGCCCGGAAATTCTGGCCGAGCTTCAGCACAATCTGGATGGATTGAGCGGCAGCCGGTTAGGGCAGCCCGTGCGCCACCACAGCCTGCGGGCCGTGTTTTATTACTCGTGGCAGTTGCTCACCGCCGATGAGCAGCAGACATTGGCGCGGCTTTCAATTTTTCAGGGCGGGTTTGAGCGCAAAGCGGCGGCAGAAGTGGCGCAAGCCAGATTGCCCCAGCTTTCGGCCTTGTTGGACAAATCGTTTTTGCGGCGGCGGGTGGATGAAAACGGCCGTACGGCAGCGTCTCGCTATGAAATGTTGCAGGTGGTACGCCAATTTGCTGCGGAACAGTTGCCCGTTGGGGCAGAATTGGCCGATTTACAGGGGGGATACGGCCGTTACTACCTCAACTTTGTCACGCAACAAGAAACCGCGCTGCACGGCCACGATCAGCTTCAAGCGTTGGCTGCGCTCAATTTGGAAATTGACAATATTCGGCAGGCGTGGCGGCTGGCTGTGGCCCAAGACGATGTGCGGGCAGTAGAAAAAGCGACGCCCGCGCTGTCGCTCTTTTTGTATATGCGAAGCTGGTTTCAGGAAGGCGTAGAGCTATTTGGTCTGGCTGCCAATCGCCTGGATGGGCGAGCGCCGCGGGCACTGGTGGCCAACCTGGCAGCGCGGCAGGGCTGGTTCACCTTTTTATCTGGCAAGCCGTACCCGGCTGCGGATCTGCTGAGCCAAAGTTTGGCCACGCTGCACCCAGACGGAGACCCGGAGGCGTTGACCTACACGCTAAACTTTTTGGCGGTGGTTAATCAATCGCTGGATGATTCGGAAACGGCCGTTGCCCTGGCCCAGGAAGCGCTGGAAATAGCGGCCGAAAACGGTCTGCGCTACAGCCAGGCAATCAGCAGCAACATTTTGAGCCAGATCGCTTTTGCCCAGGAACGTTACGTGGCTGCGTTGGCTCATTCGCACGCCAGCTTGCAGCTAGAGCAGGCGCTGGGCAATCGTTGGAGCATGGGCTTTTCGCTGGCCAATCTGGGGCGTGTGGCGGCCGCGCTGGGGGATTTTGCCACGGCACGGGCGCATTATGAAGAGAGTTTGGCAATCCGAGAAGAGATGGGCGATGCGCGTGGGCAAGGCTTGTGCCACATCTATTTGGGAGATACGGCCGTTGCCAGCCAAAACCGCCCTGAGGCCGAAGTACATTATCAAAAAAGTCTGGCTATCTTCCACCAAATTGGGGATCCCACCACAGTGGCTCGTGTGGAGAAGCGGCTAGCCGAAAAAAGTTTTTAAGGGTTGGCACCCGCTACCAACCACCAACGATATTTACACAGAGAACCGAGGGCAGGTCATGGATGCAGTTTCTGAACAATCTTTTTGGGCCAAATTAAAGGGTGAATTTTCACTAAAATATCTGGTTCCCTCCTTTGTGGGCGGCACAATTCTGGCTTTGTTTGAAGTGGTGCTGGCGGTTTCATTTGCCGCGCTCATCTTCCCCGGCGTGCTGAGCCCATTTACGGCCAGCGGCATTGGTCTGGCGCTGGTTGGGGCCATTGTAACGGCCGTTGCCACATCTTTGCTCACCACGTTGCCCGGCACGGTTTCTGGCAATCAGGATGCGCCTGCGGCTATTTTGGCGGTTATTTCAACGGCCATTGCGGGCCGCGTAACGGCTGGCGCAGAAACGATTTTTGTCACGGTGGTAACGGCCGTTGCCCTCACCACGTTGTTTACCGGCCTGTTTTATTTGGCGCTCGGCACGTTTAAGGCCGGGCGTTGGGTCCGCTTTTTGCCGTATCCGGTTATTGGCGGCTTTTTGGGTGGCACAGGCTGGCTGTTAGCCATTGGCGCTTTGGGTTTGCTCACCGACCTGCCCATCACCTGGGCAGGGCTGCCCGCCTTGCTGCCAGGGGCGGTTTTGCTGCGCTGGCTGCCGGGGCTGTTGTTTGCCCTGGCGCTCTTTTGGGGCAACCGCAAAGTTGCCCATTTTTTGTTCATGCCGGGGATGGTGCTGGGTGGCGTGCTGCTGTTTTATGTGGCGGTCTGGCTTTTGGGCTTTTCTGTGGCCGAGATCACGGCCGACGGCTGGCTGTTGGGCCCGTTCCCTAACCAAAGCTTGTGGACGCCGTTAACCAATCTGGATTTTAGCCTGGTGGATTGGCAAGCGATCGGCAGCCAGGCGGGCAGCATTTTGACGATTTTGATTGTGAGCACTATCTCCCTGCTGCTAAATGCGGGCGGTTTGGAACTGAGTACAGCCAAAGACGTGGATTTGAACCGCGAACTGCAAGCGGCTGGTTTAGGGAATGTGCTGGCCAGTTTTGGTGGTGGTTTTGTGGGTTACCAGCAGCTCAGTTTGTCAATTTTAAATTTCAAGCTGGGCGCAGGCACGCGCTTAACGGGGCTGATTTCGGCCGTTTTGTGTGCCATTGTGCTGTTTCAAGGGGCGGCAGTGCTGGCATTTGTGCCAAAACTGGTTGTGGGGGGCTTGCTGCTTTATTTGGGCATTGATTTTCTGGTGGATTGGGTCATTGAGTCGTGGGTTAAGCTGCCCAAAGCGGATGCTCTGATCATTGTGTTGATTGTGGTGGTGATTGCCACAATTGGTTTTTTGCAGGGGGTTTTGGTGGGATTGGTGGCGGCGGTAGTGCTGTTTGGCGTGAATTACGGCCGTACCGATGTCGTCTGGAACCAGCGTTCCGGGCAATACGTGCGCAGCCGCGTGACGCGGGAACCCAACGAGCGGCGGCGGCTGAAAGATGTGCGCGAGCAGGTTCATGTGTGGCAGCTGCAAGGATTTCTCTTTTTTGGCACGGCCGATTTACTCTACCGCCGCATTCGGGAGCGCATGGCGGACGCCAATTTGCCCCAGCTACAGTTTATGGTGCTTGATTTTCATCGCGTGACAGGGCTGGATTCTACGGCCGTTCTCAGCTTCCAAAAGTTGCAGATGTTGGCCCAGAAACAATCTGGCATCCTCCTGTTTACGGGGGTGAAGCCACAGTTCCAGCAGCAGCTCGCAACGGCTCTGGCCGCCGATGACAGCGTGCGCTGGTTTGCCTCGCTGGACGAAGGTATGGAGTGGTGCGAAAACAGGTTGCTGGCTGCCAACCCTGATGCAGCAGACGAGCCAATCCCGCCAGGATTAGCTGAAATGTTGGCCCAAATTCTGCCAGGCATGGCCCATACCGCATTGCTGATGAGCTATTTTGAACGTCGCCAGATTGCCTCTGGGGATGTTTTAATCAGGCAGGGGGATGCCCCGGACGTGCTGCTCTTTGTAGAATCTGGACAGGTGACGGCGCAGTTGGAACGGCCGTCTCAAGAACCCGTTCGCCTGGAAACAATGGGCAGCGGTCGGGTCGTGGGGGAAATTGGGTTCTATTTGGGGCAGGTGCGCACGGCTTCAGTGGTGGCCGACAAGCCGGGTGTGGTCTACCAGCTCACGCGCCAAAAGTTAGCCCAGATGGAAGCCAACGCGCCAGAAGTGGCATCTGAGCTGCATCGGCTCATTGCCCACCTGCTGGCAGAGCGAGCCACCCATTTGGTAGAAACAGTTGACGCGCTGCTGCGGTAAATTGCTGAGGGGATCGCGTTATGTTAACAGCTACCGCAGATTTTGCAGATTAACACATATCAATGGCGTACCTAACCACTTATCATTTTGATTGAAAAGAAAATTAGACACTGGCAAACACTGATTTACACAGATAATAGCCCCTGCTGTGGCGCGGTCTTCGGCGAGCGCGGAACCTTGCCCCGGCTGCGGCCTCGGCGTCGGCGCATGTATGCGCAGCCGCGCCGCCTGCTTCGTCCTGCTGAATCGTTGCATTTTAGCATAAGCTTGGTGAGAAACGGCCGTTCCCCACCCAAGTAAAAAGCAAAAGGAAGCAGGCCGTTCCCCAACTAAACTAATTCTGTTACGCAATGGCCAAGAAAGTGGCACGGCGAGGACGCCGGCCACAGCCCGCAATTTAAAAGACCTGCCCAGAGCAAGGGCCACAGCGCGAGCGTGAAGACCTGCCCGGAGCAGGAGGGGGGCGACACAATACGTTGTGGAAGACCACACAGCAGCAGTCAACTCAAGACTAAGGTTCTTGCTTAAAAGCAAGCAAAGTGGTTCCATCCATTATAGCGAATAGATAAGGGGGGAACACAGATAAATTGTTGCGAAACTGTCCGCCGCTTAAATGACTTGGGGTAGTTTTAATCCGCCCTGTTTCTTCCCCGTTGGCTAATGAAACACCCACAACTTCCCCTCTGACATTAAGCGAGAATCCCAATTCCCCATCAATTGTTATAAAAGAAGATACAATTTCTTCATTGGCACGAAAAACCCAATTGGGATCTCGTTCGAGCTGGCTAATATTCATTGTATACAGTTCGTTACATCCATTAGAAATCAAAATCAAGTCATTATATGATGTAACAGGGTGTGAGGTGTTATCTTGAGAACAGCTTGTGGGCAAATCAAACTCCTTGTTATTTGCTATATCATATACTTGTGGAGCCGCGACGGGTGAGGGATTCGAGAATAAAAACCCATCTTGATAAGAAGGTATGTCAAAGCTGTAGAGAGGCACAGAGTAAGTTTCAGCAATGTGTAATCTCTCTTCATCAAGCTCAACCAACCACAGCTTGCCGTACAAAGTGATGCAGATCACTTCCTTAGCAGAGTTATTAGCTTCAACGGAATCAGAGCAAGATAATTGATAACCGAATGAGCGGGAAGGTATAAGAATTTGGGCTATAAAGTCACCAGTACCAAGCCGATAACTTGCTATGTATCCTTCTGTAGAAGGAACTACAGAAAATGCACTGACAACAACAAAATTCTCGACTAACATAACATTGGAGGTTGAATTAAAAGAAACGGGCAATTCTCTTTGCCAAATTTTATGCCCACTGTTTGCGTCAAGGGCTAAGAGTTCTTGTTTATCAACCACAATTACCAAATACTCTTCATTTAAATCAAAGACAAACTTAGATTCTGGCACTCCGATGGCTGAATCTAATGTGTATTCCCATTTTGTTTGACCTGTATGAATATCTAACGCTGTAAGTATACTGCTTCCATGTAACAGCACGATTACCTGACTGTTCATTCGCGGGGGAACGATTAATGCTTCGTTTGTGGTGTATGACCAGGCGAGTTCAAGGGGCAAGGTGTTATCAATGACAGTATGAGACCTAGCGGGTAGCCAGTTTCGCTGGAAAACCCCTAATGGATTGAGTATTGCTGGATAAACGACAAAACTGACAATGACAAGAAAAAACACAATGAACTTACTTCGTGAAGTTCGAACAGAAACTAGAAACTTTCTAAAAAAAAGCATAATCTATGCCTCTATTGCGGTTCTACCTTTGCGACGTATCCCACTGCTGTGGCGCGGTCTTCGGCGAGCGCGAAACCTCACCCCGGCTGCGGCCTCGGCGTCCCGCCGCGCCGCCGACTTTATAAATGTGAACCCTCGAATTTTAGCAGAAGTTTGGTGGCCGTTCCCCACCCAAACAATCACCACTTATCACACAATTCATTCTGGCCAAGAAAGTGGCACGGCGGGGACGCCGGCCACAGCCCGCAATTTAGAAGACCTGCCCACAGCAGGGGGGGGAAGCTGTCAACTAGCTATAAATCTTCGCTGTTTTCAGCGAGAAGGAAGCAAATCTGCCTCATCAGCGTTTATCTGCGTCCCATTTTTGCCGTTCTTGTTCATACTGTTCGGGGCTATCCAGATCGCGCAGGACGTCGTTGGTGGGCACGTGGACAAGGTGGAGCAAGTTGGAATGGCGGCGCAGCAGCGTGCGTGGGGCCTCGGTGTGGGGCAAGGCCAGCAGTTCGGCAAAGAAGCGGCGGCCAATGAGTACCGGATTGCCTCGCTGCCCCGCAAAAGCAGGCGCGATGAGGTCGCCATGCCCTTGCCAGTACGCTTCCAGCAGCAAATCAATCGTGGCTGGCTGCACCATTGGCTGGTCGGCTAACATCACCAGTACGGCCGTTACCGATTCATCCAGGTGGCGTACGGCCGTTTGCAGTGATGAAATCATTTCCCCAGCGGCATAGTTGGAATTATGTAAAGTCTGCACGCCTGCGGTTTGGGCAATCTGGCGTACTACCTCAGCTTCATGCCCGGTGATGACGAGGTGGTTATGAACGGCCGTTTGCTGCACGTTGGCCAGGGTCTGGCCCAAAACGGTGGTGCTGCCCCAGGGCAAAAGCTGCTTCGTTTGCAAACCCATCCGCCTGCCCTCCCCCGCCGCCAAAATGACGGCCGTGACTCGTTGGTGAACTTCTCGTACCGGTTCGGCCGTTTTGGTTGCGCCAATGATCACGCGCTCGATGCGGGGCGTATGCAGTAGGTGGCGGGCAATCTGGCGGGCGGCGTGGAGCTGTACGGGCGTTTCCACCTTGTTGATAAACGGCACCACCCGCGCCCCGTCCGGCACATTTTTCAGCCCTCCCTGCGGATGGGCAATCAGCCCCGCCACGTTCTCCACCGATAACTGATCACCGATTACCGAATACCGAAGCAGCTCTTCTGCAATTTCTGGCCGATGCGTAACTTGGGAGAAACGGCCGTCCAGCGCATCAATCCCCACCACTGGCACCACCAGCGTCGTCTCCGTCGGGATCACCGGCTCGTGCGTAGCTGGCGCTTTAATCGGCCGCATTCGCGAGCCATCCGCCTCCACCAGGACAAAATCCACGTCTGGTCGCGCCAGCCATCGGCCCGGCAGCTCCGACGGCACGCCCCGCGCTTTTTCGCCTTCAACGGCCCCAACCACCAAACAAAGCCCCTGACGATCCAAGGCCGCACCGATCACCTGCTCATTTTCCGCTGTGTCCTCTGTGGCAAAAACCAATTCCTCGGCCCGGCTCATTTGCGCGGCAAAAATGCGCGTGGTGGTGCTGAGGATGCGTCGCCCCGGCAGCGCCGCCCCCAGGCCAAACAGCAGGCTGGTTTTGCCGCCGCCGCCCACCAAGGCAATAAGTTCGCCACGAGGTTGCAGATTAAACGCGGTAAGCAAAGTGAAATAGCTCATAATTAGTCAATATTGGAAATAAGAACTGATCCACAGATTTCGCAGATTAACGGCTAAAAATCTGTGTAATCTGCGAAATCTGTGTGATCTGTGGATGATTTTTTGACATAACGTTAATCCTGATCATGTCTACTGTTGGTTCAGGTGGGTGAGGATCGCTTCTAGCACGCCACCGCCGATGGCCAGCGCCTTCTCAGAGATGGTGAAGCAGGCCGAAACGTCGGCTCGTGCATCCAGATCGCCAATTTTTAGGCCAGCGGGCACTTCGGTGCCGGGGGCGATGAGGCCACGTAGCACACCGTCAAACGGTGCAGCTATCCTTTCGCCCGCTACATCGCCAATGAGATCGCCTTCTTTGACCAAATCTCCAATCTCCAGTCGCCAGTTCACCACCCCCGCTGTTGGGGCACGCAACACCCGCTCGGCACCTTTGCCCGCCACAATGCCAGGCGTACCGGTGTTGGGGATGGCGCTGCCTTGCCAGATGACGCGCCCCAGGGTGTGCCCTCGCATCGTCTCGATGACGGCGTGGCAATCCACCCCGGCGGTAAAACCGGGGCCAAGGGCGATGACGAGTTCAGCCTGATCCATGTGGGTATCAATGTTGCGTTTGGCCATGCGGGCGTCAATTAAAATCGGTAATCGGTAATCGGTGGTCGGTGGTCGGTGGTCGGTAATCGGTAACTGTTCACCGATTACGGATAACCGATTACGGATAACCGCAAAATCTGGGGCAACGAGGACGGGGATCGTGCCGGAGTGGGCCAGTTGCAGGGCGTGTTCGAGGGTGGCGGCGTGTTGGGCATGGAGGGTTTCGATGGTGAGCTGGTTTTGCAGAACGGCCGTTGCCAAAGCCACCTTGCGCCGAACAACAAGCGGCTGTGCTAGTTCTAACACGATAACGGGAAAGCCAGCGTGGTGCAGGCGGTAAGCAATGCCAGTAGCCAAATCGCCACCACCACGCAGAATAACGAGTTGATTTGCAAATAACATGGCACGATCTTACCTGAGTCGGGAATATTTGGGCAAATTGGGGCTTTGACTTTACGCTTTAGAGTTCTGTATAATGCTCCGCAGTTGCGTTCGTATCGTTAGCAATTACCTTATTGTATTGTTGAAACTATATATTCTACTAACTCCAGCGCGGTCTTGGGTTGTATTGTATTCGTTGCGAATCGTGGGTTTGGACTTTTTTGATTCCATTCAGAAGGTAGTGTGCATGATATTCGAGAAGTTTGGCCGATATGAAATCATCGCTGAAATGGGCCAGGGGGGGATGGCAGAAGTTTTTTCGGCACGCGACCCCAAGCTGGGTCGGCTGGTTGCTCTTAAAATAATTCGCCGGAATTTTTCGGAAGACGACAAGTTTCAGGAGCGGTTTTTAAACGAGGCAAAAACCATTGCCGGGTTGGAGCATCGCGCTATTTTGCCAGTGCATGATTTTGGCCAGGATGAAAATACCAGCAAGCTGTATTTGGTGATGCGCCTGATGCCGGATGTTTTGCACAAGCGGCTGGCCCGAAATGGAGCCATCCCTTTGGCAGAGGCAAGCCTGATTTTGAATCGGTTGGCGGCGGCGTTGGAAAAGGCGCACCGTGAAGGCATTGTGCATCGGGACATTAAGCCTCCCAACATTTTGCTAGACGAAGAAGGAACCGTTTTTCTGGCTGATTTTGGCCTGGCAGCATCGGTAGACAAGATTGAACCAGGATTTGTGCCCCAATCGTATGGGGGATCGCCGTTTTACATGGCACCGGAGCAGTGGCTGGGCGAAGCGGTGGGGCCGTTTACGGATGTGTACCAGTTGGGGGTGACGCTGTTTGAGATGTTGACGGGGAAACGGCCGTTTCCTGAAGAAGACATGGAGCTTCTAATGGACCGGCATGTGCATCGCCCCATTCCGGTAGCGCGTGACTTCAATGAGCGCTTGCCTAAGGACATTCAGCCCATTTTGGAAAAAGCGATGTCCAAGAACCCGCTGGCCCGGCACAAGAGCTGCCTGGAGTTGGCCGAAGAGGTCGCTAATTTGCTGCACCCCCGGTTGGTTAAGAATCGGTATGAGATTAGAGAGGAGCTGCAACACGGCCGTTTGGCGGCGGTGTATCTGGCGTACGATTTGTTCGATAAACGGCAAGTTGCGCTAAAGGTGCTCAAGCACGAGCTGATTCCGTACCCATCGTTCCAAAAGCAGTTTCAGAAGCAGCGTGATTTGCTGCTAAATTTGCCACAGAATACGTCCGTTGTGCCCATTTATGACATGGATCAGGATGAAGGACGGCCGTACATTGCCATGCAGTTTGTGGAAGGCTCATCTTTACGCGAACGGTTCAGAAAAGAGCGCGTATTGTCTGTAGAGACCATCTATGAGTTAACCCAATGCCTGGCCCAATCTCTGGACAATCTTCACGCGGCCAACCTGGTTCACGGCGACATCAACATGGGGAATGTACTGGTTGACGAGGTTGGGCAATGTTATGTGACTGATTTTCAGATTACGGCCGTTGCCGAGCTAACCAAAGCCGTGATGAACCCGGAAAGCCCGTCGGATCGTTTGGGTTACATGCCCTACATGGCCCCGGAGCAGTGGCGCGGCGAGCCTGTTACCGCCCAAACAGATGTGTATCAATTTGGGGTAATGATTTTTGAGCTGCTAACCGGGCAGCCTCCCTTTGCTGGCAACACGCCAGAAACGTTGCAGCAGGCAATAGAAAACGATCCGCCCCCCAAAGTTACATCGTTGATACCGGAATTACCCGCCCAATTCGACACAATTTTTGCCAGAGCATTGGCCAAAGAACCTTCGGCTCGCTTTGCCACCGCAAGCGAGGTGATTAATCGTCTCAGGCAGGCCCGTGAAGCACACTTGTTTGATCTGTTTATGCAGCAGGGCAAAGCGTACCGTGAAGAAAAGCAGTGGGAAGCCGCCATCGAAGCGTATGTCCGCGCTTTGGAAATGCGACCAGAAAGCATGGCTGCCAAGGAAGCGATTGAGCGCACCAGAAAAAGAAAGAATGATTCTGGCATTCTTTACCAAAGTGAGCTGGCGCTTAAAGAAAAGCGCTGGGAGGATGCTGAATATTTTCTAACCCGCGCTTCTGAAACACCGGAAAACAAGGAAAAATTAGCCTTTGTGCGCCGCATGATTCAGGCAGTTGCAAAATATGAGGCAGGCAAGGCCGCTATGCAACAAGGGCAATGGTATTTGGCGCACAACCTATTCGATGAGGTTGATTCATTGTCGCCCAATTATGAGGATGTGAATCAGCTACTGGCGGAGGTGGTGGAAAAGATAGCGTCTGTTTTAGAGCAAACACGCACCGCAATTTCACAAAAGCAGTACAGTGAGGCTCTAAATTTGCTCAAGCCATTAGGGGCACATGAAACGGCCGTTCAACTACGCCAGGAAATTGCCGACCAACAAAAGAAAGCTCGCCGGGCCACTCGTTGGGATTTTTGGGCGGTGCCTAAGCTGCTGCGCTGGGGTGGGGCAATCGTTGTTATTGCTGTTATCGTGGCCATTGCCATTTTGCTGCCTCGTGCTGGTGATGATGCGCCTACGACAACAGAGTGTTTGGCAACGGCCGTACCGCGCCTGCACATACAAAATGGCCAAGATGAATATGTGGCGTTTTATGAGGGGGATCCAGTTGCCATTACTGGCTCGTTACAATCGCTGAATTTGTGGGTAGATTGGACCTCAGCCACAGACGATTTATCCACAGAGTGCCAGCAATTGATTGAGACAGACGAAAATGTGTTGGTTTTTTGGGAATCGGGGAAGCAGAATCTTATTGAACTGCAAGATGGCGAAAAATGGTCTGTAATCTGGCGTCCGTCGTCAACGTTTGATGATAGTGACCTGATTGTCATTTCGCTGTTATATGATAATCAGCCCGAACATTTCGAGTTCCAGTTAAACTTTTCACAGTAGTAACCCAGCCACCAAAATTATTTGGTAACCGTTCTGCTCTCTGGAAATTCAACTTTAGGCTAAATGTTGCTATTTCCAACGGGAACAGGCAAAAATGCGAATGCTTACCAGATGGTTTGAATGGCTACGAGCGATTTCTCCGGGGAAAATCATGACAATAAAAACAAAGAAACTGGTTTGGGCGATGGTTATCTTGTTGCTGGCAGTTGGTGGTTGTAAGCCAGGGGTTGAAGCAGCTGAAACGGCCGAAAACGACCTTGGCGCGGTCGCTGATTGCGGGTTGGGGATCGCCATTGCGGATTTTGGCTACTCGGTGGTGGAGCCGGGTGACGTGCTGGATTTTCGGGCCAACAAAATCAGCCCGAATTTGGATTACATCTGGTCAACTGTGCCCGCAGAATTTAGCGAGAACTTTTTCGACCCAAAAGACAACAAAATCTCGTTTACCGTGCCTGACCATGAAGGCACAATCTCAATCCAAATGAAGGTTGAGGGGGCTTGTAAAGAAACGGCCGTACCTATCATCATTGATGTTGCTTCGTCTGAAGAGCCAGAAACGGCAGGTGCAACAGCAGCAGCGGAAGAAGAAGTGGCTGAAACCGCGAACACGGCCGTTCCCACTTCCACCCTTCCCCCAACAGCAAAACCAACCAATGAAGCTGTTGTGGAGGAAACGGCCGTCTCGTCGCCCATACCGGCACCAACAGCAACGGCAACACAAAGCGCAGCTCCGACTAGTCCGCCGGCACCCACAAATACACCACGCCCTGAATACAACGACCCAATCATCACAAACCTGCAATTTTTGCCCGGCGGGGCCGTATCTCTGGCCTGGACCTGGGACGGGCAGCTAAGCGCCACGCAAAACTTTGCCGTCCGCTTCTGGTCAGAAGCAGACCCCCGGCCAGAGGCCAGGTTCAGCATTACCTGGACAAAAGACCATCACTACCAGTTTGAAGTAAACAATATTGATTATCCGATGGGGACTTATTTCATCAACGTGGCCGTCATGGAAGGCCCCAGCGATGGCATTCATTATGCCCTGGCCGAATCTGAAAACAGGTCTGTATTTGTCGAAGAAATTCAGCCAACAGACGAACCTCCGGTAGGGCCATAATGCACCCAATTCAGGCCATGCAATACCTGGCGGTCTGTTGCCAAACTATGTTATGAACCAAGGCCATCAATTAGAACCAGCGCCTCAGTGGGCAAAAAGAGTACGCCTTTTTGTTGGGTTTGCTTTGCTGGTTGTAATTGGCCTTCTGGGGATTACTAT
This sequence comes from Ardenticatenaceae bacterium, assembly GCA_020634455.1. Lineage (GTDB taxonomy): Bacteria > Chloroflexota > Anaerolineae > Promineifilales > Promineifilaceae > Leptofilum. Next base: position 3,353,457 of record JACKBQ010000001.1, on the reverse strand, counting down.
TTTGGTAAAAGGACAGAATACTGAGTGGCCCGGCTCTACAACCCTGTTTTTACCGGTTGTTTTCCAGACAGAATCGTCCGACAACCCCGATGCCTCCGATTCATTTATTCAATGGAACAGAAGCCAAGCGCCTTATCAAACGGCCGCTGGGCAAGCCGTTGTGGCTGAAGTAGATAACCAGGAATATTTATATTTGTTTGGCGGTGGGAATACTTTTGGCAACAAAAACCAGATTGTGCGCACGGATCGCGCGACACACGCAGAGATTCACCCGGATGGTTCCTTAGGTGAATGGAGCGGCACCAATGGCAGCAGTTTGCCAGATTTGACGCCATTACCATTGGCACTGTATGGGTTTACAGCAACGGCCGTTCATAACAACATCTATCTGATAGGGGGCTATTATTACAAGGACGGCTCGGCAAAACTCAACCAGCATGTTTATTGTGCTCCGTTGGGAGCAGATGGTTCAATTCAGGATTGGGAAAAATTTGATGCCTGGCAACCGCAAACCGTTTTTGACGCGCTGGATTACAAGCATGGCGTTTCTTATCATGCAACCGTCGTAGTTAAAGATCGCATCTATATCATTGGCGGGACACGTGTGAGCAACTTCAACAACAACCCTTGGGAGCCAACCCCTTACGTATTTTCCGCCCCAATTGGGGACACCTGCGGTAATTTAGAGTGGGAGTTAGAAAAAGAGCTGCCATTTCCGGTAATGTCGCATACGGCCGTTGCTGCTGAAAACGACAGTTTTTACGTTTTTGGTGGGCGCACGTACCAACAACAACCTCTAGACTGTTATGGTCAGTTCATCAATTCACAACCGATTAGTTACCGCGCCAAACTAACGAATGGAACGATTACAGACTGGGTTCCTCAAACCGAAGTGCCACAACTAACCAGCGTGCAATTTTCAACGGCCGTTCGATCTGGCGATTATTTGTACGTGATGGGTGGCTCACCAGCTTGCCATCCGTATCATGGCTCCGCCCTAGACATCATTTACCGCACCAAAATAGGCACCGATGGCACTCTTCAAGCCTGGCAACAAATGGACTCCATCATCCCCGAACCCGACGAGGGGCAAGATCATCTGTACGGGCATACGGCCGTTACCTCCAAACTCGGTCGCCTTTACCTGATCGGCGGCGTCAGCACAAACGGCGACAAGCGACCAACCATCCAAGACGCTATTTACTGGACGCCGCTCGCCTTCTTTACCAAACAAAGCTCCCCTGCCCACAACGCTTTACCAGGGCAAGAAGTTACCTACATGCTGACGGTAATAAGTAACAACGTGCGGGATATCATTCCTGAAGACAACGCAACCGTAAGCGATACCATTCCAGACAATGTGGATATGCTTTACAGCCCAGAGTTTACCCAGGATGGGCAAACCTTGACGGCCGAATTACCAAACTTACCCGTTGGGCAACTCATCAAACTGTACCTGACCGTGCTTGTAAACGCGCCTGCCACACCTGCCACAGCACCGGAAACGCCCACGCCACTGCCAACTTCTCCAGCGACATCCGCGCTGGCAACCGTAGGCCCGGTTGTCACATCATCGTCTGAAGCTACTACGTTGGCTACAACAACGGCCGTTCCTCCCACCTTGCAAACGCCAACGGCCACAACCGAAATCCCCATCCGCCCCACAGATGTAAAAAGCTGCGTAACTGATGATGCTCCCGCCCCCGACAGCGGCACCCCAAGACCCAAACCCACCTGCACCCCAGCGCCGCCCACCCCACCTACAGTGACCGCCACAGCCACAGCCACAGCGACTGCCACGGCAACACCCACAGCTTCAGCCACGCCAACCCAAACGGCCACACCTACGGATACCGCCACATCTGTCCCCCCCCCGCCAGAACCAGTGCTGCTGGTAAACACGGCCGTATTCTGCCTGCGTCCAAATGGTGATGAATGGTGTGTGAGCACAACGGCCGTAACCGCCCCCAACAGCATCTACCTGCCCCAAATTGCCAAATAAAAAAGGAGGTGCTTGCACACCCCCTTCATTTACTCATCCAGTTGCCAATTTACCGATTGGCATACGTATTCATGTTTGCATTCCGGCTGTGATCCTGCGTTTGGGCGGGGTCACGCATACCGCTGGTGTGGCACCAGCCAGTTTTGTGCCCCAAATTATTGGCCCCACTGAGTTGGCCAGACCATTTTTCAATCACGCCATCATCCGGATCGCTCAGGAACAAATCTGTGGCGATGTTGCAGTAATCGTACCGCCACCACACATCCTTAAACGAGGTGGTATGGTAATAAACGCGGCTCCGTGCCCAGCTTGGAATGCCAGACAGCCACAGCGCTGACCCATCATAAGTGAGGTCCCAATTGGTGCCACAGCCCGCGCCAAACAGTTGGCCTAGCAGCGCCAGGTTGCCCGCCAGCGCCGTGCCCTGGTACGGCGTGCCTACCGACTGAATCAGGCGGCTGCCGGAGGAGTAATCCAGGCCGCTCCAGTAGTAAGTGTACAGGTGCAGCGAGGCCGCACCGCCCTGGCTGTGTGCCACCACGCCAAAGGAGGGGAACTGATTGCCATAGGTGCGAATCAGGTTGGCAAACTGGTCGTGGCTACGGTTTTGGTTGAAATCCTGGAACTCCACATCCCCGGTAAAGTCGCCCATAGGCCAGACGCCGCCGGAGCAGTAGCCGTGAACCAGCATCAGCACGCCACCGGGGGCGTTGGGGGCTGGCGCATTGGCCGACAGGGTGGCCGGGCGTTCGCCCATCAGCATCTCTTCCGTGATTTCGGTAACGGCCGTTTCTGCCACACCTCGGCTTATGGTTTCAGGTAAATTTACCGGCACGCTGTCCAATTGAGCCAGCGGGATGTGGGTTTGGGCGTCTTGCAGGCGCACATTGCGCAGTTCCAACGGCGCAGTCGCACCCGCCAGCGAGAGCCAACGGCCGTCTATGCTCACCGGGACAGAATCGGCTGTGGGGGTCACCAGACCGCCCACCCAGGTAATCGGCACCATCTGCCCGTTGGCATCTGCGCCCCACAGCTCTGCATACAGCTGCACCTGGTCTACCTCGGCCGAAGTGGTAGCTGCCAGATTGAAGTTGAGCCGATTCAGACCATCCGGTACGGCCGTAACCGCGCCACCGTTAAGGGCAATCGTTTGCTCAACCACCGGGAAAATATGCTCCGTGGTGCGCACGATGGGCGCGCCGTCGGGAGCCTGGCCGCGCAGGGTGATTTGGGCCGTGTACTGGCCAGCCAGGCGGGGCGTGACCAACGCGCCAAAAATGCCGTCATTGGCGGCACCGTCGTCGTGACGGCCGTCATCGAACATAGGCAGGCGCAGGGTACGGCCGTTCGGAGCAATCAAGAGCAGCTGGGCACGGCGGATAATGTCCAGCGCGGCCACGGGAGCCGTTGCGCCACTGTCCTGAGTGGCGTCGTAAGCGTAAGCCCGCAGCCCGATCTGGCTGTGGGTCCACAAATTGTAGCTGCTCAGATGGGCGTAAATTTGGTATGGGCTGTCATTGGAGAGCAGCAAGTAGCCGCTGGGGGCATCAGCGCTGGTGGGGACAACGGCCGTTTGCACCGACACCTGCCATTCACCACGGGCAGGCCGGGCAAATGTGTAAATATCGCCCGAAAATGCATTCTGCTCCAGCCCGATTTGCCCGGTGCGCTGCACCACACCTGCCTGATCAATGCCCCGGCCAAGCCGCAGCGTCGCGCCTGCCGGGGATTGCACCGTCATCTTCCAGTTAGCCGCGTCTGGACTCAGCACCATGATGGACATTTCGCTCAGGCCATCTACCGCCAGCGCATCTTGCCATTGCCAGCTGCCGTCGGCGGCCTGGCTAAAGGTTACCGGAATCATGGCCGTACGGGAACGAACCCCCAAATCGGCAGGGTTTGGTAGCTGGGAACGGCCGTCCAGCACCTCACTGCCGGGTCCTGCTATCTGCTTGGTAAACGCCGCTGCTGGTTCTTCGGCTGCGGAGGGGGTAGCCATGCTGCCCGCCGCCAGGAAAAGCGCCGCCAGCAGCGTCAACAGGATTGCCAATTGTCGCTTGTGCATCTTCAGTTTTACTCCTTCTGTGGAATTGGTAGAGACAAAAATAAAACACCGACAATTGGAAATGGTCACAAATTGTCGGTGTTTTGAAGATAAACCGAAATTAGATTAGCAGATATTTGTTAATTGCGAATGCCAACTTCCTGCAATTTAGCTACAACGCGGGCGGGCGTCAGCGGAATTTCATCGAACCAAACACCCGTGGCATCATGAACGGCCGCTACAATGGCGGGTGCCAGCGGCAAAAACGGCATTTCGGCCATGCCCCGTGCCCCCCACGGGCCAACCGGGTCTGGCACCTCCATAATGACCGACTGCACAATTTCCGGCACGTCTTTAATGCCAGGGATGAGGTATTGGCTGAGGAATGGGTTGAGGATACGGCCGTCTTTCACCACCAAATTCTCCATCAACGCATATCCGTGTGCCTGCACCACCGCCCCCTCAATTTGCCCCTCAATCAGCATCGGGTTGATGGCCTTGCCCACGTCATTGGCGCACACCACCTTGTCCACGTGAATATGCCCCGTCTCAATATCCACCGTTAGCTCCACGGCTTCGGCTACATAGCCATAGCTAAAATTGGGCATACAAACGCCAGTTTCCTTGTCATACGGCTCTGTGCCAGGGGGAATGTATTTATAATGCCCGATGGCTGGGCGATCTTCGCTGGTCCAGGCGGTAAGCGCCGCATCGGCCGCACCGCGAATCGCGTTACCGGCCATAAAGGTCATCCGCGAAGCAGAAACCGAGCCGGAGTTACCGCTACTGGCCGTGTCTGACATGTCCAATTCCACTAGGCTGACATCTACGCCAACGGCCGTAGCCGCCATTTGCTTAAGCGCCGTATGTGAACCCTGGCCCACATCAGCCGCCGCATGCCGCAGAACCACACGCTCAATTTCGGCCGACCCGTGAATTTCAATGGTCGCTTCACAATTTTCTGGCGCACCAAATGAAAAGCCAATGTTCTTGAAAGAGCAAGCAATCCCCCGCCCCTTGCGTAGCGAGTTTGGATTTCCAGGAAGCGATTGGATGCTGTTGAACGGAGACTGTTTACCGTTAACCGATAACCGTTCACCATTCACCGACCACCCAGCTTCCTGGGCGCACCGCTCTACCACTTCCGCCATGCTGATGCCAGGCGGAGGCGGGGTTTGCACAGTGAGCAAGCTGCCTTCGCGCAGCACATTTTTCAGGCGAATTTCTACCGGGCTAATGCCTAGCGCCTCGGCCAGTTTGTTCATTTGCGTTTCGGCGGCAAAGGCTCCCTGCGGGCCACCAAAACCACGAAATGCGCCGCCTGGCACGTTGTTGGTGGTGATGGCGTAGCTATCCAGGTGGGCGTTGGGAATTTCGTATGGGCCAGTGACCATGAGGTGGAAGTTGCCCAATACTTTGGTGCTGGTGTAAGCATAGCCGCCGCTATCCAGATAACCTGTGGCAGAAACGGCCGTAATCTTCCCTTCTTTTGTCGCTCCCCATTTTGTATGAACGGTGGCCTGATGCCGCTTGTGGTGCCCAAAAATACTTTCTTCCCGCGTCCAAATGATGCGCACCGGGCGATTGATGCCGCGCTGGTGCAGACGATACGCCGCCAAACCCAGAACGATCTGCAAAGACATATCTTCCTTGCCGCCAAACGCACCGCCAATGGCCGGGTAAATAATACGCACATCTTCCTCTGGCAGGCCCAGCGAATGCGCCACTTGCTCCCGGTCTTCGTGCGTCCATTGGCCGCCAATTTCTACCGTCACGCGCCCTTTATTATCTATGTAGCTCACGCCTGCTTCGGGCTGCAAAAAGGCGTGTTCCTGGTAGGGCAAATGGTAGTTGCCTTCGATAATGATGTCGGCTTCGTCCCAGCCAGCGGCCATGTCGCCTTTGCGAATCTGGTATTTGTGCAGCACGTTGCTGCCGTGCCACGGCTGAATGATCACCTCATCCTTGAGCGCTTCTGCCATGCTGCTAACGATGGGCAGCGGTTCCCACTCAATTTTTATGAGGCTGCGGGCTTTGGCAGCGGCCGTTTCGCTTTTGGCTATAACAATTGCTACATGATCCCCTTCCCAGCGACTGACGTTGGCATGGGGATTGCTGCTGCCCAGCCCCACCAACACCGGCTGGTCGGGCAAAATAAGGCCATACTCGTTCACCGGCACATCTTTGGCCGTGAGAATGGCTACCACCCCAGGCACAGCTTCTGCCGCTGAAGTGTCCATAGAAATCATACGGGCGTGGGGTTGGTTGCTGAACAGCACTTTGCCATGCAGCAAATTGTCTGGCGTAATATCGCCAGCATACATTGCTTCACCGGTCACCTTGCCGGGAGCATCTACGCGGTAAATTGATTCTGACTTGAGCATACTTTTTCTCGGTTGAGTGGGTGGTAATTTGGTAATTGAGTCATTAAAAATGCGGATTAGTCAATTACTCAATTACGAACTACCAGATTTACATGATGAGTTTCTATCCAAAACGATCATCAAAAGGATCTTTGTTGCGTGAATGCATGGAGGCATCACCCGTGCGGCGGCGTCCTTCTGGGCTGGCAACGATATAGCCAATGGAAAAGACAATTTGCATGACGATGACAAACCCAAAAACAACGATTAACTTTAAGCCAATTTCAGGCACGGAGCGGGGTATAAACAGTTGATTATAAAAAATACCGGGCGTGATAATGCCCTCGCTGAACAAGTAGTTGACAAAAAAGTAGGCCAACACGCCCGTAACAAGCAGCCAGACGACCTGAATGACTGTTTTCCCGGTGAGGCCTTTGCGGCGAGCTAATTCTTCATCATGTTTTTTTTCCAGGCGCATGGGTAATTACCTCCATTTCCTATTGTTGGGCAGCTTTCTCAATAGCTTCGATGATTTTGTAGTAGCCAGTGCAGCGGCACAAATTACCGCTGAATGCTTGTAAAATCTGCTCGCGGTTGGGAGACGGCCGTTCCTCTAACAATTTTGCTCCTGCTACCAAAAAACCGGGAATACAGAAGCCGCATTGCACCGCGCCCGTCTCCACAAACGCCTGTTGCAGTGGGTGCAAGGTATCCTCGTTGGCACCGTTTGCCAATCCCTCAATGGTCACAATGTTGGCTCCGTGGGCGCGAGGCGCAGGCACCAGGCAAGACATCACGGCCATGCCGTCCAAAATGACGGTGCAAGCGCCGCATTCTCCTTCGCCGCAACCTTCTTTGCTGCCGGTAAAAAGCCCCTCTTCGCGAAGCCAACGCAGCAGCGTTTTGTGATTACCGCCTGTGGCCGTGATCGTTTTGCCGTTCACGGTAGCGGTGATGGACGTGTCTGGGTTGTGGGTGTGGCTAAATTCAGCGCCGGTGGGGAAACGGCCGTTTGTCTCCCCCCACAGCATGATCGGGTCTTGGGGCCATTGGCTGCGCTCGGTGCCATCGCGCAGGGCGATGAGGCCACGCCGGGTAAGCACGCGCACCATCTCCTGCCGATATTCAGCCGGGCCGCGCACATCATCAATGGGCGTGGCGGCAGCGGCGGTGAGGTTGGCGGCATGGGCAATCACCTCATCGGTGAGTGTTTTGCCCAGCAAATATTCTTCCGCGCCGGGGGTGTGAATAATGGTAGGCGCCACGCTGCCCTGGGTGATAGCCGCACTTTTTACCGTCGCATCTGCCGCAAAATCCAAAATGAAGGCCAGATGCACGACGGAAATCGCTTGTGCGCGACGCAGCCCCAGCTTGACATAAATACCCCGCGAAGAGTCTGGCATCGGGGCAAAGGCGATGTCGGTCACCATTTCATCCGGCTCTAGCGCCGTTTTGCGTACGCCCGTGTGGAAATCGGCCAGGGAAACGACCCGCTCGCCACGTACGGAGCTGAGCGTGAGGTTGGCGTTCAAGGCTCGTAGCGGGCTGATGGTGTCGTTGGCGGGGCTGGCGGTGATGAGATTGCCCGCCACGGTGGCCCGGTTGCGCAGCTGCGGTGAAGCCACTTCCAGGCAAGCCTGGGCCAGCGGCAGCGCTTTTTTGACCAGCAGTGGCGAGGCAACAACTTGGTTGTGGGTTACCAGCGGCCCCAGGTGAATGGTGCCATCGTCATCTTGTGAGATGTCAGCCAAACCCGGAATACGGGTGATGTCAATCAACCAATCCACATCGGGGCGAACGCCGCGCTCTAGCTCCAGCAGCAAATCTGTGCCGCCAGCGACGAGGCGGGCGCGACGGCCGTATTGCGCTAAAAGTTCAAGTACGGCCGTTACCGTTGTGGGTGTTTCATAGTGGGAAATTTGGTGGAAATGTGTGTTCATAGTCTAAGTATAAATTTGTGGGGGGATGGTTGACAAGTGAATGATGAGCGGTAATTGGGCAATTTGTCGGAATAATTACTGAATTACCTGATTATGGTTTTTTCATGCGACGGAGCTTGATAATTTCGGCCATGATGCTAACAGCAATCTCGGCTGGCGTTTCTGCTTCAATTTCCAGGCCAATGGGGGCTTGGAATCGTGCCAAATCTTCGGCAGAGAGGCCATCTTCTATGAGCAGTTTTTGCGTTTCGGCCCAGCGACGGCTGCTGCCCATGATGCCGATGTACGGAGCTGGCGAATCAATAATTAGCGGCACGATTTCCTGGTCTACCAGCACGTTGCGCGTGACCATGACAATAAAGGTGTGGGCGTTGATGGGGTTTTGCGCCAGGGCATCGGCAAAGCTGCCAGGCAGGTGCAGGTCGGCATTGGGAATCACATCGGGCGTAACCAGCCCTTCGCGGTCATCGGTGACAACGACGCGGTAGCCGAGGAAGTGGCCTAGCTCGGCCACGGCTTGCCCCACGTGGCCACAGCCCACTACAAAAAGCGTAGCGGGCGGCGCGTACGGTTCCAGGTAGATTTCCACTTCACCTCCGCAAACGCCGGGATCGCCCTTTTTGGGGGCCACCAGCGAGTAAGGCAGGACGCGGGTACGGCCGTCTTGCAATGCCTCTAATGCCTCAGCCACCACCCGTGATTCCATTTCACCACCGCCGATGCTGCCAGAGATACGGCCGTCGGCATACACCAACATTTTGCTGCCGCTGTGGCGGGGTACAGAGCCGCGCGCCTTGATCACCGTCGCCAAAACAACGGGGATGCCTGCCTGCTGCGCGGCCAACAATTCCTGAATGATGCGTAAATTATCGCTCATGGTTTATTGCGTATTGATACAGCTCCCAGACACCCAACTGGCCGGGCCACCTTCGGACTGCACGTTAAAAAAGTTCATGCTGCTAATTGTCCCGGCGGCATCGGATATTGAGAGGGTTTGTTGACCAATGATGGTAACGGCTGCTTCGTTTGCCAGAAGCGTGTCGTGGTTGCGCAAGGTGGGTTGGCCGCTGTGGGCCAGGATAATGATGCTACCGTCCACGGCAGCGCCACACTGCCCCTGAGATAAACAAGTTTGGCTGCATGTGAGGCTACCCGTTTGTTGAACGGCCGTTTCTGGGGCAGATTCATCGCCACTACCACCCGAACAGGCAGCAACTAGCATTAAGACAAACAGCAGCAAAATCCCCAGCACTGTCTGCCGGGTTTGCCTGGGGCGGATTCTGGATACAACCTGATTCACTTAGACTCCAGTTTGAAATTGTTCCCGTCACATTTTAGGCGGTAGGGGTGTGTCTGTGGCCTAAACAAGACCGGGCAGCTACCGCATTTCCCAAACGCGCTCACCGTTGAGGATCCGCTGAACCTGGTTAGCAAATTCGGCGGCGCGCAGCGGCTTGCTAATAAAGCCATCAAAGCCAAATTCGCGGATGCGTGCCGTGTCGTGTTCAATGGTGCCAGCGGTAACCGCCACAACCAAAGCGCCCTGCAAACGTTCATGCTGCCGGACTTCATCCAACAAGTCGAAGCCGCTTTTGTGGGGCATATTGATGTCTACCAAAAAGAGATCAACCCTGGGCATTTTTTCGGCAAAAGCAATGGCGGAATCCACGTTCCGGCGGGAGTAGCACCGATTGGCCCCGCCCATGCGCAACAAGTCTTGTGCTACGAGTTGGGCGTTAGGGTCGTCTTCGACAAGGATGATGGTTGCGTTGGCTAATGGTATGGACATTGGTTATTTGGTTGCTGGTGGTTGGTTATGGGTGGTTAAGTGCCTAAATAAGCAACCAGCCTAACGACCAACCGCTATTTCATTAAAAGTGTATCAAAACGGCCGTTCCTGGGCAATATTGGATGAAGCTGCCCTGCCGTTTGCCTCGCTGGGTTCGGTTTCAAGCAACGGCAAGGTAATGGTAAAGGTACTACCCTGCCCGATCTGACTGCTGAGGGTGAGCGTGCCGCCGTGCCGTTCGATGAGGTGGCGGCTGATGGGTAGTCCCAGCCCTGTGCCAATACGCTGCCGGGCCATTGTCTCATTTAGTTGGCGAAACTCCTGAAAAACAGTTTCAAAATGCTCTTCGGGAATGCCAATGCCGGTATCTTCTACAGCAAAAGTAGCTGTGTGTTCATGGGTACGCACGCGCAGGGTAATGGCACCCTCATCGGTGTATTTGGCGGCGTTGCCCAACAAGTTAAGCAGGGCTTGCTGGAACCGTTTAGGGTCTACCAAAATTAGGGGCCAAACCTCTGGATAATCACGAATCAAGGCAACGTCTGGATCACGCAGCAGGCTGCGCACGCTGGCCATTGCTTCTTCGCAGATGGCGTGCAGGTCTACCAACTGCCGACTAAGCCGGAATTCGCCTGCATTCATTTGGGCCAAGTCTAGCAGATCGTTGAGCACGCTCATGGAGTGCCAGCCAGATTTTTCGATACGGCCGAGATAATCTATCTGACGTTCGCTAACGTTGCCCAACTCGCCCTGCCCCAAGATGTGGGCAAAGTTAACGATGGTATTGATGGGTGTGCGCAGCTCGTGGCTTACCTGATGCATGAAGCGGGTGCGGAGGTCTCGTTCGCCAACGGCCGTTTTGCGGGCTTGCTCCAGTTCTTCATTAACGCTGTGCAGTTTGGCGTTGGTCCGGCTCAGCGCTTCCTGAATGGCAAACAGCTCATCCCGGCGGTGCTGCGCCTTGAGGTGCAATGCGCTCACTGATTCAACTGCAAATTGCCATTCCAGCGCGGAAAAGTACGCAGCCCCGGCAACTAAAAAGTTCACAATGGTTGGCCCGGCGATTTGCGCTGCCAATGCCAGCGCACCCGTAACGTGATGGTTAATGCCGATGGTGGTAAGCAACGTGGCAGCTCCCCAGGTGATAAAGCCGTAATCTGGCTGAGTAAACATGCTGCTGGCAATGATGAGGACAGTAAACAAATAAGGGATCATGCTGCCAGGCACCCAGTTGTAATAAATGAGGAGAAAGAAGATGAGGAGATGAACGGCCGTAAACAAAATAGTGCCTAGCATCTGCCGATTTTGTTTTAGAGCACGCCAGCCAAACGCACCGCCAACAATGGCTAACACCACACTCAGCCAAAAATGCCAGCCTGTAGCGAAATCCTCATGCGCCAGGGCGGCCAGCAAGGTCCCCGTCGCGGTTAGCCCCGCAATGATGGGAATGAGGATGGTGGCCGTGTCGGCACGAAGTTCGTTGGAATATGCCTGATCCATGATGCCTCATTGTAAAAGTTACGGTGCAAAATAGCCGTATAAATTGTGTTAAGTTAATGGTTAGTCGAGGTTAGTGGCTAGTGGCTGGTCAGTACAGGCCACCAGCCACTCAAACTAGCCATCAAAACTAATCATCCACATACCAGCCTAGCGCTTCCAGATTAACTTCGCCCAGCAGGTCGGCGGGCAGATCGGCCAGGGTCATGGCGGCTTCCGCAGCGACGGTTCCATCCGGCAGGATAATCTCGCCGACAGCTTTGCCCAACCGCCCACGCAATTTTACGATTCGCCCAACGGCCGTTAGCGCTGTCTCAGTGGGTACGGGGTGGCGATATTTTACTTCCAGCTTCACCGACATCATAAAGTGGTGCGGGTCGCCAATCATGGCCACACGGGCCACCACTTCATCCAACAGGGCAGCCACAATGCCACCGTGTACCACACCAGGATAGCCCTGGTATGCTTCTGGAATGGCATGGGTGGCGGTGACTTCGTTACGGCCGTTGTCGTAAAACGTCACGTACAGCCCATGCGGGTTTTTACGACCGCAAACAAAACAGTAGTCGGAGTTGGGTTGTTTAATCATCATTTTGCCTGGTTGCTGAGTGTTTGCATTTTTCCTCATGGTTGGAATGAGCTGCGTCGGGCGGATTTTAGCATAACTTTTGGCATTGCACCCCCACCCACTCTTTGGGGAAACCTGTTGGATCGTTTTCTGATCGAACGGCCGTTATGCTACGAATACCTGGGGATTCATTCCCCAGGTAAGGGGTTGTGTGATGGATGATTTTGTTAGCGTGATTTTTTGGGTTGGCTTTTTGTGCTGTTTGCCGCCGCTGGTGGTGGGTGGGCCGATTGGCTATGTGCTGTACCGCAACAAGCAGCGGCGCGAGGCAAGTGCGGCAATTGCCCAGATGCTGAATTTGCAACCGACGGCCAAGGCGAAGCAAATGCAATGGTATGAAGGGCGGTTGGCAAACGGCCGTACCATCGCCTACCTGCCCATCATCTTCAAACGTAGCTACTATGACCACAACGGACGGCGACGGGGCAGTCATGTTTCGGCAGCACGGTTAATTGTGGAGGTGAAGCGGGAACGGCCGTTAGACCTCAACATCTTTCGCCATGAAAACTGGTCAACTAAACGCGCCCCCTTCGACAGTTTTGAAACAGCATTCACTGCTAAAAATGGGAGCAAACTTACCAACAGCCAGCAAACCGCGCTGCTGGATTTTGCCCAGAACAACCCCGATTGCACCATCTGGCTGGGCGACCGCGCGGGCGCTTCCGCCGATGTCTTCAACACGCCAGAGGTGATGGCCGGAGCCACCAGCTTTTTACTATACGAATACCAGGTGGTGAACCCTACCCCGGAAGAAGTGCAGCAAAAAACGGCCGAACTCAGCCAGTTGGCCCAACTATTTGACGAGTAAATAACCAGACACTGATAAACACTGGTTTTCACTGTTCTTAGCTTTTATCTGTGTCAATCTGTGTTTATCTGTGTCTAATTTTCTAACCAACCTCCCGGAGGTTTCGTCCAGGACATACCTCATGGCTTAAACCTCCGGGAGGTTTTGCAGGAGTGAAAAATGCCAAAATTATTGCGTAATGAATGGTTATTGTGGGTGGGCGTGGCCCTGATGTTTGCCGGAATGCTGTGGGGCATTTTGGCCATTCAGGGCAGCGAAGTGCGAGCGTTTCGGAATGAAGGCCGCGAAGCCAGCGCCACGGTGGTGGATAAATTCACCACTCGCAGCAGCAGCACGGACAGCCGCGAGTACAATTTTGAAGTCACTTACATGGCCAAAGATGCAGATAATGAAGACGCCACCTCTGTGCAAGAGCTGGGTGATTTTGACTTTTCGATTGATGTGGGCACATTCAGCCGAGCCAGATTCACCGTGGGCGCACAAACCTACGACGACACAGAAATTGGCGATGAGGTGCGCATTTACTATTTGCCAGAGGACACTACCGAGGCGGAGCTAAAAAGCTGGGTGGATGAGTACAATCCCATCTTTTTACAGGGGGCGATCTGGTTTTTTGTGGCAACGGCCGTTCTCTGCCTCATCGCCGCACCCTTTGCCCCCAAAACCCGCGATGCCGACCCACCCCAAGCGTGATATGCTAGACAAATGGGACGCGGATGACACAGATTTAACGGTTTTTTGTTCTTATTCGTGTCATCCGTTAAATCCGTGCCCTATTTTTAGAAAATGATATTCACGCAGAGGATTCATGGCTACCGATACCCCCAAAAATGTTCGCAACCTGGTTTTGTATGAAATTTACGTACGCAATCATGGCCCCAACGGCACCTTTGCCGATGTCACCAAAGATTTGCCCCGCATCCGCGAGATGGGCGTGGATGTGGTCTGGTTCATGCCTATCCATCCCATCGGCCAGCTAAACAAAAAAGGGTCGCTTGGCTGCCCCTACTCCATCCAAAATTACTACGAAACCAATCCAGAATACGGCACCAAGCGGGAATTTGAGCTGCTCATCCAGTACGCCCACGCGCTGGGGCTGAAGGTGATGATTGATGTGGTGTACAACCACACCGCCCATGATGCCGTGACGGTGCAAACCCACCCGGAATGGTACCACCGCGATGCAAACGGCCGTCCCATCACCACCGTCCCCGAATGGAGCGACATCATTGACCTGACCTACGACGACCCGGCGCTGTGGGATTACCTGATTGGGGCGCTGAAAATGTGGGTAGAACTGGGCGTAGATGGCTTTCGCTGCGATGTGGCCTCGGTAGTGCCGCTGGAGTTTTGGCGGCAGGCGCGGCGCGAGGTGGCGGCCATCAAACCCAAAGTGCTCTGGCTGGCGGAAAGCGTACACACGGGCTTCATCATTGACCGGCGGGCGCGTGGCTTGAGCGGTTTTTCCGATGGCGAAATCCACGAAGCGTTTGATTTGTCGTACGATTACGATATTTGGCCGTTGTGGGAAAAAGCGGTGGCGGATGAAACGGCCGTTCCCGCCTACCTCACCGCCCTCTGGTACCAAAAAGGCATCTACCCCGCCCACACCGTCAAAATGCGCTGCGTGGAAAACCACGACCAGCCGCGCATCATGGACAAAGCGCCCAGTCGTGCCCAGGCGCTGGCCTGGACGGCGTTCCAGGCGTTCAACGAGGGCGCATTCCTGCTCTACGCCGGGCAGGAATCTGAAGAAACGCACACACCCAGCCTGTTCGATATTGACAAGGTGCGCTGGGGGGCGTATGAATTCCAATCCCATCTGGCGAAGTTATGTCAACTCAAGAAGGATGCGGTGCTGGTGAACGGCCGTTTCACCCTGCTCACTCCCCACCCTGCCATCACCGCCCTCTGGCAGGCCGAAAATGAAGGACTGTACGGGGTTTTCAACGTCTCTGGCGTAATAGATGTGCAACCGACACCGCTGCCGGATGGGGAGTACCTAGATATTTTAAGCGAAACCTCTGTGACCGTGCGGGATGGGGAGATGGCGGTGCCGGATACGGCCGTTATCCTCCGCTTCCCTGGCCAAATGAAAGACGTTGGCCCAAAAATCTGGCTCTAAAATTAAACCAACCTCCGGGAGGCCTCAGGCAGCATCGAGGATTGACCAAACCTCCCGAAGGTACCTTTTCTGAGGAGGATTTTGAGCCACCTCAAAACCCTCTGTGCCCCTTGTGGCAAAAAATAAAATCACATTTAATCTGTTGCCGACAAGCGCACCTGGCGGTTGGATTGCCAAATATCAACCCGCCACATGATAGTGCCCAAAATCAAGAACATGACGATGAGCGCGCCGGACCACATCGCCACGCCGCCGTAGCCGAGGGCGTTCACATCCACAAAAAAGTAGGGGTAATAACCCACAATTGGCCCACGAATCAGCCAGTAGATCAGGTAGCCGATGGGATACGCCAGCCAGATGAATGGATGACGGCCGTTCATCTCCCCCTTCTCCACACAGCGCAGCCAAAAAACCACGCCCAAAATTGGCGACAGAGTGTGCGCCGTCAATTCCGGTATCCAAAAAAGCCAGGATTCCACATTTTGCGGCCCACCCAAAATGAACCAGAAGCCAATCCCCACAAATGCAATGTACAAACAGCAAGCCGCCTGCACCACGGGTGATTTAAACCAGCGATACAGCGCCCCCTTGCCCGCCAGCAGCGCCGCAGCCATCACGACGGCGATCAAGTTAGTCAGGTTGGTGAAGTAACTGAACATCACCACGGTCTCTGTAAACCATTCATTCACCGGCGCACTCGTCAGCCGCCGGATGTACCAAATCGCCATGCCAATCAGCGACGAGAGCAGCATAGCCCACAACAATAGTCGCCGTTCATTTCCAGTTCTTGTTGCCATTTCTTCTTTTCCTCCATTTTGAGTTGGTGCTCATCGGCACACCGGGGATTGTCCTAAAATCATACCGTTAAATTGATTTTTTGCAGCACAAAATTCTTTTGTCACGCTTGCGTCACGTTTTCAATCTATCTTTCTGCAAAATCATTTGCTGTATCGAATTATTTTTAAGGAGTTGTAACATGGATTTCGTAATGAGCTTTGAACTATTGGGCTATATGGCGTCTGTTTTTGTAGCGGTTTCGTTGATGATGCGCTCGCTGGTGAAGCTGCGAGTGATCAATCTGGTTGGCGCGGTGCTGTTTACAGTGTATGGCTTGATCATTGCCGCCTATCCGGTTGCTGTAGTGAATGGCTTTATCGTGCTGGTGAACATCTATTATTTGCAACAAACCTGGCGGGCAACGGCCGTTCCCACCCCACAAATGTAATCTAGAACAAATGCGGCCGTTCTGGTGTGACAATGTACCAGATGTAGTAGGTGTAGATGCCCATCACCACCGCCGCCGTCCACACGGCAAACGTGGCCCACATCCAGTAGCGCAAACGGCCGATTTTGCGGGGCAAAATTTTGGTACCCGCCAACAAACAGTACGTGGCCAACATCTGGGCCACAATGCCCAACACGGCATGAATCACCACAACCAGATAAAATGGTTCAAACGGCCGTTCCGCAAACTCGACGGGCACATTTTCATACCGCAAAGAAAGCACCATAATAACAATCACAAAAAAGAAGTTCCCCACCACCACGGGAATCTGAATGCGGTCATGCAGATGATAATTGCCTCGGCGTTGAGCGACTACCGCCACACAAATGAGCAAATAAAAGACAATCTCGCCAACCAGAGCCAGGTCTGCTCCAAAATAGCTGGCAGGCGCTAAAAAACCGTCTGAACTAAGCATAGACACCTCTTTTGAAAGTGATATGGGAAGTATTCACAAGATAGTGCCCAGCATTATACGGAGATTTGCAATTTTATAGCAAGCAAAAAGTTTGGCGTTATGGGGTTGGTGTGGGGGTAACGGCCGTATCCTCCCCGGCGCTCTCTTCACTGGCAGCTTCTTCAGCGGCCGCCGCTGCGGCAGCAGCGGCCTCACGTGCCGCCGCCTCTCGAATCGCCCGATCCACTACATTTTCTGTGTACGGCTCTTCAAAATTGAAGTAGTTGTAGGTAAGTTGGGCAAACTGCCGCAAAATGGGGAAGCTAAAATCGTGCAGCAAAAAGTCGCCACCAGGGTAATGTAAATATTCCACCATCACAAAATCCCCGTTGGGTGAAAAAACGATGCCCGCGTCGCCGTGCGTCACCTCATCCCAGCCGTGTTTATGCGATACGCGCACCGTTTCCGGCACGCCAAAGCGAATCAAATTCCCCTCATCATTCAAAACCATCAGGTCAATAATGTCCTGACATTCCTGTGGGGTGATTTCGCCGGGGTAAACGGCCAGCAGCGCCCCACCACCTTTTGAGCAGTAGTACAGCATTGAGAGCAGCGTACCAATGTCCTCGGCGGTGCTTTGGCGGGCAGTGTCTGGCTCAAAAATGAGGTTGGTGGCCGAATTGGCCGGGGTGGCGTACGTGCTAGGGCGGGTAGAAACGGCCGTTGCATCGTATGGGATGGCCATAAAGGTATTTACCAGCCCCAGGCGGTGCAAGGATTCAGTGAGCAGTTCAGCCCCTTCGTAGGTATTCGGTTCTCCGGCAATCTCGTGGAGCAGCAGGTTGGCACCAAAGTTACTGGATTGAACGGCCGTATCATACAACAATCCCTGCACATACTCATTCGGCGGCCCATTCAGACGGCGGTACGTTTCTACAAAAATCGCAATCTTCAAAATGCTCAACCCAGAAATGGCATCCGTAGCATTAATCGCCAGCTCTTCCCCAGTCTGCAAATCCAGAATAAATACGCTGGCCAACAAACCTTGCCCGTCGTTAGCCATCACCTGCTCAATTTGCGTGCGCAAGACCTCCATATTTAATTCAGTCGGCTCCTGCATCTCGATCACCAAATCCACCTGCCGTTTGGCTGGGTCTGCCTGGTACAACGCCATCTCAGCCGCAGGCAAGCTGGCCTCCACATCCGTAATGTAGCCCGGTTCGCCTGGCTGGTAATTGCTGCCTGCGCCTAGCAAAAGCTGCGGGGCGGTAGCCGGTTTGTCTAAGATACTGGCCACATTTTCCAACTGTGCCCGCAGCGCTGCTTGATCATACCCGGCAACAAGCCGCACATTGGTCTGCTCAAACGACTGTTTGAACAAAAATTCCACAAATCCCTCCCAAAACGGCAGGTCGCCGCGCGCCGCCTCCGCCTCATTCAGCATCGCGTCAATGTCCAAATTAAAGCCTACGTCTTGCGGGTTGATTTCCACCTGCTCTTCCAGGTGGTGCAGCGTGATGGGGGACAGGTAAATTGCGTTGATTGCCGCTGCCGCTTCCTCGCGAGACATGCCGCCTACGTCTACGGCTGCAACGGTAGTAGCGGTGGGCAATTTTTCGCGCACCAGGCTGTACAGAAATGCCTGGTAGCCCAAAAAGAGCAGCCCCAGCGCCAGCAGCACAATCATCAGGAATCGTTGGATCGCTTTTAACATGGGTTAGTTTGTCCGGGCATCTGCCAGGTAAGGATTGTCGAAGTTGAAGTAGTTGTAGGTAGCGCGGGAGAGGTTGGCCAGCAGTGGGGAGCTAATTTCCCACTCCAACCAGTTGGGCTTGTACAAAAATTGCACAATGACGTAATCCCCGCCAGATGAGAAGACGATGCCTGCATCGCCGTGTGTGTCGCTAATCCAGCCATGCCGATGGGCAACGGCCGTTTCAACCGGCACCCCTTCCTCAATCAAGCTGCCAATCTTGTTTTGCAACATAAACGCCAACATGGTTTGGCATTCGGTTTGGGTAATATCGCCTTCAAAAACGGCCAGCAGCGCCCCACCCTTGCCCTCGGCGCAGTAATAGATCATGGAAAGCAGCGTGCCCATGTCCTCGGCGGTGGTTTGCAGGTACGGGTTGGGCAAGGTGCGCACTTCTTCGGCGGAATTGGCAGGGGTAGACGGCCGTACCGTGCCTGCTGGCGGCTCCGTATCGTATGGCAGCACAATGAAGCTGTTTACCAGCCCCAGCCGCTGCAACGTTTGGGTTACCCGTTCCGCGCCCAGCTTGGGGTCATCCTGCCCGGCAATGAAGCGCAGCAGTTGGTTCGCCCCCTCATTGCTCAAATCGGCCGACAGCGTGCTGGAAATCCACCCGGACTGCGTAAGCGTTGGCTCCTGATCCAGCAGGCGGTATGTTTCCAGCACAATCGGCAGCTTCAGCAAATCCATGCCCGACATAGGCAAATCGGCATTGATGGCAATTTCATCTACGCCCGCGTTCAGGTCCATCACAAACATGCTGGCCGCGCCCCCGGTAATTTGTTCATAATCTTGCAGGCTGTTTACCAGCAGACGAGTGAGCAAGTTAATTTGCGGCCGTTCTGGGGAGCTTGGCTCAACGACCAGCCGCGCTTCACGGTCTCTGGCCCGGTACAGCGCCCCTTCGATGTCAGCAAAACTGGCGTCTATGTTCGTCACCGTGCCAGTTTCGCCATATTGAAAGCTAAACGTGCCAGGCACAGGCTGCGCTGGCTGTGTCGGCTCATCCATCAACGCAGCAATATCCGCCAACACCCGGCGCAGCGCCTCCCGGTTGTGCGTAGCCGAAAGCTCTATCGGATTTACTTCAACCGGTTGTCCCCACAAAAAGCCCCAAAAACCAGCCCAAAAATCTTGCTGGGTGCGCTCAATGTCGGCGCGACTGAGCATTGTGTCCAAATCAAGCTCAAACTCCGCATCGGCAGGGCTAATTTCAAACCGATCCTGCCCGTGGTAAATAATGACCGGGGCTTCGATGTAGCGGTTGGTAAGCACATTTGTCGCCTCGGCTGGCGAAAGTCCACCCACGTCTACACCAGCAATATCCAGACCAGCAGGGTAATCGCCACGTTGGCTGGCAAACTGAAATAGTTTAATCAGGAGAAAAATGGAGGCACCAACGAGGATAGTGACGGTGAGCCACTGCCCCGCGCCTGGTGTGGAACGACGATTCATGCTTGTTTTGCTTCTCCTAAACCCAATTCGGGGCAACCCGATTTCCGGGAAGCCGTCTTTTTATGATAGGCCACGGCCGCATCAATGGCGATCCTGGTGTGGTCGGTAATTGGCTGGGGCAATGCCTCGTGCGCAAACCAGCGGGCTTTCGTTAGCTCGTGGCTAAGCTGTAGTGTACCCGGTTGCAGCGTCGCTACGTACGAGATGCCAATGTATGCCGTAACCGGATCATGCTGCACGGCAACTGCGGGGCCAAGTACGGCCGTTAATCCTGTCTCTTCCCTTAATTCACGCAAGGCACCAACGTCGGGCGCTTCATTCCGGTTTAGCCAGCCGCCGGGCAAGCCCCATTCATACACCGGATGAAAAACGTGGCGCACCATAAAAACCTCGGCGGCTGCGTTTACGGCAACAACCGCCACACCTACCCGTGAACGAGGCACTACCAGTTTGATCACCAGGCGCATCACTTTTTGCGCCAGCGGGTTCCTGACAAGCAGGGCCGCTTTGTTTTTCCACATGCACTGCCTCGATGACCAAAACGGCCGTTGCAAACCACATCCATTACAAAGTTTGGCAATATCCAGTTTCATTGCCAGAATTACCAAACTTAATTGACGAAAAAGTATAACAAAAACCGCCTGCGGCGTCAGATGTTGGCCAGGGCAAACAGCAAACGCTACGCTGCCGTTTAGCTGTAGTTTAGCCCACACTCATCTGCTGCTACAGAAATGAGCCCGATGCGAAACTTTCACTAATTGATGACGTATAGGCGGATAGTTCAACAGGGTGCTGCCCCACCAAAAGTTTCAAATGCAGCACCCAATGGAGGCAACAATGTCTGAAAACAGATTAACTCGCAGCGAAACAGACAAGATGCTCGCCGGGGTGTGTGGCGGTCTGGCCGAATATCTCAACCTGGACCCAGTTTGGGTACGGCTGTTATTTGTCCTACTGCTTTTTGCCAGCGGCATTGGCGCACCAATTTACCTGGTTTTGTGGGTGATTATGCCCCGCGAGGCAGTTGTTGGGGAATCTGGCAGCACCGTGCTGCAAGACAACTTCGATGATTTAAGCCAGACAGTTTCCAGCAAAATGGGCCGACTCAATCGCCCCAGCACGATAGGTACCGTCTTGATTTTGTTTGGTATTTATTTTTTGCTGTCACAACTGGGCTGGTTCCACTGGGTAAACGGTGTGGTATTTTGGTCAATTGCGCTCATTGCCGGGGGCATTTACTTGCTGCTGCGGCGAGATGGATAGATTAAGAAGTTCAACTTTTTGAAACAGTTGAACTTCTGTGTAAGCAACGGCCGTCTTTACCAGACGGCCGTTTTTTATGAAGATGAACGCCGAAACGTGGCCCCCAACGCCCGCAGCCCTGGACGTGTTTTAGAAAGATCCTCAACCACATCCGCAGGCTCTAACATCGTCTTTTCTGCCAAAATGGGCAAGATGATGGTAAATGTTGTACCTTCGCCCACTGTGCTCATCACATCAATGTTGCCACCATGTGCCTGGGCAATCCATTTAGCAATCGCCAGCCCCAAGCCAGCACCCCCCTTGCCCGACTGTCCCCGCGCCCGCGCCTTATCTACCCGATAGAACCGATCAAAAATGTAGGGCAAATCCTCTGCCGGGATGCCCATGCCGTTATCGGCGATCTTCAGGTAAGCCCAGCCATTTTTCTTGGAAAGGCTCACATCCACCGTGCCACCTTCTGGGGTATATTTGATGGCATTGCTGATCAAATTTAGCAAAAGCTGCTTTAGCCGATCCACATCTCCCATCATGCACACCTGGTCTACCTCGGTCACTTTCACCACAACATCGGCTTCCAGCAGGCGCACCTGACGATACACTTCAAACAGCAAGTTATCTAGCTCCACCTTCGCTTTTTCCAGGGGTAAACCGCCTGCGTCGGCACGGGCCAACAAAAGCAGGTCACCCACCAAGCGGGTCATCCGCTCAATCTCTTCCTGGATGATTCCCAATGATTCCGGGTCGGCGTCGCCCATGCGGCGCATGAGGTCCACGTTGCCGCGAATGGCGGTGAGGGGGGTGCGCAGTTCATGCGACACGTCGGCCAGCAGCCGCTGTTGGGTTTGGAACAATCGCTCCAGCCGCTCTAACAGCTGGTTGAAAGAGCGAGCCAGCACGCCAATTTCATCGGTGCGTTCGGTGTTGGGTACGCGGCGGCTCAGGTCGTCGGCGTTGGTGATTTGCCGGGTAACTGCTGCCATATCTTCCAATGGTTTGAAGGAGCTGGGGGTGAGCAGCACGGCCAGGAAGAGGGAGGCTGAGGCTCCGGCAAAGCCGACAAACAGGGCAATGACCAAAAAGCGGTTGAAGCTTTCGATGTTGTCTACCAAACGGCCGACTTGCAAGTAGGCTACGATTTTATTTTCTTCGTCGTAGAGGGGGGTAGTGAGTACGCGCAAGGTGCTTGCGCCACGCACCACGTAATTGATGGTTTCGCCGTCTTTAAGGCCATTTTCATCGAGCAGGCCAAAATCCTGGGGCAAGGTGCCCATGTTTTGCGAGCGCAACCCAATGCCGCCCGATGGGTCTACGAGCATGAAAAAGGAAGCGGCCGTTTCCAAATCGTCCAGATCCTGACCAATTTCAAAGCGCACGGTGCCATCTCGCTCGGTGTAGACGTTAGCAGAACGCAGCTCGCTGGTGAGCGTGTGCAGGTCGGTATCTACCTCGGCATTGATGCGGCTGCGGGGCAGCAGGTACACAATGGCGGCAAACAGCACAAACGCCACCATAAAGATGGAGGTATAGACAAGCAGGAGGCGGTTCTGAATAGACAAGATTTACGACTCTTCGCGCAGCACGTAGCCGATACCGCGCACGGTGTGGATCAGCCGGGACAGATCCCCTTCTTCGGTTTTTTGGCGCAGGTAGCGCACGTACACTTCGATGATGTTGCTTTCGCCGCCAAAATCGTAGTTCCAAACGCGGTCGAAGATGAGATCGCGGGTGAGCACCTGGCGGGGGTGGCGCATGAACAGCTCTAGCAGTTCGTACTCCTTGGCGGTAAGGTCGAAGATACGGCCGTCCCGACGACCTTGCCGGGTGCCAGTATCCAGTTCCAAATCGGCAAAACGGTACACCTGCGGCTGGGATGGCTGGGAACGGCGCAATAGGGCACGCACGCGAGCCATCAACTCATCGAAGGCAAATGGTTTTACCAGATAATCATCGGCTCCGGCGTCCAGGCCAGTTACGCGGTCTTCGATGGTTTCTTTGGCCGTAAGCATGAGGATGGGCAGATCGCTGACGGCGCGGAGCCGACGACACACTTCGATGCCGTCCATGCCGGGCAGCATCAGGTCTAGCAGCACCAGGTCTGGCGGGTTTTCGCGGGCCAGTTCCAGCCCGGTTTGGCCGTCTGCGGCCGTATCTACCCGGTAGCCTTCAAAGCTCAACCCTCTTTGTAAAAATTGTCGAATGCGTTCTTCGTCTTCAATTACGAGAATGCGAGTGGTCATGTTGTCCTCCAAATGGTCATCGTACGCTGGTTCAAGCAGTGAACGGGTACGAAAAGTTAGCTTTTTATGGTTTGTCTGAATCGGCGGGGCAGGGTTACAATGGGTATGGGAAGATGGAATCAAGTTCAAAATCATCACTGTTCTGCTGCCCCGCAGAAAATGAATTTATTCTAAACAATAATAGTAACAAATGAGCAGTTCACCAGTCTACCAATGCAGGTGTTTCTTAATCTCTCATCTATGTAAGCGGCCAACAATAACTTCTCTTTTTGGAAGGCCGTTCTGTTGGCATGGAGCATAATCATGAACCCCCTTTTGCAGTTTGGCGTTGATGCCTCCCTTTGGTTTCAAACCACGTTTCCTCAGTTGGAAGGTTTTTTTCAGCTCATTAGCACGCTGGGCATTGAAGAGTTTTATCTGGCGCTGTTTCCGCTGATTTATTGGAGCGTTCACAAAGAGGCGGGGCGGGCTTTGGCGTATGTTTTTTTGCTGGGCAATGTGGTCAACAGTACGTTGAAGCACGCTTTTCGGGAACCACGGCCGTTTTGGCTAGACCCCTCATTGGACAAATTTCCAGACGGTGGGTATGGGCTGCCCAGTGGCCACACGCAGTTTACCACTACCATTTATCTATTTGCGGCCGTTTGGATTCGTAAACGCTGGATGTGGCTACTGGCCATTCTCATGATTATTTTGATGGGGATTAGCCGAATTTATTTAGGCTCCCATTTTGTCCATGATGTGGCGGTGGGCTTTGTGATTGGCTTGCTGGTGCTGGGCGGCTACCTGATTTGGCGGCGGCGCTACCAGGAGCGGTTCGAGAAGCGCATTTTGGGACAGCGATTGCTGGCGGCAATTATGGTTCCGGTGGGATTTACGGCCGTTTACGGCATCATCCGGCTCATCATTGGCGAACCAGACATGACGGTCGCCTGGGCCAGCCGCATTCCTGAGGTGGAGTTGGAGAGTGTGGAGGGGATGGTAACGGCCGTTGCCAGCTTACTGGGGGCAGGCATTGGTCTGGTGCTGGAACCCAGCCGGGTACGCTTTTTGGTAGCTGGCCCCATCTGGCAGCGAGCCGTGCGCTACCTGCTGGGCATGGCCGTAGCGGTGGCCATTTGGGCCGGGCTGGGCCAGGTCTTCCCCGACGACCCGCTGTGGCTGGCGCTGCCATTGCGCCTGCTGCGTTATGCCTTGCTAACGCTGTGGGTTACCTATTACGCCCCCTGGGTTTTTGTAAAAATCAGGTTGGCCAAGGCCACCCCAGACCCAGGCATCAACCTCTCCCTCTCTTAAATAAAAAAGGGGTGTCGGCTGACCGACACCCCTTTTTCTTGCTAGCTTAAACCTTATTTGAACTTGAAGAGCAGGAACTGCTCCGTGCCATCCACAAACCGAACGGTAAACAGGCGGCAGGTGCCCGCCCACGCTTTGCTCGTCTTCCAGACAAAGTTGTACTGGTCTGCGCCAGGGCTGTAAGATAACCCGCTGGAGCCAGGATTCAGCGCCGTCTCCACATCGTTCAAGGCGCCAGACAAATCACAAGTGACGGTCTGTGAACGTGGGTAGCCAACCGCAAAGATGCTTAACCCCTGATCACCACCCAGGCTGAACTTGATCGGCACCGCGCTGCCTGCCTTCACCGTGTTGACCGTTGGGTAGTTGTCCACCGGGGCAAAGAAGCCAGTGAAGTTAAAGATGATGTTGACGGTTGTCTGGCTAACGGCCGTTAACCCGCCCGGATCTGTCGCCTGCACCCGGATAGTGTAGCTGCCGGGTGCTGACAGAGCAGCAGCCGAGAAGCTAGCGCTCTGCCCTGCCGTCTCGAAGCTGCCGTTGTTGTCCAAATCCCAGGCATAGGTCAGCGCATCCCCGTTGGGGTCGCTGCCCGTGGCAGACACAAGCACCGAGCCGCCTTCAATGACGCTGTACGGCCCACCCGCGCTCACCGACGGCGCTGCGTTGGGATTCAGGCCAACCACAACCGGATCATGATCGGAGGTGCGATAAGCGTTTGGTTCGTACAGTGCATCCTGTTCGTTCGGCTTAAAGGACGTGTCGTAATCTAGCACGTCCGGCTCATCAGCGTTGATGTGCCAGTCAGCCACGCCTGTCACCTGGGCCAGCATACTGCCATTCGCCAGCGCATGATCCAGATAGCCAAACTGTCCGTCGAACACGTAGGAGTACGCATAAGCACCCAGGAAGTGGGAAATCAGGTTGGTGTAATCATCGCTTGTCCCGACTGTATCATCCGGGCCAGCTTTAATGGCGCTAATTGGGTCTTCCATCGCGTAGGAGTTCAGATCACCCATGATGATGAAATCCGGGTCGCCACTGCCCGTCGGGTCCGTCGCCAGCCAGTCTACCAATGCCTGCGCCGCCAGCGTGCGGGTGCCATTACAGTTCCCCTGTCCATCGCCAACGTCTGGATCGCCGACATCATCGCAAGCCGATCCCTTGGACTTCAGATGATTGACCACAACGGTGAAGCGTGCGCCCGTGGCATTAACCTCAAAGGTCTGGGCCAGAGCTGGGCGGTTCTTGGTGTCCAGGAAACGCGGATCGTCCGTCGTGTCCAGAGTCTGGTAAGCGCCGACCGGGGTCACAACGCTTGGCCGGTAGATCAACCCAACTTTAATGGCGTCTGTGCCGATGGTGCCGGTATCAATGTAGGCATAGCCTGGCAAACCGGACACGATGCTGGCCAGAGGTTCTACACCAGTGGTGTTTTCCAACTCGTTCAGGCCGATAATGTCGGCATTCAGCCCGGCCAGCGCGGACAGCAGTTTGGTGCGTTGGCGGGTAAACTCGTCAACCTGGTCACTGTCCCAACCGCGACATTCCACATCTTGCAGCGGACCGCACATGTTATCGAGCGGGTTGCCAGTGGGGTAGTCGGGGGTGACAAAGAAGTTGAGGGTGTTCATGGCGGCGACGCGCACTGTGCCGCCAACTGGTTCCGGGGCGGCGAGGCGTGCGTTTACGGCCGTATAATCAGCTGGCCCAGTGGGCATAATCCGGTACAGGCTAAAATCATAGCCCAGCACACCCACTGCATTTTGGACAATATCCCCGCCTCGGAAGCTGTTGGCTAACGAGAAGGGCGCGCCATTGGGATGGCGCAGCACGGTCGGATTTTGAGCGCTATTGACATCATCAAGCGTGATGCGGCTCAGGCTGTTGGCCAACGTACGGGCATTGGCGGCAGCACCTGGGGCATCAACGGCCGTTCCGGTAAACGGCCGTGATTCACCAGCAAGCGGCAAAGCCAGCACCATTTCACCAAAACGATCATAGTTAAAGTATTCTGAAATAACCAAAGGCTGCGGGAAGCGCACAGCCATGCCCTCAAACCGTTCCAGATACGTGGCATCGGCAAAAGGCATGGTCACATCCGTTGGGGCCACAGAACCCGATCCACAGGGCACGATATTGGCCGCTGATACCGCAGATGAGTTGCTGTTCGACCCATTGAGCGTGGTTTGGCTGAACCGTTCACGCGCATAACCCGTCACGCGCACAACCTGACCCGCGCTAACAAGGTTCGCGCTGCCTGTGTACACAAAAATACCGTCGGAGGTAGCGCCATCGCCATCCCCGGTCAAATCCTGAATGTAGAAGCCACTCTGGCTGCCACTCCCTTCAAAATCACCCACCACGACACCCTTGGTCGTCACCATGCCAGTAATCGCAGCCGATAAACCGCTGCCCTGAATGGCATAGATGGGGGTAAATGAGGCGGTGCAAACATCGTAGGGAGAGAATCCGACGACAAAATTCATCACCATATTGTCTGGCGGATCGATCCCATCCTGGTCGGTGACCTGGTTGGCTAGAATAGTCAGCGTGCAGCTTTCACTGTTGACCAACGGAACGCCTGGGTCAATGGTGAAGTCTGTGGGGCCGCCGCTAAAGCTGACAGGTACACCGCTGGGGCCGCTGATAGAACAGGTCAGCGTAAACCAATTTGATGAAACGTTGACCGGCTCGCTAAAGGTAACGGTTAGATTGGCGTTGATGGGAAAATCGGTCGCGCCGTTAATTGGGAAAGTGTCAATAACCTCAGGAGCCGCGTCTGTTGGCGTACAGGGGTTCAACGGGGAGGCTGTATTTCGCGGTGTGGGCGTGCTGGCAGCAAAGTCCAACGCATTGTTGTCCGTCTCTGTACAGCCATTTGCCAGCCGCAGTACGGCCGTAGAGTTGGTTGTGGCGGGGGCAGCGGCCGTTTCATAAAAATTGGCCCCATCCCACCCAACCAGGTCCTGGATAAGCGCCAATTGCGCCGCCGAACAAGGGGTTGAGCCACCGTTACAGCCAAGGCCTGTGGTAGACAAAACCAGCGCAACTTTACCACCCGTGCCGCTCATGTTGATCGGCGTGGAGTCGGTAACGTCTGGCGTTGGCAGGGGGGAACCCACGGCCGCATTGGTCGCTTCCTGCACCAGCAGGTACTGCCCCGGCGCAAGGGAACCAGACAGCGGCGTGATCAGCGTGGTGGAGGAGCCAAAAGAACCGCTTCCGGTGGCGCTGGCATACTGCACCGACCAGCCAGCCAGTGAAACCGTGGTCGTGCCCCGGTTGAATAGCTCGATAAAGTCATGGGTGTACACAGCGCCGCTGTTGCCGCCGCCACCGTACACCTGGCTAATAACGATGTCTGGGGAAATCGCGTGGGCGGCTCGCGCCCCGCTCAGAATCCCGGCAACCACCAGTAAGAGAAAAAGCAGGCGACTGACTCGCCTGCTGGTTTGTTGCGTTTCCGTAGAAAGCTTCATGATCATTGTCGTTTTCCTATTCGTTTGAGTTTTACAATTGTGATTATTGTGCAATACCTTTCAAATAAGAGATTGTTTTCTCTTGTGAGGAGTGGAGCATCCTCAGATGCGGAACGAGTTTGCTACAACTGTTCGCATCTGAGGATGCTCACTCCACTTTATTTGAAAAGTAGTTGATTATTGTGCCCATCAATAAGGAACAGAGGCGTCTGTGAAGAATAGACTTCACAGACGCCATCACCCTAACAGGAGAACTTAGAAATAGCTGTGACTACGGCCGAGCAATGGTGATGACTGGAGATGTCCAGACTTCCCAATCGGCCGCGCTCAGATCGTTGCCCAACGGTTTCAATATCTTCAGGCGCATTACGTATTGGCCGTTTGGCACAACATAAACCTTGTTACCTTGCGTCGTGGTGCCGTCCCAAGAGAAGGCAAAGAAGGAGGTACTGGTGCTGTTGCGCGGCAGGTAGCGGTCAGCAAAGGCCAGATGCCACGCCTTGCCTGTGTTGGCGTCGAAAATTTCCATCTTCATCATCTGCACATGGTGATCAAAGTGCATCAGGAAGTAGGGGATGTCGCCGTTGGTCATTGAATAGGTGGCTCCACTTGGTTGGTTAAAGTAGCTTGCGCCACTCAACTTGGCCAACCAGGGGAAGTTGTTTGCGGTTGGGGTCAAAATCTGGATAGATTGATAATCCCCAATAAAGCCAGCGTAGGGTACGCGGTACACCTGGCCGCCACCTTGCGGGGTGAAGACAAGGTACCCACCATACATGCCCTTCACGGGTGAAGCTGGCGCGGTAATGGTTACGCTGACTGTGGCGCTGCTATTGGCCGGAACCGTAACAGAAGCGGAGCCAAAGCTAACGGAGGCAAAGCTAGCAAAGAAGCTGGGTGTAAAGGTATTGGATCCGGTAGCCAATGCGCCCGCGTTGCTCAGGTCGTAGGTAACGGCCGTGTTGCTCTCGTTGCTAATTGTCAGGGTCTGGGTAGAAGGACCAAACTGGCTTTCACCTAAAGCCAGCTTGCTTGGCTCGATTTTGGTGGTGGCCAAGATCGCGTCATCAATATCCACCATGCCGGCGCCCTGGCGCTGCACGTTATCCAGGAAGCCCAAGGCAGGATTACCCCACCACATGGCCGGATCAGCGCTGTTTTGCAGCAAGGTGCGCATGGCCATCGGCGGCGTGTTGGGACGGGCTTGCAAGATCAAGGCCGCAGCCCCAGCCACATGCGGTGAAGCCATCGAGGTACCGCTAATGGTGGCATATCCGCCCAGCTCCAGGGGATATGTGGAGCGAATCAGACCGCCGGGTGCGCCAATGTCTGGCTTTAGGGCCAGGTCTGGCGAGAGGCCATAGGAGCTAAAGGAGGAGATCAGCCCACCCGTGGGGTTGAGGAATGAACCGTACTGATCGGTCCAGGTCATATCCACGGAGCCAGCGGCTAAACGGCCGTCTATCAACACACCCTCACTATCTGAAACGGCAACCACTGGGACGGTGATGGCAGGTGTACCAGCGACCGTTGGGCTAAAGCGCCCAGCCACGTTGTTGTACAACACAACAGCGATAGCGCCAGCAGCCTGGGCATTGCTCGCTTTGGCGTAGAACGTACAACCACCACGACGCACCAGCGCCACTTTTCCTGCCAAACTTCCAGCAGGTAGTGCAGAACAAGCATCTGCAGTGGAAGTAGCTGTACCTGTACGGGCCATTGAGTAGGTGCCAGAGGTAGGCGGCAGCGGTGCACCAGTAGCAGGTCCATAACCAATTGGCGTATTGTCCGGGGAAATTGTAAAGGTGGTCAAGGCTACATGGGTGTTGTCGAAGGAAGCTACACCAATGACTTTGTCACCCAAGCCAGGAGCGCCAGCAGCATACAAACCGTTGGCACCGCTGTTGCCAATGGAGGCAACCACGATCACACCTTTGTTGGCGAGACGGCTGGCAGCAACGGCCGTTGGATATTGCGGCCACTGGAACGAGGAACCGATACTCATGTTGAGCACCTGCATCTTGTCCAGGTAAGCCCGCTCCATTGCAGCAATCATAATATCGGCCGTGGTGGAGCCTTCACAACCAAACACGCGGTAAGCGCCAAAGGTAACACCAGGAGCCACGCCCGTTACACCACCAGGGGAGGCGGCGCTAGCGCCAACAATACCCGCCACATGCGACCCGTGACCATTACAATCATCTGGGTCTGCGTCCGGTACGGGAACCGGATTGTAGGTTGCCGATGTGGAATCCGCATTGAACGCATCACCCACAAAGTCCCAACCGGTTACCACACGACAGCCAGGGCCAAAACAACCGCCCAGGTCTGGGTGATCGTAATCAATGCCCGTGTCCATGATGGCCACGCGAACGCCCGCGCCCGTGTAACCCAGTTCACTTTGAGCAATATCCGCACCGCTCATCGCCAGCGCGGTAGCCAATTCAGGATCGCTCAAGGAGGAGGTTTCGGGTATCGGAATGGCGACAACGGGGAAGATGTCGGCAACGCCACGCACGCGGCGCAGTGTGGACAGTTGAGAAGGAGAAATTTCAATGGAAAGACCATTGAATAAATTGTTGTAAACAAACCGTTCTGTAAAAACAAGCCCTACTTTGGCTGCTTCAGAGCGGAAGGTGGCAACTTCCTTGTTGATGGCGTTAATTTTGCCACCATCGGCCAACGGCACGCCGGCTAGTTGCACAAACCAGCGCTGGGGGGTTTCATCGGTCATCTGACCATCTTCTGCCGTCGGTGCGGGGGTAACGGGCAGCAGTTCAGCAGAATCATCCGCAGCTACCGTGCCTACCACCATGAGGAAAATGATAAGAAATAAAGCAAAAATCTTTTTCTTGTTTGGCATCGTTGGGGGTATCCTCCATGTTCCAAAATTTAAATAGTTTTGGGTCATCGCTATTGTGCCGCAGCACATTGTGATTCAATCGGGAAATTGATGGATCGGTTGGTTTAATTTTATGGGAGCTTCTGATTTGCATGAACGGCCGTTCCGCCATAGCACGTAAAAGCCGCCGCAAGCACACGCAATACCTCCTTAGGACACAATTTGCAGCATCTGTTATAACAAGAATAAGTCACATTTTTGGTCTTAAGGGAGAGGAAAGCAGTCGCAAAAATTGAACAGAAGTCGCAATTTTCAGGCACTGTTTAAGATGGTGCTTGTGGCTAAAGGAAAAATGAAAGAGCAATCGCTGGGTTCTCTGCGTGCTCCGCGTTAAAAAACTGGGATTTGTCAATCAGCAAGGCTTAGGCGATTAAAATCAATGCGGTTCAAGCGGGCGAAAGGTGTACCCTTCGCCGGGCACAGTTTGCAACAAGCGGGGATGGCTGGGGTTTGCTTCAATCTTGCGACGAAGACGATAGATTACATTTTTTAGCAAAATACTGTCGCCATTACCGGTGTGCCCCCAAACGCGGTCTACAATCACATTGGTATCCAGCACCTGGCCACGATGGCTCATGAGCAAGTGCAATACACGAAATTCCAGGTTGGTGAGCTTGATCGCCGCATCCTGGCCAATCACGATTTGCCTTTGGGCAGAATCCAGGCGCAGGGCATCAAATTGCAAATGGTCTAACGCCTCCGTGGGTACAGTCCAGGAACGGCGCAGCCATGCCGTAATTTTGGCAGTAAAGAGACGATGGCTAATTGGTTTGACAATGCACTCATCAATCCCGGCTTCATACGCATCCAGCAGCACGCTTTCATCCTGGGTACCAATGAACAGCAAGATTGGGTTGGCAATTTCGGGGCGCAACTGGCGAGAAAGCGTGAGCGCTTCGTTGAAATCGAAGTAGTAATTGACCACCAGCAAATCAAATGGGTCTTGGGTGAACTGGGTTAGAACCTTGCTGGCAGAATCAGCCGTTAACACCTCCATCCCTTTTTGGGCGAGGAGATAGACCCAAATATTGTTGGCTTCTGGATCGTCGCTGACTAGTAGGATACGGCCGTTTAACAAGCGTGTACTCATCTTCTAAACTTCGCTCAGCAAACAGTTTTGCCTTAAGACCAACTGCCTACTGAGTATGAGGTGGTTTGTTCCGCCTATTTTACTCGGTTTGATTACAATTCCCATGAAGGTGATGCGCCGCTGCCAGGCAAAATTGGGCGTGCTTGCTACTCACCGCCCATTTCTCCTGCTACAATTAAATCGTCACCGCAATTGAAACCTGGAGGTACCGATGTCAACCACAAAAATTTTTTTGAGTCTCGGCACAACCGCCAACAAGCTGCACCAGCAACTGGCCGATACCGTCGAATCCTACATCAAGATGAATGATATGCTGCCGCAAACAGTGGGACGCACGTTTTTTTCTAGTGAGCAGCCGTTGGTGGCTATCAAAAAATTGATGCACGAATGCGTGGGGTCAATCATTCTGGCTTATGAACGCACCCACCTCATCGAAGCGGTAGACAAGCGAAACAGCCCGCAAGAAACGCAGCTTCAGGGGCTGAATTTGCCCACCGTCTGGAACCAGATTGAAGCGACAATGGCATACACATTGGGGCATCCGCTGTTGGTGATTGCGGAAGAAGGGTTGAAATATGAAGGGTTGCTGGAGCCAAAATATGATTGGTACGTGATGTACATCAATCCCGAAGAAAATTTACTCACCAGCAATGAGTTTCAGATGGTTTTCGCCGATTGGAAGCGGCGGGTGGAAGCATTTAAGGTGCAGCAGACAAAGGAGCAAGAACGGGGGGAAACGGCCGTTACCAAAACCCAGGTTCCGCGCAATCTACTGGTGCACCTGCGGCAGGTTCTAGACGACCGCTTCGACGACGGCGATCTGCAAACGCTGTGTTTCGATTTGGACATACCGTATGAAAATCTGGCGGGTGGCGAGCATCGGCTGAAGGTGCTCAATCTCATTCAAATGCTGCAACGCACCAACCGAATTGACCAGCTAATCAGCATTGGCAAACAAATTCGGCCAGATGTCCCCTGGGAACTAACCACCTAGCCCCCTCGTAGCCGCGGATTCTTACTGCGCGTTCGTGGCGCAGAAAGAATCCGCGGCTACTTGTGTTAATTCTTAATCCCGCGTCAGTTTGCGGTAGGTGATGCGATGCGGCCGTTCCGCTTTGTCGCCCAGGCGCTGGCGGCGATCCTCTTCATATTCGCTGTAGCTGCCGATGAACCAGTGCGCCTGGCTCTCGCCCTCAAACGCCAGAATGTGCGTGGCGACGCGATCCAAAAACCAGCGATCATGCGAAATGATAACGGCCGATCCCGCAAAATTCTCTAAACCCAGCTCCAGCGCCCGCAGCGTGTTCACATCCAGATCATTGGTCGGCTCATCCAGCAGCAGCAGGTTGCAGCCCGATTTGAGCAGCTTGGCCAGATGCACCCGGTTGCGCTCACCGCCAGAGAGCGTGCCCACCTTTTTCTGCTGGTCGCTGCCCGCAAAGTTAAAGCGCGACACGTAAGCGCGTGAGTTCACCCGACGCGGCCCCAACTGCATCATCTCTTCGCCTTCGGAAATTTCTTGCCAGACCGTTTTGTCCGGGTCTAAATCGTCTCGGCTTTGGTCCACGTAGGCCAGCTGCACCGTATCCCCCACGCGGAAGGTGCCACCGTCCGGCTGCTCCTCGCCCACAATCATGCGGAAGAGGGTGGTTTTCCCCGCGCCGTTCGGCCCGACGATGCCCACAATCGCCCCTGCCGGAATCTCAAAGGTGAGGTCTTCGTACAGCAGCGTACGGCCATACCCTTTGCGCACGTCCTTGGCCTCGATGACGATGTCGCCCAGGCGTGGCCCCGGCGGAATGTAGATTTCCCGGTCTTCGTTTGAGCGCTGCTGCTCGGTAGAGAGCAGTTCGTTGTACCGGTTGATACGCGCTTTGGCCTTGGTTTGCTTGCCCTTGGGGGTCATGTTGATCCATTCCAACTCACGCTGGAGGGTCTTTTGCCGGGCAGATTCGCTCTTTTCTTCCTGGGCCAATCGATCCTGCTTTTGCGCCAGCCAGGAGGAGTAGTTGCCTTTCCAGGGAATGCCGTAGCCGCGATCCAGCTCCAAAATCCAGCCCGCCACGTTGTCCAAAAAGTAGCGGTCGTGCGTCACAGCGATGACGGTGCCAGGGTATTGCTTCAAGTGCTTCTCCAGCCAGGCGACCGATTCGGCGTCGAGGTGGTTGGTGGGTTCGTCCAGCAGCAGGATGTCTGGCTGCTTGAGCAGCAAGCGGCACAGGGCCACGCGCCGCCGCTCACCGCCAGACAAGGTGGAAATGGAAGCATCCCCAGGCGGGGTGCGTAGGGCGTCCATCGCCAATTCCAGGCGGCTGTCCAGGTTCCAGGCGTCCATGTGGTCCAGCTTGTCCTGCAATGCGCCCTGCCGCTCGATGAGGTCGTTCATTTCATTATCAGTCATCGGCTCGCCAAATTTCAGATTGATTTCGTCAAACTCGCGCAGGGCATCGACCACTTCTTGCGCGCCTTCTTCCACGATGTCGCGCACGGTTTTGCTGTCGTCGAGCTGAGGTTCTTGTTCCAGATAGCCGATGGTGTAGCCGGGGGAAATCGCGGTTTCCCCCACAAATTCGGTATCCACCCCAGCCATAATGCGCAGCAGGGTGCTTTTACCCGCGCCGTTCAGCCCCAGAACGCCAATTTTGGCTCCGTAGAAGTAGGAGAGGGAGATGTCTCGCAAGATTTGTTTGTTGGGCGGCACAATTTTGCCCACGCCCATCATCGAATAGATTACTTTTTTATCGTCGGTGGTCATTGAACACACTCTCTTTTGTTGTTACAGGTTGGATATGGGGGATTATACAACGGCCGTTCCACTCACGCTTTTATCTTTTTTATTACGAAGAAACAAAGACAGGAAGAAGCAAAGAAAATTCTTTGTTCCTTCCTGCCTTCGTACCTTTGTATAAATCTCGTACCAACCGCTCTAGCGACCTAATCGCCCCAATTCATCTTCAACGACGGATGGGTCTAGCTTTTTGAAGAGCGGTTGCGGCGCGGGTAAACTGCGGCCGACGGGGATATCAGTGCGAGACCAGTGGCCAACGGCCGTTTCCCCCTTGTACGTCAAGCCCAGGTGCACCTTGCTGCTTTCGGCGTACTCTTCC
Source organism: Ardenticatenaceae bacterium (assembly GCA_020634455.1). Taxonomy (GTDB): domain Bacteria; phylum Chloroflexota; class Anaerolineae; order Promineifilales; family Promineifilaceae; genus Leptofilum. The sequence continues at coordinate 3,317,997 of JACKBQ010000001.1, read as the reverse complement.
ACCACCTGCTCGCCAAACAGACGGCCGTCTTCGCCCAACATCTCGTGCAACGTCTGGCTGGTGAAGGGCAAAATCGGTGCCCACAGCACCTTGAGGCCGTTGATCGCCTGGATAGTGGTGTAGAGCGAGCGAGCCGTCGCCTGCATGTCGGTTTTGGCAGCGGTCCATGGGCTGGTATCTTCCAGGTATTGGTTCACCAGGCTGGAGAGGCGCAGATTTTCCTGCACCACCGCGCGGAATTTGCAGCCGTCGTACAACTCAGCCACGGTATCAAAACCGGCATCCACCGCTGCCAAAAGCTCGAGATCTTTGTCGGTGAGTTCGCCGGGGTCTGGCACTTCGCCTTTGAAGTAGCGCTTGGTCATATTGAGGACGCGGTTGACCAGGTTGCCCCAGTTGCCCACCAGTTCAGAGTTGTTGCGATCCAGGTACCCTTGCCAGCTCCAATCACTGTCGCGGCTTTCAGGCATAACGGCCGTTAAATAATACCGTAGCGGGTCTGGGTCATGTCGCTCCAGGGCATCCAGCATCCAGACGCCCCAGTTGCGGCTGCCGCTGATCTTTTGCCCTTCCATGTTCATAAACTCATTGGCGGGCACGTCATATGGCAGATTAAGTTGGGCTTTCGGGTCGTCGTTGTACAGCCCTTTGGAGCCGTACAGCTGGGCTGGCCAGAAAATGGTGTGGAAAGGAATGTTGTCCTTGCCGATAAAGTAAACGGTGCGGGCTTTGGGGTTTTGCCACCACTTTTTCCACGCTTCGGGGTCGCCGCTGTTTTTGGCCCACTCAATCGCCGCCGACAGGTAGCCAATCACCGCCTCAAACCAGACGTAGAGCACCTTGTGTTCGTACCCTTCCACGGGCACGGGGATGCCCCAATCCATATCGCGGGTGATGGCCCGACCAATAAGCCCCTGATCGACAAAATTACGGGCAAAGTTGATCACCTGTGGCCGCCAAAACGCTTTGTCTTCACCGTGCATCCACGCCTGTAAGCCATCATCGGCGATGGCGGGTAGATCAATGAAGAAGTGCTCGGTATCGCGCAGCTCCAAAGCGGAATCATCCGTTTTGCTGCGTGGATTGAGCAGCTCGGCAGCACTTTCAAAGAGCGTGTTGCAGTTGTCGCATTGGTCGCCGCGTGCCGGATGGTAACCACATTTAGGGCAGGTACCTTCAACGTAACGATCCGGCAAGAATTTGTTAGCGGTGGGCGAGTACATTTGCTTGGTCACTTTGGGATACATGTACTCGTTTTCCAGCAAAGAGAGGAACATATCTTGCGATACTTTGAAATGGTTTTCGGTATCGGTGTGGGTGAAGAGGTCGTAAGTGAGCCCCATTTTTTGGAAGAGTGCCAGGAAACGGCCGTGGTAATAATCAAACACCTCGGCCACCGATTTGCCCATCTCTTCTGCTTTTACGGTTACGGGGGTGCCGTGGCCGTCGGAGCCGGAAACCATGAGCACATGGTTGCCGCGCAGGCGGTGAAACCGGGCGTAAATGTCGGCGGGCAGGTAAGAGCCCGTCACGTTGCCCTGGTGAATATCGGCGTTGGCATAGGGCCAGGCCACACTAACAAGAATATATTCTTTGTCCATTATTTTCTCGATTTAACTAATTGCCGCAGAGGACACAGCAAGCTGCTTTATTCTTCCTCTTCTTCGTACTCTTCTTCTTCCTCTTCTTCCTCTTCTTCATCTTCAGCTACTTCAGTAAGCGCTTCGGCGAGCAGTTCAAAGTCGTCCTCATTGATGGAGTAGAACGCTTCGGCCTCCAGACGCAGCCGCTTGAAACGAGGCTGACTCTCCAGCTCGACCGAGTCGATATCAGCGCCTTTATCCAGCTTACTGGAGACGGCGTCGATATCAAGGGGGAAGAAATCGGCCGTTTCTGCCGCTACGGCAAAAAAGTATTCCTTTGGATTGGCGGCTACCGAATCGCCGGTAATGGTGGCCACAGCAAAGAAGGTTTGTGTTTCCAGCGCATAAAAAATGAGGCGGTCGCCGGACTGTAACCTAATGTTGCTTTCAGCGGACGGTGCCATCACCATGCGTTCTGGCCAGCCAGGAAAGTTCATTTCATCTACGGCCGGTACGCTAATAATTTTGATGTAGTGGTTGGCATTGGCCACCCCGGCACGCTTGGCTGCGCGTGCGCTGCGGCTGGCTTGCTTCGCCTCATATTCTGCGGCGATGTTTTCCCAAATACGTGCCTGAAGGTCTATTTTCAGCTCTGCTTCGGAGCCATCTTCAGTGTAGCGTACACGCATTTTGGGTGGATTGATTGCCAAAACTGTGTATTCACCTTTGCGGTTGGCGTATGTGCCATTGACCTCAAACATGCTTCAATCTCCCATTTTGGTTTGCAATCGGCAAAGGTTGTCAACTATCGTGAAGGTCGTTTTAGCCGATTACTGCGCCAAACGTATATGGCGGCGCCAAACGTGTGTGGCGTGTCTAAAAAAGTTTGGGGCGCATAGTATCGTTTTCACTCGCAGTTTGCAAGTCTTTTGGGGAATGTTTGGGGCAGATTTCAGGGCATGGGGACAAATTCGCTACCGTTCCATTGGATTGTGGTACGGCCGTTCTCACCATCACAGCCATCGCGCACCACCTCTAGCAACCCATCGGCATTCAAATCCAGTAGCCCCGCACTGCCCTGGCAATTATCTGGCAAGGTTAGCAAGCGGATCGCCCCATCCTGGCTGGTTAGTACCATACTTTGACCACTGGCAGCATCCCACAACAACACATCGGCACGACCGTTTTGAGTCAGATCGCCTGTAGCGATAATTTCTGGGCGCAGGATAGGCTGGCTGCGACTGGAAAGTGTCTCGCGATGCAGCAAGCTGAACGCGCCGTTTGTATCTGGCGTGAGCAGCAGTAGGTCGGTGAGGTAGGGATGCTGAGCCGTGCTGCCGCGCACCAGCAGCAGGTCATCCCGGCCATCGCCCGTTAAATCGAGCCATTGCCAGCGGGCAGTGCGGGGTGGGCTTTGGCTGAGCCAGCGGGTGTTCATGCCAGGCAAGGCGGCTGCGCCTTGCAAATTAAGCTGCTGGATCAAATCGAGCACATCCCCTTTGGCGTAGGTTTCGGGGGCAACGGTGGTGGAGAGTGCAGCTTGGGCCAGTTCAATGCTAGCCACTTCCAAACCCAAATCTCCGTTGGCCTCTTCTGGCTCCGTGAAGCGAATGCGGCTGGCGTTGGCAACGACTGGTTGGTTACAGCCAAATTGCAGCGCCAATCCCTGCGCCTCGCTTTGGATGCCGATGGTGGCGCTGCTGCCATTGTTGCCTTCCAGCAGCGTCACGTCTTCGTACAAAAAGAGGATGTCCTGGCTTTCTTCAAAAAGCTGCACAGCAAAGGTCACGCGGTCTTCTGGGTCGCCAAAGCGGGGAATGTCGTCCCACTCCAGCACAAAAATGCGGTCGGGCGCTTCGCCCACCACATCATATTCCAGGTAACCAAAGCTAGTTAAATCCAGGTCATCCCAGTACGGGGCAATCATGTCGCCCATGTTGGGCACGGGCGCTTCATTCATGCAGCCATTGGCAAAGAAGGGATTGCTACCGCCCAATTGCAGGTTGCCGTTGCTGCTAGCCCGAATTTGGGTGTAAGTGGTGCCGTAAAAGGTGAAGGGGAACGGTAAATCGAGCGTGGCGATGCCGTCATCCTGGTAAAGGCGGGTGTCGGTGGTGGCGTCTATGTAGGCAAATGCGGTGCCGCTATCGCAGGTGTAGCCGTACAGATCGGGGCCGGGGCAGAGGGCAACGGCCGTTCCGTAAGCTGCCTGTGTATCGCGCCGAAAGATAAAAAACAGCGCCACAATCACGGCAACCAGTAAAAGCAACCAGGGGAACAAACGTCGAAGAACGCGCATGGGCGAAGTTTAGCGCAGCCAGTGGGGGCTGACAAGCAAGATTTATGCTGCCAATGGCTGGCAATCGTAAAGGGCCGACACCAGCTCGTTGACCGCTATCGGTTTACTGATGTACTCATCCATGCCAAGCGCCAGATACCGCTCCCGGTCTCCTTTTAGGGCGTAGGCGGTCATGGCCACCACCCTGGGGCGCTGAGGCGCGGGCCATCGCTCGTGAATTAACCGGGTTGCCGCCACGCCATCCAGATTGGGCATCTGGATATCCATCAGCACCACATCGTAAATTTGGCGCTCCAAGGCGACCAGCACTTCTTGCCCATCGCTGACAATATCCGCCCGGTAGCCCAGCCGTTCTAACATGCGCAAGAGCACAACCTGGTTAATTTTGTTGTCTTCAGCGACCAAAATGCGCAGCGGATGGCGGACACCCATTGTTTTATCAAATTCACCTGATTTATCCTGAGGCGGTTCCGCTGGGTGATCTGAACCGCCAAATATTTGCAAGAGGGCGTCATACAGGCTGGCCGGGTGGATCGGTTTTTTGAGGTAGGCGACGATGGGAAATTTTTCAGGGAGAGACGGCCGTCTCACTGACGTAGACATCAAAATGAGCGGGATTTTGGTAAAGGCTGGCACACGTTCCATCGCGTCAGATAACATCGTGCCGCTCATCATCGGGGCTTGTAAATCCAGAACCAAAGCATCTGCATTGTGTGTTTTTAGCCATTGATTTGCCGTACTGCCATTGGCAAACAGATGCGCCTCAATATCCCAATAAACCAGTTGATCGCGCAAAATCTTCCGCGAGGTTGCATTCTCATCCACAATGGCAACCGATTTACCGCGTAAAATCGGCTGTTCTGGCGAGAGGTGCGGCTGTTCGGGACTTGGCTCTGTATGCAAACGCACTGTGAAATGAAAATTTGAGCCAATGCCCGGCTTGCTTTCCACCCAAAGCGTGCCCCCCATGAGTTCTGCTAATCGTTTGCTAATTGCCAGCCCCAAACCAGTGCCGCCAAACATCCGCGACGTAGAAACCTCCACCTGGGTAAATGATTCAAACAGCACACTCAGGCGGTCTTCGGGAATGCCAATGCCTGTGTCGCGCACGGTAAAGTGCAGCAGGTGGGAGCCATCCGACTGGGCGTGGTTCGTCACAAAAATGACCACTTCCCCTTGAAGGGTAAATTTGACGGCGTTATTGATGAGATTCACCAAAATTTGGCGCACGCGAGAAATATCGCCCAAAAACATGGCGGGCAGCGCGGGGTCTACCTGGTAAAGCAGCTCTAGCTGCTTTTTGATGGCGTTGGGAGCAACCAGCTCTAGCGCATCTTGCAAACAGGCACGCAAGAAAAATGGCTGTTCCTCCAGCACCATTTTACCAGCCTCAATTTTAGAGAAGTCCAGGATATCGTTGATGATGCCCAGCAGGCTGCTGCTGCCGCTACGGATGGTAGCGGCGAACTCCTTTTGCTCCGGCGTCAGGTCTGTATCCAGCATCAGGCTGGCCATGCCGATGACGGCATTGAGCGGGGTACGAATTTCATGGCTCATGTTGGCCAGGAATTCACTTTTGGCCATGCTGGCTTTTTCGGCCGTTTCTTTGGCTGCGGTCAATTCGGCCGTGCGCACTTTTACTTCTTTTTCTAGCTGCACACGAATGTTTTCTAGCTCTTCATTGCGCTGGGCCAAAGCCTGGCTAGAGACCAGAACTGATTGATTGGCTCGTCGCACGTAAAAGCGAATGTAGCTAAACAGGAGGGTGGTTGTGGTAAACAGGACTGCCTGGGTTAACCACAGGCTGTTGTTGGTTTGCTGAATCATGGGCAGCGATGTTTGCCCATCGGCTTGTAGCCACCAGCTTACAAACCCGACAATCAGGCTGGCAACCGCCACAGCATACCCTTGCTGGTTATTAAAAAGCAGCAAAGCCAACAGCGTAAGGATGTAATAAACGTTAAAAATGGGGGTGTTGGCATTGCCAAACAAAAAGATTGTTACGGTAACGACGATCCAGTGCAAAAGGATGAAGGTGTAGCTGGCAGCGCGAGGGTAATCCCATCTTAACAGAAGCAATACCAGGATATAAATCAGGCTGGAAGTAAAGAAGCTAAAGGCAGCATATTCAATGATGGGAAAGATGAGTAGAAGTAAGCCAGAAACGGCCGTTATCAACAAACCCGTCCAGGCAACAGTCCGCAACAGGTGTTTGTTATTGTATAGATCGCCCGTTGGTGGCCACAGATGGGGGATTCTCTTGAATTGAGCAATCATCCTGATTCATTCCTTTCTGGTTATGAAACAAGTGAACCTCAATAGCTTTGGGTAACGATTCATTTCTATTCAAATGCGATCTGGCTTAAGCGGCCTTTTGCCAAGACTTTTTAGATTATAAACCTGATTACCCTTGTGGAGCACCTAGCAAATGTTTACTGGGAATGCTTTAAGGGCAATTATAGCATTTTAGGCATCCTGCGGATGCGCTATGCGTCCTAACTGGAACAATACTGCTAACAAAATGATAAGGGCAATAATTTGCCAAACATGATAACCCTCAACGACCACCGGGGTGTCGCGGAAAGCATCCACAAAAAGGCGACTGGCGCTGTAAACGGCCGTTCCCCACAAAAATGGCTTCCCTATCCCTACCTCATAACTGCCCGGTGCTGAAACGCGCCACCAGGTGAACAGCGCCAAACCGCCCATCAGCAGCTCATACACCTGCACCGGATGCCGCCGCACGCCAAACTGGGAGATGCCCCAGGGAACGGCCGTTAACGTACCATACCCCGGTCCCCCAGCAAAATCGGCCAAACTTACAATCATCAGGCCAAAAACAATACCCGGCAGCAGCGCATCCAGCGTGGGCCAGGGCTGCAACCGTTTGGCGCGGGCGTAGAAGAAAGCACCAGCCAGCCCCAGCGCCACGCCGCCCCACACGGTGTAGCCTGTGTTCAACGGCCAGATGATGCTGAGTAGGTTTTGGCTATAAGCGGACCAATATTGCAGCACAAATGTCAATCGCGCCCCGATGAAGCCGACGAATACGGCCGTTGCCATCACACCGTAAATAAGCTGCGGATTTTGCTGGGTACGAACGGCCGTACGCTCCACCAATGTGAGCATCAGCCAAACGCCTAAAATGATGATTAAACCTGCTGTGGGAAATACCAGACCGCCAAGATTGAGTGTAGGAAACATGTGAATAGTGGATAATGAATAATTAATAATTGTGAATTGTGAATGGAAACCGATTACTGGTCACTGATTACCGATAACTGACCACCGACACCGGCTCGCTGGCTTCGGACAGTAACGCCTCGACGCGGCTTTGCAGCACCGCTTCACTTAAAATGCCGATGATTACTTCGCGCACCACGCCATTTTGATCCACAATGACGGTAGTGGGCAAACTGTTGACCTCATACAGCCGATTGACCCGGTTATCTGGATCGATGAGCAGCGGGTAGGTGACCTTGTACTCAGCGCCAAAGGCGTTAATCTTCGTCCAATCTTCGCCCTGATTGATGCCAATGAAGGCAACACGGCCGTTGTACCGCACGCTGGCCTCTTGCAAACTGGGCATCTCCACCCGGCACGGCCCGCACCAGCTGGCCCAAAAGTTCAAAATGACCGGTTGCCCAGCCACGCCAGACGTATCTACAATTTCGGACAGGGTGATGGTTTGGCCAACGGCCGTTTCCAAACTAAAATCCGGCGCTAAATGACCCACAATCGGCGCTTCGGTCAGGGTGATGGGGCCGCTGGCCTGCGACACAGGCTCCCGCGACACAATAATCCAGGCCGTGCCCAAAAGCGCTGCCAGCAGCGTCACAATCGTCCATTCAAAGCGCGTTTTAATCATGGCGTCATTTTACCAGAATATTTGGCGAACGTAAGCACAGGAAAACGGCCGTTACACCCGAACCAAAATCAGCAAATTCGCCAGATTTCCTAAATTTCTCTGTGCAACTCTGTTCTTCTCTGTGTAGCTCTGTGTTCCGTTTTTTTTGAAGGAGCGAGCAATGAGTAAAAAGCAAACCAAACCGGCGTACGAAACCGGCGAAGCACTTGTAAAACTATTTTCAGTGTTGGGGGATGTGAACGGCCGTAAAATGTTCGGCGGCTATGGCATTTTCATCGAAGGTGCCATGTTTGCCCTCGTCACCAGCGACAACGTGTTTCATCTCAAGGTAGATGACAGCAATCGGGCCAAATACGCCGCCAGCGCCGCTGCCCAGTTCCAAAACATGCCCTACTACCAACCGCCCGCCCACATCCTGCAAAACGATGATGCGCTGCTGGCCTGGGCCAAAGAATCTATGGCCGTGGCCCGCGCCAGCAAAATGAAGAAAAAATGACGCACAAACTTTACCATCTGGCCCAAATCAACATCGCGCGGATGAAAGCGCCGCTAGACGATCCGCAAATGCAGGCGTTTGTGGCAGGCCTGGAACCGATCAACGCCCTGGCGGATGCGGCCCCTGGTTTTGTCTGGCGCTTGCAAACAGAAGTGGGAGACGCGACGGCGTTACGGCCGTTTCCCGACGACTTCATGATTGTCAACATGTCGGTTTGGGATTCTGTAGAAAGTTTACGCGAGTACACCTACAAAACGGTGCACGTGGAATATGTGCGGCGGCGCAAGGAGTGGTTTGAAAAGCTCGACCAGCCGATTTATGCGCTTTGGTGGCAGCCCGCCGGGCAGCTCCCCACCGTAGCCGAAGCCAAAACCCGCCTCGATCACCTCATCCAGCACGGCGACAGCCCCACCGCTTTTACTTTTGGCAAGCCGTTCCCGCCGCCAACCTAACCATTCGTCACGCTGGAGACTTTTGAAGTTTTGTCCCAAATTGCCCCAATTCCCAGAGTAAAAAACTTCAAAAGTCCGCCGAGGGCTAAAGCCCCCGGCTAGAAATGGAAGGCCCGTTGGGCCTGGGTTTTAGCCCTTCCGGGGCTTTCATATTGTAGCCAGGTCGTTTACGGCCTGGCGGGGTGGGTGGCGTTTTACTTGGGGGAAACGGCCGTTTGCCAACCAATTTATGCTAAAATTCGAGGGTTTCAGCGTGCAAAATAAGCGGCAAGGCTTCGCGTGAGTTAAAAACCGTGCCCCATCAGGGAGAATAAATCAGTTATGCAGAAAAAGGTCATAGCCATTCTAAGTGTTTTCGGGTTACTTGTTTTAATCGGGATCGCGATTGTTGGTTTCTTTCTCGTCCGATTTATTGCGGATGTAGATGAATCGCTCGAATCTGCGCCTCAACCCGGTACACCGGCTTTTACAATGTCAAATATTGAACCACTCAATATTGACTCAATCGAACAAATTGAGCTGTATGTTCAAGAGTACTCATTAGATTACGAGCCTGTTAATTTAGTGGCAACTATAGACACTTCCGAGCAGCTTGAGCAATGGCGTGGGGCATTAACTAAATGCAGTCCACATCGTCTCAATCATCCTAGTTATGATGAAGTATATTTGGCCGTAGTTTCTTACGAAGGTGGAGAATATTCATACATGCTCAGAATTGATTCGAATGATAATGACGTCGATCTTGTTCCATTTGAGATAGGCGAAGCATTTGGGGCTGAGGCACTGCTTGAAAGAGGAGTGTACCGATGTGAGGGGTTAAAAAGGTTTGTCGGAGATGCAACTCCCTGATCGCGGTGAGTTTTCACGGCACGGCACACCGATTACTGATTACCGCTCACCGATAACTGAATAGATTGCGGAACGGCCGTTTCCACCACCCCCGTCAAGTCATACACCATCGCCCCATCAATGCGCACCGGCACCAGCTCACCCACGGGCAGTTCACCCGGCACAAACACCATGCCATCGATCTCCGGCGCGTCCCGGTAAGAGCGGCCCACGCTCACCCCATCGCCGTGCCCCTCAATGAAGATAGGCAGCGTCTGCCCCACTAGATGCTGATTTTTGGCCAGCGAGATCGGCTGTTGCAGCGCCATTAGCTCCTCCAGTCGCGCTTCCTTCACTTCCTCTGGCACCTGCCACGCCACCGTCGCCGACGGCGTAGACGCTTCATACGAGTAGGTAAACGCGCCAAAACGATCAAACTGCAAATCCTGCACAAACTGCTTGAGGCCATCAAACTCCTCGTCCGTCTCGCCCGGATACCCCACAATAAACGTGGTGCGGATGGCAATGTCAGGCATGGCGTTGCGCAGCTTTTCCACCGATTTGTACACCCACTCAATATTCGCCGGGCGGCGCATCCGCTTGAGCGTTTCGCGGTGGCCATGCTGCAACGGAATGTCCAGATAGTTCACAATTTGCGGCGTGGTGGCCATCGTCTCGATCAGTTCATCCGTAACGTAGCCAGGGTAGGCGTACATCAGCCGAATCCAGGGAATATCCGGTGCCGCCTTAGCCACCTGCTTTAGCAGGTGGGCCAAGCCATTTTTCAGGCCCAAATCGTGCCCGTAGTCGGTGCTGTCCTGGGCGATGATGACCAGCTCTTGCAGCCCGGCATCTTGCAGCGCCACCGCCTCCGCCACAATGGATTCGACTGGGCGGCTGACGTGGGTGCCTTTAATTTGGGGAATGGCGCAAAAGGCACAGGGGCGGCGACAACCATCAGAAATTTTGAGGTACGCGGAACGGCCGTGTACGGCCGTTCTTATCACCCCTTTCTCATCCAACCCCACCGTCTTCGCCTCATCGGGCAAATGGTACAGCGGCTCTGGATGCTTTTTGCGGCGCAGCTGGCGCACAAAAGGCACAATATCCATCCAGCGGCGCGTGCCAATGACGCCGTCAATGCCCGGCACCCACTCCACCACTTCGCTGCCGTACCGCTGGGCCATGCAGCCCGCCGCAATCAGCAGTTGGTTCTTGTTCTTCAGCCCCGCCAGCTCTTGCAGCGCCCCGATAGACTCCTGCCGCGCCCCTTCGATGAAGCCGCAGGTGTTCACAATCAGCACGCTGGCATCATCCGGGTCGGCCACGCCATCAAAGCCTGCCCGTTCCAACAAAGCAGCCATGCTCTCGGAATCAACCGTATTTTTGCTACAGCCCAGGCTGAGCAGATAGAACTGTTTCTTTTGCTTTTGCTTACTCATTTTCGGTGTTCAGTAATCGGTAAACGGTGAACGGTAATGTCACTGCGCGACCGCTTCGCGTACGGTGAACGGATTACCGATTACGGATTACCGATTACCGTCAGTTAGTGGTTGTCCAGACTTCTTCTTTATTCTCGCCCCGGCCGCCAAGTGGCCCCAGCGGCACGTTGTTGATAATCACCGACACGCCGATGGCGTTGCCTGTGTTGATGCGCACTTCATCGTTGGCGGTCCATTCATACGGCTCATCGGTGGGGCGAGCAATGCCGCTAAACAGCACATTGCCGTCAATGGTCACTTCCATCCAGGCCCGCTCCAGAATGATAATTTCCAGGTCTATGGTTTCCATGGTGGCGGGCAGCGGCGGTCGGGTGGCGGTGGGGGTAGGGTCGCCAGCGAGAATATCGTTGCGGCTGGTAGACAACACGCTAGATGGCCCTTCCTCTTGTGTAGCTGTGGCCTCTGGCGTGGGCGTTTCACGGTTTAGCACATTTTGCACCGCATCGTTGATCGTTTGGGTGAGTTCGGCCGTACCATCTTCTTGCCCCAAAATCAGCGGCAAAAAACGCTGCCCCGCCAGGTACAGCAGGCCAAGCAAAGCAATGATAATGACGATGCGCAAAACGGATTCGCCGCCACCGCTGGAACCGCCACCCTGGTAGGCGGTGTCTACTTCCATGTTTACAGGGTCGAAAAAGGGATGATTTTCTGGGGGGGCTTCCAAAGCTGGCCCGACCGGCTTGGTGGTATCCACAATCACGGCTTGTTGGCGGCGCTTGGGGCGCTGCGACTGGCCCAGTTCGTACCGTTCTAGCAGCGGCTCTGGTTCCAAACCTAAAAAGCGGGCGTAGTTGCGCAAAAAGCCGCGCACATGGGTGGGTGTGGGCAGGCGCTCAAAATCGCCCATTTCCAGCGCTTCCAGAAAGCGGCTGTTGATGCGAGTTTTGTCCTGCACTTCACGCAGGGTGTACCCTTTGGTTTCGCGGGCTTCCCGCAGGATGTGACCGAGCTCGTCAATCATCATGAAAAAAGTCACTGACTTAGGCAAGCGCCAACCATTTGCGGTTTGGCTAAGGCTGCCTGGTCAGTGACTGGGTTTAGAAGTGACTGTTTATTCGTCTGCTTCGTCTGTGTCTTCTTCGTCCTCAAAATCGTCGTCGTCCACCACTTCCTGATACACAGGTTCGGCAATGGCTGGCGTCGTTTCGCCATCTTCGTTGGCAATAACGACGGTGAATTCAGGTTGGAAATCACCGCTGAGGCGCACCACAACTTTGTGCTCGCCCAACTGACGCAGTGGCTCCACGCCAACCTTGCGGCGGTCAATTTCGGTACCCAGAGCCTCATTCAGCTCATCGGCAATGTGGGAAGTGGTGATTGAACCGTACAGTTTGCCAGTTTCACCAGCGCGGGCGGTAAAGGTGAGGCGCACCTCTTCAATTTTGGTGGCCAGGGCCTGGTATTCAGCCCGCAGCTCAGCGCGGCGAGCTTCGGCTTTTTTGCGCCACCCTTCGGCTTGTTTCATCATGCCTTGGGAAGCAACAACGGCTAAGCCTTGGGGCAGTAAAAAGTTACGGCCGTATCCATCTGATACCTTGTGTACTTCACCAGCAAGTCCAATATTTTCAATGTCTTCTTTTAGCAGCACCTTCATAGCTGTAATTTCTCCATCTCTTACAAATTTGTTTCTTTTACCAACCTGACTCACACGCTAAAGCTCACAATGAGCGAAATAAAGTCTATTTATTTCTAAATGAAGCGCTTGGGTCAGTATGCAGCAGGAGATGTTATCAGAGGGGGTTTGATTTGGCAAACTAGGTTCTGTTGACATTTGAAGAGATAAGCGAAATCCTCGATAATGATACAATGTCAACTATAAAAATCGCCGATGACCAATGGCGGAAAATATATAAGTTCTTAAAAACACATCCCAGGACCTATGCCAACAACCAGGCGGCCACGCGTCGTTTTGTTGAAGGCGTTCATTGGCTCATGCGCACCGGTGTGCAGTGGCGCGAACTGCCAGAGCGGTATGGCAACTGGAATAGCGTCTACAAACGCTTTTCTCGCTGGGAAGAGCAAGGCATTTGGGCTGCTTTGCATGACCAGTTTGCTCAAGAGCCTGATATGGAAAGCGCGATTATCGATAGCACCGTGATTCGGGCCCACATGAGTGCAGCTGGTGGGTCAAAAAAAACGGTGGTCAAGTAGAGCAAGCCCTCGGTCGTAGTCGCGGTGGTTTCAGCACGAAAATCCATATTGTTGTTGATGCTTTAGGTAATCCCCTAAAGTATATCCTCACGGGTGGCCAGCAGCATGATGTGACGCAAGCCCGAGCCTTGTTAGAAGCGTATGCGTTTGACCGGGCCATTGCCGACAAAGGTTATGATGCTGACGACCTATTGGCCTTTATTGCCGAAAAAGGAGCCGAAGCGGTTATCCCGCCCAAGGCCAATCGCACAGAAGAGCGAGCTTATGACAAGCATGTCTACAAAGAGCGTCATTTGGTCGAGTGTTTTATTAACAAAATCAAGTGGTATCGTCGGGTATTCACTCGGTATGAGAAACTAGCCCGACGATACATGGCTTTCTTGCACCTGGTGGGTGCTTTTATTTGGCTTCGTTGAAATGTCAACGGAACCTAGATCAAATAATTTTTGAGCGGGATTCTTGAGTGGAAACGGCCGTTTACTCATCATTCTTTATCCAAACAGCAACGAATTCGGTAGCTACAGCAAGCAAAGTAAAGCATACTTGACAAATAGACAGGCTTCATTTACACTTAATATCAAGCACGCTTTACATTTTATCAAGCTTGTTAGACATTTCAATGAAATTAGGAGTACATAATGAAACATCACAAGCAAAACTCACTAGAATTAAACGCAGGCACTGGCATGGTGCTCGGAATTTTTGTTGGGGCTGCGATTGCCCTGCTGATACAGATCATCACTGGCGACAGCAGCACCTGGAGTTGGGCAATTCCAGTAGGGCTGGCTTGCGGGCTGGCCATTGGCGCAGGTAAACAAAATGGAGCAAACAAGGAGGCAAAATGAAACGTTGGGAGAGGCGACACCTGATTCGTTTTATTTTAGGTATGGTCGGCTACTCGATTTTGCTCCCGCTCTCCATCATCGTTGTCAGAAATGGCCGCGTAGAACAACCGTGGCTGGCCGTAATGGTAGCGCTACTGCCCGTTGCCCCATTTTTGAATGCAATGACGGCCGTTCTGCATAATGTCCGCAGCCAGGATGAGATGTTCCGGCGCATCCAGCTAGAAGCTGTGTTGGTTACCGCCCTACTGGTTGGCGCGTTAACGTTTAGCTATGGCCTGCTTGAAGCATCTGAACTGGTGCCACCATTGCCCACGATCTTCATTGCGCCGTTCATGATTACGGTGTGGGGGATTGCCAACACGGTGATTTCCCGCCGATACAGTTGAGGGAGCCCACAATGGATAATCGGCTTAAGGTGCTACGTGCCGAACGTGACTGGTCTCAAGAAACGTTAGGCGAAAAGGTAGGCGTATCACGGCAAACTATCAACGCTATCGAACGTGGCAAGTATGATCCCAGCTTGCCGCTGGCATTTAAGTTTGCAAGATTGTTCGGCTTGCCTATTGAGGCGATTTTTGACCCATCGGAGGCGGATTTGGTATGAGTGATACGGCCGTTTAGGGACGATGTAATTCTATAGGTTAATCGTTAGTTCTTACCCAGAAGATTCGGCCGTATACACTTCATCCATTGACACTAGCAGATCGTTCAGCTCCGTTACCTCTTCGGCAATCTCGTGCCGCAATCGCCGGGCGCTGCCCCGATCAATATCTTTGGCATCTACCAGCATCGTTTGCGAATAAATTGTGCCCAAATGCGCCAGCGAATTCTCCAACTGCAATCGCGCCCGTTGAATGGTGGCTTCTAATGTTTGCAATATTTGCAACTGCTGTTCAATACTGGCAAGCGTGGTTTGAACCTGTTCTTTAATCTCCGGATTTTGGGCACGATCAAATTCTGCTTGTAGCTGCTTCATCCGCGATTCAGCCCGCACCCGGTCGCGGTGCAAAATCTCCCTCTCCTGCTGGTAACGGTCAATCCGCTGGGCTAAATCGTAAATATTTTCCAACCAATCATCAATTTGGCTGGCGGTTTGAGCCAGCTCATCTTTTAACATAGTATCTGTGCGCTCGCGAATGCCTTTCTCGATGCGACTGCGATAGTCCAGGGCTTCGTTGATTTGCTGTTGAAGCTTTTTGTCGTTCAGGCGTTCTGGCTTGAACTCGTTCTTGAGCATTTTGGTCACCACACGCCGCCCAAATTCCGGGTCTAGTACGCTGCTGTACACAAGACCAGCTTCTGCCAGCGCCCCGCCAAGCAGCCAGCCCCAAAACGGCACAAACTCCACGATGGGAACCCCAACGGCCGAAAATGTCGTCAACATGGCCGTGAGAGCCAAAACCACGGCGCTTTCCCAGCGCACAAATGATTCTTGCCAAATTGCTTTTTGAACTCGTTCTTCTAATGCTTCGCGTGCTTTCGACATTGTTTTAACTTTGCGTTGAAAATTTTTCGACTTACATTTTAGTACCTATCCGAATATTAGCCACAGAGAGCACAGAGAGTTTTGAGACGAAGGTTCATTTCTCAGATTTCTCTTTTTCCTCTGTCGCTTTTTCGGATAGATTCTTTGCCTGAACTGCCTGAATTTGCTGCTCAATCTCTACCTGGCGTTCTGGGCTGCTGGTGCGTTGCCGGGCAGATTGCAACACGTCCAGGCTGCGTTCATAAAAGCCTAGCGTGGCGTAGGCACGACCCAATGATTCCTGGTAAGAAATTTGCTGGGGGGCTTTAGCAGCGGCGTTTTGCCAATGGAGTACGGCCGTTGCCCACAAACCATTTCGCGCCAGTCGTAAGGCAGCAGCGTTAAAATCGGCCGCGCTGGTTGGCCCTTTGGTTAAGGTGGCCACCTGTCGCACCGAGACCTGGTCAAAATCCGGGCCAGCTTTTACCACAGCGTAAAACAGTCCCAAAACGGACCCTGTCATGATGAATATGCGAATCACCTCACCCAGACCAGACGCCAGCGGCAGCACAAATTGCTGGATGGCCGGATCCATATCGGCCACAGCAACCATCACCCAATCTGGCGGCAAAATCCAGCGCAGCAAGAAAAACAAAATGATGGCAATAAAGAGATAAATCGTTAAGACATGCGCCATTGTTTGTCGCCAGGCAATGCCCAGTGCCAATCCAGCCAAAATAGCGACCATTATGCCGCTGCCAGCAGCAGCAAGCATGTTCCGCTGCGCCAGAATATTGTACAGTAGCTGCAACAAAAAGAATTGGCTAACACCCAGCACCAGCACCCAAAAAATGGTCAGATTGGCGCTGGCGTCAGGGTAGCGAAAGCTGCTCATCACGAGCTTTTTCTTGCAGCGGGGGCAGCGTTCATCATCGGGGGCCAATTCCTGGGCGCAGTAGCCGCAGATGGGCACGGTTTTTGTCCAGATGTCATCGTATTTTTCTTGGGCCTTGAAGCCGGGAGTAGATTGTGTGTTTTGAACGGCCGTTGGGTCTCGCCACTCCCAAGTTTTTACCTGATCTTCCGGGTAGAGCAGCGCCGCAGCGGTGGAAACCGGGGCATATTCGCGCCGCACCGTTTGTGTTTTGCCAGATTCTGCAGGAGCGGTTTTAGCCAATTTAGCCAGACCTTTTTGAGCCATCTGGTTATCTGGGTTGATGGCCAGCACATTTTCCAGGCAAATTTGGCGCTCTTCGGTGGTTTCTACTGCACCACTCAGCCAGAGCCAGGCTGTTTCGTTACGCTCATCGGCTGCCAGCACTTTTTCCAGCAACTGACGTCCCTGTACGCGGTCGCCTTGTTTTACGGCCGTAATTCCTGCCTTCAACCACGCCTGCACCTGCTGTTCAGATTCTGACATTGGCAAATGTGTCAGCTATCGAGAGCGATTGCTCTCGATAGCTGACACGATAGTTACCCCATCGTAGATTCCGCTTCTTCGCTGTCATCCAGCGTCAGCGACGGCGCTTCTGCCAGACCTAAGCGGCGCTTGCGCTCTTCTAGCTGCAAATCCAGCTCGGCGCTGCCCAGAGCGGCGTCCATCTGGCTATCCAGACGGTCGGCGTACATTTCGCTGTGGGCGCTGGCTTTATCCAGGCGGGAGCGAATAGATTCGCCCAGTCGAGCGATGTCGGCATCGCCTACACCCATCAAATCATCCAGGCTCTTGATCGCCTTCACGGTGGTTTCTTTAGATTTGGCCAACCGCATGAGCGCTTCCAGCTCTTTCTGCTCCTGGCGGATCGTTTCCAGCTTGGCTTGCAGCTTCAAGCGGGCATTGAGCAGCGATTCGTATTCACGCTGCTGCCGCACCCATTGTTCATGGTACTGTTCCTGCAAGCTGCGGGCGCTGTTTAATTCATTTTGGGCAGCGCGGGCCAATTCTGCCTTCCCTTGCATTAGCAGCGCATCAATGTTGCGGTCTAGCTGGTCCGCCTTCTTCTTGTACTCTTTGTATTTGCGCTCCATGCTTTTTACTTCGCCACCAACAGTAGCGGCCGCATCTTCCAGCGCATCCAGGTTTTTCTCTGCGTCGCGGATGTATTGCTTCATTACGGCGACGGAGTTGGTTTCCAGGGCGTTATCTACCATCTCGTGCAGGTTTGCCGAGATTAAGGTTTGTACTTTTTCAAGTAATGTTGCCATTTATTTTTGCTCCTTATGCTTGTTTGGGCTGGTTTGTCAGGTTTGCTTTTCGTTACGCAAAAATCCTAATTTGGTTGTTGCCAGATAATTTGAAGGTGTAAATTTTTAGCTTGGAAACTGTCTCCAGAATGAGGTTACCAGAGACCCAAAGACATTGTAAACAAAGTCGGCCGTTTTTCAAGCGAAACCGAGTGAATGCTTCCATTTAGATAGGGGGTTTTGGGGGAACGGCCGTCTTACAGACAATTGCAAGCAATGAATTTTACAGAAAGCAGGCCTTTAATCCTCGTAGATGGGTAACTGGATGACAAAATGGTAGCCATCCTTTTTGCCTTTGCTAAACAAAAGTTGCCCTTTATGCAGACTAATATAGCCCTTGGCAATATACAAACTTGGCCCAAGCTCAGGGTATTTTAACAGGTCTGGTTCATCGTCTGTCAAAATCTCTTCAAATCGCGCCTCCACACCACTTTTCAGCCGCCCAGAAACAGTAATAACAATTTCCGCATTACCCAACTTACTACTATAAAGCGACAAAATCATCTCGTTGTGTGCCCGCTTGGGTTGGGTTTGCTGCAAACAAATCATCATCAAACGCTCAATTGCCTCTTGCAATGTAGACCAGTCCGCCTCAACCTTTGGCATATCAGCGAGCGTGGCCATATCTAGGTGCCAGTTTTTAGCTTCAGGGTGCTGCTTAAAAGTTTGGCAGGTTTCAAAAAGCAAGCTGCCCAAATTGGGCAATGGGTATGCCTTCAGACCATGTGCAGTCCATGCCTCTCCTGTTTTCAGCTCAGCCAAGGAAATGAAATCTTCTATTAGATGGGTTAGACGCAGGCTGTTGTCTTGAATGCCGCGTAGTGAATGCTTGAGGTCACTATCTGTGCTGGCATCTTGCAACGCCTTGGACAACTCATCGGAATGCTCAGATACGGAGGCTAGTGGGGTACGAAAATCTGGGGAAATCAGGTTAATAATGCTGCGCTTAAGATCATCAAAACTTTGGGCGATCAGGTTTTGGTTGTGGAAATGTTTGTCAAGCTGTTTTTCCACAAAGCGAAGCACGTCATCGCTGTCATAAGGTTTGGTGATGTACTCATCAACGCCTCGACGGAATCCTTCGTATTCATCCTGTTTTTCTCCTTTGGCGGTGAGAAAAATGAAGGGTATGTGCAGCCACTGTGGGTTTTCGCGAACGTGAAGCAAAAATTCGTAGCCGCTCATTTGGGGCATCATAATATCAGAAATGATAAGGTCGGGAATTTGCTTCTTTATTTCTTCTAAGGCCGCTACCCCGTTAAAGGCTGTGAGCACATTAAGTTTATATTTGCCATCAAAGATGGTGAGTAAATCCTCTAGGCCGTCGAGCAGGTTGCGATCATCTTCCACAACAAGGACGGTGGCTGCTAATTTGCCATCTTCCGCAAATGGAGAATCGCTCTTTTCTTCAGGGCCTTGGTACACTGGCAATGTAACGGTAAATCTACTGCCTATGCTTTCCTGGCTCTCGGCTTCGATACGGCCGTAATGCAACTGAACCAACCCTTGAACGATGGCTAACCCTGTACCTGCACCTTGCTGCTCCAGGATGCCCCGGTTGTACTGCACAAATGGCTCAAATATCTGGTTCTTCATGTGTGCCGGGAAACCCATGCCTTCATCTGCAACAACAATTTGGATATTTTGATCCTGCACAACGGCCGTTACATTTATATGATTAATCTCGGCCACAGTTGGGTCTGTAAACTTGACAGCATTACTGAGCAGCCGATTCAGGATGCTTTTAATACTGTCGGAAGTTCCTAAAACGGCGGGCAGTTGCTCTGGAATTTGACTTTGAATTCTGCAATGGGTTTCTTCTACTTTTACCTGGTACGCAGCCACAACAGACCTCAGCACCTCAGCTAAATTGGTCAAAGGGGTAGCTGTCGCTTTAAAGTTTGCCTGAGCTTCCCCGCTACGCAGTTCCATGACGCAAATAAAATCATCTACCAAACGAGTCAATCGCAAACAGCCGGCTTGAATACCACGCAAATATTCCCGATAATTACGGCCGTCTGTAAATTCCTTCAAACTATCTGCCAGCATCTCATAATAAGCTGTTACATACGTCAGCGGGGTACGGAATTCGTGGTTTAATATTTGTAGAATATTTTTTTTCAGCGAATCAATATTGCGTCTACGCGCTGCATTCCGCTCATACGCCATATCTAGCTGGGCATGGATTAGCGTCAATAATTCTGAAATGACAAAAGGCTTTGTAATATATAAATCTGCATCGCTCAGCCGCCCTTTACGAATGTCTGGCTCTTCACCCTTGGCGGTCACAAAAATAAAAGGAATCTGTATCCAATTAGGATTCGCTCGCACGTGATTTAGAAACTCGTATCCGCCCATTTGTGGCATCATCACGTCAGAAATGATCAAGTCTGGCTCATGATTTGCCATAATATTGAGGGCCATTTGGCCGTCATTGGCCTGAAGCACAGTGATCGTGTAGCCCAGATCAGCAATTTCTAGCAAATCATTCATGCCATCAAGCATGAATTGATCATCTTCAACAATTAAAATGGTAGCGGTACGGGAATTATCTTGGGTATTCGATTGCATAACATGCTCTGACAGTGAGACACTATTGCTATAAATGGCTTCAGTGCGGGAAATTACATTACTCATCAGAATTTATCTTGAGGTATGCCAACATATTGGCACAGCTCTCCACCTAAAGCGCAACAACATGCCTAAACAGCAATGCCTTATAATTATACAGCATGAAAAAACGGGTCATGGTCTGAATTTTGCATTGAATTTCTGACATCTCTTCTTATCGCAAATTTAAAGCAAAAAGCAATCAGCCCAGACATGTGGTGCTGATTGCCCTTATTTTGGTTCATGTATTTGGTCAAAGCTAAAAGGGGCTCAAACCTGTTCAGCAGCCCTTCCAGGCGTTTTTAATTTAATCCATCTTTTATGTAAAAACGGAAAATTCCTTAAAATTAAGCCAAAGCCATTTTCCCGCTTTTACATAGATGTGCGGAGGCGGCGGGCAAAAATCAACACCCCTAACAAACCTAAAGCAGCAACTATAATTGCCCAAGTGTCTAACCCTGTTTGTGGCAGAGCATCATTGCTACTTGCTTCACTAAGCGCCGAGTCTGTAGCGCTATCGCCGTTGGCATTAGCTGTCTCACCACCATCAGGGTCTTCAGAGGTTTCAGCACTGTCTGTACTGTTATCAGAATTTTCTACATTTTCGTTGGCCGCATCTTCGGTTGCAACGTTCTCATTGGCATCTTCGGCAACTGTTTCACCAACAACTGGCGTGCTCGTGGGCGTTGGGGTGGGCGGTTCTGGCGTTTCGGTGGGTGATTCAGTGGGCACGGCCGTATTAGTTGGCATAGCTGCTGCAACTTCGGTTGCGGCAGCGGCTGTTGCTGCATTCGCATCCAACGTTTCAGCGTTCCGGGTTTCAATGGCTGACCGTTCTGCGTTTTGAGAATTTGCAGCACGACCTTGCGCCAGGAAAACGGCCGTACAAATACCCATCAGAATAAACAATGTCACTAAAACACCCACAGCAATCAAAAACGGCCGTCGATTTGAAGAGCCTCCCTCTTCAATAAAATCATCCTCAATATAATCTTCCATAATTTCCTCCGCTTAAATCATTTAAGGAGTACAAACTCGCAAAGGGCCAATTTACGGCTTTTCCCGGAGACAATACTATTGCGAAATGTCCCCAGCGAGTATAAATCTCTTGCTAAACAATAACATCCAAGTTTGCAGATGGCACAAACAGTATCTTACCATCAGCAAGCGACACATCCACGCCAGGTACTTTTAAGCCAATTTCGAGTGGCTGTAAGTGCGTATAAATATGCTTTATCGTGCCCACTTTGCCAGCATGGTCTCCGCTTAAAATACGAACCACCTGACCTGGTTCTATTTTTTTCTTCACTGTAGCAGCATCCAGGCCAATGGAAGCAGGCTGCGGCAAAATAATTTCTGGACGCTGCCCTTTGGCAGCTTTATATGCCCCAAATAAGGAGATGGAACGGCCGTTTGCCTGCTGCAAGAGCTGAAAAATCGGTTCCGTCATCCCGCTGCCGCCAATATCATCCGTTACAATCATGGGCAACGGTGAGCTTTGGCTCGCGCGGCATATTTCTGCCGTGGCGCTGCCAACAACCAGTCCACGCACTCCCAAATCTTCAGCCCTGTGAAACATTTCCAAATCAAATAAACAACCAATAGCCAACACCTGGCCTGTTACATCCCCGCTCAAATGTTCCGGCGTCAGCACCGTGCTGGCCACATTGCCAACCAGCTTCAATCGGCCTTCACTTTCCTTTCCAGACCCCCAAGCAGCCTGAATCAGGCTGCCGCTAGTCTCCAGCACAACGCCTCGATTGCCCACGTAGCTCACCACGCGTCCGGCAACCAACGCCCGCAGCTCTAACCAGTCAGAGGTCGGTTGGATGGCAATACGGCCGTTCACCACATCAAAAAACAAGCCATCCACTGGTGAAATCACCTGGCGTTCGCCCAGCAGCCGCTTGCGCGAAGCAACCACCGCGCCAGCTTCTACCAACGCTCCCTTCTCCACACGTAAATATTCGCCCAGCTCCTGCGGCTCAACGCCTAGCTTTTTTGCAGCGGAAAGAATCGCAAAATCAGAGCTCATTGTCGTGCGAGCCACAACCTGAATCGGGCTCACTTCCTGCCCCACCCGCACCACAATTTCGCCCCCTTTGGGCAACACACGCTCACGCCGAATCTTCGTCTGGGCCTGAATAATGGTAGAACGGTAAAACTCCTGCATACCTAGCCCCCCATATCCCACAGCCACTTGCGCATCAGGCTGCGCCTATCGGCTACATCACGCGGCAAGGTAAACGGCCGTCCTCGCGCATCAATCACCAGGCCACCTACCAAACCACCTGTCAACGTCATCGTTTTCCCTTGGCCCATACCAAACCCAATATCAAACCGACTGGTTGGCTTCACCGCCACTTTAGCGCTTTTACCAGGCGCTATAGGGAAAATTTCAATCTTGCCAAACTCAATCTCCCCTTCAAAACTAATCTGGTCAGACTCAATCGTCACATCCAGCGCCTTGCGGCCCAGTTGCCCCTTGCCAGTGGGCGCAATCACCCAGCCCAGGTCAGACAATACGCCCGCTTCCAGCGTTTGGATAACCGCCAGCGGCTGATGAGCCGCCAAGGCCCCCAACGCAGGCAGCACACCGTACCTGTCCAGAGCAATGGAAAAGATACCAGTCGGTTGCAACGCATCCAACAACATCAAAACAATTTGTCCAGGGCGTGGCGCATTGGCCAAGGTACTGCCCCGTGCCAACAGCAAACCAAAAGGCGGCAGTGCAGGCTGCCCATCCACAACCGCCCAGCTTGCATCCCTGGCCGCCACCTCGGTGGCACACCGGATGAGCGTGCGAGCCACAGCCTGCTCCAACTGCAACGTCTTCTCATCAGTTGCTACAGCAAAGGGGTGCAATGATTTATTGAAAATATAATCGGCCGTTTCCGCAGCAGAAATCTCAACAGGCACCCACTGCCGCACCTCATCCACCGAGACATTATCCAGCAGATTCACCACCGGAAAACCTGTACCCAGTTCTGAATGAATTGACACACGAGCCTGATCAGGGGTCGCCATAATCAACGAAACACTATTGCTCCCCAAATCAACCCCAAAAACCGGCTGTTTTTGCAATGCAGCCAGATAGTGACACACACTGCCAAAAGCGCGCGCCGTTGGCAAAATGGGGTAACTGCTCCAATCGCGCAGCTCCTGCACCCCCGGCAATGCATTAATCTTCAACTCTTCGTACAAATCTGTAACCAGGCGAATGGCATCATCCAGTTGTTCAGTTTCCAAGGTGGGGCGCAGATTATTGGCCATTTGCACGTTGGCATATTCACTCAGCATGTTTTGCACCCGCTCACGCAGCCGGATATTCCCGGCAAAAATCACCTGCGGTTCGTGGCTATTGCTAATGACGCTCATGCCCAATCCAACCGATTCAATCACTTGCAGCAGCCGATCTTCTGCACCCCCGTCAGTGCCACCGGTGATAAAAACGAGGTCGGGCTGAGCCTGTACCACTGCGCCAACCTGCTCATGGGGCGGCCGTTGATCAGACAACGTGATGTGGTCTTTTTCGTGATGATAAACAGAACGCAGCGCCCGGCGTGCCGAAGCAATGCTCACTTCATCGAACAACCCCACCAACAGCACGTCCAAAGGCTGGGCGGCGCTGGCGACGGCCGCAAAATGGTCTACGCCGCTGCCATCGGTGCGCACAGGGCGAACCAGACGACCTTGCTCGTTTAGCAGCTTACGGCCGGTAATTTCTGAGATGCGGCTGATGGCTTGCTGGACACCTTGAGCAACATTGAACCAGGGGGCATTGGCTGTGGTGGGTACGGCCGTTCGGGCAATCAAACGATACACACCAGCCACCACGTCAAACAACACCACCGTAGTGTGGGTGCTGCCGCAGTCAGCCACCAAAAATGATTCGAACGTTTCTACGGTTTCTACCGTTTCCGCTTCAGTCATCATCAAAATCTTTGAACCAGTTCCGTAATAAAATAATTGAGACGCTCTGCCAGTAAAATAAGCCCGGTGCTAAGCAGCGTAGCAAACAATGCCCCAAAGGTGATGGTGAGCACAATTCGGCCAACGGCCGTAACACCACGTTGCCACATAGCAGGCTGCCACACGCCACCGCTGCGCGGCCGCAGCGCAGTAAATTGGAAGGCCAGCAAGGTGCAAACCGTTAGAATCGCAATCACAATGCCCTGCAAGGGTGTTGCGGGCTGCACATTCACAATTTGCGGCCAAAGCGTCCCCGTGAGGCTGCC
The DNA here is from genome assembly GCA_020634455.1 of Ardenticatenaceae bacterium. GTDB lineage: Bacteria > Chloroflexota > Anaerolineae > Promineifilales > Promineifilaceae > Leptofilum. The sequence goes on along the minus strand of JACKBQ010000001.1, from coordinate 3,293,416 downwards.
TAAAAGCGCCACGGCGGCCCCCACACCCACCAACAAAGCCAACGTGGTGTTGCCCAACCAGCTCACGCTGGGCAAGCGACGCGCCAGCAACATCAGCATGAACAATACAGGCACCAGCCAAATGAGCGAATCCGGGCTGGTCGGGTCAGCCTGAATTTGCTGCCAAAGGGGCGTTATGATCTGCTGCACCACCACGACAACGGCATAGGCAGCACTCACACCAACAAGCAAATGGACCGAAATCCGGTAAAGCGGATTATCGCCAATAAGATAGCTGTAGATGAAGAGTGTCAGCAGCAAGCCGATGAGTAGCCCAGCAAGTTCAATCATGGTTGTTTTACCGAAATATCTTGTTGCTTTTTCTGACGGCGATTATGCATAAAACCGGTCGTGCCAAAAGCTAGAAGGCCGATGAGCAACAACACGCCAGCAACCAACTGCCCGTAAATTTGGGCGTTAAGCTGGGTTTGGGCAGCGCCAGCTGGCATATTCACCAACTGTTCGTAAACGGCCGTATCTGGTGTGCCGCCTAACACACTATCCAGTTGGCCAGCAGTGGTGTAGCTTTTGGCCAGTGGAGCGAGCGCCTGGGTAACGCCAGCCACCATGGGCAATTCAGGCGTTACAGCGCCCACTTGTTCCACCCAGTTCACAAAATGATCGCGGTCGCCTGTTAGCACAACGACCAGCCGCACCTGGCTAAGTGCGGTTTGTATTTCCGGGTTTAGCTGACGGCCGTTCAACTGTGTACACGCATTCCGCCCACCCAAACAATCACCCATCTGCCGCAGGCCAATGCTTTCGCCGGGCAGGTAACCAATAAATTGTACGTTACTTTCGGCTGCCAGGGTCTTGGCAACGGCCGTCCCTGCCGCATATTGGCTTACAACCAGCACCGGGCTACCGTTGGCGGCAAATTGTGTTAGCAGCAGCGACGCTTGGGGCGACAGCTCTCCAGCCATTGCCGGCGTGTACTCCACGGCCAACAAAACAGGCTGACCTGCGGCAGTTGTCACGGCCGAATTCACAGATAGCACATTCTCTGGAGGGGTAGCTGGGGTTGCCACAAGGTTAGGCCCAAGCAAACCAGCCAGCAATGCCACCAACAAGAGCACCGATAATATAAACCGCAGCCAAACGGCCGTATCGTAGGCAGGTTTCGTTGAGAGCGTAGCAACCGTATCAGGCGTTTCGTGTGTAAGCTGCTGCAACAACGCCACCTGCTGCTGCTGTTCCGGTGTCGTAACGTAGGGAGTCGGCAGCGTAGCCACTCGTGGCCGGGCAATCATTGGTTCAATGGCGACAATGCCCTGCATTCCCTTCAATGGTCCGGCAATTGCTTCTGACCCTTCGGCCTCCCGTGGGGGCTGGCCACTTAGTTCTGACGGTTTTAACTGCTGTACCCATTCAGGAATTTCCGCCCTGGGCAGCGATTCCGCCAGCGGGGTAAGCGGCGGCAGTTCATCCAGCAAAGAGCGCCACTCATTGCGGCTGCTGCTCTTTTCCACAGGTTCGCTAATGACAGTGGCAGAAGATTTGTCACTTTCTTCATCCAAACCAGGCTGGAGCCAATCAGGGATTTCTAAGGATGCCTCCTGGCCCGTTTGCGAAGGTGCGGTAACAGAAGGCGCTGCATCTAACGGCGTATCTTGGAGCCAGTCTGGCAGTTCAGCGCCAGCCAGCTCTTCGGGAATGCCCTCAAGCGTGTCGCGCAAATCCATTTCAGAGAAAACGCCGGGCAGTTCGCTGCCGATGATACCCTCGCCGGGGCGCATACTGGCAATCCAGGCGGGCATTTCTTCGTTGCCGAGTGTTGGCGGCGCTGCGTCGTCGGGTTTTGTGGCGTCATCTAGCTGCTCTAACCAGGCCGGCAAATCTTCACCGTCAGTTGTTTCGGCAAGAAGGGAGTCGCTGCTCCAGGTATCCCCCTCTCCTTCAGGCTCTTGGGCAGTGGGCTGGGGTTCAATGGGAACGGCCGTTTCCACTGGCTCCGACTCTGCTTCTAACTCAGGTTCCGGTTCTGGATCAATAACCAATTCCCCGGTCTGAATCGCTTCCATATCGGCCAGCCAATCAAAATCATCGTCGTCATCTGAATCAGCGTCCGCTTCCTCATCTGATTCCGGCAGCAACGGTTCTGGCAGCGCAGAATCATCGAAGGCGAAAGTGTCTTCGTCGTCCACCTCTAGCATTTCTGGAGCCTCAGCTTCCATCATCTGCTCCAGGCTGCCAGTTTCTTCAAGCCAATCCAAATCGGTCTCAGCGACGATCTGGTCTACAGTAAACCAATCGCTGTCAGGCTCTTCGATAACCTCATCCGCCAGATCGGCGGCGGGCTCATCTGGCAGATCGGCCAGGAAGGATTCGCCTTCCTCCGTCGCCGCATCCAGCCACGAAGGCAAAGCTTCGGTTGCGCCGCTAGACGTTTTAAATAAGTTGGTAAAGCTCACATCGGCCCCGGCAGCTTCATCGTCTACCAAATCTTCTTCAGACATGCCGCCAAGCGGGCCAGTAAGCTGGGCTATCTGGCTGGGGTCCAGCAAGTTGGTTTGCAGCGGGCCTAGTTCATCCATCCAGCCGGGCAAATCATCCTCGCCTTTTGACTCCGCCAGTTCATCACTACTTGGGAAGAGATCGGTTTGGGCGGGGCCAAGTTCATGCAACCAATCGGATTCATCAGTTGCCTCTGGTTCCTCAGCCGCTGCCAGCGGGGTGAAACCTGGCGCTTCGTCGGCGGCAGGCAGGTTATTCAGGTCGTCCAGCTCTTGCAGCCAATCGGTCAGACCACTGCTCACGTCTTCTGGGTCTTTTTCGTGGGGAACGGCCGTATCCACCTCATCCCGGTCATCCTGCAAATCGCTCAACCAATCTGTCAGGCCAGCACGCAAATTGGGCGCATCGGCAGAATCTGCCGCATCAGACAGCCAGTCCGGCAAATTGGCATCTTCTTCATCGGCAAACAGATCATCTGGCTGGGGCAAATCTTCCGCCTTGTCCACCAAATCCCGATAAAATTCGGTAGAAATGGTGGTTGGAGCGTTAATGATTGGTTCCGAATCATTGTCATTCATCAACCAATCTGGCAAGTCGCTGGCATCTTTTTTGCTCGATGCCTCAATTTCTTCTTTGTTGGAAGCAATATCGCCAGTACGCAACCAATCTGGCACGGCATTGGGATTTAGTTCACCCGTATCACCAGGGCGGCGGGTGGGCAATGAAAATGGCGAGCTAGGGGAGGGTTGGCTGGATTTAGGTTCTTCCGGTTTTATTTTGGTAGTTTCAGGCATCAGGCGCGTGCCACAGGTATCGCAAAAAACACGGTCCCGCGTGTTGGGTGTTTCGCAGCTAGGGCAAATAATATGCGTACTCAGCGGTAATTTTGCCCCACAATTGTTGCAAAATTTACTGCTGTATGGGTTTGTAAACCCACATTCTTTACACGTAATTTCTTTGCTCATTATTTGTTATACGGCCGTTCCACACCCAGCAACAGACGCAAGCTCAAAAGCAGCGTACCCAGCGCCACCCCAATGAGTAACCCGCGCATCCCGGATGTAACCACAATTGTTTGCACAAACTCATAAATTTGGGCCACCGGCTGGCGCAGCGCAGTAGGTAACAAACGACTGGCTAACAACGCCTGCCCCAACAGCATCACAGTCGCCGTCAGGCCAAACAAAAAAGCCCAGCGGGTGCGCTGCCGCTTAAGCAGTTGCACCCCAGCCAATAGTAGGAAGATCGCCAGCAGCGAGGCTAAAGCCGCCTCTAGCGGAGCCTGCACCCAATTAAACAGCAGCGAAACATGATCGCTGCCCCCCAAGAGATCCAGAATAGCGGCCGCAAACACAGCCACCATACCCAACACCAGCACGCCACTGTACAGGTTGCGCTCCTTAAACAAGCGGTTCAAATGCACAGCCGCCAGGTTTACCACCCCCAGGGTCAGCGCGATAGCTGCCAAAAAAGAAGCCCAGCCCAAAACAACCGTGCTGACGCCACTCACGTTGAACAGCAGGGCCACCAACGTGATCAACCCAAAAAAGACCGCAATGAAAATGGTGATGCTTTGCTTTAGCTTCATCTGCTTTTACAAAATTTCAAGCCTGAACCATTCTGCTTAAAACAAGTTGAGGTAGCAAAAATAGTCCAATTTTTTCAGATTAGCTGGTAAACGGCCGTTCCTAAAATAAAAAAGACCACCACCCAGCGCAAAATGTCTTGTAACTGCAAGCTGGCAACCTGGCTGGCGTTGCCTTCCAAATATGCGCCAGTAGCAAAAAGCTCTTCGCCAATCAGCACATCGTCGGTTACCGTAACGGCCACAGCCAACGCCGTAGGATCATCCGTGCCAATGACCTGCTCAATGTTTTGCCGATTGGCTGCTTCGGCCATGATGGCCAGCTCTGGGCCAAAGCGCCCTACCATAATATTGCTGGCTACATGCTTCCCTTGCAACGAGGTAGCCACACCAGCGCTGTACGCAAATGGATCGGTGTCGTGCGCCACAAATTGCGTGAGACCCAGGTCAAAATCGCCTGAGCGACCAGCTTGAGCCAGCGCATTTTGCAAGCTACCCTGAGCCAGCGGCAGCAGCGTGCCTTCGCCCACAGTCACCAGCGGCGGCGTGCCGTTGGCGCAGCCATCCTTGGCCAGATTGTCCAGAACGGCCGTTGCACTTACGCTCGTTGGATTGGCCCGGCCCACCAAACTGCCCTGTCCCAAGGTGATGTGAAGCTGCCGACCAGACTCAATGGCGCGACCAATCTGCCCGGCCAACCCCTGGAAACTGGTCAGCGGACGCAAAACGGCCGTACGCCCTGCTCGCACGCTGCGCGTCAGCAAAAAGAGCAGCAGCGTCAACACAAGAAGGACAGCCAGCACAATAATCGGGGTCATAACGCGGCCTCGTCGGTGGTCAATGCGGTCATCAGGTTACGAACGGCCGTGGGGTCTTCCAACAGTTGAGCTATTTGCCGCACCTGCGCCTGGGGCCACAGCAAGCTTAGCGCCGGTTGGGCCAGCCACATCAGCTGCCCACCAATAAAGGAAAGCGGCCGTCCCACTTCCAGCAAAGCCAGGGCAACAGAATGCAGCCCACGCCGCCTGAGGGCGTTGGCAAACTGGTCTACTCGTGGGTCAGTGTTGGGTGAATGTGTCATGGCAATACGGCCGTGGTGCTTCCAATAAATTTTTTGGCTGCAACATACAGAAAAAGTGGAACTGTTTTAGCCAAAATTAACTTGACGTAACATAAAGTTACGGGTCGGAGTATAGCACGTTTGTTTGAGGGTGTAAAGCAACGAGGAGGCTGGTAGTGCCTTGGTACTATAACGGCCGTACTGGACAGATTTGGGCTATTTTTGAGGTGTAACGGGCCTAGTAAGCGGCCAACAATAACTTCCCTTTTTGGAAGGCCGCTTACTCCAAGCCGTCCGCACAATTCCAAAAACTTATTTGCGGACGGCCACCTACCCAAACAGCAGCGACGAATACCGTTTTAACCGGGGCGTGTTGAACAATTTGATCAACAAAAATGGCACAAACAGCCCCGCCGCCGTCAAAATTGGTTGGTACAAAATTTGCCGCCCCAACACAGCAGGCGCTTGCTTGTAGATCAATGATGAGGTGAGGTAAATGGCCGGTGTATTCACCAAATAAATCCCCAGTGAAATCGTGCCAAACTCCCCCAGCTTTTTCTCAAACGGTAGCTTCACTTTGTCAAAGGCCAGCACCACAAAACAGAATAAAATCGCGTAGGCGGTGCGAAAAATCCCAATAAAGCTGGGGCCAAGCCACCGCTCGCCAATGTGGTTGTCCACCCACAAATATTCCACAAAACTGAGCGCAGCAAACAAAATGAGTGCCCCCAGCAGCATGTATTTTTGCTTCTTGAGCCAATCGCCAAACGGCTTGCGCTGGAAGCCCACCACCAACCCAATGGCAAAAAAGAAAAGGCGCGAAGGGAAAAACCAGGTGGGCGTGAAGGCGATAATCAGGTTCACCCAAGCGGTGCTTACGCCCAGCAGTCGCAGGTAGCTGGCTCCTTCGGACGCAAACTGGATGAGGAAGGTAACTAACAAAAAGAGCCGCCAATGCTTTTTAGCCAGCGGCCCCAACCAGGGCGAGAGCAAGTAAAGCTGGATGATGAGCGGAATGTAATAGTAGGCACGCAAAACGTCGTTTAGGCTGCGAGGCAGGGCGCGCTGCATGGCAAAAAAGAAGAGTGTCCAGATGATGAACGGGGCAACAAACTTTTTAGATCGCGTCCAGATTGCTTTCCAGGCCATACGGCCGTTTCCATCCGCAGCAAACGCCACATAAAACCCAGAAACAATTAGGAAAGCAGGGATAGCATAGCTGCCAATGAGCAAACGCACGCCCAGCAAATAATAATAGGCAGGCGAGCCGATCATATCGTAATTGGGCACGGCTACATCGCGGTAAGCATTGGCCCAGTTGAACAGCGCCAAAAAACCATAGGCAGCCGCATGATGAAAAGCCACAGCCACAGAAGCCAGGCCATTTAAAGTCAACAAACGACGAATCATAAAACGAACTGCGATGAGGGATTGAGGTTAAAATTGGGGATTACTCACCGCCCACAGGAAGCTTACAAAGCAAATATTGCGATGTTACTGAAGCAACCAGTTGGCATTGGTTCAAAAACGGCCGTACCGTATAATTCCCTTCCACTATCAAACCAATTTCAGTAAATTTGGAGAGCAACATGCGCGTACAAGTCATTCTCAATCCGTGGGCAGACAGGGGGCGAGGTGCCAAGCAGGCAGAACTGATTCAGCAGGTGGCACAGCAGTACGGGGGCGTGGATTTGGTGCAAACCGAACGGCCCGGCCACGCCATCGAGCTGGCCCGGCAAGCCGCCGACGATGGCTACGACCTGGTGGTCGCTGCTGGCGGCGATGGCACGATCAGCGACGTGGTCAACGGGCTGATGCGCGGCGGCAAGGCGGTGACCAAACTGGGCATCATCCCCATCGGTTCGGGCAACGATTTGGCCTGGAGCTTGAAGATACCGACGGATGTAGAAACGGCCGTTCACCAACTGTTCAAAGGTCAACCCCAAACGATCGATTTGGCCCGCATCGAGGATGATCACGGCCGTTTTCGCATCGTGGACAACAACATTGGCATTGGCTTTGACGCCATCGTCGTCATCACCACGGAAAACATCACCCGCGTCCACGGCTTTTTGATGTACCTCACAGCCACCCTGCGCACCATCGCCACCTATTCGCAAATGCCCAAAATCACCGCCTACTTCGACGATGAAAAAGTGGAGCAAAGCATCATGCTTATTGCCTTTGGCGTGGGGCCACGCGGCGGCGGCGGCTTTTTGCTCACGCCGTTCGCCAAGCAAAACGATGATCTGGTGGATACCTGCACCGCCAACAAAATGGGCCGCCTCAGCATGATCGGCCTGCTGTTAAAAGTGTTCAACGGCAGCCACGTCCACTCCAAGCGCATCACCATGCGCCAAAACATGCAAATCCGCGTACGCGCCGACCGTCCCATGCCCATCCACACCGACGGCGAAGTGTTTGCCTATCCGCAAGATAACGTGCGCGAAGTCACCATCACCAGCCTCCCCGCCGCGATTGAGGTCATTGTGAATGAGAAGATTGGAGATTAGAGACTGGAGATTTTGCTAATTACGCTTAACAAACCAACACACAAATTGTCATTCCGAACGGAGTCTTCGGAGTGAGGAATCCCGTTCAACCTGGTCATTGGTTGGGATTTCTCGGAGGACCTCGAAATGACAAGTGGATATTGACTTCGTTAAGATGAATGAGAGTCGCAACAGCCGAGGGTAACCTCATATGCCCGCCGCGAGCGAGGTGGTTGTTTAGGAAAAGCTATTCATTTGTTATAGTGAAATAAAGCATCTAAAGCAAGGAAAACAAAACCATGTCAGAAACTGATGTTTTTGCCCTTGTCAAAAAACACGACTTTGAAACTCTGGTTAGTGCTGTTGCAAGCCAGCCACGAATAACTCAAGTGCGCGGAGAGTTTGGTGTCACGATTTTGCATCTAGCAGCCGAGGTTGCGCCATTGGAAACGATCAAGCGCTTAAAAGAATTAGGATGTGATATTCACGCTTTCGACGATAAGAATGAAACCCCCATCTGGTGGGCAATGGATAGTTCAAACTATGCAGTTGTCGATTATCTACTTGAACAGGGGGCTAGCCTTGATCTGATGAACAAGGACGGAATATTTTTGCTGCACGAGATGGCAATCGACAATGGCATTAACGATATTGTTTTTCTTTTGTCGCGTGGCGCACCGCTTCACCAAAAAACAAACTATGGTTGGACAATTTTTCATTTTGCTGCCATGAATGCGGACTTAGAACTTATCCATTTCCTGATTAAACAAGGCGCAAACATTAATGCTAAGGATGATAATGGGCTTGCACCCCTCCATGTTGCAGCGACAACAAACATCATGGCCCACCAGATGCCGAGGTATCTGAAAGCGATTGAATTATTAATTGAAGGCGGTGCTGATATTTTTGACAGAACAAATGAGGGAAAAACAGCAGAAGAACTGTCCTTTTATCCTGATATTTCCCAGCTACTTACCCAATACAGGAAAAGTGCCAGCTAACAGACACTATTGTGAGAAATTTTTATGCGACCATTGAAAAAAGCGTTACAGGAGCATGAGCTCATCGTCCTGCGGGTGATGGGGGAGTGGTATGACCTGGATTTAACCGGCGAGGACAAAGCCGCCTGCGTGCGCGAGTTGGCAGCGGCGCTGGCCGAGCTGGATTTTGCGCAGGAAATTTTGTACCTGGGGCCAGAAGAAGCGGCCGCCATTCAAACGTTGGTGCAGGGCAACGGCCGTTCCCCCGTCGCCACCTTTGAGAGAATCCACGGCGAGGTGCGCCTCATGGGGCCAGGCGCATTGGAGCGGGAAGAGCCGTGGTTCGACCCGATCAGCGCCGTGGAATCCCTCTGGTATCGCGGCTATGTCTTTCGCGGCTTCGACGAAACGGCCGAAGGCATGATCGAATTCTATTACCTGCCCGATGAGCTGTTTGCCAAGCTGCCCCAGCCGGAAAAGCCGAAAGTTATTAAGGAAAAAGCCGCTGCGCCAACGCCCGCGAAATCAAAGAAAGCTAAGCCAGCAGAGCCAGCAAAACCAATCCAGCCAGAGCCAACGGCAGTTCCCAAGCTCAAGCCTGTCCCCGAACCCAACCGGTACACCCCCGCCAACAGCAGCGCCGTGGACGACCTCACCACCCTGCTGGCCCTGGCCCAGCGCACCAGCCTGCACCGCGAAGCGCTCGATCTGCTCAACCAGCTGCTGCTCAACGCCGACGCCGACCGCCGCTCCCTGCTGGTGAACCTGGCCCGCGAGATAGGGATGCTGCGCGAGGTGGATGGCGGCATTCGTCCCACGCGAACGGCCGTTTCCTGGCTCACCAAATCCCGCGAAGCCCAACTGCGCGACCTGATGGATGCCTGGAGCAGCAGCGGCTGGAACGACTTGTGCCACACCCCCGGCCTCAGCTGCGAGGGCGACCAGTGGCGCAACGACCCCATCCTGGCCCGCACCGCCCTGCTCGACGCCCTGCCCCAAACCCCCGACTGGTACCGTCTGGGCGACCTCATCAGCCAGATCAAGCAGGCTGATCCTGATTTCCAGCGCCCCGACGGCAATTACGACACCTGGTACGTTCGCGACGAAGCGCAGGAAAGCTACCTGACGGGCATCGAAAATTGGGATTTGGTGGAGGGTCGCCTGCTGGCCTTTTTGGTGCAGGGACCGCTGTTTTGGTTGGGCTTGGCAGAAACGGCCGTACTCGGTCCGCAAACCCTCTTCCGCCTGACGGACCGGGCGCTGGAGTGGCTGGCCAGCACCCCACCCGCCAGCGAAGAGGTCACCACGCCGATCATCGTGCAGCCAGACGCGACCATTTTGGCGGCGCACAACGCCAGCCGCCACCATCGCTTTCAGGTGGCCCGCATCAGCGAGCCGCAGCCAGTCGCACCGGGCAAACCGTACGCCTACCAGATCACGCCCGCCTCGCTGAAGCAGGCCCGCGCCGAAGGGATCGAACCAGACCGCATTTTGACTTTTTTGCAGGAAGCCAGCGAACGGCCGTTGCCCATCGCCACCAAGCGAGGCATCGAACGGTGGCAGGAACGGGGGGTAGAAGGTCGGTTGGAAACGGCCGTGATTTTGCGCGTGCGCGAAGCGGGCATCCTGGAAACGTTGCGCACCAATCCCAAAACCCGCGCCTACATCGACGAAAGCCTGGGCGAACTCGCCGCCACCGTGCGGCTGGAAAACTGGCAGCCGCTCCGCGAAGCCGCTGCCCAGCTCGGCCTCCTCCTCGACAGCACCGTGCAGTAAATAGCACGCGGATAAACGCGGATGACGCGGATTTTTTCTTCTTTTCCGCGTTCATCCGCGCTCGTCAGCGTCCAATTTAAACAGGAAAACAGTTATGACCACCACAACTCCACGCCTTAGCTGGCAAGCAATGACTCTCAAGCTGCGCACGCCATTCCGTATTTCCTACGGCGTCAGCGCCACGCGGCAAGCGTTCTGGCTGCGCCTGGCCGACGACGCAGGCTGGGGCGAGGCGGCAATCCCACCCTACTACGGCATCAGCGACGAGTCAATGATCGCCTACTGGCAAAGCATCGTTCAGCGCCCCGATCCCTTCCCCGACGATCCGGCCGACATCCCTGCCTGGATGGGCGACGACGGCCCAGCCCCGGCTCGCTGCGCCCTGGATTTGGCTTTGCACGATAGAATCGGCCGTTTACGTGATGTGCCGCTCTACCAACTCCTCAATTTGCCCAAACCAAAGCCGCTAACCACAGCCTTCACCCTCAGCATCGACACGCCGGAGGAGATGGCCAGGCAGGCAACGGCCGTTTCCCACTATCCCATCATCAAGCTCAAATTAGGGGCAGAAGGGGATGTGGCGCGGGTAGCGGCCGTTCGCGCCGCCCGCCCGGATGCCATCTTGTGTGTAGATGCCAACGGCGGCTGGCAGCCAGACGAAGCTGTCGCTCTGGCGCAGGCCATTCTGCCTTACAATTTGGCCTTCATTGAGCAGCCCGTGCCCAAAGGCGAAATTGAGGCGATGGGGCGCGTGCAGGCCGCCGTCAACATCCCTGTGGTGGCGGATGAGTCGGTGCAAACGCTGGCGAATGTGGAACAGCTGGCTGCCGTCGGCGTGCAGGGCATCAACCTGAAGCTGATGAAGCTGGGCGGATTGGCCGCCGCGCTGCGCATCGTGGCGCGTGCCCAGGAGCTGGGCCTGCGCCTCATGCTCGGCTGCATGATGGAGTCATCCATTGGCATTACGGCCATGGCCCACCTGTCTGGCCTCGCCGAATGGCTGGATTTGGACGCCCCGCTGCTCATTGCCAACGACCCGTTCAACGGCCTGCAAATTGACGCCCACGCCCAAATCCATTTGTCAGACCTGCCAGGCATCGGCGTCGTCAAAAGCCAAAAATAAAAATAATCAGCAGATTCCACAGATTGAGAAGATTAAAAAATCTGGCAAATCTGCGAAATCTGCTGATAAATGTTATGTCAATAATCCAGCCGTCCAAACAAGCCCAAGTGCAGCACATTTTCCGCGAGTTAGTGGGGCGAGACCCCGCCGTGGTTGTGCGTGCGCCGGGGGTGGTGCATCTGCTGGGAGGCGAGCTGGAACCGAGTGAAGGCTGGACGCTGGCGGGGGCCATCGAACCGGCTGTGTGGTTGGCTGCGGCTCCCACGGCCGATAATCGGGTGACGGTGCGGGCGCTCAATTTGGGAGAAACGGCCGCTTTCCAACTGCCACATCTCGAACTGTTTGCCTCTAGCGTCGGTGGCAACTGGATCAACTACCCGATGGGCGCGGCCTGGGCGCTGCAAAAAGCGGGGCAAACGCTGGTTGGATTGGATGTGGCGCTGGTGGGCGATTTGCCGCAGGGCGTGGGGCTGGGTTCCTCAACGGCCGTCACCCTCGCATTCATTCAAGCGTGGCAAACATTATCTAATTTTGAGCTTGAGCCACTCAGCCGAGCGCATCTAGCGCAAAAGACGGAAAAAGAATATGTCGGTGTCCAGGCGGGACTGATGACACAGTTTGTGTGTGCGGCCAGCCGGGCTAATGAGCTGCTTTTTGTAGACGGCCGATCCTACACCCACGATTCGCTCCCCCTGCCTCCAAACATTTCCCTCATTTTGGTAGATTCTGGCGAGCGGGGCCAGGCCGCGATTTTACGAGAACGCGCGCGAGAATGTGCGGCAGCAACGGCCGTTCTCCACCCTCATCTGCCCCACATTAAAACCCTCCACGACGTGACACCAGACGAACTGGAACTGCTCGGCCACCATCTGCCGGAGCCGCTGCGCCGCCGCGCCGCGCACGTCGTGGGCGAATGCGCCCGCGTGCAGGCTGCCGCTACCGCTCTGCGGGATAGCGATCTGGCTGCGCTGGGCCGCCTGCTGCGCCAATCCCACCTCAGCCTGCGCGACAATTACGAAGCCAGCGCCCCCGCCCTCGATTTGTTGGCGGCGACCGCCTGGGCCACGCCTGGCTGCGTTGGGGCACGGCTGGGCAGCGGTGGTTTTTTACAGGTTTTGGTTGAGGATCAAGCGGTGCGGAAGGTTTTTGAAGCGTTGAATGGGGTGTTTGAGGAGGAATACGGCCGTACGCCCTCCAGCCTCGTCACCAAATTCACCAATGGTGCAGGTTCTGTATCGGATACCGCATAATTTGTGCTTTCCGATACCGATAATTGACGTTAGAAACGATGAAATACTGCCGTATCTGGCACACCACCCCCCGCACACTGGAAACCTATCTGCAATCAGTTGACAACGACTAATTTAACCTGACGGTAAATGTTTTGATGCGCAATGTGCCTCAGAGCTTTTCATCAGGTTTGTAATCCTGAAGCTGGATCAGTAATTTATAACACACATCATAAAGTGAACTTCCCTTGACTTCTGCAATAGTCCAGCTTTGCCAATGAGAACCGGCAGAAACACCCGCTCCCCATTCTTCGTCCCATTCTTCGAATAGTGGGCTATAGCCCAAAGAAAGTGTGTTAAGAGCATCACTTAACCCAGGTGTTATGTCTTGCAATTGTGATATTAGCGACTCGGTTTGCTGATTATTGAAAATCACCTGTTCCACTTGAATAGTTGGGATATCAAAACCTCGCAAACGACATAATTCTACTAATTTTGCACTTGCTCTTTCTTTATCTTCATCATCAGCGTACAAAAAACCATCTCGCGCATCTATAAAAAATGCTTGCCACTCATACAAGTAGTCTCTTGTTTTATCAGGATTCAATCTCTCAATGCCATAAGAAAGTGAAACTCCCCCAATCCTGTCTTCTTTTCTAGAGAGTTCTATAAGTGTCGCAAAGGATAAAAGTTGACTCATGGCCTACCTCTTTGTTTATAATTGTACTATTTCGTTGACTGGCTAATGAAGTGGAGGCGCAGCAAGTGGAGTTCTTCGTAATCGACGGTTTCGTTGAGGGCGAGGTAGACGGGGCGCAGATACTCTGTGCCGTGCTCAGTGAAGGCGGCGAGGGCTTGCTGCTGCTGCGCGGGGGTGAGGGTTGAGTGCTCCAGCAGGTTACTTTCCCGCACCGTTTCACCCGCCTGGATCGCTTTCCACAGGTGGCCCAAAATGGTGCTGCGCTTGACGTTGTATTGCTGGCACAGTTCGGGGAGGGAACGGCCGTTGTTATACAAATTCAGCACCTCCAGCGTCCGGCCACCCGGCGTGCTGCTGCTTTTAGAAACTGTGGTCGGGGTTGATTTATGCACTTCCTCGATCGCGTTCTCCGCGCAATAGGCCTGAACCACAGGCAAAAATTCGTCCGCAAAATTGTTCAGCTTCGCTTCACCGACTCCGTACAGCGAGCCAAAGCTGGCCCGCGACTGCGGGAAATACATCGCCATCTCCACCAGCGTCCGGTCAGAGAAGATGACGTAGGGCGGCACCCCCGCCGCGTCGGCCAGCGCCTTGCGCTTTTGGCGCAGCTGCTGGAACAACTGCTGGTCGTAATTGGCCAAATCGGTGGCCGAGGGCACGGCCTGCGGCTTGTCTGGCAGCGTGCCGCGAATCGGCTCCCCTTTAAAGACGGCATACGCTTTGGGCGTCAGCTTCAGGCTGCCGTACTCCATGTCCTGCGTCATCAGCCCCAGCTGCACAAACTGCCGCGCCAGATATTGCCACTCCTTCTTGCTAAATTCCAGGCCAATGTTGTAGGTAGACAGCTTATCGTGCCCGCGCTCCCGCACCTTTTGGTTCTGCGAGCCGCGCAGCACGTCGATGATATGGTTGATGCCAAACAGTTCGCCGGTGCGCTTGACGCAAGAGAGGAATTTTTGCGCCGGGATGGTCAAATCGACCAGTTCGCCCACCTCAGCGGTGCAGTTGTCGCACAGGTCGCATTCCTCTTTTTGGTACGATTCGCCGAAGTAGTTGAGCAACGGCCGTCTCCGGCACACATTCGTCTCTACAAACCCCAGCATCGCTTCCAGCCGCGCCCGCGCCCCCTGCTGCTGGCCGGGGTCCTGCTGGGTGATGAAGTAGTTGATCGTCTGCACGTCCGAGTAGCTAAACAGCAGCAGGCAATCCGACGGCAGGCTATCCCGCCCGGCACGGCCGATTTGCTGGTAGTAGCTTTCCAGATTTTTGGGCAAATCGTAATGCAAAATGAAGCGCACGTTGGGCTTGTTGATGCCCATGCCAAAGGCGATGGTCGCCACCATGATCGGCACGTCGTCGTTGACAAACTGGCGCTGGTTAGTGCGGCGGGTATTGTCGTCCAGACCGGCGTGGTAAGGCAGCACCGACCAGCCGCGCCGGGCCAGTTCGCCTGCCAAAAAATCCACCTGCTTGCGCGTGGCGCAGTAAATAATGCCAGATTCATCGGGATGGGCCTGCAAAAAGTTGATGGTTTGAGCCAATCCATCCGTTTTTGGCTCAACGGACAGCATCAGGTTATCCCGGTCAAAGCTGGCGACAAACTGGTGAGCGTCCGCAATCTCCAAACTGCTTTTGATGTCCTCGCGCACGCGCTGGGTGGCAGTGGCCGTCACCGCCAGGCAAACCGCATCGGGGAAGCGATGGCGCAGGGCTACCAGTTGGCGATACTCAGGCCGAAAGTCGTGGCCCCATTCGGAGATGCAGTGGGCTTCGTCAATGGTGAGGCAGTCTACCCGGCATTTGGCCAGCAGGTCCAGGGTGCGCGGCTGCACCAGGGTTTCTGGCGCGGCGTAGAGCAGCTTAGCAGAGCCAGCCAACAGCTGGTCGGCGACCCAGTCGTAGCCTAGATGATCGAGGGTGGAGTTGAGAAATACGGCCGTTACCCCCAACGCCCGCAGCTGCATCACCTGGTCCTCCATCAGAGAGATCAGCGGCGAAACCACCACCGTCAGGCCGGGGAATTCCAGCGCGGGCAGCTGGTAGCAGAGCGATTTGCCACTGCCGGTGGGCATCACCACCAGCGAATCCTGCTTGCGCAGCACATTGTTGATTATCTCTTCCTGCAAGGGACGAAAGCTGTCGTAGCCGAATATTTGTTTGAGTTTGGACTGGATCATGTCCGCTATTTTAGGGGAAAAGAGAAAATTGGCGAAGTGGAAAGGGAGATTGGAGATTAGAGACGGGAGATTTAAAGCGATCTAATCTCTAATCTCCAGTCTCCAATCTCTATTTTTTACTTGCGGGAGAAGCGATTACGGAAGTCTTGCAGCTTCCTGGCCAGCGTTTGCCGGATCAGGATTGGGCGCAATTTTTTCCACTGCATACGCGGGTTAAAGCCGAACTCTAACTCCTTCGTAGCGCTGAACTGTTTGAGGACGAACTGTTTGGTGAGGCTGCGAATTGGCTCTTTGCCTTGGGGAACGGCCGTTACCAAAATCTCCGCCTGCTCGTAGGGCGTGTGCGTTTCTTTCGCCGACAGGCCCAACCAGCCAGCCCAGCTGCGCAATCGCCAGAAGCTCTTATCCACATCCCCCTCCACCCGCTTGTTCATCTCGTTGGCCGTCACGGAAAGCGCTATGGCAACCAGCAGCACCAGCGCCGCCCCTATCGCCTGCCACACCGGGAATGTATCCCAAAAAGAGGGTTCCACAATCGGGGCGGCTTCTTCGCCACGCAGCGCTTCCTGCAAATCATTGTCCGCAGGCGGCGGGATTTCCGGCTCTAAGCGTTCTTCCAAAAGCGCTTCCCGATCCAGGAATGATTGGGCCGTGAACTGGCTAAACGCATCGCCACCACCGCCACCATCCAGGCTTTCCGGCCGATCCCAGGCAGGAATCGAAGCCGTCGGCTCAAATTGAATCCAACCATATCGGGGAAAGTAAACTTCAACCCAGGTGTGGGCATTGCTGGCCTGCACCCGGTACGAACTGGTTTCAGCGTCAAAGGTGCCCTGGGCATACCCACTCACCACTCGCGAAGGCACCCCCTGAGAGCGCAGCATCAAGGCCATTGCCGAGGCGTAGTAGTTGCAATACGCCTCCTGGCTCACAAACAGCGTGTAATGCACGGGGTCAATGCCAGATGGTGTGGCCTGAATCTGATCGTTGTACACAATGTTTTCGCGCAAATAATCGCGGACGGCTATCGCTTTGTCGAACGGATTGTTAAATGGGGCCGTTAGCTCTTCGGCCAGCGCTAAGGTTTCTGGGGTGACGGTGTCGGGCACTTGCAGGTACGTAGCGGTGAGCCAATCGGGGTAGTTGGTGCTGGCAGCGCGTAAACTGCTGGCATCTGCCAGGGAAAGTCGAGAGGTTACTTCGTAATCATCGCCAAGTTGCAGTACATATTTAGAACGCACTTCACTGACCAACTGATTGCCGTTTTCATCCCGGTCGGCGTACACGTTGATGGGTCGGTCCACGCTCACAATGTCTGGTGCGCCGTAAATAAAGCTAGAATTGGGCAGGTAGGTGATAACTGTTTGGGTAATCAGTTCGCGAGCGGCCGTTTGTGGCAGATCAATTTCGCCATCATCGGGGAACAGTTCAGTATATGGCAAATCCTGGCTAATCCACCCCCCGTCTTCATAAGTGTGGTACACCTTGGCCTGCCAGTAAACGTAGGGAAGTTCACGCGGGACGATGATGTCCATTACGGCCGTATTTCCCACCGTTCTTGGCCCACCCAACACCAATGTATTCTGGTAAGGGTCGGTTACGGCCGTACCGTAAGAGCGCAGCGCCGAGAACATGCGCGTCCAGTTATCCTGAAAATCTCGCCACGGCCCCCTGGCGCCGTTTAGCGCATCCCCGACGGTGGCGCTAGCGCCCAAAGGGGGCAATCGCCAGCTAAACGTCAGCGCCAGCAGCGCCACAATAAATCCTGCCCGAATAAAGTTGAACCAGATGCGCTTTTCATACCGCACCGAACTGGCCCGCCACCCCCGTTCCTGCTCAACAAGATAGGTACGAGCCACAAACAGGAATGAAAGTAGCATGTATACAGCCAGGTACATTTGCAGCGGGCGCGGCCCGGCATAGTAATAAACCACGCTAAGAAGCACCAGCCCGGTGGGAATAACCGCCCACCACACACGTGGCTTGCGGAAGGTGTACCAGGCGGCCGTATAGCCCAGTGCCCAATAAATAAACGAGGTCTGGAAAACAAAAATCAGCCCGTCGCGGCTAGTTCCGCCTTCCACCAGTTTTTGCAGCCAGACGATCTGGCGCACAATAATGCCGTTTTCGGGGTCCAGAATGCGCTCGCGCCAGGGCATACCGGCAAAGGTATCCACGGTGCCAACCATGACAAAAACTACAAAAAGGCCGTAAATGAGAGAAAATGTGTGGGCTCTGTTTGGTGAAAAACTGCTCTTGGCCAGCAGAGTACCAGCCAACAATGCGGCCGTACCCACCAGGGGAATGACATGCAAGCCAAAGATGAGGTCTGCTCGGGCTATGGCCATTGCAGATACCAAAATCATGGCCCAAAGCAAAATGAGGGTTGACCAACCTTCTTCTAGTTTCGGTCGTAGTCGCATTTTAATTTCCCTGGCGTTTTTAGATTTCTTCTTCTCGCGGGAAATTATAATGGGTTGTCACCAAAATGTCACTAAAATAACCGATGGTTCATTGACGTTTAATCTACAGAACGCCTGCGAGGTACGGCCGTTCCCTTCCGCACCGCTCCCCCTCGCCGCCAACTGCGCACGACCAAACCAATCACCGTTAAGCCAACTGCCGCCCCCACCAGCCACGACCAAATTGTGCGCGGCACAACTTCCAGGGCAAATGCAACGTCTCCCGTTCCAGCAGAATCGGTCACAAGCACCTGCATCTCGTAATTTCCGGTGGGCAATGTGGCTAAATCTGCTTCGTAAAATAGCCGATTGATGGATTGTTCTGTGGTGGCAACGGCCGTTGCCACCGTCACTCCCGCCTCATCCACAATCTGCACCGCCACATTGGCATCCAGTACCGGCTCCCCCGTATTTTCGGCCGCAATGCCAACCGTCACATGAATCACCTGCCCAGCCTGCACCGCTGGCGGGTTCACCCACACAGAAACCAGATAGCTGCCAATGGGCGCATTCCCCACCATGAGCTCGCCCCCGCCATGTGCCAGCACGCGGGGCAGCGGCAGCAGGCAAAGCAGCAACCCAAGCCACAGTAACCTGCGCCATCTATTTTTTTCACCGTCTGCAAATTTTTTGTTCATGATTCGTTTTGTGAGGAAAGCGGTCGTTCCCGTTCCGACCGCCGCACAAACACCAGATACAATCCCCCCGTGAGTACGCTAAAAATGAACCACTGAATCGCGTAGCTCAAATGCGGCCCCTCGGATAAATCTACTTCACGTGCTGCCCGCAGTGGTGGCTCCAGTTCCGCCCCATCGCCAGGCGCGTCTACCAGATAAATGGGCAGCAGCGTGTACGGCAGCGCCTCCTCGATGGCGGGAATGTTCACCCGGTACACCTCGCTACCCCCAGAATCGCTTCCGTTTCGGCTTTGTTGGCTCAAGGCCAGATAACCATCCACCTGCACCAACCCTACCTCCATCTGGTACGTTGCCAACGCACCTGCATCATAATCTGCCTGCGGTACCCAGCCTCTGTTGATGAGAACGGCCGTTTCCAAACCATCAATGATCAACGGTGTCACCAACTGCACCCCTGGCCGTCCTTGCCACGGCTGTAGCAAAATCACCCGCTCATTGGCAAAATCATACCGTCCCGTCACCATCGCCAACCGATTTTCCAACGCCGCTGGCGCATCCGGCAACGGCTCTGCCAAATCCAACGCTGGCGCATCCAGCACCGCCTGCAATTCTGCATTTTCGGCGCGTCGTTGTTTAAGCCGGTCTAACTGCCAGACGCCCAACCGCACGAACAGCCCCATGGCAAACAAGACCAACAAGGTGCCGCCCAACCAGCGGCGGCTAAACAATTTTCTTAGCAAATGCATGGGTGGCTCCACCTTCCCAACTTACCTAAAGCTGCTTCAGCCCAGGGGCGCTTGCGGCTTCCGGCGAGGCCCACTGTGCCTGCGGCAGCGGCGGTTTGCGATCTTCCTGGCTCAAAAAACGGCCGATCAAAATCAAGGCCGCCACAATATACATCATACTCCCCGGCACCCACATGATCAGCCCGCCCAACTGCTGATCCATCAGCACGTCAAAGCCCCACAGGCGCGGTACAGTTTCGTAATACGAATAGTAGCCCTGTTCGGCAAATGCCAGCACCACGCCTGTCATCATGTTTGGGGGAATGACAGAAACGACCAGCCCAATGCGCCCCAGCAAACCAAACTGCTTGTGTATGCGCGGCCCCGCTCCGGTGAGATGCCACCACAGCAGCATACTGGCAATAAAAAAGCTCAGATGCTCAACATTGTGTACCCATTCGTAGCGCAGCGCGGCGTTGTACATGTTGGGATCATGCCAGCCAATGAGCGAGATCACCCACAGCATCCACACGATGCCCGGCTGGGTTAGCTTGCGTAGCCAGCGGCGAAAGCCAGATTCGCGATGTAGCGCCTGGCTAAACAAACCACCGACCTTGCGACGCAGCCGGGTTGGCAGCCCCCACAGCACAAACGGCATCGGGTTAGCAATTAGCAGCAGCGGCGGCGCAATCATGATTAGCAGCAAATGCTGCACCATATGCATAAAAAAGAGCTGCTGACCCAGCGCATCTATAGGCGAAAGCAGTGCCAGGGCAATGAAAAAAAGCCCCGCCCAGTACGCCACCAGCCGCCAGGTAACAACCAACCGCCAGCGAGAACGCTCCGTCCGCTGGTAGCGGTCAGCCCCGCCAGCCCGCTGCCGCAGCTGCCACCATCCCCTAGAATAAAGCGTCCCGGCCAGAGCCAGGACGACAATCACTTCAATCTTCCAATCCCAGGAGAGCAAAATTGCTTTCGTAATGGGATCCATTTTGTTGCTCACTTGTGTTCAGCTAACCGATTACCGAACACGGATTACTGATTACTGTTAATGTACGGCCGTACCAATCAAATACAGCGCCGGGTAGAAAAACACCCAAACCACATCCACGTAATGCCAGTAAATTGCCGAAGCTTCCACACCCCAATGCTCCTCTGGCGAAAAATGCCCCTTGCGACCCAGATTCCAGTTAAACAGAATCAAAACAAGGCCACTCAGCACATGCAAAGCGTGCATTCCCGTCATGGCATAAAAAACACCGCCAAAAACGCCATCGGTGGGCTTCAAGTGGCCAAACCATTCAATGCCGAACAGGTTCAACTCCAGTCCGAACACATTCCACTCCATCACCACCACGCCAACGAAGAAGATAAACCCGAAAACGGCCGCTGTCATATAGCTGCTCAAAAACGCCTTCCGGTCACCATGCTCCATCGCATTTTCACCACGGAACACAAAATAACTACTAATCAACAACACCGTTGTGGTAATAAAACCCAAACCCTGGCTTAATTCCGGCCGTTCGCCACCCCACAGGTAAAAACGAGCCGCCAACAGCGCCAAAAACAAAAACACTTCTGAAATACAAAACAGCCAAAGCCCCATCCGGTTCGCCCGTAGCTGCTGTGGCCAAGACAATTCATGGCTATGTCCGTGACCCTCTTGATGGCCATCATGATGCGTTTCTACAGTCGCTGAACTCATCAATGACTCTCCTCACGCCAAAGGCGATACACATGCATAAAAAAGTAAACAATCAAAGCAGCCTTTACCAAAGCAACAATCAACAGCAAGACCGTGATGGGCGTCTCTAAACCACCCACAATTGATTCAACAATAGTCAAAACCAGTAGCGCCAGAAAAACATAAAGCCCTGTGCGCTGTGCAGCTTTTAGTGCATTACTCACTTCCAAACTCTCCTTGCCTAATCCCCGGCAGCTGGTGCCGTGTTCATGCGAATGTATTGCGATGAAGCCAGCCCGTAATCATAAGGATCGCCTACGACCTCAAACGGAACATCATAATTAAACTCTGGAATTGGCGTTGGTGTTTGCCACTCTGGAGACCGAGAACGCCACGGATTCGTATCGGCTACAGGTTCTGTGCGGGCGCTGGCAATAAAATTGTAAACCATAATCAGCAAAGACCAGCCAATTACCAAAGCTGCCAAGGTTATAAGAATTTGCGTATTGCCAATCCCTAAACTGGGCTCATAATCAGCGTAGCGGCGGTTCATGCCCAAAATACCCACACTCATCTGGCCAAAACTCATCACCCAAAAACCAGGGACCATCAACCAAAAGTGAAGTCTACCCAATGATTCTTTGTACATATGCCCGGTAATCTTGGGGTACCAATAATACAGCGCGGCACAGAACGGGAAGATAAACCCGCCAAACATCGTCGCGTGGAAATGGCCCACGACCCAATAGCTGTCATGCAAGTGCAAATCAGTGGGAATCGTGCCCAAGATAGGACCGCTCACTCCACCAATCAGGAAAACAGATATAGCGCCTAATACAAACAGCATGGGCGTTTCAAACGAGAGCTTCCCTTCCCAAATCGTAGCAACCCAACTAAAGAATTTTACCCCAGTGGGGATGGCCACAAACATGGTAGAAATCATAAAAACAATGCGCAGCGTATCGCTCATGCCAGCTACAAACATGTGATGCGCCCAAACTAAAAAGCCCACCAAAGCAATCCCCAAGCTAGAAAGGGCAATCCAACGGTAGCCAAACAAAGGCTTCCGCGAGAAAACGGGCAGCAATTCGCTAATAACGCCCAACCCCGGCAGAACAAACACATAAACAACCGGGTGCGAGTAGAACCAAAACAGGTGCTGGTACAAAAGCGGATCACCACCATTGGCTGGATCGAAGAAGGTAAGCCCCAAGGTTCTCTCAGCGATAGTCATGCTTAGGGCCACGCCAACGGTCTGCGTAGCCGTGAACTGAATGAGTGCTGCGGCCAAGGCCGCCCACACAAAAATAGGCATACGGAAAAGCGTCATGCCTTTGGCTCGCATGGTAAAAGTTGAAACGATGATATTGATGGCGCTGGCAATGGAGGAAAAGCCGTTCATATAGAATCCCAACAAGAAGAGCTGCACACCAATTGGGGCACGCAAGGAAAGTGGTGCGTAGCCCACCCAACCAGTGTCCCAACCACCGACGGCCATACCGGCCAGAATTAGCACCACCGAAGGGACACCAATCCAGTA
Organism: Ardenticatenaceae bacterium; assembly: GCA_020634455.1. GTDB lineage: Bacteria > Chloroflexota > Anaerolineae > Promineifilales > Promineifilaceae > Leptofilum. The sequence goes on along the minus strand of JACKBQ010000001.1, from coordinate 3,270,752 downwards.
GCTGAATGCGTTTAGGCGAGGGAAAGCCATATCGGATGCGCCAATCATCAGGGGCACCAGGTAGTTGCTCATTGCGCCGATGCCGAGCAAGATGCTGGCGATCATTACGATGCCATGGGCACTGAAGAGAGTGTTGTATTCGTCGAAGGTCAGGAATTGCATTCCTGGTTGTGCCAGCTCCAGACGAAAAATGACGGCGAAGATACCACCTACGAACAAGACAAACAGGCTGGTGACGCCATACTGAATGCCGATGACTTTGTGGTTTACATCTACCGCAAAGTAGCGGAACCATTCTGGTTTTCCTTCTGGGGCACCGTGGCGCAGTGGGGTTTTGTGTCCGCCAATCCAGAGCAGCCAATCGGTGAGTACGCCCGCACCCAGCAAGGAACCGATGATGCTAAAGATGGCTCCGAATACAACAGCGCCTTCGTGCATCCAATCCCAGTTTGCACCACCCAATACGCGGAACATATTGATGAAGCTATTGGCTATGACGAAGGCGATTGCCTGCCCGGCCAGACCCCACACGAGGGATGTTTCAGAGGAGAAGTAGAGGAAACGACCCAAGCGCGTGTTTTGGAACAGTCCCAAACCGCTGCCAAGACCGACCACAACATGCCCAACGATGAGCAAGACGGCGATGATGCTGATGGCTGCGGGGTAGACGGAATCAAGTACGGCCGTTGGTATCAGCAGGAATTGCAGCAAAAACTTCATGAAGTTGGCAATTGGCTCTAGGGTGAATATTGCTTGCACCAGCGCCGCCAACACCGAACCGACTATCCCGCCAAATACGGCCGCTACAACAGCAAAGGCAAATCTTGAGCGAACAATTTTTAGTAATGTCGTCATTTTTCTTTTCCTCTCGGAGACTATTGATCGAGCGTTTTCATAAACGCAATCAGGTCGGCAATGATGTCAATCTCAGCACCTTCGTTGGCCGAAATCTGCGCCGCAAGCTCAGGGATGCGCGTATCATAATTTTGTGCGGACATCACACCAGGATTAAATCCCTGCACAATTTGCGCATCTGGGTTCAGAATTGAGTTGCGGATATATTCTTCATCCACGACGATGGTCGTTCCGTCGGTTAAAGCTTCTTCGCGAAGATAAATGCCTTGCCAGGTTGGCCCCGCACCTGGAGCGCCGTCCAGGGAGTGACAGCCACGACAACCCAACTCAACATAAAATTGTTCGCCGCGTGCTTCCGGCGTCAAATCGGAATAGCGGAAGGCCGAATCAATCAGGAACTGCTCAAAATCAGCCTGAGAAACGACCTGGACGTCTGCCAGCATGTCGGAATGGCTCGTCCCGCAAATCTCAGCACAGCGCAAACGGTAGTTGCCAATTTCTGTGGGAGTCACGCGCAGTTCTTGCGGATAACCCGGAACCAAGTCTTGCTTTACGCGAAATTCGGGTACCCAAAATGAGTGCAGCACATCTTTTGAATTGAGTTGCAGCAAAATGGGCTGGTTTACCGGCAGCACCAGTTTGCCAGAGCGCACATCTGCTTCAGGATATTCAAAGCTCCAGGCCCATTGTTGACCGGTGACAGCCACCACCATTTCGTTGGGTTGTTCGGCCGTGACTTCACGGAAAAGAACCAGGCCATAAATGCCAAAACCCACCACCACAATGGTTGGGATAATCGTCCATGCTATTTCCAAACCAGTATGACCATGGATATGGGGGCCATCGGTGTCATCATCTGGCTTGCGGCGAAAAACAACAACGGCATAAACCATGATGACCATGATGAGGGCAAACAGGAAGGCCATCATAATGAAGTGTGCTTGAAACAAGTCTTCAATCGGCACAGCCTGAGCGCTGGCCGCAGCAGGACGGGTGAACATCCAATCAAACAGGAAATATAGCCCCGCAGTGGTTAACAACGTTAGCACACCAACAATTATTGGGTGTTTTGATTTTCCCATAGCTCTCTTTTCCTTCTACTTTCGTAACAAATTATTCGCGAGTTTTGCAAGGTTCTTATTTTTTACTCGCAAAGGGCAAAATCCAACATTTTTTCGAGAAGCACTCCTAATAACAAAATGCCCACAGCGAGTATATGCTACCCGGAGCTATCTATTCGTTTGAAGCTGCGGGTGGTTTATTGACATTCAACTAAGCGGGGGCATTCAGGTAGGCCATAATGCCAATGCCCAGACCGAGCATAATGAGACCAGTAACAAGTACGGCTATGAAGTCCCAAGGGATACGGCCGTAATCCGTCGCGTCTACTGCATCAATTTTTTGCGGTCGCAACCGCCAACCAACAATTACCAACGTCAGCAAGGCCAATGCCAGAAAAACTGGCCCAGTCACGCCGACAAACTGACCATCCTCATTAATAATGTAGCCTTCCGGGATGAAGTTGCGCACATAAACCATTGTAGCCAACCCCACAAACATCAACGCAATGAGGGTATTGCTAACCACAGACCAACGGGGCATTTTGTGAGATGGTTGTGGATCGGTGGTACGGCCGTCTCGCATTTGCTTGATCTGCTCATTGTTGCGCTGTTCCAGGGCTGTTTGATGTTGCTGGTACGCTTCTGTTTCTAACGTACTTTCTCGAATATTGGAAAGCAGCCGAGTCCCAAAGGCCAGGCCGCCGCCTACAACAATAATGGCACCAAAGGTAACCGCCGCTACGATTGCCAAACCAACAAAGGGAGAAATCTCGTCCGGTACAGATTCAGCAACCCCAGATAACGGTGAGGCGGCAAGGCTAGCTTTCATTGCCTCCAGGCTAATCGGTTCAGGTTCGTACGGGAGCGGGGTGCTGCTGCCTCCGCCAAAAGAAAGTGACGGTAAAGAAAACGCATCGGCCAACACGGGCCAGACGGCCGTTACCACAGCAAAAATAATGAGGATACCTAGCAACGGTAGCCACGTTTTCCACGATTCTGATGTTTTCAACAGATTTCTCCTGCCGGGGTCTCGCAAAACAAGCATTTTTTACGAGAAGGCTCCGGTCGCCAAAAGTTTACCAGGGTTTATGCGCCGTAGACAGAAATTCGATTGTCGAAAGCCTTGTTTAGCACATCGAAGTAGCTTTATATCATGTGTAATTGAGTTGTTTTGTCTCGTTTGTGGATTTTAGCACAATCCAGTAAGCAGGCAAAAGTAGTAAAGCCTATGCAAACATCAATTTCGCCGCGAAAACGGCCGTCCAAAAAACATCTTTGCTCGGGCGGTAGCAGACATGCCACTCACTCCGTTGCGCTCCTGCAAATCCTCCCGCAGCGAGAGCAACGTTCGGTGGTACAACGACTTGATTGCCCCTTCACTTCGCCCCATAATATCGCCAATCTCTGCATTAGAAAGCCGCTCCACAAACTTCAAAATCAGCAACTCTTGCCGGTCAGATGGCAGTCGGCGAATAGCCCCTAGCAGCAGCGATTTGTCTTCTAAAAGCTGCGTGGCAAACTCCGGGCTTTCATCCCCCACATGCCAGTGGGTAATGTCATCCAGCGCCACCATCTGCCGGCGACTGTTGTCGCGGTGCCAGTTAGCCACCAAGTTATGGGCAATACGGTATAGCCAGGCAGAAAAAGGCACCCCCTGATCCTGATAGCGTGGAATGTGCTTCATTGCTCGAACAAAAATTTTGGCTGTCAAATCCTCAGCATCAGCCACATTTCCTGTGCGGTAGTAGACATAATTATAAATTCGATCTACGTAAAGCTCATAAAGCTGCCCAAACGCCTCTTTATCCTCTTTGGCACGCTCAATTAGCGCTTTATCATCGGTGGTTGAACTCAACGTGTCCTCTTCCTACAAAATCAACTCATTCGTGCGGTGTGGCAGTATAACAGATGGGCCATGCCCTGCCTAACAAAAGCGTCAACTTGCCGCTCCTTAGCCGTGGGTGAATCGTAGTTGACGGCCGTTTCCCACCCCGTTATGCTCCACTTTTATGGCACACCTAAAGGATCAGGCACATCAGGCAAACGGCCGTAGCGGAGAACTGCTCGGCTCTTTGCTGCTGTTTATTGTACTGCTCTTTTTTGTGGGCGCTGTACTGAACAATGACGCGGGTGCAGAAGAAACGGCCGTAGCCATTGCCAATACACCCACCAATGAAAACAACGCCCTCAACACCGTCGCCCCCACGCCCACCATAGCCGATACCGCCACGCCAACAGCCACAGCGACGCCGACCAACACCCCTACCCCCACGCTAACGCCAACGGTTACGCCCACCTTCACCCCCAGCCACACACCCAACCCCGCCTGGTCACCCACACCAACCGCCACAGCATCACCCACACCGCCGCTACCCACGCCCCAAACCGACCTCAACAGCACCATTACCGTCACCGTGCCCATCCTCATGTATCATTACATTAGCATCCCTCCCGAAGAGGCCGACGTTTACCGCACCGACCTATCCGTAACGCCAGAAAACTTCCGCGCCCAAATGCAGTACCTGGCCGACAACGGCCACACGCCCATAGATTTCTATACCCTCTCCCGCATTATCACCAACCACGAACCGCTGCCCCCCAAACCAGTCATCCTCACCTTTGACGATGGCTACCTGGACATTTATGAAAATGCCTATCCCATTCTTCAGGAATTTGGCTTTGTAGGCACCTTTTTCATTCCCACCGAATTCATAGACAGCGGTCGGGCGGGCTACATGACCTGGCCTATGATCGAGGAAATGGCTGCCCACGGGCACCGCTTTGAGCCGCATTCCCGCACCCATCCTGACTTGCGCGCCCGTAACAGCGATTATCTGATCTGGGAAATGCTTGGACCCCAAGAAACCTTGGCCTACCACATTGGCTACACACCCCGCTACTTCGCCTACCCCTCCGGGCGCTACGACGACACGGTATTGGCGATGATGCAGCATTTAGATTTTTGGGGTGGCGTCACAACCGAGGGGGGAGATGAGCTTGGCTTTGCTAACCGGTTCACCTGGCCCCGCCTGCGCGTACGCAACAACACCCCATTGGCCGAATTTGCCGATCTGGCTAATGCCACCTGGGATTAAGCCAACCTCTGGAAAAGACCCAAAGGGTTTCATCAATTTTAATTAGCAACGAAAGCAATCAAACCCTTTGGGTCTGACGCGACTGCGCGCTAACACAATTTCTACACTTCTCCGATGAACTTCTAACATGGCGCATATATTTTTCTTACGTTTCTGGCGGAAAATGCCAATCGTACTTGATAAATCAACGGTGTAGGTGGCAGCGATTCGCTTGTATTGTTACCCACAAAAATTGAATCGCTGTCACTTCCCGAATACAAATTCTTAAAAAAATCCTGAAACGTAAGGAGTGTGAGATGATGACAAAAGTAGTTCGCTGGACCCCCATGAACCCTGTTAGCTTGATGAATGAGTTTGATCGTTTGTTTGAACGGCCGTTCACCCGCCCCGCCGCTGAATGGAATGTAGCTCTGGACGTGGCCGAAACCGAAGACAATTACTTCGTAAAAGCCACTATTCCCGGCATTAACGTCGAAGATATCGAAATTACTCTTGAAGATGACGTGCTAATGCTTAAAGGCGAAATCCAACAAGAAGAGGAAGTGGAAGAAGCCAAGTACCATCTGCGTGAGCGCCGCTATGGCAGCTTCAGCCGCAGCATTCGCTTCCCGATGGCCGTGAATGGCGACGCTGTTGAAGCCACCTACACCAACGGCATCCTCAGCCTCAACATTCCCAAAGCGGAAGCGGTAAAGCCAAAACGCATTACTATTAACGCCAACTAAAGCAATAGACCCTCTACACGCAAAAAAGGCTGTCGAACTGACAGCCTTTTTTGTTGCCATTAAGGTTAGATGGCGCGCATGCGATTGTCGCGTTTGTTATGTTCCACTTCTGCCAATCCCAACGCTTCCATGAGCGGCGGGATGTACATGGCAAAACGTCCCCGAAAGTTTTTCTTTAGCCCGTACCAGCCACCAATGGGATTATCTGATGACCGCGCCCAAAATTCTACGGTGCCCAAACTTGCTTCCTGCTTTTCATCCTTACTGCCCAACAGCATCCAGTCGCCGTGCGCTTGAAGCATGGCATGACAATCTGCCAGGCAGCGGTAATCGTAATGGAGCACGGTGGTGCCCACGGTACACACAATAATCTCACGGCCGTCTTTTTCAGCCACATACATTTCATACTCGGAGGTTAACGGAGGGGTTTTCAATTTCCAAGGGTTCTCTTTCGTTCGCTTTTCCATCTTTCATCTCCTCGCTAATTATTAGCGTTCTGAATGGCTTCTGCTTCCTGCTTCAAATCGGCGGCAAATTGTTCAAAAGAGTGATCAAACGGCGGGATAAATCGGGCAAACAGCGGGAAGAACGGCCCGCCAATCTTTTCCGTCATCGTAAAAACAACGCCATTTTTGCCGGGGGTTAACGAGTAGACCCGGCTTCCCTGGCTATCCCCCCAAACCAGTCGTTTTTCGGGCACCAATTCTTTCACTTTCAGCTTGAAGGTTCGCTTTTCATCCAATGTAGACTTTAACTGAACCGTTTCCCCTACCTTAATGCTCCCGTCCAGCGAAATGATGGTGCGGTTCCAGCGTGCAAAATCGGCCGCATTGGTCAGCAAAGACCAGATAATGGACACATCGGCATTAATGGTGGTGGATACGGCCGTTTCCCGACTAAACATCGTCCTTGTCGTCACAGCCTTTCCATCTTGTGATAAATCTGCCATCGTTAAACTCCTTTTCTTTATTTAGACGGTCCCGCCACAAAAAAAGATAAGGTTTCCCCAAAATTGGTTCACGGCGTTTCAGACAGCGCCTCATCCAGATACCGGGCCATCACCTGCCGATTGTACTCCAGATGATGCAGTTGCAATTCAGCCGCGCCAGATTCAAAGGGGTCCAGCTCCTGCAAAATTTTTAGCCGCAAATCAAACAACCGCGCCTTGTCCTCAGTTGCTGCGTCCCGCACCATCTGAATTTTAACCAGCTCCACCTGCACATCCTGCTTGGGGTTAAAGATGCCGTTCAGCTCGGTACATTGGTGGCACATTCCCTGCTTGTTAATCAAGGAGCAACGCGCCTCAAAAATGTCAATCATTTTACTGCGACCAACGCGCAAATAATATTTCACCATCGCCTCAGACTGTTCCATAATCTCAGCGATTTCTTTTGCTTTAAAACCGTACACTTCCTTAAGCAGCAGCGTAATTTGCTGCTCCAAAGGCAGCGACTTGGCCACACAGGTAAAACAAAACGCGACATGCTCTCTGATTTCAAACTGACCCTGTGGCGACGTTTGCCGGATTTGCAGCGCTTCCTGAAAAAATTGCGTGTTGCTCAGCGCCGCATCCTTGCAAATGTCCGTTACATTTTCTGGCCACCGCTTTTTGGCACGCAGCAAATCTCTGGCAAGGTTGGCGGCAATGGCAAACAGCCAGGTTTTTAACGACGAATCGCCGCGAAAACTGTCGATCTTGGCCTGCGCCTTGATGTACGTTTCCTGCACAATGTCTTCGCTGTCCTGCACGCTGGCCGTCAAACGCAGCACAAATGATTTCATCTCACTCCGAACGGATTCAAACTCAAACGCAAAGTTATCAACTGTCACAATGTTGTTTCTCCCAGGCTATTTTTTCCAGCGCGTACTCCACATCATCCCCGTCCCAGATTTCCACCTCGTCGGTATGGAATGTATCCACTCCCCGCAAATCTTCAAGCGTGAGACGAAAGCGGCGCACCAACGTCATGCCTACCTTTTGCATGACCCGCTGCGAGGCAACGTTGTCTTCATATGTCGTCGCCACCACGCGTTCTAACTCCAGCTCAGCAAATCCGTGGCGGATGAGGGCGCGTACGCCTTCCGTCGCCAGTCCGCGCCCCCAAAAAGTGCGCGCCAGTCGGTAGCCCAGGGCGGCGTGAAAATGGTTTTCGGGCAACGGCCGTAAACTAAACCAACCGACAAATTCTCCACTCACCTTCATCTCCGCCGCCCAAAAGCCAAATTGAGGTCGGGCTGGGTCAACTACCATGAACTCCGGCAAAATCTCCTGCTCAATAACCTGGCGCGGCGTAGACACCCCCCCATTAAGGTAGCGCATCACCTCTGGGTCGTTGTCTAGCGCAAATAGATAATCCACATCACTCCTTGTGAAGCGCCGTAAGCGCAAACGTTTTGTTTCTAGCAAAATCTGCCTCATCGTTCTATGGTTGTGCCTCAAACTGAATTATGTTAATATCCTCACCAGTTCAACCAGCCTGCTACAGTGGCTTTTTGCAAGAGAAAACCTATGAGCGAATTAAATCCAGAACGCGCAAAAATGTTAGGCGGCCTCATCGAAAAGGCCAGAGATCATTATGGACGCACGAAAAAAGAGTGTGCGGCCGTTTTAGATGTAAAGCCAGCCGATTATAGTAAAATCGAAGCTGGGGAGCATCCCGTCTCCCTACCACAGCTAGAAGCGTTGGCGCTCTACCTCAACATCCCCATGGGCTACTTTTGGGGCAGTGAGCCCCTGAAAACCGAAACCGAGATTGATTTCCCAAGCCTCATCGCCCTGCGCCACCGCGTCATTGGCGTTTTGCTCAGCCAACAGCGGCTGCGTAATCGCCAATCATTAGCCAACCTTGCCAAAGCGCTCAACATGGATGAAGAACTGCTAAAATCATACGAAATGGGCGCAGAACCAATCCCCTACCTGCACCTGGAGCAAATTTGCCGCGAATTGGATGTCTCCGTGAACTACTTTTTGGATGACGTACACGGCCCATTGGGACGGCACGAAGCCAAACAAAAGCTAGAGCGCCAATTCCAGCGCATGAACGCAGAGATGCAAGCCTTTCTCATCAATCCAGTGAACGTCAGTTATCTGGACACCGCCAAAAAGCTCAGCGAAATGGACGTGGCCCAACTGCGCACCGTCGCCGAAAGCCTGCTGGAAATTACCTACTAATTGCCCAATTACCCAATTAACCAGTTACACAAATTTAGTAACTGGTTAATTCAGTAATTGCGTAATTTTTTACGCAATGAATTCTTCCCCCACTCCTCACACATTAAAAGATGAAGGGATGCGCCTGTTTCAGCAGGGCAAACGACGCGAGGCGCTGCCGCTTTTTGAACAGGCCTCCGCTGGCTTTGCCGCGCAGGAGGATGTGGGCAATCAGGCAGAAATGCTAAACAACATGGGGGTTGTCTTGCGCGTGCTGGGCGATTGGGAAACGGCCGTTGCCACCCTCACCCAAGCCGCCACCCTCTTCCAACAAATCGGAGATGCCTCGCGCCAGGCCCAAACGCTAGGCAACCTCGGCGATCTGTACGCCGGGCAGAAAAAGTATACAGAAGCCGCTCGCCACTACAGCGATGCTGCCGCCCAATTTGCTCAAAGCAACGAGAAAGAAAAACAGGCCCAGGTGCTGCGCGCCCTGAGCCTGATGGAATTGCGCCGCGGCCAATGGCTGGCCGCCATCATGCGCAAGGAAGAGAGTTTACAAGCCCGCCCCCGCCTCACCTTCCCCCAGAGGCTGTTTAAATGGCTCCTCCGCTTTGCCAACCGCCTGCTCGGTGGTGGCCAGTAATCGGTAATCCGTAATCGGTCATCCGATTACCGTTCGCCAAGCGACAGCCGTTGAATCAAGTTAAACCCCACAAACGGGCCTAACCAACCGCAGGGCATCACCAACAGCGCCAACCAACCAACGGGGCCGCTTTGCAAAAAGCGTTCCGGGGCTAAAAGGGCGTCGCTGGGATTTAACCCGGCGCTGGTAGCCAACGACACAAAGAGGGATTGGCTCACGATCAGCACCAGCAAAGTAACGGCCGTTACCACCAGCCGTTGGTTCCAATTTTGCAGCCGCCACAAAGAAAAAGCGACAACGATAATGATTGACCAGAAAATCATATAAAGTGTTGGCATCTTGAACCTCCCATCTTGTTGAATCGGGTTTTTATTCTTTCTACAGCGTACTACTTCACTTGGCTGCGCTACTTGATGTTTTGAAAACGGCCGTCTAACGGCTGCCCAACGCTGTACCCCTAAAACGATCTCCTCGCTGAAAAAGTTCCCACCAAATCTAAGCAAATCTTTAACCCACCTGGGAAGCCCCGCCCATACCCGGTAAAATCTAATGAATGCAATGGCAAGCACGTTGACTAACCACCAACCACTAGCAACTAAAAACAGGAGAATCTCATGACCCTTGGCGAATTAGCCCCCGATTTTGAACTGATTTCTGATGAAGCCACCCCCATTAAACTGTCCGACCTGCGCGGCAAAAAAGTGGTACTCTTTTTCTACCCCAAGGCAGATACACCCGGCTGCACCACGCAGGCGTGCGGCTTCCGCGACAACTGGCCCGTCATCGAGGCGGCAGGCGCAACGGTTCTGGGCATTAGCCCAGACAGCCCGGAAGCACTGGCCAAATGGCGCGCCAAAATGGAATTTCCCTACAATTTACTATCTGATCCAGAGCATGAGGTGGCGGAAGCGTACGGCGTGTGGGGCGAAAAGAAGATGTATGGCAACAGCTACATGGGCATCATCCGCAGCCATTTTGTGATTGATGAAGACGGCCGTTTCGCCGACACACAAATCAAAATTTCACCCACGGATAGCGTGGATAAGGCTGTGAAGTTTTTGGGGAAGTAATTGGTAATTGGTAATTGAGCAATTACCTGATTACCGTTATTGGCAGGATGAAACGGCCGTCCTCCACCAACTCCCCCGCACCATCCAAAACCGGCAGTTGGTTGAACTGCCCCGGCGTGGGCTGGCTGTAAAAACCAACCGCCAACCGGTATTCACCTGGCGGCACTCCCTCTAGTGAGAGTGACAATTGATCTTCGACAACCTCACCAGCGGTCCACTGGCTGGTGGGGTAGCTGCCGTAGCGCGGCGGGCTGTCATCCTGCACCAGCGGCGCGCCACTCCCATCCACCCGAATGAGGTGGACGAAGCGCGTGTAATCGGTTTGTCCATTGGTCAGCGCCTGCCAAATGAGCGTCAAACCCAGTTCAGAATCGCTTTGGCTAAGTTGGTAACCTTGCAACTGAATTTCCTCGCCAAAAACGGCCGTTACCCCCACCATCTCCTCTGGCAGCTCAAACACAGGCTCCGTCGGCTCAAAAACCAGCTCTGCGCCAACTTCCACCAGATTACCCAACCGCCGCGTGAGCACCACCCGGTTTGGTTCGGCGACCTCGTACAGTTGAGCAACCAAGGTAAACGGCCGTTCATGATCCTCATCCGGTGGCGGCAGCGAAATCGTAAGCCAGTGGTTGACCCACTCACCCGCAGGCCAACCACTGGTGGGCAAAAAGCCGAAGCCCGGCTGCCCGTCCCACACCCGCACAAATTTGCCCTGAGCGTCCGTCAACCGCAGCGCCACATTGTAATTCTGGCTCAGCGGCTCCGGCGTGAACCAGGCCAACTGCATCGCCAGATTCCCGCTGCCCGCAGGCTGCATACCTAGCCCGCGCACCGTCAGCCGCTCAGACGGTGGCAAATCGTCGGCAGCGGCGGGCAAAATGCGAACGGGTTCCAAAAAGAGCTGGTCGCGACTGCTGCCCGTGGGTGTCAGCGGCACGTCATCCCGCACCGTCAGGCGCGGCACGAACAGGCCAGCGGGCATGTTGGGCGGCAGTTGCAGGGTAACGGCCGTCACCTGCTGACCAGCAGGCGCGGTTTGGGCGGCCAGCAGCGGCACATCTGCCCAGTTAGCCGCCGGAGAAACCAGGGCAATCGTCATCGGCGAGCTGGGCGGCAGCTCCCAAAACAGCTCGATTTGGAGCTGCTGTCCCGCTTGAACCGTCGTTTGCGAAATTTCATACCCGCGCAGCACCGCGCCCGAACGGAATGCAATCTTGTCCGACGAATGCAGGTAGCCCATCTGCACAAAATCCCAGGTGCGCAGGCTGCTTTGTGGCGCAGACTCTGGCCAAAGACGCAGGCCAGCGGCCAACAGCAGGACGACGCCCAGTGCCAACCCAGCTTGCCAATTCAGCCAGCTTTTTTGGGGCCGTAGCAGCCAAATCGTGCCGACCAGCGCCAGCAATGAAGCAATTTCAGCCCAGAGGCGTACGGCCGTTCGCCCCAAAATCAGCTCAATTTCATGCACCCCCGCCGGAACGTCTAGCTCGATGAGGCCGCTGCCGGAAGACGGCCGTATTGCCACCAATTCCCCATCTACCCGCGCCTGCCAACCCGGCCAATGCAGCGTGGGGAAGATGAGTGTGCTGGGCGCAGATGTTTCCACCTGCCACTGCTGGTAACTGGTTCGCTGTTCGGTTAAATCGGCAAAAAGCAAATCGCCAGCCAGCGGCGTCACCTGCCAACGTTCGCCCGTGTTGAGCCAGTTACTGGTGTACGGCCGTGGCTGCACCGTCGGCGGCAAATATTCAAAACTAATCGTGGTGCCGATGTTGCCGGTGAACCATTCGTACTGCGCTAACGATTCGGCCGTGACGTCGGCATCGGTCAGTGGCAATGTGTCCGGGCGGAGCTGGCCCAGGCTGCTCACCAGCAGCAGCGCAATGAGCGGCGGCACCCACCAGCGGGGCTGTGGCAGCACGACGGCCAGTGCCCCCACTGCCAGTGCCCCACCAAACGCCTGCACGGACAAAAAGCGCCAGGGAAATTGGGTAAACGAGAGCAGCGGCAAATGCTCCCACAAAAAGGCAGACAGCGGCGTCAGCATAAAGCTGCTCACCGCCACCGTCAGCAAAATAAAAATAACGATGATACGCCTGTCATTCCCGCGCAGGCGGGAATCCATCTTCTTAACCCACAACCAGAGCAGTCCCAAAACGCCCGCGATGGTTACGGCCGTTTGCACCAGCCCCATCCGAAACGCTTCCCGGTTCACCACCCCAAAATCCACAAAAAACGACGTCTGGCTCAAGGGAAAATCGGCCGTGCCCAGAAAATGATTGCTGAAATGAAAATAACCGCTGGTCACTTCACCCAACTGTGCCAGCGGCTGCTCCGCCAGCGCGGGCACAAAAAACCAGGCGGCCAGGGCAAAGGCAAGAAGTAAACCGTAGGGGCAGGTCTGAGACCTGCCCCTCCCCTGCACCCACTGCGGTAAAAATTTCAGCAGCAGATACAGCAGTAAAAATGGCGAAAAGATCATCGCGGAGATGTTGTGGCTCAAGATGAGCGCCGCATAGGCCAACGCAAACAACGCCACCTGCCGCCGTCCGCCACCCACCAGCCTATCCGCCGCCAAAATGACCAGCGGATAAAAAGCCATCGCCCAGAATTCCGCCAGCGAATCGCCGCGCACGTACACATTCACCAGATGAAACGGCGCAACCGTGTACGCCGCTGCCGCCAACAACCCAGCCCATTCAGCTTTATAGCCTGGCCATTCATGGCCAGGACGCCCGAACCAGCGCCGCACCAGAGCAAACGTTCCCCCAGCCGCCACCAAATACCCCAGCAAATGCGACAAATGAATCGCCCGCACAAAGCTAAAGCCAAGCAGTCGAAAAACAAACGTTATGTAAATTGAAAGGGGGGCGTAAAAGTTGTAGAAGGGGTAGCCGTAGCCATAGTTGGCGTCTGGCATCCAGCGTACGGGGAAATGGCCATCGAGTACGGCCGTTTCCAACTGCTGCAAACGCTGTAACAAAAAGGGGCTATCCCCCCCGCCCCGCGTGTTCAGCAAGCCCGTCTGGGACAGTTCTGGCCAAGCCGCCGCCAAAACGACCAGCATGACGGCCAGCAAGCCAAGCCACCGATTGGCAAACAAACGCGAGCGGGGAGGTAATCTCACAAATTTACGCGTTGCGGCGCAGCACCACAAACAAAATACCGCCTAATAGCAAAATCGCCACAATCAGCAAACCAAGGCCGACCCATGAAGGCAAGCCACCATCGTCAGCCGGAACTACAGTGGATTCTTCACCTTGTTCGGCTGCTGTGGTAGGAACGGCCGTTGCCGCATCCGCTACGCTATCAGGTTGATTACCACTATCTGCATCTGTGGCCAGGCGCAAGCGACTGCCAAACTGCACACCTGCCGTCTGGCCTTCCTGAACAATAACGCTGGCCGTACCGGCGGTAGTCATCTCCAGCGGCCCAGGCACAACCTGCTCAATCTGATAAGTACCCGGTTCCAGGCCATCAAAACAGACCTGTTCGGCCGTGCCGCTGGAAATTGCCTGACCAACCACTTGCGTGCCGCTGGCCAGTCGGAAAGCCACGCTGCCCATGTACCCTTCGTTGGCGTCAAACTGGCCGTTGCCGTTGTCATCGGCAAAGGCGTTAATGCAGATGGTGGCCCCGGTTGGTTCTGGCGTGTTGGTGGGCGCTTCGGTAGGAACGGCCGTTGCCGTTGGCACCAATGTCGCTGTGGGAATCGGGGTACTGGTGGCGGCTGGTGCGGGTGGCGGCGGTGGCGAGGTGGGCTGCGGCACGGGCGTGTTAGTCGGCGGCGGGCCAACTTCAATCAGCTCTGCCGAATCAAACCAAACGTCCAGATGAGCGCGACACTGATTCACACCTTGCAAACCGTAATCCCCTGCGGTGAACACCGTCACCTTGTCACCTGTCGCCGTAATTTCCACAGAAGTTTGCTGCCAGGTGTCGTGCGGCTGAATGAAACCACTCCACTTCACATCGCTATCGTTCCACAGACCGCTGCCGTTGGGGTCAATACCCACCTGCACGTCCATGCGCAAGCCACTTTCCGATGGTGCGGGATAATCCTCATTAGAACCGCGGCCTCTGGCCCAGACGGTAAAGCGATAGGTGCTGCCAGGCGTCACGGCGACCGTTTGCAACACGCCACCCGCCCAGGTATCCCAGGAGTTACCCACATGCTGTGAAGCCGAACCCGCCTGAATCAGCGGGGCGCTGACCGTTTCCGCACTCCAGTGCGGCTCTTTGTGGTAGCCGTTGGCGCAATCGCTGAACTGATCGGCGCTGCTGTTACGGAACCAGCGGCCCCAACCATTAGCGGAACCATCGGCATTGTAAGGTAGCTCAAAACCGGAATTTTTCAGCAAATTGGTTTGCGCCACGCTGCGCTGCACCTGGCTGCCCAGACCAATCAACACAAGAGCAATTAAAAGTAATTTCCAACTATTTTTCATGTTTCCTTCCCTATCCATCGAATGACTAGGCTACAAAGTCTTTGAGACTTTTGTAGCCTCTCGCTACCAACAGTTACCGTCGGCGTAAAAAAACGGCCGTACCCATCAATAATAAGCCGATTAAGATACCTGCGCCAATGAGAAACGGCCGTCCTGCACCAGTCTCTTCTACGGGCAAGTTTTCAACCGCTTCTGGCGTGGCTGCGCTGCCAATAATTGCCACCGGCTGGGTTGGTTCGATGGCGGCGGCAGTGGGGGTAGGAACGCCGCTGCTGGGTTCCGCCGAAGTCAGCAGCACTTCCGGCAGCGTGCCCACATAACCGCCAAAACCCAACATCACCTGGTCGCCAGCCGCCAAAATCACCGTGCGGTTGCCGCTGTTGCTCAACGTCTCGCCCCGCCCCACCGAGCGCGTCACCTGGTAATTGCCCGCCGCCAAATCTGTCAGGCAGTGCGGCTCAGAAACGCCATCCGTCACGTAGTTGGCCACCACCGATTCAGGTGTGAAGACGGTAAACGCGACGCCCGCTTGTAGCGGTTCAGAGGGTTCCCGCTCGCCGTTCCCATTTTCATCCGTAAAAGCCACCAGGCAGATGACCGTGGGCGGGGGTGGCGGTACGGTGACCGTTGGCGTGGGTGGTTCCCGCGTGGCGGCAATCGTCGGTGTGGCTTCTGGCGTAGGCGTGGCCACAATACCCACAATCAGCAAATCGCCTGGCTGGATGAGCGCATTTTCGGCTAAATTGTTCAAGGCCAGCAGTTCCGTTAGCGAAATACCCGCACGGGCAGCAATGGCCCACAACGAATCGTTGGGCAGCACCTCGGTGTAGATGACGCCATCGGCATTTGGCGTGGCGGTGGGCAGCGCTTGCCCATGCAGTTGGGACGCAGTCACCAGCCACAGCAACAAACTGCCACTCAGCAGCCAGCCTAACCAGCGTAGTTTTACCCCCAATTTAGCCATCTTCAACCACGTTCTCCAAACGATTTGCAGACGTTTTGTACGCAATTTGGCAGGGGCGCATCCCCTGTGCGCCCAAATTTGGCAGACACATGGGCAGACCCGTGTCTGCCCATACCAATTTTTATGGTGCCAGTTGCCAACTATCTATTTGTACATCAGTGTCAACACTAACAATAGGCAACCGATCCAGCGTGGCCGGATCATACAGCCCAATTTGAATTGTGTGCAATGCCGGGTCATACGGCCGATCTAGAATCAACAGCCGTCGCTCTTGCACCAGTTGGCCATCCCGCCACCAGTGGGGAAACCAGTATGCGCCGCCGGGGGGCGTATCCGCCTGGGTAATGAGGCCGTCTGGCCCGATTAGGTGCAAAAAAGCAATCTGGTTGGTTGGCTCAACGGCCGTTTTCTGCCAGACCAACTCTACCTGCACCGTCTGCTCATCCAGCGGCGTGACGGCCCAGCTTTGCAGCAAAAAGGCGTTGTCAAAGTTCACCATCGCAGCCTCGTTGGGACGTGCGCTGCTGGCATAACGTACGTACAGCGGATAAGGTTCCAGCTCCAAATCGCCGCGGGCCAGACGGCCGTTCCGCACCACCACCATCTCCGCCTCTACCAACAGCTGCGGCACAAATTCCAAATCGCCAAATGGCCAGGTGTACAGGCTGATTGGCTGGCCAGATGCAGCAGGCGGCAGTCCATTTTCTGGCCGATACAGCGTCACGCCGTCCAAATCGGCCAGAAATGGCACGGTGGGCCACCCTTTTTGGCTCGGCTCATCCCAAAACCAGCGGTCGAGGTAAACGGCCGTTCCCTCATCTTCCATATTTAACTGCGCAGCCAACTCAACCGCGGCTGACTCAAACAACAAGGCCGTCTCCGGCTGCTGGTTGTAATTGACATAATCCCTAACAGTGAGCAGCAAACTGCCCGCAATCAGCGCAGCCACGAGCCCACCGCCGACCAACTTTGGCCAGCGCGGCCAGGACCACAGCCCGGCCAACCCCAGCGCGGGCAAAAAAATCGCCCCCGGCAAAATGCCGACGGCACGCAAAAAATGGGGAGCATCCTCCGCCAAAATGGTGACGCCCAGCATGACGCTACTCCACAGGAGAACGGCCGTTGCCGCCGGTTTGCGCCAGTTTTTGAGGCACCAGCCCAGCCCAAGCAAAAAAGGTATCGCCATGAGCCAGTCGAAGAACGGCCGTCCCGCCGGATTGTGGCGCAAAATCGTGTCGCCTTGCCAGAGGAACAGCCCCAGCGCCCGCCCAATTTGCCGCCAAAGCGTGCCCCACAAATCGCCGCCGTTGATAGCTGGATTGAGAATGGAGACCTGCCCGGTGCGCCCCAGCAGCAGTTCGGGGTTTTGCAGGTAAAAAAGGGCGAGGGGGAGGACGGTAACGGCCGTTCCCAGCACAAACCAGCCCGCACCGCGCCGCAGCCACTCCCGCCGCCCCTGCCACAGCAAAAACGCACCCAGCGTCAGCAGTAGCAGCGGCGTAAAACGAATTGCCAGATAGGTGTAAAAGCCGAGGCCGTAAGCCGCACCTGCCGCCAGCCACCAGCTTGCCTTGTTGCGACGATACGCCTCCGTGCCCAGCCAAAAAGTCAGCGCCAGCACGGCGGGCAGCAAAATAGTGCGCAGCCCGATGCGGCTCAAGTGTACCGGCCAGAGGGTAATCGCCCACAGCCAGGCGGCCAGCAAGCCGACGCGCCAGCCAAACCAGGTGCGTCCCAGCTTGTAGACCAGCCAGGTGGTGAGACTGCCCACCATAGCGGCCACCAGACGCACGGCCAGCACGGTACGGCCGAATACCGCCACGCTCAGCGCTGTTAAAGTGATGTAAAGTGGCTCGCGACCATTGTTGGCGGTAAAAAAAAGCGCGGGGTTGCCGTCGAGCACACGCAGGGCGTCGAGGCCATTGAACGCCTCGTCGCGGTACAGGCCAGGCGGCCAGTTGCCCAAATTGGTGAGACGGAGGAAAACGGCCGTTGCCAGCGCCAATAGTAATAAAGCCCATCCAAATTTGGACGGGCTTTGGTGATTTTTATGGGTCGTTTGCATAGGCTGCCTGTTTGTCAAAGCGAGGCAAGTATAGCAAAATAGCCCCTTGCGTCAACCGGCACGCTGGGGGGAACAACATACACTTTCCAGAGTGATTTTGACCAAAACAAACAGAAAGCCACAGAGAAAAAAGAGATTACAGAGGAAATTTATCACCTCATAATTCTCTGTGTTCTCTGTGGCAAAAAAGATTTCCCAAACATCAAATTGGAAATCTGTGGCTAATTCATGAAAGTACTACTGCTCTCAAAAGCGTGTTTGGTTGGGTCTTACCAGACCAAGCTGGAAGCAATCGCCCGGCATGACGATGTGGACCTGACGGTCATTGTGCCGCCTGTCTGGCTAGACCCGGCTGGCCCGGTAACTTTGGAACGTGCCCACACGGAAGGGTACCGCTTGCTGGTCGATCCGATTCGCTTTAACGGCCAGTTCCACACCTACTATTTTCCCAAGCTGAAGCAGCGGCTAGACCAACTGCGTCCCGATCTGGTTCATATTGACGAAGAGCCGTACAACCTGGCGACCTGGCTGGCATTGCGATTGGCTCGGCGCGCCGGGGCAAAATCGCTCTTTTTTTCGTGGCAAAATATTCTGCGCAGCTATCCATTCCCATTTAGTTTGCTGGAAAAAAAGGTGCTGGCCGGCATTGATTATGGGCTGGTGGGCAACCAGGCGTCTGCAAAAGTGTGGCGGCAAAAAGGGTACGGTGGGCCGCTGCGGGTGATTCCTCAGTTTGGCGTGGACGCCACGCTGTTCCAGCCACCGCCCCAGAGAGACCCCGGGCGCGGTTTTGTAATCGGCTGCGCCAACCGGCGGCTGGTGCCAGAGAAGGGGGTAGATTGGGTGCTGCGGGCGGTGGCCAAACTGCCCGGTATTTGGCGGCTGCACATTGCGGGAGAAGGGCCGGAACGGCCGTTCCTCCAATCCCTGGCCCATCAACTCAACATCGCCGACCGGGTGCAGTTTGACGGCGTGGTCACTTCGGCGCAGATGCCCGCTTACTTGCAGCAGCTAGACGCCCTGGTGCTGGCTTCGGTCACGCTGCCCAACTGGAAGGAGCAGTTTGGCCGGGTGCTGGTGGAGGCGATGGCCTGCGGCGTGGCCGTGGTTGGCTCCAGCAGCGGCGAAATCCCCCACGTCATTGGCGAGGCAGGGCTCATTTTCCCCGAAAAGGACGAGGCGGCGCTGCACCACCATTTGCTGCGGCTGATGCAGTCGCCGGAGCTGCGAGATGAATTGGGCAGGAACGGCCGTACCCGCGTGCTCAACCAGTACACCCAGCGCCAAATCGCCGACGAAACGGTAGCCGTCTATCGTGAAATAATCAATTAGCCACAGAGTACACAGAGGGATCTAAGATTTTCCTTTTTTCTCTGTGCCCTCTGTGGCCAAAATATCCAATAAGTAAAGATTAACTTTGGTCATGGTTTGTAAACGATACGGCCGTAAATAAGGTATACTACCGCGTATGAGTAATGCTGTGCCTCAGCCGACGGAATCAAAAAATTCATCGTCTACCCCACCCAAGAAAAAGCGGCGGCCAGTGCGAGCTGCTGGCTTGCTGTTGATAATCGTTTCCGTGCTGGTAGGCTGGTTTATGCTAATTGCCTTTTTGGGCTGGCAAAGCGGGCAGCGAGAATTGCAAGACAAGCAGTTTGCCCAGCTAGATCGGCAAGTGACGCTGGCAGAGGAAAACATTGGCCAGGGCAATTACCAACTGGCGCTTACCCGGTTGGATTGGGTGCTAGAGCGGGACGCCAACCATGCCAAAGCCCAATCCTTACGCGAGCAGGCCTTGGCGGGCATTGGCACCACACCAGAACCGACACCGGTAACGGCCGTTACCGTCACCCCCGCCCCGACCAGATTACCCACTGCCACCCCCGGTGCAATTGACAGCCCCAGCGAAGAATTGCTGCGCATTCAGCGGTTGGTGGCCACCAAATTCTGGGAAGAGGCGCTGCCTGCCCTGCTGGCCTTCCAGCAGCAGTTCCCCAGCTTTGAACGGGAAGAAACCGACCGCTTGCTATACG
This sequence comes from Ardenticatenaceae bacterium, assembly GCA_020634455.1. GTDB lineage: Bacteria > Chloroflexota > Anaerolineae > Promineifilales > Promineifilaceae > Leptofilum. The sequence goes on along the minus strand of JACKBQ010000001.1, from coordinate 3,250,639 downwards.
ATACATTTCTCAATTATGGGCTGGATTTAGTGGATGGAGAGCAGGTGGAGCTAGGCATGTACTACCTGGCGCAGGCACAGCAGCTTGGCGACTTACCCCAATATGTGAAGGATTATCAGACCTGGGCGGAGCTTTACACGCAAGGCATCTCATTTTACGGGGTGAATTGGGAAGCGTCTGCCTACTATTTCCGCGATTTGTGTTTGGCGGCACCATTTTACCAATCATCATGCGAACAGCTGTTTACGGTGCTGGTTTCTTTGGGTGACCAGTACGCCTTTGCCCAGGATTGGTGTCCGGCAGAGCAGTTGTATCGTGAGGCGAGTTCTTACCAAACAACAGCGGAACTCACCCAAAAACGAACCGAAGCAACAGAAAATTGCTTGTTGGCCACGCCTACACCTTCGGAACCCATTACAGACACAGTGCCCATTAGCGATACCGCTCCGTTTGAGGGAGCGCCCTTTGTCTTACCCATTGAGACGCCTGCGTCTCCCTAATAAATAATTCATGGCTGAAATAGGTGAAGCGCTCAGCGACCGGGAACTTGAAGTTTTGCAATGTGTGGTAGACGGCGCTGGCAACAAGGACATCGCCAATCAATTAGTTATTAGCCAGAACACGGTTAAGGTTCATCTGCGCAATATTTACACCAAGCTGGGGGTAAGTTCGCGCACCGAGGCCACGACCGCTGCCTTACAGCAGGGATTGGTAGTTCTGGCGGGCGTTACGCCAGAATCAGACACTGATATTTCGAAAACCGAAATACCATCCCCCAGTTCTTTAACCGAATCCGGTTCGCCATCGCAAACGGCCGTTCTTATTCCACGCCCCACCTTTTTCCCCAAACGCGTAGGGCTCATCGGCTTGCTGTTGGTGGCGCTAATCACCATACTTGTGCTTAGCTTACAGCCCTTAAGCCCAGAGCCTGCACCAACGCCTACACCAGATCGGTTCGTGGAAACCGCCATCACTGATGATTGGCTGCAAAGTCGGCCACTAGCTGTGGCCAGAAGCAACATGGCGTTAGTAGCCAGCGGACTGCATTTGTACCTGATTGGTGGGGAAACGCCTGCGGGTTTTACAAATCAGGTTTCTATTTTTGACACCTCTACATCGATTTGGCGCGAGGGAACCGCTAAGCCAACGGCCGTTGCCGACATCACCGGCGCAGAGCTGTTCGGCGAAATTTACGTCCCTGGCGGCCAACTGGCAGATGGGCAACCCACCAAACTGGTTGAAGTGTACAGCCCGGCCAACGATAGCTGGCGCGTGACGACGCCTTTGCCAACGGCCGTTTCTGGTGGATTGGTACTCTCCGATGGCAGCTTTATTTACTTGTTTGGTGGCTGGGATGGCCAAAACTATCTGCCCACAGTGTATCGCTTTGACCCAGCGAACAGCAGTTGGCAAATCTTGCCAGAGATGCCCACAGCGCGTGCTTTTGTGACGGGTGGCGTCATCAAAGGTCGGCTTTATGTGGTTGGGGGATACGATGGGGAACGGCCGTTAACTGAATGCACCTATTTCGACCCCACTACCCCAAACGAGACAAGCAGCGACGGTAACGGCCGTTGGCACACGTGTGCCGACACTTTACTGCCCCGTGCAGGAGCCAGCGCCGTGGGGTTATTTAATAAACTGTACTTATTTGGGGGTGGCGCTTTTGGTGATGAGCCAATTACCTACAGCGAATCTTACAACCCAGATTCAGACCAATGGTCTGTAATCAACACGCCCCTGTTGGAAGACAAACCAAGCTGGTCTAATTTGGGCATCACCTACATCGAGACAAAAATTTACGCCGTCGGGGGCGTGCGCGGCGGTGCCGCTTCAGCCGATACGTTTATTTATCGGCCGTTGGCTTACCAAACCTTCATTCCAATCGCCCCGGATGAGAGCGATAGTGAGCCGTAACCGGCAATCTGTAACAGGTCATCTAGCCACGCCACATATCATTTTGATTGAAAAAGAAAATTAGACACTGGTAAACACTGATTTACACAGATAATAGCCCAAAATCAGTGTTAATCTGTGTAAATCTGTGTCCAATTCAGAAAGTGATATGTAGCTAGACAGGTCATCAGTTTTCAGTGTCTGGTAATTATTCAACCAGCCACTAACCACTAGCCACTACTCCATATCTTCCGTAAACGCATCAGCAAAAAACCAGGTGACAATTTTGGCTTCAGCCCACGGCATGAGCGCTTCGATAAGTTCCAGGCCAATGGGCGTCGCCATGGCCGCTTCAAAGCTAATTTTGGACTTAAAATACAGCTCAAACATCAGGTGAAAGCGAGATTCACCACCTGGTTTATGGGAGATGCGACTGACTTCGCGCCGTACTAGCCCCGGCAACTGTTCAGCCAGCGGCAAATGCGTCTGGTTGAAAAATTGTTCCAGCATTGGCTCGTCATCAACACGGCGGTAAATGGTTACAAATTTGTACATAAGCAGCTTATTGCCAAACGGCCGTTAACAAAGCCTTCAACTCCTGCCGCTGAGACTGGTACTCTGCCTCGTCCATTTCCCCGGCATCGTACGCATCATCCAAATCGGCAATGGCTTCCAGCAGCTTGCTTTTCTGGGTTTCATTCGGTTTGGTACGACGTGGTTGTGGGACAATGGCAACCTGCGGTACGGCTCCGGCGCTGGTTTGGCCCACAGGGGCTGTACGCCAACGCTGCACCAGGAAAAAACCCACAGCCAACATACCAGCCAGAGCCACCCCACCCACAATAAGTTCATTGGTCTGGTTCCGCACGGGCAGCACATTGCCTTGGGCATCCATAATTTGGCTGGGACGGCCGTCTAACGTCAGGCTAATAGCATCAGAACCAGCCAAAGTGCTGTTTGAATAGCTCACAAAAGAGCCACTGGTCGTGGCCTGTGCCCCCTGCGACACCCAATTGGCATCCGTTACGGACACGCCCGCATCGGCCATAATGACCGACGCACTGCCAGCCATGATATGCGCCAAAGGGTGCGCCAGCTGCAAGCTATCGTCATAGGGCAAATCGTAACTCACCAGCAGGTTCAAACTGCCAGCGCCGGGGCGCAGCGGCACCGTGTCGGCCCAAAAGCCACCCGTCTGGATAAAATCTGTGGCTGGTAAGAAGCTATCTAGCGACGTACCAAAACCGCGCTGGAAGCTAATGTTTTCGGCTCCGGCAGGCAGGCCAACCTGAACCGTGCCTTGCTCATAATCACCTGATTCACCCACAAAAACGGCCGCTGCCTGGTTGCTAAAAACGTACAGTTCAGACACCAGCAAGCGGCTGTCGGCAAAGGTCAAAATCATGTGCAGCCGGTCAATGGTAACAACCGCAGGGTCTGAGATGGTATCAAACACAAACAGCGGTAGTTGCGCTTCTGGCTGGAGGTTAGAAACCTGTATAGCATCGCTGTTGAAGGTAAGGTCACCGTAGGGAACATCTGCCAGAAAAACCCAATCGGCGGGCACATTTTCTATTTGGAATTCAAAGCTGCCATCTTCATTCACTGAAATGGTTTCTGAATACACCTCTTCTAGCTGGGTGGTAAACGCTCGCAAACGCACTTCGCCGTTGGTCACGGCTTCGTTGGTGGTGCCATTAATAACCGTGCCGTTAATGGTGGCCAGCGGGACGGGGGCAAAGGCGGCAAGCGGGTCTGTGTAAGTGTAGTGAAGGGAACGGCCGTAATCAACCAAAGACAGCTTTTCTTCATCACTCAAACTGCTCACGTCCACACCCAAAACATCTTCGGTAGCCAACTCTGCCAGAATTGCCTCGTTGCTGCGGCTAAACCAGTATTCTAGCTCAGGCCAGGTGGTGGTATCTGCGCCAAGCTCTGTGGCGAGCGCTTCCCCATCTGCAATATCCTGTGGGCGGACGCCAAAGCTGTAAGCCAGAGCAATCATGTTCCAAATGTCAGCCTCGTTTAGCGGATTGCTACTGGCGGAACCAAAAGGCGGCATACCGGCGGACATGTTACCGTTGGTGATCATGTTGTACATGCTGGTTGGATCGGCCGTCAGGTGAAATTCTTCAGAAGCAAAGGTAGCGGGTTCCAGCCCGGCTTGCAGCGCTTGCTCACCACGGCCATCCCCCATTTCACCATGGCAAACGATACATCGTTCATTGTAAATAGCCAGTCCAGCCGCCGCATCGGGCGGAGCAATAGGCAGGGGCACATCTTGAGCCGAAGTTGGGGCAGTGGGTCGCAGCGCCAGCGCCGCAAATGCCAAAACAAATGCAGCTAAAGTCACCAGCAAGTGGAGCTTTGCTGTCTTAGGCAAGGTATTCTTTCTCATCATCACTCACGCAGTTTTTGTAGAACTTTCCAGGGTTAGTTTATGGCCGCAATTCGCGCAGAACCGGTCGTCGGGATCGGTTGGTGTGCCGCACTGCGAACAAAAGCGGGCATGGCCGTTGGTTGCCACGCTAACCGTCGGGGCCGGCGCAGATTTTTTATGGCGGCGCTGCTGCCGAATGCGGGCAATGGCGGCCTCAATCTCGATGTCCATATCAACTGCATCGGGTACGATGGCCGTATCTTCGCCATCACCACCGGCCCGATCAATTGACTTGAGAACGGCCGTAGCGTCTTCCATGAGCCTGGCCCGCTGAAGTTGGTGTACCTCGGCGGGAATTTTGCCCGTATCGAGGTCAAAATCTAGCGCCTGAATCTGATCTAGCAGATGCTCTTTCTCTTCCTGTAAAAGTTGATATTCGGTTAAATCCCCCTCTTCATTGCGGGGGCGCATAAAGGGACGCGCAATAAACAAGCCTGTCAAAACGAGCAAGGCCATCCCTAACAAAATCGATCCGGTCGCCAACGACTTATCCTCCTCGGGCCAAAAGCTGGCCAATGACGGAATCCAGCGTGCCGCTAGAAATGGGGCCTATCTGCACGTGGGCAATCTCGCCATTTTGATCAATAATGAATGTTTCGGGCACGCCAGTAATTTCGTAATCTTTAGAGATGCGTGTGCCTAAATCAGGCGCATGGGGAAAGCTAACATTGAACTCTTTCATGTACTCTATTGAGTTCGGCTCCACGTCGGAGTAGGCAACCCCCACAAACACCACACCCTGATCCGCATATTTTTGCCAGGCGGCTTCCAGATCATCTGTCTCGACGCGGCATTCCACACACCAGGAGGCCCAAAAGTTCATCACTACCACCTGGCCCTGCATGTCATCAAGGGAAGCGGCCGTTTTGCCATTCCATTCATACCCATCGAAAAATTCCAGATCAAAGGCTGGCGCTTGTTGTCCAACCTCTGGGCGGGTAGCGTTGGTTTGCAGCAGCCCCCAGCCAAACAGAGCCAGCAGGCCAATAACCAAAATCCACACTACAATCCTCACCATGCTGCGAGGAGCGTTTTTGGACTGTTCAATAGGATTTGCAATATCACTCATAAGTCTTTACCTATCACGTAATTCGGCTTCTAATCGAGCCTGATAATTATCTTGGGGGATGTCGCTCTTTTCTATCACATCCTCCTCAAATTCATCCTCATCATCCTGAGCGGAGACCCGCAGGCTGCTGACGTAGCGGCTAAAAAAGAAGCCGCCCAGCACGATCGCCGCCACCGGAAATAACCACAGAATGAGATTAAAGCCCGTTTTTGGCGGGTTGGATAACACCCCTTCACCGTACTGCCGCACAAAATAAGCTTGAACCTCTTGAGCGGTAGCTCCTTCAGAAAGCTGCTGCCGAATCAATTCACGCCAGTCGGCACACGCCTGCGTGCCGCAAACGTCCAGCGGCGTGTTTTCGCACACGGGGCAGTACAAATCTTTGGCTACGTCGTTGACTTCGTCATCAGTCACCACCGTGTCTTGAGCCAACGCGGGTGTTACTAAAAGGAACAGGCCGAACAGAATGAATACGGCCGTTCCCCACTGTTTCGTTCGTAAAAAATTAAACACTGTACCCTCTAAAAGCAATTGAATCATTGGGCAATTACTCAATTACCTAATTACCCAATCTCTAATCCGTTGGCGCAACCACCGCACGCCGACGCCGCACCAATACTCTATCCGTTCTGGCATCGGGCCAGCCCGCAATCAACGTCCCAAACACAAAGATGATGCCGCCAGCCCAAACCCAGTTCACCAGCGGGTTCAGGTAAACGCGGAAAGTTGCCTGATCGGCTGACGTTGGCTCCCAGTTCACCATCAACACATAAAAATCTTCGGCAATGGTTGAGCGGGCATCCGGGATTGTCATTGGCTGTTGGGTGCGGGTATATAGTTCTGATCGCGGATTGAGCTGACCAACGTAACGGCCGTTGTCATACACATCTACCGTCGCTTCCGTAATAATCAAATCGTCCGGGCCAGGGTAGCGCGTCGCACCCAAAAACTGCATTTCATACCGCCCCAGCGTTACCGTTTCACCCACATTCAGCCGAATCTGCGTCTGCTCCTGAAAAAGCTCAACGCCAATAATGCCATATGCCATGATGATGACCCCAAAATGAATCCAGTAGCCACCATAGCGTCGCCGATTTCGCACCATCAAGTTAGAAAACGCCGTCCATGCATTTTCACCACGCTTCATACGCGCCCGCGTTCCCTTCCAAAACTCCAGCATCGTCAGAATTAACGAGAAAGAAACGCCCCAAACGCCCAACAAAGCGCCCCAACGCCGGATGCCCAAGGCAATCAATACACCCACAATCACCAGCGCTGCCAAAGCCGGCCAGCGCAGCGACATGCCAATCCGCTCGGCGCTGGTACGGTACCACATCGTCAGCGGGGCCACCCCCATCAGCAGCACCAACAGCAAAAATAGTGGCCCTAATGCTTGCTCATAAACCGTTGCCCCCACAAAAATCTGCTCACCAATGAGTAACTCAGTAATAATAGAGTAATTGGTAAATAAAAATACGATAAGCAAAATCGCTAAAAACAAAAAATTGTTGAACAAAAACGCCGCCTCGCGTGACAAAAAGGAGTTCAACCGATTTTTAGATTTCAATGCATCGGCCCGAACAAACAGCAGTGCCACTGTAAGGATCAGCATAAAGGCCAAAAAGCCAAACATCAACGGGCCAATAGCAGATTGTGCAAATGAATGCACTGACGAAATGACGCCGCTGCGCACCACGAAGGTGCCAAAAACCACCAGCAAGTACGTAAGCAAAATCAGGATCATGTTCCACATCTTGAACATGTCCCGCTTTTCCTGAATCATCACCGAATGCAGAAATGCCGTGCCAGCCAGCCAGGGCATGAAGGAGGCATTTTCTACCGGATCCCAGCCCCAATAACCGCCCCAGCCCAGCACATCGTAGGCCCAACGGCCGCCCAGGATTAGACCCAGGCTTAAAAAGAGCCAGGCCACCAGCGTCCAGCGGCGGGTAATTTTGATCCACGCATCATCCAGCTTGCCCGTAATCAGCGCCGACATGGCAAAAGCGTATGGGATGGTAAAACCAACAAAACCTAAGTACAACATTGGGGGATGAATAATCATGCCAGGATGGCGCAAGAGCGGGTTCAAACCATTACCGTTTGCGGGCACAACTGCCAAGCGGGCAAATGGATTTTCGACAAATACGGAAATGGCAACAAAGAAAATTTGAGTAAAGCTGGCAATCATGATGGCGTAGGGCATCAGCTCTCGCTGTTTACTCCAGTTACGGGCCATGGAAGCGGCCGTAAACACCGCCAGTAAAAAGTTCCAGAACAGCAGCGAACCAGCTTGCCCTCCCCAAAGTGCCGTCACTTTGAGATAGGTTGGCATTTCAATGCTGCTCACACGCCAGACGTACTCCACGGAAAAATCACCTGTCAGTAATGAATAAATCATAAGCAAACAGGCGATGGTAATGAGAGGGAAGGTGGCAATCGTCGCGTTGCGAGCGCTTTCTACCCAGCGGGGCTGCTGGGTACGGCTCCCATAAAATGCTGCCGCCGCCGCAAAAACGGCCGCTGCCAACGCCAAAAGTAAGGCAAGATAACCAAGATCGGGAATCATATCTCTCTTCCTAATTGAAACTGTTTATATAAAAACGGGGATGTTCTTGGAAAACGGCTGGGACATTTCTCCCGCTTTTACCTGCGCAAACCACAAAGAAATCGCTATCTGATTTTTAAAACGCTTTCTACTGTTTGCTTAATTTGTCGGACGTTCAACATTATCGGGATGGTCAGCCGGATCCAATTCTTCATAACGGGTGGGGCATTTCAGCAGCAAACCACCAGGGTTAGAAATGAATTCACCGCTCTGATTGGCACTCCCTTCAACCATTGCTTGCGCTTCATGCTTCAAAAGATCTGGCATCGGCTCATTCATAGCCACAATGTGCAACCGCTGATCGGGGTTATTAATGTCGTCAACAATATCAAACTCCAGACGGGATGTTGTGGCATCAATTTGAGTAAACTGAATTGAATCCCCCATCACAAAACCAGCGACGCGCAGGTCGCGGCCAATCAGTTGATTTTGCTCAGCATAAAATTCGCCCACGGTTTTATAAAGCTGAGTACCACTGCTCATTGCGTTTACCACCAGATAAACGATTGCGGCAATAAGCAAAACACCACCAATTACAAATTTAAGCCGATTGCTTTTATCCGATACAAGACTCTCTCCGCCTGTGTTTGTCCAGGTTGCATCTGCCATCTCTTGCTGCTCCTTAATTGTTTAAGCTGTTTGATTTGTACAGCAACTAAATCTCATCTGCGAATGCAGAACCAACAGAATAATCTTTCTTGTCCAATTATGCTGTATTTAGCGTGTTGTCGGTTTGTTTACTCACGGTTCATTATACTGAGTTCATCTTTAATTGGACAGATTTCTAATTTTTGTAAGTTACAATCATTTTGTAAGGTCTACAATTTTGAATTTCCTCAAAACAATATAGGTGTTGCTTATACCAAGGATAAGCCGAATTTAGTAGAACGTGCTTTAGTTTACTGGATTTATCCATAATTATTGATGGTGAACCATCACTGTTATAAGGTGATAGATGTCACGGTCAGGTAATGGGTACGGCCGTTTCCCATTCATAGTACTTTGGTCATCTGCCCCCCACTCCATGAGAGTTCTTCGCGAACCTGACACCCCATGATAAAATGGCTTCGATCAAATATCAAAATTGCAAGTGCAGGTGAAATCACATATGGCTTCCACCATTGAACAATTACTGGATAAATTAGACAGTTCGCGCGAACGATTGCTCATCGCGCTGGATGAATTGCCGGATGAGGCGCTTTTGGAACCTAACACAGTAAGGGATTGGTCCGTGGCAGATTTACTGGTGCAGCAAACCGCCTGGGAATCGGAACTGGTCACCGGGCTGATGCAAATTTCGCAGGGCAAAAAGCCGGTACGCCTGCTGGCCGCCTTAGACAATGTGGAGGAATACGGCCGTCTGCGCTACGAAGAAAATAAAGGACGCGATCTGGACCGTATTTTTGATGATTTGCCCCAGGTGCGCATGCAAATAGAGGAATGGCTGGAGGAGTTCAGCGAAAAGCAGCTTAGCCAAAAAGGGCACTATGCCTGGCTAAAAAATCGCTCTCTGGCCGACCTTATTACCCAGCTCACCATCGAGCATGAACTGCGCTACCTGCCCCTGGTGCAGCTGCTGGCCCGCCAATGGCAGGCTCCTGCCGACGACATGATGATTTCACTCACGCCAAAGGATGAACCCGATGACAACTTCGCAAATTGATTTGAATGTTTACCAGGCAGCACGGGAAACGGCCGTACTCACCGACCGCAGCGACCTGGGCGTCCTCATTTTTAGCGGCAAAACCCGCTTTGACCTGATCAACCGCATGTCCACCCAAAAAGTGCAGACCATGCTCAAAGGGGAAGGCACAGCCACAATTTTGACCACCGACATTGGCCGCATCATTGATCGGCTGATGCTCTATGCCACCAACAACACCATTTACGCCCTCACCAGCGAAAACAACAGCGACGCCATTGCCCGCTACCTGATGCGCTTCGTCTTCTTCCAGGACGATTTTCAGTTGCAGGATATTAGCAAAAACACAGTGATTTTTGGCATTTACGGCCCCCAGGCGCAACAAAAAGCAGTCGCTGCAGGCTTCCCAGATGAAGCGCTGCCGCTGCACCATTGGCGGCAAGTGAAGTTTGGCGAGATTACCGCTTACCTGCACCGCACCGATCCCATACATGGCGACGGCTATTTTGTGCTGGGTGAAGCAAAAGACCGCGACGCACTCTGGCAGCGGCTGCTAGACAGTGGCCTTGTTGTGGCTGATGCGAATGCGTTCGACTTTTTACGCATCGAAGCTGGTCTGCCCCGCTTTGGCCACGAACTCACGCAGGAGTACATTCCGTTGGAGGCCAATTTGTGGGATGATGTCTCGTTCAACAAGGGGTGCTACATCGGCCAGGAGATCATTGCCCGCATGGAAAGCCGGGGCAGGCTGGCCAAAAAGCTGGTACAGCTCACTGCCGACGGGCCGCTGGAAGCTGGTAGCGACCTTCAGGCGAATGGCAAAAATGCGGGAACGGTGACGTCAACGGCCGTTGGCCCACACGGCATCATTGGACTGGCCTACGTAAAAACGGCCGTTCTCGATTCTGAAAGCGAGCTAAGGGTGGGCGATACGGCCGTTCACCTCAAAAAGTAAAAAGTGAAAAGTAGGCCACTTTTTACTTTTTACTCGCTTCTCCCCCCTCGAATTAGCGACAAAAAGTATTCATGAAAACGGCCGTCTCCCGTCAACTCTGGATGGAAAGAGGTGGCGAGCCAATGGCCTTGCTGGGCAGCAACGGCCGTACCATCGGGCAGCGTGGCGATCACTTTGGTATCGGCTTTGGCGGCAACCAGTTTTGGGGCGCGAATGAAGACGGCGGGGAACGGCCGTTTGTCACCATTGCCAAAAACCGACACGTCCAAATCCGTCTCAAACGAATCCACCTGCCGCCCAAATGCATTCCGCGCCACCTCAATGTCCATAATGCCCAGCAGCGGCTGGTCTTTGCCCTCGGTGCCGCTGGTAATCTCCTTGGCCAGGAAAATCATCCCGGCGCAGGTGCCCCAGACCGGCTTGCTGGCGGCAAAATCATGCAGCGGCTCCATCAGCCGAAAGCGGCGGGCCAGTTTGCCAATGGTCGTGCTCTCCCCGCCCGGAATGATGAGGCCATCCAGGTCGTCTAGCTGCTCCGGCAGGCGCACTTCCACCGCCTCCACACCCAACGATTGCAGCATCTTGATATGTTCAATGAAAGCGCCTTGCAGCGCCAAAACCCCAATTTTCATAATTGATTTTTGGCCACAGAGAGCACAGAGGTTTTAGAGATTTTCTCTTTTTCCTCTGTGCCCTCTGTGGCTAATCCAATTTCTTTATAAAGTTGATTTGTCGTTCGACTTCGGTGAAGCCGAGGGCCAGGTGGCTGGCCAGGCTGATCTCATTGTCGAGGGTGGTGTCGGAGGCGAGTTCGGTGTAGCCATTTGCCACCGCCCAGGCTTCGGCCGCAGCAATTAACAAGCGACCCACGCCCTGGCGGCGCACGTCAGCGTCCACCAACCACTCTTCCAGGTAAGCCACGGGCGAACTGGTGCAGCCTTCGGCGTATTTGCGTGTGCCAACAACCACAAAACCAGCGAGATGTGAGCGGAACGGCCGTTCCGCCACCAACACGCATCCATCCACCTCAGCCAAAATCTCCGTCATCTCCTGCCGATGCTCCGCCTCAGTGCTGTCCTCAAACAGCCCCCGCCGCAGCCTCAGCCATTCCGCCATGTCCCGCGACGGGTCCAGCTCACGTATATTCACCTTGTCACCCGTTCACCCCGTCACCTTGTCACAGCTACCAGCCGCGGGTGGCCAACTGCTCGCTTTCCGGCAGACTGCTCACGTTAATGCCCACCATCGGCTCGCCCAGATTTTCGCTGACTTTAGCCAGAATTTCGGCATTCTGGTAATGCGTCGTGGCTTCCACAATCGCCTTGGCCCGCTCGGCCGGATTGCCGCTCTTGAAGATGCCAGAGCCAACAAACACGCCGTCCACGCCAATTTGCATCATCAACGCGGCGTCAGCGGGGGTAGCGATACCGCCAGCAGCAAAGTTCACCACCGGCAGGCGACCCAGCTCTTTGGTTTCTTTCACCAGCGCGTACGGTGCGCCGATGTTTTTGGCGTAGGTCATCAGCTCCTCATCGGGCATCAGCTGCAAGCGGCGGATTTCGCCCAGCACGGTGCGGGCATGGCGCACGGCTTCCACCACATCGCCGGTACCTGCTTCACCTTTGGTACGGATCATCGCCGCGCCTTCACCAATGCGACGCAGCGCTTCGCCCAGGTTGCGGCAGCCGCACACAAACGGAATCTTGAAGTTGTGCTTGTTGATGTGGTGCTCTTCGTCGGCGGGAGTGAGCACTTCGCTCTCGTCCACGTAATCCACACCGATTGCTTGCAAAATTTGCGCTTCGACAAAGTGACCAATGCGCGCTTTGGCCATGACGGGGATGCTGACGGCGGCGATGATCTCTTTAATCATGCCGGGGTCAGACATGCGGGCCACGCCGCCATCTTTGCGGATGTCGGCCGGGACGCGCTCCAGGGCCATCACGGCGCAGGCACCCGCTTCTTCGGCAATCACGGCCTGTTCGGGCGTAACCACGTCCATGATAACGCCGCCCTTCAACATTTGTGCCAGACCAGCTTTTACTTTGAAGCTGCCCACTTCGCTCTGTCCATTCTGATTTACATTGCCATTGTTGCTCATCTCAAACCTCCAGGTTTTCTTTTCTACCGATCAAAATCGGATTTGTTGCACATTTCTCTACTAAAGATTTTAATCAGAGCTTGTAGGCAAAACAAGCAAATTGGCATTATCGCTTTGCCGAAAACATAGTTATGACAATGTCTTTTTATGTCAATAATTTGCATTCTGGGCAGATTTCAAAAGTTTTAAGTTCTTCTAAAGGCGACCATTTTGGAGTAAAACTGTTGAAATCTTTGGCAACGAACGAGGGTAGCAATGGCAACTCAGTCAGAAAATCAAATTGAATACCGGCACGGCACGGCGGCCGACGATTACGACACATTCTTGATTTTTGAGGAGACGCTGGCCGATTTGGTGCGGCGACTGGGCTTTACGGGCGAGATGAGCTGGGGCGACGAAGCGAATCTGGCAAAAATGTGGCAGGCCAGACGGCCGCTTTACGAGCACCTTAGGCAAACGGCCGTTCAGTTCTGGGTCGCACAACAAAATAACAAGACTGTGGGTTTTTCGCGCAGCATTTTGCACGATGGCGTGCTTGAGCTGACAGAGCTGTTTGTCAAACCGGGTACACAATCTGGCGGGCTGGGGCGTGGCCTCATCGAGCGGGCTTTTACCAATGAAGACGCCAGCAACCGGATCATCATCGCCACGTCAGATTTCCGGGCGCAGGCGCTGTACTTGAAGGCAGGCGTCTTCCCTCGCTTTCCTATCTACTTTTTTGACCGTACGCCAGAGCCAGTGCCATTTGCCAGCGATTTGCAGTTTGTGCCGCTACAAAATGAGCCAGAAACGGTCGCTATGTTAGGCGAGATTGACCAGGATGTGATTGGTTATCGCCGGGCGGCGGACCAGCGCTGGTTTTTAGCGAACCGTCAGGGATTTTTGTATGTGCGGAACGGCCGTCCCGTGGGCTACGGCTACGTGGGTGAAAACAGCGGCCCGTTTGCCTTGCTGGATGCCGCTGATTTCCCGGCCGTGCTGGCCCACGCCGAAAGCACGGCCCACGCAGCCGGGCAGACCGAGTTCGGTGTGGAGGTGCCGATGGTGAATGAAACGGCCGTTACCTACCTGCTCTCCCGCCACTACAAAATTGATGTCTTCATGGCGATGTTCATGAGCGAACGGCCGTTGGGTCACTACGACCGCTATCTGGTCACTAGCCCACCTTTCTTCGTTTAATTCACCGCAGAGGGCGCGAAAAGCGCAGAAGTTAATTGTCTCAGCGTCCTTTGCGCACTCAGCGGTAAAAATCAGGCTTGTTTTTCCAGTACCAACAAGTGGGAGATGCCCAGCACCGCCAGAGGGGTTTTCTCGGCAGCATAGAGGCTGTTTTTGAGGAAACGGCCGAATCCCGGCCAGCGCCTTTCGATATTGTCATACCCGCCAAAAATACGGCCGTGGTGCACCACCTTCACCGGCAAACCTCGGCACAAATCCAAAAGAGTTCGCCTGGTATAGGTGCGCACGTGGGGAGCCAAGCGGTTGCGCAGCGGGTTGGGCAGGTAGTTCACCAGGGGAATGTTGCCAAATTTGTACCGCCCGCGCCAGTAGATGCCGTGCTGCTCCACCGGGTACCAGCGATTGGGGCAGAAGATGAGGATACGGCCGTTAACCTTCGTCACCCGCACCATTTCCGCCAGCGCCCGCCGATCATCTTCCACATGTTCAATCACCTCGTTGCTAAACACAAAATCGAAGCTACTGCTGGTGAACGGGAGCGTTTCACCCATCGCCTGCACAATGCCCGGAGCCACGACCAGCGCTTTTTGAGCGCGATCCAGCTCCAGCTCCAGGCCAAAAAGATGCGGCGTAAATGGGGAAAATGCATCTAAATAAGTGCCCAGACCGCAGCCATTGTCCAAAATGACGGCGTTGTTGAGGTCAATCCACTGCTGGATCATGGCCAGGCGGCGCGCCTGGCCAGAGCGCCAGACGTAGCCAGGTTCGCCGCGCAGGGCGGCCTTGTCGGAATGACGGGAGGATGAAGACATACGCTGTTTAACCAGAGGATTGCTCGGCCCAAAACTGATTTGGACCGTCGAGGGATAGCGAGACAAGGTTCAAAATATCTCGGCCAAGAATCCCCCACACTTGATCGATGAGTAAAAATCGGCCGCGGAAAATTTTGTTGAGGAAGATCATTTCAAGCTGAACGGCCGTTGCCATCGTTCGGCTGCCATCAAATCCCCTTAGCTCGTACTGCCGACTGAATTCGGCTGCTAAATTTAGCTGCCCGGCTGTTTGTGTAGGAACCAATGTTACATCTGCGCCGCTGTCTAGCAGCATCGGGGCTGAGGCAAGCTGCTCCGCATTTTGCGGATTGCGCAAGACCACCTGTGCCAGAGGGGCAGGTGGATCAAAAAGGGCGGCATCATACTTGGGCATCGGGCAATTCCGCAACGATCTCTTTTTTGAAATCTGTGGCCTGCTCTGGATGAACCAGCCGGGGTGAATAGATATTGACCCCTTTGGGCGTTTCTGCCTGGGGGGCTGGCGCTAAAAGCTCCTGCCTTAATTCAGCCAGCAGCTCACTTTTCAAAGCTTCCCAATCGCGAGTTTGGTAAACGGCCGTTTCTTCCCGCACCGTTTTTATTTCTGAAGATTGCTCAGCATCGGCGTAGGGCAGTATCATGGCCACTGGTTTGCCGTACCGCTCGATGATGACATGGTTGCCAGCAACGGCCGTATCCAGCACCTGCCGCCATTTTGTACGGGCCTCATCGCTAGACATCCTAATTTCTGCCATAATCATTCACCTAAAAAGTCGTACGATTCGTAAGTTTCTGGTGGAGATCGTACTGTGAGACGACCGTTCTGTCAACCGCTATCCCTTCACCAGCGAATCGTAGACGCGGCGGACTTCCTTGATGTCTTGCCACATGAGCGACTTGGGGCTACCGGGTTGGCGGCTGGGGTTGCGCAGCAGGTAGGAGGGATGGAAGATGGGCATGACTTTACGGCCGTTCCACTCATGCCACTGCCCGCGTAGTTTGGTAATGCCGGTCAGCCCCAGCAGCGATTGGGTCGCCACATTGCCTGTTAGCAGCATAATTTTGGGGTCTATCAGACGGATAATTTCATAAAGATACGGCTTGTAATAATCAATTTCCTCGTTGGTAGGCTTGCGGAAATTCTTGCCCCCGTCCCCCGGCGGCATGCGGAACACCGAATTGCTGATGAACACATCTTGCTCGGTGTCGAAATTCACCGATTGCAAAATTTGGTCCAGCAGTTGCCCAGAGCGCCCCACAAACGGTCTGCCCTGAATATTTTCTTGCGGACCGGGCGCTTCGCCGACAAGCATTAACTTTGCTTTTGGGTTGCCGCGACAAATAACCACGTTGGTACCGGCATTAGCCAAGGGATCGTCATTCATGGCCATCATTGCAGCAATGAGTTCATCTAAAGAGTTGTGAGATTTACCTGGTTCGTCAAATAAGCTTTTTTGCATGGGCTTCTTTCTCCTCGTTTGGTTCATTTTATGCAAAAATGGCTTACTTTCCAAAAATGGGCCAAGGGGGTTGCCAATAGGAATTCCGGTATATGACTTTTATGCAATTGGCAGGCTTTCACGATTCCTTTATGCTAAAAAACATCTCATGAGAATCGGCAACCGCGATTTATCCATTCTGGAAATTCAGCGGATGTCACACTTGAACAAGTTTGCAATGTGGAACCGATTTTTCAATTTTACACTCATTAAAAAGAACTGGTTCTACGTTCATAGGGGCAAAACCACAATGACGTTACATGATTCTCTGTTTTTGTCCTTATTTTGAGTGATTCCCAGATTCTAGCATCAGGCGAACAGAAAGATTTTCTGGGAATCACCGCAACAAAGTTCATGCATAATTGTATTGGTAACGGCCGTTTCTTAAGAGAAACACAGAACCTGTATCGGGTGGGAGGCAGCAAGCGACGTATTGGAAGCCTCTTATTTATGTCAACTATTTTTCGGGGAGCTGTACATTGTCATGCATAAAGAGAGCCAAGTCAAACCTGCCATGCAAACGGCAGGCAGTCAGGAAGATGTTGTTCTGAACCTAACCATCAGTGGCGCACGCGAACAAATCCTTTGCCTGCTAGAGCAGATGGATACCATAGCGGGTTTTTCTGTAGTAAAAGGATCGTTTGTCGTATCGCAGCCACGTAGTACACCTTTTTAAAAACATATCAATTTTCTCCTGTTTGCAAAAAACGGCCGATCTTGGGGAAGAAACGGCCGTTTTTTGCTGTCTGGGGCTATAATCCGGCAACAAGGAGAAAATGCATGATTACAATTCACACCCAGTTGATTGGCCAACCCCAAACCCACAGCGACGCTCGCGGCACCTGGCAATCAGCCATTTACCGTAAACCAACCACCCAGCCACTATGGCTGGAAACGCGCGGTCTGGCAGGCGACCAGGTCGCCGACACCAAACATCACGGCTCGCTCGACCAGGCAGTCTGTTGCCATCCCCTCTCCCATTACGATTTCTGGAACAATTTTTACGGTCTAACCGAAGAAGCCCGGCTTGGCCCTGGCAGCGTGGGTGAAAACTGGACGCTCACTAGCTGCTCGGAAGCCGAGGTGGCAGTGGGCGATATTTATGAAGTTGGCAGCGCCATTGTCCAGGTCAGTGCACCGCGCTACCCCTGCCTGAAGCAGGAGCGCAAGCTCGAATTGGTGGACTTTTTGCAGAATGTTCTCGCCACCATGCGCACAGGTTTTTACCTGCGCGTTTTAACACCAGGGGAAGTGCAAGTTGGGAACGAACTGCGGCTGATTGAACGGCCGTATCCCAAATTCACCATCCAACTCATCAACCAAAACACCCTGGGCACGCCAGACGAAGCGCTGGTACAGCAAATGTTGGCACTGCCAACCCTGGCAGAAGGCTGGAAGCGCATCCTGACACATAAATTGAGCAACAGGCAATAAAAAACGGCCGTTCTGTGCAGAACGGCCGTCTTCAGCAAAATCCCCTACAGCTTTAGCCCATCAAACAGCTCTTCCTTCGGGCTTTTTTCCTTCAACATCACTGGCGTGCGGCCGTGGGCGATCAAACCGGCGCCTGCCAAAATCAGCAGCGCCGCCCCCACCAGGCTCACCCAGCCAGACAAAATCAGGCTCATCAGGCTAAACAGCCCCACCGAAACCAGGCAGACAATCAGCCCGGCCCAGACCAGTTTGGGGCGGACACCAGCGCTGGCCACCAGCAGCGCCAATCCCACCGACAGCGGCTCCAGCGGCCATAGGATGGCCCACAAATGCCACAGGCCCGTCGCAGCACAAAACTGAAAGATGAGTCCATTGACGCCGATAATAATGGCGGGAATCATCAGCCAGACGTTGCGCAAAAACAGGGACGACACCAAAAAGCCAACCGCCAGCCCAATGATGATCAGCGGCCACAGATATTCCCAAACGCCCCAAACGTTAAAAACGCTGCTCAGCAACAGCAACGAGCTGGTCACCAAGATGGGAAAACCGGGGATGAATAACCCTCTCAATCCGCGCTGCTGGGGAAACAAAATGGGCGCGGCGATGAAGCTTAATCCCAGCACGCTAACCAGCACGGGCCACAAGCGCCAGAGCCCAAAATGCCAGCCGAACAGGGTCCCCAGCGCGCCGTTCAGCAGCGCCACACCGCCCAGCAAAATTAGAATTATGCCCACGTAATTTGTTTGTCTTTGTTTCATGAGGTTGCTCCTTCAATAGTAATCCTCTGTGAGGTTTGACAAATGACCCTGATAATGCCAGGACCCTCTCGGAGGTTGGTTTTTCTTTATCTATGAAGGAGTGTAGAGGAACGGCCGTTTGCCTGCCTAACGGTTAGCTAACGGCCAGCTATCAATCGCCGCGCAGCTGGCGGTCACAGGACATTAACCAGAATGACCAGCATCACCAGGAGAAACATGGCGGCATAGGCCAGCCGCAGCAGTTGGCGACCCCACAAAACGGCCAGCACCGCTGGTTCCTTAGCCGCTGCCGCCCGCGAAATTGAAAACCACAAGACGCCAAAAACAACAAAGACCTGCAAAGGCCACAAAAACACCCAATCGCCCCACCGGCCAGAAAGCGCGTAGTAGCTCAACAAGATGCCCTCGCCCAGCAGCAAGCCACCCGGTATCAACAGCCAGGGAGAGCCAAAATAGATCATCAGCTGGGCAAAAATGACCGCCAGCAACATCAGTTCAATAGGCCAACCGCTGCGGAAAAACCAGCCCGCGCCCGCCGCCCCCGAAAACATCACCACGCCCGCATTGACCCATACAAACAACCCAACGCCGCGAAACAATGATGGCCAGGCCGACGGTTTTTTCTCTGGCGCAGCAACGGCCGTATCCACCGCCACCACACTCTCCACAGGCGGCTCCTGCGCTTTCAGCGCGGCCAAGCCCGCCGTGATAGATTGCTGGCTGGTAGCGGCCGTATCCTGCGCCGCAAACTCCACATCGGCCAATTTTTGCCGGGCCGTGCCGGAAAAAACGGCCACCGAATCCGATGGATCGTCGCTGGTAGAAAAGGAGAGCGGCAGGGAAATGCGTGAGGGCAGTTCGATGTGGGCTTCGGCAGCGGCCGTTTTCAGTGCTTCGGCCATTTGGGGGGCGGATTGGAAACGGCCGTCTGGCTCCTTGGCCAGCGCCTTCAGCACAATCCGCTCCAGCGCCGCCGGAATCTCTGGATTCAGCTCCGTGGGCAGCGGCAGCGGATCATTCACGTGCTTCAACAAAATTGCCAGCGGCGTGTCCGCATCATACGGGGGGCGACGGGTGAGCATCTCGTACAGCACAATGCCCAGCGAATACAAATCGCTGCGCACGTCGCTGCTACCTTCCAACGCTTGCTCTGGGGCCATGTAGTTGAGCGTGCCCAGCAGCGCCCCAGACATGGTGTGGCGCGTGCCGCCCACAATTTGGGCAATGCCAAAATCGGCCAGCACCGCCTGGCCCCGCCGCGTCAGCAAAATGTTGGCGGGCTTTATGTCCCGATGAATCATGCCTTCCTGGTGGGCGTAGCTCAGGCCGTCCAGCACATCCAGCAAGATGCGCACCATTTCACCCCAGGGCATCTGCTCATCCCGCACGCGGTAATCGTTGAGGCGGGTGTGCAGCGTATCGCCGTCCAGCAGCTCCATCACCATGAAATAAATCTCTTCGGCGACGTCAAAATCAAACACCTGGATGATGTTGGGATGGCGCAAACTGGCCACCGCCTGCGCCTCGCGACGGAAGCGGGTCAAAAAGAGCTCGTCTTCCACCAAGTCGGAGCGCAGCACTTTGATGGCCACAAAGCGATCTAGCTGGGGGTGATAGCCGCGATAAACGCGGGCCATGCCGCCGCTGCCCAGCGGCTCCAGCACGCGATATTTGCCCAAATTTTGCCCCGTCAGCGATGACCGAACCATTGTTTCCCCTTCAAAAACAATTATCAAAGATTAAAAAGATTTCGCAGATTTAGGAAAAATCTTGGTAATCTGCGAAATTTGTTGATAAAAAATTTTGGTAACCATATAGCTTTGTTTGCTGTGGCTGGCGTCTCGCCGTGCCACTTGGGCGGTTGGCTTGGCAACCTGACTTACGATTCTTGTTTATTCATCCATTGCCGATCTGGGGCGCAGAAACAGCCAGCCTCGGCTTAGCAGCCCGGTGCCAATCAGGCCGATGCCCACCATACCTTCCCACGAAAGCCAGTTTGGGGCAAGTAGTTCCATGAGGCCGCTGCTCACAATCCACACGCCGCTGATCAGCAGCAGGGTAGAGGCCCAGGCAGCTTGGCGCAGCACGCGCCAGCCCTCGAAAAATGCGCCGATGCCGGTGAGTAGAATAATGACCCCCCACCAGTGAAAATCGCCAAAGATTGCCTGCAACTCGATCAAATTGAGATGGTCGGCCAGAAAGGTAAAGCCCAGCAGTAACATGCTCACGGCCAGCCAGCGATGAAACCGGAGTACGGCCGTTCCACCCACCCCAGCTTTCGCCCCACCAACCAACCAAAAAGCCACACCCGGCACCACAATCATCAGCGGCCACCACTGTTCCCAGTTCAGGTTCAGGGCAAACATCACCGCCACAGTCGTGATGATCAGGCCCAGGCCAGTGCTGAGGCGAGGGAGGAGTTGGGTACGGCCGTTCCGTCCCCACATCGCTCGTCCAGCCCCCAGGAACAACACGCCCGGCAGCAGAATGAAGGCGCTCCACCAATTTTCCAGCTGCCGCACCCCCAGCAGATTTACCGCCATAAAAACCAACCCCACCAACAGCAGCGTCAACCCACCCACATCCAACCAGGAAAGGCCGCGCGCTGGCTCATTTTGTTGTACCGTGTCTTGTTTCATCATGTCCTCCATGCTGCATAAAAACTTGTATGTAAACATGGTAAGGGAATGGGCAGAAGGCTGCCTATCGGTTAGCTAACGGTTGGCTATCTGATTTTGACAGGGTGGCAAGGTGAACGGGTGAACGGGTGATCAGTTGAGACAGAGGGACAGTTACAAAACCAGCTTATAGCCACGTCCGCGCACGGTGAGGAGCAGTTGGGGATTTTGGGGATCGGGTTCCAGCTTCAGGCGCAGGCGGCGGACCAGGTTTTCTATCTGGTAATCGAACACGCCTTCCTGGTACTCTGGCCAAACGGCCGTTCCTATCGCATCCTTCGAGCACACCAGATTTTGTTGGGCGTAGAGGTAGGCCAGCAGCTCAAACTCTTTAGGGGCCAGCTCCACCAGCTGCCGATTTACCCGCACAATGCCTGCCGGAATATCCATTTCCAGCTCCGGCAGCACAGTGTCCTGGTAGGTCACTTCCGGATCATGAAAAATGAAGAGCACATCCCCCACCTTGATCCGGTCCCCGTCGCGCAGCTGCATCGGCTCCAGCAGGCGCTGGTCATTCAGAAAGGTCCCGTTGGTGCTGCCCACATCCTCCAAAATGACCCGCCACCCCTCGCGGCGAATGCAGGCATGCTCCCGCGAAATGCGCTTGCTGCTGACCACAATCTCGTTTTCCACAGCGCGGCCAATCATCGTCGTCGCCTCGGATAAACTGTGGGCACGACCGGTGGGGTCAGTCAGGGTGGGGATACGTTTTTTGCTCATCAGCGACAAGAGTACGAAGAACGGCCGTTTCTGTCAACGAAGATTGCTAGAATAGAACGCGGATAAACGCGGACGAGCGCTGATCTTTTTATCCGCGTCATCCGCATTCATCCGCGTCCCAAAAATTTAACAGAACCCAGCTTGAATTACATCAAACCAGCCATAATCTTCTCTAGCGATTCGGCAGACGGCCGTAACTTCTCTTCCGGTAAATGCGCCAACGGCGTCTGGGTCAAATGGCTCGCCTCGGCCAGATTTTGCCGCTCGCCATCGTAGTAGATCAGCCCGGTGATGAACTCCTGCTTTTCCTGCGCCCACATCAGGCGATGCAGCGCCCCCATCTTGTCCGTCGGATCGTAATCCTCGTCCAGCTTGCGCAGCTGCAAATGAGACCCATCGTGCATTGCCACCACCTTCATCTCGCCCGGCGCGTACTCATCAATCATGATCTCTTCTTGCGGGGCCACCCAGCCGATGTCGTGCAACTGCTCCTCATGCTCTTTGCCGTAGGTGTAGCTCTTGGTCGAGCTGTCGTGGTTGTTAAACGCCACGCACGGGCTGATGATGTCCAAAACGGCCGTACCCCGATGACTCAATGCCGCTTTCAACAACTCCCGCACCTGCTTGGCATCCCCAGAAAACGAACGGGCCACAAAGCCACAGCCCGCCATAATCGCCTCCATGCAAATATCAATGGGCGGCAAATCATTGGAGCCAGCATATTTCAGCTCCTGTCCCTCGTCGGCGGTGGCCGAAAACTGCCCTTTGGTCAGCCCGTACACACCGTTGTTTTCCACGATGTACACCATGCGCACGTTGCGCCGCATCATGTGCTTAAACTGCCCCATGCCGATGCTGGCCGTGTCCCCGTCGCCGCTCACACCGATGGCGTTCAGGCTGTGGTTGGCCAGCAGCGCCCCGGTAGCAATGGACGGCATACGGCCGTGCAGCGAATTAAACCCGTGCGACCGCCCCAAAAAGTAAGCCGGGGATTTGCTGGAACAGCCAATGCCGCTCAGCTTAATCATCTCATGTGGCTGAATGTTCAGATCGTACGCCACCTGAATAATCTGGCTGGCAATCGAGTTGTGCCCGCAACCTTGACATAAAGTTGATGGGTTTCCGTTGTAATCCGTCTTGGACAACCCAATTAAATTGACTCGTGATGATCTTCCTGTACTCATAATTATTTCTCCTCACGCTCCAGAATCGCTTCCACCACCCAACGTGCCGTCAGCGGCATGCCGTCCAGATGAGCCAGCGAGACGAGTTTTGTTGCCAGTTCCGGCATCTCGGTTTGCAAAATGTTGTGTACCTGGCCATCCCGATTGAGTTCAACCACGTACACCCGGTCATGCTGGGCCACAAATTCTTTTACAGAATTGTTGATGGGCAGCGCCCGCAGCCGCATAAAACTGGTGGCGATACCATCGGCTGCCAGGCGATCCCGCGCTTCGTCAATGGCAAACTTGGTCGTGCCGTAGGCAATAATTCCGATTTTGGCCGCGTCGTTTTGGTCAACCACGGGCGCTGGCACCAACTGCCGGGCGGTGTCGAACTTGCGCGCCAAACGCGCCATGTTGTTCACCCAATCCTCGGACTTTTCGCTGTAGACTGCTTTTTCATTGTGGCCAGTGCCGCGGGCAAACCAGGCACCCAGCGGATGCTCGTTGCCGGGCAGCGTGCGGTAACCCACGCCGTCGCCGTCAATATCCTTGTAGCGAGCAAACCCTTTTTGCTGAACCTCGTCGGCGGTGAGCACTTTGCCCCGCTTTAGTGGTTTTGTGGGATACGCAAATGGCTCGGTCATCCAGTTGTTCATGCCCAAATCCAGGTCGCTCAGCACAAACACGGGGGTTTGCAGCGTCTCGGCCAGGTCAAAAGAGGTGGTGCCAAAGTCAAAACATTCGCCCACTGTGGCGGGCAGCAAAATGACGTTTTTGGTGTCGCCGTGCCCCAGGTAGTAGGTGGAAAGCACGTCGCCTTGGCCGGTGCGGGTGGGCATTCCGGTGCTGGGGCCAACCCGCTGGATGTCCCAAATGACGGCCGGAATTTCAGCAAAGTAGCCCAATCCAGCAAACTCCGACATGAGCGAGATGCCAGGGCCAGAAGTGGCGGTAACGGAGCGCGCCCCGGCCCAACCTGCGCCCAAAATCATGCCGATGGCCGCCAGTTCATCTTCTGACTGCACCACGGCGTAGCTGCGCTCGCCCGTTTCCGGGTCGCGGCGTAGCTGGGGCAGGTACTCATTGAGCCCGTCCACAAAGCTGGTGGAGGGGGTGATAGGGTACCAGGCGACAAAGCTAACGCCGCCAAAAACGGAGCCAAGCGCCCCGGCTTCGTTGCCAGTGATCATGATTTGGCCTGCGGTGGCGTCCATTTCGGCCACGCCGTACGGATCGCGCTTCTGGACATTTTCGGCCGTCCATTCAAACGTTTCGCGCACGACGGCCATGTTGGCATCAATCAGCTTGCGCCGCCCTTTGAAATGGTAATCCAGGGCATCTTCAATTTTTGACAGCGGAATGCCCAGCAGTTGGGCCAGCGCACCGACGTACACCATGTTGGAAACGTAATCTTTTTGTTTGCCCTTGAAGCCAGTATCGCGAATGAACTGGTTGACCGGAATGCCATAGTAGGTGATGTCGTCCCGCTGGGGCAGGTCACGCCAATCGTCGTTGTGGATGCAGATGCCGCCGGGAGGCAGAATTTTGATATCTTCATGCACCGTGGCGGGGTTGAAGGCAACGAGCAGCTCGGAGGTGTGCCGCCGGGCGACGTACCCTTCATGACTGGCGCGAATGTGGTACCAGGTGGGCAGGCCCTGGATGTTGGAAGGGAAGATGTTTTTGCCGTTGACCGGGATACCCATTTTGAACAGGGCGCGCAAAATGGCCAGGTTGGCGGTTTGGCTGCCAGTGCCGTTGGCGGTGGCAACCACAATAGAAAAGTCGTTGACGATAGACGGCCGTTCGCCATTTTCTGGTTTGTGGGCAACGGCCGTTTCGTCTGCTGCTTTTATTACTCCCATAATTAATCTCCTTGGTTTGTTCACAGTAGGAAAAAGAAACTCATAAGCGTGAGTGGGTCACGCCTATGAGTTGGTTACTTCGAGTTAATAAAAATAGTTGCTTTGCCCTGAACTAGGCAAGCGTTTCTTTTAAATGATGCACCACATCCCTAAATGAGACGATGCCTTCAGGCCGCCGTTCGCTGTCAATCAGCGGAATGTGGCGGAAACCGTGCACATGCATTTCGTGCAGCGCCTGGGCAATGGGCAGGTCGGCTTTCAGGGCAACAGGATTGGGGGTCATGTAGTCGGCGATAACGGCCGTTTCCATATCCTCAACCAAACCCACCACCCGGTGCAGCACATCCTTCTCGGTGAAGATACCCACCAGCTTATCTTGCGCATCGGTCACCAGCAGGCAGCCAATCCGGTGCATGTTCATCTGGTGAATTGCCTTCGCCAATGAAGCCGTCACATCCACCGTAATCGGCGCTCTGGGCGACAGCGCGCCAATTGTGTCCTCAATTAAGCGATCCTGAAGCGCAGTAGTAGTTTCTGGTTCCTTGTCAATGTCATCCACGTACGCCTCGTCCACTTCCAAAGAAAGCCGCCCCGTTTGCTTGGTTTTAGCACCATTTTGAGATGGCTTTGCTTCCACCGTCCACAAATCGGCCGATTCGTACAGCTTGCGCAAATCCCCTTTGCCTTTGGCAGCTTGGGCGGTGGCAATCTGGTCCATCAGACCTTCCGTGTAGGTTTGCTTTTGCACCCGGCGAATCACGCCCATCGGCGCAGGAAACTCTGGATACTCCATGCTGGACAAAATGAAGGCCAACTGCTTGGAAGTTTCATCATGCACCAGCAGATCAGCCTCGGTGATGCCGTTGCCCAACTGCACCACCTCTGGCCGGAAGCCGTTGAGGCGGATGCCTTTGTCCATATCCTTGCCAAAAATCATCGGTTTGCCGTGCTCCAGGTACAAAATGTTCTCGTCGCGCACGCGCCGATCATCCAGACCAATCCATTCATTGGGATTAAAAATGACGCAGTTCTGGTAAATCTCCACGAAGGAGATGCCGTTATGCTGCGCCGCCGCCGCCAGCGTGTCGCCCAGGTGCTGGGTGTGGGCGTCGATGGAGCGAGCGATGAAGGTGGCTTCGGCGGCCATCGCCAGGGCAATGGGGTTCAGCGGATTTTCCAGCGAGCCCATCGGCGATGATTTGGTTTTGGCCCCCTGGCGGGAAGTGGGCGAATACTGCCCTTTGGTGAGGCCGTAGATGCGGTTGTTGAACAACAAAATGTTCAGGTTGATGTTGCGGCGGATGGCGTGGATGAGGTGGTTGCCGCCGATGGAGAGCCCGTCGCCGTCGCCAGTGATGACCCAGACGCTGAGTTCCGGGTTGGCAATGGCCAGACCAGTTGCCAGCGTGGGGGCGCGCCCGTGGATGCTGTGAATGCCGTAGGTGTTCATGTAGTACGGAAAGCGGCTGGAGCAGCCGATGCCGGAAATAAATACGATGTCTTCTTTGGGCACGCCGATGTCGGGCAGAGTTTTCTGCACGGAGGCCAAAATGGCGTAGTCGCCACAGCCGGGGCACCAGCGCACCGTTTGGTCAGAAACGAAATCTTTGCGGTTTAAGGTAATTGGAATGGTCATAATTTTCTCCAGATATTGGTCGTAGAGGCGTTGCAATGCAACGTCTGTACAGCAACGTCTTTACGGCAACGTCTCTACCCAAGCAGCTCCTCAATTTTGCTGGTGATGTCGCTGATTTTGAACGGCCGTGCGTGCATCTTCGGATACGATTGGATGTTCAGACCAAAACGGCCGCGCAGCAAAAAGGCGAGTTGACCGCCGTTGAGTTCGGGCACGATGATCTGCTTGTAATTGCTCATAATCTCTCGCAGGTTGCGCGGCAGCGGGTTGAGGTACCGCAGATGGGCATGGGCGACGGAACGGCCGTCTTTTTGTGCCTGGGTAACGCCAGACCGGACCGCGCCAAACGTGCCCCCCCAACTAATCATCAGCAAATCGCCGCTGCTGGGGCCAAACACCTCCTGCTCCGGCAAAAACTCGGCCAGACGGGCGATCTTTTCGGCCCGGTCGCGCGTCATTTGCTCGTGGTGCTCTGGCACGTAAGACACATTGCCGGTCAGTGGCGCTTTGCTCAAACCACCGATGCGGTGTTCCAGACCCTTCGTGCCGGGGATGGCCCAGGGGCGCGCCAACGTTTCTTCATCGCGGGCGTAGGGCAGGAACGGATCGTCTTCATCTTCTCGTGGAGCTGGATGTTCAACCACAATTGGCTCGATGTCGTCCGGGTTAGGCACCGACCACGGCTCCGAACTGTTGGCCAAAAAGCCATCGGATAAAATCATAACGGGCGTGGTGGCACGCATGGCGCAGCGAGCCGCTTCTACGGCGATGTCGAAGCAGTCGGCGGGGCTTTGCGGGGCCAGCACCACGATGGGGCTTTCGCCATTACGACCAAACATCGCCTGGAGCAAGTCGGACTGCTCGGTTTTGGTAGGCAGGCCGGTGCTGGGGCCGCCGCGCTGCACGTTCACAATCACCATCGGCAATTCCAAAGCGATGGCCAGCCCCATGCCTTCGCTTTTGAGGGCAACGCCGGGGCCGCTGGTGCCGGTGACGGCAAACGCACCGCCAAACGCTGCGCCGATAATCGAGCCCATCGCCGCAATTTCGTCTTCGGCCTGGAAGGTGCGCACGTCAAAATGGCGCAGCGGAGCCAGGGCGTGCAAAATGTCGCTGGCGGGGGTGATGGGGTAGGTGCCGTAGAAGAGCGGTTTGCCCATTTTGTAAGCGGCCGTTACCAGACCCATCGCCGTGGCCTCATTGCCGGTAACTTTGCGGTAGGTGCCGGGCGGCAGCTGCGCCGGGCGAATGCGGTACCGCTGCTGGAAGGTACGGGTGGTGTCGCCAAAGAAGTAGCCCGCTTGCAGCGCCTTGGTGTTGGCTTCGATGAGGTCCGCACGCTTGGCAAATTTCTTTTGCACCCATTCCAGCGTAGTCTCCATCGGCCGTTCAAACATCCAGAAGACGATGCCCAGGGCGAAGAAGTTTTGGGAGCGATCTTTCTCTTTGGTAGAGAGGGATTCGATATCCTTGAGCGCTTCCCGGTTCATGCTTGTTAGCGGTACCTGAATGACCTGGTAGCCATTCAGCGATTCATCTTCTAGCGGGTTTGAGTCGTAATCGGCTTTGCGCAGGTTGGTTTGGGTAAAGGCGTCGGTGTTCACGATGATGGTGCCGCCACGTTCCAGCTCTTTGAGGCTGGCTTTGAGGGCGGCGGGATTCATGGCCACCAGCACCTGCGGCGAGTCGCCAGGGGTAAGAATGTCTTTGTTGGAAAAGTTGACCTGGAAGCCGCTGACGCCTGCCAGGGTACCGGCTGGGGCGCGAATTTCGGCGGGGAAGTCGGGCATGGTGCTGATGTCGTTGCCAAAAACGGCCGAAGTGTTGGTAAACTGCGTGCCGGTCAGCTGCATCCCATCGCCAGAATCCCCGGCAAATCGGACAACAATCGAGTCTAGTTCTGTAAATTGGGTATCTTCACTCATAATAATCTCCTGATTTTCCGTAATCGGTGGTCGGTTATCCGTTCACCGTTCACCGATTACCGTTCACCCGCCTTCCTGTTTGCGGGGGAATTGGTCTGGGCGGGGTGGGCGGTTGAGCACTTCTACCGGGTAGCGGGCGGCCAAAAAGCTGATGACGGCTTGATGGGTCATGTTGCCCCGAATTTTGCCGTCGCGGCCCACAACGGGCAGGTTGCGGAATTTTTTCTCATCCATCAGCCAGAGGGCATCGGCAGCGCTGGTGT
This sequence comes from Ardenticatenaceae bacterium, assembly GCA_020634455.1. Taxonomy (GTDB): domain Bacteria; phylum Chloroflexota; class Anaerolineae; order Promineifilales; family Promineifilaceae; genus Leptofilum. The sequence goes on along the minus strand of JACKBQ010000001.1, from coordinate 3,221,990 downwards.
CTGGGGTGACGGTGACGGGATTGGCAGTCATGATGTCGTCTACCAGTGCGTCGAGGTTGGCTGGATTGGTGGCCACTTTGGTGAGCACGTCGCGCTCGGTAAGAATGCCCACCAGTTGGCTATTTTTGGTGATGAGGCAGACGCTGGCTTTACTTTTTCGCAGTTGCGCCAGGGCGTCGCGTACGGCCGTTCCGCTGGCAGTTTGGCAAAATTTAGACAGGTCCAGGTGAGACACACGCTCACTCATTAATTCTTCCTTCAAACTCATGGGGGTAAACCTCCTGTGGGAGCCACCTTACGATGCCCCAGTTAATAAAACAGTTACGAAATCATTTGTGGTTGTTGTTGCTTACGGCCGTTTCCGGGTGAGTTGGTAACAAATCGAAATGGTCTGAAAGCAACACCAAACCTTCCGCTAAATTATCGGTAACGATTGCGCCCACAATGCGTTCATGGTATTCCCACACTTCCAACCAGTAATCGTAGGGCGAGAAGCGGGTCAATTCGCTGGCTTCGTAGGCGTCCCAGTAGGCGGCCAGCATACCGGTAACAAAGGGGTTGTCTACCCGGCTAAAAATGGTGAGGTGCAGTTGGCGGTGCTCTTCGTTGGGAACGTGGATAGGGTTGCCTTTGAGCTTGGCCCACGCTTTTTCTACCAATTGTTGTAATTTTTGCTTGTCGGTGGAGGTTAGTTTGCGAACGGCCGTATCCCAAAAATCAATCTCTATCGCCTGGCGCAGCGTGCTAAACTGCTCAAAAGTGGCCTCACCAGTGCCCAAACCAAACAGCACCCCGGCCAGGACCGCCTGCGAAAAATCGAACGGTTCGCGCACAATGCCCACGCGGGGACGCACGGAAACCAGCCCCAAACTGCGGGCAATCTCTAACTGCTCGCGCAGTTTGCCCACGCTGACGCCCAACTCCTGACCAATCTGGTTGAGGGTAGGCAATCGCTCACCGGGCGCTACCTGCGAGTCCACCAGGTAGCGGAGGAAGTTGGAGTCTAATTTATTGAGACGCATGGGGAAAATAACCGGAAGCGTGCGGCAAAAGCGCGGGATGGATAAAAAGTGGGTGTGGGCTTAATCATCTAAATGATCAAATAAATCAAATTAATCAGATATTTGAGCATATTATCACATCTCTAAAATAATATCAATCCTTTAATTATACGATTATGCGATCTGGATTTGCTTAAAGAAGGGAAGTCGGCAAAGTGGCCAAACCTTAGCTCTTCAAACAATGCTACTCTACTCTACTTACCTAATCGCTCGTACTTTGCTCCGAATCAATTAAAGCAGGATCATTGGCTTCATACCCAATATCTCCAACGAAACAGAAGGCGCGAACTAGCATAAAAGTCCGCATATCTATATCCTTCAAGCTGGTGCTAGTTGGGATCAATGCTTTTGCATTAAGAAGAAGCTGTACCCACTGGCGGGTTTCGTAAGTACTAATTTTCTCTTTAGGCATTTGGGCATGGAAGAGATCTAGTATAGGCTTATCTGGGGCTTTCTTAAGATCAACAGTTATTTCCTGGAATAGTTCGCGCATCTGATTAGGATACTGCTCAGACAGGGTTAGCAAAGTCATAATCAGGTCAATTTTTTGCCGATCCATTGGGGCAAACTGCTGTCGGTACCAAATGATTTTGATGAGCTTGTAGACATTGGTAATGCGTTTGACAGCACGGGGTGTCATGGGTATTTGTTCACAGCGTGTTTTCAAACTTTGGAATTCAGCATCGCTAATTTCGATAGCAGCTTGCGGTAAATCAGGTTCAGTAAGCGGTGCGGGGTGTACCGATTCTTCATTTAGATTTGGATACTCAGATGCAGGAATGTTAGCTACGTTTGTGTCGTTTACCTTGCCGATTGTTTCCCTACTAACCGCAGTTGCTTTTTCAATTGTATTCATCTTCAGCGAGGTCTCGACATCGGCCTGTTGTTCATCGGTCCGTGAGATAGTGGAAACAGCCGAAGCTGGCATCTGCGCTTGCAAAAATGATTCTACTGCATCTTCGGCAATAGGCTGTACCATGTAAGGAATCTGAATGATTTTCTCAATATAATCTAAACCAGACGGACTTCCTTTCCGTGTTAAGATGCCACTATATGAAGCTTCCAAAGCACGAGTAACAAATCGAGCGTCAATCGCGAGAACCACAATAAACAAATCAGTTTTCAGTAGAAGTTGAACAGCTTCTAAAACTTCTACCACACGATGTGGCGGACAGCGATCCAAGTCATCAATGTAAAGGATAATGCGAGGCCTTCCACGTGGAAATAGATTTTCGATAGTCGTGTCGGCAGTTAAACTGTCGCTCAACTCTTGTAAATCTCGTTGTACCTGATGCATTAACCCGAGTTCTTTCTCGTAAACTGCATCGTCCAAGCGTGAATTCACAAAATCGAGCAAAGAAACAAACCCGGCTGTCATACCAACTCGGTGACGGAAATATATGGCTTCTGCCCTAAGCTTCGTCACACGATCTTCTATTGCGGGAATCAAATTGGCGTCAACCAACTCTCCCGGCTGCATTTGACTACTTTGCAACTTGTTAGTATACGCTTCTTTTTGTGCAGCTAGTGACTTATTATAACGCTCCTGGCAGGTATCTTGTAAGCGAGTGCGTTCATCTTCAATCTGTTTTTGGTACGTGTTAAAGCTGGCCTGGATAAGGTTGATCCATTTATTATATGAACGAGCACACCCGCCAATAATGGTCGCGAGCGGTAATAGCCAGCTAGGCAACTGCCACTTGATAGGTAAAAAACTTTGGTCTAAAAATACTAATAGCACTGCAAACAGTAAAAATAGAGCAAATTCTATCGGATTATTCAATATCATAAATGCTAAAGATTTTGAGGTATCCCAAATTGTTTGAAATAATGATTTTTCGCTTTCTTCGCCGGTAAACTGCTGTTCGATATATCTATAAGCAAGTCGAAATTGTTGCCGGATCAAATTTCGGATGGGCTTCCATGCCAAGTCTTTTGATTCTTGTTCAATTTCCTTTGTAATTTGAGCATTTAGCTCAAGTTTAGCTTTCTCTAACTTTTGTTGCGCTTCGGCTAATTCTTTTTCTTTCTGACGTAGTTGGTCTCGCTCTTCTTTTTTTAGTTTGCGCAGTTCAACCCATAGATGATCGTGTTTGATCTCGGTCATGGCAACCCCATCATCCCATTCATGCCCATTCAACCATCTTTCAGCTTCTTTTCGCAATTCACCTGGCGATGTTTCCTTAAACGCTTTATCTAATTCAGCGGCATAAAGAATTAATTCATGAGCGTTTCGCGCGCGCAAGTTTGGATAAGCAGTTAATTGCCAGAGGGAGCTATCTTCCTTCAAAACCTTAAACACTTTCTGTCGATCTGCTTCTCTATCGATGGATTGGACATCAGCTAAGATCTTAGCGATTTCATTTTCACGAGTTAACTGGCGATTAAGTTCGTAGAAAACTGTTTGCATCAGGCTGGCCCACAAATTGGATTTGGCATATGTCCAGGCATCAAAAGTAATTTGGTAAACATGACCAATGTAAGGGTAGTCATTAGTGATGCGGAGACGGCGGAGCTGAGCAATTCGTTCTTGCATTAGATGCATTACAAAGGATTTACCACTACCCCACCCACCTAATATACCAATTGCCAGCGGCGGCTCTAAATCTTTAAGCATACACATTTCAGCTAGGGCATATATCGCCGTTTCTACATTCAGCAAGTCTCGCCCTACTGGATTGTCATTGGCGGCAGCACGCGGTCGTCGCAAAAACATTTGTTGCATCGTTAGAGCCGCTGCTGAATCTATAGTGGTAATCATTATTTCATCCATAACCGGACCATTCTTAGTGGCCTCCGGTAACGCTTCAATGATTTCTCGGATAATGGTTTGTACCACTTTGTCTATTGGTAGGTTACCTCCGCCAGCTCCAATTGTAGGAATAGCTAATGTACGTATATTGTTGTTCACAGCTAGTTGAATAATAGCGGGTATAACTATAGAAATATTATCCAAGTTTGCCACGCTTTTTTCTGAAATGGTGGCGGCAATCACTTTCCGGTTCGTATCAGGTATTTGCCAAGCACGTCCATCAGGCTCTTGAATTACGAATGGTCGATCTGGTTTGAAACTGCCCTCACCGTCTGACAAGACTGACGCGGCAAAAGCTGCCTTGATGTCAGTTGCTTTCTCACTCAGATGGGTGGCGTGCAATAGTGCATTCCCTAAACCACCTCCTAAAAAACTTGTGCCATCGCTTAAGGGCAATACGAAAGCATCAACTGGAAGATTCCACGGCTGTTCGGTGACCACGCCTAGCAAACGAACACCTTGATGCTGAGTTAAATATACATTAGGATAATCGTATAGAGGTTGAAAGGTGTTTTGCGAAGGTATGGATTCATCGAACGACCTTGATTCTTCAAAACTGGGTTCTGGGATATTGGGTGAGATATACGATTGGTGTCCAATCTCATCCGCCTCACCCTGAGGCATGCTTTGAGAGGGATTAATCTCATTTGAGTTTGTGAGAAACGGGAGATCAATATTTGGTCTTTCCTTCTGGATTGCCTCAGCCAAATCTTGAAGCCGCCCTTGCCGTTCCATATAAAGGATTAATTCTCTTGCTTTTTCGGTCACCGAAAATCCAGAAAGATTATCCCAGCCAACATTTAGGATAAAGCAAAATGTTTTTAACTCCTCCTCGTTGAAGGAATTAACCAAAATATCATAAAATTGTTGTCGGTAATATCTTTCTGAGGCGACTTGCATAAGATTTTCTCCCAGGTAATCTGCAACTGGCAATTTAGTTGTTTAAAGAATAATCGAGATGGACTGGGTTAAGCAAGTAACAAATCTAAAAACTAAAAATATAAAATCTAAGAAACACGATTGTACAAACACTTATTACTTGCCTTTGACCAAACGAGACACAAATTACGGTATCAAGCGGTATCCAAAAAAATGGTGAACTCGAAACGATGTATTAGTATAAAAAGAGAAGGAGACTATTTTGGCTGTAGAAACGGTTGTTTTTGATTTGGGCGGCACGCTCATTGATTATGCTGGGGAATACGAACATTGGCCGGAGCTGGAGACGCCGGGGTTTGCGGCGGCGTATGCGGTGTTGGCGGGGAACGGCCGTTCCCTACCCCCATTTGCCCAGTTCCGCGACGCCGGTTTTGCCCACCTGCCGCACATGTGGCAAGCTGCTACCCGCAAAGAGGCCAATTTGCAGGTTCATGGACTCATTAGCCAGTCGCTGGCTGAAATTGGTGTGAATAGTTTTAGCAACGGCGATTTGCTGGCAGCGTCCGAAGCGTATGGCGCGGCAATTCAGCAGCAGGCGTTTGTCATTGAGGGGGCAGTTGAGGCGGTAACGGCCGTAAAAGCCGCCGGTTACAAGGTGGGACTGGTCTCCAACACCATGTTCCCTGGCACCATGCACCAGGCAGACATGGCTCGGTTTGGCCTGCTGCAACATTTTGACGCGACGGTGTTTTCAGCAGACGTGAACAAGTGGAAGCCAAATGCGGACCCGTTTTTGCATGTTTTAGCTGAGTTGGGCGTGGGGGCAGAAACGGCCGTTTACGTCGGTGATGACCCGGCCAGCGACATGGTGGGCGGACGCGCCGCCGGGATGCGCACCATCTACTTCCCCTCCAGCCAGCGCTTCACCAAACCGGACGGCATCCAACCCGACGGCGAAATCCAAAACCTGGCGGAGCTGCTGCCCCTGCTCGCTTCCTGGGAAGCGTGAGCAGGTATTCACGTGAGCAGGTATTCACGTGCCCAACATAACTTGCCCACTTGCAAACTCGCAAACTCGCCCACTTGCGAACTCGCCAACTTGCACACTTCCCTACCCTTGCTAAACTACCCCCATGAGCAGTGACGAAAACATCACCCGCGAAAAAGCGATGGTTTATTTTGAACAGGCGTACCGCAAGCAGATGGACGGCGAGTTTGGCGAGGCGATCCTGCTATACAAACGCTCCCTCGCCACCTACCCCACGGCCGAAGCATACACCTTCCTCGGCTGGACCTACAGCCAGATTGGCCATACCGAAAAGGCAATTGCCCTCTGCCAGCAGGCGATCGAGACTGACCCCGATTACGGCAACCCGTACAACGACATCGGCGCGTACCTGATTGATCAAGAGAAGTGGGAAGAGGCAATCCCCTGGCTAAGAAAAGCGACCCAAGCCCCACGCTACGAAACCCGCCAATTTCCGTATATGAATTTGGGCCGGGCATTTCAAAATTTAGGTCAATACGAAACGGCCGTACTTTGTTTTAAGCAAGCCCTGGTTGAAGAACCGTTTTACCTGCCCGCCCATTGGGCGCTCACGGCGCTGCTGGCCAAAATGAATTGAGGATTTCCCCGGAAACGGCTCAACCATAATTGTCATGCTGAACAACGTGAAGCATCCCGACCAAGTTGAATGGGATTCTTCTTTTCGCTCCGCTCCAACCAGAATGACAAATGGGCATTGTTGACGCTTCCTGTAAATTCCTCTTATTCAATATCCACACGCTCTATCTCGACGCTGGTAACTTCACCTTCATCCAAAACGAATACGGACTCGCCAGGGGTGTCCCAAGTGAGCAGTTGAGCGGTGTTAGGGGTGGGCAGAACGGCCGTTAACCTCACCTCACCACTCTGCGGATCAAGAGCAAACACGGCAAACTGCGCCGTTTCTGGGTTCGCAGGGCCAAAAGCTGGGCATTCCCCCACAGGCAGCACAATTTGATTGGCGGCAAAGAGGGCAGGCCCACCCACGCAGCGCACCAGTTCAGAATTGCTGAGCGGTTCCCCAACAAAAAACGCTTTGAAAGCCGAGACGGGCAAAAAGTGCTGGAAGCTGCCATCGGTGGCGGCCCAGGCGTACCCTTCCTCGTGTGGCGTCTCGGCGCGATCATCGTTGCCAGTGGCGAAGAGGAAGACATGACTGCCGTCGGGCTTCCAGTAGAGGCCGGTGCCGCCGTAGCCAGCGCGGTCCAGCGGGGAGATTTGCGTTTCGATACCGGTTTCGATTTCCACGACGTACAGGCCGGGCGGGGTGCCGTCTACCTCATACCATGATTCGCGGGTGAAGGCGACGAAACGGCCGTCTGGCGAAACCTTCAACGTATGCGGCACATCCACCGCCAACAGCTTGTCCTCCCCGGCGGCAGTGCGCCAGCGCAGTTCGTACGTTTCTGGCGTAGCTAAAATGTAGGCAAAATCCAGCCCGTTGGGCGCCCAGCCCGCCGACACCACGTTGTCGGCCACAATTTCCACTTCTTCCGTGGCCACGTTCACAATGAAAAGCTGTCCCACTGCCAGATTGCCGGGTCCGGCCCCACCGCCAAAAGTCCAAGCCAGCAGCCGGTCGGTGGCTACGGCATAATCGGAATCTACCGAGTCGGTGCCGAGGGCGTAGCCGAGTTCTTCATTGTAAAGCCCGGTTGGGTAGGGAACGCGCGCCAGCTGCCAGCCATCCCCCTGGCGCACCAGCCCGGTGAGGCTGTTGCTGCCGCCTTCCGGGTTGGCAAAGGGCAAAAAGCGGTCAAAGCGGGGGGTGAAGGTGGTGGGTTGGGGAACGGCCGTTTCTAGTGGCAAAAATTCGGCCGTATCAATTTTGAACCGAACGACTTCAGACTGCCCACCTTCACTTAAAGTGACAATCAAGGTGTTGCTTTCAGGCCATTCATGAATACGGCGAAGTTTTGAGTCTTCAAGAATGATGGTTTGAGAAAGCGTTTCAACATTAACAAGAATGATGGCATGTTGAGAATTTAAAAGATCGAGGCAAATATTGATGCCGACTTGTACCGCAATTGACAAGCCATCAGATGACCATACCAGATCACTCAAAAAAACTTCCTCATATTCGTTTGTGATGTCTAGAATTGCCTTTCGCTCAACACCAGAAATTAAATCTCGGATAAAAATTGTATTGCCCGAAAGATAAGCAATCCTTGTTTCGTCTGGCAAAAATGAAAACCAGCTACCGTGTGGACTTAGTTCTTCCGTCTCACCGATACCTACATCGACTCGAAATAATCCGTCGCCATCTGAATTTAGCCCACAGCCATCGCCAAAACTCCTATGTGTAAAATACAAATATTGGCTGTCAGACGACCAAAATTTTAGATGGGGCGAAACGGTATAAAATGGATCAACTGCCGAAGATTTTTCTGCGATTAATTCGCTTCCCTCTTCCAAATTTGTGATTCGAAGAATAATCTGCTTTTCTTCAGAGTCGAAAAACCCTGTTTCTACTGTCTCCAACCATTTTCCATCGGGGGAAGTCATTGAAGCCTCAATCTGAGGCGCTGGAAAGGGTTCCGGAGTTAGCACAGGCAGCGGTGTTTGTGTGGGTAGCGTAGTCGATACGGCCGTTGCCATCTGCGTCGGCGTTTCGGTAAGTTGGGCAACGGCCGTTGCAATCGCAGTGGGTCGGCTGGCGGTTTCGGTTTCGGGGGAAACGGCCGTTGGGCCACAAGCCACCAATGTCAAAAACAAACCCACGGCTACAAAAAATTTTAATTTCATCAATTCATCCATTGTTATGGTAGGGGCAGACCCCTGTGTCTGCCCAAATTGAGGCGACCACGGCGGGTCGCCCCTACCGTCGTTATTCTACCGATGTAATCACAATCTGATTACTGGCAGAACGACCCCACACGGCCGTATCGTACATCGCGTACACCTCGGCGGGCATGGCGGTGAAGCTGCCTGCCTGCGTGGCCCGGGCAAAGTAGGTGAAGGTGTGCAAACGGCCGTCCATCTCCGTCACAAAGAAGCTGACCCGGTCGCCGCGAATCTCCTTGTAGTTGTAGCCCAGCTCGCGCCAGTAGTAGACCGGCCCACTGTACGCATCCGCCACGTGGCTGGTGGTGGCCAACCCTTCGTTCAGCGCTTCCAGGCCGCCCGGCAGCCGATCTTCGATGATGATGTAGCTGCCGTCGTCGGGCAAATCCACCGTCAGGCGCACCTCCACCAGTTGCCCTGGCTGGATGGTCTCCAACTCAGCCCCCGTCTCCGCGTCGCGGTAGGTGCGGGTAACGCGCGCACCACCCGCCGCTTCGATTTCATCGTAGGGCAGGTACATACGGCCGTTCAGCACAAAGTACAGTCGCCCGCCCCCGCTTTGGGTCAGCACAATCTCGTTGTCGCCCAGTTGCAACTCTTCCAGTGGAATCGTCAGGGAGACGGCCGGTTCGCCGCGCCCCAGATTGCCGCTGGCGACCGTTTCGCCATTCACCTGCACCGTGTAGCTGGTGCTGGCCGCCGCCTCGCTAAAACTGGTCGCCAGCAGGTGGTCGGTCAGGCCCAGGATGGCAAACGAGGTTTCGTTGGTGGTGCCCCAGCCCTGGCTGCGCCGCTGGCTCATCAGCCAGCGCACCATGCCGGGAATCAGCTCACTGCGCGGCTGAATCTGGCTGTAGGCGCTCAGCGCCAGCGCCGTGGTGCGAATGTCGGAGGACATCACTTTGTCGTAATAGTAGCCGTCGTGAGTGGCTCCTTCCCAGTAGACGTTGTTGTCGCGGGAAACGGCCGTTGCCTCCAGTTCCGCCAAAATCTCAACCGCCAGTTCATCTTCGCCGATTTTGTGCAGCGTCAGCGCCAGTGCCGCCAGGCTGAACTCATCGCCGTTGAGATTGGTGTGGCCGCCAGCCATCCCCAGCGTCGCTTCCTCGTTGGGCAGCCCGGCCACGGCCATGGCGTACAGGGCAAAGGCGCGGGTGCGCGGGTCCATGTTGGCCCGATTGTCGTTTAGCCAGGTGACGCCCCGCTCAATCACGGCGGGATCAATTTCGTAGCCCGCGTCAGCCACCTGGGCCAGGCCAAAGATGACCCAGGCCGTCTGGTAGTCGTGCGTGTCGTCGTCGTACCACCAGCCCCAGCCGCCGTCGTTGTGCTGGAAGCCGTACAGCCGCTGGATGCTGGCGCTGATCTGCCCTGGCAGCTCCGCTTGCAGGGTGGGATTGGTGACACCAAGCTGGTTCAGGGCTCGGCCAACGACGGCGTTGGGCAGCGCCTTGCTCATCGTTTGCTCCACGCAGCCGTACGGATAGCCGGTGAGGTATTGCAACCCTTCCAACATGCTGCCCGCGATGGAGCGGCTAAGCTGCAATTCAACCACGCTCATCGGCAGGGCGTCGGCGGGCACATTGACCGTGGCTTCATACCGCCCGGTGAACTGCCCCACCTGGGTGGTGACGTCTGGCACGGCCAGCGGCTGGATGGTGAGCAGCAGCAAAATGGCGTCGGATGGGCCATTGCTAGAGGTGGGAACGGCCGTAATCACCACATCCACCTCGCCTGCTTCAACCGCCTCCACCAGCCAGCCCACAATCCGCTGCTGCCCCGGCTGAATCGTCACGGTCTGCACTGCTTCACCAACAATCTCCAGTCCCCAGTCTCCAGTCTCTAATGTAACTTCCAGCTCCTGCGCCACTTCACTGTAATTATGCACAATCGCCGACAGCGCCATCGTGTCCCCGGCGGTGAGAATGCGCGGCAGCAACGGCCGTACTATCACATCTTGTTTGGTGATGACGTTGGCAATCGCTTCACCCACCTGCGTGTCCGCCGTGGTCGCTTTGGCGGTAGCGCGCCAGCTGGTTAAACTGTCTGGCAAGGTGGTGGTGATGCTCACTTCGCCGTTGAAATCGGTGTAGAGGACGGGTTGCCAAACGGCCGTATCCGGGAAATTCTGGCGTGGGCCATTGGCTATCGCGCCGCCATCGCCGCCGCCGCCCATACCGCCATCCCAGAGGTAGCGGACGGGATTCAGACCGTTGTAGGTGCTCACGGTATCGCTCCGTTGATAGTAAAAATCATCGTACATTGGGCCGTTCAGCTCCGGGCTGAGGGCAAAGATGGCTTCATCCACCAGCGCCAGCGACACTTCGGCCGAAACCGGCTCGCCGCGATAGTTGGTGACGCGCACGGTGAAGGTCGCTTCTTCGCCTGGGGCGTATTCCGCCTTGTCCGGCGTAATCACGACGTTGAGCCGCTTGGTGAAGGCGGGTACGGACAGATTAACATAACTCGTCATCAGGCGGCTATCCGGCAGGCTGCTGCTGGTGTTGGCCGTCACTTCGGTTTCTTGTTCCTGCCAGATGTTAATCGCCACGTAAATGTTGGGCACGTCCCCTTCTTCGATGGTGAGCGGCAGCATGGTGACGGGTGCGGTGAGCTGCACCAGCTCCTGGCGGCGAATCGAGCCGCGCTCTACGGTGAGCAGCGCCGGGCCACTGACGGTGGTTTCCACCAGCAGTTGGGCCACGTCGCCGGGTTGGTATTCGGATTGGTCTGGCTTGATGTTTAGATCGCCGCTGTCGCTGCCGTACCAGCTGGAGTAAAAGTCGCTGAAGGCGTAGACCCAGGTGTTGAAGGTCATGCGCTGGCCGCGATTGTCCAACCCAGTAACGCGAATCTGGTAGTAGCCAGGTTCTTCGATGGTGAAGGTGAGGTCGGCACGGCCGTTTTCCCCAGTTGCCATATTTTCTGACTGAACGATGAGGCTGTATTCGCCCGTGGTATGGTTCCAGCGGCGCAGGCTAAATTCCAATTGGCGATTGGCCACTGGTCGCCCAAACACAGTTTCCACGGTGGCGTTGATGTTGAACGGCCGTCCCGGTTCTTGCACAAAGCCGTCCGCGTCAACCGTCAAAAATTCGGCCGCGTCGTAGATGGTGATGATGGCGTGGCCGCTGACGGTTTGGCGGCTGCCGTCGTCCACGGTGGCCTCGATGCCCCACTGGATTTGCCCCAGGCTGCTCTGCCAATCGTTTTGCTGGAAGTACAGCCCTTCGCCACGCAGCGGGAAGCTAAAGGTGGCACGGCCGTTTTCATCCGAGGTGCCGCGCAGTTCTTCCATGCCGTACAGCTCATACCAGGTGTACAGGCTGGGGGTGTACCAATCTTCCGTTACCTGGAAGCGGCGCAAAACCACTTCCGCATTGATCACCGGTTCGCCAAAAAAGTAGGCGGTGTCTACGGTCACGTTCACGGTGTCGCCCTGCACGTAAGCGGCCGATTCGGTGGTGACGATCACTTCGTAGTCGGGCTTGCGATAATCTTCTACCTTGAAAATTTGCGTGTGCGGCGTGCCGTTCAGCGTGGCCTCGACGGAGTAGACGCCCAGCGACGCACCCTCGGCAATCTGGAAGCTGCCGTTGACGCTACCAAAACCGTTGCTGAACAGTTCTTGCGTTTGCACCACGTTTTGGCGGCTGTCCCGAATGCGGATGGTAACGGCCGTTCCTTCTGGCGGCACGGTGAGCAACGCATCATCGTCCAGGCGCAGGATTGCTTTGAAGTAGACCGTTTGGCCGGGTTGGTAAATCGGCCGTTCGGTGAAGACGAAAGCGGCGGATTGGGCATCTTGCGGGCGGTTGGATTGCCAATCGTAATAGCCCCAGCTGCTTTGCCACTCGCTGGAAAGCCCGGTGAGGGTGATGTCGTTGCCTACCTGGGCAGCGACGATGAGCGGCTCGGTGCTGGGCGGGCCGCCTTCGGCAAAGGGGAGCAGGTCGGTCTCGAACAGACCGTCTTCGTTGGTTTGCCCATTTGCCAGGGTGGCCCCGCTGCGGGCGTAGATGGTTACGGCCGTATTCGGCACGGGCGCGTCATTGATGTCCGTCACCCAAACGAGAAGCTGCTCATCGGCCTGCTTCACAGAGACGACGTTTTCGCTGACAACGAGGATGAGCTGGTCATTGACGCTGCCCGCGATGAGGTTGAGGATGTACAGGCCGGGGCCAATCTCGTCGGGCAGGCTGGTTTCCTGCACGTTGGACCATTCTTGCAGCGGGGTGACACTGGTCATCTGCCAGTCGGCCACCAGCTCCGTGCCGCTCAGGTCAATGGGGTCTTCAGCCTGATCCCGCCAAATCCAGCCGTGAAAACCGGAGGAGTACCGGTCTAAAAATTGGGTCATGGTGAGCTGGTACAGCTCAAACTGGAATTGGAGTTCATCCCGCCGGAACGCCTGGAACTGGATGGCGCGACGGCCGTTCAGGTCCAAAACCTGGGCGTTGGGGCCGTAGCCAAAGTTAGCCACATCCTCCAGCGCCTTGGTGCTGAACTCCCAGCTGTAGGCGGCGTTCATAATTTGCTCGCCGTCGGCGCTGAGGGCGGTGGGGGCGATGGTAATGGTGTAGCTGCTGTTTTCCGCCAGGTAGCCGTCGGCGGGGGTGAAGATGAGCGTGGTTTCTTCCCAATGGAAACGGCCGTCGGTGGCCGGTTCAATGGTGAAGGCGGCTTCGGCGGTGGCGGGGTCCATCAGCCGATCAAAGCGAATGTTGATGGTGTCGGCGGGGTGGTTGCCCACACCGCGCGGTGTGGCGGAAAGGATGACGGGCGGGGTCGTAAATTCGACCGCTTCCGGCGCGGGAATGTCGAAACCGTCGGCGTCGCGCAGGCCATCGCCAAAGCTGATGGTGTAGCGAGTGTCGGCCGGGAGCTGCTGGTTGGGGGTCAGTTCGGCGCGGGTGTACTCTTCATTCCAGCTGAGCTTGCCACTGATGGCTGGCTCAATTTTGAGAGCGCTGCTGACGCTGGCCCGGTTCATCGGGTAGTTGAACTGGATGGTGATGGGGTCGGTGTTGTTGGTGGCGGTGGGCCAGGAAACGGAAGCCAACGGGTCGGCCAGAATGGCGGTCCAGAGATACTCTTGCGCCATCCGCAAGCCATCGGTGTCGGCGGCACTGTTGGCGAGGGTGAAGGTGTATTGGGTGTCAAAAGCCAGCGGCTCGGTGAGGCTGAGGGTGAGGATGTTGTCGTTCCAGGTCAGTTCGTAAGGCAGGGCGGGGCTCATTTGCAGGGCGTCGGCCACGCTGGCGTGGTCCATTTCCTGGATGAAGGTGAGGTCGAAGCTGGGTTGGCGCTGGGTGAGGGTACGGCCGTTGGGCCAACGTTGGGTAATGCGCGGGCTGTACTGGGTGTGGAGTTGCAGGGAAACGGCCTCTAGCGCCAACTCCGTCTCGCTTTTCAGGCGGGAATCAAATTCTACGGTGTAGTCGCGGTTGCTGCTGAAGGCGGTATCGGGGGTGAAGACAAGCGTGGTGTGATCGGTGCTCCAGCCAAATTTGCCGCTGATGGGCGGGGAAAAGTGGAGCGGACGGGGCACGTTGGTGACCATCGGCTGGTTAAAGCGGATGATGAGCGGTTCGTAGGGTGGGTAGTTGTCCAAATCGAAGTCGCCTGCAATTTCCCAGGCGAGGTGATCGGGTGGTTCGGCAGGCTCACTAGCCGGTACGGCCGTTGGGTCAGCAGGTTCAACTTCGATGGTTTCGTTGCGAGTGGTGGAAACGGCCGTTGGTGCGGGTGTTTGATTTCCCTGGCAAGCGGCTAAAATGGTAAAAAGTGCCAAACAAATGAGCAAAAAGCGGTAGCGCTGGTTCATGTTTTTGTACCCCCTGGTTGCGGTAATCGGTTATCCGTAATCGGTGGTCGGTTATCGGTAATCGGTTGACGGATTACTGATGACGGTTTACCGATTACGGACAGGGTACACTTTTCAGTCGCATGATGCTCTACGCTGGCTCATTGCTTGGCAAACGGGATGGCTACGAGGATGGTTAATTGTTAACGGTTAATGGGCCGATTGCCCGCCGAACCCATGCTAAAATTCAGGCGTTCTAAATGACAGAATAAGCGGTACGGCGGGGACGCCGACCGCAACCGAACCAGGTTTCGCGCTCGCCGAAGACCGCGCTCCAGCAGGGAGGGGCGCGGGTTTGCCCGCTTTGTACAGTTTTTGGGTGCGGACAAGTTGGATGCGTCTGATATTGAGGAACGGCCGTTGCGCCAAAGCATCATGTCGGCTATCTGAGTCCTTCCAAAAACAAGAAGCCCCCTACTTAATAAGTAGGGGGCTTCTCATCTATTAAAAATCTGGAAAACGCCCGACAAGTTTACCGGGTATTTTCAAGCATTGCGTGTGCTAATAGTTGACTATTGGCCAACCAGATAAGCCAGCAAATCAATCAGATCCTGCGGCGTATTACCGGCAATGGCAAACGCATAGTCGGCACGCATGGCGCTGGGGTTTGTACATGGCCCTTGGGCACAATCTGGCGCAATGTGGTTATTGGGATACAAGACGGATTCGTATACATACTGAGCGGCCGTTTGTCCCTCAACGCGCGTCGCTCCAACCTCAGCAATCTCACCAAGCCAAGGCCCAATCTGGTTTGAACCAGCCTCATCAACATTCCCATGACAAGCATTACAGCCATAGCTGGCATACAGCGCTGCCCCATTCTCTGCATCACCTGGCGTTGCAACAAAATCATCTGTCTCTAGCACCAGCAAGTCATCCACAGATTCCGGCCAGTCAAAAGTAATTGGCTCCTGAGCGCAAAATTCCTCATTGGCAAAATTCAGCACAAATGCAGCCACATTTTGCACCTGATCATCACGCATCGGGCCACCATAACGACCAGACCAGGCAGGCATCACTGTACCAGATCGCCCGGCAGCAATTGTCCGTTCAACGAATTGCTGCTTTGTTCCCTCAAAGCGCGTTTGTTCCAGGCGAGCAGGTGCATCGCCACACACCAGAAAATAGCTGTTTAATGGCAACCCTTGGCAAGTAATCGAATTACCAGCTGCGTCATAACATTCTTCAGCTTTACCGTCCACACCATGACAGGTGGCACAGTTATCTGTATACAGTTTTGCACCAGTTTCAATGGTACGCCCCTCACGAGCGGCCGTAAAATGCCCCAGCCGCTCAGGCTCACGCAAAGCTGCATAGCCCAAAATAATCATCGTCAGCATAAATGCGATCGTTCCAATTACAACTTTTACTTGCATAAGCGTATCCTCATATCGCTTTCAATCTTGTCTAAATGGCCCAAGAGCCACCAACTATTAACCACTAGCAACTAATCATTAGCCCTAGCAATCTTTATTTAAGAATCTACATTCCTCTTCGTAGAAAGAACCTTCATGCCGGAAAGCAAAGATGGAATCACCAGATTGCACCAGGAACTCGCCAGGATTGTCGGGGTCAGGCACTTCAAATGTTAAGGTCAACCGAACCATATTTGCCTGTTCCTGGGTGATGCGCAAATATGCATATGGGTCTGGCATTGCATTGTCGCCAAAGTTGTTACCATAGCGACCGCCTTCCAAAATCTTGCAATCGTCCCAAACACCCTCGCGTGGCATATTGGGGTTGCCACTTAAATAACAACTATGGTTTTGCATCGCAGCTTCGAACTCTTCCAAAGCACGTGTCAAATAGGGGTTGTCGGGAATTTCTTCACCGGGTAAGTAAATACCAGTTTCCAGATATTCATACGGAACGCCCAGCAACACATTGGGGCCTTCTTGCGGCATAATTTCCTGAGCTACCTCAAGCTCGGGAGAGCTTTCCACACGAAATTCTGGTGAACCCATCCAGTTGGAAACCAGCATGAAAGCAAAGAAAAGTGAGGCAACGGTTAAACCAACCCGGCGATCTGCATAACGACGGCTCTTACCTACCTCAACATACGGCATCAAGAGGAACATCACAATCAACACGGGAATAAAGCCAACGACAATTGTTTTGTCCGCCAGCTTTAGCCAGCCTTGTGACCATGACAGATACCACGGAGCGACCACATGCAACGGTGTCACAATGGGATCTGCATGGTGCTCCAACGGCGCATCCCAGAACCATAGTGAGCCAGCCACAAGGAATAGTGTAGTAAGTGCTGTCCACATCAGTTCGCTGGTCAAAATATCTGGGGTAAAGTAAGTACGTTCATTTTTAGGTACGCGTTTGGCTGTATCTTCACCAATCTCCTCACGACCGGGTGGCAAGGAAATGCCGTACAAAACCACTTTATAATAATGGACAAAGAAGAATACGGCCGTAATCAACGGCAGCAAAAGCACATGGAAAAGATACCAGCGCAACAAACCACCCGCCCCTAATGACGGCGCACCCTGCAAAACCAGGAGTACATTTGCGTTAAACTGAGCAGGCGCAGGCGCAGCCTCAGCGCCAGAAAGGAATACCGTCAAAGCCCAATAAGCCAACTGATCCCAAGGCAGCAAGTACCCAGAAAAACTTAACAACGCCGTTAGGGTCAACAAGATGACGCCTGTGGCCCAGGTAAACTGGCGCGGCTTTTTATAGCTGCCCGTTATAAACGTCCTGAGCATATGCAAGGCCACCACCAGGACCATTACTTCTGCGCCCAAACGATGCATGTTACGCATCAATTGGCCTAGCGGCACATTGCCCAAAATATTCCACATATTGTCGTAAGCTACCAAGGGGCTTGGTGTGTAAAACACCATCAAAATAATACCGGTAATGGTTTCCCACACAAACATGAAGGTAGAAAGCCAACCCAGCCGGAAGGTAGGATAAATGTGGGTAACCTCTGTGTGATAAAAACTGGGGCGAATGTGAAACCAGAAGCTATCTGCGTGAGGGCGCAAGCGTGGGTTTGGGCGACGAGGTTCGTCACCCCGAAGGGCACTACGAATGTCGCTGATGTTCATACCAGCGGTCAGGCGTTCCACCACATCATCGGCTTTGGTTATAACGGCCTGTTTGACCCCCATTTCGCTGACTTGTTCAAAAAAGGTAGCCATACTCTAACTCCTTAATCCTCTTTTCTCTTTTATGGGCACTCGTTGGTAAAGCTGCAAATCAGAGCTGGCGATGGCCCCATTTTGCGATCACCGGTATCTACGCTAATGAAGGATGCATTATCTGGAATTGGTACTGGTGCATAAAAATCATCTACTAACTCAGATAACGTATCAGGAATTGGGTTTTTGTCTGCGTCCAGAAATTCCATCCGGAACCGATCCAGTGTACGGGGTGCTGGAGACTCAATACGACGGCCGTCTAATCGATACTTGGAACCATGACAGGGGCACTCAAACCGATTATTAGCTGCTGTCCAGGCATAAATACAACCCAAATGCGTACAAACTTTGTAAATGGCGGCCACACCAACAATCTCTTCCGATTCATCTGGCGCTTTTTTCATTAACTCATTTGGCGCTCGCGTATCCAGATTTACTAGCCAAAAACGCCCAGAAGGGATATTGGCTGGTTCAGCATTAACCTCTGGAAGTTGATCAATCGAAAGGATGAACTTACCACCAAACTCACCCTCACGAAAACGAGGCAGTAAGAACCAGATCAACAAGCCAGAAAACTGGGCAGCGTAGAGAGCGATAGATGCTCCCCAAATATAATAAAGAAATTCTCGTCTTGAGATACCGCCGCTCTTTGCTTCGGCGCTTACGGCTGCATTTGCCATGAGGCTATTCTCCTACTAATTGTTTCTTCAAGAAGATTCTTCCAGCGATTTCTATCTATTTGTAGCAAAAATACAATGAAAATAATTGTGTGCTTTTTGTCACAATCGCGATTATAACAAAATGTATATGGATAACAAGGGGATAAAATGGGCGCTGAGGGACTCGAACCCCCGACCCCTTCGGTGTAAACGAAGTGCTCTAACCAACTGAGCTAAGCGCCCTAAATCAGGGAGGAACAGAATTATAGCGGCTGTTGCTTAACGCGCAAGCCCTCGCTAAATTCGGGGCAGCACAATGCTCTGCTGCTTCTGGTATTTCCCCTTGCGATCCGCATACGACGTCTCACAAATTTCATCCGATTGAAAGAAAAGAACCTGCGCAATGCCTTCATTGGCATAAACCCGGGCAGGCAGCGGCGTGGTGTTAGAAATTTCCAGCGTCACATACCCCTCCCACTCTGGTTCAAAGGGCGTCACGTTAACAATGAGACCACAGCGAGCGTAGGTAGATTTACCCAAACAAACCGTCAGCACATCGCGCGGAATACGAAAATATTCAACTGTTTGGGCCAACACAAATGAGTTTGGCGGAATCACGCAGACGTCTCCCTTGAAATCCACAAAGGATTTGGGATCAAAATGCTTAGGATCTACAACGGCCGAATGCACATTGGTAAAAATCTTGAACTCGTTGGTGACCCGAATGTCGTACCCGTAGGATGATAGCCCGTAAGAAATGACGCCCTCGCGCACTTGCCCATCTACAAAAGGCTCGATCATCTTCTGTTCCAATGCCATACGGCGAATCCAACTGTCTGATTTTATAGCCATTGTTTTTCCTTTACGTGGTTATTACAAAAAAATACAAATTTACATAACTTCAGGAGCGCTCATCCCCATGAGGCTCAGAACGTGGGCAAACAGCCGCTGAGCCGCCCGATAAAAGTGCAAACGCGCCCGGCGCAACGGCTCTGGTACATCGTCGCTCAGTACGCGGCACTTTTCATAGGTAGGATGAAAAGCTGCGGCCAGATCGTAAGCGTAAAAGGCGATGTGGTGCGGCTCTGAGGTGAGCGTCATCTGCTCAACAACGGCCGTTAATTCCATCGCCTTACGCATAAAAGCCAACTCATTTTCGTGGGTCAACAGACTGAGATCGGCATCGGCGTCAGCCTCCGGGTCGCCGCCCGCTTCGGCCCATTTGCGGAAGATGCCAGCGCAGCGCACGTGGGCGTTTTGGATGTAGTAAACCGGGTTTTTGTCCGATTTTTCCAGGGCCAGATTGAGATCGAAATCTATGGGGCTGTTGCCTGAGCGGGAAATCATGAAGTAACGGATGGGATCAGGGCCAACTTCATCCAGAATATCGTCCAGAGCCACAAACGTCCCAGCGCGGGTACTCATCTTTACTTCCTGACCATCCCTGATGATGCTGATGATTTGGTGCAAGACGGTACGCACAAAATCTGTGGGGTAGCCGAGCGCCTGCACGCCCATGAGCACCTGGGGCGCGGTGGCATGGTGGTCTGGCCCGAAGATGTCTACAACGAGGTCAAAGCCGCGCTGGGCTTTGTCCCAATGGTAAGCAATATCGGGCATACGGTAGGTGGGTTCCCCGGTTTGTTTAACAAGTACGCGATCTTTTTCGTCGCCAAATTCGGTGGTTTTGAACCATTGGGCATTGTCTTGCGCGTAGACGTACCCTTTTTGCTGCAAAGTTTCCAGCGCTTCCCAAACGCGCCCGGTTTCATAAAGGCTTTGCTCGTTGTAATAGACGTCAAAAACGATATTGATGCGGCGCAGGGTCTCTTTTTGGCTTTGGGAAATTTTGTCTTTGGCGTAATTGCCGAAGTAGTCGGTGGGTTCGTTTTGCAGGGTATCGCCATGCGCTTCGTACAGCTCGCGGGCAATATCGGTGATGTAATCGCCTTTGTAATGATCTGGCCCCAGCTCGGCATCCTGGCCGAGCAGTTGCAGGTAGCGAATTTTGGTGGATTCACCGAGCATGGTGACCTGACGTCCGGCATCGTTGTAGTAATATTCCAGCACAACTTCGTATCCGGCCAGACGCATGGCGCGGGCGAGGGTATCGCCCATGACGCCGCCACGGGTACGGCCGATATGAATCGGCCCGGTTGGGTTGGCGCTGACGCACTCAATTTGGGCTTTTTTGCCATCGCCGAGGTGGATACGGCCGTATGCATCCCCCTCATTCAGCACATCCTCCAACACCTGCTGCAACCGCGCCTCGGTCAGGCGAATGTTGATGAACCCAGGCGGCGCAACAGTGACTTCTTCAATGTAATCCGTGGCGGGTAGATGATCCACGATGGCCTGGGCAATTTTGATGGGAGCCATGCGCGCGTCGCGGGCCAGCTTCAGCGGCGTGGGGGAAGCATAATCGCCAAACGCCACATCACGCGGCCGTTCGATGGTGATTTCAGGTGGATCAAAAGAGGGCAATGCCCCAGCAGTTTGGGCGGCCTGGAGTGCTTCTTGCAAAACGGCCGCTAATTGATGATGAACAGTCATAAAACTCCACTTTTTTACTGGTGTCATTTGCACCTAAATTCGGCGGATTTTACATGCCCAAGGGTAGGATCGCAACCCGCATGAGTGAAAACCGCGCCAATTTGGCTTAATTGGTTTGGTTAGCTTGTTCCGGCAAGCTAGGGAGGGTAGAGTTTGCATCATTATTTTACCCAACCACCATAACGAAAGTGAAAACCAACCTCCGGGAGGTTCTAAAGATGACCTTTGTTGTGCGATCAACCTCCCGGAGGTTCATTTTGAAGGAGTTTTTTGCATGAAACGTTTGGCTTTTCTTTTGTTCATTCCGCTATTTTTGCTGGCCTGTGGCCCCAAAGAAGAAAATTTGGTCACCTACACCAGCTCCAATTACCCGATCACCTTGCAGGTACCGGAAAGTTGGAGTGTGGAAGACAACGAAGATTCGATTACGATCGCCTCAAATGAGGAGATGCTGCTTACTAATTCTGTGGTAAATGGCGCAGTCATCAATATCACTGTTACCCCGTCTACTTTTACGGGAACGGCCGCACTAACGGAGATGGTAGAAACGGCCGTTCGCAGCTTCCGCGCTCAGGAAGAGGTTGAAGTTTTGCAGGAGATTGAGCAAACCACCATCAATGCGCAAACGGCCGTACAAACCGTCTTGCGCGGCCCAAGCACCGAAGGCAACAAGATAATTTTACGCTACGTGATGATAGAAAATCTGACAGTGAACCAGACCGCCATCGTCGCCGCCGTACACGATGCCAGCCAAAACGACCAATACGGCCAGCTCATGGCCGACATTGTAAATTCCATTCAACTTGGTGAAGAGGTGCCGTAATCGGTGAACGGTAATCGGTGTTTTACTGAACACGGATTACCGATTACGGGTTACCGCCCCCCCGACCACCGCATCATACACCAGCAACGTCTCGGTGGCCGTCTGTTCCCAGGAAAAATTAGCCGCCTGTTGTGGCCCCTTCTGCCGCAGCTCCGCCCGCAAATTGTCCTGGATGATGGTGGAGATGATCGCCCCAGCCATGCCGCGGGCATCATCAGGCTCAACAGCAAAGCCAGCATCCCCCAGAACTTCTGGCAGCGACGAAGCCGTCGTGGTCACCACCGGTGTACCAGAAGCCAACGCCTCCAAAATGCCCAAGCCAAACCCCTCACGGCGGCTGGGGAAGATGAACGTTTCGGCGTTGCGGTACAGCACCGGCTTATCTTCTTCCGCCACGTAGCCAATCCAGCGCACGTACCCCTCAATGCCCAGTTGCTGAATGTAATTGTCGTAATCCGGGTAGATTTCGTTGGCCTGGGTGGGCTTTGTGCCCGCCAACACCAGCGGATAATCTTCGCCCAGCGCCTGACCCACGTAAGTCCAGGCCAGCAGCAGCGTGGTCACATTTTTGTGCAGCTCATAACCGCCCAGGTAAAGTGCATAAAAATCGGGCAGATCATATTTGCGCAGGACGGCCATCTCTAGCAAACCACTGTCTTGCGGACTAAACTGCGGCCCGGCGGCCAGGTAGATGCGCTCAACTTTGTCGGCAGGAATGTGCAAATGGTCGATGATGTCTCGCTTGCTGGCTTCGGAATCGGTGATGATGCGGGTAGCACCACGAGCGGAAGCGGAGACAAGGGCGTTGTAGAGTCGGGTGCGGAACGGCCGTCTGTATTCAGGCACCAGCAGCGTCGTCAAATCATGCACCGTCACCACCAGCGGTACAGGGGATTGCAGCGGTCCGCCCCAGTACGGCACATGAGCCACCGTCGCGCCCACCTCCCGACAAGCTTTCGGGAACAGCCACTGCTCAAACCACACCTTGCCCACATTGCCTGGCCGAACCGGAACCAGCTTCACCTGCACACTTGGCGGCACGTCTTCTGGCTCCGGCTCTCCCGCTACCTGCGGAAAAATGAGTGTAATTGTCAGATCAGACACCAACCGGTTGAGGTGGTAGACCAGTTGGCGAGTGTACTGCCCGCTGCCCGTGTTCGGCTGGTTCCAAAAAGCGGCGTTGAACGCTACGTGCATAAGTAAAATCCTTTCATAAGCCGCCAATTATAGCAGAAACGGCCGTGCAATCCTGCGCCGCAATAAGTTAGACAAAATAATTTAGAGGCGGTACGATAAGGTGATGAACAGCTACGATAAACTGTATCAACAAGGAAATTTGTTCGGACGGCCGTATCCACAGTTCGTGGCTTTTATGCGTGATTGGGAACCGAAAGGCAGTGTGCTGGACGTAGGCTGCGGCCAAGGGCGCGATGCGCTTTTTCTGGCAGAGCTGGGGTACAGCGTCACCGGCATTGACGCCTCCCAACTGGGCATCAGCCAAATGCTGGCCACAGCCAAAACCCGCAACCTCAACCTCAACGGCATCGTCGCCGATTTCTATGAATACGAATTCCAGCAAAAGTACGATGTCATCGTGCTGGACTCGATTTTACACTTTCACAAGAAGGATTTACCCAAGGAACAAGCGCTGCTGCAAACCTTAACGGCACGGCTCAACCCTGGCGGTCTAATCTGCCTGTTTTTGCACAAATCCAAAGCCAAAGAAAAGCAGCTCAAAAATTTCTTTGCCCAAAATCACCTCAACTGGCCCATTTTAGCCGCCCAGCACATCGGCTACACCTACGAAGAACCAGACACAGGCTTCAGCTCAACCTCACAATTCTTTATGTTTTTTGTGCAAAACAAACAGTAATCAGCAGATTCTACTCAAACCGCAGGGCATCAATTGGGTTCAGCGCGGCGGCGCGGGAGGCGGGATAGATGCCAAAAAAGAGTCCTACAGCCACGGAAAAACCAACCGCCAGAGCGATCGAATCAAACGTGACGGAAGTGTCTAGTTCGGGAACGGCCGTTCTTACCGCATACGCCCCAATTAATCCCAGCACAATGCCCAACGTACCGCCCAGCACAGCCATGATCACCGCTTCCGTCAGGAACTGACCCAAAATGTCCAGCCGCTTGGCGCCCACCGCCTTACGCAGGCCAATCTCACGCGTCCGCTCCGTTACGCTCACCAACATGATGTTCATGATGCCAATGCCCCCCACCAGCAGTGAAATCGAAGCAATCGCCCCCAAAAACACCGTCAGCACGCTGGTCACCGAGCCAAATGCATCCAGAAAATCCTGCTGCGTCAAAATTTGGAAATCATCCGCATCGCGGAAATTAATATCGTGCGACTGCCGCAGCACTTCCGAGGCGTCAATGATCGCCCCGTCAATCGCTGCATCGTCCACCGCCTTCATCAGAATGGCATCCACCAGAAATTCGCCCGTGCGCAGGCTGCGATTGTTAAACAGACGGTCCTGCGCTGTGGTCAGCGGCACAATAGCCAGGTCGTCCCGGCTACCGCCAAACGCACCCGCCCCCTCTGGCTTCAGTACGCCAATCACCCGAAAGTTCAGCCCGTTGATTTTGATGGCTTCGCCAATCGGGTCTACATTTTCGGGGAACAAATTCGTTACGGTATCTGGGCCTAAAACAACCACGCGGGAACGGCCGTTATACTCAACGGCCGTAAAAAATTCCCCCAACGCCAATTCCAGACCCCACGTCGCCAAATAATCTG
The DNA here is from genome assembly GCA_020634455.1 of Ardenticatenaceae bacterium. GTDB lineage: Bacteria > Chloroflexota > Anaerolineae > Promineifilales > Promineifilaceae > Leptofilum. The sequence continues at coordinate 3,197,604 of JACKBQ010000001.1, read as the reverse complement.
GCGTAGACGCCCGCAGCGACACCTGACGCACCTCACCCCCATAGCGCAGTTCGCCATCCCGCAGCAACGAAGGTGCTACCGCCTCTGCCCCCGGCACCAGCGCCGGATCATTCAAAAGCTCCGCATCCCGCAGCGTCAGTGTGGATTCCGCCAGTGGATCGCTGCCCGGTCGCCCCGGCTCCTCCTGCACAGGAATAATGAACACCAGATTGCTGCCCAGCCCGGAGAACTGCTCCGCAATAAAGCGCGTCACGCCGTCGCCAATGGACAGCAGCGTAATCACCGCCGCCACGCCAATCATAATGCCCAGCATCGTCAGCGCCGCCCGCAGCTTGTTTGCTCCCAGGCTGTTCATGGCAATCCGCAAATTCTCAAGAACCATAATTTCTTCTATCCACAGATTTCGCAGATTACGCAGATTAAAAATTACTATCTGTGAAATCTGTGTAATCTGTGGCCAGTTTATTCATATCTCAAAGCATCAATTGGGTTCAGCCGCGCTGCCCGGGTGGCGGGGTAGAGCCCAAAAAAGAGACCAACCCCGGCCGAAAAGCCGATGGCCAATACGACTGAATTCCAATCAACGGCCGTATCCAACAGCGGCGACAAATTGCTAATAACGGCCGCACCAATCGCACCCAAAATCAAGCCGATCACCCCGCCCACGCTGGCAATCACCACCGCTTCCACCAAAAACTGCGTCAAAATGTCACGGTACTTCGCCCCAACCGCCTTGCGCAGACCAATCTCCCGCGTCCGCTCCGTCACGCTCACCAGCATGATGTTCATAATGCCAATCCCGCCCACCAGCAGCGAAATTCCGGCGATCACCCCCAGAAAAATCGTGAGCACGCTGGTAATCTGCCCAAACGCCCCCAACAACTCCGACTGGCTCAAAATCGTAAAATCATCCTCATCGCGGAAGGTAATGTTGTGCTGTTCCCGCAGCACCGCCTCCATCTGGATGATGGCCGCGTCCTGCCGATCTTCGCTGATGACCTGGGCATAAATTACGTCCACCCGCAGTTCGCCATCCGCCCGCCGCGCCGGGAACAGCCGCTGCTGCGCCGTGGAAATTGGCACCAGCACCAGATTGTCCTGGTCGTTAAAACCAGAGCCGCCCTTCTCCTCCAGCAAACCAATAATACGAAAGTTCACGTTGTTGATGCGAATATCTTCACCGATGGGGAACTCACCTTCCTCAAACAGCTCTTCGTACACCGTCTGGCCAATCACGGCCACGCGGCTGCCGCTGGCCACGTCCTGCTCGGTAAAAAAATCGCCCAGCGCAGGGTAAAAATTGCGCACCAGCGGAAACTGCGTATTGGTGCCAGAAATGGTCGTGCGCGTCTCATCCCGCCCATGTGAAACGATGGCCGGGCGGTCGTAGCTGGGCACCACACCTAGCAAATCTGGCACGCGGAACGGGTCGGCCAGCGCGTCGGCGTCTGTCAGGGTTAAGCCAGCCCCGCCAGCCCGCGCCGGGCCAGGATCGCTGGGATCAATATCGCCAGGGAAAACAAAGAGCAGGTTGTTGCCCAGCCCCTGGAACTCATCAATGACCACCGCTTCCACGCCGCGCCCCACGGAGATGAGTGTAATCACCGCCGCCACGCCAATGATGATTCCCAGCATGGTGAGGAAGGCGCGGAGTTTATTGGCGGTTAGCCCCACAAGGGCCAGGCGAATGCTTTCGAGTAGGTTCATAAATGTTTGCAAGTTTGCATGTGTTCAAGTGTTCAAGTTTGCATGTGCTCACGTGGCAACCTAAACACCTGAATACCTGATCACTGAAGCAAGGCATCAGACGGCCGTTCCGTCGCCCCAGCCACCAATGGATCATCAATCGTCTCATCCCGCACAATCAAGCCATCGGCCAGCGTCACCACCCGGCCCGTGTGGCGGGCAATCCACGGATCGTGCGTCACAAACACCACGGTGATACCCCGCTCACGGTTAAGCTGCTGGAAAATCTGCATCACCTCCGTGCCCGATTTGCTGTCCAGGTTGCCCGTCGGCTCGTCGGCCAAGATGATGGCTGGTTCATTCACCAGGGCCCGCGCGATGGCCACCCGCTGCTGCTGCCCACCCGACAGCTCGCTCGGTTTGTGGTCCAGCCGGTCACCAAGACCAACCATTTGCAGCGCTTCGGCCGCTTTTTGGGCGCGTTGTCGCTTGCCAGCGTAAATGAGAGGCAATTCTACCTGTTGCAAAGCGGCCGTTCGCGGCAGCAAGTTGAAGCTCTGGAACACAAACCCAATCTTGCGATTGCGCACGTCCGCCAGATCATCTTCGGTCAGATTACTCACGTCGGTGCCATCCAGCAGGTAAGTGCCACTGGTCGGCTTGTCTAGCGCCCCCAGCATGTTCATCATAGTAGATTTACCGGAACCAGACGGCCCCATAATGGACAAAAATTCGCCTTCGTAAATGGAAAGCGTCACCCCGTTGAGCGCCCGCACCTGGTGCTCGCCCATCGTGTAAACTTTGGTCATGCCTTGAATGGTGATGACAGATTTACGGCCGTTTTCGTTCATGTTTAACCTTAATTTACCACAGAGGGCACAGAGGTTTTAGAGATTTTTCTCTTTTTTCTCTGTGCCCTCTGTGGCCAAAAATCATTCTTCCGACCCGAAGATATTGAACCCTTCGCGGTCGTTGGTCAGCACCACCGTGTCGCCCGCGCTAAGGCCTGCCAGCACCTCGCTAAACTGCTCATTGCGCAACCCCGTTTCCACCACCACCTCTTCGATGGTGCCCCCAGTTTGCAGCACATTCACAAACGCCTCGCCCGTCTCCCGGTTCAGGCGGATCGCCCAGTTGGGCACGGTCAGCACATCGGCCACCTCATCCACCACAATCGAGGCGCTAGCGCTCATGCCCGGCCGCAAATCAATCTCCTGTGCCGTATCAATGTTGATCGTCACCAAATAGGTCACCACGCCGCCAGAGCTGGCTGAAGTGGGGGCAATTTCGGTGATGCTGCCAGAAACGGCCGTATCCGACAGCGCATCCACACTCACCTCAACCGACTGCCCCAAGGCAATCTCATCAATATCAATCTCATCCACACTCACCGTGATGTGAAACGCCTCCTCATTCACCACACTGATGGCCGGTGCCCCCGGCGAAGCCAATTCACCCGCGTTGATAATCACATTAGCCACCGTGCCCGCAATGGGTGCCACAATTTGGGACTGCGCCAGCCGCAGCTGCGCCAATTCCAGATTGGTCTGGGCAGCCGCCACCTGCGCCTCCAGCACGGCAATCTCACTCTCGCTCGGCGGCTCCAGCAAACGATCATACGCCGCCTGCGCCCGCGCCAGATTCGCCTCGGCGGCCTGCACGTTGCCCTGCGCCGCCTGCACCCCCGCCTGGGCATTGGCAATCGCCGCATCGGCTAACTGGATGTCTGCGGGACGAGCGGCCGTTTGCACATCCGTCAGCGAAGCCTGGGCCGCCGCCAGCGATGCATTGGCATTGGCCAGCGCCGCCCGCGCTGCCTCCTCTGGCGCACCCAAACCAGGGCACACTTCACTACCCGTTGGGCCAGTGAAACATTCAGTTGTTTTGTTGTAGGCATCCTGAGCATTTTTCTGCGCCAATTCGGCAGCAGCCAGATTTGCCTGAGCCTGAGCAATTTGACCCGGCGTGGCTCCGGCCAGCAATTGGGCTTTTTGGGCATTGGCTTGCAAAACGGCCGCTTCCGCCGACGCCAGATTTGCCTGAGCCACCGCCACATTCGCCTCCGCCGCCGCAATGTCTGCTTCAGAGCTGGCCAGCGTCGCCGCCGACGGTTCTGCGTCCAGTCGCTGTTGCAGCGATAGCTCCTGAATGCGCAAAGCATCCTCCGCCTGCTGCACCGCCAGCGCCAGCTCATCCGTGTTCAGCGTAGCCAGCACATCGCCCACCGCCACCGTCTGCCCCCGCACCACGTTCACCTGTTGAATGGTGCCTCCCAGGCCAAACGTCAACGACACCAACGCTTCTGGCTCAATCGAACCGACTGCATTCACCGTAGCTGTCACTTCACCACGTTCAACCGTCGCTTCCCGTAAAATCTCAGGCTGCGCATCTTCCGCTGCCTGCTGCTGTTGGCGAACCACAAAAAAAATTATGGCCGCCAGTACAATCACGCCAACAATAATTCCAATCCTGCGCATTTTTTACTAACCATTCCTAAACTAAGTAGCCGTTCAGAATTAACTTAGCAGTTTACGAACCGAACGGCTACTTTAAGCCCATTCGCCAATCCCACATTTTATTTGCGATTGGGCACTAAATGTTGAAAATGCCACTTGCTAAACGGCCGTATACTTGGGCAAAACCTTTGCAAGCGACCCAATGAAATTATACGAAACAGAAAAAATTTGCGTAGTGTACCCATCAAATATTCATTTTTTAGGTAAACTACCTTCGGTTGCTATGCATTTTTTCTTATGTTAAAATTGTGAAAACTTACACGAATAGGTTTTTTATCTTTCTATCAGGCAATTCTCCATATCTTTACTTACAGATCAGCTGTAAGCACTCAAGGAACAGACGCTGTGACAAGGGAAATACCGGACATTGTCATTGGCCGTTTACCCATCTACTTGCGCGAACTCATTCGACTAGCCGAAGACGAAGGCAAAATTAATACTTCGTCCCATGAATTAGGGAAGCGATTGGGCATTAGCTCCGCCCAGATCCGCAAAGATTTGTCACATTTTGGCGAGTTTGGCAAGCAGGGAACTGGCTACCACATCAATTATTTGGTCACTCAGCTACGTGAAATTTTGCAACTCTCACAAGAGTGGCATGTTGCCGTCGTCGGTGCTGGTTATTTGGGGCACGCTCTGGCTCATTACCACGGGTTTGAGCATCGCGGCTTCCGCATTTCCTGGATTTTTGACAGCGACCCTGAAAAAATCGGCCAGCAAATGGATCAGCTTGTTGTATTGGACGTCGCAAACCTTGAGAAAGTTATTGCTGAAAATAATGTAAAGGTTGCAATCATCGTTGTACCTGCCAGTCACGCGCAAGAAATTACCGACCGGCTCGTTGCTGTTGGGGTGCGCTCAATCCTGAGCTATGCACCCATTCATTTAGCCGTTCCTGCTGGTGTAGAAATCAGCTACAGCGATCCGGTTATCCAACTACAGCGCATGACTTATTATTTGTAGTCACACACTCAAAATATAAAAAGCCCTGGCATTCAACCAGGGCTTTTTTATTTTCATATTCCCATCAAACATAGTCAGGCTAAAGTTCAACGCTGCGTTGAAGGATGGGTAATTCACGCAATGCTTTGCCTGCGCCCAAAGCTGTACAGGCGATGGGATTATCGGCTACATAAGCTGGCACACCAGTTTCTCTTGTGAGCAAGGTGTCTATCTCGCGCAGCAGCGCAGTACCACCTGCCAACGCCATGCCCCGGTCAATAATGTCTGATGAAAGTTCTGGCGGAGTTTTCGCTAAAACAGCGCGCACAACATTCACAATGGCGGCTAGCGGTTCAGAGATAGCTTCGACTACTTCACTTGAAGTGATTGTGATTGTTTTGGGTAGGCCAGCAACCTGGTCACGCCCCTGCACCTGCATGTCGAGTTGATCGTCCAGATCAATAGCGGAACCAATCTTTATTTTGATCGCTTCAGCGGTAGGCTCGCCAATGACCAGATTGTATTTTTTGCGGATGTAGTTGATGATGGCTTCATCTAGATGTACACCACCTACGCGAACGGACTCAGCGCAGACGATACCATTCATGGAGACAACGGCCGCTTCTGTTGACCCCCCGCCCATATCAATGATCATATTACCGGTGGGTGTCCCAATGGGTAAACCTGCACCAATAGCCGCAGCCAATGGTTCTGGAATAAGGTGCACGGGATCGCGCGCCCCAGCCGCCAGGGCCGCTTCTTTCACGGCGCGACGCTCTACGCTCGTCACCCCGTACGGCACACTGATCATCACAACAGGTTTGCGCAGGCGCAACCGCCCAGCTACCTTGCCAATGAAATATTCCAGCATTCCCTTAGTGACAAAGTAATCAGCAATGACACCATCGCGTAACGGCCGTATCACTTCGATTGTTTCGGGCGTACGGCCGTACATCTCCTTCGCCGCACGTCCCACCTCTACAATCGTCGTTTTGTTCTCATGCTCCTGGATCGCCACAACCGAAGGCTCCTGGAGAACAACCCCACGCCCTTGATCATGCACCAGCACATTCACCGTGCCCAAATCAATGGCCACATACGGCGTAAAAATAGCCACAGCTAGTTTTCATCCTGGTGGGCAGGAACCGCACCCGACGTCATCTCACGACGGCGACGACCAGCATGACGCCGACCCACATCCAAACGAATTTGCGCCCGCATCAACGATGCCTGAATCTGAGCATACCGATCCGGGTCATCCACCACACCCTCTTTCATCGCTTGCTCTGCACGCTCACGTGCCCGCTCAGCCCGCTCCAGATCAATTTCTTCTGCCTGTTCGGCCGAATCGGCCAAAACAATCACCTTATCCGGCTGCACTTCTGCATATCCACCACCAATGGCAAAATGCTCTTCCTCGCCATCCACATGACGCACCCACACATCACCAAAAGCCAGTGTGGTTAACAAAGCCGAATGATTAGGCAAAACGCCCATACGCCCTTCCGTGCCCGGTAAAGAAATAGATGCCACCTCTTGGCTAAATACAGTCCGTTCCTGTGTCACAATATCACATTGAATTGGCATTGATCCACCTCAAAAAACAATCAGTAGCCTGTAACCAGTGGTTGGCTACCTGCTACTGATTACAATGTTTATCTATAACAATATCGCCTACGCAGTAGCGCGCAGCTTTTCTGCCTTCTCAACAGCCTGGTCAATGGTACCCACCATGTAGAAAGCCTGTTCCGGTAAATCATCATGCTTACCGTCCAGAATTTCACGGAAGCCACGCACCGTTTCTTTAGTCGGTACGTACTGCCCGTTCAAACCGTGGAACTTCTCAGCCACAAACATCGGCTGGCCCAGGAATCGCTCAATCTTACGCGCACGCGCTACCAGCAATTTCTGGTCTTCACTTAACTCATCGATACCCAAAATAGCAATGATGTCCTGAAGGTCCTTGTAGGTTTGCAAAACCTGCTTCACCTCGCGGGCGGTACGATAATGCTCTTCACCAACCACATCGGGCTGCAAAGCACGGCTGGAAGATGACAGCGGGTCTACGGCCGGGAAAATACCCTTGGCAAACACACCACGATCCAGCGTCAAGCTGGCGTCAATGTGAGAGAAGGTCACCACGGGTGCCGGATCGGAGTAGTCATCGGCCGGTACGTAGATTGCTTGCAATGATGTGATGGAGCCTTTCTTGGTAGAGGTAATGCGCTCTTGCAGCGCCCCCATCTCAGCCGCCAACGTGGGCTGGTAACCCACAGCGCTAGGCATACGCCCCAACAACGCGGACATTTCAGACCCGGCCAAAACGTAACGATAAATGTTATCAATGAAGAGCAGTACATCACGCCCCTCATCACGGAAAAATTCCGCCATCGCCAGACCAGTGAGGGCTACACGCAAACGCACACCAGGCGTTTCGTTCATCTGGCCAAACACCATGGCCACAGAATCTTGTACACCGTACTCCTGCATTTCGTAGAACAGGTCGGTTCCTTCACGCGTGCGCTCGCCTACACCTGCAAACACAGATACACCTTCATGTTCACGAGCCACCGAGCGAATGAGCTCGGCGATGGTTACGGTTTTACCAGTGCCTGCGCCACCATAGATGCCTGTCTTGCCACCCTTGATAAATGGGGCAATGAGGTCAATAACCTTCATACCAGTCTCAAAGGTTTCAATCGTTGTGCTTTGATCCTGAAATTCAGGTGCATTCCGGTGAATGGGATAGTAAACATCTGATTCTGGCGTTGGGTGTCCGTCAATGGCGTTGCCAACTACATCGAAAATACGGCCGAGTGTCACCGGGCCTACAGGAACACTGATGGGAGCGCCTGTCGTTTCCACTGCTAACCCACGCGGCAAACCATCGGTGGAACCCATCGCCACGGTACGTACCATACCGCCACCCAGATGCTGCTGTACTTCCAGAACCAACTGTCCTGCATCCGCTGCCACGTTCAGGGCTTCATAAATTTCAGGAATATCTTCTTCTGCAAACTCAACATCTACTACCACACCGCGAATCGCAGAAATCTTGCCTGTAGCCATGTAATCCTCCAACTAAGTAATTAGAAGTTCAACTTCTCGGAGAAGTTGAACTTCTTTGTCTTGCTAGCCTTGTGCTAATGCTTCTGCACCACCCACGATGTCCAAAATCTCGCTGGTAATGCTGCTTTGCCGCGCTTTATTGCGCTCTAATGTCAATATCTCTACCAGTTCGGCCGCGTTGTCTGTGGCGTTATTCATGGCCACATAGCGGGCGCTGTGCTCACTTGCTTGCGATTCCAGAACGGACTGGTACACCTGCAAGTCGGTAAAACGTGGCACAACGGTATTCAGCAATGCTTCTGGCCCTGGCTCATACCCATAGACTCGGTCGGACACGCCAGTGAGGTCCACGTTAGACACGTATTCCGCCACCGCCATGTCACTAAAGTCGGTTGGTTTAAGGGGAAGAAGCTGCTTGATAGACGGCCGTCTCGCAATCAGGTTAATAAAATCGGTATACCCGACAAAAACCTGATCCACCTTGCCAGATAAAAAGTCGTCCGTGGCAATTTGGGAAATGGGCGTCACGTCCAAAATCGAGGGAGAATCTGGAATGCTGTCAAAGGACGCGACCACGTTATAGCCACGCCGAATCATCAAATCGCGCCCTTTCCGACCCACCGCAATAATTTCGACAGGCACATTCCACGCTTTCAGGAACCGCTCTGCGTAGCTAACCATGTTGCTATTAAAGGCACCAGCCAACCCACGATTCCCAGTCATCAAAATGAGGGAAATCTTGTTGATGGTCGGGCGTGCCGTCAGCAATGGGTGCCCATTGTCGCCAACACCAGGCTGCGAAGCCAAGTTGTTCAGAATTTCAAACGCTTTACCCGCGTACGCCCGCGTGGCTTCCACCTGACGCTGGGCTTTGTTCGCTTTGGATGCAGAAACGGCCGCTAACGCACTCGTCACCTGAGAGATATTCTTGATACTTTTAATACGCTTGCTTAACTCGCGTTCGGTAGCCACAAATCTCTCCTATGAATTAATTCGTCCAGTTGGCGTTGAAATCCTCAATGGCCTGCTTCAGATTGGCCTCAATCTCGCCAGTCCAGGCACCTGTCTTCAGTGGCTCAACCACATCGGAACGTGCCGTATCCAGGTAGCGCACAAATTCGCGCTCCCACCGAGAGATTTCTTTCACCGCAACCTTATCCAGGAAACCACGAGACCCAGCATAAATGAGCGCAATCTGATGCTCCAAGGGCCACGGGCTGTACTGTGGCTGCTTCAAAAGCTCCATCAGCCGCTCACCACGGGATAGCTGACGCTGAGTAGCGGCATCCAAATCGGAACCGAACTGGGCAAAAGCGGCCAATTCGCGGTACTGGGAGAGGTCAGACTTCAAACCACCAGACACCTTACTCATGGCCCGCTTCTGAGCAGCGCTACCTACACGGGATACGGACAAACCGGTGTTAATAGCTGGACGTTGACCAGCGTTGAACAAGTCTGTTTCTAGGAAAATCTGACCGTCAGTAATGGAAATAACGTTGGTGGGAATGTAAGCCGATACGTCACCCAACAGCGTCTCGATGATGGGCAGCGCGGTTAAGGAACCACCCGTACCGGGAACCTTGGCGACTTCGTATTTATCGTCGCCCAATTCTTTGAGCGCTTTTTCGTAATGCTCTTCTTCCAGGTTACCAAAGTAAACTTCGCCGTTTACGCCTTTGGTTTCGGCCGTTACTTCGGTGCCTTTCTCCACAATGATCCATTCGTCGCGCAGACGAACGGCACGTTCCAGTAGGGTGCTATGCAGGGAGAAAATGTCACCTGGATACGCTTCACGGCCGGGCGGGCGGCGCAGAATCAGGGACATCTGGCGATACGCCCAGGCGTGCTTGGAAAGGTCGTCGTAGATGACCAAGGCATCCTTACCGTTGTCCATAAACTCTTCGCCGATGGTGCAGCCGGTGTAAGGTGCAAAATATTGCAGCGGAGCCGGGTCAGATGCACCAGCAACGACGACGGTGGTATATTCCATTGCCCCGTAACGTTCCAGCGTATCTACAACCTGCGCAACCTGCCCCACACGCTGGCCAATGGCTACGTAAATGCAGACCATGTCGCCACCCTTCTGGTTGATGATAGTATCCAAACAGATAGCGGTTTTGCCTGTTTGACGGTCACCAATAACCAACTCGCGCTGGCCACGACCAATGGGGAACATAGCATCAATGGAGATGATGCCAGTTTGCACGGGGGTATCTACACCTTTACGTTCAATTACGCCGGGGGCTGTACGTTGAATGGGGCGGATTTTGTTGGTATTGAGTGGCCCTTTGCCATCCACAGGGTTGCCCAAGGGGTCAACCACGCGACCAATCAGGGCCTCGCCCACTGGAACGGAGGCAATACGGCCAGTGGCGCGTACTTCATCGCCTACTTCAATTTCGGCGTAGTCACCCATGACCACAACACCGACGGCCTTGTCTTGAAGGTCAAGCGCCAGGCCAGCCACGCCGTTTTCGAATTCGACAAGTTCGCTGGCTTTTACGTCTCGCAAACCATCTACCAAAGCCACACCGTCGTAAACGGCCGTTACCGTTCCCACACTGCGTGCTTCAACCCGATGGTCAAAATCCTTAATCTGCTGTAAAAGTGAATCTGTGATGTTCTTAAAATCTGGGGCAAGGGTTGCCATCCACCAACCTCCTATTGAAAATCCACAATCTAGACAATAAATAATATGCAGGCATCATCCAGATATGTTGAAGAGTTTTTGGGTCTTGTTAACTAATTGATTTTGCGTTTCGTCCGAGTGGTCTTCCCGCCACAACAGCGAGGTGCATTTTTTGAGTTGCAAGCAATACCTGCCAGGAACCCTGGAATGCGCGGAAAATATACCTTACCTCCGTCCATTTGTCCAACGATTCACAATCGAGAACGGCCGTTTCTGAGTGGTTTTGTTCGGATGAGTTGTCCAATTGTGTTTTTTATCACAATGCAGCAGGGTCGTCAACGTGCCCAACCGCGTTGATACAGGTAAAATTGCGTCAATGTCCGTAAAAGAAAAAAGTTCGCGGGAAACCTTATTTAATCTCCCCCTATGGGCAATTGTCATACTCCTGTTGAGCGTCTTTGCCCTTTATTTGCACCAGATGGATGGTGCCAGCCTGTGGCGAGACGAAGCGCTGACAGTTATTCGGGCAGAGCAATCCTTTGGGCAAATTTTTGCTAACCGGAACATCGTCCAAGGTATCTCCTCGCCAGACTTACACCCGCCATTTTATTTTCTCATCTTGCACTTATGGCAGCTGGCCATTGGCCGCACAGAATTTGCCTACCGTTTGCCATCACTATTTTTTATGCTGCTGGCCGTTGCTGGTTTTTACCATTTGGGGCGAACTGTTTGGGGACGACGTACGGCCGTTACCACCCTGCTGCTCGTTATGGTTTCTCCCTTTTTTTACTGGTATGCCCGCGAAGCACGCATGTACACATTGCTGGTATTGGAAACGCTCGTTTTTTATCGGCTGCTGTGGGCGGTGATGCAGCCCGGTAATCGCTGGTGGCAGTTCGTTGCCTTAGGCATGGTTGGCTTACTGCTGATCATGACGCATTACACGGGTCTTTTTGTCATTGCCTTTGCAATCGCTATTTTGCTGCTGCTGGCTGGGCAAAAACGGCCGCATTGGGGCTGGTGGCTCGGCGGCATCATTTTGCTGCTGATTGGCGGTCTGGTGTTGGCACCCCATTTGCTGGAGCTTTTAGGGCTGCCCGAATTTTTTGCTTTTTCTCAGCGACAGCTATGGGTTTTGGCTCAGGAAGGCATCAATACCTTCTCGCTGGGTTCTGCGGGACCGCTGGAAAACGCAGGCTGGCAAATCTGGCCATTCATACTTTTAGGCCTGGTGGGGCTGTTGACAGCACGCATCCCAGACAAAGAGAAGCGCTGGCGCGTTTTTTTGCTGGGCAGCGGCGGATTTTTATTAACCTTGCTGGCCTTTTTTGCCGCTTCCTGGTTAAAAGCAAACTACTCCAATCCGCGCCACCTGACGGTGTTGTCTGTTGCCTGGTTTTTGTTGATGGGGCATGGTCTGACCACGCTTTGGCAGCGGCAAAAGCTGCTGGCGATAGGTTTGGGCGTTGTTGCTCTTGGTCTTAGCGGGCAGCAGCTATGGGCAACCATCCAATCACCGCCGATTGTTAAAGACGACGTGCGGGCTTTGGCTGAATATATTGAAGCCAGGCGACAGCCAGGGGATTTTGTTTTGTGGCACAGCTCGATCATGATGACCACTTACGATTATTACGCATCTGATTTGCCGTATACGGCCGTTCCCCAATTTGGCACCAATGATTTGGACGCTACCCAGGAAACATTGCAGCACCTCCACGACACCTATGACCGCATTTGGTTTGTAGCAGCGCCCACACCCCCTTATTTTGACCCAACGTTTGTACCCAGTTGGCTAGAAACACGACGGTTTTCAGCAGATACCGCTCAATTTCCGGCCAGTTGGGAAACGCTCTATTTGAGCCTGCTGGAACGCGCCGATCCCCTCACCAATTTACCGGCAGACGTATTCCCTGTTGATTTGGTGCAGGGAGAATCCCACCTGCGGGGCATCCGCATGGAGGAGCGCTTTAGTGAAGCAGGCGTGTGGGTTGCGCTTTATTGGCAAACCGCAAAAAGCAACACCGAGCAAGACCCCCCAACGGCGTGCCTGCGGCTACAAGACGATAACCAAAATGTTTGGAGCGAAGGATGCGCTAGGCTTGCCTTGCCCACAGGCACCACCCCCGATGAAGATGTTTACTATCGGCAACAGCTTTGGCTGCCGCTATCTGTTGGGACGCCACCTATCCTGTACGATCTGTTTGTTAGACTGGAAGGCGCTTTTGTCTTTACCGGACAAACGAACCTACCCGCCTGGCAAACGGCCGTTCCCGAAAAAAACGTGGCAAATTACCCGGATATCGGACTTCAGCTGGTTTCTACAAACTGGCAATCTGACGAGTTTCGGGCCGGGCTGTGGGCAATCGGCCATTTACTTTGGTATACAGAAGAGGATTTGCCAGAGAATTTGGTCGTCCACCTGCGTTTGGTAGATTTTTGGGGCCGCACCATTGCCGAACAAGCCTCCCCCTTGGGATCAGCCATCTTCCCGGCCACACAATGGCAGCCCGGCACCTATGGGCAAACGCCACTGAATTTGCGCCTCCCCTTTGGGTCTGAAGGGTGGTATCGTTTGCAAGTGCAGCTTACTCATGGGGATGAAATTCTGCAGGCCGCCCAGTTTACCGGCGGCAACTGGGTAAACAGCGGCTGGATACCCATCAATAGCTGGCCCATTGTGACCACATTGCCAGAGGAGGCCATTGCTCTGGACGGGGTTGCCTTTGGCGACGCAATTTCTCTGGCAGGCTACCGACTGAATCGCGTTGAGGATAGTTTGACGGTAGACCTTTTTTGGGAAAGCACTGCCACCATGAACACGAATTATGCGGTGTTTGTACACTTGGGACAGGCAAATAGCGCCCCACTGCTGCAATCTAGCAGTGAACCCGCGAAATGGCTGCGCCCCACGTCTAGCTGGCGCGTTGGCGAAATTGTGGAAGATTCACACCAGCTGGAGCTATCTGCACTGGATTCCGCTGAGAATTTGGAAGATTTAGTCGTATCGGTGGGCTTTTATTCGCTAGAAGATAGTAATGTGCGCTTGCCGTTAACTGTGGCGGGTACGGCCGTTCCCAACAACATCTACATCCTGCAACCAGTGCCACCCGCCAACCCATAACCATGAACCCAAAACAAGCCCAACGCCTCATCTTGTTTATTTACCTGCTGCTGGTGGGCAGCCTGGGTTTGGTCACAAATTGGGCAAATCCGCTGTTTGAGCCGCCAGACGAGTACCAACATTACCAATTTGTACAGCATCTGTTGGTCAATGGTTCGCTGCCCATCCAGGAACCAGATGGCGAAAAATCACAAAGCCACCAGCCGCCGCTTTATTATTGGTGCGGGGCATGGCTGGTAAGCCAGATAGAGGCAGAGGCAATCGTGCCGACCCGCAATCCATTTTGGGCCTACCACGAAGCTGGTCTGGTGAGCCAAAACAACAAGCTGCAATTTTTGCCGGAGCCAACCAATCAATTTCCGTACGCAGGCGGGGCGCTAATCATTCATTTGCTGCGGCTGTGGTCGTTAATGCTTATTTTGGTGGGGGTGGTTGCTATTTGGGGGATGGGCCAAAGTTTGTGGCCGGAACGGCCGTACAAAACAGCGCTGCTGCTGGCCATTGGCGGGCTAAACCCTATGCTTTTGTACCTGGCAGGAGCCGTGAACAATGACAGTATGATCTTCATGTGGGGATCCGTAATGCTGTGGCTTTGTTTGCTTGCCTTAAAACATTCGTTTCGCTGGGAAATTTCCATTTTGATTGGCCTGGTTGGCGGTCTGGCGCTGCTAACAAAGTTGAATGGCCTGATGCTTCTGGTGCCCTGGAGCATCGCCTTGCTGTGGGTAAGCTGGCAAAAGCGATCCTGGCGTTTTTTGCTTGGCCGGGGTTTGCTGATTGGCGGCATCATTGCCCTGGTGGCCGGCTGGTGGTTTGGGCGCAATTGGCAAATTTATGGGGACCCGCTGGCTTTGGAAATTGTGTTGCAGGTGTGGGGCGAACGATTGCCTGAGCTGCGCACAGCAGCCCGGCTGTGGGCCGATGTGGGCTACAGTTGGAGCAATTTGTGGGGCCGTTTTGGTTATGGGCAGGTGCCGCTGCCATCGCTCATTTATGCATTTTTTAGCGGGGTTTGCCTGCTGGGATTGGTTGCTGGTGGTGTTCGCTTATGGCGCACAGGCTGGTCTTACCTGCTGAGTGAAAAACGCGGCGTTTATTGGCTATTGCTTGCCACCAGTTTGGCAAGTTACGTCGCGGCCTTGTTTTATTACATTTTTCGGAATCCAACTGGGGCAAACGGCCGTTACATCTTTCCTTCATTGGCAGCTTTGGCGGCATTGCTGACGGCTGGTTTGTTTACGCTAAGGCCGCTGGGCAAACGGCCGTTGCTCTCCGCCATCATCACCCTGCCATTGGTAAGCATCGCCATTTACAGCTCGGCCATTTACCTGCCCTGGGTGTACGCCCCGCCACCGCTGCTAACAGCAAACGCAGCGGCCGAACAATTTGATCAGCCCGCTAACCTGGTTTGGGCGGATAAAATTCGATTGTTGGGTACGGCCGTTTCCCCCCCAGAAGCAACAGCCGGGGAACCCATCACCGTAACAGCCTGCTGGGAAGCCCTGGCTCCCATTGAGCAAAATTACACGCTCTACGTAGCCCTGCTGGATTACCAATTTAACTCTCTGGGGCAAATTGACACCTATCCCGGTCTGGGAACACGGCCAACGACCAGCTGGCAGCCAGGGAATCGCTTTTGCGATTCTTACAAAATCCCGGTCAACAATTCGATTTCATCGCCCACGGTGGCGGTGTTAGACCTGGGTTTTTATGATTTGCCTAGTGGGGAGCGACTAACGGCCGTAACTGCTGCAAATCTGCCCGCACCTACTGGCTTAAGACAGCTAAAAATTCTCTCAGCCCAGCCCAGCGCGCCCCTTGCTGCACCGGAAACGGCCGTTGCCCGCTTTGAGCAAGGCGTCTCTTTGGTAAGTTATGATTGGTCAGTGGAGGAAACGGCCGTTAACCAAACCATTACCGTGCAGTTCACCTGGCACAGCAGCGGCCCTCTTTCCGACAGCTACACCATCTTTGCCCATTTGCTGGATGCCAACGATAATCTGCTGGTTCAGGCAGATGGGTTGCCGCAAGGCGGAGCTTATCCCACAAACTTTTGGGGCGCAGGCGAACAAATTGTCACCAGCCACACTTTTACCATTCCCGCCAATGCACCAGCTGGCGCCACCCACCTTAGCCTGGGGTTTTACCGTCTTGCCGATGGCAGCCGACTGAACCGCACCGATAGCGCTACCGAACTCAATGCCGCAACCCTGCCTGGCCCAGCGATTACGCCGTGATATTTTTATGACTCAATCCACAAGCAGCCCGCCTTTTTCAAAAAAACAGCGCCTTTGGTTAAGCGTAATTTTGCTACTTTACGCCGTGCTGGGCGTGGGATACATGCTGGCAACGCCCCCGCTGGAATCTTCTGATGAATATAAACATTATCCGGTGGTGCAATTTATTCAGGCAGAAGGCAAATTGCCTGTGCTAGACCCGGAAAATCCGGGGCTTTGGCTGCAAGAAGGGGCACAACCGCCACTTTATTATGGTCTGATGGCCGCACTTACAAGCTGGATAGACACTTCGGATTTGCCCGAAATTCACCAAACCAACAAACACGCATTTGTGGGCAATCCCAACCAGATTGGCAACAAAAATCTCATCCTGCACCAGCCAGAAAAGGAGCAGTTCCCCTGGCAAGGCAGCATCCTGGCAATTTACGTCATTCGGCTGGCGTCTATTGGCCTTGGTTTAGGGACGGTATGGCTAACGGCCGTTCTGGGACAGCAGCTTTTTTCTAGTCAGGTGGGCTTACTGGCCGCCGCCCTAACCGCCTTTAACCCGATGTTTCTGTTCATCAGCGCAGCCGTCAACAACGATTCGTTAAGCGTCTTTTTAGGAACGCTCGGTTTATTGCTCATGGTGCGGCTCTGGCAACAGCAGCCCAATCCGCGTCTGGCCTGGTGGCGCTATGCTGGCTTGGGCTTCGTGCTGGGACTGGGCATTTTGACAAAGCTGAGCCTGGCCGGGCTGCTGGCTCTAACCGGACTGATGCTGTTTTGGCTGGCGTGGCGTAAAAAACAGTGGCAGCTGTTTTGGATTGGCGGGCCGTTGGTGTTGGGAACGGCCGTTTTGCTAACTGGCTGGTGGTTTTGGCGCAACTTATCCCTTTACCACGACCTCACCGGGCTGTCTGCGTTTATTGCCGTGCAGGGCACCCGCGAACAACCGATGCGCTGGGCTGATTGGGTTTCCGAGTTTGGTACCTTTTTCCGCAGCTATTGGGGTTTATTTGGTGGGGTCAATATCGCCCCGCCCCAACCATTTTACTGGCTCATGAATTTCCTTTTTGTGGGGGGATTAGCTGGCTGGCTGCGCCCCAACCGCCCCAGACCAAACCGACCCGCTGCCAGCTGGTTGGTCATTGCCTGGAGCCTTATTTTGCTTGGGTTGCTCATTCGCTGGACCATTATTTCGCCCGCATTTCAGGGGCGGCTCATTTTTCCGGCATTGGGCGGCATCAACGTGCTGTGGAGCGTAGGTTTGCTGGGCTGGCTTCCCCCAAACCGGCGGCACTGGGCAATGCCTACAACCGTAGCAGGTTTGGCCTTGGTCGCGGCAGTGCTGGCCTGGCGCGTTATTGCCCCTGCCTATGCATTTCCTGAACCGGCAACGGCCGTTCCCCAGCAAGCCCAAATCGAGCCCATTACCTTTTCTGCGGCGGGCGGCACCATTCAGCTCGTCGGCGTAGAGATGGCTCCAGACCAAAGCACGCTGCCCGGCGGCGCACAGCCCGTGACCGCCACCCTTTACTGGCAATTGGTGGAGCCCATCTCCGTAAACCTGCTGAGCGGCGTTCATCTGCTTGGCCGCAATTTCCAGTCGGTTGGGCAGGTGGATCGACACCCGGCCAGCGGCCAAATTCCAACCAGCCAGTGGCAGCTGGGGCAAATTTGGCAGGACGATTATTATATTTATGTCAACAAAGATGCGTTGGCTCCGACCCAACTCCGCCTTTCAATCAGTTTGTATGACCCAACTGAGAGGGCAGAAACGGCCGTTACTGCCGCCAATGGACAGCCTCTCTCCCTGGTTTTGGTAGGTGTTCCCGCCCGATTAGCCACAAAGACCCCACCGCCCAAGCCAGACAGTGTGGTAACGGCCGTTTTCCAGGAAGGGATTCAGCTCGCAGGCTATACAATTGCCCCGGCAACCCCTGAACCCGGCGAGGCGCTCACACTGACCCTGCTGTGGCAAGCAACAGGCCAGCCAGGGCAAGCATACACCGTTTTTGTCCACCTGGTTGATGCGCAAAGCACGCTGCTCGCCACGGGCGACGCCCCGCCCGTACAGGGCGATTTCCCCACAAATTTGTGGCGCACAGGCGACTGGGTTGACGACACGCACACATTGCCGCTACCGCCCGACCTTGCCCCCGGCAGCTACCAAATCCTGGTGGGACTGTACGAGCCAGTAAGCGGGGCGCGGCTGCAACTGGCCGCAGGTGGCGATTCGGTGGCGATACCTTTGGAGATACGGCCGTAACTAAACTTGCGCCACAATCTCGGTGATTGTGATTCTGCGCTGCCTTAGAATTCGGCTTTTCAGTAAATCCAAATTAAGCAAAAAAGGACGCGGACTAGCGCGGATAAACGCGGATTATGACCTTTTTATCCGCGTTTTCTGCCTTCATCCGCGTCCCATTCAGTTTTACTGAAAAACCCTGCGCCTTAGAAACCCCGGTTACCCAAAACACGCCGACTGCGTTAAACTCCCCCGTGGGAGTGATTGTGTCCCGGTGGGCGCCCCAGTCTTCAAAATTGGTGGCCGGCTGCGCCGAGCAGGCGGCGGTGGGTTCGACTCCCATTCACTCCCGCCTAAAAAAGGAGATTGGAGACTGGAGATTAACTCAGTCTCCAATCTCTAATCTCCAACCCTCAACACACTTTTTATCACCAGACGTTTGAAGTTTGCCCCCTAAAACAGTTACATTCGTACCAAAACTTCAAAAGTCTTTAGCGAGGAACGCATGGAATTGATCAAAAATTTGCAAGATCACATTGGGTCTCGCTCAGAAAAGTTCTTTAAAAGCACCTTGTTTCGCAGTGACACCCTGCTTTTGGGCCTGAACTGCCTGGAACCAGGGCAAGTACAAAAGCCACACGACCACGCCGACCAAGACAAATTTTATTACGTGGTGGAAGGAGAAGGTCATTTTTGGTTGGGCGACGAGCAACAAGTGGCGAGCAGTGGCCACGTGGTTTGGGCACCGGCTGGCGTCGTCCACGGCGTGGAAAACAAAGGCACGACGCGGCTGACACTACTGGTAGGCATCGCTCCTGCACCGTAGCAGTTTTTTCTGATGCTCTCACTCGATAAGCAAAATGCGTGGCGCGAAGCGTACCGCGCCACACACCCGGGTTGGCGTCCTGCTACGGAACTGTATGCCGATTTGGTGCGGCAGCAGCTAACACCAGCAGCGCAAGTGCTGGACATTGGCTGCGGGCGTGGCGGATTAGTTGAGCAGTTAGAACATCCGTTGGCGCAGGTGGTGGGCATTGACCCGGATTGGCTGTCGCTGCGAGAACATCGGCTGAACTTAACCAGCGCGGTGGCGTTCAGCGACGACTTGCCGTTTGCCCCGAATAGCTTTGACGTGGCATTTGCCAGTTGGGTGTTGGAGCATCTGGCACGGCCGTTTCTCACCTTCCAATCCGTAGCCCGTGTGCTAAAACCGGGGGGCGTTTTTGTGTTCATCACGCCAAACGGCCGTCATCCGCTGGCCTTACTCAATAAAACGTTGGGGCAGTTGGGCGCATTGCAGGGGAGATTGGTGGCGGGGTTGTACGGCCGTTCTGCCGACGACACCTTTGCCACCCATTACCGCGCCAACAGCCACGCCGCCCTAGAGCAACTCGCCGCCGCGAGCAGCCTCCACCTCACCCACCTGCACGCCATCCCCGACCCAACTTACCTCGCCTTCAATCGCCCTCTCTTCCGGCTTATGACCCTGGTAGAGGATGCCTTGCCGGTGAACAGGAAGATTCATTTGGTAGGCGTAGCCGTGAAAAGTGATTAGTGAACAGTAAAAAGTTCGGCCTTCACTTATCACTTTTTACTTTTCACTTTTTACTTTCCCCCCTCCCCCGTACAATACCCACATGAACCACCTCTCACCAGCCAAACATTTTTACTACAGCGCCATCGGGCGGCTGTACGCTTTTGCCTACACCAGCCAGCGGCGCAACTTTTTGGGCATCCCACAGAGCGGTTGGCTGCGAATGGGTATTTTTGCCGTGTTTGCCGCGGCGCTGATTGGTCGCTGGGGCTGGTTTGCCGTGGGGCTGACGGTGCTGCTCTGGTTTTACGTGAGCTTTGTGTACCGGCGGGCGCGGCGAGCCGATTACAACAAATTTGTAGCGGATGACACGGCCGTTCCCCCACCCCCAACGGCCGTTCCCCTAAAACCGAACGAGAAAACGGCCGTACACGCCTCCGGCCGCTACGCCGTCACCGATAAGGCAGACACGGTCCTGCTGCAAAAACCAGCCCATTACTGGCGCGTGCCGCTAGGCGACCACATCGTCATGGTGGAGTACCGACCCAAGCGATTTTTGTACCAATTTATATCGCCGCGCACGCTGCAAAAGGTGCAGCGGGGCTGGATTTTGTATGGCAAGGAGCCAATCCCGACGCTGGCTATTACATTTTTAGAAGTGTGGGGGCAAGATGAAAATGCGTCGCTGCAATATTACGTGGGGGGCGGGCCAACAGATGATTTGAGCCGTCTGAAGCCCCGCACCATTTACTTTTCTTTTGCGGATACGGCCGTCCTACAAAAAGTCTGGGCGACCCTGATTTTAGCCACAGATGACACAGATTTCGCAGATTAAAATTTCTGGAGTACGGCCGTTTTCTTAAAACAAACAACCTACCCAGCCAAGATAGAAAATCTGTGTAATCTGCGAAATCTGTGGTTAAGTTTTTAACCTTGTAGCAAATCGGTGACGGTACGACCCAAAATGGAGCCTTCGCCAGAGGATTTGCCACCGCCGCCGCCGCTAAACTTGGCATTTTGCAGCACACGGTCAGCCAAGCGGCTGAATGGCAAGGATTGTAGCCAGACGCGACCTGTACCTTGCAAAGTCGCCAGGAAGAGACCTTCACCGCCAAAAACCATGGACTTCAAGTTGCCAGCCCGCTGAATATCGTAGTTGATGGTGGATTCAAAGGCGACAATACAGCCGGTATCCACCATAATTTTCTCGCCGTTGAGCCGCTTTTCCACGATGGTGCCACCCGCATGGATGAAGACGTTGCCATCGCCGCGCAAGCGCTGCAATATGAACCCCTCACCGCCAAACAGGCCCGCGCCCAGCTTTTTGTTGAAGGCAATGCTCACCTCGGTGCCCAGCGCGGCGCAGAGGAAAGAATCTTTTTGGCAAATCAGCTCGCCGTTGGCTTCGTCCAGATCGATGGCGATGATTTTGCCGGGGTAGGGTGCGCCAAACGCCACGTGCTTTTTGCCCTGGCCGTTGTTGGTAAAGTGGGTCATGAAGATGGATTCGCCCGTAAAGGCACGTTTGGCAGCGCTGCCTAATGCGCCCAGAAAGCCCTTGTCCGGCTGGGAACCATCGCCCATTTTGGTTTCAAAACCGATACCATCTTCCATATACATCATGGCACCCGCTTCGGCGATGACCGTTTCGCTGGGGTCCAGTTCAATTTCGACAAACTGCAAATCATCACCATAAACCTGGTAATCTACTTCGTGACTTTTCATTTGGAATGCTCCTTTTGCCTGAAAAACAAGTGATAAGTAAAAAGTAAAAAGTGAAAAGTGCTTTCTTCTTACTTTTTACTTTTCACTTTTTACTAATGAGTCTGTACGCAACGGCCGTTTCACCGTTGCAACCTTTATCATACCATGACCTATCAGTAGCCGCGTGTTAAATCAATTGCATTTGGCAATGGATTGCCCTCGGCAGCGGCGTTGAGCAGCTCGGCCAGGGCGGCCAGGCGCAAAGGCTCCGTCTCGGCGACCAGGCCAGTGCGGTGCGGGCTGAGGAGAACATTGTCTAGCTGGTGAAACGGCCGTTCCCCTGGAAACGTTCTCTCTCTAGCCGCCTCATCTTGTGGATAGTTGTACCACACGTCCAGACCAGCTCCGTGCAGCTGCCCGCTGGCCAAAGCCTCGTAAAGCGCAGCCTCGTTTACAATGGCGGCCCGACCCGCGTTGACCAAAATGGCGCGGGGCGGCAGCAGCGCCAGCTCGGCTGCCCCCAGCAGGCCGTCCGTTTCTGGCGTGTGGGGCAGGCAGATGAGTAGGGCATTTGCCTGGGGTAACAGGTTGTGCAGGGTTTCTGCGGGGTGGATGACAATGCCGTTTTCGGTCATCGGTGAGGAGATTGACCGACGGGTGGCGTGGACGATCATGCCCAAGGCGTGGCAAAGTTGGGCCAGCCGTTGACCAATCGCGCCGTAGCCAAGGATGACGGCCGTTTTGCCAGCCAGCAACTGCGCCGGAGCCGGTTTTTGGTAGCGGGGTCGCCAATCTCCCTGGCGCAAGGCGCGGTCGAACGGCACCGCCAGTCGGGCCACGCCCAGCAGCAGCATGAGCATCCCTTCGGCCACGATGGGGGCGTTGTGGTGCAAATTGTGCAGCTGGATGTGGGG
Source organism: Ardenticatenaceae bacterium (assembly GCA_020634455.1). Lineage (GTDB taxonomy): Bacteria > Chloroflexota > Anaerolineae > Promineifilales > Promineifilaceae > Leptofilum. Next base: position 3,175,022 of record JACKBQ010000001.1, on the reverse strand, counting down.
GGATTCGTGCAGGCGCTGCGCCGTCACATCCGGCACGCCTGCCCAGGGGATGATGACGGTGTGCAGGTGAGGGCTGGCGCTGAGTTCTTGGGGAGTGGGACGGCCGTTTACCAAAATTTCAAATTGAGCCGGGTTGGGCAAATCGCCAATGGTAAGCTGCACGTCGGAGTGGAGCTGGCTTTGCAAAATCGCCAAATCCTCTGTCGCGGGTGGAGTAGAAAGATGAACATGAATCATAGCCATGTTCATTATTGTAGAAGCGAGGCAGGCGGCTATCAACTCTGTTTACCAAACCGTGAATCTCACCGCCTGCCTCGCCCTGCTATGAATGGGTACCCTTTATTCTGATACCTTCAGCACAATTTTGCCGCGCACGTGCCGGCCTTCACCCTGGGCATGTGCCTGCTGAATGTCGGGTAGAGGCATCACCGAGGAAACAACGGGCTTGATGGTACCGCTGTCTGCGAGATCGGCCAGGGTGCGCAATGCGTCACCAGCGGGCGGCATAGACATGACAAAAGCTTGACGCACGCCGTGGGCAACGGCCGTTTCCTCCGACGGTGGCTGCAACAATGAAACCAACATCCCGCCCTTCTTCAACACGCCCCAGGATCGCTCCAACGTTTCCCCACCAATGGTGTCCAGCACCAAATCCACATCTTTGGCAGCAGATTCAAAAGGAACCGCGTTGTAATCAATCACCTCATCCGCCCCCAGCTCTTTGACGAAGGCGTGGTTGCTGGCCGATGCCGTGCCAATAACGGTGGCCCCACGCCATTTGGCCAGCTGCACGGCCATCGAGCCAACGCCACCGGCTGCTGCATGGATGAGCACTGTTTGCCCCGCCTCGATGCCACCAGCCCCAATGAGAGCGGCCCAAGCAGTGTAGCCAACGTGCGGCAGCGCCGCCGCCTGCTCGTGACTCAGTGAGCCAGGCTTGGGGGCTGCTTCTGTAGCCGGGAGGGCAATGTATTCCGCATACGCACCGCATTGTGCTGGATTGGCGCGGGCAATCACCTCATCGCCAGGTGCAAACTGGGTGACGCCTTCGCCGACGGCCTCAACAACACCAGAAACATCTAAACCAAGAGTGTGAGGGAATTCGTAAGGGAAAAAACCCGACATATACCCAGCGCGGGCGGCGTAATCAAATGGGTTCGCTGTGGTGGCGACTGTGCGAATGAGGAGTTCGCCTGCTGCGGGTGTGGGGCGCGGTGCGTCTTCGTAGGTTAAAACGCTAGCGTCGCCGTAGGTGTGAATGCGCACTGCTTTCATTGTAGACATGCATGATCTCCTAGTTCCTTGCGGATTGGGTGCCTTTGGCAGCAGTTAACCCAACAACGGATTTGCTGGCTGTTGGTGTGCCAAGGTGGCTGCCAAAGTGGCTAAAGTAAGTTGTGAGGAAATTTTTGAACCGGGTTGTTCAAGGAGGGAATTCTACAAAGCTTTGGCCAATATGCGAATTATTGATCAGGAGCCATGTTGTGCGACATCTTTGGATTTCTGTAGGGGCAGGCACGGGGGTCTGCCCCTACCGGGTGGTGGGTTATTTGCCTTGCCAGGTGGCGGGGCGTTTGTTGATGAAGGCGTCCATGCCTTCTTTTTGGTCTTCGGTGCTGAAGAGCATGTAGAAGAGGCGGCGTTCGTGGGCCAGCCCAACTTGCAGCGGTGTCTCGAAGACGGCGTTGACGGCTTCTTTAGCCAGGCGCAGGGCGATGGGGGCGCGGGCGGCGATCTCGGCGGCAAATTTGATCGCTTTCTCTAAATAAAGCTCCACGGGGACGACGCGGTTGATGAGGCCGTGCTGTTGGGCTTCGGTGGCGGAAAGGAAACGGCCGTTTAACACAATTTCCATCGCCAGCGCCTTGCCCACGGCGTAGGTCATGCGCTGGGTACCGCCAGCGCCGGGGATGATGCCCAGGTTGATTTCGGGCTGGCCAAATTTGGCGGTTTCGCTGGCGATAATCATGTCGCAGGCCATGGCAAGTTCACACCCCCCACCGAGCGCGAAGCCAGAAACGGCCGCAATCACCGGTTTGCCAATCTGCCGCAAGCGGTCCCAGTAGCCGATGAATGGATTGTCTAGCATGGTCACGGGGGTGGCGGTGGCCATCTCTTTGATGTCGGCTCCGGCGGCGAACGCTTTTTCGCTGCCGGTAACTACCATGCAGCCGATGCCGTCGTCGGCGTCGAACGCTTCCAGGGCGGTCATCAGTTCGCTCATCAGGCCGCGATTCAGTGCGTTGAGCGCTTGGGGGCGATTGAACTGGACGATGCCGACACGGCCGTTGGTTTGAGTGAGAATAAATTCGTAGGACATGGGATTCTCCTTTGCTTTAGCCACAGATTTCGCAGATTACACAGATTTTTTTGCGCTTTAATCTGTGAAATCTGTGTAATCTGTGGTTGGTTTAATTTTGGAGAACGGTCGTGAGTGAACGGCCGTTTCCACCATAAACTTCCGCCTGCAACTGGGCGAACAGGATGGGAAGCTGGGGCAGGTCGTACTCTTTTTTAGCGCGGAGCAAATACGCCTGGGCTTCAAAATCATCGAGGAGGGTGGCCAAACAGTGGGCCGCAGCCAACTGCTTTGCCATAAATTGCTGGTCGGGGTCGGCAGGCACCAGTACGCCGGGCAGGAGGTAAGGTACCAACTGTTCAACGACAGTGGCCACAACCCAGCCGGGGTCTTCATCGAAGGGCCAGGGCGGCGATTCGCCGACAGCTTTGGGCGGGGGCAGCAGCAGGGTGAGTGCGCCCTCGCGGGTCGCAACCACGGGGGAAAGCATGGGGAAGATGAGGTTGGGCATGAGGGATACGGCCGTATCCACCACATCCCCCAACTGACCCAGCGCGGCCAACAGGTCGCCTTTGGCAAATATTTCTTCCAGGGCAGATTGGGCTTCTTGCCAGACGGCCGTATGCTGGGGCCAAAATTCGGTGGCAACGGCCGTTTTTGCGGCAAAATCAGCCAACGACCCCACCCAATCCTTAATTTTGAGCAGGTGGGGCAGCGCTTCTTGAGGGATGAAATCGGGCCAGGTACAGCGCAGCGCCGCACTAAACAAATCGGCCAGGTCTACGCCGTTGAGCAGCGCTTCATTGGTGCCATTAACGGCGGGATGACTGGAAAAAGATTGCACCAACTGACGCACTTGCTTGGCGTGGGGATGGACGGCGTGGGTGAGTTGGCGTTGTTCTTCGCTGGGCCAATTACTTGCAGCCAGAACGGCCGTTACCAGCCGCAGGCGATCATCTATTGTGACGGAGAGAGTAGACATAATGACCCCGTTTTGGGTAATCAGTAAACGGTGATCGGTAACGGTTTACCGTTTACCGTTCACCGCTTACCGACTAAATTCGGTAATCTGCTTCTTCCTTGGGCCAGAGCCGCCAGATTACGACTAAATATACCAAACCTGCCAGCAGGTAGACAGTAGCCAAAGAGTCCGATGGGGTGAGCACGGGCAATGAGCCCAACGCCACCCAAACGGTGAAACTGTGCAGCGTTTGCACCAGCATCGCCCCCAAAAAACTGCCGGTGCGCAGCCGAATGATGCCGTAAAAAATGCCCCACACCATGAAGTAAATGAGGCTGGGCAGATCGCTGGCATACGCTTCCTGAAACAAGATAAACGCCACTGCGCCAAAGGCGATGCCACTGCCCACCGCTGCTGTTAGCCCGCCGCGCCATTCGGCCAGGGTGCGGAACAGCAGGCCAAAGGCCCACAACTGCACGGCAAACGCTTCAAACAACAACAGGTAAATGAACGAGCGGCCAGAATCGGTGGCATTGAGATTGAAGTAAATGAAGCTGGATCGAAACAGTAAAAATGCCAGCCAGCCCAAAGTTGCAAACCCGATTCCGGCAAACAACGGCCGTCCGCCACGCAGCCCTAATCCTGGCAAACCATACCAAAATAACCCCAGGAACCAGCTAGCCACGCCAATGCCGCCCAAAATCGGGGCGTTGCTTCCAGCATTATTGCCCAAAACGAGGGTGAGCAAAAATGGCAGCAGCAGCGTCAGTAAGATGCGATTGGTCACGGGCAAAGCGGTGCGTAAAGGCAGTTCTGGCTGAGAAGTTGTTTTATTGTTGGTTGATTTTTTGGTCATGGTACTGGATTGTAGCACTGATTGTATGGGGTGGCATTGATAGGACTCAGGCAGATTGGACCAATTTTTGGCAAAGCCTGTGAATCATTCCCCGCTAAAATTGGTTCAATCTTTGTACAATTGCTCAATTACCCAATTACGCTACACTCCCGCCCGTGACTGAACCAAAACCAACGCAACTTTCCTGGCAATTGGCGCTCATTTCGCTGGCGCGGCTCTGTTTGAACACGGGGCTGCGCATGGTGTACCCATTTGCGCCCGCATTTTCGCGCCAGTTGGGGGTGCCAGTAACGGCCGTTTACCGACTCGTCACCATTCGCAGTTTGGCAGGTTTTCTCAGCCCGCTCTTTGGGCCATTGTCAGAGCGATTCGGCCGTCGCGCCATTATGTTTGGCGCGATGATTTTCTTTAGCGTGGGTTGCCTGGTCGTTTGGCTGTGGCCTACCTATTGGCTGTTTGGCGCGGCGCTCATCATCGTTTCTGTGGCCAAAGTGATTTACGATCCGGCGATGCAAGCGTATGTGGGCGAGATGGTACCGTACCAGCAGCGGGGCAAGGCGCTGGCCATCACCGAGCTTTCCTGGGCGGGGGCGCTGCTGGTGGGCGGCCCGCTCATCGGTGTGGCCATCGAGCGGCAAGGCTGGTCATCGGCATTTTTCTGGCTGGGGTTGTTTGGCGTGATTACGGCCGTTTTCCTGCTCAAATTCTTGCCGAAAGCAAACAAAACTGAACCTGGACGCGGAGCCAATTTGGTGGATTACGGCCGTGTGGTGTGGCAAAACCCCGTCATTTGGGCGGCGATGCTGTACAACATACTTATCATGGCCGGTAATGAGACCATCTTTCTGGTATTTGGCGACTGGATGGAGCTGAGTTTTGGCCTCAGCCTGCTGGCGCTGGGCGCTTCGGCAGGCGTCATTGGCAGTGCAGAAATCAGTGGCGAACTTTTCGCCGGTTGGTCGGTGGACCGCTTTGGCAAGCGTCCGGTCATCATCGCCACCGGGCTGCTCAACGCTGGCATCTGTTTGCTCATTCCCCTGACAGGCGGCAACCTCACGGCCGCATTGGTCGCCTATTTTGCCCTCTTCCTCACATTTGAAGTCACCATCGTCGGCGGCGTGCCGCTCATGACGGAAATTGTGCCCTCGGCCCGCAGCGCGGTGATGTCCAGCACCATCGCCGCTGGCGCGTTAGGCCGAGCGCTTGGCTCCTGGCTGGGGCCATTTTTGTTTGACCAGTTTGGTTTTTCCAGCAATGGCTGGGTTTCTGCTATGATTACGGCCGTTGCCACCCTGCTTTTGGCGCTGTGGATTCGGGAAGCCGGTGAACGGTAATCGGTAAATTACCGATAACGGATTACGGATTACGGATTACGGATTACGGAAAACGAGGAGCGTAATGGAAATCATACAAAATCTGCAAGCTGAAGACCTGACCCAACTGATTGTGATAGCGGCCGTTTTGCTCATTGTGTTGTTCCTGGCGCGGCTGGCTTTCAAACTCACAGCTTCGCTCATGCGCATTGGCTGCCTCACCATCTTCTTCGTCGTGGCCGCCATTGCCCTGCTGCGCATGTTCGGCGGCTAGCGCTATTTTGACCAAACAAAGCCACAAAATTTACAAACCCCGGTAAAACTTTAGGCGGGGAAGGTGAAACGGCCGTTTCCCCCTGCCGCACCATCCCACCCTTACCTAGAATTTCTATATTTCGAATTGTTGTGCCACGCCTGTCAAAATTGGCATAATGATTAAGCCATGTCATAATTAGTTTCTGAAAAGACGCCGCCAGCATCTGCTGGCAACTTATACAGGAAGGAGAAAATCCACATGAAAAAGAAAAATTTAATTTGGCTTTTGATATTGCTACTGATCGGCTTCGCACTGGTTGCATGTGGCGGTGGTGGGGATGAACCCGCCGCCAGCGACTCAGAGGCGAGCAGCGCAGAAGGCATGCCCGATTTGGAAGGCCGCACAGTCACCATCGCCGTTGAAAATGCTTACCTGCCGTTTAACTACATTGACCCCACCTCAGGTGAACCTTCTGGCTGGGATTATGATGTTTGGAACGAAATTTGCAGCCTGCTCAACTGCACGCCAGAGTTTGTTGAAGCTGGCTGGGAAGGCATGATCCAGGCCGTGGCTGACGGCCAGTATGATGCCGCTGCTGACGGCATCACCATCACCGAAGAACGCGCCGAAATCGTAGACTTTTCCGCTGGCTACATCAACATCGAGCAGCGCTTGCTGGTTCGTGTTGATGAGGATCGCATCGAAAGCATTGAAAGCATCGTCAACGATGAATCGCTGATTTTGGGCACCCAAACCGGAACCACCAACTACGAAACAGCGCTGCAATACCTGACCGAAGACCGCATTCAGGCGTTTGAACAGTTCCCCTTCGCCGTGCAGGCGCTCATTGCTGGCGACATTGATGCGGTTATCATTGACGAAGTAGCTGGCCAGGGTTACCTGGGTGAAAATGCTGACAAGCTCCAGCTGGTTGGCCCGTCTATGTCCAGCGACCAGCTTGGCTTCATCTACCCCAAGGGCAGCGACCTGGTAGAGCCGGTGAATGCGGCTTTGGCAGAACTGGTCAGCAACGGCTTCCTGGAAGATGTCAATCTGCAATACTTTGGCCCTGGCTTCACCATCACCTATGATGATTTATTCCCTGAGGAGTAACGGCCGTTTAACCCAAAATCTTTTCATTTGTAAAACAACTCAAATGATGTAAGTTAGAAGCGCCAGTTATCACCCCATAACTGGCGCTTCTTGCTTAAATAATAGCGACTTTTACAACAACAGGAGGCAAAACATGGCCGGACCCGACCTGGTTCCCCCCTCATCCCTCAGCAGTTCCAACAGCCGCGGCACAGCAAGCGCCGACTGGCGGGACTTCCCCTGGTGGCTTGTAGCCATATTCATTTTTCTAGGCGTTATGACCTTCCTGGTCATCACAGATGAAGAAGTCAATCAAGCATTCGTCTTTATTTTACCCGGCATCACCACCACCCTTTACCTAACTCTGGGTGGCTTTGGCCTCGCACTGGTTTTTGGGCTGTTGGCAGGTCTGGGGCGGATTAGCCAAAACAGGTTTGTTCGCAACATTGCCATCACTTATGTGGAATTTATTCGCGGCGTCCCCACTCTCGTACTCATTCTCACCCTGGCCTTTGTCATTGTGCCCGCCGTTAGCGACAGCATCGGCATAGACAATCGCGATGTATCCATTGAATTACGCGCCATTTTGGCCCTGGCCATCATCTATGGCGCATTTTTAGCCGAGATTTTCCGCGCCGGTATCGAATCCATCCCCAAAGGACAAATGGAAGCAGCCCGCTCCCTGGGCATGACAGCCCGACAATCCATGCAGTACATCATCCTGCCCCAGGCGATCCGCAACATTTCCCCGGCGCTGGGCAACGACTTCATCGCCATGCTTAAAGATTCTTCGCTGGCTTCGGTGCTGGCCGTGCGGGAACTGACCCAACGCTCCCGATTGCACGCGGGCAGCACCTTCCGCTTCCCGGAATCGTATCTGGTTATCGTATTTTTGTATTTGGCTATGACCATCACCCTCAGCCTGTTGCTGCGCTGGTATGAACGGCGCATTCGCGTAGGAGAATAAGTTGCCCATGAACGATGAAATGATTGTTATTCAAGATTTGCACAAATATTTCGGCCAGATTGAGGCAGTGAAGGGGGTTGATTTAACGATTCGTCAGGGCGAGGTGGTGGTTATCATTGGCCCCAGCGGGTCTGGTAAAAGCACCGTTTTGCGCTGCATCAACCACCTGGAAACGCCCACCAGCGGTGGCATTTACATCGAAGGGCTGCATCTGGAAGACAAGCACACCAACATCAACGATGTGCGGGCAGAAGTGGGCATGGTGTTTCAACAGTTCAACCTGTTCCCCCACCTCACAGCGCTAGAAAATGTAACCATCGCCCAGCGGCTGGTGCGCAAGCGGGACAAAGCCGAAGCGGAACGCATTGGCATGGAGCAGCTTGCACGAGTGGGTATTCCAGAAAAGGCGGGGTCTTACCCGCGCCAACTTTCTGGTGGGCAACAGCAGCGGGTGGCTATTGCCCGCTCGCTGGCAATGAACCCCAAGATTATGCTGTTTGATGAGCCAACCAGCGCTTTGGACCCGGAAATGATCAAGGAAGTGCTGGATGTGATGCTGGATTTGGCTAAAGAGGGCATGACGATGGTGGTGGTGACGCACGAGATGGGTTTTGCGCGCTCGGCCGCCGACCGGATGGTGTTTATGGACAGCGGGCAGGTGGTGGAGATTGCTTCGCCGGAAGAACTATACAACAACCCGCAGCATGAGCGCACCAAGCTTTTCTTGAGCAAAATTTTGACACATTGATCTTTTTTGGTGTATTGTTGGCGAGTAGTTATAGTCCTGTAGATATTCTCTAACCACATTTTTTGAACAGGCGGGTATGCTTTGGTGGCAAACGGCCGTTCTTCACCTTTATCAAACAATTCCATAACAAAACCAGGAGGCATTTTCCATGGCAGATGAACTCAAATCCCCCGATCTACAAGCAAACGCAAGTTTAATTGCAGAGCTATTTTCTGATGTGACCAAATGGGAAGGCAGCCTGGCCGGCGGGCAAAAGCTGGATGAAGGGGGCGCTGCTCTGCACAGCCTAAAAGAAACCAAGGTCCAATTTGGCAATCCAAAGTCTAATTTGGTCGCCATTACCGCCGACCAACTGCATGGGTCCGGCATCGAACTCAGCAGCATCCAAAAGCAGCAGCTAGAAAGCAGCCACGACTTTTATTTCATGACCATTACCGTAGATATGCGGCCCGAACCGGGGGCGCAATTTAAGGCGCTGGCCTGCGAGCTGAATTTTGGCCCCAAGGGAGCCGATGAACCAATCGTACAAACCATCTTCCCTAAAACGGTGTGGAAAAACGTTATGACCTTTGGCGGCGGCATGAATCTGGGGCTGGATGCCGACTTGAACTGGAAAGTGGGGGTAGACGCCTCTAAACTGTCGGAGCTTACGGACAAAGCGCCAGAATTAAGCGCCAATCTAGAAAACAAGAACGACATGAAATCTCACATTGTTCTGCACGATTTTTCTTACGATTTGGGCCGCTTTGATATTGCCGCTTCTGGTGAAGACAACTCAGAATGTTACTGGTACATTCAAAATGCCGAATTGCAGCAAATGCTGACAGCCAAATTCAGCGTAGTATTTAAGGTGCCCAAAGGCACCAAAGAGTTCACCCTTACCGGCAAAGCGTGGGCCGAACCGTCTATGAGCTGGCTCACGGCCAATGTGCGCAACGTTTTTGGCAACCTGGGCAGCAAATTCCAGGACCTGTTCCGAAAGCGAGATGAAGCGGCCAGTGACCTGGCCCAAGGCGCAGCCGAAATGTGGACGCTACCGCTGCCGGGTTCTGGCGCAGGCTAAACAAATAATTTGTGCGTTTTTCAGGAAGCCGACAAGCCAATGGGTCTGTCGGCTTCTTCCCTCAAATTCCAAGCTACCATAAGAAAAAAGAAGGACAAACTGACAAATGAGCAACGTTTACACTTACCGCATCCAAATTGCGAATCGGGAGCGGGTTCAGGTTAATAAAGTAAATCCCCAAAAGCAAAATTTAGGACAACCCAGCGGTGCATTTGGCTACCGGGATGCGTTAAAAGCGCAAATTGATGGTTTTGTTGCTCAGGCTCAGGCTGACGAACTGCGTGAGGATGAGGAGGTAAAAGCGTTTGGCGAAGCATTATTTAACGCGCTTTTTGACCCGGTTTTACGACAGGATTTTGTGGGGCTGTATAACCAGGCAGTCCATACTGAAGGTAAGCTACTGCGTATTGAATTGGATATTGATGAGCAAGCGTTGCCAGATGTAGCAGCTTTGCCGTGGGAGTTTATGCGTCTGCCGCAGGACGCCAATTTAGGCACCTTGTGGATCGGCTCGGCACCGGATCTGATTTTTTCGCGTCGCCGTTCCCAATGGTACGTGCCAAACCCAATTCGGCTGGAAGCGGGCGAGAAATTGCGGATTGCGGTTGCTGTGTCCGCGCCTGAAAATTTAGGGCCGGTGCAGTACGATAAGGTATTGGAAGGGCTGCAAAAGCTGGTGGAAAAGCAGCCGGATCAGTTTGAATTGCTACCAGTTCTGACAAAGGCCAATGCGTTGTCGTTGGATGACCTGTTGGCCCGTGATCCACACATTCTGCATTTTATTGGACACGGCCGTTTACAAGCAGATGGTAATCAATTAGCTGATGGGCAAATTGCCTTTACGGACGACATGTTTGGCGAAGCGGAATGGGTGAGCGCCGACTTTTTTGCTGATCTGCTGAATACGCACCGGCCAGGCGTGGTGCTGATGCAAGCTTGCGAAGGGGGCATGGCCTCTGCTTCGCAAGCGTTTGTGGGGGTTGCCTCGCGCATTGTGCAGCAAAATATCCCGGTGGTGGTGGCAATGCAGTATGAGGTGTCTAACATGACGGCTATTCGCTTTGCCCTCAAGTTTTACCAGGAGTTGGCTGCAAAAAGTCCGGTGGATTCTGCGGCGCAAAACGGCCGTCGGGCGGTGGCCCTGGCTACCCAATACAAACGCCGCGACTTTGCCACCCCCGTGCTGTTCATGCGCGTGGAGGATGGGCAGCTATTTGAACACGCGGGTGCTGTGGCACAACAGCCAGAACCAGCGCAGCAAGAGCCAGCGCAACAGCCCCCGAAAGCAGACAATGCCAACAACAGCAACATCCCGATGGCCGCCCAGGCAACGGCCATTTACAAAATCATTTCTGCCAGTTTTTCTAAAGAGGATTTTATTGACCTGTGTACACCGCTGGGCATAGACCCAGAAAATCTGCGTGATTCCTCCAAAAACAGCATGGCCCAAGATTTGTTTGGCAAGGCGCAGCGCACTGGCCGCCTGGATGTGCTGGTGAAGCAAATCGCTGCCATGCGCCCGGACACGGTGGATATGCTCAAGGGCAATTTGTTTGTATTTTTGGAAGGTGTGCCAGAGCATGAGGTACCCCAACTTTGCCAGGAATTGAATTTGGATTGTCGGGCGTTGCAGTTGGATGAAAATGGGCTTTTGGGCTATGCGGCCAACAGCTACATTCGCGTGGAGCGGATGCAGGCTTTGCAGGACCACATGGTGCAAAACGGCCGTTACGCAGACTTGGTGCAAGCGGCCAAAAAATATTTACCCCGCACCGACTTTTCAACATTTGAACGATAAATAGTCCATGGAAAATCGCCTCACCCTGAGCCAGTACAAGCTGACAAGCTTTTTAGCCTGCCAACGCCGCTTTCAGTTGCGCTATTTGCGCCGCTTGCCCTGGCCCACGAGTCCGCTGCCAGAGCGCACGGAGCAGGTTTTGCAGCAGGGGCAGGATTTTCACCAACTGCTGGAGCGTCATTTTTTGGGGTTGGCTATTTCTCAACAGACGATTGAAGACGGCCGTATCCAACAATGGTGGCACGCCTTCAAAACCCACAATCCGGTGCAGCATCTGCCCCCCAACGCCCGCTTTTTGCCAGAAACGGGGCTGACGGTACCGCTGGGGAACCATTTACTGTACGGCCGTTTCGATTTGCTACTCATTGGTGAAGATGCAGACAGCCGCCCCTTTGCCCACGTGTTCGATTGGAAAACCGGGCGACCCATTGCCGCAGACGCGCTAAAAATCCGCTGGCAAACCCGCCTCTACCTGGCGCTGCTGGCTGAAGGGGGCAGCGCCTTCTGGCCGCAGACTGTGCCGCTCGCGCCAGAGCAAATCCGCCTGACCTACTGGTTTGTGCAAGAGCCAGATGCGCCCGTGACGCTTGGCTACAGTGCCGCAGAACACACCGCCAACTGGGCCGAATTGCAGCAATTTGCCCGCCAACTAGATGAGGCAGTTGCCAAAGACAGTTGGCCGCTCACCGACGATTGGAGCCAGTGCCGGGAATGTGCTTACCAGATTTATTGCGGGCGGCAAGGAGTAGGAACGGCCGTGCCTGAACTGGACGAAGCCGAGGAGCCAAACCTCCCCAACGAACAACTGCTTACCCCGGAACTCCCTTAACCCATGACTTTGGACGACTTCGCTTTTTTGCTTTCGGCGGAAGGCCAGCGCTGGCTGGCCGATGTAGGGCAGTTGGAGATTTTACCCCAGACGCACCTGCAAATTGCCAGTTGGCTACGCCAAAAATTGCCTAAAATGCAGGCGCAAGCGGTGCTAGAAACGGCCGTTCTGCGCCAACACGCCACCGCTAAATTTAGTCGTGCTGGGGAGATGTATTTTGTGCGAGCAGCGTTGGAGCAGGCATCGGCGGAGGGGGTGGCGCGGCACCGGGCGCGCCGCTTTGCCAATTTGGGCTGTGCCCGGATCGCCGACCTGGGCTGCGGCATTGGCGGCGACGCCATCGCGCTGGCGGTCAATGCCGAGGTGACGGGCGTGGAGTGGGATCCGGTGCGGTTGGCGATGGCTCAAGAAAACGTGCGCGTGCATGGCTTTGGCAACCGCTTCCACCCACTGCAAGCTGATTTGCTAAATTTGACGCCCCTGGCGCAGATGGATGCCCTTTTTTTTGACCCGGCGCGGCGGGATGATCGTGGTCGCCGCTTTTTCTCGCTGGCGGAGTACCAGCCGCCGCTGAGTTTAGTTGATGCCTGGCGGGCCATGGTGGCGGATACGGCCGTAAAAATCAGCCCTGGGGTGGATTATGCGGAGCTACCCGCAGACGCCGAAGTGGAGTTTGTCTCGTTGGAGGGAGAGATGAAGGAGGCGGTGCTGTGGTACGGCCGTCTCCATTCTGGCGTGGCACGGCGGGCCACCCTGCTGCCCCACGGCCACACGCTTACCACCGCCGATTTGCCGCCGGAGCCAATCCCCAGCGCGGCTCCCAAAGCGTATTTGTATGAACCTGATGGTGCGGTGATTCGGGCACATTTGGTGCAGGCATTGGCCAAGCAGATGGGGGCCAACCAGATTGATGATGAGATTGCGTATTTAACGTCGGAAACGGCCGTTGCCACCCCCTTCGCCCGCTGTTTTGCCATTGAAGATTATTTCCCCTTCCAACTCAAGCGGCTGCGCCACACCCTACGGCAGCGGCAGGTGGGCAGCGTCACCATCAAAAAGCGTGGCTCGCCGCTGGAACCAGACAAATTGCAGCGTCAGCTGCGCCTGAGCGGCCCCAAAGAAAATCACCGATTTCTGTTTCTGACGCACGTTTTGGGGGAGCCCTCCGTGGTGATTGCCACCACCGAGCTTTGAAACACAGAACCTCTCGCTGCCACTGCTTGCGAGAGGTTTGGTTAAATTTGCCACAGAGGGCGCAGAGAAAATCTCATCTCTCTGTATTCTCTGTGGCATAAATTTTGGGGGAAACGGCCGTTACGCCACGCCGTTGTTCAAGTATGTGCGGAGCACTTCACGCAGCTTGCGAATGTCCAGCGGTTTAGGCAGATAATCGTCGCAGCCCGCCTCCAGGCAGCGCTCCCGATCCCCAACCAATACCTGGGCGGTGGTTGCAATCAGCGGCACAGGCGCTAACCGCACATCACCCTTGAATTCGCGGGCTAAATCCAGGCCGCTTTTTCCGGGCAAGTTGATGTCTAGCAAAATAATGTCGGGCACCGTTTCGGCCAAAATAGCTTCAGCGGCCGTTGCATCAACCGCTTTGATCAGTTCGTGCCCTTCTGCTTCCACAATACGAGAAACCAGCAGCATGTTTACCGGATTATCTTCCACACAAAGCACTTTTTTATCTGTCTTCGGCATATTAATTACCTTAATCTATGCTTTCGTAAGCGTTTAGACTTTTGCAGCTTTTCCCTCTACTTACTATTTGCCACATTTTGCTTCAAAGTCTTTAAAAAGTAAACGTTTACAATTTTTCAATGAATCATCTCAATCTAATATTTTTCAGCCAGCTACCACACTCACTGGTTTGGGTTTGGTTTTGGGAGGCTCATATGGCAAGGTAAAGAAGAAGGTACTCCCCTGCCCGTACACACTTTCAATCCAAATATCGCCACCGTGTAACTCTACCAGTTTTTTCGTAATTGGCATACCCAAACCTGTACCGCCAGCAGCCCGGTTCAAGCCGCCATCAATTTGGCGGAACTGTTCAAAGACAACATCTATATGTTCTTCTTTGATACCAATGCCAGTATCCCGAACTGAACAAAGCAGGTAACTGCTCTTTGGCTGAAGTGTAATGGTAACACCACCTTTCTCGGTGAATTTTATGGCGTTGCCCACAATATTCCACATGATTTGGCGCAAGCGGGTGCGATCTGCCTGAATCGTCGAGACAGCTTTGTCAACATCCAGATGCAGGTAAAGGTTTTTCTCTTGGGCCAGCGAAGCAGAGGTTGCCACGAGGTCGTTGGCTAGCTGCACCATGTCTATCTCTTCGTAGCGCAAATCCATACGTCCGGCTTCAATCTTGGACATATCCAGAATATCGCCGATGAGCCCTTTGAGGTGGTTGCCGCTTTCGCGGATGAGCCGCACGTCTTCTTCCATGCGTTCGTTCAGGTCGCCGTCTAGCCCTTCTAGCAGAACGTCGGCAAAGCCGATGATGGAGTTGAGTGGAGTACGCAGCTCATGGCTCATGCTGGCCAGGAATTCTGATTTAAGCTGGTCTACTTCACGCAGTTTAACGGCCGTTTGCACCTGCACCGCGTATTGATTGGCATTTTCTACAGCAACGGCAATTTGGGCAGCCAAGGTTGTTTGTACGTTCAATTCTTCTTCAGAGAAGAAATCTTTTTTGTTTGCCTGAAGGTCCAGCACCCCAATCAGCTTGCCACCCACCAGCATGGGCAGCGCCATTTCTGCCTTCGTTTCAGGCAGCAGGGGATGCGGCAAAAAGTCTAGGGTGCGGCGCACGTTGTTTTCTAGCACACCTTGGCGGGTGCGGGCGGCTCTGGCCACAATAGAGTCGTCCTGGATATTGATTTCGTGCCCTTCCAGGCTCATGAGACGGCCAATGTTGCCTGCGCCAGCTTTTAGAGTCAGTTTTTTGCCCGATTCGCTAACCAGGTAGATGTGTACGTGGTAAAGGTCGAAGCTGCTTTTGGCCAGGTCTACAACCGATTGCAGCAGCTCTTCTACCTCCAAAATGGTAGAGGCTGCGGTGCTTACCTGGGCGACAGTTTCCAGATCAGAGGCCAGGCGTTCTTGCTCAGCCAGGGCCATTTGGGTTTGTTCAAACAGGCGGGCAGCTTCCAGCGCTTCGGCCAGTTCCTGAGCCACGGCGTCTATAATTTCGCGTTCTTCGTTGGTTAACGGCCGTTCCGGATCCTCTTCAACACCGATTCTGCCAATTGTTTCGCCACGTACATGCAGCGGCTTTTGCACCTGCGCCTGGATTGGTGTGTTCGATTTCAGTGGGGGTGTGGCAGTGCCGTTGCTGTGTTTATGCACATCGTTGTTTGGCACATTCTCTATTATTTGCACGCCAGACAAATCAAAAAGATACCCGGATTTATCTTTTGAGCGATATTTATACCACCCTTCGCGGCTCATTTGTCTTTGAAGGAGGCTTAGTTCGCGCAAGCGGCCTTCCATTTCCTGGCGCAGAATGGTGCTTTCAATAGCAATGGCAATTTGGCCACACAAACCTTCTAGCAGCAAAACATCATTAGGGGAAATACCATTGATTTGCTCACTTTGAACATCCAGAACGCCTAGCACCTGGTCTCGGAGGCGAATGGGTACAGCCAACTCGCTTTTAGTTTTTGGCAGCAACGGGTTGGCTTGCCAGTTTGGATCGTTGGCTACATCTGGCTGTAAAACAGATTGTTTGATTTTTGCAGCATTGCCGATGAGTCCCACGCCCATCGGCATGGAATGATTCATCTCAAACATTTTTTGCCCCATTTCGCCGTAGCCATAGACCAGCCCTAGCAGATCCATTGTCTCATCGTAGCGAAGGAGTTGGGTGTAATAATAGCCAAATTGCTCTTGCACCTGGTTTACCACACGTTGGTAAAGGTCTTGCAAATCCTCGGCTGAGGCAATTTCCTGAGTCACTTGAATGGTGAGATTGACTTCTTGCTCACGGCGATGGAGCGCTGCCAAGGCTTCATCGTTGAGGGTGGCGGCGCGAAGCGCCAGGGCGGCTTGTTCCGACAAATCGCCAAAGTGGTTTACGTCGGTTTCTGAAAAATGGGCCTTCTGACTGCTAAGTAAAACGATTATCCCTAGCTGCTCCCCAGCTGCCCTGAGGGGGAAAATGGCCAGGCTGGCAGCACCTATTTGGTGAGCCATTATTTTGGCATCTTCGATTAGGCGGGTCTCTGCATGGACGTCATTTGATACAAAGCTTGCGCCCGCGGTTAGAATGCGGGGTATAAAGCTGGCCGGCAGTTCTGTGCCTTCGGGCAAGGGGGCCAAATCGCTTTCGGCGATGTTGGCTTTTCTTAGTCTGATTACGGCCGTATCACCTGTGCCATGCATGGTGAAGATGAAAACGGCCGTTTTGGTAAGCTTACCTGCTTCCCGAACGATAACATCCATCACATCCATTTGCGTTTGAGCAGCAACCAACGCCCGGTTAACAGATAAGCGGCGCTGGGCTAACGCTTCGTCTTTTTGAATCAGTTCTAACCGCTCTGCATTTACCATTGCCAGGCCAATTGTTCGCCCGATGGTGAGCAATGTTTCCTTGTCTAATTCGGAATACATTTGTGGTTTGGCAAATATCAGGTTTACCACGCCGAGTACGGCCGTTTGAAACAACAATGGTAACGAGACAACATTTTGCAAACCTTGCGCCACAAGCGCATCGCGCACCTCTGGCGTTAATCGATCATCGTGCAAAATATCTTCGCTAGTAACCACTTCTTTTTGAGCGATGGTAATGCCAGACAAGCTACCGGTTACAGGTAAAACAGAGCCAACCGCCAACGCTTTTTCAGATAAACCGTGGCCTGCTAACAGCGTCAGCTGATTCAACTCTGCGTCCAGGGCAAACAGGGCAATAGAAGGCGCTCGTGTAAACTCTACCAATGCTTCCGTGGATTGTTGGATCACTGAAGCAAAATCTGGGGCACGATGCAAGGTATTGGCAAGAGCGTTAATGGTCGTTAGTGAGTCAGCCTTTAGCTTTAAGGCTTGTTCTGATTCGCGCAGCGCTCTTTCTGCATCTTTGCGGTCGATAATATCTCTGGCAAATGCGTGGAATATTTTTTTTCCGTTTTGTTCGGTGGGGGTAACAGTTAGCTCAATGGGAAATTCATGCCCGTCGGCGTGCCAGCCTGTTATTTCCAACCGTTTATTCAGGATGGGGCCTTCACCCGTGTTGTTGTAATGGCTCAATCCAGTGTCGTGGGCCTGGCGGTGTTGATGCGGCACGATGGTTTCAGTCATTTTTTGGCCGATAATTTTTTCGGCGGACCAACCAAAAATGCGCTCGGCTTCGTTGTTCCAACCAATGATACGGCCGTTTGTATCCATACTAATTACAGCGTCCAGCACATTATCCAAAATGTGCCGACTGTACGCTTCGTTTTCAGCCAGGGCTTGCTCGGCTTCCACCCGCTCAGTCACATCTTTGCCGGTGGAAATGAGGTGGGTTATCTTGCCATTGTTATCTTTAACGGGGGTAATGGTTTTTTCTTCGTAGTAGAGCGAGCCATCCTTTTTCTTGTTAACAGACATACCTCGGAATACTTGTCCAGATAAAACAGTACCCCACAAATTTTTATAAAAAGCGTTATCGTGCAGGCCAGATTTGAGGATGCGCGGATTTTGCCCCAGCACCTCCTCAGCGGTAAAGCCCGTAACTGTGGTAAAGGCCGGGTTTACATAAAGAATTATCCCATCCGGGTCTGTTACCAAAATGTGATCGGCCGTTTGTTCAGCGAGTGCGCGGTAAATCTCATTATCGAGGCTCATCAGCTTGCTCCATTCAGTTCCTGGGCATTCTCTGGTTCATCGTTGCCCAATTCAATAAAGGCCCGACGCCCTAAGGTACGGCCGATTTCGGCAACGGCCGTTCTCATCACAGTATCTACATCCACCGAGCTGCGCACTTTTGTGGTAATTTCACGCAGCAATTGCTCCCGGCGTGCCCGCGACTGCTCCTGGCGGAAGAGGATGGTGGTTTGCAGCACCACGGCTGCCTGCTTTACCAGGCTGTTGATGCGACGGATTTGCACATCATCCATGTAAACAGCCTCGTGCGAATGTGCCGAAACCCAGCCAATCCATTGCTTACCTACTGTCAACGGGAATTGCAAAATACTGGTCATGGCATACTGCTTTAAGAATTGACGCATTCGTTCATCAAAACGAGGATCCTCAAGCACGTTATCAATCACCAACGGGGTCGTGGCGCTCATCAAAGCCATTAACGGCACATCGCTGGCTTTAAACTTGGCCCCCACTGGCAGTGAGGGTGGTTCGCCAAGGGCAGACCAAACAGCGGCAACCCTTGCTGTGGTGGGCACCTCATCCTCAACAGGTTCTTCAAATAGCAAAATATTGGCTCTGTCCATACTCTTTAGCACAGTAGATTGAACCAATGCCAGCAAAATATCTTCTTCGGTATTGCTCAAAATAATCTTTTCACTACCAACATACAGCGCCTCTGTTTCACCCAACGCCGATTGTGTTTGCTCAATCAGGCGTAAGTTTTCAATGTGGTCGCCCAGTTGCCGCATAACCGAGCTAACAATCTCTTCCAGCTCAGGGTCTACTTCTTCTGGCACCAGCGCCATCTTGCCAATTTTTACGCCGCGTACTTCAATCGGCTTTTCCATGAATATGTTGGGGTTTTCATGGAGGGTGGACATAACGGCCGTATCCCGCGCCTCTTGAACCGATTCCCCATCAAACAAAAATCGCAACGATTCTCCCGTTCGATGGTCAAGATAATTATCCCACCCTTCACCTGTCAGGCGTTGCGCGAGCGCGTTCATTTCGGCAACGGCCGTTTGCGCCTGTTCAAAGGAGCGGGCATTTTCCAGAGCAATACTCACCTGTGCCGCCAATGTTGTGGTAATCTGCACATCTTGCTCCGTGAAGCGATCAACTTCCTTCGCCTGCACATCCAAAACCCCAATGACCCGTCCACCAACGGCCATGGGGATGGCCATCTCAGCATGCGTGTCTGGCAGCAGCTTGTTTGGCAGCCAGTTCAGATTTTCCCGCACGTTGTTCACCACAACGGCCGTTCCTGTAAGCGCAGCCTGTGCCACCAGTGACTGCTTGCTGTCTAACCGAATGACGTGCTTTTGCTGCACCAACTGACGACCTACCTCATCGGCACCAGAGGCTAAAACGAGCGCATCATTCTGTGGATTGATCAGGTAAATATGTGCATGGTAAAGACCAAACCGTTCTTTCGTTAAATCCACAACCTCTTGCAATAGTTTCTGCTGTTCCAGGGTGGTAGCAACGGCCGTTGCCAACTCAGCCACAATCTGAAGTTCACGCGCCTGTTTAGCAATTGCCTCTTCCGCAAGTTTTCGTCCCGTAATGTCCTGATTCGCACCATAAAAACGCAACAAATTGCCTTCAGCATCACGCTCTACATTGACATTAACCGAGATGTACCCCACACCACCATCTGCATACAGAATGCGATGCTCAACCAGGCGATTGTAATGTTGTTCAGTTGAATTCAGTGCCTTCCCAATTTCCTCACCCACAATAGCCAAATCATCTGGATATACAAAGTTCTGAGAGTAGGAACCTGAAGAAAGCTGGTAACCTCCATGCGCTTCGGCCGTCGTGTGGAAGAGAGCATAGAATTGGTCGTTAAAAGTAAACAAGTCGTTAGCGACATCAAATTCCCAGTACCCTAACTTAGCAATTTCTAGCGCCTGAGACAATTCCGCCCCACTGCGACGCAACTCATCTTCCGCAAGTTTTCGTTCCGTAATGTCCTGGTTGGCACCATAAAAACGCAACAAGTTGCCTGCATCATCACGCTCTACATTTACATTAACCGAGATGTACCCCACGCCGCCATCTGCATACAGAACGCGGTGTTCGAGCAAACGTGTGTAATGCCGCTCCGTTGAGGTAAGCGCCTTCTCAATTTCACTACCTACCAGCGGCATGTCATCTGGGTAAACAAAGTTCTGGGCATAATAACCTGAAGAAAGCTGATAGCCACCATGCGCTTCGGCCGTCGTGTGGAAAAGTGAATAAAACTGGTCATTGAAAGTAAACAAATCATTGGCAACGTCAAACTCCCAGTAGCCCAATTTAGCAATCTCAAGAGCCTGGGATAATTGTGATTCACTGCGGCGCAAAATTTCTTCAGACTGTTGGGCTTCTTGGGTGGCTATTTGTGCTTGCTGGAACAAATGCGAATTTCGTAGGGCATTACCAATCTGTTGTCCGATGGCCGCCAAGAATGCTAGATTCGTTTCTTCTTCTGCAAGACGGGCTGTATGGAAGAGGCAGAGCGTACCCAGCACATCTCCAGAAGATTCCAGTGGGACGCCTTGATATGAGCGATACCCGGATTCAACCAGGCCTGTTACATCAACTGGCGCATCGTGGGTGAGGTCTGTCAGCACAATGGCTTCACCACGATTGTAAACCAACTCGCACAATGAGCCTTTTAGGCCCCCCTCTGTGATATTCTGCGCCATAGGCTCTGGCAACCGATGAGCCGCAAGTTGAAGCTGCTCTGCCTGAGGATTGAATATGGAAATGAGTCCAATTTTGAACCCCGTTGCCGCCAACACCTTATCCAAAACTGGGCCTAAAATGTTGTCTAGCTCAAGAAAATGGCTGGCCATGTGGGTGATTTCTAGCAAGGCCTCCGCTTCGGTGAACAATTTTAGATTTTGTTCAAACGAATGGGCGTTTTGAATGGCTACCCCAATTTGGGCGGCCAATGTTGTTTGGACTTCAATACTTTCTTGCGTGAAATAATCGGTTTGATCAGCTTGTACATCCAATACGCCGATCAGTTGCTCACCTACGAGCATGGGAACAGCCATTTCTGCTTTGGTGTCTGGCAGTAAGGGATGCTGTAAAAAGGTAGGGTTGCTAGATACATCGTTCTCAATGACGCCTCGCCTGGTGCGTGCGGCCTGGGCTACCAGGGATTGCTCTTGGGCAAGCGGGATGATTCTTTCTTCGGCAACCATTTGCCTACCGATGTCCCCAGCCCCTGAGGCCAGTCTTAATTCGGCCCCTTGTTTATCAAGCAAGTAAATGTGGGTATGGTACAAGCCGAACTGTTCTTTGGTCAGGTCTACGATGGATTGTAATAGTTCATCAATTTGTAAAATAGAAGTGGCGAAGGCACTTACTTTGGAGACGGTTTCCATTTCTTTGGCGCGCTGTGCTAGCATTATTTCCGTCTGTTTTTGCCTGGTTATTTCCGTCATGGAGAGTAGGAGGGCTTCTTCTTCCTCGTAGGAAATGGGGTGGACTGAAAAGAGTACCCAAATCGCATGTCCGCTTCGGCTCATTAATCTGACTTCTTCTTCATTCACAAAACCTTGTTCGGCCAAAATACGAAACAGGTCTTGGCGATCGGCTGGATCAATAAAGCCGCCAGGATTCACCTGCCCCGTTAATTCTTCTGGGTTACTGCCTAGCAGTTGGGCAAATTGCTTGTTGACAAACAATATTTGGTTGTCTGTCCTGCGAGCAATCATCATTGGCAGAGGCAGGGTAGAAAGGATGGATTGCATTTGGTTGAGACTCATGATTTAGCTTCCGTTTTGGTTTTTGCTACGGCCGTTTCCATTTTGTGACTTTTCGCTGCTGAGTTCGATGGCGGCAGTTTTTAGTTTGAGAGCCTGGCTGAGTTCGGTAACGGCCGTTTGCAAAGCAAACTGTATCGTTGGCGCTGATTGAATCTTCTGGTTAATACTGTTGATCAAAGCCTCGCGATCCGCACGGCGGCGCGTTTGCTCCAACAGCTGCAACGACTGAATAGTTACAGCCGCCTGATTGACCAACACATTGAGCCGCCTGATTTGTTCATCCGAGAAACTGACCGGCTTCCTATAAAATCCATTAATATAGCCCACCCGCATTGAACCAATCGTCAACGGCACATAGATGATGGCTCTAGCATTCATTTCCTTTATAAGAACGTTGCGAAACTCTGAGCCAAGACGGTCATCTGTGGCAATATCTCCATGAATCAACATTTCCTCATTAGCTATAAACTCACGAAAACCTGGCAAAGAATCAATCCGGAACCAGAGCGGCTGTACATTGTCAGCATCTGATGCACTCCAGCTAGCCAAAGAAGAAACCGCGTCCGGCATTGCATCCTTGTCCCATGGGCGGTCGAAGAAGCTGATAGTCACAACATGCGAGCCTTGACCCAACAAAGTATATTGACGCAATGCCTTCAAAATACCGTCATACGTTTGAGCCGTATTAATATCGGAACTCGCTTGATAAAGCGTTACAGTTTCCGACAACGCCTCTTCCGTCTGGTTAAACAACAACCGGTTGTAAACTACCGAAGATGCCTGTTGGGCTATGGCCCCATACAGCCGCTCATCAACGGCCGTAAAAGTCTGCTTGTTCTGCCAACGAATAATAATTTGCCCGATCCGCAGATTACCCACAGACAAAAACATAATGGCCAAAGCGTGCGTCCCATTTTCCAAAAAATTCCGCTTATCTTTTGCACTTAGCCGATTGTCCTCACTCACATCGCCAACAAAGAGGATATTTTTGCCACTTGCGGGCCAAAAGCGAGAAAATGGCTGTTCACGCAGCGATAACGTTTCGCCAACAGGAACAATATGCTTGGGTGAAGAAGCTAAAAACCGGCCAGTCCCCACCTTGCCCGATGTATCCTGGTCATAAACCAGCAGCAGCGCATCTGTAGCGCCAACCTGGAACCCAGGGGCTGCGGCTGAATCCAACACGGCATCTAAATTGGTTGCCGAATTGAGCTGCGAGGTATACGCATATAACGTTTCTGTTTCTGCCAGCGCTGCCTGCGATTTTTCAAATAGTTGCGCATTTTGAATAGCAACGGCCGCTTGGTATACAATCGTCTCCGCTAATTGCAACGTGTCATGGTCAAACGAACGGTCATCCAAAATATCTAAACCAATCGTGCCCAACACTTCATCATTTACAACCAATGGCAAAATCACCACCGTTTCAATGCCCTGTTCACGGAACAAGGCATGCACGGGGGCGGTAAGTTCACTATTTTGGGCATCTTCCACCACAATCATCTTGCGCGTGTTTATAACTTCCTGGGTGAGCAAATTGCCTTCCAGTGGAATTTTCATGCCCACAGCAGATGGGGTTTTGGGATCAAAATGCTCAGCAATAATGAACATCTCTTTGCCATCTGGCTGAATAAGCGCCACGCGAACCTGGTCTACATTCAAAGCAGTTGCCATTTCATCTACAATAATTTGCAGTGAATGTTGCAAATCCAGAGAAGCAGCTACCTGGGTCACAATTTTATTAAGCAGTCGTTCGCGGTCGGCACGTTGACGCGTTTGGGCAAACAGCCGCACGTTTTCCAAAGCAATGACCACGTGGCCGGCAACACCCTGCAAAAGCGCAGCGTGCCCGTCGTTGTATGCATTGTGGGTATAACTCTGCACTGATAACAAGCCGACTGTTTTTTGCCCTACCAACATTGGTACGTAAAGTAATGACGCAGAAACGCGCTGCACATCCCCCAATTGGGTAATGTTTTTGTGCTGTTTTGCTTCAATACTTTTTACTTCTTCCGGCGTTCGATTCAAAAGCACAACCTTCCCTGTGCGGATAACCTGAGACATGCGTCCGGTGGTGGTAAGTTCCGTAGGCTGCTCGTCGTACCGTTTGCCCAGGTCATACATGATAGGAAAGCTAATCACATTGGTATCAGAATCGTACAAACCCACAATAAAAGCATCTACCGGCACCACGCGCTGCACCTGCTGGTAAACAGTTTCTAGCAATTGGTCAGAGTCAATTTGCTGGGAAACAATATGCGAAATCCGGTTGAGTACGGCCAATTCTTCAGCGCGCTCTTTGGTTTGGGTAAACAAACGGGCATTTTGCACAACGGTTGCGGCCTGGTACACAATGGTTTCTGCCAGGCGCATTTGTTGTTCGTCAATTTTGCGATTGGGATCGGTCAGGTCAAACCCTACGGTGCCAAAAAATTCGTCGCCAACAATCATGGGTACGACGGCCAGGGTGTATACGCCTCTCTGACGCATGAGGTCATGGATGGGGGCTGTCAGTGGATTGTTTTGGGCATCGTAGGCAACGGCAAACTGTTTGGTTGCGATTGCTTGTTCAGTGAGTGGGTTCCCTTTAACGGGAATTAAGGTACCGATTACATCGTCGGTGGGTTCAGGATGCTCTGTAATGACTTCGAGGTAGTTTTCATCTGTGGTTAGCAGGGCAATGCCAACATGAGAAACTTCGATGGCTTTGGATAGCTCTTGGGCAATAATTTTCATATTGGCCGTTAAATCAAATGAGGCCGTAACGGAGGACATCATGCGGTTGATGAGAGCCAGCTCGCCGCTGCGTCGCTCGGCGTTGGCGCGAGCAGTTTCGGAGCTCTCGGCCAGGCGTAGGTTTTCTAAATGGGCAGAGAGTCGCTCGGCAACGGCCGTTACAATATCGGTCGCGTCGTCTGAGTATTGATTGGGCGCATCCAATTGCAACTGCCCAATGGATGCTCCCTGAATTTGTAGCGTGTGGCTAATTTGTGGTGGGATTTTTGGGGATACGGCCGTTGGCAAATTATTGTCCGTTGCCATTTGGGCATCATAGCTAAATGTTAAATCTGCTGGTCTTTCTGCCAGGTAATCTTGCCAACCTTCTCGCGTTAATCTTTGTGTCAGCTTGTTCAAATTACGAACAGCGTCTTCCATCTGCTCAAACGAACGTGCATTTTGCACAGCAACACCCAGCTGGGCGGCCAACGTTGTGTACACATGGATGCTTTCTTGGGTGAATGGCTCTAATTCATCAGACTGCACATCCAATACCCCCAACAAAGTTTCTCCAACCAGCATCGGCACCGCCATTTCTGCGTTGGTATCTGGCAGCAGCGGATTTGGCAAAAAAGCCGGGTTGTCGCGCACATTATTTTCAATAACGCCCGCACGCAACCGGGCAGCTCTGGCTACTAACGATTGCTCTTTGGCAATCGGAATGGCACGTTTTGCCGAAGCCATTTTCCGCCCCACTTCACCAGCGCCCACCGCCAGATTTAATGTATCGCCCGTGGCATTTAACAAGTAAATGTGCGCATGGTACAAATCAAACTGCTCTTTCGCCAGGTCTACTACCTCTTGCAAAAGTTTCTCGGTTTCCAAAATTGTGGAAGCATACACGCTAACCTTGGAGACAATTTCCAGTTCGGTTGCCCGTTTTGCCAACTGTTTTTCGGCAATTCTTGTTTCCTGATAAAGCTGGGCATTCGAAATTGCCAGGCTAGCCGGGCCAGTAATTTCAGTAAGCAGTTCAGCTTGTTGAACAGCGTTTTCTGGCGTTAGCAGGTTAAAAACCTCAATGACACCTACAACCTTTTTTGCACCCTTGAGCGGCAGAGCTACGTACGAATCAAATGATCCAACAGGTTTTACAACAACAAGGGTATCACCTGAATTTTCATTGCGCTGCCAAAAAAACGGTTCGTTTTGCGTAAATATTTGCAAGGTGGTTGCCTGTGGGGGGAGTACGGCCGTTTCCACCCGATTACCCTCCAAAGGGTAACACACTTCACTTTGCCACCCAGCGCTTCCATAAATGTGCAAAGCAATCTGCTGAGAACCCACAACCTGAAAAGCAGCCTCAAATAAGGCTTGCCGAACCTCGGCAAGATTCAATGTAGCCGCAAAGCGACGTGTGGCATCCACAATAATATTGCTCTGCGCCAATCTCTGCCGAAGAAGCCTGATGTCCTGTTCCTGTTTAACCATAATGATCCAACCGTTCTCAAACTCACGAAAAGTTTATTGCGTTTTAACAGAGAAATCTCCGTTCGCTTTTCAAACCGCTTTCTATGATTTGCTTATCCGCCCTGGCATTGCCAATTTTTAGCAGCCTCAACCATCGCTTGCACAACCGCATCGCTGACACCCAAAGGAATCTCTGGCCCTTGAGCCGAAAGCACATACCCTGGGCACGGAACCGCCGCCAAAGCTGCCTCAGACCGCCGGGTCATCTCCTCCGGTGACCAACGAGCCATTTCGATATTGTTTAAATTGCCAATGAGCGCCAACTTATCACCCACAATTTCCCGGCATTTGGCCAGATCGTCCAAATGGCTGAGAATGACCCCCAATAAACCAATATCCACCAGCAAATCCAGCATCGGGTGCAAATGCCCTACCCCTTCATGAACTACAAAACCGTTTACACGTGGAATCATCGCCTTAAGTGTTGGCAGGGCAAACTCAATAAATTGTTGGCGCGTCAGAACCGCTGCGGAGGCCATACCATCGGCCAACACAATCACATCGGCTCCCGCTTCAAGCTGGGCGTTGGCCCAGGCTATGCTAAATTCTGAGGAAATTTCCAGAATGCGCCCCATTACCTGCTCGCGCACAGACCGCTCCTCAAAAAGCAGCAAATCCATCCATTTTTCGGTGCCCATCAACATGCTGGGCAAACTAAACGGGGCAATGACTGCGCCAATAATAGGTACTTCGCCTTTTACCTCTTTGGCCAAAAGTTCAATGGCGGTAAGCGTTTCTTTTAATTCCGGCACCGATTTTGGATCAGGAACTGTCATTTTATCTACATCTTGCCAGGAGTGAATAACCATGCCACCAGGGCTTGGTGGGCCTTTTTCCCAATACATTACCTTTGCGCCAAAAGCGGTAATATCTTGAACCACATGCGGTATGCCTACCACACAGTCATGGCCGAATTTGTCGCGCAGTTTTAGCTGACCCTGCGCCCAGTTAGCACCCTTGCTAAAATATTCTTCAAGCCCCATCCCTAACTCTGCTGCGCCTTGCAAAAGCAGAATTGGGAATACTGGTACACGATCGGGTTGTTTGTATGTCATGGTAGCCAACACACGCTGTAGGGAACTCATTTCAGTCATGGCTCACAGCCTCCATAAGCTGGCTAACAGCTTCAATTGCATCGCTGGCGTTGATGGCGGTGGCATCTGCGTGAACTGTTTTATACAGTTGGGAATCAAAGTTGAAGGGGGCACCGCCAACAACAAGTTTTATGCTGTCAGTAAGCTTGCGTTCTGCCAAAATATCGTGAATGGCACGAATTTGATCCATTGTGTGCAAGAGCAATGTGGATGCACAAATAACCGAGGCTCCTTTTTCCAGCGCGGTGTCTACAAATGTGGCGCTGGGGACATTGACCCCCAGTTCATAAACCTGAAAACCAGCCATGCGTAAAAATACGGCCACAATTTTAGCGCCCATGCCATGAAAATCGCCGGCAATGGTGCCAATGACCACCGTTCCTGAAGTGAACCGTGTTTCTGGCAAAAACACCATGAGCTGATCAATCGTGGTTTGCCCCAGGCGAGCGATGGCGTAAATTTCTGAAAGGGTGATTTCCTGGTTTGCTTGCAGCTCACCAAAGCGATCCATGACTGAGCAGAAGACTTCCAGCATAATTGTTCCTGGCGGGATTTTTGCGTCTATTGCATCCTGAATAATTTGTTTGGCTGTAATGGCATCCATATTGGCCAAAGCTTGAAAATAGCTTGTTTGGTAGGCGACAAGTTGATCGGCAGGATGACCTTCGCCGGTTAATGATTTACGGTAGAAGGATGTGATCCTTTGTGCGTTTCCTTTACTCATTTGTACTCCGCTATCAATATCATCTGAAACCATTTTAGTAAGCCAAAGAGGCTAACTGTGCCCGTTTTGCAGTTCATTCAGGTCTAGTTTTACGGTAGCGTGTTTGGCTTGTAAGGCGCGACCCAATTCAGAAACGGCCGTTTGCAATGCATTTTCCATCGTTGTTGCTTCCTGAATCCGCTGGGTAATCACATTGATCAGGTGTTCCTTATCTGCCTGTGCCCTTGTTTTAGCAAACAGCCGCTGACTTTGAATGACGGGCGCAGTTAAGTTAATTAGCGCTCTAGAAAAATCTTTTAGCGGCTGGCTAAATGCATATGGCATGGGCCAACTGTAGGTCAGAATACCAACCCATTGACCCGCAATCGTGAGCGGAACAACCACAATAGCCCCAATACCCACCTGTTGCATCACCTGGCGTGTGTACGCATCCACGCGGGCGTCACCAGAAACATCGGAAATAAATTGAGGCTCTTGCGGATTGCTCATAAACAAGTTGGTAAATGGGAATTCTTCCAGCGTGAACCGGGTGCCAACGGGGAAGGAAGCGTTGCCGTCTAAACGCCAGTTGGCTAGCACTTCCAATATGTTTGGCTGGCCCACTTTGTCCAGGTCTACAAACATGAGCACTGCTTCATTGACGCCTTCTGGTTTAATGGGCGTGATGGCAACGTCTAAAATGGATTGCACGTCGCTGGCCTGGTTGAGGGCGCTACCAACTTTGTAGAGCTGTTCGGTTTGGGCGAGAGCCTGCTGCGTTTGTTGGGAAAGTCGCAAGCTATTGATGTGATTACTAAGCTGTTGGGCAACGGCCGTAAACAGTTGTTGTGCCCCTGCATCCAGCGTTTTTTCTACATTATCCAGCTGCAAATAGCCAATGGTCTCTTCGTGAACCTGTAGGGGGACGTTGACGTATTGCTCTGGTACGTCTGCTTCCGACAAATTCAAAGGCTTTACTTCATGCTGATCGTAAACAAACCCTGGTAAGTCGTTTTGTGTCTGGTAACTTTGCCATCCTTCGCGGGTGAGTCGCCTAACGGCCGTTTCCGCCTCTTGCCGGTATCTTTGGGCGTCGTTTAGCAAACGCAAATTCTCAATTTGCTGGGCAATTTGTTCGCTAACATTTTGTATAAGTTCTGCGGCCGCTGGCGGCAGGGAAGCATTGGCTGGCGGCTCGACAATCAGTTCGCCCAATTTTTCGCCAAGCAGTTGAATGTCCCATTTTTGCTGATTTTGGTGAACAGGCGCGGGTTTGGCAACGGCCGTTACCCGGCCAGCTTCGTAGGCAAATCCCAAAAATTCTCGGTTTCGGACCCCATCCAGATAGTTGTCCCAACCCTCACGCGTTAGCATATTCATTTGTGCTTCAACTGAAGCGCGCGCTTCATTTAGCTCTGTAAATAGGCGGGCATTTTCAATGGCGCTAGCCAATTGCCCAGCCAAAACTTCAAACGCATTCAGGTTCTCGTCGGTAAGCGCCTCTGGTTCGGCGCTTTGCAGATTCAGCACACCCACCACCGTGTTTCGGGCAATGAGGGGCACAGACATTTCTGAGCGGGTCAGGGGCAGCAGCGGATTGGGTTTGAAGATGGGGCTGTTGGCAGTATCGGCTACAATAATTGACCGCTTTTCGGCAACGGCCGTACCGTTGATCGAGCCAGGCCCAATCAGTAATGTATGTCCTCGCTGTAGCAACTGCTGCCCCACCTGGCCGCTACCAGCCGCCAACCGCAAAGTTGTCCCTTCAGTTAAGTAGATTTGCGTGTAATACAAGTCAAATCGGTCACGAATGAGCGCAACAGCATTCACCAACATCGTCTCTAAAGCGTGAACCTGTGCCACCTGATTGCTAACGTCAACAGCCAGCGTTAAATCTTTGGTTCGTTCAGCCACGCGCGTTTCCAACGACTCAATTAATTCACCCAGTTCAGCGCTCATCTGGTTCAACGTGTTAGCTAAAACGCCTACCTCATCCTGCGTAGTTACATCAATCACAACGTCAAAATTCCCCTGACCCATTTTTTCTGCCGCTTCAGACAACTGCATAATCGGCGAGGCAATGGATTGGCTGATAAACAAAGCCAGGAGCGGCGTTAGCATCATGGCCACCGCCAGCACATTTTGCACAGGCTCCAGCGCCAGGTTTATCGGCGCTAAAACGGCCTGTAAGGGTCGCGCGTTCAGTAAGAACCACCGGGGAGTCGTTTCACCTTCCAGGCTAATTGGGGCGATGGCAAAAAGATCTGTTTGGGTTTCTAAAAATTGCTCGTTGTCAGATATAGTCGGCAATTCGTTGGCGATATCTGGTAATTCTTGAGAGATAACCACGTTGGTTTCCAAATCTCGCCCCCACGCCTTGGTGGCATCGGGATGAAGGAGGAAGTAACCATCCTGATCAACCAAATAAGCTGCATCCGAAATCTGGGATAACGGTTTCAGGAAAAAATCAGCATAAATATTGGTTACCACAACCCCTTGCAAAACCCCATCCAGGTAAACTGGGGTGCCGTAACGGATTACGGGTTTAAACGGCCGTTCAATTTCACCACGCTCCACATTTAGCTCTAGCGGGGAGATATACAGTTCCCCAGGCTGCACTTTGGCCGCTTCAGCAAAATAGGGCCGACTTGCCTTGTTTTGCAGTTCATCTTCAGGAATAACCGTGGTTATGCCATCAGTGGTGGTGTCTATGCGCACCACTTCTTGTCCAGTC
This sequence comes from Ardenticatenaceae bacterium, assembly GCA_020634455.1. GTDB lineage: Bacteria > Chloroflexota > Anaerolineae > Promineifilales > Promineifilaceae > Leptofilum. The sequence continues at coordinate 3,144,450 of JACKBQ010000001.1, read as the reverse complement.
GCATCTAAAAACCGAATCTGGTAGTAAATCAGTCGTGTCTGGGCAAAATTGACAAACTCTTCCTGAACAACCAATTTGGCCTCTGCCAAATCTGCCTCAGAAGCGCCAGCCTGAAATAGCCTCAAGTAATTTTCCAGCGCATAGGTATGACTTAGCAGTTGGATATCGGCATCTGCATTGGCCAAAAAAGCAAAAATATCATCACCCTGTTCTTGCACACTTGCCTGGATGTCTTGCTCAATACGGACTCGCTGCTGCGCAGTAAACCGAACAATGAAAAAAGCGCTCACACTGGCCACAATCAAAAGCGGCATAAATACCAAAAAGGATAATATTTTTGTGCGCAACCTCATCCGATGGTATTGGATAGCTGTAAAGACCACCAGGATGATCAACCCAAGGCCAAACACATAAACCGCATAAGGGCGCACAGTGGGTATTGTTCTGGCATACGGCAACCACACATCTAAGGCAATAGACAATATACCCACAATAACAAATGCAGAAACAACGCGATTAATAACCCGCAACGAAAGCAATTGGGGGGCAATAATGACGACCAGGCCCACCGTGATGGTAGCCGTGTAAATGGCTCGTCCTTTCACAACGAAGGGGATAATCAATACAAGGAACAGGAAGCCCGCAGCAATTAGCCCCATGCCTAACTGTGTACGGCCGTTTCGGCAATACCTCGCACCGAATAGCGTCACAACGCTCAAGGCACCAACTACCCAAATTGCTGCTAATGTAAGTGCAGAAATATCCGCAATATCGTTAAAAAGCAGTTGCCCCAGCAGCGTCAGCAAAGCAAATACCGTTACGCCAGCAAGAATTGACGAAATGACAGTGGCTCTCTGCTCAATATTTATCAGGTCAGTTTCTTTATCCATTAGAATATTCTTCCACTGCTACCAAATAATCGGCCGAAAATTGGTTTGCTAAATTCTGAATACTTCCTGCCAATTACATAAACAGACATTTTGTTATCCAGAGCGATTGCCGTTGGTGAGTTTGGAATTTTGCAAATTAATTTCCACCTTTGGCAGTTCAAAAGACGTAGCCAATTCACGCGCAGCCACCTGGAGTACGTCTTCAACAGATGTGGCCAACCGAATTTTTTGACCGATTTTATTAATAACGGCTTCTCGCTTGGCCTGTGTTTGTGCATCCAGATAGACACGCGCATTTTGCAAAGCTACGGCAATCTGGTCTGCAATAGATCGCAACAACGCAATATCATCTGCCGTTATGCCATTTACACGATTGTGCTGCACATCCAACACCCCCAAGAGGCGCTCACCCAGCATAACAGGCACCGCAACTTCGCATTGCGTTTCTGGCAGCAGCGGATGTGAAAGCCAGGTTGCCTCCTGTGCCACATCAGGCACATGCACAACTTGCTTGCTCTCCGCTGCATGGCCAATGATGCCGCTATTCATATCAATTTTTTGATTGGTAGTGAGCATTGCCTGACCAGCCGCACCAGTTCCAGCAACAATTGCTAACTTGTTATCTTGTTCATCTATGACGTAAATTTGGGCGTGATAATAGTTAAAAGCAGTGCGAATCTTTTCCACGACTTCATGTGCCAATTTATCAACTTCTAGATTCGAGGAAAGCTGACGGCTAATCTCGACGCTCGTCCCCAGAGCACGGGTGCGTTCGGCAACGCGATGTTCCAGAAATGCGCGTTCCTGTTGCAAAGCCTGCTGCAACGCCCGCTGGCGTCGCCATATATTTTGAATGTCACGCACCTGACCAACCAGGGCAAGTAAAACAATGCCAATTAAAGCCAGGAAGGTAAAGCTCCCGGTTACCCAGGAGCTAACGTTACCGGAGTTTGCCAAAACTTCTACGGGAACGAGAATGCGTCCGGTTGTCATTTGCCAGGCGGTAAATAATAATGTGCCCAGCCCCATTAGCAAAGCAAATATGCCGATGCGCAAATTGAACAGAAAGAAGGACAGGATGACAAAGGTAAACATTAGAAGACGGCCGTCTCCACTCAACCCCGTTGCTAACAAACCTTGTAAACCCAGCCCGTAAATCCAGGCCAACAATATTGCGCCACGCACCGAATAAGGAATACGCCGCACAAACGCAAAAACAACCAGGCCAAAATAAACCGATAGAAAAACAGCGACTTCCCCCAACTTTAATTCATTGAAATTTGTGATAATAAAAGCAGCTAACGCCAAGCCAGCCAGGATGGCATTGCCCCGCAAAATGGCGGTCAACAACCGTTCGCGCCCTGCCTGCAAGGTAGCCTCGATATCGTCCTGGGCCACATTTTGCATTGGCGGAACAAAAAATGAGCGCAGCCATCCTGTTTGCGTCGGTGATGGTATTGCCTGTTCAGCAGGTTCGGTCATCAATTCAGAAACGGAATCCATCTTGTCATTCATTATTTCTAACCTTCCTGCCCATTGGTACTGATCATGCGAACTGTGGCTTTGGAAACGCCAAGCGCCTGGCCTAATTCCCGCACAGCAACCTGCATGGCGAGCTGAACATCTGTCGTTCCCATAATTTTCTGATTGATCTCGTTAATCTGGAGTTCACGGTTTGCCCGTTCTTGCACGCTTTGGTACAGGTGCGCATTGCGCAACGCCACAGCAACCTGGCTGGCAATCAATTCAATAAGACCCACATCAGTTTGGCTTAGCCCGTCTTTTTCATTGTGCTGCACATCCAAAACGCCCATAAGCTCTTTACCACTGACAATGGGAACAGCAATTTCAGCTTTGGTATCTGGCAGCAAAGCGTTTGGCAACCAACCGAGGTTTTGGGCAACATCGGGCACCCAAACGGCCGTAAGCGTGGCCGCCGCTTGCCCAACCAACCCTTGCCCCACCTGCAGTTGGTGATTTTGGGCCAACATTTGCTGCCCAGCGCTACCTGTCCCTCCCACCATCCTTAAAATAGTTGGGTCTTCATCATCGAGCAGGTAAATGTGGACATGATAATAGTTAAATGCATCGCGAATCTGATTCACCACTGCTTCTACCAATTGTTGGGAATCAAGAATGGTAGAAAGCCGCCGACCAACATCAATACTGATTTCCAAGGCGCGTGTACGTTCCTGGACACGGGTTTCCAGGGTGCTAATAGCGCCACGCACCTGGGCCGTCATGCTGTTCAAGGCAGTGGCTAATGTCCCAATTTCATCTTTGGCTTGAATTTCAGCCTGGGCGGTCAGGTCGCCAGCGGTTACTTTTTCGGCAACGGCCGTTAATTGCACAATAGGTTCCGTTAAAAGCCGACCAACCACAGCGGCCGTACCGCCGGTAGCAATCAGAACCAGCAAGCCCAGCAAAATATTCAAACGTTGCTGCTCTTGTACAGCAGCTAACGCTTCTTGTTCAGCCTGCTGCACCGTAATGAGCCAGTTCAAATCGTCAATGATGGGCTGGTGGTTTTGGGTATTCACCAACTCACCAGCAGCCAAAAACGTCTCATTCCCTTGTTCGATAAAAGCAAAAGTAGCTTGCGGGTCCAGAAAAGTGGCAAATTCTGAGTCGGAAGACAAAGTCTGTTCTTCAAGAATAAGCAGCTTGTCATTCTCATCAATTACCATTTCATAGCCAGGTAAATACAACCGCGTTTCACCTGTTTCACCATATTGAGTCTCAACAAGCAAATCTTCCAGCGCAGACAGTGAATAAGCTGCATACAGCAAGCCCGCAAACTGCTTGCCGCCCGTTTCAAGCCGGGTATACAGTGGCATCGAAATTTCGATGTAAGATTGTCCATTCAATGAATTAACAAAGGGATCGCCAAAAGCAACCGTACCAAACCCAAAAGCATTGGAATCTTGCCACCATTGGGTGTTGGTTAAATCGTACTGTTCCGTTTTTTCTGTTGTGGCGAGCAATGCGCCATATTGGTCTGCAACAATAAACGTACTGTTTTCGGGGAAACTGGCCCGGAACTGTCTTAACTCTTCAGAAAGCGGACTGCCTAAAACGGCCGTAACCATCGGACTATTGGTTGCCGCATCTTGCCAAGACGCATCCAGCACCTGCATTTGCGCCGCGATAGCTGCCTCGGTGTCAGCATAAGAAGCATTCCGTTCGGCCAGGCGAGATAGCAATGAATTGCTTAAACTAAGCGCCTGCAACGCAGCAAGCTCTCGATAAAACAACTCACCAACCAATACAGCCTGAGAGTCAACCAATGTATCAAGCTGAACGCCCGCTTTTTCAATAAGGGCGTTGCGAGTAAAGTTATTGACGCCAAAAGCAACCAAAGCCACCGCTACCACAGCCACTACCAGAGTTGTGGTAATCAGTTTGCCACGTAAGCCATATTCCGGGAACTGTCGCAGGATGTAATAACCAAATACCCCAAGCAGCACAACAAGAATCGCAACAGACGTATATAAAAATCCGGTATCCACTTCTTGCCGGGCAAACGGCCAAAACAAGTCTGCTATTACTATTAAAACCGAACCCACAACAGTGCCAACCTGAGTCTGAATGATCATGCGTGAGTCGGTTAGTATGAGGGGAAGAATAATTAAAAAGAGGAGCATGGTGGCTACGGTTACCAACGCACCTATGCCTGAATTCACGGAGATAAGGTACAAAAGAATTGGCGGAGCCGACAACAACAACACCACAACCCCAAGCAGCATGCGTCGCTTAAAAAGCAGGTAACCACTACCAAGCACCATCACACCTGCAAGGATTGTCATGTGAAAAATAAACGGCGGCAGATCCGCCGACGAGTTGATGAGCTGCTGCAAAATGCCGGAAATAATGTTGAAAACACCACCGGCCATCAACAAGCGATACGCGCGTTTATGCTTTGCTTCTGCCTTACGCTGGCTATCGGTCTGAGGCTGTTCTAATTGAGAACCTGTCATCGGATTTAGTCTCCGTGGGGTTTTTACCGTCTTATCAATTTTGGGCACTTCTGGATCAAAGGCCTACACCTTGCATGGAGGGCCGGACGCAAGAGCCGACCAGTACCCCTATTCTACAAAGTCACACCTGTGGGTAGAATGGTACTTTCGGCGCAATATAATGGAACGGCCGTTTACGTGTCAATACTGTCTACGGTTACAGTTGGTAAAATTTTTATGCAATTTTACTGGTCAAAATAATAGCATACGCTATTTTTATATCCGTGAAGAAAGCGTAAGGCTGCCCTAAAAATGGTAAGAAAATAGTCCCGCAACAATTAAGCGTGGCAGAAAACAAAAAAAGCTGCTTGTTTTGGGCACAAGCAGCTTCCTGGTTGGACATGATTTATCGATTGGGAACGGTGTTATTGTTGCCTTGCCAGCGCCTCATCCAACAGTTTGTTAACCAGGGTAGGGTTGGCTTTGCCTTTGGTTTGGCGCATCACCTGGCCCACAAAAAAGCCGCGCAGCTTTTCCTCGCCGCCCAGGTAACGGGCCACTTGCTCCCCGTTTTCGTCCAGAACTTGCTCGATGACGGCTCGAATGGCCGCGTCGTCGGAGATTTGAGCCAGCCCTTTGGCTGCCACAATTTTGGCGGGGGATGCACCTGAGGCGAACATTTCGGCCAGCACCTCTTTGGCGGTGTTGTTGTTGATGGTTTGCTTTTCTACCAGGCCAATCAGTTCCACCAGCGCAGCAGGCGTTACCTGGATAACGTCAATACTCAGTTTAGCCTCGTTCATCAAGCGGAACAGCTCGTTGATCATCCAGTTCGCCACGGATTTGGGAACTCCACCAGCGGAAACGGCCGTATCAAACCATTCCCCCACCGCCCGTTCCTCAGCCAACACACGCGAATCATATTCAGATAGCTCATAATTGGCCATATAGCGAGCAATTTTGGCGTCGGGCAGTTCCGGCAGGCTGGCGCGGACTGTTTCCACCCAGGCATCGTCCAGGTGCAGCGGCGGCAGGTCTGGTTCGGGGAAGTAGCGGTAATCTTCGGCTTCTTCCTTGGTGCGCTGGCTAAAGGTTTCGCGGCGGCCCTCGTGCCAGCCGCGTGTTTCTTGCACCACTTTACCACCTGATTGCAGAGCGGCCGTTTGCCTTGCAATCTCATACGCCGTGCCATCGGCCAAAACCCGGAAGCTGTTCAGGTTCTTCAGCTCGGTGCGCGTACCAAATTCTGTGCTGCCTACCGGGCGAATGCTGATGTTTGGCTCCACCCGCAGGACGCCTTTTTCCATGTCGCCGGAGTTGACGCCCAGGTAGCGCAAAATCTGGCGCACCTTCATGGCGTACGCCCGCGCCTCCTCGCCGGAGCGAATGTCTGGCTCGGTGACGATTTCTAGCAGGGGCACGCCCGCCCGGTTGTAATCCACCAGCGAGGTGCCGTCGTCCTGGTGGGTGAGCTTGCCGGTGTCCTCTTCCATGTGCACGCGGCGAATGCCGATGCGCTTCGTCTCGCCGGACTCCAGTTCGATGTCCAGCCAGCCGTTGACGCCCAGCGGCTGCTCGTACTGGCTGATCTGGTACCCTTTGGGCAGGTCGGGGTAAAAGTAATTTTTGCGGGCGAAGATGTTGTGGTGGTTGATCTCGCAGTTGAGCGCCAGGGCCACGCGGGTGGCATATTCCACTGCTTTCTCGTTAATCACCGGCAGCGTACCCGGCATACCCAAACAGAGGGGGGAAACGGCCGTGTTTGGCGCTGCCTCCACACTGTCCACCACTTTCGCTTTAGAAAACATCTTCGATTCGGTCATCAATTCGGCATGCATTTCCAGGCCGATGACGGGTTCGTATTGTGTCATAATTGTTCCTACCAGTTGAAATTCGGCCGTTTTTGCCTCAGGAGGCTAATGAGTTCTGGGATACGGCCGTTTCTTAATCTGGGGCTTTTCGCGTTTTATATAATTTTTTTTCAATCATCAATTACTAAATGAAGAATCCCAGAGGGTGATTCGATTTCACCTTCCAAATCACCAAATATACGAAGTATATTAGGATTAGCTTGCCACTTAATTACAATCGGCAGATCGCTTCCTTCACAATGAAAATAAATGGTTGAATCCTTATTTAGTTTATAGTAACCCAAATCTACAACAGTATGTGCATTGATAGTTATCTTGGATTGGTTTATTACTGCTAACCCAGAATCAAAGGACACTCTACAACTCACATCTGTTTTGTTTGTTATCTGTGGAAAAAAATACATCTGATCCTTTATAAGATTATCAATGTTAATAGTTGCGTTATTATTTACATTGTTAATCGTACCAGCGAACCGCTCGCCCATATTCGTACCAAGACTTGTCTTGGGTGGAATAGCAGACCACTCTACAGTAGCTGGGAAACTGTTAATGAAATAGGTTTTTTCTTGATGAGCGTTTATTCTTCCCCTTGACTCTCCCTCGATCGTGACTGTAACAGGTAGTTCTAAATTATTAACAACATTAATTCGAGGATCTCCAGAGGGAGACTGCGATAAAAGGGGAAAAAGGATAAGAAAAATCGAAAAAATAGCAGAAACAATAGTTATGATATTTGCTAGATATTCAATCGTTTTAGAGTTTATCCATCCTTTGCGTACCGCCACGAATGAACCAACAGATAATAATATGAGGATAAATGCAAAAGTGTATTCAATGCGCATTATCTTTCCCTTGCTATTTCTATAGGTATCATGCTACTCAAAAAAGAGTTGGCTCTTAGCGCTTTCACGAGGTGAAGTCGCGAATTTCCACGATTTTTTCGCGTAATTTGCGGCATAAAAACCAGACCTAACTAAATCCTAAAGAACCGAAGTTTTTATTTATCTTGAGCCTTGTTCTATAAGGCAAATAGAACAAGCTGAAACGATAGGCACATTATAAGCAGATGTTATCCATGCCTACGCATGAAGCGCTCCAGGCGGTTGAGGGCTTCTTCGATTTTTTCGTAAGCGGTGGCGTAACTGGCGCGGACAAAGCCAGCGCCGCTGGCCCCAAACGCATCGCCGGGGACCATTGCTACCTCTTCTTCATCCAGCAGGCGCATGGCAAAGTCGTCGCTGCTCATGCCGGTTTTGGCAATGGAGGGGAAGGCGTAAAACGCGCCGCGCGGCTCAAAGCAGTCCATCCCCAGCGTGTTGAAACCGTCCACAATCAGGCGGCGGCGGCGGTCGTACTCCTGGCGCATTTCTTCGACGTAGCGGTCGCCAGCGGGGGTGAGGGCGGCCAGCGCAGCCGCTTGCCCGGTGGTGGGGGCAGACATGATAGTGTATTGATGCACCTTGCGCATGGCGGCCAAAATGTCGGCGGGGGCACAGGCGTAGCCGATGCGCCAACCGGTCATGGCGTAATCTTTGCTGAAGCCGCCTAACAACACGGTGCGCTCGCGCATCCCCGGCAAGGCAGGCACACAAACGTGCTCAATACCGTACACCAGCCGGTCGTAAATTTCGTCGGAGATAATGAGGAGATCGTGCTGTTCGGCAACGGCCGTTACCGCCAGCATCACCTCTCTCTCCATCACCGCGCCGGTGGGATTGTTCGGGTAGCCCAGCAAAATCGCCTTCGTTTTGGGCGTGATGGCCGCTTCGATCGTTTCGGCCGTCACCTGAAAATTATCTTTCACGTAAGTGGGCACCGCCACGGGCACGCCCCCCGCAAAGGTCACTTCTGGCCCGTAAGCCACAAAACTCGGTTCGGGAATGATCACCTCGTCGCCGGGATTAAGAACGGCCGTCATCACCAAATAGAGCGCCTCACTCACCCCCACCGTCACGATGATCTCGTCGGCCGGATCGTACTGCACCTTGTACAGCTTGTTCAGATGCTGGCTAAGCGCCGTGCGCAGTTCGGCCGTACCGCTGTTGGAGGTATAAGCCGTCTCACCGCGCTGCAAACTGTCGATGCCCGCCTGCAAAATCGGCTTCGGCGTCACAAAATCTGGCTCGCCAATGCCCAAGGAAATGACGTCCTTCATGGTCGCCGCAATATCAAAAAATTTACGAATTCCCGACGGCGGTGTGCCCGCCACCCGATCAGAAATAAAATTACGCATGATCTACTCCTTCAGCTGGATGCAAAACTCTCTACTTTCAAACAATTATGATTTGGCCGACATGGCCACATACCAGGTTTTTACCTCGAAGGTTAACAAACCCTTGAGAACGGCTGGGTCGGCGGCGGCATAGGCCGCAAGTTCATCACGGGTCATCGCTTCACTGGCGATCATCATGCCGCCTGAATCGGCGGCGGTGAAGGGGCCGCCAAGAAACAATTTACCTTGTTCCAGCAGCTGCGCATAATGCTGAACATGCTCCATCACACCTGGCTGTTCCCGAAAATCAACACCGTGTGCCCAATTGGGGCCAGGTGAATGAAAAACAACGTTCTTTAATTCCATCTTCTTGCTTTACCTCGTTATCAGATTTCGATTTTTGAATTATCACCCACAAACATCGCTTTGGGCTGGCCAACGATGCGGGCATTTTCGCCAATGAGCGCACCATCCAGCACGCAGTTTTCGATGTATGCCCCAGCGTCGATGATGCTGTTGCGGATAACGCTGTTTTTCACGGTTGCGCCCGCCTCGATGCTGACAAACGGGCCGATGACGCATTGATCAATAACGGCCGTTTCATGCAAAAACACTGGTGGCAGCGCCGTAAAATCCTCGGCATAACTGCGGTCAATCGCGTCATCGGTGCCGTAGCCCAGCGCCAGCAGCTTCTGGTTGGTGCTTAACATAAAGTCTGGTTTGCCTGCATCCAGCCAGAAAATGGTGGGCTTCGCTTTGATGACTGCGCCCTGTTCCAGCATGACGTGATAGGCGTCTACCAGATAAAATTCGCCCTTGGTGCGCCGATCCTGTTCGATGATGGTTTGGATGGCGTTACGGAGGGAACGGCCGTTCCTAAACCAGTAAATCCCCGCCAGCACCTGCTTGTGCTCCATCGTGCTCGGCTTCTCGATGAAATCGTGCACCACGTCGTTTTCATCCGTCACCACCACGCCAAAGGTGCGCGGATCTTCCATCTCCTGCACCAAAATCACGCCGTCCGCATCCGCTTCCGGAATGTTTTTGTAATCAGCATCCACCACGCCATCGCCAAAGGCAATCAGCACTTCGCCGTCGTCCAGAAAATCGCGGCACATCCAGATGGCGTGCGCCTGCCCCAGCGCTTCTTCCTGAATTACAAAATGAGCGTTCAGGTGCGGATAATGTGCGCGAATCCACGCCTCAATCTCGTCACCCTTGTAGCCCACCACAAAAATCACCTCTTCCGTGGTGATTTCCGCCATCAAATTGAGCAAATGGCCAATGATCGTGTTGCCCGCCACGTTCAGCAGCGGCTTGGCGCGGCTCCACGTGTGCGGCCGCATTCTTGTTCCAAATCCAGCGAGAGGGATGATGACTTTCATGATGTGCTCCGTGTTTGGTAAACGGTCATCCGTTATCCGTAATCGGTAATCAGTTGGCCACCGTTTACCGATTACTGTTTACCGATTACCGGCAGTTGATCGTGCCAATTGGTGGCCTGTTCATAAGCGAAAGCAGCATTCAAAATGGTGGCTTCTTGCAGGGCGTTGCCGATGAGCTGGAGGCCGATGGGCAGCTCTTTGCTGTCGAAGCCGCAGGGGACGGAGAGGCCGCAGCTGGCACTCAAGTTCACGGACAGGGTGAAGATGTCTTGCAGGTACATCGCCAGCGGATCATCCACGTTTTCGCCAATTTTGAAGGCGGTGGTAGGCGAGGTGGGCGTGGCAATCACGTCTACTTGCTCGAACGCGTTGAGGAAATCTTGCTTGAGCAGCGTACGCACTTTAAGGGCACGGCCGTAATATTCATCGTAGTAGCCCGCGCTGAGGGCGTAGGTGCCTAGCATGATGCGCCGCTTCACTTCTGGGCCAAACAGGGCGCGGGTCTTTTTGACACTGTCAATCATGTCGCTGCCCATCACGCGCGGGCCAAAGCGAATGCCGTCGTAGCGGGCCAGGTTGGCGCTGGCTTCGGCGGGAGCAATGAGGTAGTAGACGGGCAGGGCATAGCTGGTGTGCGGCAGGCTGATTTCCACAATCTCCGCACCCAGTTCTTCCAGCTTGGCGATGGCGCTGCGTACGGCCGTTTCCACCTCCGCATCAATCCCCTCAATAAAATATTCCTTGGGCACGCCCACGCGCAGCCCTTTGATGTCGCCAGTCAGCGCCGCTTCAAAGTCGGGCACGGGCACGTTGAGCGAGGTGCTGTCGTTCGGGTCATGCCCAGCGATCGCCTGGAAAAGGGCGGTGGTGTCGGCCACGGTACGGCCGAATGTTCCCACCTGGTCCAGCGTAGAGGCAAAAGCAACCACACCCCAGCGGGAGATACGGCCGTATGTCGGTCTCAATCCCGCAATACCACAAAAAGACGCTGGCTGGCGCACGCTGCCGCCCGTGTCTGTGCCCAAGGCAGCGTAAGCCAACCCCGCCGCCACCGCCGCCGCACTGCCGCCGCTGCTGCCACCCGGCACCCGCTCGTGGTCCCACGGATTGCGCGTCGTGAAGTAGGCCGAGTTTTCTGTGGAGGAGCCCATCGCAAACTCGTCGGTGTTGGTCTTGCCCAGAATGACTGCCCCGGCCGCTTTCAGTTTTTGCACCACAAACGCATCGTACGGCGGCACAAACCCTTCCAGGATTTTGCTGCCCGCCGTGGTCGGCACGCCCTCGGTGCAGATGATGTCCTTGACGGCCACGGGCACGCCCAGCAGTGGCGTGCGCTCGCCGTTGGCCAGCCGCGCATCGGCCGCTTGGGCCTGTTCCAAGGCCAGCTCATCGGTGAGGGTGAGGTAGCTTTGCAGGTCGTTATCCACGTCCACGATGCGATCCAGCATCGCCTCGGTAGCCGCTACGCTACTAATCTCGCCACGCCGCAGCATGGCCCGTAATTCAACTAAAGAAAGTTTTGAAATATCCATTGGCAAGTTTTGGGCGTAGGGGCAGGTCTGAGACCTGCCCTTACAATGATTTTACGCACTGCCTCCATCATCCAGCACCGCTTGAACCACAAACTGGTTCGCTTTTTGCTGCGGGGCGTTGAAGAGCAAATCTTCCATCGGCAGAGACGGTTCGGCTACGTCGGGCCGCATGATGTTTTGTTGGGCGATGGCGTGGGAAGTGGGGGGAATGTCTGTCAAATCCAGCTCGTTGAGCCGCTCAGCATAATCCAAAATGGCGGAGAGTTGATCCAGGTATTTCTTTTTTTCAGCCTCAGTCAGCTCCAGGCGAGCCAGATGGGCAATTTTTTCAACATCGGCGAGGGTTAGCGACATGGAATTTCCTTTGGGGAGATTGGAGACTGGAGATTGGAGACTAAATTAATCTCCAGTTTCCAATCTCTAATCTCTATTTTCGGGAACGGCCGTTTCATCAACATTCTCTTCAGCATCTTCCGCTTCCAGTTCTTCCTGCCGCATGTTGTAATATTCTTCGTCGGTCCAGAACTTTTCGCGGTCAGTGAGCTTGTCAATGTAGAGAACCCCGTCCAGATGATCGATTTCGTGCTGGAAGATGCGGGCCGTCCACCCTTTGAGGCGCAGCTTGAGCGGCTTGCCGCGTCGGTCCTGCGCGCGCACGCGGACGGCGTAGGCACGTTCCACTTCGCCCACGTATCCCGGAATCGAGAGACAGCCTTCGATGCCATCAATCACCTCGCGGGATTCCCAGACGATGCGCGGGTTTACAATCACAAACAGCTCGCGCGAATTGGGAATGTCTTCCCCATTTTCGTCTTCTTTGGGCAGCGTTTCGATGACCGCCAGCTGGAGCGATTGGCCAATTTGGGGCGCAGCCAGCCCCACGCCATTGGCGGTGCGCATCGTTTCAATCATATTATCAATGAGAGTTTGCAGGTCGTCGTCAAACTTGGTGACAGGACGGGCTTTTTTGCGCAAACCTTCATCGGGCAGGGTCACAATTTGTAATTCAGTCATAAGCCGTAATTATCTGCGGAATAAGAGTGGGGGCAAGTAGCTATAAGGGCTCAGCTAATCGGTTTAAAGAAATAGCACGAGGATAAACGCTGATAACGCTGATTTTTTCTTATCGGCGTCCTCGGCGTTAATCTGCGTCCCATTGGCTCAAATGAACAAACTCGCAAACTGGCTAACTGGCAACTATAATCCTGCCCATGACGCGCTTTTGTTTAATCGGGCCGACGTACCCGTACCGGGGCGGCATTGCCCACTACACCACGCTGCTGGCGCAGCACCTGCGGGAGCAGCACGAGGTGCTGTTGCTGTCGTTTTCGCGGCAGTACCCGGCCTGGCTGTTTCCAGGCAAAAGTGATAAGGACCCCAGTGAACGGCCGTTGCAAACCGAAGCCCGCTACCAACTCGACCCCCTCAATCCATTGACCTGGCGGCACACCCTGCGCCAAATTCGCCATTGGCAGCCGGATGTGGTCGTAATTCCGTGGTGGCATCCCTACTTTGCGCCAGTTTGGACGGCGCTGGGGCGCGGCATCCGCCGGTTGAAGCCACGGCCCAGACTCATTTTCATCTGCCACAACGTACGGCCGCATGAGCAAGGTCGTCTGAGCCAGCTGTTGCTGCCGCGCGTGCTAAAAACGGTGCTGGGAACTGGCGACAGCTTCATCGTGCATTCGCAGGCTGATGCAAACATTTTGCATAACTACTTGCCCGAAGCCAAGATTGCTGTTTCGCCTCATCCAACGTATGCGGCCTTGGGGGAACAGAGCGAAGAAACATTGCCGATTTCATTGCCACCCGATCGTCCACTGCTACTATTTTGCGGTTTGGTACGGCCGTACAAAGGATTAGACATCTTATTGGAAGCCATTGCTTTGGTGAAACGGCCGTTGCATCTTTTGGTGGCCGGGGAATTCTGGCAAGATGGGTTGGCAGAATCCCAGAAGCAGATAGCCCGTTTAGGGCTGGCGGACCATGTAACCATTATTGATGCGTATCTGCCAAACGAACTACTGGCCGCTTACATCAAGCGGGCAAACGTGGTCGTCTTGCCTTATCGCAGCGCGACCCAAAGCGGCATTATTCAGATAGCATTTGGGTTAAACACGCCGGTGATTACAACCCATGTGGGCGGGCTGGCCGAAGCGGTAGCAGACGGCCGTACGGGCCTTGTCATCCCCCCTGAAAACCCAACCGCCCTGGCAGCAGCTATTGAACGCTATTTTGCTCAGGAGTTGGAGGGAATGTTTAGGGAGAATGTGGCGGTGGAGAACGGCCGTTTTTCCTGGAGCAAGCTCGTTTTCCAGCTCAAAGCCCTGGCAGAGAGCCATGAAAACAGCTTTACGAAATAATCAAATTCATACTATGAAAACGGCCGTCATCATCCCTTCCCTTAACTCACCCATTATTGAGCAGATCATTACGGCCGTCTTGCAGCAACAAAATGTTGACCAGCAGCCTGAAATCATTGTTGTTGGTAAGGATGATTCTGGAAAAATCCCCACTCAATTACCAATAACCTTTATTGACACTCAGCAGCCTGTTCTGGCGGCCGTTGCCCGTAACCGAGGGGCATCAGCAACAGATGCAGACCTTTTGATTTTTTTAGACAGCGACTGTATTCCGGTGCCAACCTGGCTTTCTGCACACCAGGAAGCACACAAAGCCGGGCATAAAGTGGTAAGCGGGAGTGTCCTTCCTGAGGGCCTGAACTATTGGCACCTTACCTATAATTTGACCTTGTTTCATGAGGTGTTGAGCTTAAACAATGCTGGCCCACGTGATTTTTTAGCCACGCTCAATCTGTCGGTGAACCGGGAAGTTTTCCAGAGTGTGGGTGGCATGAATGAAGCTATCAATCGGGTAGAAGATGTGGATTGGACGACTCGTATGCGTCGCGCCGGAATTCAGCCATACTTTTGGCCCTCAGCCGCCGTCAATCATCAACACAATCGCTTTAGGCCTCGGGCAGTCTGGCGCGACTGTGCGCTTTCTGGTTACCACATGCGCCAATTGCGGCTGACCCACCAGGATTTATTAAGCGCACCGGGGTTGCTACGTTATCCCAAACTCGTTTTGTTTTTTTCGCCCTTTATTGCAGCTTGGGCCACGAGCCGAATTTTGTGGAAACGGCCGTACATTCTAACAAAATTCTGGTACACAATTCCGGCCATATTCTGGACAAAAATAGCCTGGTGCTGGGGTGCAAGCCGAAAAGTAGAGCCTAAATGAACGAACCCCCTCTCCTTGCAATCATTTTGAACTGGCGACAACCAGCGCTGACCATTGAATGCGTAAAAACGCTGCAACAAAGCACATACCCAAACCTCAAGATCATGGTAATTGACAATGGTTCTGGAGATGAGTCCGTATCAGTATTCCAGCAAAGTTTACCGGATACAATTATCGTACCGTTACCTGAAAATCTTGGGTTTGCCCGTGGCTGCAACATTGGCTTACGCTGGGCGCAAGAACATGAATACAAATGGGCGCTACTGCTTAACAATGATGCTTTTGTTACGCCAACCATGGTTGAACAATTAATGGCAGAAACGGCCGCAGACATTGGCTTACTCTCACCAAAAATTTTTTATCAGGCTCAACCTGAATACATCTGGTTTGCAGGGGCCGCACAACACCCTCGGCTTTTGGAAATGCGCGAAACGGGGCAAGGCGAGCGGGATGGGTCTAAGTGGCAAAAAACCAGAGATGTAGATTATTTGGTTGGCACTAGCTTATTAGTGAATGTAACGGCCGTTTCCCCAATTGGGCTGTTCGACGAAAAATACTTCATGTATTATGAAGATTTGGATTGGTCCATCCGTTTACGTCAGGCAGGTCTTAGACTACGCTTAGTGGCCAATGCCCATGTTTACCACCAAGTCTCTTTTTCCTCTGGTGGGCAAAGCTCCCCCAGCCAACTCTACCATCAGGCAAAAAGCAGCGCCATCTTTTTTTACCTTCATGCCCAAGAAGGACAACCTCTCCTGATTTTATTATTTCGGTCAGGTAGTGCCTTGAAAAAAATCGGCCGTTTACTTTGGCAAAGACAAATATCAACATTGTTGGCCTATATTAAAGGTCTGCAAGATGGTTGGCACATAATAAAAAAAGGGTAGAAGAAAATTCTTCTACCCTTTTAAACTCTAATCGCGTCTGATCAACTTATTGGCCAACACCATTGTAAACACTAGCACGATTGCTATAAATGATATTAGCAACAGCCACAAGCTGACTTCCAGGAGGTCCTTCAATGAGAATACCGCCGATGAAACTTTGACCAAGGCCATTGAACGAACTGGAGCTCAAGTCACCACCATTTCGGGTATTCAAGCCGAAGGCTGCCCCTGTCGCCAGGCTACCAGGCAAGTTCGCACCCGTGAAAGTAGCAACGGTATTACCGTTTGTATCAACATAGGTTACTGTTAGGTTCGCAGCTGCTACAGTGGAACCACCAATATTTTGCAGATTGATAGCAGACCATTGGGCCCAACTACCACTTACAACACGGCGGTACTGCGCTGGAACAAAAATGGTATCCGATGCAGTTGATGCAGATGCTAAGGTATACATACCGGCATAACCAGATGTGCCCCAAGTTGTAATACCCGTTCCAACAATGGGAATACTGTTAAGTGATGTGATCTTAACAGAACCATCCCAGCTGGTACCCAATGCGTTGAACGCACTGGCAGCAACCGAAGCGCCATTTTTGGTATTCAAACCAATAGCGGAGCCGGCTGGCACTGTGATGTTGATTGTTTTTACTGGAACACCAGAAGTATCGCCACGGGTGAAGTATTCTGCCTTAATTGGAGCAGCGTTTACCGGATCCGTATTCTGAATGTTAATTGCAGAGAAGAGTGTGTATTCAGCATCACTTGCATTCGCCTTAAAGCGGAAGTGTGAAGGTGCATACAAAACAGTACCTGCGTCAACAGAAGTTAATGCCTGGTAACCACCCGCACGATTCGACCATGCAGCTGTGGAAGCGCCAGCCAACAGGTTGGCAGATGTCGCTGTAATTGAACCATCGGCAACAGCATCGCCCCAACCAGCACAAGTGGGAGGCGTACGCATATCATACGTAATAGAACCAAATCCATTGAGTGATGGCGTACAGGTTCCCAGCGCATTACCATCGCGATC
This sequence comes from Ardenticatenaceae bacterium, assembly GCA_020634455.1. Taxonomy (GTDB): domain Bacteria; phylum Chloroflexota; class Anaerolineae; order Promineifilales; family Promineifilaceae; genus Leptofilum. The sequence goes on along the minus strand of JACKBQ010000001.1, from coordinate 3,127,444 downwards.
GGCAAATTTGACGGTTACTGATGCAGTGGTGCTTTCCGTATTTTGAATGGTAACCCGGGAAACGATCCCTGAGAAGCGCCATACTGATGGGAAGGAAATGGTTGTGTCGGGGTTAGAAGTACCATTGTATGCAGCCTGCGTTGTGTTCCCAGCAGAGCCAGCAACGTTATCATTTTTGATACTTACAACTGAGGCCAAAGGTTGGTCAGAAGAAACAACGGCCGCACCTTGAAAGCCGCTGGGCAGCGGGGCAGCGTCGGATTTAACTTCGATAACCGCTCTTGGCTGAATGGTCTTATTTTCTGTTCCTTGAACAGTACCAGCGTTGTCATAATAGGTAACAACAACGGTTGCAACTGTCGTTCCCTGGTTTTGCAAAACAGCGTTGGTAACGGCCGTACCTGCATCTGGAAATGTTTGGGCAGCCACTGAGCCAATCAGCAATAAAGCCATGGCGATGACAAGCGTTGTAATAAGCGATAGTTTTTTCATAATTTGCTCCTTAAATGATTGACGCTCTATTAGAGTTCTCATGGAAGTATAGGGAACTTGCGGCGTAATTTGAATACTACTACAGGGTTATTTATAGGAGTAAAAATGGTTATTTCTGGCAATATTGGCCCAATATATCAAACACCTTATAGGATTAGGGTCATGTTCTTTGCTGGCTAACACTTTGCAGAAACTGCACCATATTGGCTGTTGTTTGCGACCAATCATAATGGGTTTGGATGAATTTACGGCCGTTTTCTGCTAGCCGAAGCCACTCACCATCATCAGCCAATACCTCTAAAATTGCGGTAGCCATACCTTCAGGCTGAGCTGAAACGATTCTCAGATCACGCCCGTCCCTGGCACCCGTACCAGAATTGCCAATTATGGTAGTCATAACCGGTCGGCCACTAGCTAACCCATTTAATGTTTTTACGATAATCCCACCCCCCGTAAAAAGTGGTACTACTACCATATCTGCCTTGGCATAATATGGTGTCAAGCTAGGCACATCACCGGTCACCTGAACATTTGGCAATTTACCCAAAGCTTGCACAGCAGCGGTAGGGCGACTGCCAACGATATCAAACTGCACATCTGGTCGCTGTGATGTAATTAGAGGGAATACTTTTTCAACAAAAAATGTAACGGCCGTTATATTGGCAGGAATATTCATAGCGCCAACAAACAAAAGTCGGGGTGTTTCGGAGCGATTAATTGGAATTGCCGTCAGTTCAGCCAATCCCTCAAACCAGGGAGGCAAAATGGCTATTTTTTGCTGCGGGGCAAACTCGCGAATAAGCTGCTCATCTTTGGCCGAGCGAACAAAGATGCCCGCAAATTGTTGTAAATGGGTTGTTTCCCGCACTGTTGTGCGGAGCCAATCGAAGCCGTTCCACATTTTGGGCAGCCAGCGACTTTCGTCACGAAAATATTGATGAGCCACAGTAGAAAAAATATCTACTTCATCCAAAACGGCGGGAATCGGGTTGAGGTAACGGCCGTATTCCGCCATCATGCCATCCACCACCGCAACATCAAATGAACCCGCCGCCACCAGTTTCTTCAACGCAAGAACATATTGCCGCGAATGATTTCGGCCATAAACCTTGGGCTGCCAAAAACGATGCCAGGCTCTCCGTAAACGTGGCACCAAAGCGTGAGGTTGATAGGCAATGCCTACAACTTTTTGACAAAGCTGCTGCATTCCCTCTAAACCAACTTCATCTTCTGGCGGCACAAAGGCCACAAGCGTCAGCTCATGCTCCTGGCTCAAAGCAGTAATGTAATGATAGGTATCTAAACGGCCGCTGTCTCTTGCCAGGGAATGGGGCAACATGCGACATACAAATAAAATTCTCACTGTTAGGCATCCTTGCTTCGAACCGCGGAGAAATTGTCTAAATCAGCCCGCGTAAATGTTCCTGTGAGCCACAACACGATGATAAACACGGCCGTTCCCAGCCCAAACGCTAAAATTTGACTATAAGAATAAAGAAGCACACTCACCCCAATGCTTATCACCATACAAAAAAGCGGTTTCCACAAAGAGCGCCAAAAATCAAACCTTATCACCCTGGCTGCATACCAAAAATTTTGGCCAAAATTTATAAAAACCGTTCCCAAAGAAGACAAACCAGCCCCCATGACGCCAAATTTAGGAATTAGCAAAATATTCAAAAGCAAGCTGGCACTGTTCGCAACTATAGCAACGTAAACAGCAAATCGTTCATTATCACTTGCCAATATTGCCCGATAAAGCATCCGAGAAAGAAATGTAGGCAATATCCCTAAGGCTAATAGTTGCATAACAGGCACTGCCGACTCATATTCGGCACCAAAAACAAGCAAAATAATCGGGCCAGCAAAGATAATGGTAAATATCATCAGGGGAAAAATGAGTAAAGCAAATAATTTAAATAGCCATGAAACCAAATATGCAAAACGATCCTTGTCCTTAATAAAAGTACGGGCAAGGCCCGGAAACAATGCCCCCATCAATGCCGGAGCAAACATATAAAGAAGTTGGGTATACATGCTCCCGGTTGAATAAATTCCTACGGCATCTGTGTCCCACAGTTTGGAGAGAAAGATGCGATCTAGCTGCCGAAAAGTTTCGGTTGTAGAAATAATCATAAAAAAAGGCAAGGCCTGCACAAATAATATGCGAACCTGCGCAAAATCCACTTTTTGATACACAAAACCAAACCGTCTGCGTAAAACAATCAGGTAAACACAGGCATTGAGAACATAGTAAATGGCTAACGTATAAAACAGAACCTGAATCCCAAATCCCATTTCTAACAGCCAAATAGAGATTGCCACACGCACAAAGGTAGAGGGCAAACGCACCCATACTATCCACTCCATTCGTTCCAACCCCTGAATGACGTTTTCAAACATCGAGGCTTCAGTTTGTGGCAAAATTGTTGAAAGAATCCCTACGATAATTAAAGATTCAATGTGCGCTGGATAGTTAAGGGCGCGGGTGACGGTTATCATCAACACGGCCGTTACCAAACTGGCAAAAAAGCCAATGACCAAACTATTTATCAATGCACTAGAAGTTTGTTCGGAATCGCGTGCTATCTTCCGTGGCAAAAGCTCAAACAAACCAGTGGGAGCAATCGCCGCCCCAATCAGCACAAATGTGTATGCTGTATTGTAATCGCCCCACGTTTCGAGCCCCAAAATGCGGGCAACATACAGTGGTAAAAGAAAAGCGATCCCCCGCTCGATAAGAACCGAAAAAGAGAGCGCTGTTGAATTTTTAAATACACGTAGGGAGGCGTTCATATTTAATCAAGATAGCCCAATTTTCGGAGTCGCTCTTCTACTTTGGTCATATCGTCAGCCGCACGGGCATCAGCATCCATATGGGCAATGGTCTCATAAAACGAATCATCGAAATAAGAAGGGGTTGGGCTTTTTTGCGAGACAAAAATCTCATTTAGCACCCGTCCATCCATATGGGCAGGTATGGGGGAATGCAAGGCTGCTAAAATTGTAGGGGCAATATCTTGCAAGTCTATATCCGCAACTCTTTTGGGGGCAATGGTCTCTGGTGCCCAAGCCAGAAAAATCCCCTGCGAGGCATGATTACCATTATAGGGGTGGGCTGTATGGGACACGGCCGTTTCTGCATCCAGTTTGCCATCCAGAATATAGTTTTGCTCAGAGGCCACGTTATTTCGCTGTGGCTCAACAATTAAGTCTGGTGCCAGGTGGGCAAAGGGGCCATTGTACAGTTGCTCTTTCAGATAAACGGCCGCTACCGAGCATTGATCCAGGCCAGAATCACGCAATTGGCTCAACTTGTTGACCAATTCCGCCCGCAATGCGTCATATTCAGCCTGAGCAACAATGCCATCTGGCTCACGCCCACGCAGGTTAATGCGCAAACCTCCATCTGGGGCATAGTAAACCTTTGTTTGTGGCCAATCAATTGCCTGCCCAAATGCGGCCGTTTTCAACTGTGTTGGCCCCCAGGCAGCAGGCAAAAAGCGTTGCTTTAGATTAACCAAAAGCGGCACCCTTCTCAGCCATGACAACCAGTTTCCAGCAGAAACCTGCAAAGGATTAGAGGCCCGTAACGTAAGATACCCTTCATCCTGCAACCATCTATTAATGTAAAACCGATTTGCTACACCACCAAATCCATGATCAGACAAAATAAAAAGCATCGTGTCGGCAGGCAGAACGGCTAAAATCTGCTCTATTGCCTTATCCAATTGCTGCAAATGAGCCAAATGATCCTCGCCACCCCAGGCAAAATGCTGCAACCGATCTAATCCAGTAAAGACAACTGTAAAACAGTCCCACGCCTCTTCTTGCAAAAGCCACAACGCCAGCTCAAGCTGCTGTTTGGTGTAAGCAAATACGCGGCTAACAACGGCTTCCCTCGTTTGTTCGCCATCTCCGGCATCAAACATAAACGGCCGTATCCTGCCCAGAACTTTTTCTTGTAATTCTGATGGAAATGTGAACGGGACGTGGGCACCAGGGGTCAACATGCCACCGATCAAAAAGCCATTAACTTTCTGGGGTGGATAGGTAAAAGGGATGTTCAACAGCCCCGTTTTTTGGCCTGCTTCACCCAAATAATCCCAAAATCGCTTAAGAGCAATATGCTTGCTATTGGCCAAAGAAAAGTTATAGCTTTGCGGCTCATGCCGCACAAAGCCATACACACCATGCTTGCCAGGGTTCACCCCTGTGGCAAATGTAGACCAGGCAACAGAACTCTCGGGGCGAATAGTGGAATTTAAACGGCCGTAACTCCCCTCCCTTTGCAATTGAGCTAGCACCGGCAGGTGTCCAGCGTCAATTGCTGGTTGCAGCACACGCCAATCAGCCCCGTCTAAACCAATCACTAGCAGTTTTGGGTTGGTCATCATTTACTCCATGTACCCTAAACTGCGCAACCGCTCTATGATTTCTGCTTCTTCATCTTTAGAGTACATAGATTCAACCGTGCCCGAAGCCGCTTTCACCTGCCCTTCCTGGTATTGTGCAGGATAGCGGTGCCAATGTGCCGGGTCTATCGCTTCTTCTAGAATACGGCCGTCAAAATCATCTGGAACTGGTACATCCAACAAATACAAAGCCGTCGCCGAAACATCCATTAAATGCAAATCTGGCAAATCGGCCAATTGATGAATTTTGGGGCCAACCGCCGCAAAAATACCGTCTGGGCGATGCTCCCCAGAGCGAAACGGTACATGCGGCTCAATTAATTGGCTGGCTGCTAATGATTGCCCTCCCACATATTCCGGCTTCAAAACCAAAATAATGTCTGGGAATTGCTCAACAAATGGCCCCTCAAACAAATCTTCCCGGCGAGCTACCAGTTCGACAATGGGCTCTCCAGTTTCTGGGTCCACCAGCTTCCCAGCTGCCGCAATAATCTTGTCGCGTACCGCCTCATAGGCTGGACCTGGCGCAACAACTCCCTCACGATGTTGACCAACCTGATTTAGCTCAATACCGCATACATTAAAGTATACAGGCACAAAATAAGCCTGGCTTTTAGCCCAAGCTATGTCACTTCCGCCAGCAGCTTCCGTCGCTTTTTGCGCCAGCCGGTCTTGCGCCTGCTGCGGAATAAAACGTCTGGCCAACTGCTTCAAAACGGCGCTGCGGCCAATTTTCATGCGCCAATACGCCAGGCCCCCTATACGGTTGGGCACTTGTGCAGTCAAAAGCTGCTGTTGTTCTAGCCACAGGTTCACGGCAAACCGTTTGGTGGGGGCAGTACCAAAACCATGATCAGACATAAAAAGGAGGTGTGCTTCTGGCCCAGCTTGCTTAACGAGTTGCGCAATATCGTTATCCAATTGTTGAAAATAATCCAACAACTTCGAGAAATTTGAAGATGGCGGGTTAGCAAACGGCCGTTCCCCCCACAATGGTTCTAAATCATCCCAAAAAAAGTGGGAAATCCGGTCGGTGCCCGTATACACAACCATAAAAAAATCCCACGCTTCTTGCTCTAGTAAACGTTGGCAAACGGCCGTACGCTGCCTCGTTACTGCTTGAATATCAGCCAACATCTCTTCTTTCGGCGGCAAGCCATACCGCCGAAAAGAGTCCCCTTCGCGCACAAAATCCACATCAATGCGGTAGCCCGCTAACTGTTCCGCGAACGCTGGGGGAAACGTAAATTCACGAGCGGTTGCCGGGGTCATCATCCCCGTAATCATGAGCCCGTTTACCGGGCGCGGCGGGTAAGATAAAGGAACGTTGATGACAGCAACGCGCTTGCCCGCCTCACTCAAAATATCCCACAACGGCCGTTCCAACCGACGTGCATCGTTAAATCCGACTATCTTTTCATGATAATGAAATTTTTCTGACCGCTCGAAAGACAAAACGCCATGCTTGCCCGGATTTTTACCCGTCGCAAAGCTGCTCCAGGCAACGGCCGTAAACGGCGGCACCGTAGAGGCCAACCGACCCCAACTGCCCGCCTGCAAAAACCGTCCAAAATGCGGCATAATCCCCTGTTTCACCAGAGGTAGCAGCAGATCAAACGTACCGCCATCCAGGCCAATAACCAATAACTTAGAACTCATCGAACATACTCAACCCAAACAAAGCAAACTAACAACGCGCCAAATGAAAGGCTGATCACGCCCAACCATCCGCACAATTCCGCTAATTTTTTGGACGACCACCTAAGGAGCAGCACACCAGCTTGGCCACTCATCTTTTCCGGCCGAATATGTCAAACGCTGCGAATTGCTCCCATCTGCATTCATTAAATACAAATCCGTCTCATCCTGAAGACCGCCAGAATACGCAACCAAACTTTCCCCAACCCAAACTGGGTATCTTTCATCAGCCCCATCAGTGGTGAGCTGTCGTTCGTTTTGGCCATTCGCTTCAATAGAATAGATATTAAACGCAGCCCCTCGTTGAGAAGAAAAAAGAATAGTACGGCCGTCTGCCGAAAAAACAGCGTCAAAGTTCGTGCCCCCATTTGCAGTTAACTGGGTAACTGAACTCAAACCTGGGTAATCCACAAGATATAGCTCCCAGTTTTGATCCCGATTACTGCTAAATACCAGATGAGTCCCATCGGGTGACCATGCTGGCATCGCATTACTAAACTCACTACGCTCCATACAGCCCAATTCATTGCCATTTGCATCAGCAAAACAAACATTAATGAGCGCATTTTCATTGGTTTGGTATGCCACCACATCATTCACCGCAGACCAGTCCGCACCCCAATCATAAAAATTTTCATGATTGATAAACAATGAAGCTTCTCCACCCGACAGCGGTTGCTGATAGATCTCAAAATCACCGCTTCCCGCCTGGCCTATTGTGTAAATCAAGCTCGTGCAGTCAGGTGCCCATGCCGGCTCAAAACTTTGTGCAAACGCTGAATTTAATTGAGAAATTTCTCCGGTAGCGCCATCAAAAAGAGCAACTTGCAAATTACCATTAAACTGCTCAGTCTGAAACGCAATTTTCCCAGGAAAGGTCGGCAAAATAGGCGGTGGCTCCTGAAGAGCAACCTCTGGAGAAGGCACTGGATAACCATCCAAATTGCCAGGCGCTGGGTAACCCTGACCAGAGGAATCAAGTTGTTCGCTATCTGGCGATAATGTTTGCGAAACATCATCGTCTTGAACAGGGCCGCAGCCCACCAGAACCAACCACCCAAAAACAACCAAGCCTACAAACAATTTTTTCGCTTTAAATTGTGATCCAAAGGAAAACATATCAACTCCCTGAAGATGCAAAATCTTTCATAACACGCAGCTAAGTAAATTCTTTTGATTTGTTACCTTACTCAAAACAAAGAGGGATTATAACACCGTAGAATTGCTTGTCATTTTAGGATACAATTTGCTCCCAATTGCTAATCGCCTCTTGAACAAAACGTGTGATTAGCTTTTTTGAATAGCCCATTAACTCTTAACGCTGTCCGTAAGAAACAATTCCTAGACTAGGACGGAGTTCGCATTCATTCTTCTTGACATTCCCGCTACAATTGTTTGCGAATCATTCAAGTTTTACAAGCGCAGAAGCATCTTTCAAAAATTATCAAAGCAGCCCAGAATAAATCGCTCCTTGCCGAGTGAGATGCTCAGGGCCGCTTTTTTTATGATTGCTGCTTCCATTTTTATACAAAGGGGCATGTACCATTGTTAGCAACTAAAGAAAAAACCACACTTATTCCACCTTATGGTGGCAAACTCGTCAATCTACTCGTTCCTACAGCAGATAGGGATGAGCGTATCGCTTATGCCAGTCAGCTTCCTTCCATTCGTCTTTCTGACCGCTCGGTTTGTGATTTTGAGCTTTTGGCGGTCGGAGCCTTCTCCCCTCTCGATCGGTTTATGGGTCAGGCAGATTACCAAACTGTATTAGACGATATGCGTCTGGCTAATGGGTTTGTTTTCCCCATGCCTATTCCGCTGCCCATTGATGATGACGTAGAAGTTACCCTTGGACAGGATGTAGCTTTGCGGGATCCCCAGAATGAGCTGCTGGCGATTATGACCATCGAAGAGGTTTATGAGTGGGATTTGGAAGAAACGGCCGTAAAAGCATTCGGCTCTACAGATTTGCGGCATCCCATCGTGGCTGAGATGCACCGTTGGGGCAAACGCAACATTTCTGGCCCCATGCAAGTGCTGCACCTCCCCTCCCATTACGATTTTAAAGACATTCGCATGACACCAGCCGAAACGCGCGCTGCCCTAGAAACCTTCGGCCATCAAAATGTGGTTGCCTTCCAAACTCGCAACCCCATGCACCGCGTCCACGAAGAGCTTACCAAACGCGCCATTGCCGAAAAAGATGGTGTTTTGCTGCTCCACCCCGTAGTTGGCATGACCAAACCAGGCGATGTGGATTACTTCACCCGCGTCCGTACTTACAAAGCGCTGGCCAACAACTATTACGACTCTGACCGCATCCTGCTTTCCCTGCTGCCCCTGGCTATGCGCATGGGTGGCCCGCGCGAAGCGCTGTGGCACGCCATCATCCGCCGTAACTATGGGGCCAACCACCTCATCGTAGGACGCGACCATGCTGGCCCTGGTAACGACTCTGAAGGCAAGCCATTCTATGGCCCATACGATGCCCAGGATTTGGTCGAAAACTACAGCGACGAGATTGGCGTCACCGTGGTGCCGTTCCGCATGCTGGTTTACCTGCCAGAAGAAGAACGGTATGAAGAAATCACCAACATCACGGATGGCATGAAAACGGCCAATATCTCCGGCACCCAGGTGCGTGAGGAGTATTTGCACAAAGGCAAACTGCTGCCCCAATGGTTTACCCGACCCCACGTAGCCGAAATTTTGTCGGAAACGTACCCGCCTCGTCATCGCCAGGGCGTTTGCATCTGGCTGACTGGTTTGCACAATGCGGGCAAATCTACCACCGCCAACGTTTTGACGACGCTGTTGCAGGAATACGGCCGTAACATCACCCTCCTCGATGGCGATGTGGTACGTACCCATTTCTCCGAAGGGCTGGGCTACAGCAAAGAAGACCGCGACGACCACGTGCGCCGCATCGGTTACGTTGCCGCCGAAATTGTACGGCACGGCGGGCTGGCTGTGTGTGCGGCCGTTTCCCCCTACCGCGCCACCCGCAACGACGTCCGCACCATGATGGAAAGCGACCACTACATCGAAGTATTTGTAGACACTCCTCTGGAAGTGTGTGAAGGTCGCGACACCAAAGGCATGTACGCCCAGGCTCGCAGTGGCAAAATCAAAGGATTCACCGGCATTGACGACCCGTACGAAGCGCCACGCCACCCCGAAATTCGCATTGACACTACCAGCGACACCGCTGAGGAAAATGCACACAAAATCGTGGCCTTCCTGCTAGACAAAGGGTTCATTCGCCCCCACCACTAAAAATTATTGTAATTGAGAAATTGGGTGATTTGCTGATGTGCCATCACCCAATTACTCAATTACCCAATTACCAAAAAGAGGATTTATTATGACCGAACAACAAGGATTTGTACTGTGGATGACCGGCCTGTCTGGTGCGGGCAAAACGACCATCGCTTTGGAAATGCTCGACCAACTGGCGGAGCGTGACCTGCGTCTGGAACGCCTGGACGGCGACGTGGTGCGCGAGAGCCTGACACGTGACCTGGGTTTCAGTAAAGAAGACCGTGAGAAAAACATTGAGCGTGTCACATTCGTGGCCAAACTGCTCTCCCGCAACGGCGTTGGCTGCATCTGCTCCTTCATCTCCCCCTACCAATCCATCCGTGACGACGTGCGGAGCAAAACCACCAACTTCCTGGAAGTGTTTATAGATGCGCCGCTGGACGTGGTGATTGATCGTGACGTAAAAGGGATGTACAAAAAAGCGTTGGCTGGCGAAATCAAAAACTTCACCGGCATTTCCGACCCGTTCGAAGCACCAGGCAGCCCAGACATCCACGTCCGTACGGACAAACAAACGGTTGAAGAAAGCGCCGCTTTCATCATCGGTGAACTGGAAAAGCGCGGTTTGATTCCGGTAGCGGAACCTGCGTAAATAGCCCACAATCCATTCTTCAAAATTGGGGGATTGGAGACTGGCGATCAGAGATTAAAAATCTCTAATCTCTAATCTTCAATCTCTTTTTTTTGCTGATTTGCCAGCCAACCATTATGCTTCTGCCTGATGAATATTCAAGAAGCGCTGGTTTACGGCCGTTCCCAACTCACCCCCACATCCCCCACCCCCCAGCTAGATGCCCGATTGCTGCTGGAACACCTGCTGGAGGTACCCCACAGCTACCTGATTGTGCACCACAACCAGCCGCTCACTGCCGAACAAACGGCCGCCTACCACCAACTCATCGCCCGCGCCACCCAGACAGAACCAATCCCGTACATCATCGGACACGCCCCTTTTTTCGATTTTGATATTCACGTTGCACCCGGCGTCCTCATTCCCCGGCCAGAGACCGAGCAGTTAGTCGAATTGGCCGTCGCCTGGGCCAGGAAGCATGATGCCCAAACGGCCGTAGACGTCGGTACCGGTAGCGGCTGCATCGCCATTACGCTGGCCCACTTTTTGCCCAGTTTGCAGGTAACGGCCGTAGACATCTCTCCTCAAGCCTTAGCCATCGCCCAGCAAAACGGCGCGCGCCTGGCACCGGGGCGCGTTCATTTTCAACAGAGCAACTTGCTAAGCGCACTTGAGACGCCAGTTGATTTGATTGTGGCCAATTTGCCCTACGTCACCAGTGGTGAGTGGCAGGGGCTGGCTGATGGGGTAAAATTGCATGAGCCAGCGCTGGCGCTGGATGGCGGCGCAGATGGCCTGGATTTGATCAGGCAGTTGTTGCAGCAGGCAACCACCCGGCTCCGCCCCGGCGGCGCTATTTTTTTGGAAATTGGCTGGCAGCAGGGCACCATCGCCCAACAAGCTGCGCAGCACTGCTTTCCAGAGGCCCAGATTACCGTTTTGCCCGATTTTGCCGGGCATGACCGAATTGTGAAAATTGTAAGTACCTGATTTTTGGAAGAGGAAAACTTGGAGCGTTTGCAACGGCCGTATCCACCCGACCATACAAAATTGCTGCCAGCCAGCCAACCGGGAGCCATTATGCAGGCTGCCGCTGAGGCGCGTGCGGGCAACCTGATTGTGATCCCTACCGACACTTTGTACGGCCTGGCCTGCGATGCGTTTAATCCAGAAGCGGTACGACTGATCTATGCCGCCAAGCAACGGCCGTACAGCAAACCAATTCCCATCCTACTGGCCGACAGCAGCGATTTGCCCCGCGTGGTGCGCAGTGTGCCACCGGTGGCACAGGCGTTCATCAACCAGTATTGGCCAGGGCCGCTCACCATTTTGCTTCCCAAACATCCCGATCTGCCTGAGGAAATTACTGACAACAACAGTGTGGCCATCCGCATTCCTGACAGCGAGGTCGGGCGGGCGATTATCCGGGCCACAGGCGGGGCGATGGCCGTCACCAGCGCCAATCTTACCGGACAAGAACCAGCAGAAACGGCTCCCGATGCGCTACAAAAACTGGCTGGTTGGGTAACGGCCGTTGTAGACGATGGTCCCTCACCCCACGGTGCCGCCTCCACCATTCTGGACTGCACCGGACACGAGCTAAAAATCCTGCGCGAAGGCCCCATTTCGGCCCAGTCGCTGTTGGGTATAAAATAAATTTATGAGTGCATTAATTATTCCTATCGTCCTATCCTTTGCCGGGCTGCTGCTGGCCATTGCCACCTACCAGGGCATCCGGCGTGGCGGGGCACGTTTTTACACCCTGGAGCGCGAAGCCGTTTTGCGCCGCGCCATGCTGACCCTGTTGGTTAGCACCCTGCTCTTTATTGCCGCCGTGGGCTACATGGCCGCGCAAGAACTTCAGTCGCAGGCCGTTAAGGCAGAAGCAGAAGCCGTCATCGAAGGTGAAATCACGGTAACGCCAACGGCTGCGTTGGAAGTATTTCCGCCCACACCGTCGCCCAGCCCCACAATTGATGCCGCCATCCCCACCGCCACCGCTACGGCCATTTTGTGCCGCGCCGTCGTCGAAGGCACCTCCGGCAACGGCCTAACGCTGCGCGATGCCCCCGGCGGCGCAGACTTGGGCGTCTTGCCCGAAGCCACCTTTGTCACGCTCATCCAAGATGAACCGCCACAACAAGCCAACGGCATCACCTGGCGCAAAATCCGGGACAATCTTTCTGGCGATGAGGGCTGGGTGGCCGAACAGTTCCTCTCGCTTGGCCCCGGCTGCGAGTAGCTCTTAGCTTCAACATCTTTCAAGTAGAGTGGAGTGAGCATCCTCAGATGCGAACGGTTGGAATTCAACCCGCTCCGCATCTGAGGATGCTCTACTCCTCAGCATAAGAAATATCCGCAGATTTCGCAGATTACCCAGATTTATGTGATTTCATCTGCGAAATCTGTGTAATCTGTGGATAAAATCAGATGATCCGCAAGCTAACGATTGGCATAGACGCCAGCCGCACGATTACCGGGCAGCGCACCGGCACAGAAGCATACGCCACCTTTTTGCTGCAAGCGCTCATCCCGCTGGCCACCGTCCAAAACCACCGGATTCGCCTTTACTTTAACCAGCCACCACCTGAAAATCTATTCCCTCAATCGCCCCATGTTGAGCACATTGGCATTCCCTCCCCCCGCCTGTGGACGCATGTGCGGTTGGCAGCGGAGCTGCATCGCCACCCGCCAGACGTCTTTTTTACCCCTGCACACGTGATTCCATTCAGCTATTTTGGGCCGTCGGTGGCCACAGTGCATGATTTAGGCTATCACTACTTCCCAGAGGCGCACCCGCGACGGCAGCTGGCCTATTTGCGCTGGAGCACGCGGCACAACGGCCGTCGCGCCCGCTGCGTGGTAGCCGATTCCCAAGCCACCAAAGCAGACCTGATCCAGCTAGACGGTATTCCTGCCGACAAGATTGATGTGATTTACCCCGGCGTAGACCCCGCTTTGCAGCCCGTGACGAATGAGGAAGTGATTACGGCCGTTCTCCACAAACACCACATCACCCCACCTTACCTGCTCTACCTCAGCACCCTCCAGCCCCGCAAAAACCTTGTCCGGCTCATCCAAGCGTACGCCGCCAGCGGCCTGCCCCACCAACTCGTCCTCGCTGGCAAACCCGGCTGGCTCTCCCAACCTATTTTAGAAGTAATCAGTAATCAGTCGTCAGTAATCAGTGAGCAGATTGTGGTAACGGGGTTTGTGGACGAGGTGGACAAAGCGGCACTGCTTTCAGGGGCAACGGCCGTTCTCTATCCATCTTTGTACGAAGGGTTTGGTTTTCCCGTGTTGGAGGCGCAGGCATGTGGAACGGCCGTACTCACCGCCACCACCAGCTCCCTGCCCGAAGTCGCCGGGGACACCGCCCTGCTGGTCGATCCGCTGGACACGGCAGCCATCACCCAGGGCATACAGCGCTTAGTTCAGGACGAAGCGTACCGGCAAGAACTGGTGCAGCGTGGGTTTGAGAATGTGAGAAGGTTTAGCTGGGAAGAAACGGCCGTGCAGCTGCTGCAAACTTTAGAAAAAGCATATCTTAAAGTCAGTTGAAAATCTTTTTGGAACACAGAGAAAAACTCTCTGTGAAACTCTGTGTCTCCTCCGTGCCCCTCTGTGTTCCTTATTTCAATTCAGCCAACACGCCTGCCAGGCGCATCGTCGGTTCCCAATCGCCCGGGTCGCCGCCGTCTTCATAGCTCCACCAGGCGGAGAGGACGGCCTGGGCCAGGCTCCACTGGCGCAGTCGCTTGCGGTCCATCTCCAACGTTTCCGCCAAAATATCCAGCCGCCGCGCCGTGATGCGCTTAATCTCAGGCTCGTCAAAAAGGGTGAAAGGATTGCGCAGCAGTGCGCCGACTTCGTAAGCCGGTTCACCCGCCACGCCTTTAGGGTCAATCGCCTTCCAGCTATCGCCAGCAGACAAGATGTTGTAATGGTGCAAATCGCCGTGGAGCAACACCGGAGTTTCGCTGGAGGCCAGCAAATCGGTGAAGAGGAATACGGCCGTTTCCACGAGCTTTTTGTCATAGGGTCCCGTTCCCCCACCAAATTCCTCGCGCAGTTTGACCAGCCCTGCCGCCCAATTCGCCACCGAAGGGAAGTTATGCGCCACAGGCAGTGGCCGCCACAGGGTTTGCATCGCCAAAGCCGCCAGCCGCGTCGCCTCATCGTCATCGGTGATGGTGGTGAGCATTTCGCCGGGATGCAGCCGCTCCAGCAACAAAACACCCTGTTCAGTATCGGCATCCAGCAGGCGGACACAGCCGCGCCCGTCGTACAGCCGCAGCGCCGCGATCTCGGTGTTTTGCTCACGGTTGGGCACGCCCACCTTCAGCACAATTTCGGTGCCGTCGGCCAGCGTCGCGGGGGTGACGTAGTTGTAGGAGAGGGTGAAATTTGTTGGCCGCACCGTCAAATCCCAGCGCCGCTCACAGGCCGCCAGCAAGCCTGGCAAATTCTCCAGCCATTCCGCCCCGCCCGGGAAGGTGCTGGTGACCGTTTTTATGAAATGAGCAGGTAAATTCATATCTTCTGCAACCAAAACCTGACAGGTTTACGATGCTATTTTGCCAACAGGTTTCTTTGTATAGCACCTCGACTTTAATTGAAGTCACCTTGTGCAACCAAAACCTGACAGGTTTACGACGCTATTTCGCCAACAGGTTTCTTTGTATAGCACCTCGACTTTAATTGAAGTCACCTTGAAAACCTGTCAGGTTTGCCATTTTCTACCGCAGCAAAAAACCCTGTCCCAGCGGATCTTCCGGGTCAATGAGCAGCTGGTTGAGACCGCAAATGTGCGCCGTGCCGGTGACTTTGGGGATAACGGCCGTATGCGGCCCAAATTCTGTCGTCGCCACTACCTCGCCGGTGAAGGTGCTGCCCAAAATGCTCTCCACCACAAACGGCTGGTGCAGGCCAATTTCCCCTTTGGCAAAGTGCAGCGCAGCGCGGGCGCTGACCCCCGTGCCGGTCGGGCTGCGGTCCACTTCGCCGTCGGCAAAGATGCAGACGTTGCGGCTGTGGTGCGCCGGGTCGTGCGCCGCGCCGACGAAGATGGTGCCGTACAAAAAGCCCAAATCCGGCTCAAACGGATGCACGATGGGCAAGCTGGCCATCACCGCATGCTTGATGCGCCGCCCTAAATCAATCAGCTGGCGAAAATCATCGGCCGTTAGTCCCAGCCCCACCGATTCAGCCTCCACAAACGCATAAAAGCCGCCGCCGTAGGAAACATCGTAGCGGACGCTGCCCAGGCCAGGCACCTGCACAGTTTGGTCCAATGCCAGGACAAAGGAAGGCACATTTTGGAAGGAGACGGAGGAGATACGGCCGTTCTCCCCCCGCACCCCCGTCGCCACCACCCGACCAGCAGGCGTGTCAATCTTCAACACTGGCGCGTCACCTGGCTTGTCAATCATGCCCGTGTCCAGCGCCACCTTCGTCAGGGCGATGATGCCGTGGCCGCACATGGTGCTGAACCCTTCGTTGTGCAAAAAGAGCACGCCCAGGTCGCCGTCTGGCGTCACTGGCTCGGTGAAGATGCAGCCGTACATGTCCGCATGGCCGCGCGGCTCCCACATCGTCGCCGTGCGCAGCCAGTCGAGATTTTCTTGGGCGTAGCGACGCTTGGCCAAAATAGTGTCTCCGGGAATAGGCGGGATGCCGCTAGTAAAAATGCGCAGCGGTTCGCCGCCGGTGTGGGCATCAATCGCGGTAATTTGCTGCCAATTTTGTGGGGGTGTCCAGGTGTGCTGCATGGGAATCTCCTTTTTTGACAAGGTGACAAGGTGACAAGGTGAAGGGGTGAAGGGGTGAAGGGGTGAAGGGATGAAGGGATGAAGGGATGAAGGGATGAAGGGGTGACATGAGAAGTATTTTGCGGAGTTGCGCAGAAAAGGCAAATATCTCGCTTTTTCCTTTGTCTCTTGGCTCCTTTGGGTTAAATTTCTGTATGGAACACAGATTTTTCTCTTTTCTCTCTGTGCCCTACTTCGACTTCGCTCAGCACAAGTCTGTGGCAAAAAGGAGCAAACGATGTTTGATGTGTTAGTGATTGGCAAAGGGTTGATGGGCTCGGCGGCGGCGCGATATTTGCAGGGGTTTGGGGCGAATACGGCCGTTCTCGGCCCCGATGAACCGCAAAACCCACAAACCCACGACGGCGTCTTCGCCAGCCATTACGACCAGGGGCGCATCACCCGGCGACTGAGCAAAGACATCACCTGGGCCACGCTGGCGGATCGCTCGATAGCTCAATACCGCGAATTGGAAGCCCGCAGCGGCATCCACTTTTATGAGCCAACCGGCGGCCTTTTCGTTGGCCCGGCTGACGGCAGCCATGTTTACTGGCAAAACGCAGCCGCCATCGGGCAGCGCTTTGGCGTGGCGTACGATGAGCTATCGTCCGACGAACTGGCGGCGCGGCTGCCCAGGCTGCACTTCCCAGCGGGCTTTGCCGGGATTTTGGAGCACGCGCCCGCTGGCTACATCAATCCGCGCGGACTAATCGGGGCGCAGCTGGCTGTTTTTGCGGCACAGGGCGGCACGATCTTGCGGGAAACGGCCGTTACCGTCACCCGCCATCCCACCCACCTCACCGTCCAAACCAAAGAAGGCAACGAATACGAAACGCGCAAGCTGCTCATCGCGGCGGGTGGGTTTAGTAATTGCTTTGGTTTGCTGGAACGGCCGTTGCCCCTCCGCCTCAAAACGGAAACGATCATTCTGGCCGAACTGGACGCCACCGAAGCCGCCCGGCTGGGCGACATGCCCACCGTTATCTACGAGATTGAGTCGCCGGACATTAGTGGGATTTATTTGCTGCCGCCGATTTTGTATGGAGACGGCCGTTTCTATCTGAAAATGGGCTGCGACACGCGGCTCGACCAAACCCTGCCGCACGATGTGGACACAATTCGCCGCTGGTTCATCCACGGCGATAGCGACGCCATCCTACCCGCCATGCGCGCGGCGCTGGAAGGCATCATTCCGGGACTGCGGGCTGAATCGTGGCAGACCAAACGGTGCCTGATCACCTACACGCCACACGGCAAGCCACTCATCGACGCGGTGGTGCCGGGGCAAGTGTACATAGCTACCGGCGGCAACGGCTCCTCCGCCAAATCGTCAGACGCCATCGGCCAGCTTGCCGCCAGCCTCACCTGGCACGACACAGAGCTAGACACCGCGTTATTCGCCATCCCGTAGCCGCGGATTCTTTCCGCGCAGCCCGCCCGGCCGTAAACGGCCGGGCTAATTGTGAAAGCCTCTCCGAGGCTGGTTTTAGCCCCGCAGGGGCTTCCATTTTGTAGCCGGGGGCTTATGAACATTAACAATTTAAATAGGTAATAAACCAACATAGCGAAGCAACGCGTCAGAGCCGGTGGCAAATTGGTCAAGAAAACTAGCCACAACTTCACGCAATTCTGGCCAATCATCGCTGAATCGGTGCAGGTGCAATACCTCCTGCTTTAGCCAACGCCACAGCTTTTCAATCGGATTGAGCCAAGAAGCGTAAGTGGGCAAAGGTAGTAGTTGAACGGGCATGTTGTCCTGCTTGGCTTTCGGCGCAGGCTCAGTCGGCCAGTTCCCTGGCAATTTGGGTGGAAAAGGAAACTGCTGTGGCTGTAAAACGGCCAATACATCCGGGTGAAAGTGAACGGGCCAATTGTCCAGAACGACGTAAATTGTCTCCGCACCTGGATAGCATTGGTACAATTGAGTCCAGAAGTTAGCAATGACGGTGCGTGTGATGCGTTTGCGCTGCAAGTAAGAAAGTTGCCCCGTCATGCAATTGATGGCACCAATGATGCGGAAGCTACTATTGGCCCGATGTGACCGTTGAGCCAATGGCTGTCGCAGACCCTTGCTTTCAAATGATTGGGCAATCGTTGGTTGCCGATAGTAAGTAAGCTGGTCGAGATAGAGCAGCACATATCGGTCTGGTTCGTAATAAGCACGTAATCGAGCCAACTCAATCAAACTCAGCTTTTCTTGATAATGTCGGTCGGGACTATGCACATAATCGCGGCCACGTTTATAGCTGATGCCCAGCCGTTTTAGCAATCGGCTTAGACTCCCAGCTGTACTGACCTGTAACCAAGTACATGCTTGGACTATCATTTCTAATCGCCATCGGGCAGAATGGAAGCCTAGCTGCCGGGGGTCACGTCGAATCACCTGGAGCAGTGCCTGCTTTGCTTCTGACGGCTTCGCGTACCGAGGGGGAAAAAGCCGCTTTGCGGCCACGTCCTTTCTGTACTTCAAGTCGGTCAAGACCATCCTGTTCATACCAATCTAGCCATTTGTAGATAGTATCCGGATGGTGCGGCTTGTGCCCTCCGTCTTTAGCGGCGGCATTGGGACTCATGCCGCTGGCGATTTTGAGCAAAATGGCGGCCTTTTCTCGCATGTGGCTTTTCTCATGGTGGTCGCGCACAAATACTAGCTCGCTTTTTTGAACAGCCGTTAGTTCCAAATATCGTCTCTTGGGCATAAATAACACCTCCCATGATGATATTATCTCTATTACCTATTTATTTTGTAAAGTTCAATTAGCCCTCGGCGGACAGGACGCCAAAAGAATGTCCGGCTACACGTTTTCTTCCTCTTCTTCTTCAAGTTCGGGAGCAAACCGGCGACCGCGCCGCCAGGCGAAGAAGAATCCGCTGACCAGCAGCAGCGCCAACAGTCCGGCAATAATTGTGCCTGCCGGGCCGCTGCTCACGGGATGATCGGCCATCACGCTGAGCCAGATCATGGTTAAACCGGCGGCGCGGCGGTGGCGATGAAAAACGCCACAAAAATCAGCGCCAGGGCGGCAATGATGGGAGACAGATACCGAATATAGCTGGGGGAAACGGCCGTTTCCCCGCCCACCTGCTTGTTTTCTGCGGCAAAATAATCGCCGACCGTCTGCCCCACCCAGGCTGCGCCCAGCGCCGCAATCATGCAGGTCAGCAGCATGATGGGCAAATTATCGGCGGCAATGGTGGGGTAAGCATAAAACTGGTTAATCAGCGGAAATGTGACGGCGGCCAGACCCACCAACCCTGCCAAACCGATCGTGAACCAGCCAGACGGCCGTTCCCGCCACAAACCAACCGCCAGCCACACATCCACAGCCAGCAGCGGAGCCAGCGTACACAGCCAGGCATTGATCGTAATCGCCTCATAGGCAAAGCTCAGTCGCAGAATTTGCCGCACCAGCAGCGCCACTAATCCAACCGTGGTCGCCGCCCACACCCGCCGCAGCGAATGAGCCGTCAGCGTGCCACAAAACAGGGCAATGGCCACAAGCGTGGCTGGCAGCAGCCATTCCGGGCGCGATTGCAGCACTGAAAGCGACGCGCCTTCCCAATCGGTTGTCATCCCTTGCAGCAGCGTGTTCAGAATCAGGCTGACCGCAAAAATCACCAACCAGTCGGCGCGGGGCATGCGCCACAGCCAGCCCCAGCGGCCCAAAGCCGTGCCGGAGGTGTGGGTAGCAATTGCCAGCAACAGCACCCCCACAAAGCTAAAAATCAGCACGATGTGGGGAATGCTCCAGGCGGTTAAATCTTCACCGTAAATAAAATGCCAAACCGGGTCGGCGGGAATGGCAAAAGCCATAAAGCTGCCCAGCAACACCAGCAAACCCAGCAGGGGATTGGCCCGAAAGCGCTGCTGCCAGGTGCCGCGCCCGTGCTTTAGCAGGTAGTAAAAGCTACCAGCCGCCAGCAAGGTGGCGCTGCCGATGCTGTAATAGATGAGCATGTGGGGCCGCCAGAAAAAATCTTCGCCAAAGGGCACGCCGTAGGTGCGGTGCCACACCTCATCCCAAAAGCCGCCTACAATCCAGGCAAAACCGCTGGTGACCAGTAAAAAGGCCAGCAGTTGACGAATGGCCGCAGGTAGCGATTGGATAGCGGGGAGTTTGTGGCCTGGGGGCAACGGCCGTTTCAGCAAATGCCAGCCCGCCACGCCAAGCCCGCCAATCACCAGCAGCAAAACGAGCACACCGCCAAGAAAAACGGCCGTGCTTACCCCATGCGGCACGCCACCCCAGGCAGCCAGCGCCACAAACAAAGCGGCCCCCAGCACGCCCATGAGCCACCCTTTGCTGCGCTTCAAGAATTCAGTCAGAGAATTTTGTGTTGTCATTTTTCACCTACGGCCGTTCTTATGATCCTTCCGAATCTATTGTATACTCACAACCAACTTTTCAGAACTTTTTACTTTTGCAAAATTTGGGCGAGGCAGGTGGGAGCAAAGATTCCTGGCTTGGCGAAGGTTTTTCTCACCTGCCTCGCCCCTACAACTCATTTCTAAAAGAGGCTCTCATGCGCATACTCATCACCGGTTCCAGCGGCCAGATTGGCACCAATTTAGGACTTCATTTGCAATCTCATGGGCATTACGTGTTTGGCATCGATAAACGGCCGAATTCCTGGACCACCGAAATTGAAACGCTGCTGCAAGATTTAAGCACGCCGCAGCGCAGCTTCAACAAGGGCATCGGCCATGTGGAGTACCCGCCAGACCTGGACGCGGTAGTTCATTTTGCCGCCCATGCCAAGGTGCATGAACTGGTTGAGCAGCCAGACCGCGCCCTGGAAAACATCACGATGACGTTCAACGTGCTGGAATTTTGCCGCCAGAACAATTTGCCGCTCATCTTCAGCAGCTCGCGCGAGGTGTACGGCGACATCCACCGCTACATCACCGAGGAAAGCTACGCCGATTTTGCCTTCACCGAAAGCCCGTACTCCGCCAGCAAAATTTCCGGCGAGGCGCTGATCTACAGCTATGCGCAATGTTACGGGCTGCGCTATCTGGTGTTCCGGTTTAGCAATGTTTACGGCCGTTACGACAACGACCTCGAACGCATGGAGCGCGTCATCCCCCTGTTCATCCGCAAAATTGGCAACCGGGACCCGATCACCGTTTATGGCGAGAAAAAGGTGCTGGACTTTACCTACATTGATGACTGCGTCGGCGGCGTGGCGCGCGGTCTGGAGCGATTGGTGAGTGGTGAGATTGAAAACCACACCATCAACCTGGCGTTTGGCCAGGGCAATAGCCTGGTGAACATGGCCAAATTCATCGGCGAAGCGCTGGGGATTGAGCCAGACATGACCATTGAACCGGCCCGCGTGGGCGAAGTGACCCATTACGTGGCCAACATTGGCAAAGCCCGCGCCCTGCTGGATTACACACCCACCACTTCCCTGCGGGATGGCATTCACAAGGCGGTGGCGTGGAGCACGGCGTGGTGGGAAGGTAATCGGTAATCGGTGAACGGTAATCCGTAATCCGATTCCCGACCACCGATGACGGATTACCGACCACGGAATACCGACTCCTAGCCCTTTGGTACTATGTCGGGATGGGGCAAAGCTGTTTACACTGTGGGCGAACGGCCGTTCCAGAAGTTGGAGATACGGCCGTACCAAAATCATTGCCGCCAAAGAAGTCATGAACAACAACGCCGCTTTACTCGACACCCTTTTACAACAAGCAGAGCTGGCCGCTCAACGAAATGGGCAGCAGTCACGCCAAACCCGGCAAGCCATCAGTCGGCAGCTGGCACGCACCGACACCGAAACGGTAGCCCGACAGTTGGATGAAATTTACCAATTCCGTGCCTCACGCTTGCCAGCCCCCTGGCGGGTGGCCCAGCAACTTACCCTTTACAACAAAGAATCATGGTAGCCAACATCAATCTAAAACAAGGGCAGATTTGGTGGAGCCAACCGCCAGAAATGCCCCAGCCCCAACCCATCCTCGTCATTCAAAGTGATGCATTTAACCGGAGTTTGCTGGAAACGGCCGTTTGCGTCACCCTCAGCCCAGATTGGAAGCTAGCCCCCGCCCCCGGCAACGTTCTCATCTCCCAAGCCGATTCTGGCCTACCCAAAGCGTGTGTGGCCAACGTCGCCCAGGTCATCACCATAGACCGCCGCTTCCTGAAAGAGTACGTCGGCACAGTTCCCCCCTTCATTCTGGAAAGCGTCCTCGACGGCGTACAGCTCGTCGTCGGCCGCAGCTAAACAAAAATCCCCCTAATTCTTCACACTTTCTGATACAAACCACTTTCGTTTTCTTAAACGCGCAAAAATGGTTAAAATGACAAGATGCTGGCATCAGGAAATTTCCCTTGCGTAAAATTTTCAAAGGAAGCGTCATCATGTTAGAGAAGGTTCAGATCGGCATCACCTGGCTGCAAAACCGTGCAACCACACAAGAAAGTGACCAAAAATTTGGCACCTTCGCCGGGGTGTTCACCCCCGCTGTCCTCACCATCCTGGGGGCCATCATGTACCTGCGCCTGGGGCAGGTCGTGGGCAATGCCGGGCTCATTGGCGCGCTCCTCATCATTTTGATGGCCCACGTCATCACCGTGAGCACCGGCCTCTCCGTTTCCTCCATCTCTACCAATACCCGCGTTGGCGCAGGGGGTGCCTTCGCCATTATTTCCAAAGCGTTGGGCGTTGAGGTCGGCGGCGCGATTGGTGTACCGCTGTTCCTGGCCCAAGGGATTTCTGTCGCTCTGTACGTTTTAGCTTTTGGCGAAGGCTGGCTGCGCATCTTCCCCGCCCACAATTACAAGCTGGTGTGCATCGCCGCCTTTATTTTGGTTTTTGTCATTGCCTACATCAGCACCAGCTTTGCTTTCCGCATTCAATTTTTTATCCTCACAATCGTTGGCTTCTCGCTCTTTTCCATATTTCTGGGTAGCTTTGCTTTTGCCGGACGCATAGGCTTAACCCAAACCCCCATCTTATGGGGCGAGTTCAGCAAGTGGGATTTTTGGACAACTTTTGCCATCTTCTTCCCGGCCGTAACCGGCATTATGGCCGGTATCAGCATGAGCGGCTCACTAAAAGCTCCCCGAAAAAGCTTGCCAGAAGGCACCATGAGCGCCATCGGGCTGACGATGGTGGTTTATCTGGCGCTGGCTTACTGGCTGTCCCGCGCTGCCACCTCGGCTGAACTGCTCGCAACCGAAACCATTATGGTGGACAAGGCATTTTGGGGCTGGGCAATTTTGGCTGGCATCCTGGGCGCTACTTTCTCCTCTGCGCTCGGCTCGCTGGTGGCCGCTCCCCGCGTTATGCAGGCGCTGGCACAAAATCAGCTGCTGCCTTTTAGCAAAATACTGGCCCGCGAAACCGCCAACGGCGAACCCCGCCCTGCCATGATTGCCAATGGCGCAATTGGCCTGGTAGCGTTGATTTTGGCCTTGAGCGGCGGTGGTTTAAACGCTATCGCCGGGGTCATCTCCATGTTTTTCATTATCACCTACGGCATGTTGAACGTGGTCGTCTTTATTGAGCAGATGCTTAACATGGTGAGCTTTCGGCCCACGTTCCGCGTGCCGCGCAGCGTGCCGTTTATTGGCATGATGGGCTGTTTGTTTGTCATGTTCCTCATCAACCCCATCTTCAGCCTGATTGCGATTGTGCTGGTGGTGGCGCTCTATCTGTTTTTGGCCCGGCGCACGCTGGCCATTGAAGGCAGCGACGATGTGCGCAGCGGTTTGTTCGTCTCCATTGCTGAGTGGGCGGCCAACAAAGCGATTAAGATGCCCTCTGCTCCGGAACGCGCCTGGAAACCTTCGGTGCTGGTGCCTGTGTCCAGCGTGGGGGAACTGAATGGCAGCTATCGTTTTCTGCGAGCCATGACCTGGCCGCAAGGAACAGTCAATTCGCTGGGAATTTATGCGCCAGGCGAAGAGGAAAAGCTGGCCAATTTGACGTTATACATCGAAGCGTTTTTGAATGAAGGGATTAGCGCTCAAAAAACATTGCTGGAGGATGCGGATTTTATCAACGGGGTCCGCACGGCGACGCAGGTGCTGCGCGGCGCTTTCTTCCGGCCCAACCTGCTGTTTTTGCACCTACGGCGCGACAGTAAATTGCGGGATTTGCGACAACTAATTGACAAAACGGCCGCTTACCGCATGGGTATTATTCTGCTGGCACGTCACTCAATCAATGATTTAGGGCGCGAGCAAATCATTAACGTCTGGATTTCGCCGCCGCCAGATTGGCGCTTTACAGCGCGGGCGGGCAGCAACGATCTCTCCATATTGCTGGCGCTACAGCTGCAAAAAAATTGGGAGGGGCAAATAAATTTGTGTATGGCTGTGGACAGTGAGGAGGCGATCCTCAATGCAGACACGCTCCTGGATGAGCTCATTACGCTGGCCAGGCTGCCCGGCAACACGCAAAAAGTGATCTTGCAAAGCACCTTTGAACCGGGGCTAACCCTGGCCCCGCAGGCAGACCTCAGCATTATTGGCCTGCCCAAGGAGCCAGATTTGACCTTTTTCAGCCGCCTGGTGGATGTGGTAGACGGGTCGTGCGTTTTTGTGCGCGACTCTGGCGACGAGAGCGCCCTGGCCTGATGCAGGCAATCTAACAACGCGGTTTGGTGACCAGGAAGTTTGCTTTCAAGGCCAGGCTCGATATGGTTGGTAGGTGTAATATTTGGGCCGTTCATCCAGCCGGACGTGCAGCCAATAGACGCCCAGACCAGAAGTGCTCAGCCACAACGGCCGTTCCCCCACATGATCTAGCACACAGTTCCCCACCCGCTGCCAAAACTGGTGCTGCTGGTTTAATGATGCAGTCCGGCTAAACGTGGCCAGATGGGCAAACGCATCTTGCGCAGTTTGCGGGCAAGGCACCACCAGATGGGCATCACCGCCCAAATTGGAGAAATCGACCACGGGTCCGCGATTAAAATAGTTGGCAAAGGCGCGTCGCTCGGCGGCTACATGGGCAAGTTGGGGCGCATGAACGAAGACAAATTCAAACGGCCGTTCTAAGCTCTCCTCAGTCAGCGGCGGGGTTTCCCAAAAGTAAGCGTCAAAGGGGGCATCTGCCAGCAGCTGGATGAAAAAGGACCGGAACGTTTCGTTGGATTGCCAATTTTGCAGGACTTGCTGCGTGGTGAACGGCCGTTTCCCGTCGAGGAGCGTGTGGTGGTGGATACGGCCGTTTTGCAACACCTCAATTTGTGCCTTGATCATGGGGCAATCATACAGAATGCCTCAAGAACCACCAATGTGGAGCCTCGCAACAACCTTACGCAAAGTCAAAATCTGCGTTCATCCGCGTTTATCCGCGTCCTATTCCCCTAAAAACTGGACAGATGAACAGACCACTTCCCCTCGACAATGACTCACAACCTGATACGATCTCTACTCGGAAAAGGAACCAACTGATGAGTCGATCTGAATTCACCGTGGCAGATGCCCACACCTACGACCACCGCTCCACGCTGCGCTGGCTGCAATCCCACATTTTGCGCTATAAGGGGCTGATGCTCACCTTTTTGCTCACCACCATCGGCATGGCTTCGGCACAAAGCATGGAGGCGATTACCGTGGGCTGGGCGTTTGACAGCGTGCTCCAAAATGAGGGGCGGGCTGGGCTGACTGCGACCGCGCTGTACGTGGTGGCGGCTTACGTGGGCTATGGGCTGTTCGATATTGTCAACAGCCTGGCGATTCGCGTGCTGGCCCAACGCGTCGAGCGCAACGCCCGCGACGAGCTGTACCTGAGCCTGCTCAGCAAAAGCCAGACGTTCCACGGCCAGCAGCGCGTGGGGGATTTAATGGCCCGCGCCACCAACGACGTGCAGCAAATCGGTCTGTTTGTTAGCCCGGCGCTGGGCACGACAACCGAATCGGTTTTGACGCTGCTGGTGCCGCTGGTGACGATTACTACGCTCGATGTCCGGCTGCTCATCGTGCCGGTGGTATTCCTCATCGCCACCTACTTCGCCCTGCGCCGCTACAACGACAACCTGGCCCCCGTCGCCACCCAGCTGCGCGGCACCTTTGCCGAAATGAACGCCGGGCTGGCGGAAACGATTTCCGGTATTGAGGTGGTGAAAGGGTTTGCTCAGGAAACGGCCGAAAACAACCAGTTCAGCCGCAACGCCGGAGCCTACCGCGACGCCTTCGTGCGCGAAGGTGAGGTGACGGCCCGCTACCTGCCGCTGCTGCTCTACGGTCTAACGATTGGGCTGGGCTTTGGCCACGCGCTCTACCTGTTTATGCAGGACGTCATTTCGGTCGGGCAGGTGATTGCGTTCATGGGGCTGTTGGGCACGCTTCGGATGCCGATCCGCTTTTTGCTGCGCAACATTGCCAGCTTCCAGCAAAGTTTTGCCAGCGCTCGCCGCATCTTGGAGATGATTCTGACGGAGACGGAGCTGGACCAAAACGAGGCAGGCGTGGCGCAGCAGATGAAGGGTGAGGTGGTTTTTGAGAATGTGAGTTTTGGGTATGGCGAGGCGAGTGGCAAGTTTGCAAGTGGCAAGTTTGCAAGTGGTGAAGCGTCGCTGGTTTTGCAGAACATTTCGTTTACGGCGCGGCCGGGGCAGACGGTGGCGATTGTGGGGCAGACGGGCGCGGGCAAGAGTACGCTGACGAAGTTGTTGAACCGGACGTTTGATGTGGTGAACGGCCGTATCCTCATTGACCAGATTGACGTGCGGGACTGGAGCCTGGACAGCCTGCGCGGCCAAATCGGCACCATCGAGCAGGACATCTTCCTCTTTTCGCGCACCATTGCCGAGAACATTGCTTTTGGCGCGCGAGCCGATGTGCCGCAGGCGGAAATTGAAGCGGCGGCGAAGCAGGCGCAGGCGCACGAGTTCATTATGAGCTTCCCCAACGGCTACCAGACGATGATTGGCGAGCGCGGCGTGATGCTCTCTGGCGGGCAGCGGCAGCGGCTGGCCATCGCCCGCGCCTTCCTCAGCGACCCGCGCATTTTGGTGCTGGATGATTCCACCAGCGCCATCGACAGCAACACCGAGGACCAGATTCAGCGGGCCATGCACAGCATTTTGGCCGGGCGGACGACCCTGCTCATTACCCACCGCCTGTCGCAAATTCGCAGTGCTGACCTGATCTTGTTGATGAAAAACGGCCGTCTCATCGCCCAGGGCACCCACGAGAAGCTGATGGCGGAGAGTGCGGTTTATAGGCAGATTTTTGTAAGAGAATGAACAGCCAGTAAACAGTATTCAGTGAGTCAGTAATCAGTGTTCAGTAGCCAAAACTGATTACTGAATACGGACCTACTGATTACCGACCACCGATTACGGAGCAAACATGGGCATCACCGGCGGACTAAACCCAGAAGAATACGACCGAAATTACAGCGACCGGGAACTGGTGCGGCGCATTGTGCGCTATTTTCGGCCTCACATTGGCAAGGTGCTGCTGGTGGCGGCGATGGTGTCGCTCATCTCCATTTTGGCCACGGCGACGCCGATCATCATCTCGCGGGGGATTGATACGCTGGAAGCCAATCCGCAGCTGCAATTGTTGCTGACGCTGGCCGCCGTGGTCACCGTGATGGGGGCGCTGAGCTGGGGCTTCAACTTTGTCAGCCTTTGGTTTTCGGCGCGGGCGGTGGGGGAGGTGGTGCTGGCGCTGCGCGAAGACGCCTTCCGCGCCGTCATGCGGCGCGATTTGTCCTTTTTCGATCAGTTCGCCTCGGGCCGCATCGTCAGCCGGGTGACGTCTGACACGCAGGATTTTTCCACTGTGGTGACGCTGACGATTGATTTGCTGAGCCAGATTGTGCTGGTGCTGGTCATCGGCATTGTGCTGCTGACGCAAAACGTGCGGCTGGCGCTGATTACCTTCGCCGTGGGGCCGATTGTGGTAACGATTGCCCTCGTCTTCCGGCGGCTGGCGCGGAACGCGATGCAGCAGGCGCAGCGGGCGCTGGCCACGGTCAACGCCACCATCCAGGAGACGGTGAGCGGCATTGGCGTGGCCAAAAACTTCCGGCAAGAGGCGGCCATCTATGACGATTTTCAGGACGTGAATGAGCTGGCGTACCGGGTGCAGCTCACCCGCGTGGCGGTCTTTGGCAGCATCTTCCCACTGCTCAACACCGTTTCCGGCATCGCCGTCTCGGTGATTATTTACGTCGGCGGGCTGATGGCCATCCAGCAGGACATTTCGGTAGGCGAGTGGTATTTGTTTGTCCAGGGGCTGACGATTTTCTTCTACCCGATCACCAGTTTGGCCTCGTTTTGGAGCCAGTTTCAGCAGGGATTGGCCGCCAGCGAGCGGGTCTTTGCCCTGATTGACGATGAGCCGTTGGTGGTGCAAACGGCCGTTAACCCAGTCGGCCATCTGCGCGGTGAAATTGTGTTCGACCAGGTGACATTTAACTACAGCACCGGGCGCAGCGCCGTTTTGCAAGATTTTTCATTGACGATTCCGGCGGGGCAAACGCTGGCGATTGTGGGGCACACCGGCGCGGGCAAATCGAGCCTGGTAAAGGTGTTGATGCGCTTTTATGAGTACCAGGGTGGCGATGTGTTGGTAGACGGCCGTTCCATCCGCACCCTCGATTTGAGCCAATACCGCCGCCAGCTGGGGCTGGTGCCGCAAGCCCCCTTTTTGTTCTCGGGCACGGTGGCGGAGAATGTAAGATACGGCCGTCCTGATGCGAGTGATGTTGAGGTGGAAAGGGCCGCACGGCAGCTGGGCGACGGCAGTTGGCTGGAAGATTTACCCGATGGCTTACAAACAGACGTGGGCGAACGGGGGGCGCGGCTCTCGCTGGGGCAGCGGCAGCTGGTGGCCCTGGCCCGGGTGCTGCTGCAAAACCCGGCCATCCTGCTGCTGGACGAAGCCACCGCCAGCATTGACCCGCTGACGGAAGCGCAGGTGCAGGACGCCCTGGCCACCGTCCTGCAAAACCGGACCAGCATCATCATCGCCCACCGCCTCTCCACGGTGCGCGCCGCCGACCGGATCATCGTCCTGCGCGATGGGCAGATCATCGAGGAAGGCAACCACGACGCGCTGCTGGCCCAAAATGGCCACTACGCCGAGCTTTACACTACCTACTTCCGCCACCAATCGCTCGAATATCGGCCGTGGTAGTTTGTTTGTCACTATGGAAAATGGAAACAAAGTACTGCTATGTCAACACCCTTAGAATCATCTTCGGAAAGATGAAAGTGGTAACTAAACCAACCTTCTGTATCTTTTCCCCGGTATTTTACAAAGCAATGATGTTCTGATGTTCCGTCTTCAATCGCGCTTAAAACGGGATCTAAATTTTTGTTTCGAACAAAATAAAGAATTGCAGCTTTTGAGTCACGCCAAGTCAAATAACTTAATATTTGATCAATGGTCTTCAGATGTGCTTTTTGGCCCTTCCAAAATTTACACTCAGCCACAAATACATTCTTTAACTCATGACGAATCAAAATATCAGTTTTTCCGCTACGATTAAATGTTTCACCTGTTACGCTCTCAAAATTTGGAGACAACACCATTATAAAATGATCTCGTAAAGTCTCTTCCGATTTATCCTTATAAATAGCAGGATGGCGTTCCATTTCGACGCCAGTTATGTGACAGATTTTTAAAATTTCTTGATAAACTGATGAATCCAATGTTGGTTCTGGTACAAAAGGAGCACTATTGGTTATTGGTTTACTAGGTTCCGTTGACATTTCAACGAAGCCAAATAAAAGCACCCACCAGGTGCAAGAAAGCCATGTATCGTCGGGCTAGTTTCTCATACCGAGTGAATACCCGACGATACCACTTGATTTTGTTAATAAAACACTCGACCAAATGACGCTCTTTGTAGACATGCTTGTCATAAGCTCGCTCTTCTGTGCGATTGGCCTTGGGCGGGATAACCGCTTCGGCTCCTTTTTCGGCAATAAAGGCCAATAGGTCGTCAGCATCATAACCTTTGTCGGCAATGGCCCGGTCAAACGCATACGCTTCTAACAAGGCTCGGGCTTGCGTCACATCATGCTGCTGGCCACCCGTGAGGATATACTTTAGGGGATTACCTAAAGCATCAACAACAATATGGATTTTCGTTGAAACCACCGCGACTACGACCGAGGGCTTGTTTCTACTTGCGTTTTTTTTGACCCACCAGCTGCACTTTCATGTACTTCGAATCACGGTGTTATCGATAATGCTTTCCATATCAGGCTTTTGAGCAAACTGGTCATGCAAAGCAGCCCAAATGCCTTGCTCTTCCCAGCGAGAAAAGCGTTTGTAGACGCTATTCCAGTTGCCATACCGCTCTGGCAGTTCGCGCCACTGCACACCGGTGCGCATGAGCCAATGAACGCCTTCAACAAAACGACGCGTGGCCGCCTGGTTGTTGGCATAGGTCCTGGGATGTGTTTTTAAGAACTTATATATTTTCCGCCATTGGTCATCGGCGATTTTTATAGTTGACATTGTATCATTATCGAGGATTTCGCTTATCTCTTCAAATGTCAACAGAACCTAATATGAATGGTTTTTTTGCGAGTTGGGACAGCAAAAGTTTCTGGAACATTTGTGGACTTCTTGAAAGGCACGCCCAAATTAGCTAGCAAATTGGATTCTTTTAGCATTTGTTGTTTTCGGGATTGGAAAATCCCTGTAATTTGTTGTTCCAGACTCATATTAAAACCAGCCACTTGATTAGCTGAATATTCACTTTGTTTTCGAATATTTTCGAGTGCTCTGTTAACTTCTCGTTTAATCTCTTCTGCATCATTTCTCCAATTAATGATTTCAAATGATATTGAGCCTAAACGAGTTGTTGATTGAGGTATAGATTCAACATCAATTGTCCAGCCAATTGATGTTGAAGGAGTTAGAGTGAGTAGTGGGTATGTTCCTGAAAAAGGCACATGATATGTTATAACTTGTTTTGGATATTTCTTACCTTTATAAACATTAAAGTCCCATGGAAAACGTTCAGCAGGGATCATCTTTTCTTCGTCTGAGATAGAAATCTGCTCCCAGTAAAAAATAATCGGTTCAAGAGAATGCTTATTGACCAAGTATTTTATGTATTCTGCTTCATTAACGTTTAAGATTTGGTTTCTTGACTCCTGCCGAATTTCATGTTCAATTGTCTTAAGAATCTGATTTAGATATTTACTAAGTTCGCCTGCACCAAATATATCCACCGGTATCTTTTTCCCTCTGTATTAGCACGATTTTCTGGCATTGCAGATCCAAGCCTCGTTCATGAAGTTGTTCCCCAAATTTTAGCACAAGCACAGCAAGATTGACCCTTTCCCAAAAAATCCAAATACAAATCACCCACGGTAGGGGCGATGCGATGGAGTGATACCCTCGCCACACGTGCAACCACCTCTCCCATCGCGTCGCCCATTGGTTGGCCAGGTTAGGGGCGACGCAATCGGAGAAACGGTGTTTTGTTTTGCAACGGCCGTACCCGATTGCATCGCCCCTACGTCAACCTGTTGGTTGGCTTGGTTTTTATTTTGGTTTTTGAATGGGGATGGTGGGATACGGTTGTCCTTATGGCATGAATTATGCAGGGACCAAAGGCTGGATGCGGGCCACATCCTTTTGAATCGCTTGGGCTGCGTCCCAAAGGTCCACGGCGCGCTGCGCATTTAGCCAAA
This sequence comes from Ardenticatenaceae bacterium, assembly GCA_020634455.1. Lineage (GTDB taxonomy): Bacteria > Chloroflexota > Anaerolineae > Promineifilales > Promineifilaceae > Leptofilum. The sequence goes on along the minus strand of JACKBQ010000001.1, from coordinate 3,095,503 downwards.
ACTCTGGTGAATTGCCAAACAGCCGCGCCAATCGCAGCGCCATTTCTGGGCTTATCCGCCGCCGTTCCCGCAAAAGTTCGTTGATTGATTGTCGTGATACGCCGATTGCCTTTGCCAATGTGGACACAGTGAGATCATAATCTGGCAAAAAATCCTCGCGCAGCATCTCGCCTGGATGTGTGGGGCGGCGCTTCATTTCACCTGTATTTGGAATACTCATCGTTGGCACCTCGTCTAATGATAGTCACAAACTTCTACGTCGTATGCATCGCCGTCGAAATAACGAAAGCAAATGCGCCATTGGTCATTAATGGAAATTGAATACTGCCCTTCCCGGTCGCCTTTGAGCGCGTGCAGTCGGTTGCCTGGCGGAACCTTCAGATCATCTAATTTGGTTGCTAAATGAACGTACTCCAGTTTACGAGCTGCTCATTTGGCTACGTCCTGAGGAAATCGCCTGGCTTGGCCCGTAACAAACAGTTCTTGGGTAAGCTTATCGGCAAACGACTTAATCATAAAGCAAAATGTACTTTGTCACGTGACGCTTGTCAATCTGTAAACTGTTTTTTGGGGCGACGCAATTGGAGGAACGGCCGTTTCCACCCCCACATCTCCCAAAATTCAAACCCGCATCGAAAGATAAATCGTTACCTCTTCCAGGTAAACTAAAATGATACCCCTCCTCAGATGGAAGACTGAGCTGTAAATGCGATATACTTACCTCATATCGCTCGGAGAACAACAATGCTGTCGTTTACATTTCTAGGGCAAACTGTTTTGTCAAAAAACGGGACTCCTCTGCGCAAGTTTCGCAGCCAAAAAGAGGCGGCCCTACTTATTTACCTGGCTCACACAGGGCAAACCCAGCAACGCGAATTCATGGCCGAACTCCTCTGGGACACACATTCTACCAAACAAGCCCTCACCAATTTACGCACCGCCCTCACTCGCCTGCGCAAGCAGGTGGACGAAGCGCTGGTTGTCACCCGCAAAACGTTGGCGCTGGCCGAAGAAAGCCAAAAGCAGGTAGATTCCGTTTATTTATTGCAGACATTGGCTGAGGTGGGGGAGATTGATACGGCCGTAAAAGCCCAAGCCGTCCAAAAAGCACTCAGCACCTACCAGGGTGCCTTCCTGGCAGATTTTCACCTGACCGACGCCCCGCAGTTTGAGGAATGGGTCACCACCACCCGCACCCATATTCACAGCCAGGTCATGATTGCCTACGACAAGTTGCGGCAGTACGCGCACGCTACAGGAGACCAACAATTAAGCCTTGCCGTTGCCCGCTGCTGGCTAGAAGCAGACCCGCTCAATGAAACCGCCCACACGCTGCTGATTCGGCTGCTGATTGAAAAAGGGAACGTGCGGGAAGCGATAGCCCATTACACCCACGCCGCCAACCTGCTAAAAGCTGAACTAGACATTGACCCGCCTGCCGAAATGCAAGCCCTGGTTGATGCCGCCCGCCCCAAGCCTGCTTCCTTCCCACGCCCCACCAGCTTCGTGCGCCACAATTTGCCTGCATTTCACGACCAATTTTTTGGCCGCAAAGCTGCCCAGGAAGAAATTCACACCCGGCTAGACCAGCCCTGGTGCCGTCTGGTGACGATTACTGGACAGGGCGGCGTGGGCAAAACGCGTTTGGCCACCACCATTGCCCACAATCGCCTGAGCCAGTACCCGGATGGCGTCTGGCTGGCTGAGCTGGAAAACATTGACGAAGATGATGCGCATGTGGCCGAAGCGATTGCTGTAGAAATTGCCACGATTCTGGACATGCGCCTGACTGGCTCCGCTACACCAATTGAGCAACTGCTAAACCATCTGCAACACAAGCAGATGCTGCTGGTTCTGGACAACTTTGAGCATCTGCTGGATGGCGTTCAGCTTGTGCTGGATATTGTGCAGCGCTGCGACAAGGTGCAGCTTATTGTTACCTCGCGGGAGGCATTGCGGCTGCGGGCGGAGTGGGCCATTGCCCTGACGGGCCTGGGCTACCCCAGCAACGGCAATGACGCGATGCAGTCGGACGCGGTGGCGCTGTTTGTGGCGCGGCAGGCGCAGCAGCGATGGGGAGAACTGGCGGCGGCAGAGCTTACGGCCGTTCGCCACATCTGCCATCTTGTCCAAGGACATCCGCTAGCGATTGAACTGGCTGCTGCCCAGACGCGCCATTCGTCCTGCCAGGCCGTCGCCGACAGCTTGCGCCAAGGGTTTGATGCGCTGAAGACGACGCTGCGCGACGTGCCGCTGCGCCACCGCAGCTTGCAGGTGGCGTTTGAAATGTCCTGGCGCACCCTGACGCCAGCCTTGCAGCAGCAGTTGGCCCAAATATCCATTTTTCGGGGCGGGTTTACGGAAACGGCCGTTTCCCAAACCACCCACGCCACCTCCAACCAGCTGGCCGACCTGATCGACAAATCGCTGCTGACCTACCAACCGGAAAACGGTCGTTACTCCCTGCACCCGGTCATTCGCGCTTACGCCGCCGCCAAACGGCCCGCCAACGACCCCACGCCGCACAAACACGCCCATTACTACCTCACCCTGCTGGCTCAGCACACCGAACCACTGCAAAAAAAACGGCCGCAAGAATCCATGCACCTGCTAGAACCAGACATCGACAACATCCGCCGCGCCTGGCAAACCGGGCTGTCTGCACAGCAAGGCGAGCTGCTGTTAAACGCGCTCATGTCGTTTTCCATTTACTTTCAGCTGCGCGGTCTGGCCCATGAGGGCGAAGCAGTCATGCACAGCACCATGAGCACTGCCACAGATTGGGGTGATGAATGCGCGCCCCTGGTCATCCGCGCCGGGCTGGAGCGCACGCGCTTTCAAAACCGGCTGGGGCAATACCGCCCCGCCATGCAGACAATTCAAACCACGCTGAAGCTGGCCGAACAGTGTGGTGATCGCTGGGCAGAAGGCATGGGCCACGTCTGGTGGGGCGAATCGCTGTGGCGACTGGGGGAATATGATGCAGCCAAAGAAAAGCTCATTCATGCTCTCGACATTGGCCAGGCGCTTCATGCTTCCCTGATTATTGGCTGGTGCCATCACCAGCTGGGTATCATTCACGACATCCAAGGCCGCTACGATGCCGCTCATGACCATCTTGAAGAGGCGTGTACTGTTTGGCAGGAATCTGATCATGCCAGATATCTAAGCGTAAGCCTCAACAGCATTGGTGTTGTGTATCGGAATCAAGGGAATTTTTCTGCGGCAAAGCAAGCAATGGAACGAGCTTTGGCAATTTGTGAGCAACACGAGAACCGTTATTTAGAAGCGATGTTGTTAAATAATCTAAGCAGTTTACTAATTAATCATGGGGATTACTTTGGTGCGCAATATTACTTGCAGCTTGGGCTTGAATTAGCAAGATCTACTGGAAGTTTGGCTAGTCAAAGCGATATTTTTATCAATATGGGTGAAAATTATCGCTTGCAAGCAGCGAATGAATTAGCCATTCAAAATTTCGAGACAGGGCTAAAGTTAGCGGAAACGATTGGAAATGTCCCTTCAATTGCTGAAGCACTCTGCAAACTCGCTGATATAAAAAAAATACAGGGCGAAACAGCGCAAGCCGAAACATTGTATAATCAAGCATTAACAATCACCCGAAATAGCAATCTAAAATCGCTTGAATGTGAGATTTTGCTTGGTTTGACAGAGCTGTTTAATGACATTGATTCTGTGAAAGCAACAGAGTATCGTCTTGAAGCTGCACCGTTAGCTAAAAAAATTGGCCGTCCGAATTTGCTAAAACGCATCGAGGCAATAAACCGTGACCTGAGCTCAAAGTGAAAGAGACCTGTCGAGTGACAGGTCCTGAACAAATGTTTTCGCAAAAAAGGTTAGCTTATTGTTTAGCCACCGCAATGCGAACCGGTACAAGCGTACGTGACGGCGGGTTGCAAAGCGATGAACAGGGGTACGATGGCGGCAAGAGCGATGGTTTTCCAATTATTGATACGTTTCATGATTTGGTCTCCTTTACTGTGTCTTTTGGGCGATTCCTGGTGAACCGCTCTGATGACCACACAATAGAAAGACCGCGCACCCATAGCGCACCCAAGCAAATGGTTAATTGTTAATGGTGGATGGTTAATGGTTAATGTGGAGCTGCGAATTGAGATGCTGGGGGCGCTGCGGGTAACGGTGGGGGAGGTAACGGCCGTTTTCCGCACCGATGCTGAACGAACCCTCCTGGCTACCCTGGCCGCCCACCAGGGCCAACCCCAGCGCCGTGACACATTGGCGGGCTTGCTCTCCCCCGACCGCCCAGACAAAGAAGCGCTCACCTACCTGCGCAATCGCCTCACCCGCCTGCGCAGTTTCATTGGCGACGACACCGCCACGCCCCCCTACCTGGAAATTGACCGCAAGCAAATTACGCTGCGCACGGGCGACGATATCGTCGTTGATGTGGTGCAATTTACACAGGGCGTGGGGGCGGTGGCGGCACATCCGCACCGGCAGTTGGCGGGCTGCCCCACCTGTTTGGCGCGGTTGGAAACGGCCGTTTCCCTCATTCGTGGCGAGTTTTTGGCCGGACTCAATTTCCCCAGCGAGACGTGGCAGGCGTGGCTGACCAACCAGCGGGAGCACATTCAGCAGCAGGCGCTGGCGGCGCTGACGCAGTTACGGGAGGCAAAGATGCAGTTGGGGGAGTGGACGGCCGTTCTGAACCTCGCCCAGCGCCAGCTCCAACTGGAACCGTGGCTGGAAGCCGCCCACCGGGCCATCATGACCGCCCACGCCCACCTCGGCGACCGGGCGGCTGCGCTGGCCCAGTTTGAGCAATGTCAGCAAATTTTGTGGGACGAGCTTGGGGTGGAGCCAGAGGAAGAGACCGAAAAACTGCGGCAACAAATTTTTGAGGATACGTTGGTGGAGGATTTGGGAACGGCCGTTCCCCACAACCTGCCCCATCCTACCAGCCCATTTTTTGGCCGTGAAGCGGAGCAAACCCAGCTGCTGCAAAAATTAGTAGACCCCAATTTCCGCCTCATCACCCTGGTGGGCACGGGCGGCATCGGCAAGACGCGCCTCTCGCTGGAGGTGGGGCGGCAGGTGCAAACCAGTTTCCCCGACGGGGTCTGGTTCGTCTCGCTGGAGGCGGTGCCGGGCGGCGCGGAGCAAATCAAAATTGCCGTGGGGGAGGCACTGGGACTGGCGCAAAATGAGAGGCAGCTTACCGGCGAGCAGGTGCTGGCGCTTTTGCGCGACAAGCAGCTCTTGCTCATTTTTGACAACAGCGAAGTGGCTCTGGACGATCTCGCTTTCATCCCGGAATGGCTGCGACGTGCGCCGCACATCGCCATTTTGGCCACCTCCCGCGAGCCGCTCAACTTCCAGGCGGAGTCCGTGATCACGCTGGCAGGCTTGCCGCTGCTTACGGCAGAGGCACTGTTTGCCGAGCGGGGCCAGATGGCGCGGGCCGATTTTGCGCCGACGGCCGAAAATCTGCCGCAAATCCGCCAAATTTGCCAACTGGTGGATGGCTCGCCGCTGGGCATCTCGCTGGCGGCGGCGTGGGTGCGACGGCGGTCGCTGGCCCAAATTATTGCTGGGATTGGCCAATCGCTGGACTTCCTCAGTACGCGGCTGCGGGATGTGGACCCGCGCCATCGCAGCGTGCGGGCGGTGTTTGAGGCGTCGTGGCAGCTGCTGGAACCGGCGGAGCAAGATGTCTTGGCTGGGCTTTCGGTGTTTCCGGCGAGTTTTACGGCCGTTTCCGCCCAACAAATCACCCAGGCCACCCTGTTTGATTTGGATACCCTGTGTGAAAAATCGCTGCTGCAACAACAGCCAGAGGCGCAGCGGTACGAGATGCACAGCCTGCTGCGCCAGTTTGCCGCTGACAAGCTGGCAAATCGCACGGCCGAAATTGAGCGAGCGTTTGTGGCTCATTTTCAGCAATTTGTTCACGAGAACCACGAAAATTACGCGGCTTTGCAGCCGGAGTGGGGGAATTTGTTAACGGCCGTTCGCCAATCCCACGCCCACCAGCTATGGCCACAAGCACTTGACCTGGTACAAACGCTGGACGAACCGTGGTTCCGCCAGATTCGCTTTAGCGACATGCGCGAAGGATTGGCACTGGCGCTGGATGCGGCGACTGCTTTGCAAGACCAGCCCGCTCAGGCGCGCATGCTGCTGCGGCTGGGCGAAATCGAAACGGAGCTGAATGATTATGCGGCGGCGGGGGCGCATCTAGAAAATGGTTTGCAGCTTTTTTTGCGTTTGGAAGATAGTTTGGGGGTGGCGGCGGCTAAGTATTGGTACGGCCGTATCCAAATGGAAAAGGCGCAAGATGACAAGGCGCTGGCGCTGTTTGAAGAATCCCGGCGCATCTTTACCGAAGAAGAAAATGACCTGGGCGTGGCCCGAAATTTGAATTTGATTGCTTTGTGCCACATGAAGCAAAATCCTGACTTTACGACAGCAAAAAAAATTCTGGAGCAGTCGGTGGCCATCCAAAAGCAGTTGCCGCCCTCGCCGATCTACGTGGAAGGGCTGCGCTATCTGGCGCGAGTCAAAGGTTTTTTTGGGGAGTATCAATCTGCCGAGAATGATCTTATTGAAGCGGCCAATGTCAGTAATAAATTGCAAGATATTGGGGAATATGCGGCCGTTTTGTTTGATCGCACTGTGTTATGCAAGCGGCAAAATCAAGTTGATGCAGGCTTGGAATTTGGATATGAATGCCTCAATTATGTGCAACGATTGGGCAGTCTGCGTTGGGAAGGATTAATCAAAACGCAGTTGGCAATTTTGCACCAGACTCAGCAAAATCACCCACAAGCCTTGCTCCTGCTCCGAGGTAGTCTGCAAATCTTTGTCGAATTAGGGGATTTGTATGAGCAGGCATATTCCCACTATTACCTGTTCAAGCTTTACCATGAAATGGGTGAATCAAGCCAAAGCCAACAATCTAAACAGCAAGCAACTCAGCTAAATAAAACTTTAAACGACCCGCACTTAAAAGCAGCACTTGGTTAATGTAGGGTGTCCCCAAGATGCCAAAACGACTAATGCGCATGCGTCCCCCCACTAGAGCCAGTCGGCCCACTGTCTCCCCATTCCGCTAAGTATTGCAGCAAACGCTTTTCTGGGTGCATTTCGCCAGACGTTGACAGGTCGTGGTCGTTTTTAATTGAGAGTAATATTTGGCGCGCAACTTTTTTACGGGCAAAGCTACGGCTTGTCATACCGACCATTTCATCATTGTAGGGCTCTGAAAGGTCATAATCGCCCTGGCTCCAGGGAATGGTCGTCAAAAGCCAATCGTCACTGTCTGGGCCAGACGGATCCATTTTTGTTGCATTCAGCAAGTACGTGGCAAATTCAATGATGATTGGCCGGACAGCTTGTACGACTCTTTCTACATTGACTATCTTGTCTAGCTGAACGGCCGTATCGTCAGGCAGGTAAATGCGTCGGGGGCGACCGTGGCCCTTATCCAAACGCTCATAACCCCATCGTTCTAAAACTGCTGCCCAATCTTCATCCAGCTTCTTTGGCACCTTTGAAAAACGATACCGTTTATTTCCCTCGTTAGACCCTTTCTCTGTTGATTCAAGATCGTGCAGCACGCGCAGCATTTCAGCCAAAATAAAGACGCGCAGCAGTGGGGTCGGGTGTTCTTCATCATCTTTCCAAACCCGCTGCCTGTCAATTGATACGAGCAGTGCCTGCATACTGAGCGCAGAAAGTGGTCCGGCAACAATACAACCGTACAAATCAGAAAATATTTCTTCACACCACTGATAGTAAGGATTATCTTGGAACTGTTCAGTAATTTGAGGGAACGTTTTGCCGTCCTTGAGCTTCCCATGCTGATACACATGATGTCCTATCTCGTGTGGAATTGCCATCAGTTCAGAGGCAGGAAAGTTTTTGCCAATAAATGTTGTGCCATCAAACAAGCTGGCGGCCGGTGGCACGCGATCATAACTGAGGCCAATTACAATAAATTGCTTGGCATATGGCAGATGATGGATATGTGTCTTTTCGCTCAGGTAAGTGATAACCGCGAGGTGGTCTTGGTCTTCCGATAGCAAATGTTGAAAAGGCGCGATGGCTTTGATAGCCAGCTTGTCCATGATCAAAAGTTCCAGGGCTTGCTCACTTATATAGAAACGGCCGTCTAAATGCTTGTTCCAGCGACGTTGAATCGTCGCTTGTTGAATGATTTCATGATCAGCCGCGACGTGCTGAAAACAACTTCTAATTAAATGCAAAGGGGCGAGCGTTCTGTCTAATTGATGCTTTTCTAAAGATTGCTTGATGAGTTCTTGCAACGTCTTCCGCAAAAAAGAGTTCAATGTTTGACTCAGCGTATAAAGATTTAGCAGTTGCTTGAGCTGGAAATCGCGGTCAATATCGTCAAACAAATCCTGGCTTTGCTCAGATTCTGCACTTCCCAGTTGAATTGCTTTATTGATTGTGGTTCCGCTTATCTCAAGGTAAGAGTCAGAAAGCAATTTATACGTCGCATCAAGAACGCCTTCGATCTTTTTGGTTCGCCCCTGTAATAAATCGGAACGTGAGGAGCCCTCCACCAGCTGACCAAGATCATTAATGGTCACTGCCTCTCTTACGCCTTGAAATCGGATAGGCCCTTCCCCTGAATAGGTGATCGTGCCATTAAGAGAATGTCCATCATCCTTGGATGCAACATCCATAGCCACAATACGTTGCACATCTCTGGAGCCAAGCCGCCAATTGCCATCAGAATGCCATGCGGCAAAGGAGCCACCCCATTGAGTTTCTACACTATATATATTTTGCTCAACCCGAGTTGCCCGAAAACCAATCGGCCCCTCCCTTTTGTAAGTCATCGTTCCAGATAATTTATTGCCACCATCTTCAGAAGCATACTTCAGAGCCACAACGGTTTTTCCGGCACGGCCACCAATCTTAAAAACACCCCCATCATGCCACGGCGCACTTGAATCACCCCACTGATGCTGGACGTAATAGAAACTTTCCAAAAGGCGGCTCAAGGTAATCGTCCACTGGTCAGATCCGCCTTCTTGATGGGAAGAAGGCCCAGTAAAAACAAATTTCAGCTGACCCGCATACTCCTGAAACATCGGATGGTTTGTTACGAGCTCTTCACCGTAGGCACACAAATTCCCAGCGCCAGGATAATCATTTTCCAGGTAAATGGCGTCATCAGCAACAACTTCCTCGCCAGTTCGCTTGCCTGCGGCTGACCGCACTGTCCATGTACCAGACTGCCCACCACCCCGGTTTGGCACGCTAGAGGTAAATACACCGATTGTTACTGGAAAGTCCTTAAAAGGTTCCAAATTTCTGACCCATTCAAAACTGTCGAGATACCCCGCACCTGAATGCATGCTAAGTAAATAAATTTTGTCACCGAATACAACAGGTTCCCCCTCGCCCTTTCCCACTGCAGACCAAACCTGCCAGCTTCCGGAACCTTCAAATCGGTTTGCGCTTTCGTGTGTAGAAACAAATCCAAGCACGCGTGGATCATGAAATTTGGTAATCACGGGTTTGTCCGCAATGCGTCCTCGCGTATCAAGAAATCCACCTTTAGGGAGCCTGTTTTCCAGGTGGATGATTGAGCCAATTCGGATTCGGGTATCCTTGTCTGCTATTGTCTTTTCCATAGTAAGATTCTCCTGCACGACGGTGCCCAGTAACCTGGGGCATTGATTCGTCCACTGACCCTGATCCCTTTTTTGGCACAGCACGTTGGACAAAGTTTCCAGATTATAGCGTTTAAACAAATCTCCCGCATCTGGGGGAAACGGCCGTTGGAAGCGTTTTGGAAGCGTTTGTTCTGTATACTACTATCCATCAGTTCAACAATGCGCCTCACATAACCATCTAGATCATGGAGTAACCGATCATGCATGTCTATCTGTTTGGCAATTTCCATGTTTATCCCCACGCTGATGCTGAACTGGCGCTGCGCCCCACGGCCGCCCGCCTGTTTGCCTTCCTGCTGCTGCACCGCCAGATGGTGCATATGCGTGAAGTGGTTGCCGAAACGTTCTGGGAAGATTCAGAGCTGGATCGCGCCCGGCGCAATCTCAACACCACCCTCTGGCAGTTGCGCAAAGCATTTAGCCAGATGAGTGACCAGCGGCCAACTCTCATTGACACAACGCCGGAGCAGATTAAGCTCAATCGGGAAGCAGACCTGTGGCTGGATGTGGCTTTATTTGAGGAACAGGCCAAAAAGGGGTTGATTCAGGCGGAGAACGGCAGCGCTTTGGCCGCCATCAACGCCCTCGAGCAGGCGGTGGCGCTGTATCAGGGGGATTTGCTGCACGGCTTTTCCGATTCGTGGGTGTTGCAAGAGCGGGAGCGGCTGCGGCTGATCTATTTGCGCTGCCTGCGGCGCTTGATGACGCTTCATCAGAAGCAGCACAACCTGGACGCCAGTATTGAGTATGCACGGCGAATTCTGCACATTGAGCCGTGGCATGAGGATGTTCATCGGATTTTGATGGGGCTGTATATGGAAAACGGCCGTCGCGCCAAAGCAATTGCTCAATACCACGCCTGTCGCAAAGCATTGGAGAGCGAGCTGGCAGTAACGCCGATGGCCGAAACGGAAGTACTGTATCAACGGTTGCTGACTCCGACACATCGTGAGCGGCAGGCAATTGTTGCGCCCAACCAGCCAGTTTTACCGAATGGCAACGATGCGGCAAGGCTGACCCTGGAGGTAGCGACAGCCCAGCTACAGGCGGCCATCCAGACCTTGCGTGAGGCGCAAGCGGACCTCAACCGCGCCGTCGCCCTGGTTGAGCGGCTGAGCCAAAATCCGTAGGGCAAATTCCCAAAACTTGGCCTTCCTACGCCCAATTTTGATAGCCGCGTGATAGGAGCGAGATAGCAACCGGGTATGATGAAAGCGGCATCTACAAACAGCAAAAGGGTTAAAGAATGAGCAACCAGCTTAGCGATGACGGGTCACACGTCTTCATCATCCGCCTCTGGCGCGAGCCAGGCACAAACAAAGATGCAGCACCCGAATGGCGAGCGCTTATCGAGAATGTCAGCACCAGCACCCGGCACCCCATCAAGGATATGACTATCTTGCGATCGATACTATCCATGTTTGAGGATAATGTGGGACTAAATGATTTCTTAGACAGCTATAGATCCAAGTTTTGAGGCGAGTATGAAATTAGAATTGTTCATAAACGTCTGAGTCAAGCAACGAAAAAGGTTGGATTCACAATAGAGGAGATAGAAAATGACCTTGGCAATTGGAAAAGTAGAAATTGTGTTCGAAGCCGTTAATGATAGAGCTGAATACAAAGTAAATGATAATAAGGCGAAAACCCAGCCACTCATCCCGTTTCCGGCAGCTTATGCTACACCAAAAAACGTGACAATAGATATCACAAGCGATCTTGTACCCGGAGAAAACAAAATCGAAATAAAAGCAACTTCTGGGAGCAGTATAGGGATAATTTCAGGATATTTAAAACTTACAAGGGATGATGGATCAGAAATTATAGAGAGGTTCTCAGGCTTTACTGGCGATCCGAAAAAACTCTTTTATACATGGACACATTCGTTTTTCTATAAACATGAAATGCAAGAATGGTTTGTAGAAGCTAAGCGTCCAGTCGGACACTCAATTGAACCTGAGCGCACTAGAATAAAATGGGGAGACTCAAAATTGTCTGTCAACGAGGGGGATACAATCTCCATTAAGTATATAGAAGGAGAGGCTAATATAAGTGGAGGAGCAGGAAAAAAACATGGTCCTGAGGGCGAAATTGGTACAAATGGTTTGTTCAGTCCAGAACACACTGGGCATTCGCTGTTAGGAAAAATTGGTGAGGGTCATGGCGAGGTGTTTCAGCCGTTTAAAGAAAAGACTGCGCAGGGTGCTACAGCAGAATACATGGCAAATATGCCGGGCAACCTTTACTTTACCATTGATGATAACAATGCTAGGTATGATGACAATACAGGTGGATGGGAATTGGAAGTAACAATTTTGCCACCGTCAACACTCTATGAGAAGTTTACTGGAAAAATTGCTACAAAATTCAAGAGTTATGATAGGCATTATCTAGTAGATAATGCAGATAATGTTTGGGAGTTTGTGGGCGGAAACTGGAGCAAAGTACCAGAAAATCGGATTAAGGCAGTTGGTAAAAAAGCGGGAACAAAATTTGAAATGCAACAAATCGATTCTATTGAGCTGCATGCTGGAGATTGGATCGATAGCTTTATTCTTAACGTACAAGGACACGGTGGAAAAGGTGGGGCTCCTTTGGCTTCAATTGAGGTAAATCAAGATACGTACATAAAATCAATTGAGATGCAATCAATTAATATGAGCCCTAATACATTCGTCAGATACTTGAAGATAGTGACTGTCGATAAATTAGGTAAAGAAAAGATATTAGAAGCTGGAAAAAGAACACCTAACCAAAAAGCAGGCGATATGCAATCCTTGAACGGAAAGATTGTTGCAGTTGAAGGCTGTACAGATCAATATGTCAACTACTTACGTTTTGTGAGTGAAGAATAGGGCTGGTTTTGGCAAGTTTTTCTGAATTGCGACGGTGGGCGTCCTCGCCGTTCCGCCTAGTGACATCTGAAGTTGACTTTAATCTGGGAAACGGCCGTTTCTGGTTATCCAATAATCATTCTGTTACATAAAAAATGAGGTGTAAATATGAGCAAGAGCGAAGAAAAACAACTAGCAATATTAGAATCGGATTCTTGGTACATAGGGAGTACAACCGGAGGAAGTGGATTTGATGATGTAGCGGACTCAATGAATGGCCCGATCACCGCAATTGACATTCGCCATGGGGCAGCTATCGACGCAATAAGAATAACATACGGCGGTGTAGCCTCTAATTGGCACGGTGGCTCTGGCGGTTCGGAGACAACGTACCCTATCCCCACAGGTCATCTAATCTATGGAATTAAAGGGTCGTGGAATTACAAAAACTCGGGTAGCATATTGTATGGTCTTCAATTTTTCCATGCGCACAAGGACAATCCAGAACAAATGACAGCCTCACCCATATTTGGAGAGTTTCTACCGGAAGGCGGCCAAAACTTAACAATATATAGGTCTTTTGCACCATATGGGCTTCGATGGATTTCGGGGCGTTCTGGAAGCAAATTAGATGCAGTGAAATTCCACTTCGGCTACCCGCTTAGGATGACGAATTTCCGCCTCGACAGTACACAGTTGCAAAATGCTATCATCAGCGCCGAGGCAAGTGGGAATATCATAGCAGTTGGTAGCCAAAAGTTATCAAATCCAGATGGAACTAATCCAACAGGATCAATTTCATACGAAGTCTCAACAGAAAATACTTCTACCTTTAGTTGGGAGAACGCAACCAATTTTACGGTTGGTCTTGCAGTTACTGTTGGCTCCGCTGAGCTTACAGGTGCCGCAGCGACTTTCTCAGCAAGTTTCGGAAATACGTTTACAATTGGCCAATCAAAGTCAAAAGGAACATCAACTAAGCTGGCAAATATGGTGCAGTTCCAATGTCCCGCTGGATATGAAGGCACATTTACGGCGATGGTTACCAAGGTAGATCTGAGCAATATCAAAACCTCATACAATATTGAAGCTTACGATCCATCTAATCCCAGTGTGCCCATAAGGTCTATACAACAATCGGGATTCCTCGTCAATGGCGAGCTTGAGGGCACACACATAACACTGCAGCAAGATATCAAACCCATCAATAACGAATCCGCCGTGTTAGAGTCAGTGCAGAGCACAGCCAGCGTATTAGAGGATGATCTTTCATAGGTCATTGTTTCCAGCATGGCATCTCGGATATTTATTAGGTGCCACGCCAGAAACCCCTCTAGCTCTGGCAAGGTCTTCAGAATTGCTGCGGTCGGCGTTCTCGCCGTATCGTCTGGTTACATAGTGCGCTGCACTGAAATGTAACAACCCCTTGTTATTTCAAGTGCCACACGACTCAAAAGTGTGGCACTTTTTATTTCGTGGCACGGCCGTTTCCCCATGCCCACACACTCAAACTCACCACAATTCACTTTTTGGATGCGTGAGAAAACGGCCGTTTTCTGTAAGCCGCACTGAAGCATCGCCTATGGTTTAATAACAGCCAATCAAAACAACTCAGGCAAAGGAACCAACCACAGCAACGACCCGTATTTTGACCAGGCACCGCTGGCAGAAGGGGAATCATTGACGGCTTGTGGGGTGACGATAACGGCCGTTTCTGCCACCGAAACAGGCGACACCGTGCGCGTCACCATCAGCGACACCCCCTCCTGTGACGAACCCACGCCACCGCTGGATCTCGCCACTGCCTGTGATCCAGCCAATATACCAACCCCGCAACAGGAACCGTGATGGTGCGCTTCGTCAACAGCAGTGGATCTGTGGTCACCGCCTCTTGGCGCGACACCTCCCAATCGCCCGCCCAGCTTATTCCCTATTTTCAAATTTACGAGAATGAAACGGCTGACCAAGAAACATTTTCAACCCATGAATGGGTGATCACCGACACCAACAACAATGTGCTCTTTGAATACACAGTACAAACAACAGCAAGCAATGTGTGGTGATTGAATAGACGGCCGTTTCCCATCCCCCACTCCCCCCAAACGCTTCCACCCCAAACCAAACGCTTCCACCTGAAAATAGCTTGGAAGCGTTTTGGAAGCGTTTGATACGTATGATGGCTGCAAATTCCGGAATTCAATTTTGAATGTATTGAAAATTTTACTTTTATCCAAAATAAGGAGATAAACCATGAAGAAACGATTTTTACCTCTCATCTTGTTAATGATTCTGGCTTTGGCAGCCTGCGGTGGCGAACTGGACACCGTTGTCGAAAGTGCCCAGAACATCGCTGCAGATGTAGCCGATTCGGTCAATGATGAACTGTCTGGCACAGACGCAGAAAACACCGCTGAACCGACTGCTGCACCCGCTGAAGAAGTGGTTGAGGAAGTGGTTGAAGAACCTGCAACCGGGCCAAGCGACCGCTGGGCTGGCAGTACGCTCTCTGTAGACATGGCGGCGGCGGGTAATGCAACAATCAGCATCAACGGCGTGGCGGGGCAAAGTGACAGCAGCGGCAATTTTGAACTGTATGTACCACGTGCGGAAGACGGCCGTTACGTCATCAATGCAGAGCTAGATGGCTACCTACCCGTTTCCCAAATTCATATCGGTTCAGCTATGGAAATGCTAACTCTCGAATTCCAGCCAGTTGAAACCGTGACCTTTGACCCAACGGTAGGCGTCGAGGCAGAAGACAGCAGCGGTACGCAAATTTCAGTTGGCCCCAACCAGCTTGAAGATGCCGATGGCAACGAACCCACTGGGGAAGTTACCTTGAACATGTACACCTACGACCTGACCCAAGAAGAAATGGTCGGCGACATGAGCGGTGTAAATGACCAGGGCGAAGATGTCACCATGGAAAGTGCTGGCGCATTCTACGCCTCATTTGAAGATGAAGATGGTACCGAACTCAACTTAAAGGATGATACAACAGCCGATATCTCCATCCCTTGTGAGCCGAGACAAGATGAAGTTCTCACCGTATGGTCATATGACGAAGTGAGCGGCCTTTGGATAGAAGAAGACCCTATAGTCACCGAACAAGATGGTCGCTGTAGCGCGCCAGTTAGCCACTTCTCCTATTGGAACTTTGATTATGAGAAGCGCACGCCATCCTGCATCAAGTTGGAAGTAGAGCCGAGCTACCTGGCGGCAAACAACCCACTGAACGTACAGGCAGTTCTGCAAACCAATCCAACCCGTGTCCGCGACCTGAGCATCTCGCAGACCACCAATGTGCTGATTAACCTGCCAAACGACACCAATGTGCAGTTCTTTAAAACTGGCGAGTCAACACCATTTGCCACTATCAGCAGTGGCGCGGCCTGGGGCGGCGTGGGCATCCCCGCATTCCCCTATGACGTTTGCAATGGCGTCGCAGAGGTCGCTGAAGCCCCCGCTCCTGCTCCAGCTACCTTGCATGGAAAAGTAACAGACGCCACCACAAGTAGCCCGATTGCTGGCGCACAAGTTTGTATCAACGGGACAAACCTTTGTACAGCCACAGATGCAAACGGAGATTACACTATTTCAGATGCACCTGTTGGGGATCAAACAATAACGGCAACCGCAGATGGATACATTTCGGTTACAGACCAAGCCGCTACCATTGTTGCTGGCGAAACAACTGAGCGACCCATTGCCCTGTCGCCGAAGTTAGCCGAAGGTGAACTACGCATCGTACTCTCGTGGGGAGAAAATCCACGGGACTTGGATTCACACCTGTTCCTGCCAGACAAAACTGATATTGACTATGGCGAAGAAGGTCAAACCATTCAGGGAGTAACATTGGATGTTGATGCCGAACAAGGCTACGGTCCTGAAACGATTACCATTTCGCAGTTAATTGGTAATGGCACCTATACCTATGCCGTATACCAATTTGCAGGCAATGGCTCGTTGGCAACATCCGGTGCAGTTGTCCGTTTAGAAAGAGGGGATCAAGTTCTCGCTACCTTCTCGGTACCAACTTCAGGAGAAGGTGGTTGGTGGCACGTCTTCACACTGGATGGGGTGACAGGCAATTATACTGAGGTCAACCAGCTATCGAGCGACCCGCCTGCTCTTCCGTAATTTAATCATTACGTCGGACGTTTCATTCGGTACTATTAAATAATAAGAAGGCGGCTCATTCAGATGGATGAGCCGTCTCTTTTTTCCTTCCGGCAGCGTATCGTTTACAATAAGCCCTTCTAGCATAATTATTTATTTTCTGGAGGGAGTACCCATGCAAAAATCATTCGTAATCACCATCACCGGCGATGACCGCGTAGGCATTGTAGACGATGTGACCAAAATCATTCTGGCCCATCACGGCAACGTGGATTCCAGCCGCATGGCCCGCCTGGGCGGCGTCTTTGCCATGCTCTTTCTCGTTTCCACTGCCGAAGCACAAGAAATTGAGCTGCGAACAGGGCTGGACAGCCTGCGCAGCCAGGGGTTCGATGTGTCTATCCGACCTACCCAACGGGGAGCATCCCAGAAGTTCCAGGGGTGGCACAGCTACCAAATTGACGTGCGCGGCGCGGATCATGAGGGCATTATCCACGAAATCACCCACCATCTGGCCCAACAAGGCGTCAGCGTTGAAACGGTAGACACCGGCACAGAAGATGCTCCTTTTGGCGGCACCAAACTGTTTACCATGCGGGCCAAAGTGTTCTCCCCACCCGATTTGTCGCTGGACACCCTGCAAGATGAGCTGGATGCCATTGGCGATGAGCTAAATGTGGATGTGGCAATCAGCTAGCCAACGCCAAAATAGACGTGCAAACTTATTCTCATTTAATTTTGACTGGGGCGCTGAACGGCCGTTTCGCCCAACACCTTCGAGCCAAAGAAAAGCTGCCGCCGCTGCGCAGCAAAGCGTTGCTGCTCGGCTCCATTCTGCCCGATCTGCCCCTCATCACCATCAGCATCATCACCATCGGCTACGACATCCTGGCCGGGAACTTTGCCAACGGCGCACCAGGGCCAGATGCCCCTATTGGCCATTCGGTTACTCAGCAACTTTTTGATGTTTGGTTTTACCAAAATCCGTGGGTGATTACCGCCCAAAATTTGTTCCACAGCCCGCTGCTGGTACCCATTTTTATGCTGATTGGCTTGTGGGCGTACCGGCGCGGCAAGCAGTGGGGCGCGACCTTCTTTTGGCTGTCGGCCGCCGCCCTGCTACACACGCTTATAGATATTCCCCTGCACGTAGACGACGGCCCGCTGCTGCTGTATCCCCTCAACTGGACGCTCCGCTTTCGCAGCCCCGTCAGCTATTGGGACCCCAACTATTACGGCCGTGAATGGTCCATCTTTGAGCATCTGCTGGATTTGGCTCTGCTTGTCTATTTGTTCGTGCGCTACCGCCCCAATTGGCAGGCGTGGCGGCAGCGGCGCAAAACAAACTCGTACCAGTAATCGGATGTCAGTCGTCAGTTTTCAGTGGATGGTTCCCGGAGGTAGATTTCTACTGATAACTGCGCACAGATTACTGAATACTGGTACTAGCTCCGCAATGCCGCCGAGAGCATCCCTTCAATATCAGAAAAGCGAACCATATAATCGTTGTAGGCACGTTGGATCACTTCTTTGGCTTCGGAACGGCCGTACACATCCACAATTTCACACGCCACCTGCTCCTTGCCCGGCTCCTGCTTGTATGTCAAAAAATAGTGCCGCAGCCGATCAATCACTGACTGTGGGCAATCCGCAATGTCTGTCCAACGGCCGTATACCGCATCACCCTTGAGCACAGCAATGATCTTGTCATCCGCCTCGCCCCCGTCAATCATGCGCAGGCCACCAATCGGTATCGCCTGTAGCAAAATATCCCCACGCGGAATCACCTTCTCGGTTAGCACGCAAATGTCCAGCGGATCATCATCTCCCACAATGCCTTCACGCCCGGTGCGCGCCATGCAGTAATCGGCAAACGTGTCGCTGCACAGCGTTTGCGGAATCAGACCGTACAGCGTGGGGCACACATTGGAAAAAGATTGCGGGCGGTCTACCTTGAGGATGCCGGTATATTTGTCTAGCTCATACTTCACCGTGTCTTGCGGCACAATTTCGATGTACACATTCAGCACGTCGGGCTGTTTTTCGCCAATCGGAATGCCATGCCACGGATGTGACCGGTACAGGATGCCCAACATTTGCCAAAGTGGTTCGGGGGAAAGAGAAGTTTGCGCCATTTTGCACCTCATCAGAACGATTTTGCGGTTTCAAAAGTAAATACCGTGATCATTCTAGCAAGGTGCAAATTTTTACAGCATGGCGCAGCGCCAATATTCACGCAAAATATTCGGTATTTTCGTACCAGTCCGGCAAGCGCCACACCTGTTTATTGTGCCAGATCAATCTCGTAAATGTTGTACAGCTCCGAATTTTGGGTGGGGTCTACGCCAAAATTGAGCACATCGGGGCGAGCAGCAGCAACTTTTAGGCGCAAAAACAGCGGCAACACCGGCAGCTGCTCAGAAAAGATGCGCTGCGCCTCGGCGTGGCCAAGCTGATACGCTTCGGTGCCGGGCAGGTTGCCCCTTGCTTGCAAACAAGCCGCATCGAACGCTGCATTGACAAAGCCCGTGTTGTTTTGTCCGGCCCAATCATTTTCGGCCGTGGGAATCTCGCTGGAAAGGTAAAATTCGCAGGGTGGCTCTACACCCGTGCCCCAGGCAAATTCACTCAAATCAAAGTGGCGACCAAACAATGGCCCGCCTGGCCCAGAAGCGTATAGCGCACTGGATAGCAAATAATCTAGTTGCACATCAATGCCACACTGCAACAAATCTTCCTTGAACATCTGCGTGAGTTCCTTGCGCATTTCGTTTTCCAGCGTGGTGATCAGCACCAGTGCAAAAGGTGCCCCCGTAGCTAAATCTTCCCGAATACCGTCTCCGTCTGTGTCTAAAAAGCCAACTTCATCTAATAAGGCGTTGGCTGATTCCACATCGTAGGGCCATTCAGTAAGGCCAGTGGCATACAAAGGGTGCGTACTGGGGATATAGCTGTGAATCACCTCAGAACGGCCGAACATAATCCCATCTACCATCGCTAAACGATCGGTACACATGGTGATGGCCTGGCGCACCCGAACGTCTTCATACCAGTCGGGGCGGCTGGCCGCGTAACCCGGCTCCGAATTGATGCCGAAATCAATATGCTCCCACACCGTGCCAGTTTGGAAGTAAGGAATGAGCAGCCCGTTGCTTTCCGCCTCCAGTAAAAACGGGGAGTGGTCAGTGCTTAGCGCATCTTGCGTGCCAATATCGCACCCGCCATTAAGCAGTTCAGAGATAAGCTGGTTGGTTTCGGGGATAAATTTGTAAGTGACGCTGTCCAGGTAGGGCAATCCTTCCTGGTAATAAAATTCATTTGGCACCAGGCGAATATACTCTCCTGGTAGCCATTCTTGAATGGCAAAAGGGCCATCACCCACGGGCAAGCGGCTGGATTCTTCCGCCTCTAGCAATTCTGCAGCAGTGTGGTTTTGCCAGAGATGAGCCGGCAGCGGCTGCCAGAAGTTGGTAAAGTACGTGGCATCATAAAAGCCAGGAATACCCATCCAGCGCGTGGTGAGCTTGCCAGTGGTCTGGTAACTGGCGGTGCGATTAACAATAAATTTTGATTGCGGCGTAGCGGGGTCGGCACCCAGATTGTAACTGTAGACAGAATCCTGGGCAGTCACGGGAACGCCATCGCTCCAAACGCGGGCTTTCAGGGTGAAATCTACGGCCAGTTGCTGCATGATAATGGGTGTGCCGTCGAAGGTCACATCTTCTCCTTCGCTGTTGGTTAGCACAATGCCAGGTTCTACAATGACCAGATTTCCGTCGGCAGCCACCACAATGTCGCCCCCACTCACCCCCACGCTCACCAGGCGAGCATCGCCATCGGCCAGGCTGGGGATTTTTTCTAGCCCTTGTGCCTGGTAATCAAAGGAAAGGGTGGTCATGTTGTTTTCAAAAATGGCGTGCTGTACGGCCGTAGATGCCAGCATTGAACTGCCGTATGGATAAAGCGTATCTGGCTCTTGCCCCATGCAGATGATCAGATCTTTGGAATTGGTAGCCGGGACAGATGTTGGTGTGGGTACAGGCAGTTCTACCAGTTCCGTCACAATTGTTTCAGTTTCTGCACCCGTAGTTTCCGCAATGGATTCCAGCGTGGGGGTAGCGATTTCGGGGTCGTCTGCCGAATTGCAGGCAGTGCTCAAAACCAGACAAACCACCACTAATTTAGGCAAGTCTGCCCACTTTTTTGCATTAAACATGAAAATTCTCTTCTCCTTCGTAAATGGGACGCGGACTAGCGCGGATGAACGCGGATTAAAATCTGTAGAATCTGAGAAATCTGTTGATTTTCATTCATGGTGGTCAACGACAGTTGGTGTCTTCTCCTCTACATATCATGCAGCATCCCAGAGGCGTATTGTAAGCGCATCGAGACCAGTTTTACAAAAACCGTGCGTAATTACAGCGATTCATGCCACCAGTAAAGACCGTTTGTATCTAAGAATGGGGGGAAGCGAAGTTAAATCTGGTTGGGGTTAATGTTGGCGGCGTGCAGCACGGCCAGCACGGGGGGGGCATTCAAAAAGGTTTGGCGCAGGTGGGCATCTTGCAAAGGTTCGGCCGTTTGACGAATGAATTCAGCGGCAATGTTCAGGTGTACCGCAGCGATTTGCTCATTTTCGGTAGCGTGGCTCATGGCGGCGTGCAATTTCCAGAGGATACCCCGGTCAACGGCCGTTTGCGCCGCCAACATTGCCAAATTCAACTCACTCAACGCCTCCGCCTTGCGACCCTGATGAAACAATAATTCACCATGCGCAAAAGCCCCCAACGCCCGATACCGATCCGCATTCAGCAACTCCGCTACGTGCGTCAGCGCCAAAACCACCTGCACCGCCAACCCATCATCACCATGATGCAAATAAGCCCGTGCCAACTGGTAAAGCGTCAACGCCTCATGCTCCCGGTTGCCATGCTCCCGCGTGCCTTGCAGCGCCGCCTGCAAATACACCAGCCCCTGTTCATATTGGCCAGATTCCACCAAATCTACACCTAAATTTCGCTTAATTTCAGGAATGAGCAGCTTGGCTCCCGCCTCTGTGGCCAGCTTCAGCGCTTGCTGATGGTAATCGTACGCTTTTTCTACGTCATACAAGGCTTGATGGCATTCACCCAAATCGTTCAGCGCCTGGGCAACTCGCCACCGGTCGTTCACCGATTCCAGCAGCATGTACGCTTCCCGATGAGCGGCCAATGCTTGCTGGTATTCACCACGCGCCTGGCGCGTACGCCCCAAGCTGGTCAGCACCCGCCCCTGCTCGCGCGTTTCGCCACCCTGCCGGAAAATGGCCAAGGCTTGCGTTAACTGGCGCAGCGCCCGCTCTGTATTGCCCTGGCGACGCGCCAAAATGCCCAGCCCGCGCTGCGCCCGACCAACCACCAGCAAATTCTCGGTCAGGTTGCCCTCTTTCAGCGCCTGTTGATACAGCTCGGTAGCCACATCATACTCTCCCCGAAAATCCGCCAGCTCGCCCAGGCGCACCCGCGCCCGTGCCATTTGATCAATATTCTCACTGGTAGACAGTGACTCTTTGTAATCTTTTTCAGCCGCCCTGAACTCACCAATCAACCAAAAACAAAGCCCGCGATATTCAAATACGCGGGCTCGAAAAAGGGCGGGCATTCGGTCAAACTCAAGCGCTTCAGAAAAGTATTGTATGGCCTGGAGGAACTCCTGGTCGCTAGAAGCTTTTCGTCCTTCACGAAAAGCTGCCGCGGCTGCCGCTGAGACGCCAGCCAAGCTAAATTGACCAGAGGAGATAGTATCGGACATGGCAATATGATACACCGGAGGCCAAATTTGACAATGAAGGGGACGTGAAACGTCAGGCAGTCATCAACGGTGTGGCTCGCGTGGAGAACGCCCCGTGAGCCGGGTCATCATCTGGTAACCCATCCAGCGGAACGGGTCTAGCGGCACGGGCGAATAATCTTCGCCAATAAAGGGCAGTCCGCGCCATTGCTCATCGCTGCCGCTGTAAATATCCGTGAGCACTTTGCCCGCCATGTTGGCCGCTGTCACGCCGTGACCACTGTAGCCGAGGGCGTAGTAAACATTGTTGTAGTCGCCGCGCACCCCCATGAAGCAGTTGCGCCGCATGGTGATGGCCAGCGTACCCGTCCAGCGGTAGGCGCGGCGCAAGCTGCCACTGCCTGTGAGGTATTGCCCCATCGTTTGCTGCATCTCGTTGAAGGCGGGATTGGCGCTGTCTGGCGTGCCGGGGAAGGCGGTACGGTTGTTCCACAGGTAGGCATAAGAGATGTTGCTGCCGCCGCCAAACACTATGTGTCCCTCGCGGGTGCGGGTGGCGTAGGAGATGCGGTTCAGGTCATCGGAGAAGCCTGCGGTGCCGTGCCAGCCAAGCTGGCGGGCGGTGTCGTCGCTGAGGGGGTCGGTGGCAAAGACGTGGGAGTGCAGGGGGAAAAACGCTTTGCGGAAGTAACCGAGCTTGCCGGTGTAGCCGTTGGTGGCCAGCACAATTGCTTTGGCTTTCACGGTGCCGTTGGCGGTGGCAACTTCGATAGTGGGGCCTTCGGTGATTTTGGTTACGGCCGTTCCCTCATAAATCTTTACCCCACGCGCTTCTAACACAGAACGGAGTCCGCGAATAAACTGGACGCCGTTGAGCTGCCCTTCGCTGGGGTCAAACAAACCGCCGTAGATACCGTTGAGATTGAGTTTTTGTCGCACCTGAGCCGCATCCCAAAACTGCACGGGCACGCCAATGCTGTTCAGGTAGGCCACCTCTTCTTTGGCTTCGATGGCCCGCTGCTCGTCGGTGAACACCTCAAAGCAGCCATCCCGCCGATAGCTCACATCCAGGTTGTGCGTTTGGATAATCTGCTCGATGCTGTTAATGGTTTGGTGGGTGGCGTTGTAAACGCGGGCGGTCATTTCTGCGCTCATGTGGCCGACGCCGTAAATCCAGTTGAGCATCATGCCGCCATTGCGCCCGCTGGCACCGTTGGCCAGCGCTTTGGCTTCCAGCAGCACCACCCGCTTTTCTGGAAAGCGTTGGTTAAAGTGGTAAGCGGTCGAAATGCCGGTGTAACCGCCACCGATGATGCAAAGATCGGCCATTTCTGGCCCGGTCAGCGGCGAGTTTGGCTGATAGTCTGGCGTATACGAAGCCCACAGCGAGCGGTTTTCGTCAATTTCCAGCTTTTCCCAACGCAGTGGGTAGCCAATGACGGCCGATGCGCCAGCTGCGCGGTACAAACCTAACTCAATTTTTCTCGTCCATGAATCTGCATTGCTCATATTGTTAACCATTCCTAATTTAAAACTTCATCATTAGAACGGCCGTATTCTACCCCCACCAACCTCGAAATCCGAATGATTTTGTTCTAAATTCGGTTTGACTTTTTAGAACATCCGTGCTAATATTCTTCGCAGACATACGGAACCCTCTTCCCTCTTCTCAACCCTACATACCCTCTTCCCCTCAAACCGTGGCGCTGGTAAGTGCGACCCTTATCAGCGCCACATCCTCTTTTTTACACAACCAAACAACGGGGAAATCGCAACAAAAAAGGAGAGTGGCAAGAGCAAGCGAACCTTTGGTTCGGATTTTTTTGTTTCAAAAGGTTTAGAAGTTCAACTTTTGAGTTACGTACGTTGAACAATTTAGGAAAAGTTAAACTTCTTGTGGCAAGAAACAAGAAAATTGCAGGAGAAAGATCATGAATAATCAGGGCGCAAACAATACTGGTGGAAATCCACGCCCAAGCCAACCCGACGGCAATGCGCTGCTGGGTCTCAATTTACCCCAAAAAACGATCATGGGCGTCATCCTGGTGGTGGCGCTGGTGGCGTTTGAACTGTTCAACTTTGATACGACGCGCTACGCTTTAAGCAACTTGCTGGGCGATGTGCGCTTTGCCGGGATTAGCTGGGCGGCTATTTTGGCCATCGCCTTTTGTGCGATTGATTTTGCCGGGCTGGCCCGGTTGTTTACCCCAGAACGGGGCAAAGATGAGCCTACGGCCGTTTGGTACTTGATGGGCGCCTGGCTGTTAGGGGCCACAATGAATGCCATCATGACCTGGTGGGCCATTTCGCTAACGCTGCTGACGCACGATTTTGGCAACGAGGTGTTGAGCCGGGAGCAATTGCTACGCTGGGTGCCGTTTTTTGTGGCGGTTTTGGTCTGGCTGACGCGCATTTTGTTTATTGGGGCCATCTCTGTGGCGGGGGAATACATGTTTGCCGGATCGTTATTGCAGCGTAGCCGCCAAGCTACCAAACGGCCGTCCAACACAGCCTCCACCCCTACTCGCCAGGCATCAACAGGACGGCCGTTTCGGCCAAATCCAGCCCCTATACGCGCCGCCCCTCGGCAGGCAAACGGCCGTCGTGCCGTTCCACCTCGGCCCCGCGCCAACGATCAAACGAGACGGTAAATTTGGGGCGAACGGCCGTTGGGTAAACGGCCGTTCGCCCCAACAAATAATAGCCAGCTAAATGCAGCCACACGATTGCAAAAACGATATTGCCCCTTCATATTGGCTGTGATACCATCAAATCATTAGCTTTTGTTATTGCTTCATTTTCTTCTTCATTTTTTGTTGATGTAGCAGGAAAAGTTTGCTAAAGAATGGGATTTCAACAATTTTCAGCTAAATGCGATCTCATTCCGCAATGGCTAACGATATAATTCCCACAATTAATTAATCGTTAGCCCTAAATCAAGATGGCGCCCATTAATCTTGTTGTTCCATTTTTTGCGTCATCAAGTTGCCTGGGTTGGGCAGCGTTAAACGTAGCGCTCATCATTCACATGATTCATTCTGCCAGCGGCGTCGAGCGTATTTTGGACTCATTCTTCATACAAATTGAATTACCACAAACAGCTAAGTAAAAAGCGTTGTTTTTCAGTCATTCAATTGCAGATCGAATCTTTCGATTTTCCAAATAAATGCGCTTTCTCCACCCAAGTTTTGGAATTTTCAGCCAAATGCGGGTTGCTCAACCTTTTTTAGCCAAGCGAACACAAAGAGCTTTTTGTTTACATAAATAAAAAGCGGCATCACATTTGAAGAAGAAAAGATGAATGTACAATGGGTATATTCATCTTTTTTGTCTGGAATCATTCAACAGGAATTATTTTATGAGTACTGAATTTATTTTTCGCATTTTAGGTGCTATTGCAGCCGCAATTGGTGGTGCATTTTTAGGCGATGAAGTTGCCCAGCTTTTCCGGGTTGCCCCCGAAGGCTATGTCATTGTCTTTATCTTGCTGGGTTTTCTGATTGGCCTGGTTTTAACGCCATACATAACGATACGGCCGTTGCGCCACATCAGCGCACGATTAGCCCAAATGCCTGCCGAGCGACTCATTGCCATTGTTTTGGGGCTGTTCATTGGCCTGGTCGCCGCAGCACTACTCTCCTTGCCGTTGGCGCTGCTTGGTTCCCCCTTCCGCCAAATTTTGCCGCTGGTGGCCGCTGGCGTCCTCTGCTACCTCAGTGTGGTCATTTTGGTATCGCGCCAGAATGATTTGCAAACTTTTTTCAGCGGCTTTCGCTCCCCACTATCGCATACAAACGTCGAGCAAAATCCGGCACAAGCTGGGGAACAGTTCATTTTATTAGACACCAGCGTCATTATAGACGGCCGTATCGCCGACATTAGCAAAACCGGATTCGTCCGCGCCACCTTGCTTATCCCCAACTTCATTTTGTCCGAATTGCAGCACATCGCCGACAGTGCTGACCCACTGCGACGGGGGCGCGGCCGTTTGGGCCTGGAAGTTCTTACCCAATTGCAAAACGATTCCCCTGTCCCCACCCAAATTACCGACATGGACGTGAGCGAAGTACGCGAAGCAGACAGTAAGCTGGTGGCGCTGGCCCGTCATTTGCGCTGCCCCATCATGACCAACGATTACAATCTCAACCGCGTGGCCGAACTGCAAGGCGTCGCAGTGCTCAACATCAACGATCTGGCTAATGCAGTGAAAATCACCTCACTGCCCGGTGAAGAGCTCAAAGTCAAAATCATCCAGGAAGGACGCGAGTCTGACCAGGGTGTGGGCTTTTTGCAGGATGGCACGATGGTGGTGGTGGAAGACGGCCGTCAACTCATCAACAAAACGCTCAACGTTACCGTCACCAAAGTGCTGCAAACCTCCGCTGGCCGCATGATCTTCGCCAAGCCGTGATGGTTCCCCGACTGCGCTTCCCCCCCAGCCCGACCGGGCCAGTGCATGTGGGCAATATGCACACGGCCGTTTTTTGTTGGGCCTTGTCGCGCGCGCTCAAAGGCGACTTCATCATTCGCCTGGAAGACACCGACGTTGCCCGCAACACGCCCGAAGCCACCCAGCTCATTTTTGACGCGCTCAACTGGCTGGGGCTGGATTGGGACGAAGGGCCGGACATCGGCGGAGAGTTTGGGCCGTATGTACAGTCTGAAAGACGGCCGTTTCACCAACGCACCGCAGAAAAATTGGTAGACGAAGGACACGCCTACTACGGCGACGACCCAGCACATCCGGCCAGCCCAGATGGCAATCCGCTACGCTTGAAAATGCCCAAAACAGGCCACACCATTTTGCACGACGCCATTCGCGGGGAGATTCGCTTTGAGAACGGCCGTTTACAAGACCCCATCATCGTGCGCAGCAACGGCGACCCGCTCTACCACCTGGCCACCATCACCGACGACCACGACATGGGCATCACCCACGTGGTGCGCGGCGAAGATTGGATTCCCAGCGCCCCCATCCACATCCAACTGCACAAAGCGATGGGCTGGAATGAACCAGTCTGGGTGCACCTGCCGCTCATCCTCAACCGCCAAGGCCAAAAGCTAAAAAAGCGCGACCCCGAAGGCGGCTACCTCATCCGCGATTTTCAGGCAGCGGGCTACCTGCCAGCGGCGCTATTCAATTACCTGCTGCTGCTCGGCTGGACGCCAGACAACGGCCAGGAAGTGGTAGACAAATGGACCGTGCGCCAGCAGTTTCGGGTGGAGCGGTTGTCCGCTAGTCCCTCAACGTTTGATTGGGACAAGCTGAACTGGATGAACCGGCAGTACATGCAGCGGCACAGCAACGAGAAATTGGCAGAGTTGCTACGGCCGTTCCTTGAAGAGGTCTACGATGAGCTACCCATGCAAGATGAGTGGCTGGTGCGATTAACGGCCGTACTCCGCGACGGCCTCAACAAGCTGGAAGATGCCGTAGACGCCGCCGAATGGGCCTTTGCCGACAATTTTGAGCTAACCCCAGACGCACAAGAAGCGCTGCACAGCGAATCCGCCCACCCAGTGCTGACCCGGCTGGTGGCTGAACTGGCGCACGTGGTGCTGCTGGATGACGCCACAGCCCAAAGTATTTTGCAGGGCTTGCGCCAATCATTCAAAGAAAGCAACGGCTGGAAGCCGCCCGCCATCTTCCATCCCATCCGTGCTGCCCTCACCGGCCAAACGGGCGGGCCGCCTCTGGCCGAGATCATGGCCATCCTGGGCAAAAACCGCACTTTGCAACGCATCGCCAATGCGCTACGATTATGAAAATTTTTTTGCCACAGAGGGCACCATTTCATGTCACTCCCGCGCAGGCGGGAGTCCATCTTCCTGGATTCCCGCCTGCGCGGGAATGACAAAGGGAAGTCTCTTTTTCCTCTGTGCCCTCTGTGGCCAAATCTGGAGTTCGTATGTCACTGAAAATTTACAATGTACTCAACCGTGAGAAGCAAGAATTTGTGCCGCTGCAAGACGGCCGTGTCAACATCTACGTCTGCGGCCCCACCGTGTACGACTATTCGCACATCGGCCACGCCAAAACGTACGTCGGCTTCGATGTGATTGTGCGCTACCTGCGCTACAGCGGCTACAAAGTGCTGTATGTGCAAAACATCACTGACGTGGGCCACATGCTGGCCACCGGCGAAGACCGCATCCTGCGCAAAGCGGAGCAAATGTCTGCCCTGCCCATGCAGGTGGTAGAAACCTACATGAAAGGGTATTTCGACGACATGGACGCCCTCGGCGTGCAGCGCCCGGACATCAGTCCGCGGGCCAGCGGCCACATCCCCGAACAAATCGCCATGGTGCAGGAACTCATCGCCAAGGGCCACGCCTACGAGGTGGATGGCTCCGTCTATTTTGACGTTATCTCCTACCCGGAATATGGCAAATTAAGCGGCCGTATCGTCGAGGAGCAGGAAGAAGGCTCCCGCGAAGCCGTGCGCAGCGAAAAGAAACATCCCGCCGACTTCGCCCTGTGGAAAAAAGCGGAGCCAGAGCACATTTTGCGCTGGCCCAGCCCGTGGGGCGAAGGTTTCCCCGGCTGGCACGTGGAATGCTCGGCGATGGCCAACAAATACCTCGGCCCGACGTTTGACATTCACGGCGGCGGCATCGACAACATTTTCCCGCACAACGAATGTGAAATTGCCCAAAGTGAAGCAGCCCACGACCACCCGTACGCGCGTTTTTGGATGCTCACTGGCTCGCTCACGCTCGACGGCGTGAAGATGAGCAAGAGCCTGGGCAACACGCTCACCATCAAAGACGCGCTGGCCCGCTGGCGGCCAGAAGCAATTCGCGCCTTCATTTTGTCCAGCCATTACAGCAACCCGATTGACTTTTCTGATGAGGCCGTGGAAGCAGCTACGAAAGGATGGCAGCGTTTGTGGGGGGCGGTGACGTTGGTGCGAGAGCAATTGCGAACGGCCGTTTCCGGCCCAATCTCTACCCAAATCCAGGAACTGGTAGACAAAACCAAAGCCGCCTTCATCGAAAAAATGAACGACGACTTTAACGCGCCCGCTGCCCTGGCCATCCTGCAAGATTACACCCGCCAGGTGAACAGCTTGCTCAACGAGCAAGGGCCGCAGTCGCAGGAATCGCTCGCCGCGCTGGACGGCCTCTACCGCGAACTGGGCGGCACCGTCCTGGGCATCGTCCCCGACGAAGCGCAGCAAGACAGCGACGCCGAGCGCGAAGCCGGGCTCATCCGCCTGCTGATCGATCTGCGCGCCCAGGCCCGCGCCAACAAAGATTGGGCCACCGGCGACAAAATCCGCAACCAACTGCGCGAGTTGGGTGTGGTTTTGGAAGATCGGGCGGATGGCACCATTTGGAAATTAGGGTAAACGGTAATCCGTAAACGGTGAACGGTAATCGGTCAAAAATGGATTACCGTTCTCCGATAACCGATTACCAACAACGGACTACCGATGACCGAAATTCTCATCCGCCGCAACACCGTCCTTGAAGCCCTACGTGGCAGCCGCCGGGAGATTTTTACGCTCTGGCTGCAAGACGGGCTGGACAAAAAGCTGGCCCAGCCGGTGCGCGAGGCGGCACAAAAGCGGGGCGTGCGCATCCAAACGGCCGATAAACAGAAAATCGGCCGTCTCGCCAAGGACCACAGCCACCAGGGCATGGCCCTGGAGGTGGGGCCGTACGTTTACAGCGAAGTGGATGAGATTTTGGGGCTGGCTGAGCGACGCGGCGAGAAGCCATTTTTGCTGTTGCTGGATTTGCTGCACGGGCCACAAAACATCGGGAGCTTGCTGCGTACGGCCGAAATTTGCGGCGTACATGGCGTCATTGTGCAAGACCGCCGCGCCCCGGAGATTACCCCCGCCGTGGTGCAATATTCTGCCGGGGCCGCCGAGCATTTGCTGGTGGCCCAGGTAACCAATCTGGTAAATACCATGCGCCAGCTGCAACAAAACAACGTGTGGCTGGTTGGCATGGATTTGGCAGATGATGCCCAATCGCTAGGACAGGTGGATTTGAACATGCCGCTGGGCATTGTGGTGGGGCATGAAGGCCAGGGGATGCGCCGCCTGGTGCGCGAAACCTGCGACATCCGCCTGATGCTGCCGCAAAAAGGCCACGTGGAATCGCTGAATGCGGCCGTTGCGGGGTCCATCCTCATTTACCAGGCGTGGCAGGCGCGGGGGTTTGCTTAAACGGCCGTTCCCCGCTCTCCCTTCACTTTAACTCCCACCAGCCGTCCCTCGCGCCGCAGCCCCAACCGGAACTGCACCAACTCTTTGAACGCTCGCACAATAACGCTGAATTTTGCGCCCGTGGGATTGCCCGCCACGCGGGGGCGATGCCCCACGATGGGCACTTCGGCAATTTTGAAGCCCGCTCGCTTGGCCCGCACCAAAAATTCGGCGCTGAAGGTGGCTCCGCCGGAACTGATTTCATCTTGCAGCCGCTCGATGACGCTGCGGCGCATCAGCTTGAAGGCGCAGTCAATGTCGCGAGCGGTGTAACCAAACAGCAGCGTCACCAGCCAGCTCCACCCTTTGCCGTTCAGCCGCCGCATGAACGGATCGCGGCGCGGGGCACGGTAGCCTACAACGAGATCGGCCGTTTCTATTTTGGCCAGCAGCTTTTCAATCTCGGCCAAATCAAACTGGCGGTCGGCGTCGGTGAAAAAGACGAGCTCCTTGCTGGCGTGGGTGAGTCCGGTGAGGACGGCCGTTCCATACCCCTTGTTCACTTCATGCTGCACCAATTTCAGTTCTGGGTGCTGCGCGGCGAGGGTTTGGGTGACAACGGCCGTATCGTCCCGGCTACCATCATCCACCACAATAATCTCAAACTCATCGGCCAAACGCGGCACCACGCGCAGCACATCGGCTACCATTCCGGGGATATTTTCGGCCTCGTTAAAGGCGGGCATGGAGATGGTTAAACTTCTTCGCACATTCTTCTCCTGTAGGGGCAAGTCTGTAGAGGCAGGTCTGAGACCTGCTCTTACCAACGTTATACACTAATCGTCCCGCGCCAGGCTCACCATTTCGCCACCGCAAACGCGGAGCAAATCGGCAAAGTTGATGGCCAGGGTGGCAGTGTTACGGCCGCTGCCGCAGTAGACGGTGCCCATCTCGGCCAAC
Source organism: Ardenticatenaceae bacterium (assembly GCA_020634455.1). Classification (GTDB taxonomy): domain Bacteria; phylum Chloroflexota; class Anaerolineae; order Promineifilales; family Promineifilaceae; genus Leptofilum. Next base: position 3,063,970 of record JACKBQ010000001.1, on the reverse strand, counting down.
TGCTCATCCAGCAGCACAAGCACCTCTGGCTGGAGGGAAAATGGCCCCACGCCCCCGACCTCAAAACCCAGCTCCGCCTCCACCGCTTCGGGCGACATGCTGGCCACGGCGCGACGGTTGACGCCGCAGTACGCCGCCAGTTGGCGGTAATCAATGCGATCGTGCCCGCGCAGACCCGCCAGAATGAAACGGCCGTCTTTCACCCGAAAAGCCACCGTTTTCAGCATCTTGTCTAGCAAAAATGGGAGTTTTTCCTCCACTTCCGCCACGGTGCGCACGGGCACGTGTTCATGCAATTCATAGAGGACGTTGTTACTTTGCAGCAAGCTCACAATTTTCTCGTAAACAGTCACAAACCGAATTTTAGTGGTTGACGGCCGTTTTGCCGAATAAGCTCATTTCTGGGTTACAATCCAGCCTCGATGAACCTGTTAGCCATTACCCTCACGCCGCACGTGCAGCGCTGGCTGCAAAATCCGGCGCAGGCCACCGTCTTGCATCGGTTCGATGCCGTTATCAACCTGCGCAATGCAGCTGGGGAAATCATCTCTCTGGTGCAGCCGCAAATTCAAGCGGGGCCATTTTCAATTGTGGTGGATGAGGAACGGCCGTTCCCCACCCTCATCACCCCCAACACCCCCGTCAGCAAAACGCCCACCCGCCTCACCATCGGCCCGCTGGAAATTGATTGTCGCCAGGCAGAGCTGTGGCACCCCGTCCCGAATTGGCAGCAGATGGAAGCAAGACAGGCCGATTGGCGGGGTGCTTTACCGGGAATGGAAACGGCCGTTACCTACCATCTAAACCAGCTCAGCACCGCTGGCCCGGCAAATTTTGGTGAGCAATTTCAAGCCGCCGCTGCCCAAATGCAGGCCATCCAACAAAAAACAGACCGGGTTGCGTGGCAAACGGCCGTAACCAAACTGGCAGGCTTTGGTCCCGGCTTCACCCCCGCGGGGGATGATTTTTTGGTGGGATTTTTGTTTGGCTTGTGGGCGACGCGACTCAAGGATAAGGTAATTGATTTGGCGAAAATTGTGGTGGAAACGGCCGTGCCGCGCACCACCCAACTCTCCGCCGCTTGGCTGCAAGCGGCTGGCCGTGGCGAAGCGTGGCTCCCCTGGCACAGGCTGGTCAATGCCCTCAGCGCAGGCCACGATTGGCAGCCGCCTGTCCAGCGCATTCTGGCTCAAGGCGCAACCTCCGGTATCGCCGCTTTGCTTGGGTTTATGACGGCCGTTTCTAAAACATCAGCGTGATGATTTTTATACAAAGAAACGAAAGAAGGAAGAGACAAAGCTTTTCTATTTTTCTTTGTTCCTTCCAATCTTCGTCCCTTTGTGTTAAATTTTTCCCGGCACTTACCCAGCAAAACAACGCATAAACGCAGCGCTATTCGCCAAAATCTGCGTCATTTGCGTCATCTGTGGATTATTTGATAAGGAGATTCTTGTGGATCAACTCGATACAACCGCCGACCAGATTCGGGCCGAATTTGAACAAGTCAACACCGCGCGCGACCATGCCTACCAGCGCTCCCGCGAGCTCATCAGCCTGTGCGCCCGCGCCATCCGCGCCATCCACCGCGAGGAATGGCCCCGCGCCGAAAGCCTCATCGCCGAAGCCAAAAAGGCCACCGAAGTGATGGTTGACGGCGTGCGTGACTATCCAAATTTGTACCACGCAGGCTACACACAGGACGCCGTGAAGGAGTTTGTCGAAGCCAATCTCACCTACGCCCTGGTACGCGATCTGCCCCTGCCCACGCCCGAAGAGCTGGGCACCGAGGGCAACACCTGGCTCAACGGCCTGGCTGAAGCCGCCACCGAGCTGCGCCGCCGCATTCTGGACATCATTCGCCACGGCCACAGCGACGAAGCCGAGCGGCTGCTGGACGTGATGGACCAGATCTACAGCCAGCTCGTCACCTTCGACTTTAACGACAGCATCACTGGCGGATTGCGCCGCCGCACCGACACGGTCCGCGCCGTCCTGGAACGCACCCGCGGCGACGTCACCAACAGCCTGCGTCAGGCCCAATTGGAAGATGCGCTCAAAAATGTAGAAAATCGCTTAAAGGGATAAAGCGAATTGGACACTGATTTACACATTAACGCTGGTTTTCGGCTTTTATCTGTGTAAATCAGTGTTTATCAGTGTCTAATTTCCCTTTTGAGACAAACTGATATGTGGCTAGATTGATGTTACGCACCCACTCTGGAAAAGATTTCAAAAGTCTTCAAGGCAATGCGTTTATCACCAGAGAGAACCAAGACTTTTGAAATCTACGGTCCGTAACATGAGTTAATCATCTATGACCAACCGATAACCTACGCCCGGCTCGGTCAAAATGTATTGGGGGTTGGTCGGATCGGCTTCTATTTTGTGGCGCAAATTGCTTACATGCACCCGCAGCAGGTGAGTTTCCGTCTGATAGCCCGCGCCGCGCACCTCGCGTAGCAGTTGTTGATGTGTCAAAACACGTCCAGAGTATTGCACAAACAGTCTGAGCAAATCATATTCTGTTGGCGTTAGCTGAAGCTCCTTGCCTTCGCAAGAAACCAACCGCGTCGCCAAATCCACGCACAGTTTGCCCACCTTAAAAATGGGTTCTGGCTCTTCTTTGCGCATGTGGCGCATGGCAACGCGCAACCGCGCTGTTAGTTCCCCCACGCTAAATGGCTTGGTTAAATAATCATCGGCCCCGGCATCCAACGCTTCAATCTTGTCGCTATCCTGGTTCTGCACCGACAAAATGATGATGGGTGTGTCTGTCCATTCGCGGATACGATGGGTCACCTCGATGCCGCTCAAGCCCGGTAATCCTAAATCCAAAATGATCAAATCTGGCTGCACACTGGCAGCTTGAATCAGGCCATCTTCTCCGTTGGTGGCTTCGTGTACAAGGTAGCCGTGAGCAGCCAACGACGTGCGCAAAAAGCGCCGGATAGCATTTTCGTCATCAATAATTAGTACTTTGATTTTTTCTTGCATTGGGCCAATTATAATCCTTTGTGGCCTGATCTCGAATTTAAGTAGCCGTTGAGAATGACTCGGACTGCGGCCTGAAGCACGGGTCGGTTTGAAACCAATCGCCCAGCGGCCCATCTATTGCTATAATTCAGACGACCAGAAGCGAAAAGATGCATATTTGCTCACATTAAAGAAGGAAGTGCCATGCTGGCCAAAGTTTTTAGCTGTGCCATTGTTGGGTTAGAAGCCGAAATTGTAGAAGTGGAAGTGGATATTATTCGAGGGCAGCCTGCGTTTAATTTGGTAGGTTTGCCGGATGCGGCCGTTCGTGAGAGTCGAGATCGGGTACATAGCGCTATCAAAAATAGCGGGTTCTCTTTTCCCGGTGGCAAGCGCATTACCGTCAACCTGGCTCCGGCCGACCTGCGCAAGGAAGGCCCTGCTTACGATTTGCCCATTGCCGTGGGTGTATTGGCCGCCTCGCAACAAATCTGGTCAGAAAAGCTGACGGGCGCGCTTTTTTTAGGTGAACTGTCGCTAGATGGGACGGCACGCCACACCAAAGGTATCCTGCCCATGACAGCTTTAGCCCGCGAGCGAGGTTTCAGCCGCGTTTTTGTCCCTGCGGATGACGCAGGCGAAGCTGCCCTGTTGCCAGATGTGGAAGTTTTTGCCATCCGCAACCTGGCTGAACTGGTGGGGCATCTCACTGGTTTAAAGTCGCTTAATCCTTACACGGTGGATCTGGAAGCTGAATTTCGTCAAGACCCCATCTATGCAGCCGACTTTGCAGATGTGATGGGACAGGAACATGTGAAAAGAGCGCTGGAAGTGGCAGCGGCTGGATCGCACAACTTGCTCATGTCTGGGCCGCCGGGTGCAGGCAAAACGCTTTTGGCTAAATCGTTGCCCAGCATTTTGCCGCGCATGTCGGTGGATGAAGCATTGGAGGTCACAAAAATATACAGCGTGGCGGGGTTGTTACCGCCCGATACGCCACTGGTGAGAAATCGGCCGTTTCGCTCTCCGCATCACACCATCAGCTATGCCGGACTGGTTGGCGGTGGCGCATGGCCACGCCCTGGGGAAATTAGCCTGTCCCATCGCGGCGTCCTTTTTCTGGACGAGCTGCCTGAATTTGGCCAAAACCTTATCGAAGTACTCCGCCAACCGTTAGAAGGCATCCCCCGTGAAGTTTCAATTTCGCGCGCTTCTGGCACAGTTACCTACCCAGCCAACTTTATGCTGATAGCAGCCCAAAATCCTTGCCCCTGCGGCTATTTTGGTGATCCAACCCATGCATGTTCTTGCAGCAATTCCATCATTAACGAACTTTCATACAAAAGGACGTCTCCGGTGTAGCACTACCATTGTTTTATGAAGCGGCGCGGGGTACGATACACTGCCGCAACCAGTAGACCAAGTTAGAGGGGCACTTCAAATTTCCTCCAATCCAATTGTGGGCCTCAATTTGTCTTTTCTCTGCGTCCATTATTTTGGGGGAAGATCACCTGTTTTCTATCTTTCTTTTTGTTACACCAAAACTAATTGCACCCTGAGGAAATTTGCATCTTGAAATCATGACATCACATACGCTATTATATGTTTAGCTAATAGAGTATGCGCGTTTCAACTCATGTGTAGAAGATATTATTCCAAACTTACAAGAAAAAGAGCAATGTGTATTCACCAATAGGTTTATTAGTACCCAATTCTCTAGCTCATTGAAGGGTTAGGTTTTCACATATTTTGTCGAGAATAGATCGAACAAAAATGGTCAAGGGGAGATAAATGAAAAAATATAATCACTGGATTGATAATGTACCTTCATCTGTGTTTGACAAAATAAATAAAAGCATCAAAGAGTTTAACATCAGTCCATTTTATAGTTTGCATCAAGGGAAGACTACATTTATGCCTCTAGCCAACCCGAAAAATTGGACGATTGATGAATTTGAATTATTAGCACACCATCATGCGTCACCCAATGGTATTCCAACGCTCCGAAAAGCGATTTACGATAAACTTTGTCAACAATTTGATGAGGAATTATGTGAAGATAACATCACTATTACGTGTGGAGCAACCCATGCTGTTGGCACCGCATTACGTTCCATTATAAATCCAGGTGATGAAGTATTAATTCTGTCTCCACAATGGTTGTTTGCGAATGGATTAGTATATGCTGCCGGTGGCATACCTTTAGAGGTTCCTGTGTTTTTTGAATTGAGTAAAGATCCAAACTTTGATTTTATTACATCGCTTAAATCTTTTCTTTCGCCTAAGACAAAGGCAATATATTTTAATAACCCAAACAATCCAACTGGCACATCTTTAAGACGGAAAGGGCTTCAAAAACTAATAGAATTTGCGATTATGCACGATTTATGGATTGTTGCCGACAATGCATATGAAAATTATGATTTTACAAGAGAGGGTTTTACAGACATTGCTGAGCTTGAATTTGCTAGAGCCAAAACATTTTCCATATATACATTTAGTAAAAAATATGCAATGCCAGGTTATCGAATCGGATACGTTCTTTCGCCAAATGAAATGGCAGAGCGTATACGAAAACTAACTCTCTATTCAATCTATTCAGTTTCGACATCATCACAATATGGAGCGTATCAGGCTTTGCAAACACCAGATTCTGTATTACGTGAATACCATTTACTTGCACGACAAGCGAGAGATATTGTGGTTGAACAGTTACAAATTCCAGCAACAAAACCAGAAGGGGGGCTATACGCTTTTTTAGATTTATCAAAATGGAAAGGGGATACCGATGACTTTATTGAAAACTGTATACGATCTGGTGTCTCTTTAGCACCAGGATCTGCTTTCGGCAAAAATTATAGCCAATATGCAAGATTGTGCTTTACAGCAACAGATCATAGTGGATTGAAGATAGCTATTGATCGAATTAATTCTGTTTATCTATCAAAAACTTAGGTGCTAACTGCAATGTTCCAAATATATTTTTTTGGTTCATTTACATAATCTATGGATGGATTTAATGAATAAATTGTACTTATTGTGGAACAGTGTTCAATATTGAGGGTGGCAGAATTATGGCAGTTAATTTTATTGAAACAGAAATCGACGGGAATATTGTAAAGATACAACTTGACCCTGATGATTTTATTGGGGAATTACCTGTTTCAGGTGTGATGGGGAAAATTGAAGATGTCGTTCCAAAAATTCAAGGCACCATTCACTCAGTAACTAAAATGGTTGCAAAGGCGGTAAAAGAGTCTCCATTAAAACCAGCTGAGATAACGGTTGAATTTGGGGTTGCTATTAAAGCTGAAGCAGGAATTCTAATAGCTAATAAGTCCGCAGAGGGCCAAATTAAAATATCCTTATCTTGGAAAGAGAGCTAAGAAAATCTTTAACATGCATATGCATGTTTTGGAACATAATGGATTGCAATTTGCTGCTTTGTTTCACATGCAATCGTGAAACTTGGCGAATATCGCATTCGCCCTATTAAAATCATTTTAATTAATGCCAATGTATGGACGGTAATTGGTTGCCCAGGTGAACCTTAATTGATGTATGTTGCTCTGTGACCCATTTTCAGACCACCCCGTTGTTTGTAAAAGGCAGTCGCTTCTTCTCGTGCTTCCTTCATTTTGAGGTGTGGACCATAGGCCATTTTCCTATGGGATTTCTATCGCATTTTACTAATTATTGTTTTTTGCCATGTAAGAAAAAGAAACCTTAGATGCTTTCCGCTATTTTCTTAACTGACAATTATTGTCAATCTAATCTACTTATAAAACTTGTGTCTTTTTTACCTGCTTTCAATCGTTACCTAGGGCTTTCAAATTGACTCAAATACCGCAACTCGAAGACTATCTTGTTTTGATAGGTGATAATAATCGCAATTCATTTGTTGGTGCAGGCTTCATTGTTGAGGCTTTGCAGAATTACTTCGTAATAACGGCAACACATGTTGTAGCCGATTCTCTGTATATTGCTAGGGAGAAATTAATTGATCCCCCAAATGAAATTGTTAATGTATATTTCCCGAAAACGCGGAAATGGATGATCTCTTCTGAGATAAAAAGTTTGTCACCTGTTTTCGCTGACGACATTGCCATATTAAGGCTCCACGATCAACCACAGAATAGTGTTCCCGCAGTGTTGGGGACAGCTGAAACTCTAACCGATTTCACGTTTGTTACGGCCGGATCAAGATTAGCTGGCACGCGTGCAAACGGCATTGTACTTGGAGTTGAATTAATATCTCGTATCAAGGATAAACATCCCAGATTTGAACTTTTATCATCGCAAATTGATCGTGGGATGAGTGGAGGACCTATAGTTCACAGTGAATCTAATTTAGTGGTAGGTATGACAGTATCCACTTGGTATAGTGGTAACAGTAAAGACCAATCTACTTCATATGCTGCAACATCTAAGACTATAGCAACTAATCTAAATGGTTTGGTGATATTTGGGATTGAAGATGGAGAATATAAGTTATTTGACCTTGCTTTTAAACTTGTAAATTCATATGAAAGTCACGATCCAGAGAGACACTCCCTATTTGGTCTCAAAGGAGAGTTTTTTGTTGACATGCCACTATGGGAATATGGTTACGAATACGTTGATGAAACTACAATCCAATTTGCTTGGCTTCCAGCAAAAGAGAAAGAAGTTGAACGTAAAAAAGGGATGATTGCGGAAAGTGCCATAGATTATTTGGTGGATTGGGCCCAAACTCCTGATAAGCCTTATCTGACGTTACTTGCTGAATTTGGTATGGGAAAAAGCACAATATTGTACCGTCTAGAATATATACTCTCAAAAAAGTACCTTCTAAACTATAAAATGTGTCCAATCCGTATTTCTCTTGGACAAAACCAATATCTCGAGCGGTCTAATATTTCTCTCCTAGCTAAAATCAAGGAAGCTATTAAGCATGAACATGGCATTGAATTTTTCAATAAAGAGTTAAAACATCTCCTTAATTCCAGAAAACTAATATTGTTGCTAGATAGCTTTGATGAAATGTCACCTGAACTTAAACCCGGTATTCGTATGACAAACCTTGATTTGATACTGAACGATCTCAAGTCAGCCAATGTGAAGGTTATCATTGCTAGTCGAGACAATTATTTTTATAGCAATAAAGACATCGAGGAAGTGTTCCAGAATTTGGATCCATTCTTTGAACGAATCAACTTTTATATTACTTATTTACGAGGATTTCGACCTACAGAAATTCAAAAATATCTTCAACTACATTTAAAGGAAAGGGCTGACGAGCTCTTATCAGAAATAAAATTAATACCGGATTTATTGGATTTAGCTAGACGCCCAATTCTCCTTACAATGATCACTGTCTTAGAAGAAGGAATAATCACACAAAAAATAACATCAAGAAAAGAACTATATGATCAGTTTGTTCGAGTCTGGCTTAAACGTGAACGTTTTAATGGCAGATTAAAAATGGACGAACGAAAAATCAAATCAGTGTTATTAGCTCTTGCGAAAAGTGCCAGTCTCATACCGGAAGCCAGTTTTTCACAGGAAACAGTAAATGATTTGTTAATGAAAAAATTCAACTTTTCAATTATGGAAGCTGAGTATTATGGGGCTGATTTTAAAGTTTGTTGCTTCCTTGGTCGTGATATAGATGATAATTATAAGTTTTTACACAATTCTTTCAGAGAATATTTTTATGCATTGTGGTTATTTCAAGAATTAGAAAACGGGAATCTCGGTGTATTAAGATCTTCATTTATTTCTGTCGGAGTAGCTTACTTTTTGCTAGAAGAGCTGAAAAAAAATCAAGATTTTCTATTCCAGTTACAAAGAGTAATAGCTTCAGAAAAGGGAGCCGATTACCTTCTTACAAACTCCATGATGCTATATGAGCTACTCTCTAAGGATGAAACAAAAACTCGCAAATTCTATGAGTCAATCCCTCAAAATCAAGTAAAACCTAAGAACCATTCTTTAAACCAAAGAGGATTCGATGATCACTTTGTGATCATCCCAAGCGGTGTCTTTTTGATGGGTTCATGGAAAGGACGACCCGATGAAACTCCAGTGCACATAGTGGAGATTAATTCTTTTGCGCTTAATCGTTATGCTGTAACAAATCTCGAGTTTCATGAGTTTATTCAAGATACAGGATATATCACACTGGCCGAACGTTTTGGAAATAGTAGGATATGGACTGGAGGTAGGTGGAAGTTTTTAAAAAGTGTGAATTGGAAAAATCCTCGAAATGATGGAATTAGTCTTGAAGAACGTTGGAATCACCCTGTAGTTCAAATAGCTTGGGAGGATGCTCTTGCTTATTGTGAATGGAAGTCAAAGCAATTGAATGGTGTCATTGAATTACCCACCGAGAACGAATGGGAATACGCTTGTAGGGCAAGAAGTCAAAGTAATTGGTGCTTTGGTAATGACGAAACATTATTACAAGATTATGCATGGTATAAAAAAAATCTTGATCAAAAATACTATACGCAACCCGTTGGTTTGAAAAAGCCAAACAGTTGGGGATTGTATGATATGCATGGAAATGTTCGGGAGTGGTGTATTTCCGTTTACGATAGATATCCAGGCAATAATTTGAACTGGGACTTAGATAACCGTTATTATTCCACTTCATCCAGAAAATATCATGTACTTAGGGGAGGGCATTTTGGTAGTACCGCCCAATTTTTGCGGAGTGCGATCCGGGTTAGTGGTAAAGAGGGTATGAGTGCTGATTACACCGGGTTTCGTATAAAAGCCAAAATTGAAGGATTAGTTATTGAATAAAAATATAGCCCTATAATTTATGGAGAATTCCGAATGGACTCAACAGTTGTAGCCCAAATTCAAAAACAATATGAAAAGCGAAGCTCTGAAAGTTTAATCGGGCTAAAAATAAATCTTTATACACATTATGAGGTGGAAGCAGTTAGTGATGCTTTCAGACTTTTAAGAGAAGATGATATCTATTACTCACCTGATTGCTTCATGATAGGGGATTCTTTTCTAACTACGCACCTTGGATATGGATCGACCAAACTATCCACACCAACGGAACAGTCATTCTTTTTTAAAGTGATGTGTGAGTTAGTTTATGAAGTTAAGTCAAGTGTTGAGCATTTGTTTGTAGGTGAGGCCAAACCCTTTATCGTTGCTGACATGCCTGATGGTTCAACATGTGACAACTTGACCGCTACGAAAAATGCTGAACAGCTTATTAAGTTTGGCGCAGATGTTATCAAAATTGAGGTTGCATCTAGTAAAGCGTTATCAATTGTTGAGAATTTATGCCGACAAGGGATATTAGTTATGGCCCATATCGGATACACGCCACAAACGAGTGAGAATAGATTATATGGGTCATCTCTTGAAGAGGTTTTAGATATTTTTAATCTGGCCAGACAGTTACGAGATTGTGGTATCAGCTCTTTAGTAATCGAACGTGTAGCAGAAATTGTGAACCAATCTTTATGTGTCAATCGTGAAAACAGCCTTCCCGTTTACAGTATATTTAGTGGAAAATCACCGTTCGGTGGTCAAAGCCTAAATGTATGGGACTCTGTTTTTTTGCCCCCATTTCAAGCAAGGTTTTTCCCCCCAACAGCTAAGTACGGTATAGAAAAGTATCCAGAAATGTATTCGAGACAAATAATTACTCAACATTTCACAGAATTGCTCAGATTGACTATTCTCGGAGACTACCCTCTATCCCCTCCACAAAAATTAAGCTTTGAAGATATAGAAAAAATTCGATCGATTAACCCTTGGAAAAACGATTCATGCGTTCAAAAAATTACTTAAAAATAGGAATAACCGCTGATTTCCAGAAAGAATTGCCAGGTTTAATTGAACCTATATGTAGTGAGATTTTCGGTTCATATTCCTTTATTAAATATGAGTTTTTTGATTCACCACCAGTCGCAATAGCTGAGCAGATTGATCAATATGATGCAATTATCTCATATCATATTAATTACATGCCAACCTCTTTCAACAAGATAAAAAGACTAAGTGTCATTTCTCGATGGGGTGTCGGTTATGACAAGATAGATGTAGCAGCGTGTACTAAGGCTAATGTATTGCTTACCATCGTTCCCCGCGAGGTAGTAAAGAACCAAGTAGCAATTGGGATTCTAGCATTTATATTTGCACTGAACCAAAAAGTGCTTCAGAAGAACTATCTAGCCCATAGTGGTAAATGGTTGGAGAAGGCAAATGTACTTGGAGAAGATATTTCAAATAAAACTCTTGGCTCAATCGGGATAGGTAATATTGGTTCTGAACTATTTCGGCTTTCACAATCATTAGGATTTAAGCAGTTTCTCGCTACAGATCCATATGTAGAACAAAATACTATTTCTCACTTGAATGTGCGTCTTGTTGATTTGAAAACCCTTTTGAAAAAGTCTGATATTGTTACAATCAACTGCCCGCTAAATCAAGAGACTAGAGGAATGATTGGACAAAAAGAATTGGCTCTTATGAAGGATTCTGCTTTCTTGATAAACACAGCTAGAGGACCAATTATTAACGAAATTGATCTTGTTAATGCTTTAGAATCAAATCTAATTGCTGGAGGGGCATTCGATGTATTTGAGCATGAACCTTTAATGCCAAGCCATCCTTTATGTCACCTTAATAATGTGATCCTTTCACCTCATAGTATTGCTTTCACTGATCGGCTAGTAAATCATAATTCGTTGTATGCTTGCAGAAACATCATATCTGTTGTAAAGAAATCTATAGACCAAAATTCATTAGTAAATCCAGAAGTCTTGAACACATTAAGTTTTGAAAATCGAATGCAACAGCTTCAGAAACTGTTTTCCTAAGAAAGACTTTATGACTTTTTACTTATCTTCTAAAACATAATCTACAATATAAAGAGGGTCGGAAAATAAAACATTATATTTGCTTTGCCGATATTTTTTGCAATCATTTTACTTGTGTATATTAGCATTATCACAAGCAAAACGGAGATCTAATGAGTACCTTAACGACGCTGCAACAACCGGATAATTTCGAAGCGATTTTAGCCAAACGGAATTTGGCAAAGACGACGCGTTATCGCTATGGCCGGGAAATCAAGCTGGCGCGAGCTGCTGGAGTGAACTTGCTGGATGCAACGGCCGTTTCCACCTACGCCGCTGATTTGCCCAGCAGTCGCAAGATGTTTCTGCGTGCGGCCGTTGGGCTGCTGGCCGACGAACTAAGCCAGGTGGCCAAAGCGCAGGCGACACCGGCGAATGTGGCTGAAATGCAAGCAGTGCTGTGGCGGGCCGAAGCGCTGAAGGAGAGTATCCAGGTACAGGCAATGAAAGGCGAGCAGGCACATACCTGGCTGAACCTGGCGGAGGTGCGGTCGCTGCTAACGGGTCTGACCGACGAGACGACGATAAAAGGCAAGCGGGATAGAGTGGTGCTGGGCTTGTTAGTAGGCGCCGGGCTGCGGCGGGAAGAGTTGGCCGGCCTGACCTGGGAACATGTCAAGCAGCAGGGGGAGCGCACTGTGCTGAGCATCACCGGTAAGGGCAAGAAGCGGCGGGTGATCCCCATTCATGACAAGCTGGTATCCCTGTTGGATGAGTGGGCAGAGCTAGTAGGACGCATCGGTTACATTGCCCGTTCGGTGACGAAAGGCGGCGAATTAGGAGAGAGCATCTCTGGGCAGGCGATTCTGGATATTGTGGATGCCTATGGTCAGGAGTTGGGGAAGGTGAAGCTGCGGCCGCATGATTTGCGGCGCACCTATGCCCGGATTGGCTATGATGCGGGAATTGATATTGGTCAGATTAGCAAGCTGCTGGGCCATGCAAGTATTGCGACTACGCAACGATATTTGGGATTACAAATTGATTTAAAGAAGACCGTGAGCGATTTTATACCTTTCTAGGCAATATTATGATCAGAAATATTTTTGCGTGGTTCCCAAAATTAATCCTCAACGAACATTTGTATGAAAGTCCAAACACGACCATCATCTTATAAAACCGAAGAACTGATAAATATTTTGCTTGTATACTCGCTATACCTTACAGTATTATATGGTTCTTAATATGACTGGTGTCCAGTTATCCGAGTAATTTTTTAGCTGTCGGACCGTTATAAAAAGCCAATTGATCATTTATGCATCTAGTTACTATCTTCTCTGTCTAGATGACCAAATACATGGAAATTGAAAACGCTTGAGTCTCAATTGAGCCAGGTTCTACTTGGAGCTAGATTTTAGCTGCATAAGATCCTCCGCTCCGCAAACATTTTGGAGACACACTATGCCAGTTTATGAAAACACCCAAATTATTAATGAACAAGAAATCACCATCGCTATCGAAGTGGACAAGCTACCCCCGGAGCCGGGCCCTTATGAGAATTTACGCGACATCAAAGGTTTGGAAAAAGCCCGTGACCTCTTCGGCGATGGGTTGGAGCTAGCCAAAAATTGTGCCACCCGAGTTGTCAACAGCATCAAAGAGATGGGTGGAACAGCCAAGCCAGATGAATTTCAACTACAATTTTCTATCAAGCTTGATACAGAAGTGGGCGCGCTCATAGCCAAAAGCAGCACTGAAGCCCAGCTACAGGTAACAATGACCTGGAAAACAGACGAGGAAAAACAAAAATGACCTCAACGCAACAGAAAAACAGCATACCAATCTTGCCCTACAATAAAATTGTGGGGCAGGAAAACCTCAAAATGGCCCTGGAAATTGCCTATATTGCCGGGGCAAAATTGGGTGGTGTATTAGTCAGCGGACATCGTGGTACCGGAAAATCCACCACAGTCCGCGCTTTCGCCCAAATGATGTATGATGACTTGCCAGTAACGTTGCCTATTAATGCCACTGAGGATCGTGTCGTGGGTGGATACAAGATTGATGCTTTAATGCAAGGCGATCCAGTGCCGCAGAGTGGCCTGCTCCAAGATGCTAACGGCAAAATCCTTTACATTGACGAAGTCAATCTACTTGACGATCACATTGTTAACATCATTCTGGACACGGCCGCTACCGGCATCCTGTCTGTTCAGCGACAGGGCATCAATATTCCGGCAAGTGAAACCCATTTCACTCTAGTTGGCACAATGAACCCGGAAGAAGGTTACTTACGCCCTCAATTGCGAGACCGATTTGGGCTCATGGCGCACATTATTACACATCCCGAACACCGGGCTGATATTTTGCAAACCGTCCTTGCTTTTGACATGGCCCTGGCGGCTGAGGGGAAAAACGATTTTCTCACCCATGGATATCAGGCTGATGACACAACCAAGATTGAACTAAATCAGGCAAAAGCAAAGCAGGTAAGCGTTGACATTCCCAAACCGATTTTGGAAAAATGTGCTGAACTGGCTGAAAAATTTAAGGCCGTAGGTCATCGGGCCGACTTCTTTCTGGCTCTTGCCGCCCGTGCTCAAGCTGCTCGTTCAGGTGCAGTAAAAGTCGAATCGGAACATTTACGTGATGTGGCACCATTGGTCTTGACCCACCGTCGCTTGGAACAAAGCGAACATTGGTTTCCCGCCAATAACGAAGAGGTGGCCGAGTTACTCGACATTGAAGCGGCTCCCGCCTTAAATGTGTCCAAAAAGGAACCATAACCAACTCTGATGGACAAATCGGCACTTGATTCTCTGACCCGTGGATTAGCCTGCGCAGCCCTGGAACCGGGGCTGCGGAGGGTGCTGCTGTTTGACGCCGATTTTTTAGTTTTAGAAACGGCCGTTTCTCACCTCAGTCAAATGCTCCACCTTACCACTGGGGAACGTGTTCATACCCTCTCTTTGCCCGGCACAGCACAGGACAGTGATTTATGGGGTCAGCATGTGCCGGATCCTACGGGGACAAACGACTCCACCAGACTCTCTAGCTTAACCGTTGTCTGGCAGGAGGGCTGGCTAACTCAAAATCGACAGAACGAGGACTGGCTTTTGGTCGTCATCCATGATCTCAGCCTTCTCTCTCTTCCCGTCGTCCGCACCTGTATCACGCTTATGGATTCGCCAGTTGCACATCTCCAGCGACATGGTCAGGACAGTCGTTGGACACCCCACATCTGCTGGCTGGCAGCTTGCCCAACAGACGCTGTAGGCAAAGTTTCACCGCATCTTTTGGATCGCTTCAGCCTACGCCTCGCACCTTCATCAGCACCATCAAAACGCAAACCAGAAACTATTCTCTCCTGGCTGAACAGCGATAAAGCAGAATTTCCTGATTTTATCGGAAACGGATTATCGCTCGACACCTGGCACGAGCCGTTAACGCAAGCTAATAGCCTGCCAGAGTTATCGCCAGAAGCCGGACACCGTATTGTGTCCCATATCGAAAGCCAAAACCATCCTGGCTTACGGCGCGAACTGGCTCTGGCCCACATAGGACGCGCAATGGCCAGATTGGCTGGTGAAAAAACCATTTATCCACGCCATATTGATGAAGCCGCCAAATTGATTGGCCTGACCATGCCGATACCGCCGCCAAAACCCGAGCCAGAGCCAGAACCGACTCACCCAGAACCACCAAAAACACCTGATCCGGAACCGCCTGTTTCGACTCCCGATCCAGCTTCTTACGAAACACCATCACCACCAACACCTTCAGAGCCGATTTTGCCTGATGAAGAAGAAATTATGCCACCCTCTTCATTACCACCAGTAAGCCCGTACCCAGAAGATACAGCGGCTATCGACAGGGAGCAATTTTCCCTCCAGATACCCCTACGCCGTCGGACAGCTCATACGGCCGAACGCGGCGTCATCGTTGGCGTGCAGTCTACAAACACGATGCAAGATTTGGCATTGGTTCCCACAATTTTGGAAGCTGCCACATTCCAGAAAATTCGCCATAAAAACAATCCTGCCCAGGCCACCTCTTTCATTCTTTCTATTGCTGATTTGCGCCGTTATCGTCGCATTCCACCACCGGAAATCATGCTACTGCTTCTTTTGGATTACACCAGTTTTCAAGATTGTGACTGGCAGCCAGCATTAATCCCCCACTTGCGTTGGGCGTATATGAAGCGAGCCACCATTACCGTCATTCAGGTGGGAAGCAATCGTGCCAAGGAAGAATTGCGTGCGGAAAAGGTGACAGCGCGTTCTTTGCTGACACCGCGTATCGCTGAAACGCTTGAATCACAATCCGGACGAGCAACTCCGTTGGCACATGGTTTAGAGATGGCTTACCAGACCATCCAGCAAGCACAGCAGCATGGACGGGCCATCATCCAGCACACCCGGCTAGTTATCCTTACTGACGGCCGCGGCAACGTGCCGCTAAAAGCCAGTTTGAGCGGCCAACTGAAGAAGCCAGTCAACAGGGAAGGTATAGAAGACGCACTTCAAGTGGCTGCTCAATTCCGGGGAATGAAGCGGCTGGAAACCATCCTGCTTGATCCCCAACCGCCATATATGGCTGAATTACCGCTTACGCTGGCTGAAACGATTGGCGGAGAGCATGCTCCTATCCCGCTTTTGGAGGAGGCTCGAATATGAGTAGTCTTAGTGGCGCCGATTTGATTCAAGAAAGCCTCACCGTCAAAGGTGATTACGTACACGGAGATAAAATAGGCGGTGATAAGTTTTTTGGAAATAAATACGAATTTCAATCAGCATTGCCCAACTATTTCCACTTTTGCATTATAGATCCAGAAAATGGCCACTTACAAGTCACACAATTAGATCCGGACAAACAATATCGAGTAGAGGTTTGGACAGAGACTGGCCCAAATGCAAATAACGTTACGATTTCTGACCAATTTTCCATATTATTGCTACTCAAAGTGCAGGAAACTGATGTTGCTCAATACATTACCATTCCTGATCCTCAAATATTCATACCAGCCGGACAGTCCCTAAACTTTGAGCACCAATTTGATTTAATTACAGATGCTCAGCTTCCGCATGGACAGATAAATCTATCGCTTCAATTTTGGCCAGAAAAAAAACCGCACCGAGAGAAAACGGCCGTTTCGCAGCAAATCCAACTGGCTGGCGTTGTTGATCAGGAACTATTCAGGGCCTGTCACATAAATCCGAATGCAGAACGGCCACAGCATGTAGCTATAATTCATGTCAAATATGCTGAGGACAACCAGCAAATTCAACTTGCTTGCTGGGGACATTGTGGCAACCGCGATATTAGCACAATGCCCTTTTCTCCACCCAATATACGCCTGGCTGACTTCATCGAGGCTCGAACAGATCCTCAGGTTGTTCTAGGTGAAATGGTTGCCTTTTCCGACGATACAGCCAATATCAAGATCTTGCGCCAAGCCACAGAGGGATACAAAGAGGGTCTTACAATCTTAGGCTGGCTTAAAGCTGTGCATAACCGCCACAATGAGGCTTTGCAGTTAATCATCATCGATCATACAGATACAGAAATTCCCTGGGAAATGCTCAAACTTGGCCCAGAACGCTACTTAGGCACCCTCATACCGGTTGTCCGTTGGCTGCTCCTGCCCCTAGGAGAAGAACATAGAGAATTAGAGATGTCACCCGGCCAATGTGTCGGCAGAGTGGCCGCGTACCTAGATGAAGACAGTTTGCCGGATGCTGTTGGGGAAAGACAACTTCTGGCTCATTTCGATACCCATTTTCATGGTAATGTACAATCCCTTGAAGCAAATTTGAAAGACCTACAACCGGAAACAGGCTTAGTTTATTTGGGCTGTCATGGCATGTTTGTACCACATGACCCGAGTGACAAGGCTGGCATCGCGTTTGGTTCACAAAACAATCCTAGCGAACGACTAATTCCATTGCACTTAGAAGCCAAACTCGCCGACAAAATCTTCCCTCATCGCCCTGTATTTTTCATCAATGCCTGTCACTCAGGTCGAGTCATTAAACCAAAGGGCAGGTTGGGATTTCAAGGCTTGCCCATTGTATTGCTTAAACGTATTGCTGCCAGCTATGTTGGCACGCTAGGACCAGTGGGTTCTATATTTGCCAGTCAAATAGGGCGCTATGTTTTAGAGACCATCCGCAATTCGCAAAATGGGGAATCTTTGGCGGAACTGCTGCGCCAGCTACGTGCAATGGCAGCTGAACAGCTTGCTGCCGATATAGATTCAAAAACAAACCAGTTGCGATTCATTTATACCTTTATGTACGTTTATTACGGTAATCCACTGCTCAAACTCAGCCTGCATCCGGCGCTTGAGCCAAAGGGGGGAAGTGATGTCTGATTCAGAAATACATCACATCACTATCCATCCGGTTATAAGCTATCCGCGCGAGGCAGAGGTCGGCAAAACTTACCTGATGAGTATAGATATCCAGACAGAGTACGATGCTGAGACGTGGCCCTATGAACGGGAAGATTTTGCGCTGCACTGCATCCTGGACACCAAGCCCCTCTTTAATCACAAAGCATTTGGTGAGCCTGTCATCGTCCTCAACCGTTTTGGCGGAACATATGGTCCGGCCACCTTCCTGCTGACTACCGCTACAGCTCCTCAAGAAGGTGCGATTACCGTCACTTTAGTTAACGAGCAAGGCTTTCCACTTCATCAAATGACTTTGCCAGATATAAGCGTCGTTAGAGAGACAAAAAAGCCAATAAAAACCAAGATGCTCAAACGTAATTTCCCAATTCCGGCGCCACCTACAGAGATTGCACATTTGAATAAGAGTACTGCTGCTATTCAAGGTGAAGATGGATTGATTTTCGGAACCAGTTTTCTCGCGGCACAAGATATTCTCTTTACTTGTGCACATGTAGTATTAGCTGCCGAAAGCGGCCCCGACCAAATGATTTCCCTCAGATTCTATGGGAGAAACGAAATATATCGGGCAAAGGTATTGGGTGTTTATTGGAGTGCACCAGAAGAAGAAGATATTGCTGTCTTACAACTTATTAACGCTCCGTTGCCAGATGCCATTTCACCTGTGCTTGTTGGCCCATCTACTGATTGCTTTGATCATGAATTTATCAGCTTTGGCTATTCGAGTAAGGATTATACAGACGGTTTGTGGGCATCTGGACAAATTAGGGGATTAATAAATGGAGATGGTCGGTTGCAACTAGCTTCTAAAGAGATGCACTTGGGCATGAGTGGTGCGCCAGTAGTAGATAAAGAATCGGGTTGGGTAGTAGGAATGGTCAATGCCATCTATCGTCCCGATAACACCGACATTAATGGCAACACTGCTTTCGCTATATCTACAGAGCGCATGCGCCGAGTTTGGCCTGACTTACCATGGCAAACACTTGATGGAGGGCCTGACGATAATTTGCCAACTTTCCCGTTGGTCAATCTACCTCCACCCAATCCAAATTTCACTGGCCGCCAGGAACTGCTGGCTGCCATTCAATCGTCATTCGATAATCAACAATCGTCTATCGCAATCACGCAAGCGATAGCCGGGCTGGGGGGCGTGGGAAAAACGCAGTTGGCTCTGGCCTTCGCTCACCAACACCGCGATGAATATGACCTCATTTGGCTGTTAAGGGCTGATGATCCGGCGACGCTGGACGGTGACTTACGCCGTTTGGGAGAAAATCTGAGCTTGCCCGTGCAAAATGCCGATACGGAAGCGGCGCGGCAAATGGTATTAAGCTGGTTGAACAGTACGGAAAAGCGGTGGCTGCTTTTGTACGATGATGCAGATTGGATAGAGCCTCGTGAGCTGAGCTCCTATCTTCCGGGCGGGCACGGGCATGTGTTGATTACCAGCAGAAGGCAATTTGAACAACTGAGCACGCAAACATTGCAGCTTGTTGTATTCACATCAAAAGAGGCAGCGGTTTTTTTGCAGAATCGGCTAGGCACTGTCGATTCAACATTTGAAGAACTGGCAACGGAACTTGGTTACCTACCACTGGCTCTAGAGCAGGCTGCGGCGTTTATATTGGCGCGACAGATTACACCTGTAGATTATCTTCGATTGTTCCGAGAGCGGCGACAAGAATTATTGGCACGTGAGCAGCCCCCAGAAGATTACCACGCGACAATTACTACAGTGTGGGAAATGGCGTTTGAGTTAGCCGGACAGACGCCAGGAGCTACCGAGCTACTCAGTTTGTGTAGTTTTCTTGCCTCTGACGACATCTCTTTAGAAATGATAGTAGAGCACGCTAACACGCTACCCGAAGCACTAGCTGCAGTAGTGACAGATGCGCTCGCTCGAGGCGACGCAGTGGCAGCACTGACCAGATACTCGCTGTTAACCGTTATGGATGGAGTATTGACTGTCCATCGCTTAGTGCAAGTAATGACTCGTGATCATATGGAGCGGTCACGTACTCAAACTTGGGCGGAAACAGCGGTGGATTTACTATTTGAGGCATATCGGTTTGATTTGCATGACATGATCACCTGGACGACATCTGGGCGATTACTTCCTCATTTACTTGCAGCTTCTAACTTGGCGTATGAATGGGATTTAAACACTGAACATGCCGCACACCTGAATAACGAAATAGGCGTGTACTTGAACCATTTCGGCGACTATTCTGGGGCACGGCCGTATTACGAACGTGCTTTAGCCATTTGGGAGAAAGCACTTGGCCCAAACCATCCTTCGACTGCCGTTGCCCTTAATAATGTGGGGAGCCTCCTAAGATCTATGGGCGATTTGACTAGCGCACGGCCGTATCTGGAACGGGCTCTACAAATAGATGAAAAAGCATTTGGCCCCGAGCATCCTGGGACTGCAGCGAGTTTGAACAACCTTGGTAGCCTCTTTCAGGATATGGGGGATTTAGCCAGTGCACGACCTTACATGGAGCGTGTATTGGCCATTCGCGAAAAAACACTCGGTTCCAATCACCCCGATACTGCTGTTAGCCTAAATAATCTGGGAACGTTGCTTCGCACAATGGGTGACTTAGCAGGAGCACGGCCATTTATGGAACGCGCATTGGCCATTCGCGAAAAAGCTCTTGGTTCCAACCATCCTGATACTGCAATCAGTCTAAACAACCTTGGCGGGTTACTGTATGCGATGGGAGACTTAACCAGTGCGCGGCCATATTATGAACGAGCTTTATCGATTTATGAAAAAGCATTAGGACCTGATCATCCCAGCACAGCTCAGAGTTTAAATAATTTGGGATTTGTTTTGAACAGTATGGGCGACTTAGCAGGTGCACAGCCATATTATGAACGAGCATTAGCCATACGTGAAAAAACTCTTGGGCCTACTCATCCCAGCACGGCAGCAAGTCTTGGCAACCTGGGCAATCTATTGCAAGCAATGGGTGATTCTGCTGGTGCTCGCCCTTATTTCGAGCGCGCACTGGCTATACAGGAAAAATCATTAGGTCCAGACCATCCTGACGTAGCAAATAGCTTGGATAATATCGGATCTTTATTGCGGCAAATGGATGATTTATCAGCGGCTCGACCATACTTTGTGCGTGCCCTGGCCATTCGAGAAAAAGCTCTTGGACCAGACCACCCTTATGTGGCTACAAGCCTGATCAATTTAGGGTATCTTCTCAGGTTATCAAAGGAATTGGTAAATGCCAGGAATTTATTTGAACGTGCTCTGGCAATTCAAGAAAAGAGTTTGGGGCCTAATCACCCTGATGTTGCTGCCACATTAAATAACTTGGGATTGCTTACTCTAGACATGCAAGATGCGACAGCAGCTCATGAATATCTGTCTCGCTCTTTAAAAATTATTGAAGCAAGGTTAGGAACAAATCATCCTAGCACACAGATAATCAAACAAAATCTTTCTTTGATTTCTAGTTCTGGTGCAGTAGCTTCCGAGGAAGGAGCTACTGCCATTGGTGCACGAGGAGTTTTTGTTGGTGGTAACGTTCAAGGTTCTATTATCACAGGTGACAGCAATACTGTTCTCCAGGCAGGTCGCGAAATATCACCTTTCAATGATTATCAACCTGGACAAATTTTACACGGCCATGTAGTTAATATCATAGATTCTGGTGCATTTGTAGAGTTGTCCCCAGGTGTCCAAGGAAGGGTGCACATTAGTGAATTGGCCTGGCATCACGTTGATAAGGTTACTGATATAGTGCACAGGGGTCAATCAGTCAAAGTTCAAATACTTGATATAAATCGCGAAGAACGTCTCATGGATTTGACGATGCGCCTCCCTGAAAACGATCCGTTTCGTCAATATAAAATCGATCAACGTGCCTATGGTAACGTAGTGGGCTTCACCCAAAAAGGTACGGCTGCTTTTGTTGAACTCGAACCCGGAGTAGATGGTTTTCTGTATAAGGATGAGATTAGCGTGAATCGTATTGTCGATGCAACAACAGTTTTGCAGCAGGGGCAGCGGGTTCAAGTCCGAATTACGGAGTTGGATTACGAAGAAAGAAAAATGCGGGTTACGATGAGGGGACTATACCAGTCTGAAATTTTTGTCCCCCCTACACATGCAGGCTTAGTGATTGGGTCACGTGGCAGTGTTATAAAAGGTATTATGAAGGATACAGGCACCTATATCGATCTTGATGATGATGGTTATTGTACTGTGCAGGGTCTTACACAAGCGAATGTCCAAGCTTCAGTGAGACAGATCGAAAAAATTATTGAAACCAAGATTGTGGAATTCGATTTGCAGGAACGTCAGATGCACATGCTCATCGGAAAAAGTGGGAGGACAATTAAAGGTATTCAGGAACGAACAGGCGCTATAATTGATACTCAACGCAACGGCAACAAAGTAACTATTACCGCTCCTGATGCCAGCGTTTTGCAAAAAACTCTTTCTGAAATTCAAAATGCTATTAGTTACTACGAAACAAAGATTCAGGTGCCATCCAATCGAATTGGTCGGGTCATTGGAAGGGGCGGCTCAACAATAAACATGATAACAAATTCGACAAATACCTGGATCAATATAGAAAAAGGCGACAGTGGCCAAATTTCTGTAGGAGGGGCAACTGAATACGATGTAAATCGAGCCATCTCTATGATTCGTGCTCAAGCAGGTAGGGCAACCGTTATCAATACAGAAAAAGGAACGATGCTTGCTTATACAGAACTGCGCACCCCAATCCCTAGGAAATTCAAGCGCGAAAGCCAGCATGAATTAGAACTCTCTGACTACTCTGACTATCCTGAGAAAGCACAGCCCAATCCCAAAGTGTCAACAGATACTGA
The DNA here is from genome assembly GCA_020634455.1 of Ardenticatenaceae bacterium. Classification (GTDB taxonomy): domain Bacteria; phylum Chloroflexota; class Anaerolineae; order Promineifilales; family Promineifilaceae; genus Leptofilum. Next base: position 3,040,915 of record JACKBQ010000001.1, on the reverse strand, counting down.
ACCTGCCGCTAGTAAATCGTCTTTATACACTAAATCAATACTATTAACTGAAACACAATTGGCTAAACTTCAGCAAAAACGTGGGGGGTTCTTTCAGACTCTTCTTGGCGGTGGAAAATCTCCGTTGGAAGATATCAGAAATAAAATAAATGTTAGCATTCATGTTGTCAATGAAAACAAGACTATTCATGTTACCGGCAACTCTCTTGAAAATGTCCAAAAAGCAATCAACTTGATTGAACAGATAGTGTAACGTTGTTTCTGTAATTTTTGGCAAGAGTAGGCCATGAAGTACCCTAGAAGTTACCACAACCAATAGGAGAAAATCATGACCTACCAAACCGATTGTACTTTACCAGCAGAATTACTCGAACAGATTGCCCAACAAGGGTTTGCTGTGCTGCCAGACCTGATTCAAACGGTGATCAATACGGCGATGCAGCTGGAACGGCAGAAACACCTGGGTGTTGGCCCTTACGAACGGTCAGCCGAACGACAGGGACAGGCCAATGGGTACAAGCCCAAGACCGTGGCCACCCGCGTCGGCAAAATCACCTTCGATGTGCCCCAAGTGCGCGAAGGTGGCTTTTACCCCCAAGCGTTGGAAAAGGGGCTGCGCAGTGAGCGGGCCTTGAAACTGGCGTTGGCCGAAATGTACGTGCAAGGTGTCTCCACCCGCAAAGTGGCGGCGATCACCGAGCAGTTGTGTGGCTTCGAGGTGACCTCCATGCAGGTGAGCCGGGCTACCGCTGAACTGGATGAACAACTAAGCCAGTGGCGGGAACGGCCGTTAGGTCAGATGAAATATCTCTACCTGGACGCTCGTTACGAAAAAGTGCGCCTGGATGGCCAGGTGCGCTCAGCCGCTGTGCTACTGGCAGTAGGCGTCAACCTGGAGGGCAAACGGGAAGTGCTGGGGGTTAGCGTCTCCTTGAGCGAACAAGAGGCACACTGACGCAGCTTCCTGCAAAGTCTAGTCCTGCGTGTACTGGCTGGTATTGAACTGATCATCTCCGATGCCCATGTGGGCATCCAGCAGGCATGTCGTGCCGTTTTTGGCGGCGTTCCCTGGCAGCGTTGCCAATGTCACTTGCAGCGAAATGCGCAAGCCTACGTGCCCAAGCAAGGCATGAAGCGAGAAGTGGCCGCCGACATTCGCGCCATTTTCAATGCCGCCACCCGCCATGATGCCGAAACGTTGCTGGCTCAGGCGGTCAGGAAATATGCGCCGAAAGCGGCTAAATTAGCCAATTGGCTAGAGACGAATATCCCGGAAGGCTTAACCGTTTTTTCCTTCCCGGACACCCATCGCCGCCTCATTCGCACCACCAACTCATTAGAGCGGCTCAATCGTGAGATTCGACGACGTTCCCGTGTGGCCACCTTGTTTCCTAACGAGGCATCTTGTTTGCGATTGGTGACGGCCGTTGTCATGGAAATTAGTGACGAGTGGCAAACTGGCCGGACTTACATCCGGCTGGAATCTGTAGTTTTTAACGTTCTAGGTAATTCTGGGTTCTTCACTTTTTCAGAAAAGATGTTACTTTATCACCGTACCCTATGCAACATCAGTTCCCCTTTGAGTGAGACTAATGCGTTACAATATATAACGTGCTGATTTTGAAATACCTCATTGAAGATTGCTAACCATATAGAGCACACGACAGACATGTGAAAGTGGCCATCGATAGACATTCTTGCTCAAGTTCCAGAGAGTAACCAATGAGCAAATGTCCTTCTGTTTCGAGTTGTCTGCGGACTCGAAGGAGCCGTTACTAGCTCTTCAAATTGGATTAAATTGACTGGCCGTAAAATCACCTGACCACGCCTGTTGCCGTAAACCGGATCGCGAATTTCAATCCTGGCTTCTTTCGCCTCTACTGTAGTTGTCGGATACAAAATAGTAGCATTTGCATCCCCATCCTGGCTTAGCGCATAAATAGTCAATTGATAGAGCATATCGCGTGGCAGCGACTCCTGCCATAAATCCCGATACTTGGCATCCAGAATCGTCTCTACCTGGCCATCACGCAAAATGACATAGTCCGGCCGAGGAGTAGGTGCTGTCTTTCGTTGCGGATTGTATCCAGGCACATACGCCATCATATTACGTAAACCATATTCATCACGCACGTCAATATCCGGGAGATTTTCATGTAAAAATCTAGAGATTAGCGCCTGAAAAAAGCGGTTCATATCAAAAAGGAAGCCGGGGAGACGGATAGCAGGCGATTCTTCTTGCAACGTAAAACTTTCTCCATGTAGCAGCAGCTCAATCAGTGCCAATGCGGGAGCATAGGCCACTGTACGCCGATCTAGCTGATATCGTGCCTTCACGATCGTATGATGATCTAGGGATATTGGGTTTATATTAACTGCCAGTTGCTGGACGAGCCGACGCATCTGTACGCGCAAGGCAAGGTTGTCCGTTCGCTGCGTACCCAAGTTTAGTCCGGACAGCAGAACACGATTAAGCACCGTGTCATACAAGCGAGGATGATGAATACATGGTAAGGTGCCAACGGCCGTTCCCGACTGCCGCACGTATTCTTGGAAATCAAGTTGGCCACGAGGACTGGCCAACTCCGCCTGCTTGCGCCGATATGTGCGATGCAGCCCCCGAGCAATCAGTTCTGTAACCTCGGCAGTTAACTGATGCAGGAGTAAATCCTGAAACGTACGATCCCCGACGGAGTAATCAGTATCTTTGAAGAGATCGAGATGACGCAGATCATAAGCATACCGGATTAAATTGAGCAGCCGAAGTCCAGAAATCTTTGGTTGAACCGTAATTCGCAACGTCCCGAGTGTAATTGAACCAACAAAGGCACGGCTTTTTATTTGCAGGCCACGAGCCAATTCGACAATCTCAAGACGGCCGCCCTGAGCAAGTTTAGCCACTAACTGTCGTGTTGATTGATCGGGAAGTGAGAATCCAGCCAGCCGCTCATCTTCATCTGGGCCAACTGTTTGCCATTCCTGTTGAGTGATAGATATCAGGGTCATTTGAAATAGTGTGAATGTAAGAGCGGAAGAAACATCGGCTAACTTAATGCGCTTTTACTTCGCGATAGGATTCTTTGTTGTTTGGCAACCAATTTTATTTGTTCTATTCTTCCACAACCTCATCATCATCATCATTTTCCTCTTCAGTCAACTCATCTGACTCTCCTAAAACTGCCACAGCTCGGGCAGAGGCAACCAGATCGGGAGATGGCGAAAGCAATGCTTCGAGTAAATTATCTCGCTGGGGAGGGGCAAATAGTTCGTGGCGTACACGCTGTCGCTGGACGTCCACCAGACTGTCACCCAGGATTTGAGCCAGCGCAGCATAATCCTCGTAACAGTATTCTTCCAACAAGGGGACAATATCTTCCTGCACAATTCGGGCAAAACGACCAAAATCCGTTACAGGTCGGCCTTTTTCCAACAGATAAGCGTGACCAATTTGTAAATTGCGGGCATCTCGACCCACATGTTTCAGCAATCGCTCATTGAGAGAATCGAGCCATGGTCCTAAGGGGATACTGCCAGCCACGACTGCTCCTTGCAGGGTATTGCTATCAGGCATTAGCTCAATAAATCCAAAGCGGCGACGTAAGGCTGTGTCAAGCAAGGCAATCGATCGATCTGCTGTATTCATGGTACCAATAATGTAAACATTTTCTGGCACTGAAAACGGCTGACCAGACAGGGGGAGAAGAATTGTCTGTCCCCGCTTGTCGTTTTCCAAGATGGTAAGCAATTCGCCAAATATCCGCGGAATATCGCCGCGATTTATCTCATCAATAATCAGGTAGAAAGACGTTTGTGGTTGTTGGCGCGCTTCGTCACATAATTTTTTGAAAATACCATCGCGCTGCTCGAAGCTAAGCTGCTGGTTTACAGTATGAGGTCGGTACCCTTCTAAGAAATCTTCATATCCATAAGCAGGATGGAAGGTGCAAACACGCACTTTTGGTCCAAAATTGTGGCTCCCCTGAAGGATTTGCCGCCTTTCAGCGTCTGTAAGATCATCAAAGGAGCGGCCGTAATTAGCAAGTGCTGCCAGTGCCTGAGCTGTATGCCTGGCCCAATACGTTTTGCCTGTACCGGGAGGCCCATAGAGAATCAGTTGCTTTTTGCGCGTGAGGATGGATTGGATACGGCCTGGTATACCAGTGAGTCGTGTGGGTTGCGGCACAACACTGCTTTTTGTTTTAGCATTCTCACTTTGGGGTTGAGGCTCCAAAATAAATTTTTCAGCTTCAACCTGATTTTCTGGACGTTTGCGAATTGAATAGACGGTGGTTTGTAATCCTTCTGGCCTTGGCTGCTTCCAAGGTTTTAGGGACAGCCATTCGACAGAACGGCGATGGGGCGCATCTGAATTATTGGCAAAATTGTATTCGCCAACTACCCGACCTATGCCTAATACAGTTGTACCGTCAGATGGCAGAACCAAATCACCTTCAGCAATCCCGGTAATAAAGTGAAAGATTTCTTGGGTCTTTCGACCAATTAGACGATTATCATTCGGATAATGTTTTTTAAGCGCAGCCCGAATCCTTTCCTTTGATTCACGGTTGTACGACACATAGGATAAGTCACCAAGGTCGGGCCAGCCGATAGCCACGCAGTTATTCTCACGCATCAGATCCCAACGACTTGTGACGCCACCAAGTTTGGTCCCAATTCGCCAATAACTGTAGGGACGGCCGTTCCTTTGATTAAGCATGGCAGTCAAATGATTGAGCGGAATGTCAAGCTCGCTGGCGACGTGTACATAACGACCGGCACAGAGAAAACGGCCGTCTCCTTCTGGCGGTGTTTGTAGCAGCTTTATCAGATGGAATCGCTGGTAGTTGGCAACGTGATAATCATCCAATCTGTCTGGAAAAAGCAAGCTGAAATATTTGTGTCCCCAGGCCGTATCACATACGTCCGGCGCGACAGCATTCATTTGTTTTTGCAGCTCAAGGTAGGCAGCATCATCACCGCGATCGGGAAATTGTTGAAGGAGATCAACCCCTTGCAGGAGTTGCTCCCGATGCTTACGAGCAAGTGCGACAGCTTGATCAGTCGTTAACTCTATCTGATTTTGTGGACTGCCTGTCATCCAGGCGCCATCTTCCTTTCGTTGATAGATGCCAAACTTGAGTGCACTTCCTCCCGAAATACTGCCAAAAATTCCAGGGAATTCATCATCGTTTTTGAATTCCAGCCAATAGACTAAACTTTCTCGATTTCCATGGGCATGCATTGTCGTCAACAACTCATGACCATCCAACCGGCTCAATCGCTCTGGGCTAAAATGGTCACGAAATGTTGCATAGTAACGATGGAGTTGTTCTCGGGACGGAATCTGCCCATCGGTCAGCATTGCCTGGTGAAGATGGGTCAGTTCATCCTTGAGTTTGGGATGGAGTATCATTCTTTATTCCTTTTCCCTTCTTTCTTTTTTTATTGCTGCATCTCTTTGGCACGCGTCGAATTAATACAAACCACCAAACGGCTTTACGCCTCATCTTGATGCAATTGAAGAGCGAGATGGTAGGGGTTGGACAAATCAAAGCCCAGGTCAAGGGTGGGTTCAATATCCTTAAAGCCAACATACATGAGGCACATTAGCTGAAGACCTGAGAACTGCTCACCAGGGATGCTGTTCAGGCTGTATTTCTGCTCCGGATCGGCATAATCCAGGCCGCGCTGACCCAGCAAGGCAATTTCAGAAACGATGGGATATATCTGGTCCCGATTGAGCTTCTCAAACCGGCGCAGGGCGCTCAGGCAGTACATGATTGCTGCAGGCTCTTTCTCTTTCAGCAATTCCTCGTTGCTGGCTCCGCCCACTTCTTCCACTGGCCGTTTTTCATCCTTGCGCCAATCGTACCAACCTTCCAGCTTGAGTTGGCTGGCCATCATATCCACCAGGTCATACTCGTCCCCCGGCTGAAAATCTTCCATTGTCGCCAGCCATAAGCTAAACAGTTCACGGCCGGGTCGCAGATAGCGGGTGGATTCATACGGATCGGTAAAGTTGGTACGGCCGTTGTAAAGGTGATCTGTGAAAACAGCATAGGCTGCATTCATCGTCAGGTTGGCGTTGTAGATGAGCCGGGGCGTCAGCCGCTTGACCTGACTGTCATTTAATACCTGAAGATTGTCGCCCATCGTTTGGGTCAGGGAAACCAGCTGCACCGGGCGCAGCTCCGGATGGTTGTGATACAGAGCGTGTTCGATCACCATGTCCAGCGGTAAGTTGAACAGCTGGTTGGCCAAACCAGAGAGGATTTGGCTAACAAAGGTGTCCAGCATGTCGCCCAGCGCGCCGGAGCGCTTCAGCTGGCTGATTTCCGGCAGAACGGCCGTTTCTGCCGTTTCACGGGTTTCTGGGTTAGTGATGAAGAAGCGGTTGTTGTCGGCCAGGCGTGCGGCCGTTTCCAGATTGATATGCTCCAGCTCATGAGCCAGAAGATGGGGCACGATGGTGGGCGCGCTATCCTTGTAGCGCACCACGTGGCGAGAACGGTTATGGTGCCAGGCGATTTCGGCCACGGCCATGGTACCAATACTGTTGTCGGGCACCAGCTCAATTTCCACGCCGCCAGATGCCTCTACCTCATCTCGCAGCTGGCGCACATACGCCATGTACTTCTCAGGGTTTGCCTTCACCAGTTCCAGATTGGCCCGACGATACAGGCGCCACGCCTCCTGATACACACCTTCGCTGCGAATATCCACGGAGGCTGGTTGGGCAAAGAGGGCATCCAATGCTGCCACCGCTTGCCAATACTGGTCTTGGTGCATATAGACCAGCGCCAGACCAGAACCAGCGTTGGGATAGCTGGGGTCAGCGGTGAGAGCTTGCTCGAAGAGTGGAATGGCTTCTGCATACTTTTCCTGCTTGGCCAGAACGCTGGCCAGGTTGGAGAGAATGTAGGGATCTTCAGGCGCATACTGGGCGGCACGGGTAAAAAACTGTTCGGCCGTTTTCTGGCTGGTGGGAAAGTGGATGTTGCCCATCAGGAGCAGGCTGTACGGGTCTGTGGGCTTGAGCGCCAGGGCCTGACGGATATTTTCCCTGGCTTCGGCTGGCTGCCCCATCTCCAGGAGGGACATCCCTTTATCCCGGCGGATTTCTACCAGCAGCGGTGCCTGGGAAAGAATCTGATCATACAGCTTCACCGCACGAGAATACCGGCCGCGGCTGGCTTCTCTGGCCGCCTTTTCTCGGAGCCGGACAATGTTTTTGTCTGCAGGGTCAGCGCTGCTGAGGTCTGCTTCAATAACGGCCGTTTCTGCTTCAAGGCGAATAGTGAGTGGTGCATCCAGGAAGGCATAGGCCTGGGTCAGCAAGGCAACAGCCTCCGCTTCGGGCAGCGCCAGCAGGTCTGGGTTGTCTTGCGGGTCGATGATGATGTCCCGTAAGGGGATGGTGAGTGTGATCAAAAGGTAATCTCCACGGTCATTGGCTGGAAAGTGTTTTCAGTATACCGATATTGTAGCTCAATGGCTAACACTTTCAGCATGGGTGACTTACAGAAAAAACGAAAGGCAAATTCTCTCCCAACATTTGAAAGCGACTTGAGGGAACATTAGGCCCTTTTTCCCATTTGATTTCGAGCAACTTGAAGCAGCAATGAGCGTATTTATCTTAGACGTTATATCAGGTAATTCTTCCTCATCTTAGACGAGGAGATGACATTTTAACTTGCCGGTGAACATAGCACAGTTGCCAACAACACAAGATAGAGGAGTTCAATGTGGATGCTTTCACTTCAAAGAGTCTTCTTGATTTAGCCATAGCACATCCCTACGATGGCACCCAGGATATTGAGCCTTACCAGTATCAGGAAGGGCTGGTCACGGTAACGCTGTTTGTTACCGTTGAAAAAGAAGGACGCCTTTCGCTTACAGTACAAAACCTTCAGGCTGCTTCCCATTTTGCTCGCATTCTATCCTTATTGGCGCTGCCTAAATGCCAGTTCGTTGAAAAAATTGAGCGCAAGGGCTATCTAATTCATCGGTACCAGTTTGATTTACCAAATGAACCAGAAGAGAAGGTTGAAGAAACGGCCGTTATTCAACCACCATCTCCTCTCAAAATGAAACGACACCAGCAGGTTGCCTGGCGAGAAATTGATGATAATCGATGCCATATTTGCCATCGTGAACTGACAGACCCGTTGAGCCTTAAAGTAAAAATCGGTAGCGTTTGTCGGAAAAATATTGAAAAGGCTGAAGGATTTGATAGCAGCAAATGGGAAGACATTCTTCAGGATGAACTGGAAGAGCTATGGACGAATCACAACACATATGAAAAACGTCGTCAAAAAAAGGCGGAGGCGGAGTCACAGGAAAGGCGCAAATTAATAGAATTAATGGCATCTAGAGCAAAGCCACGTTTTCACATGTCTCGAACGGTAAATCCCGTTAAAAAAGTTGAATCGTCACATAAAAAAACGCCTCCAGTCGAGGCCCGGTTTTCAAGTTCTTCGATTACCTTACCTGTAGCGGAGTGTATTTATTGCGGGAAAATGACGACAAACTATTGGTATTACGATGGAAAAACCAAAACCTGTAAATGCAGGAACTGTGGTACTGTAAACAGATAGAATAGAAATTAAGGTACAACAAAGGAAAAACTTCTAAAACTTTACTTGTATCAAACATGGCCAATCCATAATCAAGTCGCATTACTGCATCAAGGCCAGCTTGAATTCCTTAAAATCGAACAAGGTGTGTAATTAACTGCCCAGGCATTTACCCAAGAGTTAGAAACAACGTCTTGTCACTTAGTATTGAGGGTCGTGGCCACTTCTACTTTGACAATATGCTTGCAGAACACCTTTAGCGCACCGTCAAATGTGGAGATATTTATATCAAGAATTATGCTACCGAGCCCGAACTGTTTTCAGTAATCTATTTTTCCTTGTAAAAAACACTGTTGTAAATGATCGCTTCGACAATCCAACCACGTAATATAGCCTCCAAATTTGGACTGCTATGCGCTGACCGATGTTCATTTTGCTATTAATAAGCCAATTTTGCAACCCGGTGATTTTCTTAGCTTTGTTATTCTTTATTCTTGTTAGGGGTTGCATTAGACTTTAATCCATGATTTGAAATTTTTTTAAGCGAACGATTGGAAGCAACAAAATTAATACTGATCAAAGACTTATTGCAATGCTTCCTGTGAATGCAAATCTACAGTATTATTTTCGTTAGCTTCTTTCCCGGAAATGTGGCGATTATTTTTCCATTTTAGGACTACTTGGTAATTCACTCCCATTTCTAACTTGCCAATCCCAAAGCTGCCTGAACCAACAGCATTTAATCCAAATGAAAGTTCCATTTCATCCATCTCTAGTGAGGATAATTCATTGACCAAAGTTTGTGCCGACACTTTGGCGCTTCTGATAGCCTCTTGAAATCTCTTTTCCGCCTTTATAATAATATTCCCGTCTTTATTTTTTGCTGCTTTAATCAATCCAGCTGGAGCATCAGAGATTTCGATAAGTAGTTGACTTCCATCGTCTAAGTTATATTCTAAATATGTTGTCATATATATGTATCTCTTTTTGTGATATTTTCTAAGCAAACAACTTCATCAAATATTGTCACAAAACCACTCATTTGTAAAATACAAAAACTAAAATATTTCTCAAGGAAGATTAAATTGAAAGATGTTTCTAATTTCATTGACTCAATTATTCGTATCAAAGACAAAAACGGATTTGTGGTTGGGTGCGGGTTTTATATTTACGATAGGTATTTTGTGACCTGTGCACATGTCATAACAGCTGCAGTTTACGGCCATACTGACCAAGAATTAATCCAAGAAAGGCCGGAAGAAGATATTCTTTGTAACTTCGTAAGTGTAGGTAATCAAGACGCTTTAGAAGCTATAGTCATCCGATGGTCTCCCTATAAGGACCTCGCTTTACTTGCATTTACGTCACCAGTTACGAAAACCAAAGATCATAAGAATAGTAATTTGTCCCTTAAACAAATTGAAGTATGGGATCATCCGATTCGAGCATTCGGTTATCCGTTCACCTTATCTCCCGAAGGTGTATGGGCCGCTGGTCTGTTAAGAGGATATACAGAAACAAATAAAATTCAAGTTGATTGGAATCAAAAAGGGGGATATCCGATTAGTCAAGGGTTTAGTGGGACACCAGTATTCGATAATATTCGAAATTGCGTAGTTGGCATTGTTGAAAAAGTAGATGAAAGTGCTAACACGGCTTTTGTTATTCCACTTGAAACGATTTTTGAAGAATTTATCGGCATATTGACAAAACTAACTCTCGGTCATTTGGGGAAAGGCACAACTTCAAGCTTATCAAAGTACGCCTTAAAAATTATAAAGAACATCAGTGTGCCTATTACCGTGGCAGGATTGATTCATTATATTGATGAAACAGAAATGGATGTGCTTGAAGCCTCAGGTGGGTTTGACGAAGATTTGTCTCCGTTTGACGAAGACATAACCACTGAGGTGGAAGCCCCCATCTTTGTCGATGAAATTTATCAACCAGAACAAGTTCTCACTGAGCAAGTTATTGATATCCAGAAAGAGGCTCCTGATTCATTTGAGGAGCATCTTTCTGAGCTACAAGATGATGATGATTTATTCTTGGACTCAATATGAATCCGTATTCCTAATCATCAGGTAGGTTATCATGTAAAGTAGCATCCAATAATTTCCCGTATATTTCAACCGCACGTTCAGCTAATGCTCTCTTGAGTGGGTGCGAGACCCAGCGTTTACCCATCCATATCCTTTGATTTGCTACAATATGTTCTTGAATATCGGGGGATGCAGCATTTTGCAATCGCGAATTAAAGTCCAAACCATAAGCACCGAATAATGCTCTCAGCTCTTGAGTATCATGCTCATTGAATAAGTCAATATTTGCCTCGAGCCTTTGCAAGAAATTGAAATCAATGTTGTCTTCTAAAAAATGATGGTAAAGTCTGTTTAATTCCTGGTCAATGTCAAAAAGCCCAGATATCAATTCTAATCTGTGGTGAGCGAATAACCATTTGCCATAATGGTCTCGAATTTCATTAAGTAAATTTCTTGTGTCGTAAATAATTCGGAATAACCGGATTTGTTGACTTCTTAATTCAAAATGTTTGTAGATAATATTTTTTAGTTCAGAAAATCCTGATATTTCACTAAGCTTAGATAAAACTTCTTTTCCAGATTTTTTAGACTTTGACGCGACCAACGCTGCACTAACAAAAGCCCCCCATTGAAATTCTTCGATTAAAACCTTGTTTCTTTTTACAAAAGACTCGTTATAAATTTCTGAATCCTTGAATGTTTCGACTCTTGAAAGTAGTAATTCCAGGTGCTCAGGATTGATTTCGCGTATAGTGCTTACGAATTTTTCTAATCTGCTGTAATTTTTAGGCGAGGAATAAAAGCGCACCAATCTTTCTAACTCTGCTGAAGTAGGAACCACAGTGTTTAAATGTCCGCGTAAATTATGGGCCAATTTTAGGGATCTGTCTATCCGAGAATCAAGATGGTTTAGCTTTTGGTTTACATCTCCTATTTTACGTGTGGCCAATTTATCAACCATTGTTACTACGCCCAATACATTTGAAGCAAAAACATTTCCTGCCATTAGGTCATTAAATTCTCTAAGAAACTTTTCGTCATCTTGAAGAGCAGCAAACTCGAGCAAATAAATTATTCCATCAATATTGATAGTTTTTTCGCCTATATCATTTTTTTCAGTGCTGCTATTTTCATAATTTAGGCCGGGTAATCGAACCAATCTTGCTATCCTCTGTTGATGGGCAGAAACAGCGGAACCCAATCCAGGTGTATCTACAAGTGCAATTCGTTTTAGAAAAGGTATTTCTAACGCATATTCCAAATAACTGATAGATTCACTTTCTGTTAAAATTAGGTCATTATTGCTTTGAAGATGCGATAAATAATTAAGGGAATGGTAAGTTACTTTTCCATCTCGATGATGGCATCGAACAGGTTTCTCAGGGTAATCAGGTTTGCCATATCTGAAATAAAGCACAGTTGCCGTTGTTTCATTCTTACCAACAGGTGAAATATCAGAATCGAGGAGCGTGTTAATAAAGGTGCTCTTTCCAGTCTTTACCCGTCCAGCTATAGCAATAGTGCATGGCTGGTCAGTTTGTTCAATGAGATCAAAAACTTTAGCACCTAAATAAGTGGGCAAACCAGCACTTTTTATCCAATTACTAAACTTGATCAAAAGCTGAACTACTAAATTTTTACTATTTTCTTGACTCTCTGTTAGTAGTTTGGGATTTGCCATACTTTAATTTTTTCGCTGTCTCTTAGGATCAATAATTCATTACCCGTGTCATTAAATTCCAATCCAGAGAACTTATTCAGAATGGATACGCTTTCAATTTTTTCAATAAGGTCCCCCTCAGCCAAATCCCATATCCGCAATTTATTCGTACGAGAATTTAGGCCAGCTAAATACTTGCCGTCTGAATCAATTGCTACCGAACTGATACCTGTACAATATGGAATCGATAACAACATTTCTCCATTCATCATGTTCCATATTTTCAAGGTTTCATCATAACTGTTGCTCACAATGATTTGATGAGTTTGATCAATAAATAAAAATGAGATTGCAGCAAAATGCCCGTAAAACGTACGGAGAAGGCTACCGGTTTCCACATGCCACATGCGAATAATATTATCGGTACCACCTGTAACGATAAGGTTTTCCTGTTTATTTATAGCAATTGATCCTATAGTCCTCGCAAAATAAGGAACATCTAGAATGTACCTTAACTGGGTTCTATAGATATCCCATATCCCAGTGCTCGTTTTTGTACCGTCAACTAATACAAACTCCGGTCCCCTGCCAGGGCTGGTAAGACTGGCCCTAGTCTCATTTTTGGTTAGTCTTGGAATCTCTCTTTTATTTGCAGGTCGCAAATTTTCACTCTGATACACACAACCGACCACATTTGTGTTTTGTGGCTCATCTAGCTGAAAAAAATTGATTCTTTCCTGGAAATTTTTCTTCAAGATTTCTTTGAGCCCTAATAGATGTGCTGAACCACCTGTCAAAAGTATCTGTGTAACCTTATTAGTGGATTTCGATTCCGCATTGTCGATAAATTTGCCGATATTGTTTACAACTGCGTGTAAGGATTCTTGAATCAAATTTTTAAAATCGCTTTGTTTGATTGATTCAAACTTTTTAAAATGGGTTACGCTTAACTTTTGTTTAAACAAAGAGCGTATTTGCTTACTGTCCTTGCCTGAAGATAAAATCTCCTTAGCTGTTCTACATTCTCGAAATAAATCACCATCCAATTCCTTTGGACTATTGGGCTCATCAATTTCACTAAAAATTCGTTCTTCCACGTATTGGTAAAGTAACCAATCAACTTGATTGCCTCCAAAAGGAAAATTATCAGACTCTCCCCATATTTCGAATGCTAAATCTTTTTGAATACGATTCAAGATAGTTAGCCTACATGATTGAGCTCCAAAGTCACAAATTAAAATAAAGTTATCTAATTGAAGCTCTTTTTTTTCAAATGCCACCGCCGTTGCTATAGCTGCGGGTAGTAAACTTACTGAACCAAAACCAGCATTTTTTACTGCCTCCATCAAAAAATGTCGTTGCAAAGAATCATAAAAGGAAGGGTATGCTAAGGTGACATGAATCAATGCTGTGTTAAAAAAATAAAATTCGATGTCTTGTCTTATTTTCTTGAAAATTAACAACAAAATATCGGAAAAGCGGTAGTTTCCTGTTGGAGTTGCGACAATTCCTGGCTGAGAAATTTGATGATGCTGCCAATAGAATACAAATGGCCGTTTTGGGGAATCGGTGAGAGCCCCAGCAGCCAATTCTCCAATTTTCAAGTCCCCAGCGAGGCTAACTATTGCTGGAGTTGTTAACTGCCCTTCTGCATTTTTGATCTGCGTTACAATCCCTTTAATTGGATTGAACCACGCCACTTTTATTTCACTTCCAAGATCGATACCAACGGAAACACCATCCATGCCACTGTCTCACTAATTATCTATGTCTTTCCGAACACTATTTACATCCACTTGTAAGGATTGAATTTTCTTTCCCGAGCTATCCCATTGCTCCAATTGGCTTTTTAACTTTTGAATAGCTTTTTGTTTGACAGCATTGCTAGCATTCACACCCTCAACAAGCGTAGAATATCGAACATCTAGATAAGTTCTTCGTTCCAACACAAGCTTGTCAATTTCAGCGTATGAGCTTTCCCTTAATTCACTAAAAAAGCTGTTAGCAATGCTATCATTCTCTGGCTGCCTATCTTGGAAAAAACTGTAAACTTCGTAGATTAGCTTGCGTAAATTACTATGACATTCATTTATCGCTTTTTTTAAGTTCATCTCTTCTCTAGCTTTCAAATGCGAGGCGACAGCAGCAATTCCAACTCCTAGTTTGGCGGCATAGAGCAGGCTTCGAACTAATTTGCTCAGATTATTTGCTCTACCACCTGAGTTGAGTAGATATGAAGCTGTTCCTAACCCGGCAGCAACACCTCCTAATATAATCGTTTCTTTAAAAGAGGTATCTTCTGATAGTTTTTTTTGTGTTAGCTCAAAATTTTTATACGATATTTCTTTTGAGGGCAAAACTACATCTTCCAGCAACTCATCTGCATTGTGCAATATTTCCATGCACTTTTTTCGTGTGTCCCGTGAGATTTTTTCCCAATGAATTAAAGCAGCATTTTTCACTTCATCGCTTAAAGATTGCGATAATGTTATCAGTTCATCGATCGTCTTCGCTTCGTCAATATTACGGGCAAATTCTCTTTCGAGGCTTCCTCCAGTTTTGATCACATCCCGAAAATATTCTTTATTATGATCTATTTCTTTCGATATATCCGCCTTTGCTTCGTTTAATGCAGTGCCAGGAGTCACCCATTTACGATAAAATTCATCCTTGTCAATTTTTGCCTGTTCAAGACTGGGATTATCTTTACTAGGTTTCTCTAATGAGTTGAGTTGATCCACCAATGTTCCACGTCTGCTAATGTAAAATTTGTACCCATCTTTTAAGGAATCAAACAACTGCTGCCACGTGGTTCGATAAATAATAAAAGCTTGCAGTTTCGTGTTTAGGGTATCGAATAAACTATGTTGAATGATTTTTTCGTTTTTAGTCTTACGACCAAGGAGTAAAGATGTATTTGATACAGGCCAAACTTTAAAGCTAAATAATCTCCCTTTAAATTCTTCCTGTAATTTTTCTTCGTTGCGTGCCTTTATTTCCTCCCATCCTCCATCGTCGATTTTCGTTTGAATAAAGAATATATCTTGATAATCATTATCCAAAAGAAAATGCAAAAAAATTATTTCCTCTTGTAAAATTGGACGTTCCGAATCTAATACGAAGATAATGATGTCGGCTATGGGTAAAAAGTCTAAAGTAATCACTGAATGTCTAGAATACAGTGAGCTTAGTCCCGGTGTATCAACGATGTTTTGATTTTCTGGCAAGTATTCACTGCGAACATTGATATCTATCCATCGAATTTTGTTAATTTGTGAATCTTCATTCCTTGAATCTTGACCTAACTCCGAGCCAATCAGATACAAATCTTCTAAACCAATTGGCACGCTAGATCCATCCACCAAGTTTGCCAGATAAGACTCTTCTTCTGCTTTGCGCACAACGAATGCTTGACTGGTAGCAATATCTAAATCGACGGGTAGAAGTTCTCGCCCTATTAAGCCATTCACAAAAGAGCTCTTGCCTCTTTTTGCGCGACCAACAACCATTAACGTAACTTTAGTTTGTCTCAATATAGAAATCCAATCTTCGAATAAACTTGGCGGATTGGGACTCATAAGAGAAAAAGCTAAACTTAGCTGATGAAGGTATTTTAGGGTTTCGCAAGTTTCCTCAACTAAATTGTCAAATTTTTCTTGCAAGTCAGATAAATTATTCATCATTTATTCCTTCAGATAAGCTATATGAGGGATTTATATCGCAAAAAATGACAATATTTCAGCCATGTTTTGGGTTTCATGTCTCCGGCCTTAACGATTAACTTCTTAATTATTATGATGCCCATCATCAAAGATATGCATTCACTATAGTTTAGAAAACGCCTCCATAACGGCCGTTTCCCGCATCACTTCCCTTAATCATCTTGTACGTCATATTCGACGCACTCGCCATCTGTTGAGCAAACGCTTGCTTCGCCAGGACAACCGGGTCTTCAATTTTGTTGTCACCCTTGACCTCGATAATCACGTAGGAACCATCATCCTTCTTGATAAGAAAATCAGGGTAGTAGGAACGGATGGTGTGTGACTCAGGGTCAATGTACTGAACATAGAAATCAGATTGGCCGTGGGTGAACATGCCGGTGAAATAAAGCTCCGTCACACGGCCGTCGTACAGCAAATCCCAAAACAGGCGCTGTTCTGGGTTGGAATCAAAGCAGTAAGCATCAACATGGAACGATTTCGCCTGTTTTCGGGTACTCGACGGCACTTCTGCTTCGCGCACAATAAGTTCATTTCTGGCCGAGACGGTATAAAAGCCATCCTTTGGCTGCTTGATGAGTTCAACTTCAAAATCTTCATCTCTGGTGTATTCCTGAACTTCATAAAGCTCGGCAAAGAGGCGAGGGATCACCAAATCATACAAAAGCTCGTTGAATTCATTTACCGCTTCTACTATGCGTTCCATGCCCTCAGCGGTACTGGCCAAGATTTCCTCAATGACCAACGGCGATTTGTTGAGGTAACGAGCAACTTCAGCCGTGAGTGTGAGCGGCGTGTAAGTGATCTGTTCCCGCAGGTGAGAAATATCGCGGGCGGTGGTGTACCGTTCTTCAGGTCGCAATGATTCACGCACGGTATGCACGAGCTGGTATTTCTCTCTGGCATACTGGTCCAGCCCCAACGTGGTACCGGGTGCCAGCTCCTTTTCCCGCACATCATATTTATGACGGCGGCGTTTGAGCTTGATTTTGACCGGTGGCAGATTGACCCGTATATGGACTTGGGTGCGGTCGGAACCGGTGGATTCAATGTCTTCCAAAGAAACGCGGAAGTTCTGTTGCAGCTCATCATCCAGGATTTTGACGTTTTCCTGGCTGAGATAAACGTTACCCGTTGGCTGGCCTTCGCCGATGATGCGCAGGCAGCGCATTGTGGCCTGGAGCACGAAGATTTTAGACTTGGGTTTGCGGTAGAGGCCAACGGCAAAGAGCGAGCGGCAGTTCCAGCCTTCACGCCCCTTATTCACCAGCAGGATGAACTGCTTGTCTGAATCGGGCGTATCGAGCCGGTTGAATTCCCGAATGTCCTCACTGGTGGTCAGTTTGTCATCACCCACGTTGACCAGAATTTTCGAGGTGGGAATGCTGTGTTTGGCCAACGCCGCTTCAACCGCGGGCCGCAGTTCGTTTTGCAGTTCCTTGATGGTGCTGGCAAAAAACGCGATTTTCGGCCGCAGCCCCTCATGCCGATCTTCCAAATTATTGTGGCGAAGAAAATCGTCAATGGCCAGGTTGATAAACTCGGCCGATTTGGGGTTGGTATACCCGTTAATCCGCACCCGCTTCAGATACTCTTTATCAATCGCTTCTTGCAGGCCAAAGGCATACACTACTTCAGGCAGAACCTGTTGGCCAACATAAGGCGTTCCCGTGTAGTTGAAGCAGGCCACAACCCGCGTGCCGCTTTTTTTCAGGCTTTGCGCCAGCAGGTCAACAGAGTTGCGTAGAGAGGTTTTGCGCGTATCTTTTTCGGCACCGACATCACGCGCCAGGTTCTTGCCAAAGGCATGATGCGCCTCATCGACAAAAACCCCCAGCTGCTCCAGACGGCGCAGCTTTTCAAACCGCTGGTTGGTTGTCAATTCTGTTTCATCTTCTGGTGTATCCAGTTCATACAGGTCGGCATACTGGTCATAGACGCTGCCAGCCTGGAAAGTGGGCTTGCCGCTGTTGAGCAGTCGCTCCAGCGGTGTTTTTTCTTTGTGCTGGCGCTTGAGAATAATCTTTTGCGTGTTGGAAATAATGACGTTGTAGCGGGATCGGTCGATGATGTCCAGCGACGCGCCGGTTTCTTCCAAAAAGTAGAACTTGATGTTCGCTTCAAGCCAGTTCAAATACTCCGGCGGCACCACCAGCCGCTTGTCCATCGTCTGGATTTCGCGCAGCGATTGCAGCACGGTTGTGTCTGGGGCAAACACCAGGGCATTGTGGCAATACTTCTCATCTCTGGGGAACTTGTTGGCCAGAATGAACTCGTAAAAGATGCAGGTGGCCATGAGAATCGTTTTGCCGGTGCCCATCGTCAGGGCAAAAATGTAGTTGGGATAGATGCGCTTCTGCGAGCGCATGGTGGCAAAGATTTCATCGTACTGGTCTTTGGTCAACTCCTCAAACAGATTGAGCTGGCCGCCGCGCTGCATCGCCGCCTTGGTGCGTTCGGCAAACTGGCCCTCTCGGTTGGCCCACGCTTTGAAGAGGCTAGCCACCGGCTTGTTATCCAGAAATTCCTTGAGAAAGATGTAAATCTCCAGCGCTTCAAACTGGGGCTGGCGCAGGAATGATCGGGCATTAGTGGGGTCGTTGTAATCCAGATATTTACGCGTCAGTTCCCGGTAGTGGCGGCGGATAGTACCCCGATTGCTGTCGTAGAACTGCCACAGATGCTGGAAGAAAGCGAAATCAATCGAGACCGATTTGCGGCTAGCCATAGCGCACCTCTTGTTCCAATGATTCAGAAAGGAGGTCGGTGATTTTGAGGCGAATGGTGCCTGCATCGGCCGGTATTTTGTATTTGCCTGCTACGAGATCGTTTTTGTCAGGAATATCGACCACGGCCGGTTGCAGGATAGCCCCGTCGTAGTTCCAATCGATCATGATCGATTCGACCAGCTCGCGCCAATCCTCTACCCGCTCCTTTTGCAGGCTGAGCTTGGAGAGCAGGTTCATCGGGTAGAAGGCGTCGATGATGAGATGGCCATTCTGGACGACGATGCGCGCCTCACTGTCTCGCTTGAACTCAATATCCTGACGGTCGCGCAAAATGTCTAGCACTTCCACGTCGATGGGATAGGGTTGAACTTCTTTCTCCAAAACCGCTGCAAGGTCAGGTTCATGCCCCATGCAGACGAGGGTAATGCGCTCGACGGGCTGCTTGGGATGTTCCTCATACCGTTTGGAGAAAGCACGATAATCTAGATTGCTGATAAGCTCGTTGAGGTCCTGGCGGGTGGCGATGCGGTTGACGGGCATGATTTTCCACAAACGGCCGTCTTTTTCACCATCGAAAAGATGGCCAGGCGCAAGCTTGTTGATTTCGAGGGCTTCAATGAGTAGCTCCTTGGCTTCGACAGGGTTACGGAAAACATCGTAGTGGTTGACGTTGTAGACTTCAAAGCCAGTATATAGGGTGGATGATTTACCATCGTTTTTGTTATTGAGATTAAGCGCCAATTGAGGGTCGTCTTTCCTTTCCATTTCTGACGTGCCTTGGAGGAGGCGTTTGGTGGTGGTTTGGATTGCACCAAGATTAATATCGGCTCCAATGTAGCGTCGGCCAAGCTTCATGGCCACAATCTGGGTGGTACCTGAGCCCATGAAACAATCAAATACCAGATCATTTTCATCCGTGGACGTGAGAATTACTCTTTGTAAAAGTGACTCAGGTTTTTGCGTTGGATAATTCTGTCTCTCCTTTGCTTGTGAGTTAACTGGATAAATGTCATCCCAGATCGTTGTCATAGGACGGCCTTCCAACTCATCCAAATATCTTTTGTACCGTGCTATTCCATTTGATGTATATTCTATTCGGCCTTGCCGCTCGTAATCCTCCATTTTGTCCTTTGTTACTCGCCAAACACGGCGAACCCCATTCCAAATATAATCAAGGTTTGGTCGGTCAGGGTTCGGGCTTATCAGGTTATCGGTTGTATAGCGCCGCCCATCTGGATCCATTCTTGAAAACCTTGCTTTATAATCTTCAGAATACTCCAAAAGTGGAGGATGCCATTCAGGTTCAGTTCCTTTGCTATAAACTAATATTGTGTCGTGGGCTGTGCTTAAACCAAGCTTGACATTTCCTCTTGGCGCAGCTCTATTCCAGATAACTTCTGTAACAAAATTTGACGGGCCAAAGATTTCGTCACAAATGCATTTGAGATAATGGCTTTTATGATAGTCACAATGCAACCAAAAAGTACCTTTATCTGAAAGCAGTTCTCTAAGTAAAATTAGGCGTTCGTACATAAACTGCAAGTACGTATCATTTGTCCATATATCAGTGTATTGTTTCTCCTCAAATGCATTGTGCTCGTTGCTTACTCTCTTTCCTTTGAGTTGGACGCTTATTTTGTAATCAGCTAAGGAATCAAATGGGGGATCAATATAAACTAACTTAACATTCCCTCGAAACTCTTTCAGCAAATGACTCATGACCTGCAAGTTGTCACCCCAGTAAATTTTGTTGCGCCAACCGTCAACTAAACGGCCGTGGGTTTCTTTGTGCTGGGCGGGGTAATAGCGGGTGCTGGTAAAGGGGCGCTTGCCGTGCCAGTGCAGCATCGGGTACCCTTTAATCGGCTCAAACTGGTACTCCTCCACACTGTCCATCCGCCGCTCAGCTTGAATATCAAATCGTCCTTGTGTCGCGTCAGTCATCTTTAATCCTCGTGTGCATTTATAGTCATATCGGCATCATCGGTTTGAATGTTGGTATCATCCTTCACTTCCTGGCTATCATCAATTAAACGGGGAAACCTTACTTCGCTCATTGCAGAAAGGCTAGCTTTGGTGAGCTGAGATTTTGTGTAAGCTAGCAAGATAGCCCAAACAGCCACCGCAACAAGTGTGCCGGAAATCGACGTAACGGTAAGATTGCGTCCGATTAGGTTCACAACAATAGCGATGAACAATCCACACAGAAAAGCAAAGATGATTTGTGTAGTCCGCCTGATGCTGGAGAGATTGTTCTTGAGAAAAAAAGTCGGTTCATCATTAAGTTCCCAAGAGAGATGAGGATATATTTCAGGCGATTGCTTCAAGAAGTATTGCCTAATGCGAGCTGCTGCCCGTAGGCCCTTATCTGCGTAAATGTCTCTATAAATAGTGAAATCATAGGTACCCCAAGCAACAATGATCAAAAAGAATGTTGCCCCGAGCGCAATTAACTGAAAACCGATTTCGGAAAGAGAACCCAGCTGAAATAGAACGATCAATCCGCCAAGAATAGTTGTGGTTAATGTGATGAGGAAATTGAGCCTTTGAAATCCTTCTTCTCTTTTTCTCCGGTGATCCAAATAGATTTCTTGATATTCAGCAATAAGAAATTCAGTACCCGATGAAGTCTGCTCCTCAGTCATTTGCCATTTTCCCCTAATAGCTCGCGCAATTCTGCAATAAGCGCGTTTTCTGGCTCTAATCGAATCGCCCTGCTGAGCGCCTGGTACATTTTTGCTTCTTCGTCCATGAGAAAGTGGAAGTAGGCCCAGGCTGCGTAAAGTTCAGCCTGCCAGTCGGCGGCAATCTGGGGGTGATTTTTTAGAATCTTTTCGGCGGCCCGCAGCTCTTTCAGGGCAAACCCTTTGTTCCTCTTTTGAAGGGCATTGCGAGCAAGCAGAACCGTATCTTTAAGTTCGCGCGGGGCGTCTCCAAATTGTTTGGCAATAAGCCGGTCTGCTAGTAATGCGGTTTCGGAAAAGTCATTAGACATGATGCCCCCCTGCAAAAGAATTCAACACAAAGAAATGAACGCATGGTCTCTCTTATTCCTGAATATTCTGTTCACCTTTTGAACCATCCGCACCAGTAATTATATAGATTATTCAGTCTATTTGTTCCATGACCGTGTTCAAACCATTAACATTCTCCGCCAAATTAACTAATTCGTAATGAGGTAGAATTACAAATATTGAAGGAATATCTATTGATGCAAAATAATTACTTGCATCTCCATGAATGGTATCGGATATAACCTCTTCAAAATCGGCTAGTCGGTAGCCAGCTGCATTCGCATAATTTACAGAAAAAGATTCGGAGGGTTCATGTCTTACATTGCAACCACCTGGGACGACATAGCCATTTGTTGCCCGTGCTTCATAAAACAGGACTAACTCTGGATTAACCTCTTCAATAAAACTTTTTAGCGCTTGAGATTCAGGCTCTGAAAAAGGTTCGTCTCCCCCTGCACCAACTACAAATTCTCCAAATACATCTACATCTGCTTCCCATCTACAGTCCCAGTTCCGATTAAGATCGACTCCATTACTATTAAATCGTCCCCGAATATTACCCGGTGCATAAATAGAATCGAGGTTAAGATTCTCGATAATGTAAAGAGTAATATGGCCAGGCAGACGGTCAGGGTTGGTTAAATAATATGAGCCAAGTTGCTGCGCGATTTGCACAGATGAAGGTGCTGTGCCGGCATGGATTCCACCCACAATAACAATAACGTTAGAACCATCTCCAAACCGAATGGCCTCAATCGTTTGTCCTGTTACAGTCTTTCCTATTTCAAGACGTTCCCCACGCCCAACAGGTGTGGGCGTAAAAGTTGGTTCTGGAGTAGATGTTGTAGTAGGTAAGGGAGTGGGTGTCGCCGTGGGTAAAAATGCCACTAATGCAGCGGCGGTAGAGGCAATATCCTTCTCTATGGTGTCCAGTGAAACCATTGAAAGTTCTTGTTGAGCTGTTGCTGTTGGCTGCGTAGTTGGTGAAGGCACCTCAGGCGCTGACATCTTTCCCATCCCAATGTACATTAAGCCCGCTGCAAAAATGATGCTGCCCGCTACAGAAGCACCAGCAACGCCCTTTTGATCGCGACGCAATAATGTAAAGCCGCCTCCCAATCCAATCAATACTATAACCGAAGCGAAACCTATATAGACACCCTTTGAGACGTTTTCACCTGATGTAGCAGATGGAACGAAAACCTTATCCTCATCTACGTGATCTGCATTCTCATCATTCTCTTGAGATGTTGAAGCAGATACGGCAGCATACAATTCAGGAGACATTACATTCAAGGTAAATGGCCTACTGTCTAAAACTGCACCATTCTTATCTTCAATTTGTGCGAATAAAAGATGGTCACCAATAGAATAGCCAGGTATTTCCAATTCAACAGCTTGCTGCTCGTTAGTCGAGAAATCAATTGCTTCTGAAACAGCAATTCTGGATTGACCATCTGCCACTGCTAACGTGATCGGTTCATCGTAGTTTCCAGAAGTGGCTACTAATATGGTGACGGTTGATGACTGATTTTCTTCAATCTGAAGTGACGTTTGAACATTGGCGATCAATATCTGAGCGCTGGCATTATCTAAATCGTTTGCTGCTTGAGAAACAGGCAATGGCACGTCAGCTAGCTCGGCTAATGTCTGATCAACCATATCGATTCGAGCCAGCAATATCGTTTCTGCTTCAGGATTATTTGGGGAGGCGAAATATCCGATTAAATCACCATATAAAGAAATCGTATCGACATCGTACTGCGATGACACGTTAAGAAAAGGATGTAATACATCAAATCCATCTTCAACTGCGATTTCTCTTGCTGTAAGGGCCAGCTTTGTTGTTAATCCGGTTTCTGCATCAATAAACGCAAACAGTTGCGTTTCAACCATCGCTGGATCACCGGATATCACCGCGTTCTCCATTTCCCTTAATATCGTCTGAACTGATAAAATATCATCCCCCACTTCGGTTTCTGCCAGATTTATTATTTCGATTGAAGTACCACTATAAATTGAGCTGGTTGAGGCAACTAGATCAGCAGTTTCAAGCCAGCTCGTTTCTGGGAGACGATCGCAATGGGTTGGTAGCGATGCAATCAATTCTCTATCAGCACTGTAAGCATAATCAACGATGCTAACCAGATTACCCTGTAAATATGCTAAATGCTGTACCTGGCAGGTTGTGTCATAGTGGTTGATGGCAATCCCGACTGCAGAGGAAATTGTACCTAACAATGCGCCCCATCCCATTGTGGGGCCTGTGCTAATAAACCCAATAGCTGAACCTATTTCTGTCCAGCGGATACTCTGCTGAAAAGCGTCATGCTGCTCATTGATTACCTCGGTGTAAAGGTTTGCATTGGTTGAAAATTGCTGAACATGATTTTCTGCCTGCAAAAAACTACCGGAAATGTTGCTTTCAGGATTAATCTCAACCCGAGTAACAGCCTGCTCCAGGAGCGGTTGAGTATCAACAAAGTTATCTTTCAATATCCAATATACGACACCTTGCTTGACAGATTCTCCTAACAAGGTCTCCATTAACGATTCATACTTCCACCCGTCTGGATCAATCCCAGCTTGAATTTTTGTCTCTATCCCTAGATTCACCGTCTCCCAAATTGTTAACAGTAGCTCCCGCCGCTCAGCGTCAGGTGTTGTACCTAACGAAATCTGGACAAAGTTGTTAACTAGACTCCAAATTCTATTTTCGAGGCGCTGCTTAATTGGATTAATTATTCTGGCCAGCCATGGACTTTGGGAGATAATTTTTTCGGCACCTATGTTTGTCACCACAATGGTTGATGCTGGAATAGTGACAGCATTGACCATATTATCGCTTAAGTTCGAGGCCGTGTCGTGAAAATTATCATGGGCATCAAGAAAACCTTGTTCAACAAGTACAAGTCGGCCAAAGGCTTCAGAGGCATTCAAAAATTGTTCTATCTGTTCTGGAGACATCTCACCAGCTAAATAGTCCTCGTAATCTTCATCTAGTTTTTCCAAAATATCTTCAGAGGATTTTTCATCATAACCCCACTTTATTCCTGTCAGAGATTCAGGAAAAGAAATCTCCCAATCAACTATGGGCTCATTATTTTCAGCCGTACTTATTTCAAAATTAAATAAGTACGGTTGCTCCAATGCATTAATCAGATGATGTTTGGTATCGAACCAAGCCCCAAACTGATCGGAAAGCGTTTGAGGAACTGCCGGGCGCCAGGCAGGCCAGCTACCTGAGGTGATAAAGTTAGAGGTCTGAGAAGGGAAATCATAAACGTTAACCGCGCCAGCCTCTGCGTATAATAGTTGTGTACCATCAAAAGAGAGCTCGGATAAATCTATAGGCACCGTGCTAGCAAATACCATATCAAATACGCTAGGCGCAATCCTTAATCGGAATACACCAAAAGATGCATCGCCTTCTCTCAATTGGCCTATATAATATGATGAACCTGTAACTAAGAATTCTCCGCCAGAAGAAACAAAGATCGGATCCCAGCAACAACCCATAGGAAGATAGTAGTTGCCATTAAAAATAAATACACCTACTTCTGAATATTCAAAACCCCCAATTGACATGGCTAGCTGTTCACCAGTACTGTCATAATCAATTTCGCCAACTGACAAGTCTCGAAAACATTCTCGTTGCTGACTTTCACCTGTTATCAGATCGTATGTCATTAAGCAAGATTCAATTTCCAATAGCAAATATTCTCCCTGCCTAGGGGATATTTCTCTTGTCGTTACATAGGCGATTTCCGTACCATCTGGTGAGATGTCAAAATGGGAATTAAGTTTACCTCCGGGTAGTGATAAATTTACAGAAATTCCCGTCTCCATAGAATAAGCATATATTCCATGTTCAAGACGCACTGTATCAAATCTGGCAAAGAAGAGGAATTGACCATCCGGTGACCATTTCAAACAACAATCTTCTCCCAAATCAGTTAATTGCTCCTCTGCCCCCCCTTCTCTTAAATCAACAAGCCAAATATTGCCCTCGCGAACAACAGCTATTTGTGTTGGAGGCAAGGGGTCTTGGTTTTGGATCTCCTGTCGGCTTGTACTATTTGCTGAGACTGGACTAACAGCCAAAAAAAATAGAAAAAAAAGCAGTAAATTAACTGAACGCGACTTCATACTAAATTCCCCCTTTCATTAACGCTCCTATGTTTTAAAACGCCAACTTTTAGCATCGCAATAATGTTTCATGTCACATTCCTGGCATAGCTTAATGGGCCGTTCGGGAATATGGAAATCTCTATTTTCTATACGGGCAACAACCCGGTCAAATGTGATGATCGTTTTATCAATGGCACGGCTGTCTTTGTCAAAGGTTATATAGGGGCTGCCAGCTTCCTCACCAGTGTAATACAGGTGAGATTTGCTCACAGCTTGACCTGTTCGCTCTTCTACAATATGGGCATAAATTTCTAGTTGCCGTTGGTATCTATTTAGTCTGTCACGGTCCTTGGGATCATTCACATCCAGCTTCTTCTCAGACTTAAAATCCACAATTTCAACCGTGTTGTTATCGCCCCGTATCAGGTCAATCGTGCCGGAAAGAATGTAATTATCTTTCACCAGCGACACATCAACCTCAGCCTCTCGGATGTGTTCCCAGTTGCCCACGTTACGGCGATAGTAGCGAAGAACATGCCTCAGGGCAATCTGCCGCACAACAGGGGAGAGATAGACTCGCTCCCGCTTGGTCAGGTAAGCATAATTGGTATCAAACCAACTGCCAATCTGCTCTTCAGAAAGCCGTTGTTCCTGGCCACGCAGCACCGTTTTATGAATATCCTCAATCGTCTGGTGCACCAGCGTACCAAACAAGATCGGGCTTTTCCGCACCGGTGCGAACTCTAGCTCTTTAAAGAAGCGGTACTGTTCCGCGCAGTTCTCAAAAACGGTCAAATGGGACGTAAACGAATATTCTTGCTTGAGATTGACCTCTTTCACAGTGGCCAGAGGAACGTCGGTCAACCTTATCGCAGGATCACGCCAGGAAAGAAGCGGCTCATAATATTCTGTGAAGTATTTGGATGGGGTGCGTCCACGACCATCCTTCTCATGGGCCGTCAGAACCAGCAGGTTCTGGGCACGGGAAAAAGCCGTATAGTAAAGACGGCTGAAATCATAATATTTTGTCTGGTCCAGCGGCTCAAACGGTGGCCGGGAAAGGTAACCGCTTTCCAAAATCTCATCCAGCGGCGTGTACTGCTTGCGCGGGTAAGCCTCCAAAGACCCCACAACCACCACCGGATACTCCAACCCTTTTGATTGGTGAATCGTCAGGAAGGAAACGTGCCCACTAGGCGCATATTCCGCCTCATCTTCATACTCATTCAACCCACCATCGCTCAAAAAGCGCAAAAATTGGTTGAACAAATCCCGAAGGTTCTTCTCCAGATATTCAGGGGACAATACGCTGATATGATGCAGATATTCAAACTTATTCAGCATCTGCGAAAATAGCGCCAGGTTACGCATGGCGCGGCTGTTTTGCAGCCCACTTTGCAGCAAATTTTCATCCAAATAGCGGCTGAATAGGGGAAATTGAAGCAGCTCATAGAAAAGCCCAGAAAAGGCGTAGTCTGTATTTTGCGTCAGCAAGTTGTGTCGTCTGGCAATCGGCTGTGCCCATCTAAGTAGATCTCGATTTTCCGGTTTTCTCATTTCTCCCGCAAAGAGGGCAAAGCAGTCATTATCATAATAATCCCAGATGGAAAGATGGGCGTCAGCGTTCCACTTCCGCACCTCCATAAATTGTGGGAACAAGAAAATGAGCGCCCCGATCATCAAGCGAATTTCCTCTCGCTCGAAAAACTGGTTTGAGCGTGGCGAATACACCGAAATGCCGTTGGCTTCCAAAAACTGAGCCAGGGCAACCACCCGCTCATTTTTCACCGAGCGAAACAGAAAAGCCACCTGGTTCCAATCGGCAAGCTGCCCCTCATCACGCAGCGCATGAAGAAAGGCCAGCACCTCCTCATGCCACGCCTCCTCAGACTTGGCAGCCACTTTCAGCACTGCCGGAACCTCTGGGAATGATTTGGCTGGTGGGGGAACAATACGCTTGTCATAGCGAAACGTTTGGCCTTGATGGGTCCAGCTTTGACCTGCCACCCAGCCATTGTAGAAATCAATAATGTCTGGGTGGGAGCGGTAGTTTGTCGTGAGCTGCACCTGTGTGCATTGCCCAGACGGAAACTTGTTTTTAAATTCCAGAATATTTCGGATGGTTGCCCCACGGAAACGGTAAAGACCCTGGTCATCATCACCAACCACACAGAGGTTTGGCTTCTCAGTTCCAGCCAGCTCCGTCAAGATGAGCTCCTGAATCGTGTTGGTGTCCTGATATTCATCCACCATGAAGTAGGCAATTTTCTGCCGTAGCTCATCACGCACCTGTGGGTGATTGCGCAGCAGCTTCAGCGCCTCATACTGAATGGTGGAAAAGTCTAACGCGTTCTCTTGCTCTAGCAGTTGATGATACTTTTGAGCACAGTGGCCTAACGCCTGTACTTCTTCATGGTCAGCCTCAATGAGCAGCTCAGGCTCAAGCGCTTCTTCAGCCACCGTGTTAATCCACTTCAGCAGGTTCTGCGATTGTCGCCATCTGCTACTTCTGGCTGGGTCACCGGTAATATGGTGCAAGCCAGGTACGTCTTCGAATTCAGATAGCTTCTGATACAGAAAATATTGCTGGTCAAACTGATCCATCATGTTGAAGTTGCGCTTCAATCGGGTGAAATCACGATACTCTTGCAGCCAGCGCAAACAAATGGAGTGGAATGTCCCCAAATACATTTCATTGAGGTTGAACTTGATATTAAGTTCATGCAGGCGATTGGAGATACGGGTGCGTAATTCGGCCGCAGCCTTGTCGGTAAAGGTGACGACAAATAAACTTTCCGGCGTGGCATCCTTTTGCTTAATCAGGTACACGATGCGCTCAACAAGCGTAAACGTTTTCCCCGACCCAGGCCCGGCAATGATGAGTAGGGGTCCCTCGGTTGTGGTAATAGCCTTAAGCTGCTGCGGATTGGCTTGAGTGGAAAAGGTTGATGCGGTTACGTGAGTGTGGCTGTTAACGGTCATGTGTCGTCTCTACTAAGCTAAGTGGTAAGAAGCGATCTATTGGATTGGTGGTGGCCTGTGAATTGAAAGGGATTTTTCGAGAAGAAACCCCGTTTTTAAAAGTTTTGGCCTGGCTTGGAAGGTATTGTAAATGAATCTGCAACTTTATGGCAAGGTGTCACAGTCTGGCCCATGAATCAGGTTTTAAAGACTTATCAATTTCCTATGTCTCCCCAAGGGAGGAATAAGTACTGCCAGAGTAAAAAGTGCAGATGCAGGATCCGCTAAAAAGCGAGAAAGAATCGGTAAATAATGAGAATAGCCTACAAAAACGGCCGTTTCGCCAAAACAAAATCCTACATGTTGCCTTTTCAAACAGGCCCCTAACTGTGCTGTAAGAGAGCTTGTCCGGCATAGAAAACCGGCTATATGTGCTTTATTGGGGCCAAATTATGTGGTCAATGAAAATTGGTTCAGTGCCTTCAGTCTCATTATTTACCGATGAGTCTCATTATTTAGCGGATCCTACAATTACGCTGGAATGCCATTCTATTCTACAGTTACGTTGGATCTGACAAAAAACTGCCGCCAAAGTGAGCAGCACACTGGCAATTCCCCCTCAAAACGGCCTTTCGGCCGTAGGCTTGGCGAAGCTTTTTTCGTCCGTCCGTTAATCAACCAACATTCCCCATTCACCAAACTAACTAAAGGAGGTCTCACTAAAAACCACATCATCTAAACGCGTGGGCATCCCACCCACGCCACATATTGTTTTCCCAACAGCCAGCCGGATGAACCGACTGGCTGTTTTGTTTCTATCCCCCACTCACGTTCACCCAAAAGGAGATTCAGATGAACAGTAACGCAAACCAGACCCAGCAACCAGACCCGGCCAAAGCGATTGTGCTCAAGCCACACCAGAAAACCCGCCAGCGCAAACAGCGCAACAACAGCAGCCAGACCTGGCAGCCACACCAAAGCAGCGTTGCCCTCGACGGCTGGGGCGTCGCCCTGCGCACCCTGCGCGAGCAGGGGCACCAGTATGAGTAACTTTTCCTCTTTCTTTTTCTTCGGGAGCCACCCGAGACGGAGCCAACCCAAACAGTTATTAGACAACCCAATAAAAAAAGCGCAAGTCAGAGTTCGTACCTCTGACCTGCGCCCACACCTCACAAAGGAGATGTCCCAGATGTCAACAGTATACTCGCAAACGGCCGTTCAGCAACCACCAGTTCCGGTCTCACCCCGCTTACCACGCCAGGAAAAACAGCTGCCGGCACACCCCGGTCATCCCGCGGTGATGGAGCTGCCGCCCGAGGCGATGGCCTGGTTGCAGCAGAAAGCGTACATCGTCGTTGGCCAGGTAATGCGCCACATGTGGATGGACGCCACAGAGCGTAAGCTGTTCCGCGATGACCTTATGCAGGAAGCGTTCAGCCACCTGTACGAACAGCGCTACTTGCAAGGGCAGTCGGAAGCTTATGCATACAGTGCCACCCGCACCAAGCTCATCGGCTACGTTTTTGTCAACATTCGGGGCGGCGGCAGCGGCCACCAGTGGGAACTGTCCAAGCAGTACCAGATTAACGACAACCTCACCGAACCGGAATACCACGAGGAAGACAGCACCGGGCAGACAACACCCCGCCTGCCTATGACTATCTACGCCCGGCGGCCCACAGAAGACGCCCTGGTGCTGCACGAGGGCGAAGGGGCCAGCGACGACCGCTGGGAGCGGTTCGAGAAAGAGATCGCCCGCATCCTGGCGGTCATGCGCGGCAGCCAGTGGCATCCCAACTCGCTGCGCCGTGCGGCCAAAGCGCTGTGTGAAAGCGTGAAAGGCACCTCCAACTACAACATCGCCCAGATGCTGGGGGTGGATTGGATCACCGCCACGCAAATCATCAACCATTACCGGGAACAGCTGGAAGATTTTCTCACTCACTCCCCGGTTAGCCAGGGGCTCATCCGGGCCGAAGGGGAGCTGCGCCTGCAGTGGTGGGAAGAGGTGAGTGAAGCCGCCCTCAACAGCGGTCAACGCTTCATCGTCATCCTGCCGCACGGGGCCTTTACCGTCAGCTACTACCAGAACAAAAGCAAGGGCAAGGCGTTCTGCCGCATTCAGGTAGGACGCCGCATCAACGGCCGGGTGCAGAACCGGTCGGTGCAGTTGGGTGAGGTGGGGCAGGTTACCCGAGAGAAGCTATGGAACAAGTCGCTTGAGCTTCAGACCAAACTCATGGAGCTGGAAACAAGAGCTGGGCACCATTCTGCTCTTTTCACCCCCAATAATGCCACGTCTGCTGCGGCATTTGCCTAATGGCCAGATACGGCCGTATTTTCCCGAAACTTAACTCAACAAGGAGAAATTCAAGATGAATCCTATCACCCTAATTGCTTTCCACCCGACCGGCTACGAACTCCGCATTCCGGTTTCTTTTGAAGAACTACCCGCCACGATGCGCCGCCTGGCAGCGCGGGGCTACACGCCGAGCCGGGAACCGGTCCTCACCGCCGAAGGGCTGCCCATTTGTCCCCGACATGGGGTACCGATGAAGCAGCGGACGCGCCAGGGGGATATTTGGTTCTCGCACAAAATGATGCACCCGGAAACAGGCGAAACAGTGTACTGTCGTGGCTACGCAGGTGCCAGCAGCCCGGGTTACGACCTTCTGCTGCCGACGGCGATTCCGCCGGAAAGTCCGGAAAAGCCAGCTGCTAAGCAAACGGCCGTAGCCAACACAAGCAGTCAATCAAACAGCCCACGGCCAGTGCCACAGGGACCACAGATAAACGGGTCTGGAAACGGCCGTTCCGCAAATCAACCACCGGTGACGACCGTAACTGCGCCACAGCAGGACGCCGCGCTCAACACGGCGCTCTTTGGTCAGCGGCCATAGCCTCAGCCAACTTCCACTGTAACCAACAACCTAACCAATACGCACCAGCGTCAGCTCAGCCGGGTTGGCGCTGGTTTTGTTTACGGCCGTTTGCTCCCCAGGCAGGTGGCTTTGCCTTACCAAAAAACAAAGCCGGATGGCTCTCGTCCAACCATCCGGCTTCTCACTTTATGGTCAATGGAGGACCACAAAATGAATATCACCAATTGTACCCCAACAACTCAACTCACAGAACAAACTCCGGCAGATTGGCCCCAGGCAGAACTCACCCAACGGGCGGGTGGCCTGGTCCGCGAAGCGCTGTCGGGTAGCCCCACTTCTGTCTGGCGCATGCACCGGGAAGATATGCTGCAAACGGCCGTGCTCACCTTTCTGGAACAGGCCCACAAACCGATTGGTTATGCTTACGCCGTCGTGCGTACCGCCTTGAAGAACTACCGCTGGATTCATATCCGGGGCCTCAACGGCGGCTGGAAGTCCCAGGCGTGCATCCAGCACGGCTACTCCGTCATGAACTTCACAGACTGCCTCGCCGACGATGCTGACGAGGCCGCAGAGGCACCGAATACGGCCGTAGATAACTTTTCTGCCCGACAGTGGGACAACGTACCCCGACCAGTCGAATGGACGCTCCTGCGCCGCCAGGCGGCGCCAGGCCAGACGCAAGAAGAGGCCTTGCGGGAGGTGCTCTACATCCTGGCCGGGATGTCGGGTAACTTCTATCCGGAACAGCTCTACCGGGCCGCCCTTATCATCACCCTCCTGGGACGGGATTACACCTGGGAGCATGTCGAAGAACGGACGGGCCTCAGCTTCGAGGAGCTGTATGAAATCTACTGGGGCTGGCGCAAGCGGCACCTGGGTCCTTACCTGAAGCTCTCCCCGCTGCACCAGGAGATGATTAAACTCTGCGGCCAGATGCGCATCACTTTCTTCGAGGAGCTGGACCCGACGTTCCTGAATACGGCCGTACGCAAGATGGTGGTGTTCCCCCACGGCATCTACACCATCACCTACAAGCGGCGCGGTCGCAAGGCGGGCAAGCGAGCCGGACAGGTGGAGGCATCGCTGCAAAAGATGCGGCAGGTCAATGGCCAGAAGCTGCTGCGTGCGATGCACCTGGGACCGGTGGGCGAGATTACCAAGGAGCGACTGTACGAAGCGAGCTTTGCCGTCGAGCGCAAGCTGGCGTCAATAACGGCTTAATGCTATCCTGATTCCTCATCTATTCCCGAGCCCAATCTACCCTCTACGGAGGGTGGGTTGGGCTTTCTTTTTTTGTGGGGCGGCCAGTTTTTCGGTGTATCCTGCATAATGTGAGCAACGCTAATCCACTCTCTTCCAAAGACCAAAGAAAGCTTCTCGTGTAAGAAAAAAACGCCCTCCCACCCGCCCCTATTACGGCCCAAGGGCCGCAATCGAAGGCGCTGCCTTCGGCCAGGCCCACCCCCCTATTACTTATACTTCTCATAGTAGTAACGCTAGCTGGCAACAGAATTGGGTAGATGAATGGAAACATTACTCCACTCATGCCGGTGGCGTCTTGGATAAGAGGACTTCCCACCCTCCTGCACCACGAGTGCCCAGGGTGGACGGTCCCAATTTCAAGTTGTTAATCACGTTTTCTTAGCTTCTTCATTGCTGAATTCGTTAGGAAAGAGGCTGATGGGGTAGACTGAAGTAAGGAACAAACAAACGCTCAATCTAGCCCCATCAGCAACGACTTGGATATAGAGGACCTCCCGCCCGCCTGCACCAGGAGTGCCTTGGGCGGACTGTCCCCCAAGTCAACCGGGCAAACTGTTGAAAGCTTGCTGCACTGCGAGTGCCGTAATAGGGACACAGCAACCCGCGTCCTGCGATGGGATCCTTTTATGGAGGTGAATCATGAAGGAACTCCTAATTGGCATTGATTGGAGCTGGGGACATTATGATGTATGTATCCTTGCTCCCAATGGTGCCATCTTGAGCCAGTTTCGTATCGCCAGAACAACAACAGGCCTCGAACAGCTACAGAAGAAAATCAATAAGTTTGAAATTTCCCCCAATTCCTGCTTGGTGGGAATTGAAACAGCTCACGATATCTTGGTAGATTTTCTTCTCTCTTGCCAGTATCAAGTTTATGTAATCGCGCCTTCGATTGTCAACAGCAGCCGTGGCCGCTTTGGCAGCAGTGGCGCTCATTCAGATAAGACCGATGCACGCCTGATCGCCGAGCTGCTGCGTACCGACCAGGCCCGTTTTGCGCCCTGGCGGCCGGATTCAACAATATTGACCCAAATCAAAGTCCGTATGAGCCACGTAGACAGCTTAACCAAGACCATCATCCAACACAACAATCGTCTACGATCCATTTTGCTGCGCGTTTATCCCCAGCCATTGACCGCTTTCAGCAAGCTAACGCTCTCCATCACGCTGAATTTTCTCGTAACTTATCCGACACCAACTGCCTTAGACCAGGTTAGCTACGCTGAATTTGCTGGATTTTGTCGCCGTCACCACTGTAATCGGCCAGGCTGGATCAAGAATTGGTTTGAAGGGCTGCATCAGCCCGCTCCCACAGCAGCTGCGGCAGTGGTTCAAGCTTATCAGCCCGAAATATCTTTTCTGGCCCGTCTCCTCCTCACCTTGCTTGAAGAGAAAAAAGAAGCCATCAATACCGTACAAACCTTGTGCGACCAACACCCCGATCACGCTATCTTTGCCTCCCTTCCCGGCATTGGGAAGGTGCTGTTACCGAAATTCTTGGTCATGTTTGGTGAGGACCGGCAGCGTTTCCCCACTCCGCAATCTATCCGCCAATTAGCCGGTACCTGTCCGGTAACCAAGCAAAGCGGTAAAAAAAGACAGGTTGTATTCCGCAAAGCGTGCAATCACGCATACCGGGATGCCGTGCAGCAGCATGCGGTGGCTTCAGTACGTAAGGCTGACTGGGCCTGGGCATACTATCTAGCCGCACGCAAGCGAGGCCACCATAAAAATGATGCCTTCCGTCGCTTAGCCAACCGTTGGTTAGGCATCATTTGGAAGTTATGGCAGACAAACCAACTGTATGATGAATCGTATCATTTGAAACAAATCCACAAACATCGCCAAGTCGAGCCGGTAATTTAACCACGAAGAACCGGTAAATTTATTGAGAGTCCGTTTGTTCCCCTGAGAGGTCGTGGTTGGTGTGGCTGCCCATCATAGACAGCGGCTGAAAGTTGTCCCTTGCCCTTGGTTAGCCAAGGTATGCTCCCTCCCACCCGCCCCTAGTCGCGGGCAGGGCCCGCAACCGAAAGCTGCGCTTTCGACCATGCCCACCCACCAACCCTGGCGAGAAGATATTGCTTGCAAAGATGCCCATGAGCATCAGTTATTGCCTGCTGTCTGTTTGTCGGAAACGGCCGTGTTTGTAGGGTTGACAAAGCTTGTCCGCCCCTCAGTTTTGGGGAAGGGTAAATTGCCAAACAATTGGTTTTGGTGGAGCCAAAAACGGCAACCCAATCGTACGTATTTCCAACTTTACGTCCGGGGGTAAATGCGAGTATCCAATTGGGTATAGTACATAGCGCGGTACGATGGCACCGTTACGTACGATTTGCACTGATGCCTACCCTCCCGGTTGGGAAGATTGTGATCCCCATACAGATTATGATCCCACTACAAAAAGTACCCAAATCGAAACAACAAGGGAGGATCATAATCTTTGCGGAATTCAGGATCATCATCTTTTCTTTTGTATGTCATGCCAAAGGGAAATTTCAGCTCTGTCCAACATGGCATATTGGCTAGCTGAGCTGCCAATTACCTACCCGGTGCAGGAATCGGTCAAGATGCTGTAAATCGTTTTTTCACTGACAAAAACCGAACCATCACATATTAAACAAACGGCCTGATAGCCATCAGCCTCTTCGGCCGTTTCCCAACTGCCAAGTTGGTGCCCGCCCAAGGCAGCCACAACCTGCGCTTCCATCATGTTTTCGCGGAGCAAAACGTTGTCCTCATTATCCCCGCCTTCGGCCAGGACATCTTTTAATGCTTGCAACCGTTTTCGTGACAAACTGTTTACGAGCCGGAGCAGCAGCTTTTCGGTCCAGAAAAGGGAGTTGAGTTCCAGCAGTTCCAGAGACCCGAGGAAGAGATTTCTGTAGGCCAACTGCATGCGCTTAAATTTGCTTTCCAAATTCTCTCTATCCATATTTCCATTACCTTGTGGCGGGCAAAAACAGACGCACTGGTCCTGGGATTTTTCACGCAGCAAAGACCAAGGCAATCCTGTAAGATGTGTTTGAACCAGTGGCACCGTATTCTAGCATAGAGAGCGACGGTCCTTTAAACTGGAAGTCCACGAAACGTGTTTACAATCTCGCGCAGCTTTGTAAAATACCGCCCAGAATTTTTACGTCCAGCCAATTGTATATCCGGGGTTTTTCGCTATGTTACTTCTGGTTTAGAACATAAAGCGGTAAAAAAAGTGCGGACGTAAAAATTGCCCATTTTCGGGTTTTGTGGCATATTTCCGCTCGTAATCGCACGGGTGCATCATACCATAAGGTGTGCATATGCGACCCATTTTGAAAGAAAAATCTGTCTTCAATCGAGAAAAGCAACGCCGCTTGGGCCGGGCGTTTGACCTGCTGCAAGAAGCAGGGATTGTCGTTTCCCTGGCCCTAGCCGGTGTTCTTCTCTGTATCACCCTCCTATCCGTCTTCCAAAACAAAACCGTTCCCTGGCTCCCGCTGCTTGGTAGTCTAGATGAGCTGGCCTTCCTGGCTGGCAGCCTCATGCTGCCTTGCATTTTGCGGACGCTCATCAACTACCACGGCTGGCGCTTCATGCTGTTCACCTGGCGGGCGCTGGGGCGCCACCTTTGCCGCTCTGGCCAACGACCCCCGGCGGCAGATGCCTTGGTCAGCATGCTGTCCACCTGGCAGCAAACCATTTTGCAAGCCAGCGTTACCGCTTTCCTCCTTCAGCTGCGAAATCGCCTGACCAGGCGTCCGCCGACGTGCTGGTCTTCGGGGAAAGCGCCGCTGGGCCTTTTCCAGCGAGCCAATCTCTTGCTCGCCCCGTAATCTCTCCGTTGTTTCTCCCAACAGAATAATCATTGCCAAACGGCCGTTTCTGGGCAGGTCACACGCTCTACTGGGCTGCCTCGCCGTCTGTTTGGACATCACAATATCACCAATATAACGCAAAACGCCGGGACACCTTCCCGGATTAAAAAACGGAGAAAACTTCATGTTTAACGCACAAGAACGCAGCGGGTTCACCCGCAAGAAAACAATCACCTTGACCGACGACGGTCGGGAGCAGATTCAAGCCTTTGCCACACAACACCAGATGACCTTCAGCGCCGCCATCGAAACGCTGGCGCTTGTCGGCCTGGAAGCAGATTTAACTACTCTGCTTGTCCCCCTTATCAACAACAGCGTGTCCCAAGGGATGCAGCGCCAGTTCAACCGCATGGCCAAGCTGGGCGTGCTGGCCGCGGCGGAGGCGGCCATGGCCCATGAGCTGACGACGATGCTGCTCCTCCAGCAGATTCGCCAGGAGGCCGCCAGCCATCCACAAGATTTTGAAGACGTCATGCAAGTGGGCCAGGGGGACCGCACGACCCAGGACGGCCGTATTCGCGCCGTCTACCAGGCGATGCGCACCGTCGCCCGCGAGCGGCAGCGGGCGCTGCTCAAGAAGCCGCTGCGAGAGCTGGTGAAGCTGCTGCAAGAGAAGTCGGGAGAGCTTGTCATTGATGAGGAGGAGGGCGCAGATGAATAACTCCCGGACAAAAAACATCGTGCGCCTGGACTGGCTCAGCAACCGTACACCATCTGGTCGCCGCTCTGCCACCAAAGCACGCAAGCTGGCCCAATATTTTGCCCTGGGGCGCGGCCGGGCCCATGAGCAGGAACTGCGGCCGCAGCGGGGCCAATGGCTGGATCCGGCGGGACGGCCGTGTACGCACGAAGAAGTGCTGCAATGGGTGCGTGAGCAGGGCATGAGTCACGAGATGACCTACCAGTTCATCCTCTCGGTCAAAGAGATGGAACTCACCGCCGAAGCGTTTAACCGGGCGATGGCGGCCGGTGGGCCGCTCTTCGATGAGTGGCGCCTGATTCAACATTCGGACACCCGCTATCCCCACGCCCACGCGCTCGCCTTTGGTGACCAGCCAGTGCAGGTAAAAGGGGAGGCGTTTCAATCCTGGTGGCTGGCGGTGCGGCAGGCGCTGGAGCGAGAGCAGGCGGTGGCCATCGAGATGCAGCGCGAGCAAGCCCTGGAGCAGGCGCGCGCAGCCGCCGTGCAGCAAGAAGCAGGGCTGGTGCAGCCAGGTGCCAGGGGCAAGCAGCGCCGCTTAGGTCACGAGCAGGATGGTGCAGCTGGAGAGCAAGCCCGACGCAGCCAGATGCAGCGGGAAGCAGTGCTGGCGCAAGAAGCCGCCAGTCGCGAGCAGGCCGAACGCCTGGCCCGGCAGGTGGAAGCAGAAAGGGCCCAGGCAGAAGCGGAACGCGAGCACGACCAGGATCTGGGCTGGGATATGGGGTTCTAAGCGATGCAAAAAAATCTTCATTCTCTCTATTCCGCCTGGCAAATCGCCCGCCAGCAAAAGCAGCACCGGCTGGCCCAGGGGCGGCTCACTGCCAACGAAGCGACGACGCATTTGGCTGACGACGGCGAGATGCCCCTGGCCAGACTGCCCGTCTCGCACGGGAAAACACCCACCGTGTACGCCACCGCCGAAAACCGTGGGCATCTGCTGATTGTCGCCCCACCCGGCAGTTCGTGGCGCGAGCAGCTTTGCCTGACCGTGAGCTATTGGCCCGGCGCTGCGCTCATCGTGGACCCGGATGGCCAGCTCTACCAGCAAACGGCCGCTTTGCGACAGACAATTCGCGGTCCGGTGTATGCACACCCTGGTTACCAGCTGCGGGGCGACAGCCTGCTCCGGTTCTGGCAGGAGGCACCGGCCTTCCGACTGCACCAGCTGCTTCTCCCCGCGAATCCGTTCACGGGGAGTACCAGCGAAGCAGAAATCCAGGCGGCGACCAATCGCACCATCTCCCTGATTTGTGCCATCGGCCGGTACAGCCAGGTTCACAAGCGGCATCCGTTCCAGCTGCTGTTGGATGTGGCTCTGACCGACATGCTGCGTGCGCTGGCGGCGCTGGAAACGGTGCCCCAGGCCCGGCTGCACGTACGCCACTTCACCAAAGGACAGCCGCCCCATCTGGCCATCTACGATGCCGCCACCGTGCAGGCGTTTTCCTGGTTTTGCCACCAGCTGTGGCCCTACCAGGCCGGATATGACGCTTTTGCCCTGGCCGCAGACAAGGCAGGCATCGTGCCGGAGCGGTGGTTCCGGCATAAGCAGACGCTCTACCTCACCTATCCTGCCAACCAGATGGCCGAGATGGCTGGCCTGGTGGCCACGCTCGTGCGCAGCCAGCTGCTGGAGCATGAAACTTTTGGCGGCGGTCAGCCGCTGCTGCTGGTGTTAGACGCTTATCTGGCTGGCAGGCTACCCCACTTTTCACAGTTCCTGGCCACGGCCGCAGATTATGGCATTACCGTTGTGCTTACTGCGCCTTCTCTGGCATCTTTGGCCCCCGTCTCTCCGGCCAGTTCTGCCGAAACCGTTATCAGCCAGTTTGCCCACCAGCTGTGGTACGCACCGCGGGAGCGGGAAACGGCCGTTTACATGGCAACCCGTTACGGCACGCAGCTTAATCCAGAGGGGGGACAAGAATCCGTCCTCACACGAGAAGAGGTATTGGGCTGGTCGGACGAGGAACTGCTGCTGCTGACCCGGCAGGAACGGCCGTACCTGGTGCTGGGCCAACCGGTAACTTTGCCTGAAGATTTCCCCCAGCGCCAGCCGCCGCGGCCGCCCACGGCTGGAGACTTGCCGCGAGCCTATGACAGCTGGTTACCACCACTGTCGGGGTTAACAGAGCAGGTGCAGGCGGCGCTCATTGCCCAAGGGGCTATGCCAGCCCCGGCGCAGGCAAAAGCAAAAGCAAAAGCGATTGTGTCAGCA
Source organism: Ardenticatenaceae bacterium (assembly GCA_020634455.1). GTDB lineage: Bacteria > Chloroflexota > Anaerolineae > Promineifilales > Promineifilaceae > Leptofilum. The sequence goes on along the minus strand of JACKBQ010000001.1, from coordinate 3,001,157 downwards.
GAAGCGGTTGTGCAAAAAAAAGAGGAGGGTGGGGAAACGGCCGTTTCGCCAGCGCCTGCCGGGGCAGAAGAAAGCCTACCCAACAGCAACCCTGACGATTCAGCAGACAATCTGCCAAAGCAACCAGAACCACCTATGGAAGATGATGAGGCATCGGAGAAATCCCTGAACATCGTCCGCACCAAATTTCGGTAAGGAGAACAACACCCAGACTGCCAGATCCTGCTGAACGCTCGCATGGGGTGGCAGCCTGGGCCTAAATCAATAGGAGAACTCATGAAAGGAGATTACCTACACTGTTACACCCTGGGCCGCTCGGCACCCAGGCAAGAACAGCTAAACTACATCCTCCCCTGCGACCGGGAAAGAGCGGTGCAGCTGTTTGCCCTGCATTTAGATGTAAAACAGATTTTGCTACCCCGAAAGCAGCCATTTCCCGTCACCGTCCCCCACACTCGGCTCGCCGTTAGCCGCCTGTCCAGCCATGCCATGGCCACCTTCCTCTGGCGCTCTGGCTACCTGAGCCAATCTACTAACGCCTTAATCCGTACGTTCGAAAGAGCCATCTATGAACGTCAGCTGTTTCGCCATCTGCGCCTCAAGGAGAGCGCCCTTGATGAGGTGGTGCTGGAGCTGTTCCATTCATCCCAGGGGCGCATCCCCTGTATAGACTTGCCAGACCCGGAAGCTATTCCCCCGGATTTGCTCCTGGCCCGGCTGCACTTTTCCACCATCGCCCCCCAACAAACGGTGCTGCGCATTTTTATCGGCTGGACGGAAGCCGCCTCTTTAGGCGAGCTGCAAGACCTCTACAATTTGCTCCAGCAATACATGGCGCTCCTTCAGCAACTGTTGGAGACCGACGACCCGTCGCCATTACCGGTAGAAAACGGCCGTCATGGTGACAGTAGTTACGAAGTGGAACGGCTGTTGTCAGAGCCAGTTGCAGAACCGTTGCCGGATTGGGTCACAAATGTCGGGGCACACAGCGTTGAGTCAACGACCTTTGCAGCGGGGACAACGACCTTTGCCATAGAAGATGATGAGGTGAGTGCCCCCTCTGCCGAAGCTGAACCGCCGTCACCAAAAGTGCAGGCAGATCAACCACCGCCAAATTGGCAAGTTCAAGGAACCAACGGAAAGGACCTGCTGCACGGCGAAAATGGGTTTTTGGATACGGGGAAAACGAACGATGAAGATGTGGAAGAAGGGTTGGCAGAAACGGCCGTTCCGCCCGACGATGCAAACGGGGAGACAGATTCACTTTCCCAAACGGTTCCCAAGCCATCAGAGGATGAATTGCAGCTGTATCGCGGCCTAAAGCCCCCACGCCTGTATCCCCAAACGCTAAGCAACATCTGCATCATGGCCGCCGAACGGCAGCGCCAGATAGATGCCTGGGGCAAGATTCCGGAGCTGACAACCTTCAAGAAGCCGCTTCGCCCCAGCCGCAATACCCGGCTCAAGGTGCCGGAGCTGTTCACCCATTGGTACGACGTCCAGTATCGGTGGAGCGTCGTTACCTGGCTGCGGCATCATTCGGGTCATACAGAGGGGGAAATCTCGGATTTGCTTTCGTATTTAGAGGGGCGTCTGGCAGAAAAGGTGTGGGTGGCGGTGACGTCGGCCGGAAAGGAGGAGGACAAAACCGATAAAAACCGACGCCACCACACCCATGAGGAAAAGAAGTCGAGGGGAAAAGGACAGAATGGCTTTATGAAATAACGGTGCCTGCCCTTTTGACTGCGTTGTCAACGCCTCACGAACTGCGTTTCGTGGGGCGTTTTTTTGTGGTGCACCCTCGATGACCACCAGTCTACCCCCTTGTTTGGTCAACTCCGGTATCAATTTTGGTGTCAATTTCGTCAATTGTGTCAATTGTGTCAATTTCAGATGACAGTGACACATTGCCCCGTTATGTTGGTTGACAAGTGGCACCAACCAAATCCCTTTGCCACCCAATGGAGGTTCAGATGAACAGTAAACGAGATGCCTATGTCCATACCAGAGTCACCGAACGGGAGCTGCGCACGATTGACGCCCTGGCGCGCCACCTACGCCGCACGCGCAGCGACACCATGCGGGTGCTCGCCCTGGAAAAAGCGGAGGAGCTGGGGCTAATGCCCTTGCCGCCGCGACCCAAAACAGTTGTTATGAAAAAAGGAGATGCGTAAAGATGGAAAACAGTCAGATTGAGGGATTAGACCCTGCTTTAAGAGAAGCGCGGGCCAAGGTGCTGGCTCGGGTATACACCTATATCCTTTCGCCCGAATGGGGCGAACCGGATGAGCCAATCATCCTCGGCACCCGGCAGCGACGGCCGTCTAAGCGTAAAACGCAAGGCACGGACTAACCCTTTGGAAACGATACCCATGACACTATCCGAGAAACATTTAACAATGCTCCGGGATGGGTCGGGCATCGGTGATGCGGTGGTCGCGGCTCGCGGCTACCGCACCATCACCGATGAAGCAGACCTCGTGAAGCTCGGCTTTGACCTGCGGCAGTGCCGGGTGCCGGGACTCCTCCTGCCGCTGCACACCACCGACGGCACGCTGGGGCCAGCCATCTACCGGCCAGATAATCCGCGCGTGGTGGAGAACCGGCGCAAGAAGCTGGACGACGGCACGCATCCCCAGCAGGTCATCAAGTACGAGCAGCCCAAAGGGGAGCCGGTGCGGGTAGATTGCCCGCCCGTGTGCCAGCCGCAGTTGGTGGATCCGAAGGTGACGCTCTTTATTACTGAAGGGCAGAAGAAGGCCGATGCTCTTGCTACCTTGGGTGCTTGCGCCATCGCCCTCACCGGCGTTTGGAACTGGAAGCAGCGCAACAAGTACGGCGGCACCGTCTTCACCAACGACCTGGATTACATCGCCTGGGAGAACCGGCCGGTTTACCTGGTCTTCGACTCCGACGTGCTGACCAAACATGGCGTGCGCCAGGCGCTGACCCGGTTCACCGACCACCTCAAGCGCAAAGGGGCGGTGGTGCACCACGTCTACCTGCCCCAGCTGGAAGACGGCAAGACCGGCGTCGATGATTGGCTCGTGGCCACCGGGAAGGGGATTGATGACCTCATCGCCCTCTCCCAGGGGCCACGGCCGGAGCCGAAAGCGGCGCCGCCCAAGGTGGAGCTGCTGGACGAGGCTCCGGCACGGCTGGTACGGCCGTTGTCCATCATTGGTGGCTACAGCTACGCCGCTACCTGGTGCTACGTCAAAATCTTGCAGAGCGAAACGCAGAAGAAAGACGGCACTATTGTGCGGCACGATCCACCGCTGCAGCGGTTTGAAAAGCGGCTCTTCATCCTGCGCAACGATGGCGTCACCTTTGGCGATGGTGCACAGCAGCCGCTTGACAACCTGCCGCTGGAGGTGTACCTGCCAGAAGTTCCTATCGCCGACCGGCTGCTCTCCGCCTCAGGGATGAAGGCGTATGACCCGAAGAACCCACCGCAGGCAACGGCCGTTTTTCAGCAGGTGAAGGAGGTGGTCAACCGGTTCATCGATTTCGACCACTCTCTGGCCGAGCAAGACACGATGGCCGAGCTTCTCGCCTGCTTCATTCTGGCCACCTGGTTTCTGGATGCTTTTACGGTGACGGGCTACCTCTGGCCCAACGGGGATAGGGGCAGCGGCAAGACCCAGCTGCTCCAGGTCGTGACCGAGCTGTCCTACCTGGGGCACGTGGTCCACGCCAGCGGCTCCTTTGCCGCCCTGCGCGATTTGGCCGACTACGGCGCTACCCTGGCCTTTGACGATGCCGAGGATTTGGCCGACCCGCGCAGCACCAGCCCCGATAAGCGCACGCTGCTCCTGGCCGGTACCCGGCGCGGCACCACCATTCCTTTCAAGGAGAAGGATGCCGACCAAAACTGGGGCACCCGGCACGTCAACCCGTTCTCCTTCCGACTCTTTTCAGCCATCCATCTACCAGACCACGTGCTGGCCAGCCGAACGATTATCGTACCGCTGACGCGTACGCCGGACCGTTATCGGGCCAACGTGGACCCGCTGGAATATGGCCAGTGGCCGCACGACCGGCGGTGGCTCATCGACAACCTCTGGTGTATGGGGCTGCATTACCTGCCAGTGCTGCGCGTGTATGAAGGCATGGTCAACCAGGAAGCACGGTTGACCGGGCGCAGTCTGGAGCCGTGGCGGGCTATTCTGGCGGTGGCCCGCTGGCTGGATGATGAGGGGGTTGCCGGGTTGTGGCACCGAATGGAGTCGCTTTCCTGGCAGTATCAGGAAGAACGGCCGCAGATGGAGACAGATGATTTCACCACCCTGGCGCTGCGGGCGCTGCTGCAGCTTTGTGCCAACTGTGCCAGGTGTGCCAGGTGTGCCAGCCATCTGGCATATGCCGACAAAGCGCATTGGCTGTTTACGGCCAGAGAGTTGGTGGACCTGGTGTATGAGCTGGCAGCCGAGGAGATGATGCTGACGCTGGACAAGCAGACAACGGTGAAGATTGGCATGACGCTGCGCAAAATGCGGCTGAAAAAGCCGCCCCGCTCTGGAGGCAAGGGCAGCCGGCACTGGCTGGTTACCCTGGCGGAGCTGAAGCGGTGGGCGGTGGCGTATGGTTTGCCGCTGCCAGAACAGTTAGTGGATTAATATCGGGCCAGCCTCTCTGAGAAGCTGGCCCACCTGGCACAGCTGGCTCACCTGGCACAACCTGGCACAGACAAAACAAGTTGGCCCGGTTGGCCCAGCGCCAGCGGCCACAAATTGCACGTTGACAACTGAATAGCACAAATGCCAATTGCATAGGCAGGGTAACACGGTAGAATCTGCCCCTATGGAAGAAGAGTGGATTACCACAGTCGAAGCGGCTGAACTGAGTGGCTATCATGTGAATCATATCCGGCGCCTGATTCGTCAGGAGGATATTGAAGCCAAAAAGTTTGGCCCCATTTGGCAGGTGAACAAGACCTCGTTCCTGGATTATTTGGCCACTGCCCGTCAAGCAGACGACAAACGATGGGGACCAAAACCAGAAAAGAACGGGTAGGTTTGTTCATCTGATGTAGACAAGCTCTTTTTTTTCATTATAATACGTTCAGTAGTTGAACGTATTATACCCTAAGAGTGGGCCACAAAAGTGCTGCGAACACTGATGTAGCCCTAACCCCTCCGCTGAGGAAGCAGCGAACGGGCTGACCGGATTTTAGCACACGTCTCACCTCGGTGACACGTGTCTCACGGGCAACCCTGGCGACAGCGTTATGGGTTGCCCGTTTTGTTTTGCGACAGTCGGGTCCCCTATACCGTCCCTTCGCCTCATCGCTGGCAGCAGTGGTGAGGCTTTTTTTATCCCTGGAGGTGCAGATGAAAGCAAAAATACAGATTGGCGTCACCGTTCTTTCCCTGATGGCCCTGTTGACCTACACCCTGGTCCACACCGGCGGCCTGCTGGCCCGGTATGTCCACCCGGAAATCATTGGCTACGTGGCCGCGTTTGGCATTGAAGCGGCCGTGGTCAGCCTTTCCCTTCGCATTGGCGAGCTGCGGCGGACCAGGCAGTCGCCGGGCTTCTTTCTCTTTGTCCTGATTGCCGTGGTGGTCGTTTCGGCCGTAGCCAATATTGCCGAAGGGTTTACGGCCGTACAGGGAGCAGCGCTAACGCTGGCCACCGTGCGAACCCTTGATCCTGTTCAGGCGTTTATCGGGCTGGCGGCCACCGGCCTCGTTTCGCTCATCGTTCTAGCCCTGGCTGAAATCCTGGGCACGGACGTGGAAACGGCCGTTAAGCAGGCAGACAAGGAACGGAAGCGTCAGCCCGTTGACAAACCAGCAGCGAAAGAAACGACCGTTCCCACGGACAGCCAAAAACCCGGCAATGATGAGGAATCTCCCAGTATTGAACGGGCCAGGGCGGCCAAAGCGGAGAAAGATGCGCTGAGCCGGGCGGAGGCGATGGAGCTGCTCTTGACCTTCGTGGCTGAACACCCGGACGCCAGCCTCTCCCGCATTGGGCGTCACATTAACCGTTCCAAAACCACCGTTTCCAACTATGTTCAGGAGCTCCAGGAAGCTGGTCAGCTGCAGCGGAACGGTGAGGGTTGGGAGCTGTTGACATGAAACAAGCTGGGGCAGTTCTCCTGTTATTCCTGTTCTTGACAGTGGCATTGAGTGTAACGGTGAGCCGGGTGGGCACCCATGCGGTGGACGTTTGGGCCGAGCAGGCCAGCCGTCCCCTGAGCGCCACCGAGGCGGTGCTGCAAAGTCGGCAGACGCCAGTTGAAGCGGGCGGCAGCAACGGCCGTTCTGGCTGGTGGGGCGCTGGACTGCTGGCGCTGGGGCTGGTTGTGGTGGGCGGCATTCTGTTTTTGCTGCGGGGCGGCTCGGCGTTTTTGCGGCAGTGGCGCTTGCTGTGGAAACGGCCGTCTGCCCGGCGCGCGTATCCCCGAACCATCCAGGAAACCGTGCCGCATTATCCAGATTATCCAGAAGCGGAAACGGTGCGGACGGTACGTCGCACGCCGTATCTACCCGAAGGGGATGATGATGACCAAACGATGGCTCCTCACAATTAGCTTGCTCTGGCTGGTGGGCTGCGCGGTGCCGCCTGCCGGTTCTAGTTTGGTCACGCCCAATGCGGCCGAAACGCTATCCGCCGCTGAACTGGCGCGGCAGCAGGCGGCTAACGCCGCCACCGTGCAATCTGCTGAGGGCACCCGCCAAGCGGCTCAGGCGACCCAGCAGGTGGTGCTCCTCACCCAGACGGCCGCAGCGTTGGCCACAGGCACCGCCGAGCAAATTGCCCAGGCCCAAACGGCAACGGTGGAAACGATCACGATGCTGGCCAGCGTCCAGGCATTGTCGGCAGAAGCCACCCTCTCCGCCATTGCCGCCGAGGCGACGGGAACAGCCGTTGTTCAGGCGGCTCGGGCAGAACAGGTGCTGGTGGAGGATGAGGCGCGGCGGCTGGCGCTGCAGCGCGAGGCGGAAGCGGCCCAGCTGGCTTACCAGGAGCGGGTCAACGCGCTGAAACCATACCTGTGGGGTGGAGCCATTCTGGCCCTGATTATCCTGGCCAGCGGTATCAGCTACGGGCTGTACCAGCGGTCCCGCCCGATTACCGTCACCGACGTCACCGGCCCCAGAGTGCTCATTCCGGCCAACAGCTGGCAGGTGCTGCCGATGCCGCGGGCCGCGTCACCACAGCTGGCCCTGCCTGCCTCTACTGACGAGGAAACGGCCGTCACGCCCATCCTGCTGCCGCCACTGGCCCAGGGGCATGTGTTGATTGCCGGGGAAACCGGCAGCGGCAAAAGCACGGCAATGCTGGCGGTGCTGCAGCGGCGGCAGCAGGTGGTGGTGTTGGACCCGCATAACACGCCAGGCAGCTGGGGCGGTGCCCAGGTGATTGGCGGCGGGCGAGATTTCGAGAGCATTGGCCGCTACATGCAGCAGATGTCCCGGCTGCTTAGTGAGCGCTACGACCAGCGGGCCAGGGGTGAAAACCAGTTTGAACCGTTGACGGTGGCCACCGACGAGATGCCCGCCATCGTGGCCGCTTTAGGGCGGCGCGTAGATGAGGTATGGCGGGAGTGGCTGCGCGAAGGCCGGAAGGTGGGCTTGTTTTTTGTGGTCTCCACCCAGAGCACGCGCGTCAAGACGCTGGGCATCCGGGGCGAAGGAGATTTGCTGGAGAACTTCAGCTACGTCCTGATGCTGGGCAAGCTGGCCGCCAGCCAATATCCCGACCTGGTGGCCCAAATGGAATGGCCGGCGGTGCTGCGCTCCATTCGCGGGGTACGTCCGGTGCTGATTCCGCAGGAACGGCCGTTGGTGGGGACGCCCATCTCTGTTTCACCGCTGTTCATTGCCCCGGCACCGCAGGCAGATGCCTTTGCCGATCCGAACAATCTGACGGAAACGGCGCGGGAGCAAATCTTGGGACTGGCCAAGGAGCTGCCCAGCCAGGCGGCCATTGAGCGCCGGGTGTTTGGCTATACCGGTGGAGCAGCCTACCGAGCGGTGAAGGAAGTGCTTGATGAAGCAAAAGCAAAAAGGAATGGACGAGGCCCTACTACTACCGCCTGAACACGGTTTTGGCCACGACGGTAGTAGCGGTAGTAGCGGCGCTACAGTCGAGTAGCGCGCTATTACCAGAACAAAAAGTGATGTGAATCCAGTGAATTGAAGCGAGAAGGAAATGTCCCGTTTTGAAGAAGGAAAAGGAGGTTTGAAACATGGAAACAAAAACGATTTTGCAAAAGAAACATGTTGTCCTGGTGCCCTGTTTGCTGCGACCGAAGAAGAAAAAACCGCAGACAGCACCCCAGCGGGAACGTCTGTCTGCTTTTTTGGAAACCGGGCGGCTTTACCATCCGCTTTGTCGCCAGGCCTTTGTGGAGCAGGTGGCCATTGGTTACTACGCCTATGAGCAACAGGTGGAGTTTAGAACCTGGGCCCTGGCAGCGGCTTATGCCGGTGCCTTTGGGGCCAACGCTGTAGAGCGAGCGGACTTTTCCTACACGATGGCGGTTTGGCAGCTCTCCCAACGGGTGGGGTACGGGCTTGAGCAAACGGTGGTGAATGGGCCAACGGGACGCCAGCAGAACATCGCCAAAGAGATGATGGATTTGACAGATATTAACTTATGGACGCGCCAGGGCGTTGCCCAGTGGCTGTCCAGCATTGGCTATTAAGGAGAGCGATAATGAATACTTTGAACAATGGCGTGAGTGAACACAATGCAAAGCGGGCTGTGATTTATGCTCGGGTATCTTCAAAAGTTCAAAGCGAGAATGGCTATGGTTTGAAATACCAAATTGCGGACTGTAAGGCATATGCCGCTATGAACGAGTTGGAAGTGGTTGAAATCATAAGAGATGATATTACCGGTGTCACGCGCCTGGAAGAAAGAAAAGGGGGGCGGCGGCTCCTTAAGTTACTCGAACAACGCAGTTTTGATCATTTAATCGTCTGGCGTTTGGATCGCTTGGCGCGACCGCCTAAACACGAATCTTCTCGTATTTTAACGACGATTGAGCAGTTTGCTCGTGGTGGTGTCACCGTTCACGATTGTGATGGCGGAGAAAATGATCCTACCCAATTAGCCGGTGGCTTGCTGGCATTCATTAAAAGCTATCAGGCTGGAGAGGAACGAGAGACGATTAGGAAGCGGACGCTCAAAGGCAAGCGAGAACGGGTTAAGGACGGCCACTGGGTTGGTATGTTTCCGCCTTACGGCTATGACAAAGTGGGCGAACGGAAAAAAGCACGGCTGGTTATTAACGAAGCTGAGGCGAGAATCGTTCGACGCATCTTTGAGCACTTTGTTGGGGCCAACGGTCGAGAGAAGATGTCAATGACCGCAATCGCCAGGATGTTAAATAAAGAAGGTGTCCCTATACCCGGCCAGAAAAGGCGGATGAACACTAGAGGTAAATGGAAAGTAGGCGGTATCCGGGAGTATATTCTGAAGAATCCCCGTTACATCGGAAAAATCAAGTCGGTTGGCACTTTTTTGGACATGCCCGAATTGGCGATTGTTGATAAAGAGCTTTTTGAATTAGCTCAGAAACAGCTGCAAATTAACAAAAAACGACACTATGAAAGAAGACCCAAGTTAGTTTACCTTCTGTCTGCTCGGTTTTTATGTCACTGCGGTAAAGCGATGGTTGGGGGCGCAACAAGTGTAAGAAATGCCAAGAACGAGAAGGTTTATTATCCCTATTACCGCTGCTCCAATCGTTATGGACCCTATAAAGGGGAGTGTGACCAGCTTAATCTGAGAAAAGAAGATATTGATGATTTGGTGTGGGCCTGGCTTAAAGATTTATTGAAGGATGAAGAAGCTTTGGATGATGGCCTGGATGAGCTTGAAAAACAGGCTAAGGAGCAGCTGGAGCCAAAGAAACAGAGCCTGGAAACAGTAGAAGCCTTGCTCGTAAAAATGGAGAGCAAAATCGCGAAACTGGTTAACGCTTTCGCGGAAATGGAAGACCCTACCGTAGCCAAGGCCATTCAAGAGCAAATCAAGTTGGCCGTTAACCAGAAAGAAGGCCTTATTCGGGAAAAAGCAGGCCTGGAGGTTGAAATAGAAAGTATTGATATTTCCTCACAGACAAGAAAAAGAGTGAAAGAGACGGCCAAAAAGATACGTCAGCGCTTACCTGGTGCATCTAAAAAAGATAAGCAGGATTTAATGGATATGATTGGGCTTGAAGGGCAGTTGCTACATCTGGAAAGCGGTGAGTTAGCTATCCGGTTATCGTGTGTAATTGATTCGAGAATTTTTTGTTTCGAAGAGCAAGATTCATGATTACCCGCTACCAAAAGCGTATTTCTGGTCCTTTAATGGATCGTATTGATTTGCATGTAGAGGTACCACGCGTTGCCTTTGAGAAACTGACGAGTCGCCAGCGGGGTGAAACGTCAGCAATCATTCAGGCTCGCGTTGAGCAAGCACGCTCAATTCAGGCGAAGCGCTTTAAGGAACGCTCCTTGTACGCAAATGCAGATATGGGGCCAAGTGAAGTGCGGGAACTTTGCCAACTAGATGAAACGGGCAATCGTTTGATGAAAAGCGCAATGGCCCAAATGAACTTGAGTGCTCGTGCGTTTCACCGCATATTGAAGGTAGCACGCACAATTGCAGACCTCTCCGAAGAGGCCTCCATTCAACCTGCTCACTTGGCAGAAGCATTGCAATATCGTCCAAAACAGATGTGAAGTTGAGAAAAAGAGGAGGGTGGCGTCACTTAAATCGGGTTATTCAAATGACGCCACAATCTAGGGGGGAAGAAGTAAAATAGGAAGAGTATCTATAAAGTAGTACCGCTTTCTTACGGCTTGTATTAAGGTTTTTTAGGCTGGTTTTGCTTGCCGTTGATATTCGTGCCAGGCAGTATTGAAGGCTTCTATGACAGCGGGCGAGGCATTTTTGTCTACTAACCAGGTAGCCCAAATCATATGGCCGTTGGCTTTTTTTCTGGTGGCTTTTGGTTCTTCAAACTGGCTCATAGTATGGGCGAAATCACCAATCACATCGTTGCGTTCGGTTTGTTTTTGTAGCCATTTGTAGAAGGTATTGGATTCCATAGCAGCGTTAACCTCGCTTTGTTGACTCTCGGCGTCTGGTGGCATGACGCCTAACCTGTACCAATGGCTCCCCGCTTATTTATCTGTAATCGTTCAGAGTAGTGACATAATATCCGTACCCTCTTAAGATTGTAATTAAGGTGGAGTGAAATTGAGGGTGCCGGTCATGGTACTTTTGACCTATTTTTCTAGGCCAGTTTCATTCTTCGGGGTTTAATGAGGAGAATCAACACAATTACCTGATTTACCAACGGCAAATTGATAATATTGCGCTTGCGAATACGAACACAGTGATATACGCTTATCTTTGCCCAGAAAGAGCATTTTGAGTTGTGTGATATTTTGTAAGATTTCTAAAGATTGTGAAGATTATGTCCAAGGCGTTTTAGAAAGATTCATGGCAAAAAATAAAGAAAAATACCAAAAAGCAATAGATGTTGGGTTAGCTCACAACAAGGCGGAGCGGTGGAAAGATGCTTTTACTGCTTTCCGAATCGCTATTGGGGAATTTCCTAATGATGCGGCAGCGTATGCTGGTTTGGGCGAAGCTTGCCTGGGTTTGAAGCAGCTCGATCGGGCGCTGGATTGTTTTAAGTTGGCTGCCCGGTATTCTCGTGGGGATATGCGACACCTGCGCAGTGTAGCAGATATTCAGGAGCGGCAAGGCCAGTTGGCTGAGGCAGCCCGGACGTATTTGGCTATTGGGGAAATTTTTCTTAAGCAGCGGCAGTTGGAAGAAGCTATTGGCAATTGGGAACGGTCAATCCGGCTGGATTCCAGCTTACTAGGGTCGCACAAGCGGCTGGCGATGGTGTTTCAGCGGCTGAACCGGACGCGGGATGCGGTGCGTGAGTATTTGGCAATTGCTCGTATTTTGCAAATGCGAGGGGAGAACAAGAAGGCGCTGCAAATGTGTGAGGCGGCTTTACGTTTAGACCCTGGCAATGAGGATGTACGAACGGCCGTTGATCTTATTCGTCATGGTGAGGGGGCATTTGCTGAACCTGAGGTTGAAGATGTGGCCTTGCCAGAGCCTGCTGCGGGGCTTTCCGCTGAAGAGCAGGCAGAGGCAGATAGCCTGACGGAAACGGTACGGCAAATGGCCGCTATTTTTGAGGCGGAGCGTAATCAGCAGGTGGTGGCCGAGCAGGAATCTGTATCGGATCCCCTTGAGAAGGCACGGCGATTGGCTCAAGAAGAGCTAGCAGCGGAGCTGTTCCGAGATGAGGATGAAGCAGAAGAGGGTACCAACAGCTTGAGCAAGCTAGAGCGAGATGCCTTGCTAGGGCAGGCAATGGATTTTGAAACGCGCGGCCACATTGATGATGCAATTGGGTGCTATCAGCGGGCCATTAAGGGTGGTTTGAAGCTTGCTGCAGCGTATTTTATGCTGGGTTTGCTGTTTGTGGCGAATAAACAGGAAGATGAAGCGCGTAAAATTTTATCCTTGGCAGCAAAGAATCCCAATTATTTGCAGGCGAGTAAATTGGCGCTTTCTGGAGGGTAACGGATCAAATGCCTAAACCAAAAAATTTCCGCATTAGTGACGAAGTAGTTTTTGAGACAATTATTCAGTTGTGTGCGGCCGCCTGGCCTGATGAAACGGTGCGCCCAGAGGAAATTGCCATGACGCTGCATGAGGTGGAGTGGCAGGCGCTAACCAAGCGCATTCGGCTTGCCGTGAAGCAGCTGGCCGAAGCGGGACATGTCCAAATTTTGCGTAAGGGGAAGCCTGCGCCGCCAGATGATTTTAAGGGTGTGTATCGGGTGCGGCTGGCGGATTCGTTTTGGCGCGACCCCGTAGAAGAAGCGGCTACGCTAACTGAATAACCCCCCAACGGCCGTTTACCAACCAGTTTTCTGCTAATTGAGACATTTTTGCTGCCTGGTGTTCGCTTAAGCCCGCCAGCGGTTCGGACTTGCAGGTGCGCAAGAAAAGTGCTGGCGTAGGCAAATAGCTCACAATGTGCGCAAAAGGTGTAGTGTGTGGCCATAACGCATCCCCCAAAGCGCGACGGTAATTGGCATCTCCCTTGCAAATGACAAGTGCCGCCTGGGCAAATTGGCGATGCAGTTCAGGCGGCAACTGCCAAAGGGGGCGGGGTGAAGTCCAAAAAGGGTGCGTGGTGAAGCGCAAACGGCCGTTTACCAAATACCTGATCAGCCGCTCACCCACCATTTGCAAACTCGCTTTTTCATGGTGACGCAGATAAGCAACCGTGCCCTCTGCATCAAACGGCGTGGCATCCGAAACGAAGGTGGGAAACAGTTTTAGGTGGAAAAAGATGGTGCTAACTTGCCCGGTAGCCAATAAATAATCGGCCAAACACAAATCCCCAATCAGTTCAAATCCAGCATTATCTATGATGAAATCAACCCGGCTGACTGGTTTTTGCAACAGGCTGGAAACGGCCGTTGCATCATTTACCAGCAGGTGCGCCATCTGGTCATCTGCCCCGGTGTGATTGGGCATCGCATCGTCATCAGCGGCCCACATGCTCATGTCTGCCTGGTTACCCCACAGAGCGGCCAGCAACATTTGGTGGAAGCCCTCTGGCTGCCAGCCGTGCGGGATGAACCGATTGAGCTGCTCAATGAGCGCTTCGGTTTGGGCCGTGGATGCCCGCAAACTGGCGCGCTTTTGGTAAGCAAAGGGGTCTATACCCTGGCGAAAATGATCCACAGCCGCAATCACCCGCCGATAAAAGTAAGTCTCTACAAAAAACCAGGGTGTCTCCAGCCAGGTTTGCTCCAAATAAAGCTGACTATCGTTTCGCCACGCATCCAGATCGGGGGCGAGGTGATCAGGCAGTGGGGTGAGGGTGCCGTTTGGGATGCTGTGGCGCAGGGCGGTGAGTTGGGCAACGGCCGTTTCCGGCAAATCATTTTCTGCAAAAGCGCGTTGCAAAATCTCCGGCAGGCGATGAACAATAGAATCTTTGGTAAACGCCGTATCAAGGCCACGTAGAGGTGGAGGAACAGGAAGCTTGGGCACGGTCATGGGTTTGCCTTCGTACAGATCGGGTCAATTTTGGTCTAGCGCCACGTTGACCAAAATTGACCCAATCTCTCAGGACATTAATCGTTGCGGTTATTTCAGGTACGTGTTAAACCAGCGGATCATATGGTTGAGGCGTTCGATGCGGCGGTCGGTGCGACCTGCACGGGAGAGGCCGTGCGACTCTTCGGGGAAGAGGATCAATTCGGTGTCTACGCCTAGCTTTTTGAGGGCAACAAAGACCTGCTCGCCTTGTTCACTGTCGCAGCGGAAATCACGCTCGCTGTGAATGAGCAGCGTGGGTGTTTTGGCGTTGCCGATGTAAGCAATGGGGGATTGTCGCCAATAATTCTCGATGTCATCCCAGGGCGCTTTTTCGGCCCCGAACAGGTATTCTGTGCCGATGTTCATATCGCTAGAGCCATAGAAGCTGATGAAGTTGCTAACGACGCGCTGGGCAACGGCCGCTTTGAACCGATTGGTCTTGCCAATGATGAGGGTGGTCATGTAGCCACCGTAGCTGCCGCCGGTGACGCCCATGCGCGTGGTGTCGATGTAGGGCAACTTTTCCACATAATTAGCCCAGGCCATCACATCTTCAAAATCAACGGTGCCCCAGCGGTTGTAAATCGCCCCGGCAAAATCTTCGCCGTACCCCTGGCTGCCGCGTGGATTGCTCCAGTAAACGACGTAGCCTTGCGCGGCCAGCAAGTTAATCTCGTGAAAGAAGGTACGGCCGTATTGCGTTTGTGGCCCGCCGTGAATTTCCAAAATGGAGGCGTATTTCTGGCTGGGGTCGAAGTTGGGCGGGGTCATGATCCAGCCGTGCACGCTGGTGCCGTCTTTGCTTGTGAACCACACTTCTTCGATGTCGCCGATTACCAGCTCCGCGAGGAGGTCCTGATTGAAGTCGGTGAGGGTTTGGGTGGTGCCATCGGCCAGGCTGCGCACCCGCACGCGGGCCGGAGCGCCAAAATCGCCCCAGAGGTAGGCCACGGTTTGCTGGGCGGCATCCAGGCTGAAGCTGCCGACCAGGCCGGCATCATCCACAAGGCGTTGGTAGCCAGGGCTTTCTGGATCGGTGCTGAAAGCGAGCAGGGGCTGGTTCCCTTTTTCGGTGGCCTGGATATAGAGCGTACGGCCGTCTGGCGACCAGGTGGGTAAGGTTTGCGGCGTGCCGCTGCCCACATCTGCCAGGGTGACGATGGAGAGGTGCAGGTCACTTGCGCCGGACAGGTTGCGGGCTTCGCCGCCGGAGCTGGGCACGATGTAAAGGCAGTCGTTTTGGTACCAACGCCCTTTGCGTCTGCGCCCCATGAAAGCGATCCAGTTGCCATCCGGGGAAATGCTGGGGCTATTCTTGCGCCCTTCGTGCGAAGGAATGAGTTCCATCTGGCCGCCCTCGGCTGGAATACGATAAAGCTCGGTTTGGTCCCAGTTGATATCTGGCTGGGGGTCGCGGTTGGAGATGAAGATGAGGGAACGGCCGTCTGGCGTCCATTGCGGCTGCACTTCGCTAAATTTGTCACTATCGGTGAGCTGGGTAGCTTCGCCGCTGGCGGCGTTGATGGTCCAGATGTGCCACTTTTCTTCTGGCTGGTAGCCTGCCCCGTCAAATTTGTAGTCGAGGGTGGTGATGTGGCGGCTGACGATGCCCAGCTTTTTCTTTTGCTCATCTTTGTCTCGCTCGACGGCGGCGGCGTCTTTTTTGCGAAACTGGGTGGCAAATTGGGTGCCATCGGGCGACCAGACAAAGCCAGCAAAGCTGCCTTCCATCTTGGTTACGGGGCGGGCCTCGCCGCCATCAATGGGAATGATGTAAATTTGGGCCTGTTTTTCATCTTTGCGGTTGGAGAGGAAGGCGAGGGAACGGCCGTCTGGCGACCAGCGCGGGTGCGTATCATTTTGGTCGCCGTAGGTAAACTGGCGAGCCGGGCGACTGCTATCGGCAGGAACGAGCCAAAGGTTGGTGAATTTCTTCTCCGTTTTGCGGTCTACGCGGGTGAAGCCAAAGATGATTTGGCTGCCGTCTGGGGAAATTTGCGGGTCAGAGACGAGTTCGAATTTATATAAATCATCGGCGGTAATCGGCCGTTTTTCTGCTTCAGACATTGTGCCTCCAGGGAAATAGTTGTTGGCGGCCAGTTGTAAGTACCAGCAACCAGCCTCTAATCGCTAACCACAATGCATGGGTCAGCGTAGACAACTGTTTTAATGTGTGTGCGTTAAAGATGGCAAATGATAGCGCGGCAACGGCCGTACTGCCAGCGCAAAGGAGGTTATTCCTTGGGAATTTGGTAAGCGGGCAAAATAAAGCTAAAGGTGCTGCCCTGGCCGAGTTCGCTTTCTACATCCACTTCGCCCCCCAACTTTTCCATGATACGACGCACAATGGAGAGGCCCAGCCCATGCCCGGTAACACGCACCTGGCCCAGCTGGGTGAAGGGGGTAAACAACAGGTGGCGTTTTTCCGGGTCAATGCCTTGGCCATTGTCCTGCACCCAAAATTTGATACGGCCGTCTGGCAAAACCGTATTTCCTAGCTCGATCCTTGGTGGCTTGCCACCATATTTCAGCGCGTTGCCAATATAATTTTCCCACACTTCCTCAATCCACGGCGCATAACCACTGGCAACTGGCCATGAATCTGGCAAGATCAGCCGCGCGTTGTGCTCTTGCATCGTAAACCGCAGGCGATCTAGCGCTGCCAGCACAATTTGATCCATCTCCAGGGGATGTGTCTCTACGTCTCGTTTTCGTACGCTGGAAAGCACCAGCATTTCCTGAATGATGTTACTCATGCGGTGGGCATTTTGCCCCAGCAGATCCAGCGCACGCTCACGCTCTTCAGCCGAAATTTTGTCGCTGGAGGTGCGTAACAAATCGGCGAAGCCCACCACCAATGCCAGCGGGTTTTGCAAGTCATGGGCAACCGTGTGATCAAACGCTTCCAGCTCCGCGTTTTGCGCTTTCAAATCTTCCATTTTGGTGCGCAGCGTTTGAACGAGTTGGGCATTGTCTATGGCAATGGCGGCGGAGGCAGCCAGCATTTGGGCGTAGGTAAGGTCTTGTGATTGAAAACGGCCGTCTCGTTTGTTCACTACTTCCAGCACACCTAAGACTCGGTTTCGTAAATGAATCGGCACAGCCAGAATAGACTGGGTTGTAAACCCACTGCTTGTATCTATTTTGGCGTAGAAACGGCCGTCCAGAGCCGGATTAGAAACAATTGCTCCCTTGTTGGCTTGCGCTACCCAGCCCACTACACCATAACCAGAATGAACCGTAAGCCCTAGCAACACCTCTTCTTTACCAGGATGATAAGCCGCCTGACAAATAAGTCTGTCACGGTTCTCATCCTCCCAAAGCCAAACAGAACTACCCGTTGCCCCAATAATCTGCACACTTACTTGCAGCAAATGTTCCAAAACATCATCAATATCCAGGGTGGCAGTAAGCACCTGGCTGGCCCGATTCAGCAATAACAGCTCACGATTATGGCGCGTTAGCGTAACCACATCTTTGTTCTCATTTGCGGCTAGATTTTGTACTGAGACAGGGATAACGGTAAGCAGCAAGCGGTTTGGTACACCTGGCACCGGTTCAATTTGCAGATTGAAGGTTTGGTCTAATCGGGGATTTTGAGCAAAGCGGGCGTGTGAATAAGTAAAAAGGTTTTCATTCTGCAAACGGTCAAAAACAGCGTGCTGGCGCAACCTGAGGTATGGAAACAGATCGAACAAATTAGTCTCAACCAGATTCCCAGATTTTAAAGCAGCCCAGCGCTGAAGATCAGGCGAAAAACTTAAAATATTTAGAGAGTTGTCTAAGGTTGCGTGGGCAATAAATCGGTTGTTTTGCGCAGGCATTACGCGTTCGATTTCCCGGTACATACATGCAGATACCTTTTTTGATGCTGATCCGTTTCTTTTTCAGGCCACAGTGGAGAAAGCGCTTTGGCAAGTTCACATGGTACATTAAGTGTGTATGACCCTAAGACCAGTGGCTATGATAGTAACATCTTTTTAGATGTTCTGTAACTGATTTTGGCTTAAAAGCATGGTTATTTAGAACCATTGCATTTCATCTAAATCCCACACTCGAATGATTTTGTCTTTTTCGCCCAGTGTCGCCAGGGTGGGCAGGCCGGGATGGAAAGCCAGCCCCGAAAAAGCAAATTTGGAGTGGGGTTCGTCTAAAATTGCCAATGGGTCCCACGTGTCGGTGCGCCAAAGGCGGACGGTGCCATCGGCGGATTTGCTGGCCAGGAGTTTTCCGCTGGCGGAGAAGGAAACGGCCGTTACCGGTTTTTTGTGCAGCGTTAAAACAGTAATGAGCTGGCCGTCTAGCTGCCACAGGCGCACATCGCTATCATGCGAAGCAGAGGCAAAGGTTTGGCCATCGGGGGCAAGCGCCAAATCCAAAACTTCGCCACGATGCCCGCGAAAGGTTTTCATGGTTTGTCCGGTTTCTATAGACCACAGTTTGACATCACTGTCAGCTGCGCCAGACAGCAGATGCTGGCTATCTGGCGTAACGGCAAGGCAACCAATGCGCCCTTTGTGCCCGGTGAGCAGTTTCTCTTCAGTGTCGGTGCTCAGGTTCCAGACGCGAATAGTTTCATCGTACGCACCAGAAATGGCAAAACGGCCGTCTGGGGTGGCGGCAACGGCGTAAATGTAATCTGAATGGCCGCGCAGGGTATGCGAGCGGGCTTCACCGGACATCTCCCACACTTTGAGTGCATTTTTAGACGCAGAGATGGCAAAACGGCCGTCGGCCGTAATGATTACGGTAAAAACAGAGCCGCTATAACCGTATAGCTCACGAATTTGTTCGCCACTTTCAGCATCCCAAATACGGACAGATTGGTCGTAGGCAGCAGAGGCCAACCGCTTGCCGTCTGGCGACCAGGCTAAGCGGGTGATAGCGCGATTGTTTGCCTTGAGCTTGTGCCTCAGGGTAAACCCGGGTGGGCATGCTTGGGCTTTCATTGCAACTCCTGTGTGCGGTGTGTATTGTGTCTCCAATCCCATGCAAGTCGTTTGCTACGCTACCAGTAAATAATAAATCAATACGGCCGTTACGCCCCCAAAAACGGATGACAGAAAGTTTACCATATCATTATTCATCCATGACCACCCACGCAAGGGGCGCGATGGCTGGCCACAGTGAATTTTCTTCTCGGTTTCTTTTTGGCAACTACCACAAGTGTAAATTTGCTGCACCGTCGCGCCTAAAAAGCTATCGCCAAGCGAACCTGCCAAACCACCAATCCCTCCCACAACGGCAAGCATTGCCACATTGTTTTGCATGAGCAATCCAGTTGCCAGGCCAATGATCAACCCACCGGCAAAGGAAACGGCCGTGCCAAACAGCGAAATACCGCCAGAACTGCCAACCGGCACCACCCGTCCTGTGGTAATTAGCCGGGGTGGTCGTTTGCTCAATGTACCCAGTTCTGTGGCCCAGGTATCGGCCGTTACGGTGGCCATGGTGCCCAAAAAAAGCGGCAGCCAAAGTGGAGAAGGGAAAAGGCCGTTGAGCAAAGCTACAATCGCCCCAGCCCCACCATTGGCCAGCACCTGGCCCAGATCACGACGATGCCCTTTATCGAACTTTTCTTCGGCAACCGCCTGCTTTTCGCGCTCTTTGTAATGCGAAAGCAAGCTGGAACTGATAAAAAAGAACGCTAGCAAAATGCCCCAAATCCACCCACCAAACCCATACACAACCGTGCCCACCAACAGTGCGCCAACCGCCCCAGATAAAGCGAGTGAACCACGCCAATAAGCGAGTGCAGCAATGAAACCGCTAAGGAGAAGGGCAAGGACAAATTGGTTAATCATGGACATTTCACAAAGTTGGGCTAGTTTACCAGAGCCACCCCCGATTGTGAAGAGTGGGCACGCGGATGCGCTCATTTGTGCATTATGTTTCTTTGCAGAAGGTAACCGAATCTCTATGCAAAAAGTCACAACACGGCCGTATTCCAAAGAACGGTGTTTACCTTCACAGATCTATCTTGTACAATTTGACTTGTCAGCCAATGGCAGTAAACCTTTGCACCTTTCCCAAGTAACAAAGAAACGCTAGATTTTTCTTTGTACACTCCTGAATCTTTCCAACCACTCACGATGCAATGTTCTGTTTTGCTGGCAATTTCCCTAATCCCACTTTACCATGGAGTAAACTGCATAATGAAAGAAAATCTGAATCCTTTTGCAATTGCACAGGCCCAGTTAGATGAAGCAGCCAACGTGCTGCAGCTAGACCCCGACATGCACGCATTTTTGCGTGAACCAATGCGTGAATTCCACTTTACCATTCCCGTTCGTATGGATGATGGCACAACCCGAACCTTTCAGGGGTTCCGCGTACAGTACAACGATGCCCGCGGCCCGGCCAAGGGCGGCATTCGCTTCCACCCGGATGAAACGATAGATACCGTACGTGCGTTGGCGGCGTGGATGACCTGGAAAACGGCCGTATCCGACATCCCGCTCGGTGGTGGCAAAGGTGGCGTCATCTGCAACCCCCGTGAAATGTCCCAGGACGAACTGGAACGGCTCAGCCGGGGCTACATGCGCAACATCGCCCGCTATGTGGGCCTCACCCAAGATGTGCCTGCCCCAGACGTAAACACCAACCCCCGCATCATGGCCTGGATGCTAGATGAATACGAAACCATCAACGGCAAGCGCGAGCCAGGCGTCATCACCGGCAAGCCGCTAGAACTCGGCGGTTCGGCAGGGCGCACCCCCGCCACGGCCATGGGCGGCCTCTTCACCATCCGCGAAGCTGCCAAACTGAAAGGGATGAACCTGAACGGCGCAACGGCCGCAGTGCAAGGCTTTGGCAACGTGGGGTCATACACCCACATGCTGGGGCAAAAACAGTTTGGCCTCAAAATTGTGGCCGCAAGCGATGAATTTGGCGGCATCTACAATGCCAACGGTATAGATTTTGATGAAGCATTGGCGCATCAACGCCAAACTGGCAAGCTGATGAACTGCCCCGGCACAGAAACCATCACCAACCAGGAACTGCTAGAGCTAGAAGTAGATATTCTGATTCCGGCCGCCATTGAAAACCAGCTCACCAGCCAAAACGCAGGCAACGTGAAAGCTAAAATCGTGGCCGAACTGGCCAACGGCCCCACCACCCCCGAAGCCGACAACATCCTCAACGACAAAGGCATCTACATCATTCCCGACTTTTTGTGCAACGCTGGCGGCGTCATCGTTTCCTACTTTGAGATGGTGCAAAACGGTTACCAATATTACTGGGACGAAGAGATGGTGCATGAGCGGCTGGATAGAAAAATCACTACCGCCTTCCACGCCGTAAACCAGATGGCTCAAACCAAAAAGGTGGACACGCGCGTAGCCGCTTACCTGGTAGCCGTCAATCGCGTAGCCGAAGCGGTACGGCTGCGTGGCTGGGTGTAAAAATTGGTAAGTTGCATAACTTGCACATTGTGAAAGCAAACTTTACAATGTTGTCAGACAATTTTTAGCTAATTGAAAATTGAATAAAGCAAACGGCCGTTCGGGAGAGAGCATTTTTCGCCACCGAAGGGGCAAGCGGCAAATACCAACATTTGCTGTGAAACTCTCAGGTAAAAGGACCGAGCAGCTGGGTTAATCTGGAAAGTGAAGCTAACCGAGCGTAAGCGAGGCTTGGCCGACACCGACGGGGCAAGTAGCAGACAAAAAGCGTTTGCTGCGAATCTCTCAGGTCTATGACAGAGGACGCTAGTGATTTTGATAATTGCTATGCGTCCTTTTTTTGTTGGCTGTACGCTTTTTTTGACTTGCCACAGGCTTGTGCTGAGCGCAGCCGAAGTAGAACACAGAGGTTAAAGAGTAAATTTCAAAAATCTCCGTGTTCTCTGTGGCTCCAAACCAAGGAGATGAACATGAGCAATATTCCAGCAGATTTGAAATATACCGAAGATGATGAATGGGTCCGCGTTGATGGCGACACCGCCACCATCGGCATTACCGACCATGCCCAAGACGCTCTGTCAGACATTGTTTACCTGGAACTACCCAACGAAGGTGACTTTTTTGGCGTGGGTGAAACATTTGGGGTTGTAGAGTCTGTAAAAGCTGCCGCCGATCTATTAATGCCTGTATCTGGTGATGTCTCAGCAATAAACGAAGACCTCATTGATACCCCAGAACTCATTAACAGCGATCCCTACGGCCAGGCCTGGATGATTAAGGTAAAGTTGAGTGATGCTTCTGACCTGGATAACTTGATGGATGCCGCCGCTTACGAAAAATATCTAAGCGAGCGCGAATAAAACCACGCTCATCATCACCTAAGAGAGATAAAGAGGTAACCAGGTTACCTCTTTGCTCTTTTTGCACCCCAATTGCAGACCAGGAGAAAACCCATGACCCCTCCCACACCTGTTGCTGCCTTGCCCGCTTCACAAAACGGCAAGGTAACTAGTGACATCCAAATGAGTAACCGCGATTTATTACTACCAACGGATCATTTTGTAGATCGGCACATTGGCCCCCGCGAGGAAGATATTGCCCACATGCTGCACACCCTGGGCGTAAACTCCCTGGCGGAGCTGATGAACGAAACGATTCCAGGCCATATCCGGCTCAAAAGCAATCTAAAACTGGAACCGCCTCGCAGTGAATCCGAAATTTTGGCCGAACTGCGCGGTATTGCCGCCCAAAACAAGCTTTTCCGCAGCTTCATCGGCATGGGCTACAGCGACACGCTGACCCCGCCCGTGGTGCTGCGCAATATTTTTGAGAACCCTGGCTGGTACACACAGTACACCCCCTACCAGGCAGAAATTGCCCAAGGACGCCTGGAAGCCTTGCTCAACTTCCAAACGATGATTATGGACCTTACCGGCATGGAAATTGCCAACGCCTCCATGCTGGATGAAGGCACGGCCGCTGCCGAAGCGATGACCCTGGCGCTACGTCAACGGCCGCGTCGCTCCAACGCCAACACCTTCTTTGTCTCAGACCTGTGCCATCCGCAAACCATTGCCGTGGTGCAGATGCGGGCGGAACCGTTGGGCATCCACGTGGTGGTGGGCGACCATGCCAGCTACGATTTTGCTGATTGTTTTGGCGCGTTGGTGCAGTACCCGGCTACAGACGGCCGTATCCCCAACTACGAACCCTTTGTGCAAAAAGCCCACGAAAACGACGCCCTGGTGGTTGTCGCCGCTGACTTGCTGGCGCTGGTGCTGCTGCGTGCCCCCGGTGAATTTGGTGCCGACGTGGTGGTGGGCAATAGCCAGCGCTTTGGCGTGCCGCTGGGCTACGGCGGCCCCCACGCAGCGTACATGGCCACCCGCGAAGATTACAAGCGGCAAATGCCAGGCCGGTTAATTGGCGTTTCGGTAGATGCGCAGGGCAACCCCGCGATGCGGCTGGCGATGCAAACCCGCGAGCAGCACATCCGCCGCGAGAAGGCAACCAGCAATATTTGCACAGCGCAGGTGCTGCTAGCCATCATGGCTTCGATGTATGCGGTTTATCACGGGCCAAATGGGTTGCGTAAGATTGCCCGGCGGGTGCAGTTGTTAACGGCCGTTCTCCACCAAGCGCTCTCCAAACTGGGCTACACCCTCAACGACGGCCCCATCTTCGACACGATCACCGTTTCTGGCGGGCCAAAATCGCAGGAGCAAATCCGGGAGGCGGCGTTAAACCATGAGATAAATTTGCGCTATTGGGCAGACGGCCGTATAGGTATCTCCCTGGACGAAATTGTAGAAACGGCCGAACTGGAACAGCTATTTGCCATTTTTGGCGCAGCCGAGGGACAGTTCAACGTGGCTGAAATGGCCGACGCCATCAATCTGGCCTACCCCGAAGCCCACGCCCGCACCAGCGACTTCCTCACCCATCCCGTCTTCAACAGCTACCACTCCGAGACGGAGATGATGCGCTACATCAACCGGCTGGAAGCCCGCGACCTGTCGCTGACCCACTCGATGATTCCGCTGGGTTCCTGCACCATGAAGCTAAACGCCACGGCCGAAATGCTGCCCGTGATGTGGCCCAAGTTTGGCGGGCTGCATCCCTTCGTGCCGCGTGACCAGGCGGCCGGGTACAAGATTCTTTTTGAGCGGTTGGAGCGGTGGCTGGCGGAAGTGACGGGGTTTGCGGCCGTTTCCCTCCAGCCAAATTCCGGGGCCAGCGGCGAATACGCCGGGATGCTCGTCATTCGCGCCTACCACCTGTCGCGCGGCGATAACCAGCGCAACATTTGCCTCATCCCCAGCTCGGCGCACGGCACCAATCCGGCCAGCGCCGTCATGGCTGGCATGGATGTGGTGGTGGTGAAGTGCGACGACAACGGCAACATTGATGTGGCCGATTTGCGCGAAAAGGCGGAACAACACAGCGAAAATTTGGCCGCCGTCATGATCACCTATCCCTCCACCCACGGCGTGTTTGAAGCAGCCATCGAAGAGATGTGCCAGATCATCCACGACCACGGCGGGCAGGTGTACATGGACGGGGCGAACATGAACGCCCAGGTTGGCCTGACCAGCCCTGGCAAAATCGGGGCGGACGTTTGCCACCTGAATTTGCACAAAACGTTCACCATTCCGCACGGCGGCGGTGGCCCCGGCGTTGGCCCGATTGGCGTGGCCGCGCATCTGGCACCGTTCCTGCCGGGTCATCCGGTGGTAGCGGGCGTTGGCGGCACACAGGCGATCGGCCCGGTTTCGTCTGCGCCTTGGGGCAGCGCCAGCATCTTGCCCATCCCCTACGCCTACATCGCCATGATGGGCGATGCCGGTTTGCAAAAGGCGACCGAGGTGGCGATTTTGAATGCTAACTACATCGCCCACCGGCTGGATACGCATTTCCCGGTTTTGTACAAGGGGGCAAACGGCCGTGTGGCCCACGAATGCATCATAGATTTACGGCCGCTTAAGGATTTTGTGACGGTAGACGATGTGGCCAAGCGGCTGATGGATTACGGTTTCCATGCGCCCACCATGTCCTTCCCCGTGCCCGGCACGCTGATGATTGAACCGACGGAAAGCGAGTCGCTGGTTGAGATAGATCGCTTCTGCGATTCCATGATTCAGATTCGCCAGGAGATTGCGGAAATTGAGGCGGGCACCGTGGCGCACGACGACAGTGTCTTGGCCCACGCCCCGCACACGGCGTCGGTAATTGCGGGTGAGGTTTGGGAACGGCCGTATTCACGAGAAACGGCCGCATTCCCCACCGAATGGGTCCGCAGCAGCAAATTCTGGCCCGCCGTTGCCCGCATAGACAACGTCTACGGCGACCGCAACCTCATCTGCGCCTGCCTCCCCATCGAAGCGTACCAAGAGTAACTGATTCAGATTGGTCCAATCTTGAAGATTGGACCAATCTTCACTTGCGGCAATTTAGCAAGTTCTGGCCGCCGTGCCCCCGCTGCCCAGCCCAAGCCAATAAATCTGTATTGCTAAAACGTGTGGTGCAAGTATTACCTTACCTGGATAGCCAGGCGTTCCAGTAGCGCCTGGCATAATTTTGCGGGGTATTTGATGGGTGGCTTGTCTGGCCCGTGCGAGTCGGAGCCTGCACTGGCGAACAATTTGTGGCGCCGGGCATAGGTCTGGTACATCTCGGTTTGAACGGCCGTATGCAGCGGGTAGTAAACCTCCAGACCGTCAATTGGCACTTCTTGCCGAAATTGGTCAAGCAGTTGGGCATCAAACGTCGCAAAACCATCGGTGCGGCCGGGATGGGCCAGCAAGCAAATGCCGCCGCTCTGGTGGGTGGCTTCGGCCACAGCGGCGGGATCGTTGGTGATGTATTTGAAGCCCGCTGCCATCATGCGCTGTCCGGCAGATGGATCGCCCTGGCCGTAGCCGTGCGTTTGAAGCAAGTTTAACAGGGCCTGGGGCTGCTGGGCGCTGGGTTTGGCCAAAATGGTGGGCAAGGCATCGTGGGGGAAGCGACAGCCCTGGCGCTCCAGATTCTCGTACACTTCCTGGCTGTTTTCTTCCTGACGCCGCACGAGGTCTTGGGCCAGGTCATGCAAGGGGGCGGGGTTGGTCTCGAAGCCAAAGCAGAGCAAATCGGTCAGTTCACCATGCCAGCTAGTGGACATTTCGACGGCGACGAGGACGGGGAGTTGCTTTTTTAGGGCGAGGGTTTGGATAGGAACGGCCGTTTCCACACAATCATGGTCCGTAATCGCCACCAAACCATATTGCTCCTTGAGCAAATAATCGAATAGTGATTCCAGCGTCCAACGGCCGTCGCTGAAAGTGGTGTGCAGTTGCAGGTCAATCGCCGCATCGGGGGTGAGACAAAGACCATTTGTAGACAAATTCATAGAGAAATTTAGTCGTCGGCTTCGGCGTCGAGAGTAATGATTGTATCATCCCCAGCTTCACCGTCGGCGGGCAGCACTTCGCGGGCTTTGCTGGTGCCGGTGGGTGGGCCGATGATGCCCATCTCCTCCATCGCGTCTATCAGGCGGGCGGCGCGGGTGTAGCCAATGCGGAAGCGGCGCTGAAGCAGTGAAGTGGACGCTTTGTTCAATTTGCGCACCATTTCGATCGCTTCTGGCATCAGATCGTCGTCAATTTCCACCGTCGGCTCTTCATTTTCCATCTCTTGCAGCGCTTCCCACAGCGGCTGCTGCTTGGGTTCCGATTTGGCGGGCGGCGGGGGTGTGGGCCGTGTCGGTTCCGGCTGCGGCGCGGATTCAATGGGTCTGCGATTCACTACCGTAGGCGCGTCTGCCTCGATTGGTTTGGCTTCTGACTTGCCCATGTTCACCACTGGAGCCTCAATCGTTTTGGGAGGCGTGGGCGGCGCTGCTTTGGCTTCTGGTTTGGGTTGGGGCGGTGGGACGACCATCGGCTGCGAGGGAATTTCAACGGGCTTGGGCTGGGCAGCTTCGGCGGTGGAGATGACGTTGAAGCGGCGGGCCGCTTGCCAGTAGCCGATTAGCTTGTTCAGTTCGCCATCGCTGACGTAGCAACCTTGAGAGCGGACGGGGGCGGCGGCATCGGGACTTTGGTAGAGCATATCGCCCTGGCCCAGTAGCCGCTCCGCGCCGGTCGAATCCAAAATGACGCGGCTGTCGGTGCTGGAGGCAACGGCGAAAGCGACGCGGGCCGGGAAGTTGGCCTTGATGAGGCCAGTGACCACATCTACAGACGGCCGTTGCGTGGCAATGACCATATGCATTCCGGTGGCGCGGGCCAGTTGCGCCAGCCGGGTGACCCCTCGCTCCGTCTCTTCCGGGGAAAGCATCATCAAATCGGCCAGCTCATCAATGATGATGACGATGTAGGGCAGCTCATCGAGCGATTTGTTGCGCTTGGCCCGCTTGTTGTAATCCACGATGTTACGCGCACCCGCCTCGGCAAACATTTTGTAGCGACTGTCCATCTCGCGCATGGCCCATTGCAGCACGCCAATCACTTTGTCCATTTCCACAACGACGGGTGCGGCCAGGTGGGGGATGCCGTTGTAGCCAGTTAGCTCCACGCGCTTGGGGTCAACCATCACCAGTTTGAGCTGTTCCGGCGTGTTGAGCAGCAGCAGGCTGGCAATAATCGCGTTGACGCAGACTGATTTACCAGAACCGGTGGCCCCGGCGATGAGCAGGTGGGGCATCCCGGCCAGATCGGCCACGATGGGCTGCCCGGCTACATCTTGCCCCAGGCCAATGCGCAGGGGGGATTTGAGCTTGCCGAAGGCGTTGGTTTCCATCACGTCCCGCAAGGAGACGAGCGCCTTGGCTGGATTGGGCACCTCGATGCCGACGTACCCTTTGCCGGGCACGGGGGCCTGAATGCGGATGGATTGGGCGTGCAGGGCCAGCGTCAGGTCATCGGCCAGACTGGCGATTTTGCCTACTTTGACTTTGGTGCGCTTGCCGTTGCGCATTTGGATGAAGCTGGGTTCAACGCCAAATTGGGTAATCGTCGGCCCCTGGTTGATTTCTACGACGGTAGCTGGTGCACCGAAGCTTTCCAGGGTGTGCTCGATGATTTCGACCTGCTCGCGAATAATCGCGCCGCTGGGGTCCATGTCGGTGCCGGGTTCCAGAATTTCTTCGAGGACGGGGAGCTTCCAGTTGTGTTGGGGAGTACGGCCGTTGCCACTACCTAAAAACACGGGCGTCACAATGGTGGGCGTGTCTGCCGGTTCGGGGGCTTGCTTGCTGCGTGAGCCGCGTCCCTGGCGGATGGGCGGTGCGGGTTTGGGTTCTGGCTTGGCGGGGGCGGGGGTGGGAACGGCCGTTTCCACAGCAGCGGCAGCGGTTGGCGGGTCGGGAATCAGGCGAGGTTGGGACGCTTCGGTAACTGGGGTGCGCTGCGGACGGTTGATGGGCAGGTCGCGGCTGGCACGTGGATTGTTGAAGGTGGGTTTGGGCAAAGACGGCCGTTTGCTAAACAGTGCCTGCAAAAAGTGACCCATGTCCTCCCGCGTGACGCCGGAAACCAGAATGACACCCAAAACAGCCACCACCGTCAGGATAAAAATAGCGCCCAGGTTGCCAACGGCCGTCATTAGCAGTATGGCCATAAAGCTACCCAGCGCCCCTCCGCCCGTTTCGGCCGTCGCAATGTCTGCCGTGGTGAAGTAGTTATTTTCCAGCAACAAAAGCGCCAAAGAAGCCAGGCCCAAAAAAGCGAAATATAGTAAACCGCCCCCGGCCAAACGATACATGGGCAAATTGGGGGGCTGTTCCATGCCCCACATAACCAGGTACAGCCCAATACCACCTGTAATGAGCGGGAGAAGAAAGCTGCCCCAGCCAAACGTACGCCCCATCAAGCCAGCCAGCGCTTTGGTTAATTCTCCTTGCTGCGGCGACAGCAGGCTCAACACCATAATGACTGTGATGAAGATGATGAGGATACCTACCAGCAAGATTTTTTGCGCATCATTCAGGCTTAGGGAACGGCCGTTGCTCTTGGGGCTGGCAGGTTTGCGGCGAGAAGTCGTTTGCTTACGCGGCGTCCGTTTACCGGTTCCACCCCGCGTAGTGCGAGATTTCGCCTCTGTTTTGCGTTTGATTGGTTTTTTAGGCGCAGTTGCTTTCTTCTTAGCCATAGCTCAGATGTTCCTATCGGTCAGGGTGGCATTATAACATGGATACCCCCTCGCGTCAGCCGAGGAAACACAAAACACGAATATGACGAATGGACGAATGTCACAAATATGGCTAATTGGCAATGCGGGTGGATTGAATCCTCCTCAAAATTCGTTAAATTCGTGTATTCGTTTTATTCGTGATAATTTTTTGCAAATCTGGCACTGGCCTAAATTTTTCTTGGCTATGGCGTCATTGAACACCCGTTTGCCAGGTTGCCTGCAATTTGTCAGACCTTTTGCGGAATTTTTTGCCGTAGTCGCCTCTCTGCGGTATGATTTTCTACCTTACTATTTGCCTTTCCCACAGGCGTTTTTGGAGGTTCCGCATTGTCCCGCACTGCTTTGGTCGCCATTGGCGGCAACTCTTTGATTACTGACAAAAACAATCCCGACATTCCCCACCAGTGGGATGCCGTGCGTGAAACGTGCCGCCATTTGGCCGATATGGTAGAAGATGGCTGGCGGCTGATCATTACGCATGGCAACGGCCCCCAGGTGGGCTACATTTTGCGCCGCAATGAACTGGCTGCCCACGAGGTACACACCACGCCGCTGGACATCATTGTGGCCGATACGCAAGGCTCGATTGGCTACATGCTGCAACAGGCGTTGAGCAACGAGCTATTCAGCCGCAACCACCCGGTGCCAGTGGTTTCTGTGGTGACGCAGGTATTGGTCAATGAAGATGACCCGGCGTTTCAGTCGCCCAGCAAGCCAATTGGCGGCTTTATGACGGAAGCGCAGGCGAAACTGTTTCAATCACAAGGGTGGCGCGTGGTGGAGGACGCTGGACGCGGTTGGCGGCGCGTGGTAGCCTCGCCCAGGCCAGTCCGCATTGTGGAAGAAAAATCCATTCGCCATTTGGTATCGGCGGGGGGCGTGGTGATTGCGGTTGGCGGGGGCGGCATCCCGGTGGTGCGCAATCCCAAAGGCGAATTGCGCGAAATCCAGGGCGTGATGGCGGTTATTGACAAGGATTGGGCCAGCGGGTTGCTGGCAGCGCAGTTGGGTGTTGATCTGCTGCTGATTTCTACGGGTGTGCCGCAGGTGGCCATTCACTTTAACACGCCACAGCAAGAAAATTTGAGTGAAGTTACGGCCGTTCAACTGCGCCAATATTTAGAGGAAGGCCATTTTGCCCCAGGCAGTATGCGGCCAAAAATTGAGGCTGTCATGGACTTTTTGGATCATGGCGGCAAACAAGCGCTAATTACCAACCCGCAAAACATTGGCAAAGCGATGCGCCGTGAAACTGGCACCTGGGTAACGAATTAGGCACTCACGAACAATTGTGAATCGTGAATTGTGAACGGGTAATTGTGAATGAAACCTGGCAATCAGGATTGATCACAATTCACAATTCCTTATTCACAATTCAATATTATCTATGGGTTGTTTTCAAATTGATCTGAACAGTCCGTTGGAACTGCTTTTCTACGGTCTATCGCTGTTGCAAGCGATTCGGGCGGTGCAGTTGGCTGGCGCGATCCGCAAGGATTGGTCTGGTTTTCGGCAGCCGCCGTTGACACTGCCCAAAATGCGATTGGTAGAACAAGGTGCCTATCTGTTGGCTATCCCCCCTTCTGTTATTGTGCATGAATATTTCCATGCGATCCCCATTTGGCTGTTTGGCGGGCGGGTGGTTAGCTGCGGTTACGGCTTCTATTGGGGCTTTGTTGAACAAGATCGTTTGTTTTTAGCTTCACAAGAATGGTTTATTAAACTGGCTGGGACGCTTGGGTCGCTGGTTTTTACGGCCGTACTTTTCTTCCTCCTCTACCGCAACCAAAGCCAAACTTTGCGCTATTTTGCCCGCCAGTCACTCAAAACACTGTCTTACTACACGCTGATCTACTACCCAATTTTTTCGGCCGTCACCTTCATCGGCGACTGGCGCGTTATTTATGATTTTGGTTCCACGCCGCTTTTGAGTGGGGGAACGGCCGTTGTCCACCTGGCGCTTCTTCTCCTTTTCTGGCAGGCCAATCAGCGCGGCTGGTTTGAGATGGTTGGCCACCAAAACCAGAGTGAAGCGGCTGCGTTTAAGCAATTAGCGGCCGATTGGCAGCAAAATCCACAAAATTCAACCATAGCGTTAAATTATGCGGATGCCCTGCGGCGCGGCGGTGCGCCACAGCAAGCTAAAAATATTCTTTCGCAAATCATCGCCCAAAATCCGAACCTGGCAGAGGCTTATTTCCAACTGGCGCTCATTCAATCCAGTGGCAGGCGAACGTTCCCCAAAACGGCCGTTGCCAACCTGGAAAAATCTTTGCAACTGGGATTAGAAACGCCGCGCCATCAGGCCATTGCCCACCAATTTTTAAGCCAATACTTTCTGGACACCGGCAAGGGGCAGCTAGCTTTGCAACATTTAGACACCGCCCTGGCTGCCGTCTCCAAAGTGAATGAAACCAGCGGAAGCTCTTTGCACAAGGCGCAGTTATTGCATATGCGCAGCCTGGCCCACCAGCGGCAGCAGCAGCCTGAACGGGCACGGCAAGACGCTGAACAGGCACTATCGTTGGCGCAAAGTGTGGGAGATGCAAAAGCGATATCGTTTTATCAACGCGAACTGGAGGTACTATTTGGCAGGAACGGCCGTGTGTAACAAATCAAAACAAGATCTCCTTGATCAAACTGCGCAAAACAGGACCTTTTTCCTGCTAAAACATGATTAAAATCACCTCATACCAATGCAATGCCGCACTAACGCATAATCACACTCTTTGGTTACTCTTTACACTCGACCGAACTCCCTACCGTTGATAGGATTGTACCATTCTACTCACCCTGGTCTGTGCAAGGAGGTGATCCCAAACCCATAATTTCAACAAAAAGTTTTCTCATGAGCAACCTGGCAAACATGAACAAAAGATTGCCACTAACTCAACAACATAAACAAAATTTGAGGAGAGAGTAAATGATGAAAAATAAAACTTTGTGGATGACACTAATTTTCTTGTTAGTAGGTGCGTTAGCTTTGGCTGCTTGTGGTGGCGGAGAAGAGACCGCTTCTGGAGATTGTGGCAGCAGCACCGGAGAAGCAGAACAAGAAGGCAACTACCAAATTCCAACGGCCGTTGAAGGCTGTTACAACGTTGCTTTTGTCTACGTTGGCCCCCATGATGATGGTGGTTGGACACAGGCACATGACGTGGGCCGTCAATACGTCCAGGATAACGTAGAAAACGCTCACACCGCTTATGTAGAAATCGTGGCTGAAGGTGCCGATGCTGAACAAGTCATCCGTTCACTGGCGCGCAAAGGCTTCGATATTATCTTCACCACCTCTTTTGGCTATATGGATGCCTCCGCAACTGTGGCCGATGAATTCCCCGATGTAGACATTGTTCATATCAGTGGCTTCCAATCGAATGACACCAACTTTGGCAACCTGTTTGGGGCCATGGAAGATATGAAATATTTGGCCGGTATGCTGGCTGGTTCCCGCGCCAAAACGGACGGCAACCCCCGCCTCGGTTACATCGCTACCTTCCCCATTCCAGAAGAACTGCGGTTAGGGAATGCTTTCTCCCTGGGCGTTCAGCAAACGTGTCCAGAGTGTACCGTTGATGTCCGCTGGATTTTCACCTGGCACGATCCCATCATTGAAAAAGATGCCGCTTCCTCCCTGTTCGATGGTGGCGCACAGGTTGTAATGACCGGTGCCGACACCCCCGCCCCGGCTGAAGCAGCGCCTGATGGCAAATGGGGTATCACCTACGACTACTCTGGTAACTGCGTTGTAGACGCCTGCCTCACCTCCATGTACTGGAATTGGGGACCAGTCTATGCTCGCATCGTGGAAGAGTCACGAGATGGCGTCTGGGAAGCTGGCTCAGAATACTTTGATGCCGATAGTGGCGCTTTGGGTCTGTATGGCTTTATGGATGGCGAGACAATGCAACCCGGCGTAGCCGACCTGCCCGAAGCAGATTTGCAGCTGGTGCGCGACACGCTAGATGCGATGCTGAATGGCGAATTCACTCGCTTCGATGTCTTCAAAGGCCCCATCACAGATAATCAGGGTAACGAAGTTCTGGCTGATGGCGTTAGCATTGAGCAGATTGACCTGGATGGGTTTGCCCAGTTTGGCGTACCTTGTAACACTTGTATGTATTGGTGGAACGAGAACATCACCGCCGAATTACCTGAACTTGAATAACCCGTAATCGGTAAACGGTAATCGGTAAACGGCCCAAAACCGCTTACCGATTACCGATCAAAAGGGATACAGCCATGAGCAATTCACCACTCGCCGTTGATATGCAGGAAGTGACTGTGCGCTTCCCCGGTGTATTGGCCAATGATCGGGTCAATTTAACGCTAAAACAGGGGGAAATTCATGCGTTGCTGGGGGAAAATGGAGCCGGTAAAAGTACGTTGATGAATGTGCTGGCCGGTTTGTATAAACAAGCTTCCGGCACTATTTGGGTTAATGGGGAGCAGGTCAGCTTTAATTCGCCAAAGGATGCAATTGCCAGGGGCATTGGTATGGTGCATCAGCATTTCATGTTGGTGCCCACACAAACGGTCACCGAAAACATCTTACTAGGGCTGGATGATCCCAAATTTTTCATGAATCTGGCTGAGTATGATAAGAAGATTTTGGCGCTGCAAGACCAGTTTGGCTTGCGGGTAGACCCCAAGGCCAAAATCTGGCAGCTTTCTGTGGGGGAACAGCAGCGAGTAGAGATTTTGAAGACGCTGTATCGTGGGGCCAATATTTTGATTATGGATGAGCCTACGGCCGTTCTTGCTCCACAAGAAATTGATGACCTGATGAAAACGATGCGTTCCATGGTGGATCAGGGCAAGTCAATCATTTTTATTAGCCACAAATTGCATGAAGTAACGGCCGTTGCCGACCGCATCACCGTATTGCGCAAAGGCAAAGTTACCGCCGAAGGGCACAGCATCGAGGGCCTCACCCGCGAAAAGCTGGCCGAACTGATGGTCGGCCGCAGCGTGGTTTTTGCCGTCGAGAAAAAGCCTCACCAGGCTGGCCAGGTTGTCCTCTCCATGAAAGACGTTCGTGCCGAAAACAACAAAGGCGTGCCTGCCTTGCGTGGTGTCTCGCTAGAGGTGCGCAGCGGCGAAATTTTGGGCATCGCTGGCGTGGCAGGCAACGGGCAAAGCGAACTGGCAGAAGTGATCACTGGCTTGCGTCCTTGCACTGGCACCATCCAGGTGAATGGCGAAGATCTGTCCAACCAGCCCCCCATCAAGGCAATCCGCACCGGCGTTTCGCACGTGCCGGAAGACCGCACCAAGGTTGGCAGCGCCCCCAACATGAGCATCACCGAAAACACGATCATGAAGAGCTATCGTGGCGAGCCAATCAGCAGCCGGTGGCAAATTAACTTCAATCGTGCCCGCGAACGCGCCCGCAACCTCAAACAAAAGTACGATATTTTAGCCCCCAGCGTAGAAACGATGGCCCGGAAACTGTCTGGCGGCAATTTACAGAAGGTAATTTTGGCTCGTGAAATTTCGGCCCAGCCGAATCTCATGGTAGCTGTCCAGCCCACACGCGGCCTGGATGTCGGCGCTATCGAAGCGATTCAGACGCTGCTGCTGGAACAACGGGAAAATGGAACGGCCGTCCTCCTCGTCTCTGAAGAGCTGGAAGAGTTGCTGGCTTTGAGTGACCGAATTGCTGTGATTTTTGACGGCCATATCATGGGCATCGTTGACGCAAACAAAGCCGACATTAACGAGATAGGTCTCATGATGACAGGCAGCGCCCAAGAAAAGGCAAAAGAGCCACCCCCATCCTCAACGACGACCGGTAGTATGAAAGGAGAGGCAACCGCATGAGCACCACAAGCCCCACAACCAGTAAGAGCACCTTTCCCTACACCCTGCACATCGAAAAACGCGTCGAAGATATTCCCCGCTGGCTACCAGCCGCCACGTCCATTGGCTCCGTCATTATCGCCTTCATCATCGCCGGCATCGTACTCAAGCTTATTGGCGGCCAGCCCCTGGTGGTCATGCGCTTCTTTTTTCAGGCCACCTTCGGCAGTTGGCCCGTCTTCTCAGACACGCTCGTAAAAGCAACCCCCCTCCTCATGGTGGGGCTGGCCTGCACCGTCGCCTTCAAAATGAAACTGTGGAACATTGGTGCAGAAGGGCAATTTTACATAGGCGCATTTGCCGCCAGCCTCGTCGTACTTGTTCCCCTGGTTGGGCCCGAAACCCCTCGCTTTGTTGTTATTTTGATGATGGTCATCATGGGCATGCTCGGCGGCGCAATTTGGGGCTTCTTTCCAGGCTACCTTAAAGCCCGCTACCAGGTAAACGAAATCATCACCACCCTCATGCTTAACTACGTCGCCATTCTGTGGAACAACTTCTGGATTTTCGATAAATGGTCCGATGCTGGTTTCCAAATGACGCCCGTCTTCGAGAAAAATGCCTGGCTGCCCCGCCTGGCCGACTATGCCCGCGAGATCAGCGCCTTTTCCGGCATTACGCTACATTTGGGCATTCTGTTTGGCGTCATTGCCGCCGTAGCCGTCTGGTGGATTTTAGAACGGAGCCGCTGGGGCTACGAAATCAAGCTCATTGGCGATAACCCTAACGCCGCCAAATACGCAGGCATCAACATCACCCGCAACGTTGTCTTCGTCATGATGCTCTCCGGCGGGCTGGCTGGTTTGGCTGGCATGGCCGAAATCAGCGGTGTGGTGCACCGTTTGCAAGAGCGCATCTCGCCCGGCTACGGCTTTACTGGCATCATCGTGGCCTGGCTGTCCAAGCTAAATCCGTTTGCCGTCATCATCGTTTCGATTTTGTTTGGTGCCCTTATCGTTGCTGGCCGCGAAATTCAACCATCAGGCCTTTCTAATTTGCTGCAAGGCATCGTCCTGTTCATGGTCATCAGCAGCGACGTCCTGCTGCGCTACAAAATTCGCCTCGTTCGCCTGGCATAAAAGCCACAGATTGCACAGATTTCGCAGATTTTAAGTTTTCAATCTGTGTTCGTGAAATCTGTGGATAGCTTTTAGGAGATTTGCATGGACCCGATCATTATTTTGCACGCTGGTTTAGCCACCGGAACCATATTGCTTTTTGCCGCCGTTGGCGAAATTTTTGCTGAACGCGCCGGGATTCTTAACCTCGGTGTGGAAGGCATGATGCTCTTAGGGGCGATGGCCGGTTTCAGCACCTCCTTAAGCAGCGGCAGCCCGTGGTTGGGTTTGTTTGCGGCCATGCTGGCAGGTGGCATCATTAGCCTGGCACACGGGCTGGTCACCATCCATTTTCAGGCCGACCAGGTGGTGAGCGGCCTGTCGCTCACCTTTTTAGGCACAGGGTTGGCACTGGTACTGGGAGAAGGGCTCACCGGGCAAAACCCACCGCTAATACCTGCCGTAGATATTCCACTGCTGTCGCAAATACCCGTGATTGGGCCAATTTTCTTTTTTGATCACAGCTTGCTGGTGTATGTGGGCTACATCTTTGCACCAATGGCCTGGTATTACATTCACCGCACCCGCCCCGGTATGCACCTGCGCGCCGTTGGCGAAAAGCCGGAAGCGGCCGATACGATGGGAATTAACGTGTACCAGCTGCGTTATTTGTATGTGTTTGTGGGGGGCTGCCTGGCTGGTTTGGCGGGGGCGACAATTAGTTTGTCCGTATCGCCGGGTTGGTACAGTACGCAAACCACTTCCGGGCAGGGCTGGATTGCCGTAGGGCTTGTGATTTTTGCCCAGTGGGACCCGCTGCGGGCGGCGCTAGGTGGCTATTTATTTGGCGCATTGCGGCGTGGTATTTTGGATTTGCAAGGGCCAGCCACGCTGTTTGGCTTGCGAAATCCGCTGTTTATTAATTCCAACTTTGGCTTCTTTTTGCAGATGATGCCCTTTATTTTGACGATCATTGCTCTGGTGGTTGGGTCTCGCGCCGTAGCTCGTAAGCGGCTAGGCGCACCGGCTGCGTTGGGCGTTCCTTACATTCGGGGTGAACGAGGGCTGTAGGTCAATTTTTAAAAATTGACCTATGGAGTCTAGTAGTACCACTGGTAAAACTCGGTTCGGTTGACACCATCGGGTAAGGCCCACACTTCAAAATCCTCGCGTTTTACCAGCAGCACTGTATTATCTTGGACGATAACGGCCGTTGCGCCAATGCTAATCATATTTTTCCTTATTCAACGTGATTCTATGATAATCTGAGGTTACGCGAGAATTTCTTTTTTAGAGAATAGGTTGATCATTGTTTGATAGCCAGTATGACCGTATCCCAGGTTCCATCTACCTGCAAAACAGTAACGCTCAAAAAAGATCCATCGTATGACCACTGAGGCGAAGCCAAACGATCATTACCAGAAAGGGCAAGTGGGAACGCACGATTCGTTTGTATATCAAAAAGTGATAATCCAGCCGATGGGTTTTCAAAAACAAACCTTTGGCTGTCAGGTGACCAACTTGGGGTTACCAGGCTGCCCGAAATGGTGGAAACAATTGTGCGGTTTTCCATGTCGTATATCACAAGTTGGGCATTTGCGTTAAAAAAGGTCAAGAAACGGCCGTTTGGGGAGAAAGAAGCAAAAGCGTTTACGGCTCCGGGAAAACGTTCATATTCTGCGCTTGCAGCTTCTTCAAAAATGATCGTCCCAGAATTTCTGTCAAGCACCTCCAATACTGGTGATTGAGAAGATGGTTCAAGATATGCTAGATAACGTCGGTCAGGCGAAATTCGGCCCCAAATTCCGCCGGGTATCACCTTGATCAAAGTGTCAGAATTGACATCCCAAACTTGCAAATCAGTTACGGATGTATCATGTATAATATCGACCGAGGCCAAATTCACGTCGGCATTCCACGTCAGAACGAGCATTTGATTGCTTGCGTCGATCCAATCTTCAAACTTTGAATTAAAGAGAAGCTGCCGGGGTTCTTCAACTAATGAAAGATGATTAATGTATGGGCCAACGCCTTCACGTTGGTTTAACTCAGGCGTTGGCTCTGGTTCAGGCCTCAGAAGCGTGGTAGAAAAGACAGCCGCAGACATAAAGCAGCAAGGTTCACCACTTTCTGTCGCAACATACTGAGCATTTGCGTCCTGGACTAGATGCGCGTAAATCCAGGCCCAAGCTAATTCTTCCTCTGAATCGATGTCGTAAATACTAACAATCCAGTTTCCTCCACCTCTATAACTGCTTTTTATAAGCCGACTGTTATTCATCCAGCCGTCAAATCTAAACAACCAACCACCCGTACTAAGCATATGAAGATTCGTCCCATCACGATCCATCGCAAACAGCAAAGTTGAATCAAAGAAACCGGATTCAATGAGTGGACTTGACACAGGTAGCGCATTGAACAAAATTTGCTGCCCGTCAGGTCGCCATTCAAAGCGCGTATACTCTGAGCAAAAGACCTCGGAAGTTTCAAGGCCTTCAATCTTGAAGTCTGGCTCCCTGGCAACAAAAATAAAAACATCTGGGCGTGGGTCTAAAAAAGGCAGCTCCGCGCAAGAATCAACAATAAATTCATTTATAACTGGCGACCAGATTAATTGTTGGCTGTTAGTCGTCGCAATCACGTCTATGCTTTCGCTCCAGATAAGCTCCGACAGTGGCAAAGGTGTCGGCATTGATGTCAATGTTGGTGCAAGTGGCGTGTTTGAAGCTTCCTCAGTTGCTAGAGGAGAGGGCGTTATAACATCTGGTGTTGCAATCTCTTTTGTGTTTTCTGGGGAAACGGCCACTTGGGGAATAGATGCTCCATTAGACGGTGTGGCAGCGAGGGCCTCAGTTGTAACTGTTACAGGTTGAATATCCGGGGAAGTTTTTACGGCTCTGGGCGTGGATTCCAAATCGGATTGCTCTGTGCAACAGGTCAATAACAAAAGCATAAATGCAAAAATAGTAGCTTTTTTTCTGTTACCCATTGTTTTCCAGAACTAATATCAACAATGATTTCAGCTTGTTCTAATTGCAAATCGTCAGAAGTTTCGAATAACGTATTAAAATCAATTCGCGTAACTGTTTGCAGTTACTCTTCGCCGATGATGGCGTCGTAGACGGCTTGCAGTTCCTCGTCGGAGTAGTAGTGGATGATAACGCGCCCTTTGCCCTTGCCGCTGCTTTCGATGTTCACCTTGGTGCCCAGGCTGTCTTGAAACTGGGATTGCAGTGCTTCTAGCTCAACCGGTAGGCCGGGACGGGATTTTTTCGCTTTTGGCTTTTTGGCGGAGAGCAGGGTGGTGACGCGAGCCTCGACCTGGCGCACGCTAAGATTGAACTTAAGGATGTCGTTCATGACGTTGGTTTGCATGGTGGCGTTGGGTAAGGGAAGCAAGGCGCGACCGTGTGCACCGCTGATACGGCCGTCTGCCACCGCCTGCTGAATATTTTCCGGTAACTCCAATAAACGAATCAAATTAGTAATGGTGGAGCGCCCTTTGCCCATGCGTTGGGCAATTTGTTCGTGGGTAAAGCCAAACTCTTCGGCGAGCTGCTGGTAAGCGAACGCCTCTTCCAGCGGGTTGAGGTCAGCCCGCTGCACGTTTTCGATGATGGCCAGCTCCAACATTTCCTGCGGCGTGGCTTCTTTGACCACAACCGGCACCTCGTCCAGGCCTGCCAGTTGGCAAGCCCGCCAGCGGCGTTCCCCGGCGATGAGGGTGTAGCCACCTTCTGCCTGAGTAACGATGAGCGGCTGGATGAGGCCATGCTCTTTGATGGAATCGGCCAGCTCTTGCAGCTTTTGTGCGTCCATGTGGGTACGCGGCTGGTGAGGGTTGGGGGATACGGCCGTTACCGGCACCACTTTCACGCCCCCCTCTTCCGCCGAAGCCGGGTGATCGCTGGGGATGAGCGCGCCAAGACCGCGCCCTAAGCCACGTTTTTTGGTCATGCGGCCACCCCCGCTGTCGTTGACTTAGCCGTCATGTCTCCTTTCACCAGTTCGGCAGCCAGCACTTTGTAAGCGACTGCACCGGGCGAATTGGGCGCGTACAGATTGATGGGTTGGCCAAAGCTGGGCGCTTCGCTCAGGCGCACGTTGCGCGGCACGATGGTGCGGAATACTTTGCCGGGGAAGTAGCGGCGCACCTCTTCTACCACCTGACGGCTGAGGTTGGTGCGGCTATCATACATGGTCATGATAAGGCCGCGAATGGCCAAATTGGGATTGAGGTATTTTTGCACCAGTTCGATGGTTTGGGTGAGTTGGGTGAGCCCTTCTAGCGCTAGATATTCGCACTGTACAGGGATGATGATGCCATCTTTGGCGGCGGTGAGGGCGTTGACGGTGAGCATGGAGAGGCTAGGTGGACAGTCCATGAGGATGTAATCGTAACGGCCGTCCATCTTCTCTAAAGCGTTGCGCAGGCGGTATTCGCGCCCGATGGCGTTCACCAGCTCCACCTCGGCTCCGGCCAGGGCGGGATGGGAGGGCAACAAATCCAGCTTGTACTCTTTGTGCTGGATGAGGATGTCGTCTACAGCGGCCGTTTCTAGCAAAAGATCGTAGGTCGAGCGTTCCAGTTCGTATTTGTCGAAGCCCAAACCAGACGTGGCGTTTGCCTGGGGATCCATATCCACCACCAGCACACGCCGCCCACTAGAGGCTAAAAAGGCGGCCAGGTTGATGACGCTGGTCGTTTTACCGACCCCCCCTTTTTGATTGGCAATTGCGTAAATTTTTGTTGTCATGAATGAATTACCCAATGACCCAATGACCTAATTACCCAATTACAAAAGTTGTAATTTAGCAATTAAGTAATTGAGTAATTTGCTCGTGTCACTTGTTGAATAAGTTCAATTTTGGCATCCAGGCCAGTTTGGGTAACCGATTGGGCAGCCACAAAATTAGCAAATTCGGCAGCTTGCCACGGGTTACTGCCGTTTCTGGCGTATTTTGTTAAAAAGGCGGCTGCAAAAATGTCCCCCGCGCCCGTTGGCTCTATTTGCACCACAGCTGGA
Organism: Ardenticatenaceae bacterium; assembly: GCA_020634455.1. Classification (GTDB taxonomy): domain Bacteria; phylum Chloroflexota; class Anaerolineae; order Promineifilales; family Promineifilaceae; genus Leptofilum. The sequence continues at coordinate 2,960,030 of JACKBQ010000001.1, read as the reverse complement.
GCTGGGATTTGGCGCACCTCATCCCCGGCAAAAACGGTGCAGCCACGCACATTCTCGGTCATGATGAGGAGCTTGGCAAGCTGCCGATAGCGGGGCAGCATCTCGTCGTTGAGCAAATCTTCCTCGCTCAGAATAACCACATCGGCCAGCGGTAAAAACTGTTCGGCTTCGGGCCATTCACGGGCGTAGATACGGCCGTCTTCCGTCCAGCGGCGCAGCCAGCCCTGAGGCGTTAACCCAATAATGCTGCTAGCAAACTGGCGCATGATGGCCGGGTCTACCTCGTTGGTGAGTGGTCCCAGATGCACAACAGATGGCTGCTGCCAGGTTGATGGCAAATGTTCGGGGCGAATTTTCTCGGCAACGGTGTAGAGCATTTGGGTACGGCCGTTTGCGCCATAAATGTTTTCAAAGGTGCTGGTATGGGTTGCAGGAATCACCTCAAGGGCAAGCTGTGTTAACGCGGCCAACCCTTCATAATCCAGCTCACAGCTGGTGAGAACGGCCGTGTTGCACCCCAAAGCGTGCGCCACCCGGCCTGAATACGCAACCGTACCACCCACAAGGTTACCCGCTGCGACGATGTCTCGCGTAATGTGCCCAATGACCAAATAATCTATCGTTTCCACGGTGGCGATTCTAACATAGCGTGCAATGATGGGCGAGTGCCGGATGGCGTAAACTGGCCACTTTAGCTGGTTCCTTTGCATTTTAACGTGCCGAATTCAGAACTATTTTCAGAACTTACTCAGCAGGGTTCTCACGCATTATTTGCAGCGAACAGGTAAATTATAGTTCGCATGCAGTTGTATTAAATCCAGGCTCTTGTGGACTTCATGAAGAGGGACAACCCTGGGCGCGCCTTACACCGGAGCCTCCAAACGTGTGGAGGTATCGGAATGTCTTTAAAATCTAAGTTGGTTCATTTGGCAGTTGCGGCAGGTTTGATGTTTGTCTTTTTTGTGGCTCCAACTGCACCGTCACCCGACGGGGAATGTTCGTATGTACAGGTAAGCTGCCCCGGCTAAGATCAAGTTAGCACATGTGCTGAATGGTTAGGCCGCCTTAAGCGGTTCTAGCTGTTCAGCACATGTTTTTTTCGCTTTAGAGAAATTATCTTTGAGTCTATTTGCCCAAGGATGATTTGGAAAGTTTGCCAATACAGTTAGCGCTTCATCGTAGGTGGCAACGGCCGTTTCCCACGCTTCATCCGCCTGGTAAGCCTCAGCAATGGTGCCAATAGTGTTTGCCATTTGCAAATTGTCGTTCGCTTGCTGCCAAAAGGTTTTTGATCTATTCAAAATGACAAGAGCCAGTTGAAAGTCTCCTTTGGCCAACAAGGCGTTGCCTACATTATGAATCAGCATTCCACGTAAAGCATACCAGCCAACATTGTCCCCTAACTCGCGTTCCAATGTGTTCGCTGCTTCACGAAAAACAGTCACCGCGCTGTCATAATCTTTCATTTTATAATGCACAATGCCTAAACCATTTCTGGCATTGACCTCATCCAAGATGTTTGACAGATCGCCCAGTGCCTTTAGGGCACTTTCGAAGCATTTTTGTGCTTCTACAAGTTTATCTTCCCCCAAAAACAGATAACCCAAATTGATGTAGCTACGCGCCATATGCGTGTAATCTTTCTGTGTCGCCCAAAGTGACAAGGCATCCTGAAACCGCTTTTCTGCCAATGCTACATTGCCCAGGCGCGTATAAATTCGCCCCAACGAATCATAGGCAGAGGCCCTTGTTTTTGAGGGAGCATCACCAAGCAGCGCCAAGGCTTGAAGCCCATGCTCCTGGGCAATTTCAGGTTTATCAAGCCCAATGTATGTATTCATCAAGCGGTGGTGGATAAGCCCCAAAAGTTCATTTGGCTGGTGCTCTTCAACAAGTTGCAAGCTCAACTCTAAACTATGAAGCGAATCAATAAAATTGCGGTTAAGATGGTGCATATGCCCCAAATTGGTATGGAGATAAGCCAGTTGTTCTACAGGCAGATCAAGCCTGATGGCCTCTTCTGAAACAGTTATATAGTCTGACCATAATCCCCACCGTTCAAAAGTCGCAAATATATCCAGAAAAAGCTGTACGCCCTCTGGCTGGAGCTGTGGATAGTTAAAGCTTTCGACAATTGTTTTTAATATAGAGGCGTGTTGCGGTTTTAGCCAGTCTGCCCGCTTAGTCGGGGAGAATAGCTGATTTTTATATTCAGTTAACCCTCGCTTGATAGCGTTGGCCAGAACAGCATTAATGTCAAAGCTCATTGTGTCCATCTTTGAAATCAATCGTTTGGTCATCATCGCCATTTATCAAGGTGCGAAGGAAAAGCTCCGTAAGGCGGTGAATGCCATAGCTGCGTTCCCACAAGGTACTGCTTCTAACTTCTAACAGCGAACGGCCAATCAATTCATTAATGGCAGGCCAAAGCTTGCTATCGGGCAGCCCGCTAAAGGTTGCTATTTGCTCAGGATCCATACCGCCTTCCGTTGATAGGGTCATTACGGCCAGAACAGTTTTGGCGTCGTCGTTGAGGCTTAACCAGGTTTCGTGGAGGATATGCTTATATATCTCGTCGCCGCTTTCTAACGGCCGTTGCTTTAACGAAACCAGCAAAGGTTTTAGCGGGCGGCGCAAGGCGAGGTTTACTAGATGTTTTAGGCTAAACGGATTCCCCCCGACCAACTCGTAAATCGGCCGTAACGCTTCATCATCAGCTTTTGCGGCAGCGGTAAAGCCAATCTCGTTGGCATAATGACGAATGAGCGCCATGCTGTGCTCCTCGCTGAGTTCCGGCAAACAAATGGATTGTGAGCCAGAATGCGGGATAGGTTGGGTGCGCGAAGTAAGCAAAAAGCGGCTGGGGCTTGCCAGGGTAATCAACTCAGAAATTAAATATGCCGTATCTGCTTCCAGTTCCAAGTCATCCACAATGATTAGATACCGTTGGCTTTTTAGCAGGTATTGCAACTGCGTCAGGCGTTCTTCTTGCGACGCTTGGTTTGAGAGGCTAGGTAGCATTTTGCGGCACAGTTGTAAAATGAGCCTGTCAAATGTTTGCTGAGGCGTTGTGGCTGGATACGGCCGTTTCCTTTGCGTCCCCTCGGAAACAGTTAACCAAACCACATCATGATACTTTAACGTTTCCACCACCTTGCGCACGGTGTAATTTGCCAGCGATGTCTTGCCAATCCCACCAATACCTGCCAGCGTAACCACCCACGGCGTACTTTCAGAGGTTAGCTGCTCATAAAGCGCCTTAAAAAGGGTATCAATGCCAAATAGTTCGGTATACCTTTTTGCCTCTAGCTTGCTTTTTTGCTCCGCTACACGTGCCAGGCGTGCTTCATAATCCATAGTCCAAATAATTTTGGCCAATTCCTCAAAACCATCTTTTTGTTTATGTTTTACCTGATCAATAGTCAGGCTTAACTCCTGGCTTACCTGAGCAATCGAAATTTTATCTCGGAACCGCCTGGATAGAATTTGACCACTTTCTGGCTGACGCAGCATCATTTGCGAGAGTCCCTCATCTAGCACCGCATTGATTGCCTGCCGTTTAGGAAGCGTCGTCTGATTTTGCTCTCGCATTTGTACCAAAACCAGATTAGAGAGCTCCGTGCTTTGGGGTTCCGTAACCATATGATACTGTTTTAGAGTCTGTTGAATATCTTTTTTAAGCTGTTTTGGTAAGTCAGATATTTTCATTATTTAGCCTAAATGCTTGAGATTTTTGCTCAAAATAGCGCGAATATGCGCATTTTGCCACCTTTTAATCAAGTTTGCCAAAGTTGGCCTTTTTCCATATTCATTTTATGCCCTGGCCCTGTTAAAGTGTGGGTGGCGTACCAGAACGGGGAAATGTGCAGGATGACAGGCCATTTCCTGTCATCCTGTCATTTTAGGGGAATGATAATCATGAAGTCAAATAAGAACTGCTTTCTAGTAGTTGCGGAAGGATTTGACGAAAAAAGCATTGCACAAACGGCCGAATTTTTCTGCTCCAGTCACGTAAATTTAACAGTTTTCAGCCTCTACTCTAGCCCATCAACTTACGAACTGGCTGCAAAATATAGCGATGATTTACCAGCTGATTTGCTATTAACCGATATCGAACATCTGGCCTTACCCAATGGTTTAATTGTGGCAGGCGGCCTGATGTGCGGACAACATTTGATGATAGATCCGCGTTTCCACCGATTGGTTAAAGAAATGCAGCAGGCTTCAAGGCCTGTGGGATTTCTCTACCCAATTTACATTCCTTTCTTAAACACAATTCACCGTTGGCAAAACGACTCACAGTTTATGTTCCAAGAGCGGCTACAACAAGAGCTATTTTTTAACCATTTTATGTACCAGATGCTTTCAACTTCCAAAACATACCAACCACAGCCAGCTCCCCTGATTTTATAACCCATATCCAGATCAGCCCTTCTTTTTGCCTGGCCTGTTTTCGCCCTTGGTCAGGCCTGTTTTTAATGAGTATGAAACGGCAAACAACAGTTGTAGCCACGTTAGGTGGGCAGCCGCAAGTCATTACTTTGGCTATAGATGCCCTGTTAGCGCAGGGCGTGCGCCTGGATCATGCGCTGCTTGTGCATCTGGCGATGGATTCACCGCGATTACAAACGGCCGTTCAAAAGATTATTACCGCATTTACCAGCCCCCACTACCGCAATATTCGCCTTGAATTCCACCAACTCAGAACTAAAGATGCCCAGCTGGCAGACATTCATGACGAGGCCGACGCCCACGCCGCCTGGGAAGCAATCAGCCAGTTACTCATCAAGCTAAAAAATAACCACCACACCCTGCATGTGTGCATTAGCGGCGGACGGCAAATGCTTGGCTTTATGACCATGTCGGCCGCCATGCTCCATTTTGGGCACGAAGACCGACTGTGGCACGGCTATACCCCGGATGATTGGCTAGAACCAACCCACGATGGCAAACTGATGCATCTACCGCCGGAAGCTGGCTTCCAGCTCATCGAAGTGCCCATGATGCCGTGGGGCAGCTATTTCCCGGCGCTGCGCCAGCTAACACGCCCCGTCACAGATGGCAAAGATGTACTGGCAAGCCATCGTCAGGTGCTGGATGATGCGGACAAGTTAAAGCAAACGGCCGTTTTCCAACAACTCACCCACCGCCAGAAAGACGTGCTACAGGCTTTCGCCACAGGGCTATCTCCCCAAGAAGTGGCAGACGAATTGGTCATTTCAGTCAAAACAGTCAACAGCCACAAAACAATCATCCTGGCTGAATGTCGCAATGCGTGGGACATGGATGAATCGGCCTGGCTGGATTATCGGTTTATTGCTGATAAGTTTGCCAACTTTGGTGCGTGAACGGCCGTTTTCCAACAGCCCCTCCCCCGCTATAATCCCCAACCTTATGAGCCTTACTGCCGCAATTTTGATCATTGTGTCTGCCTTCATGCACGCTGGCTGGAACTTCATCAGCAAACGGCGCAGTCCGTCGCTGGCGTTTTTCTTTTTAACGGCCGTCTTTGCCGCCCTCACCGTCTCCCCCGTTCTCATTATTTATCGTGGCGTCTTGGAGTTGTTGCCAACGGCCGTATGGATCATGGTACTGGGAACCGGCATCTCCCAAACCATCTACTTCTTTGGCCTGGCTGGCGCTTATCGGCAGGGCGACATCTCATTGGCTTACCCGCTGGTACGTGCCCTGCCCGTTTTGATGGTAGCCGGAGTCAGTTTACTCCTGAGCCATACCGGCGAGGTTGGCAATCTGGCCTTGGCAGGCATGATTCTAATCACCGCAGGCTGCATCATCCTGCCCCTGCATAACTTCCAGGAGCTGCGTCTGCACAATTATCTCGACATCGTCATCCTCATGTCACTGGTGGCCGCCATTGGCACGACTGGCTACACACTTTTTGACGATCAGGCGCTGCGGCAACTGCGTGCCAGCCTGCCTTTAACCAACAGCCAGGTCACGCTCCTGTTTATCCCCCTGCAAACGGGCAGCACCGCCCTCATGCTGGGATTGGCCACCCTGTTTTCACCGACGGAACGTCGCCAACTGCGACAATTGGGGCAAAATCGCCGTCTGCTGCTGACCAGTCTGCTTACGGGCATCATCATTATGTCTACCTACGGGCTAGTTTTGGCAGCGATGGCCTACGTGACCAACGTGAGTTACGTGGCTGCCTTCCGCCAGCTCAGCATCCCCATCGGCGCGGTGCTGGGGCTTACCCTGCAACAAGAGCCGCGCTACGCGCCCAAGTTGCTAGGCATCGGCGTCGTTTCCGTTGGCCTGATCCTGGTTGGGATAGGTTAATATCTGTGAGTCCACTGAAAAAACTCACGCGAAGGTGCAAAGCCTCAAAGAAGCCCAGAGGAAAATCTGTGAAATCTGTGGTTTTTTCAGCAGAGCCATCTGTGTTTGTCATTCCCGTTTTCACGGGAATCTATCTTCTTACAAAAAAACAGATTCCCGCCTGCGCGGGAATGACGCATAAAGGAAAACGGTTTCCAACATGAGCCAGTCAAAACAACTTGTTCTTTTTTTAGTCGATGGGATGCGGCCCGATGGCCTGACGCAGGCGGACACGCCGGTGATGGATCGGCTGCTGGCGGCGGGTGCACATACGCTCACGGCCCAAACCGTCATGCCGTCGATGACGCTGCCCTGCCACACCTCGCTGTTTTTAGGCGTACGGCCGTCTCGCCACGGCATCACCACCAACATCTGGACACCCCAGGTGCGCCCCGTCCCCGGCCTGTTTGACGTACTGCAAGACGCTGGGCTGACTACCGCCTTCTTCTACAACTGGGAAGAGCTGCGCGATTTGGGCCGTCCGGGTGCGCTCAACGCCTCGTTTATGGTGAAGGACACAACGGGAGATGGTGGGGCAGATACGGCCGTTGCCCAACTCGCTGCCCGCTGGCTAGCAAATAACCCATTCAACTTTGCCTTCGTCTACCTGGGCGGCACCGACATCGCCGGGCACGCCTGGGGCTGGATGAGCCAGCCTTACCTGCAAGCAATCGCCCACGCCGACCGCTGCATCGGCATGGTGCTAAACGCACTGCCGCCAAACTGCACCGTTCTGGTTACCAGCGACCACGGCGGCCACGAGCAAATGCACGGCACCGACTGCCCCGAAGACATGACCACACCGCTGCTTTTAGCCGGGCCAGAGATTCCGGCTGGGGGTGCACTCTCCCAGCCCGTACAGATCACCGACATCGCTCCCACCATTGCCCACTTTTTTGACGTCCCTGCCCCCAAAGCGTGGATTGGGCGCCCGATTGTGCCAGGCTCTGAGCAGCATGCTTAGCCCCAACGGAGCACCCTTTCAACCAAACCGATCGGCCTATCTGCTATGAAATGAGTACTTGTGAGTCTGGGCAATACGCAAATGACAATTGACACACCTATTGAGCTTGTTAGAATCACCTTTAATTATTGCAACAAGAGGAAAATCTGATGCTATCAATCATCTATGCCAGTTCGGCCGTACGCCTGCTTAACCGAAAGGAGCTCGTAGATCTGTTAGAGTACAGCCGCAAAATGAATGTGGAAAATGACATTACCGGCATGCTGCTTTACCGGGGCGGCAACTTCATTCAGGTGATCGAAGGGGAAGATGAGGCGGTGTTGCAACTTTACAAGAACATCAAGGCAGATCCGCGTCACAAAGACGTAACGATGCTTTCCAAAGACCCAATTGTCATACGCCAATTTCCAGATTGGCGCATGGGCTTCCGCAATATCGACCAGATGAGCGAAGAAGAGTTGGAAGGGTTCTCCGGCTTTTTGGACAATGATTTTAGTCCGGCCTACTTCAAGGATAAGCCAACTCGCGCTTACATTTTGCTGCTCAGTTTCAAAGACTCAATGACAGATTAGGTCAGCTACCCCGTATTTTTTAGTCCCGATGCGATCCCATTAATCGTTAAAAAGATGGCGTGCAGCAATTGCTGCGCTTTGGGGCTATCTTTTTCTGGCAAGAAGCGCAGTCGTCGCAGCAGGGCCACCTGCACAAAATTCAGCGGATCGACATACGGGTTCCGCTGCCGCACGGAGCGTTGCAGCACCGGGTCGTTGTCTAGCAGTTCGCGCTGACCCGTTACCCGCAAAATCCAGTTCACCGTGCGGTTAAACGAGCTCTCAATTTCACCAAAAATCTTGTCGCGAATGGCCTCGTCGTCCACCAGGTTGGCGTACAGTTTGGCAATGCTCATGTCTGCTTTGGCCAACGACACCTGGGCGTTGTCAACGACCACCTGGAAGAACGGCCACTTTTTATACATCTCTTGCAGGCGGCGCAAATGCTCTGGCGATTGGTTGCCGTAAGCTTCCAGCGCTTCGCCCAGGCCGTACCAGCCAGGCAGCACGTGGCGGCACTGCATCCAGCTAAAGCCCCAGGGAATAGCGCGCAAGCTGTCGAAGGTGGCTTTGGCGGTGCGGCGCGACGGCCGACTGCCGATGCGCATCTGGCTAATTTCGGTGATGGGGGTGGCCGCCCCCCAATATTCCAGCAGCTCCGGCGTTTCGTAGATGAGGTGGCGGTAGGTGCGGTAAGAAACGGCCGCTAATTCATCCATCGCCTCGCGCCAATCATCCTGGGGCTGGATAGTGCCACCGTGCCGCTGGTCCACGCTGGCCATGAGGGTGGCATGGACCACCTGCTCCAAATGGCGACGGGCCACAGCGGGGTGCCCGTATCGTTCGTCAATCACTTCGCCCTGTTCGGTGATGCGGATACGGCCGTTTACCGACCCCGGTGGTTGGGCCAAAATGGCGCGATTAGCGGGACCACCACCCCGCGCAATCGTGCCGCCGCGCCCGTGAAACAGCATGATACTCACATTGTGATCGGCGCACGATTTGGCCAGCGCTTCCTGCGCCTGGTACAGCTCCCAGTTGGCCGCCAGGTAGCCCGCATCCTTGTTGCTGTCCGAGTAGCCAATCATAATCGTCTGGTCCCGGTTGACCCGCGCCAGGTGCGGCGCGTAGGCGGGATGGGTAAACAGCGCGGCCATGATTTTTGGTGCGTTGCGCAAATCTTCGCGGGTTTCAAACAGCGGCACGAAGGTCATGCCCTCGTCCTCGCGGTTGGGGTCAAGGCAAAGGCCGTGCCATTTGGCCAGCAGCAGCGGGGCCAAAATATCCTCCGGCCCGTGTGTCATGCTGACGATGTATGGGCCAAGCAGCTCGCGGCCGTAAAAATCGTAGGCGCGGAACAAGATTTGGAACAGCGCCAGCGTTTCTTCGGTTTCGGCCGACAGGTCGGCGAGCTGGCTCAAGTCCGGGTTGGGGGAAGCCAGCAGGTTAGACAAGGTTTGGGCGCGTTCGTCGGCTTCTAGATCGCCAAAACTATCGTGCAGATGGAGTTTTTGGAGGAGTTCGTGGAGAACGGCCGTATTAAAATCGCTGTACTGCCGGATGTCCAAACGGGCCACATGCAAACCAAACACCTCCGCCTGCCGCCGCATCCGCGCCAGTTGATCTGCCGCCAGATCGCCCAGCTTGCTTTCCTTCAGTGTTTTGTCCATCAGCTTGAGCGGTTCCAGCAAATCCTTCATGCTTTTTAGGCGCAGCGGCGGGTTCGCTTCTCCTTTTAGCCGGGCCACCATGTCGCCAGAAGCGGCCGTGGCCAAATCCTCAGCCAGCGCCGCCGCCCAGAGGCGGTACGGCTCGTTGGGGTACCGGTTTTGCAAAAAGTCCAGATGCTCAGACGTGTTTTGCACTTCGGCCAGTGCGTCTAAAAACTCTTGCTGAATAGGGGTGAGCGAATCAGAAACGGTGAGGGAGCGGTTGAGGCGGGTAGCAGATTCACGGTGTTGCACCATCGCCAACCCGCGATGCAAGCGCAATGTTTCGGCCGTCACGTCGGCTGTCACGTTGGGGTTGCCGTCCCGGTCGCCGCCAATCCAGGAGCCGAAGGTAAGGAACTGCTTGGGCGGTGTGAGGGTGGGATAATAATCTGCGATAGCACGGGTCATGCTCGCATAAATTTCTGGCAAGGTGTCCCAAATGGTTGCCCCCATGTAATAAAGCCCGGTTTTCACTTCGTCGGTAACGGTGATAACGGCCGTTCTCGTCCGGTTCGTCAGCCACAGCGATGTCACTTCTGCCAAAACGCTGGCCATCAGGTTTGCTTTCTCGGTGGGTAGCAGATTGCGTATGTGCAACTCTGTTAATGCCCCAGAGATGCGGCGCAGCTTAGAGAGCACCGTCCGCCTTTTGGCCTGGGTGGGGTGGGCGGTAAATACCAGCTCCACATGCAGCTTCTCTAGTAGCTTGCCCATCTCGTACTCATCCACACCCATCTGGTGCAGTTGAGCGATAGCCGCCGCGATGGACTCTTTTAACGGTTGGGGATGCGCCTTGCGCTCCCGCTCCCGCAAAACGCGCACCCGGTTTTGCTCTTCCGCCAGGTTCACCAACTCAAAATAGTTGGCAAACGCCCGCGAGAGCAGTTCCGCCTTCTCCACGCTTAGCCCGTTGACAATTTGCTCTAGCCTGGCGTCAATTTCAGGATTGCCATCCATGCGCCGCGCCTTGGACAACGCCCGCACGCCCTCTTCCAGCTCGAACAGCTCCACGCCTGCCTGGCGACGGATGACCTGTCCCAAAATATCACCCAGCAGGTGGATGTCTTCGCTTAATAGTTTTTGGCTTTTGCCTTGTTTGGCCATGTTTGCCTACCCGCCAGGGGCTGAAGCCCCCGGCTAATTTTTGGAAGCCCTTTCAGGGCTAAAGGTCAGCCTCGGAGAGGCTTTCATAACTAGCCCAGGCCGTTCACGGCTGGGCGGATTTCGATTTAAGATAGTTTTCGTAATGGTAGAATGCCGCAACGACGAGGGCATGGGTGATACGGCCGTTCCCAATCAACCCCGCAATCTCTTCAATCGGAATCAACTCCACCGCAATGTCTTCCGCGCCATCGAACTGGGGTTCCTGTTGCCAACGAGCGTTCAGCGCCAGGTAGGTGTAACAGCGATTGTTCAAAAACGCCGGGTTCGGGGCCACTGTGCCGATGTGGATGATTTCTTCCGCTGCGTAGCCCGTCTCCTCCAACAGCTCACGCCGGATCGCTTCGGCCGGATCATTTTCGTGGGAGTCCACCATGCCGCCGGGGATTTCCAGGGTGATTTCGGCCGTACCATGCCGGAACTGGTGGATCATCACTACCTGGTTTTCTGGCGTCAGAGCCACCACATTCACCCAGTCGGGCGACTCCAGCACAAAAAAGCTGTGTTCGGCCCCCGTGCGCGGCGAGCGCCGCACATCTTTCCGCATTTTGAAGATGCGGTAATTAGCAATCTGTTCGCTATCGAGTTTTTTCCACTTTTTTACCATACGCGATGTTTATACGGCAATTCGCCTACACGCACAACTGGCAATTTGTACAATTTTGTAGGGGCGGGACCGATGGGGAACCTGTTGTGCCCTGTAAAATCAAGTATGCTCCCGGCGGTCTCGCCCCATTCTGCATATTGGGCGAGACGGTGCGGAGAGAAGATTCTTTGCTGGGTCAGGAGAATTCCGCACCGTCCCGCCCCTACGCAAAATTTGACGAAACGATAATGGGCGTTTAGACTGGTTGATTCGGTCATTCACGTAGGGGCGAGGCAGTTGGGCATAAGGTTGTGAAGTAACTTCAGGAGGTCTCCCAACTGCCTCGCCCTTACAACAAAGGAGGTGAACCATGATTGTGGGGATGGATTTTGGGACCACAAATTCGGGGATGGCGGTGAGTAACGGCCGTTCTGTCCAAATAATCCCGCTCGATCCAGCCAACAACAACCCGCGCGTCGCCCGCACCGCCCTCTACATCACCAACGAGCAGCAAATTTACATCGGCCGCGACGCCCTCAACCGGTACTTTGCCCAAAACGTCGGCCGCCCTGTTAAAACCAAAAAGGTGTGGATTGGTGAGATTGAAATTCGTGGGGCCGACATGCATTACGTCACCGATGTGTACGTCTACGTGGACGTTTTCTCGCCCGGACGGTTGCTGCTTTCCATCAAAACCAGCCTGCGCGACAGCGATTATCCCGGCACCGTCATCGGCCAGCATTATTACTCGCTGGAAAATTTGATTGCCCTCTACCTCAACATCACCAAAACCCGCGCCGAACAGCATCTGGGCACGCCGCTCAAGCAGGTGGTGCTGGGACGCCCCGTCCGCTTCGCCACCAGTCCAGAGAAGGATCGGCTGGCGCAGGTGCGGCTGCTACAAGCGGCGTTCCAGGCTGGCTATGAGACCGTCTACCTCCAGCCGGAACCAATCGCCGCCGCCTACAGCTACGAAGCCAGCATCCAATCGCCGCAAAACGTGCTGGTGTTTGACTTTGGTGGCGGTACGCTGGACCTGACGGTGATGCACCTGGGCGAACGCACCAGCCAGCGCGTTTTGGCCACGGGCGGCATCCCGGTGGCGGGCGACGTGTTCGACCAGAAGCTGGTGCGGGCCAAGCTGCCGCGCCACTTTGGCGAGGGCAGCTATTTTGGCCCCCGCCACAAAGCGCTCACCATCCCCAGCTGGATTTATGACTCATTTTCTAGCTGGCAAACGATTTTGGAGCTGCAAACGGCCGAAAACAAACGGATGCTGCACGACATCGCCCAAACCGCCCAGCGCCGCTACCAGATTGAAGCGCTGGAGGCGTTGGTGTCCAGCAACTATGGCCTGCAAATGTTTGACATTGTGGAGCAAGCCAAGCGCACCCTGTCCGACAAGCGTGGCTCGACGATTACGCTGGAAGGGCCGGGCTTCAAGGTGCAAGAGTTTGTGACGCGCAGCGAGTTCGAGACGATTATCCGCGCCGAAATTTCGGCGATTGATGCCCATATTGACGAGACGATGGCCGCCTCTGGCCTGAAACCGGAGCAGATTGACGCGGTGATCCGCACGGGTGGTTCCAGCCAGGTCCCGGCTTTTGACGAGATGCTCCAGAGCAAGTTTGGCCCGGAAAAAGTGCGGCGCGTGGACACATTTAGCAGCGTCACCGCCGGGCTGGGTATCTTTGCCCACGGGTTGGATGCGGGCATAGAGACGGCCCAGGCGTTCACCCCCGCCGATGTTGCCCCGACAAAACCAGCCGAAAGCGGCCGTCCGCGCGTCAGCCCGGCGAACATCGAAACGCTGCGGCGGCGCATCCAGGTGCAGGAGGGCGTGGTTGAGGCGGAAATGGCGCAGGCAGACCGGGCGCTGGTGGTTTTGGGGACGGGGAAGGTGATTACGGCCGTTCCTTTGCCGGAAATTTTTAACCGCGGAGAACGCGGAGAGCGCAGAGATTTTGAGAATTTGAGCGAATTGGGTTTACCAACCAACGGCCAACGGGCCATTACCGCCGATTGGGATGAGCAGTTGCTGATTACGACTTCCAAGTACCGCTTTTTGCTGCTGACGCCGCGCCAATTGGCCGAGCAGCAGGTGGCGAAAGTGACGCTGAACCAGGTGTTCCAACTTGAGGAGCGGGAGGTGCTGTGTACGGTGGCCCGCTGGCGGCAAATCAAACAACAAGAAAAACTGCTGCTGGTGACCTCATCTGGGCTGGCACGGCCGTATCCCACCCGCGTGATGATCGAGAGCATTGAAGCGCCGGTGCCGCTGATGTTTGACCAGCCGCTGCCCGGCGTGCCGGTCTTTGCTGATGGGTCTGAGGGGGATGAAGAATTGCTGCTCTTCACGCGCGGGGGCAAGGGGTTGCGTACGCAAGTGAATCAACTGCGCGGCTCTGGCACGCAGTTGGTGAATGTGAGCAAGGGAGATCGGGTGGAAACGGCCGTTCTCACCCAACCCAATACCCCCATTTTGCTGCTAACGAATGACGGATACGGCCGTCAGCTTTTGGTAGAGTGGATTCCCCAACCGCCCAAGGACAACGACAAAGGCAAAGCCCAAATCGCCCGGCGCAGCGACCTGATCGCCGCCGTGCCCACACCCGCAGACGCGCCCCTTTATTTATTAACTTCACAACGATTGATCTGTTTGGAAAACGGCCGTCCCCCCCTGGACGACAGTAGTAAAACGGCTCCCCTGCTCAAGCTGCACAAAGACGAGTCTGTTTTGTCGGTAATCCGTAATCGGTAATCGGTTTACCGAACACCGTTTACGGATTACCGTTTACCGATTACGGTTTACCAACTCTCTTCCGGCACGCCGCGAATCACCATCTCCACCAACTCATCCGCCGTGAGCGAATCACCCATTTTGGCCTTCATGCGCTCGGCAAATTTGGGCGAGACGCCGTGAATGCGCATCGTTACCAAATCTTCGGCGGTGAGACCTTTGCCCAAAACCGCCTGCATCCGCTCGGCAAACTGGGGGCGCACGCCGTGAATGCGCATCGTCACCAGCGATTCGGCCGAGATGTCTGGCAGATTCAGGGCAAAAACCGTGGCGGCAAAGTTGGGATCAACCCCATGAATGCGCATGGTGACCAGCTCTTCGGCATCCAAATCGGGCAGGCCAAACGCCGTCATCTGCTTGATGAAATCGGCCGAGACGTTGTGGATGCCCATGTTGATGATGTCGTCCAGGTCAAACGGCCCCAGGTCGGTGGCTTGTAGCTGCTGGATGAGCTCCGGGCGGATGTTGTGGATGCCCAACTGCACGATTTGGTCAATGTCCAGATCGGTCAGCCCCATGCTGCGAATTTCCCGAACGAGATTCGGCCGTACGTTGTGAATGCCCAACTGCACCACATCGTCTACCGTTAAATCGTCCAGCCCCAGCTCGCGGATTTCCTGCATCATTTCTGGGCGTACACGGTGGATGCTGAGCTGCACGATGTCGTCCACAGTCAGGTCTGTCAGGCCAAGCGCCTGCACCTGGCGCAGGTAGTCTGGCCGTACGTTGTGGATGCCGAGCTGCACGACCTCGTCGGCGGTGAGATCGTCCAGGCCAAGAGCGCGTACTTCTGCAATGAGATTCGGCCGGACGTTGTGGATAGCCAATTGCACAATTTCGTCTACATTCAGGTCGGTCAGGCCCGCCTCTTGCAGGCGGCGGATGTAGCCGGGGCGCACGTTGTGAATTTGCAGCTCCCACAATTCGTCCTCTGTCAAATCTGCCAGGCCCACCTGGGCCATTGCTTCCGCAAACTGCGGCGTAATGCGCTGGCGGTTGCGGCCACGGCTGCGGTCATCCCACTCCCATTCGTAGGACACCTGGGGTGGCGTGACCATTTTGGGCGGTTTGGGCGGCAGCGGGGGGATGGGAGGCACTGGCTGGGCGGGTTTTACCTCGCTGATGTCCAGCGCTTCTAGCAGGGTATTGGCTTCTTCAGCCGAGATTTTGCCTTCGGCCAGCATGGTTAAAATCATTTTACGTTCTTCGTTCATTTTTTTATCTCCTTAAAATGGGACGCAGATTAACGCGGATGAACGCGGATAAAAATCTGCTGATTTCGGGTGGCAGGGGGCAATCTGGCTGACTGCCTTGTGCCAAACGGCCGTAACCGCTAACTAAATTTGCTTATAAAATGGATTGGCGACCTGGGGCTAATGAACATTAACAATTTAAATAGGTAATAAACCAACATAGCGAAGCAACGCGTCAGAGCCGGTGGCAAATTGGTCAAGAAAACTAGCCACAACTTCACGCAATTCTGGCCAATCATCGCTGAATCGGTGCAGGTGCAATACCTCCTGCTTTAGCCAACGCCACAGCTTTTCAATCGGATTGAGCCAAGAAGCGTAAGTGGGCAAAGGTAGTAGTTGAACGGGCATGTTGTCCTGCTTGGCTTTCGGCGCAGGCTCAGTCGGCCAGTTCCCTGGCAATTTGGGTGGAAAAGGAAACTGCTGTGGCTGTAAAACGGCCAATACATCCGGGTGAAAGTGAACGGGCCAATTGTCCAGAACGACGTAAATTGTCTCCGCACCTGGATAGCATTGGTACAATTGAGTCCAGAAGTTAGCAATGACGGTGCGTGTGATGCGTTTGCGCTGCAAGTAAGAAAGTTGCCCCGTCATGCAATTGATGGCACCAATGATGCGGAAGCTACTATTGGCCCGATGTGACCGTTGAGCCAATGGCTGTCGCAGACCCTTGCTTTCAAATGATTGGGCAATCGTTGGTTGCCGATAGTAAGTAAGCTGGTCGAGATAGAGCAGCACATATCGGTCTGGTTCGTAATAAGCACGTAATCGAGCCAACTCAATCAAACTCAGCTTTTCTTGATAATGTCGGTCGGGACTATGCACATAATCGCGGCCACGTTTATAGCTGATGCCCAGCCGTTTTAGCAATCGGCTTAGACTCCCAGCTGTACTGACCTGTAACCAAGTACATGCTTGGACTATCATTTCTAATCGCCATCGGGCAGAATGGAAGCCTAGCTGCCGGGGGTCACGTCGAATCACCTGGAGCAGTGCCTGCTTTGCTTCTGACGGCTTCGCGTACCGAGGGGGAAAAAGCCGCTTTGCGGCCACGTCCTTTCTGTACTTCAAGTCGGTCAAGACCATCCTGTTCATACCAATCTAGCCATTTGTAGATAGTATCCGGATGGTGCGGCTTGTGCCCTCCGTCTTTAGCGGCGGCATTGGGACTCATGCCGCTGGCGATTTTGAGCAAAATGGCGGCCTTTTCTCGCATGTGGCTTTTCTCATGGTGGTCGCGCACAAATACTAGCTCGCTTTTTTGAACAGCCGTTAGTTCCAAATATCGTCTCTTGGGCATAAATAACACCTCCCATGATGATATTATCTCTATTACCTATTTATTTTGTAAAGTTCAATAAGCCCGCAGGCTAAACCGATCACCGATAACGGATAACCGATTACGCTTTTAGCGCTTTCAACAGCTTGGCCGCTTCCGCCACATCTATCTCGCCGCTATCAACACGGGCCAGAATGTCCTGGCGCGTCTGGCGGCGGGTTTCTTCGGCGGCCACCGGCTCTACGTCCTTGTTCTCAAAGCCCAGCGCTTCTACAATTTCGTTCAGGCGGTTGCGGATAGTCCAATAGGACATGCCAATCTCTCGCTCCATTTCCTTGACGTTGCCCTTGTTTTTGACAAACAGTTCCAGAAAGCGAAGATTTTCCGGGGAGAGTTTGGAAAAAATGTTGGGGGTGAATTCCCCCACGACCATCGTGCCACAGCTGCGGCAGGTTTGCTGGGTCACAACCAGTTCGCCAGCGCAGGCAGGGCATTTTTCTAACAATTTCCGCATGAATTCGTTCCTTGTCGTAGAAATACGATTTCTTGAAGAAATCGTATTTCTGGTTTTGCGTAGTTGAAAAGTTAAACGATGTTGGCACTATACACAAAAATTTTGGTGTTGTCAACAAAAATTTTGGTTTATTTGCAAAATTATTGAATGTTTTTGCAAAAATCGCCTGATTTGCTGGTTCTGTCACCAAAATTTTGCGAGTTTATTGTAATTGTTTGGGGAAGCAGTAGGTCAGTGGCAATTAGGGGGCAATCGGTGCAGTGAGTGGACTTATGTTGGAGGTTTAGTATAAACTTATTTGTTCTGTTAGATGATTGTCTAATGGTGTAGAATTGTTGCATTTGCTTAAAAAACCTTGAGGTGGGATGAGAAACGGCCGTAACCTGCCTCATATCTTTTCTGGAGGGATCAAGCCATGAAAGAAGATCACGTCTACCGACGCCTATTGGGATATCTAAAACCGTATCCAAAGCAATTATTTCTCGCTTACTTTTCCATGCTATTTGCCACATTGCTGAACTTGTTTGTGCCGCAAATTATTAAAGACGCCATTGACAACGGGCTGGCGGCGGGTGAACCACGCGCCCTGTTTGTGGCTGGCGGCATCATTTTGGGCATTGCTGTGGTGCGTGGCACGGCGGGTTACGGGCAATTTTTCTACGGCGAATGGTTGACCCACCGCATCTCATATGATTTGCGGAACCATTTTTACAACAGCGTGCAGTCGCTGCCGTTTAGCTTTCACGATCGCACCCTGACGGGCGATTTGATGAGCCGGGCCACCAGCGACATTGCCGAAACCGAGCGGTTTGTCGGTTCCGGTTTGATGGGATTGATTTCTACGATTTTGCTGCTCGTGGGCGTGATGATCGCCATGCTGCTGGAGTCAAGCCAACTTTCCTTATTAGGCCTTATCCCTGTCCCGTTGCTTATTTATGCGACGATTCGCTTTGGCAACACGGTGCGCCCTATGTTCAACCTGATTCAGGAGCAGATGGGCGTGCTCTCGTCCACCATGCAGGAAAGCATGACGGGCATTAACGTGGTGAAAGCGTTTGCCCGCGAACCACACGAGCTGGCCAAATTTGATGATCAAAACGAAGAATGGTTTGATCGCCGTTTTGGTTTGATCACAACCTGGGCGAACAACTGGCCGCTGTTTACCTTTTTGGTAGCGGCCTCCATCTTTTTGCTGCTTTGGTTTGGCGGCCCGCGCGCGTTGGATGGGGAAATTACGGTTGGTACGCTATTTGCCCTGATTTCTTACGTGCTGATGTTGGGTGCGCCGGTGCAGCGGCTGGGTTTTTTGGTGAATTTGGCAGCAACCGCCGGGGCCAGCGCCAAACGGGTATTTGACATCATTGATACGCCGAGCGAAATTGAAGAGGTGGCCGGGGCGGTGAAACTGGAGCGGCTGGATGGCTCGGTGACGTTCCAGGATGTGGATTTTGCTTACCGTGAGGATCGCGCGATTTTGGCAGGCATTTCCTTCCAGGCAAAGCCGGGGCAAACGATTGCGCTGATTGGCCCTACCGGGTCTGGCAAATCCACGGTAACCAATTTGATTCCCCGTTTTTATGACCCGACAGCGGGACAAATTTTAGTGGACGGCAAGGACGTGCGCCAAGTGCAGGTGCGGTCGCTGCGGCGGCAAATTGGCATTGTGCTGCAAGATCCGTTTTTGTTTAGCCAAACGGTAGCAGAGAATATTGCATACGGCCGTCCCAATGCCAGCATGGATGAAATTATCGCAGCAGCCAAAGCGGCCCGTGCTCACGGCTTCATCTCTGAAATGCCAGAAGGATATGACACGCGCGTCGGCGAGCGCGGCGTAACCTTGAGCGGTGGCCAAAAGCAGCGGGTAGCTATTGCCCGCGCCTTGCTCACCGACCCGCGTATTTTGATTCTGGATGATTCGACGAGCAGCGTGGACACGGAGACGGAGCATCTGATTCAGGAGGCGCTGGCGGTGCTGATGGAAGGACGCACGACATTTGTGATTGCCCAGCGGCTGCTGACGTTGAAAAATGCGGACATGATTTTGGTGTTGGAAAACGGCCGTATCGTGCAACGGGGCACCCATGATGAGTTACTGGCACAAGGTGGCCTGTACCGCGAGATTTACGATTTGCAGCTAAAAGACCAGGAAGCGTTTGTGGCTCTGGAAGCAGAGATGGGAGGGAAGGCATAATGCAAAATCAACAAACTCAACCGCAGAAAAATGGCAGTGGGAACGGCCGTTCCCGCGAAAAACAGTTCGATCCCAAAGTTGGCATTGAGGAGCGAGAGCGACAAGACCGCGAGGAGCGCATTCGTGCCCTGCTACGTGAAGATGACGATGATGATTTGTTAGGCAAGGCGTACGACGGCCGTTTGGTGCGCCGATTGTTGGGGTATATGCGGCCGTATCTAACCAAACTCATCCTGGCCATCGTACTGATGGTGGTTAGCTCGCTGCTGGCCGTTGCCCAACCCACCATCGTGGGCCGCGCCATTGACGATGGCATTCGCGCCGGGGCAGCAGACACCCTGCGGCTGTGGACCGTGCTGTTTGCCGTGGCCGCCCTGGGCGAATGGATCACCAACCGGTTCCGCATCGCCATTATGGCCTACGTGGGCACCAAAGTGGTGGCCGATTACCGCAGCGACCTGTTCCGCCACCTGCACACGCTGTCGCTCAACTTCCACAACAATTACAGCGTTGGCCGCCTCATGAGCCGCCTCATTAGCGACGTGGGCGTGCTTCAAGATTTCATCACCTGGTCCATTACCGGCCTGTTCCGCTCATTTTTTACGCTTACCGGCATCATCATTGCCATGCTCATTTTGAACTGGCGGCTGGCGCTGGTTACTTTTGCCGTGCTGCCGCTGATGGTGGGGCTAACCAACTATTGGCGCACGCGGGTGCGCGGCGCGTACCGGGCCACGCGGCAACGGCTCTCGCTTATCAACGGTTACCTGAACGAATCTATTTCTGGCATTCGCGTCACCAAAAGCTTCATCCGCGAAGATAAAAACAGCCAACATTTTGACGATCTCAACTACTCCTTCTTTGATGCCAACGTCGATGCCAGCCGACTGACGGCCATCTTCTTCCCGGGGGTGGACTTTATGGGCTCGCTGGCCACAGCGCTAGTGGTGGGCGTGGGCGGCTGGCTGGTGCTGGGGGATGCTCTGACGACGGGTACGCTGGTGGCCTTTGTGCTGTACATTGACCGCTTTTTTGACCCCATTCGGGAGCTGGCGCAGCGGTACAACACTTTTCAAGCAACGATGGCGGCCAGTGAGCGGGTGTTTGGCCTGCTGGACACAAAATCCGATTTGCTAGACGCGCCAAATGCACACGACCTGCCGCCGGTGCAGGGGCATGTGGCCTTTAAGGATGTGAAATTCAGCTACCAGGATGGCGTGCCAGTGCTCAACGGCATTACGCTGAGCGCCAAACCGGGCCAGCGCATTGCCCTGGTGGGCGAGACGGGCGCGGGCAAGAGCACCATCATCCGGCTCATCTCTCGCTTCTTCGACATCACGGGCGGCTCGTTGACGATTGACGGGCACGAGGTGCGCCAGGTGACGCAGGCGAGTTTGCGCAGCCAGCTGGGCATCGTGTTGCAAGACACGTTCTTGTTTACGGGCACAATTGGGGAGAATATTCGGTACGGCCGTCTCGATGCCACCGACGCAGAAATTGTAGCTGCCGCAACGGCCGTTGGCGCAGACGCCTTCATTCGCAAAATGCCGGAAGGGTACCAGACGGAAGTGGGCGAAAACGGCGTCAACCTCAGCGTGGGGCAGCGGCAAATCCTCTCCTTTGCCCGCGCCCTGCTGGCCGACCCGCGTATCCTCATTTTGGATGAGGCGACCAGCAGCGTGGACACCACCACCGAAAAGGTAATTCAACAGGCGCTGGACAAGCTGATGGAAGGGCGCACCAGTTTTGTGATTGCTCACCGGCTAAGCACCATCGTGGGTGCGGATCAGATTGTGGTGTTGGATCACGGCCGTATCGTTGAACAAGGCACCCACGAGGAGCTGCTGGCGCAAAAAGGGCGTTATTACAATCTGTACACCATGCAGTGGGCTACCCAAGATTTAGGTGGCATGCGGCTGAACAACAAGGACAACCAGCGTCAATTCAGCCAGAACTAATCCCTAACCATTTTTCAACGGGAATCTGGCGCAAAGCACCAGATTCCCGTTGTTCTCATGTTGCCTTCTTTTTATAACAACAACCTGATATTTCTATTGTGGTAGGCATAATGTCTCAGTCTCTTTTGCGCAACTGGGACTTTTGTCGAATCGAAGTTTGCCTCGTTCTCTAGATAAAATAAGTTTCGCCCTTTCAATATCAATTCATGACCAATTCAGGCAGTTTCTTATTGGCTTGACCAAAAGGCAAGTTGCAATGAAACAATTCGCGCAAAAGAAGGTAATAACGCTGCCCCAAAACATAAAACGTGTTGAGTTGGAAACGGCCGTTGCCGCCCCCCAACGCTCTCAGCCAACTGCCGAAAACAACAAATACCGGGGGTTATTCGAGGCAACCCCGATCTCGCTGTGGGAAGAAGATTTCTCTGAAGTAAAGGTATTTGTCGATCAACTACAGGCACAAGGCATTACAAATTTTCGGGCACATTTTGATGCCCATCCTGAGGATGTGTTTCATTGCATTGGCCTGGTAAAAGTAATAGATGTCAATCAGGCAACTTTGGAGCTTTATAAAGCCTTCAGCAAAGAGCAGCTTTTAGACAATCTGGATAAGATTTTTGGTCCTGAGGCATTTGGCATCTTTAAAGAAGAATTGATTCTTATTAGCCAGGGAGCCACTTCTTTAGAAGCAGAAGGCATCAACTACACGCTGGACAGTGAAGAGCTGATTGTCTCGTTACGCTGGTCTGTTACGCCAGGGTTTGAGGAAACATTTTCGCAAGTCATTGTTTCCATTGTGGATATTACGGAACAGCGCCGCGCAGAAAGCCAACTTCAACTACAGGCCACCGCCCTGGAATCCGTCGCCAATGCCATCTGCATAACCAATGGTGATGGCATCATTCTTTGGGTCAATCCGGCTTTTACCAGGTTAACCGGGTACGCCTCTGAAGAAGTTCTGGGAAAGACGCCCAGAATTCTCAAATCTGGTAAAAATGATCAGGCATTCTATCGTGATCTTTGGCAAACAATTAAGGCGGGCGAGGATTGGCATTGTGATGAGCTTATAAATCGGCGTAAAGACGGCTCGTTGTATTATGAACGCATGTCGGTTACGCCTGTAAAAGACAAAACGGGGCATATCACACAGTTCATTGCCATTAAAGAAGATATTTCAGAACGGAAGCAGGCTGAAGTTATCTTAAAAAAAGAGCGGGATTTTGCCCACCAGATCATGGACAACATGGAACAGGGGGTGGCTGTTGTCAACGCAGGGTTGGTCATTGAATATTGTAATCCTGCTTTAGCTCAATTGGTTGGAAGCCCTGAAAAAAGTCTGGTCGGTCAGTCACTTTTTGCCGTGGTTCAAAGTGATGAACAGCGGAAAATGTTGTTCCCCACCAAGGAAGAGTATCTTGCCGGGCGATTGAGCCGTGAAACTGAGTTTGTTCACGCTGATGGTCACCAGATTAACGTATTGGTTACGGCAGTTTCCAGGGGCAAACAGTTCGGTGATGAAGGTTCCATCTGTGTGGTCACCGATCAATCTGCCCAAATACAAATTAAAAACGCCCTGGCAAACGCCCGCGACGAAGCCATTGAAGCCTCCCGATTGAAATCCGAATTTTTGGCCAACATGAGCCATGAAATTCGCACCCCACTCAATGCGGTCATTGGCATGACCAGCCTGATTCTGGATTCAGATTTAACCGAAGAGCAGCAGGATTTTGCCCTCACCATTCGCAACAGTGGCGAAGTTCTACTCGCCCTCATCAATGACATTCTGGACCTTTCTAAAATTGAAGCCGGAAAACTGGAGCTGGAGCAACGGCCGTTTACCATTCGTAACTGTGTTGAAGAAGCGCTGGATGTGGTCGTCACCAAAGCGTCAGAAAAAGCGCTAGAGCTAGCCTATGTCATCGAAGATAATGTGCCCAGCGACATCTTGGGCGATGTGACCAGAGTGCGCCAAATTTTGGTAAATTTGCTCAACAACGCCATTAAATTTACCAAAGTTGGCGAGATTGTGCTGACAGTAGCCCGCGACAAGACACCCACAAACAACGCCAATAAAATGACCAGCTTGCAATTTTCCGTGCGCGATACAGGCATTGGCATTCCGCAGGAAAAATTAAGCAAATTATTCAAATCCTTTAGCCAGGTAGACGCTTCCACCACGCGTGAGTACGGCGGTACAGGTTTGGGTCTGGCCATCAGCAAACAGCTGGCAGAAATGATGGGCGGCCGCATTTGGGTCGAAAGTGAATACGAAGTTGGTTCTACCTTTCATTTCACCATTGAAACCACCCCGGTTCCCGCCAGGCGGCGCGTTTACCAAAAAACGCTCCCGCAGCTCACTGGCAAACATTTGTTGATTGTTGATGACAATCAAACCAATTGCACAATCTTAACGAAACAAGCTAAATTATGGGGAATGCGCCCGCAAGCTGTCCTTTCTGGCCCCGAAGCTTTGGCGCTGCTTCGCCAGGGAACATCCTTCGATTTGGCCATCCTGGACATGCAAATGCCAGAGATGGATGGCATTATGCTGGCAGAGGAGATACGCAGGCTACGCGATGAACGAGCGCTGCCGCTGGTTATGCTTAGTTCCATTGGCGACCGAGGGGATTTCAAAGAGTCAACTTATTTTTCCGCCTTTTTAACCAAGCCAATTAAGCAGCAGCTCCTGTTTGAGACTTTGCTAGGCGTTTTTTCAGATACGGCCGTTCACACAAGACCCTCTTTCAATCAACACAAAATCGATCCAGAAATGGGCCAAAAATATCCGTTACGCATTCTGTTAGCCGAAGATAACCTGGTCAATCAAAAAGTAGCATTGCGAATTCTGGAAAGAATGGGGTACCGCGCTGACCTGGCCGGGGATGGTCTGGAAGTGTTGGAATCTTTGCAGCGCCAGCCGTATGATGTCGTTTTAATGGACGTGCAAATGCCCTTCATGGACGGGGTCGAAGCTACCGAGCAAATCCGGGACACTTGGCCACCAGAAGAGCAGCCAGTCGTTATCGCCATGACAGCAAATGCCCTTAGCGGCGACCGGGGAAAATATTTGGCAGCCGGAATGGACAACTACATCAGCAAACCCGTACGGATTCAGGAATTATTGCAGGCCCTGGCCGAAGCCAAGCCACTTGCAGCCAAACAAAAATCCTGAGCAAATTTTTAGGTTTGCAACAAAAAAGCGATCTCACAAATGAGATCGCTTTTTTTGTTACAAACTTGATTTTTTGGACGGCCGTTTACTGGCTGCCTGGAATCTCCAGCGTTTGCCCGACGTAAATGACGTAAGGCGATGTTAGATTGTTAGCTTCAGCAATCGTTGGCCAGGCAACGCCATATTGCAGCGAAATGAGGAACAGCGTTTCCCCTTGCTTCACCACATGGGAGAAAGCAGGCGCTGGCCCCGGAGCATCCACAGGAATCTTCAACTCATCACCTGCGGCGATCAGGTTTGGGTTCACCAAACCATTGGCTTCGGCAATTTGCACCCAACTTATGCCAAATTTTAGGCCAATGCGGAACAGATTGTCGCCAGCTTGCACAATGTAAGTGGTTTCGGTTTGTGGCGACGGGGTGGGTTGCGGGGTAGGCGCTGCTGCACCTGGCAGCTTCAGCACCTGGCCAACTGTTAGCACATTGGGATTAGCCAGATTGTTTTCATTGGCAATGGCCACCCAGGAGATGCCGTATTTCAACCCAATGCGGTACAAATTCTCGCCTGCCGCAACGGTGTGCGTTTCTGGAATAGAGACTCCACCGCCAGATTGCGCGGTGTCGGTGCTGGTGTCTGCTGTGGTGTCAGTGGTCACAGCGTCGGCTGTACCATCTGCGGCCGTATTGTCAGAGGTATCACTGCTATCGGTGGTGGTGCCGGCATTTGCGTCGTCGCTGGGTTGTGCGGTTGTGTCATCACCAGTTGATTGATCATCTGCAGGTGCCTCATCGGCCGTGTCCACAGGGGTTTCACCCGAATCCTGGGTTGTATCGGTGGGGGCGCCTGTTGGTGTGGTTTCACCACCGCTAGCGTCTGTTGTGGTTGTATCGGTAGGTGTGGTTTGGTCGCCATCGGTGCCCCCGCCCTGATTGGGATCGGCGGTTTCACCGGCTGTGTCTGTTGTTGCTGTATCGTCTGTGCCGCCAAGCGGCCGTTCGCAGGCAACGGCAAACAGGCTCAATAAAATCAACATTGTTAACAAGTTTAGTAAACGCCGCTGGGGAACCATTTTGTACCTCCACAAATGTGATGATGATCTCATTTGCTTTATGCGCCTAAAGTACAAATGAGTTGGGAGTGGGGACTTTAAAGCCGCTATTTCTCCCATTTCACATTAACATAACCAATAATGGGCTAACTATAGCACGTTCATGGCTTTACGTAAAGTTATTTTTTCATCCAGAAGTAAGGTTGGGCACTTTCCCTTTGGTGAGTGTGATTAAGGGTATGCTATAATCGTCCGTGTGTGTACCAAGGTGGAGAATTTGTTTGCCAAAATTGGGCCAAACCACAAGTGACTATTGTCTAAAGCCTGGCGAGGCAAAGCCCCACTTAATGGCGTGTGTAAGGATTTTGACCTAGGGTGGCACGCAGGCAAATCACTGAAAATAGTTGGCTAAAAAGTCGGGGGCGAGCTACAACGGCCGTATCATTAGCCAAACCTGCAAGAAGATAATTTTATGAGTGGTGAGTTCATTCTCGTCATTGACGACAGTCGGGAAATAGTGAGGCATCTAACCGAAACGGTGCTGCCAAGTTTTGGGTATCACACCATGCACGCGTACGACGGGCAAGTTGGCTTGGACATCATTCGAGAAAAAAAGCCAGACCTGGTGATGCTGGATTTCAATTTGCCGCAAATGACCGGCTTGGATGTATTACAGCAAATGGCGCAAGAATCGCTAAAAAGCCCCGTTGTGTTAATGACCGGGTATGGATCAGAGTTGAGCGCGATTGAAGCGTTTCGATTGGGGGCCAAAGATTACCTGATCAAACCGTTTACAGTTGATGAAATTGTGGAGACGATTGACCGGGCACTGGTAGAAACGCGCCTGTTGCATGACAAGGCGGAACTGGCAGAAGAGATTCGTCGCCTGAAAGTGGAGATGAGCCGCCAAAACAATGAGATGCGCACGCTGTCTAACATTGGCAAGGCCATTACTTCACTGCTGAGTGTGGATGATGTGCTGCAACGGGTGTTGGAAGCGGCAACGTACCTGACAAGTGCAGAAGAGTGCACGATTTGGCTGCCGGATAATGAGGGAAAACATTTACGGCCGTACGACCGTCAAACATCTCATCGCCCCAATGCCCAAGCCCCTATTCTGCCCATGGCCGACTCGCCTGCGGGGGAAGTGATGCAATCGGGACGGCCGTTGCGCCAATCTTCCATGAGCGGGCAAGGCATGAAGGTGAAAAGTGGCTATTTTGCCCACGCGGTACTGTTTGTGCCGCTACAGCTGCGCGGTATTACGCTAGGCGTGCTGGGCGTCAGCAATCGGTCTGCTTACCGGGCGTTTAGCAAGCAAGATGAATTTTTGCTCTCATTTTTGGCTGATTATGCGGCCATTGCTTTAGAAAATGCCCGCGTTTTTCAGGCGGCCGACCAGGCGCTGGCGACTCGGCTGGACGAACTGAACACGCTTATTCATATCACCCAAACCATCACAGCTTCCCTGGATTTGCAAGAAGTCATCCACCTCACCATCCAACAAGTACACGACAGTTGGGATATTGAGGCCTCTTCTTTATGGCTGCTGGATGAACCTGCCCAAACTTTGCGGGTGCTGACGAATGTGGGAACGGCCGTTGAGCAACTGAGCAAAATTGAGCTAAAAGTTGACCAGGGCATTGTGGGGCATGTAGTGCAAACAGGCCAGCCCTTGTACACCAATGACGTCGCCAACGATTCCCACCATTACCGCGAAGCAGACCAAAAAACTGGCTTCGATACCCGCTCCTTGCTTTGCGTCCCGCTCATTTTTCGGGATCAGGTGGTTGGGGCAATGCAATTACTCAACAAAATTGACGGGGATTTTGACGTGGTAGACCTGGAACGGGCGCGAGCCATTGCCGCCGCCATTGCCATTGCCGTCAGCAATGCCCTGCTGTTTGATGAAGCTGAATCTCGCAAACAACAGTTGGAACATGCTTTGCACCAACTGGACAACGCCGATTTGCTCTGATGTCGCTAACACATCCTTTATTGCAACCGATTCGCACCCTCCATGCGCGCATTCAAACGGCCGTTGTCACGGCCTGTGAGCAAGCGTCGCTAGAATATTTATCGGCGGTGGCAGCGGAAGATGAGGGTGACACGATTTATGCCGTGGACCGGGTAAGCGAGGCGGTGCTGATTGGCTTTTTTGAACAGGAGGTGGCTCGCCAGACGCCCATCGTGCTCATTGCGGAGGGGTTGCCCGGTGGTCAGGTAGTCTTGCCCAGAGGCACAGCGGAAGAAACGGCCGTCTGGCGCATCATCGTAGACCCCATAGACGGCACACGCGGGTTGATGTACCAAAAACGAAACGGCTGGATTTTAACGGCCGTTGCCCCCAATCGTGGCCCGGCAACCAGTTTGCAAGATATTGAACTGGCCGTGCAAACCGAAATTCCGCTGGTCAAACAACATCTGGCGGATGCAGTATGGGCGGTGCGCGGCCAGGGCGTAGCGGCCGTGCGGCAAAATCGGCTGACCGGGCAAGAGGCACCGTTGACGGTACGGCCGTCTCGCGCCAGCACCATCGCCCACGGCTTCGCCATGATCGCCCGCTTTTTCCCAGGAGCGCGGGCGGAATTGGCCGCCATTGATGAAGAGATTGTGTTCGGTGCACTGGGGCCGGTACAGCCGGGCAAGGCACATTGCTTTGAAGACCAATATATTTGCACGGGCGGGCAATTGTACGAGCTAATGTCCGGGAAAGATCGGTTTGTGGCAGATTTACGGCCGTATCTGGAACCATTGCTCGCCCAACAAAACCAGGCGCTGGGCATCTGCTGCCATCCGTATGATATTTGCACGGCACTCATTGCCCAGGAACTCGGCGTCATCATCACCGACGCTGCTGGACAGCCAATCAACCCACCGCTCAATACAGAAGCCAACGTGGGTTGGGTAGGCTACGCCAACAAACACATCCAGCAACAAATCGAACCGTTGCTGCAAAAATCATTGCGTCAACGGCATGTTCTGCCAGCCATACACCCGACATCGCTGTAAAATGTGGCCAGTTTCGCGGAAAATAAACAAAAACTGTGGAGGCTAAACCCGAATATGAATCTACAATCTTTTTTAATTGGCCTGGCAATAGGTCTGGTCAGCGCCATTGTTGGGGCCATTGTAGAATATTTAATTGTGCGTCAACGTCGCAACCAATCTGAAGATGCCGAACGGCTCCCTGGGTGTATGCTGCTGGTTTCCGGTGGTTTGGGCGGCGTGGGCATGTTAGCCATCGGCTTTTCGCTGCTCACCTCAGGCGATGTTGTGGGCATGTTGATCACTGGCCTTGGCGTCGGCGTCGGCTTTTTTGGCGGGTTTGTCCTCATGATGCTGGGCTGGTTTCTCATTAACCGCCCCAAGCGTGAGCCATAAACGGGCTAGCGCAAACCAGCCAACGCGTGAAGAACCCTGTCCACTTCATCGGCCGTGTTGTAGTGGGCAAAACCAATGCGCACCAGCCCACCCTGTTCCAGCAACCCCAACCGTTCCATGACTGCAATTGCGTAATAATGTCCATCCCAGACAAAAATACCTTGTTCGCCTAATTTCGCCGCCACCACATCAGCCGACATCCCCGCCAAACTTACGGCAAATGTTGGGGTGCGCTCTACGAGCCGCTCCACATCGGTAATGCCGTAGACACGCAGACCCTTCACCTGTGTAGCGCCCAGCAAAAATCGCTGGCTCAAAGACATCTCGTACGCCTTAATCTGGGCCATCGCCGCTACCAACCGCTCTCGCCGAGGCCCTTCTGTGCCGCCAATTGAGGCAATGTAATTTATTGCGGCTGCTACGCCTGCCAGGCTTTCAAAGCTTTGCGTGCCGGTTTCCCATTTGCCGGGCGCTTTGTTAGAGGCGGGGCGCACTTTGTAGGCCGTTAAGCTTTCTAGATGCTCATGTTTGCCATACAAAATACCCGTATGGGGGCCAAAATATTTGTAGGATGACGAAAGTAAAAAGTCGCAATCAATGGCTTGCACATCCAGGAGGCCGTGCGGGGCAAAATGTACAGAGTCAATCAAAACAAGTGCGCCAGCGGCGTGGGCGAGCTGGGTGGCACGCTGCACATCGGTGATGCTGCCTACCGCGTTGGAAGCGTAGGTGATGGCCAACAGGCGTGTTTTTGCGTTGAGCAGGCTGGGCAGTTGGTCCAGGCGCAGGGTGCAGTCGGTGGGGTCAAAATCGAGCCAACGTACGATGACGCCACTGTCTTCGGCAGCGAGTAGCCAGGGAGAGATGTTGGCGTCGTGGTCCAGGCGGGTGACGATGATTTCGTCGCCGGGCTGCCAGGTGCGGGCCAGGGCGCGGCTGAGGCTAAAGTTCAGGCTGGTCATGTTTTGGCCAAAAACGATTTCCTCCGGGCGACGGGCATTGTAGAAATCCATCATGGCGGCGCGGGCAGCGTGGGTGATGCTGTCAGTGTAGCGGCTGGTGAAGAAGGGGCCGCCGGAATTGCTGCCGCCGTGGCGCAAGTAGCCGCTCATGGCATCAATCACGCTTTGGGGTACCTGGGTGCCTCCGGGGCCATCGAGGAATACGGCCGTTCTGCCATCAACTTCTAACTGGAGCGCCGGAAACTGGGCGCGTAAGGGAACTGGGTTTAGGGGGGTTAAGTTTATCATGGGGGCGGATTATAGCAGGTACAAACTACCTGCCGAAATGTTGGTTGCCAGGGGGAGCTTGGCAAAACAGTCTATTGTTGCTTGTATTGGATTCTCTGGCATGGTTATGATATTGTCTGGGCAGTTTTATTCACGCTGTTGTTTGTTTGTATTATTTGATGAGGCATGACATGCAAGAAGTTCCGGTAATTTTGTTTGGTGTGGGTGGGGTTGGTTCGGCATTGTTGAGGCAGATTGTGAACGGCCGTTCCCCCCTCCGGTCCCGCAACCAAATCCAGTTCAACATTGTGGCCATCACCGACAGCAAAACGATGCTGTGGGACAGCGCTGGCCTGAGTGACGCCCAGCTTTTGGAAGCCGTTGCCGCCAAAACGCAGGGATTGGCCGTGGACCCCGCCCACCGCACCACGCCGCCCAACCACCGCGTGCGCCCCAGTGAGCTGGAAATTGTGCAGCAGGTGACGCAAGCCAATCTTGGCCCCGCCATTTTTGTGGACGTTACCGCCGCCGACGGGCTGGAACCGGTGTGGCGTAAAGCGCTGGCGCAGGGGCACAGCGTGGCGCTGGCCAACAAAAAAGCGCTGGCTGGCGCATGGGAAACCTCCCGCGAATTTTATAACCACCCCCGCCTGCGCCACGAATCCACCGTGGGCGGCGGCCAGCCCGTTATTGCCACGCTGCGTTACCTGCTAGACGTGAATGACCCGATTTACCAGATTGAAGGGCAGCTCAGCGGCACGCTCGGCTTCATCTGCACCCAGCTGGATGCTGGCGTACCACTCTCCCAGGCCATCGCCGAAGCCAAGGCCAAAGGGTACACCGAACCCGACCCGCGTGAAGATTTGGGTGGCAAGGACGTGATGCGCAAAGTGATGATTTTGGGGCGCATGGCGGGCTGGCCGCTGGAAGCCAGCGACATCGAAGTAGAGTCGCTGTACACGCCAGATTTGGCCAATCTGACGGTGCCACAGTTTTTGCAAGCTGCCAGCCAACTGGATGAAGCAATGGCGGAGCGCGTAGCGGAAGCCCATGCCAACGGCCAGGTGCTGCGCTACGTCGCTGAACTGTCCGAGGGCAGCGGCACTGTCGGCCTGAAACCGATTCCGGCCAACAGCCCGCTGGCCAACATGAAGTACATCAGCTTCCGCACGGGCCATTACAGCGACGAGCCGCTGCTCATTGGCGGCAAGGGCGCAGGCGTGGAGATGACGGCCGCTGGCGTGCTGGGGGATATGATTGGGCTTGTTCGTGAGCGGTGAATGGTAATGTCGCTTTGCGACCGCTTCGCGTACAGTAGGTCAGTAATCGGTGGGCAGTAACAGTAACATTGAGTGAGCGCTTTTACCGATAACGGATGACCGATGACCGATTACGGTTCCTCTGAAAGGAGGAAAAAGGGCACTGAAATGGGGCTGCGGTTTCGCTGGAGGGGGACGTCGGCCCCGTCGGGGTCAAATTCGTCTGGCTCGCCCGCGTTGAGGTAGAGGGTGACGTACAGTGTCTCGGTCGCCAGGGTGGGGTCAATAGAAATGGCAATGTCGTGGTTGACGCCGGGGGATACGGCCGTAAATCCCAACACCTCGCCCCGCTGCCCATCTTCACTTGCCTCGATAGCCACCCAGGTGGGCACATCCACCACCACCAATTCCACCGTCAGCACCGCCGAAGCTGTGCCCGTGCCCCGCAACTGCTGATCGTCCACAATCAGGTAGTTGCCCGGCGTCAGGCTAAACGTGATCGTGCTGGGCAGCCGATCTTCATACAAAATCGGTTGGTCTACGCGGGGGAAGTCGAACCCGTCGCCCGGCTCCGTATCCTCATGCAGCCGCAAATGAATGATGGGCGTGGCGGCCGATGCCAGCACTTCCACCATCACCCGCTCGTTTAGTCCATCCGCCAGCGGCGCAGAGCCGATGATCAGCCCAGGGTCTCCCCCATCGTCAAAGTAGGCCACCAGCCAGCTGGGGCCGTTGGAAATGACGCGCTCCACCTCAAACCTGCCTTCTACCAGCGGCTGATCCAGCACAAAGATGTCTGGCGGGTAGGTGGCGGCAAACCCCACTTCGACGGGTTGTCCTTCAGCCAACAGTGGTTCATCTTCTGCCTGGTACTCAAAATGGAGCGGCTCGCCGTTGTCGGCGTACAGGGCGGCGTACAGCGTGGGCGTGCCTTCCCGCCAGGGAATGGTGATGGCCACATTTTCATGCCGCCCAGACGTAAGGGAAATAGCACCGAGCATCGTACCGAGACGGCCGTTCTCCTCTGTATGGATCGCCAACCAGCCATCTTGGGGCAGCTGCACACTGGCAATCTGCACTACGCCATCCTCGCCCACCGCCTGCGCTTCGGCAGTTACCACTGGTTCTGAAAGTTGAAAATCGAGGGCAACTGTCGTAGCAATCTGGGCCGATTCCCACAAGAGTGGCTCATCCGGGCCATCGGGGAACTCAAAGTCGTTCGGTTCACCCAAATCGGAATGCAGCAGGGCCACCAGGGTGGGCGTAGCGAGCTGCGGATCAATGGTCACATTGAGGTTTTGGTTGAGTCCGGTGGAAACGGCCGTAAATCCCAGCACCGCGCCCAATTCGCCTTCTGGCATGGCGTACAGCACCAGCCAGCCATTTTCCGGCGAAATTACGCTGGCAATTTGCAGCACCCCCGTGTCGGTGAGAGGCTGATTAGCGATATTGATGCGGGGCACAGCGGGGGTGGGAACCGGCGTGTTGGTAGCGGCAGACTGCGGCGTGTTGGCAGGCATTGCGTTGGGAGCAGAACTGCTTGCATCCAGTGCAGAGGAAGTGGCTGTGCCCGCGCTACTTTCATCTACGGCTGTAGGGGTTACCAATGCTGCATTGCCCTCTGCACAACCAGCAAACAACAAAACCAGCAAGCCGATCCATCCCAAAATATTCAATTTTTTCAATTTTGTCTTCATAAAACAAGTCCATCTAAACAGATGCTTCCATTACAAAGTGAGCGAGCGAGATTGTAGGATAGATGCAAAAAAACTCAAATTGTTACCCAGTTTACACCTAACTTCTATTCTCTTGCTTATGATTAGTCTATAATAGCACCAGTACTGTAATACTATTCGTAATTTATTGTTGATATTATGGCATTGGCACATTTTCCCACACTTCATTTAGCACAAGCGCGTAAATAAATTTAAAAAATTTGGATTACTTGCGATAAGCATTCATAAGTTTTTGGAAGTTGTAGGGAAGGAAGGGATGATCATGGGAAATGAAATTGCAAAGCGGATTGAACTAGAAAAACGAGAAAAAATGCTGCATGAGCGGTTGGCCAACGACACAAAACGATTGCAATCAGCCAAAGCACATCTAAAAACGTGTGAAGAAGCGTTGGAACACACCTTGATGGAACTCCACGAAGTAAAGCAAGAGAAAAAAGCAATTACGGGTCTACTAGAAAGCATGTGGAACGGGGGCAATGCGGAAGGCTCTTTGAAGCGTGCCTAAACACACTCTCTAAATTTTCCAACAATAAAATAACCTGCAAGAGCCAGCCCAAAGCTGGCTCTTTTTATGGCTCGGCTTGCCAGGCCATGCGGTAACCATCGGTGACGACGCTGATGGTGCCTAACGTATCCGTTCGCAAAACAACAGCGCCAACGGTTTCTGCACGGGCTAACATTTCTGGGGCGGGATGCCCAAAGCGGTTGTCTACCCCGGCTGAAATGATGATGATTTGTGGCTGCACTGTCTGCAAAAAGGGCAAGCTGCTGGAGGAATTGGAGCCATGATGTCCTGCTTTGAAAACGAGCGCGTTTAACGGCCGTTCCGCCGCCAACATCTCCGCTTCTCCCGCCTGCTCTGCATCCCCCGTAAACAAAAAAGTAAAATCCTCATACACCAGCCGCATCGAAACCGAATTTTCATTTCGATCATCTGTGATCAGGTTGGGACCGGGATGCACCACTTCCAGCCGCACGCCATCCCCAATTTCGATGACTTCGCCAGCCTGCACCGGGCGAATTTCTGTTTGCTGCGCTTCGGCAGCGGCCAGCACTTCATCGTAAATGGGGGATTCGCCAAAGCTTTGGCCGTTGGTGATGAGC
Source organism: Ardenticatenaceae bacterium (assembly GCA_020634455.1). Taxonomy (GTDB): domain Bacteria; phylum Chloroflexota; class Anaerolineae; order Promineifilales; family Promineifilaceae; genus Leptofilum. Next base: position 2,925,790 of record JACKBQ010000001.1, on the reverse strand, counting down.
GTGTTCACGCGATAACGGTCAAACACGCCCACCAGCCCAGAAACGTGGTCGGCGTCGGGGTGGGTGGCGATGAGGAGGTCAATCTCCTTGTCCCAGAACGGCATTTGCCGCCCTAGCTGGTCGTTAAGCACGCTGGGATACAGGCCGCCATCCACCAAAATTTGCCGCCCGCTGGGGGTTTGGATGAAGGTGGCGTCGCCCTGCCCCACGTTGAGGAAGGCGAGGTGCAGTTGCCCATCCGGCTGGCTGATGCCCCAGCTAAAGACGAGTACGGCCGTTACCCCCGACACCCCCACTGCCAACCGCTGGGTGATGTTTTGCCGAACGGCCGTAAAAATCTTGCTGCGTCGCTCGGCAGGTTGCTGGCCCAGCCAGGTCAGTGCGCCAATCGCAGCAAAAATAGCCACCACCCCGGTCGCGGAAACAGTGACGGGAACGGCCGCGCCGGGCACAGCGGCAAACAGCCGCACCATCCAGATGGTGTAGCCCAAAAATAGCCACGCCACCCAGGCCAGCAGCTGCCCCAGTGCAGGCAACACCAGCCCCACCAGCGTCGCCAATCCACCCCAAATCATCACGGCGGGCTGGACGGGCAAAATCAGGGCGTTGGCCAGCAGGCTGATGAGCGAGAGCTGGCCGAAGTAGCCAACCATCAGCGGCAGGGTGAGAATTTGGGCGGCAACGGTCAGGATGACCGCTTCGGACAGGACGCCCATCACTTTTTCCACCCAGTCACGGGTGAGCCAACGGGCCAATCTGCGCCGCGCCCACTGCGTCAGCGGGTCGGCGTAGAGCATGAGGCTGAGGGTGGCGGCAAAGCTAAGCTGAAAGCCAACATCCCAGAGGGTAAACGGCCGTATCACCGTCATCACCATCCCGGCCAGAAAGAGAGAGGCGAAGGCAAAATTCGGCCGTCCTAGCCAGCGGGTGGTTATTAGATAAATGCTGCCCATCAGCGCCGCCCGCACCACCGAGGCGTCGGCCCCCACCAGCACCGTGTACAGCGAGATGCCCACCAGGGCAAAAATAACCGCGCCCCGTTTGGAGAGGAACGGTTCGGCCAGCCGCACCAAAATCGCCACCAAGATCGCGATGTTAAACCCCGATATGGCGATTATGTGCGTCATGCCGGTGGTGCGGAACGCTTCGTCCAGGTCGGGTGGCAGGCCGTTGTCGTTGCCCAGCAGGATGCCGGTAAGCAATGCCGCCTGTGGTTCCGGGATGAGCTGGGCGATGGTGGCCTGCGCCCGACTTTTGAAGGCAAAGATTGCCTGGTAAACCGGATTGCCCTCATTTTCGGCGATGACGGTGACGTTGGGCAGGCTCATGAGGCTGTGAATGCCTTGGCGGGCTAGGTAGGCGCGGTAGCTGAAGGTTTCGCCTTCGGGTGGGGTTTCCAAAATGCCGGTGACGCGCAGGCGGCTGCCGTAGTTGATGACGGGGAAGCGGTAGGTTTGCACCTGCACCACGCCTTGCATGGGCAACTGCGCCCCGCCGCTCACCTGGATGCTGTCTACTTCTACCCGCAAGTTCACAAAGCGGTCGCGCACATCTGGCTCGTCTACCACCAGCCCGGTGATGGTGAGGTTGCGTGTGCCGTTGTAGTGGGCGATGTGGTTTTGGTCAATGGTGGGTACGGCCGTTCCATACCGCAGCGCCCCCAAAGCCAACGCCAACACACAGGCTGCCCCCCAACGGATGGATTGATGTTTTCGTGCGAGAACGGCCGTTATCAACCCCAAAACGGCCGCAACCAACCAGACTGGCCAATCCAACGCCACAACCGACGCAAGCCAAAGCCCCAAAAACCAGGCAATTCCCAGATAAACTAACAGCATATGCGATTTTTCCTATGATTTAGGTTGACGGCACGTTGGCGTCACTCTGGAATTCATTTTGCGTGTTTGCTACAATACAAAAATATATTCGCAAACTCCTATCCTCCCGTTCGTTGTGCAGTGTCGGAATTGCAAGATAGGCTACTCTTTACAACATTGGCATCGTTTCCATTTTTAACCAAATTTCAACAGTTGGGCAAATTTTATGAACGACTTTTCAGCAGAATCGTATCGCATTTTGGTTGTGGATGACAGTCTCTCAATTTTAGAGATAGTACGGGCTACGCTGACGCTGCAAGGGTTCCAGGTAATGACGGCCGAATCTGGTGAGCAGGCTTTGGAAATTATGGAAACGGAAGGGCTGCCGCATCTGGGCATTTTTGATATCAACATGCCCCTGGGCATGGACGGACTAGAGCTATGCGAAAGGGTTCTGCAATTTTCAGACCTGCCCATCGTTATGCTAACGGCCGTTGAAGAAAGCTCAACAATCGTTGAAACCATTGACCGGTACGCTGAAGATTACATGACCAAACCCGTAAAAACCGGGGAACTTCTGGCCCGTGTCCGCCGGGTGCTACGCTCCATTGGCAACTTTGCCTACCCATTAGCACAGTTTGTAGAAGTAGATGAAAACCTTAAAGTAAACTTCGCTACTTTAACCGCCATTGTTCAAGGTGAAGAAGTGAGTTTGACCCCAACTGAAGCCAAGCTGCTTTACATTCTTATGCGGCAAAAAGGGCGCGTCGTAAGTACAGATTTTATGCTGCGCCGCCTGTGGCCTTCTGAAAACGACTTTGCTGATGAAGATCGGCTGCGTGTTTATGTGCATCGGCTCCGCAGCAAAATTGAACGTAAAAAAAGCGGTGTACGCTACGTCTACTCCAAACGACGCAAGGGGTATGCTTTTTTGCCAGATGGATCATAGGTGCCTTCGCAGCGGGCGGCCGCCAACCATTAGTACTAATTTTGTAATTTTGTAAACCAATTGATGACACGCAGGCGCATGGTTGCTAATATCCCCTGCGCCAACTGTATGGCATTGATAAAAAAATAAATTCTGATTTTGAGGCCTTTTTATGAGTGATGAAAATATCACCAATTATCGAATTTTAGCTATAGACGATGACCCATTTAACCTACGCATTGTGAGCCACGCGCTGGAACAGAATGGCTACAAAGTGGTTACGGCCGGATCAGGCGAGGAAGCTCTGTCGGCAATTACGCAGCACGGGCTGCCCCATCTGGCTATTGTAGATATTCACATGCCGCCGGGCATGAGTGGCTTTGAGTTTTGCCGCACCATCCACCAATTCAGCGATTTGCCTGTGATTATGCTTACGGCCGTAAACGAAGAATCCACCGTCGTTGAGGGCCTGGAAGAACATGCTGAAGATTACATCATCAAACCATTTAATCCGGGCGAACTAACAGCACGGGTGCGGCGCGTGTTGCAGCGAATGGGGGATTTTGCCTATGAATTGCGCTCCCTCACCCGCGTAGACGAACGACTAGAGATTGATTTTCCTGGGCGGCAGGCTTTTGTTAATGGCAAGCCGGTCAGTCTAACCCCCACGGAAACCAAGCTACTGTACATTCTCATGCGCAGCGCGGGGCACACAGTGAACACAGATTTTATCCTGCGCCGCCTGTGGCCATTGGAACCTGCTTACGAAGATCGGCTGCATGTGCATATGCACCGGCTGCGTCGCAAAATTGAGGACAAGAAGGACAAATCTCGGCCCCGCTACATCTCCTCAGAACGAGGCGTTGGCTACACTTTTCGGCATATTGCTGGCTAATAAGTTCTGGTGAAGTTGTTGTGATGCAGCTAACAACGGCCGTTATCCAACGCGCCCTCTCCCTGCCTAACTTTGATGCACGCTCCGCCCATTATTACATGCTACCCACCGACCGCAATCGGCAGCGCCCGCCAGAACTGACCGGGCAGCCAAGAGTGGGGGGCGTGTTGCTGTTGCTTTATCCTTTTCAACACACCACCTATCTGGTGCTTACGCGCCGCCGAGATGACCTTAGCTCTCATGCAGGGCAAATTTCCTTTCCTGGCGGGCGTGTTGAGCAAGGGGAAACGGCCGTACAGGCTGCCCTGCGTGAAACCGAAGAAGAAATTGGCGTGCCCACCCCCAAAGTGACTGTTTTGGGCGAACTTACCAGCATTTATATTCCCCCGTCGGATTATGAAGTGCATCCATTTGTAGGCTGGGTGAATGGTGGGGAACGGCCGTCTTTTGTGCCAGAAGTCCGTGAAGTGGCCGAAATTTTAGAAGTGCCGCTCAATCATTTGCTCAACCCCCACACCCGCGAAGTTGGCCCCATCCCCGTGCGCGGAGCCACCTACACCGTGCCCTACTACAACGTCAACGGCCACAAAGTGTGGGGGGCCACCGCCATCATGCTTAGCGAATTTTTAGGCAGATTACAGACGGTTGCCGCTGTGCAGTAATCGGTGAACCGTAACCGGTAAACGGTTTTCTTGCGGCGGACCGATTACCGACCACTGATTACCGTAGATGGCTCCCCTTGCTGCCGCACTGGCAGGCGCACAATGAACATGCTGCCTTCCCCTTCTTTGCTTTTGGCCAGAATACGGCCGTTATGCAATAAAACCAGCTCCTGCACAATAGAAAGCCCCAAACCGGAACCCGACCGTACCCCCTCGCGCGTCCGCGATTTGTCTACCTGGTAAAACCGCTCAAAGATGCGATCCAGCTGCTCTGGCGGCATCCCCTTGCCCGTGTCCTGCACCGTTAGCTCAACCGCCTTGCCACCATACGGCCGTACCGCCAAATGCACTCGCCCACCCGTTGGCGTATGGTTCAACCCATTCTCCACCAAATTGGACACAATCTGCATCAACCGGTCGTAATCGCCCCAGATGGGTGGCGTGGGGGCGGTTTCTAAGGTCAGGTGAATTTGATGGGCCTGGGCGCGAGGCAGCAAGTTTTGCTGAACGGCCGTTGCCACATCGGCCAAACTTAAGGGAGCCAGATTCAATTGCAATTGCCCAGACTCAATCTTGGCCAAATCCAGCAGTTGGGCCACCATGCGCCCCATCCGCTCGGCTTCGCCATAAATAATGTTGGCCGCCTGGGATTGATCTTCAGGGGAAACGGCCGTGCCGTCCAAAAGCGCCTGGCTCCACCCCTGAATCGACGTGACCGGCGTCTTCAAATCGTGCGACACGTTGGCCACAAAATCCCGCTGCGCCTGCCGCGTCGCCGCCACCTGGGCCGACATGCTGTTGAAACTTTCCGCCACGCGCACTACCTCCTCCGGCCCGTCCAGCGTCAGCTGCTGCTCATACTCCCCTTGGGCGATGGCCTCCGCCGCGCCCGCCATGCGCTGCAACGGCTTGGCCACCGAACGGGCAATCAGCCACGCCAGCAGCACAGAAATCAGCAGCCCAGCCAGCCCAGCCCGGAAAAAGGCACGACCAAACCCCAGCTCGCGCAGCAGCGCAAATGGCCCCGGCTCTGGCATGGCAAACACCACCAACTGCCGCCCAAAACCGGTGCTGGAAATAGCGCGCGTATAAATAAGCCAGCGAAAGCCGGTGGGGTCTTCAAAACGGGCAGCGATGGTGTTGGGATCGGCAGTGGGCAGATAGCCACGGGGCAATTCTTCGGCATTAAGGCGAACGCCAACCAGACTTTTTGAGGGATCGGTATCGAAGATGATTTCGGCATCATTAGCAGTGGCGATGAGCACGCGCACGTTTTCAGATTCGGCCGTATCGTACAGCTCCTGCAAAAACTCTTCCTGGCTGGCTCCCCTGGCTTGCAAACGCAGCAAATCGTTCCGGCTGGTGCGGCTGATGACGTCCAGTTGCTGCAACGCAGGCTGAAAGCGCAAACGCGGCTGCGTGCCCAGAGCAATCAGGGCAAAGGCCACAACAAACAGGGTAATGACAACAATGAGTGAGTAAGAAAGCAGCAAACGGCTGCGTAACGTTTTAAACATGGAATCTGGTGCGCTCGTTAGAAGTTCAACTTTTGACAAAAGTTGAACTTCTCCGTGATTGCTAGTTGGTGGGAATTGTAAACGGCCGTTCTGAACCCATCATGAGTAAATTGTAACCAACCTGTAAACGGTCATCGGTTATCCGTAATCACTAATCGGTTAACTGATTACCGTCCACCGATTACCGCTCACCGATTACGGATTGACCCACTCCATATTCGCCCCCAGCGACTGCATCATGCTCACAAAGCCGGGGAAGCTGTCGGCAATACAGCCCGCGTCGTGGACCAGGGTCAGGCCGTGCGTAACCAGTCCAGCTACGGCCAATGACATGCCCAGCCGGTGGTCATCGTGGCTGTCTACTTCGTTGCCAAACAGGCGCAGCGGCCCCGCCACCGAGAACCCGTCGGGGCTTTCCATCATCTCCACGCCCAGCTTGCGCAGTTCGCCCGCCAGCACGGAAATGCGATCTACTTCCTTCACGCGCAGTTCGGCCGCATCGCGCACCTGGCTGACACCTGCCGCCTGGGTGGTGGCCACCGCCCAAATCGGCAGCTCATCAATGCCGCGCACCACAGTGTCGCCATTCACGTTGGCGCTGTGCAGCTCGCTAAATGAGACGGTGAGGTCGCCCAGCCGTTCGCCGCCGCTGAGGTGCTCGTTGTGCAGCGTCAGCTCCGCGCCCATCGCTTGCAGCATGTCCAGAATGCCGGTGCGCGTCTCGTTTAAACCCACACCCGCAATTGTGATTTCCGAATGCGGCACGATGGCTGCCGCTACCAGCGGAAAAGCAGCAGAGGAAGGATCGGCGGGAACGGTGAGGTCTAACGGCCGTAACACCCACCCACCTTCTGGCGCTTCCGGCAAAATAACCCAGTCGCCTTCGGTGCGCACCGGTACGCCCATCGCTTGCAGCATCCGCTCCGTGTGGTCGCGGGCGGGGCCAGGCTGGTAAACGCGCGTCTCGCCAGAAGCGTACAGCCCGGCCAGCAAAATGGCGCTTTTCACCTGGGCGCTGGCTACGTTCATGCGGTACTCAATGCCGCGCAGCGGGCTGGGGGAGATGGTGAGGGGGGAACGGCCGTTTACCGACTCAATCCTGGCCCCCATCTCACTTAGTGGGTCGGTAATGCGCCGCATGGGGCGCTTGCGCAGCTGTTCACTGCCGTCCAATACCGAGGGGAAGGTTTGCCCCGCCAACAATCCAGCCAGCAAGCGCATCCCCGTGCCCGCGTTGCGGCAGTCCAGCGGCTGGGACGGCGCTTGCCAACCATGCAGCCCGCGCCCTTCAATCGTCAAATCCCAGGCAATGTCCGACCGTTTATCAATTTGAATTTGCGTACCTAAATCCTGGGCAATTTGCAACGTGGCCAGCGTATCGCCCGCAGGCAACCAACGGCGGATAACGCTAGTACCCTCCGCCAGCGAGGCCAGCATGACGGCGCGATGACTAATTGATTTGTCGCCAGGCACGGAAATGACGCCCTTGAGCGGCGTTTTTTGCGGTCTTACCAGTAATTGCTTGCTCATCGTTTAAAACGCGCCATCCCCCGCGCAATTTGCTGCATTTTGGCATCCGGGCGGTTGGCATCCAGCCGAGATACTGGCGGACGACCCTGATTTTTGGCTTCCTGCAAGGCGTGGTGTACCAGCAAATGGCTATGTTTGCGCATAAAATCAGTGTGGCTGGCGTCTGGGTTTTCGGCCAGATGGGCTTCTTTGGCCGCGTCCATTTTCTCTTTGATGTCGGTAATTTCGTCAGCGGGCAGGTAGGCGGCGGTGGTGCTCAATTCCATTCGCTCGGCTACGGGCACCAGCCGGGTAATGATCAGTTCACCTAGCTCCACATTGCCACGCCCGCCGCCTTCGTAAACGGTAAACTCTTCGCCAGTAAAGTAGTCACGCAGTTGCAAAGTCTGCCCTTCGTAGGCGGTGAGTTCGTACAGGCTGCCTGCCCCGGCGTTAACCCAGTTGGCGGCAATTTCTTGCTGATGGCTGGATAAATCGTTCATCTTTTCTTCGGCGTAAATTTCTATGAGGCGACGGCCGTTTTCCAACGCATAATCAAAGACAAACCAGTCAAAAAAGCGAAGCGCCTCTGGTTGGCTCATTTGCTCGGCATTGGCCGCATCGTAATATTCATTCCAGTACAGCGGCAAGCCATTGGCAAAATCTTCGGTAAAGCGCTCATCGCGGGCAAAGGTGAGCAGGTCGCGCCGGATGAAGTTGGCCGCGCGCTGCACCAGGCTGCGCTCTTTTTCAGCGGCTTGGTCTTCCTTCATGTGGCATTTTTTGTATTTTTGGCCGCTGCCGCAGTAGCAGGGATCGTTTCTTCCGGGTTTATCCATAGTTGCCTTCCAATTGTGTAAGGATGGTGAGTAGTTCTGTGAGGGTGGTGATGGTGAAATTCGGCCGTACGCCATTTAGCTCGCGGTTCAGGTGGGGCGGGGACATCAGCACACTGGTGAGTCCAGCTTCGTTAGCTCCAGCAATGTCGTTAGCTGGTCGGTCGCCCACAAAGATAGCTTCCTCTGGCTGAACATCCAGCAGTTCCAGCGCGCGCCAATAAATAAAGGGATGGGGTTTCATAAACCCCACATCGCCAGACGTGAGACGGGCATCCAGGTAGTCTAGAATACCGTAAGCCCGTAGTTCAATGTCGCGCATCCACATCGGCTGCATGGCGTTGGTGATCAGCCCGATTTTGTAGCCAGCGGTTTTCAGTTTTTCCAGTACGGGGAGCGTATCGCTAAACGGTTCCACGCCAGGAACGGTTTGCCAATCATAGACATGGAGCACGGTGTCTAAATCTAGCTGGGCTTCATCTAGGCCACAATCCAGCAAAAAAGTTTGCATCTCTTTGACAAAGGAAACGCCAGACCAATCTTTCTTGGCCTCGGCCCAAGCGTAGATAAGCGTTTCACGGAATTTGCCCCAGAAATCAGCAAAAGGTGGCAATAAATGCCCCTGGCTGGTGAGAAAACGATGGACGTTTTGCAGGTGGCGCGTTTCGATCTCAGCCATGTTTACCTGCACCCCCGACCAATCAATCAGGGTGTCATCCAAATCAAATAAAACAGCCGAGATGCGTGCCATTTTTCCTTTTGAGTAGGTTCTAGCCCGTGTGGTTCGCCGATGCCTTTTTTTCTTTGCGAGCTTTTAGATACTCGATAAACATAGGCAAAACGGAAACCAATATGATGCCAATAATGACCAGTTCAAAGTTTGCTTTGACAAAAGGAATGTTGCCAAAGAAGTTACCCATGAATAGGAAGAGGGTCACCCACAGAAAACCGCCGACAACATTGTAGGAAATGAAACGGCCGTACTCCATCGTGCCCACCCCAGCTACAAACGGGGCAAAGGTACGCACAATGGGCACAAAGCGAGCCAGAACGATGGTTTTGCCACCATGTTTGGCGTAGAAAGCCTCTGTCTTTTCCAGATATTCTTTTTTAAGCACCTTTTTCAACAAGCGATTCTGGGTGTCAAAAATGGCCAGCCCCAGTTTGTGACCAACCCAGTAGTTGACGGTATCACCTAAAACGGCCGCTACAAACAACAGCCCCCACAACAGGTAAATATTTAAATCACCCAAAGCGGCAAACGTTCCAGCCGCAAAAAGCAACGAATCTCCTGGCAAAAACGGAGTCACCACCAGGCCCGTCTCAATAAAAATGACGACAAACAGCAAGCCGTACGTCCAGCCGCCATAGGACTGGATCGCAACGCTTAAATACTCATCTAAATGAAGAAATAAATCTACGATACTTTTTAGAAAATCCATAATGTACCTTGCAAAAGTTTTATTGATCGGTGGCTTCCAGGCGGGTAGCCAACCGATCAACGAAGAGAATAACACCGATACCGATGAGCGCCAAAACAAGAGCAATACCAAACTCGGTTACGGCCGTACTACTATCTAAACTAGGCCACACATTGGCCTGCTCTATAACCTTTTCATGTCCGCTGCTATCCAGCACAATGTTGCCTGCGGCGTCACGCAACCAGGCTAAATCTACCTTCCAGGGCCAGATTTTGCGCAGGCTACCCACCATCAGGCCAATGAGCAAGGCGACAGTGAGATCATGGTAACGATGGAACAGCCAGCTAAGTACCTGCGAGAAGGATACCAAACCAATTATTGTCCCGATGGCTACAAAGATCAGGGGAACTGCCGCCGCCACATCCCCGCCGCGAAAATCATTAAAAGCACCCAACACATATTGGTATTTTCCCAGCAAAACCAGAAGAAACGCGCCAGAAATGCCGGGCAAAATCAGGGCACAACTGGCCACTGCGCCACTAAAAATCAGAAACCACCAGGCATTGGGCGTTTGCACAGGTACTAGACCAACCAATAAATAGGCAACCGTAGCACCCAGTAGCAGCACAGCAACCAGGGATGGCTGCCACTGTTTTACCCGTTTACTAACAACTAAAACGGATGCCAGCACCAGACCAAAGAAAAAGCTCCAGAGAAAGACTGGTTGATTTATGAGCAAGTTTTCTAGAGCATGGGATAGGGTGACTACGGCAATAAGAATACCGATTAATACAGACAGGAGAAATTCCCAATTGAGGATTTGAGACGCTTCTTTGATTCGAAATTTGAAGGCAGCTTGTAGAAAGTTGGGACGGCCGATTGTGCGAATCGAGTCAATGAGTTCCTCATAGATGCCAAGAATGAAGGCCATTGTGCCACCGGAGACACCAGGCACAATGTCTGATGCACCCATGCAAACGCCACGGGCAACAATGCTCAGATATTGGGGAAGGGTACGGCGTTTTTTGGTGGAAACGGCCGTTTCTTGCGATGTTCTATTTTGCATAATGCTCTCTTTACAGTTGTGAATTTGGGTCAAGCAAAGTCGGAATTATAGCACAGCCATATCAGACTACGAGTGCCTTCACTAAACCATTGTTTGCTTACCATTTTGGTTTCTTATTTTCGGGAAACTGCCTGGGCAAACCACAGATAAGCTTTTGGTTTCTAAAAAATTTTGTGGTTTGCGTAAAAAAGAGGAGAGCTCCGGGGGAGGGGGTCCCGGAGCTCTTGATAAAAGGAGAAAAAGTTGTGTGTCCTTGCGTACTTTTTATTATACGGATCGGCCACACCTCGTAAATGGGACGATTGCACTAGGACAATGGTAAGCGGTGAACGGTAATCGGTTATCCGTAATCCGTTTACCTACCGAATACCGATAACCGATTACGGATTACCGACTATTTGCGGAATAGTTCCCGAACGATGATCTCCCGCTGAATCTGGCTGGTGCCTTCGTAGATTTGGTAAATCTTGGCGTCGCGCATCAGCTTCTCGACGGGATACTCAGACATGTAGCCGTAGCCGCCGAACACCTGCACCGCGTCGGTGGCGATCTTCATCGCTTTGTCGGCGGCGTACGCTTTGCCAAAAGCGGAATAGAGTGTGTTGCTCAGCCCTTCATCCACCGCCCAGGCGGATTTCCAGACGAGCAGCCGGGCCGCTTCTACTTCCATCGCCATGTCGGCAATCATGTGGCCGATGACCTGGTGCTTCCAGATAGGCTGGCCTTTCACAACGCGCTCTTTGGCGTAGTGGATGGCTTCATCCAGGGCGCGTTGGGCCACACCGACGGCCCCTGCCGACGTGGGCGGGCGGCTGCGGTCGAACACTTTCATAGCGATGAGGAACCCTTTGCCTTCTTCGCCCAGCAGGTGAGTAGCCGGCACTTTTACGTTGTCGAAGACAAGTTCGGCCGTATCGGAAGCGTGTTGGCCCATTTTGTTGAACGGCTGGCCGACGCTCACACCTTCCCAGTCGCGCTCCACCACAAAGCAGCTCATGCCGTTGTAGCGCTGGGCCGCATCGGTGTAAGCAAAAACGGTGAAGAAGTTCGCCACCGTCGCCCCGGTGATAAATGTTTTGGAGCCATTAAGGATGTAATGGTCGCCTTCTTTGCGGGCAGTGGTTTTAATCCCGGCCACGTCGGAGCCAGCTTCTGGTTCAGTGAGGCCGTAGCTGGCCATCTGCCCATCAACCAAACGGCCGCAATATTCTTGCTTCTGTTCTTCGCTGCCAGCGATGAGAATGGGCAGGATGGCCAGCCCATTGACGCCCATTGCCGTGCTCATGCCGGAGCAGCCCCAGGCCAGCTCTTCAGAGACCATGCATTCTTCAAACAGGCTCAGGCCGAGACCGCCGTACTCTTCCGGCACGTTGAGGGTGGTGAAGCCAAGTTCCTGCGCCTTTTTGATGACGGGCCAGGGATATTCGTGGGATTGGTCGTAATGTTCGGCAACGGGGGCCATTTCGTTGCGGGCGAAATCGCGGGCCAGTTGCTGGATCATTTTTTGCTCGTCGTTGAGGGCGAAGTTGACTGTGCTGCTCATTTTTTAGCTCCTTTTTATTTTTATCCACGGATTGCGCAGATTGCGCAGATTTTTTGTAACTGATGTTACGCACTCGTGCTGGATAAGATTGCAAAAGTCTTCAAGGCCATTCGCTTATCACTAGAGGGTAACAAGACTTTTGAAATCTACGATGCGTAACATACGTTTTATGATTCGGATGGTTCTTCGTCGGTTTCAGGTTCTTCGGGCGTGGGTTCCGAAGAAGCTTCGAGTTCTTCCGGTTCTTCTGGCAGTGGGGCAGGAACGGGGTCAGGTGCAGCTGGTTCGGCTACGGCATCGGGGTTTTCCGCTTTGGTCAGGTCAATGGTCATCACGCCATCGGCATCGCCGGTGTCTATTACGGCCGTTCGCGGCACCGTCCCATTTTTCTCGATAGGCCCTTGCACATTAACGCGGGAGAGGGCAAAACCAGTGATATTGCCTTGCTCGCCAACGATGATATCGCCAATGGTGCCCACTTTGGTGCCACCGGGCGTATCAATCTCTCGTTTGTTTAGCTTGCTCAAACGCACCCAGGCCACCGATTCCGGCAGGCTGTTTTCCTCGGCGATGACCTCGCTGCTGCGCACCAAAATGGCGTCGAGGCCAAACACCACCACATCAGTCCGGGTGATGAGGAAATGCTTCCGCTTGATGAGCCCTTCGGAGCCTAGATAGATACCGGTGATCTCGGTCAGCGCATTGTTCAAATAAATATCTTTGGTGTTGCCGAGAGAACGGCCGTCTGTGACGCTAATAATTTGCTTGCCGACTAAATCTTTGCCTAAACGCATGGTTTTGCCCCTTCCTTGTGTGAGTTTGCAAGTGTGCAAGTATTCAAGTGTGCAAGTTTGCAGTGCAGGTGCGAGATACTTGCCGACGTGCCACTTGCATACTTTTTATGACGCATTGCGTCTTTAAGAGATTATAGTGCGAGATAGGGCAGGGGTAAAGTAGCGATTTTTAGGATGGGAAACGGCCGTTTTGAAGATACAGCTTTTTGTTTTACCATACGTTCCAAAATGGCTGTCAGTGCCAAAGGATTGACCAAAACATGAGCCACCCAGGCAAAATTTCTGACCATGATTTAGCGGTGCGCACGTTTGTTTACCAGCAGTTTGTGCAGACTGCCCGCCCGCCGACCGTGATGGAAACGGCCGTTCACTTCAACTTACCCCCAAACGAAATCGAAAACAGCTACCAGCGCCTGCACGACAACCACTTCTTCTTTCTGGAACCCGGCACGCTGGATATACGCATGGCCAATCCATTTTCGGCCTTGCCCACGAAATTTAGGGTACGGGTGGGACAAATGGCTTACTGGGCCAACTGCGCCTGGGACATGCTGGGCATCCCTGCCGCGCTGCACCAGGATGCGGAGATTGAGGCAAAGTATGAGGATGGGGAGGAAACGGCCGTACTCACCATCACTAACGGCCATCTGCACCACAGCGGCGGCGTCATTCACTTTCCCCTGCCCGTGCAGCAATGGTACGATGATTTGATTTTGACCTGAGCCACCATGCTGCTCTTCCGGTCGGAAGAGAACATTAAAGCGTGGTGCCAACAGCAGCAAATGCCGCTGGGCCAGATTCTCTCGCTGGAGCAAGTTTGGCAGCTCTCGCAGCACTGGTACGCCAACCGCCTTTCGCCCGAATTTGCCGGAAGATCGGTTGAGCAGGTGGAGACAATTTTTCAAAAAGTTGGGCTTTCCGGTTCGTTTTGGCGTTTTTAGCGTTTTGTTTGCCATGACCGCAGGGGCGTGAACACCCCAGCTATCTATGAAAGGCCCTTCGGGCTGCTTTTCAAGCCCGTCGGACAGCCCAAAGGGCTTCCATAACTAGCCGGATGGCTTTAGCCTCCGGCGATTAGGTAATACGCGCTTAACTTGCACTTTAATTCTTGTAGTTTGCTATCACATTTAGTATCATTTCCGCATGGGCAAGGCAGAAAAAATTTTAAGCAAGATGCAAAACAATCCGCGCGATTGGCGGATTGAGAGCCTGAAAACGGTGGCTGAAGCCAATGGCATCGCCTGGCGACAGCGCGGCACAAGTCATGTTGTCTTTGTGCGTTCAGATGGGCAAACCCTGCCTGTGCCCGCTCATCGCCCGATTAAACCAATTTACATCAAGAAATTTGTAGAGTTTGTGTTGGAATAAATTATGAGAGATCTAAAACAGTACCCATTTGAGATTCAACTCTTATCCGAGGAAGATGGCGGTGGCTATCTCATTTCGTTCCCAGACTTTTCTGAGTGCATTTCCGATGGCGACACCATCGAGGAAGCGATGCACAACGGCCTGGATGCATTGGCAGAAACGATTGATGCTTTGGAGAGCCTGAACTTGCCCGTACCAGAACCGGGCAGCGGCGGCAGCTACAGCGGCAAGTTTATCCAGCGCGTGCCCAAAAGCCTCCACGCCCGTCTAGCCGCCCGTGCCCGGCAAGAAGGGGTCAGTATGAACACTTTGGTAAACACATTCCTGGCCGAAAGCTTAGGCAAAAAAGAGCCCGCCTAAATGAGAATTTTCCTACAGAATCGCACCTCAAAATTTATTAATCATGAGTTCAATTAGAACGGAAGAAAGAACTTGTTCGATTTGCAAAACTTCTAACCAGTTCAAAGTTTTGCGTGCCGCAAGCAGCCACGAAATCGATCTTGATACACGGCCGTATGGAAATTTGCGACCAACAATTGACACTTGGATTCAGTCTTGCCCGGTTTGCGGCTACTGTGCTCCAGATATTTCCATTGAGCTTGACCAAGCAAACCCCATCATCACTCAGGCTACCTATTTAGAGCAGCTTCAAAACAACAACTACCCAGAACTTGCTAATCATTTTCTTTGCTGGGCAATCATCCAAGAAGAAATCGAGCACTATGTTGAGGCTGGTTGGGGATCAATACATGCAGCTTGGGTGTGCGACGACGTTGAAAGAGAAGATTCAGCGAAGGCTTGCCGTCTGCTAACGTTGCAACGATTTCAAAAAGCAAGAAACAAGAAACTTCCATTTGCTCAAGAAAAAAATGCAGAGGAACTGATACTTGCTGATCTTTATCGGAGAACCAGGCAATTTAAACTTACAAAGGACATTTGTTTGCAGGTTATAAACCAAAATCCAGACACGAGACTCAAGCAGATCGCAGAGTTCCAAATTGTTCTTGCTGCCTCTTTTAATGATGAGTGTCATAAGTGGGTAGGTGGGTGAGACCAGTAAGAAAATTGGCTTTTTAACTTTTCACACCCCTTTGGTCCGTTTGAAGATAGTCAAATCGAGAAAAATCGGATATGAATTTACCCATTGATTCTACACTTCTTCCCTTTTTTGAGCCGCAGGGCATTGTTTTGGTTGGTGCGTCGCGGAACCCGATGAAGCTGGGCTTTGGCCTGGCGCGGAATTTGGTGCAGAGCGGCTACGCAGGCGCGATCCATTTTGTGAATCCGGGTGGGGGGACGCTGCTGGAACGGCCGTTACACCCCCACATTTCGCTCGTCCCTGACCCCGTAGACCTCGCCGTCCTGCTGGTGCCTGCCCCCGCCATGCCCCAGGCCATCGCCGAATGCGGCGAGCGCGGCATTCGGGCCGCCATTTTGGCGGCGGGGGGGTTCCGTGAAACCGGCGCGGCGGGTGCGGCACTGGAAGACGAATGTTTGCGCGTGGCGCGGCAGTATGGCATCCGCCTCATCGGGCCAAACTGCATTGGCCTGCTGGACACCCATCTGCCGCTGGACACCACTTTTTTGCCGCCGCCTGGCCCCACGCCGGGAGCCGTCGCCTTCATCTCCCACTCCGGCGCGATTTGCGCGGCGGTGATTGATTGGGCGCGCGGGCAGGGCTTTGGCCTGTCGCGGCTGGTGAGCCTGGGTAATCAGTTGGACGTGACGGAGACGGATGTGTTAAGGGCCGTTGCCGCCGATCCCTACACACGCGTTGTCACTTTGTATTTGGAAGGGGTGTCAGACGGCCGTCGCTTTGTGCAGGTGGCCGAGCAGGTGTCGCGCCAGAAGCCGGTGCTGGCGCTGAAGGTGGGCCGATTTGCTAGCGGTCAGCGGGCCGTCGCCTCGCACACCGGGGCGCTGGCCGGGCAAGAATCGGCCTTCGATGCGGCGTTTGCCCGCGCGGGCGTGATGCGCGCCGACACCAGCGAGGAGCTGTTCGACTGGGCGCGGGCGCTGGCCTGGTGCCCGCTGCCGCTGGGTCGCCGCGTGGCCGTGCTGACCAACGCGGGTGGCCCCGGCGTCACCGCCGCCGACGCGCTGGAGGCCAACGATTTGCAGTTGGCTACCCTGGCCCCGGAGACGGAAGCGGCACTGCGTAAAATTTTGCCGGAGGCCGCCAGTCTGCACAATCCGGTGGACATGCTGGCCGGGGCCTCGCCGGAGCAGTACGCCGTCTGCCTGCGCATTTTGCTGGAGGATGCGGGCGTAGACAGCGTGATGGTCATCCTGCCGCCGCCGCCGATGCATTCCGCCGGGGGCGTGGCCAAGGCGATGCTACCCATCATTTACGCCACGGGCAAGCCGGTGGTGGTGGCCCTGATGGGCGAGAAGATGATTCAGGAGGCGGTGGAGCATTTTCGGGCGGCCAAGGTGCCGGAATATCGCTTCCCCGAGCGAGCGGCGGCGGCGCTGGCGATTTTGTCCCGCCGGGCCGAATTTTTGCAGAGTGAGCAGACGGTTCCGGAACGGCCGTCTCCCACCGCCACCGCCCAGGCCCAACAAATTTTGGCCGATGATGACACCCAACCAGGCGCGTTTTTGCCAACGGCCGTTTGCCAAAATCTTCTCACCGCTTACGGCATTCCCGTCCCCGGCAGCGGCCTGGCCACAACGGCGGATGAAGCAGTAGCGATTGCCCGGCAGGTGGGGCTGCCCGTCGCGCTCAAAATTGCCTCGGCAGACGTGCCGCACAAGTCGGATGTGGGTGGGGTGGTTTTGGATGTGGGAACGGAAACGGCCGTTGCCACCGCGTTTACAAAAATGATGACGGATGTGGAAACGGCCGTGCCCCAGGCCAAGCTCGATGGCGTCCTCATCCAGCCGATGATCCCCGACGGGCAGGAGGTGATTGTGGGCGTGGTGCGCGACCCGCAGTTTGGCCCCGTGCTGATGTTTGGCTCTGGTGGGGTGGAGGTGGAAGGGTTGAAGGATGTCGCTTTTGCCCTCGCGCCGCTGACGCTGGCGGAAGCGAAATCGCTGCTAAACAGCACCTGGGCGGGGCGCAAGTTGGCGGGTTATCGGAATGTGATGGCGGGGGATGAAACGGCCGTCTTGCAAACCATCCTCCGCCTCGGCCAACTCGCTGCCGACTGCCCCCAGCTCGCCGAAATCGAAATCAACCCCCTGCGTGTGCTGCCCACCAGCGCCCTCGCCCTCGACGTTCGTGCGCGACTTGGGGAATAAACTTTTGCCACAGATTACACAGATTTCACAGATTTTTCTTCTTATCCGCGTCATCTGCGTTCATCCGCGTCCTATTTTTCAACTGTTTGGTTTGCGAAATTTGGTTGGGTTATGACGTAGCGGTGGACGGCCATGCCGAAATATTCGGTGGCTGCGGTGAATTGCATACCTAGCTTTTGCAGGACGCGCTGCGAGGCCAGGTTTTCGGGATGGACGATCCCCACCACTTCTGCCAGGTTTAGTTGCTCAAAGCCAAATTTCAGACTGGCTTGCCCCGCTTCGGTGGCCAAACCTTGCCCCCAACTGGCAGGGTCCAGGATGAAATCAATCTCCACTTCATTGGTTTCGGTGATGCGTTGCAAGCCGCAGCGGCCCAGCAGTGCGCCGGTTGTGCGCTGCTCGACAGCCCACAAGCCACAGCCATGCTCTTGCCAATGCGCCAGCAGGCGGCCAATCATGCGTTCCACCTGCGTCTCGGTCACCGTTTGCGGGCCGGGGAAATATTTGAGCACGTCCGGGCCGTTGAGAATTTGGTGCATGGTGGGGGCGTCTTGGGGGGTGAACGGCCGTAACCACAACCGTCCAGTCTCAATCGTTGGAATCATCATTAAAATTCATCCCATTGGCTGAGCCGGGGGTGCTGGTTGGGGAACAGCACCCGCGCCAGCTCCGCACCCACGCCGGTGCAGGCAATCGCTTCTTGCCGCATGATTTCGTCGGGGTCGTCAGAGCCGATGAGCAGGCGAGCCAGGGCAGGGCCTGCGTGGATGGCGTGCTCGTCGGGGGAGGTGTTGGTGAGGGTGATACGGCCGTTTTCCAACCACAACCCCGCTTTTTGTTCCCCGGCATCCAGGGTGAGCCGCCCCGTCCAGTTGGCCAGATGGGAATGTTGCAGGCGATTTTCCAGTAACGACCGTATCTTCCGCAGCGTACTTGCCAGATTCACCAGCCGCACCTGCCAGCCCGTGTGGTAAAAATATTGGTTTTCCACTACACACGCCCCGCACCGGATGATTTGCAAAACGGGGTGCGCCTGCGGCAGCGTGAAAAATGTCACGGCTTCGTAAGGCACCTGTGGCAAAAGATCGGCCAGGACGGCCAGCGCCTGCTCCGGATCACCGACCGCTTCTACGCATTGCAGCGTTTTCTGGTCGTCCACGGGGGCGGCGCACACGTAGCCCGCCAGCTTGCCAGACGCATCGAACCAGCCGTAGGCGTTCCTGTCGCTGGCTTGCAGCATGGGGTAGGTGGGACGAACGGCCGTTCCGCTAAAATTAGCATGGCTCTCGTTGTACAGCGCGTCCATCGCTGCCATCTGGTCGGGTCCAAGCAGGTGGTAGGCGGATTTCAGCTCAAAACGAGGCAACTCTTCGGGCTTAAGGCGATAAGTGACGTAATTCCAGGCGCGCACGTAGCCAAATTTGGCGTAATGCCGCCCGCGCAGGATGGACAAATCGTACCCATTTTCTTGCATGGCTTGGAACGAGGCGAGAGCGGCCGTTTGCATCAGCCCTTGCTTGCGATACTCCTCTAGCGTCACCACCGCGCCGACGCCCGCTACTTGGAGCTGCACGCCATCCAGCCGCATCGGGTAGCCCCACACGCCCCAATGATGAACCAGTTGGTCGCCATCCCAAATAAGCCGAGATGTGTTCCAATCGTAATGGCAGTTGCCAATGTACTGCTGGCTGATTTCGTCAACGTGCTGCCCACCAGCAAACGCATCGGCCGTAATTTGGGCAATGGGCCGCAAATCCGCCGCTGCCCTGGCAATACGCACCGGCAAAGTGCTGCCTTTGGATTTCTTTCTGCTTTTCATTGGGGCGCTGATGTTTTGTAGAAGCTATCACTCGCTGGTTTGTTGCCAGATTCCAGGATAATTGGCAGCAAAACGCGAAAAGTTGTACCGGTTTCCGGCTCGCTTGTTGCCTCAATCCGGCCCCCATGCACCTGGATGATTCGTTTGGCAATGGCCAATCCCAGGCCCAAACCGGGTGTCGAGTGTGCTTCATCTTTCCGCCAAAATGTTTCGAAAATGTGAGGCATATCTTCGGCCAGTATGCCTGGCCCTGAGTCATGAATATCCAACCAGACATACTGATCGGTGGTGCCAGTTACGGCCGTAATCACCCCCTCATCTGGCGAAAAACGACAGGCATTATCCACAATTTCCCAAAGCGCTTCTTTTAATTCCTGCGGATCCCCCAAAACAGTCGGTATTTTTGTTGGGGGCGTAATCTGAAATATCAGAGAAGAGCCATAGTGAGCTTTCAGCCGCCGATGAATGGATTCCAACAGCATATCTAAATTAACTGGCTGCATGTCTAGAATCGGCTCACTTTCCAATCTGGTGATAATCAACAATGAATTAATTAATTTGGCCAACCGTTTGATTTGACCATGCACAATTGCAACCCGCTGCAACCGCTCTTCGGCATCTTGCAAACGAGCCATGACAAAAGAAGTGGTTTCGATAATGGATAGCGGTGTGCGAAATTCATGTGACGCATTTCGGATAAACGTTGTGAGCATTTGCGTGCGCTCTTTTTCCAGCGTCAGCTCCAGTTCGCGCTGCTGCGTGTGTTTACGCTCAGAAATATCGCGCACCACGCTCTGGATATGCAGCGGATTCCCCTCCATGTCGCACACCAATTCCACATTAATTTCTACTGGAATCACACTGCCGTCTTTTTTGCGAAAAATACGCTCGTAAACCGGCTGGTGTTCACCGGCCAGCAGCTTCTGCATGATCTTTTGGCTTTGAGATATTTCCGCAGAGAGATCGCGATAGGTAAGGGTTTGAATTTCATCAATATCATAGCCAAGCAATTCAGCTGCCCGATGATTCGCTTCGAGATGTCGCCCGTTCAAATCCACAATAAACACGGCGTCGTTTGCTTGCTCAAACAAAGCATAATAGCGACGTTGGGCTTCGCTTAATGTGCGTTCATGCTTCTTGCGAGCCGTAATGTCGGCAAACGACGTGACGACGGCGTAGGGTAACGCAATGTCTGGTCGCAAAAGAGGCTGTGAGTTAATTGATATCCAGCGCAGTTGACCGTCTGGTTGGTGAACACCCATGATGACGTTTTTCAGCGGCTGACCGGTACGCAACGTAATCATGGCCGGATGTGTCTCACCGGGAAATGGCGAACCATCTTCGTGAATCGCTCGCCAACGTGGGTCTACCGATTTGCGCCCCATCATTTGCTCGGCTGTTAAACCCAAAATTTGCTCTGCGGCCGTATTGCAAGCTTCAATGACGCCGGACTGTGTTTGCATCACAATGCCTTCAGTCATGGCAGAAATGACAGAGCGGTGTTTTTCTTCACTTTCGAACAGCAGTTGTTTTTGATAATTGTTCCACTCGCCAATGGCTAAGCTCAGCGCAGAAACGACCAGAAAAAATACCAGGTAAGTAAATGCAAATGGAAGCGGAACGCCGGGCACAAAGAAAAAGGCGGCAATTGCGCTCAGCCCAATAATGAAAACGAGCAAAGTGAGTTTGCGAGAAAAAAGGCTGGCGATGAGTACCACAACTATAAGAAATTGTAGAACCAACATCCGCTCTGTCAGGTTGCCTGGCCCGGTGACAAACATGGCAAAAAGCAAACCCGGTATGGAAAATATAAGCAATGGTATGCCCGCTGCATAAAAGCGCGTACGGCTCAGACCGTAACTTAACGCAAGCAACAGCAGGGCTGCTAATGAAATGTATTGGGCAGCTGAATAGAAGGAAGTAATGACGACCCAAATAGGCATTACGATGAAGGAGGAAAGCAGCAAGATGAGGGAGAGGGTGGCTAAAATTTGGGCCTGCTGGCGTTGATTGCCATCTTGAATTTGAGGAGAGGCAGTCGTTACTTGCGAGGCCCAATGACGCGATCTTTGCCAAATAATATTGGGAGACATGGATACTGCCATTGCAAGCGTTAAGCTTGCTAAAACTACCTAATTTGCGTGCAAGTATACCATGAATAATTGGGGGTAAGAAGACAAGGTGAGCAGACGCAAAAGTTTGCAGACTTTCTTGTGAATTACTCTAGCAAAATGCCCGCGATGGAAACGAGGGAGTGATTCTCATCGTCGGCGCGGCAGTGGTCGTAGGCGACCTGGACGCCTTCGGTGCCTTGCAGGTAGCGCAGCAGCAGGTAAATGGAGGAGAAGCCGCACACTTTGTTGCGGTCTTCCACGGCGGCAATCTGGTCGTAAAAGCTGGCGTCGTCGCCGCGAATGATAGCCTGGACCAGATTGTGATCGGTCTGGCGCAGGGCGGCGCGGCGCGTGTCGTCCATGTTGTAGTCGTCGCCAAAGGCGGGGCCAACGTGGGCAAAATCCACCGAGGCGACGATTAGGGCTTTTTTGTTGGCGGTGGCGCGTTGCAGGGTGGCAACGGCCGTTCCCAACAAATCATCCTGCGCGGGGTGGTGGCCATTCATCACAAAATGGTGAAACGAACCGCACAAAATCGGCACCATCGGTTTGGGATCGATGCCCGCTTGCCGGTAAAGGTAGTGCAGCCAGACGGCCGAAAGCTCAATTGAATGTTCTTTGCGATGGTGCAGCTCCTCGGCAAAGGCGGCATCTTCGCCGATGGCGGCGGCCAGTTCATCCACCAGTTCTGTGTCCGTGGGCAGGACGCCGTAGGGGGTGGCGTACGGCTGGCGGGTCAGCGTAAACGTGCCCAGCCCGCCGTTGTGGTCGGTGCCTAAAATAATGACGAGATCGGCTTCGAGAACGGCCGTTTTCGCCCGCTGCCACACCTTCGAATACACCTTGCCGCCGCGTGGATAATCAATGTGGGGTGAGATAATCGCCCGCCCCCGCCACGGTTGCCAACCGTTCAGATTGTCCTCTTTACCGTAATCGTCCAGCAAGGCGGTGAGGCGGCGCGGGTTGGCCGGGTAGCTGAGATCGGCCAGAGCCGGTGGGCGGTGCGGCTGGCTGCGAAACGCTTCTTTTTGGGCTTCAAGTGCAAGTCGGGCGTTCTCATTATCCAGCAGGCAGGCGGTGTCTAACTGGGCCAGCGCTTGTTCCGTAATGGCAAAATCGAGCGATTGGCCGATGTGGCGGCAAAAAGCGGCGTGGATTTGCTGTGGGGTGCGGCTGCCATCTAGAAAAATCAGCATTTGCGCCAGCGCGGGGGGCATCACCAACTGTTCGCTGGACAGTTCCAACGGGTCGCGCAGATACCACATTTGCTCACCCTGGTGATACACTGGTTGAAAATCAAGCTGGCGCAGGCGCGGTTTTTCGGTCAAAAGATTGCTCCTGAATTATGTAATCGGCCAGAAGAATTTGGAAGATGGCAAGCTAATTTTCGGCCGATTACTTGGTTGGATCGTTAATTTTTGATGGGCATTTCGGTGTGGCTCATTGACTTTTGGCCACTGCCAGCACAGTATGGGGAAATGAAGATGAAAATGCAAGCACTCCAAGCGAAGTTTAAGAAAATTAATCCACAGATTTCGCAGATTTCGCAGATTTTTTTGCTTTTGGGATTGGTGTTGGTTGGGTGTAGCGAAGTTGGTGTCGTCACGCCGACGCCGATTCAAAGTGAGCCAATCGCTACGATCGCCGCTACGCCAACGCTGTTTTTGGAGCCAACGGCCGTTCCCACAAAATCACCCACCACAATCCCCCAACCCACCGCCGCCTTGCCCTCCGAAAGCCTCTCCATTGGCGATCCGTACGCGCCAGAGTTGGGCAATTTGGGCTACGATGTCACCCATTACCAACTGACCCTGGCGCTAGACCCGGCAGTAGAAAATATTGAGGCGACGGCACAGATCAGCGGCTTCATCACCGACCCGGCGTTGGAACTGCTTTCGCTGGATTTTGTGGGTTTTGAGATTGCCGAACTGCTGTGGGACAGCCAGCCCGCTGCTTTTTCACGGCTGGGGGACAAGCTGGTCATTGAGCCACCCATTGCCTTGAGTGCGAGACAAAATTTTGTCCTGCGTATCACGTACGCAGGAAATCCGGTGGAACGGCCGTCTCGCTACGTGGGGTTTGCCTCATCGGTGGGCATGAGCTTTGTGGATGGGCAGAGCATCTACGTGCTGTCAGAACCCGACGGCTCGCGTTACTGGTTCCCCAACAACGATCACCCCCGCGACAAGGCGACCTATCGTTTTGAAATTACGGTGCCACAGGGATTTACGGCCGTGGCAAACGGCCGTCTCATCCAACAAATTGATAGCGAAACCAGCAGCACCTTCATCTGGCAGCATAATTACCCAATGGCCTCCTACCTGTCCACCGTGGTGGTTGGCAAATTTGACCGGGTCGAATCCCGGTCGCCAGACGGCGTGCTGCTGCGAGATTACGTTACCCAGGAAGCCGGAACCGAATTTGCCAGCGCTACTGCCGATGTGGGCGAAGCAATTGATTGGATGAGCGACCGCTTCGGCCCCTACCCCTTTGAAGCGTTTGGCTTTGTCACCGCTGACGTCACCAGCGTGTCGCTGGAAACGCAAACGATGGTGCTGCTGGCTAACAACATGATTGGCCAACGCACGGTCATGCACGAGCTGGCCCACATGTGGTTTGGCAATTGGGTAAGCCTGGATTCCTGGCAGCAAATGTGGCGCAACGAAGGGTTTGCCACCTACGTGCAGCTCATGTGGGAGACACAAGACGACCCCGAAGATTTGCAGCTAATCATTGAATCGTTCAGATCGGCCGTGGAAGAGAATGGGGACGAGTTTCCGCTAGGCAATCCACCTGCGGCCCAGCTGTTTAGCTTTAAGGTTTACTTTGGCGGGGCGGTGTTTGTGCATGAGTTGCGGCAAAAGATGGGGGACGAGGCATTTTTTAGTGGCTTGCAGAGCTATTTTGCTACCTACGGCGGCGGCACCGCCAGCGATGATCAGTTCCGCGAGGTAATGGAAGCGGTGTATGGGGAATCGTTGGAGGCGTTTTTTGCGGAATGGCTCGAATAATGAACGGGTGAAGGGGTGAAAAAGCAAAAATCACCCCTTCACCTTTTCACCCGTTCACCTCTTCACATTACTCGTCTAGCTCAAGAATCGGCTGGTCCCAGTCGGAATCTTTCACTTTTACGGCCGTTTCCGTCAACGCCGTATTGGGCACCACCAAACGCTCGTTGCCCACGCGGATTTCGGCGTTCAGCGTGCCAATCGCTTCTAAGATGCCTTCTTCCCCGTTGATGACCACCCGATCCCCCATCTCAAACTGCTCGCGGGCGTAGTAGCCAGCCAGCACCCCACGCGCCACATCCCGACCACCCAGGCCAAAGGCCAGCGCCAGCCCCGCCACGATGATCGTGATGACATTCGTAAAAATGTTGGTCATGATGCTGGCGTTTATGCCCAGCTGCTCCAACACCACAATCACAATCATGATAATAAGCAGCACGTTGACGCCCTGGCCAACTTCTTGATGAAAATCAACGCCCATGCCGCTCATGGCCGCTTGCGCCGCTTTGCCCAGGAATTGAGCCAGCAGTACGCCTGCCGTCAGGGTAGCCAGCGCCGCCAGCAGCCGGGGCAGGAAGGCGATGAGGTTGCGCAGCGGCTCCACGGCCGCATTCAAGCCCAGGCTTTCCAACGCAATCAAAATAAAGTTGAGGAAGATAATCCAGTAGAGCAGCGTGCCCAGCAGCTGAGTGCCCGTGCGGTTAATTTGGGCTTTTTCCAAACCAGCTTTAATGCCGGTGCGCTCCAATAAATCTTCCAGGTGCAGTTTTTCACCCAGGCGCTGCACCAAACTGGAGATGCCCTTAGCCAACAGCCAGCCTGCGAACAAAATGATGAGCGCGGTCACCAAGCGGGGCATGTAATCAATGGCGTTGGTTACCAAATTGGTGAAGGCATTTTGAATAATCTCGAAATCAATCATTTCCTTTGCGTCTCCTTCGGTGGCGGCGTTCGCGGTTGGGCATGTCTAGCAACGGCCGTAATAAACTCGCGGCGACGCTGCCAAACCCTTGTGTGCCCATCTTAACCACGTTCATTGCCAGGTCAGCTCGGTGAATTTGGTGGATGAGGCGGCGACGCACCCGGCGGGCACGCTCTGGCTCCAGGTCTGGCAGTTCGGCAACGGCCGTTCGGGATGGCTGCTCTTCCCACAGCGCATCTACCAGTTCCAGGCTGGCTTCATCCTCGGCTAACTGAGCCATGATGGTCTCATTTTCAGCATCTTCCAGCTCACCGGCTACAAAGCGGCGCAGCAGCTCTTTTGTGAGTGGTTGGGGGTTGTTGATCATCTTCATTCACCTGCCAGCATTCGATATTGCACTTGCAAAGCCAAACGCGCCCGCTGCACCCGCATCTTGGCGGCGCTAACGCCAATGTCTAGCATATCGGCAATCTCGTTGTACGGCCGTTCTTCCATATCCTTCATGTACAAAATTTCGCTAACACCGGGGTCTAAACAGGCCAAGGCTTCCGCTAAAAGCTCTCGCTGGTATTGCTCCTGGTACGTTTTTTCCAATGGCTGGCCAGACGGCATAATTTCCGCAATGGTCTCCATCTCTGTTTCCGCTTCCTTGGGTCGCCGACCCCGCCGCCGAATTTCGTTTTGGCAGGTATTGATCGCCACCCGATAAAGCCACGTCTTAAACGACGAGCGCCCCTCAAACTGGTGCAAGCTGCGATAAACTTTGAAAAATACTTCCTGCGTTAAATCTTCGGCATCTTCCCGGTTGCGCATGTAGCTGTAACAAACCCGCCACACCACCGATTGATACCGCCGAAACAGTTCCTGAAACGGCCGATCGTCTTTGGTGCCGCGTTCTATACAAACTTCGATCAATGCTGCGTCGGACAATTCCGCTAAAGCCCGATGTCCCATGCCTAAAACAATACCCCTCAAAGCAAACCCTATTAGCGCATACAGCAACCCAGACGCCTGCCAACCCAGGCTGCAAACATCGGTATTCTATTCGATTGTGCCATTTTTTGCCGATCATGAATGCCCCTGTGCCAGCCAGATAGAAATTAGCAACGACCGTTTCCGGCGTCTCGCAATTACTTTATGCTCTTTTTGTGTTTTATTCCAGTACTGTGTTGGTAAAATTCTGCAACAACATTGACCCCACCATTGTCCACACGTCACAAAACAAAAGCCATATGTGACCAAAGTCCTACCCGTGTGTCTGATTAGCAAGACAGCAACACCTGTCTGGCCAAATCAAGGTTAGCCAATCTTGATTTGACATAAATAGTTACCTTATTGTTCTTAATTTGAAATAGGAGAGAGTTGTTATGAGTACTTGGACGGCCGTAATCCTGGGCATTGCCATTGGCTGGGTTGGTGAATGGGTGATTGATTGGCTCTTTTGGCGGCGAGAAAAAGAAGAGGCAGCCCCCACCCGCACAGTGGATTTAGACCTGCAAAACAAGCTGGCCGCGCTGGAAAGCGAAAAAGATTCCCTGACGGCACGGCTGCAAGCGGCGCTGAACAAAGAGCCAGAAGTCGTTGTGAAAGAAACGGTCAAAGAAGTCATCATGATCCCAGACCGATTGCAAAAAATTCACGGCATTGGCGATGTGTTTACCCGGCGCTTCAACGAAGCAGGCGTGTACACGTTTGCCCAACTGGCTGAAATCTCCCCCGAACGCGCCCGCGAAATCATCAAGCCTGAAGAGTGGCAAGCTATCGAACCGGAGCAATGGATTGACGAAGCCCGGCAATTTGCCGAACAGGCGAAGAACAGCTAGTGAGCGTTTGAGACTGAGGAATCAGTAATTGGCAATTCAATATTTACCCAATTACTCAATTACCTGTTGTCTAAACGTTTACAAAAGGAAAAAAGATGATTCACCACCGAGAAAAAAGCGAAGTGAGACGCTTCGATATTTTCAAACTGATTGTTTTGATCATTCTCATCCTGCTGCTGCTCTGGTTTTGGCTGTCGCCCCCGGCGTTTGTGCAAGGACCAGATGAGATGGGGGATGATACGGCCGTTGCCACCGAACCAACCGAAGCCCCCGCAGATGCAGCTACCAATTCTGCTACAGACGAGCCAATGGCCGAAGAAACGGCCGAAATCGAAGCCGCTGAAACAGTAGCCCCTGAAATTGAAGCCCCCACGCTGGAATCCCCCGCCCTAAGCGACGGACTAGAACCTGGCACTGTCAACCTCAGCGGCAGCGGCACCCCCGGCTCCACCGTGCGCCTCATTCTGGATGGCGCAGAAGTGGGCACCACAGAAGTTGGTGATGACGGCCGTTGGGCTTTCGACCTTGATTTGCAAGCCGGTTCCCGCACCGTCACGCTGGAAGCCCTGGATGCCGACGGCAGCGTAGCCCAAACCGCAGACCTGCCAACATTTCTGGTCGCGCTAGACATCCCCACGCTGGAACTGCCAGAAGGCGATCTGCTGGCTGGGCCAATCCGCTTAGGCGGCACAGCCACCCCCGGCAGCGAAGTGGGCATTGTCATAGACGATGAGCTGGTAGGCACGGCTCCCGTTGGTGAAGATGGCACTTGGTCATTCGACACAGAGCTGGCGGCGGGCCTTCATGGACTGCACGTGCAGGCTATAGATGCCAACGGCAATGTGGCTGGCGAATCAGAGGGGTTTGGGCTGACTTTGGGTGAACTAATTCTGCCGGATTTTGACCTGCCCAGCCTCGACTTTGCGGCGGGCGACGTGGAAATTGGCGGCGTGGGCACGCCTGGCAGCACCGTTGAGCTGGTGGCCAATGGCGAGGTGATTGGTACGGCCGTTATTTCCCCCGACGGCACCTGGACCATCCCCACAAACCTGGACGCAGGCGACTACGACTTTAGCCTGCGCATGTTAGACGCCAACGGCAACCTCCTGGCTGAATCCGAAAGTCGCAGCACAACCGTCGCTGACGCCGTGCCGGAGCTATTTACCCTGCCCACTTTTGACCTACCCGCCGCCGATTTAACGGGCGGCGACGTGACGCTTACCGGTACCGGCACCCCCGGTGCGGAGCTAGAAATTGTGGTCAATGGCGAGGTAGTGGGTACGGCCGTTGTAGCCGACGATGGCGCCTGGGAATTCCCCACCACCCTGCCCGCTGGCGATTACGAGCTGGCTTTGCGCACGGTGGATGGTGCTGGAACGGCCGTAGAAACCGAACCGATTGCCTTCTCCCTGGCCGAAACTGCCGACACAATCGCAAGCAGTTCAACCGATGAAGCAGCATCTTTGCCCACCGACTTCTGCGCCGATGCAGAGCCAGGCATTGACCAGGGCGACACTTACATTGTGGCCCGCTGCGAATGGCTTACCAAAATTGCCAACCGGCTGGGCATTCCCTACACCAATCTCATCGGCGTAAACCCGCAAATCGAAAACCAGAATTTGATTTACCCGGGCCAAATCATCAATTTACCGCCTCGGTAAACAACACAACGCACCTGACCCAACAAAAAAGACTTGCCAGAGAATTTTGGCAGGTCTTTTTTTAATCGTGCAATTCTTCGTCTGGGTACGGGGGGATAGAATCAGAGGGAAACAAAACGCGGGTGGCAATAAGCAGCTCTTTTTCTGCTTCGCTTAGATTCGGATATTGCAGCACTACCTCGATGCTGTTTGTAAGCAGTGGAGAGCAGTGGGGACGCAAATAATTCAGGGTAATCGTCACTGCTTCACGTGCTAAGGGTCTTGCAATTTCACTCCGTTGGGATACAAAATCAACCAGGTCATCCATCTATTGGCTACTCCATTACGCGATAGGATTGTTGTACGTAACCTTAGATGCCAGTTTGTATGAACGGTCACATTTTATTTTTTACGGGCAAATGGGGTTGAAGCCAACCGGGCCGAGAACTGTTTCCCAGAACGGCCGTAATCCACCACAATACAGCAGATGGCCATCTTGAAAACTGTCCAAAAAGAAGACCGTGCCCACGCACAGCACACAGGCCACTACCAACAAGCAACCACAGCCAATGAGAATGCGATTTCGGTTGGAGGATACGGCCGTTTCCGGCATATCAAACTCTTCAAAAACTGGCGGCCCTGGGGCAGACGATTCAGACAAATCGGCGGGTTGAGCATAAACAGGCACTGGCTCCGGTGGCAACGCCGGGGTCGCCACATCGTCTGCGACGGTGTACACAATCTCAGAAGGCATTCCAGCGGCCCAAAAGCGCAGCCGCACCGTATCGCCAAACTCAATTGTGTCGCCATGATTGAGCGCCGTGGGCTGGTTTAACCGCAGGCCGTTAACAAAAGTGCCGTTGGTGCTGCCTAAATCTTCCAGCATGTAGCTGATACCTTGCGGCGTTAACTGGGCGTGGCGGCGCGAAATCTCCGCATCGTTGATGACAATGCCGTTATTCGCCGAACGGCCGATTGTTTGGGGTGCATTGCCCAATTTAAACGTCTTGTCCGGCTCTGGCCCTTGCTCAAGAACCAAACGGGCGGCAAGTTCACCAGTTGGAATGTCAACCATAACGATCTCCTGGGGGTTGGTGACGAAAAGATGGGGGAGTATAAAAATAAAGATTGAGGTTTGTCAATGCGAGCTTCGTGAAATTAGAAAAAACGGCCGTTGTCACCAGTTCCTCCCTCAGCGATAATCAGCCAATGATTATTTTGCACATCACCACCGAGAAAGAATGGCAAACGGCCGTTGCCGCTGGCCACTACCGCGCTGATTCGCTAGAAAGCGAAGGATTTATCCACTGTTCCACTGTTGAGCAGGTGCTCATGCCCGCCAACCAGATGTTTGCCGGGCGCACCGACCTCATCCTGCTCACCATTGACCCCGCCAAACTAACATCCAAACTCGTTTACGAAGATTGTTACGAAACCGGGCACCAGTTCCCCCACATTTACGGCCCGCTCAACCTGGATGCCGTGACTGGTTTTGTGGCCTTCCCGCCAGAGGCAGACGGCCGTTTCTCACTGCCACCATCACTCAGGAGTTAGCGAATATGAAGTTTGTTGCAATTTTTCAGCAAAATCGCGCCTACATTGAACAAATTACTAGCACATTATCTGATGAGCAGATGTTGCTGATGCCAGCCGGATTTGACAACAACATCGCCTGGAATTTAGGCCACCTGATCGTGGTGCAGCAATCCCTCATTTACCGGCTGTGTGGGCTGCCCACGCTCACCAGTCGAATGCATATGCTGCAATTTTCCCCAGGCACATCCCCCGCCAACTGGAAAAACACGCCCGACCTGGCAGAAGTGCGACAGCTCCTTACCGAAACCACCGCCCAAACTATCGCCGATGCGGCGGCCAATCGGTTCCAAAATTATACGCCTTACACCACCACCACCAATTTCGATCTGCCCACCTTTGAGGAAGCGACGGTGTTCAACCTGTACCATGAAGCGCTCCATTTTGGGGCGATCATGGCCCTCCGCAATGTGGTCCGTGCGGGATAGTTGGCTTACGCCTTTGCCACTTTTGATTTAGCGACAAATTTTTCCAGCAAATCCAACTCAGCATTGTAGATTTTGCGTGAAATAGGTGGCATGATGCGCTTTTCAATAAAGCCCCGCACGCCCGGTGCCGTTCGCGCCCGCGTGTGCAGCGTCACTTTTGTTTGTTGCCCGCCGTTTACCGGATCAACCGTAAAGGTGGTCACCACACCCGCTACCTCATCTTCTTCTTGCAGCACGCGCCCTGGCTCCGGCTCGGTAACCACCAGATCGTAGGTCACTTTGTTGCCAAAAACATCCATTTTTACGGTGATTTCGGTACCCGCACCAGTGCCACCTTTGTTCACAATCATCTCGGTGAAATATTGTTTGGGCAGTACGGCCGTATGCCCCTCATGGTAATCTGCAAAAACTGCATAAACGGTCGCTGGCGGTGCATCAATCACCCGCGAAACAGAAACTTCATACTGGTTCATGTTCACCTCCAAATTGAGCAATCATTTTTTCGACGCTCTCGGCCAATGGGTAGTTGATCGGGTCCAACAAATATTGTTGAATCGCGCCTTCGATGACGCTGTACAGGTAGTACCCTTCCAATTCTGGCTGCGGCCAGCTCGCCTGAGCCTACATCACGGCGGGCAGTGGTTCTCATTAAAAAGGCGTTGTTAGCTTAACTCTTTTGGATGCCTGCCTGCGCGGGCAAGACAGAAGAAGTTTATTCCGCGTCTTCGAGCGCTTCAAGGATGGGTTCGGCAATGCGGGCAAGGGCTGGGTTTTGCTGCTGGCCAAGCAACGTTTGCAAATCGGCAATGGCGCGGGGGAGTTGGGCGTCGTTGCCGTCGTAACGGTCGAGCAAGGTCAGGCCCGCGTCGTAAGCGGCTTGCGCCAGTTCGTACTCTTCCAGGCGCAGCGCAGTAAGCCCCACCTTGAACACCGTTTCCGTGAGATCGTTAAGCGCATTTTCGCTGTTGGGCTGGATGATCTCAGCCGCTTGCAAATAATCCTCTAGCGCGTCGGCGTAGCTACCAGCCTCAACGCGCACATCGCCGCGCCGCAGATAATGCCAGCCCAGATTGGCATCCACATAAAAGTCGCGCCAAACCTGGTGCTCAGTCGGGTTGAGGGCGTAGGCGCGCTCCACGTCGGCGACGATTTGGGTGTAGATGCGGGCGGCGCTGGCTTCCCAGCCAGGGCGGGCAGGGAACAGGTCGCGCACCAGCCGGAAGCCGTAATCGGCCCGGTAGCGCCAGTACAAATCGGGGCGATCCAGTTGGGCAACGGCCGTTTCCCTTGCCCGCACATCATCCCCCAACGGCCAATACCATTGCATCAGGTTCACATTGTCGTAGCTCACGCCAAAAGCCGCCAGATTGCCCCCAGCCTCACGCACCACACCAATGTCGCGGGCGGCCACCGCCAGCTCGATGCCCTGGTTGCTCAAGAGGGCCGCACGCTGCCAACGGCCGTCTAACAAGGCCGCCTGGGCCAGCGCAAACGCCGTCGCCGCGTCGGTAACATCTGCCGGATCAATTTCCACCTCGCTGTCGCGCAGCAAATCGAGCAGCGGGGTCACATCGGCGCTGCTGCGTTCGGCAAACTGCACCAGATCCGCCTCCGCCAGCAAAACGGCCGAAGCGTCATCAGCTTGCTCAGCGCGGCGCAATCCTTCGGCATACCACACCTCCGCCTGCGCCACATCGCCCAGAGCCACCGACGCCAATCCCGCCTTGAACGGGGCGCGCACCACTTCCGGGGCGCGGGTGGCGACCAGCTCGTAATAACCCAGCGCCACGTCGTACTCGCCGTTGGCAAAGCGGCTGTCGCCTTGCGCCAATGAACCATCGGTGGCGCGTGGGTAGATTAAATCGCGCCAGCGGTTGGGCTGGTAATCGCCCAGATCGGTGGGATTCAATGCCAGAGCAGCCTTGGTGTCATCTAGCGCATCGAACAGCCAGACGCGGGCGGAGGGGCCGGTGCCAGCGGGCAAATTGAGCCAGACACCGTATGAGGTGCGCCCGCGCACGTGCCAATAGTTGGCATTGGTGGGGTCTAGCTCGATGGCGGCGCTGTAGCTGTCAATGGTTTCTTTTAGCACTTCTACCAAATCATAACCGGGGCAGCTGCGCAGCAGATATTGCACCCGCGCCAGCGATTGGTAGGTGGTGGCTACGTCTGTCGGGGCGCGACCAGGGAGGGAGACGGCCGTTCTAAAATTTTGTATCGCCAGCAGCAGTTCACTGGCCGAAGCCAGTTTCTGCTCGTCGCTCAGATTCGAGTCGGCACATCGATCTTCCGCCAGCGTGCTTTGGCCATCTTGCAGCATCCCCAGCCGCCAATGCAGCGTGCCCAGCGAGAGGTAGATGGTGGGGTCGTCGGGGATGAGTTCGGCCGTTTTTTGCCACGCTTCCAGCGCTTTGTCGTATTCGCGCAGGGAGTAGTAGCTGAAGCCCAGTCCTAAATATGCTTCGTCGGAGTTGGGGTTGAGGGAAACGGCCGTTTCAAACCGCTCCACCGCCGCCTCATACTTGTTTTGCCCGTACGCCAACCAGCCCAAGCCGGTCCACGCCTGCACCTGGCTTTGCCCGTCCAGCGCCCGCTCGCCAGAAATGGCTAACGCATCTTGATAGTTGGCTTCGGCGGCGATGCTGTCACCCAAAATGTGGTAGGTCACCCCGCGCCACAAACGATAGTAGGCGTTGTCTGGTTTGGTGGCGATGAGTTGCCCCTGCTCCTTCAAAATCGTTTGGAAGTCCGGGGAGTTGGCGTTGGCCTGGGTGCTAAAGCCCAGCCGGGCCAGATTGCGGCTGGCCAGCAGTTCGGTGCTGCTGTTGAAGTTGATCAGTTGGTCATAGTCGGCCAGCGCGGTGGCAAAATCGCCCAACTGCATGTAAACGGCCGCTCGGTTGGACTGTGCCTGGAACCAAACAGCCTGGGTGGGGCGCAAAATGGGCGAAAGCAGCTCGACGGCGGCGCGAGTATCTACCACGCCTAAAATTTTGCGTTGCGCAATGGCGATAGCCCGGTCGTAGGCGGCCACGGCTTCCCAACTGAGCTTTTCGGCCGCTGCGGGTTCGTCTTCAAGCAGCGAATCATCCCGCAGGCTGTTGCCAACGATGAGAAAATGGTAGCTGCTCACTTCGCGCAGCAGGTGGCCGCCCATCACAAAAACGGTGAACAGGCCAAGGAGCAATCCACCCCAGCGCACCCAGTTGGGATAAGTACGCGGCTTGTTGGGCCAGAGGCGCGTCTGCCAAAAGGCAAGTACGGCCCCGGCCACCATGAGCAAAATGCCCAGCGAGGGGTAAATGTCTGGCAAGGTGAACCAGGGGATGAAGAGGGAGCCGAGGCGCAGCAGCAGTAGGAACAGCCCGGCCAGGCCAATCCAGGCGGCGAGGCGGCTGTTTTCATACATTTGGTGGCGAATTTGCAACGGCCGTAACACAAACGCCCACAGCGGCGGCACAAACAAACCCAGGTACAGGTACGGATACAAATCGGCCAGACTGTAAGGCGTGCCGGGAAAGTCAAAGTTGAGCAGGTTGGGGAAGCTGCTGCCCAAAAAGGCAAGCACCGTGAGCAGGGCAGCCGTGCCGATGTACCAGATGCCCATCCGGCTGTTGACCAACCTGTAGCTCCAATCCTTCTGGGGGAGTGCAGCGGGCAGGTGGCTGGCGGTGCGGTGGCGCACGATTGCGTAGCGGGTGGTGTTGCCGGGCACGATGAGTTGGGCGGTGTCGCTGTTGAGGGCAAAGGCAGAATCGTCGGCCAGTGGTTCACGAATGAGCTTGAGGTCGGCCAGCACCATTTTAGTGGAGTCGGCCCAGGCAATTTCTGCATCGTTGACGCGTAGGCCCTGGCTGTTGAGGCGTACGCGGCCACGCCCGGCGCGTTGCAGGGTGGTGAGCGGGGTAAAAACGAGGGCGGCAATGCCAACGCCCGTTGACAGCGCCACATACCCCAGCAATAGCCCAATCCCCAATTGCAGGGCCACGCCAGTGTCGGTGGACGGGATGGCGTTCACGGCAAGCCCGGCGTCGGCCACGGCGGGGCGGAACTGGAGCGGAGCGGCCGTATTGCCTACAGCGGGCGCGTCGGACGCGAGATCAGCATCCGGGTTGCCCTGAGTCGTGTCCAATTCTTCGATGATGAGGGCGGGCCACAACACAAATTCGCGCCCTTGGAAGGTAATGGCGGGGGAAACAAGGCTGCCGGTATCCAAGCGAATCGAATACAGCGGCAGGATGAAAATCACAATCGAGAGGAAGATGAAGACGGCGTGGCGGAACAGCACGGTGGCGGGGTGGCGGTAGCGGATTGGGTAGGTGAATTCGGTTACGGCCGTTCCCACACGCCGCGCCGCCTCTTTTTGGTTTTCGTCAATCGTGCCATCCTGGGTGATGGCGTACAGGCGGTCGGCAATTTCGGTGACCCAAATGGGAGCATTTTGCTGCTGGTACAGCCCCAACGCCCGCTCAAACTGCATGATGGCTTGGGCAACTTCATTTTCATCGGTGTTGGCCAAGCCAAGGTGGGATTCAGCCAGCAACATGCGGGCGCGGGCCTCCAGTAGGTCATCTTCGTACTGTTTGATTTCTGGCAGCGCTTCGTTGGCGTAATGCTGGGCGGCTTCTGGTTCGGCCAGCCCCAACAGCGCCTCAGCCAAGCCCAAATTTACGGAGAGCCGCCGATAGCTGCCCAACGGCGCTTCATCTTCAGCCAGCAATCGCCGGAAGAGCGTTTCAGCCTGTTGGTGATCGTCCAGGCTCAGGTAGAGGTAAGCCAGCTTCTCATCGGCGGCCACACTTTCGGCCGGTTCGCCGTGGGTTTCCAGCAGCTTGTCGGCCAGTTTGTATTGGTGCGCTCCGCTGACAAACAGCCGGGTAACAATCCAGTCTAAGTTGAGCAGCGTAGACCAAAAGCGCGGGTGCCAGACGCGCCGCCCCAGGTAGAAGCTCATGTACACCAGCAGCGGCAGCGAGAGCAAAAAGATGGCCGAATCGCGCAGCCGGTGCAGCCAGTTGGGGGCTTCGGGCAGGAGGGGAGGGCTGTGTTCGCGGGTGGCGTCGGCCAGGCCTACGTAGGCATCGCCCAGAGCCAGCCGGGTGTAGGCGCGTTCGATTTGGATGCGCTTCTGGTCGGTGACGCCGCTGATGACTTGGCTGGTGGGTGGGGAAACGGCCGTATCCGCCTCATCCAATCGCTGCTCTTCCGTCTCAAACAGGATGAGCGTTTCGTGGTACGCGTCAATCGCTTCCACAAACTGACCCACGTGTGCCAAAGATTCCCCGTGGGCGCGCACCACGTACGGCAGCAGCAGCGGCGACAAATCTGGCTTGGCGCGCAGCTCGGCCAGCGTTTCCAGGCTATTTTGCCACAGGCCGCGCATCTGGTTTACTCGTGCCCACATATGGCGGAGCAAATCATCCAGCAGCGTTAAATCCTCATCCAAAACAACGAGGTAAAAGCGGGCGTCGGTCACCGTGTCCAGCAGCCGCTCGATTTCGGCAAACTGCCGCTCTTTCTGGTAAGCGCGGAAGGTGTCTATGAGGTGGTTGATGCCAGCGGTTTGGTCTACAAACAGCAGATGGTACAGCAGCAGGCGGCGCTGTAGCGGCAGGTTGGGGTCGGGGTTTTGCTGCCAGTAGGCCAGGGCGCGACGGTGGGCGGTAAGGTACGCTTCGCGGTCGCGGGCAATCCAGCGGCGCTGCAAAAAGACGCGCTCGTCGGGGCGGATGGCGTAGGTTTCGGATTCGCCTTCAGCGGCGGGCAGGGTACGGACAAAGGAGTAGCGCAGTAAACGTTCGATGAGGCCAGGATTACGGCCGTCTTCCACCGACCGCATCGCCGCAAACAAATCCGCGCTAAACCAGGTGGGTACGGCCGCCAGGTACAGCGCCTCGGCCATCATGGGATGCACTTCTTCCATGATGCGGCTGAGGTATGAAACGGTGGTGGCGGTAATGTCGCTGTTCATAAATTATTTTTGCCACAGAGCACACAGAGAAGCAAGAGATTCTCAATTTTCTTTCCCGCTTTTGCGAGAATCCATTCATTTTAGGGAGATGGATACCCGCCTGCGCGGATATGACAGGCAAGGCTACGCTGTGGCTTAAAGATCGTTAAAAAAGTCGTCGTCGGCGCTGGTGGTGGCCATGGCGTGGTCGGCCATCATGGCCAGGGCACCGGGCACACCACCGCTGGTCACCAAAATGGTGCGCCAATCCAGCCCCAGCGTCACCTTGCGCCGATCTTCAAAATATTCCCGCACAATGGCCTCATCGAACGGCTCTAGCTGCGTTTTTACCAACAGGTTGCTCATGTTCAGGTCGCTGAGGTCTGGCGTTTGCCGCCCGGTGATGATGATGACCAGCTTGCTGAGCTGGCTGTCGCGCAGCCGGATGAGCAGTTCTTGCCGCAGCCAGCGGTCGGCATCGGGCTTGATTGCTTCGTAGGAGTCGAGCAGCAGCACCGCCGGAGAGTTGTCAGTCAGCAAATCGGCGAGGGCGGTAAAGAAGGCGTCGTTAATTTGCCGCTCAATGCGGGTTTGGTCGGCCGCGCTGTCGCTGCGGAGGAAGCCCAGGTTGTCTTCGGTGATGGCGGCATGGACGGGTTGGGCCACTTCTGGCGCATTTGGTCGGTATGCATCCAGGCCATCCCACCAGTTGAGCTGTGTGCGCAATTCGGTGCAGCGGGTGATGAGGGTTGTAAGCAGTTGGCGACGCTGGCAGTAGGCCACCAGCGATACGGCGCGCGCTGAGAGCGTTTCGCCGCTGAGTTCTTCATAATTTATGGTGATGTCCAGGCAGATGGTGCGAATTTCTT
Source organism: Ardenticatenaceae bacterium (assembly GCA_020634455.1). Taxonomy (GTDB): domain Bacteria; phylum Chloroflexota; class Anaerolineae; order Promineifilales; family Promineifilaceae; genus Leptofilum. The sequence goes on along the minus strand of JACKBQ010000001.1, from coordinate 2,888,022 downwards.
CCAGATTGAAGCTGGTGACAATGTTTTGCCGCAGCTGGCCAAGGCCAGAAAGCGCGCCGACTGGGGCATCGCTGTAGCTGTTAATGATTTCGTTGAGCTGGTTGAAATAAGCTGGTTGATTCAGTTGCTGCCGGATGAGGCGTACCAGCCCTAAAAAGTCGTGGTGGTCTTGCTTGGGGTTGCGAAAATCTATGTAGACGGTGGGGTGGTTAACGGCCGTTGCCAAACAATGATCCTGCATCCGACCCGCCAGCCACGTTTTGCCCATATCTTTTGTCGCTTGAATCAGCATCACCGCCTGTCGCGTTTCGGGGCGCAGCAGCTTTTGGAAGCCGAGAAATTTGCGTTCCTGGTTAACAAACAGGGTTGGGTTGTAAATATTGCTCATACACTTCTGCAATTTTTGGGGAACCTTGTTTGTGTCTGGTTCCGAATTGGAGATTAGAGATTGGAGAGTGGAGATTGGTACTCTCTAATCTCCGATCATTCTTCTTTTGGTACGACGTTGGCGCATTTTATGTAACGCGTTCCATTGTAACATCCTCGTTGGCACGGGTAAAGATGATGTTTTATGTAAAACTCCGGCGCGAGGAACGATTTGAATCGAACAGTTTGATGAGCACCAAACCAGCAATGAAGCCGCCGATATGGGCGGCGTAAGCGACGCCGTCGCTGCCGCCTGTGAGCGTGCCCAGGCCACCAAACAACTGCAATACAAACCACAAGCCCACGACAAAAATGGCGCGCACCTGCGTGACCACGCGCACCAAAATGACGGTGACGCGATTTTGCGGGAAGAGGATGAGGTAGCCAGCCAGCACGCCCGCAATCGCGCCGGACGCGCCGAGACTGGGAATTTGCAGGTTGTCGCCCAGAGCTACGGAGGCGAAAACGTGGGCCAGGGAAGCCAACAGGCCAACGAGTAGGTAGAAAATGAGATAACGGCCGTGTCCCAACCGATCTTCTAAATTGTCGCCAAAAATCCAGAGGTAGAGCATGTTGCCCAGGATGTGCGCCCAGCCACCGTGCATAAACATGGAGGTGAGCAGGGTAATGTAGACGGAAATGGGCGTGGGCTGCAAGCCGGGGACGGTGAACTGCTGCCCGGTGCTGGATTCAACGTAAATTTGGTCTTTCGTGACCAAATCTTCCCCGGTGATGATTTCCTGGGGCACGGTGGAGAAGGCGTAGGTGAAGTCCAAATTGTTGCCTGCGCCCTGAAAAATGACGAAGACGAGGAGGTTGAGGGCGATGAGGATGTAGTTGACGTAGGGGGTGGTGGTACGGCCGTAATTGTCATCACCAATTGGAATCATTTTCTGCTCCTTTGTTTGTGTGGCTCAATTCATAGCATGAAAGTGGGGAATGGGCGAATTTGGACGTTGATTTTCATGCTAGAATTGGATGAATTTTGGAGATGCAATAAGGAACACAGAGCTACACGGAGCAAAACAGAGTTACACAGAGAGGAGATGGTGTGCTGGAAAAGGTAGAAGCTAAATGCAGAGCGTATTTACAACAGAAGATGGCCACCGACGCGGCGCACGACATGCAGCACATTGAGCGGGTGGTGTTGATGGCGCGGCGGCTGGCTGAATTGGAGGCCGCTGAATTGGCGGTGGCGCTGCCTGCCGCCTGGCTGCACGACTGCGTGACGCTGCCCAAAAATGCGCCGAATCGGCAGGAAGCATCGCGATTGGCGGCGGCCGAGGCGATCCGTTTTTTGCGCACGATTGGTTATCCCGAAGCGCATTTGGCGGGCATTGCCCACGCCATCGCCGCGCACAGCTTTAGCGCGGGCATTGCGCCCACGACGTTGGAGGCGAAGGTGGTGCAGGATGCGGATCGGCTGGATGCGATTGGGGCGATTGGGGTGGCGCGTTGTTTGATGGTGGGTGGGGCTGTGGAACGGCCGTTGTACAACCCAACCGACCCCTTCTGCCAAACCCGCGAACCAGACGATCTGGCGTACACGATTGACCATTTTTACCGCAAGCTGCTCAAAATTGGCCAAACCCTGCACACCCAGGCCGCACGAGACGAAGCGGTGCGGCGCAATGCGTTCATGCACGCTTTTTTGGATCAGCTGCGCTTGGAGATTCCATCTTGAGGAGAGTTTGAATTTCCTTTTTTCTGATTGTATGATGTGTGCGGTAAACGGCCGTTTCTCACCAAGCTTCTGCTAAAATCCAAGGGTTCATATTTGTAAAGTAGCCGGACGAGGTTTTGCGCTCGTCAAAGACCGCGCCGGAGCAGGTAAAAATGTTCAATAATTTCTTTAAACTGACAAATACCCTTTTGTTTGGAATTTGTTCAATCCTGTTATTGATGGGATGTCAACCAATTGTTGATCAGAGTATCGCAGACGCACCTACTATCGAAACAATTGTTAGCGAGCAAGCGGTTGTATTGCAAAATACCGTGACGGCTGTCCCTACCAGCTCTATCTCACAAACTTCCACCGCACCATGGACACCAATACCCACAATTGCCAGTTCATCAACACTGCCACCTACACAAACACCTTTGCCTTCAGCAACAATGCCACCAACACTCTGGCCAACTTTGTCACCAGATGAGGCAGCTAGGACGGTTTTAACTCTCTTGGAAGACAACCAGAATCCTAATTGCTTACTGCCTTGTTGGTGGGGAGCAACACCAGGACAAACACTCTGGCCAGACGTTGAACCATTTTTGAGATCTTTTGTAACAAAAATTGATGAAACTTCTATAGGAGCCTCTGCAAAGTTACCAATACCTGAGCCTGTTGCAGTGCCAGGATTTAGTTATTATGTATCTTACAGTTGGGATGAGTCCAGAACTATAAGCGGAATTTCTGTTACTCCTATAAATGTACCAGGATACGACCCTAAAACAATGTTAACGCTTTACGGGGTCCCAGATGAAGTATGGCTTAAAACGTTCAGCGAGTTGCTTCCAGGGGAGGTTTTACCTTTTCAGCTAATTATCGTTTACCAAGAGCAAGGAATAAGTTTTCGTTACTATGTGAATGCTGCGGAAAACCATGGGATGATTACTGCCTGTTTTGAACCTGGTGTTGTAGAAACAGAAAGGCCCGATCTGTTTCCTGTAGGACCTACAATACGTACCTGGATACCGGGTCATTACAGGACAATTGAGGAAATTGTCCGCATTTCACAGGAAACTTACTTTCCTTTAGAGGAAAAAACTGATTTCACACCAGAAACGCTTTATGAAAAATTCACCGATCCGAACGAGCAGCCTTGCATTGATACGCCTGCGGATTTATGGATAGATTCATAAATTCTGTCTTGCACTCGCGGCAGGCGGGCCTTCTAAATTTCGGGCTGTGGCAGGCGTCCCGCCTCGCCACTTACTTTGCCTGTATGGAATGTGGGGAGTGGCAAAAGTTTGGATGGAAACGGCCGTTCCCCACCCAAACTTTTGCTAAAATTCAGAGGTTCACATTTGCGAAGTAAGCGGTACAGCGGGACGCCGACCGCAGCCCCGCGTGAAATTAGCTATTGGCGTCCCCGCCGATAACTTGGCGGATGTAGTAGACGGTTTTGTTCTGCGATTCGTAGTAGGTGCGCACCATCAGCTCGGCGATGAGACCCATGACCAGGAACTGCACGCCCAGAATCACCAGCAAAACGGCCAGCAGGAGCAACGGCCGTTCTCCAATATCATAGTCACGAAAACCAATCCAGAAGTTATTGGCCTGAATGCCAGACCACACTTTGAGCCAGCTGAGGTAAAGCCCCATCAACACGCCCAACCCGCCAGAAGAGATGCCCAACATGCCGAACAGATGCATCGGCCGGTCGCTGTATTTGCGCAAAAAGAGGACGGTAAACAAATCTACAATGACGCGGAAGGTGCGCGAGATGCCGTATTTGGAGGTGCCTGCCACGCGCGGGCGATGGTTCACCGGCACTTCGGCCATGCTGAACCCGGCAAAGCTCACCATCTCCGGGATGAAGCGGTGCAGTTCGCCGTACAGCTTTAGCTCCTCCGTCACCTCGGCGCGAAAGACGCGCAGCGAGCAGCCCCGGTCACGCAGCGGCACATCGCTAAGCCGGGCAATGAGCCGGTTGGCAATGAAGGAGGGCAGTTTGCGCATCAAAAATGCATCCTGGCGGTTCTCGCGCCAGCCGTTGACCACATCGTACCCTTCTTCCAGCTTTTTGATCATGGCAGGGATGTCGGCGGGGTCGTTTTGGCGGTCGGCGTCTATGGTGAGGATGTAGCGACCTCTGGCCTGGTCGAACCCGGCAGCAAAGCCAGCCGTTTGCCCATGATTGCGTCGAAACTGAATCGCCACGACCCGATCATCTGCCTGGTGCAGCTTTTCCAGCACGGCAAAGCTGCTGTCGCTGCTGCCATCATCCACAAAAACAACTTCGTAGCGAATGGGCTCATCTTTGAGGGCGGCGGTGATTTCGGCCAGCAATGGCTCTAAATTTTCTTCTTCGTTATAAACGGGAACAACAATTGATAAATCTAACTTTTCCATCTTTATTTTCCAAACGGCCGTACACAAACCAGAGCATCATTAGCAGTTATCCGGTTGGGTGCAACCAGTTTATATTTTAGGGGTTATTGTAAAAGCAGGTTGGGTACTGTGAGTACCTTTAGGGACTTTTAGGTCCCTTTGGGCAAAAATTCTTGCGCTAGGGCGGGATTATAACATATCGTTTCAAAGGAACCGCGTTGATGAAAGTTTCGGTGATTGTCACAGTAAAAAATGAAGGGGAAGCCATACGGCCGTTGCTCGATTCACTCATTCAACAAAGCCAGCCGCCAGACGAGCTGGTTATCTGCGATGGCGGTTCTACCGATGACACCCTGGAAATCTTAACGGAGTACAAAACGTGGCTGCCGCTCAAAATTTTGGTCGCTCCCGGCGCAAACATCAGCCAGGGGCGCAATATTGCCATCGGCGCGGCTGCCGGGCCTATTATTGCCGCCACCGATGCCGGCGTGGTGCTGGCCCCGTACTGGCTAGAAGAACTGGTACGGCCGATTGTGTTAGAAGAAACGGCCGTTACCAGCGGTTGGTTCGAGCCAGACCCGTACACCGATTTTGAAGTGGTAATGGGGTCCACCGTACTGCCCACCCGTCAAGACATTGTGCCCGAAAATTTCCTACCCTCCAGCCGCTCTGTCGCTTTCCTCAAAACCGCCTGGGAAGCCGTCGGCGGCTACCCGGAATGGCTGGATTACAGCGAAGATTTGGTGTTCGACTTTGCCCTGCGAGAAAAATATGGTGCGTTTCCGTTTGTGGATACGGCCGTTGCCTACTTCCGCCCCCGTGGTGATTTAACCGGCTACTTCAAACAGTATTACCGCTACGCCCGCGGCGACGGCAAAGCAAACCTGTGGCCCAAACGTCATCTGGTACGCTACCTCACCTATCTGGTGGGATTGCCCTACATTTTGCGCCTCATCTGGCGCGAAAAATGGCCTGGCTGGGTGCTGCTGCTGCTCGGCAGCGGCGTCTACTGCCAAAAGCCCGCCCAGCGCCTCTGGAGCAACACCTGGGGCTGGCGCCCCCCCTCCCGCGCCCGCGCCTTTGCCCTCATCCCCCTCATTCGACTGGTGGGCGACGTGGCCAAAATGCTTGGCTACCCGGTGGGCCTGCTCTGGCGCTGGCGCAACCGTGAATTGGTGAACGGGAATCCGTAATCAGTAAGTCAGTAATCAGTTTAGTTGATTCATTATTCCTGATTACCGATTACTGACTTACTGATTACTGAATTAGAGATTCGCAAGAACCAAAATCCCTCGCCTTGACGCCCCCCAAAGCGATGTTAAGATCGCGGCTTCTGATGATTATTGAACGCAAAGACCCACCTTATCCGCGCCGAGGGCCATCTTGCTTGCTGGTGATTTTTATCCTGGTAGGCATTGGCTTTGGCGTGTTTGTCATCCAAAATGCAGAAGAGGTGCGGGATGTGATTGTGCCAACGCCCACACCAGAGCCAACCCGCTCCGCCACAGAGTACGCCCTGCTGGCCGACATCGCCGAGCGTGAAGGTTCGTTGGAAGAGGCCGCTGGCTATTACGGCGAGGCGGTGCGGCTGGACGCTACCAAGCCGGAAATTTACATTCGCTACATTGAACTGCTCATCAAAATTCGTCAGGCGGAAGAGGCGCTGGCGCGGGCGGAGGAAGCGGCCGTTCTGGCCCCGGAAAATGATCGCATCTGGACGGCCGTTGCTGCTGCCCACATTGCCAACGGAGAACGCCTCAACAACGCAGGCGACCCCACCGCCGCCGATTTGCAGTTTGCCCAGGCGTACCGCGCTGCCGAAACCGCTATTAGCATCAACCCGGATAACGCTACAGCGTATGCTTACTCAGCGGCCGGGCTGGTGCTGCAATTTGAGCCAGAGCTGTACCAAAACGCACAAGATCGTGCGCTGGAAGCCACCACAATTGAGCCAGACAACCCACTGGGGCGACTCTATCTCGGCATCACCCTCACCAATCAAGATTCGTATACGGCCGCTCGCGAACAGTTCCAACTTGGCTTGCAGGCAGAGCAACTGCCCGAACTGTTTTACGAACTCGGCTACAACTTTTTTGGCGATGGCAACGTCTCCGAAGCCATTCTGAGCTTCCAGGAAGCAGTAGATATTGACCCCAACTTTGCCGCCGGGTACGACGGGCTGGCCCACATGTACTTGCAGCTCGGGCAAGATCAGCTGGCTGAGGAAAATGGCCTGCAAGCCATTGCCCTGGACCCAAACGTGGCGCGGGCACACGGCCGTCTTGGGGAAGCGTATGTGCGCCTGAACAAATTTGAGCAAGCCATCGAAGAATTTAGCAAGGCAGTGGAACTCTATGGGGAACCAACTGAACTCAACGCCCGCTTTTTCTACCTCCTGGCAGATACGTACCTGCGCCAGGGCACGCAAAACTGCCCGCTGGCCGAGCCATACTTCCAGCAAGCTGCCGCTGTTAGCGTGTTGTACGCCGACGATGCCCAACAAGGTTTGGTAGAATGCCGTCGTGCCGCTCTGGAAACCGAACCATAAACCAAACATATGAATTACATCAGAATTTAGCAATCATCAAAAATGAGTGCTAAAATTTGCTTGACACGGCTTTGAATTCTGCTAAAATGCCTTCGTAACAACTAGCACTCTAGCAGAGGGAGTGCCAAAAAACCCCACTTTGAAAACAAAATTTTTGAATAAGGAGAGTTAGGTTATGAACCTCAAACCACTGGGTGATCGCTTGGTTGTTGAACCTATGGAACGCGAACAAACCACCCCCTCTGGCCTCGTTTTGCCAGAAACTGCAAAAGAAAAACCACAGGAAGGCGAAGTAATCGCCGTTGGCCCTGGCCGTCGCGATGAAGATGGCAAGCGCGTTGAGATGGATGTGCAGGTTGGCGACAAAGTGCTGTATGCCAAATATGGTGGCACCGAAGTAAAAATCGACGGCAAAAAACTGCTTATCCTCAAAGAATCTGACGTACTGGCAATCGTAGAATAATCTAAGGAGAATATTGAAAATGGCGAAACAACTTGCATTTTCTGAAGAAGCTCGGCGTAAGCTGAAAAAAGGTATTGACACACTGGCAACGGCCGTTTCCACCACCCTCGGTCCCAAAGGCCGCAACGTGGCTCTGGATAAAAAATTCGGCGCTCCCACCATCACCCACGACGGTGTGACCGTTGCTAAAGAAATTGAACTGGAAGACCCATACGAGAACATGGGCGCCCAACTGCTCAAAGAAGCAGCCACCAAAACCAACGACATCGCTGGTGACGGCACCACCACCGCCACCGTCTTGGCCCAGAACATCGTTAACGAAGGTCTGAAGAACATTGCTGCTGGCGCGAACCCCATGCTCCTGAAGCGCGGTATCGAGGCCGGAACGGCCGCTCTCGCCGACAAAATCCGCGGCATGGCTATCTCCATTGATGACAAAGCGGAAATTGCTTCCGTTGCTTCCATCTCTGCCCAGGACACCAGCATTGGCGAACTAATCGCCGACGTGATGGACAAAGTGGGTAAAGATGGCGTTATCACCGTAGAAGAATCCCGCTCCCTGGAATTTGAAACTGAATACGTAGAAGGTATGCAGTTCGACCGTGGCTACATCAGCCCCTACTTTGTTACCGATTCCGACACCATGGAAGCGGTCATTGAAGATGCCCACATCCTCATCCACGACAAAAAGATCAGTTCTGCCCAGGACATTATTCCGATTCTGGAAAAACTGGTGCAGACCGGCCGCAAAAACCTGGTCATCATTGCTGAAGATGTAGACGGCGAAGCGCTGGCTACCCTGGTGTTGAACAAACTGCGTGGCATGATCAACGCGCTGGCCATCAAAGCCCCCGGCTTTGGCGACCGTCGTAAAGCCATGCTGCAAGACATCGCTGTTCTCACCGGTGGTCAGGTTATCACCGAAGAGATGGGCCGCAAGCTGGACAGCGTACAGCTGAGCGACCTGGGCCGCGCTGCCAAAATCGTCTCCTCCAAAGATGACACCGTTGTTGTGGATGGCAATGGCGACGAAGCGCAGATCAAAGCCCGCGTTGAGCAAATCAAAGTGGAAATTGACCGCAGCACGTCCGACTACGACCGCGAAAAATTGCAGGAACGTCTGGCCAAATTGGCTGGCGGTGTGGCCATCATCCGCGTGGGCGCTGCTACCGAAGTTGAGCTGAAAGAGAAGAAACACCGCGTAGAAGATGCCCTGAGCGCCACCCGCGCTGCTGTGGAAGAAGGCATCGTGCCCGGTGGTGGCGTTGCTTTGCTGAACGCGCTGCCCGCCCTGAACGATGTGGTTCTGCCAGATGGCGACCAGATGACTGGTGTTGGCATTTTGCAGCGTGCTTTGGAAGCTCCCATGCGCAAAATTGCGGAAAACGCTGGCCAAAATGGCGATGTGGTTATCCAGAATGTGCGCCAGGCGCAGGAAAAAGCTGGCAACAGCAATATTGGCTACAATGTGATGACTGGCGAGTACATCGACATGGTGAAAGCTGGCATCATCGACCCGGCCAAGGTTACCCGTGGCGCTTTGGAGAATGCCGCTTCTATCGCTTCTATGGTTCTCACCACCGAAGCGCTGATCACCGACATTCCGGAAGAAGAACCGGCCATGCCCGCTGGCGGCGGTATGCCCGGCGGCGGTATGGGTTTCTAAACCCGTGAACAGTGATCGGTAGGTCAGTAATCAGTAAGAATAAGTTTTTACCGATAACCGAATACCGGTAACCGAATACCGTTTACCCAAAAAGCCCTCCTCGGCTATGACTGAGGAGGGCTTTTCATTTTGGCGGCTGGCAGTTACACTAAGCTAAGGTTTTGTTGGATTGGATTGGAGTAGGAAGAGCGTGCGGCGGCACGGCAAAAGAAAAGGATCGCATATGGGCCACCAATTAGTTGCCAAATTTATTCCCTTGCTAGAAAAAATCAATTGGCCAACAGAAACAATGGCTACGGAACAGGGGCGGCGATCGTTTTTGGTTGGCCTGGAAAAGGTGGATGCGTACAGCGGCGATCCAAATCAGCTCACGGCCGCTTTGAAAACGTTTGTCACGGGGGGATCACGGCCGTATGCATTTGCCGGCACCGCGTACACACTCATTGCCGCCGCGCAGGAAGCAGATGGCAGCTATGCGCCGGATGGTCTGGAGGAGGCGTGGCGCTGGTTGGGGCAAGCGCAGGATTTGGAGCCAGACGTGGTAGAAATCAATATGATCGAGCCGCTGGTTTATGTGCATAACGGCCGTCTTGAAGACGCTCGCCTCGTGCTAGATTATCTGCATGATTTGCGTCCCTCCGATTATTACCTTTACCGCATTGAAGTGGCTTACTGGCAAGTAATGGAGAATTTGGAGCAAACGGTCGAATGGTTTGGCAAAACGGCCGAAGTTGCCGCCAGCGTGCCCCAACGATTGGCCATGCGCCGCCAACTGGCTGATTTTTATTTCGAGAAAAAGATGTGGGCAGAGGCCCAAAACGCCTACAAAGAAGCGATCCATTTTGATAACAGCAACCCGTTGATCTGGCACAAGTTGAGCATTGTGCATTGGCAGTTGGAGGATGTGGACGAGGCCGATAAAGCCAATCAGCAAACGCTGCGGCTGAAAGATTTCCCGGCGGCGCGCCAGCTTGAAGAGAAAATCAAAGAAAAGAAGTCAGAAGGTGGTTTTTTTGGTCGGTTATTTGGCTAAGGAGCGGAAATTAAATAAGGTGACGAAGTCGCTCCTTTACCGCTCCTTTAAGCTGACGATGCAATTCCACACTTTATTTCATCGTCAGCCCTAATCAGGCTCTAACAATAGATTTGGCGGCAGTATGTTGATGATTTCTGCCAGCGGCGTACTGCCTGCTTTTTGTAGCATTTGGGTGGCTTCTTGCGGATCAGTTGGCTTAATTTCTGCCCATACTTCTTTTTTGAGCGCGTTGATTGGACCAGTAACGGCCGTTTGACCCATCAAATAGGCCACAATAAAGGTTGCCTTGCGCGTTTGGTATCCCATCCAGAGCAAATATTGCGCCAAACCCATAAGCGCATGATGAATCATTGGCAACGTGTCGTTGCTGCGTGCCGTAGCCAGGGCCTTAGCGTAATTTTGGCTGGCCGCTTGCCAATCCCCCAGCTTCCCTTCCAGATCGCCCAAATTGAGATACGTGCCCGCCACGCCCCACTGGTCGCCCACTTCGTGCAAAACAGCCATGCCTTCCAACTGTAATTCTCGACTGGCTTCATAATTGCCACGTAAACTTTCGGTTTCGCCCCAGTCAGCTAATGTGTAACCTAACATCCGTCGCTCCCCTATCTGCTCAGCCAACACTTTGCAGCGGGCAAACATTTTGAGGGCAGGCGCGTAATCACCTAACAACGCATTTGTGCCCGCCAAATGATTGAGTACCGAAACCAGCAAATAATGGTTGTCTACAATCTCGGCGACCTCTAAACAGCGTTCATAGTATGGGATGGCCGCCGCGTATTGGCCGCTATCGCGCAATGCACCGCCGCAACCAAAATTGCCAAAAGCGAGGCTGTTTAAATCGCCCGCTGCTTCTGCCAGACGAATAACTTGCTGACCCAGGTGTACGGCCGTTTCATAATTACCTTCCAATTGCTCCAAAACACCCAGGCGGAACAAAATGGTAGTTTTACCCTCCGCATCTTGTAATGTCTGGTAGATGATCAGTGCCTCATCTAGCAACTGCCGACGATAATTTAGCGAGTCGCCTTGCGCGTGAGCCAACCGCTCCATCACCCGCAACGCGTAAGCAATTTCAGCCTGCGCCTCGTGTTGGCGATAGGTAGCCAGGCAGGTTGTGATGAGCGCTTTGGCACGGGGCAAATCGTAATTGGCGGCCAGCAGTTCGGCCAAACGGCCTTGCAGCTTGGGAATGAGCAGCGGATCAGCCGGGAGCATTGGCGCTTGGTTTAGCTGTTGCACGGCCGTTTCCAGCAGCGGAATACCTTGTTGATGACGGCCGTTTCTAAAATAGTCCAGCATTCCCGGCAACATTGCCAGCAACAGGGTCGCCTCATGCGTCGCCGCCCACTGCCAGGCTAGGGCTACGTCCTCAATGAGCGCCGCAATGGCAGCCAACGCCTCCTTTTGGCGGGTGCGGTGCATATGCCTGCCCCATTCCGCCACGCGGTCGCGGATGGCCAGCGCGTGCCGCTGTCGAGTTAATTGCCGGAGGGCAGGATTGCCAGCCAGGTGGGTGACTGCGTACTGTTTAATGAGCGGATGCAGCCCAAACCAGCTTTCGCTGCGCTGAAGCATGGATTTGTCCAGCAAGGTTTGCAGCAGCGGCAGCGACGCATCCGCCACGGCTTGGGCCAAAGCGCGGTCAAACTGCCCGGCAAAGACGGCGATCTGCTGCATCGCCGTTTGTTCTTGCGGGGTGAGCAATTGCCAGGAATATTCAAAAACGGCGCGGACGCTGCGATGACGCTCCGGCAGATCGTGCACCGCTGCGGCCAAAACGGAGATATCCTGCTCAATTTCGGCCACAATTTCATCTGGTGTCAGCACGCGCACCCAGGTGGCGGCTAACTCTAGCGCCAGCGGCAACCCATGCACGAGCTGACAAATTTGGGTAACGGCCGTTTCCCATCCCGCAACCACAAAATCCGCCTGAACCCATTGGGCACGGCTGGCAAAGAGCTGCACGGCAGGGTAACCGGTAATTGATATTCGGTTATCGGTATTCGGTTTACCGACGACGGATAACAGATTACCGACCACCGGAAACGGCAACCCGCCCAGTTCCAGCAACCGCTCGGCTTGCAGCCGCAGCCGCTCGCGGGAGGTGGCCAAAATGCGCAGTTCGGGGCTGTTTTCTAGCAGTTGTGCCAAAAAGCTCATCGCTGTATTGCCAACGAGCTGTTCCAAATTGTCCAGAATGAGCAGCATTTCTTTATGCCGCATGTAGGCGATGAGCTGCGTTTGGGTGTCGCGGCCTTCTTTTTGGGGCAGGTGAATGGCTTCGGCAATGGCATCGGCCAAATTGTCGCTGCGGGTGAGCGCCGCCAACCCCACATACCAGACCCCGTCGGCAAATGCGCCTATTTGCTGGCGGGCAGCTTCCTGAGCCAGCCGGGTTTTGCCAATGCCGCCGGGGCCAATGAGGGTGAGCAAACGGCCGTTTGGCTGCATTAGCCAATTTTCAATCTGCGCCAGTTCCTCGGTTCGGCCGATGAAGCTGGTGGCGGGGGCAGGGAGGTTGTGCGGGGGAGCTTGGGTGCGGAGGAGCAGGGGGGCTGGGGTGCGGAGGAGCAGGGGGGCTGGGGGGATATTTTCTTGGCTGGTCGCCTTGTTATTTTTGATTTGTTCGTAAAGTTTTGTTGTCTCCTCATCCGGTTCGACGCCGAGTTCCTCGTCGAGGATAGCAAAGCATTGCTCGTATTGGGCCAGGGCGGCGGGGCGTTGATTGTCCAGCGCGTAGAGGAGCATGAGCTGGCGGTGTGCTTGCTCTTGCAGCGGATCCAGGGCGAGGAGCCGCTGGGCGTGCTGAATGCCGTCGGCAAATTGCCCGCGCTGTTGGTGGAAAGTGACCAAATCAGCCAGGGCATCGAGCATCATCTGGCGCAGGCGTTCTTGCTCCAGCAGCACCCACGCTTCAAACTCCGGCACGTTGCGCAGGCTGAAGCCAGCCAGGAAATCACCTTTGTAGCGGGATACGGCCGTATCCAACTGCGCTGCCACCGTTCTGCTAATTTTGCTACTCTGCCGCCTTTGAGCCGCTTCAATCGCCTGCTCAAACGCCACCACATCCAGGTCAACCACCCGCTCGGTGTTGAATGCGATTGTGTGCCGATCGGCCAGCACATAATCGTCCAACTGCTTGCGCAAGCTGCTGAGGATGACGCTCAGATTGGCCAAAGCGCGAGTTTGGTCATTGTCCGGCCAAAAGAGGGTGGCCAGCTTTTCGCGGGGGTGGGCGCGTGGGTTGCAGGCAAGGTAAGCCAACAAAGCGTCGGCTTTACGGGAAGGGAAATTGGAAACGGCCGTGCCGTCCAGCAAAATCCTCACGCCCCCCAGCAGCGAAATGGTCAATTTTGGCTGATTCATTTGGTGATTACGTAAAACTAAATCGCTTCAACAACAGACGAGTCAACAAAGCTTGGTCGAAAAGACAGCAGCATTATAACAAAACCCGCCAAAACCGATACTTCGAAAGCCGCATGGGTCTAGACTCGAAATGAGATTAGGTGGTCGCTTTGGTCTAATTCATCTATCATCTAATCAAATTTGGCAGATTTTTTCAGGGGAAAACAGTATGCGGACAGTGACACTTTTTGACGGCACACCAATACCGGTAATGGGCCTGGGCACATGGGCAATGGGCGGCCGCAGCCGTCCCGATCCCAGCCAGGATGATCGCGCACTAAGCGCCATCCGCGCCGCTTTAGAAATTGGCTACACTCACATAGACACGGCCGAAATGTACGCCAACGGCCACACCGAAGAGCTGGTCGGCCAGGCGATACGCAGCTTTGACCGCAGCAAACTGTTCCTCACTACCAAAGTGCGCCCGCCCAACCTCAGCTACAAACGCACTCTGGCTTCCATTGATGGATCGCTGGAGCGGCTGGGTGTGGACACCATTGACCTGTTCCTCATCCATTGGCGGGACGGCACGCCGCTGGCAGAAACGTTCCGCGCCCTCAACGAGGCCGTCCGCGCGGGCAAAATCCGCTACCTGGGCGTCAGCAACTTTGATGTGGCCGAAATGAAAACGTCGCAAGCACTGAGCGAGACGCCGATTGTGACCAACCAGGTGCCGTATAGCCTTACCACCCGCAGCGAGGTGAAAAATGGTGTTATACCGTACTGCCAGGCCAACAACATCGTGGTGACCGCCTACTCGCCTGTGGAAGAAGGGCAGCTGCGTGTGCAAACCGTGCTGGCCGAAATTGCCGCCGCCCACAACGCCACTCCCTACCAGATTGCTCTGGCCTGGCTGGTGCAGCAGCCGTGGGTCATCACCATTCCCATGTCGCACAACCCGGTTCATTTACGGCAAAATTGGGACGCCGCCAGCATTACTCTTTCGCAGGATGAGATGACACGGTTGGAGGATTCGGGGTAACGGGGAACGACCGTTTCCACCAAACTCACGTGGACAAATCGCCCAAACAGCCTATGATCAAGGTCAAAATAACAACAAGGTTTTGATTATGGCACACCTACAAGGACAAGAACGCGCACAGTACGTGCAAAGCATGTTTGCCCGCATTGCGGGTCGTTACGATTTGATGAACCGCCTCATGACGGGCGGGCAGGATATTAAATGGCGTCGGTACGTCATCCAGCAGGCCAACTTGCCGAGGAACGGCCGTCTCCTCGACATCGCTACCGGCACAGGAGACATTGCCCTGGAGGGGTTGCGGCAAACGCCCGGTTTGCAAGCCGTCGGCGGCGACTTCACGGTAGAAATGATGCAGGCGGGCAAGCAAATCCCCGAACGCCAACCAATCCAGTGGGTAGGCTCAGACACGCTGGCCCTGCCCTTTCCCAACGACTATTTTGATGCAGTCACCTCTGGTTTTTTGATGCGCAACGTGATTGACGTGCCGGGGGCGTTTGCTGAGCAGATGCGGGTGACCAAGCCTGGCGGACGGGTGGTGGTCTTGGAATCCAGCCCGCCAAAGAAGAATGTGTTACGGCCGTTCATCCTCATCCATCTCAACTATGTTATCCCCCTGCTGGGCAAGCTCATCACTGGCGAATCCGAAGCCTACCGCTACCTGCCAGACAGCACCCAGCAGTTCAAAGACCCGGAAACCGTGGCCGACATCATGCGCCAGACCGGATTTGAGAACGTCACTTACAAACTGTTCATGTTTGGCACCGTAGCCATCCACACCGGGCAAAAACCGGGGTTAGGGGCATTGTAAGCAACTTTCGGTAAGGTTTGCGAGTGGCGAGTGAGCGAGTAAATTGTCCATTCACCCGCTACTCGCAAACTTGCAAACTCGCACACTTGCATACATAAAAATGTCTAATTCCGTTCTCACATTCACCCAAATCTCCCCCCACGTCTGGATTTTGCCCCGCCACCCGGATAAAAACCGGGTACAGGCCACCATTGGCGTGATCATCGCTGGCGATCAGACCATCCTGATTGATGCGGGCAACAGCCTGCACCTGGCGCGGCAAATTCAGGCCACGCTGGCAGCGATGGACGCGCCGCCCATCAGCCACGTAGTGTACACCCATCATCACTGGGACCACACATTTGGCGCGTGCGTGTACCGCGTGCCCGCCATTGCCCACCACCTGAGCTTCCAATTTTTAAGCGACATGCGCCAGCTCAATGTGGGTGAAGCGCACCTGCGCACCAAAGTAGAGCGCAATCCCAAACTAATTTTGGAGTGGACGGCCGAAGATTGGGCTGAGTTTGAAATCGTGCTGCCCGAAATAACTTACGAAGATCAAGTACAGTTCCAATTTGGGGATGTGACGCTGGAACTGCTGCACGTCGGCGGCATTCACGCGGCCGATTCTACCGTCATCAAAGTGGTGCAGGATGGCGTCATGTTTTTAGGCGACTGCTATTATCCAGCCCCCCGCTACATTGACACCGATGATCAGATGCTGGACATGACGATGCTGGCTAACCTGCTGGACGAAAATTACGAACATTACATTGATGGCCATAACGCCCCGATGCAAACGCGCCACGTGCGCCGCATTTTGCGCTCGCAAGCGCTGCTGGATCGCCTGAACAAAACCCTGTCTTAGAAAAACAAAGCATGGTAGACGTTGGTATACGTCTCAAAAATCTCTGTGCGCTCTGTGGCCTTTTTCTTAATTGTTGTGTAAGAAAGATTACGGAGCAGTTGGGTATACTTGGCGGTATGAAACGATTTTACTGGCTTGCTTGTATTTTGCTTTTGCTGACGGCCTGTGCGCCAACGGCCGAAACGGCCGTCCCCACCCAACCAACTCTTGCTCCCGAAACGGCCGTTCTGCCCACCAACACCGCGCCGCCGCCCATCATTGAAGAAACAGCGCAAGAGGATTTGGCAACGGCCGTTCCCCCCACAATCGAACCCACAGCAGCCCCACCAGAACCCACCGCCGAAGTTATGGCAGAGGCTGGCGTGGTGAGCGGCCGTACGGAAGAAGGCGCATTCTTTCTGGGCGATCCCAACGCCCCCATCACCCACATTGATTACTCCGACTTTCTCTGAGGCAGCTGCCGTGCCTACGTGTTAGGCACCGAGCCAGAGATCATTGCCAATTACGTCGAAACCGGGCGGGTTAAGCTGGTGTTTTGGCCGGTGCTGAATCACGGCGACCCCAGCGTCTACAGTACCCTCACCGCTGAATGCCTGGGCCAGCAAGACTCGGCGCTGTTCTGGGCGGCGCATGAAACTCTGTTTGCCAACCAGGACGATTTGTGGGGTGCAGATCGGGATTATTACGTGGATACGGCCGTAACCCTCGGCGCAGACAAAGCCACCTTTGAAGCGTGCTACGACGGCCCGGATGGCATCGCTACTGTGCTGGAACTGGACAGGATTCGGCGGCAGCGGGGCATTTTTAGCCAGCCCATTTTTGACATCAATGGTCAGGTTTTTGTGGGTGCCCAGCCGTACGAAGATTTTGCGGCCGTTTTTGATGCACTGCCCTAGTACAATCCGGCGGAAATCTGCATAACATTATTATGACAAGTGCGCCGGGCTGTTTAAGTATTGCGCCGCCGCCAATAACTTTATGCTAACTTTTGGAGCGCAATACTAGCAAACAGCAAAATTTGGCCCGCCGCCGCCAGAAACCAGAGAGAATGTCTAAACTAGTTGCCTTCTAACCCTTGGTGTATTAGTATTCTGGTTATGTTGATAGGGAACGCAGAAGAAACCGCTTTCAAAATCCTGATCGTTGATGACAACATCTCTATTTTACGTGCTGTAGAGAGTGCGCTGCAACGCGAGGCGTATGTGGTGCATACGGCCGTATCTGGGGAAGAAGCCCTCTCCGTTATCTCCCGCACCGGGTTGCCGCACCTTGCCATTATCGATCTGAACATGCCTGGCATGGACGGTTTCGAGCTATGCGAAGCAATCCACGACTTCTCCGACCTGCCCATCATCATGCTCACCGCCATTGACGATGAAGAAACCGTCGTCTTCGGTCTAGATCGGTACGCTGAAGATTACATCGTGAAACCATTCCGGGCGGCAGAATTGGTAGCCCGCGTGCGGCGCGTACTGCGGCGCATGGGCGATTTTGCCTACACCCTGGAACCTGTCATCAAAGTAGATGACAATTTGCAGGTTGATTTCCCCAATCGCAAAGCATTTGTACAAAAACGACCCGTGCAGCTCACCCCCACCGAAGCGAAACTACTGTACATCCTCATGCGCAACGCCGGGCGAACCGTCACCAACGGTTTTCTACTGCGCCGGGTCTGGCCCATGGACGACGCCTTTGAAGACAGGCTGCACACCCACATCTACCGTCTGCGCCGCAAAATTGAAATGTCTCCCAAAGACCCCCACTACATCATTTCAGATTGGGGCACTGGCTACAGCTTCCTGGCCCAGCCAGAGGCGTAACCCCGCAATCACTTTCTCATCACTTTACACATTTTCATAAAGGGACTTTAGCATGAAGATTACACGTCTAGATCATGTTCAGTTGGCTATGCCACCGGGGGGTGAAGAGGCAGCGCGGGAGTTTTACGGCCGTATCCTCAACCTCCGCGAACTAGAAAAGCCCGCCCAGCTCCAGGCCAACGGCGGCTGCTGGTTTGCCGGGGACGGCATCGAGCTGCATCTGGGCATCCAGGCAGATTTTGTTCCCGCCCGCAAAGCTCATCCCGGCCTGCGCGTCGCCGATCTGGACACAGCACGCAGTCACCTGCAAGCCGAAGGTGTCCCCATCACCGCTGATAAATCTGGTGTGAAGATGCGGCGCTTTTATATTCATGATCCTTTTGGCAACCGCCTGGAAATAATGCAAGAAGGGGACTCGTTTTAGCGCAAACACCCTCTAAAGCGAGCAAAAAACGAACTTTTTGGCGACGAATGACATCCTTTTTGGAAAAGCCACTAATCAGCGCCAGGTATACTGGCAGATTCTTGCTCCCGCTCCACCTTGTTTAGGCCATTGCGCACCACATTCAAAGAACGCAGCAAATCTTCCTCCAGCTTTACCAACACCTCCATCACGTAGGCATCGGCATCGTGGCGCAACGCTTCCGCATCACGGCGAGCACGCTCCAAAATATTGTCCGCCCGCTGCTGCGAAGACATCGTGATGGCATCCCGCTTAACCAGCTCACCCGCCTCCTGTTTGGCCAGGTCGCGGATGCGCTCAGCCTCTTCCTTCGCCTGGGCCAAAATGCGATCTTTTTCCGCTTCGATACGATTCGCACGCTTCACCTCTTCCGGCACGGCAACACGCATCTGATCAATAATGCTAAAAATGCGGTCTTCATTCACAATCAGGTTGGCAGTGAGCGGAATGCGGGGACTATCGTTGAGGGCTTGTTCCAATCTATCTACCAAATGTTGAATATCCATGCTGTTATCCCAGGTGTTTGTCAAGAAGCGTTCTTGTGAAGTGCCAATTAATGATGAATTCGTAGCAAATATTATAGTGGCTAAACAATTAATCACGCAATGGCACAGGGCGATTGAATGAATCTGCATCATTGCCGTTAAAACGCATGTACAGTGCTTCCGCAACGTTTGGCGGCACCATGCTGCTGACATCCCCGCCCAACGAGGCAATTTCCCGCACAGTGGTACCGCTCAAAAAGGTGTGATCTTCGTGGGTGATAAGACTAATGGTTTCAATCGTCGGATCGAGTCTTTTGTTGGCCAGCGCCAGGCGAAATTCAAACTCAAAATCAGAGAAAACGCGCAGGCCACGCACAAACACGGTGGCACCGATCTTTCGGGCAAAATCTACGGCTAATCCGCTAAAACTAGTAACAAGGATGTTGTCTGGTTTGTTTTCTTGCAGGGCCTCCTCAATCATCTGCACGCGCTCGTCAACGGAAAAAAGCAGGGATTTGGTGGGGATTTTGTGATCGTACACGGCGACGATGAGCTTGTCGAACAAGCCTGCGCCTCGTGTCATCAGGTCGAGGTGGCCATAATGAACCGGATCAAAAGTGCCTGTGTAGAGTGCGGTAATCAAATGGTTTCTCCTTGGGGTTGGTGGCTGGCGGTTAGTGGCTAGCAAGATAAACCAGCCACTAACTACTAAAACTAACTTGCGTCTCCTGCATTTTGCCAGAAGCGGGCCACGCGCTGACGCAGCAGTTGGTGTTCAGGTTGTTCCAGGTTGGGGTCGGCTTCGGCGATGGATTGGGCTTCGCTTTGGGCAATCTTTAGCATGTCCATGTCTAGCAGGGAGGCAAGCTGTAGTTCGGGCAAACCACTTTGGCGACGGCCGAAAAATTCACCAGGGCCACGAATCTCCAAATCTTTCTCAGCCAGGGCAAAGCCATCGTTGGTTTGGGTGAGGGCGCTGAGCCGCTCTTCGGCGTCTGGGGTGTCGCTATCAGCGACGAGGATGCAGTAGGATTGGTGCGCCCCGCGCCCCACACGCCCACGAAACTGGTGCAGCTGTGCCAGACCAAAGCGATTGGCCCCGTCAATGAGCATGACGGTGCTGTTGGGCACGTCCACGCCCACTTCGATGACGGAGGTGGAGACGAGTATTTGCAGATGGCCTTCGTAAAAATCGCGCATGACGCTTTCTTTTTCTTTGCTGGACAAACGGCCGTGTATCAATCCCACTTTCAAATCTGGGAACACCTGGCTTTGTAACCGGGCGTGTTCGTCAACGGCCGCTTTTGCATCCACCTTCTCGCTTTCTTCCACCAGCGGGTAAATGATGTACGCCTGACGGCCGTCTTTGACCTGCTTGCGAATAAAAGCGTAGGCGCGTTCCCGCTCGCGGGTACGAATCCAGCGCGTTTGAATCTCCTGCCGTCCGGGCGGCATCTCATCCAAAATGGAAAGATCGAGGTCGCCATAGAGCGATAATGCTAGCGAGCGCGGGATGGGCGTGGCGCTCATGGTAAGCAGGTGCGGGCTAAATTGGCCATCGGATGGCCCTTTGTGGCGCAATGCTTGCCGCTGATCCACGCCGAAGCGGTGCTGCTCATCCACAATGGCCAACGCCAGATTGCTAAAGGTGACGTTTTCCTGAATGAGGGCGTGGGTGCCAATGGCCAAATCAATTTCGTCGTTGGAGAGGGCATCGTAAATGCGCGTTTTCTCAGCGGCGGAGGTGCTGCCGGTAAGCAAGCAAAGCCGAATACCGAGTGGTTCTAGCAACGGCCGTAATCCATTGAAATGCTGCTCGGCCAAAATCTCGGTGGGGGCCATGAGGGCAGATTGGTAGCCCGCTTTGGCGGCCAGCAGCAGGGCAGCGGCGGCCACGACGGTTTTGCCTGCGCCCACGTCGCCTTGCAGCAGTCGGTTCATGGGGGTGCTGGTGGCCAGATCGTCGGCAATTTCCTGCACGACGCGCTGTTGGGCATTGGTGAGGGTGTAGGGCAGGCTTTGCTGGAACTGATCGAGTACGGCCGTATCTTTCCTAATTGCCACGCCCGGCTGCGACTGCCATTCCCGCCGGAAGTTTTGCATCCCCAGTTGCAGCAAAAATAGCTCATCAAAAATAAGGCGGCGACGGGCTTCGTGCAGGGCATGTTGGCTGTCTGGGAAGTGATGCTGCTGGATCGCTTCCGTTAGCGGCTCCAACTTCTGCCGCTGGCGCACGCTGGCGGGCAGCGGGTCTGGCACGCGGGGTGCCCAGTAGTTGACGGTGCTGCGCATGATGTCGCGCATCCGGTTGCTGCTAAGGCCCTGGGTAAGCGGGTAAATGGGCACGATGCGCCGCGTGCGCAGCGGTTCCAGTTCCAGCGGTTCCCATTCGGGTGAATTAAAGACGGGGCGGCCCAAATATTGCTCCACTTTGCCACTGATGACGATTTGCATCCCGGCTTTGAGCTTGTCTATGAGCCATTTTTGGTTGAACCAGGTGGCCTGCACCTGGCCGGTGCCGTCGCTGATGACGGATTGGACGATGACCTGATTGCTGCGGCTGTGGCGGGCGCGGGTTTCCCACACGGTGCCGATGACGGTAACGGTTTCGCCATACGCCAGCTTTTGGATTGGCTTCATCAAGGTGTAGTCGTCGAAGCGGCGGGGGAAGGTGTAGAGCAGTTCTTCGATGGTGGTGGCCCCGATTTTGGCGAGATGTTCGGCCAGTTTAGGACCAATGCCGCGAACGGCCGTTACCGACTGCATCAAGCCTTCCGGGTCTGGCTCTACTGGACGGCGACTGGTGGGGCGACGACCCCATTTACCCGATTTACTTGCGGGTACATGCTCCGGCTCGCTGACAGGTTCCGGCTCTTCTTCCGGTTCTGATGGCGGGGGTGGCGGAGCGGCCGTTTTGGCTGTTTTTCTGGCCTTAGGTGCGGGCTTTGGCTTGGGTTCTGCCGGGGCCGCCTCTGGGGCAGGCTGCTGGCTGAGCTTGTTTTGCAGCTGTTCAATGGCTTTGGCACGCGCTTCGGTACCAGGGAGACGGCCGTAATTCGACAACACCTCGGCTACCTGCTCTACCAGCGCTTTGTCCATCTCCGTTTTGGCAGCTTCCCGCGCCTGGCCCACCCAAAAAGTGGCAAATTGTCGAATGCCGCCCACCACAGCTTTGTTTTTGTAGCCCTGGCTGGCTTCTAAATCCAATACACGTTGCAATCGTTTTAAAGCGTTTTTCATGTGAGAAAGTTTATCCTACAAATGGGGATTGGTGATTAGAGATTGATTGTTACTATTTCAATCTCCAATCTCTAATCTCCTTAAATCGTTTTTATTTAGCGGAAACGGCCGCAAAACCGACCGCCCCCACGCCCAAATGCGTCCCTACGGCTGGGGTGATGCCCTGAATGAGGGGGATAGAGTCTGACAGGCTGGCAAACAGGTCGCTGGAAAGCTGGTACAGCTCCTCGGCCGCTTCCTGAGCATTGACGTGAATGATGGCCAGCCGCTCGAATGGAGCCATCTCTGCTACCATTTGCATCATTTGGCGCAAAGCGCGTTGGCGGGTGCGCACTTTAGCAGCGGCCGAAATCACGCCATCGGCAATCATCATGATTGGTTTAATTTGCAGCAGAGAGCCAATGCCAAACTGTGCCCAACTGACGCGACCACTGCGGTGCAGGGCTTCCAATGAATCAATCATACCAAAAACGCGAGTACGGCTCACCTTTTCATTAAGCATAGACACAATGTCGTTGATGGTTTGCCCGGCTTTAGCCGCTTCAGCGGCCAGCAGCACCAGCAGGCCCGCACCCAGGGTAATTTGCCGCGTGTCGAACAGGGTCACGGGGGCAGATTGGGCGGCGGCAGCCCCAACACGGGCGGCATTATAAGTGGCGCTCAGGTCGTGGGCAATGTGCATGGAGAGGATTTGGCTGGCTCCGGCACCGGTAAGCTGCTCGTAAAGCTGGGTGAAGGTACCAACAGCGGGGGCTGCGGTGGTGGGGTATTCAGGAAAGGTGTGAAGACGGCCGTAAAACTGCTCTCGGCTCATCTCTACCCCCTCCAAAAAGCTACGCTGGCCAATGTTCAGGTAGACGGGCACCACCGTAATGTCGAGTTGTTCAGCCAGTTCCGGCGGCACATCGCAGGCGCTGTCAGTGACAATTTTAATGGTCATGGAGTTTGGTTGGGTTTTGAAAATTTACCGCAGAGACCGCTGAGGGCGCAGAGCTTTTATATCTCCGCGTACTCCGCGTACTCGGCGGTGAACTTCAGCTATTCTGCCCCTAAAATGTAAAAATAGTATGGCTGGCCGCCGGGCAGCAGTTCGATTTCAATATCATCGTATTGGGCTTCGATTTGCTCAGCCAGTTCGGCCGCTTCTTCTTCAGTAATATCTTCGCCGTAGTAGAGCGAGAGCAGTTCGCGGTCTTCCATTTCCATGGCGGCGAGTACGGCCGTTAAAACCCCTGCCAATTCTGAACCCGATGTACAAAGACGGCCGTCTACCAGCCCAATAAACTCGCCCTCATTCACTTCCACCTCATCCAGCGTCACGGTGCGGGTGGCGCGGGTAATTTCCCCGGTTGCCACCTCTTTGGAAGCATCCAGCATCGCCGCCGTCACCTCCTCCAAATCGCCATCCGGGTCCAGGGCCAGCATGGCGCTAAGACCTTGCGGCGCGGTTTTGGTGGGCACCACCGTCACGTTTTTGGGGCTGAGGTCGCGGGCCGCTTCCGCCGCCAAAATGATGTTTTTGTTGTTGGGCAGAATCACCACTTTGTCGGTGGGCACGTCCTGGATGGCCTGGAACAGCTCCTCGATACTGGGGTTGTTGGTCTGGCCGCCGCTCACAACATAGGAAACGTTCATGCTGCGGAAAATCTCGGCCAGCCCTTCCCCAGCGGCCACGGCGACCACGCCAATTTGGCCAGGCTGCACGGTGGTTTTGATGAGGGGAACGGCCGTTGCCATTGTCGCTGCCGCTGGCGCATGCACAATTTCCTCCATCTGCATCTGCATGTTTTCCACCACCACATCCGTAATTTTCCCCAGGCTGATACCGTAAGAGATGGGCACACCAGGGTCTTTTACGTGAATGTGTACTTTGATAGTCGTTTCGTCGCCAACCACAACGGTAGAATCACCCATCGCGTCAATGCGGTCCCGCACTTCAGTGACATTCAGATTATTACCCAGCAAAATGAACTGCACATCATACGGATTTTCAATCTCGCCACCTTCGGGCATGGCCATTTCTTGTGCCGAAATTTGCTGACCTGCACCGACGCTGTTGCTGCCAGGCGTGGCCGACAGCGTGAGGCCTTTCATTTGGCCGTGCACGTAGCGCAACATGCCCTCCAAAATGTAAACCAGCCCTTGACCACCAGAATCTACCACACCAGCTTGCTTGAGGATGGCCAGTTGCTCCGGTGTGCGTTCCAGCGCCTGATTACACCGCTCCAGCACCCGCTCCAATAAAAAGCGCAAGTCCAGGCTCTTTTTGGCGGCATCCGCAGCTTCATTAGCGCCTTCACGAATCACAGTGAGAATGGTACCTTCAACTGGTTTCATCACGCCGCTATAGGCCGTGTCGGAGGCGGCTTGCAGCGCGTTGGCCAAATCCTGGGCGTCGAATGTTTCCTTGCCCTTGAGCCCTTTGGCCAGGCCACGCCAAATTTGGCTGAGAATGACGCCAGAGTTGCCGCGTGCCCCCATCAGGGCACCGTGGGCCAGCGATTCAGCCATTTTGCCCACGTGGGTTTCCTCTTTGTCCTGCACCCGGTTGTAAGCGGAGCGCATGGTGAGCAGCATGTTGGTACCAGTATCGCCATCCGGCACAGGAAAGACGTTGAGGGCGTTGACGTGTTGGTGGTTTTGTTCCAACCAGACGAGGGCGGCATGGGCCAGCTTTTGCAGCTGACGGCCGTTGCACTGCAACCATTTTGGTGGTGGTGCGGGTCTGGCAGCCTCTGTGGTTTGCGTTTGTGTCACGTAATTCTTCTCCGAAAAGCAGGGGCAGGTTTTAGACCTGCCCCTACGAGGATTGTTGGATATTAGCTGTTCTCTTTGCCCATCCGCAAGCCTTGAACGTAAACGTTGACGGCGTTGACGGGCATGGTGAGCGCTTTTTCTACATGGAACTTGACGGTGTGCTGGATGCTCTCGGCCACGGCCCGAATATTGACGCCATATTCCACTATGACGTACACATCAATGGTAATTTGGCCATTTGCGATGGCAACATCAATGCCCCGCTTGCTGTCACGGGAGAGCAAATTGGCAATGCCGTTGGCCAGGTTTTTGTTAGCCATGCCCACCACGCCGTAGCATTGGTTGATGGATTGGCTGGCAATGGTGGTAACGGCCGTTGTCGAAATATCTATCACGCCCAGGGTCCCTTCTTGTTGAACGGTTTCATTTTCAGTCATAGTCACTCCTGAAAGGTTTCAGCAGAACAGCCAATGCCAAAATAATTTATCCTGTTAGCAATTAAATTTAGCATTGGCCTGAAGGGGCAATTGTATCATAACCTGTTGGGAAGGCATCTGCTGAGGATTTAGGTGATTACTAGAAATTGGTCCAATCTCTTTAACTTTCGCGTTGTGAATAGATTTGCCAAAGATTAGACCAATCTAACGAAGCTACTTGAGGATGGTGGTGAGGATATTGGTGGCTCCGGCTTGTTGCAGAGCCGTACTGACCTGGCGTTCCATCGCCTCATCAGCCACCAGAGCGAGCATGTTGCCGCCGCGCCCCGCGCCGCTGAGCTTGGCACCGAGTGCACCTGCTTGCAGAGCGGCGTCTACCAACTTATCTAGCTCTGGCGAAGAGACGGTCATTTTTTGCAGCCAGGCGTGGTTGTCAGTCATGAGCTGGCCTACTTTTTCTACATTTCCAGCTTTGATGGCCTGACGCGCAACTTGGGCAATACGGCCGCATTCATCAAAAATCCTGGCAAATTTAGCGGGCTGCTGATTGTATTGACGGCGCACATCTCCCACGGCCACCTTGGTGCTGCTGCGCACGCCCGTGTCCGCCACCACAAAGCGCAGCGGCGCGGCTACTTTGAACGGCTCAATCAAGTTCTTGGGCGACTGACGCACAAACCAGATGGGCTGCTCGTAGGCCACTACCGTGTTGTCTATGCCGCTGGGCGTGCCGTGATGAATCTTTTCTACTTCGTAGGTGAGCGCGGATACTTGCTCATTTGTTTGCAAGTCAGGGCGGTTCAGGTGCTGGGCCAGGGCGCGAATGATCGCTGCGGCGATGGCCGCGCCGCTGCCCATGCCGCTGGCGATGGGAATCTGGCTGCGCACGCGAATAGTGACGTCGGGCGGTTGGGTTAGCCCGGCGACACCTAGCACCAGCCAGGCAGCGCGGGCCAGGGCGTCGTCGTCGGGCAAATCTTGCAGGCGGTCGTGCCGGTTCAGGTCTGGGGCAACGAGGTAACAGTTGTTGCTAGAGGAGTGGGTGACTGTGGCGATGGCGCGAATTTGGGAAACGGGGGCGGCGATGGCGGGACGGCCGTATACCACCGCATGTTCGCCAAACAAAATAATCTTGCCCGGGGCCGACGCCTCGCTTACAGGGTTAAACTCAATCATTAGCTAAAAACGTACAGCGTGAGGAACACCACCAAAGCAAAACCTAGCAGCGACACCTGAAACGAACGATCCCGCAGCAAAATCTCTTCCGGTGCGCCGCCCATTTCCCGCACGTGAATCAGGTACAGGTAGCGGAAAATGCCGTACAGCACAAAGGGAATCGTCAGCATCATCAGGTGGTTTTCGGGCAAGCCCTCCGCCAAAAAGGTGTAGAGGCTGTAAGAAACCACTGCGCTAGTGGTGACAATGCCCAGCAACCGATCAATCAAATCCAGATTGTACTCCTTGAGGATGGCGCGATGGCTGTTGGCATTGTCGCCCAGGAGGGTCAGCTCGTGCCGCCGCTTGCCCAGCACCATAAACAGCGCCAAAAAGCCGCCAAACAAGTAGAGCCAGGGGGAAAACCGCTGCACGTCAATCACCGTAACGCCGGCAGCGATGCGCAGCACAAACCCGGCGGTGACGATAGAAATGTCTAGCAAAACGACGTGCTTGAGCCAAAAGGAGTACGCAATTTGGCTCACCAGATAAGCCAACAGCACCAAGCCAAACTGCCAATTGAGCAAAAATCCGGCTACCAGGCTGCCCAGGGCAAACACGACGGCCGAAATCTGGGCAATTTGTGGGTTGAGGGTGCCTGCGGGCAACGGCCGTTTCTTCTTCACCGGGTGCTGGCGATCATTCTCAATATCTGCCAAATCGTTCATGATGTAGACGGCGCTGGACATGAGGCAAAGCAAAATAAATGCACCAATGGTGGGCAGCAAGCTCTCTAACTGTAGCAGCTTGCTATCAAAAAAAAGGGCGACAAAGACAAAACCGTTTTTGGTCCATTGGCGCGGACGCATTGTTTTTAGCAAAGGTAGCAACAAGGGTATCTCTCCAAAATTTTCGCAAAAGATGCGGTAGACAAAATCATGGGTGAGTGGTGCAAAGCAGCCAAAAAGTAATGATATTCGTCCTGGCTGGCGAGTTTAGCGCAGGGCGAGACCCTGCGCAAAGCTGGCCCTTTAGCAAACCGCAGAAAGCTCTTTTTGCCGATTCTGCGCTCCCTCTTTATGATCAGGGCGTTGAAGCGATTTTTAACGCAAAAGGCGCAAAGGATTTCTTTTCACTTTTCACGCTTTGCCCCTTGCGCCAAAAATATCCGGGAGATTGTATGAACCAAGAACGCCCCGATTTAAGCAACGTTAGCCCCGACGTGCTGGCCTACATCGAAGCGCTGGAAACGGAATTGCTTAGCGCCCAGGCCAGCCCGCTCACCCGCCGCCGCAGCGCCGAAACTGAACCGAGCGAACCGCCCACCACGCAGCAAATCATCACCATCAGCCAACGCGGCGTGGCCAAACGGACGGCGCGGCATCTGTACGGCCGTCAGCGGCGCAGCGGCATCGGCGTGTTTGACCTGGAGGTGGATGAGCACGATTTTCCCGCGCACATCGCCGTGGCCGATGAGAGCGCCCGACTGCTGCTGTTTAGCAACCTGGGGCGCGTCTTCCCCCTGGCCGTGGCCGCCATTCACCCCACCGACGAGCTGCGCGCCCCCGGCGAGAACCTCATCGAGAAGTTTCCCTTCCACGGCAATGAACACATCATCGGGGCGCTGCCTGCCGAGGCGGGGCAGTACGTGGTGTTCGCCAGCCAGCGCGGCTGGGTGCAGCGCGTCGCCGCCAGCTACTTTGGCAAAAATCTCATCCCCGGCATGTCGTTTCATGACGTGAAACAAGGGGGGCAGATTACGGCCGTTACCTGGACCACCGGCTCCGACGAAATTTTGCTGGCCACCCAGCAGGCGCAGGGCATTCGCTTCCGTGAGACGCAGGTGCCTGCCCGCGGCGGCTGCTTGGGTTTGCGGGTCGATCCCAGCGACGAGGTAGTCGCCGTCGCCAACGTGACGGAGCGCAGCGGCGTGTTTGTGGTGGGGCACGACGGCAAGGGCACCATCCGCCAGATGAGCGGCTTCCGTATGAACAAAGCGCCCGGCGCGGGCGGCAAAGCCATTTTCAAGGCGGATCAGCTCGTGGGCGCGGTGACCGTGGACGAAAAAGACGACATTTTCATCATCGCCCAGGGTGGCAAGATGATTCGCTTTCAGGCCAGCGAAGTGCCGCCCAAAGAGGGCGTGGTGCAGGGGGTCAACTGCATGGAAGTGCGCAATGATGTGGTCACGGCCGTTGCCGTCGCCACTTTGGAGAATTGATGAGCCTCCCCTTTGATAGTGGTGAAGAATACATTGAACAGCAGTTCAGCGAGCTATCTGTTTTGCAGGCAGAGGTAACGGCCGTTACCTTCGAAGAATGCACCTTCACCGACTGCAACTTTAGCGAAACCCAGTTCAAGCGCTGCACCTTCCGCGACTGCCAGTTCCAAAACTGCGACCTCACGCTGCTGGATGTGGATTACGGCCGCTTTCAGCGCTGCAAATTTACTGAATGCAAGCTGATTGGCATCAACTGGGCCAAGGCGGGGCAGGTGCAGTGGATCGAATTCCACGACTGCAATTTGAGCTACTGCACTTTCATGGAACTGGATTTGAGCAAAGCGGTGCTCAGCCACTGTCTGGCCAAAGAAGCCACCTTTGCCGAAACAAACCTGACCGACGCCAATTGCACACATACTGATTTTGAGGACGGCCGTTTCATCCACACCAACCTCACCCGCACCGATTTTCGTGGCGCGAAAAATTACGCCATCGCTGCCACCGAAAACACGCTTAAGCAAACCAAATTTTCCCTGCCAGAGGCGATCGCCCTGCTGGACGGGCTAGACATTATTCTTGAAAATCCCACATCATAAACGTTGATAGGGGCAGGTCTGAGACCTGCCCCTACGTAAAAAGGAACCAACATGCTAGACAAAGCTAAAGCTTTACACGACGAACTCATCCGCCTGCGGCGCGACATCCACGCCCATCCCGAACTTGGGTTCCAGGAATTTAGAACCTCGGCGCTGGTGGCCGACACCCTCACTGAGCTGGGCATTGACGTGCAAACCGGCGTCGGGCGCACTGGCGTGGTGGGCCAGATTGGCACCGGCGACGGCCCCACCATCGCCATCCGTGCCGACATGGACGCCCTGCCCATCCTGCAAAAATCCAACGCAGCCTACAAATCGCAGAACCCCGGCGTTATGCACGCCTGCGGGCACGATTCCCACACCGCCATGCTGCTGGGCGCAGCGCACCTGCTCAAGCAAAGCCTGGCCGACGGCGGCTGGCAGGGCAACGTGCGCTTTCTCTTCCAACCGTCCGAAGAAGCGTTTGACGAAAACGGCATCAGCGGTGCAACCGCGATGATTAGCGATGGCGCGCTGGAAAATGTGGATGCGGTTATCGCGCTGCACGTGGCTAGCGATCAGCCGTCGGGCCAGATTCGGTTGCAGGATGGCTACTCTTTGGCCAACGTGGATTCGTTTAAAGCGTGGGTGCGTGGCGACGGCGGCCACGGCGCGTATCCGCACACCGGCAGCGACCCGCTGCACATGCTCAGCGTGATTTTGCCCGCGATTTACGCCATTCCTTCCCGCCGCATCAATCCGCTGCGGGGCTGCGTGGTGAGTTTGGGGCAGATTAGCGGCGGCGCAGCGCCCAATGTCATCCCCAACGAGGTGTACATTCAGGGCACCATCCGCTCTTACCACGACGACGTGCGTGAACAGCTGCACGTGGAAGTGGAACGCGCCTTCAAACTGGCGGAGCAGATGGGCGGCAGCTATCAATTCGACCTCACCAAAGGGTACCCGGCGATGTTCAACGATGCGGAGGTGAACGGCTGGATGCGTGATGTGGCGCAAGAGATGGTGGCGGATACGGCCGTTATCGACACAGAATTTGGCATGGGGGCGGAAGATTTTGCCTACATGACCCGGCAAGCCAAAGGGGCTATGTTCATGCTGGGCGCGGCCATCGGCGACGGCATTGAGCGCCACCACCACACCGACATTTTTGACATTGACGAGAGCGTTTTGCCGCTTGGCGCAGCCATTTTGGCGGAAACAGCCCACCGGTTCGTCACCGGAAAAATTCGCTAAAAAGAGATTGGAGACTGGAGATAAGAAACTAAAAAAAATCTCCAATCTCCAATCGGCAATCTCCACCTATGGAAATTACCCGCCACTTTACGGCCACCACTTTTGTGGTTTACCAAAACAAAGTGCTGCTGCACCAGCACAAAAAGTTCGGCACCTGGCTGCCTGCTGGCGGGCACATCGAGCGGGATGAACTGCCGGAAATTGCGGCCGTTCGCGAAGTAAAAGAGGAAACGGGGCTGGATGTGACGCTCTACAATCCTGACACCCAGCTTTTCTTGGCTGATGACGAATCGTGCCAGCTGCACCGTCCAATGCATTTGTTGCTGGAAAACATCAATCCTTATCATCAGCACATTGATTTTATTTACTATGGAACGGCCGTTTCTAACCAGCTTTGTCCTGCTTTTGGCGAAACCAACTGCCTAAAATGGTTCGATAAAACCGAGCTAGAAAATACCAAAATGCCCACAAATGTAAAGGTTTGTGCCCAGGAAGCGCTTGCTTTATTGGGTCAAAAAGATTGACACATTGCCGCAAATGTGCAGAATTTGTCATAAAAACAAACAAGGGCGTGTGAAGATAAAAAGGTTGTACTATAATAGCGGCGTCTTATTCAAAGCTTGATAGTTTTCATGCGTTTTTGTTCAAGTCGTTGGAGGTAACTATGGCAGGTCCGGCAAATGAAGATAAGTTCTACCCAAATCGTTGGGTTCGCATTATTTTAATCGCCACAGAAGAAATTGTGGGCAAAAATGGTGTCAATGCGCTCCTTAATATGGGTGGACTGTCTAGCTACATTGATAATTACCCGGCAGACAACATGAAGAAAGAGGTGCCATTTGCCCATGTCGGCCAGTTGCAGCAAGCATTTTGGGATATGTACGGCGCTCGTGGCGCGCGCGCTTTTGCCGTTCGGGCGGGCAAGAAAACGTTCAACGATGGCCTGGACAGCTTTGGTTCCGTGGCAACGGCCGCTCGTGCCGCGATGAAAATTGGCTCCCTGGAACGCCGCATCGGCCTGGGCTTGCAATTCTTCGCCAAATTCTTTAACCAGGTTAGCGATCAAGAAGTCTCGCTCACGGACGATGATAAATCTTGGTACTGGAATATTTTAATTTGCCCCATGTGCACCAATCGTGACACAGATTCACCAGTTTGCCATCTGGCCGTCGGTGTTTTGCAGGGCGCTTTGGAAAATTTTGTAGATACCGACAAGCGGTTCAACGTTTCACCCACCCACTGCATTGGCCAAGGAGATGAACAGGGCATTGTCGTTATTGACAAAGAGCCACTGTAACAAAGTAGAAAACCAACAATTTACAAACAAGGTACTAACAGAAGCGTCTCGTACAGGAGGCGCTTTTTTGTTACCTCTGGTTCGGAACGGCCGTTCTATAGAAATTCACGCCTTCTTTTCGCTATAATGCCCTCATCGTATCGTCCAGTTTGCCAAAATGGCAATCTGACTCTGCAGGAGGGATTGGCAACTTCATCCTACAGGTGTGTTCTAAAAGCAAAATCCACAAGATATTCAATTTAAATTCACCGCCAGCCGATTTTGCTTAAGTTCTCCTGCTGTACCCATTTAGGAGGTTTAAAGTGAATCATACATTATTGACCCAGGTAGAATTCGGCCGTTTAGCGCGACGTGCTGCCACTGTGTTGGGATTACTCTTGCTGGCGCTGTTTTTCGGCGCGGGTTCAGTAAGCTCACAACCACTCCCCGTACCTACGATTAGCATTACGGCCGTCCAGCGTGGCCAAAGCGTTTCTTTTCAAACGTACAATTACCCCGCCGGGCAAGCGTTTACGGTGCGCATGGGCAAAATGGGCACCCTGGGCCTGGGCGGCGATGTGGTAGGCACCTTCTACTCTGGCAATGGCGGCTCCATGCCAGGCGTGTTCAACATTCCGCCAGCGCTGAAGGATGAATATCAAATTGCCATCCGGCTGGACAGCGCCCAGGGATATTACAGTTTCAACTGGTTCTACAACAATACAACAACGGCTCCAGCCCCAGCAGCACCTGGCTCAGGCAGCAGCAGTTCCGGGTATGTTGGCATTCCCACTTTCAAGATTACGGCCGTTACCCAAGGCCAAACCGTCACCATCGTTACAGACAACTTCCCCGCCGGGGAAACGTTTTATGTAACAATGGGCAAAATGTATACCCAAGGCATTGGCGGCCATGATGTGGGCATTTTGGAATCTGAGGCAGGCGGTACGCTGGAAAGGACCTTCACCATTCCGGCAGCATTGGCCAACGACGGCCGTATTGCCATCCGCGCCCAAACAGCCCACACAAACCCCTACTACGCCTACAACTGGTTCTGGAACAACTCCACAACAACCTCAACGACCACAACCACAACAGCCACGACGCCATCTACCACGACCACCGCCGCAGTCGGCCCGATCTATTACGGCATTCCCACGTTTACAGTTTGCCAGGTCATCCGTGATAACCAGGTAGAGATTTTGACCAAAAACTATCCCCTCAACCAAACCTTTTACGTGACGATGGGGCCAATGTTTACCCAGGGCATCGGCGGCGAACCTGTGGGCAAGCTGGAATCTGAAGACAAAAGCAGCGGTCGCTACGTGTTTACCATCCCCGCCAACCTGCATAACTCCCACCGCATTTCTATTCGGGCGCAAACCAATCATCCGTACCCGTACTACTCGTACAACTGGTTTTACAACAATACCACCACGATGGATCATTGCCAGTAGATAGTTGAATGAGAAGTACGATTTCTCCAAGAAATCGTACTTCTCAAGTGTGGCCAAGGCTCTGGAAACGGCCGTTTCCGGGGTCTCTTATTCCATTCCTGCCATTTCCTTGCTACACTAGGCAGCATGATTGAGATTGCCCGGCTGCAAAAAGTAGTTCAACAAAGCACCCTCATTGACCTCCCCGAACTTAACGTAGCGGCTGGGGGCATTACGGCCGTTGCTGGCCTCACCACCCCGCACAAAGAAACCTTCATCCAACTCATCACCGGGCAAACCGCCCCCACCGCCGGGCAAATTCGCCTGGACGGTATCAATCCTTTTGCAGAACGTACCGAATTTGCCCAGAGAGTTGGCTTCCTACCAGCGGAAGATGGTTTGTATGAAAGGCTCACCGTTCGGCAAAACCTGGAATTTTATTGTCGGCTGTATGGTTTGCCGCTGGACAAGGCCGTCGCCATGCTGACCCAGGTCGGCTTGCAAGATAAGGCGCAAATTCGCGTCCAGCAGCTTTCGCCAGAGCTGGCCCGGCGGCTGGCATTGGGTCGGGCCCTGCTGCACCAGCCACACATTCTCATTCTGGTCGATCCGTTCCACCGCAGCGCCCCGACCACCATGGAAATCATCACCAAAACAGTGCGCCAACGCGCTGCGGAAGGGGCAGCCGTTTTGCTTATTGCCGATGAGAGCGCTGCGCTAACGGCCGTATCCCAAACCATCATCATCATGAACCAGGGACGCTACAGCCACAGCTACCAGCCTAGCGACCAGCCCACGCCACCTGCTCACAACCTGCCCTTCAAAATTCCGGCGCGGCTAGAAGGCAAAGTAGCGCTGGTCAACCCCGCCGACATCCTCTACGTCACCAGCGACGACGGCCGTACCTACCTTTGCACAGAAGACGGCCGTATCCCCACCCATCTCACCCTCACCGAAGTAGAAGAGCGGCTGGCCCGCAGCGGCTTCTTCCGCGCCCATCGCAGCTACCTGGTTAACTTACAGCACATCAAAGAGATGATCTCCTACACCCGCGACAGCTACACCCTCATCCTGGACGGCTTTCAGCCCGACGATACCCAGCCAATTGAGATTCCCTTGAGCAAAACGGCCGCTCGCGACCTGCGCGACCTGCTAGATTTTTAAAATCTGTGTGCCATTCAACCCAAAATTGCTGCCATTCAGCCGATTTTGCCGCTGTTTAACCCAAAAATAATGCGCACTGCACAACGTTCTGCTATCTTGGAAGCGATCGCTGGCAAATAACCTTGCATAACCAATCAGGTAAAAAGCATATGACAACAGGTATCGAAACCTTTCCTAAACAAGTGAAACGTAGCCGTCTTGCGCATCACGGGCGCGTCGTCTGGGCCATTGTCCGCAAGGATTTAGCCGAAATTACCACCAATACCCAATTCATTGTCATGAGCTTGCTGCCCGTATTTATTTTCTTGCTGTACCGCCTCATGGTTAGCGGCATTGATAATTCCAGCATTCTGGACATTGCCGTGTACGATTCAGGCAACTCAGCACTGGTTTCTGCAATGGTCGAAAATGAGTTGCTGGAACTGCATATTGTTACCAGCGAAACCGCACTGCAAAATCAAATTGAAGAAGGCGAAATGAGCGGTATCCAAATTCCCGCCAGCTTCGATGCCGAAGTCGCCGCAGGCAACAGGCCAGCGCTGCAAATCTGGCTGAACCCGGCCGATGGCATGAGGTCAGAAACGGCCGAATGGCAGCGCTTCATCGAAACAGAAATTATGAAGCTGGGGCAGCAAACTTTGCCCGCCCAAATTGAATGGACAGAGCTTGAAGCCAACCGCTTCACCGATGAAACAACCCTGAACAGTTACCTGCTCATTGTGGTGCTGACGATGGTTTTCTTTATGACCGGCGCTAATTTGATAGCCATGCTCATCGCCGAAGAAAAGGAAAAGAAAATGGGCGTGGTGCTCATTAACTCACCGGCCAACCCATAC
This sequence comes from Ardenticatenaceae bacterium, assembly GCA_020634455.1. Taxonomy (GTDB): domain Bacteria; phylum Chloroflexota; class Anaerolineae; order Promineifilales; family Promineifilaceae; genus Leptofilum. Next base: position 2,852,671 of record JACKBQ010000001.1, on the reverse strand, counting down.
CACGTTGCCCTGGGCAAATCTATCGCTGGAACTTTGTCCATAACGGCCGTTCTGGGGCTCATCATCCTGCTAAATGGGGGATTAACCGGCAACTGGCCATTGGCGCTGCTCTACCTGGCGTTGACCCTACCTGTTACCCTGGGCATTGCCATTCTCACCGGCAGCGTGGTGCAAACCAGCAAGCAATGCAATAGTTGGCTGAGCATTGGCATGATACTGATGCTCGTTCCCGCCTGGTTTTCTGAATTGCTGACATTGCCAGAACCATTTGCGACTTTTTTTGATTTTATCCCGACGCAATTTTTGGTGCGGGGCCTTAGCGACGCCCTAAATAATCGCGACGCAACCATCGCCCACAGCCCGAACTTTGCCGCCTGGCTCGGCGTGATGGCGGTTGTATTTGGCCTGGCCATGTGGCGACTTTACCAAAATCCCAAAAGCATCATCGCCCACAGCTAATCAATTTTTTGACACAAAAAATGTTCATTTACGTACGGTAGATATACCGTTTACAGTTTAATGCTGGCAATGGATCAACAGCCTCCGGGAGGCTTCAGACATCAACAAGGCCATTTTTCAAACCTCCCGGAGGTTTAATTATGAAGGAGCGTAGACCAATGATTGACGTGAAGAATTTGAAGAAATATTACGGAGACGACAACAGCATCAAAGCGGTAGATGACGTCTCTTTCATCTGCCCTGATGGCCAGATTACCGGGCTACTTGGCCCTAATGGCGCAGGCAAAACCACCACCCTGCGCATGATCTCTGGCCTGATCAAGCCAATGGCGGGCACGGTGCTTGTGGATGCGCATGACGTAACGCGCGACCCGATCGGCGTGCGCCGCGCGTTGGGGGTGCAGGCGGACATGAACGGGGTGTACCCTCGCCTGACGCCGCGTGAACAGTTTCGGTATTACGGCCGTTTCTACCACCTAAAAGGCAAAGAGCTAGAAGCCCGCATCGAAGCGATCATCAAAGAACTAAACATGGAAGAGATTGCCGACCGCCGCGCCGAAGGGTTTAGCCGGGGCCAGCGGCAAAAAGTGGTGCTAGGCCGCGCCCTGGTACACAACCCGCCCAACATCATCATGGATGAGCCGACGAATGGACTGGACGTAATGGCCGTGCGCGACACCCGCGACAGCATTCGTGCCATGCGTGACCAGGGGCGCTGTGTGCTATTCAGCACCCATTACATGGACGAAGCCGAGAAGCTGTGCGACAACATCGCCATCATCGTGGGCGGCAAAATTGTGGCCTCTGGCACTCCCACCGAGCTGATGGCTCGCACCGGCAAAGACAATCTGGAAGACGCTTTTGTAGCGTTAGCGGGTCGGGAAGGTTTGGAGCGGAGTGAATACGGCCGTATGCAGGAAAATGGCTAGTGGTTGGTGGCTAGTGGTTGGTGGCTAGTTGCCACGCTAACAAACTAACCACTAACAAACTATAACAAGGAAAAATCATGTTCAACAACATTTTTAACATCTGGCAAAAAGAAATTTTAGACATCGTGCGTGACCGCAAAGGGCTGCGCCAAACCCTGGTGGTGCCACTCATTCTGGGCATCTTTTACGCAGTGCTCAACCCGCTGCTCGGTTCCCTGGTGGAATCCCGGCAAGAAGGCACCCTGGTGCTGCCCGTGCAAGGGCTGGAGTACGCCGGGCAAGATTTTATAGACACTTTTGCCGCCTTCGATATTGAGCTACAGCCATATGAAGGCGATTTGGAAGCAACCATCACCAGCGCCGAGGAAGCAGCCGGGCTTATCTTTACTCCCGGCTTTGGCGATAACGTAGCCGCAGAAGAAGAAGCGACCCTGATTGTGCGCACCAACAGCACCTCTGGCGGGTTGTTTGGCGGCGGCATTTCGTTGGGACGGCTGGAGCTGGCGCTCAACGCCTACAACCAGCAAATCACCGTGCAGCGGCTGACCGAGCGGCAGGTAGATTTGGCGGTTTTGGCCCCGGTAACGCTGGATGCCGAAGATTTGGCCTCACCTGCACAGCGGGCGGGGGCGGCAGCTTCGTTCTTCCTGCCCATTTTGGTGGCGATTAGCGCTGTGCAGGGCGGCATGTTCATCGCCATTGACGTGACCGCAGGCGAGAAGGAGCGCGGCACGCTGGAATCGCTGTTGGTAACGCCCAGCAGCGATGTGGAGATTTTTGTGGGCAAATTGGCGTCGGTGTTTACGGTAACGGCCGTTCCCATCGTGCTGACGTTGTTTGGCTTTTGGGCCGCCAGCAGCCTGCTGCCGGAATCCATGACCGACGGGGTCGGGGCGCTGCCGCTGGGGGTCATTGCCCAGGCGATCCTGGTATCGCTGCCGCTGGCGCTATTTGCCAACGTCATCCTCATGGTCATCAGCATCCGCACCAAAACGTTCAAGGATGCCCAATCGGCGCTGACGCCCGTGATGTTTGGCGTGATGTTCACCGCCATGGCCGCTGCCTTTGTGCCGCCCACAGGTGCTAGCCTTGCCTATCTGCTGCCCGTCTATGGCACATCAGCCGTGGTGGGCGTGCTGACGCTGGGCGGCATTGTGCCAGCTAATGCGGTGCTGTTCAGCATCATCGGCAACGTGCTGGCCACAGTCGTGGGCGTCATTTTCGCCATGCAAATCTTCAATCGAGAACGATTGCTCTACAGCATGTAAAATCCATCCCTAAAAAATGATCAGGGTCATAACAAAAAGGCTTTTGCTATGACCCTGGTTCATGTTAACCTATCCTAGTAAACTCTATTCCCTCACCCCCTCAACCCCCTACAAGTAGTTGACAAGAACAGCGTGTTTTGTTTATGCTTCAATCATTCACTTTTGTGCCAAAAATTGAGCATATTTTCTTCTTAAAACAAACGTAGTTCCAGTCTCACTCTCGGAGGTCAAACCCATGGATGATTTTTTTGCTTCTGTATTCGGTATGGTACTTTGTATTGGCATACCCGCCATTTTAATTGCAGCATTGGCCTTTCTTGTCAACAAAACAAAAGAACAGGAAAAAATAACCCAATTGGAAATACACAAGCTGGTAAATTCCTTGCCAGAAGCCAGCCGTCCATCATTTTTAATTCAGTACAACGCCGAAAAGAAAAATCCAACAACTGCTGTTGTTTTGGCATTACTATTAGGAGGAATTGGCGGTCATCAGTTTTATCTTGGGCATACTGCACTTGGAATTTTATACCTTGTGTTTTCCTGGACCTTTATCCCGGCGTTTATTGCCTTTATTGAAGCTTTTACAATTTCTCACACAGTCCACAAAATGAATCAAGAAGCAGCCAGAAAAGCGTCTGCACTATTGACAGGTGATATCCGTGCAGTGCTTTAGTTTTTTCCTCTCAATCACCCGCCCTTTATGCGACTCGCGTGGTGATTTTTATATTGCACAATCCTGTCTTTGGTAAGGTTGTATATACTGAACAGGCGACACCCGCAAACAAAGAATTGGGCAACATGTAACCTTGCGGAGCCCTTTGCCGTCTAACAATTAAATCACATGACAAAATAGAAACCTGACAGCGTGGCGAAACGTTGTCAGGTTTTCCCATTAGCAGAGGAAAGAGGCAAAGGCATTATGAAGTGGTTTTCATTTGGCAGTAAAAAAGATAAAAAGTCAGAAGCGGAGCTTTCTGTTTTTGAGGTGACGGACGAATCGTTTGAGGTTCAGGTGATCAATCGCTCCTACAAAATGCCGGTGATGGTGGATTTTTGGGCGGCGTGGTGTGGCCCGTGCCGCCAGCTTGGTCCGACTTTGGAAAAGTTGGCGGAGGAGGCGGACAGTCCGTTTGTGCTGGCTAAGGCCAACACGGAGCAAAATCTGAAGATGGCGCAAAAGTACGGCGTGCGCTCTATTCCGGCGGTGAAGATGTTCCGGAACGGCCGTATCGCCGACGAATTCATGGGGGCACGACCCGAATTTATGGTGCGCCGTTTTGTGAGCAAAAGTGTAGAAGGGCCAGCTCCCGCAGATGGCTTCCAGGGTAGCGACGAGCCAGCCAAACGGCTGGAGCAGGCCCAACATCAGCTAAAAAAGGGAAATGGGCTGAATGCGTTTATGCTGCTGAATACGTTTCCGGAAAGTGATGAGATGGAAACGGCCGTATCCCTCCTGCCCATGGCCCGCTTCATGCTAGACGTGGCCGACGGGGACGCGCTGACCGGGGTGGAAGCGCTGGACAGCCTCTACCAGCAGGCGGCTCGTGGCCTGGAAAAGAGCAATCCGCAAAAAGCGCTGGCGGCGCTGGAAAAAGCGTTAAACCTCGGCGAGAAGATGGATCGGCCGTATGTGGCTGAGGTGATGACGGCCGTTTTTGCCCTGCTCGGTGACAATCACAAGCTCACCAAACAGTATCAGGCTGCGGTTGCTGCTTTCCAATAACCGTAACCGCTTTTAAGCAGCGAGGGGACGCGGATTTGTTTCTTTCATCCGCGCTCGTCCGCGTTAATCCGCGTCCCATTCATTAGATCGTTTCCACCTAGCCAAAATCGCGGTATGATCCGTTCATGATCCTACTGCGTATCTTCCTCTTTCTTTTTGGACTATCCCTGGCGGGTTACACCTTCATTTCTGCCGCCCGCACCTTTGTGCTGCCCCGCAGCGCCTCCGTTAAACTGACCAGTCTGGTTTTTCATGCAGTGCGCAAGCTGTTCAATATGGCGATGAAGGCGCTGCCCACCTACGAACAGCGCGACAGCCTGATGGCCATCTACGCCCCGCTCAGCCTGCTGCTGATGGTGCCAACCTGGCTTTTTATCAGCACGGTGGGTTTTGCCTGCATGTTTTGGGCGATGGGCATTACCCCCTGGCAAGAGGCATTTCTGCTCAGCGGCTCCTCCATTCTCACCCTGGGCTTTGCCACGGCCGAAACCATGCCGCAAACGATTTTGGCTTTTATCGAAGCAACGGTTGGCCTGATTCTCGTCGCCATGCTCATCTCTTACCTGCCCACCATGTACAGCGCCTTTTCGCAGCGGGAGGAGTCTGTTTCGCTGCTGGAGGTGCGGGCGGGCGCTCCGCCCACCGCGCCGGAGCTTATGTGGCGGCTGCACGGGCTGAATAATGATTTGGCGGCCCAAAATTTTTGGGAGTCTTGGGAGCTTTGGTTTACCCAAATTGATGAAAGCCACACGTCACTGTCGGCGCTGGTCTTTTTTCGCTCGCCGCGAGCGCAGCAAAATTGGGTGGTGGCGGCCGGAGCCGTTTTGGATGGCGCGGCGCTTTACCTCAGCACCATCAAACAGCCAGACGGCGCGCCGCTCATGCCCGCTTTGGTCATTCGCGCGGGCAATGTCGCCTTGCGCCACATCGCCGATACGTTTCAGGTTGCCTACAATGATGATCCCCACTTTCCAGCCGATCCGATCTCCGTGACGCGGGCGGAATTTGATGAGGCGTATGACCGTCTGGCCAGCCAGGGCGTGCCGCTGCAACCGGATCGGGACGGCGCGTGGCACCATTTTGCGGGCTGGCGCGTCAATTACGACAGCGTCCTCGTGGCTCTGGCTAAATTGACGATGGCCCCAGAGGTAGCCTGGCTTTCGGACTACACCTTTGTGCCGGCACAAACGGATGCTGGGCAGACAAGCGGCCGTTTGCAGAAGGTGCGGTGATCGGTGAACGGTATTCCGTAATCGGTGAACGGTGATGAGCGAACTTCAAAGAGAAATTCAAAAAACGTTTTTATCTCTGTTACCATCCTGGAATCAATGGCGAAAAAGTGCTCTTTACCGCAGAACTGAGGATTTTATTCAATGGTTATCGTTGGATGTTTCTAACTTAAAAGTTGCTATACGCCTCAATTATTCAATACAGTCCCTGGCTGTTCAATTCCCCGCAATATCTCTCACAATCGGTAATGAGATAAGGGATTTAGAGAACCATGAGTGGTGGATTACGCCATCTAATTGGCAAGAACAATCAGAGGAAATTACAGAGTACATTCTTCGCCATATTCAGCCTTCACCAGTAAAAGATTTAACTGAGAAAGCTATTTTGGAATTCCTCAACAACATAGAAAACAATCATCCAAGTGTGCTAACTGCTCAAGGAATAACATACATTAGCCTTCATGATATACCGCGCGGATTTGCTTATTTGGAAAAAGCTCGAAATAGATATTCTGAAATTCCTGCTCCTTGGGCACAAACCGAGACAAACCGCCTTACTGAGTGGTTAACAAGTTCGCCAGAACAAATTCTTGATTTGCTACGAAAAGATGCAAAAAAAGGAATAGATATTCTTGGTATACAATAATTTCCCTGCAACGGGCAGGTCTTCTTAATGGATAAGCGGGTCTTGCCGCTCTGTTTTTCATGAGGTTGAACCGCTTGTGCGCCGATGCGCGGAAAGAATCCGCGGCTATGTTTTTATGCTTGGGGCTGGCTTTCACATGTACGTCTACCGCTTTCCATCTGGTTATTTTGGTGGGAAACGGCCGTTACATCCAAACTTCTGCTAAAATGCCACCATTCAAGATCGCAAATCGAGCGGCACGTAAGGTTTCACGCTTGCCAAATAATGCATCACATCAGATGTTGACTAAGCCTCAGGAATGTCGCCGAAAAAGCCAATTACACACAGAACACGGCCGTTTTCATCCGTCTCAGTCACATCGAAGCCATGCAGCAGCAGCTTTCCGTTTCGGTGAATTGCCCAATGATACCGATGAAAATTGTGCTGGGAATCGACGCCGGTGGTGCGGGAGTAAACGGCTCCCGGAACGCGAGATTTGACGTCATGGACGTTTGCCTCGAAGCCATCTATGCCAGTCACGTCGATAGAGGGATCGACAAAACGAACTTGCGGATTGAGTGCCTTTTCCAAATGCACACGAACTTGTGAAGCATCAGCTTCGTTCCATGCAGCTAACATATCATCAAGAGATTTAGGGAAATCTGCCATATTGCCTACCTTACTTTTGCTTTTGGTTAGAATCCGCATTTTATCACATCATCTAGCTTGCGAGCGGGTAGCTCCCACTCATGCCTGTGACCCAGAGCGTAGAAAGAATCCGCAGCTACGGGGCTTTGATGGCGGTGAAGGCGCGGGTGGTGTAGATGGCTAGCTTTTGCTCCGCTTGCTGCTGCCAGTTAGGGTCGCGGGGCACCAGGCGCTCGTCCAGGCCGCGCGGGATTTCGTAGAGGGCACGGACCAGGCGAGCCACCCACCAGATGAGCATGAGGCTGGTGTAGATTTTTATGCGGGAAACGGCCGTTTCCTCCCCACACATCTCCCCATACTTTTCAGCCACCCACGCCCACCGCGCCTGCGGCACATCCAAATACGCCGGATGCGTAATCAAATCCGCCATCTCAAACGCCGGATCGCCCCAACCGCTGTTCTCCCAATCCACCGAGGCCCACGCCCCGGCGCGGCGCACAAAATTGAGCGTGTTAGCATCCACCCGGCAGAGCGCAAGTGGCGCAGGCGGCAGGTCATCGGGCAGTTCGTTAGCCCACTGCATTAGCTCCTTGAGCGCTGCGGGCTGCGCCTCTGGCGGAATTTGGGCGCACTGCTGCTGCATCTGCGCCAGGCCGTCGGCGAGGCCGTTGAAGTTGACTACGCCCATTGCCAGCTTCACCGGCGTGTTTTCTGGCCGGGTTTGGCGCAGCGAGACGTGATGCTGCACCAGTTTGTGCCAGTCGGCGTCGGTTTGAGGCGGAACGGCCGTTACCTCCCCCGCCAACCAGCTTTGCACCACCACCGGCTGGGCGTAGCTGCTTTCATCCAGCAAAATTGGTTTGGGAGCGATGCCCAGCCCGTGCGCCTGGATCGCTTGCAGCGCCTGGAACTCTCGCCGTGCCCGGTTACGGCCGTCTCGCAGCGTAAACTTCACCGCCAAATCACCCTCGTCGCCGCACACTTTGTACAGGATGTTGTTGGCCCCGCCGCTGATTTTTTGAATAGTGTGGGATTGGAAACGGCCGTCTTCTGGCCAGGTCGCTAAATAATTGATCAACTCACGCATGTTCCAACCATAACAAACCCAGCCTAAACCCACCAATCTGATTCCGTGACGGGTAGCCTACGAAACCACTGCCCAAAACAAAAAAGCCACACCGTGGGGCGTGGCTCTTTGATTACCAGGCTTGACTCAAAAATCCAGGTAACGATTCGGGTTTCCCAGTGAGACCCTAAGGGTTACTGTTGTCGGAGGTAAATTAGTCGAGCCCAAAACCCTTTGGGTCTGTAGAGTTACAAAATTAATTTGATGGCGGGCTGTTGGTGGTGGAAAAAGACCAATCATAGCTTTGCCCATTGGCCACAATATGCACCGTGTACGTGCTATTAGCCAGCATGGGTGAGCGGGGAATGATCACTATCGCATCCTGATCGCCCAAAACTTTGCGCCCGGTGCGTTGGGCAAATGGATCTGGGTTGGTGTAATTGGCTTCCGTAATCAGGCAGCTGGGCACCACCTGGCCATTCACAGAAAGCGCATAGCTGGTTACTCTAGGCGTGCCGCTGCCATCGCCCAACTGCAAAACAACGGTAGACCCGGTGGGCCGGCTATACCCTGGGCAACTAGTGAGCGGGTCTGGCCATTCATACAAGCTTTCTCGCACAATCCAGGTACTGCTGTCTGGTGCCGGGAAGTATAGCGGATAGCTAACTGTTGCCTCGCTGTTGCCCTTTTCGGACAAAACATCCAATACCGCCGCCATTTTGAAGGTGCCGTTTTGGGCATGATACTCACCATAACCCACCGTTGCCAGTGTTGGATCTAAAATGTTTACTAAATGGAACGGGGCAGATACCCAGAAATTGATGGCCCACCGGTAATCCGCTTCTATTTGAGTGGTTGCAAAGATGTTGCCATTTTTGGCCGCCTGGTTACCTTCTGGTGTGAAAAGTGGATTGCTGTGACTTTCGTTATGGGAAATGGGATCATCATTGAGCACCATGTAGCGGCTATGAAGTTGGCTACCGTTGGTGAGCGCTGCCGAGTTTTGCAACGGTTCTAAATCGCCCATGCTGCGAAAATAATTGAGATATGTGAGCCAGGTTTCTTCTGACATGGGGACAATTTCTTCATCTGCACGGTCTGCCAGATTTTCTGCGGGGTGCGCTTCGGGCGGGGTGGTGAGCAGTTGTTCAGAGATGGTTGAATTGCTTGGGGGAGCTGTTTCGACGGCTAGCGCATCTGGCATGGTGCCTTCGGGTGCGGTGCCTTGCAAGGCGGCGGTCAACGAGACGCCAGGCGTGGGCTGGACGCAAAAATCAACGTTGAGCTGCACCAGGCCATCGGCGACAGTTAGGCTTACAAATTGGGGATTGGTGGAGGTGACTTGCCAAAGGGCGGGATTGGGAACGGCCGTTACGACCCAACTGCCCTGCGCGACTGACGGCAGCCCGTACGTACCATTGCTGCCGCTGTACAAACTGGCTCGCTGTCCGCCATCCACCGTAGCAAAATCCAGGTCAATGAAGGGAACGGCCGTTTCCCCAGCGACCCCACTGTTAATACAACGGCCGTCGCCATTCACATCCAAAAACACCGACCCGCGAATGGTGCCGCGCTGTGCGCCAGTGGACATGGCCAGCAGGTTGCTGGTTAAAGTCAAAATCAGGATAGAAACAAGCAATATGGGGCGAACTAATTTTTTCATGTTAACCTTCACAAAACAATTTTAGGCAAATCCTTCGTAGAGTTTGGCTGCGCATGTTGGGCAAGAAAATGCTATTACGAATTCAGACACATTTCTGATTCTGCACACAATTCTGTCAAGAAAAGTTACGGTGCGTCTCCTGCCTGGTCTTCCATAGCAGATTGGCCAGTTTTGCACTAAAATTTTGGCTTATGCGGCATAAAGATTTGCAACGGCAGCCCATGTACCAGACAAGGATGAGCGTTGCCCACGACACCGATATCGAAAAAGAACAGGCGACTCGCCAGGACGAGGCCATTGAGCCGCGTTGGAAGGTGATTGCCCACGATGATCCAGTAACAACGATGGAGTTTGTGGTGCGTATTATGGTCCAAGTGTTCAAAAAGCCACACGTCTTTGCCGAGGCAATCATGTGGCAAGTGCATAATGAAGGGCTGTCGGTGGTAGACACGCTGCCCAAAACCGAGGCGGAGCGGCGGGTAAAAATCGCCACGATGGCTGCCCGTCTAGAAGGGTTTCCTTTTCGCTTCACGCTGGAACCCGCTGATTAAGCTACCATCCCCTTTTTGAGCAAATCCACTTATAATCCCAGCCGGGAGCTGCCGAATTTTTAATACAAACCGCAGCTTTGGAGATTTTCATGCTAACGAACCGCTATGCCTGGTATGCACGTCCAGTAACCATTGGCTCGGCTTACTACGGTTTTTTCTGGCCAATGGTGGCCTTGTACGCGCCATTTTTTAATGTGTATCTGTTATCGTTGGGCTTTTCGGGCACGCAGATGGGGATTTTAGCGGCCGTTTTTCCGCTATTTGCCCTAGGGGTGTCTCCTGGCTTATCTGCCCTCGCCGACCAGCGCGGTTGGCGACGCCAGCTGTTGCGGCTGAGTTTGTTGGGTTGGGCGCTGGTGCTGTTTCTCTTCCGCTTTCCTACTACTTTTGTGCCGATGTTGCTGCTGGTTATTTTGGAATCGGCCATGCGCAGCCCGGCATTGCCGATTGCCGATGGGCTTATTGCCCGCATGGCGGTGCGCCACCAGCTTAATTTTGGCGATATGCGGTTGTGGGGATCGTTGGGATTTGCGGCCGTTTCCATCCTAAGCGGCATTATTTGGCAACGAACGGGGTATTCCTACATGTTTATGGCGGCGGCGATTGCCGTGCTGCCAGCGCTTGTTATTGCCCGTAAGTTGGAAGAGGGGGAGGTTGCCGAAGGAAACGGCCGTCGCTCCGCCCGTTTTTTAGCGCAAGACAAGGGGATTATTACCTTGATTGCCAGCGCCTTTTTGCTGGGGATTGCTTTGTTCGGCACTTACATTTTTATTGGTGTGTACATTAAACATTTGGGCGGCACCGACACCCACGTTGGTTTGCTGTTTGGCCTCTCCGCTTTGGCCGAGGTACCTATCATGCGCTACAGCGGTGCCATTATCCGCAAGCTTGAGGGATCGCGCGCCTTGCTGCTGGCGATGGTTCTCCTGTTTGTCGCCACGCTTGGCAATGCGGTGGCCTGGTCACCCGTGAGCCTGATTGCCTTCAACCTTTTTAGAGGCATCGGGTACGGGCTGTTTGTGGTGGTGATGGTGCAGATGCTCAATGAACGTGCCCCAGAAGGGTGGAATTCAACGGCGCAATCTATGTTTCAGGCTGCATTTTTTGGGCTGGCCCCCCTGCTCACCTCGCCAATCAATGGCAAAATTTACGATTTGTGGGGCGGTAGTTTATTGTTTAGTTTGATGACGGCCGTAATCGGTCTGAGCATCATCTTGCTGCTGCTGGCCATGCGCCAGGATTGGTTTGCCCCCCACAACTGGCAATTTGAGTAAATTGGACACAGATAACACAGATTTAACGGATTTTTGTTTTCTCTGTGTAGCTCTGCGCTTCTCTGTGAAACTCTGTGTTCCGCTTTTTAGGAGAAAATCATGAAAATTCTGTTTATCGGCGGTACTGGCATTATTAGCTCTGCTTGCTCCCAATTAGCCATTGAGCGCGGCTATGACCTGACGCTACTCAATCGGGGGCAGTCTAGCCGACCAATCCCAGACGGCGCTCGGCAAATTCAGGCAGATATTCGCAACCCGGAGGCGGCCAAAGCGGCGCTGGCCAATGAGCAGTTTGACGTGGTGGTGAACTGGGTGGCCTTTTCGCCAGAACACATCGCTACGGATTTGGAACTGTTTAACGGCCGTACCGCCCAATACATTTTCATTAGCTCCGCCTCTGCCTACCAAACACCGCCCGCACACCTGCCCATCACCGAATCTACCCCGCTGCACAACCCAGTTTGGGCCTACTCGCGGCAAAAAATTGCGTGTGAAGAACGCCTCCTGCGAGCGTATCGTGAAGATGGCTTTCCGGTGACGGTGATACGGCCGTCTCACACCTACGATCAAACCCTGCTGCCTATGCGTGGCCGCTACACCGTCGTTAATCGGATGCGGCAGGGAAAAAAAGTGGTTGTTCATGGCGATGGCACCTCCCTGTGGACACTCACCCACCACCGCGACTTTGCGGTTGGCTTTGTGGGGCTGCTCGGCCATCCCGCCGCCATCGGCGACACCTTCCACATCACTTCAGACGAAAGTTTGAGCTGGAACCAAATCTTCCAGCAGGTCGCGGCTGCCGCCGGAGCCAAAGCCAACATCGTTCACATCCCTTCTGACACGATTGCACATCACGATGCCGATTGGGGCGACAGTTTGCTCGGCGATAAAGCGCACAGCATGATATTCGACAACAGCAAAATCAAGCGGTTGGTGCCTGAATTTGAGGCAAAAATTCCGTTTTGGCAAGGAGCCAAAGAGATTATTGCCTGGTACGATGCCGACCCAGCACGACAAACTACAGACCCCGCTTTTGACCAACTGCTGGACGATCTTATTGCCCGTTACGATCCGGTCTGACAAATTGGCAACTATAGCTACAATCTGGTGATTTGCCCTCATGCCACTGCGCCTCATGACGACAAGCAGCGGGGGCGTTGATGATGCTTTTGGTGGAGGTTTCTTTATTTTTGAAAAAACTTTCTGTCCTGATTTTTCTTGACACTCAAGCGGGCACGGCTATAATTGCCAGTCGCGGCGAGTTTTGCCGCTTGTTTTTTGTTGAACACAGAGCTTATCAGCAGGCTATCTGTCTAAACCAGACAAAAGCCTGAATTTAGTGAGAGAGGATGTTATTATGGGTGCTGCACCAAAACGAAGAATTTCAAAAGCACGTCGCGGCCGTCGGCGGGCACACGATTCCATCAAGACGTTTCATCTAGTGGAATGCCCTGACTGCGGCAAAATGAAGCGGTCACATCATGTTTGCCTTGAATGTGGCAAATACAATGGTCGCCAGATTTTGCCGGTTGCCGAAGCGTAATTAATTTGGGAAAGAGGCCGTCTTCGCACGGCCTTTATCTTTTTTACCCTCATTCATTTTTGGACATTATCAAGTGAGTAGCGCATATCTTTTCCCTGGACAAGGGGCACAGCACGTGGGCATGGGGTTGGAGTTGTACCAAAACACCCCGGAGGCGCGTGCTGTTTTTGATCAAGCAGATGAACAGCTAGGCATTGCCCTCTCTACGCTTTGTTTTGAAGGGCCAGAAGAAACCTTGACTGATACAGTAAATCAGCAGCCAGCCTTGTTTGTAACCAGCATGGCGATGTGGCAGCGGATGCAGGCGCAGGGTTGGGAGCTGCCAGCTTATGTGGCTGGGCACAGTTTGGGTGAGCTTTCGGCATTAACGGCCGTTGGCGCGCTCTCTTTTGCCGATGGTTTAAGTTTGGTTCGCAAGCGTGGCGAACTCATGAAGGCCGCAGGTGAACAGGAACCCGGCGCGATGGCGGCAATTTTGGCGCTGGACATCCCCACCGTGCAGCAAATTTGTGAGCAAGCCAGTAATGACAGCGGTGCCGTGCAGGTAGCTAACGACAACTGCCCCGGACAGGTAGTTATCTCTGGAGATGAAGATGCCCTGATGCGGGCGATGACACTGGCGGAGGAAGCAAAAGCACGCAAAGTGGTCAAACTGCCCATCACCATTGCGGCTCATTCGCGGTTGATGGCTTCGGCCGCCGAAGCGTTTGCTCAGGCGGTAGACGCCACGCCAATTCAAGCTCCCAGCGTGCCCGTGATTGCCAACGTCACAGCACAGCCGCTGACTACGCCAGACCAAATTCGGGAAGAGCTAAAGGCTCAACTCACGGCTGGCGTCTCCTGGACAGATTCGATGAATTATTTGCTTGCCCAGGATGTGGACACGTTTGTAGAGGTCGGTCCCGGCGATACGCTGCTTAGTTTTATGAAGCGCATTGAACGTAAGGCAAACCGGGTAAAATTGACTTTTGGTGACAATCTCTAGCGACTCACTTTTATTCGCAATGTCATACCCGCGCAGGCGGGTGTTCATTTTGTTTGGCTGCATAGATTCCCGCTTTCGCGGGAACGACAAACATGAAGTAAGGTTTTTGGAGGAAGGGTTGTGGCTTTGTTAGCAGGAAAAGTAGCAGTGGTAACAGGAGCCTCGCGCGGCATCGGGCGAGCTATTGCCGAAGATTTGGCGGCGCACGGAGCAAAGGTGGTGATTAACTACAATGCTAGTAGCGCGGCCGCAGATGAGGTAGTGGTCGCTATTCAAGAAAATGGTGGGGAGGCAACGGCCGTTCAAGCCGATGTCTCCCAGTTTGAGGCCGCGCAGGAACTAATCAAGACCGCCATTGATATCTACGGCCAAATTGACATTCTAGTGAACAACGCTGGTACCACGCGAGACACCTTGTTGCCAATGATGAAGGAAGAACAGTGGGACACGGTTATCAACACCAACCTGAAAAGCGTGTTCAATTGCTGCAAAGCGGCCGTTCGCCCCATGATGCGTAAAAAGCAAGGTGGCCGAATCATCAACATCTCCTCCGTGGTGGCCCTAATTGGCCAGGGTGGGCAAACCAACTACGCCGCTTCCAAAGCGGGCATTATTGGCTTTTCCAAATCGCTGGCCAAAGAAGTCGGCTCCCGCGATATCACAGTAAACGTCATTACGCCCGGCTTCTTTCCCACAGCCCTCACCGAAGTGCTGGATGAGAATATAGTCAACGAGTCGAAGAAGCTGATTCCGCTGGGTCGCTGGGGAAAATTGCCAGAGGTTGGGTATCTGGTATCATTTTTAGCGTCAGATAAGGCTTCATATATTACAGGCCAGGTTATTAGTGTGGATGGCGGCATCGCCATGTAACCAACAACCTATTGCGTTTAAAGAAGGGAGCAAACAATAATGGACAGTGTGCAAGAAAGTATCGGCCGTATCGAGGTTGCCCCGGATGTTTTGGTGACGATTGCCCATTACGCTAGCTTGCGGGTGGAAGGGGTGGCCAAAATGGCCCCAATCCCGGCAGATGTAGCCCGGCTTTTCCGCCGAGAGTCTCGCCAAACGGGCATTTTGCTAAATTTGAGCGATGACAACAAGATTAAATTTGATATTTACGTTATAATGAGTCCGCACGTGAACATTATGGAGACCAGCACACGCCTGCAAACGGCCGTTGCCGAAGCCATTGATACCATGGTTGGAATTTCTGTAGAAGCTGTCAACGTGCATGTTGAAGATGTTGTCTATGCTCAGGAAGAATCAACTGACTAATTCCTGACCAACGGTATGACCGTCTGTGACCTATGAAAACTAGACGTCGCGCTCGGCGCGTAACCCTGGAAACGCTTTACGAATATGATATTGCCAACCACCCCCCAGGTGAAGTGTTGGAGCGTCGTTTGCTGGAGAACCCCATGGAAAACACAGGTGTTGAGTTTGCTTCACGCCTCATCCAGGGCGTCATTCAGCACCAGGAAGAGATGGACACCCTCATCGCGCAGTATGCGCCAGAGTGGCCACTGGATCAGATGGCAGTCATTGACCGCAATATCTTGCGCATCGCTATCTTTGAATTCCTCATTGAAGCAGAAACACCAGTCAAGGTGGCCATCAACGAAGCTGTTGAACTAGCCAAAACGTATGGCTCAGACAGTGCCCCACGCTTCATCAATGGCGTACTTGGCACCCTGGCCGATCACATTCCCCAACTAAAAGAACATTTTCTCCCCGTCCCCGTTCCTGAATAACCTCTGACGCATCCATTATGGCCACCATTGTTTGCTACGATATTCACGGCAATGCGGTCCCCGTCGCCGCAGAATCAATAACATTTCGCCCTGCCGTTTACGGCGTCTACATTGAAAACAGTCAGATTTTGCTGCAAAAGCAGCCCCAAACCGGGTTGTGGCACCCACCGGGTACGATGTTGGCTGCTAGCGACACACCCACCCAGGCAATTCGCCACTACTTTCGCCAGATTGCGGGGGTCACACCTGTCATTGGCTCGTTGCTGTTTGTAGAGGATCAATATTTTTTAGATGAGGCGCGGCGGGCCTGGAAATTGTCGGCGATGTATTATGGTTTGGAACGGCCGTTAACCACCCCAACCTCCCTCACTGAAAACAACGAAGCCAGCCAAACCGAATGGGTCCCCCTGGCGACCCTCCAGCGCGAGCAGTTCCAGTTTGGCTACGAAGCCGTCCAGGCTGGCAAACTCCAACAAAAATTGTAACGTTTAACCGCAAAGAACGCGGACAACGCAAAGAAAAATAAAAATTCAGCGACCGCTCCGGTAAAATATCATTTGGTGGAGAGAAGATGATGATTGATGACCCCGTTTTGGTAAATGATTGGCATCCGGTAGCAACCGTGGAGGAACTGAAAACCGAACAGTTGCTCAGCGCCCGACTGCTGGATGAGGAAATCGTGTTGTGGTGGGCCAACGGCCGTTCCCTCGCCTGGCAAGACCTCTGCATTCATCGCGGCACCAAGCTGTCCTTGGGGCGTGTAGCTGATGACCACCTGCACTGCCCCTACCACGGCTGGGTGTACGACGAATCCGGGCAGTGCATCCACATCCCCGCCCATCCCGACCAAGTGCCACCCGCCAAAGCCCGCGCCAAAACGTACAAAGTCAAAGAGCAGTACGGCCTCGTCTGGGTGCGTTTGGGCGAGCCAGCCCACGACATCCCCGCTTTTGCCGAATGGGACGACGCCAGCTACCGCAAAATCATGAGTGGCCCGTACGATTACGCCGCCGCCGCGCCCCGCGCCATCGAAAACTTCCTCGATGTGGCCCACTTCCCCTTTGTCCATGCGGGCTACCTGGGCGATCCGCAGCATCCCGAAATCAATGATTACGATGTGCACACCGGGCCAAACGGCATCGTGGCCGAGAACATCACCGTCTACCAGCCCAATCCCGACGGCACGGGCGAGGGCAAGGATGTGACGTATACGTATCGGGTGTTACGGCCGTTTACCGCCACCTTCATCAAACATGGCACAGAAGCCTCATTTGCCGCCCTTTTCACCATCTCGCCGATCACCGAAACCAGCTGCCGCGCCTGGATGTGGATGGCCATGAACTACGGCCACGACGTGCCAGAAGCCGAAATCCGCGCCTTTCAGGACGAGGTAACTGGGCAAGACGTGCCCATCGTGCAGTCCCAGCGCCCGGAGCTGCTGCCGCTGGATTTGCAGGCCGAGCTGCACCTGCGCAGCGACCGCACGGCGATTGCTTACCGCCAATGGTTGAAAAAATTAGGCGTAATTTTTGGGACATCCTAACACTCAAATTTGCCTTGACACACCCCTATCCTAGTGTTATTATGCGCCCACGATGAACCAACAGCGATTTTTTAGCTTCTTCTTTTTTAATACCGTCCGCGCCGCGTTTGCGCTGGAGGTTCGTTCTGCCTGAGAAGAAGCAGCGCTAAAAAACGAACATCCACTGAAAGACGCGGCCAACCCCGCGTCTTTTTTTTGTTTGTTTAGCCAAGAACCGTTAAACTTTTCGTTTGGAATTATTGGCCACAGAGTGCACAGAGAAATAAGAGAAAATTCTCTAAAATCTCTGTGTCCTCTGTGGCAAAAAAAATCACTTAGGAAGTTACTTATGTTAGACCAACTGGAATCATTGTATGAAATATCGCTGGCCGGGCTGGGTGCGGTGGACAGTACGGCCGTTCTTGAAACCTGGTACCGCGACACTCTGGGCAAAAAAGGGGGCATCTACCTGCTCACCCGCCAGGTCGGCCAGCTCAGCGCCGACGAACGGCCGATCTTCGGCAAGCGGATCAACGTCGTCAAAAATGAGCTGGAAGCGGCCTACGAAGCGCGGCTGGCCGAGCTAAAAGCGACCGAACTGGCCGACAAAATCGCCAGCTCCGCCATTGACGTGACCTTGCCAGGGCGGCCGTTAACCAGCGGTGGCCTGCACGTCATCACCCAAACTCTGCGCGACATTTACCGCATCTTCGGCGACATGGGTTTCCAAATCTACCGCTCACCCGACGTAGAAACCGACGCCTACAACTTCGAGCTGCTCAACTTCCCGCCCCACCACCCGGCGCGGGAAATGCAAGACAGCTTCTACACCGAAAACCCGGATGTGATCCTGCGCACGCACACCAGCGCCGGGCAAATCCGGGCCATGCGCGAATATTATCCCGAACCGGTGCGCGTGATTTTGCCCGGCATGTGCTACCGCAACGAGCAAATCACCACCCGCAGCAGCATCCAGTTCACCCAGGTCGAAGGGCTCGCCGTCGGTACCAACATCACCTTTGCCGACCTCAAAGGCACGCTCACCGAGTTTGCCCGCCGCCTCTTTGGGGCCAATCGGGAAACCCGCTTCCGCGCCAGCTACTTCCCCTTCACCGAACCCAGCGCGGAGATGGACGTCACCTGCTTTTTGTGCGAGTCCAAGGGGTGCCAGGTGTGCAAATACACCGGCTGGCTGGAAATTTTAGGCAGCGGCATGGTGCATCCCAACGTGCTGCGCAACGGCGGCTACGACCCCGAAGTGTACACCGGCTTCGCCTTCGGCATGGGGCCAGAGCGCATCGCCATGCTCCGCTACGGCATCGACGATATTCGTCAATTTTGGAACAACGATTTGCGGTTCCTGAAGCAGTTCTAACTACAAAACCTTTCAACTGAGGTGGAGTGAGCATCCTCAGATGCGAGCGGCCGGAACACAATCCGTTCCGCATCTGAGGATGCTCCACTCCTCACTAATTTCCTGGAGTTTTTCCATGCTTGTACCACTCTCATGGCTTAAAGATTTTGTCACCATTGATAAACCGGTTGAACAGGTTGACCGCCTGCTGACCAACGCCGGTTTGGAAGTAAAAACCATTGACTATATAGGCATCCCCGGCGCAGAGCTGGAATGGGACCGCGAACTGGTCTTGCTGGCCCACCTGCTCAAAGTTGAGCAGCATCCCAATGCGGACAAGCTGGTATTGGCGACGGTGGATTATGGCAACGGCCGTTCCAAAACCGTCGTCACCGGCGCACCCAACTTGTTCGATTATGTCGGTCAAGGCGACATCAGCAGCTTGCAAATTTTCTCGCCGCTGGCGCTTGAAGGCTCTGTTTTGTACGACGGGCACAAAGACGGCCGTGTTACCGCCAAGCTCAAAGGGCGCGAACTGCGCGGCATCTACAACGATGCCATGCTCTGCTCTGAAAAAGAGCTGGGCATCAGCGAAGAGCACGAAGGCATCATCCTCATCCAAAAGGATGCCAACTCGCCCGACTACCAGCCCGGCACCCCGCTGCAAGACGTGCTGGGCGACGCTGTGTTGGAGATTGACATCATCCCCAACATCGCCCGCTGCGCCTCGATGGTCGGCGTGGCCCGTGAGTACGCCGCCCTCACCAACCAGCCCATCCGCTACCCGGATTATTCGGTGACGATGGAAGGTGGCGATGTGGACGGCCGTATCCAACTCACCACCGAAAACCCCGAACTTAACCCCCGCTTCGTCGGTTACATCATCGAAGGCGTGCAGCAAACCGCCAGCCCCTACTGGATGCAGCACCGCCTGCGCCTGGCCGGGCAGCGCCCCATCAACGTCGTCGTAGACGTCTCCAACTACGTCATGCTAGAAATGGGCCAGCCCAACCACACCTTCGACTACGACTTCCTACGCCGACGGGCCGATGCGTACAATCCCGGCGGCCCGATCCATATCAACACCCGCCTGCCTCACGACGGCGAAACGCTCACCACTCTGGACGGCATCCGCCACAAGCTGGAGCCGTACAGCATTTTGGTCACGGATCCGCTGGGCAACCTCAGTCTCGGCGGCGTGATGGGTGGCGCAGACAGCGAAATCAAGCCAGAAACCAGCAGCGTCTTTCTGGAAGCCGCCGCCTGGAACTTCATCAACATTCGCCGCACCAGCACCAAGCTGGGCATCCACACCGACGCCGCTTTCCGCTTCAGCCGGGGCGTGCACCCCAGCCAGGCGCTGCTCGGTGCCAATCGCGCCGCCAATTTATTGAACAAATTGGCCGGTGGCACCGTCGCCAATGGCGTGTTGGATTATTACCCCAATCCGCCCGAACCGGTCAACGTAACGCTCAAGCTGGATTACGCCCGCCGCCTCAGCGGCCTAAATTTGAGCGGCACCGAGATGGCCGAACTGCTAGGACGCCTCGAATTTGCCGCCGAGGTGCATGACGATCATCTCATCGTCACCGCACCTGACCACCGCATGGACATCGAAGGGCCGCACGATCTGGTAGAAGAAATTTGCCGCATGTACGGCTACGACAACATCCCCTCCACTGTGCTGGCTGACGTGCTGCCGCCACAGCGGGGCAACGTGAAGTTGGAGCAGGAGGAGCGCATCAAAGACACACTGGTGCAGGCGGGTTTGCAAGAGCTCATCACCTTCCGCCTTACCTCCAAAGCGCAGGAAGCAAAGTTGATGCCTAAAAATCATGCGGCGGGGGTGGATGTACGGCCGTATGTCACCCTCACCAACCCCCTCTCCGCCGAACGGGCCGAGATGCGCCACAGCTTGCTTGCCTCCGTGGTGGAGATAGCCGCCCACAACAGCCGCTTCCAGGATCGCCTGGCCATGTTCGAAATCGGCCCCATCTTCATTGCCGATGAGGATGAGATTCTACCCACCGAACAAACCCGCCTGTCGCTTGTGATGAGCGGGCAGCGCACCGTTCTCGGTTGGCAAGGTGGCCAATCTGGCACCTACGACTTCTACGATTTAAAAGGTGTGCTGCAAGCGCTGTTCAATGAACTGCATCTGAACATTCGCTACGAACCAGCGGAAAATCCCACCTACCGGCCCGGCCGCACCGCCCGCCTGCTATTGGGTGAAACCCAGGTCGGCGTCATGGGCGAGCTGCACCCGCTGGTGGCCGAGCAGTTCGACGTGCAGCTAGAGGATGACGATCAGCCCGTCCTGGCCGCAGATATTGACCTGGATGCACTCATCGCGCACATCCCCAGCCATTACCCCTACGATCCCATCTCGCCCTACCCGGCCGTGCATGAGGATATTGCCGTGGTGGTGGACAAAGGCATCGCCGCCGAAGAAGTGGAAGACGTTATTCGCAAATCGGGCGGCTTTTTGCTCAAAGATGTGCAGCTTTTCGACCTGTACGAAGGCAAGCAAATTGGCGCGGGCAAGAAAAGCCTGGCCTACCATCTTACCTTCCAGGCCCCCGACAAAACGCTCACCGACAAGGTGGTGCAAAAAAGCCGCAACAAGATCGTTGGGCAGCTTAAGCACCGGCTAAATGCTCAACTGCGTGAGTAACCAGACCAAATTTTAAAGATTGAAGCCAGGTGCAGTACACCTGGCTTTTTTTGTGTCAAGAAACGCCTAACCAAACTAAAAACTATTCCTCACATGGCACAAAATCGGTAAGATTATTAGTAGAAATACACAAAAAGCAGCCCTGAAAACTAGTTGACATGTCCAACAAAGGGTGATATAGTTGACGCATCAATAGTTGAAGTGTCAACTAAATTCGAGTAACCCTCAAAAGGTCTGCTTTTTCAGGATGAGCGATAGGGAAGCACTCTACAATTTGTTAAAAACCACCTTCATCCTCCTTGATGACGGCGATCGGCGGCTTATCGGTCAATTTGACCTCAGCCCAACGAGATATTATGCATTGGTGCACATCGCCGAAAAACCAGGCCTCTCCTCTAGCGAATTAAGCGACCGCCTGCTCTGCGACAAAAGCAACGTAACGCGAATTGTAAAAGGTTTAGAAAAATCCGGTCATATTGTACGCAAGCCGCATGAAACAGACGGCCGTACGCTCCGCCTCTACCTCACTGAAAGAGGAGAAGCCGTCTGCACAGACATCTCCGCTGCACATCGGGCATACAACGAATCACGACTAAGCTGCATCAGTGAAATCTCACAAGGCAATCTACTGGAAAACTTATCTATCCTGAATGAATCTCTCCAGGAAGATTTATCGCATATGGCACAAGCTGTAAATGGATATTATTCCGATTAATTCTGGTCTAAAGCGTAGCCATCTGTCACAAAGACTCTCAACCAAACAGGCTACCCCACAACACACCAAACCTTACTGATTATTAACAAGTAAACCTAAACTGATTTTTGCCATTAAGGCAAGCAACATCAACCTGTTTACGTAAAACCAAAAGAATACATTTACCTTTAAGGAGGTGATGCACAAAATAAAATATCAGGCACACCAAAGCAATTTCAAAATTAAAAAATCCACTTTAACTTTCATTTTGAGGAGAGAGATGAACAACAAAAAATGGTACATCTTAACTGTTTTGTTTTTACTAGGCGCCCTGTTCCTGAGCGCCTGCGGTGGCGCGGAAGAACCAGCGGCTGAAGAAACGGCCGAAGAACCAGCCACCACCGAAACCACCGAAGAAGAAGCTGCTCCGGCAGAAGAAGAAGCTGCCCCAGTAGAAGAAGCGGCTCCAACTGAAGAAGCTGCCCCAGTAGAAGAAGCGGCTCCAACTGAAGAAGCTGCCCCAGTAGAAGAAGCGGCAGAGGAAGCAAGCACCCCAGAAATTTCCATCACCATTTGGGCCGATGACACCCGCGCCCCCATTCTGCTTGAGCTGGCTGAAGCTTTCCAGGCAGAATACGGCGTTGCTCTGGTTGTTGAGCAGGTTGCCGACATTCGCGACCAATTTGTGATTGCTGCTCCCGCAGGCGAAGGCCCGGACATCATCCTGGGCGCTCATGACTGGCTGGGCCAGTTGGTAGACAGTGGTTTGCTGGCTCCCCTGGACCTGGGCGACAAGGCAGATTCCTTCGTTGACGTAGCTCTGACTGGTTTTACCTTTGACGGTCAACTGTACGGTATGCCCTATGCCACCGAAAACCTCGGCTTTTTCTACAACACTGACCTGGTTGCTGAAGCACCAACTACCTGGGCGGAAGTTATGGAAGTGGGCGGCGCTTTGCAGGCTGACGGCAAGGTAACCTACGCAATGGGTCTCACCGGCACCACCTACGATGCCTTCCCCATCCAAACCGCTTTTGGCGGCTACGTTTTTGGCATTGATGCAAATGGCAACTACGATCCAAGCGATGTTGGTATTGACAGCGAAGGCATGATTGCTGCTGGTGATTTCCTGCAACAAGCCGTTGTTGATGGCTTGATCAGCGACAGCACCGACTGGGACACCAACCATGTTCTGTTTGAGAGCGGTGAGGTACCCTTCCTCATGGCTGGGCCGTGGGCGCTGGATCGTTTCCGCGCTGCTGGCGTTCCTTACGCGATCACTAACTTCCCGGATGGTGGTCGTCCGTTCGCTGGTGTTCAGGGCTTCATGGTTAACGCTCTGAGCGAGAACGTTCTGCTGGCACAAGCCTTCCTGACCGAGTTTGTGGCTACCGATGAGGTTATGACTGAGCTGTATCTGTCCGGAAATCGGCCGTCTGCTTTTGCTTCCGTTTTAGCTGCTACCGATGACCCAGACCTGGCTGCCTTTGGCGAAGCTGGTGCAAACGCCGTTCTGATGCCCGCAATCCCAGAAATGGGTTCCGTCTGGAGCTCCTGGGGCGATGCTTTCACCCTGATCCTAACCCAAGAACAAACCGCTGAAGAAGCTTTGACCACTGGCGCGGCGCAAATCCGTGACCTGATCGGTGGCGCTGCTTTGGGTATGATCAACGTGCCCGGCTCCTGGCAAGCTGCTTCTGGCGCTTGCCCTGGCGATTGGGACCCGGCATGTGAAGGGTCTGCACTCACCGACAACGGCGATGGCACCTACTCCGGCACGTTTGACCTGGCCGCTGGCGACTACGAAGTGAAAGTAGCCCTGGATGGCGCTTGGACCGTAAACTACGGTGTAGACGGTGAAGCAGATGGTGCAAACTACATGTTCACCATGCCAGCTGATGGTACTGTAACCTTCACTTTCGATTCTGCTACCAACCTGCTGACCATCGAAACCAACTAATCATTACTGAATAGAAGAAGGTCGGAGAGCTATTCTCCGACCTTCTTTTTAATTGTTGTCCTGGCTGCAAATTCATTGCTCTGTTACCTAAAGTTTCTTGTACTTGTTATTATGAACGGAGCGGAGCGAACTGAAGAATCCCGGCCACTTTGGTCGGAGGCGGCACGGTTAAAAATCGGCCGCAGCAAGTATAAATCCCTTTTTGATCTAAATTTAGAAGCATACTCCGGGAGGATGGAGAAATGAGTGTCGTTCCGTATAAAAGCAACGGCAAAAACAACTCCAATCAAACATCAACAGCATCTAGCTTAATTGCCCGATTATTGTTTTTGTTTGTATTTGATGCTGCCGCAATCTGGTTCATTCTTAGCACCTATGGTAATGAAGCATATTTTTTGGCAGTCATCGTGGGTGTTGTAGCGCTGCTATTTAACATCGTCTTCTTGAAAAGCAGTTTGTATCCGGTTAGGTGGTTGATGGTCGGATTCGGTTTTATGATCCTGTTTGTGATCTACCCGATTTTGTTTACCGTTTCC
Organism: Ardenticatenaceae bacterium; assembly: GCA_020634455.1. Classification (GTDB taxonomy): domain Bacteria; phylum Chloroflexota; class Anaerolineae; order Promineifilales; family Promineifilaceae; genus Leptofilum. Next base: position 2,828,217 of record JACKBQ010000001.1, on the reverse strand, counting down.
ATCGCGTTCACCAATTTTGGGGATGGACACCTGTTTACAAAGGAGCAGGCCATTTCTCAAATTGAACGACAAACTTATTTGCCTGAAGGCGGGGCGGCGTATCGCTGGACGGCATTCCGCACAGATGACAATGATTATGCACTCTGGCTAATTGATGCCGCTGGCAATGCGGTTTTGGCACGGCCGAATTTAGCCACAGTGCCCGGCGTCGCTGGCGAAAATGGCGTTGGTGAGCTGGATGACAACGGCATCCCAACCGAAATTGAGGGGTATCAGCGGCTAAATACGTTGCTTGCCGCAGCCGATAGCAATCTGCCCAATATTTTATTTGGTGAAGAAGGCGGGGTTACCATTCAGGTGCGTTCGCCGCAAGAAGCGGCCGAATTACAGCCACTTTATCTATATGATTCCGAAACGGATATGATCACCAACCAGGAAACTGGCAAAGTGTATAGTCCAATTTTGGGAACATTTACGGCCGTTGACGGTGAAGAACTCCGCCCAGGTTTTCGCGCCTCGGTAGGCACACTTAATTTTACTCGGTTCTTTACCAGCTCAGCGCTGCGTGGGCCGCTAGTGCGAATCATTACCTGGAACTTTGCCTTTGCCTTGTTTAGCGTACTTTCCACATTTGCTTTGGGTTTGGCCATTGCCCTTCTTTATAATGATCCTGGCTTCCCCTTCAAAAAGCTCATTCGCTCATTCTTGCTCATCCCGTACACCATCCCCTCGCTGATAACCATTATTATTTGGCGAGGCATGATGAACCCGGAAGTGGGCGTGATTAACCGAACCCTGGAAAATCTCATCAACTTTTCGCCCCCCTGGTTTACCGACCCAGCCTGGGCCAAAGGAGCCATTTTGCTGGTAAATTTATGGTTGGGGTATCCTTACTTCATGCTGATCACCAGCGGCGCATTGCAATCCATTCCGGCCGATATTTACAGCGCAGCAGAAGTGGATGGGGCTTCCGGTTGGCAACGCTTCTGGAAGATCACTTTGCCGCTGCTGCTGGTTTCTGTTGGCCCCTTGTTGGTAGCCTCGTTCACATTCAATTTCAACAACTTTAATCTGATTTACCTATTTTTACAGGGTGGCCCGCCCATCGCTGGCTCAATAACGCGCGCAGGACATACCGATATTTTGATTAGCTACGTATACAACCTGGCATTCGCCGGTGGACGTGGGCAAGATTATGGCCTGGCTTCAGCAATTACCATTGTGATTTTCTTCATCGTTGGGGCCATCACCTTGTTCCAATTCCGCTACACAAAGATGTGGGAGGAGATCAGCGAAAATGTCTAGCATTCCTGTTTCTGAGCAAAAGAGCGGCGGATTTATGCGCCGGGCGCGTGAATCGCGCAGCACACAGCGGCAATTAAGCATTATCATTCGGCTGATCATTTCTGTATTTTTGATCATTTTTGCGGTTTTCCCAATCGTTTGGGTTATTTCAGCCTCGTTCAACCCCATCGCCACGTTAGCCAACCAGCGGCTTATTCCTGAGAATGCTGGTTGGGGAAATTATACGAGATTGCTAACAAGCAATGTTTTTCCTTTTTGGCGCTGGTTTGGGAATTCGCTCAAGATTTCTTCAATTTCAACCGTGCTTTCGGTATCTATCACCACAGTAGCGGCCTATGCATTTTCTCGCTTTCGGTTTACCGGGCGGCAAAATTTGCTAAAGCTGATTTTGCTCATTCAGGTGTTCCCAGGATTGTTGGCAATCGTGGCCATCTTTTTGATGATTTCCGATGTGGGGGATGTGATTCCGTTTTTCGGGCTTGACACCCATGCCGGGTTGATCATGGTGTACATGGGTGGGGCAATGGGCATCAATATTTGGCTGATGAAGGGGTTTTTTGACACCATTCCACGGGCGATTGATGAAAGTGCAATGGTTGATGGCGCTTCGCATTGGCAAATCTTTACCCAGTTGTTGCTCCCCTTGATGCGGCCGATTTTAGTGGTCATTGGTATTTTGTCTTTCATTGGCACCTATGGCGACTTTGTGTTGGCGCGTATTTTGCTAAAAAGCACAGAGCAGTACACGTTGATGGTGGGTCTGCAAATTTTTACATCGGGCCAGTTTGCCCAACAGTGGGGTCAGTTTACGGCCGGGGCGCTCATTGGCGCTCTGCCCATTATGATTATTTATCTGGCTTTACAGGACCAAATTGTGGGTGGCCTGACACAGGGCGCAGTGAAAGGATAGCGAATAGTTAATTGTGAATGGTTAATTTTTAATTGTTAATTGATTACGGCCGTTTCCTTTGCAACTTGAACTGGTAGGAAACGGCCGTTTCCCATCTACCTAAAATTGTTATGAAAAAACGTTTACTTTTCGCCTTTTTGTCCATCTTCCTTTTGCTTGTAGCCTGCGAACAAGCCCCCACGCGGGAACCTCGCCCCACACCTGCACCCACGCCAGAAGATGAGAGCGGTACGGCCGTTCCCACCGCCACGCCCGCCCCAACCAGCACCCACAGCCCCACCGCCACCCCAGACCCCTTTGAAACTGGCACCAACGATTTCCCCTGGTGGAACGACCTCGTCTTCTACGAAATCTTCGTCCGCAGCTTCAACGACAGCGATGGCGACGGCATCGGCGACCTCAACGGCATCATCGAAAAGCTGGACTACCTAAACGACGGCGACCCCACCACCACCACCGACCTCGGCATCACTGGCATCTGGCTCATGCCCATCACCGTCTCCCCCAGCTACCACGGCTACGACGTGGTGGACTACTTCCAAATAGACCCCGACTACGGCACCAATGAAGATTTTCTGCGGCTCATGGAAGAAGCCCATGCCCGTGGTATTCGCGTCATCGTAGACCTCGTCATGAACCACACCTCCAGCCAGCACCCCTGGTTCATCGAATCGCAAAACCCGGATTCTGAATACCGCGACTGGTACATCTGGGCCGAAGAAAACCCCAACTACCGGGGGCCAGATGGCCAGGTGGTGTGGCACAGCAACCCCAGCGGCTACTATTACGCCCTCTTTTGGGGTGGAATGCCAGACCTGAACTATGAAAATCCCAACGTCACCTTTGCCATGTTCGATGCCGCCCGCTTTTGGCTGGAAGAGATGAACGTAGACGGCTTCCGGCTAGATGCCATCAAGCACATGGTAGAAGAAGGCCAGGGGCAAGAAAACACCCGCAGCACCCACGACTGGCTGGAAGAATTCCACAAATTCTACAAAGCGGTTAACCCAGATGCCCTCACCGTGGGCGAAGCGTGGACCAACACCCAGCAGGTGCTGGAATACACCGGGGATGAAGTAGACATCGCCTTTCAGTTTGATTTGGCGCTGGATATTTTGAACAGTTCAGACACCGGACTGGGTTCCATTTTCAGCGGCACCCAGCAAGAGGTTTACGATACCTTCCCGCCCAACCAGTACGCCACCTTCATTACCAACCACGACCAAAACCGGGTGATGTCCCAGCTAGATGAGGATGAGGGCAAGGTCAGGGTTGCCGCCGCCATTTTGCTGACTAGCCCCGGCGTACCCTTTATTTACTACGGCGAAGAAATTGGCATGACCGGCACCAAGCCCGACGAAGACATTCGCCGACCAATGCAATGGGCCAGCAACGGGCCAAACGTGGGCTTCACCGAGGGCACCCCCTGGCGACCTGCCGCCGCCGATTTCCCCGTGCGCAGCGTGGCGCGGCAGCAAGATGACCCGGATTCATTGCTAAATCTGTACCGCGATCTGATTCATTTGCGCAACAACCATGAAGCATTGCGCGTAGGCGATTGGACGTTGCTGGATGCTGGCTCCAACAGGTTGTACACCTTCTTGCGCCAAACCGAAAACGAAACGGTGCTAGTCATTATCAACCTGAATCGCAACCCGGTGCTGGCGGAAGATTACAGTTTGGATTTGGGGCTGGATGGGGCATGGACGGCCGTTTCCCTCCACGGCCTCACACCCAGCAGCAACCCAACTGGCGCTGGCTATGTCCCCTTCGACGAAATCCCGCCCCAGTCGGTGCATATTATTCAACTGGTGCCTAATGAATAAATGCCTGGCACCTTTGAATTAGAAACCATCAAAGGCAAATGCGTACAAAAAAGCTTTTCACACTTCTGATTATTGTTTTTTTAACTGCTTGCCAATCGGCGGAGCCAAAACAGCAAAACAGTGAGGATGAGGCGGGAACGGCCGTTTCCACCTCATCCTCCCCCCTCTTCCAGAACGTCAGCCGTGCCGCAGGCATTACCCAAACGCGCCAGGGCAACAACCGCGCCATTGGCCAGGCATGGGGCGACTACGACCAGGATGGCTGGGTAGACTTCTACGTCACCGACACCAAAGGACCCAACAGCCTCTTCCGCAACAACGGCGATGGCACCTTCAGCCGTCCCCCCTTCGCCCCGGGCGTTGCCCTGACCAACGGCTACAGCGGCGGTGCCACTTTTGCCGACTATAACAACGACGGCTGGCCTGACCTGTACGTCGTCAACTGGGGGCAAAACAACCTTTTCCGCAACGACGCCGGACAAGGTTTCACCGATGTCACCGCCCAGGCAGGCGTAGGTGGCGAAGATGACAACAGCCAAACCGCCTCCTGGGGCGACTACAACAACGACGGCTGGCTAGACCTGTACGTGGCCAACTGGGCTTGCTATCCACGCTGCGGCCGTCCCAACGAAGGCGACACCGACCGCCTCTATCACAACAACGGCGACGGCACCTTCACCGAAGTCACCCGCCTGCTCAATGGCAAAACCTACGGCGCAGGCTTCGTCGCCAGCTTCACCGACTACGACAACGACGGCGACCAGGACATCTACCTGGTCAACGACGAATTCCTATTCCCCATAGGCAACAAGCTGTGGCGCAACGATGGTCCCGGCTGTGCTGATGACGAACCAGACCCGCTGGCCCACTGCTTCACCGAAATCGGTGCAGAAGTGGGGGCAAATACAACTGTTATGGGCATGGGGCTGGCCACCAGCGACTACGACAACGACGGCGACTTCGATTTCTACTTCTCCAACGCCGGGCCGATGACCCTCCTGCAAAACCAGGGCGACGGCACCTTCCGCGATGTGGCAGAACAGGCAGGGGTGGCCATGTCGCAGGAGATTGCCTGGGCCACCGCCGCCCTGGATTACGACAACGATGGCTGGCAAGATTTATACCTGGCCGTCATGACCACCGTGGATCATGGCGGGCTGGCGGTAAACCCGCTGTTCCACAACAACGGCGACGGCACCTTCAGCCGCATTGCCTCCGGCAGTGGCGCCAGCGACGTTGGCCCCACAATGGGTATCGCCACGGCCGATTTTGACAACGATGGCTGGGTAGACCTGCTGCTGGGCAACAAAGACGATGGCTACAGCCTGCTGCGCAACCAGGGTAGCCAGCACACCAACAACCATTGGCTCACGCTGAAACTGGTCGGTGCAGGGCCGGTAAACCGGGACGCAGTAGGCAGCCGCGTCATCGTACGCACGGCCGACGGCAGCGTGCAAACTCGCGAGGTGCAAAATGGCAGCAGCCTGGGCGCGGGCAACGAACTGCGCCTCCATTTTGGCTTGGGCACGTTTGAAACAGTTGAAGAACTGACCATTCGCTGGGCAGACGGCCGTTCCCAAACCTTCACCCAAGTTACCACCAACCGCCAAATCAACCTGCCCTACCCGCTAGATGCCGCCGCCGAAGCCGCCCAGCAAACCGCCCTCTACCCTCCAGCCACCAACGAACCAGCCACCAACGAACCAGCCACTAACCCACTAACCATTAACAACATCCTCATCGCCGCCAACATCATCGCCTGGCTCGCCCTCTGCCTGATTATTTGGCGCACGCGCCGCCAGCTTGGCGTCAGCCGCCGGGCTGTGGTGTGGGGTGGAGCAGGTGTGATCTTGCTGGTTACGGCCGTTTACCTGCTCACCAATCCGCCAGCCAACCCAACCACCCAATCCACCCTAACCACCCAATTGGCCCAAGCTGGAGCCATCCCGCCCGTGCAGCTACCCGCCGCCACCGAGGCCGAAATTGAGCTGGGCCGAGCCCTGTTCTGGGACCCCATCCTCAGCGGCAACCAAGACACCGCCTGCGTCACCTGCCATCATCCCAACCTGGGCACGGGCGACGCGCTGGCGCTTTCCATCGGCACTGGCGGGCAAGGGCTAGGCACAGCGCGGCAATTTGTGCGCGGGCGGCAAATTTTGATCCCCCGCAACGCCACCCCCGTCTACAATTTGGGTTTGGCGGGCATGGACGTACTGTTTTGGGACGGCCGTGTTTCCCTGCTCGCCGATGGCCAATTCGACAGCCCTGCTAACGACGACCTACCCTACACACTCAACAACGCTGTCGCTGTGCAGGCAATGTTCCCCGTCACCTCACCCGACGAAATGCGCGGCCATGCTGGCGACACTGATGTTTTTGGCGAGAGCAACCGGCTAGGCAACCTGAAAAGCTACCAATTTAGCGCCATGTGGCAAGATTTGATGGCCCGAATTTTGGCTGTTCCCGGCTACCAGGAGCTGTTCCAGGTCGCCTACCCCGGCGTGCCGTTGGACGAGATGACCTTTGCCTATGCCGCCAACGCCCTGGCCGCGTATCAGATGGACACCTTCACCTTTTTGGACAGTCCGTGGGATCGGTATTTGCAGGGCGACGAGACGGCGCTCTCGGCCGAAGCATTGGCTGGAGCAGCGCTATTTTACGGCAAAGCGGGCTGCGCCGATTGCCACAGCGGCTCGCTGCTGAGCGACTTGCAGTTCCACAACATTGGCGTGCCGCAAATTGGGCCGGGCAAGGGGAATGAAGAGCCGCTAGATTTTGGCCGCGCCCGCGAAACTGGCTATGACAGCGACCTGTTCGCCTTCCGCACGCCGCCGCTGCGCAATGTGGCCATCACCGGCCCTTGGATGCACAACGGGGCATATAGTTCGCTGGAAGCAGTTATTCTGCACCACCTGAATCCACGTGAGGCAGTGGCCAATTATGATTTTGGGCAGCTATCGGCGCTCATGTTGGCCGAAGATTCGGGCGATACGGCCGTTCACACCGCCGCCCTCAACGCGCCCTCTTTTGCCATGCCCACCCGCGACCTCACCGACGCGGAAATTGCCGAACTGATCGCCTTTTTGGAAGCACTCACCTCGCCCACGGCCACCGACCTGAGCCACGTCGTTCCCGACGCGGTCCCCAGCGGCCTGCCCGTCGGCGGCACAATTGATTAAAAAATTGGGGCACAGCCTTTTCTCTGTGCCCCTCCGTGCTCCTCTGCGCAGCTTTGTGTTCCGCTTTTCCCGGACACAACAGGAGATTCTTTTGACTCGCAAACTCTTTCTTGGCCTCCTGGTCATCTTGCTATTTTTACCCGCCCGAACGTCCGCGCAAAGCGAGACTGCCGTTCCCCAAATCACCTACACCTCTGGCGACAACTATCTCGTCGTGGAGGTTTTGGACGATGACCTGATCCATTTTGAAGCGGGACAGGGCAGCCCACCCGCCGCTGGCACGCCGCTGGCCATCAGCCCGATGGTGCAAAAAACGAACTACCCCGGCCCCACCAGCTTCTCCGACGACGGCCAGGGCACGCTGGTCACGGCCGAATTGCAGGTGCAGGTGGATGCGCAAACGCTGTGCAGCACGGTGTGGGATTTGACCAAAGCGGAGCCGTTGTTGTTAACGGCCGTTTGCCCCCAAGACCTCGACGCGCGTAAAAGTAGCCTGGTCATTGACCACGCCGCCACGCAGGATGTTTATGGCCTGGGCGAGAAGTTCCGCACCCCCGGCGAGCCCAACGGCGACTGGATCGGCAGCGCGCGCGACCCCGGCCTGTTCGGCAACGTCATGGAAGAATTCAGCGGCGGCATGGTGGGCAACGCCCAGTTTCCCATCCTGTACGCCCTCGGCGCAGGCCGCGACAACTACGCCCTGTTTGTGGACGTGGTTTACAAGCAGGAGTGGGAGTTCATCGGTGATGAATGGAGCATGACCACCTCGGCCGATCCGCTGCGCTGGTACCTGCTGGGCGGCCCCGATTTGCCCGATTTGCGTGCGGACTATTTGGAGTTAAACGGCCGTCCGTCCGTGCCGCCCAAAGCGCTGTTTGGCCTCTGGGTCTCCGAGTACGGCTACGACAACTGGGCCGAACTGGACGACAAGTGGCAAACGCTTAACGCCAACCAGTTCCCACAGGACGGCTTTGTCCTCGACCTGCAATGGTTTGGCAACATCCACCCGCCCAGCCAGATGGGCTCCATCAGCTGGGACCTGGACAACTTTCCCGACCCCACCGCCAAAATTGCCGAATTACGTGAAGATGGTCTGGGACTCATCCTCATCGAAGAGTCGTACGTGGATGATGAGCTGCAAAATTTTGGCCTGATGGCCAGCCAGAGCTACCTGGTGAAGGCGTGCGGCACATGCGGTCCGGCCACCATGCGCGAGTGGTGGGGCAACGGCGGCATGGTGGATTGGACCAACGAGGCGGGCGCGGCGTTCTGGCACGATCTGGTGCGCCAGCCGCTCATCGAGGCGGGCGTTTTTGGCCACTGGACCGACCTGGGCGAGCCGGAAATGGTCGCCCCCAACAGCTGGTACGCGGGCCTGCCCGGCCTGGAGCTGCATGACCAATTGGCTAACAACAACATTTACAACCTGCTCTGGGCCAAAAGCATCTTTCTCGGCTACCAGCGCAACGGCGTCACCCAACGCCCCGTCATTTTGTCCCGCTCCGGCACCACGGGCATTCAGCGCTACGGCGCGGCCATGTGGTCGGCCGACATCGGCTCCAATTTTGACAGCCTGGCGGCGCATATGAACGCCCAAATGCACATGTCGCTCTCCGGCCTGGACTACTTCGGCACCGACGTGGTCGGCTTCCATCGCGGCAACATCAGCCAGGCAGATTTGGACGAACTGTACACCGTCTGGCTGGCCAACAGCGCCCTGCTGGACGTGCCCGTACGGCCGCACACGGAAAATCTGTGCAACTGCAAAGAAACCGCCCCCGATCGCGTCGGCGATCTGGCCAGCAATCTGGCTAACGTGCGGCTGCGCTACGCCCTCTCGCCCTACTACTACTCGCTGGCTCATCTGGCGGCGCAGACGGGTGCGCCCGTTGTACCGCCGCTATTCTTCTACTACCAGGATGATCCGCAAACGCGCGATTTGGGCGACCACAAGCTGCTGGGCCACGACATGTTGGTGCGTACGGTGACGGAGGCCGGGATAACGGCCGTTCCCGTTTACCTCCCCGCTGGCCAATGGGTCAACTTCCACACTGGCGAATGGATCGACAGCAGCGGCCAGTGGCTGGACGATGTGCCCACCACGCAGGACGGCCTGTTCCAGCTGCCGATCTTTGTCCGCGCCGGGGCCATCGTGCCGCAAATGTTTGTGGACGAGCAAACGATGAATATGTACGGCCTGCGCCGGGACGGCAGCACGCGGGGCGAGCTGATTGTGTACGTGGTGCCCGCGCCAGAACCGACCAGCTTTACCCTGTTTGAAGACGACGGCCGTTCCACAGCCTACCAATCTGGCGAACTGCAAACCACGCAAATCAGCCAGCGCTGGCTCGATGGACAAATCGCGGTGGAAATCGCCGCCGCCGAGGGCAGCTACGACGGTGCGCCCACCAGCCGGGACAATGTGCTCAAGCTGGCGGTTGGGGATGCGGGGGCTACGGCCGTTTCCGTCAACAGCACCGATTTAGCAAAACTAGATTCGATGGAAGCGTGGGATACGGCCGTTTCCGGCTACATCCTCACCAATGGCGAACTGTGGGCCAAATCCGGTCCGCTGCCGGTGACCGAGCCGAAGCAGTTTGTGGTGACGCTGGATCAGCCAGGGGAAGAAGCAGCTGAGGTTGAGGTGGTTGAAGTGGAGAGTACGGCCGTTCCCACCCAAACACCCGCCGTATCCGAAACAACACCCAGCGAACCCGCCCCCAATCGCACACTGCTTTTCATCGGTTTGGCAATCGCGCTTGTTCTTCTCGTGGGCGGCTGGCTTTACATTCAACAACGACGTAGTCAAATGTAAGCAAAATGGGACGCGGACAAGCGCAGATTGACGCGGATCATTTCAAATCCGCGTTCATCCGCGTCCCATAAAAACCATTCAATTCACAGAGGCTTTTTACATGGAAGATTTTGTTTTTGGCTCCCTATCCACCACTGAAAAACGACTGAAATATTACCAGGAATGGCGGCAAGGCGTGAAGCACCACAGCCAGATTTCGCCCCGCGCCCCGCAGGCGGGTGATGCGCCCGTGCTCACCGTCATCGTGGGGCTGGCCCAGCTGATTGACCGGATTGAGTGCGAGGTGATGCTGCCGGAAGAGAAAACCTACTCCTTCACCCGCAGCGAAACCAAATGGGATCTGCTCAACTGGCAATATTTGCAGCATTGGCAGGTCACCCTGCCGCCCCAGCCCGAAGGCACGATTGTGCGCTACATCATCAAAGCGTACCCGACGGACGGCTCGGAACCGATTTTGGCCGACGACGGCGAAGTTTTCTCGTACCTCGTGGGCCACAGCGCGCCGCCCGCCTGGAGCCAGGATGCGATTGTGTACCAGATTTTCCCCGACCGATTTTATGCCGGAAACGGCCGTTGCTGGAACCCGACCCAATCCCTCAACGACATCTACGGCGGCACCCTGCGCGGCATCATCCAAAAGCTCGATTACGTCGCCGAGATGGGCTTCAATGCCATCTGGCTCAACCCGTTCTTCCCCGACGACAGCCATCACGGTTACCACGCCACCGACTACTTCAGCGTCAATCCGCGCCTAGGCAGCATGGACGACATCCGCGAGTTGGTGGACACGGCGCACCAAAAAGGCATCCGCCTGCTGCTGGACTTTGTGGCCAACCATTGGGGCAGCGAACACCACAGCTTCCAGGAAGCGATCCGCGATCCCGACAGCCCGTTTGTGAGCTGGTACCACTGGATTGACTACCCGGTGGATTACGAAACCTTTTTTGGCGTCATGGATTTGCCCCAGGTCAACGTCAACAATGCTGAGGTGCGCAAATATTTGCTGGACAGCGTCCGCTTCTGGCTGGGCGATGTGGGCTTCGACGGCCTGCGCCTGGATTATGCCCTCGGCCCCACGCACGACTTTTGGACCGAACTTCGGGCCACCGTTAAGCAAACCAAACCTGATGCCTGGATTTTTGGCGAGGTGGTGGAAACCCCCTCTACCCTCCTGAGCTACGAGGGCCGCCTCGACGGCTGCCTGGACTTCTCACTGGAGCAGGCCATCCGCGACACTTTTGCTCTGCACCGCATGAGTATCTTCCAATTTGCTAGCTTCCTCATCAAGCACGAACGCTTTTTCCCAGAAACGTACAGTCGGCCCAGCTTTTTAGACAACCACGACATGAATCGCTTCTACTTTGCCGCTGGACACGACAGGCGTAAGCTGAAGCTGGCGGCGCTATGCCAGTTTACCCTGGTTGGCCCGCCCATCGTCTACAACGGCACCGAGGTGGGCGTGCGCCAGCTGCGCAGCATGTCCGACCCCGACAGCGAGGGGATGGAAGAAAACCGCCAGCCGATGTTGTGGGGCGAGGAGCAGGATGCCGACACTCGCGACTACTTCCGCTGGCTGATCCAGTTCCGTCAGGCGCACCCGGCTTTGCGACACGGCCGTTCGCAAATCCTCCATGCCAATGACCACACGCTGGTTTACGCACGAACGCACGCTGAGGAAACGGTCTGGGTGGCGCTCAATGCCAGTGACGAGGTGAGGGTGGTAACGGCCGTTTCCCCAAACCACCAGCACACCTTCACCCTGCAACCCTGGTCTGGCGATGTGCATTGCTTTTAAGGAATCGAGGATGCCTACTCCTCAATTTGCTTGACAGGTCAACCAGATTCCTTATAATCCGGCGAAATTTAGAAAGGCGACCCACCAGTCGCCCCGCAAAAGCAATGATCAGGACGAGTACGGTCTGAGCCAGCACCAGAGATTGGAGCGCCACCGGCTGAAAGCCTCCACAGCAAAGGCAGTCCCGAACACCCCCTGAGAGCGACTTCCTGAACCAGTTTGAGTAAGGAAGCACGGCTGGCCCCGTTAACGGCCGTTTCAAGGGTAATCCGTTATCGGTTATCCGTAATCGGAAAATCACCGCTTACTGTTCACCGACCACCGTTTACCGAATTGGGTGGAATCGCGACGCCGTCGCCCCATGTGGGTGACGGCGTTTTTTATTTTTCAGGTGCGACGCACTTTTAAAGTGCGTCGCGCCTCAGAGCAAATGAGGTAAATCTTATGAGCAACAAAATTCCCGTCGGCATTCTCGCGGCCACTGGTGCAGTGGGCCAGCGCTTTATTCAACATTTGGTAGACCATCCCTGGTTTGAGATTACGGCCCTCACTGGTTCGGAACGCACGGCGGGACGGCCGTATGGCGAAGGCGTCAACTGGCTGCTGCCCGGCGACCCGCCCGCCGCCGTCGCGGACATGATCGTCCAGCCCACCGAGCCGAACCTGGAGCCGCGCGTTCTCTTTTCCGCATTGCCTACCGCTGAGGCGCGCGAGCTTGAGCCGAAGTTTGCCGAGGCAGGCTACATCGTCCTCACCAACGCCTCGCCGTTTCGCATGGATCCGTGCGTGCCACTGCTCATCCCGGAGGTGAACCCAGACCACACGGCGCTCATCCCCCGCCAAAAAGAGGCGTACGGCTGGGACGGCTGGATCGTGGCCAACGCCAACTGCTCGACGACGAGCATTGTGCTGCCGTTGCAGATTTTGCATAAGAAGTTTGGGGTGGAAACGGCCGTTGTCACCACGCTCCAGGCCATCTCCGGCGCAGGCTACCCCGGCGTCCCCTCGCTAGACATCATGGACAACGTCATTCCCTACATCGGCGGGGAAGATGGCAAGCTGGAAACCGAACCGCGCAAGCTGTGTGGCACCTACGCCAACGGCGCAATTGAGATGGCTCCCTTCAAAGTCAGCGCCCAGGCCAACCGCGTGCCGGTGATGGACGGCCATCTGGGCAGTGTCTCTGTCAAGCTGCGCCAATCCGCCACTGCTGAAGAAGTGATCGCGCTGTTCCAAACGTGGCAGCCCCCGGAAATTATCCGCGACCTGCCCACCATGCCCGAACAAGTCTTCATCTACCGGCCCGAAGCCAACCGCCCCCAGCCCCGCCTGGACCGCGACGCAGGCAACGGCCTCGCCTGGACCGTCGGCGGGGTGCGCCAATGCCCCGTCAACAACATTCGCTTCCTCTCCATCACCCACAACACCCTGCGCGGTGCGGCGAGTGGCTCGGTGCTGAATGCGGAGCTGCTGGTGAAGCAGGGGTTTATTTCAGCATGACAAGGTGAAGGGGTGACTAGGTGACCTAGTCACCCCTTCATCCCCTTCATCTCTTTCAGTTGAGGATTGCAGCGCTAACCTGCTATAATTTGCTTATCACGAAAAACAGTTTCAATATTGGAGAGGCATATGACGCTTTTGAAACAGATAGAAAAACAAGTCAGCGTGCTTCCGGCTGATAAACAAAGCGAAGTGCTAAATTTCATTCTTTTTTTACAACAGCAGACAAGAAGTTCAAAGCCTTCTGCTGGCTCATTAAAAAGCCATGCTGCATTTGGTTCGTGGCAAGCTCGCAACGTAAATGCGCTTGAATACGAAGAAAATCTACGCTCTGAGTGGGACAGATAATGATTGCTGTTTTCGATACCAATATCATCATTGATGCCCTGAATGGGTTTGCCCAAGCAAGCGCCGAATACGGCCGTTACGAGCTAGTTTTTATCAGTCGCATCACCTGGATGGAGGTGTTGGTCGGTGCCAAAGATGACGAAGCCGAAATTCGTGATTTTCTGGACAGCTACTTTGAAATCATTCCTCTAGACCAGGCTGTGGCCGAAACGGCCGTCCAACTACGCCGCGACTATCGTATGCGCCTACCAGACGCCATCATTTGGGCCTCTGCCAAAAGCAAAGAAGCCATTTTAGTCACTCGCAACACCAAAGATTTCAAGCCTGAATGGGAAGGAATCTATCTCCCCTACGAACTCTCATAATAAAGCTAAATTTTTTTTCTAAACCTATCGCAACCCTTCAACAATAGTGTCCACGTTAGCGCGAAACATGCCGATGTAGCTGTCTGCGCCGCTGCCGGATGGGCCGATGGCACCTGTAAAAAGCGGTAAAACCTGTACCTCGTCGCAGTTGGTTAGCTCGCCAGCGGCCGTTTTTGCCAAACTATCACTCACCGTGACCTCTGTAAAAATGGTGCACAGGTTATGCTCCGCCATCGTAGCGACCAACGCCGTCAGGTCGCTGGCGGATGGCTCGGCCAGGGTACTGCTGCCAGGGATAACGGTGCCCAAAATGGTGAAATCATAATCGCGGGCAAAGTAATTAAACGACTGGTGGTTAGTCACCAAAAAGCGATTCTCTGCCGGAATTTGGGCCAGTTGCGTTTCCGCATAATTTTCCAAATCGGCTAGCTCTGCCAGGTAATCGGCGGCGTTGCTTTCGTAACTGGTCGCGTTGGCCGGGTCTAGCTCGCTAAAGACCGTTTGCACATTTGCGACCCACTGCTGCACGTTAGCCACGCTAAACCAGACGTGCGGATCGACGCTGCCGTGGTCATGCTCATCGGCTTCAGCTTCATGACCATCCTCGCCAAAGGCCAACGGCTCGATGTTGGCCGAGATGGGCACCAGGGGCACATCTCCAGCGATGTCTGCCAAATCTTGGGCCAGCGCCTCTTCCAAATCCCAGCCATTAACAAAGATAACGTGGGCATCGGCAACGGCCGTTAACTCACGCGCACTCGGTTCAAAACTGTGCGGGTCTTGGCCTGGCCCCATCAAAGTGGTCAGATCAATCGCCTTGCCGCCCACTTGTGCCACCACGTCGCCGATGATGCTGGTGGTGGCGACCACTTTGAGCGGGGCACCATCCAGTTCTGCGGCGGTCAATTCCGGCAAAGTAAGCATTTCAGCGTCGGTAGCGTGATTGGTTGGGGTGGAAACGGCCGTTTCGCCCCCGCACCCCAGCAACAAAACCAGCAAGCTGGCGGCCAGCAAGCCCACCCCTAATTGACGATATTGATACATCTTGACCCTCTCCATAATGATATATTGTATCAATTCTAGCGATTTATACGGCCGTGTCAAAAAACCACCACCCTTACCGCAAACCGTTTACGGATGACCGATTACCGCTTACGGAGTGACAGTCACGGGGTCGGCGTACCAGGTGGGAATGAGTTGCACCCAGGTGTTGCCAATTTGCAGGGGGAAGGAGGTGCCGTCGGCGGTGGTGAAAGTGAGCAGGTCGTTGCGCCCTTCGCGGTGCCAGGTGACGGGGTACTGCTGCCCATCGCGCAAAATGATACCGGTGCCGCTGCCCCACAGCTGAATCTGCACGGAGAGATGGGTGCAGACGCCGTTGGTGATTTGCTCACAAATGGTGGCGTCCTCCACGTGGAAAGGAGCAATGACGACCACGTTGGCAGCGCTTACCTGCTCGCCGGTGTTGGCGTCCAGAATTGGTTCTCCAGCGGCCCAGCGGAAGTAACGTCCCGTGGCCTCATCGTAACGCCACTCCACCACCTCCCACTCATAATCCAGCGAGACCTGGCTGGCTGGCTGCCCTCCGGTTGGTGGCTGGCTGGTGAAGGTGAGCAAGCCATTGAAGTTGGGCGGCGTGTTGAGCCCCTGCGATTCTAATCCCTGGCGAAAAATGGCGGGACGGCCGTACAAAGTATGCTCAAACGGTTTGTCTTCCCCCGTGCGGAAGTAGCCGGGGTCGGCCGAGCGAATGATGCGGCTCTCGAAGTCGGAGGCGTTGAGCCGCTGGTTGACGCCGACGCTGGCCCCGGAAAAAACGAGAGCAGCATCGTAGATGGCGGGCAGCTCCACGTCGATGAGCCGGGCGCTGCGGATGGGGCCAACCAGCTCCGCCTCCTGCCCGTACATGATGAGCGTAAAGCGGGTGATGTGCCCTTCGGCGGTGTGCTCAAACACCCAGTCGGCGCTATTGAGGCCAGCCTGGGGGCGCACATAGCTGGGGGGCGCGTTGGAGATTTTGATGGCTAACGGCCGTCTTTGCAATTGTGCCGGGTCATCCACCAGTTCACCGGTCAGGGGGTTGCGGTCAGTGCCAAAGTCAGAGATGGTGAGCAGGCTGACGCCTTCAGCGACGGGTTCGCTGGTGGGGGCGCTGGTGGCCGCTGGGGGAATGGTGGGTGGTGGTGGCAGGGTGATGGTTGACGTGGGGTTGGTGGTTGGTTGCGTGGTGGGGGTGGAAACGGCCGTTGCCACTTCAACATCCAGCGGCGGCGCAATCGGTGTGGGGGTGGGCGCATTTTCCTCGCCACAGGCCACAGCCAGCAGCACAAACAACAGCAAAATCAAAAGAGAGCTAAATTGCTTCACAGGTCGGTTTTCTCCTTCCACTAAAAGTGAAAACCTCCGGCCAAAAATTACCGGAGGTCGTATTTACATCAATTAAGCATATTTTTGTCAGCGCCTGGAGCTTTGTCAAGCCAGCGCAGGGCGAACGATGGATAAAAACTGTTTAGCCACAGAAATCACAGAGATTTTAGAGAAAAACCCTCTGATTCCTCTGTGCCCTCTGTGGCAAAAAATTGTAGCGTGACGAATCGGGCCAAGTCGTGTTTAATAGGTTGTTACGAAATCAACAACGTGAGGAAGAGGCACCACAACAACACCAATATCCTCTGAGGAGCAGAAAAATGGAAAAGCGATACGGCCGTATCACGGGTTGGGGCGCGTATGTCCCAGAAAAAGTGCTGACCAACCATGATTTAGAGAAGATGGTGGACACCAGCCACGATTGGATCGTGCAGCGCACGGGCATCCACCAACGCCACATTGCCGGGCCAGATGAAACCAACGCCACCATGTCTACCGAAGCGGCTCGCCGTGCCCTGGCCAAAGCCAATCTGGATGCTACCGAGCTGGACCTGATCATCGTCGCCACTACCACAGGCGACTACATCACCCCTGCTGTATCCAGTCAGGTGCAGCACATGCTGGGCGCAACGGACGTACCTGCGTTTGTACTGGCCAACGGCTGCACTGGCTTTTTGTATGCCCTCACCACAGCGCAGCAGTTCATCAGCGGTGGCGTTTACAAAAACATTCTGATCATTGGCTCAGAGTTGTTGAGCCGCTATGTGGACTGGACGGATCGCAACACCTGCGTGCTGTTTGGCGATGCCGCGGGCGCATTTGTAATGCAGGCCAGCAACGAACCTTGCGGCGTTTATGGCTTCGACATGGGTTCTGATGGCAGCGGCAGCGAAAACATCATTGCCCCAGCGATGGGCTCTGCTGAACCGGTGAACGCCACAACTTTTGCGGAAGGGCGGCAATTCATTCGCATGAACGGCCGTGAGGTATTCAAGTTCGCTACCCGCATTTTAGGCAGAACCAGCCAACGCAGTCTGGATCAAGCCGGGATGTCATTCAACGATATTGACTGCATCGTGCCACATCAGGCTAACTTGCGCATCATCCAGGCCGCTGCCAAGGTAATGGACGTGCCCATGGAGCGTTTTCTGGTGAAGGTTCACAAATATGCCAACACTTCTGCCGCTTCCATCCCGGTAGCTATTTGTGATGGGTTGGAATCTGGGGAAATTAGTCTAGACGACCGGTTGCTGCTGGTGAGCTTTGGCTCTGGCCTAACGTGGGCATCGGCCGTTTTGCAAATGGCCCCGACGCGACAACGACAAGTTTACACCAATGGCACAAAGGCTCCGGTTGTTGCTGAATTGGTTGCGGCTTAAAGCTGGTTTGCTGCATTGACAGCCGTCTGGCAATGGCTATAATTGCCTGCGTTGATGATTCAGCATTAGCCCAAGTGGCGGAATTGGCATACGCGGCAGGTTGAGGGCCTGTGCTCTTATGGGCGTGGAGGTTCGAGTCCTCTCTTGGGCATAAAGACGCTAGCACATTGTGCTGGCGTTTTTTGTTGAATATCACAAACTTATCAACTTTTTTGGAAACGGCCGTCTTCCCGCAAAATTCGTTGCAAGCCTTCGGCCAAGCTTACAAACGGCCGAAACCCCAACAATCGCTGCGCCCGACTGATATCTGCGACCAAGCGAGGCACGCCGCCCGATTTTTGTTGATTGTGCAGCAGGTTGACCCGTTTGCCAGTCGCTTTTTCAATTTCTCCAACCAGCTGAGCCATGTCCGTCTCTTGCCCACTGCCGATGTTGATCACCTGCCGATTAACAGCTTTGGCTGTGGCCGCGGTTACCAGGGCAGCGACCACGTCGGTCACGTAGACAAAGTCTCGCGTTTGTTGGCCATCGCCATACAGCACTACGGACCCGCCGGTGATGGCCTGGTGCAAAAATCGAGGCACCACCGGGGCATGTGAAACGGGCAGGTTTTGGTTTGGCCCGTACGCATTAAAAATACGCAGAGCCACCGTTTCAATGTCCCACAACTGGCCAATGGTGTGGATGTACTGCTCGGCGGCCCATTTGCTAACTGCGTAGGGAGAGTCCGGGTTGGGTGGGTCGTTTTCGTGGACAGGCTGGGTGGGCAAACGGCCGTACACCGCGCCCGAACTTGTAAACACCACCCGCCGTACTCCCGTGTCCCGCATCGCCTCCATCAAACTAACCGTCCCGCCTACATTTACCGCATTGTACGCCTGCGGATGCAACACCGACTCCGCCACGGACACTCTCGCCGCCAAATGGTAAACACAATCCACATCACTGAGCAAAGACCAGAGCAGCGGGATATTGTTGATGTCGCCCTGTGTAAACTGAATTTCGGGGCGCAGCTGGCTGGCGCTACCCTTGCTCAAATCATCTAAGACAACGACCGCGTGACCATCTGCGGCGAGCTTGTTTGCCAACGCCGCACCCAAAAAGCCCGCGCCCCCCGTAACTAAAAATCTCATCCTAATTTGCCCCAAATAAGAAAGCCCCGACCGAATAAATTTTTAATCGGTCGGGGCTTTGCCATCATTTTTATGCGCTGAGATTAATATTCAAGCATTTCGTCTACGCGATCTGATTCATCATAATCGCTTTCTTTTGCCCAGGCAGACAGTTCAATGGAAAAGTTTTCAAAGTAACTTTGGGGCGGCATTGCACCAGCGCCGTATTGCATTTCTTTGATTTCGGCATTGATGATAAGTGTGGCCGTTTCCAGCACAATCACTTCATTTTCGCGAGCCAGAACCGGTTCACCCTTGGGAGCTAGCTTGGCCTTGAGCGCCTCATCAAAGAAAGCATGGTCACTCATAACAACTTTGGTAATGGTGCGGATGTCATTTTTATCGAACAACCATACTTCCAGCGCGGTTACATTTTTGGGCGTGTCGCTGCCAATGGATTCGGCAATGCCGACGCCGCATTCGCCCAGGAATTCGCCACCTGAGTTTTCAATGCTGAAGGAGTCGTCATAATTATCACGGCCGTATACGTAATCACTTTGGAAGCGAGCAATTGGCACAGCGCTAACACCTTCTTCACTGGAGGTGGGGGCGCTTTCTGGCATGTTGTCGTAATAGGTGTCTACATCATCATCCTCAGCCATCATGCTGTTACGACGATTGAGTACAACCACAATGCCTGCGCCAACCAGGGCAAGTACCAACAGCAACGCCAAAATAGTGCCTAAATTGGAATTTTCTTCTGCCGCAGCGGGAACTTCAGGCAAGGTACCATCTACCGACACGGCACCACATGATTGACCGCCAGTCTGCACCATGGCAATGGCATCTAAGCGTTGCTGTGCAGCAGGGTCAGCGGTACGGCCACGCAATTCGCAAATTGCTTCACCTGCAGTTGGCCATGAACGCAATGCGTTTGTTACCATACCCGTATTGCCAGGTTGGTAAGAGTAGGCATCAGCAATGGTTTGCAAATACACATCACGTTCTGCCGGATCCAAATCTGCTGGGCCTGCACCCGTCCATTCTACCGGGAAAAGGTACCAGCCAAAGAGGGTTTGGCCGATGATGAGGCCAACAATAAAAGCAATTAGGACGGAAAGTCCGGGTCTTTCTTTCACAAAATCCATGTGGCACCTACCTTCTTTTGCCCCCAATAGGGACATTACGAATATGACATAACATCCCCTCTGCAAGGAATATCTTACCATAACTAATAAGCGCGTCAAGTTATGTTGAATGCTTTTCCTCTGTTTTTGCCTGTGGTATACTTTTTTAAGGTAACCAGTGGCACCAGCGGGGAATTGGGATATGGCCGTTCCACCCAATCCCCAAAAATTCTACGCCAACTGTTCGGAGAATTAACACTGTGAAACATTTTCTTAGCATCGCTGATTTGTCCCCCGATGAACTTCACAATCTGCTCGATTTGGCCCTTTCTTTAAAGCAAGAATGGCAAAACGGCGGTAATCGTCCCCTGCTAAAAGGCAAAAGCCTAGCACTTGTCTTCCAAAAACCATCGCTGCGCACCCGCGTCTCTTTTGAAATGGGCATGGTCCACCTGGGCGGTTATGGGCTGTATCTCTCACCCACCGAAATAAAAATGGGTGGGCGCGAAAGCGTGGCTGATGTAGCCCGCGTATTGTCTGGCTATGTAGATGGCATTATGGCGCGTGTGTTTGACCATGCGCATATTTTGCAGTTAGCAGAATATGGCTCTGTCCCCATCATTAATGGTTTATCTGATTACAACCACCCCGCCCAAGCTTTGGCTGATATTTTCACAGTGCTAGAAGTGAAAAAGAAGCTAGAAGGGTTAAAAATGGCCTACGTGGGGGATGGCAATAATGTAGCGCGTTCCTTATTATTTGCCTGTATGAAAGTTGGCATGCATTTTGCCATTGCCAGCCCGCCGAACTACACGCTTACTGAAGAAGATTACGATTTGGGACAGCAATTTAGCACCGCAGGCGCTTCTATAGAAGTCTATGAAGATCCTAACCAAGCCGTAGCAAATGCCGATATTATTTATACCGACGTGTGGACAAGCATGGGGCAAGAAGAGGAAACGGCCGTTCGCCTCAAAGTCTTCCCCCCATACCAGGTGAATCAAAAGTTGGTGAGCCTGGCTAGACCCGACTGTTTGGTCATGCACTGCTTGCCCGCCCATCGTGGTGAAGAAATTACCGATGAAGTGGCAGATGGGCCAAACTCGGTATTGTTCCCACAGGCAGAAAACCGTATGCACGCCCAGAAAGCCATTCTGGTTGATCTGTTAGGCCCAAAATAGTGAGAGGTTCCAATAATGCATCGGTAATCAGGTCAGCAATAACCAGCCCTGATTACTGAATAGTGAACACGGAGGCGTTGGCATGGCAGGAAACCGTGCCCGATTCGAAGAAGCATTAAACCGAGGCCATTCATATAGCTGGGATCAGCAATGGCAAGACGCGATCAAGGAGTTCAAGATTGCCATCGAAGAAATTGCCAATGAGCCTGCGCCATATGCTGGTTTAGGCATGGCCTATTTGGAAATGAACCAACTCAAAAATGCGTTGGAAAATTACAAATTAGCCGCCCGCTTCTCGCGCGGGGATATTATTTATTTGGAGCGCGTTGCCGACGTCCAGGAACGGCTGGGACTTTATGGCGAAGCGGGCAAAACCTACATGGCCATTGGTGAAGTCGAACTAAACCGGCGGCGGCTACCCAATGCAATGGATAACTGGAACCGCGCCGTGCGCCTGGAGCCAAATTTGTTGCGGGGCCACCAACGTCTGGCCTCCATTTACGAACGGCAAGGGTCGGTACACAACGCAATTCGGGAATACCTGGCCATTGCCCGCATCCTCAATGCGCAGGGCGAGTCTGAAAATGCACTGCAAGCGTGCCAGCTGGCGCTAAAGCTAGATCCTCGCAACGCCGAAGTGCTCACAGCTATTGAACAGCTTCGCAGTGGCGAAAAGCTGGCTGGCGAATCAGAGTCCCCCTCTTACCAATCTTCTGACAGCATTAGCGAGGTCGCGCAGCACATGGCTGCCGCTTTGCAAGAAAAAGTTGGTGGTGGCAACGGCAAGGCTGCCGATGCCGCCAGTCCGGTGCAGGATGCCCGTCGATTGGCGTCGGAGAAATTAGCGGAGGATTTGTTTGACGGCGAAGATATTGAGCTAAATGCCCAAACACTCCAGCTCACGACGCTCATCAGCAAGGCTCTGGATTTTCAGACACGGGGCATGACCAATGAGGCGATTAGCGCCTACGAAGAGGCGATGAATTTGGGGCTGGATAATACGGCCGCTCATTTCAACCTCGGTTTGCTCTACCAGGACAAATTGCGTTTTGAAGATGCCGTGCGTGAGTTTGAACTCTCTGTTAGAGATCATGACTTCCGGCTGGCCAGCTATTTTTCACTGGGTGAATGCCACCGGGCGCGGGGGCGCATTGAAAAGGCGCTGGAGCATTTCATCAATGTGCTCAAAATTGTGGATTTGGCTACCGTGCAGCACAGTCAGGCGGATCGGCTCATTCAGCTATACGAAAATTTAGCAGACAGTTTGATGGCCCAGGGCGAACGTGACCAGGCGTCAGCATTTGCCAATGCGCTGGTGGAATTTCTTAGCCACAAGGGTTGGGAAGACAAAGCGAAGGAAGCGCGCGGCCGTTTAGATGCAATTTCTGATTCTGGCATGATGATTTTGGGTGACATGCTGACGGCTGGCTCGGAACAGGTGCTGGAATCGCTGTACCTGAGCCAGGAGTATGCCAAGCGGGGCATGTATGATACGGCCGTTGAAGAAACCTATCGCGCCGTTCAACTGTCTAACGACTATTTGCCTGCTCATATCCAGCTGGGTGAACTGTTGGGTAAACAAGGCCGTCGTGAAACGGCCGCTCAAAAATTTGTTACCGTGGCCGACACCTACCGCATTCGGGGTGACCTGAACGGTTCCATTCTCTCCTACGAAAAGGCGGTGGAAATGCTGCCGCTGGATCTTGCCACCCGAACCCGACTCATTGACATGCTGAAGCAGCATGGCCAGATTGACCGGGCGCTTGAGCATTATTTGGCCGTGGGCGACGCTTACTACCAGTTGGCTCAAGTAGACAAAGCCCGCGATACGTACCAGGAAGCGCTTAAATTAGCGCCGCGCGGTGATGCTGCGCAAAACTGGCGGGCACGCCTCTTGCGGTTAGCGGCCGAAATTGATATTCAGCGTTTCGATTGGCGACAAGCCCTGGGTGCGTACAAAGATCTGCGTGTGTTAGACCCCAATGATGAGCGCACGGTGATTACCCTGGTGGATTTGTATTACAAGGTTGGTCAGCCGATCAATGCGGTGGGAGAACTAGATAATTATTTAAAACATCTGGTACGCGGCGGACGCGGCGCAAAAGTTGTGGGGATTTTGGAAGATATGGTGCGGCAACGGCCGTCTGACAAAAACCTGGTGGATCGCCTCTCTCGCCTTTACTTGCAACAAAAACGCACCGCCGAGGCAATTGAATTGCTGGACAAGCTGGGCGAAGCACAATTGGAAGCAAACGAAACAAAAGCTGCGTACGAAACGATTGAAAAAATCCTGGCCCTGAAACCCCCGAATGCGGCCAGTTACCGGCAGTTGCTAGCGCAATTACGGCCGTAAACACCGAACCCACCTATGAACGTCTTTTCCTGGGAGAGCATTGCCGATGCCCTGAACCGCTCGACAAATTTGTGGATCAGCGCCATTGATATTTTGTTGGTAACGGCCGTAATCTACAGCGCCTTCCTTCTCATTCGCGGCACCCGCGCCGTACAGGTATTGCGCGGCTTTGTAGGATTGGCCCTCATCGTGCTACTCCTCTCCTCCATTCCTGGTCTCACCGCCTTTCGCCAACTGGTAAGCTGGATATTGCCCACGCTGCTGCTCTCCATCCCCATCATTTTTCAGCCAGAACTGCGCCGCGCTTTGGAGCAACTCGGCCGTACCGGTAGCCTTTTTCGCTTTCTGCGCAAAAATGAAGTAAGCCCCGTCGTTATTGCCGTGAAAGATGCCAGCATCCGACTATCCCAACGGCGGCACGGAGCCCTGATTGTGTTTGAACGCGACACCGGCTTGCAGGAATACATAGACACCGGCATCCTGCTTAATTCCGAAGTGTCGCCAGACTTGTTGCTAACCATCTTCAACAAAAACACCGAGCTGCACGACGGCGCGGTGATCATGCGCAACGACAAGCTGGCCGCCGCCGCCTGCGTCATGCCGCTTTCCACCAGTAGCCTGACAGATCGGCAAATGGGGCTGCGCCATCGCGCCGCCCTGGGCATTAGCGAAGTGAGCGACGCCGTGGCGGTGGTTGTGTCAGAAGAAACTGGTCAGGTCTCGATTGCTCATAACGGCCGTGTCATACGCCGCCAGGACCCCGCCCGTCTGGATGACATCTTGCACGCCTTTTTGCACAACCGCCAAAACAGTAATAACCGCGAGGCAGACACATGATGCGCAAGGCCCGTACCTTTCTGGCAAACCTGATCACGTTTGTTCTCTGCTTCATTTTGGCAATAATCATTTGGGTAAAGGCGATGGAGGTAGATGACCCAGATCTAAAACGCGCCTTGCAAATCCCGGCCACTTTCATTGGCTTACCCGAAGGTGTAACCCGCCTAAGCCCAACGGATAACAATCCCCCCGTGCTTATTACCTATGAAGGGCCAACATCTATTGTTTCTGCGCTAAATCAAGACGATTTCACCGCTATTATTGATCTAAGCGAGGTGCCGCTGGGTAGCCAGGTAAGTGTGCCCGTAGAAATTCAGGCAGAAAACACGGACATTACCTTGGAATCGCCTATTCCCGAAACGGTTACCGTGCGCCTGGAAAAATTAGTCACCAGGGAAATTGATGTGGAGCTGGATATTCGCGGTGAGGTAGCGCGGGGGCACACAATGGGCGAACCGCTCATAGACCCGCCCGTTATCACCGTAACCGGCACAGAAACTGAAGTAGATCGGTTAGATTTTGCCCAGGTGACTATCTTTTTGAATGACGACACCCAAACTCGCATTGAATCACCGCAGCCACTTTTTTACAATCGGCAGGGGCGCGTGGCCAGCGTAAGCGGTTTGCAGCTCAGCACAGACCAGGTACAGGTGACCATTCCCATCAATGAATCGGCCGATTTTGCTAATAAAGTGATTACGGCCGATATTGTTGGCGAAGTGGCACAGGGCTATCGGGTATTGGGCGTTACCATTGACCCATCCAGCGTGCTGGTAACGGGATTACCAACACTGCTGGCGCAGTCATTCCGGGTTCAAACCGAATCAATTGACATAACAGGGCTAACAGAAACGTTTCAGGATCAGGTTTCGTTGGTGCTACCAACTGGCATAACGCTGGACAGCGTTGCAGAAATTACGGTAACCGTACAAATAGAACCATTTTCCAGCACAAAGATATATAATCAGCCAATTGAGCTTTTGGGTATTACCGAAGGCTTGGAAGCAACGATTGATCCAGACACGGTACGGGTGGTTTTATTTGGACCTTCGCCAGCCCTGGATACGTTAACAGAACAAGAAGTGCGGGTAACGCTAGACTTATTTGGTCTGGAACCAGGCGAGTATGCGCTGGAGCCAGATGTTGATGTGCCGGATCGTGGTTTGGAGCTGCGTTCCATTCAGCCTGCGGTGATTGAGGTGGTAATTACGGAAGTGATGACCCCCACGGATGAGTTGACAAATACGGAGTCGCTGCGTCCGGGTGTACTGGATAATATAGTTATGGTGATGGATGATACGGCCGTTTCCACAACCACCATCCCCGTTCGCATTCAACCTGCTGCTGCCTGGCTGCCCAATCACAAACCCCTTTAATATTTTGCCACAGAGAAAAAACGATTTTTAGCGTAATCAACGTGATCTCCAGTGGCTCTGTGCCCCCTGTGGCAACTAAATTTGACAACCATGAAAATGAAACCATTAGTAGCGTTGGTCGGAAGGCCCAACGTTGGCAAATCTACCCTTTTTAATCGCATCGTCGGCCGACGCATGGCCGTCGTATCTGAAATGGCAGGCACCACCCGCGACCGACTCTACGCCGACGGCGAGTGGGGCGGCGTCGCCTTCTCGCTGGTGGACACGGGCGGCATCGAGGTCACCACCGGCTGGCACACTGAGCCGCTCTCGGAAGATTCCGAGCGATTTTTGCCATACATCCGCCAGCAGGCGGCCATTGCCATCCAAGATGCGGATGCCGTGATTTTGGTGGTGGACGGGCAGGCGGGCATCACCGCTGCCGACCGGGAAGTGGCGGACATTTTACGCCAGTCAAACAAGCCGGTGCTGGTAGCGGCCAACAAGCTGGAATCCACAAATCTCACCAACAATGTGTATGAATTTTATGAGCTGGCTGTGGGCGAAGTGTTTCCCATCTCGGCGCTGCATGGGTATGGCACGGGGGATTTGTTGGATGCATTGGTAACGGCCGTTCCCCCCAGCCCCCCCGACGACGATAAAGAAGACAACTCCATCAAAATTGCCTTGCTGGGCCGCCCCAACGTGGGCAAATCTACTCTGGTCAACAAACTCCTCGGCGAAGAGCGCGTCATTGTTAGCCCGATAGCGGGCACCACCCGCGACGCCATTGACACCAAAATAAAGTGGCATGGCCAGGATTTCACCCTGATTGACACTGCTGGCATTCGGCGGCGGGGCAAAATTGACCCTGGCATTGAAAAATACAGCGTACTGCGGGCCATGAAAGCGCTTAAGCGTGCCGATGTGGTGCTGATGCTGCTGGATGCCGAAACTGGCATCATCGCTCAGGACGCACACGTGGCAGGCATGATTACTGACGAAACGGCCGGGGCAATTGTGCTGGTGAACAAATGGGACGCCATCGAAAAAGATAGCTACACCATGAAAGAGTATGAAGACAAAGTGCGGCAAGAGCTAAACTTTTTGCCTTACATGCCCGTCCTCTTTATTTCGGCGATGACGGGGCAGCGCGTTAGCCGCATTTTGCCCCACGTTATTGATGTAAACGAGGCGCGATACCAGCGCGTGCCCACCAGCGCCCTGAATAAATTTATGCGAGATGCCATTACGCAGCATCCACCGCCGGGCAAAGGGGGCAGTCGAGCCAAGTTTTTCTATGCCACCCAAGCCAGCGTAGCCCCGCCGACGTTTGTTTTTTTTGTGAACAACCCAGATTGGCTAAATTTTGGCTACAAACGGTATTTGGAAAATCGGCTGCGGGAGCAGTGGCCATTTACGGGCGTACCGATTCGGCTCTTTTTCCGCGCCCGCAGCGAGGATAGGTTTGGGAAGTAAAAAGATTGGACCATTTTGAATGCAATTTTGGTCGTTAAAATGGTCCAATCTCTGAAAGCTTAACGCACACGCTGGAAGTTTGCTTCTTCCTCCCAACTCACGTCTAGTAAAACCATGTCACGATACAGCCTGTCGGCGCTTTCGCTGCCGTCTACAGGTACGGTGCGTACTTCAAAGTCACCAAAGCCGTCGTCTATGGCTGTATAGTAGAGCGTACGGCCGTCTTTAGCAAAAAAGGCGCTGTAAAAACCAAAATCTGCCCTGTCATCTAGCACTACCTCAGAGGCATCTTCTGCCCAGGCAATGCTGTAAAGCGCCACATCATCATCTTGATCTTCACGTCCCCAAAAGACAAACTGATCGTCGGAAGCGTTCAAGGCAGTGAGCGAATACCAATCTTCCACTAAAAAGTAGCCATCTTCTTCGGTCAGGCCAGTAACAAAGTAGGCATAATTGTCATCTTTGTGCTGTAGCTGAACCAGTAGCTGCTCGG
Organism: Ardenticatenaceae bacterium; assembly: GCA_020634455.1. Classification (GTDB taxonomy): domain Bacteria; phylum Chloroflexota; class Anaerolineae; order Promineifilales; family Promineifilaceae; genus Leptofilum. Next base: position 2,800,491 of record JACKBQ010000001.1, on the reverse strand, counting down.
CAGCCTGGTTAAAATACACTGTTAAAATTTCATAATCGTCGGTGGCCAGCAATTCCACCATCTCGCTGCCATCCTGGCTGACGCTGTACAGCGTTTCTTCGTCATTCTTCACTGTTTTCAGCAAAAAATGTTCATCCATAACGAAGCCTAACAGGTTAACTGACTCTTCTTCCAGCAGTTCGGTGGCGGTGTTATCGTCCAGATTGTAGTGGAATACGGCCGTTTCCCCCCTGGATTCCGCTGCAAAAATAGCAAATTCGCCATCTTCCGACTGCCCCATCAGTCTGATCTCATCTGCTTCAATGAGTGCATCTCCCGTGCCGTTAATGAATAAACCCACCTCATCATCATCCTCTTTTACCCGACTAACAACGTAAACCGTCTTGTCATCTCCCAAAAAGCCAAACAGTTCGATGCTGGCAAACGCCTCACCTAACGGCTCTCCTGCCTCGTCGCCGGGGGCAATCAGAAAAAGTTGCGCCTCATCACGATCTCTTACCACATACGCAATCTGGCTCATCGCCTGATTGTTACGGACACGTGTGCCTACATCCTCAATTTCATCTAAAACAACCGTCTGATCCTCGCCATCCAAGGAAATTAACGTTAGCGTCAGGGCATCATTGCGGTCAACATCCAGCTGCAACACACCATTTTCATTCATGAAGCACACCGTGCCTCGCGCCAAACGCTCTGCCTTTGCACCATCCTGCGCAACATAACACCGATAGCTAGAAAAATCTTGGCTTTCTGTCACATAAACAGTAAAAGGGTCTGTCTCGTATCGGGCAAACAGCCGGTCTCCTACATTTCCCTCCAGCAGCTCAGTTGGGCTTTCATCCCCAATTTCTATTTGCTCAATGCGAACATCGTTGCCATCTTCATACCAAAGCAAAATGCGGTTGCTGTCAGGCACAAACGTAGCAAATTCACCTTCAAAAATAAAGGTGCGCCGCACATCTTTAGCCAACGATTGCCATTCAGATGCGTCTGCACCGAGTTCAGCCAAAAAGATTTCGGCTTCAGCGTCTCGATTATACTCAGCCAAGAGCAGCCGCTCGCCGCCAGAACAGCTAGCCAATGCCATCGTAGCTGCCAACAGCAAAAGCATTAGTAACCAGATCATTTTGGTTCGATTTTGGGACATTTTAAATACTGCCTCCTTACATGTGTGGTAAAGCTTGGTAAAAAGCCCTGTGGTGGACTTTGTGCAAAGGAACAATTGTCAGTGTAGCGTATTCTTGACCAATTTTGCAACCGAAATTTGTGCTCGCAGCCCACGCGTTGCCGCGAGTTATGGTATCATCTACCGACTTTGCTGAAGGATGTGATGTGTAAATGGAATCAACAACTTACTATGTACAAACCATGCCGGGCGTTGAAGAAATTGCCTGGTTAGAAGTTCGGGACAAGCTGCCGGGAGCCAAATTTGGAGAAACAGTTTTTGCCAAGGACCAGAATGGGCTGCTGATTTTTAGCTATGCGGGTGAGGCGGAAGATTTGTTTCAACTGCGTACGGTGGAAGATGTGTATGTATTGGCGCTGTCGGTAGAAAAGGTGCCGCGCACACGCCAGATTTTGCCCCAAATTACAGAATTGGTGCAGGATACGGCCGTTTTCCAGCAAGCAATCGACGTAGCCTGGCCCATACGCGTACAGCCAGCACGGCCGTCTTACCGGGTCATTAGCCGACTCTACGGCAGCCACGACATTTACCGCAAGCAGCTCGGTGAAGCAGTTGAGCGGGGTATGAAGGCGCGTTACCCCAAATGGCGGCTGGTGGATGACCACGCCCAGGTGGAAATCTGGATTAACCTGCTTGGTTCTCGCCTGGTGGGCGGCATTCGCCTCACAGACCGGACCACGCGCCACCGATTTAACAAGCCCGTGGAGTTGAAAGCGGCGTTACGGCCGTCTGTCGCTGCCGCCATGATTCACCTCACCCAGCCCGCAGATGATGACATCTTCCTGGACCCGATGTGCGGCAGCGGCACGCTGGTGATGGAGCGACGGTACGCGGGCGCATACGCCCAAATGCTGGCTGGCGACATTGAGCTTAAGCACACACAGGCTGCCCGGAAAAATGTAAATGCCCTGCGCAAGGAGCCACCAACCCACTTCAGCGCCCTGCACCTCGACGCCGCCAAACTGCCCCTGGCCCCTGGCAGCGTTACAAAGGTGGCCACGAACCTGCCTTTTGGCAAGCAAATCAGCTCGCCCAAGGCGCTTAAAAAGCTGTACCCGGCATTTTTTGGAGAATTGGAGCGCGTGTTGGCGGGAAACGGCCGTGCCATCGTCCTCAGCAGCGAATACGATTTGGTCAAAGAGTCCGTTCGCAAATGCCCCAACCTGGAGATTTTAACTGGTTACTCGGTAGCCGTGCTGGGGCAGTGGGGCCGCATCTACATCATCCGCCGGAATTAAAAAGTAATTGAGTAATTGGCAATTAATTACTCAATTACCAATTACTCAAATTCTGGGGGCTGAATATCAATCAGCTCGCCGTAGTGGGAAATATCCACTTGCCAGATGCTTTCCAGCTCGTCGTCTTCTGGCTCTGGCTCGCGCACCACGATGCGAACTGGCTCAAACGTTTCTGGCCGAATCCAGAGCTGGATAGTGACATCGCTGGGGCCAATCAGGGTGCCGCTCATCTGGTAGAGATTGGTGCCATCAGCAACGGCCGTTACGCTGTACAACAACTCATCTGGCCCTTCACTCTCCACCAAATTCTCCGGCTCCGCCAGCGCGATTTGTGATAAATCCGCCACCAGCACCGCCTGAATGCCAATGTCGTCGTCGAAGAGAACGGCAGGGTTAAAGCCCCAATTGGGCGGCAGCTCTTCCCAGTCGCCCGTCACCACGTTGGTTTGCCACTGAATCTCCGCCACGCTAATCACATCCACATCGGTGATTAGACCGGGGCCAATGACCCGCACCGTCGCCAGAGCGCGATCCGGGGCCACGTACGCCCCAGTCGCCCGCCGGAAGGAGAGCGTTTCGCCTGGATCAAGGTACGCAGGCGCACCATCCCGCTCGATGACAAACTGGAAGCCATCGCTCTCTTTCATCCGCTCGGCGGCGCGCTGCACCAGTTCCTCAGCGGGGATGTCGGGCAGAGTGGTGTTGCCGCAGGCGGTGAGGGTGAGGAGTAAGATTAGGATAGTGAGGAGGTTGTATTTCAAGGGCCGTTCGCATCTGAGGATGCTCACTCCACCGTGAAAAAGATATGATTGCATGATTTTAGCTCCACTCTCGGTCAATTTCGATCAGCGTTTGGTCATCGTGTACGTAATTGCGATAGCTAGAATAGGGATAATCACCCAGATCATCAATCAACCCAGCCCGGATTGGGTTGCGGTGAATGTAGTTCAGCTTTTGCCGCAAGAATTTCTCAGTATAGATGATTTTGTCCCAAAAGCTATCCTGCCAAACCTTGTTCTCACTGCGTCCGGTTTCCTGGCCAGCCTGGGCAAATGCAGCCAGCAAATCCTGCCGATTTTCCACCTCTGCCTGGCGAACGATCCGCGAAGCGGTGAATTTCTTTAAATCACGCATGAAATCTGAAATGGATGATTCGCCAAATGGCCAAATCAACAAATGAAGATGGTCTGGCATAATCACATAGCCCAACAGCTTGACCTTGTGCTTGAACTTGTAAAAATTGAGGCTGTCTAAAACAGGCAGAACAAAACTGGGGGTAGTCAGCACAGGCAAAAAATTGTAGACAACCGTCGTGATGTAATAAATATGCCCCTCAATTTCCAAACGTTTCTTGCTCATAATTTACTCCTGCCCTCCTGAGGAGTGAGCATCCTCAGATGCGAACGGAACAAGCGCAAAAAGCCTCTAAAAGCACCGGCAACCTCAATCGTGATACTTTGTTGTCAGCAATTGTTTGTAATTTTCTGCCTGAACATCTCTATAAATCGCCTGCACACCGCGCAGGTTGGCAGTTGCCATTGTTACTAAATTTTTCTCTACGCTGGTGTCAGAAAGATCGATTTCCTGAAATTTATCTACAAATTTTTGAATGCTACTTAATTTTGAACCAAGCACCTTAATGTCAGATGGCCAGTTGCGGCTGGCTTCTGGCAAACCTTCAGTTTGTTCCAGGAGGGAATAGATTTTGGTTACGGCCGTTTCCACCACGCCCTTCTTCGCCCCAAACCAGTCCAATGTCTCTTTCCTAACTTCTACGTCCTGAGAACGCATCAAAGAAAGCACGGCAAGGTAATTATTCAAACAAGCCAGCACATCATGGCTGATTTTGCCAAAAAGATACGCCCCATTGTGCTGATTTCGGTAATTTTGGTTGCTTTTTAATTCTGGATCAGAAAGAAACGCTTCCCATTTTTTAACATCCATACCGGTTCACCTTTATGGAAGAGTAGGCATCCTCCGATGCTGATTTGCTTTGCCGCCGTTCGCATCTGAGGATGCTCACTCCTCCGGTTTTGCCTGGTTGAGGCGGGCTTGGAGATCAAGTACGGCCGTTTCCCACCCATCAAACTCATCACTCGCCAGCCACTCATCCCGCAGCTCCGATTGTGACAGCACGCGATTCACCGCCTTTTGCGCCATCTCAATAAATTCCGGTTTCACCAGGATGGGACTGTTTTCTGCCAGCCAATCCGCCAGCTCTCGTGGCGGATGGTTGGGCGGGAAGCCCGCAGCCGCGGCCACACACTCGGCCGCAACCAGCACCTCTTGCGCTTCCCACGCATCCAACTCGTCCGCCGCAATCATGCCCGCCACACCCGCCAGCGTCCGGTCAATCAGCCGAAAATCGTTCTCGCCAAAATCATACAGCCAATCTCGCGCGGCATCGTTATCAAAATTGCCAACAGCCCTGGCACCCATAAAAATCTCCTTTAGAAAAAGCAGAAAATAGAATACGCAGATTTCCTCTAGACACCTCTGGGCATTGCCCTTCTTTCCGTGCCTCAACTGCGCTTAGTCTGGTTGTCATTATGCGGGGGTGATCAGGGGTTTGTCCAGCAGGGGCAAGCAGGTTCTCATGCACCAGTTAAGGTTGAAAACGGCCGTTCCAGACCACATCTAGCCAAAAAGAAAGGCTTCTACGGCTACTCAAGCACCAGCAACCAAAGATCAACACTTAGATGCGGCTTAATAGCTAGCTCGTCGAAAACCTTACGCGACTCAAGCACATAAGGGCCATAAGTAACATTCGGTTGATAATTCAAAGAGCGGGATGGCGTTTTTCTGGTAGATTGAATAAGCCATACGCGCCTTGCCGGAGCCAACCCAGCAAGCGTCACATCAACGGCACCCTGATCTTCCAATGATTCATCATTTGTCAGAATAGGCCAGGACTCCCCTAAATAATATTGAAGTGGCAAATAAGCCCCACCCGTATGGCCACTAAATAAAACAACTTTATCCCCCGGCTCCGCCATTTCCTCGATGTAAAGGGCAGCGCTGCGCCACGGAGGCGTCCGATCCAAATAAGTCAGCTTATAGACTGAATATCCCCCCACAATTAGCAACCCAATAGGAATAATCAGAAAAGGAGCTTTCTTCTGGGCAACAAGCCAGACAATGGTGTATGCGCTAATTAAGGCAACAATTGGCGATAAACTAACGAAATACCGAGGCACCATCAACGGTTTTTGCAACGAAGCAAGCGCTACGGCCAAAAAAGAAAAGAAAAAAAGAGCCAGCAAAATGAGCAATGGTTTTCTTTGTTGTTGCGACTGCCACAACAAAATAAAAGCGGCCAGAAATAGCAGCCATGTAACCACAACAATGCCACTCCAAACAGTATCTGTAAATAACGTATGGGCAAAAAAGAAAGCAGGTAATTCAAAGAAAGTCCACAAGCTAAGCGGTGGAATCCATGAAACAGCCCCCGATTGCAGCTGCGCAAGGAATGTAGGTAGCCAGGGTAAGAAAAGCAAAGCTATACCCACAAAAGCAAACGCAGCCTGGTAAACTCTGCGCCACGGGAGCTTGAGCAAAACCTTGGCGACCAGTGTAGTGACCCCAATACCCATCAAAGCAAAGCCAGCATAATAGTGTGTATAAAGGGAGGCCGCACCACTTAGTGTAAATAACATCCAAAACAGATACCGCCCGGAACGCATAGCTCGCCACCAAAAATAAACAGTGAGCGTAACGGTAAGCACCAACAAGGAATACGGCCGTACTTCCCGCACATGCTGAAAAAATAATGGCGAAAATACCAAAAAAATGATTCCCAAGATGCCGGTTTGAACACCATTAGCTTGTCTGCCCAACCGATACGTCAGGCCAACTGTCAACATTGCCAATAAAACACCGGGGAACCTGGCCCAAAATTCGCCATCTCCCAACAAGAGCCAGGGATGCAAAAAAGCCCCTTCGTACAAAGGAGCGTGGTTTGCCCCCAGCAGCTCGGCATAAAAGGATTGCCAATCACCAAGAGAAGCACGATTAAAGCTAAGCATCTCATCAATCCAAAAACTAGGGCCTCCTAATCTTTGTATCAGAAGGAACCAGGCTACCCATAAAGTCAGGATCACGGGCATCCAGGATTGGAATGGCGAAACGCCTTGCTTAACATTTGTTTTGAACATATTTCAATAAGGCGGAAAGTTTAAAATTTTTGGGTAAGAGCCTGTCAACTATCAATGAGTCCTCAACAGGCTCAATCCAAGCAACTTTAGATATTAAAGGGAGAATGTTCTGGGTGAAAATTCCCCACTAAAACGAACTTGTACGATCGGCAAACAGACTCAAGATTGGCGTGAACGGCCGCGTGACCGCCGCCGCTTTTTCTTTTTCGGGTTGTCAGATCGGTCAGTTTCGTCGCGGCTGTCGCGGCGGACTGGCTCATCCTCCACCGAGGCGGGGGCAGCGTGAAGCGTTTGCTGGTACAAATCGTCCAGCAGCATGGCGACGAGCTGCACGCCCTCTTCGTCTTCGGCCAGCTCTTTCACCATCGGCACAAAGCGCTGTAGCCGCTCGATGCGCAGCTTGTCCCGGTCGCGCATTTGGGCTTCCAGCTGGATGGTCATCCGTTCAGACACCACGTTAGCCAGAGCCGCTTCATCGGGAGACGGCCGTTCCTCAAACGAAATGTTGTACTGCTTGGCAATCTTCTTTAGCTGCACCTGCTCCGAAAAGTCGCCCACCAGGCTAATGGCCGTGCCCGTGGCCCCGGCGCGCCCCGTCCGCCCGGCGCGATGGATGTAAATTTCCGGGTCTTCGGGCAGTTCATACTGGAACACGTGGGACAGGCCAGAAATATCAATGCCCCGCGCCGCCACGTCCGTGGCCACGCAGAAGCGCAGCTTGCCTTTGCGCAGCTTGTCCATCACCTTTTCGCGATCTTTTTGTGCCAGATCACCACTTAGCTCGTCGGCGTTATAGCCAAAGCGCTGCAACACCACAGAAACGTAATGCACTCGCTGCTTGGTATTGCAAAAGATGATGGCGGAGTCGGGATTTTCCAGCTCGATCAGCCGGATCAGGGTGCGGTCTTTCTCCATGGGCGAGACCATAATCGTTTGGTGCGAGGTATCGGCCACGTGCACATGGTCGCGGCTCAGGCTGAGGAAGTCTGGCTTGTCCATGAACTGCCGCGCCAGGCTGCGCACCGTGGGCGGGAAGGTGGCGGAGAACATGCAAGTGTACACTTTACCGGGCAAATATTCCTGCACCCGGCGCATATCGGGGTAAAAACCCATGCTCAGCATCCGGTCGGCTTCGTCAAAAACCAGCACCTTCAGGTTTTTCAGCGACATCGAGCCGCGCAGCAGATGGTCCAGCACACGCCCCGGCGTACCGACGATGAGATGGGTGCCTTCGCGCAGCGCCTTGAGCTGCCCACCATAACCGACGCCGCCGTAAACGGCCGTTACCTTCAACCCACTATCGCCAAACAACATCGTCGCCTCGGCCACCACCTGCGTGGCCAATTCGCGCGTGGGCACCAGCACCAGCGCCTGCGTCTCTTCCTGGTGGCGATTCACCAGCTCCATGATGGGCATGATGAACGCCCCCGTCTTGCCGCTGCCAGTGCGCGCCTGCACCATCATCGGCCGTTGGGCAAAGATGTAAGGCATCGCTTTGGACTGCACCGGCGTCAGCGAGGTCCAGCCCGCGCGGTCGGTCGCTTCTTTGAGGCGCGGCGGCAAATCGCCAATGCCCACCGATGGCAGGCTGTCTTCCGGTTCTTCGATTTCGTTTTCGTCTTGAACGGCCGTTTCTGGCTCGATTATTTCTTCTTCTGGTTGTTCTATCTGTTCAGTTTCACTCATTATTTTTTGCGAATTACATCGTTCCTAAAATTGTTTTGGCCACAAAGCGCACAGAGGTTTTTGAGATTTCTGTGCTGTGGTTACTGATCTCGACCTGTGAGTCTAGCGCAAAACGGCCGTTTCCGCACCTTCCACCAGTTTGCCAGTGAGCGAGTTTGCCAGTGGCCAGTGAGGATATGACTGGCAAACTCGCTTACGCGCAAACTCGCTTCACCCAACCTGCCACGCCAGCAACCCCAGCAGCGCCAGGTACGAAAGAGCCGCCAGCAAGGACGGCCGTTTCGCCAAATACCACACACGCGGCGGCAAAAAGAGCAAAACCAGCAGCACAAATGCGCCAATCATGCCAAGCCAGCCGCTGAAAAATTGGGTAGATTGGAGCACGGCCGTTCCCAACAGCAGCATCCCGTTCACCCCCAGCAGCCCCAGCAGCGCCAGACCCGTGTAATTGCGCGAACCTTCCTCAATACTCACCCGCACCGAGGCACTAAGCACCAGCACGTAAAACAGCGACGCCCCAATCAACGCTCCCGGCGCATACACAAAAAAGGCCGCCGATTCGCCTGCGCCCAGAACCCGGTCATCCACCACCAGGATTGATTCCCAGTAGCCCAATTGCTGCATCAGTTCGGCCGCCAGCACCAGGGCAAAGAAGATAGCCAACACACGCATCGTGATCGTCTGCGTAAGCCAGGCTGGCAGGCGAGACACCCTGTCGGCGTCCGCGCTGGATTCTAACTTGCGAATGAGGTAAACGGCCGTACAGTACACCACAAACGCCCCACCCAAAAGCAGCACATTGAGCGTCCCAGGCTCGGCAAATAGTTCCGCCAGCGTGGGCAGCAGCAAAATCGCCACCGCCGCACTCGCCGTATCCGCCAAAATGGGCAAAATCATTAAAAATCGTTGGTTTTGTCTCACAATTGCACACTCGCTTTGAACCCGATCTTAGCAGAATCCTACCCAAAACCTACTCTTATTTTAGAAGGTTAGCTTTTCCTTTCAGTTTAAGAATTAGAACGGACAACGATTTTAGCAGAGGTTCCCCCCTTGGAAGCCCTGGAGCCTGGCGGATGAATCACTAAAGATATGTAATTTATCATTTAAAGAAAGGATAAATAACACTACACAAAGGTGATTCCCAAAGAAACACTTTAATTTAGGATAAAAAGTGCCTGCGTGATGTCAAAATTTTTAGCCTGAACGCCAGTCAGAATATCGTGATTCTATTATTGTATCCCTATAGGTACAAAGGAAAAACTGAATATGAAGCGTTATTTTGTGTTCCTGCTTATGGTTCTTTCAGCGATTCTTTGCGTATCAATGGTTAGCGCCGCTGGTAGCAGAGACGATCGCGGCGTAACAGCTCGTTCAAATGCAAACCCTGAAACGCCAGAGGTGGATACGGCAGAAGGCAATCTACCCGTTGTGTTTCGGGCGCTCTCTAGTGGGATAACAACGCGCGTCTCTGTCTCCTCTACTGGCACAGAGGGAAATGCTGGTTCTTATAACTCCTCCATCTCCGCCGACGGCCGTTATGTGGCTTTTCTATCTAATGCTAGTAACCTGGTCAACGGCGATACCAATGGCTGGAATGACATCTTTGTTTATGACTGGCAAACCGGGCAGACCACACGTGTCTCCGTTGCCTCTGATGGCACACCGGGAAATGGTGATTCCTTCGACCCCGTCATCTCGGCCAACGGCCGTTATGTCGCTTTTCTCTCTTATGCTGGCAACCTGGTCAGCGGCGATACAAATTGGGAGGTGGATGCCTTCGTTCATGACCGGCAAACAGGGCAGACCACGCGCGTCTCCGTCGCCTCTGATGGCACAGAAGGAAATGCTGCTTCCGCTGACCCCAATAGATCTGCCCCGCCCGCTATCTCCGCTGACGGCCGTTATGTGACTTTTAGCTCTAATGCCAGCAACCTGATCAACGGCGATACCAATGGCAATATTCCGGACATCTTCGTTCATGACCAGCAAACCGGACAAACCACGTGTGTCTCCATCGCCTCAAATGGCACACAGGGAAATAGTGAATCCCTCTACCCCTCTATCTCCGCCGACGGGCGTTATGTCGCTTTTTACTCTTTGGCCAGCAATCTGGTCAGCGGCGATACAAATGGGGCTGTAGACACCTTCGTTCATGACCGGCAAACAGGGCAGACCACGCGCGTCTCCGTCGCCTCTGATGGCACACAGGGAAATAGTGATTCCAGCTACCCCGCCAACCCTTCCCCCCACGCCATCTCCGCCGACGGTCATTACGTGGCTTTTTGCTCTAATGCCAGCAACCTGGTCAGTGGCGATACAAATGGGATGGAGGACATTTTCGTTCACGACCGACAAACAGGGCAGACCACCCGTGTCTCCGTCGCCTCTGATGGCACACAGGGAAATGCTTGGTCCTTCCATCCCGCCATCTCCGCCGACGGCCAATATGTCGCTTTTTACTCTTTAGCTAGTAACCTTGTCAGCGGCGATACGGCTAATTGGGACACCTTCGTTCATGACCAGCAAACAGGGCAAACCGCGCGCGTTTCCGTTGCTTCTGATGGCACACCGGGAAATGTTGATTCCTACGCCCCCGCCATCTCCGCTGACGGCCGTTATGTAGCTTTTGACTCTAATGCCAGCAATTTAGTCAGTAGCGATACAAATGGCAGGCAGGATATCTTCGTCCATGACCGTGGGCCAGAACTCAGCCAGGTTTATTTACCATTGGTGACAAGGTGATGGCATACACCTAAGAAAGAATAAATAACACTACACAAATATTCTTCCCAAAGAACCTTTTTAACTCGGGATAAATAGTGCCTGCGCGATGCCAAAATATTTAGCTTGAACGCCAGTCCGATTATTGTGATCCTATTTTTGTGTACCTCTAGGTACAAAGGAAAAACTGAATATGAAGCGTTATGTTGTGTTCCTGCTTGTGATTCTCGCAACGATTCTTTTCATTTCAATGGTTAGCGCCGCTGGCAGCAGAGACGGTCGCGGCGTAACGTCTTGGTCAAATGCAAATGCTGAAACGCCAGAGGTGGATACGACAGAAAGCAATCTGCCCATTGTTGTTCGGTCACTTTCTGATGGAACAACGACACGCGTCTCCGTCGCCTCTGATGGCACAGAGGGGAATGCTTTTTCTTGGGGGTCCTCTATCTCTGCCGACGGCCGTTATGTCGCTTTTAGCTCTGATGCCAGTAATCTGGTCAGCGGCGATACAAATGGTACGAGAGATATATTTGTTTATGATCGGCAAACCAGTCAGACCACGCGTGTCTCCATCGCCTCTGACGGCACAGAGGGAAATGCTGATTCTGATTACTACCTCTCCAACTCCGCCGACGGCCGTTATGTCGCTTTTCAATCTGATGCCAGCAACCTGGTTAGTGGCGACACTAATTTGGCAACCGACGTCTTCGTTCATGACCAGCAAACCGGTCAGACTACGCGTGTCTCCGTCGCCTCCGACGGCACAGAGGGAAATGCTGATACTTCTGGCTTCACCATCATATCCGCCGACGGCCGTTATGTGGCTTTTCAATCTGATGCCAGCAACTTGGTCAGCGGCGATACAAATTTGGCAACCGACATCTTCGTTCATGATCGGCAAACCGGGCAAACTACACGCGTTTCGGTCGCCTCTGATGGCTCAGAGGGAAATGATGTTTCCTACAAACCCACCATCTCCGCAGACGGCCGTTATGTGGCTTTTCAATCCTATGCCAGCAACCTAGTCAGCGGCGATACCAATGGTACGGGGGATGACTTCGTTCATGACCGACAAACAGGGCAGACCACGCGTGTTTCGGTCTCCTCTGATGGCACAGAGGGAAATGGTGTGTCCTCCCACCCCGCCATCTCCGCCAATGGACGTTATGTTACATTTTACTCTAATGCCAGTAACCTAGTTAGCGGAGATACAAATGGTACGGGGGACATCTTTGTCCATGACCGGCAAACCGGGCAAACCACGCGCGTCTCCGTCGCCTCTGATGGCACACAAGGAAATAATAGTGCTTGTTGCTCCCCCGCCATCACTGAAGACGGCCGTTATGTAGCTTTCCAATCTGGGGCCAGCAACCTGGTCATCAGCGACACAAATAGCTGGTCTGATGTCTTCGTTCATGACCAGCAAACAGGACAGACCACGCGTGTCTCCGTCGCCTCTGATGGCTCAGAGGGAAATAATTATTCCTCTTTATTCGACCCCGCCATCACTGCAGACGGCCGTTATGTCACTTATCACTCCGAAGCCAGTAACCTGGTCAGCGGCGATACCAATGGTGCGGGGGACATCTTTGTCCATGACCGATGGCCAGAACAGAGTCAGGTTTATTTACCACTGGTGATACGACAATAACATAAGCAAATGCGAAGTCGTGAGTCGCCATTCTCATCGCCGCACCTAACAATGCGTCACAGCCCTGTGTCCCTGCATCATCCGGCCCATATGAAGTTTAACTTTTCCAAAAGGTTGAACTTCTCCGACCAATGTACTAATCTTACCAGGGTTAAAATATGCGAAATCTGTAATGGTGAAAAATTTATTGAACCGCAGGGAGTTGTGTAGAACGCAGAGAAACTCTCTGTAAAGAAAATCTTTGCGGTTCATTTTTGTATGATCAATCCTTGACCAACACAGAAATCTGTGGCAAAACGAGTAATTTATGAGCAATAGTTTCCCCCCAGAAGGATATGTTCAAACAAAATCGGCCGTTTCCGGCATTGAAGTGTATCGTCCCCTAAAACCGGAAGAACTGGAAGAGGCTCGGCCAGTGGTAGATTTTCGCTGCCCCAACTGCGATGGCGCGACAGCCTACAGCGCTGACAACGGCGGCCTCACCTGCACCTTTTGCGGCTACCACGAAGCGCCCCAGGTAGAAATTGTGGGTAAAGGGGCTCAAGAATTCGAGTTTACTGTAGAAACCGTTGAACGTTCCACCAACGGCTGGGGGCAGGAGCGCAAAGAGCTAGTGTGCAGCAGCTGCGCGTCTCACATCACGCTTTCCTCAGAAATGCTCAGCCACACCTGCCCGTTTTGCGGCTCCAACGCGGTGGTGCAAACTCGCGCCCCGCAAGATGTGCTGCGTCCTCGCTTTTTGGTGCCATTCGTCACCACCACCGAAAACTGCCGCCAAATCACGGCTGAATTCCTGCAAAAAAGCTGGATGCTGCCCAACAATCTGCAAAATCTAGCCCGCAGCACTGAGTACACGCCCATCTACATTCCCTTCTGGACGTTTGACGCGCGCACCCAGGCCACCTGGCGAGCCGAGGTGTACAACACCGACGCCAGCCGTCGCCGCCACTCTGCGCCCAACTGGAAATGGGAACGGCCGTTCCTCCTCAAACTTGGCGATCGGGAAGGCAGCCAGTGGGATTGGGAATCCGGCGCAGTCAGCCTGGTCACCGACGACATGCTCGTCAGCGGCAGCAGCCAAATTAGCCTGACACTGCTTAAGCAGCTGCGCGGTTACCGCCTGGGCGAACTCGTACCGTACGAACCCACCTTCCTCGCTGGCCTTTCGGCCCAGGCATACGACGTGGATTTGGAAACGGCCTGGGCCTCCGCACGGCGCTCCATGCGGGCCAAAACCAAGGACGCCTGCCAGGAACAGGCCAGCGCCCGCAACATGCGCAACTTCAGCATGAATCTAGACTTTAGCGACGAGAGCTGGCGCTACATTTTGCTGCCAATTTATCTGGCAAACTACCGGTACGGCAACAAAGTTTTTCAGGTACTCATCAACGGGCAAACCGGAACTATTGCCGGGCAACGGCCTGTGGATTGGCGCAAAGTGGCCAAGGTGCTGGGGCTCTGGTTCCTGCCAGGGCTGCTGTTGGCTATTGCATCGGCCGTGCTGCTGGCCAATGAAAATGGCATCGGTGGAGCTATCATGCTCGCGGCCGGATTTGCGATGCTGGCCTGGATTATTTTTGCCATAATAACCGTAAGCAAGGCAGGCAAAATGGCGGATGCCTAGAATGGTTAATTTTTAATGGTAAATGGTTAAATTGATGTCTGAAACAAGCCAGATGGGAAACGAAAGCTGGATCAAATATTGGGGTGAAGATTGGGTTCTGGAGGGGTGCGCCAGCTGCAACGGCGTGTTTGTGCTACCGCCAGAAAGGGTGAGCCAGCGCTGTCCGGTTTGCGGGCAGGCGGCTCTGGCGCAAATGAATGCCACCGACAACCGCCCTGTTTACACGCAGCCACCGGAAATGGTGGTGCCCTTCCGCGCCCAGGAAGAAGTTTTACGCCGCAGCGTGAGCCAGTTTGCCAAAAGCGTCTGGCTGGCTCCGGCCGATTTGCAAGAAAGCAGGCTACTAGGCCGGTTGCAGTCAGTTTACCTACCCATGTGGCTGGTAGATGTGCAGGTTCAGGGCGACTGGCGGGCAGAGATGGGCTTCGATTATGAGATTGTGAGCCATCGGGAGCAGTTTAAAAATAGCGGTTGGCAAACGGAGCGGGTGAAGGAAAAGCGGGTACGCTGGGAGCCACGCCTGGGCCGACTAAATCGCATCTATGACAACCAGGTTGCGCCTGCGCTGGAGCAACAGGCGGAGATAGAGAGCAAAATCGGCCGTTTCCTGCCAAAAGACCAAAAGCCATTCCAGCCAGACGATTTAACTGGCACCATTGTCCATTTGCCGAACCGCCCACCGGAGGATGCCTGGAATGAGGCGGTGGTTGTGGTACAAACGGCCGTTTCCCAGGATTGTCGCCTGGCCAGTGAGGCAGACCACACGCGCGGCTTCAAATGGTCACCCAGTTTTGCCAACCAGAACTGGACGCAGCTGCTGCTGCCGCTGTACACCAGCTACTACCTGGATGATGACAATCAGGCGCAGATGGTGCTGCTGCACGGGCAGTCGGGCAAGCTGCATGGCATCAGACGGGCCTCGATGAAGCAAGCGCGGCGCGTGGCGGGCATTATTTTGGCGGTTGCGGCCGTTTTCCTGCTGGTTACTTTGGCACTGCTGGGGCTGGGCTTCACCGTTGCCGAAGAAGCGTTAGCCTGGGCCGGGTTGGTAGGTGTACTGGCGGTGGGCGTGGGCGGTACGGCCGTCTTGCCGCTGCTCTACGCCTGGTATGTGAACAGCATCGCCAAACGGCCGTAGTCAGATGTCACACACCATTTATGACATTTGTCAACAGTTCAAAAATTGAATTGACGCACTAAATTTGAACCAGTATAATCCCCACAAGTTGCATAGATTTGCATAGATTCGCAAGGTTTTGCAACGATTTTAGGTAAGTTTTATGAATGATTTCCTTCCCGAAACCGAGCAATGGCTATCGCTTTCCCAGGCAGCAGATTTATTGGGCATTCACAGCACAACGCTGCGGCGCTGGGCCGACGGTGGCCAGATCACTTTTATGCTTACGCCGGGTGGACACCGCCGCTTTGCTTTGTCTGATCTGAACCAGTTTGCGGCGGGGCGGCGCAAGATGCAGATGCCTGGCAGCATTGAACAGCTTTGGGCAGAAAAGGCGCTGACGCAAACGCGGCAAGAAATATCGGCACATAAAAGCAAAGGATGGCTGGCGCAGTACGACGACCAGGTGCGGGAACAGCATCGCCTGCTGGGGCGGCGGCTAATGGGTTTGACGTTGCAATACATCTCTGACCCGGAAACCAACGGCACGCTGCTAAAAGAGGCGCAGGGGATTGGTGAAGAGTACGGCCGTTTGGCCATACAAACGAGCCTCCCCCTGACCGAAGCGCTGCAAACCACCCTTCGCTTCCGCGACATGCTCGTCGAGACGGCCTTTCAGCTACCCAGCACCGCCGCCATTAAGCCAGAGGCTAATTTGCGGCTGATGCGCCGCATCAGTGAGCTGCTAAACGTAGTGCAGTTGGCCATTGCCCAGGCGTACGAGCAGCACTCATAAAACCAAACCTGCTTTCTCAATCTTAAACGAAAAAACTTCATACCGACTCCTCAGCAAAGCCAAGACGTGTGCTTACGGCCGTTCTAAATGCTTGCCTGTTGGATGAGAGGAAACCAGGATGGATACACAACCAAACATGGCAATTGTTATCGTAGGCGGCGGCATTTCGGGCCTGTCCGCCGCTTATTACTTAGAAAAAGAAGCCAGCCAGCACAACCTGCCCATCAACATCACCCTCGTCGAAGAAACGTCGCGTTTAGGCGGCAAGATTGCCACCGAAAGGCAAGATGGCTTCATTTTTGAAGGCGGCCCGGAATCATTTGTAACGCGCAAGCCAGAAGCGTGGGAATTGTGCCAGGAACTGGGCCTGGCCGACCGTTTGGTGGGCACCACCAGCTCTGGAAAAAATTATGTGCTGCACAACGGCCGTCCTGCCATTGTGCCATCCGGGCCAGGCAGCTTTTTCTCTACGCCGCTGCTGAGCGCCGGGGGCAAGCTGCGGCTGCTGAAGGAGCCGTTTGTCAAGCCGCGCACCGCCGCCAGCGATGAGTCGCTGGGCAGCTTTTTGCGCCGCCGCCTGGGGGATGAGATGGTGGAAAACGTCGTCAAGCCCGCCATCGGTAGCGTTTATCTGGGCAATGTGGATGAGATGAGCGTGCAGGTGTCGTTCGGCCGTTTTGCCGAAATGGAGCAAAAGCACGGCAGCGTGGTGAAAGGGATGTTTGCCCTGATGAAGGAAAAAAGCGCCGAGCGCAAAGCGTCTGGCGAGCCGCGCCCGGCCAAAAAGCCAGGCTTTGCCACGCTGCAAAATGGCCTCATGGAGCTGGTTGAAGCGTTAGCCGACCAGATCGAAGCCAAGATTTTATTGGATACGGCCGTTACCCATCTTTACCACGACGAAACCAATGGCCACCCCTACGCCTTGAAACTGAGCAACGGCCGTACCCTGCTGGCCGATTTGGTCTTGCTGGCCACCCCCACCTTTGTGATGGCGGATTTGCTGGAAGGATTAGCGGAAACGGCCGTAACCGACCAACTTCGCGACATCCCCTACAACCCCGTCACCACAGTCAGCATCGCCTTCAACCGGGCAGAAATTGATGACCCATTCGACGGTTTTGGTGTGGTCGTGCCCGAAAGTGAAACATCCCAACTGCTGGCCATCGAAGGCATGAGCGCTAAATTCCCCCACCGCGCCCCGGATAACCAGTTTGTGCTGCGGGCCTTTGTGGGCGGACAAACAGTCCCTGACCTGGCCGAACTGCCCGAAGAGGCGCTAATTAGCCTGGTGCGCCGCGAACTGGCTAGCATTTTCAACATCACCGCTGAGCCAACCCAAATTCATGTGCAGCGCTGGCTGCCAGCCAACCCACAGCCGCCCGTCGGCCATCTGGCAATGGTTGCCCACGTTGAGCGTACCCTCGCCAGCAACCTGCCGCAGCTTTACCTGACAGGGGCCGGGCTGCGCGGCCAGGGCATCCCCGACTGCATCCGCCAATCGCGTAATCTGGTCACGCAAATTGTGACCGATTTGCAAACAAGACCAGAAACATTGTCTGCTTAAAAACCAATTACCAATTGTCATTTTGAATGAAGCACAGCGAAATGAAGAATCTCGTCCAACTTGGTTGGGATTCTTCGCTTTGCTCAGAAGTGTCGCGCTTCCCAACCTCCGGGAGGTTTGGCGCGGCACTGAGGTCGTCTAATAAACCTCCCGGAGGTTTGTTTGCACAGGAGAGAAGAAAATGAAGCGAAGTTTTAACCTGATTCGGCTGGCGGCGGTGCCGTTGAGCCTCACTTTAATTAGCATTTTGGCGGGCAGCGTCATTAACCGGGTGATGGTGGTGGAGCTGGGCCTGCCGGTGACGCTGGCCGGGCTGTTTTTGGCGGTGCCGCTGTTGGTGGCTCCGGTGCGCGTCTGGCTGGGGCACCGCTCCGATGCGTACCCGATTCGCGGGCTGCGGCGAGAGCCGTACATCATCATTGGTGCGGGCTTGGCTGGTTTGGGAGCGGCCGTTTCCGTAGCCCTGGTTTTGCGTACAGAAGCGTTACTCAGCGTGGGTGCGATTGCCACCCTGCTGTTCCTCATCGTCTACGGCGTCGGCAAAAACCTGACCAGCAACACATTCCAGGCGCTTTTGGCCGATAAATTTGAACCAGGTGCGCCCCGCTCCCGCGCCGCCACGCTGTACGAAGTGGTCAACATGATTGGCCTCATCGCCGGGGCGGGCATTGTGGGCGCAACCTTGCAGCCGTACTCGCCGGAGCGGCTCACCGTCGTTGTCGCCGTCATTGGCGTGATGGCTCTGGTGTTTGCCTTCATCGCCGCGCCTGGCCAGGAACCGCGCGACGTGGCCGACCGGGGCAGCCAGGCAGCCCGCACGCAAGATTTCCAAACAATTGTGAAGTCGGTGGTGCTGGGCAATCCGCAGGTGCGCCGCTTTTTTGTGGTGGTTATGCTAACGCTGCTGGGGACCCAAATTCAGGATGTGCTGCTGGAGCCGTATGCGGCCGTTCGCTTTGGCATGACCGTAGGCGAAAGCTCCCAACTGACCGCGTTTTGGGGGCTGGGCACGCTGGTGGCGATGCTGGCTTCCGGGGTGTACCTCATCAAGCGATTTGGCTATTTGCGCATTTACCGCATTGGCCTGAGCGTGGTTGCGGTGATGTTTTTGATCATCGTGGCCATTGGCTTTACGGGCAATGCCAATTTGCTGCGGCTGGCGGTGGTGTTCCTGGGCTTGGGCACAGGGTTGGCGGCCGCCAGCCTGCTGGTTTCGATGATTGAGTTCACCACAGAAGCCCGCGCTGGCTTGCTGATTGGCGTTTGGGGCGTGGCTCACCAGCTGGGCCGGGCGATGGCCAGCCTGCTGGGAGGCATTGTGGTGGATGGCTTGATGTCGGTTTCTGGCGGCAATGAGATGCTGGCCTACGGCACGGCGTTTGTGCTGGAAATTGGGCTGATTGTGGTGGCCATCGGGCTGATTGGCAAGGTGAATGTGGCCGAGGCGCAGGCGTCTGTGGCGAAATTTGGTAGTGGGGGAACGGCCGTTCCTGCCATGACTGATTAACGTTATCAAACCCTAGGGTTTTGCGAAAGCGCAACGTTCGATTGCCTGAGGCAAACCTTTAGGGTTTTTAGCTACAAGTGTTTGAGGGTTTTTGTGGCGGTTTTGGCGACGGATTTACGGCCGTCTTGCTGCAACCGCTCCAGGTGAGGAATGAGCCACGCTCTGAGTTCGTCATCTGCTTTGGCCCAGCCGCCCAGCGTTTTCATCGTCTGGTTCAGCACAATCCAGTCGTGGTGATGGGCCAGATTGCGCTTGAGCACTGCTTCCGCCTGCTGGCGTTGGGCTGGCGTCATTAGCGGGGCCAGCGTTTCAAACAAATCCGCCAGCGTCCACTGCGCCGACGCCTGATCCAGCGCCGCAATCTCCGTCAGGAAGCCATCGAGGAGCGGCACCAGCCATTCCGGCTTTTCGTGCGAGATGCGCTTAAGCCCGTTGGAGGTGCGCAACCGCACCACCGCATCCTCGCTTTGGTAGCAGGCATACAGCTCCCCCAGCCGTGCCCGGTCCGCCAGGACGATCTCGACCACCTCCACCGTCCGCCCCAGCGAATTCGGGTGGCCACCAGTTAGCATTTCCTCGAAATCTTCTATTGGCCTAACTCCTTAGCTCTAATAATTTGAATAAATTCCCATTTCGACGAGGGAATTTTGACGTTAAAATTATAGAATCGGCCACTGCCTACTAACCAGAATAACTTGTCTAATTCATACGGCACAACGTTTATTCGGCGGCAATATGCAACAACGTCTTTGAAAATCTGAAAATCATTCGAAGCCGAAGTAATACCTAAACCTCTTGCAATATCATTGATATGTGTGTCAGGTTTAATAAAATGAGGATAGCCGGATTCCTTCAAAAAATCACAAGCCAAAGCGAACCCGAAACCAAACAGTTCTTCTTTTAATAACAAAGGGAGTGCCAAACGTGAATACTCATTCGTTAAAAAGCCATCGACAAACGCATCAAATTCACTAATTGATTCATAGGAAGATAAAAATTTAGCAACAGAAATGATCGATTTGCAGTAAATCACCCAATAACTTTTACTATTTTCTTTCACCATGCGACCAGGGGGCGAATATTCACTTGCAACTATCGCATCGAAGATGTCTTCCCAAGAGGAGTAGATTTCACCGACCTTTTTTGGCTGAAAATCACACAAAACTGACGAAAGATTTGAAATGTCACCTACGCTATTCGGCATTCCTTGCCTATTTTGCGCGTGCAAAAGGAAAGCCCGAAATAAGTCTTCGAGATTTGTTGGTTTTCTCTCTTTCCACTCATGCAATTGCGCATCCAGAATATTCTCATTAACATCATCAAATGAGAGTAGGTAATTTCGCGCTTCCTTAACATATTCTATTTCTTCCATCTGTTTAAGCAGATGTTCATCAGTTGGTGAATTCCTCATAGGCTTTCCTCACAAACGGCGGGTCTTACGCGCGACAAGCATTGTAGCACAGTTTCGGCTTTCTCATTTAGCCGAGCTGTTTGGTCATGCGCAGGCAAGCCAGGCCGTGATGGGTCATTGGTTTGCCGGGTTGCCAGCCGGTGGCTTGGTAGAAGGGAACGGCCGTTAAACTCGCATCCAGCCAAAATTCAGTTACCCCACAGGCGCGGGCATCCTGGCAGGCGGTGTCCATCAGGGCAGTGGCTACGCCCTGCCGCACAAAATCGGGGTCTACAAACAGGGAGCAAAGCTCGTTTGTGGCCGGGTTCCAGCGGACAAAGCCAATGAGCTGACCCTCTTGCTCCGCCACAAAAACGCGGTGCTGCTGCAAACGAGTCTGCTGCCGCGCCAGCGTGCTGTGCGCCACCCAATCTGCCAGCTGGGCCGGGCTGTAATCGTCGGCACACAGGGCCAGGATGGAGCGGTTGTGCAGTTGCCAAATCGGTTCGGCGTCGGCCAGGGTCGCCTCGCGGATCTGCACGTTCACACTCGCGCTGCCTGGGCCAACAACCATTGTTCAATTTCAGGAATGTTTTCGCTTAAACGGGCCGCAGCAACGATGGGGAGCCAACGGCCGTACTCTTCCCTTCCCCCTGGCCGCAAGGCAAAATAATGACGCAGGTAAATGGTGTGAAACAGCCGCACAAACAGCTTCTCGATGGCGTTTGTGGTTTGGGCAGTGGCGGCCACCCCCTGGGCAATGATGGAAGACCGGGCCAAATCGGCCAGGGGATTGCCCAGCGAGGCGTCAATCCAGTCAATGGTCACCTCGCCCTGTGGCGTGGCCATCACGTTGCCGGGATGAAAATCGCCGTGGCAAATTTGGTGGCCGTCTGGCATGTGGGCTAACGCGGCCAGAATGCGTCCGCGAAGTGGGTCTGGCAGCGCTTTGGCGGTTTCTATTTTCCACACCAGCCGTTCGCGCTGGCGGGGCAGCTCTGGCTCCAGAGGATTGGTGTGCATTTGCACATGCAGTTCGGCCAGGCGACGGCCGTATCGCCAAATGGTCCACGGTTTGCGGGGCATTATCTCAAACAGCGACTGTCCCGCCACTCGCTCGTAGATGAGTCCGGTACGGCCGTTTACTGTCACAACCTCACCCACCGCAGGCACGGGCAAACCGCTGGCGTGTACGGCGCGAGCAATGCGGGCTTCATAGTCAATATTCTTCCGGCCAAACCAGTCGAAGAACAGTTTGAGTACCCAGCCTTCATCCCAGGCGTAAATTTCGGCCGTAGCGCCGTAGGCAATTGGAGAGTCTAACGCTTTCATGCGAGGGCAGGCTCGCGGTTTAGCCCAAATTTGTGGAACAACAGCCAATATGCCATCAAAACCAGCAGCCAAACAAAAACACCAATGTTGGGAATCAGGTCTGAGAATTGTGAAAAGCTGCCCAAAAAGCCCAACAACACAAAGCGCCAGCTTGCGCCCGCACTAACGTGGGCTTCCTCACCCAGCCAGTGAATGAACCAGCTAACCATCAGGGCAGCTCCCAAAATGAAGATTGGGAAGATAATCAAAAAGGAAAAGTCAAATCCGCCAAACGCTTCTGGCCGATTGACAAAATACAGGGCTGGCGCTGAAATCTCTTGGGGATGGTTGGGAAATACCACATAGATGAACCAATCCCAAAATGCAGAAAAAAGCATGCCAGTGGCTGTGAAAATCAAGCCCATTTTGTAACTTTCTCGCGATGTTTTTAGCATGTGTTGCCTCCTCCAGGGTTTCGCACCCAGTATGCAAGATTTCAGCTTAGCAGTCCAGTGGCAGATGCATCAGGCAGCAACAGCACTCCAAAATTCCAGCAATTTGGATCGATAATGGATCGCAAGGCTTTTAGAATGAGGTTATTGATTAGTCGCGTGTAATTTGGTAGAGGCAATATCACGCCAAATTGCACTTAAGCCTCATGAAAGGAGAGACACAATGGCATCAGAATTACAAAAAAAGAAGTGGGCCAACATGTTCAACATGTTCGATGTAAACGGCGACGGCAAAATTGAACAGGCCGATTTTGACCAGTTTCACACCCGGCTGTATCAAATGCGGGGCATCGGCCCTGGAGATGCACAATTTGATGAGCTGAACGGCCGTTTTGCCGGATTCGCCCAGGCGCTGCAACAGGTCACCCAATCAGACAGTGTAGGAATGGCTGACTGGATTGCCTTTTTGTCTGGTGTGGCCAACGCGCCCCAAAAATATCAGATCGTCCGGCCCATTTCTGAAGCGATTTTTGGCTTGTGGGACTTAAACGGCGATGGTCATGTTTCGCTCTCGGAGTACCGCAAGCTGTGCACCGTCATGCGCCTGGGCGAAGAATACGCCGACCAAATTTTTGCCAAACTCGATCTCAATCAGGACCAAAAAATTACTTTAGATGAACTTATGACGTTGTCGGATGAATTTTTTGTGGGGGATGATCCGGCAGCGCCCGGCAACTTGTTCTTTGGGCCGCTGAACTAAGGCTTAGGCAAAACCAAACTGCGAAAAATCAAAAACGGCCGTAAACCGAGACTCTGGGTTACGGCCGTTTCATTTTGTTAGTAACACTGCGGCTTGCCTACTGCAAATACCCCAGCCATTTTTGCTGATACTCAATCATCGTGTCCAGCATTTCATCCATGCCCTGGTAGCGGGTCACAATCGGGTCCACCAGCAGCGCCTGCAGCGCCAGCTCCCGCGACTGGTGCAGAATCGCTTCGGCCGTCATGTCGTGTACGGCCACCTGGTTGCGCAGCAAACCCAAAAAGCCCTTCGGAAGCTGACCCATCGCAATGCCGTGAATCCCGTTTTTATCCACCGTCGCTGGCACTTCTACCACTAACCAATCTGGCAGTTCATCAATAAAACCATTGTTGGGAATGTTAACAGCAGGCTCTTCATAGCCGGAATCAGTAAGTATTCCTTCCACAATCGGCACAACGCGCTCTTTGAGTTTTGGCTCAATTTTTGGCTCTACTTTCATCAAGTAATTTTTGTAGAAGCGGTAAAAATCATTGATGCCTTTGTGGTCGGTAACGTCGTAAGCCCAATGGATGTATTCGCCAAAATGGCTGTCGCTGGTGATGGGCAGCACGCCAAATCGCGCCAGCACTGCCTGAAAAACACGACGCTCTGGCCATGCTTCTGTCTCTGCAACTGGCGCGTGGCCATTCGCCGTGGCCGATTGACCGGTTTCTTTGAAGTATTTCCGTGCCAGGTCCAGCAGGGGCATGTTGCCAAAAAAGTGTGGCGCGCGCGCCCGAATGTCTGGGTAGGCGTCTTCTCCGGTGTCGCGGTAAGTTGCGCTCAGGACGGCGCTAAAGTGGTTAAGGCCCGCAGCACGAACGGTGAGATCGGTATACGGCCGTTCCAAAACCAGCGGCAAAAACCGTTCCAATGACCTGATCTCGTGACATAGCCCAACAAACTTCAGCTCAGGAAAGGCGCGGTGTACCGTGGTGCAAATCCGGCTCATCGGGTTGCTAAAGTTGAACACATACGCCTCCGGGCAAATCTGCATCACATCAGCGCAAATTTCCAAAATGGGCGGCGTGATTCTCATCGCGTGGAATAAACCACCAGGGCCACCGTTTTCGCCATAGACCTGCTGAATGCCGAATTGCTGCGGAATGCGCCAATCCAGCTCCCACAGCTCAAACCGGTCGCCCACCTCAATGGAAATGATGACAAAATCGGCCCCTTGCAGCGCTTCGGCCCGGTCAGTCGTGGCCGAAATTGTGTAAGGCAATTCATGTTCATCAATGTAAGCCTGGCTGGTTTGTGCCACCATCCCCATTGTTTTTGGATTGATATCATGCAGCACAATATGGCTACCTGCTAAAACATCACTCTGAAAAATATCACCTATGGTTCCATACCCAAATTGCGCACTACCCGCGCCAATTAATACAATTCTTTTTTCCATCTACACTCACCTGCCAATTAAAGTTTCGGCAGATTATAGGGTACTTTGGCCCAAATGCCTGTTCTGATCGCTGCTCAGCGCAAAATCGTCGGCACAATTCCGCTAACCTTTTGCGGTGCCTGCCAACTGCGTATACGCCACCCCGGTTAACTGTTCAGACAGTTGCCACAATTGGCGAGCATCAGCCTGGTTGTATGAAGCGGCAGTGGATTCAACCACAACAGGATAGCCGCCTCGTTCATTCCGACCATCAGGGCCAAAATATTGCCCACCTTTGGCGGCTGGATCAACGGCAGCACGGAGCGTGGGCAAGGCCCCCATGGCCGCGCTTTGCAGTATAAACCGGGCCGCCAGCATCAGCAGGCTGTAATACCAGCGGTTGCTCATGTGCCCCATCAGATTGGTTTGCGATATTCCCGGATGCGCCGCTGTGGCTATAGCATCGGCCCCGACTGCTTCAAAGCGACGCTGAAGTTCGTAAGTGAAGAGCAGGTTGGCCAGTTTGGAACGGCCGTATGCCGCCATCGGCGTATACCCTGCCCCATTCTCAAACATCAAATCGTCAAAATCCATGCTGCCAGAACGATGTGCGCCGCTGCTCACATTCACCACTCGCGCCCCAGGCGTTGCCAGCAGCAGATCCAGCAGCAGCCCCGTCAGGGCAAAATGGCCCAGATGGTTGGTGCCCAGCTGTCGCTCGAAGCCATCTTCGGTACGGCCGTATGGCACCATCATAATACCGGCATTGTTTACCAAAATGTCCAATTGGTCATACTTGGCCTTGAACGCCTCGGCAAACCGCCGCACAGACGCCTGGCTGGCCAGATCAAGCTGCATAACTTCTACTGGCGCATTCGGAAGTTCCGCCTGAAGTTCAGCCAGCGCCGATTGCGCTTTGTCCAAACTGCGGCAAGCCAGGATGGTCTGCGCACCTTTGCGGGCAAACTCTTTGGCCGCTTCGTAGCCAATACCGCTGTTAGCCCCGGTCACGATGATCACTTTGCCCGCCAAATCTGGTATATCGGCCACCGTCCACTTTTCTTGTGCAGAAGATGGAGCCACATCTTGCTGCCTGTTGACTAATTTGTAGAGACCAATGCCAGCGAGAACGGCCGTTACCCCACCGATTATCTTTTTCTTCATCAATAACTCCTTTCTTAAAATTCGTAATGAATACCCGTCAACTCTTCGGACTGTTCCCAAAAACGCTTAAGCAAGCCTGCATCAGCCAGCGCTTTATTGCAAAACTGTTCTGCGGGATAGCCAATCAGGCGGAAAGTTTTGGGGCCGTAGAACACGCCCCCTTTCGCTTCGGGCGCGGTTGAGGCATACAGCTGAGGCAGCACACCCATGCCAACCGTTTGCGCCATCAACGGCTCTGCAATGCCATAAAGCAGACGCTCAACAAAAGGCGCACCAGATTGATGCAGGCTGTTGTTTTGCAAATTGGTTCTCACAAAACCAGGGTGTGATGAATTGGCAATGGTATCCCGCCCGGCGGCCCGGAGCCTACGATTAAGTTCTGTGGCGAAGGCAGCGTTGGCCAGTTTACTTTGCCCGTAAGCAGTCCAACGGCCGTATGCCTTCTCACCCATCAGATCATCCAAGTTGAGCGAGCCTGTAAACGCCGCGCTGCTCGATGTGCTGTGCACCCGCGATCCTGGCGTGCTGGTCAGCACGTCCAGCAGCAGCCCCGTCAAAGCATAGTGAGCCAGATGGTTCACACCCAGTTGCATTTCAAAACCATCTTCTGTTTCTGTGCGGGGAATGGCCATCACGCCAGCATTGTTCAACAACACGTCCAGACGCTCATATTTTGCTTTAAACGCCTCCGCAAATCCTCGTACCGACGCCAAACTGGCGTTGTCCAATTCCATCAGGTCCAACCTGGCGCTGGGCACCTGCTGTAAAACTTCCGCCTTGGCCGCCTCCGCTTTACGCAAATTGCGGCAGGCCATCACCACAGTCGCCCCTTTCGCGGCAATGGCCTTGGTCGATTCCAACCCCAGCCCGCTGTTGGCTCCAGTGATAATTACCACTTTGCCAGTCAGGTCGGGAATATCGTTTTGTGTCCATTTGTTACTCATACAAACTGCTCCTTGTAAATAAACCTCCGGGAGGTTCCAGAAACGATCTTTTTCATGCAAGAAACCTCCGGAGGTTGTTGTGTGTAAGCCAAGATTGATTAGTCAGTCAATTTCCGTCAAAAAAATTTAGCGCGTCACGCCCTGCCAGAAAATCTCAAATCCCTGGGTGATGTGCCGGGTCAGCGGCATATCGGCCAAATTATGCTCGGTAGCGTAGGAAACGGCCGCTTCCATCTGCACGTAAAAAATCTGGCCCAAATAAGCCGGATCAACGTCAATCAGCACCCCATCAGCAATGCCTTCTACAATCAGATCGTAGGCAAACGCCAGCTCCGCCTCCTGGCTCTGCTGCACTTCTTGACTCACCAAATTAGACAGTTTGAGCTGCATCATCAGGCTGTACCGGACGGAAAAGCGCAAGCCCCACTCAATATGCCGAAACCAGATATGCTCCACACGCTCTTTGAGCGTACCCGCTTGCGGAAAGCCCGCCAGCAAATGGGCCAACCATTCTGCCTTGAGCTGCTTGTAGACGGCATCAATCAGCGCATCTTTGGAAGCGAAGTAGTTGAACAGCGTCCCGGTCGCCACACCTGCATGTTTGGCAATGCGGCTGGTAGGCGTGTTCCAAAACCCTTCCTGAGCAAAAAGGTCAATGGACGCTTCGATGAGCTGCGTGGCTTTGTCATTCATGGGCAAGACTATACACAAGATTGACTAATCAGTCAATATTTGTTTTTTGCCACAGAGGACACAGAGAAAACAGAGCGTTCTCTTAAACCTCTGTGCTCTCTGTGGCAAAAATTATTTCATGTGTAATCTTTGCGGTTGGGGCCGCCCATTTGAGCCAGCCAGCGGGCAAAGCGGGGGGAGAGGTTGTAGACGAAGGTGAGCAGTTCCAGGTACCGGGGCAGCGTGAGGATTTGCTGCTTTTGGGCGATGGCATGGAGAACGGCCGTTGCTACCCGATCCGGCGTCAGCGCAGGCAAAAATTGGGTAAAGGGGGGCATCCGCTCATTGGAAACGTGCTTGCGGAAGAAGTCGGTACCGGCCACGGTGCCCAGCCGCACAATCGTGGCATTCACGGGCGAATTGGCCAACTCGGCGTGCAAAATTTGGGTGTAGGCGTCAATCGCCGCCTTGGTCGCCGCGTACGCCGCCGAAGCGCCACCCACAAACGCCCGCCCCGCCACCGAGCCAATGTTAACGATGTGCCCCTGCCCCGCCGCCTGCATCTTCGGCAGCACAAAGTGGGTACCGATGATCATGCCGTCGTAGCCCACGCGCATGATGCGCTGCGCCTCCTCCACCGACATCGCAGTCACGTCGGCCCAGCGCACATAGGCGGCATTGTGGATTAGGAGGTCGATACGGCCGTTCCCCGCCCAAATCTCCCCCAACCACGCCTCATACGCCACCCGGTCCGTCACATCGCAGCGGCTCAAGTGAATCTGGTTGGCTGTGGGCAAATTCGCCCGCACCGCTTCCGCCTGCTCCAGGCTGTCCTGCGAAAAACCGCAAGCGTAGACCGTCGCTCCATTCGCAGCCAACGCCTGAGTCATCACCCAACCAATCCCCTGCGTACCGCCTGTTACCACACAAACTTGCGCTTCAAATCGCTTCATCAATCTGCCTTATTTTTACCGCAGAGGGCGCGGAGAACGCAGAGAAAAAATCTGCGAAATCTGTGTAATCTGCGGATTCTTTACTCCCCGTGGATGGTGATGACTAACCGACGGCTGCCGCCCCAGTTGCGGTGTTCGCAGAGATAGATTCCTTGCCAGGTACCCAGATGGAAACGGCCGTCTTTCACCGGCACCGTCACCGAACTACCCAGCAACACCGCCTTGATGTGCGCAGGCATGTCGTCTGGCCCTTCGTAGGTATGCACAAAGTAGGGCGCATTTTCTGGTGCGAGTTCGTTAAAATGGCGCTCCATGTCCTGCCGCACCGTCGGGTCTGCATTTTCGTTTAGGGCCAGCGCAGCGGAGGTGTGCTGAATAAAGATGTGGGCCAGCCCTACGCGAAATTCCCGCAGTTCGGGCAGCTGCTGCAAAATTTCGGCCGTCACCAGATGAAAGCCCCGGCTGCGTGCCCCTAAGCGAATCTCTTTTTGAACCCATCCCATCGTCAACGCTCCAAGCATGGCAAGATTACAATCTTGCTATGCAAAAATCTGTGCAAAACAGCTGAAAACCAAATTAATCTGTGCAATATATATACAAAACAGCTCGTTCTGTGCTACAATGAACGACAACTACAATCTTACTTGGGATCAGGAAATCATGAAACTAACAATTAATGGAACCGAATACGACATTGCCCAGGAGCCGCCGCGCCCGCTGCTGTGGGTTTTGCGGGATGAATTGGGCTTGACTGGCACCAAATTTGGCTGCGGCGCAGGCTTTTGCGGCGCTTGCACCGTCCACATTGATGGCGAAGCGGTGCGCAGCTGCGTAACGCCGCTTACCACAGTAACGGGCGAGATACGCACCATCGAAGGGCTGTCTCTCATAGCCGAGGACGGTACAATTCAACTGCATCCGGTACAGCAAGCGTTTTTAGACGACCAGGTGCCCCAATGCAGCTGGTGTATGAGCGGCCAAATGATGACCGCCGCTGCCTTCCTGGCTAAAAACCCTGCCCCCACTGAGAAAGAAATCGTCGAGGCAATGAGTGAAAACTATTGCCGCTGCGGCTGCTATTTCCGTGTAAAAAACGCGGTGGCTAAGGCAGCGCAGCAGATGACAGTCAAGGAGGAAACGGCCGTATGACATCAAATCAACCACCCAAAAGCAACGTTAAAAAATGGCGCGTCTCCCGGCGCGGCTTTCTGATTGGCCTGGGCGCAACCGTAGCCGCTGTCGCCGTGGGCGTTCCGGTTGGCCTGCCCCGCGCCCGCCTGGCTATCGCCAACCTGGTCGCCGAAGGCGGCTCCTTTGGCAGCATCGACGCCCCCCCCACCAGCTGGTTTGAAATCACCGCCGACAACCGCATCCGCTTCTTTAATCCCAAAGTGGAGATGGGCCAGGGCGTCCACACCTCGCTGGCCCAAATTGCGGCCGAAGAGCTGGAAGTAGATTGGGAGCAGATCGAAGTAGTGTCGGCCAGCACGGCGCGTGGCATCAACGACAGCATGGGTACAGGCAACAGCACCTCCGTTTCCAGCACCTTTACCCCCATCCGCGAAGCCGCCGCCACACTGCGGGAACTGCTGCGAACCGAAGCCGCCAATCTGCTAGGCGTACCCGCCGCCAGCCTTAGCGTGGCTTCCGGCGTTTTCACCGCCAACGACGATCCAGGCAAAGCCATCACCTACGGCGAGATTGTGGCCCAGGCGGATGTAGCCAGTTGGGAAATCCCGGAAGAAGCGCCCGCGCTTAAGCCTGCCAGCGAATTCCGCTTTGTGGGCAAGTCCACACCGCGTGTGGATTTTGAAAGCAAGCTCACCGGGAAGGCCCTGTACGGCTACGACATGCGCCTGCCCAACATGCTTTACGGCGCAGTGGCCCGCCCCAGCACCATCGAGGGCAAGCTCAAAAGCGCGACTCCTGGCGAGGCGCCAAACCGCCCCGGCGTGGTGGCGGTGGTGGCCGAAGACGATTTTGCGGGCGTGGCGGCGGAATCGCGGCTGCAAGCGTATGCGGGTGTGGGCAATATGGTGCTGGAATGGGAAGACGGCCGTCTCTGGCAGCAGTCCGAAATTGATGAGCTCGTCACCGTGGGCAACGGCACCCGCGTCGTCGCCCAAAAAGATGGCGACATCGGCAATTTGCTGGATGGCGACGTGCTGACGGCCGAATTCCGCACGCCGCTGGCCGCCCACGCCCACCTGGAACCGCACGCTGCGCTGGTGGACGTGCAGGCCGATAAGGTGACGGTGTGGGCCTCAACCCAGGCGGCGTTTGTGGTACGCGGCGACGTAGCCGAAGCGTTGGGCATCGAAGAAGAACTGGTCGAGGTGATTCCAACTTTCCTGGGCGGTGGCTTTGGCCACAAGTCAAACGTGCCTGCGGCGCGGGAAGCGGCGCTGTTGTCCAGGGCGGCGGGTCGCCCAGTGCACGTGGGCTGGAACCGCACGGAAGAGATGCGGCATGGTTTTTTCCGGCCGTCTACGCATCATGTGTTAACCGGGAAAGTGGATGGAAACGGCCGTATCCAGGCCCTGCAACATGAAGTGGCCAGCGGCGACGTGCTCTTCTCCTTCTTCCCCGGCATCGCTTCCGCCATCGTGGGGGCTGATTTTGGCGCGTATCGTGGCGCTCGGTTGGAGTACGATGGCATCCCCAACCGGCAGATGGTGAGCTACCGCACGCCGCTGCCGGTGCGCACTGGCCCCTGGCGCGGCCTGGGGCTGCTGGCCAACACCTTCGCCATTGAAAGCTTCATGGATGAGATGGCACAGGCAGCAAACATTGACCCGCTGCAATTCCGCCTGAACCACCTGACGGACAGCACGCTCAGCCGCCGCTTTCGCAACGCGCTGGAAACGGTGGCCGAGATGGCTAACTGGGGCGGCAGTTTGCCCGAAGGCCACGCCCTCGGTCTGGCCATCAACCTGGATGCCCAAACCGTCGTGGCCCAAATTGCCGATGTAAGCGTAGAAAACGACCAGATTCGGGTGCATAACGTTTACTGCACTATGGACCCCGGCCTGGTGATCAACCCGGACGGCGCAACGGCTCAGGCGCAAGGCTCGATTGTGATGGGATTGAGTTCAACCTTTTTTGAGGAAATTACGGTGAAGGATGGGGCGATTGAGGCGGCGAACTTTGACGGGTATCCGCTGTTGACGATGAAAGAGACACCAGACATCCATGTGCAGCTTTTGGAGAGCAGTTCCGAGCCAACGGGCGTTGGCGAACCGCCCATCGGCCCAATTGCGGCGGCGGTGGGCAACGCCGTGTTTGCCCTGACGGGGCAGCGCCTGACGCGCCTGCCGATGCGTTTAGGAAATTAAATCCACAGATTACGCAGATTTCGCAGATTTTTCTATTAATTCTCTGTGAAACTCTGCGCTTTCTCTGTGAAACTCTGTGTTCCGCTTTTTTATTTTCAATGTGAGAAGTAATCATCCTCAGATGCGTCTTTGGCCATTCCGTTCGCATCTGAGGATGCTCACTCCTCGTAAAACATCTATTTTTCTCGCTGCTGCCAGAAGTAGATGCCAGCCACGATGGCAACGAGCAGCAAACCACCACCACCAATAAGAATCATTACCTCTACTAAACCGATACTCATTGTTATTTTTCCCGATCCTTTAGAAAAAAGTATAGACCGACGCCAATGGCTGCTAAGGTTAAGCCGCCTCCACAAACAACTACTAACAAAACCATCAAGCTCATTTTCCTATCCTTTGCTATTTGACCTTCTGAATGAGGTGCAGCGCAATGAAGAATCCTATTCGGCCTGGCAAGAGGGATGCTTCGCTCTGCTCAGCATGACAAAGCAACTAGGGCAAGATTTCCACGATGACGCCTTGCTCGGCCCATTCGTACAGTTGGGCTGCGTTTTCGTTGCTTAAAAGTATGCAGCCATACGTAACGGCCGTTCCTAAGTTGCTGGTCCAGAGTAAATTGGCCCCGTCGCGGGTGGGGAAGCCGTGGAAGCCGTTCATAAACTCTACGTTGGGCGCGGGCTGGTAAATGCCCATGAAGCTGGGCATCCACAAATCCCAATTGGCGGCGTAGGCGTTGGGTTCATGGGTTTGGATTTGGAAGACGCCGGGCGCGGTGGGGCTGGAGGCGATGCCGGTGCTGGCCAGCCATTCCCACTTAAGCGCGTCATTTTCATACACCCAGGCGCGCTGCTGGCTGATGCTCACCACAATTCGCTTGCCGTCCACGACGGGGTACGGCAGCAAATCGTCCGGCGAGGGGATCGTGATGCTTTGGCCGACGGTGAGCGCGTCGCCGACGCCGGGGTTGGCAGCTTGAATCCAGGGGTAGGGGATGCCCACCGCCCGGCCGATTCCGGCAAATGTATCCCCCGCTTGCACCACGTACTGGCTGGGGCTGTGGTAAATGCGCAGGCTGATATTTTCTTGCTGGTTTTTGATGGCGTTGGTAACGGCCGTTAACGCCAGTTCCTCATCCAAATACCGATTCTCGCCCAGGGCCGCGTTGCGTTCGGCAAAAAATTGAGCCGCTTTGTCTGGCTCGATGGCCCAATCGAACTGGGTGGTGTTCGCCTGATCGACGGTGAGCGTGAGCCAGCTGCCCCACACCTGTGGCCCCACTACCCAGCTCACAGATTCGTCGCGCACGGGGTCGGTGGCCTGGATGGTGAGGGTGGTACTGAGCAGCGCCTCGGCCTGGGCCATCAGGTTGCTGACGTCGGTGATGGCGGCAGGGACGGTTTGCATGACGAGTTGAATTTCGCCGTTTTGAGCAACGGCCGTTGCCCCATTTTGTACCAGCGCGGCGACGGTGGCGTTCACATCTAACAGTTGGCCATCGGCGGCGGGGGTGGTGGTGACACGGCCGTTTTCAATCACCAATCCCGCGTTTACTGGTTCAATTGCCAGCTCAGCGGCGCGGGATTGGAGGGTAGCTTGGGTAACGGCCGTATCCAACGTCCAGGTTGGCGGCACGGTCATCGCCCCGGTTTGGATGAGTTCGAGCCAGGCAGCGGGGGAACGGCCGTAGGCATGTGCAGCTTCGGCCGTGGCGGCCGCGTCCAGCGTCAGCCCCAGCTCATCGGCCGCAAGCAGCCAGACCGTTTCGCCGTGCGTCAGGCGGATGGTTTGCTGGCTGGCCGCGCTGCTGAGCGTGGCGGCGACCTCGCTTTGGGTCTGGCGGCCGATGTCAATGCCCATCACCTGCACGCCGGGCATGACCAGATCGCTCATGTAAATCAGCCCCGCGCCCGCGACGGCGACAAAGCCCATCGTCAACAGGCCCAGGAGGAACACACCGAGGAGGAGGTATTTTAGGAACTGCCGTTTCTGCCGAACAGGCTGTGGCATGGCTTGGGGCTGAGCCGTCGCTGCGGGGAACCAAAGCTGCGTTGGCGCATCAACCAACGACTGCGCGGGTGGCGTCGGCGCTTCAGTTGCCGGGGCGGCGGGACGGCGGAAAAATTGGGTTTTGAGTTCGCTTGGTTGCATTGAAAAAATCCTAGAATCTACGCGTAGTTTATATACGAGAGGATACTGGACTTTGTTCCGCTTTGCCTGACGCTAACCTGATTGTAATTATGCTGGATGGCTACGCTTCTGTTACCTGCCAAAATCAACCTTAAATCGCCCCGAAAAATATTGACACCGGGAACAAATCTCATTAATATCTTCATGTCTGGGGTGAAAAACAATCTTCCCAGAACCAAAACTTATCGCTTTGCTGCTTCACAGGGGCGTGACCCGCAGAGCCTTTACTATTTGCCCCGGTGGAGGTTGGACCTATGCTCGCTCGTACCCCGACATAAATTCCTTTTTGTTCAAAGATAAATAGGTGTATTACGGCCGTTCCCGGTGCAATTTGTTCGCGTCGGGCGTTTTGGCTTTTTTATTGTTGCCACCCACAGTCACCTGCGTGGCGGTATTTCTTTTGGTAGGGCAGTTTTTGCCCGCTTATGGAGGTAACTCATGTTTACATCAACCTCAGCGTTCGCCTTTCTGATCGCTGGCCTGATTAGCCTGGCGGTCTTCATCGTCTTCATCAAATCCATCTTGGGTCTGGTGATCATCAGCGAAAAAGAAGTTGGCGTTGTCGTCAAAAAGTTTGGTCCGCGGCTCAGCCCTGGGCAGCTCATTGCCCTGAAAGGCGAAGCCGGTTACCAGGCCGACACGCTGGCCCCCGGCTGGCACTTTTTTTACTTTCCCTGGCAATACACTGTGCATAAAACGGCCGTAACCGTCATTCCCCAAGGCCAGATTGGCCTGCTGGTGGCGGCAGCGGGTGAAGCGATTCCCCCAGAGCGGATTTTGGGCAAGGCCGTTGTCTGCAACAACTTCCAGGACGCCCGCCAGTTCCTGATGAACGGTGGCGAAAAGGGACGCCAGCTGCAAATTCTCACCGCCGGAACGTACCGCATCAACAATGCGCTGTTCACGGTAATCAACTCACAAAACGCCCCGATGCACGAGATGGCTCCAAACCAGCTACATGTGCATAACATCGTCCCCGATCAGGTCGGGATTGTCACCACGCTAGACGGCCGTCCCATTGACGATGGTGAAATTGCCGGGCGCATTGTGGAAGGGCACGACAACTTCCAGAATGCCCAGACATTTTTGGACAATGACGGCCGTCGTGGCTTGCAAGAGCAGGTCTTGCTTTCCGGCGCGTGGAACCTGAACCCGTGGTTTGTCAGCGTGGAGCAGGTCCCCATGACCGAGATTCCCATCGGGCACGTCGGCATTGTGATTGCCTACGTGGGTAAGGCGCACAAAGACGTCAGCGGCGAAGGGTTCAAGCACGGCAATCTGGTGGAACCGGGCCACAAAGGTGTCTGGGTGACGCCGCTCTATCCGGGCAAGCACCCGCTCAACACCCGCGTGCTCAAAGTGGAGCTGGTTCCCACCACCAACATCGTGCTGAACTGGGCCACCCGCACCGAAAGCCACAAATACGACGCGCATTTGTCCCCGATTACAGTGCGCTCCAAGGATGGCTTCGCCTTTAATCTGGACGTGGCCCAAATCATCCACATCGGCGCAACGGACGCACCAAAGGTGATTTCCCGCGTCGGTTCTGTGCAAAATCTGGTGGACCACGTGCTCCAGCCAATTGTGGGCAACTACTTCCGCAACTCGGCGCAGGAGTACACGGTACTGGACTTCCTCAGCGCCCGCAGCGAGCGGCAGATGGAGGCGACGGGCCACATCCGCAAGGCAATTAGCGCCTACGATGTGCAGGCGCTGGACACGCTCATTGGCGACATCACGCCGCCGGAGCAGCTGATGGTGACGCAAACCGACCGCAAGATTGCCGAAGAGCAGCGCAAGACGTACGAAATGCAGCAAATGGCGCAGGCGCAGCGGCAGGAGTTGGTGCGGGCCACAGCTATGGCCGACATTCAGCAAGACATGGTGAAGTCGGAGCAGGGCGTGCAAATTGCCGATTTGAAGGCGCAGGCGTCTGTGAAGGAAGCGCACGGCGCAGCGGAAGCAACTAAGCTGAAAGCGTTGGGCGACGCCGCCGCCATCCGCACCACCGGCAAGGCAAAGGCGGAAGCATACCTGGCGGGTGTGGAAGCGTTGGGTATGGAGGGGTATACGGCCGTACAGCTCATGCAAATCATCGGTGAGCGGCAGGTGCGCGTCGTGCCCGATGTCTCCGTAAGCAACGCGGGCAGCGGTGGCATGGTAGATGGCCTGATGGGCCTGCTGCTGCGCCACGAAGTCAAAGAAAATGGCGCGGCTGCCATTTCACCTGCGAAGAAAAAGTAAGCGAGCGTTCCCTTCAAGATTGGACCATTTTCGCTAGGCTGTGGCCTCGTGATTACGCAAAATGGTCCAATCTCTGTTCCATCCATCAATTCCGTGACAAAAAAGGCCCCTGCACAAAACGTTGTGCAGGGGCCACCAGCCAGCAATCAGCAGCAAAAGGTTTGAAGTTTAGCGGCTTTCCCACTTCACCGCGTCAAAACCAACGATGCGAGTGAGGTAACTTTCACCAGTCACGTCAGACAGCGAAACGTAATCGTTGCTGTTGCCGCGGAACCAGTACGTGCCTAAGGAAACCCATTGGTCGCTGTAATTTAGCTGGTTCACCACCTTCAGGGTAAACCCATCCCGATGCGATACCCAGTAGCGCGCCGATGTTGTGGTGGCATTCTTGGCGGGAATGAAGACAAACACCTCATACCGGCCAGCCGCCAAGGATGGATACCATCGCGCCCAGTTGTAGTTGCCCCGCGCATAGTCGTTGTTGTAGGTCCAGAGCATGCTGCTGTTGTAACCCGCCGTCGCCGAGCGCCAGGATGAAGCGGTACCGCCCGTGACAAAGCCAGGGCTACCGTTATCTATCACCACGGAACCACTGGGCGGCGGTGGTGGCGGGGTGGTGCCATTGTCCAGCGTCCAGCTCAATTGGGCCACCGCCAGGCCGCCATTTTCGTAATACTCCATCTTAATCGGCACGTTGCCCGACAGATTAATCACACCCGAATAGGTAGCCGCAGCCTGATCCAACCATTTGTCAATCAGCAGATGGCCATTGACCCAGAGGCGCACGCCGTCGTCGCTGGTGGTGGTGAAGCGGTAGTTGCCTGCTGGGAAGTTAACAGTTCGCGTCCAGCGTACGGAGAAGTTGTCGGTGGGCAGGCCGCTGGCGGGTACACCTGTGCCCCAGCTGAAGTTGATGTTGGCGTCATCGCGCACCAGCGCCGGGGTGCCAGTCAGGGTGCGGTTGCTAAAATATTCGCCGCGCCAGTTGACAATCTCGCTGGGTTTGGGACTCCAGCTAAATTGGGCCACGGCAAAACCACCATTCTCGTAATACTCCACGACGACATTGTGATGCCCGGCCGACAGGTTGAGATCGGCAGTGAAAGTTTGGGCGGGATGATCGCTCCATTGGTTGATGATGAGGCTGCCATCCACATAAACACGCACGCCGTCATCGGCGGTGGCGGTGAAGCGGTAAGCGCCTGCGGTTACGTCTATGTACTTGCTCCAACGTGCGGAAAAGCGATCTGAAGGCAGTCCGCTGGGGCCGCCAGCGCCCCAATTCCAGTTGATGTCGGCTTCGGTGGTTTGCACGGTGGGGCTGCCTGTGAGGGTTTTGTTGTTCCAGTACGAGACGTCCCAAACCGAGGCGGTATGCTGGCCGGTGGGTACATCCTGGGCCAGGGCGGTTTGCTGAAACAGCAGCAAACCGATAAATAGTGCCAATACAATCGTTAATTTACGGTACATGATTTGCCTCCTAAAACATTACAATGAACACACTGCTTGGTTTTTACAGTTCTGTATGAGGTTGTCGGGGAGAGACGGCCGTTTGTAACACCCCCTTTTTCTTATTCACGCTCCTTTCACGGCTGGCTGCGCACCACCCAACTGCTGTTGTAGGTATTCATCACAACTAGCTCATTGTCTGGGTTCAACAGATAAAAATAAGAAGCATCCCGCTGGACATCTGTTTGCATTGTGGTCTCAAAACCAGACTCTGGCTGCAAGGCCCAGCCTAAGTTTTCACGCACCCAACTGTCGCTGCGCCACAGTCTGCCAAAACCGCTGGTGGGTACAAAACGGCCGTCTGGCGGGTCATACTCGTTGTTCGGCACAATACTGCTTTCTGGAATTTGGCTTGGGTAAAACTGGGCGAATGTTTGGCCCGGCGTATCAAAAAAAGCGTACATCATGTCAGACGACTCCAGCCAAAGCATCCAGCCATGCTCAAATGGTTGATAAGCCGCATGGGTCGTAACCGGTGGGCCAGCGGGGCAGGTCGTCGGTGGCCCGGCAAAAAACCAAGCCGATTCCGGACACAGGAGCGTCAGAAAATCTACAATTAGCGATTCATAACCAGCCGCATACAGGCGTATTTGAAGCTGAAGATTGGTGCGGTACGTCGGCGCAACGGTAAAGGTGAAGGGGCCGGAAGTTGGCGCGCTGCGGCAATCCCACTGGTCACTCATGGGTGGTGCCAGGCAAAGCAGTGCCGATTCGGCCGTGGCTTCATATTGCAGCGTCAGGCTATCTCCCGGTGAAATCCAGTCCACGATATTGGTGTAGCTGGTGACGATCGGCTGTGAGAGAGTGGGCGTGGGCAAGAGTGGCGGCGATGTTGCGGCCGCACGCAGGGCCGTGGGAGTAGCGGTAGGGATCATCGTGGGCGTGGCGGTTAGGGTGGGCGTAAGCGGTTGGGTAGCAACGGCCGTTGGCGTTGCCGTTACCTGATTAGCCGCTGAGGCTTGTGCTGATGGCGTCACCGTCACCAAAACCATGCCTTCGGGGATTTCAGCCACCGTGGTCGTCACCACCGTCACTTCAGGGCGGCCGCCGCTGACCTTCGTCTCCACGCCAAATTCCAGCTCACCGCAGGCCACCAGCCACAAAGCGGTGAGTAAAAGCAATACCTGGGAAAAATGTTTCTTTTTTGCGTCAAACATAGCAACCTCCAAATTGAAAATATTCAATTGGTAGGGTAGCAGTTGCCTGTAACGGCCGTATGGCACGACGGTAATCAATTCGGCAGCGCCTGTGGCAGATTTGTTACATCAAACGATGGCCCATCAGCCAGCAGGCAGGCGCAAAACCACCAGGGTGCCCTGCCCCGGACGGCTGGAGAGCGCCACCTGCCCCCCGTGCCGGGTGACAATCGCCTTCACCAACGCCAGCCCCAATCCGCTGCCGGGTGCGCCACGCGCCACTTCGCCCCGGTACAGCTCTTCCCAGATGTACGGCTGGTCGGCGGCGGCAATGCCGGGGCCAGTATCGGCTACTTCAACGGTGACAAAACGGCCGTCTTCCCGAGCGCGCAGTTCGATGGCATCGGGAACGGCCGTATATTTCAGCGCGTTTTCCAGCAGGTTGTAGATGGCCAAAAAGAGCAGGTCGCGGTCGCCGGGCACGGGTGGCAGCGGCCAGGGAGCCTGGGGCACGGTCAGCGTCAGCTTGCGGCCTTCGCTGCCGGGATAATCCTGGGCCAGCTCAAATACCTCCGCCAGCAACGGCCCCATCTCGACGGGAATGAGCTCCAACGGCCGTGTTTCGAGTTCGGCAATCTTGCGCAAATCGGCCGTCAGCTGGCTCAGGCGCACCGTTTGCGCCTCGATGGAGACCAGCGCCTGCCGCGTGGTTTCGTCGTGCCCGTTGCTCACGTTAGCCAGCCCGGCGCGCATCGCCATAAGCGGATTTTTTAACTCGTGATCCAATCGCTGCAAAAAGCGGCGGCGATCTTTGGCAGCGGCCGTTCGCAGCGACTTTTCCTGCTGCGTCACCCGCATCTGCTGCCGCCACCGCCACCAGAGCGCCCCGGTTAGCAAAAGGGTGATGAGCAGGCCAGTGAGGAGAACGGCCGTACTCAAACTCATCCGCAAATAAAATACTGGGTTAGGCAGCCCAGTCTGGCTAAACAATAGCCCCAGGAACAGCCCAATCAACAAGGGCAGCGCACCGCCCAACCACAGCTTCAGCTTCATGACGCCCCCTGCACCGGGGCCACAAAGCGGTACCCTTGCCCCGGCACCGTCTCGATAAATTGGGGATCGTTGGCGTCGTCGCCCAGCACGCGGCGCAGCTCGGCAATGCGGGAATCCACCGTGCGGGTGCCTGCCGGGTAGGCCCAACCCCAGACGCTGTCCAGCAGCCGCTCGCGGCTCACCAGCTCATCGGGATGGGTCATCAGATACTCCAGCAGGGTCAGCGCCTTGGGCGTCAGGTGGATTTCTTCGTCGGCCAGCCAGGCGCGGCGGGTGAGTCGATCGAACGTAAGATTGTGGCTGAGCAGCTTTTGGGTAGCGGTTAACGGCCGTTCTCCGGGACGCGCCCGCCGCAAAACCGCCCGAATGCGGGCCACCAGTTCGTGCGGATCGAACGGCTTGTTCAGGTAATCGTCCGCCCCTTCTTCCAGGGCCATCGCCCGCTCAAACGCCTCGCCCACCTGGGTGAGCAAAATGACGGGCGTCCAATCACCCTGCTGGCGCAGCTGCCGCAGCACGGCACGGCCGTCTAGCCGGGGCATCAGCACGTCCAAAATGATGAGGTCGGGGGCGGATTCTTGCACCTGATCCAGCGCCGCTTCACCATCGGCGGCGACGCGCACGGTGAAGCCACTGCGCTCCAAAAAGGGTGCCAGGTTGTCGGTGATGGCCGCTTCGTCATCGGCCAGCAGCAGAGAGAGTGGGCGTGTCATGCCCAAATTGTAGCAGATGTGGGGAACGGCCGTTGTGCCAGAATGGTTACAACTCCCCACCGAAATCCACACGCAACAGGCACAAAAAGCCCGGCATCGCTGCCGGGCTCATCAGACACATTTGCTGTGATTTTAAAAATGGGACGCGGATTAACGCTGATTAACGCTGATTTCTCGTCTTTATCCGCGTCATCCGCGTTCTATTCCAGTTAGCTATTTTTCAGGCGGGTGCGGATTTGGCGCTGCCAGCGGAGGAGCTTTTGCTTCACCGGATTCCACCGGGCCAGGAACAACAGCCCCACGATACCGGCGTAAATGCCCGGCTCGATGTACACATTTTTCACCAGCCAGATGAAATGAATCA
The DNA here is from genome assembly GCA_020634455.1 of Ardenticatenaceae bacterium. Taxonomy (GTDB): domain Bacteria; phylum Chloroflexota; class Anaerolineae; order Promineifilales; family Promineifilaceae; genus Leptofilum. The sequence goes on along the minus strand of JACKBQ010000001.1, from coordinate 2,759,637 downwards.
GCGCCAGCACGATGATGAGGTAGCTGAGCTTGTGCAACGTTTTCCACTGCTTGCCCAGCCGCTTTTGCCACCCTTTGGTGGAGGTTATGGCCAATGGAACCAGCAAGAGGAAAGCGGCCGTTCCCACCAACACAAATGGCTGTTCCACAATGCCGTCCACAATAAAGCTCAGGTCAAACCCGTAATCCAACCCCAAGAAGGTGAGCAGGTGCAAACAAACATACATGAAGGCGTAGAGACCTAACGGCCGTCTCAGCGGAATTACCTGCTTCCAACCAAAAACGATATTCACCGGGGTCACCGCCAGCGACAGTACAAGCAGCACCAGCGCCGTCGTGCCCGTGTGGAACAAAATCTCGCGCACTGGGTCAATGCCCAGGTTGTTCGTAAAATATTCAGCGATTAGCACCGCCAGCGGCACCCAGGCACCCAGGTGAGTCACCCAGGTGAGCAGTTTGGCCGTTTGCTTGCGGTCGCGGCGTTTTGGGGGATTGGAAACGGCCGTGTCCCGGCCAGACATTACAGACATTGCTTCACTCTCTTTTGTAACCTTTTTATGAGCCACGGTTTGCTTGCGTTGTGTCATAATTTGGATCATCGTACAGATGCGCTACCTGATCAGCGTAACCATTGAACAAAATCGTTTTGCGGCGACCAAACTCACCAATGCGCCGCTCCGTCGCCTGCGACCAGCGGGGATGATCCACATTCGGATTCACATTGGCAAAAAAGCCATACTCATTTGACGCCGCTTGCATCCACAATGATTGGGGCATCGTCTCTACCAGTTCAATCTTCACAATTGATTTGATGCTTTTAAAACCATACTTCCAGGGCACCACCAACCGAATCGGTGCGCCATTTTGCGGCAACAGCGGCTCGCCGTAGAGACCCGTACTCAAAATCGCCAGGTCATTCATCGCCTCATCCAGGCGCAGCCCCTCCACGTAAGGCCAGGGAAACAGTGAACTGCGCACGCCTGGCATGTTGTCTCGGTCCTCAATCGTTTCAAAACGCACATATTTTGCCGCTGAAGTTGGCTCAACCTCGTTCAGCAGCTTGGCCAGGGGAAAGCCAACCCAGGGAATGACCATAGACCACGCTTCCACACAGCGCAGGCGATAGATGCGTTCCTCCTGCTCAAAGGCCATCAAATCTTCAAGGCCATACGTTTTAGGCTTATTGACCAGGCCGCTAACCTCAACTTGCCAGGGCGAGGTGGGGAAATCTTTGGCCAATGTCGCCACGCGCTCTTTGTCGGTAGTGAATTCGTAATAATTGTTGTAGTTGGTAACTTCCTCAAATGTGTTCAGGGGATCACCCAGTTCATCGGTGGTTTTGCTTACCGGGCCGGGCATTGCCTCTTGAACAGCAGATTCCTCAGCGGCATTCCCGGTAGCGATGGTGGTACTTTCAGCGGTTACGGCCGTTTCACCCTCTGGTGACCCGCAAGCCGCCAATAAACCGCCAGCCGCTACCGCCACCGTGCTCAGCGCCGCGCCGCGCATAAATTGGCGGCGAGACAGATAAACCGACCTTGGTGTAATTTCTGATGATGGAATTTCGATGCCAGTGCGTTTTTTAATTAACATGCTTTTACCTCAATCAAATCGTTTGTTGCTTATGTACAACTAATTATGCGCCAACTTATGATCTATTTCTAAATAAATTATTATGAGATGCTTACAAACAGGGAAAAACAGAGCCTCTATAAGCAAAAAACGCCGGTGAATCAATCAGTCGGCGTTAGCAAATTTCTAAAATAACTGTAGATGTGACGCTGGTTTTGTTAAGGGGAAATGGTAACCGATAGGCGGATTTCCTGGTAATTGTCGCCCTCTCCCGTTGAGATAGTCAGCAAAGCTGCACCCGCAGGCGCATCATCCGGCACATCGAGGTCTATAGACCAGAAGCCAAACTGATCAGCAAACGCTTTGCCAGAAGTAACCAAAACGCCGCTGCCACCAACTGAATCCAGTTCTAGCATGATGTCTACAACACCTTCTGGCACGTTGGCGGCCACACCAAACAAGTTGGTGTCCTCACCCACAACGAAAGTGATTTCGCCCAGATTGCCTAAATTTAGCAATGAAGCTTGCGGATCGTCGTAGGCACGAAGCTGAATGGGGATCACAGCCTCACGCCAGTTGCCTTCGCCGTACTCGCCCGTGTAGGCAGCGGCACAGGCGGGGCCTGGCTCTACATTTGGGGGCAAAATAACGTAGCCATACCAAGGGCCACTCGTGAGCGAGATTTTTTGGGCGGCGATAAAGTTTGTGCAACCATCCACCAACACGCCAATGGTGAAAGTATCATCAATGAGGTTGTTGCTGTCCCCCTGCATGAAGAAGGCATAGCCAGCAACGGCCGTTTCTCCCTCAACAGGTGTCACCAAAGAGATGTACGGTTCGTCCGTGCTGCTATCAAAGGCGATGGGGTTGGCCTGCTGGGCCTGCGCCAGATCGCCCAGAGCGGCCGTAAGCGAGCCGGGGCCAGATGCAGCATCGGCCAGCGTGGTGGTGAGTTCCCAGATGCCATTGTCTGCGGGAGTAATTTGGGCGGATACGGCCGTAAACGAACCAATCGTCAACGTCAGCGAAATCGGATCTGTGGTCGGCGGCAGCACCTCACCCCGGAAGACAACTTCTCGGCCTGCCAACAGCGTGGTGGCTGGGGCCGGTTCCAAAATGGTGACGGTGTAATCCGGCAAAGCCACCGTAGGAGTGGTCGTAGACGTGGCAGTCACGTCTGGGGTGGGAAACAAAGCCTCTTCCGTCGGCGCTGGCTCCGTAGGAACCATTTCAGCGGTCGGCGTAGCCACAGGCGGCTCGTCGGTGGCAACTTCTGTGGGATCAGGGACTTGGGCAACGGCCGTATCCGTCGGATCCGGTTCCGGTGTGGGGGATCCGCCGCACGCTGCCAGCCACAGCAAACTCAAGCTTACCAATACAAAAAAAAACGTTCTCTTCTTCACGCTTACTTTCCTCTGCTGCGGGTTCGTTTACCCAAACTTTTTTCAGAAAACGAATCCTAAGGCTTGACCTTTTAGCCAAATTCGTCAAGAAAAACGGTCAAGCCCAACTCCTTGAGAAATTTTTGGCCGCTGCGCATTCCAAAAGACAAGCGGCAATTATATCAGATTGCCCATTAACGCAGAACAAGCCACTCGCCGATTTAGGCAATCGTTCATTTTTATTAGCCTGAGGTTTAAGCCCCAGATTCAATGGTAATCGCAATCATGTATGGTTCGCCGACATAGTTGCTGTCTTTCACCACAATCAGGCGCAGGAAATATTCACCAGGCGGCAGCGCGTCCGCATGCAGCATTTCCAGCGGGCCATTGACCACTGGCTGGTTGTGCGTGTCGCCCAACGTCACCCAGTTCACGCTGTCGCCATTGGGGATGCCCAGCTCAATTTTGTAAAACTCCACCGAACCCGGCTCAAAATCGGCCGTACCCACGATGGGCAGCACCCCGCTGACGGACTCGCCCTGCGTGGGGCTGCTGATGCGGTAGACGGCCACCCGGTTGGGATCACGCGCTAGAGCCAACAAATCGTCGTTGCAAACGGCCGTTGGCAACAACACCACATTATTCGCCTGCGCCCACTCATGGGCCGCCTTCAAGCTCTCGGTGTTGCGCGGCGGGGCCAGGAAAAGCTGCGGCAGGGCATCGGGCGGCAGCAGCGTGGCGTCCGTGCTTTCGGCCAGATGGCAGAATATCTGCGGCGGCGGGGCGTCTTCATCTACCTCAGCGCCCAACAGCACCTCGGCAGGAACTGGCGGCAGCGGCACGGCGGGCATCCGCAGCACGGCTGGCTCGATTTCTTCCCAGGCCACCAGGTTGGGATCGACAATTTCGGCGACGGCGGGCGTACTGTTTACCAAAAATAGCTCAGACCCGGCGGAGGCACATTCGGTTGCGCCAATGGTGACGGAGGGGATGCTGCATAACGGCCGTTCTTCCAACCCCTCAGGCCGCACAAAATCAGTCGCCGGGGCCACGCCATTCACATTCAGCGTCGCCAGCAGGTCGTAGTTGGTGTACACCGCCTGCATGTAATCGCTCCACAGCGGGGCCGCACCCGTCAGGCCGCTGATGTTGATCATCTCGCTGTTGTCCGTGTTGCCGGTCCACACCCCCACGACGAGGCCGGGCGTGTAGCCCATCGTCCAGTTGTCGCGGAAGTCGTTGGTGGTGCCGGTTTTGGCCGCCGCCGGGAAGTGCAGCGCCAGCGGATTGGTGCGGCCCATCGCCGGGACGCGGGCTTCATCGTCGTCCAAAATGTTGCTAATCAGGTAGGCCACGCGAGGATCAATGACGGAAACGGCCGCTTGTGGGGGCTGCTCGAACAACAGTTCGCCATTACTTTTTTGCACGCGCAAAATGGAAACGGGCGTCACCTGGTTGCCGCTGTTGGCAAAAACAGCGTAGGCGGTGGTCAGCTCCAGCGGCGTCACTTCTGCGCCACCTAGCGTGAGCGACAGGCCGTAGTTGCTGGAATCCTGATCCCAGCTGGTGATGCCCATCTTTTGGGCAAATTCCAGCAGGCGTGGCACGCCCAAATCTTGCAGTAGCAGCACGGCGGGGATGTTGTAGCTGTTGGCCAGGGCCGTGCGCAGACGAACGGGGCCGTGGAAACGGCCGTCGTAATTCACCGGCGAATACGTGCTGCCGTCAAACTGCGGATAATCGACTGCCACATCCCACAGCAAATCGGCGGCGGTCCAGGCAGCTTCGCCCGTCTCGTCGGGGGAGAGGGCGGCGGCGTAGGTGAGCGGTTTGATACTGCTGCCCGGCTGCTGCAAGGAGAGCGTCACGTTCACGTGGCCGTCAATGCTTTCGTCTTTGTAATTGACGCTGCCCAGCATGGCCAAAATCTCGCCCGTGCCTGGCTTCATCGCCACCAGCGCCGCGTTGGTCAAATTATGCTCCGGCCCGACGGCGGCCACGTGCTGCTGGGCCAACTGCTCGGCCAGCCGCTGGTAGTTCAAATCGAGGGTGGTGGTCACGCGCAGGCCGCCGTTGGCAACCATTTCCGGGCCGTACAGCGCCTCTAACTGCTGCCGCACGTAGACGGCAAAGTGGGGCGCTTCCAGGCTCACTTCTTGCGGCACAAAGCTGAGCGGAGCCTGGTAAGCGGCTACGGCCTCATCCTGGGTGATGAAGCTCTCGCTGACCATCAGATTGAGCACCAGCCATTGGCGCTCTTTGGCTCCTTCCAGGTTGGTCAGCGGGTCCAGCTCCACCGGGCTTTGTGGCAGGGCCGCCAGCAAAGAGGCCTCGCCCAACGTCAGCTCCTGGGCCGATTTGCCAAAGTAGGTGTCGGCGGCGGCTTCGATGCCGTAGGCCAGGTTGCCGTAATAAATTTCGTTGAGGTACATCTCCATGATTTCATCCTTGCTGTAATCCCGGTTCATAATCCAGGCGAGGATGATCTCTTTGGTTTTGCGGTTGTAGGAGACTTCGGTGCGCTCTTCGTAGTCGAAGGCGATGTGGCGGACAAGCTGCTGGGTGATGGTGCTGGCTCCCACGGGACGGCCGTTCGGGTTCCGCAAGTTGGCAATCAACGCCGCCACCAGCGAGGGAATATCTGCGCCGGGATTTTCGTAGAAGCTGTCATCTTCCACGGCCACGGTGGCGTGGATGAGGTGGGAGGGGATTTGACTGATAGGAACGGCCGTACGCTTGCCCTCGCCAAAAAATTCCCAAAGCAGCGCTCCGTTGCGATCAAAAATCTGCGTGGTTTCGAACGTTTCTCGGTCGCGGGCAGCATCCAGCTTGGCAATGCCGTCTTCAATTTCCTGCGACAAATTGGAGTAGACCAACGTCCCCGCCACCACCACGCCGCCAAAAATGAGCATCGCCAGCAGCAAAATGCCGCCAATCAGGGCGCGACCCAGGCAACCAAAACAGCCGCGTCGCTTGCGGGTGGGCGGGGCGGCAAATTGAGCTGGCTGCGGTGGCTGGTGTGTGTGCTGCGATGTTTGAATGGGTGCCATTGGGCGGGTGGTTTGGTCTTTACGCATGGTGTCTCCTGAAAATAGTTGATGGTGGCTGGTGACTAGTGCATCGTTAAGCTAAAGTTTGTAATTATTCTAAAAATGTCCACAATTAGGACATGAGTACACATCAACACATTTACTTAAAACAAGACGAACGAACTGAACTTGAACAATTGATAAAGTCTGGCGTCCATTCAGCCCGAGTCATCGCCCGAGCCAGAGCGCTGCTCCTTCTGGACCGCAGTCAAGGGGAGGCCCGAACGATTAAGCAAGTCGTTGAGGCTGCCATGGTCAGCCAAGGCACCATCTACAACCTGAAAGAGCATTACTTCAGCCAAGGATTAAACCGTGCCCTGTACGAAAAGCAACGACCAGGGGCTAAACCCAAGATTGACGGGGCAGCAGAAGCTCATCTGGTGGCGCTAGTTTGCAGCGACCCACCTGAAGGCTATGACCGCTGGACGCTACGCTTACTGGCTGACAGGTTGGTGTCATTAGAAATCATCGACACCATTAGCCATGTCGCTGTCGGAGATGCGCTAAAAAAAATGAACTTAAGCCTTGGCAGGTGAAATCGTGGAATATGCCGCAGCCTGGGTCCCGCTTTGTGGCCCAGATGGAAGATATTCTGGACGTCTACCAACGACCCTACGATGCCGATTATCCGCAGGTTTGTCTGGATGAAATTCAGAAGGCACTACGCGCCACGCCACGCGGTTCTCTGCCACTGGAACCCGGCCAACCCAAACGGGAAGACCATGAATATGAGCGGCATGGCAAGTGCTCGCTTTTTTTAGCGGTTGAACCCTTAGCCGGTTTTCGTCGGGTTTGGGTCAGTGCGCAGCGCACCAAACTGGATTTTGCCCAGGTGCTCAAGGAACTCGTAGATGAAGTGTATCCGACAGCCAAAAAAATTGTCTTGGTGACCGATAACCTGAACATTCATCATGCTGCCTGTTTGTATGAGCGATTTACGCCGCTTGAGGCTCGCCGAATTGCCAACAAAATCGAGTGGCATTACACACCGGTTCATGCCAGTTGGCTGAACATGGCCGAGTGTGAACTGTCAGCTCTACGACGGCAAAGCTTGAAATCGCGTTTGCCCGACATGGAGACGGTGACCGCCAGAGCCAAAGCGTGGCAAGAAGAACGCAATCAAAAGCAAGTGGGCATTGATTGGCGCTTCACAACCGAGGATGCACGAATCAAGTTAAAGCGACTTTATCCAATTGTAAAAGTTCAATAATTAGCCTAACAGAGCACTAGTGGTTGGTGAAATTTACTAGCCACTAAACCTATCCACTATAAACTGTAGCGGAAACGGCCGTTCCCCCACCTGCCGCCCTGCACACGATTCACACACGACAACCTGACGCCCAACAAAAAAGAGCGCCCCGCAGGACGCTCTTTTCGGTATTCCGTTATCCGTAATCGGTAATCGGTGAGCGACAATCCGTGCATTCCACCGATTACTGTTTACCGCTTACCGTTCACCGGTCTTACCCGCGGCGGAGCATAACCACGCCCACGCCTGCCAGCAGCACCAGGATAGCGGCAACCACCAAAACGATACCGCCAATGCTGCTAAAGAAGCCACCTTCTTCAGCTGGAGCGGTTTCAGTGGTATCGGCCGTTTCACTATCCACGGCAGTGGTATCGGTGGTGGTGTCAGTAGTAGTGGTATCGGTAACGGCCGTTTCTTGCGGATCAAAGCGCGTACCAAAGGCCACCGAAATCTGTGCGCCTTCAGCCACAGAGACCGCCCAGCTGGGTGAGGTCGTTGGCTGGTAATCGGCCGGCGGGAAGATTTGCACCTGATAGGTATCCGGGGCCAGGTTCTCAAAGCAGTAAGGCTCGCTTGCGCCATCGGTGATGTGCGTGGTTACCGTGCTGCCACCCCGGAAAATGGTGATGGCCGCGTCCGCTTGCAGGCCCTCAGTGGCATCGTCCCGCACGCCATCGGCATTTTGGTCGTCAAAAGCAGCTACACAAATAGTGCCAGTGGTTGGGGCGGCCACTTCAGCCACTTCCTCAGCCGGGGCTGCGTCTGCCGGGGCTGAGCCACTATCGGTTCCCTCAACTTCAATGACTTCCTCAGTGGGTGCAGCATCAGCTTCTTCGGCTGGCGGTTCGGCCGTGGGTTCTGCTGTGGGAACGACAGCGCCAGGTTCCTTAATGATGAGTTCTTGCCCTACAGCGATAAACGCCGGGTTATTGTTTAACTCACGAATCAGCGGCAGCGCTTCTTCTGGCGTAACGCCCAACGCAGGCGCGTAACGAATGGCAATTGTCCAGAACGTGTCACCGGTGTTCACCACATGGATGATGGCTCCATCCGGGCGAGGTGTGGGCGTGGGGAACGGTGTGGCCGTGGGGCCAGCCTGAGCCGTTGTGCCGCCACCGCTGCTGCTGCTAGGGACTTCGCCCGTTGTGCCCAAAGCGTACAGGCCAACGCCATCCATAAAGAAGCCGCTGTTAACGTATGGAACCTTAGAACCCATTTCCAAGAAAATTATCATGGATTCTGATGTGGCTGTGAAATCCCAGATGTAGTTGATGCTGTTGAGATAGAAGCCCCCAACGTTGGCGGCACCCCAGGTGGGACTGTAAGTAAGGTCAGCGGTACGCCAACCGGAACCAGCCGGTCCTACGCTAAACCGGATAAAGCCGGCATCAGGCCGAGCGCCCGGTGGTTGCTTGCCACCTTCGTATGATTCCACAATATCAACATAAATTGGAGCAACGATACGGTAGTTGCGGCCAACTTCTAGCCCTGATACTTCTTGTGAAAGCGCTACAAACAAAGGTGCCCACGGCTTAAACAACTTCAGGGTATAGCTGCCATCCTTGAAAAAGAGGGATCGCTCACTTTCAGGAGCATCCTGAATATTCCAGACGACTGTTTCAGGGCGATATGCCACCCGACCCTCGGTGCCTTCAAAGGCAACTCCATCCAGCCAATGCATTCGCCAGCCGTTGGGCACAGCAATTTGAGGGATGTCATCCTGGTTGAAATAACCAGCTTCAAACCCTCCATTTTCAAACAGGTTGCCAGAAATGATGTCCTGAGCAGCGGCGTCGCTTTGAGGTAGACCAAACAAAGCAACGAATAGTGTCGCTGCGAGGAGCAGGACGCTTTTTGCAATTTTATTTTTCATCTTCTTTCCTCCGCACACCAATGCCCGGCTAACTATGATTTTGGACATTGTCTCTTCCATGTGCTTGTTTAGGTTTTTCTTGCTGCTAGCAGACCCTAAGGGTTTGCGTTTGCCTAAATTGTCTACTGAAAGTGCAAACCCGAAGGGCTTAAACTTTGACGACAGACAAAAAATATAGCGCAATTGTGAATTGCGCTACAAACAGGCGAAAATTGTAACATACCGCTCAGGAAACAACAATTTTGGCAAGGTGTGATATGATCCGGCTCATTCGCAGGAATGTTTAGCTATGAGTCGTGAGCGTTACCCATCCTCCCCCCTTTTTTCTGGCCTTGTGCAACGGCCGTTTCTTTTCCCACACCTCATCTTCTTTCCATTTCTCATTACCTTCTTAGCCATTCCGGTATTGCAGCCGCTGTTCAGCACCCAAATTAGCTGTGGCTTCGATACAATGTTTCATCTGTGGCGGTCTGTACAGGCGGGGGCACTGCTGGAGGAAGGCCTTCTTTTCAGCCGCTGGGCACCGCAGATGGCGCATGGCTTTGGCTACCCGCTGTTCCTGTACCAATCTCCGTTTTCGGCGCAGGTTACGGCCGTATTCCACACCATCGGTCTCAGTTGGCCAGTGGCGCTCAACCTGGTGTACGGCCTGGGCATTGTCGCCTCCGGCTGGACGATGTGGTGGCTAGTGCGCACCTTTTGGGGCAATTGGGGCGGGCTACTGGCGGCGGTGGCTTACCTGTACGCCCCGTTTCACGCGTACGTGGCTTTTTACCGCGCCAGCCTGTCAGAAACGGTAGCGTGGAGCCTGCCGCCGCTGGTGCTGTGGGGACTGTACCGCTGGCAGCGGGAACGCAACGGCTGGGGGTTGGGTACGGCCGTTTTCAGCTTCATCTTGCTCATTTACACCCACGACGTGACGGCCTACGCCTTTTTGCCGCTGTTTGTGGGCTGGATTGGGCTGTGGTGGTGGGTAGACGGCCGTTCCTGGCAAAATTTGTGGCGCGGCGCAGCAGGTCTGCTGCTAGGCATCGGCGGCAGCGCCTTCTTCTGGCTGCCCGCCATCGCCGAACGCAGCGCCATCCAGTTTGGCCGGGCCAACAGCGCCTGGCCGTTTCTGTACTTCAATAACTTTTTGCCGCTGGATCAACTGCTGGCGCTGCCCCGCAACGCTGACCCCAGCTTGCTCAACGATTGGCCACCGCGCGCCCTCGGCCTGCTGCTGCTCAGCCTGGCCTTGGCCGGGGCGGGACTGGCCTGGCGACGCAGCCAGGTCAACCGCTGGCCAGTGGGCTTTTTGCTACTGGGGCTGGTGGGCTATCTTTTTCTCACCGTACAGGCGTCGGAATTTTTGTGGACGGCCGTTCCCCAACTGGCCGCCTTCCAATTTCCCTGGCGCTTTTTGGCCCCCGCCAGCTTCCTTGCCGCCTTTCTCTGCGGAGGCTTTGGGAATGGGACGCGGATGAACGCGGATGACACGGATTTTTCTTCTGCACCTCTGCCCCTCCGCACCTCTGCGTTAAACCTTTTTGTTATTGCGATTTTGTCGGTGGGGCATTGGGGCTGGCTGTACCCAGATTTGTGCAACGTGCCGGATGATTTGTCCGTGGATGGCCTGGTGGCCTGGGAGCAAGCCACGCAAACGCTGGGCAGCACGGCCAGCGGCGAACTGCTGCCCCGCACGGTAGAAATCGTGCCCGACCCGACCGAACCACCTGCCTGGCAAGCCCGCCTGGATGAAAGCACATTACCTGCTGAAGCCACCGTTCTATCAACCAGCAACGAGCCATTAACCACCAAAATCGAACTAGAAACGGCCGTTCCCTTCACCGCCACCTTACGCATCTTCAACTTCCCAGGCTGGCACGTCATCGTCAACGGGGAAGAGGTGCCGATTCGCGCATCAGACCCGGAAGGCTGGATTACCGTGCCCGTGCCAAACGGCCGTGCCACCCTCATTGCCACCTTCCGCGAAACGCCCCTGCGGCTGGCCGCGGATGGCGTGTCGCTGTTGAGTGTGATTTTGGCATTGGTAATCGGTTATCGGTATTCGGTAAACGGTTTACGGATCACCGATCACCGATTACCGATCACCGACTACGGCTTACCGCTTACCGTCGCCGCGCTGCTCATCACCGGCAAGCTGCTGCTGGTGGATGCGGGGCAAACGCCGCTGCGGCAGGCGCGGCTGCACGATGGAGCGCTGGCGAGCGTGGCTCAACCACTGGACGTGACGTTAGGTTCGCCAGACAACCCGGCCCAGGTGCGGCTGCTGGGGCTGGATGATTGGAATACGGCCGTTCTTGCCGATCAGCCCGTTGCCCTCACCCTCTACTGGCAGGCGCTGCAGCCGCTGCCCGCCAACTACAAAGTGGGGCTGACGCTGATTGGGGAAAACGGCCGTCGCTGGTCTGAAGAAGGATTGCGTGATTACCGCTGGCTGCGCAATCCGCCGCCCACCACGGGCTGGCCCACCGACAAGTACGCCCTCACCGCCTACTTTGTGGATTTGCTGCCCGGCACGCCACCCGGCAGCTACACGCTCCTACTCTCCTTTTTTGAGCAGAACAGCCTGACGCCGCTCACCTTTTACACCGCCAGCGGCCAACCCGTCGGCCCAGAGCTGGAGCTAGGCACGGTGACGGTAGGACCCCCAACTGAGCCGTGGCCCAACGACCTGCCGCTACAGCACCAGCTGGACGTTACTGACGGCACGATCACGCTGCTGGGCAGCAATCTGGATCGCGTGGAAGCGGCACCGGGGGATTCTGTGTTGGTAACGCTTTTTTGGGCGGCACAGCAAGAAACGGCCGTTACGCTAAGCCTGATTGATGAAACGGAAACGGCCGTCTCCAACTGGCCTGTGAGCCTGCCCAATTTTGGCGCTGGGGCGTGGCGCAGCCAGCATTTGCAGCGCTTACCCGTCAATCTTGAAAACGGCCGTTACCAATGGCAGCTCGCCTTCCCCAACGGCCAGACCGTACGCTGGGGCGAGCTAAAAATTACGGCTCCGGAACGGTTGATGCAAATGCCTGTGGTGGAAACGGCCGTTGGCGTTACCCTCAGCGAGCAGGCGACGCTGGTGGGCTTTTCGCTGGATGCGCCCACCCTGGCAGCGGGAGAACGGCTCAATTTGCAACTGGTGTGGCAGGCAACGACTGAACTGAGTGAGAGTTACCGGGTATTTGTGCATCTTTTGGGGGCAGACGGCCGTATCGTGGCCCAATCAGACGGCTTGCCCGCAGGCTGGGCGCGCCCCACCACCGGCTGGCTGCCCGGCGAATTTATTGTTGATCCGCACGCCATCACCTTGCCCGGCACGCTGCCGCCCGGCAATTACACGCTCACCACCGGCCTCTACCTGCCCAACGCCAGCCGCCTGCAGCAGCCCAATGGCCAGGACAACATTCCGCTCACCACTTTCACCCTGCCCTAACCTGGACAAGCCAGAATTTCACCAAGAAGGTACTAATTTGAGGCGTAAACGGCCGTTCTGTCCCGCCGTCTGGCCAATTCACTGGTGTACGTTTTGCCCAGGGTGGCCGCATGTCTGCGCGCCCAGGCCGTCAGCGAGGTGGTGCCTGTGGGCGGAGTATCTACGCACAGCAATCCGGCCATCAACCCCTCAATTTCTTCCCGGGTAACCAGCACGTCATCTACCAACAAACTGACGGCCCGCCCCAGCCAGTAACCTAAAACGGGGGGCATGGAGAGAATCGGCCGTTTTTTGCCAACCACCTCACCAATCACCGCCACCAGTTCGCGGTAGGTAAATGTTTCTGGGCCGATAGCGTTGACAATACGATTCTCCCGGCTGGCACCTTCCGCCACCGCCAACGCCGCCAGATCGTCTACGTAGATTGGCTGCAAGCGATACTGCCCATCGCCAAACACGCCAAACACCGGGAACTTGCGCACCATCCAGGCGATGTTGTTGATCAAAATATCTTCCTTGCCAAACAAAACGGTAGGCCGCAGGATTGAATAGGAAAGTCCAGACGCCATCAGCGCTTCTTCCAGCTCTGCCTTGCCCCTAAAATATTCCAGCGGCGAGCCGAGCGACGGGTTGGTAATGCTGATGTGCACCACCCGCTCCACGCCAGCCGCTTTGGCTGCCTGAAACAGTTTCAGCGTGTTGGCCACGGCCGAAGCGTGCTGGAACGTTTCATGGTTAAAGCGAACCCAATACGTGTTGTACAGCACCTTTACACCACGCAAGCTTTCGGTTAGCAACTCTGTGTTTTCAAAATTGAAGGGATACGCCTGCACGCGATTACCAAATGGGCTGGCCCGTTCAGCTGAATTGGTAAGGGTGATAACTTCATGCCCCTGGTTTAACAGTCGTTGGGCAATGTACCTGCCTGAATAGCCAAAGGCTCCGGTGACGGCATGTTTTTGTGATGATGACATGTTTATGACTCCTTGTTGGGTGTTGTTTTTCCAAACAGGCGCTGCACAGTGCTCAAACGGAGTTCATCCAGAGCCAGCAGCGTGGCAACGATGTTGTCCAACGTATGGAAAAATGATTTCATTTTTTCCATGCGCTCCCGGTACAGCTTTGTCATTTCTGCATCTTCTGGATCAGAGGCAGTAGCTGCCTGGCTGTTTACGATGGCTAAACTGTCGTCCACCGTACGCAGAGCCACATCAAATTCTTGCTTTTCGCGCTCTCGTAACACTGTGCGGATAATCTTCCAGAAATCAGTTTCGGGGGTGTAATAATCTTTGCGGTCGCCGAGTTGGAGCTGCTTGTGCACCATGCCCAGCCGCTCCAGCGTGCGCACATTGGTGCTTACGGCACCTTTGGTCACACCCACCTGCTCTACAATTTCGTCCAGAGAAAGTGGTGCGGGGGCCAGATAAATGGCTCCGTAAATAGCCCCCATCGCTTTGGGAAACCCCCAAAAATGGCTAATCCGAATCATGCCTTGAATAAACGTTTGCTGGGCTTGTTGTAAATCCTGGTTCATATACATCGTCCTGTTTGATTATAACGTTTAGTACAAACTAAACGTAGTATACAAAACAAACGTCGCTGTTGTCAACCAGTTTTTTGGGGAAGATCAATCTCGCTTAAGGATGAGCAATTCTTCGATTTTCTGGCGGGAAAGGATGGAATCTGGCGGAAATTCGCGGTGGTGCAAACTAAACCCGTGTGCTGAAAACTGTTCAATGATGGCATCTGGCTGAATGACGAAGGGTGGCCCACCTGCCCGACGGCCGATTGGAAAAGCAAGGGTGATGTACAGGCCACCGGGCTTGAGGAGCCGTGCCGTCAGGGCCGCAAATTCGTCGCGTCGGGATGGGTCTATAGCGCAAAAGCAAACATATTCCAGAACGTAATCGAAACGGCCGTTCATCGTCTCAGGTAATTTAAACATATCTGCCTGCAAAACCTGCACCGGGTGTTGTGGATCATTGTGCATGTGCATGGCGACTACCGCATCTGAAGCAAAATCTACAGCTAACACCTCAAAACCATGCTGGGCAAACAGCCGCGCATCGTAGCCGCGCCCCGCCCCCAGCACAATCATCTTACCTGGCAGGTAGCTGCCGCTTTGCGCTAATCTGGCAAAAACGGGGGTTGGGTAGCCGAGGTCCCAGGCTGTACGGCCGTTCCTGTAACTCTCTTGCCAAAAGTGGGGGGAATTAGGATCAGATACCATGCGAACCATTATACCTTGTTTGTTTTGTTGGCGATTTACTTGATGCGGTTTATCATTTGCCGATGAGTAAAAAGATTGCCCCATACGGTTCCTGGAAATCCCCCATCAGCTCTGATCTTATCGTGGTTGGATCCATTGGCTTGAGCCAATTAGTGGTAGATGGCGATGCCGTTTACTGGACAGAAGGACGGCCATCTGAAAACGGCCGTAACGCCCTGGTCAAATGGACGCCCGATGGGGGTCATGAAGAACTGTCGGCGGCCGGATTTAACGTACGCACCCGCGTACATGAGTACGGCGGCGGCAGCTATGCCGTCCACGACGACGTGATTTATTTCACCAACTTTGTGGATCAGCGGCTGTATGTGCAGTATCCGTTTAGCGAACCCGACCCCCTTACCGCCAGCGAACCACTCCGTTTTGCCGACGGCTTTGTGGATGCCAGCCGGGGCCGACTCTTTGGCATTCGGGAAGATCACAGCGAGCCGGGCGCGGAGCCAAATAACAGCCTCATCAGCCTGAATCTGGATGGGCACCACGAAACGGGCACGGTGCTGGCTTCTGGCAGCAGCTTTTACGCCTCGCCCAAACTCAGCCCAAACGGCCGTAAACTCGCCTGGTTAAGCTGGAACCACCCCAACATGCCCTGGGACGGCACCGAACTATGGCTAGCCGATTTGGATGAAGCAGGCACCAGCCTGAGCAACATCACCAAAATTGCCGGTGGCCCAAACGAATCCATCTTCCAACCAGAATGGTCGCCCAACGGTGAATTATATTTTGTATCTGATCGCACAGATTGGTGGAATTTGTACCGCTGGCGCGACGGGAAAATTCAGTCTGTTTACATGATGGATGCCGAATTCGGCCGTCCGCAGTGGGTGTTTGGCATGTCCACTTACGGATTTGAGCGAGAGGACAGCATTATTTGCACCTACACCCAAAACGGCATCTGGCATTTGGCACGACTGCACACCGAGCATGGTGCGCTAGCCCCCATTGACACGCCCTACACCTCTTTGGCAGATTTACGGGTTAGCAATGGATTTGCTTATTTCATCGGGGGGTCTTCCACACGCCCCAACGCCATTGTGCGGCTCAATTTGCAAACCAATGAGGCCCAAATTCTGCGCCAATCTACAGATCTGACGGTAGACAAAGCGTACCTCTCGGTGCCAGAACCAGTCGAATTTCCCACCGGAAATGGCCTGACGGCACATGCCATTTACTATCCGCCACAAAACCGGGATTTTGTGGCCCCAGAAGATGACGCACCGCCGCTGTTGGTGATCAGCCACGGCGGACCCACCAGCGCCACGCAAACTACACTGAATTTGGGCACGCAATATTGGACCAGCCGGGGTTTTGCGGTTTTGGATGTTAATTATGGGGGGAGTACGGGATACGGCCGTTCCTACCGGCAGCGGCTCAACGGGCAATGGGGCATTGTGGACGTGCAAGACTGCATTAATGGCGCTAAATATCTGGTACGCCAGGGGTTGGCAGATGGCGCGCAGTTAGCCATTCGCGGCGGCAGCGCCGGCGGCTACACGACGCTTTGCGCCCTCACTTTTTACGACACCTTCAGCGCCGGAGCCAGTTTCTTTGGCGTCAGCGACCTGGCAGCACTAGCCCAGGAAACCCACAAATTTGAGTCGCGCTATCTGGACAGCATGGTTGGCCCATATCCAGAAGCCAGGCAAGTATACGAAGAACGTTCTCCCATCCATCACACCGAAATGATCAATTGCCCGCTCATTTTGTTCCAGGGGCTGGAAGATAAGGTGGTACCGCCCAATCAGGCTGAAAAGATGTTTGAGGCCGTCAAGGCTAAGGGCATTCCGGTAGCCTATGTTGCTTTCCCCGGCGAACAGCACGGCTTTCGCAGCGCCGAAAACATTAAACGAGCAATGGATGGGGAGCTCTATTTTTATGGCAAAATCTTTGGTTTTGAGCTAGCCGATCCGGTAAAGTCTGTGGAAATCGAGAATCTGTAGAGCTATTCGGGGCGGTAAAACGAGTCTGCGGGGAGCAGCGGCTCTGGCACAACAAACGAATCCACGATTTCAACCAAAAACACGTTGGCCAGCGCCCGAATCTGGTGCAAGATGCGCACCAGTTGGCGCGGGCGTAGCACCTCTATTTCCAGGTGAATGTGAACTTCGTTCGGCGCACCCGGCTCCGGGGTATGAATATACGAAATATTGATACCTTCATCGTTCATCAGTTGCGTAATTTCAAACAGCAAACCGGGACGATCATACACCTTGACTTGCAGCTTTATCTGGCGCACTTCACGCGGGGCAGCTTCACCCCAAGCCAGAATCAGCTTACGTCCTGCCAATCGCTCAGGGTTCAAGGTGGGACACCGATGCTGATGCACGGTAACACCGCCATCTAACCGTAAAAACCCAATAATGGAGTCTGGTGGGCGTGGATTACAGGTGCCGCAAAGGCGAATGTTGCGCCCTTCTGCCTGGGCTACTACAAACTGGTCACCGGCGTCAGAGTACACAACCTTGCCCAAGTGACGAGCTGGGCCTTGTGACCACATTTCTTCGACGAGTTGGGTGGTAACGGCCGTAGGCAACAGCTCTGCTCGTCCCAGCTCATAATACATATCCTGGATGTTATCATAGCCAAACGCTTGGGCGACACGTTCATGCGGATGGCTGTGAAGTCCTAACATACTCAGCTCGTCGTGTAAAAGTTTCAGACCCTGATATACCGCTTCTCGTTGGGGCAGCCTCCTGAACCAGCGCCGCGCGTGGCTGCGGGCGTAGTTGGTCATGATGTATCCTAAATCTTCATCTAGCCAGGCGCGCTGCGGCTGCGCCTTCTCTTTCTTCATGATGCGCACCTTCATGCCATCATGCAACGGCCGATTTAGCGAATACAGCATATCATTGACATACGCAGAATGGCACTGATTCCCTAACCCGGTGTGAATCGCGTAGGCAAAATCTAAGGGCGTGGCCCCTTTTACCAGCTCTACAGCATCTCCACGCGGCGTAAACACCCGGATTTGCTTGCGGAACACATCTTCAACCACGCCGCGCACGCCCGCTGTTGGATCTTGCGGCTCCATGTTGATGTTTTCGCTGATATTCTCTAAAAACGCTTCCATACGACCCGCAACGCCACTGGTCCACATGGGCGTCTCTGCGTAAAGCCAGCGCGCCAACACCCCCACGTCAGACACTTTATCCATCGCATCGGTACGCAGCCGCAGTTTTAGATGCTGACCATTCGCATGGACAACGGTAGAGTGCAGCGAACGGTACAAATTGTCACGGGCCACCGCCACATAATCATCAAATGTGCCAGGTACTGGCTGCCAAAGTTGGTGCAGGTAGCCCACAGCCTGGTAGCAAGATTGCCAATCCTCAAGCAATACCACCAGCCGCATGGTTTTGTCTACGTCATACAGCGACGCGCCATTGTCACATAAATCCTGGTACACACTGTAAATATTTTCCGGGGCCAAAAAGACGCGACGCACGTCCAGGTTGGCTTGCAGCAAGCAATCAAAAATTTGCCCGCTAATTAGCTGATATTCTTCTTGCTGCTCTTCATGGATTTGCGCCAAACGGCTTTTAATGATGGTGTGGGCATCTGGCTGTAACACTTCAAGGGAGAGGGATTCCAGTTCGTTTTTAAGCCGCCAAATGCCTAAGCGGTTGGCCAATGGTGCATAAACAGACAAGGTTTCTTTTGCTTTGTATATCTGACGGCCGTGTGGTGTGGCTTTGATGGTGCGCATGTTATGCAGCCTGTCAAATAGTTTGATGATCACGGCGCGTACATCACGGGTCATGGCCGCCAGCAGCTTGTGCAGGGTTAAATCCTCTATCTCTTGCTTGGACAACTCTTTGCGCCGCGCAACCCCCTTGGTAACATCTTTCAATTTGGTCACGCCATCCACCAACATGGCCACCTCTTGGCCAAACTGTGCTTCAATTTCTTCGATGGTAACCCGGGTGTCCTCCGCAACATCATGCAGCAGAGCCGCAATAAGCGTGGGGGCATCTAGCAAATATTGAGAGATGTAATAAGCAACGGTGAGGGGGTGGGTAAAAAAAAGCTCGCCGGACTTACGGCGTTGGTCTCCGTGTTCCCGGCGAGCGAGGGCAAAAGCGTCCTGCACACGTATTCGGTCGTCAGCACTAAGGTACTTGTTAATTTGATCAAAGAACTGCTTGCCGTCAGACGCAATTGTGTGTGCCATAACGGGTAATGATATTAAAAACCGGCAAAAAGTAAACTTTTTACGCCTTCTTGTAATCTACAAAGCGGTAGCCCACGCCGCGTTCTGTAAGGATGTAGTAGGGGTTGGCGGGGTCTTCTTCTATTTTTTTGCGCAAGTAGTTAATGTAGAGGCGTAAGTAATGCGTTTCGTCCCGGTATTCGTACCCCCAAACTTTGGCCAGCAAGGTTTCGTGGGGGACTACCCAGCCTGCATTTTGGATGAGGTGGTTGAGCAGGCGGTATTCGGTAGGGCGCAGGTCTATGCGTTCGTTATTGACGATAACTTGATGCCGATTAAAGTCTACGGAGAGTCGGTCATCTATGCGCAGGATGGTTCTGGGTGGTGGGGCTGGCCATTCGGCGCGTCGGAGAACGGCCGTTACCCGTGTAACTAACTCTCTGGGGCTAAATGGCTTCGTGACGTAATCATCGGCACCCAGGCTTAACCCCTGAATTTTGTCATCTTCATCACTTTTTACCGTGAGCAAAATGACAGGCACCGTGGAAATTTCGCGCAGCAGTTTGAGCGTCTCAAAGCCATCCATTTCCGGCATCATCACGTCCATAATGACCAGGTCTGGAGTGTGCTGCCGAATTTGTTCCAGGGCAACCAAACCATTTTCAGCTTCGATGATCTGGTACCCTTCCAGCTCCATATTCATGCGAATAAAACGCCGCATCCGCGACTCATCATCTACCACCAGTACAAGGCGGGGGGCTGTTGGCTCTAGTGAATCTGGGACTTGTTCAACCATAAGCTTCTTTGTGTACTCCGTTATCGAACAAAACTCACAACTTCTTCAACATCACCAGACGGCAAAATCTGGACAAAGTTGATACGATGCCAGGGCACTAACATACTGGTTACTTCTTCATCCAGGTAGTGCAAATCCTTGCCATCGCGCAGGCGGGGGTTATGTACCTGAATGAACTGGCTTGAAGGGGATGGCATCTCATCAATTTCGCATTCAAAAGCATCTTCATTTCTAATGTGAACAATGACTGTAATCATAATAATGACCTCTTAAACTGAAAGTTTTAAACCAACCTCAGAAAACAAGTCGGCGCATTAATTTTCGCCGGGATTGGCCATAAACAGGTGAATGAGCAAATCGCCAAAACGTATCTCGTCGCCACTTTTGAGCGGGAAGGGTTCTTGTGGGGGCAACCGATAGTTGTTGAGCAGGGTGCCATTGGTGCTGCCCAAATCTACCAATACCAGACCACCCTGCACAGCCTGAATTTTGGCATGATGCCGTGAGACGCCTTTTTCGGCTCCGTCGTCATCGGTGAGGTCTACTTCGGGAATCAACTCTGATGAAGCACGGCCGATTTGCACTTCATCTTCAATTTCCAACTTGAAGCGGCGGCGACTGCTAGGCACAACTAGCGTTACTTTGTACGCTTGCGTTGCCGGGGCCAACGACTCTTCCGGGAGGGGGGGCGGCGGTGGACGGTTGGCAAATTCGGAAAAGGGAAGTACGGCCGTAATCTTGCCAGGTTCTACAATGAGAAACCCGCCGCACTCACTGCAAAATAGCGCTCCATCTTCCTGCGCAGAGCCACATTCTGTACACTTAATCATTTTGCATATCGTTGAGCTGTGTTTTATCAATCAGCGCACGCGTACCATATTTTAACTTTTTTCTGCCAGCTAAAGACATGGTGCCGACCCTGGAGATTTGCTCCATCTCTTGCTGAGCCTGTTGGGCAAGCGCCGTTTCGCCAGCCTCTAGCAACCGGGTGCTTAAATGCTGCATTCTTGTCGTCGCCACATCCAGTCGGCCAGCTTCTACTTCTTGCCAAACTTTTTCGTTCATGCGGTACATGTTCATCACGCGCACGGCTTCGACAATTTTTTCTGGTGGCATTTCTTGTTTCATGTCTGACAACACATAAAGCTGATGTGTGTGTTTAAACGTCTGCTCACGTAATTGTGGGCCTGGAATGTCAGCCAAAAGTTCCACATTGAGGTTTATGCGCGTTTCAACCGGGCTGGGCGATATTTTTAGCTCTAGCAGCACAGAAACTGGTGAACGACCTTCCAGATTGCCCAGATGCAGCAGCCCGTCGTCTATGTTTAGCGGCTGGGCAAACGGTTCCATTTTAAACCCATAGTGAATGGAAACTTTGCGGTGCAAATCCGCCTTGAGGCTGAGGTTTTGGGCATAAATGGTGCCTAATCCCTGAATGCGCTTTTGCAAATGCTGCAAAATTTCTTGTGGCTGTTCCACAAAATTGGAATTACCACCAGATGGCGCAACGAGGGCATCCAGAAATTGGTCGTTCCATTCGGTGCCTAGGCCGAAGGCGCTGATGCCTATGTTTTGTTCTGCCATACGCCGCGCTAAATCGAGGCATTGAGCTGCATCGCCATAGGTGTGGCCGTCTGTCAACAGAATGAGGTAGTTGGTGTGGGCGTTTAATGGTACTTTGCCCAGTTCCTGCATACCGGCTTGCAGGCCGTGGAAAATTTCTGTACCGCCAGAGGCTTGTATGCCACGCAGCTTGCCAATTACGGCCGTTGCATTTTCCACCTTACCCGAAGGCACGACCACCTCTGCCCGGTCACTAAAGCTAACAATAGAAAGTGTGTCTGCCGACGATAATTTGTTGACAATCAGTTCGATAGCCGTCTTAACATGGCTTAAACGATTGCCCTGCATTGAGGTGCTTTTGTCTATTACCAGGCTCAGGTTGAGCGGCTGTTTTTGGGCTTCTTGTTTGGGGGGCAAAATGTTTAGCAGCAGGTAAACCATCTGCTCTGCGTCGGACACTTTAATTCGGTCGCGACTGGTAAGAAGCTGCAAATTAACTTTTTCCAGGGTTCTGGTTTCGGCCAGCAAGGAGTCGTAAGTGGCACGACGACCCGAATCGCTAAGGACTTCGTAGGCGTTGGCCAAACGCGCATATTCCGGGCTGGCTTCTTTGTCTCGTTTGTCGGCGGGGAATTTGGTGCGGCGTTCAGCAAAGGCATCTTGAATTTCTTCGAGCGTAGCCTCTGGGGTCAAGCCGAGGATGGTGTAATACTCAAACTCTTTGTCCATAAAGTTAGATTACGGCCGTTCGCAAAAGCAGTAAGTGCCTTCTGTTTTCACACTACCTTCTGTGGTTTGCTTAGATTATACATAATAACAGCGATGCCATACCGGGAACTTCACCAGCGATTTTTGTATCTCTGTGGGCCAAACGAGTGGGTCAATGCTCAATGGATGGACAAACGGAAGGCAAATAAACGGTGTGAGCAATGCCCAAATCGTCTAAACAAAGACACCCTCCTGCTCTGGACACATTTAGCCTAACGACAATTATAAGGAGTAGTCTACCACAACGGCCGTTACATTATCATTACTATGCGATGCCAAAGCTGTTTCATATAGATCATCCACCATCTGCGGCAGCGAGCTATCTTTTTCTAATATTTTCTGAATCATCTCGTCCGAGACAAATCCGCACAAGCCATCACTGCACAACAACAATTTGCCATTGTGGGGCAACAAGCGCATATAAGTATCTACTTCTACTTCTTCGCCCTGGCCAACCGCCCGCAACAGCACATTGCGATAGCGGTACATGGTTGCCTCTTCTGCTGTCAGCGTGCCCACATCTTGCAGCCGCTGCACCAGGGAATGATCGTTGGTGATTTGCTCCAGCTTGCCATCGGCCAGCAGGTAAAGGCGGCTGTCGCCCACGTGCGCCACGTGCAAACGACGCCCCAGCACCAAAGCAACTGTCAGGGTGGTGCCACTGTCTACGTCTGGATCATCTTCGAAGACGGCCGTATTGGCCGCCTGGGCCGCATCTAACAACACTTCCTGAATGGGCACCTGGGTGGGTGGCCCAACCGTTTGCAGCAGCGGCATATAAATTTTGCTCAAGATGTAATGCGCCGCTACCCGTGAAGCAATACGACTGGCGACATGACCGTTGGTATGCCCACCCATGCCATCAGCCACAATGTACAAACCAAAAGGCATCAACGAAAAATGACCGCCCGCCTCAGAACTAAACACCAGGCAAGAATCTTCATTCCGCTCCCGTGCACCAACATCGCAACGCATACCAGCCCGCAAGGTTGGCTCAACGCCTACAGCTTCCTTCTGGGAGGTGCCTGTATTAATAATGGCGGTATCCGTAGGTTCATGCATCAGAGCCGTATCGTCTAGTTCGGCCGTTTGCGCTTCATCGGCCTCTGCTTCTGCGGCTACGCTGTCTGGCTTGGTTGGCTTCTCCTCAGGTTCTATAAAAGGAGGTGTTTCGTTCATAGTAAAGTCCAATCTTTGATTTGCATCTGCCATCGCTTAGGCAGGTAATGCATAAATATAATGGTTGGTTGAGCCGATGTAAACCACGCCATCAGCAATTGTTGGTGATGAAATCACAGGCGCACCCGTGTTAAATTTCCAGTTGATGTCCCCTTTCTTGGTGGAAAGGCAATACACAAACCCATCTGTACCGCCAAAATAGACCGCATCATTCCAAACGACTGGCGAGGAAGCAATTTGTCCATCCAGTTCAAATGTCCATTGCTGTCGCCCCGTGTCCATATCCAGCACATACAGGCTGCCATCAGAGGAGCCAATGTACACAGCAGTATCATGCACGGTTGGCGACGACACAATGGGTCGCCGTGAACGAAAACGCCAAATAATCCAGCCCGTATTGGCATCCAAAGCATATACGGTGCCATCCAGTGACCCAACAAACACAATTTCATCGGCTACAGTTGGCGATGAGGTAACGTTGCGCTTGGCTTGCGCCTGCCATTTGGTTTTGCCGCTGGCAATTTCTACGCAAAAAATATACCCGCCTTCGGTGCCAAAAAAGATGCGCTCATCATCCACAAAGGCGGTGGAGCGAACGGCCGCATATGCATTGGCTTTCCATTTTGGCCGACCCTGATGTGCTTCCAAGGCGTAAAAATGGCCATCATCTGAGCCAAAGAAGACATGATCGTAGCGAACAACAGGCGAGGCGTAAATCGCGCCATTGGTAGCGTATCGCCAATTTTGGCGGCCTGTGCGCCGCTGAATGCAGTACAGGTGCTTGTCGGCAGAGCCGATGAAGATGTTGTCTTCATAGACAAATGGCGTACTGCCGCCCACGCTGTCCGATGCGGGGAACTTCCACAAAAATTCTCCGGTTTCACTGTTGAGTGCGTATAAATTATTATCGTATGCGCCTACGAACACCATGTTGCCAGAAACGGCCGCTTTCCCCCGAATCTCGTCCTCGCACTTAAATTGCCAGATCGGCTGAACCTGGCTCATTTCTGGCGCAGGAGTCACAGCCGGTGTATTTGTGTGAACAGCAACAGCTGCGGGACTGCTGGTTTGGGGAATGGTCAAATTGGGATTGCTATCGAAAACGGCCGTTGCCGGACGCTGCACCAGCACTTCCAACGCATCTTTCAGCGCCTTGGCATCGGGGAAACGATCCTTGGGGTCATAAGCCAGACAGCGATTGATAATCGCCTCGAAAGCAGGGGTGACAGATGGATTCACTTTGGAAATCGGCCGTTCGGCAAAGGTGAACGGTGGTTCCAGGCGTGGGTCTTGCCGGGTGAGCAAATGGTGCAGCGTGGCCCCCAGCGCATAAATATCCCCGGCCGGCTCTGCTTGCCCCCGGTACTGCTCCGGCGGCGAGTACCCTTCGGTGCCGATCATCGTGCCCTTGTCGCCCATCTCAAACACCTTGGCAATGCCAAAATCAATCAGGCGAATGCGCTCGCGATGATCCAGCATGATATTGGACGGCTTCACATCGCGGAAGACAATGGGCTGCGGTTTTTGGCTGTGCAGATGATACAACGCATCGCACAACTGCATGGCCCAAGAGATAGCTGTCTCCTGATCCAGGTAGTCGGTTTGCTCCTCCAGCCATTCGTCCAAATCTTTACCCCGGATCAGCTCCAGGATCAGGTAAGAGCGGTCGCCTTCGGTAAAGTAGTCGGATACATCGGGGATAGCAGGGTGGTCCAGCATGGCTAACATGCTGGCTTCGCGCTCAAACGATTTGATGGTGAGTTCCCGCATTTGCGGGTCTGGAGTGGAGATCACCATCTCTTTGACGGCGCAGAGCTTGGTGACGTTGGGAAAGCGCATGTCGCGGGCCTGATACACGGAGCTAAACCCGCCAGCGCCCAGCGGCCCGACGATGCGGTACCGCTCTTGCAGCATGTCACCTGGCTGCAAGCCGCTACGCTGCGCCTTTTTTTGTCGGCCTCTTTTGCTGGCAAGTTGCCTGGTAGTTAGTCGCCCCATGATAGGTTGCGGTCGTCTCCTTGTGTGCGCGTTATTATAAGTTGACCCCGCGCAAATAATCAAGCGACACGGTACTAATGGAAGTAATCTTTACCTAAAACCAACGGAATCTTAACGGCAAACGGCCGTATCCCCAAACAATGGTTAGCTTTTGGCAAAACGCCAATATCGCTCCCCACCGACCTGGGCGGCGTAGGCACGAATTTTGTCCTGTGCATCTTGCCAATCGTCAAAAAAGCTGCTGCGTTGGGAAGCGTAGGCCCAGATCGCTTCAATTTTGGCGGTTACGGCCGTTTCTGGCAGCAAAATCTGGGTAGATTGCATCTCCGGGGTAAGCACAGCTTCCAGCGCCCCCGAAACGGCGGCATACGGATAATCTTCATAATAGGTAAGACGCGCTGCGCCAAAAGCTCGCTCCGCTGCCTGCCGCACCAGCCGATGGTCCAGATGCTGACCCACAGTCAGCGGAGCTACAATCTCATCCGCCGGAGGAAGCTGGTTGAACAATTCAACCAGTCGGGCAACAGTTACCTTGTCGGCGGGATGCTGGGTGCTTTTAACAATCTCCCAGGTGGGGTAACACAGTTCGCCCGTAATCGGATCAGTGCGGTAAATGCAATCCTGTACGCTGCCATACAAATAATCCGCTCCTAGAATTTGGCAGGCAGCCATATCCTCGGCGCGGCGGGCACGCACTGCATCTTGCGGCAAGCCCCAGCGCGTGTGTAGCTCCTGGGCAAAGTCAGACAGTGGCAAATCGGGGGCAGGGTCGCCAGCCATGAGGGTGACGATGAGGATGGGGTGGGAAGCGGCCGTTTCCATAAAAATCCGCCCGCCGCAGGAAAGCGCCGCATCATCCAGGTGGGGCGAGAGATAGATCGTTTTGTACCGCTCACGCATGGGCGGCGCTCCGCTTGAGTTCGGGGCCGGTGGGTGTGTCGGTGATTTCGTAACCTGCGGCAGCAATTTGGTTGCGCAGAGCGTCGGCCTCGGCCCAATTTTTGGCGGTGCGGGCAGCCTGCCGCTGCTCGGCCAGCGCCAAAATCTCGGCGGGGATGGGCTGTTCGGCTTCTGGCTGCCAATCCGCCAGACCCAGTCCCAGCACGCGGTCAAACTCGATGATTGTGGCCTTTTTTACGCCGCTGGGCAGGTCGCTCTTGACCAAATTCCAGACGACGGCCAGGGCGCGGGGCATGTTCAGGTCGTCGTTCACCTGCGCGGTGAAGTCAGCCAGAAAAGTTTCGTCGGGTTGGGTAGGAGATGGCCATTGGGAAACGGCCGTGCGCAACCGTTGCAGCGCCGTGGCCGCTCCATCCATCGCCTGCCAGTTGAAGGTGAGCTTGGCGCGGTAATGGCCGCCCAGGCAGAAGAAGCGATAAACCAACGGGTCATAGCCGCGATCTATCAACGTTTGCAGCCGCAAAAAATCGCCCGACGATTTGGACATCTTGAGGCCATCGAGCTGTAAAAAGTAGCCGTGCAGCCAAAAGTTAGCCAGCCGCGTGCCGTGGCACGCCTGCGTTTGGGCAATCTCGTTGGGGTGGTGCACCATGATGTGGTCTTCACCACCGCAGTGGATGTCGAAGAATGAGCCAAGGAACTTGGCAGCCATGGCCGAGCATTCGATGTGCCAGCCAGGGAAGCCGACGCCCCACGGGCTGTCCCACTCCATCTGCCGCTGCGCCTCTGGCGGACTGAATTTCCACAGGGCAAAGTCAGTGGCGTTGCGCTTTTCGCTCATGGCGATGCGGCTGCCCGCCTGCAAGCCCTCGATGTTGAGCCGGGCGATGTAGCCGTAATCGTCCAGCTTGGACGTATCGAAGTAGATGCCGTCGCTGGTGCGGTAGGTGTAGCCGTTGGCCTCAATGCACTGGATCATGCCGATTTGCTCGGCGATGTGGTCGGTGGCCTTGCACCAGATATGCGGCTCGTGAATGTGCAGCTGGGCCAAATCTTGCTTGAATGCTTCGGTGTAAATCTCGGCGATTTCCCAGGCGCTTTTGCCCGCGCGGCGGGTGCCCACTTCCATCTTGTCCTCGCCCGCGTCGGCATCATCGGTCAGATGCCCCACGTCGGTGATGTTCATGACGTGCAGCACCTCGTGGCCGTTAAATTCCAGTACGCGGCGCAAAATATCTTCAAAGATGTAGCTACGCAGGTTGCCGATATGGGCGTAGTCGTAGACGGTGAGGCCGCAAGTGTACAGCTTGACTTGAGGTGGAGTGAGGGGGATGAACGGCCGTACTTTTCGTTCGTAGGTATCAAACAAATTTAACATGCTGGATAGCTTACATCAGTCTGGGGGTGTTGTCGAAGATGGGGGGAAACGGCCGTTGCTTTAGATTCGTGCCCAAAGATTATTCAAACGGATCGATGACGGTTAGTGAGTCAATCCAGGTAAAATCTTTGGTGTTGTGGGTGGCGAGTTGAAAATTGTGGTAGAGAGCAGTCCCAGCGATGAGCGCATCACCCAGCGACATCGCTTTTTGTTGACGAAGGGAAACGGCCGTTTGGAACACCTCTGCTGAAGGATAAAGAATCGTCAGTTCCGAGAACAGAGCTTCAAGCGCACTTTTATCAGCAGGATTTAACTTGTGGTAGCCAAGCACCTCTACCAAACTGATTGCGGAAACGGCCGGTTTGTTTTCGGCAAACCAATCAACCAGCGCCGCATTTTGGGCAACGGCATAAATAAGCAAATTGCTATCAGCGAGAATCATTCGTCTCGTCCTGGAAGCGGCCGATCTTGGCGGATTTGTTTTTGCCAGACAACGGGGTCTTCAATATCGCCAAAGGTGTTGAGCTTCGCCAGAGTTTGGAAAGCGGCTTTAATCCGTTGCCCCCGTTCCGCATCTGTCATCGCTGGTGCGGATTGCAGCCGCTGCCGCAAGAACAAAATGAAATCTAACACTTCATTTTGCTTCTCAGGGGGAAGCTGGGTCAACTGCTTTTCAATTTGATCGAATAAAGCCATTTCAACCTCCGCGTTTCAAGTCTTGTCTTTGTCTATTTTAGCAGCGAGTGGGTGTGTTGGGAATACGGTATTGTTTCTTACAATCTTCGTGATTACCGTTTTTTTCGCTCGTAGGTATCAAACAAGGTTAACATGCGGGATAGCTTACATCAGTCTGGGAGCGTTGTCGAAAGAGAGATGAGCTAAAACCGTATAACGTTTACTGTTTGGTACGAGATGATTTAATTCGACGAATTGTATTTCTAAGAGACACCAAAAACCTGGAATTTGTAAACACCATCATTGTGTATACGCCTTCCGGCATGTAACCTAATTTCTCGGCAAGCTTTGCCGATGTTGTGGTTGCTGCATCCCATGAAGGCACAAGGTTTTTCTCCAAACATTCAATAATTAAATGAGCCGCAACGGCCGTAGCCAGCCCTTTTCCTTGATATTGCTTTTGAGTATCAATTTGTATCTCAATGCCTGCATCACACACGGCAAAACTTGAGCCGACACACGCAATATTTTTGCCGTCAAGGGCACAATAACCAAAACCGCGTGCAATGAAATCTTCAGGGGAAACAAAATTGAATCCATGTGCCTTAGCAAATTTATTTTTTCGTTTTCGCAGTTGCCGCGCCAGTGAAATATCAATTTTGACAATCTGAAAACCATCAGGGATTTTAGATTTAAGGGTCTTGAGATACTCAGGGTTTAGCCTGTCAGCGGAGAAGGCATGCCTTTCTAATTCAATCCACTTGCCGGGATGCACCTCTTGGGCAACGTCAATGAAACTTTTATCAGCAAAGAAGACCTGACTGAATCCAGGTAACGACTTTAAATATTCACGCACCTCGGTTTGTGAAAAATCGCCACCCAAAATGCACACTCTGGCGGATGGGATTTCTAAGGCTGCAAACTTCAACGTTTGGTTAGCTAAGGCTCTACCCGAATATCCATCTAAAATTGATTGGGGAATGAGGCCCCCTGGATGATCTTGAAAAAGGTGCGCAAGCTTATGTCGCTCCTCAATTTTTATTTGGATTAAGCTCATTTGCTATCCGTATCTCCTGTTAGGGTGTGCTCTTTGGCAGCAAGCAGCCGCAATAAATTACGGCCGTTTCTCACTGACGCTATTTTATTGGTGCTGGGCTTTACGGGGTAAACGGCCGTAAGTTTCGCGCGTAGGTATCAAACAGGTATAACCGGATTGTTTATTGGTGTGGAGGTGTCGAAAGCGAGGCATAAAGAGGTTAAAGCTGGATCAGATTCCACGCTTCAAGATATATATTTTCATGATCATTGAATTTTCTAATTGAGGAATCTTTTCGGCTGCTTCCATCCCGCTTACTACCTTTCAACCATTCAGAATGGGAGGATAATGTATATTCTGCGACGACTTTGCTTGGAACAATATGAAAACTCGGACGCTGCTCTAAACCCTGTAATGCAACAAATACATAGTAGTGATTGGTTGAATAAAATGTTTCGGCTTTCTTATTTAAAATCCAACTTTTCTTGCCGTCACTGTTGGTTTTCACTTGTATACTTACAGAACTGGATCCATCTGCATTGCTTGCAATAATGTCGATTCCTCTGCTATTTCTCAAGGTAATTGAGGCTATAAAACCGCGAAGTGCCAGCTCTCCAGCAACAAGATATTCTCCCGCAACTCCAACCAAAGTTGATTCAAGCTTGTCATTTGCAGACATTATCAAAAAGCCTCATCCAAATTTTTAGCTTCCATCAGCTTACTGTAGGCAGTGTATCTTGGAGCTTGAGGAGCTTTAACTGACCCTCTTGGAACCAACTTTATAGGCTTTATCTTTTTAGCAGGTTCTTCAAAATACAAAATGTACTTGTTGGTTTCCTTGTAGGGTTCTATCTTGTGAACGGCAGCAACGTACGTGATTGCGGATATTGGGGAAACCTGATATGCAGCAATATATTTTATTTTGGGAATCATGCTACTATGAATTCGTATTGCGTACCAACAATCGTTGCCAAGAAAGGTTTCTTGAAAACCATCCTCACGTGCAGGAACCACAATGGTGTTAATATCTGAAGGATCAAGCGCGGTGCTGTCATTAGTTGGAGTCAAGGCTGGAACATCAATTAAGAATGGTTCAAATTCATAAATGGTTTGACCCGCATCGGAACGAAACCGCTTAAGAGTCAATATCTCAACCGGAAATTTAAATCGACTTACTAAAACCGTCTCTAAATCGTCAGGAATCTCATCAATGATAACCAGCGCGTTAAATGATTGCTTGTAGATCATGGTCTCTAACAAATAATCAATATTGTCAAAACCATTTTCATTTGCGTAGACTTGGCAAATTAATAATGCATTTGGGTCGCTTTGCAATGCGTTTTTGATGATTTCTTTTACACGCTGTGGTGTTGTCTCAAAAGAGAGTGAGAATTCTAGAATTTGAACAGCAATGTGACGTAATGGATCATGAACAGCAAGTTCATTTTCAACCACATAAAGTTTGGGTTCTTTCTTGCTAGAGAGATCTAAGAGGTAACCATCGGGAATGTTTTGTTTTTTTCCATAGATACCAATTTTCTTTTTAACATCAAGGTAGATTCGGGATTCACCAAAGAGATCTTTACGAACTTCAAGAATAGCTTCTTCGAGATCCCGTTCTTTCTCAAACGGTTCTGGTTGATAGATATTAGTGGGTGTCCAGAGCATTGTGTGTCCTTATTTGTACTGGCCGTGCATAATATTTGTCATTCTATACTCTGTGACGTTTTAACTCAACTCAAAATGTGATTTATAAAGAATAGTTATCAGAGCTTCTTTTGATTCTTTCTTGCCAATTGGCTTACCTTCAGATAGCTCACTATAATTAAAACCTATGTCAAAGTTAACCCATCTGGATGAAGCTGGCCGCGCCCGCATGGTGGATGTCGGCGATAAGGACGACACCGAGCGCGTGGCCGTTGCCCGCGGCTCCGTGACAATGCAGCCGGAAACGCTGGCACTTATAATAGAAGGCAACCTGAAAAAGGGGGATGTGCTGACGGTAGCGCAGTTGGCAGGCATCATGGCCGCCAAGCGCACCAGCGACCTCATCCCCATGTGCCATCCGCTCATGCTCAGCCACGTGGCCGTCACCTGCACGCCCAACCCCGCCGCCAGCCGCGTGGACATCGAGGCGTCAGTCCGGTTAAAGGGTAAAACGGGCGTGGAGATGGAGGCGTTAACGGCCGTTTCCGTCGCCGCCCTCACCATTTACGACATGGCCAAAGCCGTGGACCGGGGCATGATCATTAGTGACGTGCGCGTTGTAGAAAAATCTGGTGGTAAAAGTGGAGATTGGAGATTGGAGACTGGAGACTAGAGATTGGAGACTGGAGATTTTCAGTCTCTAGTCTCCAGTCTCTAGTTCACATACTATGGAAATTCAAATCAAACTCTTCGCCACGCTGAAAGACAAAGCGGGCAGCAACAAAATTAGCATCACGGTGGCGGAACCAGCGACGGTGGCCACGCTATTGGAAGCGGTGGGCGCGGCTTACCCGGCGCTGCAAACTTCACTGCCGATTGCGCTGGTCTCGGTGAACAAATCATTTGCGGGGAGAGATACGGCCGTATCCCCCCAGGATGAAGTCGCCATGTTTCCCCCCGTCAGCGGCGGCAGCGGCGCAGACGACCTGCCGCACCCCACCTACTTCGCCGTCACCACCGAGCCGCTGGACATCGAAGCCATCCACGCCCAGCTCACCAGCCCAGAAATTGGCGCAGTGGTCAGCTTTACCGGCTTTGTGCGTGGCCAAACCCAGCGCGACGGCCTGCCGCCCGAAACGAGCTACTTAGAATATGAAGCGTACAGCGAAATGGCCGAGTTAAAAATGGCCCAGGTGGCCCGCGAAATTTGGGAAAAGTGGCCCCTCGTCAAAGGCGTGGCGATTGTGCAGAGAATCGGCCGTTTGCACATTGGCGAAAACACCACCTTCGTCGCCTGCGCCAGCGGCCACCGCGACCAGGGCTGCTTCGACGCCGCCCGCTACGGCATCGACCGCCTCAAAGAGATCGTCCCCGTCTGGAAAAAAGAAGTTGGCGAAGACCAATCGGTTTGGGTTGAGGGGGATTATCGTCCCACCGAGGCAGATAATTAGAGACTAGAGACTGGAGACTGAGTAAATCAACTAATCTCCAGTCTCCAGTCTCCAATCTCAAGTTATGGACAACTGGCAAGCACGCGCCCACAAATTTGCCCAAAAACACAACTTAACCCACGATCCCGGTGTTACTGCTTTAGATTTACTCAGTGAATTTGGCGAGGTTGCCAAAGAACTACTCAAAGCAACCGATTACGGCCGTCACGACCCGATTGACAATCCAGCCATAGCCGACGAATTAGGCGACATGCTTTATAGTTTGTGCCAGCTGGCAACGGCCGTAAACGTAGACCTCGACCAGGCACTCACCGCTGCCCTGGCAAAATATGAAGCCCGCTGGCAAGCAAAAGGGCATCCGGGTAGTGGCCACTAAACGAACCAGTGAAGAGGTAATTCAGTAATTAGTAATTGAGTAATTAAGTAATTGAATAAGCCAATTACCGAATTACCAATTACCCAATTACCCAATTACTTCCCAAAATGTATCAACTCTTGGGAGAAGAAGAATGCAAAACGGATCAACTAAGCATAAGCAAAGCGTTGCCCATCGTGTCGTTATTACCGGCATGGGCGTCATTACCCCCTTGGGCCACAACGTGCCCGATACCTGGGCCGCTATCAAAGCGGGCAAGTCCGGCACGGGCGATTTTGTCGTGCTCAACAAAGGTGAACACGAGATGGGCACCATCTGCGAAGTGAAAGATTTTGATGCCGACGCCCACCTGGGCCGCCGCGATGCTCGCCGCCGCGACCGCTTCCAGCAGTTGGCTACTGTCGCCGCGCGTGAAGCCTTTGCCCACTCCGGCCTGGAAATCACCGACGAGAACCGGGAGCGCATCGGCATTACGCTGGGTACTGGCGTCGGCGGCATCCAAACGCTGGTGGAGCAAGAACACGTCGTGCTAGAAAAAGGACTCAAGCGCGTCAGCCCCTTCGCCATCACCATGATTATGCCCAACGGCGCGGCCGGCATGATTGCCATTGATTACGGCATTCACGGCCCGTCCACCACCATCACCACCGCCTGTGCGGCGGGCTGCGACGCCATCGGGCACGCTTTCCGCACCGTGCAGCGCGGCGAGATGGACGCCATGCTCACCGGCGGCAGTGAATCCATTTTGGCCTCCGTGGCCGTGGGCGGCTTTGAGCGCGCCGGGGCTACCTCCGCCAAAACCAGCGGCACGCCCCAGCCCTTCGATAAAAACCGGGATGGCCTGGTTGTCGGCGAGGGCGCGGGCATGCTCATCATCGAAAGCCTGGAACATGCCCAGGCACGTGGGGCCACCATCTATGCCGAACTGGTTGGCTACGGCCAAACGACTGACGCCCACCACATCACCGCCCCGGCGGAAGGGGGCGCAGGAGCCGCCCGCGCCATCCGCAAAGCGCTGGACGACGCTGGCCTAAAACCGGAAGATGTAGATTACATCAGCGCCCACGGCACCTCTACCCCGCTGAACGATGCTTCAGAAACGGCCGCAATTAAAGCTGCCCTCGGTGAACACGCCTACAGCGTCGGCATCAGCTCCACCAAATCCATGACCGGGCACATCATGGGAGCCACCGGGGCAATCGAAACCGTCTTTTGCACCATGGCCATCCAGGACCAGATCATGCCGCCCACCATCAACTACGAAACCCCCGATCCAGCCTGCGACCTGGACTACATTCCCAATCAGGCTCGCCCTGCCAAGGTAGAGGTCTGCCTCAACAACGCTTTCGGCTTCGGCGGCCACAACGCGGTACTCGTCATCAAAAAGTTTCAGTAAAATCCCACCCCATAACTTTACCGCGCAGCGATGATACTGCTTGACAGTATTACCGCTACGCGGTAACATCTCTTCATGATAAAGTCCTTCAAATCAAAAGAAACAGAGAAGGTCTTTGGCCGACAATTTTCACGCAAATTGCCACAAAATATTCAAAAAGCCGCTTACCGGAGATTGGCATTTTTGCATTCGGCAAAAGAGTTAAAAGATTTGCGTATACCGCTTTCAAATCGGCTAGAAAAGTTGAGTGGTGACCGTCAAGAACAGCATAGCATTCGCATCAATGATCAGTGGCGGATTTGCTTTACCTGGAAAGATGGTGACGCTTATGATGTAGAAATTGTAGATTATCATTGAGAGAAAATATGATGGAAGAAAATCGAATTCCCCCTGTTCACCCTGGTGAGATTCTGTTAGAGGATTTCCTTGAACCATTGGGCATCAGCCAATATCGGTTGGCCAAGGAAATGAACGTTTATCCGCGCAAGATCAATGAGATTGTGCACGGCAAACGCAGTATTACAGCCGATACAGCCCTAAGACTCAGCCGATTTTTTGGCACAACGGCCGAATTATGGATGAATTTGCAAGCCCTCTACGATCTAGAGAAAGCCAGAGATATGCTGGAAGAACAAGTTGTGGAAGAAGTAACGCCATTTGTCTGGGACACCGCCAACGCGGCAATGGCCTAAGTTTAATATGAATCGGTTTGCTGAATTAGAAAATAATCTCAACGTCCAGTTCAAAGATTACTCGCTGCTGGTGCGTGCCCTCACCCATCGCTCGTACCTGAACGAGCATCCTGATGAGGTGTTGGAAGACAACGAGCGCCTGGAATTTTTGGGCGACGCGGTACTGGACTTTATCGTCGGCGCGTATCTTTACCACCGCTTCCCAGAAATGGATGAGGGGGAGCTAACCAGCCTGCGGGCGGCGCTGGTGCGGGCCAAAACGTTGGCCAACTTTGCGCGTCAGTTGGAAATCGGCCGTTTCCTCCAACTAGGTTACGGGGAAGCTGAAAACGGTGGCCGGGAACGCACCCCGCTGCTCTGCGCCACCTTCGAGGCAGTCGTTGGAGCCATCTACCTGGATCAAGGGCTGCCAGCCGTAAAACCGCTGGTGGAGCAGCTCATCGCCCCCGCTCTGGCTGAAATTATGGCCGCATCGCTGCACAAAGACGCCAAAAGCGAATTCCAGGTGTGGGCACAGGCCAAATACAACATCACCCCCCGCTACGAAGTTTCTGGCACCAGCGGCCCCGATCACGCCAAGCTATTTACGGTGCAGGCGCTGCTGGAAAATGCCGTCTGGGGCGAGGGCGTTGGCCCTAGCAAGCAGCGGGCGGCGCAAGCAGCGGCCAAAGTGGCGATGGACAAAGCCGAAGCGCTGGAAGACGCATGAGCCGCCTTCTGATCACGGGTGGCAGCAGCTACCTGGGGCAGCATTTGGTGCCTCTGGCCGTTGCCGCGGGGCACATGGTTGAGTACACCTATCACCAAAACCAACCTATTATGCCTGGTACTGGTCATCAATTAGATATTCGGGACGAAACGGCCGTTCACTCCCTCATCCACGCCCACCAACCAGAGATCATCCTTCACCTCGCCGGTTCCAATCGTGGCTCCGACATGGCAGCCGTCATCCGGCAAGGCACGAGCCATGTGTTGTGGGCGGCCCACGAACTGGGCATCCGCCTCATTCACCTCTCTACCGACAGCATCTTTGCTGGTGATGCCGCGCCTTATGACGAAACGGCCGTACCCACCCCCGTCAACGCCTATGGCCGGGCCAAAGCCGACGCCGAAGCCATCGTGCAGCAGCACCCCAACAGCGTCATCGTACGCACTTCACTCATCTACGGTCTGGCGCAAATGGATCACGGCACCCGCTGGATGGCCGAGGCACTGGCCAACGGGGAACCGGTCACCCTGTTCAGCAACCAGATTCGTAATCCCGTCTGGGTCAACAGCCTCTGCGCCGCCATTTTGGAGCTGGCAGACAACAGTTTCACTGGCATCCTCAACGTGGCCGGGCAGCAGGCATTGTCCCGCGCCGATTTTGCCCTGAAGCTGCTGGATTACTGGCAAATTCAGCCCCGCCACACGCTCACGGTTGCCCCGTCAGACCGCCGTTGGCCCTTGAATTGTGAATTGGATTTACGGTTGAGTACGGCCGTACTCCATACCCCCCTCCCCGGCGTAGACAGCGTCCTTTCCCAAGCTAAATAACATAGTACCAACGACCTATTGCTGCTTATCAGATCGCTTTTTGAGCGATCGTTTTTTTGCCAGTTTAGAGTCCATCCTCCCCCCTTGACTTTTGTCGTTTGAATATGCTAGACTGCCCCCCTAGGAAGGAAGAGGCTAGCTAGCTCACAGCAAAAATTAAAATGAATCATGAGATTATCAAACTGCCGTTTGGGAATTACGCGACGAGTTGGCTATACGGGTGAGAGTCAGCACCCCTGTGAAAAATAAAATCTCGGAGAAAGGGAATATAGATGACCAAATTAACCACGCCATTCGACGAAATGGACTTTGTTAGCGTTTTGCTAAATGAAGGGTCCGAACAGGGTTACATTACCTACGATCAAATCATGGAAGCCCTGCCAGACGTCGAAGACAATTTACCATTGCTAGAAACAATTCTGGAAGAAGCACAAGCTGCAGGCATCCCCATTTACGAAAATGAAGATGAAGTGGAAGCCCAAATGAATGGTGACGACTCCAGCGATCTTTCTGAAGCATTGGCAAACGGCAAAGAATTGCAAGATGACGATGAGGATGATGTGGAGCTGTCGCCCCACGCTGCACCACTTTTTGACCTGAGCAACGTGCCCATTGATGATTCCGTCGGCCTTTACTTCCGCGAAATGGGTCAGCAGGGTCTGCTGTCTGCGGAAGAAGAAGTTAACCTGGCGATGGAAATTGAGGCCGGTAAAGAAGCCGAAGCGCGCATGGCCGAAGAAATTTTAAGCCTGGACGAGCAAGATCAATTAGCCAACCTGCGCGAAATTGCCGATATGGCACGGGCGCACTTAATTCGCGCCAATACACGTCTGGTGGTAAGCATCGCCAAGAAGTATCGCGGGCGCGGTTTGCAGTTCCTGGACCTGATTCAGGAAGGCAACGTGGGCCTGATGAAAGCGGTGGAAAAGTATGATTATCGCCGTGGGAACCGGTTCAGCACCTACGCTACCTGGTGGATTCGCCAGGCAGTCACCCGCGCGTTGGCCAATCACGGCCGTACCATTCGTATCCCGGCGCATTTGGGTGGCCGCATCAGCAAGCTGTATCAGGTTGCGCAAGAGTTGGAACAAGAATACGGCCGTCAGCCCACAGCAGAAGAAATTGCTGAACACATGGAGCTACCCGCCGAGCGTGTTCGCTGGATGCTGCGCACCAGCCGCCAGCCCGTGCACCTGGAACGCCCCGTCGGCGACGAGTCCGATGCGGAACTGGGTGACTTCATTGAAGATGTGGACGCCCCGCCGCCAGCAGAAACCGTTGCGCAAAAGATGCTCACCGAAGAGCTGGGCGAGATTCTGGACCAACTTACCCCGCGTGAAGCCCGCATCCTGCGCCTGCGCTACGGCCTGCAAGATGGCGAATCCCGCACCCTCAAAGAGGTGGGGGAGATGTTTGGCCTCTCCCGCGAGCGCATCCGCCAGTTAGAGAAGGAAGCGCTGCGCAAGCTGCGCCATCCCAACTTCGCCGGACACCTCCGGCAGTACCTCAACTAACGACAAAAAGGGGCCGTGCGGCCCCTTTTTTTTAACGATTTTTGATTTGGTTTCGATAAGCTCAATAGTTATCACACTACAGTTGCGTACATGAGAAGTATGTCGAATGACGAATCACACTCTTCCTGAAATATTTAGTATTGGCTATTTAGGGACGAATACCAACAGTGATCATCTCGATAAGGTGCTACGCTCTATTATAGATTTAAGCACAGACGCATCTGATTATATACACGATAGAATTACGGTTGCCTACCGTAGTGTAGACCCTCTACATTTTGATTTTCTTCCTGTACCCTTCATTTTGAGATATAACACAGGTA
Organism: Ardenticatenaceae bacterium; assembly: GCA_020634455.1. Lineage (GTDB taxonomy): Bacteria > Chloroflexota > Anaerolineae > Promineifilales > Promineifilaceae > Leptofilum. The sequence goes on along the minus strand of JACKBQ010000001.1, from coordinate 2,721,372 downwards.
TTCTGGTTTGGGAAGGGATTGAAAAACCTCTTATCCTTCAATCACAAGGCATCTTGGTTGATTTTGGCGTTTATCTAGCTCATTCAAAGAACACTGATGGCTATCCAGATAGTAAGCCGTTCTTAGTTGCGGCCACCAAAAGATTTCAAAAACCAACAGTATACATGGTGCATGGTGTTGAAGAACTGGTTGAAATGGGTTTGCTCAAGTCAAAAATGATGTTAGAAGAATCAGATATCTTAATGGTCAATGATGACGCCGATCCAAATTCCTTAAAGAAAATTTTACAAAAACTCGTTGAGATAACATTTTGAGGGCTTTGCTTTCTTAACCTGATCGTTCTGGCGCAGCTTTTGGCCAGTCTGTAACTTTCATGATGAGCTACTTCGATGGATGTCATCTTCGTAGCGGGAGGTAGAAACCCACTCCTGAGCATCCTCAGCTACAATCGGGTAAGTGGCGGCACCTCGCAAATCGCGCCAGCTCTTTGGCGCGGCTGACTTTTGCGTTTTTGCCAGTCGCGCCTGTTCGGATAGGAAAGCAATCAAGCGTAATTGCTCATCTGGCGTCAAACGCCGGGCCTGATTTAGAATGTCGTCATAAAGAGTCATAACAATCACCTTTTAAAACAATCTTGCTGGCATTATAGCAAAGTTTTGGGTTCATTTATGAAGTGCGAAACCGAAGGCTTTGGTAATTTGATGAACTTCTCTGGTCGGACCAAATCCAGCAGAATAAGTCTGGCAATCTCAGGTTCATCATTTTGGAAAAGGGCGATAACTTCACTCAGCAAAGCAGCAGCAAATTCTGGATCGTTTTGAATGCGTTCTTCAATTGTTTTCTGCACATCTCTCGTAACAGCCATCATTTGCCTCCTTTCTTTCACTTTATTTTACCCCAACTTAGTGCTCTGTTAGGCTAATTATTGAACTTTTACAATTGGATAAAGTCGCTTTAACTTGATTCGTGCATCCTCGGTTGTGAAGCGCCAATCAATGCCCACTTGCTTTTGATTGCGTTCTTCTTGCCACGCTTTGGCTCTGGCGGTCACCGTCTCCATGTCGGGCAAACGCGATTTCAAGCTTTGCCGTCGTAGAGCTGACAGTTCACACTCGGCCATGTTCAGCCAACTGGCATGAACCGGTGTGTAATGCCACTCGATTTTGTTGGCAATTCGGCGAGCCTCAAGCGGCGTAAATCGCTCATACAAACAGGCAGCATGATGAATGTTCAGGTTATCGGTCACCAAGACAATTTTTTTGGCTGTCGGATACACTTCATCTACGAGTTCCTTGAGCACCTGGGCAAAATCCAGTTTGGTGCGCTGCGCACTGACCCAAACCCGACGAAAACCGGCTAAGGGTTCAACCGCTAAAAAAAGCGAGCACTTGCCATGCCGCTCATATTCATGGTCTTCCCGTTTGGGTTGGCCGGGTTCCAGTGGCAGAGAACCGCGTGGCGTGGCGCGTAGTGCCTTCTGAATTTCATCCAGACAAACCTGCGGATAATCGGCATCGTAGGGTCGTTGGTAGACGTCCAGAATATCTTCCATCTGGGCCACAAAGCGGGACCCAGGCTGCGGCATATTCCACGATTTCACCTGCCAAGGCTTAAGTTCATTTTTTTTAGCGCATCTCCGACAGCGACATGGCTAATGGTGTCGATGATTTCTAATGACACCAACCTGTCAGCCAGTAAGCGTAGCGTCCAGCGGTCATAGCCTTCAGGTGGGTCGCTGCAAACTAGCGCCACCAGATGAGCTTCTGCTGCCCCGTCAATCTTGGGTTTAGCCCCTGGTCGTTGCTTTTCGTACAGGGCACGGTTTAATCCTTGGCTGAAGTAATGCTCTTTCAGGTTGTAGATGGTGCCTTGGCTGACCATGGCAGCCTCAACGACTTGCTTAATCGTTCGGGCCTCCCCTTGACTGCGGTCCAGAAGGAGCAGCGCTCTGGCTCGGGCGATGACTCGGGCTGAATGGACGCCAGACTTTATCAATTGTTCAAGTTCAGTTCGTTCGTCTTGTTTTAAGTAAATGTGTTGATGTGTACTCATGTCCTAATTGTGGACATTTTTAGAATAATTACAAACTTTAGCTTAACGATGCACTTAGTTCCCTCTACGCATCACTCCAGACGTTCGGTATAATCGCAGGCTATGGCACTTTTGACGGCACACAACATTGGCCAGGCATTTGGCGCGTTTGACGTCTTTACGGGCGTCAGCGGCAGCATTTCCGACGGCGGCAAGGTGGGGCTGGTTGGCCCCAACGGCGTAGGCAAAACCACCCTGCTGCTTATTTTGGCTGGATTGGCCCAGCCTAGCGCAGGCAGCGTGCAAACTGCGCGCGGCACCCGGCTGGGCTACCTGCCACAAGAAGCAGCCCAGGCGTTTGCCGGTCAGGAAAACAGCGTCTTTGAAGAGATGCTGACCGTCTTCGACGAACTGCGCGAAGATGAAGCGACGCTGCGCCAGATGGAGCAACAAATGGCCGCTGGTGATCATTCCGAAGCGCTGATGACCAGCTACAGCCAGCTGCAAGAACGGTTTGAACATGCAGGCGGCTACGACTACCAGATTCGCATTCGGCAGGTGCTGACCGGGCTGGGCTTTGCCGAGGAAGATTGGCAGATGCCGCTGCATCATCTGAGCGGCGGCCAGAAAACGCGGGTACTGCTTGGTCGGTTGCTGCTAGAAAAGCCGGATTTGCTCATCATGGATGAGCCGACGAACCATCTGGACATAGCAGCAGTTGAGTGGCTGGAAGGGATGCTGAAGACGTGGGACGGGGCGATTTTGGTGGTGAGCCACGACCGCTACTTCTTGGACCGGGTGGTGACAGTGATCTGGGAGATGAACCGCACGGGGATGGCGCATTATCGCGGCAACTATTCGGCGTACGTGCAGCAGCGGCAGGAGCGGTGGCAGCAGCAAATCCAGGCGTATGAGGATTTTCAGCAGCACATTGAGAAAGAGATGGATTTCATCCGGCGCAACATTGCCGGGCAGCGCACGCAGATGGCGCAGGGCAAGTTGAGTCGGCTGGCGCGGGAAGTGACGGCCGTTCACATGGGTGGTCTCCCTGCATTAGGGATACTCAACAGCAAAGGCTGGCTGCAAACTGACCACCATTACGGCATCACAAAATACGGCCGTGTGGCCACCACCGTCGGTGAACTGCAACAGCAAATTGGGGAGTTACGGCCCCCGATACGGCCGTCTACCCTCCGCCTCCATCTGGACAGCGAAATGCGCAGCGGCGAGCTCGTGTTGCGCAGCAAAGCTTTGGCGATTGGCTACCCCGGCAACAAACTGTTCGAGGCAGAAGATATTGAGCTGCGGCGGCTGGAATGCGCCGCCCTGATCGGCCCCAACGGCGCGGGCAAAACCACCTTCCTCAAAACCACGCTGGAGCGGCTGGAACCGCTGCATGGCGAGGTGATTTTGGGCGCGAGTTTGCAAATTGGCTACTTTGCCCAGGCGCACGACAGCCTGAATTTGGAAAACACGGTGCTGGACGAGCTGCTTAACTTCCGTAATTTACCGATTAGCGAGGCGCGGAACTATTTGGCGCGCTTTTTGTTCCGCGAGGATGACGTGTACAAAAAGGTGAGCATGCTCAGCGGCGGCGAGCGCGGGCGGCTGGCGCTGGCGATTTTGGCGCTGCAAGGGGCCAACTTTTTGCTGCTCGACGAGCCAACCAACCATCTAGACATTCCTTCGCAGGAGGCGCTGCAAGAGGCGCTGGAGCAGTTCAGCGGCACCATTTTGATGGTGTCGCATGACCGGTATCTGGTGAATGCGTTGGCCACGCAGATTTGGGCTTTGGCAGACGGCCGTCTTCGCGTGTACGAAGGCGGTTACCAAACCTACCTCACCATCCGTGAGCAAGAAGCCGAAGCGGCCAAAGAAGCCGCCGCCCAGGCGCGCGAAGCGGAAAAAGCGGCCCGCAGCAGCGACAATGGCAGCCAGCCCAGCAAAAACGAGCTGCGCCGCCAGGCCGAAGCGTTGGCCGAGATAGAACATGCCATCGAAGCTGCTGAAGCAAAAATTGCCCAAATTGCCGAAGCGTTGCAAGAGGCGACAAGCGAAGAATCCTTTGCTAAGATACAAAGCCTGAGCGAGGCGTACGCCGCCACAGAAGACAAATTAGCCAACTTGATGGCACAATGGGAGATGATGCATGAGTGACACAGAACCAACCACCTACACAGGCAAAACAATCGTCGGGCTGACGGGCAACATTGCCACGGGTAAATCGGCCGTGATGCGGTTGGCCTACGACCACGGCGCACTCACCATTGATGCCGACAAGATTGTGCACGAGCTGATGGACAACGATGCCACGATGCAGGCCGCGATTGCGGTGGCTTTTGGCTCGGAAGTGCGAAGGGAAGACGGCCGTATCAATCGCAAAACGTTGGCTGAAATTGTATTCAACGACCCCGCCGCCCTGGCCGATTTGGAAGCGATGGTGCATCCCGCCGTGGGTAAAGCCGTGGATGCCCGCATCCTGGCCAGCAAGCAGAAGATCATCTTTATCGAGGCAATCAAGCTGCTGGAGGGCAATTTGCGCGACATTTGCCACCAAGTTTGGGTCACGCGATGCAGTCCTCAGCGGCAGTTGGAACGGCTGCGCGTTTGTCGTGGTATGGAAACGGAAGTAGCCGCCGTGCGCATCAAAGGGCAGGCGTCGCAAGAAGAAAAAGTGGCTCAATCTGACGTACTGATTGACACCAACGGCTTAATGAAAGATACCGAGGCCCAATTTGAAATTGCCTGGGCGCGATTGCCCGACCCGGCCAGTGCAGAGCCAATGAATCGCTTGCCGCTGCCCGACGAGTCTGCCCCGGTCAAACCATTAACGGCACGTCCCAACTCGCCCAGAGCGGGAGCGCCGAAAGCAACGCCACAAAAATCGGCCAGCGAAGCCCCGCCGCCCCGTCTAGAACCGAGCGACCGCCCGGACGATTTGCAGGTGCGCCGCGCACGGCCGTCTGACATCCCCTCCATTTTGCTGCTCATTCAAAAGGCTACCGACGGGAAAGTAAAAATGAAGCGGGCCGAACTGCTGATGGCGCTGAGTGAGCGCGGTTACTTCATTGGCCAACTAGGCACGGAAATCAGCGCCGTGCTGGGCTACAACATCGACAGCCAGGTGGCGCGCGTTGACGAAATTTACATCCATCCGCTGGAGATGGCGACGCAGACGGGCAAGGCGGTGCTGGAAGATATTGAAATTTCGGCGGCGACGCATATGGGGCAAATTATTGTCGCCTTTTTGCCGCAGGATGCACCTGCGGTTATCCGCGAACTGTTTGAAGCGGAGCATTACGCGCCGATGCTATTTGAGGAAATGGCCAAGGGGTGGCAATCGGCCATCGAAGAGTCGCAGCCAGAGGGCACCGACTATTTGGTGCGCCTGCTGCGCGACACGCGGGCCGGGTAAGTTTGGAATTAAGAATTTATCCGCAGATTAACGCAGATTTCGCAGATTTTTTCCTCTAATCTGCGCTTATCTGCGAAATCTGCGGATTTTTATTTTTAGGCAGGAAATTAATGCGGTTTGTGTGGGCGTGGCTTTTGTATACTTGGGGTGGGCTGCACCGCTATTTTGGCATCCAAAACAGCATGGCCCGCGAGTTTGAGCGTGCCATTCACTATTTTAGCCGCGCCTACGAAGTAGACCCGACGTTCCGGGCGGCGCGGCTGCATCGGGGTATTTTACTGGGGCGTGAACTGGGCCGTTTTGATGAGGCGATTGCCGATTTCGATGCCTTGCTGAAGGAAGACCCTACCTACTACCTGGCGCTGTTTAATCGGGGGATGATGTGGATGGAAAACGGCCGTTACCCCCAAGCCCTCGCCGATATGGAAACTTACCTCACCCAGTCCGACCCCTCCGATGAAAACTGGCCCGACGCCCAGCGCATCGTCCGCCTCCTCCAAGATTTGGACACCAATGCAGAAGAATAACTCAATGAACAATAAACTTGAGGTTGCGTTAAAACGGCTGACTACCATTTTGCCTTTGAAGAAGAGCCAAGATAGCTGCCCTCCAGAGATCAAGGTACTTCATCAGCAGATGCTTCGCTCTTTTGTTACCAACGGCCGTATCCTCACCAGGGATGAAATGGCACAGTGGGTAGATGACGTTCCCGAAGCCGTAAACGTGCTAAGCCAATATGACATGGTGACGTTTTCGGAGAGAGGCGATCCTGTTGGCGCGTATCCATTCACCATGATGGCACGCGAGCATAAAGTTCAGGTCAACGGGCATCAAATTCACGCGATGTGTGCCCTGGATGCCTTAGCCATTGCTCCCATGTTTGGGGAAACAATGCAGGTTATGTCCCAATGCTGGGTTACCGGCAAGCCTGTTCAGATAAATATGTGCGGCGAGACAATTCTGAATCTCGCGGAAGTGCAGGATGTACATGTTGGCATTGCCTGGAGTGCCGCAGTGGCGGATTCATGTTGTGCAGACAGTTTATGTCTAGAGATGATATTTCTTCGCGATGCGGAGACGGCTCAAAAGTGGCTCTCTGACTACACTGCCAGCAGAGAAATTTTCACGTTACAAGAAGCCGTTCAGTTTGCGACACGGTTCTTCGTTCCCCTGTTGTCTTGAGAAAAAGAGTCAGACTTACGCAAATGACCGTCCGTCTACTTCCATAATCAATCCGCTAGCTGGCAGACGATAACGTATTGCCAACTCCTATTAAGATTGCGGTATATGATATTAATTCCCCGCTCGGAAATGATGAGAGCTATATCGCGCACCTGAATGACGCTTTTTGGCGCAGCAACATAGGTCTGGTCACCATCCCATGTTGCCAGCGCCAATCGGGCGATATCTTCACCACGTGCTGCCCGTTCCCCACCGATGACCAGCACCGCCCCATCCACAAACAATGCCATCAGCGATTTTGAGTCGCGCAACAAAAGGCTGTCTTCAAGAAGCATCTCCAGTTCTTCAGGTGTTTGTGCATTGCCATCCATTATCCTCTTATACAAATTATTGGGGAAAATTGAAATACCAGAAATGTGGTATATCGTTCAAAGGTCTTCAAATGTATAATGTGCACATGAGCGCATACCAAAAACAGCAAGCAAAAAATAAAATTATCGATTTGGCTGGCCAAGGGCTTGACCTCATTGCTTTTTGGCAAGGATCCAATGAGGTTCTGGTACAAACCATACCCCACTATATGACACCCTGCTGGTACACCCTTGACCCGGCCTCGCTTCTGGTCACCAGCCATTACAACGCCAACCCCGAAATGCTACCATTGCCAGCAGAATGGCTGGCTCATGAATATTTTGAAGATGACTTCCACAAAATTGCTAATGTAGCTCGCTCTGAACGAGGCTTCTCTACAATACATGAGGCAACGGAGGGCGATCCCAGCCGCAGTCTTGGTTGGAATCTGTACGTGCGTCCCTATGGCGGCGATCAGGAATTGCTAGTGGCTTTGCGTACATTAACGGGCGATATCTGGGGCGTGTTAGGGCTTTACCGTAACGCAGATCAACCTTTGTTTGATGCCGAGGAGTGTCGCTTCCTGCTTGGTATTGCTCCCTATCTGGCCGAAGGGGCGCGGCGCGGTCTGTTGATCGGTGAGGCCACAGACCCAGAAGGGCTAGAGGCACCAGGGCTGGTAATTCTCAGAGAAAATTGGACGGTCGAATCGCTCACGCCTGGGGTAGACCGCTGGCTGGACGAATTACCCGGCGGGGAGTGGAAGGCGCACGGTAAGCTCCCTCCGGCGGTGCTGTCGGTGGCAGGGCGCGCCCTGCGCACGGCCGAACATGCCAATGCGCCAGGCGAAGTGGCTTTGGCGCGGGTGCTCTCACGTTCTGGGCGCTGGATGGTGCTGCACGGGGCGGCTCTCGTTGGCAGTGGAGGGCGACGCACAGCTGTCATTATTGAGCCTAGCCATCCGGCGCGAATTGCCTCACTACTGATGGCAGCTTATGAGTTAACCGAGCGTGAACAAGAAGTCACACGGCTCGTGTTGCAAGGTAACTCGACGGCCGAAATCGCTACCAGCCTAGTGATCTCCGTCCACACAGTGCAGCAGCATTTGAAAAGTGTGTTTGAAAAAACGGCCGTACGCAGCCGACGTGAACTCATTGGCCGGGTGTTCTTTTCCCACTACGAACCGCGTGTGCGCGATAACGAGCAGCGGGCCATTCTTGGGCAACCGCTGCGTGGTGGGCCTTTAGACCAACATCAAAACACATAACCACCCATAATCAAATCTGGTATCAAAAACATTATCGTAGATAAAAATTGTTCCTACATGAGAACATTTCTTTAAGTTTGCCAAAAATATAGGAGAAAACATATGTACATGCTTCGCATCGAACACCCCGTACCCAACTACGAAGGTTGGAAGCAAGCTTTTGACAGCGACCCGGTCGGCAGAGAAAAATCCGGCGTGCGTCGCTACCAAATTCTGAGGCCCATTGACAACCCCAATTACGTGATCATCGATCTGGAGTTTGATACGGCCGTTCAGGCCCAGGCCCTGCTTGATGCCATGCGTGTGGTATGGGGGCGGGTCGAAGGAACCATCATGATGAATCCTCAAGCTCAGATTGTTGAGGCCGTAGAAACGAAGGCATATTGATCCAGGAAATTAGTGTAAAAACACAGAGGTTATCATGGGCCGAATGATAGAAGCTTATTTGTACCAATCTGGTGAAGCGGAGCTGCGGTGGATGGGAGAGACATCCACCTATTTTTTAGCAACAGGTGCACTTACCGGCGGGGCGTTTGCCCTCGTTGAAGAAAGAGCCATGCGTGGTGAAAGCGTCCCTCTTCACAAACACAGCGGCGATGTAGAATCTTTCTACCTACTTGAAGGCGAAATATCTTTTTTTCTTGGCGATGGGCCTGGGTCGAGAGTCGGTGTCGGTGCTTTTGTACACATTCCAAGTGGTACCATACATGGGTTTCGTATTGAGTCAGAGACGGCACGTTATCTCATTTTAACAACGCCACATCATGCGGAATTCTACCGGGCGATAACCTTGCCTTCGCCAAAAGCAATGGTAGCCGGGGAAGTAATCGAGCAGGTATGTCAGCAGTATGGTGTCGAGTTTGTAGGGGAGCTGCCTGATTAGAGATGTCTCCCGCGTTTTGGCAGGTTGCCGCTATTGGTTTTCCACCACCGTGATCTCGTTCCAGATTTCTTCTAGATCAGCAAAGGTGGCGATGGGGGCGACGGCTTCCATGAAGGCGCGAGGGGAAGCGGTGTGGGCCTGGATGTCGCGCAGCATGGGGCCGGTGGGGTCGCTGCCGGTTGCACCAGGAACGGCCGCATACGCTCCATAAAACGCAAAATACGCCTGGTTCAATTTGCGAATCCCGTACCCGTTTTGTAGAAAAACTAGCCGTCGTGCTTCCATGTACGTCTCAGCCCCCTCAATATCGCCCTGCGCCAGCAGCTCCTCGGTGCGAATGCGGGTGGCGGCAAGCTCGGCACCGTAGTCGAAGGCGGGAGGTTCGATGGGGCTAACCTCAGGCAGAATATCAGGCGCGGGAGGCGGCACAAATTCGGGGTAGTAGCGCTCGATGACGCGGCTGCCGATCTCCTGGTCAAAGATGGAGGCGATGGTTTCGTTGATGATGCGCACCTGGGGATCGCCGTAGTTCCAGCCGACGGGGAAGAAGCTCATCCAGTGGTGGGACCATTCGTGGGCGGTGACTTCTGCCAGCCAGTTGATGCTGCCGGTTTCCATGATCATGGCGGGGTAGGTACCCAGGCCGCCAATCGGCACCACCAGGGCAGAGAGGTTAAGCTGTTCGTAGACGGCCGTTTCCAACGCATCCTTCTCCGCCGTAGACAAGCCCGGAATCAACGACACGCCGTAAATCCGCTCAATCCGGTCACGCGGGGAGACGATGAGCAGCGACGGCAGCGGATCCATCTGCATCATCACTGGCGGCCACGCCTGGCCCAACACGCCAAAATCCTCTTCGACCAATATTTGCCCCACCTGGTCTTGCACAATCGCCTCGGCGACGGGCTGAAGGGCGGCGAGTTGGTCCCGTTTTTGGGCGTATTCGGTTTGGAGAACGGCCGTTGCCGCCACCGGATCAGCCACGTTCGGGTCTGCATAAATCTGACTAATTTGGCTATCCAACTGTTGCGCCTGCTGGATCAGCGTCATGAAATCCAGCATTGTTTGCTTGCGGCTTGCCTCATCCAGAAAGGCATCGTTGTTAGCCAAAACACCTTCTGCTTTTTGGACGATGGCATCTACTTCCCAGCGCAAAAAATCGAACTGGCGCAGACCCACAAGCTGCAAAATCTGAGTGTATTCATCACCAAATTGAGGCCATTCGCGCGTGAAGGTAAACAGGCAGAGGGCGGCCAGCAGGAGGAGCTTGAGCCAGAGGAAAAGGCGGCGGATTCTCATAGGTGGCAAGTAAAAAGTAAAAAGTGGAAAGTGAAAAGTAAAACGCCACTTATCCTACTTTTCACTTATCACTCTATCACTTTTCACTTGCATCTAGGCGCGGCGGTAGGGGTCGTACAGCTTTTCCCACTCGTCCAGGGCGTAACGGTCGGTCATCCCGGCGATGTAGTCGGTGATGACCCGGTGCAGCGGCGCGTCGTCCAGCTTCTTTTTGGTGTCGGTGGGCAGCATGTTGGGCTCATTGGCATACGCCTGGAACAACTCGGAAACAAATCGCTCCGCCTTGGTTTGCATGCGGATGAGCCGGTAATGATGGTACATGCTGTCTAGCAAAAACTTTTTGAGCTGGCGCACTTTGGTTTTGAATTCGGGGGAGTAGCTAACCAGATTTTCGGGGTGCAGCTGCGCTTTTTCCGGGGAATCAATCTTGTTGTCCACCAGTTTTTGGCCGGTGGTTTCCAGCACGTTCATCACTGAGAGGCCGATGAGTTCGCGGATGAGCTCGTGGCGGGTGATGTTGGGCAACGGCCGTTCCGACTGCCAGCCCACAATTTCCTTCAACTCCTGCCACAGGGTCAGCTCATCCAGCGCCGCCATCTCAAACATGCCCGCCCGCAGGCCATCATCCAGATCGTGCGCATTGTAGGCAATTTCATCTGCCAGATTGGCAATCTGCGCTTCCAGCGAGCCGCGCTTATCTGGGTCGTAGCCTTGGGCATCACTTTTGTCGTAATCCGTCTCGTGCTTAATCATCCCCTCGCGCGTTTCGTAGGTGAGGTTGAGGCCAGGAAAGTTCGGGTACCGCTCCTCCAGCTTGGTGACGATGCGGTAGCTTTGCGTGTTGTGGTTGAAGCCGCCATGCTCAGCCATGAGGCGGTTGAGCGCATATTCCCCGGCATGGCCAAAGGGGGGATGGCCCAAATCGTGCGCCAGGCAGATCGCTTCGGTGAGCTCCTCATTGCAGCCCAGCCCACGCGCCAGCGACCGGCCCAATTGGGCCACTTCCAGCGTGTGCGTCAGGCGGGTGCGGTAATGATCCCCTTCGTAATAAACAAACACCTGCGTTTTGTACTCCAGGCGGCGGAAGGCGGTGGTGTGGATGATCCGGTCGCGGTCTCGCTCAAACGCTGGGCGGGAAGCGGATTCTGCTTCGGGATAGACACGCCCTCGGCTGTCTGCACTTTTGAGCCCGTAGGGAGCAAGGGCCAATTGTTCAATCTCTTCCAGCTTTTTGCGCTTGTAAATCATGGGAACCTCCTAGGTATGTGCAGGGGTGCTGAGGAGAGCGGGAGCGGGGGATAAATCATTCCTCTGCTCCCCTGCGCCTGCTCTCCCCTGCTATTTTCTTTCCTTTGTAGTGCGCTTGAAAGCATGTTATCTCCTACTTGCGATAATTTTATGGTAAGTGTAACATAATTTGAGACGGCCGTCTGAAGATTAAGGGTTTATTGATAGTCTGGTTGTCCGCATGTGTCGTACTGGTGCGGCAAAGGGGAAACCGTATGCCAAATGTTCGCTCTTCTGTGGTTTTAGTGATGATTGCCATCGCCATTATTATGGCTGCTGGCGTTTTTTTGGCCATAAATGTGGTGCAAAATCGGGATTCGGCCGACGCACCTGCGGCAACGGATAACAATTTTGTGGTGAATGTGGGTGGTCAGCAGGTTTCTTTGCAGGTAGACCCCAATTCTCGGCCAAACATCGTAGACGCCCCGGCAACAGACAACAGCCCGCGCCCTGAAGAAGTGGTTGTACAAGATCAACAGGTGCAAGAAGCGACCGCTACGCCAGAGCCAACGGCCGTTCCGCCCACCACAGACGTTTCGCAAGCAACGGCCGTTCCCGCAATTCCCGCCGTCGAAAAAATCATCTACCAACCGTACCAGGTACAGCAGGGGGATACGCTTTACAGCCTGTCGCAGGCGTTCGCCACCTCCATCGCCCTCATGGCCGATAAAGGCATCTCGCAAGCCAATCTGGTTCCTGGAACCACCATCAACATCCCGGTGGGCAATCCTGAGTTTTGCAGCGGTCGCGGCCAGGTGTACGCCGTGGGCGAAGGCGATACCGCCTTCAACATCAGCCAGCGCTACAACACCACGCCCGAAAATCTGCAAACGCTCAACCAGCTAGACGCCAATTACACCGTCAAAATTGCGGACATCATCTGTGTACCGTAAGCGGAACTGTCGTATAATTACAGTTTTTTATCAACAGATTTCGCAGATTTAAAAGATTAATCTGGCTAATCTGCGAAATCTTTGATTGTTCTCCCACTCTTTTTAGAACAATAGAAGTGAGTCTGCCATGCGCCTGAGCCAAGCTGAATTTAACGGCCGTTCCCAAGCCCTCCTGACCTACATCCGCCAAAATCGCCTTACCGGAGCGGTACTCTTCGACGCCAACAACATCCTCTACTTCACCGGCTTTGCCTTCATCCCCACCGAGCGCCCCATCGCCTTTGTCCTTAGCGCCGAGGGGGAGCGGGCTATGCTGGTGCCTCGCCTGGAAGTCGAACACGCCCAGGCCGAAGCTGATCTGGATCGCGTGGCCCACTACCTGGAATACCCCGGCGACCCGCACCCAATGGCTATCTTCCAAGATTTGCTCATGGACATGGGTCTCATCAAAGAAAACGTCAATCCCAAATTTTTGCACACCCCCACCCGCCCAGAAGAAATCGTGCTGCGGCACGGTCAGGAAGCGCCCAAGCAGTATCCCCTGGCCAGCAGCAGCCAAATCGGGGCCGATATGGACGGCTACCCCTGGATTTTTGGCTACGAGGGCGTCAGGCTAAGCCAACTCACCGGCATGACGGTACACAACATCCAGAGCCAACTCAACAAGATGCAGGCGGTCAAAAGCCCCGCAGAGATTGCTCTTATAAAAGAAAGCTGCAAATGGGGACATCTGGCACATACGCTACTGCAACGGTATACGGCCGTTCACGCCACCGAAACATCCGTCAGCCTACGCGCCAGCCAGGAAGCCACCCTGGCCATGATGGACACCATCGGCCCGCTTTACCGCGCCCAAAGCATGTGGCTCAGCGGCCCCTTTGCTGGCTACCGGGGGCAAATTGGGCGCAACGCCGCCATCCCCCACGCGCTGGCCAACAACATCACCTTCCAGCCAGGGGATGTGCTGGTAACCGGCGCTGGCTGTCCGCTGTGGGGCTACAACTCAGAGCTGGAACGCACCATGTTTGTCGGCGAGCCAACGGCCGAACAGCAAACCTTCTTCCTTCATATGAAGGCCGCGCAAGAGGTGGCGTTTGCGGCGATGAAGCCGGGGGTGACGTGTGGTGCGGTGGATACGGCCGTACGCACCTACTACGAAAAAAATAACCTGATGCCCACCTGGAAGCACCACACCGGCCACGCCATCGGCCTGCGCTACCACGAAGGCCCGTTCTTGGACACTGGCGACCCAACCGTGCTGCAAGAAGGCATGGTTTTCACCGTTGAGCCCGGCCTGTACGTGCCAGAAATGGGCGGCTTCCGCCATTCAGACACGGTTGTCATCACCGCCGATGGGCTGGAATTCCTCACCTACTACCCCCGCGACTGGCAAAGCCTGGTTATTCCGGTTTAGGGCTTGCCACCGTAAATATTTATGTTAAGATGTGAGCGTTATGTATAAGGAACTTTGGCGGCAACGGCCGTTACTCACCCTCCCTCAAATCATCATCCTGGTGCTCGTCGGAACCGCGCTTTTTGTGGCGGTAGATTTGAACCGTCGCGCCCAGGCCGGACAGCTGGTTGGCGTAGGTGAAGGCGATTTGCAGGCCCAGGTAGATGCTGAATCTACCCGGCAAGTTTCTTTACAAGTTACGCTGGAGTACGTGCAAAGCCAGGATTACGTGGCTGCCTATGCTCGCGACGAAGCAGGCTACTTGCTGCCCGGCGAAAAGCGGGTAGTGCCATTGGTAATTGAAGCGACACCGCTGCCAACGGCCGTACCCACCGCCACCCCTGATCCCATCCAAAACGCCCGTCCCTGGCAAGCCTGGTGGCAGCTCCTGGTAGACGCGCCAAAACCGTCCCCTTAATCTGAACAGCCCGCACAATCCGCAAATTCTGCGATAAAAACCCATAATTTTGCAACACCGGGCATTCGCTCCCCCATTTGTACTATATTATGCGCCTGTACAATCGCCCCACACTTGCTATTCAACTTTACATATGATAACATACGCCTCGTTGAGAGGTTTACATATTGTTATTATTGTATTGGTATTTAACGACAAACAAACTAAGCAACGGCCGTGTCCTCAATTGCAAGATGGTTCCGATATTCGCTAACCAAACCAAACAGAAGCCGACACGAAATAGCAACATAGTTTGAGTCAGTAGCTTACTCCAGTATGACACACGACCCAAGATACCCACTAGCCCCTAAACATACGCTTAAAGAAGGGACGATCTTATGAGCCGTCGAACTATCTTGATCCTGATTTTCTTTTTTGGCATCGTACTTTTGTCTATTGTTCTTGTGGTTTTTCTGCTGCAGCAAGACCAACCAACAGCAACAACAGTAACTGATGGTACAGAAGGAGCGCCCGCCCCAGAAAGCCTGGAAAGCGATGAGCCTATAGAAACAGTCCCCCCAATGGTGGAAGTCGTTGTTTCGCTACAAACAGTTCCTCGCGGGCACCAAATGACAGAAGATATTCTGGCTTTAGACCTCCGCCCCGTTGATACCGTTAGCAACAATGTCATCACTAGCCTGGACGATGCGGTAGCCCTTTTTGCCCGCACCGATATTTACCAGGGTGAAACGCTGACCTATGACACCTTGGTGGACGACATTACCAAGGTGGGCCTAGACAGTTACGGCCCCAGCTCCCTCATTCCACCCGGCTACGTCGCCCAATCCGTGCCCATGAACCGCCTTACCAGCGTTGCCTACGGGCTAAGCGAAGGCGACTACGTAGATATCATGGTCACCTTCTTCTTCCGCCAAATTGATGAAGAATTTCAAACGTTTCTGCCCAACGATGCAAACTTTTATTTAGAAGAAGTTGTGGATGCGGCTGAAGCAAGTGGATCAACCATCACAGAAACCACGACGGCGGCAATTTTTACACTAGACCCAATCGGCCGTTTTGAAGAGTTGCCGACAGGGGATTTGGTTCATATTCGCCCCAACAAGGATGACTTATCACCCCGCCCCGTTCAGGTTACGATGATCATCCAAAATGCCCGGGTTATTCAGGTTGGCCAGTATACTTTGCCTGGAAATCCAGCGGATTTTGTTCCTACCCCAACACCAGAGCCGGTTGCCGAAGGCGAGGCAACACCTACGCCACCGCCATCTGCCATACCTACGGCCACTCCGCTGCCGCCGGATGTGATTGTTCTTGCTTTGCAGCCACAACAGCAACTATTGCTGAGATATGCGGTTGATGTTAACGCACAGCTATTTTTTGCACTTAGAGGCGTTAACGATGGTCAACTTTATACTGTTGAAAATATGACCTTAGACTATTTGCTAGAACGTTTCAACGTAGAAATCCCGCCAAACCTTGGTTATACGGTTGAAAGCACAGATATTAGGCAGGTGACACCAACACCACCACCTGAAGAAGGATCAGCGCCTGAATAAGTGGTAGGCTATCATTTTAAAGGCTAACTTAACAAGGACCCTGTTATGCGTCTTCGAACGTTTATTCTCCTGATTTTGGTATTGATTTTGGTAGCGGCTGCTGCGCTTTTGCTGCTGGGTAATAGTGGCATTGGCCCTTTGGCTGGTTTCCTGGGCGGCGGAAGCACGGATGATCCTGCCGTTACAGAAACTGTTGACGATGGTGGGGCAGCAGAACCATTGGCTCCTCCACCGACAGCAACACCAGGCTTAGAAAATGTGGTTGTAGCCAGGATCAACATTCCGGTAGGAACGATGTTAACCGATGAGCTGCTAGAAACTCAGCGGTGGCCCCGAACCAATATTGCTTTACAAGGAGGGTACACCTACACAGACACTACCCAACTAATCGGCCGTATCACGAAAGTTGATATTTCTAGAGGACAATCTCTATTAAGTCCGATGATCGCTTTGAATCCGACAGACATCGCTACATTTGGTTCTGATCTGGCGCTGTACATACCTTTTGGTGAAGTGGCAGTTGCTTTCCCGATTGATCGTTTTAACGGTACGGCACTGGCTATGCGCCCAGGTGATTTGGTAGATGCCATTATGACTTTGCGCATTGTGGATATTGATCCTCAATTTGGCACGGTATTGCCCAATGAAGTACAAAGAATTATTCAATCTGCTTTACTGGATGGGCAAGACTTTCTTTTTGAAGAGGATTTATACGGCCGTCTCGAATTTATTCCTGAGATCAACCAGGTAGCGGCAATTGTGCCCAGTGAAATTGGATTAGATGGCCAGGATTTCACCGTAGGATTGCCTGTTCCCAAACGTGTCACTCAGCTAACAATTCAACAGGCTGAAGTGCTTTATGTAGGCACCTGGGAAGACCCGCGTATCCTGGAACAAGAGCAAATAGCGGCTCGCGCGGCCGCTCAGCCCGGTGAAGATGGTACTGTTCCGCCAACGCCGACGCCTATTCCTTCGCGCCAGGAAGATTTCCCTGACGTAGTGATCTTAAGTATGTCTTCGCAGGATGCTTTGGCGTTGAACTGGGCGATGATTCGTGGTGTAGACATTAATCTGGTCTTGCGCTCACCTGGAGACCAAACAGTGTTTGTCACGACAAGCGTGAGCTTAGCGCAAATTATTGATCAAGGTGGTTTGGCAATTCCAGAACAGTCTAACTATGATTTGCATCCTTCTGCGGCAGATGTGGATCCGCCAATTCTGCTGCCGGAAAATCCAAACGAGCCAGAGCAGTAGTTTTTTACAAAAAAGTACATTTTAGGTCTCTAGCTTCTAGCTAGAGACTTTTTATTTACGCTGATTTGTTTTGGGAGGCATCTTGTCTGTTGAGTTACCCGCAAATTACGATCCGAATGCGTTTGAACGGCCGTCCGTTACCGTAGACGTTGTTATTTTTTCATTGGTGCAGGATGAGCTAAAAGTGCTGCTGATCAAGCGGCTGGCCGCGCCGTTTGCCAACATGTGGGCCATCCCCGGTTCATTTGTGAGAATTGATGAGTCATTGGAAGAAGCGGCCGTACGCGCTCTGGCAGATGAAACAGGCGTCACAGATGTTTACACAGAACAGCTATACACCTTTGGCCAGCCAGACCGCGATCCGCGCACCCGCGTGATTACCGTGGCTTATTTTGCGCTTGTGCCGCACGAAGCCATTCACCACAAAGCAGGCCGCGATATCAGCAAAACGGACTGGTTTACGCTCCCCAAGCTCCCCTCTCTTGCTTTTGATCATGCCGAAATTATTGAGTATGCCCACACGCGGCTGCGCTACAAGCTGGAATACAGCTCTGTGGGCTTTCAGCTTCTGCCCGATGTGTTTACACTGACCGAATTGCAAAAAGCGTACGAATTTATCCTTGGCGAGGCACTCGATAAGCGCAATTTTAGGCGCAAAATTTTGTCGGCCGAGATTTTGGAAGAAACTGGGGAAAGGAAAAAAGAGGGTGAAGGCCGCCCCGCTATGCTGTACCGCTACCGTAAAGATGCCGTAGCTGAAGTAAAAACGCGCCGCCTGTTTCCGTAGTAACTACTCTACCCAGAGCGATTTGGTGAGCTCAATACCCAACACCACATCATCCCGCCCTACACGCAGGCGCATTGGCCCATTAAAAGGCGCGCGTCCCATAATCTCAAAATCTGCACCTGGAACCAGACCGAGGGACTTGAAATATTTCAGCCGTTCTGGATCATGTGTGCGCACCCGACTGATCATACCCACGTGCCCAACACCCAAATTCATAATGCAAACATCTTTTACATCTGGAAGTTTACCTTCATCATCAGGGATGGGTTCTCCATGTGGGCAGCGGGTGGGATGATTGGTCATTTCTGCCATACGCTGGGTGATAGTGTCATTTAGCCCTTTACCCATTTGGTCGGCATGTTCGTGGGCTTCATCCCAGGTGAAACCCATTACATTAACCAAAAAAACTTCCAAAATGCGGTGGCGGCGCAGCTCTAGCAATGCTTCTTCGCGGCCGCGCGGCGTTAGTTCGATGCCTTGATATGGTTTGTGCTTTACGTAACCTGCGTTTCTCAATCGTTTTAACATGCGGGGCACAGCTGGCGCAGATACATGCAAGCGATCCGCCAAACTGGTGGTACTAACCGTGGGGGAATCCTCTTGCAGTCGGTAAATTTCGGCCAGATATTCGCGCATTGCTACGCTGGGCTGAAAATCGTCGTTGGTCATAGGTTTGATATTATCTCGATCTTGCCAGTGTCGCCAATTCTAAATAAAACTCTTAACTTAAGCTTGTTTTTCGCAATTCGGCCGTTTTCTGTTCAATTAGCGCAACCAGTCCTGAAAGCATTTCGGTATCAAAGCGAAACTCAGCGCCAGCAGCGGCAAAAAGGTCGGGTAATGTTTTGGTACCGCCTAGTGAAAGCGCCTGTCGGTACGATTGCAGCGCTTTGACCGGATTTTGCAAGCTGTTGCGCCATACTTGCAAAGCGCCCACCTGTGCCATGCCATACTCAATGTAATAAAACGGGCTGGTGAAGATGTGCAGTTTGCGGTGCCAGCCGGTCTTTAAGCTATCTTCGTGTGCGGTCCAATCAACACCAGGCAAGAAGCGTTCATACAAACTTTGCCAGACGGCATCACATTGGCTGGCGTTGGCCGCTTGTTGGGGATGGGTGTACACCCAATGCTGAAAGGCGTCTACAACGGCCATATAGGGCAAGAAAGCCAGGATATTTTCCAAATGTTCAATGCGGGCATGGGCCGCCTGGGGAGAGGTGTAAAAGCCACCGTTCTGGTCGGTGAGGTACGGCGCGGCCAGCAATTCCATAGACATGGAGGCGACTTCACAAAATTCCATTGGGGGCTCGGTTTGCCAAATGAGGGGAAGTTCGGCCGTTTCAAACACGTGAAAGGCGTGCCCTGCTTCGTGGAGCATGGTTTGCACATCATCGTGGCTACCCACACCATTCATAAAGATAAACGGCCGCATTCTCATCGGCAATGAGCTACAGTAGCCACCCAGCGCTTTGCCTGCTCGCGTATCCAGGTCTAGCAGTTCATCCTCGGCCATTGTGGCAAAGTAGCGAGCTAGTTGGGGGTCTATCTGGTTAAAAATGTTGAGTGTATGCTGTACAAGTGCATCCTGGCCTTGATACGGCCGTAACGGTTCTCCACCCGAGTCATCCACCAATGTCCCTTTTTCCGGCACCCAATCCCAGGGGCGCAGCGTGTCGTAGCCCAGCCGCTTTTGTTTACGTTTTAAGATGCGCTGGATGGCAGGAACAACGGCCGTTTCAATCGCAGCATGAAACGTCAGACAATCATCCGGCGTGTAATCAAAACGCCCCTTTTCCCGAAAAGCATAGGCGCGGTAATTGGCCAGGCCGGCATTGTGCGCTATTTGCTGCCGCAAAGTGAGCAGGTTGGCATAGATCCCATTCAGCGTTTCGCGCTGGCTTAGCCACAGGTCAGAGATCGTTTGCCACGCTTTCTGGCGCACCGAACGATCGTTATTGTTCAAAAAAAATCCCAGCTGACTCAGATTTTTCTCTTCACCTGCCCAATCAGCCTTCAACGTGCCCGTAACTTTGTCATACTCATTTTCCAGCTTGGCCGCCTGGGTAAAGAGGGGAATGTTTTCCTGGCGAAACAGAGACGCTTCATTTTGCATGTTGCGCAGCACCAACGACAGATCGGCCAGCGCTTCACTGGCGGGGTCTACTGCCAGCAGTCGCTCTTTTAACCCCTGAATGGCCACTTGCGCCTGTGGGTACACATCATTAATCAGATCCAAAAACGCTTGTTCTTTGTCTGCATCGGCCGTATCTTGGGATTTTTCAATATAAATCAGGGAAGCGGCTTCAAAAAAGAGGCGGGTCAGGTCAGACCAGTCGGTAAGCCATTGGCGGAGATTTTCGCGGGTTAACGGCCGTTCCGCCAATTCTTTAAAATAAGTGGCAAATGTCTCCCACTGTCGCGGGTTAATCACATCAACTGAACGAGGTAGCGCAAACGCTGTCATTTCAGAACACTCCAGAATGAAAATAAAAAACCCTTGCCGGTCGGCAAGGGCTTCATTATTGAGGCGACGACCGGATTCGAACCGGTGATAAAGGTTTTGCAGACCTCTGCCTTACCACTTGGCCACGTCGCCGGAAACAAATCCGGCAGGCTTGCGGCCTGCCGGTTGTTAGAGCGGGCAACGAGATTCGAACTCGTGGCCTTCTCCTTGGCAAGGAGACGTTCTACCACTGAACTATGCCCGCAAAGAGAATTGCTTGTCTACAGTTATACCAACTGCTGATTCATTTAGCAAAACTTATTTTGTACACTTACCGAACAATCATGAACGGAACGTGTGCAAAAGAAAAATATGCCAGGACCCAGGCTCGAACTGGGGACACCTGCATTTTCAGTGCAGTGCTCTACCGACTGAGCTATCCCGGCTAACCATGTTAAGGAACGGGATTTCAACAACTATCTGCTAAATGCAATTCCGTTCCACAAGGCTAACGATGCAATTCCAAAGATTATTTAATCGTTAACCCTAAAGGCTGGGAAATTCTATCCAAAGCGACAGGGGATGTCAAGTTTTGTGGGTCGCTGGTAAAAACGGACTATGGTTGGGGAACGGCCGTTCCCTGTACAATGATTTCCTGAAATTCGTGAAAATATCCGGTCAGCCGCGACCAAGGAAGTAGCATGAACACAGAGCAAAATGGGACAGCAAAAGGTGCTTCAACCAATAATCTAGACAGCACACGCCTCTGGTTGGCACAAAAAATAGAAACGTCTTTACCTAAAACACTCACCCTGGATCGCAGCCCGCAAACCATCAAACTTATTCAGGAACGATACAAACTCGCACGGCAGCACGCCAAAATCAGCCTAGCACCTGCCGATGAGCGACAATTCTTCGAAGACCTACTAGACGAAATTTTAGGCTTTGGCCCCTTGGAAAAAATCCTCAATGACGACACCATCACTGAGGTAATGGTCAATCGCGCCGACCTGATTTACATTGAAAAAAAGGGCAAACTCATTGAATCCGGCATCACCTTCGTCAACGACGCCCACGTCGAGCGCATTATCCGCAAAATCATTGAGCCGCTTGGTCGCTACGTTGGCGTGGATTCCCCCTTGGTGGATGCCCGCCTGCCCGATGGCTCTCGCGTAAATGCCGTCGTATCTCCCTGCGCCATTGATGGCCCAAACATTACCATCCGCAAATTCTCCACCAACCCGTTTGGCATTCAAGATTTGATCAACTTTGGCAGTATGAACCAGGACATGGCCGATTTTCTGGAGGCATGTGTACGCGCCAAACTCAACATCGTGGTGGCGGGCGGCACTGGTTCCGGCAAAACCACCTTGCTCAATGTCCTCTCCAGCTTCATCCCCGATGGCGACCGCATCGTCACCATTGAAGACGCGGCCGAATTGAGCCTGCTCCAGCGGCATGTCGTCCGCCTGGAAACCAAAAAACCCTCCAAAGCAGGCGACAGCGAAGTAACCATTCGCGACTTGGTGATCAACTCGTTGCGTATGCGCCCTGAACGCATTGTGGTGGGGGAATGTCGCGGTGGTGAAGCGCTAGATATGCTGCAAGCGATGAACACCGGCCACGATGGCAGTCTGACCACCATTCATGCCAACAACCCCCGCGACACCATCAGCCGTCTGGAAACGCTGGTGCTGATGGCCGGGATGGATTTACCGTTGTCTGTGGTGCGTAAACAGATTGTTTCGGCCGTAGACCTGATTGTGCAGCAAGCCCGCCTGCGCGACGGCAGCCGCAAAGTCATCAATATCACCGAAATCACCGGCATGGAAGGTGAAACGGTGGTCATGCAAGACATCTTCAAATTTGAAGAAACTGGCGGTGGTGAAGGCGAGCTGATTGGCGATTTCAAACCGGGAGGCATGCGCCCCAACTGCGAACAGCGCCTGCGCAATTTCGGTTACAACTTGCCAGCCACCATGTTTATGGGCACCCGCAGTGGTTCAACTGGTCGCCGAATGCGGTGAGCTGCCAGAGCAACAGGTAACTAAAAATCCCTATTTAGCGTCACTTTCCTTATACGATACGGCCGTTGTTTACAACTGGTGAGCAATCTTGGCTAACCGCTCAACTGCACGCTCCAAGTCAACCATTGCCGTAGAGATGGCAAAGCGCAGGTGGCCTTCGCCGCTTTGGCCAAAGGCGATGCCGGGCGTGGCCGCAATTTGGGCCTTCTCCAGCAGTGCATCGGCCAGTTCCAGGCTGTTCTTTTGGCTGTTGGGGAAGCGGGGGAAGAGGTAAAACGCGCCTTCAATCGAGCGACATTCTACGCCCGCGATGCTGTTGAGGGCGTCTACCATGAAGTCCCGCCGCTGCTGGTAAGCATCGCACATCATGGCGATGTTGTCTTGCGGCCCGGTCAGGGCGGCGACGCAGGCGTGCTGGGTAAAGGTGGCGGCGCAGGAGACGGATTGGCCGTTTTGTCGCGTCGCCAGCCGGATAATCTCCGGCGAAGCCACCAGCCAGCCCAGCCGCCAGCCCGTCATGGCATACGATTTAGTAAGGCCGTTCACCGTGAGGGTGCGCTCCGCCATGCCGGGGGCAGCGGCAAGGGAAAGGTGGGAACGGCCGTCAAACACCAGCTTCTCATAAATCTCATCCGCAATCACATACAGGTCCGCTTCCTGCGCCACTTCCACGATGGCGTCCCGCTCTTCCAACGTGAAGACGCGCCCGGTGGGATTGCACGGGTTGTTGACCATGATCGCCTTGGTGCGCGGCGTAATCTTGGCCCGCAGTCGGTCGGCGGTGATGCGGAAATTGTCCTCGCTGGGCAGGCTGACCGGCACTGGCGTGCCACCCGTCAGTGTCACCATTGGCGGATAAGAAACCCAGTACGGCTCCAGAAGCATAATCTCATCGCCGGGATTGGTGATGGCCGCCAGCGCCAGGTAGAGCGCCCACTTGCCCCCCGGCGTCACGATGATTTGTCGGCGCGGGTCGTCAATTGGCACATGGTTTTCCGTGCGCATTTTGTGGGCAATGGCTTGCACCGTTCGGGGTAAGCCCACCATCGGGGCGGGGTAGTGGGTGTGGCCGTTTTGGATGGCGGAAACGGCCGCTTCCACAATGTGCGCTGGCGTGTCAAAATCGGGATCGCCACCCGCCAGGGCAATCACATCTTGCCCGGCGCGCTGCATCGCCTTGGCTTTGTCGTTCACCGCCAGGGTCATTGAGGCGGGAATGCTGTTGAGTTTGGTTGAGAGTGGTTTCATGAGGGTTCTTCTCCAGTCAGAATTTATGAATGGTAAATTGTAAATGGTTAATGGTTAATGGTAAACTGCGGAATAACCATTAACCAATTACAATTAACGATTAACCATTATTATGTTAACTTTTAGGGATGATTCAGTAACGGCCGTTATTCTCGGCAATATGCAAGACGCGGGGCTACCCCATGCGGGCTGCACCTGTGGGCGGTGTACGGCCGCTTTTCAAAATCCGGCGCGGGAGGGGTATGCGGCTTGTTTAGCCATTGTAGATACGAGAGGAAAAAAGCGAAACACAGAGGGCCACGGAAGAGGCACAGAGTTCCACGGAGATAAAGCCAGGGTTTATTTGGTGGATGCGACGCCGGATATTAAGTTTCAGCTCAATTTGCTGGCGGGGGTGCTGGGTGAACATCCGCAGCGCACCAACCGGATGCGCCAACCGGATGCAATTTTTCTGACACACGCGCACATGGGGCACATTGGCGGGCTGCCGCAGTTGAGCAAGGAGGCGATGTTTGTGAATGGGCTACCCCTCTACGCCACGCCGCCGCTATGCGGGCTGATTCAGCAAACGAAACTGTGGTCGCCGCTGGTAGCGGAGCTGGATTTCCGACCCATGCCAAGTGGGGCGGCGGTGACTTTGGGGGAGGGGTTGGTGGTTACGGCCGTTCCCGTGCCGCACCGCGACGAGTGGGGCGTAGGCACCGTCGCCTACCGCATTCAAGGGCCGAACCAGTCGTTGCTTTACCTGCCCGACATTGATTCCTGGGACGAGTGGCCAGAAGCGGAAGCGACGTTGAGCAGCGTGGACGTGGCGCTGGTGGACGCCAGTTTTTACAGCCGCGATGAGCTGGGTGGTCGTGCCCCGGTAGCCCATCCGCTAGTAACAGACACCATTTCCCGGTTTGCTCATCTGGCAGACAGGCTGGTTTTAACCCATCTGAATCACACGAATGTGGTTTTGGATGAGGGGGGAGGGGCGGAAACGGCCGTTCATCAAGCCGGGTTCCGCATCGCCCAAATCGGCGACCAATTCATTTTATAAACATCACACAGGTAGGGGCGAGGCAGTTGGTTACGATCATCGCCCAGTAAACCAACGCACTCTCCAACTGCCTCGCCCTTCTTCATCACGGGAGAACAATTTGCAAATTTTAGTCATCGCCATTGGCGGCGCGATTGGAGCCGTCATGCGTTATCTGGTCTCATTACTTGTCATTCATTTTGCAGGGGACAGCTGGCCCTACGGCACGCTAACGGTCAATTTGCTAGGTTCGTTTTTAATTGGCTTTTTGTGGCAATTATTTGATACGGTTACTTACCCGCAAAACACCCGCCTGCTGGTGTTCACGGGCGGATTGGGCGCGTTTACCACTTTCTCCACCTTTGGCCTGGAGAGCCTGACGCTGCTGCAAGCCGGGCGCAGCCGGGACGGATTGCTTTATCTGGCGGCCAGCAACCTGGGCGGCCTACTCTGTGTTTGGCTAGGATTCCTCGTCTCCCGTACCGTCCTGGCTCATTTGCGGTAATTGGCTCCGACAGTTGTCACAAAACCGCACGACAATGCTCACTTTCTATCGTCAGGCATGAAATTGCTGAAGGACCCAAGTATAATGTTGTGTGGAAAATGGATATACCGGTAACACGCTGATTGGCGTGTGAAAAGAAAATTTGTGGCTAATCGCTTACCTTTACTAGCTACTAGCCACCAACCACTAGCTTGAGGTTTAAATGAACAAAAAAACAGTCCGTGATATTGATGTAAATGGAAAAAAGGTGTTGGTTCGCGTTGATTTTAACGTGCCGTTGAGCAGCAAAGACCCCAACGACGACATCACCGTAACTGATGATACCCGCATTCGGGCAGCGCTACCCACGCTTAACTACCTGCTGGATAACGGCGCGGCGCTTATTTTGTGTTCTCATTTGGGACGGCCGTCTTCCGCTGCAGATACACAATTTAGCATGGCACCCGTCGCTGCCCACCTGGAAACGGTGCTAGGTCGCCCCGTGCAGATGGCTGATGATGTAGTCGGCGAAAATGTAACCACAGTTGCTGCTGCCCTAAAATCGGGCGATGTGCTGGTGCTGGAAAACACCCGCTTCCACCCCGGCGAGAAGAAAAATGACGCCACTCTTTCCCAACAGCTGGCCGATCTGGCTGACCTGTACGTGGACGACGCTTTTGGCTCAGCCCATCGTGCCCATTCCAGCACGGAAGGCGTAGCCAAAGCAATTCAGGCCAAGAACGGCGTGGCCGTGGCTGGCTTTTTGATGGAGAAAGAGTTGAGTGCGTTGGGAACGGCCGTAACCAATCCACCACATCCCTACATTGCCATCATGGGCGGGGCCAAAATCTCCGACAAAATCAAGCTCATCGAAAACCTGCTCCACACTGCCGACAAAATTCTCATCGGCGGCGGCATGGCCAACACCTTCGTCCGCGCCCAGGGGCATGAAACCGGCACTTCGCTAGTAGAGGAAGATGCTCTCCTGGAAGCCGAGCGGCTGCTAAAAATGGCAGGCAAGCGGCTGGTGCTGCCTGTAGATTTTGTGGTGACTGATAAATTCGACGCTGAGGCCGAAGCCGAAACAGTTGCCGCCGACAGCATCCCATCCAACAAAATGGCGCTGGACATCGGCCCTGGCTCGCTGGCAGCGTTCAAAAAGGCACTGCAAGGAGCCCAAATGGTCGTCTGGAACGGGCCAATGGGCGTGTTCGAGTTTGCCCGCTTTGCCGTGGGCACCAACGAACTGGCGCAGCTGTTGGCCGCGCAGGTAGAAGCAGGAACAGAAGTGATTATTGGCGGTGGGGATTCGGCAGCGGCCGTTACCAAAGCGGGCCTGGCTGAAAAGATGAGCCACATCAGCACTGGCGGCGGCGCCAGCCTGGAACTGCTAGAGGGCAAAACGCTGCCCGGCATTGCAGCACTGGACGATAAATAGGGAGATTGGAGACTGGAGATTGCCAAGTCTCTAATCTCCAGTCTCTAATCTCTAATCTCCTTTTCTTCTTTGGGGGTAAAGCGCTTGGCTAGTTTACTAAGCTGGGCGCTGAGCCAGCGTAGGCCGTTGGCGGTGCCTTGTTTGGCCTCGTACTGCCAATCAGTTTCCTTAATTTTGGTTTTGATGGCTTCGGTTTGCTGGCGGGCTTGCTGTTCGGCGGCTTGAACCATGCGTTCCTTCAACATTTGCTGACCTTTGGCAGCTATTTTAGTCGCGCCTCGTTTCATGCCTCGCGTTGCTTTTTTGCGTAATTCGCTATTCCACGCTTGCTGGGCCACGTTGGCTGCCTGGGCTTTTACGGCATCAGCCGCAGTTGGTTGGGGCTGTTCTGGCACAAAGGGCGTCTCGTCCTCGACCGGAATTTCCACTTTTAGATAGGTTTTTTCGTCACTCATTGGCTTGCCTCGTTTTCATCTGCCACAGTGCGGATTGGTTCTGCACGCATGGGGCTTTACGTGAAAAACGAGGCTTTGTTGCAGGCGGCTACTTTTTGGGCAGGCAGAGGGAGAAGGTACTGCCCTGTCCCACGGCGCTTTGGATTTGGATACGGCCGTTATGCCGATCCATCACAAATTTGGCAATCGTTAAGCCAATGCCCAGCCCAGGGTACAATGTTGGCGCACTTTCCTCTTTTTCCAGGCGGAAAAACGGTTCAAACAGACGCTGCTGGTCAGCAGCAGCAATGCCAATGCCCTGATCCTCCACCGAAATCGCCACTTCATCTTTTTCCAGATAGCTTACTCGCAGGGCGACCGGGGCATCCATTGGCGAATATTTAAGCGCATTCTCAATAAGCGCCCGCAGCGCCAGCGTCAGCCCGCGCCGATCCGCATACACTTTAGGCGCATCAGGTTTAATATCAATGGTCACTGGCGTGGAATGATCGTTGAGTACGCTCCGTGCCGCGTTTAGCGCCTCAATCAGCACATCCGCCACTTCCAAATATTCAAACGACGGCTTTTTAGGGTGCATTTCATACAAAATCAGCAGGTCGTTGGTGTGCCCCACCATCTTGTTCACGTTGCGCGTAATTGAATCCAAAGCCACTTGCAATGAATCACCCTGCATCGCCCCGCGGTTGATCAGCCCCAGATACCCTTTGATGGAGGTGAGCGGTGTGCGCAGCTCGTGGGAGAGCGTGGCAATGAACTGGGTGCGCAGCGCTTCTTGCTCTTCCAGTTCAACATATGTTTTGCGCAGAGTGGCATTTTTTACGTTTAGCTCGTGAATTACAGCCCGATCGGTGCGGCGAATGTGGCCAATGATTTGCCGCAGCAGGGTGCGCAGCAAGCTGGGGTTCGCCTGGGCAATCGCCATGAAATCTTCTTCCTCAATGGAGAGCAGGCGGCTAGATGTGCGGGTGCGGATGGTAGCCATGCGGGTGGTCTCGCCCAAAAAAGCCATCTCGCCAAAATAATTGCCGGGGCCAATGCTGTCTACCAGAATTTCCTGGTTGTCGTCTGCATGGACGATGATATCTACTTGACCCTGGTCCAAAATGTAGAGGGTGGTGCCTATTTCCCCTTCCTGGCAGATGTCGGTGAAGGCGGGGTACTCTTCGTAAACGGCCGCTCTGCTCAACGTCTCAATATTATTCCGGCTTAAATCGGGGAACGCAGTTTGCAACAGGTTCAGCGTTGCCACGTCAGTTTTTAGGGCCAGTTGGGTCATATTTCACCGCCAAAAAATGTGCCAGTTGTTGATTCAAGTTGCTGCATTCTAGCATGGGGCGGGTGGGGGCTGGATGCAATTTTTACGCGCTCTTCACTGGAAACGGCCGTTTTTAACAGGATTTTCCTCCTAAAGAAGAAATCAAATTCACTATTCACGCGGCTTGCATGGTCTGGCCAAGGGCAAAACCTATACTACAGATGAGAAAATCGCCCAAATTCCCCTGCAACATGACCATCGGCGATTGATTTACCCAATTGACAAACCCATAATGCGAAAAATTTGCCCGGCTTCTGCATCGGTTTTGTCCAAAATACAAAATCGAAGCCTGGCAAACCAAGTTAATCAGGCAAAGATGAATACCTACGTTGGTCAACAACTAGAACAGTACAAAATTGAAGCCCACATCGGCAACGGCAGCAGCGGCACCGTTTACCGCGCCACCGATCTCAATTTGGAAAGGCAGGTAGTGCTAAAACTGCTAAAGCCTGGCCTTACCAAACATACCGTTCGCCAGCAGCAAATATTGCTGGCGGCGCAGGCCGCTTCCCGGCTCACCCACCCCGCTATCGTGCCGCTGTATAACTTTGGCCAACAAAACGGCCAGCTGTACCTGGTAACGGCCCACGTAGACGGCATTAGCCTGGAGCGGGCGCTGGGGCTGCTGGCGCAGGGTGAGCGGGTGCTACGGCTGGACGAAACGCTGCATATCATCGCCCAAATTGCCGACGGCCTGGGGTATGCCCACCAATCCGGGGTGCTGCACGGCGACCTGAAACCAGGGAATATTTTGATCAAGCCATTGGAACGGCCGTTACGCACAGGCGACCCCACGCTCAAAGCAATGCTCACCGACTTTGGCCTCTCACCCATTCCCGACAGCGGCATTCCCGAAGGCTTGCCGCCAGAACTGGCTCGCCCGCTGCGTCGCTTTGTGCCGTACCTGGCTCCAGAGCGGCAGGTAGGGCAACCTGTAGACGGCCGTTCCGATATTTATAGCCTGGGTGTGATTTTGTACCAGCTTGTGGCAGGGCAGTTGCCCAATCGCCAGCAGCCGCTGCGCGAAGTGCAGCCCGGTTTGCCCACCGAAATAGCCAACATCGTAACCAAAGCGATCGCCTATAGCCTGGCCGATCGCTACCAGATGGCCGAGCAAATGGGGGATGATCTGCGCCGCGCCGCCAGCCGCCTTACCGCTGCGGACAACATGCTGTTTGCCCCGCAGGCAACCGTCATAGACATTGGCGCGCTCATTGAGGAAGATAAACACACCCCACCTGTGCGCCCCCCGCTGGCTGCTTTGGCCGAAACGGCCGTACGCCCCCAGCCATTACCGCCACCACCGCCCGCTGGCAACGTGGACGAAGAAGCCACCCCCTCACTGCTGTCCCCGGATGGACACCTGCCGCCTCAGAAAAATGGACAGGTCGCCCCGGCCAATGGCGCGTTGCAAACCTCACCGCCGCCTGCTATTGGCGACCAAATTATCATTACCGGGCAAGGGCGCTCTCCACGCCATTTTGGCATGACCAAAAGCCAAATCACCATTGGCCGCGCCCCAAACAACGACATCGTTCTCTCGTCGCTGGACGTGTCGCGCCATCATGCGCGGCTGGAGCGCGTGGCCGGCAGTTGGCGCATGGTGGATGTGAATAGCAAAGGCGGCACGTTTTACGACGGTCGTAAACTTTCCCCGCAGCAGCCCACCCTCTGGCAGCCCAACCAGAAGCTGCAAATTGGCCCTTACTTCTTGCAATGGCAACTGGCGGGCGACGTTGAAGCCATGCCCGACCCGCCAACACCCGGCGAACCAATCACCGAACTGTTTCAGGTTTCGGCCGAGGGCAGCCAGGTGGAGGCCAGCCACAGCAATTTCAGCGTGGCGCTAAACCCCACCCAGGCGACGCTGGCTCCCGGCGGGCAGGCGCACTTGCAAATTGATTTGTTCAATCAAAGCAGCCAGGTGCTGGTGGTAAAAATGAGTCTGACGGGGCTGCCAGCAGTGGCCACATTGGCTCAAGACACCGTCTCCATGACGCCAGGTGCGCGGGCCACCGTGCCGCTGACGCTGCAACTCCCCCTGGGCGAACAACCCTTGCTGGCGGGGCAGCATCCGTTCCAACTTTTGCTGCACACGGAAGGCCCGCCAGTGGAAACGGCCGTCCTGGAAGGCCAGCTCACTATTTTGCCAGAAGAACTATTTGAACTCAGCATTTGGCCAATGCACGTAGAAGATGGCGGTACCTGCCGCGTAATGGTGCGCAACGAGGGCAACCTGAGCAGCACTGTGCAGGTCTCGGCGTTAGACCCAGCGGGCAAGCTGCAATTTTTCGGCGATGAACAACCGCTTAAATTGGAACCGGGTAGCACGGGGACGACCGCTTACCGCATTACGCATCGGCGGAAACGGCCGTTCTTTGGCCGCATCCAACAAATTCCTTTTGAAGTAGAAATTCGCACTGCCCACGGATTGCGCCAAAACAAGCTGGGACACCTGGAACTGCATCCCCGTTTTCCTGCCTGGGTACTACCGCTGGTGCAACTGCTGCTGGTGCTGCTGCTCATCGCCGTTGTCATCAATTCTGTCATGGGCAACCGGCAAAACCCGGTAGAAAATTTACCCGTCGCTACCCCGGTTCTGGGCGACAACACGCTGGAACCGCCCCCCCTCACCGCCGCCCAGCTTGCCGGCGACGACGACAACGACGGTCTCACGGGTGACCGGGAAATTGTGCTCGGCTCCGACCCGTTTAACGAGGACACCGACGGTGACGGCCTGCTGGATGGCTTTGAAGTAAACACCTACGGCACCGACCCGCTGCGACCGGACACCGACGGCGACGGGCTGACCGATCTGGCCGAAATCGAGCAGTACAGCACCGACCCCACCCTGGCCGATACCGATTTGGACGGCGCTTCTGACGGGCAAGAAGTGGCCAACGGCACCGATCCACTGCAATTTCAACTCGGTGGGGGAACGGCCGTTACCCAAACCAGTCCCCCCGCCGAAGACCATGCCAACCATGATTCAGTCGTGCCCCCTGCTGCCACCCTTAGCCCCCCCGTCACCCTGCCTCCCAGCGACAACGAGGTCACAGTGGAAATTTTGCTGGCAGATGAGCAATCTGGCTGGCTCACAGCGGCTGGCGATGTAACCCTTGGCGCGGGTGAATGGCCGCAAGCGGGGGATTTGGTGGATGGAACGGCCGTACGTGCCCTGCTCACCTTCCCCCTGCAAAACATCCCCAGCGACGCCACCATCCGCACTGCCTTTTTGCGCTTTAGTGAAGAACAGACGCTTGAAGGCACACCGTTTGATGCCCTCGGCTGCCTCCAATTTGATTTTGTTGAAATCAGCCCGCCCGCCGATGAAACCGCCTACGACGCCCCTGGTTTTTTTATCGCTTGCGAACTTAACCCGCCCAGCAGCATTGATGTCACTTTTGATGTGGAAGATGCCCTCATCCAGGGGCAAAACCGGCTAACCCTCCGCCTCGCCTTTGAAACAGACAGCAATGGGGACGCCGTTGCCGATCTGTATGTCATCCGTACAGCACCCACCCTCGAAATCACCTACCTTTTGCCCTAAGGTCTGTCATTCTGAGTGAAACGAAGAATCCCATTCAACTTTGTCTATCACCAGCATAATTTGGCCATTGGTAACTTGGTTGGGATGCTTCATTGCATTCAGCATGACAAAAAGCGATGTCGCTAAATTTATTGACACAAACCGCCCCTGTGACGGATACTTTTGCATTATGGATGACTTACTCGGAAAACAGTTAGATCAATATCACATCGAAGCCGTGCTGGGGGAAGGCGGCATGGGCGCAGTCTACCGCGCCCTGGACACGAACCTGGCCCGCCCGGTGGCCCTCAAAATTATGCACCGGCAGTACGCCAGCCAGCCAGAATTTCAGCAGCGCTTTTTGCAAGAGGCGCAGGCGGCGGCCCGGCTCAACCATCCCAACATCGTGGCCATCTACAATTTTTCCAGCAGCCCCACGCACCTGCTCATTGTGATGGAGTATGTGCGCGGCCTTAGTCTGGGTGCGTACATCAAGCAGCTGGCGCAACGGCGGCAGGTGATGGAGCTGAGCGAGTCGCTCAACATCATCGCCCAGGTGGCAGATGCGCTAGGCTATGCCCACCGGCTGGGCGTGGTGCACCGGGACATCAAGCCGGACAATATTTTGGTGGCCCGCCTGGAGCAGCCCGATCGCCCCGATGATTTGCCCATCCGCGCTAAAGTAACCGATTTTGGCCTGGCCAAGCTACTGGAAGGGGGCATCGAAACCCAGTCCGGCACCTTCATGGGCACACTGCCGTACATGTCCCCAGAACAAGCGCTGGCTTCGGCTTCGCTAGACGGCCGTTCCGACATTTACTCCCTCGGTGTGGTGCTCTACCAACTGGCCACCGGCCGCCTGCCATTTGACATAAAAACACCGACTGACGCCGTGATGAAGCACATGCACGAGACGCCACCGCCGCCACGCCACCTGCAACCCGGCTTACCGGTTGCTGTGCAAAGCGTCATCGTCAAAGCGATTGCCAAGAAGCCCGAAGAACGCTACCAGACGGCCGAAGCGTTTGCCGCCGCCCTGCGCCGCGCTGCGCAAGGTCTGACGGAGCAAGATGTCACCGTCTTTGCCACCTCCGCCGAAGCGACGGTGGTGAGCATGGTGACCCAACTGCACGAGGAGATGATTGTGCAACGGCCGTCTCAAATGGCCGCCGCTGCCACATCCAGCCCGAACCAGCGGCTCGTCATCAGCCAAAAAGGGGAATCGCCGCGCACCTACAAGCTGGGCAGCGAGCCAGTTTTGCTGGGCCGCTCTGAATCGTGCGACGTGACCCTGGCCGCCGAGGGCATTTCACGCCACCACGCCCGGCTGGAGTACACCCCCAGCGGTTGGCTCATCACCGATTTGGGCAGCACCAACGGCACCTTTCTGGACGAGGCACAGCTCCAGCCCGAAGTCCCCGAACCGTGGGACCCCGGCCAGACGCTGCGCATCGGTCCCTTTTTTATGCAGCTAGAAGGCAGCGCACCAGCCGCTGCGGCTACCGCGCCGCTGGTCACTGCGCCGCTGCCTAGCTATCAAGCCCCCACCGTCATGCCGATTAGCCGCCCGCCGGGCAGCACGCTGATGCAAAGCAGCAGCGGCCGCCTTAGCGTGGTGGTGCATCCCACCAACACCGAACTTTCCCCTGGCCAATCGTCTGAAATTCAGGTGGAACTGCTCAACCAGGGCAGCGCCACCGACCATTTTTTGCTCAAGGTAGAAGGCGTGCCGCCCAGTTGGGTCACGCTGCCCCATGACGCCATCCAGCTGCAACCGGGGGCGCAAAGCTCGCTGCCGGTGACGATCCATCCGCCCAAAAACAGCAGCGCCCGCTCCGGGCAGCACCGTTACCGGCTGGTGGTCGTCTCGCAGAACAATCCACAGGAGCAAGCGGCTGTTTCTGGCACAGTTCAAATACGGCCGTTCACCCAGTTTGCCATCGACATGCGCCCGCGCGAGCTAACCAACAACGGCCTCTGCCGGGTGCTGGTGCGCAACGACGGCAACTACGACGCCACCTTCAACCTCAGCGGCGGCGACGGGGCCAAAGCGGTGCAGTTTGAGCAGCCAACCCAGCAAATCACGATTCCGGCGGGCGGCAAGGATACGGTCGATTTTCAGGTGAGCAGTGCGGAACGGCCGTTTACCGGCAACCCGCGCACCCATCCCTTTACCATCCAGGTGAGCAGTGGGCCAGAAACGCAGGCGCTGCAAGGCCAGCTCACCACCAAACCGATTTTGCCCGGCTGGCTCATCCCCGTTTTTGGCATTTTGCTGGTGGTTTTGTGTATCTCCCTGGCGGTGGTTTATGCCACCTACAGCGGACGCGGACGAGATGCGACGGCAACGGCCGTTGCCCAGGCCGCCATCATCGCCACCCAAACCGAAACCGCCCGCCTCGCTGGCGACACTGACGGCGACGGCCTGACAGACAGCCAGGAAATCGACGTGACGGGCACCGACCCCAACAACCCGGACAGCGACGGTGATGGCGTGAACGATGGCGACGAAGTAAACAAACTGGGCACTGACCCCAACAATCCAGACACCGACGGCGACGGCCTCAGCGACGGCGAAGAAGCCGCCTGGAACGCCGATCCGCTCAACCCCGACACCGATGGCGACACGCTGCCGGACGGCGAAGAGGTGGACAACGCCACCGATCCCAACAATCCAGACACCGACGGCGACGGCCAGCTGGACAATGAAGACCCGGCTCCGGGCGAACTGCCCACGCCTACCCCAACCAATACCGCCACACCGACGCTCACCCCAACGGCCACGGACGAACCTA
Source organism: Ardenticatenaceae bacterium (assembly GCA_020634455.1). Lineage (GTDB taxonomy): Bacteria > Chloroflexota > Anaerolineae > Promineifilales > Promineifilaceae > Leptofilum. The sequence goes on along the minus strand of JACKBQ010000001.1, from coordinate 2,686,541 downwards.
CTAGCACGCCGACGTTTACCGCGACGCCCACCAACACAGCCACGCCGACGGTTACACCAACGTTCAGCCCCACACCCATTCCGCCCGGCGCGTGGAACGGTGTTTGGCTCAGCAGCTGCCAATTCCTCGACTGCGGCAGCGTCCTCCTGACGCACAACGAAGGCGACGAGACGGTTTCCGGCACCTTTGCCGCAGGCAGCGGCACGATTGTGGGCATCATTGAGGAGAACCGGCTCACGGGCACGTGGTCCTTTGCCGGGGAAAATGGTTCGATTGATTTCTGGCTGAGTGATGATGGTCAATTTTGGATTGGCAACTGGGACAAAACGGCCGCTTGGTGCGGTTATCGTGATGGCCAACCACAGCCCAACCCCTGCGGTGTGGCCACCTGGTACGGCAACTGGACTACCAACTGCGGCGCGTCCGGCTGCGGTACCGTCAGTCTCATTCAAAATGGCACCGAAGTCGAAGGCACCTACGCCGACGGCGATGGCGAAATTGAAGCGACGGCCAGCGGTACCCAGCTCAGCGGCACCTGGGTCCGCAGCGGCAATAACGGCGACCTGCAATTCTTTGCGCTAGAGAATGGCGAGCGGTTCAACGGCAACTACAACGACAGTTTTGCCTGGTGCGGCCACCGCACCGGGGCCGATTTCCCCGATCCCTGCCTGAACGATGGCTCCCTCGTCCTGCCCATCTTCCCGATCGTCGTCGTGACCTTACAGCCATTCATACCGCCCATCGTCTTTCCCACAGCCACCCCAACGCCGTAAACGTAGGGGCAGACCCCCGTGTCTGCCCCAATTGGGCGCACACGGGGATGCGCCCCTACCTGCGGCGATTTTCCAAAAACTAAATTTCATACAAAGGAACGAAGAAACAAAGGGACAAAGCCTTTTATTTTCTTTGTTCCTTAAACCCTTCGTTTCTTTGAAATAAATTCTTTCTGATCTTCTTGAAAAATCCCCCACTGCGACGTATGATCCTTCCATTCTTTTTCCTCAAACTGTCTTTACAGATTGGTCCAATTTTTGAGATTGGCCCAATCTAAACAGGTCAAAAAATCAAAGGAAGAGCCATGAAAACCTATCACGTAAACGAATCCCACCGTCTGCAAACCGGACAGTTGAACATGCCGCCGCGCCTGCTGCTCGGCCCTGGCCCCTCAAACGCCCATCCCCGCGTGCTGCAAGCCATCAGCAACCAGCAGGTGGGTCACTTGGACCCCAGCTTCATCGGCGTGATGAACGACATTCAGGAGATGCTGCGCTACACCTGGCAAACCAGCAATCCATTCACCCTGCCCGTCAGCGGCACCGGCAGCGCAGCGATGGAAGCCACCCTGGCCAACCTCGTCGAGCCGGGGGATGTAGTGCTGGTTGGCGTCATTGGCTACTTTGGTGAGCGGCTGGTGGATATGGCGGGAAGGTATGGGGCAGAGGTAAGAAGAGTGGAACGGCCGTGGGGCGAAGTGCTCAGTCTCGATGACCTCAGCAAAGCGCTGGACGAACACAAACCGGCTATCCTGGCCCTGGTCCATGCCGAAACCTCCACCGGGGCACTCCAGCCTATGGATGGTGTCGCCGAACTGTGCCGCGCCCACAACTGCCTGCTCCTCATCGACACGGTGACCAGCCTGGCTACGGCACCAATCTTTTTGGATGAATGGGGTGTGGATGCCGCTTACAGCTGCTCGCAAAAAGGGCTGAGCTGCCCGCCCGGAGCCTCGCCCTTTAGCCTGAACGAACGCGCCCTGGCCAAGCTGGACCGGCGGCAGGGCAAAGTGCCTAACTGGTACCTGGACATGACCACGCTGGCTAATTATTGGGACGGCAAAACGCGCAGCTACCACCACACCGCGCCCATCAACAGCATGTACGCCTTGCGCGAAGGGCTGCGCCTCGTTGTTGAGGAAGGGCTGAATGAGCGCTGGGCGCGCCACCAGGCCAACGCCGAACTGTTCTGGGAAGGTTTAGCCGCGATGGGCATGAGCTGCCATGTCAAAGACCCCGCCCTGCGCATCCCCGCCCTCACCACCGTTAGCGTCCCCGATGGTGTGGACGCCAAAGCGGTCGCTGGGCGGCTGCTGAATGAGTACAACATTGAGGTGGCGGGCGGCTTCGGCCAACTGGCAGGCAAGGTGTGGCGCGTTGGTCTCATGGGCTTCAACAGCCGCAGGGAAAATGTTTTGACTCTCTTGGCTGCTTTAAAAGAGGTTTTGGAGATTGGAGATTAGAGACTGGATCAACATTAGATTAGAAAGTCTCGCGTAAAGAACTTTGTTTGTCATTCTGAGCTGCTTTTGGCGAAGAATCCCTCTAATTTGGTATGGTAGAGCCTTTGCCCACGGGTAAGGCATCTACTTTATAAACGCCATAGGGATGCTTCGGAGGACCTCAGCATGACAATTAAAGGTTTATGGTGCTTGGCTTTCTTCAAAGACCAGCAAAGCCTTTGTTCTCTTATAGCTAGCCGCTTTATCAAACGGCCGTTACAATTTACATAATTATTACACACCAGCCTCATTTACAGACGCGAGTTTATGAAATTAACACCTGCCTGGCGCAACCGATTACGAAACCTGACCACGATTTTTCTGGTGCTAACTATGGTTGCCATTATTTACACCCTTATTCAATGGATTCGCAGTGAGCCGGGCAGCTTTGAACCGTTGAACGTCCTCTTTTTTGCCGTTTTTTCGGTTGCCTCGGCAATTTCTGCCTGGCTCAGCCGCCCGGACAACGTACAACCCCCAGCCAGCAGCGAGATTGCACTGGCCGAGACCCCTGCCCTCGGCCCCTTGCGCCAACAAATCACAAACCTATTTTCACTAGAGGAACTGCGCGTTTTATGTTTAGATGTGGGCATTCGTTATGATGCGCTAAGCGGTGACACAATTGACACCAAAGCTGCTTCACTGCTGGCTTATGCTGACCGCCGGGGGCAGCTCAATAAATTGATAGCTGCGCTCCAGCAAGAACGCCCACAAGCAAAATGGCCGATACCCAACACGCTCCAAACTCTGTATGACTTACGGCGCAATGTGCGGGCTACCTGGATTGAGGGTGTGTTAAAGCAGTCGGTAACAGACGAGATTTCTCTGGAACTGAATTTGACACTTGAACCCCACGCCCTAACGCGCAAGGTGGCCTATGTGCCGGGGCTGGCCGAAAAGCCGATTGTAAAAGATGTGTCACAACTTTTTGCTGACTTTGGCAGCTTGCTCATTTTAGGAGAGCCAGGTAGCGGCAAAACGATGACCTTGCTCCAATTAGCAGAAAGCTTGTTTAACGATGCTGAATATGATGCCACACTATTGACACCTGTAGTATTGAACCTATCTTCTTGGGCAAACGAGCAAAAGCCGTTGGTAGAATGGTTGGTCGAAGAACTTTGGCAGCAGTACCAGCTCCCGCGTGAATCAGGACGAGAAATTATTCAAAGCAACCAGCTTATCTACTTGCTAGATGGGCTGGATGAAGTGGCAGAAGTTTCGCGTGAAGGCTGTGTAAAAACGATCAACTTATTTGTGGAACAGCACAACGGCGGGCTGGTTGTTTGTTGCCGTGTAGAAGAGTATGAATCACTATCTCACAAACTGAACCTGGGCATGGGAGTGCGCATCCTGCCTCTTGATAAGATGCAAGTAGTCAATTATTTTCAGCGCCCAGAATTAGCACTTAAGGTAGTCTATAAACTGTGGCAAACAGATGAATCACTGCAAAATTTGGCGCAGACACCACTATTCCTTAGTGTGATTACCATTACTTATCGGAATTTAGATCAAAGGGCTTTGAGGCAGCAATTGAACACAGAAACTACTTGGCAGGCACATTTATACCGCCATTATGTGGCCGAGATGTTTAACCGCCGTCCTCTGCAAAAAAGTGAGCCTTATGAAGTAGACCAGGCATTGGCGTGGCTAACCCATCTAGCGTATGGAATGCGACAACATGAACAGGCCTTGTTTTTTTTAGAGCGCCTACAACCCTCTTGGCTGCCCGCTATACCACAGTTCCACCCTTTACTCATTTACCTGTTTTTTAAACTGAGTAAGCTAATCGACGAGAATAATACGATTAAACTTTACGAAAAATTAAGCTGGTCTCCTCCTACCCAAAATTTTTTCGAAGAAATAACAAGGGAGCGATTTTCTGGATTGATTTCCGTGCTAATCATTGGTCTCCTTGTCGGGCTAATTTTCTGGCTCAGTGTTGGATTTTCAGTTGGGCTAAGCGTTGGATTAATTTATTGGCTAATTGGGAGTGTGATCGTCGTTCTACCTGCATTTATTCAAATATCGCAACAATCATTTATTCCTCAACCAAATCGAGCTATACATGATTCTTTGCAAAGTGGGGTGTGGATGACCCTTGTTTACGGATTAATTATTGGATTAATTGTTGGATTAATTGTTGGGTTTAGTGTTGGATTACCCTTTGGTCTCCTTGTCGGGTTAATTAGCGGAGCCATTGTTGGGCTAATTGGGGGATTCTTGCAGTTTGGTGGACAAAGCTTCTTAAAACATTATGTCCTGCGTTGGCTTTTAGCCCGTAATAAAATTTTTCCCTTTAAGATAACGACAGACCGTGAATTTATTGATTTCCTGGATGCCATGAAGGATCGCATATTGTTGCGGCGCGTAGGTGGCGGTTGGGTGTTTATTCATCGTACCTTGCTAGATTATTTTGCCTCCCTCCATCCAAATGCTCAAGTTGAGGTTGACCATGAGTGAAGCATTATTCGATTTCCTAAACGAACTAGACAAACGCACCAGCGGCGCGCTGCGCACGGATGAGTACAGCCGCATCCTGTACAGCACCGACGCTAGCATTTACCAGGTGAAGCCGCACGCCGTCCTCCTGCCGCAAACGGTGGCTGACGTGCAGGCGGCGGTGGAACTGGCGGCTAAACACCACGTGCCGCTGCTGCCGCGCACTGGGGGCAGCAGCCTGGCCGGGCAAGCGGTTAACCGCGCCCTGGTGATGGACTTCACGCGCCACCTGGACCAGGTTTTGGAGCTGAACCAGGAAGAGATGTGGGTGCGGGTGCAGCCGGGCATCGTGTTGGACGCGCTGAATATTTATTTGCGCCAATATGGCCTGCAATTTGGCCCTGACCCGGCCAGCAGCAACCGGGCGGCGATGGGCGGCATCGTCTCCAACAACTCCACCGGCAGCCACTCAATTATGTACGGCATGACGGCCGATCACGTTTTGGAGATGGAGGTGTTGCTGGCAGACGGCACATTAACTCGCTTTGGGCCACTGGAATCGGCGGCACTGTTGCAGCAGACACAAAAAAGCGGCATGGAAGGGGATATTTACCGCCAGATGGTCGCCCTCACGCAGGATGCTACCAACCAGGAGATTATCCGCAGCGGCACGCCGCGCCATTGGCGGCGCTGCGGCGGCTACAATTTGGACAGACTGGTGCCGGTGGCAAACGGCCGTCCCACCTACCGCTGGCCCTACGACGACCGTTTCAACCTGGCCAAAATGGTTTGCGGCGCAGAAGGCGGTTTGGGCGTCATCACCGAGCTAAAGCTGAACCTGGTGCCGCTGCCCAAGAAGACCGCCCTGGCGATTGTCCACTTTAACAGCTTGCCGGAGGCGTTAACGGCCGTTCCCCTCATGCTCGAAGTAAGCCCGTCTGCCGTGGAGCTGCTGGACAATCTGGGCCTGACGATGTGCCGCGACGTGCCGGAATACGCCCGGCTGCTTTCAGGATTCATCCAGGGCACGCCCAACTGCGTCCTCATCACCGAGTTTTACGGCGAGAGCGAGGCGGAGTTGGTGAGCAAGATGGATAATTTAGAGCGGCATCTCAAAGCGCAAATGGTGAATTTTACGGCCGTTTCCCGCGCCACCACCGCCGCCCAACAAACCGACGTCTGGACGGTGCGCAAGGTCGGCCTGGGGCTGATGATGAGCATCAAGGGGGATCACAAACCGATTCCGTTTATTGAGGATGCGGCCGTTCCCGTCGAACATTTGTCGGAATACGTCACCAAAATCGAGCGGTTCTGCAACGACATCGGCACCAACGTCGCTTACTACGCCCACGCCAGCGCGGGCTGCATTCACATACGGCCGCTCATCAACAGCAAAAAGGCCACCGAAGTGGCTAAGCTGCCCCAAATCACCGAATTTTCTGTGGATTTGCTGCGCGGCTATGGTGGCTCCTTCTCTAGCGAACACGGCGACGGCCGCGCCCGCAGCTGGCTCAACGAGAAATTCTTCGGCCCCGATTTGTACCGCCTGTACCAGCAGGTGAAGCAGATTTTTGATCCGCAAAACATTCTCAACCCCGGCACCGTGGTCAACGCTGGGCCGATGACGGAAAATCTGCGCTACGGCGCAAGCTACCAGGTCATTCCCATCACGCCCCACCTCGATTTTAGCAGCGACCAGGGGTTTGACCGCGCTGTGGAAATGTGCAACGGGGCCGGGATTTGCCGCAAGCGCACCACTGGCACCATGTGCCCCAGCTTCATGGCCACCCGCGAGGAAGAACACGCCACGCGCGGCCGGGCCAACGCCCTGCGCGCCGCCATGAGCGGCCATTTGCCCCCCAGCGAATTCACCAGCAAGCGCATGTACCAAATCATGGAGTTGTGCGTTAGCTGCAAGGCGTGCAAAGCGGAATGCCCCTCCTCGGTGGACATGGCCAAAATCAAGACGGAGTTCCTGGCCCAGTACCACCACGCTAACGGCATTCCCATGCGCGACAAGCTGTTCGCCAACATCACGCCGCTCAGCCGCCTGGGCGGTTCGATGGCTCCGCTGGCTAACTGGACGCTGGGTAACGGCCTCATTCGCCAGGGGATGGAGCGCACGCTGGGCATTTCGGCCAAGCGCAACTTGCCCAAATTTGCCCGCCAGTCGTTCACTGATTGGTTCAAAAATCATACGCCGCCTGTTGCTGTAGAGACGTTGCATGCAACGTCTCTACAGCAACGGCAGGTGGTGTTGTTCAACGACACGTTTTCCACCTACAACTACCCACACATCGCCATTGCCGCCACGGAATTGCTGGAGATGACCGGGTTTGAGGTGGTTTTGCCGGGGGTAACGGATTGTGGACGGCCGTCTTTCTCTAAAGGTCTGGTCGATAAGGCCCGCACCATCGCCAAAACCGTGCTGGATCACCTCGCGCCGCTGGCTGAACAAGGACTGCCCATCATCTTCCTGGAACCCAGTGACCTCTCCGCCCTGACTGACGACTACGCCTCGCTGTTGCCTAACGATCCTCGCGTGGCGCTGATCGCCGCGCGATGTCGTAGCTTCGAGGAGTTTATTGCGGAACTGGCTGACAAAGGGGAGCTAAAACTAAGTTTCACAGATGAGAAGCGTCATCTCATTTTGCACGGCCACTGCCACCAAAAGGCGCTCATCGGCACCAAACCAGCTCACCGCGCCCTAACGCTGCCGCCCAACTACACGCTGGAAGAAGTGGACAGCAGCTGCTGTGGCATGGCTGGTTCCTTCGGCTACGAAGCGGAACATTACGACATCTCGCTCAAGATGGCCGAGCGCCGCCTGCTGCCCGCCATGCGCGCCGCCGCCCCAGAGACAATTCTGGTAGCTCCTGGCGTTAGCTGCCGCCAACAAATCAAACACGGCGCGGGTCGTGTGGTGCTGCATCCAGCGGAAGTGCTGCGCGACGCTATCAAATAAAATTGGACACGGATTGAACGGATGGCACGGATAAATAGATAAAAATCCGTTCAATCCGTCACATCCGTGTCCGAGGTATAAAAAAAGCGAGCCTGAATTTCAGACTCGCTTGGTATTTACTGTATGTGGGTTAATAAAATAGTGGCCAACTAGAAAAAGACGTAACCATTTTCACTAGTTGTGTTGGCTAATGCTTCTACTGCAAACAGCCCTTATTTGGTGCAGTTTCCAGTCAGCCAGTGGGTTTCTGTACTGTATTCCAAAGCGATAAAAAACCTCCTTTCTGACTCAATGAAACTTGTTAATAAGATAAATCGTTTGCGAAATGGCCATTCGTAACTTGCCAGCAGTTTACTATTTTTTCACAGCCGAGGTCAAGGGGACAAATGTGCCATTAGGGTGACATCTTATGGACGTCTCATGTAGCTTTCACAATTGAGGTGGGTTCTTTCTGGCCACAACAGCCCCGGTTTGTGGGGCTTCTAGCTGGTCTCTTCGGCGTCAAAACTGCCCAGCGGCATGATGGTATCTTCGTTGGTTTCGATGATTTCGGCGGCGAGCGAGCCGTGTGATAACTCGCGCAGAGTATCTTGGAAGCCGGGGAATTTGGCCACGGTAAACTGCATCGTCATGGTGATGTCGGCGGCAAAGGTTTCATCGAGGATACGGCCGTTCCACTCCTCGACCAACAGGCGCACCTGCTCCAACAAACTGTAGGGCAGCGCCAGCATGGTGGTGTGCGTCGGCACCTTCTCGGCGCGGGGGAGAATTTCCAGCACCGCTTTGGTAGCGTCGCCGTAAGCCCGCACCAGGCCACCAGTGCCCAGCTTGGTGCCACCATAGTAGCGGGTCACCACTAAGGCAATGTCGCCCAGACCGCTCCCTTGCAGCACGGCCAAAATCGGCCGTCCTGCCGTGCCGGATGGCTCGCCATCGTCATTGCAGTGGGCGGTGACACTGTTGCCATAGCCAATCAGGAAGGCGGGCACGTTGTGGGTCGCGTCGCTAAACTCAGCTTTAATGCGGGCAATGAATTCTCTCGCTTCTTCGACTGTGAAGGCGGGAACGGCCGTTGCCACAAACCGCGAATTCTTTACCTCAATCTCTGCCCGCGCCTGCGCCGCCGGAATGGGATACCGTTTAGACATTTTCAGGCTACTCTTTGCTAGAATCCAGAATCTGGTCTATCCGCTTTTCCCGATCTTCCAGAAATGCCTTCCAAACCCTATCAATATCTATTCGGCGACCATCTCGTTCGGTCAGTATCTCTTCGGCCAGCAAATTGTTGGCTGCTAACCACTCTTTCCAGGAAAGTTTTGCCGTTGCCTCAGTTCGCTTTTTTATTGGAAGAGGTTTGTTTTCCATTTTTCACCTGGCAATGTTAGACCAAATTAACTCACGGCAGCGCGCCACATCCACCGACACGGCCGTTTCCACCAAACTCCCCACGTGTGGCGCGGCGCGGGTAATGCCCCGCTGGTTTTCGGGATGGAGGGTGACGGAGACGGCCGTTTCCCGCCATTCAAATAAACTTGGGTCAAAAACGGCCGCAACGGCCAGTGCATCATGCAGGGCGCAGCCGCCGTACCCCCAGCCCATGCTTTCCACCCGACTGATCCAGCCGTCGGCCTGTGCTTTGAGCAGCGCCAGCGCGGGATTGGCGTCTGGCAAAGCGGCAAAATCGGCGCGAGAAAATTGCACCTGATTGGTAATTTCCAGACCAATGAGGCGCAGCGGCCAGCTCGCGTTGAGCACAATGTGCGCTGCTTCAGGGTCGCAGTGAGCGTTAAACTCCGGTTCTGGGTTTTCGGCCAAGGAGCCGCCCATCGTCACCACCTGGCGCACCAGCGGCACGATGTTGGGGGCCAGCCGCACAGCCAAGGCCAGATTGGTCAGTGGACCGACGGCAATGAGCGTCACCTGCCCCGGATGGGCGCGTACGGTGTCAATGATGAGATTTACCGCCAGCGGCAGCGTAGTTTCGTCCGGCCAGGGGGGTGTTTCACCATAGCCCGCTTGCCAATCGGCAAACCATGCTTTTTCCTCGATGAGGCCGTGCGCGGCACCACGCCCCAGCAACAAATCAGGTCGCTCAAGATAGGTGAGCAAGCGGCGGCTGTTGTGGACTACATTTTCCAGGGTGGTGTTGCCGTGGGTGGTGGTAACGGCCGTTACCCGTTCGCCCATCGCCCGCAGCAAGAAGATGAGTGCCGCCCCGTCATCAATTTCTGCGCCGGGCGTGCCCAGGCTCATGTCGGTGTCGAAAATGATCACGCCGTCACCAGCTTGTAGCCCATCCCCCAGACTGTCTCGATGGCCACGCTATCGCCCAGCTTGTCCCGCAAGTGGGCGATGTGTACGTCCACCGTGCGCGTCTGGCCGTAAAATTCGTAGCCCCAGACCAAATCGAGCAATTGCTCCCGTGACAGGACAATGTTTTGGTGATCGGCCAGCGTTAGCAGCAGGTCAAACTCTTTGGTGCGCAGAGCAACGCGGTTTTTGCCCGCCATCACTTCGCGGCTTTTGGGATCGATGGTGACGCTGTTGATTTGGCGTACGTCGTCGCTGGCGCTGCCGCTAGCGGAGCCAACGGTGCGGCGCAGGATGGCTCGCACCCGCGCCACCAGCTCACGCGGATTGAACGGCTTGGTCAGGTAATCGTCTGCGCCCATCTCCAGCCCCACAATTTTGTCAATGTCGTCATCGCGGGCGGTGAGCATGAGGATGGGCAAGTTGCTGTCGGTGCGAACCCGGCGACACACTTCCCAGCCGTCCACTTCGGGCAGCATCAGGTCCAGCACCATCAGCGCCAGATTGTCGTTTTCCTTGACCAGCTTTAGCGCCTGTGCGCCGTCCTGGGCGAGGATGACGCGGTAGCCATCCTTTTCCAGGTACAGCCGGGCCAAATCGCGGATGTTGGCCTCGTCATCCACAATGAGGATTGTTTCGTTAGGCATTGGGGATTTCAGCCACCATTTCAATTTCGACTTTGGCCCCCAAGGGCAAGCCGCGCACGGCAAAGGTGGAACGGGCGGGCGGATTGGCGGTGAAGTAACGGCCGTATACACCATTCAACGCGGCAAAATCGGCCATGTCTGCCAAAAAGACGGTGGTTTTGACCACGTGCTCAAAACTGGTGCCAGCAGCCGTCAGCACTGCCTGCAAATTTTGCATTACGCGTTCGGCCTGGGCGGCGATATCCCCCTCCACCATTTTGCCCGTGGCTGGGTCGAGGGCGACCTGCCCAGCGGTGAACAGCAAATTACCGGTACGCACAGCTTGCGAATAAGGGCCAACAGCTTTGGGCGCGTCATCGGTGTGAATGATTGTTTTCATGGTTTACTCCTTCTTTTTTGGGTGAGTGAAAGTAGTTTTTTAGGAGTGAAAAGTAATAAGTAAAAAGTTTTCACTTTTCACTATTCACTTTTTACTTCTCACTTGAGAACTGGTTGCATCCGCCAGCCGCTGCCGTCTTTTTGCGCGGGAATGGCCCAGAGCTGGGGCGTGGTGGCTTCGATGTGGAACTGCAAATCCTTGAGCCAATCCTGGCGGGCGGCTTCTACGTTGAGTACGACAAATTCCATCAGCTTGAGCGCATCTTCTTGCGTGACAACGGCCTCGATGAAGGGTTGAGTGGTATCAGGCTGGGAGACGCGCTCAAAGGTGGGTTGGCGCTGCACCAGATCGCCACCCAGCTGGCTGGCGGCCTCGGTGGGTAGTTCCCAGGCGGGCACGTAGAGGCGGCGCGGGTAGTTCCAGAGCTGCTCAGCATCTTGTTCCGCCTGCTTGTTGCGCCCCTGGGTTTGGCGGCTGGTAATGTGAACACGGCCGTTAAAAATCCACAGCGGCAGCCAGGCATCGAATTTTTCTACGGCGGAGGCGGCAAATTGCAGCGGGAAAGTGGCCAGACCGGAGTATTGGAAGGAAACGGCCGTCCCGCAGCCACACCGCAAAACAATCACTTCCTGGTTTTGCGGTTTGAGCGGTTGGGCACATTCGGGGCAGCGCAGCGCCAGTAACTTCATCGTTTGCCCTCCGTCAGTTCCTCCAGCACGCTCAGGCCAGAGCGCAGCATATCTTGCACATCATTGTTGTTGCCCATCAACCCGCCCGTTAGCGCAGACATGACGTTACGGCCGTCCCCATCCCCAGCCAGCGCGGCTTTGCGCGCGCCTCGCTGAATTTCCTCCACCTCTTCGCCATAGCGAAAGGCGCGGTAGCCAGCGGCAATCAGGCCAATGCCAATGGCGATGGGCGCGACCAACAGGGCGATGCTGCCGTCTTCGTCGCTGTTGCCTACGATGATGGCTGCCAACCAGGTGCCATTCACCAAGATGAGATTGCCAAAGGCCAATCCGCCCACCAGCGCTGCCGCCCGGTACAAAATGTTGCCTGGCGCTTTGCCATAGAGCAAATTGCCATTGACGCCATCCACTACCACCTGGTAGTTGCGCTTATGGTATTCGTAGCGCGAAACCCAGAGTGGATAGTAGACAATCGAAAGTCGCTGGCGTAGAAAATGGAATTTCTCAAAAAATTTGGTACGCAGACTGTGCTTTTGCCGCCCACGATGAGTGAAATGCCGTTCAGCCTCTTCCAGGGCGTCGGTGTGGGATTCTGATGGCTCGAAGACCATTGCTTCGGCGTGGAGGCGGTCGCTGTCGTACGGCCGTAACTGCTCTTTGGAGATGGCGACTTGATGTACTCCATATTCAGCCACATCAACGGCCGCATCATTCCAATGCATCAACTCGCTAATTTTCACCTCGACGGGGCGGGTGCTGTCTTTACCAGATTTGACACGGCCAAACATCCAGCCCGCTACAAATGATTCCACGCGCCAGTAGGGCAAGTAAACCAGGAAGGTGTCTTTGATTTGGGCTTCTGTGTGCAAATCGTGCGCTTTTTTCATACCGCGAAAAAAGTTGGTGACGGCTTGCAGGGCGCGCTCGCGCTCGACGGTTTGCGGCACTTGCCAGCGGCGCACGCCCCGCTCGCCCTGCACCAGCGAGCAGGTGTGGCAGTAGGGGCATTCCACGATGCGGTCGCCTTCGGCAATAGGCACCACGCCGCTGCATTCCGGGCAAGTGAGTCCTTGGGTTTTGTTGGCGGATTGTGTCATAGGTTGTTCGGTAGAGACGTTGCAATGCAACGTCTCTACAAATTACACGCGGGCAGAAATGTAGGCGGCGATGCCAAAAATGGGCACCGCCAGCACAATGGCGACGACGATATAGACTAAGATGCCCACAAACAGATTGAGCTCCAATGAGAAAAAGCTGATGGCGGGAATGAGCGCGGCGCAAAAGTAGAGGGCACAGCCAATGGAGCCGATGGCTACGTAAGGCACTTCGCGCTTGGATGGATAAATTGAGGCAAAAACCTGGCTGCTGGCAGCATCGACTACGGCCGTATATTCCCTGCCCTCAAATTTGTACTTAAAAATGAACAGGGGCAGATGTACCAGCGAACTCTCTTTAATTTGCCCGGCGGCAATTTTTTGATTGTTGGCCAGCCATTTGCGTACCGTCTCGATGGGCACCGTGGGCACAATGGCGTCGCCGTCCATCGTGTGGTCGTACGGTTCCAGGTCAGAGGCGGGAATGCTCAGTTCGGTGATGTCCAAAATGGAGAGCGCGGCGGCGGGTTCAAGCACCACCTTCTCCTGACTGCCCTGGTTCACACGCATCAGCCACATGGGGAACATTTGGAAAGACGGCCGTTCAATCGCCGCTTTCTTGTCTAAATCTTTCACGGTGGCATTGCCGCCCATCCAACGACGCAGCGCAGCGGCAGCGGCCGTTTCCTCCACTGTCGCCCGCACGGCGTAATGCAGCACCGCCCCACTTTTATCTACAAAGTTGGTCGCGCCGCAAAATTCACAGGTGACAAATTGGGAGCCTTGTTCGATGGGAAGAACGGCTGCACATTGGTGGCATAAAATCTGATTTTCCGGGGTGGCTGTGGCAAACTCATCCATACAGCCGCATTGTACTCAAAACATAAAAAAAGGCGCAAGCCCAGTTTGCCTAAAACAAGCAGCAACTTCTTACAAAAACGCACATTCGTAAATTACCCACCACAAACTGTTTATGATAAACTCCTCAGTCGAGAAATTTTAGTAGATAGTGGCTGGTTGCTAGTGGTTAGTTCTTGAACCAGCCATTAACAACCAGCCACTAACCGCAAAATATTTTAGGAGCAACCAATCATGATCGATGTCAATCAGCTGCGTCGCGGGGTAAGCTTTACCCAGGACGGCAACCTTTATAAAGTAACTGAATATAGCCACAGCAAACCGGGACGCGGTAAAGCCACCATTCGCGTTAGCGTGCGCGATTTGCGCTCCGGGTCTAACTTCCAAATTACGTTTACCTCTGGTGACCGCGTAGAAGATATTCGCCTGGACAAGCAGAATTTCCAATATTTGTATGATGATGGCACTTTCTATGTTTTCATGAATACAGACTCTTACGAGCAAAAGCAGGTAAATCACCATGTTCTGGAAGATGATAAAGAGTTCTTGCTGGACAATATGGAACTGGAACTGCTGATGTATGAAGGCGAGGTATTGGACTACATTCTGCCCAAAACGATGGATTTTGAAATTGTGGAAGCCGAAAATGCAGTCGCTGGCGACACGGCGACTGGGGCAACCAAAGAAGTGATTACCAGCACTGGCCTGAAAGTAAAAACCCCACTGTTTGTGAACATTGGCGACAAAATTCGGGTAAACACGGATTCTCGCGAGTACATTACCCGCGTGTAATCAGCCTCTTCCAAATTGAATAAGCTAAATGATGCGCTTTGGACATTTTTGTTCAAGGCGCTTTTTGTTTGTTCAAGGCCCAATTTTGCCATATTGCCAGTGGAGGGAGGAGTATGCTATAGTGCGCACAGGCTTTTATGTTAATTTTGGCGAAACATGTTCTGCCATGACCACAGGAGGTCTTCCCCATGAAAAAAGGTGTACTATCTTCTTCATTTCGCAGAATAGCGGTCTTGCTGCTCTTTTTTACTTTGCTGCTCAGCGCGATGGCATCTCCGGCTCATGCTGCGCCCGCAGAAAGCAATGGCGTCTACCACACAGTTCGCTATGGTGAAACGTTATCGCTCATCGCTTACAACTATGGCGTAACCGTCCAGGATTTGCTGGTAGCCAATCCGCACATTGTGAACCCAAACCTGATTTATTACGGAACCGTTCTTTTTATTCCGTACTATCACCCGGCACCAGCTCCACCGCCACCCCCACCGCCCCAAAATTACTGCCGCTATTACCACACGGTACAGTATGGGGAAAATTTAATCAACCTGGGCATTTGGTACGGCCGTAGCCCCTACGCCATTGCCGAAGCCAACGGCATTTACAACCTGAACTTCATCTACGCGGGGCAAATGCTCTGCATCCCTTAGAAATTGTTGAAAGATTGGCCCAATCTTGGAGATTAGGCCAATCTTAATACACCAGCTTACACCACAATATTCACCAGTTTTTGCGGCACCACAATGATTCTGCGGATGGGTTGGCCGTTGATGTGGGTTTGGACGTTGGGTTGGGTTACGGCCGTTTCCTGCACAAATTCCACGCTTGCATCCGCCGCCACCGTTATGCGGTCGCGCACCTTGCCATTCACCTGCACCACGATAGTGACCTCGTCATTCTGCGTCAGCGCCTCATCGTAGCTGGGCCAATCTTGCCGATGCACTGACTCGCTGTTCCCCAGCACCGTGCACCACACCTCTTCAGCAATGAACGGGGCAATGGGGGCCAGCAGCCGGGCCATCGTGCCAATGGCATCCCGCCAAGCGGCTTGGCTAATTGCCTCGTTGCGAAAATCGTACAGGCTGTTCAGGTATTCCATCAGGCCAGCAACGGCCGTATTAAACCGAAAATCCTCCATCTCCTGCGTCATCCGCTTGATGATTTTGTGCTGCATGCGCTCAAATTCTGCCTCTGCTGTCACATCTCCGCACCTCTGCGCCTCTGCGTTAACTTTTTTCTGCGCCAGATTCCAAAATCGCTCCACAAAACGCGTCATGCCGCGAATGCCGCCTTCGTCCCAGGTCACATCCGCGTCGAACGGCCCCAGGAAAACCACGTTCAGCCGCAGCGCGTCGGTGCCGTGTTTGGCGATAACTTCATCAGGCGTAATCACGTTGCCACGCGATTTGGACATGCGACGGCCGTCTTCCGGCGACGACAGCACGCCCTGGTTGCGCAGTTCGGTGAATGGTTCCACAAAATCAATCAGCCCGGCATCGGCCATCACCTTGGTCCAAAAGCGGGCGTACAGCAGGTGCAGCACCGCATGTTCCGCGCCACCGACGTAGGTGTCCACCGGCAGCCAGCGCTGCACCGCCGCCGGGTCAAACGGGCCGTCTTCGTACTGCGGGTTGGCAAAACGCAGAAAGTACCACGAAGAGCAGGCAAAGCCGTCCATCGTGTCGGTTTCCCGCTGGGCGGGGCCGCCGCACTGCGGACAGCTCGTGTTGACCCAATCGTGAATGTGGGCCAGGGGGGAATGGCCGTCTCCCGCAGGGGCAAAATTGTCCGTCTCCGGCAGCAGGATGGGCAGTTGATCTTCCGGCACAGGCACCGGGCCACAATCCGGGCAGTGCACGATGGGAATCGGCGCGCCCCAGTACCGCTGCCGCGAAATCAGCCAGTCGCGCAGTTTGTAGGTAACTTGCGGCTGTCCCTGGCCCTGAGTTTGCAGAACGGCCGTAATCGCCGCCATCGCCTCCTGTGAAGTTTGTCCGGTGAACTGGGCGGATTTGATGAGACGGCCGTATCCTGCAAAACAGTCTTCTACCACAGCTTCATCTACAGATTCAATTACTGGCACAATGGGCAGATCGTAGGTCTGGGCAAAGGCGAAGTCGCGACTGTCGTGGGCGGGCACGCCCATCACCGCGCCGCTGCCGTAGCCAGGCAGCACGTAATCTGCCACCCAAATCGGCATGGGCTCACCCGTCAGCGGATGCATGGCGTAGGTCCCGGTGAAGACACCCGTCTGCACTTTTTCGGTGGAACTCCGCTCAATTTCTGATTTGCGTTTGGCTTGCTCGATGTAGTGGGAAACGGCCGTCTTCTGCCCCTCACCCACAATCTGCCCAACCAGTGGATGCTCCGGCGCGATGGCAATAAACGTCACCCCAAACAGCGTATCCACCCGCGTCGTAAACGTCCGAATTTCAAACTTTTCATCAACAGATTGCGCAGATTTTCCCGATTTTGTTTTAATCTTTGCAATCTGCGAAATCTGCTGATTTTCAATTTCAAACACAACCTCAGTGCCTTCAGAACGGCCGATCCAGTTACGCTGCATCGCCTTGATCTTTTCTGGCCAGTTCAGAGTGTCCAGGTCGGCCAGCAGCCGGTCTGCGTACGCAGTGATTTTGAAATACCACTGCGCCAGCTCCTTCTTGGTCACTTCGCTGTCGCAGCGCCAGCACCGCCCCTGCTCCACCTGCTCATTGGCCAGGATGGTCTGGCAGGTGGGGCACCACCATTGGCTGCCCAGCGCCCGGTACGCCAGCCCCCGCCGGTGCAGCAGCAGGAAAAACCATTGCGTCCATTTGTAATAATTCGGATAGGTGGAGTTGATTTCCCGCGACCAATCATAGGCGCATTCCATCGCCTGCATCTGCCGCCGATAGGTGTCGGCAAACAGTTTGGTGCTTTCGCGGGGATGAATCTGGTGCTGGATGGCGTAATTTTCGGCGGGCAGGCCAAACGCATCCCAGCCCATCGGGTGCAGCACGTTGAACCCTTGCATCCGCTTGTAGCGCGTGGCAATGCAGGTCGGCACGTAATTGCGGGCATGCCCCACTGACAGCCCCGCCCCGGACGGGTACGGAAAGAAGTCCAGAATGTAGATATCCGGCTTGTTAGGGTCATCGCCCGTCTGGTACAGGTTTTGCGCTGCCCAAATCGGCCGCCACTTTTGCTCAACGGCCGTATGATTGTATTTTGGTTGTTTTGTCATTTTGTCCTCTTAATTTGTAATTGCTCAACTTCAGTTTGCTAACCCCTGAACCGCCCTAAGCTGCCCGACAGCAGCAAGGCGCTCAGGCACGCCCTGCTAACCGGCAAGAACCGGCGCTGCTGTCGGGCTTGTTAACAATAAGAGGCTCCAATTTTTGGTCATGACAAATCCAATTTTCATCAGGTTTTTCTAAAAGAAAAGAATGGATTCCCGCCTGCGCAGGAATGACAGACCAGGATTCAAATGATTCCTAACTCTCTGTGAAACTCCGTGCCTTCTCTGTGTAACTCTGTGCAACCTAAAAAACAAAAAAGCCACAGGGCCGAGGCACCTGTGGCTAAAAATTGCTAGAAACGGTTTCCGTCCTAATTCACCTCACAAGCTGCTGCGGCAACGCCAAAGAATTGCAGTTGCGTAACTGCAAGTTCTGTAATAATCGTTGGCGAAGCATTTGATTCATCATCATACAGGTTTCCGAATTAGGTAACGACAGGTTAGCATAGGGTCAACAATCCGTCAACTGGCATTTTTCTGGTCGCAGAAGATGGTAGAATCATGGTTTGGAGGCGTTTATGTGGGAACAATTAGTAACAATTTGGAATGCTGAGATATGGTGGAGTTACGTGCTACGCATCACCACATATTTTTTGCTGGCTTATCTTGTGCACCGCTTGTCTCGGCGGTTATCGGGACGGTTGCTGCGCATTGGCAAAGTGGCTAGCCAGCGGCATGAATTGCGTCCAGATCGGCAAAAGACGCTTATCAGTTTAGCCGCAAGTGCAATTACATTTTTGGCAATGGTAACGGCCGTTCTGCTCAGCCTCAGTTTGTTTGTGAGCGGGGAAACGCTGGTGTGGATAGTCGGTTTATTTACGGCCGCATTTGGTTTGGGCGCACGGCCGTTGGTTAGTGACTACCTCACTGGCATTGGCTTTCTGTTTGAAGACACCTTTGACGTGGGGGAAAAGATAGAAATTTTGGGCAACGAGGGGGTCGTGGAAACGGTGAATTTGCGCACAACCACCCTGCGCGCCCGCAGCGGCGAACTGTTCGTGGTGCCCAACGGCGAAATCCGAATTGTGCGCAACTTTAGTCGCGGCCGTTTTTCCCCCGCCACCATCACCATCAAGCTGGATGCCGACGATTTGAGCCGGGCACTGCCCATTTTGGAAGAACTGGGTAAGGAAGCGGTACTCATCTTGCCTAATTTACTGGAGCCGTGGCAAATCATCAGCAAATCTGGCGCGATCGGACAGCAAACGGAGCTGACGCTGGTAGGTAAAGCCAAATATGCGATGGGGGCAGAGATGCTCCCGCGCCTGCTGGCGCTGGTTCACGAACGTCTCAACGAGGCGGGTATTCATCTGGTAGATTAAATGGAGAGCGAGTCACGCTGAAACTGGCAATATTGCCATAAAAACGGGATACGGATAAATGTAGACGTACCATCCGTGTCCAATTTTTTATTTTTCAAATTGAGGCTTGCCTTGGCACAGAAACCGCTTCTCGCAGTAAGCCAGCCACGCTGTCTGGGGTAGCTTCCACAATTTTGGTGGGGGTGATGCGGTTGAACAGGTCGGCGGGGCCGTTGGCCTGGACGCGGATGTAGTTATCGGTGTAGCCTACCCAGCGCAGACCGCCGTTGTCGGCCCCCACGGTACTTTCCCACAGCACGCTGAGCGTTTGTCCCACAAACCGTTGGTGAAAATCAAGGCTCAGTCGGTGTCCCAGCTCAATCATGCGGCGGGTGCGCTCTTTTTTAACTTTGCCGTTGATTTGGTTGGGGAATTGAGAAGCGGCCGTTTCCGGGCGCGGACTATAGCCAAACACATGCAATCGGGAAAAGTTGATCTCCTCCACAAAAGCCAAACTCTCCGCAAAATCAGCTTCCGTTTCACCTGGAAAGCCCACGATGATGTCCGTACTCAAATTCAGGTCAGGAATCTGACTGCGGGCGGTCTCTGTTAGCTCGCGGAAATTGGCCTGGCTGGTGCGCCGCGCCATCCGCTTCAGGATTTTGTCACTGCCCGATTGCAGCGGCATGTGCAAATGCGGCAGCAAGCGCGGGTTGTCCCACAGGGTAAAAAAGTGTGGCGCTAAATCCCACGGCTCCAGCGACGAGAGGCGCAGCCGGGGGATGTCCGTGTGCTGCAAAATTGCCTGCACCAAATCGCGCAAGCCTGTTTGGTTGCCAAAATCGTGGCCGTAGCTGCCCAAATGTACGCCCGTCAGCACCGCTTCCTGGTAGCCTGCGGTCGCCAGCGCCTGAATCTCGGCCACCACATCCCCCAGGTGGCGGCTTTGCCCTGCGCCCCGCGCCACCGTAGTGACGCAAAAGGTGCATTTATTGTCGCAGCCATCCTGCACTTTGATGAAGGCGCGGGTGTTGGCTCCCAGGCTGCCCGCCAAAAATTCGCGCAGCACCGGTTCCTGGTCAAACACGGGCAGTTCGATGCGTGCTTTGGGGTCCAGCATTTGCACCAGCTGCGCTTTTTGCTGGTTTACCACTACGCGCCCTGCGCCTTGCACCTGTGCCAGTTCATCTGGCGCAATGGTGGCGTAGCAGCCGGTGAGCACAATTTCGGCGTTTGGGTTGTTGCGGTGGATGCGGCGGGTTTGGCTGCGGGCGTCGCGGGCGGCTTCAGCGGTGACGGCGCAGGTGTTGATGATGACTTTGTCGGCTTCGGTTGCCTCCGTCACAATCTCATGCCCGGCGGCCAAGAGCTGGCGAGCCATTGTCTCGATTTCGCTTTGGTTCAGGCGGCAGCCGATGCTGTTGAGGAATACTTTCATGCCCCCATTTTAGCGCAGGCTAAATGAGTAGTCGAAGTACGGCTTTTCAGTAAATCCAAACAAGCAAAAAGGGCGCGGACTAGCGCGGATAAATGCGGATTACGACCTTTTTATCCACGTTTATCCGCATCCCATTCAGTAAAACTGAAAAAAACTGCCAGTCGAAGTTTGTGTAGTGGTTTGGGGCACAGGTTTGTTTTATACTTGCCTTACCGATTCAACCGTAAACATATCTCCCTAACCCAGGCGGTGAGAAATGAGCGAGCGCTTCGATTGGCAAATTGGCGAGGATGAAGATGAGCTGACGCTGCCTGCGGACACGGCCGTTTCCCCCAAATCTCCCCCTTGGTTCTGGATCGCACTGCTGGTGGTGCTGCTGGGCACAGGCGGCTGGCTGTGGCGCAGTGCCCAAACGCGGCTGGCCGAGGTGGAGCAGAACGCCATCGCGCTGGCGCAGGCCGCGCTTGATTTTGAGCGCGAAGCGTACCTGGCGGGCGACGGCGACCTCTTTTTTAGCTTCCAGTCTAGCGAGCTGGATTGGTTTGCCGCGCAGCTGCTGCCGCTAAACGGCCGTCCGTACCGCCACACCCCCACCATCACCCATGCCGAACAGCACGACAGTTTCATCTGGGCCAACGTGCAGTGGACGGAAGGCGCAACCAGCTACCAGCGCGTTGCCTTTTGGCAGCTTCAGCCAGACGGCAGCGTGATCCGCCAGCCAGACGCGCCCGGCTTTTGGGGCAGCAGCACCTTCACTGATTACAGCTGGGGGCGGCTACGCTACAGCCAGACCGACGCTGATCTGGCCGAAGCAATCGGCGACCACATCACGGAACGCCTCCTCAGCCTGTGCGTGGCGGAGTGTCCCTCGGCGGAACGGCCGTTCACCATCACCCTTGCGCCACACTTCCAGGAAACGGCCGCTGCCGACCAGCTGGCTATCCCCTCGCCGCGCCTCGTCGGGCTGGATGAAGCTGGTGCGCCTTCGGCGTTGTTTTGGACGTTGCTAGACGGCCGTCTCGCCGACCGTTTTGGCCAAATCACCTTACGCATCGGTGTGCCCCCGTCGGATTACCCGCTGCTGGATTACGAAATGGCCGTGGCCCAATTCACCGCCCTCAACCCGCGCATCACCATCGAGCTGGTGCCGCTACAAAACGCTCAACCCACGCTGGCCGAACTGGCCACGCTGGATGCCGTCGGCACCGCCCCCACCGCCGATTTGCTGGCCGCCGGGGCCGTGCGCGACCTGACCACGATGATGCAAACCGACGTCAATTTTGATCGCGCCGATTTTTATGAGCAGCTTTGGCAGGGGGCGTGGTGGCGGCAGCGCATGTGGTTCATGCCGCTGGCGGGGCGCATGAACGTCATCTACTACGACAAAAACGGGTACCGCAACGCCAACCGCCCGGAACCCACCCTGCGCTGGACCTGGCAGGAGATGGAGGCGGACATGACGGCCGTTTCCCTCGGTGCAAACTCTCCAAATGGGGCGTTAGAATGGGGCTTTTTGGATGTGGGACCAGACGCGCTTTTTTCCTACGCCTACAACTGGAACAACCAGTGTGAAGAAGCCACGGTGCGCTGTGACCAGCCGCTGACGCCCGAAGCGATCGCCGCCACGCTGAACTGGTACAGCGGGCTGGCGGGGCAACCCGGCCAAATTGCCGACTTCCGGCAGATGAGCGAAACGGAGCGCGCCGGAGTGCTGTCTAACTGGCAGTCGGCCCGCCGCCGCGCGGCCATCTGGGTGGAGTCGCCGCTGCTGTACGAACTGCGCTTTCAGCTCAATCCGCTAGGCGTGCTGCCCTTCCCCGGCTCGGATCGGTTTGATGGGATCACGCCGCTGTGGGTGGATGGGGCGTTTATCACGTCGGGGTCGGAACGGCCGTATGCCACCTGGCAGTGGCTCAAATTTCTTGCTTACCAACCGCCGACAGGCTGGCTGCGCTACGTCCCAGCCCGGCCGTCGGTGGCCACCAGCAGCCAGTTTTGGAGCCGCCTGCCCCACGATTTGGGCAACGCCATGCGCACCGCCTTCCCCTTTAGCCGCCCGGTTGTAATTGATGAGCAAGTTTTGTTTGGTTGGGAAATGTTAACGGCCGTTCAAAATGGATTGGCTCCCGAAACGGCCGTTCAGCTCCGCCCCCGCCTGCTTTGGTTCCAGCAGTAAAAGTGGGCGAGTTCGCCAGTGAGTTGTTCTACTTGCATACTCGCAAACTCGCCCACTTGCAAACTCTTAATGGTGCAAAATCTGCGATAAGAACAGCTTCGTCCGGTCATTCTTCGGATTCAAGAAGAAATCCTCCGGCGTGTTGATCTCCACAATCTGCCCCGCATCCATAAAGATAACCCGATCCGCCACCTCGCGGGCAAAGCCCATCTCGTGCGTCACCGCCAAAATGGTGTAGCCAGACCGCGCCAAATCGCGCATTACGTCCAGCACTTCCTTGATCATTTCCGGGTCCAGCGCCGAGGTTGGCTCGTCAAACAGCAAGATGTTTGGCTCCATCGCCAGGGTGCGGGCGATGGCCACACGCTGCTGCTGCCCACCAGAAAGCTGGCCAGGGTACTTGCCCGCCTGCTCCGGGATGCCCACGCGGGTAAGCCACTTCATCGCCACCTCTTCAGACCGCTCGCGCGACCATTTGCGCACGTGAATCGGAGCCAGCGTCACGTTCTCCAGCACCGTCAGGTGGGGGAACAGGTTGAACTGCTGGAACACCATACCCACGTCCCGCCGAATTTCAGCGATGTTGCGCACATCGTGGCTCAGCGTAATGCCATCCACAATGATGTCGCCGCTCTGGTGCTCTTCCAGCCGGTTGAGCGTGCGAATAAAGGTTGATTTACCGGAACCAGACGGCCCCAAAATTACAATTACCTCACCCGCCTTCACCGTCAGGCTTACATCCCGCAATGCGTGGTAGTCCCCATACCATTTGTTGATATTGTGGGCCACAATGACGTCTTCCATTTTTGTTAGCGTAGCTGCTGTTGTCATTTTTATCTCCTGAATTAAAACCTCCCGGAGGTTTATTGCTGAAAATTTGTCTTGGACAAATCTCCGGGAGGTTAGCATCTTGCGAATTATCTCTCACCCAGTCCGGATTGTTTTTCCAGACGACGGCTGTAGGCGGTCATGATGGCCGAGCCAACAAAGTAAAGCAGGGCCAGGAAGATGTATGGTTCACGACGAACGCCTAACCAATCTTCCTGCGCGGCGATGGCGTTGGCCACGCCCAACACATCAAACATACCGACGATGGCAACCAGGGTGGTGTCCTTGAACAAGCCGATGAACTGGCCGACGATGGCGGGAATTACCACGCGCAGCGCCTGGGGCAAGATGATAAGCCGGTATTTTTGATAAGCGTTGAAGCCGAGAGAATCGGCCGCTTCGTACTGGCCTTTGGGAATGGCCTGCAACCCACCGCGCACGTTTTCTGCCAGGTAAGCGGCAGCAAAGAGGGCACCAGCCCACAACACGCGCCAGGTGTTCAGGATTTCCACGCCTTCGGGCAGTAAAATCGGGAAGAGGATGATGCTGCCAAACAAAACGGTGATAAACGGCACGCCGCGCACAAACTCGATGTAGAGCGTGCTAAACGCGGCCAGGACGTTGCCATCAAAGGCGCGTTGGAAGGCGTAGGCCACCAGCAGAACGAGAACCGGCCAATAGGCGGCAACCAGTTCAAAGTTGTTGCGGGCGGCTTCAATCATCCCCGGCGTGCTTTGGGTAAAGCCCCAAATGGCAATGGTCAGCGCTGCGCCATAGGTGAGCCAGGCGGGAATGCCGCGAATCTTGCTGCGGCGTCCCAGCGCCATCAGCAACCCTATGGGGAAGGAGACGACGATGGCGAAGATGGTGATGATGATGGTGAGCAGAAAGCCGCCCCAGTTCACATCCGGGTCGAGGCTGGAGAAGACGGGCTGCGTTACTTCTTGCGGCACGCCATTTATGACCAGTTCGCGGGTGTAGTTAATGGAGCCGATGAGCATGCTGAATACCTGAATGAAGGCAAACAGGGCGTAAACGGCCGTAATTATCAAAAAGAATCGCAGCACCGCCCGGCCAAACCGGGCCAGCTCGCCTTCATGCTCCTTTTGTGGGAAGCGACGGTTCAGGAACAGCGTCAGCCCGCCAAAGAGCAGAAAGCCCAGCACGCCCAGCAAATATTTGTTGCCGGTAAACGTCGCCTTGATCCGCGTCCAGTCGGAAATGGGCTGCAACACACCCTCGCCCACACGCTCCAGGGGACGGCCGTTTACATACGTAATCAAGCCCGCCTCATCCAACTCCTGCACGAAGCCCGTCCAGGCAAAGGTGTTGTCCCAAATGCCGCTGGTTACCGAGGTAAACCCATCGACTTCAAAGGGGACAGGTTCCACCCCGCGCAAAAAGAGGAAAATGAGAACCGGCGAGGCCAGCCAGAGGTAGGTCAGCAGCTGGCGCAGCCCCTTTTTCTTGAAGCTGTCGCGGTACACAAAGGTAGTTGGTACAAACAGCACGGCCAGCAAAACGATCACCGCCCAGATGCGCCACGTTTCGTTGCGGTTAAAGCGGAAAATCATCATGGTGACCAGATTGGCCTGCACCGCGCCCCAGTTGGCCCCGGTAAACTCCCGCTGCACAGTGAACAGTTTGGGCGTTTCGGCCGTGCTTTCAAAGCAGGTAATGCCATTTTCCGGGTCGTCTGGTTTCTGATCGAAGCAGAAAGCGGAGGCTTCTTCCCCCACAGCCAGATTGCTTGGCGGGGCTTGCAGGTCCGCAGTGGCAAAGCAGCGTTCGGTGGGATCTATAACGATGGCGGTGGCAGAAACGGCCGTGTCCACACCCCCCATCGTGAAGCAATACTCAGAACCACCCGCGCTGATGAGCTCTGCCCGGTAATCCGAAGCCGGTATGGCCACAAAGCTAGCGTTAGCCCAGGCATACCGGTAAAAACCAACCACCGCCGCAATAATGCCCAACACAATCAACAAGCTGATCTGCGCGTTGGTGATGTTGTTGTACATATTGTTTTTCAGCCAGAGGGAAAGCGCGTTGTGCTTGTGGCGTAGTTCATTCACCACCACCAGCCCTACCGTCACCACCCAGGCTACCAGCACCAAAATCGTAGAGATCGGCGCGGCCTGCACCCGGCTCACCACCGTAGAAACCGTGAAGCCCGTCAGCAAAAGCAGCCACAAGGTCAAAAACCATGAGCGCGTCACTTGCTCGGTGATGAAGCGGTTGACCTGCACCTGAACATCCTCTGGTAAAAAGTTAAATCGCGTTTGTTTTTGGGGTAATGTTGTCATGATTATCTCTCCACCAGCGCAATTTTGTTGTTATACCAGTTCAGGAAGAACGAAATGAACAGGCTGATCGATAGGTAAATCAACGCCATAATCACAATCGGCTGGATGGGTCGCCCGGACTGGTTGATGATGGTGTTGATATTGCGATACAGATCTGGGAACAAAACGGCCGCTGCCAAACTGGAGTTCTTCGTCAGGTTCAAATATTGGCTGGTTAGCGGCGGAATGATCACCCGCAGCGCCTGAGGCATCACAACCAGACGCAGCCGCTGCGTTTCAGACAGGCCCAACGCCCGCGCCGCTTCCGTCTGCCCCTTGGAGACCGACATAATGCCAGCCCGCACAATCTCCGCTACAAAGGCCCCCGTGTACAGCACCAGCCCCAGCAAGATGGCCGCAAATTCCAGCGTCAGCTTGGAGCCACCGACAAAGTTGAACCCTTCCAGCTTGGGTGCAGAAACCCGCACCGGCGTCTCTGGCATCGGCACAACGAGCTGATCCGCGCTGTTTTCCAGCAGGTCACGCTCGGCAGCCAGGGTGGCCTGGTTGGCTACAAAAATCTCGCAGCCACCTTCCGCATAGGTTTCAATCGCCTGGTCGGGCCGGTCGCTGCGCGTAACCTTAAACGGCACGTTGGCCCGGCGCAACTGTGCCGTCAGGTTGATTTCTGAGGCGGAATCTTTAATGGCGCAAACCTGCAGCGTAGCTTCGTCTACGGCTTCCTGGGTGAGCGTGCCATTTTCCAGCGCCGTGTCAATATCGCCCAGATCGTTAATGCCCAAGCGCCGTTCGATCAAAGCGGGGATATCCTCAAATTCCCGAACGCGGGAAGCACGTGACACAAGCGCGGCTTCGGTATCGGCGTTGTTACCGGCCACAAACCAGCCAATGGTAACAACCAGTAAAAACGACAAAATCGCCCAGCGCCCCCGGCTGCTTTCTTGCCCGGTTTGCTCTTCGCGCCGCCCCAAAATGACCCACATGAGCTGCGCCTGCACAATGCCCAGCACAATGAAGGCAAACCAGGTGGCAAAGGAGGCCATCGGCACGAGCGAGGGGTAATTCATACCGCGCTGGCTAATGAAAATGGGCAACCCCAGCAAAGGCTGCACATCGTTTACCGACGGTAAACTCACCAGAAAAATAACAAAATAGAGGAAAAATAGCTGAAGCAGCAGCGGCGTGTTGCGCATCAGGTCGATGTACCATTTAGCAATATTGCTCACCAGCCAGTTGCTCGAAAGGCGGGCAATGCCGGTAACCGTACCTAAAATGGTGGTTAAGATAATGCCAAAAACGGCAACTTTGCCAGTGTTTAACACGCCAACGCCAATAGCGTACCAGAAGGAATCGGTGTTGGGATCGTACTCTAAAACGGATTCGCTAATGGGAAACTGGGCTTCACCATTGAGGAAGTCGAAGGCACAGCGATAGCTGGTGCCACCTTCTTTACAGCTAAATTGCCCGGCACCCAACGCATCTAGATTGTTGCCAATATTGGTAAATAGCCAGTTAAGGCTGAGGACAAGGAGAACTACGAAGATAATTTGCAGCAGAATTCCAATGATACGGCCGTCGCGCCAGGGTGGAATTCGCTCATTACCTCGCAAGGATGGTTTTGGTATGTCCGACATAGGCGTTACCCCTGTGGTCTACCTGCCTGGGAGGTTTTCGCAAGGACCTGCGGCAGATAGCTTTTGTTAATGACCATTTGCGCCAGCAAATGGTTCAGAAGTCGCTAAAACAGTGGTACTCGCAAAGGGCCTCATCTAACTTTTTCCTAGAGACTGTGCTCTTACAAAATAGCCACAGCGAGTATAGATACAACACAGCCCGACACGAGGTCGGGCTGCGGAGAACTTCTAAAATGGGTGCGGCGATCTTGCAACCGCCACACCACACGACCTCAATTCTTAACGGAATGGAATGGGGTAGATGATACCGCCATCGGTGTACAGAGCGTTGCGGGCGCGCGCCAGATTAAACGGCGTGTCCGGGCCCAAGTTGCGGTTGTAGATGTCTGCGTAGTTACCGACCTGCTTGATCACCTGGTAGCAGAAATCGTTGGACAGACCCATTGCCTGACCGTGATCGCCAGTTTCGCCCAGAACATTCTGAACAGCCGGATCGTCGCCGCCCAGGAAACTGTCTACATTTTCCTGGTTGATGCCCAGCAGCTCACCATTGAAGGTACACTGCACAACCCAGCTCACAATGTCATTCCAGTTGTTGTCACCGTGGCGGGTCAACGGACCCAGCGGTTCGCGGGACATATCTTCGTCCAAAATGGTGTGTGCAGTGGGGTCAGACAGCAGAATCAGCTGGGAAACCAGACCGGATTTATCGGTGGTGAAGCCGTCACAAGCGCCGGAATCGTACGCATCGCGGGTGGCTACAGCATCGTCACCAACCAGTGGCGTGTAGGTAACGCCCAGAGCGGTCATGTAGTCGGACAGGTTCTTTTCAGTGGTGGTACCAGACTGCACACAAACGGTTGCGCCGTCCATGTCGCTGATGCTTGTGATGCCGCTGGCTTTACGGACCATCATGCCTTGCCCATCGTAGAAGGTAACGGGGGCAAAGTCGAAGCCCAGGGCCGTGTCACGGCTGCTTGTCCAGGTGGTGTTACGGATGAGGACGTCAATTTCACCGGACTGCAAGGTGGGGAAGCGAGACTGGCCCGTGGTCGGGGTAACTTCAATCGCTTCAGCATCGCCCAAAACGGCCGCTGCAATCGCTTTACAGAAGTCAATGTCAAAACCGCTGAACGCGCCGCTGTCCGGGTCCAGGTAGCCAAAGCCAGGTACGTTGGCGTTACCACCGCAGTTCAAAACGCCACGGCCTTGAACCTGAGCCAGGGTGTCGCCACCACCAGCAAAGGTAACCGCAACTTGCTCGGTGACCGTTTCGGTTACTGTTTCGACAACTGTTTCGGTGACCGTTTCGGTTACTGTTTCGGTAACGGTGTCGCCCTGTACCTCAACGATACGGGTGACTTCCACAAACTCGGTAACCACTTCGGGTTCACCGCCGCCACAGGC
Organism: Ardenticatenaceae bacterium; assembly: GCA_020634455.1. GTDB lineage: Bacteria > Chloroflexota > Anaerolineae > Promineifilales > Promineifilaceae > Leptofilum. The sequence continues at coordinate 2,657,729 of JACKBQ010000001.1, read as the reverse complement.
TACCAAAGCCAGGGCCAGCAGTACCAACAAACCGACGAAAATGTTTTTCTTATTCTTCATTTGGATTCTCCTCCAGGTAAAACTTAATAAATAATTGAGTCATCTTTTCTGGTGTTGTGTTTACGTATAACGCTTCTTGAGCTAACCACCTCCTTGCACCCTGTAAATATAAAATGCACATCATCTGTTGCACATATCGCTAGCAGAAAAGCAAAAATTTCGCCTGAACAATTACTCAGGTGATTTTTTAGATTATTGCGTTGGCAGATCAGCGTGACTTTGAATTTGTGTCATGAAATCGCCTACTAGGCAATTAGCGCCTGCTTGTTGAATCGATTTCCGTTCTTCCAAAGAATGCGGGGCATTTTAGTGACAAAAGCCATGCATTTGAGGTTAATTAGTATAACGAGGCTGGGCAAATGGGCAAATTTTGGTGCGAGGAGCGTAAGACACGGCCGTTTTCAGGCACCTGGTAAATAAAAACGGCCGTATAAATTACAATAGACCTCTTGCATAAGTAGAAAATTAGGCATAATTGCTGGATGAAATATGCTGAGATTCAAAACTTATCCGATGCGAAATTTAAACGTTTAACGGGTGTGCCACACCCAATCTTTAAACAAATGGTGGCTATTCTAGAAAAAACAATGCCCACCTTTGGTAGACCACCTAAATTGTCACGGGCAGACCAACTCTTGTTGACCCTGATGTACTGGCGAGAGTATCGTACCCAGTTTCATATCAGCCAGGCCTATGGGATTAGCGAGTCAGCCGTTTGCCGGACAATCCAGCAAATTGAAAACAGGCTTGTCGAGTCAGGGCAATTCACATTGCCTGGCAAGAAAAAGTTGCAAACTAGCGATACGCTCATCGAAGTTGTCATTGTTGATGCCACCGAACAACCGATAGAACGACCCAAAAAAACAAAAGAGGCACTTTAGTGGCAAGAAAAAGTGCCATACGCAAAAAGCGCAGGTCATCGTCAACTTAACAACCCTGGAAATTGTGACCACAGCCTTTAGTGAAGGCAAGAAACATGATTTCAATCTGTTCAAAGAGAATGGCCAAGGGATGGTACAAACTATCACTTGCTTAGCTGATTCAGGATATCAAGGCATCGCTAAGCTTCACAAGAATAGCCAAACGCCCAAAAAGAAATCTAAGCATCATCCTCTCACTAAAGAGGAGAAAGCAGCGAATCGGGCATTGGCGAAAGCCAGAATCTATGGTGAGCATGTGATAGGCAAGCTCAAGATATTTCGTATTTTGAAAGAGCGATATCGCAATCGCCGCAAACGGTTTGGTTTGCGATTCAACTTGATTGCTTCGATTTACAATCTGTCACTTGGAGTAAAGTGACTTATGCAAGAAGTCTAATATTTTTTGCTGGATATTGCTGTCGTTTCTGGGGCGCTTACTCTTGGTTGGCACCTTCTGCGGAATCAGTTTTGGCTCTTATAAAATTGATGAGCTGCTCCACTGAGGCAAACCCTTCCTGTTCCCCTGTGTGCGGATTTTGCAGCGTGGCCCGCCAGGGCATCCCTTCCTCTTCCCGCCAGATACGTAATAAATATGCGTGATAATGTTGCAAATTTTTATTCATAAGCGATATCTCATGCGTATGGTTCCATACACTGCCAAACTATGACATTGCAAGCTGATGATTTACCTTTCGATAATCAAATAAGCGATAAGGGCTGACGATGAAATAAAGAATTGCATCGTCAGCTTAAAGGAGCGGTAAGGAAGCAACTTCGTCGCCTTATTTAATTTCCGCTCCTAAGTAAAGTTTGGCCAACCTCTCATTCATGATCAGAGTGGGCTATACTCGCTGTGGGCATTTAGAAAAATGTCAGATTATGCCCTTTGCGAGTATATTATGAAATTGATTGAGCAGAATCTTCCCTATTCATAAATGAGTTTACTTTGAGAACGATCCGAAAGCGATCCATTCAAAACCTGAATCAAACACAATGACAAACAGGCTAGAATTAACCTTACTAGGTGAAACCACAATCAACATCAAAGGGAAGCCCGCTGAGGGTTTGTCGTCTCGGAAAGCAGAGGCTTTTCTTTTTTACCTGGCCAGCACGCAACGGCCGTACTCCCGTGAACTGCTCGCCGATTTTTTTTGGGATGATCGCTCCCCAGAACAAGCAATGGCCAATTTGCGCTCGCTGCTTTCTGGCCTGCGCCGTACGTTCAAACCCTACCTGGAAATTACCCGCCAAACCGTTGCCTTCAAAACAGATAGCCCGCATTGGCTGGATACGGCCGTCTTCCAACAACACGCCCAAAGTGAAGATGTAGCCGACTGGGAACGCGCCATTGCCCTCTACCAGGCCGACTTTTTAGCAGGCTTCGACATTCGCGACAGCCGAGGGTTTGAAGAGTGGGCTTCACTGGAACGCGAAAAACACCAGCGAACGGCCGTACATTTGCTACGACGATTGGTGCAACATTTTCTGGATCAGCGGCAGTACGAAACCGGCATCCGCTATGCCGCACGGCTGCTGGCCATTGCCCCCCTTAGTGAGCAAGCCCACCGCCAAATGATGCTGCTGCTGGCCCGCAACGACCAGCGCACCGAAGCGCTGCGCCAATACCAAACCTGCTGCCATGTTTTGGCCGAAGAGCTCGGCATTGACCCATCGCCGGAAACCACTACCCTGTACGAACGCATCCGGGCCGCAGTAGACTTCCGCCGCCATAATCTGCCCGTGGCCACCGCCCCTTTTGTGGGCCGCACCGCTGAACTACAACAAATTCAGGCGCAATTGATACGGCCGTCCTGCCACTTACTAACACTGGTTGGTCCCGGTGGCATTGGCAAAACCCGGCTGGCGCTTGAAATTGCCCGAACGGCCGTAGGTACCACCCTCAACGGCGTCTTTTTTGTCCCCCTGGCCGCCATCCCCGCCCCGGAATTCATCATACCCGCCATCGCCGAAGCGATTGGCTTCACCTTTGCCGGAGCCACACCGCCCAAAACCCAGCTGCAAACCTACCTGCAAGCCAAAGAAATGCTCCTGGTGCTAGACAACTTCGAGCATTTGCTCAAAGGCAGCCCCCTGCTGGCTGAACTGAGCCAGACCCTGCCCGATGTGAAGCTACTGGTCACCTCCCGCGAACGGCTCAATTTACAAACCGAATGGACCTTCGACGTGGGGCCACTGCCATTGCCCACGACCCAAAATGACGAAACGGCCGATTCCCTCATTCTCTTTACCCAACTGGCCCAGCGTGCCCAGGCCGATTTTGCCCTGACGCTGGACAATCAACCGGATGTCGCCCGCATTTGCCAATTGGTGGCGGGCGTCCCGCTAGGCATTGAGCTGGCTTCTGCCTGGGTGCGGCAGCTGGCTCCTGCTGAAATTGCAGCCGAACTGGCGCAAGACATTGACTTTTTGCAAACCCACGCCGGGGATGTACCGGACCGCCACCGCAGCTTGCAAGCAGTATTTGACCATTCCTGGGCATTATTAACCGAAGCAGAACAGCAGGTTCTGGCGCAGCTGACCGTTTTCCGAGGCGGTTTTACCCGCGAGGCGGCGCGGCTGGTGACAGAAGCGTCCCTCTGGACTTTGACGGCGTTGGTAGATAAATCGCTGCTGCACCGAGAGGCAAACGGCCGTTTCAGAATGCTAGAAATGGTGCGCCAGTTTGCCGCCGAACGGCTAGCTGCACACCCAAACCTGGCCGCCGACGCCCAAATGCGCCATTCTCAATATTTTCTGCGCTTGCTGCACGTCCAGGAAAATGATTGGCACACTGATCGGCGGCACAGCGTAATCGAGCTGCTCACGCCAGAAGTTGAAAATGTGCGCGCCGCCTGGCGCTGGGCGGTAGCCGCCTTGGAAAAGCAAAACATGCCCGCCACAGCCACCAATGCTGCCCAATGGCTGGATCAAGCGCTAATTTCCCTGTTCTTTTTGTACGAGTCGCGCGGCTGGTTCCAGGACGGCGCTACCGCGTTTGGCTGGGCCATGGCCGCGCTGGAAGAGTTGGCTCGCATGAACCAAACCATCCCGCTGCCGCCACACACGTACGGCCGTTTACTGGTGCGGTACGGCCGTTTTGTCACTTTCCTGGGCCAATACGAACGCGCACAGCAGGTGCTGGAACAGGCACTGGCAGAGCTACAAAACGCCAGCGATGACCGGGAACGCTCGCTCTGCTACAGCTATCTGGCTATTTTGGCCAGCTTCCGGGGAGATTATGATACGGCCGTTGCCTACGCCGAAACCTCCCTCACACTCATCCGCCAGCTTAACCAAAAGCCAGGATTGGCATTTGCCCAAAATTTGCGGGGCACGCTGGCCCAGCGCCAGGGCGATTACGCTGCCGCCCAAGCCCATTTTGAGGACAGCCTGACCTTGCGGCGCGAATTAGGCGATTTACACGGAACGGCCGTTGCTCTCAACAATCTGGGCAACCTGGCCAACGCCCAGCAAGATTTAGCCGCCGCCCGCCGCTGTTATGAAGAAAGCCAGCTCCTCTTCAAAGAAATTAACTACCTGCCAGGACGCGCAACCTCTTTGGGCAATGCGGGCGTCGTCGCCATGCGGCTAGGCGAACTAGAAGAATCCCGCCAACTACATGAAGAAAGCCTTGTCCTGAAGCAAGCTTTGGGCAATCGGCGCAGCATTGCGATTTCGCTCATCAATCTGGGTGAGGTGAATGCGTTACTAGGCGAAGTAGATGCCGCCCGGCGATCCTTTCATGAGGCGCTACGTCTCACAAGAGACATTCAGGAACAACCTCTAGCATTGGATGCGCTGGTGGGGCTTGCTAACCTGCTGCCCAAAACAGAAGCGATTCGGCTGTGGCAATTAGCTCAGCAGCATCCGGCCAGCACCCGCGAAACGCGCGAAAAAGCAGCCCAGCAGCTCACCGAAGCGGACATGGTTGCCGAGCCGCAAAATTTACCAGCGCTTGAAGACCTGGTGGCAGAAATTTTACGGCCGTATGCCTAACGGCCAACGATACCGCCCACTGGCTGCCACAAACGCGCGAGAACTCTCCAGGAGAAAATCAATTGATGAAGGTAGGGCAAAAATCTGAATCTACAGGTTCGGCACGATGGGTCGGGTGGGTGACGGCCGTTCTTGCTACCCTCATGTCCCTGTTCCTCATTTTGCCATTGGTGGGGCTGGTGTGGCGGGCGCTGAGTTTGCCGGGAACGGCCGTTCTCAACCAAAGCAGTCTCGCCAGTGCCATCCTGCTTAGCCTTTCTACCACCGCCGTCAGCGTGCTGCTCATCATTCTGTTGGGGACACCGCTGGCGTACGTGCTGGCCCGGTATCCGCTTCGCGGCAAGCAGCTGCTCACCGTCTTCATCGAGCTGCCGATTGTGATGCCGCCGGTGGTGGCTGGCCTGGGGCTGCTGTCGGTGTTTGGGCGGCGGGGGCTGCTGGGTCTGCCCCTGGCCGAGTTGGGGATTACCATTACTTTTTCGGGAACGGCCGTTGTCCTGGCCCAACTTTTCGTCGCTTCCCCCTTCTACATTCGCGCCGCCCAAAGCCGCTTTGCCGCCCTGCCCCCCGAATTTGAAGACGCCGCCGCCGTGGACGGGGCCAATCGCTGGCAAATCTTCCGCCACATCATGCTGCCGCTTAGCCGCAACGGGCTGCTGGCCGGGCTGATTCTGAGCTGGGCGCGAGCGCTGGGGGAGTTTGGCGCGACAATCTTGTTTGCCGGGAACCTGCAAGGCACTACCCAAACAATGCCGCTGCTGGTCTACGCCTCGCTGGAGCGCGATTTGCGCATTACCTTCATCACGGCCCTCATCCTGCTGGGGCTGGCGGTGGTGGCCTTTGGCGTCACCCGCTGGCTCACGGGGCTGGACGCGCATGAACGGTAAGCGGTAAGCGGTAAGCAGTAAGCGATGAACCGATAACCGTTCACCGATTACCGCTTACCGACGCCCTCGCCGCGCCTGCCAGTAGCAGCCGATCAATCACCACCGCCAAAATGACAATGGCCAAACCGGCCTCGATGCCCTGGCCGAGCTGGTTCCGGGCCAGACCGTTGACCGCTTCCAACCCCAGCCCCGCGCCGCCAACCATGCCCGCTACCACGACCATCGCCAGCACCATCATCACCGTCTGGTTGATGCCGGTCATGATAGATGGCAGCGCCAGGGGGAGCTGCACTTTGAACAGCAGTTGGCGGCTGGTGGAGCCGAACGCCAGAGCTGCTTCCACCGCCTCCGGGCTGGCCTGGCGAATGCCCAGATTGGTTAGCCGGATGGCGGGCGGCAGGGCGTACAGCACCGAGGCCATGATTCCCGGCACGCGCCCCACGTTGAACAGCATCACCACCGGCACCAGATAGACAAAGGCGGGAATCGTCTGTAAAAAGTCAAGGATGGGGCGCAGAACGGCCGTTACCACATCACTCTTGGCCGCCCACACCCCCAACGGCAGGGCAATCATCAATGAAAAGAAGACGGCTACGATGGTTTGGCTCAGCGTTACCAACGCCAGCTCCCACATGCCCAGCAGCCCCACGCCGAACAGCACCGCCGCGCTGCCCAGCGCCAGCCGCCAGCCAGACACCCAGTAAGCCAGCAGGGCCACGCCCACAATCAGCGCAGGCCAGGAGAGAAATTCCTGAAAGAAAGCGTCCAGCGGATCGAGCAGCCGCACGATGACGAAGTTGCTAAACGGCCGTGTTCCCAGCAAAAATGGCCCCCATTCAAACTCAAACAAATTGTCGCGCACCCAAAGAACGGCCGTATCCACCGGGTCTTGCAAATTGAGCCGCCACGCTGTGGGGAATGTAGTCCAATCGAACGCACGCCCCAGCCAAAGCAGCCCACCCAGCAAAAGCAGGCTGGCAAACAGATAGGCGTACTGCACCACAAAATCGCTGCGGCTGAGGGCGGCCAATCGGGCCAAAAGCTTGCCGCATGATTGGTACAGCCAATCCAGACCAGATTCTAGCCGGATGATGAGCCGATTGGTTTGCCAGTTTTTGGGGAAGAGACGGCCGTTTTCCACCACCACCCCTGTTCGATTGCGCACGGCAACCGCCTCGCTGAGCCGGTCCAGCAGCACCGCCAGGAACACAATCGCCAGCCCGGCTTCCAGCGCCTGCCCCACGCGCAAACCGCGCAGCGCATCCAGCACGATGCCGCCTAACCCGGCCGCGCCAATCATCGCCGCAATCACCACAATGCCCAGGGCCATCATAATCGTCTGGTTCACCCCGGCCATGATGGACGGCAGGGCCAGTGGTAGCTGCACCTTGAACAAAATCTGGCGCGGCGTGGCCCCAAACGAGCGTGCAGCTTCCACCGTTTCCTTGTCCACTTCGCGGATGCCCAGGGTGGTGAGCCGGATGGCGGGCGGCAGGGCGTAGATGATGGTGGCCACGGCGCTGGGCACGCGGGCAATGCCAAAAAAAAGCACCACCGGCAGCAAATAAACAAAGGCGGGCATCGTTTGCATAGCATCGAGGAACGGCCGTAACCCGCGCTCTACTTTCTTGTTTCGTCCCGCCCAAATGCCCAGCGGAATGCCAATCAGCAGGGCAATGAGCACGGAGACGCTCATCAGCGCCAGGGTTTGCATACTTTCTGGCCACAGTCCCACCAGCACCATGAACAGCAGGCAGCAGGTGGTGAGCAGCGCCAGCCGCAGGTTGCCCGCTTTCTGGGCCAGCAGGAAAACGGCCGTTGCCAGCACCGGCCACGGCAGCCAAAGCAAAAACGTCTCCGCCCGGCGCAGGGCAAAATCAATAGCGTCGCTAATTGGCTCAAAAAAATAAAGGAAAATGGGCGAAATGGTGCGGTTGCGAATAGACCACTGCTTAAAAGCATCCAGCGGATCGCGCAGGCGTACATCCCACGCTTCAGGGAACAGGTTCAGGTTCACCACAAAATGGTGCAGTAGCAGCAGCCCCACCAGCAAAATGAGGCCGAGGAGGAGATACGGCCGTTTCCCGTGCCGCTGGCGAGTTTCAATGCGCATGGCTGGCCTCAAAAAAGCGTAACACAGAGTTTCGCAGAGGAGACACAGAGTTACGCAGAGAGAAGAAAAACCTCTGTGTAACTCTGCGGGTCTCTGTGCATCTCTTTGTTCCTAAAATGGTCACTCAATTACCCTCCGAAAGCGCCTGCAAAACGGCCGTTCTATCCACCATGCCAATGACGCAACCGTCGTTGTCTAAAACGGCGAGCGGGTCGGGGGAAACGGCCGTTAGCCCGATCAGCTTTTCTAGCGTGGTGTCCGCGTGCACCGTCACGCGGTCACTGCCCGCATCCGCCGCCGCCACCGCCATGATTGTTTTGGCGGTGATGATCTTGATGCGGGGCACGTCGCGGGTAAATTCCCGCACGTAATCGTTGACCGGATGGGCCACAATCTCTTCCGGGCGACCCAACTGCACAATCTCCCCATCTTTCATGATGGCGATGTGGTGACCCAGCTTCAGCGCCTCCAAAAAGTCGTGGGTGATGAACACGATCGTCTTGTTCAGCGTTTTTTGCAGCCGCAGCAGCTCATCCTGCATCTCCCGCCGAATGAGCGGGTCCAGGGCGCTGAACGGCTCGTCGCACAGCAATATTTCCGGATCAACCGCCAGCGCGCGGGCCAGACCCACCCGCTGCTGCATCCCGCCGCTCAGCTCGTGCGGATAATAATTTTCCCAGCTCTTCAGCCCCACCATCTCCAAAACCTGCCGCGCCTGGGCGTATCGCGGCTCTTTTTTGAGCCCCTGAATCTCCAGACCGTAGGCCACGTTGTCCAAAATGGTGCGGTGGGGGAAGAGGCCAAAGCGCTGGAACACCATGCTCATTTTGTGGCGGCGCAGCTCGCGCAGTTGGGCGGCATCGTAGGCCACGACATTTTGCCCATCCACCACAATTTCGCCCTCGGTTGGCTCGATGAGGCGCGACAGGCAGCGGATGAGCGTGGATTTGCCGCTGCCAGACAGCCCCATCACCACAAAAATCTCCCCCGGCCGCACGTCAAACGACACATCCCGCACGGCGATGACGTGCCCGGTCTGCGCCAAAATCTCAGACCGCGACAGGCCTTGGTCTAGCAACGGCCGTACCGCACCCGGATTCGGCCCAAAAATCTTCCAAACCTTGCGGCAGGAGATGGTGAACTGTTGTAGTTTGGTCATGAAAATCCCTTAAAAAGTTTGCGAGTGGGCGAGTCTGCCAGTTTGCGAGTGAAGTTTACGATTGACTCGCCACTCGCCTACTCGCTACTTAGAAAGTCCGCACACCGTTCCCCAATCACAAAACAGGTCAAATTCGGGTTCACGCCAATCATGGTGGGGAAGATGGAGGCGTCGGCGATCCGCAGGTTGTCCAGGCCAATGAGGCGAAGTTGGGAGTCTACAACGGCCGTTTCATCTCCCACCGCTCCCATTTTGCACGTCCCCGCCGGATGATACACCGTGTTCGCCGTCCGCCGCACATACTCAGAAATCGCCTCGTCAGACTGCACTTCCGGCCCCGGCGACAGTTCTTGCTTGATCCATTCTTTCAGCGCCGACTGCTGCGCCAGCTCGCGGGCCAGCTTCACGCCCGCCACCATCACCCGCTCGTCGTGCCCCTCCGGGTCGGTGAAATAGCGGAAATCAATGCGCGGCGGGTCGGCGGGATTGGCCGAGCGCAGCCGCACGGTGCCCTGGCTTTTGGCGCGGGCCACGTTGGGCGTCAGGGCAAAGCCGTTGGTTGTTGTCGGGTAGCCTTCCGGCACCGTGTTCATGTCGAACGGCTCCGTGCCAAAGTGGAACATGAGGTCAGGCGCGTCCAGCCCCGGCTGGGTGTGGGCAAACAGCCCCAGCTCCCACAGCTGCGTCGTCTCCGGCGGCACGGGCTTGGACGCTTCCCAGTTGACCACGCCTTCGGGATGATCCAGTAAATTTTCACCCACGCCGGGCAGGTGGTGCTGCACTTCGATTTCCATTTCGCGCAAATGGTCTGCCGGGCCAATGCCGGAGAGCATGAGCAGCTTGGGCGTATCGAACGCGCCGCAGCTCAAAATCACCTCGCGCTCGGCGTACACGGGCCCGTCGGCCGTTTGCACGCCGATGGCCCGACGGCCGTTTAGCAAAACACGCTCCACAAAACAGTTGGTGAAAAAGGTGATACGGCCGTTCCACTGCGCCAGCGGGTGCAAATACGCCACCGAGCTGGAATGGCGCACGCCGCCCAGCTTGTTGAGCATAAACCAGCCCACGCCTAGCTGATGGATGTTCCCGGCAAAGTCGCGAGCCGGGTAGCCTGCGCCCTGCGCTGCCGCAAAAAAGGCGCGGCCCAGTTCGTTCACTGGTTCGGGGAATTCCAGATTCACTTTTTGCTGAACCTGTTGGATGAACGGCCGTACGCAATCCGGCCCCCACCCTTCGGCCCCGGCGGCTTCCCAGATGCGCAAATCCTCATCTGGCGGCCAAAAGGCAATGCAGGAGTTGTGCGAGCTGCAACCGCCTAACATTTTGCCCCGCGCGTGCCGGATACGGCCGTTGCCCCTTGGCTGTGGCTCAATCAAATAATCAAAATCCAGCGGCGTACGCAGCAAATTGGGCCAGTTGCGCAAGGTCAAAATCGCGTCGTCACCCTCGTCGCTTGGCCCCGCCTCAAACAGTGCCACGCGCACACCTGGCTTTTCCGCCAATCGCGCCGCCACCACTGCACCCGCCGTGCCGCCACCCACTATGATGTAATCAAATTGCGTCTTCATTCGTTGGTACCTCTGCAAAGATGACCTAGTTTACCCACCTTCCCAGGTAGGGGCGAGGCGGTGGCGAATGTTCTTTGAAAAACGCAATATCTGGTCTCGCCACCGCCTCACCCTGCTTGCTTGCGCCATTTAACAAGAGAATCGGGGAGAAGGCGTTTTGTTTGGCCAAGATCATGGTTGGCGAATTAGCGAATTAGGGCGAGGCAATCGGAGAGAAGATTTTTTACTCAGCCAAGGTCATGGCCGATTGCCTCGCCCCTACGCGGTTGTGCCAAAATGGGGAATCTATATAATTTTGGCATTATGTTTCTCAAAATTCTCCGACTCGTTTTTCGCTTCATTTTTCGGATCATTGCCCGAATTGACAGCGCCGATATGGCCAAAATCCCGCCCAGCGGCGCCTGTTTGGCCGTGAGCAACCACCTGGGCCATCTAGATGCGATTTTGGCAATGGTGCTATCTGACCGGGAAGATGTGATCATGATGGTGGCGGAGAAATACCAAAAGTATTGGATTTGGCGCTGGGTGGCGCGTAATTTGGACGCACTCTGGCTGGATCGCCACACCACCGATTTTCGCACGCTGCGTGAGGTACAAAAACGTCTGAACGCTGGGGGCATCGCCGCCGTCGCCCCGGAAGGCACCCGCAGCGCCACCGGGCAGATGCAGCCGGGCAAGCCGGGGGCGGCGTATCTGGCGGCCAAAACGGGCGCACTCATCCTGCCAATGGCGCTAACCGGCACCTGGGACAAAGAAGTTTATCGGCGATTGAAACGATTCCAACGGCTAGATATCACCATCCGGGTCGGCGAGCCGTTTACCGTGCCGCCGCTGCCCCGCCACAACAAGGACGAATTTCTTCAGAAACACACCGATGAGATGATGTGCCGGGTTGCCGCTCTGCTGCCGCCGGAGTTTCGCGGCGTTTATGCGGAACATCCCCGGCTGCAAGAGCTGCTGGCAGAACAACTACAAAAGGAGACTGGAGACTAGAGATTGGAGACTGGATGCAAAAAATCTCCAATCTCCAGTCTCCAATCTCTCCACAAAATGCGCATTGCAATGGTTGGCCCCTTTGGCCTTCACCCGAATAAAACGATGGCTAGCCGGGCGCTGGGGTTGGCACGGCCGTTTTCCCAGCAAGGCCACGCGGCAAAAATCTTCATGCCCCCCTGGCAAACCCCCGACGAAGCAAACAAAAGCTGGCAGGAAGGTGGCGTGGAGCTGCGCTACGTGCCGCTGGCGGGTGGGGTTTTGGGCATTACCCGGCGCATGGTGCACGAGATTTTGGCCTGGCAACCAGACGTAGTGCACTGCTTCAAACCAAAAGCGTACAGCGGGCTGGTGGCCTGGTGGCTGTGGCAGTTTCATCGCACCAAGCTGCGCCTCGTCATGGACACCGATGATTGGGAAGGCTGGGGCGGCTGGAATGAGCTGGCCCCGTATTCGCCGCGGCAAAAGCGTTTTTTTGCCTGGCAAGAGCAGTGGGGCATGCGCCACTGCCACGCCCTCACCGTCGCCAGCCGTGCCCTGCAAACGTTGGCCTGGGGCATAGGCCTCCCGCCGGAGCGGGTGGTTTATGTGCCGAATGGGCCGGGAATTGGTAATCAGTTAGCGGTAATTGGTAATCGGTTAGCGGAGCAGCCAACTGTTTTGGTGTATAGTCGGTTGTTTGAGTTTGATACGGGGCGGCTGGTGGAAATTTTGCGGGGGGTGAAGACGGCCGTTCCCGATCTGCGCATTCTCATGGTTGGTGCCGGGCTGTATGACAAAGACGCCGCCAACTTCCGGCAACAGGCCGAAGCGGCGGGCATTTGGGACGCAATCGAGGATGCGGGTTGGGTGGAGTTGGCGGCGTTACCCGCGCTGCTGGCACAGGCCCACGTGGGCATTTACCTGATGGAAGATACGCTGCTCAACCGCACCAAATGTCCGGTGAAGCTGGCAGACATGCTGGCGGTGGGCGTCCCGGTTGTGGCGGAGGCGGTGGGACAGGTGGGGGAATATGTGGTAAACGGCCGTTCCGGCGCCACCTTCCCCACGGGCGACATCATCGGCATCACTCAGGAGCTCATCCACATCCTGCAAAACCCAGAGCGACAAGCCCAACTTGCTGTTGGAGCCAAAACCCATATTGAAGAAAATTTTAGTTGGGAGCAGTTAGCGACACGGCTGTTAAACGCTTATCAAAACAGCCTGACATGATCCAGCTTCTCTAGCTGTGGCCGTTGCGCATCACGTAACTGGCCGCCGCTTCACCCATCACGGCGACGCCATCAATCATGGCTCGCTCGTCGAAGGTGAATCTGGGATGGTGGTGCGGGAAGTTGATGCCTGCTTCCTCGTTGCTGGCACCGATGAAGAAGTAACAGCCGGGCACTTCATCCAAAAAGAAGCCCATATCTTCAGAGGCCATGGTGCGCTTGGCGAGGATGTTTTCGGCCCCCATCACTTTGGCAGCTGCGTCGTAGACAACAGCCGTTGGCTCTGGCGCATTCACCACAGCCTGCACGATGGCGATGGTTTCCATGGTGGCCTTGCAATTGAGCGCTTCGGCCATGCTGGTGGCCATCTCCAAAATGCGGCGATAAATCATGCGGTGCAAATCGTTGTTATAGCTGCGCACGGTGCCTTTCAGAATCGCTTTATCGGGAATGACGTTGAAGGTGGTGCCAGCGGTAAATTGGCCGATGGAAACGACGACGCTGTCCTGCGGATTCACGTTGCGGCTAACAATACTTTGTAACGCCGCCACAATGTGAGCGCCAGCCAAAATTGGGTCAATGGCCAAATGGGGGGCAGCTCCGTGCCCGCCCTTGCCCTGCACCGTCAGCGTAAACACGCTAGAAGATGACATGCACGGGCCGTTGATCACGCGCGCCTTGCCATACGGTTCGGGCGTCCACAGGTGCATGGCCAGGGCTACGTCTGGCTTGGGATTATCCAACACGCCATCGGCAATCATGGCAATGGCCCCGCCCAGCCCTTCTTCACCGGGCTGAAAAACAAATTTCAGCGTGCCCGTCATGTTTTCTTGGTACTGCGACATGATTTTGGCCAACCCCAAGCCCATCGCGGTATGCCCATCGTGGCCACAGGCGTGCATCACGCCTGCATTTTGGGAAGCAAAGGGAAGTCCTGTTTCTTCTTGAATAGGGAGCGCATCCATGTCAAAACGAAGCAGAACTGTTGGGCCAGGTTTAGAGCCTTCGAGTAGGCCAACCACGCCAGTTTGGCCAACGCCAGCCTGCACTTCAAAGCCGTAGTCATTTAGCCGCTCGGCCACAATGCCAGCGGTGCGGGTTTCTTCAAAGCCAAGTTCTGGATGCTGGTGAAAATCACGCCGGGTGGCGACAAGTTCGTCAAAAATAAGTTCTGCTTCGTGTTTAAAATTTGGTGGGTTCATACGTTTGTCATTACTTTGATAGGTTAGCTTTTGAGGGGCATTATAGCGATAAAATCTGTCCAATTGTTTGGCGTGCCCCAGCTCTTTACGGGCTGTTCACAATGGTTTCACACTCTATTTACTGTGGTGTGGGCCTCTTTCAGTATATTCTTCTTCCACGCTTACGTGACCCATTACAGTAGTACCAAATTTTCGCAAGTTCAATTGGAGGTAGTATCAGATGTTTGTCCCAATCGGTTTGCTTGTCACCCTCGTATTAGTTGCTTTTTTGCTCGGTTTAGTCACAACGCCCCTGCTCGTCCTGGTCATTCTTAAGACCCCAGTTCGCCAACAAGTTAGCCCAGACAAATAATAGCTGTAACTCTCCAGGTCTGCTTTTGGCAATGCTCTGCGTCGCACGGGATGCGGAGCGTCCTGCCGTTCATTCTCACTCGGAATATAGGAACGAGAATAAAACCTCGGACAGGCGGCAAACTCCTTCCCTAATTCAATCTGTGTGGTACGATCGAGGCTCCAAAACAAATAACCCATTCGCAGCAGGTTCTTCAAACTTCTTTTTGTCTTTCTGCCGCTGCGTGAAATAAAGGAGCTCCGCATGTCTGCAACGATGATTTTGCACAACGGCCGTATCCACACCCTGAACCCGCAGCAGCCTACAGCAACGGCCGTTGCTATCCGCGACGGCAAAGTTTTAGCGGTGGGTTCTGACGCCGACATCAAACCATTGCTAGCTGCTGGTGGAGAATTGGTGAATTTGAACGGCCGTACCGTCACACCCGGCCTAGTAGATGCCCACGTCCACTTTCAATTCTTCGCTCTCAGCCTCCAGCGCGTAGACCTGCGCGGCACCACCACCCTCGACGAAGCTCTCCAGCGCATCGTCCAAAAACTACCTACTGATCACCGATTACTGAATACCGATTACTGGTTACAAGGGAGAGGCTGGCGCGTCAACGACTGGCACCAGACCCACTTTCCTACCGCCGCCCACCTGGACGCCATCAGCAGTGAACTGCCAATTTGCCTGCGGGACCATTCCGGCCATGCCGCCTGGGTCAACAGCCGCGCTCTGCAAATTGCCAACATCACCGCCCAAACGGCCGATCCGCCCGGCGGCCAGATTCAGCGCGATGAAAACGGCCGTCCCACCGGCATTTTGTTCGAAGACGCCATTGACCTCGTTACCCAGCACATTCCCGAAGCCACTACCGACCAGATTACCGACGCCATGCGCGAAGCGCAACAATACTGTTGGCGTGTGGGGCTAACTGGACTGCATGATTTTGACGGCCGTTCCTGCTTCATCGCCCTGCAAACCCTGCACCAAAACGGCGAGCTGGGGCTGCGCGTCGTGAAAAATGTGCCTGTTTACCGATTAGAACACGCCATCGGCGTGGGGCTGCGCAGCGGCTTTGGCGATGAGTGGCTGCGCATCGGCGGCGTGAAGATTTTTGCGGATGGCGCGCTGGGGCCGCGCACCGCCTCCATGATTGCACCGTACGAAGGCGAGCCGAATAATTATGGCATTATCGTCACGGACAAGGAGGAAATGCTGGAAAAAGCGAGCGCTGCCAGCGCCAATGGGTTGAGCGTGACCGTACACGCCATCGGTGACAAGGCGAACCACGATGTGCTGGATGTGTACGAGGCAGTGCGTCAGCAAGAGGCAGCTCGCGGCCAGTCACCGCTGCGCCACCGCATCGAGCATGTGCAGCTCATCCATCCCGCAGATCAGCCCCGGCTGGCACAACTGGGCGTCATTGCCTCAATGCAGCCGATTCACGCGACTTCAGATATGGAAACGGCCGTTCGTCACTGGGGCAGCCGCACCAAAGACAGCTACGCCATCCGCACCATGCTCAACAGCGGGGCCACCGTTGTGTTTGGCTCCGATGCACCGATCGAGAAGATCGATCCACTGCCGGGCATTCATGCGGCCGTTACCCGCCGCCGCGCCGATGGCAGCCCTGGGCCAGACGGCTGGCATCCCGAACAAAAACTCACCATAACCGAGGCAATCCACGGGTTTACCACTGCCGCCGCCCTCACCAGCGGGCAAGAAGCCAGGCAAGGCACCATCACCCCTGGCAAGCTGGCCGATTTCACCATTTTTGGGCGAGACATCTTCGCTATTCCTGGGGATGAGCTGCTGGATGTGGAAATTAGCGGCACGGTTGTCGGTGGCGAGTTCAAGCACCGCACATTTGGATAATTTGGGGCGGGCCGTGCTACTGCTTAATTTGCCCTATCGCTAATGGTTTAAGCGCCAGTCGAGGGCGGTGTGGCGCTGGGTGGTTTTGTCGTTTTTAACGGCAATGCGA
Organism: Ardenticatenaceae bacterium; assembly: GCA_020634455.1. Taxonomy (GTDB): domain Bacteria; phylum Chloroflexota; class Anaerolineae; order Promineifilales; family Promineifilaceae; genus Leptofilum. The sequence continues at coordinate 2,641,299 of JACKBQ010000001.1, read as the reverse complement.
ATCGCTTTGCGGGTACCGACGAGGACGACGAGCTTTTTGGCACGGGTTACGGCCGTATACAACAGATTCCGTTGCAACATCAAATAATGCTGGGTGGCTACCGGCATCACCACGCATGGGTATTCCGCGCCCTGGCTCTTATGCACCGAAATGGCAAACGCGTGCACCAGTTCGTCCACCTCCAAAAAGTCGTACACCACTGGCGCACCGTCAATGCTGACGGTGAGATTTTGCTGCAAAATGTCCATGTCCGTCACGCGGCCAATGTCGCCGTTGTAGACATTTTTGTCGTAATTGTTCACAGTCTGCATCACCTTGTCGCCGACGCGGAACAGCCGCCCGCCCAGCTTGCGCTCCGCTTTGCGCTGGGCACCGGGATTAAGCGCCTCTTGCAGCAGCAGGTTCAGGTTGTTCACGCCCACCGCGCCGTTGTACATCGGCGACAGCACCTGGATGTCGTCCAGCGGATCGAGCTTAAATTTGAGCGGCACCCGGTTTTTGACCACGTCCACGAGCAGTTCGGCCGCTTCGGCGGGGTCTTCCTTCACAAAGATGAAGAAGTCGTTGGCGTCGGGCGTGGTTTCTGGCGATTTGCCTTCGTTAATGCGGTGGGCGTTGCTGATGATGAGCGAGTCGGACGCCTGGCGGAAGATGGTTTGCAGCCGCACCACGGCCGTTTTCCCCGAATCGATCAAATCCCCCAGCACATCCCCCGCGCCGACGCTGGGCAGCTGGTCTACGTCCCCCACCAGCAGCAAATGGCTGTCTGGCCCAATGGCTTTGAGCAGGTTGTGGGTCAGCAGCAAATCCAGCATGGAGGCTTCATCAATGATGACCATATCGGCATCGAGGGGGTTGCTTTCGGAACGGCCGTATCCTTCCCCCGGCTTAAATTCCAGCAAGCGATGCACCGTCTTCGCTTCGCGCCCCGTCGCTTCGGCCAAGCGTTTCGCCGCCCGACCCGTGGGTGAGGCCAGCGCGTAGGTCAGCCGATGCCGGTCGAGCAAGTCCAGCAGGGCGCGCATCGTCGTCGTTTTGCCCGTGCCCGGCCCGCCGGTGAGGATGGTGACTTTGTGGGTAACGGCCGTTTGGATGGCGTGCAGCTGTTGCGGAGCGAGTTTAACGCCGGAGTTGGGAGATTGGAGACTGGAGATTGGAGACTGATCACCGCTCACCGAATACCGATTACGGATGACCGATAACCGGCTCGTAGGATGTTCAATCAACTGCTGAATGCGCTTCGTCACGCCAATTTCTGAGTAGTAAAACGGCGTCAAATAAACAGCGCGTTCTTCCCGCAATTCTGGCTCCCCAACCTCATAAACCGCCTTCTCCTCACCGATGACCGATAACTGCTTACCGATAACCGCTGACGGGTCACCGCTTACCGGATACCGCAGCATTTCCCGCTTGATGAAGTCGCTGGTTTCGAGCTGGTCGATTACGGCCGTAACCTTCTCCGCTGGCAGTCCCAAAATTTCGGCCGCTTCTGGTTCCAGCTCCTCTTGCGGCATGTAGACATGGCCGTCCTCCGCCATGCGGTTGAGCGTGTAAGCGATGCCTGCCTCGATGCGGCCCGGATCATCTGCCGCCAGACCCAACGCCTGGGCAATTTTATCGGCCGTTTTGAAGCCGATGCCGTACACGTCCTGCACCAGCTTGTACGGCGTGTTTTGCACGATAGCCAGCGAGGTGTCGCCATATTTTTTGTAGATTTTGGTGGCCAGATTGGTGGAAACGCCGTGGGATTGCAGAAAAATCATCACGTCCTTGATGGCGCGCTGCTCGTCCCACGCCTTTACAATTTGGCCGACGCGCTTCTGGCCAATGCCCAGCACCGTTTGCAGCCGCTCCGGTTCGTACTCGATGACGTCCAGCGTCTCTTCGCCAAACCGCTGCACGATGCGTTCAGCCATCACCTTGCCCACGCCGCGAATCAGGCCGGAGCCGAGGTAGCGCTTGATGCCCTCGGTGGTGGCGGGCAGTGACTGTTCGCAAAATTCGGCCAGGAATTGACGGCCGTGTTTGGCGTGATTGCCCCATTTGCCGGTCAGCTTTAGCCATTCGCCCGGCTGCACCTCCGGCATGTTGCCCACCACAGTGATGAGCGCATCCCGCCCGCTGGCATAGCGAAACGGCAGCATCCCCCGCGAATCCGGCTTGAGCCGCAGGACGGTGTACCCATTTTCCTCGTTGTAATAAGTGACGCGCTCCACTGAGCCAGCGATCTGAACTTGCTCGGACATGGCGCTATTGTATTGGGTAATTGCCAGACAACAAAAGCCTGAGAGACTTTGTTGTCTGATGTGCATGTCATTTCGATTGAAAATCGAACCTCGATCTTGTTTGACAAAGATGAAATTATTTTGTAATATTTTGATTAGATAAATATTAAAATAAAAAATCAAGATTGGTTCAAGGAATATCAAAACAGAGAGGTCGCCATGTCTATGAAAGTGTATGAAGAAATCTTTACGTCTGATTTGTCGGAGGCCGACAAAATCGCTAAAGGATTTCATCACATCATCAACAGCATCATCACCCACACCAACAATGAAATTGAGCTGCGCAAAGCGATGAACGACCGGGAAACGCTGGTCAAAGAGCAAATCAAACTGAGCACCATAAAACACGCCAGGGACATTTTCAACATGGCGTACACGCGGGCCACGGGCAAAAGGAGTTGGAACAATGAGTAAAACTACGGCCGAATTTAACCTAGAAGAACGCGCCCAACTGTTCAAAGCGTTGGGCCATCCGGCGCGGCTGCTCATGCTCAACCTCATCCAGCAAAAGCCGCGCCACGGCGAAGAGCTGGCCGCGATTTTGAATCTGAAGCCCGCCACCGTGTCGCACCACCTGAGCAAGCTAGCCGAAGCCGGGCTGCTCACGTCCACCAAGGACCAGTATTACCAGATGTATTCGCTGGTTGGGGATGTGCTCAAGAAGCCGCTGGGGGAGGTGATTCGCCTGCCTCAGCCTAGCCTGACAGACGAAGTAGAAACCGACGCCTATAAGCAAAAGGTGCTCAAAACGTTTGTCAGGCAGGGGCGGGTGGTGCGCTTACCGGCACAGCTCAAAAAGCTCCAGGTCATTCTGGAACTCATCGTGCAGGAGTTTGAGCCGGAGCGGGAATACACCGAAAAAGAGGTCAACTTCATCCTGCTGGATTTCCACGAAGATGTGGCCACGCTGCGCCGCTCGCTAGTTGAGCACGACCTGATGACGCGCAGTGGCGGTATTTACCGCCGTTTATCCAACTAATCAAGACGTTCAACTTCTCGCAAAAGTTGGACGTCTACAAATCAAAAAGCAGCTTTGCACCCTGTGCAGGAGTGCCTTCATCCTCACATTGCTCAGATACAGGCGGGTTTGTACGATTTGGTTGAGCACTGTGAATTATTTCTTCGCGAAACGGCCGTTCCCCGGTACAATTGCCTCATGTTCACTACCCTCAATTCCACCCCCCGTTACTGGCTCATTGCCTTACTCATTTTGTGGGCCGTACTGCTCTTTGGCGGCTTTGCTTTTGGCCCCGCCGATCCCAGCCAGCGCATGCCCAAATGGACCCGACTTACCTCTTCGGCCGTGCTGGTTTTGGCTGGCTGGAGCTGGTTCCTGCTCACCCGCCAAAACGTGGCCAACGGCTTTGTGCTATGGCTGGCCATCGGCATGACCTTTGGCTTTTTGGGCGACCTGTTCATGGCGGGCATGATGCCCGGCGGGCGCAACGTGCTGGGCGGCATGGCCACTTTTGGGCTGGGACACGTCGCCTACATCATCGGCATCTGGCGCTTTGGCAGCCAGATTGGCCTGACGGGCGGGACGGCTCGCTGGGCCAGCCTCATCGTCTGGTGGATTATTGGTGCCGTGCTCTGGTATTTTGTGGTTTATCGCGGCCAGCAGGCCACCACGCTGCATTATGCCGCGCTGCCGTACGCCCTGCTGCTGGCCAGCACCGCTGGTATGGCCACGGGATTAGCCATCCAGCAAGGCCAGTTCACCTGGCTGGCCGTCGGTGCCGCGCTCTTCCTCATCAGCGATCTCATCTTGGCAGCGCAGCTCTTTAACGACCTCAGCTTCTTCCTTATTGGCGATGTCATCTGGCTCACTTACGGGCCAGGGCAGATGCTGATTGTGTACAGTGCCGCAACGGCCGTTGCCCTCATCGGAAAATAGAACGCAGATTCCCCTGATCACCCTGATCAGGAAAATCTGCATCCCATTTTTACAGCCTTCGTAAGAAATCCTATTTTCACCCAATCTAGAAACTGTGCGAGAAAAGCTGACGCGAGTCCGTTTATCATTTTCTAACTTGACGCGCGCAAGCGCTTTGCTATACTCGCAATCGATTCAACAACCTGGCTACTCACATTGTCATTCCCACAAATGCGGGAATCCACCATAGATACCCGCCTGCGCGGGTGTGACATGCAGAGAAGCTAATCGTTACGAAAACAACAAACAAAAGTGTGATTATGATGATTGGACAATATTGCAGGTGTATTGAGCGAGGGTGGTAACCATCGTTCAGAAACCTGAGAAAGATTTCTAAAAGCATTCATCTGTGAATGCAGGAACGGTGGTAGCTGCTCTCGCGAAGCAACAATGAGCTTTGTTTGCTCTCCTTGTTGTCTCGCCAGCGAAATGCTGCGACCGTTTTTAATTGGGTAGCCTGTCTGCTGCCCCTGTTTAGAAAATAATCTCAGGAACACCTAAAATTATGTTGTCAACAATCGAAAACACACGAATTCCTTCTTCTGCCACCACGTCTGCCTATAGTTTAGAAGCTCAGGTTGGGAACACGCCGCTGATTCGGTTGCGGAATACGGCCGTAACCCACAACCTCCCCGACACTGTCGCCATCTACGCCAAAGCGGAATGGTTCAACCCCAGTGGCTCTGTTAAAGACCGCGCCGCCCTCAACATCATCCGCACCGCCGAACAGAATGGCCAGCTCCAGCCCGGCATGACCTTGCTGGATTCCACCTCCGGTAACATGGGCATCGCCTACGCCATGCTTGGTGCGGCCCGTGGCTACCACGTTAAGCTCACCCTACCCAGCAACGCCAGCCCAGAACGCATCGCCATCCTCAAAGCATATGGTGCCGAACTCATCCTCACCGATCCGCTGGAAGGCTCCGATGGGGCGATTCTGGTAGCGCGGGAATTGGCTGCGGCCGATCCCAGCCTGTACTACGCCAACCAGTACAACAACTCGGCTAACTGGCAGGCGCACACCAAAAGCACCGCCCCCGAAATCTGGCAGCAAACGCACGGTCAAATTACCCACTTTGTGGCGGGCTTGGGCACCAGCGGTACCTTCACCGGTACCACCCGCCGCCTGAAAAAGTTTAATCCCAACATTCAGGCGATTGCCATGCAGCCCGACGGCCCGTTCCACGGCCTGGAAGGACTCAAGCACATGCCCTCCGCCCTCAAGCCGGGCATCTACGATGAAGAGGTGGCCGACGAGCAGGTGACGGTACGCACCGAAGACGCACACAAAATGGCTCACTTTTTGGCCCGCAACGAGGGGCTTTTTGTGGGTATTTCGGCGGCCGCTTCCGTGGTAGCCAGCCTGAACGTGGCCAAGACGCTGGACGAGGGCGTGGTGGTGACCATCTTGCCAGACAATGGCTTTAAATATTTGAGCGACAAATTGTGGCAGTAATTGCCCGCAAAGATTGGTCCAATCTTGACTAAAGTTTTTGATAACTAAAACCAATGAGATTGGACCAATCTGGATTTTTGACGCTCCCAACCAGTTCTGCTAAGATGGCGGCCGCTTTAAAAAATTGCATATGTTTGCCTATCTTATCCAGAGAGGTTGAGGGAACGGCCCGATGATACCTCAGCAACCGCGACAGCCCCGGCTGGCGAAATGGTGCTAATTCCGTCAGCGCAGAACAAATCTGCGCCTGAAAGATAAGACGATGGTTCTGAAATTCAGACACCTTCCTTATCTTCCAGGAAGGTGTTTTTATTTTAATTTATCCGCAGAATTAACGCAGATGACGCAGATTATCTCGTTAGCAATCAAAAATCTGCGCTAATCTGTGGGCAGAAAAGAAGAATGTTGAAACTAAGCAAAGAAATTCACGAAGCAATTAAGGTACATGGGCAGGCATCGTATCCGTTTGAGGGGTGCGGACTGCTGCTGGGGCAAGCTGAACCGGGAAAAAATCTGGTTCAGGAAATTCACCCGATGGCAAATGTGTGGCCCAACGAGGCCGAAAAGCCAATTCGCTTCAGCATTGACCCGAAGGCGTGGCAGCAGGTGGAGATTGAAGCGATGATGGCCGGTCTGGACGTGATCGGCATTTTCCACAGCCACCCGGATGACGTGCCGGTGGCCTCGCCGCGTGATTTGGCCTGGGCCAGCTGGCCGGGCTATTCCTACTTGATTACCCAGGTGTTAAAAGGTGAACCGACCTACAGCCAGTCGTGGCAGCTGGCGGGGGATCGGTCTGGCTTTTGGGAAGAAGAGATTGTTGAAACTGACTGAGAAGTAAAAAGTGAAAAGTGAAAAGTTGGTTTGCGTAACTTTTTACTTATCACTTATCACTTTTTACTCTGCATCTAGAAAATTCGAGCAAACAGGAGAGTAAAAACCATGCCTACCATTCGTATTCCTACCCCGCTACGGCCGTATTCTGGCAACAACGCCACGGTTAAAGTGAGCGGCACCGACGTGAGCAGCGCCCTGAACGACCTGACGCAGCAGTATCCTGACTTGCGCCAGCATCTGTTTGAGGGCGACACACTGCGCAGCTTTGTCAACATCTACCTGAACCAGGATGATGTGCGCTATCTGGATGGCCCGGAAACGGCCGTTGCTGAAAACGATACCTTGATGATTATTCCTTCCATCGCTGGAGGCTAAAGTCGGTAATCCGTAATCGGTAAACCGAATACCGGTTACCGTTCACCGATTACCGATAACGGTTTCTCAGCTGGAGGGTTGGAGAAAAAGAAATGAACAGCCTGAATGAACGAAAAGTAGATCAGTCTGCCTTGCGGGTGAACCAGGCATTTATTATTGGCCTGAGCATTCTGGCCTTTGTGCTGAATGCGGTCTGGCTGGCAGCGTTTGTGGGGCTGGTGATGCTGGTGGGAACGGCCGTTCCCAGCCTCTCCCTTTTCAAACGCATCTACCAGCACTTCTTGCGCCCCGCCGGGCTGGTCAAGCCCGACGTCATCATTGACAATCCGGAACCGCACCGCTTTGCCCAGGGCTTTGGCGGCGTGGTCGTGGCGCTGGCAGTCATCGCACTGCTGGCAGAACTGCCTGTCCTTGGTTGGGGCCTGGTCTGGTTGGTGATTACCCTGGCCGCGCTGAACCTGTTTTTGGGCTTTTGCGCTGGCTGTTTTGTTTACTACCAGCTTAGCAAGCTGGGCCTGCCCGGTTTTCGGGTAAAACCGATTCGGTAAACGGTGAACGGTAATCCGTAATCGGATCACCGATTACGGATTACGGATAACGAAAAATGATCGAACGACTACTCATCACCACCCTACTCATCATGCTCGGCACCTCGGCGTATGCCACGTTTAAGCGGCGGCACGTGCGGGTGTTGGGGGATTTGGATACGGCCGTTCCCCGAACCCCCACCATCCTCTACTTCGCCAGCGACAGCTGCGCCGCCTGCCCCAGCCAGGCGCGCTATCTAGAACAACTATTGGCTGAACGGCCCGATGGGTTGGTGATCCAGAAAATTGATACCGAGGTGGAGCCGGAAACGGCCGTAAAATACGGCGTTTTCACATTGCCCACCACTATTCTCATCGACCAGCAAGGCGACGTGCGCGAGATCAACTACGGACTCACGCACACCCACAAACTTAACCAGCAAGTTGCTGGCCTAGCTTAAATTACTCAATTACCTAATTACCAATTACAAATCGCAATTCAGTAATTGGGTAATTACACGGAGACTACTATGAGCAGCAAAACCTTAATTAACCCGGCGGCCGTGGCCCAAATGGAACTGTCGCATGAAGAAGTGCAGCGGTACAGCCGCCACCTGATCATGCCCGAAGTGGGCATGGAAGGGCAGAAAAAGCTCAAAGCCGCCAGCGTATTGCTAATTGGTGCAGGCGGGCTGGGTTCCCCGTTAGCTATGTATTTGGCGGCGGCAGGAATCGGCCGTATTGGGCTGGTGGATTACGACGTGGTGGATTACACCAATCTGCAACGGCAAATCATTCATGGTACCAAGGACGTGGGGCGGCCTAAGCTGCACAGCGCCCGCGACCGTATTCTGGACATCAACCCACACATCCAGGTAGACACCTACGAAGTGCCGCTGACGTCCGATAATGCGCTGGAACTGTTCGAGCCATACGACATCATTATCGACGGCACGGACAATTTCCCCACGCGCTACCTGACCAACGATGCCTGTGTGCTGTTGGGCAAACCGAACGTTTACGGCAGCATCTTCCGTTTTGAGGGGCAAGCGTCGGTCTTTTACGCCAAGGAAGGGCCGTGCTATCGCTGCCTCTTCCCAGAACCACCGCCGCCCGGGCTGGTGCCCAGCTGCGCCGAGGGCGGGGTACTCGGCATTTTGCCCGGCACGATTGGCGCTATCCAGGCAACCGAAGCGGTGAAGCTGATTTTGGGCGTGGGCGAACCGATGATCGGCCGTTTGCTGCTGTACGATGCCCTGAATATGGAGTTTGACCAGGTGAACCTGCGCAAAAATCCCAACTGCCCCATTTGCAGCGAACACCCCACGCTTACTGAACTGATCGATTACGAGCAGTTCTGCGGCATGCCCGCCCACGACAACAGCCATTTTTCGGCCGTGGAAACTAGCGGCGGCAATGTGCCGGAGCTAACCCCGGCGCAGCTCAAGGCGCGGCTGGATGCGGGCGACAATTTGTACATTTTGGACGTGCGCGAGCCGCACGAGTGGGACATCTCCAACCTGAGCCATCTGGGGGCGCACCTGATTCCCAAGGGGCAGGTGGTGAACCGCTTGAACGAACTGGACACGGCGCAGGAAATTGTGGTGCAGTGCCGTTCCGGTGCGCGCAGTGCCGACATCGTGCGTGAGCTGCAAAAGCATGGCTTCCGCAAGCTGTGGAACCTGGACGGCGGCATTAACCGCTGGGCCAAAGAGATCGAACCAGAACTGCCGACGTATTAAAAATTTTGGCCACAGAGGGCACAGAGAGGAAAGCGAACTGGAGATTGGAGACTGGAGATTGTGTAGTCTCTAGTCTCCAATCTCCAGTCTCCAGTCTCCAAAATATTTCTTAAACCTCTGTGAACTCTGTGGCTTTTTTTATTCCGGGGCCAGGACGGGACTGAGGGTGTCGCGCAGCCATTGGCGGGCGCGGTGCAGGCGCACTTTGGCGGCGCTGGGGGAGATGTCTAGCGTATCGGCCGTTTCGTCTGTGCTCATACCTTCCAATTCACGCAGCATAAACACCATTTGCAATGTTTCCGGCATGGCGGCAATTGCCTGGCGCAGCTCGGTTTGCACCTCTTCGCTGTCGTAGGTTTCTTCGGGCAGGCAGCACCAGTCGAAAAGCTGGCGCGGGATGTAGCCGGGGGTTTCATTCATCGTTTCTTCCACGGAAATAGTGCGGGCTTTGGGGCGGCGCAGGCGCATCATGGCGGCGTTGTAGGCGATGCGGTATAGCCAGGTGCTGAGGCTGGAACGCCCCTCGAAGCTGTCTATAGCGCGGAAGGCGTTGAGGAAGGTTTCTTGCAGCACGTCCTCGGCATCTTGTTCGTTGCCGAGCAGGCGCAGCAGCAGCCGGTTGAGGGCGGGGCTGTGCAGGGCGATGCATTCATCGCAGGCGGTTTTGTCGCCCGCCTGGATTCTGGCAATCAGTTCGCTTTCGTCAATTTCTGGGGGGGATACGGCCGTTTCCCAATCATTCTCTGTCATACTGCCACTCTATCCCGATGCAGCAAAAAAGGCAACCCGTTGCTGGTTGCCTTTTCCGTTTTGCCAAAGAACTTTTTAAAGTTTCCCCAAACTTCAGAAGTGCTTCAGCGGGTCGTTTTTTGGCTCTGCCCCAGAGGTGGCGGTGACAAAGGAGAAAAAGTTAGGCAGCGGCCAACTCGGAGGCGATGTTGGCCTGGATTTCAAATTGGGGTGGGTTTTCAAAATGCTTTTTCACAGCACATTGATCGGCGGCGCGGATAACGGCCGTTTTATATTTTTCCGGGAAGCTGGGCGGTAGCTGAATATCCAGCTTGACCTTGCTCACCATGCCTGTCATCCGGTTGACTTCTAAACTTTGCACCAGGCGTACGCCTTCGGCAGAAATGCCGCGCTGCTGGCAGAAGCCCAACACGTAAATGCCCGCGCAGGTGCCAATGGAGGCCAAAAAAGTGGCAAAGGGCGTTGGCGCAGAGGCCATGCCGTTGTAAGAAGGTTGGTCTGTGGGAACGGTGAATGGGCCAAAGTGGGCATCCACACGGGCACCGCCGGGGAAGTCAATAATCATTTCCATTGTGAAGTTATCTCCGTAACAAAAAGTTTAATTTATGTGGTGGGTGGGAAACGGCCGTTTCCCATCCGCACTTTTTGTTTAGATGCAATCACCAGGAAATAGTTACACAGCAATTTTTGCATGCATTTAGCGGCGCTCTGGCACCACCAAAATCGGGTAATCCGTCTGCTCCAACACCTGCATCATCACGTTGCTGGGGTCAAACAAGCCCGACACCGACACATGCCGCCCAATGACCGCGCAATCAAACGTGCCCCTGTTCAACTCAGAAAGAATGCCTGCGGCGGCGGAATCTGCCTGCGTAACCAGCTGCGCTGCTTTAATGTCCAGCGCGCGCAGGGTGTTGATGGCGCGTCCCAGATGGAGCTGAACTGGCTGCGTCAGGTCCGTACTAGGGTCGCTGATGAGCGTATGCAGCAGCGTCACCTCAGCTCCCAGGCGGCGCGCCAGACGCCCGCCAACCCGCACGTCCTGTTTGCCCGGCTCGCCAGCGGCCGTACAAATTAGCAGATGCTTGAGCAGCGTAACCCGGCTGCCCACCAGGAAAAATGGCAAATCTGTGGTTTCAATGAGGTTGTGAAGCGTATTGTTGAGATGCCCACTGGCTTCATCGGTGGGCAGGAGCAAAAAGTCATAGCCTGCCCCGGCCTGCTCATGATTCATCTGCTCAACAATGTCCCCTTCGCGTACCCGCAGATCGGCCCGATTGAGCCCCCCTTGCTGCATGCGCTGGCGTACGGCCGTTTGCAATCCCGCCATCTCCTCATTTTGTTCAGCCACAGCCACGACCGTGACGGCCGCCAAAAAGGCAGCTTGCAGCTGCCGGGCAATTTCCAACGCCCCAACAGACCCGCTGCCAGTGTCGTAAACCAACAAATGCAGGCGCGGCTGTTCCAAAATGTGCCAGCCTGCCAGCGAAACCCACGGTTCCACGCCGGGCAGCGGCTCGGTCGCAGGCAGCACCGCATCTACCAGCATCTGGTCTTCGCCAAACGGCACAAACGGGCTGATCTGGCGCGTGCCAGACAAGCGCGGCACCCGCAGCCGCAAGCGGCGCAACGCCCCGGCAAAGGTTTGCTCGGCGATGGTTCCCTGGCCTAACACGGGCACGTCGGCAGACGGCCGTTCCGCTGTCAACCGAATTTGCTCCGGGCGCACCAGCATCTGCACCGACAACCCATCATCGTGCGGCACGGAGTCGGGGATGGGCAGCCGCAGCGAGCCAAACCGCGCCTCATCTTCTTCCGCGCGACCCACCAGCACCGTACCCGCGCCAACAAAGGTGGCGGCAAAAGGCGTCTTGGGCTGATGGTAGACCGCTTCCGGTTGACCAATTTCCAGCAAATGCCCCCGCTCCATCACGCCGATGCGGTCCGCCAGTTCAAACGCTTCTTCCTGGTCATGCGTCACCAAAATGGTGGTGACGCCCAGCTGCTGCTGAATTTGCTTCAGGGTGCGGCGCAGCAGGCCGCGAATTTTCACGTCCAGGGCGCTGAACGGTTCATCTAGCAAAAGCACGGTTGGTTCGTAGGCCAGGGCGCGGGCCAGCGCCACGCGCTGCTGCTGCCCACCAGAAAGCTGGTGGGCAAAGCGGCTGCCCAACCCGGCCAGCCCCACCAGGTGCAGCAGTTCTTCGCGACGTTGGGCGCGTTCCGCAACGGGAATGCGCCGAATTTTCAGGCCGAACTCCACGTTTTCGGCCACGCTCATGTGGCGAAAGATGGAGTAGTTTTGGAAGACAAAGCCCACGCCGCGCTGTTGCGGCGGCAGCCAGGTGACATCATTACCGTGCAGGGTAATACGGCCGTTATCCGGCTGGAGCAATCCCGCAATCAGACGCAGGATAGTGCTTTTGCCGCTGCCGCTGGCCCCCAGCAGCACAAACAGTTCACCGTCCGCAATCTCCAGCGATACCTGGTCTACAATGAGCAAATCCCCAAACTGCTTGGTTAAATTAGTCAAAATTATCGACATCAGGTATTAGTCCTTCATTATTTACGGCCGTTGGTAAAGCGCAGCAGGAAAAAGAAAATTAAAAAGGAAAGGATAGCCAGAACGGCCGCTACGGCATTGGCCTGAGCAATGTTGCCCGCCTCAAACTGGGCAAAAATGTAAAGCGGGGCAGTCTGGGTGCGCAGCCGCAGGTTACCAGAAACCAGCACCGTGGCTCCAAACTCGCCCAGCGAGTGGGCAAAGGTGAGCAGCGCGCCGGTAAACACGCCGCTGCGCAGCGCCGGGAAGATAATAAAGCGAAACGTTTGCCAGCGGCTGGCCCCGATGGTGTAAGCGGCCTCTTCGTAAGTGGCTTCCAGCTCATCCAACAGCGGCTTGATGGTGCCCAGCATGTAGGGGAAGGTGACAAACAGGTGGGCCAGCAGCACACCCGCCGGGGTAAACATCGGCTGCAAACCGAGCGGATCGAGCCATTTGCCCAGCAGGCCAATTGGCCCCCACAGCAGCAGCAGCGAGGTGCCGACCACGACGGTGGGGATGGCCACAGGCAGGTTGACGATGATGCTCAACGGCCGTTCCCCCGGAAAGCGGTATTTGCTCAAAACATAAGCGGCATAGGTTCCCAGCACGGCGTTAATGATAGCCGTGCCAAAGGCGATGAGCAGGCTAAAGCGCAGCGCAAACTGGGCATCCGGGTCGCCCAGCGCCTGCACAAAGGCGGTCAGCCCACCCTGAAAAGCAAAAATAAAGACGGCTGCCAGCGGCATCAGCAGCAGCGGCAGCAAAACCAGGATCAGCAGCCCGACCGGGAAAATGTAGTTGGGTCGTTGGGCAGGTTTGGCGGGGGTCGATACGGCCGTTGTCATTGATCCAGCTCCTTTAACACTTGATTTTTCCAGATAGCGTCGATAATTTCCGGCTTGGCCTGGGCCCAGCCGCCAAAGTCGGTGATGAAGAGGGGGTGCGCCACCGTATTGAAGAGGGGATTGGTGGCATTTATCGCCTCGTCCACGCTGCGGAAGCCGTAATCGGCAAAAATCTGCTGCGCTTCCTGGCTCCACAAAAAGGCCACAAACGCATCCACCACCGGGCGCTCCTCTGGGCTGACGTTTTTGTCCAGCACCACGAGCGTGTGTTCGCTAAGAATGGTGCTGCTGGGGGTAATAATTTCGGCGGGGAGACGGCCGTTCGCAACATCGCGCAGCACATCTTGTTCGTAGGTAATCAGCACATCGCCAAAGCCGTTCTCAAACTGGGTGCGGGCGGCCCGCGCCGAGGCGGCCTGGGCCACCACGTTACGCCAGATGCCCAACAGCATGTCGTGGCCCGCCTGCGGGTTGTCTGGATTGGCGGCCAGCCCGGCTCCGTATTCGGCCACAATCGACCAGTTGGCCGCGCCAGAAGTGAGCGGGTCGGGATGTACGATGCGCACGCCCGGTTGGGTGAGATCGGCAAAATCGCGAATGCCTAGCGGGTTACCGGGCCGCACCAAAATAATGAAGGGAGAGCGGTTGACCACGCCCTGATTTGGCAACTTTTCCCAGCTGTTGGCCTCAATTACATCGGCTGCGGCCAGGCGCTGGGCATCCAGTTCCAGCGCGACCAGCGCCACCTCGGCGGGCACGCCCATGATGAGCTGGTTGGTGATGGTGCCGGAGCTGCCAAAAGCGCTGATAAACTCAACGCGCTCGCCCGTTTCGGCTTCCCATTTGCTTTGGAAAGCAGGAAAAACACCGCGATTCATGGCATCGCCGGTGATGCTAAAGCCGTAAAAGACGATGGTGCGCGTGGGTGCGGCCTGGGTGGCAAAGGGCAGCCAGGGCCAAACGGCAAAAAGGCCCAAAGCAATAAAAAAAGTGGTGGGGATGAGGTTGGGCAATCGCCGCCACCATCCCATTCGTTTCAAACGCATGATTCGCTACCTTAAGGATTTGCCCCTGAGAGCAAGAATGAGACTTTGTAACGGCCGTTTACCCGTGTGCTTGTACAGAGCAGGATTGTACGCAAGACACCTTACTGCGGAACTGTCTGCAAGTGTGGCCTAATTGTAGCCAAAACAGGCGTCTTTACCCGACGATTGGTATGCGCTTTGGGCTATTCGTGGATGTCCAGCGGCACTTCGTTGCGCAGGCCGGTGTGCAGGGCGAAGGCGTTTTTGACGGCGGCCACCAGCGCGGCCTCGATCCAGCGGCGGTGGCGGCGGTCGCAGGCGTCGTTGGCAAACCAGATGCGGTTAACGGGCCGGACGATGTTGTCATAGAAACGGCCGCTCATTTCGTGCGGGCGGAACAGTGGGCCAATCCCCCCGGCATACTGGTCCAGCGACCAATCATGCGAGATGCCAAATTCAAACGTATTGCGCGCTTCGGGGTGGATTTTGCACAAATCTTGCAGCGCCTGGTTGATGCGCTCCTGCTCGCTCAACATGCTGTACGCCATGCTGTCCTGCTCCCAGGCGTAGGAAGCGATGATGACCCCTTTGTTGTAAGCCGGGTCTTGCCCGGCGGGCGTGTACACCACGTTGCGGATGGCCAGATCAGTCACGGTGACGCCGTGGGAGATGTTGTACTTCGTTTCCCACCAGCGCTCGCTGAACTGCATGAAAATTTTATGGGCACGGCCGTAATACACATTGCGGATGGTGTACCATTTGTTCACATCCAGGCCGCTAATTTCCATGTGGCGCAGCAGGTTAAACGGCACTGTCAAAATACACTCGTTGCCGCTGACGCTTTGGCTGTAGCCGCTGGAATCTTTGAAAGTGACCGTCACGCCCTCGTCTGACTGCTGAATTTCCTGCACGACGGCCCCCAGGCGCAGGCTGGCTTGCAGGTGCGGCACAAAGGCGTTGGGCAGCGCATCCGCCCCATCTTCGATGTAAACCAGGTCACCAAAGACGTTTTCGTAATAGTGAGAAAACCATTCCAACAGTGAGAAGTGGAAGCGTCCTTCCAGGTTGAGCAGCGGGCCAATCATAGCCAGGGCGGCATCGCTGAGGCTGCTTTCGCGCAGGTAATCGAGCAGTGAGTAGCTGTCGTACTGGTTGATCAGAGAATCCCAGCCGCCGGGCTCCTGGATTTTGTCGATGAGGGGCTGCATGACCTGCTTGAGCATTTCGTCAGGCAGCTTGCCTTTTTCGTGGGCGGGCAGGTTGTAATCAACTTTGTCCGGGTGGAACTGGCTGCGCCGCAAGGAAGTGCCGTTGACGTAAATGAAGGTGTCTTCGTCGAACATGGGGAACGGCCGTGTGGCTAACTTAAACCGCTCGTTAATCAAATATTGCCCCAATTTGTGCTGTTTGGGGAAGCGCATCGCGCCAAATTCGCCATACATTTTGCCCGGAAAGCCGTGGTAGGTGTAGACGCGCCCGCCCAGCCGGTTTTGCGCCTCCAAAATGGTGACGGTGTGCCCTGCTTCTTGCAGCAGCAAAGCGGCCGTTAATCCCGCCATACCCGCCCCAATAACGATGATGTGGCGGGGAGTGGCGCTGCTGCTGGGCAGCCCTTCTTTCAGGATTTTCAAACAATCAATGGTTTGCATGGCGACTTCCTTTTGTTGTAGGTTGTAATTGGCCACAGAGGGCACAGAGAGCAAAGAGGATTGGGAGATAAGCTGTGCGTGTCTGCGTTCTTCAAGATGTTGCGGCGCAGAATAGCATAGCCGTTTGTGTGGTGTCAATTGGGGGGGGCGGTTATCGGTGAACGGTAGCCAGTAAGCGGTTTACGGATTTTTGAGGCAGAGGTGACAAGGTGGTATCAAAAAAGGCAAAGGCTGGCTGCATCCAGGCCTTTGCCTTTTCTGATTCTTTGCGTTCTTGGCGTTAAAATGCTTACGAAATCCACATCTCGGTTACTTCGCCCATCCAGCCGTCGCTGGTGCGGGTGTAGGTGATGGTGAAGCCACCGCCGCTGAGGTAGAAGATTTCAGAGTTGGCGGCACGCGCCCAGGTGCTGCCCAGGGAAACGGTGACTTCTTCGGAGGATACGGCCGTAAATCCCTGAAACCGCAAATACGGAAAATCACCCTCTGCATCTGCCTTGGCCTGAATTTCGTCTGGCGTCATGGCCAACAAATTGACGCCAGCTAGCTCTGGCAACAGCGCCGGATCGATATTTTCTGTGGAAAGCACGATAGTTTCCTGATCCGCCAGCAGCGCGTAGTCGGGAATTTCCTGATCCACCAGGGCGCGCGTCAGCGTCAGGCGCAGCAGTTCCGCCACCTCAGCATCGGGCAGGCCCAGCGCGGAAGCTGGTTCTTCATCGGTGCCTGGCAATGGTTCGACGGCGTTGTCAATTTGCAGCGTAAAGCTGTCGGTGACGCCGTTGACGTTGACGGTGTAGCTGCCTGCGGGCAGGCCCACCACGTCCAGCGGAATGTTTTCCTCAAAACCAACGAGCTGTTGGGTACACATCGCCTCGGCCGGGCGTTGGGTGAGGATGGTGACGAAGAAGGTGTCGCCTTCCTGGCGTGTACTGATTTCGCCCAGCGAAGTGCAGCCATCGCCCAGGTAGCCAACGACATTGACGTGCACCTGAACCGGGAAAGATTCCAAAATCGCGATGGTGATGGATTCTACACTCGCCTCGCCTTCAATCATTTTTTCCGGGGCCGTGTCGGTATCGGGCGTTTGGGTTGGGTCGTCAGAGCTAACGGGCGCATCCGGGTCTGGTGTTTCCGTGGCAGGGTTGTCTGATGCGGCTGGTTCGCCACCGGTGGGGCTGCAAGCGGCCAGCGTCAGCGTCAATGTAAGCAGTAGTAGTATGAATATTGTTTTTAGTTTCATAATTGAAACCTCCTTTTTGTTTGCAAAATAAAAGGCCGAGGCTGTCCCGACCTTCAGTATGCAACGTTAAAGGAGCTGTTTTGGTTCCCGGAAGGGAAAATTGGGGCCATTTTATTGGTTTTGCGTGAATTACTTCATTGAGGATGGATATTTGTATCATTGAAACAGTTTGGCACTTTTTAGAACAGTAGCCACAGAGAGCACTGAAGTTTGAGGCGAAAGCTTTATTCTCACGCTACTTTTTCTCTGTGAATTTTTTTTTTTGGATAGATTCCAATTGATTTGGAGGCATGATGAAACGAACAAAGGCAACGGGCATTATTTGGCTGCTGATTTTGGTTGGCTTGCTCGGCTGCAACGAAGCATCTGTGGCGGTGACAATGTCCCCTGCGGTCAGCCCAACTTTGTTACCCAGCTCAGAGCCAGCCGCTACCTCACAGCCATTCCCAACCACTACCACAGCGGCGCTCTCACCGATCGCAAGCGTGTCAATGACCACGCCAACCCCTGCGCTAAAACCAACGGCCACGCTCGCAGCGCGCCTCTTGCCAGAGACGTATGTGGATCGCGTGCTCAATCCGCCAGCGGGCATCTGGCCCAACAATGTGTGGTGGTTGCCGGGGGTGCATGAGGAACGGCCGTTTCTCGTGCAGACAGGCAATGCGTTAACGTGGGAACGGCTGCCCATCGCGCCACAAACCATGTTTGCCTACGACGCGGAGCGCGGATTGCTCTACTTTGGCGAACAGGCGGCGGCTTCTGAGAGCGGCTACGCCACAACCGACCTGCGCGTGTACGATTTCCACAGCAAAACCACATCCCTGCTGCTGCCAGAGGGGGTAGCGGCGATGGCCTGGTGTTCGCTGCGCCCGGTGATAGCTGTGGTGGAAGACGGCCGTTTAAACCTGATCATGCCCGTCGCCAATGCCGAAATGGATGTAGTGGCGCGAGACGTGTCGCCGACGTTTTCCTGCATCCCTGGCTTTTTGCCGCCGCCCGCAGACGGTGGCCCTGGCAAACTGGTTGCCTACGTGCGCGGGGCAGATTTGCTGCTGGTGAACTGGTTCGATGGCCCGACTGATTTATTGGTGGAAGGGGCACTGTCGCCAGAGATAGCCGTGCCGCCAGTGTGGGATTTGACGAACGAAGTTTTGCTCGTGGCAGATGAGCATCTGCTGCTGGTGCCGCTGAATGGGAGCCGGTATTTTGAGGTGGAACGGCCGTTTGGCCATGAACCATTCACCCTGACTTATGCTAACGGCGCAGCTTTTGCGCAGGAGGGGATCACCAAACTGTTTTGGTCCCCACAGCATCGCCTGCTGCTGCTACAAACCGCCCAGCCAAACCAGGAGGTGGCGGTATACGCGCTGTCTGAGCAGCTTGGCTACGTGCTGGATGATCCGTCGCTGCCCCGCTGGCGAGATTTTCAGATTGTGGGCTGGTTGGTAGACGGTGAGCAGATCATTTTGCTGGACGATGCGGGTGAGCCGCTGGTTTGGGATTTGGCGACGCGGGGGGAAGTACGGCCGTAAAAACAACCTTCCGGAGGTTTGAAACCTCCGGGAGGTTCACTTACTCGATGGTGACGATGAGGGTGTAGGCGGCTGGCTCCAGCGTGCCGATGGCGCGGACAATGTAATCTTGCGTGGCGGGTAGTTCGCCCTGCCAGGAGGTAGCGCCGGACATCAATCCGTTGGTCAGCGGGATGCCATCCGCCCCGACGATGGTGAGCAGCACGTTGCTGTTGAGCGATTCGATGACGACGGTCATCGTCTGGCCTGCGGCGGCGGCCAGAATGTAATCGTCCGAGACGTGGGCGGCGACATCTCCTTGCACCGTGGCGGAGATGGCTCCATGCGCAAACTGGATGCGCTGGACGGCGGGCAGCGACACCTGCACAAACAGCGGTTCCGTGGGGGCGAGGGTGGCAGCTTGTTGTAAATCGGCCGTAATTTGCGGATCAGCCGGATTTTGCAGGTAGCTGCCCCAGGCGTGGAGGTAGTAAGCAGCCGCCAGCGTCGCCGGGTCCAAATCCGGCACGGCAATAGCGGCGCTGCTTTGCCGCAAAAGGTAATCCGCCAGCCACGGTTCGTTGCCCTCGGCCATGGTGCCCTGGATGAGCGGCGAGGTGGCGCTGAAGATTTGCTCATTGCCGTAGCCGCGCATCATGTCCAGCGCGGCGGCAAAATCGCCATAAAAAATGTGGGTGAGCAGCGGGTAGGGCGAATGATTCAATTCGGCTTGGTACGCCTGGTTGTACAGGCGAATGATGGCGGCATCCCAACTGAGGGTAAAGGCATCGGTCGGTTCGCTGCTGGCGGCGGCGAGGCGCTCTGCTTCTTCAATTTGGGCGAGGGCTTGCGGCCACAGATCAGCAGTAGCCAGTTCAACGGCACGGTTGGTGGGTTGGCGGGCAGGATGACCTTGCTGGCCCATGAGCATGGGCTGGAGCGAAATCTCCAGCAGGCGCTGGTTCACCGCGTCCCAGGTGTAGACGCCAAATTGCAGGTAGCGCACGCCGCAAGCGTAGCAAAAAACGTAATAATCGTGCAGTTCGGTAATGAGTTCCTGCGTGCCGTCGCCATTCAAATCTTCAAAGTAGCCGACGCCGGGGTTGGCATTGCCGGTATCAACTTCCATGTGCAGGGTGGCGCCATCGAAGCGGAGCAGTTGGAACGTGCCGCCGTGGGCACCCGCGCCGCCACTTACAGCCAGCCAAAGGTTTTGCGAATCGTTTGGGTCTAAATCTACCTGGTTTACCCCTTCCGGGTAGAGAAAGTCTGGGCCGAAGCCAAAACTGCCAGGCTCGTCGCCGTTGAGATGTTGACGAGCTAGTTCTTGCCATCTCTCGTTGCTCCAGGTGTACAAAGCTACAAAATGGCTGGGTAGTGGGTCAATATCAAAGTTATGAAAGCCAACAGAGTAGACGGCCCACAACGGCCCCTTCGACAAGCTCAGGGCAGGCTGTTCCCCTGCAGGCACGTTCAAAGGTAAAACATCCAGCCCGTCGAAGGCGTTTTCTGGCAGGTCTGCCTGAACGAGGGCGAGCAGGGTGCTGGTATCTGGGGCAACGGTTGGTTGGGTGGGAACGGCCGTTGCCGTCGGTTCTGTTGTGGCATCGGTGGGGGCCAGGGTGGGTGTGGGGAGTGAGATTGGCGGAACGGCCGTTAGGTCAGGATCGGCGGTTGAGGTACAGGCCACCAACGTGAGCGATAGCAACAAAAAAGTCAGAAAAGTTATCAAGCATTTCATCGCAAAATCCTTGCGGCGCACGGAACAGCGCCATGGTGAACAATTGAGGTATCTTTGTCTTCTTGGCGTATCTTAGCAGGCTGGGGCGTAGGATTCTAGATGGTTGGTGGCTGTTTTGGCTACGCTGGCGTGAGGCAGGCGTGAAGAAGAAACTG
Organism: Ardenticatenaceae bacterium; assembly: GCA_020634455.1. Classification (GTDB taxonomy): domain Bacteria; phylum Chloroflexota; class Anaerolineae; order Promineifilales; family Promineifilaceae; genus Leptofilum. Next base: position 2,620,680 of record JACKBQ010000001.1, on the reverse strand, counting down.
ACAGATCGAGGATTTGAGGGTTGAGCGGTTGAGGAGGGAAGTGATAAGTGAAAAGTAAAAAGTGGGGCTCTTTTCACTTATCACTTTTTACTTTTCACTGATTTCACATTTGGAAAACGCCACGCTGGTAAGGCACCGCTTTGTAGCTAAAATCAGTCACGTACTGCTCTAGCTGATTGTTGAGGGTGAGCCACATTTCATTTTCTAGCAGATCGTCCAGGGTTTGGCGGTCGCGGCAGACAAAACCAACCAGGCGGTTCGGCGCTTCGCCGTAAGCGGTATGCCACACTTCGCTTACCTGAAAGCCCATCATCTGCATTGCTGGCACGTACTGTTGCATTACAAACTGCTGGTACGCCTGCAACTTGGTGTCTTCCACTTCATAGCTCAACAACAATTTCAATCCAGACGATTTTCCTTCCACGGTTCACCTTCCTCGCATGGCTTAATGGACGTTAACTGTACCTGCATTACACCATATTAGCCAGAGGAATGGTAAAAGTAAATGTACTGCCCTCCCCCAATTTGCTTTCGAAGGTGACTTCGCCGTTTTGGGCTTCAACCATGCGGCGCACGATGGAAAGCCCCAGCCCCCATCCGGCCTGTTCGCGGACTGCTTTGTCTTCGGCGCGGAAGAATTCGGTGAACAATTTTTGCTGATTTTCTTCAGAAATACCCAGGCCGTTATCCTGAATGCTGACGTAGGCGAAACGGCCGTTTGGCCACGCCTTTAACACAATTTCACCACCATCCTGCGTGTACTTATTGGCATTGCTCAACAAATTAGAAACCACTTGGGCAATGCGGGTGGTGTCGGCAAACACCAGCGGCAGATCATCTTCAATCTCGATGTGCAGGGTTTGCTGCCGATTGCCGATGCGCTCACGCAGGCTGTCGGTGACGTCGGCAACCACTTCGCGCAGGTCCAGCGGCTGCAAATCGAACTTCATACGGCCGCTTTCAATGTGATTAATGTCCGACAAGTCGCTGATGAGCGAACTCATGCGAGTAAGGTTTCGGCGAATCACCTCCAGGAACTGCTTTTGCTGGTCGCTCAGCGGGCCGGCCAACCCGGCATTCATCAGGTCGGTGTATCCCTTAATAGAGGTCATGGGCACGCGCAGTTCGTGAGCTACCAGGGAGATAAACTCGCTTTTAGCTTTGTTGGCGTCCTGAATCGCTTCGTACAGTTTCGCATTTTTAATAGCCACGGCGGCCCGGTCAGACAAGCGCTCTACAAAGGCGATGTCTTCGCGGTTGATCTCGATATTGTGCTGGGTTTCCAGGGTGATTAGCCCGGTGATGATGCCATCTTGCTGAATGGGCACGGCGAGCTGGACGCTTGCCGGGGTACCATCTACGGACTCGTTTTCGGTGACGTTGTGGGTGAGAATGGAACGGCCGTCTCGCATCACTTTTTGCACGATGGGATGGTCTAGCGAAACCAGGCGGCTCTCGCTATGCTCATCTTCACCCCGGAAAACCATCAGACGCAGAACCTGAACCGGAGCGCTGTTTAGCATGCCCGTGTCTTCATTCACCAGCTCTTCAAACAAGCCAATCGAGCCACCCGCCGCGTTGGTAAGGGCAATGGCCCAATTGAGCGACAGGCTGAGCACCTGGTTTAGCTCCAATGAGCGGTTGAGCTGCTGGTCAATACGCTGGAAAAGTGAAAGCTCCTCCACGCGGCGAGCCAGCGCCTGGTCGGTTTGGGTAAAGAGGCGGGCATTTTCAATAGCGATGGCGGCCTGGTTGGCGAAGGTGACCAGCAGGCCCAAGTCATCCTTCTCAAACACGCCGCTGAAGAGACGGTTGTCTACGTAAACCGCGCCCAGCGTCTGGCTGCGCACCCGCAGCGGGGCACACATAATGGAGCGCAGTTGGTAGCCCACCACACTCTCTCGCCCAGAGAAGCGATCGTCTTCCTGGGCATTGCTAGAGAGAATGCCTTCGCCCGTTTCAATGGCCCGCTCAATGACCGTGTGGCTGATGTTGATGGCGTCGGCTTCGATTGTTTCCTGGTCGAAGTTGCGGGCGGCGCGGGTTTGCAGGCTGCCTTTTTCGGCATCGTACAGCATCAAAAAGCCGCGCTCGGCTCCGGTAAGCTGGATGATGGAGTCCATAACCTGGTTGAGCACTTCGCCCAAATCCAGCGATTTGCCCAGTTGGGAGCTTACTTCGTACAGAGCAGCCAGTCGCGCTTCATGTCTTTCAATAAGTTGGTTATTCATGGGTGTACCCTTGATCATAATTGTGTCTACTTTTGGGTTGGGAGCGACGGGTTGTTGAACGGCCGTTCCCCGCAGTGTGGTGCATCAATTCGGTTTAGCAAAAAGAACTGACACTTTGCATCACAATGCACTGCTACCGGCCTTCATTGTAATCAATTCTGTTGGACCCCCACGCATAAATTGCGTGAAAAAGTGAGGGTTCCAGCCGAGACCCCAACGGTTTGGTAAGCCCGATTGCCGTTTGTGCCTGTTGGCAACCCTTGGGGTCTTTTCCGGTGCGTGGGTGGTTTTACGGCCGTGTTCCAAGTAAACTGTTCTTAATGAAAACGATGTCCCAGCAGGCCTTCCTGCAAACTTTGCCCGATGTGCTGATTCCCCACTTGCCGCTCAAACTGCAAAGCATCCAGGTGCGGCAACCGTGGCGTTGGATCATCCAATTCCATTTTGGTGAAGCCCGGCTGCACTATGAACTATCCCGCGTGGCGCGGCGCGAGGCGTGGGAAATTGGCTTCCATTTTGAATCTGGCGACAAGCAGCTCAACCGTTTTTTGCTCAAAGGGTTTCGTCGCCATCTGTTTGAAATTAAAGAGACGCTGGGCGAGTCATTTGAAGCGGAAATGTGGGATAAGGGGTGGACAAAAATATACGAGGTTGTTCCGGCCGAAGGGTACACCGACGTTCATCAGCGCCAGATTGGCAAGCGCATGGCGGAAGTGATCATCTGTCTGCATCCCATTTTTGTGGATTTACGGAGCCAGGCAGCGCAATTAAAGCGGTGAGGGGTGGGCAAGTGATAGAGTAAAAAGTGAAAAGTGGCCCACTTTTACTTTGCACTTTTTACTTCGATGCTTTCCAGCGCCGCCTCAGTTAAGAAGCCTGCTGCCGCACCATCGCTACCAATCTTGTAAGAGGCAAACAAAATCGCTTTTTGCAGGGCGGCGTAAGGGTCGCCAGTTTTGCCGTAGAAATGGTTGAAGGATGCAAAAAGCGAGTCCCCCGCGCCGATGGTGTTGACAATGGGGCGGGTTTGCACGGCGGGCAGCCGTTCGCAGAAGTTGTCTGATTTGACGGCCAGCAATGCGCCTTTTGCGCCCAGGCCAATCACCACAATTTCCGTGCCAAATTCATTTTGCACCTTTTTGGCCCACTGCTCCGGCGGCAGAGGCAAACGTTCATCGCTCATGAAGAGGATGGTGGCGGCGGCCATGTAGTCGCGGTTGTAGTCGTCGTCCAGAGCGGTGATGGTGTGTACGTCGGTGGCGATGGGGATGCCTGCGTTTTGGGCTTTGGCGAGAAACGGCCGTGTCCAATTAATGTTGGCTAAGATGGCCCAATCGCTTTCTTGCAGGGCTTGCTGGAACAGTTCGGGCGGATACGGCCGTTCCTGCACATCTTTTAAGTCGGTGTGGCCCTGCCGCTTGCCCTGCTTGTCATACAAAATAACCGATTGAGCCGTTTGCGGCATTCCAGCCACGATGAAATCGTCAGCCAAGCCATTGGTTTTGGCTTGCTGGCGCACCTGTTCGCCAAAAAAATCTTCCCCGACGAGCGTGAGGAAGTTGACCGGAGTGCCCAGCGTGGCGAGCGCCTTGGTGATATTGTAGCCGACGCCGGCAACGGCCGTTTGAATACCAAAAAATGGGTAGCGCATCGGCGAATATTCAATTGGAAAGGCGTCAATCGCCAGCGTGGTTTCAATATTGGTGTGTCCGCAAACCAAAAATTTTTTCATAAAGCCTCAAATCCTGATATCATATGGGCCAATCAAGCATACGCGCATCTCTTCATTGGGGCGAATTTGGCACCATTAGGCTATCATCCAAAATACCTTTAGAGCAGAGGTCATATTGACGGCAACCGTGTCTATCATAGACTGAGGATACATTTAGAATCTATCCGAAAAAGCCACAGAGGAAAAAGAGGAATCTGAGAAAAGAACCGTCGCCTCTAAGTTCGCTGTGAACTCTGTGGCCAATATTCGGACAGGTTCTTAGTTTGCCTATTTTCTCTGGGGGATAAAATGAGCCAACAATTTCACAAAAACGGAAAAGACACCTCATACGGCCGTGTGTTTCGCCATGAAAATGGTCTTGTCTGCATCTATTTGGCGGATGGTGTCTCGCTAAATTTACAAAAGGCGCAGACGTTGGTGGAGGATGTGCGTGCTATTGATAATTCTGGCAAGGCACGTTTGTTGGTTGTGCAAGGAGTAGACAACGATTTGAGCTTTGAGGCACAGCGCTTTTTGGGGACGACCAAGGGGCTTACCCATCTGGCCCTGGTGGTACACAGTCGGTTTCAAACTGAAGTTGCTCAAATATTCGTTAAGTTGATAAACTTGCTCAATTCTTCCTATGAAATGCGAGTATTCCATCGGGAAAAAGAGGCGGAAACCTGGCTACTTAGTAAATCATGAATGATTTGGACCCTCTGCAAGCCATCGAAGCAAAATACGGCCGTATCCAACAGCTCCCCAACGGCATTGTTTACCTGCAAGTGCAGGACAATTTGCACGTAGACCTCGAAATTGCCACCCAAATGGTGTTTGACGCCAAAGCGATTACCCAATCAGACCAAATTCGCCTGCTACTCCTTTACAGCCAAAACAGCGATTTAACTTTTCAGGCCCAACGTTATTTTGCCTCTGCAACTGGCTTTACCCACGTCGCGTTTGTGGTTAGCAGCCGCCTGCAAGCCGAAGTAGGGCAATTCCTCGTCACGTTCCTGCGCTCGCTAAAATCCACCTACGAAATCAAGCTGTTCCACAATGTAGACACCGCAATGGCCTGGCTACAGAACCTATAAACCAAATCAAACAATTTAGGGAACCTTTTACATTGTCATACGTTCTTCATGGATGTATGCAGCGAGTGTGGGTTCTTGAGAGCAAGCTGCCTACTGTTTTGCACCTGTGGTGCATTTACCCAACCCATATTTAAGGCTGTACCAGGAGAACTTCAATGAGCGGGAACACACATCTGTATAAAAGTTTCGGCAGGGTTATTTTATGTCTACTAGCCTGGGCGGCTTTGGTGGGCTGCGTACCGACCACTGCACCAGAAGTGCAATCTGGCGAGAACAGCAGCGCACCGCCAACAGAATCACCTGTAAGCAACTACACCAGCGATTGCCTGGGCAGGCAAATTGAAACGCCAGAAAATACGGCCGTTACCGAACTCAGCACCTCGCTAACCCCAATTGAAACCCAAATTGCGCAATCTGACCTGATTGTTTTAGGCACAATCGCCGAGATAAGCGGCACATGCTACAACCAGGATGGCGGAGAATATTACAGCAATGCGCTGCCCTACTTTGAAATTCGCCTAACGGTGAGTGAATATTTACAACAAAAGTCGGCAATCGACGCGCCAGAGTTGATTTTGACTGCCGTTGGCTATGGCGTAATGCCCAATTCCGAGTGGCCATTTGCCGTGGGAGACCAGGTATTGGCTTTTGTCGTAGGTAGAGAATTGGCGTGGAAGGGAAACAGCAGTCGGCCCATTTTACGGCCGTTCGATGATCCCACCTCTTCCCTGCTGTTGGGCCAACCAGATGGCACCTTTGTGAGCGTGGGCGGCTACCACGACCCGCTGGCGCTGCCAGAATTACGCGCCCAACTGCCCGCGGTGGGTGAACCAGATGAACCCGTTCTGGGCTGTGCCGCTGGGGGTGTTGGCGTGTTTACCCCAGCAGATGTGCGCTGCTACCTGGATAGCTTTTCCCCTGAATTTGTGCAAGAGATTGATGCGGAAACGGCCGTTCTCTTCACCGATCCCAACGCCATTGCCGACTGGATTGGCGGAGCCATCATCTACCACATCCCCACCGTCTCCAGCCTGGTGCTGGACCACAATGGCGATGTGGATCCGCTGCAAAGCCATCTAAACGGCCGTGCCGCCCTGGTGGCCTACAGCCAACTGGCCGCCAACACGGAACTGCTGGCCCAACTCAAGCAAACGGTGCAAACCCGGTGGCAAACCAGCAACAGCGGACAGCCAGACGTGCGCCTGAGCGTCGCCTGGCAAGATGGCCACAACACCGTCTTTATGGTGGCCATTGCCGGACTGCCCGCCAACGATGATCGCTTTTTCTGCCCGGAAGAGGCGTGGAAGATTGGCGATGAGGAAATCCGCATCGTGGCCGACTGCATTGCGCTTGAAGAGGGCATGCTGGTGCGGCATCTGTTCTTTTCAACGCAAGCAATCAGCAGCAGCCAGCCGCTGCCGGTGCAGCTAGCCCTGAATGATGTGCCGTCGAACCCGTTGCAGGTTAGCGCAGGAGAAGTGGGGTTGGAAACGGCCGTTTACCAGGCCGCCATCGCCTATCATTCCCAACGCCCCGCCATTGTGCAGCAAACAACCACCACAGATCTGTTTAATCCGAGCCAGGCGCTGGCTAACGTCATCAACCAAAACTTCCTGGAAACATTCATCCTGACCAACCAAAACGAACTGAACCTGAGCTATCTTTTTCTGAACAGCGACGCCTTCTTTGTGCAGTCCAGAGAAACAATTGAACAATATTACTTGCCCGCTGCGGATGGTCCGCCAGACTGTGACCGCTTCCGCCAGGAGTATGGCGGGCTGGGCGGTGGCGTGGTAACGCTGAGCCAGATTGCCTTGAGCGGCGACGGCCAGCAGGCGGTTTTGTTTTTGAAGCGAGAATGTGGGGAAACGGCCGTTTCCAGTAGCTACCTTTTGCTCGAAAAACGAGAAGGAGCGTGGGTTGTTATCGGTGAATACGGCAAATTGCCCATGACCAATGGCACGCTGTTGGAACCGCCACTAGTGTACAACGGCCAGAGCCGAGGCTGCGGCAGCATTTTTGTCTACAAAGCCTATGATGACGCCGCGCTCTCTGCCTTTTTAACCGTGTCTATTGCCGCCGCCGACTTCCCCCTGACGGAAGAACCCATAACGCTGGAAATCGCCGATTACCCTGAACAAATTACGGTCAACATCGATCTGTTTGGCGGGCGCGTTTATGATTTTGGGGAGTTTCCCTACTGCAACGATGTCGGGCCACAGGCCGAGCCGCAGGCTGTATGGTCGGCCACCAGCGGCAGTCTTACCCTGAGCGTGAATGGCCCCGTGCCGGAAGAACCGTGCCAGGGCGACGGCTTTGAAGCCACCATTCGGCTGCAAGATATTGTTTTTAGCGATGGCGAAACGACCCGGCAGCTAGACGAGGCGATCTTTGAAAATGTGCCCGTAGGCTGGTGTGTTGGCTGAGGCCACATCACCCATCTTTTGCCGTTTCGCTTAGCGCCTGAGCAACTGCCTGATTCAGCTCCGTTGGCGATAGGGGTTTGGGCAGTATGCTTTTTACGCCCAAAGCTGGCAAATCGGCCGGGTTACTGGTAAAGGGATACCCGGTAATGAAGATGACGGGTGTGGTGAGCCCCAGTTTGCGCAAGGCATGGACAAAAGCAAGGCCACCCATTTTGGGCATGATCATGTCGCTGATGATGAGGTCTACGGCCGTTCCCGCCTGAAGCATCGCCAGCGCCATTTCACCATTGGGGGCCTCCAACACCTCGTACTGCCAAAGGCTCAGGCTGGCGTGCAGGGCGCTGCGCAGGGCAGGCTCATCTTCAATAATCAGCAAGCGTTGGCCCTGGCCAGAAACGGCCGTTTCCACAGTGACAGTTACGGCCGTTTCTGGTTCCACCTGCCACACAGGCAAATAAATCTCAAACAGGCTCCCTTGTCCCAGACGACTGCTAATGTCTATAAACCCATTATGCTGCGCCACAATGCCGTGCACCTGCGACAACCCCAACCCGGTACCTTTGCCCGGCTCCTTGGTGGTAACAAATGGCTCAAAGATATGATCGATGATCTCTGGAGCAATGCCCGTGCCCGTATCTTGTACCGATAATTTCACCCAGGCACCAGACGACATGCCAGCCACCGGCGGGGGCTGCGCCGCTTCCACCTGCACCTGAGACAAAGCAAAGCGCAGCGTGCCACCCTCAGGCATCGCGTCGCGGGCATTAAAGGCCAGGTTCATAATCGTTTGCTCAACGCGCGTAACGTCAGCCAAAATCACGCAGGTATCCGCTTCATACGCCAACTCAATCTCGATATTTTCTGGCAGGGTACGCTGCAGCAGTTTCACTTCTTCTTTGAGCAAAACGAGCAGGTCTAACGGCCGTTTTTCAAACACGGCACGGCGGCTAAAGTCGAGAATTTGGTTGATAAGGAGGGCGGCACGCTCGGCTTGCTGGCCAATCGTCGTCAGCTGCCCCTGCTCCTTTGGGTTCAGGTTGGGCGAGCGAGCCAAAAGCTGTGAATAGAGCAAAATCACCGCCAGCAAATTATTAAAATCATGGGCAATGCCCGCCGCCAGCTGGCCAATGGCCGCCAGCCGCTCCTGGCGATACAGATGCTCACGCTCTTTTTCTGCTTCTTTACGCTTGGTGATGTCTTGCTTGATGGCAATAAAGTGGGTGATGGCCCCCTTCTCGTTAAAAACGGGGGTAATCGCTTCTTCTTCCACGTAGTGAGTGCCATCCCTGCGCCGATTAATAAGTTCGCCGCGCCACACGTTGCCGCAAAGAATCGTCTCCCAAAGCTGTCGGTAAAATGCCTCATCATGAACACCAGACTTTACCAACTGCCGGGGATTACGCCCCAAAGCCTCTTCCAGTGTGTAGCCAGTTAGTTCGGTAAAGGCCGGATTGGCCCATTCAATCAAACCGTTAACATCGGTAATGACGATGCCGTTGGCCGCAGCATTGAGGGCGCTGCTTTGCAGGCGCAGTTGGTTTTCTGCTTCGCGCCGTTCAGTTGTATCCACCGCAATGCTAATCACTCCGCGACGGCCGTCTGACAGGCGTCCTAATGGGGCTGAACTAAACTCCCAAATTCGCTGCGACCCATCTTTACACCGGATGACAAACGCTCCCTCATCCACACGGGCGTCCAGCTCATAAAGCCGGTCAATCCCCGCCATGATCTGCTCTTGATTCGCTCCATAAGCCAGTTCAGTCCAGTCGCTCACTGTTTTTATGGCCTCAGCGGCGTACCCGGTAATATCTAGCCAGGTTTGGCTAATTGCCAGAACCTCACCATCTTCAGCGTGAATGAGGGTGGGAAATGGGGCAAACTCAATGGCTCTGCGAAGACGCAGCTCACTTTGGCGCAGCGCTTCTTCTGTTTGCTTACGTGCGTGGATGTCTAAAAATACGCCAACGATTTTTTCTAGCTGGCCCTGGGCATCTTTGAAGATAACGCCTCTGTCATGCATCCAGCGGTAGGTGCCATCGGCCTGCAAGAAGCGGTATTCAACGTCCAGGTTTTTTTTGTTGGCTGCGGCGTCATCAATTCTTTGGGAAACTTTGGTTTGGTCCTCTGGATGAATTTTTGATAGCCAGCTTTCGGTGGTGCTGCCAATTTCAGTCAGGGAGTAGCCTAGAATCCGTTGATAGTCGCCTTGCCAAAAGACCTGGTTTTTCTGGGGCACCCATTCATAGACAATTTCACCCAACGCCTGCACCAACGCCTGATTACGTTGAAAGATGCTGTTTTTCTCGGATTCAATGCGTTTTTGTTCGGTCAGGTCTTTGGCAACCACCAGGCGGGCAGAACGGCCGTTATAAATCAGGTAGTGCGACACAATCTCCACCATAAACAGCGACCCATCCTTGCGAATGTGTCGCCATTCACCAGCAAAATTGAACCGCGCCGTGGTATTGGCCACATCTTCTAGCAGCAAAGGCACATCTTCCGAAGGGCGAATATCTTTGATGGTTTGGCCTAAAAACTCATTGCGTGAATAGCCATATTTTTGTACGGCCGCTTCGTTCACTTCCAAAAATGCCAGCGTTTGCAAATCATAAACCCACATGGGCAGTGGATTGTTGTTAAACAGCAGCCGATAGCGTTCTTCACTGTCGGCCAGCGCGGTTCTCACCAGCGTGTTTTGCCGCTCGGCACGCGCCACCTGCGAATAAATGATGAGCGTGCTCAGTGTAACAAATAGCAACCCCTTGTAGGTTTGCCACAGCACCAACTGATCTACTTGCGGAATTAGATAAAGCAACCCTCGATCAGAAATCAAGATCCACAACAGCCCAAACAAAGCATAAATAAATGAGATACGCAACGCGCCAGATGTAAGATATTTCACGATCGATTACCTCACGAAACAATTAAGCAAGCCGCAGAGCGATTTTTCTTTGGGTTGCTCAAGTAAAAGCGATAGAAACGGTTTTGTTTTCTTTAATGTAATTTCCCGTTTTCCCAATAATGCGCCCTTTTACAGCGCCCTTGCCATCCAATCCATACAGAAATCATAACATTATCATAAAAATGCACGCATTGCCTTTGATGGTACATTATGGCCTCATTCTGAGTCAAAAAAGTAGACCCGTCATCGCTCAGGGGCAATCACATGATTTGCTATGGCGAGTGTGCAAATCAGCCAGCCACTTGCGCAACGAAAATTTACAATTTGGGTTTCTTTGTATCATCACTATTTTCGGATTGTTAGCGGGACACGGCCGTTTGGCTGTGTACCACATAAGGAAACCCAACTATGAAAGCAACGGCCGTTGGCACCTCATCAGGTTGCGTTATCTGGGTTATAGCTTTTGGGCTTGTCTCCATGTGCCTCTGCCCGCTGGCATCGTTCGTTGGCAGCTTATCTACAACGCTGGGCGCGAACACCGTCGTGAAGATTATGGGGCCGTACCTTTGCCCGGAAGATAGCACCGCCGACGTTGTTACCTTCCAGACCACCACCACTGACGAATATGGCAACGACGAACCAGCCACTGGCTACGAAATGCGCTGCCTGGATGCCAATGGCAATGTGGTGCAAGAGGGAAGCCCAAACTACGCTTTTTACTGGATTGGGCTTCTCATGCTGGGTAGCTTGGTGTTGTCTGCTGGGTTGGCTTTTCTGGTAGCCGCGCCATTGGGGGTTCTAATTGCCCGCTGGAGGGGCCGTTCCGCGGCCACCACTACCTAGCCCGGAGCCTTGACGAGATGCCAAAATCATTTCAACTCCCGCTTGAATTCGGCAAACCAGACCAAATTCGCTTCCCCGACTGCTGCGTTTGCTGCGGCGCACCCCGCCAGGCCAACTCCACACTGACGGTAAACCGGCTGATCATGCGCAAACAGCGCCAGGAGGCGGTGACCCACCAGTACGCCGTGCCCCACTACGAACAATGCCATCGCGGTACAAAAGCTGTTTTTATGGCCACATTCCTCCCCTTTTTGGCCGGTTTTCTGCTAGCTGGTGGCCTGACGTTCATCGTGGTCACCCTGTACGCCCACGATCTGGGCCTCGATAGCAACAGTATTCGGGGCATCAACAACTCCTCCATTGCGGGTGGGGCGGACGGGTTGATCGTTGGTTTTGTGAGCGCCTTTCTGTTTGAAGGGTTGGCGCGCCTGATTCTGCGCCCACTCTTTGGTCCAGCGCTGTGGCAAGCCCCCATGCTGCTCAACCAGTTTTTTCAGGATGCGGACTACGTGGCGGGATTGCTAGGCAGGTTAGACCCCAAAGCCACCCACCTCCTGCTCACCTTCAAGAACGACGACATCGCCGAAGCGTTCCAAAAGCTAAACCCTGCGGCCCGCCCTGACTGACGTTGCAGTGGCAACAGCCTCCTGAAACGTTTGTTTCAGACGCAACTTGCGGTAAACTGGAACCGGAGGCGAAATCATGTTAAACACCGACGGAAAATTCTATTTAGGCCGCGTTGTAGACGCAAAAACGAACGAACAAACCGAAGAACCGCTGCTGTACGATCCGGATGATTTGGTCACGCACGCCGTGGTGGTGGGCATGACGGGTTCTGGCAAAACGGGCCTTTGCCTGGATTTGCTGGAAGAAGCCGCGCTCAACAAAATCCCGGCGCTGATGATCGATCCCAAAGGCGACATCACCAACGCACTGATGCACTTCCCGGAATTAGCCCCGGCCGATTTCCAGCCGTGGGTGAACGCCAACGAAGCCCGGCGCGAGGGTAAAACGGTGGAGCAGGCGGCAGAAGAAACGGCCGCTCTCTGGCGCAATGGTCTGGCAGACTGGCAAATCACCCCCGACCGCATCCAAAAACTTCAAGATGCCGCCCAATTTGCCATCTACACGCCCGGCTCCGACGCGGGCTTACCCGTCTCCATTCTGGCCTCGCTCAAAGCGCCAGACATCCCCTGGGAAAACAATCGCGAACTGCTGCGTGAAAAAATCTCCGGCACCGTCACCGCCCTGCTGGGGCTGGTCGGTCTAAAAGATATTGATCCGGTGCGGGCGCGGGAGCACATTTTGCTGGCCAATATTTTTGAGCACGCCTGGAGCCAGGGGCAGAGCCTCGATCTGGCGTCGCTGATCATGCAGACGCAAGCGCCGCCCTTCACCAAGCTGGGCGTATTTGACGTGAACACCTTCTTCCCCGAAAAAGACCGCTTTGAGCTGGCAATGATGCTGAACAACATTTTGGCTTCGCCAGCCTTTCAGTCGTGGATTGAGGGGGAGCCGTTGGATGTGGCAAGTTTGCTTTACCTGCCAAACGGCCGTCCACGCCACACCATCTTTTACATCGCCCACCTGTCCGAAGCGGAGCGGATGTTTTTTGTGACCTTGCTCTATTCGGCGGTGGAGTCGTGGATGCGGGCGCAAAAGGGCAGCACCACCCTGCGCGCCCTGGTCTATTTCGACGAGATTTTTGGCTACCTGCCGCCTACTGCCAATCCGCCCTCCAAAGAGCCGATGCTGCGCATGTTGAAGCAGGCACGCGCTTTTGGCGTGGGCATGGTGCTGGCCACGCAAAATCCGGTGGATGTGGATTACAAGGCGCTGTCCAACGCCGGGACGTGGTTCATCGGCAAGCTGGGCACGGAGCAGGACAAGGCGCGGCTGCTGGACGGCCTGACGACGGCCGCTGCTGGCGGCTTCGACCGGCGCGTTTATGATGATTTGATCTCCGCCCTGGGCAAGCGGGTCTTCCTGCTGCGCAATGTGCACGACAAGCAGCCGTCGCTCTTCCAGACCCGCTGGGCGATGAACTACCTGGCCGGGCCAGTGACGCGGGATCAGATTCCGGCGTTGAATGCGCTGGCGGGGGTGGGGGCAGTAAAAAGTGAAAAGTTAGAAGTGAAAAGTGAGAGTTTGGCAGCAACAACGCCTGCGTTGGCTGAGGCAAAATCTCCAGTTTCCAATCTCCAATCTCCTCAACTGCCCGGTGAGGCGGCGAAGCCTGGGGTTCCCGGGCGGACGGAAGAGTTTTTCTTACCGCAAAATTTGACTTTGAGCGAAGCGGCGAAGCGAGACGGCCGTTCCATCCCCGTGAATGCCCAATCCGCAGGCATACTTTACCGCCCCGTGCTGCTGGCCCAGGCGAGCGTGAGCTTTAATAACCGTCGTTACAATCTGGACCATGTGGCGTGGCAAACGGCCGTTGTGTCCGAACCAGACCGGCGTGGCGTGGTGCGCTGGCAAGATTTTGAGTCTGAGCAGATTGACGACCGCCAACTGGAGCGTGCCCCGCTGCTGGATGCACGTTTTGACCTGCTGGAAGCCCCCCTCAACGACACCAAAAGCGTCGCCGCCATGAAGAAAGATTTTGAGGAGTGGATTTATCGCGGCTTGCAAATTGAGGTAAAAGCGAACGAAGCGCTCAAAATTTACGGGGGTCCCAACGTCTCCGACGCCGATTTTGCCAAACAGTGCGCCGACGCCGCCCAAACGGCCGCTGATGAAGAGAGCAAGAAAACGGCCGAACAATACGAAAAGAAAATCGATTCCGTGGAAGACAAGCTGAAAAAGGAAGAGCGCGAATTGGCCGACGACGAAGCCGAATACGCCCAGCGCAAGCGGGAAGAGGCCGTCACCCACGCTGAAACGCTGTTCAGCCTGTTCAGCAAGCGGCGGCGCAGCGTCTCCTCCTCCATGACCAAGCGGCGCATGACCGCCCAGGCCAAAGCCGACGTCGAAGAATCACAAGACCAGATTGCGGAGTACCAGAAAGAAATTGCCGCGCTGGAAGATGAGGCCGAAGAAGCGCTCCAGGAAATTAAGGCCAGGTGGGACGCCATTGCTCAAAACAAGACGATGATTTCCGTCACCCCAACCAAAAGCGGCATCAGCACCACGCTATTTGGCGTGGCCTGGCTACCCCACCACATCGTTCAGGTAGACGACGAGTTTGTTTTACTGCCGGGGTATGCTCAGGATTAAACCGTAGCCCCGGATTCTTTCCGCGTTCACAGGGTCATCCAGCGCGGAAAGAATCCGCGGCTACAAAACCGATTGATATGCAACCAATAACTTCTGACATTGTACGGGCGCGGCTGCGACGCTGGTTTGGGCCAATTTTGGACGAGACGGGCTGGCGCAGTAATTTGGTGGATGCCCAGGCGGAGCATCTGCTGAACTGGGGCATGGCGCAGGTGGCGCAAACGGCCGTTCACACCCAACGTCTCCCCGATGAAGATGCCGATCCACTGCTGGAAAAGGACAGTACGGCCGTACGCCTCATCATGGTTGGGGTGAATGATCTCATCGGCACCATTGGCCAGCCGCCAGCCTTTGACCTGGTAGACGACACCATGACCCGCGTGCTGAAAAACCTGCGCTGGCTCACCAACCAGCCGCTGCGCCCCGACAATCTGCGGCGCGTCAGCCAGTTTAACCAGGCTCGCGAAGCCGCAGACCGCGACGGCGCTTTCCAACAGTTACTGGCGCTCATCCAGACAGACGCTGGCTGAAGAATTCCCCATGACAGAACCTCTACCGGCAATACATTGCCCTGAATGCGGTGGGCAATTTACCGCCGAAGAAACCTGCACCGACCGTTACCATGCCTGCATGGCGCTGGAGCTAACCGATCCGGCTTACGGGGCAGTACACCATTTCACCGTACCCGCCTACATGCTCCAGCATCCCAGCCAACTATCAGCCGACGGCTGGCAGGCGATGGCCCAGATTTTGCACGAATTCCTGGTGGCGGGTGTGTCCCCGGCGCGGATGCGACAGTTGATTCAGCAACAGCAAAAAACGCAGCGTAAATCATTTAGCCTGGTGAAGGGTAGAGGGGCGGAACGGCCGTCCTGGATCTGGTACAAAACCATCATGGATGTGCGTCTAGACAATCCAGACGTTTATTGTGCCGATATCCGCGCCTGGGCTGAAGCGGTTCACAACGATATTCCGACCTGACAGGTTTTGTTCGGGAAACCGTTTCAGCGTGTCAGGTCTCATAAAAAGGAAATTTCATGAATAAAAAAGCAGGCGGCGCGATTGTCGTGCTCATTTTGGCCGTTTTATCCGTAATTTTTGGGCAGGATTTGTTACAGCAGTTTGGCCTGGACGAAGGCGAACCGATTCTCAACCCGGTGCCGGATTCGTCGGCCCCGGCGGACTGGTATGAGATTTACTTCACCAATCCCACCTGCCCCCCAGAGGCCGAGCGCGTGGGCGGGCTGGATGAGGACATTGCCAGCGACCTGCTCACCGCCGAAGTGCGGGTAGACATCGCCGCCTTTGATCTGGACGCGGAGCCAATTGTGCAGGCGCTCATTGATTTGAAGGCGCGCGGCGTGGAAGTGCGCGTGGTAACAGACACGGACAACGCGAGCCTGAGCAGCATCAACCGGCTGCGGCGCAACGGTATCAGCGTGCGGGAAGATAAGCGAACCGGCCTGATGCATAACAAGTTTGCGGTGATAGACGGCCGTATCACCTGGGTCGGCTCCATGAACTTCACTACGAACGGCGTCTACTGTAACAACAACAACATCGTGCGGATAACTTCCCCCCGGCTGGCGGCCAACTACACCGCCGAGATGGACGAAATGTACAACGACGAGCTGTTCGGCCCCGATTCGCCTCAAAACACGCCAAACGAACTGCTCACCATTGGTGGCATCGAGGTGGAAAACTATTTTGGTTCCGAAAAAGAGATCAGCCCTATCATTTCTCGCCGGATCGCTGCGGCACAGAGCGAAATCCTGTTCATGGCCTTCTCTTTCACCGACGAGCAAATTGGCGAATCGCTGCTGGGTCGGGCCGATGCGGGCGTCATTGTGCGCGGCGTGTTTGAACGCGTTGGTTCCGACACTCCCTTCAGCTACTACCCCATCCTGTCGCAGGCGCGGCTGGCCAACGTGGCCGTACTCACAGACGGCAATCCGCAGGTGATGCACCACAAAGTGTTTATCATCGATCGCAATACCGTCATTTTTGGCTCGTTCAACTTCAGCGACAACGCCAACCGCCGCAACGACGAAAACGTCGTCATCGTGCACGACCCGACGTTTGCCAGCTACTTCATCGAAGAGTTTGAAACCGTCTGGCTGGAAGCCCAGGCAGCGCAGTAGTTAAGGTTTAACGGCCTTAGTTAACCAGGGCAAAGGCCCAGCCGGGAAGCTCAAGCACGCCCGCATCTTACTCATGGCTGATGAAGCCCAAGATTGATCTTCCCCCATTTTAGTCGAAATCAAGTTAAGGCTAATTGATGTTGATAATAGGCTGCTTCGTGAGCGGCCGGGCTGACGTAGTCCCACGTCGAATGGCACCAGCAACCTGTTTGTCTTTTTTGCCCCGCTGGAAGCATAGCGGCATATCCAGGTGACTGACTGGCGCACTATGATTGATTTTGCCCATTGTATGCGTGACTTGGTCGATGTGCATTTCCCGGAAGCAGCGGTAATCGTCCTGGTAATGGACAACTTGAATACGCATAAGTTGGTTTCCTTGTATGAAGCCTTTCCTCCAGAAGAGGCTCGGCGCATTATTTCCAAGCTGGAAATACATTACACACCCAAACATGGCAGCTGGTTGAACATGGCTGAAATTGAGTTGAGCGTTCTTCAGCGACAGTGGCTCAGGCCCGAATTCCTGATCAGCCTACCTTGATTGAAAAAGTGGCGACCAGGGAAAGCCAACGCAATGGCAGTCAAGCGACAGTTCATTGGCGTTTTACGACTGAGGATGCTCGTATCAAATTGCACAAACTCTATCTGTCAATAGATGTTTGATGGAGTAATAGGGTACAAAGAAAACGAGGCACTTATTCTTGCATGTTTTGATAAACATATTGCCTGAAAACTAACAGCCTTTTCAACTCGACTCCCCAAAACCAACTATTTCATAAGTATTGAGTATTTTCAAAACATTTGCCCACTTAGGATCTCAAAATCGTCAATCTTGCCGCCTTGGGTAAAATCGGGGCATGGCTTTGAATGAACCAACAATTAGCAGCAACGGTGTTGTCCGCCCCACCTACATTGAAGTAAATCTCACCCGCCTGACGGAAAATTACCGGGCCATCAAACGCGCCGTCGCGCCCGCCACAGTAATGCCCATCCTGAAGGCCAATGCGTACGGACACGGGCTGGTGGAAGTGGCTCGGCATGTGGTTTCGCTGGGGGCACCGTACCTGGGCGTGGCCTTTTTGGAAGAGGGCATTTTGCTGCGCGAGGCGGGCCTCACCGCGCCGATTCTGGTGCTGGGCGGTATCATCGGCAACCAGGTGCCCCTCTTTTTGCAGCACGACCTCACCCTCACCGCCTCCTCTATCGAAAAGCTAACCCAAATTGACGAAGCCGCCGCCAAAATGAGCGTACAGGCCAAAGTCCACCTGAAAATTGACACGGGGATGGAGCGCATTGGCGTGCATTATTACAATGCGGATTCGCTGCTGGAGGCGGCGCTTAGCTGCGAGCATTGTCTGGTGGAGGGGATTTATTCACACTTTGCCAATGCGGATACGGCCGTTCTCCACTCCGCCCAAATTCAACTCGACCGCTTCAACCAGGTACTCTCGTTTTATGAACAGCGCGGGCTACCGCCACCGCCGCTGCGTCACATGGCCAACTCCGGGGCGATCTTGCAGCTGCCCGGCAGCCATTTCGACATGGTGCGTGCCGGGATTTTGCTCTACGGCGTCTACCCATCAGACGAGGTTGCCAAAACGGTGGCCGTGCAGCCGGTGCTCAGCTGGAAGTCGCGCGTGGTGTACTTCAAAGTGGTGCAGCCGGATCATCCGGTGAGCTACGGCTCCACCTGGCAAAGCGACCACATGGTGCGGGTCGTCACGGTGCCCGTCGGCTACGGCGATGGCTATTTCCGGCGCATGTCGGGCCAGGCGCAGGTGATCATTCGGGGGAAAAGGTATCCGGTAATCGGCCGTATTTGCATGGATCAGCTCATGGTCAACATCGAGTGGGACAGCGCCTACAACAACGACGAAGTGGTTCTGCTGGGCGAAAGCGCAGATGGCAGCGTCGCTATCCGCTGCGAAGAGCTGGCGGAATGGGCCGGTACCATCCCCTACGAAATCCTCACCAACATCAACACCCGCGTCTCCCGCCTGTACGTGACCGAGTGAAAATTTCAAACTGGACACTGGTTAACACAGATTTACACTGATTTTTTGCATTTATCTGTGAAAATCAGTGCTTATCAGTGTCCCGTTTCATAAAACAAAAGGGGCGTGACCAAATGAATTCGATCACGCCCCTAGAAAGCGTTCGACCCCGGCCAGGAGGGAGAACCGGGGTCGAAACACTTCTTTTTGGCGACTTCTGATTATTAGAATAGCCGCCTTACTTAAGCCAAACCTGAGACAAAGTTAAATGGTTTATAAGTGTGTGTGCTTTCACAAGAAGTTCAACTTTTGAATTTGTTTATCAAAGATGTGTGCGGATTTGAAAAGTCGAACTTCTAAAACGTTACGCAACTAGCTGAAAAACGGTATGCAATTCACCTATTTGCAGCATGTCGCCATCGTTGAGGATGCGTGCGCCGCAAATGGGCTGCCCGTTGAGAAAAGCAGGGAAGGCATTATCCAGACGCTCCAGATAGTAGCGCACGCGGGCTCGCTTGATGACGATGTTGCCGATGGTGAGTTCGCCGACTGTGGGCAAGGTTTGGCGTTCGGTACGGCCGTTTTCCCACTGAAAAGCCAGGCTAGGGCGTAACGGCGCTTGCTGGGCCACAACCTGACGCCGTGGTGCGTGTACCTGGGGCGCGGGACGCCGTTCCCGGCTGCCCAGCCAGCCCGCCAGAGCCAGCAGCAGCCCGCCAACGATGCCCAAATACAGGGAGTGGGAATTTTCGGCCACAAAAAGGGGCAGCAAGCGTAATGTGTCGAAATGCCAGCGCTCATTGATAATTGTGGCTTGCTCATAGCGCTGTTCAAAATGATTCAGCCAGGCCGCATCCATATCCATCCGCTGCTTAACATCTAGCATGTTAGCCGGAACGCCTTGCCAAGACTCAATGCTCCAGTAAACCAGATCAATGAGGTCGGATGCCTTATTGGCCATATCTTCGCTCAACCAGATATTGAGATGGCTGCGCCATTCCAACGCTTCCTGCTGAAAAGTTTCTAGTGCGGGCTGTTCGGTAACTGCTTCAACGGCCGTTGCCACCGTTCCCAACCCCTCGCTGACATCATTTAAACTGTGGGATACAGTTTGGCTTTGCTGGTACAGGTCAGTTAATGTCACATTGCCATGTTCCAGATCGTAACTGCGCAGTTGGGCAAACCGTTGCGACAGGGTTGCCGCGCTTGTAATTGCTGCCAAATTGGCATCGAAAGCAGCGATTTTGTGAACGGCCGTATCTACCCCAACCGCAAGTACCTTTACCTTGCCGATGCCAGGCACGCTCTCTAAAAATGGAACAGCCTGGGTAGCATCTAGCCAGGCCGCAATGGCCGCCGCCTGTTCGGTGTTTAAAGTTTGGCGCAAGGCGTTCGCCTCTGCCCCATATGTGTTCAGGCGCGTTGTGCGCTGCGGGTCGGCTGCGATTTCGGCAACAAGCGCTTCGGTTAACGCGCGATAGGGATCACGTGCGTTAATCACTTTTGCCCCAACAAACAAGATTAAAATAGCCATTACCAGGAACAAACCAATGCGATTTACCATGCGGAACATTTTTTACCTCCCGGCTCCCAAAACATTACCAGAACTTGTTAGCAGTATAAGAAAACAGCCTGGACAATTTCGTCCAGACTGCTAACAGCATTCTGACAGGTTTGTGACAGTAACCGGGGAAAATTACAGGATGGGCAGCTGCCCTAAAACAGTGAGGATATGGTCGCGCATGGGGGTGCTGTGCCACATGGCAGAGATATGGCCAGAAGGTATGGTGACCAACGGCCGTTCCGCAAACAGTTCCGCATGATTTTCCATTCTAAAAAAGAGGTCGCTTTCCCCCAGCAGCGGAAAAACGCGGTCTGGCGCGCATTGCTGATAGTAGGTTGTAAAGTCCAGATAGTGCCGCAAATCAGCCTGAGTAAGCTGCCTCGGCCGATTGAACAGATCAGACGTATCCCAGATGACCTGGGCCAGGTTGGGCGACGCCAGCATGGGGATGACCGCCCGCGTTTGCTGCAGGAGCCCTTCGTACAGCAGGCTAGTGATGCCCCCCCAACTAACTCCAGCGGCAGCGGTGTAGGCAGCGCCCTCGGCGGTAAACTGCTGCTGTACCAGTTCCATCAGGCGCAGCGACCCGGCAAAAATCTGGTAGATGCTTTGCACAGAGGCAAACCCCTTGGTGATGGGGTCTAGCCAGTTGTCGTGGAAGGGTGCCTGAATGCAGACGGTGTGGAACGGCAGCGGCACGGCTTGGGGAAACAGTCGCCGCCAGGAGTTGGTGTAAGGGTATTCGTTAATGCCGTGGTGGAACAGGAGCAGCGGCGCTTTGGCATCCACGGCGGGGCGCACGCGCACGCGGCACACAATCTCCCCCAGCGGGGTTTGTAGGATGACGGGATGTTCACCGGGGGCTGTGAGTTGGTAAACGGCCGTTTGCCGTAAATCCACCTGCGTTTCAGCCAAAACAGCTTCCAGCGTGGGCGCGGTGGCCACGCTTGCTTCCAGCGAATCTGGCACGCGACGGTTCAGGCCGTACAGCACCGCCTTGTCAATTTGTTGCAGCATCGTGTGTCGAAAACTCATAGCCTAACAGTAACAACGGCCCAACGAATCGCCAACTAAAATGCCCCTTTACAAAAATTCACTCATCTTTCACTTGGTTACGGCCGTTTCTAGCACCAATTGCCCGCAAAACGGCCGTTTTCAGGGTTGGAACAAGCCCCGGTGCATTGTTAAAATAGGACTAAAGAGCAGCGATCTTTTCAGGCAACTTGTCTATAATCAATCCTACCAATGCCGCAGAGGAAGAAGCGACCGATGAAACATCTCACTACAGCAAAACTAAACTGGTTCGACGATGGCTGCTGCGATGTAAAATTTCTGGATATCTGGAACGATGCCCCACGTTCCTATCATCCGGGCCAACCTGTTGATGAAAGTTGGCATGTAGATAGTTATGAACTGGAATTGGGGCTTGATGAAGACGGCCGTCTCTTCAAAAAAGCCGCCGACCGCCTCATGCGCTACCAGTTTTACCCCCACGACGTCATGAGCCACACCAGCGATTTTGGTCTCTGGAACCGCTGGGCACAGGTTGGCGACCGCATCGTGCAGCGCATCCACCTCCTGAACCTTTTTGGCAAACCCATCCTCGATGTGGTCACCATGACCGAAATTACGCAGGTCACCACCGAACCGCGCTGCTACGGCTTCACCTACGTCACCGTAGACTCACACGTGGAGCAAGGCGAATGGTCTGCCTGGCTGGAATGGCGCGAAACCAACGAACTCAGCCTCATCGTCAAAGCCATCTCCCGCCCCCGCCCCGAAGAGCCTGCCCGCAATTACAGCTACATGCGCAACCTCCAACAAACCGCCCACCAGCGCGGCCTGGTCCACTTTAAAGAATCAATCCTTAGCTAAACTACTCTTTCGTCTTTCCTACTTGGTCGGGATGCTTCGTTGCACTCAGCATGACAATTGTGTCTTGTCATGCTGAACGGAGTGAAACATCCCGCCTCACACACTCGATGCCAGATTTCACCAAAGCCGATACAATCGCCGCATGACAACCACACTTTACTCCTGGAACGTAAACGGCCTGCGCGCCGCCCACAAAAAAGGGTTTCTCGATTGGCTCACCGCCACCCAGCCCGACATCCTCAGCCTGCAAGAAACCAAATGCCACCCCGACCAGCTTGCCCCCGAACTGCGCCAGCCTGACGGCTTCCACACCTACTGGGCCTGGGCGGAGAAAAAAGGGTACAGTGGCGTGGCCCTCTACAGCAAAACAGAGCCAATCAACGTGCAAATTGGCCTGGGCATTGAGGAATACGACCGCGAAGGGCGCACCATCGTTGCCGAATACGATGACTTTGTCTTTATCGGGGCGTACTTCCCCAACGGCAGCCGCGACCACAGCCGCGTGCCTTTCAAAATGGCGTACAAAGCCGCCTTTCTCGATTTTTGCAATGAGCTGATTGCCTCTGGTAAGTCGGTGATTTTTTGTGGCGATGTCAACACGTCACACAAGGAAATTGACCTGGCACGGCCGAAACAAAACCGCAAGACAACTGGCTTTTTGCTGGAGGAGTGCGCCTGGCTGGACCAGATCGTCGAGCAAGGGTACGTGGACAGCTTCCGCCACCTCTACCCGGCGCAAACGGGGGCGTACAGCTGGTGGAGCAACATCGGCGGCGCACGCGGGCGCAACGTGGGCTGGCGGCTGGACTACTTTTTCACCAGTCCCGATTTAGCGCCACGTATTGCCGAAGCCACCATTCATACTGATGTAATGGGGTCGGATCATTGTCCGGTGAGTTTGGTTTTGAAGGGGTGAAGGGGTGACCTGGTGACAAGGTGATTAGATCTTGGTTAGGGGGGAACGGCCGTATTCCTTCACCACCTCAGCCAACAATCTTTGCGCCAACTCACCCAGCGGCTCCCCGGTTTGTGGATGGGGGAAATTGGGCAGCAGGTCGGCTACGGGGACGGCAACGTGGGGGAATTTGGCTAAATCGGGGTCGGGAATGGGGCGGGAACGGCCGTCTCCACCGTCATATTCAAACACCGCATCGTTAAACAGCACAATGTCCGCATCAATGGTGCGCGGCGCGTTTTTGTCCGCCTGGCGCACCCGCTTGAGCTTTGTTTCGATACTGCCGATGAGTTGCTGCTTGATCTGGCTGGCCGTGAGATCGGTTTGGAGGAGAACGGCCGTATTCCAAAAGTTGGGCTGGTTGAGCAGGCCGACGGGTTCGGTTTCGTAGATGGGGGAAACGGCCGTAACCACACACATCTCCCGCAGCAGTTCAATCGCGCGCGGCAGATTTTGCTCCTTCTCAATGTTTGATCCAAGGGCGATGACAACCTGGTTTGGCATATTTAAGAAGCGGAACACAGAGCTGCACGGAGAAGCACGGAGCTACACAGAGATTTTTTGAGCCTCTGCGAAACTCTGCGCCACCTCTGTGCAACTCTGCGTTCCAAAATTTTATTCAAAATCGGCGCGGGTGCGCTCAATCTCGATGCCAACTGATTCGGCGAAGCGCAGCGCGGTCGGTTTTTCCACCCGCACCATCACCCGCTCCACGCCAAATTCGGTGATGACCAAACGCGCCAAATCCGTCACCAGCCGTTCCACCAAAAAGTCCGACGACTCCTCCACATGCTGAATAACGCGCTTGGTAATTGATTTGTAATCCACCGCGTCTTCGATGGCGTCGCTGGCGGCCGCTTTGCGAATATCGGCCCAGATGACCATGTTGATGAGAATATCTTGCAGCTTCACGCGCTCATCGGGATTAATGCCAATGATGCCCCGCAGCAGCAAATCACGAATGATGATTTTGTCCATTTTCTACTCTTACTGTTGGCGTCATTCTGAGTGAAACGAAGAATCCCTCTAAACGATGCTGACCAACGTTTCCAACCGCGAGATTCGCTTTTTAAGAAACGCTTAGGGATGTTTCACTTCGTTCAGCATGACAATTAGTTATTGTTGTTATAAATGCGCTTCCAGCCATTGCTCGATATCAGCAATGACCTGGTCACGGTGAATGTCGTTGTGTGATTCGTGGACGCCGCCTTCGTATACGATGAGCTTTTTGTCTGACTGCGGCACTTTGGCAAAAAAGTTACGGCTGGCCGAGACGTTGACGATGTTGTCGCTATCGCCATGAATCATGAGCAGCGGCGGTTTGAATTCGGCGGCGTGAGCCATGGCCCATTCGGCTGAGGCGGGCAGCTCCACACCGAAGCGAGGCGTAGCAAACGTCTGCACCAGCGGATCGTCGCCGTACGCTTTGGCCTCCGCCGGATCGCGGGAGATGTCTGTGAGTTCCAGATTGGTTTTTACCTGCATGGCGGGTGCCAATTTGGACATGATTTTGCTGATAAAGGCCAAAATGGGCGGCACGTCCAGCTTGCCCACCGCCGGGGCCGAAGCGATGACACCGTTGTAGCCGTCGGGGTTTCGCAACACGTAGTTGAGGGTGATGTTACCTCCCATGCTGTGCCCGTAGAGGAAAAACGGCCGTCCCGCCCACTTCTCCTTCACGAGTTTAATAAACAACCCTAAATCATCCAGGTATTCTGACCATTTATTCACAAACATGCGCTTGCCGGGGGAACGGCCGTGTCCACGATGATCGGCCGCGTAGATGGCGTAGCCAGTAGGCACAAGCGCGTTGACCACATGCCGGTAGCGCCCGCTATACTCCCCCATGCCATGCACAATCACAATCACCGCTTTTGGTTCGCCCTCCGGTAGCCAGCTTTGGTAATACAAATCCAGCCCGTCGGCGCTTTTGAAGGTTCCTTCTTCGTGTTTCATTTGTTTCTCCATTTTATGGAGTAAAAAGTGAGAAGTGAAAAGTAAAAAGTATGGCCTACTTCTCACTTTTCACTTTTTACTTTTCACTCGTTTTACTTCAATGTAAGCGTGCCCCAAGTGGTGGGGTCGGTCAGGGTGCGGTTGGGCATGTGGGACATCATTACTTCTTGAACGGCCGTTCCCCCCGTATCGTTATCATTGGCATTCAAAGCCAGGCCGATGGTGAGGCCCTGGCTGGGCGTCAGGCTGAGATCAGACCAGGGGATGGCCGCTTCCAGCATGTAGCCTGTGGCCGTCTGCTGCGCCGCCACGGTGACGATGTTGCCACCTGGCGCATCCAAAATCGCCCCGCTGGCCGTGCCCTGGTAGCGGAACGCGGACGGGCTACTGCCCGCAAAATCCCCCGGCGACAACGTAATTTGGTAATCGTCTGGGCTAAGGCCATTGCCAAAATCCGCGTCGCGGTTGGTGTCGAACTGCATGTCTACGCTGTCGCCCCGGAAAATCTGGTTGCCGCTGGCGGTTTGCACATGCGTATCATCGGTAACGGTGACGGCGATGTACAGGTTGCCGTTGTCCCAACTGAGCTGCCAAACGGCCGTACAATCCGCCGTGCCATTCCAACTGGCTACGTTGTAAACCCGATTGTTGGAACTGGCCGCAATCGCGCCCGGCCAGTCACCCAGAGTGCCATCAATGGTAGGCGGGGTGTTGGTGAAACTGGCTTCTACCGCGCCGTCGCCAAGGGGTGTTTGGGGTGGAACAGTCGTAGCGGGCAAGGTGCTGGTCGGGGCAATTGCCGATGTGGCGGTGGGGACGTCTTCAAGAACGGCCGTTGGCGGCACAATCGCCGGTTCCTCATCCACCGTCGTGCGCTCGCGGAACTGCGACCAGACAAAGTAGCCCGCCACCACACAAACAATGAGGCCAAACAGCACAACAATGCCAATGCCCGCATACAGCATCGTTGGCGAGCCAGTACGCGGCTGCGTTGGGTCCAAGCCCTCCCAATCGTCATTTAGGTTGCGTTGTGGTTCTTGCATGGTGAATCCTGTCGTTTGCTTAACTTTGTTTGAGACTGGAGATTAGAGATTGGAGACTCGCCAAATCTCTAGTCTCCAATCTCTAATCTCTTCTCCAATATTATGCGCCGTTCACCAGCTTGCGGGCAAATACTGACAACTCCCGCCCGATCCTTTATAATTTTCATTATGAGTGGCTTCACTGCTCCAAAGCGTCCTCGCACCGTAACTATTACCATTTGGAGTGTTACTTTTTTAGGAATCTGGAATTTTGGGCGAGCCATTGCCATTGGCCAGCAGCTCAATTTACAAGACGTTCTGAACCTTCAACCAGACCCGCGCCTGCGCTTGGTGGTGGCGGGGCTTTTTACAGTTTTATTTTTTTGGTTAGCGTGGCAGCTTTGGCGCAAACGGCCGTTTACCATCCAGGCCATACCCTTTACCGTAAGCTGGTATACTGTGTACGAAACGGCCGTCTGGCTCATTTTTGCCCAATCGCCACGCAACTGGTCCTTGTGGGTCATCAGCAGTTTGCTGCTGATTGGCACCGTCCTATTTACCCGGTGGTCACTCCAGCGTGCCGCCCAACCCTACTTTTCACTATGAACGAAAATTTAAAGAAACTACAGCAGCTACGGCAAGAGTCACAGCAAGGCGGTGGCCCGGATCGTGTCGCCCGCCACAAAGAAAAAGGCAAAATGACCGCTCGCGAGCGGATTGATCTTTTGCTAGACAAAGGCTCTTTCCGCGAGATTGATGCCTTTGTCACCCATCGCGAGCGCAACTTTGGTATGGACAAGCAAAAATTCCTGGGTGATTCTGTGGTGACGGGTTGGGGCACGGTAGACGGCCGGCTCGTCTACGTCTTCAGCCAGGATTTCACCGTCTTTGGCGGTAGCCTCAGCCAGGTACACGCCGAAAAAATCTGCAAAATCATGGACATGGCTATGCGCAACGGCGCCCCCGTCATCGGCCTCAACGATTCCGGCGGGGCGCGCATCCAGGAAGGCGTCGTCAGCCTCGGTGGCTACGCCGACATCTTCCTGCGCAACACCCTCGCCTCCGGCGTAATTCCCCAAATCAGCGCCATCATGGGGCCCTGCGCAGGTGGTGCAGTCTACTCACCCGCCCTCACCGACTTCATCTACATGGTCAAAGAGAGCAGCTACATGTTCATCACCGGCCCAGACGTGGTCAAAGCCGTCACGGGCGAAGAAGTCTCTTTTGAAGAGCTGGGCGGGGCCATGACCCACAACGAAAAGAGTGGCGTGGCTCACATGGCTGCTGAGTCAGAAGCCGACGCGCTCTACCTCATCCGCGAATTGATGAGCTACTTGCCTTCCAATAATATGGAAGATCCACCCTTCGTGCCCACCAAAGATGACAGCCTGCGCACCGAAACGGCGCTCAACAGCATCGTGCCGGATAACCCCAACAAGCCGTACGACATTAAAGAGGTCATTCACTTCATCATGGATGACGGCATTTTTTACGAGATTCAGGAGCACTACGCGCAGAACATTGTGGTGGGCTTTGCCCGATTGGGCGGCTTCTCTGTGGGCATTGTGGCCAACCAGCCAATGGTGCTGGCGGGCGTGCTGGACATCGCCGCCAGCGAAAAGGCTGGCCGCTTTGTGCGCTTCTGCGACAGCTTCAACATTCCGCTCATTGTGTTTGAGGATGTGCCTGGCTTCCTGCCCGGCGTCAACCAGGAACACGGCGGGATTATTCGGCATGGGGCCAAGCTGCTTTACGCCTTCTGCGAAGCCACCGTGCCTAAAATCACCGTCGTTACCCGCAAAGCGTACGGCGGCGCGTACTGCGTGATGAACAGCAAGCACATTCGCTCTGACTTGAACCTGGCCTGGCCTACATCCGAAATTGCGGTCATGGGCCCCGACGGCGCGGTGAATATCATCTTCCGCCGCGAACTGAATGACGCAGAGGATCCAATCGAGCGCAAAACTGAACTGGTAGACGATTATCGGGAGCAGTTTGCCAATCCATATGAAGCGGCCCGGCGTGGCTACATTGACGATGTCATCGAACCTAGCGAAACGCGACCTCGCCTGATCAATGCACTAAACATGCTGCAAAACAAGCGGGACCACAATCCACCGAAAAAGCACGGGAATATTCCCCTTTAGACGGTAATCGGTAATCGGTAAACCGTAATCGGTATTTTTCTACTGATTACCACCACCGATTACCGAACACCGACCACTGATTACCGAAAAAATGGCTACAGACAGTTTACTACCCAAGAGATTCAATAAATTACTCATCGCCAATCGGGGCGAGATTGCGATGCGCATTTTGCGGGCATGCCACGAGCTGGGCATCAGCACGGTGGCGGTTTTTTCGGATGCCGACCGGAATGCGCTGCACGTGCGCTACGCCACGGAGGCATACCATATTGGCCCATCGGCGGCGCGGGACAGCTATTTGCGCATGGACAAGCTAATCGAGATTGCTAAGCTGTCCGGTGCGGAAGCGATTCATCCCGGCTACGGCTTTTTGTCGGAACGGGCGGAGTTTGCCCAGATGTGTGTGGACAACGGCATTGTATTTGTCGGGCCACCGCCAGAGGCAATCAAAATTATGGGGGACAAGCAGACGGCGCGGGAAACGGCCGTTGCCGCAGGCGTTCCCATCGTACCCGGTGCATCTGCCGGAACAGATGAGGAACTCATCGAGGCAGCCAAAAAAGTTGGCTTCCCGCTGCTGGTGAAGGCGTCGGCGGGTGGTGGCGGCAAGGGAATGCGCCCGGTTCACAAGTCGGTTGATTTGCCGGATGCTCTGGCGGCGGCGCGACGGGAAGCGAAAGCAGCCTTTGGCGATGACACGGTTTATTTGGAGCGGCTGATTGAAAACGGCCGTCACATCGAAATTCAAGTGCTGGCCGACATGCACGGCAACGTCATCCACCTGGGCGAGCGTGAATGCTCACTGCAACGCCGCCACCAAAAAGTGATCGAAGAAAGCCCCAGCTTTGTGGTAGACGAGGAGCTGCGCCAGCGCATGGGTGAAATCGCAGTTGCAGCTGCCCAAGCCGTGAATTACGTCAGCGCTGGCACCATTGAATTTTTGCTGGACCGCGACAAAAACTTCTACTTCCTGGAAATGAACACCCGCGTCCAAGTGGAGCATCCCATCACCGAACTGGTGACGGGCGTGGATATTGTGCAGGAGCAGCTGCGCATTGCCCGTGGGCGGCGGCTGCGCTTCAAGCAAGAAGATATCAAAATGAAGGGCTGGGCCATCGAATGCCGCATCAACGCGGAAGACCCTTACAACAATTACCTGCCTTCTACAGGCACGATTACCGTGAGCCGTCTGCCAACAGGCCCTGGGGTGCGCGTAGATACGGGCGTGTTCCCCGGCTACGAAATTACGCCCTACTACGACTCGATGATCAGCAAGCTGATTTGCTACGGCGAAACACGCGGCGAAGCGATTTTGCGCATGCGTCGGGCGCTGGAGGAGTATCGCATCATGGGGGTAAAAACCAACATCCCCTTCCACCAGCACATGATGGACAGCCATCGCTTCTTAACAGGCCAGTTTGATACCCATTTTGTGGAAGAGCGGTTCAAAATGAGTGACCGGGAAGCGCCATTGGTGATGGAAGCGGCGATTTTAGCCACATTGTTAGCTCATCAGCATGGCCAGCAAGCCAGCCAAATTGTGGCCCCTGGCGATCGGGATACCAGCAACTGGAAATGGTATAGTCGCTGGGAAAGATTGCAAAGATAAAGCCCATGAAATACATAACGACGGTAAACGACGAAGAATTTATTATCGAAATTGAGCACAATAACCAGATTTTGGTTAATGGGGTGCGTTATGACATTGACTTTGAGCATCTGCCTGAAGGAGATGTGCTGTCGCTGCTGCTCAACCATCGTTCGCTAGAAGCGGTAGTGGAAGAGCGAGATGATGTGTGGGAAGTGCTTACAAAAGGCGAACTTTACACAGTAAAAGTGCAGGATGAGCGGGCCTATCGCCTGGCTAAAGCCCGCGGGGTGGCCAGCGAGGTGACTGGCGAAGCCCAAATCAAATCCCCTATGCCTGGTTTGATTGTCGCCGTGCCCGTGTCTGAGGGGCAGCATGTGGAGAAAGGTGACAAAATCATCATTCTGGAATCCATGAAGATGGAGAATGAGCTGCGTGCGCCAAAATCGGGCATTGTGGCCCGGATTAGCGTGGCGCAAGGTGCCAGCGTGGAGAAGGATCAGGTGCTGGCAGTGATTGTGGATGAAGAGGAGTAGTAATCGGTAATCCGTGGTCGGTAATTGGTATTCAGTGACCCGTCATCCGTAATTCGTAAATCGTAGGGGGCGAGGCGATTGGAAAATTTCATGGCACAATGAGTATCCTTTGCCACCAATCGCCTCGCCCTTTTTTGTAAAAAGTGAAAAGTGAAAAGTGGCAAGTAAGCCAAATAATTTAGAAGTTGAGGTGAAGTTTTTTATCCCAGAGCTGGGGGTGTTTCGGGAGCGGCTGCTGGCGGCGGGGGCAGAGTTGAAGAAGCCGCGTGTTTTTGAGCGGAATGTGCGTTTTGACACAGAGGATGAGCGGTTGTATCAGGAGCTTTCTTTGTTACGGCTGCGGCAGGATACGGCCGTTACGCTCACCTACAAAGGCACCCCCAAAAATCTACCCCAAAGTGAAGCTAAAATACGCGAAGAGTTGGAAGTGAACGTGAGCGATTTTGACACGCTGGCTGAAATTTTGACCCGGCTTGGCTTTGCCCCGATGCAAGTGTATGAAAAGTATCGCGAAACGTTCACCTGGCAGGATGTGGAAATTGTGCTGGATGAGCTGCCTTACGGCAATTTTGTGGAGTTTGAGGGAGAAGAGGCGGGGTTGAAAACGGCCGTTTCTCACCTAAACCTCAACTGGCAAAACCGCATCCTGAGCAACTACCTCGGCCTGATGGTCCAGCTAAAAGCCCACCACAACCTTCCTTTCAACGATCTCACCTTTGCCAACTTTGCTAATTTTGACGTCTCCATTGCCGATGTTTTGCCTTAATGCGGTGCCACGTTCTCAGCTGAGGATGCTTACTAAGCCAGCGGTGCAAACAGATCAATGATGTTGCCGTCGGGGTCCTGAACCTGGGCGTAGCGTTGGACCCAGAAGGCGTCCCAGGGTGTTTTGTGGCTCTCGTAGCCAGCAGCGACCACGTCTTCATACAGTCTGTCCACTTCAGCTGGGCTGTCACACAAAAAGGCGAGGCCCATTCGGTGGCCGACCGGGGCTTCCCACGCATCATTAAAGCTCATAATCACGTCCAATGAATCCCAGGCCAGGCGCAGACCACCGGGCAACGTTACCTCCACATGCCCCTCGCTGTCCATCTCTGCCGGGATGTCCAGGCCCAGCATCCGGTAAAATTTTAGCGACGCGGCCATATCTTTCACGACCAACCCAATTAGGTCCAATTTAGCCATTTTGCCTCCAGAAAAACAAAAAGAAACACAAATTTGCGCGAAGTTTTACGAACATGCGTGCTGATTTTACATCAAGATTTTGTTCACACCAGGCCAAAAGCACGCACGGGAAAAGTACCAAACGCTTTTACTTTGACGGGCACGGCGAAAAAGCGAAAGTTGTCGTCGGGCAGGGCGTGCAGCGGGGCCAAGTGCTCGACGATGGGAATGTCGTGGCGCAGCAGCGTGGAGTGGACGGGGCGCGCGCCGTCTTCTGTATCATCAATGTTGTAGGAGTCAATGCCCACCAGAACCGCGCCGGATTGTTGCAGATCAACGGCCGTTTCCCCTGTCAAAAAAGTGTGCCCCTCAAAATATTGCTCCGTGTTCCAATGCTGTGACCAGCCAGTGTCGAACAGGACGGCTTTCCCCTGTAAATTTTTGCCCTTGAGCAGGTCGGGGTGGAGGGAACGGCCGTATCCCTCCGGCACCCGCACCACCACACAATCCAGGTTCGCCAACGAACTCAGCGGCAGCTCCGCCAAATCCTTGCCGTCGGCGTAGCGATGAAAAGGCGAGTCTACGTAGGTGCCCGTGTTAGCCACCATCTCAATCTTGCCGATATGGAATTCGGTGCCACCGCTGTAATGCGCCCGCGACGCTTCGCGGCTGAGAAAATCGCAGATGATGGGCGCGGGCAGCCCTTTGTAGGTAACTTGCCCGTGAGCCACGGTGTGGCTGACGTCAATCAGTTTGCTAACCATAATTTGATTCCTTTTTGATAGTTAAAAGATAGTAAACGGCCGTTTTCGTCAGTAAAATTTGTGCTACGCTACACACGTTATCATACAGAAATTAGTAACCGGGAGACGAGCTATGAACAGAGCCAGAAAATTAGCCACCAACGTGATGGGATACACCGTGGGAGAAGAAATTGCCAACAGTGTCACCCACGGCATTGGCGCTGCGCTAAGCGTCGCGGGGCTAACGCTGCTGGTGGTGCTGGCCGCCATTTACGGCGACGTCTGGCGCGTGGTGAGCTTTAGCATTTACGGCAGTAGCCTGGTTTTGCTCTACCTCTGCTCCACCCTCTACCACAGCATTCAGCATCCCAAAGCCAAGCAAGTTTTGCGCATTTTTGACCACTCCGCCATCTACCTGCTGATTGCCGGAACGTACACACCGTTCACCCTCGTCAGCATGCGTGGCCCCTGGGGCTGGACGTTGTTTGGCATTGTCTGGGGGTTGGCGCTACTGGGCATCGCTTTCAAAACAGTGTTCATTGGCCGCTGGGAGAAATTAGCAACGGCCGCTTACGTCCTGATGGGTTGGCTGGTGGTGATTGCCTTCAAGCAAATGCTCGTCACCATCCCCCCTGGCGGCGTGGTCTGGCTGGTGGTTGGCGGTGTGGTGTACACGCTGGGCGTCATCTTTTACGCTTGGGAAAAGCTGCCCTACAACCACGCCATCTGGCACCTGTTTGTCCTGGGCGGCTCCGCCTGCCACTTCTTTGCCATTTTGTTCCATGTGCTGCCGGTGCAGCAATGACCAAGGCATAAATCAAAGATTGCGCAGATTGAAAAGATTAAACAATCTGGTAAATCTGCGTAATCTGTTGATAAAATCCCCGTTTTATTTTTAGATTCCCTCCCGCGTTTCCTTCACCAAATGATCCACCACCGCCTTGAGCGCCTCTTCACGATTGGCGTCGCCGCCGTGGGCGTTGTAAGTAGCAATTTGCCGATCGGCGCTGGTGCCATTTTTCAGGATGGTGTGCACATATTCCACTTCCTGACGGCTGCCCAGTTCATCTACCACATCATCCAGCAACTCCAGCAGTTCGTCCATTAATTTGGGGAAGGGGATCGATTCCTGAATGCCAAAATCGATCAGTTCCCCATTGATGCCGTAACGCACAGCACGCCATTTATTTTCGGTGATGTGCATGTGGCGGTACTGCCGCCAGGCCATATTTTGGCGGCGCAGCTTGAGCAGTTTGGCGCAAATTGCCTGGAACAGGGCCGCAATGCAGATTGCCTCATCCACTCTGGTACAGATGTCGGTAATGCGGAATTCCAACGTGTCGAAGACGGGATGCGGCCGTATATCCCACCAGATTTTGGCCCGCGTGTCGGCCTTGCCAAACGCGCCCACCATGCCCAGGGTGCGCTCGTAGCTCTGGTACTCGCCCCAGGAATCAAAGGAGTGCGGAATGCCGGTGCGCGGCAGCGATTCAAACACCACGCTGCGGTACGAACGGAGGCCTGTGTTACGGCCGTGCCAAAACGGCGAACTCGTCGAAAGCGCCAGCAGGTGCGGGATAAAGTAGCGCGCCTGGTTCATCACTTCTATCATCAAATTCTTCGATTCCAGATCGCTGCCAAAGCCCACATGCACATGCATGCCAAAAATGAGCAGCCGCTTGGCTACGCCCTGCATGTCGTCCAGCAGCTCCTTGTAGCGCACCCCTTCGGTGATCGATTGCTCATCCCAGCGGGCAAATGGATGGGTAGAAGCAGCGGCGATGGCCACCCCGTTGGCGTCTGCCATTTCCGTCACGGCCCGGCGCAGGCGAATCACTTCTTGACGCACTTCGCCAATGTTCTGGCAAACGCGACTGCCCACTTCCACCTGTGACTGCATCAGTTCAGGCATCAGGTTTAGCTTGACATCTCGTTTTTGATCCTGGGATAAAAATTCGGTGATATAGGCGTGGAGATTGCGGGTTTTGGGATCGATAATTTGATACTCTTCCTCAATACCCATCGTGAGTGGCGGGGTCGGTACAGACATCTTCTTCTCCTATTTTGTGGACACAATTGTGCGTGAACGGATTGCTGAGGAGATTATAGTTGGGTAGGGGAAAAGTAGGCAAGTGGGCAGGTCTGCAAGTTTGCAAGTAGCGCGTATTTACTTGCAAACTTGCCACTTGCAGACTCGCAAACTCTAGGCCCAATTACGCAAAAATTCAACGAGTAAACGCACGCCGTAGCCGGTGCCGCCGCGTGGGGTGTAGGCGTTGCCTTTTTCGCTCAGGGCCATGCCGGCGATGTCCAGATGGGCCCAGTTGTAATCGGTGAACTGCTTGAGGAAGATTGCCGAGGTGGCGACGCCGCCAAAACGGCCGCCGCTGTTTTTGATGTCCGCCACGTCTGATTTGATCGCTTCTTTGTAATCGTCCCACAGGGGCAGAGGCCAGACGCGCTCGTGTACGGCCGTTCCTGCCATCACCAATTTATCCCGCAAACTATCCTCCGTGCTGAACAGGCCAGCCGCCATGCCCTGCCCCAGGGCAATCACGCAGGAACCGGTCAGGGTGGCCAGATCGATGACCGCCTTGGGCTTGTAGTTGGTGGCGTAAACCAGCCCATCGGCCAGCACCATCCGCCCCTCGGCGTCGGTGGAGATGATTTCGATGGTTACGCCGTTGCTGGCGGTGATCACGTCGGCTGGGCGGTAGGCGTTGGCATCGGGCATATTTTCCGTACACGGAGCAATGCCGATAACCCGCAACGGCAGGTTCATGGCGCCCACCACTTTCATGGTTCCCAAAACGGCCGCTGCGCCCCCCATATCCGATTTCATTGCTTCCATGTTGGCCGACGGCTTGATGGAGATACCGCCCGTGTCGAAGGTGATCCCCTTGCCCACCAGCACAATGGTGTCCAAATCTTCGCGGTCGCCGTTATGCTCCAGCACGATGAATTTGGGTGGTTCACCCGCGCCTTTGGCCACGGCCAAAAAGCCGCCCATGTTGCGCTCGGCAGCCCAGGCGCGGTCCCCAATGGTAAGTTTGAGGTTGTAATCGTTGGCGATGGTTACGGCCGTATCGGCCAGCTTCGTCGGCGTAGCCACATTCGGCGGCATGTTCACCAGATCGCGGGCCAGCGCCACGCCAGCGGCAATCGCTTGCGCTTGGGCGCTGCCTGCCCCAATGGCCGCCACTTTGCCGCCATCAAACTCCACAAGCGTCAGCGAAGCGATTTCGTGCGGCGGTTCTGGCTCCTGCTTGGTGGCGGCAAAGCGGTAGATGGCCAGCAAGCTGCCTTCGACTGTTGCCTGCGCCGCCGCTTCCACATCCAGCCCGCCAATGCCCGCGCCGTGCACAATCGTGGCCACATTTTTGGCCTTGAGCTTGTGCGCCTGCTTGATGCCGTTGGCCGCGGCCTGGCGCACGCCTTCCAGATTGAAGCCGTCCCGCTTGCCCAGACCTACCACCAGCACCCGCGTGGCCGCAATTGCGCCGCGCGGGTAGAGCACGCCCACCTCACCCGCCTTGCCGGTCAGGTCGCCGCTGGCGATGAGCTCGCTAATCGCGCCGCCCAGCGCCTGGTCCACTGCGCCGGTGGCTCCGCCGGGTGTGGTCACATCATCAAACAAATTGACGATGAGCGTATCTGCCGTGCTGGCTTGAATTTCACCTTGCTTGACTATTATTTTCATAAAATCCACCTTTTGCATAATTTGAGATTGATTGTTGTAATTATCTCAGTGTGCTACTAATTTTATAGTAGAATACGTTTCTATGAATCGCAATTCGATCTCCAGTCAATTACCTTTTTACTTTATAGTTAGTGCAGTCACAACTTTTTTATGTTTGGCTATCTTGTGGTGGTACTATTATTGGACACCTGATATTTCCTCCCAAGATGTGCAATCTTTTTTGCTAACATTAGTTCAAACTTTAGCTGGAATCTTGGCAATCGCAGTTTCATTTTCCTTACTGTATGTGCAAATTTCAGTTGATTCCTATTCGCTTCGCGCCTCAAGTCTCTTAGTTCAACAAATCGAATTCAAGGCTTTGATCCGCAATTATGTGTTGCTTTTACTATTTCTTAGTTTTATGTCCTTATTTGTTACTGATCACCCACAGTGGCTTCCCCCTTTGTTTGGGGGTTTGGGGGTTATTAGCCTTTTTTCTGCGCTGTTCAGCCTTACTAGATATGTGGAGGCTATTGCCAATTTTATTACGCCTGAATCAATTATTAATCATATAGTTGAACAAATAGATCGCGATAGCATTCGTCGCCATGCCTTTCAAATCCTCGCCGGAAATAGTTACAGAGATTTTCATACGGGCAAGATTGTGTATGAAAGCATTCGCATACTTAGATTTCCATTTAATCTTATGCATTATCATGATACTCAAAGGCTTTTGGTTGACATAACTAGACGGATGATCCGGAATTCAGATCACATCGTTACTAGGCTTACCATGAACGCGTTAATGGGTGAACGTGTTTTTTACAGTCAATCGAAGAAGCAGTTAATCTATAGT
The DNA here is from genome assembly GCA_020634455.1 of Ardenticatenaceae bacterium. Classification (GTDB taxonomy): domain Bacteria; phylum Chloroflexota; class Anaerolineae; order Promineifilales; family Promineifilaceae; genus Leptofilum. Next base: position 2,584,040 of record JACKBQ010000001.1, on the reverse strand, counting down.
TCTGAGCTTTTATATTTCAACATTGAAGACGTTTTTACAGAGAGAGAAATTTTACGTGATGGTATAACAAAAGAGTTGTTAGATAGTGCAATAATTGCATATCATGCTGGAATGCTTACAGAAATTTGGTCAATTGCTCTAATTGCCAATGACCAAATTTCAGCTTCGCAAGTTTTGACCTCATTTGGTTGCTTGATACATGAATACGACCCTAGGATAGGTTTTCGAAGGGAAGTGTTTTCTACTGATATTTTTGATGCAAACTGGGGTTATAACGGAATTATCATTGATGTTTTTTTCAAAGATTCAAGCCATCCTGGTTGGAAGCCTTTAAGGCAACAATTAATTGATATTCTCTTATTGCCTCTTGGGGTCAACAAAAAATATGATGAACATTGGCCTGAAATTACTGAAGGGTTCCCCATTTTAGAGCAACTAGGTCCTCTTTTTTCTCTTTTATGGGAAATAGATAGGTTTTTGCTTAAAGAGGACGATCCAGATCTTGTTCTTGAACGCTCAGTCTCAAGAGGTATGATACAAATATCCCAACTCGCAATGAAAGTCCACAAAGAAAACTTATTGCTTGATACATATCATTGGATAAGTGAGAGACATCATTTAGGCAATTCGCCTGCTTGGCATAAAGTATTTCATTTCAGATCTGGCGAGGAAATTGCTAAGCTTTTAGAAGAAATAACATTGCACTGGTTCGAAGGAATAGTAGAGGGTATTTACAGTTGGTCGGGTTCCTTTCATTTAGAAGGAGCAATTGCCAGTTATTTTGAAATATCACAGCAAGTAGCTAAGAATGAAGTCGCAGTTGCAGATACAGAATACGCAAATGCGCTCACCAATATTTTAATCGCATCTCTCGATGCAAACTGTTACGATTGGGTTAGTGGCATTCAACAATATTTGCCATATTTTGGGAAGGAAGCTTCAAAAAGCGTGAACCTAGTTGCAAATTCTATAGCAAAAATCCTTTTTTATATCAATGAAGAAAACGAAATGAAAAGGTATTTTGGATTTTTAAATCACTATCTCACTCATGAAAAAATAGAAAAGAATCGCAGTTCTGTTCATACAATTTTAAAAGCTATACAGAGAGTTGATGCTGAAAAATTATTTCCAGCACATGAGAAGCTCAAGGAAGCACATTTAAAACTCGAAAAGAAGTTTCAAGAATTCTTAGCAAATCTTTCATAAGTATTCCAACGGTTCTAGGGAGAATTAAGATGAAGCTTTTACTGATTGGCGGCACACGGTTTTTGGGGCGGGCGATTGTGGATGCGGCGCTGGCGGCAGGGCATGAGGTAACGCTGTTTAACCGCGGGCGCAGCAACCCGGATTTGTACAGCGGGCAGGTGGAAACGCTGGTTGGTGATCGAGATGGCGGGTTGGCTGTGTTGAACGGCCGTTCCTTCGATGCCGTCATTGATACCTGTGGCTACGTGCCCCGGCTGGTGCGCGACTCGGCCGAAAAGCTGAAAGACGCCGTGCAACAGTATGTGTTTATCTCCAGCATTTCCGTCTACCCGATGGCGTCTATGCTTGAACCGGGCGTGGCAGAGGATACGGCCGTTGACACCATGCCAGACGAATCGGTGGAAGAAGTGACGGGTGAGACGTACGGCCCGCTGAAAGCGCTGTGTGAGCAAGCAGCCGAAGCCGCCATGCCGGGGCGCGTGCTCAACGTGCGCGCGGGCCTCATCGTGGGGCCATATGATTTGTCTGACCGATTTACCTACTGGCCGCACCGCGTAGCCCAGGGCGGCGAGGTGCTGGGCCCCGATGCGCCCGACCATCCCGTGCAGTTTATCGACGTGCGCGATCTGGCACTGTGGATTTTGCACATGATTGCGCAGGGAAAATCGGGCGACTACAACGTCACCGGGCAGCCGGGGCAGCTCACGATGGCGGATGTGCTGACCACCTGCCGGGACGTTTCGGGCAGCGATGCGACTTTTACCTGGGCAGAAGAAACGTTTTTGACCGAAAACGAGGTGTCTGCCTGGATGAATTTGCCGCTGTGGGTGGGTAGCGAAGCGCCGGGGTTCAATCTGGTAAGCTGTAACAAAGCGTTTGCCGATGGATTGGCGTTACGGCCGTTGGCTGAAACCATCCGCGACACCCTCACCTGGGCAGCCACCCGCCCCGCCGACCACGAGTGGCGCGCCGGGCTGCGCCGCGAACGCGAAGCCGAACTGCTGCAAAAGTGGCATAATCGCGAATGGAAATAAGAATCTAACCGCAGAGATACCGTGTTGAAAGTCAAGCGGTACCATGTACATTAACAAGATAATCTGGGTCAAACGGCCGTTGGTGCTTGAGCACCCCAAAAGCCAGATGAACCAGTTTGCGCATCACAGCGCCAACAATCGTCATGCGCTTTTTGCCTCTAGCTTCTAGTCGAGCCACCAAGGCACAGGCAATGGGATTGTGACGCATGGCGGTCAAAGCTGGGAAGTAAAGGGCAGTGCGAAAACGGCTGTTACCAATTTTGACCAGGCGACCCCGTCGATGAATAGACGAGCCAGAATCATGGCGGCGCGGCGTGAGTCCGGCATAGGCAGCCAACTGAGCCGCTGTCTCAAAGCGGCTAACATCAGGTACTTCGGCCAGGAAAGTGGCGGCTGTGATGTCACCAATGCCGGGAATAGACGTCAGCAACTCCTTTTGCTCCCGCAAGTCAGGATGCTGGTCAATCAGGTCTCGAATCCGCTGCTCAATGTCGGCAATCTGCGTATTGAGAAAGGTGATATGTTCTTCAATAGCGTCTAGAACCGTCTGGGACGTAAGACCAGACTGCTGCCGATTGAGTTCACGTGTTCGACTAGCTTTCAATGTTTCTAGCCGACGGACCAGAGCTTGCAGCTCTTGTATCTCTGGCGCAGGTGGTGTCCATAAGTCAGGATTCTGTGTGGCGCAGAAGTGGGCAATCACCTGGGCATCTTGCCGGTCTGTCTTGTTGCGCTGCAATTGGCTTTGGGCATAAGCCTTGATGCGGGCCGGATTGACGACACTAACCGGATAACCGTGTTGGTGCAGATACCATGCCACGCCCTCACCATAGCGACCGGTGGCTTCAAGGCAGACGTGAACCCCTTTGGCTTTCTGTTTCTTTAGCCACCGGGTCAGCCGACGCCAGCCGTCCTTATCGTTACTGAAGCAGGCGAGTTTGTATTTGTCCGCCTGATACAAGGCAACATCCAGTTTATCTTTTGCTACGTCTATGCCGAGACTGATGGTTAACATGCAACCGTTCCTTTGGATTGGGCTAAACTCTATCCAGCGAACCTTCTTGCTAATACAAGCTCAACCCTGAGGGTGGCTTCAGATACCGTCCGTCCTCTTGATAGAGTGTGCAGCCGGGGTGTTAATCTCTGCGACGAGTTCCAGGACTTAGAGCGCGAACGAACATCTCCCGGCTGCTTGAGAAATAATCTGTATACGTTGATTATCTCTCACTTTTAAACATACAAGGGCGCGGAGAACGCAGAGGCAAAATTATATGAAACCTCTGCGTCTTCCGCGTGCTCTGCGGTAAAAATCCGGCATCTAGCAAAATATGATACAGAAAGAAGCAGCAGGCATTATTTATTTTGAGTTTGAGAGCTTTGGCGGGTACGGCCGTATCCAGCACGCCATCTTCTCCCGCCAGGGCGGAGTAAGCCAGCCACCGCACGATTCGTTAAATTTGAGTGTGAGCGTACCGGATGAGAAACCGGCCGTTTACGCCAATCGGGCCAAAGCGTTTGGGCTGTTTGGCCGGCAAAACGACACCGTCGTCCACGCTCATCTGGTGCACGGCAGCGCCGTAGCCCGCGTAACGCAGTCCAACAACGGCACCTGGATGGAGCATTTTGACGCCATCATCACCAACGAACCGGGCTGCGCCCTGACGATGAACTTTGCCGACTGCACGCCAATCTTGCTGGTCGATCCGGTCAACCACGCCATCGGGCTGGGGCACGCGGGCTGGCAAGGCACCGTGGTGGATTTGCCGGGGGCGATGGTGCGGGCCATGCAGCAGCAGTTTGGCAGCAATCCGGCTGAGCTACTGGCGGGAGTTGGCCCCTGCATCAGTTGGCAAAATTACGAAGTGGCTGAACCGCTGGTGAGCGAGGTGCAGGCGGCGTTTGCTGAGTGGGAATTGTTGTTGAAAAAACCAGGGGAGAAGGGAAACGGCCGTTACCATTACGATCTCCCCGAAGCCAACCGCCAGCGGCTTTTGCAGGCAGGCGTGCAACAAATCGAGCTGTCCGGCCTCTGCACCGCCGACCGCACCGACCTCTTCTTCTCCCACCGCGCCGAGCGGGGCAAGACGGGGCGGTTCGGTTCCATTTTTGTGCTAGGAGAAGCCAGTGAAAAGTGAGCGTCTACTTTTTACTTTTCGCTTATCACTTTTCACGCGCCTCCCCCCTGTTGACGCACGTTCACAACTTTGCTAACATCAGGTACATTCAAAACGTTCTGAACGCAGGGGAAAACGATGCACAAAAGTATAACGGCCGTTAACGACAGTACGGTGGCTGGTTTGGGTCGATTGGCCCGCTTTTTTGGTTTTAGCGAAGTGATGGGGCGGCTCTACGGGACGCTGCTCATGAGTCCAGAAGCGCTCTCCCTGGACGATCTGGCCGACACGCTGCGCATCAGCAAAGGCTCCGTGAGCATGAATATGCGCGCCCTGGAGCGGTGGGGCATGGCCAACGAGGTGTGGATGCGCGGCGAGCGCAAAAAATATTACCAGGCCGAATCCGACCTGTGGCAGGTGATCCGCAACGTGCTGGACAGCCGCGAGCGGCGCGAAGTGCAGTTGGCCCTGCAAGTGCTGGGCGACAGCGTGGCCAAGCTGCAATCGGCCAACGACCAGCTGAGCCCGGAAGAGCAGGAGCTGGCCAAATATTACCTGGAGCGCATGGATGACTTGCAAGCGTTTTTTGAATTTGCCCAGATGGCGCTGGAAACCGTGCTGGGCGGCCAGGAAACCCTCGATTTTGATTCTGTTACCAAAATAGAAATTGGCTAATGAGGAGACTGGAGATTGGAGACTGGAGATCAGCAACCGCGTTCTTTCAGTCTCCAATCTCTAATCTCCAATCTCTTTCTCCCATGAAAATTGCTGTTGGTTCCACAAATCCGGTGAAGGTTACGGCCGTTCGCCAAACCATCACCCGCATCTGGCCAGAGGCCGAAATTGTGCCGATTAGCGTCCCCAGCGGCGTCAGCGACATGCCGATGACCGACGAAGAGACGCGCGTCGGGGCGCACAATCGGGCCATTGCGGCCCGCGCCGCGCTGGACGCCGATTTTGGTGTCGGTCTGGAAGGCGGCGTTCATCCCGAACCGTTTGGCCTAACGCTGCATGGTTGGGTGGTGGTGGTGGACAGGAACGGCCGTATCGGCATCGGCGGCGGTGGGCGCTTACCTCTACCCGACCACATCGCCCAAAAAGTGCTGGCTGGCACCGAGCTCGGCCACGTGATGGACGAGGTGCTGGACGATCACAACACCAAGCAAAAAGGGGGCGCGGTGGGGGCGCTCACCAATGGCCTGGTGCTGCGCGGTGAAACCTTTGCTTTAGCCACCGCCTATGCCTTTGCCCCCTTTGTTTCGCCAGACCTTTACCGTGAACCGTAATCAGTTATCGGTAATCGGAAAAGCTCCGCGCCCTCCGCGTGCTCTGCGGTAAAATATTTTGGTTTACGCCAGTTTGAGAAAGGTTTACAATAGCGCCCATGACCCTGGAATTTGAAAAGTTAACCGCAGATTTGGAAAAGATGGCCCAAACCACCGCCCGCCGCCTGAGCCAGCGCCGCGAGCGCGTGGCCGAAGCGCTGGACACGCTGCACACCTACCGCACGAATTGGACGGCCGTTTCCCAAGCCCTCACTACCGCCAAAGAAAAATCCGACGAAAAGTATTACCGCTCAGCACGGCCGTTTTCCGAAAACGAAACGCTCGACAGCCACATCCCCGCCCCGCCGCCGCCAGCGCAAGCCACGATCATCGCCGCCGACGGCAGCCAGATCATGCCAGATCGCCATGCGGCGCACCTGTACTACCTGATCAACGTCGGCGGCATTATTTACCATCACGGCAGCGGCCGTACGCCCGAAACCTTCTCCCAGCCAGACATCTTCTACCCGGACAGCGACGAAGCGATAGCCAGCTTCCACGACACGCCCGGCGCGGTGAGTATTGAGCGGGATATCAAGGAAATTGAAACGCTGGCGCGAAAAACCGTTGAAAACAGGCACAATGCCCCGCCGCTGCTGGCCATTTTAGACCAGCGTTTGCTCTACTGGCCGATTGGGTCGGCGGGGGTGGCAGATAATACGGCCGTTACCGAGTGGGGCAGCCACATGACCGGCATTCATCAGGCAGGTGCGCTGCTCTGCGGCTACATCGATCGCCCTGGCACCAGCGCCGTCATGACGCTGCTGCGCTCCATTGTTGGCTTGTCGGATGCGCAGTTTAATTGGAAGGAACTCGGCCAGCGCAAAGCCACGCAGGGCGTAACTGACGCCGATGTGTTTGGCGAGATTTTGGGGCCGGGCGAGCGCAGCGCCGTCTTTGCCAACATTTCCGACGCCAACGACGTGTTCATGGCTCAGGATGCAGCCAATGAGGTTTGCTTTTTCTACCTGAATCCGGGGCTGTCGGGGCAGAACATTGCCCGGGTGGATATTCCCCGGTGGGTGGCGGAGGATGATGGGGCGGTAACGGCCGTTCACAGCCTCCTCATCGATCAATGCCGCATCCTGGGCAACTACCCCTACGTCATCGCCCGCGCCGACGAGATGGCCGTTGTCGGGCGGCAAGACGCCAGCGAACTCAACTTCATGATTGACGTCATCATGGAGCGGCACGGCATCAGCAACGACATTACCTCCAAGCTGGATAGTAAGAACGCAGCGCGAGGCGGCCGTACCCGCCATGAGGGATTTTAAGATTTAGGTTTATTGATGAAAGATCGTTTTCGTACAGATGAACTTGAAATGTTGCTATTGCTTTTAACAGTGATGCAACCAAGTGGATTTGCCACAACGGAGGAGCTGATTCCTGCTGGTAAGGATTATCTTGCAAATGTATTCAGCATAGAAAACGATAAATCCTTGTCTGATACTGTTCGCTGGGCGTTGATATACATGTGTGATGAGCGAAACTGGCTTCAACGACCATTTGGAAAATTAGCAGATGGTAATACTTATGCAAGAAGAGACTGGATTCGGATAAATCGGCCTGGACAAAATGTCAATCAGACTGTGTGGCAAATCTCCGATAAAGGCAAACAATATTTGGGTGAAATATCACCCTCAAAATTTGAAGAATGGCTTTTAGATTTGCCAGAGGCAATCAATTTACAGAACTTCGATGCTACAAATATACAAGATCGCAGAGAAAGATTTGTGAGTGCTATAGTTCGCCGAGTAGGTCAAAGAAATTTCCGAAAAACTCTTTTGCTAAGTTATGACGGACAATGTGCCGTTTCTGGAACTTCAATACAGGAAGCTCTTGAGGCAGCACATATCATCCCGTACAAAGGGATCGAAACCAATCACCCCTCCAACGGGATTCTGTTAAGAGCGGACATTCATAAACTTTTCGAGAAACAGTTGATTGTGGTTGATACTAAAACCATGCAGGTAAGAGTTGCACCTACTTTGAGAGCAACCGAATATCAGCAATTTGATGGGCAACCTATTAATTTGCCTGATGAAAAATTTTTCCAACCAGACAAAATGGCCCTTGATATTCATCGAAAAGCGGCAAGTTGGTTAGGGAGCAAAGACAAATGAGTTCAAAAAATCAGGAAATCGGCCGTATTTTGCGGGCCAGCACGACGGGGTTTGCCGTGGGCTGCCGGGTAGGGCAGCTCAGCGTGCCAGCCTTTGGCGGGCTGGTGCAGGCCCAGCCGGTGGATGACCGGGAGTGCATCTACGGCCTCATCTACAACATGAGCATTGACGACGATCCGCTGGTGCGGCGGCTGGTGCTGGCGGAAAATCCCGCGCCGTCGGTGATTGAAGACCAGCGCAACAACCGGCTGCTGCCGATTGAGATGAGCGTGTTGGCGGTGGGCTACCAGCTCAACGGCGAAGTGAAACACGGCCTCCCGCCACGCCCCCCGCTCAACCTCGATCCGGTTGAATTGGTCACCAACCCCGACGACATGCGCGCCTTTACCAACAATCTGGGCTACCTGCGCCTGATTTTGCGCGCTGTGGGCAGCCCTGTGCCGGTAGACCAACTGCTCGTGGCCCACATCACCAGCGCCTACGCCCTGCGTGGCAACGATGAAGCCTGGGCTGTCGAAGTCGTCAACGAACTGATCGAACTGCTGCGCAGCAACTATGATGTACTGATTCCTACTTTGGAAGCATTGAGCGATGCGCTGCCGGAAATGGTAATCCGTGTTCCGTAATCGGTTATCGGTGTTTTGAACCGTTCACTGATTACCGATTACCGACCACTGGTTACTGGAGAATTTTATGAGTGAGAACAACGAACCAATCGGCTACATTGTTGGCGGCGGGCTGAAGGAAGGGTTTCGCATTCGGTTGACGGTGCCTGCGGACCGGGTGCAGGAAGGCAGTTTTGTGGTGTGTGAAAACGGCCGTTTCCACTACTACGGCCTCATCACCGACCTGCAACTGGGCAGCACCGACCCCCGCTTTGCCGACGAAAAAAGCGACCGGCTCCAGCCCGCCATCCAGCAAGCCCTGCTGGGCAAAACCCTCTACACCACCCTGATGATGTATCCCACGCTGCTCATGGACACCGGCCCCGAATTTGGCTCGCCGGAGCGGGCCGAGTGGGAAGATCGCGTGGCCAACAACCTGGAAACGCCCGGACCGAAGCCTGTCAAAACCGTGCCCGCGCACCATGCCGAGGTGCGCCAGGCCAACGAGGCCGATGTGGCCCAAATCTTTGGTGAATCGGGCGACGGCATGTTTGTGGTGGGGCACACCATCGAGCAGGGCTACCCAGTGCGGCTGGATTTGAAGAAGTTTGTCAAGCGCAGCAGCGGCATTTTTGGCGCGACTGGCACGGGCAAGAGCTTCCTCACCCGCATGGTGCTGGCCGGGCTGATGCTGGAAGATGTGGCCGCCGCCCTGGTGTTCGACATGCACAACGAGTACGCCTTCGACGACACGGACACCGACCGCATGGTGACGGTGCGCGGCCTGCGCAGCCTGTTTGGCAGCAGCAAAGTGCAGGTGGCGGCGCTGGGCAAGGGCGCAATGGTGCGCGGCAAAGCGCCAGACTTCACGCTGGAAATTGCCCTCAAAGATTTCCAGACCAGCGACATCGAGCTGCTGTCCGAGGCGTTGAATCTGACGGACACGGCGGGCGTGACGCTGAATGCGCTATTCCGCGCTTTTGGGCAGGATTGGTTTGCTGAATTTATGAAGCTGGAGCCGGGTGCCGTGGAAACAGACCCGGAAAGCGGCAAAACGTTCCCCGCCGACAACTCGGTAGCGGCTTGGGCGCGGCAAAACAACGTGCATGAGAAGGCGGCCGAGGCGCTGCACCGCAAGCTGGCGGTGATCTACGACAAGCCGTACGTGGTGGAGCGGCCGGCCCAGGATTTTGTGACGGAAATTGTAGACAAGCTGGAAAACGGCCGTCACGTCATCCTCAGTTTTGGCGAATACGACAACGATTTGGACTACCTGCTGGTGTCCAACATTCTCACGCGGCGCATTCGCCAGCATTGGGTGCGCAAAACCGAGCGGCACAAAACACATGGCGAGGCCGCACCACGTCCGCTGCTGATTGCCATCGAGGAAGCGCACAAGCTGCTCAATCCGCAGCTTTCCGGGCAGACGGCGTTTGGCATTATTGCCCGTGAGCTGCGTAAATATTTTGTGACGCTGCTGGTGGTAGACCAACGGCCGTCTGGCATTGACGACGAGGTGATGAGCCAGCTCGGTACGCGCATCACCGGTTGGCTGGGGGATGAGGACGATATTCGCGCCGTGCTTACTGGCCTGGCAGGGCGTGACCAGCTGCGCGGCATGTTGGCCCGTCTGCAAGAGAAGGAAGAGGTGCTGCTGCTCGGCTGGGGCGTCAAGATGCCTATCCCCGTGCGCTCCCGCCGCTACGACGAAAAGTTCTACGAAGAGATGAAAGGCCGCAAATCCACCACCCCGCAGCCCAAGGGGGATGAGATTGATGACTGGTTTTCCTACGGGTAATTTTTTGTCAACAGATTTCGCAGATTAAACAGATAAAAAATCTGGTAAATCTGCGTCATCTTTGATTATTTCCTTATGCTTTGGCAAACACTTTCGCTGCCGTGGCAAACGGCCGTAACCCAAGCCTGGTCTGCCTACTGTGCCGGGTCGCTGCCCATTGGCGCGGCGATTGTGGATGATGGGAACGGCCGTATCATTGCCACGGGCCGCAACGCCATCCACGAAACCGATTCAACCTCGCCGCTAAACGGCAGCCGCCTGGCCCACGCGGAAATGAATGCCCTAATCACCTTGAGCCAAACGGCCGTACCGCCACAAAACTGCACCCTTTACACCACCCTGGAACCGTGCATGATGTGCCTGGGAGCCATTCGCATGATGCGCATTAAAGCCGTGCAGTTTGCCTGCGCCGATCCGCTGGCGGGCAGCGCCTGCCTGGTTGAAACTGCGCCGTACCAGGCGTTGGGCGCGTTGCCCATTCAACAGGCAAACAATCAACTTTTAGCGGATTTGCAATGGGTACTGATGGTGGAGGCGATGCTCCGCACCGGGCGTCGTCCGTGGGTGGATTTTGTGGAAACGGCCGTTCCCCAACCAAACGCAGCTATCGAACTAGGTAAATCACTTTTTGCCACTGGTGAGCTGTGGCAGTTTGCCCAGCAGCGCCCACCCGCTCAGCAATTTTTCGGTTGGCTACAAATTCGCCTGACCCCCTGATTTCTCTCATGAACCGGGTATAATTCCGGGCATGGAACCTTACTTCCCCGATGACATCTACCATACTCCTCACGACATGCCGCCCCATTGGCTGGACCGCCTCTTTTTAAGCAGTCGGTGGGGGCTGCATCTGCAATTTGTTTGGGAAATTGTTAAAGCGCGGCGTCTGGTTGCCCAAAATCGGTACGACCAAACGGCCGTAGCGGCAACATCCCGCGCCATTTTTAAGATGGTGGAAGGCTGCAACGGCCGTTTCCATATCACCGGCCTGGAGAACATTCGCCATTTAACCAAGCCCGTCGTCTTTGTGAGCAACCATATGAGCAGCCTGGAGGGCAACATTATGGGCTGCCTGCTGCTGCCTCACCTTGATTTCACTTACGTCATTAAAGAATCGCTTACGCGCTATCCGGTGTTCGGCCCGGTGATAGGCTCCCGCCAGCCCATCACCGTGGGACGCGCCAACCCGCGTGAAGATTTGCAGAAGGTTTTGCAGGATGGCGTGGCCCTGTTGCAAAACGGCCGTTCCATCCTCCTCTTCCCCCAGCACACCCGCACCCCCGAATTTATTCCCGCCGAGTTCAACTCCTTGGGCGTCAAGCTGGCCTCACGCGCAGGCGTGCCTGTGGTGCCTGTGGCCGTAAAGACCGACTTTTTGGTAAACGGCCGTACCCTGCGCGATTTTGGCCCACTGGATCGCAGCAAACCGATCCATGTGGCTTTTGGACGGCCGTTTCATATTACAAACAGCAAGCAAGCCCATCAGGAAATAATTCAGTTTATCGAATGCCACTTGGAAAAATGGCAGACCGATGCATCTTCGCCTACCTAAACACGCCGCTTTTCACGTGGCATGGTGACAAAAGTCAGATTGTCAGGAGGCAATGTTGGGGCAAAAATAAAAAAGAGCGTTACGCTGAATGGGGGATTGTTCATACTGGCGATACTAATCGCTTATTAAAATAAGTTCTGGGTCTGACAATGACACTCTTGCTTAAATCGAGGACGCGCTAATGGTTCAAAGACTCAAACGGTTCATGGCTCCTCCAACTTATGATGATGAGGTACTAACCAGCCAAGCCCGCCTACTAAATGTAATCTCCCTCTCCCTGATTGGATTGCTAATCCCCCTCTACTTTATCCGCCTTATCACCGGCGCCGCAGATGTTACCACAGAGAATTCCATTATTTTGGCTGGTGCCATTTTATATTTGATGGGCATCTACGCTCTGAACCGCTTTCATCACTTAAAATTGGGCACATACGCTTTGGTGATGGGCAGCTGGCTGATCGTAACCTTATTTTCGTGGAACGCGGATGGCATTATTGATTCCAGTTTTTTAGCCTACCTCATTGTTATCTTGATGGCTAGCTTGCTCTCTGGTTGGCGGCTGGCAATTTTGTATGTAGGGTTAACCATTGCCTCTGGGTGGCTCATTGTTTATGCAGAGATTGCCGGTTTACGGCCGTTATCCTCAACAGATCCCATTTCAGAAATTATGGTAGATTACACCATCATTTTGATCATTGGTGGGGTCCTGATCTATTTACTTGTTAGCGCTTTGCAAAACGCCTTACGTATTGCTAGGCAAAGCAACTTAAACCTACAGGCTTTAAGCCAAGAGCTAGAAATAAAAGTGCGTGCCAGAACCCAAACCTTGGAAGGGTATATTCAAGAAAGCCAGAAAACCAACGAGAAACTTAAAGAAACCATCTCTGATCTGACTGCATTAAACCATATGGCTCGTATCCTTAATGAGGGGTTAGACCTGGAAAGCACCCTGGCTCTTGTGGCCAAAGAGCTTACCCATCTTTTAGATGCTCGTGGCACTGGCATTGCCTTACTTAACGATGATCGCTCAGAACTTCGTGTTGTTGCCGATTATAACAAAGACCCAAAAGAGCCAAGATCAACAGGCCTCCTTATTCCTTTGCATAATCCAGGGACTATAAGCGTTTTAAATGGTGAAACAATGGTTCTGGCGAATGCGCAAACGGACCCGCTGTATCATGAGATGCACGATATCATGCGGGAGAGGAATACACGAGCCATTTTAATTCTCCCCTTGTTTGCGCAACGAGAAATTATTGGCAGCATCGGCATTGACCGCACCGTGCCAGGCTACAATTTTACAGAAGATGATGTGCGTCTAGCGGAAACAATTGCGCAACAGTTGGCTGGTGCCATTGAAAAGGTCCGCCTGTATGACGAAACGGACAAGGCAAAGTTGGCTGCAGAAGTTGCCAATTTTGCTAAGAGCGAGTTTTTGGCCAACATGAGCCACGAAATCCGAACGCCGCTCAATGCCATCATTGGGTTAACGGATTTGATGATCGGCACGCCTCTTAATGAGGAGCAACAAGATTTTTTAGAAACGATTCGCATCAGTGGCGATAGCTTGCTGAGTATTATCAACAATATTCTCGATTTTTCTAAAATTGAAGCAGGGCGTTTAGACCTGGAAAATGCGCCTTTCAATTTGCATGAATGCATTGAGGATGCGGTGAATTTATCGGCCGTACCTGCGCTCGACAAGGGTTTGGAGCTGGCTTATCTCATAGACAGGCAGGTTCCAATATTAGTGGTGGGTGATGTCACTCGGCTGCGTCAGATTTTGGTGAATTTGCTGAGCAATGCTGTAAAGTTTACGAGAAAAGGCAAAGTTTTTCTTTCTGTTTCCTCTGCTGGCCAGCAAGATGGGTGGTTTGAGCTGCATTTTACGGTTACCGATACGGGCATTGGCATTCCACCGGATAGGCTAACCTGGCTGTTCCAGTCGTTTAGCCAGGTAGATTCTTCTACAACCCGCCGATTTGGGGGCACAGGGCTGGGGTTAGCAATTAGCAAAAAATTGGTGGAGGCAATGGGGGGCCAGATTGAGGTTGAGAGTGTTCCCAATGAAGGCTCGACTTTTAGCTTTACCATGTTGGTGGAGCCGCTAGTTGAGGATGTTGTGGTGGCAGAAACGGCCGTTCCACCCCCATCTGACCCCACCGGCAACCTTCGCATTCTCCTGGCTGAGGACAATACCATCAACCAAAAAGTGGCTTTGCGCATGTTAGAGCGTCTTGGTTACTCAGCAGCGGTGGCCAAAAACGGACTCGAAGTGCTGGCTGCGCTCCAGAAACAAACCTTCGACATCATCCTTATGGATGTGCAGATGCCAGAAATGGATGGTTTGTTGGCTACCAAACAGATTCGTCAAGACAAGACGCTGAAAAGCCAACCACACATCATTGCCCTTACTGCAAATGCACTTAAGGGGGATCGCGAACGGTTTTTAGCGGCGGGGATGGATGAATATCTCAGCAAGCCTGTCCGCCTGGAAGAGCTTGCTTCAGCGATAGAAAATTACCAGTCGGCATTCAATAAACCTCCATGCTAATTTAAGCCTTCCGCTGCTTCTGGTACTTTGGGCAGCGCGTTTATAGGCCCTTGTACGGCCGTTTTATCAGAACAACTAATCTTCAGATGTGAGTCAGATTGTTGGTCAGTATCAGTTGGTAAAAAGAGGGCAAAGTGCAGTAGCGAACCTCAGGTACAATGATGAATTCATTTTTTCAAAAGATACTGAAAGCGTGGCGAGAATTATCGCACCACACAACTTTGGGGCCTATTTTGGTCGTTGGGTTGCTTACGGCCGTTTATGCCAGCATCTTTTTTTTACTGCAACCGATTATAGGCTACATTGTAGCCAGCTTTATGTTGTTGCCCGTGCTAGTGATAGCGAGGGTGTATGGTCTGCGGGCGGGGATCATCGCATCCATTACAGCTTATTTCATCAACATCAGTTTGATTACAATTATTGAACAAACCATTACCATTGATCTTTACCTGGAGGGGGTAACCGGCCACATCATCACGCTGATAGCGGCCATTATTGTAGGCAAGTTTAAAGAGTTAAGTTTACAACTCAAACACGAACTGGCAGAGCGGCAACAGATCGAACAAACATTGCAAAAAAGCGAGCAGCAGTATCGCCTTATTTCAGAAAATCTTAACGATATGATCTGCTTGCATGAGCTAGACAGTAGGCTGACTTACCTGTCTTCTTCGATTACAGAAATATTTGGGTACACACCTCAGGAATTGCTGGGCAAAACGCCTTTTTACCTGTTTCATCCTGATGATGCTGCTATTTTTCGCTCGTCCGAATATTTGCAAACCATTCAGCAGGAGAAAGATTTCACAGTAGAGGGACGGCTGCGGCACAAAGACGGCCGTTACATTTGGGTAGAGTCGCGCATACGGCCGTTTACCAACGGCACCGATGGCAAAATGTATTGGCAATCCATCACCCGCGATGTATCTGAATTACGCGAACGAGAACAGGCTCTGAAAACGGCCGTTATCGAAACCCAAACCGCCAACACCAAACTCAAAGAAAATATTGCCGACCTCTCCGCCCTCAATCGCATTGCCCACACGCTTACAGACAATATGAACCTGCAAAGCACGCTGAATCTCATTGCCAAAGAACTGGCAAACTTGCTAGACGCACGAAATTGTGGCATCGCTTTGCTAAATGAAGATGGCACCAACCTGCGGGTAACTGCCAGCTACAGCCCTGACCCCACTGAACCAAATTCCATTGGCCTGCTGCTCCCACTCAATAACCCAGGCACAAACCAGGTTCTACAAGGTAAATCCGTCCGTGTAGATAATGCCCAAACCGACCCCCTTTATGCAGAACTACGTGAAGTAATGAAAAGCCGCCACACCCAAAGCCTGATGTCAATACCTTTGCGCTCTCAAAGCAAAATCATTGGCAGCATGGGCATTGACCGCACAAAACCAGGCTACCCATTTACCGATGACGATGTGCAACTGGCTGAAACCATCGCGGGGCAATTGGCCGTAGCCATAACCAAAGCCCGTTTGTTTGACGAGGCAGAAAAAGCAAAGCTTGCCGCAGAAGTTGCGAATCAGGCCAAAAGTGAATTTCTGGCCAACATGAGCCATGAAATCCGCACCCCCCTCAATGCCATCATCGGCCTTACGGACTTGATGTTGGAAACCCAGCTCAATGACGAACAACAAGACTTTTTAGAAACTATTCACAACAGCGGCGACGGCCTCCTCGCTATCATTAATAACATTCTTGATTTTTCCAAAATTGAGGCAGGGCGTCTGGAATTGGAAAATTCCCCCTTTAATTTGCGGGAATGCATAGAAGATGCCCTGGATTTAGTGGCAGCCCCCGCGTTTGAAAAGAGGTTAGAGTTAGCGTATCTGGTTGATGACAAAGTGCCGGAGCTTTTGCGAGGTGATGTAACGCGACTTCGCCAAATTTTGGTAAATCTGCTAACCAATGCTGTTAAATTCACCAAACATGGCGACGTTTTCCTTTCAGTTACCCTTTTACGGCAACGTAATGAACAAGTAGAAATTCGCTTTTCCGTGGTAGATACTGGCATCGGCATTCCGCAAGATCGTTTGCACCGACTGTTTCAATCTTTTAGCCAGGTGGATTCTTCTACAACACGCCAGTTTGGTGGCACCGGGTTGGGGTTAGTCATCAGCAAAAAGCTGGCCGAAGCAATGGGCGGCACCATGTGGGTAGAAAGTGTGGCGAATGTTGGTTCAACTTTTAGCTTTTCCATTCTCGCCGAAGCCTTAACCATTGAAGTAGCATCTGAGGAAACGGCCGTTGCGCAATCCGCACTCACCGGCAAACGCATCCTTGTGGTAGATGACAATCCCGTCAACCGACTCATCCTCAAACATTACCTCTATCGCTGGCAGGTAGAATCTCATTTGGTTG
This sequence comes from Ardenticatenaceae bacterium, assembly GCA_020634455.1. Classification (GTDB taxonomy): domain Bacteria; phylum Chloroflexota; class Anaerolineae; order Promineifilales; family Promineifilaceae; genus Leptofilum. The sequence goes on along the minus strand of JACKBQ010000001.1, from coordinate 2,567,353 downwards.
CATCTGGGCAAGCCGCATTAAATCTGTTAGCACAAGACAGTCGCTTTGACGTGGCCATCTTGGACATGCAAATGCCACACATGGATGGCGCTATGTTGGCACATGCCATCAAAGAAAATTTGGGACGTAACGCCTTTCCAATATTACTGCTTAGCTCACTAGGCCAGTTGGATCAGGCAAGCAAAACATTATTCGACCTGCAACTTAACAAACCTGTTAAACCGCACAACCTTTACCAGGCGCTACTGCATGTTTGCAACAACGCACCCCCTAAGCAACCAGTGCCGGCAACGGCCGTTGTCACCCCACCGCAAAACAAACAAAACCTGCGCATTCTCCTGGCCGAAGACAACACAATCAACCAAAAAGTTGCCCTGCGCATGTTAGAACGAATGGGGCACAAAGCTCAAGTTGCCAAAAATGGGTACGAAGTCCTCGCAGCCCTTGAGGAACAAACCTACGATATCATTCTTATGGATGTGCAAATGCCAGAAATGGACGGATTGCTGGCTACCCAACAAATTCGGAACAATCGGATGCTGCCCCACCAACCCCATATCATCGCCCTCACTGCCAATGCCCTTAAAGGGGACCGCGAAAAATTCCTGGCGGCTGGTATGGACAACTACCTTAGCAAACCCGTGCGCATGGACGACCTGGCGGCCGCCATCGAAAATTATCAGCTACAACCCGCTAACATCTAAATACCTGTCAAAATTTTTGGCCACAGAGAACAAAGAGGATTTTGAGAATTGAACCTTCATCTCAAAATCCTCATTTTCCTTTGTGGCTTTTGGGGCAGATTCTAAATTTTAAAACAGATTCTGAATCTCCATGAGCGCCATTTTGCGCTCACGCTGTTTTTGCTGCTCTCGCAAAATTGTTGGCTCTACCGCACGTTCCCGGCACTGTTCGGCCGTAAGCGGGCAGCGCTCACAGGTCTCATTAATAATCACCTGGGGGATGGCTGGGTCTTGCGTAAAGCGAATCGTATTTTTCAAGTCCGGCTCCACCCGAAACCCAACAATGACACTGCTGGTTACGCCTGGCGTCAGGCTCATTTCCCGCGAGAACCCCAGGCACAAAAAGCGATCCTGCGTTTCGACAAACTCAGACATTTGCACACCTACATGCGGCCGTTCCAGAGCAGTCGGCACGCTATCCGCATCTTCCATGTCCCGCAGCAACCGAACAGACAGCCACCGGCGACAATAATGCTCCAGCAACCCAATACCGCTGGGCACAATAAGCTGGTTCATATTGAGCTGCTTTACCAATTGGTACGTCCCGCTCTTCGCCCGATGATGAAACCGCAAAAAATGCAATTTAACCCCAAAAAATTGCGGAATCAGCTCGCTAAACCGATAAAACAACATCTCCGGTGTCACGTTGTACTTATCCAACATTGCCAGCATCAAGTGGGGGGACCAGGTTGCTTGCTCAAAAAAATGTTGTAAATCGGCCAGCATTGGTTGGCGCGGCATCAGCAGAGCGCCACCAAAATAGGCCGCCTTGAAATCATTCAAAATCTGCTGAAAAGAGTTAATCTGGTCTGGCGTAGAAGCAAAAGAACGTTCTTTCAACTTCAAAAACTGGTACCCTACCTCACGCGCCAAAATAAAAGCAACCTGCCGCCCGCTCAAAGCGCTGTTAATCAGCAAACGTGGCTTCTTACCTTCAAAATAAACCGCTCGATATTTTCGTAGGGCAGGCTGTTCGTCAATCGTTTGCAAGTCTAACTCATAGCCATACACATTCTCTAGAATGGTTTTTAATGCTTCCTGGCTAATGGGGGGCTCTTCTGTCAGGCCAACTTGCGTGCCATGCCGCACAATAAAGTCCCTGGCAGCATCCTCCAATTCCTGAAAGTAGTTTTCATGAATCTCCTGGTAGGAGCGCAGCGCAGCGCGTAAAAAATCTTCTTCCACCAGGCCATAGCGACGGCCGATTTCCAACACCGCATGGAGCAAAGCACTCGCCTTTTCCGGTTCACGGGTGAGCAAGGTAACCAGGTCGCCCATCTCCAGGCCAAACTCGTCAAACGGAAAACGCTGGAAAGTGACAGACTTCAACGTGGTGCTCAAATGCGTCATGGACGGCGACAAAGCGATAGAAACCAGATCGTCATACGGCTTATGCAGCACCTCCGCCATGCGCATAATTTTGTCTACACGCGGATATTTTCGCCCTTTTTCAATTTCCGTTACGTAAGAAGGCGAAAGCTCGCACTGGTTGGCAAATTCTGAGAGGGTAAGCCCCGTCTCTTGCCGCGCCTGCCGCACTTTCATGCCAAAAATAATATTGATGAGGTTGTTCGTCATAGAGACTCGCTTTGTTGAGCTGTTGGCTGCGTTTGTATGGGTTACGGCCGTTCCTGTAATCATGCCTCAATTCTACAACTTTTAGCGAAAATTCGCTAATAATTGAGAAATCGCCGTTTTGGCCTTGACACAGTGCGTAATTTGTTTATACTTTTCTTCACAAATAGCGAATTTTCGCTAATTGAGAAGGTTTTACAAAAAGCGCAGGCATTTTAAGTTATCGAGGAGTTTCCCACATGACCCACGATTTGCAGCTAACTGGCGACATCCAACCGGAATTTGAGCGAGTTCTTACTCCCGCCGCTTTGAATTTTGTAGCCGATTTGGAAACCGCATTTGGCGAACGGCGACGCGCCCTTTTGCAGCAGCGCCAATTGCGCCAGGCGCAGTTGGATGCCGGTGAGATGCCCAACTTCTTGCCCGAAACAGCCGAAATTCGCCAATCAGACTGGAAAGTCGCCCCCATCCCCACCGACCTGATGGATCGACGCGTGGAAATCACAGGGCCGGTTGACCGCAAAATGGTCATCAACGCCCTCAACTCCGGGGCCAACATGTACATGGCCGACTTCGAAGATTCGCACTCCCCCACCTGGGTAGACACGATTTTGGGTCAAATCAACCTCAGCGATGCGATTGACGGCACCATTACCTTCACCAATCCCAACGGCAAGTTTTATGAACTGAACGAGCAAATCGCGACCTTGCTGGTGCGACCCCGTGGCTGGCACCTGGACGAGAAGCATGTTTTGCTAAACGGCCGTTCCATCTCCGCTTCCCTGTTCGATTTTGGCCTCTTCTTCTTCCACAATGCCAAAAAACTGTTGGCCAAAGGCAGCGGCCCTTACTTTTACTTGCCTAAATTAGAAAGCCATCTAGAAGCCCGCCTCTGGAACGATGTGTTTGTGATGGCCCAAGACAAGCTGGGCGTGCCGCAAGGCAGCATTCGGGCCACCGTCCTCATCGAAAACATTCTGGCCGCGTTTGAGATGGATGAAATTTTGTACGAACTGCGCAATCATTCGGCTGGGCTAAACTGCGGCCGTTGGGACTACATCTTCAGCGCCATCCGCAAATTCCGCAACCACCCCAACTTTGTGCTGCCCGACCGCGCCGAAGTGACCATGACCACGCACATGATGCGCTCCTACTCGCTGCTGCTCATCAAAACCTGCCACCGACGCGGTATCCACGCCATGGGCGGCATGGCGGCCCAAATTCCCATCAAAAACGATCCACAGGCCAACGAAACCGCTCTGGCCAAAGTGCGTGCTGACAAAAAGCGCGAAGCCGAAGACGGCCACGACGGCACCTGGGTAGCTCATCCCGGCCTGGTAGCCCTTGCCAAAGCCGAGTTCGACAAAGTAATGACCAGCCCCAACCAGATTGAGCAACTGCGTGAAGATGTGCAGATCGGCGCAGACGATTTGCTAACCGTCCCGCAGGGCCACATCACCGAAGATGGCCTGCGCACCAACATTGATGTGGGCATTCAGTACATGGCCGCCTGGCTGGATGGCAACGGCTGCGTGCCCATCTACAACCTGATGGAAGATGCGGCTACGGCCGAAATCTCCCGCGCCCAACTGTGGCAGTGGGTTCACAATCCGGGCACTAAACTGGCAGACGGCCGTTCCATCACCCCCGACCTGTTTCTGGAAATGATGCCCGCCGTCATGCAGCAAATTGAAGGCATGGTGGGGCAAGAACAGTTTCAGCAAGGCAAATACCAGGACGCCAGCAAACTGTTTGAAGAAATCATCATCGGCAGCGAGTTTACCGAATTTTTAACCCTGCCAGCCTACGAACATCTGAATTAGTTTTCTTGCGGCGCAAACCATGCGTTCCGCATCATTTAAACTTCTATTTAAATATTTGGAGGAGTGAGCATGTTAAAACAGTACGACGTATCGCAGATGGAAAGCAGTTGGAAATTTGATAAACGGTGGCAGGGGGTGGAACGGCCGTACACCAGCCACGATGTCACCCGTCTGCGGGGAACCATTCAAATTGAACACACCCTGGCCCGAATGGGTGCCGAGCGTCTCTGGCGGCTAATGCATAAGGAAGATTATGTCAATGCGCTGGGCGCACTCACCGGCAACCAGGCCGTGCAGATGGTTCAGGCAGGCCTCAAAGCCATCTACCTCAGCGGCTGGCAGGTAGCCGCCGATGCCAACGGCGCATCGCACACTTACCCAGACCAAAGCCTCTACCCGGCCGACAGCGCACCTAAATTGGCTCAACGCATCAACAACGCCCTGCTGCGCGCGGACCAGATTGCTCACATGAACAATCAGAGCGATACCTACTGGTTTGCCCCCATCGTAGCCGATGCCGAATCTGGCTTTGGCGGCTCGCTCAACGCCTTTGAGTTGATGAAAATGATGATTGAAGCGGGCGTGGCCGGTGTTCACTTTGAAGATCAGCTCTCTTCGGCCAAAAAATGCGGTCACATGGGCGGCAAAGTGCTGGTGCCAACCCGCGAATTTATTCAGAAGCTCGTCTCCGCTCGGTTGGCCTCTGACGTGTTGGGCGTGCCCACGGTGCTTATTGCCCGCACCGACGCCGACTCGGCCCAACTCATCACCAGCGACATTGACCCCCGCGACCAACCGTTCATCATCAAAGGCGAGCGCACGTCTGAAGGGTTCTACAACGTGCGCGGTGGTCTGGAAAGCGCCATCGCTCGCGGCCTTTCCTACGCACCTTATGCCGACGTGATCTGGTGTGAAACTTCCACGCCAGACCTGGGCGAAGCCAAAGAGTTTGCTGATGCTATTCATGAAAAGTTTCCCGGCAAGATGCTGGCGTACAACTGTTCGCCATCGTTCAACTGGCGGCGCAACCTGGATGAGGCCACCATTGCCAAGTTCCAGGTAGAGCTGGGCAAAATGGGCTACAAGTTCCAATTTGTGACCCTGGCTGGCTTCCATGCGCTAAATACCAGCATGTTTGAACTGGCATTGGCCTACAAAAACGAAGGTATGGCTGGCTATTCCCGCCTGCAAGAGCGCGAGTTTGACCTGGAAGCCAGCGACGGCTACCGTGCCGTGAAGCACCAAAGCTTTGTGGGGGCTGGCTATTTTGATGAGATCATGCTGACAGTCTCCAGCGGCGAAGCGTCTACGGCCGCTCTGAAAGGCTCAACCGAAGAGGCGCAGTTTGAGGATGCGCCGGAAATGGCACACGCCTAACCGTTTATTTCTTTCTTTCACTCCTTGGTAAAAGAAACGGCCGTCTCCCACAGACGGCCGTTTCTTTTTGTCCCTTCCCCGCTTCCACCTCTGGTTATTTGGCACTTAAGCCAAACGTTAACCTTATCCATCTAAGATTCAGGTTGAATTAGGCCAATACGCCCAATTCCTGACATCAGTAATACATTGCCAACATCGAACCATGCTATGCAGTCTATAGAGCCAGAAACCATTATTGAGCAAAACCAGATGGCTGAATCTGCTGCCAATTTGAAGATTTTTCTATTTGGCACACCATCTTTCCTAATTAATGGGCAGCCAATAACCGAAACAACGTCCAACAAAGTCGAAGCGCTGTTTGCGTATTTGGCATGCCATCCTTACCCCCATTTGCGCGAGGCGCTAGCCTCCTTGCTATTTACGGCACACTCCCGCAACCAGGCCAACAACAATTTGCGTGTCTTGCTTTCGCGGCTGCGCCGTGTGTGCGAAGACGCTATTTTGATCTCTCGGCAAACGGTTCGGCTAAATCCAGCTTATGAGGTTTGGTTGGATACGGCCGTTTTCCAGCAAACCATCGCCCAGCAACCAGAAAATGCCCTCAAACTGTATCGGGGTGATTTTCTGGAAACCATCCATGTGCAAGATGCCAAAGGTTTTGTTGAATGGGCCACGCTGGCACGTGAACAGCACCGCCTGCTTGCCCTGGAAACGCTTCTACAACTTATTGCCAAACATGAAGCGGCTGGCAACCTGAATAAAGCCATCCAGTTTGCTCACCAACTGCTAAAAATCGAACCACATCAAGAGGGCTGGCATCGTTGGCTCATAAAACTTTACCTGCAAGCAGGGCAAGCCGCTAAAGCGCAGACCCAACTAGAAGCGTGTCGCACAATGCTTGCCGCCACGTTTAGCAGCGAACTTTCCCCTACCACACTCGCTCTCCTCAAAAAATAACTCTACGTTCGTTGCTACTTTCAGGCATCTGTCCGGTATCTCTAAACAGTATGGGCTAGCGGCTGGTGGTTAGTGGTTAGTAAAAATCATGCACACCTTCTTCCCCGCTGCTGCTGCCATCTTCCCCGGTTTAGCCGTCAATCCGCTGGGGTTAGCGCGGCACGGCTAACGCCGCCTTCTTTTGATTATTGACGGAAAGGGAGGAATCGTGTACGCTTGCGGCGTAGATTTCGCGAAATTGTCCTGGAATTCAAAAGCGTTACCCGGACTCACAAAGTCTGGAAGCGCTTTTTTTTATGGCAAAATCGCACTTGTAAGCGGCTAAATTTAGAAATTTTAGATGTGGTTGGAAAAACGGCCGTTTACTGTAGAACCACAAGGAGAATCTTTTTAATGTCAGAATTAACAACTGGAACTGTCAAATGGTTCAACGATTCAAAAGGCTTCGGCTTTATTGCCGTAGACAATGGCGATGACGTGTTTGTTCACTACTCGGCCATTAGCGGTTCCGGACACAAAACCCTGCATGAAGGGCAGCGCGTCGAATTTAGTATTGAGGAAGGCCCCAAAGGGCTGGCAGCGGCTAACGTAACGGCCGTTTAAGTTAACCCACGTTTTGATTCACAGGTTGCCGGCGGCAACCTGTGATGTACAATTAAAACGAAAATGTTCTGAGACTTTCGCTCTTTTACAGGGCGAAAGTCTTTCTTTTTTGGAGAAATCATGAGCGAGCAGTTGAAAATAAAAGATGGCGTTGTTGTAAGCCTGGAATATGTTTTGCAGCTAGATGATGGCGAAACGGTTGACGCTTCTGACGGGGATGCCCTGGTATATTTGCATGGTCACGGGGAGATTATTCCGGGTTTGGAAAAAGAACTGGCAGGCTTAACCATCGGCGATAGCAAAAAAGTTAGCGTCTCACCCAGCGAAGCGTACGGCGAGGTGGATATGGAGGCGTTTGAAATTGTCCCGCGCTCCATGTTCCCTGATGACCTGGAACTGTTTGAAGGGCTGGAGTTGAGCCTGCGCGATGTGGAAACAGATGAGCCGTTTGAAGCTGCTATTGCAGAAATTATGGAAAATGAAGTGATGCTGGACTTCAACCACCCTTTGGCCGGAGAAACTTTACATTTCGAGGTCACTATCATGGCTGTGCGACCGGCTACCGAGGAAGAGCTGGCACACGGCCACGCTCACGGGCCAGATGACCATCACCATCATTAAAAATTTTCTGCGCTGCAAGTAAACTTCAAAAAGCACCCGGCAATTGGGTGCTTTTTTGTTGCCAGTTTTTTTGAAATGGAACGTTTGGAAGGGTTTTTACGTTGCATGAATCGTAGAATTTACTTACAAACACAGATTACCCCATCGGCTAATCTGTGCAAGATTTTCAGGAGAAAATGACGATGAAATATTTCGCAAAAGCTGCACTGTTGCTCCTCATAGGGCTCTTCATGATAGCGGGCCTGATAGCTTGCAATCCGTCTGGTGTTGGTGACGAACCTGATTTAGACGGTACAAGCTGGATTTTGCAACAGTTTGGGCCAGCGGGTGCAGAAACGGCCGTACTGCCCAATGCCGCACTCACCCTGAACTTTGACGGCGACCAGATCAACGGCCACGCGGGCTGTAACAGCTACTTCGCCGAAGCCACCATCGGCAAAGACGGCCGTGTGACCTTTGGCATGATGGGCAGCACGCTCATGGCTTGTGCCGATGAAGCGATGATGCAGCAGGAAAGCGCCTTTTTGGCAGCTTTGGCCCAAGCCAATCGCTACACCGTGGCTGGCAACCAGCTTACCCTGCACACGCCAGACGGCTCCCTAACCTTTGTCGCCGCCACCAGCAATGAAACCAGCAATTAAAGTAATGAAGTTGCGGAATGGGGAACGGCCGTTTCCAGCTTAAACAGCGGCGCTATTTCGGATCGGATCATGATCGATTTTTCGCTAAAATAAGCTTCATTCGCTGGATTCATTGGCAAAACTGGAGCAAACATGCGCGAAAATGATCTAAACAAGGGTGTAGGCAAGCCGCTCATTGTGGCGGGGCTGGGCGATGTGGGAGTGCAGCTAGACAACTGCTTCTTGCCATTGGGGCTGGTGCAGGAATCTGGGTTGGGTACGCGGAAATACGTGGTGGCGTTGAACGGCCGTTCCGCCACCATCTCCATCGCCGCCCGCAGCCGCACCCAATACATTACTAGCGACATCCGCTATCGCAAATTTACAGGCTTGTGGCTGGACATTTCTGTAGAAACGCCTGTCATGAGCCGCCTGATGCTGGGGCAGCCGCGCGGTTGGGCGCGGCGCTTTTCGGCCTTTGTGCAGCGCTGGCGCGGGCAACAGCCAATAGAAAACGCGCCTAATCTAACGGAAAACTTTATCGCTTTTGCCCACGACCCTGCCTGGGGCGAGACGTTTTTAGCGGATACGGCCGTACAATCCCACCTCATCCTGCTGATGAACAATGCCACCTTGCCGCCCGGAGCGGCCGTCTATCTGACGCCGGGCAAATGGATGTGGACTACCCCCGCCATGCCCAGCGACTTTACCCCGGAAGCGGCGCAGCAATGGCTTCAGGCTCTGGGTCATCTGGCTACTTTGGCAGAACAATTGCCACCAGGAACGGCTGTGCAGCCCAGTTGGCTAGAGAAACAAAACCCTACCGTGTCCGCCTTTTTACTTGCCAGCATTTTTCTGTTTGGCCTCCCCCTGCTGCTGTTTGCCTGCTGTGCCATTCCCGCCCTGGCGCTGATTTTGCTAAACGCCAGGTAGCCGCCACGCTTCTCAAACCGTGACGGCATTTTTTACCCGCCCCCTACAAAATCCGTAAATGTGGTGCAATGTTGATTGTTGCCTTCGTCGGATTCGGTGATGGCTCCCCGGTTGTCTACCGAGATGCAGACGGTGCAGTCTGGATCGTAGCAGCTTACGGTAAATGGGCTGGTGAGGGTAAGTGTGCCAGTTTGGCCTGGCGCGAGGCCATCCATGACTCCCGTGATCACCACAGATTGTTCCGGATCGAGCCGCACCAGCACATCAAATGAATTGGATACAGCCGTTCCCGCATTGGTCACCGCCAAATTAACTGTGGTGGCGCAAACGGTGCCCTCGCAAGATAACAGCGCCGTAGGCCAGTCGCGCGTATCGTTAATGAGGTCCGGCAGCGCCACTTCTTCCGTGACGGTAATTGTGGGCGTCACGGTCACCAGCGGTTCAATGATGACGCTGGCAAAAAATGGCGGCAACCAAATCTGGCTGTAGGCCATTAGCTGGCTATACAAACAGTTAGCTTGCTGAATAGCGCCAATTGTGGTGCCGCTCTGCCGTGCCAGCGAAAACAAGGTGTTGCCGGACTGCACGGTGTACAGTCGCCACCCCGCCGGAACTTGCCCACAAACGGCCGTAACTTGCGAACCGGCCACATTAACCCCAGGCGCTTCGACCACGGGCGTCGTTTCCAGGCTGGCTTCTTCAGTGGGGGTGCTGCTGGGTAATCGGGTGGCGGTCGCTTCTGGCTGAGGTTGCGGCGCAACGGCCGTCATTGTGGCAAAAATTGCGCCATAGTCCACCTCTGCCTGCGGCGCTTGATTACGGCTGGCAATCTCCCGGTCAATCACCTCAATGGCAAACAACCCGGTGATCACTGCCAAAGAGACGGGAATCATCACGTAGCGAATGACCCACTTGAGCATATTTTCCTGATTTTCTTCTGTAAGACTGGACATTTTTCCTCCCAATACAAGGTTACTTGTCCAGCTAAACGAAAAAAACTGCCTGTTTCCGGCAGTTTTCATCAAGAGGAAATGAGATTGAAGAGAGAAATCTGGTTCAGTGATTAAGCAGGTTGCGCATGGGGCAAGGTTACAGTCCTGGTGGTACGGGTGCGCCAATACCCAACCAAAGCCAAGATTAGAATGAGGATAGCAGCGATTACGGCCGTATTTGCCACCACAGCTACCGTTGGATATGCAGCTCGAATGCCAAACAACGCCCAAACAAGAACGCCCGCATAAGCCAAATTGCGCCGATTAAACAACAGCATTCCCGCAACAATTACGGCTGCCCCTATCATGATGACCGACCAGATTGGTTCGGCAATGCCCCAACCGCCCCAGCCAAAATGATTAAGGACGCTAGCGGTGTTGGCAATCGTAGCTACCGTGATCCAGCCCAGATAGAGGCTAAAGGGAAACTGCACCAGTAGCTTGTCTGCCAACGATAGGTTTGGATTTAGCTTCCCAATGCCTAGCCGCGTATAAATAAGAATCAACGTAATTAGCAGCCCCATCATGATGCCGACAGACAATGTGTAATAACCATAATGCCAGGCACCTAACCAAGCTGCGTTGAGGACGCTGCTTATGCCAAAACGCCACCCAATTTGTCCCAACAGATGATTGTTTTGCTGGGCGGGCAGCGCCTGGTAAATAGCAAACCCGATCAGCGCCGTGTAGATCAGCCCCCAAATAGAGAAGGTGTAACCAGCCGGGGTGAAGTAAGACGGTAAAGCGTCAGAGATTTCGGCAGCGGTACGGCCGTTCAACGGCAGCGCGTTCGACAAAATATTCACTATCAACGCTGCGATCAGAGCCAAGATGTTCACTATTTGCAAAGCTTTTGAGTGTGTTATTTTCGTATTCATGCCAATATTGTACAGATCATCGTCAGGTTTGTCAATATTTTGCACAGGAATTGCACAACCCTCGTTCAGTGCCTTCTTGCACAGTACAGCGCAGCAAGAAACTGCCACTACGGTTAAGGTTGCTTATTCGCCTAACGCACCCAGAACAGCCTGGCACACAGGCAAAACGGCCGTTTCCACCGCCGCACTCAACCCATCAGACCAATCTACCATGGCTGGCTGCACCCCAAAAACCGTAATCTCCGTGGGCAATGTGCCCAATGCCTCGGCCAGCGTCAGGGCTTGGGCAAAGCCTGCGTTGTGCAGCGTCCCATTCAGGTGATCGGGGTTGGTGGGCAAAACGGCCGTGTTTCCGTCAAACCGCCGCCATTCACCAGGAGCCAAACCCATCTCCGCCGCATCCACCACCAACACCCGACGGTATTTTTGCAGCAGTAGCACCAGTTCCAACCCAGCCGTGCCGCCATCTACCACATCCACATCCGGCGGCAACGGCTCGTTTTGCAAAGTGGTGATAACGGCCGTTCCCACACCGTCATCCCCCCGCAAAGGATTACCCAGGCCCAAAATCAGCGTGTTTGCCATCACACAAACTTCACATCCAGCAAATGCGTAGAACACGAAATACACGGATCGTAAGCCCGAACCAGCATTTCCAGCCGATGAGCAATTTCTGGTTCAGGTAAATCCAGCAGCGTTGGTACCAATGTCCGCATGTCGGCCTCAACGTTGGCCACATTTTGGTTGGTGGGAATAATGCAGTTAGCGGCCGTAATTTTCCCCTCGTTGATTGTGTAATGATGGAACAACATCCCTCGCGGCACCTCGCAAGCCCCCACACCCTCGCCCGAAAGCCGAGTCGGCTGCGCCGGTTCCTCCCATACCACCTCCATTTGCAGCAGCTTGTCCAGCAGCGCTTCAGCTTCGGCAATGCAGTGGACAATTTCCACCACCTGCGCCACCGTGTTCATGTAAGGATTGGTGCAATCCTGCGTCAGGCCAAGCGCAGTGGCCGCCGCCTGTGCCTGGGGATGCAGCAGGTCGGCATTCAGCTTAAAGCGAGATAGTGCCCCAACCATGTAACTCTCTCTCTGGTTAGAGCAATGTTTGGCAGATGAATGCGGCCGTACCACTTCATTGGTTACAGAACGGTATTCTTCCACTGGCCAACGGCCGTTATCAGAACTCACAATGTCGCCATCAATAAAGCCATAGGTATCCTCACGGCGCAACGCCATGTACTCGGTTTCCCGCTCAAATTGGGGCATCGCCAACGATTGGTACAGCTCCACCGTGGCGGTCAGGTCGGGCTGGATGGCTTCAATGGCTTCGCGCAGCTGGTAAAGAACGGCCGTTTTGGGGAAATGGGTAAAACCGCCCACCGTCATGGCGATGGGATGCGTGTGCCGCCCACTAATCGCCTGGCAAATCTCCCCGGCCAGTTTCTTCATCCGCAGTGCCCGCAACACCACTTCTGGCGCGGTTTTGGCCAGTGGGAAAACGCTGCCCACATTGAGCAAGTCTGGCGCAACCAGCATGTAAGCGTGCAAAATATGGCTGTCCAAAATCTCACCCAAAAAGTTGAGGCGGCGCAGCAATTTTGTTTGTTCAGACAGCTCAATGCCCAACGCTTTTTCAGTTGCCCGCAGCGAGGTGGTGGCGTGCCCCACGGCGCAAATGCCGCAAATGCGTGAGGTGAGGAAGGATGCTTCGGCGTACGGCCGTTCCAGCAGCATCGCCTCAAAAAAGCGAGGCGTCTCCGTCACCTGTAGTTCACACTGCTTTAGCTCGCCATTCACCACATCCACCACAATATCGCCATGTCCCTCTACTCGAGTGATATGGTGTACATCAATTTTTATTCGTTCAGACACGTGCCGCCTCCTGAGTAAGTTCATCCAGCTCATTTGTCAAAAAGAGGGTGAACCGAGAGTCAATTTCCGCTTCATCTACACCATGTTCAGCCAAAACCTGCCGCATAGCCGCAATATTTGCCCTGGGAATCAATCCCCGGCAACCAATGCAGCTGCTGCCATAACCGGGGCAGACTGCCCGACAACCGGCCCGCGTAACTGGCCCCAAACAAACCTCTCCGCGCTGGTAAAGGCAAATCGTGCCGTTCAACTTGCACTCCATACAAACCGGGTAGGTTGGCGGAGCCAGCAAGCGACCTTGTAGCAGCCCCTTCACCACCCGCAAAAATTCCAGGCTGTCAATAGGGCAACCGGGAATCACACCATCCACCGGAATCACTTTTTCAATGGCGCGTGGCTCATACGTATCAAACCATTCCTTGTGTTCGCCATACACATACGCACGCACCTGCTCCAGTTCCTGCCGATTGCGAATGGCGTTCACACCGCCCAAATGGGCACAAGCCCCCAAAGCAATCACCACACCTGCCCGATTCCGAATATCCTGAAGTCGCGCCTCGTCGCTAGCACGAGTGCAAGAACCCTCAATAAACGCCACATCATAACGGCCGTTTGTCTCCGTCATCGCTTCGCGGAACTCCACAATTTCCACCACATCCAACAGTTCGGGGTGCGTTTGCAGCGTATCAATCACAGTTAGCTGGCAACCCTCGCAGCACGTAAAATCAAAAAAGGCAATCTTTGGCTTCTTATTTTTGCTCATCCCAATGCCTCCGGTAATCCTTCAATTTGGGCATACGAATAAGTAGGCCCTGCCTGGCAGGTATAAAGATGGTTTAGCTGGCAATGACCACATTTGCCCACGCCACATTTCATGCGTCGTTCAAAGCTCAACCAAATGTTGCCCTTGGGAATTTCAATATTGAGCAGCTCCCGAATGACAAATTTGTACATAATGGGCGGGCCAACCACAACAGCGGCCGTATTGCGTCGGAAAATCTTGACCTCTTTGAAAAGGTTCGTAATGACCCCCACGCTGTTTTCCCAATTGCTGTCTGGGTTATCCACCGTTAGATGCAGCTCTACGTCCGGGCGGGCTGCCCACTCAATCAGTTCAGACTGAAACAGCAAATCTTTGGGACTGCGCGCGCCGTAGAGAATGATGACACGGCCGTAATTCCCCCGTAAATCCAAAATTTGGTTGATTAAAGAGCGCAGTGGAGCCATGCCCAGCCCCCCAGCCACAAACAAAATATCCTTACCCTGAAAATGGTCTACCGGGAACCCCCGCCCAAACGGTCCCCGAATGCCAACCAAATCGCCCGGTTGCATCCGGTGCAGCGCGTTTGTTAAATCGCCAGCCCGCCGCACGCAAAGCTCAAAGGCGCTGCTGCTGCGGCTAGGCGACGACGAGATGCTTATAGGCGCTTCGCCCACGCCCAAAATAGAAAGCTGCACAAATTGCCCCGGCTTGTGGCGCAGCCGAAATTCATGCGGCAGATCAATGGTAAAGAGCGTTTCCATCTCCGTTAATTTTTCTTTTGCAGAAATACGCGCCGGTATAGGCATATAAATCGAGTCAGACTTTTTAATTCCTTCAATTAAGGGCATCATAATATGGGTTCCTCCACAGCGTTTGCCCGGTTGCGCCGAAACAAGTCATTAAAAACCCCAATGGGCGTAATGTGTACCAGGCAAGATGTGGCGCAACGGCCGCAGCCTACACAGCCCACCATGCCACAGGCATCCAGTTGATACTTCCCTTTGCGCATAAAGCGATGCCGCTGCCGGGCCGCTATTTTGGCGCGGAAATCATGCCCACCAGCCACCTCAGAAAATGAGTTCACCTGGCAAGAATCCCAACGACGTGCCCGCTTCCCCTCCTGCAAAAGCAAATCAGCTTCGTCAGACACATCAAAACAGTAACAGGTGGGGCAAACATTGGTACACATACCACAGCCCAGGCAACGTGCTCCCAACTCATCCCACAGGTCACTTTCATACATTTCACCCAGCAGGTCAGACATTTCCACAATGTTAAACTCCAGGCGATATTCAAACTTTTGCCACTTTTTCTTTAACGCCTCGTTTAATCGCTCCACATCCGGCGGCAAGGCATCAAAAATATTGCGGCAACCCTCCAATAACCTTGCCCCTTTGCGACTATTGACATCAATAATGTAGACGTCATCCAAATCCAGAAAGTGTAAGTCGTAGCCGTCGGCGGCGCTGGCAGTGCCCATATCGCGGCAAAATGAATGTTCAGTGCAAGGGGCAAGGCACTCAATGCTAACCAAATACGTGTTATCGCGGTGAGCCTGATAATTCTGGTCTACGTAGCCACTGCTAAACATATGATCCAGCAGCATCACACCATGAATATCGCAGGTGTGCAAGCCAAAAATCACCGTTGGCTCCACCTCAATCGTGGCCTCGATGCGGCTACCATCGAGCCGGTAATTCAGCAAATTTTCCCTTGGTGGCATTAAATATTTTTTGGGTGGCAGAACGGAAGGAAGAGAATACAGGCATAGTTCTTCGGCCGAATTTATTTCGTTATAAACATACTTTCCTGCCTGTTTTGTTGGACCCACTAACCGGAACTGAGTGCCCAACATTGCCACCCAGTCGGGCAGCACATTTTTTGGCATTATTTTTAGGCTCATCCTTTGGCTAACTCCTGTGTAAAAAAGATGCAGATTTACGTAGAAAAAGCTGCTGGTCGAATTGTGCAAAATTCCACATATAAATTCTGCCTAAGTATGCAAAATTTGCCTGTCTGCAATCAATGACGTTAATCAATGGGCTTGGTGACAAAGGTCATAATATGTGAAATAATTCACAATACCGATGAAGACTTGTTTAATCTGAGGGCACCAGGGAGATCTGCATAGATGCTGCAAGCGTGGGCATGGCAATGGGCTGGGTACATATTAGGAGAAAAATGACATTTATCACTGGGCTGGCACAGGTGAACATCTAAAATACAGTATCCATATTGTCATTTGCAGGAGGAAAAATGAAAAAACGAATCTATTTGCTTACAGCTTGCTGTGTGTTGTTTTTGGTTAGCTGTCGGGAGGAAGCAGGGGGTGATCTGGCTGACGTTGCGCGTACGGCCGTTCCCACCCCAGCAGCAACAAATACAGCAACGGCCACAGCCACACCCACCAACACGGCCACACCCACCGAAACAGCCACCGCCCCACCGACTGAAACCAACACCCCAACGCCGGAACCCAGTGAACCCCCAACCGAGACACCCACCAACACCTCGGTGCCACCTACAGCGACGAATACGGCCGTGCCGCTCCCCACCGAGCCACCAGCTACCACCACAACCGCACCGCCCGCGCCAGTTTCTGCCCCGCCACCCGCGCCAGCCCCGGCTGGCCCCAACATGCTTTCAAACCCAGGCTTTGAATTTGGAGCTGATTTGTGGGAGCGACCCGGTAGTGGCACTAGCCTGAGTTTCCATACGGCAGATAGTCAACCACAATTTGTTCACTCCGGACAGCGTTCCCTTTTGCTCATAACCTTTTCCAATGCCAGAGTTTGGCAACAGGTTTCCACTGGCATCATAACAGGCACTACCTATCGAGCAGGCGGCTGGCTCAAAATTTGGTCTAGCAATCAGGAAGATCGTTTGGTTTCAGTAAATCCTGCTGATTATGTGGGTCGCATCTGTATCAATACAAACGGGGATGACGATCCTAATTTGCCAACGACGATTTGTTCAAATTGGGTACGGCCGTTGGATGTATGGCAGTTTATTTCCGTTGATGCTACTGCTACCAATGACCGAATCACCGTGATTTTGCAAGTGGGCATTAGCAATAGTCAAAGCGGTATGCACAATGAAGCAATGTGGGATGACATAACGTTGGGCACAGCGCCATCAGCAGCAACGGCAACGCCAGCCCCAGCGGCCGAACCCGTACGGCCGAATCCCATCGCTTTTAGCCCCACTGCCCTGCGCGACAGCATGAACAGCGTCCGCTCCATCATTGAGCAGGCAGGTGGCTTGCTCGACCGGCTGGTCAACGGTGAAAATCAAACCTGCACCGAATACCAGGGCTACTACGACGACGCGATTCGCAGCGCCACCTACAGCGGCGTGGCTGATGATTGGGCCGGCATCTACAACGACTACATCTTCGCCGTGGAAAACTTTTTGGCAAGCAACGAAAGTATCAACAGCCTGTGCGATGGCGGCGGTGGGGGATTAGTCAACTCAACTACGGCGTGGCACGGCAAGGCATCAACGACAGTCTGAACCGGCTGATTCCTGCCCTTGAAGCGGCAAACGCCAAGATTGGGGGATAAAACAGAGAAGAAAATCGTAGCCGCGGTTTGTTACCGCGTTTCTATAGCGCGGAAAGAATCCGCGGCTACAGGGTTGGCTTTTAGGCGTCGGCAAGGAGGCGGTCAACGGCCGTTGCCAACTGCGCCAGATTTCGCACCACGCTGACCGAATCACAGACCGGGTAATATTCCAGCATGTCGCTGTCGCCCGTGCCCCACTGCCGCTGGTGTTCCGGGGTAAACCAGACCAGCTTCTTGGCCCGGCGCTGCAAATCCTTCATCAAATCAATGCGCGGCGAATTAAAATTGTTGCGTCCATCCCCCAAAATAACGACGGTGGTACGGCCGTCTACCGCATCCATGAACTTTTTGCTAAACGTGTTCAGGCTGTTGCCCAAATCAGTGGCGTAATAGCCGGGGGGAATGTCGTACAGCACCTTAGTCACCGCATCGGCGGCGCGGCTGCCAGAAAGCGTGACGCTAATTTCCAGCATGTCGGAATTGAAGGCGAAGCTGCGGGCGCGGGCCACCTGATCTTGCAGTTCATACGTCAGCCGCAGCATAAATTCCGCCACAGCCCGCATGGAGGTGGAGACATCGCAGATAAGCACCAGGCTGGGCTTGAGCTTCTTCTTTTTAAACTTTAGCTCAATCGGTACGCCCCCATTTCTCAGGTTAGAGCGAATGGTGCCTTTGGAGTCGAACTTGCCTTTGTTGCCCCGCTTGCGCCGCAGCGCCGCCCGGCTGCGCATCTGCGTCACCAGCCGCTGCACCTCTTTGCGCAGCTGGTTGGCATCCTCTTCCGTCAGGGATTGCAGCGGCTTGTTCATCAGGTCAGAGCCGTGCAGATCGTCGGCGCGTTGGGCACGTTGCTCGGCGATTTGTTGCCCCACCTGCTGGGCCACCTGCTCGGCCAGCGCTTCGCGGTTAGCTTCCACCACGCCCATCAACTTTTCGATCGCTTCCTGGCTCATGCCCATCTCTTGCAATTTTTCATACAGTTCCTGCATTTGCTCTTCCAGGTGAGCAAACCCCATTTGCTGCAACATGCGGCGGGTGACCCAGCGGGCTTCTTGCTGGTTGTTGGCCCATTCTACGCCCGCGCGACGCGCCATCTCTTCCAGCTCTTCTTTGCTGGGGCCTTCACCGCTAGAAAGCCAATCGAGCAGCTGCTGCATACGGCCGCTTAAGGCACTCAGTGCCATTTGCATCATTTCTTGATCTTCGGGCGTTAAATCCTCCATTGCGTTCTGCAAAGGAGGACCGCCGCTGCCAAAATAAAGCGGAAACAGCTCCTCGAAGGCGGCAAAATCGTCGTGTTCTTTGATGAGGGTGGCGCGCAGCGAGGAGCGGAACACCTCTTTGTTGGTGATGCCCAAGGACTCAATCGCGTGCAGGGCATCCACCGACTCTGCCAATGAAACGCGCACGCCCGCAGCCCGTAACCCTCGTATGAATTCTACAATTCGGTTATCCATTTGCTTTCTCCGAAAGCCGGTGAACGGTAATCAGTAAACGGTAATCGGTGGTGGGTAACTGATTACGGCTTACGGATAACCGATTACCGATTGTAACGGCCGTATTTCCCCCCATCGTTCCCGCCACCCATCATGCGCCGCGCTTTTTGCACGTCAGCTTCATATTTCAGCAAGACGGTGAGCGTGTTGGTGAGTGTTTTTTCATCAATTTCCTTGGCGTTTAGCGTGACCAGGGCCCGTGCCCAATCCAGCGTTTCGCTGATGCTGGGCATTTTGCGCAAATCCATGTTACGCAGCTGGTTAACCACAGACACCGCCTGCTGCGCCAGTTCCGGCCTGAGGTCAGGCACCTTGAGGCGGACAATTTCCAGTTCGGCATCCTGCGTAGGGTAATCCACGTGCAGGTACAGGCAGCGCCGCTTGAGCGCTTCGCTGAGTTCGCGGGTGTTGTTGCTGGTGAGCAGCACCATCGGCTGGTGTTTGGCCTGAATCGTGCCCAATTCCGGCACGCTCACCTGAAAATCGCTAAGCACTTCTAACAGGAACGCTTCAAATTCCACATCGGCACGGTCAATTTCATCAATGAGCAGGACGACGGGTTCATCAGAGGTGAGGGCGGTGAGCAGGGGACGGGGGAGTAAGAAGTTTTCGGAGAAAAAGACATCTTCTTCGTTGGCCAGCCGATTGGCAGCCTCGGCCAGACTGTTCACGTCGCCCAGGACATTGCGCAGGGTGTCGCGCAGCAGTTGGGTGTACAGCATCTGCTTGGCGTACTCCCACTCGTACAGCGCTTTGCTTTCGTCCAGCCCTTCGTAACATTGCAGGCGAATGAGCGGCATCCCGGTGGCCTGCGCCCACGCTTTGGCCAGCTCGGTTTTGCCTACGCCAGCGGGGCCTTCGGCCAAAATCGGCTTGCAGAGGGCATGGGCCAGGTAAACAACGGTGCCTATTTCTTCAGAAGCGATGTATTGGTGTTGGCCCAGTTTTTGGCGTACATCCGCAATATCTTTGAACATGCTCTTTTCTCCCTTTTCCGGTGAACGGTAATCAGTAATCGGTGAGCGGTAATCGGACAATCGGATTACCGATAACGGATTACCGATTACCAGTTCATTGTAAGGCGGTTTGGGCGGCTCGTAAAGATGGTTCTAGAGAACGCTCATGTTGAGGGGAAAGTGTAGGTGAGGCTGTAGCTGCTGCCGCTGTGCTGGAAGCCGACGCTTTGGTAGAGGCGAACGGCCGTTTCGTTACTCGTCCACACGCCCAGTGACACTGTTTGGGTGCCGCGACTTTGCAATACTTTTAGCAAGCTGGTGAGGAGGAAACGGCCGTATCCCACCCCCTGCATTTCCGTCACTATGCCAATCGGCTCAATCTCCGCTGCGTTTGGCTCAGGAAAGTGCAGCCAGGCAAAGCCAATCGGCTGATCATCGCTGACCAGCGTCCACAGCTCGTCGGTGGGTTCCCAGGTGGCAGCTACTTCGGCGGCGGAGTACGGTTGGAACCAGGCAGTGTGGGCAAAGCTGCGTTCGTACAGGTGGGGCAAGGTACGTACGGCCGTTTCGCGACCCCCTTTTTGCAGTTTTGCGGGCAAGTTGGGTGGGGTGAAAACGGCCGTTGCCACATTTTCCAGCTGCATTGTCCACTCTTCATGCTCAACTTCAAAATGGTGGCGCTGCAAAAAGCGGGTTGTTGGGCTGGTTAGATCGTCTGTGGTGAAGGTAATTTGCCGGACGGCCGTTCCCGCCACAGCTTCCTGCACCGCCCGCCACAAAAAGCTGCCCGCCCCTTGTCGCTGGAATGCTGGGGCAATGCCGCCTGCCAGCTCAAACAGGTGGGGCAAACCGGGCAGCGGCAGCAGGGCCGCGTAGCCAATGGGTTGGGATTGATGGGTGAGGGTCCAGAAACGGCCGTTGCCCTGTTGCATGATTGCCTGAATGGGCGTGGTGGATTGGGAAACGGCCGTGGCAATCGCCAACAGCGAATTCACATCACTCAATTGTGGGGGGCGGGCATTCCAGGCATTGTTCATACCGAATTGTACAAGTTTCTTGACCCATCTGCCGCAGAATGATAGAATTTTGCCCGTTGCCCCCATCGTCTAGGGGACCAGGACGTAGCCCTTTCAAGGCTAAGACCGGAGTTCGAATCTCCGTGGGGGCACAAAAAAGCTTCGCCAGTTGGCGAGGCTTTTTTATTTGGCTAATTTTTCTGCAAAACCAATGAAGTTTGCTATCATTGCCACAAACACCTCACCAGCAGCACGCACAAAAGAGAGTTTTTGCGTACACGCTCAACACCCTAAGTAAATGACCACCACCAAAGGTGGTGGCTTTGAAACGTTGCACCTAGAAGGTGCGACCACCTTAACATTTGCTACTTAATCAAACAATTTGCCTTGGATAGCTTCTGATTGCTTTTCCTGCTTTTCCTGCTTCTCTTGCCATCTAACGTACTCTCGGATTTGCTCTTCGTCTATCCCCACTGTGCTTACGCAATAGCCACGCGACCAAAAGTGCCGTCCCCAATATTGCTTTCCTATCTGGCTATATCGGGCAAACAGCTTTATCGCGCTCTTTCCTTTCAGATACCCCATTATGTTTGACACCGCATATTTGGGTGGTATCCACAAGATTAGGTGAACATGATCTGGCTGAACATTCAGCTCTACCACTTCCAGGCCAGCTTTCTGCTCACACAATCGGTAAATCAGTTGTTCCACATACTTGCCTATTTCATCTTTCAGAATTCGGTAGCGGTATTTGGGACAGAATACAACATGATATTTGCATTCGTAAATCGAATGCGCTAGCTTACGGAATCTTTTTGTCATTTGTGCCTCTCTTTTTGGTCGCAAACCTTCTAGGGAGGCACAAATATACCGCTTTCAACCGTCGAACCTTTTTACTGCACCACTACCAAAGGTAGTGGTTTTTCTAGAATAAATATCCACAAATTGCGCAAATGGCGCAGATTGTGCGGCCCAAGGAGGCGAGAATGGAACGGCAAATGGATGGCGACTATTGGCTGACCCGTTGGGAAACAGTTCGGGATTCTTTGGAAGAGATTCTTTTTTATGCCGATGAAGAGGCCGCAGCGTGGGATGAGGAATTGCTGGAAGAGGAAGTTCACGAGTTGCAGCAGTCTGACATTGCCAATGAGCTGCTATGGCAACTACTGCGCTTTGGCGACACATTATTCCGCTTTTTTTACAAGGGGTACTACGGAACGGTCGTAACCGATGCCCCCACCTTCGACGACCCCGCCTTGCGAAAAGCGCTGGCTAAACTTGCGCTTACCGACGACTTTTTCGACAGGAAAACGCATCCCCCAGCCTATGTGTTTAACAGCCTGTTTAAGCAAGTTTCCATTGACTTTTTGCGTATTCAGCGTGCGGCCCAAATGCGATTGGGCGGCGGTGCAGCTACGTTTATTTTGGATAACCTGTTGATGGCCGATGTGCTGGCCGAGCGAGCGTTAAACCAGGGGGGGCACAACAGTTCGCTCGGTTTTCAGTTCAAAGACACGCGCATTCTCACCTATCCCAACGACCAAATCGAAATTCGCATTTTGCCCTATGCCAATGCATTGTTTATTGGCTTCCCTATCTCTGCGTTTGCCCTGCTGTATGAATCTCCACTGGTGCTATCGCCCGATTATTTGGCACTGGCGCACGAAGCGGGGCATTTGGTGTACCGCTTTGGCGTAATTCCGAAAAAGCATTTAGAACCGGGAACGGCCGCTATCAACACCGTCATTCAAAATAACCTGCGGCAGCAGTTGGCCGTGCGCCTGGCAAAACTGGGCAAGAGCCAATACGATTGGCTATTTGCCTGGTTGGAAGAACTTTTTGCCGATGTGTATGGCTGCTTTATTGAGGGGCCGCTGTATGGGGCAGCTTTTCAGTCGCTCATGTTTGCCGATCCGCCCGTAGATATCCATCAACATGACAGCCATCACCCGGTGCCGGTTTTACGGCCGTATATCCACCGCCAAATTATGCGCAGCATGACCCAGCATCCCCACAGCCAATGGCCCGCCTGGGCCATTACCGCCGCCGATAGCCTGACGGCCGAATGGCAGCAAACTGTGGTCAACATGTGGCCCGGCTGGGTGCAAAGCAAATGGCCCAACGCGGACAACAGCCAAATTGACCTGACGGCAACCAGCTATGACGTAGACAAACGCACCTTGAAAGCCACCACCATTCTGGATGGCACCCAAATTGCCGTAGACCTGATTGTAGACAAGCTTTTTGGTTGGGGTGCGACCTGTTCGTCGCATGATTGGCGCGGATTGTTTAAGGGAGAAACGGCCGTAACCACCCTCAGCGATGCCTTTGACGTAGGGACAGCCTTGACAGAACAATACCAGGAAACGGCCGAAAAGCTGCTCATAGCTAAATTCGAGAAGCTAAACGCGGCTGAAACTGAAAGCGCCGCCTCTGCCCAAACCAACCAGATACGCCAGGCCTTGCAAAACCAGCTAACCCAGGTGAACTACAGCCGCCAGCTGGTAGAGCTGCTGCTCCACGGCAGTTGGTCTGATGAAGGCCCGAAAGGCAACATCAACCCCGATTCAATTGACGAACCAGGAACTTAGTCACTCATGTTATGCAGCGTAGATTTCAAAAGTCTTGTTTCTCTCTGGTGAAAAGCAAATGGCCTTGAAGACTTTTGAAATCTTATCCAGAGTGCGTGCGTAACATCAGTTCGTAAGCCGCCCCAATTACTTCCCTCAATGCCGCTAATTTATTTGTAGACGGCCGTTTAACCGAGCTTCAACCTGAGCTTGCAAATGAGCGTGCCCCAAAAAATCGGCAATTTGTTTGGCTTCTAACCACGCTTGCCGGCTGGCTTCTGGATCGCCTAATTTTTGGTGTACATCCCCCAAATCAGTGAGAACCAAACCATAGCCGTACCGCTCTTCAATTTCCCGGAACCGGGCCAGAACTTCCATCAGGGTGGTTTTGGCCGCTTCGTACTGCTCCGTTACCATATTCACCAAGGCAATTTGACGCAAGGTGGCCGCTTCAAATCGCTTGTTGCCCAAGCGTTGAAAAATTTGCACCGTTTCCTCCGCCACCGGGAAAAATTCCGCAAATGTTTCCCGCTTGCGATAAATAGCAATGAGCAAAAAGAATGACGCTGCCAGTTCCGACAAATTGTTGAGCGAGCGGCTAAGTTGAATTGCTTTTTGCACAAACGCCTCGGCCGTATCTAACTGCTGCTCTCGGATGTCAATGTGGGATAAAAGTCGCAAAACAGGAATTTGCCCGGTTTGATTTTGCAGCTTTGTTTGCAACTGATAGGCTGATTCTGCAAATTGCCTGGCTCGCTCCGTGTTCTCATCAATTTCAAAATAGACGCTGCCCAGCAAATCAAGGGTAGCCGCCTCACCGTGCTGGTCGCCCAGCTGGTGTTGGATGTGTTGGCTGTCTAGCAATAACTTTTCGGCATCGGCGTACTGACCCTGGTCGAAGAGAATGAATGCGCGGAAGTAGTTGGTTTTGGCGATACCTGCGCCATCTTCCAGTTGGTGGAAGTGATGAAGCGCAGTTTCTAATCTTGCCCAGGCTGTGTCATAATCGCTTTGCTCAATGCCCACTTCGGCCCAATTCATAAGGGTGTGGGCAAGTTGCGCGTTATTGTTGCTGGCTTGTGCGGCCGTTTCGGCCAAAGCATACGCCATCTGAGCATCATTAAAGCGATTGTAGCCAAACCAGGAACGGCCGTAGGCAGCGGTAAGGCTGAGCACGCGCTGCCAATCTTGCTGTTGATGAACGGCCGTAACGGCCCCCAACACATTTTCCCACTCTGGAGCCAGGTGTGCGAGACTGTTGGCGTGGGTTTGACCAAATTGGGTGTAATAGTCAGCCATCTGCCCAATGGCTGTGGCGTGTGCATTTGGCATAGCGGCCAGTTTTTCGGCAGCAAAGTCAGCCAGCAGAGGATGCTGTTGGTAGCGCATTTCCCCGCTCTCGTTCACCAGCGAAAGCGCTGTGAGTGTATAAAGCGTGTCTTCGGCAGCCCAGGCGTCCTGCCCGGTTGCCGCCGCCAGGGCTTCGGCCGTGAACGGCCGTCCGCCAAACAGCCCCATCACCGCAAATGTGGTCCGAGAAACGGCCGTTAACCCCTCCCAGCTGAGTTCAAACGAGGTGCGTACCGCCTGATCATTAATTTTTAGCCCCAGCCGCTGCTGGGCATCCGCCAGTCGCTCGGCCATCGCAGCCAGCGTCAGGCGCGGACGTGCTTTAAGCAACTGCGCGGCAATCTCTACCGCCAGTGGCAAATGGTGCAGCCGCTGCCCGATAGTTTGCGCGGCTAACGCTTCTTCTGGTGAGGCCGTCAGACGAGCTTCGCCCACAATCTGGCGCATTACCTGCTGGTAAGCGGCTGATGACAGCTCAACGAGGGGCAAGGTGTGGCTGGCCAGTGCCGCAGCCACATCGGCGCTGCGGCTGGTAAGCAGCACGGCGCACTGCTTGCCTGTGGGCAGCAAGGGGCGCACCTCGGCTGCATTTTCCACGTTGTCTAAAATAATCAGCACGTTTTTGTCGGCCAGCAACCCGCGAACGGCCGTTGCCTTACTGTCTAAATCGGTAATGCTGCTGAAATCGTGATCATACGCCTGTGCCCAAACGTCTAGAATGTTTTGAGCTGGGCTGGTGCGACTGTTGCCCCACAGCACGCCGTCGGCAAACTGGTGGGCAAACTGCCGCCCAGCCTGAGCCGCCAGGGTAGATTTACCGATGCCGCCCATGCCCACCAGGGCCATGCGCACTGCCGAATTTTGCTGAAGCCACGCTTCAATTTGAGCCAACTCCGCCTGTCGCCCAGTAACGTGCGGCGGCACAAACGGCGGCATGAATGGCGCGGGGCGAGCTGGTTGCAGAACCGCTTCCCCCACATGCACTTCCCCTAGCGTACCCGCCAAAATCTGGTCATACAGCGCATCCGTTTCTGCCGACGGGCCAACGCCTAGTTCGGCCATGAGCTGCTCAGTGAGGTGATCGTATTGGGCCAAGGCCTGGGTGCGCTGACCAGCCTGGGCCAGCAGCCGCATGAGCTGCTGGTGGGCATTTTCCAGCCAGGGGGCGATGGCCAGCAGCTGGCGGGTAACCTGCATCGCTTCGTCGGAGCGGCGCTGGGCGGCCAGGCAGCGGCTAAGTTGGGTGTGCGCCTGAATGGTTTGCTGGAAGGTGCGCTCGCGCTGGCGCGTGAGCCAATCTTCAAACAGGTTGCTATCTTCAATGGAAAATTGGGGCAAAAAGGAACCCTGGCTGAGGGCAACGGCCGTTTGCAGCTTTTGGGTGCAGCCGGGGCAGGTGGGTAAGCTGGGGTGTGGGTGTTGAGATACGGCTGTTAACACCTCGGCCATTTGTCGTACATCCACCTGCACATTTTCCGGGCGCAGCTGGACGGTGTGGCTGTCGGCCTCGAAAAATGGGGGCGCTTGGGGAGCGTCCAAAAGCTTGCGTAGGGTGCTGAGTGTTTGCGACAGGTTGCGCCGCGCCCGCGTCTCGCTGAAGTCTGGCCAGAGCAGCCCAGCCAGATGCGCCCGCGTGTGCCGCCCACCAGCTACTGCCAGGTAAATTAGCAGTGCCTGCGCTTTGCTGCTGTGGAAATTGGTGAGGGAACGGCCGTTCAGCGCCGCCACGAACCCACCCAAACAACTAATTTGCAACAAAATTGTGCCCCTTCAAATAATCTCGTGACAGTTTCGTGACACCTGTCTCACACTCATTTTCTATGCTCTTCCCAGTAACAAACAAGGGAATCGTGTCCTTGCGCAAGGGGGTAAAGCACCGCTTTACCTGGAATTTTCAACTCGATGCCCACCACTTATTGGATTTTATAGCTGATTTTGTACAGGAGTGCATCAAAATGAATATTTTCAAGTTGAAACAAACAGTGGTAGCTATTGGCTTAGCAGTTTCTTTGTTGTTTGGGTCTGGATTGGTGGCGAGCCAGCTTGATTTGGAAACAGTGCCTGTGACCCATGCCTGCGGTATTGGCGCTCACAGTGGCGGGGGATGCGCTGGTTAATCTGCATTTCTCAAAGATTGGGCCAATTTGTTCACACAGTCTCTGAATATTCTCGACTGAAATTGGTCCAATCTTTGCATGTTTACTTTGTGAAAACCAAAAGAGAAAGCTGCGGTACGAACCTTGGCCGCCAAGCTATCTGTGAACCCTGTGGCAATTCAACAGGTATCAAACTGTTATGAGGTTTTTGAGGCCGTCTTCTGCGGCCTGGCGGTACTGGTCTGCCTTGGCCGGGTTATTTTGCTGTTGGTAAATCGTGGCCAGATGTTCCCACGCCAGGCAAACGCCGCGCAGGTTGCCTTGTTGTTGGTAAACGGCCTCGGCTTGCCGCGCCAGTTGCTCTGCTTGTGTCGCTGCACCTGCTTTTTGGTGGGCAACGGCCATATTTAGGTAAATATTTGGCCGTTCACCTTGCTCGCCTACCTGTTTGGAATAGTTTTCGGCGTTTTGCAGGTAATGCAGTGCCTCTTCTGGCTCATTCATATCGTTATGTAAATATCCTAGGTTTTGCAACCCGTACAACAAACCGTACCAATCCTCATTTGCTTGCCAAATTTGGCAGGCGGTTTGTAAATGGGTTTTGGCAGCGGCCCACTGCTGCTGTTTGTGAAACAGAATGCCCAAATGATTGTGGGTATGGGCCTGTCCGTGTGGGTAGGCGTGGGCATTGAAGATGGCCAGGGCGTGGCAGCAAAGCTGCTCTGCCCGCCACCACTGCTTCCGGGCGATGAGGGCAAAGCCGAGGTTGGAGCAGGCGCGTGCGGTTTCGATTTCGTTCCCGGTTTGCCGTGCCAAACGAATCATGCGGCGGTAAGTGGCGACAACTTCACTGATTTTGTTTTGGCGTTGCAGGATACGGCCGTACACACCCAACACGCGAACTTCCCCGGCCACATCCTCTTGCTGGCGAGCCATTGCCAGGGCCTCTGCTAACGTTTTTTGCCACAACTGCCAATGACCACGCCGCTCCATGTAGGGGGTCAGGGCAAAAACGAGTTCCCGGATAGCTGGCCAGGCGGTGGGGAGATGCAACCCCAACTGAATGGCTTTGAGGATACCTTCGCGCTCGGCGTCCAGCGTGTTGACATCCACCGTTTTTACGGCCGTGTTTTCGTGCCAGTGTGTAAGCATGGTTTGGATGGATTGTTGGAAGACGGCCGTTTCCTCCGGCACTTCTACGGAAGCGAACGGCCGTTGTTGCCAATGCAGCAACTCATTCATCACAAACGTTTCGGTGAGCCGGTGCAGCCGATAGCGCGGTTGGTGCAGATCGCCGCCAACTTCTACCAGGGAAAGCTGTCGTAGGCTGGCCAGGGCTTGCTGTAGCGGTTGGAGCGGTAGCTGGCTGGCAGTTTGTAGTTGGGCAAAGGTGCCATTGGGCACCAGGGGTAAATTGAGCAGCAAGGTACGGCCGTTTGCCTCCAGCATTTGCCACGATTGCCAATACACGTAGGCATAAAATTCGTTGGGAGCGCTGGCACGTTGGCGCTGCAAGTTGGCCAAAATGGTACCCAGCGGCAAAAAGTGAGCCTGCCCAATGATGAGCTTGAGCGCCAGCGGATTGCCCCCCACAGCCTGGTAAATGTGGCGCAGGGCCGCTTCGCCACCGTTGAGCAGCGGCTGAACATGTTGCGCCTTGGCTTCGTAACGCAAAAACGCCAGCGCATCCGCCTCTGTCAGTTCACTGAGGCTAAGGCAGGCCACATCGCTTTCTGCTTGCAGGCTCAAACGGCTGGTAATGAGGAATTTACTGGGGTTCGCCAGAGTGCGCAGCAGGGGGAGCAGGGTATGGGTGTCTACGGCCGTTTCCAAATTATCCACCACAATCAAACATGGTTTTTGTTTAAGCAGCCGTAAAAGAAAAAGACGCCTGGCATTCGGGTCGCCAACCGGGTAAGGCCCATCGGCTAGTTGAATGAGCAGCAGGTCAATGAGCGTGTCGGTGGTTAGCGCTGGTTTTTGCGTGGGCTGAATGCCGCGCCCGGTAATGTAGGCTTCTTGCTTGGCGCTTACCCAGGCGATGTCAGCGAAGCGATTGCTATTTAAAAAGTGGTGTACGGTAGTGTGAGCCAGACTGGTTTTGCCCAGGCCCCCTAACCCTTCAATGCTGATGAGAAACGGCCGTTCCACAGTCTCAAGCTTGCTAATAATCTGCTGCTGCCGCTGGGCAACGCCAAACAGCTCTTGCTCTGGTAAAGGGTCCAAGCGGCTAAGCACCTTGAAGCGATCTGGTGTGGACTGTGCACCGGGCAGGTCATCTTGGGGAGCCAGAAAGCTGGGGACAAAGCTGCCGCGCACGAAGCGGATAAACGTTTCTTTATGAGCAGTGGGAATGTGCAGATGTTGGGCAAGCAGCGTGGCAATTTGGTGAGACGGCCGTCTCAATTCTCCCTCAACCTTCTTAATCGTATCCGGTGAACAAGCAATCAACTCAGCCAACGCCTTGCGCGTCAGCCCCAAAGCCTCACGCCGCTGCCGTACCCAATCCCCTGCCGAAAGCATCTGCGCCATTTTTTATCACACAACTAAATTGTCCCCCTTGCTGTCCCCGCAATCATACCACACAGGGGGACCTGTTCCATCTGGCAAACATTACACTTTAGCCATCTTATTGTAAAAAAAGTGGTTAAAGGAGTGTGTAATGGCTTTAGTTTATTGTGTTGTTTACACCCAAACGGGGCGCTTTCTCATTGGCACCAAGCGGCAAACGGCTTATTGGTTTTGCTCAACGCTGCCAGGCAACGTTTATCCAAATGGTTTTCCTATCGCCCATGGCGGGGGAAAGGTAGCCTTTCCTGGTGGCGCGTTAAACGCAAATGAAACGCCAGCGAATGGTGCCATGCGAGAATTTTTAGAAGAGACTGGCGTGGCCATTGGGTCTCAAGGCGCTGGCGCTGCGGTGCCGCCAGCACAACAGTTTACCGATCAAAGGGGCAATAACCCACAACAATTCTATGCCTATTATTATCAAGTTAGCGATGTCAATTTTAATAATTATCTTGCTGCAATTCAGGCCAAGCTAGCTGAAACGGCCGAAGCAATTACAGATGTCAATAACCAACATATTACCACTTGCGCCAACTTGTTAGAAGCCTTCCAGGGCGACATCCCTAAAGATAATGAATTAGCGTCTATGGCATCAATGGACCTGAATAATGCCAACGACCAGGCAACGATTTTAGGCTGGAGAAATGACAATGATTTGGATTGGTTTTATTGCATCGCGCGGCGTTTGGCAAACTTTTTAGGCATCAATGGTTTTAATGGCATTGCCAACCTTTGTAACAACCAACTTGTACAGGATTTTGCAATCCAGGAGGAAGAAAACACAATGAATATCATACCCGGCGCGAGCGCTCTTGGGGCTGGTTTTAATGTTCTTGGCGAATATGGCATCTCTTCACTTACGCAACAATTGTTCAGCCAGACAAACCAAAATGGCACCCAATGGCAATATCAACCAACCAAAATCACCTATACAGTACCAGATAATGTTTCCGTTCATGATTACACCCACACCACAGGATCAACGCAGGTGTTTAATACCCGCGATCAATTCAAGAACCATTTTGCAGCCAAGGCCAGTTTATCGGGTTCGATCGGCGTTTTTAGTGGGCAGTTTGATTTTGCCTATTCGGCCACAACCAATACCGAAACATCCTATTTCTACGGCTTGTCTGAGGCCAATTACAATGGTTGGAAGCTGTCCCTGACCTCTGAATCAGACAGCTTGCTTTCCTCAAACTTCACAGATGATCCGCTCTTTTTAGAGCTTCCCATCACCTTTTCTGATGCCAATAAGGATAAGTTTTACGCTTTCTTCCGCAAATTTGGCACGCATTTTGTCGCCGGGGTGACTGTAGGCGGCAGCCTTGATTATTATGTGGCAGTTGAAAAATCGTTCAGTTCAAATGAACAGGCGATTGATTCGAAGCTGTCGTTGGAATACAAAGCGGTCTTCTTTTCGGCCAAAGCGGAGGCTGAAGTGGAGTGGAACCAATTGGGCCAGCAGTGGGCAGATAGCCGGGTGGTGCATGTCTCAACTATCGGTGGCGATAGCAGCCCCCTGAATGCGCTTAATCCTGTCTTTGGGGACAGTGACAGTAATATTTTTCAAGGGTGGACGCAGTCTGTGATGCAGAATCCTTCGGTAATTGAGTTCGACTTAAAGCCGCTGTCGCTTTTGTTTGTAGATGAGCAGGCAACTGCCGTTAACCAAGCCATCGAAGCGTATTTAAACGCAGCCTGTGAAGTTTCCACCTCTATTCAGTTTGCTCGCTTCCAGGGACCAAACCAAACCAACTACCTTACTTCTGCTCAAATCATTATGAATGGCAAAGCCGTGCCCGCCACAGAAGCAAATTCGCCCACAGCGCAGGGGCTTGGCATTAGCTCTGGATACCAAATTTCGCTGTTCAATCCCACCACTTATGATCCTATCTTGAGCAAGATTTACTATGCTCCCCAGGCTCCTCAAAATCCGCTATCAATCTATGACACCATCATGGCCGACATTCAGGCGGTGAAGGAGACAGATTATATTTGTGCAGTGGCCGCCTTTGCTGTGGATGTGCGCCTATACCCAACAAAGGCGTTTCGGGACTGGCTGGTTTCTTGCGGGGCCTCGCTAACCGAATGGAGCCAAAACCTGAATATCTCGTGGTGGTGGGGGTTGGCATCGTATTTATGCATCGGGCAAACAAATATCAACTCTGGTAACGCGATTGAAAACTTCGCGATGGTGCAAAATTGGTCAAACAACCCCACCATTGTTAGCCAGGCAGAGGCAACGGCCGTTGCCCTGTTAAGCACAAACCAAATCGAACCACCCCAATAACCAGAAAGTATCATTCGGTCAACTCCCCCCATTTTGTTCTTGCCTGAACAAAATGGGGGGAGTTGGCTTTGGGTAATTTAAAGGATTCTCCCGCTTTTTCATAAGGTCATCACATAATGCGTTTACTAATTGTAGGGCAAGCCGGGCAACCCACAGGCATTGCGCGGGTCACACAAGCCATTGCCAAAACACAGGCGGAATATTTTGAGACACACTTGCTTGGCATAGATTATCACGGCAAGTGCACAACGGTTAATGCGCCTAATCCATACAGGCTCCATCCTAATCCCAATCCTGTAGATGTTTTTGCGGAAGACCGCATTACAACTTTGGTGGCAGAAATTGAGCCGCAAATTATGTTGTTATATGGCGATCCTTGGGTCATTGCGCGGTTTGCCAGTGCAGTTAAGCAATCTGGTCGGCAACCGCTGCTGGTAGGGTATGCGCCCATTGACACCCAAACAACAGAGCCCCTGGATGTAGCGCTTGAAGCGTTAGACTGCATTGTTACGTTCACCCAATTTGGCCGAAAAGTCGTTGAAGCTTGCGCCCAGTTAAATGCAAATGCACAAAAAAAGCTATTTTGTGACATTGCCGTTATTCCGCACGGATTAGCATTATCTCAATTTTTTGTTCTTGATAGCGATCCTGAACAACAACGGCTTTTAGCCAGGAAACGATTGTTCCCTAATCAACCAGAATTATGGCGGGGTTTTTGGGTGCTAAATGCCAACCGCAACCAACCACGCAAGCGCATTGATCTTACCTTGGAGGGGTTTGCTCACTTTGCGCAAGATATGCCACCAGATACCCGCCTCTTTTTGCATATGGAGCCACATAATTTTGGTTTAGATGTGAGGCGCATGGCGCGAAGCCTGGGTATTGCCGACCAGCTGATTTTACGAACTCAA
The DNA here is from genome assembly GCA_020634455.1 of Ardenticatenaceae bacterium. Lineage (GTDB taxonomy): Bacteria > Chloroflexota > Anaerolineae > Promineifilales > Promineifilaceae > Leptofilum. The sequence goes on along the minus strand of JACKBQ010000001.1, from coordinate 2,534,778 downwards.
ACCGGGCACCCCGCTGTGTCTTCGGAAATGCTCAATGTTATTTACAATGCGTGCGATGTGGGGGTAAATACGGCCGTTGGCGAAGGGTGGGGGCTGGTTAGCTGGGAACATGCCGCAACCGGAGCGCCCCAAATTTTGCCCGACCACAGTGCCTGCGCCGAATTGTGGCAAGATTCAGCGCTGATTCTGCCAGTGCATACGGAATCATCGGTACACAAATTAATGGTATCCGGAAACCAAATTTCCTCAGTGCAACTGGGCGATGCATTAAAAAAGCTTATGTCCGACAGGCATCTATACAACAAATACCGGTTGTCTGGCTTGCAAAAGACGCAACAAACGATTTATAGCTGGGAAAAGATTGGCCTTCAGTGGCAAAACCTGTTTGAAAACCTAATTGCTGAAAAAGGCGTAGGAATAAATTATGAGCCAGTTTATTAAGCAGTATGGCGCACGCAGAACAGGCACCAATTTATTGCGAGCCATGCTCCAAATCAATTGCCCAAATTGCAACGTGTTGATGCACATCCTGGGTGACAAGCATCAAAAACCAATAGACTTTAATCAGCTGCGTGATGAACTAAGATCAGGGGCCAACGCCCTGGAAAAAATCAAACAGGTGACAAACTTGCGTCGCGCAGAAACCACAGATTTAAATGAACGGTCGCAAAATACTTACATAGACGAAGCCTCTTGTGGCCTTGCTGAGGCAATCAAAAATCGGCAGGTATTCATTCTCATTTCCATCAAACATCCCTATGCCTGGGGACACAGCATCATGAAATGGTTTGGGTATCAACAAGCCAAAAAACATGCACCCTACCAGGCGTCTGAATATCTAAAAAGCCTGGCAACAGCGTGCCATCAATTTAACCACAACTATGCTGCCTGGTTGAACCTGGCTGAAGAATTACCCGACCGAGCGCTTGTTGTACAACATGAAAAACTGCTCCAGGATCAAGCGTCTGTTTTTTTTGATATTTGCAAAGTGCTGAATTTACCTCGGCCAGCCAGCTTTACGGCCGTTTCGGGCATCGTCTTCCCCACCCACTGGGACAATGAACCGACCGAAGTCCATTATCTACCCTTCAACCATGCATATTACACCAACAAAAATTATTTAGCTGCGCTAACAGAACCAGAGTTAGCCGTTATTAAAAACACAATTGATTGGGAGCTAATGCGCCAGTTTGGATATGATTCAGCGATCTGATGGATGGATTAAAACGGCCGTAAAACCCAAAACAAGCTTCGCCAACAGGTGTGGCTTTTTATCCCAGTTGCGTTGCCTCAAAACCACTGTGCTATAATCCTCCCGCCAATACAAAATGGCCCCAAACAACAAATATTAGCGGCTGGTGTAAAGCAAACTACGGCAAGTTCCCCAAAACGGGGAGCGATTTATCTGTAGTTTAATCAAGGAACAGCGGGAGAGATGGCTTTGGCTAATTTCAAGAACTTACCCGCATTTGCCCAACGGCCCACCACCAGCCGCATTTACCAACACCACCTTCTTCCACAGGAGTTCTCATGGCAGGCAGATTGGAGGTAAGGCTGCTTGGCGGAGCGGCCTTCTTGCTGAATGATCAACCCGTAAAAAGCATTCCCACCCGTGCCGCCCAGGCCTTGTTGATTTATTTACTGCACCAGCGAACCTCCGTAGATCGCGAGCAGCTCATTGACCTCTTTTTTCAGGCAAGCACGCCAAAGCAGGCAGCGGCCAATCTGCGCTCAACGCTTTCCCGGCTGCGCAAGGAATTAGCTCCGTTTTTGTTGATAGACGGCCGTACCGTTGGCATCAATCCACAGGCAGACATCTGGCTAGACAGCGCCCAATTCAACCAAAAATTAGACAAGAACGAGCGAGACAGCGCCCTGGAACTATATCGCGGCGATTTTTTGGCGGGCTTCTTCCTGCGCGACGCCCCCGAATTTGAAAATTGGGCACTCGTCGAGCGTGAACGGCTGCGCCTAAAAGCCATAGAAGCGCTTAAAACGCAGGTTACCCAGCTTCAAGAACAAGCCACCTACTGGGACGCCCTCGACGCAGTGAACAAACTGCTAGGCATCGAATCATATTTGGAAGAAATGCACCGTACCAAAATGTTACTGCTCATGCGCACCGGCCAGCGGGCACGCGCCCTGCAACAGTACCAAACAGTCGTCAACTTGTTTGCCGACGAGCTGGGCGTGGCCGTGCTGCCTCAAACCGTCGCCCTGTACGAACGCATCAACAACCTGACCACCCCACCACCGCACAATTTACCCGTCCCCACCGACCAGTTCATTGGCCGCGAACCAGAAATGCGCACCATTCTGCAACTGCTGGCCGACCCATCACGGCGGCTCATTACCCTGTTTGGCATTGGCGGCATCGGCAAGACCCGGCTGGCGCTGGAAGTTGCCCGGCGGTTGGCAAAGCAGCAAGCAGGTATGTTTTTAGATGGCACCTTTTTTGTTTCGCTCATTGGGGTAGAGGCTGCGGCAACGGCCGTTCCCTTTGCCCAACAGGTATTGCAAGCAATAGGCGTCACGGCCAGCGGGCGGCAAGCCCCCACCGAAGAAGCGATTGCCCACCTGCGCCAGCGAGAAATGCTGCTCATTTTGGACAACTTTGAGCAGCTTGTTACCCAAAACCGGGACTTTTTGGCTCGGCTGCTCACCGAAGCACCCCACATAAAGCTGCTGGTCACCTCCCGCGAACGGCTAAATTTGGTAGAAGAAACGGTTTTCGATCTAGCTGGCTTGCCGCTGACAGGGGCAGAACCGCTGCATAGCGATGCGGCGCAGCTCTTTATGACCCACGCCCAGCGCAGCCAGTTCACCTTTGCTCCCACCCCCGCTGACCAGCCCGCCATTTTGCAAACGTGTCACCTGCTAGAAGGCATCCCGCTGGGCATTGAGCTGGCGGCTGGCTCCGTGCGGTACGCCAGTTGTGCAGAGATCGCCCGGCAGGTGGCCGAAAATTTAGGGTCACTGTCGTCGCCGCTGCACAATGTGCCCGCCCGCCATCGCAGCTTGCGAGCAATGTTTTTGTACTCTTGGGAGCTGCTGCCGGAGCCGCTGCGCCCCATTTTTGCCAATCTCACCGTGTTTCCGGCGGCGTTTGACGCGGCAGCAGCACAATCGGTAGTGGGGGCAACGGAGGCGCAGCTAAACCGATTGGTGGATACAGCGCTGCTAAAACTGGCAGACGGCCGTTTCCAAATTCACCCCCTGCTCAAAACCTTTGCTGCTGAACAGCGCGATGCCGCTGAAGAATTGACTTTATACGGCCGTCACGCCAGCTACTTTGCCCAATTCATTACCGAAAGCAGCCAAACCTACCATCGCCCCACCTATTTGCAAAGCCTGCCCGCCCTGGTTACCGCCTACGACGATCTGGTCGCCGCCTGGCGTTGGAGCATTGCCCACCTGGTGGCTACCCAGTCTCAGCCAGTTTGGGCTTGGGTGATGGCGATGAGACGGCCGTTCGTTCGCCTACACTTCCAAAAAAACCGCTTCTATGCCATCCGTGACCTCATGGCCGAGGCCTGCCGCCAGTTGGAAGATGCAGGCTGGCATTTACCAGAGGCCGCCACCCAACAGCGGCTACTGCACGCCCAGCTCACCGTCGCCGAAGGCAACAGCGCCCGAATTTTAGGCGATTACGACGGTGTGGTAGATCGCATTCAGCAAACCATTCCCCTGCTGCGGCAACATGTGGCGCTAGATGACCTGTTCGACGCCTACAACGCACTGGTAGGCACCAACATGCAGCAGGGCAAACTTGAAGACGTGCCAGAAATGCTGAACGAGCTGGAGGCAATCGCATTTGAACTGCAAAAGCCGGTTTTGTTTGGCGTCTTGTACGTCTCCCGCTCTTACCACACCGATTTTTTGGGCGACCCGGAGGGGGCGCTGGCCTACGCGCAACAAGCGCTGGACGCCTTCGCCCAAATTGAAGATACCTACTACGAAGCAATTGTTCTCAGCGGCATCGCCCAGCGGCTTTTTACCTTAAAACGGCCTGAAGAAGCGGCCAAAGCGCTGCACCGGGCAGCCAAACTGGCCAACCAGAATCAGATTCCCCTCACTGAGGCGTTTGCCCAGAAATGGTTGGCCCATTACCACCAAAACAAAGGCGAGCTTGCCGAGGCCGAGGCGGCGCTGACATTGAGCAAAGAACTGTTTCTAAAGGTAAACGAGCAGCGCAACCTGGTGGAAATTGATTACAGTTTTGCGCTGCTGGCGCAGACGCGAGAGCAATGGCCCAAAATGGCCCGGCACCTGGTGGCCAGCTTACAGCGCGCCCAAACGCAAAAGATGCAAACGCACATTATGGATGTGCTGGTGCGTCTGCCCAGCCTGCAATGGCGGCGTGGCGAGCGGGAGATTGCGCTGGCCTGGGTCTCACTTTTGCAGCAGGAATCGTTAAACGCAGCGCAACAAGCCGTGCTGAAAGAAGCTGTGGTGGAGATGGAAACGGCCGTTTCCATCCCTAAAACACCCCACCTTACCCTGGACGATCTAGCCGCTACCTTTTTGCGCGAAGGCTTGCGCTGGTTTGCCCCAAACAACTTGGAGATTTCATGACTCAACCCAAACTTCCTGAACAAATGACGGCCGTTCACTTACAAACCTATAGCGGAGCGGCCGGACTACAAATTGTGCAGTGCCCCGTACCCCAACCAGGGCCAAAAGAGGTGCTGGTGAAGGTCGCTGCCTCGCCCCTGAACCCATCAGACCTGAGCTTTTTGCAGGGGCGCTACGGCTTCCAAAAGCCGCTGCCCACCATTCCCGGCTTTGAAGGCTCCGGCACGGTGGTGGCCGTTGGCCGCGACACCGGCCTGATGGGCCGTTTTCTGCTGGGCAAGCGGGTCGCCTGCGTTACCCAGCAACAAGGGGATGGCTTGTGGGCGGAGTATGTGGCCACCTCGGTAAATTATGCGCTGCCGCTGCTGGGCGCGGTGGGTTTGGAAGAAGGGGCGATGTCGGTGGTGAATCCGGTAACGGCCGTTGCCCTCATTGACATCGCCAAAAAAGCGGGACACAAAACGGTGCTCAACACCGCCGGGGCCAGTGTCTTGGGGTTGATGCTGCATCGTTTGGGGCAGCAAGAGGGCATCGAAGTTGTCAACATCGTGCGGCGAGCCGAGCAGGTTGAGCAGCTCAACGCGCAGGGGATGCACACCGTTCTCAACAGCAGCGACCCCCATTTTGCCGAGCATCTCCACGACCTGTGCCACCAGCAAAACATCCGGCTGGCGTTTGACGCCATTGCCGGGGACACGCCGCAGCAGCTGCTGGCCGCCATGCCCAACCACAGCCGGGTGACGGTGTACGGCAATCTGGCCCAGCAAGACCTGGCGCTGACTTCTGGCGGGCTAATTTTTCAGGGTAAGTCGGTAGACGGCTTCTGGCTAACGCGCTGGGTTGGGCAGAAAAGCTTCTTGCCCAGCCTGCTGATGTGGCGACGCGCCCAAACGCTGCTGTTGACGGCACTCAAAACCGAGGTGCGAGCGCGGTACCCCTTGGACCAGGCCCAACAAGCCGTCGCCGACTACGAGGCCACCATGTCTGGCGGCAAGGTTTTGTTGGTGGTGGGGGAATGAGGGGGTGTGGGGAACGGCCGTTTCCTCACTATTTCTAACCGACAAAAGCCACCCGCCTGCCGCCAGACGGGTGGCTTTTGTTTTGGTACAATTCTCCTTACCACAGGTGCGACGCACTTCTAAAAGCGCATCGTACCTGCCAAACCATTAACCATTAAAAATTGACCATTAACCATTCTGGAGGGTGTTATGCGTTTAGGAATCATGTTGGGCTACGCCGGGCGGCGCATTGAGCTGCCCGTTGAGCTGGTAAAAGAAGCGGATCGGCTGGGCGTGTACGCCATCTGGACGGCCGAAGCGTATGGTTCGGATGCGGTGTCGCCGCTGGCCTGGCTGGGGGCACAAACGCAGAACATCAAGCTGGGCACGGCCATCATGCAGATGCCCGGCCGCACCCCCGCCAACGCCGCCATGACGGCAATGACGATGAACCAGTTGTCGAACGGCCGTTTCCTCATGGGTCTTGGTCTCTCCGGGCCGCAGGTGGTGGAAGGGTGGCATGGCGAGAGTTACGGCCGTCCGCTCACCCGCTCCCGCGAATATGTCGAGATTGTCCGGGCCATCTTCAAACGTGAAGCGCCGGTGCAGTACGAAGGCAAGCTGTACCAGATTCCCTACCAGGGCAAAGGGGCCACTGGCCTGGGCAAGCCGCTCAAAAGCACGTTGGAAGCTCAGCCCGATATTCCAATCTATCTGGCGGCCATCGGCCCGCAAAACGTGGAACTCACCGCCGAAATTGCTGATGGCTGGCTGCCCATCTTCTTTTCCCCCAGCAAATACGACGAAATCTACAAGCCGCACATCGAAGCGGGCTTTGCCAGGGCTGGCGGCGGCAAGAGCATTGCCAATTTTGACATTGCCCCCACCGTTTCCGTGGTGATTCATGATGATGTGGAGGTGGCGTATAATATGTTACGGCCGTTCCTGGCCCTGTACATCGGCGGCATGGGGGCCAAAGGCAAAAACTTCTACACAGATTTGGCAGGGCGCTACGGCTACGAAGCTGCCGCCGCAGAAATCCAGGATTTATACCTGGCAGGCGACAAAGGCATGGCCATGATGAAGGTCCCTGGCGCGCTCATTGACGATGTGGCCCTGGTTGGCCCCCGCGAGCGTGTCAAGGAACGGCTGTCGCTCTGGCTTGATTCACCCGTCACCACTATGAACATCACTGTTTTTGATGTGGAGACACTGCGCACGATGGTTGAACTGCTGGCTGAGATCGCGTGAGTAAAGTTGCACCAAGATTGGACCAATCTTGCCAGGGAGAACGGCCGTAAAGCTAGAGAATTTGCCCATATCTCCCTAAGCAACTGCTTAAAATCGCGCAATGGTGAGGCAACTGTGGGTAAGTTGTGGATAATTAACCGCAAACGAGGCTGATTCTGTGAGTAAGCCCGTAAAAACGTGTGAATAGTTTAGAGTTATGGCTAAAAAACAAACGCCAAATATTTTAATACCGCCGGATCAGGTGCAGGTGAAAGTGGATGAATGGCAGTCGCGCAATGAGCCGGTGCTGCTGGCTGCGGGGCAAGAGCCGCTGTTTTTGGCGTTGGTAAATGAGCTCGTGGGGAAACGGCCGTTATCCTCCAAAAAGTACCAAAACACCATGCGCGAATATGCCCGCCGTGGCCTGCCCTGGCTCTCCAAAAGCAATGTCATCCGCCTGTACGAAGAGCTGTGCGAGGCGGGTTGGGCCGAGTTTGACCCCGATGTGCGCATCCACCTGCAAATGAAACCGATCCGTAGCCAGGCGGGCGTCACCGTCGTGACGGTGCTTACCAAGCCGTACCCCTGCCCCGGCAAATGCATCTTCTGCCCCACCGACGTGCGCATGCCCAAAAGCTACCTGCACGACGAACCGGGCGCTCAACGGGCCGAACGTCATGGCTTTGATCCATATGCCCAAACGGCCGCTCGCATCCGCGCTTTAGAGCAAATTGGCCACCCCGCCGAAAAGATCGAGCTGCTCATTCTGGGCGGCACCTGGTCCAGCTACCGCCGCGATTACCAGGAATGGTTTGTCAAGCGGTGTCTGGACGCCATGAACGGGGAAGATGCCGAAACGTTGGTGGAAGCCCAGCAGAAAAACGCCAGCGGGCCACGCCGCAACGTGGGGCTGGTCGTCGAAACCCGCCAGGATCACGTGGATGTGGACGAGCTGCGCTGGCTGCGCTATCTCGGCGTGACCAAAGTGCAGGTGGGCATCCAAAGCCTCAATGAGCACATTTTGGCGTTGAACGCCCGTGGTCATGACGTGCAAAGCACCCGCGACGCCTTCCGCCTGCTGCGGCTGGGCGGCTTCAAGATTCACGGCCACTGGATGGCCAATCTGCTGGGGGCAACGCCGGAAAGTGATGTGGCTGATTTCGGCAAGATTTGGTCGGATACGGCCGTACGCCCCGACGAGCTCAAAGTGTATCCCTGCATGCTGGTGGAAAACGCCGAACTGTACGACTACTGGCAGCGCGGCGAGTACCACCCCTACGACGAGGAAACGCTGACTGAGCTGCTGGTTGCCTGCAAAGTGCAGGTGCCGCGCTACGTGCGGCTCAACCGCGTCATCCGCGACTTCCCCACGACCAATGTGGTGGCAGGCAACAAAAAAGCCAACCTGCGCCAGATTGCCCTGAACCGCATGGCGGAGCGCGGCTTGCAGTGCAACTGCATTCGCTGCCGCGAGGTGCGCCGCCACAAAGTGCAGCGCCAAGATGTGGAGCTACACATCGAAACCTACGAAACGGATGCTACCACCGAGCATTTTCTGAGTTTTGAGACCGACGATGATAAACTGGCGGGCTTTCTGCGACTGTCGCTGCCGCACCGAGACACGCTGCATCCGCTGCCGGAGCTAGAAAACCACGCCATGATTCGCGAGGTGCATGTATACGGCCCGGCGCTCAACCTGGGTGAAGGCAGCAGCGGCGAAGCGCAGCACATGGGGCTGGGATCAGAACTTATTCACAAGGCGAAGGAGATGGCGCGGGCGGCGGGCTACGGCAAAATTGCCGTCATCAGCGCCATCGGCACGCGGGAGTATTACGCCAAATACCACAACTTTGAGATGGATGGACTGTACATGACGGCCGTTTTATGAAAATGGGTTCAGGATGGTGACGCTGTGGATGGTACGGCCGTCTTGCAAATCCTCACTTAGCAACGTTTTGCACCCCATTTCGATAGCTGCCGCCACAATCAGAGCGTCATAAAAACTGTAGCCAGTCTCTTCACGTAGCATCAGCGCTTTGTCGTACAAACTAATGGAGGGGAAATGTTGGCACAAGGGTAACAAGACCCCGTTCAGGTACCGTCGCGCTTCGGCCACGCCCATTGGCCGGGCAAATTTGCGCTGAGATACATTCAAAAATTCCTGCACCACCTGCGAACTAATGACGCCCATCTGGCTACTCAACGCCGTCTCAATTAGTTCCCGCGCAATTTGCTGTTTGGCTGGGGCGCTCGGATCAAAAGAGTAAACCAAAATGTTGGTATCGAGGAAAAATTTGCCGCGCAGTGAATCAACGTTCATTCATTTCATCTCGTGTGTAGGGGCCGGAGGCTTGAACATGGTCAAGCTGCGACATCAGTTCGCTGTACTTTGCGGCGGCATGAGGCTGCGCCACGTACTGCGCCAGCCATTCCCGGAAAAGCTCATTAAGCGAGCGGTTTTCGCTGGCGGCGCGTAAGCGTGCTTGCTGGATTAAGGTTTCATCGGCAGAAAGAGTAATGTTTCTCATACGAAAACAGTGTACACGAATCTCGTGCGGTGTCAAGATGGGGCGGTGCCCCTGCTCACCAGCCGCTTAACTAAATCACCCCTCGCTTGTCAGGCATCTGCCAATTGTTATACTCCCCTGCTATGAAACGAAATTACCTTTTTTTGGTCATCCTCCTGCTGTTGGTTGCCTGTGCGCGTGGTGGGGAGGGAACGGCCGTACCGCCCCAACCGCCCACGCCCACCCCAGCGGCCACCGAGGAAGCCGCACCGATCACCGACGACGATAACTTCATTGTTATTGCCACCGATGCGCCGCTGCCACCGTTTACCCAATTCGACCAGTTTGGCGATCTGGATGGCTTCGTCAGCCGTCTGATGGAAAACATCGCCATTGAGGCTGACCTGGATTATGAATTTGTGGTCACGCCTGCCGAAGGCGTGTTGGAAAACATCGCCGCCAACCCAGGCCGCGATTTCGATGCGGCTATGTCCCGCCTGGTGCTACCCGCAGAACCGCTGCCCGGCATTGCCTACACCCAACCATACCTGGAAGTAGGCCAGGTGCTGGTTGTTCTGGCCGACGAGACCCGCTTGAACAGCTATCGCGATTTGCAGCCCGGCATGACCGTTGGCGTGGTGCAAAATAGTGAGGCGGAGCAGGTCGCCCGCACCATCGCGGGGGTAAACGAGGCGGATTTGCGCAATGGGTACAGCACCAGCGTGGAGTCATTGCAGGCGCTGGTGGATGAGGCGCTAACGGCCGTTATCACCGACAGCTACACCGCAGATTACTTTGCCCAAACCTACAACGACCAAATCAAAGTGGTGGGCGGGACTGGGCGTGCTGGCTGGATCAGCCAAAAAGGGTACGCCATTGCTGTTTCGTCTAGCAACCAGGCTTTATTAGAACGGTTGAATGCGGCAATTACGGCCGTACAAACCGCAGGCAACATAGACCGCCTTACGGTCGCCTGGCTGCTCCCCTCAGACACGCTCACCCCTGGCGAACCCCGCATCGTCGCCTCACCCAACGACATGGTCATCGGCATCGTCGGCAGCCCCAGCGATCTGGACCCTGCCGCGCAAAACTCCAACCTTACCAGTTGGGAAATTAAAATCAACACCATGAGCGGGCTATACAGCCTGACAGCCAACAACAGCCTGGTGCCTATGCTGGCGACCGCTTTGCCTACTCTCTCCGAAGACAAGCTTGAGTACACCATCACGCTGGTGCGCGATCTCAACTTCCCCGACGGCAGTGAATTTACGGCCACCGACGTGAAATGGTCTGTGGATCGCGCCCGCAGCCTGGGCAACTTTTGGGTCAACAGCTACCTGAAAGATAGCGACGCTGATGGTTTTGCCGATCCAGATGCGGTACAGGTGGTTGATGACTTTACCGTGAAGTTTGTGCTGCAAGAGCCAGATGCCAGCTTCCTCAGCTTGTTGGCCACACCGCCCTACTTCCCCATTAGCAACGAATGTTTTAGCGAAGCGCAGGATGACCAGAGTAGCTGTGGTGGCCTCGGCCCGTACACCATCGTCAGTTGGACGCTCGGTGAGCAGATGCGCCTACGGGCTAACCCAGAATGGCCAGGCCGCCCCACACCCGCCTTTGAGAACATTTTGATTCGATTTCAAGAGGATACGGCCGTACTCCGCCGCTCCCTCCAGGAATTCCAATCTATAGACATTGCCTGGACTGGCCTCCCCTACAGTGATTTCACCAGCCTGCAAACCAGCGATAGTAACGGTGACGGTCAGCCCGACTTCCGTGCCTGGATCGGCCCCGCCGCCTTCAAAAGCTACGTGCTCTTCAACCAGGAGCAAGAACCGTGGGACAACGCCCTGGTGCGCCGTGCCTTTGCCCTTTCCGTAGACCGTGAGGCATTAGCCAACCAGGTGTTTGGTGGCAGCCGCCTACCCCTCTTTAGCCCTGTGCCCAATGAGGTGCCAGGCCATCTGCCTACCATGCCCCAACGCGATTTGGAACAAGCCCGCGCCCTGCTGCTGCAAGCCGGGTACAGCGAAGCGACCCCGCTGGAAATTGAGCTTTGGTATGTGAATGACGGCCGTTACAGCAATGCAGAAGCCGCTTATGCCACCGCTTTGCAAACCCAGTTAGAAGAAACGGCCGTTTTCAAAGTAACGCTATCCAGTTCTCCATTTAGCCAATTTATTGGTCAGGTCAATCAATGCGCCTTGCCCGCTTATTTACTTGGCTGGCCCAGTCCGGGCACCCCCGTAGATTATCCAGACCCCGGTGCCTGGGCCGATTTTTTTGTCACCAGCAGCACCTTCTGCCCCAATTATGACAGCCCGCCTATGGATGCCTTACTACAGGCAGCGGATGAGGCAGCTACACAAGCCGAGCGGCTAGCCACCTACGGTGACATCCAGCAGCTATGGGCGCAAGATTTGCCCACACTGGACTTGCTTCAAGAGCCGCGCATCGCCATCTCGCTAAGCAACGTCAACAATCTTCAAATTGATATGATGGGGCTAATGCACTACGATTTGCTCACCAAAGGCGGGGGATAGAACAGCAAATAATTGGGTAATTGAAGTAATTACCCAATTACTCATTTAAGCAAACCACAGAAAGTGCTTTAAAAACCTGAAAGCGATTTCTCTGTGGTTTGCTCAAGTAAAACGGGAGAAATGGCTTTGCTTTTTTTAAAGGACTTTCCCGCTTTTACATAACACCTAACTGCCATTCTGTGCTTCTTGCGCACGTTTCAGGCGGCGGGCGCGGGGGCCAACAACACGCTCTGTGCCGTTGAGCAGCCGCTTGATGTTGGGGCGCAGTGCCCAAGCCACAATGGCAAACGCTACCAGCCCCCCCACAATATACGCCAGTGACGCATCAAACGGGGGCACGCCAGCCACGTACAGAATGAAAAAGACGATGGCAATCAATGCGCCCATGGTGAGGGAGGCGACGGATGCCATGCCAATGCCCAGCAGCATCCCAGACATGACCACAATGGCAATAGGCAGCATGGGCCACCACAGTGCCGTGCCCCAGCCAACATTAGGGCCAGTGCCTGCCCCGCCGCGCCAGCCCATAAACACAGACCAGTTATGCCCTACGACAGACATCACTCCAGCCAACGCCAACGCCCAGGGCAGTACATCGGCGCTAAGTTGGTTAGAAAGCAGCCAACGGCTAAGAATGATGCCCAGCGCACCTTTGCCTACGTCGCTAAATGAAGTAGCCAGACCTACGCCCAGCCCGGCAGCCCGTAGGGAGTTGGTTCCCCCAGTACGGCCGCTTCCGATCGTGCGGATATCTTCACCCTTGACCAAACGAACGTACAGGTAGCCAAAGGGAATTGCCCCGCACAGGTAACCAATTAACGCTGCCACTAGAAAATAGAAAACTGAAATCATCTTTTAGGTTCCTCTCCGATTTTGTGCTGTCGGCCTCGTGAACTTGGCACATGGGAAATGCCAGTTTGTGCCAAGCAATGCGATTACGTTTTGCATTTAATATCAATCCAATTATTAGGCACAAAGAGCGCAGAGTGTATTGAGGCGAAGTTTCAATTCTCAAAATCCTCTTTTCCCTCTTTGGCTTTTTGGGTAGATTCTAAGCCGGGAATTGCCAAATGATTAAACACAATTTCAGGCAGATGGTTACACAACCTTTATCTTTTTTTCAATAACGATTGATTTTGCTATTTGGAAAAGCCGCACAGTGGGGGTTACCTGGTTTGCCAGAGACACAATCATGCTCAATGCGTCTGGATAGTAGGCTTGCTGAACATCAGTGACGGATGGGGTTTCTGGGCCGTGGGGGTGGGAGTGGTAGATGGCTAACAGCTGCCAGCCGTTGGCTTCTAGCGCCAGCATGGTTTGGAGCTGCTGCTGGGGGTTCATTTGGAAGGCGGTGGGGCTGCGCAGGCTGTTTTCGATGGGGTAAACGGCCGTTACCCGCCCCATCTCATCTCCAGCCACCAACCCACACCCTTCCTCCGGGTAGCAATCTTGCAGATGATTGAGAATTTGGTTGAGAAACGGCCGTTCAATAACAAACATGGTCGTGAAAGTGCCAGGCACGGAGCGTAAGATAGTGAACAAACCCAAACCGTTTGCTCCGTGCCAAGCACTTAACTAAGGCCGTTACTTCTGAATGCCGCCGTCAGTGAGGGCGCGCACGTCGAGCAGTCGATCCGCCTCTTCCCCGTCTAGGTAGCCCTTCTCAATGACCACTTCGCGCACGGTGCGGTTAGTAGCCATCGCTTCTTTGGCCACTTCAGCACCCTTCAGGTAGCCAATCACCGGGTTGAGCGCGGTTACCAAAATGGCGTTCTTGGCCAGCCAGCCAGACGCTTTTTCGCGGTTTGCCTTAACGCCAATGACGCATTTTTCGGTGAAGGCATTTACGGAATTGATGATCACATCCATGCTTTGGAACAAGTTATAGGCCATCACTGGCATCATCACGTTCAGTTCCATCTGGCCAGCCTGACCACACATCATCACCGTCAGGTCGTTGCCCATCACCTGGAACATCGCCATGTTCAGCATTTCAGCCAGCACCGGGTTCACCTTGCCGGGCATGATGGAGGAGCCGGGCTGCACGGCGGGCAGGCGAATCTCATCCAGGCCCGTGCTTGGGCCAGAAGATAGCAGACGGAAATCGTTGGCAATGCGGGTGAGGTCTTGGGCCAGGGTGCGCAGCGCCCCGCTAAAATGCACGGCGTCGCCCAGGCTTTGCATGGATTCAAACAAGTTGTCTGATTCGTGCAGTTCCAGACCAGTGAGGCGGCCCAGGGTGGCCACCATGCGGCGATGGTATTCGGTATGGGCGTTGAGGCCAGTGCCAGTGGCGGTGCCACCGATGCCTAAACGGCGCAGGCCGTCAGCAGCCTGGGCAATTTTTTCCCGGTCGCGTTCAACGGCGCGGGCATAAGCGCCAAATTCCTGCCCGAGGCGTACGGGTACGGCGTCTTGCAGATGGGTACGGCCGCTTTTCACCACGTCGTCAAATTCGGCAGCCTTGCCATTTAGCGAATCGGCCAGGTTTTTCAGGCTGGCCAGCAGCTCATCCAGCCGCCACAGGCAGCCCAGCCGGATAGCGGTGGGGATGGTGTCGTTGGTAGATTGGGCCATGTTCACATGGTCGTTTGGATTGACAGGTTTTTTGGCTGCATCCAGACCAAAGCCAAGGTGCTCGTTGGCACGATTCGAGATCACTTCGTTGATATTCATGTTGTGGCTGGTGCCTGCCCCGGCCTGGATGGGGTCTACAACGAACTGATCGGCAAAACGGCCGTCTATCACTTCATCGGCCGCCATCATGATGGCCTGAGCCATTGCATCGCCAGATACAACCTTGCCATCAATTTCTTTGTCCTGAAACAGCCCAAGATCAGAATTGACTTCGGCAGCAGCACGTTTGATGGTGGCCATTGACCAGACAAAGGCCGGGTACGGTTTTAAACCGGTGATGGGGAAGTTGTGGATAGCGCGTTGGGTTTGAGCGCCCCAGTATGCATTGGCGGGTACATGCACATCGCCTAATGAATCTTTTTCCACGCGGTAGTCACTCATTTTGTCCTCTTTTATTGGTGGGATAAAAACAAAAAACCGAATTAGCCACCGTTGCCGTTACGCGCCAGAGACTAATTCGGCTTTTTAAAAGTAAGGCCTACTGCTTCGCGGTAGGTCTCAATTGTTTGGCATTAATCCAGGGCGTCGTAACCTGGTCCTTCAGAGTAAAAATCGTAATTTGCCGGAATATCTTCGGTGAGATCAAGAATTTCGCCACCGGAGAGCTGTTTGGCATTCAGCAGTTTAACCTGATGTCCATCCACTTCGCCTTCAAAGGCAGCGCCACCCGGCAAAAGTGCTTTGGTGTTGGCAATCCAAACGCCAGCGGGAGCCTCGTAATCGAACGGTACTTCTTCTTCAGGGAAGATGGCTTCGTAGGGGCATTCAGGTACGCAGGCACCGCAATCAATGCAGGTGTCGGGGTCAATGTAGAGCCAGGGCCATTCTGCTTCTGGTTTCCCTAAAACCATACATTCTACCGGGCATACATCTACGCAAGCGGTGTCGCGCAAACATAAACGGGTCACAATATGGGTCATAAATCCTCTCCTTGCTTGGTCAGAAGGTTGTTTGTTTGGTGTAATCGGCAATTGTTTTGGAAATTATCTCCGATTGACTGCCGACTACGCTTTATGATAGCCCAAATGACGATCTTTGAATACTCGATTTGGACAGTGTGGAGCTAATTTCTTTATGCTTTATTGACGGGAGGTCAATGGGTTCATTCTAGCCACACTAATCTGCTTTGTCAATTCTTTTTATGGTTGTGAAAAACGGCCGTTCCCCCAAGCAATATTTGCGGAAAAGGGAACGCTTCTGGCCCTAAAAACGGTGGGTAACCCGGCCTAAAATCTGGTTGGTAGGTAGTGCGCCAAAGCTGCGGCTGTCTGTCGTGCCCAGGCTGTCTGGATTGTCGCCTTGCAGGAAATAACGGCCGTCCGGGGTAACGGCCGTTATGCGTTTAATCATCTTGTTTCCTGGTTCAAACGGGTGCTGGGCCAGAACAATGTGGCCAATTTGGGGCGGGGTTTGGCGGTAAACGGCCATGTCTATCAAAACGGTATCTTTTTCAGCAAGGGTGGGGTGCATGGAACGGCCGTTCACCCGACGGCGCTGCCAACGCGGTAACAGCGTCTTCAGAAAAGCAAAAACAGAGGCTTCTGGCAATGGTTCAAACATCAGTAAATAAAAAAACGCCAACCGGCGTATGTGGTTGGCGTTTCAAGACATCTGCAAAAATGTTAGCTGGCAGTGTAATAGGTAATGTCACGCCCTTTGGTCGCCCAGAAGATGCCGTGGATTTTTTCGACTACGGCCATGAGCTCTTGCGCGTGTTCCAGATTTACCTCAACCTTACAAGCGGAGCATAGTTTGGCCGCCTGCCAGAAAGTGTCGTGTAGGTCTGGGTATTTTTCCAGGTGAACGGGCTTGAAGTAATCTGTCCAGAGCACCAACAGCTCTTGTTTGGCTTTGTGGGCCTGTTCTTCTTTGATGGCAATGTAGCGGGACATTGTGTTCAGATAAGCAGCCCAGGCAGCCGCATCACCGTCCTTTGGTGGGGAAAGAGCCAGGATTTTCTTGGTCATGGAAAGGACAGCTTCTGCTTTAATGCGGGCATCGGCCGGATCATAAACACCGCAGGGGCCATCACAGTGGGCATTTACTTCTTCCGCCGGGAACCAGTCATTAATCATTGTTTTTAGATTTTTCATAGCTATTGCTCCTTCTTAGTCAGTTAAAGTGTAAGTTAAAGAAACGATTTGTTGAACTAATTATAGTTGTACCAACAATTGTGACACCTGTCCATTGGGTCAGTCCAGATTTTGAAATTCACTGCTTGTTTATGAATGGGATACGGCCGTTCCCCATGATCTCCTATGTCATCTCCCCCAAAAATCATTTACAGTAGTTGACAAATGAGCGCTGCAATTGATGAAAGGAACGAAAAGAATAAACTCGGCTGGAGAGAACGATTGCCCAATCGGCGGCAAATCTACTCCGGCTTGCTTTCATTTTTTGGCCTGGTCATTGTCATTATGGGCCTGCTGCTCTTCCCTGAATACGAAAACCCCTCCATTCTGCTGCTCCTACTCTTTTTTGCTATTGCCACGCAAAGCACCATGACCTACCTGGTTGGCGGCAACGTGAGCGTTTCCGTCAGTGGCGCTATTAGCTTTGCCGTTGTGGGGCTGTACGGCCCCGTTGCCGCCGGGATGGCCGCGGCCATCGCCGAACTGGGTCTTTGGCTGCTGAGTTTACGTCCCAAAGACCGCGATTGGAACCACGAGTTTGAACGTTTGGGTGTCAATGGCGGCATTCATGGCATCTCGATTTTGTTGGGGGGGCTTGTCTTTGCCTGGATTCGCAATTTGTTAGGCACCGGCAGTTTTGTCATCGAAGCAATTCCCTGGCTTGTCGGCGCTATTGTTGGCGATCAGGTCAACTTCTGGCTGCTCTCCATCATCATTTACCTGGCCAATGGCGTGCGCCCCAAAGAGGTTTTCCGCGAAAACCGCTGGGCCATTCCCATGAACGTTTTGGTCATGAGCATCGGTGGCGGGTTGATTATGCTGGCAGTAGCGCAGTTTGGCTTCCTGGGGCTGGCCATCTTCGTGCTACCCATTGTCCTTTCTGCCTACTCCTTCCGCGTAACGGTAAACAATGCCAAAAAGCAGATGGAAAAGCTGGAAGAGATGGTAACCGTCCGCACCCAGGCGCTGGCAGATGCCAACCATAAGCTAGAAGCGCTGCACAAAGAAAAAGATTCTTTCCTGGCAGTGCTAACCCACGACATGCGTACGCCGCTAACCAGCATTCGCGGCTACGGCAGCATTATGCGCGACCGGGAGCTTACCCGCGAACAGCAAACCAAGATTGCCAAGGTAATTCTGAACAGTCAGGATACCTTGCTGGAAATTGTGAACAACATTCTGGAGCTAGAAAAGCTGCAATCGGGCGTCCCCATTTTGCTGGAATCGTCTAACTTTGATCTGGCGCTGCTCGTGAAAAACACAACCGAATCTCTGGAGACGCAGGCGCTGGAGAAAAACATCACCCTCAACTACGATCAAATCCCCTCGCCTATCATGGTAACGGCCGATATGAGCAAAATGCGGCGCGTTATCCTGAATCTGATTTCTAATGCGCTAAAATATACGCCAGAGAGCGGGTTGGTTTCGGTGCGGACGGTGGTAGACGGCCGTTTCGCTATATTCCAGGTAGAAGACAACGGCTACGGCATCCCCGCCGACGAACTGCCACATATTTTCGACCGATACAGTCGCGTCAAGGGTCACCGCCATCTGGCAATCGGCACCGGTCTCGGCCTGGCCATCGTTAAAAGCCTCATCGAAGCCCACGACGGCGAAATCAACGTCCAGAGCGAAGAAAACGTCGGCAGCACCTTCACCTTCAAGCTCCCCCTCACCTAATTTAGAATTTCCACAGAGATACAATTTCGCCCTGCTTCTTTTGCCTGGTACAGCGCCTGATCTGCAACAGCCAGAAGGTTTTCAAATGAATAGTTTTGGCTAATTAAGGTTGCTACCCCAAAGCTAACCGAAATAGTAAGTGTGGCTTGAAATAACGATATTTGATTCCTGGTCAGTGCAAGATGAACGCTTTCGACAACGCGCAATGCCTGTTCACTATCGGTATTAGGTAATAGAATCACAAATTCGTCACCGCCCAGGCGAGCAAAAACATCAAAGTCCCGAATTTTTTCGCCACAAATTTTGGCAACCGCAACCAAAACCTGGTCCCCTATTGCATGGCCATACGTATCATTAATATGCTTGAACTCGTCTATGTCAATTAAGGCCAAAGATAAAGGTTGTTGCTGCTTGAGTGCCTGCTTCATTTCAATTTCAGCTAAATTCAAAAAATGGCGTCTATTTGAAACGGATGTGAGTTCGTCCGTTGTGGCCTGAATATAAAGCTTGGCTTCCAGACTTTTTCTTTCTGAAATTTCTTGTTCAAGTTCCACATTGCGTAATTGATGAATTTCGGCTTCCCTACGAGCAATTTCGGCATCGTGGTAAATTTGCAAAAATTGAAGTCTTCCAACACTTTTTTCATTAAAAAGGGATTCTTTTATTTCATGAAACTTTTTGTAATGATCAAGCGCTTGCAAGTAATCGCCTTGGGCTTCATAAATCTGTGACAAAAGTTCATGACAACGATATTTGCTGAGGCTACTCTCTATTTTTACAGCCTGATCCAAAGCACGTTGAAAATATGAGGTGGCTAAAACGGGCTTGTTTTGTTCAATATAAAGTTGACCCAATGTGTGAAGTGCTGTTTGTGATAGCTGCTCCAAATCATAGGTACGGGCAATATCAAGAGCGCGGTTCAGGTTGTGAAGCGCTTGTTCATGCTGTTTTTTCCCCACATATGCCTGGCCCAAAGCAAGAAACATATACCCATCAACTAATGGATTTTCACTATGCACTTTCATTCGCTCATGAACACAATCCAAAGCGCGATCAAATTTACCTTCTAATCCGTACGCTAAGGCCATGTTTATAAGCACTTTGCCCTCCCTCATGCTATCCCCTGCTTCGTGGTACAACTCTAATGACTGTCTATAAACTGTGTAGCCAAGGTCAAAGTTTCCGGCTCGTTTGTATGCTAATCCTAGATTGTTGAGAATATCTGCTTCTAAGGCAATATCTTTTATTTCTTGGGCTAATTTTTGCGCCTTTTGGCCAAACTCAATTGCTTCTACAAAATTATCGGCAAACCAATGTGCCCAACATAGCGTGTACAAAGCACGGCTTTGCCCTTTGATATCCTCCAGTCTTTCATAAATTGTTAGGGCTTGGTATCCGTTGTTAAGGGCTGCTATAAAATCGGAAAAGATGTATTGGCTTTGGGAAATTAAACTGTCCGCCACCCCTTTGTGATAACCAATTTCTTCAGCTAAGTGTTGGGCTTTTTTGGCAAAGTTAAGGCCACGCTTCAGATCGTTATCGCGTAATTCCCAGGCAATTGTGTTGAGTGCATCAACTTTTTCTTCTGTAGAATAAAAGTCATCATATTCGGCAATAAGTTTCTCAACCGTGCTAGACATGGGTATAGGTTCTTTATCCGGGTTATATTTGCTATTGAGTGGTGAATTATTCTGGACAGATGGTTTTGTTATTATTGTATCTGGATTTTGCCAGCAGGGTACGAGACCTATTGGCTACGGCTGGCTTATCGCGTTAGGTTATAGATGGAAACGGCCGTACACTGCCAGTCCGCAAGAATACTCAAAACACATGCAAATGAACTAAATCAAAGATTGGCTTCTGTGCCAAGATTGTTCTTTATTGCATTTTGCAAGGCGATGCGACCAGAGATAGCATCCTGCGCGGCGTTGCCCACGGATTTGAAGAAGGTGATCTGCTCTGGACTGGTGCGCCCAGGCTTGATGCCAGCCACAATCTCACCCAGCTCGGCATGAATATGAGCCTCGGTAATAAGGCCGGCTTGCAGCGGCTGAATCAAATCGCCCGCTTCTTCCCAGGCGGCTTCGCGTTCATCTACCACTACGAGCGCCCGTTTGACCGTTTCAGCATCTACTTCTTGCATGGAGGGCATGTAAGAGCCAACACCGTTGATATGGGTTCCGGGAGCCACGTCCTGGCTGTGAAATACAGGTGTGCGGCTGGTGGTGGCGGCACAAATGATGTCTGCATCGCGCACGGCCGTTTCCGCACGACTCATGATCCGAATTGTATCCGGTACAGGGCCAACGCCGCGCATCTCACGAGCAAAGATGACGGCATGTTCATGCGTGGGGCTGTAGACGCGCACCTCGCGAATTTGGCGCACGGTGCAAACCGCCTCCAGCTGGGTGCGAGCCTGCACGCCGCTGCCTAAAATCGCTACTACGCTGGCATCGGGGCGGGCCAGTAAGTCAGTTGCGGCACCTGCCCCTGCGCCGGTACGGATGGCTGTGAGGGTGCCCCCTTCCAGCAGCGCCAAGGGTCGTCCCGTTGCCGCATCCAGCACCAAAACGGCCGCATAAATGGTTGGCTCTCCCCGCTGCTTGTTGTGGGGGAAAACGGAGACGACCTTAACAGCCAGGTCGCCGCTTTGCGCCAAAAAGGCGGGCATTACCAGGGTGGTGCCACTCTGCGGAGCTACATCCACCCGGCCACGCAGCGGCACCTCGGCCTGTCTGGTGGACACCTGGGCAAAGGCTTGCTTCATGCCCTCAATGGCTTCCACCATTGGGAGGGCACGACGAACATCCTGAGCGGAAAGTATGCGCATTTTCATGGAGATTCTCCTTTATTCAAATTGCCAGACAAGGGGCGGGGGCCAAAAAGCGTTGTTGCGTACGGCCGTATCCAATTCATACACGCCATAGATAGTGGCTGCGCAATCGCCGGTGGGTGCGCAGCGCAGCGTCCCAGTTAACCCTGGCTGTTCGGCTACAGAAAGCCAATCGCGCAGTGCCCCCCGACCCACAACCAATGCTCCATTTTGCCCCACCACGGCCACCGATTCGATAGCCTGCATCAACAATTGTGTCGCATCGTAAGCATAAGCGGGGGCAGAGCTGGTTAGTAGTGTTGCATACCGGTTGAGCCATACCGCCTGAAAGCTATCGTAATTGGTGCCAGCGATGACTGTTCCAGTGACATAAATTTCGGCGGGCGCCTCACCAATCTGGCTGGCAAAATGAGGCGTGCGCAAGCTGTCTGCACCCAGCACAATGCTTTGGTTCAGGTTGGTAATTTCGGCCAGCCGATTAACCACCAAATTGCCCTCTGGTTCAAACAACGCCAGGTAAATAAGCTCTGGCGCGATGTTGGCGGTTTCTGCCAACAAGTCCGCCAATTTTGTCTGGTCGGTGGTAACTGTTGCCTGGTAAATCACATCGCCACCAAGCTGGGCAAACGTTTCGCTGAACTGGCGGGCGAGCAGCGTGTTAAAGCTGGAACTATCCTGGAAAACGGCCGTTTGCCGTACCCCTAGCTGCTCATAAGCAAAATGGGCAGCCACAACCGCCTGGTGCACATGGTTTGGCACCGTGCGGTAAAACCCTTGCGTCGCTGGAGCCTCTGTTAATTGCGGGGCAGTGCTGCCAGGGGAAATGACAAGCCAGTTGTTGCGATTAACGAATGTTAGAATAGTTTGGGCTACGTCGGAGCAAGCCGGGCCGATGATCCCCAATATGGGCGTTTCTTCATCAATGCTTTGCAGGGCGTTTAGCCCTGTGGCTGGGTCGCAGCCAGAATCCAGTGGTATCAGCTCAATATCGTGATCGAGCAGCTCGCCGCCACGGCTGGACAGCGCTAGGTTGATGCCCCGCGACAAATCTTGACCCCAAACGGCCGTTTCGCCAGACATGGGTAGCAAGGTCACAATTTGTATCGGATTGCCTGGACGAATCACGGCACAGCCCAAAGGATCGTCACAATTAATGGGATCGGCGCGGCAAGAAACCAACCACAACAGCGCCAAACCCAAAACAAGCCTGCTACCTTTTGCATTCATAAAATAAAAAGCCACAGAGCAATCAGAGCTTTTGAGAACCCAAAAATTCTCTATTTCCTCTGTAACTCTGTGGCCTGAAGAATTTTTCTAGCTTCTATTCAATACCTAAATAGGCTTTTTGCACGGTCGGATCTTTTTGCAATACGCTGGCCTTGTCGGTTAGCACAATTTGCCCGGTTTGCAGCACGTAACCCCGGTTGGCAATTTGCAACGCCATGTGGGCATTTTGCTCCACCAGCAAAATCGTCATTCCTTCTTCGTTGATTCGCTCAATCGCTTCAAAAATGACATCTACCAGCACCGGTGCCAGGCCCATCGAAGGCTCGTCCATCAGCAGCAGGCGCGGTTTAGACATGAGCGCGCGGGTCACGGCCAGCATTTGCTGCTCGCCGCCAGACATGGTGCCTGCGAGCTGGGTACGCCGTTCACCCAGGCGAGGGAACATTTCATAGGACTTTTCGATATCCTCTCGAATAGTTGCTTTGTCGTTGCGATGAAACGCACCCATTTCCAGGTTTTCTTCTACGGTGAGCTTGGCAAACACGCCACGTCCTTCGGGAACCATCGCAATGCCTTTGGAAACCCAGGCGTGGGCTGGATGTGTAGAGACGTCTTCGCCATCAAACACAACATGGCCGCCACGTGGGGTCATCAGCCCACTGATGGTGCGCAGGGTGGTAGTTTTGCCGGCCCCGTTCCCGCCGATGAGGGTAACAATTTCCCCTTTTTCCACGGTGAGGCTAACGCCTTTGAGGGCATGGATATTGCCGTAGTAGGCATGTACGTCATTGACTTCAAGTAATGGCATAATTCTTCTCGCTTACGCTTGTTCTTGGTGCGCGGTTAAAGCGGCCGTAGCCCCTTTACCCAGGTACGCTTCGATGACGACGGGGTTGCTTTGAATTTCATGGGGCAGGCCTTCGGCGATTTTACGGCCGTAATCCAACACCGTCACTTTTTCAGAAATGCCCATCACCACTTTCATGTCGTGTTCAATCATCAAAATGGTAATGCCCAGCTCGTCCCGCAGCCGCTTGATGAAGGTTGTGGTTTGAGCTGTTTCGCGGGGGTTCATGCCAGCGGTTGGCTCATCTAGCAGCAGCAGCTTGGGACGTGCCCCCAAAGCGCGGGCAATTTCCAACCGGCGCTGATCCCCATAAGGCAGATTTTTTGCCAGCGAGTCGCCCATCCCCTTGAGACCCACAAATTCCAGCAGTTCCTGGGCACGTTGAACCGTTTCTTCCTCTTCCCGGCGCACGCTGGGCAAGCCCAACAGCGCTCCAATCCAGGAGGATTTCAGGTGCGGTTCCTGTCCTACCATGATGTTTTCCAACACGGTCATGTTGTTAAACAAACGAATGTTTTGGAAGGTTCGGGAGATGCCCATTTGGGTAATTTCGTATGATTCTAGCCCGATGACCGATTGACCGTTGAATTCCAGCGTACCTTCATCAATTTGGTAAAAGCCAGTGAGGCAGTTGAAGAAGGTGGTTTTACCGGCACCGTTAGGCCCGATGATGCTGGCAATCATGCCTTTGGGCAACACAAAATCAAAATGATCGGTTGCCAACAGACCGCCAAATCGTTTTACCACTTGATTTGCTACAAGGATGTTGTCACTCATGATGTTCACCTAAGATTTGGCGGTGACGGGAACGGCCGTATCGTCCTCCCCATCTCCCTGAATTTCGCGCTGATGCACTTCTGAAGGCCACAACCCTTCTGGCCGTACCAACATCATCACAATCAGCGCAATTCCGTACAGCAGCAGCCGGAACTGGGCAAACTCCGTCAGTAACTGGGGAATGCCCACCAGGGCAAACGCCCCCACAATGACGCCGGGAATACTGCCCAAGCCACCCACAATAATGAGGCTTAGCACGTTTACCGAGATGAGCAGCTCAAAGCTGGTGGGGAAAATCGAGCCCAGCTTAGCGGCAAAAATCGCCCCGGCCAAACCACCAGAAGCAGCGCTAAGGGTAAAGGCCAGCACTTTGGCGTTGGTGGTGTTAATGCCCATCGCAGCCGCCACATCCTCATCTTCACGGATGGCCATCCAGCGCCGCCCGGTACGCGAATTGTTCAGCCGCCGGGAGATAAACAGCATCAACAGCGAAGCCAAAATGAACATGTAGTAAAGCTGTGGCGGGTTGCCAAACACAATCTCGCCTGCGCCATTGCTGCCCAAAATGCCCAACTCAAACCGCCCCAAAAAGTTATTGATCGGGTCTAAAACGGCCGACATTGCTTGCCCCAAAAAACCGCTAATTTGGGCATTGGGAATTTGCAGAATGCCTTGCGCCCCACCGATGAACGGTTTTAGGGCGTCAGAACGAGCCAGCACGCGGATAATCTCGCCAAAGCCGAGCGTGGCAATGGCCAGATAATCGCCGCGCATTTTGAGCACGGGCAGCGCCAGCACAAAGCCGGTAAACATGGCAGCAATTACACAAATGGGCACCGCCAGCCAAAACGACCAGGAGGGGTCAACCCCAAAATCACTGTTAGAAGTGAGCAAGGCCATAATGTATGCGCCGACGGCAAAGTTGGTTACGTAACCTAAATCCAGCAGCCCAGCCAGGCCGATGGCAATGTTCAGCCCCAGACCCATCAGAATAAAACGGCCGACTTCGTTAAAGATTTCGCTCAGGTACACACCCAACAGCGATGGCAAAATCAGCAAAAAGATGATGAGCAGCGAGAGGCTAATGCGACGGCTATTTTTCTGCTGGCTAGGGGTGAAGTTTTTCCGCATAGTCTGGTAACGGGTTTGTCCACCTTGCTGCCACCAGAAGATTACGGCCGTTAACAGCGCAAACAGCACCACAAACGGCACTGGCTTCATTCCCGTGCTGCCAAACAAGCTGCGCAACGCATCCGTACTCAACCGGGGGCGCAGCACGCCAATCAAAATGTCAGACATCACGCCACTGCCAATTGTCCAGGTCAGACTCGTGAAAATCGGCCGTCGAAAACGGTTCGGTACTAACGTCAACCCAACCCCAGCCAGGCCAATGCCGGCAAACACCAAGATTAAAATCAGCCCACCCACAACAATATTTTCATTGTCAAACGTAAACAGAGAAATCAGATCAGGTTCTACATTTATAAAAGAATCTCGGATTGTTTCCCAAATCAGAGTAATTAAAAGAAGCACAAAAATTGGGACGCCAGCCAAAGCCCCAGCAATCCCGCCGTGCAGCAGCTTGTTGCCCAAACTACTTTCAGTCAGTCGGGAAGCCACCAAAAAACCAGCAACTAAGGGCATTCCAAAAAGCAACAGTTGCCCTAAAGTAAACAAATCTGTGATGACAAACCGCTGATTCACGGCCACAATCAAGCCAATCATGCCCAGGCTCAAAGCAATAGCACCAGCAATCAAGCCCATGTTTATGGTTTTACGCAGTTGCTCATTCATTATGCTTTCTTCTCCGATAACCGCTCACCAATAATGCCCTGTGGACGGAAAATAAGAACCAGAACCAGCATGGTAAAGGCAATGACATCTTTAAGCTGATGCGAACCAGCCACACCCAAACCTTCCAAAAACAGCGGTGGCCCAATCGCTTCAATTACCCCCAGGAACAAACCACCCAGTGCCGCCCCGGGAATACTGCCAATGCCGCCCAAAACAGCGGCCGTAAATGCCTTAATGCCAGGAATAAAGCCCATAATAAAATTCAACTGCCGGAAAACAATCGAATAAAGCACGCCCGCCACACCAGCCATAGATGCCCCCACCATAAACGTAATCGTAATGGTACGGTTTACATCAATGCCCATAAGCGTTGCCGCGTCTTTATTCTCAGCCACAGCCCGAATGGCACGCCCCGTTTTGGTACGCTGTACAAACTGTTGTAAGCCAAACATCACCACCAACGAGGTTAAAATGACCGCAATATCCGCTTTCTGAAAATCCAGACCTAAAAATTCCACTTTGCCATCAAACAGGGCAAACTCAGGGAACGGTATTAGGGATGAACCATAAAGTCCACGAAAATAATATTGCCAGAAAAAAGAAGCTCCAATTGCGGTAATCAGCGGCACCAAACGAGGCGCATTACGCAAGGGTCTGTAGGCTACGCGCTCTGTTAACACAGCCACGGCTACGGACATGAGAATGGCGCTTACAAAGATAGCCAGCAGGCTCAAAACAGGATGTTGCTCGGTAATACCAGCTCGTTCCAGTGGTAATGCTACCAACACAGTAGAAGACATTGCCCCCGCCATAAAAAATTCGCCGTGGGCAAAATTGATCATAAATAAAACGCCATACACCATGGTATAGCCCAAAGCAATTAAGGCATACAGGCTTCCCTGCGACAGGCCAGACACAAAAAAATCTAGCCAGTCTGAAATGGTATATGTGTTCCCTACCCCCAAAATAAATTTGCCAAACATCCCCCAGAGCACAATGCCAATGATACCAATGCGAAAAAACCAAAGAACGAGGTCAATATAACTAAAACGTTTCAAGATTGTGTCCCCTTCTTCCTTCATTTAGCAAACAGCCTGTGATACGTGTCACAGGCTGTCTAGAATCAAACTTTTACAAGTTGTAAACGAGCAACTAACGAGTGAATATCAGCTAGTGTCGTTTCAAAAAATGAAGCCCAGCTTGAGGGTCAAGCTGGGCTTCAAAGTTACCAACGATTACTCGTTTGCGTAATTCCAGACTGCGTTGAAGGAACCATCTTGTACCTGGCTCACAGCGATTTGCGGGTCAGCACAGTCGCCATTTGCGTCGCAGGTAATGGTGCCTGTGATACCGGCCATACCGCTGGTAGCGCCCAAAGCGTCCAACAGAGCCTGACGGCCGATTAACATCGTGCCATCAGCGCCAACCTGTGCAACAGATTCGATAGCGTTCAGCAACATGTTGGTTGCATCAAAAGCGTGCGCATGGAAAGGAGCCGTGGGCTCAGTGCCGTAATCCGCCTGGTAGGTTGCCAGGAATTGGGTATAGATGTCGTTGCCAAAGCCCAGATCTGGACCAGAAACGTACATACCTTCAGCTGCATCACCGGAGGCATCAATGAAGTCCGGGGATTGCACACCGTCAGCAGCGGCCAGAACAACGCCTTCCAGACCATCAATTTCTTTAGCGGTCTTGGTGATCAGGGAACCCAACGGAATGAATACCGGGTAGTAGATGATCTCCGGGCCAGCAGCGGCGATGGAGGTCAACAATGGTTCTACGTTGGTTGCATCGGCAGCTTCTGCTTCGAAGGCAACAACTTCGCCACCCAGTTCGGTGAAGGCATCACGGAATACGGAGGCCAGACCTTCGGTGTAGGGGTCGCCATCATGAACAACGGCCGCTTTTGTTAGACCCAACTCATTGAATACATACTCAGCCATAGCACGACCCTGGATTTTGTCATTGTGGGCGGTGCGGAAGTAGCAGGATTGACGAGTCTCAGGATCGGTCAAAACTGGTGCCGTGTTGGAGGGGGAGATCATAGCGATGCCTTCAGCACAAACGATTTGGGACATCGGAACGCCAGCGCCGGAGCAGCTAGTGCCAATTACACCAACGATAGAAGGATCGGAAGCGATTTTCTGGCCAGCAGCCTGACCGCCTTCAGCGTTACAGCCTTCATCTTCGGCTTGCAGCTCAATGGAATGTCCACTGATTTCGCCACGATCTTTGATGGCAATCTCGACGCCATATTGGGAATCCAGACCCAAGGACTCGTTTGGCCCGGTAATAACCAGAGCGGAGGCAATGCGGATGGGATCGCCAGGAGCAATTTCAACACAGCCAATGGCGTCATCACAGGTCATTTCTTCGGCCATTTCTTCGCCAGTATCACCAGTGTCCGCCGTATCAGCCGTGTCACCAGCAGTGTCGCCACTGTCAGCTTCTGGCTCTGCATCGCCGCTGCCACCACAGGCAACCAGCACCATCGTCAATAACAACATCAGTAAAGTTAACCAACTCAAACGTTTCATGTAATTCTCCTCCTTACGGAAAATTATGGGTATCGTACCTATTTGCCGATAGACAAGGCGTTTGCCGACAAATAAATACTCATACAACGAATAAACTCAACGCAATTGATTTTGCGCTAAAAACAATTTAGCAGACACAAACGATGTCTTGTTGATTTCGTGCTGAATCCTGGGCAACTATCACCTCCTCTTCCATATTCGATTTCGGGTTAACGCGGTGATATGCGCTTAATTGCTTGGTGGTTCAAAATTCTATTGGCATTGTTAATTGTTGTCAACTTTCGCCAAAGAAATCAATTTGTTACTAAACACGTAAATCCGGGTGCTTCAGTATTATAGGGCAAACCTCAGTTAATCGAGCGAAGTAGGCGTTTCTACAAATTCGCCAGTACACATGAAGATAACACGCTCGGCTATATTTGTAGCCCGGTCACCGATACGCTCTAAGCTGTGCCCAGCCCACAGAATAAAGGTGGCGCGACGTATATAATTGTCGTCTTTCATCTCTTCCAGGCATTCGCGGAACAGTTTACTGTATTGCCGATCAATTTTATCGTCGCGTTTGATCATATCCAGGGCAAGGTGCTGGTTGCGTTGTAGAAACGCTTCAATACCTTGTTGAACCATTTCACGAGCGCGTTTTGCCATTTTGGGTAGCTTATGGAGTGTGTCAATTTCATCTTCGTCTTCCATACGTTCCACCAGACGCGCTATGCCAACTGCATGATCGCCGATCCTTTCCAGTTCAACGGCGAGGTGAATGACGGCAATTACCATACGCAAATCTGAAGCTGCGGGGGCTTGCGTGGCTAAGATGCGGAGCGCTTGTTCTTCAAGCTCAAATCGGATTTGGTTGATTACTTCATCTTGAACAATGACTTGATGCGCCAAGGCGACATCTCGATTTTGCAGGGCGGACATGGCGCGTTCGATGCTTTCGTCTGCGGCGCTGCTAAGACGAATAATGTTATCTCTTAATGATAGTAGTTCCTGATCTAAAACGGTGCGGCTGGAAAATGTCATGGGGTTTTACTCCTGGCGTAAGCTATTAAAAAGCTGCATGAGGTCATCTGAAGTATGGGTAGCGGATGGCTTGCCATGTCCGCAAGCAATGATAGCTGGGGATAGTTCTAGCAGGCGACTGGCAGAGCGGTGTGCGGCCGTTTTATCGGCAGTGATGTTGGGTGGCGTGAGGTTGATACGGCCGTTCCGCGTGTTCAACGCATCGCCAGCAAACAACACCCCGCTGCTTGGACTAAAAAACGAAAAATGATCCATCGTGTGTCCCGGTGTGGCCAACACCTGCAAACCACCCAAAAATGGCAGCACATCCCCATCCTTAAAAACCGAGATTTGTGCCTGCGGCACGGCACCATACTTCATAAAAGTGTCAATAATCCATTGCACAATGATGGGCATGTGTTTGGGTGACTTACCAACGGCAATTAAATTGGCAGAATCAGCCCCCGCCAATATTTTGGCCCCGGTGGCCTGGTAAAGCGCTGCCAAACTACCCACGTGATCCATATCGGCATGGGTCACCAAAATATGGGTCAGGTCGCTGGGCTGGTAGCCCAGGCGACCCAGAAAATCAAGAATTACTTTTTGCTGCCGCGGCATACTGGCATCAATGAGTACAATGTTTGGTGCTTCCACCACTAAATACACATTGACGCTTCCGGTTGCTAACCAGTAAACATTCGGCGCAATTTCCACGCTGTTATTCCTCGTCGTCACCTACGGCCGTTTGCTCCAGTAAGTGGGCTGCTTTTTTATCGAAAGCGGCTTTAACAGCCTGGTAATCATCCTCTGCCATTGCAGATTCCTGCTTTTGTTGCCGCAGGTATCCTTTAATTTTGGTGTAATGCATGGCAGGCATGCTGGAGTTTTTCAGATCCAGGTTCTTGTTGCCTTTGTTGGTAAACACAATGATAGCGCCAATTGGCACTTCTTCTACCGATGGGGCATGCTTGTTCAGGTAGCTGGCCAGGGCTTCAATGCTCAGAGCCGCTTCGCGAGTGGGGTTGCCCAACCGTTCCTGGCCAAAAAAACGGCGCAGTCCCAGACCGGTCTGTTTCCATTTGTCCCCCTCAACCGCAATGTTGCCAGCCTGGTATTTGGGCACAAATACAATAATACCCGACGGAATGAGCAGCACATGGGTGGCCGGGAGGAGATAATGGTAAAGACGGCCGTTCCGAGCCACCTTCCTCAACACATCATCCAGAAGCTCATCCGGTCGTGGGTCACGCACATACCGGTTTCCCAGATAAATACCAACCTGCGACAGCATCCAACCAAAAAAGAGCGCCACCAATTGATAAAGAACCAAATTGGCAGAGTTTGGCAGAAAAAGAATAAGCATACCCGCCAGCAAAATACCCATCCCCAAAAAGCTGGTAATCTGGCTAACGCGCCGTAAACGCGCAATACGTTGATCGTCTCTTAAAATAATCATAATAAATTTAATTGGTGTAGAGACGTTGCAGGGCAACGTCTGCATCGGCAACGTCTCTACCTGTTTTTATCATATTTACCCAAAATCAGGCACGCATTTTGCCCACCAAGACCAAATGAATTAGACATTGCCACCCGCAAAGGAGCCTGACGCGGCCCATTGGGTACGTAATCCAGATCACATTCCGGGTCTGGCGTTTCGTAATTCCAGGTAGGCGGGATAATACCCCGCTGCAAAGCCAGGGCACAAAAGATGGCTTCGATGGCACCAGTACCGCCCATCGCGTGCCCCAACACCGACTTGCTGCTGCTTATCGGCAGTTCATACGCTCGCTCCCCAAATACCAACTTCACCGCAAACGTCTCTGAAGAATCATTGACAGGCGTGGAGGTGCCGTGCGCATTAATGTAATCCACATCGTTTGGTTGAAGGCAGGCATCTTGCACCGTCCACTGCATCGCCCGAACAGCTCCGGCCGCTTCCGGGTCTGGCTGGGCCACGTGGTAAGCATCGGCTGAGGCAGCATACCCTTTTAGCTCCGCGTAGATGCGGGCGTTGCGAGCCAGCGCATGATCCAGTCGCTCAATGATCAGCACACCCGCACCCTCACTCAGCACAAAGCCATCCCGATCTTTGTCAAAGGGGCGGCTGGCTTTTTCTGGCGCGTCGTTGAAGGCAGTAGAAAGCGCCCGCATCGCCCCAAAACCGGCAATGGCCGCTTCGTGAATGAGCCCTTCCACGCCGCCGGTAATCATCATATCGGCCCGGCCACTACGGATAAGTTCCATCGCTTCGCCAATGGCCTGGGTGCCGGTGGCGCAAGCGGCCGTTACCGTATTAATTGGTCCCAGCGCCTTGGCCAGCAAGCTAACATGATGGCTGGGCATGTTGGGCAAAAAGCCGGTCATGGCAAACGGACTGACGCGGCTGAACCCTTTGCTGCGCAGGATTTTCAGATTCTCGTCGGCGACCTCAAAGCCGCCCACGCCAGTGCCCACCAGCGTACCAACGCGCTCGGCGTTGGGCACCGGTTCGGGCAAGCCAGCGTCATCCAGCGCCATGCGGGCAGCCGCCACCGCCAACTGCGAAGCACGGGACATGCGCCTTGCCTCTTTGAAATCCATATATTTTTTGGCGACAAACTCTTTGACTTCGCCCGCGATGCGCGAGGGCAGATCGGAGGCGTCGAACTGGGTAATGGGGCCGATGCCGGAACGGCCGTTCAGCAAACTGTCCCAGCTCTCTTCCATTGTATGCCCCAGCGGACTCATCACCCCAATGCCCGTAATAACAATGCGGGGTCGGCCCCTGGCGTCTAGAAATTGATTGTTCATGCTTATCTGCTCTTTTTCCGTAATCAGTGATCCGTTATCCGTAATCGGTAAGTTTTTTCCGATTACCGTTCACCGATTACCGTTCACCGGAAATCCCGGTGGTAATCGCCTCGACAACCTCGTTGGCCACGACGCGCCGGGCTTGCCCAATGGCTTGTTTGATGGCATAGGCGTTGGAACGGCCGTGTGCAATAATAACAACCCCGTTCACCCCTAACAGTGGCGCACCGCCCACCTCATCCGGGTTTAGATGCCCACGCACCCGCTTGAACGCCGGGCGCGTCAGCAAGCCACCCAGCATGGAGATCGGGTTCGCCGTCAGCTCCTCGCGGATGATGCCGGACATGTAGCTGGCGATGGATTCGGCCGTTTTCATGATTAAATTGCCCGTAAAGCCATCCACCACGCCCACTTCGGCCGCACCCTGCACAAACTCCTTCGGCTCAATATTGCCCACGTAGTTTAGCCCACTCGCCTCCAGCAGCGGAATTGTCTCCTTGATCAGCGCATTCCCCTTGCCCTCTTCTTCACCGTTAGAAATCAGCGCCACGCGGGGGCTTTTTATCTTGAGCACCCGCTCCACGTACAGACTGCCCATGATGCCAAATTGCAGCAAATAGTCTGGACGGCAATCGGTGTTGGCCCCGTTATCAATCAGCAGCGGGTGCGTTTTGGTGGGGAAAATGACGCCCATCGCCGGGCGCTTAATGCCCGGAATGCGCCCCAGCCCCACCTGGCGCAGCATGGCCACCGCCAAAATCGCCCCCGTGTTGCCCGCCGAGACAAACGCATCTGCCTGACCATCTTTTACCAGGGCCATGCCCACGTGCATGGACGAGTTCGGCTTGCTTTTTACAATCTGCGATGGCTTGTCCTCCATCGAAATTGCTTCGCTGGCATGAACAATTTCCAACGACAACCCGCTGCTGTTTTGTGTGGCCAATTCTGCCTTGATTTGGGCTTCATCCCCCACCAAAATGATGGTGTCGCCAAACTCGCGGGCGGCCTGCACCGCCCCGGCCACGTCTGGCGCTGGATGATCGTCACTTCCCATAGCATCTACAACAATTCGCATTCTGTACTCTCGCTTTTTAAGAGGTAGATGGCGGATTCTAGCGGTGGCGAATGGTTAAGTCAAACAGGGGGAAACGGCCGTTTGACAAAATCAATTCATTGTTTATAATGCTGTCATATTGACGATCTTCGATATGATAGCGAGATGATGACAGACCCGATTACCTTTGGCAAAGCGATTGCCGATGAAACCCGACAGAAAATCATGAACCACCTCTGCTGCCAATGGCTGTGCGTGAGTGACGTGGTGGATTTGCTGGGTGGCGTCTCGCAGCCGACGGTGTCCCATCATCTGGCCATTTTGCGAGACGCGGGGCTGGTGCACACCCGGCGCGACGGCAAACAAATCTTTTACTCCCTAAACCAGGATGCTGTGGCGTTTTGCTGTGGTACCCTGATGCAAAAATTTGCGCCTGAA
This sequence comes from Ardenticatenaceae bacterium, assembly GCA_020634455.1. Classification (GTDB taxonomy): domain Bacteria; phylum Chloroflexota; class Anaerolineae; order Promineifilales; family Promineifilaceae; genus Leptofilum. The sequence goes on along the minus strand of JACKBQ010000001.1, from coordinate 2,501,177 downwards.
GTTACCTTTGCCCCAGAGGGCACAGAGAAATAAAAAAGTGGAGGCGCTTTTTTTTGCAAAAACGCATAGACAACTATCAATATGAGGTGAATAATGACGAGCAAAACACGAACGAATGAAGAAATTTTAGAGGCGGTGCAGGATCGATACGGCCGTATCGCCCAAAACTTTCAGCCAGAGCTAACCGTGCTCAACAACGCCAGCTGCTGCGACCCGGACACAGGGGCCGACTGCTGCGGCAGCGACCTGTACGACGTGGACCTGAGCCAGCTCCCCGCCGACGTGACCGGACTCTCGCTCGGCTGCGGCGATCCGATTGCGATTGCCAGCCTGGAACCGGGCCAAACGGTGCTGGATTTAGGCTCCGGCGGCGGCATCGATTGCTTTTTGGCGGCGGAGCGGGTGGGGCCAACCGGCCACGTCATTGGCGTAGACATGACGCCCGCCATGTTGGAAAAAGCCAACCGCAACAAAGCCAAGCTGGGCGTGGCGCAGGTAGAATTTCGCCAAGGGCAAATTGAAGAGTTGCCAGTGGAAAATGACAGTGTGGACGTGATTATTTCTAACTGCGTCATTAATTTGAGCCCGGACAAGACTGCCGTTTTCCATGAAGCATTCCGGGTACTCAAACCGGGTGGCCGCCTGGCCGTGTCCGACATGGTGACACGGGGCAAGTTCACGCCGCAGGAACGCGCCGATATGTCTGCCTGGGCTGGCTGCATTACCGGGGCCGAAGATGTGGCGGAGATGGCTGCCTGGATGCGCGACGCGGGCTTTGCGCAGGTTGCCATCCAAAAGAAAGAGGACCTGAGCGTGAATCTGGCGGATGTGGCCCCGCACATGGGGCCAGCGGAGATTTTTAGTGCCCGGATTACGGCCGTAAAGCCCGGTTTATGATGAGAGCAAACTAGTAATCCACGATTACGACCGTAAAACCAAAGTTGCGGCAAACAAGAAGTTCAACTTCTCCCACACTCGCGCAAAGCTGCAAAGGATTCCAGAGAAAAATCTGTGTAATCTGCGAAATCTGTGGTTTTTAGTCGGACAAACAACAAAAAAGGACGTGCCGGAAAAACTCCGACACGTCCTCGCAATTAACATTCAAAAACGGGGCAACCCTAAAATGGAATATCGTCTTCTTCCTGGGCAGGGGCACCGCTATCATAGCTATCGCCGCCACTGTAGCTGCCGCCATCTTCACGGCCGCCCAAAAAGCGTACCGAGTCGGCCCGAATTTCAAATGAAGCCCGCACCGTGCCATCCTGAGCGGTCCACAAACGCGGCCCGCCGGTGTTGCGGTCTGGCGTAATTTGCCCTTCTACCAAAACCTTGCGTCCTTTGGCCAGGTATTCATTGGTTGTTTCGGCTTGCCGCCCCCAAACGCTTACCCGGAACCAGGTCGTTTCATCCACGGGTTGGCCAGTAGAACGGTCTGTCCAACGACGGTTGGTGGCGACGCTGAAGCTCGTAACGGCCGTACCATCCGGCATGTACCGCATTTCGGGATCACTGCCCAAATTACCAACCACAATTATCTTTTGATACATGAAACACTCTCCTTAAAATGATTACAATTTTGGCACGTCTTTTGCCTAAAAGAGAAACGGGAAGTTGGTAAATAGTATCACGTTTTAAGCAAATGAAAAAATGCGGAAATGTGCCAATACGCCCTTAAATTTACTCCAGAAGTATAGCACAATTGTTCTACAAAATCAATCCAAACGCCCTCCGATTTTCATGAAATCACTCACTTGACCAATCGGTAAAACCGCTTACCATATTGTTATGACAAATAACGGCGGGTACAAACTGGAGTATTTAGAGAAATACCAAAAACGGCCGTCCCAACCCTCTGGCAACAAAAACAAGCGGGGCAAAAACAAGCGCGGCTGCCTGGCGCGCGGATTTATTTTGCTGGTTCAGTTTGGTTTGCTGGGGCTATTTTTGGGGATTTTAGCCTTTGTTGGAGCCTACATTTATCTCAGCAACGAACTGTCGGACTCGATTAATCAGGTGGTGGCCTATCGGGGCACGGGCGTGGGCGGCACGCCGCGCTTCTTCGACCGCAACGGCAACCTGCTGTTTGAGCTAACCACCACCGAAAAAAGGCTCTGGCTGGCCTACTCCGAGATTCCCCAAGATGTGATTAACGCCACCGTTGCCGTAGAAGATGACACATTTTGGACCAACTACGGCGTAGACCCGGCCGCCATCGGCGCTGCCCTGCTGAACAACTATCGCAATCAAGACGGCCGTCCCGTGGGAGCCAGCACCATCACCCAACAGCTTGTCCGCCACATCGCCTTCACCTACGAAGAGCGCGTCAGCGTCAGCTACGAACGCAAACTGCGTGAAATTTTCCTCGCCTTCATCATGACCCAGCAGCGCAGCAAAGAAGCAATCATCCAGATGTACCTCAACGAAATTTACTACGGCAATCTGGCCTACGGCATCGAAGCGGCCGCCCAAACCTACTTTGGCAAACCTGCCCAAAGCCTCAATTTGGCCGAATCCGCCTTTTTGGCCGGGCTGCCTCAGTCGCCGCTGGATTGGGACCCGTACACCAATTTTGAAGCCGCCAAAGCGCGTCAGGAATTCATTCTGGATTTGATGGTAGGGGACGGCGTTGTTACTGAACTGGATGCGGCCATTGCCAAGCGACTCACCCTGCACATCCAGCCACGCATCACTGCCAACGAGGCCGCCCAGGACGTAACGCTGGAAGCGGCCCACTTTGTGCTGTACGTGCAAAATGAGCTGGAGCGGCTCTACGGCCCCGACGCGATTGCCCTCGGCGGCTGGCAAATCACCACCAGCCTGGATTTGAACATTCACCACATGGCAGAAACGGCCGCTCGTGAACAAATCACCATCCGTGAAGCCAACCATAACGTCAGCAACGCCTCCGTGGTCATCCTCAAACCGGGTACCGGCGAGATTTTGGCGATGGTGGGCAGCCTGGATTATTTTGACGAAGCGATTGACGGACAGGTAAACGTCGCCCTCAGCCCGCGCCAGCCAGGCAGCAGCATCAAACCGATCACCTACGTTACCGCCTTGCAGCGCGGCTGGTCCACCGCCGACGTGCTCTGGGACGTGCCCATCGAGCTAGATTTGGGCGATGGCGAAAAGATGGTGCCCGTGAATTACGATGGCTACTATCGCGGCCCGGTGCTGTTGCGGGATGCGCTGGCCAATAGCTACAACATCCCACCCGTGCAGCTTTTGCGCGATGTGGGCGTGCCCAATTTTGTGGCCACCGCCCGCAGCATGGGCATCGAATCATTGCGGGAGCCACCCGGCTTTTACGGGCTGGCGCTCACCCTGGGCGGCGGCGAAGTGCCGCTGCTGGAGATGACCCACGCTTACGCCACGCTGGCCAACCAGGGACAAAAGCCACGCCTCACCGCCGTGTTGAAAATTACCGACAGCCGGGGCAACGTAATTTTTGACGCGCAGCAAAACCAGCTACCCGCCGTGAATGCCATTGACGCCAAGATCGCTTACATCATCACCAACATTTTGGCCGATGACCAGGCACGGGTGGCGGCGATGGGGTACAACTCTCCGCTAGATTTGCCCTTTCCGGCGGCGGTAAAAACGGGCACCACCAATGATTTCCGCGACAACTGGACCATTGGGTACACGCCGGGTGTGGTGGTGGGCATTTGGGTGGGCAATTCAGACGGCCGTCCGATGGTCAATTCATCCGGGCTAACAGGCGCGGCTCCGCTGTGGAACACAATCATGCAAACCATTTACAACGATCCGGAGATGACGCAAAGTTTGTGGGTAAACGGCCGTCCCCCAGCCAACGGGTTCATCCAGCCACAGGGCATCGAGCTGCGCCCGGTTTGTTACCCTTCGGGCACGGGGGGCAGCAGCTGCACCGCCAGCCGCAACGATTGGTTCATTGTGGGCGCGCCTGTGCATGGCAACCCGCGCATCAGCTACAATCCCAACATGGGTGAAAATTTAGGCGCGTGGACGCTCTCCACCATGCCCCTGCCCGCCGATGAGGCCCAGCGCATTCTGGATGCCCAGCCGGAACTCAGCAACGGCAGCACCATCCCCCGCCCCACCGAATGCGTCATCAACACCACCAGCCCCCCGGAAAACGCCACCGTGCGGCTGTACCTGCCCGTCCCCCCGTTTTACCCGGACGAGGTAAAGGCGCGGCAGTGGGCGCAGTCTACTGGATACCGCATGGCCCCGCCGTCGGTGTGCCCGCTCAGCGTCTTGCGCGGCTCGCCTTCCCCCACCAGCACGCCCAACAGCGACGGGTAGCGGTACGCGATTTTGGATACCATTCTGGTCAATAATCGCTAACATTCTGGTCTGAAATAATTGGTGGCTTTACTGAAAAAACTCACGCAAAAGCACAAAGACGCAAATTTACCAGGATGCGAAATCTGTGGTTTTTTCAGTGGGCTCATTGATGAATACGATACGGCCGTATCTGACCCCATCACAACGTCAGTTACTATCAGAGAAACAATCTGTTCTCCCTGGTGCAAAGGATTCTTCTTGCCAAAAATCCTCGGCAACCGGCATTGTTTGCTTGTGGCGGATACGATGCAGTTGTCCAATTACTGCCAGCGTGACGCCAAGAGCAAGACCAAGAAAGCTCCACAGCCAGAAATTTTCCAAGAGAAACCCGAACAGTAAACTAACCGCTACAACCAAGGCACTCCAAAAGCCACGTACAGGCTGGGCTTCCTCTTGTCGCGTGCCAATCGTAATTTGTGGGTCAGCCCGGTTAGCTGCATCGTTCCAGCGCATGAGTTCGGCCGCATAGTCCAACGCACCATCAACAAAGGGATCGTCAATTTCCGATTGGCCCCAAATTTTGAGGAAGGTGAATTCATTGTCCACCCCCCCGGTACGCAGCCGCCGAATACTATTGCTCTCAAAAGAGGTTAACCAGGAGCCTGTATTGAAAAATGTAAAATCATAGCCGTCATAACCGGGGCTATAGCCTAACCGCTTTCTGCCAGGATGATGATCGTGTCCCATGATGTAGTAACGAGGTGCCGGGTCAACTTTGTTGGCTCGGAAAATATTGTAAACGCCTTTGGCCCCCTCAAAAATGTAGTCATGATAAAAAACGAGCTGGAAGAATTTTTCATTCTTCGCAGCCTTTTTCTGCTGCACAATATCCGCAATGCCGGACCAGAAGGCTCGGAGCATGAGCCCAATCAGCAAACCAGCCGCAGGTATGTTTAGCACCTGGTTCAGCGTACTATTTTTCCAGCCATCTGTTATGCCAGTCAGGCTGCCTAAAAACTCGGCAGCGCCAGGCAAGAATAGTAGGAACAGTAGCAGGGTGGCCGCCAACACCAGGCCGCCCCTTGGATGGAAAAGCCAATTTATAGCTTTGAGTACCAAATTAACGACCCAAAAAACGATGCCCAGCAGATTAAGCCCTAGCAGGGCCGCAATTCTAAACCAACCCAAACTAAACATGGGTGGATCCCAACTGCAATAAATTTGTTGGACAACCGTTTCATCTATGCCAAAACGCTGCCCATATTCTTGAATTTCAGCCCGAGTTGGCAATTGCTGTTCCAAATTTGGGTGAAACCCGCCAGTATCTCGAAACTGGTACCAGCTTAACCGGGCAAATGACCATACGTTGGCCCCGATCAAACGTGCTGTGCGCCAGGGATGCTCTTTGAGCAACCGGGTTAGCGTTACAGAATAGCTGCCCTCACTTTCCCACTGGGGAAATTGGTCTTCCATGTGGGCTACAAAGGTGGCTACGCCAAGACTGCCGAATGCCTGGTTGAGCTTTCGTTTGTCAGGGTCTGGTTCCCGTGTTTGGTAAGGGTTAAGCAGATTGATGGTTCCATTGAGATTGTCGTATTGAGCGCCATGCTGAGCAAAGAAAACACCCTTTTTATAGTAGAACCAGCCGTGATAGTTGATGCGTTCCAGAAATGATTTTTGATCATTTTGTGGAGATGCATCTGGGTCTGTACCATTTTTAGAGGGTGATTCGGCTAACCATTTTTTCTGGTTTGTTTGAAAGCTGTAATAAATGAGGTCTTTAAAGCGCTGATGGACTTTGGGCCAGGCTATTTCAAGATCGTGGTTGCCTGGTAAGATGACCAATTTATGTCCTCGCGCTATCCACCAGGCCAGAGCCTCAAAAAAAGTTTGGTGTCCGCGATAAATGAAATAGAGTTTTTCCAGGCTCATCTTTTCTTCTGTCAGCATACGGTATTGCAAATCTGTTAGGCGGGCATTTTTGCGTAGGCGAAATTGCGGTAAGCGATGGGGGGCGGTTTGTATGCTTTTCAGGGCGATAAAGCTGCTCTTGCGTAAGGCTGCGGCTTCGTTTTGGTCAGGGGGGCTAATTGCCTGGGTTAGCGCTGGGGGAACCAAAACAAGGTCGTGCTCATTTGCGTATTCATCGGCCCCTCTCAACATATCCGCTTGACGATCATCCAGCTTCAACTTGCTTTCCCAGTGTTCCCAATAGGGATTTTCTGGCTCAGGTGAATCGTCTATCTGTGTTTCTTCTGGCACGCCAGCAACATCCTCGAAGCTAGCATCTTCATCAAACTGTGGGTCTCCAGCTAATTCCTCGTACTCATAACTATCATCAGCGTCTCGAAGTTGTTGCCTTTTTTTCAGAAACGGCCGTATTTCATCGCTGCCAACGGTTGTGAACTCCAGCAGATTTGGCTTGACAAAATGGGAAAGTAAATCAATTTTCACATCATCGGGCAGGGTGCTTAGGTTGAAGAAGTCGTACCAGGGTTCAAGCGCCCGCTTGGCATTTGGCTGAGCCAGGGAGCGGGAAAGTTGATCGTAGATTTGTTGATATTCATCGTACCAAGCCAGCTCTACTGGTAAAAAATCGAAGCAATCGCCAACAAAAACTAATTCCCAGGAACGGCCGTTGTTTTCACGGTTCTTATCTGCCCAACGCAAGAAGCGAAAGAACTCAGCATCATATAGAAAATCTTCTCGTGGATGATAAACTTTAGTGAATGGGTCTTGCCCAAGGGCAATGTGGAAATCACTGACAAAAAGGTAGTTGAATTCAGGTTCCATTTTTCTTACCTCCTAACAGGTCCCTGCATGTTCGATTGCTACCTATCATAAATGAATTTCGGGGGTGAATTCAACTTTTTCCAGAGGAAACCGGTATTGTAAAACGGCCGTTCCAGGCAAAGAAACGGCCGTTTTTTATTCGTGTCTCAATTCTCAACCGAATTTTCTCAATCCAACTCAACAGCCAGTGAATTTATGTAATCCAGCGACTGATGCCGGAAGTAGGTGTTGTACAGATCGGCATAGTGGCCGCTGTCAGCCATGAGGCTGGCGTGGGTGCCTTCTTCGATGATACGGCCGTTCCCCATCACCACAATCCTATCCGCATTTTTCACCGTGCTCAGCCGATGGGCAATGACAATGGCCGTGCGCTCGCGCATCACCTCGTCCAGCCCTTCCTGGATTTGCGTCTCGGTGAAGGGGTCCACGCTCGCGGTGGCTTCATCTAAAATGAAGATGGCCGGATTTTTGAGCAGCACCCGGGCCATCGCTACCAGCTGCCGCTGCCCCATCGAGAGGTTGCTGCCCCGCTCGCCCACATCCGTGTCCAGCCCCTGGCTGAGGCCGCGCAGCCACTCTCCCTGGCTAATCCGGTTGGCGGCGGCCAACACCTGCGCGTCATCGGCCTCGGGACGGCCGTACCGAATATTGTCCCGAATGGTGCCGGAAAAGAGGAACGGCTCCTGCGGTACCAGCCCAATTTGCTGGCGATAGCTGCCCAGGTCCAGCGTGCGAATGTCGTGGTTGTCTACCAGGATACGGCCGTCCTGAAACTCATAGAACCGATTAATCAGCTTGGCAATGGAGCTTTTGCCCGCGCCCGTGTGCCCCACCAGGGCCACCGTCTCCCCCGGCGCAATCGTCAACGAAAATTCCGGCAGCACTGTTTCTTTGTCGGTGTAGCTGAAATGCACCTTCTCAAAGCGAATTTCGCCGCGCAGCCCGCCCGCCACCTGGCTGGCTCCAGTTTGTTGCACTTTTGGCTCCAGATCAATCAGGGCAAAGACGCGCTCGGAGGCGGACAGCCCATCCTGAAACTGGCTCCAAAACGAGGCGATGCTGGTCATGGGGAACCAGTAAAAGCCGACCGCCTGCATGTACAAATACCAATCCCCCGGCGACAAACCGGCCAACCCGCCCAGAAACGAATCGGGCAGGGTCGCCAACCCGCCAGAGTAAACTAGAACGGCCGTACCAATCCCCGAAGCAATCACCATAATCGGGAAAATGGAGATGAGCACCAGCCCGCGTCGCACGCCCACGCCGTACCCTTGCATGTTGTTGGCCTTAAACGAGTCGTAAATCGCCCCTTCCTGCCGAAACCCCTTGGCCACGATGATGCCGCTGACCGACTCCTGAATCTGCGCGTTGATTTTGGCCGTCACCCGGCGGGCGTCCTGCGTGACGCGGCGGGCAATGCTGCGGAAGCTCAACGCAATCGCCACCGCCAGCGGCGTCATGCCGATGAGGATCAGCGTCAGCCAGACGTTGATGCTAAACAGCCAGCCGGTGAGGATGACCACCAGCAGCACCTGGCTCAGCAAATTCAGCGACAAATCCACCACCGCCGCAAAATCCTGCGTGTCAGACGTGACGCGGCTTACCACCTTGCCCGACGGATGCTCGTCGTAAAAGGACAAATCGTGGTTGATCGTCGCCGCAAACACGTCCTCGCGCAGCTGCAAGACCACGTTGCCCACAATCCGCGCCGAAAAATATTGGCGGATAAAGTTGAACACCCACGCCGACGCGCCCATCAGCGAGACGCCGCCCGCCAGCAGCAACATCGTGCGCGTGGTGGGGTCTGCGGCAATCAGGTCAATCGCCTTGGCAATGATGACGGGCCCAGCTGTGCCTGCCACCGAATTCAGCGTGATCATCGCCGCTACCAGCACCATCTGCCGCGAATACGGCCGAAAATACCCCACAATCCGCCCCAACAGCTCCCGGTCCGAGTAACTGCGGTCATAATCTTCAGTGTCTAGTCCATCTAAAATGAATCCCATAATTTTTTCCTTGCGGAGAGATTGGAGACTGGAGATTGGAGATTTTGGTTGTTAACATCCAATCTCACAGAACAATCCAAGTGCTGCGGCCGGTGTCCTCACCGCGCCGCCAGGTGGCACGGTGAGGACACCGGCCACAGCCAGAGGAATTAAGAAAAAAGGTTTTCTATTTTGGAATAAAGTTTTTCTCCAAATTGGACCGAAAAATCCTTTACCACATCTTCGTCCAAGGGTTGGGTAAACAGCCCTTCAATGGCTAGTCCTTCCCCTTGAATTTTGAAACTTTCCATTAGTAAATTGATTTCTAACTCCACATTCAAGGAATACCCTGCATAGCTTTCCGAATTGAAACCTTGCCATGTACAAAACAAAATGATTAGTATGTTCCGATGAACACCTTGTAATAAGCTGTCAATCAATGGATTTAGATCATTATTTTGAATTTTCACGTCAGGAATAGAACCAGATATCTCAGCAATGCATTTCCGTTCCTTAAAAAATCGATCAAATGCACTTAATTGACCCATTAGTTTTGTTAGAAGTTTTTTTAAGTCTTGCCGTATAAATCTTTCTTTGTTTTTATGTCGCAGCGTTTCTTGTTCCTTAGCTTGAATATCGTAGTTCTCGATTTTTCGTTCCAATAGATCGAGCTTCTTTCTAATGTCATCATCCTCTTCAACAATTTCGCCTTTTGCGCCGCGAAGGAATAGATTGAGCGAATTGAGCAGCTCATTGCCAATGTGAACAATGAAGGGTTCCAGGTCACCTGTGTCGGCTTGTTCAAGGGCTAGAAGATAGTTGTTTTTGTCTTCGGTGCGGACGATGACGGGGGGAAACCCAGCCTGCATGAAGATAAGATTCATGAGAAGACGGGCCATACGGCCGTTTCCATCATCAAACGGGTGAATGACCACAAACTGATAATGAAAAGTCGCCGCCAAAATCAGCGGATGCAGGTCGCTTTTGTCCATTTCCCGACGATACCAGGCCATTAAATCAGCCATTTTGGCTGGGGTTTCTTCTGGTGTGGCGTAATAGTGAACTTCGCCAGTGCTGGTTTCCACATGGTTCGGCATCGTTTTGTACTGGCCGGGATGAATCGTTCGTTTTGTAGGGTGACCATCCGGCGTTCGAGCCTCAACTTGATAAGGCTCAACCAAAATAACCTTGTGGAGTTCACGCACATCAGCTTCAGTTAGGGGTTCTTCTCGCCTTACAAAAGCTAACAAGAAATCAATCGCTTCGTGGTGACCCCTAATGTCCAAATAATCACGGAATGGTTTACCTTGGGCGGTAATCCCATGCAGCAAAAAAGCTTTCGTCTCACCATAGGTCAACCTATTCCCTTCAATCGAGTTTGAATGGAACGTCCAATCCAGGCGGAACTTTTGCATAATGCGCCGTTCCTGTGCCGCATCAATGGGGCGCAAAGCATCAATTTCAGATTTTAGCTCATTAACTTGTTCAAGAAGCTCATTCAGTTCCATATAACACTCTCCTTGTCACCACAAAACAGTGTCAAAGATTCTACCCCAATCTCTAATCTCCAGTCTCCAATCTCCCAATCAATCATACCGAGCAAAAATGCGCTGGTAGGCGGGGCTGCGAACCAGTAGTTCTTCATGCGTGCCCTGGTCGGTGAGACGGCCGTTGCTCAACACCAAAATCTTGTCCGCCCAGCGAATCTGTGACAGACGGTGGGTGATGAGGAACGTCGTCCGCTGGCGGCTGATGCGCCGCATCGCCTGCTGAATCTGGTCCTCCGTAGCGCTGTCAATGGCGCTGGTGCTGTCATCCAAAATGAGAATGCGCGGATTGGTAAGGAAGGCGCGGGCGATGGCGATGCGTTGGCGCTGCCCGCCAGACAGCGTCACGCCGCGCTCGCCCACTTCCGTCTCGTACCCCTCGTTGAAGCTGGTGATGAACTCATGCGCCTGGGCTTCTTTGGCCGCCTGCTCAATCTCGGCCTGCGTTGCATCCGGCACGCCAAAAGCGATATTTTCTGCCAGCGTGCGCGAAAACAAGAAGATGTCCTGCTCAATCGTGGAGATTTGCGAACGGAGGGATTCCAGACTCCACTCCCGCACATCGTGGCCATCGACGAGGATACGGCCGTTGCCCGCATCAAAAATTCGGTTAATTAGCCGGGTTAGCGTCGTCTTGCCAGAGCCAGTCTGCCCCACAATCGCCACCGTCTGCCCCGGCTCTACCGTAAAGCTAACGCCATCCAGCACCGGTTCGCCCTCATAGCCAAAACACACGTTTTCAAACTGAACACGACCCTTAATTTCGGCCTGGTGCCCACCCTCGTTTTCGTCCAGGTCCGTCTCGTCGTTCACCAGCTCCAAAATGCGGCGAGCGCTGGCAATGCCCATCTGCACCAAATTGAAGGAGAAGATGGAAATGAACGTCGGGAAGCGCAAAATGCCAAACAGCCCCATGAACGTCACTACCTCGCCCAGCGTCAGCATGCCTGCCCGCCACAGCCACATCGCCTGGAAAAAACCTGCGCCCAAGCACAAGCTAAAGACCAACAGCGGCAAGTAGCGTGCCTGAATAATGCCCTGCTGCACAAAATAATCGCGGAATCGCCCGGCGTCGGTGACAAAATTTTGAATCTCCTGCTGCTCTTGGGCGTTCCCTTTCACCACTTCGATGCCGCCAATAGATTCGGCCAATCCCGCGTTCATCGTGCCAAACTGTCCCCGCATCGCTTCGCTAACAGGGTTGAGCTGTCGGGCATAATCCCACACGGTGATTGTAAACAGAACCAGGAAGATACCAGGCACCAGCAGCAGTTCCAGCCGCAGCGTGGCAATCAGAATGATGGGCGCAACGATGCCCATGAGACCATCCACCAGCAGCATCACACCGGGGCTAAACATGATGTTGAGCGAGCGCACATCATTGGTCGCTCGCGCCATGATGTCGCCAATGCGCTGACGGCCGTGGAAGGTCTGGCTTTTGCCCAGCAAGCTGATGTAAAGCTCATCCCGGCTGTCGCGCTCGATGAGCTGGGCGATGTATTCATTGGCATAGTTGCGGGCAATGCCCAACGCACTTTGCGCCGCCACCGCCCCAAACACAGACAGCGCCACGCCCAGCAGCGCCGTCGTGACCCAGCCAGGGGTGCTAATCAGGTCAAAGGCACGGCCAATGAACACCTGCACAAAGCTGGCGGCAAAGTTGTTGATGATGGAAGCGGCCGTTACCAAAACCGGCAGCCACGGATAGCGCAGCACATGGGACAAAATCCAGCGGAGAGGGCCGCTGCGATTGTAGTCATACTCGTTTTCAACGCGAAATTCTTTTTTACTCAATTTAGCCTCTTTCAAAGATACTCTCTAATTTTCGGGCAAACTCTGTGAATTATAGCCCAATTAGAACAATTGTGCGCCATGCCCGTACTCACAGGGTGCAGAAAAGAGTTGTCATTCAATTTCACGCGAAGCCGCAAAAGACGCCAAGTTTTACCTTTTGCGCCTTTGCGGCTTCGCGTGAGCCAATCGTTGCCTGACAATTTGTTAATGTACCCTACCCACACATCATTCGTAAGTAACATCCAACGGCCGTTTTCCTCCGTACCTTAGCTTGAACTTGACTCGTAACCTTTTAAGGAGCATTTCGTCTAAAAAGCACATGAATTTGCAATTAAATTACGCCAACGACCCGGATGCGCTGCTGCAAGCCCTGCGAAATCGCACCCCAGAGGCTTTTTCTTACATCTTTGAGCAATATTCCGACAAAATTTTCAGGCTGTCGGTGAGTATGCTCAAAGATGAAGCTGCGGCCGAAGGGGTGGTGCAAGACAGCTTTTTGCGGCTCATCGAGCGGCTGGATCAGTTTGAAGGCCGCGCTAATTTGGGCACCTGGCTGTACCGCATTGCCTACAATTTAAGTGTAGACCGATTGCGCAAAAGAAAGCCGGATTTAGTGCTGGATGATGAACCGGGAGACGGCCGTTTGCCCGCCCCCGTTCATCTGGCAGATTGGCAACAATGGCCCGAAAAGCTGCTCACCGATGCCGAAGTGACCCAGGCCTTGGACGAAGCGATTGCCGCTCTACCAGAAAAATTCCGCATTGTGTTTGTACTGCGCGAGGTGGAGGGGCTAACGACGCAGGAAACGGCCGAAATTACCAACCTGTCCCTAAGCGCCACAAAAGTGCGTTTGCACCGCGCCCGCCTCTTTTTGCGCGAGCATCTAACCCAGTCGCTGCTGGCGATTGGCTCACTGTGAGACAAAACCAAATGAAATGTGAAGAACTTCTCCAATACCTCTCTGATTACATTGACCAGGAGTTAGACGAAGAATTAACCGCCGAGGCCCAGGAACATCTGGCCACCTGCCACAACTGCCGCGTGGTGCTAGACAGCACCCGGCAAACCATCTTCCTCTTCCGCGAGCAGGGCAAGCGCAATATTCCCGCCCAAAGCCGCAACCGCCTGTTCAGCCAACTGCAAGCCGCCTTTTTGAAGTCTGCGCCATAGACACAAGTTTATGTGGAGGCAGATGCTTTTATCAAGTCCAAAACACCCTGACAGTAGGCTTTTGAAGTTTTGAAAACTTCAAATTCTGGATGCCCAACCAATTTTGTAACCTTTCGGTAGCACTTCCGTCTAAACAGCAACAAAGGACAAAATGAACGATAACAAGGATTTACAAACCAACACACGCAGCACCATCACCAAACTTATTCTGGTTTGTATGCTTTGCATCAGTCTCATTTCCGGTCTGGTTTTAATCATTCAGTTTTTTTTGTAATCGGCAACAAGTTTCTGAAAACACGGATATTGCTCTCCGCCGATTACTCAAGTAAAAGCGGGCGAAAAGAGCTTTCTTATTTTCAAGAACTTACCCGCTTTTACATACACAATAATTTTTCGGAGGAAAATCATGAAACAAAATATGGGAAGCATGGATCGCGTTATTCGGGTTGTTGTGGCTGTGGTCATCGCCGCTTTGTATTTCACCAACGTTATCTCTGGCACGGTGGCAATCATTTTGGGTGTTTTGGGCCTGATTTTTGTACTCACCAGCGCTATTGGTTTTTGCCCACTGTACGCCCCGTTTAAACTTTCTACCAAGAAATAAATCAGCTATTTGCTAAGAAAAGCAAAACGGCCGTTGCAGAAATTGCAACGGCCGTTTTTTTTGCCTGGTCCGATTGTTCGCAATCGAACCAGGCATTTTTGTATCAACAACGCTACTTCACAACCGTACCAGAAAGCACACTGTTGTCGGCATCGAACGTGTAGCCGTTCAGACTCACACCCGTGATAGCCAACGTGTAGCTGCCCGAACCAAAGTCACTCAGGTTAAAGCGGGCTGTACCACGACTGGAAACGGTAGCCGAAGCGGTCATGGTTGTGCCATCGGGTAAGGTCCAAAGAACGTTAACCGTTGCCCCAGACAGCGTGCTGCCATTTTCATCCACAACAGTCACCATGCCAACCAGGGAACCATTGCCCCGCACCGACAGGCTGATGTTGGAGACAATCGCACAGTTGCTGGTGCAGCCGGTACTTGGATTGGTCACAGTGATGGTTACGCTCGCGCTGGCGGTAGCCCCTTCATTGTCGGTAACGGTGAGGGTGGCTGCGTAGGTGCCTGCAGCGGTGTAGCTGTGGCTGGGGTTGGCAGCGGTGGACGTTCCGCCATCGCCAAACGCCCAGGTGTAGCTGGCAATGGTGCCATCGCTGTCGCTCGAGCCAGACCCGGTGAAGTTCACAGACAACGGGGCGATGCCGCTGGTGACGTTTGCACTGGCAACGGCCGTTGGCGGTTGGTTCACGGTGGGGTCTGTCACGGTAATGGTCACGCTGGCAGAAGCCGTCGCGCCGCCGTTATCGGTAACAGTCAGCGTGGCCACATAGGTGCCTGCCGCCGTGTAGCTGTGGCTGGGGTTGGCAGCGCTGGATGTTGCGCCGTCGCCAAACGCCCAGGCGTAGCTGGCAATGGTGCCGTCACTGTCGCTTGAGCCAGAGCCGGTGAAATTCACAGCCAATGGCGCATCGCCACTGGTAACATCTGCACTAGCAACGGCCGTTGGCGGTTGATTGGTAACGGTGCCCACAACAATGGTAACCGTGTCAGTGGCAGTTGCGCCCTGGTTGTCCGTTACGGTGAGCGTGGCGGTGTAGGTGCCGTCGCTGTTGAAGCGCAAGCGTGGGTTTTCTCGGCTGGAAGTACGGCCGTTGCTGAACTCCCAGAAGTAACCCACAATCGTGCCGTCTGGGTCAAAGGAACCAGCCGAACTGAACACCACCACCAGCGGCGCTGGCCCAGAGGTTGGATCGGCAGAGATGACGGCTACCGGCGGCTGGTTGCCACCCGTACCCGGCGTCACGGTAATGGTCACGGAATCTGTCGCCGTAGCGCCATCATCGTCGGTAACCGTTAGCGAAACCGGGTAGGTACCCGCAGCGGCGTATGTTTTGCTGCCAGGGTTGGCGGCGGTGGATGTCGTGCCATCGCCAAAGTTCCACAACCAGCTCACAATGGTGCCGTCGGCATCCGAGGAGCCAGTGGAATTGAACGATGTGGTGAAGGGAGCAGCGCCTGTTGTGGATGTTGCGTTGAGAACGGCCGTTGGCGGTTGGTTCACAGGCGCTCCTGTAGCCGTTACAACCACTGTGTCACTCGCTGTCGCCCCATCATTATCCGTAACGGTAAGCGTCACCGTATACGTTCCCGGCGTTTCATAAATTTTGATGGCCGGGTGCGGCACATTCGAGGTCGTCCCGTCGCCAAACTCCCACAGCCAGTTCACAATCGAACCATCTGGATCGCTAGAGTTAGCAGAACTAAAGAATGGATTAAACGGCACTTCCCCAGAGGCGACATTTACTTCTGCCACGGCAATTGGCGGCTGGTTCGGCGGTTCCGGACCAACGTTAATTACCATACTGGCCCTGCCAGTACCACCGCGCCCGTCGTACACCGTTACGGTAACCATAAAAGTGCCTTCAGCAGAGAAGGTATGGTACGCTGGCGAACCAAAGTAATTAAAGCTACCATCCCCAAAATCCCACTCAATGTTACCAATTGAGCCATCTGGATCATAAGAGCCAGCGGCCGTAAACACCACACTCAGCGGCGCATTGCCAGAGGTTACATCAGCGACAATAAAGGCTACCGGGTTGATGTTTGGCGCTTGAGCCGTAATGGCCACCGCGTTGCTGGTAGTGACACCCTGGTTATCGGTCACTGTTAAGATAGCCACATAATCACCAGGCGTGGTGTAAGCATGGCTGGGGTTGGCAGCGGTGGAGGTTGCGCCATCACCAAACTCCCAGGCATAAGAAACAATTGTGCCATCAGGATCGGTACTACCGGTAGAATTAAAGTTCACTGTAAACGGTACGTCTCCGCCCAACACATCTGCACCAGCAACGGCTACTGGCCACTGATTGCCACCCACGCCAAACTGCTGGTAGCCAATGCCGTAGGCCGCCCGGCTATTTTGGAAGATGGAACCAGCAAACAGACTCACACCATTGGCGGCAGCCACGTGCGGATTTGCTTCCGACAATTCTGAGTTGGAGAAGATGAAGCCTTGTGGGTCAATGACTGTGCCGGTTTCGCTGATGCGCATTCCGTACAGATCGCTGCGCGCGTCTAGCTGAACCAGCGAGAGAGGGGCAAAACGATTGCGTTCCTCGTTGTAAGCCATCACAAACTGAGTCCCGTCCCAATCCAGGTGGGGGCGATACTGGTTGCCTTGCCAGGGGGTGAGGTTTTGGGCAGGCTGGGTGGTGCCATCGCTGTTTACCAAAACCGCCACCAGATCAGTTTCCACACCAGAGGACAGTTCGGCAGATTGCACGACCAGGGCTGTGGTATCGCTTGCGGCCGTGGCTACCTGGAACATGGAATTGCCACCGGTGCTGGAGTAAAAGCCATAAACCTGGAATTCGGTGCCTACCGTGCCATTGGCTTCGATGAATACACCTTTGGTTTCAGCAATGGGATCGTCGTGGGTGAAGTTGCGTTGGTAGGCCAGGAACCAGCGGTTACCCATTGTGGTGAGCGAAACACCACGGGCGTGGTTGAAGCCAGCCACCATCGGCGTGCTATCTAGCACGGCTCCGGTGTTGCCATCTAGACGGGCTGCATAAACGTTCACAACCTGAGTTGTGATTCCAAATTGACGCCCTACGATGAGGTAGGTGCTGCCGATGGCGGAAACATCTGGCGGGCCAAAGCCGGGCATGACGGCTATCGGATTGGCATCTATGAGGGTGCCGTTTTGCTGCAAGCGTTGGGCATAAATGGTGCCATCTTGCCCCCAGCTAACGACGTAGCTGCTGCCGTTCCAGGCAACGGCGGGAGAGCCGGGGCCGTTAAGATAATCGCCAGAAGCGAGCATGATTGGCTCGGCGGTGAGTGGAGTGCCGCTGGCATCCAGGGGTTGGGCCATGAGGCGGTAGGCTGAACCTGTGTCGCTGCGGTAGGAAAGCAGATAACCATTGCTACCTACGGCCGTATCCACAAAAACCTGAGCCGGTGCGCCAACGGACAGCGGAGCTGGCGTACTCGCTACGTTGGCAGCGGAGATATTAGTGACAAAAACGTCGTACTCGTTGTTGGCAAATTCGCTGCGCACCATTTGCAGGCTGCCGTTGTTGGTAACGGCCGTTGCGCCCAATGCCACGTTGTCCAAAGTTAAATTAGACACGAGCACGCCACCGGGGTCTAACACCTGTCCGGCCGCATTAATGCGAGCCGTGTACAGATCAAAGACCAGCGTCCAGGCAGCTCGCCAGTTTGTACCGTCCCAGCCCACCATCGGTGCAGATGCGCCATTTTGGTTGGCGATCATGGTGTTGGTGCCATTTAGAAGGTTGGCGTTGGTGTCTAACCGCGAACCAAAGGAAGCAGAGGTGAAGTTAGGAAGTTGCTGTGTCCACACCGCATAAAACTCAGTGCCGTTGGCAGCGAGGTCGCTCACAAAAGCGCCATCCAACAGGGTAAACATACCGCCACCGAGTACATTAATGTTGCTATCGAAGCGTACTGCGCCGGTTTTATCCTGGTCGTTAAAGGTGAGGAGGCAGACACCGCCCGTACAGGCCAAATCTAAATTAGATCGGGTGTAGAAGGTTTGGGGAACTAGAATCGTGCCTGGCTGCTGAAGCTGCCCATCGGCGGTGAGTTTTACGGCAAAAATGTCGCTATCTTCGTAAGCAATGAACCAGTCGGTACCATCGCTGGCGATGTCCCAATATGAACCAGCCGTGTTGTACAGAATGATGGGGGCTTCATCCAGCACCTGGCCAGTGCCAGATATGCGGACTGCGGCCAAAGCTGTGTCGTAGAAAAAGCCGGTGCCACTGAGGGTGTAGGTTCGGAAAACGACGAGCCAGTTGGTGCCGTTCCAGAATACATTTGGGGTGGTTTGGCTGCTCTTTGCCTGGGCAATGGGAAACGGCAGGGCGGTTTGCGGGTTGCCGTTGGCATCCAGAATCATTCCGTAGATATCACTGGATGTTTCAAATTCCTGGAAGAGTGCGCCAGCAGCTCTTGAGCGCTGGTCTGCCCAAACAACCAGGGAAAGGCCATTCCCGTGGGAGATGGCGGGGGTGATTTGGTCTTCGGCGGCGAGGGCAACGGCCGTATCGCCAGGAACAAATTGCGTGGGGGTCACGGCCGCAAAAGCGGTACCGCTCACCATGATCATCAGGCCTATAAATAGCAACAGGCTGACTTTAAGGATGGGGGATCTATTTGGCATCGGTGCCTCCTATGTTGTGGTGAACAGATAGAGTTGTCTGGGTGTGCAAGGACGTAGAGCCACGCTGGTTCACTCAGCAGTGACGCCTCCAGTGTAAAAACGATATGGTTAAAATTCAGTGACTCAAGTCACGCTCAATCTGGGCAATTTGCTCCAATATCGCTTTGTTAACAATTTGAATCTTGCCGCGCTCTACGGCAATGGCTCCTTGCTCTTTAAAGTCGTTGAGCAAGCGACTGATTACCTCGCGCACGCTGCCCAATTCATCGGCAAGCTGTTGGTGGGTGGTGCGCAAAACGGGCGCTCGGTGCAGCAACCGCTGCGCCAGCCGTTGGTCCAGCCGCTGAAAACTAATTTGCTCGATAAGCTGAATGAGTTCGGCCAATCGCTGGCCAAAAAATTGGAATACGTGAATGCGAAATGTTTCGGACTGGGTGATTAGGTCTATGAATAATGGTTTGGGTATGGCAACGGCCGTTACCGGACGATCTAAAATGCCGCAGGCCGTGTACCCTTGGTTGCCCAACAAGCAGCTTACGGTGAGGATGCAGCTATCGCCGGGGCGAATGCGGTAAAGCAGAATTTCTCGCCCGGACACATCGGGCTTTACCACCCGGATGCTGCCTGAAATCGGCATGATAAAGTTGCAGCAAACGTCCTCTTCCTGAAAAAGCAGGTGATTGGTTGGGAGGTGGTGGGTAACGGCCGTTTGCAAAACCTGGTGCTGCAAATTTGCCGGAATTTGATGAAAGACCGGGTAATGTTTAAGCAGTTGGTTCAGAACGGTTTCAGTGAGCACGAGAGGGTTCCTTTTTTGCGACGGTGGGTTATGAAATGGAATCTGCCAGTTCTGGCGGAAGCGTTCTCACGCGAAAACCGAGCGCCTGCGTAAGGCCAGTAACTGAAACCTGAATGCTGTTCAGCCCCGCAACGCCAGCCAGCACCATCAGCAAAAAGTTGATGGCATGGTACAGCACGGCCAACGAGGCGGCCGCCTCTGCGGGCAGGCCCAGCGCCGTCATGGCGGCAATAACGCCCATGTGAAAAACGCCGATCTGCCCCGGCGATGAGGGAGCAGCTACCGCAAAAGCGCCCGCAATCATGATGAAGGTGGCATTTATAAAGGAAGCTGGCAAGTGTACAGCTTGCAGGGCAGCATTGTAAGCCAGCACGACTGGCACCCAGATAAGCAGGCTCAAGCTAAGCAGACCCAAGGCAGTGCGCCAATGGGTAAAGGCGGTTAACCCGTCTAGCAAATTATCAAGTTGCTGGTGCAGTTTTTCGTTACGGCGGCGGCTCCATTTGCTACCCAACCAGGTGAGCATATTGTGGGCCAACGGCCGTTTATTAGCCACTATCACCAAAAAGAGAATCAACCCCACGGTTGCCACACCAGAAACCAGCGCCGTTTGCCGCAGCCAGGTGGGCAGCGTTTCAATTTGCAGCAGCGCCAGCGGCAGCAAGAGTACCATCAGCAACATGTCCAGCAGCCGCTCCACCACCATGGTAGTAACGCCCTGCGGCACCGTGAGGCCAGGCTGCTGCCCCACCAGCATCGCCCGCGCCACGTCGCCCAGGCGGAATGGGAGCAGCTGCGTGAGCATTTGGCCAATATTTTGCATGTGAAACAGTTTGGTTTGGGTAATGCGGTTGCCCAGCAAAAAGCGCCAGCGCACCGCCCGCAAAAAGAGGTAGATGAGCAAGTAAACGGCCGTTCCCCACAAATAACGTGCTTCAGCTTGCTGAATCGCCTGGACAATTTCCGCTGGCTTAATGATTAAAAACATGCCGCCCAGGCATAATCCACTAACAGTCATTCCCAGGAAAAATTGTCGTTTTTTCTGTGCGCTTACTCGCATGTTCCGCTCCATTATGTTTGCTTTTTCTAAAGGCCACAGAGGATTTTGAAATGTACTACTCCTCTTCTTCTCTTTTTTCTGAGGCGTTTTTTGTCAGATTGTCAATTTTTCTTACCTTCTCGCGGGTAAGTTACACCCGGGCAAATAAAGTAACGGTTTTGCTTGCATTAATTTGTGGTTCGTCACACGGGTCATTTTTGCGACCAAGGTTTTTCAGTTGTTGCTGATTGGAGCACAAATAAACGCGGAAAACTGTTCATAATCCGCGTTTATCCTCGCTAGTCCGCGGCCCCTATGGAAGAAATGGCAAACGGAGCACGGATAGCTTAACTGGCATCCATCCACAATCAACCAAAACAGATCATTCACTGCAGCGTAACTGCAATCACGCTCCCTATCCCCCACATGCCAACTTGCAATAACAAAAAAGCCCCATGCAGAAAAAACAGCATGGGGCTTTTCCGAATTTATCACGGCTCAACAACCCGCCTGAACAAAGCTTACTTCACAACGCGGCTCGACAATTAACCTTGCCTTTATGTAAAAGCGGGAAAGACCTTTAAGTCATTATAAAAAAGGTTTCGTCACTTTTGAAAACGCATCGCCTCTCAGTATTTAAAGAACTTTCTGTGGTTTGCTTAACACCGAAGTTACGCGAGTTACCACAAAAATTAGCGTAACTTCGGTGCAAACCTGACGAAAACCCAAAGAGAGCGCCTTTTGTTTTATTTTACGGTTGATAGGTCACATTTACTGCCAGGTAATCAAGGAAGAAATCGCGCCTAGTATTGCTCGCCACGTCAGTGACACGTATTCGGAAATTTGCGTTACTCAAGTTGCCGGAACTCCATGCACGACTCCACGTGTCCAATGAATCGCCGAGAATATACGTGGTTTCCGTACTGCTTAATGTTGGCGTGGTCTTTGCTACGGTCCACGTTGCACCTCCGTCCCATGAGAGTTCCACGCAAATGTTTGGAGCCCCGTTTGTATCGTCAACGCGCGCATCAAGACGCACCTGAATACCTTGGATGACCGCGGCCGAAGGAATGTTGAAATTGAAGTTGTAAAAGAGGTGCCTATCCTTGCCGCTATTTGTACAGGACGTACTGTTATTCTTGCCGCTATTCAGATCCGTTGCGACCACTGAATCATTGGCATAAGCATTTGCAGGGCTGGTTTGGTAACCGTTGTTGTCACCTGCACCAGTTGTCTGGGCCGCATTGGCAGAGGGCGACAGAAAACCAGTGCTGTTGACAGGCGCAGGTGTGTTGGTTGGCGTGGGCGGGACAGGTGTACTGGTAGGTAGTCCGGGGGTCGGTGTCGGGGTGCTAATGACGCCGCCGGAAACTTGCCAGCAAGTAATAAGCGCATCGTAACCGCCGGTGGCACAAACGGTGCCGTTCGGAAGAGCCGTAGCCCAAACAGTGGCCAAATTGGAAAAAGCTTCCCATAAAAACGTGCCATTGGGGCTATAGCCGACCGTTACACCTGGGATAAATCCACCGGGGAGATTGGGGCCACCCCGCCCCGTCACTACTGTGGTGCCGTCTGTCAAAACGAAAACCCCGGCAGGTATCTCATCTGTGTTTAGGCCCCCGTCTCGAATGGCCTCCCACCGAACCGCCCCGGTGGTCTCGAACGCCACTGTGTACCAATCCAGGAACCCACGATTTGCATAGCCGGTTGCAACCAGGCTGCCATCGGGCGATAAAGTTAACCAAAGGCCAGCGCCACTGGTGCCATCTGTCGGCTTCTTATCTGTGCGCCACAGTCGTGCTCCAGTCGCCCGGTCATAGGCAATTACGGTTAGATGATAAGTGATGGCGGGCGTGCCTGCGCCGGTGACGCCCTGACCGGTAACGTATACCCGTGTTGCGTCCACGACAACATCGCGGGCAGCCGTGCCCTCACTCGCCGCTACGCCCCAACGTTGTGCACCCGATGCTGTGTCGTATAAGGCTGTAATCCAAATCGCACCTCCAGAGACACTCCCCGATACCACGACATCCGCACCATCTGGGCTTAGGGCTAACGAGGAAGCGACAGCAAAGCCACCATTTGCCAGGTTTTGTTGTGACCAGAGCAAAGCACCGGATGGACTATATTTTTGTACGAAGATGCCGCTCCCAACTGCACTCCAGGCTACATATTCGTTGCCTGCGGCGTCAACCAGGAGTCGGGCAACGGCGGGGTAGAATGGGGCAGAGAAGTCTACTCGCCAGAGAAGCGATCCGTCGGAGGCGTACCGAACCATCGTGCTGATAATTGGTCGGCCTTGAGAGTCTTGATTATGCCCAATGGCTACAAAATCACCGTTGGGCGCGGCGGCCACCCAATCTCCTACGAATGTACCTGTTGCCGGGGTAACGGTGCTGCGCCAGCGAAAAGACCCGGCTGCGGTATACGATGTTACGGCCAGATTACGGCCACCGATTGGACCGGACACCACGGCTACATTACCCGAAGCGTCGGTTGCAATGCGGGCCGCCTGACCTGCTCCCGTGTTACCCGCATCCAAACCTCCGGCAGTCCACAAAACATTCGGTGTGGTTGCAGCAAAAGCTGGGACATCAATGAAGGGTGATAATGCTAATGTCAAGAGACACGCAATAAAAAAAAGGATACGAACTGAACTATGCTTCAAAATTAATTTTAATTTTCTGCTCATTGGTTTACCCTCCTCGCGTGGTATTCAGAAACGAGACAGTTTTCTTAGTAGATCATTGAAAACAACGGGAAACAGTTTAAAGATGCTAATTACCGTTTGACACAGGTCCTCTACTGTGCAAGTCCATAGTAATGAGCAGTTTATTTTACGAAAGTCACTAAATCTGTGACATTAGTCACGCTTAATCACTGAAAACTGTTGCAATATTGTTCTATTAATAACGAGAATTTTACCGCGTTGAATTTCTATAGCGCCCAGGTCTTTGAATGCATTGAGCAAGCGGCTAACAACCTCCCGAACGCTGCCTAAATCATCAGCCAATTGCTGCTGGGTGATGTGCAGGACGGGGCCTCTATGCAATAATGTGGAAGCCAGCCGTTGATCAAGTTTTTGAAATGTGACTTCTTCAATAAGTTGAATCAGCAGGGTCAGCCGCTCACTAAAGTATTTGAAAACTTGGGTACGGAATAGGTCAGACTGGGTAATTAGCTCGATAAATAAGGGTTTGGGGATTAATACGGCCGTAAATGATTCATCTACTATACCGCGAGCCGTGTACGTTTGGTTACCCAACAGACAACTTACCGTGAGAAGGCAGCTGTCACCGGGAAGGGTGCGGTATAGCATGATTTCACGACCAGACATTTCTGGCTTGACGACCCGTACGCTGCCAGTGAGCGGCATGATAAAATAGTGGCTCGGCTCCCCCTCCCGAAACAAGATACGATTGGCAGGCAGCCTGACAAAAACGGCCGTTTGGCAAACCGTATGCTGCAAATTAACTGGCAGCTGGTGAACCACCGGATACTGAAACAGCAATTGGCTTAACGTAGCTTCTGTAAGCACAAATTTGTCCCTCATCTGCTAATTGCGTTTAAATTTTTAACTGATGTTACACACTCACTCTGGGAAAGAATTCAAATAATATTGAGTTGCTTGTGGGTAGGCAAACCACAGAATATTTATTATTGAAAACCGAGAGGCGATTTTCCTCTAGATTGCTCAAGTAAAAGCGGGAGAAATGGCTCTACTTTTTTAAAAGACATTCCCACTTTTACAAAGATTAATTGAGGTAGAAGATTGTCGGTAACGGCAATCAGGCAACCCAGTAGCCATTGGCATACAGGGCGGTAAACAGAGCAAGCAGGGGGAGGGATACGGCCGTCACTACCTTGTCTACCCAGGGATGTTCCCCCCACTCCGCCAATAAAATGAAGGCCGGGAACAAAACCCACATGTACCGCCGCTGGCTCATGAGCAAGCCAGAGCTGAAGGGGATAACCACGCCCAGCAGCACAAAAGCGGCTTCGGCGTACCGCCCCTTGTACAGCAGCACAATGCCCAAAATCAGAAATACAGTGACAAAGAGAAAGTCAATCCAGTTATCAAAATGAATTTGCCCGGTGATGAACGTTTGCAGCCAACCGATAGACGGCCGTTGCAGCAAATTGCCCACCGTTTCAAAGGGAGATTGGGGCACGCGCCCCCACGCTGCCGACGCATTGGCAAAAGCCAGCGCATCGCCAAAAACGTACCACAGGTAGGCCATGTAGCTAGCCAACCCCAACGGCGCGCTGACTGGAACCAGCAATGCCCAAAAGGACGGCCGTTCCCCAGCCTCATTGTTTTGCCACTGCCGCCACCACTCCAACAGCAGCATGGGCACAATGATAATCCCCACCAGGCGTGTCAGCGTGGCGGCGATGGCAAACGGCACGCTGTAGCGCCACTGCCCGCGCCGGGCAAAGTAGTAAGCAGCTATCGTCACCAGCAAAAAGAGGGATTCTGTGTAAATGGCGGACCCATAAAAAGCCAAGGGGAAGATGAGTAAGTACCAGACGGCTCGGTCAGCCACTTTTTCTGATCGCATTTCAGCTACGAGACGGTAAAAGATAACGGCCGTTGCCCACAAAGCCAAATTGCTAATGACGATGCCAGAAACGGCCGCATCGCCCGTTAGTGGGGTGATGGCCGCCATGAGCAGCGGCAGCAGCGGGAAAAACGCTACCGAAGGCAGCGGCACACCTTGAAACTTGTACCCCTCCTCCACAATGCTAATGTAGAAACCCGTGTCCCAGCGGCTGGAAAATACATCTAGCAAGATGTTTTCTGTGCCGCGTAAATGGTACGGCGGCGGGGATGTAGCATCCAGCAGCAGCGGCACCGCCAAATAAGCGACAATCATCACACCCAGGCGGGTGGCTACAAACAGAAGCGTAGGCAGCCACAGCCAGCGCGGCACGACAAGCCCACTCAGGCGGCTAACCACTGTTTCGACTGTATTTTTGGGAGAGTTGCTATCTAATTTCACGTCCATTGCTCTTTCCTACTAACGAACAAGCTACATTACCCAGTGACTATCATCTATAAAATGAGTACAATGAAGCAATAATTCTGGCGGCCTGGCTTCGCATTGATTCTGGGAAACCATTTGTTGTGACCAAACCGCCAGAACTCCAGAGGCTGTAGTGGCGAAGATAGTGGCGCTATCTCACCATTACAGCTTTTTTATTGGGGCAGCCGCAGGCCAAAACCAAACACAGGCCCGGCAAAGCCGTCCGGCGCCCACACCAGGGGCGCGTTGCTGCTAAGCCAAAAGCCCTGAGTAGCCGAAGCGTTCATGTCTACTTCCATGGTGATGTCGTAATGACCAAGCGCCATGTCAGAGGCGGGGCTTTGCACCACGAACTGCGCCATGCCGTGTTCATCGGTCATAACGCGGCCCAGGTAACGGCCGTTTACAAACAAGGTGGCTGGCTTATGCGCCGGGAACCCGGAGCCGGTAAAAGCAAACGCACTACCCGGAGCGCCTTCATCGGCGTGAACCGACAGCTCAGGTGCATACACACCCGCCAACATGCGCCATTCCAGCGCGGCGGCGGGGCGTTCCACATACGGTACCATTGCCACACCTGCCAGCAGAATAGCCAGAGCAAAAAATGCCCTTACCAACGTTCTAAAACTGAATTGTTTCATAGTTACCTCCTTCGCAACTATAAATAAGATGGATAGAAATCAAACATTGTTATCGGGAACGGCCGTTTCTGTTTGGGCCGTTCCCGTCACAACCAAACTTAACGACGCACCAATGGCAAGAACGTGCTAAAGCCCGTGGTGCCAAACGCGGGGCCAGCAAACCCACCTGGCGGCGAGACAACCAATTCGGCGCTATTTACGGTGACCATTTTAAAAGCCGAGACATTGGCATCTGTTTCCAGTACAACAGTCAACTCGCCATCAGGCACACCGGTCGTGTCAATAATGAACGTCCCCGTCCCGTTGCTGTCGGTGGTGACGCTGCCAACCACCTGGCCGTTGACAAATACCACCGCCAGCCAGTTGGGCTGGTAGCCACTACCGGTAAAGGCAAACTGGCTGCCCGGTGCGCCTGTGTTATCACTCACGCTTAAATCCGGGGTATAGGCCGAGCCAAAAAGCTCCCAGTTGATGGCGGCTCGTGCGTTACCTACATACGGTAACAGCAGAAACCCACCCAGCAACACAAATGCGGTGATTATCAACCTGTTTACTGCTTCTTTTCTTTCTCGATTCATTGCATCTCCTTTATTAAAAAACTACTGTTAAAAATTCAGGGGCCAATCCAATTTTTAGTTATCCCGCCGCTCCAGCTTGTAAATTGGTCCCATGGGAGTGGCCATAGTGTTTTGCAGCAATGTCATGGAGGGGTTGTTGATGTAAATCGGCCGTTCGTCTATCTGGCTGAGCACCAACTGCTCCATCGCCGCACCCGAAATGAGGAACCGGTTGATGGTTTGCACATCGGGGCGCTGACCTTCTACCAGCTGTAAATATTGCACAGCGGGCACGGTGTCCCACCAGCCCAACACCAGCGCATTTGGCTCCACCTCTTGCAAAATCGTTTCCGCCATCTCTCGCGTACTCCAATCATCAGAGCGATCTACCAGCCCCCAATTCAGCCCCACGGCCACAACAACCGCACCGACCGCCAACAGTTGCACCAGCCGGGGCGTGACCACTGGTTGGTTTTGGCTGCGCAGCCACAGCACAAGTTGCTGGTAGCCCACGCCCAGCCAAATGGCCCAAATAAGGTAGGTGGGCAAGAACATGGTGTCTTTATCAATGACGCGGTAGTTGATGTAGAAGATGGCGTTGGCTAAAAACATGAGCAGCAACATGCCAGCCAGCCGCCAATTGCGGCGAGCCAATACAACCAGCCCCAGCAGCCCCGGCCCAATGCCAATTGCTAGAAAGGACGTCCACAACTGCACGCCGTAGCCGGTTACCTGGGGCCAGATTTCGTTGGCTGTGTAGCCAAACATTTGCCCGGCAAAGCTTTGCCCGGTGATGAGCCACCAAAATCCATCAAAGCTTTGTAGGTTGGTGGGGTGAAAAACACCGCTGGCGTCGTATTCCCCGGCGTAGTTAAAGATGGGCTGGCTGGCGTAGCGCAAGGGCAAAGTGAGGAAGACAGAGAGTCCGAGGAGTACGGCCGTTCCCCCCGCAACCCACACGCGCCAATTTTTAAACTGGGTGGGGTGGCTGGTTAGCACATACCAAACCGCACCGGGTACCAGCAGCACCGTGGCCATGTGGTTGCCCATGCTGGCCGTCATCAAGAAGATAGGCAGCGCCAGGCGCAGCGGCGTTGGTTCATCGGCCCACTGCATGAGGCTGAGAATGACACCAGCCATGAGAGCCGTGTGCAGGGTGTACACCTCGGCAATGAGCGACATGGCCCAGAAGTAGGGGGCGGTGGCCAGCAGCCCCAACGCGCCCAACCGCAGCCACGGCCCCACCTTGAGGCGGCGCAAAATGTATTCGCCTTGCAGTAGCGTGAGGGCGCTTAAAAAGGCGGAGAAAAAGTTGAGCCGGTAGCCCATGTCGCTGCTCAGCGGCAACCACAGCCAAATTTTGCCTACCAGTAAATAGAGTGGATACCCTGTGGCCCGGATGATGCCGTTGGTGGCAACGGCCGTTGTAAACTCCGCGCTGTCCAGGTTGTAAATGGTTGGGGCCAGGGTGAGCCAGTACAAAAATAGTGGCAAGGCAAACATCCCTACAGCTACCCAATCCAGTTGGGCTACCCATTCACGCAAACCCGTGCGGGATGCTTCTGAGCGTACAATTGAAGGCAAGGTCGTGAGCTTAAACATCTTTTTTCTCCATCAATAAACTTGTGCGGGGCAGGTATTGCGCTGCACAAGATTTTCTGGGTGACGCATTACGCCGATAAGTAGAATTTTCAGTCGGAAAAGTAACGAAGTTGTTCGGGAGTTAGAGAGTTGACATAATTAGTTTAACGGCCGTTGCTATTACCATTGTCATTGCCGTTGCCACTGCCACTGTTGCCGCCGCCATTGTCGTTGCCATTGTCATTACCATTGCCGTTATCATTACCATTGCCATTGCCGTTGTCGTTACCATTGTCATTGCCATTGCCGGGTGTTGGGGTGTTGGTGGGCTGGCTGGTAGGCGTAGGCGGAACGGCCGTTGGCGTTTTGGTAGCAGTTGGCACCGTTGTGGGCCGTGGCGTCGCCGTCAGCGTAGCAGCAGGGGTTTTGGTAGCCGTCGGTGCCCCAGGGGTTTCTGGTGTTGCTGTGCTGGTAACCTCAGATGTCCCCACGACTGTAGGCGTAGCCGTCATGGTTCCTCTTGTGGGCGTCGTTGCCCCCGTGCCGGTGCTGGTTGGCGCAGGCGTTTGCGATGCATGGGTTGTGGTGGTTGGCGTTGGCCAGGCAGTGGTTGCAGGCGTGGATGATCCAGTGGCGGTGGGCGATGTTGATGTTGTCGTTGTAGCCGTAGGCAAAGTTGTGGCAGTGGTTGTGGGCGTGTGGGTTGCGGGAATCGTGTGTAAAACGGTAATTTGGCTGGCGTAGAGGTGGCCATTTTGGGTACGGCCGTTTACCAAAACCAGCGCCCCCGTCACAGCCCCGTCATCCACCTGCGTTTGCTCAGACACATGCACCGAAACGCCGCCGATGACCCAGTTGTTGCCTTGCTTGGTGTTGATGATGCCTTCAAAAGAGACAACGGCCGTTTCATCGGCACGTAACAACGCTTTTACTTCCCGGACGCGTTCACCGTTTTGTTGGGTAGTGAGATTGAAAACGGCCGTGTCATCAGCCGCCTGTTCCAACTGCCATGTTTCCATCCAGCGTTTGGTGCCGTACAACAAATCACCCGGCACCGCAGAACCAGACGCAAACAAAAAAGTAACGCCCAGCAAAACCGTCACCATCGCCATAGAGGCCAGCGGCAGCAGCGTCCGCTGCAACCCCCGCCAAGAGAACCATCTTTGCCGCGTTTCGGCACGCATCTGCGCCGCTTGCTGCAAAAACAGCTTTTGCGACCGCTGCTTGGCAGCCAAATCTGGCTGCACCCGCACCTGCTGCAAATGAGCCGCTACCAGCAAAAACTTCTCAATTTCATCCGCTGCATGAGGATATTTGGCCTTGAGCGCCTCAATGGAAGCACCTGCCTCAAACTGTTCCAGACAGTCAAACAAAATTTGTTCGTGAACAATTTTCATGCCAGCGCCCCCTGCAACAGTATGCGCTGCGAGATGGCAGCGATGGCCCGTGCTTGCAACATCTTGATAGAGCCTTCGCTCTTACCCATCGTGTCGGCAACCTCCTGAATGGGCATCCCAAAGCCAAAACGCAAAGCCAACACATTTTGCTGGTCATCGGTCAGTCCATTCATCACTGCCTGCAAATTCTCGTTTTGCAAGATTTCGTCTACCTGGCTGTCCAGGCTTTGCTCAGATGTGGGGATATCATCATGCAGCAAGGTGAAGCTGTCCCGCTTCTTTTTGCGATAATGCTCTTTTAACACGTGGGAAGCCACACCGTACAACCAGCCGCGCAATGTGTTTTGCGGGGCAGATTTGTCGCGCACGGCGTTCAGAAATCGCAAAAACACATCACTGGTCAAATCTTCGGCCGTTTGAGCGTCGTTTACCCGAAAAGCAATGTAACGATAAATTGAGTCGTAATACCGATTATGTACTTCGGCCAGCGCTTCCTGGTCTAAAGAGCGTACGCGGTGTAGTAATTTCATTTCGTCGTGCATAAGAACATTCCCAGAATCGTAAATTTGTATGCTCACATTGTAGGATTTTGACTGGTACCGCAGTAGGGGAGAACGTCTCGACTTGGTTCAGACCAAGGCTGATAGTTGATCAGACCTTAGTCCGTAGGGCAAACGAGCTAAAGTCGGTATAATCTGGACCGTCGAACATGGGGTTATGCTCTGACTGGCGCAAATGAAGCAGCATGAGCGCATACACTGCACCATAAGTAAAAATCAACAGATTTCGCAGATTTTTCCTAATCTCTCTGTGTCACTCTGTTCTTCTCCGTGTAACTCTGTGTTCCGTTTTTATTTTCAAAGGGGTGTCGCATGGGCGAAAAAAAACAGTTTACGCTGGCTCAACAATATATGTTTGTCAGTCTGGTGGTGATGCTGGCAGGCATGGTAGGAATTGGCTTGTGGATCAGTCAGCAGATTGAAACGGCCGTTACCAACCGCACCGCCGCCGTAACCGCCCTGTATGTAGATAGCTACATCTCTCCCCACCTGCAAGGCCTGGCCGAAAACGAAACCAAATACGCCGTAGATGTCGCCGCCCTGGAACGCCTGCTCACAGACACCTCCCTGGGCACCCAAATCGTTTCCTTTAAGGTATGGTCTCCCGATGGCGTGGTTTTGTACGCCACCCATTCCGAACTGATTGGGCAGCAATATCCCATTGAAGAAGGGCTAGCCGCCGCATTTAATGGCGATGTCGTCACCGAAGTGAGCAGTTTGGATAAGCCAGAGCAGGCTCTGGAGCGGGAACAATTTGGCACGCTCATTGAAACCTACGCCCCCTCTCGCGCTTCCGGCAGCGACACCATCATTGCCGTCTCGGAGTTTTACCAAACGTCCGACGGGTTAGAAGCAGAAATCCGCTCAGCGCAGTACCGCAGTTGGCTGGTGGTGGCGGCGGTAATGATTTCGGTTTACCTATTGCTGGCGAGTATTGTGGGTCAGGCGAGCAACACCATCGTCTCGCAGCAAAACGAGCTCAAAGCAAACGTCTCCCAGCTCAATGGGTTATTACAGCAAAATGAGGAGTTGAACGGCCGTATCCGACGCGCCGCCGCCCGCACCACAGCCCTAAACGAAAAAAACCTGCAACGCATCTCCGCCGATTTGCACGATGGTCCCGCTCAGGATTTGGCACTGGCGCTGCTGCGCATCGAATCCCTTTCTGAAGCAATTGAAGATGAAAAACCGGAGGTGAGCAAGGATTTCCGCACCATTCAACTGGCGGCAGAATCTGCCATGGAAGAACTGCGCACCATCTCGGCCGGGCTGCGGCTGCCCCAAATTGCGCCAATCAGTCTGGCAGAAACAATCGGCCGCGCCGTACACGACTTTGAGAAGAAAACCCAAAGCGATGTCACGCTCACGCTGGGCAACCTGCCCGAACAAGCGCCACTGCCCGTAAAAATCACGGCTTACCGCGTGCTAAAAGAATCGCTGGCCAACAGCTTCCGCCATGCGCAAGGCAAAGGCTTGTCTGTGCATGTGTACAGTACAAGCGAAACAGAAATGCTCACTGTAGAAATATCGGACAAAGGGGCGGGCTTTGATATGGGAAGTACGGCCGTTAAAAACCGTCTAGGCTTGGTAGGGATGCGAGAACGCGTCGAGCTGCTTGGTGGACGGTTTGACTTGCACAGCGCCATCGGCCACGGCACCACCATACGCGCCCACCTGCCCCTAAACGTCCCTGAGGTAGATGATGTCTGAACAAATTCGTATTTTAATCGCTGATGATCACCCCCTGTTCCGTGAAGGCGTCGCCCAATCGCTGGCCAGCGAGCCAGGCTTCACTGTTGTCGGGCAGGCTGGCTCCGGCGAAGAAGCATTTACCCTGGTAGGTGACCTGCTGCCCGACGTGCTGCTGCTGGACGTGACCATGCCCGGCGACGGCGGCATCGTTACCGCAGGCAAGGTAGCCACCGCCTGGCCTGTCGTCCGCATCATGATGCTCACCGTCTCGGAAGACCAGGACACGCTGATGGCTGCGCTAAAAGCGGGCGCTCGTGGCTATGTGCTCAAAGGCGTCACCGCCCGCGACCTGACCAACGCCGTGCGCGTCGTCGCAGGTGGCGACATTTACATCTCCCCTGCGCTGGCTGGCGGCATTTTGTTTGAGCTAACCGCCCGTACACAACAGTCAGACGATCCGCTGACCTCGCTGACCGACCGCGAGCGGGAGATTCTTGGCCTGGTTGCCGAAGGGCTGACCAACCGCGAAATTGGCGAGCGGCTTCATCTGGCCGAAAAAACAATCAAGCATTACATGACCAACGTGCTGCAAAAATTGCAGGTGCGCAGCCGGGTCGAGGCCGCACTGCTGGCCCAAAAGCACGGCCTGGCCAAAGAATAGTCCATGAAACAACCGCGCCTGGTGGCGTTGCAACATCGTGATTTTCGGCTGCTCTGGACAGGACGACTGCTTTCCACTATGGGCTCGCAAATGCAGCAGATTGCCATTAGCTGGCATGTGTTTGAGCTGCTGCGCGGCCAAACTTACGAACTGGTCGTATTCGGCCGTACCCTTGAACTGAACGCCAGCGCCATCGGCCTGGGGTCTCTGGGGCTGGCGCGGGTCATTCCCATTATCATTTTTGCCCTGCTGGGTGGCCTCCTGGCCGATGCCCGCGACCGCCGCACGCTGCTGATTTGGGTGCAAACGGCCGCTGCCCTATTCTCCGCCACCCTCGCCCTTCTCACCTTCACCGACCACATCACCATCCCGATGATTTACCTGCTCAGCGCCGCCCTGGCTGCCGCCTCCGCCTTCGACGAACCGGCGCGGCAATCGATCGTGCCTAATTTGGTGCCGCGCGAGCATCTGGCCAATGCCGTCACGCTCAACACCGTGCTGTGGCAGATTGCCACCATCGTGGGGCCAGGGCTGGCAGGCTTACTGGTGGGCCAGTTTGATGTGGGTCTGGTCTATGCCCTGGATGCCATTTCGTTTGGCGCGGTCATCGTGTCGCTGCTGCTGATGGAGTATCGCGGACAGGCGGCTACCCAAATCGGCCAGGGTCTCGGCTGGGCCGCGCTGGTTGAAGGCGTGCGCTTCACCCTTAAAACCCGGCTCATCCGCAGTACGATGCTGCTAGATTTTTGGGCCACCTTCTTTGCCTCGGCCCGCACCATGCTGCCCATCGTGGCCACCGACGTACTGAAGTTGGGCGTGGAAGGGTACGGCTTTTTGGCCACCGCCCAGCCAGTCGGCGCGCTCATTGCTGGGGCGATTGTGGCCCTGCGCCGCGACATTCGCCGCCAGGGGGTGGTGCTGCTGATAAGCGTGGGCGTCTACGGCGTGGCGACGGCGCTGTTTGGCCTCTCCACCAGCTTTGCCCTTTCCTACATTTTGTTTGGCCTGACCGGCGCGGGCGACACAGTTTCGACCGTCATTCGCGGCACGCTGCGCCAATTGCTGACGCCAGATCATTTGCGTGGGCGGATGACGAGTGTGAACATGGTCTTTTTTATGGGTGGGCCGCAGCTGGGTGAGCTGGAGGCGGGGCTGGTGGCGTCGCTGTTTGGCGCGCCGGTGGCTATCTTCACCGGGGGCGTGGCGACGGTGCTGCTGACGGCGCTCATCGCCTGGCGCTACCCGCGCCTGCGCAACTACACCAGCGACATGGCCGACGACCTCATCAAACAAGCCGCCGCGTAAAGAAACTTATCCACAGATTTTGCAGATTTCGCAGATTTTTTGCTGTCTTCTTAACTTGGAACCGCGTTAAACAGACTACTCTCAACACCCCAAAAGTGGGTAAACTTGGGCAAACTAAAAGCACGCCATCTCACAATTGTCATGCTGAGGTCCCCCGAAGCATCCCGCCCAACCTAATTTTGGGGAGAGAAAAAAGGGGCGTACGTTTGTTGCTGGGGATTCTTCGCTTCGCTCAGAATGACAAGTGAATAAAGGATAGCACAATGGCAATTATCATTTTTGGCACTAAGGCACGGGTTGTGGCCGACGATGGTGCGAGCAAGCAAACAACCACCTGCCGCTACTGCGGCGAGTTGACGCAAATGGAGCCGGTGCGTAACAAGCGGTACTTTTCGCTCTTTTTTGTACCGATTTTTCCGCTGGAAAAGGGTGAGGCGGCGTGGCGCTGCCCGAACTGCAAAAAGCTATTCCTGCGCCGGGAGTAATCCCACCAGCCGAGGAGTGAGCATCCTCAGATGCGAACGGCCACGGAGACGCATCTGAGGATGCTTACTCCTCGTTATAGATGGATGTTTCTGGAGGCGTGGAGCATTTGGCGGAGGGGATCGTAGTGGGCGTCAACGGCCGTTTCAAACCGCACCATCTCACCCAACGCCAAAACCATTCGTCCCGCCGGGCTGTGGTGCATTTGCGTAAGCGCTTCTTGCAGCGATTGGCGCAGGGGCGCGGGCACGCTTTTGTGAATCACCCACGGGGGAATCGGGCTGGGGCCGAGCGCCTCGATGATACGAATTTGGGCAGACAGCATGGGGTCTTCGCGCAGAGCCATCGCCATAACCGTGCTGTCCAGCGCAGCCGCATCTGCCTCGCCAGCCAAAATCATCTGTAGCGAGTTCAAATGCGCCCCGGACGCCACCACCTTGCCAAAGAAGTCGCCGTTTTCACCCAGCTGGGCCAATTTGTAGCGCACGATGTGGTAGCCAGATTGGGAGCCAACCTCGTTGTAAGCCCAGATCGCCCCGCGCAAATCTTCAAATTTCTCAAATGGGCTGTCGTGCCGCACCACCACATCGGAAAAGTAGATCGGCTGGTTTTGGTAACGCGCTCCGGCCATGACGGGCAGCGCGAGCAGTTCGATGGCGGGGTTGGGTACGGCCGTTTCCATCACATACGGGTAGCCACACATCCAGCCAATCTGAATCTGGCCGGTCAAAATGCCCTGCAAACATTCCTCCCACGGCGGATCGATGATGAATTTGGTTTCCAGATTGAGCTGCTGCGCTAGATAGTCGGCGATGGCGGCGGTGACGGCGTGGGTATTCCGGGCCTGGCAGGTGGTGAGTTTTATTTTCATAACTGACTTTACTGACTTTAGCCACAGAGGGCACAGAGGAAAAAGCGGTTATCTCTAAATCTTCTGTGGCCTCCGTGGCCAAAACTATTTTCAATGGATGCCTAGGTGGTCGAGGATGAGTTGGGCGGTTTGAGACGGCCGTTCCAACGTCAACATATGCCCACAGTCAGGCAGTTCAATAAAAGTAGCGTCCGGCTGGAGTTCCTGCCACAGCTGCCACGCCTGCGGGAACAATGTGTCCGACTCCTCGGCGCGGATGGCCAGCGTGGGCTGGCTGATTTTAGGGATGGCCTCCCAGACGCCCTGCGGCGGCATCGCATAGAAGCGGGCTTCCCATTCACGCGGGAACACCAGTTCAAAATCACCGTTTTCAGTTTCTCGCGTAGCCGAATTGACATAATCCCATAACGCCTCGTCAGAGAACCGGCTAAACACCGCTTTGCGACGAAAGCGAGTAAAAGCAGCCTCGCGGCTGTCCCAGCGGTTGCGGCGCTTGAGCGCTCCGGCCACCATCGGGTTAAACGCGCCCGCGCCGGGATTCTGGGCACTCAGTTGCAAAATCTGTGGCGGCAAGAAGACGGGCTCGATGAGGATGAGTTGGGAGAAGAGGTCTGGGCGGGAAACGGCCGCATACAACGTCGCCACACCGCCCAGCGAATGCCCCACGCCGATTACCTGCTGCCAGCCCATCTGGTCAAAAAAGCGAATCAGGTCGTCGGCGATGACGGTCCAGTCGGTCATCTCTTCTGGCAGGGAACCGGGCCACAGCGGCCGGTGCGCCACGGCGTAAACGTGGAATTGCTCCGTGAGCGGTCGCAAAAACTGACCAAACCCGGCGGGGGGGTAGGCGTTGGGATGGGCAAAATGGAGAATACGGCCGTTGCCGCCAAAATCTATGTACGGAATGGGTACACTCATAAAAAATACCGCTCTTCTCGTTCCACGCAGAGCGTAGGAACAAGCCAAGTCGCTTTAATCATACTTTGTAGTTTCCCAAAAAGTGTACCCAGTCCAGCTTCTCGTTCACCGTGTTAAACAGGCGTAAATCGGCCGTCCAAAAGGCACAACCAACATGCTCGGCGAGGGCCAGGTAGTGGGTGTCGTACGCTGTGGGACGGCCGAATTCTGTTGCCAACTGCCAGGCACGTGCGTGGATGGCGTCAAAAGTTTGTAACGCCACGTCGAATTGCAGCGCCTTTTCCAACATCTTTTCCGCTATTTCTGTTTGGATCAGTCCACGATGGGTGAGTTTGCGGAGAACGGCCGTTACTTCAAAAGGAAACAAATACGGCGCAATGGGTTGTACGTCCGCCGTCACCCAGCCACGCCACAACCCCTCGGCTAAATGACTATCGGGTTCATTAAGGAGCAATTTGAGGAGAATCCCGGAATCAACGCAAATCTGTGAGGTCATCCAGCCGCTCCTCCCGAACCTCATCCAGCGCAGCAGTGGCGTCCGCGCTGTAGCCTTGCTCCGCCCCACGCTCCCGAAGCTGGCGCGCCTCTGCCAGCACATTTAGCTGCTGGGTTTGGACCAGTTCCCGCTGGCTTTCTTCCAGCAGCGTTTCCAGCAGGCGCAAATCTTCTACGCTGATCAGGGCGGCCCGCTCCTTGCCGTGCGACAGCAAAATGAACCGCGTGCCGCCAAACGATGCCTGGTTCACAATCTCACCCAAATTTTGCTTAAGTTCCGTTACGGAAATGGTTTTTGAGGTCATGTAATCCACCTTTCGCACAAATCGTACGATTTACGCAAATTGTATCATAAATTATTCACCAAAGGGGAATCAATTTAACGGCAAACCGTTGTAGGGGCGGGACTGGCGGGAAACCATCTTTGCCACGCAGAAAAACCTCATCTCCCGCCTGTCTCGCCCTCTATGGCCGCCATTGGGCGAGACGGTGCGGAGACGAGGCAATTTGCTTGGACCTGACTTTAGCCGCACCGTCCCACCCCTACAATCGGCGGGATTCGTTGAAGAGATGGGGTCTTTTGTTAACAATGGCAGTGACGAGGTCTTGGAAACGGCCGTGTCGCTCCACGTACCCCACCAACGACACCATGCGCGCATCCAACTCATCCCCAGCCAGTTCACCCGGTCGGATGCTCAAATCAAACAGCAGTTCGATGAACTCCTTCTCATCAAAGCCAGCTTTCAGCACCGCCAGAATGTCGCGCTTGTTGGGCAACCCCGCTTCGCGCATGGCCGAGGTGCTAATGCCGTTGAGTAATTCCTGCACACCCAGCAAGATTACTTCCCCATCTTTGCCAGGGTGGGGAATCACATCTATCTTCTTTGCTTCTAAATCCTCCAGAAAATCATAGCCGATCGGCTGGGCGTCTGGATGGCCGGGGATGGGTACGACCTCACGCGGTTTGGTGCCCTGGATGGTATTGTGAATACCGGCAAATTCCAGGCGGAGACTGTAAAGAAACTGGCGACGGTCGCCGTCACCGAGGATTGAGATGCGGATGGTGGCAGCTTTAATATCGGCTTTGACAAGGGCGGTGAAACCATCGTGGTGCAGCATGACGCCGGTGCGCCAGCGAATTTTCTCGTCCACGCGCTGGTGTTGGCGCACCATGAAGCGATGCAAAATGCTGCGCGGCAGGACGCTGTATTGATAGGCAAATTGGAGCGCGTTGGCGTCGTCCCATTCAAAATCGGGCTGCTCTTTGCTGATGAGATCGGGGATGAGGAGCGTTTGGCCGCCCGGCAAGCCAAAGGCCAGCTCAAACTTGGTCATCATGTCCAGCAGGAAGCGTCGCTGTTGGCTGGGGTAATCCGCGTTGGAAAGCAGGTCGCGCACCTGGTTGCGCACCAGAATGCCCTGCTTTTGCTGCAATTGTTCGCTGTTGAGCAGGGCGTAGATGCCGCCCGTCACCCAATTGGGGTTGAGGACGCTGGTATCGCGGACGCGGTCGTCGTCGGTGAAGTTGAGGACGATGCCCAAATCATGGAGGAAGCGAACCAGCGTGGTTTGGCTGCTTTCTTCGGCGATACCGTGCTGGCGGCAGAGGTCTTCGTACTCGTCGTAGGGGAGGAAGTGGCGCTGGGCCTGCATGGTGACGAGATCGGTTTTGACCTGCATCCAGCTGGCGGGGAAAGCGGTGTCTACATGTTCCATCGTGGCCAGGAGGTTGGCGATTTCGGTTTTGAGTTGCTCAATGCCTTTGCCGCTGCGGGCAGAGGTGCGGATGAACCCTTTGATCGCCGGATATTTTTCTTGCAGGCCGCGCCGGTTGATGTCCAGGTGGTGCTGGTCTGATTTGTTGATGACGATGAGGACGGGGGCGTTGGGGGCGAAGCTGTTGATGAGCGCCAGCCAATACTCTACACGCCCCTCATCTTCCCCCTGGCGAGCGTCGAGGACAAGGAGGTAGAGGCTGCGCTTGGTGAGGAAAAATTGGTGGGTGGCGTGCATAATTTCCTGCCCGCCAAAATCCCAGATGTTGAGGGCAATGGGCACAACACCCTGCTGCGGGCGATTAGCCTCCAGCGACCAGTTTTCGATATTGATCCCTTCCGTCTGATTTTCGGCTTCGTCAAACTCCTGCCCCAGCAGCCGCTTGACGAGGGAAGTTTTGCCTACGCCCCCTTGCCCCACAATGATAAGCTTGGCTTCATTCAGTGGGCGTGCCGGAGCCTCTTGTTGCTCACTCAGGTAATCTAAAATAGCTTGAGCATTATTTCTTTGCATCAA
The DNA here is from genome assembly GCA_020634455.1 of Ardenticatenaceae bacterium. Lineage (GTDB taxonomy): Bacteria > Chloroflexota > Anaerolineae > Promineifilales > Promineifilaceae > Leptofilum. Next base: position 2,462,055 of record JACKBQ010000001.1, on the reverse strand, counting down.
AATTTCTGGCGGGATAGACAACTCTGGGTTGTTTTCGAGCCAGAGCGTTTCCAATTTTTTTAGCCGTGTGATTTCGGGGGCAATGTCTGTTAGTTGATTAATATGAAGAGTAAGTCGTCTCAATGCTTCAAGCTGCCCAATTTCTGACGGGATTACAGAAAGCTCGTTTCGCCCAATCTCAAGCGTTACCAACTTTGTCAACTGCCCAATTTCTGGTGTGAATTTTGTTAGTTTGTTATCCCAAAGAAAAAGTTTTTTCAAACTCTTTAATTTTCCAATCTCTGCTGGAATTTCTTTTAGTTGATTCTGATTTAGGTGAAGCTCTGTCAACATGGTGAGCTGACCAATTTCAAGGGGTAAGTCGGAAAGCTGATTCCTCTGAAGCTGCAAATTGGTCAAACCTTTCAACTGGAAAATTTCTAAGGGAATAGCTGTCAAGCTCAAAAAGCTTAAATTAAGTTCAGTTGCCCCTTCATCTTCAGCCTTTCTAATACGATCCAATGCTTGCACATACCCGATTATGGCTTGTGGGTTATTAACCTGATCTACAATTTCTGGGGGAAGAGGCAAGTCATCATTTTTATGAAGCCACAAGTTATTTAATTTTTTAAGCTGGCTAAATTCAAGCGGTATATCCTTTAACTGATTTTCACTAAGATTAAGCAGCGTTAACTCTGTCAAGCGTTCAATTTCGGGTGTAATGACAATTAGTTGATTTCTACTAAAATTAAGTACGGTTAATTCTGTCAAATGCCCAATTTCAGTTGGTATTGCCGTCAACTGATTTTCATTAAGATAGAGGGTTTTTAGCCAAGTCATCTCTCCGATTTCGGGAGGGACACTTGTTAAACCCAACCCATTCAAATAAAGCACAGTAGCAGCTTTTGCTGTTTCCTTTTTAATGCGGCGCTGTGCCTCTTTGTAAGCATCATCTGGGTTATCGTATTTATAGTTGCCCATAGGGTTCCTCGTGTTTTAAGTGGGGTGCATCTGGCAGGTGCGTCCCGCTTATCTGGCAAAATTCAGGTTCCATTTTACCCAATTGCGCCGCCTGTACCTAACCTCCCGCAGGTTTGGTAAGCAAACACGCTCCTGGCGCAAACCTGCGGGAGGTTTACTTCGCTCTGGCCGGTGTCCTCACCGTGCCGGCTAGGTGGCGCGGTCAGGAGACCGGCCACAGCAACACAAACCACCTTTGCTTGTCATGCTGAGGTCCTCCGAAGCATCCCGTTAGCTGGGAATCGTTCAACCATTCCTGCATTAGTGGGATTCTTCGCTCCGAAGACTCCGCTCAGAATGACAATTCCAGGTTTTGCCGCAGTTCACACCGTTAGCATTTGCAAGAGCTGTCGGGTGACTTGCTTGGTGTCCGGGCCGATTTCGCCGGGGGGGCCGATGCAGGCGGGGCAGCCGTCGCGGCAGCGGCAGTCGCTCACCAACTCCAGAGCGGCGGGCAGCAGCTCGTGGTGTATTTCAAACAAACGGGGGCTGAAGCCCACGCCTACAGACACCGATTCGTAAATGACGATGGTGGGGGCCTGGGTCAGCGGGCTGCGGCTTTCGGCGACCACTTCAATGTCGCCGGGATCGCACATGAGGTAAAGCGGGGCCAGGTTACGCAAAACGTAGGCCAGCCCGCCCAGCGCGGAGCGGGCCTGCTGCCCGGCTTCGGCTTGCTTGTGGCAGCTGGGGCAAAGAGTGATCAGGTTTTCGGGCTGGTTGGCCTGTTTGTAGTTGTCGTTTTGGCCGGGGATGTAGTTGAAGTCGCGAAACGGCCGTATGTGGTGCACGTGCAATCCCTGCCCTGGTTTCGCCTCCGCCCCACAGTTACGACAGCGATGTCCATCTCGCGCCAAGACAATTTGGCGCTGCTGCTGCCAGTTGGGGCCGTAATTATTCGGCCGTAGCAAAATGCCCGCGTCATACAGCCGCTCCGTCAGCGCATCGGAGAAGATGAGCCAGTAGCCGCTGGTTTCCAACACCATCTCCGGCAGATCGATCTCGCCAAAGCCAAGCGTCTCATGCGTGTACCGCTTAATTTTGCGGTAGCCTGTCGCCTTCGTCACCACCGTCACGTCGCCCCAGGCACGTAATAAATCAGCAGATTTCGCAGATTCCACAGATTTATTTTCTACCCGCTGCTCCCCCGCACCTCTGCTCCCCTGCACCAAAACTTCCTCTGCCGTTTCCATTGGGTTCAGCTCACGGATAGAGCTGCCGATGCTGGCGCGGGTGTAGTAATCAACGTCGATGGGGCGGACATGGGCGATACGGCCGTTCCAATCAAACTCCTCCACCAAATAAGTGCGCGCCTGGTGCATGTAAATCGAGCCTTCGTACACCATCACGGGCGCGGTGTCCAAATCCACCTCGCCGATGACATGTACGCCGTCCTCGTCGTGGGCCTGGATGACGACGGTATCATCGCCGCTGGTGCGCAGGGAAACGGCCGTTGCGGGCGAGCCTTCCCCCACGTAATGAAACTGATCGCGCGTCTCGTGCAAATCACCTTCGTCGCGCAACGCTTCGAGCAGCGGCGTCACGTCGCCAAAACCGCCAAAATCTTCGCCCTGCTTAAACGGCAGTTCGTACGCCGCGCAGAGCAGATGGCGCACCATGATGCGCAAATTGTCCGGGTTGGTGAGCGCGTGTTCCGGCGAACGGCCGAAAATGTAGCGTGGGTGGGTGCAGATGTACTGGTCCAGCGGGCTGTTGTTGGCCACCATCAGCGCCACGGATTGGTCGTTGCGCCGCCCGGCGCGGCCCGCCTGCTGCCAGATGGAGGCAATCGAGCCAGGGTAGCCGGTGATAACGGCCGCATCCAGTTGGCCAATGTCGATGCCCAACTCCAGGGCGTTGGTGGCCACCACGCCGCGAATCTGCCCGGTGCGCAGGCCGTGTTCGATCTGGCGGCGCTCCAAGGGCAGGTAGCCGCCGCGATAGCCGGTGACGGAGAGCGCCTCGCCGCCCTGGTAAACGATGTCGTCGCGCAGGTAGGCCAGCAGCAGTTCCACCGTCTGCCGGGCGCGGGCAAAAACGATGGTCTGGATGTCCGAGGCGAGGAAGGTGCTGGCAGCATCCCGCGCGGCCAAAACGGAGCTACCGCGCAGCCCCAGCGTCTCGTCGATGATGGGCGGGTTGTAGAGGATGAACTGCTTTTCGCCGCTGGGTGCGCCGTTTTGGGATTCATCTATGAGGGTAAACGGCCGTTCTACCAACCGTTCTGCGTGTTCTTTGGGATTAGCAATGGTGGCTGAGCAGCAGATAAATTGCGGGTCGCTGCCGTAAAAGTGGCACAGTCGCTGCAAACGGCGCAGCACGTTGGCCACGTGACTGCCAAAAATGCCGCGATAGGCGTGAATCTCGTCCAGCACCACAAATTCCAGGTTCGCCAGCAAATTGCGCCAGCCCGTGTGGTAAGGCAAGATGCCGCTGTGCAGCATGTCTGGATTGGTGATGAGGATGCCGTCGCTGCGTCGCACCTGGGTGCGCTGGCTGCGCGGCGTGTCGCCGTCGTAGCTATAAACGTCAAACGGCAGATTACCCGCGCCGATGAGCAACTGTGTTTCGGCCAGCTGGTCTTGGGCCAGCGCTTTGGTAGGGAAGATGTAGAGGGCACGCGCTTTGGGGCGATTCAACAGACGCTGGAAAACGGGCACCGTGTAGCACAATGATTTGCCAGAGGCGGTGGTGGTGGCGATGACGACGTTTTGGTTTTGGGAAACGGCCGTAACCGCCTCGACCTGGTGGGTAAACAGCTGCTCAATGCCCCGCTGCTGCAAAGCTTGTTGTATTTGCGGGGGTAATTCAACGGGCTGGGTGGCAGGCGGCCTTGCCGGGAGGCGTTCCCAGGCAACAACGTTGCTCATAAAATCGCGATTGAGGCGTAACGTGGAGATTAGTTCAGCAAGTGACATCGCACAGATTATAGCGGTTTTCTGGTTGCGGTTGGGTTATTAAGAAAAGTTATCCAAATAGTCTCTTTTCTTTTTATTATTTTTAGTAGTTTGTAGTAGGGGCTGGGGATATGTTTGCAACTTCTTTTTTAGCCCATATCTGCGGTTTCATTATCACTAGCCCCCATATCTTTCCACGTTCATTTTTGAGTCTTTGTTTTTCTGCGGGGAAAACCTCTGGATAATTCGTAACTTCTTTTAAATTCGGGTAATTGTTACCCGAATTGGTCAAATTGTGTATATGCGGTAGTACCCCAGTCAGCCCCCATATCTGGGGATTTACCAAAATAGATTCTGCTTATGACAAATAGAGTTTTCCACATCTAAGATCAGTTTTCCACAGATTACGGCCGTTTATCCACAGTATTATGGTAAATTGACCTAATATCCGCGCGGGACAGCATTTACGTCTAATCTGTATATGGGGATTCAGGCGATGTTTGCCATATATCTGGGGGGATTGGCCGAAAAGATGGGGGAACGGCCGTTTTGCCCAGGGTAATTGTTTGTCAAATTAGCCAAACTGTGGCACATTTCAATCTAGTACCGTCTTTTTTTGCCAGGATTGACGGGTACTGCTATTCTTGACAAGTTGTTAATGTATTGAGAGAATTCATACATCCTGAGCAATACTCTCTGACATGATACCACCTATCGGGTCATTGATGAGACATCTTGGAGGCCCAACATGAACGTCATCAAAGTTTCTGCTCGCTCTCGCACGGCCGCTGTTGCCGGTGCTATCGCTGGTGTCATGCGTGAAGTGAGTCGGGCAGAGGTGCAGGCCATCGGTGCCGGCGCCGTCAACCAGGCCCTAAAAGCAATCGTCATTGCTAAAGGGTACCTGGCCGAGGAGGGGGTTGAGATCGTTTGTGATCCGTCATTTGTCGAAGTGGCTATTGACGAGCAAGAACGAACTGCCATCCGAATTGTCGTTGAGCCACGTAATCAAGCGTAGAAGAAAGTTTGTTTGGTTACACGGGGCTTGTTGTTGGGAGACAGCAAGCCCTTTTTTGTTGCCACTTTATAATTAGCGACTGCCACGTTGCCCATTGGCCCGTAACTCTGAAGACGAAATATCTTTGCGAAACGCCTCGGCCGGTATGTAGCGGAACAGGTTTGTGAATGATTCTGGCACATCGAGATGTTCGGCTTCCCGAAAAATGCCATATTCATCCTGGCGACCGGCCACCAGAAAAGAGCAGCCCTGATTGGCAATTTCGCCGAGGGCGTCGTTTAGCTGGTGGGGACTGTTTTGGTAGTAACGGGGATGGAGCACGCGAACGGCCGTATCAAAGCCAATCACAAAAACAGTGTTCGGAAACAAACGCGCCTTTTCCTGATACGTGGGGGCATTGGTGGCGTAAACCGGCCAGCGACCCGCAAATTGGGCGATGCGCTCTACCACCGTTTCCGGGGCGATAGGTGGTTTGTCTACATTTTGGGCTGAGATTTCAAAGACCACAGGATGCCGCAACAGTTTGGCCGACACTTGCAGCAGTTCCAAATGGCCGTCGTGCAAGGGATTAAAAGAGCCGGAAAGGATGGCTCGTGGATTCACATTTTTGCTGCGGATACGGCCGTCTGCCGTTACCCCAAAAAAGTTCAGAGACCCCTGGTTTAGCTGCCGCGCCGACTCGCCAAAATGATGGGTATTCACCACCAGTCGGTCTGTGTCCGTAAGCGCTAGCGGCAGCAGATTGCCCAAAGACATTGCTTCGATCAGCCCATTGAGAATGACTCGGCTGACCAGATTTTCCTCACCGGACCGATCCCGGTATCCCTTGTTTAGATGAATACCATACTCCACCAGGCGATCCGGCTGCCAGGTGGCAATGAAGGCGCGATGGTCTCCCCGCTTGGGGCGGTCGGTGATGATGGTGGCGGTGCAGGCCACGCCCACCACGGGATGTTCGGCCGCATCCAGCCAGCGGGCGCGGGTAAACGCACGCCCGGCCAGCAGCCGCGCGGTGCGCTCAGTAACGTACTTGGCCGGTGTTTGCCCCAAAAAGTCGTCGAAGGCGGCCTGGCTGTAGGGCACAAGCGCTTCTAGCAAGGTGCGGGTGGCCCCCGCCACGCCCAGCAAATTGGAAAGCGCTTCCGTTCCGGCTCCAGCGGAGACGTAAACAATGCGCTCTGGGGCATCGTGAATGGTTTGAACAAGCTGCCTGGTTTCTACTTCCATAACAAGGTGGATTTTATCATTGGTGGGGGCAAATTCAATTTTGCTTCATTTGGGCTTCATGACGTTGGGAACTCTGGCTGAACCTCATTTTGAACGATGGTTCAGTAGTGCATTCGAATTTGTTTTTACAGGGGAAACGGCCGTTACGAAGAAATCCGCGATGCGCGTAACCGACTCCGCCGTGTACCGCCTGGAGCCGAAAACTGTTTTGTCACAGAGGGCACAGAGATTTAAGAGAGTGTTCTCTAATTCCTCTGTGTTCTCTGGGGTAAATTCTTACTTCCAATCAAACCCGTCGGGGCGGCGGAGTTCGGTGTTGAACATGTAGCTGCTTTTGGCGGTCCAGGCGTCTTCGCTGTTGTCGTTGGCCAGGTGGTCGAAGAAGCCCTGGACGCGGCTGTCTAGCAAATCAATTTGATGCAGCAAAATCGCTTCCAGCGTTTTGGGCACGACGGGCGATCCCCACTCTTGCGTACCGTGATGCGAAGCGATGAGATGCACCAGATGGCGCAAATCGTCTTCGGGGAAATTGCCTAATTCGGCGGCCGCTTTTTCTACCATGACGACGGCGCGGGTGATGTGGCCTACAAGACGGCCGTCTTCCGAAAAGCTAAACGATTTGCTGATGTCGTATTCAATTACTTTGCCCATGTCGTGCAGCAGCGTGCCTGCCAGCAGCAAATCTCGATTGACAAATGGGTAATGGTTGGCCAAAAAGGTGGCTTGTTTGGCCATGCTCAGCGTGTGTTCCAACAGCCCGCCAATGTAGGCGTGGTGCATGTTGCGGGCAGCGGGCGCATCGGCAAAACCGGTTAAAAAGGTATCTTCCAAAAGCAGATGAGACACCAACGTCTGCCATGGTTCGCCCAGGCTGGCAATTTGCTCCGTTAGCTCGTCCAGCATCTCGGCGCGGGGGCGGCGGCTGGCGGGCAGCAAATCGGCCAGGGTGGGTTCTCGGTTCTGGTTCATGTCGGTGATGGTAATTTGCAGGGCGTCTTTGTAGCGCACGGCGCGGCCAGTGATGAGTACGGCGCTGCCGGTCGCGACCCAACTTTCGGCGTAGGGTGGAATATCCCAGTAGACAAACGCTATTTGCCCGGTGTTGTCGCGCAAGGTTCCGAGGAGATACGGCCGTCCATCTTTCGTCTCCCGCAAAATAGAATCCTGAATCAAAAACGGCTCGTTTTCCAGTTCATCCCCAACATTGATATTATTCACAAAAAATGATTTCACTACATCCTCGCAGGTTTGGTTAACAATTTAACGGAGGCGATTGTAAGGGGATTTTGGTTTTCGGGCTACCTCCTTTAAAATCGGTGAACGGTAATCGGTGAACGGTTTTAAGGATTGGCAAGAATGAAAAAATTAATCGTGGGGATTTCGGGAGCCAGCGGCGTGATTTACGGCATTCGTTTGCTGGAGATTTTGCGCGACGTGCCGGATGTGGAAACGCATTTGATTATGAGTTCGGCAGCGGCGACCACTATTGGCCTGGAAACTGGCATGACGGCCGAACAGGTGATTCAGTTAGCCGATGTGACGTACCGGTTCAAGGATATTGCTGCGGCCGTTTCTTCCGGCTCTTTCAAAACGTGGGGCATGGTAATCGCGCCTTGCTCGATGAAAACGTTGGCGGGCATTGCCAATTCTTTTAGCGACAACTTGCTGCTGCGAGCCGCAGACGTGGTGCTGAAGGATCGTCGTCGGTTGGTGCTGGTTGCCCGCGAGACCCCGCTTCACTTGGGCCACCTGCGGCTGATGGTTCAGGCTACCGAGATGGGAGCCATCCTTGCCCCGCCTATGCCTGCCTTCTACCATCGCCCCGAAACGATTGACGACATTGTGAACCAGACGGTGAATCGCGTACTCGATCTGTTAGCGATTGAGCTACCGCACGATTTGTTTACCCGCTGGCACGGGGGCAAGGCCAGCCGTGAGTGAGCGCGACCCACGCCAGCTAGCGCTGGATTATCTGGCAATGCACCAGGTAATGACGTTGGCAACGAGCGGGCCGGGGGGGGTGTGGGCAGCGGCCGTTTTCTACGTCAACGATGGCTTTAACCTCATCTTTTTGTCGGCTGGGCATACGCGGCATGTACTGAATTTTACGGCCGTTCCCCAAGTCGCTGCCACCATTCAGGAAGATTACCGGGATTGGCAGCCGATTAAAGGCATCCAGCTAGAGGGTCAGGTTTCGCTGCTTACCAATGTTTCCCGTGAAACATCTATCTCTCGTTACTTGCAAAAATTCCCCTTTCTGGCCCAGGCGGATGCCAAAATGCAAAACGCTCTGGCAAAAGTTAATTGGTATCTGCTTCAGCCAGAGCGTTTATATTTTATTGACAACAGCCTGGGGCTGGGCCACCGAGACGAAATTCGCCTGTGAGCTACATGCCAAACCGGGCGAAATTTTTGATTAGCGTTTTGATGTAATTGGAATAGCGCTGTTCATAATACAGTGAAAGTGCTGCTTCTGCCTCGTCAAATTCCTCAGGCAAATCCAGAATTTCTTTTACGTAAACCGCATCACAGCGCATCACAGCTTCCTGATACGCCTTCGCCCCTTTAATTTCCAAAAGCACTGGCGCTGTAGAAAGCGACTTGTCTTTGAGGGTGTGAATTACCTGTGCCTGGCGGGCTACCAGCAAAACCGCATTGATGGCATTTTTAGAGATTTTACGGCCGTCTTTTTTGTAATCTTCAGCCATGCCATCAATCAGCTCGCGCCAGCGAATCTGTTCCGTAGTAGCCAGATTGTTTACCAGGTCCTTCAAAATAGAAAACCGCATCTCCCGCTCAACCACGCGCATCCGCCGCTTTTTCAGCTCGCGGCGGTACCGAATATGAAGCGGTGTCGCTGGTTTCTCTTGCGTTTCGGGGCTTTTTATGTAGATGGTTGTTTCTTCTTGCTCTACACGCACCAGGTCTGGATGCTTTTCCAAAAATTTACGAAAGCTCCCTTCGGCGAAGGTGCTTTTGTCAAACGCACCCTTGCTACTGTCTGACATGCGCTGCTTGAGCACGCTGGCACGAACGCGCTCTTCATTGTTTAGCAGTTGTTGTAGAGAATCTTCTAGCAGTTCACGTACCTGGGCCTCATTCATCTGAGGTACGGGGACAATGTCTTCGTAGTAAATATAATGATCGCAAAGATTGGCCAGACTTTGGCTGGTGGTGTGCTTTACGCCCAGCCCAATAACTTGCTTGCCTCGCTTGCGCAAAGATTGCACCAAAGGTGTAAAATCCCGATCCCCGGTCATGAGGACGTAGGTTCTGAAGTTTTGACCATCCAACAACGTTTCCATCGTATCTACTACGATTTGCATGTCGGCTAAATTCTTACTGAAGTTGTTCAGCCTCACCGCGTTGCGTGTGGTAAAGCCAGCGGTGGCCAACTGCCGGATGAGCTGCTGATCTTGCCGGGAATCTCCATAGGCGTTGCGCAGCACAACACGGCCGTTCGTCAGCGCCTTGATATGATCCAAAACCAGGTTAATATCGAAATTGAGATTTACCTGCTTGGCTCCGATTACCAGATTGTCTAAATCCAGGAGAATGGCAACATCATTACTGGGTGAGGCGTTGGAGGGGAGGAGGGAACTTTCTTGCTTGTTCGATTGGGTAGACATACGTTAATTTTGTCTTTCTCGCAGGTAAGATAATAGGCTACCGGGATATTCTACTGCATTCAAGCATTCCCGCAATTGTTTCACGGGAAACCGAACTGCTTAAGAAGCTATCCGAAAAAGCCACAGAGGAAAAAGAGGCCTTTGAATGCCTCTTAGTGCCCTGTAAACGCTGTGGCCAATACTCAGACAGGTGCTAAATGTTTCACGGGAAACATGCGTAGCGGAGGCCAATGGCTAAGTTTTGTACCAACGGTTTGGGCGATTTGCTGCATTACTTACGGCCGTTTTACTATTTTTTTGTTCCATGTTACCATAATGTAATAATACTATGTCAACCTGAGTCAGGTTCGGAGGTGCACAATGGACCGTCGTAAATGGGTTTGGTCTGGAAAACCGTGGCACGCGTTTAAAACATTTGCCATCATTTTTTCTTTTGTTGTGAATTTTGTGCTGTTGATTGTGCTGCTTATTGCGGCTCCGCTGATTTTGCCGATTGTGGATTCGGTGGCAGAGCCGATTGTGGGCGGATTAAGCGATAGCTTTGTGGATATGAGCAATGCGACCATTTCGCAAACGATCAAGCTGGATTCAACAATGCCCATTAGTTTTACGCTGCCCCTGGAAGAAGAAACAAAGGTGGTGCTGACAGAAGCCGTTCCCCTGACAATTCCGGCGCAATTTACACTGCCCGGCGGCGGTGGCCAAATTAATGGAAATGTCAATTTGGAGCTTCCGGCCGGATTGCAGCTGCCTGTGGCCCTCGATTTGGACGTTGCTGTGAATCAAACAATTCCGGTTGTCATGGACGTGCCAGTGCAAATTCCGCTGCAAGATACTGATTTGGGTGGCCCGTTCAACACGTTGCGCGGTTTATTTGAGCCACTGGATCAATTAATCAAAAGTTTGCCATCGAGCAATGATGAATTGTTTACCCGCGTTACTCAGAGCAGCCAGCCCGTGCCGTCACAGGACACGGCCGTTCGCTAACATTTTTGCGCATGACCAATACCGACATCCCACCCGTCTGTGACTACGAAGGCTCTGACTACCGCACCCGCTTTTGGGAAGGCCAGGGTCGCGATTATGAAGACCAGGTAGAACGCATTGCCCTGCGCCGCCTGATGCCCCCGACGGGCGGCATCCTCATCGAAATTGGCGCGGGCTTTGGTCGCCTGGCCGATGAATACCTGGGCTACCAAAAAGTGGTGCTTTTCGATTATTCGCGCTCGCTTTTGCGGGAAGCGCAGGCACATCTGGGCAACGATCCCCGATTTGTGTACGTGGCGGGCAACTGGTACCAAATGCCGTTCGTGGCTGGTTTGTTTGACACGATGGTGCAAATTCGGACGCTGCACCATGCGGCGGATGCGCCTGCCTTGTTTAAGCAACTCGCCCGCATTGCCCGGCCAAACGGCCGTTACGTCCTGGAATTCGCCAATAAGCAAAACCTGAAAGCCATTTTGCGCTACGGGCTGCGGCGGCAGGATTGGTCCCCGTTCAATTTAGAGCCAATTGAGTTTGTGGAACTCAACTTTGATTTTCACCCTCGCTGGATTAGGCAGCAGCTAAAAGCGGCCAACTTTACCCCGGGGCGCATGCTCACCATCTCCCACTACCGCTTTGGGCCGATTAAAAAAGCCGTGCCCACTGGCCTGCTGGTGGGGCTGGATTCGCTGGCGCAGTGGACCGGCAACTGGTGGCAGCTTAGCCCCAGCGTGTTTGTAGATATTGCTCATCCAGCTGTGGGCGAAACGGCCGTTCCCACCACCTTCTTCGCCTGCCCCCACTGCCAAACCGCGCTGCCAGAAGCTGCGAACGGCCGTCTTACCTGCCCCAACCCCGACTGCCAGCGCCAATGGTCAGTTGAAGACCACCTCTACGACTTTAAAGAACCCATTTGAAATTTTGGGAGATTAGAGACTGGAGATTGATTCGTCTCTAATCTCCAATCTCCTAATCTCCTAACTCCTTCAAAAAGCATTTCAGAAGTGGTACAATGCAACCATTGTTGTAAAAGGTCAACAAATGATTGCAGATAAGACTCAACGCATTACCCCCATTACCGACGAATATCCCACCGTGGAACTGTGGGAAGCGGAGCGCAACGCGGATTCGCTCATGGAATTGGCGTATGAGCGTGAATTTTTAGTAGAGAGTACGGCCGTTCCCGACATTCAATTTGGCTTGTAGGCTGAATTGTCAGAAACTTTTCCCATAATTGAGGCAATCCTTGTAAACAGGTCAGAGAAATGGATACAAAAAAAGCTCAGGAAAATGGCCAGGGACTGGTTGAATATGCGTTGATTTTAGTGTTGGTGGCTGTTGTGGTCATTGCCATTTTAACCGTGCTGGGCCCACAGGTAGGGAATGTGTTTAGCCGCGTGGTGGATGGGTTTGGCGATTCGTCCGCAACAGGCGGTGGTGGCGGTGGTGGCGGAACCACGCCCACAGGGAATGTTACATCTGTGTCTGCATGGCGGGGTGGGGCGGATGTGGTGGTGCAGATTCAGGTGTCGGCGGCTGTGAGTGTTACGGCCGTTGATTCCCAAAGCAGCAAGTCTGGCACCGTAAACTGCAATACCTCGTGCACCATTACTCTGCCCAGTGTCGGCCCCAATCCTGGCACGGTGACCGTGACGGCCAGTGGCGGCAACAGCCTGTCAGACTCATACTCAGCGCAAAATTAATGGGTGGTTTTTAAGACTACCAATTAAAAACAATGTTATGTCAAGACTTGCCGGGTTACGGCCGTAAAATCGTAGACCCCGTCGTCTGCCGACCTTCCAACATTTGGTGCGCCTCGCCTGCGTCTGCCAGCCCGAATTCCTGATTGATTGAAATCTTCACCGTGCCATTTTGAACCACGCTGAACAAATCAGCGGCCGCCGCGGCTAGCGTTTCTGGCGTGTCGATGAAATCGAACAGAACCGGCCGTGTGGCAAACAGCGATCCCCGCTGCGCCAAATCAGACAGCGCAAAATTCTTGATCATTCCCGACGATTGGCCAAAGCAAACCCAGGTGCCGTGCTTTTTCAGGCAGTCGAGCGATGCTGGGTAGGTGTCTTGCCCCACAGAGTCGTACACCACGTCTACACCCTGGCCGTCGGTAATTTCCATCACGCGCTCCACAAAATTTTCGGTACGATAGTTGATCATGTGCGCGTAGCCGTTTTCTTTGGCCAATGCCATCTTCTCGGCTGACCCGGCCGTGCCGATGACGGTGGCTCCCAGATGGGCCAGCCATTGCCCGGCCAGCAACCCCACGCCGCCCGCCGCCGCGTGAAACAGCACGGTATGCCCCGCTTCGATGCGAAAACTGCTGCGCAGCAGGTATTGGGCGGTGAGTCCTTTGAGGGTGATGGCAGCGGCCGTTTCATAAGAAATATCGTCCGGCAGCACAATTATATGTTTGGCCTCAATCAATCGCTCCTGGGCGTAGGCACCAGTCGGCGTGGTGTAAGCCACCCGGTCGCCCGGCTTAACATGCGTCACCGCCTCGCCGACGGCCACCACCTCTCCGGCCGCTTCTGCGCCGGGGGTGAGCGGCGTCTGGGGCCATTTGTACAGCCCGGTGCGGAAGTAGGTGTCAATAAAGTTCACGCCAATCGCCTGATGGCGTACGTGAACCTGGGTTCCGGTGGGTTGGGGAATGGTGACGGGGGCGTAGTGGAGAACGGCCGTATCCCCCGGTTCCTGCATAACAATTGCGTGTGGCATCTTCTTTTCCTTTTTGCCACAGAGGAAGAAGAGGATTTTCCCTCAAAAACCTCTGTGCCCTCTGTGGCCAATAAAAATTTCACTCAATCCAAAATTGATCATCAACGGGCACTTTGAGCGCGGTGGCCTGGGCGTTGGTTTGGTGCGCCATGCCCACCACCGCCAGCAGTTCCGCGTACTGCGCCTCGGTCATCCCTATGGCCTTGGCGGAGGCGGTGTGGGAATGAATGCAGTAGTCGCAGTTATTGGCGATGGAGACGGCGATGTAGAGCATCTCCTTGGTCAGCGGATCCAGCGCGCCAGGCTGCATAACGGCCCGCAAATTGTCCCAGGTGCGCCGCAGCGAGTCGGGATGGTTGGCCAGCGCCTTCCAAAAGTTGTTCACGTCCTCAATGTTGCGTGCCTGCTTGATTTCATCAAACACCGCCTGCGCTTCTGGGGTGGCGTCTTCATATTCGATTAGCTTTACAGTTGCCATATTTCCTCCTTACGAAAATAAAAAAAGGAACACAGAGTTACACGGAGAAGCACAGAGTTGCACAGAGAGATTTGGAGAAATCTGGCAAATCTGCGAAATAGTTCGACTGCGCTCACCACAAGCCTGTTGATTTTCATTCATGGTGGTCGGCGGCAATAAGTGTCGCTAACCGCATTTTGTGAGAAAAAATAGAATAACACAGTTATAGCCAACTTTGCTGGTGGAGGAAAGTTGTCACAAAACTGGATGAATCGGTAAACTTGCAGCATGAATCGAACGAAAATTATCGTGTTATGTCTACTTGTTCTTGGGCTACTGGCTGTTGCTCCGCAAAAAAGTGAAGCCTTGCCTGCCGAAGCCCCCGCGCAGGCTCCCGTTGACTATCGCTTTGGCGTGATTGAAAGTTACCAAAATCCGGCGCAGGCCAATTCGCTGGGTGCAGCCTGGACGCGGGTGCGCTTTCAGTGGGCCGAGGTGCAGGCGGGTGGCCCCGGCACCTGGACCGCCAGCGTCAGCGACGGCCAAATCAACGGCGAGATTGCCGCCGGGCGCACCGTGGTTGGCCTGCTCATTGGCATCCCCGATTGGGCGCGGGAGGGTGGCTTGCCGCGTGGTTTAAATTTGCCTCATACGGACCCAAACAACACGTGGGCCAATTTTGTGAGAGAGGCGGTGGTGCGGTACAACGGCCGTATCAACCAATGGATCATCTGGAACGAACCCGACGTCAACGATCCCAACGCCCCCGGCCACACCTGGGACGGTTCCGTGCAGGACTTCTTCCAACTCCAGCGCACTGCCTATCTGGTCGCCAAAGAGGTGAACCCTAACAGCACCATCCATCTGGCCGCGTTTACACATTTTTGGAACCCAAATTATATTTACGATTTTCTGGATGTGGTTGTCGCCGATCCGTCTGCACCAGACCACAACTACTATTTTGATGCGCTGACGGCCCATCTTTACTTCCAACCGGATACGATTTACAACATCATCCAGCAATTTTACGGTGCGGTGGGCAGTCGCGGCATTCCCTGGAAGCCAGTTTGGTTGGTAGAAACGAACGCGCCCCCCAGCAACGACCCTGCCTGGCCGGTGGGCAACTGGACTTTCCAGGTGGATCAGCAAGAGCAGGCGGCGTTTATTCCGCAAGTGTTTGCTGTGGGCATGGCTGCTGGGGCGCAGCGCATTGCCATCTATAAAATGCAGGACACGCCCGATGACGTGGCGGCCAACCCGGAACCGTTTGGCCTGCTGCGGATGGATGGCTCGCGCCGCCCGGCGTTTACGACGTACCAGGTGGCGGTGCAATATCTGGCCGGGATGCAGGGCATCAAGCGTGAGCATTGGGGCCACTGGGGGCAAATTCGCCTGGACCAGGGCACGCACGCCACGACGGTACTGTTCTCTCGCCTGCCTGCGCCGCAAACGGTGGAGGTGGCGGCTGAGGCAAGTACGGCCGTTCTTGTAGACATGTGGGGGAGCCGCCAAACCATTTCTGCCAGCAACGGCATTTTTACCGTAGAAGTGCCGGGGGCGATTTGCGCCCAGACGGCCGGGGATTTTTGCATGATTGGCGGCCCTGTTTACTATCTGGTGCAGTCGTTGGATGGCGGTTCTGTCGCCGTGCCGCCGCCTGTCGGCGGCCCACCTGCGGTGGAAAATCCGCCAGCGGCAACAGCCACGGTTGATCCAGACGCCCCGACAGCGTTCCCGCCGGAAACACCCACGCCCGCGCCAACCAACACGCCAGAGGCGACAGAAACCCCGACCGAAACGTCCACGCCACGACCAACGCGCACGCCAACGGCAACGGCCACAGCTACGGCCACCAACACGCCTGAATCGACGACGACGGCAACTGCATCGGAAACGGCCGTTCCTGCCACAGAAGTCGCAGCCTTGCCGCCAACACCGATTCCGACTCAGGAAGCCGTCGCCGATGAAGCGGAATCTGGCAGCAATTTGTCGTTGATTTTACTGGGGGTAGCGGGGTTGTTGGTTTTGGGATTTGGTGGTTGGTGGTGGAACGGCCGTCGGCAAGCATAATTTGCCTGTCCGCCCAGCCGTGAACGGCCTGGGCTAGTTGTGGAAGCCCCAAAGGGGCTAGAAACAGCCTCGCAGAGGCTTCCACAACTAGCCGGGGGATGATTTATCCCCTGGCGCGCTACGAAGAGGGTATTTTGAAGAAATTTGTTCCAATCATCATTTTATTTGTTTTGATATTGACCGGTGCTGGCTCAGCCCACGCCCAAACCAGCATCACCGTCACGCGCAACGAGGCGCTGGTGGATTTTCCGCAGTCGGTGACCTTCCAACTGGAAGTGGCCGATGCCAGCGACGTGGCTGAGGTGAATCTGGTTTACGAGGTGGATCGGTCTAGCTGTTTGGAGGCGAGTACGGCCGTTCCCGTCCCCCTAGAAGGCAATCAGGCCGAATGGACCTGGGAAATGGTTCGCTCCGGCAACCCGCCGCCAGGGGCGACGCTGCGCTGGGCGTGGCAAATCACCGACAGCAGCGGCAACGTGACCACCACCGACGAGCAAAGCCACACGTTTGTGGACGATCGTTACGATTGGCAAACCGTCTCTGCGCCCAACATCCGCCTGCATTGGTACGAGGGCGATGACGTGGGGCCGATGTTGCTGGAAGCGGCCGTTGCCGGGCTGGACCAACTGCAAAACGAGATGGGGATCGCGCTGGACAGCGAAGTGCAGCTCTTCATCTACGGCGAATCGGACGATATGCGCGACGCGGTGCTTTATATTCAGGAGTGGGCGGGCGGCGTCGCCTTTAGCGATTACAACATCATCCTCATCGGCGTGCCGCCACGCATTGCCGAAAGCTGGGGCGTGCCCACCGTGCGCCACGAGCTGGCCCATCTGGTGGTGGGGCAGTTTGGCCGAAGCTGCGTCGGCGGCAGTCGCCCCACCTGGCTGGAAGAGGGCTTGGCGACCTACGCCGAAGGCACACCCAGCGAGCGCGTGCTGTCAGACATCGCCAACGGCATCGAAAATAACAGATTCGAGCCGGTGCGCAGCCTCAACGGGTCATTTTCGGCCCACGGCACTGAGGCGGGCATTGCCTACAGCCAGAGCTACAGCGTCGTAAAATTTCTATTGGAAACCTACGGGCAAGAAAACCTGCAATCGCTCATCCTCACCCTGGCGCAGGGCAAAGGGTACGACGAGGCGCTGGAAGCAGTGTACGGCTTCAACGTAGATGGGCTGGAGCAGGCGTGGCGGCAAAGTTTGAATCTGCCTGCGCGTGAGATTCCGCCGACGCCAACGGCCGTTTCTGCCCAATCAATCCCCACCATCGAACCATTTGGTTTGCCCGAATCTGTACCCACGGAATCGGCGGCGGCGGCAACGGCCCCGGCAGATGCCGCACCGCCCACCACAGATCCCGGTCTGCGCATTTGCAATCTCCCCGTCTTTCCGCTGCTGTTGGTTGGCTTTGGGTTAGTGTTTCGGAGGCGCAAATGATTGAAGAAAAAAGCGGAACACAGAGGAGCGCTGAGAAAGCGCAGAGTTACACAGAGAAATCTCTGCACAATGTCACCTTGTTACCCCTTCACCCCTTCACCCGCTCACCCCTTCTCTGGCTAATTGTCGTTTCTTTGCTCCTCCTAAGCTGCCAACTGGTGACCAACAGCCCCCAACTGCTACAAAATCAGGCAGAGATTGATCGGGACGACGCAATTTTTCTGCTGGGTGGGCAGCCGCGTACGCTGGACCCGGCCAAAACGCTGGGTGGCCCCGACGGCCCGCTGGGGCACATTTTCTCTGGATTGGTGATGCTGGACGCTGATTTGCAGGTGCAGCCGGAGCTGGCGGCGGGCTGGGAGGTGAGCGAAGACGGCCGTATCTACACCTTCTACCTGCGCCAAAATGTGCTGTTTCATGACGGACGGCCGTTCACCGCCCAGGACGTCATTTTCAGCTGGGAACGCGCCGCCAACCCCGATACCGGCTCCGACACCGTGCAAACCTACCTGGGCGACATCGCGGGCATCCAGGCGGTGATTGATGGCGACGCCAAGCAAATCAGCGGCCTGCGGGCGATTGACGACTACACGCTGGAGGTACAGCTCACCGCCCCCGTCGTCTACTTTTTGCAGAAGCTGGCTTACCCCGTCGCCTTTGTGGTGGATTCCGAGACCGTAGACACGCGCAACTGGGAATACGCGCCCAACGGCACCGGCCCTTTCAAATTGCAAACCTGGGTGGACGATGAAGAGATCATCCTGGTGCGCAATGACAGCTACTACCTGGAACCCGCCCGCGTGCGCCACGTCGTCTATGATTTGGGGCCGGGGCTGGCGCTGTCGCAGTACGAAAATGGCGAGATTGACCTGGTGGGCGTTGGCGGGGCCAATTTGGACCGTGTGGAGGATCCCAACAACGAGCTGCACGATCAGCTTGCGCTGGGCGTCAGCCTCTGCACCAGTACGATTGGTCTCAACACCCAAATCGCCCCGTTTGACGATGTGCGGGTACGGCAGGCGTTTAACTACGCGCTGGACAAGGAACTGCTGATCGAAACCTTCTCCGGCGGCGATGCGCTGGTGGCCACTGGGTCCTTGCCGCCCGGAATGCCCGGCTACACCAGCGATCCCACTCGCGGCTACCCGTTCGATCCAGCGCGGGCCAATCAGCTTTTGGACGAGGCGGGCTACGCCGACCGCAGCAGCTTCCCGGTGGTCACCTACACAACGTCTGGGTATGGAGATGTTGGCGGGTATGTAACGGCCGTAATTTCCCTCTGGCAAGACGTGTTAGGTGTCACCATCCAGCCCGTCGTTGTAGACCCATTCATTTATTACGATGAACTGTACGCGGGCAACACGGGCAACATTTACCAAAGCGGCTGGTGCGCCGACTACCCCGACCCGCAAAACTTCCTCGACATTTTATATCATGGCGATTCGCCGCAAAACATCGGACGTTATGTCAATCTAGAGGTGGATGCCCTGCTGGAACAGGCCCGCATTGAGGAAGATGTGCCGACGCGTCTGGCGCAGTACGCGGAGATCGAGCGGCGCATCGTTGCCGACGCGCCCGTCGTGTTTGTGAGCCATGATCTGCAAGCCGCCCTCGTCAGCCCAGATTTGGACGGGTACGTCCTGCCCCCTCTCGGCGTACGCCAGTGGCACCGCGTTGCGGTGAATCGGTGATCGGTTAACGGTTATCGGTGGTAGGAGCGAGGCGGTTGGCCGCGATCATGCGAAAAACTGAAAACGATCCCCTCCAACCGCCTCGCCCATATGCCCCAACCACCACGGTCTGTGCTGTGCCAAACATGGTGGTTTATGGGTGTCTTGGGCGAGGCAATCGGTGAGATGATGGTGCGCCTGGATTGGCAGTTTGGCCGATTGCCTCGCCCCTACCATAATTGATGCGATGAAATTGTATTTGCTTGGCCCGCTGCGGCTGGAAATAGACGGCCGTATCCAACTCCTCACTGGCTCCCTGGCGGCGCTGCTAGGGCTGCTGGGCTTGCAAGAGGCCGCTGGCTACGCCGCCACGCGCACCCGGCTGGCGGGCACCCTCTGGCCAGACGTGGATGAGGAGCGGGCGCGACATTTGCTGAGCAATACCCTCTACCGGCTGCGGCGGCAGCTAGGCACAAGCGTTTCCCACCTCACCATCACCCCAGACAGTTTGGCACTGCATGATGTTTGGCTGGATACGGCCGTTTTCCGCCAAAAACTAGCCTCCGACAAATTAGAAGATTGGCAGGCGGCGCTCGATCTGTACACCGGTGACCTGTTGGAAGAGCTGGACCCGTTCTGGCTGCTCAGCCAGCGGGCGGAACTGCGCGAGCTGTACCTGACGGGGCTGGACCGCACTTGCCACGCTTTGCTGGGCCAGGAACGCCTGAACGAAGCGCTGGCCATCGCCCTCCGCTGGACGCTGGCCGACCCGCTGAATGAGGCGGCGCACGCCACCGCCATTCGCCTGTACGCGCGGCTGGGGCGGTACGCCGCCGCTTTGCAGCAGTACGACACCCTGGCCCAGCTTCTGGCAGACGAACTGGATGTGACCCCGCTACCTGAAACAAAAGCCATCATTGCCGAACTGCGTGACCAACGGGAAACGGCCGTTCCCGTCCAACCAGCCCCGCCGCCCCTCATCGGCAGGCAGGCGGAGCGCGGGCGGTTGCTGATCCAGCTAGAGCGCCTGGCCGATGGTCGCGGTGGCCTGGTTTTGCTGGAAGGCGATCCGGGCATGGGCAAAACGCGCCTGCTGGAAGCGGTCGCGGCCTCGGCCCAACGGCGCAAGCTGCGGATCGCCTGGGGCGAACTGATCGAGCACGAAACGCCGCAGCGGTACGCGCCGCTGCCGGATGTGTTACAGGCGGCCACCGCTGGCCCGCTGCTGGATCAAATCGCCGAGCAGATCACACCGCTGCTGCGCAGCCTGTTGACGCCGCTTTTGCCGCGACTGAACACAGGTTCAGCCCGCCGTTCGGCCATTGAACCAGAGAAAGAGGCGGCGACATTGCCCCTGGCAACGGCCGTTCACAAACTCCTAACTTTGCTTTGCCAAACGGAACCCACGATGCTGCTTTTGGACGATGTGCAGTGGGCCGACGACTATTTTTGGCCGCTGCTGCCTACGCTGGCGCAGGTTTGCCGGGAACGGCCGTTGCTCATCATCCTCAGTTTTCGCAGCCAGGAACTGCGGCGAAATGAGGCAGCGTGGCAAGCTATCCAGCAGCTTGAGCGCGACTTTGCGCCGCACTGGCTGACGCTAGCGGGTTTCAATTTGGCGGAGCTAGAAGAACTGGCAGATGAGTTCGACCAATCGCGCCCGGCCGATGAACTGGTGCGGCTGCATCAGCTTTCGGGCGGCAATCCGCTGGCGGCGCGGGAGCTGCTGCTGAGTGACGACCCGGCGGCTTCATTTGAGAAGATGTTGGCGGTGCGGCTGGCAAATTTAGCTGAAGATGAGCGAGATGCATTGGCGGCAGCGGCCGTTTTGGGGCGGGAGTTTGGTCACGGCACCTGGCAAGCAATGGTAGATGGGGCGGTTCCGGTGCGGGGGTTGTTAGACGGCCGTTTCCTGCAAGAAACGAGCCACGGCTACGCTTTTCAGCACGATTTGGTGCGGGCGGCGTGTTACCAAAGCCAGTCGGTGGCGGATTTGCAAAAGTGGCACGCCAGAGCCGGGCAGGTTTTGCGGCAGGCAGGGGCCAAGGCTGCCGCATTGGCTTGGCATTTTGGGCAGGGGGGTGAATGGGAAACGGCCGTTCACTACCATCGGCGGGCAGCCGAGCGGGCGCTGCATCTGGAGGATGTGAAGACGGCGGAGATGCATTGTGGGCAGGCGTTAAAGTTGTTGCCAAAAACGGCCGATTCCAGCCAAAACTTGCCGCTAAAATGCCTCGATTTGGGCATTCGGCAAAAGCTGGCCTGGGCTGAAACCAATCTGGAAGAGGCGCGGGCATTGGTGGCGCAGGCGCGCGCGGAAAACGATCTGGATTCGCTGCTGCAAGCGTTGCTGCTGCTGCTGAACTATTTGCTGCGCCAGGGGCATCTGGACGAGCTGCAAGCCATCGGTCAAGAAATTACCGAGTTGGCGAGGGATTTGGGCGACCACGTGGCCGAAATTCAGGCATTGAACCAGGTGGCTTATGCGCTGCTGTTTGTTTTTGGTGATGCGGAGAAGGCGCTGGATTACAGCCATCGTGCCCTGAAATTGGCGGAGGCGCTGCCGAATGAACCGTATTTGCAGGCGCAGGCGCTGTTTTCGCTGGTTCATGCCAATTTACGTTTACGGGAACGGCCGTTGGCGCAAACTTATCTCATTCAGGCGGAAGAACTTTTTGCTGAACATCCCGAATTGGACAGCTTGCGGGCGGAGTTGATTAGCTACCAGGCGATTTTGGCGCAATTGGACAGCCGCTGGGAGGAGGCGCGAAAATCGCAGCACAAACTCATTCAAATTCACCGGGCAGATAACAACATTTTGGGGTTAACGAATGCGCTGTACAACGCGGCGCACATTGGTTCGTTTATTGGGCAAAATGAAGAGTCGGTGTTGTTTGCCGAGGAGTTGATGGTTCACACGCAGCAAAATCGTTCGTTGCAGGATCGGTACATGGATTTGTTTGATCGGACGATGCTGGTGGAGTGCTATACGATGGCTGGACAGTTGGAGGCGGCAGAAACGGCCGTTCAGCCAGTGCTAGTTTGGCTGCAGCAAGAAGATGCGGGGCGTGGGGCGATTCAGGCGTGGATGGCGGTGGGCAATTTGCGCTTTATGCAGGGAGATTACGCGGCGGCATACGAGGCGCACAGCCGGGCGCTGGTTCACATCGAGCATCGAGGGTCGTCTACCTCGGCACCGTACATTTGCCATGCAGAGGCGGCGTTTATGCTGGGCAAGCAGGCGGAGGCGGAGGCGAGCTTTGCCAAAGCGACGCCGCTGATTGATTTTGAGCAGACGAGTTCCAACCTCACGTATTACCGGTACGTGCAGTTTTTGCTGACGGGGGAGCGGCATTACCTGGCGCTGGCGCGGGAGCAGAAGCTGGCACTAACGCTTCTACTGGCGGAGGCGCGGCTGCGGCGAGATTACTGGCACAATTTGTCGGTGCATCAGGATATTGAGCAGCTTTGGCGCAAGGAGGCGAAAACAGAAGTCGTCTGGTTAGCCAAAGCCGATGTGCCGTTGGGACGGCCGTTAACCCCAAACGATTTGTTGCCAATTACGTGGACGTTGGACGATGGTGTGGGGGATACGGCCGTTCGGCAACAATCGGGCAAGATGGGGCTGCGGCGGCACCGGCTGCGGCGGCTGGCGGATGAGGCGTTTGCCCAAGGTGCGCTGCCCACTGATGACGATCTGGCGCAGGTGCTGGGCGTCTCGGTGCGCACGGTGGAGCGGGACCGGGTGGCTTTGGCGGAGTCTGGTTTTGTGCTAAGGACACGGGGATACGGCCGTTAAAAAGGTAGATTGGAGACTGGAGATTAGAGATTGCTCCACTTTTAATCTCCAGTCCCCAATCTCTAATCTCCTAAATTTCCCATTTTGTCGGGATACTTTTTCTTCTAATTTACCTGTGAGACAAACGTGAGGCGCAATCAGTATGCTGCTGCGCATGAATAGCTTAACTGGACGACGCTACTTTATTCTCGCGATTTGGTCTGAGCCGAGCGGTGCAGAACCGGACGTATGGCGCGGCTACGTGGAAACGCCCAACGGCGCGCGCACTTATTTTGGCACTTTGGAGCGGCTGGCTGAACTGTTGCGGGAGATGGGTTGGCGACAGGATGCAATGGTTCAAAATCAAAGCAGTCGTAGGAATTTATTCAATATGGAGTCATAACAATGAAGAACAGCAAATTATTGCAGGTGGGTTTATTGGTCGTTATTGTGGTTATTGGAGCGGTGTTGGCAACATCGTTTCCGTCGGCCGAGCGGTTGATTGTGCGTCTTACGACGGTTGCGGGGGCGGCGGTGGTGCTGAATTTGTGGGCGATGTGGTCTGAGCAGCGTAAGCAGAAGAAAGCGGCCAAGGTGGAAGATGACGCGGCTTAATGGGTTGGCGATCCTTTTTTTGTTTGGCAGCGCCATTGTGGGGCTGTTGCTGCGCGGGCTGATTGCCCCTGGCAATGATGCGGTGGCGGTTTTAATTGCGGCCACGCTGATGACGCTGTTGGATGTGGGGTATCGGCTGCGCAATGAGAATTTTAACGGCCGTCCCAAATGGATTTCGGCTAAGGCGGGTGCGTACCTGGCGTTTTTCCCGCTGTGGGGCTGGGGGCTGGCGCTGATTGTGGTGGCGCTCATTCAACTTGTTACGGGGCAAGCGCTGATTTAGCTGGTAGTTGTAAAAAAAGTTATGAGGACGGCCGTTTCCACAACAATGGGGAACGGCCGTTTATTTTCACGTAAAGGCGCAAAAGTGTTCAAATGTTCTTTTGCGCCTTTGCGTGATCATATTATGCTGGTTGTCTGCTGTACGTCCGGTTACAATCCGCCGCTTATGATTGTGACCCTGATTATTTTCTTTGCGATTTTTGTGCAATCTGCTTCTGGTTTTGGGCTGGCGCTGGTTTCGATGCCGCTGTTAGTGAGCGTTATTGGGGTGGGCACGGCTACGCCGCTGGTGGCGCTGGTAGGCATTACGGCCGAACTTTTTTTGTTACGTCGCTATTGGGAAGCGTTGAATTTTACGGCCGTTAAGCGACTGAGTATTGCTTCCATCATTGGCATTCCGTTGGGGGTGTATGTGTTGCGCACGGTGGACGGCCGTATCATCACGGCCATCTTGGGCGTGGTCGTAACCGGGTATGCGCTGTATGCGCTGTTCGGCCCGCATCTACCGCAGCTGAGGCAGCCCGGCTGGGCGTATGGCTTTGGCTTTGTGGGGGGTATTCTCAGTGGGGCTTACAATACCAGCGGCCCGCCGGTGATCATTTATGGCACCTGCCGCCGTTGGGAGCCAGCCGCTTTCAAAGGCAATTTACAGGCATACTTTTTTATCAACAGCTTGTTTACGCTCTCGGCTCATGCGCTGAGCGGTAATTTTACGGCCGTTGTTTGGCAAAATTATCTGTGGGCGCTGCCGGGGATTGGGGTGGGGTTGCTGCTGGGGCGTTGGGTAGACGGCCGTATACCGCCTGAAAAATTCCGTCAAGGTGTACTGGTGTTGCTCGTTTTGTTAGGCATTCGCCTGATTGTGGGTTGAGCAGGTAAAGGTTGGGTGAATTTGCTTGTTCAAAAATTGAGAACTTATTAAACTCTCCCCTATGACTGAGCAAAACAACGTTGCCAAAGAACAAGACCAAATTGTTGAAGAACAAAGCCAAACAGCCTCACGCCGTCGCCGAGGTGAGCGTCGCTACCGATTTACCCCGCGCAAGCAGCGCCGCTTTCCTCAGATTCGCTGGTGGCGCGAGGCTTTGATGGTGTTGCTGCTGGCAACGGCCGTACTTTTCATCATCAATCCCTTCACCCGGCTGGCCCTGTCTAAGGCAACGGCAGGCAGTCCCGCTGAACCCCTGACCGTGACGCCACCGGTACAGCCCGAAAGTGGCTACTGCATCACGGGTGACTTTGTGGATTGGGACGGCCGCAACACACCGCTGCTGGATGATGGCAGCAATGGCGACCGCACTGCTGGCGATAATTTGTACTCGCGCACGGTTACATTTGAGGAGCCGGGCAAATATTTGTGGCGCGTGTTGCCTTGTGGTGTATGGAATTCGGCCGTTCCCGAAAAATCGGCCTGGGTTTTTATTACGGAACCCAATCAGGCCATCACCTTTACCTTTAACCCAGAGATGCCCCCCAGCCGCTTGTGGCCGCGCAGTTACGCCTTCACTGCCAACGACACGCTGCCTGCCCGCGTGGTGGCGGTTGGTTCATTCCAGAACCAGCGCTGGGACAGTGAGGATGCCAGAACCCAGATGGAGCCATCTGGCAATGGTCAATACCAGTTAACGTATCGCGTGCCGCTGCCCAACACTTACGAGACCTATGTGATGATTCAGGGGCGCAGCGAGGGCATTGGCGCAAGCGGCCGTTCTATGGAGCCAGTCCCGCTAGCGTTTGAAACCAAATTCCCCTCTGAAATGGTTGTGTTTCAGTACGATGCCCGCACAGACCGCATTGCGGTACTTTCCGGGATGCCGTGGGTGTTGAGCTGGCTTGGTTTTGGCTGGGGGGCGCGAATTTTTACGGCCGTTTCTCTACTTGGATTTTTAGCCTTGGCAGCGCAGTTTGTTTACAGTCGCACCGTGCTGCGCCCCGATTGGCAATACAGCGCTGGCTGCCCCAACTGCCAGCAGCACGATTTGCAGCGCATCAGCCGGGAAACATCAGACTATTTGCTGGATTTGATAGGCGTGCCGGTGCGCCGCTACAAATGTAACCAATGCAATTGGGAAGGCCGCCGCATTCACCGTCATCGCCACCACCACCATCGGTAATCGGTGGTCAGTCATCGGTAAACGGTAAACAACCGATAACCGATGACGGAATACCATTTACTGTTCACGGGAACGCAGCAAATCCAGCGTCTCGATGGCATGGCGCAGGTGGGGGATGACGATGCTGCCGCCCACAACCAGCGCCACGTTGAGCGCGTCCACAATTTCCTCGTCAGACCAGCCTACATCTACACATTGAATGAGATGATAATCAATGCAGTCGTTACAGCGCAGCACGGCGGAGGCGACCAGCCCCAGTAGCTCTTTGGTGTTGCCGGGTAGGGGGCCGTCGCGGTAAGCGGCCGTATCCAGGTTAAAAAAGCGTTTGATGCCCAAATGCTCTAGCGACATGATTCGCTCGTTCATCTTCTGGCGATATGCTTCAAAATCGTCTATACGTGTTTCTGACATGAGTTCTCCTCTGAAAATAATCTGCAGATTACACAGATTTGGCCTTAATCTGCGAAATCTGTGTAATCTGCGAAATCTGTGGATTTTTATTTAGGGTTATCAGCGACAGTTGGTGTCGTCCCCTCTATTTTTGAGTCTGTTTTGGCAAAAGGTTGCGTAACGCCTCCAGCAACGTGTCGAGGTCTCTTTGGGTGTTGTATGCCTGCACAGAAACGCGGATGTAGTGACGGCCGTTCCACGTCACAATCGGCGCTTCAACCTTAAACTGTTGCAGCAACGCAGCCTTAAACGTTTCTGGGTCTGTGAGCTGTGGCAGCGGAATGGTCGCCATCTGGTGGTAAAAGCCCGCATCATCGTCTGGGTAAATGGAGGGCAACCCGGTGAGGGTGCAAATTTGGTGCATGGTTTCAGTGAGTAACCTATGGCAAGATTGGCGAACGGCCGTCCAATCATGATCCGCCTGAAACTGGATTGCCGCCGGAACCGCCAGGTAAGCCGACATGTCGTTGGTTCCCAGCCACTGATTGTAATCCAGAAAGTCTGAGCCAAACGTCATTGTCCGCGCTGATCCCCAACCCCAGCCCACCACCAGCGGCTCGATCAGCGCTTGCTGGTCTGGTCGCGCATACAAAAAGGCTGCGCCTTTGGGGGCGCACAACCATTTGTGCAAATTGCCAAAGTAAAAATCTGGCTCAATCGCCTGCAAATCCAGCGGCAGCTGCCCCGGTGCGTGCGCCCCGTCAATAATGGTGAGGATGCCCGCTTGCCGCGCTCGCCGACAAATTTCGGCGACTGGAAAACATACGGCCGTTGCCGAACTAATATGGCTCAAAAATATGATCCGGGTGCGGGATGTAACACCCTGCCAAAGCTGTTCCACCATCGCTTCTGGCGTGGTGGCGGGCAGCGAAATGGGTTGCTGCACGTAGCGGAATCCCTGCTTTTGGCTGAGAAATTGCCACACATGATTGCACGCCCCATACTCATGGTCAGTGGTTAGCACCTCATCGTCTGGCGACAGCGCCAGGGAGCGAGCCACCACGTTGAGGCCAAATGTGGCATTGGGCACAAACACGAGGTCGTCTGGATTGGCCCCTACGAAGTTGCCTAACTGCCGCCGCGCCTTTGCCAGATGGTTAAACAGCTCATGCTGAATAAAGTAGACAGGCTGGCGCTCCAGGCGCAGCTGCCATGCCTGGTAATTGGCAAATACCGGCTTGGGTGTGGCTCCAAACGAACCATGATTCAGAAAAACAACATCGGGATCGAGTAAGAAGTTTGTTTTCAATTAAATTACCCCAGTTTTTGGCTGGAATTGTACTCGTGTTGGGGAATTCGCTACAGGTTTGGCTGGGAAACGGCCGTTCCGCAACCAACTTAACCATTACAGCAACAAAATAAGCTGGGTTAGATTGGTGATTCGGTGAACGTTGTGGGGAATTGATTCAGGCAATGGACGCTCGTATCGGTCAATCCAGACACCACAGCCATAACCGCCAGACAGTACGGCCGCTTTGGCATCTACCGCTAAATTGTCTCCTACATACAAACAGTCGGCTGGTTTTTCGCCTAGTTTGCTTGCAGCCCGCTGGAAGATTGTTTTGCCCGGTTTGTGCACACCAACTACTTCGCTGATGGTGACATGGCTTTGGGGAATGATATGCCCGAGATGTTTCTCAATGGTGCTGCGAACAGAGGAAGAATGATTGGAGAGGACACCCAATTTGAAGTTGCGGGCTTGCAAGGCATGTAGGGTTGGCAGCACATCATCGAACAGAAAATGGGGCAACAGACCATAACCCGAATAAACTTCATAAGCAAATTCATAGCTGTCGTTTGGGTGGTTTAAGCGGCGCAGCAGTTCGCGATACAGCCGAATAATTTCTCTCTTTTTTTGTGGCCGCAGCGAACCTGTCATTTTGCCACTGGCCATATCGGCTTCTAGCGATGCCTGCGCCGCTGCTACCTCTTCCACTGTGCAAACAACACCATAATTTTGGAATAATTTGGTTGTACGGGCGATGTGAGAAACGTTTAATCCCAGAGAGTATGCTAGTGTGAAATCCCAATCAAAGAGAACGGCCGTAAACCGCCCCGTTTGCCGTGCTTTCCGCGATGAACTCATATTTCAACCTTGTTTGAGTGTGATCTATCATGGCCTGCCATTGTACTTATTTGGACAGGACTCCTACGTGAAGGTCACATCAAAACGGCCGTACTCAATGGCTTTTTTGGCCAATTGAACATATTTTCACGCAAAATTCAGGCGAATTCGCTGACAATTGAGAAATTTGTGGCTGGAAAGGTGTTTTAGGTTACGGTGTGGGTGTAGCGGTGGGTGTGGCGGTATCGGTGGCAACGGCCGTTCCCGTTGGAGTACTCGCTGTGGTTGGCGTAGCGGTGCCGGTGGGTTCATTGGTCGGCGTCGCCGTTGGCGTTTCTGTGGCCGTAGCTGTGGCTGTGGCAGTTGGAGTAGCCGTTGGCGTGGGTTCCAGCAGCGTCACTGTTACCCGCTTTTCCACGATGGCGCGGTCTTCTTCTGGCGTGGTGGGGTTATCTGGGCCAAATAGCAGCACCCGAATCGTGAGCGGGCCAGAATAGTTCAGAGCAGATGTGTCCCAATTGGCCAGCAGACCATTTTCTACACTTAAATCTTGCCGCTCCTGCACCAGCCCCCAGCCACCCGGTTCATTGCCAAAGCCATACTCCACCTGGTAGCCGCCAAACCCAGGTGCACTTACCGAGCCACGAATTTCTACTGTATCAATCACCTCGCTGCCCGCCTCCGGCTGCGAGATTGTGATTTGAGGTCGGGGCGTGTTTTCGTCGCACGCTTGGGCGGGCGGCAGGCGCAGCGGCACGGCGATATTGCGATTACTGGCCCAGACCTGCCCGGCAGTTGTGCTTTCTAGCCAATTTTGGGCCACCGTTTGCTCACGGGCGGCAACCGCTTCGCCGCCGCTCACCAGCAGGGTGAAAAAGCTGGCCTGGTACACGGCTTCAGTGCAATTTTCATTGGCGCGCAAGCCAGTCCACTGGTCTAGCTGCACCGCCTGGATGAAATCTTGCTCGCTGTTCAGCGGCGGCTGGTCTTCGGCAAAGCGCTCAATGCGACGGTCGGTGCAGTCGCTGCCGGGGCGGGTGCCGGAATCGCTGCAAATTTCAATGTCTACCACGCTGGACGGCCGTATAAAATCCACCGGCTGCTTATTGGCCAAATATTGCGTCATGAAGCTATTCCAGATAGGCGTGGCCGTGCGCGAACCGGATTCCCCGGCCGCCAGTGGCTCATTGTTGGTGTTGCCTACCCAAACGGCCGTTACCACCTGTGGCGTATACCCAATCGTCCACACATCCCGCACATCGGTGCGCGACGTGCCAGACGTGCCGGTTTTGGCCGCTACCCGGTGGCCGGGGATGACCAAACCGTTGTTGACGCCAAATTCCGGCTGGCGCGCGTTGTTGTCCGACAAAATATCGCTCAATAAATAGGCATGCGCCGGGCGCACCACCTGAGTCACGGTTGGATCAGGGACGGGTTCCTGGAACAAAATGTCGCCCGCACTGTTTTCGATGCGGCGGATGGTGAATGGCGCAATAAAGTTGCCCTGATTGGCCAACGAGCCAAACGCTCCGGCCATCTCCAGTGGGCTAATTTCGCCGCCGCCCAGCGACAGCGCCAGGCCGTAGTTGCGCGGGGAACCCTGCTCCACGCAGCCAGGGTCTTGCAGCGAGGTCAGCCCAATTTTTTGCACGTTGGCGATGAAGTTGCACACGCCCACGAACTCCAGCGCTTTCACCGCTGGAATGTTGTACGAGTTGCCCAGAGACGGCCGTAATCGCAACGGCCCATGAAACTCGTCATCATAATTTTTGGGTGCGTAGGGCGCATTGGTGCCGTCCGGGAACGAGGTGGGCACGTCCCAAATCAGCGTGGCGGGGGTCCACCCCTGCTCCATTGCGGAGAGGTAAACGAATGGTTTGATGGTGGAGCCGGGCTGACGCGGAGCCAGCGCCATGTTCACCTGGCCACTGATCGCCTCATCTTCAAAATCCACGCTGCCCACCAGCGCCAAAATCTCCCCGGTGCTTGGTTCCAGCACCACCATTGCCGCGTTGTTGGCTCCGGCGGCGTTGATGCTGGCGCGGGCGTTGGTCAGCGTTGTTTCTGCTAGCAACTGCGCGTTGGGGTCCAGCGTGGTGTGAATGCGCAGCCCGCCGCGATAGATAGATTGCGCTCCCAGCAGCTCTTCCGCCTGCTGTAACACCGTCACCGTAAAGTGTGGATAGGTGATTTCCCGCACGGGAGGCGTCATCTCATAAATAAAGGCACCCGTTTCGTTGAGCACCGCCTGCGCTTCGGCGGTAGAAATGTACTGCTGGGAAGCCATCAAGGTTAGCACTTCCGATTGGCGGCCCAGAGCCAACTGGGGTGCAGTGTACGGGTCCCAACTGGCAGGGGATTGTGGCAGCCCGGCTAGCAAAGATGCTTCCGCCAGGGTCAAATCGGCGGCGGACTTGTTGAAATAGGTTTCGGCGGCAGCTTCGATGCCGTAAGCCAGATTGCCGTAATAAATTTCATTCAGGTAAATTTCCAGAATGTCATCTTTCTCGTATTCCAGGTTCATTTCGGCGGCCAGGATGATTTCGCGCACTTTGCGGCGGAAGGTGCGCTGGGTGCGCTCGTCTTCTTCCAGCAGCGTGGCGCGCACGACCTGCTGGGTAATTGTGCTGGCCCCAGAGACGGCTTCTCCTTCCTGCGCCGCCTGCAAAATGGCGCGGGCGATGGCGATGGTGTCGAAACCGAAATTTTCGTAGAAGCGGGAATCTTCGGTGGCGATGGTGGCCTGGATGAGGTATTCCGAAATCTGATCCAGCGAGACGCGGGTGCGGTTGCCCATGTTGGGATCGGCCAGCGAGAGCAGTTCGTTACCGTTGCGGTCGTAGATGCGGGCGGTTTCGAAGGTGCTGACGCGCTCGTTGAGTTCGGTCACCGGGGGCAAGTCGCTGGCGATGACGTTGTAGCCAATGGCCAATCCAGCGACGGTGAGGGCCATCCCCACAATCACCAGCATGAGGCTAATGACCACGCCGCGCATGAGGCAGCCGCTCCAGTTGCGGCGGCCGGGAGCTTGCCGCTTGGGGCGGGGTTTTGGCTCGCGTTTGGGCATGACTACCTGACCAGCCGGTTGGGCAGGCTGGCGTGGTTGCTGCTGCGGCCGTTTCGGTCGGGTGGCCTGGTCTGGCTGGCGACGCGCTGGTTCTTGCCGGGGTTGTGGCTGGGGGGGCGTTTCGCGCACGGGGCGCATCACGGTGCGCGGGTCGGGGGCGATTGGCTTTTTCGGCTCTTCGCGCTGGTAAATTTGGGTGGGCTGCTCGGAAAGCGGCCGTTCCGGAGCCGGAATAGCCAAATCAGGCGATACCTCAGTGGCGTCCGGGTCTTCGATGGGTAGGCGCTCAAACGGTTTGAGCTTGGATGGGGTAAGAGGCAGTGGCGCAGGTTTGCGCTCAGGCTTGGGCTGTTGTGGTGGAATGGCGGGTAAATCGCCAGTGTCTTCATTATCCGGGTTGGGCAAACCGAGAGTGAGGGTGTGCTCGTCGTCGGTGGGTGCAGTGGGGGCGTCTTGGTCAGGAACGGCCGTACTCTCCCCGTGTTCGCGCGTATCTTCAACTTTTTGTGGTGTGAAGGGGCGAGGCGTCCGCAAACCTGGCCGAAGCAGGATGGTTTCTGGTGTTTCTTCGCTGCCAGCTTCATCCATCAAATCAAACAGCGACACCGTGCCAAACTGTTCATCGTCATCTGGCGGCGGGGTTGTTTTTTGGGGTTCTTCTTCTGGCTCGTTTGGGGATAACGGCCGTTTGCGCTCGTCACTCATCAATTAACCATTAATCATTACTTTGGCTTTTAATCAGCATGACCCAATCGCCACGCTGCACCGCCTTACCGTGTTGATTATAAACGGCGTACTTCATATTAATGTTCCCGCCACCCAAACGCGGCAGTGCTTT
This sequence comes from Ardenticatenaceae bacterium, assembly GCA_020634455.1. GTDB lineage: Bacteria > Chloroflexota > Anaerolineae > Promineifilales > Promineifilaceae > Leptofilum. Next base: position 2,429,723 of record JACKBQ010000001.1, on the reverse strand, counting down.
GGTCTCGGTAATTTCTAATTCAACATGTATCGTGTCGCCAATAAAAATGGGCAGACTAAATTTGGCGCTCAGCTCACGGAATGCCAGGACGGTACCCTCGATGATGCCAGATTGTACCGCCAGTCCGGTAGCAATGGACTGCACCAGCAAGCCATGCGCAATGCGCTGGCCAAAGGCGTAGTTGGCGGCGAAGTCGGCATCGGTGTGAATCTGGTTGTAATCGCCGCTCAGCCCGGCAAAGTTCACAATGTCTGCCTCGGTGATGGTGCGAGCGGCCGTTGCCAACTGCTGCCCCACTTCAAACTGTTCAAAATAGCGGCCCCGTGGTTGGTAGGTGAGTTTACTCATGTGGTTCTCCGGTGGTTGGTTTTAAGTTTTCCAGCGTCAGGTGTTCAAGTAAAAAGCATGAACACCTGACACCTAAACACCTGAAAACGATTTATGTTTCGTTCAGCGCGGCCAGCTTTTCCGCTTCGTCGGCGACAGTGAGGGCGTCAATGAACTGGTCAATGTCGCCATCCATAACGGCGGGCAGGTTGTAGCTGCTCAGGCCAATGCGGTGGTCGGTGACGCGCCCTTGTGGATAGTTGTAGGTGCGGATTTTTTCGCTGCGGTCACCGGTGCCCACCTGGGATTTACGATCGGCGGCAACGGCCGTATGCTGCTTGTCTTCTTCGATTTCTTGCAAACGAGCCTGGATGATGGCAATGCCCAACTGCTTGTTCTGCGTCAGGCTGCGCTCCGATTGAATTTTGACGGCGATCCCGGTGGGAATATGCACAATGCGAGCGGCCGTTGCATTCTTCTGCATGTGCTGTCCGCCCGGCCCGGAAGAAAACGTCGCCGTAATCTCCAAATCCTTGGGATCGATGGCGATGTCTACCTCATCAATTTCTGGCATGACGGCAACTGTGGCGGTGCTGGTATGAATACGCCCTTGGGATTCCGTTTGCGGCACGCGCTGTACGCGGTGTACCCCGCTTTCATACTTAAAGCGGGAGTAAGCGCCTTTGCCTTTGACGGAAAAGATCACCTCTTTATAGCCACCAACACCCGTGCTGTTTTCTTCCAAAATAGTTGGCTTCCATTTGCGGCCTTCGGCGTAGCGCATGTACATGCGCAGCAGGTCGGCGGCAAAAATGCCCGCTTCATCCCCACCGGCACCCGCGCGGATTTCCACAAAGACGTTGCGCTCATCGCGGGGGTCTTTGGGCACCAGTAGATGACGCATTTCGCCATCCAGCGATTCCAGACGGGCTTCCAGCGTCTCGATTTCCATTTCGGCCAGTTCGGCCATCTCGCCGGTTTCCAACTCCGCCAGTTCACGGGCGTCGGTCAGCTCCTGCTCTACACGTTCATGTTCGCGGTACGCTTCCACCAGCGCCTGCAAATCAGAGCGCTCCTGAGCCAGTTCAGTAAGCTTTACATGGTCTGCCAGCACGGCAGGGTCTGTCATTTGTCGTTCAATTTCGTCGTAGCGCGTGACGACTTGTCTAATCTTGTCTAGCATATTTGGGGCAATTGTAGATTCGAGATGTTCGTTTCCCGAACGCTATTTTGAATCCTTTTCAAACTTTTTCAGGTGATTTACCGTCCGTGTATGGGCAGCAGGGATGTACCTCAACTTTTATTTTCAGAACAAAAGTATAGCATATTGTTGGCCGCTTACTAAGGAATGAAGATTTAGGAACTTATGGGGATTGGAGACTGGAGATTAGAGACTACTCTGGCCTCCAGTCTCGGTTTTGTGGGATATTTAATTTGCGGTTTTGCTATGATTTTAGTTTATTCATGTCGTAAGGCGGCAACCGGGTCCAGCTTGGCAGCGCGGGCGGCGGGATAAAGTCCAGCCACAATGCCGATGAAGGCGGCAAACGCCAGCGAACCCAGCGCCAGCCAGGGTGGCACCACCGAGAGCTGGCCAATGCCGGTAATCCCCTCGGCGATGAGGAAGCGGTGGCCAATCCAGTCCACCAAGCGCCCTAGCAGCGTGCCAAAAATGAGGCCGAAGAAACCGCCCAGCAGCCCCAGCATCGCCGCCTCCACCGTAAACAGCGCCCGAATTTCACCTGCCGACGCGCCCAGCGCCTTGAGCACGCCAATCTCGCGGGTGCGCTCGTAGATGGCCATCATCATGGTGTTGGCCACGCCGAGGGCAGCGACCAGCAGCGCCAGCCCACCCACAGAGCCGAGCAGCGCCTGCATCAGCCCCAGCACCTGGTTGGCCACGTTCAAAATCGCTTCCAACGATTGCGTTTGCAGGCCGAGCTCTTCAATTTGGGTGGAAACGGCCGTAATCGCCCCCAAATCCGTCGTTTGCACCGTCAAGCTATCATATCCCTCCGTTTGCAAGATGTCTGGCTCGTTGAACCACCAGGCCAAAATCGCTTCCCGCTCTGCCAGACCGAGATCAATCGTGCGGCTACCAAAACTATCCCGTACGCCAATAATTTCGCTGGGAAACGTTTCCGTCTCGCCGCGCGGCAGCTGAACAATCAGAGATAGTTCCTGCCCAACCAGATCGTCATAGGTTTGGCCGTCGGTGAGCAGTGAATCAGCCAGATCGCGCACCAGCACCACACCATCGTTGCCCTGGCCGCCCAATTCCACCCCAGCCAACGGCTCTGTTTGGCCGCCAAAGCTAAACTGGCGCTCTTCCGTGTCCGCAATGCGGATGGGCAGTGAGGTGTCGTCGTAAGCGAGCGCGATGTCAATGCCAAAAGGCAGACCCAGCTCCGGTGTGACGCTGACAACATCGGGTAGCTGCTCAATTCGGGTGATGAGTTCAGGCGTGATGGGCGTTTGTGGCGAGGGGGCCGCGAACGGGTCAAATTCATCCGGTTCGTCGTAAACGGGGCGGACAAACAGGTTTTCCAGGCCGATGCTCTCGAAATTGCGCTGCACTTCGCGCTGCACGCCCACGCCAAAAGAGACCATCGCCACCAGGGTGACAATGCCGATGAGGACGCCACCCGCCGTGAGCACGTTGCGCACCGGACGGCGGCGCAGGTTGCTCAGCGCCTGGCGGATGATGTCGCTAAATTGGAGTCCGCCTCCCTCTGCTCCGGCCGGTGTCCTCACCGTGCCGGATTGTGGCTCGGTGAGGACACCGGCCACAGCCGCTGAATCGTTCCATTCTTTCTTCACTTCTTCAACAATGTTGCCGTCGCGCAATTTAACAATGCGGTCGGCGTAGGCGGCGACTTCTTCGTCGTGGGTAACAACGATGAGGGTAATGCCTTGCTCCCGGTTGAGTTCCTTGAGCAACGCCATCACCTCTTCGCCCGTTTTGGAGTCGAGATTGCCGGTGGGTTCATCGGCCAGGATGAGGCTGGGATTGTGGATGAGGGCGCGGGCAACGGCCGTTCGCTGTTGCTCGCCCCCGGAAAGTTCAGTCGGGTAATGGTCCAGTCGGTGGCCCAGACCCACTTTTTCCAGCAGTTCTTTGGCCCGCGCTTCCCGCTCTGCCAGGCTGACGCCGGAGAGCATGAGGGGGATGGCGACGTTTTCAACGGCCGTTAACCGGGGCAGCAAATTAAAGCTTTGAAAAATAAAGCCGATGCGCTGGCGACGGTGCAAAGTACGGTCCGCTTCGGTGGCGGCGTGCAGGGCGGTGCCGTTGAGCCACAGTTCGCCAGTGGAGGGGCGATCCAGCCCGCCCAGCAGGTTGAGCAACGTGGATTTGCCAGAGCCGGACGGGCCAACCAGCGCCACAAATTCGCCCGGCTCGATGGCCAAATCGACGCCGCGCAGCGCCTGCACGTCCATACCGCCGCGCTCAAAGTGGCGGGCGAGGTTGGTTAGTTTGATTGGATCAGACATAGGAAAAGTAATTGAGTAATTGGAGACTGGAGACTGGAGACTGGAGATTAAATCCCGTCTCTAGTCTCCAGTCTCTTTTTATTGCAGCGATTCCGCGATGGCTAGGGTTTCATCTGCGGTCAGGTCGCCGCCAATCCAGTATTGGATATCGCCTTCGGACCAGTTGAGTAAAGTACGGCCGTCTTCCGTATCCGTGTACAACATGCCCTCAACGCCGCGCACGGTGACGCTTTCGCCACCCTCAGCGGGGGTCAGGTTCACGTCGGTACGTCCCTGGGCAATGGTGAAGGAACGGCCGTTTGGCAATCCATACCGCTCCACAATCGCCCCGCCCACATTCGTGGTCTCACGCAAGGTAGCCTCGTCCGGCAGGCTGGTGGGGGAGAGCAGCTCAAAGTCTGGTTCGATGGCCGCTGCCTCTTCCAACGCCTCTTTTTCTGGCAGCTCGATGTCGGCCGCGTCAATCACTGTGGCCCCTTCGGGAATGGTGAAGGTGAAGACCGAATCATCAACGCCCTGGTTGATTTCCAGGAAAGTGGCGCGGGCCACGCCGGAGCCAATCGCCCCGCCGACGTACTCCACGCCCACCGGCGCACTGTCGCCGTCGCGCAGCCAGACGTTCAGCAGACCGCCAGCAGCGCGCACTTCTTCTGGCATTTGTTCGGGGATGGGGATGAGGCGGACGGTGTTGACGTTCGTGTCGCCAATTACGTCAGAGCCAGCCCGCTCGGCGGTGAAATACTCCAGTAGCTTGGCCACCGCTTCTTCCGGTGTTTCGGGAATTTCGGCTTCATCAAAATCTGCGCGATTAAAGTCGCCTTCGTGGTCAAACTCCTGCCCGGCCATCTCTTCGGCGATGCGGGCGTACAGTTCTTCAAACTGGCCGGTCAGCACCACGTTTTGGGCCGGATTCCACACCCAAAACTGCGTGCCGTCGCTCACGGCAATGGTACCGATGAGGTTAGCCTCGTCGGCCGTCAGCACTTCCACGCGGAAGGCGGGTTCACCGTTGGGGCCAACGTCCAGGCGACCCCACGCTTCCACGGTGCCGCTCATCGCGTTGTCGGGCACATCTACCGAAACCTCAACGATGGCGTGGCCGTCGGTGAGGGTTTGGCTGGTTTCCAAAGATTGCACCAGCAAATCCTGGGCGCTGGGGATGACAAAGGCTCCAATGGCAACGGCCGTTCCGGCCAACACCACCAGCGCCAGTAAAATACTCAATAATCGTTTTCTTGAATTCATAATTTTTTAACTCCGTTAAATCAACTCCCGTAGAGCATGGTTTTTGCGTAATTATCCGTCTAAACACCATGCTTTTATGGATTGTGACATGGAAAATGGTGGGTGGGGCTGACGGTACGGCCGTTCTCATCCACCATTCACATTTCCTACCCTCGTTCCCACGGTCTCCGTGGGAATGCTTTTCTAGACGCTCTGCGTCGCCTGGGCGCGGAGCGCCAAAGCGTGATTAGCCGTAGCTGCGGGTTCAGTGCGCGGAAAGAATCCGCGGCTACGATAGGCGGTTGCCTGAGATGACTCCCTGCGTCACAATTGCGGCATCAATCATTGGGAGATTTACCACATGGACTTTTTAGACAGCATCAAACAGCACCGCTCCATCCGCGCCTATAAGCCAGACCCCGTGCCGGATGCGCTGCTGAACGAACTTTTAGAGGCGGGCATTCGCGCCTCGTCGTCGGGCAACATGCAGACCTATTCGATTATTGTGACCCGCGACCGGGCGCTGCGCGAGCGGCTGTACGAGCCGCACATGCAGCAGAGCATGGTGCTGGACGCGCCCGTCTTGCTCACCTTTTGCGCCGATTTCCACCGGATGCGTCGCTGGTTAGAACTGAGCAACGCGCCGGACAACTTTGACAACTTCATGAGCTTCATGATTGCTACGATTGACGCCGTGCTGGTGTCGCAAAACGTGGCGCTGGCGGCCGAAGCGCGGGGGCTGGGCATTTGCTACATGGGCAGTACCCTGGCCAACTGCGACCAGATCGGCGAGATTTTAGAGCTGCCGCCCAACGTGGTGCCGGTAGCCGGTTTTTCGCTGGGCTATCCGGCGGAAGACCCTGCGCCGCGTGACAGACTGCCACTGGAGGGGCTCGTCCACCAGGAGACGTATCGTGCTTATAGCGATGCCGAAATCGCCGAAATTTATGAAGAGCGCAACGTGAAGGGCTGGGAGCGGTACATGACGTTCCCGCGTTTACGGAAAATGGTGGAAGAATCGGGCGTGGAAAATCTGGCGCAGATTTACACGGCGGTGAAGTACACGCGGGAGTCGCACGAGGCATTTTCGCAAAAAGTGTTAGCCTATTTGCAAGCCCAATCGTTTATGAACAATGGGGCGATGGAAAAACCCACAGATTTGCCCAATTTGGGCGCAGATTAATGCAGATTTTGGGTTTCTTGACTACGATTTACAAAAATAATGGGACGCAGATTTACCTGATTGCCCTGATTTTCAGGATCAGGGTCATCAGGCAAACCTGCGTTCTATTTACTTAGGAAATGCAGACGGATTGTGCAAGAAGAATTAGCAGCTATTTGGCAGGAAATTGAGGCTACGGCCGTTTCTGCCAATCTCGACCCCACCAAATTTAATGATACCCACCGGGACATTGCGGACCAGATTGTTGCTTTTTTGCAGGCACCGCCCCCGAAAGACTCTGCTCTGGAGAGCGAACCTAACGGCTGGCGCAGCTGGCTGCCGCTGGGCAAAAATGGCAATGGCCACGCTGCGTCCTTACCCCCGCCCCCGGCCCCGATCATCATCTGCGGGGAGCCGGGCACGGGCAAGACCACCTTCCTCAACGTGCTGGATGTGGTGCTGCGCCGTCGGTTCAACTTGCCAGACAACGTTCAGCCGGTGATGCACAAAGGTGAGCATGCGTATCACGTGACAAAAAGGTTGTTGAACGGCCGTCCCATCAGCCTGCTCTCCGTCAAAAAGTGGGACGATTTGCTGTACTTTTACACCTGGAGCCGCGAAGCGCACGGGCTGGTTGCCGCTGATCGCGCCGCGTTTGTGCAGGAGGTGCTGCTGCCGATGCGCCTCATCTTTGCCGACGAGGTGGAGATGACCGGTTATTCGCCGACGCTGCCCATTTTGGCGCAGCACGGGCTGCTGGTGGTGGGCAGCTCCAACCAGAGCCGCTTTGCCCAGTTGGAAGAGCGGCAGGTGCCGCTGCACACCTACACCTTTGACGGGATTGATTTGCGGGCTGGCAGCCCCGCCGATGCGGTGGTGCAGCCGGGCGACCCCGCCTGGGCCATTTTTGACGCGCTGCAAAATCAGCCAGTGCAGCAGTTTGAACAGCTCACCTATCGGCAGATGCGGCAAGATGACGTGTTTTTTGTGGGGCTGGATTTTGGTACGGCCGTACACGCCCCCTTACTCGAAAACGACTGGGCCAGCTTCCTCCAAACATTGCCCCACCAGCCAGACGAACCGCTGATTTTCCTGCTGGATTGTTTTTCGCTGGCGATTTTGCGCACCGATTACAACGCCATCATCCGCTTTGTATCGCTGTTTGATTTGATTGAGCAGCAGGGCATTGGTGTGCTGGTGCGCCACCAGGATGAAACCACAGAGCTTTCCCGCGAGGCGCTGAGCCACATGAAGATTACCATTTACGCGGCGCGGGGGGTGCCAGAAGCGATTAAGGTGAAAACGGCCGTTGGCATTGACCGCTGTATTTCCCGCATTGGCCAGGCCGGGCACAAAGCCCACAAACTGCTGCCGCTCTCCTTCAAATCCCCTTAACAAAGTCCTATTCACACGACGGTGTATAATTTGCTAAGATTCCGCATAAAAAAATTTTTATTCAGCTAGATGTAGAAACCTTATGAGCCCACTAGCAAGCCCCCCCATAAAACAGTTGTTGCGCGCACCTTCTTTTAGCAACCCTGAAGATCAACATACCGCCAATTACCTCAACCGCTCCCTGCTCACCGCCCTTACCATCACCCTAACCTACACTGTTTTAACCTGGCTGAACCCAAACGAGCCTGTGATAGTGTCTGTTTTTGGCCTGGGCATTATTGTCTTGATTTTGGGATTGTATTGGTTGACGTACCAGGGCAAGTTTGTTTTGGCCAGCATTTTATTGACTATGGCTGGTTGGACAGGCACCACACTTACCGTTTTTCGCCAGGGAGGACCAGAGCAGCCGGTTGTGGTGGTTTATTTAATCACGATCATTTTTGCGGGCTATCTCATTAGCTGGAAAGCCAGCCTGCGTGTGGCCGCTTTAACGGTGGTTGCCCTGGTGGTTTTAGGCGGCCTGGTGGAAGCGGATATTATCATACCTTCAGATGAGCCATCCTCCCCTTGGACTAACCTGTGGCTTTGGGCGATGGGGATTATTGGCATGTTGAGTACGATCCGATTTGGCACCAATCGTTTGAATATTGCTCTGAACCATATTCGGGCCAAAAATGAAGCATTACAGGAGGCCAACCGGGCCGCCAATAGGGCCAATGCTGCCAAGGGCGAGTTTTTGGCCAACATGAGCCACGAGATTCGCACCCCGCTGAACGCCATTATTGGTCTTGCCAGCCTGCTGCTAGATACGCCAGTAGATGAAGAACAAGCTGAATATTTGCGCACCATGCGCATTAGCAGCGATGGTTTACTGGCGCTCATTAACGATATTCTGGATTTTTCTAAAATTGAGGCAGGGAAACTGGAGGTAGAGGAGCATCCTTACAATTTGCGCGATTGCGTTGCTGAAGCAATGGATCTGTTGGCCAGCCAGTCGGAGGAAAAACGCCTGACCATGGTCAGTTCGGTTGAGGATGCTTTACCGGAATTTGTAGTGGGTGATCTGACGCGGACCCGGCAGATTTTGGTGAACTTGCTTAGCAATGCCGTTAAATTTACGGCAGCGGGTGGTGTGCAGTTGGTTGTAACAAGGGGGGCGGTGGCAAACGGCCGTTTTCAACTCCAATTTGCTGTCAAAGACAGTGGCATTGGTATTCCCCTGGAACAGTTGGATCGGCTGTTTCAATCGTTTAGCCAGGTGGATTCTTCGACAACCAAGCGATTTGGCGGTACGGGGCTGGGATTGGCCATTAGCAAGCGGCTGGCGGAAGCGATGGGGGGCGAGATGTGGGTGGAGAGTAAACCTGGGGTTGGCTCCACCTTTTATTTCACCATCCTTGTGGCAATGGGGCAAGCACCGAAAGGGGAGAGCACCCGTGCAATGCGGTCAACTTTAGCAGGGTCGGATACGGCCGTATTCGATAAAACGCTAGGTAAACGATTGCCGCTGCGTATTTTGCTAGCAGAAGATAACCTCATTAACCAAAAAGTGGGACTGCGCATTTTGGAACGGCTGGGCTACCGGGCAGACGTCGCTGGTAATGGTCTGGAAGTGCTGGAAGCGCTGCACCGCCAGCCGTATGATTTGGTATTGATGGATGTGCAAATGCCAGAGATGGACGGGGCGGAAGCCACTCAGAAAATTCGCACCACATTTTCCACTGAAGCTCAACCTGTCATTATTGCCATGACGGCCAATGCGCTAGAAGGTGACCGCGAGCGCTTTTTGCGAGCTGGCATGGATGATTATATTAGCAAGCCTGTACGTGTAGAAAGGTTAACGGCCGTTCTTGAACGCAACTTTACCTCCGATATAGCAGTAGCTTGATCAATTCTGAAGATATCGTACCAGGCTTGCCTTGGGCAAGGTCATGCAAACAAAGCTGAATTATCTCAAATTCCTCAATCGTTTTCTCGACTGGTTTATTGCGGACAAAATTAAAAACTCGGACGATTCAGATGATATGCTCCGACGCCATCGGATCATTATTTTTCTAATCACCGGTTCGATAGCCTCTTATGTTGTTGGGCTGGTCTATATCGCGCTGTTTGAAGAAGTGTTTCATTATGACTTTTACGTGTTGGCGGCGATGGTGGTACTTTATATAGGGCTTTTGGTTATTTTGAAGCGTACCGGGGCATTTACGGCCGTTGTCGTTATGGAATTGCTTATCAACACAGCCGGCATGTTGGAGATTATGTATTCAACCGGGGGATTCGAATCACCGATTATTTTTTGGATCATCGCCAGTCCTTTATTCACGATGCTTCTGTTGGGGGTAAAAGCCAGCATCATCAATCTGGTCGCCCTGGTCATCCTCATTTTTTTGCTCAGTTGGATACAACGGTCTAACCAAATAGTGCAAATTCCACCTGCGGCAGTCAGTTCCCATTTTCGTGAGCTTACCTATTTATCAATCGCTGCGTTCCTTACATTTTTGGGCTGGCTGTATGAATATGCCCGGCTGCGCGCCCTGGATCGCTGGAATTCCGCGTTAATTCAGCTGCAAGCAACGAACGAGCAGCTCCGTTTGGCACAGCAGGCGGCCGAAGCTGCCACCGAAGCCAAAAGTGAATTTTTGGCCAATATGAGCCACGAGATTCGTACCCCTCTCAGCACCATCATCGGCCTGACCAGCTTAATGCTAGATACGCCAATGAATGAGGAGCAGGCCGATTTTTTGCAAACCATGCGCGTCAGCGGCGACAGCTTGTTGGCACTGATTAACGATATTCTGGACTTTTCTAAAATTGAAGCGGGAAAGCTGGAAATTGTTTCCCAAACGTTTTATTTGCCAGGCTGCATTTTGGAGACGTTAGACCTACTGGCCAACCAGGCGGCAGAGAAAGAGTTGTTGCTAACCTATGAAATTGAACCTTCGTTACCGGCCTTTGTAGAAGGAGATGAGGCGCGTACGCGGCAAGTTTTGTTAAACTTGTTAAGCAATGCGGTCAAATTTACCGAAGCCGGGTCTGTCAATTTGTCTGTGACGGGGGAGATGGTGGAAAACGGCCGTCTTCAACTCTCCTTCTCCGTGCAAGATACCGGCATTGGCATTCCGCAGGAGCAAATGGATCGGCTGTTTCAATCATTTAGTCAGGTGGACGCTTCTACCACAAAACGGTATGGTGGCACTGGCTTGGGCCTCGCCATTAGCAAACGGCTGGTGGAAGCGATGTCGGGCGATATGTGGGTTGAAAGCGAACCAGATGTCGGCTCCACGTTTTTTTTCACCATCCTCGTAGACCCCAGCCAACTACCTGAATCCAATGCACAAACGGAAGCCTTGCTGGCTGCCACAATCAAGCCAACAACAAGCCAATCAGAGTTTGACACGTCTATGGGGCAGCGATTGCCACTGCGGATTTTATTGGCGGAGGACAATCTTACGAACCAAAAAGTGGGGCTACGCATTTTGGAGCGGCTGGGCTACCAGGCAGACGTGGCGACCAATGGTTTGGAAGTGCTAGAAGCGTTGCATGACCAAGAGTACGATCTGGTGCTGATGGATGTGCAAATGCCAGAGATGGATGGCGTCACGGCCACGCAGCGCATTCACCAAACGTACCAGGACGCCGATCGGCCCACAATTATTGCCCTGACGGCCAATGCCTTGGACGGTGACCGCGAGCGTTTTTTGCAGGCGGGCATGGATGATTACATCAGCAAGCCGATTCGCATTCAACAGTTAATGGACGCGATGGAACGAAACTTTGCCATAGAGGATTAGCCCCGAGAAAGCCTTTCTATCTAAGCTAACTGCTCTTTAATGCCGCCCATTCGGGGGGCACATTTCCCCACTCAATTTGTTTGGCCCCAAGAAATTTAGCCAACGAGTTGGCTGCCTGACTAATCTCGCGCACCGTCTTTTTATATTTGGGCGCGCCCGGCTCGGCATAAACGTTGTAGATGTGCAGCGTTTTGGTTTTACGGTCCATTTTGGGGTCAATGCGGCCAATGATCTGGTCGCCATGCAAAATGGGCAGCACGTAGTAGCCGTATTCTCGCTTGGCGGCGGGCACGTAAATCTCGATGCGGAAGAAGAAGTCCCACAGCGCCTCGGTGCGGTCCCGGTCGCAGATGAGGTTGTCGAAGGGGGAGAGCAGGGTGGTGCGGGGCTGCCAGTCACCCGCCTGGATTTGTTGCAGCAGGGGCAGGTCTTGGGCGTGCAGGTAGTAGTTTTCTTTGGGCAGTTCTTCAATTGTTACGGGGATGAGGGTTTCTTCTTTGACGAGCTGTTTGAGAACGGCCGTTAACCCCACATACATTCCCCGCGTAAAATGCACCTTGATCTGCTTCTCCGTGGCCGCGCCCAAGGCCCGAATTGCTTTTTGGGCGGCAAAACGGCACGCTTGTTTGGCCGTCCACACGCCCTGCGGCGTTTTATCGGGCCAGAATTCGTCGGCCAGCCCCCATTTGCGCTGGTTGCCCACCCGCTCCACGGTGAGAATTTCTCCGTTGGTCCACAAATAATCCAGAATGACGCCCACGTAACGGCCGCTTGACCAGCGTGATTCATAGCGCATGTGGTCTTCCGTTTCGATGTCCCGCGAGAACAGCGGCCCTTCCTGCCGCAGCCGATCCAGGATGTGGTCTTTGAGTTCGAGAATGCCGGGGTGTTCATCGAACCATTTTTGATATTGAGCCGTGCGCCGCTTGTCTTCGCGGCGGTGGTGCATGCCCCAGGCAAACAGCGGATACTCCTCGGTGAGCACCATCGAGGCAGCGTGTGCCCAATATTCAAACAGCGCTTTCTCTTCCCAGCGCAGCGTTTCCAGCGCGGCCTCGTCGAAGTTGCCCAGGCGGCTCCACAACACCAGCAGGTGGGTGCGCTCCACGGCGCGAATCGGGTCTAGCTGCACACAGCCCAGGTCGCGGATGACGTCCAGCATGGCGGGTGTCTCGTTTTTACTCAGGTGCTGGCGCGTAATCGCCAATCGGCGCAAATCCTGGCGGGTGATGGTGAGTTGGGCAGTCATAGTTTCTCCTGTTGAAAACCTCCCTCAGGGTTCTCATTTGAGCATCGTTTGGGCATCAACCTGCGGGAGGTTCGGGTCTTGTGCAATTATACGCGGCGATTTAATTTGGAACAAACGTTCGCAAGTAAAAGTTGCGCTTTTCCGTTTTCAAAAAATCGGACGCGGATTAACGCGGATGACGCGGATAGAAGCAAATAATCCGCGTTTTCCGCGCTTGTCCGCGTGCTATCACTTGAAGTAGGTGAGGTTTTGGGAAAATGGAACCGATTGGGGGGAACGGTGTATTGTTAGGTAGATGGCACGTTCTGGAACGAGTGAGATTGTACCCGAAGAGGCAAATTTAATCCGGCAGGCTCGCCGGGGCGACGCGGCTGCCTGGGAATTGCTGGTTCGCCAGCATCAGGCGGCGGTGTTTCGGCTGGGATACCTGCTGCTGCGCTCCCCTGCCGAGGCGGAGGATGTGGCTCAGGAGGCGTTTGTGCGGGCGTTTGTGTCGCTGGATAGGTTTGATGAGGAACGGCCGTTCCAACCCTGGCTGCTGCAAATCACGCGCAATCTGGCCAAAAACCGGCTGCGCAGTTTGTCGCGCTATTGGGGCATGGTGAAGCGGTGGTGGTGGGAGGCGGATACGGCCGTTACCGCCACCTCCCTCAGCCAGAACGAATCGGCCCAGCTGTGGCAGGCGGTACAGCGGCTGCGTCCCCACGCGCAGGAAGTGATTTACTTGCGCTACTTTTTAGAACTGTCGGAGGCGGAAACGGCCGTGGCGCTGAACGTGCCTTCTGGAACGGTGAAATCGCGCTTGCACCGGGCGTTGCAGCAGCTGAAGTTGGTGATTGAGTTGGATTTTGTGGAGTTGAAAGAGGTAATTGGGTAATTGATGGGCGAGATGAACAGTTCGTTTGAGAAGCAGGTGCAGGCGTGGGCGACCGCGTTTGAATATCCGCTGACGCCAGATGTGGCGGGCAAGGTGCAGCGGGCGCTGGCCAACTCTGCTCCGCGACAGGCGCGGCCTGCCCGACGGCTGGCCTGGGCGCTGGTTTTGCTGCTGCTGGCGGCTAGTTTGCTGGCGGTCCCCGCCGTGCGTGCTGCCCTGGTGCAGATTTTGCGGGCGGGTGGCATTACGATTTTTGTGGGTGAGGAAGCGGCTGTGGACGGTATGCCGCCTTTGCTGAGCGAGCAGCTGCCTGCCTTTACCCAGCCCATCACGCTGGACGAGGCGGTGGCCCGGTTCCCAAATTTGGCGCTGCCTGCTGAACTGCCACCGCCGGATGATGTTTTGCTGCATGAGGAGCCAGTGTGGGATACGGCCGTAATCTTCCTCTGGCGCGATGTGGCGAACCCACAGCAAATTGCCATGAGTTTGTACCAGATTCAGGTGGCGCAGTACGCCTACAAGGGCAGCGAGATGCTGGAGATGACCGAGGTGAACGGTCAGCAGGCGTTTTGGTTGGTGGGGCCGCACTACTTCCGGCTGCGCGATGCGTCGGCGGAGGAGTGGCTGTTTGTAGAGGGCAGCGTGCTCATCTGCTGGGCTGGTGAGGTGACCTACCGATTGGAAGGCGCTGAATCGCTGGAAGATGCGCTGCGAATCGCGGAATCTTTGCAAACGATTGAACAATAACGTGTAGCCGCGGATTCTTTCCGCGTGAATCATGCGCGGAAAGAATCCGCGGCAACGGAGAAGGAGTTTTGTCATGCGTAAAACAATAGCTTTGTTGGTTGGGTTTTTGGTGATGATTGGTTTGCTGGCGACGACTGGCTCGGCGCGGGCGGGCGGTTGGGCCACGGTAACGGTTTCTGAACTGCCTGCGGTGGTAGTGGCGGAACGGCCGTTTACCATTGAATTTTCGGTGCGGCAGCATGGGCAAACGCTGCTGCCCGATTTGGATACGGCGGTAACGGCCGTTCAGGAAACCAGTAGCACCAGAGTAAACGTCCAGGCAAAGGAATCTTCCGAAGAAGGTTTCTACACCGCGACGCTGACGCTGCCCCAGTCTGGCGAGTGGCGGTGGGGAATTAGCAGTTGGGGTATGGTGTACCCGATGCCGCCGCTGCTGGTGAATGAGGCGGTGGCTGGCGATTTAGGGATTGGTGGGGAAACGGCCGTTGCCTGGCAGCTTGTTTTGGGATGGCTGGCCGCTGCTGGGGCTGCGCTCTACTTCCTTTTGTGGACGCGCCAGCGGAGCCGGGTGCAGTTGGCCGGGCTGGCGCTGCTGGGTGTGGTGAGCCTGGCCAGTTTTGCCCTGCACGCCCAGATGCCCGTGCCCGTGTTGGCGGAAAGCGAAACCGATCTGCTGCCCGCCATTGCCCCGGACGCGATGGGCGAGGCACTGTTTGTGGCCAAGGGGTGCATCCAATGCCACGTGAACGACAACGTGACGATGGCGGAAAATATGTTCCAGATTGGGCCAGACATTACGTTTGTAAAACGGCCGTCGGAATATCTTGAGGTTTGGTTAGCCAACCCGGCTTCCATCAAAGTCGAGACAATTATGCCCAACCTTCACCTGAGTGCGGCGGAAATTGAGACGCTTATAGCTTTTTTGAAGCAGCAATAGTTTTTAAGTGGTGCTCCTATCTACAAAAAAGTGAGCAAGTGGGTATAAAACAATGAGGATGAGCAACGGCCGTACATCCAAAACCATGTATACCGGCAGCATAAAAAGGTAGCTCACCCAGGAAAGCGGCAGTCCCAAAAAGGCTTGCACGCTGTAAGAGCCAACATACGGCATACTCAACATGGTGGCCGCGGTGACGGCGTTGGCTAGCTGTAGCCGACTGTACAGTTGCCTGCCCAACAAAATTGGCAGCCAGAGGAGCAAACCGTAGGGGAAGGCACCCAGCCCGCCGTTAAAAAACGCAGCGCTGCCGCTGCTTTGCCCCACTGCGCTCTCCAGCCAGCCGGGAATCCAAAATCCATAAAAGGCGAATGAATAGAGCAGGGCCAGGGTTGGGGCCAGCAGCGCCGCCGGGTGCCAGCCCCAAACCAGGTAAGCGATGATCAGAATGCCGGTAACGTGGGGTTTGATGCCTAACAAAACGAGGGCGAGGCCCAGGTGATACGGCCGTTTCTGCTGAATAGCCCACCAGCCCAGAGCAACCCCCAACATGCTGAGGGTGTCTAACTGTGCCGAAAACAAGTTTTGCACGATGGGGAAACTAAGCAGCAGCAGCCATTTGTTGAGGCCAGTAAGCCGATGGGTGGCAAATACGGCTCCGATGCCTATCAGGCTGTAGATGAAAATGCCCACCCGCAATGGCAGCAAAAAAAGCGGGTAAAACAGGGCAAAAATGTATGGGGGATTTGCCACCCGCGCTGCCAGACCGCCGTTAAAAGCAGCGTTTCTAAACAGCGCCCATTCATAACCGCCAACGCCTAAAAGTTGGTAGCTACAAACATAGCCCAGCGCGATTGCAAACCAGGTAAATGTGCCGAGGCTTATAGCTCTTCGGGCCATTCGGCGTGGGGGCGCTGCTCGCGACAAATCTCCAGCAGGCGGTCCAGCGTGTCGTGTCGCTCGCAGTAGAGGATGATTTCCTGAGCCAGTTCCGGTTTGGTGGCGTTGGGCAGGTCGTCTTTGTCAATGCCCAGATCAAAGCAGAGGGTTTCCAGTTCCGATTTGTTGAAGTAGCGCACCATCAGTTCGCGCAGGCGGATGCGGTTTTGCAGCAGGGTGTCGGCCTGTTCTTCTTGGAGGACAGCTGCATAAAAAGCGGCTACAGCTAACCGGCGTGTCGAGATGCTGTTTCGTTGTTCCAGGCTCATTTCGGCTAGGGTACGGTCGTGGCCTTCGGGAATGAAGATGGACTCCCAGCCAAAATTCTGAACCCCTCGTGGCTCTGAGGCTATGATGCCTTTCAAGTGTCCGTCAAAGATTTCAACCTGACCATTCGGGGCGTGGTAAGCCAGCTTGGTAACGGCCGTTGCGGAACGGTCTGGAAACGTATCCAGCATCTTGCAAATGCCAGCCACGCCCACCCCGCTAATGAACAGTCCCGCTACATTGCCAGGTAACCCTCTCCAAGTGTGAATCATCAAATTGGTTTGTTCCACCAAAAACGGCAAATGAGGCAACTTGGGCCTGATGGCTTCCACCTTGCGCCGAATGAGAATATCCACATCGTGGGTAACCAAATCTTCCACGTTATAGAAAAACAAAAAGAGATTGGCCAGCTTGCCTAGCAAGAACTGGTAATCATTGAACTTGTTTTCAGAGGCAGTAACAAAATAGAGGCGGTCAATGCGTTCTTTGGGCATGCAAATGATTGTAAACAAAATGCCCCCGATTTGGAAGAGGAATCGGGGGCTGCTACGTGCTTGTTGGCAATGTGGGGTGGGTTCACGCCAAGCCGCGAAGGTGTTTTAGAACTTTGCGACGTTGCCTTAGGGCTATTGGTTTTTACTGTAGCGTAAGGGCGGGCTGCCCGGCGTTGCTTAGGATCATTACCGGGTCATCGCCGCTGGCGGGCAGCTGCATGATGTGGCGTTGGGGGGTGTAGGCTTGCAGGGTTTCTGGATTGCCTTCTGTGAACTGGGCGGCTGCGGCTAACGGCCGTTCATTTTCTACCAGTACAAAGAGGAGATCGCCAACGGCCGTTTCCGAAACCTGGGCGTAGGCGTGATCATCTTCACCAAACCAGAGTCGTTCTTCGCCAGAACCATCGGGCTGAATACGCCATAACGCTGATTCAAAGTAAGCGCCTGTTTCATCCCGCCCCAAAGCGGTGCGCTCTGTGTAATAAAGTGCGCCACTGACTTTGCCCGTAAACACCAGCTCTATCCGGGCCGAAGTGGGGATGAGGGTGATTTCTGTGCTGTCTGGCGTGCCGGTGACCAGCTCATTGTTGCCCGGTTCTGACGACCAGTCGTAGCCGGTCACGGCATACCAGCGGTCGCCGCTGGCGTTGAGCATCAAATTGCGCATCGGTTGGTCAAAGCCGGGTAGTTCTGTGCCGGTGGTCATATCAAAACGGCCGATGCCGATGTTGGTGCAGTTATTGGTGTAGAGCAAGATGTTTTGCCTAGTCCACTCGGTGACACCCATTTGGTAACCATAAGCAGTACCGCCCTCTTTTTCATACAGCACCTCGCTGGCCGAACGACCGCCGCCACCACAGCCGCCGCTTAATTCCTGCCAGGTACCGACCATTTGAGGTGTTCCCATTATCCCATCCTCTTCAATTGATACTGTCCAAATCGCAAATACACGCCCGCCGGGCTGTGTTTCGGTTGGCTCGATGCTTGTGCCGGTAAAGTTCATGTAGACCAAGGTACGGCCGTCTGGCGACCAGGCTCCCGGTTGAAAAAAGGCCACATCGTCGATGGTTTGTATATTTCCCTGGCGATCGCTGAGGCGAAGGCTGTCATCCTGGCCATCATAATAGTAATAGAGCAAAAACTGCCCGTCGGGTGACCATTTCAGGTAAGTGATGGTGCAATAGCGCCCTTCAGCACAGGTTTCGGTTTGAACGGGCACCATTTCGCCCCCGGGCAGGGTGCGGATGAAAAGTTGGTCGTTTTGCACGTAGGCGATGGCGTTGGCGGAAACGGCCGTTAAATTATCGACATTCTCGCGCACGGGTGGGGCTGGCAACTCAGGGGCTTCGGTGGGAACAGCCGTTGGCGAGGGCAGCGGTAGGGGGGAAGGTTCTGGGGTGGGTTCTTCGGTGGTGGGTAAAATGGGAACGGTCGTTGCGGCAATAGTTTCTGTAACCGCTGGTCGCGTAACCGAAACCTGATCAGCACTTCCAGGCAGACAGCCAGCCAGGGCCAAACAAAGCAAAATTAGACAAACGACAAGCAATGGACGTTTCATCGCAATAAATCTCCTTTGATAAACAACAAATCGGTAAGGAGCAGTATAGGGGATGGGAACGGCCGTTGTTCAACGTTTGAACTACGGGAGAGATACCGTTCACTGGCGGTTACTTTCTTTGAGGGTTTGGTTTTAATGACTATCGCGAGGAACTACTTTAGAGATTCCATTCGGAGTTTGGGCGCACTTTTTTGCCTTCTTCGAGTAACTCTTGTATACGCTTCTGTCGCTCTAAAAGACCAATCAGCTCCCTGACTTTATTGTTTTTTCCCACGTCTGGTAGTGCATCATAATCAACACCTAGATGAAAACACAAAGTTTTCAACTCGCTTTCGCTAAATAAGTCACACAGTATCTGAAAAAGTTTGATTCTTTGTTGTGAATTAGGTTCGCGTGATTCGTTTTGTTTGGAAGGGTGATGCTCGGAATTTAGAGCCGGTGATTCTGGTATTAACTCAATTCTTTCAATAATGGACTCTAACTTCAATATATCTCGTTCTGTGCCTTCAAAGAATCCTTTAATGCGTGCGTCCAAGGGAATTGGTCCAAATGGTATAGCGAACGCAGTTGGGTGAAACTCGCTAACAAATTCGTCATTACCAAGAATTCTCCTTAGCAGCTCATCATTGTAATCTGACCACTTTCGCTTTTTTTCGCTTGCACTTTTTAGTTCATTCTCATTCCGTATACTTAATTTCAACAACTCCTTGCCTAAATTTATGCGCTCTTGCAAGCGTTTTTCTACTTCTGGACGAGGCATCTGAAGTCGTGAAAGATTTGAGTTTGGTGTCATCTGATTTCCAAAATAGTTTTATTAATTTGATAACGAGAGAATTAAACAACAGCATACCACTTTTGGTCAATGATTTAGTCACCAGTCGAGGACGGTGTGGCGTTGAGTGGTTTTGTCGTTTTTCATGGCGATACGGATTGCTTTGCAGGTGCTGATAAATTTTTCTGTAGGCAAAAAATGGCTTTATTGAATTACTTCCACCGGTCCCAAAATGTAGCGGTCGCCGTTCAAATTGCCGTCTTGATCAGAAATGTGCAGGCGACGGCCGCTGACCATTTCATACAATCCCACTTCGATGTAGTACGTGCCGGGGGCTAAATCTGCGGGGATGGGCAGGCGGTACGGATCGATGTACTGCTGGCCGGGCAGCCATTTGGGAATCCACAAATGCGTCGGGGCGGAGCCGCCCAGCGGCGTGTAATCCAGAAAAACGTAGGGCACGTTGTTGCCGTCAATCAGATGGACAAACACCGTGTAGCTCTCTTCCGCCTTGGCCAGCACTTCCCAATTCAGCGTCACGTTCACCACGTCGCCGGGTCGGACGGTGATCCCATTTTCAGGTGTCCAGGGGGCGGTGAGGCGACGGCCGTTCCCACGTGCAGAAGCGCTTGCCAGCCCCACGCGCTGGCGAAAGTTAGCCAGCAAATGGTCGGTTTGGCGCGGATTGTCTTGCGCGGTGACGCTGAGCGGCCCCAACTCCAATTCGAGCGGGATTTCCTCGTTTTGGCTGAGGTTTTTCAGGTTGAGCCGCAGCGGATAAACGCCGCTGGCCAGATCGTGCGGTAGGGCAAAGTCAAACCGCTCCACGATGACTTCATCGGCCCACCAGCGCGGCGTGATGAGGTGGCTGTCGGTGGTGAACTCATAGCGAATGTCGCCGACGTAGAGCACGGGCACGTAAAAATCTGCGGTGACTTCGGGTGCACGCAGCGCCAGGGTGAGCGGCACAAACGCCCCTGCGGTGACGTGGTGTTCGGGCAGGTCGTAAGCAAGAACTTCGATGGCGTTGGCAACGGCCGTTACCGTCGTCATTCCGTCAGGCACAGTAGTGTCGCCCGGCTCCACCACCTGGTAAAAGAGGCCAGACGGCCGTAGCCGAAAATCAGTGCCCGCCAGCGGGCCAGGGCGGTAGTTGCTTAGGTAGACAGGACCAGCGGCAAGATTTTCGAAAACGGCCGTTAACCACGGATTTTCTGTCCCCGCCGCCACCAATTTTGGCGTCACAATCGCCGAATCGGGCCAGTTGTCATTGACATAACGCTCGTACCAGAGCGGCGTCATGCGCTCCCAATCGCTCAGCAGCACCGCCCCCGTTTGCTGCTCATCCGCCCAATGCTCAACCGCCTCAATCACCTGCTGCCCCTCATCATAATCCCGCAGTGAGACGCGGGGAAAGTTTTGCCACACCTGCCAAACTGGCCCCACCAGGAAGAAAAAAACCAACGCAAAGGCGCGAAGGCGCAAAGAAGTAAAAAATCCGCGTTCATCCGCGTTCATCCGCGTCCCAATACCTAACAGCCACAACAACCCCAACCCCGAAAACAACCCCACAATCAAAAACGGCCCAATGAGATACGCCATGCTGTCCTGCGCCCGCAAGCTGATGACGAAGGCGTAGACGGTGAGGAAGGTGAAGGTGTAGAGGATGATGGGGTGATGGGGTGAAGGGGTGACAAGGTGAAGTTTTCTCGCCGTGTCACCTTGTCTCCTTGTCACCTTGTCATAGATGGGAAACAGAAGGCCAAAAATAGCCAACAAAATAACCGGCCAACTAAACTGCACCCGCAGCAAGCTCCAGAAGACGCGGGCGCGGTTGGGCTGGTCGGCCAGGGTGACGTAGGGCAGCGTGTCGCTGAGGCCGCGGGCCAACACGTGATCCAGAAAGCCGTTGAGCGTGTTCATGGTGGTGGGGCCAAAGCCGGGGTCCATCGGGCTGCGAATGGGGTAGTAAAGCCAGACGGACAGCCCCAGCAGGGCAAAGCCGACCATTTTGAGGACGGTGAACCAGTTGTGCACCACTATGCGGAAGAGATTGGAGACTAAAGACTGGAGACTAAGGCGTGTTTTTTCAGTCTCCAATCTCCAGTCTCCAGTCTCCCAATTCCACCAAACGCTTAAAATGAACAGCGCATACGCTGGAAAGCCAAAAACGGTAAGCGGGTGGTGCGTCACGCCCAGCCCGGCGGTGAAGGCGAAGGCGTAAAGTAGGGGCGAAGCATGCTTCGCCCCTACCGAAGCCCACCAGCGGGTCAAAAAGTACAAATTCGCGGCAAAAAAGGTGGCGGTGAGGATGTGTGGGTTGGCGTGGATGGCGTGCTGCCAATGGTTTACGGCCGTTCCCACCACCAGCGCTCCAAATAAAGCAGCCAACGTCCCCAAAAGTTCAACTTCTGCAAGAAGTTGAACTTTTTTAGCAATCGTCGAAATAATTCCAAATACAAACCACGCGCCAACCGAGGCAGAAACGGCCGCTAATAAATGCATCCGCCAGGCCACCGTGCCGATGGGGATAATGGTTTGAAACAGCTTGCCCAGCAGCGTGATGAAGGCGTAGCCAGGCGGATGGGCAATCCCCAGCATGTTGGCCACAAAGGTGTATTCGCTAGGGTCGCCCAGCACGGGCGACTGCGCCAGCGTGAGGGTGTAGAGGGTGAGAAGAATGATTATTAAAAAGAGACTAGAGACTGGAGACAGGAGGTTTTTTAGTCTCCGGTCTCTAGTCTTTAGTTCACTATTTTCCGAGTAGTTGGTCATAAATGGCAATGGTTTCCCGCGCCGCGCGCGCCCAGCTAAACTGCTTGACGTGCTCCAGACCGAGCTGCTGGCGGTGGGTGTATTCGTCTTTGTCGGTGAGGAGGCGGTGGATTACGGCCGTTATCTCCTCCGCATTTGTTGGATCAAAATAGGCCGCCGCGTCACCACCAACTTCTGGATGGCTGCTGGCGTGGCTGGCCGCGACAACTTGCCCCGAAGCCATCTGTTCCAAAATGGGCAGGCCAAACCCTTCGTACAAACTCGGCTGCACGCCTAAAGCCGCGCCTGCCAAAACCGCTGGCAAGTCCTCATCCGGCACCCAGCCCAGCACCTTCACAGCGTCTTGCAAGCCGTCGGCTTCGATTTTGGCGAAGAAATCGTCGTAGAGCCAACCCTTGCCCCCAGCCAGGACGAGGGAGAGGTTTGGGAAGAAGGAGCGGAGGGATTTGAGGACATCGAGCAGGCGATTGAGATTCTTGCGCGGCTCGATGGTGCTGAGGTGAACAAGGTACCGGTCGGGTAAAGCATATGTCTGTTTCACTTGGGTTACCCTGGCCGGGGACACAGGTTGAAAATGGGAAGCCGGTGCCTCGTGCACAACATGAATCTTAGCCGGATCGATGCCGAACTGCGTGACGATGTCCTGTCGGGTTGCCTGCGAAACGGCCACGATGGCGTCGGCGCGGTGGCAGTAAAGCGGCATGGCGGCGTTGAGGTACCAGTAGTTGAGCTTTTTGTGGTAAGCGGGAAAAAGCTGCGGAATCAGGTCGTGGATGGTAAGGACGGTGGGCACGCCACGCAGGGGCAGCAGCAGATGTTCGGTGGCATGGAACAGGTCGGCGTCGGGTACTAACTGGTTGAAGCCGAGGTGCCCCCACTGCCCCAGCAGCACGGCCATGCGCCACGGTTTGTAGCCCCATTGGACCGATTTTTGGGGGATGTTGGTGGGGAGTGAGGGGGGGAAACGGCCGTCTTTCCCCCGGTTATAAAACAGGGCAAATCGCTCTGGCTGGGCTGCGATGAGCGCCTGAGCCAATTTTTCGCTGTACCGTCCCAAGCCAGCGCGGGCATGAACGGCCGCAGAAATGTCTACGTAAATCATGGATGGGATTGTAGCAGGGCGGTGCGGGTGTGTCTAAAGACCCAACCTCCCGCAGGTTTCGCCCAAAGGGATGGCATTGGCATGAACCTGCGGGAGGTTTAGTCTACTAAATTTTCAAGGAAGGCGAGAACGGCCGTTTCCACCTCAGCCACACTTAACCCACTGGTATCCAGATAAAAGTCGCAGTGTTCGCGGGCGTGGCGCAGCCGAAAATGTTGCTCCTTGAGTCGCTGCGGGCCGCCGTCAATGTGTGGACGGCGGGTGCGGGCATTGACATAATCTACGTCCAGGTAGATGAGTAAATCAGGCTTGGAGATGCGCTGCCACATGTTGGGGACGTAGGAATGTTCCTGGGCGGGGTGCCGCGCTTCGTAGCCAGCGGCTTTGAGCGCTTGGGTGAGGGTGCTTTTGCCGCAAGAGCATGGGCCAACCACGGCAATGCGCACCGTCTTACTGTTAACTGGGTCTGGATCAGGCATAAAATTCCTAATCATCTCAAACTTTGACGCCAAAGTGTGAAGCGTGAAAAAGCAAAGAAAATCAAGCCAACGCTTTGCCCCTTCAAAAACTTTGCGTCAAAAACCATTCCTTGAATCACATTCAAATTGGTAAAGAAACATCCATGCGGCGCACGTCGTCTTTGGGATTGCTGGTTTGCACAGAGACCACCAGCACGCTGATATCGTCGCGGGGACGGCCGTTGTCCATCGCATTTGCCTCTGCCAGCAGCGTATCTGCCAACATCCGCGCCTCGGTGACGCCCGCCCCCAGCATGTTTTGGGTAGCGGCCACCGGATCGTAGCTGCCGTTGCCGCTCAGGCTGCCTGCGTGGCGCAAACCGTCGGTAAACACCACCAGCACCGTGCCGGGCAAGATGGGCAGCTCGGTAATGACCGGTTTGGTGTTGCGGTAGACGCCCACGCAGCGGGACGGCTCATCCAGCAAATACAATCCCTGCTCGGCGGTGTACACAATGACGGGGGATTCGTTGTTGCGCGAAATGACGAACGTTTTGGTTTCCATGTCCACGGAGAGCATGTTGAGCGTGGCGCTAACCTTGCCGCCGCGATAGGTAAAGAGGTAATCATGGGCCGCACGCGCCGCTGCGCCGTCCCGCACCCCTTCGCTGAGCAGCTGGATCGCCTTACGCGCCACCAAATTGCTGATCGCTTTGGCCGACTTGCCGCTGCGCTGGCCATCAACCAGCACAAACGACAGTCCGCCGTGCGGCCGTTCGATCATCTCCAAGGTGTCGCCACTTTCGCTGGTGGCGTATTTGCCAATTTTGGCAACAGCAAATTGAACTTCCATGATGGGGTGATTATAACCGAGGTGTAAACTATGGGTAAGTGGCATCCTTGTTAGATTGTGAGCCGTTTCTGTTGGGGCCGTTGAACAAGGATGCCACTATTTAGACAAAATAGTTACTGCTGGTTAAGTATAAAGGTGTTGAAGATTGTATCCAACGCATCCAGATCGGCGTCGGTTACAACTTGAACGGTGATAAGCGCCAGGTAACTTTGATCAGCTGGTTCAGCTACCAGAACAACCAGCAGCGTGCCGGTGCCGCCACAGTTTGTCCACACATCATATTTGCCAGCGTAAACCGCATCGCTGTATTCAGTGCGTTCGTTCTGTGTGCAATCACCGCTAAAATCAAACGCATCCAGAAGTTCGTCAACGGTAAAATCGAGCTGGTCGGTGGCGTTGAAGGTGACGCCAGGGGTGCCCCAGGTATTGTAGAAGTCATTCAGGTTTGGTGCGGCCGTCACGGATAAACCAATTACCTGGCCATCCGATTCCCAGGCGCTGCCATCCACTTCAGACCATTCTGCGGGGACATCGAGGGTGAGCAAACCTGAGTCATCGGTGACGGTGACGTAGCTGGTGTAGGGGCCGCCAGCGCTGCCACTGGCATTGCTGTTGGTATTGTTCGCTTCTTCATCTAGCGCCTGGGCAAAGGAGAAAGTTTGTTCCATGACACGGCCGTTTAACTGCCCTTCCAACACTTCCTGAGTATTGAAACGCAAAACTTCAATGGCCAGTTTGTCGCCCGGATTGTGGCTGCGCAAAATATCGCAATAATCGGCCATCGTGCCATCCACAGCCAGTACCAGGTTTTCGATGCGAGTGATGATGTCGCCTCCTTTGACGCCAGCTTCATCGGCGGGCGAACCGGACTTTACCGAGGAAACCCAGATGCCAGATAGGCCTTCGCCGTTGTTGACAGCTTCGCCATTCACGCCAATGGAGAGGTAATCGTTGCCCTGCCGCAGTTGTTCAATGACGGGCAGCGCTTGTGCCTGCGCAATGGCGAAATATTGATTGGTTTCGGATTGCCCGGCGTAATTTACGGCCACGATTTGGCCGTCGGCAGTTACCAGTGGCCCGCCAGAGTTGCCCGGGTTGATCGTGGCATCGTGTTCGATGACGCCATCCACTGAGGCCCAGCTGGATTCGCCATTGGCATTGGCTTTGGAAACAATGCCGCGTGTGAGGGTGTATTCCGGATCACCAAGGGGGAATCCGGCGGCGTAGACGTCCAAACCGACATCCACGCTGCCGCCGTACCATTGAAGGTAAGGAAACCCGTCGCCTTCGATGTCGATGACGGCTAGATCGCCACATTCGGAAGCACCCAAAACGCGGGCATTGCGCGGTTCGCTTTCGCCACCAACCCACACTTTGAGTAAGGCGGCTCCGGTGACGACATGGTTATTGGTCACGGCGATGCCGCTGGGGTCGATGATGAAGCCGGAGCCACGCCCGCCAGCATTGTAAATGGTGCCAATTTCGGGGTCTACAAAGGTACCCTGGGCTTCAATCTGGATAACGGCCGTTTTCACATCTTCTACCCGGCTAACTAACCCGGCAACGGCCGTTTCTTCCGGTGTTTCTGCGGGAACAGCAGTTGGAGGCTCGGCAGAGATACCGCCACTGACCTTGAAGGTCAGCGTTTGATCCAGTTCCCCATTTAAATAAATATCAACTTTGTAATCGCCAGCGGGCCAGGGGTTGTCATTTTGCAAGTCGAAGGTGAGGGTTCCGCTGCCGTTGGTGAGTTCCACATTGTCCAGCACGGTGTTGGGATCGGCACCCTCGGCAGAAACGGCCGTCCATTCTGCTTTCACGGTCGTGTCATCGGGGGCGTTGGCTAAATCCACCAGCAAATAAAATGTATCGGCGGGGGCGAAAGTGGTTGTGGATCGGGTACCCTCTTCGTCTTTGGTTAAGCGCGCGTCGCTAATATTTGCCGTGCTGACGCTGATCTCGCCGTCACCGCCACAGGCCACCAATAGAAATAAAAGCGCCAAACTAACAATACGGAAAAGTTTTTTTTGACTCATTGAAGTTCTCCTTAAAGGAAACATTTTTCATGCTTGCCGGAAACGATCTATAGGGGATCGGGCAAGGACATGACCTGGCATATGCGCAGCCATTAAGCAGGCAAATGCGGCCGTAAGGCAATTGTGAGAAGATTGCTGATTTGGTTTGAACTGTTTTAGGTTTTGCTCTTTTTGACGTCCCATCCAATCTGGCTTCTAGAGGACATTAGCCAGATTTTGAATTATTTTTCAAATAACATTGTCCACATTTGGCAATTTTTAGCAATACCCCAATTAAGCGGAATATTGATGGAAGAACGGCCGTTTTTCTCTCATTTGCCTCTACCAACACCTGAGTTGCCCATGTGGGGTAACGGGGTAATTGTTCCGTTCATCGTTGTTCATTTTGGCAATACTAAACTGTGCTCGCATAATGGCTGGATTATGATGGAGATTGCTATAAATTGGTGAATATCCACAGATTCCGTTAATTGGTGCACAGACACGCGCATAGAAAAATCTGCGCGGATCTCTGTTCCGCTTTTTAAAGGAGAAATCAACGATGAAAAAGCAAGTAGCGATTATCGGCGGTGGGGTGTCTGGGTTGGCGAGTGGGTTGAAGTTGTTAGAAGCTGGTTTTGCGGTGACGCTGTTTGCGCGGGAGCTACCGCCAAACACTACGTCGGACGTGGCGGCGGCGTTTTGGTACCCAGACGGGGCAGAGCCAGCGGCGCGAGTGCGCCAGTGGGCGATGGTGAGTCGAGCAGAATTTTTAAGGCTAACGGCCGTTCCCCACTCCGGCGTCTCGCTCAAACCAGCCATTGATTTATTTGCTAAACCGATTGCTCCGCCAGACTGGTTAGACATGATGGAGGCGTGGGAAGCAGTGAGCTACCCACCTAACCTGTACGGCTACCGCACCATCGTGCCCGCCATAGACACGCCAACTTACATGCCCTACCTGCTAAACCAGTTTCAAAGCAAAGGCGGACAAATTGTGCAGCGCCAAGTGGCTAATCTGGCAGAACTGGCGGCGCAGTTTGCGCTGGTGGTGAACTGTACCGGCGTGTGGGCGGGGGAACTGGTGGGGGATACGGCCGTTACTCCCATCCGTGGCCAAATCATCCGCGCCAGCAAACCCGCCGGGCTGCCCGACGAAATTGTGCATCTGGACGCTGAGGTGTATAGCACCTACATCGTGCCCCGCCGCAGCGACGTGATTCTGGGCGGCAGCAAACATCGCGGCAGTTGGGAGCTAACGCCAGACCCCGAATTGGCAGAAGACATCTGGCGGCGCTGCCTGGCGCTGCAACCAGCGCTCAAAGACGCTGAGATTTTGGAGCATCGCGTGGGGCTGCGGCCAGGACGGACGGAAGTACGCCTGGAATTGGAAACGCTAGCTAACGGCAAAGCCATCATTCACAACTATGGCCACGGCTCGATTGGGCACACCCTGGCCTGGGGCTGTGCCGCTGAAGTGGTGGCGCTGGCGAAGAACTCTAGGTGAGAAATGGCCGTTACCCCACCCGCATCAACCCAATCGCCAATATCAGCATAATGACATAGCTCATAAACGGTGGCCAATCGCCCCAAATGAATGCGCCAATGACAGCTGAAGCAACGGCCGTTCCCATCACCACCCAGCCCAGCGTGGGCAAAACATCGGCCAACGCCAGCGCCGTGCCCATCAGGGCTAGCGCCGCCAAAATGCAGAGCGTATTGGCCCAAAAGACCCAGCTGAAATTGACCATCACCGCTGGCGGCGCAGCTGGGTCGTAGGTGCGGATCAGTTCGGCCGCTTTTGCCCCCAATTGCAGCCGATCGATGCTGATAACCAGCCAGCACAGGAAGCCAACCGCCACAAGAAGTGCCGCCGCGCTGGCTAACCCGCGTGCGCTGGGTAATTTGGTGGCAATGAGGGCAAAGAGAACGGCCGTTGCCAAATACACCACCGGAAAGATAATTGCCTGCGCCGTCCAGCCAGGGCGATCATTGGCAATGCGCTGCAACTTCTCCAGAGGTTCAGTCGGAATTGGCAGTCGGAAATAATCTGCCACAAACGCACCGACCATAAAAACAATCGTGGCAACCAACAAGGCTGTGCCTAATGTGCGGAAATTAGAAAGATGGTTTAGGTTATTCATTTTGGCGATGTTCCAGAAAGGGTAGGGGAAGGGCAGGTCTGAACCTGCCCTTCTTCCTATCTATTCTATGGTGCAGTTGTCAAATAAGCGTACAGGGCGGCCAGATCGCTGTCGGTCATTTTGGCGGCGTTTTGCCAGGGCATCGTTTCCGGGAAGGCGGTGCCATCTGGCTTGATGCCGCTGCGCATCATTTCCGCAAATTCTGCCTGGGAAACTGTGCTCACCAGCGGGCGGGGGTTGGGGATGGCCGGGCCAGCGGCTGACGCTTCGGTGCCCGTCATTTCCGGGCCGTGGCAGCCGCGACATTCGCCAAAGGTAGCGACGTATTTGCCATATTCGGCCGTTTCGCCTTCGGGCGGGGCGGTTACCGTTTCTGCGCCAGGAACAGAGGGTGGAAACATGCCAGAACCCATCATCACAGCGCCAAGAAAGTTGAATTTATCGCCGGTGGCAACGGCCGTTTCCGCCGGTTCCAACGAGCGCAGATACGCAATAATCGCTTCCGTGTCCGCGTCGCTCAGCTCCTTGTAAGGCAAAAAGTCCATAAAGCCCAGCTTGACGCCATCCTGGTTGACGCTGTGGCGCAAAACGCGGAACAGCTCGCCATCGCTGTAATCCGCCAGCTTGCCACCGGGCGTTAGATTTTCGGTGATCATGCTGCCCATGAAGCCAAACCCTTCGGCGGCAGCGATGTTCCAACCACCCGTCAGCGGTTGTTCACCGCTGGGTTCGCCGTTGGCATTTACCGCTCCGTGGCAGCCAATGCACGAAAGGCTCACCAGGTATTCACCACGGGCAACCTGCTCCGGCGATCCGGCGACGGTCAGCGCCGACGCGGCAGGCACATCGGGAGAGTAGACCGTGGCGATGCCTTTGCCGCCAAAGAGAGCCATAGCGGCCAGAACCAGGGTCAGCAAGCCCGCCAGCAGCCCACCGACAATTTTTATCCATAATTTCTTGGCGCGTACGGCCCGGTAGGTGAGCCAACCAAATAAAAGAACCAGCGCAATGACAACAATTAAAATGAAGATATTACCAATCATGTTTTCCTCCTCGGAACTGTTTTGCAAGCAGTGTACGAATCGATCATTTAGGAATCATTTAGTAGCTGTTCGAATATTTGCCACAGAGTTCACAGAGAACTTAGAGGCGAAGGTTCATACCGCAGGCTCCTCTTTTTCCTCTGTGGCTTTTTCGGATAGATTTTTATTTCATGGCACCACCACCAACGAGCCTGCCATCCCCGCTGCCTGATGGCCCGGTGAGCTGCAATAAAAGGTGAAGGTGCCGGAACGGGTGGGGGTAAAGGTAATTTCGGCCGTTTCTGCGGCAGCCAGCTTGAGGTGGATGTCAAATTCATCCAGGTCAAAGGCGTGGGCATAGCCATCTTTGTTGTTGAGGTGCAGCGTCACTGGCTGGTTGGCTGATACCTCAATTTCGTTTTGGCTAAAGCCCATTTCCTGCAAGGTGAGCGTTACCCGGCTGGTTTGCGGTTTGGCGCAGGCGACCAGCAGCAGAAAAAGAATGAGTGAGGTGAGAAACGGCCGTAACTTCATTACAACTTCCTCCAGCCTAATCGGCCATGCCCAACTGGGCAGCTTCATGGCTGGCCTGCGCCTGCCGCAAGAAAAGAACCCCCGTCGCCATGATGAGCAGGTGAATCACAATAAAGCCAATATAGCTGGATGCCGCATACCCGCGCCCAATCCAGATGGCATCCGCCACCACGCCGCGGAACAGCTCGGCCAGGATGATGACCCAGGCCATGATGCGACTTTGCGCTGGCCGACGAGCCGCAACCAAAGCCATGATGCCTAACGCGCCTAGCTCAAAAACAAAAACCATCCAGGCGTCTGAGAAAGCACTTACAGCCAGCGCATCGGCATTCATCGGCGCGGGCAATGTATCCGTTAGAAGCTGGCTGCCCCCCAAGAACAACGCCCAAATATTCATGACGGTCAGCAATAAATAAAACACCCCCACAATTCGGAACCACCACTGTAACTTTTTCATTTGCAATCTCCTTAAAAAAAATTATTCAACAGTTGAGTCTTCGGTTGGTGGAACGGCCGTCCACGCCTCCAAAAACTGCACTAACCCTTGTATTTCCTTAAACCCGTGCCGTACGGCCGTATGCGGGTCTTCCAGGCGAATCCGCCAGGTTGGTGGGTCTGCTGTTTCCAACCAAAACGTGAGAATAAAGCTGTGATAGCGCAACGGCCGTTTTCCCATCTTTCCACCACTCAAATAGTCGTCTCATACCTGGAATGTGTTATTCTTGACGCATCGTACATGGACATCATTTAGAGATCGTTTATTGGAGTGGGTGATGACGGCCGTTTTAGAAATTCGGTTGTTTGGTGGCATCTCTGTAACCCTGAACAACACCCCCATCACAGGGTTTATCTCTAATAAAGTATTGGCCTTGCTGGTTTACCTGGCTGTGACGCAGCGCAGCCACCAGCGAGATGCGCTGGCGGCTCTGCTGTGGGGCGAAATGCCCGAAGCTGATGCCAAAAACAATTTACGCCAGGCCCTGGCCAATTTGCGCAAGCTGGTCAACGACCATCTCATCATCACCCGCGACAGCGTGCTTTTTGACACATCCATCCCCCACCAGCTAGACACCTACAAGTTTGAGCAAACCTTACACGCCAGCCGCAGCCAGCCTGCAGACGGCCGTTTCCCCCATTGGCAAGCGGCCATTGCGCTGTACCAGGGGGACTTTCTGGCTGGTTTTTTTGTGCGCGATGCCCCCGACTTTGAAGAATGGATGCTGGGGCAGCGCGTGCGCTACCGCGAACTGACACTGCACACGCTGCACACCCTCACCGAACACCATCTGAGCCGGGGCGAATACGGCCGTGCCATAGACAGCGCCACCCGGCTACTGGCGCTAGACGCCTGGCGCGAAGAAGCGCACCGCCAGCTTATGCTGGCCCAATTCCGCAGCGGCCAACGCAGCGCGGCGCTGGCCCAATACGAAACCTGCCGCCAACTCCTTGAAGACGAACTGGGGGTAGAGCCATCGGCCGAGACAGAGGCGCTGTTGGCACGCATCCAGGCCGCCGGGCAAATGCCGCCGCTTACCTTGCCCCACTACCCGACCGCTTTTGTGGGTCGCCAATCAGAACTGGCCGACATGGAAAGCTTGCTGCTGAAAGCGGAGTGCCGCTTGCTGACCTTGCTGGGGCCTGGCGGCATGGGCAAAACGCGGTTAGCGGCACAGGCGGCCGAACGCGCCTGGCAGCACAGCCTGTTTTTGGATGGGGTCTTTTTTGTGGCGTTAGAGGAAGTGGATACGCTGGTGCTGCTGGCCACCAGGATTGCCGAGGCTTGTCAGATCAGCCTCACAAGCGACCAGGAACCGCAAGCCCAACTGCTTACGCACCTGCGCCCCAAAGAAATGCTGCTGGTGCTAGACAATTTTGAGCAGCTATTGGATATGGCCAGCTGGCTAAGCAAACTGTTATCAACTGCGCCGGGCATTAAGCTGCTGATTACCTCACGCGAGCGGCTGGCAGTGCAGTGGGAGTGGGTTGTGTCCGTGGATGGCCTGTCTTATCCCCCGCCAACAGCATCGAACCCGGCAGAATACAGTGCGGTGCAGCTGTTTATGAATCGTACCCAGGCGGTAAAACCTGATCTGGAATGGACAACGGCCGTTCAGGCCGAAACCGCACGCATTTGTCAGTTGGTGAATGGCATTCCTCTGGGCATTGAACTGGCCGCGGCCAATCTGCACCGCTTCACCTGCGCCGAAATCCGTGAAGCCATCGCCTATAACCTGGATATTTTAACCAGCCATTACCGCGATATTCCGCCGCGCCAACGCAGTTTGCGCGCCGTTTTTGATTATTCATGGAGCCTACTGTCGCCAACCGAGCAATCTTTTTTTGCGGCTCTGTCTGTGTTTCGTGGCGGTTTTACGTTAGAGGCTGCCGCCGCCATTACCCACGTTTCACGCCCCGTGCTCACCGTGCTTCAGGAGCGCTCTTTGCTGCGCCGGGATGAGCGAAACGGCCGTTATCACCTCCACCACACGCTGCGCCAATACGCCCAAGAACATCTGAACGAAGCCAGCGAAACAGAGTTGCAGGCAGCCCACGCCCACTATTTTGCCAACTGGCTGCAACAGCAAGAAAGACCCTTTTTCACTCCCCAGCAAACAGAGATTGTGGCGGCTTTGCACGACGAGCATGACAATGTGCGCGCCTACTGGCAGTGGGCTGTGCGTCAGACGAACCTCACTTTATTAAAGCTGGGGCTGGTCACGTTGCGGAATTTTTACGATACGCAAAGCCGGTTTGTCGAAGGACGGGAGTGGCTGGAACAAACGGTGGCGGCTTTGTCAACGGCCGTAGACGCCGATGCCCAGCCACTGCAAGGCAAACTTTTGGCGCGCTGGGCATCTTTTTGCGCCAGATCAGGGCAAACAGCCGCTGCCGAAAGTTTGTATCAACAGGCGCTGCCTCTGGCACAGCAATTAGCTGAAAGCGAAGAGCTGGGCTTTATCCTGCTCAACTGGGGCTATTTAACGGTGATGACCAGCGCCGATTATGGCCTGGCCGAAAAGCAGTTCAGCCAGAGCCTGGGGCATTACCGGCAAGCAGAATGGGACAAGGGCGTGGCCGATGCCTTGAGTGCGCTAGGTGCTTTGTATAATTTGACGGGCAATTGGGACGAAGCCAAAGAGCATTTGCAGCAAAGCGTCGCCATTGCCCGGGCTGTTCAGGATGAAAATGGACTCACCTCCTCGTTGACCAACCTGGGCAATATTTATTACCTCACCGGGGATTTGACCGAGGCCAACCGCTACTACCAGGAGGTGTTACTGCTTTGCCAAAAGTCAGGCGATCGGGAGTCTGAAGGAATCATTCTGAGTAATTTGGGAGCCATTGCTTACGAAACGGCCGATTTCGCCAGCGCCGAACGCCTGTTGCGTGAAGGCGTTGCCATCTTTGAGGAAATTAGTTCGCTTCAATCCACCATTCAGGCCACGGCCATGTTAAGTGGGGCGCAGCGAGCCTTGGGGCAATATGATGCAGCGTATCGTGGCCTAGCGCAAGCATTAACGCAAGCGCTTGAGCACCATTTGGATCATCTGGTGCCACATGCTCTTTTTGAGCTGGGGCGTTTGTATGAGGCAGAAGGGCAGATCGAGCTGGCGCTGGAACTGTTTTGCTGGATTACGCAGTCGGCGGCTGCGGTTGCCGAGCATAAGCGGGATGCCCAGGCGGGCATTGAGCGATTGTGCCTGCTGCTATCACCGGAACAGATAACGGCAGTACAACAGCAAAGCCAGGCGCTCGACGTACACACTGTTTTGGCACAATTAGCAGCATGGGGGGCGTAACGGCCGTTCTCTCTTCCCCAAAAACAAAATCACCAAAGCAAAAAATAAAAACAAGGGCCTTGTCCGAAAACAAGACCCTTGCGTGCACCGTAGCGCTACAGACTCATCTGAGAAGGTAGCGCTACGGTGCGATTAGATAAATAACTATCCATAAGCACCACCTCCTCATCATAAAGATAGCGTGCCAAAAATTTGGCAAATCAATAAGTTGGAAATGATGGGCGCATTATGGCATACAAGATTAGGCGTGTCAACTGCCACTATTCGAAAATCAGAAACCATTAACCAATCCAATTAGAAAATCCGTGCTATAATTCGCCCCTTGTAACGCACATCGGTTTCATTTAGAAAATAGCTTTTAGGATTTGTCATTCTCGCCAATGTGGGAATCCACGTGATACTAAAAAAGTGGATATCGCCTGCGCGGGTGTGACACCTGAAGAGTAAAAAAAGACGGATTTTTTATGAGTGCCACCACCTACGTTGCCATTGACGTGGAAACTACCGGGCTAGACCCTCAAACTGACAGCATCATCGAAGTTGCCGCCATCACCTTTCGTGGCAACGATATTTTGGATGAATTTTCCTCGCTGGTGAACCCGCACCGACCTGTGCCTCCTTTCATCACCCAACTCACCGGCATCACCCAGGCAATGGTGGATGACGCGCCCACGATGTTTACTTTGCGTTCCCGGCTGCGCCCTAAAATTGGCGACCACGTTTTAGTGGGTCACAACGTCGGCTTCGACTTGGGCTTTTTAGAGATGGAACGGTTGGGTGTGGGCAACCATCGCCTGGACACGGTGACGCTGGCTTCGATTTTGTTCCCCAATGCCGGACGGTTCAATTTGGAATCGCTGGTGCATTATTTGGGGCTACCCAATCCCAACGGCGGCCAAACACATCGTGCCCTCGACGACGCGGAGCAAACGGTAGAGCTGTTTTTGGCGCTGCGCGAGCGGGCCATGCAGCTACAGCTAAACCAAATTGATGAGTTGGTAGAAGTAGGGCGACGGCTGGGCTGGCCAGAAACGATCTTTTTTGAAGATATTTTGGCGGAGCGGGTGCGCACCGCGTTTGAAGGTAAAGATTTGCGCCATCGTGGGCGGCTGCCGCGCTTATTCAATCCGGGTAAGCTGGAAGGGAAACCGGCCGTTCCGGCGGAAAAGCCGCGCATGTTGGACCCGGAACTGGTAGCCAGCATGATCCAGCCGGGGGGCAACTTTAGCCAGCTTTTTGACAGTTTTGAGTACCGGCCGCAACAAGTGGAAATGCTGGATGCGGTGGTGAACGCGTTCAACGATGGGGCGCATGTGATGGTGGAAGCGGGTACGGGAACGGGTAAAAGTATAGCTTACCTGATCCCTTCGGCGTTTTGGTCGGTGGAAAACGGCCGTCGCGTCGTCATCTCCACCAACACCATCAACCTACAGGATCAGCTCATTAGCAAAGATATTCCTGAGCTGCAAAAGGTGCTGCCCTTTGAACTGCGGGCAGCGGTGCGCAAAGGCAAAAGCAACTACCTGTGTACCCGCCTTTTCCAGCAAATGCGCCACACCGGCCCCAGCAACGATGACGAAATGGCTCTTTTCGCCCGCATTTTGCTGTGGCTGCCTACGACTGAAACAGGTGACGTAGCGGAACTCAATTTGCGCACGCCCGGCGAGCGGCTGGCCTGGTCCCGGCTGAACGGGGAAAACGCCTCCTGCACCTCGGATCATTGCGCGGCAGAGGGCTGTCCGCTGCACGTGGTGAAGCGCCGTGCGGAACTGGCGAATGTGCTTATTGTGAATCATTCGCTGCTGCTGGCGGACCTGGCCAGCGAAAGCCAGGTGCTGCCCCAGTTTTACGATTTGATTGTGGACGAGGCGCATCATTTGGAATCGGCCGTTACCGATGGGCTTAGCTTTCGGGCGGACAAGCGCTTTTTGGAAGCGATTCTGGATGACGTGAACAAGACGCGTGGCGGGCTGCTGGCCGATTTGCAAAGCCGGTTAGAGGCGACGCTGCCGCCTGATTTTGCCACCCAATTTGCCGAAATGATTAACCGCATTCGCCGTGAAGGGCAATCGGCCGTTATTCGGCTGGATGAATTTTTTACCACGCTCACCTACTTTTTGTCTGAGGCGATGAACACGCGCAGCCAGTTTGCCCAGCAAATTCGGCTAACACCCGCAGCGCGCATTCAGCCCGGTTTTGATGAGGTGGAGATGAGCTGGGATAACCTGAGTCGCCATTTGCGGGCTATTTACGATGGTTTTGTGAGGTTGGCAGGTGGCCTGGACGACATTGCCGAGCAGTTTGACGTGGAAGATGGCGAGGATTTGAAGCTGACGCTGCAAAGCAATGCGCGATCTCTGGAAGAAACGCGCCTGAACCTGGATGGCATCATTTTGGAGCCAGATAACCAGATGATTTACTGGGTTGAGGTGTTTAAGGAGCGCATTTCGCTGCATGCTGCGCCGCTGCATGTGGGGCCGTTGGTGCAAAGCAACATCTTCGAAGCGCTGGAAACCGTGGTGCTTACCTCTGCCACCATGCGTACTGCCGGGCCAGATGCCCAGGAAGAGGCCAACTTTGCCTACATCCGCGAGCGATTACACGCCTACGATGTAGATGAGTTGGCTGTTGGCTCGCCGTTTGATTACAAAAACCAGACGTTGCTCTACTTGGTAACGGACATTCCCGAACCGAATCAGCCGGGCTACCAGCGCATGTTAGAAGATGCCATTGTGGACGTAGCGACCGCGATTGGTGGGCGAACGATGGTGCTTTTTACTGCCTACGGCCAGCTGAGCCAGACGGCGAAGGCGGTTGAAGGACCGCTGGCGGACAGGGGCATTACCACGCTGGCGCAAACTTCGGGAGGCAGTCGCCAACAGCTACTGGATCAGTTTAAACGGCCGAATGCGCGCGCTGTTTTGTTAGGGACGCGATCCTTTTGGGAGGGGGTAGATGTGCCAGGGGAGGCGCTGCAAGCGGTGCTCATTGCCAAGCTGCCGTTTGATGTACCGTCTGACCCGATTTTTGCGGCCCGGTCAGAGACGTTTGACAATGCGTTTTTTGAGTATTCGGTGCCGGAGGCAGTGCTGCGGTTTCGGCAGGGATTCGGCCGTTTGAATCGGCGCACCACGGATGAGGGGGTGGTGATCATTTTGGACAAGCGGGTGATTACCAAGCGGTATGGCCAGATGTTTGTGGATGCGCTGCCAGAATGCACGGTGCTGCGCCAGCGCGCGGATCGGGTGGGGGAACTGACTGTACGCTGGCTAAATCGGGAGCGATAAATCTCCATGCCAAATTGTGAGATTCTTTCATTGGGAACCGTTTGCAGGTAAAATGACGGCCGTATCCCAACCCCTTGTCTTGTGGAGAGAAAAATGTCCCAAACGCAACCTATCACAATTTTGGCCATTGCCAGCGAATGCAAAGGTATCCCCTATTTGAAAGAAGCCAAACGGCAGGGCGCACGTGTGCTGCTGCTGGTTGCTGAAGAAGCAGCACATAATCCTGATTGGCCGATGGATGTTATTGACGAACGGTATATCATGCCTGCTCTGTCTAAACAGCCAGATGTGACCTACGCGGTAAGTTACCTGGCCCGCACGGAAAAAATCAGCCGCATTGTGGCGCTGGACGATTACGATGTGGCTACGGCCGCTTCGCTTCGTGAGCATTTACGTATTCCTGGCATGGGCGAAACCACAGCCCGCCACTTCCGTGACAAGCTAGCCATGCGGGTTCAGGCGCGAGATGAAGGGGTGCTGGTGCCGGAATTTACGGCCGTTTTCAACAACGACGACCTCAACAACTTCCTGCAAAGGGTGTCGCCGCCGTGGGTGCTGAAGCCCCGCTTCGAGGCTGGTGCCATCGGCATTCGCAAGCTGCATGAGGCCGATGCCGTCTGGCAGGCGATTAACGATCTGGGCGACCAACGTTCCTTTTATTTGCTGGAGCAGTTTGTGGCGGGCAACGTCTGCCACGTGGATTCGCTGATTTGGGAAAAAGAGGTGGTTTTTGCTATCGCCAGCCAGTACGGTACGCCGCCGCTGGCGGTCACCACCGGGGGCGGCATCTTCAACACCCGCACCCTGGCCCCCGACAGCGAAAGTAGCCAGGTGCTGCTGGCCGCCAACGAGAATTTGATGCGGGTGCTGCGCCAGGTGCGCGGCGTGGCTCACACCGAGTTCATTCAGGCAGAGGCAGACGGCCGTTTCTACTTTCTGGAAACGGCCGCACGGGTTGGCGGCGCCAACATTGATCGACTGGTGGAAGCAGCAACAGGGGTGGTGCTCTGGCAAGAGGCGGCCCGCATTGATCTGGCCAGCGCCCGGTGCGAGGCGTACCAGCTGCCCACACCCCGGCAGGATTACGCAGGGTTGATCATCTGTTTGGCGCAGCAAGAACAGCCCGATTTATCGGCTTACGATGATCCAGAAATTGTTTGGCGGCTCCCCAAAAAGTATCATGCGGGGCTGCTGGTGGCTGGGGGGGATTACGGCCGTATCCAGCACCTTATCACCCAGTACAACGAACGCTTCACCCGCGACTTCCTCACCTCGGCTCCCCCAAAATCCAAAGTGCGTACGCAAATTTAGGTAATTGGGTAATTGAGTAATTAGACGTTTTGCACCAATTACTCAATTACAAAATTACTCAATTATGTGTACTTAATCGCGCTCAAACCCTGGCGGCGGGTCTACTGGCCCGTTGAACGACATGATGTTAAACACCCCGCCCTGCGGGTCGCTGATGACGGCGAAGCGGCCCATTTCGCCCGCTTGCGTGGCAGGAACGATGACCATGCCGCCCAGCTCCTGGGCCAGGGCGGATTTCGCTTCGACGTCTTCCACCATGAAGTAAACCGACCAGTTGTTGGGGATGTCTGGCCCCCAATTTTCATCCATGACGATCATGCCGGCTTGCATACGGCCGTCTGTCGCAAACATTACGTACCCGTTCTCATCAGCCTTGTTTGTCCAACCAAAAACCGATTCGTAAAACGCTTTCGCTGCATCCGGTTGGCGCGTTTGCAGCTCATTCCACACCAGCGTGTTCGGCATGTTCACCAGCTCCGCGCCCGTGTGTTCCTGCGGCTGCCACACGCCAAACGCCGCCCCGGTGGAGTCCATGCCCATCGTCATCCGGCCAGAATCCATCACATCCATCGGCGGAAATAGCAAATTGCCCCCCGCTTCCGCTATTTTGGCGGCGATGCTGTCTACATCGTTGTGCTTTACATAAGACGCCCAGAACGCAGGCATACCTTGCGCCTTCATCTCTGGCTGCATCTCGCCCAGCCCGGCCACATTTTTGCCTTGCAGTTGGAGCATCGTGTACGTGCCGCCCATCGGAATGGGTCGGTCATCCGCCGCCCACCCAAACAGCGCCGTGTAGAACGCTTTGGCTCTTTCCTGGTCTGGCGTGGTAAGGTCCACCCAACAAAAAACATTATCTGGATAACTTTTTACAACCTGCATGTCACAATCTCCTTTATTATTTGTGGATAAAAAGGGGTACGATGCGCGCTTGAGTGAAGCGAAATTATACCACATTTTAGAACATATGTGCTAAAAACAGGCCTGAAAATGACTGTTTCCTTGGCAAATTAGCCGGAAAGGCGCGGCGCGATGGAAAATGTTTGACATGTCAACCATATTGCTTATAATCCGACGCTGTTTTGGCAGTAAACAGGCTGCTACTCGTGTAAAAATTAATCCGTTAACAACGCACATAACGTTCCAACCGGAACATAGACCCAAATTTATGGAGGTAACAATTGTATGTTTACAAAAAAATTCTTTAAGACGAAGGACGAATGTGAAGTGACGTTCGAACTCAATGTGGAAAATGCAGAGCAGGTCGTGCTGGTTTCTGAGCACAATGGCTGGGAACCGATCGACATGAAGCAAGCAAAAAATGGCCCGTTCCGTACCAAGGTGCGCCTGCCAAAAGATGGCCAGTTCCAGTTCCGCTATCTGGTAGATGGTTCTGAATGGCACAACGACGAAGCTGCTGATGCTTACTGGGCCAACGAACACGGTGGCGACAACAGCGTCATCTCCACCGCCAACTAGCTGTTTGCGATAATTGGTTTTTTAAAAGGACGATTTGCCCGGCGAATCGTCCTTTTTTGTTGCCAGATTACAGGAGTATTACCAGAAGATTACGCGTTGCGAAACGGCCGTTTCTCACTCCACTCTCTTGCTATACTGTTCCTTAAAACAAGTGAAACAAGGAGCAGAACATGTCTGTTTTTCACAAAATTTCTTTACTGATTTTGTTGTTGGGATTGGCCGCCTGTGGCGCAGCGCCTACCGACGAAGAAGCGGCAACGGCCGTTCCCAATGAAGCCAGCAACGATTTACCCAATCCAACCAACGAACCGGAAATGGCAGAAACGGCCGTTCCAGCCCAAGAAACTGACGCCACCGCCATCACCGATGACGAAGCCCGCGCCCTCTTGTTTAACCTCACCGAAGGCACCCGTGCAGAGGCCGACGCTGCCATTGCTCGTATCATTGCCGCGCAAGACCAGCGCTTCGTCTCCGTCCTTATCGAGCTGATGCGCGGGCGGCAAATTGGCCTGGTGCAATATCCAGAATTTGAGGCCATTGTTAGCAACCTGGAGGCGCTGAGCGGGCAAAGCTGGGGCGAAAATTGGGGCGACTGGATTACCTGGTACGGCCGTACCGACCTCACCCCGCCGCCCGGCTTTGCCAGTTGGAAAGGCCGCCTGCTGGCCGGGATTGACACCTACTTTGGCCTCTTTTTGCAAGACAGCCAGCCTTCCAAAATTCGGGTGGAGGAGGTGCAGTGGGGCGGCGTGGTGCTGGATGGCATCCCCGCGCTGGACAACCCCGCCATGCTGCCCGCCGCCGAGGCGGACTATCTGGAGCCGTGGGAACCCGTCTTTGGCATTGCCCTGAATGGCGACGCCCGTGCCTATCCGCTGCGCATTTTGGATTGGCACGAGATGGCCAATGATGTGGTGGGCGGCGTGCCGGTTTCGCTGGCTTACTGCACTCTTTGCGGCGCGGCCATTGCCTACGACGGCCGTTCCACCGACCTGGAGGGCAACGAGGCCACCTACACCTTTGGCTCCTCTGGCTTTTTGTTCCGCAGCAACAAATTGATGTACGATCGCAGCACGCTGACGCTGTGGAACCAGCTCACGGGCGAGCCGGTGCTGGGTGAACTGGCGGCGAGCGACATCCGGCTAAATTTGCTGCCGGTAGTGCTCACCACCTGGGCCGATTGGCAAGCGCAGCATCCGGAAACGGCCGTGTTAGACATCCAGACCGGATTCAACCGCATTTACCAGCCCGGCGCAGCTTACGGCGATTATTTTGCCAACGATGAGCGGCTGTTCCGCGATGGGCTGATGTTCCCCGTTTGGCAGCAAAGCGACCAGCTTTTCAACAAAGACCACGTGTATGCGCTGCGGCTGGACGAGACGCCCAAGGCATACCCGATACTGGATTTACTGGCAGTGCGGGTGGTTAATGACGTGGTGGGGGAAACGGCCGTAACCCTCATTGCCGCTGGTGAAATTGTGGAAGTACAAGGAACCAGCCAGCGCGTTGGGCCGGTTGCCTACACCTCCGGGGCCGAAATCCGCGCCTTTGCCCGGGGCGAACACACGTTTTCTGCTGGTGGGGATGATTTTGCGGTGGTGGATGAAAACGGCCGTACCTGGCAAGTCACTGAAGAAGCGCTCATCGGGCCAGATGGCGAAACGCTAGAACGCATCAACGGCCATCTGGCCTACTGGTTTGGCTGGTACGCCTTCTACCCGGAAACAGAGTTGTACCAGCCATAAAACAAAACCTCCCGGAGGCTTTTGGCAAAAGAAACGTTTGTTGCAAAGCCTCCGGGAGGTTAAAACTCCGCGACCTCCGCGCTCTCGGCGGTAAAACTTACTTTAGCTTAAACGCGCCTTTCACCATGTCGGCCTCAAAGTAGCCACCCGTGTCGCCGGTGGTGGCGAAGCGGTAGACGGCGGCGGTGTAGATGCCGCTGAGCGTGCTGCTGACCAGGGAGATGGCCATGATGAGCAGGATGATGACGGCAACGGCCGTTACAATCAAAGCCACGCTGCCACTCATCACCGCCAAAATCACCACCGGAATCCCCAACAAAATCACGCCAAAGGTAATCAGGCCAAAAATGAAGCCCACGCTCAGGTTCCCGGCAATCTGTTCGCCCCAGGTTTGCTTTAGCAAATTGGCGCTGCGCTTGACCGCATCCAGCGGCCCCACATTCTCAACCACCAACACGGGCACCACCAAAAACGTAGCAATGTTCCAGACAAAGCCCACCAGTGACACTACAAATTGACCAATCGCCCCAGAGCGTTCAGAAATGGCTCGCAAAATGGTGCCAACGGTGGCGGCGATAACAGCGTAGCCAAAAATATTACCCAGCTTGCTGGTGGCAATGCGCAAGCCATCGCGCACCGTGGGGTCGCCCCCCTCCAGCCGGATCATCGCTGCGCCCACCAGCGCCGTGTTAAAGAAAATGGTGACAAAGTACATCACCGCGTAAAACAAAAAGGCGATGACATAGCTAAAAACGCCCACATTGCCATCAGTTACGGCCGAATCCAGCACACCCGCCAGCACCGTGGGCACGGCAAACGTAATCAGCACCAAAATCGAAGCAAAAAAAGCGATGAGCGGAAAGATCATCAGCTCTTTGTCGGCCAGCAAAACGCGCCAACTGGCTTTTACCAATTCCCAACTGTTTGATAATCGTTGAAACATCAATTGCCTCCTCTGGCCGCACGAGGGCGCTTCGCGCCCCGTGCGGGAAATTTAAGATGGTTTTTCAGTTTTAGGGGGGAGTTTTCCACTCCCCCCTAAAACTGAAAAACCCCAACTCACTCAGCGTTGCCAGGTGCGAAGCGCCGAGGCAACGCCTTAGACTCCATCGCTACATTTGTTAACTTTTTACAGTGGATCAAAATCTAAGTGAGTATACGCGATTTGGTGGCGGAGGTTGTAGAAATTGGTGTTGACGGCCGTTTCCTGCCTGTGCTAAAATCTTTGTAAGTTCATTAAACTTACTAAGACTGGTTTTCAAATGAAACGATCCCAAGCGCCCACAAAAAAAGCGACACGACAGCACACCAAGCAGCACAACGCGCGTCTGGTGCTCAAGACCATTTACGATGCTGGCGACGTGAGCCGCGCCGATTTGGCCCGATTGACCGGGCTAACGCGGGCAACCGTTTCCAACATCGTGGCGGGCTATTTGGACAAAGGGATCGTGGCGGAAACCGGCGTTGGTCCCTCCATTGGCGGCAAGCCCCCCATTTTGCTCAGCATGGTGCCGAATGCGCGTCAGCTCATCTGCCTGGACCTGGGCAGCGAGCAATTTACCGGGGCGCTGGTCAATCTGCGCGGCCATTTTGAACAGCAGATTAGTTTGCCGGTAAACGGCCGTACCGCCCAGGCCGCCCTCGATTTAGTCTACGAACTGGTGGATCAACTGCTTAGCCACGTTACGGCCCCGGTTTTGGGCATGGCGCTGGGCAGCCCCGGCCTGATCGATGCCGACGCTGGCCTGGTAAAGCAGTCGGTGAATCTGGATTGGCACGATTTGCCCTTGCAGCAGCTGCTGGCCGATCGGTACGCTTTCCCCGTCCACATTGCCAACGACAGCCATCTGGCCGCCCTGGCGGAATACTCCTACGGCAACGACGACACGCGCAATTTGGTACTCATCAAGATGGGGCAGGGCATTGGTTCTGGGATTGTGCTAAACGGCCGTATCTTCTACGGTGAAGGGTTTGGCGCGGGCGAAATTGGGCACGTCAGCGTGGTGGCCGATGGCGAGCAATGTTCCTGCGGCAACGTGGGCTGCCTAGAAACGGTGGCCAGCGTGCGGGCTATGCTGCGCCAGGTAGAAATGGCCGCTTCCCAAAACCCTGACTCATTGCTGGCCACGAACAGCCCAATCACCTGGGAGATTTTGCGGCAGGCGTGCCAGCAAGGCGACGCCACGGCGCAACAAATCGTGACCCAAGCGGGCGACTTTTTGGGGCTGGCAGTGGCCAATCTGGTGGGCATTCTTAACGTCAACCGGATTGTCATCGCCGGGGATGTGGCCCAAACGGGCGATCTATTCATCGGCGCGGTGAAAAATAGCATGAACCGACGGGTACTGCCCAAACTGGCGGTGGATACGGCCGTTCAATACGCCACTACCGAATCAAATCTTGTGTTACTGGGTGCCTCGGCGCTGATTTTGAGCCAGGGGTTAGGCGTCATTTAGAGGAACTTTCATGCAAACAGCGCAGCTTTTGGTGGGATTAGACGTTGGTGGCACAAAAACGGCCGCTCTGCTGGTAAACGCTAGCGGCAGCGTGCTGGGGCAAGCAACTGTGCCCACGCGCACCGCCACCCCCGATGAGCTGCTAGACAGTATCAGCCAGGCCATTCATCTGGTTTTAGCCCAGGCGCAAGTCACGCCGCCGCAAATTCAGCGCATCGGCTTGGGCGTGCCGGGGCAGGTGGATCCGGCCACGGGTATTGTGCATCTGGC
The DNA here is from genome assembly GCA_020634455.1 of Ardenticatenaceae bacterium. Taxonomy (GTDB): domain Bacteria; phylum Chloroflexota; class Anaerolineae; order Promineifilales; family Promineifilaceae; genus Leptofilum. The sequence goes on along the minus strand of JACKBQ010000001.1, from coordinate 2,385,238 downwards.
GGTAAACCTCAATTTGCAAAATTACCCGCTGGGACCTGCCTTGTCGGCCCGGTTTAAGGCGCCCACTTTTTTGGAAAACGATGTGCGCACGGCGGCCATCGGTGCGTTGGCACATGTGCGCCAGCGCGAACCGGTGGACAGTCTGGCTTACGTGAGCATCGGCACGGGGCTGGCGGCGGGGGTGATTTTGAACGGCCGTCTCCATCGCGGACACAACGGGCTGGCGGGTGAAATTGGCCACATGATCGCCGAATCTGGGGGCACGTTGTGCAACTGCGGTCTGCATGGCTGTCTGGAAACAATCGTCGCCGGGCCAGCCATCGTGCGGCAAATGGCTGAGACAGAGCCAGAAACTGTCGTCCGGCATGCCGGAGATGTTTATCAGGCCGCGGTGTTGGGCAACCAGGCGGCGCAGAAAATTGTGCAGCGCGTCAGTCAGCAACTTAGCCGCGCCATTCAATGGCTGGTCATGACCTACGACGTGGAAAAAATTGTGCTGGGCGGCGGCGTCACGCAAAGCGGCGACGCTTTTTTGGCCCCCATTTTGCAGGAACTGGCCTGCCTACGACAGCAATCCACCCTGGCGGCGGCACTGCTGCCAGATGAAAAAGTGCACCTCATACCTGCGGGCTTCAATCCTGGCGTCTGGGGTGCGATCAATCTTACTAAACAAACTTTATCGGCACCTGAAAAAAGTTAAACCGCAGAAGACGTGGAGGTTTCTTGAAATTTCTCTGCGATCTCCGCGCCCTCCGCGGTAAAAACTTTTCAGAGAACAGATAACGCCACAACCGGGCTGCGAATCCAGATTTGTGGCGCTATCCTAGCTAAAGGAGGTGATCCCTCAACCATAAAAATAATACCCCAAAACCACGGCGTTTTCGAGATGGCTCCTGTCTGGAGTGGCTCTCTCATCATTTGTTTTGTTTTGAAAACGGCCGTTTCCCTCGCCACCTGAGAGAGCCGCTACATTAATCCTATCTATTTGATAGGCTGAAGGAGAGATTTAACATGCGCAAGTTGACCTTACTTTTCTTGTTTGCCCTGATCGCCCTGTTTGTGGTGGCCTGTGGCGAACGGCCGCAAGCCGAAGATACCGATACTGAAACTGACACAACGACCGAAACAACTGAAGAAGCTGTTGATGAACCCGCCGCAGAACCGGCTGAGGAAACCACCGAAACCGAAGCCCCAGTTGAAACGGCCGTTTCCTTCCTGGAGCGGGCCAAAGCGGGCGAATTTAGTGGCGGCACCGTCACCGTTTTTGGCAAATGGACCGAAGCCGAAGGCGAAAACTTCGTCGCCGCCCTGGCCCCGTTTGAAGAAGCCACCGGCATTGACGTGCAGTACGAAGGCTCATCTGAATTTGAAACGCTGATCACCGTCCGCGTGGAAGGCGGCGACGCCCCCGACATTGCCGGGTTCCCGCAGCCTGGCCTGATGGCTCAGTTCGTGCGCGAAGGGGCCATCCCCGACCACGCCCAATTCCTGAACACCGACCAGCTGGCCGAAAATTACAGCGACGCCTGGATTAACCTGGCCACCGTCAACAACCAGCTCTCTGGCGTGTTCTACCGCGCCAGCACCAAGAGCATCGTCTGGTACCCGGTGCAGGCGTTTGCCGACGCTGGCTACGAAATTCCGCAAACCTGGGACGAGATGATCGCTCTCAGCGACCAGATCGTCGCCGATGGCGGCACGCCCTGGTGCATCAGTATGGAGCACGGCGGCGTCACCGGCTGGGTGGCTACCGACTGGATCGAGGACGTTTTGCTGCGCACCGCGCCGCCCGAAACCTACGACCAATGGGTCAACCACGAGATTCCGTTTAACGATCCGGCCGTCATCAACGCGGCCAACATCGTGGGCGACATCTGGTTTAACGAAGATTACGTTTACGGCGGCACGACGGGCATTCTAACCATCTGGGTGGGCGATACGCAGACTCCGATGTTTGACGAGGCTGGCCCGCAGTGCTGGATGCACCGCCAGGCTGGTTGGATTCCCGACTTCTGGCCCGAAGGCAAAGTGGCGGGTGTAGACAGCTCGTTCTTCTACCTGCCGCCGATTGATGAAGCATACGGCCGTCCCGTCCTCGGTGGTGGTGATGTGTTCTCAGCATTTAACACTCGGCCAGAAACGGCCGCTCTCATGGAGTACCTCTCCCTGCCCGAAGGAGCCGAAACCTGGGTGAAAGCCGGTGGCTTCATCTCCCCCAACCGCAGCGTACCCGCCGACTGGTACGGCAGCTACGTAGACCAGGCCCAGGCCGAAATCCTGCAAAACGCGACCACGCTCCGCTTTGACGCTTCTGACCTGATGCCCGCCGAAGTAGGGGCTGGCACCTTCTGGAGCGGCATGGTGGACTGGGTTGGCGGCGCTGACACGGAAGAAGTTTTCGCCAACATCGAAGCCAGCTGGCCCGACACCGAAACTGGTCTGGGCGGCACGGGCGATGCTGAAGAAGAAGCGGCTGCTGAAGAAACGGCTGGCTACGAACATCTGGCCGCCGCCGAAGCGGGCGAATACGACGGCATGACCGTCACCATCTTCGGCAAATGGACCGAGGGCGAGGGCGAAAGCTTCGTCAACACGCTAGCCGACTTTGAAGAGCGCACTGGCATTGACATTCAGTACGAAGGTTCGTCTGAATTTGAGACGTTGATCACCGTGCGCGTAGAGGGCGGCGACGCCCCCGATATCGCCGGTTTCCCGCAGCCGGGCCTGCTGGCCGAATTCGTGCGCGAGGGTGCCGTGGTTGATTTGGGTGCCAACATCAACGCCGACCAGCTCGCCGCTGATTACAGCGACGCCTGGATCAATCTGGGCACGGTGGATGGGCAGCTTTCTGGCGTCTTCTTCCGCGCCAGCACCAAGAGCATTGTGTGGTACCCGGTGCAGGCGTTTGCCGATGCGGGCTACGAAATTCCGCAAACCTGGGATGAACTGATAGCCCTCAGTGACCAGATCGTGGCCGATGGCGGCACCCCCTGGTGTATCAGCATGGAACATGGCGGCGTCACCGGCTGGGTAGCCACCGACTGGATCGAAGACGTGCTGCTGCGCACCGCCCCACCGGAAACCTACGATCAATGGGTCAACCACGAGATTCCGTTTAACGATCCGGCCGTCATTAACGCGGCCAACATCGTGGGCGACATCTGGTTCAACCCGGACTACGTCTACGGTGGCACCACGGGCATCCTGACGATTTGGGTGGGCGACACGCAAACCCCGATGTTCGACGACGCTGGCCCGCAGTGCTGGATGCATCGTCAGGCAGGCTGGATTCCCGACTTTTGGCCGGAAGGTAAGGTCGCGGGTGTGGACAGCTCGTTCTTCTATCTGCCGCCAATTGATGAAACATACGGCCGTCCCGTCCTCGGTGGTGGTGATGTCTTTGCCGCCTTCAGCGACCGGCCCGAAGTGCTGGCCGTCATCGAATACCTGGCTACGGCCGATTCCGCCAAAGGCTGGGTTGAGGCTGGCGGGTTCATCTCCCCCAACCGCAGCGTGCCCGCCGACTGGTACGGCAGCTACGTAGACCAGGCCCAGGCTGAAATCTTGCAGGGTGCCACCACGCTCCGCTTTGACGCCTCCGACCTGATGCCCGCCGAAGTGGGCGCAGGCACCTTCTGGAGCGGCATGGTGGATTGGGTCAGCGGCACCGACACGGAAACTGTCTTGCAGCAAATCGAAGACAGCTGGCCGACTGAGTAGTTAGAGCGATTAACCGCGGAGCGCGCGGAGTTCGCAGAGAAAAAACAAAAAACTCTGCGTTCTCCGCGTCCTCTGCGGTGAAAAAGGATCAGATCATGGCTGGGCAAATGGTTACGACGCCGCAAGCAACCGGGGAAAAGGGGCTAAATGGTCTGGCGCGGACGGCGCTGTCGGTGGGGGTGGCTACGGCCGTATTCTTCATCCTGCGCTGGAGTGTGGCCTTCATGAAGGACCGCGAAGCACCGGAGCAGCTTTTGCTGAATCTGTATGCCCGGCTGGGTCTGGATTCGGCCTTGGCGACTTTGCAAGAAACAGGGCTGGAGCCGCTGACGGGCAAATTGATCATTACGGCCGTTGCCCTGCTGGTAGGCATCGGCGGCGTCTGGGTGCTCTTTTGGGTGGCCAATGATTTGATTGCGCGGCTGCCATTTGGGGTGCGGGAAAGGATACGGCCGTTTATCTTCGTCGGTCCTGCCATTTTGCTGCTGGCCACCTATCTCATCTACCCCGCCTTCAACACCCTCTACACCAGCATCTCTGAAGACATCCTCAGCGTGCCGGAAATTGTGCCCGAACAATATTGGGCCTCAGACAGCATTGCCGCCGATCTGGTGGACGACGCCGAAAATCTGACCTTTAGCCGCTACCTGATTGATACCGATCAGTTTGAACTGGCCCGCGTCATCGCCAACGAGAAGCCGGTCTGGCTGCTCATTCGTCCCAAAACAATTACCGATGAAGCGGGAGCCGAGCGGCGCGTCTTTGGCCTGACGGCGCTGGGGCTGCAAAATTACCAGTTCGCCTTCACCAGCCCAGAGATGCAGATTGCTTTCCGCAACAACCTGCTCTGGCTCATTCTGGGCACGGGCGGCAGCGTAGTGATTGGCCTGGTTTTTGCCACGCTGGTGGACCGCGTGAAGCGGGAGGCGCTGGCCAAATCGTTCATCTTTTTGCCGCTGGCGATTTCTTTTGTGGGGGCCAGCGTCATCTGGAAGTTTGTCTACGCTTGGCAGCCGGGCAATCGCGCCCAAATTGGCCTGCTCAACGCCCTGGTTACCAACCTGGGGCTGGAACCCATTCCCTGGCTGATTGAAACCAGCTTCAACACCTACGCCCTCATCGTCATCATGATTTGGCTGCAAACGGGCTTTGCCATGGTGGTGTTGTCCGCCGCGCTCAAGGGCGTGCCCGGTGAAGTGATTGAGGCGGCGCGCATGGACGGTGCGACAGAGTTGCAGCTTTTCTTCCGCGTCATTATTCCCATGATTCAAGGCTCGATCATCACCGTTTCGACGACCATTTTCATCGCCATACTCAAAGTGTTCGACATCGTGTACGTGATGACCAGCGGCAAGTTCGACACGGAAGTGATTGCCAACCGCATGTTTGTGGAGATGTTCAACTTCCGCAACTTTGGCCGCGCCAGTTCGCTAGCGGTGATTTTGCTGGTGGTGGTGGTGCCAATTATGGTGGTGAACATTCGTAATTTGCGCAGACAGGGGATAAATCGGTAATCGGGGAACGGTGGTCGGTAATCGGTAAAAACCGATAACGGATTACCGATTACGGAGAAGAAAGATGACGACTTACACACATAATAGACAACAAACACAAATACAAAAATTTCTGCAGAAGGCGCCGGTGCGAACGGCCGTACTCCTCATTTGCTTTTTGTGGACCTTGCCGACGGTGGGCATGTTTGTTAGCTCCTTCCGCACAGCGAATGAGATTCGCACCACGGGCTGGTGGACGGCGCTGGTGCATCCCTTCCAGATGAGCCAATGGACGCTGGAAAACTACAGCACCGTCCTCAACGCCGACGGCATGCTCAACGCCTTCATCAACAGCCTGATCATCACCATCCCGGCCACCGTCATTCCGATTACCCTGGCCGCCTTTGCCGCCTACGCCTTCGCTTGGATGCGCTTTCCGGGGCGGGATTGGCTGTTTGCCGTGGTCGTTGGCCTGCTGGTGGTGCCGCTGCAAATGGCACTCATCCCCGTCCTGCGCCTGTACACTGGCCTGGAGCTGAACGGCACCTTTTTGGGCACCTGGCTGGCCCACACCGGCTTTGGTCTGCCGCTGGCGATCTATTTGCTCTACAGCTACATCTCCCAACTGCCAGGCGAACTATTTGAGTCGGCATTCATTGACGGCGCGTCGCACTACACGGCGTTTACCCGGCTGGTGCTGCCGCTCTCCGTTCCGGCGATTGCTTCGTTTGCCATCTTCCAATTTTTGTGGGTGTGGAACGATTTGCTCGTCGCCCTGGTCTTTTTGGGCACCAATCCAGACGTGGCCATCGTCACCTCGCGGTTGTCGGCGATGGTGGGCACCAAGGGCGAGGCGTGGCATCTGCTCACCGCCGGGGCGTTTTTGACGATGATCATCCCGCTGATTGTGTTCTTTTCCTTGCAGCGGTATTTTGTGCGGGGGTTGTTGGCGGGGTCGGTCAAAGGATAATCTTCTTGTAGCCGCGGTTTCTTACCGCGAAAAACGCGGATTGGAATCCGCAGCTACGGTTGGTGATTTTATGAAAGATGAACTGGGCTACAAGCTGATGCTGGCGTTTGACGGGTTTGCCGTGCCGCAGCTGATTCGGAAGTGGATTACTGAACGGAATCCGGCGGGGTTTACGCTTTTTCGCGGTTTGAACGTGCAAAATCCGGCGCAGGTTCGGGCGTTGACGGCCGAATTACAAATCATCGCCGCGCAGGCCAACCAGCCACCCCTCCTCATCGCCACCGACCAGGAAGGCGGGCAGCTCAACGCTTTGGGCGAAGAAACGACGCTCTTCCCCGGCAACATGGCCCTGGGCGCAACGCGGGATGCCGAATTGGCTCGACGCGTGGGCCAGGCGATGGGGCGCGAGCTGGCGGCACTGGGCGTCAACGTCAACTACGCGCCGGTGTGCGACATCAGCAGCAATCCAAAAAACCCCGCCTGCGGCATCCGTGCCTTTGGCGACGATCCGGCGCTGACGGCCGAGATGGCCGCTGCCCTGGTGGCCGGGATGCAGGCCGAAGGCGTCGCCGCCACCATCAAACATTTTCCCGGTATCGGCGAGGCCAAAGTGGATTCACATTTCACGCTGCCCGTGCTGGATCACAGCCGGGAGCGATTGGATGCGGTGGAGTTACGGCCGTTCCGCGCCACCATCGCCGCCGGAGCCAAGCTCATCATGAGTGGCCATTTTGCCATCCCCGCCCTCACCGGCAGCAGCGACCTGCCCGCCACCCTCTCCCGCGCCGTGATGCGCGATTTTGTGCGGGACGAACTGGGCTTCGACGGCATCGTCATCAGCGACGCGCTGGACATGGGGGCGATTTCGCAGGGGGCAGGGCAAATTGTGGACGTGATTACGGCCGTTCGCGCCGAGGTAGACTTGCTCCTGCTCACCAGCAGCGAAGAGGTACAGGAACGGCTCTACGCGGGCTTGCAGTTAGCCCTGTCGCGCGGCCTCATTGACGCGACGCACCTAAATCCATCGCTGGCCCGGATTATGGCGCTGAAGCAGTGGCTGACCCAAACACCCCAGCCGCCGCTAGGGGTGGTCGCCTGCGCCGAGCACCAGGCGCTGGCCCAGGAAGTGGCGAATCGGGCCATCACCCTGGTACGCAACGACGCCGGGCTGCTGCCGCTGCGCCTACCCGCCGAGGCGCGCATCGCCGTCATCATGCCCCAGCCCAAGGATTTGACGCCTGCGGATACGTCCTCGTTCATCATGCCGGGGTTGGCAACGGCCGTTCGCGCCCATCACCCGCACGTGGACGAATTTATTACCAGCCATCCACCCACCGCCGCCGAAATTGCCAACTTGCATGACAAAGCCGCCGAGTACGATTTGATTATTTTGGGCACGCTGAGTGCCTCGATGGACGAGATGCAGGCGGAGTTAGTGAATGTTTTGCTGGCAACGGCCGTACCCACCCTCACTGTTGCCCTGCGCACCCCGTACGATCTCACCGCCTACCCACAGGCCCAGACGCACGTGTGCAGCTACAGCATCTTGCCCGCATCCATGCGCGCCCTGGCCGCCGCCCTGTTTGGCACAAATCCATTTGCGGGCAAATTGCCGGTGCAGTTGGGGGTCGGTAATCAGTAAACAGTAGGTCAGTAATCAGTTTTGTAATTCGGTAATTGGTAATTCAGTAATTACTCAATTACCCAGTTACCCAATTACTTCTTATGATTTGCATTCAACACGCCACAGTTTATACGCCGGATGAGGTGATAGAGGATGGGATGGTTTTGCTGGCCGACGGCCGTATCCAAGCCATCGCCCCCAGCCACCAAATCGAACTGCCAGAAAGGGTAAACTGTATCGACGCCACAGGTCTACATTTGGTCCCCGGCTTTATTGATTTGCAGCTCAACGGGGCGATAGGGCTGGACTTCACGAGCGATCCCGGCAGCATCTGGGCGGTGGCCGATTATTTGCCACAAACAGGCGTGACCAGCTTTTTGCCCACGATTATTACCTCGCCGTTAACGGCCGTTGCCGCCGCCCAAAAAGTTATCACCAACGGCCCACCAAAAGGTTTTCAAGGCGCGACGCCGCTAGGTTTGCACATCGAAGGCCCATTTTTGCACCCCGACAAAAAGGGTGCGCACAATCCCGCCCATTTGCAGCTGCCCACCGCCGAAAAAGTCGCTGACTGGACGCCCGAAAATGGCGTCCGGCTGGTAACGCTCGCCCCGGAGCTGGATGGTGCGCTGGCGGTGGCAAAATTGCTCGCCGAGCGGGGCGTGGTCGTCAGCGCTGGGCATTCAACTGCCAATTTCGCCCAAGCTACGGCCGGTTTTGACGCCGGAATTCGCTACGGCACGCATTTGTTCAACGCCATGTCGCCGCTGCACCACCGGGAACCGGGCCTGGCGGGTGCGCTCCTGGCCGACGAACGCGCCACCATTGGCCTGATTGTGGATGGCGAGCACGTGCATCCTGAGTTGGTTAAGTTGGTGTGGCAGATGGTGGGGAACGGCCGTCTCACTCTGGTCACGGATGCAATGGCCGCACTCGGCATGCCGCCGGGCCGCTACGCCCTGGGCGATTACGAGGTAATCGTGGACGAAACAACAGCGCGATTGCCGTCTGGCACGCTGGCGGGGAGTTTGTTGCGGATGGATACGGCCGTTCGCAATCTCATCACTTTTACCGGCTGCACCCTGGCCGAGGCGCTGCCCACCGTCACCCGCACCCCCGCCGACCTGCTCGGACTGCCGCACAAAGGCCGCCTCGCCCCCACCTGCGACGCCGACCTGCTGTTGCTCACCCCCGACTTGGAGGTGCACACCACCATCATCGCCGGGAAGATTCTTTTTCAAAAATAATGGCCACAGAGGGCACAGAAGAGGGTTTTCTCTTTTTTCTCTGTGGCAAGGAAAAAACTATGTCTTTACACGCTGAGATTTTGGAACAAACGGCCGTTTGGCAGCAAAGCTACGCCCAAAATTTAGAGGTGGTTCAGGCTATCGCCCAGGCCGTGCCGCTGGAAAACATCCACCACGCCTTCATCGCCGCGCGGGGCACGTCCGACAACGCGGCGCGGTATGCCAGCTATTTGTGGGGAGCGCAAAACCATCTGCCCGTCACCCTGGCCACGCCGTCGCTGTTCAGCCTGTACCAGCAGCCGCCCCGCCTGCGCAATGCCCTGGTCATCGGCATTTCGCAGTCCGGCGAGTCGCCCGACATTGTGAACGTCGTCGCCGAGGGCAAGCGGCAGGGGCAGCCCACGCTGGCCATCACCAACGAGCCCAATTCGCCGCTGGCGCAAACGGCCGATTTTGTCATCAACATTCAGGCGGGGGTGGAAACGGCCGTTGCCGCCACCAAAACGTACACGACCCAGCTGCTCGCCATCGCTATGCTTTCGGCGGCGTGGAGCCAGTCGGCGCAGCGGTTTGCGGCGATTGAGCGATTGGGGGAGTGGGGAACGGCCGTACTCGTCCACGACGAAGCAATCGGCCAGATGGCCCAGCGCTACCGCTACATGCAGCAATGTGTGGTGCTGGGACGCGGCTACAACTACGCCACCGCCTTCGAATGGTCGCTTAAGCTCAAAGAGCTAACCTACATCATCGCCGAGCCATACTCCTCCGCCGATTTCCGCCATGGCCCCATCGCCATCGTGGATCGCGGTTTCCCGGTGATGGCCATCGCCCCCACCGGCGCAGTGCTGCCAGACCTGCACGCCCTGCTGCAAAAGCTGGCTACCGAGAAGCAGGCCGAACTGCTCATCATCAGCAACAACGCGCCTACGCTGGCGCTGGCTCATTCGTCCATCGCGCTACCCCCCGATTTGCCAGAATGGCTCTCGCCGCTGGTCAGTATCCTGCCTGCGCAGCTCTTTGCTTACCACCTTACCTGCGCCAAAGGCTATAACACCGAGGCGCCGCGCGGTCTCAACAAAGTTACAAAAACCACCTGAGCTGATTTTGGCTATCCGGGCGAGTGGGTTCTGCACGGTGCGCTTTAACTGATAAGCGCATTCAAAGCGGCCAAAGCATCATTGGCACGGCCGTTTTGCACAAAAACGTGGTCGTGGTAGTAGGCGGCGATGACGTTGGCGCTGATGTGGTGTTTGGCGAGTTGGGTGGCAATGACGGCCGTTAATCCGACTGCTGCCAAACTGGAATGCACCGACAGGGTGATGCAGCGAAATGCACCCTCGTACGCAATGCCATGCTGTTCTGCACGGTGGCGGGGAATGACGAGGGTGAGTCCTTCGGCTTCAATAAAAGATGCGATGGGTTCCAGGTCGGTGTGGTTGCCGTAAGCGGCCAAGGGGAAGGTGCAAAACACAAATTCTGTGTCGTGAAGTTGGGGTGCCAGTGTCGCCAGCATCTTGCTTAAATCGGTTTCGCCAGACATCTTACTCGTCCACCATGCCTAGCGTTTCGGGAATGTGGCTGGTGTCGAACGGGCTGAAGAGGATACGGCCGTTCCCCTCCCAACGCATCTTTAAAATGGAGGCGTTGGGCATAGCAATGCCCCGCGAGAAGTTGAGATACCGCTCCATCGTGTGGCTGGTGGCCTGGCGGTAGCCTGTCAGGCTCATCCACAAATAAGCGCGTAAGAAAAGGCCGTGGCTAAACAGGGCAATGAACGATTCTGCGGCGTTGGCCAGCAGTTCCTCCATTTCGCGCACCCGCACCAGCAGCTCGGTGAATGATTCCCCTTCGCCGCCATCTTTTTCTAACGGATCCATGCGCTGCCAGTAAGCCATTGCCTCCGGCCAGCGCTGGTCTCCGGTGGTGCCGTTGTATTTGTCTGGATGCAAATAGCTGAATTCGTAGATGGGCCATTCGGCGACGGGGATTGGCTCGAAGCGATTGATGGTGGGAACGGCCGTTTGCCGGGCACGAATATACGGCGATACCACAACCAAATCTGGTTTGCGCGTGAACGCTTTCGCCACGTATTCCGCCTCTCGGTGCCCCTTCTCCGTCAGCTCCGATGCCGACGGATGCGTCGTGGGCAAATTGGCGTTCGACACGCTCTCCCCATGCCGGATGAACCATACTTCTTTGCTCATAACACTTCCTGACTGAAAAATACTTGAGTAATTTGGTAATTGAGTAATTGGATAGCCGAAAAATTACTCAATTACTTAGTGTCCAATTACGTGTTTTACGGATTTACATACGATTCTACCAAATTTACCAACTGATCATCGGGCAAACCATATCGTTCTTCTACCAAATCTTCACCGGGACCTGTGGTAAACATCACAAACGAGGGACATTCGTCCATAAACGTCTCGATGGGTTCCGTGCCCAACACTTCGCCCGTTTTGGCAGCGTAAATCGTCAATTCGTACACAGCGTCGTAAATTTCCACCGTGCCTGTCCGATCTTCCTCATCAATTTCGTACCCTTCGCAGGTATCTACCAGTGTGGTTTCCGTGCGGGCCAGGCAGCCAACCAGCTCAATGTCGCTGAAAGGTTGGTCAAAAGCGGTTGTCCACGCCTCTGGCAAATCAGTTTGCGAGGGGAACATCAGGTCATAGACGGTGTTATCGTAGCCATTTTGGTTGTACAGGGCGATTTTGTGCGGCCCGCTGCTGCTGGCATCGTAGGCGGCGGCGGCTTCGATGACCGTACCGGTACACATTTTGGCCAGATGGAAGGTTTGCAGTTCCGCTGGGTCGCTGGGGATAGTGATGCCGTCACTACCGCCACCTGCATCGTCGCAAGCGACTGTGCTAAACCCAATGAGCAAAAAGAACAAAAGTAAAAGCGTTTTTTTCATGGATTGCCTCCTGAGCAATTGATTGTTTCCCGCCAGAGGTGGGTTGAAAAGTCAGCGACCATTATGCGCAAAACGGGGCGACTGATCTGTAAAAGCGTTGACAACTTGATGGTAACGGCCGTTTGGAAACCACCTCTCTATTCGCTACAATGCAGGCATGGATCTGTTTGCACACGGCCGTAAATCCCAAATTGAAAAAGAGTCCCCGCTAGCCAACCGGATGCGCCCGCGCACGCTGGACGAATACGTCGGCCAGACGCACATCATGGGACCGGGGCGACTGCTGCGCCGCGCCATTCAAGCCGACCAGCTCTCCTCGCTCATTTTTTACGGGCCGCCCGGCACCGGCAAAACCACCCTGGCGATGGTCATCGCCAACAGCACCGAGAGCCATTTCATCACGATAAATGCGGTTTTGGCAGGCGTGAAGGAGATTCGCGAGGCGATTGCCACGGCGCAGGAGCGGCGCAATTTGTACGGCCAGCGCACCACGCTGTTTGTAGACGAGGTGCATCGCTGGAACAAAGCCCAACAAGATGCCTTGTTACCCCACGTAGAAAATGGCACCATCATTTTGATTGGAGCCACCACCGAAAATCCGTACTTTGAGGTGAACAAGGCGCTGGTCAGCCGCAGCCGCATTTTCCAGCTACGCCCGCTTACCGAAGACGATTTGCGGCAGATTGCAGAGCAGGCATTGCTCGATCCAGAGCGGGGGTACGGCCGTCTGAACGTCACCATCGAGCCAGAAGCGCTGAACCATCTGGTGGATGTGGCCAACGGCGACGCGCGGGGGGTGCTGAATGCGCTGGAGCTGGCGGTGGAGACAACAGAGAAGGGGGCAGACGGCCGTATCCACCTCACCCTCGAAGTGGCCGAAGAATCGATCCAGCGCCGCGCCGTTTTGTACGATAAAGAGGGGGACGTCCATTATGACACCATCTCCGCCTTCATCAAAAGCTTGCGCGGCTCCGACCCCGACGCGGCGCTCTACTGGATGGCCAAAATGGTGTACGCGGGCGAAGACCCCCGCTTCATCTTCCGCCGCATGACCATTTTTGCCGGGGAAGACGTTGGGCTGGCCGATCCGCAAGCGATTCGCGTGGTGACCAGCTGCTGGGAAGCGTTCGAGCGGATTGGGATGCCCGAAGGGCGCTTCCCGCTGGCGCAGGCGTGCCTCTACCTGGCGACCGCGCCCAAATCCAACTCTGCCTTCGCCTTCTTCGATGCGCTGGCCAGCGTGGAAAAAGAGCAGGAAGCGGACGTGCCTAACCATTTGAAGGACGGCAATCGAGACAAGGAAGGGTTTGGCCACGGCGAGGGCTACCTTTACCCGCACGCTTACCGTGACCATTGGGTGGCGCAGCAATATTTGCCCGACGCGCTGCAAGGCAAGATGTTTTACGAGCCGAGCGACCAGGGGTACGAGCGGCAAATTCGGGATGAGGTGGCCAGGAAGCGGGAGGCGCAGTTGGCGGGGATGGTGGAGATTGGAGACTGGAGATTGGAGATTGGGGAAATCTACACGACTAGTCCGAAGAATAAGGCCAAGGACGCCTGGTTGCAGCGGACGATTTCGCAGGCGGGGCAGGCGTTGGGGCAGCAGCGGGCGCGGCTGTTTGAGCTGGCGGCGGTGCAGCGGCACCATCTGGTGCTGGACGTAAACGCGGGCAGCGGGCTGCTCACCTGGGAAGCGGTGCGCCGTGCGCCCGAAGGCGGCGTCTACGCCCTGGCGGTGGCCACCACCGACGGCGAAGCGCTGCGCCAGCAAGCCGAACGCCTGCCTGAGTTGGAACGGCCGTTCATCCTCATCGGCGACGTGACCGAGCTAGACACCCTGCTTATGCTGCGTGGCGAAGACGACCTGCGCTTCGACCGCATCCTCGCCCGCAACCCAATTACCCAATTACTAAATTACCCAATTACAGAACTGTTTTCCTCGTTGATGGCCCGATTGGCTGTGGACGGCCGTTTCTGCCTCGTCCAAACCATCCCCAAACAGGGCCAGCGGCTGTACCAACTGGTCGATTGGTCTGGCGAGACGAAGGCGCTGGCAAACAAAGTGGCTCAGGCCGAAGAATCGATCTACGCTGATGCCAGCGATCCGCTGGTGAACTGGGACGTCGCCGACGTGCAGGTGGGGCTGGAAGCTGCCGGTTTCATCCTCGCCAGCCAGCAGCTCGACCGCGAAAAAGGGCAGCGGCGGTTGACCAAGGGGCATCTGGCACGCTGGTTCGGCAGCTCTGGGGATGAATCCCCAGGCTATGGGACGTATGGGCAAAAATTGCTGGATGCTGGTTTGAGCGAGAAAGAGATGGGAAAGGTGCATACCCTGTACAAAAGGCAGTTGGAAGAGCAGGTGGTGGGGTGGGAAACGGCCGTGTTCTATACAGTCGCGGTGTCCTAAAATCAAGAAACCCCCTCCACTCTATGCTATAATGCCCAGCAAGTTGGCGTTTTGATAACTCATTCCCAGGTAGGATCAATGAACAGGAGTTGGTAAATTGGAAACTACCCCCCAGGAATACCCCTCAAATCAGGTGGAAAAGTGGCTGTATGCCCGTGGTTTTGAGCGCGGCAATCCTTTCAGGACAATCAATGCCGAACAAGAGCAAGCTTATCTAGCGGAATCAATTTTTGTCCCCGTTCCAGACTACGACAGCATTCGCGGCGACCAAACGATGCTGGTTTTTGCCCCGCGTGGGGGTGGCAAAAGCTCACTGCGCGTGCGTCTGGCTGCCATTTCTTCACCACACGACATGACATCATCTGTTTTGGCGGTTGAATGCACCGATTTTAGCTGGTTAGTGGCACGTTATCGTGATTACGGCCGTGTGACCGAGCAAGATTATGAAATGTTTTTATTGCGCCAAGCGGCCAAAGCGTTCCTGGAACTGTTCCTGCCGCAAGAATTTCTGCCTAGCAACATAACGGCCGAAGATGATTTGCACAAGCGGGAAGAGCGAGCTTCGCGCATCATTCCCAACGCACACGCCCAAATAGCTGCATTTTTTCGCCAATACATCCCCTCCTTGCTTTACCCACGTGAACTATTTGGCTACATGCTGCGCCTACACAAAGAATTTAATGGCAAGTGGGTAGATTTTCAGGAGGCTGCCAATAAAAAACGTTTGCGCAGTTATTTGGCTCAAACCAATTTAGCCCGTGAACGAGATGTAGCCTGGTTATTAGCCGATCTAAATGACGAACCAAATGCGTCGGCAGACTCGTTTCGCTCGGTTATAGACAGCTTCAAAGAGCTTGTGCAACTGGCAAAAGCTGCCCAGGTAGAGCAGGTGCATTTTTTATTTGACCGGCTGGATGAAATGCAGCTTTTTGCCAACGATTATGAAGCCCAGGCAAATATTTTGGAACCGCTTCTAGCCTATCTAAATTTATTGGAACTCCCGGGGGTGGCTTTTAAGTTTTTTGTAGCCCATGAGCTGTATCGTGTTCTTCGTGAGCGGCAAACTATTCGACGAGATCGTTTATTGAATAAAGCCACAAAAATAGTTTGGACAACGGATTTAATTGATCAGTTGTTTTCAGAGCGCTTGCTCTTTTTTAGCAATGACGAAGTTTCTAGCCTTGTGGGTCTATGTGACCAAGACGGCGAGTTTATTGAAGCAGAGATGAAAAAGCTGGCAGCTGGGTCTCCCCGGCGTTTGTTAACGGCCGGACAATTACTCATCCAGGCACATGTTGCCTCCGACAAAGAGGAGGAACTTTTAAACCTGGAAGATTGGCAGAAAGCGCGTGAACATCTGCTCGCACTGATGCCGCCTCTGCTTATTTTGCGGATAGAAGATGGCTTGGTTGAGGTTGGGGGAGAGCAGATAAAGCTTACTAAAACAGAGATAAAGATTTTGAGCACCCTGGCAGCAGACAATGGCTATGCTGACCGAGAAACAATCGCTATTGAGGGCTGGGGTAGCGCTCGGGGGGTGTCTGATGAGGCAATTGCGCAGGCTATTACGCGTTTGCGAACCAAGCTACAAGACAACGGAAAAGAGCCAATCTATTTGCAAACGGTCCGGGGGAAGGAAACTGGGTTTCGGCTGCAGAACTATGAATTGTTGGAATGAACGGCTGTTTTGTTAGAAATTGCAGCCCATTTGTCAAGTTTTGATAAGCAAATGTCAAAAATCCAGGTGGATGCTCCATTAAACTAGTAAACGAACCAGTCGCAGAGGCGTTCTATGATGAAAAATAATAACAGGGTGTCTGCCTGGCATAACAAAATGGGTTTTTAAGAAACCCATTTGGCTACCCCAGAGCAGAAAGGTCGCCCCAAAAAATGTTGCAAGAAACTTATATTTCTGATGAAGAGCTAGAACAATTATTGCTTGACCCACACCAGCCGGTTGTTTTTCTGGCTCCTTATGGCGGTGGTAAAACGGCCGCTCGCCAATACACTCAGTTTCGCTGGCAAGCCGCACAAAAAAAAACGCTTATCGTAGAGTACACCAAAGAATTTGAAACTGTTGCAGAATCTTTGCCCAATTGCCTGCTGCAAGATCACATTAAACCGCTTTTGCAGGCAATATTAACCGCTGTTGGGCAAAGGTTTAAAGAAGAACCAGAACGATACAAACACCTGTATGAGCTTGACCAAATTTGGTGGCTCAGAATGTTCACCGCTTATGCAGCAGGCCACATAAACGATTTGCTCAATGCACATTTAGAGTTAGCCGCTTTTATATCTGAATCAGTCGCATATCAAAAGTTCCAATCTGAACCTCAGCAACAACCTTTTAACAAAACAATTTCTTTTGCCACTATGCTAAAAAAAATGGTGCAACAATGCCAACACTTGGGCTTTGACCGAGTGCTTATTCTGGTAGACGAAATTGACAATTATTACCAAAATGACGAAGTTGATGACATGGCTCTCATGCTCAAGCCATTGTTTCGCACGATGTCAACCTATGAACATGCACTGTGGAAATTTTTCGTACCTGACGATTTACAATCTTTTATTGCCAGTTCCGCTGCCAAGCGCAAAAAAGCAATTGTGATGCAGCCCATCTATTGGGACCAAGTACGTCTAAAGAAAATGCTTAGGCACTTGCTTATGTGGGCCAGTAGTGAAGAGATTAGATCTCTTAATGAGATAGCCCTCGATGACCAAGTGTTAGCGCTGACAGACTTTGATGAAGCATTGGTTGAAACAACTTTAAATGCAAAAGCTTTTCATAAAGAAATAGGAATTCCCCGCACATTATTGCATTTAGGAGAAATGCTCATAAAAACAGCGGAAAAGCAACAACATTTAATTACCAAGGCCGTTTGGGATGAATTTTTAAGTCAGGTAACGTAACCGACCGTTCAACAGTAGCGCAATATTCGTGTCAGCAGCAAATCACAGAAAGTAATTTGAAAAACGAAGGGCGATTTCTCTGTGACTTGCTCAAGTCAAAGCCAATTGCGCTCGGTCTACTGCAAGATTCTTTTTGGTTTTTACAGTAAAGGTTTATAAAAATAAAATGTCTATTGGAACAGTTCAAAAAAGCACAGGTGAGGATAGTAAGAAATTTGAGACCGTTTGTTTTCATCAAGGCGATTTCATGCAGCTTGTAGCTGCCAGTAAATGTGACGCTTCAGTCCCATTTGCACAACGGCGATGGCAGCAAAAAAAATCAGGCAAAGGCCTACGTTCTCAGCCCTCTTCAAAATTTAGTGCAACCCTGTTCCCCCCAAATGTATCACGAGAGGAGGATTGGAACATGCCACCAGGAAAGACGCAGGGTGTGGAGGAATATGAGCCAAAAAAGTTTGTTAACCGAGAAAAAGAGCTAGCGATGATAGATGAGCGTGTTTTGGCTTTACGCAGGCGTGAGTTTGTTAGCCAAACGCTTGTTAGCTTTTGGGGGGTTGCAGATATTGGCAAAACCTGGTTGCTTAAGGAAATTGAACATCGGTATCAGTATGATCCAACTAAGGCCAACGCATTAGCAAAGCCAACCTGCGCACTTTATTATGATTTTTCTGAACATGAACAGACGGTAACGGCCGTTCTCCACCAACTCATTACAACAATCACAACAAATCTTAGCCAACCGCTGTTGACGGATGAAAGAAAGCAAAAAGCAAACCAGCTTATTCAAACCGAAAATGTAAAAGAGAGCCTTGAGTTTATACTCTCCCTCGCCTCTGATCTGGTATTGATCATTCTGTTAGACACAACAGAAAGCGTGAATGATGAAGCCTGGCAAGACCTAGAGGTAAACCTTTTGGAACCGCTTCTCAAAAGCAACAAAATTTTACTTATTGGTACAGGCAGAAACAGAGTGCTGCGCTGGAAGCGGGTAGAAGTACGTCGGCGGGCGACACCAATTGAAAAAAGCGAAGTGTCGCCATTTGATCTAGAAGCAACAGCCAAACAACTTAAAAACCTTGGCCTTTCTCAAAAACTTACTCAAGAATTGTATGATGATTCTGCTGGTACGCCTGGCCTAACAACAAAGTTAAGCCACCGTAATCTTGAGCTATCGGAAAAGCGGTATAGAGAAGCAAGAGTTGAAGAATGGAATGCATATGTTGAAGATATTTTTGAGCATTTATCGCAGTTACCGGCATCATTTAGGCAAATGATAACGGCCGTTGCTCCACTTCGTTACTATCGCTCCCAAGCCTTACGCCTAATGCTAGAAAAAACAACCGACTATTCAGACGACACAAGCGATGTTTTTTTGTTGCGTGCCCTGCGTAAGCTAGACAAAAAATCACACCTCGTTTGGTGGGATGATCATCACAATGCTTATGTGACCGCAGTAGCCGCTAGACGAATCCTGAACCGGCACTTACAAATTGAAAACCCAACCAGATTTATAGAGTTGCATTCCTTTGCCTTGGAAATGTACAGAGAGTGGGCCAAAGAATTTCAAACCAGTATGCCAGCTTATTTCCCAGAGCTGTTATTTCATGAAGCCACTATTTATAAATCGCAACGCTTGGAACCTGATAACAAAATTACCGTGCAAAATTATCTTAATTTGCTAGACACCATGAGCCCCGACAATCTAGATATTTTGCAACGCCGCTTAAACAAAGATGAAGAACTGCAAGACCTGGTTCCCAAACTTTACAAACAACTTCTCCTACATTTAGAACAATTATTGGAGGGTGCGGAGGCTAAATGATGACTGAAATGACATATGATTACACAGCCGCATTACAAACCGACAAGATGATCGGAACTGACCGCCAGGATTTACTAGAACAGGTAATTCGGGCAATTAAAGATAATAAAAAAGAGTATGTTTTTTACCTTGTGGGGATGGGCGGCATAGGCAAAACTCGGTTTCTTAGTGAAATTGGCAAAACTGTAAAGCACGTTGGCAAGGCTGTACGTTGGAGCAATATTGTTGATTTATATCAATCTGAAATGCACAGCAATACAGATATCGAACGCAAACTAGCCGAAAATTTAGACCCGAAAAACGAATATTTCGAGCCATATCACACTATGAGGAACGAATTTGATGAGGTTCGCGACACGGGAGTTGGCGGAAGTTTGCTGCAAAGAAAGCGGCAGGAGTTAACACAGAAGTTTATTGAATGCCTCAATGAATTGAGCAAGGATTACCGCCTGGTATTAACCTTCGACACGTTGGAATTGGTGCAGTACGAAAGTGAAGATATTCGTGATTTGTGCGAGATCAAGGGAGAAAATACGTCGGTTAAGAATTGGCTGCTAAATCAAATTCCCCACTTTTCAAACTGTGTTACCGTTTTTTCGGGCCGAGAGCACCGGGAGCTTCAAGTGGAGTTTGAAGACAAATTCCAGCAAACCGGCTCCCGTTACAAAGGTCATTATATTGATAAATTGTCAAAGCGTGATGCTAAAACTTTTTTGAAAGAGTTGGCAGTTCATTGCAGTGTCTTAGAGGATGTAGACCAGGAACTATTTGACAAGATTTTTAGGGGGTCTGAAAACGGCCGTCCCATTTACCTCAGCCTCGCCGCCGATCTGGCCTCACACGACAGCACCTCGTTAAGCGAACTGTTTGAGAATCCGCAAGAGCTGCGCCGCAAAATTGCCTACCGCCTCTGGAACGATCTGCCAGAACAACATTGCAATATCATTCGGTACCTCGTCTTTGCCCGCCAAGGGCTGGATGTTCCTTTGCTGTGCCATCTAGATAGCCAGATGAGCCAAAAACGCGCCGAAGACCTTTTTGATGAAATGCGCCAATACACCTTTATCAAACATGCCGAATCCAGCATACATCCAGCCGGGCAGCTTTTTCTTCATGATGAAGTCTTCGACATCCTGGACCAGGAACGCCTACGGGATTTAGATCAAGATACCAGGCCAAAATTTGAGCGTATTCGGAATTATTATGCAGCCCAACAAAAGAAATTAACTACGGAATTCGAGTCTATTCTGGAGAGTAAAGATAGTTATAAAACAACGCCACGTCGAACCAAGCAGCGAGAGCTGGAAAATGCTAAAGTGAAACAGTTGCATTATGAGCTACAGCTAAACCCCCTCCAAGCTTATTGGCAGCTGTACAATCGCTGGGCAGAAGAAGCAATTAAAAGCCATCACACTGGCCTGGATATGAGACTGCTAGATACAGTACTTCATTTTTTCCGTTACGTTCAGCTAGGATACACGTGGTACCAAGACAACCAAGAAGCACAACATACCCGTTATAGCAATTTGAACAGCATAATTGCCCAACACGAAGACGAATTCAAACGAAACAGCGCCGTGTTATGGATACGCCGCTACAATGCCCGTGGCGAGTTTGAAAAAGCGAAGCGCATTGCCCAGAAAATTAAGCGCAGCCGCAAAAAGGCATTTGCTTGGAAACAAACCCGTGATCCATTGTACCAAGGCGCATTGCTCACGGCTTTGGGCGAAGCAATGTCCTCTACGATCAGTTCTCAAGATGAAACATTGAGAACTCTTAACTCTGTTTTGTCTTTGCTAAACACCAAAGAAGATTTCAGTGCATTAGATAAAGATGAACCTTGGCGCTGGGCAGAAATCTTAGGGAGAGCCAATAATAATATCGGGTTTGCTTATCGGTTGAATAATCAGTTTAGCACCGCTATTAATTATTATCGCAAAGCTATTGAGCTTTATAGACAAGTAGATGTACTACATCAAATGGCGGCTTCTATCACAAATTTAGCCTATGTTTATGCTCAACTTGGGGCAATTGATGAAGCAGAAGCGTTAGCAGAAGATGCTGTTGCAATCTGGCAGCGTCGGGGACAACCTTATAATTTGGCATTAAGCTACAATGCCTGGGGGTTGATTTGCTTATTGGCGGATCAGCCACACCGCGCCAGGGCTTTTTGCGAACAAGCTGATCAACTTTTTTCAGATTTGGTTGCTGGAGAAGGTCATCTCAGCGAATTGCGAGGGAGAGGTTTATCCCAATTGGCGTTAGGTGAGACAATGCGCCGTTTGGCTAATCTATTCTTCTTGCAAGTGTACGATGAAAAAGAAGCTGTAGGTTTTCTACAGAAAGGCCGAGATTATTTACAAACCGCTATAGATATTTTTAAAGAAACAGACAAACGCCAGTTGTTGAGAGCTTACGCTGAATTAGGTCGCCTATACCGGGATTGGACAGCAATTTTATGTACAACCAACAAAAAACAGGATGCCCAAGAACGACAATACCAGGCCCAAGACTTTCTGGAAAAGGCCCGTAACCTGGCACAAGAAAACAAATCATTATTACAGGTTGCGGATCTCTCATTAGACCTAGTTTCGTTATATTATGCCGCTGAGCAACAAAATATGGCACGTCGGGAGTTAAAAACAGCCCAAGCATCTGTTGATAAACAGTATCGTCCTAAGGAAGGAGACGGATTTAAAAACCCTCCAATAAATCCCATCGATTCCTACTGGCAAGTATTGGGCAAAATGTACTTTTTGCAGGCGCAAATGAGCTTTGATAGAGGGACATCTCTCGCTGAAACCCAACATGATAACGATAAGATGATTTATATTCGTGAAGGGATACTTTATTTTGTGCAAGCAGTTGCCTGTTTTCAGCAATACGCCACGGTGGTTCCATTTAGTCACGATCCAAAAATGAAGCAAACAAAAATTACAATTTATCACCTACTTAAATCGTATAAAAGATCGCGGCTGCAAGAAATTATGGAATTTACCCGGAAAACGGCCGAACAGTATTGCGTTTCGGACAAGTTAGAACCCATGATCCTGTACTTAGAACGTACTTTAGGCATTTAAACATAGTAACCCATCTTCTTTTCTACGAAGCGGCCGTTTCTTAAAACGGCCGCTTCGTTGCGTTTCGTCAGACATTTGTCAGACTGTTGCCAGACAGTTGTTGGATTATCTTCACCTCAATTCAGTATAATCAATTCACCTGTATACGCTTGAAAGCCGCCAACTTTCTTCTAAGTATTGCCTACAATATGGTTTGGGGAAATCTCAATGAGGAAGAGTAAAATGTCTGATAACACCTCTCGTATTCGGCCCTTTTTAATTTTTGCTAAAAAAAATATTGATACTTCTTCTGACATGGGGCGAGCCTCCTCTAGCGTGACAATTCATGACGATTGTGCTTGCCCAGATGATGGGTTTGCACCAATGCCAGCCACGCTTCATCCAGGAGATTTCTTCAATAAGCGATTCAGCTTACCCCAACTGCACCAGGAACAATTAGATGACACTCACGCGCTCCTCTTTAACCCACATGGCCAAACAGGTGTTGTGCTTCTAAACCAGGCTAGCCTTGAGCTGCTAAACCAGTTCCAAACGCCACGCACCCTTACGGATGCGGTTCTGACCAACTGCGACCTTCCCGGTGGTCTGGCCGCTGCCCAACAGCTTGTGCAGCTTGGATTGCTCCAGCCGGAAGGCTTGGTACCCCAACCGCAGCGGGGTCAGCCGCAAACGCTGACTGCCTGGCTACACGTGACCAACGCCTGCAACTTGCGCTGCCCCTACTGCTACCTACACAAAACTCCAGATCAAATGGAACTGGCACACGGCCGTTTTGCCATCGAAGCCATCTTCCGTTCAGCCACCAACAACAATTTCCGCCGCGTCAAAATCAAATACGCTGGTGGTGAAGCTACTTTGAATATGAAAACAGTGCTTGCCTTGCACCGATATGCTCAGGAACTGGCCGATCTGCACGAATTGGAACTAACAGGCGTTATTTTGAGCAACGGCGTTGCCTTCAGC
Organism: Ardenticatenaceae bacterium; assembly: GCA_020634455.1. Taxonomy (GTDB): domain Bacteria; phylum Chloroflexota; class Anaerolineae; order Promineifilales; family Promineifilaceae; genus Leptofilum. The sequence goes on along the minus strand of JACKBQ010000001.1, from coordinate 2,362,079 downwards.
GCAAGGATAATTGAAGCCATTGAGCAAAGCGGACTGCGGCTGATGATCTCCCTGGATGGTGTGGGCGAAGTACACGATGCCCAGCGCCATTTTGCCAACGGGGCAGGCTCTTTTGCACACGTGGAGCGCACGTTAGACCGCTTGCAGGTTGCCGGACTCACGCCTACCATCTCCATCACCGTCACCAATCGTACGCTGCACGGCTTGGCCGACACCGTGCGCTATGTGCTCAAGCGCAAACTCCCCTTCAGCCTCAACTTTTTCCGCGAAAATGAGTGTGCAGCACCAGTAGCAGACCTGCCATTTTCCGAAAAAACGATTATCGAAGCGATGGAAGAAGCGTTTGCCGTGATTGAATCGGACTTACCCCGGCACAGCTTGCTGGGAGCCATCATCGATCGTGCTCGCCTGGACACACTCCACGACCGGCCATGTGGGGTGGGGCAAAACTACCTAGTCATTGACCAGAACGGCCAGGTGGCCAAATGCCAGATGGAAATTGAGCAGCCCATCACCGACGTGCGCGTGCATGACCCACTGGCTGCTGTGCGTGCCGATACCATTCATCTGCAAAATCCCAGTGTGGATGAAAAAGAAGGCTGCCGCAGCTGCCATTGGCGTTACTGGTGCGCAGGTGGCTGTCCTGCTCTTACCTACCGCGCCACCGGCCGCTTCGATGTGAAATCCCCCAACTGCAACATTTACAAATCTCTCTTTCCAGCTGTGCTACGCCTGGAAGCTTTACGTCTGCTCAAATACGCAGTGTAAAAACGCTTCATCTTTTCTCCCCCCAATCATCAAAAAATTTGACGAAAAATGTCTCAATCTTGTTATAGGTTGAGGCGTTTTTGTTGGCTTTTGGCATTCAAATGTCCAAAGAACAATCTTGCATTGCTCTAATATAAGGTCAAGAAACAAAATTTTATTGGAGAAAAGATGACGATAGAGAACCGTAACAAAAAGGAGAACAATTGTAATGAGCATAAACCTTGCAGCTCCAACCACAATGGCAATCGGGGGCCTCCTCCCAATAGTTTTTACCATTTGGGTCGCTTTGAAAGCGGCTATGAGAAACTATGATGCAACAAGCCGCAGATTAGCAACCACTTGCTGCATTCTTTTGATTATCGCCAGCTATTCACTTTTTAAGATGCTTGGCCTCAACTAGCAAAACAATTCGGAAAGGAGAAATGCCTTAAACACTTATTTTAGCCGTCTTGATTTTGCCCTCTTCCCAAACTTATTAGGAGAAACAGCCTATGAATGAAAAAACCAGCTCGCGTTTTGTGAGCTGGTTTTCTTTTGTTGGCATTTCACCTGTACCTGGCAAAAAATTGATTTTATTAGATGCTTTTAGGAGGAATGCTATCAACCCATTTAGCAATTTCGACAAGAACAGCAAATATCAGATAGCCAATAATCACTTCATCAGCATCACTCGATGCCATTCTAAACCCTGACTCGTAACATACAATTCGATCTTTGCGAACCGTGAACTTAATCGCCTTGGTGTATTGCGTTAATCCGAGCAATTTCTCGCAAAGAATCGTATTTTCCGCGATTTTGAATGCAAAACTTGTAGATTTGCCATAGACCTCAAATTGCTCGAAAAAAGGTTTTGTTGAAGGAGCTAAATTTGTAGCTGGCAGACTTGCAAATTTATCAAAGGCAAGCGGAACATTGCGGGATTGAATGGAAAGCTTAAGATTTTTTGGATTTTGATTGCTAACCTCATATTTTTTCAAACGATCCCGCGAAAACGGCATCGTGAAAACAGTTCCTAATCTGTTGCCCGTGAATCCTTGCAAGGCAAAAGGGTCACCGAGCTTAGGAACCATCTTTAACCCTGTCTGTCTGGCTATTTCTTGTCTGATTTTTTTATAAGGATCGATTCGTTTCCTGAATTCGTAAGAAGCAATGCTAAACAGCACGACAAAAACGGCTCCAATTCCAATGACTTCAAAAATCCAGAAACTTTGGTCCATCAAAAAATTCGCTTTTAGCTCTTGATGTAGCGCAGCGCGGTTTGGGCGTTGCTGAGGTACTCGACGCCGGATTTGGTGACCAGGACGTCTTCTTCCAGGCTCATGATGCCGCGATTGGGCACGACGACGTGGAGCTCCAGCGTGAAGATGTTGCCCACCTCCACCGGCAGTTCGCAGATACCCGCGTACCGCTCCCAGCGCGGTCCCAGCACCGTCGCGCCATCGTGGGCCACGCGGCCGAGCAGGTGGCCAAAGGCGTGCATGTATTCCGGGTAGCCGTTGTCCACGATGAAGTCTCGGGCGGCTTCGTCTACCTGCCAGCCGGGGGTGCCAGGGGTGAGCTTTGCTTCGCCCGCTTTGATGGCTCCATACACCACTTCGAAGGCGTGCTGCACCTCCGGTGGCGCTTCGGTTTCGCCGTCGTCGAGCACGTACCACATGCGCTGGATGTCGGAGCAGTAGTCGTTTTGCTTGACGCCCAAATCGAGGTGGAGGGTGTGCCCTTTTTGCAGAACCACATCCCCGGCGGCGGCGTGCCCCACGGCCGAATCTGGCCCACAGGTCACAATCGGGTTAAATGGTTTGGGCCAGGCGTAACCGAGACCCATCGTGTCGATACGGCCGCGCACAAAATCGGCAATCTGGCGCTGGGTCATGCCCGGTTTGGCAAACTGTTCTACCTCGTTGAAGAGGGCTTCGGTGGTAGTAACGGCCGTTACTACCCGCTCAATCTCCTCTGGACTTTTCCGCCCGCGCAGCGCCGCAATAATCTTTTCCGCCGAGACGAACCGATCGGCGAAGGGGGTGCCAGCCAACATCGCTTGCAGGTTCAGGAACAGGCCGTGACTCAGGCCGTCGGCAGCCACATCGTTTTCTGAGTAGTTGAGGGCAATTTGGCGCGGATTTTTCTCCGCCAGGACGGTGCGTAGATGATCGGCAATGCCCTGATCGTAGCCGATGATTTGCGGGTAAACGCCCAACTGCTCCACGTTTTCCCGGTCAAAACGGCCCACGATGCACACGTGCGTCCCATCCCGGCACAGGATGAAGGCGGAGCTCCAGGTCACGTCCACATCAGCGATAAGTTCCAGGGCCGGGTCGGGTGAGAGGGTTGTTTCGCGGACGAAGGTGAGCCACAGATCCACGTCTAGCTCGTTGAGAATTTGGGTAGCCTGGGCAACTTTTTCTGCCACTAATTTTTTGTTGTCGAAAGTTATTTGATTTGTCACGGGTCTCTCCGCTGGTTGATTTTAGGTTTCGTGCGGAGATTATACCGAGTTCGGAGGCTGAATAAAAAATAGGACGCGGATAAACGCGGATGATGCGGATAGAAGTGAAAATCAGCGTTTATCCGCGTTCATCAGCGTCCTGTTAAAAAGATTACCGAATGATCATGGGTAGGTAGACCTTCATGTTGTCGTCGTTGAGGATGTCGCCGTAGGTTACGGTGGCCAGCAGGGGGGCGGGATTGCCGTTGCTGATGCGTATGGCAAAGCGTTCGTCTGGTTCGTGCATCCCATCGCCGTAAATGGTGACGTTGATCGGTAGGGAGTCTGTGCCGGGCGTGAAGGTGAGCGTGCCTGATTTGGCTTCGTAATCGCTGCCTGCGTCGGCTCCGGTGTCGCCAAAGCCATCTTCGGTGGCGTAATCCACGGTGATGGGGAAGCTGGCGGGATTGGTGAGGGTGACGGTGAATACGGCCGTCTTCGTCCCGCTATCCCCTTCTGTCACCTGTGGCCCGGCTATGAGCGAGATAACGGCCGTATCGTCATCCGTAATCGTGCCTGCGGCCTGGCTGTCGGCAATGTTGGCCCCAGAAGCATTGCTCAGATTCACCAAAAAGTTCTCGCTCACCCCCTCATCGGTGTCATCGCCATTGACCGTGACGGTGATTGTTTTGCTTGTTTGGCCGGGGTTAAACGTGAGCAGCCCGCTGTTGGTAAGGTAATCTGTGCTGGCGCTGGCGGTGCCGTTGGCCGTGGCGTAATTCACCGTGACGGCGCTGGCGGCGGCTGGCGACAGCGTGACGGTAAACACGACGCTTTTTGTGCCGCTGTCCCCTTCAGCCACGGTTTGGTCGTTGATGGTGAGGCTGCCCAGGCCGTCGTCGTCCACAATGGTGCCCGTGGCTGTGCCGTCGATGATATCTGCATTGCTGGCATTGCTCAGGTTAACGGTGAACGTTTCGTCGGACTCGTCATTGGTGTCGCCGTTGATGGGAACGGTGATGGTGCGTGTGGTTTGGCCGGGGGTGAAGGTGAGCTGGCCGCTGGTGGTGGTGTAATCGTTATTGGCAACGGCCGTTCCTGCCGCTGTCGCATAATCCACCGTCACCGTTTGGCTGCTGGCCGGGGAGAGCGTGACGGTGAACACGGCATTGGTGGTGCCGCTGTCGCCCTCAGCCACAGACAGATCGGCAATGGTGAGCTGGTTTTTGGCTTCAAACGCGCCGATGTCGCAAACTGCCGTACTGTCATTGTTGCCATCCACCGGGCGACTGCTGCCGCGCTGGTCGGTGGCCGGGCAGGCGCTGTTGCTGCCCGCGTCAATCGCCGGGCTGCTGGGGCTGAGCGCATGGGTAAGCGTTGGCCCGCCGTAATCGCCCAGCGAGGTTAGCAACGGGTCGGTCAGCTGGAGGTCACCCGTCGCGGTAAAGGCGCAGCGCGTGTCGCTGCTCAGGTTATTGCCTGCGGAGGTCCAGTTGTCGTTGGCAATGCATTGGCGCTGATCGTTTTGGGCCACGATGCTGTTTTGAATGGTGAGCGTGCCGCCGCTGATGTTGGCCACACCACCGTACCGAGTGCCTGCACTGGTCACCGTGTTGAAGGCGATGGTGCTGTTGAGAATAGTGCCTTTGACCGTGCTGCCAATATTGGCCACGCCCACGTAATCGGGAGCGCTGTTGGCGCTGACGGTGCTGTTGGTCATGGTGAAGACGCCGCCGTTGTTCAGCAGGCCCGCGCCGTACTGGACGGCGTCGTTTTGATAAATGGTGATACGGTCGAGAACGGCCGTACCGCCCCAAAGGATGATACCGCCACCCGTTACTTCGGCCGTGTTGCCCTGAATTGTGCTGTCGGTCACCAGCACCTTGCCGATGGAGTACAGCCCGCCGCCCTGATTGGCATCATTGTTGGCAATCAGGCTGTTGGTAACGGTGATGGTGCTGTTGATGTAGTTGACAATCCCGCCGCCCACGCTGCCTGCGGTGTTGCCAGATACCTCAGAATTAACCAGCGTGAGCTGATTGTTGTTAAAAATGCCACCGCCGCCGCTGGTGGTGTGGTTGCCCGTAACCAGACTGTCTTCGATGCGCAGGTTGCCGAAGTTGGCGATGCCCGCTGCGCCGAAGATGTCGGCCGGATTAAAGCTGCCGTTTTGGATGGTCATACCGGTGATGGTGACATTGCCGGTGGTTTCCAGCACCCGTCCGCTGGCGCTGCCGTCGATGATGGTACTGCCCACACCCGCACCGTTCAGCGTCAAATCCTGCACGATAAGCGATCCGGCCAGATTTTCGTTATAGGTTCCGGCGGCAATTTCGATGATGTCGTTCAGGCCAGCTTTGCCCATTGCGCCGGCAATGGTGGCGCAGGCGGAACCCGCCGACAGGCAGGAGTTGCCGTTGCTGCCGGTGGCGGCGTTCACGTACCAGGTAGTGGCGAGGGGGGCGGCTTGGGTGGAACGGCCGTTCCGCAACCAACCCAGCAGCGAAATGAACAAAATGGCGCAAAAAATCAAGGGGAATCCAATAAATTTTAACTTCGACACAGCTTTCTCCTTAAATAACCATTGCAAGAGTTGTTGATGGAGAAAGCTTACGAATCAATCGATCCGAGATCGATCAAATTTGCGGGAGGAGTGAGCATCCTCAGATGCGAACAGGGCTAAAAGCCGCATCTGAGGATGCTTACTCCGCATATGGTTTAAACGAATAGATCCACGATCTCAAACTTGTTTACGTCCACCAGCCCCAAATCGGAGATGCGCAGGTCGGGGATGACGACGAGGGCCAGCAGGCTGAGCTGCATGTAGGCGTTGTTGAGCGTGCAGCCGCATTCGGCCATCGCTGCCACCATGCGGGCCGCTTTGGCCGCCACAATCTCCGCCCGCTCGTCAGACATCAAGCCCGCGATGGGCAGCTCTACCAGGGCAATCTCTTCGTCATCCTTGAAGACAACCACACCACCGCCCACTTCGCCCAGGCGATTGGCGGCCAGGGCCATGTTGCTTTTGCTGGTACCCACCACAATCATGTGGTGGCTGTCGTGGGCCACGGTGGTGGCGAGGCCGCAGCGGCTGTCAAAGCCAAAACCAGTAACAAAACCGTTCACCACGCCGCCCGTCGCTTGATGCCGCTCCACGAGGGCGATTTGGGCCACGTCCAGGCGCGTATCAAGCTGCACCAGCCCATCTTCGACGGGCAAAACACGCTCCTCGGCGCGGGTGGGAGCCTGGTTTTCGACTACGCCAATCGTGCGGACTTTGGCTGTGGAGATTGGAGATTGGGGATTGGAGATTGGAATGTCGAAATCAGTTCTGGTTATTTGCTTGCCCAGCTTGACGGTGCCTTTGGCGAAGTCGGGGTAGGTGTACGGGGGTAAATTGGCGGTGAGACGGCCGTCCCGCGCCAAAATCTCACCATTCGCAATTACCAACTCAATCGGCAGGTTCACCAAATCGCTGCTGATCACGATGTCGGCATAGCGACCAGGGGTGATCGAACCGACGTCTTTTTCTACGCCAAAATGTTGGGCAGTGTTGAGCGTGGCCATCTGGATAGCCGTGATGGGCTTGAGACCCTGGGCAATTGCGTGGCGCACGACGCGGTTCATGTGGCCGTCGTGGACTAGCGTGCCGGAGTGGCTGTCGTCGGTGCAGAGGATGAAGTTGCGGCTGTCCAGTCCTTGCTCGGTGATCGCTTTCACCTGGCTGGCAACGTCGTACCAGGCGGAGCCGAGGCGCAGCATCGCTTTCATGCCCTGCCGCACGCGGGCGATGGCATCTTCGGGGCGGGTGCCTTCGTGGTCGTCGGCGGGGCCGCCAGCGACGTAGCCGTGAAAAGGAAGACCGAGGTCAAGCGACGCATAATGCCCGCCAATCACCTTGCCCGCTTTCATCGTTTCGGCCATCTCGGCGTGCATCTTGTCGTCGCTCATGAAAACGCCGGGGAAGTTCATCATCTCCCCCAAACCGATGATGCCGGGCCACTGCATCGCCTCCGCCACTTCGGCCGGGCCGATGGACGCGCCGGGGGTTTCCAGGCCGGGGGCGCTGGGCACGCAGCTGGGCATCTGTACGTAGACGTTGACCGGCAGCGTTTGCGCTTCGTCGTGCATCAATTTCACGCCGGGCAGGCCGAGGACGTTGGCAATTTCGTGGGGGTCAATAAACATGCTGGTGGTGCCGTGGGGAATGACGGCGCGGGCAAATTCGGTGACGGTGACCATGCCGCTCTCGACGTGCATGTGGGCGTCGCACAGGCCGGGGATGAGGTAACGGCCGTTGACCGCAATGATTTCTGTGTTTTCCCCGATGGTGTGGCTGGCATCCGGGCCGACGTAGGCGATACGGCCGTCTTTCACCGCCACATCGGTTTTGGGGATGATTTCGCCGCTATGGACGTTGACCCAACGGCCGTTTTGAATGACGAGATCGGCGCTCTGCCGCCCCATCGCCACGTCTACGAGATTGGTTGCTACAGCGTGCCATGGTTGTCGTTTGGTTGTCATTGCACCCTCCACGATTGGTTCAGTTTTTAGTGAGAATTGGCGGGTATTATAGCAGGATTTACGGCCGTTTGAGCTCACTTACTTTCAAAGAAAAGATGTTGCTTTATCGAGCGAAAAATACAAACAAGAGTTTAGGATTGGTGTTGACACTATCTTTCTATGTAACTATGATTCATTCCACCGCGTTAATCAAATTAAGACATCTGGCAAAGTTGTCTATCGGGGCTTATTGATGTCAAAATTACTCTCAAGCTTGATTCAGAAACAAATAAATAATACTTATGCCAATGATTTTCAGAAATTTGTTGAGGTGCTTTTCGTTGCCTACTATGGTCAGAATTTTACGCCCATAAAACCAAAGCGCGATAAGGGTTGTGATGGGATAATAAATGATTCCAAGACAATAATTGCTGTTTATGGCCCTGAAAAGCGAGATTTAAGAGCCTTCAAACGGAAAATCAAAGACGACTTTGATAGCTTTGTTACTCATTGGTCAAAAAATTATCCTAACTGGCAGGTTGTGTATAATCTAACATTTACAGCTGACGAAGTTCAGTTTGTTGATAGCTTAAATATAAAAATCATTAAGCAAGGGCCAGAGCATCTCCTTGAAATCTTTGACAAACTCCGTTGGAAGCAGAGGCGAGAGCTGGCAAAACACCTTGGAATTGACGATGCATTTTATACAAATGACTTACTCGAAACCATTTTAGAGGACTTAATTCAAAGTTCTGAGATAGAAGAAAATGATATTCCTGATTCTAGACCTTTGTATATTGAGGATAAAATAGCACTCAATTATTCTCCACAAGAGATCGACGCTGCGATAGAAGAATATGAAGACTGCTTATTATATTTTGGAACGCTAAAAAAATTACTTAGTGGTTTTTCGGACAAGGAACAGGCCATACTTCGAGCTAGAATACGACAGGACTATAATCGAACAAATGGAGAATTCTCACAAAGACTAGAATTTTTAACTGATCACTATTCAATGAAATATAAAAATGATGATGAGTACATGTTTTTTATACGCATCATTCTTATATACTTCTTTGAACGCTGTTTTATTGGCCGTAAGAGCAAAATGGAAAAGTCATAATTTATGATTAGGCCACATCCTGAGAGCGAACTTTCTTTAAACCTCCTTGTTTTAGGAAGTGACATAATTAAGTTGTTAAAACCACACAAAGATTCCTATGTCATAATTGAGAATATATTACGCTTATTCCTTGAGCAAGACGCCCGAAGATCTCCAGACCATTTTATGGATGCTTTAACGATGTTGTATGTGATAGGTCTTCTTGAATACCAAGATTATCGTATAAGGTTACGTAAAGGTTATGGTTATACTCAACTCAATCTACTCTGAAACCGGACTTTTTGACAGAGTGGAATTTCGGCTAGGAATTAACGTAATTCTTGGCAAATATGCTGATGCGGAAAGAAGTGTAAATGGAATTGGCAAATCCACACTTGTGCGACTTATAGATTATGCTTTTCTGTCTTCCCCGCGTGGGTCGCTAAATCTCAGTAGAGCTCCTTTTTTAAAGGGGCATACGGTTTCCTTAGAATTCACAGATGGAAATGAAAGATATACAATTACTCGCCCTTTTGAAGACGAAAAAATTGCTTATTTTGGCTTGCAAGAAAACCTGAGGGAATATCCAGTTGAGGATTTGAAGCGGATAATCGGAGATAAGCTGTTTTTGAACGCATATTTTCAAGGAGCTTACTATGATAATAAATGGTATAGGGAGCTTATGCGTTTTTTCATTAAGGATGACATTGGTCGGCATAAGCAAGATGATCCATTAAATTTTTTAAACTACAATGCCAGAAAAACAAGACTGTTCGCATACAACTTTTACCTACTTGGGCTTCCAAATGCCAACATTGATGAATATGATTTGGTTCAAGTAGATATTCGTAATAAACAAACGTCACGTAGGGAACTAATAAATCAGATCGAAGATGAAACTCAAAAGCCTATAAGCGAGCTTCGTACACAAATTGCTCAAGTAAATCAACGAATTTCTCGTCTAGAAACAAGTTTGCGAGAGTTTAAATTTCTTGAGACTTATCAAGATGTACAAACAGAATTGGAAAATGTTTCACTACAGATTTCGGAAAAACTTAGTGCATCGTTAAGCTAAAGTTTGTAATTATTCTAAAAATGTCCACAATTAGGACATGAGTACACATCAACACATTTACTTAAAACAAGACGAACGAACTGAACTTGAACAATTGATAAAGTCTGGCGTCCATTCAGCCCGAGTCATCGCCCGAGCCAGAGCGCTGCTCCTTCTGGACCGCAGTCAAGGGGAGGCCCGAACGATTAAGCAAGTCGTTGAGGCTGCCATGGTCAGCCAAGGCACCATCTACAACCTGAAAGAGCATTACTTCAGCCAAGGATTAAACCGTGCCCTGTACGAAAAGCAACGACCAGGGGCTAAACCCAAGATTGACGGGGCAGCAGAAGCTCATCTGGTGGCGCTAGTTTGCAGCGACCCACCTGAAGGCTATGACCGCTGGACGCTACGCTTACTGGCTGACAGGTTGGTGTCATTAGAAATCATCGACACCATTAGCCATGTCGCTGTCGGAGATGCGCTAAAAAAAATGAACTTAAGCCTTGGCAGGTGAAATCGTGGAATATGCCGCAGCCTGGGTCCCGCTTTGTGGCCCAGATGGAAGATATTCTGGACGTCTACCAACGACCCTACGATGCCGATTATCCGCAGGTTTGTCTGGATGAAATTCAGAAGGCACTACGCGCCACGCCACGCGGTTCTCTGCCACTGGAACCCGGCCAACCCAAACGGGAAGACCATGAATATGAGCGGCATGGCAAGTGCTCGCTTTTTTTAGCGGTTGAACCCTTAGCCGGTTTTCGTCGGGTTTGGGTCAGTGCGCAGCGCACCAAACTGGATTTTGCCCAGGTGCTCAAGGAACTCGTAGATGAAGTGTATCCGACAGCCAAAAAAATTGTCTTGGTGACCGATAACCTGAACATTCATCATGCTGCCTGTTTGTATGAGCGATTTACGCCGCTTGAGGCTCGCCGAATTGCCAACAAAATCGAGTGGCATTACACACCGGTTCATGCCAGTTGGCTGAACATGGCCGAGTGTGAACTGTCAGCTCTACGACGGCAAAGCTTGAAATCGCGTTTGCCCGACATGGAGACGGTGACCGCCAGAGCCAAAGCGTGGCAAGAAGAACGCAATCAAAAGCAAGTGGGCATTGATTGGCGCTTCACAACCGAGGATGCACGAATCAAGTTAAAGCGACTTTATCCAATTGTAAAAGTTCAATAATTAGCCTAACAGAGCACTTAGTTCTTACTATGCCTATAAAAAGACTTTGACGCGTTACCAAGACAGTTACAGCGTTCAAATTGAGGTCAATTTAAGAGAAATTGAGAATTTATACAATGAGTTAGATAGAGAATTGGGCTCGTTTGTTCAAAGCACTTTGGCAGATGTCATTAATTTCCGTCAACAAATCGCTAACAACCGTCAGCGATTTTTAGTAGAAAAGGAAAGGGAACTCAATAATTTAATGGGAGATTTGCAAGTGCAAATTTCAAGTTTAGAGACTACGAGACAAAAACTCTATGGCCTTTTACAAGAAGAGGGGGCATTTGATAGTATCCGAAATACTTACGAACAGTTGATTGAAGAGAAAGTTCAACTTGAACGGAATAATTCCAAATTAAATCAGGTACAAGAAATTGAATCTTCAATTTTAGACTTAAAGACGCGCCTTGCTACTTTGACAAGAGATATTATTGACAATATCCGCAATAGCCAAAATGATATCAATACATTGAGACTCTTGTATAAGGAAATTTTGGAAAGTGCTATCTTCGTGGATAAATCAACAGAGGGAGGGTATCTTGATATAGAAGAAAGTTCAGGTTCGACTTCTCCAGTTAACGTAATCGTAGATGTTCCGAAGAGCGAATCTTTAGGAAAGTATCGGTTCAAAATGCTAGCTTATTCGCTTACAGTATTTTTTAACATCCTGTTCTCAAATAGAAATTTGCCGCATTTCCTAATCCACGATGGTGTTTTCCATAGCATCGCACGAAAAACCACCGTTAATGTCCTAAATTACATTCATCAGCGCTCATTGAATTTGCATAATTTTCAGTATATTTTCACTGGAAATGAGGATGAAATTTTAATCCCATTAGCTGAAAGAGATATTTATGGACATTACGAATTTGACCTAAACGAGTGTATTATAGCAACATATGAATCCGTCCCAGAGAAAATGATATTTAAACGTGAATTTTAAAATTTACACGTTCATCAGTCACAGTGGCTTTGAATTTTAATGAAAGAATATAGAGATTTGGAATTTTTGGCAGGGACTTGGATGGCTGAAGACTATGCTGAATTTGTCTGTAGCTTAGCCGAACAACGTAAAGAAATTGCAGAAGAAGCACAACAGTCATTGTCTGCTTTTCGCGCCGGTGCATACAAAGTACAGTCAGCATCGGAAGCAATCATGGAACTTCGTAATAGCCTAGATGAAAAGGATGAATGAGTCCCTAATTTTGACCAAGCCAAAGTAAACCTTTGGCTGTCTTTTCACAAACCAACACGGCCGTTCCACACCCCCTCCGCAATACTCTTCGCCTCCAACTGACACCCCTGCGCCCCAATGGGAAACAGAAAATAGACCGGCACCCCCAGCGTGTAGGCCATCGCCGCTTCCATGAGCGTATTGGCCCCGATGTAGCCGTTGATGTCGTTTTTGCGGTAGTTGGCGATGAGAACGGCAGTTGACCGCCGAATGTTCTCCAGATGCGCATCAATATACGCTTTTTTCTGCTGGATGCGTTCCGCCGCACTCAAATCTTCCCAGCGAAAGCCCGCCTCGGCCCGCTGCGGCGTGAAAACCGTCCAGCCCGCCGCCGTTAGCTCGGCGGCGATTGTTTCCATCTCGTCAATAAAATCCATCGAGCCACAAATGGACAGTACCTGTTGGGACATTTTCTGTTTGCTCCAAAAGCCCCCAGCTATTTTTCCAGATTTTCCACGTCAGCCATATCTTGATGACGCCCCGTAGCCCGCTTGTTTTTTAGCAAGTTATCCAGATCGATAAAGGCAAAATTGACGCCATCACTTTCAATCACAACGCGATTTTCGTAGCAAGTGCCAAATTCTATGCCTTTCGGGGTCATCAAAATATCAATGCGACTGGGGGGATAGCCCAACTGAATTACCTGGTTAGGTTCGAGAAAATCGGAGGGCTGCAAACCCAAAGAACCAAAGCCAAACGCATCAAGCGCGGCAACCAGGCGGGAGGCATTTTCTTCGCTTAACTCGATCCACACATCGAGGTCTTTGGTGTAACGGGGGTGACCATGAAAGGCGACCGCATACCCACCAATAATCAGATACTTAACCTGATTGTTGTTTAACGATTGAATAAACTCTCTGAAGTCGGGGTCTACAATCATATTTCCACTGGTGATATTCCTGCCGGATTTGCTCAAGCGCGGCGAGACGAGCCTGATAAGGCTGGGTCCGCCAATAATCTGCCTCACGTGCCTGCTCATCAACCGGGACTTTACGGTACACTTTTTGCATGGGGGAATTATACCATACAGGAAACAAAAACGGCCGTTTCCCTCAGGAAAACGGCCGTTCCAATCTCTAATCTCCAGTTGCCAATCGCTAAATCTTCTCGCCCAAAAACGGCATCAGCTCGCTCAGCGGCACGTCCATCCGCTCCTTCTCGCTGCGGCGCTTCACCTCGACTTTGCCTTCCTTCAAGCCACGTCCGCCGACGGCCACGCGCCAGGGAATGCCGATCAGGTCGGCGTCGTTGAACTTGACGCCTGCGCTTAGTTCGCGGTCATCGTACAGCACTTCAAACCCGGCGCGGGTAAGGTTGGTGTACAGTTGGTCAGCCGCTTCGCGCACGTCGTCGCCCTTGCCCAGGTGCATCAGGTGAATTTGGTAGGGCGCTACGCTGTCTGGCCAGATGATGCCGTACTCGTCGTGGTGCAGTTCCACCACGGTGGCCATCAGCCGGTCCAGGCCGATGCCGTAGGAGCCCATGAAGATGAGCTGCGGCTTGCCGTTTTCGTCCAGGTAGGTGGCGTTGGTTGCTTTGCTGTAGCGCGTGCCCAGCTTAAAGCAGTGCCCCGCCTCGATGCAGCGGCGCGCCACCAGCCGACTGCCGTTGGGCGCTTTGTGGCCCGTATCCGCCTGGGCGATGTCCGCCATTTTGCTGATGGCGTGGTCGCGGGGATAGTTGGCCCCGGTGAAGTGGTAGCCGTCGTCATTCGCGCCCACCACAAAGTTGCCGCCCGCCTCGATAGACAAATCGGCCAGCACGTACACGCCGGGCGACTGCAAATCGGGGGCGATTGCCAGGCCGATGGGGGAGGCGTAGCCGGGCGTTGCGCCTGCGGCCACAATTTCCTCGTCCGTGGCCGGGCGCAGCACGCCGCCGCCCAGGGCGTTGACCATTTTGACCTCGTTGACGTCTAAATCGCCGCGCACCAGGCCGAAAATGAAACGGCCGTCCTTCTCCCGACCCACCGCTGGCGACCACCAGTAAAAGACCGCTTTCAGCGTCTGGCTGGTGGGCACGCCGATGAACTCGGCCACCTGGGCGATGGTTTTGCAGTTGGGCGTTTCCACTTTGACCAGCTCGGCCAGTTCGGCGGGCTTTTCGCCTTCGCGGATGAATTCGGCCGCTTCCACGTTGGCGGCATAGCTGCCATCTTCCGAGGTGATGTAGGTGTCTTCGCCATCCGTGTGTGGCACCACAAATTCGTGGGAAGTTTTGCCGCCCATTGCGCCTGTGTCGGCGTTAATAGCCACAGCAGGCGTCCCGGCACGCTCGAAGACGTTGTAATACGCCTGGAGCATTTTGGGGTAGAACTCATCCAGAGCGGTTTCGTCGGTGTCCAGGCTGTAGGCGTCTTTCATGATGAATTCGCGCATACGCATCAGGCCGCCACGAGCGCGAGGCTCGTCGCGGAACTTTTTGCTGATGTGGTAAACCAGCTTGGGCAGGTCGCGGTAGCTTTCAATCTCGCGCAGGGCCAGATCGACCACCACTTCTTCGTGGGTGGCGCTAAGGGCGTATTCGCGCCCGCCGCCTGCTTTGACCTTCATGAGCACATCGACCGTGTCCCAGCGGCCGGTGGCCTGCCAGGTGGCAGCGGGGTGGATGTTGGGCATCCACATTTCTTGCCCGCCGATGGCGTCCATTTCCTCGGCGAGGATGTTCCAGATTTTGCGCAGGACGCGGTAGCCAAAAGGCATGTAGGTATAGATTCCGGCCCCTAACGGCCGTACAAAGTTAGCCCGGATCAGCAGCTGGTGGCTGGCCATTTCGGCGTCGGCCGGGGCTTCTCGTAAAGTTTTGCCAAATGCTTGTGATAAACGCATAAATATCCCTGAGTAAACTGTTGTGTTTTTATGATTCTTTCTTTTAAATCGGCAGCCGTGAAGTATAACAGTCAACAAAAGGGGCGTCAAAGCAGGGAGATAGCCTTAATTTTTGATGATTACAGGAGAAAATGAGCCGTTTTTAAGGTTCAAATGCTTGCCAAGTGCGCAAATTTGTTCTAACATGGGCAGCCGTTGCCTCTCGTGGCAAATTTACAGAGGCATGAAATTAACTCTGTGCTGATACTCATTGTTTAGCGATCAGTTCGGAAATATTCGATTGTATAAGGAAGGAAAAAATGGCATTTAGTTTTACAAACTCAAAAGACCGCACCTACTATCTTCATCGCAAAGACACGACGTTGAAAAACGGCCGTACCCAAACCATCTACTTCTTCGCCAAAGAAATTAAAGACGGCGCTCTGGATGCAGTACCGGATGGTTATAAAGTGTCTGAAAGCCGCAATGGGCTGCCCGTTCTGAAGAAAGCTTAAGATACGGCCGTACCTGAAAAGTAAAAAGCTCCAACTTTTTGTTGGGGCTTTTTTTTATGAGTGGCCTTGGTTTTGCTGTAAGTGCTGTTTTGCCCCAAAAAGGCAAAGAAAATCTTGCTTACCCGCGCTTGTCGTGTTATATTTCGCCTTCTAGCCCGCCAAGCGGGCTATCTTTATGCTTTAAGATTTGCAAATAACAGGAGTGCTGCAACTTACACTTAGAAAAATTCGCGGATAACTCCGCTGGAGATGGGATGATGTCTGATTTACTACTGAAAGCCTTTGATGAACCAAAAGAAGATTTGCCAGAATTGAGCGTTGGTGATGATGTGACCGTGCATGTGCGCATTAATGTGGGTGACCGTAACGAGCGGTCGCAAATTGTGCGTGGTACTGTCATTCGTTTACGCCGTGAAGGCAATAACCGTAACTTTACGGTACGCCGTGTTGCCTCTAACGGGGTTGGTGTTGAGCGTACCTTTCTGCTGAATTCCCCACGTATCGAAAAAATTGAGGTGCATCGTCATGCTGTGGTGCGCCAATCTAACCTGTATTTCTTGCGTGAACGCACGGGTAAGTCGGCGCGTTTGCGGGAAAAGCGGGTTTTCTAAAGTGCAAATTTTAGCGAGTAACGGCCGTTGCTCGTTTTAACTGGTGCCGCCAATCCAGATGATTCATCTGGCACCGAGAACTGGGTGAAAGCTTCGTGCTTTCACCCTTTTTTGTTCCCTGTTGGCTTCATTTGAATTGACAGCCGTAAACTGTAATCTGCTAAAAATATTTTGTTTGGAGTAAAGCATGATTAAAATGATGCGTAAACCGTTAATTGGATGTACCACCTACCACAAAACTTCTGACCAGAATCCCCCGATTGATATTTATGGTTTGATGCCAGCGTACCTGAAAGCTATCGTCGCTGCGGGTGGTGTTCCGGTGATGATTCCTTTAGGCTTGAGCGAGAGCGACTTGCAAGAAATAATCCAGCAGATGGACGGTATTTTGTTGCCCGGCGGCGGCGATATTGAGCCTTCGGTGTACCAGGGCCAAGGGAATGCTAAGGTTTACGGGGTAGATACGGATCGGGATCGGGTGGAGTTTGTGGTAGCGCGTACGGCCGTTGCTCAACAAAAACCGCTCTTGGCCATTTGCCGGGGGGTGCAGGTGCTGAACGTAGCTTTGGGTGGTTCCCTTTGGGAAGACGTAGAGCTGTTGATGCCTGGTGCTATGCACCATGAGCACTTGAACAGCCATCCGCGCAGTCATCTGGCCCACACCGTCACTATCGAGCCAGATTCTTTGTTGGCACAACAGTTGGGACGTACGGAAACGGCCGTTAACAGCCTCCATCATCAAGGGATTAGGCGATTGGCAGAAGATTTGCGGGCAACGGCCGTTGCGCCCGATGGCCTCATTGAAGGTGTGGAAGTGATTGACCATCCCTACGCCGTAGGTGTGCAGTGGCACCCTGAAAACCTCATCCACAACGCGCCGCACATGCTGGGGCTGTTTCGCGGTCTGGTCGAAGCAGCTTTTGAGCCGGTCGTCAGTTATTCGTAATCGGTAATCAGTAATCGGTAGACTGTTTACCGATTACCGAACACCGATTACCGATTACCAAAATGTCTCCCATCGGCGTATTTGACTCTGGCGTAGGCGGCCTCTCGGTGCTGCGCCATTTGTGGGCGCAGCTGCCAGCGGAGCAGTTTGTCTACCTGGCAGACCAAGGGCATGTGCCTTACGGCTCTCGCTCCGCCGCAGAAATCATCCAGTTTAGCCAGGGGATCACCCAATTTTTTCAGCAACTAAATGCCAAGGCAATTGTGATTGCCTGCAACACCGCCTCGGCGGCGGCCCTGAGCCTGCTGCGCGAGCAGTTTGACGTGCCATTTGTGGGGATGGAGCCAGCCGTCAAGCCTGCGGCCCAGCAAACGCAAAGCGGCAAGGTGGGCATATTGGCTACGGGCGGCACCTTTGCCAGCGACCGATATGCTCGCCTCACGGCCCGGTACGCGCAAGGCGTGACGGTTTGGGAAGACCCGTGTGTGGGGCTGGTGCCAGAGATTGAGGCAGGGCGGCTAGACAGCCCGGCGGTGCACCACATTTTGCAGCAGGCATTGGCTCCCATGCTGGCAGCGGGTGTGGATACCGTTGTTTTGGGCTGTACGCATTATCCGTTTGTGCTGCCGGTGGTGAAGGGGATTGTGGGAACGGCCGTTTCCATCATCGATCCCGCTCCCGCCGTGGCCCGCCAAACCAGCGTGGTCTTGCAAAAAAACAGTTTACTGGCCGATGCCTCACAGCCTGGCAACGTACGCTTCATCACCACTGGTCCGGCGGAGCCATTCGCCCGGCAAATTGAGCAGTTGTTGGGTTTGGCAGATGTGGCAGTGGAAACGGCCGTTTGGCACAGTAATCGGTAAACCGTAATCCGATTACCGTTCACCGATTACGGTTTACCGCTTACCGATTTTTTCCGTATAATCTCCCCTGTGAGACGACGAAATCCAGACCGCTGGCGAGCAATTATAGGACGTTTGGGGCGCGAGATGACCATCTGGCTGGCATCTGTGCGCTACGACGGCCGTCCGCACTTGGTGCCCGTCTGGTTTGTCTGGCTGGATGAGAAAGTTTATTTTGCCACCGGCAGCGACACCCAAAAATTCACAAATATGTATCGCAACCAATCGGTGACGCTTTCCTTACCGGACCCCCTGAGTGTTGTCATTATCGAAGGCGAGGCCCATGTGGCCGACCACCACACCGTAGACCAACTGGCCGACTACTTTTACCACAAGTACGAGTGGGACTTTCGTTACGACGACAGTACCACTTGGCGGCTCATCGAAGTAACGCCCTTCAAGATTTTGGCCTGGGGGGATGGCTATGATGAAACGGATGGGACGCGGGTGCTTTAGCAGTTGTTAATAATAACTAGCTGGATTCTTACGTGAATCCAATTGTTTGTGAGTAAAGTAACGGCCGTAATTTTCCACATTGCGCAAAAATCCAGAGAAAAAATCTGAAATCTGCGAAATCTGTGGTTAACCAGAAAACAAGGAAATAAACATGCGATTTGACAGATTCACGGAACGTGCCCAAGATGCCGCCGCCAGAGCGTACGAACTTACCCAGGAATACGGCCACACCCAGGTTGACACCGAGCATCTTTTCCTGGCGCTCATGCGGCAAGATGATGGAGCCGTTCCCCAATTGCTGAACCAACAAAAAATTGACGTCGCTGCCATGCAGCAACGTTTAGAAGAAGAGCTGCGCAGTAGTCCAAAAGTGTCCGTTTATGGTGGCGGCGTGGGGCAAATATTCTATACCCCTCGCATTCGCACCGTGTTGGAACTGGCTCAGGGCGAAGCCAATCGGCTAAAAGATGAATTTATCTCTACTGAGCACCTGTTTTTGGCTATTTTGAGCGAGCGCAACACACCCTCCTCTCGCATTTTGCAGGAGTTTGGCGTGACGCGCGACCGCGTCCTGAACAGCATTCAAGAGCTGCGCGGCGGAGCACGTGTCACCGACCGTCAGGCCGAGAGCCGCTACCGCACCTTGGACAAATACAGTCGAGATCTCACCCAATTGGCCCGCGAAGGCAAGCTAGACCCTGTTATTGGGCGGGATAATGAGATTTTGCGTGTCGTGCAGGTTCTCAGCCGCCGCACCAAAAACAACCCGGTGCTCATCGGCGAAGCGGGCGTGGGTAAAACCGCCATCGTGGAAGGGCTGGCGCAGAAAATCAACAAAAATGACGTGCCGGAAAATCTGCTCAACAAAAAGGTCGTCTCGCTGGATTTGGGCGCGATGATTGCAGGCAGCCGCTTTCGGGGCGAGTTTGAAGAGCGCCTGAAAGCGTCCATGGAAGAAATCCAGCGGGCGCAGGGCGAGATTATTCTCTTTATTGATGAGCTGCACACGGTGGTGGGCGCTGGCTCGGCGCAGGGAGCTATGGATGCCAGCAACATGCTTAAACCGGCGCTGGCTCGTGGCGAACTGCAATGTGTGGGGGCCACTACGCTGGACGAATACCGCCAATACATCGAAAAAGATAGCGCTTTGGAACGCCGCTTTGCACCCGTGTTTGTGGATGAACCTTCAGTAGACGACACGATTGAGATGCTGCGTGGGCTGCGTGGACGGTATGAGCAGCACCACAAAGTGACCTATGCTGATGATGCGCTGGTAGCGGCCGTTAAACTATCTCAGCGGTATGTGATGGATCGCCGCCTGCCGGACAAGGCGATTGACTTGATGGATGAGGCTGCGGCTAAACTTCGTGTGGCTTTGCATACGCTGCCTGCCGATTTGAAAGAGCTAAAAATTGATTTAGACAAGCTCACAGCCGCAGAAGAAGAGGCCCACACCGTCCGCGATTATGAGCGTGCGGCGACGGTGCGCGCCGAGCGGCTTCGTTTGGAAGGTGAATTTGCCGCTGCCCGCGAAAAGTGGCAGTCGGAAAATGAGCTGGATGAAATTGTGACTGAGGATGATATTGCGGGCGTGGTGGCTTCGTGGACGGGCATTCCGGTAACGCAGATGATGGAAACGGAAGCTGAGAAGCTGCTGCAAATGGAAGAGCGTTTGCACGAGCGCATCATTGGACAAGACAAGGCGATTGTGGCGTTGTCTGACGCGATTCGCCGCAGTCGCTCTGGCCTGAGCGACCATCGTCGCCCGATTGGCTCGTTTATCTTTTTGGGCAGCTCTGGCGTGGGCAAGACGGAGCTGGCGAAGGCGCTGGCAGAGTTCCTGTTTGACGATGAGGATGCGTTGATTCGGGTTGACATGAGTGAGTACCGCGAGCAGCATACGGTTAGTCGCTTGTTTGGTGCGCCTCCAGGGTACGTGGGCTACGATCAGGGTGGCCAATTAACGGAACAGGTTCGGAGACGGCCGTATTCCGTCGTGCTCTTCGATGAAATTGAGAAGGCGCACCCGGATGTGTGGAATGCGCTGCTGCAACTGCTGGATGACGGTCGTCTCACCGATGGCCAGGGGCGTTTGGTGAATTTCCGCAATGCGGTGATTGTGATGACCAGCAACGTGGGCACCAGCTTTGTGAAAAGCTCTGGGGCGCTGGGCTTTGCTGGCACCCGCGATGCGGATGAGGCGGCTGACCACAAACGGATCGAGGACGCACTGAAGAAAACTTTCCGGCCAGAGTTTATCAACCGGATTGACGAAATTATCATCTTTGAGCCGCTGAGCGAGGCGCATGTGGTGGAAATTGTGACGCTGCAAATGAAAGAGGTTCAGGAGCGCCTATCTGAGCAAGGCGGCCTCTCCATCATCCTCACAGAAGCGGCACAGCGTTGGCTGGCTAAGCAGGGCTTTGATGAAGATTTTGGCGCACGGCCGTTGCGACGAGCGCTGCAACGTTTTGTGGAAAGTCCATTGTCGGTGAAGCTGCTGAAAGGCGAGTTTGTGGCCGGGGACATCGTGCATATTGACGAAGTGGATAATGCCCTGGTGTTTCAGAAGGCAGAAGACGCCACCGTGGATGCGCCGCGTTCGGTGGAAGAATCGCTGGATGCGTAATCGGCCCGGTAGAGATGCAGCATGTTGCGTCTCTACCTGACTTGACAGATAAATAATCAAGCAAGCGCCTTCCGACTGGTTTGGAAGGCGCTTTTGTTTTACATCGAAGCGCCTGGCGTTTAGGGGGGCTGTCCGAATAGTGGCCACAGAGTTCACAGAGAGTTTAGAGGCGGAGGCTCAATTCTCAGATTCCTCTATTTTTCTCTGTGGCTTTTCGGATAGATTTTAAGTTAGCTGGGTTTTTGTTTGAGGATGGCGGTGGCGACGGCGCGGAGGCTGATACGGCCGTTCCGTGCCTGCTGCTGTAACGTTTTGTACGCCTCTTCTTCACTAAGCCCGGTGGCCATGAGGCGAGCCTTCGCTTTGTCCAACAGCTTGCGGGTTTCCAGCGCGTCGGCCAGCTTGTCCGCCTCTTCTTTTAGCGCCTGACTTTCCAGAAAACGTTTGTGGGCCACGGTGATGGCGGCCGAAAGTTCTTCCGGCTTGACCGGTTTGATGAGGTAGCCGTGGATGGGCAGATCCGTAGCTTTGTCAATCAGGTCCTGCTCGCTAAAGGCGGTGAGCAGCAGGATGGGCATCGGTTGGGTACGCGCCAGCGTTTTGGCCGCCTGTAAGCCATCGGTGAAGGGCATTTTGATGTCCAGAATAGCGAGATCGGGGTGGTGGCGGCGGGCCATTTCCAACGCTTCACGGCCGTTTGTGGCCGCCAGCACTTCATGCCCCAACTCTTGCAGGATTGACTTTAAGCCCATGCGGATGATCGATTCGTCGTCGGCGATTAGGATGCGCATGGGGGGATTGTAGTTTGCAAGTGGGCGAGTGTGCAAGTTTGCAAGTGGGCAAGTGGCACATTACCTGCTGCTTGTTACTTTTCACTGACTTTGTTCGATGCTGCGGGGGAGGCGGAGGCTGATTTCGGTGCCGCCTTGTGGGGGGCGATTGAATTTGAGACGGCCGTTTAAATCTTCTTGCACCAATGCTTCGACAATTTCCAGCCCCAGCCCGCGTTTAAACGCATCGGGCAGGCCACGGCCATTGTCTCGCACGATGATGATGATTTCCTCTGGTGAGCGGCCCAACGAGATATCGATCTGGCCTACGGCCGTACGATCGGCGAAGGCGTGTTCCAGGCTGTTTTGTACCAGTTCATTGACCACCAGGGCGATGGCTGTGGCTGGCTTGCTGGGCAGGGTAATCGCCTCGCCAAAAACGCGGATGGTGAGCGATTGCTCCGGGTGAATCATCGTTTCGCCAGTGGCGTAGGTGATCCGTTGCAGCACGTCTTTGACATCGACCAGCCGGAACCCTTTTTCAGACAGGATTTCATGCACGGCGGCAATGCTGCGAATTCGGTGGATGTTGGTTTGCAGCACTTCGCGCGTGTCCAGCCGATCCGCATCGCCAAGCTGGAGCTGCATGAGCATGGCTACGGTTTGCAGATTGTTTTTGATGCGATGGTGCATTTCTCGGACAACGGCCGTATTCGTCACCAGCTGTGCATTTTCAATGGCCAGGGCGGTTTGGTTGGCCAATGTGGCAAACAATGTTTGCTGTTCCTCGCTAAATTGCCGGGGCGCAGTGGTGTAGCAGTTAAACACGCCAATCACATGATCGCGCACGCTGAGCGGTACTGAGAGGAGGGAGACGAGCCCTTCCTGGCGTGCCAGCTCTTTTCTCTGGTAGCGCGGGTCATTTTGCACATTGGCGATGTAAATCGGTTCGCCCGTGTGCAGCACCGTGCCGATGACGCTGTCGGTGGTCTCAACGGGCAAGGGGGGGCGATACTGGTAGGGGGTGTGTTCCCGGCGTGCCGAGCGAAGTTCCAAATGGGTGCCGGTTTCATTGAGCAAGAAGATGGCGCAAACGGCCGTGTCCATCATCTTGGCCGCCATTTCTGTAACGACATCTAAAATATCATCCAAATATTGCGGCGAGGTTACCACTTCACTCACCTGTGCCAGCCCCCGCAGTTCCTCAATTTGCCGCCTTTGCTTGTCATAAAGTTCTGCTTTGGCCAGCGTGCCGGCGGCAATATCCCCAATGAGCGACAACAGCGCCACCTCGTTCTCGTTAAAGTCGTGTGGCAGGCGCGTTTGCACATTCATTGCCCCCAGCACATCCCCCTCAATGTCTAGCGGCACAGCCAGCAGTGACGTGAATGGACTTTCTTCTGCTTCATGCACCCACTTAAAATGGGGATCGGTTTGGGCGTCGCGGGCAAAAACGGGTTCGTTGCTTTGCACGGCAAACCCGGTCATTCCTTCGCCCACTTCTAGCGTGGCGCGGCCCAGGGCGCGGTTGGCCAGGCCGGTACTGGCGCGTAATCGTAGGGTACGGCCGTCTGGGTCCAACAAATAAATCGTGCAGGAATCCACATGCATCACCTCGGTGGTTTTGCGCACAATCAGATCGAGGGTGCTGTCTAAATCCCAGGCAGTGCTCAGGGCGCGGGCAATTTCTCGCAGCGCACTCAGCGCTTGCGGGCGGGTAGAAGAGGTGTTGAACATGAGGGGAATTATACAGGCAGGGGGAAAAGCAGTGAAAAGTGGTCAGTAAAAAAGTGCAAAGTGGGCAAACTCGACCACTTTTCACTTTTTACTGGTTCACTGTTTACTTGCTTACTTGATGAACAACATTTCCTGGTAGGAAGGCAGCGGCCACAAATCGTCGGCCACCATTAGCTCCAGCGTGTCGGCATATTTGCGGACTTTGTTCATGGCTGGAATCACTTTCTTGAGCGCATGCTCCGCTTCTTCCTCAACCGAGTCACCGTCATGGGCCAGGGTTGTGTCAAGCTCGGTGATGCTGTCTTGCAGGCAGCGCACCAGCTCGGTGATGCGGTCCAGCGTGTTGGTATCGAAGGTGTAGCCAACGGCCTTGAGGTTGGCGCAGGTGGTGGCCAGTTCGCTTTGGTACCGAATCGCGGCCGGGAAGATCATGGTTTTGCCAATGCGGGCCGTTAGTTTGGCTTCCACAGCGACGGCTTTGGCGTACTGTTCCAGTTTTACCTCAACCCGGCTGGTGACTTCGCGCTCGGAAAGCACCTTGTACTTTTCAAACAGTTTAATGGCGGCATCGCTACCAAATTCAGGAATGGCATCTACAGAGGTGCGCAGGTTGGGCAAGCCCCGTTTTTCTTCGGCTTCTTTGTGCCATGCTTCTGAATACCCATCACCATTGAAGATAATACGGCCGTTTTCCACCATAATCTCTTGCAACAGTTTTTGAATGGCCGCTTCCAGATTGCCAGATTCTGCTTCTAGCCGGGTGGCAACGTAATCAATAGATTCCGCCACGATGGTATTCAGCACCATGAGCGGGGTGGCGATGGATTGGTTAGAACCGACCGCACGGAACTCAAACTTGTTGCCGGTAAAGGCGAAGGGGCTGGTCCGGTTACGGTCGCCAGAGTGCAGCGGCAGGGGCGGCAGGGTGTCTACGCCGATGTTGAGCGTGCTCTTGGCTTTGGAGCTTTTGGCTCCGCCAGCCTTGATCTGTTCAAACACATCCGTCAATTGGTCACCCAGGAAAATAGAAATGATGGCGGGTGGCGCTTCGTTGGCACCCAGCCGGTGGTCGTTGCCCGCATGGGCGATAACGGAGCGCAGCAGCGGAGCATACTTGTCCACCGCGCGAATGACGGCGGCGCAAAAGACCAGGAAGCGAGCATTTTCGTGTGGCGTATCACCTGGCTCTAGCAAGTTGCCCAGCGAGGCGCTGCCAAAGGAAAAGTTGACGTGCTTGCCGGAGCCATTGACGCCAGCAAACGGCTTCTCGTGCGTGAGGCACACCATGCCATATTTTTCGGCCACGCGCCGCAGCATGATCATGATGAGCTGCTGGTGGTCGGTGGCAACGTTGGCATTTTCGTAGACCGGGGCCACTTCGTACTGTCCGGGCGCAACTTCGTTGTGGCGGGTCTTAACGGGCACGCCCAATTTGTACAGTTCGCGTTCGGTTTCCATCATGCAGGCCAGCACACGCTCTGGGATTGCCCCAAAGTAATGGTCATCAAACTCCTGGCCTTTGGCGGGAGCGGCCCCAAACAGGGTGCGACCAGCCGTCATCAGGTCTGGGCGAGCCATAAAGAAGTTGCGGTCGATGAGAAAGTATTCCTGCTCTGGGCCAGCGGTAGAGGTAACCAGACTGCCGTCGGCATCGCCAAACAGTTTGAGGATGCGCTGCGCCTGGGTGTTGAGCGCTTTCATGGCGCGCAGCAGCGGGGTCTTCTTATCCAGCGCTTCACCTGTCCAGGAGACGAAGGCGGTGGGGATGCATAGGGTAGTGCCGTTGGGATTTTCCAGGATGTAGGCAGGGCTGGTAACGTCCCAGGCGGTGTAGCCACGGGCTTCAAAGGTGGGGCGAATGCCGCCAGTGGGGAAGCTAGAGCCGTCTGGCTCGCCCTGGATGAGCTGTTCACCCGTGAATTCGGCAATGGCAGCGCCGTCGCCGTTGGGGGAGAGGAAGCTGTCGTGCTTTTCAGCGGTAAGCCCGGTGAGCGGATAAAAAACGTGGGCGTAATGGGTGGCCCCTTTTTCGATGGCCCAATCTTTCATGGCGGAGGCCACAATGTCCGCGGTGGAGGTGTCCAGCGGTGCGCCTTTCTGGATGGTGGCCATGATTGATTTGTAGACCGGCTTGGGTAGGCGTTGTTTCATAACGGCCGTACTGAATACATTAGAAGCAAATAGCTCCCTGGTTGGCGTTTGGGCAAAATTCAGCGGTGCAGAGATAGGTTTGTAATTAATCACTGCTGAAATTGCATCTAAACGGGCTTTATTTCCACTCATAATCTCTCTCCTAAAATTTTTGGATATACACAAAATTGCTCAACTTCCCACCGATTGCAATTTAGTTTTCGGGGTGGCAGCAGCCTGCGGGAAGTTGCGAACAGGACGTTTGCCAACAAAAAAGACGCCTGCGCACAGAATAACCGATGGTTTTCTGGCGAGGCGTCTTGGCCGTTAACTTATTTTGATTACAAGTTAGTAATTTTAACGATAGGCCATCGCTTCGTCAAACTGTCGTTTTGTGGCAAAACGGCCGTTCCCTGATTGTGCACTTTGCACAAAAGGAGAAAATATTGGTGATGGGCAACTTTTTAGAGCCTATCCGAAAAAGCCACAGAGAAAAAAGAGGAGTTTGAGAATGGTACTGTCGCTTCAAAACGCTCTGTGCTCTCTGTGGCTAATAATAGATATTTAGTCCGTAGAGCCAGGAATCGGTTCGCTCAGGAAAACAGGCGTCGCAAACGATTTGCTATCGCCAATGAATTCTGGGTAAGAGCCAATGCCGTGATACGCCAGGTCAATACCCGCTTCTTCCACATCGGCCGATACGCGAAGTCCCATTACCGCTCGAATGCCGTAGAACATGAGGAAAGAGAGCGGCAGCGTCCACGCCGTGCAGGCCAGCAAGCCCACCGCCTGAATGCCCAGTTGGGTAAAGCCGCCGCCGTGCAGCAGGCCCAACCCATCGACGCCCCAGATACCGACGGCCAACACGCCAAACATGCCGTTCAAACCATGCACCGGAAATGCACCAACCGGATCGTCAATCTTCAGTTTTTCCATCAGATCTACCCCGTAGTAGCTGATTACACCAGCAATGAGGCCAATGACCAGAGCCGCCTGCGGCGTCACAAACGCCGTGGGAGCCGTAATCGCGACCAGACCGCCCAACGCGCCGTTGAACGCCATACTCACGTCCCACTTGCGGGTATGCAGGTACGCCAGGAACATAGCAGAAATCGCGCCAGTGGTTGCGGCAAAATCAGTCGTAACCACGATGAGAGAAATTGGCATCGGGTCAGCCGCCAGCTGGCTGCCGGGGTTAAAGCCAAACCAGCCTAACCACAAAATGAAGGTACCCAGCGCTGCCAAAGAGATATTGTGCCCGCGAATGGTGTGGCCGAATTTTTTGTCTTTACGCTTACCCAAAACGATGGTGCCAGCCAACCCCACGTACGCGCCAACCAGATGCACCACGGAAGAACCGGCAAAATCCAGATAGCCCAGCTCGGCCAGCCAGCCGCCGCCCCATACCCAATGCCCAAAAACGGGGTAGATGATCAGACCCACAATAAAGCTGTACGCCAGGTCAGCTTTAAAATCGGTCCGTTCCGCCATCAGGCCAGAGGCAATGGTGGAAGCCGCCGCGCAGAAGGCAAACTGAAAGAAGAAGAAGGCCAGGGTGGGGATGGTCAGGCCGGGGTAAATGTCTGGCATGCCGTTGAGGAAAAACCATTCGGTGCCAAAAAAGGCGTTGCCTGTGCCAAACATCAGGCCAAAGCCAGCGATGATAAAGCCAACGGTGGTCATGGTGGTGTCCATTAAGTTTTCGGCCATAATGTTGACCACGTTTTTAGAGCGCACAAAGCCTGCTTCCAGAAAACCGAAGCCAGCCTGCATAAAGAAGACCAAAAAAGCGGCAAACAGCACCCAAACGGTGTCTACAGCGCTGACCACCGGCTCACCATCTTGGGCCAGGGCAGGGCGGGTGAACACAAAAAACAGAGCCAGGATGACGGCAATGTTTACAACACGACGAACGGAACGCATTTTGAACCTTTTCATTTTCTTTTCCTCTCCTTTTTGAATGAAAAAACGCCTCATTGGCAAAATGCGGAACATTTTCCAAGGAGGCGTCAGGGCCAGAATTTATTCTACTGTGATCAAATCTAGCGATTTCTGAAACGGCCGTCAACCGGGCGAGCCTTGTCATTTCAGCTGAATTATTTCTGGCAACGCTTAGTGGTTTTGTACAAAAATCAGTGGGTGTGGTGGCAGCCTGCAACAAAATTCACAAATCATCTAATCAAAATGAGCGAAATCTCGTATAAACTTAACGATCCCAAATGACCCCGCCTTTTTTTATAATTTTCCGACCCACAAATAGAAGAAGAAAACCATTGTGAGACACGAGGGTTGGGAAGCCTCCTCACACTGGTAAACCCAAAAGCTGAACCACAAATTTCATTGCACTCAATCCATGCAGTGATTTTTTATAAACAAATTTCGTAGCTATTCAGGTATTAGAGGTGCGACGCACTTTTTAGCGCGTTTTGCCAAGCGACACACCAGGACAAGTGCGTCGCACCTGTGTAGTCACCAAATTTCACGCCCATACGCAATAGTGATGGGCATTTGGCGTCTTTGTTTTGGCAAAGATGAGTCCTTTTACAAAAGAACAACCGTGCTGCACCGCGGCACACGCGCCGATGAGGAATGAGGAGAGGAAATTATGAAGAAGGTTCAATCATCAGTGGAAATGGGTAAGCTTGATCCCACGGAGGGTGACCAGCGTCGCCTAAATGGATTTCCCCAGAAGCAAGGCATGTACGATCCCCAGTTTGAGCGGGATGCGTGCGGCATGGGTTTTGTGGTCGATGTGCAGGGACGGCCGTCTCACAGCATCATTCAGCAAGCCCTGACCATTTTGTGCCGATTGACTCATCGCGGTGCCAAAGGTGCCGAAGCCACCACCGGCGACGGCGCGGGCATCATGCTCCAGCTCCCCCACCAATTTTTAACGCAACAAACTGAACAACTTGGATTTACCCTGCCCCAGCCGGGCGCGTACGGCGTGGGCATGATCTTCCTACCGCAAGATACCGCCCAGCGACAGCGCTGCGAACAAATGCTGGCCCGCATCATCGCCGAAGAGGGGCAGCAGCTGCTGGGCTGGCGCACCGTGCCGACCTGTAACAAAGAGTTGGGGGAAACGGCCGTTTCCGGGGAACCTTTCATTCGCCAACTATTTATCCAAAAGCAATATTTAACCCAAGACGATCCCCTGGCCTGGGAGCGCAAACTGTTCATCATCCGCCGCTGGGCCGAAAAAGAGATTACTCCGCTGGTAGGCGGCGACAACTTTTACATCCCCAGCCTGTCTGGCCGCACCATTGTCTACAAAGGCATGTTGTTGTCTGAGCAGCTGCAAGATTACTACCCCGACCTCAGCGACCCGACGCTGGAAGCGGCGCTGGCCCTGGTCCATTCCCGCTTTAGCACCAACACTTTCCCCAGCTGGAAGCGCGCCCATCCGTACCGCACCGTCATTCACAACGGCGAAATTAACACCATTCGCGGCAACGTGAACTGGTTCAAGGCGCGCCAAGCGCTGTTCGCCAGCCCCCTGTTTGACGACGAGCTGGACAAACTGCTGCCCATCATTGACGAAGATGGCAGCGACACGGGCCAGCTGGACAATGCGCTGGAATTCCTGGTGCTGTCTGGCCGCTCACTGCCCCACGCCGTCATGATGATGATTCCCGAACCGTGGGACAAACACGCCCATATGTCGGCCGAAAAGCGCGCTTTTTACGAGTACCACAGCCACCTGATGGAGCCGTGGGACGGTCCCGCTGCGATTGGCTTTAGCGATGGCACGGTGGTGGGTGCGGTTTTGGACCGGAACGGGTTACGGCCGTCTCGCTATATCGTTACCAAGGATGGCCTGGTGATCATGGCCTCCGAGGTGGGCGTGCTGGAGATTGACCCGGCCAACGTGGCTTACAAAGGTCGGCTGGAGCCGGGCCGGATGCTGCTGGTAGATACCAGCCTGGGGCGCATCGTGGGGGATGAGGAACTGAAAAAGCGGATTGCGGGAGAACGGCCGTATCAAACCTGGCTCGATGAAAACCGAATCAGGTTGGCCGATTTGCCCTCTGTGGCCAACCTGGAACAGTCAGAAACTGAAGTACACCTGCACACCGAAGATGCCGTCTTGCAGCACCAAAAAGCGTTTGGCTACACCTTTGAAGATTTGCGCATGCTCATCACCCCGATGGCCCGCGACGGTAAAGAAGCGCTCGGCTCGATGGGCGACGACACGCCGCTGGCCGTGCTGTCGGACAAGCCGCAGCCGCTGTACAACTACTTCAAGCAGCTCTTTGCCCAGGTCACCAACCCACCGCTGGACGCCATTCGTGAAGAATTGGTCACCAGTACCGAGACCCTGCTGGGCAGCGAGGGCAACTTGTTGGACCCGCAAGCCGTCAGCTGCCGCCAGATCAGCCTGCCGCACCCCATCCTCACCGATGAGGAGTTGGCCCGGTTGAAGCATTTGCAGTCCGCAAAACCGGAGGAGCGGGCATCCTCAGATGCCCGGTTCGCATCTGAGGATGCGAACTCCTCTAAGGGTAGCTTTAAGGCGCATACCCTGTCTATCCTTTACGACGTAGACGAGGGCGGCCACGGGCTTGAGGCCGCCTTAGCCCGGCTTTTTTTGGCTGCGGACGATGCAATCACCAACGGGGCCAACCTGCTGATTTTGTCCGATTTGGGCTTGAGCCAGAACTGTGCCGGGATTCCGGCGCTGCTGGCCACAGCTGGGCTGCACCATCACCTCATCCGGCAGGGCACGCGCACCCAGGTGAGCCTGCTGGTGTCGTCGGGTGAGCCGCGCGAGGTGCATCATTTTGCCGTGCTGCTCGGCTACGGGGCCGACGCCATCAATCCGTACCTGGCCTTTGCCACCCTGCGCGACCTCATCCGCAAGCAGCTGCTCACCGACGTGCCGTACTACCAGGCGGAGAAGCAGTTTATCAAGGCGGTGGTCAACGGCGTGGTGAAAATTTTGTCCAAGATGGGCATTTCCACCATCCAGAGCTACCGTGGCGCGCAGATTTTTGAGGCGCTGGGGCTGCATTCCGAATTAGTAGCCAAATATTTCACCGGCACGCCCAGCCGCATTCAGGGGTCAGACATTCATCTGGTAGCCCGTGAGGTGCAAATGCGGCACGAACAGGCGTTCCCCAAACGGCCGTCTCACAACCAGAGCAGCGCCCTTCCCACTGGCGGCAAATACCAGTTCCGCGAAGAAGGCGAATACCATCTGTTTAATCCCACGACGGTGCACAACTTGCAGCACGCCGTGCGCAACGGGGACTACGCCACCTACAAAAAATACGCCGCCGACGTCAACGATCGGTCGCACCAGTTTGCCACGCTGCGCGGCTTGCTCCAGCTGAAAAAGGCTGATCAGCCTGTGCCGCTGGATGAGGTGGAATCGGTCGAATCGATCTGTCGCCGCTTCAAGACCGGGGCCATGTCCTACGGCTCGATTAGCAAGGAGGCGCACGAGGCGCTGGCGATTGCCATGAACCGCATCGGCGGCAAAAGCAACACCGGCGAGGGCGGCGAAGACCCGGCCCGCTACACGCCAGACGCAAATGGTGATTCGCGCAATTCGGCGATTAAACAGGTGGCAAGCGGCCGTTTTGGTGTGACCAGCCAATACCTCACCGAAGCGCAGGAAATTCAGATAAAAATGGCCCAGGGCGCAAAGCCCGGTGAAGGTGGCCAGCTGCCCGGCCCCAAGGTGTACCCGTGGATTGCCCGCGTGCGCCACTCCACCCCCGGCGTCGGGCTGATTTCACCGCCGCCGCACCACGATATTTACTCCATTGAGGATTTGGCGCAGCTCATTTTTGACCTGAAAAATGCCAATCCGCAGGCACGGATTAACGTCAAGCTCGTGTCAGAGGTGGGCGTGGGGACGATTGCCGCTGGTGTCGCCAAAGGGCATGCTGATGTCATTCTCATCAGTGGGCACGATGGCGGCACCGGCGCGTCGCCGCAAACCAGCATCAAACATGCCGGGCTGCCGTGGGAACTGGGCGTGGCGGAAACGCACCAAACGCTGCTGCTCAACGGCCTGCGCGATCGTGTGGCGGTGGAAACAGATGGCCAGCTGAAAACCGGGCGGGACGTGATTATTGCCGCTCTCCTTGGGGCTGAAGAGTACGGGTTTGCTACGGCTCCGCTGGTAACGCTAGGCTGCATCATGATGCGCGTCTGCCACATCAATACCTGCCCGGTAGGGATCGCTACGCAAAATCCGGAGCTGCGCAAACATTTTGCGGGCGATCCTCAGCACGTGGTGAACTTCATGCGGTTCATTGCCCAGGATATGCGCGAGATTATGGCGGAATTGGGCTTTCGGACGATTGATGAGATGGTGGGGCGCACCGACCGGCTGGAAGCGGGTGAGGCGATTTACCATTGGAAGTTGCAGGGGATCGATTTGACGCCGATGCTGTACCGTCCTAACGAAGCAGAAAACGTGGGGCATTTGCTGCCAAACGGCCGTAAACAGCCCCAACAGCATGGCCTGGAAACCACGCTTGATCAAACCACTTTGCTCGATTTTTGTCGCCCGGCGCTGGAAAACGGTGACCCGGTTTACGGCGAATTTGCCATCGGCAACGAGAACCGCACCGTGGGCACCACGCTGGGCAGCGCCATTACTCGGCGTCACGGCATGTACGGCCTGGCCGAGGACACGATTCGCCTCAAGTTCAACGGATCGGCCGGGCAAAGTTTTGGCGCGTTCATCCCGCAGGGGCTGACGCTGGCGCTGGCAGGCGATGCCAACGATTACGTGGGCAAGGGGCTTTCTGGCGGCAAGCTGGAAATTTATCCACCAGCCGAAGCGACCTTTGCTGCCGAACAAAACATCATCATTGGCAACGTGGCGCTATACGGGGCCACGGGTGGTACGGCGTACATTCGTGGCGTGGCAGGTGAGCGGTTTGGTGTGCGCAATTCGGGGGCAACGGCCGTTGTCGAAGGCGTGGGCGATCATGGCTGCGAATACATGACGGGTGGCAAGGTGGTCATCCTGGGTCGCACGGGGCGCAACTTTGCCGCCGGGATGTCTGGTGGGGTGGCGTATGTGCTGGATTGGGACGGCCGTTTCCACGAACGCTGCAATCGGGAAATGGTCGAGCTGGAATCGGTTAGTCATCCCGCCGACATGGATGAGCTGGAAGCGATGATTTTTGCCCACATGCAGGCCACCAAGAGCGACCTGGCCTGGAAGATTCTGGCGATGTGGGACAACGTGGTGCGCCACTTTGTCAAGGTGATGCCGCGTGACTACAAGCTGATGCTGCAAGCGTTCAACCAGGTCCGCCGCGACAGTGACCTGACGGGGGATGCGCTGGCGATGGAAGCGTTTAAGGTGAGCCAGCAGCAGCTAGTGAAAGCATAAAAGAGACTGGAGACTGGAGATTAGAGACTATTTTAGTCTCCAGTCTCCAATCTCCAATCTCCTTCACCCGAAGGGGGAATCATGGCCAAGCCAACAGGATTTTTAGAGTTTCAGCGGGAGGCGGCGGGGGAACGGCCGTTTACCGAGCGCATTCACGATTGGGAACCAATTCATCTGCATTTGCCGGAAGGGCGACTGCACCAGCAGGCGGCGCGCTGCATGGATTGCGGCATTCCGTTTTGCCACAAGGGCAACATTCTCAACGGCATGACTTCCGGCTGCCCGATCAACAACCTCATCCCGGAGTGGAACGATTTGGTGTATCGCGGGCTGTGGCGCGAGGCGTACGAACGGCTCAGCCGCACCAACAACTTCCCCGAATTCACCGGGCTGGTGTGCCCTGCGCCGTGCGAAGCCGCCTGCACGCTGGGCATCCACGACCCGGCGGTGACAATCAAGCAGATCGAGTTTGCCATCATCGAGCGCGCCTTTGACGAAGGCTGGGTGACGCCCAACACGCCCGCCCAGCGCACCGGCAAAACGGTGGCGGTGATTGGTTCTGGTCCGTCTGGGCTGGCGGCGGCCGACCAGCTGAACAAGGCGGGGCACAGCGTCACCGTCTTTGAGCGGGCGGACCGCATCGGCGGGCTGCTGATGTACGGCATTCCCAACATGAAGCTGGACAAAAAGCTGGTGCAGCGGCGCATTGATTTGCTGGCCGAGGCGGGCATCGTGTTTGTAACGAATACGGAGGTAGGGCGGGATGTGACGGCGGCCGAATTGCAGGCGCAGTTCGACGCCATCGTGCTGTGTACCGGGGCCACCCAGCCCAACGACCTGCCCGTGCCGGGGCGAGAGCTGAACGGCATTCATTTTGCGATGGCGTTTTTGCAGGGGAATACGAAGGCGCTTTTGGATGGAGAATTTGAGACTGGAGACTGGAGACTGGAGACTGAATCTCTAGTCTCTAATCTCCAGTCTCCAGCTATCATGGCCTCCGGCAAAGACGTCGTCGTCATCGGCGGTGGCGACACGGGGACCGACTGCGTGGCCACCTCGCTGCGGCATGGCTGTGACAGCCTGGTGCAGTTCGAGATTATGGAGATGCCGCCAATGGAACGCGCCGCTAACAATCCATGGCCGCAGTGGCCCAGAATTTACAAGATGGATTATGGGCAGGAGGAAGCAGCGGCCGTTTTTGGTGAAGATCCGCGCGAATATGCCATCATGACCAGGCGGTTTATTGGTGACGAGCAGGGCAACTTGCAGGCGCTGGAGACGGTGAACGTGCGCTGGCTCCCGGCAGAAAACGGCGGTCGGCCCACGCTGGAAGAGGTGCCCGGCACCGAACAAACCTGGGCGGCGCAGCTGGTGCTGCTGGCGCTCGGCTTTCGCGGCCCGGAGCAAACCCTGGCCCAGCAGTTTGGTGTAGCAACTGGCCCCCGGACGAACATTGAAGCGGAATACGGCCGTTTCAGTACCAACGTCCCCGGTGTATTTGCGGCGGGGGATGCCCGGCGCGGCCAAAGTCTGGTTGTGTGGGCGATTAATGAGGGGCGAGGGGTGGGAACGGCCGTAGATGCTTACCTGATGGCTGAGTAACTTTTAATTAAGGTAGGGTTTTTGCGTATGATTTATATTGTCATTGTCGAATATATTTTTACACGATCTGTTTGGCTTTAACTAAATCCAGAAATGTTTGGAAGTTCATTAGCCATAGCTGTTGATTTGGCTTGTAAGTTAAATGAAGGCTTTGCGGAATGACGAGTTGTAGGTCATTGGCTACCATTTCAGCTGTTTGATTTTCACTGATTCCCGTTTCTAGAGTTAACAAGTGTTTACCACGAATACGCGCAGCTTCTGAAAGAACTTGTCGCCATCTGTCTTTGCAGGTTGATTTCTCTCCAAGCATCATTGCATGCTGTTAGTTTATAAGTGATTTTTTGACCCACTTCATTTATTTACTAAGTGAATATGAACGATCCCGAATTTTCGTAATTTCGATCAATGGGTTAAAGGCTTTCCAGCCCAAATTTGATGCAATATCAATTTGTTCTAGGAATTGTTTAATCGACCGTTTATCTGGTTCAAATTCAAAAAGCTCAACGTTTTCAACTGAGTTATATTCGTGAAAACAATGGTCATCTTCATTGAGACTATTCTCTGTGTATAAGAAGATTTCAGGAACGTTAATTTGATGCGCTACAAAAAATATTTCCTGAATAAATTCCAGCCTTAACTGGATGTCAATATCAATTAGATCCAAATTGTCAGGGTTTGAGAAAATTAATTCGCCCCAAGATTTATAATTCCCAGCATCTCTGTATAGATAGTTGAATTTAACATAAGAATTCATGGGTGCTATCCTTTGAAAATATGTTGATTGTGATAGTTGATAAAACGCAAATCAGGAATAAATTTATCCGGTAATCTGATTTTTACGCCATCATATCTGAAAAACAGATTCTGAATTGCCGCATCATTATGTAGGGCTTTAAGTGTTGATGACAATTTTACTCTGTAGTCAGATGTTATAGTTAACAAACCTCGATCGAAAGCCCGATCATGAATTGAATTTAAACATAAACCATTTTGTGGATTGACTCTGTTATGAGGATCGTCAGCCCAAGGGATAATATGGCTCGCATTTAGAAGTTCTGGTAATGCTAAACCAGTAATACAACATGTTGAATTATATGCTGCAAGAATTGAGCTGCGGAAAAAATTTTGATTTACCCTTGTGCGAACAACTAGTTCCCGTTCTG
This sequence comes from Ardenticatenaceae bacterium, assembly GCA_020634455.1. Classification (GTDB taxonomy): domain Bacteria; phylum Chloroflexota; class Anaerolineae; order Promineifilales; family Promineifilaceae; genus Leptofilum. The sequence goes on along the minus strand of JACKBQ010000001.1, from coordinate 2,326,135 downwards.
TACCAATAGGCCAGTCTAAAATATTTACATTTGCAATTTCTTCAATAGGTCTACCCTTAAACTGAGCTAGTAATTTTTCACTAGTAAAACTTAATTGTTCCCAATCTTCATTAAATTCATCCCAAATTGCTTCTTCACTTTTACTTCCGTGTGTTGCTCCCACAATGCCGCGCTTTTGTAATGAGGGGTCAAGACGCGAGAAATTAGCAAGTTTCCATGAAACAGCCGATGGTGTTCGGCCAATTAAGTTAGCTAAATCGATAATTTCTGGATTACGATTATGAATTTGCCCGAATGATGTTTTGCAATACAGATTAAATGCCACTATCAACTCTTCTCGCGTCCAATTTTTTCTTGCCATACTAATTCCTCAAAAACTCTTTTCATTTCTGCCACGTTTGCATAGAAACAAAGTTGCTATTTTAGCGCGATTGTCAAACTTAATTCTTTAATCCTCAGATAGGCCGCGAACTTTGCAAGAGCCAATCGATAAATTCATTTTTACTTGATCATGAGTTTCGTTCCCCTATTGGTAAATTGTTCTTTAACTATGTCCTGACCGTTCCGCAACTTACTTTAGAGTTAAGCCTGATTTTTCTCTAAGAATTGAAAACTCGCTGCGTTAGGAATATTATACGACACACCTCTGGGAAAAATTTGAATAGGATATGGTTGTGTAGCGCATGAGCTATAAAGTCAACAGCTATTTGAAAGATGTAAAATTAAAAAGATTATCTTTCTATGGTGCTTCAACAAAACCAGCACCTGGCTGATTTTTGTTGACATATGGCCGTTACCTCACCATTACCCAGGTATCTTTGCCGCAGGCGACACCCGGTGCGGGCAAAGTTTGGTTGTGTGGGTAGGTTCGTGCGGGGGGCGATGATGAATGTTTTGGGGCAGGAACGGCCGTATAACCACAATTTGTGTACTCAAAGACCCAACGATCAATGAAAATAGCGTCATTACGTTGATCGTTGGCACAACGATAGTCTGATTCAACGCTCGTTTAATCGATCTAAGCTGGGTGAACAGGCAAATGACGCCCATTTGCTTGTTCGCGCAGTCAACGATCACCCTTTTGAACGTTAGAAAGGGAGGTCTCAACTAAAAGATCAGCCGAATGGCCGTCATTTGCTTATTCGTAGAGTCAACGATCCCCTTTTTTTTCTTGATTTGGTCTATCGTTGAATCAACGAACATCATTTCAGGACTTCGGTACCCCCTTTTTCAGAAGTCCCACCCTCCAATGATCGTGTTTTGCCTATTGGTTGGTTGCTCCACCTATCAAATCACCGTGTTTTCATTACTGATCCGCTAAACCGTATGCCGATTCACCGCAGATTAAACTAAAAAATCTGCGGCCATCTGCGTTAATCTGCGGATAAATATACGTTTTGACTGACAAGTTGTTCATGCACCCGTCTTGGCCAGAGGGTTTGCTGCAAAGGAATATGATCCTATAATCGGCTTATTCCTCCTGTGAATCAACTGAGTACCTGCCCGAATATTGGCCACAGCGTTCACAGAGAACGAAGAGGCGCAGGTTCATTTCTCAAAGGCTTCTTTTTCTTACTTCGGCTGCGCTCAGTACAAGCGTGTGGCTTTTTCGGATAGATTCTTAGATTCATTCAACAGCTTTTTCTCTTAAAGGTAACCGGGTACCAACATGGACAAATCAATCAACTGGCGCAGGGAGCTACGAAAAGCGATTGAGGATGGTTTTGACGACGAAGAACTTCAAACGCTGTGTTTTGATCTTCATATTAAGTACGAATCCCTCTCCGGTGATAATTTTTCGGGAAAAGTTCGGGAACTCATAGAATTTTTTGAACGTAATAAACAATTATCCAAGTTGATTGTTTACTGTAAGCAGAAGTTGACAAAGGTGCCGTGGGAGGACATTGAAGCGGCCGCCAGAGATGTTGATGCTGGAAAAGTGCAGGGTTTTGCGATAGATGAATCGCCTCGACCGGCTCAGAAACTGTTTACCCAACAAACAATCATCATTGCGGGGGTGGTTGCGGTGGTGGCAATCATTGCCATTGTTGCTATGTTTTTTGCTTCTCGGTCTAATCGGCCAGAAGTGTCTTCCCAAATCGCGACAAAGGTACCAGAACGGGTCGTCGTCGCTTCGCTAGAAACGGCCGTTCCCACCGCCGAGACCAGTGAAGAACCTGCACCCACTGCCACCAAAATTCCACCAACACCAACCCGCAAGCCCTCGCCAGAACCAACCCCGGTGCCAACGGTGCAACCCACAAACACGCCAGCGGTTGAACCCACCGCTGAACCCACTGACGAACCTGTGGTCGAACCATCAGTAACGGCCGAACCCACGGTGCTTTACCCCGATGGCGCTCGGCTGGAGCTGGCTTACGACGCCAACAGCTTTTACCTCTACAACCCATCCACCACGCGCATCCGGGTGACCCCCCTCACGTTTGAAGCGCTAGATGCAGCAGGACGGCCGTTAATTTTTGGTCTGGCTGGTGACCGTTGGACGCAGTTCTATAGCTTCATTGATGGGTCTGCCTGCAACGGCATTGAGCCATTTGGTGTAGAGGGCCCCTACCTGCGGCCACAATATTGCCGCAGCTACAACGCCACCATCACGCCAACCAAAAACGGAGACGAACTTTTCTGGATTGAGCGTGAGGGCGTCGTTGAATTTCGAGTTTTGTGGAATGGTGAAGAAGTTGCCCGCTGCCCGTTGGGAACCAACACCTGCGAACTGTTTGTGCCCGCACCATAACGGAGCTTGACACAACATTTGGCCAATAACTCAAATAAAAAAATCCCTAATCAATTTAATTTGCCTGCCTGACGTGATGGAAAAAATGAACCAAATTATTTATGAGCTAAAGCGCACTTTGGGTGATGATGCTGTCATCGTCGGGGAAAAAATTGGTGATCGGGTCGTGAGTTACATAGACCACAACCCAATGACGGCAAAGGCAATTCTATTGCCCCGCAGTACGGAAGAAATTGTCGCGGCCTTGAAGATTTGCCAAACGCACGCGCAGCCGCTTGTACCCCAAGGCGGCCGTACCAATCTAGCCAGAAGCTCTTTTACAGAAGCGTCTGACATTGCCCTATCGCTGGAAAGAATGAATGCGATAGAAGATGTAGATGTGACGAATCGCACCATAACCGTCCAAGCTGGGGCCACGCTCCAACAAGTGCAAGAAGCTGCCAATCAGCATAACCTGTTTTTCCCGCTCGATATGGGCTCGCGCGGGTCGTGTACCATTGGCGGGAACATTGCCACCAACGCTGGCGGGCCAAGAGTGTTGCGCTATGGCTCCATGAGAAACCTGGTGTTAGGCCTTGAAGCTGTTCTCCCAGATGGCACCGTCATTTCATCCCTCAACAAGATGCTGAAAAATAATACCGGCTATGATTTGAAGCAGTTGTTCATCGGATCTGAAGGCACGCTGGGCATTGTTAGCCGTGCGGTTTTAAGATTATGGGAAAAGCCGCAAAGCATCATCACCGTTTTGGTAGATGTTGCTAGCTTTGCCCAGGTCATTCAATTTTTGCGTCAGGCGCAGCAACATTTGGGCAGCGTGCTCTCATCCTTTGAAGTGATGAAGCGGAATTACTTTCAAACAATTATTCAGGCGGCCAATATTCGTTCGCCGCTGCCTGTAGAGCCTGCTTATTATGTGCTTTTGGAAACGATGGGTTTAGACAGGGAGTTGGATTTTGAGTACGTGGGCAAACTTTTGGATGAGAGCCTGGAACAGGGTTTAATCACCTATCCAGTCGTTGCCCAAACGAAGGCGCAGCGGGATGAGCTGTGGTTTATTCGAGATAACTCCGAGGTGATTGGAAATCAATATGATCCCGTGTTTTCTTTTGATGTTAGCCTGCCGATTTCCAGTATGGAAAAATGGCTGGCTCAGTTAGAGCAAAACCTTGATGAAGCATTCGAAGACGCGCACTGTTTTATGTTTGGGCACGTGGGGGATTGTAATTTGCATTTGATGATCTGTGGCGACTCGCTGACCCCGGCCGATAAGCAGGCTGTAGACGACATGGTTTATGGACTGGTTGTTTCTTTTGGCGGTTCGGTTTCGGCGGAACACGGGATTGGTTTGGATAAAAAACATATTCTTCCCATGAGCCGAAATGAACCTGAATTATGGTTGATGCACCAGTTGAAGGGTTTACTAGACCCGAAAAATATACTGAACCCTGGGAAAGTCTTGGGGTGATTCTTTTTAGGTATGCGGGGAAACGGCCGTAACCACCACCACCAACCTTACCAAGCACAACTTATTGCGCTTCCCCCAAAAACCACACCCGTGCCGACTCATCCGTCTTGAAAAAATCGAGCAGCATCGCCGCGACCTTGTCACGGGCGGGGTCGCCAGGGTGGGTGCCGTCATCGGCAAACTCATTGCAAGCCCAAGTGAGGCCGTCGCTGCGCGGGGTGAGGCCATCGGCCCAGAGGTACGGCCCCCAGGCGAGCCACGGGGCAGCCACTTCTCCCAATGTTGGATCATAATTTAGCTGCGGTTCACCGTTAATTTGCGCCTCGATAAGCCACTTCACGGCAAAGCCGGAGTGGTAGGCAATCGGTTCCGGGTTGAGTGGCCCGGTGGCGTACCCACCGTAAATGCGGCTGGAAAGGTACACAATCTTCACGTTGGGGTAGCGTGCCTGCACAATCTGGACAATGCTTTGCAGCTGCGCCTGTAAAATCTGTGGCTCCTGCGGGAATGGCTCATTTTTGACACCGCCACGCGCCTCTTTGAGCCAAACCACCTGCACCTGGGCTGGCGTGAGGCCGTTGTTTGCCAGCCGCTGATCCAGCACTTGCCAATATTCGGCGTCGGGATTTTCAGCCAGTTTGTTGGAGGTCCAGCCCCCTTGTGCCCCGTTGACAATCACGACAGATTCGTTTTTGGCGGGGTCGTCGTTGGCCAACCGCAAAAAAGCGTTGAACTCCAGCGATGCGTTGGACATGCCCACGGAGATGAAGCCGATTTTGCCATCGCTGGCTGGCGAACCGTCGGCCGCGAGGGGCTGGATGGCCTGGGCTTGGGCCAGCCCGGCGGCCAGGTGGGCAGATGGTGGGCTGTTTTGGCCGTTGGGGTAAAGGCCGCCCTGCTGCCCCTGGTAAAAATCGGTGCCCAAATCGGTGAGCGGCGTGAAGCCGACGCTGGTTTGGCTGCATCCCACCAGCGGGATGGGCGTAACGGCGTTGGGATTGGCCGTGCCTGCGCCGCCGCCGTTGCCAAAGGAAACCATCTGCAAATTAGCCAGGCAGGTGGCCAGTGCGTCTAAATCTTGGGCTTGGGCGGCATGTTCGCAGGTTTGTACGGCCGTACTCAACCCAACCCTCATCGTTTCCCCAGCCGCAGGCAAGCGCAGACTCTCCAAAGCCAGCCGGTTTGCCTGAATGAACGCTGCCTGCACCGCCACATCGCCCGCCCACTCCGGGTCGTCTGGGCGCGGGAAGGTGAGCAGTTGCTGCTGTGTTTCCACCAGGCCAATGACCTCGGTTTGCACCTGCTGGAGCAGGGCGATGAGCTGGGCGCGGCCCTGGGGCTGCGCCAGGGTGATGGCGGGCAGCGGGATGGGTGTTGCGCTAGATTCGGGCGGGCTTGTGGGTGTGGCAACGGCCGTTTCCGTTGCAGTGGGTGCCAGGGTAGCTGTTGTTGTGGGGGTGGGAATGGTGGGGGAAACGGCCGTTTCTTGAACCACCACATCCCGCTGGCAACCAACCAGCAGCCAGCAACCCGCCAATAAAAAAACAACTTGTCGTAAAAATCTTGGGAGAATGTTCATAAAGTAATTGAGTCATTGGGTAACCAGGTAATTGATAACGCCAATTACCAAATTACTCAACCACCAAATTACCATCAATGGTCGTCTTCCGGCACCAGATAGTAGCTGTATGGCTCTACGCCAGGACCATAATGGAAAACGTTGGGGACGGGAATGTAATTGCTCACAAACGTCCGATCTTCAATAATTTGCCCTTCTGCATTGTAAACCAGGCGGCGAATAGAGACATCGGCTCCTTCGGTGGCCCAATCAATCTTCTCCACCGTACCTTCCTCCACGGATTCCACATATTCCCAGCGATCCTGATCTGGGCCGGGCACTTCCGTTACGTTGGCAAAGACCGGGTCTTCCTTGACGACGGTGCGCCCAAGGCTGGTGCTGTAAAATTTGAAGGTAAGCGCCTGATTTTCCTCACTGAAATAGTTTTCGATGAGCAGATGGTAAGGGGTATTATTGATAAACTTCATATCAATATTGATGCCGCCATCGTTGAATACCGTTGCGTCCATGCCGTGCCCCGCGCCGTCGCGGTAGTAGCCCAGCATGTAGCCATGCGGCAGCCGCTCGGTGATGGGGAAACCGGCAAAGAAGGCAGTCTGGTACAGCGTGGTGCTTACCTGACACACACCACCGCCCACGCCGGCAATCGTTTGCCCGCCGACGATGATGAGCCCTTCGGTGTAGCCATCTGCCTCAGAAATGCTGCCCAAATATTTGTTGAAAGAAAATTCTTCGTACGGGGCGATAACGATGCCATAAAAATTGGCGGCGGCGGTAGCGATGTTGTGCTTGCGGGCGTCGGAAGAGCCAGAGAACCAGGTGGTGGTCTCGGTAATCAGTTCGGTGATACCCAGCTCGGCGGCGGTGGCGTTGGAATTGGCCAGGGGCACAATGTCGCGCACCACGAAGGGGATGGAGCGGTTGGGGGTGTTAACCTGCGCTTTGAACTGCGCGATGGTGGCGTCTATGTCCAGCTCACGGCCGTTTACGTGTGGGGCCACCAAAACCAGTTCCTCCGTGCCATCATCAAAATAGTAGCGAGCATTGACCGGGTCGCGGTAAAGTTGCTCTTCAAACTGGCGCAGCCAGTGGCGCAGGGCGTTTTCATCTATAAAAACGTTGTGGGTGCTGCGGCCGTCGGTCGCGGCGGACACTTCCACGCGCACCCAGGCGGCCAAATCATCCTGGCTCAAGGTGATGGGAGCCAGGTCTAACTCGTCCAGTGGCGCTTCCAGGTAAAAAGTGACGGGGCTGCCCAGCACTTGCTGGATTTCGGCGGCGGCGTTGCCAGGGTCGAACACGGCGGGGGCGACTTCATGCACCAGCAGTTCTACTCGTGCCGGGCGGAAGCTGGTGAGTGGTGCCAGAACGCGGTTTCGCACGTCGGCCACGTCTACAAAACGGCCCGGCTGCCCGGCAGCGTAGCTGGTGTTGCTACCGTTCAAATCAAACGTGGCGCTGATGGGCGGCTTGTTGATCTCGGCGGCGAGTTCCGCCAGGGCAGTGTCTAGCTGGCTTTCATCCAGCACGAGGACGGGGGCGAGGGAACGGCCGTAATACCAGCTGCTAAACATTTCCTGCGCCTGCTTAAACGGCCCGCCGGTGCGCCCTAAATCGTAGGCCGCTTGCGCCGTTTGGCTGGCATCGAAGGTGAGTCCCAATTCGGCAGGCGTTTTGGCAAAGGTTTGCTGCGTTTCCGGGTCTACAAAGGTAATTTGCTCGGTGGTGGCGTAGCTAAAGTTTTGCGTCAGCGCGGCTTCAGCTACGGCCGTTTCCATGCCGCTGAGGTCCACGCCCATGACGTTGATGCCGGTGAAGATACGGCCGTTGTGCTTGCTCTGGTAGCTCACCAACACAAGCGCCAGGGCCACAAACAGCAGCAAAAAGCCGCCCAAAATGGGGGCTAAAAAGAAGGCCAGATTGCGGCGCGTATTCATCATCGGTTGGGGTGCAGTTGCTTGCATAAAGTTTTCTCAGCGAATCGTTTTTCTGCCAAAGACGAGGCAATTATAGCGGATACGGCCGTACATCCAGCGTTTTGGCGTGGCAAATTACCCGATTCTAATGTGTGCCGTTCGCATCTTAGGATGCTCACGCCTCGAATAGTTACAAAGGATCAACCAGAACAATGGGTGGATTTCTAAACCTTTCCATTTGTGTTTGATTATTAACTGATAAAATTTACGGGAGATGAGCAGTAGTTTTCTTTTGCCAAACCGTTCTGACGTTTTAACAATATTGGGCTGATTTGCAAACATAGCTCTTTCAAAGGAAAAAGGTAATCAATACCCGTTATGGATTTAGCGTCAAGCACTTTCTGGACTTCCGTTCTGACAAAAATCTCATCATGAACCCACCCCGGTGAAAAGAATGATTTTGTCGTAGCCTTTGGCTCAGAAGAGCCAAGCTGAAAAGGTTCTTTTTGCTTGAGCCTCCGTGGCGGGCGCGACGGCGCGTTCAATCGCCGGGTAATTTTCCATCAGGCGGGTCAGATTCACTTCAATGTAGGTGGGGCGGACAACGCCATTGCTGCTAATCGTCGGTTCATTCAAAGCCATGCCCCGATTTTACCCAACCCCACAGCTTTGGCGATTTTGTTGTTTGGCGTGATTGAATTGGCGGGAACGGCCGTTTCCACACCTCACACCCACGTATAGAAAACGTAGTCTACCCGTCAAGTTGAACCCATTGATGGGGTTATATTTCGCCGCTTGTGGGGCAATTTCGCCGCCACATTTATGATGGAGGTTTCTGATGAGACACCAACGATGGATTCAATGGATGGCACTCAGCAGTTTGATTTTAATTCTGGCGGCCTGTGCAGCTTCAGCAGAGCAAGAAGCAGAACAAGCACTCTCGGCAGCAGATGACCAGGGTGAGCAAACGGCCGTTGTGACCGTTGCCCCCGAGGAGACCAGTGCGCCGACGCCTGAACCAACGACAGCAGTGGAAGATAGCGCCAGCACTGTGCCAGATTCTGAAACGGCCGTTATCACCTCAGCCAACAGTGGGGAATTTGTGGTTGCCTCAGCCTACATCACCACGACCGTTCGCGACAGTGCGCCGCAGCACGACAATGCGGCCTTTTTGGTCATTTCACTGACCCGCCCCGACGGTACGGTACCGGATTATGAGGATTTGTCGCTGGAAACGTTTGAAAACGAGCAAACGGATCTGCAAATTGAATTTTTGGATCCAACGGCCGTTGACGCAGCCGCGTTTCCTTTCCTTTTAGAAATTGCCGACAACCGCTTTATTACCCTCTGCAACATGGGTGGTTGGCTGGAAGAGGCGTTTGTCCAGGTGTGTACGATTCCCAACGTGGCGGCTGAATACAGCCTGGTCTGGGCAGACAATCCCCCGATTCTGATCACGCCAGACGGCGTGGAATAAACCGCAGCGGCCGTTTTCTGGCAACACTCGTGGAAAACGGCCGTTTCCCCACCTGACTCCCCACAAATAAACACAATCGTGCTGCTTTACGCGTAAAACGCGGGCGCTTTTTTAAGCGTGTCCCACTGCGCCTGGTCATGACCAAAAATCACCAGCCCGATATGTTCTCGCTCGACCAGCTCAATCAGTTTAACCGTACTGGCGTGGATGGCTGCGGCGTCTGGATTGCTATCGTCGTCCGGCGCGCCCCGCGTAAAGCCATCGGCGAAGGGTACCGCATCTATGGTCAGTAAAACCGCTCCGGTTTGGGGCAGCTGCACCAGCACCGATTGATGTCCCGGCACGTGCCCGCTTGTCTCAATCAGCGCCAGCCCCGGCAGCAGTTCCGTGTCCCCGTCCACCAGCAGAATGCGCTCCAGCGGCTGATCCCATTCGGCCCGAATGGAAGCGTAACGTGGGTTGCTGGCCGCATCCAAATGATGCACACGCTGCACCACATACTGCGCCTGCGTAAATGCCGCGTGTCTTCCGGCATGGTCGCCATCGTAATGCGTGGAAATGACTGTATCAATATCGTCCGGTTTTAGGCCCAGGTTGGCCAACTGCTCGATAACGTCTACCCCGTTCTCGAACTCCGCTTCTTCTTCCGGGATGATCGCTGGCAGGCCACTGTCAATGAGAATATTCCTGCCGTCCACCGTTTGCACCAGGTAGCAAACAATCGGAATCTCGTATTCCGGCATGGACCCAACCTCCATTAGATAAAGACGCTTCACGGTATCCTGGCTCATACTCATTTCCTTTCGTTAGTGTGATGACAAGGTTGTGGGTAAAACACGGCCGTTTCCCGCAAACCAACCATAAGATAAAAATCAGCCCTTGACGTAGGAAAGCTTTTCACAGATGCGATTATTTTTCAGGTGAAAAATATCCACACCGCGAACATGGCCCTGGTTGCCAGCTACATCTACCCACTCATAGCGCCAGCGCATCACGCAGCGATACCCCAGGCCAAAAATCTCCTCAATTTCGATATGTGCCTGGGGTGATGCCTGGAAAAATTCCTGCCAAAACTGGGTATTGGCTGCCTTGCCAGCGTAAATAGTTCCATCGGGGGCTGGTGTTGTGTTTTCAAAGCGGCAGTCATCGCTCATGAACTGCATCATTGCCGGTACGTCATGGCGGTTGAACGCCTCATTAAACGCCATCACCGTACGAATCCCTGATTCTATCCGCGACATTTTCATAATGATTTAAACCTCTTTGTTACCAAACGCTGTAGGTTTCCAGATGCAGCTGAAGCACCGTAGCTCTATAGCAATGACAGCAAAAATAAAAAGACATCAGACCCCGCTTTTCTAAAAAGTCCCGCGCCGCTAATCGTGTGGCTGCACAAACTACTCCCGCCTGCGAATAAACGTAATCGTCCCGTCGCCTTCCATGTACGCCTCGCGCACCTGGCGGATGTCTTCCAGGCCAGCGTGGTGCAGGTGGCTAAGCAGTTCATCTTCGGTGATGAGTTCCTGGCGCATGTTTTTGTGGAGGAAACGGCCGTTTTTCACCAAAAGCAGCGCGGGTGGGTTGTAAAACCGCTGGAACCGTGGCCAGCGCGTGCCCAGCCAATCCAGCGCATAGCTCCAGCCAGAAATCGTGGCGACCAAAATGATGCCGTCCGTCACCGAAACGTGCTCCCGCGCCATCGCATTTTGCGACGCGGCCGCCACCAGAGCAATCATCAACACATCGCCCAGGCCGATGGAGCCGCTGCCGATGCGCTTAAACGTCAGCCGCAAAATGACAAACAGCACCAGATACATCACCGTGCCGCGAATAACGGTCTCTAAAATGGGAGCGCTGGGAACAAAAATAGCCTGCCAATCAATATTCATGGCGGAATTATAAATTGAACATCTGCAATTGTCTTACTTTCGGGAAATCACAAAAAAACAAGAGGACGCAAATAACGTTGAACTTTTTTAATCCGCGTTCATCCGCGTTTATCCGCGTCCTATTTCCCAGCGTTGCGGATTGGCTTGTCCTTTGCTGTAAACGTTCATGAAAGCAAAATCAACGGTCAACACAAACAAAATGTAGCGATCTGCCGGGCTGTAAGACGCGGCTTGCACCGCTTGTGCCCGCATTGCCTGGTCTTGCACCAGCGTGGCCTGTCCCCGCACGTAAAACTCCCCGCCACCGCCGCCCGAATCTTCGACGGCGCAGTGCAGCGTGTAGCGCGGGTCGCGCTGCAAATCTTTGCCCTTGGGTGAGGTAGGTTCCATAAATAAAAACAGCTCCTCGCCCATAATTGGCGTCACCGGATGCACGCGCGGGCCGCCGTCTGGGCGGATGGTGCCCAGGTAGGCGACGCCACTGGCAAAGCGGATCTGGCCAAATTTAGCGAGTTCCGGGGCTTGTTGGGTGAATTCGTGCCAGCTACTCATGTTTTCTCCTTTTGAATGTGGGTCGGATTGTCAAGCCGACCTACGGCCGATTTAGCAATTTGTCTAGCTGCCCTTGCAGGTAAGCCCGCTCGGCGCTGTTGCCGCAGAGGGTGATGGCTTGTTCATACGCCTCGGCAGCAGCCTCAGATTGATTTGTGCGCCGCAGCAAATCGGCGCGGGCGGCGTGGTAGGGATAAAAATCAGCCACGCCCTCAATGCGGAGCAGCAGGGACAATCCGGCCATCGGGCCTTGGGCCATCGCCACCGCTACGGCGCGATTGACTTCCACCACGGGCGAGGGAATCATGACGGCCAACGTTTGGTAAAGGGCGGCAATTTGGGGCCAATCGGTGGATACGGCCGTTTCCGCCGCTGCATGAAGCGCACTGATGGCCGCCTGAACCTGGTATGGGCCGGGCGCAAACAGGGTCAGCGCCGTGTCCAGCGCCGCCGTGCCCTCCTTAATTTTGGCCTTGTTCCAGTGGCTGCGATCCTGATCTTCTAGCAAAACCAGCTCGCCAGCCGCACTCAGCCGCGCTTCGCGCCGGGAATCGTGCAGCAGCATCAGCGCCAACAAGCCCCACGCCTCGGCGCTTTGCGGCAGCAAGTCTACCAGAATCCGACCCAAACGAATTGCTTCATGGCACAGTTCGCGCCGGGTCAAACTTCCCTCATCGGAACCGCTGGTGGCCACGTACCCCTCGTTGAAAATGAGGTAGATGACCGCCAACAGCGCGTCTAGCCGCTCCGGCAGCAGGTGGGCGGGCGGCACGCGGTAGGGGATGCCCGCATCGCGGATTTTGCGCCGGGCGCGGGCCAGCCGCTGGGCCATCGTGGGCACGGGCACCAAAAAGGCGCGGGCCACCTCTGGTGTGGACAAACCGCCGAGCGTGTGTAGCGTCAGCGCGACCTGTGCTTCCAGCGCCAGGGCGGGGTGGCAGCAGGTGAACATCAGCTTGAGCCGTTCGTCGGGGATAGCTTGGTCCATGTCGGGTTCGTCCTGGGTGAGTAAGAATCTATCCGAAGCAGCCACAGAGGAAAAAGAGGAATCTGAGAAAGGAACCTCCACTTCTGAACGCTCTGTGAACGCTGTGGCCAATATTCCGGCTAAATCAAGATTGGCCGTGTGGCGTTCCTGGGTGTTGGCCCGGCGCAGGCGGTCGATGGCGCGGCGTTTGGCAACGGCCGTTAACCAGGCCCCCGGGTTGCGCGGAACGCCGTCACTGGGCCAGCGTTCCAGCGCATTCACCAGGGCATCTTGCAGCGCGTCTTCCGCCAGGGTGAAATCACCCAACTGGCTGATGAGGGTGGCCATGACACGGCCGAATTCCTCACGAAACGTTGCTTCAATCTGCGTCTTGACGGTCATCCTTGTTGCAGTTGCGCTAAACCTGGTCCCAAAGCGGCCGTATTTCCACCGACCCATACCGCGCATGCGGAACCTTTTTGGCCCACTGGATCGCTTCATCCAGGTCCTGGCAGTTGAGCATTAAAAATCCGCCCAACTGCTCATGCGTTTCGGCAAAAGGGCCGTCTACGGTGAGCGCCTTGCCCTCCCGAATGCGCACGGTGGTGGCGGTGGTAATCGGAGCCAGTCCGTTGTTGGCCAGCAGCACCCCGGCCGCTTTGGCCGCTATTAGCAACGTTTGCCACTCTTTGCCGATGGCTTGCAGCTCTTCGGGCGTAAAATTGGGTGCTTCCGCTTCGCTGGCGTACATCAACAGCATGTATTTCATAATTTCTTCCTTGGTAGGTGAGTCGGATTGTCAATCCAACCTACGATTTTACCGCTTGCTGCACGAGTGCAACGATTTTTGCCTCTTCGGTCTCTGTTAGCGCCTTGAGGGCGAAGGAAGTGGGCCACATGGCTCCATCGTCGAGGTTGGCCGTGTCTTGGAAGCCCAGCGTGGCGTAGCGGGCATTGAACTTTGCCGCGCTTTGGAAGAAGCAGACGACCTTGCCGTCGCTGTTGGCGTAGGCGGGCATGCCGTACCAGGTTTTGGGCGTGAGGCCGGGCGCATGGGCTTTCATGATTTCATGCAGCCTTGTGGCCATGAGGCGATCCGCTTCTGGCATTTCAGCAACTTTGGCCAGCAAGTCGCTTTCGCCGTCGGCCTTGTTCTTTTTGGTGCGCTTTTCGGCCTTCAGCTCTTTGGCGCGTTCCTTCATGGCGGCCCGTTCTTCGTCGGTAAACCCATCGTTCTTTGTGGTACTGCTTTTGCTTTGGCTCATGATACTCTCCTTGTCTTTGTTGCTAGATTTTGGCTTTTTTGCCGTTCTGTAAAGACGTCGCAGAGAGAAGGGTCAGGATGACAAACGGCCGTACGCTCTCATCTTACACTCATAAAACGAAAATTTGCTTTCCAAGTGAGGGAAATTATAGAGGAAGAACGGCCGTTTCCCATCTTTCACTTTGTCGCCCACACAGTTGTTGACTGCTATACTCCAAAATTGCTTATCAAATTTAGCGAGGAAGGAGAAAAACATGAAAATCAATTGGAAGTTAGGAAGTTGGTTGCTCTTGTTGTTGGCGGCACTGTTGCTGGTGGCCTGTGGCTCTGGCGGCGATGAACCTGCGGCCGACGGCGACACGTCTGCAGATACCGCCACTGAAGATACCAGTGAAGATACGGCCGTATCTACAGAAAAGATGACCCTCATTTTGATCGAAAATTCCTGGTCAGCCTCCGAGCTGAACGTAGCCGTAGCCAAGAATTTGCTGGAAAACGAGCTAGGCTACACCGTGGAAGTGATTTCGCTGGATGAGAACGCCCAATGGCCTGCCCTGGCCGCAGGGGATGCCCATGCCAGCCTGGAAGTGTGGCCCTCTGGCCACGCCGCCAACGTCGCTGAGTACATTGACGGCGCTGGCAGCGTGGAAAATGGCGGGCTGCTCGGCCCGGTGGGGCGGATTGGCTGGTACATGCCCAGCTACCTGCTAGAAAGCAATCCTGAACTGGCCACTTGGGAAGGGTTTACCAGCCCCGATGCCGCCGCGCTCTTCGCCACGGCCGAAACCGGCGATGCGGGCCAATTCCTGGGCGGCGACCCCAGCTTTGTGCAGTACGATGGCGACATCATTGCCAATTTGGGAATGCCGTTTGAGGTAGTCTTTGCCGGGTCCGAAGAAGCGATTTTGGCCCAGCTAGACACCGCCTACAGCCGTGAGGAACCGGTGCTGTTCTACTTCTGGACGCCCCATTCCATCCACGCCAAATACGACCTGACCCGCGTAGAGCTGCCCGCCTACAGCGACGACTGCTACGCCAAAGCCGATTCTGGCGGCGTGGACTGCGACTACCCTGGCGACGACCTGTTCAAAATCTTCTGGTCTGGCCTGGCGGAGGCCGCCCCGGATGCCCACACGCTGCTGGCCAATATGAACTACAGCACCGAAGACCAGATCAGCATGATTGCCGCTGTAGAAATTGATGGTCAATCGGTAGAAGATGCGGCGCAGGCGTGGATTGACGCCAACGAGGACGTTTGGCGCACCTGGCTGCCGTAAAATGGTCTGAGTCGCTCTTTTTCCGCCCAATGAAATAAAAAGAAAAGCGGGTTGATGTTCTGGCATCAACCCGCTTTTTATTATGAACCTGGCAAAAAAGCTGCCAGATTTCCCAAAATCTGGCAGCTTCATGAAGCGAAATTAGCGGTTCAGATATTCAGGTTGTGGTGCCTGGATGAAGAATTCTACAAAGTAACCGTCGTTGGTTTCGCCAGAGAACTTCCAGGTAGGTTGCACAATAATTGTGGGCTGCCCGTCGTAGCTGATTTCGCCATTTTCGTTGGTGGGCCAGCTGTATGTGGTGTAGTAAGCCAGCGATACCTCATTCACGGTGACCGACTGGTAGGTGAAAGGCTCAAACGGCCCATCTATGGGCAGCGGCTCTTCAATTGGTTCTACCGGCAGCACCTCTTCAGTTGGCGGGAAGGTGATAATCTTGTCCATATTTTCCCAGTCTAGCACTGGATATGCTTGCCCCAGGTCGCGGGCCGCCCAGGCGAAAAGGTACACTTCGGTGCCATCCTCAAGATCGCTCGGCACATTAGGCACGATGAAAACCTGGCCCGTGTTGGTATCGGTAAACAGCACCTGGTCGCCGCTGCGGGTGATGATGCCCTGCCCCGTGGTGGCGGGTTGGAAGTTCGGGTCTACCGGTTCCCAGCCAGCCAGCTCCAGGGTTGTGCCATCCGAGCCAATCTGGCCCCAGACGTGGGTTTGCTGTCCTACACGCTCGGCCAGTGCACCCAACGTAGCCGGATCGGTCTGGATAACGTAGTTACGCAACTGGATGCGCGGGTTGCCATCGCTGCCAACCGGCAGGTAAACAACGGGCCATTCGTACAGATGAATTTCTTCGCCAGGAGCGTATTCACGCACCCAGAATTGATACAGATCAGCGATTGGGTCGTCTATGGCAATAGGTTGTTCAATCGCCTGCTCTGGCTGGGCTATGAACTGGTACAAAATGTTGTTTTCCACGACGCCGCCTTGCAGAATTTCCCATGCTTCCTGAGCCGAGATGATTGGATAACGGCCCAAAGTTTCTACATTGCGCAACCCCTGGTAACTGACGGAGTAAACACGGCCGTCGCTGCTGACACCCACCGTGATTTCTGGCTGGTTGTTTCGCTCACCGTCAATGGTGCGGACAAAGTTCACGTCGGAACCCCAGATTTGCTGTACTTCATACTCAAAATTGAGCAGACCGTGTTCTTGCAAAAACGCTTCGGCAATGGGAACGGCCGCTTCAAACGAAATCGGGTTCTCAAAATCGGTGATAATGCTGCTATCGTTGTAGTAGGCGCTCCATTGGTCTACGATCAGCGTACGCGAGCCATCAAAGAGATAGTATACGATTGGCGGTTCATAGACACGTTCACCAGGTTGCGCTTCATAAACCTGATACTGTTCGCGATACATTTGAGTAGAAAAGCCCAGGCGGTTGGCCAAATCTTGCGCTTGTTCTAAAAGCAGCGCTTCGCTGGGCAAATTTTGCAGCACCGTCGCTAATCTTGGCTCTGTGGGCAAGGTGGTATTCAGCGTAAAAACAGTTCCTGAAAACGGATCGGTGAAGATGAAGCTGCCATCGGCGGCAAGAGCCGCGCCTTCAATACCGCCACCGCCGCCACCCATGGGCCGCGCGCTCACGCCCCCGCCACCCAGCCCAGTTGCCTGGTCACTGGCACCAATGGCGGGCAAAGCGGGCAAATCAGCCACTTCAACGGCCTCATCCGTGGTATTGGGCACGCTGGTGGGTTGGCCAACAGATTCACTGTCTGTGCCCTCTGTCTGTACTTCGCTGCCAGTAGCATCGGCTACAGATTCACTATTATTGTTATTGTTGCCTCGGTTAAACAGTACATACGTGCCCACAAGTACGAGCGCCACGACGCCAAGTGCGCCGAGTAGATATTTGTTACGATTCATGGTGGTTCCTTCCTTTAATAGTTGTTCTAGCTGCCGCCAGAATGACGGCCGTTCTGGCGGCGCAGCTTTGTTTTGTAATTGTTGTTTTCTGGCCGCCCGGCGGGCCAATTGGCTGCCCAGGTTGGTCACAAAATCTGGGTCGGGATGTGTGTCCTGCGCCAGATTGATCAGCTTGGCGGCCAGTTCAGCTTCTGGCTGAATTGCCTCACTGACGGGTGGTTTTGCCTTTCCTTGCATTTCGGCATTGATGCGCCGGTTAAGTTCATTTGCCAGGATTGGGTCTTGTTCATTCATGCGTTTGCCTCCTGGTTTGGATTGAGCCGGGCTTGCAAATCTTGCAATCCCCGATGCAGCAACATGCGCACAGCAGGCTCCTGTTTTTGCATCAGGCGGGCAATTTCTGGAATGTCCAGCCCACCAAACAGTCGGAGTGAGATTACTTCGGCGCGGTCGGGTGATAAGGTTTGCAGCTTTTGGGCGACCGCTTCAATTTGTAATTTCTGACTAACAATTGTGTCGGGTGCTTCATCGGCATCGGCCAAATCGTTGGCGGCTTCCAGCGCTGCTTCCGGCTTTTGCCTGCGGTATTTGTCTGCCACTTTATGCCGGGCAATGCCAAACAACCAGGCCAGGAACGGCCGTTCCCCACGGTACTTGTCCAGATTTTCCATTGCCACCAAAAAGGTTTGCGACGTTAAATCTTCGGCGTCGGCCACGTTGCCCACCCGCACCAGCAAGTAACGGTAGACGCGGGTGACGTGCCGTTCGTACAAGCCGTTGAAGGCGCGCAGATCGGCTCGGGCCGCCTGCACCAGCGCCCGATCATCCTCGATGGTGGCCGGCGCTTCCGCTAACAGGACATTAATTGTCAACCAGAGTGGCGCGATGGGCGCCTGAACAGTTTGGTTGAGATACATGCATGTCTCCTAAAATCATTGGCCGATGAATCAAAACTGCTTCATTGGCCGTTCTGTGTAGTATGTCGTGGGGTTCAGCGAATTTATAACAGGCAATTTTGAAATTGGTTCCATTGCGCGTTCTTCCTGACTGGTAGTGTATACTCGCTGTGGGCATTTTGTTACAGTATTCCCTCTGGGAAAAATGCCAGATTATGCCTTTTGCGAGTATAACTGAATTTGCCTGTGAAGAACGGTTGATTCGTCGCAGCTTGCCCCACAGTTTGCTCAATTACCCTCCGCCAGCCACAATTACCAAAAACAACAGGACACTGATTAACGTGGATAAACGCAGATTTTTTAGGAAAACCAACCTCCGGGCTAACATCATCAGGGTTATTTACCAAACCTCCCGGAGGTTTATTTAGGCAAGGAGAAGATGATGGATGTAACGGCCGTACTCAACACACTTTTACACGGCAACCAGCTTAAACGGACACCCCGCACCGGCTGGGTGCAGCGCGGCGTACCCAATGCGGAAAACGTAGCAACGCACAGCTTTG
This sequence comes from Ardenticatenaceae bacterium, assembly GCA_020634455.1. Lineage (GTDB taxonomy): Bacteria > Chloroflexota > Anaerolineae > Promineifilales > Promineifilaceae > Leptofilum. The sequence goes on along the minus strand of JACKBQ010000001.1, from coordinate 2,307,609 downwards.
GCGTGGTGTTTGTGGCGCTGGTTTTAGCGCAAATAGTAGATGAAGAATTAGATTTGGGGCGACTGCTGGCCATCGCCGCCCTGCACGATTTACCGGAAGCGCTCACCACGGACATTCCCACCCCCGCCTGGCGCTATCTGCCGCCCGGCATTAAAACGGAGGTAGAGCGCGGCGCGATGCAGGAAATGCTGGGAGACACCCAGTTTGCCCCCGCCTTCATGGATTTGTGGGAAGAGCTGCACGCCGCCCAAACGCCAGAGGCCAAACTGGTGCATGATGCGGACAAGTTGGAGATGTTTGTACAGGCGTTTGTGTATGAACAGCAGACGGGGAATCAGCAATTGCAGGAGTTTTGGGAACGGCCGTACACCTTCAACTTCCCCCAGGCTCAGGCCATTTACGACAGTCTCGTCAGTCAAAGACAAGCTGATTGGCAATAGCCAACAGTTCATCCACCCACAACTGGTGTTGCACTGCTTAGAAAAAGTGTTTGATTCTCAATTTTGCCCATGCGCGGCGATGAGGCGAAACATTGGGGTGATACGGCCGTTCCCTAGCAATGAATCTGTAGAAGCGCCATACCCCACGCCTACTGAATCCGAGACCACAACACCCGACGGCAACGCTTCCCCAGGTCTCCAGCCCAATGCTTGCAAACGATCAATTTCCGCTTGGCTGCCACTTATCTCTAAAGAATACAGGTAAAAGTAGTACGGTGTCGTATACCCATCATCAGCAGACCACGTGCTTGTAAAAAGCGCAGGATAGCCTAAAAACTGTGCCAATTCCAGACCAGGAATGCCAATGCCGGCCACCACCAACCCTTTTCCCTCAAAAAACGTTTGCAGTTCAGCTTGGTTAACAGCCGCGAGGGCAGCATGGTGAATGAGAAGCGCCTGGGCCTGATTGTTTGCAATTTGATCAGCGGCCGTTTCCCAATCCGCAGTTGCAAAGAGCATCAAATCATTCTCGGGCAGAAATTCATTGCGGGAAAGGATGCCGGGGCTTAGTTCAGCTTCTATTAAATCCTGTTCTTCGGGGACAAAGTAGATAAAACGGGTAACATCTTCGTTGCTTGCATTTACGGAGTTAACGGCCGTATTCAGATTTTTCTCTGCATCGTCAACAGGTTTTCGCTCCAGGGCACAGCCAGCCAATACAGCTACGACTGTTAAAAACAGTAAAAATCGTGGGCGCATCATTTACCTCATCTTGTGTGTAACGGCCGTACACATTCAACTACCTTATTCCCAGACCATTCACAATGATTTAGTAGCATCATATCTTTGCCATTGAGGAGAAGTAAATAAAAAGTGCTGGAACGGTTAATGTTCCAGCACCTCCAATACCCTATGAACTTAAGAAAGTTCTATTGTTTAAGGGTAGCTGCGAATCTCCTGAACCCACGGATTAATTGAACTACCACCTTCTTGAAACTGGTGATAACCATTAGAGACCGTCTGCCGTGATCCCGCACAATTAGGAATATATCGAGCACTTGTCCTTCCTTGAAACTTCACATTATAGCCTGCTGTTCCGCCAAGATAATTAGCTGTCACATACGCTCTGTTGCATTTGCCATAAACATTCCAGGAAGACCAGCCAATTACATCTATTGCTGGACCCGCACCCCAATCCATTGAGCTTTCAACATTTGCATACCACGAATTAGGTGCATAATGAGTGTGATACTTCAATGAAATAGCAGTAGACCCTACAAATGGGGTTGAGACGGAGGCAGCAAATATTGTGTTGACTAATAAGGCAAACAAAACTATTGCTGTCAAACTGCCAATAGCAAAGCGAACTTTTGATTTAATTATCATGATCTACTTCCTTCTCTAGATATTCAAAAACATTGGTCGGTACATCATTAACAATTTCAGTAAGCAGGTAAGTGTATTCATCTGCAATGCGCTCACTACCATCTGTCATTTGAAATATTGTCGTGACTTTAAGTGGTTGGCCAGTGGTAAAATCAATCATTTCCTGAATGATGCCACCGTTGATTATAACCCCTTCAAATCCAGTATTGTCATAAGAGATAGCTGGGTGACTATAATGGTAAGTAAATACTGTAATTGAATCTTTATCGGAAGGTATATCCTCACGAACAATCTTGTTATAGGCTACATTTCCTGCCACAAAACGATCGTCTTGAGGTAGAGAAGGCGGCGTACCAGCTTCTTTACTGTTGTCGGAGAAATTGCGCCAATACCCATCTCGATAGGTTGCCACTTGTACCAAATTGCCTTCTAAGTCCCACATTAAATTGACCATTTGGACAGTTGCATCGGCATCATTTGACTTGTACCAAATTTCGCTGATGTAATCTTGGGGAATTTGAGTTCCATTTGGTAGCATCCCTCCGCTACCAAATTCTTGGTCATAAAGTATTTTCATATGCAACCAGCCACTTTGCGCTTCAACAGATGTCTGCCAATTAGCAACTAATTGATTGCGTTCCGATAATAAACCAATAACATCATCTGTTTGGCCCTGGTTTCTTTCTAAGTTATTTGCTGCTTCGTGCTGAGTTACTTCTACTGGGTTCGTTATGGTTACTATCTCTGATCCACTACTAGCTTGTGTTTCGTTGTATCCAATCACAAGAGCTGTAGCAATTGTAAGCAGAGTGACTCCTACGCCAACTAAAATATATTGAAATCTGTTTGTCACGTACAACCTCCATAATGTGTATTTGGATGTGTTAACACAAGAGTTAGTGTAGGCTAATTCATTAAGCAAGTAACCTGACATTTCCGGCAACAGATTTGCCGGATTAGGCAAACAATGTGTGTTTTGGAGGATGGGATTATCAAATCAGATTCAATCGAATGGCTTTGGCAACCGCTCCCACGCGAGTCATTGTTCCTAGTTTTTCATGGATGCTTTCCAGATAATAGCGTACGGTACGTTCGCTAACCTGTAACTGGCTGGCAATTTCCTTGTCCGCTTTTTCGGCGGCAATAAGGCGCAAAACCTCAAGCTCCCGTGCTGTCAAAGCACCCCCGTTTTTATCATTTGCTAACAATTGATTCCCTCCACGAGTTATTCAATTTGGTTGGCCTAAATGTGTTCTGGCAAGAAAAAACATAAGGCAGCAGCATACTCCCCTCTCCCCATTTTTGTCAATCCGTCGTGGGGCAATCGTTGAGCAACATTCAATTTTGCTTTAACCACCCATGAGACCATTGGCCAGGTTCACGCGGTCACCTTGTCACCCCTGCACCCCTTCACTATACTTCCAGCCGATGGGCACACGACAGATTATTCACGTCGAGAGTGGCGAAATTCTCATTCCGCAGGCCAAATGGTGCGATGGCTTTGGCAGCAAGCTGCGCGGCTTCACCTTCCGGCGCACGCTGGGGCCGCAAGATGGCCTGGTGCTGGTGGAAGCCCGCGACAACCGGGTAAATACCGCCATCCACATGCTGTTTGTCTTTTTTGACCTGGGCGTTATTTGGGTCAACGATGCCGGGGAAGTGGTGGGCACCGTCGTGGCCCAACCGTGGCGGCTGTCCTACCTGCCACCCGCGCCTGCCCGCTACGTTATTGAAGGCCAGCCGGAGATTGTGAACCGGGTGCAAGTGGGGGATCACATTCAATTTGTAAATCCGCCAGGGGCTAAAGCCCCCGGCTAGTTGGGGAAGCCCCGCTAGGGCTTTCATAAATAGCCCAGGCCGTTTACGGCTGGGCGGCCTTTTTTATGAAACGTATCGGTCTATTTTTATTACTGCTTTTGCTTCTGCCGCTGCCAGTTTTGGCGCAAACGGCCGATCCCACCCCCACCCCCGCGCCAAACAGCAGCAGCGACCCCATTCCCCGCGTCCACACCGTGGCTGAGGGAGAAAACCTTACCTACATCGCCAGCCTGTACGACATCACCATTGAAGATTTGCTGGCGCTGAACGGCCTGGCCAATGCGGATAATTTGTTCGTGGGCCAAACGCTCATCGTGCCCGGTGGCGAGGGGGAAGCTGTGGCGACGGTTTACACCTTGGGCGGTGGCGATACGCTGGCACAAATTGCGGCCGTTTTCAACACCACTCCCAGCGCCATCTTGCAAACCAACCGGATGATCAGCCCTAGCCAACCCCCGGCTGCGGGGCAGACAGTTACCGTGGTCAGCCGCACCGGTTCCGCGCTGCCGCAAACCATCACCGGCACACCTCATGTGGTCGCCCGCGGTGAAACGCTGATCACCATTGCCGCCCAGCACAACATTCGCCCGGCGGCGCTGGCAGCGGCGAACAATTTGCCTTACCCGGCGTACTTGCTCACGGGGCAGCGGCTGCGCATCCCCGGCGACGCGCCGTACCAGGCATTGACGGGTGAGTGGCAGCAGGTGGTCATACGGCCGTTTCCCATCATCCCCGGCAATACAGTTTCCATTTACGTGGAAAATGTGCTGGAAGGACGGCCGTCTGGCAGTTTTGGCGACCAATCCTTGCAATTTTTCCCGCAAGAAGGTGGTTACGCCGCCCTGGTGGGCATTGACGCTTTTGCCGAACCGGGGCTTTTCACCTTGCGGCTAGAAGGTTCCGGAGAACGGCCGTGGCGGCCGTTTACGCAGCAGGTACTGGTAAACCCCGGCGACTACGTGTTGCAGCAAATCCCAGTAGCTGATGATCCCGTTACCCGGGCGCAGGAAGATGAAGTGCTCAACAGCTTTTACCTGACGAATACCGAAACGCGCCAGTGGGAAGGCTTGTTTACGTCCCCGGTAACGACGACGATTGTTACCGCACGGTATGGCGATCCAAGGTCTTACGCTGGCGGCCCGGTAGAAATTTACCATTCTGGTGTGGATTTTGCTGGCACAGTGGGCACGCCGATTTTGTCTCCCGCTAATGGCACGGTGGTTTTTAATGAGTTGATGGATTTGCACGGCAATACGGTGGTTGTGGATCATGGTCAAGGTGTTTTAACTGCCTATTTCCATTTGTCGGAGACATTTGTGGCTGTAGGAGACCTGGTAACTGCTGGCCAGGCGCTGGCTGCTGGCGGCTCTACCGGTCTGTCCACTGGCCCTCACTTACACTGGGAGCTACGCATACACGGCGTTTCGGTGAACGGTTTGCAATGGCTAGAGACAAGCTTCCCTTGAGGCTGCCCCGTTAGGCGGACATTGGCGTAGGGCTGGCAGGTTGGTATAATCTTAAGCTGTGCTGCAACTCGATCAAGACGGCCGTTTTTTATTCCATCGCCATATCTGTGGCATACGGCCGTAAACAAAGAGTTGTCAAAAAAATTTCCAAACAGGAAACGCTTCTGCAAGCGTTGGTCATTTATTTCCAATTAGTCCATTTTGCCAACGCCTAAACGCCTGATTTTCCCTGTTGACGAGGAGACTGTTGTGATTCAGCCCCGAACCCAGACTGAAACTTATTGGGGAGCGGATTTTACCCTAACCAAAACCGACATTGAGCAAATTTACAACCACTTTTTAGAGGTTGAACGGCCGCAAACGGCAGATGAAATTACGCACATGCTCATGGCTTACCGTGTGGCCGAAGAAGCCAACCGGGTAAAGAAGAAACTGTCGGGTCGCATCATTTACCAGCCCAAAAATAGCTACCAAACTGGCGACCAGCTTGTGTTCCCTGCCCTGCAATTTGCCCACGGTGACGTAACGGCCGTTCGCGATGGCTATAATCCTCATGATGGCCAGTTCAAAGTCATCACAGTGGACATTGATGACCAGCCCCGCGAATTTGCCGCCGATCTGCAACCAGACCACGCCCTGAACGCCGACAACGGCAACGCCGTAGAAGAGTTGGTTCAGGTGGACGTGGTTGAGTTGGTAGCAAAATATGGCGGCCGGGTAAAAACGGCCGTTACCAAACAGCTCCAAGAACGCGCCGAATTTGTCAAGCTGGGCGAAGTCTGGTTTGTCAAACAACTTATGGCCGAAGTCAACACCGGGCATTTGCACCTGGCCGAAGCCGTGCTGGAAATCAACGAAGGCGGCCCGCTGCCTACTGCCGAAATTGTGCCCCACCTGGACATGGACCCGTCGCTGGACCCTGCGGTGCAGCATTTTTCACTCAACTACCACCTGCTGGAAGACCCGCGTTTTGACGAAGTAGCGCCCAAAGGCAAAGTTGCCTGGTTCCTTAACCGTCTGGAGCCAGAAGAAGTGCGCAAAACCCCAGAACGCTTGCTGTATCAACCCATACCCCACGACCGAGCCTTGCTCAGTCCACAGCTTTTGCTGCTAGAACGGGAGTTGGATGATGAATGGTCTGACCTGCCCAACCCAGCCACACCACAACCCGTGGTGTTTACCCTCATGTTTCCCCACCGTCACGCCGGGGTCATTCCGCTGAGTTCACGCATACGGCCGTTGTTCCCCCCCAGCGGGTCACATCGCCAACGCGTTGTCTTTATTGACGACCAGACAGAAGAAGAAATTGTCGGCTGGGTGGTGCAAGAAACCCGCTACATTTACGGACTGGGTGGCTGGTACGAGAAGAACGGCATTCCCATCGGCGGCTTTGTACACATCAATCCAGGGCCTGAACCGGGCGTTCTGAGCCTGGGCTTTGATCGCCGTCGGCCACAGCGGGAATGGGTGCGATTAGCAACGGCCGTTGACAACCGCATTCATTTTGAACTGCAACGCCGCTCTGTTGGCTGCGGTTTTGACGATTTGATGATTGTAGGTACCGATGTGGTGGCCGCTATTGATGCACTCTGGCGTCGCGCCGAAAGCCAGCAGCGCACTGTTTCATCCTTGCTAGCCGAAATCTTCCCCAAGCTGTCCGAGCTTACACCGCAAAGCGCCGTACACGCCAAAACATTGTATAGCGCCATCAACATGCTGCGCCGCGTACCGCCTGGCCCACTTTTTGCCGAACTCGTACGCCATCAGGCATTTGTACCCGTAGGGGATCATTACTGGCAGTTTGACCGCAACCGCTGGCAAGATGGTGCCTGATCCTTTAACTTGATATGGAGATTAACTTTGGCTAAAAGTCCACGACCAAAACTCAATCCATCACTGCTAAAACGCGCCACGCCGGAAACCCGCTTTTACATTGATTACGACTGGTGGGATAAATCTGACCTGGACCTGAAAACGTACTTGCTCACTCGCCTGGACATCGGCGAAGATATTAACCTGGAACTTGATACCAATGAAGTAGATTTGGTAGATGCAGAAACGGGCGAAGTGTCGCGGGTGGATGGCTTTCAATATGTGGTGCAGGCGTACTTTAGCCAGTTACCGGATGATTTTGTCACGCGCACCTCGCTGGTAGATGCTGTTTTTTGCGTCCTGTTGGCCAATGCTAACAAACCGATGACGGCCATCGAAATTGCCCAAAGAGTGAAGCGCTCGCCAGACACAATTGTTAAAACAATGGGCGGCCCAAAAATTTACCAGGGCGTACGACCCATCCTGGAAGATTAAATTTGTCAGGCAACGTTCAAAACCGTCGCGTTTGGCAAGCCAGACTCGGCGGTTTTTTATTTTCCGTAGCCGCGCTTTCTTAGCGCGCATGGCGAGGGTTGGAATCCTCGGCTACAAGCTTTGGAGAATGCTGTGATAGTAGAAGTAAAATTGTACGGAGCGCTGCGTGCCAATCGCCCGGTAGAGGCTGCGGGATTGCCCCACCACGCCTTCGCCATGAAATTGTTAGAAGGGTCAACGGCCGTTCACATCATTCAGGCGCTGGAAATTGACGACGCATTGGTAACGGCCGTTGCCATCAACAGTGAAACGGCCGAATTAAACACCCCGCTGCAAGAAGGCGACCAGATCAGCCTGTTCCCCCCTGTGGCTGGGGGCAGCGAACCGCTGCGCGTGTTTATTGCCGGGGTCATGCAGGCCAACCGGCAAGACACTCAAATCGAAAGCCAAAACTATCGCGTGAAAATCAGCCAACAGCTGCGGCAGCATGTGCCCAATGTACAACTGATTGACCCTTGGGCCGAAAACCCCAACAGCATTCACTACAGCGATGAGCAAGCCCGTCACACCTTTCTGACCATGACCAACAAAGCCAGCGAAGCCGATCTGCTCATTGCCTACTTGCCATTGCCCAGCATGGGCACCGCCATGGAAATGTGGCAGGCGTACCAGGGCAACACCTACATCATTGCCATCACCCCTTTTGTGCATCATTGGGCCGTGCGTTTTACCGCCAACCACATTTTGCCTGATCTGGAAAGCTTGTTTGGCTGGATGGAAAACGGCCGTTTTCAACAAGAAATTGTGCCCGCCGCCCTCGCCCTGCGACAAAGTTGACGCCCCCCGCGTTGCCGTTTAGAATTGCCTTCGGCATTTGCCCCAGTAGCTCAACGGATAGAGCAACAGACTTCTAATCTGTAGGTTGGGGGTTCGATTCCCTCCTGGGGTACCTCTCCCAAAGAAGTGTGCAAGTTTGCATGTAAACAAGTGTGCAAGTGCAATATCCACACCTGAAACCGACACACTTGCAAACTCGCCTACTTGCACACTTGCAATCTCCTTATGATTCTAATAACCGGCGCAACTGGCTTTCTTGGCCACCATCTTGTTCCCCATTTGGCCGGATTGGGCTACCCGCTCCGCGCCATCGTGCGCCCCAGCAGCGACACGCAATTCCTGCAAAAGCTGGGCGTGGAAATCGCCTACGCCGAAGACATCACCGACGTGGCAACCCTCACCCAGGCGTGCGTGGGCTGCGACCAGATCATCCACGCCGCCGGGCTGTTTCGCTTTTGGGGCGAGCCGGAGGAGTTTTGGCAGACGAATGTGGAAGGGACAACGGCCGTTCTAACCGCCGCAAAAAATCAGCCTGTCAAACGCTTTATCCACATCTCCACCATCGCCGTGGTCGGCAAACCGCCGACAAACCGCCCCATTGACGAAACCACCCGCTGCAATCCGCTGGAGCCGTACCAGCAAAGCAAGCTGGAAGCCGAAAAGCGCGTCCTGGCGGCCCACGCCGAGGATGGATTGCCCGCCATCGTCCTGCGCCCCGGTGCGTTTTACGGCCCGTGGGGGCGCTACGCTTTCAACCGCCTTTTTTTCGAAGAACCACTCAAAGGCTGGCGCATCAAGGTAGACAACGGCCGTCACATCACCTTCCCCGTGTTTGTGCCGGATGTGGTTCAGGGGGTGGAACTGGCTTTAAGGAACGGCCGTCCTGGCCAAATCTACAACATCTGCGGCGAATCGCTGGAGCACAACCGCGTCAATAGTATCGTCAATGACCTGGCCGGGATTGGCCATTGGCGGCTCAACTTCCCCACCTGGATGGTGCTGCTGCTGGCCCGCAGCTGGACCGCCCTCTCCAAACTCACCGGGCGCGAACCGTTTTACCCCATCAACATGGCCCCCTACGTCTTCCAGGATTGGCACGTCACCTACCAAAAAGCAGCCGACGAGCTCGGCTTCCAGCCCACCCCATTTGCCGACGGTGCAAAGCAAACGTTAGAATGGTATTGGCAACAGGGGTTGTTGAAAAAATAGAGGCTGGAGACTGGAGATTAGGTCATTCTCCAGTCTCCAATCTCCAATCTCCCAAAACATGAAACTATTCACCGTCTCCCAAATGATAGCCGCCGAAAAAACGGCCGATTCCCACGGCAATAGCTACGCCCAAATGATGGAAACCGCCGGACGCAGCCTGGCCGAAGCAGTCATTGCCCGCTGGCCGGTGCAAGGTGCCAGCGTGCTGGTGCTGGTTGGCCCCGGCAACAACGGCGGCGACGGCCTCGTCGCCGGGCGCTATCTGGCCGAAGCCGGGGCGGATGTCGCCTTCTACCTCTTCAAACCGCGCGACCCCGCTACCGACGAAAACTACGTCAAAATCCAGCAGCTGGGGCTCTTCACAATCGAAGCCGAATTCGACCAGCGCTTCCGCGTCCTGCGCACCCGCCTGCGCCTCACCGACATCCTCATTGACGCCCTGCTGGGCACTGGCGTCACCCGACCCATCACCGGCGATCTGGCCAAATTGTTGCAGCAAACGGCCGTTGGATTAGAGGAGCGCCGCGCGGAGCTGGTGGCTGCGGCGCGCTCTGCACTGACAAACCTGACTGATTTTTCTGACAAGGTGACAAGGTGGCAAGGTGACAAGGTGACATCCCAAGACCATGTCACCTTGTCACCCGGTCACCTTGTCACCCCTTCACCCCTCACAGTTGCCGTAGACTGCCCCTCCGGTCTCAACTGCGACACGGGCGCACTCGATCCGCTGGCGCTGCCCGCCGATCTCACCGTGACCTTTGCCGGGCCGAAGCGGGGACACTTTATCTTTCCGGGGGCAACGGCCGTTGGCGAACTCGTCGTGGCGGATATTGGCATTACGGAAGAAATGGTGGCCGACGTACCGATTGAGGTGGCCACCCTGGATTTGGCGCGCAGCTTGCTGCCCACCCGCCCCAAAGACGGGCACAAGGGCACTTTTGGCAAGCTGCTCATCGCCGCAGGCTGCGAAAAATATCGCGGGGCACCGCTGCTGGCGGCGCGCGGAGCCTTCCGCGCCGGGGCGGGCTTGGTGACGCTGGCGGTGCCAAACGCGCTGCGGTTGGGCATTTCCATTGCGCTGCCGGAGGCGACGTATGCGGAAATTGAGGAGGAGGTGGGGTGGTTAACGGCCGTATCCGCCCACCACATCCGCCAAATTGCCAGTCGCTACACCGCCCTGCTTATCGGCCCCGGTCTGGGCGACGCCGACGACTTCATCACCACCCTCCTCCCCACCGATGGCCCTCCACCAAATGTGCCAATGGTGCTGGATGCCGACGCGCTGAACTGCTTGTCGCGGCTGGAAAATTGGTGGGAACGGCTGCCCCCCCGCTGCATCCTCACGCCACACCCGGCCGAGATGGCCCGGCTGATGGGCATTTCTTTGGCAGAATTATTGGCAATGGATCGCATCGAGACTGCTTTAGCCCAGGCGCAAAAATGGAACCAGGTGGTTTTGCTTAAGGGGGCTTATACGGTGGTGGCTGCCCCAAACGGCCGTGCCACCCTGCTCCCCTTTGCCAATCCGGTGCTGGCCGTGGGCGGCAGCGGCGACGTGCTGAGCGGCGTCATCGCCACGTTGTTGGCGCAAGGTCTGCCACCTTACAACGCAGCCCGACTCGGCGGCATGCTGCACGCTCTGGCTGGCGAACTGTGCGAGCGGGATCAGGGGGTGCTGGCTGCGGAAATTGCCGATTTTATTCCTAAAGCGGTTCAGCTCAGCAAGCAGAGCACACCCACCTAAAACAAAAAGCGCAGATTGAATAGTTATTCAATCTGCGCTTTCTTTGCTAACGAAACGTGAAATTTAGCTTGCAGAATCAAGCAGAGGATCAATCAGAATCGGCCGCATCATAAACTCGGTATCAAGGCGCATAATGCAGGTGAGACACCAGCAGCAGCCCCACGTATCATCATCGGTTGCGGGCTCTTTTGTGGCTTCGGGAACGGCCGTTGCGTCAGGGGGTTCTTTCTCCTCATCTTTCCCAGATAACAGCGGCCAGGGAGGCAGTGTGTTGTCCTCATCTTCTGCAGTGCAGCTCTCAAAATAGCGTCCGCTCCCGGCTGCAAAATCAGTCAACATTCGTTGCGCTGGTTCATAATATTTATTGAACTCAGCAATACAGGCTTCTTGATTTACCCCAGGTAAAAACTCTTTGTTTTGTACACATCGGGCGCGAATGGGCTCCATCAGGCTACTGTTTTTATCTACTTCTTCTACCAGGCTTACGCCAATAGCCCGAAGCTGAAGGCATTGCTCACGGTTTTTGGGCCGTGGCGGAACCCAATTGCCAGAGCCGGGGCCATTTTCACTGGCCAAACCGACCGCATTTGACAGATCGCTGTTGTTGGCATTTTCAAACAAGGCACAGCTGGTTAACCCACCCGTGGCAACAAAGAAAAAAAGTATCAACAAACCAACAATTAACCGCCGTTGTTTCATATTGAACCTCCTTAAAATCAGTTCTTTGGTTAAATCCTGCATTTATGGATTTGCATTGATTTTTAATCTTACTGACCTATCGATCCGAAAACGATCATTCGCGGCGGATGCGTTCAAATCTGCGTAATCTGGATAGCTTTATAACATCATGGCGTGTTCGCCGTGGTACAGCTCGCGGCGCAGGGCGGCGATGGTGGGGTCAGCCAGGTACGCTTCCAGCGTCATCATCCGGTCAATGGTGCCGCCGGGCGCAATTTCCACAATGCGGTTGGCGATGGTGTTGACAAACTCATAGTCGTGCGAGGCAAACAGCGCCACTTCGGAGAACTTGATCAGCCCCTTGTTCAGCGCGGTGATTGCTTCCAAATCCAAATGGTTGGTCGGCTCATCCAGCATCAGCGCGTTGGCCCCGCTGAGCATCATGCGCGACAGCATGCAGCGCACTTTTTCGCCGCCAGAGAGTACCCGCGTGTTTTTCAGCGCCTCCTCACCAGAGAACAGCATTCGCCCCAAAAAGCCGCGCAGGAAGGTTTCGCTGTCGTCCACGGTGGCGTACTGGCGCAGCCACTCTACCAAATTCAGGTCGGTGTCGAAGTAAGCGCTGTTTTCTTTGGGGAAGTAAGACATGGTGATGGTGGTGCCCCATTCGTAACGGCCGTAATCTGCCTCCAACTCCCCCGCCAAAATATCAAACAGGGTGGTTTTTACCAGATCGTTGTCACCAATGAAGGCGATCTTGTCCCCCTGGTTCACTTCCAAATTGAAGTTGCTCAGGGCGGGTGCACCATCCACCGCTTTGCTGAGATTTTCGACGCGCAGGACGACCTTGCCACACGGCCGTTCCGGGTCGAACCCCACAAAGGGAAAGCGACGGGTGCTGGCGGGCAGCTCATCCATCGTCAGCTTGTCTATGAGCTTGCGCCGCGACGTGGCCTGCCGCGCTTTGGAAACATTGGCGCTAAAGCGACGCACAAACTCTTCCAATTCCTTGATTTTGTCTTCGCGCTTTTTCTTCTCATTTTTGCGCTGCTCCATCGCCAGCTGGCTGGATTCGTACCAGAATTCGTAGTTACCCACGTACAGCTGAATCTTGCCGTAATCAATGTCGGCGATGTGGGTGCAGACGTTGTTGAGGAAGTGCCGGTCATGCGACACGACGATGACGGTGTTGTTGAAGCGGAACAAAAAATCTTCCAGCCAGCCGATGGTGTCCAGGTCCAGCTGGTTGGTCGGCTCGTCCAGCAGCAAAATGTCTGGATTGCCAAACATCGCCTGGGCCAGCAAAACCCGCACCTTTTGCGTACCTTCCAAGTCGTGCATGTATCGCGTCAGCAGTTCTTCTTCGATGCCCAGCCCCTTAAGCAGCGTCGCTGCTTCGGATTCTGCTTCGTAGCCGTTCAGCTCGGCAAAGGTGGCTTCCAGATCGGCGGCCAGAATGCCGTCCTCTTCAGAAAAGTCGGGCTTGGCGTAGATGGCATCACGCGCTTTTTGGATTTCGTACAGCTGCTTGTGCCCCATGATGACCGTTTCCAGCACTGTGTAATCGTCGAAGGCGAACTGATCTTGCTGCAACACGGCGATGCGCTCGTTGGGATCGGTCAGTACGTCGCCGCGATTGGGTTCGATTTCCCCGGCCAGCACCTTGAGGAAGGTCGATTTGCCCGCGCCGTTGGCCCCGATGAGGCCGTAGCAGTTGCCGGGCAGAAATTTGAGATTGACGTCTTTAAAAAGCACCCGCTGCCCAAAGGAGAGGGTGATATCGTTGGCTACTAACATCGTTTTATCCTGTAAATTTGGCCACAGAGGGCATAGAGATTTTAGAGATATTATTCTCTGAGTCCTCTGTGATCTCTGTGGCTAGAAATTTTTAAATGGGGGTGGTTCCTACGACCGTTTCTATAATTTCGTGAGACCCAGGTTTGTTCGAGATGTAGGAATCATCGCGACGAAAACCTGTCAGATACTACGTTTCTATTGAAGCTAGAACCTTAACAAGAGAATAGAGAACAAAATGGCTTAACCAGCATAAGCAGGGTCAAAAGGCGTCTGATTCTTCAACACGCCAAATGCCAAATGCATCAGCTTACGCATGGCAGCCACACGAATCACCGATTTCTTCTTCCCCTTAGCGGTGAGGCGATTGGCTAACTGCTTAACCACAGGATTGTGATGTATCGCGCTGATCGATGGAAAATAAAGCGCTGAACGAATCGTTGCTTTGCCCATACGGGACATCTTTGACCGTTTCCGCACCGACGTACCGGAACGGTAGTGGGAAGCTGTCACACCAGCATCGGCAGCCACCGCTTTGGCGTTTTTGTATTCAGACAGGTCATACATCTCAGCTAAAATGTGGATGGCTGTTTTCTTGCCAAACCCTTTAATGGGTTCCAACAGCTCCTTTTTTTGCTTCAAATCAGGATATTGGTCAATGAAATCACGTATCCGTTTTTCTAGGCGCTCAATTTCCTGTTGCAATGTGGCCAAAACCATCTCCAAGGATGCTCGCACTTCCTCATCCCGACAAGTTGACAGGCGATTTTGCTGTTGGGTCCGGCTTTTCTTCAGCGCTTCCAAATGACGCACCAACGCACGCAGCTTCTTCTGTTCAGCCGTAGGCGGCTGCCACAAGTCTGGTTTTTGCGTGCGGCAAAAATCCGCTATCACATCCCCATCAAGTGGGTCTGTCTTACTCCGGCGCAGTTGACTCATTGCATACCCTTTGATGCGCACTGGATTGACGACGCTTACGACTTGCCCTGCCTCATGCAGCGCTTCAGCGACATCTTCCCAATAGACACTGGTAGATTCCAGGCACACATGCACCGCCCTACTTGTTTTTTGAGCCAGCCAGGTAAGCAAGTCTTTAATGCCCGCTGTTGTATTGGCAAACCGCTTTCGCTGCTTACCCCCTTTTTCATTGAGCAAGGTCACATCCAGCGTCTTTTTGGAAACGTCAATGCCGGCAACAGCAGCAAGCATCTCTTTCATCTTTTTCACCTCTTGTTGATTTGGCAGTGAACTCAGGCGCTTGTTCTGGGCGCTTACCTTATACAAAAAGGTCTCGGTGTCGTAGCACCACCATTTGATTCTACACAGCCTCTGAATGAGAACGGCCTTGTGTTCATCCCTATCTGACAGACGGCCTCAATGGGTGTTAGGTCTTTGACGGGATTCATTGCCAGTTCGATTGTACTTTGTCTTCTATTCTCTTGTTAAGGTTCTGCAAGATTTTAAAACCTTATATTAAGGTCTTTGGTTATAGGTCTTTGGTTATAGGTCTTTGGTTATAGGTCTTTGGTTATAGGTTTACATAATCCGCCTTAGTATAAGGTCGGATTGTTGAACCTGAATCCTAACCGCTCTTGCCTGAATCGGCAATGGGTATGCTAAAATGCAGGTGAAAAATGGGATGGAGATGAGGAATACGCAGATGGACAAGAAAATCAGACAGGCGTTGGTCACGGACGAGACAATTGACATTACCACGATGGGGCGAAAGAGCGGACAGCCCAAGCGGATTGAAATTTGGTTCAGGCAGGTAAACGGCCGTACTTACATCACCGGTACGCCCGGTCCGCGTGACTGGTATGCCAATTTGCTGAAAAACCCCAACTTCATCTTCCATTTAAAAGAGTCGGTGCAGGCCGATTTACCGGCTCGCGCGCGTTTTGTGCTCAATCCCATCGAGCGCCGGACCCTCTTTAGCGATCCGGCATTGGCCTGGTACCGGGAACAGGTCGAATCGTTGGACGATCTGCTCACGGGCAGCCCGCTCATTGAAGTTATTTTTACGGAGTGAATGGAACGCTGATTACCCTGATTTTTATGATTGGCCTGATGGCAGAATCCCCCAACAAAATTATGGGAATCAGGCAAATCAGCGCCCTACTCAAATTATGAACGAACCAGTCAAACTCCTCACCATTGGCGGCTCGGACAGCGGCGGGGCGGCAGGTATCCAGGCAGACCTGAAGACGTGGACGGTGCTGGGCGGCTACGGGATGAGTGCGATTACGGCCGTTACCGCTCAAAACAGCCTCACCGTGCAAAACGTCGCCTGGATGACGCCCCAATTTGTGCAGTCGCAGCTGGACGCCGTACTGAGTGATTATGGGGCAACGGCCGTAAAAACCGGCTTTCTGGGGCGAGAGGAACTGGTGATTGCCATTTCCGCCGTGCTGCAAAAATATCGCCCCGCTCACATTGTTATTGACCCCGTGCTGGTAAACCATCGTGGCCAACAAATGTTCCCCGATGCGGTACGGCAGCTTTATTTAGCCTATCTTTTGCCAATTGCTGATTTAGTAACGCCGAATTTGGGGGAAACGGCCGTACTTCTGCAAACTTCCCCCATAGATTCCTACGCCAAGCTGCGCCGTGCCGCCATGCGCCTGCACCAAATCGGCGCTAAAAACGTGCTCATCAAAGGGTTCCTCGACGGCGAGGAACTGGTGGATGTTTTGTTCGACGGCCAAACCTTCACCGATTTTCACCAGCCGCACCTGGAAACGCAAAACACCCACGGCTCCGGCGACACGCTTTCAGCAGCGACTTGTGCCTTTTTGGCGCAGGGACTGTCCCTTGCAGATGCCATCTCCCAAGCCCAACAATTCACCCATCGTGCCATCCAACACGCCGCCAACTGGCAGCTTGGCGGCGGTCATGGGCCTCTAGCATTGTTTAGTAATAAGTAAAAAGTGAAAGTCACCGGTCAATCGCTTTTCACTTTTTACTTTCACTTAAAAATTGGTACAGATTTGAACGGCCGTCTTTCCCCACTAGTTCCACAACATCACAGCGAGCCAGCGTGTAGGTAATGCGTTGGGCCAAATTTGGGCGGATTTTGGCTAGTTTGGCCAGCTGCTTGTTGGTGAAAAGCTGGGGTAAATCGGGCGGCAGCAGGGTGAGCAGGTCGGCAGGCGTGGCAAAGGTGTGCAGCCCAACCACCTCTAGCAAATGATGATCGTGCAGGCTCCACCCTTTGCGCCGCCAACTGCCCTGGCCGTCGTCGCGCCAAACTTCCTCTTGCCGGGTTAGCACGGCACCCACTACCAAATTTGGATGCGGTAGCAGGTGGGGAATGCGCATCAATTCAGAAAAAAGGTCGAGAACCTGCCCTTTTTTGGGGGATTTGCGGCGGCTGATTGGTTCGCCAACGGCCGTTTGCCGCACAATCCATTTTTCCTGAGCAATCGGGTGTAGCAGCAGCACCGGATGAGCCTTCAGCAGCCGTGCCAGCTTGCGCTTCATCGCTCCAAAATGGCGCGTCTGGATTTCAACAAGCTGCTCCCCGCGCACGATGTCAATGACAAAGCCATCCACCTTTACCTCGAACTGGTCGGTGGAACGGCCGTACCACGCCTTAATGCCTGCATGCAGCGATTTTTCAGCTAACGTTCCAATTTGTGTCATAAGCAAAACACCACAGCGTTGCGCCCAAATCAATTTCTGAGCTTGTCATTTCCACAAGCGAGAATGCATCTCATCGACAAGTCGTGCATCCATGTTACACGTCACTTCCTTTTCGGCCACTCCCCTCCCATACAAGTCTCGCATAATAATCCCCACCAGGACAAAGGAGATTATCGGGATTAACTTTATGTCATGCGAAGGCGCAAAGACATCAAGCTTTTTCTCCTTTGTGCCTTCGCGTCTTTGCATAAGGAATCTTATTTCCAATATTGTCTAAAGCTTTGAGATTCTCCTAACTCGCCTGTGGATAGAGGCCTACATAACCTGGGGATTATTGAACTTTACAAAAAATAAATAGGTAATAGAGATAATATCATCATGGGAGGTGTTATTTATGCCCAAGAGACGATATTTGGAACTAACGGCTGTTCAAAAAAGCGAGCTAGTACTTGTGCGCGACCACCATGAGAAAAGCCACATGCGAGAAAAGGCCGCCATTTTGCTCAAAATCGCCAGCGGCATGAGTCCCAATGCCGCCGCTAAAGACGGAGGGCACAAGCCGCACCATCCGGATACTATCTACAAATGGCTAGATTGGTATGAACAGGATGGTCTTGACCGACTTGAAGTACAGAAAGGACGTGGCCGCAAAGCGGCTTTTTCCCCCTCGGTACGCGAAGCCGTCAGAAGCAAAGCAGGCACTGCTCCAGGTGATTCGACGTGACCCCCGGCAGCTAGGCTTCCATTCTGCCCGATGGCGATTAGAAATGATAGTCCAAGCATGTACTTGGTTACAGGTCAGTACAGCTGGGAGTCTAAGCCGATTGCTAAAACGGCTGGGCATCAGCTATAAACGTGGCCGCGATTATGTGCATAGTCCCGACCGACATTATCAAGAAAAGCTGAGTTTGATTGAGTTGGCTCGATTACGTGCTTATTACGAACCAGACCGATATGTGCTGCTCTATCTCGACCAGCTTACTTACTATCGGCAACCAACGATTGCCCAATCATTTGAAAGCAAGGGTCTGCGACAGCCATTGGCTCAACGGTCACATCGGGCCAATAGTAGCTTCCGCATCATTGGTGCCATCAATTGCATGACGGGGCAACTTTCTTACTTGCAGCGCAAACGCATCACACGCACCGTCATTGCTAACTTCTGGACTCAATTGTACCAATGCTATCCAGGTGCGGAGACAATTTACGTCGTTCTGGACAATTGGCCCGTTCACTTTCACCCGGATGTATTGGCCGTTTTACAGCCACAGCAGTTTCCTTTTCCACCCAAATTGCCAGGGAACTGGCCGACTGAGCCTGCGCCGAAAGCCAAGCAGGACAACATGCCCGTTCAACTACTACCTTTGCCCACTTACGCTTCTTGGCTCAATCCGATTGAAAAGCTGTGGCGTTGGCTAAAGCAGGAGGTATTGCACCTGCACCGATTCAGCGATGATTGGCCAGAATTGCGTGAAGTTGTGGCTAGTTTTCTTGACCAATTTGCCACCGGCTCTGACGCGTTGCTTCGCTATGTTGGTTTATTACCTATTTAAATTGTTAATGTTCATCATCCCCAGGCAATAACAAAACGTTAATGGTCACTGTTTTTCCGGCATGTTAGAATTGTAGATTGCTTTACTGTCTCAACGAACCATTCGTCATTTGTGGCATTTTCTGTCACGCAATTTGCGGCAGAGTTTGCCAAACGGAAAAACAGATGTCTCTGGACAAAATCATCGTGCGCGGCGCACGTGCTCACAACCTTAAAAATATTGATGTCGAGATTCCCCGCGACAAACTCGTCGTCATTACCGGATTGTCCGGCTCTGGCAAATCCTCGCTCGCTTTCGACACCATCTTTGCCGAGGGCCAACGCCGCTACGTGGAATCGCTATCTGCCTACGCCCGCCAATTTTTGGGGCAGATGGAAAAGCCAGACGTGGATCAAATCGAAGGCCTCAGCCCGGCCGTTTCCATTGACCAGAAAGGTGTCAGCCACAACCCCCGCTCCACCGTAGGCACCGTCACCGAAATTTACGACTACTTGCGCTTGCTGTTTGCCCGCGTGGGTGTACCCCACTGCCCGGAATGCGGCCGTCCGGTACGGCCGCAATCGGCCGAGCAAATTGTGGATGCCGTGCTGCACATGCCGCAAAACAGCCGCATCCAGGTGCTGGCCCCGCTGATCCGCGACCGCAAAGGGCACCACCAGGGCATCTTCGACGATGTGCGCAAATCCGGTTTTGTGCGGGTGCGCGTCAACGGCGACGTGCGCTCTGTTGACGAGGAGATTGAGCTGGATCGGTACAAAAACCACACCATCGAAGCGGTGGTAGACCGTCTGGTGGTGCGTCACGATCCGCACGACACCAGCGAGGATGCCCAGTCTGCCAAAACCCGCCTCACAGATTCCATCGAGACGGCCCTGCGGCTGGGCAGTGGCCTGGTCATCATCAACGACGTGACCAACGCTGACAACCCCATAGACAATCTTTACTCAGAACATCTCTACTGCCCGTACGACGGCACCAGCATCCCGGAAATTGAGCCGCGCACCTTCAGCTTCAACAGCCCGCACGGCGCTTGCTCCGCCTGCCAGGGGTTGGGCACCACCAAAGCCATCGACCCCGACCTGGTTGTGCCCAACAAGTCGCTCAGTTTGGCCGATGGGGCCATTGCGGGCTGGCCCACCGACGACAAAGCAGGCTACTACTGGCAGCTGCTCAAAGCTACGGCCGAACATTTTGAAATACCCACCAACGTGCCGGTGCGCGAACTGACCGAAGCGCAAATGTACATTTTGCTGCACGGCAGCGGCAGCGAACAGGTGGTGGTGACCTACAAAAACCGCCAGGGCGACCCGCGCCGCTACCTCACCAACTACGAAGGTGTGGTGCCCAACCTGTGGCGGCGCTACAACGAATCTACCTCCGACTACGTGCGCGAAAAGCTGGAAGAGTACATGGTAGATATGCCCTGCCCGGAATGTGGCGGCTCCCGCTTGCAGCCCGTGGCCCGCGCCGTAGACATCCAGGGCATGACCATTACCGAAGTGGTGAAGATGCCGGTGCTGAACATTGTGCCCTGGGTAGATACCCTGCGTGATGAAAAGGACAGCCCGCTTACCGAACGCCAGGCGATGATTGCCAAACCGATTTTGAAGGAAATTGGCGACCGGGTGAGCTTTATGGTGAACGTGGGGCTGGATTATCTGACGCTGGACCGCACGGCGGGCACGCTGAGCGGCGGCGAGGCACAGCGCATTCGACTGGCCACGCAGATTGGCAGCCAGTTGATGGGGGTGCTGTACGTGTTGGATGAGCCGAGTATTGGCCTGCACCAGCGAGACAACGAGCGATTGATCCACACGCTGCAAGGGATGCGGGACCTGGGCAACACGGTGCTGGTAGTGGAGCACGACGAAGATACGATGCGGGCGGCCGATTGGCTGATTGATCTGGGGCCAGGCGCCGGTTCGCACGGCGGCGAAGTGGTTGCTGAAGGTACGCCAGACGAGGTTGCGGCTGATGAAAAATCGCTGACGGGGGCGTACCTGAGCGGGCGGCAGGGCATCCCGGTACCCAAGAAGCGGCGCAAAGGCACCGGGGAGCAAATTGTGATTCGCGGCGCGAGAGAAAACAATTTGAAGGCGCTGGATATTTGTATTCCGTTGGGTAAGTTTGTCTGCGTAACGGGCGTGAGCGGCAGTGGCAAAAGCTCGTTTTTGATTGAGATTTTGAGCAAGAAGTTGAGCCAGCATTTTTACAAATCGAAGGCGGTTCCGGGCAAGCATGACGATATTGAGGGGCTGGACTATTTGGACAAGGTGATAGAGATTGATCAGAGTCCAATCGGCCGTACGCCACGCTCCAACCCGGCGACTTACACCAATCTGTTTAACCCAATTCGTGATCTGTTTACAAGTTTGCCAGAGAGCAAAATTCGGGGCTACAAGCCGGGCCGTTTTAGCTTTAACGTGAAGGGCGGACGGTGTGAGGCGTGCCAGGGTCAGGGGCAAAACCGGATCGAGATGCAATTTTTGCCAGATATTTATGTGCCGTGTGATGTGTGTCACGGGGCGCGGTACAACCGGGAAACGTTGCAGGTGCGCTACAAGGAACTAAACATTGCTGAAGTGCTGGATTTGAGCGTGGAAGATGCTCTGGAGTTTTTTACACACGTACCTACGATAAAGCGCAAGCTAAAAACGTTACAAGATGTGGGGTTGGATTACATTAAGTTGGGTCAACCGGCTCCTACGCTGAGCGGCGGCGAGGCGCAGCGCATCAAGCTAAGCCGGGAGTTGAGTAAAATTGCGACGGGCCGCACGATGTATATTTTGGATGAGCCGTCGGTGGGGTTGCATTCGCATGATGTGGCCAAGCTGATTGTGGCCCTAAACAAGCTGGTGGATAAGGGCAACACGGTCATTATCATTGAGCACAATCTGGACATCATCAAGGTGGCGGATTATTTGATTGACATGGGGCCGGAGGGTGGTAACCGGGGTGGCGAGATTGTGGCGGTTGGTTCGCCAGAAGCGGTGGCCAAGGTGCCAGAATCGTACACGGGGCAATGGTTGAAGCAATATTTGAACGGCCGTTCTGCTACCTGACACGCAGAGAAACGGCCGTTACCGAGGTAACCTGCATGGACAACAATATCCGCTGCGGCTGGTGCGGCACCACAGACCTGCTCTACATGCGCTACCACGATGAAGAGTGGGGCGTGCCAGAGTATGACGACCAGCGTCTTTTTGCCAAGCTCATTTTGGACGGGGCGCAAGCGGGGCTGAGCTGGATCACCATTCTGCGCAAGCGGGAAAATTACTGGGCCGCCTTTGATCAGTTCGACCCGGAGAAAATTGCTCGTTATGATGAAGCGAAAATTGCCGAGTTGCTGCAAAATCCGGGGATTGTGCGTAACAGGCTGAAGGTGCAGTCGGCGGTGAAAAATGCACGTGGCTACCTGGAGATTATGGAAAAGGAAGGCTCATTTAGCACCTTTTTGTGGGGTTTTGTCGGCGGCGCACCGATCCAAAACAGTTGGCGCAGCCTGGCGGAGGTTCCAGCAGAGACCAAAGAATCCCAGGCTATGAGCAAAGCGCTCAAAAAGCGCGGCTTCAGCTTTGTGGGGCCAACCATCATTTATGCATTTATGCAAGCTGTGGGCATGGTGAACGATCACGTGGTGGACTGCTTCCGCTATGCTGAGCTGCGCAAATGAGTGAGCCCTGCGCTTGCCACAGCGGACGGCCGTATACCACCTGCTGCCAACCGGTTCATCTGGGAAAGATACGGCCGTCTCCCACCAACCTCATGCGCTCCCGCTACGCCGCTTACGCCTTGGCCAACGTGCGCTACGTCCTGCAAACCGAACAGCCCAACCCGCCTCGCAATGCTAAAGAACAGGCAAACCACCGCCGCTCGCTCAAGCAGTTTTGCCAAAGTACGCAATTTTTAGGGCTAGAAATTCTGGAGGAAGCGAGGCTGGACGACAAACAAGCCACCGTCACCTTCCACGCCACGCTGCTGCAAAACGGCCAGGATGCCTCATTTACGGAGCGGAGTTTGTTTGTGTTGCGGAACGGCCGTTGGGTCTATGTCTCTGCTCTTCCTGAAAAGTAGTTACGGGGATTGGTAATCAGCAAAAATGGACACGAACTGGGCAAAATCTTCCAGCGCGGTAGGGATGCTTTGGTGCAAGATTTCGTAATCAATTTCTTCGTAGAGGTGAACCAGCACGTTGCGCATACTGGCGGCGTTTTGCAAGCGATCCGATAGCTCTGCGGGGAGCATGCCTTCTTTAGCAGCTAGTTGGAAGGCGCTCTTGTAGGAAACGGCCGTTATCCCCCGTTCGGCCAATAAATGATGCAAAATATCGCTGGCCGCCATGACCAATAGTTCCATCAATCGTTCCAGCTTGTAATGCTCCGCTTCTACCTCATCGAACGTGGCATCCTTGTACGGCGTAAGATCGTGCAAAAGCTGACGTAGATAACTCAACTTACGCAACAAGACATCAGGAGCCATGCGATACCTCTCTAGCAAACTCCTTAAGCTGTTCTCGAGCAGCAACACGGAAAGGCAAGCTGTCGTTATAAGCATGCCACAGTTGAGCGCGATGTTTGAACCACAGTTCAGGCTGCTGTTCGTAAACGAGACGGCCGTCTCGCAAAATCTCAAAGCCCAGCACCGGATCCAAATCGGCTGAGACCAAGGCCAAACTAACTGGCTTGTCCAGCAGCGTCTCCAATTCGCGCAGCCAGGCCAGTTTGGTGGCGGCAGATAACATCTTGACGGGCCAAACAGCCAAATCCACATCACTGTCCGGGCGTTGGCGACCTGTTGCTTGGGAGCCGAACAGCACGCACAGCTTCACCGGTTGGTTGCTGCACCAGTCGGTGATTTTCGCCACCATTTGTTGAACATCTTCAGTCAAGGCTTGCATAGTTCCATCATAACGGATTGGCCAACGTTAGACAATATCGCAAACAAAAAGCCCCTGCACTGGCAGGGGCTAAAAAACTCAGCGTTCTCTGCGCACTCAGCGGTAAAACCTACTCGCCCGCAATCTCTGCACGGCCGGTCATGCCGGGGCGGATGTCCAGTTCATCGCTGCTGATGGAAACGATGACTGGGAAAACGGCCGCATCCCCCACCGTCCCCGTCGCTTGCGTGCCAATGCGCACCACCATCCCTTCAATTACGTCGTTGGGATACGCTTTTAGCGTCACCTGCACCGTCTGGCCCGGAGCCACCCGCGCCAAATCCCGCTCGCTAAGATTGCTGGTGTGGAACTCCAACTGCGTCGTGTCCAGCATGGTGACGATGGGCGAACCTGCGCCAATCATCGCGCCTTCAGCCACCTCAACCGAGAGGATTGTGCCAGCGGCGGGAGCCAGAAGTTGGGCATCGGCCACCGCCTCTTGCGCCTGTTCCAGACTAAGCTGGCTTTGCTGCAAAGAGAGTTCCGCCTGTTCCACGCTTAGCTGCGCCGCCTCGATTTGCTCGGCGGTGGGTGGTTTTTGCGCATTTTCCAACGCCTGCTGGGCGCTAATCACCGACGCCTCCGCGTTGAGCGATGAGTCATTGTTGATGCCCGCTACGGCCAGGCTGTAGTTGGCCCGCGCCACTCGCAAATTTTCCTCGGCGAACTGCAAATTGCGCGTGGCGGCGTCCCGCTCATTCTCCAAAAACTGCTTGCGGAACGGATCGCCCAGCTCCCATTCACGGCCAGGATCGAAGGCGGTGTTGTACGCTTCCTGAGCATCGGCCAGCTGCCGCTCCGCCTGGGCCACGCTGACGTTGGCCTGGGTGACAGAGTTGCCTGCCACCGAGTCAGACACCTGGGCGTTTTCCAACTGGGCCTGCGCGGCGGTGAGATTGGCCTGCGCGAGCGCAACGGCCGTTTCATCCGGTTCCCACGTCAGCAAACGATCCAACTCCGCCTGCGCCTGAGTCAGGTTCAGCTCCGATTGGGCCGCCTGGAATTCGGCGTTGGTCACCGCGTCCAGCAGCGCCTCGTCATCCAGCGTGGCGATGAGATCGCCCGCCGCCACCACATCACCGGGCTGCACCGCCAGTTCCAGCAGCCGCCCGCTGGCGGTAAAGCTGACAGCCAGCACGGGCTTCACGGCCACCACCGAGCCATCGGCCAAAATGGTAACGCCAGACTGGCTGGGGCGCGTGGCGGTGGGTTCTGCATTGGTTTCGGTAGCCGGTTCGTCATCGGGAACGGCCGTTGCCGCCACAGGCGCACCGGGCCGTCCGCCACAAGCTGCCAACATTGCCGTTAGAAAAATTAGTCCAAAAATCGCAAAAAGTTGTCTCGTTTTCATAGAACTATCCGATTGATTATTTTCAATAGGGGCAGGTCTAAGTAGGGGCAGGTCTGAGACCTGCCCCTACATGCCCAAAATCACATTCGTAAAATTTCGACGGCGCGTTTTTTGACGATACGCCGCGCTGAAAAAGTCGCGCCAATGATGCTGGCCAGCACCACCATGATCACCACAAAGGGCATCACGGTTGTATCTACCGCCAACTGCAACGGCCGTTGCGCGGAGATGCTGTCGAAGTAGGCAAACAAGTAGCCCATCGCCGCCCCGGCGGTGATGCCCGCCAGCGCGGCGCTCAGCGTCATGGCGATCGATTCCACAATCAGCATCCCCGTCAGTTCGCGGGTGCGCGTGCCAATTGCTTTCATCATGCCAATTTCCAGCCGTCGCGCATAAATCGTCACGTAAATGACGGCGAACACACCGAAAACGGCCGTTGTAAAACTAATCACCGTCAGCACCAGCAAAAACGCCTGCTCCTGCGCCCGGCTGGCCTGCGCCTGCTCCAGCCGCACCTCCACAATTTGGGTGAAGATGCTGTACTTGAGGCTGAAGCGGTTGGTCATCTCCGAAGAGACCGCAAACGGATCGGCATCAGGCAAGGTGGTGCCTAAAATGCGGTCAATAATCGGCTCATCAGCCGAAGGTAGCGGCAGCAGCGGATCGTTGGTGATGCGGCGGAAGGCGTTCATGGAGATGAACACATCGCTGCCGCCCAACCCTTGCGTGCGCACCCGGTTGATGCTACGGAAGCCGGGCATGGTGCGGGCAATGCCCACCACGCGCAGCTCTTCCACATGGTCCAGCCCCGCGCCAGTAATCTTAACAATGCCGCCCAGCGGCACGGCCAGCCCTTCGGCCAACCCCTGGCTAATGACGATGGCGCTGTCGTCGGCCAAAATTTGGTCCAACGAATCCGGGCCACCGCCCACAAATTCAATCATTTCACCAAAGAGGACATCGTTGAGACGGCCGTCTACGCCAACCAGCGAAATCGAGCCACTGCGCATCCCAACGGGGTCGCTGATGCTGGTGCGGTAGCCGTAGGTCAGCCCCACCGCCTGATCCATACCAGGAATCGCCAACAGTTCGTCATCAATAAAGCTCGGTTTCAGCCGGTTCAGCGAGGCGTCGCCGCTGCTGGGGCCAAAGCCGCCAAAAACCGCCACTTCCACGGGCGCACCCGCATCCAACCGCACATCTGATTCCAGATTTTTATTGGCGATGGCACTTTGCGTGGCCAAAAAGCTGGGCAGCACGCCACTGAACAGTACCAGCAACGAAATGAGCGTGTTGCGCCCCTGGTTGCGCCCCACGTTGCGTTTGGCAAAGTAGGTCAGCCGGGGCATCGCCAGGCCGGTCAGGAACAAAATAAGCCGCTCAAACGGCACGGTGGTGATGAAAAAGAGGAAGCCAACACCCACCACCATCATGAGCACGGCGGCCAAAATAATGGTGGCTTCGGCGGCTGGGTTGCCCAGCGAGGAGACCACATCCAGCCCGACGGTCATCGTTACCACAAACATGAGGAAGAGGCCGATGAGGAACATACGGCCGCTTGGCTTACGCTCCCGCAGTCCGGCCAAATCTTCTAGCTGCAAATTATCAGCCACGCCGGGGTTGATGGCGTGCATCACCTTGGTGTTGGCTGCGTCGCGGGCCGGTTTAAGCGCGCTCAGGAAAAGCACCACAATGGCGGAAATGATGGCGGGGAGAACGGCCGTTAAACTCACAGCCGGTTGCAAACGGGCCACCAAGCCAGACTGGCTCATTTGGAAAGTGATAAACGGCACCACGCCGTAGGTAGTAATGAGCTGTCCTAAAATCACACCCAGACCAATGCCAATCGCCCCAATCACAGCCACTTCACCGATAACCAAAATAAACAGATACCGCTGCTGACTGCCCAAAATGCGCAAGATGGCCATCTCGCGCTTTTGCTCCTGCACGTTGGTCATCACCAGGGTGTGCACCAGCAGGCCCACCACGCCCAGCGCCATCAGCCCATAGGTGTTGATGAGCGCTTGCAAGATCAGAAATGCTTGCGCGCTGGCATCCAAAATAACCGCTTTGTCCAGGCTGTACTGGTACTCTTCACCGAGGGCGGCCTGCACGTTGGCGGCCACATCGCGCACGCTCAGCGCCGCTGCTTCCGAGTCGCGTGATTGGTACAGCCGTGAATCCACCAGCCCAATGACGCGGTCGGCGCGGCCTTGCAGCCCCAGCCAACTTTGCGCGTCGGCCAAATCAATGATGAGGCCATCGCGCACACCCGCATCGGCCACACCGTCCTGCCGCACGATGGCGTTGACGGTGAAGCGGGCGGTGGTGCGCTGCTGGCTGCTGCCCACGGTTTCTGGTTTGCCTTCTTCACGGGGTTGGGGATAGCTGTAAGAGACATCAATGCTGTCGCCAATTTTCAAGCCGAAAGTGTTGGCAGTGGCTTCTAAAACGGCCGCTCCGTCATCCCCTAGCTCATATTCCCCTTCAACCACATCAATAAAGCCGACATCGTCTCGGCTGGCATCCAGGGCAATGAGCCAGCCGTTGGCCTGCTCGCCGTTGCCTGCCATTTCGACGATGGATTGGATGCGGGGGTAAACGGCCGTAATGCTCGGATCGGCCGTCAGTATGGTTTGGCTAACGCGATCCACCTCCACAAACGGCTCGGAGCTGATGTCCGTTTTGGCCACGGTCAAGTCGTAGCGCCCCACCCCAGAGGCGATCAGCTCCACGTTGGATTGGCGCACGGTTTCTACCGTGGCGCTCATGGCCACAATCAGGCCCGTGCTCACCAGTAAAGAGAGCACCATGAGCAAGGTGCGCACCTTGCGCCGCCGAAAATTTTTGAGAACGTATTTGAGTACCATTATGAAGCTGCTCCATTCAGCAGCTTACCATCTTGCAGCTCGATGGTGCGCCCGGCAAACTCGGCCATGCGCGGGTCGTGGGTGACAAAAACGATGGTCATGCCTTCCTGGTTCAGCTCTTTGATCAGCCGCATGATGGCAAACCCGGTCTCGGAATCCAGGTCGCCCGTCATTTCATCGCCGATGAGAATGGGGGGATTGTTGGCCAGGGCGCGGGCGATGGCCACGCGCTGCTGCTGTCCGCCAGACAGTTCACTGGGGTAATGGTGGGTGCGGTCGCCCAGGCCCACACGCTCCAGCAGTTTGGTGGCGCGTTCCTGCCGCTCCTTGCGCGGCACGTTGGCCAGCACCATCGGCGCTTCCACATTTTCCTGGGCAGTAAAGTTGGACAGCAAGTTGTAGTTTTGGAAAATGAAGCCCATCTTTTCCAGGCGCAGGCGGGCCAGCTCGTTTTCGTTCAGGGAGACGAGGTTTTGGCCGTCCACGATGAGGTGGCCACGGCTGGGTTCGTCCAGCCCGCCCACAACGTTGAGCAGGGTGGTTTTGCCGGAACCACTCGGCCCCATCAGGCAGACAAACTCCCCTTTTTGAATCTCTAGCGAGACGCCGCGCAGGGCGGGGACCGCTTCTTTGCCCATGAGGTACGATTTGTGAATATTATCAACAACAATGATTGGTTCGCTCATAAGAAGACTTTTTTTGCCACAGAGAACACAGACGATGAAGGGAAAAAAGATTCATTTCGGTATTCGCTTGGCTATTTTGGGTTGGTAATTTGGTAATTGGCCGCTGCCACTTTTATAAACACCGCCAAGGGTGATGGTGTGACAACTGTTGTGCCAACTTAGAAGGTTACCAGCTTTCGCTTGATTTCGCTTGGGAAATTTGGTTGGTAACGGCCGTTTTGCTCACCGCCCTGTACGGGCATACTGGCCAGGGGTTGCAAAGTTACATCAAGGTCGCGTCAGCTCCCCACGCAAATTTTGCTGCATTTTGATTTTTACCACCTCGATGTCTGACTCGATGCTGAGCAGGTAGGCCAGCTTGGTCAGGGCGGCTTCGGCCGTCATGTCGTAGCCGCTCAGCAGGCCGATATCCGCCAGGGCGGAGCCAGTAGCGTATTTGCCCAGGTCCACCGTGCCACGCAGGCATTGGGTACAATCCACAATCACCACGCCGCGCGCGATGGCGGCGGCCAGCACGTCCAAAAAGGCAGGATCATTGGTGGGGGCGTTGCCTGCGCCGTAGGTTTCCAGCACCAGGCCGCGCAGAGGCGGTTGCAGCACGTTGGCCAAAATGCGGGCGGACATGCCGGGGTAGAGCCGCAGCGCCCCAACCTCGCCGGGTTCGCGGATGGTTTGTAAATTGATGGGCGGGAGGGGGGGAGACGGCCGTTTCACCAAACCCCAATTCACCTCCACATCAATCCCCAGCGTGGCCAGCGGTGGGCAGTTGGGCGATTCAAACGCATCGAAGCCGTCCGCATCCACCTTTACCACGCGGCAACCGCGAAACAGTTGGCTATGGAACAGGAGACACACTTCCGGGATGGGATGGTTGGCCGCCAGCAGCAGGGCGGCAATCAGGTTGTCCTGGGCGTCGTTGCGAATTTCGCACAGCGGGATTTGCGAGCCGGTGCAGATGACGGGCTTGCCCAGGCCGTCCAGCATAAAAGCCAGCGCGGAGGCGGTGTAGGCCATCGTGTCGGTGCCGTGCAGGACGATGAAGCCGTCGTAGGCATCGTAGTTGTCGCAGATGTCGGTGGCGATGCGGGACCAGTCGCCGGGGGTCATGTTGGGCGAATCGAGCAGCGGATCGTACTGGTGGATGGTGAACTGGGGCAGTTCTGGATGGTGGAAGGCGGGGTTGTCGGCCATTAGTTTTTGCAGAAAGTTGGGGATGGGGAGGTAACGGCCGTTTACCCGCTGCATCCCAATCGTGCCCCCCGTGTAGGCGATATAAACCTTTTTAGTCATGGTCGTGCGTCCTTAGTTCAGTTAGGGTAAGCAATGAATTTGCCAACAACTTCACCTAATCGAGACGATCCTCTTTTATTGGCGCTAAACCTAGTGTGGTCGTTAAAATCGGCCCGAATTTAGTCCGGCGTTTCGCCTCGAAAAATGGTTTGCAGCAGTTCTGGTGCGTATTTTTCGGCCTGGCGGTGGGTGAGGCTGCGGCTGTGGCAAATGTCTGCGTACAAACGGCCGCTTTCCCGCCACGTTCTCTCTTGTGTTTCCGGATTCAGCTCGATTAGGCCAAACCGCTGCGTCCAGCCGCGATCCCACTCGAAGTTGTCTACCAGGCTCCAGTGGTAGTAGCCCATCACCGGATAGCAAAAGCTAATCGCCCGCCAGATTTCACGCAAATGGGTCATGAGGAAAGACGGCCGTAACTGATCCGCACTATCTGGTACCCCATTTTCGGTAATGTAGATCGGCTTTTTGTACGGCAGCAGCGCCTCGATCATCTGGAACAGCCCGGCGGGATAGATTTCGCCGTAGTTGCCATCGCTCACCACTGCGCCCGGCTCCCACTCATCAGAGAGAAGCCCGCCAAACGGTGGAAAGTTGACATAAAAGCGCGTGTAGTAGTTGAGGCCAATAAAATCGTAGCTGCCTGCCAGGTTGGGAATGGTGCGACGGCCGATTGGGAAATAGAGACGGCCGTTCGCCATTGAATCCAGCCACATGTTGTTAAACAGCCAGCTGACTCGCCCCGCCCACCAACGGCTTAATGCGGAACTGCCGGGCCGCGCTTGCAGCACCGCCATGTTTTTGGCAATGCCCACCTGCGCCTGCGGCAGCTTTTCCTTAATGGCGTGGTACGCCGCTGCGTGGCAGCGCAGCAAATTGGGAATGGCCCCCAGCGCTCCCTGCCAGCCGCTGTGTTTGCCCACCGGAAACGCCCCAGCCAGATAGCGCATAAAAACGTACACCATCGGCTCGTTAATGGTGATCCATTTGGGGATGAGGTCGCCCAGCACGTCCACCACTTTGGCCGTGTACCGCTGGAAGTAGTCCACCACAATCTTGCTGTTGAAGTCTCCCTTCTCCACCAGCCACAGCGGATTGCTAAAATGGTGCAGCGTCACCATCGGTTCAATGCCCCGGTTGTGCATGGCTTGCAAAATTTCCCGGTAACGGCCCAGAGCAGCATTGTTAAACACGCTTGGTTCTGGCTCGATGCGGCTCCACTCCAGTGAGAGGCGGTGGGCGTTGGTGCCCATCTCGGCGGCAATGTCCAGATCGGCTTCGGCATTGGCCCACCAGTTGCTGGCCAGCCCGGATTTATGATTTTGCAGGATACGGCCGTCCCCCTGCTCCCAGGCCCACCAATCACTGTTTTTGTTATTACCTTCAACCTGATAAGCGGCCGTTGCCGTGCCCCAAAGAAAGTCGGGGGGAAATAATAGCTGTGCCTTTGCCATAAGGTGCTCCATATTTGTTTGCAAGTTTGCAAGTTTGCCGGTGAATAACTTGCCACTTGCATACCTGCCACTCGCGCCAAACATTATCACATGCATCTTATCCCTGCCAAATCCACAAAACGCAAGCAAGATCGTAACGCTCACGTAGAAAATACTCCTATTTCACGCGATGCACACAGCTTAAACTTTGTGCAATAATTCGCAGCTTGTTATACTTACAAAACGTGCAGCGCTCATGCTTTTACCAACAAGAGGCAGCTTCGGAGGCTTTTGTGAAAGACCTGGTCCCAGAGAGTAATTATTACTACCCCAACAAAATGGGACGCATTATGTTAACATCACTCGAAGAAGTTATGGGTCGCAATGGCTTAAATGCTTTGCTGAATCTAGTCGAGTTGCGCGAATACATTCAAAATGCCCCACCAGACAATCTGGAACGTGAATTTAATTTCTCTAACATCAGCAATATCAATCGTGGTCTGGAAGAAATTTACGGCCCACGCGGCGGTCGTGGGTTGGCGCTGCGCAGCGGGCGGGCCATTTTTTCACGTGGGTTGCGCCAGTTTGGGGCATTGGCTGGCGTAAGCGATCTGGCATTTAAGGTATTGCCCCTTAAAACCAAGCTCAAAATTGGCATCCCGGCGGTGGCTCGCATTTTTACTCAATTTAGCGACCAGGCCAGCCATGTGGAAGAAATGGACGACCATTTTTTGTACACGATTGACCGCTGCTCCATGTGTTGGGGCCAACATGCTGATCGGGCCATTTGCTACATTGCGGTGGGGATTTTGCAAGAAACTTTGCGCTGGGTAAGCGGTGGGCTGGAGTTTCGGGTAGATGAAATTGCCTGCCACGCAGCTGGGGCTGAAGCGTGTGTGTTCAAAATTGATAAAGAACCAATCAAGTAGTAGTTTTTCTGGCAGGGGGAACGGCCGTTTCCCGAAGTCGCGCCATCTGCCAAAAGCTAATTCAAATTGCAGTTATGAACGAAGTAGATAAGAAAAGCCAAAGCATCTTTATTGTTGAAGATGATAATGACCTAGCGGAAATGTTGCGTGCTTATTTTCGCGTGCAAGGATACACCGTTGCGGTGGCGGCACGCGGCAAGGATGCCGTGGCGGGGATTGCTGAACATTTGCCCGATGTGGTGGTGCTAGACATTCGCCTCCCAGACATCAACGGTTACGAAGTATGCCGCCAACTACGCAACTCACGCAAAACGCAGCACGTCCCTGTCATTTTCCTCACCGAAAAACGCGAGCGCGAAGATAAGCTGGCGGGGCTGGAAATGGGCGCGGTAGATTACATCACCAAGCCATTCGATATTCAGGAGCTGCGTTTGCGCGTGCGCAATGCGCTACGCCGGGCGCAGATGAGT
The DNA here is from genome assembly GCA_020634455.1 of Ardenticatenaceae bacterium. Taxonomy (GTDB): domain Bacteria; phylum Chloroflexota; class Anaerolineae; order Promineifilales; family Promineifilaceae; genus Leptofilum. The sequence continues at coordinate 2,274,773 of JACKBQ010000001.1, read as the reverse complement.
ACCCTGCTCAACCCGGTGACGGGGCTGCCAGAGGGCCAACTGGTGCGCGAACAACTTACCCAAACGCTAAGGCGGGAGAATTGGGGAGTGGTGCTGGCTGGCATTCGTGGCCTGAACAAGTTTCGCGACAAGTTTGGCTTTGTTGCCGCCGACGATGTTTCGCGGGCGGTGACCCTGATGCTGGCAAACGCGGTGCAGGAAAGCGGCGAGGGGGATAATTTTGTCGGCCACACCGATTCGGGCGACTTTGTGATTTTGACTACGGCGGACAATTGCCAAAAGCTGGCAGAGCGTTGTCTGGTGCGGCTGCATCCTTCCATCCAATACTTTTATCCGGCGCTGGAGCGGCAACGACTGCATGAACTGCCAGAATCTGAGCGGTTAATGGTGCACGTTGCGGCCGTTTCTTCCAACCAGTTCCGAGGCAGTAGTATGGAAGATTTATTCGCAGCGTTGGCAAAACATCGGTTGTAGGTGTTGTAGCCGTTTTTTCATCCCCCCACATTTTGATACAATTTGCCAGAAGTTCAACTTCTTTAAGAAGTTGAACTTCTTTTTAATTATGAAACGATTCCGCACCGATTTACTGTTCTTGCTTGGTTTTTTGCTGCTGCCGCTGCTGCTGTTTGGCAGCGTGACGCTGGGTGGCAAAACGATGCTGCCGGTGGACAACCTCTACCAGTGGGCACCCTGGTCGGCTTACGCCAGCGAATTTGGCCTGACCCAGCCGCACAACCCTCTGATTAGCGACCTCATCATCCAAAATTACGCCTGGAAGCAGTTTGTGCGGGAAACGATTTTTGCCCGCGACATTCCGCTTTGGAACCCAAACTTGTTTGCTGGCGTGCCGTTTTTGGCCGCAGGGCAGCACGGCGCGTATTACCCATTCAGCCTGCTTTTCCTCATTTTGCCGCTGGCCAAGGCGTACGGCTGGTACACCGTCAGCCAAATCTGGTTGGCGGGGGCGCTGATGTATGTTTACGGCCGTATCCTCAAACTCCACCGCCCCTCTGCCTTCATTGCCGGATTGGTGTTCCAGGGTGGCGCGTATCTGGTGATCAGTGCGGCCGTTTTTCCCATGATTAGCGGCGCGGTGGTGTGGCTGCCACTGCTGCTGGCGTGTGTGGAGAGGGTTATTAGAGATTGGAGACCAGAGACTAGAGATTCGAGTAGTCTCCAGTCTCCAGTCTCTAATCGCTTCTGGTGGATTGCGTTGGGTGCGGTGGCGCTGGGCTTCCAGATTCTGGCCGGGCACATCGAATTTACCATTTACACCCTCGTCGTTATGGCCGCCTACGCCGCCTGGCGACTAATTACCCAGTTACCAATTACCAATTACCGTTCACCGTTCACCGTTCACCGATTACTGAAACCGGCAGTATTCCTCCTCGCTATGGTTCTCCTTGGCCTTATGCTCGGCGCGGTGCAGCTGGTGCCGCTGTACGAACTGGGGCAGGAGAACTTTCGGCAAGAGTCGGCCAGCTTTGATGAGGTGCTGAGCTACTCCTTCCCGGCGCGGCGGGTGCTGACGCTGGCGCTGCCCAACTTTTTTGGCAATCCCACTCACCACAGCTACACGGACGTGTTTAGCGGCGAAGAGATTCCCCTAAGCCAAAATTATTACGGCGAAGCCAAAACCAACACCGAGTGGGGCATCAAAAATTACGTTGAAGGGGCGATTTACCTGGGCATTTTGCCGCTGTTCTTGGCGGCGGTTGGTGTGCTGGCTGGCTGGCGAAGACGCAAAGCACACGTGGGCTTTTTTGCCATACTGAGCTTTTTCTCGCTGGCGTTCATTTTTGGCACGCCACTGTACGCCATTTTGTATTACGGCCTGCCGTTTGTGAACCAACTGCACACGCCGTTCCGCTGGGTGTTCCCGCTGTCACTGGCGGTGGCGGTGCTGGCAGGCTTTGGCGTGGAAAATTTGGAGACTGGAGACTGGAGACTGGAGATTAGAAGAATCAGTCTCCAGTCTCTAGTCTCTAATCTTGCTGCCACTGGCGGGATTTTGCTGTTAGTGGGATTGGTGGTGTCGTGGGTGGCGTACGGCCGTTTCCAAACCACCATCGAGCGCATTTTCCTGGGACTGGCAGGCGCACCGTCCGCCTTTGCCGATGCGACGGCATTTTACAGCTACACATTTTGGCAGCTGCTGATGTTGGGATTGGTGTTGTTGGGTGTAGCGGTGGTGTTTTGGTTGAGCAAGTGGGGGGGGAAACGGCCGTACTGGATTCTCGCCGCTGCACTCCTCATCATTGTGGATATTTTCCTGGCCAATCGCGGCTTCAACGCCAGCAACGAACCGGCGCTGCTCGACTTTAAGCCGGAGATGGTGCAATGGCTGGAAGCACAACCTGGGTATTGGCGCATCACCAGCTTTGCCCCCAATGGCGACAAACCGTTCAACGCCAACTCTGGCTGGCTGTTCGACCTGCCGGACGTGCGCGGCTACGATTCGATCATTCCCAAGCAGTACACGGAGTACATGGCGGCCATCGAACCGCAGAATGAACTGCCGTTCAACCGCGTCCAGCCCATTGTCAACTGGGAATCGCTTAACTCGCCGCTGCTGGACGTGCTGGGCGTGAAGTACGTCATCACCAGTGAGACGATTGAACTGCCCAAGTACATCCAAGTGTGGCAGGGAGAAGGGGTGCGGATTTATGAAAACGCAGCCGTTGCGCCTCGCGCCTACACCTTGCCATTGACGGCAACGGCCGTTTCCGACGATTCATTGGCTGCTATGACAACTCAGTTTGACCCACGCCAATTTGTAAATGTGGAGACTGGAGACTGGAGATTAGAGACTATTTCAGTCTCCAGTCTCCAGTCTCCAACCTCCAGTCCCAGTCCCTATCAGCCAGCCACAGTTACCGCTTACACCAACCGAGAAGCCGTGCTGGAAACGGCCGTTACCGAACCCAGCTGGCTCATCCTCAACGACAGCTATTTTCCAGGGTGGAAGGCATGGATACGGCCGTCTACCGCGCCCGACGATGAAGAAATAGAAGTACCAATCACCCGCGTGAATGGCAACTTCCGAGGCGTGATGCTGCAACCCGGCGAGTGGCAGGTGCGCTTCCGCTATAGCCCGACGAGCTTCCAACTGGGCGCGCTGGGCAGCTTCATGGCCGGGATTATTTTGCTCTTTGGCGCGGTGGTTTGGGGCTGGCAGCGATTTTACCGGGCCGATGGCGAGCAAAGCGTCACCCGCAGCCTCGCCAAAAACAGTTTGGCCCCAATTGCCCTGAATCTGTTCAACAAGCTGATTGACTTCGGCTTTGCCGCCTTTTACCTGCGCCTGCTCGGCCCCGCTGGCTCCGGCAGCTTCCAAACGGCCATCGTCACCGCCGGGATTTTTGACATCATCGCCAACTTCGGCCTGGACATCCTGCTCATCCGCGACGTGGCCAGCGACCGCGACAAAGCGCCCAACTACCTGCTCAACACCACCGTCCTCCGCCTCGGCGCGGGCGCAGTGGCCGCGCTGCCCGTCATCGCCATCATCGCCGTCACCAATTTGTCCCCCGATGCCACGGCCCTCACCCGACCCGAAATTTTGGCGACGGCGTTCATCATGATTGGCATGGTCTTCTCCGGCATGTCCAAAGGCGTGACGGGGCTGTTTTACGTACACGAAGAAGCGGAAGTGCCCAACGCCATGACCACAGTGACGACCATCCTCAAGGTGGGCTTTGGCGTGACGGCGCTGCTGCTGGGCTTTGGCTTTGTGGGCTTAGCGGCCGTTTCCATCCTCACCAACGTCATCACCCTCAGCCTGTTGTTGGCGATTGCCCTGCGCCGCTACACCCTGCGCGGCCCCTGGCGGCTCGATTGGCAGCTTCAGCGGCACATGCTGCGGGCAGGCTTCCCGCTCATGCTCATTCACCTGCTGCAAACCGTGTTCATCTCGATTGACAGCTACCTGCTGCGGGTGCTGCTGGACAACGGCCAAGAGGTAGCGGGCTGGTACAGCAGCGCCTACAAATGGTTCAACGCCCTGCAAATTGTGCCTTCGTTTTTCACCCTGGCGCTTTTCCCCATCATCTCGCGCCGCATTGGCGAATCGCTGGACGCGGCCCGGCAGATGTACGCCATGTCGCTCAAGCTGATGCTGCTGCTAGCGCTGCCCGTCGCTGCGGTCACGCACTATTTGGCGGTGCCGCTGGTGCAAATTGTGGCCGGGGCCGAATTTTTGCCTGCCGGGGCAGTTGCCCTGCAAATCGTCATCTGGTCCATCCCGCTGGGCTGGCTCAACAGCGTCACCAACTACGTCCTCATCAGCCTGGGGCTGGAGAGCAAGCAGCCACGCGCCTTCACCGTGGCGGTGCTGTTCAACATCATCGCTAACTTCATTTTTATCCCGCGCTACAGCTACGTGGCGGCGGGTGTCACCACCATTATGTCAGAGTTGGTGCTGCTGGTTTTGTTCGATTATTATCTGCGGCAGAAGATGGCGGGGATTAACTGGTTGGGGTTGTGGGGACGGCCGTTTCTCCTCACAGCGCTCATGTTTGGCGGCATGTGGCTGGGCGGGCAGGTGCATCTCGTCGTTGGCCTGCTCATCGGCGCGATTATTTACCCGGCTGGTTTGCTCCTACTGGGCATCATCGGCCCGGAAGAACGGAAAGTGCTGGGTAACATCCTGCCCCAAGGCCTTGCCCGCCGTCTGCGTTTACTTTGATTGGACGCGGATTAAGGCGGATAAACGCGGATTTTTCCGCGCTCATCTGCGCTCGTCCGCGTCCCCAAAATATTTTTAATGCTTAAACGTTCAACTTGCCAACCCGTCTGGATCATGACCACCCTGCTGTTAGCCGGGGCGGCGCTGCGTCTGTTTGGGCTGAACAACCTCTCCCCACCCGGCATCACCCACGACGAGGTCGCCAACTGGCTCATTGACCGCTCGATTTTGGCAGGCGAACACGCCATCTACTTTACCCGCGCCTACGGGCACGAGGCGGGTTTTCATTATTTGCAAACCGCCTTCGTCGCCCTGATTGGCGACAACGTGCTGGCGCTGCGCCTGCCTGCGGCGTTTTGCGGCTTGCTCGGCGTGGCCGTCACTTTTGCCCTGGCGCGCAAACTGTTTGGCAAAAATGTGGCCCTTATCGCGGCGGGATTGTTGGCAGTGCTGTTTTGGCCGGTGTTTTACGGCCGTCTCGCCTTCCGCGCCATTTCGTTACCATTGGTGGCCGGGTTATCGGCGTATTTTTGGTGGCAAGCATGGACTTCTGAAGGGGTGAAGGGGAGAAAGGGTGTAGGGGTGAAAAAGCCAGTCACCCGTTCACCCAGCGATGCGAGCATCGCCCACCCCTTCACCCTCTCTGGCATTTTCGCTGGCCTCTCCATCCACACCTACATGGCCGCCCGCGCCGTGCCGATTTTTTACGGGCTCTGGTTGGCATATCTGGCGATTTTTCATTGGCGCGAGTTTAAGCAGCATTGGCGGGGGATTGTGCTATTTTTGGTGATGTTTGCCGCCGTGGCCGCGCCGCTGGTAATTTATTTGCAAACCAATCCCGGTTCTGAGTTCCGTTTGGGCGAGGTGGATGCGCCGCTGCAAGCGCTGCGCTCTGGCGATTTGGAACCTGTGCTGAGCAACGGCCTCAAGCTGCTGGGGATGTTTGGCTTTATTGGCGATCCGCTGTGGCGCGAAGGGGTGCCGTCGGCTCCGGTGTTTGAGCCGATGGTAGCTGTCCTGTTTTACGCGGGGCTGGTGCTTTGCCTGTGGCGCTGGCGGCAGCCCCGCTATGCGTTTTTGCTGATTTGGTTGGCCGTTGCGGTCACCCCCAGCCTCGTCACCATCAACGCCCCCAGCCATATCCGCAGCATCTTGATATTACCTGTACTAACCATCATTCCTGCCCTGGTTATGCACAGTTTGGGGCAGTTATCCACAGTTATCCGCCACTTATCCACAAGAAGTTCCAAAATATTGGTCTTGACGCTGCTTTTGTTTTATGCTGCCCGAACATCTGTTTTACAGTTCCAGACGTGGCCCAACGGCGGCGACGTGCCGTTTGTGTGGCAGGCGGCGTTTACGGAGATGGCGCGGTATCTGGACGGCCGTTCCGACCTCACCGCTGCGTCCATTGCCGGTTGGTCCCCCAGTACGATGGACAGCCCCACGATGACCCTGCTGCGCCAAAACGACGTCCCCCCCCTGAGCCACTTCGATCCGCAAGAAGGCAGCCTCATTTTGCCCGATGCGGAGCCGGTGGTGGTGATACGGCCGCCTGACCTCCCCCTCGATCCCTACTGGGAAACCCAACTCACCAACTGGGGCTTCACCCCTTCACCCGTTCACCCGTTCACCTTGTATGAAATTGAAGAAAGACCCGTTATTGAATTGGCAAATCCGGTGAACATCCAGTTTGGCGATGAGCTGCTTTTGTTGGGGTATGAGTGGTTAGAAAGTGGCGATTTGGTGCTGGGGTGGTTGGTTACGGCCGTTCCCACCGCCCCCCGCCAACAATTCATCCACAGCCTCGCCGCCGACGGCAGCCAACTGGCCGACACCTACCGCTTCGACGCCCCCGACCCGCAAGGCCTCTGGTTCCCCCACTGGCAGCCCGGCGACCTCATTTTGCAGCACCTTACCCCACCCGCGCTGGATCAAGCCACCCAGCTTCGCCTGGGCTGGTTCGATCCTACTACCTGCACGCCCGGCCCCTGCCAAAACCTGCGCACCGAGGATGGGGCAGAGTTTGTGCTGCTGGAGTTGGAATAAGTGGGCAAAGTCTTGAGATTCAGTAAAATTCAGAGACGCTATTTGCAAAATTGAGCAGTTGCCAGATTTGGGGAAATAAAATGTTGTTAAAAAGATATTGCTGGTTCGCATTAGCTTTAATTTTTCTCATTACCTGTGGAGATTTGAATACAGATTCTGACGATGTAACAGACCTTCTTCAAGAAACTACGACTCCAATAGATACAATTTCTGCGCCAACACTCACACCGACAAATGCTATTCCTACTTCCATTCCTTCTCCATCTCCAACATCAACAGCTATGGCTACAAGCGATATTCAGGAGATTGTAACTGCAACTGCTACCCCCTTACCGGAAGAACTGCAACCCCCATTTCCAGATAGCTTTCTGAATCTGGCTGGTACACAGCGTCCACTATTTTCCTGTGCTGAACCAGCTAATTTAGGGCAAATTTGGTTTAGTCGCTATCCGTATGAAACGGCAGAACAATACGCAGCGAGAGAAACCATCGGTTTTTATGAACCAACATTGTCACCCAACGGCGAGTGGCTTGTAATGGTGGCAGTAGATATCGAGAATCTCAATGAAACCACACAATCGAATGGATCATGGCGATTTTACGATGACAGTATTTGGTTAATGCGCTCAGACGGGTCAACAGAGCCGCAACAGATTTCGAGTGAGTTTGTTAGGGCGGAATTCTCGTCAACTGAAAGTAATAGTTGTACCGTTACAGCAAGGATCGAAAGGGTTGTTGGTTGGTCGCCAGATGGGAAATGGCTGGCACTTATTGTGTCTAGTCCAGACGAAGATTCTTATAGCCCTGACCTTTACGTTTTGAATATGGAGACATTTGATCAAACCGTTGTTGCAAGTGACGTAAATACGGCCGTTTGGATGGAAGACGATGATTCCTCCCTACTCTTCCACTCTTTTTCATCCACGACAGTAACGATAGCCAGCCTAAATGGGATAAATATCAATTTTGAAGAATTCAATTTACCTCAACAAGTTTCCGCACAATATCAAATATGGAACACACAATATGATCTGCAAAGCCAATCAATTTTAATCAGGGGTAAAGAAGGGAGTGCTCCCTTCAACACGCCATTTTCATTTTGGCAACTGGATATTTCAACCGGAACTTGGCAAGCTCTAACTAATTTAAATGGCAGTCCTATTTATTTTGTACCCCATTCTAGCTGGGCATTAAGTTGTTCAAGCGACGGTCAGAATATTCCGATTCTTGAACGAACCACATGGGAAGTCATAGGCAATGTAGAGGCAGTAGAGGGTTGGAGATGCGATTTTAGTTTTTTGCAAGACGGCAAGGGCAACCAAGTGGTCAGCATTACAAGTGATATTGATCGAGAAAAGATATGGGCTTCTTTAATTGAAAGCTCTAACTATGTATCGGAACAAATTGTCGATGTAGCTAATTTTGAGATTCCAGACGGCTACGAAATAGTTGGATACGCTTGGAAACAATAACGATTTTCTAAATCATTCTCTTGCAGATAATGATCGTGCGGGCAGCTCTAAATCCACACCGCCAATAGCTTCAAATTCTTGCGCAATTAGCGTGCCAAGCCCTTTCTGTATAGTCTGCTGAACCACGCGCACTAAAATATCGCGGGCTTCGTCTTCCACAGAACGGCCGTTTGCCTCAGCTATCCAGCTCAATTTCTGCATGGTCTCATCGTCTAAATTCTGGATCGTTATCGAAGTCACAGCACACCTCACGAGAATGCTATCGTTGATTGAAGTTCAACCAACGATAGCAAACTATCTCGTGCCACCAAATCGTTCATCATGGGGTGAGGCGCTTTTGGTCGCGGGGGAAGAGCGTGGCCAGGCGCAGATTGGGCAGCCCCAACAGCTGCATCAGCAGCCGCTCCAGCCCGATGGCAAAACCGCCATGCGGCGGCATTCCGTAGCGGAACGCTTCCAGGTACGTCTCGAATGGCTCGGTCGGCAAGTTGGCTTTGGCTAGCGCCGCCAGGTAGTCGGCGTACACGTGCAGCCGCTGCCCGCCGGTGATTAGCTCCGTGCCGCGAAACAGCAGGTCGAAGGAATTTGAGTAGGCTGGATTTTGCGGGTCGGGATGGGTGTAGAACGGCCGTTTCCCCATCGGGTAGCCCACCACAAACAAAAAGTCGCTGCCGTGCTCCTGCTGCGCCCACTCTCCCAGCCATCGCTCATCCTGCGGCGACAGGTCCGGCTCACCTCGCACATCCACGCCGTGGCGCTGCCAGATAAGCTCCTGCGCCGCCGCAAAATGAATGTGCGGAATTGACGTTGGCACATCTGGTATTTTTGCGTTTAGGGTTGACAATTCAGGGCTATACTCATTGGCCAACGTTGTGAAGATGCCTGCCAGCACCGAGCGCACCATCCGCATCACCGTAAAATGGTTCTCGATGAAGCCAAACTCCACGTCCAGACTCACGTACTCATTCACGTGGCGCGTCGTGTCGTGCGGCTCGGCACGGAAAACGGGGCCAACTTCAAACACGCGGCTAAACACGCCCACCATGATCTGCTTGTAAAACTGTGGACTTTGCGCCAGAAACGCATCGCCGCCAAAATATGCCAGCTTAAACACGTTCGCCCCGCTCTCCGTGGCCGAAGCTACCAGCTTGGGCGACTGAATCTCCGTGAAATGCTCGGCGTTCAGCGTGGCGCGGAAGCCTGCCATTGCCCCCGCCGCCAGGCGAAACACTGCTCGCCGCTGCGGGTGCCGGTTGGCCACAACGGCGTGGTCCAGCAGCGTGGGCAGTCCCGCTTTGAGCCGCTTTTGCTGCAACGGCACTGGCGCTGGTTCCGTTACGGGCGTAATAACTTCAATTTGGGGCTGGTGCAGTTCCACGCCGTCTGGCGCTTGCGGCGTGGCTACCACCGTGCCCGTCAGGGCAATCACGCTTTCCAAACTCAGCTCGGCGATGGGTGCCAGATCCGCCTCGCTTTCGGTGACAGCCTGAATGGTGCCCCAGCCGTCGCGCAGCACCACAAAACTGACGCCACCCAGGCGGCGCACGTTGTGCAGCCAACCCGTCAGGCGCACCTGCTGCCCAACGCAGTTGCTCGCTTCAACCGTTCGAATTGTGTTCATAAAAACCTCCGATTGTTGGTAGAGACGTTGCAATGCAACGTCTGTACGCAATGTAACGTCTCTACGCAATGCAACGTCTCTACGGCCAATAAAACAAAAAACTCGCCCCCCTTGCTTGGAGGACGAGTACGGTGAACAGCAGGTCATCGCCTGCCGTTCACAAAAAACGCCCGCCCTCACATTTGGAGGACGGGCGTCAATTTTTGCGCTCGTGGTGCCACCACCAATTTGCCGTTGTTAGGAGAAGCCTAACGCAAGCCTCTTGCGGCCTGGATTTGTGTACACAAATCACCTAAGCCTGGGCGCTGTAACGGGCGCACCCGGTTTCGGTTATTTGGTTATCCGTTATTGGTAATCCGTAATCGGTTTTTACCAATTACTGTTCACTGATTACCGCTTACCGAACACCGTTCACCGATCAGCTCCAGGGTGTCATTAACTGGTTTTGCTGGCGACGCTCACAGCAACTTGCATCGCTCTCTGGGCAGCAAAGGGCCGATTAACCTGTCCCTTTCATCGCTTTTGGCATATGAATTGTTGGGGGTGCATGTTAGCAGATTGATGAAGGCGCTGTCAATGCTCATTTTCCTAAAGTCGGTAAAATACGCGGATACCAACATTGTTTGAAGGATAGAACGCATGGCAAACGGCCGTTACAAACCCACGACTGACCTCATCTGGCGCGTAGGACACAAGCTCCGCCAATATATTGACCAGGTTCAACCACCCGATGCGCTGGTGATGGTATTGATTGCCCTTTTTGTTGGGGCAGGCACAGGGCTGGGAGCCGTTGTATTTGTCTGGCTGCTGCGCCAGATAAAGCTGTTCACGGAGCAGCTGCAAATTTGGACAGGGGATGTCGTTGGCCTGGCGCTGGCAATGGGTAGCGCGGGCCTGCTGGTGGGGTATGTGGTTAATCGCTGGGCCAAAGAAGCCAAAGGGCATGGCGTGCCAGAAGTGATGGAAGCGCTGGCCCTGCGCGGTGGCCGAATTCGGCCGCGCGTCGCCTCGATTAAAGTGCTGGCCTCCTCTTTAACTATTGGCACTGGTGGTTCGGCCGGACGCGAAGGGCCCATTGTTCAGGTGGGGTCGGCGCTGGGTTCTACCGTTGGGCAACTGCTCCATCTTTCTGCTGATCGGATACGAACGTTGGTGGCCTGTGGCGCAGCGGCAGGTATCTCGGCCACTTTCAATGCCCCTATTGCCGGGGCAATTTTTGCCCTTGAGGTGATTTTGGGGAAGTTTACAGTGAGTTACTTTGGCGCTGTGGTTATCAGCTCGGTGGCGGCCAGCGTCATTGGGCGGATTTACTTAAGCGATCGCCCCGCTTTTAGCGTTCCTGCCTACCCATTTCATTTTCAGGAACTACCTTTTTACGTCATTCTTGGGGTTTTAGCTGCCCTGGTAGCCGTCTTGTTTATTCGGATGCTTTACTTTTTTGAGGAGCGCTTTGACGAATGGCAGCTTCATCCGGCCTTCAAGGCAGGGTTGGGCATGCTGCTTACGCTGGGTGTTGCCTTGCTGCTGCCCCAGCGCCAGGCGCTTGGCCCAGGTCTGGAATTCATTGGGGAAGCGATTGCTGAAGATTTTTCATTATCTTTGGGCCTGATGGGGGCGTTGCTGATTACCAAAATGCTGGCGACGGGCTTTACGTTGGGCAGCGGCAATTCTGGGGGCGTTTTTGCGCCGGGTTTGTTTATGGGGGCGGTTGTGGGCGGCATGGTTGGGTCTGTGGCGCATTCGGTTTGGCCAGAGGTGGCGATTAACCCTGGCGCGTATGCCATTGTGGGGATGGCGGCCGTTTTTTCTGGCGCGGCGAGGGCTCCAATTACGGCCGTTCTCATCGTCTTTGAAATGTCCAACGATTACAAACTCATCTTGCCCCTGATGTTAGCCACCGTACTGTCTACGTTGCTGGCTGAATACCTCTTCCCCGAATCGATCTATACCTTGAAATTGCGTCTCAAAGGCATTAGCTTGCAGCGTGGGCGCGATCTGGACGTGATGCAAAACTTGCAGGTAAAAGAAGCCATGACGGTGGACCCTTACCTGGTGCAGGCCAATATGCCCCTGCCGCAGTTGGGTGACCTGCTGCAACGGACTCACCATCACAGCTTCCCCGTTGTGGATGAAGATTTGAACCTGGTGGGGATGGTGAGTTTGCGCGACTATGAACGGGTAGCCAACCGGGAAAATCATGAGGACATGCACGTTCAGGATATTGCCACGGTCGGCCGTTTGCTAACCGCTTTTGAAGATGAGCCGCTAAGCGAAATTGTGCAGCGGCTGGCCGTGCGCGGTATTAATAAGTTGCCGGTTGTAACCAGAGCAAATCCCCATCGGGTTGTGGGCGCTATCCGCCGCTCTGACATTGTGAAGGCTTACAACGTGGCGATAGCCAGACGGCGCAAAGGGGAACCAGAGCAGGATATCGAAAAGCTGCGATTTCAGTCCACGCCACAAATGTGCTTTATGGATATCGAGATCACGCCAGAAAGCCCGGCAGCGAAAAAAACGTTGGCTTCTGTCGCGCCCCAGTTGCCGTATGAATGTGTGGTGGTTTCGGTAAGGCGCCAGGGTTCTTTGCTGGTGCCCCACGGGAACACTGTGCTCCAGCCAAATGATGTGCTTTCTGTTTTTGTACGCCGCTCAGATGAAGCGCAGCTGCGTGACTGCTTTTTGGCAGCGAGCAGCATACAGGCATAAAAAAACGGCCGCTTCCCAGGGGAAACGGCCGTTCCAACAAACAGTTGTGTTTCTAAATTACTTGATTGATTGAATACGCAGCTCAATCTGGCCGCCGGGCGTCATAACCGCCACTTTCTGCCCCTTCTTCGCGCCGAGCAAAGCGCGCCCAAATGGAGATTCGTTGGAGATACGGCCGTTGCTGGGATCTGCCTCATGCGCTCCCACAATCGTGTAGGTAGCTTCGTACTCCTCATCTTCATCCAGCTCCAGCACGGTAACCGTGTGGCCAACGCGCACTTTGTCGGCCGGGCCAACGTCCTGAATGATTTTGGCCCGGCGCAGCGAATCTTCCAGGTCCTTAATGCGACCTTCTACAAACCCCTGCTCCTCTTTGGCAGCATGGTAATCGGCATTTTCCTTCAAATCACCCTGAGCAATGGCCGTCTGGAGCTTGATCGCCAACTCTTCTTGCTTCGCGCCCTTCAGGTACGCCAGCTCATCTTTAATTTTTTGTAAACCTTCTTCAGTTAAATAGACAACATCTGTAAAATCTTGGGCCATTGCCAATTCTCCATACACACATGATTCAGGCACACCTCGTGCGGAAACAGTGCGTGGTTCTATAAACTTGTTTGATTTCAGTGGAAACTTGTGTGCTCCCCGACAAATTTGCCAGGCAGTTTACCGGGCCATGACGTAAGCCATTGGCCACCCCTGAAACAAAACGTTGAGAAACTTCTCAGCCAATGCAGATTATTTCAGGACAAGAACACATCTTATTTTTTGTGAACGATAGCGTGGCATCGGCCACAAAATTTTTGTTCCTCGAAGCAACAATAAGGCTAAATTTAACCAAAGAACCCCGCTCGGTGCGGGGCGAAATTCCTGTTTTTGCTTAACGGTTGCTGTACGGTGAACGAGGATTAGTATAGCCGAGCCACCTGGTTCTGTCTAGCATTTTGCTTTTGGCAAGCCCCCAATTTATCCGTTTTTAAAGATTTTTTGGTGCGAAATAGCAACGGAACGGCCGTTGCCCACCTTAGCTACTAGGCAGATCGGCACATTGAAAAGATGATGTTTTCCTTTTACAGTATGCAAATATTGCAATAACGGGGCGGGGTGCCCAGCCAGAACATTGCCACCAGTTGTTGCCAAAAGAACTACCAATTGTTGAAGCCGTTCAGCAAATTCATAGGAGCAATGCCTCGGCGAGTGACGAGTCATTACCGCAGGGGTCACTATCGCAAATGGAAACTGTAGAGCTGGCACTATCCATACCCACCCAGGAAGTTCCTGCAATTTGCCAGCAGGATTATGTAAATGCCTTGGTGCTGAACAGTTCCGGGCAGGCGCTGGTGTTTGAAACCCGGCGCCAGACAGGCACAGGTGTGTATTGGCACGTGCTAAGCCATTCACTGTCTTGCGGGTCTGATCCGTTTACGGCCGTTCAAAACGCGCTCCTCCACCAAACAGGCTTGCAAACAAACCATTGGTCTTACCTGGGTAGCCATATCATGGCGGCCGATCGGCCAACCGGGGCCAGCTACTTTTTTTGTGCCCAAAAAGTGCAGCACGAAACTACCCCGCCACCAAACCAGGATGCCTCCAGCATGGCCAAATGGGTGCCGCTTACCGATCTGCGCTATGCTTTGCTAGACGGCCGTATCGCCATTGTTAGCCATGCGCTTACCGTCTCCCTCGCACTACTCACGCTAAAACTTTAGCCCTCATGTTTGCCCACGCTACCGCTTCTTTATACAATTGCGCCGCATTGAATAATTTCTTTGCGGAGCAGAAAAAGATTTAGCCCAGATTCACTTCAGCCAACATATTGTTTTACCACTTCCTCAGGAGAAAGGATAAGTTTCCATGCCATTTGCGCCCACGTATGACGTACCCCCTGAACGCCGCGCTTACACGGAACTGGCCCGTATCGAAAATGGTAACGGCCGTATCGGGCTCCTTATGCTGCATGGTTTTTTGGGCAGCCCACTCAGCTCCCACCCGATGGCCAACTTTCTGGCAGATCATGGCGTCTCGGTGCATTGTCCATTGCTGCCCGGTCACGGTCATCACCCCGATAAGCTGCACAAAATCCCCCGGCAGGCGTGGCTGGACGAGGCCCAGGAAACCTTTGACACCGTACACGGTTTGTACGATGAGATTTTCTTGATGGGGCACTCTATGGGGGCGGTACTTGCAGCTCATCTTTGCCAGCAAAACCCCACCGTGCGCGGCCTCGTCATGCTCACCCCCATCTACGAGGCACCCGATGATCGGCTCAACTGGATGAAGTTTCTGCGCTTTGTGATGCCCTGGTTCTACCCTCACAAATTGCGCTCCATGCGCAAGCTGGTGCGCGAACGGGTGCTGGATTTTGACCCCACCATTGATTTTGACAATCCGGATTTTCAGCAAAACGAACTGCCCAAGGTGAGCCGCGTCCCCACCGGTTCGTTGGTGGAAATGGTGAAGATGGCGGCATACGGCCGTACTCTCTGGCCCAACTTCACCACCCCCTCCATCATTTTTCGCGGCGGCCACGACCCGGCCGTCAAGCCGGGTACCATAGACACGCTGTACAAGGTGTTGCCCGGCCCAGACAAAAAGCTGGTTACCTTCCCCGAAGCCGGGCATGAACCGATGCGGCCGTTTGACCCTGCCCACAAAAAATTGTGGCCGCAAGCGCTGGAATTTATTCGCACACATTCCCAGGTTGGCCTGCCTGCCAACGCTAACAGCTAAACCCATGCACCCACTTTTCCAGACGCCCATCGAATACAGCGGCCCACCGCCGGGGGAAACCAACAACAGCCAAACGCAAATCATCCCTGGACTGCACAACAGCACCATCTGGGCCGCCACGGAGCAGATCAACAAGCCTTCGCTTCTCAACAGCTTGCCCGTGCCGGGCAGCGAAGCCGTTCAAGGCCGCCAACCGCTGCTGCCAGCCCCGCCCCTCCAAGCCCGTTGGCAGCCAACCAGCCCGGCCAAAATCACTTTAACACCGGGACAAAGCCTCAGCCTGGGCGAACGGCTGCTGGCGATTTTGGCTCTGGCTAACCCAAGTAACGCTTCAGGAAACCGCCATCCCGCAGCGGAAAATGTGGCGGTTAGTCGCGCGGCCTGCCCCTTTTTGCCCGACTTCGATCCGTACCCGCTGGCTTGGGCCGCAGCAAATCGGGCCATCAGCCAATTGGTCGCTGCGGGCATCGATCCAGCGCAAATTGCCCTTCTGGCCGAATTTGATGGCCGCGCCCCAGACGCGCCAGAGCAGTTGGGTATTTTGGTGCGGGGGATGCAAGGTTGTTTTGACACGGCCGTTTCCCACCAAACCCCCTTCCTCTTTGGCCAATACACTCTCAGTGAAAATTCCGACACGCTGCGCCTCACCGCGCTCGGTGTGCGACCAGACGGCAGCCAGCCAGTAACGCCTGCCCTCAAACAAGCGGGCAACTTCCTCTTTGTGATGGGCGACACCCGCGCCGAGCTGGGAGGCAGCCAATTCAATGCTGCCGGGGGTCGCGCCGAGGGCAGCCGCACCCTACCCCGCCCAGCTGAAGAAACTTTTACGCGATTGCGCCTGCTGCACCAGGCAATCCAGGCTGGATTGGTGCAGGCGTGCCAGCCATGCGCCGGGGGCGGCATCGCTGCTGCCCTGGCGCAGATGTGCCGGGCCGGGCAGCTGGGCGCGGAACTGCAATTCATCCACGTGCCGCGCGACTGGCACGCCGCCTACTCCACCGACGAAGTAATTCTTTTTGCGGAATCGTTGAGCCGCTTCCTGGTGGAAGTGCGCCCCGAAGACGCGCCCCGCCTGCGCGAGCTGCTGGCCGACGTGCCGCATGAGTGCGTAGCGGTGATTGGCGGGGAACGATTGGTGGTAAACGGCCGTACCGGCACCCCCATCCTCAACCTAAGCATTCCTGAGCTGAGCGATACACACCACTAATCCAAAAGTCATTGAACCTCGTGCAGAGGCGCAAAGACGCTAAGTTTTATCCTTTGCATCTCTGCGCGAAATTCCATGAGCATTTCAACAAAATCGCGCATTGGCGCGGCTTGCTATCTGCGTTAAAGTTTGGGGCGATTCATTCACTCACTGAACAAGGCAGGAAGACAACTATATGTTTCTCAATGTACTCATCATCATTGTTAGCATTGTGGGGCTGGCCTATGGAGCCACCTTCATTGTGGATTCAGCCGCCCGCATGGCGCGGCATTTTGGCGTGTCGGAGCTAATCATTGGCCTGACGATTGTGGCTGTGGGCACGTCTGCCCCTGAGTTTGCGGTGACGATAAGTGCGGCCGTTTCTGGCCAGGCAGATATTTCTGTAAGCAACATTGTCGGCTCCAATATCTTCAACCTGGGCTTCATTTTGGGTGGTGTGGTGGCCGTACGCGCCATCACCACCACGCCCAAAATTGTGTACCGCGACGGCGGCATGTTGGCCGGAGCCACCCTCATTTTGCTCTTTTTCATGCGCGATTTGCAGTTACAGCAGTGGGAAGGCGGCGTCCTGCTGGCGCTGCTGTTTGCCTACCTGCTCTACCTGTACACCCAACGTGACGTTGATTTGGAAGAAGTGCCCGACGGCGAATTTCGCTGGATTGACGTGCCGCTTTTTGCCCTTGGCATTGGGATGGTGTTGATTGGCGGCTACTATCTAGTAGATTCTGCCACCGAAGTGGCCCGGATGCTGGGGCTGTCTGAATGGGTCATTGGCGTTACGATTGTGGCGGCGGGTACGTCGGCACCAGAGATGGCCACATCGCTGGTGGGTGTGCTGCGCGGCCATTCCGACATCTCCATTGGCAACCTGATCGGCAGCGATTTGTTCAATTTGCTGGGTGTGCTGGGGCTGGCGGGCCTTGTACAAACTTCGCCGATGGTCATTGACTCCGCCGGATTGAGCAGCCTGATGCTGCTGAGCGGCATGGTGATCTTTGTGGTGATCTTGATGCGCGTAGGCTGGAAGCTCAACCGTTGGGAAGGCGTCATGCTGATTTTGATCAATTTGCTGCGCTGGATTTTTGATTTTGCATCAAAGTAGAGACGTTGCACTGCAACGTCTCACCATTGTAACGTCTCTACGCACTGGAAGGGTCTAATGCACAGAATCAACGGCCGTACTCAACTCATTGGCTTGCTTGGCTGGCCTGTTTCTCACAGCTTTAGCCCCGCCATGCACAACACGGCGGCCGAAGCGCTGGGGCTGAACTGGGCGTATGTGCCCCTGCCTGTGGCTCCCGATGCAGTGGCAACGGCCGTTTCTGGTTTGGCCGCGCTCGGTTTTCGGGGGGTCAATGTGACGGTGCCACACAAGCAGGCGGTGATCCCGCTGCTGGATGAACTGGAACCGGGCGCAAAAGCGATCGGCGCGGTGAACACGATTGTGGTGGGGGAAAACGGCCGTCTCACCGGGCACAACACCGACTGGTCTGGCTTTTTAGCCGACTTGCAGGCGCACGACGTGTCGGTGGCCAACCGGGACTGTTTGCTGCTAGGGGCTGGCGGTTCTGCGCGGGCCGTTGCTTACGGGTTGGCCACATCGGGGGCGCGGGTACAAATTTTGGCCCGGCGGATTGAACAGGCAGAGCAGTTGGTGGGTGATTTACGGCCGTACTTGCCCCCAACCGCCCACCTCACCAGCCTACCGCTCACGCAACTGTCCAAAGCAGCCGCCAGCGCAACCGCACCACTCATCATCAACAGCACCCCGCTGGGCATGACCCCCAACGAAGAGACTACTCCCTGGCCCGACACACTGCCCTTCCCCCAAAATGCCACTGTCTACGACCTGGTGTACAACCCACGCCATACCCGGCTCATGCAGCAAGCGGAAGCATCTGGCTGCCAGGCGATCAACGGGCTAGGTATGTTGGTGCAGCAGGGGGCCAAAGCGTTTGCTTTGTGGACGGGGCAGCAGCCAGATACCGTCGCCATGCGTCGCGCCATCGAGTAAATCCACTCTAAAAGGACACACCATGCAGTTAAAACGAATCGCGGTGATAACGGCCGTTTTCTGCGTCACCCTGAGCGGTTTTATAAACTTACTACACGCCGTTTCGGCCGCGCCGCAAGCCGCCACCCTGCTCTACGACAGCAGCCTGGGCAGCACGCCCAGCGGGCAAAGTTTTAGCTATCTGGCTCTCAATCCACAACCACCATTCACAACGCAAGCCACCCAAATTTATAGCGCCCCAGTCACAATCCTCAATACAGCCAATCAGCTAAATGATTATGCAGGCTACACTGTGAACCAATCCGCCATGCCCACGCTAGACCGCGCAGCGGGATTTCAACTCGCTTTTGATTTGCGTCTCATTTCAGAAAACCATTCTGGGAATAATGATCGGGCCGGATTCAGCGTCATTTTGCTTGATCAGGATGTGTATGGCATTGAGATGGCTTTTTGGGAAAATGAAATTTGGGTGCAAGAGGGCAATGGTGGTACGCCTATCTTCTCTCATGCCGAAGGCGTTTTGTACAACAGCACCAACATGCTTACCAGCTATAAACTTACGGTGATCAGCAACACGTACCTGCTAGCCGCAAATGGCACGCCGCTGCTCAGCGGCAACCTGCGACAATACACCAGTTGGGAACCGCCTGTTGGCCCTTTGCCAGACCCGTATGAGCAGCCGAACCAGCTCTTTTTGGGGGATGACACTTCTTCGGCGGGGGCAGAGGTGTGGTTGGGGAATGTGTCTATCGAGACAAATATTGCACCGATGATTAGTGTGGCGCAAACGGCCGTTTCTCTCCCGGAAGCCATCACGCAAACCACCTTCATCATCAACCTGAACACGCCTTCACCCATAACGGCCACAGTGCAGTACAAGCTTGTTGGGGGAACGGCCGTTGCCAATGAGGATTTTGTAGCTAATAGCGGCACGCTCACCTTTACACCGGGCAGTCTGAGCCAAAACATTCAAATCAGTTTGCTGCCCGATGCGCTGCCAGAGCCAGATGAAACATTCAGTTTGCAGTTGTTTAATGGGGTAAATGGTGTCTTGGGTGTGGATACGGCCGTATTCACGATTCAAGATGACGACCTGCCCAACTACGATTTGTACCTGCCGCTGCTTACCCGGCCATAACTACGCTTGCACCGTTCGCAAGTGCCACTGCCCACGCGTTGCGTACGCCACATCTCGCGCCAGTGCCCGGGTGTTTTCATATCGATCTTCTGGCGCTTTGGCCATGGCTCTGCCAATGATCTCATCCCACATGGCCGGTAGTTCTGGAACAATTTGGCGCACGCTGGGCACAGGTGAATGCACATGTGCCGAGGCGATGCGGGCGGCAGAAGGCGAGCGAAAGGGATGTTTACCCGTCAAAATGAGATGCAGAATGACCCCAAGCGCGTAAATATCGGAACGGCCGTCTACTGGTAAACGTTGGGCCTGCTCAGGGCTCATATACTCAGGCGTACCCACCAGCAGCATTCCCGTCATCCCCGTTTTGCGCTGCATAAATTTAGCCAGGCCAAAATCTGTTAAAAATGCATTTTGCGTCTGGTTGAACAAAATGTTCGATGGCTTCACATCCCGGTGCACAATCCCCAGCCCATGTGCCTCGTCCAGACCTTCGGCCAAACGGCCGAACAAATCACACAACTCCTGCCGATTTAAGCCACGCCGCTTCAAACGACTTTTCAGCGATCCATTGGGCATGTAGCGCATAACAATATACGGTTGAACGCCCTGCATACCAAAATCATAAATTGGCACAATGGTGGGATGCTCTAATGAGGCGATTGCTTCCGCTTCCTGGTGGAAAAAGTTTAAAAAGAGGGGGTCCTGAGTTAACTCATACGCCAAAACCTTAATGGCCACTTCCCGCTTAATAAATGGGTCACGGGCCAGATAGACAGATGCCATCTCGCCTTTGCCTAACTCCTCAATAATTTCATAGCGGCCAATTTTTGGCATTAAGTTTCCTCTTACTAAATCATCAACTGCATCCTACCAAATGGCTGGCAGGAACGGTATAGGACATTCTTCCAAAATGATCAGGGCTGTCGGAAAGTTATCATCTTGATGTTAGGCAACTAGCAGGTGTGACCGCGCCGGTTGACATATGCTAAAGGTGGATCGGTGTCTGGAAACGGCCGTATCCATTTGACTCCTTACCAAATCTGGAGGTGAAAGATGCATTTAGCCGTAAATTCCATGCTAGTTCTCTGGGGCATCGGCCTCACCATGAGCGTCCTGTTCTTTTGGGGCATCCTCCGTTTTGCCTTATCCACCTGTGATGCCGATAATATGACGCACGGATTGGCTCAACTGTTTTGTTTCCTGCTATTGCTAGCTGGTCTGGCATTAGGCTTCATGGTGAGCAATTTGCCTGCATAACCCGGCGTTCATTGGGCTTGACCGTTATTAACTTTTGAGTTTCGGTAAACGGTCAAGCCTTGGGGCTCGTTTTCTGAACAAAGATATCTGTGAACGAACCCATAGAACCAGGGGCCTGCTAACAAAGATAGTGTGAAAAAGCCGAAAATTTTGCGGTTTTTTTGACAAATTGCGTTGTTGTAAAGGCAATTTACATACGTCCGCTTTAATTCTTTGTTACAATATCGAATATCTGTGATTTAACCGTTTACTTTCTGTGCACCCTCGCCCCCAAAGGCGATTTGTCACTTTCATGAGCCTAGCAAACCTTGAAGCCTTACCGAACCAGGTTGGTCGGTATCAAATTGAGTCTCTACTGGGCCGTGGCGGCATGGCTGTCGTCTATCTTGCCTTTGATCCTTACATGGAGCGGCGGGTGGCGGTGAAACTGTTGCTGAAAGATCGCAGCCATGACGCGAATTTGCGCTCTCGCTTTAAGCGTGAAAGCCGTATGGTTGCCTCACTCAACCACCCAGCCATCGTACCCGTGTACGATTTTGGCGAGAAAGATGAACAACCTTACCTGGTTATGCGCTATATGGAGGGTGGTTCTTTACGTGAGCGTTTGCGCGATGCCCCCTTGACCCTGCAAGAGGTTGCCAGGATTCTCAACCAAATTGCTCCTGCCTTAGACACGACCCATTCCCACAACATCATTCATCGCGATCTTAAGCCATCGAATATTTTATTTGATAGTCAGGGCAAGGCGTATCTGGCTGATTTTGGTTTGGCCAAGTTTGCTGAAGGCACCTACACAACACTCACCCGCAACGATGGCATGGTAGGGACACCTGCCTACATGAGCCCAGAGCAAATTCGCGCCCAGTCTCATTTAGACGGCCGTTCCGATGTTTATGCGCTCGGTGTCATCCTGTTTGAGATGTTGGCTGGGCGGCTACCATTTACAGCCAGCGGCCGTTTGCCTGTTGCCCTCATGCATTTAGCAGACCCGGTTCCCGAAGTGCACACTCTCAACCTCAGCCTGCCTAAATCTGTCAGCCCCATTATTGGCCGGGCCATGGCTAAAAATCGGGAAGACCGATTTGCCAAAGCTTCCGACCTGGTCGCGCCCTTTCTAAAAGCCGCCCAGGTCACGGATTTACCGCCGGTTGAGTTCCCCCAAGTGCCTCCCATCATTTTGCAGCCAGATTCAGAAAGTGGCAGCTCACTGTTCAGCACCCAAACCGACGGCGTCACCGACGCGGCTTCCCAGTTGCCGGAATGGTTGCTGGGCTGGTTGACTGAGTACAGCGCCAAGCAAGATATTGGCCGTTCGCGCACACGCGGCACGCTAGAAGATCGCTTGCGGGTTGGCAATGTGCAAACGGCGGGCGGTTTGCACCTGCTGTTGGCCATCGTGTCAGACGGAAGCAGCAGCCCGCAGCATGGCCATCTTGCGGCGGAACTGGCCATCAACGAACTGTTTAACCGCGTTGAGCAAGCCGAAACGGCCGTATCCACTGACATTCCCGCGATGCTGCACCAGGTGCTACAGCAAGCAAACCACACACTTTTTTCTGTCGCCCACCAAAAGCGCGAACCATTGGTGATGCGTTCGGTTGTCACTATGGTGGCGATTCATGAAAACAAGCTTTTTTTGGCTCACGTGGGCAACGGCCGTATTTACCTGCTGCGCAACCGAAAACTGCATCTGCTAAATCGCCCAACATCGGTAAAAAATGTTCTGATTGACGAGCCACAGCCATCAACCAGCCAGTCGCCAAACAGCCACAGCAGCGCCATCGGTTTGGCAAAAGCGCTGCATGTTGATCTGGGCTTGTACCTTAGCCGCAGCGACTCTGGCCAAATAGCCCGCCAAAACCAGGGGTTGCCATTACAAACCAACGACCGCCTGCTGCTTTGCTCCGATGGACTGATTGCCCCAAACGGCCGTCATTGGCAGCAGCGCCGATTGCGACGCATTCTTGCAGAAAAAACGCCAGCCGACGCCGCGAAAATTTTGGTGCAAGATGCGCTGGATCGCAATGTGGCTGATAACGTAACGGCCGTTGTGCTGCAATCGCCGGGCAGCCATCTACACATCCCGCTGTTCCAGAGACGGCCGTTGCAGTTCGCCACTGCCACCTTTGCTACCCTGTTTTTGCTCCTGCTGCTGTTGTTCCTGCCCGACCGCCCCGGCGCAGGCGGCGTCTTGGTGCCCCCAGGCACCGCCACCCAAATTGCCCTCATCCTTAACGGGCTAACGGCAACCGCTGCCAGCAACCAGGCCGCTCTGCCTACGGAGTTGCCCCTGCTCATTGCCCCAGAAGCGGTGCCAGACCCCGGTTTTGCCGTCATTTTTGCGGCTGGTGAAGGGGCGCAATTTCGCACCAGTGGGCAATCAGACTGGCAAACTGCCCGTGCTGGCGACCTGGTGAAAATTGGAGAAAACGCCGCCATTCGCTCTGGCGTAGACCGGATGGGTGTGGTGCTCTCTGACGGCGCGGAGCTGTACCTGGATTCCGAGGTAGAGATGGCGCTGAACACGGTGTATCAGGCAACAGCCGAAATGCAAACAACCCAGGTATCGTTGGCAAACGGCCGTTTGCTCATCCACTACAAAAATGCAGATATGCATAACTTTGAACTAAATGTGCCGTCGGCAGCCAAAGTGTTGCTGGCCACCAATAATAACGTTGCTGGTGTCATTTACGATGAGAATACGGCCGTACTGGAACTGGATTGCTTCACCGGGGATTGCTTATTACGCGGTAATCAAAATCGCCAACTACGCCTTCCTCCCGGACGTTACGGGGTTGCGAATGGCACCAACCTCACCACCCACAGCACTGCGCGGGTTCTGTTGTACTGCGATCTTGCCCCCACGCTTGTCGCTTGTCCTGCGCCAACCGCAGAACCCACTCAAACATTACCGCCCATTATTCAAACCGTCATTGCTGGTACAGAAACAGCTAATGCCCAAACCGCTACCCCAACGCCGACGCTCACGCCGTCCATCACACCCACATCACCCCCAACCACATCGGTAACGCCGCTGCCCACCGTAACGTCGCAGCCCGGTAGCAGCAGCACACCAACCACCTCACCAGCAAGTACCAGCACGCCACGGCCAACCAGCCAGCCGCCAACACAGCCACCAGGGTCAACTCCGACACCACCTAACACAGTCACACCTGTGGCCTCCTCGCCGCCGGCAACGGCCGTACCCAGCAATACGCCACAGCCATCTAACACACCTACTTCACCCTTACCCACCTCCACGTTGCGCTTTACCGCCACGCCGCTGCCAACCTTCACCCCAACAAAAGACCCAAACAGCTAACAATCGGTTAAAATCCTGCCATCCTGTTTGAGCATGATGTTCAAACATCCATTGAGGACTTTATGCTAGAAAAACCGATTTTGAGAGGCAAAAAAGTTGTATTGCGTCCCATCACCGTTGCTGATGCTGAAGCCATGTTTGCTAGCCTGGCGGATGCCGAAAGCATGCGGCTGACGGGCACGCAGCAAACCTTCACCTTTGAGCAGGTGCAGCAGCATTGCCAGCGCATCACACAGGCCGATGACCGCGCCGATTACGCCATCACCCGCAAGGAAGATGGCGCTTATGTGGGGGAAGTGGTGCTTAATGAGATTGATTGGGAAAATCGCTCTGGTAGCTTCCGCATTGCACTGGCCAGCCAAAACCAGTTTGGCAAAGGGTACGGCACAGAAGCGACCCGGCTGATTATTGATTTTGGCTTCCGCACGCTGAAGCTGCACCGCATTGAGCTGGAAGTGTATGATTTTAACCCCAGGGCGCAGCACGTGTATGAAAAAGTGGGGTTTGTGCGTGAGGGTTTGCGGCGGGATGTGCTGTTGTGGAACGGCCGTTACCAAAGCGCCATCATCATGAGCATCCTCGAAGAAGATTGGAACAATCTCAGAACTATCCAGTTGGCGGATTAAACCGCTCCCGAAAATCTGGTACCTCGTCTGCGTCTGGCATATGGGTGATAACCTCCTGGCACTTCGCCAACCAGCTCACATACGCCTGCTCCAGCGCCACCCCAAAATCCAGCGTTAAATGCTGCAACGCCAGCCAGCGATCATCTGGGCGGGACGCCGCTGGCGGGATGGGAATCTGGTCAAAAACCGCCAGCTGGGCTTGATGGGCCGCCAGCTGCTGCGCCACCACCCGCAGCAAATCGGCGCGCGGCAGCTCCTGCCCAAAAAAGAGCTGTACCAGTAGCGGATCGCGCAGTGTGGGCACCGCCTGGTCCGCTTTGAGCCACGCCGTCAGCGCCGCCTGCCCCGCCGGGGTGATGGCGTACACTTTGCGATCCGGGCGCTCATCTTGCGCCTCCACCGTCACCGAAACCAGATCGTCGTCGGCCAGCTTGCTCAGCGTGCGGTAAATCTGGCTCTGGTCGGCGGGCCAAAAGTGGCGCACCGACGCGTCAAACGCCTGGTGCTTTAAGTCATAGCCCGTCATGGGCATCACGTTCAAAATTCCCAAAATTGCAAACTTTAATGACATCTCTTATCCCTCCACTCGCAGCCGCAACGACTCTTTCCCACCCACGTCAAAACCAGTGGACAGCTTGAGCGCATCTTTGGCGCAAGCGGTGACGCACGTCTGGCACAGGGTGCATTCCGTGGAAAGCACCCTCTGGTGGGCCTGCACGTAATCGGTAATCTGGATGTCCATCGGGCACACTTTTTCGCACGCGCCGCAGTTGTTGCAGTTGGCGGCTATGGTGCCAATCTTCAGCAGCGAGAAGCGGCTGGCGAGCTTGAGCGGCACGGCCACCGGGCACAGGTATTTGCAAAAGGCGCGGTTATCTTTGAGGAATACCGCCAGGCCGATGCCTACAGCGTAATACAGCCCATTACCCGCCAAAAACCAGCTAATCGCTGCGCCGGAGTTGGTGCCAATTTGGATGCCCAGCAGCCGCCACACCACCAACGCCACCGCCAGACTGAGCGCCACGTGACCATAGCGCAGCCAATCCCACCGCCCCGGCAGCCGCCCAGCGGAACGTTTGTAGGGCAGCAGGTCAAACACCATCACTGACCAGCAGGCCCAGCCGCACCAGAGCCGCCCAAACAGCAGCGGCCCCACAATTTTGGCAACCAGGTAATGCCAAACGGCCGCATAATACGTGCCATTAATCAAACTCCACCACACCCCTTCCATCTGGATGTTTTCGCGCCCCAGCAGCCCGACAAAGCCAAACAGGTACAGGCCGATGAGCAGCAGCGAGATGCGCCGCCCTACTGGCTTCTGCGGCTTGGGCAGGATGGCGTACAAACCTAGCCCCAGCCCCAAGGCTGTACCCAGGTAGCCAAAGTTGATCAGGGCAAAGGCCTGCCCGCTGAGAACAAAAGAAACAATCGCCAGCGTCCAGAACGCGCCAGCGGTAAGGGCCGGAACCAGGAGCTTTTTCCAGCTAAACTGTTTATCAATTTTGAAGGGCAATGCCACACGTGTCATGTTTTTCCTCACAAACCTATATAAGATAAGTCCAGTATTGTTTGTATAGGATACGTCCAATAATAGTTTTACTGAAGTGAGGAATGTCATCTTGGAAAATGCAGTTTGTCAGGGGGAAACAAGACGCTGATAAACGCAGATAAACAAAAGCAAAATCAGCGTCATCAGCGTCAATCAGCGTCCCATTTGTTTTTTGAGCAAAAGTACCCAGTGGCACGTATTGCGCTCATGAACTCTCTTTAGCAATTCACCAGCACAACCGATAAAATTGCCTGCCTGATTTTGACAATGAACGCGGCACCCAAAACCAACCAGAGGAGCGTCAATGTGTGACACAATTGCCCTAATCGGCCCGATGTGTGCGGGCAAAAGCAGCACCGCCCGACTGCTGGCCACGCGCCTGGGCATGGCCCATGTGGAGCTGGATCGGCTGCGCTGGGATTATTACCAAGAAATTGGCTACGATGAACAGATGGCCACCCTTTTGCGCAGCAGCGAACCGGGTTTGCTAGAACGGTCCAACTACTGGAAACCGTTTGAAGCGTATGCCGTGGAGCGCGCGGTGCAGGATTTCCCCGGCTGCGTCTTGGACTTTGGCGCGGGGAACGGTGTGTATGAGGATGCGGCTTTATTTGCCCGCGTCCAGCAAGCCTTGGCCACTGTGGCGCACGTCATTTTGCTGCTGCCTACCCCAGATTTGGCGGAGGCAACGGCCGTTGTCAACACACGCTTAGCCCAACTGCTGCAAGAAGTAGCTGGAACGGTCAACCCGGAAGCGCTGCGGCTAAACGCCCACTTTGTCAACCATCCCTCCAGCCGTCAACTGGCTACCCAAATCATTTACACGGGCGAGCAAACACCAGAACAGGTCTGCGAAACGATTGTGCAAAATTTAGGTTTGAACGCCTCCGCAAAACCTGGCGAGCCGCTGACCCAACTAGACCGACATTACACCGACCCGCGCCTGGTAGACCTGTACGACATTGAAAATCCGCACGGGCCAGACTTTGACTTTTTCCTTCAGCTAGCCGACGAGCTTCACGCGCAGCAGATTCTCGATCTGGGCTGCGGGACTGGCTTGCTCACCCGCCAACTGGCTGTGGACGGCCGAAAAGTGACAGGCGTCGATCCGGCAGCGGCGATGCTGGCCTACGCCCGCCGCCAGCCCGGCGCGGAGCAGGTCACGTGGGTCGAGGGTAATTCAAGCGCGCTGGGCACACCCAACGCCGACCTGGTATTGATGACCAGCAACGTGGCGCAAGTCTTCCTGGACGATGAGCAGTGGGCGACCACTTTGGGCCATATCCATGCCGCCTTGCGCCCTGGCGGGCATCTGGCCTTTGAAAGCCGCAATCCGGCGGACCGTGGCTGGGAGCAGTGGAACCCGGCAACCACACTGACCCAACTGGAGACGCCACACGGCCCGGTGGAAACGTGGCTGGAGGTGGTGGGGGTGGAAAACGCCCGTGTTCAATTCCGGGGCTACAATCTGTTCAAAAAGACGGGGGAAGTGTTGGTGGTCACCAGCACGCTCCGTTATCGCAGCTATGCCGAAATTAGCAACTCGCTAAGTAAAGCCGGGTTTATAATTGAGCAAGTGTATGGCAACTGGCAGCGGGAGCCATTTAACAATTCCAGCCGGATGATGGTGTTCATCGCCCGGCGCAGCGGAGGCAGCACATGAACAAACAGTGGCTTGTTGGTTTAGCAGCGGCAGGTGTGGGCATTGGGCTGGCATTTATTGATCAGTCGCCGGGTTGGGACGATACCGGAATTATCGTCATGCTGGTTTTGCTGGCGTCAGGGTTATTTGGGCTGATGGCCCCGAAACGGCCGTGGCTGTGGGCGCTGCTCATTGGCGGGGGCATTCCGCTGGCGGGCATTGTCCGGCAGGGTAGCTTTGCCAGTTTGGTGGCGCTGGCAATTGCCCTTGTGGGTGTTTATGCTGGAACGGCCGTACGTAAGCTCTTTTTACCTGCATCTGTGGGTTAACGGCCGTTTACGCTTTCACTTCCAAACGCGCTTTTAGAGGCGGTTTGTGCCAGAACCAGGCCAGCCAACGGCCGTACCCCACGCCTCGCTGCTTCTGGTAAGACCAGATGCCTGCGTCCAGCCTATGACGGTCCCAAAGACGGCGGCGGACCCACTCAATTTCGCCAGACCACAGCGTTGTGCCATCTTCTGCGTAGATGGCTAACCGATCCCCTTTGCGCAGAAAATGGGGCATTGTGGACGCCGCATCCTGGAAAGCAAACTCAATTCGCCCTTCCCAACCCTGTTCCCAATATGCCACCAGTTCACCATTCACAATGGGCATCTTATTATCACCTTAACCAATTCTCTTGGCATAATTTCCATGCTGAATAGGTAGCAATCGGCACCGTGCTCACGGCTTGTACAATCCCCAATCATCCAGAAACCAGCCATTATTTTCAATTGCCCAGCGCCCGCGCATGGCAGCGCCAATCTTTACGGTTTGCGGCGTAGTGATCGTAAATCGTGCCTGGAAACTGTTTTTCTGGCCGAATTTGGGCAGAAGCCAGCCTGTCGTGCCGTTGCCCGCAATCAGCTTCACCTCACCAGAAAGTGGGTCCGGCGCCCAGATTTTTTGCCCGTTATCATAGCCCACTACCAAATCGGGGAAAACGTTGATGACTAGAATGTAGCTGCCGGGTTGTAGCCACATATTTGTAGTTAACTCAAACTGAATCGCGCCAAATCCTTTGAACACTTTCACCGTCTGGTCGCCATCCCAAATAAACAATTCATGTTCCTCTGGCGGCAAAAATGCGGAAGGCAGCACGCGCGTTTCGGGGCGTACCCACACGTTCCAAGGGTCTGGGTCGAGCGGGTTGGCACCGTCGGCGTAGGTAAACTGCCAGCCATGGGGAATTTGCAACTCCGGTATGTTGTCTATGTGGTACCAGCCTTGCTCAAAGGAGCCGTTGGGCAGCAGATTTGGCCCTAGCGAAGGTACGCTTACAAGTGGCAAATAAAGGAATTTATCGCTTCCGGCCTGGATTGTTTGCCAATTTGCGCCTGCCAGACCACACATCATCAGAAGTGCCAGCAGCAGTGCCGCTACGCGTTTCGCTTGTCTCATAAAAATCTCCCTGAACAGGTGGATTCTATCAGATTCAGAGCAGGCTTGACCAAACTAGGCAAGCCTGCTAATCTGTGGCACCATTTGTCATAATGTTGTCAGCCCATGATTTGTAGGAGAAGTTCACATGAGCGAAGCAGACGTTGAGCAGTACGAAATAGATGAGCAGCCAGAAGCGTTTTACGAACTGGATGATGAAATTGAACCAGAAGATGACACGCGGGGCGAGCTTATAAAGTTTGCATTTTTGGCGGTTGTGCTGCTGGGTACAGCGCTGGTGATTGGCTTGTTACGGCCGTATATCTTCAACCAAATAGTCCCCGCTATCTTGGGCGAAAACCAGCCCGCAGCCACCATCATCAACACCGAAGCGGAGGGTGAAACGCTCAAACCAGAAGCTGCTGGGCCAGCCACGACCCCGGAAACAACCCCAGAAGAAGCGGAAGACGCGGGTGAAGAAGCCGCGCCAGTTGGTGAGGAACCTGTAAACCCGGAAGATTTTCCAACGGCCGTTCCCCCCAGCCAAACCCACACCGTACAACCGGGTGAAAACCTCACCGCCATTGCCCGTCAGTACGGCGTCACCGTCCAGGCGCTGGTAGACACCAACAAAATCACCAACCCAGACCGCGTGGATGCGGGCACCATCCTTACCATTCCAGACGGCTAGTAATTGGCAAACGGTAATCCGCAATCGGTAAACCGTTTACGGATTACCGTTTACGGGTTCTCTTGGGCTTGATGCCACCACGATAACTGGGCACTTCCAGCAAAAAGAAGGTGCAGCGACTGCCGTCCAGCATCCGCGTCGCCAGGCGCGGGTCAATTTCATCAATCGGCGTGGCGGTGGTAATAATCGTGGGCAGGCGGGCTGTGTAGCGATAGTTGAACAACTGGTACAGCTTTTCCCGCGCCCAGGCGGTCGCACTCTCCGTCCCCAAATCATCCAAAATGAGCAGTGGCGCTGTTTTTACCTCATCAAACCGCTTGTCGTAGCGTGCCCCGCTGGCCGGATTAAACGTGGCTCGCAAATGATCCAGCAAATCCGGCACTAGAATGAACAGCACCGGCTCCCCTCTTTTTTGAATTTCGTTGGCGATGGCCGCCGCCAAATGCGTCTTGCCGTTGCCAAAGCCCACGCTGTTAAACACCAGCCAGTCGGCGGGCGCTTCCGCAAATTCGCGCGCCGTTTCAAACGCGTTGTTGAGATTGGTCGCTTGCCCACGCGGCAGTTCACGTTCCCGCAAATCAAAATTGTCGAAGGTTTGGTCATGGTGCAGGCTCAGTGTGGATAGCTCGGACTGCTCCTGATCGACCCCTGCGCGGCGAAAATCCGGCGCGGCGATGTGAATAACCTGCACCAGGCTGGGGTCCACCATGCGTGAGCGAATGCGAATTTCAATCGCTTCCAGCTCCAAATTGGTCGTCACCACGGTCGCCAGGCGGCTGTTGTAACGATGGTTGAAAATTTGGTACAGCTTTTCTTGCGCCCAGTCGCTGTTGCTTTGCGCTCCCAAATCATCCAGGATGAGCAGCGGTGTGTTGCGAATTTGCTCAAAACGCTCGTCGTAGCCGGTGGGTGAGTTGGGGCTGAAGGTGGCGCGTAAGTGGTCGAGCAAGTCTGGCGTGTTTACAAACAGAGCGGGATGCCCCATCGCAATGCGCTGGTTGGCGATGGCCGCGGCCAGATGCGTTTTGCCGCAACCGTAACCACCCTTAAGCACCAGCCAGCCGTCCGGTTTTTGGGCGTAAGTCAGGGCGCGATCGTAAGCCAACTTGAGGTTTAGCTGCTTGCCGGGGGTGAGGCCGTGCCCTTCTGGCAGAAATGAGTCAAAGGTGCAATCTTGCAGAGCGCCAAGCTGGCTGAGCTTGAGCAGCCCATCCAGGCGGGCCATCTCGCGCTCGGCGGCTCGGCAGGTGCAGGCAACGGCCTTGCCAAAGCGAGGGTCCACGGGCGGTACGTCGGGGATGACGTAGCCTAGCCCGCCGCAGTGGGGGCAGTCTGGCTTGCCGAGTCCGCTGCCTTCAGCGGAGTCATCGGGCGGGTTACCGCTTAATGATGTCGCGGTATTCATCTGGGACTGATTGGCGTATCTCTTTTTGAGTATCTCGCCGGCCGATTCCATCTTTCTTTCCTTCCTGTCGCCATCTTTCCAGGATGGCACGAATGTAGGTCCATTTGCGAACGTTGTTGGCAACGGCCGTTTCTATCGCTTCTTCTACCCATCTCAGGGGGTAAGTCTGCTCAGCGTCGCGCAGTTCGTCGGCCACCATCGGGGTGAGGGGGCCAATGTTTTGTTCGTAGAGGATGAAGATATTCGGCCGTTCCACCAGCAGCGTAATTGGCTCATCTTCGTCTGGGTTGGGCCGCCACTCCCCCTTGGTAATGCCCTCAAAGGCAGCGCGCCCTTTTTCCGTGTTAAAAAAGTACAAATCCATCACGCCGTCGGCGCTTTCGATGTTGACGTGCAAAAAAGTACCCCGCGCCACGGCCCGCTCGATGCCGTCCATCAATGCTTCGCTGGCGATGACCGTGGTTGGGCCGAGGCCCTTGACAAACTCCGTGTCGTTCAAAAAGTCGGTCAGGCGCAGGTAACGCACCTGTCCATCTTTCTGGCCCATCGCCCAAAACGCATACAGCGTCACCTTCAGTTCAGCAAGGTTGTCGATGTGGGGCAGCAGGTCGCTGAAAAAAAGGTTAGGCACCACGGTGGTGCGTAATTTTCCATCTGGGAAGCCGGGGAAACCTTTCATAATGGTTAATTGTGAATTGTTAATGGTTAATTGTCAATGAGCGCAAAAAGTGCCTGGCACTGAGACGTTTCAATTACAGGTTGATTTCCTGGCGTTGCAGATTACGGAAGGTGGCCAGTTTGCTGTGCCAGTAGAGGTCAATAGTGCCGGTGGGGCCGTTACGGTGTTTGGCAATACTGATTTCAGCGATATTCGGCCGTTCTGTGGTGTCTGGGTTGTAATATTCGTCCCGATACAAAAACATAACGATGTCGGCATCTTGTTCAATACTACCGGAATCACGCAAATCAGAGAGTTGGGGATGTTTGTCTTGCCGCTGCTCCACAGCACGGCTGAGCTGGGCGGCGGCCAGCACGGGCACGTCCAACTCACGAGCCAGCCCTTTTAAGCTGCGCGAAATTTCGCTGATTTCCATGACACGATTGTTGCCGCTGCTGCGTTCAACCGTCATCAACTGCAAATAGTCGATGATCACCAAATCCAGGCCGTGCTCGGCGTAGAGGCGACGGCATTTGGTACGAAGTTGATTGGGTGTAATGGAAGGGGTGTCGTCAATGAAGATACGCGCTTCGGATAAACGGCCGATAGCTTCCATAAAAATAGGCATTTCATGCTCGTGAAGTTGGCCACGCCGCAGCCGCTGGATATCAATACGGGTTTCAGCGGCGATCATGCGCTGCACCAACTGCTCACCAGACATTTCCAGGTTAAAAATGGCAATTCGCTTACCGTAGCGCAAAGCGGCCGTTAGGGCGATGGCGTTTTGAAAACTGGTCTTGCCCATACCGGGTCGTGAGGCAAAAATGAGCAAATCAGATCGATTGAAGCCGCCGAGTAGCCGATCCAAATCGGTAAAGCCGGTGGGCACGCCAACAATATCATCCCCTTGCTCCATAAGACGCTGGATTCGATCCAGATATTCGCCAGCAATTTGCTTTACCGGGACTAAATCACGAGTGGTTCGCTGCTCGCTAATGCTAAACAGTGTCGTCTCGGAGCGATCAATGACCACGTTGATGTCTTCCGCTTCGTCGTAGGCTAGGTTGGCGATGGTACCCGCCGCCCCAATGAGCTTACGCCGCAAAGCGGCCGCTTCCACCAGTTTGCCGTAGTTGCGGGCGTTGATCGCTGTCGGCACTGCGTTAATTAGACCGATGACGTAGGCTTCGCCGCCCACTTCCTCCAGCTGTTCGCGCCGCCGCAGTTCTTCTGTGAGTGTCACAAAATCGAGCGGCTCCCGGCGTTCGCTCAGGCTTAGAATCGCTTCATAAATCCATTTGTTGGCTGTGCGGTAAAACGCTTCGGGGCGCAAAAAGTTAGAAACTTCAAACAGGGCATCTGGGTCAATGAGCAACGAACCAAGAACCGCTTCTTCGGCTTCCAGACTGTGAGGGGGTAGACGTTCAACAGTGCTCATAAGCTTGTATTAAGCCACAGAGGGTTTGGGTTTTTCTCTGTGGCTGGTAGAAAATTTATAAGAATGAAAACGTGAAATGCACGTTTGGCGCATTTCACGTTTGAAAATTGTCGGTTCGGTTGTTTGTCTTGTTGCTAAAAAACTATTCGTCGAAATCTTCAAAATCGAGCGAATCCACAAAATCAGTGAAGATGTCTAAGGTTTCCGGTTCTTCGCTGGTGCTTTCTTTGGCATCTTCTTGTAGGATGTCTGGCTCTGGCAAAACGCCAACTTCGTCCATAACGTCCTGATTTACAAAGACAGGTACCTTGACACGCACAGCCAGAGCAATGGCATCTGAGGAGCGGCTGTCAATTTCTTTCATTTCGCCGTTGACGTCTATGAAGAGGCTGGCATAGAAGACGCCTTCGTTGAGCGCTTTGATGAGTACATGGGAAACTTTACCGCCCATTTGGGCAATGACGTTTTTGAGTAGGTCATGGGTGACGGGTCGAGCCATTTCCACATCTTGCAGCTCAATGGTGATGGCGTCAGCCTCATAGGGACCAATCCAGATGGGGAGTTGGCGCTCGGTGTCAATTTCTTTTAGCACCACGATGCGATGTTGAGACACAAGGCTGATACGGATGCTGTCTACGACAACTTCGATCATGTTTATCCTCTTTCGTCGGCACGTGTCGGCGGTTTAATGGTTGATGACAGGTGCCTGCTGCTGACAGGAAGTTGCTGTGAACTTCCTATTTTAAGGTAGGGCATTGTAGCATAAAGTGAAAATTTATCCATGAGGCGAACCGAAAAATTGCTAGTTAGAAAGTATCCAGTTTTGGCCAGACAGGGTGAGGGTGAGTGGGGTGAGTACGGCCGTTCCCCGACCCGTAACCTGAACCTGTGCCCGGTCTCCTTCGAGGGTTGCGGCTTGTACCTCGTACCCTTGAGCGGTCAGCGAACGCACCAGGGCAAGGTAGCTGGCGGCCAAGGGGTCAATGAAGGTGCCATCGTTGTCCAGCACGCGGGTAATGCTGTCTAACAATACGTTGGCTTTGTTGTAATCTCCCTGGCGCAGGGCAGCGTCCGAGGCTTGCAGCATGACCTCCAGGGTGACATTTATTTCTGCTTGGGGATGCCGGGTGAGGTCGGCGGGGTTGCCTTCGGTTTGCAAGGTGCCGGGGTATGGCAACCAGGCGGTAAGAAAGTATGCGGTTGGGTCGTATAGGCTTTGGTAGCGACGCATGACGTTGAAGTAGCGAATGGTGGTTTGCAGATCGATCTGTTCGGTGCGATCTTCGGGTTGCTCAGCCAGAAAAGCCAGCCAGTTGGCTTCCGCTTGGGTCAGGGTAATGTCGAAATATTGTTGCAAGTTTAGGTCAATGGCTTGAGACATGAGGGCGGCGTCTTCAGCAGTGACATCCGTGTAAAAGCGCTTGAATTGGGGGTAACCGTAGGTGTCTATGAGGTAGCCAACCAATCCGGCCGCTTCCAGGTAGCCAATTTCGTGCTGCACTGGGTAAAAGTTGTCAATAAGGTCTGCCAGCGGCACATATTGCCCCAGGGCAACCAGCGCGGCCGAGCGTTGGTGAATATTTTCTGATTTGTAATGGCCACCAGTGCCCCACACGGCCAACCCTTCGGCCAGGAAGGAGATGCGTTCCGGGGCAAATTGGCGGTCTATGATGTGGATGGCTTCGTGGGTGAGAATTTGCTCGAAACCTCGGCTGGCGTAATGCCGATCCAGGTAGGAAACGACGATGGCGTTGCCTGCATACCCACCCTGCCCGATTACTCGGTCTATGAGGTAAATGTCAATTTTGCTATTGAGTGGTTCTTCCAGGCTGGCGGCTGCTGCGGTAACGGCCGTTTCCACCGTCATCAATAATTCAGGCAGATCGCGATAGGCGGCGGTGCCGCTTACGACGTACACGTTGCAACAGGTTGTTTCAGCAGACACCCAGGTGGCATTGCGTTCGTTGGGGGGCAAGGTTTGCGGATCCAGAACGGGGACAGTGAGGGCAACCTGGTTGTTGTCCCGGTTTTCATCCCCCTCAGTAATGGTATCGAAGCGGTCCAGAATGATGTGAACGAGCTGGTCGCCGACCTCATCGGTGGTGTCCCAGGCCCACTCGAACAGCCCGACGGCATCGCCAGCCAGATTTATGGCGCTGAGTGTGCCTTCGGCCACATCCTGATAATTTACCAATATGTGCACCGTAACAGCGTTGGGATCCACATTGGCGGGTACGTGCGCCATTACCTGGAAGGTCACCCGGTCCCCGGCGTATACGTCTGGGATGGGGTAAAGAAAAACGCCATCAGCTTCAATGGAGAGGTCTGGTTCTGATGGAACGGCCGTTGCTATAGCTGTGGGTGGCGGTGCAGCCGTGTTGGTGGGGGGAATGTTGGTGCTGGGAACGGCCGTTTCCAGTGCGGGTGGTTCTTCGGTGGGAGGAACGGCCGTAGGCGGGGCAGCTTCTGTAGGAATATTCTCGGTACTGGTGCAGCTTGCCAGCAACATTAAAATGACAAGCCAGCCAAAGATTTTTTTTGCCATTACAAACTCTTTACAAAACTGTTTTACGAATTGCCCAACACAAATTTGGCTCCCCCTAATTTTAACGAGTGGCAGATACGGCCGTTCCCCAAACGAATTTTTGCTCAGAAATTATTAAGAATTGGCAAGCTACGATGGCGGTTGCGTCAGCTGAACAGGTTCCGCCAAAAATTACGCACAGATTGCCACAGGCGCTGGAACAAGCTTGGCTGTGGCGGTGGCGGGAAATGGTCGTCCGGTGGTGGCGTTAGGTCCGGGTCTGGTTCTGGTGGTGGTGGCAACGGCCGTTGTGCAGGCATTAGCACGTTAAGTCTGTCCAAAACAGGCTGAAGCTCGGTTGCTAATGCATGTTCAGGCGCGTTGCCCACTTCCCCGGCAAAATGTAGCCCAATCGCTTTGCCGCTGGCTTCATCTACCCAAATAGAGCCGGAATCGCCCCCCATGCTAATTTCTACATTGCCTGCACCGGGGCGTGGCACCATACGCACCACGTCCTGAATGACGCGCGTACCTGCTGTGCCATAGTTGATGGAGGTGGTCATCTTAATGCCATCAATGAAGCCCTGGGTAAACTCGGTGGTACGGCCGCTTTTCCAGACCATCATGCCTAACATTGGCGCTGTCACATCCTCAATCGGGTCGCCATCCATCGTTTCACTGAGTACATCGCGGGCGTTGGTTAATTGGGCAACGGCCGCATCGTATGGCCCCAAAATAAAGCGACTGAGGGTGGCAAACGTGTCGCCACTGTTGCCGCCATCCAGCGAACCGGGCTGCCAGATGGGTTCGCCAGCTGCCCCGGACGGGCTGCCCACAAAAACGTGCCAATTGCTCAGGGCCATTGGTTGCAGGGTGGTGGCATCGTACACTTTGGCACCCAGCGTGCCAGCCGTGATGCGGGGATTACCGGCGCTCACGCCCAAAGGGATGGGGTTGTAGCGGGCTTTGCGGGCAGCTTCCAGTTGGGAGCTATCTGGCAGCAGTTGCAGTCCGTATTGTGCCTCAATCACGTCCACCGGGATGCCGTCGATTTCTTTGGGGAACAGTTCTGTCTCGGTTAGCTCAGACAACGGCCGTTTTGTGGCTACGTGTACCCGGATTGAAAGTTTGCCAGTCATGAGACCTTGCGACCATTTGAATCCCAGGTCAACGGCCGTTACGCCCTCACGCGCCAAAAATTCTTCACGAACGGAATTGAGTACGGCCGTTGCCTGGGCCATTTGTTCTGGACTAAAAGTGGTCATGAGTATACTCCTTAAAAACGTTCGGCCTGTTAGACGCCTTGCCAATTGCACAACGGGAACAGGTGCATTATACAGCGGATGCCAGCGGAACGTAAGCGTTACGGCGCTGACCTTTAGTCCTGTTGAACGGGTTCGCTCCCGTTTTTCCTTAAATAGAAGCTATGCTTCAAGACCCAAAAAGTACCCTTGCCATCCTCAATGACATTTTGTATGCTATGTCTACAGTTGCCATTGGTCGCATAATGGTTTGCTTTTCAGGATAGTTGTAATGAAATTTTGTCACCCAGTACATCAATCGTTAGGGCACTGATCCGCAGTCCTGCGATGTTGTGCGTTGGGTATTGCGTAAATACGTCCGTACTGTCTTAAATTTCTCTCCACAGCCAGGCGCTGATGCCAACATCAGCAGGTGGAGCAATGATGATGGCCAATCCCGGTGGGGTGGAACGGCCGTTATCCATCGAAGAGGTGTACCGTGTTCGATCTTCCTGATTTCCCCGATGTTTTAACCACCCGGCACATCCATTGTGTAAGTTGCAAAGAGCAATTTGCTGTTACAGAGGGTAGGGGTGGCTCGTGGGCTGTACGGGCCAATGAGTCACAGGCTGTTAATCTGCACTATGATCCAAACCGGGAGCGGCGTCCGGCCGCGCCATCGTCGCGCCAGATTCAGCAACCAATGAACGGCCGTCTCACTTTGCCCCGATCCTACGAATTAGTAAACTGCCCTCGCTGCGGAGCCGATAACCGCAATTGGCTCGCATTACTTCAAGTTAATCATCAAGGTATGCGGCAGCGCTTCCCGATAGTGCGTCTGGCTAACTATGTTTTGGTGTCTTTTGTTGCCCTCGCCTTGACCTTGATATTTATGATGGACATTCATTTAGGCAAAGCTGCTATTTTATTGGTGATGATACCAGCTGCCATTTTTGGCACTCTTTGGGAACTGACCAGAGAATGGAACGCGTTGCGGGAAAACCAGCACGAGAAAAGAGTGGTTCCTAAAACAAGAAGCAAGGAAACCGAGCTTTGGATACGAGGTGGTATTCTTGTCTTCTTATTTACAATAGTTTTTCCATTAATATTTTTTTCATTAGCCCCTACATCCTTCCGCCTATTTCTGGAAATTGCCCAAGACTCTCCTGAGGCAGAAGTTGATGAGGCAGCAACGGCCGTTTCCCTGTCTGTAAATCAGCAGATCGATGCCACGCAAGAAGAGTTCGCAGATATTGCTGGGCAGATGCAAGGGTTGCTGGATGATCTTCCTAGTGAGGATTTACCCTCTATAGAAGCAGAAATTGATAAATTATCCGATAGGCTAGCTAATACGGTCGTTGCATCGCAATCTGCATTGGAACACATTCAAATTGAAAGTGAAACAGCCATTCAATCGCGGCGCACAGAAGAATTAGCCACCTTAACCAAGGCACGTAAAAACGCAATTGAAGGATTGAAAGATGGACTTGTAGCTAATTTAGGCTTTCTGAGTGTGTGGGGCGTTACTGTAGGAATACCAACGCTTGTTGCCGTATTCATGGGTATGGCTGCTGTTAAGCAATTTGTGGGACAGGTTGATAGGGAATTGCCAGCGCCTGTTTTTCATAGTGTAGCAGGCATGACCCGACTGGTTGCTTGGGAAGCTCGTCAGGCATTGGAAGTGAAAGGCAAATATTTTCACAACATTCAATGGATGTCGGTTGATCGCAATGGTCAGGGGGGGCTGGATTTAGTCGGTTTGTTCCGCGAACGGCCGAACATTGACATTTTTGGCCAACCCATTGGCACAATGGTTCGTGCCCAAAAACACACCATACACACAGACAAATGGTGCCGTGTAACATCTGCCAAAATTGAAGACGTTGAAGTTACGATTCCTGTAAAAATACAAGAAGCAGAAACGAGAACGCCTCGCCAAAATGCGCCGCCAGTAGCGCCTGACGAACCTCAGCCTGATCAACCAGTTATGGCGCAAGTTGAACTTGGTTCACAATTGCAGTATTAGCAACTAAGAACGGCCGTCTCTATCCCCATTTTCCAACAGAGACGGCCGTTTACCATTTCCCCATTCCCCCCAATCGCGTATAATCAGCGCGGTAGCCAATACTAATTTCCATTAACAAATCCATAACCCAG
Organism: Ardenticatenaceae bacterium; assembly: GCA_020634455.1. GTDB lineage: Bacteria > Chloroflexota > Anaerolineae > Promineifilales > Promineifilaceae > Leptofilum. Next base: position 2,235,223 of record JACKBQ010000001.1, on the reverse strand, counting down.
TGCAAACCTACAATCAAACATCGTGGCCTCGCCCGATTTGGATTTGCCTCAGACAATTTTCACGGAAACAGGCCATCTTGCCCAAAAAATATCCGTGACCATTTACCAAGGAGAACCTAACCATGAGTTATGCCAAAATCAAAGTGCCGAATGGCGAAAAAATCACCTACGCTAACGGCAAATTAAACGTCCCCGATAACCCCATTGTGGCTTACATTGAAGGCGACGGCATTGGTGTTGATATCACCCCGGCTTCCCTACACGTGTGGAATTCGGCCGTGGAAAAAGCGTATGGCGGCAAGCGTAAAATCGCCTGGATGGAGATTTATTCCGGCGAAAAAGCGGCCAGTCTGTACGACGGCAACTACATGCCAGAAGAAACCTTCGATGCCATGCGCGAATTTGTTGTCGGCATTAAAGGGCCGCTTACCACCCCCATCGGCGGCGGTTTCCGCAGCCTGAATGTGACCCTGCGCCAGGTGCTCGACTTGTATGCCTGCGTGCGCCCTGTTCGCTACATTCCCGGAACCCCCAGCCCGATGACTCATCCAGAACTGATGGACATCATCCTGTTCCGCGAAAACACGGAAGACGTGTATTCAGGTGTGGAATTTGTAGCCAATTCCGATGAAGCCAACAAGCTTATTGCCTTTTTGCGGGATGAACTGGGTAAAAACGTGCGCGACGCCTCCGCTATAGGTATCAAACCCGTCAGTGAATTCGGCACCAAGCGATTGGTTCGCCAGGCCTTGGAATACGCCATTGACCACAATCGCAGTTCTGTAAGCCTGGTCCACAAAGGCAATATCATGAAGTTCACCGAAGGCGCGTTCCGCGACTGGGGTTATGAATTGGCACGCGATGAGTTTGGCGCAGAACCGTGGGAAGGTGGCCCGTGGCATATCATGAAAAACCCCAACACGGGTAAAGAGATCGTTATCAAAGATGTGATTGCCGATAATATGCTGCAACAACTACTCACCCGCACCAAAGATTATGACGTGATCGCTACATTGAACCTGAATGGCGACTACATGAGCGACGCGGCAGCGGCCCAAGTGGGCGGTTTGGGCATGGCTCCCGGTGGCAATATTGGCGATGGTGTAGCCTTGTTTGAAGCGACGCACGGCACGGCTCCCAAATATGCGGGCAAAGATATGGTCAACCCTGGCAGTCTCATTCTTAGTGGTGTGATGATGCTGGAGTACATGGGTTGGACAGAAGCTGGCGAACTGGTTGTTGAGGCGATGACCAAAACAATTCAGGACAAAACGGTAACTTATGATCTGCACCGCCAGATTGAAGGGGCAACTAAGCTTTCCTGCTCTGAATTTGCTCAGGCCATTGTAGATAATATGTAATTTGCTTTGGTAGAGACGTTGCATTGCAACGTCTCTACCTTTCTGTTACGGCCTTTTCCAACAACACCGCTTTGCAGAAAGTTCCATCATCTAAACACACATCCATCACCCCGGAAAATTCCCCCACCGCCTGACCCACAAACGTCAATTCAATCACCGTCGGTCGGTTGATGATGTCCGCTGGCAGCTCCAAAGCGTAGGTATAACTGGCAAATCCGGTTAGCGGCAGCGACTGCACTTCATGGTAATGTGGCGCTGACCCTATCAGGCTCATGTGCTCCAGGAACGATTCCTCAAGATCGAGGCTGTGCAGCGTTTGGCTGTCGGTGGCAAGATTTGTAAGCTGCAATGTCACTACAAATGGCTCATTCACCAGCACTTGTTTGGGAGCCTCTACCTGAATGCCCACAGTTGTTGGTTCTTTTAGCGCCCCACCGATAAACAGGCGGGCAACAAACAAGATTACGGCCGTTCCTCCCAAACACAAAGCGAGTAACCCTACACTCAGCTTTAGAACCTTGTTGCGTGTCTTCATTTTTACACTTACCTACTTGAGATAGTTTTTTATAACAAGAAAAAGCAACAAATGATATGTCAAAATGGAGTGGTTTAGTACAATGGGTCTAGTAGGTTTCACTTGATATTCGCACCGGACTCCACTAGAATACCCAAAAGACACTGAAATGTCACCAATGGGATACTGAAAAACCGTTGTTTGGGTTGATCATTTGCCAAGCAAGATGTACACTCTGCAAATTATTATAGGGAGATGAGGAAATAAAAAACATAACGCATTTTTGGCAAAAACAACGAACTTCCCTCAATAAATTGGTAGTTAAAAATTTATGACCACATCCATACTCAAAGTATCTGACCTGGTAACTCGGTTCTACACCGAAGATGGTATTGTTCACGCTGTCAACGGCATCAGCTATACACTCAAAGAAGGCGAGTCTATGGCTATTGTGGGGGAAAGTGGCTCTGGCAAATCCGTGGGCGTACTTTCTATTATGGGGCTAATTCCTGACCCTCCAGGAAAGGTTGAAGCAGGCGAGGTGCTGTACAACGGCCGTAACCTCCTTAAGCTTTCTACTAACGAGATGCGTCAGATTCGTGGTCGTGACATCGCCATGATTTTTCAGGACCCCATGACCTCCCTGAACCCGGTGCTTACCGTTGGTCAACAGCTCACTGAAGCCTTACGTCTGCATTTGGGCATGAATGAAGAACAAGCGGATGTGCGCGCTGCTGAGTTGCTGAAAATTGTTGGTATCCCAGACGCAGCTGACCGATTGAATGATTTCCCCCACCAATTCTCCGGGGGGCAGCGCCAGCGTGTCATGATTGCCATGGCGCTCAGTTGTAACCCCTCCATTCTCATTGCCGATGAGCCAACAACCGCATTAGATGTCACCATCCAGGCCCAAATTGTAGACCTGGTAAAGCGCCTGCAAGAAGAAATGGGCATGGCCATTATCTGGATTACCCACGATTTGGGCATTGTCGCCGGTATGGTAGACAAAGTCTCTGTGATGTACGCAGGATTCATTGTGGAACAAGGTCCCGTGCGTGATGTTTACAAGAAGACGAGCCATCCCTACACCCTCGGTTTGTTGGAATCCATTCCCAAACTTGATAGCAAAGAAAAAACCAGACTTTATACCATCAAAGGGTTACCCCCAGACCTACTCCAGGAACCCAATAGTTGCCCCTTTGCCCCTCGTTGCCCATTTGTCATAGACAAATGTCGCCAGGAGAATCCACCGCTCAAACCAGTGGAACCGAACCATTTGGCAGCTTGTTGGCGTTGGGAAGAAGTTCGTGAACAAAGCTTAGTTGGAGCAACTGCATGACAGAATCAGAAAACGGCCGTCCCGATCGTGAGATCCTCATTGAAGTAAACGATCTAAAAATGCACTTCCCCATCCGGCGCGGTGTGTTAAAACGACAAGTGGGTGCCATTCGCGCTGTTGATGGCATTACTTTTGAAATTTACAAAGGCGAAACCCTGGGGCTGGTGGGCGAAAGCGGCTGCGGTAAATCTACCGCTGGTCGCAGCATTCTACAGCTTTATGAACCAACTGCCGGTCAGGTAACTTTTTCTGGGGAAGAGCTTACCCAGCTAAACCGGGAGCAAATGCGCAAAACCCGCCGCCACATGCAAATGATCTTCCAGGACCCTTACGCCTCGCTGAACCCGCGCATGACCGTGGGCAACATCATTAGCGAGCCACTCAGCATTCACGGCATTGGCGACGACCAAAGCCGCAAGGGTCGTGTAAAAGAGCTGCTGGATTTGGTGGGTCTGAACCCATATTTTATTAGCCGGTATCCCCATGAATTTTCTGGCGGCCAGCGCCAGCGCATTGGCATTGCCCGCGCCCTGGCTACAAACCCCTCCTTTATTGTGGCCGATGAGCCAATTTCTGCTTTGGATGTCTCTATTCAGGCCCAGGTTGTTAACCTGCTGGATGATTTGAAGCGAGAGCTGGGTCTGACTTACCTGTTCATTGCCCATGATCTTTCGATGGTACGCTACATCAGCGACCGGGTGGCGGTGATGTATTTGGGCAAGATTGTAGAGCTTGGTGATCGGGATGACGTGTACGATAACCCCTTGCATCCCTACACCCAGGCATTGCTCTCAGCTATCCCCTTACCCGATCCAGACAAAGAAGAAAAGCGTAAGCGCATTATTCTGGAAGGGGATGTGCCCAGCCCGGATAATCCCCCCAAGGGCTGCCGTTTTCATCCACGTTGTATGCACGCTACAGATATTTGCCGCCAAGAAGACCCGGTTTTTCGGCCGTTGGGCAAATCAAAGCATGTTCATATGGTTGCCTGCCACCACGCCGAAAACTTTTTGTAACAATTAATCACCAAACAATTTGCTAAACATACGCCGAAAAATAGCTAGATTTTTACCCTGTGATTTACTACGAAGTGCGCTTCAGTTGCTGTGTTAGACATGCTGAAGCAAGCAAACCGTTCTTAAAAGAAATACGTTTATCATTAAGGAGGTCGCAGATATAGAAGATAAAAAACGCACCAAAATAATTTTGTCAACCCTTGTTATATTTCAAAGGAGGAATATACAAAAAATGAACAACAAAAAACGAATTGGGTTATTTGTGGCGCTGATGGCACTTGTTGCTATGGTTGTTGTCGCATGTTCCCCGCAAACTGTAGAAGTACCCGTTGAGGTAACCCGCGTGGTTACTGAAACAATCACCCAGGAAGTTGCTGGCGAGACCGTTCAGGTTGAAGTAACCCGCGTAGTTACCGAAACTGTCATCGAGACGGTAGAAGTGGCTCCTGAAGAAGAAGTGATGGCTACTGGTGCTCCAGATCCTACCACATACACAGACATCACCTTTGGTGACATTGATACGATGGATCCAAACCTGATCTATGATACCGCGAGCGGTACGCTGGCTTTGAACGTGATGGAACCCCTGATCACCTACAATGGTGCAGACCCGACAACGTTTGTACCTGTACTGGCTATGGAAGTTCCCAGCCTGGAAAACGGTCTCATCTCTGAAGATGGTTTGACCTACACCTTCAACATTCGCCAGGGTGTTTCCTTCCATGAGGGTGGCACGCTGGAACCGCATGATGTTGCCTATACCTTCCAACGTGGTTTGCTGCAATCCGACCCGAATAGCGCTCAATGGCTGCTGTTGGAACCCATCCTGGGTTACAACAACACCTACGACATCACAGAAGAAATCGCTGATGGCGCTTATGCTGGCGATCCGGAAGGCTTGATAGCCAATGCAACCCCCGAAGAATTGGTAGCTGTTTGTGAAAAAGTTCAGGCTGCCGTTGTGGCTGACGATGCTGCTGGCACCGTTACTTTCAACCTGGCGCTGCCTTGGGGTCCTTTCCTGGCCAGTATTGCTCCCGCTTGGGGTTCTATCCTGGATATGGAATGGGCTGTTGAACAAGGTGCCTGGGATGGTTCCTGTGACACCTGGCAGAACCACTATGCTCCTGGTTCCGAGAATTCTGAATTAACGGCCGTTATGAATGGTACTGGCCCTTACAAACTGGAAAGCTGGACACCTGGTGAAGGCTGGGTCATCACCGCTTTTGACGGTTACTGGCGCGGCGACGACCAACCCGTATGGGAAGGTGGCCCCGCTGGTCAACCCGCTATCACCACCATCGTGAACCGCCTGGTTGATGAATGGGGTACCCGTTTTGCCGCTTTGCAGGCTGGCGATGCTGAAACGGTTTCTGTACCGATTGGCAACCGCCCCCAGGCTGACGAATTTGTTGGTGAATTCTGTGACTTCCGCACGTACGAATGTACAGAAAATGCAGACAACCCGAATGGCCCGCTGCGCAAATGGGGTGGTTTGCCCTCCGTGTCCCGTACCGACGTCTTTATGACCTTCGATGTTGGTGAGGATTCCCCCTACATTGGTAGCGGTCAGCTAGACGGCAACGGTATTCCGCCGAACTTCTTCAGCGACATTAACGTGCGTCGCGCTATGAACTACTGCTTTAACTACGATGCTTACATCTCTGACGCTCTGAATGGCGAAGGTGTTCGTAACAACGGGCCAATCATCCTGGATATGCTGGGTTACAACCCAGATGGTCCGATGTATGAATATGATCCGGAACAATGTGCGGCTGAACTGGAACTGGCCTGGGGTGGCGTGCTGCCAGAAACTGGCTTCCGCTTCCAGATTGCTTACAACACCGGTAACGTAAGCCGTCAGACCGTTGGGAACATCCTGCAGGCTGAACTGGCTGCTATTAATCCGGCATACCAGGTTGAAACGCTTGGTCTGCCCTGGCCTACCTTCCTGCGCGCCTTCCGCGCTGGGCAGGTACCGATGTTGGCTAGCGGCTGGCTGGAAGACATCCATGACCCGCACAACTGGGTACAGCCGTTTACGGTTGGCACCTACGCTGGTCGTCAGGCTCTACCCCAGGACATCATCGATCAGTTTGGTGCTCTGGTAAATGCTGGTGTGGCTTCCTCTGACCCAGCAGAACGTGAGCAGATCTACTTCGAGCTACAACAACTGCACCACGATCAAGCTATCCAGATCACCCTGGCACAGGCTACCGGCGCTCGCTATGAGCAGCGGTGGGTACAAAATTGGTACTACAACCCAATTACTTCTGGTACCTACTACTACGCATTAAGCTTGGCTAGCGAATAACATTTCGCTTGATTAACAGGGCCGGGGTGATTTATGAGTCACCCCGGCCCGCTTTATCTATTCAAGTAAGCCCGTTGGGCATTTGGCTCAAATTTTCAACGGATTTGTTTTAATAGGATCCAGAAAAAGCGAGAGGCGCTTATGACAGCTTATATCATTCGTCGGTTACTTATTATGCCGCTTATTATGTTTGGAGTTACCCTCCTGATCTTTTCTATGCTGCAAATTTTGGGGCCTGTTGAAAGATCGGCGCTCTATGTTCGTGATATTCCCAAAACGCAATCCCAGATTGATGCAATTATCCGCCGGTATGGGCTGGATGATCCCGTCCATCTGCAATATTGGAACTGGATGGTGGGCTACAAAGACCCGGAAACTGGCGAACGGTTGGGTGGTGTGTTGCGCGGAGATTTGGGTTTTTCGCGCACGGGGCGTGAGCCTGTGACCGATATGCTCAAGCGTCGTTTCCCGGCTACGTTGGAACTGGCTTTGTGGGCGATGATTCCCATTATTGCCGGGGGTATTTGGATGGGGATTAAAGCGGCCCTGAACCATAACAAGCTTTTTGACCAAATTGTGCGGGTTTTTGCCACCATTGGTTGGTCATTTCCTACATTTGTGTTGGCTTTGTTGCTGCTGTTGATATTTTACGCGCGTCTGGATTGGTTCCAGACGGGCAGGCTTTCGACAGAATTTACGCTTCTCGTAGGTCGTCCGGGTTTTACAAAATATACGGGCTTGATGACCATTGATAGTTTGCTGAATTTGCGGTTTGATGTGTTTTTAGATGCGCTGCGACATTTGGTGCTGCCTGTGATTACTTTAGCGGTTGTACAGTGGGCGTTGCTGCTGCGCGTGACGCGCTCTTCCATGCTGGAAGAGATGCGACAAGATTATGTGCGCACGGCGCGGGCCAAAGGGCTGTATGAATCTACCGTTGTGAACAAGCACATTCGCCGCAATGCGCTCATTCCAGTTATTACAATTGTGGGTGGTACGCTAGCCGGGTTGATGAACGGGGTGGTTGTAACCGAGGTGATTTTTAACTATCCAGGGTTGGGTCAGATGGCGGCTGCGGCAGCGACGCAATTGGATGTATTAACAATGTTGGGGTTTGCGTTGTTCAATGGCGTTCTGTTTATCTTTGCATACCTAATTGTAGACATAATGTATGTGGTTATTGACCCGCGTATTCGCCTGTCGTGATAATTAAAGAAATCTGATTTCTGCGAGAAATCGGATTTCTTGGGAAGGAAAAGCTTATGACACCTACTGATGCTGTTGCAGGTTTGGATGTTAACTATAATTTGCGTGAACAGAATAGATTAGAAAAGCTGGTTGGGCCTGAATGGTACCGTTTGTTAAAGGGTGTGGTAACCAATCCTTTATCTGTGACAGGATTGATCATCGTGGCCATTTTTCTTTTGATTGGTGCGTTTGCCCCGACATTGGCACCTGCGCCGAATGAAAATTGGGACCCTTATACTATTCCGCGTGACGGCTTTAAGCCGGAACCGCTGCCGCCAGGCACGGAGTGGAAGCAAAATGTGCCGGCAACTGTGCCTGGCTGGTATCGTGTGATAACCGGCAATGAAACATGGGTGCACATTTTGGGGACGACTAGCGGCCAGTATGATATTTGGTATGGCATTATCTGGGGGACACGGACAGCGCTGCTGGCGGGTACGGCCGTTGTTGCCATCTCTGCCTTGTTTGGTATTTTGGTCGGCTCCATTGCTGGTTTTTATGGTGGCTGGGTGGATGAAATTATGATGCGCATTGTGGAAGTGTTCATTGTGTTCCCGGCGCTCGTTGCTGTTTTGGTGCTGTCATCTATCCTGGTGCCTATCTTTGGGCAAAGTTTGTGGCCCGCCATGATTGCCCTGGTGGTGTTTGGTTGGATGGGATACGCGCGTTTGCTGCGCGGCGATATTTTGTCTAACAAGGAGCGGGATTATGTGCTAGCCGCTCGCGCCAGCGGAGCCAAAGATACGCACATTATTTTGAAGCATGTGTTACCGAACGCAATTTTCCCCACGCTGGTGTTCTTGTCGCTGGACATGGGTGCCATTGTGCTTTCCTTTGCAGCCTTGAGCTTCCTGGGTGTGGGCGTGGAACCCGGTTATGCTGACTGGGGCCAGATTGTGAGCTTTGCCCGCGACTGGATTTTGACGCTGGACAAGCATTGGTACATTGTGTTGTTCCCCGGTATGGCGCTGCTGCTGTATGGGCTGGGCTGGAACCTGCTGGGGGATGCTTTGCGCGATATCTTAGACCCGAAGTTGCGTAAAGGGTAATTGAGTAATTCGGTAATTAAGTAATTAAGTGAGCGGGTCGCGTCGGTGGCTCGCTCATTTTTAATTTTGCTAGATGATGAAGCGTGTGTTTTTTGTGGGGGTTACGGCCGTTTCCCTCCTCATCTGCCTCTTTTTAACCAGTAACCAGACGATGGCCCAGGATGTGACGCCTACGCCAGACCGACTGGCTGCGCCGCCCACCGTGCCTGCACCCACGCAGGCGGATGAGGGGGCGCAATTGTACTGGCTGCATTGCCAGCCGTGCCACGGCGACCGGGGGCAGGGACTCACCGACGCGCCAGACGACGATTGGCGGGCGCAATACCCGATGGAAGACCAATTTTGCTGGAATTCTGGCTGCCACGGGGCACGGCCGTATGAAGATGGCTTCACGATTCCTCGTAAAGTTCCTGCCCTGATCGGTGAGGAAACATTGAGCCAGTTCAGTACAGCGGCGGATGTTTACCAGTATATTCGGGCTTTGATGCCGCGGCAGGTGCCAGGCACGTTGGCGGATGAAGAGTATCTGGCGATTGTGGCTTTTTTGAGCCGGGCGCATGATGCTTGGGATGGGGAAACAGTAACGGCCGTTTCTGCCGCAACCATCATCCTCAACCCCCCACAGCCTGCTTTGGCTGAACCCATACCGCCGCCGCTGGCAACGGCCGTACCGAGCGAAGCAGCCCCCGTCGCCACAGGCACAGTTAGCTGGCTGCTGGTTGGGGGCGCGCTTCTCTTTTTGCTGCTTTTAGGAGGCGTTTTATGGCGCAAACAAACACGTTGAATGCCGAGCCGCCACATCGCCTGCGGGCGTTGCCTCAAGAGATGGATCATGAGACATTGCCCAGCTTCCGTCGGTTGGGGCTGGTGTATGGCGTCCTGATTGGGTTGGCCATTGCCGTTGGCTTTTGGCTGCCCAAGATGTTGGTGATGTCCCGGCTGCCGGTCTGGTTTCCGTATGGTGGGGCGATTTTGAGCGGGTTGGCGGTACTGCTGTTGGGCGGTGTGGCGGGCTGGTTGAGTAGCGCCGTGCATCGTCCATTGTTTGCCTTTTTGGTTTGGTTGGCAACGGCCGTTCTCATCTGCGTTGGTTTGGGAACGCTGCCTCCCATCGGGCAAAATTGGGCTGTATGGTTGGCCGACGCGCGATTTTCTGGCCTGGACATCACGCCAGCGCCGGATCATCTGTTTTGGTGGTCGTATGTCATCGCCGGGTTTCTGCTAATTTCATTGCTGCCGCTCATGGCGATTTTGCAAAATAGCAATCTCGTAAGCGCCCATCAGGAATTGGTATACGGCCGTCGCCTGAACAGGCAAGTTGTCTTTCGCCTGCTGCTGCCCGCCTTGCTGGCAGGTTTCCTCGGTAGCCTCTTTCCCGATCTTACCACCAGTGCCCCGCGTAATGCGCTTATCATCACCGACCAGGCCATCCAGCGCGTGCGCGACTACGACGGCGAACTGTTTCAGCTTTCGCTGGACACCGGCTTTAACTACAACGCGTTGGACAGCGTAAGAGAGCAACTGGATGGGCCGTATACCTTGCTGGTAAACGAGGTGGTGGACGAGTGGAGCAGCGCCGTCATCACCGCCCATTTTGAGAGCGGCGCGTGGGTAAACTGCCGGGTCAACATCACCCAGGAAGATGCAACTTACTTTAGCTTTTGCTTCGATGCCGGGATTCCGTTCACAGACGGCATGAACCATCTGCTGTACAACAACGTGCCCGCCGACAGCTGCCGTCGCTGCGAAGTAAACGCCGACGCTACCTGGCAAACCTGGTTGCAAGAACGCGCCAGCCTGTTCGCTTCTGAACCAGTCTGGCAGCGCGTGGCGCAGTACGGCCGTTTTATACTCATCGAAGCCACCACCAGCCAAAATAGCAGGATTAGCTGCCAACTGGAAGGCTCTGAGGTGATTCAGTTGGTTTCTTGTGAAGAAATGGAGATTGGGGATTAGAGATGGGAGATTGATAATTACCCAATTATCTAATTACGCAATTACCAAAATAAGCCATGAAAAACATCCTATCCTTCCTTGCCTTCGCTTTGCGCCGATTGCTCATTATTCCACTCACGCTGCTGGTGGTGACGATGGTGCTGTACAGTTTCTTCATGTCTGTTCCTGCTGAGGACAGAGCGTCTCTTTACCTGCCCCCCAACACGCCCCGCGTCATGACGCCGGAAAAGATGGAAAATCTCATCAACCGCATCATCGAGGAAAACGGGCTGAACGATCCATTTTTGCAGCAGTACGGCCGTTGGGCAACCAATCTGCTTCGGGGCGACTGGGGGTACAGTCCGACGTTTAACGCCCCGGTTTTGGAACTACTGCAACGGCGAACGGCCGTAACTTTGGAACTTGCCTTCTATGCCCTGCTCACGCTCATCCCGCTGGGCATCGCCAGCGGCGTTGTTACCGGTTGGCGGCCGGGCAGCAGGCGCGATGGCGGTTTTCGCACGACGGCGTTCATTGCCACATCCATCCCGCCCTTTATTTTGGGCATGTTTTTGCTCTCCATTTTTTACGTGGGGCTGGGTTGGTTCCCGCCGGGGCGAACCGGGCTGCTTGAGTTGACCTTGCTGGCCTCCACCTCTTCGTTTCAGCCGATTACCGGTTTTTTGACAATTGATGGGCTGCTGAACGGCCGTCTCGATGTGACCCAAGATGCATTGCGCCACCTGGCCTTGCCTGTGTTCACGCTGGGTCTGGCGCACTGGGCCACGTTGGGGCGCGTCACCCGCGTCGCCGTCATCAACGAAACCAGCCAATCTTACGTGATGGCTGCCATGGCACGCGGGCTGCGCCAGCGGCAAATTGTGTGGCGGCACGTGTTTCGCAACGTGCTGCTGCCTGCCCTCACTAGCAGCTCCCTCTCGGCCGCCTCGCTCATCACCGGCGTGTTTGTGGTGGAGGTGGTGTTCGACTACAAAGGATTGTCTGACCTGGTGACGGCCAGCCTGCGCGGGTATACGCCCGATTCGGCGCTGGCGATGGGTTTTGCCATTTACAGCGTGCTGCTGGTGCTGCCGATTATGCTGCTGCTGGACATGCTCAAAGCGCTGGCCGACCCGCGCATACGCGAAGCCGATACGGCCAAGGAGAGTGCTCGATGATTCGCTGGCACGCTTTTTTCAAGCAGCGGCAAAATTGGTTGGCGCTCTTGCTCATTTTTACGTTTGTGATTACGGCCGTTGCCGCCCCCCTCATCGCCCCACCAGACGATCCAGAGAGCCGCGTACCGTTCAAACCTGTTGGGCAAAGCTTTAGCCGCCTCCCCGAACCACCCTCAGCCGAATATCCCCTGGGCACCGTACCGCAAATCGAAAATTTGCCAATGTTTGGCATTGCGCCGGGGCAAGATGCGTTTTACAACTGGGATGTCTTCTTCACGCTCGTGTGGGGCACGCGTTCGGCGCTGCAATTTGGGCTGGCGGTCACCATCGTTACCGCGATTTTTGGCATCATTATCGGTTCCGTCAGTGCCTATGCAGGGGGCTGGGTCGAGCGGCTGCTCATGGCCATCACCGATGGCTTTTTAGCGTTCCCGGTTATTGGGGCCGTGTGGATTATTCAGTGGACGTTGTTTACGGCCGTACTCGACCAGTTCGCTGATCCGGAAACCTTCCGCTGGTGGGAAACCCTCTTCTACGAGCTAAAAATCAGCCCGATCATGCTCGGCCTCATCCTCTTTTCCTGGATGCCCTACGCCCGGCTCATCAACAGCAGCATTGCCCAACTGCGCCAGGCCGAATTTGTAACGGCGGCCCACTCAATGGGCGCCTCTAGCGCCCGCATTTTACTCCGCCATCTGCTGCCCAACGCCATCTCCCCTACCATCGTCCTCATGGCCAAAGATGTGGGCGGCATGGTGATTTGGGCCGCTGCTTTCATTTTCATTGGTTTTGGTGGCGAAGTGGCCTGGGCGATTGTGCTGGTTGGCTCCCGCGATTTTGCTCTGGGGTTGGGCGGCAATCCGTTCGTCTACTGGTGGACCTTCCTGCCCGTCGCCGCCGCCATCACCCTGTTTGGCCTCGGCTGGAACCTGCTCGGCGACGGCCTCAACCGCGCCATGAACCCCCACCACAAATAAAATCGACGCCAGATTTCCCCGGGAACTCCAAGTTTCCGGGGAAATGAATATCTAGATGTAGCTGCGCGCCCCGGCAAAGGTTTCGCGGAGATGTTTCACCGCTTGCACGTTGTCTACGTACACGCCGTTGTGGCTGCGCGAGGAGTGGATGAGCTGCCAATCGCCCAGGCTGATGCCCACGTGGGTGATGCGCCGGTGGCCGTTGGGGCTGGCAAAAAAGAGCAGATCGCCGGGCTGGAAGGGTGGTTCAACGGCACGGCCGTTATCAAACTGCATATCGGCGTCACGGGGCAGCTGAATGCCAGACAGCTTGTGTACCATCTGGGCAAAGCCAGAGCAATCAATGCCGTAGGCGGAGCTGCCGCCCCATTGGTAGGGCACGCCGGTGAAGCTGTAGGCGTCGGCAACTAGCCGCTGGCGCAGTTGGGCTTCGGGCAGGGTGGGCAACGGCAGCTGGCGCAGCATGTGGGCGGGCACCCAGCCCGTTAGGTCGCCCACCAAATCGAGGCAGGCCCAGCCATTTTGTGTTTCTGTGACAGAAACGGCCGTACCACCCAACACCCGGCTCACCAACGGCGCACCCGCATCGGGGGCCAGGTGCAGCGGAGCCACTGGTTCGCTCACCAGATGGGTCGGCTCGGTTGCTGGTTTTGCTGCCAGATACGGCCGATACATCCAGCCCAGATAGCCATCCGTCTGCCGCACGTAGGCCCAATTTTCTTCGCTGCGCAGCAGTTCCACCGCTTGCCCGTTGTGTGGTTCGCTGTCCAGCCCCGCGCCGAAGCCGGGTTTGTTGTACAGGCCGGTCAGCGTGGTGCTCACAGCCAGCCACTCTGGTTCTGGCTGGCGCAGGATGGTGAGTTCGGTGGGGATGGCGGGGAAGTGGGATTGAACGGCCGTTGCCGTCGCTTCATCCAAAACAGTGCCCGTAATCTTGGCGGTGCCGCCTGCCTTTACTACCTCAATGTCACAAACCTGCGTCCGCCGGTCGCTAAATTGCGCTTTCAGTTCATCAATTTTTTGTTCAAGAATGCTGTTCATTTTTTCACCAATGACGACAACGAATTAGAGAAAATAACGAATTTTTGTCTGGGAAAAATCATTCGTTGATTTCTGAAATTCGTTGCCGCCTCCCCAATTGTAAGATTTGTCAGTCAAGCAAAGGAAATTAACATAGATAAAGTTCAAAAAATCCGCGTCATCCGCGTTAATCCGCGTCCCATTCAATTATCCGGCCACAGCCGAAACCCCGCCTGTTCAAAATGCTGGTCGAAGCTAAACGCCTGCCAAACTTGCTGCCGCTGCATCACAATAAAGCTGGTGCAGTCCGTAAACGCCCTCTGCTTATCTTCAAAAGCTTGAAACATTTCCCAGGCTGCTTGCCAAATTTCATTGTCAACAAACAGCAGCTTGATGTAAGGTGCCGTTAAAATGGCCTGGCCGCACTGTTTGGCAACGGCCGTACCGTAATGTTTCTGCAAAAAAGTCACCGTCTCATCAAAAACATAATCTGTGGTCAACAAATTGAGCCGCTGATTGGTTAACCCCCGGTACGCCGCAACCGCTTGTGGATGAAACTTATCTCTATCGCCAAAAAGCGCTATCCAGCCGCTGCTGTCCACAAAAAGATTCATGCAGTGGCCTCATCTTCAGGGTCCCAATCTCTGGTGTAGATGTATTTGTCATGGTTCACAGAGCCATCTGGTGGCCCGCCTTTGCCAATGCCAATGAGTTGCCAGATGGGATCATCTTCGGTGAGGATATGCTCTTTCTTTTTTGGCTTTTCCACCACGTATTCAGCCAGCGCCTCCCGAATTTGGGTCGCCATTGTCACGCCTTCCTCATCAGCGCGGGATTTGAGCTGATCATAAATTTCTTGCGGCAAATACACCTGTGTTCGCACCATTTTTTCGCTCATCAGACTACTCCCTCTGCAACACTTCTTGTACGTTGATTGTCATTCCCGCGAATGCGGGAATCCACCCAGCCGTGTAAGTAATTGGATACTCGCGCAGGCGGGTATGATAAGTTGGCTAAAATTAGATGTATACAGTATACATCTACATCTGCCTATGTCAATCATTGCTCGGCTCACAAACCTCCATCCCCCGTTTCTCAACCACGCTGGGGATGAACGGATACTTACCACACAATCCATTCAGGCCAGAAAGTGGCACGGCGAGGACGCCCGGCCACAGCCTACCGTGAAGACCCGCCCCAGCAGGGTGCAGGGATTATTTGAGGAATAAGATGCCAAATACAGGCCTTTCTAGATAAAATATTCCTGCCATTGCCTGTGCTTCTGGTGAATATGCCCATACACCATAGGGAATATTCACCGGTATATCATCCGCCAGTTTTTGTTCAGGATAGGTTTCTTGAGTTAAATCAATATAATAAAGGTCAGCATAACGAACCCCTGCACCCGAATCAAGATACTTCAAATAACCTAGCACCGTTATAGCGGTACCATCCAGGATATACAGTCCGTTTCCGTCACTCGCCCACTGAATGACCCCGAATCTCGAACTCACCAGTTCATATTCCAGCGTATTTAGATCTAACACATAGAGGTTGTAGGCTTCTTCATGATCTAGTTTTTCAGGGGACCACGGTTGGCCATTCCACGGTTCACCGTCGGTTTCTATGCCCACAAAAGCCAGCTTTTGTCCATCGGGACTAAAGGCAGGTTTTGGCCCCTGCACCCGGAAATGACTAGTGCTTGTCAGTTCCTCTAGGTTGGCTACAAAGGTGCCATCCGACGATACTAAGTAGTATAAATTACTGTTATCAACACCCCAATAAATACCCATCAATAACCATTGCCCATCACTTGACCACATCACCTCTTGCGGTGAGTCCAAAATATTCAGAGGAATCAAATTTGAACCATCTATGTCTGCCATCCAAGTGTTGACGTTACTATCCAGCTTCTCAGATCTAAAAACGATGCGATTACTTGTCGGTGATTCGTTTAAATTAGATGAGCAAGGATAAGGAAGCGTCTCAGGCAAGGGGAAAGGGCAAATTCCTAGCATTTCCCTGATCGGGTTAGTAACACGGGTTTGAGGTGGTGGTAATGCTTCTTTTGTGCTACTGGATACATCATAACGCCACCAAGTTTGATAAGTGGATAACGACCGTACATGATGTGGCCACTGCTCATCACTAAGTGAATATGTTAGAGCTTGACCGTCCACAGCCCATTGCAAATTCCATAATGGGCCACTTAAATCTTCGATAGCGGTTATAGAGTGAAGCTGGCGCAAGGCAGGCGTTAAAGTTATTTGGCTGCCCGCCTGTAGCTTGAGTGACTTTACCCAATCCTCATAGCCTGTTAGCGAAAGTGTAACTGAGTATGTTCCGGGCGGAAGAGTCCAGCTAATCGGTGTCTCACCACTCAGTTCGTTATCAATGACAGAGGCAAAAGCCCCTTCCGGGTCAGAAATTATATGCACTACTGCTGTTGGTATTTGTGTCACGATTGATGTACTCGTAGCCACAACTGCGGGTGAACCTGTAACTATAGGCATAGTCGCGCGTGTAGGTGTCTGGGGTAACTCAGGTTCGCCAGTTATTTCATTTTCTTGCAAAGAGTCCGCTGATGTGGCGACCTCTGAGTTGTTTGCCAAATCTTCAACCACAGTGGATTGACAGCTAGAAGCAACTAATAACCATAACAGCAAGCAGATGCTACAAATCAAAGGTGATTTTTTCATTTTGAGACCTTTTACCTGACAAAAACAAAGGGATAAGAGTCCCCTGCTGCGACACAGTGTCGGTGCATGTATACGCAGCCGCGCCGCCTACTTCGCAATCTTGAACGCTTGAATTTTAGCATAAGTTGGGTGGGAAACGGCCGTTTCCCACCCAGCTAAAGGTAAACGGCCGTTCCACCCTCACAACGCCCCATCTCGGCTAGCAATCTTCTCCTGCACCAGCGCCGCAAATGCCGCCAGCGACACCCCATTTTGCCGCGAGCCATCCCGCTTGCGCAGCGACACCGTACCCGCCGCCGCTTCCCGCTCGCCCACAACCAGCATGTACGGCACCTTCATCTGCTGCGCCGCCCGGATTTTGGCCTGCATCCGGTCGCTCTCCAGCATTGCCTGAGCCCGCACGCCAGACGCTTTGAGCTGCGCCGCCACCTGCTGCGCGTAATCGTTCTGCCCGTCCGTGATCGGAATCACCCGCACCTGCTCCGGTGCCAGCCAAACCGGGAAGTTGCCCGCGTAATGCTCAATCAAAAAGCCAATGAACCGCTCATGGGCACCCAGCGGCGCACGATGAATGCACCACGGCGTCTCCAATTCCCCCTGCGCGTTCGTGAACGTCAGCTCAAAGCGGGGCGGCACGCCAAAATCGAGCTGGTTCGTCGCCAGCGAGAACTCCCGCCCGATGGCGCTCCAAATCTGCACGTCAATTTTGGGGCCGTAAAACGCCGCTTCGTCCTCCGCTTCCACAAATGGCACATCATACTTCAGCATCGTTTCCCGGATGATGCGTTCGGCTTTGAGCCACATACGGCCGTTGTCCACGTACTTCACGCCCAGCTTGTCCGGGCTGTGTTTGCTCAGGCGCATCACGTACTTCTCAATGCCGAAAAGATCGAAATAGCTGCGGTACAAATCGACCACGCCCATAAATTCGTCTTCAATCTGGCTCTCGGCGCAGTAGATGTGGGCATCATTTTGCTGTAGGCCGCGCACGCGCAGCAAGCCCATCAGCGTGCCGCTTTGCTCGTAGCGGTAGACCATGCCATACTCGCTCAGGCGCAGAGGCAGGTCGCGGTAGCTGCGCGGCTTGCTGGCGTAGATTTTGTGGTGGAAGGGGCAGTTCATCGGCTTGAGATAATATTTGCTGCCGTCCCGCTCCATCACCGGGTACATTTCGTCTTCGTAGTAGGGCAGATGGCCACTTTGCAGGTAAAGGGATTCCTTGGCGATGTGCGGCGTAGCGACGCGCACGTAATCGACTTTGTCTTCCATCTCGTTGGCCAGCTTCTCCAACTCTTCGCGCAAAATGTTGCCGTTGGGCAGCCACAGCGGCAGGCCCGGGCCAATGTCCTCGTCCAAAATGAAGATCTCCAGCTCGCGACCAATCAGCCGGTGGTCGCGCTTCTTGGCCTCTTCCAGCATCGCCAGGTGTGCTTTGAGCGCTTTTTTGTTGGGCCAGGCCGTGCCGTAGATGCGTTGTAATTGCGGCCGTTTCTCATCCCCCCGCCAGTACGCCCCCGCAATGCTCATCAACTTGAGTCCGTCGGCCGGAATCTTGCCCGTGTCGGCCACGTGCGGCCCGCGACACAGATCCACAAAGCTATCGTGCTGGTACAGGCTAATTTGCTCACCTTTTTCGGCCAGCTCGTCAATCAGTTCCAGTTTGTACGGCTGGTCGGCCAACCGCTGGCGCACTTCATCGGCGGAAACCTCCGCATAAACCAGCGGATGTTTCTCGGCGATGATTTGGCGCATTCGCTTTTCTAGCTTGGGCAGGTCATCAGGATGGAAGGAGTGGGAACGGCCGTTCCCATCCACTCCCAAATCAAAATCATAATAAAATCCGTCGGCAATTGGCGGGCCAATGCCCAGCTTCGCCTGCGGATACAGCTCCAGCACCGCCTGCGCCAAAACGTGAGCGGCCGTATGCCGCAGCTTGTACAAATCGGAGTGTTCGTAATTTTCTTGCTCAAACATGAGATTCTCCTACTTTGTAGCCGAGGATTCCAATCCTCGCTTTTTCGCGCTAAGAAAGCGCGGCTACAAACAAAAAGGCCACTCTTGCGAGCGGCCTCTTAACTGATTACCGATTACTACTTACCGTTCACCGATAACGTCCGCTCATAACTCCATTGACTTGGTAGTGATTAAGGTAGTGGCCTGGGTTTTGAAATCGGCAACAGAGACTGCGCCACGATCTTCGTTGTCGCGCGTGCGCACGGCCACGGCGTTGGCTTCCTCTTCTTTGTCACCCACCACCAGCATGTACGGTACTTTTTGCAGCTGGGCGTTGCGGATCTTGGCATTCATACGGCCGTTGCTCGCATCCACTTCCACACGCATCCCCGCCGCCCGCAGCTCAGCCGCCACCTTGTTGGCATATGCCACATGCCGGTCCGTAATCGGCACCATCACCACCTGCACCGGAGACAGCCAAAGGGGGAACGCCCCGTTGAAATGCTCAATCAAGATGCCCACAAACCGCTCCATGCTGCCAAACGGTGCCCGATGAATCATCACCGGGCGGTGCTTCTGACCATCCTCGCCCATGTACTCCAAATCGAACCGCTCCGGCAGTAAAAAGTCCACCTGCACCGTGCCCAACTGCCACTCCCGCTTCAGCACATCCCGGAAGATGAAGTCCAGCTTGGGACCGTAGAAGGCGGCTTCGCCCTCTTCCACCGTGTACCGCATCCCCACTTTGTCGGCCGCTTTCTTGATGGCCGCGATGCCCTTTTCCCACATCTCCGGCGCACCTGCGTATTTGTCACTGTTGGGATCATTCGTACCCAGCCGCGCCCGGAAATCCTCAAAGCCCATCGTGTTAAACACGTGCTGGATCAAATCAACCACGCCAATGAACTCTTCTTCTAGTTGATCGGGCGTCACAAACAGATGCGAATCGTCTACCGTAAAACCGCGCACGCGCGTCAGCCCGTTCAGCTCACCGCTCTGCTCGTAGCGGTACACCGTGCCAAATTCGGCCAGGCGCAATGGCAAATCCCGGTAGCTGTGCGGTTCGCTCTTGTAAATTTCGATGTGGTGCGGGCAGTTCATCGGCTTAAGCATGAACTTCTCGTCGTCCACGTCAATCGGCGTGTACTGACTCTCTTTGTAGTAAGGATAGTGCCCGCTGGTGATGTACAAATCCAGCTTGCCGATGTGCGGCGTAATGACGGGCAGGTAGCCGCGTTCCAGCTGTGCCTCACGTAAAAAGCTTTCCAACTTTTCTCGCAGCACGGCACCCTTGGGCAGCCATAGCGGCAGCCCGGAACCCACCAGCTGCGAAATGTGGAAAAGTCCCAACTGCTTGCCCAGCCGCCGGTGGTCGCGGGCTTTGGCTTCTTCCAGTAGCTTCAAATATTCATCCAGCTCCACTCGGTTGTGCCAGGCCGTGCCGTAGATGCGTTGGAGCTGCGGCCGTTTCTCATCCCCACGCCAGTAAGCGCCACCCGTGCGCAGCAGCTTAATCGAATTCGCCTTGATTTGCTTGGTGAAGCCCACGTGCGGCCCGCGACACAAATCCACAAACTCCCGCTGCGTGTAAATGCCCACTTCGCTCACCGGTTCGCTCATGGGATTACCGTTTTCATCTACCTTGCCCGCCGCCAGCTCTTCGATGAGTTCCAGCTTGTACGGTTGACCGGCAAAAAATTGCTTGGCTTCGTCAATCGTCATGGAAGATTGCTCAAACTTGGCGTTCTTTTTGAGCAGCTCTTTCATTTTGTCTTCGATCTTTTCCATATCTTCTGGCGAGAAGGTGATGGGCTTGCCATCGTCATTTTTGCCCAGGTCGAAGTCGTAGTAAAAGCCATCCTCGATGGGCGGGCCGATGGCCAGCTTGGCTTCTGGGTAAAACGCCAGCACCGCCTCCGCCAGCACGTGGGCTGATGAGTGCCGGATTTTGTATAAATCGGATTCGACGTACGGGACGCCGTTTTGTTGTGACATCGTTATTCATTCCTCCAAACTTTAAAAATAAAAAACGCCACCACCCTGTTTGGGGCGATGGCGTCGCGGTTCCACCCAAATTCGGTAATCGGTAGCAATTAATTGCAGATTACCCTTGTTACGGCCGTTAACGGAGCCAACCGGATTTTCTTACTTGATTTAGAAGATGGGGGGCAGACCCAAAAGTCTGCCCCTAAATGAGCAAACAATAAAGTTTGCCCGACCGTTCAGAAAATCACTCATGGGGGGTTTTCGCTGCATTTTTGTGATGATGGCTTTCAGCTAGAACCATCACTCTCTTGCACCAATTGTGCAACTACTCGTCCCATTCAACGTATTACGTAATTAATTGTAGCACTTTCGATTATAAAAGAGGGTTCAGCATTGTCAAGCATGGCACTAAAACAGACTGATTTACTAGCAATCAGCCAACCTGCGTCAAAGGAAACTTTTCCTGCTATACTGCGTACTGACAAGCGTCAGGAGAAAAAAGTGGACGAAGAACAGGTCTGGCTAGACCAGGCGCGGCGCGGTGACAAGGCCGCCTTTGGCAAAATTATAGAAGCGTATCAACGGCCAGTTTACAACCTGGCATATCGTATGCTGAATAATTCTGGCGAAGCTGAAGAAGCGGCCCAAGAAGCGTTTATTCGCGCCTACACCCGGTTAGATAGCTACAATCCAAACCACAAATTTAGCACCTGGTTGCTCTCCATTACGTCCAACTACTGCATTGACCTGATCCGCAAGCGCCGGGCCATTTTGCTAAACATTGATGAACCACTGCCGCCGCATCCTGCTTTGATGTCCGAGAAATCCTCTGGGCCAGAGCCACAAATGGTGCAAAGTGAGCAAGAAGAGCTGGTGCAAAAGCTGCTGGCAGAGCTGGCTCCTGAATACCGAGAGGCGGTTGTGCTGCGTTATTGGCATGAACTTTCTTATGACGAAATTGCCGAAATGATGGATACAACGGTCAGCGCGATTAAGTCTCGCCTGTTCCGTGCCCGCAAACAGTTGGCCGAAATTGGCGTGGCGGCGGGGCTGCATTTGGAAAGCGAAGGGGCTTTGGCCGCTTAATTGTATTGGTACAGACGCCAGCAGGTTGTTTCGGCTGGCGGTGCAGGCAAACGGCGCTGCATACTCAAGATTTGAAACAAGAAAGATGGAGCTAATTATGGAACACGAAAAATTTCACATGTTGATGATGGACGCGCTCGATGGTGAGCTTGCAGCCGGAGGAAAAACTGAGCTGGAATCTCACCTGCGCGCGTGTCCTGCCTGCCGCCAGGAGTGGCACGCCATGTTGGCCATCGACACGCTGTTTCGGCAGGCACCGATGCTGAGCCCGGCAGCGGGCTTTACGCAGCGCACGGTGGCCTTACTACCGAGTCGGCGTGCCCGCTTGTGGGCTATCAGCATCATTTATGTGCTGCTGCTGCTGAGCGGAATCCTGCCAATTTTGCTGGTGATTTGGGCGGCAAACACGGTTATCCCAGTCATTAGCCAGCCTGCTTTTATAGAAAGTGTACAGCAGGTGTGGGCGCAAGCCGTACGGCTGGTCGGGGTGGTTTCTGGCGCTTTGTTTAAGGGGCTGGGTGAGTTAATTGTGCAGCAACCGGCGATTGTAGGCTGGCTGCTGGTCTTGGCTGGGATGGTCTTTGTGTGGAATGGTGTGTATCGCCAACTGCTGAGCCAACCAACGGCCGTTTCCATTCGAGGTAACAATTAAGTATGCAACGTAGAAAAACAGAACGCCGAATTTTGTGGGCCTTGGCCCTGTTGCTGCTGCTGGTGATTCCCAGCAGTGCGGTTTTGGCCGCGCCGCTGGCCCAGCGTGATGTGGGCGACGATGAAACCGTTTATGGGGACGTCGTTTTGTTCGATGAGGATTTTACGCTGGCCGATGGCGGTCGGGTGAACGGTGACGTGGTTCTCTTTAACGGAAATGCCGATATTTCTGGGACCGTGAACGGCAGTGTGGTTCTTTTCAATGGTAGTTTAACGATGAGCGATACGGCCGTTCTCAACGGCGATTGCGTCCTGTTTAACGGCACGTCCACAGGCGAGGGTAGCGCGAGCTGCACCAACCTGCAAGTAGCTCTACCGACTGAATTGGAAAATTTCCTCGGTAACATAAACTTCAATCCCGACCCTGTCGTAGAAGTTGAGCAGCCACCCCTGCTGCAACGGATTTTGACGGGAACGGCCGCTTCGATAGGATGGTCTATGCTGCTGGGACTTCTCGCCTTTGCCGCCGCTTCGATAATGCCTCAGCCGATGCTGCGTATTGAAGATACCTTGCGGAAACAACCAGTAGTTAGCGGAGCCATTGGACTTCTTACAGCTATTTCATCGCCTGTTTTGTTAGCAATTTTTGGCATTCTGTCAGCCCTTTTTGTTTTCGCTTGTGGAATTGGTTTATTAGGTTTTCCGATTTTGGCTGTAGCAACTTTTGCTTTAGTTGCCGGTGGCTTTTTGGGCTGGTTCACCGTGGGCAACATTGTGGGCGCATTTTTGGCGCAAAAGCTAAACATGAACGCCTCTAGTCAGGCGATGACAACGGCGCTGGGCACGGCGGCTATCACCTTTGTTCTTGGCTTTTTGGGCGCGATTCCCTTTGTGATTGGCGAGAGCCTGATCTGGTGGGCGATTGTGTTCCTGGGGCTGGGCGCAACGGCGCTGACCAAGTTTGGCACCCGTGACTACCCGCTGGCGATGGAGGCCGGACCGCTGAATCAGGATAAGATTACGGCAGTTCTCGACACCCTTCCCGATAAAGAAAATCTGGCAAACTAGCTGGTTTTTTGTCCCTCTTCCCTCTTAAAAGAACGGCGCATCCTCCCAGGGTGCGCCGTTCTGCTTTTGCCAGATACTTCAAAAGTCTTGCAGAGAGCTTGGCCAACGCTGGCAATAGTCAAGACTTTTGAAGTTTAAGTTTACAAGGCGAATTTTTCAGCGGGCGGGGTACCGCCAATTTTGCCCGCAATTTGACCGTAGAGATGGCCAGTAACGGCCGTTAGGTACGGCCCCATCGCAATGCTCAACAATATGCCCAGAACTGTGCCTACACAAATGATCAAGTTTAAGGCGGAGATCACCATCGAAAAGACAAAACTTACCGCAAATGGCGTAAGGCCCGCAATGAGAATATCTGCAAAATTGTCCCGCACGATGGCTAAAACCTCGCCAAAGCGGAAGCAAGCACCTATATTCCCTTCACGCACGTACTGAATGACGATGGCTGGGCTGATGAAGAAGAAAGCCAGCATAAAAATGAGGAACAGACAGCTAACCAGCCCCCACGTGGCCAAAATGCCCGCCGCCACGGCATCATCGCTAATTTGTGTGGCTTCGCTTAGGCCACCAAAGCCAATGGTGGTGGCAAAAGCAATACAGGTGATCAACCAAAACGGCAGCGTGTACACAATAGAAACGACGATAATAGACAGTCCATCCATAAAAAGTGTGCCTAAATCTTCCCATTCGGGAAGCGGCCGTTTCTCACCATTCATCACGTTGCGGGTAATGCCCACCATGTAGCCAGACAGTAAAAATCCCGGCAAAATCAAAATCGAGACCAGCGAAACCAAAACCCCGATGACCAGTTTGCCCATCCAGCGTTCATCTTCTGCAAAATAGGTAAAGGCCTTTGCCACATCCATCTAAAAACCTCCTGTGCCAACCAACCTCCCGGAGGTTTGCCAGCATATGTAACCTCTTGGGCAGAACCTTCGGGAGGTTATCTGTTTCAAAAAAGAAAGCCAGCCCTGACAAAGTTGTCTGGACTGGCTAAAACTCACAGAATTAAGGTTAGAAAGTTAGGCCCAGCCCTGTCCTTTCACAAAATCGGTGACAACAGGAATGGTTACTTCCTGACCCTGATACGCCTGCCAGCCCCAGTAAATGGCCACAATCCACATCACGAGCCCTGGAATACCACACAATGGTGTGGATACAGCCCCAACAATCATACAAACCACACCCCAGACTAATGCTTGTCCGTTGTGGGCTTTGATAAACGGCCGTTCCTTCTTGTCTTCTATAAAAAAGAGAATGATCGGAACCAGTGGTGAAAATACATATGCTAGCAGCGCCCACAGCTTGTCATCATCGCTAGGGCCAGAAACATTCATATCGTCATTCATCACATCAATATCATCACTCATTGGAATTGCCTCCTAATGCAATTTTGTTGGAGCTGACGAAAATTTTGGCCAGCTAAACACACCTTTTATCTATGAATGCATTGTAAAGTGGAGACTATATTACGTCAACAACTTTGCAATCAGGAAAATCATGGTTAGAATGCCGCTATGAGTAAAGTTGTATTTATGGGCACGCCTGATTTTGCCGTGCCTGTCCTGAAAACGTTAATTGAAACCCAACATGTGGTCGGTGTCGTCACGCAGCCAGATCGGCCAGCGGGGCGCGGCAAGCAGCTACGGCCGTCTCCCGTTAAAGTTGCAGCCGAGGCAGCCAACATCCCCGTCTACCAACCCAAATCATTACGCAGCGAGGAAGCCGCCCAGCCTTTGCGCGATTGGCAGCCAGACATCATCGTGGTGGCGGCGTTTGGGCAGATTCTACGGCCGCACGTGCTGGAGTTGCCGCCACACGGCTGCCTCAACATCCACGCCTCGCTGCTGCCGCGCTGGCGCGGTGCCTCTCCCATCCAGCACGCCATTTTGGCCGGGGATGCCGCAACCGGCGTTTGCCTGATGCAGATGGATGTGGGATTGGACACGGGTGCAGTGTACGCCTGTGCTTCTACCCCCATCTCGCCGACGGAAACGGCCGCTTCCCTCCACGACCGACTGGCAGAAATAGGGGGTTCACTGTTGGCCACGCATCTGGACAGCATCCTGGCGGGTAAACTCACCGCCACGCCGCAGGATGACGAGCAATCCACCTATGCCCCGATGATCAGCAAGGAAGACGGCCGTCTCGACTGGACTCAAACCAGCGCCGAGATTGATCGGCGCATTCGGGCGATGTCCCCGTGGCCTGGTGCGTTTACTACCTGGCAGGGTGAGTTACTCAAAATAAAATCAGCGACGGTGGGCAACGGCCGTTTCCCCAACGGCAATCCCGGACAAGTGATCGCGTACGAAGAAGGCGCAGCCGTCCGCACCGCCGACGGGGTAATTATTTTAGAAGAAATTCAGCTGGCCGGTAAGCGGGTAACGGCCGTACCCGACTTCCTACGCGGCTACGACACCTTCATCGGCAGCAAGCTAGGTACAGAATAAAAATATTTGCCACAGAGAACACAGAGAGTTATGAGATTTTCTCTTAAACCTCTGTGCTCTCTGTGGCAAAAAATGTAGCGGAAAAAGCTTATGGACATTTTGATTTACGGCGCAGGCGCAGTGGGTGGTTACTTGGGCGCACGGCTGACACAGCAAAAACACAACGTTACCCTCATCACGCGGGATGTGATGGCCAAATTGATTGGCGAAACCGGGCTGGAAGTGACCGAAAATGGCAAGCGCGTGATCACCAGGCCAACGGCCGTTACCTCCGTTGCCCAAGCCTTTAAAGCCGGGCAGCAGTACGATCTCATCATCCTGGCCATGAAAGCGTACGACATCGCCCGCTCGATAGACCCCCTCATCGCCTTTTGCCCCGAACCCAACATGCTTCTTACCACCCAAAACGGCATCGGCGTAGAGAAAGGACTCATCAAGCAGTTTGGCGCTGAGCGCGTTTTGGCCGGCTCCTTCACCCTACCCATCCGCAAAGAAACCACCACCCAACTCGTCGCCGAGCGCTCCGACGGCGGCATTTGCCTGGCCCCCACCCAACCCAAGCAAGATATCAAGCAATGGCTGAACCTTTTTAAAGAAGCGGGGCTGGACGCGCAGTCGTACAAATCGTATGAATCCATGAAATGGTCTAAAGCGTTTCTCAACATCATCGCCAACGCCACCTCCGCCATTCTCAATCGGCGACCGGGCCTCATTTACCGCTCCGACGCCATTTTTGATTTGGAAATCAGGATGCTGCAAGAAACGCTGGCCGTCATGAAAGCGGCCGGACACAAAGTGGTAGATTTGCCTGCCGTGCCTGCCTCCAAGCTCGCTTTTTCCATCAAACGGCTGCCCCGCGCCCTGCTCAAACCAGGGCTAACCAAGCTGGTGGCCGATGGCCGAGGCGACAAAATGCCGTCGTTCCACATTGATTTGACGGTTGGCAAGGGCAAAAGCGAGGTGGTGTACCACAACGGGGCCATCGCCAAAGCGGGCAAAGAGCTGGGCGTGCCCACGCCCATCAACGCCGCCCTCACGGACATTTTGTGGAAGCTGACGCTGGAAAAACTGGATTGGCGCGAGTTCAATGGCAAGCCTTCCCGACTGGTTCAAGAAGTGAAGCGATACGAATTGGCTCTGGGAGGCAAAAAATAATGCGCGTCAACGAGCAGGCCTTGCGCCAGACGTTCGTGCAGATTGGCCGCCTGATGTACGACAAAGGCTTCATCTGCGCCAGCGATGGCAACATTTCGGCCCGGTTGGGGTCAGATCGTCTGCTCATCACGCCATCAGGTTTACATAAAGGCTTGCTTGAGCCAGAACATATGCTGATTGTGGATTTGGAGGGAACGGTGGTCCGGGGTGGTTACGGCCGTTCCGCCAACCTCAAACCCACCAGCGAACTGCCTATGCATTTGGAAGCGTACCGCCAGCGCCCGGACATCGAGGCCGTCGTGCACGCCCATCCCCCCATCACCGTCGCCCTCTCCATAGCGGGCATCCCTATGGCCGAATGCCTCATCCCCGAAGCGATTGTGATGCTGGGCATTGTGCCCACCACGCAGTACGCCACCCCCTCCAGCGAAGAAAACGTCCGCGCCATCCGCGATCTCATTCGCAACCACGATGGGCTGGTGTTGCAGCGGCACGGCTCACTCACCGTTGGCGATTCGCCGATGCAGGCGTTTATGCGGCTGGAATCGCTGGAGCAAAATGCGCGGATTGGCTTCATGCTGGCCCAACTGGGCGTGCGTAATCCGCTGCCGCCGGACGAGGTGGAAAAGCTGCTGCGCCAGCGCGAAAAGCTTGGTTGGAGCCATCCCGGCGAGCGGGCCGAATTTTGCCAGGTGTGCGGTGCCTGCCATCCCGCCAGCCAGCCGCATCTGCCAGCCCTGCGCGCCAGCGACGCCCCGCCGACCCTCAACCCAACCGACCTGCGCGAGCTGGTGGCCCAAGTCGTGCAAAAAACACTCGGCAGTTGATGCAAAAAGACAGGACACTGATAAACACTGGTTTACACAGATTTAAAACAAAAAATCTGTGTAATCTGCGTAATCTGTGGCTAAAAAATAGGAAGTAGTATGTTTGAATTGAGACGCGAGAAGAACGGCCGTTCCCTACTCGTAGGCCACCGGGGAGCGATGGCGGTTGCGCCGGAAAACACGATGCCATCTTTTGAGGCGGGTCTGGCAGGCGGGGCCGATTTGCTGGAGCTGGATGTGCAGCTCACCGCCGACGAACAGGTAATTTTGTTTCACGACACCCTTTTGGAAGCCAAAACCGGCATTCGCGGCCAAATTGGCGACTTTACGGCCGAATTTCTATGCACTCTCGACGTGGGCAGCTACTTCGATCCGCAATTTGCCGGGTTAAAAATGCCCCTGCTGGATGAAATGCTCGCCTGGGCCAAAAATCGCGTGGCGCTCATGATCGAACTCAAGCATGGCCCCGTCTTCGAGCCGCGCCTGGACCAGTACGTCGTGCGCCTCATCGAGCAGCACGGCATGGCCGACCAGGTGGTGCTCATCAGCTTCGACCAGTTTGCCCTGCGGCGCGTCAAGCAGATGAACCGTAATTTGACAGTGAGCTTGATTTATGTCGGCCGTTTTTGTGACCCACTGGCAATGGTTGGAGGTGTTCCCCTGGACGGACTCAGCCCCGCCACCGACTTTTTGACACAGGAAGAGGTAAAACGCATCCAAAAAGCGGGTTTGGCCTGCACCCCCGGCGGTTTTTACTGGGATTACCCGACGTTGCTAGCGTGGGGCGTGGACACTATCAGCACCAACAACCCCGCCGCATTTTCGTTTTAACTTACACCTGTCATGTTGAGCGCAGCGAAACATCTCGCCCAACTTACAATTGCAAAAGGTTGGCTTCTTCAAATGTAAGTTGGGCGGGATTCTTCACTTCGGTCAGAATGACAAATGGGAACTGTTTTGCGGAGAGAATGAGTATCTTTACCGGGGCGCGAACTTTTGTGGCATGAATAGGGGAATGCATTTACATGAACGCATGGTGTTTCCGGTCTTATACGTACCAATTTACCTTTAGATGATGGTGCCGTGGAAGTGGGGTTGCGGTGGGACGGGCTCCTCGGACCAGGTGAGGGCGGCGAGCAGTTCTTGGCGAGCCTGGGCCAGCTTTTCGGCGTTGTTGGCGTGTACGGTGCCTAGCTCATCTCCTTCCGCAAAGGTATCGCCGATTTTGGCAGGCAGGACGAAGCCAACGGCGTGGTCAATTTTGTCCGTCTTCACAAAACGGCCGCCGCCCAAGCGCACCGTTGTCCAGCCAATTTCCCCTGTAGCCATCGCCGCAATGGTGCCAGCGCGCGGGGCCAAGATCGGCTCCACAAATTTGGCTTGCGGCAGCAGGCCGGGATCGTCAATTTGGGCCACATCGCCACCTTGAGCTGCCACCATTTGGCGGAATTTCTCGAAAGCAGAACCGTTGTGGCGAACGGCCGTTACCATTTCCTTCGCCCCGTCCAAACTATCCGCCTTACCCGCCAGCAGCAGCATGTGTGCCGCCACGGTCAGGCAGTGTGCCCAAAAATCGGCCGGACCGCCGCCTTGCAGCGTTTCAATCGCCTCCTTCACCTCCAAGGCGTTGCCGATGGCGTGGCCCAGCGGCTGGTTCATGTCGGAAATCAGCGCCACCACTTTTCGCCCGGCGTCCGTGCCGATGTCTACCATCACCTGGGCCAGTTCGCGGGCGGATTCCACCGTGGGCATAAACGCGCCGGAGCCGGTTTTTACATCCAGCACCATCGCATCGGCCCCGGCGGCCAGCTTTTTGGACATGATGGAGCCAGCAATCAGCGGCGTGCTGGCCACCGTGCCGGTGACGTCGCGTAGGGCGTACAGCTTTTTATCGGCGGGGGCAAGTACGGCCGTTTGCCCGGCCAGCACCAGCCCAATCTCCCCCAACTGCTTTTTGAACTGCTCGATCGGCATCTCAAACGACCAGCCGCGAATCGCTTCCATTTTGTCCAGCGTACCGCCGCTGGAACCGAGGCCGCGACCGCTCATCTTGCCCACGGGCACGCCGCAAGCGGCCACCAACGGCTGCACCGCCAGCGTCGTCTTGTCCCCTACGCCGCCAGAAGAATGTTTGTCGATGACAAACGGGGCCACGTCGTGCAAATCCAGCTCGTCGCCGGAGTGGGCCATCGCCAGGGTCAGGTCTACCGTCTCGCGGCGGTCCATGCCGCGAATATAGATGGCCATCAACAAGGATGCGACCTGGTAGTCGGGCACTTCGTCGGCCGTGTAGGCGCGGATGAACCATTCAATTTCGGCCGTGGAAAGCGTTTGGCCGTCTCGTTTCTTTTCGATCAAATCTATCATGCGCATAGTGGGAAATCCTTTGTAATTGGGTAATTGAGTCATTGGGTAATTACGTAATTGCCGACCGAAGCCGGTTCCCGATTATAGCAGGAATCCGGTATAATCCCGTGTACCGTAATCGGTAATCCGTTATCCGTAACTAGTGACTTACCGATTATCGACCACCGATTACCGCTTACTGATTACCGCTTACCGAAACGGAGGGGCACATGCCTCAAAAAGTTGATGTCTTGCTCACCGGTGGCACAGTCGTCACCATGAACGCGCAGTATGAGATTATCCCCAGCGGCGCAATCGCCATTTTGGGCGATTCGATTATGGCCGTTGGCCCGGCGGAAACCCTTGCCACTGAATTTGAAGCAGCGGAAGTTGTAGATTGCTCCGGGCAGGTCATCATGCCGGGGCTGGTTAACGCCCATACCCACGTGCCGATGACCTTGTTCCGCGGGCTGAACGACGACCTGCGGCTGGACGTCTGGCTGGGCTACCTGATGCCCGTGGAGCGCGAATTTGTGACGCCAGAATTTGTGAAGCTGGGCACGCGCATCGCCTGCGCCGAGATGATTCGCTCTGGCGTGACCACCTTTGCCGACATGTACTATTTTGAAGAGGCGATTGCGGAGGAAACGGCCGAAATCGGTATGCGTGCTCTGCTGGGTCAAACCGTCCTTGTTTTCCCCGCGCCCGACGCAGCTACTTACGAAGATGCCCTCGTACTCACCCGCCGCTTCATCGAGCGCTGGAACGGCCATCCGCTGATTCAGCCCGCCGTGGCCCCCCACGCCTGGTACACCGGCACCCCGGAAATGGATCGCGCCTGCGCCGATCTGGCCCGCGCCTTTGACGTGCCCATCCACACCCATGTTGCTGAAACCAGATTTGAAGTAGACAACTGCCGCGAGCAGCATCACACGCCCGTTGTGCCCCACATCGCCAGCCACGGCCTGCTCAACACCAAGCTGCTGGCTGCCCACTGCGTCCATCTGGAAAAAAGTGAAATGTTTGCCCTCAAAGAAGCAGGCGCGGGTGTGGCCCACTGCCCCAGCAGCAACCTCAAGCTGGCCAGTGGCATTGCCAGGGTGAAGGAGATGCTGGACGTGGGCCTCAATTTGGGCGTGGGCACCGATGGCCCGGCCAGCAACAACGATCTGGATATGGTGGAAGAGGTGCGGCTGGCGGCGCTGCTGGCCAAAGCGCAATCCGGCGACCCCACGGTGCTGCCCGCGCGGCAGGCGCTGGAGCTAGCTACCCGGCGCGGGGCGCGCGCCCTGCACATGGGGGATGTAACGGGCAGCCTGGAAGTGGGCAAGCGGGCCGATCTGGCGGTGGTAGCGATGGGCGGCGTGCACAACTGGCCCCAGTTCCACAACAACCCGGACGGCGTCTACTCGCGGCTCATTTACGCGGCCAAGAGTGGGGACGTGCAGCATGTGATGTGCAACGGCCGTTGGCTCATGCAAGATCAGGAACTGCTCACGGTGGATGAAGCCAAAGCGATGGTGGAAGCGGCCCAGGTCGCCGCCGAAATTGACGCCTTTGTGCAGCGTCGCGAATCCAGCCCGTACAACAAGCTGGTGCTGCTGCAAGGTGTCCAGCGGCAAGAAAGCTTTGAGGTGCAGGTGAAAGCACCAAACGCTGAGAAAGAAGCGGTGCTCAACTTCCTGGACAGCGAACATGCCAAAATTGTGCGGGGTGCCCATTACAAACAGTACGACCATTATTTCATCTTCGCCAATGAAGACCCTGATTCTGCCCGGCTGCGCTACCGCGAGGATGAGTTTGTAGATGATGACGGGCACGTTTACCAGACGCGCACCCGCCTCACGCTTATTGGCGAAGGCGAGCGGATGGAGTTCCCCAACGCAGTGATGCTCTCACGCAGCCGCTTTTTAGCGGATGCGGACCGCAGTTTGCGCTTTTACCGGGAATATTTTGCGCCGGAATCAGAAATTGAGGTCACCAAGGATCGGCTGCGCTGGCACATTATTTATAAGGAAACCGACTTTGCTATTAACTTTGACAGGGTTGTGCAGCCAGCGGTGCCCGGCACCTTCCTGGAAATTAAATCACGCACCTGGTCCCGCTCCGACGCGGAGCGCAAGGCGGGGCTAATGGCGGAAATTTTGTCGTTGGTTGGGGTCAGTTTGGAAACGGCCGAACGGCAGGAATACGCGGAGATTGCGCAGAAGTCTGCAAGTTTGCAAGTGGGCGAGTAGGCAAGTATCAATCACCTGATCACTTGCAGACTTGCCACTTGCAAACTCGCACACTAAATTTAGCCCATCTTGAACATCGTCTGGAACTTCATGACGGTGTTCAGATCGCCACTCACTTTTACTTTGCCCCCCATGAAGGCCATCATCGGGTTGAGTTTGCCCGTCATCATATCCACGTAATCGCTGCCGGCCATGCTGATGGTGGCATCAACGCCGTCGGCGGCACCTTCTTCGACGGTGCAAGCGCCGTCGGCGATCTTCACGGTCCATTGCCCACCGTGCTCTCCGGACAGGTCAAAAGCAACGGCGGCGTTCATGCTGCCTGCTTTTTCGGGGATGAGGTTTTGAGCAGTTTTAGCAAAAATATCGGCTGGTGTTGTCATAGTTGACTCCTTTATATTCAAACAGGGATTATTACGCACTGCGGCATAAGGGGGAGTATAGCGGGAGAAAGGTCGCATTGCAACGTCTCGACAAAGCCAGGCCAATCTTAACGTTTCCTCAACGATTCACCCACGAAAATGCTAGCGTGCCTGCCCTGGTTTGCCTGCTTTTTCAACCTTGTGCTAGAATGTTCGCCGCTCTGGTAATTAGAATCTACCAGTGGTTAAGCGGCTCATGATGAACGTCATTTTAGAAGCGTCAGCTCAATTTTTAGCAAGCAACAGTTATTTTAAGCAACACGCTTGCTAAATCAGTACGTTCGGCAGCCGCTTTTTGCATGTATCCATTTGCAAATTTTATAGCGAGTAAATGGAACAAACGCTGGGTTTGCAAAAACCCAGCGCTGAATACAGAATGCGTAAACAGATTGTATTCATTTAACAAAGGCTCCCTGTTGAGTCTGTTTTTGGGAAGAGGGTAAAAAGGGAAACGTAGATGTGCTGCTGGCCGCAAGGCTTTGTGTTTGGCAGCAAAACGGCCGTTTCCTACCCCCCGGCAACGCAACAGGTGCCACTTTGTTAACCAATGGAGGTATGAATTATGGAAGAGGAACGGCCGTCTGAAGACAGCACCTCAGAAACTGAACAACAAAGTTCCCGCCAAGGTTTGTTAGTTGGCGGGGTTTTGCTGGTTGTATTACTGGTTATTGCCGCTATGTTTTTGCCCCCCTTCTCCTTGGGAGAACGGCTGGGCCTGGGCGGTGGTGACGAAACCGCAACTCAAGAATCCCCAACTGCCGCGCCAACTGAAGCTGAAACGGCCGTTGCCAGCAATCCATCCATCCTCGGTGAAGTAGATGTGATTGTGAGTGACACCAGCGCGGTAGTAAACGTGAGCAGCCTCAACGAAAGTGAAGCGGCGGCGGCGTTCGGCACATTCCCTGCCAACAGCACAGTGCGCGGCAATGTTTATAAGGTAGAACACAACGCCACCACGCTTAGTGGAAAAGTAGCGATCAATGTTCCGGCAGGAACGGCCGTTGAAATGGTAGACCTCTACGGCTGGAACGGCGGTAGCTGGGCCTTCATCCCCAGCCAAATTGATGTGGAAACCCGCCAAATCGTTTCCCCTGAACACAATTTGTATCAGGCCTTTGCCCTGATTGAACCCGGCGAACCGGAGACGGTGGCTGTGGGCGCTGAACTGCTGCCTTTGCAAGTTTTGGCGGATCCAGCGGTTGCCAGCCTGACGGAACTGTCTGCTGGCACCTTGACGCTGGTGGGCACAGGTGATTTGCAAGGCGAAGTGACGGAACTGCCCGCTGGCCCCTTTGCCGCGCTGGTGCGCATCACTAACGTTGGCGTGGTAGTAGATGAAGCTTCCCTAGCCGCCCTGCTGAGCGATTCCACAGTCCAAACAAACCAGATCAATGCTTTGGTGAATACGGCCGTTTCCGGCAGCTACGCGGGCATCAATTTGGATTATCAAGGCGTGGCCGAGCAGCAGAAGGATGCATTCACCTCCTTCGTCAGCAGCCTGGCTGATGCTTTGCACGCGCAAAACCTGACCCTGGCTGTAACCCTGGCCACTCCCCAAGATAACAATGGTCAATGGACCAGCGGCGGGCAAGATTGGGCCGCCATCGGCCAGGTAGCCGATATTGTGTATGCTGAAATGCCCCTCGACCCGACCGCTTACAACGATAATGGCACCAGTATGCAACTGCTCAACTGGGCCACCCGGCTGGTTGATCGTAGCAAACTCACCATGCTGGTGAGCGCTGGGGCGGTGGATCGCGTCGGTGATGCTTTCTTGGGAATGTCTAACGAGCAGGCGCTGGCGAACTTTGGCACGCTGGCGTTTGTCTCTGGTAGCGAAGAAGTAGAGCCGAGTACGGCCGTCGAGCTGGCGCTGTCTGGCGATGCGTCCCCGCTGGAGTGGGATGGCACCAGCCTGACTTACCGCTACAGCTACACAGCCAACGACCAGACACATGATGTTTGGTTGGGCAATCCGGCAGCTCTCAGCAGCCGTTTTAGTTTGGTAGAACGGTATCGCTTGCGCGGTACGGCCGTTCGCGGCCTGGGCGCTACCACCGATGAAGTAGGCTATGCCACCGCGTTGGCTGCCTTGTCTGGCATGAGCGCCCCCCCGGAAACCAGCGGCGCAGCCATTGTGTGGACTGTACTGGCGGAAGATGGCAGCGTGCTGGCCAGCGAAAGCGGCAGCGAGCTGACCTTTGCCTGGGTGGGTGCAGAAACACCAGGCAACTACACCATCAATGCAGAATTTGCCCTGGGTGAGGCTGTTGCTTCACTGGGTTCCGTCAATGTGGCGGTTGTAGCCCCGGTTGTAGAAGAGCCTGAATCTGGAACGGCCGTAATCGCCCCAGCCGAAACCAGTGGTAGCCTCGACCCCGGCGATGCCGATGCCGTAGTGAACGCCAATGCCAACGTGCGCGTTGGCCCTGGGCTTACCTATGGCCTCATTGCCGGTGGCCTCAATCGTGGTGCACAGGTCAATGTGGTTGGTCGTAACTCCGATGCCAGCTGGCTACAAATCTTGATGCCAGCAGATGGCCGCGAAGGCTGGATCTTTAGCACACTGCTGGATCTGAGCCCTGATTTGGACGTAAGCAGTCTGGAAGTTGTGACCGTTGACCCACCCACCGTTGCCGGTGGCGGTGGCACAACAACTGGCGGCACCACACCACCACCGGCTCCTCCGCCAGTAGCCAATGCTTCTTTTGAGCTGGGTGGTCAAACTCACGGTTTTGCCAATCCCACGCTCATGTCCTATGCGGGCATGAACTGGGTGAAATTCCAGCACAAGTGGGGCTCTGGCGATTCGCCCGATGCTGTGGCTGGGCGCATTCAGCAAGCTCATGCCAACGGGTTCAAAGTGCTGCTCAGTATTCCCGGCGCAGATCATAGCAGCATTGATTACAATGCTTATGTAAACTTTCTGTCCGGTGTGGCCAAGCTTGGCCCCGATGCCATTGAAATCTGGAATGAAATGAATATTGACCGGGAATGGCCGAATGGGCAGATTGATCCGGTTGCTTACACCAACAATATGCTCAAACCAGCTTATCAGGCCATCAAAGCGGCTAATCCTAATGTGATGGTGATTAGTGGCGCTCCTGCTCCCACTGGTTTCTTTGGCGGCTGTAGTGGCGGCGGCTGTGACGATGGTTTGTATATTTCTGGAATGGCGAATGCGGGCGCAGC
Source organism: Ardenticatenaceae bacterium (assembly GCA_020634455.1). GTDB lineage: Bacteria > Chloroflexota > Anaerolineae > Promineifilales > Promineifilaceae > Leptofilum. The sequence goes on along the minus strand of JACKBQ010000001.1, from coordinate 2,199,197 downwards.
CAGCTACATGGACTGCATCGGTATCCATTACAATGAAGGTATCATCCCGCCGAGCCAGCAAAGCGGTGACCCGCGCAGCGAACATTACACGCGCTATTTCTGGGGCATGGTGAATACTTACTACAATGCCTTTGGTGGCTCACGTAAGTTATGCTTTACAGAATTGGGTTATCTGTCTGGACAGGATTACGGCGGTTTACCAGCTGGTTTTGCCTGGGCAGGCAATACAACCATCGCTCAGCATGCGGCTTGGCTGGCAGAAGCTACCAGCTTGGCGGCCAACAGCGGCAAAACCCGGCTGCTCATTGTCTTTAACGTGGATTTTGTAACTTTTAACTCTGATCCGCAGGCAGGGTTTGCGATGATTCGCAAGGATGGTAGTTGTCCGGCGTGTGAAACGTTGCGGCAAGTAATGAAGCCATAAGCGCTGCAAAATAGTGGAGTTTGAGTAAAATTTGGGCGCATTTTGTAATGGAATAGCAAAATGCGCCTTTTCTTTATGCTAATGTGCTAGCATTTTGTTAAGCATTTCAGCTTTGTCAAAAGGTTTGACCAAGAGGTTTAAAATGAAACAGATGAGATGGCTCCTTTTTTTAACGGCCGTTCTTTTCCTAATGGTTGCTTGTGGGGGCGGTGAGGCAGAACCGGAAACGGCCGTATCCGACACCGCTTCTGAATCTGTGCCTAATCCCCCCACGCCAGAACCGGCAGCGACGCCCACCCTGGCTCCACCCGTTGTGGTTGTAGATGGGGTTTCTGAAGAGAGCAGTGAAGAACCAGCCCCCGCCCCGGAAGTGGTAGAAACAAAAATACGGCCGTGGCCCGCCGATAAGTTTGGCTATGGTGTGCAAGTTCACGGTAATGCTACCGTAGGTGACCCCATCTTCACGATGGACACCGTACGCGGGCAGCTTGGTCTGAACTGGGTCAAGATGCAAATTCAATGGTGGCTCATCCACCCCTCGCCCGATGCCGACCAATGGTTTTTCTATGATGGTGTCATTGATGAAGCTGCCAACCACAACCTGAACTTGATGGTGAGCGTGGTTGGTTCGCCAGACTGGACGCGCGCCGCAGGCAACCACATCGGCCCTCCCGACGATTACAACGCATACGCCAACTTCCTCACCGAACTGATCAACCGTCACCCCGGCCAGATTGATGCCATTGAAGTGTGGAATGAGCAAAATCTAGACCGCGAGTGGCAAACGGCCAACGGCATCAGCCCGGAAGATTACGTGCGCTTCCTTCAAGTGGCGCATGATGCGATTAAGGCCGCTGACCCGAACATCATTGTCATCAGTGGGGCGCTTTCCCCCACCGGCACGGGCGACTGGGTGCGCTGGGCGGACGATTTTGAGTACCTGGATCGCGCTTTGGCCGCTGGTTTGCTGAACTATGCTGACTGCGTGGGTGCCCACCACAATGGGTACAACATCGGCCCTGATGTGGCCTTTGATCAGGCGGGTAGCACGGCGGAGGCGGCAACGGCCGTTTTCCGAGGCCCCTTTGACAATCCACACCATAGCTGGAGCTTTAAGACCACGCTAGACACCTATGCCCAGAAAATTCAGGCCATAGACCCAAACATGAAGCTGTGCGTCACTGAATTTGGTTGGGCCAGCAGTGAAGGGTATGATGCGGCCCCCGAAGGATTTGCCTTTGCGTTGGACAACACGCTGGAAGAGCAAGCCACCTACATCGTTCAGGCGTACCAGCAAATGCACGATTCTGGTAACGTCTGGCTGGCCTTTTTGTTCAACTACGACTTTGGCAACAAGGGCAGCGGCATTACCGATGATCCGGTGCCTTACAGCATCGTAGATATCAACGGCGTGCCGCGCCCCGCCTTTGGCGCAGTAGCCGGTATGGAAAAAGCTGATTAACAAGATGTAATTAAGTAATTGGTAATTTCAAAATCACCCAATCACCCAATTACTCAATTACTCAATTACTCAATTCCCATTTCCTTGACTGATCGACGCTTCTCGCTCTCCGCAACTATTTTTTTGCTTCTGCTGCTCATTGGCTGCGGCGCTTCACCCATCGAGGTGACGCCAGCGCCAGCCACCGTTACACCAGCAGCCACGCCCACGCTGCCGCCGCCGGCAGTGGAGATGGTGATGAATGGAACGGCCGTACCCACCTCCACACCTTCACTCCCTCCGGGCCAACTGTTCAACTCGCCCGAATACGGCGTCCATCTCTCCCAATGGTGGCACGTAGACGATGTGCTGCCCCGCGACTTAGAGCTAGTACAAGAGATGGGCTTTGGCTGGGTCAAGCAAGCGTTCGCCTGGCGCGATATCGAAGGATTCAGCAAGGGAGAGTATGACTGGTATCGCCCTGACCGCATTGTGCAGCAAGCTAACGAGGCCGGACTCAACCTGCTCGTCCGCATAGACCATCAGCCGTTGTGGAGCGTCCAGACGCTCACGGACAAACCAATCACGCAAAATCAGCCTCCTGCAAACTACCAGGACTTTGGTGATTTTTGTTTTGCGATGGCAGAGCGTTACAAAGGGCAAATTCAAGCGTACCAGGTGTGGAACGAGCCAAATCTTAGCCGTGAGTGGGGCGAACAATCCCCCAATCCTGCCGAATACACGGAGCTTTTGCGCGTTTGCTACACGGGTATCAAAGCAGCCGACCCCAACGCGATTGTGGTTTCGGCCGGACTGGCTCCCACGGGCACGCAACCGCCGCTGGCCATGCCCGATGATGACTTTCTGCAAGGCATGTACGACGCAGGTGCGGCCGATTATTTTGATGCCTTGGGGCTGAATGCCCCAGGTTATAAAGCGCCCCCAACCTTATCCCCAGAAGAAGGGCTGAATGAAGAGTGGGGCGGTCACCGCTGGAACGTGTTCCGCCATGTAGAAGATATGCGGGAGATCATGGTGGCCAACGGCGATGCCGACAAGCAGGTGGTGATTTTGGAAACGGGCTGGATCTTGCAGCAAGAGATGCATCCGTCTTACACGTGGCATGGCGTTACGGAGCAGCAGCAGGCGGATTATTTGGTGGGCGCTTACCAGTGGGCCAAAGAAAATTGGCAGCCGTGGATTGGCCCCATCTTCACCATCTACATGGCCGATGCCACCTGGACGGCCGAAAATCATGAGCAATATTGGTGGGCCATTGTGCTGCCGGACGGCACGCCGCGTCCTGCATATCTGGCGTTAAAAACAATGCCCAAGTAACCCAAGGTGCGATTCTGATGTTTTGGATTCTCGTTGTTTCATATTGGATTCATCTGCTTTCTACTGTGATTTGGTTTGGCAGTTTGGTGCTGATGGGTTTGGCCGCCGGACCGGCGCTGCGCCAAGGCAATCTGGCGGAAAATAGTTGGCTGGCGTTGCAAAAGCAGCTCACGCCGTGGGCCAACATTAGCTTGGTGCTGTTGCTTATTACGGGCTTTGTGCAGATGACCAATGATGCGAACTACAACGGGTTCCTAAATATTGATAGCACTTGGGCCTGGGCGATGCTGGTGAAGCATATTGCTTTTGGTTTGTTGGCGATCCTCACAGTTTATTTGCAATTTGGCCTGTATCCGGCGGCGGATCGACTTGCCTTGCTGGCCGACAAACGGCCGAATCTAGCCCAGGAAGAGCGCCAAAAACTGGCCCAGCGCGAAAAGCAGGTGCTTTGGTTGAACTTGGCTTGTGCGGCGGCCATTTTGTTTTGTACAGCGGTGGCAACGGCCGTTTAATTGTTGCCCTTTTCTCTCTGCCAAATCGAATATGTAAAAGCGGGAAAGTCCTTTAAATAAATCGAAGCCATTTCTCCCGCTTTTACTTGAGCAAACCACATAGAAATCACTCTGCGGTTTTTAACGAACTTTCATGTGGTTTGCTTAATCTAACTTGGCCGCTTGGGCAAAATTGCATTTTGGTATTCCAGTCGGAAAAATGACCAAATCATCGTTAAGTTTTGGTAAGTGTCATCGTAAGCTGCTCTCCATACACTATGGACAGAGTCAAAAACACCGAATCAACAACTGTCTAACATCAATATAGCAGTTTTACACAGGAACCAGACAATGATCCAAGCAACGACAACAAGCAGCCTCCTGGAAAAAACCCGCATGGAAGTAAATACAGCACAAAGCGAGAAGATGGTAGCGACACGTTACAATCGAGCATTGAAGCTTGCTCTGGATTATGCTTTGACCTTGCCGGGTTTACTGCTAATCGCCCCTTTGTTTATTTTTCTGGCCATCTTGGTGAAGCTGGATTCTCCAGGGCCAGTTTTTCATCGTCGGCGCGTGTTAGGGCAAGACGGCCGTGTTTTTTACGCTTTTAAATTCCGCACCATGTACGTAAATGGTGATGAAATCTTGGCGCGTTACCCCAAGCTGCGTCAGGAGCTGAACAAAAATTACAAGCTGAAATGCGACCCTCGCGTGACCCGCGTTGGTACATTTTTGCGCAAATTCAGCCTGGATGAACTGCCTCAACTGCTAAACGTTCTGGCACGGGACATGTCACTCATTGGCCCGCGCATCATTGCTCCAGACGAGTTGAGCCGCTATGGTCAGTTTGGCGACACGCTGATGCTGGTGATGCCGGGTTTGACGGGTTTGTGGCAGGTAAGCGGCCGTTCCGACACCACCTACGACGAGCGGATTGCTTTGGATATGCAATACATCGGCGACTGGAACTTGTGGCTAGACATTAAAATTCTGCTGCGCACCATTCCTGCCGTTTTGAAAGGAGACGGAGCTTACTAAATTCCGTTTCTGCTTTGGGAGCCATCTTCATTGCCAAAAGGTACGGCTACTAATTGGCAATTTGTGTAAGAAAATCTGTATCATTATTACCTCCTTCTACCCCCCTCAACGTTTGTTTGAGGGGGGACTTTTTTGTTACGGGCAAATCGGTATCCCCGAATTCAACAATCACCGTTACAATACGGGCATGTTTGAACTTATCTTTTTAGGCACTTCGGCGTCGGCCCCCTCCGTGCAGCGAGGATTATCGGCGCATATCGTCTTGTATCGCGAGCATCGTTTTCTAATTGATTGTGGGGAGGGAACCCAGCGCCAAATTTTGCACAGCGGCCTGGGCTTTAAGCGGCTGAACAAGGTGCTGCTGACGCATGGTCATCTGGATCACATTTTGGGCTTGGGGGGCTTTGTTTCCACGTTGAGCCGTTGGGAAAACATGGATCGGGTGGATATTTACGGGGGTCGCAGTACCTTGCGGCGTGTGGCTGATTTGTTGTTTCGGGTGGTGTTCCCCAACGGCCGTTCGCCCATTCAAATTGAACTCACCAACATTGAACCTGGCGTGATTCTGTCTGACGATAAATTTACCCTGTCCGCCTTCTCTGTACAGCATCGTGGCCCAGATTGCTTTGGCTTTGTTTTTGAGGAAAAGGAGCATCGGCCGTTTTTGGCTGAGAAGGCGGCAGAATTGGGTGTGCCGTTCGGCCCGGAGCGTGCCCGGTTGGTGCGTGGGGAAGCTGTCACGTTGGCAGACGGCCGTATCATCCAGCCAGGAGATGTGCTTGGCGAGGCGTTGCCAGGGACAAAATACGTTCATGTGGGGGACGTGGGCCGTGTGGATGAGCTGCTGCCGGTCTGCCAAAATGCCCACACGCTGGTTATTGAAGCAACGTATCTGGAGGAAGATGCGGAGATGGCTCGCCAGTTTGGCCACATGACGGCTGCTCAGGCGGCGCGGCTGGCCAAAGAAGCCAACGTGGACACCTTGATTCTCACTCATTTATCGCGGCGGTATAACGGCCGTATGCTCCGCAAAGAAGCCCAAGCTATCTTCCCCAACACCTTTGTTGCCCGCGACTTTGACCACTTCCAAATTACCCGCAACGGTGCAGAGAAAATCAAGAAAGAGTAGCTGAAAGGCTACGCTGACTGACCCTAATTCAATGTGGACATCGCTTTTTTAATTTAGCGTAATTGGATCGCTTTCGGATCGGTGAATTTATATACTGGTTTACAGTTCCGCGAATTGATTACCTATATTCTGTGCGTCACAGAAAGTGAATGGTGGGAACGGCCGTTCAGATTAACAGAAAGAATTACCCCCATACTATGTCAGAATAGACCATTAGACCTATGGTTTAGCAGCTTGCCTCCATTAACATTAAATGTCCATGAAGCCGTTCCCAAAGAGACACTTTTCCAAGAAACCCATCTTATGCTAGGAGAGATTTTTATGAAACACCTAAACAAACATTTGATTTTATTATTGCTTGCCGCCCTGTTGTTTGGCACGGTGGCTACTGCCTGCGGTGGCGAGGACCCCACGCCAACTCCACGCCCCGTAGATGACGATGAAGAACCGGTAGATGAACCTACTGAAGAACCGGAACCAACAGAAGAACCTGAACCAACCGCAGTGCCAACTGAAGAGCCAACGGCCGAACCCACCGCTGATCCTTCGGCTGGCTTTACCGACTTTTCTAACGATGTGCTGGGTGTAGCCTTGTCATACCCCGAAGATTGGGCAATTGAATTTGATGAACTAGGCAGCGAGTTGAAGATTGCTAGCAGCGATTCAATTTTGGCTGATGACAACAATATTGAAGGTGCTGTGTTCAACATGTTCTTCATGGATACCGCTCAGTTCAGTAGCCTGGGCACGGATATTGATCTGACGGATCCCGTACAAATTTTGGGTATTTTTGTAGATTTCTTCACTCAGCCAAGTGATGATGGGATTTCGATTACCGTTACCCAAGAGGCAACGGCCGTTACCATCAATGGCCATTCTGCAGCAGAAATCATGGCTGAAGGAACCGATAGTGAAGGGGACACGGCCGTCATGAAGCTTATTCTTATCATTGCCGACACGCGTGCGGCCGTTGTAATGGCTGGCGCAGAAACCTCCGTAGAAGCCGAAAATCGTCCCATCTTAGACAGTATTGCAAACTCCATCGTTCTCTCCACTCCGGTAGGTGCACCCGAAAGCAGTGGCGATGCACCTATTAGCCAGGGCTTCTTGCTGTACGGCGACGTAATTGACGGTTCCATAGACAGCTCCGGCCCCTCCGTTTGGGACTTTGTGGGTCTGGAAGGCGAATCCATAGACATCATCATTGAACCTGAAGGCGAATTAGATATTGTGTTCGATGTACTCGACGAAAGCGGCGTTTCCATTTTGCCAAACGGCGAAATAGACCTCTCCTTTGGCACCGAAGAAATTCGCGGCCTGGCTATTCCCGCTTCTGGCCTGTACTACATTTCCGTGCGTGGCTTTGCCGATGCAACCGGAAACTACACCCTCACAATTGTTGAAGCTGGTGGCGCTGCTACCTTGCCGCCAGTTACCGGTGGCGTAGGCACCCCCATTGCCTACGGAGACCAGGTTTCTGGCGTTGTGGATGGCGCTAATCCAACCGCTTCCTTCTCTTTTGCTGGTTTGGCCGACGACATTGTGGGCGCAGTCATTACCCCTGCTGGTGATTTTGATGCCGTCGTAGATGTTGTTGACGCAGCCGGTAACTCGCTGCTCACACGTGAGCGTGATGCCTCATTTGGCCCAGAAAACGTGATCGTCTTTTTGCCAGAAGATGGCGTTTATACCATTAATGTATATGGTTTTGACGGTTCCACAGGCAGTTTTGATATGCAATTTGGTATCCCCCTGACCAATGTTGTGTTTGCCGCTGGCGATACCCTGGAAGCGGATGATGAGGGTGAAGGCCACTCCTTCCCCTTCAATGCACTTCGCTCTGGCGATATGGTGGGTATTTACGTAGAACCTGCTGAAGACCTGGATGTAGCCGTTCAGGTTCGGCAAGATGGCGAACTGATGGATGGTTTAGGGTTTGATCCAGAACGTGGTTTCGATGCCGCTATTGATGCAGAAGAATTTGTGATGCTCATCCAGGAATCGGGTGTTTACTCATTCCGTGTGCTGAATTCGCAAGATGACTTTGCTGGTAACACGGGCGACTACGAAGTAACGCTGTTTGGTACACCGGAAGTTGTCTTTGAACTGGCGTATGGCGATTCGGTAGATGCTCGCACCAACCCAGATGGCTTGATTGATTATTACATCCGGGGGACAGTTGGCGACTCCATGGTAATCAATGCCTTGCCTGATGATGATTCTATTGATCTGATTATTGAGGTGCTGGACCTGGATGAAAATGTGCTGGCAACCATTGACGATGCTTTCTCTGGCGAAGCCGAGCAACTGGTTTACACGTTTGCAAGTGACGACCTGGTTATTATTCGCATCAGCGACTGGTTTGGTGGTGAGGGCAACTTCATCATGTCGGTAGATTTGCAATAACAACAATTTCGTAGAGACCTTGCATTGCAAGGTCTCTACAAAGTTTTAGAGAGGCTGGCAGATTCTGCTGGCCTCTTTTTTTGTGTATGGGTGGGATACGGCCGTATCTTAACCATAGCCCTTGGGTTATAGCTGGGTGAACTTACTAAGATTGTGGAGGCAGCATGAATCAACAAAAACGACGAGTCGTTGTGACCGGCTTGGGCACCATCAACCCGCTGGGCAACGATGTGCCCACCACCTGGCAAAAGATCCGCCAGGGCGAATCAGGCATAGATACCCTTACCGCCTTTGATGCCAGCGAATATAAAACCACTTTTGCGGGTGAGGTAAAAAAGTTCGATCCACAGGATTATTTTGACCGCAAAGAAGTGCGGCGCATGTCGCGCATGACCCAGTTTGCCCTGTTTGCTGCCCAGCAAGCCATTGAAGATGCCAGGCTTACCGTAACGGCCGAAAACAAAAATCGTATCGGCGTTGTTGTGGGTAGCGGCATGGGCAGCATGGATCCCATCATAGACAACGTGAACATGATTAATGAGCGGGGGCCGTACCGCGTGAGTCCATTTTTTGTGCCGATGATGCTGGCCGACACGCCAGCCGCCACTGTCTCTATCCAGCACGGGCTGGGTGGTCCCAATATGTCTGTAGCTACCGCCTGTGCTACGGGCAACGACGCTATTGGGCAGGCGGCGCGGGTGGTTCAATATGGCGCAGCAGACGTGATGGTTGCTGGCGGTTCGGAAGCGTGTTTGCTGCCTGTCGCTTTTGCCGGATTTAGTGTGATGAAGGCGATGTCTACTCGCAATGAAAGCCCACAGACCGCGTCACGGCCGTTTGACCAAACGCGCGATGGTTTCGTAGTAAGCGAAGGAGCCGCAATTGTGGTCTTGGAAGAGCTGGAACACGCGCTGGCTCGTGGCGCGCACATCTACGGCGAATTTATGGGGTATGGGGCCAGTGCCGATGCATACCACATCTCCATGCCTGCAGAAGATGGCTCTGGGGCGATTGAGGCGATGCGGGCAGCTTTGGCCGATGCAGCAGTGGAGCCAGCGGCGGTGAACTACATCAGCGCTCACGGCACCAGCACTCCCCTGAACGACAAGGCAGAAACGGCCGCAATCAAACAGCTGTTTGGTGAAGCCGCCTACAATGTTGCCGTTAGCTCCACCAAATCCATGCACGGCCACCTGCTGGGCGCGTCTGGCTCTTTGGAAGCGATCATTTGCCTGAAAGCCATCGGCGATAATTTGCTGCCGCCCACCATCAATTATGAAAATCCTGATCCAGAGTGCGATTTGGATTACGTGCCCAATGTGGCGCGTCCGGCGCAGGTAGACGTTACCATGTCGAATGGGTTTGGTTTGGGTGGCCACAATGCCACGCTGGTGTTGGGACGGTATGGAAGGTAATTAAGTGGTCTACTTACGTAGACCCTAAGGGTTTGAACTCGACTAATTTTTCCCACGATCACTAAAACCCTTAGGGTCCATCAGGGAACATCTTAAGAAGGCAGTTCCCCAATGCGGGTGAGCTTGCGTTCCAGATCGGCTTCGGTACGGCCCATGTTGTGATCCAGGTAGGGGAATGACAGCCAAACCAGCATGAAGCCAAACAACGCCCCGGTGAAGGTGCGCAAAAACGGTGTGCTTTCTCGTAGTGGGAAAACAGCGCCAATCAGGGCTTGAATGCCTGCTGGTTCGCCGCCGTTTAGCGGGGTGGCATAGTAGCCAAACAGTTGGCTAAAGCCGTCCAAGGCAATTGGCCCCATGCCAATGATGAGGAAGAGGATGAGCGGTAACGGCCGTATCTGCCGATATCGCCGCACAACACCATAAATCAGCCCGCCAATCAGCACAAACCCATAGATAGCAATATCCCGCTCGCACAACGCCATCTTGTATCCCATCTGCTCGTTGCCCAAAAACTCACGTGCCGCCAGGAAAAATTCTGCCCAATTTTCGTCGTTTGCCCCAGCAAATTCAGGCAGCGTACCTGTATAGCTTTCCAGCGGATTTAGATGGGTGCCAGCCAGGGCACGTGGGTAAGCTGCCTGCTCGCCAAACAGAAAAAAGCTGCGCGAAGCCATCTGGTGGCACATAGGGCTGTACATGGTGTAGATGACCCGCGCCGGGCCTGTTGCTCCTGCGTTCATCAAAATCGGGGCCAGAATGGGCAGCGCCACGTAAATAGCAATGATGGTATTGAGAACGCCCAGCCAATGCTTGCTGAACTTATAGATTAGTTTATCGGCACCAATGACAAAATCGCGGGTGCGGCCGGTGACTTTCTTTTTCGGGGGCGTTGTCATATTGGGTTTCTTCTCCAAAACAGTTAGGATTAGCCAAAGCTGATCCCAAGTATAACCAAGATGAGACAAACGGAAACCTTATAACAGGTTAGTCTAGAGCCGGGAGTGTTTCAGCCAAATAGCCGTCAATCTGAGATTCGGTCATGGGGCCGCGATGGATGGCGGTGACTTCACCTGTACGATTGATGAAGAAGGTGGTGGGCAGCACGTTGGCCACACCGTACAGTTCTGAGATGATGCCTTCGTTATCGAGAACGGCCGTAAAACTCAACCCCAGCTCCTCAAAGAACAACGCCACATCTTCTGCTGGCTCCTGCTGATCCAGCGCCAAAATAACCAGCCCATCTGCCTGATATTTTTGATATGCAGCTTCCAGTTCTGGCATTTCTACCCGGCACGGCCCGCACCAGGTCGCCCAGAAATTAATGATGATTGGCTGCCCCGCAAAATCGCTAAACTGAACAGGATTCCCGTTGGCATCATTCAGGGCAAAGTCATAGGCTACAGAGCCAATTTCCAGCGGTCCACCACCGAGGGGAAGTTGATCCACGTTCTCCTCAGCTAATTCGAGGGCAGGTACTTGCTGCAAAATAGATTCGCCAGTTTGTGTGTCTGTTTCGTCTTGCCCACCAAACAGGTTGCTGCCAAAAATGACTAGCGTAAGCGCCAATCCCAAAACTACAAATCCAGCAACGATGAGCACAGGATTACGGCCGTTTCCCCCCACATTGGTTTCGTTTGACATAAAAGCATCCAGTCCTCAACAAAAAACCTCCCAGAGAAAACAAATCTTTGGGAGGTTTTTGTACAAAATTTGCTAATTTCTATGGCTGGAACAGTTGAATAAAGCGCTCTTCCAGCAAAACAAACCATTCAGAAAATGCATATTGGCCAAATATTGAGTTGATACTTGTCAACGTCCCATTCAGCATCAGCATGGCCAATAGTATAAACAGCGCCCCGCTAATGAGCTGCGTGGAATGTAAATGTACCGTCACGCGGCGCTCTTCGGAACTGGTAAAGACCCACAATTCAGCAGCGGCAAGCGTCACAACCAACAAACCAATTTGGTGACCTAAGGTCACCGCCTGGCCAGCAAACAGGGCAAAATTGAAGAAAGCGTAATCAAGAACCGCTACCAGCACGCGCCAGATAGCCAGCGCCCAAACCAGAGCCACCACAAAAGTGTGTGTATCTAGCTCCCACCCTTTGCCCCGCAAGAAGCGCCAAAACAGGCTTTGGCGGCTCATACGGCCGAAAAACGTTGACACAACCAGCAGCGGCAGTCCCAAACCCAGCGTGTAGATGAACAGCAACATCATGCCGTTCCACACAGAAGTGGTCTGCGCCGCCAGGGTCAGCACCGTGCCTAAAATCGGGCCAATGCAGCTAGTCCAGCCCACCGCAAAGCTCAGGCCAAAAATGTAGGAGCCGCCCAGCGTGTTGCTTTTGGGATGCGCCCCGCCTGTGCCGCTGGTATCCACACCGCCAAATCCTTTGCCCAGCAGGCTCAGCACGCCAAAAATCATCACCACCGCGCCACCCACCAAAATGAGCAGCTGCTGGTTACGCAGCAGCGTTTTACCGACGGCAAAGCCCACAGCCCCAAACAAGGTAAAGGTAGTCGCCAGACCCAACATGAAAGCGATGGTATTGGTGGCAATTTGCTTACGGCCGCTTTGGAAAGCAAAGGCAAAATAAGCCGTCAGCACCGGCAAGGTACAAGGGGAGACAAAGCTGAGTACGCCACCGCCAAACGCTAGCAGCGCCAGCACAGCAAACGGCTGGGTTTGCAGCCCAACGGCAAACTGCGGCGTGCTGCTATCCTGCGCCAGGGTGCCTATGATGAGGAAAAGGAGAACGGCCGTACCAATCCCGATCAGCAATTTCTGACCAGTGGAAAGCGCGCGAATCGGTTCAGGTAGATTGAGTGATTTGAGCATAGCGGGTTCTCCGTTACAAAAAGGTAATGGTTTTTAGACGGTTAGGTACTGTTGATTCTTACTTGTGGGGAAACGGCCGTTTCCCCACCACCACATAGTAAGATGAAAAACTGCACCCAAAAGTTACAGCACTTACAAAACCAGTTAACCAGCGGCATCCTCGTCTTCTAGCAGACGCTCCATGAGCTGTAGATCCTGGTGCAAATTCCGCTGGCGCACCGCCAGGCTCACAATGTACACCAGCCCGATGATGCCCATCACCATGTAACCAAGAATCATGTAATTATTAAACGTATTCGGGTTCACCGAAGATTGCAAAGCAATATTTAAGAAAATGGCAGCAAACATTATGCCTTCCCTCCTTGCAAGCGGCTCGCCACCCGCATCTTGAGCGAATCCACACTGTCCATCAAATATTGCAGCCGAATGCGGTTCAACATCCAGGCGATGTACATGATGGTAAAGGAAACGGTGTTCATGGTTAGCGTAATGCCCATTTTCATGGATTCCAGACCTGCTTCAAACTCTTGCAGCCCTTCAGAGGCACCCTGAGCCGATTCGGCCGTACCGCCAAACACCACCGGATGAATGTCCCGGAAAATGCGAATGCTGATGTAAGTCATGATAATTGTCACAAAAGCCACAATCACATAAATAGCAGCAAATCGCCCCCGACGTTCTCTCTCTTCAATCGCCCCGCGCAGCATAAAATAAGCGGCGTAGGTCAGCCAGGCCACGGTGATCAACGTCAAACGCGGACTCCACAGCCACCAGGTATTCCAGGCTGGCTTACCCCACACAGAACCAGCGGCCGTAGCGATGGTTAAAAACACCAGGCCAATTTCCACAGATGACAACGCGATTGTGTCCCAAATATCTCGTTTTTGGCGCAAGTACAAAGTACCGCCAACCAACGCGATAAAAAAGGCCACCGCCCCTACCCAGGCAGTGCCTACATGAAAATAAAAAATGCGCTGCACATTTCCCATGGTCCGTTCGGTGGGGGCATAGAAAAAGTTCATCGCCAGGCTAATGACCAAGGTAATGGCCGCCAACCAGTTAAAGATGGGTATCCAGCGATTTAAACGGGGCAAACTCATTCCATCTACTCCTTTCTGAAAAAAAATTCTTCAGCTTGCCAAAGAATAGCAAACTTTCCTCTTACTATCTTAAATTTATCACGAAATTTTCAGCCAGTGTGCCGAAACTTAGTAATCGGCCAACAATAACTGCCCTTTTTGGAAGGCCGCTTACGCCAATCCGTCCGCACAATTCCGCGAACTTAATTGCGGACGGCCACTTACGATTCAACAACCAGGCGGTAGGTAAACAGGCCAGTCGCCAAAATGGCTAAATCGTAAGCCGCCACCAGGGAAATCATGCTGCGAATAATTGATAAGTCTGGCTCGATATGCATCATTTCGCCAACGGCCGTTGCCGCTGGCAAAATAAGCGGCAATACCAACGGCATCAGCAAAATGGGCAGCAGCACTTCTCTGGCCCGTGTCTGCATCGTCATCGAGGTGATTAACACGCCTGCGGCCACGTAACCAATTGTGCCCATGAATAATACTAGCAGCACAACTGGCTGCCAAAACGGCTTGTTAAAAAAAATGATGAAGACAAAAACCAGCACCACTTCCAGCAGTAGCGTAAAAATGGTTACGCTAATTACTTTGGCCAGATAAATGGCTCGGCGATCAATGGGGGCAATCAGCACGGCATCAATGTTCTGGTTTTCCCGCTCAATGGCCAAAGAACGATTAAGACCCAGCGTGCCCGCCAGCAAAATGGTGGCCCACAGTAAGCCGGTGGCCACATTGCGTGCTGCGTCCAGCTCGGTTTCCAAGGCGAAGTTAAACATCACGACCGTCACTAGCGAAAACATCACCATCAGGCTGACGGTTTGGCGGGTGTGTTTTTCAATTTGTAGATCCTTCCAGACAATGGCCCAAACGGCCGTTACAAACTGATTGCTACTTTTCGGGGAAGGGGCGTTGGTTGTGGCATTCACGTTATCCATTTGCTTTAGTCAACCCTGCCTTGCGACCTGTCTGCGCCGCATAAATATCTAAAAACTCGCTCCCCGACACTTCCCCGTTGGCAATTTCTTGCACAATTTTGCCTCGACTCAAAATGGCCACGCGATCACACAAATTGAGGCCATGCACCAAATCGTGAGTAATCATGAGGATGGTACGGCCGTTTGCCGACTCACTTTTAAGCAAATTATCCAACAATGCCGATGCATCCTGATCCAGACCGGTGTATGGCTCATCCATCAGCAGCACATCCGGTTCGTGCAGCGTGGCTCGTGCCAGCGTCAGCCGCTGCATCATCCCTCGCGAGAAAGTGCGCACGGCATCTCGCTGTCGCGCGGCCAATCCCACACGCTTCAACGCCTCTGCAACCCGATCCTCGCTATTGTCCAAACGATACAGTTTGGCAAAAAATTGCAGATTTTCAGCGGCCGTTAAATCTCCATACAGTAGAGTCTGATGGGAAACCAACCCGATATGCTGCCGCACCCGATTACTAAATTGTGGCATTAACCAACCACCAATTTTTACTTCACCAGCCGTTGGTTTCAGCAGCGTGGCAACAATGCGCATGAGGGTAGATTTGCCAGCGCCATTTGGACCAACCAGCGTCACAAATTCCCCTGCTGCTACATGCAGATTCACACCACGCAAGACAGGATTCAGACCATATTGTTTTACAAGCTCACGAATTTGGATCATTCTGACAATTTTAGGTTCTCTTCAACTTTCGACAAGTGCCGATCGTCACTGCCATTTTTGTGACACATAACACCTGGACTCCTTCAAACAAGCTGGTCAATTATTTGTGGCCAGCCACAAAATATGCGAGTGCTATGATATTGATGTGACAAAATCTACCCTGTATGACCCAAACCAGGCAACTATGTGTAATTTTTCACGGATCGTTAACGATAGCTGATTGCACATGCATTCTTTTAGCTTTTTCCAGAGAGTTTTAGGCCAAGTTAACCAGATAAGACAGTACCAGGGTAAGGGTCAACAAAGCGGCAGAATAGTGACAATTTCTCGCAAAATTGCTTTATGTAAATAAATAGGTTGCACGCCTCACGAAATATCTTCTATAATAACGCCTAACCTTTGGGAAGAGGTAACTTAATTTGTTATTGAATTTGTCTGGAACAATTACCCCGTGGATATTGGGGACACTCATTTTACTATTGTCTCTTGCTTTGGCTGTTGTATTTAAGTCTTGGCGAGAGATGAAGCGCTCGCCATACTTTTTTATGCGCCTGCAAGCAGAGAAACGGTTGCAAACCTACTCTTTTGCGAGTTTGGGCTTATTGGCAGCCACTGCTTTATTTGCAATTTATGCTTTGCGCCCCACAGTAGATAACACCCCACTAGTTGCTATACTTACCAATGCCAAACCCGTTTCCGATGAGATTGCTGCCCTGGCAATACAAGATCGCACGGCCGTACAATTCACCCCAGAAACGGCCGTTACCTCCCAAATCGTTTCCACCAGCAGTGAACCCGTATTTCTGGCCGATGCAGATTCGTTGGTTCAGGCAGCCTTGGAACTTCCCGAACAGTTCAATCGGTTCGAGCCAAAAGTTGCGCTAAACGAAAACACAAATTTGGGCACAATCAGCTTTTCTACCAAAATTAGCGACAATTACGAAGCTATTGATTCGACGAATATCTTTGCTGTGGGTTCCTACACCGTCTACGCTACATTCTCTTATGATGGCATGGCAGACGGCATGGCCTGGTCTTGGGTTTGGCGGCACGATGGTGAAGTTGTAGATGGCGGTAACGAATATTGGGATTACGGCGCAGATGGCCCCGGCTATATTTTCTTTAATCCAGAAGAGGGCTTTCGCGCAGGCGAATACACGCTGGAAGTTTGGGTGAACGGAGAACAGCTTACCCGCTCCAATTTACGTATGACGGGTTCTACATTGTCATCGGGTAACTAAAAAATATTGCAATCAACACGGTGCAACCTGAAAGAGTTGCATTTGTTGTTTTGATAAGGAAGAGAAGAGGAAGAAGGGATAGCCCGGCCAACAACTGGCCGGGCTTTTGGTTTCTTTGGGTTATTTATTATCGGTTCAAACGGCGACGGCCGTATTGCCACAGCCGGTTCAGTTCCTCTAGCCGCAGCCCCGCACAAGCCAAAATGTAAATTGCGCCACCCACGCCGCTAACCAAAACCAGTTGGATGAGTACGGCCGTATCTCCCAACCAGCTTCGCACCAACCACATGCCTCCAGCCATGAGCAGCGTGGCCACACTCATGCGCCATAGCCCATTTAGCAGCGAATGTCCCTGAATGCCGCCCAATTTGCGTCGCAGCAGCCAGAGCAGCAGCAGGACCTCTACCACGTTAGACAGGCTAAAGCCTAACGCCAGTCCCCCTAATGGTAACCAACCCATTTGTGGAAAAATTGTCTGGCTAAACCATAAACTAAGCAGCCACATGATCACAATCTGCACACCGCCCGCTAAAACAGGGGTTAGCGTATCGCTCAGGGCGTAAAACGTGCGGGCTACCACTTCTAACGCCAGCAGCGGCACTAAGCCCAGCGCGTAGAACAGCAGTGCCCAGCTTACAAACAGCGTTCCCTCATCCCCTAAAATACCCCGCTCAAACAAAAACGAGACGATTGGTTGCCCTAAAATGGCAAACAAAACCGAGAACGGTAACCCTAAAATGAGCAAAATCCGCAATGAGTCTGCAAAAATTTGGCGCATCTCAACCTTTTCGCCCCGTGCGGCTAAGGAAGAGAGCGTGGGAAACGCCGCGATACCTAGCGCCTGTCCAATAATTCCCTGCGGCATGATGATTAGCCGGAAGGCAGTGTTAAGTGCAGGCAAGCTGCCGGTTACCATTGGGTCCGTTAGCAAAATGATGAGGAATTTATTGATTTCACTAAAAGAAAGCCCCAGCACACGAGGCGACATCAGGCGCATCACCTGGCGCATACCTGAGTCCCGCAGATCGAGTACGGCCGTATACCGTGCCTCCTTCTGCTTTAACCCAGGGAGCTGCACCAAAAAATGCCCTGCTGCCCCCACAACTGTACCCAAGGCAAAACCAAATGCAGCATCCTCCGGCCGACTGCCAGGCCACAGCAAACCGCCAACAATGATGCCCACATTGTAAATGGTGGGAGCCAGTGCCGGCAGCAAAAAGTGCTGTCGGGCATTCAATGCCCCCATAATCACCCCACTTGCGCCAAAAATGATGGGTGAAATGAGCATGATCCGCATTAGGCGTACAGTTAGCGGCAGTAAATCTGGGTTAGCCGCGACCTTTGCCTCGGCCAGCCAGATGACCAACTGGGGCGCAAACAAGATGCTGAGGAGGGAAACGGCCGTTACCACCACCGTTAGCAAATTAATCACATTAGAAAAGAGTCGCCAGCCGCCTTCACTGTCATCCTGCTCAAAATAAATGGCAAATGTGGGAATAAAGGCGGAACCAATCGCGCCGCCCGCAATAATTAAGAAAATGGTTTCCGGAAAGCGCGAGGCAATTTCATACGCTTCAGCCGGCACCGTAGTGATACCTAAATTGGCGCGGATCACAATCTCACGCACCAACCCGACCAGGCGACTAATTAGCACCGCCACCCCCACCAGCCCGGCGGCCTTCATGACCAGGGAACGATTATTGGGAACGGCCGTTTCCGACCCTGAATTGGTTTTCTTTTCATTAATAGACATGGCTGGGAATTATACGCAACGAGGGTAAGAATAAAAATCGGGCTGGCAATCTGCCAGCCCGGTTATTGTTTTGAGAGTCAGGAACGCCGAAACCTGACCCTCGTTAAAAGGAGGAGAAGAAGAAGAGATTTTTACCCTTCACAAATGATTCTATACTAAATACCTACGTGAGGCTGTACGTCGCACCTACGCAGAACCTACGCAAAACCCACGCAAGTGTATTATTTCACAATTACCCTTTGTAGAGCCATTGCATTGCAATGGCTCTACCCAATCAAAATAGACGAACTCTCTTGAGAAAGATAAAATCAGCCCATGCGACGCCTCCAGCACAGCCACGCCCTACTCTTCATGCTTTTCTGCCTGATGACCGCTGCTACCTTGCGGTTGAGCGATTTGCCGCAGGTGCCCCCCGGTGTACATTATGACGAAGCCGCCAACGGTATCCTTGCCGCAGAAATTGGCCTGAAGGGGGAACGGCCGCTTTTTATCACCAGCTACACGGGCAAAGAAGTCTTGTTTTTCTACCTGGCGGGCGGGTTGATTCGGCTGGTGGGTAGTTCCATCTTTACGCTGCGGCTGACGGCGGCGCTAGTAGGCATTGTAACGGTAGCGGCCGTTTACTGGCTGGGGTTAGAGCTGTTCCGTGATCGGCGGGTGGCCCTGGTTGCCGCCGCGCTGCTGGCGATAAGCTTTTGGCATTTGCTATTTAGCCATCTTGGTTTCCGGGCTATCACCCAGCCTTTACTGCAAACGCTCACCACCGCCGCCCTGCTGCGCGGTGTGCGGCTAAACCAGCGCAAATGGCTGCTCATCGGCGGCGTTTTTTTAGGGCTGACGGGGTACACCTATCTGGCGGCTAGGCTGTTCCCCGCGTTATTGCTACTTTCCTGCTTGCCTTTGCTGTTTGGCCGTAATTGGCGGCAGCGCTGGCTGCAGCTGCTGTTGGTTGGTGGTGTAGGGGTGGTTGTGTTGGCCCCGCTGATCGGCTTTTTCATCGCTAACCCGGACGCATTTTGGGTGCGCATTGAGCAGGTAGCGCCTAGCGAGTCGGCGCTAACCTTGTGGGAGAGCTTGATCCGCTCGCTGGAGATGTTCTTTTTGCTGGGGGATGAGTACATTCGCTTTAATTTGCCAGGACGGCCGTTATTTGGTTGGTTCTGGGGCGGATTGCTGCTGGTTGGCTGGATGTTGCTCGTCTGGCGCTGGCGGGAATTAAAAGAAGATTGGCAGCGGACGAGTGTGCTGCTGCTGCTGTTGGCCCCCTTCATCATGCTGCTGCCCACCGCGCTGGCCGTGAATGAAATTGTCCCCAGCAATTTGCGGGCCATCGGCCTGATTCCCTTCATTTTTTACCTGCCTGGTGCGGGGCTGATATTGTTTATTAGCGATTTGGGCAAGCAGTTCAAGCGCATCCAGCTTACCCAAACGGTATTAGCAATTGGCGTGTTGGCGCTCATGCTGGGCGGGCTGTTGACGGAGCGACTGTATTTTAGAGTTTGGGGGCAAGAAACGGCCGTTTTCTACGAAACAGACGGCGATTTAACGGCAGCAGCCCAATTTCTGGATCAACTGGATACCGAAGGCAAAAACATCTACGTCTCCGCGCTGCATTACCAGCATCCCACGCTGGCTTACCTGAGCCAAAAATACGAACAAGTGAAATGGTTGCCACAAAGCCAGGCCGTCGTTTTCCCCGATGGCGAGGATGCCATTTACATTTTCCCCCAAAATAGCCCGCTGCCGAAGTGGGCGATTGATTATTTTGCCAATGCCACGCTGCTGAGTACCCCATTTGCCCCAGATGGCAGCTTATCGTTTTTGGCTTACGAAATGCGCGGCGCACCAGCCATCACCCCAACCGTGCCTGTGGCGGCCAATTTTGGCAATGCGATTACGCTGCTGGGCTACGATGTGGGCCAGGCTGCCGCTGGCGAATCGCTGCCGCTGTTTTTGTACTGGCAGGTGAACTTCCCGCAGTCGGCCGACTTTACGCCGTTCATCCATTTTGAGGATGCCTGGGGCCACCGCTGGAGTCAGGTGGAGACGTTTGCTTACCCCTCGGCGCAGTGGGAGCGAGGGGAAACGATTGTGCAGCGCGTGGAAATTGACGTGCCGCTGGGCGCGCCGCTGGGCAATAACTACCAGCTGCGTGTGGGTCTGTTCTCTGGCGGCAGTGGGGAGCGCTTACCGAGGTTGGATGATGACGGCCGTTACGCTGGAGACACCTACCTCATCCAAAATGTCACCGTGCTAACGGTAAAACCACCTCGTGATTTGCCCCAACCGCCCACCGTGCTTAACCGGACGGTGCGTGCCCAACTGAAGCTGCTGGGTGTCCAGCGGGAGGCACTGGAGGCAATAACTGGCGAAACCGTCAATCTGGCACTGTGGTGGCACGCCACTGGTTTTGTGCCCGACACCACTATTCGTTTAGAGCTTATGGGCGGCAACAACGTGGGGCGCATTTTGGTGAGCAACACGCAGCCAGTTCACGGCACCTATCCGTTTTACAGTTGGGAGACGCCCCAATTTTTGATTGATTGGCAATCCTTGCGGGTGCCGAACAACATTCCCAGCGGCGAATATCGGTTAATTGCCCGGTTTCGCGACGGGGCAGAGGCCAATTTGGCGATGGCTGATTTGGGGCTACTGCGGGTGACGGCCACTGAGCGGAATTTTGTGGTGCCGGGGATGGAACGGCCGTATCCTGCCACTTTTGGCAACGAAATTGATCTACTCGGCTACAATCTCACCCCGCTCGATGAATCTGGACAATACCAGCTAGACCTCATCTGGCAGGCGCAATCCGCCCCTAGCAGCGATTACACCGTTTTTGTGCACCTGCTACAAGCGGATGGCACTTGCGCCCCCTGCGTTTGGCAACAAGATGTGATGCCGCAGCAAAACCAATACCCCACCAGCCGCTGGCTGGCCGATGAAGTGATTACTGACAGTTACCAAATCCAGATTCCATCGGGCACACAGCCCGGTAGCTATCGGCTGGAAATTGGCCTGTACATTGCGGAAACGGGCCAACGCCTGCAAGCAGTTCAACCTGAGCGCCCTGAAAGCAATGCTGTTTTGCTAGATCCACTCGGCATTCCATGAACTTAATCACCGATTTCAGACAATTTTAGAGAGCACTAAAGCCAACCCTTTTTTAGGGTGGCAAGTACACACAAAAAGAGACACCCCGGTGGCGTGTCTCTTTCTGATTAACTGCAATTGAAAGGTGCTATTTCTTAGGGTGCCGGAACAGCTTCAGGCGCGTCTTCCGGGGCTTCGGAGCCTTCGGCAGCATCATCGGCTTCGCCTTCCGCTTCATGTTCTTCCTGAACGTCGCCGGTATCGCCGTCGTCATCTGCTTCGTTCTCTTCCTGAATGTCGTCGGTATCACCTGCTTCGTCGGCCTCGTTGTCTTCTTCATCCGCGTCGTTGTCGGCTTGTTCGGTGTGCAAAACAGCGGCGTCGCCTGCGTCTATTTTCACGTCCAGCCCATTGTCCAACTCCACACTGTAGACGAGATAGCCGTTTTGGTTATCCAGTTCTACCTTGACGGCTTGGGCACCGGGGTTGGCGGCTTCGGCAGCGGCTTTGGCTTCATCGGCGCTAATGGTAGCTTTCCCTTGCAGCGCCGCCGCTTCATCCGCTTCGTTCATGCCATCGGTTTGCGCCTCGTCCACCGGAATGCTGCCCGTGTAGGATGGTTCCTGAACGTTGTCGCCATCTTCTGCCGCAGGCACAGTTTGCTGTGCCGAAGCAGCTTGCGGCTTCCCCGTCAGGGTTAGGCCGACGCCGAGGCTGCCGAGTAACAATCCGGCTAACATCACAACAGTCGCGGTTCGTTTATTGATTTTCATGGTTAGTACCTCCAGTACTTAATGAGTTGTGTGTTCGAACACGTTGTTTAGATGTTTTTATCTTAGAACGGGAAGTTAAATTGAAGATAAAATTCGCGGAAGAGCATAGTTGTCTTTTAGCCGGCAATTGTGTGAAGCTAATCTGGGGAAACCGGCGAGTTTTCTGGTTCTAACGGCCGTCTCAACCACAACATCCGCATCGCCCAATAGGTCGCCAGGGCCGCCACCAAATGTTTAATGGTGTGGCCGCTGATGATGCCGCCAAGAAGCTGATAGACTTGCTTGTCTAGTAGCTCAAAAGCTTTGGCCAAAGCATAAATCAGGATGATCGTATAAACTTGCTCCCCTTTTGTGTAACGCGACGGGAACAAGGCAACGAGCAGCGGGATGGCCATCAAAGGATAAAATTGAACATCCACGTAGAATCGTAAATCACCCTGCAAATGAAGCTCGCTCCAATACCAGTATCCAACGCTGGCAATGCCCACAGCCACCAACGGCCACAGCAGACGCAGCCCGGCGTCCCGGTCAATGCGCTCCATAATGACGGCTGCAAAGATGGACATAAAGCCAAAGGTCATTGGCAGGCGATCCCAGACCAGATGGGTGTTGTTGGGGTCGAGATGATAGTAAGCCGAGCCAAAACTGGTGACGGCCACGCCAATGAAAAAGACGAGATACGGCCGTCTCTCTACCAAATCCGCAAAAGCTGGCCAGCCTCCCGTCGGGCGCAGCCGCCACAGAAAGAACAGCCCCATTACCCCAAAAATCAGGAACGGCGCGTTGGAGGTTACATTAAAAAAGTTGGGCACGCCCCAGATTAGACGCTGGTCGGCAAAGTTGTGGTAGCTGGGGTCTTGGGCGATGGGCGGCTCCAAAAAGGTCAAAACCAAAACGGGCAGTGTTAGCGCCAGCAACAAATTGAGGCGTTGGCGCGGCTTCATCAATTCCGCTTTAGTTTTCACCTTTTCCCTAACCTGCTTGACTCGCCTGTCGCTGGCGGAAAGGGGAATGCCTAGCCACAAAAAGCCTAACGACCACCCAGCCAGTACGTCGCTCAAATTGGCCTGACCCAAATAGAGTCCGGTGATACCCACGCTGGCAGACAAGAAAATTGCCGCTGTGGCGCCATTCACTCGGCTAGACCACGGCCGTTCCTGCTGCCACAAATGGACCAGCCAGCCATAGACGGCAACCGTCAGCAAGCTGGAAAGGTGTGGGAAAGCGTAGGGGGTAAGCTGCCAGAGAAGTTCAGGAGAGGGGGGTAACGGCCGTTTTAGCCACACTTGCAAACCCACGCCCAACGCCAGCGCCCCAGCAAACATCACCACGGTCAACACACTATTGCGTCGCCGCCCGCGCCGCCAGAGGAAAACGGCAGTAACGGCCGTAATCACTGCCAGCAGGCGTACATCCCCCAGCCAGGCCAGCGCTTCCGTCCACGGCGATACTTCTTCTGCGCCCAATTGCAGCCACGATCTGGCCAGCCGATCCCGCTGGTACAGTTCCGGCTCTCGTTCTACCCAATCATCCAGCAAAACACCAGTGGCCCAACCGCTGAGAATGAGCAGAAAGCTGTAGACCAGCAGCCCGCGCCTTCCCTGTTGGGTTAGCCGCTGCCAGGTCGCTTGCCACCAGGCCCAGGCTGTCCCTGTACGTCCCAGGCGGAACCGTCGCTCATCCTGATACCAGTGGTGGTTGGCCCACAGCAGCAGCCCGCCGACCAGCAAAATCGCCACCCAAATACCGCCAATTCGCCGCAGCCACAGCTCCACCAGATGCAAATTCTTGCCAAAAATAAAGCCCAGGCTGCCAATGATCGTCGCCCACAACAGCCCGCCGACCAAATTGTAAACGGTGAACGTTCGGTGCCGCATTTTGTTGATGCCTGCAATGTACGCAACAACGCTGCGCACAACGGGGATAAAGCGGGCGATGATGACGGTTTTGGGGCCGTATTTTTGAAAAAAAGCTTCACTGTGGGCCAGTTTTTCTTCGTTAATGAAAGGGATGCGAGTGAGGAGGGAACGGCCGAATCGCTGCCCCAATGTAAATGCAATATTGTCGCCAATGATAGCTCCGGCCGCCGCCGCCAAAATCACCCACACAATTTGGCCCGTTCCCGTCGCCGAGGCGGCCGCAGCAATGAGCAAAATCGTTTCGCCTGGTGCCGGAACCCCCATGCTTTCCAGGCCAATGCCCAGGGCCACCAGCGGGTAGCCAAAGAGCTTAAACAGTTGCTGAAAATTCATAATGGATAATGGTTAATCTCCAATCTCTACGCTTCACGCACACCTTGCGGCAACCAGACCAGAAACAGCCCCACCGCTACCAAAGACAAAACCGCACCAAACAAAAATGGTGCCTGCACGCCGAACCCTTGCCATGAGCCAATGCCTTGCCACAGCAACCCGGCCAGTAAACTGGCAGGCAGCGCAGCGAGCCCGACCGCCCCATTGTACCAGCCATACGCCGTTCCGCGTTGCGCTTGGGGAACCAGGTCGGCAACGTAAGATTTGGCGGCTCCTTCGGCCAGGCCATAGTAAATGCCGTAGACAATCATCAAACCAACCACCTGCCAGCCCGTTTGCGCCAGCCCCAGCCCCAGATAAATAAGCGCATAAAGCAGCCACCCGGCCGTTAAAATGCGCTTCCGCCCGATTTTGTCTGATAGCGAACCGGCTGGCCCGGAAACGGCCGCATACACCCCATTAAACGCCACCAGCATCCCCATCACGCCCAGCAAGCTCAGGCCGCGCTCCTGCGCTCGCAGGATGAGAAACGCATCGGATGAGTTGCCTAACGTAAACAGCGCCACGATGAGCAAAAATCGCTTGAAGGCTGGCGGCAGGGAAGACAGCGTGGCGGCTGCTGCTTGTTTTGCGCCATCCTTCGCTTTGACTTCCTGAATGCCAACGCCCAGAGCTATGACAGCCAGGACGGCCGGAACGACACTGAGCCAAACCAGCGTGTGAAATGTACTGCGCGAGAGGGTCAGCGCCTGACCTTGCAACAGCCAAACGGCCGTTAGCCCAATGAGCAAGCCCAACATCGCCCCTGCCGAATCGCCAGCCCGGTGCAGACCAAAGGCCATACCCCGCTTCTCCGGCGTAATGCTGTCCGCTACCAGCGCATCGCGTGGGGCCGTGCGAATCCCTTTGCCCATGCGTTCGAAAAAGCGCACGCCCAACACCGCTGGCCAACTGTTGGCCAACACCAAAAACGGCTTTGCAACTGTTGAAAGGGCGTAGCCGGAGACAGTGAGCCATTTGCGCCGCCCTAACCAGTCTGAAAACCGACCCGACCACACCTTAAGCAGGCTGGCGGTTGTTTCCGCTACCCCTTCAATGAGACCAATGGTGACGGTGCGCACGCCCAGCACATTAGCCAGAAAGAGGGGGATGAGGTGGACGATCATCTCCGTGGAGACGTCGGTGAGGAAAGAGGCCAGGGTAAGAACCCAAATGTTGCGCGGCAGCTCACGCACTTTTTGCCAGAAGGAATGGGTAGGAGTTGGTGTTGACATAAAATGAATAACCTTGCCAGTTGGCTAGTTGATGACGCGAGAAGTAAGATATTGACGGGCGATGGGTAGCTGCACGGTAAACACGCTTCCTTGTCCCGGTTCGCTGGTCACAGCAATGCCGCCGCCGTGCGCCGCCACAATGGCTTTGGCGATAGCCAGCCCCAGGCCAAACCCGCCTGTGGCGCGGGCGCGGGCGTCGTCTACGCGGTAAAAGCGTTCAAACAGGTGGGGGATATGTTCGGCGGGAATGCCGTCCCCTTGGTTAGTAATGGAAATGGAGATTTGTTGTTGATGGCGCACGGCCGTTACCCCCACCACGCCCCCCTGCGGCGAATACTTAATCCCATTCTCAACCAGATTGACAAACACCTGCCGCAAACGCGCCGCATCAGCCAACAGGGAAAACGCGGCCTCCGACGGCAGCGTCAATTGCAAGGCTACACCCCGCTCCTGGGCCGACAACTGCAACTCGGCGGCAACATCGCGCAGCAGTTGGACACAATCCACCGGTTCCAATGGGGACAGGCCGCGCTGCTCTACCCGCGCCAGCGTCAGCATCTGCTCTACCAGGCGCGTCATCCGATCCACATCCCCTTCCATGTCGGCCATCATTTGCAGCAGCGCCGCCGCTTCTCGCGGGCGCGAACGGGCCAGGCTCAATTGGGTTTTCAACATGCCCAGCGGCGTTCGCAGTTCGTGCGACACATCCGAAGTAAGCTGGCGTTCGCGTTCAAAAGCGCGGTCAATCCGCTCCAGCATGGCGTTAAACGTCTGCGCCAACTGCCCGATTTCATCCTCCGGCAGCGTCAAATCAAGGCGATGGCTAAGATTTTCGGCGTTGATTTTTTGCGCCGTTTGGGTGATGGCCGCCACCGGTTGCAAGGCGCGTCCAGCCAGAAAAATACCGCCTAAAATGGACAGCAGCAGCACAATCGGCACGGCAATGAGCAGCCCCAGCCCCATTTGCCGCGTGAACAGTTGGCTGTCGCCGACAGGAATGGCGAGAACAATGGTTCCCAATTGGCGCGAACCTTCGCTTAAGGGCGTCACAAAGTAGCGCGCCGGTTCGCCTTCCGGCAGTTCGCCATCGCCTACCTGACCTGATGGCGGTAAGTCTTCCGGCAAATCGGCGTTGGCGGCGCTGCCAATGGTTTGCACTACCTGGCCGTCGGGCGATAAAATCCAGGCGATGACGCCGCGCGACTGGACAACGGCCGTTTCCCCCTCCAACGCCGCATATTCCCCATCGCGCACATCAATCACGGCATTCAGTTCCGATGCGCTAAGATGCAGGGTGTTTTCGATTTGTTGGTTTTGTAAATTTTGCAGGATCAGGACGGTAACGGCCGTAAACACCGCCAACAACGCCGCCTCCACCACCACCATCCAGAGCGCCAACCGCGCCCTTAAACTAATCGGCTTCATAATTCCCTATCCGATACCCCAACCCGCGCACCGTCTGAATGAGCTTGGCATCGTGACCGGCGTCAATTTTCTTACGCAGGGTGTAAATATACACTTCAATCAGCTTCGAACCAGAGTCAAATTCCATATCCCAAACATGCTCGATAATCTGGTCGCGGCTTAATATCTGGTTGGGATGGCGCATCAGCGTTTCCAGCAAGGCGTACTCTTTGGCGGTTAGCTCAATGGCGCTGCCGCCGCGCCGGGCCAGCTTGGTGGCCGGGTCCAAGGTTAAATCGGCGACTGAGAGGATGGCGCGTTTGTCCGGGTTGTCGCGCCGTGCCAGCGCTCTCATCCGTGCCGTCAGTTCTTCAATGGCGAAGGGCTTCACTAGATAATCGTCCGCGCCGCTGTCCAGCCCTTTGACTTTGTCGGGTAGGGTATCGCGGGCAGTCAGCATGAGGACGGGCATGTTGTATCCCTCCGACCGCAGCTGGCGGCACACGTCCAGCCCATTCATGCCGGGCAGCATAATGTCCAGCAGCACGATGTCGTACGCTGCGCTTTGCAGCCAGAGGAGGACGTCACGGCCGTTATCCACCACATCCACCGCATAAGCCTCTTCCTCTAGCCCCTGTCGGATGAGAGCAGCCATCCGGGGTTCATCTTCGACAACTAAAATACGCATAGTATTTTCTCGGTTTGCGAGTATGCGAGTATGCGAGTGGCGAGTATGCGAGTGGCGAGTATGCGAGTCTTTTACTCGCCACTCGCATACTCGCCACTTGCTCCTATTCTACACCACCTTCCGCCCCGGCCGGGTCTTTATCCACAGAACCGGATTGTGGAGCCAATCCCGGCGCATGCAGCGTGACAGCTACAGTCAGGCCGTTAGGGTCGGTAAAAAAGGCACTGTTGGGATTCCAATTGTAATGATCCGGCTGGCCGGTGTTATCGAAATGGATGTCTTTGGTCTCGCCAGGGGCTACGGTGAAGCCGGGCAGCATGCGATAGTAGCCCTGAATAGCCCCTGTATCTTTGTCGGTAATCGTGTAGTAGATGTCAAAATTGGTTAAATCGGCCGTGCCGGTGTTGGTCACTTTCAATTCCAAATGATCCGGCACGCCTGCGCCGTTGGCATCTTCATTATTTTCTACCAGCAAGCCGCTAATCGTAAATCCTTGTGTCGTGCTGCTTTCCTGGATGGGATTGTCTGTCATCATCGGGCTTTGGTCGGCCAAATCATTCTGGCCGTCGCCGTCCGTGTCAGCATTGTTGGGGTCGGTTCCCAGCACTTTTTCGGCCGTATCGGGAATACCGTCCCCATCGGTGTCCGGGCCATCGGCGGCAGCGCTACTGGCGCTACTGTTCGTTGTTGTTGTGGCAGCGCTGCCGCCGCAAGCTGCCAGCAGCAAGGCTGACAAAATCGTGATGAATATGAATGTGTAAATTTTCTTTGACATGGTGTGTTTCCTTTAATTATTTGAGATTGGAGACTGGAGATTGGATGTCAATCTCCAATCTCTCCTTACGCTTCCTGCCTGAGGAAAACGACGTAAGACGCGCTTAAAAGCAAGACGATGGGCAGAGTCAGGCCGGCTAGATTGATGAGTTTGAGCCGCATCACCTCTTGCCAGGTGTTCTCGTTGAACTCCTTTTTGATGCCTAGCAGGGCATAGCTGATGCGCTCGTAGTGCTTGGTGGGCGACAGCTCTTCCACGCCGTCGCGTACAGTTTCGTACCATTTGAACTGCTGCAACGCCTGTTCCTCGCCTGCTTTGTCCAAGCCCAAGGTGGCGAAAAAGCCGCCGGGAAGCTGATTGTCCAAGTCCATCGTGTCGCCAATTTGGGGGAAGATGAAGGCGAAGACGAGCCAGACGATGACGGTGAGCAGCAGCGCGTGGTTGCTGTTGGGCATGAGCAGGGTGAAGAATTGGGCCAACAGGTAGAAGGTCATCAGGTACAGCCAGGACATGCCCATTGTTAAAGCCAGCCGGATGATTTGGTCTCCCGTGAGCCAGACGCGCCCAATGAGGCCAATAGCCAGAAAGGTGACCAGGCCAACGGCCGTCATCAGCACCGCCAGCAGCGCCGCATTTCCCAAAACCTTGCCGGTCAGAAACTGGTCGCGGTAGACGGGGCGGGAGAGGATGAGGCGCAGCGTGCCGGCCTGCCGCTCCTTGTTGATGGACGTAAAGCCCAGAATCATGGCCAGCAGCGCCCCAACCATCGCCAGATAGTTGATGAAGTTCTTGGAAACGGCGATGGGGTTGAGCGAGGGTGCGGTCGGAAAGTCGGTGCGGCCCAAATCGGTCAGGATTTGCACCGATTGCAGGTAGTCGCTCATCTGGGTGCGCACGCTTAACGACCCCAGGCCGATGGCGATCAGGCTCAAGCCGAGGAGCATGATCATCGAGATGAGAAAGAGGCGATTGCGAAAAGCGTCGCTAATTTCCTTCCGAGCGATGACCCAAAGCGCGGGGACACGCCTGTGTGTGTGGGTGATTGTTGTTGTGGTCATAACGTTTAACGCCGTCCTTTGCGGCGGAAGTAGACGATTGCGCCGACGACAGCCAAAGCCATGATGGTTACGGCCGTATACAAAAACGTCGGGCTGTTCTGGACGCGCACCGTCAGCGGGCTGTCCGGGCTGGCAGTTTGGTCGCTGTCGAGCGCCAGCGTGATTTTTTGGTCAGTCGCCACCTGCGAAGCGGGAACGGTGACGATTACATGGAAAGTCATTTCTGCGCCCGCTGCCAGCGACGGCACAGTTTCCGGGGTTGTTTGCACAATCCACTTGGCCGGGGCGTCTAAGGTCAGCGCCAGGTTGGTGACGGCGGCGGCACCGCTGTTAACGGCCGTTACATCCAAAACAAAATCCTTGCCGCTGAAGGCCGTCACATTCAAATTTTGGCTAATAATCTTGACGGCATAGGTGTTTTCTACATTGAGCGTCACAGGCATTGTCAACTGCTCGCCATCGTCGCGGATGGCCGTAAATTGGGCAGTGTAATGACCAACGGCCGTTTCTGCGGGCACAGCCACCTGCATCGTCGCCGATCCATATTCGTTGGCCGGAACCGTTATCTGGCTAACCAGTGGGCCGCCCTGGGTGAACGTCGTCGTCAATCCGGCAGTCAAGCCGGACAGCGCGAGGGCGTAATCGTGGGCGACGGCCGTTTCGTTGTGGATTTCCAGTTGGTAAACGGCCGTTTGGCTGGCCTGCACCGTCTGGGACAAGACCATCTCATCGGCACGGGCCAAAGAAACGCCGCTCAACAACAAAAACAATACCAGTAAGGAGAGTATTGTTCGTTTCATGGTTAACTCTCCAAAACCAGCGTTTCGTTGCGCTGAAAAACATTGAATCCGGCGGCGATAAACGCGGCGGTGGGCGCTAACAAGACCAACAGCGTCGCCAGGGTATGACCGACCAGGGTTCCGGCGCTGATGCCGCCGCTGCCGGGGGCAAATTGCAGCAGTTGGCCGCCGATGTTACGCAGATGCCACGTCGGAGAGAGATAGTTGATGGCTTGGGAAACGGCCGTATCCTGCGGAATCTGGTTGATCGCGCCGCTGATACTGTTAACCACGCTGCTATTACTCTTCATCGCGTCGGCCATTTGCGGCACGACAAAACTCACCAGCACCCACAGCGTCAGGGAGATGAGGAAAACCGTCGCCCCATTGTTTAAACGAATGCTGAGGAACATGGACACCGTTAAAAAGATGAGCATGTAGGCCAGGGCGATGAGGGTAAAGGTCAAGAGTCGCATCGCCTCGCCGACGGTGGGCCAGATGCCGCCGATGACGACCAGCAAGACCAGGTTAAAAATGAATACGAGCCCCAAGAGGGTGGCGATAACGGCCGTATTCCCTAACAATTTGCCAATGAGGACCTGATCGCGGTACACCGGGCGCGACAAAATCAGCTTCAAGCCGCCCGATTCCTTTTCTTCGATGAGCGCGTTGTAGCCCAAAATGACGGCCAAAATTGCACCTACAATGGCGACGTATTCTGTTAAGTTCGACAAAATGGTGAGGGTGTGGATTTCCGGCGCGGCCGGAATGACCGCCGCACCTTCCGCTGGCAGCGTGGCCACCGTTTCGTTATAAATCCGCATTTCGGCCCGTTTGGTGGTGCTGCCGATGTAAACGGACAGGATGGACAGCCCCAAAAAGAGCAAGGTGATGGTGAGAAAAAGCCGGTTGCGAAAGGCGGCCCGGAACTCTTTGCGGGCGATAATCAAGGAGGTGTTCATGACAACTCCTTTGCGCCAACTTGCAGGTAGATTTCTTCTAAAGATGGGGTATTGGGGAAGCGCTGCATCACATTGGCTAAGGTGTCGGCCATGACGAGACGGCCGTGATTCATGATGCCGATGCTGGTACACAATTTGGCCGCTTCCGAAAGCTGGTGGGTGTTCATGAAAATGGTGATGCCAAATTCATGATTGAGCCGCACAATCAGGTCGCCAATCGCTCGCTGCCCTTCCGGGTCTAGCCCGGAGGCGGGTTCATCCAAAAAGAGGACATCTGGCTGGTGCAGCAGCGCCTGGGCGATGCCAATGCGCTGGCGCATCCCTTTAGAGAAGGTGCCCACACGTAAATCGCGCCATTCGGGATGCTCTAACAGTTGCAGGAGTTCTGCGATACGGCCGTCCACGTTCTGCACGCCCGATAATTCACCCAAAAACCGCAGGTTTTCGGCAACAGTCAGGTCGTTGTAGAGGCGCACATTTTCCGGCACATAGCCAATGCGCTGCCGCACGGCCCGGTTCTGCTGCACCACATCGTCGCCAAAGATTTTGGCGCTGCCGGAGGTCGGCAGCAGGAGCGTGGTTAGCAGGCTGATGGTGGTGGTTTTGCCAGCCCCGTTATGTCCCAAAAAGCCAAAGATTTCGCCTTGGGGGATGGCGAGGGTGAGGTGGGAAACGGCCGTTTGCTCGCCGTACTTTCTGGTTAATTCATGCGTTTCAATCGCTTGTGTTGTCATAGGTCAATCTCCTTAAACTGTTTTATCAACAGAAGAGATTAAACCCTGACAAGGTAAATTGTAGTTTAAGCCTACGACGAGCTTGTTTTTAGGGGTAATAACGGGGCGATTTGATTTTTCTACAGCCGATTATCCGGCGGCAACAATAAATTAGTAGCTGGGCATTTTGGCCATAGGGTAAGAGCCAAGCACTTGCAAAAACGAGGATTGCTTCAAGATGCCCAACATCGCTTCCTGCACGGCTTCATCATCCTCATGCCCCTCAAAATCGACAAAAAAACGGTAATGCCACGGCCGATTTCGGCGAGGACGGGACTCGATTTTGGTGAGGTTGATGCCCCGGCTGGCCAACTCACCCAACACGATGTGCAGCGCGCCCGGCACATGGCGCGTGGTGAAAATGATGGAGGTTTTGCATGGGTCCTGCCGGGCCGGGTCCAGCTTGCCCAGCACAAAAAAGCGGGTGAAGTTGAAATCCATATCCTCAAAATTGTGGGACAGAATTTCCAGATTGTACGTTTCGGCAGCCAGAGCGCTGGCGATGGCGGCCAGGCCGGGTTTGGGGTTGTTGGCCAGATCGCGAGCCGCTCCAGCCGTATCGTAATGGTCTACGGGGATGAGTCCCTGACGCTTGATGTTGGTTTCGCATTGGGCCAGCGCCTGATGGTGGGACATCACGTGCGTAATTTCGTTAATCAGCGTGCCAGCAGGAGCCATGAGGCAATGCTCTACCCGCACAATCACTTCCGCCTGGACGCGCAAATCGTGGTCTACCAGCATGTCGTAGGCGGGAATGACCATACCAGCCAGAGAATTTTCGACGGGAAGCATGATTTGCGTGGCACGGCCGTTATGCACCGCATCAAACATCTCGGAAAAGGTGCGGCAGGGCAGCGTAGACGTTTTGGGGCCAAAATGCTCGTGGACGGCTTGTTCGGAGTACGCGCCGGGTTCACCTTGGAAGGCGATGATACGTTGGGGTTCGGTCATAAGTTTTACTCGTCGGAACCGGCCATGAGAAGGCCAACCCGCTCGCGAGTGGCTTCGGCGATGGGCAGAATCTTCACAATACGGCCGTCAAACATTACAGCCACCCGATCAGCCAGACCCAGCACCTCATCCAGCTCAGCCGAGACGACCAGCACTGCCACGCCCCGGTCTCGCTGAGCCACAATCTGGTTGTGGATGAACTCAATCGAGCCAACGTCAATGCCCCGCGTGGGTTGGGCAGCGATCAGCAGCTTGGTGGGGCGCGAAAATTCGCGGGCCACAATCACTTTTTGCTTGTTACCGCCAGAAAGCGTGCGGGCGGCCGTGTGGATGCTGGGCGTGCGCACGTCAAATTCGGTGACCAGGTCGGTGCCGTGCTTGTCAATTGCTTCCTGGTGCATGATGGGGCCGCTGGCGTACGGTGTTTGGTAGTAGTTGTTCAGCACCATGTTGTCGGCGACGGTGTACTGCATCACCAGGCCATGCTTTTCCCGATCTTCGGGGATGTGGGCCACGCCGAGTTCGGTAACCTGGCGTGGGGTGACGTGGGTGCAATCGTGCCCTTCGATGGTGACGCTGCCAGTTTGGACGGGTCGCAGCCCGGTGAGCGCTTCTACCAGTTCGCGCTGACCATTGCCCTGTACCCCGGCTACGCCCACAATTTCACCTGCCCGCACTTCGAGCGTGACGCCTTTTACGGCCGTATGCCCCCGATCATCCAGCACTTCCAGATTTTCTACCCTCAGGACCACGTTTTTCGGCTGTGGAGCATCTTTTTCTACCTGCAAGATGACTTTGCGTCCCACCATCAGTTCGGCCAGGGTGGCCTGGGTAGCGGTTTTTGGATCAGCCATGCCCACCATGCGCCCACCGCGCAGCACGGCGATGTTGTCGGCGATGGCCAGCACCTCTTTGAGCTTGTGGGTAATAAAAATGATGGAAACGCCCCGCTCGGTGAGTTCGCGCATGATGCGGAACAGTTCGGTGGCTTCCTGGGGGGTGAGTACGGCCGTTGGCTCATCCAGAATCAAAATATCCGCTTTGCGGTACAGCGCTTTGATGATTTCCACCCGCTGCTGCGTGCCCACAGGCAAATCTTCCACGACCGCCGTGGGGTCTACTTGCAGTCCATACTGCTGCGAAAGCTCCAGGACTTGTTTTTCAGCGCCACGCATATCGAGACGGCCGTTCTTCACCACCTCAGCGCCAAGCATCACATTTTCTGCTACCGTCATTACCGGCACCAGCTGAAAATGCTGATGCACCATGCCCACGCCGCGATCAATCGCATCGCGGGGATTTTTCAGCGCCACCTGCTCGCCCTTGATCCAGATTTCACCCTCATCGGGATGGTACAGGCCATACAGCATGTTCATCAGCGTGCTTTTGCCCGCGCCATTTTCGCCCAGCAGCGCCAAAATCTTGCCCTTGTGCAGCGTCAAATCTACGCTGTCGTTGGCTAACACGCCGGGGAAACGTTTGGTGATTCCTTTTGCTTGCAACACTATCTGATCTGTCATGTCACTGTCTCGCTGTTATTTCCACCGCAGAGCGCGCGGAGGGCGCAGAGTTTTTTAGATTTTGTCCGCGTACTCTGCGTACTCTGCGGTAAACTTTTATTCGGTTTCGTACACTTGGCCTAGCGCTTTGGGGTCGCGGCTGCGGCCCACAAAGCCAGCCAGAACCAAAATGGTGAGCACGTAAGGCAGCATGCCAATGAACTGGTGCGGGATGGTAATTTGGCCGCCAAACTGGAGCTGCGTTTGCAGGGCAGTGGCAAAACCAAACAGCAGCGCCGCGCCCCAGGCTCCCAGCGGCGTCCGCTTGCCAAAGAGCATCACCGCCAGCGCTACAAAGCCACGGCCATTTGTCATCGCCCGTTCAAAAGAGCCAACCGCTTCCAGCGTGAGATACGCACCAGCCAGCCCGGCAATCCCACCAGCAATAGCTATGTTTACATAACGCATCATATGAACATTGATGCCCACCGTGTCGGCGGCGCTGGGATGCTCACCAATGACGCGCGTGCGCAAGCCCCAGCGGGTGTGGAACAGCACAAAATGCACCAGTACCACCAAAATAAGTGTGGCATAGGTGATGGGCGGATTATTAAACAAAACCGGGCCAATCAGTGGGATGTCTGCTAAAAAGCCAAAACTGATGGGTAGTAATTTGCCCTGGGTAGTCAGCCCGGCCTGGTAAAAGAAGCTGGTCAGGCCCAGCGCCAAAATATTGATAACCGTGCCGCCAATAATCTGATCCATTTTGAGGCCGATGGACATGAGACCTAAAAATGCGCCCAGGAGAGCGCCCGTGCCCACGCCAGCCAGCACGGCCAGGAACAGATTACCAGTATATACATTGGCCAAAAAACCAATGAAAGCAGCCATGAGCATCTGGCCTTCAATGCCAATGTTGACGATGCCGGAACGCTCACCGATGAGGCCACAGAGCGCACCCAGCACCAGCGGGGTGGATTGGCGGAGGGTGGAGGCGAGTACGGCCGTTGTCACATTAGGGTTGGTGATGTACCCATAAACAACGGCAACCACGATGCCCACCGCCAGCACGCCGCCCACCGAACGGAGCGAATCGAGCCAGCTTTTACCATTGCTTGGGGTGATTGTGGAATCCATAAAAGCCTCCTCTAGCTGCTGCCCCAGCCGCTGCTGATGGTCACGCCGCCGCCTTCGTCGGCGCGGGTGCGAATAATCCAACGCACAATCATCTCCGCCGAAACGAAGAACAAAATCAGCGCCTGAATCACGTCAATAATCTGCACTGGCACGTCGGCATCAAACTGCATTTGGCTGGAGCCAGCCTGCATTGCGCCCACGAGCAGCGCTGCGGGAATGACACCCAGCGGGTTGGTGCGGGCCAGCAGGGCAATGGTGATCCCGTCAAAACCCAGCCCTGTGTTGAAGCCCGGCTGAAAACGGCCGACGACGCCCAACGTCTCAATTGCGCCACCCATCCCGGCCAAAAAACCGCTAATCGCCATCGTCAAAATAATGGTTCGCGCCACTTTGATGCCGGCATAATGCGCCGCGTGTGAATTCAGGCCAACGGTGCGAATTTCGTAGCCCAACGTGGTGCGAAAGAGCAAATACCAGGTGGCAAAGGCCATAATTGCGGCAATAAAAAAGCCTGCGGGCAGTGTGCCCCACACCGGAATGGCGGCTGATTCGGCGATGGCTGGCGTGCGGGCGACGATGCCACTGTCTTTCCAGGGGCCATCGGCCAAATAGTCGGTGATGTTGATGGCGACGAAGTTGAGCATGATGGTGGTTATCACTTCGTGGGCACCCGTGTAGGTGCGCAGCGCCCCGGCGATGCTGGCAAACAGCGCCCCCATAAAGCTGCCAATCAGCAAGGCCAGCGGCATGTGAACGATGAAGGGCAAATCGGTGAAGGCAAAGCCAACCGCGCCAGCGATGATAGCGCCTAGCAGTAACTGCCCCTGCCCGCCGATGTTGAACAAGCCAGCTTTGAAGGCAAATGCGACGGCCAAACCGCCCAAAATGAGGGGGGTGGCTTTTTCCAGGGTACGGCCGATTGCGGTTGCATTGCCAAACGCGCCGCGGTAAAGGGCGGCGT
This sequence comes from Ardenticatenaceae bacterium, assembly GCA_020634455.1. Taxonomy (GTDB): domain Bacteria; phylum Chloroflexota; class Anaerolineae; order Promineifilales; family Promineifilaceae; genus Leptofilum. The sequence goes on along the minus strand of JACKBQ010000001.1, from coordinate 2,162,559 downwards.
ACGCTTCCAATGGGTTGGCGTCTGAAAGCCAAAGAATGATAGAACCAATGATACCTGCCAGGAGAACGGCCGTTAGCGGCACACTCACCCCACGCCATATGCGCCCAAGCCAATAAAGAACCGCATTGCCAGGTTGCTCGTTAGTTGCGACTTTTGTCATAAGACCACCTTTTGCAGTGGAAAATGAGGATAAACAAAATGTGCGACGCACCCGAAGGCACGCCGCACATGTTCAGCTAAAAGTTAAAACATCAGGCAAGGCAGAGAATTACTGACCATAACCTGTGGAGATTGAACCATCCTGCAAACCAGCATCGATCTCTTCCAGTGTGGTTTTGATTTCGTCAGAAACAGCACCGTCAAAATCATGGAACGGGGCGAGACCAACACCACCGAAAAAGTTGCCAGCCGGGAAGCTGCCATCTTTTGAGGCGGATATCAGGTCAAAGACACCAGGGGTGATGAGCTTCATAGCGCTGGAAACCAGGCAGCTGTGTGCTTCAGGAACAGTTTCCCACTGGTCGGTGTCTACGCCGATGCAAAAGAGGCCTGCGTTGCTGGCAACTTCAATCAGAGCGCCGTTACCGGTTTTACCACCGGCACCGAAGATCACGTCTGCACCCTGGCCGATGGCCTGAGCAGCGGTGCTGGCACCCCATTCGGGGTCGGTAAAGGCTACATCCAAACCACCGGGATGGTAGGTGGAGATGAAGGTGACATCTGGGTTAACGTACAGTGCGCCTGCTTCGTACCCTTCTTTGAAGGCGACAACCGGGGGAACAAGGTCGGTGCCCAAAACGGCCGCAATCGTGTTCGTCTCGGTCAGCATACCAGCCAAAGCACCAGCCAGGAAGCCAGCTTTGTCTTCATTGAAGATCAAACCAGCCAGGTTGGGGATGTCGTTGGAGGTGTCTTCATCAAACTGCCAGGCCTGGAACTGGTCCACACCGATGAAGTCAATGTCGGGGTAGGTCAGAGCAGCTTCAGCGGTGGCTTCGCCCAAAGCAAACCCAACGGTTACGATGACATCGTAGCCAGCGTCAGCGAACAGGGCGATATTTGCGCCGTAATCTTTGGCGTCGCTGGTTTCGATGTAATCAACTGGACCACCTAGCGCATCGGCGGCGCTTTGCGCACCTTCCCAAGCGGACTGGTTGAAGGATTTGTCATCCACTTCGCCAACATCCGTTACCAGACCAATACAGAAAACCTCTTCGCTGGAGCAGTCTGTTGCGTCCGTTTCTACTTCTGCAACTTCTTCTTCCATGGGCGCTTCTTCTTCAGCCATTTCTTCGGTATCGCCGCTTGCATCTTCGGCCGCGGTATCGGTTTCATCAGCAGCTGGCTCATCGCCACCGCCGCCACATGCTACCAGAGCCATTGCCAAAATAAGCAGCAGGCTTAACAGCCAAAACTTTGATTTTTGCATTTTGTTCTCCTTCCTTATCAAAAGAAACTTTTGCAATTGACAGGGTAAGACACTCTGTCTTTTCCAGTAAAAGTGAAGTGATTATAGTGGGAAGCAATTAAAGCAGCAACAGTCAGGAACGGCCGTTTCGCTTATTTTTACGCAATTTTTTGTCGGCTTTACGGCGAGGGGTTGGTTTCTTGGGCGATTTGGGGGCAAACGGCCGTTTCCTGGCAGGCTTTTGCGTTGGCGGGGCGGAAATAATGCCCAGAAATTCATTAATTTTCTGCAAAAGCGTGCCCAGCTTGCGATTGCTTTGCAGCCGTGGCTGGGTTTGCAGCATCTCTCGGTACAGGTTGAACCAGAGCTGGAAATCATCGCGACGGCCGTATCGGTCCATTGATCCCTCGCGGCGAAATTGCCACGGCTTGAAGCCCGTGAAATGAACCCCGTACAGCACGTTCAGATTGGGATAGCCGTTCAGGCTGTGGTAACGCAAATCCACATTTGTCCAGCGACCAGAGTAGCGCAGCGTCAAGTATTGCATCTCCGGCCAGTCGAAAGCGTCGCTAACCAGCGGCTGCATTTCTGGCGCTTGGATGTCTTGCATGATGGCATTAAACTCGGCCAGCGACGGCTCTAGCACGAGCAGCGAACTGATCACACCCATGTTAGCCGGGTCGCTGGCGACGCGGTCGGTGATGGCGGTGGGGATGGGTTGGCCGTGAGGGCAGTCTGCGTAAATTTGGTGCCAGTTCCAGGTGCCGTCCTGCGCCACGCTGTCGGGGATAATGAAGTTGCCGTCCTCTCCCCATTCCATGACGTGGGTTTTGCGCTCATTGATGGTTCCGGCGGGCGTGGGCAGCGCGAACAGTTGGTCGTAATGGCGCAGTGGCAGCAGGTCGGCGTCCAGCAGGACAATCTTCTCGTAACTGTGGCCCAAATCGCCATCGGCCCCCAGGCGCAGGGCGTGCAGGCGGGTGAAGACGTAGGGGAGATACGGCCGTTTGCCCACTCGCGCATGGGGCACAAAAATCTTTTCTACATCAATGACCTCATCATACAACTGGGCCAACGCCTGCCGCGCCGGGCGGCTGATTTCCTCGGTCACCATGCAAATCAAATCGGCTTCTGTTTTTTGGCGGCGCAGGCCGTGGGCCAGCAGCAGCACCCCCGGCAGGTAGCTGTCGTTGAGCATGAGGAAAGTGACAAAAGCGTGGTGGGAACGGCCGTTCATCCGCAGCCCCCCAATCGCCCCCAGTGGGTAACATAAACGTTTTTAGACATGCTAAACCTCTAAACCCTTGCCCCAGGAAGCCCAGAGAGAAGGAGATTTATTTGCTAAAGTCTCTGTGTGCTCTGTGGCAAAGAATTTCTGCCAATTGTGGCCTTGCTACACCAAATTGCCAACCACCTGCGTCCTTGCCCCACTTTTGCTATCATCGGCACGGTATTTATCCACAGATTATGCAAATTGCGTAGATTTTCTCCGCATCCTTGTAAGTTAAAAATTAGGAGAAGGAAGATGGCCTGGATAAAGATGATCTCAATGGAAGAAGCGACCGGGGCGCTGAAGGCGATGTATGAAAAGTACATCGAGCCAGCGGGCGTGGTAGATAATATTTTGCGTATCCACAGCCTGAATCCTAAATCGCTGCGTACCCATTACGACCTGTACGCCCACCTCATGCGCGGCAAGTCGGACCTGAGCCGGGCACAGCGGGAGATGATTGCCGTCGTCGCCTCGGCGGTGAACCAGTGCCATTACTGAATTGTACACCACGGAGCCGGGCTGCTCCGCCTGACCAACGACCAGGCGCTGGTTGATGCGCTCAAAAACGATTGGCGCACGGCCGATCTCAGCGCCGCCGACCGCCAGATGCTCACCTACGCCGTAAAACTCACCCTCGCTCCCTGGGAGATGGTGGAAGCCGATGTGATTGCCCTGCGCGAGGTGGGCTTTAGCGACGCGGCGATTTTGGATATAAATCAGGTGACGGGGTATTATGCGTTCGTCAATCGCCTGGCCGATGGGCTGGGGGTGGAGTTGGAGGCGTACCAACTGGATAAGAGAGAGTGAAAAGTGATAAGTAAAAAGTGAAAAGTACAGGTCCACTTTTCACTTATCACTTTTTACTTTTCACTAACAAACGGAGGGATGATGAGCGAATTAGTCCTAACACAGCAGCGGGACTCCATTTTTGAAATAATTCTAAATCGGCCGGACAAGCGGAATGCGATGAATACGGAATTGATCGAGGGGTTGGATACGGCCGTATCCCAAGCAAACCGCACCCCCAACATCCGCACCGTCATCATTCGCGGCGAGGGCAAAGCGTTTTCGGCCGGGATTGACGTGAGTAATTTGCTGGGGCTGGCACAAAAGTATGGCCCGCACTGGCAGCAGCGCATGCGCCACATCACCGATGATTTTCAGGCGGTACACACCCGGTTGGAGCGCCTGGAGGTGCCTACGATTGCCCTGCTGCATGGTTACTGCCTTGGTTTGGCGATGGAGCTGGCCCTGGCCTGCGACATCCGCATTGCCGCCGAGGGGACGCAGATGGGGCTGCCGGAAACGCGCCTGGGCATCATCCCGGATGTGGGGGGCACCACGCGGCTGACGCGGCTGGTCGGCCCGGCCCGCGCTAAGGAGCTGATTTTCACCGGGCGGCATTTTGACATGGCCTATGCGGAACGGTGGGGCATTGTGAACTACGTCGTGCCCGAAGATCAGCTCATGGCCAAAGCGGAGGAGCTGGCCGCCGAAATCAACCTGGCCGCGCCGCTGGCGGTGGGCATGGCCAAGCGGGTCATTGATGGCCTGAGCGACATTGATCGCGGGTTGATGTTGGAAGGGTGGGCGCAGAGTCAGCTCATGAGCAGTGAAGATTTTCTGGAAGGGGCGCAAAGTTTCATGATGAAACGGCCGCCTTCTTTCAAAGGAAAGTAAGATGAAGATTGGCCTGGCTTTAGGCGGGGGTGGCGCACGGGGTGCGGCTCACATCGGCGTGTTGATGGAGCTGGAACGGCTGGAAATCCGTCCCGCCCTCATTACTGGCACCAGCATTGGCGGTTTGGTGGGGGCACTGTACGCTTCTGGCCTCACCTGTGACGATCTCACGGATTGTTTCCGGGAGATGAACATTGCTTCGCTGTACTCGTTTTCTGGCAGCGCCGCTGCGTTGGCGGGTGTGAACAAAATCGAGCAGCTGCTGGAATCGTACATCGGACGGCCGAAATTTTCGGAGTTGGGCCTTCCGCTGGCGGTTGTTACCTCTGATTTGGTATCGCGCAAAGAGGTGATTTTGGATGAGGGGGATGTGATTACGGCCGTACTCGCCACCATTGCCATTCCCATTTTGTTCCCTCCGGTGGAGCGGGACGGCATGGTGCTCACCGACGGCGGCATCCTCAACAACACGCCGTTCAGCATTGCCCGCGCGCGCGGTGCAACGTACGTCATCGCCGTAGATTTGAGCAACACGGCACCCTTTGGCACGCCAGACAAACCCGCGCCAACGCCCACCGGCGTGCTGGGCAAGGCGCTGGCCCTGACCCAACGGCAAAAAACGTGGCAAATCATGTCTGTGGTGGCAGACATCATCACGGCGCAGACGTTGCAAAAACATCTGGCCATCTCCAAACCAGAAATTTTGTTGCAGCCCAACATGGGCTCCATCGGGCTGTTCGATTTTCATCGGTTGGATGAGGGGCTAGCGGCGGGGAAAACGGCCGTGCGCGAAGTAGAAGCGCAGTTAGCCGCCATCAACAAAAAAACCATTGGCAGGAGGAAAGAAGAATGATCGCACTTGGCATTGACATTGGGGGTAGCGGCATTAAAGGCGCGCTGGTAGACACAGAAAAAGGGGAAATGGTGACGGATCGCCTGCGGATTCCCACGCCGCAACCGGCCAAACCAGAAGCAGTTATCGGCGTGCTGAAGCAAATTGTGGACCATTTTGAATATAGCGGGCCGATTGGCGTGGGCATTCCGGCCATTGTCATCAACGGTGTTACGTGGTCTGCGGCTAACATTGATGACGAATGGATTGGCTTCCCAGCCCAGCAAATGATGGCTGAAGTCACAGGTTGCCCGGTGATCCTGGCCAATGATGCGGATGTAGCGGGCGTGGCGGTGATGCGCTTTGGCGCGGGCAAAGATGTGCCGGGCACGGTGATGATCTTCACGCTGGGCACGGGCATTGGCAGCGCGGTTTTTGTGAACGGACATTTGGTGCCCAACACGGAACTCGGCCACGTTTACCTGCGCGGCCAGAAAAAAGATGCGGAAAATCACGCGGCTGAACGCATCCGCGAAGAGAAAAACCTGACCTGGAAGCAGTGGGGCAAGCGGCTGAATACCTACTTCCAGCACATCGAATTTCTGTTTTCACCGGAGCTGATCATCATTGGCGGTGGCGTCAGCAAGAAGCACGAGGAGTTTCTGCACTTCATCAAAACGCGGGCCACCATCATCCCGGCGGAACTGCGCAACGAGGCGGGAATTATTGGAGCGGCCGTTCTCGCCGCCGAAACAAGCTAGTGAAGCGATGATATATTTTGTCCCAACCATTATTGTCCTTTTAATTCAAGCTTATCTGCTCATTTCTTGGTGGAAAGCGCGAAAAGATAATAAGAAAAACGAGGGTAAGCTCATTTTCTGGGGATTCCTGGTTGGGCAAATTTATCTTCTTTGGGAACTTCTGTTGGTGAAACAGAGCGGCACGCCATTGCCCAACTCCCCAGAACAAGGGATGTTGATGCTAAGGCTGGCCTGTGGCGGTGTGCCTGGAGGACTGTTTGTCATCATCGGGCTGTTTTACCTCAGTTCTGCGGCTTTTGGGGGTAAAAAAGCTGGTGGATTGTAGTGCCTTTTCATCTTGACTGAGTAGAACATATATTCTAAGATTCCGCTTATTTTAACTGAGTCAGGAAAGGACAAAATATGACAACTCAAGATTCGGCGCATCCCAAAATTGTAAGTAAAGACGAATGGCTGGCAGCTCGGGAAACATTGCTTGCCCATGAGAAGGCGCTTACCAAACATCAAGACCAGGTCAGCGCTGAACGCCGCAGATTGCCCATGGTAAAGGTTGAAAAAACCTACACATTTAACGGTCCAGAAGGGCAACATAGCCTTTACGATTTGTTCGACGGGCATAGCCAACTCATTGTGTATCACTTTATGTTTGACCCTTCTTGGGATGATGGTTGCATGGGCTGTACTGGATTTGTAAATGATCTGGGGGATTTATCCGAACTCCAAGTGCGTAACACACAATTTGTCATTATCTCGCGTGCTCCATTAGAAAAGCTGCTTGCATACAAAACGCGTATGGACTGGGAACGTTCCTGGTACTCATCCTTTGACACCGATTTCAATCAGGACTTCGAAGTTACAGTTGATGGCGGCGAAAGACATGGTTTAAGTGTCTTCTTCCGTGTTGGTGATGACATATTTCATACCTATTCAACTTACAAACGCGGTTGCGAATCGCTAAGTGATGTGTATAGATTGCTGGATATGACTCCCTACGGGCGACAAGAAGATTGGGAAGATTCTCCCGCTGGCTGGCCACAGCGCCCAACCTACGGGTAGGATTGCCTGCAGGTTCTGCCAATAAAGCAATACTCGACGCTGGGGATTTTGTGTACGGCCGTTCTCGCCGCAGAAAACAGTTAAGCCACGTTGTTATCCTCTGTAACCTATGCAATTGGACAACCTGACCTGACTGTTTTGCCGCCAATCACACCACCTGCAAGTGATGCTAATTCTAAAGCGGACTAATTAGTATATAATGTAACCATTACAGAATAATCCCCCCCCTCGCAGGTGTATGATGAGCAGAAAAAAGAAATCTGGTACAAAACAAGAAACCCCGCCAACCATCATTGAACAGAAAATGGAGGCTGTTGACGAAACGAAACAGCCTGACCAAACAGGCCAGGACTTCCCCATCGTTGGCATTGGCGCTTCCGCTGGTGGCTTGGCCGCCTTTGAAAAGTTCTTCTCGGCCATGCCAGCCAAATCGGAGAGCGGTATGGCTTTTGTGCTGGTGCAGCATCTTTCGCCCGATCATAAAAGCATTCTCACTGAGTTGGTCAAACGGTACACCCCCATGCAGGTCTACGAAGTTGAAGACGGCATGAAGGTAGAGCCTAATTGCACCTACATCATTCCTCCCAACCGCGATATGGCTATTCTCAACGGTGTGCTGCGCCTGCTGGAGCCTAACGCGCCGCGCGGCGTGCGGCTGCCCATTGATTTCTTCTTCCGTTCACTGGCTCAGGATCAGCATGAACGTGCCATCTGCATTGTCCTCTCCGGCACGGGGACGGATGGGACGCTGGGCGTGCGCGCCGTCAAAGGGGAAGGGGGTATTGTACTCGTTCAGTCCCCCGAATCTACTTCCTATGACGGTATGCCACGCAGCGCCATTGCCACTGGCCTGGTTGATGACATTTTACCACCGGCCGATATGCCGGCCCGTTTAATCGCCTATGTCAGCCATGCCTTTGGTAGGCGTACAATTCATGTTGCACCACCCACGCCCAAGTTAGAAGATACGCTGCAAAAAATCTGTATTCTCATTCGCGCTCAAACCGGCCATGATTTTTCACAGTATAAACAAAACACCTTAATCCGCCGGGTGGAAAGACGGATGGCTTTGGCGCAGTTAGAGCAGATGGATGATTATCTGCGGTACCTGCAAAATAGCACCGTTGAATTAGAAGCCTTGTTCCGGGATATGTTGATCGGCGTGACCAGTTTCTTCCGCGATCCCGAAGCCTTTCAGGTGCTGGAAACCCAGGTCATTCCCCGGCTCTTTAACAATAAGCCGATTGGCGCCGACATTCGCGTCTGGGTTTGTGGCTGTTCCACCGGCGAGGAAGCTTATTCGCTGGCTATCCTCGTTCAGGAACAGATGGAAACATTAAAACTGACCTTCAAAGTGCAGATTTTTGCCACCGATATTGACCAACAGGCGATTGAACAGGCCCGTAGCGGGGTATTTCCCGGCAGCATTGCCGCTGACATCACCCCGGAACGGCTGGCCCGCTTCTTTGCACTGGATGAAGACAGCAATACCTACCGGGTTCAGAAAAGTGTGCGCGATTTGCTTGTTTTTTCTGAGCAAAATGTGATCAAGGATCCGCCCTTTTCTAAACTGGATTTGATTAGCTGCCGTAACTTGTTGATTTATATGAACGGCGACCTGCAAAAAAGGCTCATTCCTCTATTTCACTATGCCCTCAACCCGGAAGGCGTGCTTTTTCTGGGCGCGTCGGAAACGGTGGGTGAACACACGAATGCTTTTCAGCCGCTGGACCGAAAATGGAAGATTTATCTGCGGCAAGAGGATCTTTCTGGGGCTTCCCGCTTACCTTTAGGGGAATTTGTTCCGCCGCTAGCCAGGGGAACCGTTGCCCATGAGCGGCCGTCTGACGGCCACCCGAACAAACAGGTAAATTTACAGGGAATCATTCAGAAGGCTCTATTGGACTACTATGGCTCGGTCGGGGCGCTGGTCAATGAACGGGGTGAGATTCTGCATATTTACGGCCGTACCGGTAAATTCCTGGAACCGGCCCCTGGCGATGCCGCCATGAACATTATGGCCATGGCCCGCAGCGGCCTACAGCGCGAGCTGACTGCCGCCCTGCGCCAGGCCGTAACCGAAAGGAAGCCGGTTCATTTTCATGGGCTGCGCGTTCGCACTAACGGTGATACGATTCTCGCCAACCTCGCCGTGCAGCCGGTCGCCTTCAAGGAGGGCTCCGGTTTATTATCAGATATTTACCTGGTTGTTCTGGAGGAACAGCCTGAATTGTCAGAGGATGACGCTGACATAAGCGCCGATGACGCACCGTTTTCCAGCGAAGCCCAGGCCCGCATTGCTGCCCTGGAACTGGAACTGCGCGGCAAAGAGGATTATCTCCAGACAACCATCGAAGAGCTGGAAACCTCCAATGAAGAACTTAAATCGGCCAATGAAGAATTGCAGTCGGTCAACGAAGAGCTGCAATCCACCAACGAAGAGTTAGAAACTTCTAAAGAAGAACTGCAATCGGTCAACGAGGAATTGGCCACGGTCAACACTGAATTACAAAGCAATATCTCCGAACTATCGCGTACCAACAACGACATGAATAATCTGCTGGCTGGTACCGGGGTGGCAACCCTGTTTGTAGACATGCAGCAGCACATTGTCCGTTTCACCCCGGCCGCCACGCAGCTTATTAACTTCATCCAAACCGACATCGGTCGGCCCGTGGGTCACATCGTCTCCAACCTGGTTAATTACAATACGTTGGTTGAAGATATTCAAACGGTTCTCGATACCCTGGTTCCCAAAGAATTTGAAGTGCGAACCCAGGCTGGAGATGTCTACATGATGCGCATCCGCCCTTACCGTACTCTGGATAATGTTATTGAGGGTGCGGTTATCACCTCAATAGACATTACCGAACGCAAGCAGGCCGAGGAGTCGCTGTTTGTCAGTAAAAAACAGGTGGAAGGTTATTTGGACGCGATAATGCAGCTCATCAACCTTGGGGCACTTTTTATGGAAAATGGCGACCGGCAGGCCATTCTGGATGCGATTGTGAAAACGGCCGTTACCATTGCCGGTGCCGATATGGGCAACATGCAGCTGTTTGATCCGAATTCAAACTCGTTAAAAATTGTGGCGCAAATTGGTTTTGAATCTGAATTTTTACAGTTTTGGGATAGTGTTAGCGAAGGTAATGGAGCGTGTGGAACCGCCCTGGAGCGCCAGGAGCGGATTGTTGTAGAAGACGTCACCACCAGCCCTATTTTTGTGGGCACACAGGCGCTTGAGGTACAGTTAAAAGCTGGGGTACAGGCAGTACAATCTACGCCTTTAATCGGCCGTTCCGGACAGGTATTGGGCGTACTTTCCACCCACACCAAAACACCCCACAAACCGGATGCAACCACCCTCCATCTGATTGATTTAGTGGCCCGCCAAACAACCGATATTCTCGAACGAGCACAATCCGAAGATCTGCTGCAAAAGTCCAAGGCCGAGACGACATCCTATTACAATGACTTGCCCATTGGCCTGGCTGTGCTGGATGTCAATTTGCGTTACATCCACATCAATAACAGGCTGGCGGTTATCAACGGCATTCCGGCCGCAGACCACATCGGCAAAACGATTCAGGAAATGGTGCCCGCGCAAGCTGAGCAGGCACAAAAACTGGCCGCCGACATCTTGAAAACAGGTGAGCCAGTTACAGATATTGAATTCCAGGGTGAAACGGCCGTGCAGCCCGGCGTCCAAAAAACTTGGCAAGCAGGCTGGTACCCCCTCAAAGATAACGATGGGCAAGTCATTGGGTTTTCCGTGATTGTGCAGGAAAATACCGATTCGTAAGAGCGAGCAACCGCATCCCCCGAAGATTCAAAACCTCCGGGATGGTGGATACTGGAGATGTGAGGATGACCCAAACAAACAGCAAGATGGAGCCGCTCACTCCCCTCTCGGAGCATACAAAAAAGGTTTTGCGAGAACGGGCTGAAGAAAAAGTAAAAAGAGCCGAAGCCGAAGAAAACCTGGCCGCGCTTACCCCTGCTGGCGTGGCCACCATGCTTCACGAACTGCGTGTCCATCAGGCGGAACTGGAATTACAAAACGAAGAACTGCAGCGACTGTACCTGGAATTAGATACAGTCCGCCAACGATATACCGACTTGTTTGACTTCGCCCCGGTTGGGTACCTGGTTTTGCATGAGTCCGACATCATTCAAGAAGCCAATCTCACTGCCGCCCGCATGTTGGGCCTCCCACGCAAATATCTCCTGGGAAAACCCCTCAACCAATTTACTGTCTTAAAAGACAAAGACGCGCTTTACTTGTCTCTTCATTTGCTCTTCCAAGGCGGTGATGAACGAAGCTTCGAAGTACGCCTTAAAAACAAAGATGGCAAATTGTTCGATGCCCGGCTGGAAGCTGCCACCTTGGATGTGGACAAGACGCGCCTAATCAGGCTGGCCATCAGCGATATTTCCAGGCGCAAGCAATCTGATGCGGCGCTGCGCCAGAGCGAGGCTCACCTAGAAGAAGCACAGCGCATTGCCCATGTTGGCAGTTGGGATTGGCTTGCCGCTACCGATACGCCAACCTGGTCTACCGAGTTGTGCAGAATCCTGGGAGTAGACCCAACCAAGCCCGTTCCCAGCATGGCTGAACAGGATTATCTCTATACGCCCGACAGCATGGCACGCATGAGAATATCGGTGGGAAAAACCATGCGGACCGGAGAACCTTATGAAATCGAATTGGAGCATGTGCGGCAGGATGGTTCGCGCCGCTGGCTGTTGGCACGCGGCGAACAATGGCGCGACGAGCAGGGAAAGCTTATCGGGCTGCGCGGCACCGCGCTCGACATCACTGACCGCAAGCAGGCAGAGGGAAATCTTAACTTTCAAGCCCACCTGCTCGCCAGCATGCAAGATGCGGTGATAGGTACGGATATGTCTTTTGCCATTACACACTGGAACGCAACAGCGCAATCCTTGTATGGCTGGGCAAAAGAAGAAGTCCTCGGCCACCCGCTGGCAGAATTTATACAAAATGATTACCTGGATAGTTCGCTAGATGAAGTATTAGACGAAATCAACTCCCGGGGATTTTGGAAAGGCGAAGTTGTTCAGAACCGTCGGGATGGCATCAAGATACCCATTCAGGCGTCGGTTTCACTTGTTACGAATCACCAGGGGCAGCCGATTGGTTTTGTAGCCGTCAACCGCGACATTAGCGAGCGCAACAAAGCTGAGGAGGTTTTACGCGAGAGTGAAGAGCGCCTCAGCCAGGCTTTACTGGCCGCCCGTGGTGGCGCGTGGGAGTGGGACATTGCCAGCAACAAAGTATTCTGGTCGGATGAAAATTACCGATTACTTGGCCTCGATCCCCAGAGTGGCGACACTACTTACGAAACCTGGCTGAAGGCCGTGCATCCAGATGATCGCGCTGTAGCGGGGGCTGAAGTGTTCAAGGCCGTCGAGACTCAACGCGATTTAGACATCGAATTCCGCGTTGTCTGTCCGGACGGCACCGTGCGCTGGATCAACGATGTAGGTACGTTTATCTTTGACAAAGAAGGGAATCCCTCGCGAATGTACGGCGTTCAAATAGACATTACCGAGCGCAAAAAGGCTGAGGAGACATTACGACAGAGCCATCGCCGCCTGGAAGAAACCCTTACAGAGCTAAAAGAGACACAGAAGCAAATGATGCACCAGGAACGTCTGGCGGTTGTGGGGCAAATGGCCGCTGGTATCGCTCATGATTTCAACAATATCTTGGCAATCATTACCCTCTACTCTCAAACAACGATGTTAGCTCCGGGGTTAACTGAGCGAGATCGAGAACGAATAGTTACTATTAATGAGCAGGCTTGGCGAGCCAGCCACTTGGTACAGCAAATTCTCGATTTCAGCCGAAAAGCGATGCTACAAATGCAGCCAATCCGATTCTCATCCTTGCTGCAAAATCAGGTTAATTTGCTAAAACGCACCCTGCCTGAACATATCAAAATACAGTTCATTTGCGAGTCGGACGGATACACGGTTAATGCAGATCAGGCGCGTATGCAGCAGATGATCACCAATCTGGCCGTAAATGCACGTGACGCCATGCCGGAAGGAGGTAATTTAAGTTTTGAATTAAGACAAGTGGTTATTGCGCCAGGTAAAAAACCACCTATGCCGGAAATGGCGTCTGGCGTCTGGCTTCATCTTAGCATAAGCGATACGGGGGAGGGCATTTTGCCAGAGGTTCTCCCGCACATCTTTGAACCATTTTTTACAACCAAAGGGCCAGGTGAAGGCAGTGGCTTGGGCCTCGCACAGGTCTATGGCATTGTAGGGCAGCACGACGGTTATATTGATGTGGAAACAAAGGAAGGGAAAGGTACGGTCTTTCATATATTCTTGCCAGCGCTAGAATCAACTTCAGTGGAGGTGGCATCTTCAAAAACATCCGACTTTCCTCGCGGGAAGGGCGAGTTGGTGCTGGTGGTGGAGGATAATAAAACGTTGCGAGAAGCGCTGTCGGCTACCCTGATGGAGCTGAACTACCGGACAGCTGAGGCGGCAAATGGTCGGCAAGGTTTGGCGCTGTTAGAGGAGATGAGAGAACAGATTGCCTTGGTGCTCAGTGATGTGATTATGCCGGAAATGGGGGGGAAAGAGTTTCTCTTGGCTATTAAGGCATTGGAACGGCCGATACCGGTTATTTTTATTTCGGGCCATACGTTGGATGAAACGTTCGCCAAGCCAGAGGAACTGGGATTGGCAGCCTTGTTAACCAAGCCGCCCAGTTTTGAGTCACTGGCCATTGCGCTAGATAGCGCGTTGCGAAAATAGCCCATTGGTGTGGTGGAGAATGGATGGATACGGCCGTAACTCTCTACCACCACCCCTCTCCCCAATAATGTGACACTATCCGCCACAACTTCTGTTATAATTATGTCATGTTAAAACAAAAGCCTGGACAGCGGTTGGCATTTCTGGCAGAAGCAGACGTCGAAATTTTGGCGGAATGTTTGGTGGCGCTGGCCAACGGCGACGGTGGCTTGATTGTGCTGGGACTGAACGAAAACGGCCGTCCCGTCAACGAAATCTGGGAAGAAGAGGCCGAAGGTGCATTACTGGAAGCCGCCCGATTGTGCCACCCGCCCGTGCCCACCCGCTGGCAGCAGGTAGAAACAGCCCAGGGCATGCTCATCGGCATTGAGGTGCCCCGCAGCACCGACTTGCACACGCTGGAAGACGGCCGTGTGCTCGTCCGCAGTGGTCCGGCCAACCGCCCTCTCACCGGCGACGAAGTGCGCAACCTGGCCAACAGCAAAAATACGGCCGAATTTGAAACCGAACTCGTCCCCGGCGCGCGCTACACCGACCTGGACAGCGCCATCGTGCAGGATTATCTGGACCGCCGCGAGCAGCGCGGTCAGGCGCGCACCCTCTCCACCCGCGAACGTCTCTTTGAAATTGGAGCCACTGACCGCAGCGGCCATCCCACCACCACCGGCATTTTACTCTTCGCCCGCAACCCGCAGATGTTTTTTCCGCAGAGCGGCATCGTTTTTGTGCGCTTCCCCGGTACGGAGCCGCGCGGCGAGGATGGGGGGATTGGATACGGCCGTCGCGACGAAATCAGCGGACCAGCGGCACGAGTCATCGAACGCGCCTGGAACATCATTTTTGAGGAGATGCGCGTGGGGGCGACGGTGAACCAGCTAGAGCGCGAAGAATTGCTGGAGTACCCGCGCTTTGCCGTGCGCGAGGCGCTGGTCAACGCCGTGGCCCACCGCGACTATCGCATTCAGGGCCGCCGCATCGAAATCCGCATGTATTCTGACCGGTTAGAAATCATCAGCCCCGGTGGCCTGCCTGGCTACATGACGCTGGACAATCTGGTAGAAGAACATTTCTCGCGTAATCCGCGCCTGGTGAACGGCTTGTACCAGTGGGGCTATATCGAAGAGTTGGGATTGGGCATTGACCAGATGATTGAGGAGATGGTGCAGGCGGGCAGCGAACCGCCTGAATTCCGCGCCACGCCCCACCTGTTCACCGTGACTCTGTACAACAAGCGCCAGCGCCCGCCTACGCCCAAATGGACCCACAGCATGAACGAGCGGCAAACGCGCGCCCTCACCTACGTGCGGGAAAATGGCTCCATCACCAACCGCGAATACCAGCAGCTTTGCCCGGACGTTTCTCCCGAAACGCTCCGCCTGGATTTGGTAGATTTGGTCGATCGGGGCATTTTGTTAAAAATTGGCTCTAAAAAAGGCACGCACTACATTCTGAAGTAACCCAATTTATCCCAAATTTATCCCAAATTGGCGTTTGGGATAAGTTGGGTTATAGGTAAAATCTCCCCTGGGTTTCCCCAGATTTATCCCAATTTCCCAAATTTTGTAAGATGAAAAGTTGGTATAATGGCGCACACTGTTACAAAACAGAGTGAGGATTTGAGCTAGACGCATGACCCTGACGCAGCAATTTTTGATTATTTCGACACTGCCTTTGAGCTTCATTGGCATGATTGTCTATCTTTGGCGGGCACGTCTGAAAAGACGGCCGTTATTCCTGCGTTGGTCGCTTACCTTGCTGTCGGCGGGGGTATGGGCCAGCAGCGTCATCCGCTTTTTTGGCGGCAATAACTTTTCCGACATCCTCATCTACAACTGGGGGGTGGTTGGGACGTATGCGCTGAGCTTAACGGCCGTACTTCTCCTCTACACCACGCTTACCTTCCTGCCCGTGCCTAAAGGGTATGGCCAGATTGGACTCACCCTTAGCCTGCTGCTGTGGGCGGGGGCGCTGCCGCTAGACCCCAACATCTGGCCCAACGCCTTCCCCGATTTTTTGCTGCTGGATCAGCCCGTGCGCCAGTTCGACATCTGGGCCTCCGTCTGGATTGCCAGCTGGGTACTGCCAGCGGTGGCCACCTGGATACTAACGCAAAAGCTCAATAGCAACCTGCCGCCCTCACTGTTTCGCAATCAGGTGCAATATTGGCTGGTGGTGGTGCTGCTGCTGGCGCTGGGCAGCGGGCTTAGTTCTGTGCAGCAGCCCGGGCAGCCTGGCTGGCAGCAGGCGGGGGTGTTTGTCATGGTGCTGGCCGCCCTTACCGGCACCATCAGCCTGGCCAGTACGGCCTTGCCCGATTTGCAGCTTTCGCTGCGCCAACTGCTTAGTCGCGTGGTGAGTGGGCTTGTTGTATTTGGACTTACCTGGGGGGCGTTGACCCTGCTGGTGCGCGCCGTGCGCAATTTGCCCGCAGACACGCCGCAAAATGGTGAAATCCTGGTTTTGCTGGTAGCCGCAGCCCTGTTTGTCGGCTTGTTTACCCTGGTGAGCCATTTTGTAACAGAGCTGTCGCGCCGACTCTTTTTGCCCGGCACCTTGCGCGGGGAAACGGTATCGGAAGCGTTCAGCAATGCCATTGGCAATTTGCCAGAGCCAGAGCAGTTGGGGCAGCTTTTCTTGCGGCTGGTGCAGGCCAATCTGGCCACCGACGAGGCGTGGCTGTTTGTGACGGATGATGGGCCAGCCGGGAGGTTGGTGTTACGGCCGTTAGCCACGCTCGATAATACGGTTCTGGAAACCTTGAGCCTGGGTGGTGCCAGCCCGGTAAACCTCTTTTTGCGCCAAAATCGCGTGCCGCTGGTGCAGTACGACATCGACACGCTTGAGCAGTTTGCCACGATGCCAGAGCCGGAGCGGACGCTGTTGAGCCGTTGGGGTCGCATCTTGTACAAGCCGCTGCACGCGGGCGAGAGCCTCATTGGTGTGCTGGCGCTGGGCCTCAAAACGTCTGGAGGCTCTTACGACCAGCCCGATTATGATTTGCTGGATAGCATGGCTCGCCAAATCAGCCCCTTGCTGGCCCAGGCGCAAAACATCTCTAGCCTGCGGCAGATAAATGAGTATGTTTTTCAGCAAAACCAGGCGCTTACCCGCGACAAGCAGCATTTGCAGGAACTGGTAGCGCTTTACTCTCAATTTGTAGATTTGATCTCGCCAGAATTGAGACGGCCGTTTAATACCCTCTCCCGCGAAGTGCAGCAGCTGCAAACCAAAGAGGATGCCGCTACGCTCAAGCTGGCCACCCAGATCGATCAGCACCTCAGCGAAATCAAGCTGCCGATCGAAAAACTCATCAACATTTCTGGCCGCATCCAGATGCGCAATGCTTTCAACTTTCAGATTGTGCGGCTGGACGATATTGCTCAACAGGTCATACGCAACCTGCGCACCATGGCCGAGGCGCGGCGGGTGGTGGTGGAGTTTACAGCAAGCACCCCGTACACCACCGTACTTGGCGATGAAGCCCAACTACTGGAAGCGGCCCAGCATGTGTTGCATAACGCCATCAAATTCAACAAGATTGGTGGCGTGGTGCAGGTAGAATGCGGTCTGGCAGGCAGTGAGCTGTTTTTGCGGGTGGTAGACACGGGCGTGGGCATCCCGCCCGAGCGGCTGGAAGATATCTGGTCTGGGTTGGCTAAACTGAAAGCGAATGGGAACGGCCGTTCCACCGGCATGGGTCTGGCGCTGGCCCGATTTATCATCATGGCCCACGGCGGGCGCGTGGAAGCCCAAAGCAAATACGGCGCAGGCTCCGTCTTCACCCTCTACCTCCCGCTCCACTTCGACGATTAGTTAAGAAGTTCAACTTCTTTGAGAAGTTGAACTTCTTGATAAACACAAATTAACCATTCGTCAAAAACCATTCCCCAAACCCGCAACATCCCCTATAATGCCCCCAACTGATAACTGCTTACTGAACACTGATTACGGATTACCGAACCGTGAACTTCACCACCCCACTCGCCCTCCTGCTCCTGCTAACCATCCCCTACTTCTTCTGGTTGGGGCAGCCGCGGCGTGCCGGGGGTCGGCGCTGGCGCGACTGGGCCAGTCTGGCGCTGCGCATCCTCATCATGCTGCTGCTCATCCTGAGCCTGGCGGGCACCCAGCTGGTGCGCGCCGCCGATGAGCTGGCGGTAGTTTTCCTAGTCGATGCCTCCGACTCGATTAGCCCCACCCAGGCCGAAACGGCCGAATCCTACATCCGCACCGCACTTGAGAGCATGACACCCAATGATCAAGCAGCCGTGATCCTCTTTGGGGCCAACGCCCTCGTCGAGCGGCCCATGAGCGGTTTAGCCGAACTTGCCCCCGTCAGTTCCGTGCCCCAGGCGCTACAAACCGACATCGCCGAGGCGATCCGGTTGGGCATGGCCCTGTTCCCTGCTGGCTCTGCCCGCCGCCTGGTGATATTGAGCGATGGCACCGCCACCGTGGGCGACGCCAACGAAGCGGCCCGACTGGCGGCCAACAGCGGCGTGGAGATTAGCTACGTGCTGCTGGGGCGCGAAGCCACCGCCGCCGAAGCGCTGCTCACTGGGGTCAGCGCCCCGACGCGCATCAGCCAGGGGGAAACATTCCGGCTGGACATCACTGCGGAGAGCAGCGCCGACATGCCCGCCACCCTGCGCGTGCTTTCCGGCGGCAGCGTGGTGTATGAGGAAGCCGTCCAGCTACGGCGTGGGGCCAACAATTTTGCTGTGCGGCTCCGCGCGCTGGAGCAGGAATTTGCTCGCTACCGCGTGCAG
The DNA here is from genome assembly GCA_020634455.1 of Ardenticatenaceae bacterium. Lineage (GTDB taxonomy): Bacteria > Chloroflexota > Anaerolineae > Promineifilales > Promineifilaceae > Leptofilum. The sequence continues at coordinate 2,143,985 of JACKBQ010000001.1, read as the reverse complement.
CTTACCCCGGCCAACGACACCTTCTTCCAAAACAACGAGCTGGCCGCCTATACCGAAATCACCGGGCCGCCGCGCGTTCTCCTTGTGGCTAATGACGGAACTGTAGATGACAACGGTGCGCCGCAGCTGGACGAATCGCCCCAACTGCTGCTGGCGCTGCAAGCCACCGGCCTGCAAGTGGATCGCACCACACCCGCCGAACTGCCCGCCAGTCTGGCCGAGCTAAGCAACTACGCCAGCGTGGTGTTGGTGAACGTAAACGCCAAAAACCTCTCGCCTCGCAAAATGGAAGTGCTGCAAAGCTACGTGCGTGACTTGGGCGGCGGTCTGGTGGTCGTTGGTGGGCCGCAAAGCTACGGCATGGGCGGCTATTTCAAAACCCCGTTAGAAGAAACGCTGCCCGTGGAGATGCAAATCAAGGACCAGGAGCGGTTCCCCTCGGTGAGCATCGTGATTGTGATTGACCGCTCTGGCAGCATGAGCGCCATGGAGGGCGGCGTGCAGAAAATCCAACTGGCGGCCGAAGGCGCGGTGCGTGTGGTGGAACTGCTGAATGATTTTGACGAGATCGCTGTCTTCCCCGTGGACACACAGCCGGACAATCCAATTGGACCGCTGCCCGCCAGTGAGCGCGAGGAAGCGATTAGCCTCATCCGGCAAATTGGCGCGGGCGGCGGCGGCATTTACGTGCGCACGGGGCTGGAAGCGGCCGCGGCGGCGCTGGCGGAAAGCACCAACCAGGTAAAGCACATCATCTTGCTGGCCGATGGGTCCGATTCGGAGCAGAAAGAAGGCGTTGAGCAACTGGTGGGTTCGCTGGTAGCGGAAGGGGTGACGGTCACGGCCGTTTCCATTGGCGATGGCCCGGATGTGCCGTTTTTGCAGAACGTGGCGCAGTGGGGCAACGGCCGTTTCCACTTCACCAATCAGGCCGCCAACCTGCCGCAGATTTTCACGCAAGAAACCACTTCCATTCAGCGCACCTATTTAATAGAAGAGCGCTTCTTCCCCAATCTGGTGAGCAACAGTCCGATTTTGGCTGGAATTACGGCCGTACCGCCGCTCTACGGCTACGTGGGCACCAGCCCCAAAGGCACCGCCCAGGTCATTTTGAACTCCGAGCAGGGCGACCCGGTGCTGGCGGCGTGGCAGTACGGCCTGGGCCGCTCCGTTGCCTGGACGTCTGACGCAACCGGGCGCTGGGGGCAGGATTGGGTGCAGTGGGACGGCTTCCCAGCGTTTTGGGCGCAGGCGGTGCGCTGGACCATCTCGCAGGACCGGGATAGCAACGTAGAAACCGTTGTCACCTACACCGATGAGCAGGCGACGCTGACGGTGGATGCGCGCGGCAGTAGCGGCGACTTCCTCAACAGCCTGACGATGGAAGCCAATGTGGTCGCGCCGGACGGCACGGTGCAAAACGTGACGCTGGCGCAGGTAGCTCCCGGCCGCTACGAAGCGGAGTTTGCCCCAGAAACAGATGGCGCTTACTTCATCCGCGTAGCTGGCTCCGACGGTACGGAGGAAAATGTGGTGGGCCAAACCAGCGGCTGGGTGCTGGGCTACTCGCCCGAATACCGCGAATTTGAGACAAATCCGCAGCTTTTGGAGAATATGGCGGCGCTAACGGGTGGGCAAGATTTAGCGGGTTTGGAAACGGCCGTTTTCAACCACACGCTCCCCTCCGAAGCAACCACCCGCCCGGTCTGGGTATGGCTGACGCTGCTGGCGGTGCTGCTGTTGCCGGTGGATATTGCCTTGCGCCGTCTGGTCATTACCAAACGCGACTGGGAGCGGGCTTGGGCAGCCACATTCGGCCGTTGGCAGCCTGTCACGGTGGCCTCCACGCCGCGCACGGAGCAGGTGTCGCGCCTGTTCGAGGCGAAGCAGCGCGCGGGGAAGGAATCGACTGCGCCAACGCCAGTTGACCAGGTTAAGCCCGCGGTGATTTTGCGGAAAGAAGAAGGTGAGGGTGGGGAACGGCCGTCTACTGCCCAGCCCGCGTCTTCCATAAAGAAACCACAAAAAACGGCCGAAGGTGGCACTCTAGCTTCCCGCTTATTACAGAAAAAGCAGCAGCAAGACCCAGATGTATGACAAATGTAGCCACAATTAGGGCAAAATGGCACGTTTATGTTTTGCATTTTTTTGAATAATCTCTTTTAATTGTGTAAAATTCTTGCGTTGCATCCTCATAGCCCTTGCACCGTTGCCTCATCCTAGTCCTTGCGAAAATCTAATTTTAAGGAGAATTGAATATGTCAAAGCGTTACTTGGTAATCAGCCTGGTAGTATTACTGGCGGTTTTGCTCATCCCGATGGCCATGTTTTTGGCCAATGGCGGGGCTCAACAGCTAGCTGAAGGTGTTTCTCACCTTACAGGTGGCTATATGTGGACTGGTGGTTACATGTGGACCGGTGGCTACATGTGGACTGGCGGCTATATGTGGACCGGTGGCTATATGTGGACCGGCTAGTCTGGCCATAATTTAAGGACTTTTTCGACAAAAACGGCTGTGCATTTTCTGCCCAGTCGTTTTTGTTGTTTGTGGATAAGTACAAATGCAAAAACCACCTCAGGATTCAAATAAACAAGCAGGTATGTTCATTGTTATTGCTTTGATTTGGCTGATCATTGGCTGGGTCTTGCGCGGGTTGGTCTTTCCCAATCAAGCCACTTTGGTAGATGAGGTGAAGCAAATCATTGAGCAAGATTCCCCTCTTACCGTTCCATCTGAAGCCGCTCTGGATTTAGCCGCGGCGCAAGGTTTAATAAATGTTTTAGATGATCCATTTGCAGTGGTGATTCCCCCTCCCAGTTCTCTGAAATTTGACGCTGATTTTGCTGGAGAAACGGGCGTCGTGGGTTTGGTACCCAATGTGAATGAGGCGGGACAGCTATTCATTGAGACGGTCATTCAAGATGGCCCGGGTGATCAAGCTGGCGTGCAGGTTGGAGATATTCTGATTTCAATTGATGATATCCCCGTAGATGCTACCACAACAGTAACTGGATCCGCCTTACTGTTTCGGGGGCCAATTGGCGATGCAGTGCATCTGGTCGTGCAACGTGGCGATGAGATTTTAACTTTTTCCCCAGAAAGAATTGAAAGAGTAGCCCTTGAGTGGGAAATGTTGGACGGGGATATTGGATATATTGCCCAATACACATTTACAACGAATGTGCCTGCCCTGTTCAAAGAAGCGCTGACCGAAATTATGGCTATGAATCCACGAGCTATTATTTGGGATGTGCGGTTTAACGGGGGTGGTTCGATGATGGTTGCTCAGGACGTATTGAGCAATTTCATAACTGAAGGGGATCTGTTCGAGGTGACGTTGAAGAATGATGAAACGACTATGTTTTCTGCAACGGGAAACGCCCTTGCCGCGGATATTCCGCTATACGTGCTGGTGAATGAGTTTACATTTTCTGCAGCTGAGACCGTTGCCTTGACAATTCAGGAACGTGGCAGAGGGACGACAGTTGGGGTGACAACGTTTGGGAAAGGTACTATTCAGAACAGCATGAAATTGCAGGATGATTATTTGCTGGAATACACGATTGGGTATTGGTTTTCTCCTAATGGCGTTTCCGTTCAAGGTACGGGGGTTTCCCCTGAAGTTCTGGCATCGGATGATCCGCTCACATCCAATGACGAAACGCTAGAGGCTGCTTTGCGACTTATAAATTCTCAAAACTAGCTAGCGTGTTGCGTGCGCAAAATTATTAGGCCTCATGTTCCTGTTTTGGAATATGGGGCTTTTTGCATGGTACCAAAGCCACGTTTACAAAATTTAGGGTAGATACTTACACTAAGTTGGCGAGATTGAAAAAGGAATCTATGGGGCAATTTGGCATAACTGTTGTATTCGACTTTGGCAAACTGCACCGGTGAGCTTGGAACACAAAGCTGTGAATACCACTAAGTTACGCCAACCTTACTTCTTCTACCTCCTTGCTGTAAGTGGAACTGGTCTGGCTATCATTCTTTTAGGTTTTAGTGCAATCGCCTCTATGGAGGCTAAGTTAAGCTTGCTGCTGCTTGTTGTTTTAGCTGTTTTTGCCGAGATTTTTGCCGCTTCTGTTTCCCTGTCTGATAAGCCATTTGCATTCGAGGTGGGAACGGCCGTTAGCATGTCGCTAATTATCTTGTACCATCCGGCAATAGCTGCCATTTCTGCAGCTGTGTGCAGTTTGGGCATTTGGCTGAACCAGCCTGGAACCGGTTTGCTGAACAAGAAATCATGGGAACAAATAAGCTTCAACGCTGGTATGCATAGCATAGCCATTTACGTAGCCGGTTTAATTTATGTCAACTTATCGACCGCCCCAGGCTTGGGATCAGTTTGGGGGCAGATTATCGCCTGGCTTATTGCTGCCGTTGTTTATGACCAACTAAACTTTTGGTTGTTGATGGGGATTGTCCGGTTAAAGAATGGAACGGCCGTAAATCCACTTTCCATCTGGCAAGAAAATTTGTGGGCAGCGCCCATTAACATTCTGGTCCTCTTTTTTGGGGGAGGGATGCTGGCTTTTGCCTCAACGCAGCTGGGCTTAATGGGCATAGTGGTATTTTTCTTGCCTATTGTGCTTTCTGCCTATGCGTTTCACTTGTATGTGAAACAATTGCAGGCTCATACGGAAAACCTGGAAAATATTGTGGCTGAGCGTACCCAAGCCCTACAAAAGGCAATGGAAGAAAAAGATGCGTTTTTGGCCGTTCTTACGCACGATATGAAATCGCCGCTTACTAGCATTCACCTGAATGCCTCGATGATCAAATCATATCCGCACATATTAGAGAAGAAGCCACACATGATTGATGCTGTTTTGCACAGCCAGGAAACATTAACGGGCATTGTGAATAATATTTTGGATCTGGAAAAGATTCAGGCCACAGGCACACTGCCGCTAGAAAAAGAGGTTTTTGAATTAAGCGCGGTTGTCACCACCGTTTGCCAAATTGTGCAAGCCCAGGCAGAGGCCAAGCAGATTCATCTTCAGCTCATTGGTGCAGAACGACAGATTTTGGTGCTGGCTGATCGTGGCCACATTGAGCGCATTTTGCACAATTTGTTGAACAACGCCATCAAATATACGCCTACGCAAGGCAGCGTAACAGCGATATTATCAACTAATGATCACGAACTTTTCTTGCAGGTTCAAGATTCAGGTTATGGTATTCCTGCTCAAGACCTGCCTTTTGTGTTTGACAATTTTCACCGGGTTACGGCACACAAGAAGTTTGCTATAGGCACGGGTTTGGGTTTGGCTATTACCAAAGCGTTGGTGGAGGCTCATGACGGCCGTATAGAAGTCATTAGTGAAGAAGGGCGCGGGAGCCTGTTTTCCGCTTTTTTGCCCATTATTCAGCAGCCTTTACCTGAGTTTAATGAAGCAAAAAACATCCACCGGGCGAACGGCCGTTCCCAGTCCAAACCTATCCTAAAAGCAAAACCGACCTTTATTTCCTATTGAGTTTCACCCTGTTTTTTTACATACTTAGCCTAAGTGGGAGCCTATTTTAGCAATCTTCCACACCATTTTTGCCGACAGGCATGTTAACAGTAGTACGTATACAGCATCTCTTTTTCAAGAGTTGAGAGCCAATCAAAACGCTGTATACGCATGGGGAGTCAATCAAATGAAGCAAAAAATCACTCTTACAGCTTTGCTGGTCTTGTTGACTGCGTTACTGGCCGTTCCCTTCACGTTTGGCAGCACCAATTCTGTTGTTGTTTTGGTGCAGGCAGATAATGTGGAAACGGCCGTTTCCATCGTTGAAGCATATGGCGGTGAAGTACATGAGATGCTGGCCATTATCAATGCTGTCTCCGCCTCTGTTCCTGAATACGCGCTGGATGCCCTGGCTACTGATGCCCGCACCGTTGCCATTCACGAAGATGATAACGCCAATGTGGCAGGCATTAGTTCTGATCGATCCGAACCAGAGCGGACTTCTCACATCGAAGCAACTTTCCCTGAAGCGATGGGGGTTGATGACGTGTGGGAGGAACGTGTAAATGGCAGGCGCATCGGCGTTGCTGTGGTAGACACCGGTATTGCCCGTGAAAGCTGGAACGTACGCCGCATTGTGGCTCGCTACGATGCCCTGGATGAAGGCACGCGTACGCTTGACCCGCATGGTCACGGCACCATGATGGCCAGCCTCATTGGTAACAATACCCAAGACAGTAACGGCTATGTCGGTATTGCCCCACGGGTGAACTTGATTGATGTACGGGCGATGGATGCGGAAGGCAAAGGCACTTACACCGACATTATTGAAGGCCTTAACTGGATTCTGGCAAACATGGATGAATACAACATCCGCGTGGTGAACCTCTCCCTGTTGGGTGGCATCAGCAGCCCCTACTGGGCAGACCCCATCAACCAGGCCGTTGAAGCGTTGTGGGACGCAGGTATTGTGGTAGTCGCCGCCGCTGGCAATGCAGGGCCAGAGCCAATGACTATCGCGGCTCCTGGTAACGACCCATTTGTTATCACCGTTGGCGCTTTTACAGACAACTATACGCCAGAAGATTTTAGTGACGATTACATCGCTCCGTTTAGCGGTGCAGGTCCGACGGAAGTAGGCTTTGTGAAACCAGACGTCGTAGCGCCCGGCGCGCACATGCTCACTTACGCACCGGCACGGTCTGCCTGGGCTAAAGAGAACCGCGACGCCCGCGTTTGGGGCAATTATTACGAGATCGCTGGGACTTCATCGGCAACGGCCGTTACCTCCGGTTTGGTAGCTCTGATGCTAGATGAAAACCGGGACATGACACCCAACCAGGTGAAGTATGCCCTGATGGCCTCGGCACAACCCGCCGCATACGCTGATGGTTCACTGGCCTGGAGCATCTTCCAGCAAGGAGCCGGGCGCGTTTGGGCACCCGCAGCCGTATTGGCACCCGCCGAAGGCGAAGCCAACGCTGGCATGACGCCAGGCGAAGCATACGTTGGCCCCGTAGCTTACCGCGACGGCGAATTCATCCTGGTAGATGAAAATGGCGATCCCCTGGCCGACACCGAAGGTTACTCCTGGGTGGGCGGTTACAGTTGGGTCGGTGGCTACAGCTGGGTCGGTGGTTACTCCTGGGTAGGCGGCTACAGTTGGGTTGGTGGCTACTCCTGGGTAGGCAATACCGACTGGGATGAATGGACCGAAGCCGACGTCTGGCAAAGTGGTTACTCCTGGGTGGGTGGCTACAGCTGGGTCGGTGGCTACTCCTGGGTAGGCGGCTACAGTTGGGTTGGTGGCTACTCCTGGGTTGGCGGCTACTCCTGGGTTGGCCTAACACCATACGCCGAATAGTCTGAATCTGACAAAACTTGAGTAAAACAAGCGAGGCGGCTGCTCACAAGCAGTCGCCTCTTTTTTGTTTAGAATGAAGGGACGCGGGAGCGTCCTGATCTTCATTCCACGCAGAGCGTGGAACGAGACAACCCCACTGAACACCGATTACCGAATACCGATTAGCTACCATCCCGAATAACGCGGCAGGATTCGATGTCGAACGTGACCTGGCCGATGTTGAAGTTGGTTTTGTTGCGGAACCCGGCGGCAAACTGCATGAAGCGGTAGACATCGGCAAAGTTGGTGGCCAGACCAACCGAAATGCGAATCGCCCCGGCGCTTTTGTTGCCGCGATGCTGGATGAGCTGCATAAAGCGAGGCAAGGTCATATCTTCGGATTCGGCAAGGCCAGCGAGCATGTCTTCGCGGGTGAGCCCTTCGGCCATTTCGCCTGCGCCGGGGTTGCAGAAGCAGCCGGTGCGCAGGGAGATGCCCTGTTCGTTGGCCAGCTCTTCGATGCGGCGGTAATCTAGCAAACGGCCGTCTGGATCATAAAAGTTGAGCGTGATGGTGCCGCCACGCATTTGGGTGTTGGTGGGGCCGTAGATGCGGATCATGTGACGGCCGTTTTCATGCACCAGCCCCATCAGCTGTTCAATCAACCAGCCAGTGAGGCAGCGCACCCGCTCGCCAATCGTATCTACCCCCACCTTTTGCAAATGCGCCAGACCAATCTGGATGGCCGGAATGTTGAGGTAATTGACCGTGCCGTCCTCAAAGGCGGCTTCGTTGGGGGCCAGGAAGTGGCCGCGCGCCTGCACGCTGGCAAAGTTAACCGTGCCGCCCGCAAACCAGGGGCGGTGCAGCTTGCCCAGCACGCTTTTGCGGATGAGTAGCGCGCCCAGCCCGGTGGGATAGCCAAACATTTTGTAAAACGACAGCGTGACAAATTCCGGCTTGATTTGGCTGAGGTTCAGGTGGCTGGTGGGCACGTAAGCGGCGGCATCCAGACAAACGTCCCAGCCCTGCTTTTGGGCACGGGCAACAAGTTCCAGCGGGTGCTTCACGCCAGAGAAGTTGGACTGGGCTGGGAAGGCGAACAGGTTGTTCTGCGTCGGGTCGCCAGCGGCCAGCAGTTTGTCCAGTACGGCCGTATCAATACGCAAATCCGGGGTGGTGAGGGGCACGTAGGTAAATTCGGCTCCTTTATTGCGGGCAAATTCGCGGATGCCGTTGACGGAGTTGTGGTTGTCATAGGTGAGCAGGTAATGGCCGCCGGGGGCAAATGGGTACGCCTCGCCCACCAGCTTGAGGGCGTTGCTGGCGTTCATGGTGAAGACGGCGATGTATTCATCGGGGTCGGCGTTGAAGTAGTGCAGGATGGCGCTGCGGGTGCCTTCCACCATGTCGGTCATGGCCAGGGAGGTGGGGTTGGCGGAGTGGGGATTGCCCAACACCTGGGTTTTAAGGATGGCCATGTGGGCGTCGAGCTGGCTTTCGGCGTAGAGGCCGCCGCCGGTGTAGTCGAGGTAGATTTGCTGGGTGGTGTCGAGACGGCCGTATTCCGTTCGCCGCCATTCGTCCAGCAGGTGGGTGCTGGCATAAGTGGGGTACGCCTGGACAAAGGCGTCGTACGCCTGCTGCATTGCTTTGGGATGGTAGGTTTGTGGTTCAGTTGGGGCTAAGTGGGTCATCAATACCTCCTGAAAATAGCCACTCTAGTCACTTTCTGCTTCGCTTTCGCCAAAGTTGTTGAGTTCTTCGGCCAGCTGTAGCAAGCGGGCCTGCACGGCGTGATGTACTGTGTTTGCTGGGTAGCTGCCGTCTTTTTGGCGCTGGCCAGCAGGCAGTCCCATGAGCAGTTCGATGCCTTCGTCTAGCGTGGTGACAGGCCAGATGTGGAATTTATTTTGGGAAACGGCCGTTACTACCCGTTCATGCAGCATCAGATTATCAATATTGCTGGCCGGAATCAGCACCCCCTGGTCGCCTGTTAACCCCCGCGCCTCGCACAGCCGGAAAAAGCCCTCGATCTTCTCGTTGGCCCCGCCGATTGGCTGAATTTCGCCTCGCTGGTTTACAGAGCCGGTCACCGCCAGCGACTGCTTAATCGGAATTTCGCTCAGGCTGGAAAGCAGCGCATACAGCTCTGTAGACGAGGCGCTGTCGCCGTCAATGCCGCCGTAATTTTGCTCAAATGTGAGGCTGGCGGTGAGCGACAGCGGCTGGTGCTGGGCGTAAGTGCCGCCCAGGTAGCCGTTGAGCGTCAGCACCCCTTTTTCGTGAATGGGGCCAGCCATTTCCGTTTCCCGCTCGATGTGAATGATGCCATCGTCACCCATGAAGGTGCGGGCGGTGATGCGCCCCGGCAGGCCAAAAGAGTAGTCGCCCGTGTCCAGCACGGAGAGGCCGTTCACCTGCCCCACCACTGCGCCATCGGTGGCAATGAAGATGGTTCCGTCCATAAACTGCTCGAACATCTCCTCTTCCATGCGGTTGGCGCGTTCGGTGCGCTCGGTGAGCGCTTTTTGCACGTCGGTGGCGGTTACTTCTGTGTGAGTGTTGGCCCCGGCCCAGTAGCTGGCTTCGCGCACCAGGTCGGCAACCATGCCAAAAAGGGTGCTGAGCTTGCGCTTGTCTTCGGCTAGCCGCGACCCAAATTCGACGATTTTGGCAACGGCCGTTCTGTCAAAATGGAGCAGCTTTTCCTGGTGGCAGCGGTGGGCAATAAAGTTGGCGTACGCTTGCTCCGCTGCTTCATCACGCGGCATCGTCGAGTCAAAATCGGCCCGCACCTTAAACAGCGTCTGGAAATCTTCATCCTGCTCATACAAATAATAATACAGCCCCACGCTGCCCGTCATGATAATTTTCAGCTGCAGCGGAATCGGTTCCGGGTCCAGCGTTTTGGCCAGCACCTGGCCATTGTTCATCATCGCCGCCGGCTGCACAGTGATTTTTTCGGATTTGATGGCTCGTTTGAGCGCTTCCCAGGCGTCGGGATATTTGAACAAGTCGTGGGCGTTGAGGATGAGATAGCCGCCGTTGGCCCAATGCAGGCTGCCACATTTGATGTTGGTAAAGTGGGTGGTTAGTAGCCCGTTTTGCATTTCGTATTCTAATCGGCCAAACAAATTGTTGTAGGTAGGATTGTTTTCTATGATGACGGGGGCGCTTTTGGTTTCGGCGTTGTTCACGAGCAGATTGACTTCATACCGACTCAAATCAATCTCTTCGGGGCTGTCTACCGGGGAAGTGAAATCATCAATCTGGTTAAGCACATCGGCTTGCACTTCATCCAGGTAAAGACCCATCTCATCTTCTTGCGCATAGCCGTTTTTTAGCGATTCAAAATGGTGTTGAACGGCCGTTTGCGCCACGTCCCGGTCAATCTTTTTCATCGTTTGCCGGGCTTGCAGCTCCAGCTCGTGAATTTGGTAAGCCACTTCCTCTAGCTCGGCAGAGAGCTTTTGAGCGGCAACTTCCATTGCTTGCCGCGTTTCGATGGGCAGCGCCTGGATTTGCTCTGGACTCATCTGCTGACCGTTGGCAACCGGCATAATGGCAAAGCCGGAGGCTGTTTGCATAAGGCCAAAATTTTGCGCAGATGCTTTTTGCTGTAGCGCTTGCAGCAGTTGCCCACGCTCTTTTTCAAACTGAGCCTGCACGCCGTTAATCGTCTCCCGATAGGAGTCTGTGTCGAACGCCTGGGGTAAATCCTGGCGCAAATCGGTGATGAGCCGGGACATGCGCGCCTTGAATTTAGCGCCTTGCCCGGCGGGTAGCTCAATGGCGCGGGGCTGGTGCGGCACGGCAAAATTGTGGACGTAAATCCAGTCTGGCGGCACGGGGGCGTTGGTGGTTTGCTGTTGCAAAAAATGCTCGATGGCCGTAGCGCGGCCCGTGCCGTGCGCCCCTAGCGCGTAAATGTTGTAGCCGTGGCTGGCAATGCCAATGCCAAAAGCAATGGAGCGGGTGCCGCGCGGCTGGCCAATGATCTGGGTTTCGGCCTGAAGTTCGGCCGTGCTGGTAAAAGCGAAACGGTCTGTCTGGCAAATTTGGCGCAATTTATCGGGGGTCAGGGGGGAAACGGCCGTTCCTGTTTTCTTGGCCGCAGGTTTGGTTTTGGACATGCATCTCTCCACAAAAATATTCTTCTAAAAAAGTGGCTGCATTATAGTGGAAAGCAGGGGGAATTGTCGAAGGTACGGTTAGTAGAGGGTGGCTAGCGGTTAGTTCTAGTACCAGCCACCAGCCACTATTTTTACTCTTCCGGCAGCTTCATTGCGGCCACCAGCTCTGGCTCCCGCTCTAGCAGCAGATTCCCCGCCAGGCGACAGCCACCATACAGAAGTGCGACGCCGTAAATCAGGGCAAAAACGGCCGTTATCCCACCCAGCCAAATCAAATCAAAATAGTAAGCCACACCCAGCAGCGCCGCCGGCGGCACGCTCACCACGGCAATGCTGATGGGAATGACCGTGACGGAGGCGCAGCCCGTTTTGAAGTTGCCGCCAGATTGAAATGCCCCGCGTGTGCGCTTGGCTTCCAAATTGATGGGAATGGGGAAGAGGACGGAGGAAACGGCCGTTACCGCCATCGCTGACAAAATCAGTCCCAAGCCAACGGGAATCACCAGTACGGCCGTCCAGCCGCCAGCAAAAAAAGCTACCAGCCCAGAAACCACCAGAAAAGGGACGCTGCTTATCAAAAAGAACACCATCCCTTTGGCCCAAAAAAGCCGCCAGCGTGGTTGCGGTGTTAGCAGCAGCGATGGCAAGCCCCGCCCCTCCCAGGCCAGCATGTTTTGCGAATTGATCCAGCTAAGGAACAATGCGTAAACTGGCATGGACAAGGCAAACCAACTGGGGAAAGTTGAAAACGCACCCGGCGTGCTTCTACCGGGAATCAGGAACGGTCCCATCATGAAAAACGGCACCAGCACCCCTTGCAGCAATCCCACGCGCCGCTGCGGTATGCGCCACACCGAGCGCAGCTCTTTGCCCACCAAAACTGCCAAATCATCCGGCAGCCCATCCAAAATAGAGCCACGGTTGGTTTTACGCGCCGCTGGTTTTTCTTTTTCCTCCTGCGGCCGCCCGCCAATGAGGAAACCTCCGCCAGTGGCCAGCCGATTCAGCAGTTGGAACCAGACCCAGGTGAGCGCAGCCAAAATAACGGCCGAATACCCCAACCACAACAGCGCACTCCCCCAAGACCCCGCCAACGCCTGCTCCACAGCTCGCGCCGGTGCCCCAGTCGGGAACCATTGCAAAATGTTTAGCGGCTGGAATCCAGCCAAAGATTCAGCAAACGCTTCTTCCTGCCCCGGTGATAGCGAATCAAACAATCTCTCCATACCGCTTTGGAAGGCGAGGTTGATGAAGTAGCAAGAACTGCCCAACAGTGAGAAAAAGATGATGGCAACGTCCCGGAAGCGGCGGCTTTGTAAAATACCGCCAATGGTCACGGAGATGAACTGCCCGATGAGCACCATGTGCCCATAGCAAAGCAAAATAGCCACCAGCACCACCGGAAAGGCAGCGGTAAAGCCAAACCCAATAAAAGCAGCCACAAACAAGGGCAGCATCAGGTAGGTGGGGTAGTCAAACAAAGTACCCAGCAGCGTACTCAAGATCAGGTCGCGCCGGGAAATGGGGAAGACGAGCAGCCGGGTAATGTCGGCGCTTTCGTTGATGGACGTGGCGATGATGGGAAAGCCTAACCAGATGAACCACAGGGCAACCATCACGCCCCCAAACAGCGCCGTGGGCCATTGGCCCTCCAGGCGGAGGTAGCCGGTTGCTGTGCCAATAGACGCCGCCACGATGATGGGCGCAAACACCAAAATGACCACAATTGCGCCAATAATGCGGCCTCTTTCACGGGTGAACTGGCGCAGCGTCAGCTTGCCGCGCAGCCGAAATAGGGTACCCAGCTGCGATTTTGCCGGATTGGGTTCACCTAGCGCAGCCATGACAACCTGCCTTCCGCTTCCAAATCGCTGGAAGCGCCTACCGCGCGCAGGAACAGCTCTTCCAGGGTGGTCTCTTCGCCGGTTTCGGCCTGATAGCGTAACTCTTCCATGCTGCCTTGGGCTACGAGACGGCCGTTCGCAATCACCGCCACTCGCGTACACAACCGTTCCACCACTTCCAAAATGTGCGAGGAGAAAAAGATGGTAGTGCCGTGTTCACGCAGCCGTCCCAGCACGTCCCGGATGATCCGGCCAGATATGGCATCAATCCCCTCAAAAGGCTCATCCAAAAAGAGTACGCGCGGTGCATGAATAACAGCCGCCGCCAGCGCCGTCTTCTTCCGCATGCCGTGGGAATAATCGATGATCAGCTTATCCGCATCATCCGTCAGGGTGAGCAGGTCCAGCAGCTCTTCCGTGCGCTGCGCTACTTCGGCTTTGGGGACTCCGTACATCGTCCCGGCAAAGCGGATGTACTCCCGCGCTGTGAGCCGTTGGTAAAGCTGCATCCCTTCCGGTAAGACGCCGATGCGGGCTTTGGCCGCCAGCGGCTCTTCCCACATATCAATGCCGTCAATGAGGGCAGTGCCTTTGGTGGGGCGCAGCAGCCCTACCAGCATGTTGATGGTCGTGCTTTTGCCTGCGCCGTTCGGCCCTAAAAAGCCAAAAAACTCACCGCTGTTTACGGTAAGGTCAAGGTTGTCTACGGCAATCTTTTTGTCAAACTGGCGGGTTAGCCCCCGCGTTTCAATGGCCCAACTGTTCATTTTCGTCTCCTGATGGACAGGGTTTTTGGAAAGGTGGGGAGTTGCCTGATTAGTGAAAAGTGGGCAACTTTTTACTTTTCACATTTTACTTGTTACTGTTCTGTTCCCCTCGCGGCTCACATCATACCATAAATTATGCTTCCTTTACGGGGAATGGGACGCAAAGTCGTCAGAAATGAAAAAGGAACGGCCGTTATCCGCAACGGCCGTTCCCCTAAAGATTGGTTTATTTGGATGGAAAGTTAGCTAACTGGCCTGAGCTGTTTTGCCGACAGGCGCAGGTACGGTTTGGCTGCGAAACAAGGCAAAGACAACAACAACACAATAGGTAATGTAAGCCAGCACTTCCGTCAGCGACGGATTGCCGTTGTAGCCAAAGAGCACCTTCATCAAGCCGCCCACAAAGCTGTTTTCATCCAGCAGCCAATTAATATCCCAGACATGCTCAATAACGGCAGGGATGATCATCGCCTCGTTCAGTTCATGAACGCCGTAGGCCACCAGGCCAGCCGCAAAAACAATGAGCAAAATATTGGTGATGAGGAAAAAGCGGCGCAAATTGAGCTTGATCAGGCTGGCGAATAACAGCCGGGCCAACACCACACTGGCAGCTAAACCGATCACCGCGCCGATGAGCGTCATCAACCCGCCAGCCGTTAACGAAGTAGCGGTCAGGAAGAGCGCCAACTCAATGCCCTCACGCACCACAGCCAGAAAAGCAACCAGAAAAAGCGCTTGTTTGCCTTTTTCAGTTGTGGCCAGGCGCACTTCTGATTCAAGGCTGGCGCTCAGATTGCGGCTGTGTTTGGCCATCCAGAAGATCATCCAGGTGAGTACGCCAGCCGCCAGCAGCATAGTAATGCCTTCAAAAATTTCTTCCGCCGTGCCTTCAAAAGCAAACCCAACCAGTTGGAAAATAATTGCCACCAGCAAGCTGACGCCAGCTGCTGAAGCTGCACCCAGCCAAACAACAGGCTTGAGCTCAGTGCGGTTGAACTTGTTTAATGTGCCTAAAACGATGCCGATAATGAGAGCTGCTTCTAGACCTTCACGTAAGGTCAATAAAATTGAGGGAACCATTTGTGTTTACTCCATTTCTTCTCCCAACGATATGTAGGTTCATTATCAGGAGTAAAAAGAGAGAAAACAAGGCAAGCGGTTCATTTTCGGGTTAACGATTGATCACATGGATCAAAACGCGAGTCAACTCTAAAGTAATTCGCGGATCATTCAAAATTTAACCACGGTTAACGTTCTAAAGTGATGATTTGCCGTTCCAGGGCAACGGTAACGGCTGCTGTGCGGTCGGTCACCCCCAGCTTGTTAAAAATGTGGATGAGATGCGTCTTCACTGTGGCAGTGCTGATGTGCAGGCTTTTGCCGATTTCCCGGTTGCTGGACCCTTTGGCCACGAGTTGCAGCACCTCAATTTCGCGGGCGCTCAGGTTTTCTTCGGCGGGGGCGCGCATCCGGGTCATGAGGCGGGCGGCGACGGCCGGGGCCAGCACCGATTCGCCGTTGGCGGCGGCACGGATGGCGCGGTACAGCTCTTCGCGGGGGGTGTCTTTGAGCAAATAGCCAGTTGCCCCGGCTTCGATGGCCCGCAAGATGTCGGCGTCGCTGTCGTAGGTGGTGAGCACAAGAATGTTAGCAGACGGCCGTTTTCCCTTGATCTCCCCAATCGCTGTCACCCCATCCATCCCCGGCATCCGTAAATCCATCAAGATCACATCCGGCTTATGCTCAGTATCCAGCCGCAATGCCTCTGAGCCATCGGTTGCTGTGGCTACCACGTCAAAATCCGGCTGCCCGGCCAGCATCCCCGCCAGCCCCTCCCGCACCACAGGATGATCGTCTACCAGGATGAGTTTGATTGTGTCCATTTTTGTGTCCCATGTAGAGACGTTGCATTGCAACGTCTCTACGCATTGCAACGTCTCTACGTGATTGGTATCGAAACCACCAGCGTTGTGCCACCGCCCGGTTCGCTTTCTAGCAGCAGTTCGCCATTGTATTGGGCTACGCGTTCGCGCATTGCTTGCAGGCCAAAGCCGCCGCCAAACGGAGATGGTTTTGCGCCATTCAGCCCCACGCCGTCGTCCTGCACATCAAGCAGCACCGTGTCGCCCATGTATGACAGCGTGACGCTGACGTTTTGTGCCTGGGCGTGCTTGTGGATGTTGGCCAGCGCTTCTTGCGTGGCTCGGAGCAGGGTCACATCTACGTCGGGATGCAGCGGCAGTGGCGTGCCGGTGGTTTGCAGGGTGGCCGGGATGTTGTGCTGCTGGCTCCAGCGCTGCACGGTGCGTTCCAGCGCGGCGATGAGTGAGCCATTTTCCAAAATTTCTGGCCGCAAATCGGACACCACGCGGCGCGCTTGCTGTAAGTTGTGGCGGGCGGTTTCTTTGGCCTGGTGGAGCTGCTGGGCGAGTGGGTCGTTGGGGGTTGGCAGGGATTGTTCGGCCGTTTCCAGCTGCATGATGATGCTGATGAAGCCCTGCGCCAGCGTGTCGTGGATTTCGTGGGCCAGCCGCTGGCGTTCATCCAGCACGCCTGCCCGCCGCTCGGCTTCGGCTAGCTCGGCCTGGGTAGCCTGGAGCTGCTCGATGAGCTCACGCCGTTCCTCGCTCTGGCGAATGATGGCGTGGATCCAGCTGCCCAGCACCATGCTGCCCACGCCCATCAGCAGGTAGATCAGCCCAATTTGCCAGGAGAAGCCTTCGCCTGAGCCGAGCGTCTGGTTGTAGGCCATGATGAGCGCTACGGCGAGCGCGCCAACCGAAGCGTAGCGCAGCGGCAAAACGATGTAAAGCTGGCTAAACAGGCCAAATAAGACCAGGTAATAAACGGGGCTGATGCGGATGAGGAAAAACCAGGCAACGATGCTGAAAGTCATCTGTGGCAGGCCAAATTTTAGGGGAGCGGGGCCATTTCCATATTTTCCCGTCAACCATTTCAGGGCCAGGTGGGAGGTGATGAGCAGCAAGCAAAGGATGAGGCCGAGCCAGCGCTGGTTAGTGGTTTGCGCTTCAACTTGCCAGCCCAGCACGGCGGCCGCGCCGATGGCCAGCACGTACAGCGCTGACCACCAGAAGAAGAAGCTGTTCCAGAAACGGCCGTTTCGTTCGTCACTTGTCTGCATTTTGGCAAAAAAATCACGCATCAGCTTGTTGTTCCAATGGTATTGGCCGCCTGCGTTTCAGGGCAAACGGCCGTCTATAGGCTATCAACCTGGGTCATTATAACCCACGTACTGCTCGATTCAGGATCGATTGCCTAAAAACATGGCAATCCCGGCAATCACCAGGCCGATGGGCCAGATCATGCTCCAGCTAATCGCCTCGAACAGGAAGGTGGCGGCTGTGGCCAGGATGGCGATGGTGACGATGATGCTGCCGGTGCTGCGCTGGGTGATTCGGCCGTTCTCTTGGTAGTCACGATAAATGTTCTGGGCAAAAAAGCCAACGGGGATGAGCATGAACAGCACCCACCAGTTGTCAAACTCAAAGCCCACTACATTGCTCAAAATGAGACCGACGCCGACCACAATAAAAATGACGGCCATGATGACGTTGCCATTGTGGCCGGTGCTGCTTTTTTCACTTTCTTTCAAGTCATCCAAATTGTTGCTCATGATTCTGCTCCTTAATTTTTACAGTTGGTTTTGCGAATATGGCAACATCATACAATTTGGGCGCGGCCAAGTAACCCATCGGCAGGTGGAAATCTGGTTTGCTTTGGGTGGATTGTGGAATCAGTGGGATGGATAGCGTGGCATCAACCGATCGGTTGATTAGAGTGCCGTAATCGGTAAACAGTGAACCGTAATCGGTATGGTTTTAAACCGATTACCGATTACCGTTAACCGATTACTGGTCTAATAGTTTTCTTCGTCCAGCGCCTCATGTTCCTCGCGGAGGCGGAGGTAGCTTTGGTAGCGGTCGGGGTGGATACGGCCGTCTTGCAACGCCGCCAGCACCGCACAACCTGGTTCGTGTCGGTGGGTGCAATCGCTAAACCGACAATTCTCTACCAGCGGGGCAATTTCACGAAAGTAGGCGTCCAGCTCGTACGGCTCCAGATCAAACAGGGCCAGACCGCGAATACCGGGCGTGTCCGCCACGTAGCCACCTTGCTCCAGCGGGAATAGCTCAGCAAAGCGCGTGGTGTGCATCCCCTTGCCCGTGGCCCCGCTGACGGCGCTCACCTTCAGCCCCAGCCCTGGCTGGATTTCGTTGAGCAGGCTCGATTTACCCACGCCCGACGACCCAGCCAGCACGGAAATTTTGTCGTGCAGCAGCGCTTTAAGTTCGGCGACGCCCTGGCCCGTTTGGGTGCTGGTGTGCAAAACCGGGTAGCCGATGTCGGCATACATCTGGAATTGCGCCGCGACCTTCCCTTTTTTGTCCAGATCAATCTTGTTGAGGCAAATCACGGCGGGCAGTTCGTTCATCTCCGCCACCACCAGAAAGCGGTCCAGCTTGCGCAGGTTGGAGGTGGGGTCTTTGACGGCAAAGACAAAAATCACCTGGTCGAGGTTGGCCACCAGCACCTGCTCCTGGTCGGCGGCCATTTTGCGGGTAGGCGCGGCCGTGGGGCGGCTGCGCGACAGCACCGAAGTGCGTTCGGCGACAGCTTCCACCGTGCCCGTGCCGTCGGCGTTGAGCGAAATGGTGACCCAATCCCCGGCGGCGACGAGGGTGGTGGTTTGCCACTCCTGCTTCAGCCGTCCGGCAATCTGGGCCACGACGGGTTCACGCCCGACCACGGCCACGGTGTGAAAACCACTGATTGTTTTGATGACGCGTCCTTCCAATTTTTCTGCCATGCGGGGAATTATAGCGTAAATAGAAACGGCCGTTTCACCAAAACCAGATATACTAGGCCCTCAACCACACAAATCAAGACCAATGACCACCACTCAAAAGGAGGAACGCATGACGCCAGGGCTTCTCACCCTCGATCAGCTCAAACAATTGGCCGAAACCGAAGAGATAGAAACCGTGATTGTGGGCTTTACCGACCATTACGGCCGTCTTATGGGCAAACGGTTCGATGCAGACTTTTTTGTCAATACGGCCGTTGCCCACGGCACCCATAGCTGCAACTACCTGCTCACGGTAGACATGGAAATGAACCCCGTACCCGGCTACGACTTTGCCAGTTGGGAATTGGGCTACGGCGATTTTCATCTGGTGCCAGACATGGCCACCCTGCGCCGTGCCAGTTGGCTAGACAAAACCGCCCTCGTTTTGTGCGATCTGGAAGACGAGAAGAGCCATCAGCCCATAAGCGTGGGGCCGCGCTCCATCCTGCAACGGCAGCTTGCCGCCGCCAAAGAAACTGGCTTTACCGCCAAAGCCGCCTCCGAGCTGGAATATTACATTTTTGAAGATTCCTACCGCAGCGCTTCCGCCAAAAAATATGACGACCTGCAACCGGCTGGCTGGTACATCGAGGATTACCACATTTTGCAAGGATCACGAGAAGAGAAATTTACGGCCGTTGCCCGTCGGCATCTCAAAAAGTCTGGCATTCCCGTAGAAAATTCCAAAGGCGAATGGGGGCTGGGGCAGCACGAGCTGAACATTGGCTACACCGAAGCGCTGGCCATGGCCGACCGCCACGCCATTTTCAAGCACCTTTGCAAAGACATCGCCGACCAGCTAGGCATGAGCCTCACCTTTATGGCCAAACCGTTCACGGGGCAGGCGGGCAGCAGCTGCCACATACACTTCAGCCTCTGGCAAGGCGAGGACAATGCCTTTGTGGGCAGCGAGCCGCTAGGCCCGGTTCAATGCTCCGACACGTTTCGCTATTTTTTGGGCGGCTGGATGGCCCACGTGCCGGAAATGATGGTTTTTTACGCCCCCACCATCAATTCCTACAAGCGGTACGAAGATGGTTCCTGGGCACCCACGCGGCTGGCCTGGTGCTACGACAACCGTACGGCCGGGTTCCGCGTGGTGGGGCATGGCAAAAGTTTGCGCATCGAGTGCCGCATTCCTGGCGCGGATTGCAATCCCTATTTGGCGTATGCGGCCGTTTTAGCCTCAGGTCTGGATGGGATTGCCAACAAAATCGAACCGCCGCCCATTTTTGAAGGGGATGTGTACGCCGCGCAGCATGTGCCCCGCGTGCCTTACACCTTAAAAGAAGCAATTGACCTCTTTAGCCAAAGTGACTTTACCAAACAGGTCTTTGGCGAGGAAGTGGTGAACCATTACACGCACTTTTTCCAGGTTGAGCAGCGGGCTTTTGATACGGCCGTTACCGACTGGGAACGCCAACGCTACTTCGAGCGAATCTAAATCACCAACGTAGCCGCGGATTCTTTCCGCGTACTCTGAAAACGCAGAAAGAATCTGCGGCTACAACATCAAAAAGGATCAACCCCATGCGATTAAAAGACAAAGTAGCCGTCATCACCGGCGGCAGCAGCGGCATTGGCCGCGCCACCTGCCTCTTGTTTGCCCAAGAGGGTGCCAAAGTGGCCATCGTAGACATCAACGACGTTGGCGGGGCCGAAACCCTGGACGCCATCAAAGCGCAAGGCGGCGAAGCGATCTACACCCACGCCGACCAATCCCAGGCAGCCGATTGCCAAAAAATGATAGAAACGGCCGAATCCGCCTTTGGCAAAATTGACATTCTCTTCAACAACGCGGGCATCAGCCACGCCGCCGACGACGACGCCCTGAACACCAGCGAAGAGGTGTGGGATTTCACCTTTGACGTCAACGTCAAAGGCGTTTTCCTCTGCTGCAAGTACGGAATTCCTGCGCTGCGCCGCGCCGGGGGCGGTTCGATTATCAACACCGCCTCGTTTGTGGCTCATTTAGGGGCGGCCACACCGCAGCTGGCCTACACCGCCAGCAAAGGAGCCGTCCTCTCCATGACCCGCGAACTGGCCACCATCCACGCCCGCGAAAACATCCGCGTCAACGCCCTGTGCCCTGGGCCGCTGCGCACCGAACTGCTCATGAAATACCTGGACACGCCAGAAAAGCGCAATCGTCGCCTGGTGCATGTGCCCATGGGCCGCTTTGGCGAAGCCGAAGAGATTGCTAAAGCAGTGCTTTACCTGGCATCCGATGAGTCGTCGTATGTCACGGGGAGTTCGTTTATGGTGGATGGGGGCATTACGGCCGCTTACGTTACGCCAGAATAAAAATAAAGCTACAGGGCGATCAGCACCAGCGCCACCAGCGCCACCAGCACGCCCAGCCATTGGCGCGGCCCCAGCGTTTCTTTAAGAATGAGCCGGGCCAGCAGCACGGTAGAGGCTGGATAGAGCGAGGCTAAAACGGCCGCAATATCCAGCCGTCCCGATTGTGTGGCCAGGGTGAAAAAGAAGTTGCCGCCGCTGTCCAAAATGCCAGAGAGAGCAATGATGGGCAGCACACGGCTGGCGGGCCATTCCCAGCGGGCCTGGGGCAGGCGATTGTGCAATAAAAAGATGAGCAGCAGCGGCACCGAGGCCGTCCGCGCTGCCGTCAGCGGCCAAAACACGGACCCCGCGCTGACCTGATCAATAAACACAAAAAAGAACGAAAAGCCCAGCCCAGCCAAAAACGCCAGACCGAGTTCATCTCGCCGGATGCCATCTGCCTTGCCGCCGCCGGAGAGGAGCCAAACGGCCGTTACCGCCAACCCAAACCCCACCAATACCAAAGCCGGGGGGATGCCCTCGGTAACAATGCCTATCACCACAGGGATGATGGCGGCCAGAACGGCCGTCATCGGAGCCACCACCCCCATGCGCCCCCGCGATAAACCCGTGTACAGCGCCAACAGGCCAATCACCCCTGCCAGGCCAGCCAGTCCACCAAAAAGCAGGTCGCGGGCCGGAGGTAAAGCCCCTTCCAGCAGCAGCGCTAGCGTCAGCAGGCAAACCAAGCCCACCACCTGCGACAGCATAACCACCGTGTACACGTTGCCCCGCTTGGAGGCAAATCCGCCGCTAAAATCACCTGCGCCCCAGGTAATTGCGGAAGCCAGACCGTAAGCCACGGCCAATAGTTCAGGATTGTTTAAGAAAAGATTCATAATTGTTAACCATCTCGTGCCAGGAGCATCAGGGTGATGTCGTCGAACTGGGGGGCGTCGCCGACAAAATCGAGTACGGCCGTTACCACCTTACTCTCAACAATATCCACCGACCGCCCCAAATTGGCCTCTGCCACCGCCTGCAACCGCGCTTCACCAAAAAAATTATCCGCTTCATCTTCCGCTTCCGTCACGCCGTCGGTGTACATCAGCAGCAAATCGCCCGGCTCCATCTGGATGCTACCCTGCGCCCAGGGAGGTTCTGGCAGCACACCAATGGGGATGGCGGTGCGGGTCAACTGCTGCATCCCGCTGCCGTTGCCTGAATATAAAAAGGGCGGATTGTGCCCAGCGTTGCAGTAAGTCAGCACGCCGCTGGCCGGGTCCAAAATGGCGTAAAAAACGGTTACAAACAGATCGCTGCTGCTGTCGGCCAGCACCCGGCGGTTAGCGGCGCACAGCGCCTGCTCCGGCGCGGTGTCAAAATCGGGGGCAAAGGTGCGGATGAGCGTGCGGCTAAGCGCCATGTACAGCGCCGAGCCCATCCCTTTGTCCGCCACATCGGCAATAACCAGACCGATACGGCCGTTTGGCAGCGGAATAAAGTCGTAAAAATCACCCGACATCTCCCGTGCTGGTTCCAGCGTGACGGCAATTTGCCACCCTTCAATTTCCGGCACCTCCGGCGGCAAAAACGTCGCCTGTACCTTTTTGGCGATGGCCAGCTCCTGGGAAACCTTCTGGTATTCGGCCATCATCGCGTTCACTTCTGCCTGGTACGCCTGCTCGTAAATTTCCTTTTCGTATGCTTCGGCTTGCAGCGCCAGCGCCGCATCAAACTGGTGCAACTGCCGCAGCTTGGCCCCGATTTGGGCCGCCAGGGAACGGCCGTTCCCCGCCCAACCCCGCACGTCTAAACCAGACGGCCGTAACAAATAAATTCCCCCAATATTTTCCGAATCATTCCCCTGAATGGGCACGATAAGCGCCTCACTGCCAAAGCCCAGCGCTGCCGCCTCCGGCAAGCCGGGTACGATTTTGGCCGCGTCCAATTCGTCCAGCAGCTCAGCCCAGCGCTCGTTGGCCAGCGGAAGCCAGCCCTCGCCCTGGGCAAAAAGCACCGTGTCCGGCAATAAGCGAATTTCCACCCAGCCATCGGGGAAAAGGTGGGGCACGTGGCGGCTCAGCAGCGCGGGGAGATTGCCATTTTCCAGCGGCTCATGCAGCAGTTCCAGGGCCAACTTTTCCCGCAGTTTGCGATTTGCCGCCTGCTGCTGGGAATGCAGCCCGTTTTTGTGCAGCAAACGCACCAGCCACAGCGCCCCCGCCCAGCCCAACACCGCCACAATGAGCAGCAGCCACCAGCCAACGGATCGCTGGTTGCTCCCCACCACAAACCAGACGAGGGCAACGGCCGTTGGCAGCAGCAGTCCGCCAAACAGCAAAACCAACCTTTTATTGCCGTGCGTTAACCAGTTTTCAACCACAGTTGAATGATAGAGGAGATTTTGGGAAGGGCAACGGCCGTTTTGTGACAAGGTGAAGGGGTAAACGGCCGTACCCGATAAAAGTTGGGTGAGTTGTCATTTCGAGGTCCTCCGAGAAATCTTTCTGCTTGGTCAAAGCGTAAGATTCCTCATTCCGAAGACTCCGTTCGGAATGACAGGTCAAAGTAACACCATCGGTAGGGGCGCACCCCCGTGTGCGCCCCAAATTGGCAGATACGGGGGTCTACCACTACTGAAAATCCGCCAAAAAACAAAAAAAGCTGGCAAGTCCCGCGATTCTCACCGCCAACCCGCCAGCTCCACAAATTACCAATTACCGATAACCGTTTACCGAATACCGACTACAGCCGCTTCTTAAACTCCGCCGTCAGCGCGGGCAGCACCTTGAACAGGTCGCCCACAATGCCGTACTGCGCCAGCTTGAAGATGGGCGCGTCGGCATCTTTGTTGATGGCCACGATGATCTTGGAGGTGCGCATACCGGCCTGGTGCTGGATTGCGCCGCTGATCCCCGCCGCGATGTACAAATCCGGGCTAACAACCTTACCCGTCTGCCCTACCTGATGCTCGTACGGAATCCAGCCTGCGTCAACGGCCGCACGGGAAGCGCCCAGCGCCGCGCCTAGCGTATCTGCCAACTCTTTCACCGGGGCGAACCCTTCGGGGCCACCCACGCCGCGCCCGCCAGAAACGATGATGCTGGCGTCGGTCAGGCTCACGGTGCCTTCCTTGCCCTCAAAGCCGACAATTTTGGTGGGGATGTCGTCTTCACTAACCGCAGCATCCACCCACGTCGCCGAACCGCTCTTACCCGTCGGCTCTGCCTGCGGGAAGGCGCGACTGCGCAGGGTGACGACCTGCGTGCTGCTGGTAGCAAACACGTCGCTCAGCAGCTTGCCTGCGTAGACGGGGCGCGTCACTTTCACGCTGTCGCCGTCCACAGCCACGCTCACGCCGTCAGAGACCAGCCCGGCATCCAGGTCGGCCGCCACCCAGGCGGCCAAATCGCGGCCCCGGCTGGAGGCGCTGGCCAGGATGACGCTGGGGTTGTGCTCTTGTGCCAGTTTGGTTACCAGCGGCCCCACCGCTTCTACGCGGAAGGTCGCCAGCGTGGCGTCATCCGCGCCCAGCACGGCATCAACACCCAAATCGAAGGCGGCATCGGCGACGCCAGAGACGCCTGCGCCAAAAACTAGCCCGGTGAGCTGCTGGCCCAAGCCATCGGCCACGGTGCGGGCGGCGCTAACCGCCTCGCGGGAGCCGGTAACAATTTTGCCATCTTTGTTTTCCAGAAATACCCATACGCCGCTCATATTACTTTCTCCTCAAACAGTTTGTCGGCCAGGATTTTGGCTTGCGCTTCAACAGAATCTGCTTCGATCATCTGCACGCTGCCGCCGCGTGGCGGGATGGCGTAGACGTTGGACCAATCGACGTTGCTGTCGCCAGCGCCGCCGTCCAGCCCTAAATCAGCGGCAGACCAGACCGGAATTTCAGCCCGGTTGGCTTTGCGGATACCCATCAGGGAGGGGTAGCGCGGCTCGTTGATCTCTTTGACGGTGCTGATGATGACCGGCAGACTGGTCGTGACTGTTTCTTTGCCGTCGTCCAGCAGCCGCTCGACAGTGATGTTGCCGCCGCCGATCTCTTTGATTTTGGAGACGAAGGTGAGCGGAGTCCAGCCCAGCTTGCGGGCGACTTGCACGGGGGTTTGTCCGGTATCGCCGTCGATGGCCTGACGGCCGAAAATAGCAACCTGCACATCGCCAACTTTGTTGATGGCGGCGGCCAGGGTGCGGGCGGTGCCCAGGCTGTCCAGCCCTTGCAGGGCGGGGTCGGTGACCAGCACGGCTTCGGTGCAGCCCATTGCCAGACAGGTTTTGAGGGCGTCCTGGCTTTCTTCGCTGCCTACGGTGAGGGCGACGACGTCGGTAGCACCGTGATTTTCTTTGAGGCGGACGCCTTCTTCCACGGTGTATTCGTCCCACGGGTTGAGGACGTTGGGCTTGCCACCCGGATCATCCCAGCTCACGTTGCCGCTGTTGTCTACGACAAGTACGGCCGTTGTGCTGGGGGTTTGCTTAATGCTTACAACAACTTTCATGCAAAAACCTCCATTGTTTTTAACGCAGAGTCGCTGAGGCGCAGAGCGGATTTAGCTGCGGTTCAGGGGAATAACCTGCGTTTTATTTTTATTGATTTCTGTAGGGGCAGGTCTCAGACCTGCCCCTACAGACCTGCCCCTACCAGTTTTTAATGTTAAGTGTGCGACCCTCACCGTAGGCGGTTTGGCTTACGGGCTAAATTTCCATCAGGCGCGGTTTGTTCAGCTCGGTGAAGCGGTCGGCGAACAGATCGTTTTCAAAGGCAAAGGTGGTGGCGCGCCAGCTAAAGGCTTCGATCGCCACTGATTGGCGGATAGCTTGTTTTTCCGGCAGGGCGGCGTTGGCAATTGGCTGGCGAAAGCCCCACAGCACCGCTGCGACCAATCCCCCACCCACCAGCAGGGCAATGAGCAGCCGCAGCCCAAACGAGAGGGCGGCGGGCGTGAGCAGCAGCGTGATGGCCAATCCTAGCAAAAACAAGACGCCGCTAATGAGCCAGCTCATTTTTTGTAGGCGTTCCTCATCGGCGGAGCGGCGGTTAAGTTCACCAGCGCAGCGGCTGCACAGGGGGAGATTGATGATGCGGGTGATACGGCCGTATCGCTGCCGCAGCGTCATCGTTTCCGGGGCGGGTTGGCTGCAATGCACACAAATGCCAGGGAATTGTATGGATTGTTGGGGGCGTACCTTAATCTTGACTCGTCTGGTCATGGGAAAAATAATTTGCAATCTGATGTGATCAGTTCTGCGTATGGTTTCCTAAGTGTGGCGACCATATTAACTTTGCAGATTATAACGGTGGAGTTCCGGTTTATAAAGTGACATTTTGCCAGCGTGTTGTCGTAAAATATCAGGCATGAATGTTATGCCGCACTGCGTTACAGAATAACACATAGTGAGGGAAAAAGGCAATTGGAAAAATTAAAACGACGCTGGTGGGGGCTGGTTGGCGGTTGGGGAACGGCCGTACTCCTTTTCTACTTCTGGCTTAGACAAATTTGGCAAATTGAAGCTGCCAATCGCTGGCTGATGCTCACGCTGCCGCCGCTGCTCTACTGTTTGTGGGTGGTGGGGCGCAATCTGGGTGAAAATCGGCGTGCGGGAGAAACGGCCGTACTTGCCACATTTGGCTGGGGCAACCGGCTAACCTTGCTGCGCGGGCTGGCCATCAGCATGGTGGCGGGCTTTTTGTTCAGCCCGTGGCCCGCTGGCTGGCTGGCCTGGCTACCTATGCTGCTCTACACCGCGGCCGACATCGCCGATTACCTGGACGGCTACCTGGCGCGCATCACTAACCATGCCACCAGGCTGGGCGAGCGGCTGGACATGGAGTACGACGGCTTGGGGATGCTCATCGTCACTTTGCTGGCGGTCTGGTACGGGCAGTTGCCCTGGTGGTATCTCATTTTGGGGCTGGCGCGCTACCTGTTTGTCTTTGGCCTCTGGCTGCGGGCGCGGCGCGGCCTGCCCAGCCACGATCTGCCCCACAGCGTGCACCGCCGCGTTTTTGCCGGGTTCCAGATGGGCTTTATGAGTTTCGTGCTCTGGCCGATTATGCCGCCCGAATATGCCAACATCGCCGGGACGACGTTTGCCATTCCCACCGCTCTCGGCTTTTTGCGCGACTGGTTTCTGGTGACGGGGCGACTCGATGTGCAAGACGGCCGTTACCAACGCATCCAGCAATTTCTCTACCAAACCAGTACCCGCTGGCTGCCGCCTCTGTTTCGCTTGACGCTGGCGAGCTGCGTTTCGGCTATTTTCCTGGCGCTGCCAGCGGCGTGGCCGCCGCCTGCCTGGGTTGATTTATTTATGCGCTGGGGTTTGCCCTTGCCCAGCTTTTTAGCCATCGTTTCTGTGATTTTGCTGCTGCTAGGTGGCGGGCTGGTTCTTTTTGGCACGATGGGGCGTTTGGCGGCGTTCTGGTTGATGTTCCCGCTGGGCTTCGATATGGTGACGCGGGGGCTGGATTGGCCAAACGGGGTGGGCTTGGTTACGGCCGTTTGCCTCATGCTGCTGGGTACTGGCCCACTCTCCCGCTGGAAGCCAGAAGAGCGTTTCCTGCTCCGCCGCGCCGGTGAAGCGTAACCCCACTTTGGATCGTTCAGCCAGCCTCAAGCATTCAGCCTTGCCTGCTGAAGAATCCAAAGCATTCCAAGAGCATTATTTTCTTTATTCGGTATTTTTGATAAATGGCTTTTGATTATTGAGCAATCGCGGTTTATCATGTTAGAATCTTCAATAGATTGGACACTGATTAAGACAGAGAAACACTGGTTTGGTTTTTAATCTGTGTAAACCAGTGTTCATCAGTGTCCCATTTTTTAGGATTGCAAATGATTGATTTAGATGCCGTTGATTTAGAGATTTTGCGGGCGCTGCAAGCCGAAGGGCGGTTGACCAACGCGGAGCTGGCTCGCCGTGTCAACCTTTCACCGCCTGCCATCCATGCCCGCGTGCGGCGGCTGGAGGAGCAGGGGGTGATTCGTGGCTACGTGGCGCTGGTGGACCACGCCAGTTTGGGCTACGACATGCTTTGCTTCATCAACATTCGCCTGCAAACGCACCAGTTTGAGTTTGCCAAACAGTTCCGCGAAGATATTCAGGCCAAACCAGAAGTGCTGGAGTGCCATCATCTGACGGGGGAGTTTGATTATTTGCTCAAGGTAGTGATTAAAAATCGGCAGGATTTGGAGCGCTTTGTGGTGCAGGAACTGACGCCGCTGCAAGGTGTGTCGCGCATCTACACCAGTTTGGTTTTGTCAGAGATTAAGTCGGGAACGGCCGTTCCCCTCTAAAAAACAGGACGCGGCCCATAAAACCCATACACCCCGCCGGATGTGCCCGGCAAAAGGACAATCGCATGAGTAACCCAACCTATTCCCCCGGCGTTGAACAGTACGTCGCCAAAGGGCAGCAGATGCTAACGGCCGTTGCTAACCAGCGCGCCATCATGAAAGCCAAAAAGTTCGACACCATCGCCGTGCACGGTGTCTACAATGCCGAAGCCGCGCTGGCCAACCAGGGCAGCATCATCGAGCCAGCCTACCTGAGTCCGGCCCAGCATTTTGAAAACAGCGACCACATGGAAGCCGCCCTGGCCTACCTGATGCCCTCCTGGACCTACAGCCGCATCGCCAACCCCACTATCGGCTACCTGGAAGAGACGCTCTCCCTGCTGGAAGGGTACGGCTTCGATGGCGAGGTGAGCAGCTGCGTGACAAGTTCCGGCATGTCGGCCGTTTTTATGGCCACCAATCCCTTTTTGGCTAATCCAGAGCCAGGGACCAACATTGTGGTCAGCGCCAAATGTTACGGCGGCAGCTTCATGCTTTTTGGTGAACGATACGGCCGTGAGCGGGGCATCGAGGTGCGCTGGGTGGCCGATCCGCTGAACAACGACGAATGGGCCGAGAAAATTGACGAACAGACCCGCTTTGTTTTTGGCGAAATGCCCAGCAATCCCGGCCTGAGTTTGATGGACATTCCCGCCGTGGCCAAGCTGGCCCACGCCGTGGGTGCACCGTTCATCGTGGACCCCACCGTGGCCACGCCTGCCCTGATGCGGCCGTTGACGATGGGGGCGGACATTGTAGTGCATTCCGTGAGCAAGAGCATGGCCACCAGCGGCTTTGCCATCGCCGGGGCGCTCATTGCCAAACACAACATCGTTAGCAAGATGGGGCCAGACGAACTGCGCCAAAATTTTGCCATGTACGTCAAGCTGCTGCCGTTCCGGGATCACGGCCCTGGCCTGAGCCCGTTCAACGCACTGATGATTTTGAACGATTTGCGCACGCTGCGAATGCGTATGGACAAGGCGAGCCGCAGCAGCCAGCAGGTGGCTGAATTTTTGGCCAGCCAGCCGCAAATCGAAGAAGTACATTACCCCGGACTGGCCAGCTTTGCCGGGCACGCCATTGCCCAGCGGGACATGTGGCTGGTGGATGCGGAAGAAGAGTACGGCGAACCGGTGAACCGGTATGGCCACCTGATGAGCTTTACCGTGGCGGGCGGCCACCAGGCGGCACGACGACTGTTTGATCGTCTGCAAATGATCTGGCGGGCCACCGATTTGGGCCGCATCAAAAGCGTGGCCACGATTCCTACCATCTCCACCCACCAGCAGCAAGGGGACGAGGGGCGCGAGCTGGCGGCTGTGCCGTCCAACCTCATCCGCTTGAACGTTGGCGCGGAAAACCCGTCGGATATTATTGCCGATTTAGCCCAGGCGATGGCATGAGGAGTGGAAAGTAAAAAGTGATAAGTGAAAAGTAGAAAGTGGGTGTGGCCAGTTGTTGGTTGGGGAGTGGCGCTGCTGGTGTTGTGGCTGGTGGTGCGCACGGTGCCGCTGCGCGAGGTGGGGCGCACGCTGGCTTTGCTGCGCGGCTGGCAACTGGCTGTACTCGTTTTGCTAAATGGGCTGGTGCTGTTGGGGCTGAACGGCCGTTGGCATATCCTCCTTTTTGGTTTAGGTTACAAACTCCCATTTTGGTCACTATTGGGGCATCGCTTGGCGGCGTTTGGGGTGAGCTACTTTACGCCAGGGCCGCAGTTTGGCGGGGAGCCGGTGCAGGTGCTGCTGGTGGAGCGACAGCATGGGGTGCCGCGCTCGGCGGCGATTGCGGCCGTTTCTTTAGACAAAGCGGTAGAGATGCTGCTCAACTTTGGCTTTCTGGCCTTTGGGGTGCTGCTGGTGCTGCAAACCGGTTTGTTGGGTGAGGCGGTAGGGGGGCAAACGGCCGTTTGGGCCATACTTCTCCTCTTGCCACCAACGTTCTACCTGTGGCTCATCTGGCGCGGGCGGCGGCCCGTGAGCTGGTTGCTGCGGACAGTGAAGTTAGGAAGGTGGGATACGGCTGTTTCTACCAGCGAAAGCCAAATGACCACCCTCTGCCAGCAACACCCCGGTGCGCTGCTGGGCGCAATCGCCATTTCTGGCCTCACCTGGGGAGTGATGATTGCCGAATTTTACGCAATGGCATCTTTTTTGGGGTTGTCGCTCTCGCCAGCGCAGCTCATTGCGCTGATGACGGCGGCGCGGGTTGCCTTCTTGCTACCGCTGCCGGGCGGGTTGGGCACGCTGGAAGCGAGCCAGGTGTGGGCGCTGGGGCTAATGGGGTTTCATCCGGCGGCGGGGCTGGGGTTGAGTTTGCTCATCCGCCTAAGGGATGTGTTGCTAGGGCTGTTGGGTCTGTGGTGGTTGGGGCGGCAGTGGGAAACGGCCGTTATGCAAAAATTTTGAGCGTTTTGGCCATTTGGCATAACGAATAGTCGCATTCAGATTAATGAACTATTTTACAAATAAGGGTCTACAACTTCCGGTTCGTTTTCTGCTTCAACTGATGACGGTAACGTGAAGAAAAAAGTGCTGCCCTTGCCAATCTCACTTTCTACACCGACTGTGCCACCGAGACGTTCGGCAATTCGGCGCACGATGGACAAGCCTAACCCGTGACCTCTAATTTTGTCGTTGGTACTCTTGTGCAGCTGGGTAAATTCGGTGAATAAATTGCTCTGATCTTCCTGGGCAATGCCCTCTCCATTGTCCTGCACCCAAACGCGAATCATCTTGTCTTCTAGAGGGGTTGCTCCCACAACCACATTTGGTGGCGTGCCGCCGTATTTGATTGCATTACTGATGTAATTCCCGAGCATTTCTTCAACCCAAGCCGCATGACCGATCATCGGGGGCCATGTTTTTGGGACAGAGATGGT
Organism: Ardenticatenaceae bacterium; assembly: GCA_020634455.1. Classification (GTDB taxonomy): domain Bacteria; phylum Chloroflexota; class Anaerolineae; order Promineifilales; family Promineifilaceae; genus Leptofilum. The sequence goes on along the minus strand of JACKBQ010000001.1, from coordinate 2,112,554 downwards.
TGCCTTATGTTGTTCAATCAGTAGTTCCAGACGATGAGAAATGTTGGTCAAGATTTCAGGCATGCTTATTGGTTTAAGCGTTACCTTTTGTCGGTTTGTTTTAGCCAGGAGGAGCAGCTCGTCAATGATTTTATTCATCATGTGTGCGTTGCGGTGAATCGCTTCCAACGCACTTTTGGTTTCTATAGGGGATTTTTTGAACCGCTTATCTGTAAGCATACTGGCATAATTGATAATGACAGTGAGGGGGTTTTTGATGTCGTGGGCAGCAGTGTGGGCGAAGGCTTCTAATTCAGCAATAAGCTTTTTTTGTTGGGTCAAATCTGTGATGATGGCAGCAGAGCCAAGAAACTGATTATTGCTCCATAACGGTACACCTGTGATGTAAGCGTTTACCAAATGCCCATCGGCATGTTTCAGGCGCGTTTCATAGGTGCTAGATTGCCCGTCGTCCCGCTTTTGTTTGGCAAATGCCAACGCACGATGGTCTTCAGACGCTGTGAAATCAAACGGCCGTTGCTGAATTATCTCTTTAGGATTGCGACCAATCATCTGGGCAAAGGCCTGGTTGACATACTTAAACTTTCCGTCGGTATTGGTAATTGTGAGCCCCTGTCCCAGATTTTCCATCACGGCATGGGCAAAGTCACGCTGTATCCGCAGATCTTTGGCCGTTATTTGATGCCTCCTGACTTCGTTTTTAAGCATTTGGGACTGCTTGTGCATATGCATCAACAGATCGCTGGCCGCGCCACCAATACCACCCGCAATGATAATAATCAAAAAACCGGGGGATTTAAACAACACATTGGCCGCAGGCAAAGCCTGTTCGATAGCGAAAAAGATTCCCCAAGTGACCATATTGATGAAGATGCCTGCAATTGCCCCTCGACGAAACCCGAACAGCCAACCAATAAGCAAAGCTGGCACGATAGATAGAGCGCTGCCTTGTTGGCCCAGCCAAGGATACAACCACAACAAAATGAGTGTGTAAAGAATTGTTGAACCCAGTCCGATACTTATTTTGGTTTTTGGTGAATAGGAAACTATCTTTAAGAACGTCTCAGATTTTATTTGCCCCATCGCAGTTTCATCTCCTGCCTTAAAATTAGCCAATGGCTCGTAAGATATAAATGGGAAAATTGGAGGGTCTTTTTACCTGCTCGCATGACTCCAGTAACTGTCAGGCTGTTTTGGGTTTAAGCTAACTACTGAAAGTGCTTTAAAACCCGATTTCTCTGTGATTGGCTCAAGTAACGCCAGAGGAATGGCTTGGTTTACTTTAGAGGTCTTCCCCGTTTACTTAGAGATAAAATCCAAACCAGATGTTGTTGCGTATCTTTGAACAATTCGGGGCAAAATTCCCGCCTGTAGGAAGAGGGAGTTCCCATATTTATTTATTTTTTTAGCAAGAGGAGGTTTTTCGATGGGTATGATTGCAAATTTAACAGGTCGGCAGAAAGGAATTGTGGGGTTAGCGGTGGCAACGGCCGTTATTCATCTGGTTCTGGCTGTTCTTTCACGCGATTTCCCAATGTTCCTAATTTTATTTATCTTGAACGGACTTGGTTATTTGGCACTTGTTGCTGGACTGTACTTTTTACCACAATTATCTTCGCAGCGTTCTCTTGTCCGGTGGGCGTTTTTGGGATTTACGGCCGTTACCTTCATCCTCTATTTCGTTTTTAACTGGCCTGATATTTGGGGGCCAATTGGGCTAGTAGATAAAGCGATTGAGCTGGTGCTCATCATCTTCCTCTGGCAAGAAAAGTAAGCGCAAAACTCCAAAAGTTTACACAATATTTGGACGCTGCTGGTCTGATCGTTACAATCAGGCCAGCAGCGTTTTTGATCCACAATTCGTTTTTGGGGTTTTTCATGTTCCGCAGGATTGCGAATACCGCTCAGGTAGTTTGGTTTGCCATAAAATTTGCCGCCACCATCATTGCGGGGTGGCTGGTTGTGGTGGCGCTTGTCTGGGTTTTTCAGCAGCCAGTCGTGACAGAACTCAAGCAAAGTTCCCTGTTTGTTTGGGATATTTTGGCGCGGTTGGAAACGGCCGTAAAAATTGCAGGCGGCCTTTTTCTCACAACCTGGGTCTTGGGATTTTTAGATCAGTTCATCTTCAGGGGCAGCCTTAAGAAGCGTCTAGGGTTTGTGTCGCGTGGGCCATTTAGCCTTATCAGCTGGGTGAGCTCCCATTTTGTGCATAGCGATAAAACGCACCTCATGAACAACACTAAAACGTTGCTGTTGTTCGCCACCATCGCCATCCTGATTGTGCCTTCGTTTGGGTTGATTCTTCCGCTCTTTTTTTGGATGCTGATTGTACAGGGTGCTGGCGTCTGGATTTTTGGTGGCAAGCATCGAAATCACATTGGGGCCAGCGGTTTGGTAATGGGCTTCTACAGTTTTGATGTACTGCATGGTATTTTGGCGCTAGGGTGGGAAACGGCCGTTGCTCTCCTGCTTCTTTATTTCTACGGCAAAATAATTTATATCAACTTAAGACACACCCCCCCAACCACATCTGGAGCCGGGCACCTGTGGGGCTTCATAAGCGGCATTGTCGCCGCCTACCTCATCTCCCCATTTGGCCCACTATTTCCACTTTAATTAACCGGCCAACGTCCCACAAAATCAAGCTGGTGGGCGATATACACAAGTTCCCCCGCTTCAATTTGCGCCTGTCGTTGGGCAATCCAGTTTGCAAATTGCGTCCCGTCCAGCGCCGGATGATTTGCGAGCGCTTGATGCATCGTCTCCACAATGAACTGCAAAAAATATTTCTCGTCCGCAAGATAGCCTGATTCCCCGGCAAAGACGACCCAATCCGAACTGCCCGCCGCCAAAATGCGTGCCCCCGCCTGCCGCAGGTGGGCAAACAAGTGCCGACCGCTGCGGCTGTCGCCAGATGGTTTGCCGTCGGTGATACGCTCATCCATTGTTTGGTGGTAGAGCTGCTCAATTTTGGCATCCAGCGCCGGGTCAATGGTCGGTTCCAAGGTGGTGACACCATCGAAGTTGATGCTGAAGTAGAACAGGCCGCCCGGCTTGAGCAGCGTAAAAAGCTGGGGCAGCGTGGCGGGAATATCCATCAAATCCAAAAAAGCGTGGGCGATGAGCAAGTCACATTGCCTTTGGCCCTGCTCCCGCGCCATAAAATCAAATAAATCAATTGCTTCCAGGGTAAGCTGGATGCCAGCGGGCAAATTGGCCAGCCGCTGGCGGGCGGTGGCGATGTTCTCTGGTTGGTTGTCTATGGCGGTGTAATTTGCCGATGAAATGAACAGCTGTTCGGCCAGCCGTTCAACCATCGTACCGATGCCTGCGCCAATTTCTAGAATTTGCGGCTGTGAGGGCAGGTTCTGCCGCAGCACCTGCCAGACGTGGGCGTTGAGGGCACGGTCATCCACCGTTTTTTTGGCGGCGAGGTAGCGGGGGAAGTCGTAATCCATATGTTTTTACCGTGTCATACCCGCGCAGGCGGGTATCCATTTTTGTGCTCTGTCTGGATTTCCGCCTGCGCGGAAATGACAGTTTGTAGGAAGTTGCGAATTTGGGACATCGAATCGGCCCAAGTGGGGTGAGCGGCGAAGCGGATTTGGGCGGCGTGGCTCATTTGGGCCAGCTGGGCGCGGTCGTGGTGCAGGGTGTGCAGGCGCTGGCGCAGCGTGGCGGCGTCAGCGACCAGAAAGCCATCCAGGCCGTCGGTAATGATTTCGTGGGCTGCGCCGCCGATTCCAGCAATGGCGGGCAGGCCAAAGCCCATCCCTTCCAGGTAGACGATGCCGAACCCTTCGTAGCTAGAAGGGACGACGAGCAGGTGGCTTTGGGCCATTTTGGCGGCGAGGTCGTCATCGCTGAGGGGGCCGTGTAGGGTGACATTTGGGGTTATTTGCTGCTGGATTTGTTGCGTGTAGCGGGGGGAAACGGCCGTATCCCCCACCACCTCCAGCGTCCAATCCGAAGCTGGCAAACCCGCCACCGCTTCCAGCAAAACGTGCAGTCCTTTGCGCTCAATTAAATTGCCCACAAACAGCAATCGCAACGGTCCCGGCTGCTGGGCGCGCGCTTCAATTTGCGACGGCGTGAGGGCTGGCTCGAACCGATCGCCAGCGGGCAGGGCGACCACGTTCGGCTGTTCAGTTCCCACCAGCGACTGCACCACCTGCCGCGTCGTCTGGCTGTTGAACACAAAGCCATCCACCGAGGCCAGATAACGCCGCTCGATCTGGCGGTAGAACCAATTTTGCCAGCTTGGGCGCTGCTCGCTGCTGCGTAGGTGGTGCACAATGCTCACAATCGGATAGCTGATGTGGCCGCGCAGCCGCTGGTTGAGCCAGAAGAGAGAGGGATGGTTCAGCTCGTCTTGCAGCAGCAGGTCGAAATCGGCCAGGCGCAGCTGCTCAGCCAGGGCAAACCAGGTGTTGTGGAGGAGGGAACGGCCGTATCCCTCCCACGGCAGCGAGATAATTTCCACCTCGTCCCCAGCCGCCTCTAAATGCTCCACCAACTTGCGGTCGTACAGGTAGCCGCCGGAGATGGTGTCAAGACGGCCGTAGATGATGAGTCCGATTTTCATGTCAGTGATAAGTGAAAAGTAAAAAGTGGCAGGTTGCAGGTGGCAAGTAATTTTACCTGCAACTTGCCACTTGCTTACTTGCCACCATTCACCGCTAACCGGTAAGACCCCCAGGCAATCTCGTTTTCCCAAAGCTTCACCGTGAGCGCGCTCAGCGTGTCGGCCTGGATGCGTTCGGCGAGCTGGGTGGCCAGGATGCGGGCGAAATGCTCGATGCTGGGGTTGAGCCCGGCAAATTCGGGCAGATCGTTGAGCGTTTTGTCTTTGTAGTAGGCGACCAGCGCTTCCAGATTGGCTTCGATGTCCACGATGTCTACGAGGTAGCCATGCTGGTCCAGCGTGGGGCCGCTGAGCTGAAGCTCAACGACGTAATGGTGCGAATGCCACTCATTCTCTGGCCCCCAATCCCCGCCGATGAGGTAGTGCTGGGCGACAAAATCACGTTTAACGGCAACGGTGTACATAAATTCTCCTTGTGGAAAAGAAGTTCAACTTCTAAACTGCTCAAAAATAGAACGCAGATTCTCCTGATTTACCTGATCAAAACAATCATGGAAATCAGGTAAATCAGCGTCCTATTTTCTTTCATTATAGGTAAAAACAACCTGAACGGCCGTTTCCGGCCTCAAATCAATCAATTCATAAGCGTCAGCCGCTTGCGTCAGCGGGAAGCGATGGGTGATGAGCTGTTGGGGCTGCACTTTTGCCAGCATCTCCCAGGCGACGGCCATGCGCCGGGCTTTGCTCCAGCGTCCGCTCCAGCGAGGCGCAAGGTGGCTTACCTGGCTGCTGATGAGCTGAATTTGGCTGCGATGAAACTTACCGCCCAGGTTCAAATTGGCCCGCTTGCTGCCATACCAGGAGCCGATGAGGATACGGCCGTTAAACCCCATCATCTCAATCGCCCCATCCAAAGCCACCGGATTCCCCGACAGCTCAAAGGCCAAATCGAGGCCGGGATGGTGATTGGCGTGGGGCAGGGCGGCTTGAATTTGGTCCGCCAAATCGGGGGCGGTTGGGTCCAGGCTCGCAGACGCGCCCAGCTTTTGCGACCAGTCGCGGCGCAGCGGGTAGCCGTCCAACGTGAGCAGGCAGGCGAGCGGCAATTGGGCCAGCAAACTGGTGGTGAGCAGCCCTACGATGCCCTGGCCAAACACGGCCGTTTGCTCACCAATCCCTGGCTGCGCGTCCATGACGAAGGAGACGGCCGTTTCCATGTTCGGTAGGAAGACGGCCGTTTCTGGCAGCATCCCCTCCGGCAAGGGCAGCACCTCATCCGGCTGGGCGATGAAGTGGGTTTGGTGCGGTTGGAAGGCAAAAACGAGCCGGTCGAGCCAGCGTGGCGCGACCAATTTGCCAATTTCCACTATGCGCCCCACGGCTGCATAACCGTACTTTTGCGGATAGCCCCCCTCGCCCAGCGCGGCAATCGTGGCGTCGGCCATCAGCTCGGCGGGCATTTGGCCGCGGTAGAGCAGCATCTCCGTGCCGGGGCTGATGGCGGAGACGACGGTTTGCACCAGCAGGCCGTCGTCTGGCAGTGGTGGCAGTGGCTCATTGCGGAGTTCTAGCTGGTGCGGGGCGGTAAAAAAGAGAGCTTGTCGTTGCATAATTGTTTCTTGGGGCAGGTCTTAGACCTGCCCCTACAGTTTCAACGGCGGATCATTGTCGCGGTCATGATGGCGCACAGTTTGCGACGGCCGTTTTCGTCTTCGCCGAACAGTTCGCCCTGGCAGACGGTGAGCGTGCGGCCGGGCCGCACCACGCGTCCGGTAGCGATCATCTTCACGCCCAGCGCCGGGGCGAGCAAATTCATCTTGAACTCGACGGTGACTACTTCGCTGCCGGGGGGTAGCAAGCTGAGCGTGGCGTAGCCGCAGGCGGAATCGACAACGGCCGTTGTGGCCCCGGCGTGCACAAAGCCATGCTGCTGAGACAGGTCTGGTGTGACGGGTAGTTCGATGGTGGCTTTTCCGGGAGAAACGGCCGTTAACTCCGCCCCCAAAAAAGCCATAAAGGTCTGCTTGCCAAAGCTGGCCCGCACCACCTGCTCATAGTCTGGATTCTGCACCTCAAACTGAGTCATCCTCGCATCCTTTTATTTATCCGCAGATTTCGTAGATTTTCGCAGATTTTAGGCTCGTTCCTACTTTCTGCGCCAGTGCGACGCGGAGCGTCGCCAACTGCATTCCACGCTGAGCGTGGAACAAGCCCCGACCAGTGACAAAAATCTGCGTCCATCTGCGTTAATCTGCGGATTGTTTTCCTTCTGGCCAGCGAACATCGCCGGAGAGGATTATATCTTTGCCCAGCCACTGCGTTTGCGGATTTTGCAAACGGGGCAGGCCGTGGCCGTTCAGGTTGCCGACGGCGTTTAGCCCGCCCACCAGCAGTGGGGCCACGGTGATGACCAGGCGATCCACCAACTGCGCCACCAAAAAGCTGGTGATGACAGTCGCGCCACCTTCAACCATCAAGCGGCGAATGTTGTGTTTTTGCAGGCATTCCAGCAGTGCGGGCAGGCTCACCTGGCCTTTGGCCGTGGCGGGCAGACGCACGACCGTCGCTCCGGCATCCAGCAGCGCTTGCTCTTTGGCGGAATCGGCCGTTTCTGTCGTGGCCACAATGGGTTTGCGCGGATGCTGCGTGAGCAGCTTGGCCGTCAGGGGCAGCCGCAGCTGGCTGTCCAGGATGATTGGCTGCGGGTCGGGGCCAGCGACGAGGCGCACCGTCAAGCGCGGGTCGTCGGCCAGCACAGTGCCGATTCCCACCAGGATGGCGTCGTGGCTGGTGCGCAGCTGGTGGGTGAGGGTCATGGATTCCTGCCCGCTGAGCGCCAGCGGCTGGCCGCGCTGCAAGGTGATCGAGCCATCCACGCTTTGGGCGTAACTGAGGGTGACAAAGGGACGGCCGTTTGGCAGGTGCTCGGTTTTGGTGGATGCGGTGGGGGCGGAACGGCCGTTCAAGTTCAGCATGTGGCGCATTCGTTCCACCTTAGTGGCCAGATAAGCGGCATTTTCCACGTTCAGGGCTGCCGCCATCGGCACCCGCTCCGCCACGCGTATCCCCAACTTCTCCAAGCTTTCAATTTTGCTAGGGTTGTTGGTGAGCAGCCGCACGGCCGAGATACCCAAATCGGCCAAAATGTGGGCAGCGATGGTGTAGTCGCGGGCGTCGGCCTGATGGCCCAGCATGAGATTGGCTTCTACGGTGTCGTACCCCTCGTCCTGCAAATTGTAGGCGCGCAGCTTGTCTCGCAGGCCAATGCCGCGCCCCTCTTGCCGCAAATAAACGATGACGCCGGCGCCCGCCTCGGCAATCTGGCGCATCGCCTGGTTTAGCTGGGGGCCGCAGTCGCAGCGCAGCGAGCCAAGCACATCGCCGGTAAAACATTCGGAGTGGATGCGCACCAGCGTTGGCTGCACAGGGTCAATTTCCCCCAGCACCAATGCCAGATGTTCTTTGTCATCCAGGCTGTTTTGATAGTAACAAAGTTGAAATTCGCCCACTTCGGTGGGAATACGCGCGCAGGCTTGGCGCTCGATGGCAAGGTTGCTCATTGTTTTTACGCTCCGACACAGCTTATTCTGGGTGAACCAGTTTGGTTTCTTGGTTGATTATACGTAAGTTCGGCGGGAATGGATCGATCTGGGGAAACGGCCGTATGCAGATTTTAACCATCTCAAACCACGTGCTTCGGCACCAGCATGGATTCCCGCCTGCGCGGGAATGACAATCACATACTGGGCAAAATCTCTTGAACCTCTGTGCCCTCTGTGGCCAAAATTTACAGTTCCACCGAAGGGCAGATGTCGTTGAGGGAGCAGTTGGGGCAGTCCGGGCGGCGGGCGATGCAGATGCGACGGCCGTGAAAGATGAGCAGGTGCGAGATGTCGATCCAATGTTCGTGGGGAATGATGGCCATCAGTTCTCGCTCCACCTTCACCGGGTCTTTGTTGTCGCTGGTGAGGCCCAGCTTGTGGGCAATACGCTTAACGTGGGTGTCTACGGTGATGCCTTCGGCTTTGCCGTAAATTTCGCCCAGCACCACGTTGGCGGTTTTGCGAGCCACTCCCTTTAGCTGCGTGAGTTCATTCATTTCGTCTGGGACGTCACCGCCGTGGTTTTGGATGAGGGAAACGGCCGTTGACTGAATAAATTCTGCCTTTTGCCGAAAAAATCCGGTGGAGCGAATTGTCTCTTCCAGTTCGCTGCGGTCGGCGGCGGCCAACGCGGTTACATCCGGGTATTTGCTAAAAAGGTCTGGCGTTACCAGGTTGACGCGCACATCGGTGCATTGGGCAGAGAGGATGGTGGCGACAAGCAGTTGCAGCGGCGTCTCGTAATTTAGTTCGCAATGGGCATCCGGGTGCGCTGCCCGCAGGCGATTGAGGATGGTTTTTACATATTCCGGGGATGGTTGCTGGTAGGCCATGCGCATTTCCTGTCTGGTACTGGGCAAGTTGCTAAAAGTTAGACGTTGATCACTGTGTAACTCTAGCGTTATCAGAATCGGTGTGCAAGTGTATAATGGGGCAAATTCAACAAAGAACAAATCTCATTCAACTGCCATAGCTCGATCAATCTCACCTTTCTCTGTGACCACTGTGGCAAAATTTGATGAAGGAGTAATTGCGTGCTTATTGATTTTGGACGCGAACTGTGTGGCGATTTGGCAACGGCCGAATCCCGCGAATGGCTAGTTACAAATGGAATTGGTGGGTTTGCTTCTGGCACCGTGGCGGGCGTACTCACCCGCCGCTACCATGGCCTGCTAATGGCGGCGCTGCAACCGCCACTCGGCCGCACGCTGCTGCTGGCCAAGCTGGATGAAACGGTGGAGTATGAGGGCATTTATCCGCAAAGCGGCCGTTTTTACCCACTTTATGTCAATCGCTGGGCCAACGGCGTGGTCGAAGGCAACGGCCACCGAACCATCAACCAGTTTCACCTGGAGGGCACCACGCCCGTCTGGACCCACGCCTTTGGCAATGCCCTGCTAGAAAAGCGCATCTGGATGCAGCCGGGAGCCAACACCACCTACATCCAGTACAAACTCACCCGCGCCACCGGCCCGCTTACGCTGGAGGCCAAAGCGTTTGTTAACTACCGCGACTATCATGAAACCATCATCATGAATGATTGGGAGCCAGAAATTGACGACGTAAAAAACGGCCTCAGCCTGAAAATTCATGAAAAGGCGACCCCGTTTTATTTGCTCAGCAGCAAAATGCGCATGACGCCGCAGTTTGACTGGTACGAAGATTTTTACCTGAGCATCGAGGAGTACCGCGGACAAAACGACGTGCAGGAAGACCATATCTACGCTGCCCTGCTGCGCACGGTGCTGCGCCCAGGCGATTCGGTGACGCTGGTAGCTAGCACCGACCCAGACGCCAATCTGGATGGCGACAAGGCGTATGCCCATCGGCAGGCGTATGAAGCGGAACTGCTAGACCAGGCACGCAAGGTTCATGCCGTCGCTTTGCCGCCAGAAGTGGCGCAGCTGGTGCTGGCAGCCGACCAGTTTGTGGTAAAAAGACCCACGGCGCGGGATGTAAACGGCCGTTCCGTCATTGCCGGTTACCCCTGGTTTAGCGACTGGGGACGCGATACCATGATTGCTCTGCCGGGGCTCACCCTAACGACCGGTCGGCCCGAAGTCGCCGCCTCCATTTTGCGTACCTACGCCCAATTTGTAGACCAGGGCATGCTGCCCAACCGCTTCCCAGACGCAGGCGAACATCCCGAATACAACACCGTAGATGCCACCCTCTGGTACTTTGAAGCGATCCGCGCCTACCACGCCGCCACTCAGGACAACAGCCTGGTGCAAGAGCTGTTTCCCACGCTGCAAGAGATCATCCTGTGGCACAAGCGAGGCACTCGCTACAACATCCAAATGGACGAAAATGATGGCCTGCTCTTTGCTGGCGAAGAGGGCGTGCAGCTCACCTGGATGGATGCCAAAGTGGATAATTGGGTGGTCACGTCGCGCATTGGCAAGCCAGTGGAGATTAACGCCCTTTGGTACAACGCGCTCTGCATCATGGCCAAGTTTGCCCGTTTGCTGGACAAAGATGCAGCTGAATATGACGCTATGATTCAGCAAGTGAAGCAAGGGTTCGGCCGTTTCTGGAACAAGCAAATGGGCTACTGTTATGACGTGATTGACGGCCCGGATGCTGACGGTTTGGATGGGAGTTTGCGCCCCAACCAGCTTATCGCCATCTCCCTGCCGCACAGCCCGCTGCCCAAAGAGCAGCAGCGCTCTGCCTTGGATGCGTGTGGTCGCCATCTGCTGACGGCACACGGCCTGCGCAGCCTATCGCCCGATGACAAATCGTATATTGGCCATTACGGCGGCGACCGAAACAAGCGGGATGGCGCGTACCACCAGGGCACGGTATGGGGCTGGCTCATTGGCCCGTTTGTGAGCGCCCACCTGCGGGTGTATGGCGACAAGGCGGCGGCTCGTTCTTACCTGGATTCGCTGCTAAAACACCACATTCGGGCTCATGCGATGGGCAGCCTGAGCGAAATTTTTGATGGCGATCCGCCCTTTACGCCGCGTGGCTGCGTGGCTCAGGCGTGGACTATTGCCGAAGTTCTGCGCACCTGGCAAGAAACGATTGGAGAAGAGACTGGAGATTAGGAAAAGTTTCCAGTCTCCAATCTCCTTATTTAACGTAATATGGCATCTCTCGATTGCGTCTGTGGGGCTGAAGGTAATTGATTATGAAATTGGCAATGATTGGTTTGGGCAAGATGGGGGCCAACATGGCCCGGCGGTTGATTGGCGGTGGTCATGAAGTGGTGGGCTATAATTTGGAAACGGCCGTTACCCACACCCTCGCCACCGAAGTTAGCCTCATCCCCGCCTACTCCCTGGCCGAAGCTGTAGAAAAATTGGAGCCGCCCCGCGTGGCCTGGGTCATGGTTCCTGCAGGCAACCCCACGGAAAGCGTCATCACCAAGCTGAGCAATTTGCTGGCAGCAGGCGATTTGATCGTAGACGGCGGCAACAGCAATTACAAAGAGACGATGCGCCGAGGGCAGATGCTGGCCGAGAAGGGCATTAATTTTGTAGATGTGGGCACCAGCGGCGGCGTGTGGGGTCTTACAGAGGGGTATAGCATGATGGTTGGTGGGACGGAAACGGCCGTTGCCACCCTCACCCCCGCCCTTAAAACCCTCGCGCCGGGTGCCGAGCTGGGTTGGGGGCACGTTGGCCCCAGCGGCGCAGGCCATTTTGTGAAGATGATTCACAACGGCATCGAGTACGGCCTGATGCAGGCTTATGCCGAAGGGTTTGAAATTATGAAGGCCAAGGAAGAATTTGACCTCGACCTGCACCAAATCTCCGAAATTTGGCGTTTTGGCAGTGTGGTTCGCTCATGGCTGCTAGATTTAACGGCAAATGCATTGTCAAATGATGGCGATTTGAGCAATATTAAAGGGTATGTGCCCGACAGCGGTGAAGGTCGCTGGACGGTACAAGAAGCAATTGATCTGGACATTCCTGCCCCCATCATCACCCATTCGTTATTTGCTCGCTTTGTTAGCCGCCAGGACGACAGCTTTGCCGCCAAGCTGCTGGCGGCCATGCGTAACCAGTTCGGCGGCCACGCTGTCGTCAAAGCAGATTAAAATTTGCCACAGAGGGCACAGAGGCAAAAGAGGAATAAAATCTCTTAACTCTCTGTGCGCTCTGTGGCAAAAAAGACAGGCAAAATTTATGTTTGAGAATAAACCAAAATTTGGACCTGAGCAGTTTGCCGCAGGCGCGGACATCATCCGGCAGGGAGATGTGCCGGAGAAGTTTTACATTATTACACGGGGACGGGTGGCGGTGGTGCTTCAGCCGCCAGACGGCCTGGATGCGGTGCTGAACCATCTGGGGCCGGGCGATTTTTTTGGCGAGGTGGGTCTGCTGCGGCAAAGCAGGCGGATGGCGACGGTGCGGGCAGAAACGGCCGTTGACGTCATGACCATGGATTATCCCACCTTCAAAAACTGGATTGAAGGCTCGTCGCTCATTGCCCAGGAAATTAAGGCGTTGGCGGCCGAGCGCACCCGCGACACCGGGCCGCTGGACCCGGCTCCCAAGCTGGATATTCCCCCAATGCCTGCCGAGTTTGTAGAAACGGCCGTTGAATCTGCCGAACAGTACGATGTAGATGCGGTCATCATCCGCCAGGGGGATGAGCCAGACCGTTTTTACATCATCGTCGAAGGGTTTGTTTCAGTAACCCATGAAGATGAGAAGGGGCAGCAGCATCAGGTGGCGTACCTGACGGCGGGGGATTATTTTGGCGAAATTGGTCTGTTGGAAGGGAGCGAACGGATTGCCACGGTAACGGCCGTTACCCGTGTAAAAGTGGTCTCCTTCGACCGCGACACCTTCCGCCGCTGGATGTTGCAGTCCCCCAGCAGCCAGGACGACATTGCCGAAACGGCCGCTCGTCGCCGCCGGGATACTGGCTTTTTGTCATTGCCAGAAGATTAGTAATCAGGATTCGGTGGCCAGTATTCGGTAATCAGTTACCAGCCACCAACCACTCGCCACTTGCAAATTTGCACACTTGCATACTCGTACACTTGAGAATTTTATGACAGCAGACATCACAGAATTAAAACGGCAAGCAGCCGAAAAAGCGGTCGAATTTATCCAGTCTGGCATGGTGGTGGGGCTGGGGACGGGCAGTACGGCCGTTCACGCCGTGCGGGCCATTGGTCGTTTGCTCCAAAGTGGTGCGCTGAAAAACATCGTGGCCATCCCTACCTCAGAAGAGACTGCCCACGAAGCTGAATCTTTGCAAATTCCTCTGGTTACCTTTGACACCCACCCTGGAATTGACATAACAATTGATGGCGCGGATGAAATCGCACTCAACTTGGACGTGACCAAAGGGCTGGGCGGGGCGCTGCTGCGCGAAAAAATCGTGGCAGCCTCTTCTCGGCGGTTTATCATTGTGGCCGACCACACCAAGCGGGTGACGCAGCTTGGCAGCAAAGCACCCGTGCCCGTGGAGGTAATTCCCTTTGCCGAGCGGCCTGTGGCTGATTATTTGCGCTCGCTGGGGGCGCGGGTGGAAAAGCGGCTGGAGAAAGGTGGGGAACGGCCGTTCATCACCGACGAAAACAACATCATCCTGGATTGCTATTTGCCGCCTATTCAAAATCCACAACAGCTAGCCGCCGCCATTCGTCAGCAGCCCGGCGTGGTAGAGCACGGCCTGTTTTTGCACATGGCCACCGACGCCATCCTGGCTACCCCTGGCGGCATCGAACACCTCACCCGCTCATAGTATTTCAGTGATCCATTAAGAAGTATGCGCCATTTACCCGCCAAGCGTTACAAATTTTTCATTTTGCTGGCCGTGGGCGTGCTGGCTGGCTGGCTGTACTGGCCCACGCTGCGCCTGCCGCTGATCTACGACACGCTGCTGCACATTCGCATTGCGGGCGGGCTAACTTTTGCCACCGTTTGGCTGCCTACCGAGGCGTTTGGCTTTTACCGGCCCATGACCTTCTTCCCCATGCTCATCATTAAAGGGCTGTTTGGTGGCTATCCGGCCTGGTTGCTGCACGGCAACAACGTGGTGCAGCACGCGGTAAACGCGGGACTGCTGGCGTGGCTCAGCTGGCGGCTGTGGCCCGATTGGCGGCGGGCTGTGGCGGCGGGTACTATTTTTGCCACGTTTCCATTCGCCTACCAGGCGGTGGCGGTGTATGGTCACAATGTGCATCCGGCGATGGCGGGGTTGGTTTTGCTGGGGCTGCATAGTTATTTAACGGCTCTAAGAACAAGCGGAACACAGAGTTACACAGAGGAGGCACAGAGGGGCACAGAGGAAAAATCTGTCCAAAATGCGAAATCTGTTGATAAACCAACTTTTAATTGGCAACTGATCACCGGGTTGTTGTTCATTTTGATGGTGCTGACGCATGAAACGGCCGTACTCTTTGGTGGCTTTGCGGCATTGGTGCACATCTGCGCTCAGCCAGAACTGCTCACCCAGCCGCGCCAGCTTTTGCGCCAGCCGTGGCGCTGGTTCTTGCTGGCAGGCGTGGCCTATCTGGTCATCTACCAATTTTTGCCCATCAGCCGCGCCCCCCAGGCGGCAGAGGTGGGTCTAGATTTATGGCTGAACGGACTGTATTTGCTGCAAGCGGCCGTTTTCCCCATCGCCTGGTTTGCTCATTTACTGCCGAACGTGAGCGGCCAGCTCATCACAGTGGCTGGCGCGGGATTGGTTTTGGCCGCGGCTGGCTGGCTGGCCTGGCGCAAACCCGCCTGGCGCGCGCCGCTGCTGCTGGCCGGGGGTTGGTGGGGCGCTACCAGTCTGCTGCTGGCCATCACCCTCTCCACCGATTATTTGCTGCGCGGGCCGCGTCTGCTTTATTTGGGCAGTGCGGGTGTGGCGCTGCTGTGGGCAAACTTGTTGGCGGGCGTGTGTCCCACCCTCACCCCAGCCCTTTCCCCCAAGGGAGAGGCAGCAAATCCCCTCCCCCTGGCAGGGGGAGGGCTAGGGAGGGGGGGTATCTGGATCGCCACGCTCACCTTCATCCTCGGCACCAGCACCCAATTTGTGCGCACCAAGCTGGCGGAATACGCCCAGCTCACCCAACCGGTGGCTATTTTGCAAGAAACCGTTTCCCCAGAGGACGAAATTGTGCTCATCAACCTGCCGCAGTGGCTGGACGTGCCGCCCAAAACGTACGCCATCGGCGTAGAGTTTGTGACCATGCTGGGCGATTATCTGTTTGCCGAAGAGCTGATTAACGATAATCTGCCCGACCAACATCCGGTGTGGGCGGTGAGTGTGCCAGAGCTGCAAACCAGCCAACCATACGCCTACGGCATTCAGGCCCAGCACGAGTGGCCGAATACATTTGCGGATCGCATCCGCCATTATTTTGTGACCAGCTACCTGCCCGATGGTCCACACACGGCACACACGGGCTTTATTGTGCCCCAACAAGCCCAGCCTCCCATTCCGCCGCCAAATCCAATGGCCCACTTTGCCGATTATCTTTTAACTGAGGCAGAGACGCAGGCGTGCAACGGCCGTATCGCAGTCCGGTTACGTTGGTTGTCTGGCCAGGTGGGTGTTTCTGAGACGACATCGGTATTTGTGCAGGTATTGGGGGCAGACGGCCGTCTCCTCACCCAATCGGACGGCCCCCCGCTAGGCATCCGGCCCGGCTTGCTCAATGCCCCGCCCGACTCCCTGCTGGTTGATTTACGCCAAATGACACTGCCTGTAGGGGAAACGGCCGTGCCCACCACCGTCCTCATTGGCGTGTACGATTTTGCCACTGGCGAACGCAGCCCCGCCACAGACCCTGCCGGACAATCACTGCCCGATAATGCCTTGAGCGTGCCTATTACCCCTTGTCCCCCAACACCCTAACCGGTTGCGTAACATGGTACAATTTAGCAAACTTTCCAGGCTAATTTGAGTCCACGGGAGGAACACGGGTTGGCTTGAATAAATTGCGAAGGAGCAGACAATGAGCGAAAAAATTAATATCAATGTGGCGGATGTGGCGGCGTTGACGACTATTTCTGGCATTGGGCCAGCGCTGGCGGAGCGCATCGTCGTTTATCGCCAGACGGTGCATCCGTTTGAAGAGGTGATTGAGCTGGCGGCAGTGCCGGGCATTTCTGAGAAGATGGTGCGGGGCTTTGAGGTGTTTGTGACGGTGGGGGAGGTTGGGGAAGCAACGGCCGTTCCCACTCAACAATCTGCCCCCGAAGAAACCCTCTTGCTGGATGCCCCAGCACCGCCAGACGGCTTGCTGCCCGCAGAAGTGGCCCCCGCCGCGCCAGAGAGCGACCCCGTGGCGGTTGAGGAACTTCCCGTTGCCGAAGCGGAACCGGAGCCTGAGATGGTCGAAGAATCGGCAATAGTAGCAGATAGGGTGGAAACGGCCGTTGTCCCATCCCCCCCAGCCCCTGAACCCTCACCCCCCCAAAGGGAAGCCACACCCGAACCCCACTCCATCGCGCCGCCCCCGCAAAATGGTGATTGGGAAGCTAAAGCCCAGCGGCGCGGCTGCGTAAGTACCCTGCTGGGGGCTACCTTTGGCGCCATTTTAGGCGCGGTACTTACGCTGGCTATTTTAGCCGCCCTCAACAATGGCAGCCTCACTTTTGCCGAATCAGACGCCGCCATTCGTCAGCAGCTAGACACCGAAATCATCTCCCGCACTCAAGAGCTAAACCAGCTTACAACCCGCGTCAGCTTTGCGGCCACCGAAGAAGCGGCCAGTAACCAGGCGTTACAAGATGAATTTACTACCGCCAACCAAACCCTCAACGCGCAGATGGCCGACAATGAAGAAAACATCAGCTATTTGGCTACCCGCTCTGGAGATTTGGAACTGCGTTTGGAAGAGGTTGCCGGGGCAGCCGACACCTTCACTGCTTTTTTGGATGGTTTGCGTGGCCTGCTAAACGATTTGGAAATCGGCACGCCGACGCCTGCTCCACTGGACGAGACGGTAACGCCTACTCCTACGCCGTTTGGCAGCAACACACCCACCGTAGAACCTGAAGCGACGATGACGGCCGTTCCCCCCACCGAAACCCCAACCGGAGCGCCAACGCGCACACCACAGCCCACAGCAACGCCATTTACCTTCCCAACCAACACGCCCGCGCCGCAACCATAAGCTAGCCGGTTCGTAAAACAAATCATGACGACACACGAGGAGTTAAAAATGACTAGTAACCAACCACGCAGCTTTGGCCGCCGCCTCTGGTGGATTATTCGTACCGTGCTGCTGATATTTATTGTTTTGGCGTTGATAACGGCCGTACTGGGCGGATTGGGCTATGCAGGCTACCTGGGCGTGCAAGAAATTCAACGCTCCAACGACAGCCTGACGATGCGCATTGAGGCCAATGAACAAAATTTGAACTCCCTGCGCGATTTGGTAAACGCGGAATTTGCGGCAGGCGACCCGGAACAGCAGGTGCAAATTGACCAGCTACAAAGCGAAATCGCAACGCTCACCCGCCAACTGGAAACCTTGCAAGCTGCCCAGGTCGAGGATACGGCCGTACAAGCCAGCCAAATTGATGCGCTAGACACAGAATTAGCAACGGCCGTTGCCCAAAACGGTGATCTGGCTGGCGAGCTAGAATCAGTCCAGGCAGCCCTCGTCGCCCTGCAAAGCGACCTCAACAGCGCTGGGGGCCGCATTGATGACCTCGGTGGCGATTTAGACACACTCCAGATGCATCTAAGTGAGCTAGACGACAGCCTGGTCGCTCTAAACACCCAAATGGCCGCCGCCCGTGACAGCGAAGCGACAGAATTGCAGCAAAGCCTGGTTCAGCTCCAGCTTTGGGGTGTACTCACCAATGCGCGCCTGGCTTTGGTAGATGGTGAACTGGATGCGGCGAAAACGGCCGTTATCCAAGCCATCACCCTCGCCAGTCACCTCACCGCCGAGCCAGAAAGCGTCGCTGCTCAAGCCTTGCTCCGCTTGCAAACCCGGCTCACCCTCGCCGCTGACGGTTTTGCTACCGATCTGGACATGGTAGCTCAGGATTTACAGGCAGCCAGTAATGAACTCAACCTGCTCATCGCCGGTCCCCAAACCGAAGAGGCAGCAGGGGAAACCGCCACACCCCTACCAAGCGAAATAACGCCAACGGCCGTACCCGCGCCAACCGCCACACCTTCCTCCTAAAATCTATCACAAAACAAAACAGGGGCTGGTTTACAAAACCAGCCCCTGCTCTTTCTAGCGAAAGTTAACGCTTATGGCAAAACCATTCGCCTGTGCTAACTACGGCCGTGTCATACCAGAAACATCTGCGTTCACTTCCACCAGCGTATCATACAGAACCTGAATGATGTACTGGCCATTGTGAGCAAACGCGCCCGGATCCTTCTGGGCATACTGATAATTGTAAGCCGCCCGCAGCAAGCTGGGTGTCCAGGTTGCGTAACGGTCGCCTGCATCGTTGAAGAAGTACGGGTAAGCGTGCGCATCATACACAATCATGTCTGCACCTACAGCGGTGGTGTAATCCTGCATCGCTGTGTAGAGCATTTCTGCCATGGTGTTAATTTCGCCTGCAATACCTTCGGTTACGTCGCCGTCACCGTCGAAGTCCACTTCACTAACACGAATGTCGTGCAGATCTGCGGCCGTTTCCACGTTCTCATGACATTCAGCACATTCAACCACTTTCACTTCCAGCGCATGGCTGCTATGGCATTCTGTACAATCGTCGAACGCGCCAACGTGCTCATTCTTACCCAGATATTCACTGCCAGCAAACTCGTAAGCACCCTTTACTTCCGTACCAAAGAGTGTTGCACCAGCAGCAAAGTAATGGATATTCTGGAAGCGCAAGCCATCGGTAATTTCATCGTCGCCAAGATCACCAATGCCTTGATCTACAGAACTCGTTGAAGAACGACCCTGATGACAGTTGATACACGTATTAGCCTTCTCACCTTCACCAAATGAAACCGTTGCCCCGCTGGGGAAGGTTACACTATCAAAGGTGTACAGCTCAAACGTTTCCAGACTGCTGTGGCAGGTGGCACAGTTCAGGCCATTGGCCGTCGGTTGGGTAATGGATACCCCTTCCGTAGCCAACAGCGGCAGCCCTGCGGCCGAGTGACATTTGCTACAGCTAGCTGATACTGCGCCATCCTCATCCCAGTGACGGAACGCTTCTTCAGAACCAGCAAAGTGACCGTGGTCAATGCGATGCAACGCTTCCATATCCACAGGATTGGCGAGCGCGGCGTTCAGGTCGGCAATTGAATCATAGATTAGCTGGATGATGTACTTGCCACCATGTGCATACCGGCCAGGATCCTTCAACGAGGCCTGGTAATTGTAGGCAGCTTTAGCCAGGCGTGGCGTCCAGGCGTTATATGCGTTGGGGAACGCAGCTTCGCCTTCAGTCACTTCGCCGTTGCCATCGCTATCAATGAAGAAGTAGGGGTAGCTGTGATCGTCATAGACGAGCGGCGTCCCGCTAACTTCTGCGGCATATGCCTGCATTGATGCATACAAAATCGCGCGCATGTCTTCAATTTCGTAGTAAATGCCTTCGCTCATGTCGCCGTCGCCATCGTAATCTACCAGGGAGCCTGGCATACGGATGTTAACCAGATCTTCGACACTGGTGGCATCAGTATGGCAAACGGTACATTCATCTACCTGAACTTCCAACGTGTGCGGGTCATGGCAGCTTACGCAGGTGTTGTAGCCTTCTACGTGGTCAAACTTGGAATCGTAAGCCTGACCTTCGTATTCATAACCACCCATAGCCCAGGTACCAAACTGCGTGGCCGCAGCCGCGTAGTAATGGATGTTGGTGAAGCCCAAATCTTCGCTTACGGTATCCATGTCTACTGCCGGGTCTAACCCTGCATTGACAATGGAGTCGTTCACAGAGACGGTGGATGCGCGCCCTTGATGGCACTGCATACAACGCGCTTCAGGTCCCAAGCCAGTGATTTCTGCCCCAGAGGGGAAGACCACGCTGGCCAGGTCCACCGTAACGTCGTTGTGGCAAGCTTCACACTCAACCGTGGTACCGATAGGAGCTGCTGCATCTACTGCGCCAAAAGCAGAGCCGTCAGCTCCCAAGAAGTCGAGGAAACCAGGTGTACTGTGGCATTTGGCACAGTTGGTTGGTACTTCAGCCGGATCATCTTCATCCCAATGAATAAAGGCTTCTGCGCTGGCATCAGCATGGCCAGATGCGGCCCACTGATCGGCAAAAGGAATAGTAGATACGACCATTTCTGGTTCTACCATCACTTCTACCACGCGTGTCACCTCTACTTCTACCGGAACTTCAACAGTCTCCGCTTCGCCGGGTACCTGTACCTCGACGACTCGTGTTACCTCCACTGTTTCTGGCTCCTGGCTACAAGCGACAATAGCTAGACCCAAAAACAGCAGAAGCCCGAGTAAAACGTAAACGCTTTTGTACTTCGGGTAAAACATATAAACCTCCTTTGCAACGGATTCCTCAGAAAGCTTATGCAAAAAGAAGCCCTCTTTGCATACTTTCTGAAAAAGTTCAAAGACGATGTTGGTTTATTTACCAACATCGCCGAATGACTACAAAAATCACATAGCGCACCAGAAAAGCGAAAACTGGAACGCTATGGTGATGGCGTACTTAAAGGCACAAATACTTCTCGTGTAATTCGCGGAATGGTTTCAATGGCGGTTTGTTCAAATGTAAACGCCCAAACCAGCCCCGCTAACAGCAAAATGCCAACGACCGCAGCTATTGCATAAAAAATGCGCTGCCGTTTTTGTAATACCGGCAATGAAAGCTCCGGCCACGGGTCCCCACCGGCCTCCAAACGTTCCAATTCTAGAGCGTGTTCCTCTTCCATTTGGTGCCGAGGTAATTTGCCCGTAAACATGCTGGGGTTGAAATGCTTGATATGCACATTGTACATGTGCCAAATAACAATACTTAAAACTGCTAACAGTGCTTCGCCCCCGTGGGCTGCTTTGGCTGCCGGAATAAACTGACCGGGCAGCAGCACTGTAGCTGCAATTGGGTTCCACAAAACAAAGCCGGTAAGAGCCATGATGGCCGTTCCCCAAACCACTGCCCAATATTCAACTTTTTCACCAAAGTTAAACTTGGCCATTTTGGGTGCTTCGTGTGAAAGGCCCAGGTTGTGCTTGACGGTTTTGATGACATCTTGCAAATCTTTTTTCGCTGGCAGCATTCGCATACGCTCACGCTTTACAAAAAAGCGGTACGCTGAGGTAAACATGTGGTAGACCGACCCAATAACCAGAACAATAGCAGACCAGCGGTGAATAATGCGGATGGATTCAATGCCGCCCATGGCGTTGATCATCCACTCGGCCCATGGTTGCAGGGCATACTTTTGGGGCAGTCCGGTGATTGCCAGTACTGTGAAGCTCACCATCAGGATAGCGTGCTCAATCCGCGCCATTGTGCGAAAGCGAGGATACTGTTTTTCTTCGTGAGGTACGTCTTGTGTTGTACTGGTCATCAATTATCCTCTTAGCCGTAGGCGAATGCGGCGGTAAATGTCGGTTGCAACCATGAAACCAAAGAAACCTACGGTAGCGGGTATCACAATTTGGTAGAAAAGGTTTACCAGATAAACCATCGGGTTGTGTTCTAATGATGGCTTGAAATGGCTGGTCCAACTGTCTGGGAAGTTGGCTGATGCGTCAGGATGACACTGCTGACAAGTTTCTAATAAGTTCGCTTTGATGCCGGCTTCTGGATCATTTGGATCTTTGATGTTGTGCACACCATGGCAGTCGTAGCAAACAGCTTTGTTAGTTTCTACTTCTGGATCTTGATGCTCGAACAGGGTCACGGTGGTGCCGTGGAAGTCGGCTACGTAGGTGTCGAATACGTCAGTAGAAATTTCGTATTTTTCCATCAGTTCCACATCAGCGTGGCATTCAGCACACAGTTGGGGTGAGCGGATGCGGAACAGCGCTGTGGTGGGGTCTGAGATGTTGTGTACGCCGTGACAGTTGATGCAGGTGGGCACGTCTGGATTGCTTTCGCTGAGCAGGGCATCGCCGTGTACGCTGGTGGCGTATTCGTCGAAGATAGTGCTGTGGCATTGTTCGCAGGTGTAGGAGATGCGCTCGCGAGGCTCGTTGGGTATGGGGGTGTCGTGTGCGCCGTGGCAATCTGTGCAAACGGCCGCATCCACTTCACCTTCTGCAATAGCCGCACCGTGCACATCGTCCAGCGTGTGATCGTAATTGGTTTCATGGCAACGGCCGCACAGCGGATATTGCTCCAAATTGTATTCACGTTTGCTTTCCACTGTGACTGGCTCATGCGGGAAGCGCACATCTTCGTGACAGTCTGTACAGGCCAGCGGCTGCCATGAGTTGCCTTCACCATGTACAGAGTCGTGCAGGGCGTTGGCATCAATCGTCAGGTTAAGCGTGTCGCCGTTAGCGAAGGTGTAGGTAAGCCCTGCCTGGCTATGGCAAGCCAGGCAGTAGCTGTTATCCACCTTTTGGGTAAACAAGCCTGCCTGAATAATCTCTGTTAATTGAGCGCCCTCCACAACAGGTACATCTTGTTCAATATGACAATCGATGCACGCTTGCGTACCTGCGCCAGCCTGCCACTCATCCACAGTGAGCACATCGTGTGAACCGTGGCAGTCGGTACAGGCTACCGGGTTCTCAGATTCCGGGCCAGGGTGGCTGGTGATGTGAGGCTGCACGTGGCAGGTTTCACAGTTGGCTGATTGCATGAGTTCATATTCGCGCAGTGTGTCGGCACTTATTGGCTCGTGCGGCTGCTGATAGTTGTTTATGGGTTGGTGGCAGCTTGAACACGCCAGTGGATCTGAAGCCGTGTCGCCATGCGCTGAATTAGCCAAAATAGCCAAATTTACTTGTGCGGAGACAGATTCACCAGAGGGGAATGTCACGCTCTGTTCGGTATCTGCGTGGCAAAGCCGACAGGCCGTATCGTCAGCAACCTGGGCATGTGCGGATAGATTGGCTATGAGCACGGCCGTTTCATTAACATCGGCAATGGGCGGATGAGATTGGATAACGGCCATTAAATCCTGTTCTGGCGCTGCTTGGGTAGGCAACACGTAAATAGCAATCAGGCAAGCCAAAACTGCACACACAATGCCCCAAACTATGCGCCGCTTGTTAATCAACTGTTGCAAAGTGGCCTCCAATGCATGTCGTGAGAGATTGGGTCAAAATCACAGTTATGGTGTCTCTGAATCTGTAGGTTCAGCAACGGCCGTTTCTTCAACCGACGGTGGTGGGGTATGGTAACCCACTGCCACCGAGAGCAGTTCTTCATCCGTCACATTGGTGGCAAAGCCATTGGGATTGTGGCAGCTACGGCAGGCAAAATTCAATGAAATTTGCGAATAAGCCACCGTGCCATCTTCATTAAATTGCTCTACCTGATTCGGGTCTATGGCCATGATATGCGTCCGTAAATCCCCAGTGAACATTTCAGGATCACCGACAGCACTCTTGGTTATGCGAGGCATATGACAATCTATACAGTCTACACGAATATTATTGTGACCCGCTTCAAATCGTGCTTCCTCGAAGTGGCAATTCTCACAGTTCGTGCGGGTTGTGGCTAGTCCAGCCTCGCGAAGCTGCACAACACCGGTATGTGGATCATGGCACACCACACAGTCTAAAGAGATGTGCTTACTTTGGAACAACTCCTCATACTGTTCATGATGCTGAATAAAGCCATCCGATGCATTCACTTCCTCAACGGCACCCCGTGAATGGCAAGCGCCACAAGACTCTGCATCTCGGTCAATTAGAACGCGTACCGTGATGGGATTCTCGGCATGTTGGCTGCCAGCGCCGTGACATTCTTCACACTGAACGCCACCAGCGGCCCAGGTGCCAACCAACCCTGGCAGACCATCCTGGTTGCCAATGGGGCTGTAGCCAGTTGTATGGCATGTCCCACAATTGTATGGCAGATTTTCTTCCCCAGCGTGGTAACCTACCCAATCGCCACCTAAATCCAGCTCTTCGTTGTACAGGTTATATTGGGTCGTGGCATTTTCATCGGCACCAGTAATGATGTAACCATTCTGATCAATGAAACGCGCTTTCCAATTATATCCGCCAATAACATAGCTAATATCATCCCAGGTGTAGCCTGCGGGTGGTTGGCTAATTTCGGTGAAGGGGTATTCAGGCGGTTGGCCATTTACAACAGCATTTAGCTTGTATGGATGCCCGCTCAACATGAAAACATCATAGATTTCCTGATGGCATTCGGCACACGCTTCGCTGCCGATAAAGGTTGGAGGGGTATAGCTCAGGCCATCCAGACCAGACGGGCCGGGGACGCCCTGATCGCCTTGCGCACCTTGCGGGCCGGGAGGGCCTTGGGCGCCTATTGGCCCAGTTGGTCCTTCTGCACCGGGTTCGCCGGCACAAGCAGCCACAAGAGTGACAACGGCCGTAATGAACAGCATCATTAAGAACCATTGTTTACGTTGCATACTCTCTCCTCATTCTTTCCTGAGTTTGATTAACATAATGCCATTAGCGATTCTTATCTTTGGCTAATGTAGCCTGCACATTATACCGAGCAGTTTCTAGCGACCATAATGACAAATGTCACAGACAAAAGATGACAGACGTTGCGGAATAGGCAGCACCTCTGGGGAAGATAAGGAATTCTTATCAACCACCATGCGCAGGAACGGCAAAATGATTTCAGCCACCTTCAATTTGGCACAGATGTGAGTTTTTGAAATTGAGGTAACCTGAATAATGCAGCAGATTGTCAGTTTAAGCAACCTCCATTTGTCGTTTAATCACCCAAAATAAGGTATAATTTGAACCAGTTTTAACCTGAAATAAAGAATATATTGTCACCCTCAACCCGGTGCTTTTTTTGTATTAGGCCCTATGCCATTTTTGCAAAACCAATTCAATAATTGCGTCATTTTCGGTCGAAACGGCCGTTTGCCTGTTCAATAACCATGCACCTGTAACCCCTCTGTGGAGGCTCCATTTTGGACGACAACAATATCGGAACAATTAACCATATTGATATTAACCAGGAGATGCGTAATTCTTACCTGGACTATGCCATGAGCGTCATTGTAGCCCGTGCCTTGCCCGATGCGCGGGACGGTCTGAAACCGGTCCACCGCCGCATTTTGTATGCCATGTGGGACATGGGCATTCGTGCCTCATCCCCCCACCGCAAGAGCGCCCGTATCGTCGGTGAAGTGCTCGGTAAGTATCACCCGCACAGCGATACGGCCGTATACGATGCCATGGTGCGTATGGCCCAATACTTCTCCATGCGCTACATGCTGGTAGATGGCCAGGGCAACTTTGGTAGCGTAGACGGCGACAGCGCCGCCGCCATGCGCTACACCGAAGCCCGCCTGGCCCGTATTGCCCACGAACTGCTGGAAGACATAGACAAAGACACCGTTGAATTCACCCCCAACTTCGACGACAGCCTGACTGAGCCAGACCTGCTGCCGGCTCGCCTGCCCAATCTGCTATTGAATGGCGCAACCGGTATCGCCGTGGGTATGGCCACCAACATCCCGCCCCACAACCTGACCGAATTGTGCAATGCCATCGCCTATCTTATCGACCGCTACGATGACATTGATAACGTCACCCTCGATGAGCTGATGGAGTTTGTTAAGGGACCAGACTTTTCTACCGGCGGCCTCATCATCGGCAACGAAGGCATTCGCAGCGCCTACGCCACCGGGCGTGGCCGGGTGGTCATGCGCGCCCGCGCCGAAATTGAACCACTGCCTCGCAATCCAGAACGCCAGCGCATCAACATCACTGAAATTCCTTACCAGGTAAACAAAGCCATGCTCATTGAGCGTATGGCCGAACTGGTAAACAAAGGCATCATCACCGACATCAGCGACTTGCGGGATGAGTCTGACAAGCGCGGTATTTCTATTATTGTAGAGCTAAAGCGCAACACGCAGCCGTTAAAGGTGCTAAATCAGCTTTACAAGCACACCGCCTTGCAATCTACCTTTGGTGTACAGATGCTGGCCCTGGTAGACAAGCAGCCCCGCCTGCTATCGCTTAAACGCGCTTTGCAAATTCACATCGAGCACCGCGTTGAGGTGATTACCCGACGCACCCGCTTTGAGCTGGATAAGGCGCTCAAGCGGCAGCACATTTTGGCTGGTCTGCTCATCGCCCTGGAGCATTTGGATAACGTCATCGAAACGATTCGCCGTTCACCCGATGCCGATACTGCCCGTACCCAGCTGATGGAACGTTTTGGCTTGTCTGAACCGCAGGCCACCGCCATTTTGGACATGCAGTTGCGCCGCCTGGCCGCTTTGGAGCGGCAGAAGATTGAGGATGAGCACCGCGAGGTAACGGCGCACATTGAATATCTGGAAGGGTTATTGGCGGACCAAAAGAAGATTTTGGGTCTGATTCTGGAAGATATCAACGAAGTTAAGGAGAAATATGGAGATGCCCGCGCTTCGGAGATTTTGCCCGGTGCCGATGCTGACATCAACATGGAAGATATTATTCCCGATGAAGATGTGCTGCTTTCCATTACGCAGCGGGGCTTTATTAAGCGGACGCCTGTTACCGCTTACCGCAAGCAAGCGCGGGGCGGCAAGGGGCTCATTGGCATGGGCCGCCGCGAAGAAGACCAGCTTGAACATCTGTTTGCGGCTGGCTCGCACAACACCATTCTGTTTTTCTCTGATCGGGGCAAGGTGTATGCAGAAAAGGCATACAACATTCCCGAACTGGATCGCACGGCCAAGGGCACCTCGTTGATGAACATTTTGCCACTGATGCCAGAGGAGAGCATTACGGCCGCTTTGCCCGTGCACAGCTTTGAAGATGCAGAATACCTGACGATGATCACCCGCAAAGGCAAAATCAAGCGGGTAGAGGTGAACGTTTTTGAAAACGTGCGCCCCAGTGGTTTGATTGCCATCAATCTGGAGGAGGATGACAGCCTGGGCTGGGTGAAGCTGACCGAAGGTGAGCAAGATTTGATCATTGTAAGTGAGCAGGGCAAGGGTATCCGCTTTAGTGAAGAGGATGTACGGCCGATGGGCCGCAATGCGGCCGGGGTGAATGCCATTCGCCTGGATAGTTGGGATAACGTGGCCGGGGCTGATGTCGTGCTGCCGGATGAAGATCTGTTGGTGATTACTGAAAAAGGGTATGGTAAGCGAACGCCGTTAGACGAGTATCGGCAGCAAAATCGGTATGGTCAGGGCGTGCGGGCGATGGTGCTAACGCCAGAGCGCACGGGCAAGATTGTAAGCGCCCGCGTGGTAGCCAGAGGAGATGAAGTGACCTGTATTTCGGCCAACGGCATCATTTTGCGTACCTCAACAGATGTCATATCGCAACAGGGACGCTCGACGCAGGGTGTTCGGGTGATGGATTTGCGTGAAGGCGACACGGTAGCGTCGGTGGCTGTCATTCGTGAGGGGCGGCTTTCGCAGGTGAATGGCGAGGAATCGGACGGCGCTAATGGCGAAGCAACAGCCAAGCAGAATGGCGCTGGCGAGAGCTTACCTGTTGGTGATGCTGCGGGCTAACCCACCTGGCAGTTCCTTTTTTTGCTTGAACAGAGCATCGCGATTGCGGTGCTCTTTTTTTGCGTGTGGGGAGTAGAAGGAAGGGGGTGAGACGGCCGTTTTCCCGCCTATTTCCTATGTCATTCCCAGTTGCCGCCTCGTATACTTCAAGCAGTTCAACTGCTGCCTGTTTGGGCTGTGGTTTTTATTTAAACATGAAGTATGACTCATCGTCCGCCACACCCCCGTTTTTACCCCTCCCTGCGGCGGATTTATTGGCAAATACGGCCGTTCTCCATACAACGCCTATTTGCCCACAGGAAAACAAATGTCAAGCGGCCCCCTCATTAAGCTCCTAGCTCCTGTTATGAAGCTAGATAATTTAGGAATCCCTCCCGGAATTATCCAGGACATTATTTTTCGGTTGCTCTTTAACGAAAGCGATGTGAGCATCGCCCGTTTCTCCGAGGTGCTGGGCATTCATCCTAGCCTGGTAGATGAGCTGCTGGCCCGCCTGAAGCAGGAGCACCTGGTGGAGGTAAAGCGTGCTGGTGGCCTGGGTAGCCTGAGCTTTATCTATGGCCTCACGGAGGCGGGCACCAAACGCGCCCGCGACTCGTTTGAGCGCAGCCAATATGTGGGGCGTGTGCCAGTTTCATTGGAAAAATACACCAAGGCGATTTTGCTGCAATCCAAGCGCGACCAGCGGATTACCCCGACACAGATGAAGCAGGCGCTCGGCTTTTTGATTTTGCCAGATAATTTCGACCGTCGCTTAGGCCCTGCGGTGAACGCAGGCACGTCCCTCTTTTTGTATGGGCCGCCGGGCAACGGCAAAACCACGATTGCCCAGGCAATTGCCCATCTCATTGGCCGCGATTCGCCCATTTGGTTGCCAGATGCCATTACCGTCGGCGGGCAAATTATCCGCATTTTTGACCCGCTGGTGCATACGCCTGTAGGTGAAGATCAGATCATTCAGCATACGGGGTTTTTAACAAGCGGCCGTTCCGAAAAACCCAAATACGATCAACGATGGCGACTATTTGAACGCCCTGCTGTCATGGTTGGGGGCGAGCTAACCATGAGTTCGCTAGATTTGCGCTATGAACCCATTGCCAAAGTGTATGAAGCCCCATTGCAGCTCAAGGCCAACGGCGGCATGTTCCTCATTGATGACTTTGGTCGCCAGCAAATTAGCCCGCAAGAGCTGCTTAACCGCTGGATTGTGCCCCTGGAGAGCGGCATTGATTTTCTACGGTTGCAATCGGGGCAAAGTTTGGAAGTGCCCTTCCGCCAGTTGATTGTCTTTTCGACCAACCTGGACCCCATGCAGCTGGTGGATGGCGCATTTCTACGCCGCATTCAAATGAAGGTGGAAGTAGGCGGCCCCACCGAGAAGCTGTTTTACCAAATCTTTGTCGAATCGTGTAAATCGCTCAACGTGCCCTTCGATAAAAAGTCGTTTGTACACCTGTTGCAAAAATGGTATCGTGGCCCCAACCGCGTCATGCAAGCCGTGCATCCGCGTGACCTCATCAAAACTGTCATCTCGATTTGCAATTACGACAACACCACCCCGCGCCTTTCGCCAGAGCTGCTTGATGAAGCGTGCGAAAGTTACTTCGTAGATGGCAACATGGCGGCCACGTTGGCGGATCAGTAAATCGGTAAACGTTAATCCGTGAACGGTAATCGGTAGCCGCGGATTCTTTCCGCAAAAAAGCCTCTTGTCCTTTTGACGAGAGGCTTTTTATTTTGTGCAACTTTGCCAGAGGCGGCTTTTACCGATAACGGCTTACCGATTACGGTCAACCGATTCTAGGCTGCGTAAAACACCACGCCCAGGGCCTTGGGGCCAACGTGTGCGCCTACAACCGGGCTTAGTTCTACGATGTGCATCTCTTCCGGGTTCAGGATTTCGCTGAGTTGGGCGTGCAGACTTTGGGCATCATCCGCAGCGGCGGCGTGGATAACGGCCGCTTTCACCCCACTTTTGCCGCCCATCTCCTCTTTCGCCACTTCCATCAGGTGCGCTAACGCTTTCTTCTTGGTGCGCACAGACGCCAGCGGCTCGATCTTGCCATCTACCAGGTGCAGGATCGGTTTGATGGAAAGCATGGAGCCGATCAAACGCTGCGCCCCGCCGATACGGCCGCCCCGGTGCAAAAATTCCAGCGTGTCTACCACAAACAGCACGCGCATCCCTTTCACCAAAGCGCGAGCAGCGGCGGCGGCTTCCTGGTAATCGGCTCCGGCTTCGGCGGCGCGGGCCGCGGCCAGCGCCATGTAGCCCAACCCCATTGCGGCCGATTCTGAGTCTACAATTTCGATGGGATAATCGCTCATCATATCGGCAGCGGCCTGAGCTGATGCTTGCGTGCCGCTGAGGGATTTGGAGATGAGGACGGCGACGATGGATTCGGCCGTTTCTGCCACCTTGCTAAAAAATTCATGGAACTCGCCAGCAGAGGGTTGGGAAGTGGTTGGCATCTCTTTGGCGTTGGCCAGGCGGGCATAAAAGGCGTCTGGCTTAATGTCTACGTCGTCACGCAGGCTGCTGCCTTCCCAGTTTAGAATCTGGGGGATAACGTGGATATTGTACTGGGCCACCAGGGCCGGAGGAATGTAGGCGGTGCTGTCTACAACAACCGCCACTTTTGCTTTGCTCATAAGTGGGTCTCCTATTTTCTTTCTTCCAGTTTTATTGCACTACTCTCCTACGTTTTACCACAATGTGAGGCAGAGGGAAACGGCCGTTTCCCAACACGCACCATATTTAACCCACAGCCCCCCGATCCGTTTTGCCAAGAGTATAAAATTATAGATTTTAGGGCGATTGCCAAAACATTGATACAATATCTTTACCAAATCAGCTTTAGCTGTTAAGTCCAATTGTAGGAAGAGAGACACACATGAATCGAGAATATCATCGTTGGTACAGCCCAGCGCTGGAGCGCGATATGGAGCTGCTGGTTGTTGGTCACGCCGGTGCCCGGGTGCTGGTGTTCCCCACCTCCAAAGGGCGCTTTTATGAATGGGAAGACCGGGGCATGATGAACTTGCTAGGCCACCAAATTCGCGAAGGCTGGCTGCAAGTTTATTGCGTAGACAGCGTAGATGCGGAAAGCTGGTACGCCCACTGGAAGCACCCCGGCGCACGCGCCTGGCGACAGGTGCAGTACGAAAACTACCTGGTAAATGAAGTGCTGCCACTTTCCTGGCAAAAAAACCAGAATCCGTTTTTGATTACCGTCGGCGCCAGCTTTGGTGCATACCACGCCATCAATCTGGCGCTGCGCCGCCCCGATCTGGTGAATCGGGCCATTGGCCTGAGCGGTATCTACGACATTAGCCGTTGGGCCGACGGGCACGGAGACGGGCACATTTATGCCAACAACCCTTGCGCCTACATTCCCAACGAAAGTGACCCGCATCGCCTGGCGCAGCTGCGGCAGCTAGACATCATTCTGGCCGTGGGGCAAGATGACGGGCTGCGCAGCAACAATGAATATTTGTCTACGGCGCTGTGGAACAAGGGCATTGGCAATGCGCTGCGCATTTGGGACGGTTGGAGCCACGATTGGCCGTATTGGGAGAAGATGATTTTGGCCTACATTGGGGGGCACGACTGAGAGTAGGCGAGTGGCGAGTGAGCGAGTAAAAAGTGATAAGTGAAAAGTAGTTTTATTCGCAAACTGGCAAACTGGCACACTGGCAAACTAAAACAAAGGAGAGGGACGCATGACAAAGAAGATTGGTTTGATGGTGGGGATGGAGTGGTCTTGGCCGCCGGCGTTTATTGAGGAAGTGAACGGCCGTAATCAAGACGTCATTGCTGAATTTGTAACCGTGGGCGGCACGCAGATGAACGAGGCAAACGAATACGCCGTGATCATTGACCGCATCTCGCACGAGGTGCCGTACTACCGTTCCTATTTAAAGAACGCCATGCTGCAAGGCACGCACGTTATCAACAACCCGTTCATGTGGACGGCCGATGATAAATTTTTTGGCGCGTCGTTGATTAGCAAATTGGGGTTGGCCAGCCCGAAAACGGCCGCACTCCCCAACAAAGAGTACATCCCCGGCATTGACCACGGCAAGAGCCTGCGCAATTTGGCCTTCCCTATGCCCTGGCAAGATTTGGTCGATTACATCGGCGGCTTCCCCTGCGTGCTAAAAGATGCCCACGGCGGCGGCTGGAAAGAAGTGTACATCTGCCACAATATGGAAGAGCTGTACCGCAGCTACGACCAGTCTGGCCTGCTCACAATGGTGCTGCAAGAGTTCATCAAGTGGGACGACTATATCCGCTGTATGGTGCTGGGGCAAGAGAAGGTGCTGGTGATGCGCTACGATCCAGGCACCCGCCAATACAGCCACCCAACCGGCTTGTCGCAGGAAATGTACGACCGCATCGTGGCCGACTGCCAGACACTGTGCCGCGCCTTTGGCTACGACATGAACACCTGCGAGTTCGCCATCCGCGACGGCGTGCCGTACGCCATTGATTTCATGAATCCGGCACCGGACATGGACGTTAATTCGCTGGGCTACGAATTCCACCGCTGGTGTGTGGAAGGGATGGCCGATATGTGCATTAGCCTGGCGCTGGAGCCAAAGCCGCAAGTAGGCGAGATGCGCTGGAGTGGGCTATTTTAGATGTAAGACCGACCCCCATCCTGGCCCTCCCCCTGAGAGGGGGAGGGGAGATTCGCTCCCTCTCCCTGCCAGGGAGAGGGTTGGGGTGAGGGTAAATTTTTGAGGCAGCGGGAAGAGGAGAAAATGGCGTTGAAGGAAGCAATACGAACCTACCATGATTTGTTGACCGATGAGCTGGCGGCGGAGTCGCAGGGGCAGCTGAATGACCAGATGCAGATGCGGGGGCTGTTTTTTGGCACACGGCCGTTGTGTACCGTGCTGCGTCCTCGCTTCTTAAGCCCGGAACAGTACGTGTTTTTGCGCAAATCGATCCGCCCCTTGCTGCGCGCCTTCGAGAAAATCTCGGAGCTGGCGGTGCGGGATGCGGAATTTTGCGCCCAGTTTGGCCTGCTGGATTGGGAAAACGAGCTGATCAAGCATGAGCCAAGGTACAGAGGGCACACGCCGCTCTCTCGGCTGGATGCGTTTTACGTGACGGAGAACAGCGAGCTAAAGTTTACCGAATACAACGCCGAAGTACCCGCCGCCTCTGCTTACAACGATGTGCTGAACGAGGTGTTTTACGGCCTGCCGGTGATGGGCGAATTTTTGCACAAGTATGCGGTACGGCCGTTGCCCACCCGCCACAGTGTGCTCCATGTTCTTTTGGATGCGTACCGCCAATCCGGCGGCACCCATCGCCCCCAGATTGGTATTCTGGACTGGCACGATGTGCCCACGCGCAGCGAGTTTGAGCTGTTCACCCAATATTTTGGGTCGCAAGGGTTTGAGGCCAAGATTGTGGACCCGCGTGAAGTGACGTATGAAAACGGCCGTCTTAGCCACGAAGGGTTCGATATTGATATTATTTACAAGCGCGTGCTCATTACCGAGCTGATTGAGCGGGGCGGGCTGGAACAGCCCGTGGTGCAGGCCGTGCGCGACGGCAACGTTTGCATGGTGAACCCGTTCCGCTGCAAAATCTTGTACAAAAAGATGAGCCTGGCCGTGCTGAGCGATGAGCGCAATGCCCACCTGTTTGATAAGGAAGAAACGGCCGTTCTTCACAAACATATCCCCTGGACCCGCACCGTCGAGGAACGCAAAACGGTGTATGGCGGCCTGCCCATTGATTTAATCCCGTTCATGCACAAATACAAAGACCAGCTGGTGCTAAAACCCAACGACGATTATGGCGGGCACGGCATTGTGCTGGGCTGGCAAACCAACGCCAGCGGCTGGGAGCAGGCGGTGCAGCACGCCCTGGAAACACCGTACATTGTGCAAGAGCGGGTGGTGATTCCCGAAGAGCCGTATCCCAGCATTGTAGACGGCCGTTTGCAAATCTATGACCGCATGTTAGACACCGCCCCCTTCATCTTTCACGGTGATTACGTAGACGGCATCCTCACCCGCCTCTCCACCGACCCGCTGCTCAACGTCTCGGCAGGCGGTGGCTCCACCGTACCTACCTTCATTGTGGAAAAACGTTAAAAGAATGGGACACTGATTTTCACAGATAAACACAGGTGAAAAAATCAGTGAAAACCAGTGTTCATCAGTGTCCTATTTAAAAGAAGGAAGCCTCATGACCCCAGAAGAACAGGCCGAACAAATTTTGATCCAGATGTTTGCCCAGGCACACGCCCAGTTTGGCAATGCCTTGAAGGGCTACTGGTTTTACGAACCAGACGACTGCCCCGGCTGCGGCCGTCCGGTAGATGTGATGAAGATTCAGGGCAAGGAAGGTCTTTCGGTGAACGGCTTCATTTACCGCAAGCGGGGTACGCTGATTGGCTACCTGCTGTGCCACCGCTGCGCCAACGAGATTCACCGCTCGGCTCAAAAGCGGCCCGGCGTGCAAATCGGCCGGCACGACATCATCGAAAAGAACCTCGCCGCCGCCTACGAAGCCCACATGAACCGAATGGATGCCTAGCAACTAGCCAAAAGGTTCACAGAATATTTTTCACTCTGGTAGGCTACTTATTGCTCACTGTTCGACTTTGAATTTGTCATGCTGAATGGAATGAAGCATCCCTACCAAGTTGAATGGGATTCTTCATTTCGCTCCGCTTCATTCAGAATGACAATTAAAGAGATTATGATAGAAACTCCCGTTACCCAAGAACTCGACCAGAAGCAAATTCCTTACACCCTGTTTACCCACGATGGCCCCATCCACTCATTGGAGCAAGCGGCGGCGGAGCGCAACCAGCAGCCGGAGCAGGTGGTGCGCAGTTTACTCTTCCGCCTGGCGCAAGACGCGTTCCTGATGGTGCTCGTGGCCGGGCCGCAGCAGGTGGATTGGAAGCAGCTGCGCCAAACGCTGGGGCTGTCTCGCCTGACGATGGCCAAGCCGGACGAGCTGCACCGCGTAACGGGCTACGAAATCGGCGCGGTGGCTCCTTTTGGCCTGCCCACGCCCGTGCGCATCCTGGTGGATCAGTCGGTACTTAACCAGACGGAGCTTTCAATGGGGAGTGGGGTGCGGGGAACGGCCGTCTTGCTAAAAACGGCCGATTTGCTTAAAGCGTTGGGGGACGGGGTAGAAATCGTAACGTTGTAGAGAGTGCTACAGATTGATCCAATCTTCATGATTGGACCAATCTAACACTTACCCGGCCGCCAGCTCGCCGTTTTCCAGCATTGGGTCAGCCGCTTCCGGTGTTTCCTCCGGTTCCGCTTCTGCGGGCGGGCGGCGCGACGTACGGGCGACCACTTCAAACCCCCAGCGACCCAGTTCGCGTTCCGGTTCACCATCATAATTGTTTAGCAAGATGGCTGTCAGCGCCAGGCGCAGCTCTTTGGCCAGGGTGGTACACGCTTCTTCTATGCTGGCATTGTGGGTCAGCCGCTCTTGCCGGGATTGGTTGCGCTGCTGTAGCTGCTGGTTTAGCCCATCGCGCAGGGCAATTACCTCCGCCAACGGTGGCTCGGTAAACTGTTCCTCAATCGGCCGCGCTGCTTCGGTAAGGATATATTGGTCGAGGCAGGCGAGGATATTGGTCCGGCCGTACGGCACGAGAATGTTGCCTGCACCGCGCCCCGACTGCCGCACAAAAAAGCCCCACGCCTGGATTTGTGCCGGATTATTGGGGAAGCGACCTTTTAGCAGGCTGCGAATCTGGCTGACGGTTTTGCGCGCGGCGGCGTCTAGCTGCTTGAGGGTTTCTGAGGCCAGCTTGCGGCTGGCTTCCTCGGCGTTTGAGTCGGCTTGGGCGGTTTGGGCATCGGCCAGCGCCGCCTCGATACTGGGGGTGTAGCGGGTGCGGTTTTCTGGTGGCAGGCTGTTTTCGTAGCTTACAAAGGCCTGGGCCAGCCGGAGCAGCGCTTGTTTTTGTGTTTTATACGGTACAGAGATGCGATGGGTGAATCCGTTGCTAAAGCGAACGCTAATCATGAAGAGCTCCTTTTGGGGGAATATCCCCAGGGTGTGCAGCTGCGGAGGGCAGAGTGCGCCAACCCCGGCTGGGGGCAAAGGGGCAGCAGACTGGCGGGCAAGCAACGGCCGTACATTCACTGTAAAAAACAGATGTTGCGTTAATCAGGTGAACGGCCGTATGGTTGAACATCCCCTACAGCTGTCGTTTAGATCTGGCACGACCCAAACAAGTTAATAAGTTGGGGTACAGTGTAAAAAGGATGCAGCGGTGGCAAAATAGGATTTTGGGGTGATAAGTGACCAGTTGGCGTACTAAAGCAAGCAGATCGCGCGCGATCACGACCCTGCGGCGTGCTACAGGGTACCAAACAAGTTTACACACGGCCTTGCAGCGTACCACAACAGGTAAAACCTATTAAAACAGAAGGGTTTGGTGTGCTGGCTACGGCCGTTTTTGCCGGTTTTGCTCTGTTTGGTGGGCTAAACGCAGGTAAACAAACTGTTTCAGACCCCTTTAGCACAAATAAGGTGTGGATCAAAGCGCGATCGGCTTCCTTTAGCAAACCAACTGGTTGTAAACCGCACGGCCACACAAGCTGGGGCAGGCTGATTTGGGCTCAAACTGGGTGAACTGTGCTGGGGAACGGCCGTGTTTGCAGGTGATCTGCACCTGAATTGCATCCGCTCTTTGGTAAGTACCTGTGTAAGAATGCAAAAATATATTAGAATAGGTTCGCCATTTAGTTTCTATAAAAAGTTTGGGTTCTTTGTTTTAATATTTCTTCAGCACACTAAT
Organism: Ardenticatenaceae bacterium; assembly: GCA_020634455.1. Lineage (GTDB taxonomy): Bacteria > Chloroflexota > Anaerolineae > Promineifilales > Promineifilaceae > Leptofilum. The sequence goes on along the minus strand of JACKBQ010000001.1, from coordinate 2,076,054 downwards.
TTCGTCGGAATGGAGGTTCAGATGGAAGAACCGTTGCAGAAACTTCATACGGGTCAACCACCGAACGTATTTCAGCAGTCAAAGCCATTGGTGACTTGGGCGACCCACAAGTTATTCCTATTCTTAGAAAAATTTGGGTGGTCTCAAGGAGCCAGATGAAGAAACTGGTATAGTGCCTGGGGGTTGGGGGAAACCATTGCGATTCTAATCCTGAACAACAAACGATAACAATTGATCCAGATAAAGAACTAAGAGAAGGATTTGGCCGCACTTGCCAAGCTCAAATAGCCATGTCTTAGACAGATATTTGGCAGCAAGAAAAGCGTAACTGTTAATTTGATAAGACCATGCGATATATCTCGGACAAATACTCTTTTCTAAAAGTAGAACAGTATGCCTAAAACAATGATCCCTTGCTGAATTGTCGCCAAATGGTCGCGACAGGTGGTGTTGTTTTACGTTTCCAATCCCACTTCAACGACATCTGCCAGCCTGTCGGCCACTCCAACCGCTGGAATACGACCCCCAGCGGCGGTTCGTTCTCGTTTGAAACCCAGACCGCCAAGCCAGACGGTGCCAAAGGGTTCGCCGACGTCTACTCGCGAAAAGTTCATTTGGGAACAAGGCCCCCACAAAGATTTAGATAAAAGGTACCAGCAGCTCCAGTTTACCGCGAAGCGTTGAAAACCCGCCGCTGCTCATCACCAGCGACATCCGCAACGAATTCACACCAACTTCAACAACTAATTCCCATCCAGCAGCACAGCCTCAATTTGACGACATCCTCAGCGGGCGGACGGCGCAGAAGTCACCAATGGCCAGAGCGGTTCAAACCAGCGCGCACCCGGCAAAACATCAACAAAGCCACGGGCCGACTTCGCTCAACGGGCCAACGAGATGAAAAGCACCGCGACCTGCTGGGCGATTTGCCGCTTTAGCAACGAACAGCGGCCCACTTCCTCGTCCGGCTGCTGTTTGCCCTGTTTGCCGAGGGACATGGGCTGCTGCCCGACAACCTGTTTACCCAGATTGTGGCTACGCGCGGCGGCAATTACGGCGAGCTGCGCCCCTGTGCTGCAAGAGCTGTTCGACAAGATGCGCAGCGGCGGCATCTTTGGCATGTGGCCCATCCGCTCAACGGCACCGTTCGATGACAACTTCGTGCCCGACATCCCCACGACCTGGGCAGGCTGCTGATGGCAGGCGGCGGAGCAGGATTGGGCGCAGGTGGACCCTCCATTTTTGCACGCTGTTCGAGCGGGTCATTGATGAGGACAAGCGGGCTCAGCTAGCGCACTACACCAAAGCGAAGAGGACATCATGCTCATCGTGGGAGCTGGTGCTGATGGCCCCGTGGCAAAAAAGTGGGACCAGGTGCGGCGAGGTCTAAACCTGACAGGTCTTCAGCAACGATCCTCGCCTGGCGAAGATACTCCCCAGACCCGTCAGGTTTCGGCGGAACTCGCCACCATCCGCGTGCGTTGGACCCCGCCTGCGGCCCGGCAACTCTCTACGTGGCCCCTGTGCCAGCTGCTGAGCTTGCAAAAAGAAGTCATCGCTTACGCCGCTTTACGCGGCCTGCCGGAAATTGAACTCACTGGTCAGCCGGAGCAGCTGTACGGCATCGAGATCAACCCGTACGCCCACGAGCTGGCCCAAATCACCGTCTGATTATTATTACCTGCAATGGCGCAGCGAAAACGGTTTCCGGCGATCAGCGACCCGATTTTGCGCCCCCTGCACAACATCCAGCGTATTGATGCGATACTGGCCTACGATGAAAACGGCCGCCGTCCCAGCGAACCCACCTTGGCCCACCGCTGATGCCGTCATCGGTAACCCGCTATTTTTGGCGCAAACAAAATCCGGCAAGAACAATTGGCGACAAAACCGTAGACAGTTCATCTAAATTGTACGATGGGCGGTGCCCGCTTTTGTTGATTTGGTTTGTTACTGGTTTGAAAGCACGGGCGAAAAATTGAACGAAATGAAACCAAACGCGTTGGGCTGATTGCCACCAACTCGATTCGTGGCGGTGGTGTAAACCGAAGTATTACGCATCAAAAGAAACAGGCGATATTTTCATGGCCTGGAGCGACAATCCCTGGTTTTGGACGGTGCGGCCGTTCGCGTTTCGATTGTTGGATTTGACCGGCACGCTCAACAGGTCAGGAAGTTTGAACGGAGAAAGTTCGGTAATTAACTCTGACTTAACTGCCTCAGCAGATTTAACCTCTGCTAAAGCACTATTGAGAATTCAAAGATTTGTTTTATCGAAGTAAGAAAGCTGGAGATTTCGATCTTGATGGTTTTTATTCAAAAAAGTTGCTCGCCTCACAAAACTTAGCGGGTTAAGTAACCAAGATGGTGGATTCTTCCTTGATCAATGGTTTAGCCATTGTAAAAAATGCTCCCTAAAATGGATCATCTACTTGCGTGATTTATCTGAAGAAGATCTTCGGCTAAATACGAAAAACCATTTCAGTATGTAAAAGAAAAATATATTCAGTTCGTTTGAATAATAACGAAGAGAGGGCCTGAAGATTATGGTGGCAGCATCATCACAAAGCATCGAAATGCGCGAAGAGACAGGCAGATTAAATCGCTTTATCGTTAAGCACCGCGTTTCAAAATTTAGTTATACATTTGGGTTTCTCCAGAAACTTTGCCCGATGATGGAACCTATGCTTTTTGCACGAGAGGATGACTATTTTGGCGTTGTATCTGCGGCTGCATGAAATTTGGGCGCTGCGGTTGGGAACCTGGCTGGGCAAAGGTAAACGATCCGGCGCTACACGCCCACCACCACTTTTGAACCTTTCCTTTCGCCACCCGGCCAGGAACTGCGAAGCCGATCCTCGCGTCGCCGCTATCGCGCAGTGGGCGCGGGCGCTGGTGCAGTGGCGCGACGCCTGGCTCAATCCCCCGCGACGGCCTGTATGCTGGCTATGCCGCCTACGACACACCTGTCAAAACCGCACCACCAACCTGCATACAACGGCCTTCGTCTACTACCGCGAAACTGTACGGCGGAATATGTAGGGCAGGTCTCTGACCTACCCTACGGGCGCACCCAAATTGTTCGACCGCCGAATCGACAAAGTGACCCGCAAATCCGTCACCCTGCCGACATTCAGGAGCTGGACGATATTCACGCGGCATTGGATACGGCCGTCCTGGACGCCACGGCTGGCCCCAAAGCGATGGCACATCGCACCTCACCGATGAGCAAATCCTGAGCACCTCCTCGCCCCTCAATTTAGAATATGGGCGGCGGCTCCAGTGAGAAAAACAAAAGTCTCCAAGATTTTTTCTGATTTAAGGCACTTTTGTAGTCTTGTTAGCGAACAAAACCAAGACACAAAACAAGACTCTATTGGGTGTCATTCCCGAACGAACTCTTCGGAGTGAGGAACCCCTTCATTTTGAGACGAAAGATTCTCGGAGGACCCTGAAAGACAAGAAGGGTAGGTTGATTTTGCCCTGCGTCCTGGTTGCAGCAACGTTGTTTGAGGAGGTGTGTAAAGTGTCTCATCGCGCCACCTGCGATTCTCACACAGGCGGTAATCCACGAGCGACCAAATGGATGCCTACCTACGTGAGCATATCAAATCAAATAGATTTTCCTTTAATTTCTCAACCATTGTAGGGCGTAATGGCTTATTGTATAATGCCGGCATTCAGTATGAAGGACAATAGTCAAGTAATTTACAGATAGAATTTGCTGAACAACGCGCTGTACAACCTGAAATTCCGAGATTTACTCAAAATGGGTTTGGAATACTATTTGTTATCCGGCCCTTATAGCAAGTGGTTCTGATCCGTAGAAGCTAAGGACCGGAAGGATGCGTTTTAGGAGGTGTCGATATGGGAATGATCGTCACGATAGTCGTTCTTGCCGGGCTTACATTGTGGGTCGAGTCATTGGCCTGGCGGCAACGCCCCGAACTATGCTCATCCATACGAACAATATAGACCCAGAAGCCTGTAAGAGTGCTTTGCGACCAGTGGGTGCTTCGTCTGAATACCTGTAATGCGGAGAAAGATGAAGGGCTGCCAAGGTGCGAGTAGATGCAGCACGGCTCAGTTCTTGACTGCTGCTGCGACAGCAGTTGGCGCTGCCGCAGCTGCGAGTCGCGCTGGGATTCCAATTGGTCCAGCCGCAGCCGCAGTTTTTAGTTGCTGCAGCTGCCGCACTGTTTGCCTACGCGGAGTATATCTCCTCCTTTCTTAAATCTTAGGATCTGCAGGAAGCTGATCATGCCGATAAGGTGAAAGCCGCTCAGGTGCCAGGGCAGCCGAAGCCGAAGCTGCCTGACATCATGTGCAGAAGAAATGTCCGCTCAGAACGGTGCTATCTTTGCCCCCAGAATAGCCAATTACCCACGGGTAAGGGTATTGTAAATAGGTTTGGCGGATGGATTCTTGAAGTTCAGAAAGGTGGGACAGTGCAGAGTTGCGGACTCGCGTGACCATATCTTGCTCCTAGGGTTTCCCTTACGGAATTGTTGTACTAATACAACAGATGCTAGTGTGCAATCATACAACAAAAAGGTCGTATTCCCAAGAGTTTTGGCAGAATGTTTGCAGTTTCAAACTCTTTTCTCAGCTGACAGTACTGGATAACATTCCCGGCCATTTGTCTGCCTTTGCTCAACGGCCGTTCCCCGCAATCGCCTGGCACCCACAAACCCGCTTCCGCAGCCGCTAACCGGGGCTTTATCTGCGCATAAATTTTGCAAAGACAGACAGCACATACGCGATCATCTCGGCCGTGATGCGCGGGTACACGCCAATCCAGAAGGTCTGGTTCATGACAATGTCGGTGTGGGTGAGGGTGCCCACCACGCGGTGGGGGATGTTTTGGTAGGCGGGCTGGCGGATGATGTTGCCGCTAAACAGCAGGCGGGTTGCCACCTGATTCGCCTCTAAAAATTGTACCAGTTCGTTGCGGCTAAAGGGAGCATCGGGCCGCACGGTGAGCAAAAAGCCAAACCAGCTGGGGTCGCTGTTGGGCGTGGCTTCTGGCAAGATGAAATATTCTTCGTACTGCTTCAACCCATCGTACAAAAGCTGCCAGTTGCGCTTGCGGGCGGCAATGAAGCCGGGCAATTTATCTAGCTGGGCCACGCCAACGGCCGCTTGCATGTCGGTCATCTTCAGGTTATAGCCAATGTGGGAGTAGATGTATTTGTGGTCGTACCCTTCGGGCAGTTCGCCTAGCTGCCAGCCGAATCGTTTGCCGCAGGTGTTGGCCACGCCGGGGGCACACCAGCAATCGCGCCCCCAATCCCGGAACGATTCCACCAGCTTTTTGATCTGCGGCCGGTTAGTAAGCACCGCGCCCCCTTCGCCCATGGTAATGTGGTGAGCCGGGTAAAAGCTAACGGTGGACAGATGCCCAAACGAGCCAGTGAGACGGCCGTTAAACGTCGCCCCCACCGCATCACAATTGTCCTCAATGAGCCACAGGTTGTGCTTGTTGGCCACCTCTAGCACGGCGTCCAGGTTAAAGGGGTTGCCCAGCGTATGGGCGATCATGATCGCTTTGGTGCGGGAGGAAACGGCCGTTTCCAGCAAGCTCACATCCACATTGTACGTCCCCAGCTCAATGTCCAGAAACACCGGCATGAGCTGATTTTGCACAATCGGGTTCACCGTGGTGGGGAAGCCCGCCGCCACGGTAATCACCTCATCCCCCGGCCTTAGCTGCCGTTCATCGAGTTTGGGCGAGGTGAGCGCCGACAGCGCCAGCAAGTTGGCCGACGAGCCGGAATTACACAAAACTGCGTGGCGCACCGTCATCCAGCGGGCAAATGCCTGCTCAAACTGGTCAGCATAGCGCCCGGTGGTCAGCCAAAACTCCAGCGATGAATCTACCAGATTGACCATTTCGGCGGCATCAAACACCCGCCCAGAGACGGGGACTTCGGTTTCGCCGGGGGTAAACGGCTGCTGACTATGTTCAGCCTCATAATATTCTTGTACCAGCGCCAAAATTTGCTGCCGCAGCGCCTCGCTTTTACTCATCTGTTGCTCCAACGTGTTGTTCTTTTAGTTTGGCCACAGAGGGTGCAGAGGTTGAAGAGGAAAGCTCTCTGTCTTCTCGCCTGGTTGACTGACACATCTCAGATTTCTACCGCGGAGTGCGCGGAGGACGCGGTGTTCTCTCTTTTATTTTTCTCTGCGCTCTCTGCGTTCTCAGCGGTTAAAGAAATTTTGTCAGTCAATCAGGTCTGCTCGCCTTTTCTCTGTGGCTAATTTCTTGGGAATAGCTTATTGCAAAATGGGGATTTGGGCGAATTGGTTATTGCGAATAACTGCTACATCCGAACCAGTTATTCGGTGGTTTGGGGTTTTTTGAGCGGGGGGGGTGGGGTTAACGGCCGTATCCCATCCACCACAAGCGGCTGCATGTGCCCCCGCTGGAACAGTACCACCCCAGCTATAAAGCTGGCCCCACTGTAAACAAAGTAAAACCAGTGCCAGGGCAGGGCCATCAGCAAAAAGCGGATACCGCGCTTTTGCAGCAAAAATTGGTAAAACGGCCAGTTTAGCCAGATGAGCGAGACGATTGCCAGCAGCACCAGCAGCCCGGCCCAGGCCACAAACAGGGATAGCCCCAAAGCAAAGAGGCCGATGAAGGTAACGGCCGTACTCAACCGCTGCGAAAAATTCAGGTTCAGGTCGTTGGGTGCGCCGCCGCCCTGCAAAATGAGCTGCGTCCAGGGCAGCGCCCGGTCGCGCACATCTGTGATGAGCATTTGGCGCGGAGTCCACCGCTTCATGTGCTTCACCTGCAGCAGCTTTTCCAGCTGCACCCGGTACCCCGCCGCCTGTAAACGGTAGCCTAGCTCAATGTCCTCAATACTCGGCCGTTCGTACAAATGCTCATTAAACCCGCCAACGGCCAAAAACACGTCCCGCCGAATCGCCCCACAGCCGCTCCAAAACGTAGAAGCGTCAATATTGCCCTGCTGGTGGACGTAGTGGTGCAGCAAATTGCGGTACTGCGAGAGGAAATTGGTGGCAAACGGCGCATCGTCGTAGGAGCCAAAACAGGCGGCCACGTTGGGGTGTGCCTGCATGGTTGCCGCCACGTGCCCCACCGTGCCTGGCTGTACCAGCACATCTGCATCCACAAAAAAGAGAATGTCGCCCCTGGCTACCTGAGCGCCAATGTTACGCGCCTGCGCTGGCCCCAAACGACGGCGCAGCCCCGTGAGCAGGCGTACACCGTGGGCGTAAGCAATCTCTACCGTGTCGTCCGTAGAGCCATCTTCCACCACAATGCACTCCCACCTTTCATACAGCGTCTGCTGCAAGGCAGCCAGACAGCGGCGAAACAAATCTCCCCCGTTATGCACGGGTACAATCACCGAAATCACAGGTTTCATGTTTAAATTTCTCAATGTTTATGCCGCAGGCGCAGGAAGAAGTTATAAAGAAAGGCGACAGCGTATCCCAAAGCAAACCCGGTTACAAAGCCGTACAGCAAGCCCAGCAGGCTGCCCCCAAAACTTACGGTGTACCCCAGAAAAAATTGGCCCAAAAGCGCCAAGTGGGGGCCAACAGGATCGCCCCCTTTCAGCAGTAGCCAGTTGGTTGCCACAAAAATGAGCAGCCCAAAAATGACGCCCGTTACCATACCGGAAACCACTGCGTTTAGGCGTGCCAGGCGTGTTTTTACTATTTTATCCAGAGGTGGGTTCTCTTTCGTCATCTTCCTAAACAGGATTTGGGTCTTATTTTGTAACTGCACTGGTGTCATACCCGCGGGCGGGTATGACAGGGTTCGTCGTTACCTAATTTTTATCATTTTTCAGCAAGCTGATATTAGTATTAACCAATTCCAACCGATTTTGCAACAAATTGTTGTGAACTGTGCAGGAACGTGTCTGGTTAAATGTGCTCGAAAAATTGGCGCATGGCGCTTTGCTGGGCGGTGCGGTGCAGGCTGACCAGGTAAAGGGCGGTGATGGCATTGCGCAATAGAGCATACCCCCAACCGAGGGCAAATCCGGTGAGAATGCCGTACCCCAAGCCGACGAACCCACCAACGGCCGTTACCGAATACCCCGGATAAAATTGGGCCAGCAACGTCAACGTTTTGCCCGAAGCATCCCCGCCAGTGACGATCATGAACAGCGTGGCCAGTAGCAGGCCAATCCCCAGCACCGTACCCAACGACATTCCCAGCGAGAGCGGGTCTAGTTTGGGGAATGCGCCGTCCAGCATGTCGTCTACCACGTGGGTGACCGTTTTTTCATCTAGCTTTTGGTTAAGCACCAGCTCTTCGTGGTACGCCTGCTCGGCATTGACCAGCCACAGATTGTTGTGCTCCCCATACAGCAAATTGCGCACGGCCAACATGCCGGTGAGCATGGCGTGGTCCTGGTTGTTGTAGCGGTGCAGCCCGTTGCGCCCAATGGTTTGCAGGTTTTCCAACGTGGCCAGGTACTCCTTGATGATTTCCAGACTTGTGGCGTATTCTGAATCGTAAACCGGGTATGATTTTTCTACGCGGAAGACGGCACCGTCTATCACGTCTTCTGCCTGGGCCAGGCCAATTTTGGCAATTTCCCGTTTGCCCAAAGCCACCAGTTCTTCATCGGGCATGTTCCAGAGGCCATCCCCTTCGTTGCAGAAATATTCCAGCCCCAGGCTGGTGGTGGCTTGGTCTGGCACCATATCGGCGCTCCAGTTTTTAAAGTTTTGGATGCGCCCAACCTGCACGTTGGGATCGTGAATGTAAATCCAGTTGTCGGGGAATAATTCCGGCTGTTTGATGATGAGGCAAACGGTGAGGAAGTCGCGGTAATGCAGCTGGTCGGCGGCTTGCTGCACACGAGCAGGGGGTGGCGGATCGAGCCATTTGATGAGTTGGGTAACGGGCATACTGGAGATGAAGCTACTGCCGGTGAGGATTTGGCTACGGCCGTTTCCATTTTCCACAGTTACCCCGGTAATGCGCTGCCCTTCGCGCTGGATGCCCACCACGTTGCTGTTGAGCCGTACCTGGCCCCCTTGCGCGTCAATCTGTTCTTGAACGGCCGTCCACAACATGCCCGGCCCCCGTTTGGGGTAATCAAACTCTTCGATGAGCGTTTTGATCGTCTCCTGCGGCTTCAAAAACATTGCCGTGATCGCCGTTTTCAGCGACAAATCCTTGATACGCTGGGCTGCCCACTCTGCTTTTAGCTCACTGCACGGAATGCCCCACACCTTTTCGGTGTACGATTTGAAGAACGTTTCAAACAGCCGCTTGCCAAAACGATTGGTCACCCATTGCTCAAACGTTTCTTCCTCTTTATAAGGAAATAGATGCCAGCGCAGGTAGCTGCCAATGATGCGCACCCCTTCGATGGGGCCAAGCCCCAGCAGCGCATTTAGCGGCTTGAGCGGGTAATGAAAAAATTTACTCTTGTAGAAAATGCGGGAGAGCCGGGGACGGCGCAGAAAATTATCTCCTAACACTTCTTGCCAAAAGCGCTGCACCTGCACCGACTTGGTGAAAAAGCGGTGGCCACCCATGTCAAAATGGTAACCGCGATAATTTTCGGTGCGGGCAATACCGCCTACCTTGTCATTTTTTTCTAGAACAATGGGGGTGTGGCGCTGCTTGATGAGTTCGTAAGCGGCCGTTAAACCAGCGGGGCCGCCGCCGATAACAATAATCGGGGCGTCGGTGGCTATTGTTTCTTCAGGGTGTGTCGGCAAAACTTCAGTGTGCTCCATACGGCACGATGGTAGCCGGGAGCACTTACAGGGGCGCTTACAAATTGTCTTACAAGGCTGGTACTTTGGTGCTACTCATTTTGGGGGAAGATCAATTTGGCACGTATCATGGATTGATACATGATGGCTTCTTCCCAACCATAGCCGGTGTAGTGCATGAACTTTTGGCTGGCAGCGGGGCTGATGCCCATGCCGTTGGTGCAAAATGCGCTGAACAGCTTCTCGAAAACGGCCGTTACTACGCTCATCATCCATCCCTGTTTTTTCGTCTCGTTCATCTCGTTACCTCCAAAAGTTTGTTTTGTGTGATGAGGGTATTGTGGCGGAAACGGCCGTTTCATTGGTCTATCTTTTAGGCTACAATTTGGGATACAAAGACAGGTCAGGGATACGGTATGACGGACACCTACTCTTTTGGCGAATGGCTCAAGCAGCAGCGCAAGCAGTTACGATTGACACAGCGAGAGGTGGCAACGGCCGTTTTCTGCTCCACCGCCATGATCAAAAAAATAGAAGCCGACGAACGCCAGCCCTCCGTCGAGCTGGCCCAAGCCCTCGCCGTTACCCTGCAACTCTCGCCCGAACAACACCCTATTTTTGTAGAAATTGCTCGTGGCGAACGGCCGTTGGATGCGTTAGCGGAGGGGCGGGGGAGCAGAGGCGCAGGGGAGAGTTTTGCCTCTTCGTTGCCAACATCAGCAACACCCTTCATTGGTCGTCAGGCGGAATTAATAGAAATTACGGCCAAGCTGCACCAGCCGGAGTGCCGTTTGCTCACCCTGCTTGGTCCCGGCGGCATGGGCAAAACCCGGCTGGCCATTGAAGCGGCGCGGCAGGTGCAGGCTAATTTTGCTGATGGGGTAGTTTTTGTGAATTTAACGGCCGTTTCCGACCCAGCCCTCATCCCCGACGCCATCGCCCACGCCCTCAATCTCTCACTGCCCGGCCCAGCAGACAAACATTTGCCCCGCATCCTGCGCCAACGGCAGATGCTGATCGTTCTGGACAATTGCGAACAGTTAGGGGATGGCCTGGAATGGCTCTCCACCCTGCTGGCCGCCGCGCCCAACATCACCCTGCTGGCCACCTCGCGCGAACGCTTGCAGTTGGCTGAAGAGTGGGTTTTTTCGGTTGCTGGATTAGACGCGGCGCGGGAACTGTTTGGCCAAACGGCCGTTCGTGTAAAACCCGATTTTGATGTGCAGGCAGAAGAAACGGCCGTGCGCCACATCTGCCAACTGGTGGAGAACTTGCCACTGGCGGTAGAACTGGCCGCCAGCTGGACGCCATTCCTCACCTGCGACCAAATCGCCGAGCAAATTCAAACCGGTCTGGATATTCTGGCGACCACCGTGCGCAATATCCCCGCCCGCCATCGCAGTATGCAAGCGGTATTTGATGCTTCCTGGCAACTGCTTACGGAAGCGGAACGGGACGCATTGATGCGGCTGTCGGTGTTTCGCGGTGGTTGGCGTGTGGCGGAAGCAACGGCCGTTGCCAAGGCCACCCTCTTCCTGCTGCGAGGATTGGTTGAAAAATCGTTGGTGCGCGTGGGGAAGAACGGCCGTTTTCATATACACGAACTCACGCGCCAATATGCCGCAGCGCAATTACAAGCGGCTGGTGCCGAAAAGGAAACACGCCAACAGCACGCGAACATCTTTTTTGCCCTGGCCGAGCGCTTCGAGCAGACCCAACCCACCCCAGAGGGACCTGCTCTTTTTCAGCAAGTTCAGCAAGAATTTCGCAATATTGAAGCCGCCTTGCAGTGGCTCTTAGACAGCGAACAAAGCAGCCAGGCTTTGCAACTTGCTGGCAATCTAGGGCTCTTTTGGTTTGGGGGTGGGCACCGTCAGGAAGGCGTGCGCTGGCTAGAAACGATTTTGGCCCGTTCAGATCAGGCGGACAGCATAGCCCGCTGTGCAGCCCTGCTCACCATGGCCAGCTTACTACCTCTTGTTGGGCGTGAGCAAGATGCCGCCGCCTACATGGCTCAGCTCAAGCCTATGGCTTACCGCTTGGAAGACCCTTACCTCTTAGCCCGCGTGCTATTTACTGTGAGCCTCTATCTGGGTGACCGCGAGGAAGCCAAACGAACCCTCGAAGAAGCGCTCCCTTTATTTGATTTGATTCAAGACGAAAGAAAGGGAGATATTGTGGTGTTTTACGGCTTTTATGGCGATTTATTACGAGAAACGGGGCAGTACGCAGACGCCAAAGCCTCTTATCAAAAAGCGGAGGAGGTTCGTCTGCGCTATGGGTTTAGTATGGCTGACAACCACACGGGAAACTTTGGACGGCTGGCCTTACAAGAAGGCAACCTGCCCGAAGCTTACGCCCTCGTAGCAGAACAGATAGAAAACATGCGGCAGCTTCGCCATCATAAATGGTTAGCTGATTGGCTGGTACGGCTGGGGGAAATTGAAACGTATTTGGGTGAATGGTCAGCCGCCCAGACCCATTTGCAGGAATGTTTTCAGTTAATGGAGGCGATGGCAGATTTGCGCGGGCAAGCCGATGTATCCGCGGGCTTGGGCTATTTGGCTTTACAGCGTGGGGAGGTAGCAACGGCCGTTGCCCACCTGCAAAACAGCCTCCGCTGGTACGCCGAAATTACCCCGCCCACAACGACCACCAAAGTTCGTGCCCTCACCCCTGAACTGATCGACGCCATTTTACGGGCTGGGTTGGCAGCAGCGGCGAATCAACAACCCACCCAGGCAGCTACCCTGTTTGCCGCCGCCACCCGCTTTGCATCTGCCATGAACCATTTCCCACCGCCGCCCCTGGCGCAAGCGATGGAGGAGGCGGCAACGGCCGTTCAATCTACCTTATCAGCAGCTGAATGGGAAACGGCCGTTGCTACTGGTCAACAAATCCCCCTTACCAAACTGCTCACCAATGCTTTCGCCTAAGCCGCCCAGGCTGATATGGCCAGCCAGACTGCCGTAACGCTCACAGAATTAACCCTGGACGACCTCCTGAATTTCTGGCAAACGTGACAGGTAAAAGCGTACCAATCCGGCACGATGGGCCAGAATTTCGGCCAATGGCTGGCCCGTTTTGCGCTCCCAATCGGCGGCAAATTCAGGCTGCATGACTGTGCGCAGCATGCTTGCCAGCGAAACAGGCGCATAGCGCAGCGGCATGGCGCAGCGGTAAGCTGCCCAAATGCTCGCCTCGTCGCCTGACCAACCAGTCGCGCGTAGTCCGGCCAGATACCCCTCAAAGGCAACCTGCTCTAGCGGCTCCGCCTCGGCCAGCGGGACGTAATCCAGTAGCAAGGTGGCCCCAACGAAGGCAGCCAATTCCTCACCAAGCGCGCCCTCGCCCACAAAGGCCCAATCAATCAGCGCCAGATCATCCCCCTGCCAGCTCAGGTTGCCGCGATGCGCGTCCAAATGGCAGATTGTTTGGGGCAGTTGGGCCAACCGGTCGAGGATGGCTTGCCGATCCGCCCACAGCTGGCGCAGGGCAGCCAGTTCTTCCGGGGCAAAGTGGGCGGCAAGTAAGGGGTGGTTGTAGCCATCCATGCCATCTACCAGGCCAAAAATGACGGTGAGGGGGCCATGTACCCATTTGGCCAGCCACTCTTGGCTGAGCCAGGGGTGATTTTGAGGGTGGGAAACGGCCGTTCCCTGCCACCGACCCAAGCGAAATGCGGCCTCTCGATAATCTGCCCACTGCCAGGCTGGCTCCTCTGGCAAACATTCCTGCCACAGCCAGCATTCCTGCTCGCTAACGGACGTCACGCCAAGAAAACGGGGCAGGCGCAGGTCAGTAGGCAGTTCGTCTGGCAAACTGGACTGAGCCACTAACGCTTCTCGTGGCCAGTAGCCAAAGTTGTTTGGCGTTTCAGCCATCTCTTTGGTGAGCGTGGTGCCATCTGGCAGGGTGAGCCCTTCTGGCGAGCGCAAGATTTTGATGACGAGGCACCAGTCGAGGCTGTTGTGGGTGGGGGTAACGGCCGTTCCCGTCAATTTGTAGACGCCACCAGGTATGGGGGAACTGTCCAGACCGCCCAATAGCTGCGCTTGCCATGCCGTCACGGTCACAGGCGTGCCCATAACTCGGCGGACCATTTCATTCAATTGCGCCTCGTCCAACTCGGCCAAAGCCTGCGCAGCGTTGTGCGTAACAATTTCTGGCATCATTAGATTTGCTCCTCGTACTGTTTGGCGTTGGCAAAATAGTAGTAGGAAGCTGCTTCTTCACAGCCAAGGCCGCTGTGATAGGTGAACAGTTGGGCTTCGTTGGGGGACAGACCCATTTCACATTGGCACAGCCAGTTGAAGAGTGCTTCGGCAACGGCCGTTCCTATCCGCTTAAAAAATCCTTGCTTCTGACCATCTTGTTGGTTATGCGTTGTTACCTGGTTCATTTGTTACCTCCTAAAGCTCGTTTTGTTTCATTGATGGTATTGAACCAGATTCAACGGAGGCATTGGTCTCCCAAGAGGGAGACAAAGAGGGATACACGTTGGTCATTGCCAGGGTGGGAGATACGGCCGTTCCGACAGAAACCCTTGCCCAAAGAATGCCCCCCTTTACAATCTCTCCTACTCAATAAACCAAACCCGACACAACCAACAACCCGATGGACACTTACTCTTTGGGCAGATGGCTGCGCCAACAACGCAAACAACGGCAACTCACGCAGCGGGAGGTGGCAACGGCCGTTTTCTCCTCCACCACCATGATCAAAAAATAGAAGCCGACGAACGCCAACCCTCTATTGAACCGGCTCAAGCTCTGGCCGAAATCTTCCAAATTCCCACTGGGCAGCATGATGTTTTTGTGGAGATTGCGCGAGGGGAACGGCCGTCCCAGTTGCAAGGGACCTTGTCCCGAATCTATTGGGCAGATTCATGATCGTGGAGGGATTTTTACAGAGAGGTTTGAATATTGAGGTGGCGGGCGGTGCGCAGGATGCCGATGATGCTTTTGGCGTCTTGCAAACGGCCGTTCCAACACATCTCCACCAACTCATCCAAAAACATCGGGACAATCTCAATCAGTTCATCGTCGTCGCCGGGCAGGGGCGCGGGGGAGAGGTTCTCGGCCAGGTAAAGCTGCATTAGCTCATCAGAAATGCCGGGGGCGGGCCAGAGTTGGCCCAGTGGGGTGAAGGTTTCAGCGCGATGTCCAGTTTCTTCGCGCAGTTCGCGCTGGGCGCAGAGCAACCAATCCTCGTCCCAGCCGCGCGTGCCGGCGGGCAGCTCCAGAATCGTTTGGCCCAGCACGTGCCGATATTGGTGCAGCATGAGGATTTGGGGACCATTGGCTGTTTGTTGCAGAGGCACCAGCACCACTGCGCCGGGATGCTCCACGGCCGCTTTTTGCAGGGTACGGCCGTTTGCCAGTTGCAAGGTGTCCAGCCGCAGCCGCCAGCTATCTTCCTGCTGCCAGAGTAGCTCGAAATGGGTGCGTTTAATCATCAGAAAGGAGATTGGAGACTGGAGATCGGAGATTAGAGATTAAAAATCTCCAGTCTCTAATCTCCAATCCCCAAATTTTTTTAGTTGCTGGGTGGAATTTTGATCACCTGCCCCACATCCAGCACGTTGGGGTTGGGGATGTTGTTGTACGCGGCCAGTTCATCTACGGTAAAGCCGTACTGCAAGCCAATGCGGAACAAATTCTCGCCTGCCTGAACGACGTGGGTGCGCTCTTCGGTGGTTACGGGAACGGCCGTTGCTGCCGCAGCGGGTTCTGCGGTTGGGGCGGTAACTTCAGTGCCCTCAGCTGGAATAATCAGCACCTGGCCGATATCCAACGAGTCCACATTGGTCAGATTGTTAGCCTGCACAATCACCTCTACAGGGATGTCATACAACAAGCTCAGGCCGGTTAAGGTATCGCCAGCTTCAACCGTGTGTGCTACTTCACCACGCGGGGCGTTGGTTTCCGGCTCGGCGGTGGCTTCAGTGTTGGCTTCGGTTGGCGCTTCCGTACCTGGTTCGGCGGTCGCTTCAGGAACGGCCGTTGCCGCCGCCGGATCGGTGGTGGGTACTGCGGCCGGGTCAGTGGTTGGTACCACCAGCGTTGCTGGCAGAATGGGTTCGGCCGTGGGGTCGCCCCCTTCCGAATTGATGGGGCGCTCACACGCCACCAAAGCCAGGGCCAACAAAGCCAAAACTGGCAGCAGCCAGCGAGATTGAACCAGACGTTTCATAGGATTCCTACCTTTATTCTTCAAATGACGAATCTATGCTTATGTTAATTTTGACTAAACATAACGCAGTCTACCATAGGCCAAAATGAGCGTCAAGTGAGTGGCAACTGCGTGGCGATTGGTGGGAAGGGTACGGCCGTTTCGCAGTGGCCAGACGTATCAGCTATAATGTCGCGCTATGCCGTCTGAACACCGTTCTGGTTCAAGCGGTGGCGCAGTGACGGGCCGACTGGGTATCAACGCCCATTTGCTGTCTGGCGAGGCGGGATACCGTCGCGCAGGCATTCATCAGTACATTGCCCAAGTGCTGCGCCATCTACCCTGGGAAGAGGGTGAACCGACCTACGTTGTTTTTACACAACAGAAACAATTGTTTGCGGACTTGCCGGGGATTACGGCCGTATCCAGCCGCTTACCAACCGATAAACGACTGCTACGCATTTTGTGGGAGCAGATCGTCTGGCCCTGGCAACTGTGGCAAAACCGGGTAGATTTGCTGCACAGCATGGCGTTTGTCACGCCGCTGTTCAGCCGCTGTCCGGCCGTCATCACCGTGTACGACCTGAGCTTTTACCATTTTCCAGAGCGGTTTCCGGCGCTACAGCGACTCTACCTGAGCAGCCAAACGCGCCGTTCTTGCCAACGTGCCCGCCGCATTATCACCATTTCGGAATCCAGCCGCCAGGATGTGCATCGCTTTTTGGGCGTGCCTTTGGAGTGGATTGACGTGGTGGTGCCCGGCGTGGACGCCGTGTATCGGCCGTTGCCGCCTGATGAGGTAGCTGCCTTCCGGCAAAGGCAGGGGCTTGAACGATTTGTGCTGCACGTGGGCACGCTCCAGCCGCGCAAAAACATTCCGGTGCTCATAGACGCCTTTGCTCGCCAGGATGATCCTGAACTGAAGCTGGTGTTGGTGGGCGGCAAAGGGTGGCTGTACGACGAGATTTTCCGGCAGGTGCAGGCGCTGGGGCTGGCAGATCGGGTCATTTTCACCGGTTACGTGCCGGATGACGACCTGCCGCTTTGGTATAACGCGGCGGAACTGCTCGTTTTTCCGTCGGTGTACGAGGGGTTTGGCCTGCCGGTGGTAGAGGCGATGGCCTGCGGCACACCAGTGATTGCCTCGAACAGTTCGTCCATTCCAGAGGCGGTGGGCGAGGCGGGGCTGCTGTTTGCCCCGAATGATGTGGAAACGTTGGCAAGTCAGATGACGGCCGTTCTGACCGACACAACATTAAAAAATAAACTACGTCAACAAGGGCTGGAGCATGCCCAGACGTTTTCCTGGGCGCGGGCTGGGTTGGAAACGGCCGTAGTCTACCAACGCGCCCTACAAAAGAAATAAATTTGCCACAGAGGGCACAGAGGAAAAAGAGAAAAAACCTCTTAAATCTCTGTGCCCTCTGTGGCCAACATAAAATGAGTCATCAACGTATTCGGATTGCTACTATTTTAACGGACCTGCTGTTAGTCAACGGCGGGTTTGCTTTGGCTTACGTCATTCGCTACCAGTGGCAGTGGCTGCGACCCATCACATTTTTGGAGCCATTCTCCGATTATTTGGGACAGTTGGCCTTGCTCAATATTTTGCTGATCTTTACCTTCATCCAGGTGCGCGTGTGGCGGCGCAAGCGGGGCGAGTTTTGGGTAGATGAGCTATCGCGCATTACCTACGCAGTGGCCGCAGGCATTGGCTTGCTCAGTATGATTGCCTTTTTTGTGCAGCCGACGCCGTTCTCTCGCCTCATGTATTTTTGGGCGTTTTTGGCCATTGTGGTGCTGATTGGTACGGCGCGGCTGCTGCGCCGCTCTTTGCTGGCGATGCTGTATCAGCGGGGCATTTTGGCCGACCGGGTGCTGGTCATCGGCTCTGGCGAGGTGGGGCGCAGCCTTATTCGCACGCTGCTGGCTCGCCCAGATTTGGGCTACCAGGCTATTGGCTACCTGCATGATGGCCTGAGTGAAAACAACATCGGCCTGGGGCGGATTCCCAATCTGGGAACTTTTGCTGATTTGCCAAGAATGTTGGCGGAACGGCCGCATCTGCATACCGTCTTCATTGCCCTACCGGGGGAAATGCACCAACAAATTTCCCAACTGCTGCGCCTGTGCCAGGAGCACAGCGTTCGTGCCCAGGTGGTGCCCGATTTGCTGCAATTGAGTATGAACCGGGTGGAGTTTAACAACATGGCAGGCATTCCCACGCTAGGCGTGCGCGATGTGGGCATTAGCCGGTTTCAGCAATTGACGAAGCGGCTGCTTGATCTGGCCATTATTTTGCTGGGCGGTCTGCCGGCGCTGCTGGTGATGGGAATGATTGCGTTGGCCATCAAGCTGGATTCGCCGGGGCCTGTCATTTACAAAGCGATGCGGGTGGGTAAGAACGGCCGTTCCTTCCCAATGTACAAGTTCCGCTCGATGGTGCTAGATGCTGATCTGCGCAAGGCAGAGCTAAAGCAGTTCAATCAGGCAGATGGCCCCATCTTTAAAATGAAGGATGATCCCCGCATGACGCGGGTGGGGCGCGTTATTCGCCGGGTAAGCCTGGATGAGCTGCCACAAATTTATAACGTGCTGCGCGGCGAGATGAGTCTGGTGGGGCCGCGCCCGCCGCTGGCCGAAGAGGTGGCGCAGTACAAACCGTGGCACAAGCAGCGCCTGAGCGTTATTGGGGGCATTACGGGGCTGTGGCAGGTAAGCGGCCGTTCCGACCTGACCTTCGACGAACTGTGCCTGCTGGACATTTACTACATCGAAAACTGGTCGCTTTCCATGGACATTCGCATTTTGCTGCAAACCATTCCCCACTCCCTTTTTGGTCGAGGAGCTTATTGATTTTCGGACGGCCGTTTCGCCAACGCAAACTTAGGGTTCGTTCACAAATAACCTTAGATAAGAAAACGAACCCCAAGGCTTGACCGTTTTTAACTTTCGAGTTTCGGTAAACGGTCAAGTCCTTAGGCTTATCCCACCTTTTCCCAAAACCCCACCTCCGGCACACCCCTTACCCCCATCTCTTGCAGCATCATCTGCCAACTCACCGACTGCGCAAACAACTGCGCCTGTGCCAAGTCACACCAGCCCAAGATTACAACGATCTCCTGCGGAGTACCCACGTTACGCAGCAACAATACTTCCTGAGTCGCGCCCCCTGCCTGCCGTGCCGCAAGGTGATTGTCAAACACCTCTTTCCACCGTGCATAACTCACCACAGTATGCCGAATGTATAAATAAATCATCTTTATAAAACCTCTGAGGTTAGGATCAGAAGGGCTAAACGAAAAAACCTCAGAGCGTTCCGTTTTACGCTTCTACTAATGATTTAAGACGATTGAGGTTGTTGGCTGTTTCCACCCGATTCATTTCAACCATTTCATCGTTCATCATTGAATATAAAGGGCTGTCGGTTGGCGGGTCAATATGGCAACGCTGGGTCACTTTTGTTGAGCCATTTCCATTTGGCTCAAGCGCAACTTCCCAATACATTTGCATGATCTTATTGCCGTTTTTGTCTGGCAGATGGGCTGTCCACCCGACCACTTCGTTCTCTCTCAGCTCAGTGATTTCAGCGACAGTGTAACTCTCAATCTTGTGGCGCATTCTCATGATGGGCATCATGAGCGAAAACATGATGCGTTGGCCCAGAGGTAGTGTGCTGGCTAAAGCCTCTTCCGTTTTGTAGCGACTACCAACACGGGCTGGCCCTTCCGTCAAAACGGTCATTTTCTGCGGTGAGTGGTTCCACGCCATATGCTTTTGTAGGTCACAGATATGGCCGTAAATTGTTTCTGCTGAGGCGTTGATATTAACGGCCGTTTCATACCGATTGTTCGACATATCTTTCTCCTTATAAGTGGTGACGGGCAAACCTATTAGAGGTTTACTTTAGGTCAGCCAGTCGCTTCCATATACATGCCATGTGGCGGATGCAAAACGCCCGCCTCCTCTGTAAATGCCTGGTGTTCGGGGCTATTAGACAAAGCCATCAGGCCATCCATATCATGCACATTTAGTGAGACGGCAACATTGTTGCCTCCTTCAGGAATCGTATAGAAAAAAACGTCCGTGGCGTATGGGGCAAAAGCCTTGGCGGCTTTTTCGCTACAAGCTAACCATTGCTCAACGTCTTTAACTGCATGGGTAACTATCATTCTGGGCATTTCGAATCTCCTTATGTGGTGAAACTAAAATTTGTTGCGCTTAAGATACCAAACAATCGTCAACAGATCGTCACCACCTAGCCGTGGATCGCCAACAGGTGGTTTACCACCTCAGGTGCAGAGGGGTATAATGCCTCTCTATCTCCTTGAAAGGCAAGCTGTTTATTGATGGGCACACTCACATTATCTTTTCTTGGTTCATTTCAAGTTACGCTAAACGGCCGTATCCTCACCCATTTTCGCTCGACCAAAGTGCAGGGTCTGCTGGCCTACTTAACGCTGCTGCCCCAGCAAGCCCATACCCGTGAACAGTTGGCAACCCTGTTCTGGCCGGATGAACCAGAAACTGTGTCCAAGAAAAATCTGCGCCAATCCCTCTATCTGCTGCGTCGTCTGTTGGCAGATATGGATTCGGGGGACGAGCCATTTTTTATCGTTACCCGTGCTGCCGTACAGTTCAATGCTGCCAGCGATCATCACTCGGATGTGGCAAACTTTCTAGCGACTTTGAAAAATGGGGAATTGGAAACGGCCGTATCCTTCTACCACGGCGACCTTCTGCCCGGCTTTTCCTGCGACAGCCTTCCTTTCGATGAGTGGCTGCGTCAGGAGCGCGAACAGTGCCACCGTTATGCCTTAGACGCCCTGCACAAGCTCACCAGCCACAACCTGGCCCGCGCCGATTTCCAAGCCGCCGAGCGCTTTGCCCGCCAGCAGCTACGCCTGGAGCCGTGGCGCGAAGAAGCGCACCAGCAGTTGATGCAAGCGCTGGCCCTGCAAGGCCAACGCAGCGCAGCCCTGGCGCAATTTGAACTCTGCAAAGCGGTATTGGCCGAAGAGTTGGGCATCGCGCCAACGGCCGAAACCACCACGCTTGCCCAGCGTATTCGGGAGGCCCAGCTCACCCAGCCCGCCCCACGAGACGCGGGCAGTGAACTGGGGCGGCACTTAACCATCCCTTTCGTTGGCCGCCAGGCAGAATTTGAGACGTTGATCAAAGCGTATCAGCGGGCCACCCGCGACGGGTTACAGGTGGTGACTGTGCAGAGCAAAGCGGGGATGGGCAAAACGCGCCTGACCCAACAGTTTCTGACGTGGGCGACAACGCAAGGAGCTGATGTGCTGAACGGCCGTTCCTTCACCACCAGCGCCGGGCTTTCTTACCAGCCACTCACCCACCTGCTGCGCCAGCGCATCGAGCGCGAAAACGCCCCCGAAGATTTGCTCTCCGACCTGTGGCTCGCCCAGCTAACCCGCCTGCTGCCCGAACTGCGCGACCGCTATCCTGACCTACCCGAACCCACCCAAGAAGAAAACACCGCCCGGCAGCACCTCTTTGAAGCCATCACCCGCCTTGTTCAAGCACTGGCCGAACGCAAGCCGCTCGTTTTGTTCATTGACGATTGGCACTGGGCCGACCCAGCCTCGCTGGATGTATTGCACTATGCCGCCGTGCGCTGGGCTGAAGCACAATCCCCCATTTTGCTCCTGCTCACCCTCCGGCAAGAAGCGGTCAGCGAATCGCCCGATTTACAAAGCTGGCTAACGCGACTCCGCCACGCCACGACGACCCAGTCGCTTCAGCTCAATGAATTTTCCCAGCCAGAAACAGCCCAACTCATTCAACGGCTGCTAGCGCCAGAAAATGAGCAAGATAAACCAGAGTTGACCCAATTTAGCAATTGGCTTTTTACCGAAACTGATGGCCAGCCCCTTTTTCTGACTGAGACGCTTAAATCACTGGTGGCGGATGGATTAGTGAAGCGGGATGATCAGGAAACGGCCGTTTGGCAAATCCACTGGGACACATTCCACAAACAAAGGCAGGCAGCGCGGGGGCAACTGCTGCCGGAAATCCAGCAAATTATTCGCGGCTGGCTGGATCGCATCAGTCCCGCGGCAAATACGCTGTTAACGGCCGCTTCCGTCTTAGCTAAAGAAATCACCTTCGACCAGCTTTGCCACGTGGCCGCGCTAGAACAGTTTTCGGCATTAACCGCCTTGGATGAATTGCTTAGTCAACAACTGCTGCTCGAAGGTGTCGAGCCAGCACCCGTAGCCACGCCTGAGCCAATCTACAGCTTTTCCCACCAAAAAGTGAGCGAAATGGTTTACGCCGAAGCGGGCGCGGCGCGGCGGCGCATTCTGCATCATCGCGCCTTTGAGGCCATCCAAACGCCAACCGCCGCTGCCGCCGATTGTGCCCATCACGCCCGTCACGCCGGGCTGCTGGCAGAAACCATCCGCTACAGCCTCATTGCGGGCAACGAGGCAATGGCCCTTTTTGCCGTTAGCGTGGCGATACCCCATTACGAAACGGCCTGGCAGGTAAGCCAGCAGCATGGCTGGCCAGAAACCGTTTCTGGCGCAGACCGGCAGGCGCTTTACACCGGCCTGGGGCGCGCCTACGAACTGGCGGGTAACTGGACGCAAGCGCAGGAAGCTTACCAGGTGATGATTGCCCATGCCCAAGCCATTGGCGCTACCGCAATGGAATGCCTTGCCTTAAACCATCTGGCGACCGTTTCCCTCAATGGCTTTGCCGATCAGCCCCAGGCTCTGGCCCATCTGGAACAGGCGCGCACGCTGGCCGAACAAACCAGTGATCGCCGAGGGCTGGCTGAAACGGAATGGAACCTCTCCATGACGGCCGTTCATCAGCAAAACCCCCATCTGGCACTGCATCACGGTGAACGGGCCGTCGCCATCGCCCGCGAATTGGGACATCCTCACCTGTTAGCACGCTGCCTCACCTCATTCGGGCAAGCTTATGCCTTTCTGCGGCAATGGGACAAAGCGCTCCCCCATGTGCTAGAAACCCAAAAACGGTATCTGGCCAGTGGCGATTTGGTGATGGCGGCTAACAGCCAGCGCGGTCTTGGCTTTATTCAGATTTTCTCCGGCCATCCCGCTGAAAGTGTGCAGACAGTGCAAGAAACATTAGCCTTCAGCCAACAAATTGAAAATCTAATGGGCGAGGCCGACGCAACCTGGATTTTAGCCCGCGCCCATTTGGAGTGCGGCAACTATGGTGAGGCGATTAAGCTGGGCCAACAGGCGGTTGAGCAGACGCATGCCTTGGGGCATCCTTTGCTGCACACCATTGCGCGGTCAGCCTGGGGCATTATTCAGCGCACCGTCATGAATTGGACTGCAGCCCAACAGACGCTGTTAGACCTCTTAGAACATTCACCAAAGGAAGAGGCAATTGGTTGGACAGACCCGATTCCTGAACTATGTGCGCTCTACGCCTCCCTTGACGATTGGGAACAGGCGTATGCCTATGCCAAACAGATCACCCTCCACAGGCACGCTGATGACCCATTGCTGCCGTTCAACTTAACCGGCTGGTACGAAACAGAAGCCCTCCTGCGCGGCGGAGATGCCGACCTGGCGCGGGCTAGTGTGGCCCATTTAAGCCAGGCCGTCGGCGACAACAAGCGGTATTGCTTGATTTTGCGGCGGTCGCAGGCAGTTCTCGCGCTGTGGGATGGGGATGGGGCGCAGGCGATTGGCCATTTGGAGGTGGCATTAGCACTGGCGCAGGAAATTGGCCTGCCGGGCGAGGAATGGCCGATTTTGGCTGAGTTGGGCAAGCTGTATGCAGAGTTAGGCGAGGATGAGAAGGCGCGAGCAGCTTATGAAGAGGCTGGTGTGATTATTCTGCGGTTGGCTGAGACGATTGAGGATGAGGGGGTGCGGGAGGGGTTTTTAACGGCCGTTCCATCCAAACTATTCTTAATCACACAGGGCTTACGCAGTAAAGAGTAAAAAAGTCTTATTCTCTCACCCACCACAACTATCTAAAACTCATCATCGGGGAGTGTGGGCTGGTCCATGTTGATGACCTCACCATGAAAGTTGATGGTGATGCGGAAGCCCATCATGCCCATCATGTGGCGGGCCTGGGCGGGGATGCCCTGGGCGATGATCTGGTCCATGTCCACATTGTTGATCTGGGCGTCGAGCGCCGCTTTCGTAAACAGATCGTCCTTGCCCATCATTTTTAGCGCCTGCTCCACGGCAATGTCTTTATTGGCTTCTAGCTGCTCCAAAAAGACGCCCAGCACCTGCCGATCCACCTGGTCGGCATCAATGTGGCGCTTAAAACCGGCGTCGTCAATGACGTAGAAAACATCGTGGCCGACAACGGCCGTTTCCACCAAATTCCCCGCCTCATCATAAATTAACTCTTGAAATAACGCTTTGTTAGCCATGCAAAAAACCTCTTGGGTTGGGTTGTTAATTCTGGTTGATAGTACGCTTTCGGAACATTTTTCTCTCAACGTTTCTACGTAAACGGCCGTTTAGCTCATCCCATTCTAAGCAATTATACTGATTTTGGTGGCAAGCGTGGGGTATTTTGTGGGCAAAATTGGTGATGTGTCGGCGGTCGAGTATAATTTCTCGCTGGTTCACGCAGAAATTTGTATTAGCCACAGAGAAAAAAGAGGGTTTAGAAAACTTGAGACTAATCTCAAAAACCTCTGTGCCCTCTGTGGCAAAAAAGTGTGAACACACGGAAGGGAGAAAGTAGGGAACATTGTTTAGACCACTCGACTGGCTTTTGGGCCTGTTTTCATTGGATATCGGCATTGATCTGGGGACGGCAAACACCCTGGTCTATATTCGGGATCGCGGCATCGTCATTAACGAGCCATCTTGGGTAGCCATCAACCGCCGCAACCGCCAGCCCCTGGCCATTGGCGCGGAGGCTCGGGAGATGGTAGGACGCACCCCGGCGGATATTGTGGCGATACGGCCGCTTCGCGATGGCGTTATCTCCGAATTTGAAATTACCGAAGCGATGCTTAAATATTTCATAGACAAGGCGCACGAGCAGATGATTGTGCCCTTCCCGCGCCCGCGCGTGGTAGTGGGCATTCCTAGCGGCGTGACCGAAGTGGAAAAACGGGCCGTGTACGACGCCGCCATCTCCGCTGGAGCCCGTGAAGCCCACCTCATCGAAGAACCAACCGCCGCGGCCATTGGCGCAGGGCTGCCCGTCAACGAAACGCGCGGCAGCATGATTGTAGACATCGGCGGTGGCACCACCGAAGTAGCCGTGTTTGCGATGGGTGGCATCGTCGTCAGCCGCTCCATCCGCGTGGCGGGGGACGAAATGGACGAGGACATCATCTCGTACGCCCGCAACAAGTACAACCTGCTCATCGGCGACCGCATGGCTGAACGTGTCAAAATCGGCATCGGCTCCGCCTTCCCGCTGCCAGAAGAACGCACCATGACCCTGCGCGGGCGCAACCTCATCAACGGCTTGCCACAGGCGGTGGAAATCAGCAGCATCGAGCTGCGCGAAGCGATGTCTCCCTCCATCAATATCATCGTAGACACCGTGCGTGACTGCCTGGACGATACGCCGCCAGAATTGGTGGCTGACCTGATGGAAGTGGGTATTTGCCTGGCGGGCGGCGGGGCGCAAATTCGCGGCCTGGCCGATCGGCTGGAGGATATGGTAAAGATGCGCGTTTGGGTGGCGGAAGATGCAATGACCTGCGTGGCGCGGGGCGCAGGGCGTGTGCTGGAAAATATCGAGCTGTGGCAGCGGTCGCTGACCGGTCTGCATCGGGGCAGCACGCATCATTAGCGGTAAGCGGTGAACAGTAATCGGTAATCGGTGAGCGGTAAACGGATTACCGATAACGGATTACCGGTAACCGATAACCGACAAAAATGAACCTAAACGATGCCCGACGTAGGATTCGCTGGACCACCATCGCTATTCTGTTGGGTGCTTCTATTTTTTTAAGTATTTTAGACAGTACCGGCAATTTGGATTTGCTCTTTGGCTTTTTGCAGGATCCGCTAACGGCCGTTGCAGGCTGGACCTCTCGCCAAACCGACACCGTTGCCGACGCCCTCTCTGGCCCCCGCGATTTAGATGAAGCCCGCGCCCAAATTGATGAATTGCAAACCCAACTCGATGCCCTGGAACGCGAAAATGAAGAGCTGCGCGAAATTCAGGGCGAGTGGCAAATCTTGCAAGATTTGTTCAATCGCGCTCGCCAAACACCCCAACTCCGTCGCCAAACCGCCAACGTGATTGGTTACGATACCAGCCCCGCCGTACGCAGCATCATCATAGACAAAGGGTCGGATGATGGCTTGCAGGTTGGGATGCCGGTGGAAAGTTCACGTGGCCTCATTGGTCGCATCTTCCGCACCACGCAGAACTCTGCCCAGGTGGTGCTCATCACGGACAATGCCAGCGCCATTCCGGTGCGGCTGGGCACGTCGCGGGCTACGGGCAGCTTGCGCGGGCGCGGCGCAACTGGCGATCTGTACGTGGAGTGGATCGATCTCAAATTCCAAATTGAAATTGGCGAAGTGGTGCTCACCTCTGGGTTGGGCGGTGATTTTCCGCAAGATATTGTGATTGGGCGGGTGGTGCAGATTGACCGGAATGAGTCGGACCTGTTTCAGCAGGCGATTGTGCAGCCGGCAACCGATTTTGAAACGATGGAAATCGTTTTTGTCATTACCGACTTTAACCAGATAGACACTTCCATTTTTGAAAGCCCAACGGGAAATTAAACTAGACCGATATGCCTACCTCTATTTATTTAGCAGTGCCTGTGATGATTGTGTTGGGTGTGGTGGAAACGGCCGTACTGCCCCACTTCCCCATTTTAGGCAGCACGCCTCAGCTAGCGCTGCTGGTGGCGCTGGCCTGGGGATTGCTGTTTGGCATGGAAGAGGGGGCGGTGTGGGCCTTTTTTGCGGGCATTTTTACCGATTTGTATTCGATTACTCCGATGGGCGTGTCGTCTTTTGCTTTTATGGTGGGGGTAACGGCCGTCTTGTGGGCACAACAAGCGTTTCCTACCAGCCGCGTGCTCATTCCATTGGCGCTGGCAGCGTTAGCCACCGTCATCAGCTTTATCATTGATGTTGTGTTGCTCCGACTGTTTGGCACTATCGCCACCTTTCAGAGTGTCAGTCTGCTGCCCAACACAATTCTCATCAACGTCTTAGCGATTTTGCCCATTTATTGGCTACTCTATATCATCAACAGAACGATACAACCGCGCCGCGTACAAATGTAGGTACAAAGGTGCCGATTTCAAAAGCCTCGTTGCTCACTGGCGGTAAGCGTATAGCCTTGAAGACTTTTGAAATCTTTTCCAGATCAGTTAATAAACGATTGAGGTGAAACCCCATGTCCCGAATGGGTTGGGAACGCGTAGAAGATGTAGAAGAACTTGAAAAAGAAGATTTTGGCCTGCGAGGTCGTCTTTTCTTCTTTCGGATTGCGGTCGTCGCCATTTTGGGGTTGCTGCTCTACCGCGTTTACTGGATTCAGCAAAATTCTGGCGAAGAGCTAGGCGCGCTGGCGCAAGAAAACCAGTTTGCCATTTTGCGCAACGACGCCCCACGCGGCGTTATTTTTGATCGAGATGGAGACCCGCTGGCCATCAACATTCCCAGCTTTAATGTCACCATCACCCCCACATTTTTGCCAGACGATCCCAACGAATTACAAGCCATCTACGAACGTCTGTCGCTGCTGACTGGTGTTCCCGTTACCAACACAGTGGCCCAGCAGACGCTTGTTGAAGCTGCAAACCCTGAACTCATTGAGACGTATACGCGGTTGGCTCAAATTTACGGTGTGTCGGGTCAGGAAACGTTGGCGCAGGCGGGTGTGGTGCCGCAGCTACCAGATAGCATTGCCGAAATTGTGCGTATCAACAGCCCGCTGCAATTCATTCCGGCAGTTATTACCTCTGGTATTCCAATTACGCAGGCGTACAACATTGAGCAAGAAAGCATCTTTTTGCCTGGCGTGCGTGTATTACCAGAACCGCTGCGTTATTATCCTACGGCCGAATATACCTCACCAATTATTGGTTTTATGGGGCCGCTGCCCAATGAAAACTGGCTCAACCTGGGGTTGGGCTACCAGCGGGATGATCGTGTGGGCTGGGCTGGGCTGGAATCATCTATGGAAATTGAGATGGCAGGTACCAAGGGCGAGCGGCAAATTGAGGTGGATTGGACAGGGCGCGAACTTAGGCAGATTGGAACGGCCGTTGATCCGGTTCCTGGTTTAAACCTGCACCTGACGCTAGATATTGATTTGCAAATCATCGCCACAGAAATTTTGCGCCAGGCCATGGCCACCCGCGAAGAGACGCCCTCCCGCGATCCCATTACTGGCCAGGAAGAAGATGTAGAAGTGCAGCAAGGCGCTGTAGTGGTGATGAACCCACAAACGGGCGAGATTTTGGCTATGGTTAGCCTGCCTAGCTTCGATAACAACCGATTCCAAACGGAAGTGCCTGTAGATTATTACCTGGGACAATCCCGCAACGAATACCAGCCATTTGTGAATCATGCCGTGAGCAGCATTTATCCGCCGGGTTCCACGTTCAAAATTGTGCCTGGGTCTGCCGCCCTGCAAGAAGGGATCGTTTCGGCTACTCGCTTGCTCAATGCGCCCGGTGAAATCACCATTCCAAACCGATTTGCTCCGAATGATCCGGGCCGTGCGCAAACATTTTTCTGCTGGTTGCGTACGGGGCATGGGGCGGTTAATGCCATCACTGGCATGGCCAACTCCTGCGATATTTACTTTTATAAAATTAGCGGTGGTTTTGACCAAGATGGCGAGTTTGTAGAAGGCTTGGGGATTGACCGGTTGTCGCGGTACGCTTCCCAATTTGGTTTTGGTCGGGTGCAGGGCATTGAGCTGCCGCTGGAAGCTGCTGGCGATTTGCCACCAGACCGGGGTTGGAAGGCGCGGGTTTATGGCGAACCCTGGTCCACTGGCGACGATTATAATACGGGTATTGGGCAGGGTTTCCTGACGGCATCGCCATTGCAAGTGGCGCAGATGGCGGCGGTTATTGCCAATGGGGGCTTTTTGTACCGTCCTACTATTATTCACCACATGACGGATTCTGAGGGGAATATTGTTTTTGTGAATGATGATAGCCAAATTGTAGCGCGGGCCAGTCTGGGGGGAGACGGCCGTACCATCCTGACCGATGGAGACGGTAATCCGCTGGACGACCCATCATTGAATGTGCGCTTCGATGCTAACGGGGAGTATATCTACCAGCCGGAGGTGCTAAACGCAGTGGATGTGGATCGCGAGAATATTGAAACCGTTGCCGAAGGGTTGCGTCTGGTAAATACCCGCATTGATGAAGAGCGATTTTACACGGGGGCTACGTACGTTGAGTGGCTGGAGCCATTCGGCATTGTTACGGCCGGTAAAACCGGTACGGCCGAATTCTGTGACAATATTGCCATCGAAAAAGGGTGGTGCAGCTTTGACGATATTGAACAACGACGTATTTTGCCTACGCATTCATGGTATGTAGGGTATGCTCCCTTTGACAATCCAGAAATTGTGGTGGCCGCCTTTTTGTATCATGGGGGCGAGGGGTCGCAATGGGCAGCCCCGGTAGCCTGCAACGTGATGGCAGCTTACTTTGGTTTGGCTCAATATGCCCAATTTTCTGATAATCCTGACGTTGAATTTAACGACGGGGATACGCGTGCCTGCAATACTGCCTATTTTAATCCTGTCTTGCCGCCGGACTTGCTAGATCAAGTGCAGCGCAATTAACCCACATAGATTCAACCTTCCAGTTGCTTGCTATATTTCTTTTTACATAAACAAACGTAATTTCTATTTCGTCAGCTTCTTAGTTGTGCTATTATTCACGTATGACGACGATCATTCTTGTGCGACATGGTGAAAATGATTGGGTAAAAAAGCATCGGTTAGCAGGCTGGATTGAAGGCATTCATTTGAACGAGAACGGCCGTATCCAAGCCGCCGCTGCCGCTGAAAGATTATCTACCTTACCCATTACAACTTTGTACAGTAGTCCCGTGTTGCGTTGCCGCGAAACGGCCGAATTCATCGCTGCCAGCCAGAATCTGCCCATTTGCAGCCTGGAAGAGGTAGGTGAAGTACGGTATGGAAAGTGGGAAGGCAAAAAGGTTAAAAAACTGGCCAAAAAGAAAGAATGGTTCACCGTTCAGTTTTTTCCTAGCCGAATGCAATTTCCTGGCGGAGAAACGATTCGGCAGGTACAAACCCGTGGGGTCAATGCTCTGGAAGCGTTAGCCGCAAAACATGCCGATAAAGATATAATTGTTGTGGTTTCTCATGCCGACCTGATCAAGCTGGTGTTGGCTCACTATCTGGGTGTGCATATTGATTTGTTCCAGCGCATTATCATTTCACCAGCGTCGGTGAGTGTGTTGCATTTAGCGCCAAATGGCATGGTACGGGTTGGTCGCATCAATGATGACGGGCCACTCCAACCGCCCCCCAAACCAGCAGAAAAAGAAACACCTGAACAAGCAGAGGGGCAAACGGTGGAAACGGCCGTTTCCACAAACAAATCCAACAGTTAGAGAATATTATGGCTAGCCACATCGAACTTAACCCAGCCACACAAATTACCGTAGGAACCGTTGGCCAACCAGGACAACGTACCTTTTACCTACAGGGTAGCCGCGGGTCGCAAACCATTTCGCTTACAATAGAAAAAGAGCAGGCTCGGATGCTGGCAGAAAGCTTCGAAGCTCTCATTCAAGAGCTAGAAAAGAAATACCCAGCGGCCGAAGAGGCCCCCGTTTGGACCGATATGCGGCTGCGAGACCCAATAGATGCTCTGTTCCGCGTAGGCAACATTGGTATTGGGTACAATGAAGACAGCAACCAGGTGGTGCTGGTTGCCTACGAACTGGTTGGTGAAGAAGAAGAACCTAATGTCGTGAGCTACTGGATTAGCCGCGCTCAGGTTCAAGCGCTCATCAAACATGTTTACGATGTGGTAAAGGCAGGGCGACCCATTTGCGGCAACTGCGGCAAGCCCATTGATGCTACGGGTCATTTTTGCCCGCATCGAAATGGCCATGCACATTGATTTTGTAGCAGAGTGTTTTTGGAATGTATCCAGATTCAAAGCGGCTTCACTTTAACTGTTGATATGGCAAATCGCACGCTCAGCACAACGGAATGGCTTCAGTTGTTACAGTTAGGCACAATGGCTGTTAAAGGGGTGCTGCCTTGGAGTTCTAACTACTCGTTCTTGGTTGACATTTGCCCAAACACGGCCGTTTGGCAAGCCTTGCCTCATCTGCCCCAAAACAGTGTGAACCAAGTCCGTGCTGTGTACAAACCCCGCCGTGGCGAACGGCCGTTATGGGACTTTACTCAGGGAACCTTGTGCCAGCGTGAACGAGCCGCCTTTCTTGTGAGTCAGGCCAGTGGCTGGAACCTCATTCCGCCCACCGTTCTGCGTGAGGGCGAACATGGCATTGGCTCTGTGCAACTCTTTGTTACACATAACCCTGAAGAGCACTATTTTACGTTTGAAGGGGAGCCTGCTTTTAAAGAAGCCTTGCAAAAGACCGTACTACTAGACACCATCATCAATAATGCCGATCGCAAGGCAGGGCATGTAATAATTGAAGACAAAGACGACCAGAATCAATTGTGGCTCATTGACCATGGCATCTGTTTTCATACTGAGTATAAACTCAGAACGGTCATCTGGGAATTTGCTGGAGAGCCGATCCCCCAGGCATTGTTGGCCGATCTGGAGCATTTGAGCAATAAACTTGCCAGCAACCAGGCAGGTTTACGAACAGAACTTTTGCAGCTTTTGGCGCAAACCGAAGTAGAGGCTCTGCAAAAGCGCATTCGTCGTGTGCTCGACCAAGAAACGTTTATCTCACCGGGGTCAGGCAGGCATTATCCCTGGCCGCCGGTTTAAGCGGCCGTTTAAGCAGGAATTCAATTATTTTCCGTTGACTAGGGTACACAGGCAGTTTGTATCGGGACAAATCAATGACATCACCGATAGCCTTCAAAATATTAGTTATTGACGATCATCCAGAAACCCTGAGCATTATTCAGCGCGTGTTGCAGCAGCACGGATACAATGTGTTGGGCGCACGTTCTGGTTTTCGCGGCCTGTCCTTGGCTGAATCAGAAAATCCGGACATGGTGCTGGTGGATGGGATGATGCCTGAAATGGACGGTTGGGAAGTTTGCCGCCGCCTGCGTGCTATGCCTAAACTTGGCGATATGCCCATCATCATGTTTACGGCCGTTGACGAAGCAGAACAAAAGCTGGCCGGGTTTGATGCCGGGGCCGATGATTATCTGACCAAACCCACAGAACCCGCTGAATTGCTAGAGCGTGTCAGAATGATGCTGGAAGACCGCGTACCAAAAGCATCTGCCGATACGCGCCTGCACAAGCCGTTGCCAGAGAAAAAGAAGCGCGGTCGTGACACTGGCGTTAACTTGACCAATACCATTTCATTCTCTAATGCGGGGGGCGTTACGGCCATTTTAGGAGCGCGTGGCGGAGCGGGAGCCACCACCCTGGCCATTAACCTGGCCAGCAGCCTGGCCAGCAGCGGACACAGCACAACCCTGATAGATTTTGATCTCATTCAAGGGCATGTAGCCTTGTATTTGAGCCAAAAACATGAGCACGGCCTCAACCAAATCCTCAGCCAACCGGAAAGCCGCTGGTCTTCCAAGGTAAAGCAAGAAATAAGCCACTATGCTGACAACTTCGATTTGCTGCTGATTCACACACCATTGGCGCAAGAGACGCTCCCTTTGCGGCCAGAACAAACCGCCAACTTGCTACGGCCGCTTCTTCAGCTTGGGCAGCACCTCATTGTGGATTGTGGGCATCAATTAACACCTGTTGTTGAATCGGTTTTGGCGCAGGCCAACCAAATTATTGTTTGCCTGCGGCCAGAGCGTGTCGCGTTGGCCAATGCCCGTCATCTGCTGGAGCATTTGCACCAGATTGTGCCGGAGAAAGCGCAGGTTCGCGCCGTTATTTTTGATTTTAGCGCCCAGATGAACATTCCCCATGAATCTCTTGAGCGCTTCCTGAATCATCCACTCATGGCCGTCTTACCACTCTCTCCAGCGGAAATGAACCAGGCCGTTAACAAAAGCATCCCCTTGGTGCAGTTGAACCCTCATGCTAAGGCCGCCATTCTTATTCGGCAAATTGCCCAGCAATTGGTAAAAGCGTAAATGTGATGATGCCGTTCCCAACTGTGGCCCGTGCTGTTGAACTGTTACGTCAGGCAAAAACCGTGGTGGCGCTTACGGGGGCAGGTGTGAGCACGCCTTCCGGCATTCCTGATTTCCGCAGCCCAGAATCTGGCGTTTGGGATCAGGTAGACCCGATGGAAGTGGCTTCTATTTACGCTTTTCGGCACGATCCTGACGCTTTTTTCAACTGGATACGGCCGTTAGCCAGCACCATCCTCAACGCCCAACCCAACCCGGCTCACATTGCTCTGGCCAGTTTAGAGGCAAACGGCCGTCTAAAAGCCACCATCACCCAAAATATTGATTTGCTACACACACGCGCTGGTAGCCGTACCGTTTACGAAGTACACGGTAGCTTACAAAAGGCCACCTGCCAGGGGTGCCATACCCAGGTAGATGGCTGGCCCCTGCTGCAAGCGCTGGTCAAAACCACTCAAATTCCCCGCTGCCAAAGCTGTGGTCACCTCCTCAAGCCAAACGTGATATTATTTGGCGAACTGCTGCCCGCACTTACCATGCACCTGGCCCAGCAAGTTGCTCGGCAGTGTGACCTCATGTTGGTAGCTGGTTCATCTTTGGAAGTAGCCCCTGCTGGCGACTTGCCCCTGCTGGCAAAACAGGCTGGCGCACGGCTAATCATTGTTAATTTACAACCAACACACATGGATCGGGCAGCCGATCTGGTGTTTCGGGAAGATGTTGCAGAACTTTTGCCGCAGCTTGCAGCCCCGTTTATGAATAAGTGAGCATCACGATGACGGAACCAATGAAAATTGTCGCTAATTCCAGCAGCGCTATTTCGCCGGAGCATTTGGCCCGACTGCTGCAAATAAGCCAGCGCCTTAGCTCTACCTTGCGCCTGGACGAGCTGCTCTCGTTGGTGATGGATGTGGCGACGGAACTCACACATACCGAAACGGCTTCCATTTTGCTGGTAGACCGCTCTACCGGGCAGCTTCATTTTGCCGCCTCCACCCGCGGCGCGGTTTTGCAAGACATTGTGGTGCCGTTGGATAGCAGTATTGCGGGCTGGGTGGTGCGACACGGCCGTTCCCTGATCCTGGACGACGTGCAGACTGATGAACGATTTTATGCCAATGTGGATGAAAACCTGGAATTTGTGACCCGCTCCATGCTGGCTGTTCCGCTCATTACCGGCCAGGGTGTTATTGGGGCGCTAGAAGTGATTAACAAGGAAGATGACAACGCATACACCGGGCAAGATGTGGCCCTGATGGAAGCGCTCGCTTCGCAATCGGCCGTGGCCATTATGAATGCCCATTTATTCAGCCAGTCTGACCTGATTGCCGAAATTATGCACGAATTGAAAACACCCCTCATGGCCATCTCTGCTGCCAGCGAACTGCTCACTCGGACAGGCATCCCAGAGGAAAAGCGCGGCGATCTGGTGGGCATGATCAAGAAAGAGTCCAATCGGCTCTCCAAAATGACCAAGGATTTTCTGGATTTTGCCCGATTGGAGTCTGGTCGGATGCGATTGGCGCGTGAGGCGGTGGCCTTGCAGCAAATTGTTGAGGAAGTGGTGAGTATTTCGCAGGCGCAGGCCGCAGCACGGGGCATTGAAATTGTGTTACAGCTAGACGCCAATTTGCCTACCACGGAAAGCGCAACGGCCGTTATCGGTGACGCCGATCGCTTAAAACAGGTGCTGCTGAATTTGGTAAGCAACGCCACCAAGTACAATGTGGAAAACGGCCGTATCACCATCAGTGCCCAGCAGCGAGAAAACGAGGTTTTCATTGCTATCGCCGACACCGGGCCTGGCATCACCCCGGAAGATATGGCGCATCTGTTTGAACGCTTCTACCGCATCCCCGGCAGCGAGAGCGCCGAAGGCAGCGGGCTGGGCCTTTCGGTTGCCCAAAAAATTGTGGAAGAGCACAACGGCCGTATCGAAGTTGCCAGCACGGTGGGCCAGGGCACAACCTTCACGATCTGCTTGCCGATTCAAGAAAACACGTAACCAAACAAGCCCCACTGCATCAAAAAGAACGACGTAAGAAAAGCGCCCAAAGCCCCGTCTGTGGATCGTGGGTAACTACAATTTACGCATGCAGCAAAAAATCTGCTGACTAAATTTCAAGACTCTAGACCAATTATTTGGCTACCTAAACAGTAAGAAACGGCCGTTAACTGGCTGAAAAGAGAGAAGGCTTCAAATGCAAAAAGAACGTGTCATCATTATCGGCTCTGGCCCTGCGGGGTTAACAGCCGCCATGTACATCGCCCGTGCCCAATTAAACCCACTCGTCATTGCTGGCACCCAAATTGGCGGGCAGATTGCCATCACCCATGAAGTAGAAAACTATCCCGGTTTCTGGTCAGAAGAACAAACCCCAACCGGTCCAGAGCTGGTAGAAGTGATGCAAAAACAGGCCGAACATTTCGGCGCTCGCTTCGATTACGACGAAGTTGTCGAAGTGGATTTCAGCAAAAGACCCTTTTACATCAAAACCTACGGCAATGAGTACGAAGCTGACGGCGTTGTGGTCACCGCCGGGGCCTCGCCGCGCCACTTAGGTGTACCTGGCGAGGAAGAGTTCATTGGCCGGGGCGTGAGCTACTGCGGCACCTGCGACGGCTTCTTCTTCCGCGGCAAAGATGTGGTGGTCATTGGCGGCGGCGACAGCGCCATGGAAGAAGGCATCTTCCTGACCAAATTTGCCAACAAAGTGGAGGTTATTCACCGCCGGGGGGAGCTGCGCGCTGGCGCTTCACTGCAAAAACGCGCCTTCGCCAACGAAAAAATCTCTTTCGTCTGGGATACCGTCATCGAAGAGATTAAGGGCAATGGCGTGGTGCAGGGCGTGCAAACCCGTAACGTCAAAACGGGCGAAACAACGCCGCTAAAAACCGACGGCGTCTTCATCTTCATTGGCCATTACCCCAACAGCCAGTTCCTGGTAGGGAAATTGGCGATGGATGAGGAAGGGTACGTCATTACCGATGAGCGGTACCGCACCAGTGTGCCCGGCGTTTACGCCGCTGGCGAAATCCAGGACGCGCACTTCCGCCAGATTGCCACTTCAGTTGGCCAGGGCGCGGGCGCAGGCATGGAACTGGAAAAGTGGCTGGCGGCCCAGGAGTAAACAATTCGGTGCCAGTCACCTTTCATATGAACGTTTTGTAATTGCGTCGTCAGGAGATTACCTGATTACGCAATGTTTCTTTATAATCGGCTCCATACCAATTTTTTAACTTTAGATTACTCAATTGAAACTTTAATCTGTGTAATCTGCGAAATCTGTGGATAGGAATAGCCAATGGACAGTCTAAAAAACTGGATTACAAATCACCCAAACTTATCTGCCTGGTTTGTTTTGGCGCTGGGCATGGTAATTTTGCTGGTGTATGAAGCGCGTGATGTGGGGTTGCAGGGCAGCCAATGGTTTTGGCTCATTGCCATAACCATTTTGGTGGCCGGGGCCTGCATCTGGATTATTAGCTGGGGGGACGACGACGAGGATTTAGCCGACGCGCCCACCAGTGGCAGCGAATAATTATGCAGCAGCAACCCTCGCCTTACACAGCACCGACCCCGGTTGTTTCTCTGGAAAAAGTTGAAAAGATGCGTCGTGGCATGGCCCATCTGTTTTTGGTGGGCGATACGACGCTGGACGAGCCAAACAAGGGGTTTGTCCGGTATCGCGGCCGTTTTTTAGTGGATTCCGCTACCTGTTTTGATGAACTGCGGGCCATTTTTGAAGCAGAAGGGTTTACCCCAACGGTGCGCGAGGATGAAAACGGCCGTATCCTTATCGTCGCCATCCCCCAAGTTTTTAACCCACCCGCATCCAATTGGCACATTAACCTTATTCTCTTCATTGCCACCGTTTTGGCAACCTTGCTTACTGGTTCCTTTTACAATGCCGAAACACAACAACAAGCATTCCAAATTTGGCGTGGCTGGCCATTTAGCCTGAGCATCATGCTGATTTTGGGAGCCCATGAGTTGGGTCATTATTTTGCCGCACGGTACCACAAAGTGGCTGTGACGCTGCCTTACTTTATCCCGCTGCCCATCATCTCGCCTATTGGCACTATGGGGGCGGTGATTCGCATGAAGGCACCCATCAAAAACAAACGCGCCTTGTTTGATATTGGCGTTGCTGGCCCTCTAGCTGGTCTGTTTTTTGCCCTACCCTTGTTGTTTTATGGATTAGCAACGTCTGAAGTCGGCCCCATCTCTCCAAATGGCTTGCTTGAGGGAAACTCGATTTTGTATTATCTGGCCAAATTTGTGATTCATGGCCAATTTTTACCTAGCGCCACCAGCGATGTTTACCTGAATCAGGTTGCTTGGGCTGGTTGGGTTGGTCTGCTGGTGACGGCACTTAACCTTATGCCTGTTGGTCAGCTAGACGGCGGACATATCATTTATTCGCTGATTGGCCTTCGGGCTAAAAAGCTATACATGCCGGTGATGGCAACACTGGTTGCCTTGACTGCCGCATCCTTCTTTATTGATAGCACATTTACCTGGGGTATCTGGATTTTGCTGCTGTTTTTCTTTGGCCGAGTTCATGCTGAACCGCTGGATGATGTGACGCCGCTAGATCCGCGCCGACGCTGGTTGGGCATTGCGGCAATGGTGATTTTTGTGTTGATTTTTACACCAATTCCTTTCCGAATTTTGGGCTAATTTTTGCCACGTCGGGCAGAGTTGGTTATAATGCCGTTCGCTTTTGGCGCCATAGCTCAGTTGGTCAGAGCGGGGGACTCATAAGCCCTAGGTCAGTGGTTCAAATCCACTTGGCGCCACAGAAGAAACACAAGGCCGCTCCAGAATTGGGGCGGCTTTTTTCTTTGCGCTAGAAATCCGATTTCTTTGAGAAATCGCATTTCTCAGAGATTGGAGATTGGAGATTGGAGATTCATAGGTGGTTGGCGGTTTTGCTGGGCGTGGGGTTGGTGCTGCTGTGGGATTGGGCGGGGGAACCTTTACGGCCGTCTTTCATCCCACCGATCAGTTCCCCCATCCTGGCCACCGACGTGGCGCAAGGGCGGCTGAACGCCGTGCCGCCCGCGCCCGCTGGCGATGTGCAGCTCACTTACCGCTTTGTGGCCCAGCACAACGGCCTACGCGAGATCGAACTGCTGCTGGCTCGCAACAGCGGCCCCGATCCAGACGAAAACGGCCGTTTCACCCTCACCCTCGCCGATTTAGCTGGCAACCAACTGATCACCCAATCATTGCTTACGCGCCAGATTCAGCACAACCAACCATTTGTGCTGCGCCTGCCCGTGCAAAAAGAATCTGCGGGACGGCCGTACTTGCTCACCCTCAGCGGCAACGAGGATAACCGGGTCACCGTCTGGGGCTACACGGCCGATTTGCTGGCAGAGACCGAACTAACGCTCACGGCTGGCCCGCTGCGCAATGAGGTGCCGGAAACGGCCGTGCAGGAACTCCAGTTCACCAGCCGCTACCAGCTCACATGGGCGGATTCACTGCGCCGCCTGGGTGAACTGCTGTGGCAATACGGCATGATCATTCTGCTGGCGCTGCTTTTTTTGCTGCTGCCGGGGGCGCTTATTTTGCAATTACGGCCGTTCCGCCACAAGCTCCCCGATCCAATGGCCAAACTGGGGGTGATGCTGGCGTTGGGAACGGCCGTCTGGCCCACATTCTGGTATCTCATTTCCCTACTTGGTGGACGGTTTGGCGGTTGGCTGTTGTGGATTTTACTGGTTAGTGGTTGGTTGCTAGTCGCATCCCGTCACCTTGTCACCCGGTCACCTGGTCACCCCTTCACCCGCTCACCCCTTCACCCCTTCAAAAAAGAACACCTCCTCCTCCTCATCATCCTGCTCATTGGCCTCGCCGTCCGCCTCCTCGCCGTGCGCGATCTGGTCTTTCCCCCCTGGGTGGATTCGGTGCGGCATGGGTTGATTACGGCCGTTATGAGCCAATCGGGCCAAACGATCACCCAAACCGGGTATGAGCCGTTCCTGCCGGTGACCCAGTTTCCGTACCATTTTGGCTTCCACACGATTAGCAGCAGTCTGGTGCTGCTGGGCGGCTGGGAGATTCCCCGCCTGCTGTTGGGGCTGGGACAGCTGCTCAACGCGCTGCTGCCGCTGACGGTGTACGCGGGTGGCTGGCTGCTGACGCGCCAGCGACGCGCCGGGCTAATCGCTGCTTTTCTGGTAGCGCTGCCCCTCTTTTTCCCAGCCTACTATGCCACCTGGGGGCGATACACCCAGCTCACGGCGATGCTGCTGATGCCCGTGCTGCTGGGGCTAACGTGGCGTCTGCTGCGCGGGGCGCGGGGCTGGCGCAGCAGTTGGGGGCTGGTGGCGCTGCTGGCCATCGGGCTGTTTTTGGTCCATTTTCGCGTGTTTGTGTTTTACGCGCCGTTTGCCGGATTGGTCTGGCTGCTGACGCGGGGGCGGAACGGCCGTTTCCTCTGGCAGGCGGCCGGATTCAGTTTGCTTAGCCTCGCGCCGCACCTCGTCTATCTGTTCCAAAACAGCAATCCAGGGGCACAGCTGGCGGCGCGCCTGCCCGACTACACCGCATTCCCTACCAGCTACTACACCGCAGGCTGGGACCGCTACTTTTTGTGGCTGGCGGGTGGATTGCTGCTGCCAACGTTGATTATCTGGTTTTGGAAGCGACGGTTGTGGACGGCCGTTCCGCTCTTCTTGGCGCTGTGGTCGGGGCTGGTGCTGCTGGGGCTGTCTGGCAACTATTTTGGCTTCCCCGCACTGCCGCTGGTGAATTTGAACAGCTACTACATCACCACTTTTTTGCCGCTGGCGCTGGTGTTGGGCAGCGTGGGCGCGGCATTTTGGAGCTGGCTGCGGCGGCAGGCAGAGCCATTGGTCATCGCTGGAATTTTGCTACTGGTGCCGCTGGGAACTGCCGTAACCCTTTTCGGCGTGCAGCAGCAAATTGGCATCATCAACCCGCAAACCATTTTGGCCCAGCCTGCGGACGCGGAGGCATTGGCCTGGCTAGACGCAAACGTGCCCGAAGAGGCGACCGTGGCGGTAAACAGTTGGCTCTGGCTGCTGAATACGTGGTCGGGCAGCGACGGCGGCGCGTGGCTGGTGCCGCTCACCGGGCGGCAAAGCAGTACGCCTCCGGCGGATTACAGTTACAGTGCAGCGTTGGTGGGGTTTGTACGGCCGTTCAACGAGCAGCTAACGGAAATTACAGATTGGCGCGCGGCAGAAACGGCCGTTTGGCTGCGAGAGCAGGGCTTTAGCCACATTTTCATCGGGGCCAAGGGGGGGCAAATGGACCCGGCGGCGCTGCTGGAAAATCCAGGGGTGACGTTGATTTACGGCCGTAACGGCACCTTCATCTTTGAATTGAAGTAAGTGAACTAAAGGTGCCAGGCACGGGGCAAATGGTCCTTGCAAAGAAAAAATCTGCTGCCCCGTGCCTGGCACCAACGAATCATCAAATTACCAAAACTCTGTACCCGGTTCCCCTTTGAAAGGGCCAACCACATCACTGGTGATCCAGCCGCCGTAAAAGCTGCCCGGCTGCGGCGTCACCAGCTCGCCATCCACCGTGCACGCGTCCATCGGCTCCGCGTAAAACGCCACGTGCATCTTGATGGCCTCAAACGGCGGGCGCGGATCGATGTAATACCAGCCCGCCACCGGAATTTGGGCGTCGCCCACCATCAGGCCGTAATAATGTGCTTGCCCCTTCCATTCGCACAGCGAGGTGCTAAAGCGCGGCACCAGGTACTCCGTTTTGATATCTTCTGGCGGGATGTAGTAGGTGGGCGGATGGCTGGTTTCCAGCACCCGCTTGGCGCGGTGCGTGTCGGCAATGGTCACGCCGTTGAACACAATTTGGATATGCTTGCTCGTTTCTTCCAGCCGGGGCGGGCGCGGGTAATCCCACACCGATTCTTGCTCTGGGCCAGGTTCTATGCGCTTGACGTTCATTTGCTACCTCAAAAGAATAATCCGCAGATTTCGCAGATTAACACAGATTTTTTACTCTTATTTATTTCTATCGTAGTTCAAATCAATTTCGCTTTCTGCAAGGGGGGACTTTCTGAAAAACTGTGATAATGATTTCGCTTCTTTCATCTGAATATACTTAGACATAGAAAGAACGACAGCTTTTTCCTGTCCATGCAAGGTGATTATTTGGGCTTCATTTTGCTCCGTTGCCTCAACAATATCGGCCAAATTTGTTTTT
Organism: Ardenticatenaceae bacterium; assembly: GCA_020634455.1. GTDB lineage: Bacteria > Chloroflexota > Anaerolineae > Promineifilales > Promineifilaceae > Leptofilum. The sequence goes on along the minus strand of JACKBQ010000001.1, from coordinate 2,034,716 downwards.
GGGTCATTTATTTCCCAGTAATTCATTTTTCCCTCAAAAATAAAACGTGTTTTTATCAGTTTAGCCAGATTCGGGACGGTTGCCAAACGGCCGTTTCCTCCAAATCATCGTTTTCCACGCAAAGCGGCAAGGTGATCCAAACAATGCTTTTGCAACTTTGCGTGATTTCCACAACCACTTTGCATCTGCCAAAATTCGGTTACCATTTGTTCACTTATTCACCGCATCCCAGGGAGGGTTTAGATGGCGAGCAACGTGGCGACGGAACGGCCGTTTAACTACAAAAAAACAATCATTGTTGGCTTTGGCTTTTTGGGTATCAGCATCATCTGGCCCATTTTTAACCAGTACATCCCCATCTTTTTGCAGGCAGGCAACCCCGCTTTTGAAGGCGGGGCCGACGTACGCGGCTTTGGTTTGGGTCCGGCATTGGCGCTGTTTATCATGACCTGGGACAACCTGATCAACGTCTTTGTGCAGCCCTGGGTGGGAGCCAAAAGCGACCGCACCTGGAACCGATTTGGGCGGCGCAAGCCGTGGATTTTGCTAGGCGTGCCGATTGCCCTGGTTGGTTTTACGCTGATACCTTTTGCGCAAACGGCCGTTGCCATCGCCGCCTTCATCCTCATCACCAACTTTGGCATGGCTTTGTTCCGCTCGCCCACGGTGGCCTGGCTGGGGGACCTTTACGAGCCAGACGACCGCAGCAAGGCCAATGGTATCATCAACCTGATGGGTGGCGTCGGCGGGCTGCTCGCTTTCTTCGGCGGTGGGCTGCTGTTTGAACGGTTCAGCGCCATCGATCCGGAGCTGGGGCGCATGGCCCCGTTCATTGGCGGCGGCATTTTGCTGCTGGCGGCAGCGCTGGTGGCGCTGCTGGGCGTGCGCGAACCCGCCAAAATCAGCACGGAGGCAGAAGCCGACGACCCCGGGGTGTGGGCCAATCTGCAAACCGTCTGGCAAAACCCTAACAAGAGCGGCCTGTTTGTGTTGCTGGGCATCCTGTTCTGGTTCATGGGCTTTAACGCGCTGGAGGCTGGCCTCTCTTCGTTTGCCGTTTTCACGCTGGACATTTCGCCCGGCACCGCCTCCATTTATGCCGGATCGATCACGATTAGCTTTATTTTGTTTGCCGTTCCGGCGGGATTGATTGGTACAAAATACGGCCGTCGGCTAGCCATCCGCATTGGCTTAACCGGGCTGACACTGCTGCTCCTGGCCGGATACTTTCTCATTCAGGGCGCGGCAACGTTTATTGTGATTTTGGTGCTGGCGGGTGTGTTCTGGTCTTGCGTCAACGTCAACAGCCTGCCGCTGGTGTACGACCACGGCGACGAGCGGCGCATCGGCGCGTACACGGGACTGTACTACTTTTCATCTCAATTAGCGGCCGTTTTGGGGCCAACATTGGGCGGTATTGTAGTAGACAGCCTGGATAGCAACTACCGCTGGCTCTTCCTTTTCAGCGCCCTCTTCATGGGGCTGGCCTGGCTGGTGATGCAACGTGTCAAACCAATCGCAGCCTGATGCCCGCTTTTCACTTATCACTTTTTACTTTCTGCTTGCGCAATTCTTGACGAATCATCGCCCCCATGCTACCATGCCGCCATCATGAATTTGCACATTTTCAGCTATTATCGCAGCTATACTTTGGAAATACCGACGCCGCAGGCGTGTGGGGATGAAGTTGGCTGTCACTGACAACTAAACCAAAACACCCAGACTACCCAAGACGCGGCTAATCCCCGCGTCTTTTTGTTTTTTGCCACAGATTATTAGCCACAGAGCGCACAGAGATTTAAGAGAAAAGGAAAAATCTGCGCAATCTGCGTAATCTGCGGATTTTTAAGTAGGAGATGGAGTTATGAATGCAATTGAAGAACTGCGCTGGCGCGGATTTGTTTACGACCACACCGAAAACGTGCCGGACCTATTGGCCAAAGAGAAAGTAACGCTCTACAACGGCTTCGACCCGACGGGCGACAGCCTGCACATTGGTCACCTGGTGCCGATGATGGCGATGGCCCGGATGCAGAGCTACGGGCACACGCCGATCGCCCTGGCAGGTGGTGGCACGGGCATGATTGGCGATCCAAGCGGCCGTTCCTCCGAACGCAACCTGCTCACCTTGGACGAAGTGCAGGCCAACCTGGAACGCATCCAGCAGCAGCTTTCCGGCATTCTGGACTTTGAGGTCAAGAGCAACCCGGCCCGGATTGTGAATAACGCCACCTGGCTCAGCCAGCTCAGCATGATGGAATTTTTGCGCGACGTGGGCAAGCATTTCACCGTCAATTACATGATGGCCAAAGATTCGGTCAAGTCCCGCATCAGCCGCGAGGACGGCATCTCCTACACCGAATTTAGCTACATGCTGCTGCAAGCGTACGACTTCATGCACCTGTTTGAGCATGAAAACTGTGTCCTGCAAATGGGCGGTAGCGACCAGTGGGGCAATATTTTGGCAGGCGTGGAGCTGATTCGTCGCTCCAAAGGCGAAAAAGCGCACGCGCTCGTTTTCCCGCTCATTACCCAGGCAGACGGCAGCAAGTTTGGCAAAACGTCGGCGGGCACCAACGCTTGGCTGGCCGCCGACCGCACCTCACCCTACCGCTTCTACCAGTTCTGGCTCAACGCCGACGACGGCGACGTGCTGAACTACCTGCGTTACTTCACCTGGCTCAACCAGCAGGAGATTGCCGACTACGAGGACAAGCTGTTCAACGCGCCAGAACGGCGCGAGGCACAGCGGCGATTGGCACAAGAGGTAACGCGGATGATTCATGGGGAAACGGCCGTTCACAAAGCCGAAAAAGCCGCCGAAGTGTTGTTTGGGGGCGATCTGGATGGCCTGGAAGCCGCCGATATCCGTGACATCTTCGCCGACGTGCCCAGCAGCGAACTGGCCAAACCCTCGCTGGAAGGGGACGGACTATCCGTGGTGGACTTGCTGGTAGATAGCGGCCTCGCTTCCTCCAAGGGCGACGCCCGACGCTCCATCCAGGGTGGCGGCCTCTACCTCAACAACGAGCGCATCAGCGACGCCGGGCAAACCGTCACACTCAACCAGAGCATCGACGGCCAGTTCCTCGTCCTCCGCAAAGGCCGCAAAAAGTACCATTTGGTGCAAATACGGCCGTAAATCAAAAGAAGTTATCGAAGAAGAAATTAGATTCGCGAATAATAGATTTTAGCATTTGGCATGATCAGAAACATGCCACAGCTGTGGAACCAAAGAAAAGGGTCGCTTCGGAAGAGGCGGCCTTTTTTTGCGTAAGGTAAAGAAAAATAAAGAGTTCCTAAAGGGTTGTTTTGTACGCTGTGATCAGTTAGCAAATCGGGCTGGCACTTGATGAAACGCTTGCCGTGAATGTTTATTAAAACACGAAGTAAGTAAACATAAAGTTTTATCAACGACTCATTCACTTTTAGGAGAAATCGTATGAACAGAACATTCGCAACCATTCACAAAGTTTTGACCTCTTTTATTGGCCTGGGCGTTTTTGCCCAAATGTTTTTTGCTGGTATCTGGCACGCAGGTGTGGTGAACACGCCCGATGCTCATGTGTTCTTTGGCTTGAGCTTGCTGCTGGCGGCCTTAGTCGCGCTAATTGCTGCTGCTGTCGGCAAAATGCCCAAGGCGATTATCGGCCGTACGGCGCTGCTCTTTTTCCTCATTTTGTTGCAGCCCATTTTGATAGAAGGTCGTCGCAATGGCCTGCCGTTTATCTCGGCATTCCATGCGTTGAATGCGCCGTTTATCGGCATTGTTTCCAGCATTGTGGCGGCGATGTCTCGTGAGGCAGGTAAGGATATGGAAACGGCCGTTTCCGTTGCCACTGGTGACTAGATTTGGGGACCGTAGGGGTCAGGTCTCAGACTTGCCCCCTGCCAATTAAGCGAGGACGTATTGGAATGCAAGTAACAACACAGGTACAGGAAAAAGAGAGCGGGTGGTTAAACAATTTGGCGCTGTTGGGCGGCATTGTAATGGGCGTGCTGCTGTTTGGTCTGGTTATTGCCCGAATGGGTTTGCTTAATGGATTGCGCGGAGGTGGGGCAACGGCCGTTTCGCCCGAAACCATCATTGTCACCACAGAAAATATGCAGTTTGGCCAAAACATTTTGCGAGTGAAGGCCGGGGAGCCAGTGAGCCTTGCCTTGGATAACAAGGATATGTACGGTCACAGCTTCGATGTAGATGAGCTGGGCTGGCACGTGCAGATGAACGCTAATGACCAGGTAGATGCGGAATTTACGGCCGTTCCTCCCGGCACCTACACCATTTATTGCGCCATCCCTGGCCACCGTGAAGCAGGTATGGTAGCCACACTTGTTGTAGAAGAATGAACCAAAAATGAGGCAAACTAACAAATGAATTTACAAGCAGCCCGCACAGTTTTTGGCCTATGGGTCTGGCCGTGCTGTGCCCATAACAGGTTGGATTGTTGCTGGTTTAACGGCCGTTTCTGCACTGGCTGGTAGATTTATTTGGGGCGATTGGCCACCTTTTATTACGTACCTTATTTTGCTGCTAGTTGCGGTTGGTCTTTTACGAGCGGGGTAATGATGGCCTCCAGTTTATAAACCAGAGACTTGGAGAGTTGTCACCTAGTTAACCTAGTAATCATGCTCTGTTTAATTTTATTTGACAGGAAAAAGTGGCATGATTTCCCCATTCGTTAAACAATCTTGGAGAGTATTGAAATGAAACAGCAATTATCTGCAAAAAATGTCCCCCACAGTTCTATTCACATTTGGTTAATGAGCTTTATTGTTGCACTATTGGCGCTGATGGCGTTGGCTACTGCGACACACTTACCCCAATATCTGGCCAGCGGCGATGTTGTTCGGCTGGTTGGCACAGTGATTTTTAATTTGGCGGCGCTGGTTGGATTGGTTGATAACATCCACACACACGTACTGTTTTGGCAACACCAAAATCGAGTCGGGGTCACCAAACCAGGAATTGCTGCTTAAAAGAATTGATCTGAACATCTGCCACAGTAGTGGCGATTGCAGCCCCACTGTTCAAGCGTGAACAGTGGGGCTTTTTTGTTTAAGTACCTGTCCGAATATTTGCCACAGAGTTCACGGAGAACTTAGAGGCGAAGGTTCATTCTCCAAATTCTGTGGCTTTTTGGTTAGATTCTAAGTTTTAGGGATGCCAGGTGATGTCGGGCACAACGGCCGTTTCTGCATAAGGGCCGTTCGCCAGATCATCAAAATAGCCGTTGGCCAGCAGGCTGCTGTAGGAAAAGATCGCGTGCCCGGCCGTGCCAGCGTCGCGGGCCATCTGGATGCGGGCTTCAATTTCGGCAAAAGAGCAGTAGCCTGCGCCAATACCGGGGATGACGTAAAGGCCGTTCCCCGCCGCCTGAAAATCCTCCACCAACGTTTGCCAGCGGGAGCGAATCCAATAATCAGTTGACGTAGGATCGGGGTTTTCCAGATAGTTACCATCGGCGTCGCAATCGTTGTAGGCGCTGCCGGGGTAAATCATCGGCGAGATGCTGTCGATGGTGCCGCTGGCCAGCCACGCTTTGGAATCCTGGTAATAGGTGAGGTTGCCCTGCTGCGGCGAGCCGGGGAAGCCCCAGGCCGGATTCAATTCATGAATGGGCCAGACGGCGGCGGAGAGCCACAAGCCCGGTTTGAGCGGTACCACCTCTTCGTAAAAACGGCGTACCGTGCCGCTCACCTGGTCGCGCTGCCATTGCGCATAGCCGCTGTCGCTGAAGCAATCTGCGCCATAACGTGCCGTGCTCACTGGATCGCAGGAAGTGTTGCTGCCGCCGTAGCGAATGTGGTCCAAATGCAGCCCGTCAATGTCGTAGCGGGTGACCAAATCTTTGCCGACAGCGATGAGGTGATCGTCCAAAAAGATGGAGGCGGGTGTGCCGCGCAGATAGGAATCGCAGTTAACAACACCGCTAGTGGTCCATTGCAGACCGTTGGGCTTGCCGTCGGTGCTGCCATGCTCGTTGAGTAGTTGGTAGTAGAGCGGCGTGGGCGTTACGTTCGGGTCGGGTGGTGTGTTACAAAAGCTGCCGCCGTTCCAGACGGGGTAGACGTTGATGTAGGCGTGGACCTGCACCCCGGCGGCATGCGCTTTTTCCACCATGTAGGCCAGTGGGTCCCACAGCGGATCGGGCGCCTGGCCGTAAACGCCGCTGACGCGGTCGGCCCATGGCTCCAGGTTGGATTCGTAATAGGCGTCGGCAATGCCCCGCACCTGGAAGAAGATGACGTTGAAGCCCGCATCGGCAACGTTTTGCACGATTTCGTCAATTTTGGCCGGGTCGGCAGCTTGTCCGTAGCTGATCCAGTCGAAGCGGGTGACCCACACGCCGCGAAATTCGGTCATCGGTTCTGGGTTGGGCGTGTTGTTGCTAATGATGAGGGGAAGGTAAACGGCCGTTTCCGTTCCCGCCGCCGCGTTTTCACCCGTTTGTAAAACCAGTGTCAACACAAAAAATGCACTGAGTAAGATGATGGCTCGTTTCATGGAAGGTTCCCTGATTTTGAAATAATCAGCAGACTTCGCAGATTAAAAAGATTAATCTGGAAAATCTGCGTAATCTTTGATTGCTGATGCATTTTGGCACAGAAACGGCCGTTCCGCCGCCAAAAATCCATAAATTAACGGGGCTGTCTACACTTTTTAACGCAATCTGCACAGCAACTAGTCGCAAGTATGCAAGTTTGCAAGTGGTGAGGTTTTCTTTTCACTTATCACTTTTTACTTTTTACTCAAGTCGTCAATTACCCAATTACCTACTAAAATTCCCCCATGAAAGCACCACAAAAATTTACAACCAGCGCGGGGCGGATTATTTACTCTTTCCCCGTGCAGTCGTTCCCCAGTTTAGTGAACAATATTTATTTGATCAGCGACGGCGATTCGCTGATTTTGGTAGATTGCGGTTCCGGGTTTGCCGAGGCGAATGACCAACTGCTGGCGGGGGTAACGGCCGTTTCCCACCAATTCAACGAAGCAATTAGCCTGGAAGCCGTCAGCCACATCCTCATCACCCACGGTCACATTGACCATTTTGGTGGGCTACCCTTTGTGCGCCAGTTCACGGATGCCCCGATTGGCATTCATGTGCTGGACCGCCGCGTTCTTTCCAACCATGAGGAGCGCGCCATTTTCTCCTCCAGCCGACTGGACACCTTTTTGGAAGGTGCGGGCGTGTCTGAGGAACGGCGGCAGCAGCTGATGCAGGTGTATTTGTTTGGCAAACAGTATTACAAATCCACGCCCGTGCAGTTTTTGCTGGAAGAGGGCACACCGACGGTGGGGGGCATTGAGGTGTTTCACGTGCCGGGGCATTGTCCAGGGCAGGTTTGCCTGCTGGTGGATGACGTGATGCTGACGGCCGATCACGTCCTCAGCCGCATCACGCCGCATCAGGCACCAGAAAGCATCACCAACAACATGGGGCTGGGCCATTACCTAGATTCGCTCACCAAAATTAGCAAAGTGCCCAACGTGCGGCTGGCGCTGGGTGGGCATGAGGAGCCGATGGGGGATATGTACGGCCGTATCCAATCAATCAAAACCGCCCACGACGACCGCCTCAACAAAATTCTAGAAATCTGCCGCGAGCCAAAATCATTGGCCGATATTAGCCGCGATTTGTTTGGCAGCGTGCAGAGTTACCACGTGCTGCTGGCGCTGGAAGAAGCGGGCGCGCACGTGGAGTACCTCTATCAGCGCGGCGAACTCATCGCCGCCAACCTGGACGAAATCCAAAAAACGCACCATCCCGTTGTGCAGTACCAAAAAGCATAACCTTTGCTGCCAGAGACCTCAGAGGTTTGCCAAACCTCTGAGGTCTTCACCGAGCGAGCTTATGGAAAACATTAAGCAAATTCAAGACGCTTTGCTCAACTGGTGGGACGCCGACCACGCCGACCTGCCCTGGCGACAGAGCAAAGACCCGTACGCCATCTGGGTGTCGGAAATCATGCTCCAGCAGACGCAAATCGCTACCGTGATTCCCTACTTTGAGCGGTGGCTGGCCCGATTCCCCACCGTGCAGGCGCTGGCCGCTGCGCCGCTGGACGATGTGCTGAAGCAGTGGGAAGGGTTGGGCTACTACAGCCGCGCCCGCAATTTGCACGCGGCGGCCCAGGCGGTGGTTCGGGATTGGAACGGCCGTCTCCCCCAAACCGCCGCCGACCTGATGACCCTCAAAGGGATCGGCCGCTACACTGCCGGAGCCATCGCCTCGATTGCGTTCAATGAGCCAGCCCCCGTGCTGGACGGCAACGTCATCCGCGTCCTCAGTCGCCTGACCGATTTACCCGATGACGTGACCCAAACCAGCACCAAAAACGACCTCTGGCAGTTGGCGGAGCAGCTTGTGCCAAACGGCCGTCCCGGCGACTTCAACCAGGCGCTGATGGAGCTGGGGCAGCAAATTTGCCTGCCCGCCAAACCGATGTGCCTGCTTTGTCCGCTGTCGGCCCACTGCCTGGCGCGGCAGCGCGGCACGCAGCTAGAGCGCCCTGTGCGCCCGCCGCGCCAGCGCACGCCGCACTACGACGTGGTGGCGGGGATTATTTGGGCGCAGGATGCGATGATTGGTGATCCGAATAGCAAATTTTTGATTGCGCAACGGCCGTTTGACGGCTTACTCGGTGGCTTGTGGGAGTTCCCCGGCGGCAAGCAGGAAGTGGGCGAAACGCTGCCCCAGGCGCTGGTGCGCGAAATTGAGGAAGAGCTGGCGATACAAATTGAAGTGGGCGCATTCGTCACCAAAATCAAGCATGCCTACACTCACTTTCGCATCACCCTGCACGCCTTCCACGCCCGACACCTTTCCGGCAGCCCGCAGCACCTCGGCGTTGCCGACCACGCCTGGGTCACCCTGGCCGATTTGCTCAACTACGCCTTCGCTGTTACCGACCAGAAGATTATTGCCGCGCTTCAGGATACGGCCGTCTAAAATCAAATGACTTATGTCAAGTTTCTTGCTTTTGGTGAGAGTTGAAAATGCCGTAGCCGCAGATTCTTTCTGCGCCACATTTTTGCGGAAAGAATCCGTGGCCCCTCGGCTGCTATTCCTTGATTGTGGTGTCGCTATCTGATACCATACCTCCATGAAAAAGAAGCACCACCAAACGCTTGAGGCCATTTTTACAGATCCGGTAAAAGCTAATATTGCCTGGCGAGATATAGAGGTGTTATTTGAAGCACTGGGCGCGGAAATTTCGGAAGGAAGTGGCTCAAGAATGCGGGTGGCGTTAAATGGCGTGCGAGCTGTGTTTCATCGCCCACATCCACGCCCAGAAACGAAAAAAGGTGCCGTCAAATCTGTAAGACGATTTTTGATAGAGGCAGGTGTCACGTTATGATGGAATACAAAGGGTATGTAGCCAAAGTTGAGTTTGATGATGAGGCCGAAGTTTTTTACGGTGAGGTCATCAACTTGCGGGATGTGATTACTTTTGAAGGGGAATCTGTAGCAGAGCTAAAGCAGGCATTTGAGGATTCGGTTGAGGATTATCTGGCTTTTTGTGCGGAACGAGGCGAATCGCCAGAAAAGCCGTACTCTGGCAAGTTCAGCATTCGTCTGAACCCAGAGCTGCATCGCAAAATTAGTATGAAGGCGCGTATTGCCAACAAAAGTTTGAATAGTTGGATTAGTGAAGCATTGGAATCGGTAACGGCTGGGGGGTGAACGGCCGTTACATTCCTGGTAAGTTCTTCCGACGTTGTAGAAAATCACTTATGTTAGCGTACCAAATTCGCACACAAATAAGTACGCCTACCGCAAGCCCTGTAAATAAACCAACAAAACTATTCAGTAAAAACTTCCCAAAATAACCCGCAATAAATGGAAAGGTATCATTTTGATGCCATTGAACTACTTCTCCGTTATCTAAAAGATGATAAACCGCCAAAGATGAACTAGGATTACCTGCCCAATTTGAACAGAATCGTGCATAAAGGCTTTCGATTGGCGTACCAAACGGAGGCCTAGGGAATTCTGGTTCTCTGAAACTAGTGCATCGTTAAGCTAAAGTTTGTAATTATTCTAAAAATGTCCACAATTAGGACATGAGTACACATCAACACATTTACTTAAAACAAGACGAACGAACTGAACTTGAACAATTGATAAAGTCTGGCGTCCATTCAGCCCGAGTCATCGCCCGAGCCAGAGCGCTGCTCCTTCTGGACCGCAGTCAAGGGGAGGCCCGAACGATTAAGCAAGTCGTTGAGGCTGCCATGGTCAGCCAAGGCACCATCTACAACCTGAAAGAGCATTACTTCAGCCAAGGATTAAACCGTGCCCTGTACGAAAAGCAACGACCAGGGGCTAAACCCAAGATTGACGGGGCAGCAGAAGCTCATCTGGTGGCGCTAGTTTGCAGCGACCCACCTGAAGGCTATGACCGCTGGACGCTACGCTTACTGGCTGACAGGTTGGTGTCATTAGAAATCATCGACACCATTAGCCATGTCGCTGTCGGAGATGCGCTAAAAAAAATGAACTTAAGCCTTGGCAGGTGAAATCGTGGAATATGCCGCAGCCTGGGTCCCGCTTTGTGGCCCAGATGGAAGATATTCTGGACGTCTACCAACGACCCTACGATGCCGATTATCCGCAGGTTTGTCTGGATGAAATTCAGAAGGCACTACGCGCCACGCCACGCGGTTCTCTGCCACTGGAACCCGGCCAACCCAAACGGGAAGACCATGAATATGAGCGGCATGGCAAGTGCTCGCTTTTTTTAGCGGTTGAACCCTTAGCCGGTTTTCGTCGGGTTTGGGTCAGTGCGCAGCGCACCAAACTGGATTTTGCCCAGGTGCTCAAGGAACTCGTAGATGAAGTGTATCCGACAGCCAAAAAAATTGTCTTGGTGACCGATAACCTGAACATTCATCATGCTGCCTGTTTGTATGAGCGATTTACGCCGCTTGAGGCTCGCCGAATTGCCAACAAAATCGAGTGGCATTACACACCGGTTCATGCCAGTTGGCTGAACATGGCCGAGTGTGAACTGTCAGCTCTACGACGGCAAAGCTTGAAATCGCGTTTGCCCGACATGGAGACGGTGACCGCCAGAGCCAAAGCGTGGCAAGAAGAACGCAATCAAAAGCAAGTGGGCATTGATTGGCGCTTCACAACCGAGGATGCACGAATCAAGTTAAAGCGACTTTATCCAATTGTAAAAGTTCAATAATTAGCCTAACAGAGCACTAGCTTCATTGCAAAAACTCTCATATTCCGGTATTTCTTCCATGGGGTTCCAACCATCGAAAGCATAAGGCGATTCCCAATAGTAAGAATAAAGTTGACCGCTTTCCCCACGCACATAAATGGTAAAAAACTCCGCATCTACAAGTTCTTTAATTGGTTCTGGCGGCCTGCCAAGATTGCGCCATTCAGGTGTTGGCGCAACGGTTCGATTGTAGTAAAAGCACCCACTCGCACAACCGGCCAGTACAGAGATGCTCATGACAACAAGACTTAGAAAAAGTTTGATGACAATCGAGTTACTGTTTGTCTTTTTGCTTTCTAGATTTTCTGACACGGTAGCAACCCTAAAAAAAAGCGCTCTTCTCAACAAATGAGAAGAACGCTGAAATTACAATTTTCACCTTACTTTTTACGAAGATAACGCCCTAACCAGACGGTAAATTTGTTCGGGGGTTTGGCGGCCTTTTACCTTCATCGGTTCCAGCGGTTCTACCGAGACCCAATCCTTCACTTGCTCGTAGGTAGCGCTGCTAATCAGGATTTCGTCTGCCTGGGCGTTTTCCTGGATGCGCTTGGACAGGTTGACGGCGTCGCCGATGGCAGAGTAATCCTTGCGCAGGCTGCTACCCACGTTCCCCGCCACTGCTTCCCCCGTGTGAATGCCAATGCCAAAATGGAGCTGCCGGTCGGCGGGCAGTTCGGCCAGGTAGCGGTGCATGTTTTGGCGAATCATCAGCGCGGTGCGGATGGCGCGTTCGGCGTGGTTTTCCTGCGGATTGAGCGGTGTGTTGTAGAGGGCCATTACCGCGTCGCCCATGAATTTGTCAGTTAAGCCCTGGAATTCGTTGATAGCGTAGACAAATTCGGTGAAGTAGCCGTTCATAATTTGGATGAGGTTTTCCGGGTCTAGATGTTCGCTGAAGGTGCTGTAGCCGCGCACGTCAGCGAAGAGCACGCTCATGATGCTGCGCTGCGGCCGTTGCGCGGCATCGAGGTCGCGAATCTGGTCTACCAGGGCGGGGGGCAGGTAGCGGCGCACGCTTTCCAGACGCTTCTTTTCGGTGACGTCGTCCAGCACCATGGCCACGCCGAGGGTGTCGCGGTCGTAGTCTAGCAGCGGAGTGAGGGTGAGGTTGAGCGAGGTCATGCCGGGCCGCTTGTTGACGATGACGTCTACTTCGGTGTTGTGTGCGCCGCCGTTATTCCACACGTCGTGGATGAGTGGCTCAACGGGCAGACCGAGGGTTTCCATGGCGTGGTTGTAGGTTTGGTGGATTACGGCCGTTTCCGGGAACCCCAATATCCGCTCAGCCGCCCGGTTGTACAGGGCAATCCGCTCCTCATCATCAATCGTAATCACGCCGCTGGCGATGGAAGCAAACACGTTGTCCATCAGGTCGCGCATTTCGGTGATTTCGACCAGATTATCTTGAATTTGGCGGAAAAGGCGGGCGTTGTCAATGGCGACGGCCGCCTGGTTGGCAAACGAGGCCAGCAAATCTCGGTCTGTGTTGCCAAATACGCCCGCCGCGATGCGGTTGTCGGCGTAGATGACGCCGGTAATCTCATCTTTGATTTTGAGAGGGACGCACAAAATGGAGCGCAGGTTGTAGCTGATGATGCTTTCTTGGGCGGCAAAACGGCTGTCCGACTGGGCGTTCATCGTCACCACCGGCTCGCCCGTTTCCGCCACGGTGCGCACAATGCTGCGGCTAATCTCAAACGCGGACGATTTTTCGATCGTTTCGCGGTCTACGTTCCGGTAAAGGCGCACTTCCTGCTCGCCCGTTTCTTCATCTTTCAGCAGCAGAATGGCTCGCTCCGCCTTGGTCAAATCAATAATGGAATCCATCACGGTAACCAGCACTTCGTTTAGATCAAGTGAGGAGTTGATGACTCGGCTGATTTCTTGTAAGGCCTGGAGCTGTTCCTGCTCTTTTTGCTGATCTTTGAAGCGGCGTTCCAAATCTTCCAGGTTGCGCCGCACGTGCACCAGTAAGCGAGCCAACTCATCACTGGACTGAGCCGCCGCTCGCTGGGCAATTTCTGCCCGGGTGGTGATGAGGGTTTGGTGCTGTTGGTTAACGGTACTGCCGAGATTGTCTATTAGTTCCCGGAGTTGGCTAATGTTGGACTGAATTTGAGTTATTGACGGTTGTTCGTTCAACGCTGCATCCTCTGGCTGGCCTATTGACAATGACAAAATGAGGCTATGGCAGACTGCAACCTCAGAAACCGCACGGGGGTATTTTGCAAGGAGGGTTTTGGCGGTTATTAAAAAGTATAGCAGGTTTTATTACAATTTAGCTGACTTTTCTCAATTGGGCTGTCGTGAAGGCGCAAATTTCTTGTAAAAGGTGGGTGAACGGAATTTGGTAAGGTTTGTGTAACCCTTTTTTAAGCAGTTGCGGGTACAGTGGTCGGTAATCAGCGAGCGGTAATCGGTAATCGGCAATCGGTAATCGGTATTCAGTGAACGGTAATCGGTGTTTTACCGATAACGGACTACCGATTACGGTTTTGGAGGTGGCTATGGGTTACAAGATTGTGGGATGGGGAACGGCCGTATTTTTTCTAATTATTACGCTGTTAACCGCCTGCTCAGTACCTACTGCGGATGAGTTGGTTGGTGATGAAACGGCCGTATCCCCCACGCAGGAGGCAATTGAAGTGAATCTACCCGATTTGGGTGTTGCGCCCGAATTTCGTAACAATGTTTGGCTGAACAGCGACGTCCCAGTGACGCTGGCCGACCAGCGGGGCAAGGTGGTGCTGCTTGAGTTCTGGACCTTTGGCTGAATCAACTGTCAACGGACGATTCCTTGGGTCAAGGAATGGCAGGCAGCATACGAAGGAGATGATTTTACCGTCATCAGCATCCATTATCCCGAATTTGCTTACGAGCGCGAGATTGACAATGTGCAGGACGCGCTAGAACGATATGAAATCACCTACCCGGTGGCGATTGACAACGAGCGGCAGACGTGGCGTGCCTACAACCAGCGCTACTGGCCCACGACGTATTTGATTGACAAGAACGGCCGTATCCGCTACCAACACATCGGCGAATTCGGCCGTGGCTCCGATTTGGAGGCTGTGGCGGCGATTGAAGCGCTTATGGCGGAGCCTGATCCTGTTGAGTAATTGGTAATTGGGTAATTAGTAATTGGCGAGGCAGCAAGGCTGCCAAATTACCCAATTACTTTTCCCTGCGGTATAAATCCCGCATGAATTTATTCCGCTCCAAAGCTACACCAGATGATGAGGGCTACTTCACAACCGTGTCTGCTGATACCGTTCAGGCTGACCAGATGACGGCCGTTTCCATCAATCGCCACAAAATCATCCTCGCCAGCTGGGATGGTACGCTGTACGCCTTCTCCGCTGAATGTCCCCACGCTTCGGCCGATTTTAGCAAAGGGTGGATTAGCCGGTACAAGGTGACTTGCCCGGATCACCAATATTGCTGGGATATGCGCAACGGCCGTATCCTTTGGCCCGAAGATGAAAATTACCGCCTGAAAAAGTACCCCGTCAAAGTAGAAGATGGCATCGTGATGGTGAAGATTGGGTAATTTGCCACAGAGAGCACAGAGAATTAAGAGGTTGGATTTGGGGCTGGCTGGATTGTGGGTTCTGTTTGCTGTGGTGTTGGGGCTGCTGGTTTGGGAGTTGGGGCGAACGGCCGTTTCCGTACGCGGTAAAAGTGCGCCACTGCCGCTGGAAACAGCCATCACCGCAGACCAACAATCTGCCCAAACCCTGGCGCTGGCCGATTCGCGGGTGCAGGCGCTTACCAGTGGACAGCGCAGTGAGGTGTTTGGCGTGCGCCAGGTGGGGCAGCAGTTTACCGAAGCGAGTGCGGCTTGTGCAACGGCCGTTTGCTACCAGGTAGAAATTTACAGTTTTGATGAGAATGCGACGGTAACGGCCGTTGTTGACACCGATGCCCAACAGGTCCGCGACGTGCTGCACCAGCCCAACATGCAGCCCGGCATCAACCAGCGGCTGGCTAACCGCGCCCTCCAGCTAGCTTTCAGCAATCCAGGTGTGATAGAAGCGTTGGGCTTTCAGCCCAATGAAGCGGACATGGCTCCCGTGGCTGCTGGACTACCCGGTTCTAGCTGCGACCAGGGCCATTTGTGCGCCGGGCCAACGTTCCGCCTGGGCAACCGCATCCTTTGGGCCATTGTAGATTTAACCACCGAAACCGTCGCCGCCCTGCGCTGGACCACCGTCTCCGACGACGGCAGCTTTGTGCCGTACCGGCCTGAAGGAGGCTTTTGCCCCGCGCCTGGCAGCGCCAGCCGCGATGGCTGGGCGCTGAGCTACGAAACGACCGGCACCGACGGCCTGCGCGTCTACAACGTAACCTACCAGGGGCGTGCCGTGCTTACCAGCGCCAGTTTGCCGGAATGGCATGTGGATTACAACGGCGAATATTTCTACCCCGGTTTTGTGGATGTGACGGGCTGCGGCGGCAGCGGTGGTGGCTTTGCCATCGCTCCGTTTGGGGAAACGGCCGTAAACGATTTGCTAGACGGCAGCACGGTCATCGGTTTTGAAGTGGTGCAAGATTTTCGCATGTCGCAATGGGGGGCAGCCTGTAACTATCGGTATGGGCAGCGGTACCAATTTTTTGTAGACGGCCGTTTCCGCATAGTGGTGGGCGCGTACGGCCGTGGCTGCGGTGACGACCCCGCCATGCAGCAGCCCGTCTACCGTCCCGTTGTGCGCATAGACGTTGCCGTCAATGGAGATGACGGCGACAGCTTTGCCTTTTGGGACGGCCAGCAGTGGGTGCCCCAATCCACCGAAACGTACCGCACTCCGTACGACTCGCCCGGTTTTGGCCCGCACCAGCTCACCGCCAACAACGAAGCGTGGCTGGTAGTAGACGGCAGCGGCCTGGGTTACACCATCGAGCCTGGACTGGGCCAGTTTAGCGATGGCGGCCGGGGCGATGCGCCGTTTGTTTACATAACTCAGCATATGTCAGCCGAAGGCGACACCGATTTCCCCATTTTTGGCTCCAGCTACTGCTGCAACGACGATTACAATCAGGGTCCAAACAATTTTGTGAACAGCGAGCCAATTAGCGGTGGCAACCTGGTCATCTGGTACGTGCCTCAAGCCACCACCGACCGGGTGCAGCCTGCCGAGGACGGCGATGGGCTGTACTGCTGGACGGTAAACGGCGAGCCAACCCCGGAAACTTACCCCTGTTTTACTGGCCCCATGTTCCATCCCTTTGAGCTAACGGAGAAGAGCTATTTGCCGTTGATGGAACGGCCGTAATCCCCGCCAAATTCCCCAACTCAAACCAATTGCCTATTACCATAATTCGCAAAATATTCTTGAATAAAAGACCAAACATTTTCGGTTTAACGTGGCTGTACGGCCGTTTGTTGCCACAGAAAATGGGTAAAAAAACACGCTTCTATTTTTTAGCCAGTTAACAACACACAAAAGCGAGATTTTCAATGAAACGCAAAACAAGTTTGGTCACGATTTTAGCTTTCCTGTTTGTATTTTTTAGTTTAGTTGCCTGTTCCGGAGCCAGCACGCCGGAGCCAGCTACGCCCACGCCGGATGTAGATGCCACCGTCGCCGCCGCCATCGCTGCCACAGTCGAATTTGAAGCCCAGGTAGAAGCGGCCGTTGCTACCGAAGTGGCCAGCAGTGTGGAAACGGCCGTTGACGAGGCTGTAGAGGAAGCCGTTGATGCTGCCGTAGAAGAGGCGGTTGACGCCTACGCCGCCGAATCGGAGGCAGAACTGGCGGCGATGATTGATGAGGCCGTGGCTGAAGCAGTTGTTGCTACGGAGTCATACGCTACAACCACCACCACGGCCACAGCCGATGATCAGATTTCTGCGGAAGAAGTGGAAACGATTACGGTGACGGTGCAGGGGGCAGAAACGGCCGTTGCCGAAGCCGAAGCGCTCATCGAAATGTATTACGCGCTTTATGGCGACCTGGCTGTGCAGACGATTGATGAATTGGCGGCGATTGAGGCGGAACTGGCAGCCATCGCCGCAGGCATCGAGGAGATGAACGCCACGCTGCTGCTCATCAACGAGACGATGAATGCAGGGCTGGCGTTGGCTGAAGAAACAATCACGGAACTGGAAAACGCGGCCAATACGGCCGTTGCCGCCGCCCAATCTGCCCAAACACAGGCCCAAACCTGGCTGCAAACCGTGCAAACGGAAACCGAAGCCCGCATCGCCGCTGCGCAGCAAGTGCAGGCCAACGCGGTGGCTGCCAACCAGCAGGAGCTGGTGAACCAGGCGCTGGAATATTTGCAAACGGTGGGCAACATCACCGCCGACAATGTTTTATCCCAGGCTGAGCTGGCCCAGATTGCCCAGATGGGAGCCAACGTCAGCGCCAGTTTAACGGCCGTTGGTGGCCCGCAAAGCCAAAATCTGGCCGTCGCCTTCGAGCAAATGACAGCCCAACTGGCCGCAGGGAACCTGTACCAGGCCCAGCTCAGTCTGACCGATTTGCAAAGCCAACTGATGACTCAATTTACCGGTGTAGAGATTCCGGCTGGTGGGGTGCTGGGTAATTTTTCGCCGCCGCCACGCCCGTCCCGACCTTAGCGCCTATCCAGAGCAGGTTAGCCCTGGGCTGTTACCCCTAAAGATTAGCGGCAGATAGACAAACTGGTCCAGTGCGGCACCGTCTGGTTTGGCGGTGCCGCTGGCTTGTATTTGGTAGATGGTACCGGCATGGCTGGCCACGTACAGCTCGCCGTCGCACCCTTCGCCAAAGCTGGTGGGGTCGCTCACGCCGATGGGGCCAAGCGGGGTGATGTTCCAGACACCGCTGTTTTGCGCCAGCCAGAAGTTTTCACTCACGTAATCGGCATAAATGTAGATACCTTGCAGCGCGGGAAAATCATTGCCCCGGTAGACAAACCCGCCCGTAATTGAAAACCCCGCGTCGCTGCCGCTGCCATGCGGGTACACATCAAACGGCGTTACGTAGGGTCCGGGACATTCATCTGCCGTGTCGAGATTGGTAAACAGTTCGCCTTCGTAACAGCGCCAACCGTAATTTTCGCCGCCTGCGCTGCTGGCGGGCTGGAAGTTCACCTCTTCCCATTTTCCTTGTCCCACGTCGGCAATGTAATAATCAAATGTTTCTCGATCAAAGCTGGCTCGCCACGGGTTGCGCAGGCCAGAGGCCCAAATTTCATTGCAGATGCCATCCCCGCTGGCAATAAAGGGATTGTTGTTGGGAATGGTGTAGGGGGGTGAGCCGCCGCTCACGGTGCCGCAGTCTGGCGCGAGGCCGCTGCTGCCATCAACGTCAATGCGAAGCACCTTGCCCAGCAACTGAGTCATGTCTTGAGCATTACCAATTTCGGGATTGTGCCCGGTGCCGCTGTCGTCACCGTTGCCGCCATCGCCCATAGCAATATAAAGATAGCCGTCCTGCGGCCCAAAGTTGAGGTCTCCGGCGTTGTGGTTGTCATTGGGTTGGTCAAGGCGCAAAATTTCGGTGGCGCTGCTGGCGTTGGCTACGTTAGGATTGCTGCTGATGGCGTAGCGGGCGATGACTGTGTCGCCGTTGATGTCGGTGTAGTTGATGTAGAAGTAGGGGATGCTGGGGTAGTTGGGGTGAAAGACGAGGCCGAGCAGCCCTTGTTCAGGATGGCCAGTATCTACCAGGGCGCTGATGTCCAGGAAGGGGGTGGGCAGCAGGTTGCCATCGGCGGCGATGATGCGAATGGTGCCGTGTTGCTCAACGATGAAAAGGCGGTCATCGCCAGCGTTGGCGATGTCTACGGGGAGGTTGAGGCCAGTTTGGATGGGAACGGCCGTAATCCCCACACCATTTGGCAAGAGCGGTTTTTGGGCAGAAACGGCCGTTTGGCTCACCAAACCAACTGCCAATAAAAATCCGGCTATCAAAATCCAGTACAGTTGCTTCTTCATACCCATACTCCTCTGAAAATAATCCACAGATTTTGCAGATTACACAGATTTGGCTTTAATCTGCGAAATTTGTGGATTCTGTTTTGCTTACTCACAAACGCCGGAAACTGGTGGTGGTGTTGGCGTTGGTGTGGGTGCGTCTGGCTTTTCTACCAGTGGCAGGTAAGTAAATTGATCGCCTGTGCCTAAGATGATGGGGGATGGGATGAAGTTAGATGCTGCACTAAAGCAGGCAAAATGAAAGTTGAGGCCGTAGGCTCCGTTTTGTTGATGGTATTGTGCCCACTCGTGAGCGGTGACCCCTGCCAAACTGGGTTCATATTCGTAAGGAATGCTCAAATTGCTCAGCTGAACGTTGAGATCGGCAAAGCCGCCGCCCTGGCCAGCTGCGCCATCGCCCACGCCGTCTACCATGCGAATTTGCAGCCCGTTGGACAGAATGGCGGCTGCGTTGTTGGCGGTGGTGGTGGATATTTTGTACTCGGTGGGCAGATCGCCCAGGCGAGGATGGTCGGTGCCAGCGGAGTTGGGGATGGATTCAAAAGCAGCTCCGGCGTAGCCGATGGTGGAGCAGAATTGATCCGGGTAGCTGAAGGCCAGTTTCATGGCTCCGCGTGCGCCCATGGAGAAACCTTCGATGGCACGGCCGTTTCTATTGGCAATTGTTCTGAAATTAGCATCAATAAACGGAATCACATCCTGCATGATGACCGTTTCTGCCAAAATGGGGAAGTCAGAACTGGGGCCGTTGCCCGTGCTGTCGTCCCAATCGTCGTAAAAACTGCCCCGACCGCCGTTGACAAATACCAGAATCGCTTCATTGGCCATGCCGCTGTCTATGAGACCGGGCAAACTGCCGCTGCTGCCGCTAAACACGTTGCTGAAACCGTTGAAATAGTTGTACTCGTTGCCGCTGACGCCGTGCAGCAGGTAAATGACCGGGTACGATTGGCTGCCGCTGCTGTAGCCAGGTGGTGTGTACACGTTGAAGCCCACCACGTTGTTGGGCGTTTTTAGATTGTTGCTTTCCAGGGTGCAATGTTCCAGGTTGCCCTGGCTGGTGCCGGGCACGGTGAGGTTGCCTGCGTTCCAGTAGGTGGTGGGGTTGGGCGGGAAGCCGCCAGCTTCTACCTGAAAGCTGCTGGAAAGCAGCACGGTGAACAAGCCCAAAAGGGTAATAAGGCCTAACAAACGTAAGTTTAAGAACCGAATCATGATGAGAACTCCTTGCGATAATGTGTTCAGGTTTTAAAGTGATGACCTGTTTTGCCTGAAAACATGGTCACTTGTTCACTGGAATAGATGCTTTGATTACGGCCGTATCTGCAAAATCTCCCCGGTACGCACTACCACGTATAGCTCGCCGTGGGCATCCTCACCAAAGCTGGTGATGGCGATGAGGCCCGGATGCACCACAGTAGATTGCCAGCTACCGTCCGGGTTGTGGAACACGCCCCAGATGGTGCCCAGGCAAAAATCGGCCGCGAAGTAGTTGCCGTACAGACTCAGGAACTGTTGCCCTCGGTAGATGTACCCCCCGCTGATAGAACAGCCCTGCGGATGGTCATACTCAAAAACGGGGGGAACAAAGCTGGTCGGATCGCAGTTGGCACGATAGCAATGGTTGCCCTCCATGAAGTTCCAGCCGAAATTTTGCCCCGCAGGTGTGCCGTTGGGCAACCAGTTCACCTCTTCCCACAGGTCCTGACCTACATCCGCGATGAACAGATCGTTTGTGGCGCGGTCGAAGCTGAAGCGCCACGGATTGCGGAAGCCGTAGGCCCACACCTCTGGCCGGGCGTTGGGGTCGTTGACGAAGGGATTGTCGGCGGGGATGGTGTAGCTGCCGTCGGCGCTGTCTACGTCCAGGCGCAAGATGCTGCCCAGCAGCGTACCGGGATTTTGGCCGTTATTTTGGGGATCGCCCTGGCTGCCGCCATCGCCCATGCCCACGTACAGGTAGCCATCTGGCCCAAAAGCGATCATGCCGCCGTTGTGGTTTTCAAACGGCTGGGGGATGGTGAGCAGGATTTGGCCGCTGGCGGGGTCGGCGATGTTGGGGTCGCTGGTCACTTTGTAGCGGGCGATGTTGGTACGGCCGTTCAAATCCGTGTAGTTCACAAAAAAGGTGCCATTTTGCTGGTAGTTTGGATGGAAAGCCAGCCCCAGCAACCCTTGTTCGTTGCTGTTGTACCCCACTGGCTCGCGCAAATCTATAAACGGCGTGGGCAGGAGTGCGCCATTTTGGAAAATCTTAATCAGGCCATCCTGCTCCACAATGAAAAGCCGATCGTCGAAGGCGTGGGTGAGGTAGAGCGGCTGGTTTAGTCCGCTTACTACTGGTTGCAAAATGATGCTGCTGACAGGATTTTCCGGGATGGGGGTGTTGGTAGGTGTGGGTGTGGGCGGCGGCTCGGTGGGCGTGGCGGTGGGTAGGTCTGGGGCGGGGGTGGCCGTTATTTCTTCGATGACGGGTGGCGGCGGTGGGGTGTTGGTGGGGGGAACGGCCGTGTTGATGACTGGTTGGCCAAGGGTGGGGTCGGGGGCAACGGCCGTTTCTGCTGTGGTTTCACCGCTTTGGCAGGCTACCAAAAAAAGCAGCGTCAAACTAAAAAACAAAATGATGAATTTACGCATAGACAATTCCATAATAAAACCCTTCGCTGCGCAGGGTGATGGCATCGGGCGAAGGGTTAAGGAGCTAAATAAAATCGCCCGTAAGTATAGCACAGGACCCCCTTGCTTCGGGGACGCTACTTAGAAACTGATAATCCAAACAAAAAAGACCCACAACACTGTTGCAGGTCTTATATTACTATCCACAGATTTCACAGATTGTAAGGCGTAAAAAAATCTGCGAAATCTGTGTAATCTGTGGTTTCTCGAATTACTTTTCGGTTTGCCAGCGGTGGCCGTACTGTTTTTCGTAGTACGCTTTGAACTCGCCGGACTTGATTTTGCGCCACCACCACTCATTTTCGCGGTACCAAACGGCCGTTTTGCGCACAGCTTCAGCGGAGGTGTGTTTGGGCACCCAGCCCAGCGCTTTGATCTTGTCAATGTTCAGGCTGTAGCGGCGGTCGTGCCCTTCCCGATCTTTTACATGCTTGATGAGATCGTGCGGCCGGTTGAGCGTTTCCAACAAAATTTCCACCATCTCTACATTTTCCATCTCTTCGCCCGTGCCGATGTTGTACGCTTCGCCAAGCACCCCCTTGTGCAGCACCAAATCAATCGCCTCGCAATGGTCCACCACGTACTGGTACTCTCGCATCTGACGGCCGTCTCCGTACAGTGGCAGCGCTTCTTCATCAATCGCGTTGGTGGCAAACAGAGGCACCACTTTTTCCGGGTATTGGAACGGGCCGATGTTGTTGGAACCGCGCGTAATCGTCACTGGCAGGCCGTAGGTGATGAAGTACGCATTCACCAGCAGGTCGCCGCTGGCCTTACTGGCCGCGTACGGGCTGCGCGGGTCCAGCTTGTCGGTCTCTACGCTAGAATATCCTGCCGGGATGTGCCCATACACCTCGTCGGTAGAAATTTGATGGTAGCGCAGACCGTGTTTCTTGGCCGCTTCTAGCAGGACGTAGGTGCCGTACACGCCCGTCTGGATGAACGCATCTGGGTTCATGATGGAGCGGTCTACGTGCGTTTCGGCGGCAAAATTAACGATGGTGTCAGCATCATATTTCTGGATGGTGGCCTCTACCATTTCGGCGTCGCAAATATCGCCCTGCACAAAGGCGTAGCGCGGATCATCTTTCACGTCCAGCAAATTGTCCAGATTGCCTGCGTACGTCAGCTTGTCGTACACGATGATGTTGTAATCGCTATATTTTTTGAGCATGTGGAGAACAAAGTTGGCACCGATAAAGCCAGCGCCACCCGTCACGATAATATTTTTCACGAGTAGACCCCTTTTGGTTCCTTTGCAGGAAGTTTTGGATTATTTACGTTCTTTAGGTTGATGTTGTGTTGTTCGCGTTGCCATTGTAGCGAAGGCTGTTTACCCAGCCAAGGTACGGTTGTGCTATACTTTCCCTACTCAATTGTAACGGCCGTACCGACATCTCAGTTTAATTACACAACCATTCATATTTTCTTACAACCTAAATTTAGCCGCATTTTGGAGTTTTCACTATGGCGCAAAAATTCAATTACCTGTTTGTCAGTGATTTTCATCTTAGTGAAGGGCAAAACCCGGCCAACGGACTGATTCAACGCAACGAAGATTTCTTCCAGGATGTACCCTTCGCGCAGTTCATTGCCCATCATGTGCAGCTTAGCCGCCGGGAAACGGCCGTTGAATTCCACAATATCCCCTGGAAGCTGGTCATCAACGGCGACATTTTTGATTTTTTACAAGTCGTAACCAAGCCTGCGGAAGGGAAGGAGCTATTAGAGGCAAAGGGCGTGCGTTCCTACAAAGAGCTGAGCGCCAATGAACGGGAGTATGGCTTGGGTACCTCTGAGCGAGAGACAGTTTGGAAGCTTAAGCGCATTGCCAACGGGCATCTCGTCTTTTTTCAGGCGTTGGCCTGGTTTTTGGCCCATGAAGGCAATGAGTTGGTTTTAATGAAGGGGAACCACGATATTGAGCTTTATTGGCCAGAGGTACAAACCGAGTTTCGGCGAGTATTATCAAAAATGTATGTGAGCTGGCGGGAAACGGCCGTACGCGGCAACGACCTTTCCCCTCTGCCCATGCTGCCCAACATGCCAGATACGTTAAATCTGGAAACTTTAGCCAAAGCAGTCAGCTTCCCCGCCAACTATCTATACGAGCCTGGCCTCTTTTTTGTGGAGCATGGCTGCCAATATGACCCGGCAAACCACTTCACTAACTTCAATGACCCGCGCCTGCCGCAGGCACCCAAGTTCATTGAACTCCCTTCCGGCTCCTTTTTTGTGCGGTATTTCTTCAACAAAGTTGAGCAAATTCACCCATTTGCGGACAACATTAAACCCATCATGAAATACCTCAACTGGGTGCTAAAACATTCACCATCCGCAATGGTTCGTGTGCTGATAGATTTGTTGCCCCGGTTCGTTCTGGCCTGGCTAAAAATGAAATGGAAACAGTTAAAGAGCTGGTGGTGGCACGCGCGCAACCAGGAAGCGGCATCGGCGCCTGGTGCGTCCACCACTTCTGCACAATTTGAAAACACCCTGCTTGAGATTCAGGCAAACATACGCCGTAAGATGAAACGCGCTTCGCGACTGTCCAGCGTCGGCACGGTTTCCAGCTTGCTTTTTAAAGGCTTGGCCTGGCTCCTGATCCTGATTGGAATACGCTCATTTATCGAAAATGATTTTATCGGCATGGTTATTTTTGTCATATTGGGTGGTTTAAGCGGCTTTGTTGGCAATATTCTCATCCGCATGTTGGATAAACTCCTGGAGTCACCGTTCTTGCGTTGGGCCGCCCAGGATGTGGCCAAAGCCATCAATGAAGACAAGTCATTGGCAAATGTGCCTTATTACATTTACGGGCATGATCATGCGGCCGTTACCCACGCAATCAAACGAGAAAACAGCTCGAAACAGCCTCAATGGTATGTGAATACGGGGGCCTGGATTCCGGTATTTAAGGAAGAGGAACGTCTACTTCGTGAGGATGTCCAGCTAACGTTTTTGCGTCTGGTGCCAGGACGGGCTGCATTTCCAGAGGCCCCGCCTGAGCTTTTGCAATGGTCTGCCGAAGGCAATACCCCGATGCCTGTACGCTTGTTTGAAGATTGAATTGAGTGAAAAGTAACAAGAGGCTACTTTTCACTTCCCTCCACCTTTTCCATAAACGCATCCACCAGTCGCCGGGCAATGCTCATTTTGGAGGGCAGATTGGGCAGTGTATCGGCGGTGAACCATTGGGCGTCGGCGATCTCTTCTTCCTCTAGCACGATGTCGCCGCCGGCGTATTCGGCGGTAAAGCCGAGCATGAGCGAGTTGGGAAAAGGCCACGGCTGGCTACCAAAGTAGCGGACTTTTTTCAGCCGAATCCCCACCTCTTCAAACACCTCTCGATGCACACAATCCTCTAGCGTTTCGCCTGGCTCTACGAACCCGGCCAGGACGCTGTAAAAGTTGCGCTGCCAACGGCCGTTCCGCGCCAACAGCACATGCGGTACCCCATCAATCATCCGGTCTACCCGCACAATAATCGCCGGGGAGATGCGCGGGTAGGTGATGAGGCCGCAGTTGGGGCATTTTTTGGCCCGCTCGTGGGCCAGAATCTGGTTGAGGGTGGCGCAGCGGCTGCAAAACAGGTGGGTGCGATCCCAATCAATAATTTGCACGGCGCGTCCCGCCAGCCACAGATGCTCCATGGGCAGGCGCATAAAAAGCTGGCGCAGCCCGGCAAACTGCATCCCGGCGGGCGGCTCGGTTTCCGAGGCCACTTCGGCGGCGTAGCAGTGGATTGGCTCTGTTTGGCCTTCCAATTGGCCCAAATAATGCTGCCGCAGCAGGGCGAAGGTGTGGCTGGCGGTGGGCAACGCGGCTCTTTCAGCCGTGGCTGTTGCAGCCTCAGCCGTCTCCCCCGCATCTACCACCAGCAAATCATTGTCGCGAAAGATAAACCAGTAAGCAGATGTAACTGGCTCGGCTGGGGGCGTGAGGGATGGATTGAAGGGTAGTTTCATGATTGCTCCGGGAGATGTAATCGGGTAATTTGATAATTGAGTAATTGTCCACAATTTACCCAATTACTCAATTGCTTCCTAATTGCCCGGGTATGGGTCTGGTGTGCCCGATGGCAACGGGCTTGGGCCTGGGTAGCCACTGCCGGGCGTGGCGGTGACCAGGGAGGCGTTGGTGGGCGTGGGGTTTCCTGGCCCGCCGCCGGGGTTGCCACTGTTGGTGGGTGTTGGTGTGGGCGTGCCGATGCCGGGAACGGCTGTTGGCGTGCCGGGGCCAGGTGTGGGGGTAACAAACCCGGCAACGGTGCTGGTTGGGGTGAAGGTTGGTGTGCCAGGAACGGCCGTTCCGCCGAAAGTTGGCGTGCTGGTTGGTGTCCCGACCGCCACTGTGCCCACAATCGTTACGTTGGGGATGGGCGTGCCAGGTGCAGGTGGCTGCCCAAAGGTGGTGGGCGTGGCCGTACCGGGGAAAGGCGGCGGCGTGACGGCGAGCAAGCCAACGGGCGTGGCCGTGCCCGCCACCAGCGGATTTGGGGCCACAATTTGCTCCACGTCCAGGTACCACAAGCCTCGGTCTGGCTCCTTGCCGCAGCCTGCCGGGCCAGGGTAGCGCCGCCAGATGCCTTCCACCGTCATTTGCGTGTTGGGCGGCACGATGGGCAGCACAATCGTCTCAAAACCCACGGCGTTAAGCTGCAAGCCGTCGGCGACCAGCCCCCACTGGATGCGCGGGCCGCTGAACAGGGCGCAATCGGGTGGCTCTAGCCGCAAGTAGTTGCCCGTGACGCGAATGCGTTTGTTGGCATACTCGGCGGGATTGTTGTTTAGCGCGTCAAAGTTGACGAGGAGGGCTTGGGGGTTGAGGGTGGTTTCGGGGGAAACGGCCGTATCCGACCAAAATTTCAACGGCCGCGAACCACTCAACCAAACCACCAACCAAATTAGCAGCACCAGCGCCAACCCAGCCAGTAGCCACCACCACCAGCGCGGTTCGGCCGTTGTGCTTTGTTCAGTTTCCAGGCTGGCTTGTTCACTCATAAAATAAAAAGCGGAACACAGAGGTTCACAGAGCTAACGCAGAGTTTCACAGAGAAAAGTTCTCAAAAAATCTCTGTGCAGCTCTGTGGCTTCTCCGTGCAACTCTGTGTTCCTAAAAAATTTCATTAACCATTATTCCGTCTAAAACGATTGGCCGAAACCGTGGGCAGTTTGGGCCAGCGGGTGCCGCGATGGTGTACCCACCATTCCACAATCAGCACCACCACGGCGATGGCCAGCAGCCAGGGCCACAGTTCGCGCTGGCCGACGTCGCCTTCATCTTCGGTTTCCACCTGCGTTTGCCCAATTTGCAAACTTGCCACCGGGCGAATGGCCGACTCGGCCGGGCTGAACAGGTTGACGGCAAAGCTGCCAGCGGGCCGATCTGCCGCCGCGTCGCGCAGCAGGACGGTGTATAGGCCGGGCGTGTCTGTCTCCGTGAAGAACAAATCTGCCTCGCCCACTTCGGCCGTCCAGCGGCTGCCGTCTGGTTTTTGTACGAGAACGGCCGTTGAACTCGCTCCCGGCACTACCGCTACCGGATCACCCGGCTGGAGTCCCGTCGGGGCGTCAAAGGCGCGTCCCGGGCTGAGCCAGCCCGTAATATTAGCCATTAAGATGGGAAATGCAATTTGCAGCGGCAGGTCAGAATCGCGCAAATCAAAAGTGAGCAGGGCGATGCGGTACCCATTTTGCTCGCCGATTTGCAGCAGCGGGCCGCCTTCTGCTGCTACCAGCGTTTGCGCCCACGGGGCAGACACCCGCTGCGCCTGGCGTACGTCCACCTCAGACCAATCTACAAATTGCAGCAGCGGCGACTCTTCCAGCCGGGTCGTGATTGTGTTGGAGAAAGCGCCCGTCACGCTAAACAACCCGCCTTCACCGCCCGCCTGCGGATTGATGATCAGCATGTCGGCGGCGGGTGGTGGTTCGGGCAGGGCCACGCCATCGAAGATGACCAGATCGTAGTCAAACGTTTCCGGGTCGAGCAAGTCACTGCCGGCCGGCACCTTAAACGCCTCGATGCCGGGCAGGACGGTGAACACCTGCTCCAAAAAGAGATTGCCCTCGGTCACCAGCAGGGTGCGATTGCTCACGCCGCCCTCGTGAACCGCCCAGGCGACGTCGTCCAGCGGCAAAAAGTCGCCCGCGTTGTCGCCCAGGTAAGCGCGGATGGTGGCGGTGCCGGGCGGCAAATCCCAGGTGGCATTAACGCTGCTGCCCGCGGGCACCGTCAGGCGGCGGGAATCAAACAGCGTGCCGTCCAAATCAATGCTGAGCAGCGTTTCGCGGTCAATTAGCCCCTCGTTTTGCACGCTGGCAAAAAGCTGGATGCCGGATTCGGTTTCGCGCGTCGCCAGGGCGGTGATGGCCAGATTCTCGCCGCTCTCGCCAATCGGCAGGTAGATCGATTCGACGGGCAGCGGCGGCAAATCGTTTGGCAAGCCCCCGTCGGAAATGATGACGATACGGCCGTCCCGAAATCCCTGTGCCGCCCCCGTCGCCAAAGCAAATGCTGCATTCCAGGCCGCATCTGCCGGGTCTGGCTGGGCCGTGTCGAGGGCGCGTTGGAGCTGGGTGCGGTCGTTGGTGGCGGCGGCCAGCACGGTGGGCGTTTGCCCCACTTTGATGAGCGTCATCTGGCTGTCTCCGCCCAAATCGCTGATCAGCCGGGCAACTTCCGCCTTGGCGGCGTCAAAGCGGGTCGGCTCCACGTCGGTGGCCAGCATGGAGGCGGAGGCATCGAGCAAAACGACGACGCTGCCACTGATGATGGACGGGGTGGGCAGAAACGGCCGTGCCAACGCAAACACCAGCGCCGCCAAAATAATTAGTTGCAAAATGAGGAGCAGGTTACGGCGCAGCTTTTGCCAGGGGGCGTTGGCTTCGCGGTCGCGCAGCAGCTTTTGCCAGAGCAGGGTGCTGCTCACCATCACCTCGCGCCGCCGCAGCCGCAGCATGTAGAGGATGATGATTGGCCCGGCCAGCAGGCCCAGCAGCAGAAAGAGGGGGGTGAGAAATGATAGCATAGCTGTTTTGGCAATCGGGGGCAGTGGGTGGCTGCGTCCCTAGCACGGGTATCATATCATGAACAGCTGGATTGAGGAGATTTTCTCAGGGGAATTGAAGGTGGTAATCAGGTTTCGGATAGCTGGGGGTTGGGAACGGCCGTTAAGGTCTCAATCAGCTCTTCCGGTTTCATTGGCTTGCTAATGTAATCATTCATGCCTTCATTCATGAACCGTTCGCGGTCGCCCACCAGGGCGTTGGCGGTTAGGGCCACAATCCAGGGCAGCGTTGGATGATTGCTTTGACTGCGAATTCGGCGGGTTGCCTCAATACCATCCATCTCTGGCATTTGGACGTCCATTAAGATGAGATCATAGTGCTGGCGCTTGAGCGCTTCGAGCACTTCTAGCCCATTGGCCGCCACATCTGCCCGGTAGCCTAGCCGCTCCAACATGCGAATGGCCACTTTTTGATTAATCAGGTTGTCTTCGGCCAGCAAAATGTGCAAAGGATGTTTCTGCGCCATCTGTTTGTCAAAAATGGAGAGGCGCGGTCGGCTCTTGTGTCGGCGGACGACGTTTTGATCTAAAACGCGCGCAAGTGTGGCTCGCAGCAGCTCTGGTTTGATCGGTTTGGTGAGGAAGGCATCGAGAACCTCTTTGTTGTTTTCGTTTTGAAAATTGCCTAGTGAACTAAACATAACAATTGGGATGGAAACGGCCGTTTCCAATTCCCGAATTTGCGTTGCCAGCATTAACCCGTCCATTTCCGGCATTTGCATGTCTAAAATGGCAATATCACACGTGTTCGCATCCCCCAACCAGGCCAGCGCTTCTTCTCCGCTGGCAAAAATTTGTGGTTCCATACCCCAAGATATTGTTTGGCGAGCCAGAATGAAACGATTGGTTTCATTGTCATCAACAATAAGCACAGATTTGCCTTGAAGATGTTCAAGATCAGGTACGACTATCGGGAAAGTGGCGTTTGGATCGGTGTTAATCTGGATGGAAAAATGGAAAGTAGAGCCTTCGCCAACCTGGCTATCTGCCCACATTGCGCCACCCATCATTTCACACAAACGCTTGCTAATCACCAGCCCCAACCCGGTACCACCAAAGCGCCTTGTTGTTGAGGCATCTACCTGGCTAAATGATTTAAACAGGCGATTCATGCGGTCTTTGGGAATGCCAATGCCGGTGTCCCGGACGGCAAAATATAGCTGGTATTGGCGATTCGCTATCATTTTTCCTACCACTGAGATTGTGATCTCACCAGAGGCGGTAAATTTAACAGCATTGCCAACTAAATTGACCAGGATTTGGCGAATTCGCGTCACATCGCCAATGAGGGTGTCGGGAACGTCTTCATGAATAAGATAGGCGAGTTCCAGCCCTTTGTTAGCCGCTTTGGGGGCCAGGAGATCCAATACATCTTCGATACAGGTGCTGAGTTGGAAAGGCGCTTGCTCTAAAACCAGCTGCCCTGCTTCAATTTTGGAGAAATCCAGGATGTCATTGATGATAGTAAGCAGGGCATCGCCGCTGGTGCGCACGGTTTCTACAAAATCTATCTGTTCTGAATTCAGTTTTGTGTCTAGCAGCAGGCGGGTCATGCCAATAATGCCGTTGAGGGGCGTGCGAATTTCGTGGCTCATGTTGGCCAGGAATTCAGATTTGGCTCTGGTGGCTTCTTCGGCTGCTTGCTTGGCATTGTGCAAGGTTTGCTCTCGTTCGAGGCGTTCGGTGATGTCTTGGTAAATGCCCAATATGCCAATTTGTTGGCCATCTACAATGACGGGGACGCCAAAGATTTCTACGTCAATGGCTGCTCCCTGAGCATTTCTTCGTTGGCCGATGCACTGAATCATTTGCCCATTTTGCACCTGATCGGTGTAGTAGGTCATCTCATCCACAAACTCTGGCAGTGCAATCAGATCGTCCAGTAATCGGCCGTTTGTTTTGTGTGGGGTAAAACCAAACAGAGTTGTAAAAGCTGGATTAATGCTGACGATACGGCCGTTCATGTCTAGCGTGACAATGGCCAGGGGGTTGTTGTTTACCAGCGATTGGAAATATTGCATTTGCTGTTTCAGGGCAGATTCAGCACGCTTACGGCCGGTTATCTCCTCTCGCTGAACAAGATAATGGCTGACTTGGTTGGATTGGTCATAGACTGGCGCGATATCTGCTTTTTCCCAGTAGGTTTCGCCGTTGGTGCGCTTGTTATTGAATTCGGTATGCCAATTCCCCTTTTTGGCCAGGGCCGTTTGAATAATTTGCAAATGGTTTTTGGGGGAAACGGCCGTTGGAAAAGGCAGCTCCAACGGCTTGTTCAAAACATCTGCATCAGGAATGCCCGTCATGGACGTGAAGCGCGGATTCACGTACGTCACGTTGAATGCTGAATCGGTGATCATAATTGCATGAGGACTGTGCTGAACAGCCTGTGACATTTGACGCAAATGTTCTTCCGTGCGAAAGATTTTGAACGACATGATGAGAATGACGCCGAACAAACCCGAGCCAATACCCATGAGCAGCAGAAAAGCATTTCGGGTGACGGCATTTAGACGATTTTGCAGGTGCGTAATATCGTAGTAAATTTCGTAAGCGCCCCAAAACACATCATTTTCCATGATAGGCACATAAACTTCAATAATATCTTGGTGAACTAGCTCCCCTTCCAGCGAAAGCGAATCCTTTTCTACAACGACAGAATGCTGTTCCCCTTTGGCAACAATCTCATGGAAATAATCATGATCGTTCAAGACGCCAATATCTTCAGGGTTTGTCGAATAAATGGTCATGCCGGCGGCATCGAAAACCTTTATTTTTGCCAGTTCATGAAGTTCCATGTACCTGGTCAGGCGTCTTTCAATATGCGCATTAAACAAATCCGCTGAAAGCCCATTGTCCAAAACCAAATCCTGGCTGATTGTACGGGTCAGGAGTTGGGCATCATGTTCTCTTTCTTCAATGACCAGAAAGCTAAACTGTGGATAAATAACGAAGTAATTTACCAGAGGAAAGGTGACAAGAATAATGACAGTTGCTATGAGGAGATTTCGTAAAATCCTGGTTTGCAAAAAACGGCCAATTATTCTGAGAAACCAATTTGCATTTATGAGATTCATTGGAAGCCGCACCGCTTACCACGCTTCAGACTAATAGTTGGACGAAACATGCATCTGCCAAATTAAAGCCTAAACAACGAGGGACAACAAGAGGCAATTTAGTCCTAACTACATTTTTCTCAGGCCCAAAAACAGCCCCCATGATTTCAAAGAGGTGAGAAATTTAGCACCTATCCGAATATTAGCAGAGCACAGAGGATTTTGAGGCGTAGGTTCATTTCGCAGAATTCTCGTTTCCCTCCGTGGCTTTTTGGGGTAGTTTCTTAGTGGCTAACGTACCACACCTTTCACGCGTAAGGTTTGCAGAACCAGCTTTTCCCAGGGCAAATCGGTGGTGAGTGGAATGTAATGAATATGGCGGTTGGCACAGTAGGTGGCAATCTCGGCTTGCCACGCTTGCAGGCGCTCGCGGTACAAATCCAGCGTGGTCGGGTCGAGGGTGATTTCGGCATCGGCCCCAGTTTCGATGTCCACCAGCTTCAAATCGCCGCTGACGGGTGGCTCCACCTCGTCGGAGCTGAGCAGGTGAATGAGGCCAACTTCGTAGCCACGCGCTTGCAGCGCGTTTAGGCCGTCCTGGTAGCCGTTGGGCGAGAGCAAATCGCTGAGAACAAAGAGCAGGCCGGGTCGCCGTCCGCGCAGCGCGTAATTTTTGAGCGACTGGTTCAGGTCGGTGATGCCGCTGCCTGCCCCTGTCTCTAAAAATTGCAGCAAGCGCAACGAGTTTTGCTGCCCGCGAAATGGCCCCCAGGTGTGGTCGCCGCTGCTGTTGAGGAGGGTAACGGCCGTTAAATCCCCCGCCACCAGCCCAATGTGCCCCAACGCCCCCGCCAGCCGCAGCGCATAAACCAGCTTATTCTCCAACTGATTACTGTTCACTGACCACTGCTCACTGTCCTCCGGCCAATTCATCGAGGCGCTGGCATCCACGAGCAGGTGAACTGCCAAATCTTCTTCTTCTTCGAGCAGCTTGATGAACGGCCGTTCCAACCGCGCGTACACATTCCAATCCAGCCGCCGCAAATCGTCGCCTTTGGTGTAGTTGCGGTAATCGGCAAACTCGATGGAGGTGCCCCGCTTGCTGCTGCGCCGGTCGCCTTTCATCACGCCCACGCGCACCCGCTCCGCCACGAGGGTGAGCTGTTCCAGTTTGCGCAGGGTGGTTTCGTCAAAAATGGTCATGGTGTTTGAGTGAAAAGTGATAAGTGAAAAGTAAAAAGTAGTCCACTTTTCAATTATCACTTTTTACTTCCTTACTCTCGTGGCACAGCAGCCAGCAAATCCCCCACCACGTCATCGGTGCGGATGCCTTCGGCCTGGCCTTCAAAGTTGAGCAGGAGGCGGTGGCGCAGGGCGGCGGGGGCTACTTTGGCCACATCATCAAAGCTGACGTTGAGACGGCCGTTTAACAACGCCGTAATCTTCGCCCCCAGCACCAACGCCTGCGCCCCGCGCGGGCTGGAACCGTAGCGCACGTACTGGTTCACCAGCCCCGCCGGACTGCTGCCCGGATGCGTCGCCACGACCAGTTGGCTAATGTACTGGCTCACGTGGCTGGGAATCGGCACCTGCCGCGCCAGCGCCTGCATGGCGATGAGCCGCGCTCCGTCGGCGGCAACTTCGGGCGCGGGCGTGCTTTTGCCCGTGGTGCGCGCCAAAATTTCCGTCAGCTCATCGGCTGTGGGGAAGGCGACGTTGATTTTGAAGAGGAAGCGGTCGAGCTGGGCTTCAGGCAGGGGGTACGTGCCTTCCTGCTCAATCGGGTTTTGTGTGGCCAGTACGAAAAATGGCGCGGGTAGTTGATAGGTGTGGTTGGCCACCGTCACCGTCTTTTCCTGCATCGCCTCCAGCATGGCGGATTGGGTTTTGGGCGTGGCTCGATTAATTTCATCGGCCAGGATCAGGTTGGCAAAGACCGGCCCTTGCTGAAAGCGAAAGGCACGGTGCCCATCCGCCTCCTCCATGATTTCCGTGCCGGTGATGTCGGCGGGCATCAGGTCGGGCGTGAACTGGATGCGGCTGAAATCGAGCTTCAGCACCTGCCCCAGCGTGCGAATGAGCATCGTTTTGCCCAGCCCCGGCACGCCCTCCAGCAGCACGTGCCCGCCGCTGAGAATGCCCACCAGCACCGTCCGCACCACGTCTGTTTGCCCGACGATTACTCTGCCCACTTCTGTTTCAATGGAAACGGCCGTTTCTCGAAAATCTGCCACCGAAAGTTCAGCCAGTGCTGCTTCATCAATCATAAAATAAATCCTCTTGTTCTCTCGTTCCCGCGCTCCGCGTGGGAATGCTAGCTTAGGCGCTCTGCGCCGCGTGTGGGACGCCGGAGCGTCCCGATCTTCATTCCACGCCGAGCGTGGAACGAGTTGTGATAACAATTAATCCGCTGAAAACCAACCGCCATCACCTGTGAAATACCATTCCCCATCAATTTTTTGTAGAAACAGAAAAGCACTTTGAGATGGATGATACCACTGATTGGTTTTAGGGTTTGGTACGATGATGGCCTCGTTTTTGCTTTCAATATGCACTGCGTAGGTTGATGAAACACTCCCCGTATTCATTGCAGACTCTAGCCAAGTATGTTGGCGGATATCTAGACGTTCGTGTGTAAGTTGATATTCAGGGTGCATGAATGTGTTTGCTTCTGTTGTTTTGCCGCTTTTTACCAGCTCTATGAACTGTTGATAGGTTTGCAAAATCTGCTTTTGCTCATTGAATTCCGCTACTCGAATGCCTGTTATCGCTAAAATAATCAGAGTAACAAGTACCAAATGAATTGAAAATATCTGCTTGATTTGCCGCCGAGAAAAGTAGCTGAGTGAAAAAATAAAAACAATTGGCAGACTGAGGTAAGCGATGCGATTCCAAGTTAGAAGTGTCGCATTACCTGAAAAGCCAGTGTAAATGAGGGCAATGAAATAAGCTCCCAGGAAGGAAAGAATTGCAGCAGCCCCAACAAGGAACAAACCAAAAATGATAAAGAGAAGCGATGGTGATGGTTTTTCTTGTACCATGATTTTTTGCAAAAAGAACGCCCAACTTCCGAATTTTCAAAATACTCACAATTTGTCATTTCGAACGATAGTGAGAAATCCTCCTACTTTCAACAACCTGTTGATTTCTGAAAGCTTAAAGATTTATCCCTTTGGTCGAAATGACAGGTGGCGGTTGGTTTGCTTGGCCAGATTTGTTTTCCTTGATCGTGGCGCGCAAAGAATGCGCGGCTACGGTTCCAGGGACGAAAAGTAGTCCCGAATGTACCCTTTGAGGCCGAGCGGGATGTAGTCGTCGGCGAGAGCTTCGTTGGCGGCGTTGCGGTAGTCGCCAAACACCTGCTCGTAGGGCACGATGCTTTGCTCGTCGCCAAACTCGGTGGGGTTTTCGCTGAGCAGGCCGCCGCAGGAGGCTGGATCGGCCAAACATTCGGCGGGCAGTTCCACGTCTTCACCCTCAAAGTCGCTCAAATCCACCAGATCGGGCGCAAACACGTTTTCCGCGTGTCCACCGCCAGGTCCGGGGCCACCTTGTCCCGTGCCCTGGTTGCTGCCACTGCCTTGTCCTGCGCCTTGCCCTTGTCCACTGCCATCACCAGAACCCTGCCCTTGACCGGAACCTTGGCCCTGACCCTGACCTTCGCCTTGTCCTTGCCCCTGGCCCTGGCCGCTGCCTTCAGCCTGTTCGCCTTGTCCAGATTGGCTGCCTTGCCCCGCTTGAGCGACCTCTTGCCGCCCTTCGCCAAGCTGGTTGGCGGCGGCGTTGGCCTGCCCGGCAGTGGTGCTGCTCTGGGCGCGCTGTTGGAGCGTGCCTGCGGCCTGCTGCAAGGCTTGCTGCGCGGCGGCGACGTCGCCGTTTTGCAACGCTTCGGCGGCAGCGGCGAGTTCGTTGGCCAGTTCGCTATCGACGTTTTGCAGGGAAGCGGCCGTTTCCATCAAATCTTCTGCCAACTCCGCCAACTCCTCATCCGACAAGGTGGGTAAGCTATCCGCCAGCTGCGCCGCAGCCGCGCCTGCCTGGGACAAATTCCCATTCTGCAAATTTTGCCCCAGCGACTGACTGTTCTGGTTTTCCGCCAGCGGCTGGCCCGCGTCTTGCAGCGATTGTTGCAAATTCGATTGGTCGTTGTTGGCCGCCAGCTCGCGCAAATCTGCTTCCGCTTCCGACAGCGTGGCGACCGCTTCTTCCTGGCTCAGGTTGCCCTGCTCCAACCCTTCCAGCGCACTCTGGATTGGCTCGGTTAGCTCTTCTTTTTGCTCGTCGGTCAGCTCTGGATTCTGGATGATTTCTTCTTCAAGCGCCTCCAGCGCCTCCACCTGCTCGGCGATGGTTTCCTGGATGGCGCGGCTTTTGAGGAGGGCGGCTTCCTGGGTGTTGGGGAGGAGAACGGCCGTTCCCAACAACACAATCGCCACCAAAATCACCAGCCAATCCTGCCGGTTCACGGTGAAGGGCAGCATCGCCTGGGTGACTACGCGGCGAACGGCCGTTAACGTGTCGTTCAGCTGCAAATCAGCAAAAGTGGGATTGGCGTCTAGCAGCTGCGTTTGAATTTCAACGGCCGTACTGGCCCGCTCCTTGAGCAAAAACTGCCGATCGGCAAACCGCGCCTGCTGTAGCAAATCCCGCCGTTGGCTGATGAGCCAGATGACCGCGCCGAGCAAGCCAACCAGCCCCAAGCCACCAGCCACCAATCCCACTTCCTGGTTGGTTAGCAGCGGGCGAAAGCGAGCCACGGTAGCCACCACTACGCCCAGCAGCAGCCCCAGCAGCAGTCCACGCGGCAGCCACAACAAGCCATCCCGCAATCGGCGACGGCCGTTCCACTGCCTCAACTGCTGCTTCAACTCCTCAAATCGTTCGTTCATATTTTTTGCCACAGAGGACACAGAGGTTTTAGAGAATTTCTCTTTTTCCTCTGTGCCCTCTGTGGCCAATAAAATTACTGCGTCGCAATTTTGCGCACCCGCCGCACGGTGGCGTAAAACAAAATCACCGACAGCAAGATGTACAAAATCAAAAAGAGCGGCCACGGCGAGAAGAGCCAAATCGTGTGGCTGGCCCCCGATGCGCCGCCAACCGAAGTGCTGAAATACCAGAGCGAGCCTTCCTGCACCAACACCACATCGCTGACAATCAGCGTGGCGGGCAGATTGGTTGTCGCCAGGAACATGAGGGCATACATCAGCGCCGCTTCCGCCTGCCAGCTGAGCATGGCAGCCCCGGCAAAAAACGGACTCAAAATCATGCTAAACAGCCCCACTACCACCGGAATGCCCACCGTAACGAACAATGCCCCGGCAAACGTCACCACACTGGCAGCCAGCGTGGAGCGCATCCGCGACGAAGCGTACAGACCCCACAGGGCAAACGTCACCGCACTTACCAACACAATCACCTGGGACAAAATCAGCTCGATGACGGCCACGCCGCCCATCAAAAAAGCAATGCTTTGCAGCGGAATGGCCGCAAAAATCAGCAGCAGCACATAGCTCAACGCCGACAGCAGCTTGCCCGCCACAAACGATTTGGCCGACAGCAGCGTCGTGCGCAGCAAATCATACGTTTGCCGCTCCTTCTCGCCGCTAATCGCCCCCGCCGTAAACGATGGTCCCACAAAAATGACCAGCATCATTTGCAAGCCCAGCACCGAGCTAAAAATCACCTTGCCCACATCGCGGGAATCCGGACCAAACGGACCACTGGCCGACGAGGCAAACGCGGCATAAACCAGGGTGATGAAGCCGCTCATCACCAGCAGATGCACGGTGAGCACCACAAAGGCGCGCCGCCCGCGCATCCGGCTGCGCAGCTCCTTCACCGTCACAGGGTTTTCCCGCAGCCGCTGGATGAAACTTTTCTTTTTGGTTGGTTGCTCTTGAACTAAATTGGTCATAATGCCTCAATTACTAACCGCCTGCTTCTGCCGTATTTCGCACTTGTAAGTCTTGCGCAGTCCCACGTAATGCTATGAAAGTGAATTTATATTGGGATTAAGGATTACCGTCATCCTTTTCCAATATGATTTGAACATTTCCCCCACTCAAGATCAATTTTTCTCCCTGTATTTCATATTGAGATGTAGTTAATACCTTTAAATGTTCAGCCTGTTCCTCAATCATATCACCACACCATGGCGTTATCGTCTCATATGGCGTGAGCGTGTACCGCTGCTTGTCTTGAAAGACAATACCCAGTCCATCTCCTCTAGTATGGGTATCGGTACCTTCACATGGTATTGTAACCAACAGATACCCCCTCTCTACATCAAACCGAAAGTAGGTCGGATACAAGGCATCAACATCCATATCTTCACCACGATAAATAACCGCAGATAGAACCCATAGATGGTCACTGAGAACGGGAATAGGCGCAACAGGGTTCAATACAATTTGGGCATCTGTCCCACTTAAAATCAATATACCATCCTGTATTTCAAATTGGGACGTATCTAATACCCTTAAATTTTCAGATTGTGTTTCTATCAATCCACCGCACTTTACGGTGCCCATTTTCAACGGATTGAGCGTATAATTTTGCTCATCCTGAAAGATAAGCTCAAATTCCATTTCCTTGCTAATAAAGTTATCATTACCTGCGCAAGGTGTCGTAACTAACAGTGACCTCCTCAAATCATTAAATCGAAAATAGGTTGGTTTTAACGCGTCAACGTCCATATCTTCGCCACGATAAGTAACCGCAGACAAAACCCATAATTGTTCCCTGAGAATCGGATCGGGAGCAACAGGGGTCTGATCGGGCTCTATCGTGATAGATGCTTGGGTTGGAGCGGGATTATTTGAATTACTCTTTACACACGCAGTTCCGAGCAACAGAATCAACATCCATGCGATCGGCAGGCTTTTTGAGCAAAGGTTTATGCTCCAAGAAGTTTTTTCATCCATTTGAGAATCTTTTTCCTCTGTACAGATTAACTGTTTCCTGAAAACCTTACAGGACTGTAGACTTCAAAAGTTCTGGAACTTGCTTGCAAATTGCGAGAATACGAGCAAAATTTTTGAAGTCTGCTCAGCTACTTAATTTTCCCGCCTGCCGCACAATGCCCCACCAGAGGAGCAAGACGGCCGTTCCATACACAATCGCTGGTGATAAAATGCTGCCCGTCAACATGCCGCCGTCATCCACACCCAGCAGCGTCCAGATGCCCAGCCAGATGGCGCTGTTGCTGAAAATCTTCATCAGCACCACGACGACGTAGCTGCCCGCCAACGCCAGTTGGGACGACCGCACCCAGGTAGAAATGTACATGCCAATGAACGCCGCAAACAGCACTTCTACCCACGGCCGTATCAGTGCGCCCAAACCGATGAAAAGGCTGGGAATAATCGCTGTCCCCGCCGTCACGCTAAGCACACAAACCATCATCAACGCCTGGAAGCCGCTCAGCGCCAGCATCACCCGCCAGATGCGCAGCCGCGCCAGCCCGCCAAACAGCTTCGCCAGCAAAATCGTGGCGGTCGAATGGGGCGTCAGGCGCAAAATGTCCCAGGTGCCCCGGTCCACTTCCAGGCTAATCGTCGGGGCCGTCAGCGCCGGAGCCATGAACGAGCCATAAATTGTTAACATCGACAGCAGCGCGCCGGGCAAACAGAGCACGCAAATAAAGGCAAACAGCTCATCTTCCTCAGTTGCGCCCAGCAGTGCGGGGTTGGTGCCTGCGCACAGTCCCAGCACAATTGCTCCCATCACCACAAATGGTGAATAGCGGCGCAGCGTCTCATAAAACGGATTCGGATTGCCCCAGCTTCCTTTTTCGCGCAGGTAAATCGGATTCTCGTTCAGCGAACGAAACCAGCGCCAACCTGCCTGCACCGTTGCTGGAAATGCCCAACTCAATTCACAATGCCCTTCGTCACCTGCAAAAAGACATCTTCCAAATCGCCCGTCTCTTCCTGGAAGCCAATCACCTGGAACTGATTGGCGATCAGGCTGGCCAACAGCTGGCTCAGCGCCACATCATCTCCCGTAAAATCAAAGCGCAGCGAATCGGAGGGGATGTCCATCTCTTCGGAGGTAACGATGCTTTCCACCGCCTCGTGGCGTAGTAAAAACTCCTGGATGGGCGTCAGGTCGCCCAAAGCGCGCAGCTGAATCAGCCGGTGCGCCCGCAGCTGGCGCTTCATTTCTGCCATGTCCCCGTACGCCACCAGGCCGCCCGCTTCCAAAATGGCAATGCTCGTGCAAATATCCGCCACCTCAGACAAAATGTGGGAGGAGAAGAAAATTGTCTTGCCCATTGACTTCAGCTCGCGCAGCAGTTCGCGGATTTCGATGCGGGCGCGGGGGTCAAGGCCGCTGGCCGGTTCGTCCAAAATAAGCACCTGCGGGTCGTGGGCCAGCGTGCGCGCCAGGCAAAGCCGCTGCTTCATGCCCCGGCTGAGGCTGTCTACGAAGGCATCTTTTTTGTGACCCAAGTCCACCAGCGCCAGCAAATCATCTACCATGCCTAGGCGGGTAGTTTGCGGGATGTCGTAACACGCGGCGAAAAAATCCAGATATTCCCACACCTTCATGTCGTCGTACACGCCAAAAAAGTCGGGCATGTAGCCAATGTTGCGCCGCACGGCGCGCGGGTTGTCAATGACCGATTCGCCCGCCACCCATGCCTTGCCGCTGGTGGGCTTGAGTAGGGTGGTGAGGATGCGCATCGTGGTTGTTTTGCCTGCGCCGTTGGGCCCAATAAAGCCAAACACCTCACCCTCTTCAATGTTGAGGGTGAGGTCGTTCAGGGCGGTCAGGTCGCCGTATTTTTTGGTGAGTCCTTGAATTTCGATGATTGTTGACATAAATATTCGTTATTTTTTCAAACCTGACAGGTTTATGAGTTGTCTTTGTCAAAAAGAAAGCCTGCTAAACAAACCTTCTACAGCTGAAGTTGGTTCCTAAACCTGTCAGGTTTTTGGTTTAGAACCTAACTTACTCGTCCAGATTCCCCGTCAGGATGGGATAAATTTCGCCGATGCCCAGGCCGAACTGGCTGCTGTTGTCTTGCAGGCGTAGGCGCACTTCGTTGTTCGGGCCGATGTAGGGCGCAAACTCCTGAATGTTGTTGCGCCCCCAGGATGTGTTTTCTATCGTTTGCCAGGTGCTTTCCTCAAAATCCCAGATGCTCACATCTGGTGTAAGCTGAGAGGGGTCCTCATATTGCTGGGTGAGTGAAAAGCCGAGGCGCGTCACGTCCATGCCTTGCAGTTCTGGCCAGGGGGTGTAGGAAAATTCCACCCAACCGCCGTTGAGGTACAAATCCTGAATGGTGGGATTGTAGACGTTGTTGTTGCCGATTGGCTCCCAGTTGAGCAGAGAAATCGGGATGGTGATGTTACGGCCGCTTACCAAACTTTGCGTCAGCGGAATTTCAATCAGGTACAGGGTGGTGCTTTCGCTGTTGAAGCTGTCGTCGCCCAACGTGGCGTTAATTTGTGACTCGTTGGACCAGGCGATGAGTACGGCCGTTTCCTGCGGCACAGCAAAAGTCGTCGTCCCACCAAAATTGTTGCTCTCCAATGCTTGCAGCAGTTGCCAGCGCGGGTACAAAACCCGGTCATTGTAATAATCAAACGAGCCTAAAATCGTTTCCGCATTGGCAGAAAGCGGGGCGTTGGGGCCGTAGCCGCTGCTAAAAAAGGTTGCGCTGGATGAACCCGCGCTCGCCGTTGTGCCCATCGGCAACGATACCGTGGTGCGCTCGCTGGGGGCAATGTCACCTACCGACAGAGCGCGGTTGCCCACCAGGATGGACGCTGTTTCCAGCGTCAAGTCACTGTTGTTTAGCACGTCCAGCGCCAAAATGAGGTTATTGTCCTCGACGGTGAGCGTGGCTGAACCAGTCACGTCTACCGCTGGGGCGGCGCTTTCCGCCAGGAAGACGGAAATATCGCCAATGTCTACCCGCACGTCGGAGATGGTGGTTTCGTTGCCGTAGGTGATGGCTCCCAGGTTGGCTTCGTCTGTGCTGAACGGCGCGCCAAAGTCCTGGGAATACGGCCGTGCCAGCGAATTTTGCGGCAGTACCAGATCGTACGTTTTGCGCTGCGGCGAGTAGAGACCGAGCAGGCTGTACACATTGGCCTGCCCCGCACCCGTCTGGCTGTAGGCCACCGAAATCTGGTTGATGATGGTGTCGTTGCCGCGCAGTTGGAAGCCAGTGAAGTAGGTGATGGCGCTAAAGATGATGACCAGCACGGGAATGGTGAGCCACGCTTTTTCCAGCTGATTGCGCCGCTTCAAAATCCAGTAGTTGAGCGGTCCAGCGACCACGGTGTAAACCAGCAGAAAGCCGACAAGCTGCAAAATGCTGGGCAAGGCCAGCGTAGGCAGGCTGGAGATCGCTTCGGTGGCGGCGTAGCTGTTTTGCGGCCCCAGCCCCCAATTGCTCACCGTGGGCACGCGGCTGGCGATGGCGGCCCAAATGGCGTCGCTGCCGTCCCAATCCAGCAGGGGGGCCAGGCGCGGGTCCAGCGCCAAAAAGTAGATGGAGCCGCGCCCAAACGATTGGCGGGCCAGCAAAGGCAGTTCGTCCTGATGGAAAATCAGTTCGCCGCTGCGCAGGCTGCTGGTGGCCACCACGTACGGCCCCGGATCGCGGAACGCGATGCCGATGCGCTCGCGCAGACCGGGCAAATCATCTACGGATTGGCTGCCGTCTACGGTGACGGGTAGCAAGTCGGTGAGGGAAACGGCCGTTTTCTGCCAATTGGCTCCGCCGGTAACAATCAACTGACCGCCGTTTTTGAGCCAAACTTCCAGGGCGGTGCGCTGGAGGGTGGTGAGCTGGCTGCTGTCGGTATCGTTAAAAATCAAGACATCGAGGGCGCTCCAGGCAACGGCCGTTTCCGGCAAATCATCCAGCGTCAGCAAAGCAACGGCCGCATCGCTGCGGCTGCCGGGAATGCGCTCCAAAAAGGCAAACTCGGCCGCGTCGGGGCTAACCACGCCGTAAAGCAGATCGCTGCTGGCTCCTAGACGGCTCAAGCTGCCGCTGCTGGCTTCGGCCACCAGCGTGCCGTCGGCCTGGTGC
This sequence comes from Ardenticatenaceae bacterium, assembly GCA_020634455.1. GTDB lineage: Bacteria > Chloroflexota > Anaerolineae > Promineifilales > Promineifilaceae > Leptofilum. The sequence continues at coordinate 1,991,688 of JACKBQ010000001.1, read as the reverse complement.
AGCGTCAAGTTTACATTTCCTGCGCCGGTTTCCAGCTTTATGTAAAGCGTTACGCGCTTGTTGGATTGTGTGGGCAGGCTGAGCGGCGTGCGATACACGGACGGTTCCAATCCGCCGCCCTGCGGTACGCGAATTTGCACGTATCCTTCCACGGCAGGCCCGTTGTTAGCGGCCGTTACCTGCACGGGCGTCCAATATTCGCTTTTGTAATGACTGTCGAAGCCAACGGTGATGTCCAGGGTGATCCCATTTTCCTCATCTTGGGCGGTGGCGGGCGCGATCAGCGTACCAAAAATGGCAAAAAAGAGGGAAAACAGGAGTAGAAATCGGATTTTTGAGGCGTTTGCTTTAACCATAGTTTGTATACGTTTTAACGCTGCCAATTGTTCCATGTGGCTGATTATACCGAACGGAGCGGTTGTTCACACGACGGTTGCTGTGCAGTTAGACATTGCTCTTCTCAAAGATTGGACCAATTTGTTGACTTTAGTTGTAGATTATTGGCTACTGAAATTGGTCCAATCTACACGGTTCAGGACAAAATTTCAATCTCATAATCCGCAATCGGTACGTCTGGGCGGTGGTTTTCTAGCCAGAGCACCGCTTTTTGCAGTTGGCTGTGCAGGCGGGCGGCGTCGTTCCCTACGGTGACCAGGGCGATTACGGCCGTTCCCCACACATCATGCTTGTCCACTTCCGCCACCGCCAAGTTGAACTTTTGCGGCAGCCGGTTGAGCACCGATTTGAGGATGCTCCGTTTTTCCTTTAATGAGAAGACGTCGGTTAATTCCAGGGTAAGCAGGCAACTCGCTATAATCATGGGGGGAATTGTGAAGAAATGGGGATGTTAAGTCAAGCACGCGGGTGTTAAAAAAGCCACAGAGGGCACAGAGGTTAAAGAGAACCTGCTTTTTCTCATCTTTCTCTTTAACTCTGTGGCCAAAATTCAGAAAAAAGTACCAGAATTTGCAACGAAAACGGCCGTTACTACGTTGTAACGGGTGACGGACGCTAAAACACCGTGTCGAAGAAGTGTAAAATATTGCTGGTGGTTAGCGGCTAGCTGTTCGTTGCAGGGACCAGCCCCTAGCCACCAACCACCATTTACACAGGAGTAGAATGCAATGCTAAGGAAGTTAGCCTACCTTTTCTTAATTGTCTTTTTTGTGATGGGTGCAATTGCCGCCTACACCTTTGTCGCTACCATCAACAAGGCCGAAAGCGTAGCCCAGCCCATCCAAGATTTTGTTAAGCAGTTGGTGATTCCGGCCACGCCAGTGGTGCTGCCCAGCTCTACCACCATCGTGCGCCAGATTAACGATCTGGCCCGACTGGAAACCGCCTCGGTGGAGCTGCAAAAAAACGTCATTGCGGAACGCAACAACGATGTTTTGTGGGGCATGATGGGCGAAACGCTCATTTTTGAGGCGCACGGTCTGGCTGTAGCGGGCGTTGACTTTGCCAACATGACCCCCGCAGACATTCAGGTAGTTGATCCCACAACAGTGATGATTCATTTGCCACCAGCCACTATTTTTGAAGATCTGCCGCTGCTAGACACCGAAACCTCCCGCGTGTTGGACCGGGACACGGGGCTGTTTGCCAGCGTGGATGCCCAACTGGAAACCTTGGTGCGCCAGGAAGCGGAAGCCGCACTGCGCGAAGAAGCCGAGGCAACCGAGCTTTTGGAGATTGCCAACTACAACGCGCAGCAGTTCATGCTGACGTTTATGCAGGGTTTGGGCTTTGAATCGGTAATCTTTACGGAGGATATTCCCCCAACGGTAGAACCTTACGAGCAAGTGATTCCGAAAGGGTACGTGCTGGTAACGCCGACACCTATTCGGTAATCGATTATCCGTAATCGGTAATCGGTTGTTCTGACTGATTACCGATTACGGTTCACAGATAACCGATGACCGCCTTATTCTTTCGGTGGTGAGTCGTAGTCGAGCACGTCTTTGCCCGCTTCGGTGGAGAGGATGTCCAGGGCGGCGGAAGCGCCTTCGCCAGCGGAGATGATGGCCTGGCTGCGGTTCATTTTGGTGCTGCGGCCGACGGTATAGAGGCCAGAAACGGCCGTTCGCCCGTTCCGATCCACCTCCACACTGCGCCCCTCTTTGCTTAAGCCCAAACTTTGGTTCAGCTTCACCCCCTTGCCCTCGGCCAAGACCACGTATTTGGCGGTATGGGTTGCGCCATCCTCGGTGGTGACGGTGAAGCCGTCATCGGTTTGGGTCACTTCAGTGACCAGGGCGTTTGCCAGCTTGGCCCCAAAATCAGTCACTTGCTGGCGAGCAACTGCCATGAAATCGCTCCCAGAAACTTTGGGAATGCCCAGGTAATTGTGCAGTTCGGCATAGTGCATGGCGGTTTTTTCTTGCCCAAATACGGTAGTGGCGATTCCTTTTTTGGCTAAAAATAAAGCACAGCTTAAACCGCCGGGCCCGTCGCCGATGATAATCACGTTTGTCATGTTTACCTCCAAATAAATGTTGTGCGTGGGTAAAATAGCACTTTTAATCATATCGCAGTTGGCTGATGTTGACTGCCGTCCGCTTTAGCGTTTTTAAGGATTGCTCATGATTTTTCCTGAAAAAGTTCCCGGTTTGCGGCTGTTGCTGGGGCTGTGGGTCGTGTATACGGCCGTCTGGATCAGCCTCGAAGGGTCGTTGGTGCAGGTGGTGATGATGGGCACGGCAACGGCCGTTTTGCTGTTGGGGCACGGCTGGCAGCGGTGGCTGGGAGGTAAAACGGTGAGTCGTGGGCTTGGGGTGGTGGTAACGGCCGTTTCCGGCGCTGTTCTCGGTGCAGGCAGCGGCTTGCTTACCTTTGTTTTCATGGCCGTCAAAACGGGCCTGCACGCCCATGGCCCCGAATTTACCCAGGCGGAGATCGCCTGGGTGTGGAACGTGCTGCCGCTGTGGACGGTCGTTTGGCTGCTGGTTGGCCTTGGCCTGGGGCTACTTTGGGCGGGACAGAAGCAATAATTAGGAATTGGGTAATTACCAATTACTCAATCACAAGTTTGGCTGGATGGGCAGCGTTAGGCTAAAACTTGCCCCGCCACCTGCCCGATTTTCAGCCCAGATACGGCCGTTATGCGCCTCCACAATTCCCTTAGCAATAGATAATCCCAACCCTGTCCCGCTAACGCCTTCTGTGTTGATGCGTACAAAGCGGTCAAAAATATGCTCCAGCTCCGCTTCCGGCAGTCCCGGCCCTTGATCCTGCACGGCCAAAACCAGCTCGTCCCCCACCTGACTAGCCTGAATGGTAATCAGCGTATCCGCCGGGCTGTATTTCAGAGCGTTGTCCAGTAAATTCACCAGCACCTGCACCATCAGCGTAAAGTCAATCTCGATGAGCGGCAGTCCCGCCGGAACCTCAACTTGCACCGCACGCCTGCAAAGGCGATTGGGCATCTGCGCCAGGGTCACGCCCACCAAATCTTCCACATCCGACGGCTGGCACACCACTTTCAGTGCCCCAGACTCCAGGCGGGTCATGTCTAGGAGGTTGCCTACCAACCGATTGAGCCGCCGCGCCTCTTCCCAGGCGGTCACCACCAACTCATGACGCGCTTCCTGGCTGAGCAGGGCGTCATCATCGTGCAGGCTGCTGAGGACGCCGGTGATGGCGGCCAGCGGGGTGCGCAAATCGTGGGAGATGGCGTTGAGCAGGGCGGTTTGCAGCTTTTCTGTTTCGGAAAGCAGGTAGGCCTGGCGGGCCTGCTCGGCCAGGCGGGCGCGTTCCAGCGCCAGGGCTACCTGGCTGGCGTAGGAAAGCAGCAGCCGGTTTTGCTCGCCGGTGAGTGGCGTTTCACTTTGGGGAAACTCCACCGCCAGCACGCCCACCCCTTGCCCAGAGCTGATGAGCGGCAGGTAGGTGCCGCCGACGCTGCTGAGGGTTTTGGTGTGGCGGCCGGCCACCTGTTTGTGCCGCAGCACCCAGGCGGCCACGGCCAGGCTATCTTTTTCTAGCTGAAACTCCACCGTTTTGGCCTGGAGCATGAGCTGATTTTCCGCATCGGCGGGCAGGAAGAGGGCGGCGGGGTTGCCCATTTTTTCTTGCATGTGGTTAACGGCCGTTTGCCCAATCGCCTGCACATCAATAACCGAAGCTAATTTTTGACTCAATTCGTAGAGAGCGGCCGTTTGCCTTTCACGACGGCGAGCGGCGATTTCCTGCTCGCGTGAGCGGGCGGTAAGGGTGCTAACCACCAATCCAACCGCCAGCAGGCCAGCGAAGGTCAGCACATATTCGGCATCATCTACAACCAAAGCATAATAAGGCGGCACAAAAATAATGTCGAAGGCGATTTGGCTGAGCAGCGAGGCCAGGATGGCGGGCATGCGCCCCAGCCAGACAGCAGCCACAATCACGGCGACCAGGTAAAGCATCACAAGATTGGTGGGGGTGATAAACGGCCGTAAAGGTAGCCCAATCAAAGTCGCTAACAGCACCAGAGCCATGCTGCGCAAATATTTCCCCCAGGCAATGTTGACGGAGCGCGTTTTGGTGCCGGTGGGCAACGGCCGTTCCGCTTTGGTACTGCCGCTGATGATGTACACATCCAAATCCTGGCTGAGGCGCACAATCTGGTCTATGAGGGAGCCACCCTGGAGCAGTTCTTGCCAGCGGGAGCGTAGCGGTTTGCCCGCCACCAGGCGGGTCACGTTTTGGCTGAGGGCGTAATTAACCAATGTTTCGGCGATGGAACGGCCGTTCAAGCGCACCGTTTTTGCCCCAAGGCTTTCTGCCAACTGCAACGTCTGGGTGACGCGATCCCGGTTTGCCTGGGGCAGCTTGGCGTGGCCAGGCGTTTCCACGTAAGCAGCAATCCATTCGGCATTAAGGCGTACTGCCAGCCGCCGCGTGGTGCGCACCAGCCGCTCACTCAGTGGATTGCTGCTGATGCACACCAGCAGCCGTTCCCCGGCAGGCCACGGCCCGGCGATGGCATGGCTTTGCATGTAGGCCCGCATTTGGGCATCAATGCGGTCGGCGGCGCGGCGCAGGGCAATTTCGCGCAGTGCCGTCAGGTTGCCCCGCCGGAAAAATTTTTGCATAACGGGGCCGCGCGGATGGGGCAAATGCACTTTGCCGGCGTCCAGCCGCTCCAGCAGCTCATTGATGGGCAAATCCACCAGTTCAATCTCGTCGGATTCGTCGAGTACGCTGTCGGGGATGGTGTGGCGCACGGTAAGGCCGGTTATTTTAGCGACCACGTCTTTGAGGCTTTCCAGGTGTTGCACGTTTACGGCCGTATACACATCAATCCCGGCGCTCAGCAGCTCCTGCACGTCCTGGTAGCGGTGGGCATGGCGGGAGCCAGGGGCGTTGGCGTGGGCTAGATCGTCTATCAGCACCACCTGGGGCTGGCGGGCCAGCACGGCATCGGTATCCAGTTCATACAACACCGCATCGCGCACGGTCACCACCCGGCGAGGGATAATTTCCAGGCTGGCCAACAGGGCGTCGGTTTCGGAACGGCCGTGTGTGTCTACAAAACCCACCACCACATCCACTCCTTCTGCCCTACGCAACAAGGCAGCTTGCAGCATGGCGTAGGTCTTGCCCACGCCAGCGGCGTACCCCAGAAAGATTTTTAGCTTGCCCTGTGCCTGCCTGTTTTTAGCTGGCGGTTGTGCGTCCATAGTCATTGTTCTCATCAAATAAATTACAGATAAATACAGATTTTCACTGATTTTTCTATCTGTGTTGATCAGTGTAATTCAGTGTCCTATTCTATAATCTGTGATGGCGCGTATTTTAGGGGAGAAACGGCCGTTGCGCCTCATCTTGACACTTTCTTGACACCCCCTCCAAACATCTTGACCCTTTCTTGACTCAAAAAAAGGTATCGTAGAGTGTAATCAAAACACCCGTCATGGGTGTTTTTTCACGAATAATAAGGTGGTTTACTTCTAAAATGGCGATTGATTTACCTGATATTAAACGTATTCTGATTGGGAAACCATTCCCTACCAGCCAAGAATCTCATGAACGGCTAGACAAGATTCGCGCGCTGGCTGTTTTTGCTTCCGACCCAATCAGCAGCAACGCGTATGCAACCGAAGCGATCATGAGCGTGCTCATTGTGCTGGGCAGCGGAGCCCTGAGGATGACCCTGCCGCTGGCGATGGGCGTGGCCACGCTGGTGCTGATGGTTATCTTCAGCTATATCCAGACGATTTTGCACTACCCAGATGGCGGCGGCGCTTACACCGTTGCCAAAGACAATCTGGGGCAGATGCCCTCGCTGCTGGCTGGTGGTGCGCTGCTCACCGATTACATCCTAACCGTTTCCGTTTCTGTGGCGGCGGGCGTGCGGGCTTTAACTTCGGCCGTGCCAGAAATCCATGAGTACCGCATTTTCATTGCCCTGCTGGCCATTGGTCTGATCACCTGGATCAACCTGCGCGGCGTGCGCGAAAGCGGCACCATTTTTGCTATTCCCACGTATGCTTTTGTTGGCGGTGTGTTGGTCACCATTGCCTTCGGTATGGCGCGTTACGTAGGGCTTTTTGGGCTGGAGCCGCTGCCATCTTTCCATGAATCGGTACCGGCTACCATGTCTTTGGCGGGTTTTGCCTACGTTTGGCTGCTGCTGCGTGCCTTTGCTGGCGGCTGTACGGCCCTGACTGGCATCGAGGCGATTAGCAACGGTGTGAAGGCGTTTAAAGCGCCAGAGTCCCAAAACGCGGCTAAAACGATGGTGGCGATGGGAGCCATCGCCATGAGCTTGTTTGTGGGCATCACCTTCCTTTCCACCAAAATGCACCTGGTGCCGTTGGAAGAAGGTGGCGAAAGTATTCTCTCGCAAATGACCCGGCAGATTGCGGGCACGGGCATTATTTACTACTGGGTACAAATCTTTACGGCGTTGATTCTGTTTTTGGCGGCCAACACGGGCTACCAGGATTTCCCGCGCCTTAGCTCTTTCCTGGCAAAAGACGGCTTTTTGCCCCGCTGGATGCAAAATCGGGGCGACCGTCTGGTTTACAGCTCCGGCATTTTGGTGCTGGCGGCCATCTCTTCCATCATCGTGGTGGTATTCCAAGCGGATGAAATTGCGATGCTGCCGCTGTATGCGCTAGGCGTGATGATGAGCTTCACGCTGTCGCAGGCGGGTATGTCGCGACTGATGGGCAAGGTGGGCAAGCTAAAGCCGGGCGAAACAGCGCACACCGACAACACGCAGATTCATTATGAGCGCAACTGGCGTTGGAAGCAGGTGCTGAATGTGGTGGGTTCCATTACCACTGGCATTGTGTTTATTATTTTGCTGGCGACCAAGTTTGTGGATGGCGCCTGGATTGTGGCGCTGGCAATTCCGCTGCTGGTTGCTTTGTTCAACTTGATTAAAAACCATTACAAAAAAGTTTCTGTTGCGTTAAGTACAAAAACGTTTACTGAAGATGATCTGATGGATGTGGCAAATGTGGCGATTGTGCCGATTGCTGACGTGCATCGGGGGACACTGCGGGCATTGCAGTATGCCAAACTGATTGCTACAGATGTGCGGGCAGTTTGTGTGGCGATGTCGCCAGAGGTGCATGAACGTCTTGAGCGGCGCTGGGCGCGGTTCCCCAAGCTGACGCAGGGCATCCAGCTGGTAATCATTGATTATGATTATCGAGATGTTCTGGCTCCGTTGGTGGATTATGTGGACCGGGCTAACCGGCTGGAGTTTGATGGTAAATTGTTGACGATTGTGATTCCTGAGTTTATCCCTGAAGAAACGATGGCTGCACTGCTGCATAATCAGACAGCCAACATTTTGCGCCGCGAGTTGCGCAACCGGGAAGACATTATTGTGATTGATGTACCTTATCACATTCCGGCAGACATTGATCCGAGCCGACGCCTTGTTGAAACGCCAGTGCCTGCTGAAGTGGAACAACCGACTCATTAATTTTTTAGCTTATCGACACCTTTTGTGCGAGAACGGCCGTATCTCTACCAGGATACGGCCGTTCTTTTGTTTCTAAAATGGGACGCGGACTAGCGCGGATGACGCGGAAAGTTGCCTCTAATCTGCGGTCGTCCGCATTTATATGTGCCAACACTCGTTTCCGCATGACGGCCGTTTCCTTTTCCACTACAATTCGCCTATGTCTATCATTAACTATGCACTCAAAGGGAAGAAAGTTTTGGTCACCGGGGCCACCGGCTTTATTGGCGGGCGGCTGGCGGAGCGGTTGGCCAGGGAAGAAGGAGCCATCGTCACCGGCACCGGGCGCAATCTGGACGCCGTGCCCCACGTGGTAGAAGCGGGCGTCACGCTGGTAAAAGCGGATTTGCTGGATGAAGAGGCCACACGCGCGGCGATGCAGGGGCAGGAAGTGGTGTTCCACGTGGCGGCCTGGCTGGGGCGGCACGGTGGCGAGCAGCAGGCGTACGCGCTGAATGTGGCGGCGACGGCGCTGGCGGTGCGGCTGGCGGCGGAAGCAGGCGTGAAGCGGTTTGTGCAAACCAGCTCTATCGCCAGCTACGGCCATCCACCCAAGGTGCTGCACGTGAAGGAAGATACGCCGTTGGATACGGAGCAGGAGGTGATTTACGGCCGTACCAAAGCGCTGGGCGAGATTCGGGCGTTTGAACTGGGCAAGGAGTTGGGGATTGAAGTTACGGCCGTTCGTCCTGGCCTGGTTTATGGCCCGCGTGCACAAAGCTGGACGATCAACATGATCAAGCTGGTGGGCAAAGGGATGCCGGTCATTTTTGGCGACGGCGAAGGGCACGCCTACCCGGTGTTTATTGATAATTTGGTGGATGGGATGCTGTTAACGGCCGTTCGCCCCGAAGCGGTGGGGCAAGCGTACAACATGTGTGATCCGGTGGTGACGTTTAACGAATGGTTTGGCTTTTACGGCGAGATGTGCGGCAAAAAACCGCGCCGCATTCCGTTCTGGGCGGCGCACATTTTGATTGTGCTGAACCAAATTTTGAATTTAGATTTACCACTCAATCGCCCCCGCCTACGCATGTACGGCCTCAAAGCGGAATTTCCGCCCGCTAAAGCCCAGGAACAACTTGGCTTCGTCTCCCGTGTCTCCATCGAGGAAGGGATGAAAATAACGGAAGCGTGGCTGCGTGACGAAGGGTATCTCCCTTAATTGGGGATCGTTTGCCGTGCCCGCCGGGGGTTGATGAACATTAACAATTTAAATAGGTAATAAACCAACATAGCGAAGCAACGCGTCAGAGCCGGTGGCAAATTGGTCAAGAAAACTAGCCACAACTTCACGCAATTCTGGCCAATCATCGCTGAATCGGTGCAGGTGCAATACCTCCTGCTTTAGCCAACGCCACAGCTTTTCAATCGGATTGAGCCAAGAAGCGTAAGTGGGCAAAGGTAGTAGTTGAACGGGCATGTTGTCCTGCTTGGCTTTCGGCGCAGGCTCAGTCGGCCAGTTCCCTGGCAATTTGGGTGGAAAAGGAAACTGCTGTGGCTGTAAAACGGCCAATACATCCGGGTGAAAGTGAACGGGCCAATTGTCCAGAACGACGTAAATTGTCTCCGCACCTGGATAGCATTGGTACAATTGAGTCCAGAAGTTAGCAATGACGGTGCGTGTGATGCGTTTGCGCTGCAAGTAAGAAAGTTGCCCCGTCATGCAATTGATGGCACCAATGATGCGGAAGCTACTATTGGCCCGATGTGACCGTTGAGCCAATGGCTGTCGCAGACCCTTGCTTTCAAATGATTGGGCAATCGTTGGTTGCCGATAGTAAGTAAGCTGGTCGAGATAGAGCAGCACATATCGGTCTGGTTCGTAATAAGCACGTAATCGAGCCAACTCAATCAAACTCAGCTTTTCTTGATAATGTCGGTCGGGACTATGCACATAATCGCGGCCACGTTTATAGCTGATGCCCAGCCGTTTTAGCAATCGGCTTAGACTCCCAGCTGTACTGACCTGTAACCAAGTACATGCTTGGACTATCATTTCTAATCGCCATCGGGCAGAATGGAAGCCTAGCTGCCGGGGGTCACGTCGAATCACCTGGAGCAGTGCCTGCTTTGCTTCTGACGGCTTCGCGTACCGAGGGGGAAAAAGCCGCTTTGCGGCCACGTCCTTTCTGTACTTCAAGTCGGTCAAGACCATCCTGTTCATACCAATCTAGCCATTTGTAGATAGTATCCGGATGGTGCGGCTTGTGCCCTCCGTCTTTAGCGGCGGCATTGGGACTCATGCCGCTGGCGATTTTGAGCAAAATGGCGGCCTTTTCTCGCATGTGGCTTTTCTCATGGTGGTCGCGCACAAATACTAGCTCGCTTTTTTGAACAGCCGTTAGTTCCAAATATCGTCTCTTGGGCATAAATAACACCTCCCATGATGATATTATCTCTATTACCTATTTATTTTGTAAAGTTCAATAAACCCCCGGCTAGAATGTGGAAGCCCCGCTGGGGCTTTCATCATTAGCGGACCATACCGACCACCGATCACGGATTACCGATAACCGTTTACCAAAATGCACTGGATCGCGATTATTCTGACAACGGCCGTTCTCGCCCTGCTCCTCTACTGGTTACTCATCACCACCGAGGGGGTTTATTTGGGGCGGCGGGTGGTGGTGTGGCTGTACGACATCACCGCGCACAAATACGACGGCATCAAAGAGTTTGAACCAGACGCCGAGCAATTTTTTTTGATACGGCCGTTGCTCGTTCGCCTGCGCCAGGTGCCAAATCCGCTGGTGCTGGACGTGGCCACCGGCACCGGGCGGCTGCCCGGCTTTTTGCTGGAGGCGCCCACATTTAACGGCCGTGTTGTCGGGCTGGATGCGTCGGGGAAGATGTTGGGCTTTGCGGCGGAAAAGTTACGGCCGTTTGGCCATCGCGCCAGTTTAGTGCAGCAAGTCGCCGACAAGCTGCCTTTTGCCGCCAACCAATTTGATCTCGTCACCTGCCTGGAAGCATTGGAATTTTTTCCATCGGATACGGCCGCTTTGCAAGAGATGATCCGCGTACTCAAGCCGGGCGGCACCCTGCTCGTTACCCGGCGCAAAGGCACCGAGGGCAAACTGTTTGTGGGCCGCTACCGCAACGTCCAACAGTTTGAGGCTCATTTGGCTGCGCTTGGTTTGGAAGAAGTTCACACCAACCCGTGGCAGTTGGATTATGACCAGGTGTTTGGGAAGAAGCCGGTTATCGGTAATCGGTGAACGGTTATCCGTAAACGGTTTTACCGATTACCGACCACCGATTACCGGATTGTCACAAACGGCCGTTTCCCGGTGTTTATCCACACAGAAAGCAACCAACATGGCAAAAGGAACAGATGTGACCAGCCTGACCGATAACCTGCTGCTCGAACAAATTGGGCAGGGGGACGTGGCCTCGTTTGAGGCCCTCTTCCACCAGCACTATGATCGCGTCTACGGGCTGCTGTTCCGTCTGTTGGGCAATCGGGATGAAGCGGAAGATGTAACCCAGGAAGTGTTCCTCAAGCTGCACGATTACGCCTTTGGCCGCCGATTTTTACAGCGCAACCGCGAGCACAACATCGGCGCGTGGCTGTACCGCACCGCCACCAACATGGGCTACAACGCCATCCGCGGGCGGCAGCGGCGCTGGCAGCGCAACACCCTGCTTGTTCCCGACCCGCAAGGCAGCCCTGGTGCCGACAAAGCAGTGGAGCAAAAAGAGCGGGAAACGGCCGTACGCCAAATCCTGGCCCAACTGCCAGAGCGCGATACCCAGCTCCTGCTCATGCGGCAGATGGGCTTTAGCTACGCCGAATGTGCCGAAGCCGTCGGCGTCGCCCCCAGCTCGGTGGGCACCCTGCTGGCCCGCGCCGCCGCGGCTTTTAAAGAAGCATACGAAGAAGTAAACGGTAGCCGACGGTTCGCCCAGCCGTAAACGACTGGGCTAGTTGTGAAAGCCCCAGAGGGGCTTGCATAGATAGCCGGGGGCTTCAGCCCTCGGCGGGGTTACGGTAAACGGAACACCGAAACAGGTGATGAGATGAACGAAGACAAGCAATTACAAGATGTGATGGAGCAGCTCTCGGTTTTGGAGCCAACGGCGGCCGATGCGCCCCGCCCGGCGCGGTTGGCATATGCCCGGCTGCAGACCCGGCTGCCAGCCGAGCGGGCACCCGAGCGCCCCGGCTGGCTGGCCCAGTTGGGGCAATGGCTGTTTGGCCCGCAGCGACGGTTGTCAACGGCCGTTTCGCTGGCAATAACTTTACTTGTCATAACGTTTAGTTTCCCTGCCGTGCGCGCCGCCGCCAGCGACTTGCTCAGCCTGTTCCGCGTGCAAAAATTTGCCGCCGTTTCCGTCTCGCCAGAGCAGCTGGCCATTTTGCAGCGGGTGGCGGAAGAGGGGGTCATGCCCGGCGAGCTAATCATTGACCAGGAACCGGGCGCGTTGACGCCTGTGGATTCGGTGGCTGAAGCGGCGCGTTTGACCGGCTTAACGCCCGTTTCCACCCTACCCACCCTCGGCGACCCAACCGAAATCTTCATCTCTTCCGGTGGCAGCGGCCAATTGGTCATTGATGAGGCCAACGCCCGCAGTCTGCTGGAAACCGCCAACCTGAATCCCGATCTGCTGCCCGCTGGCATTGATGGGGCGCGGATCACCGTCGCCACGTTCAGCGGCGTGGAGCAGCGCTGGGCCGATGGCACCACTCTGCTACAAACGGACAGCCCCGTTGTGCAATACCCGGAGGCGCTAAACCCGGCGCTGTTAGGCGAAGCGCTGCTGCAACTGCTCGGCCTCAATCCAATCGAAGCCAGCCGCCTGGCCCGGCAAATTGATTGGACCAGCACGCTGCTGCTGCCCATTCCCAGCAACCTGGCCACCTTCCAGGAGATGCAGGTGAGCGGCGTCAGCGCCATTGGGCTAAACAGTTTGGACGGCACCATGAACGGGCTGGTTTGGCAAAAAGACGGCCGTCTCTACGTCCTGGCTGGGGTGCAAAGCACAGCTGAATTGGCTGAGCTGGCCAACGGGATGAGGTAATTTTTATATCTAGACCTGACAGGTTTCCTCTATATGAACCATCCTTACGATGCAAAACCTGTCAGGTCAGGCTCAAACTTATGACAGACCTTGCCCTAAACGCCACCGGATTACGCAAACAGTTTGGTGAAAAAATGGCCGTTGCCAACCTCACGCTTCAGGTAAAACGAGGCGAAATCTTTGGCTTTTTGGGGCCAAACGGCGCGGGCAAAACCACCTCGGTCAAAATGCTGCTGGGGCTGATTACGCCCACAGCGGGCAGCGCCACCCTGCTGGGCCAGCCGCTGGGCGATCGGGCCACGCGGGCCAAAATCGGCTTCCTGCCGGAGCATTTTCGTTTTCACGAATGGCTCAAAGCGGCCGAATTTTTGGATTTACACGGCCGTTTGCACCAGATGCCCAAACAAACCCGCCAACAAACCATCCCGGAGCTGCTGGAACTGGTTGGTCTGCAAGATCGAGCCCAGACGCCGCTGAGCGCCTTCTCCAAAGGCATGCTCCAACGCATCGGCCTGGCGCAGGCGCTGCTCAACGATCCGGAGCTGGTGTTTCTGGATGAGCCGACCTCTGGCCTGGACCCGTTAGGGCGGCGGCTGGTGCGGAATGTGATCAATCAACTGCGGCAGCGGGGCACGGCCGTTTTCCTCAATTCCCACCTGCTGAGCGAAGTGGAGCAAACCTGCGACCGGGTCACCTTCATTCGCCAGGGGGAAGTGCTGGAAACAATTTCGCTGCACGAGATAGAAACGGCCGTTCCCGTCACCATTCGCGTGGGGCAGCCCAATGAACAGCTGCTGGCTGATTTGGCGCAATTTGGAAATGAGGTGGCTTTGGTAGACGGCCGTATCCACCTAACCTTGCCCGATGAAGAAACATTGCCCAAACTGGCTCACTGGCTCACCAGCCAGGGCCACACGCTGTACGAACTTACGCCCCAACCCGTCACCCTGGAAGAGCGCTTCCTGCAAATCGTGGGCGACCAATCGGAGGGGTGAAAAGTATGCGAGTTTGCAAGTGGGCAAGTAAGCAAGTTTTTACCTGCACACTTGCCACTTGCATACTTGCAAACCTAAAAACCTGAACAGTAAAAAACCATGCAAACCATCCTCATTTTTGCTGAACTAACCATCCGAGAGAGCCAGCGGCGCAAGGTGCTGTGGTTGGCGCTGCTGCTGGCCATTAGCTTCCTTACTATTTTTGGGCTGGGGCTGCACCTCATTTACCGCGAGCTGGCCCGCGTTGGCGTAAGCCCAGAAAGAGTCGAGCTGGGGCTGGGGCTGCTGTTTTCCTCTGGGCTGTACGTGATTAATTTTTTGGTGGTGGTGATGGGGGTGCTGATTTCGGTAACGGCCGTTTCTGGCGAAATTGATTCTCACACCATTGAAGCGCTCGTCACCAAGCCAGTACGCCGCTGGGAAGTTATTTTGGGCAAATGGCTGGGTTTTGCCGCCATGCTCACCATTTACATTTTGCTGCTGGTCGGCGGGTTGATTTTGATCTATCGCTTCCGCACCGGTTTTGCCGTGCCGAACATTCCCGTTGGGTTGGGGCTGATGCTGCTGCAAGGCTTGCTGGTGCTTTCACTGACGATTTTGGGCGGCACGCGCCTGTCTACCCTGGCCAACGGCGTTTTGGCGTTTATGATGGTGGGCATCGCCTTCATTGGCGGCTGGGTGGAGCAGATTGGCAGCTTGTTGCAGAATGAAACGGCCGTAGACATCGGCATCGTCACCAGCTTAATTATGCCCACCGAAATTTTGTGGAAGCAGGCGCTGGCTTTGCTCCAGCCGCGTGTTACCAGTTCCCCCTTTGCCGCTGGGCCGTTTGTCGTGCTCTCCCAACCCTCTGATCTGATGATTTGGTATGCGGTGGTGTATACGGCCGTTCTCTTGCTGCTTAGCTTGCTCAGCTTCTCTCGTCGCGATTTATAACGCAATAATCTGCGCAACGTCACCCCAGTGGTCAGATTTCTACAATAAACTTGAGAAATGCATAGAATATTTTGCCCTTCCTGCTTACAGGCTACTGGCAAAAACTTGCTGGAAGATGACCAAAACTCATATCGCAGGTATCATATTGGTAAGGAAGAGACGCCATGCAACCCGAAAATCGGATGCTTATTGATTGTGGTGGTTTCTGCACACAGCACGCAAACAAGCGCTTATTGGGAAAAGTGAAAAGGACACTTGTGAATAAATTCCATTCGGTGCATGCCTTAGAAGCATGGTTGCAACTCAAAGGTATTCGGTACGATACCTGGGGCAAAGAAAACAGCAAAAGCTTGCGCAATTTGTGGCAAGAGCTGGAGGCTGGCGAAGTGCAGCTAAAGGAATCCCCGCCGCTCCGCGTGGTAGAAGTGGTGCAGATCATTATTCAGCGCGGCAATAATATTTTGGTGGAGGCCGAGCAGGAATTTATGAATGGTCAGCGTCGCTTCCGTAACCAACCCCCTTCAGAAAAAGTAAAGCCAGGGGAAACAATTGAAGAAGCCGCTTGCCGCTGCCTTCAGGAAGAGCTAGGTATTTCACCTGAAGCGATTGCGCTAAACCTTGCCAGCCATCGTCAGCATCAGGCAAACACAAATTCAATTTCTTACCCAGGGCTGCCTTCACAATACAATTTTCATGTGCTGGAAGCGGCCGTTTCTGGCCTGCCAGACTGCACTTTTTGGCGCGATAATCACACGACTGATTTAGTAGACCCCGTCAAGCGGCATCGCTGGGTGTGGCAGCCCAGAGAAGATGTTCAATTTATTGGGGGCGATCCGTAGCTGGCTGATTTTGTCGCAACATAGCCCCTACCGATAGTCCGGTTTGGGCTAATCCCCACAAAGCCAAACCAATCATCCACACCATTTCTAAAATATGCAGAAGGACGGCATATGCCGTCAGCGTTACTTCATTAAAGCCCACGGCCGCCAGCGGCACCACTACCGATGCATGAAAGATGCCTGGCTGCGTCGGTGCAGAGGGGGGCGAAAGCGCCAAGGCTCCCAGCGAAACAGCCAGCCGCTCGTCTGGCGGGAAGCCTTGCCCCAAGGCCAGCAGCGTCACGTAAAAGAAACCCCAGAAGCAGCCCCAGGACAGCAGCGAACTGCCCATCACTTTGGCCAGTTGTTTCGGTTCGGAAACGGCCGTTAAATTATCCAGCAAATCGGTTAATGTGCGCCGCGCCCCATCTTCTGTGATGCGCGGCAGTCTGGCAAACCGGGCTGGCCAGCGAGCCAGCACCCGTTCGCGCCGCCGCACCAGCCATTGAATGCCCCCAAACGTCAAAACCAGCACCGCCACCCCGCCCAAAATCGATCCGGGTGACAGCTCAATACCTGCGCCGACGGCCACAGCCGCCACCAGCGCCAGCAGGCGCATAAGCTGTTCAAACAGCCGTTCCACCACAAAACTGGAGGTTGCTTCGGTGTACGTCACCGCTTCGCTGCGGCCCAGCACCACAATGCGCATCGCCTCGCCTGCGCGGGCGGGTACGATGATGTTGCCCGCGTGGCCAATGTTGCTGGCGTGGAATGTTTGCAAGAGTGTGGGTTTGTTGCCCAGCAGCAGTTGCCAGCGCAGGGCGTAAAAAAGGAGTCCTAAAATGAGCAAAACGGAAGCGAGAATGAGGTGGGTGGGAACGGCCGTACTTAAAACCTCCCCCACCGCCTGTAAATCCACAAACCAGACAAACAGCGCCACGATGGCCCCAATCACCACCAGCAAGCCCACAATTTGCCAAATTTGTTTTCTGCTCATGTTGTTTTCGGGTTTCGAATCGGAGTTGCAATTGTCATTCCCGTGCAGGCGGGAATTCACGATGTGTATAAAAAATGGATGCCCGTTTTCACGGGCATAATACGCAAAAGCAGGTCTTCATTTACAGATGAGGAGTGAGCATCCTCAGATGCGAACGATTCTAAGCCGCATCTGAGGATGCTTACTCCTCGGTCTTTACGGATTCATTCGGTTGAGCGTGCGGGGGAATGGACTCGTCTGGCGAATGTGGTCGATGCCGCAAATCCAGGCCACGGTACGCTCCAGGCCCAGGCCAAAGCCGCTGTGCGGCACGCTGCCAAATTTACGCAAATCCACGTACCATTGGTAATGCTCCAGCGGCAGTTCATGCTTCTCAATCGCCGCTACCAGCACCTCTGGGTCGCTCATCCGCTCGCTGCCGCCGATGATTTCGCCGTACCCTTCCGGCGCGAGCAAATCCACGCTCTTGCAAACCTCTGGCCGACCGGGCCACGGCTCCATGTAAAACGCCTTCACCTGCGTCGGATAGCCGTAGACAAACACAGGCCGGTCAAACTGCTTCGTCAGCTCCGTTTCATGCGGTGAACCAAAGTCATCGCCCCACTCGATGGCCAATTGTTCTTTCAGTTCAAGATCGTCGGTGGCTTCGCGGATGGCAGCGATGCGCTCAATCGCTTCATCGTAGCTGATGCGCGGGAAGGGCGCTTTCATGTTTTCCAGCGCGGTCAGGTCGCGCTCCAGCAGTTCCAGTTCGGGTCGCCGCTTGGCCAGCGTAGTTTGCACGATGTACTCGATAAATCGCTCTTCAAAGCCCATCAAATCATCCAGATCAAAGTAGGCCATTTCTGGCTCCACCATCCAAAATTCGGCCAGATGGCGGCGCGTTTTGGATTTTTCGGCGCGGAAGGTGGGGCCAAAGCAGTACACCTTGCCAAAGGCCATGATGTTGGCCTCGTTGTAAAGCTGGCCGGTTTGGGCCAGGTACGCTTTTTCGTCAAAGTAGCCCAGTTCGAACAGGGTGCTGGTGCCTTCGGCCGCCGCCGGGGTAATGATCGGCGTATCAATGTTGAGGAAGCCCTCGTTGTCCAAAAAATCGATGATGGCCCGCTTGATGGTGGTGCGGATGCGCATGATGGCCCACTGCTGGCTGGAGCGCAGCCAGAGGTGGCGGTTGTCCATGAGGAATTCCACACCATGCTCCTTGGGCGTAATCGGGTAGTCGGAAACGTTCTGAACCACGTCCACACTTTCGACGCCAATTTCGTAGCCGCTGGGGACACCGGGGGCGCGGTTGTTTTCCTTCACCAGCCCAGTGATGATGAGGGATGATTCCTGTCCCAGCCCTTTGAGTGTTTCAAACAGTTCATCGCCCACTTCGGGGCGGAAGGCGACGCCCTGGGTCATGCCGCTGCCGTCGCGCAGGCGCAGGAACATCAGTTTGCCTTTGTGGGTGCTGTTGTACAGCCATCCCTTAATTGTCACTTTTTGGCCGACGTACTCGGCTATATTTTCGATGGAAATTTGTGGTGCCATGTTTCTCTCCAGTTCTTAAGTTTGGCAGCGGGGATTGTACCACAATTGTATGGGCTTTTTGGGGAGGCGTGCAACGATTACGGCCGTTTCTGCGTAGAAACCAACATCACCTGCCGTTAGCCACCTGTGGAGGGCTTATGAAATCGAAACCCAATAAAGATAAAACGGCCGTGGGTATGGCCATCGGTATTGCTGTGGGCATTGCCTTGGGGTCTGGTCTGGGCGCTGCTTTGGGAAACTTTGCCATTGGCATTGGCGCAGGCGTTGCCATCGGGGTTGCTCTGGGACTGGCCTTTACCTCACAGCCAGAAGTTTGATTCAATTATTTTCCCGGAAACTGCTCAAGTGTAAGTTTGCATGTGAACAGTTTCCGGGAAAATTCAAATCAGTCGCGCAGCATTTCCTCGGCAAACTGCATAATTTCCTGTGCTAGCCGGATACGATCCGCCTCAGTGTGCATCATCGTGTCCAGGCAACGCGTTTCCAGCTCTAAATCGTCACAACTTCCCGCATCCTGAACATCATAGACAAAGCCATCAATGCGCTCGCCGTAATATCCCGCCACGGCGCGGCTGGTGTGCGGTAGCCCCAGCTCCTGCATCATTTTGGCGGCAGGGCCTTTGACGGCCGTTCCGCCCACAATCGGACTCACGGCGATGATCGCCTGAGGCAGATCTTCCAGCAGCGCGGCAATCGGATAGACGTTGAAGATGGGGTCTACGCTGACAAAGGGGTTGGATGGGGCGATGAGGACGAGATCGGCCGTTTCAAGCGCGCGAATCACGGAGCGGGTCGCCCGCACATCCTCCGGCAAGATCACTTTGGTGACGGACGGCTGCCATTTTTCCTGCACAAACCAGGTTTGGAAGTCGTACACAGTCTCGCCGCTCTGGATTTTTGTCGGGGCTGGCTGGTTACTCATCGGCAGGACGCTCACTTGAATCCCCAATTTTTGGCAGAGGTGTTGGGTAACGGCCGTTAACGTTTCCCCCCCGTTGAGTAAGTGCGTTCGCACCAGATGCGTCGCCAAATCCAGATCGCCCAAGCGGAACCAATCTGGTCCGCCCAAAGCGCTAATTTCACTAACGGTACGCCACGATTCGCCAGCCCGCCCCCAACCAGTTTCATCGTTGGCTACGCCTGCCAGGCGGTACATCACCGTGTCTAAATCCGGGCAAATAGTTAGCCCAAGATGCTCGAAATCATCCCCGGTGTTGACGATGATGGTCACATCTTCCGGGGGTAAAATGCGGGCGATGCCGTCGGCCAGCTTGGCCCCGCCAACGCCGCCTGCCAAAACCACAACTTTCATCTCAGCTCCTTTATCAATAAACCTCCCGCAGGTTTATTCACAGATGATGCTTATGAATAGAACCTGCAGGAGGTAGGGTATGTTTATTTAGCAAGATTTTAGTCCCAGGCACCCGCATCTAGCAATTTGGCAATGCGCTGGCGGTAGGTTTTGTCCCGATTGGGTAGTTCGGGGGCGATTTTGGCGCCTTCGGCCCAAAAATGAGCTTTGCCTCGTCCCAGCTTTTGGCCGTCGCCGGTGTGCATGTCCAGGGCGTAGTCGGGGATGGTGGGGCGCAGCGTGCCGGTGGTCACGCCGTGCATCATCCAGTTGACCATCTCGTCACTGGAACGATCTTTTTGGGCATGGCAGAGGTAGCGCACGGCGTGGACGGCAAACAATTTGCGCTCGCCGACGCTGCGGTCGAAGCGGTCCAGCATTTGCACCAATGAATTGATCAAAATGGGCGCTTGTGGGTCGCCAAAGCCAATATCTTCCACGGAGATGACCATTAGCCGCTGCCAGAGGTAATCTTCCAGAGCAGGGCTGGTAAGCGCCATTTCATAGGCCAGCAGGGTAGCGTTTTCGGCGTGGCCACGCCGAATCTCTTTTTGCAGGGCAGAGATGACATGGTCGGCGGGAAAGCCGTGAACGGTGGTGACGTTTTGCCAGGGATCGCGGGGTAAATCGCTCATTGTTTTCTCCTGATTGTGTGGTTGTAGGGGCGAGGCAATCGGCCCAAATGTTGGTAAAAGCAAATGGGCGAGGCGGTTGGAAGGGATTGGTATTTAGTGTTGCGGTAGATCGAGGCCAACCGCCTCGCCCCTACGAAAGGTAATCTGACATAATGGTGGCGTAGAGTACGGCCGTTTCCATCAAACTTGCCACGTCCACCCATTCATCCGGGGCATGGGCATTGCCGCCGCTGGGGCCGAAGCCGGGCAGGGTGGGGATGCCCGCGCCGATAAGCATGTACCCTTCGTTGGCCGGACCTGCGCCGCGAATGGGCCACGGCTGGCCGGTGATCGTCTGGGCGTGGCGCTGAGCGATTTGTGCCAGCGGATGCTCGGCGGGGATGGCGGCGGCGGGCAGGCGGTTTTTCACCTGGATGGCGACGCGCAGGCCGGGGCGGTTGGCGCACTCGGCGGCGATGATGCTTTGCACGGCCTCAATCACCATTTCCGGGGCTTGGCCGGGCATAAGGCGGCAATCGAGAACGGCCGTTGCTACCGCAGGCACCATGCTCTCAAACTCGCCGCCGTTGAATAGCGTACCAGGCGTCATCGTAAAACCGAGGTGGTTGAAGGCAGGATGTGGCTCGTAGGGCAGTTTTAGTTGTTCCAGTTGCAGCAAAATTGCTGCCAGGCCAGTGACGGCGTTGACGCCGCTCTCGCCCTGGCTCCATTCGTCGCTGCCGGAGTGAACGGCCGTTCCCTTTGCTTCCAACACCAACCGCAGCAGCCCGCGATGCCCCACGCAAACGATGTCGCTGGCATAGGTGTAAATTGCGCCCTGCACGGGCAGATGCCCTTCGTCTAGCAGATAGCGCATCCCCAACTCACTGCTCGCGCCGGATTCCTCATCCACGACGCCCGCCAGGATGAGCGTGACTTCGTTTGGATCGAGCTGGCCGAGATCGCGCAGGGCGGCGAGGGTGTAGAGGCCAATCGCCAGCCCTGCTTTGTTGTCTGCCGTACCGCGCCCGTAGAGACGGCCGTTCCTAATCTCAGGCTCAAACGGCGGCGAACTCCACAGGCTGGCATCACCAGCGGCGACGGTGTCCATGTGGCCCACCAGGGCAAAGCCGCGCGGGCCGTGCCCCCAACTTGCCAGGGCATTCGGACGCAGCGGTTCTTTGGCAATGAGACGGCCGTTCAGCCCTAACTTTTCCGCCTCGGCCACAATGCGCTCGGCAACGGCTTGCTCGGCGTGACGGCCGTTCACCGACTTCAGCCGCACCAGCTCCTGCAAAAACCCCAGCAGCGGCGCTTCGTATTCCTCAACCAGTTTTCGTAACTCGTCCATGATTTTTTATCCGCAGATTTCGCAGATTAGCGCAGATTTTTGGGCCGCGTTCAACCCAAATCTGCGTAATCTGCGTCAATCTGCGGATTATTTCAACCCCTGCTCCATCAATGAGAAGAAGCGGTCGGTGTCCAGTTCCAGAATGATGTTGGTGTTGGCGGTACGGCCGTTGCGCTGGTTCCAATCGGTGGTGGTTTGGCCGCGTGTGTACATCCCTGTTAGCTCCACAGAAACGTGCCGCACTTCCGCCTTGGTCACAATGTCCGGCTCCAGAGCCACAGCCATTGCCAGCGGGTCCGCACCAAACATCATGCTGCGCCCCATAATGTTGCGAATAAATTCCAGCGTTTTGGCCGACATTTTTTGGTAAAAGCGAGATTTTGGCGTGTCCAGCGCGTGCCAACGCTCGATCACATCGCCGGGGATGCCGTGGCGAATCGTGGCTTCCCAATCTACCAGCTCAATCAGGCCGCCGTGAGCTTCCCATGCTTCAAACACCACATGCGCCGCTTCCGGATCGTAGAAAATATTGAACTCGGCGGAGACATTGCTGGTGTTGCCGTGCGCCGTCACGGCACCACCCATTACCACAAAGCGCTTGAGCTTTTCCGGCAGCGTGGGATCTAGCGTTAACGCCACGGCGATGTTTGTTAAGGGGCCGATGGCCACCAGCGTGTATTCGCCGGGAGATTCGTTGGCCATGCGTACCAGCGCCAGGGCGGCGTGTTCACTTTCGGCCGTGCGGGTTTGGGGGGCAAGCCCGACGTCGCCCAGGCCGTCTTGCCCGTGTACATCGGCTGCGTCTTCTTGGAAGATGACCAGCGGCTTGCTGCAACCTGCGTAAACAGGAATCTCTTGCTCGACGACTTCGACGAGGGTGAGGGCGTTGCGCAGGGTGTGTTCTAGCCCCACGTTGCCGCCCACGGCCAAAATGGCGGCGATGGTGGCGTTGGGGTGGGCGGCGGCCATGAGGATGGCCTGGGCGTCGTCAACGCCAGGGTCGGTGTCAATGATCAGTTTTTCCATGAGCGGTTCTCCTTGGGGGAATGGAGATTGGAGATTGGAGACTAGAGATTGAGCAATCTCCAATCTCTAGTCTCTAGTCTCTTCTTTTTGCTAATTCTGCGTAGCTGGTTTCCAGGTCTTGGCGGGCTTGTTGATAGTTGATGGTTTGGAAACGGCCGTCCCTCAACAACCATTCGCCCGCTACCATCACATCCCGCACGTGCATGCCAGAGACGGCGTAGACGAGCGCAGTGTAGACATCTTGCCCGTTGCTGGGCGTCCAGCCAATTTCATCCAGGTCCAGGGTGATGAGGTCGGCTTGCTTGTCCGGTTCCAGCGAGCCGATTTTGTCCGCCAGACCGAGCGCCTGCGCCCCGCCGAGGGTGGCCATGTGCAAAATGGTGCGGGTGGGCAGGGCGTTGGGCGTGCGGTGATGCAGGGCCATCAGCTTGCCTACAATTTGCATCTCTTTGAATAGGTCGTAGCTGTTGTTATTGGTGACGTTGTCGGTCCCTAGCGCCAGGTTGATGCCCGCTGCCAGCATGCCGCAGGCGTCGGCAACCCCGGCGGCGTTACGCATGGCCGAGGAGGGGTTGATCGAAGCACTGAACGGGGCGTTGGCCAGCAGCGGATAATCTTCTGGCGGGACGGTGAGGCAGTGTGCGGCCAAAATGGGTCGCTGAAGCATGTCCATTTTGGCGAGTTGTTGGATGGCGGTACGGCCGTATTTTTCCAAACAGTACCGGTCTTCCTCGCCGCTGGTGCTGAGGTGGATGTGAAAACCGGTGTTGAATTCGATGGCCAAGTCCAGCTCAATTTCCATCGCCGCTTCGCTGTTGTCCACAAAAAAGGCGTGCGGCCCCACCCAGCCCTGGAGGAGCGGGTCGTGGGCGACCGATTGCAGAAATTGGGTGGCGGCGTCCAGTTCGCGCTGGCGGGCTGCTGCTTCGCCCAGCTCAACCACGCCATAGCCGAGCGCGGCGCGTAAGCCGCTTTGGCGCACGGCGGGGACAATCTGCTCCATCCAGAAATATTGATCGGCGAAGGTGGTGGTGCCAGTGCGGATCATCTCGGCACAGGAGACGAGGACGGCAGCGGGGATCATCTCTGGCGTCATCACCTCTTCCACCACGCGGATGGTGTT
This sequence comes from Ardenticatenaceae bacterium, assembly GCA_020634455.1. GTDB lineage: Bacteria > Chloroflexota > Anaerolineae > Promineifilales > Promineifilaceae > Leptofilum. Next base: position 1,967,959 of record JACKBQ010000001.1, on the reverse strand, counting down.
GTACCAGCCGTCGAAGTCGAACAGCGAATGCCCCTCGGCCAACCCACGAAAGAGCACCATCGGCGTGTGGGTGTGGGCGTTGACCAGCCCCGGCATTAGCAGCTTGTGGCCCAGATCAACGGCCGTTCCCGCAAAATCGTCTGGCGGAGTGGTAGTGATGGATTGGATACGGCCGTTCTCCACCAGCAAATAGCCCGGTTCAAAAATCGTGTCCTGGGCATCCAAACAAACAATCTTGGCCGCTTTGAGCAATGTTTTCATGATCAATGGATGTAGGGGCAGGTCTTAGACCTGCCCCATGCGTATCAAGCTAAGCATGAAGCTCAGCTAAAGCTAATAAAAGTTGAAAAGTACGCGGTGTTTTAGCACTTTTGTTAATGCGTAGGCCATGCGATAAACAAGAGCGTAGCACAGTGAACGATTCTGCTAAACGAGATAAATCAGAGATAGCCACCGCCAGATTGATGGCATGGCGACGAATGGTTGCAGAAGCTTTAACGAAACTGCGGTCAGGAAATCGCCAATTACCTAGCAAAAAAGCCCAATGCTGGATAACCATGCCAATCAGCTTAGCATATAGTTCACACAGGATACGCCACGGTTTTTCGGAACGAGATTTATCAATATGGCCGTGTGATTTCCACAGTTTGAAAAGCAACTCAATCTGCCAACGCAAGCGAGCCAGAATCAGAATTTCCGCTAGTGCGAGGCGGTGTGTGGGCACATTAGTGACAAACAAAGTCCAATCGCACAAAGCTAATCGCGCTACAGAAAGGGTTTGCCCTTTGCGTTTTGAGGCTGCCTTGAGTTTGCGTCGGCGTTCCTGGGCGACCTCAGTAGGTACTCGGAACCCGATAAAGCGTGCTTCAAGCCGTTTTTCCAGGCCTAATTCGATGGAGATGTCAAACGAGTCATTCTCTTGCTGGTGTACGTATGCTGCCTGTGACCACTGTCGGCCCATATCATCCACAAATCCAGTTTGGGCTTGTGCACGTGAGAGCCAAAAACAACCCGCATTAGCTATCTCTTCTAACGCCGCCAGTTTCCAATATCCCAGGTCACGAATGAGGAGGCTCGCCTTTGGAAGTGGTTGGCTCAAGGTAGTCGCTACGCGGTCATGGGTACGCCCATCAGTGAGGTATGGTCCATCGAGTGTGCCATGCAACATATCCCAACGCACTTGCAGTTTTACAGCCCCGTTACTGGCTAAACCACTGCCGCCACAACCCGACCAAACTGAGGCGAGTTCTTCGGGCAAGGTGATGCTGCTGCTATCTTCGATATACACGCCATTAAAGCGTTGTAGAACAGGAATCGCGACCGCTTTTGACTGGATCGTTTCCGCTAAAGCTGACTGCAAAACTTGGTACAAACAATCGCTGGCTGTTTTCGTAAAACGCTGGTCAAGTCCCTGCGGTGTAATCTCTAATCCAACCGCCATTCCCGTTTGGCACAATGATTCAAGCGTGGCTTCCGGGTCTTGTAACCAGCCCAAGACAACCGTTTGGCAGAAATTAGCGCCTGATACCTTCATCTGCCGTTGGATGAATCCTGTTTCCTGGGCTGCTTTCATTGCGGTTTGGCTGAGAACTTGCTGCATCGCTTGGCTTATCCGTGTTATGATTGTCATAGAGAACTCCTTTGGTTATCGGTTTCGTGGAAAAAACCAGTTTGCCTCAGGAGTTCTCTTTTTGCACTCTTTTTTATCTTAGTGCATCGTTAAGCTAAAGTTTGTAATTATTCTAAAAATGTCCACAATTAGGACATGAGTACACATCAACACATTTACTTAAAACAAGACGAACGAACTGAACTTGAACAATTGATAAAGTCTGGCGTCCATTCAGCCCGAGTCATCGCCCGAGCCAGAGCGCTGCTCCTTCTGGACCGCAGTCAAGGGGAGGCCCGAACGATTAAGCAAGTCGTTGAGGCTGCCATGGTCAGCCAAGGCACCATCTACAACCTGAAAGAGCATTACTTCAGCCAAGGATTAAACCGTGCCCTGTACGAAAAGCAACGACCAGGGGCTAAACCCAAGATTGACGGGGCAGCAGAAGCTCATCTGGTGGCGCTAGTTTGCAGCGACCCACCTGAAGGCTATGACCGCTGGACGCTACGCTTACTGGCTGACAGGTTGGTGTCATTAGAAATCATCGACACCATTAGCCATGTCGCTGTCGGAGATGCGCTAAAAAAAATGAACTTAAGCCTTGGCAGGTGAAATCGTGGAATATGCCGCAGCCTGGGTCCCGCTTTGTGGCCCAGATGGAAGATATTCTGGACGTCTACCAACGACCCTACGATGCCGATTATCCGCAGGTTTGTCTGGATGAAATTCAGAAGGCACTACGCGCCACGCCACGCGGTTCTCTGCCACTGGAACCCGGCCAACCCAAACGGGAAGACCATGAATATGAGCGGCATGGCAAGTGCTCGCTTTTTTTAGCGGTTGAACCCTTAGCCGGTTTTCGTCGGGTTTGGGTCAGTGCGCAGCGCACCAAACTGGATTTTGCCCAGGTGCTCAAGGAACTCGTAGATGAAGTGTATCCGACAGCCAAAAAAATTGTCTTGGTGACCGATAACCTGAACATTCATCATGCTGCCTGTTTGTATGAGCGATTTACGCCGCTTGAGGCTCGCCGAATTGCCAACAAAATCGAGTGGCATTACACACCGGTTCATGCCAGTTGGCTGAACATGGCCGAGTGTGAACTGTCAGCTCTACGACGGCAAAGCTTGAAATCGCGTTTGCCCGACATGGAGACGGTGACCGCCAGAGCCAAAGCGTGGCAAGAAGAACGCAATCAAAAGCAAGTGGGCATTGATTGGCGCTTCACAACCGAGGATGCACGAATCAAGTTAAAGCGACTTTATCCAATTGTAAAAGTTCAATAATTAGCCTAACAGAGCACTTAGCTTGATACCTATGGGGCAGGTCTTAGACCTGCCCCTACACGTTAACGAAACTTTTTGATATTGGACGAAATATAACTCAACATGAGGTCATAAATATTTTCCTCATACCGATAAAATTCCGTTTCCAGTCTTTGCCAAACAGGGGCAGCGCTGTCCTCTATTCTATCTATGATGTCTTCACGTTCACTCTGTTCTTTGGGAACATAAGAATCCGGAAATTGGGCAATTGCAGCTTCAAGAAGGGCTAAAAATTTTGATGACCCAATATTTTTGAGCGCTTCTACGGTTTCTGCCACAAAGGCACCAGAGGAATTAAAGAAAAACTGCGAAAAACCACCATTATTAATTTCTCTTTCAAGAGCCTCAATAAAGACAATGGTTTTCTCTTCATCCGAGAGTTTTTCAGGGGCAGAACGGAAAATTGGCGTAAGCAAGCTATCAATTTCTATGATTGCTTTTTCCCCTGAATGCTCTTTGAGTATTTTCTTGACCTTCTTTGAAAAAAGCATGTTGCGGATTCCTATTTAGTTTTAAGTAGCTGTTCCAGTTCGGCACGGGTGGGCATGGAGGAGCTGGCACCGGGTTTGGTGGTGGCTAACGCTCCAGCGGCGGCTCCCCAGCGGATCGCTTCGGCGAGCGATTTCCCTTCTGAAAGCGCCACGCCAAGCCCGCCGTTAAATGCGTCCCCGGCCGCCACAGTGTCAATCGCGTTCACGGCGAATGGTTCTACGAAGCCAGATTCTGTGGCAGATTGGTAGTACACACCTTGAGCGCCTAGTTTGATTACGGCCGTTTCCAATCCCCGACCTAGCAAAATTTCAGCCGCTTGCGCCGCCTCTGCCTGGTTGCTGGGACGAAAGCCAACCAGCACTTCGGTTTCCAGTTCGTTGGGCGTCATCAGGTTTGCCCGCTGGTACGCTTCCGGCGGCAGCGGGGTGGCTGGAGCTGGATCAAAAATGACGGTGGCACCCATTTCGCGGGCCGCCTGGGCTGCCGCCAACGACACATCTAGCGGACTTTCCATTTGCAGCAGCAGCACGTTGGCCGTTTGCAGCGCCTCGCGGGTGCGAGCCACTTCCTGGCTGTCGTGGGCCATGTTTGCCCCGGAAATGACGATGATCGCATTCTCTGCCGCCTCGTCTACGCTGATGACGGCCAGTCCGGTGCCACTGTCAGGATCAACCAAAATACCGCTAATATCTACTGATTCGTCAGCCACCAGTTCCAGCACGCCTTTGCCAAACGCATCATCTCCCACGCGGCCAATGAACTGCGTCGGCGTCCCCAACCGTCCGGCCGCGGCCGCCTGGTTGAACCCTTTGCCGCCCGGCACAGTGATGAATGAACTGCCAAACAGCGTCTCCCCCGGTGCGGGCAGGCGCGGAACGTAGGTGGTTAGATCCATGTTGATACTGCCAAGAACTACAACTGCCATCGTTTCCTCCAATGATTTTCTGGTAACAGATTGCACAGATTATTATCTTTAATTGTCATATCCGTTCGTTTTTTGCCACAGGGAATACAGAAAGTTTGGAAATCAGGTGTGGCTTTTTGGGATTGGTTTCATTTTAGTGGATCATGCTGATAATATTATGCGGCAAGAGATTTTTTTTGACGAAAATTCAACACGTGCCGGACACGGAGCATTTGTTGTGGGATGGGCATTTTATTTGTTACGTGCTTGCTGCTGACCCAGGCCCATCTTTTCGTGGAAGCGTTCTGGCAAATGAGCAAGGTCATCGAAGTACGCTACGACAAGTTTCTGGCGTTGGAATCAGACAGAGCCAATCCTCTGGCTGGTTTATGATTATTTTACCGCGGAGATACCGTGTTGAAAGTCAAGCGGTACCATGTACATTAACAAGATAATCTGGGTCAAACGGCCGTTGGTGCTTGAGCACCCCAAAAGCCAGATGAACCAGTTTGCGCATCACAGCGCCAACAATCGTCATGCGCTTTTTGCCTCTAGCTTCTAGTCGAGCCACCAAGGCACAGGCAATGGGATTGTGACGCATGGCGGTCAAAGCTGGGAAGTAAAGGGCAGTGCGAAAACGGCTGTTACCAATTTTGACCAGGCGACCCCGTCGATGAATAGACGAGCCAGAATCATGGCGGCGCGGCGTGAGTCCGGCATAGGCAGCCAACTGAGCCGCTGTCTCAAAGCGGCTAACATCAGGTACTTCGGCCAGGAAAGTGGCGGCTGTGATGTCACCAATGCCGGGAATAGACGTCAGCAACTCCTTTTGCTCCCGCAAGTCAGGATGCTGGTCAATCAGGTCTCGAATCCGCTGCTCAATGTCGGCAATCTGCGTATTGAGAAAGGTGATATGTTCTTCAATAGCGTCTAGAACCGTCTGGGACGTAAGACCAGACTGCTGCCGATTGAGTTCACGTGTTCGACTAGCTTTCAATGTTTCTAGCCGACGGACCAGAGCTTGCAGCTCTTGTATCTCTGGCGCAGGTGGTGTCCATAAGTCAGGATTCTGTGTGGCGCAGAAGTGGGCAATCACCTGGGCATCTTGCCGGTCTGTCTTGTTGCGCTGCAATTGGCTTTGGGCATAAGCCTTGATGCGGGCCGGATTGACGACACTAACCGGATAACCGTGTTGGTGCAGATACCATGCCACGCCCTCACCATAGCGACCGGTGGCTTCAAGGCAGACGTGAACCCCTTTGGCTTTCTGTTTCTTTAGCCACCGGGTCAGCCGACGCCAGCCGTCCTTATCGTTACTGAAGCAGGCGAGTTTGTATTTGTCCGCCTGATACAAGGCAACATCCAGTTTATCTTTTGCTACGTCTATGCCGAGACTGATGGTTAACATGCAACCGTTCCTTTGGATTGGGCTAAACTCTATCCAGCGAACCTTCTTGCTAATACAAGCTCAACCCTGAGGGTGGCTTCAGATACCGTCCGTCCTCTTGATAGAGTGTGCAGCCGGGGTGTTAATCTCTGCGACGAGTTCCAGGACTTAGAGCGCGAACGAACATCTCCCGGCTGCTTGAGAAATAATCTGTATACGTTGATTATCTCTCACTTTTAAACATACAAGAGCGCGGAGTTTTTTTTATTCTCTGCGCCCTCCGCGCGCTCCGCGGTTAGATTTTTGGGGTGATTTGGGGCAAAAATGCGGCGGTGAGCAATCCCAGGATGGCAAACCCAGCAAACCAGAGGAAGACGTGTTGGTACGCGGCAAGCTGCGTGATGCCGCTTTGGTCCAGGTAAAGCTGGAGCAGCACGCCGCCAAACGCTGAGCCGCAGGCCGACCCCAGAAAGCGAATCATGCTGTAAATGCCGGAGGCAGTGCCCAGGTCGGCGGTTGGCACTTCATCGAGGGCGGCCTGGTGGAGCATGGAGAGCATCAGGCCAGTGCCGGTGCCAAACAGAAACAGCAGCAGGATGATGAACCAATGGGCGGCGTTGACGGGGAGTTGGGCGAAGATGAGCATAACGGCCGTTACCATCCCAAACCCCACAATCCCAATCACCCGGCTGCCAAAACGTTCCGACCAACGGCTGCCGTAGCGCACAAACAGGGTCATCGCCACCGGGTTCACCATCAGGTAAAAACCGGAGCGGGTGGGGTCTAGCTGCACCACATCGGCCAGGTAGAGCGGCATGAGGAAGCCCAGCCCGCCACCTAGGGTCAACATGCGCAAACCGGCGCTAACGGAGCCGATAACCAGTGCGCGATTTTTGAAAATGCGTAAATTGATGAACGGATTGGTTTTTCGGTTTTCGTGGCGCAGGAAAAGCGCCAAAAAGAGGATGGTGCCCAACAACAGTCGCCAATCTTGCAGTGGGGGACGCCCGGTGATGGGGCGGCTGGAAAAGTAGAACAGCAGCGAAACGAGCGTCGCCGAGAGGTAGAGAACGCCCAGCCAGTCGAAGCGTTTCAGGAACTGGTACTGCGCCTGCCGGGCGGTGGCGGGGGTCATAAAATGGATGGCCAGAATGCTCACCACAGCAATAATAACGCCAGGAACAAAGCTGGTGCGCCAACTCCACATCCCAACAATGACGCCAGCCAAAATGGGGCTGATGACGCCCAGCACCGGGCCAACAGTGCTCCACATACCCATCGCCTGGCTGCGCTGCGCCGGGGGAAACACGCCGGTGATGAGCGCCAAGGAGAGCGGCAGCAGGCCGGCTACGCCCACGCCCTGGATGACGCGGGCGACCATGAGGCTGGTGAGGCTGGTAGAAAAAGTGGCTAACAGGGAACCCGTGGCGAAGATGGAAATGCCCAGGATGAGCAACCGTCTACGGCTAAGACTGTCGCTGATACGGCCGTAAACCGGCATCAGCATCATAAACGGCAGGGTGAAGGCGGTGGAAATCCAGGCGGCCGAATCCGCCGCAATGCCAAAATCATCGCGGATGATGGGCAAAGAGACGGAAAGCATCCATTCCGAAAGCGGTAAAATGATGGCGGTGATCATGAGCGCGTAGAGAAGCTGGTTGGGGTTTGCAACTTGGACAGATGCAGATGGTTTGTGGGTACTGTTTTCCATCACCCAATTGTAATGTTGATGGCTAGATGTGGCGACTTTACCGTCAAGGTATATTAAAAAATTGGACGTAGACGAGCGCGGACAAGCGCGGATTTAAATCAGTTGTTCCGCGTTCATCCGTGCTTGTCCGCGTCCTAGACTTTTGATAGAGGAAGAACATGGTTGAAGCAGAGACGATTTTGTTAGGGGCGGCGAGTTTGGATATTTACAAGGCAGACGGCCGTATCCTCCCCGGTGGTGGCTGTTTGAACATGGCGTACCATTGGCGGCAGCTTGGTTTGCCGCATCGGTTCGTCACGCGCATTGGGCCGGATGGGGAGCAGCTGTTTCGGGACTTTTTTCAGCGGCATGAGATTGCTTATTTGCCAGAGAGTTGGGTGGGAAACGGCCGTACCCCCAGCATAGACATCGCTTTTTTGCCCGATGGGCAAATCTACATGGACAACTTTGTGGAAGGCGTGTTGGCTGATTTTCAGCTCACGTCTGCCGAAGAAGCGATGGTGGCCCAGGCCGAGCGGGTGCATGCTGTGCTGGTAGACAGCATCGAGCGGGAGGTGCATCGTTTAGCCGAGATGGGGGTGTGGAAACGGCCGTTCCGCTCCGCCGATTTCCTTGATTTTCGCCACCTTACCCTTGAGCGCTTTGCCGCAACGATGCCGCTGCTCGATTTGGGCTTTATCGGCTGGCCAGGTTCGCTGGATGATCCGCTGCTGCCGCAACTGCGCCAAATTGTGTTTGACCTGGGCAAGCTGCTGGTGGTGACGTTGGGGTCGCGCGGGGTGTGGGTGTGGGACGGCCGTTCCCAACCGCAAGAATGGTTTTACAACGTCGAAGCCATTCCCGTGCAGGGCAGCACCGTGGGCTGCGGCGATGCGTTTATCGCTTACTTTTTGGCTGAATTTTGGCGTGGCGGAGATTTAGATGCAGCGGTGGCGCAGGGTAAGTTGGGTGGAAAGATGGCGACGGGGTGGAAACGGCCGTTGCCGGAATCCGCCTATCGTTCTTAGATTGGTCCAATCTTCTTGCCCACCCTTGCTCAACGAAAATTCTGGCATAGATTGGACCAATCTTTCGCTTCAATCATCATCTTCTGTTAACTGTTCGCTCCCCTGCTGACTGTGCTATAATACGCATTCAACATCCCAATTATTGGATTGAAATTTGTAATAAAAGTTGGAGAGTAACTATGTCTGGACATTCCAAGTGGTCCACCATCAAGCATAAAAAGGCGGCTACGGATAAAAAGCGCGGCAAGATTTTTACCCAGCTGACCAAAGAGTTAACCATCGCCGCGCGTGAAGGTGGCGGAGACCCCTCTTTTAACACACGATTGGGTCTGGCCATCGACAAAGCCAAAGCCAACAACATGCCCAAAGACAACATCGAGCGGGCCGTTAAGCGCGGTACGGGTGAGCTGGAAGGCAGCGAGCTATTCGAGCTGATGTACGAGGCGTATGCGCCCAACGGCGTCGGTTTGCTGGTCGAAGTGGTCACCGACAATAAGAACCGTGCCGTAGCTGATTTGCGCCATGCGTTGAGCAAAAATGGGGGCAATATGGCAGAGGCTGGGTCTGTGGCCTGGCAGTTCACCCGCAAAGGATATATTGCGGTGGGCGGCAAGGTTGATCAGGACGAGCTGTTTTTAGTTGCAGCTGATGCGGGTGCGGATGATATTCAGTTTGGTGAGGTGGCCGAAGTGTATACCGAGCTGGAAAACTTCCAGGCCGTGCGTGAAGCCATAAAAGATGCTGGTATGTCGGTCGAAGAAGCCAGCATGGTGTATGAGCCAAACAACGCAATCGAATTGAGCGAGTCTGATGCGCTTCAGGTGATGCGCGTTATTGAGGTCATTGAAGATTTGGACGACGTGCAAAACGTCTACTCCACGCTAGAAATCAGCGACGAAGCGATCGCCGCGATGGAAGCTGCGTAAGTGATTGTGAATTGTGGTCGGTTAATGACCGACCACAATTCACAATTCACAATTCCTCATGCGTATTTTAGGCCTGGATCCCGGCACAGCAACCACCGGGTACGGCATTGTGGATGTGGAAGAGGGGGAATTTACGGCCGTTACCTACGGCGTCATTTCCACCCCCGCCAAAACCCCCATGCCCCAACGCTTACAGCAAATCCAGCAAGAACTACAACAACTGATTGACACCTACCAGCCAGACAGCGTGGGCATCGAAGAGGTCTTTTTCGGCCGTAACGTAACGACGGCGATCACCGTGGGTCAGGCGCGGGGTGTGCTGCTGCTCACCGTGGCCAACGCTGGGCTGCCCATCGGCGAATACTCCCCGCCCAAAATTAAGGACGCGGTCACTGGCTACGGCAAAGCGGACAAAGCCCAGGTGCAGCTCATGGTGCGCAACCTGCTCGATCTGGAAGAAACACCCCGCCCCGACGATGCCGCCGACGGCCTGGCAGTGGCCATCACCCATTACCATTACCAGCGGTTTGAAAACCTGTACGATTGAGATTTTTTTGAAGAATGTCCAGACCATACCATTTTTCTACCGAAAAAACGCTGAGTGCACTTCATTATCATTTCAATGAAGTTGAATTGAAAACGCTTTGTTCCTGGCTGAACGTGGATTATGAAGGGCTGCCAGGTGTAACAAAAGCAGAAAAAGCACAATCCATGGTTGATTTTGCCCTGGAAAATGATCTAGCTTACACGCTCAATCGGTTGATTGTGGGTTACCGTCGGAATGTCGTACGTTGGGAACAACTTCATGATGTTGCCCCAGAAAGGCATAAAGTAGCGATACAATTTGATTCATCCAAACTGATTTTATGGACATTGTCTTTAGGCGTTCTTCTTGTACTTATGGTCGTATTTCTTATTATTTTGCGGTAATTTGGGAAGATTTAGATGATAGCTTCGCTAAGTGGAACCATTCTAAAAATTGAAGATAACAGCCTGGTTGTAGGTGTAGGCGGCGTGGGCGTGCGCGTGTTTGTGCCGCGCACGGTGCTGGAAGATGTGGGCGGCGTGGGCCGGTCGGTGCGGCTGCACACCCACCTCATCGTGCGCGAGCAGGAACTGTCGCTGTACGGCTTTGAGGCGGAAGAGGATTTGCAGCTTTTTGAAGTATTGCTGGGTGTGAACGGCGTCGGGCCAAAGGTGGCACTCTCCATTTTGGCGACGCTCAGTCCAGAACTGCTGAAAAGTGCGATTATGCGGGAGGAAACGGCCGTTCTCCAGCGCGTCCCTGGTATTGGTAAGAAAACGGCCGAACGCATCATGTTCCAGCTGCGTGATAAATTGGACATGTCTCAGGTGAATACGGCCGTACCGCTGGTCAGCGATGTCGATGCCGATGTGATTGACTTTCTCACCGGGCTGGGCTTCAGCATTGTGGAAGCCCAATCAGCCCTACAAAACATCCCCCGCGACGTTAAATCCTTCGACGAGCGCGTGCAAATGGCGCTGCAACAATTGGATCAGGGGTAGGTATGAGCAAATTAGAACAAGAAATGTGGGACTTTTTGCACCGGCACATTCAGAGCATTTTTAGCAAGGATGTGGCCACTTACAAAGCGACCACATCCGAAGATTTATCGCTGTACGAATGGTTTGTCACACCGCACCGGCAGGACGGGCTGGACTTCCACCTGTTCATGATTGACCACAGCTGGGCCGGAACCAACAGCGATTTCCGCTACGATTTGTGGGAGCCACGTGTGCAGATTTATGGCGAGGGGATGGGGGTGGTAACGGCCGTTGTCTCCTACACTTTCATGCTCTCCATCGCCAGCGACGCAGGCATCCAGCACCGCAGCCACAACGAAAGCCGCGTCCTGGTCAAGGACGCGGCCGGTTGGAAAGTCGTTCACGTTCACAAATCACCAGTGAGCGGTAATCCGTAATCGGTGTTCGGTAATCGGTAAGCAGTATTGTTCACTGCTTACCGATTACTGTTTACGGTTTACAGATTACCGTTTACGAAACCCGCGCCCGCTGCCACGGCCACAGGCCCACCGTCAGGTCGCGGCGCTGGAAGAAGACGAGGGCCAGGGCCAAGCTCACCAGCCCGACGGCCAGCAGCACCAGCATATCCCCCGCAGCCTGCCCTTCTAGTACGGCCGTTCCCGATGCATCCAAATAGGTAAACAAGAAGAACGGCTTAAATGGTTCCAGAACATCGGTGGATGCCGATAGATTGCTGCCAAAGTAGCTCACCACCAAAACGGCCGCTGCAACCATCGAGGCAAAGCGACGGTTGGCGCAAAAAGCGCCCAGGAACATGCCCAGCATTCCCATCGCAAACACCAGTGGCCAGGTCATCATCACGGTTCGGAACATATCCAGCCCCACCATTTCGGTCTCGATCTGGCTTTCAATGCCCAGGAAGACCCCCATGGAAACCAGCGACACCACCAAAAAGATGAGGATGGACGACACCACAAAGGCCAGTGCCTTGGCGGTAACGATTTGCCAGCGCGGCAGCGGCAGGGTGACGATCATTTCGAGACGGCCGTCTTCCTCTTCACCCGCCAATGTGCCGGTACCGTTGATAATGCCGTAAATCGCGGCCACCAGCGGCATAAAAATGATTAAAATCGAGCCAACCCAGTCGGGGAACGTGCCAATGCTCATGCCCATCGCCTTGTAAATTTCCAGGTCGGCAAATCCCGCCATCTGGTCAGCCACCGAGGGGTAGATGCCAATGTAGACCAGCGGGAAAAAGCAGAGTCCCAGCCCCCAGCCAATAATGGCGCTGCGCCGAAAACCGATTTCTTGCCACAATAACCTAAGCATGATTGCCTCCATTCCCCTTGCCGTAGTAAGTCAGGAAGATGTCTTCCAGACTGACGTTCATTGTTTCGATATGCTGAATGTTGTTCGCCGCCGCTGCGGCCAGCACCTGAGCCAGATTGTCCTGCACTTCTAGCATCACATCCCGCTCGCCGCGGCTCAGCTCCGTGACGCCCGCAAACTGGAACGCATCGGCTGGCGGCAGCTCTGCAAAGCCCAGATTCAGCCGGGTCACGCGCTGGGCCACCATCTCCTCCACTCGCTGTGTCGTTACCAGCTGGCCATCGCGAATGATGCCCACCCGGTCAGCCACCGCCTGCACTTCCGGCAAGATGTGGGAGGAGAAGAAGATGGTACGGCCGTCTGCCTGCGCCTCACGCACCATTTCTAGCACCGTTTGCTGCACCAGCGGGTCTAAACCACCCGTTGGCTCGTCCAAAATCAGCAGGTCGGGACGGTTCATAAATGCGGCCACGATGCCCACTTTTTGCTTGTTCCCGCGTGAAAAGTTGCCAATTTTGCGGCTGGTGTCCAGATCGAGCCGCTCGGCCAGCTCTTTCCAGTACCCTTTGCTACCATTTTCGCTGCGCAAATATTCGTACATCTTGAAGAACTGGCTGGCCTTCATATTTTTGTACAGCGCCAGTTCACCGGGCAGATAGCCCACCCGCTGGCGAATGTCCACGCCCTGAGTCTGGCAATCCAGCCCAAAAATGGACGCCTTGCCCGACGTGGGCCGGATGATGTCTAGCAGCACCCGCTGGGTCGTGGTTTTGCCCGCCCCGTTCGGGCCGAGGAAGCCAAAAACCTCTCCTTCCTCAACGGTCAAATCCACGTTGACGATGCCGCGATGACGGCCGTAATACACCGTCAGACCGCTTGTTTCAATCACATGTTTACTCATAGTTTTCTCCAAAAAAAGTACACCTCAAAGCGAGCGGGTGGTTGCCCAATTGCCCTGCGCGGCTCGCGGAATAGACAAAGAAAAGCCAATCTCAGGTTCAGTTACCTTTTCTTTAGCTACGAAGCGAGTTTTTGCGGGTCGCTAACTATTTTGGCGGATTTCCAGCCAGCGCTGCGTCAGTTTAGGCAGTTCCTCTTCCAAAAATTGATACAAATCGTGCATTTCCTGCAAACGTTCCCGCCGTCCAAGATTATCTTCGGGCATCAGTGCCAGCCCACGTACCGCCATCAGCTTCATTTCCGTGGTCTGGTTGTTTTTGGCTTCCCAGCCCTGCACCCAGGCGTTTTCGCTAATGCGATAATAATCCTTGCGCTCGCCGGGGAAGCTCACCTTGCTCACCAGCCCAATGTACATCAGCATGCGACTGGTGGTGCTGATGGAGCTTTTACTCACTCGGAGCGCCTCGACCAATTCGTCCATTGTCTGGTGCGGCGGATCACAAATGAGCAGCCAACCCAACATGCGCCCGGCCGTGCGCGCCAACCCAAATTGCTCAAAGTACAGGCCAAAATCCTCAATATAATGCAGCAATTGTTCGTCTGGATTGCTCAAAAGCAGCCATTCTCCTTGTTAAGCGAATGGCTATATGGTAATTATTTCTGTTTGTTCAGTCAATACCGAACAAACAGAATTTTGTCACTTTCGGAGCATGACGAAACTCATTTTCGCAGGATGCTGAGGGCGCTGAACCCTTTGCGCTTTTTGCGCTTGTGGGGTTTGAGCAGATTGCTCTTCTTCACCTGCTGCTCCACCTGGGAGATGAGGTGCGAGTTGGCGGCGATGAGAATCGTGCCGCCGGGAGCGAGCTGCTCGGCCAGCAAGTTGAGGCGGGCGGCGGCCAGCTTGGGGCCTTCGCTGTCGCGCAGGGGGTGGAGGATGAGGTTGGCAGGCGCAGCCAGCGGCGGCAGCCCGATTTGGTGGTGGCTGTGAATGCGTTCGGCCGGGCAGCCGTTTTGCTGCAAGTTGGTAAGGGTGGCTTGCAGGGCCAGCAAATCCCGGTCTACCAGGGTGATTTGTTGGGGGTGCAGGGAAAGCCAGGCGGCAACGGCCGTATGCCCCTGACCCGGATTCACCACTAACAAATGTTCGATAGGCTGGTCTGGCAAATCATTTAGCAGGTTGAACAGCAGTCGGGTAGCAAAGCTGAGCGAATCAAACTCTGGCAGGCCAACGGCCGTTTGCATGCCAAATTTCAGTTTCTTGTACTCCACGGCCAACTCGTCCCGCCAAAAGAGACCACTGGCAAAGGCTGGTTGCGGCTCATCGTTAGTTGACGCGGTGAAGTGATAGTGGAAGACGGCGTGGTTGGCGGTAGATTCTTGCAGGGTGACGGTGCAGTCTGGCATCTCGCCCAGCGTTTGGGCCACCAGCGGCACCAGCGGAGTGACCACGACGATGGCGGCGTGGCCGGTGGGGGTGAGGAACGGCCGTACGCCACGCACCAGGTGGGCAATCACCTCTTCACCCGCCTTGCCGGGAACGTTGGAAACAATCAGATCAAACTCTCGTTCAGTAACGGCATCGTAACCCAGGCTGCCATAAATCGAAATATTATGTAAATTATTGAGTTCGGCGTTTTGTTGAGCAAAATTCACCGCCAGGGCATCCCGATCCACCAGATGGACGGTGCAGTGTTTGTCCAGTCGGGCCAGCGTTAGCCCTAGCGGGCCATAGCCACAGCCGACATCCAGCACGCGCCGCATGTCGGCCATTGGCAGTTGGTCCAGCGTGCGCAGCAAAAAGCGGCTGCCCGCGTCCACCTCGTAGCTGCTAAACAGCTCCTGCGAGACGCGAAACTGGAGCGTTTTATCGTTGTGTTTGAAGGTGAGCGTCTTTTTGAAGTAGGAATCTTGCATGAAAAAATATTTGTAGGGGCAGGTCTCAGACCTGCCCCTACGTTATGTCAATATGTTTTGTACTTTGGCCACATCGGCGGCGATTTGGGCTTTGAGCGCTTCCAGGCCAGCAAATTTCATTTCCGGGCGAATGCGGCCCATGAATTCCAGGCGGAGGGTACGGCCGTAAATGTCCGCATCAAAATCGAGCAGGTGGGCTTCTACGGTGACGGCGCTGCCGTTGACGGTGGGGCGCACGCCGACGTTGGTGGCGGCCAGGTGGCGCTCCTCGCCCAGCCAGGCGTAGGTAGCATAAACGCCGTTAGTAGGCAGCAACTGCTCCTCCCAAAAATCGACGTTAGCGGTGGGGAAGCCAATGGTCCGGCCCAGCTTTTTGCCCTCGACAACGGTGCCGCTGACGCAGTACGGCCGTCCCAAACAGCCATTCACCTCGGCCAAATCCCCTTCCAACAAGCTGCGCCGGATGCGGCTGCTGCTGACCCGTTCCCCTTGCCACGGCACCATTGCTTCCACCTGCTGGACGGAATAGCCGCGTTCTTCGCCCAATTTGCGCAAAAAGGGAATATCCCCTTCGCGCTGGTAGCCCAGGGCAAAGTTGCCGCCCCACATCTGGCGCATGTCCAGGTAGCGGCACAGCTCATCCACAAAAGTGGCGGCGCGGGTTTGGCGCACGGTGTCATTAAAAGGGTGGGTGATGATGAGGTCAATGCCCAGGTTACCCAGTAGCGCCACGCGCTCGTCGAGCGTGCCCAGGTAGTATGGCTCGGTCATTTTTTGAATGACGCGCTGGGGATGGGGGAAAAAGGTGAGAACGGCCGTTCTTGCCCCCAGCGCTTTGGCTTCAGAAATCATCGCTTGCAGCACGGCTTGGTGCCCCAAATGCACGCCATCAAACGAGCCAACGGCCACAAACGTGGGCACGCGCTCGGTTACATCAGAAAGTTGTTCAACACGGGTTGTCATAGGTCAGAATTGTATCAAAAGGATTAGGGGATGGCAGGGAACATTTTGCGGGCACGCCATTGGTCATCTTCGGCGGCGACAACGCCCAGAAATTCGCCGTTTGGGCCGTAGGCGCGCACCAGTTCGGCGAATGGCTCACTTTCTTGCGGGATTGGCTTACCTTGTAGGATGTCGGCAGCGGCCGTTTCCGGCAAATCGAGGCGGGGCAGGTGGCGCACGGCCGTTTCTGGCGGCAGCAAATAATTGGTGATGTTGTCTGGGGTGAGGGTGTCGAGGGGAACGGCCGTTTCCAACCCAAAATCGCCCACCGCCAACCGCCGCAGGCTGCTCAAATGGCCGCCGCAGCCCAGCGCCTCACCCAATTCATACCCCAGCGAGCGGATGTAGGTGCCGGAGGAGCAGCCAATGCGCAGCGACAAAAGGGGTGGTTCCCAGCTCAGCAAAGTTAGTTCGTGGATGGTGACGGGGCGATACGGCCGTTCCACCTCCGTTTTGCCCTGCCGCGCCAGTTTGTACAGGGGCTGTCCACCTTGCTTGATGGCCGAGTAGAGTGGTGGCTGCTGCAAAATGTTGCCGCGAAACTGGGCGAGGGCTTTTTCAATTTGGGGAAGGATGAGGTGGGTAAACGGCCGTTCTTCAAGCACATTCCCCTCAGCATCGTAGGTGGCGGTGGTTTGGCCCAAGCGAACGGTGGTTTCGTAAACCTTGTCATGCCCCACCAGGTACTCAATCAGGCGGGCGGCGCGACCCAGCGCCAGCAGCAGCACACCGGTCGCCAGTGGGTCTAGCGTACCGGCATGACCCACGCGGCGCAGCCCGGCTACCCGCCGCACGCGCCCCACCACGTCGTGCGAGGTCATACCCAGCGGTTTATCCACGCATAAAATACCGCTCAAATCATTCATCATGAAATCCGTAGGGGTTATGGAACACAGAGATACACAGAGGAGTGCAGAGTTTCACAGAGAGAAAAATAATCTGCGAAATCTGTGGATTAGTCCTGAGCAAAGCTGGTTTGCTGTTGGCGAATCGTTTCTTTGGCCATCGCCACCACCAGCGCTTCTGCTTTGTCCAGCGGGCCATCCAGTGAGCAACCTGCCGCCAGCGGATGCCCGCCGCCGCCCAAATTCAGCGCCAGTTCAGAAACGCTGTACGGCGGATTGCAGCGGAAGCCTACGCGCACCGTACCGTCGCTCATCTCCAGCAAAACCGCGCTTATTGCCGCCCGATTGACATTCCCCAAAAAGTTCACGAGGCCGCCCGTGCTGGTGTTGTTGTAGCCGATGGCTTCGCGCTGGGTGTTGTTGATTTTGGTCCAGATGAGCCCATCTTCCAGCCGCATGTTGTTGAGGCCAATTTGCCACAGTTGGGCGGTTGAAAATGGCTTGATGCTTAGCCCCTGCATGGTGATGAGGGGCAGGTCTGCCCCGGCGTCTACCAATTCGCTGGCGATACGTAATGTTTTAGCGGTAACGCCCACAGTGCGGAAGCCCAGCGTGTCGGTAACCACGCCCGTGAGCAGGCACATCGCCAGATCCGTGGTGATAGTAAGGCCGATGTGCTTAAACAGGTCGTACAAAATCTCGGTGGCGGAGACCGCCTCTGGCACCACATGCTGAATGTTGCCAAAGTAGGTGTTGGTAACGTGGTGGTCAATGTTGATGATGGTGGGCACTTCGTCGGGCAGGCTGGCATAGCTTTGCCCCATGCGGGTCTCGTCGCCGCAATCCACGGCAATGAGCAGGTCGTATGGGGTGTCGCGCTGCTCGTTGGGTGGCTGAACCTGGTCGGCCAGGGGCAGGTAGCTGAACCGCTCCGGCACGGGATCATCACACAGCAGGGTGGCTTGTTTGCCCAATTGCCGCAAGGCGACGCCAACGGCCGTTAACGACCCCAGTGCATCTCCATCCGGCCCTACATGAGTGATGACCAATATTTTGTTGGCCTGCTGAACGGCCGTAAAAATTGCTTGTTCGGTTGGGTGCAAAGGTAATCCTTTTGTTGTGCGTTTTCAGAGACTGGAGATTAGAGATCGGAGATTGTACTAATCTCCAATCTCCAATCTCTTTTTATTCATTGTCCGCTGGGGGAATGTCCAAATTGTCCAGAATAGATTCCACTTCCTGGATGTGGGCCAGGGTGGGGTCCCAATGCATGTGCAGTTGTGGCACTTTGCGCATGCGAACGCGGCTGGCCAGTTCGCGTCGCAAATAGCCCTCGGCGCTGCTTAGGGCAGCCATCACGTCCGCTTCGCGAGACTCATCTCCCAAGGCGCTTACGTAAATGTCTGCATGTTCCAGCTCCCGGTCAATCTTCACCCCGGTGACGGTAATGCCATGCAGGCGCGGATCGCTCAGTTCCCGTAAGAACAGGTCGCTGAGCACCATCCGCAGCTGTTCGGCTGTTCTTTGCTGCCGAATCTTACTCATTTTCTACCCGCTCGGTCACGTAAAACTCAATGATGTCGCCCGGCTGATAATCGCTCCAACCATCCAGGCTGACACCAAATTCAAAACCGGTACGCACTTCACGTACGTTGTCTGCATGGTGTTTCAGACTACCCACCTTGCCATCGAAGATGAGCTTGTTTTGGCGGATGAGTCGCGCTTTGGCATTGCGGCGGGCTTCGCCGGTGCGCATGTAGGAGCCGGCAATAGCACCTACGCTGCGGATGCGGAACACTTCGCGGATTTCGCCTCGACCGATGATGCGGTCGGCGTACACGGGTGCTAGCATACCTCGCATCGCTTTTTCTACGTCTTCAAACAGTTTGTAGATGACGTCGTAGGTGTTGATTTGCACCTGTTCGCTGTTAGCTGCGTTGCGGGCGATGGGGTCTGCCCCGACGTTGAAGCCTAAAATGACGGCATCGGAAGCGGAAGCCAGCATCACGTCAAATTCGGTGATGTTGCCTGTGTTGGCCAGCAAGATGTCTAGCGATACTTCTTCGTTCGCTGCGCCGATTTTCTGGAGGCTGTTAATGATTGGTTCCAGCGAGCCTTGCACGTCTGCTTTTACGATGAGGTTTAGCGTTTTGCTTTCGCCTTCTTGTAGACGGCTGAAGAAATCTTCCAGGCTTACTTTGCGTCCAACATCAACGGTGCCGGTACGGCTTTGTTCTTCCAGTTCGGCTACAATTTTGCGTGCTTCTTTTTCTGACTTGACAATGACGAACTGGTCGCCAGCCTGGGGCATGCCGTTGAGTCCTGCGACAGAAACCGGGGTGGAGGGGCCAGCCGATTTGGTGGTTTTACCGCGAAAATCGAACATGGCTTTGATACGGCCGTAATGTTCACCAATGAGCAGCGTGTCACCATGGTTCAGGGTGCCGTTTTGTACGAGTAGCGTGGCCATAATGCCGCGCCCGCGCTCAACGCGAGCCTCTAGAACGGTTCCTGTTGCCGATGCCGTGGGGTTTGCGCGTGGCTGAAGATCTTCTGCAACCAGCAGGATACCTTCCAGTAAATCATCAATGCCCAGCTTCTCTTTAGCAGAAACTGGCACAATCATCGTGTCACCATCCCACTCATCCGGCACCAGACCAATCTCGCTGAGCTGCTGGAATACCTTGTTGGGGTTGGCCGTCGGCAGGTCAATCTTGTTCATGGCCACGATGATCGGTACACGAGCGGCGCGAGCATGGTCGGCGGCTTCTTTCGTTTGGGGCATGACGCCGTCGTCGGCGGCCACCACCAAAATGGCGATGTCGGTAGCTTGTGCGCCACGGGCGCGCATAGAGGTGAACGCTTCATGACCGGGGGTGTCGAGGAAGGTGATGAGCTGACCGCTTTTTTGTGCTTGGTACGCACCGATGTGCTGGGTGATGCCACCTGCTTCGCCTTGCTGCACTTTGGCTTCGCGGATGACGTCTAGCAGGGAGGTTTTGCCATGATCAACATGACCCAGCATGGTGATGACGGGCGGACGGGGCTTGAGGTCTGTTTCCTTTTCGCTGGCCAGCACTTGCCGCCATTTGGGTTGTTCGGCTACATCAACCGTTTCTTCCTCTTCTTCAACAGTATCGGAGACGACTTCGAACCCCATTTCTTCAGCCACAATGGCGGCGGTATCGAAATCAATCTCCTGGTTGATGTTGGCCATGATGCCGTTGCTCATCAATTCTTTGATGACGTTGATAGGGCTGACCCCCATCAAATCCGACAAATCACGAACGGATATGAAGTTTGGCAGTTGTATTGGTGCTTTCGTTGTCGTCATTTTCACCCTTCCTTCCTCATGCTAAACTGTTTTACAGTTTTTGTAACATTTATTTTGGCTCTATTTGGAGAGCCACCGCCGGTCGGTGTATGGCAATCGCTGCTAAATTTTCGGCGGTTAGTTCTGTTTTTAATGCCTGATTGAGCAAACGGCCGTTCCTCAACACTTTGTCCCAGCAAACAGGATCATCGCACAGGTATGCGCCACGGCCGTTTTGCTTGCCAGTGGGGTCTACCAATACTGGGCCTTCTGGTGTGCGCACCAAGCGCGTGAGCTGCCGTTTGTCGCGTTTTTCCCGGCAAACAAAGCAGGTGCGCTGAGGCACATGTTTGGGTCGGGCAGGCTGCTTCTTTTTTTTGCTCATAACTTCTTTTGCCACAAAGAACACAGAGCGTTAAGAGGCTATTCTCTATTTCCGCTGAGTCTTCTGTAGCTATCTTAAAATACGAAGCCACGCGGGTGGCTGGGTACGGCCGTTTCCTGCGTGGCTTGAATCAAAAATTGTTTAGGTACAGTGCGTTTGGCTGGCATCTGCCAGCCCCTGCTAAAATTTTACATCACTGTCTCCAGCAATCTGCATTAGACCAGATACAAAACATACGGAAACGGCCGACTGTTGACCTTTAGAAATCATCAATATCGTACTCTTCCCATTCAGGACGACGACGGCTGCCCTTACGCTTGCGCTTCACCACAACCTCACCAGACTCTTCATCCAGCACCAACTGCTTGCCCTTACGGCTGCGTCGGCGATCATCTTCAGTTTCAGGCTCAGGTGTAGTCGTCGGGCGGGCAATGACCACGGCCGGTTTCTTCTTTTCCTTCTTCGGCTTTTGCGGCGCTTCAATGGGCGCAGCCTCAATCAGCGATTGTGACAGGTCATCAATGAGCGGTTCCGGTTCCTCTTCTGACTCGTCATCTTCTTCGATGGCGACCTCAGCCTCAGTCTCGTCAACCGTTTCAACCTCAACCGTAGCTTCTTCTTCGGTCTCAACTTCTTCAACAGTGTCTACTGCTGCTTCAACCTCGGCTTCAACTTCAGCGGTAGTTTCTTCCTCGACTGCACCCTCAACTACCTCAGGTTCAGCTTCGGCGACTTCCACTTCAGGTTCTTCCGGCAAACCCTCAAAGTTGGCTAAATGCTCTTTCACCACTTCCAGCGCTTTGTCACCCAGTCCCTTAATGTTGAGGAACGCATCTTCGCCCAAAGACAGGGTCATCATTAATGCGCCAACGGTTTCAATTTCAGCATCCAAAAGCAGGTTGTGGATGCGCCCTGGCAAATCCAGCTCTTCCAGGTCCAATTCCCAGGCTTGTTCAGGGATAGATTTGCGGGCTTCTACACGCGCCTTGCGCTCTTCTTCATAAATTGCAGCACGGGCGGCAATGATTTTGCCTTCAACACCACCCACCAAACGATCCAGGTTGTAATAATCTTCGGAAGTGATGGGGCGACCTGCTTCTTTCTTGGCCAGCACTTGCTTCACAGAGTCAATAAGCTTTTCATTGCCCACCACAGCTTTATCAGCCGCAGGATGATCCAGGTTGTCCAACGATTCAGAGGCAGCTTCGGTGAGGCTCTTGATGTCAATGCGCCAGCCAGTTAGCTTGGCACCCAAGCGTGCATTTTGCCCTTCTCGCCCAATGGCTAATGAAAGCTGATCATCAGGGACAATGACAACGGCCGTTTTCCCATCCGTAAAGCTCTCTTCCAAAAATACGTGAGACACCCGCGCCGGGCTGAGCGCCTTGGCAATAAACGTATGCTGGTTCGGGTCCCATTCGATCACGTCAATCTTTTCATCATTCAGTTCACGCACAATGCTTTGAATACGCACACCGCGCATACCCACGCATGCGCCAACCGGGTCTACACCCGGCTGCAGGGCCAGCACGGCCACTTTGGAGCGCTGCCCAGCTTCACGAGCGATACTTTTGATTTCTACTTGGCCGTTGTAGATTTCCGGCACTTCCAGCTCCAGCAAGCGGCGCAGCAAGTTGCGATGGTTGCGGCTCACAAAAATTTGCGGACCACGGTTGGTGCGCCGCACTTCTAGCACATAAACGCGAATTTTATCGTGAGCGCGGTACCGTTCGCCCTGCACCTGTTGGCTCTTGGGCAAAATCGCTTCGGTGCGTCCCAAGCCAATGGTGAGATGCTGGCCACTGACGCTTTGTACGGTACCGTTTACCAGTTCGCCTTCCCGTCCAGAGAAATCTTCGTACAGCTGTTCCCGCTCAGCTTCGCGCACGCGCTGAAGCAGCACTTGCTTGGCAGTTTGGGCAGCGATACGGCCGAAACTGGACGTGGTGCTGTCTACCATTACCAGATCGCCATATTCAGCCTCGGTGTGGCCTTCTTTTTTGGCTTGCTCCAGCAAAACCTCCGTGCGGTTGTCAATGATGGAATCAACCACCTCTTTTTCCGTGTAGATGGTGGGTTCACCTGTGCGTGGATCAATATCCACCGACACTCTTTGCTGGGCGCTGATGTTGGTGTCGCGCCGGTAAGCGGAGACCAGGGCGGTCTTGAGCGCCTCAAAGACCTCGTCTTTGGGCAAGCCGCGCTGCTCACAAATTTCGTTAAAGGCTAAGATAAATTCGCTTTTCATGGGGCAAAAACCTTATTTACAGTTCTCCATAGTTGAGCCTAGAAACAAAAAAAGTGGGGGGTTCCCACTTTCCGCATCGTGCTCGTCAAATGTGCGAGAAGTATAGCATGGGATTCTCGAGTTGGCAAAATTTTTTTATGTGAGTTGTTGGTGAAAATTGGTGACTGATAGTAAGGTGGGGCATCGTCGTTGAGCAAACGACAGAAACGTAACGCTTCATTTTTTAACGAACTTTCCAGGGTTTGCTACAATTGAGTCATGGAACAGCGTTTGTTAGAGAAACGGCCGTCTGACGTGCCAATTGTTGTGCTAGATACGGAAACTACCGGCCTTTACCCTGGCTTGGGACACCGCATCGT
This sequence comes from Ardenticatenaceae bacterium, assembly GCA_020634455.1. Lineage (GTDB taxonomy): Bacteria > Chloroflexota > Anaerolineae > Promineifilales > Promineifilaceae > Leptofilum. The sequence goes on along the minus strand of JACKBQ010000001.1, from coordinate 1,944,794 downwards.
GGAAATCGGGGCCATTCGGCTGGAAAACTGGCAGGAGGTGGGGCAGGTGAGCAGCCTCATCCAGCCGGGGCGCAAGATGGATCCCAAAGCGAGTGCCGTCAACGGCATTGCCGATGCCGATTTGCTGGGGCAGCCTACCTTTAGCCAGGTAGCGGATGATCTGCTGGCGCTGCTGGATGGCGCGGTGGTGGTGGCCCACAATGCGGAGTTTGACGCCGGTTTTGTGGGGCAGGAGCTGTTGATTCACGGCCTACAAACCAGCGGTCAGGCGGCCAAACTGCCGAACCCGTGGCTGTGTACCCTGTTGTTGGCGCGGCGGCATTTCCATTTTGGGCGCAACAGCCTGAGCCACATTGCCCGCCATTTGGGGGTGCGCATGGGGCGGGCCCACCGGGCGCTGAATGATGTGTACATGACGGCCGAAATTCTTAAGCGGATGGTGCGTACCTTGGAACAGCGGCGGCTGGAAACAGTGGGGGATTTGCTGCACGCCCAGGGGAGCGCGATTTATGCGCCTTCGTTTGCGGGACAGCTGCCGGGCGTGGTGGCCGAGGCGTTGGGGAACGGCCGTAACCTTCGTTTGCTCTATCTGGGCCAAAATGGCGAATCGAACCGGGTGGTGACGCCACTGTACCCCAGCCAGCACAACGGTGTAGGCTACCTGGTAGCATACTGCCACCAGGCCCAAGACCAGCGCACCTTCCGTCTGGATCGCATCTTCTCTGCCGAATTGCTTTAACTTTAATTTGTAGCCGCGGATTCTTTCCGCGCATCCGAGGCGCGGAAAGAATCCGCGGCTACGGTTGGTGATGTGCAAAAATCTTTATCCAACAGGAACAACGGCCATGTCTGAACCCGCTTCATTTTCTTTAACGAACACGCGCAACGGCCGTTACATGCTGTTTGGTGCTCTTTACTTTGCCCAGGGAGCGATTGCCAGCTACGTGTTGGTGTTTAACAATTTGTATTTGCGGGCGTTTGGCGCGGCCGCCTGGCAGCTCTCGCTGCTGAACGGGCTGTTGGTGGTGCCGTTCATCCTCAAAATAGGGATTGGTTTGCTGAGCGACAAGGTGAAATTGAGTTTGCCGCTGTTCGGGAGTGGTCACCGACGGCCGTACATCAGTCTGGGCCTGGTGCTCATTTCTGTGGGGGGCATTGCCGCTGCCTTTGTGCCGCCGGTGGAGATGTACCCGCTGTTTGTGGTAACGGCGCTGTTCATTGCCCTGGGGCTGGCCATTTACGACACGGTAGCCGATGGATATGCCATCGACGTGACCCCGCCGGAAGAGCAAGGGCAAATTCAGGGGGTGATGGTGGTGAGCCGGGCGATGGGATTGGTGCTGCTTGCTTCGGTTTACGGCCGTATCATTGAGCAGTTTGGCTGGACGGTGATCTTTGTGGTGGTGGCTTTGCTGACGCTGACGCCCCAAATTTTGGTGCGCCTGACCAATGAGCCAACCGAGCGCAGCGAAACCCAACAGTTTAGCTGGCAAGCGCTGCGCAGCCTGTGGCGACCCGACATCCTGCGCTTTGGCCTGTACGCCATCATTTACTCCGTGGCCGTTTACGGGGCCAACGCCATTGTGACGCTGTTTGCCAATGAGGGGCTGGGGCAGTCGCTGGTGCAGGTGGGGGATGTGGCGGCGCTGGGCGGCATTGGCATGGTGGTGGGTGGCGCTGTGGGTACTTACACCATTCGACGGCCCAATATTTCCATCTGGCAGCAGGGGGTGTGGACGGCCGTTGGCGTCTTTTCTATTTTGGTGCTGATGGCGCTGGTGGCCAACGAAAGCAACATCATGATTATGTTTGTGCTGTGGGGTATCTGGCTGTCCGCTTCGGAGTTAATTTACATAACGTTGGCAATGGCCAAGGCGGACCGGCGCATGGGGGCGGGGCAGTATGCTATCTTCATGGCGATTTCCAACATTGGCGTGGGCATGGGGCAGTCGGCGTCAACCAGTTTGGTGGACACGGTGGATTACCGCTGGATTTTTGTGGGGCTGGCGGTAGTGAGCTTGTTATCGTTCCCGCTGCTGATGGCCATGCGGCAAGATGATGAACGAGACCCGAATCCACTGTTAACGGCCGTTTCTGGCAACTAGTTTTCACCGCAGTTTCTTACACTTGTCATTCTGAATGAAGCGCAGCGAAATGAAGAATCCCATTCAACTTGGTAGGGATGCTTCACTGCGTTCAGCATGACAAGTGGGAAACAGTTGAAATAGAGTGTTTAATCCCCAAAGAATGTATCCAAATTTGCCAGCACCTCGTGCAGGGAACTGTAGCGGTGGTGGACATGGCTGAAATCGGCCGTTTTTGTTTGCGCGTTGGGGATAGCAATAGCTGTCATGCCGGCGCGGGCGGCGGCCAGGCTACCAGGGCCGGAATCTTCCAGTGCCAGGCAGTGCTGCGGCGGAATGCCCAGCCTCTCGGCGGCCAGCAGGTAGATGGCGGGGTTGGGTTTGCCGTCTGCTACTTCGTCGCCGGCGGCGATGGCCCGGCAGCGGTTTTGCAGCCCCAATTGCTGCAAAATTTCCTCGGCGTGGTGGTGGGGGCTGGAGGTGGCCACGGCCCAGGGGATTTGGCGGCGAGCAATCTCATCGTGCAGCTCGTGTAGACCCGGCATGGTGGGTACGCCGTTGGCCCGAATTTGGCTGTAGATGGCGGCCCGTTTTTGAATGATGACGGGCACAGGTTCGGGCAAATTGAACATCTCTTTAATGGTGGGCGTGCTCATGTCGGCGCGCAGGCCAATGATTTGGCTGACAATTTCTGGCGTGAGTTGGTGGCCATACGGCCGTAAATATTCATCCCAAGCCTGCTGTGAAAGCGGCTCACTGTCCACCATCAAGCCGTCCATATCAAAAATAATTGCTTGTAGCTGGCTCATATTTTCCCTTTTTCAAATTCTTATCCGCAGATTAGATAGATTTTCGCAGATTTTTCTGACGAAGATTTTACCGGGTCTGCGGTTTTGCGACATCTGGCGTAAAATAGTTGTATGGCTGAAAGAAAGAATTTGCTGCAAAAGATCAATACGCGGATTGCCATGTCGGCAGTGGGGGCGCAAATTATGGCGCGGGTGATGCACCATTTGGATAAGCTGGTGCTCAAGGTGAGCAACGGCCGTTCCACTGCCACAACGTTCCTCGCGGGGCTACAAATTCTTAATCTCACCACCATCGGGGCCAAAAGTGGACAGCCACGCACCGTGCCGCTCTTGGCTGTACCGTTCAAAAATGAACAACTTGTGCTTATTGCCTCTAATTGGGGTCAGCAGAAAAATCCGGCCTGGTATTACAACATCTGTGCAAATCCAGAGGTGACGGTGACGCGAAACGGCCGTTCCCAAACCTACCTGGCTCGCGAAACTGAGGGGGATGAACGGGCGGCCTGCTGGCAAACGGCCGTAGAAACCTACCCCGGCTACCCCGCCTACGAACGGCGCACTAGCCGCCGCATCCCCGTCATTTTGCTTACCCCCACCGGCTGACAACAAATTCTCAAGACCAACTTCACATTTCCTCAACAATTTGCGTCTATTATCGCCGCTTGTGTGGACTAATCTGGTCCACAAAAAAGGTAAATTGTAACTACTAAGCCTCCGGGAGGTTGCAATCAAGATGACTGCCTCTGGAATAACCCTCCCGGAGGTTTTCGCCAACGGACTAATCTGGTCCATAAAAAGGTAAATTGAGGTGTGAATTATGAATGTAAAGAAGAATGTTTGGCAAATTGCCCTGTTGAGTTTGTTATTGCTGGCTCTGGTTGCCTGTGGCACCACGACAACCACAACCGAGAATGATACGCCCGCCAATAGCGCGGTTGTTGAAGATACGGCCGCTGTTGACGAATCTGCGGCCGAAGCGCCAGCCGCAGAGGCAGAAACGGTGTCTGAGGACGCTGCTCCGACAGTGGAAGCTGCGGTAGAAGCAGTCGCGGCGGAGCCTGTGGTGGTGGAAAACACAAAATTGAACCTGAACGAAGCGTCTGGGGATGATTTTCTGAATACGATTCCTGGTTTTGGTAACCGGATGGTGCGCGAGTTTCAGGAATATCGGCCGTACATCAGCATTTTGCAGTTTCGTCGGGAGATGGGCAAATACGTAGATGAGGCGACCATTGCGGGGTACGAGGAATATGTTTACGTACCGGTAGATGTGGACGAGTCTGATGCGGCGACGCTGATGCAGTTGCCCGGCGTGGATGAAACGATTGCCGACTCGCTGATGGCGGAACGGCCGTTTGGCAGTAACGACGCCTTTTTAACTACACTCGCCACCCACGTCTCCCCAGAACAAGCCAACGCCGCCGCTGGCTATCTGACTGGTGAATAAGTTTTGATAGTGGTTGGTGGTTAGTGGTTAGTAGATTTCCCCAGCCACTAACCACCAGCCACTATTTCTGGAGAAATTTCATGGATGCAGAATCAATTAACCATCGGCTGAGACTCTTTTTATTGGCGCTGGCCGGGTTTATTTTTGTGGGCAGCGTGGTAGAACTGGCGTTGGAAGGGCACACGGCCAGTCCGGTGCAATGGATTCCGTTTGTGTTGAGCGGCTTGGGAATTGTGACGGTAACGGCCGTACTCATCTCACCGGCTCGCTTTACCATTTGGGGGCTGCGTGGGGCGATGGGATTGGCCTTCCTGGGTAGCCTTTTTGGAATGTTTGAACATATCGAGCACAACCTGGCCTTTGCCCTGGAAATTCGTCCTAATGCCACGGTGAGCGACGTGTTTTTTGAAGCGCTGCGTGGGGCAAATCCGCTGTTGGCTCCAGGCATTTTGGCTCTGGCCGCGCTGCTGGCCCTGGCGGCTACCTATTACCATCCAATTTTGAAGCGTTGATTTTTTTAGGGAAAGCTAAGCTTGCCGTAAAAGCATATGGCTATAATCAGTAACGAATCAATAAACACAGAAGGAGACCGTGTGGTGACGTTAACTGATTTAGGCAACGAGCAATTTATTTCTTTGGAAACTTTTCGCAAAAATGGGCAGGGGGTCAAAACGCCTGTCTGGGTTGTGGGCGAGGGGGACAAGGTGTACATCTGGACGCAGCGAGAGAGCTGGAAGGTGAAGCGGATTCGCAACAACAGCCAGGTGCGCCTGGCCAAAAGCGATCAGCGGGGCAATACCTCTGGCGAATGGGTCTCGGCGCAGGCGCATGTGCTGGACACGCCCGAAGAACGCACCAAAATGCGCCAACGTTTAACCCAAAAGTATGGCCTGATGGCCCGCCTGTTTTTATTGATGGGTCGCTTGCGCGGCAACAGTGATGGTCAGGTCGTTATTGAAATTTTGGCGGCGTAGGGAGCCATTTTTCTTTAATCAACAGATTACTCAGAGTGATTTCCCACGCTATTCTCTGTGCCTCCGTGCCTCAGGGTTAATTTTCTCGCATTTCCGTAACTTTTTCCCAAGTTTGGCATTTCTTTACATGGCGAGCCACCACTTGTGTATGGGTGGCTGAATTTGGAAGAGCCGTTTATGATAGGTGATGCTTATTATAAGCCAACAACAACACGCGACAGAAAATCAAATTTGGGAAGAAAGTTATGGCGAAAACGATTTTTATTACCGGGGCAACGGGTTATGTAGGCTGCCATTTGGCGCACCGATTTTTGGCAGACGGGCATACGGTTTTGGCGCTGGTACGGCCGAAAAATAAGCAATCCATTCAGGCAAGGATAGAAACGGCCGTTACCGAAGTTGGCCCCCTAGCCCCAGAAACCTTAGCCAACCTCATCGCCATCCCTGGCACGGTGGAAGAGTCTGCTGACGCGTTGGCCAGCAGCATTCGGGCCAGGTTTAGCGGTTCGATAGATGAGCTGTGGCATAGTGCGGCTATTTTTAACTTTAAGGAGCGGGAACGGCCGTTGGTCGAAGCCACCAACATCGAAGGCACCCGCCACCAGCTCGACCTCGCCTGCCAGCTTAACGCCGCCAATACCCCGCCCCGCTTCTTCTACATCAGCACCGCTTACTGCCTCGGCAGCCAGTTCAACGACCCTGTTCCTGAACGCATCCCCGACAACGTCACAGGCTTCCGCTCCATTTACGAATGGTCCAAGCACAACGCCGAGCGGCTGGTGGACCAGTACCAGCGGGACGGACGATTGGATGTGGCAATTTTTCGGCCGTCCATCGTGATTGGCACGCCAGAAACCGAAGTGCTGTGCAACTCCGGCTACTACCAGGTGCTCACCGAATGCCGCCGCCTGCGCACCTTGCTAGAGCGCCACGTTGGCGATGAGTTTGACGGCAACGTGCAGACTCGCCTCCAGGGTAACCCCAGCTCACCGCTCAACCTGGTGCCGATTGATTTTGTGGTGGACGGCATGGTGCAGCTGGCGCATTGCAACCAGCTAGACTCTCAAAAGACCAACCTGTTTAACATCGTTAACGAGCAGCCCCCCACCGTGAAGGACGTTCACCACGCGCTGGTCACCAGCCTGGAAATGACCGGCCTCAAGCTGGTTCATCCAGATCATTTTGCGACGGAGCCGATGAACTCGATTGAGAAGAAAATCAACCGACGCATTGCTTTTCAAGCCCCGTACATGCACGAGCAAATCCACTTCGCCACCGACGCCTTCCGCCAACTTGTGCCGCGCCACGTCTTACCGCCCCCCACCGTGGACTTGACCTACATGGACCAGGTCAACGCCATCTTCCTCTCCCAGTTTGATGACGTCTCATAAAAAACAGGACACGGATTTTCACTGATTTGCACAGATGGGAATAAGGTTGATGAAGTTTAGTTTTGAAAACAGGAACTACCCATCATTCTGTGAAGGTTAAGCTATCAACGATTCTGTTGAAATTTTCGAGGTTTTCTTCGAATGCTTGAGGAGAGCTTTGCAATCTAATAATCAGCATTTTGTTGTTGTGAGCGAAATAGATTTCTTCATACATATTGCCATGAAATGAATAACGTAATCTTATTACATCTTTGTCGCCTAAGATTTCCTTGTTTTGAAAAACTTCCTCAAAATCGTCTTCCCCTCTTTGATAGGCTCTTAATCGATTCTCTTTTATTTGTTCATCTCCCCAAAGCCTTACATCATTTAGAGAAGCATCTTGAGACTCACGGTATAAGATATATATGCTAAAAATGCTTGTTATCGATCCATCAGAAATCAATAACTTTAAATCATCAAACCCACGATAACCATTTTCGCCGTATGTTTCTACTTTCCATTTCAACGGATACTCAATTGAAAAACCATATAAATCATGAGTGGCTATTTCCCAAACGTTTGGCGTGTCTGTTTGAATTGGGCTGATGAGGCTTTTGGCAATGGCAAACCAAACAAAGACAAATATCAATCCAAATGCATAACTTTTCAAAAACTTTGCATTCAGTTTTAGCTTCATGATGTTCAGCAGTTCCTACAGATATTTTTGGATATATGCAGCTAAAGCTCTGGGATACAGACAAGCACGAATCGACACAGCAGTTTTATGGCTTCCAGGAAGGGTTTTTGCGCTTGTTGTCGAACGCTTTGCGGCAGTGGGCAGCTTTTGGGCCAAAGTTGATGAGCAAGCCAACTTCGTACTGGGTAGAACGCAAGTAGTTGAGCAGTTGGGCTTCATGCCTGTGGCTTAATTGTTCCACCGCTTTTATTTCCACAATGACCTTGTTGTCCACAACCAGATCAGCAAAATATTCGCCCATCACTTTGCCATCGTAAAACACTTCAATCTTTTGCTGCTGCACCACGGCTAACCCACTCTTTTGCAGCTCGTGGGTCATCGCATTTTCGTAAACTTTCTCCAGAAAGCCATACCCCAATTTAGCGTAAACACGCTTATAAAAAGCATTCAGGATCGCCCCGGTAATGTCTTGATGCTTCAACCTGATATTCTCTTCCATCATTCATTTGCTCTCCGCGACTGGTTTTGATGCAATCTGCCTAATTATACAGGTAGATCAAGGGGATGGGACGCGGACGAGCGCGGACAAGCGCGAATTTAAATTGGTTTTTCCGCGTTCATCCGCGCTCGTCCGCGTCCAGTTTTTAACCCCAGGATTTATTCATCCAACAGGTAAACTGGTTCGCCGTAGAAGCGGATGCCGCCTTTGCCTTGTTTTTCTACCAGCAGTTCGTGCAGCCAGCGGTTTTTCTCGCGCAGGGACATGTCTGATTTGAGCACGGACAGGGGGGCATTGAGGCGCAAGATGCGGCCGGGAATGATGAAGCGGGTGATACCTGCTGGGAATAAACGGCCGCTTGACATCGTCGCCTGCATTACCTGATTCACCGTGTACTCAGGGAAAATCACCACACCGGCTAACTCTTCATATTCATTTTTCAGGCTGAGGATGTTGCTGTTCAGCGTGCGGTCCACGTGACCGGCGGCATCAATGTACGCCTCGGTAAACTGGTTCAGAGCCTCCAGCCGGTTCACCCCTTGGGCCGGATAAATCAAAAAGACGCGATTATCTATCATTTGGATGTAGCAGAGGCCACCGTACTCAAACATCTCATCGGCCGCCCGCTCGATGTCGGTTTCCTGCATCGTGATGTCGGGCAGGGTGCGCAGCAGGGCCAGCAGCTCGTTCACCCGAATCTTGCAGATGACGTGGTACCAGGTATGCAGCCCTAGCCCGTCTTCTGTGGAGATAACCTGGACAATGCCGTGCTTGTAGCCGAGCTGCTTCATGGCGGTGGTGCGGGTCGCGCCATCGAGGACAATGTAACGGCCGTCTTCACTCTCAATCACCACTGGCGGATTCCCCAACAGGCCATCGTCCTCCAACCGCCCCGCCAGCCGGTCCACCCGCTTTTGATCGAAATGTTCATGCGGCACCACCTTGTCCATTGGAACCACCCGCAGCGGCAGCACCGTACTCACCTCCACTTCCTGGAAAAACTCGATGATTTGCTCAGCCAGCATGATGGAAGCGGCTAGATGGGCGTCGTCGGTGCTGGCGGCGATGCGCGGCGTGGCAATGACGCGGGGATGCTCGATCAGCGCCCGATTGGGTTGTTTGGCGGTTTGGAACACATCGAGGGCGGCTCCAGCGATGTTGCCCGCTTCCAAAGCCTCCAGCAGGGCAACTTCATCAATCAGCCCGCCCCGCGCCGTGTTGATCAGGTACGCTGAACGTTTCATGCGCGCCAGCTGCGCCGCACCGATGATGTGGCGCGTCTCCGGCCGCAGCGGCACGTGCAGGCTGATAAAATCGGCTCGTTCCAGCAGTTCATTCAAATCCACCCGCTGGATTTTTTCTTGCAGCCGCAGCTCTGGCGTAATGGACGGCTCGTTGACGATTAGCTTCATGCCAAACGCCTCAGCGCGAATCGCCACCTCGCGGCCAATACGGCCGAATCCTACAATACCCAACGTTTTGCCCGACAAGCCCGTGCCCATCAACTGCTGCACGTCCCACTTGCCCGCCATCATGCTGGTGTAGGCATGTGGCAGGCGACGCGCCAGCGACAGCAGCAGCCCCATCGTATGCTCGGCCACCGCCAGCGTGTTGGCGTCCGGGCAGTTGAGCACGGAGACCTCTTTTTCTTGCGCGTACTCCACGTCAATGTTGTCAAAACCGGAGCCAGCGCGGCCAATCAGCCGTAAATTCAGGGCATGGTCAATCAGATCAGGCGTCACGTGCGTGTCATTTTCAATCACCAGACCATCGTACTCGTGCACAATGTCCAGCAGATCGTCGTGGCTAAGGCCCGTTTTGACAGCCACATCCATCTGCGCTTGCAGCATGTTCAGCCCTGTTTCGTGAATGGGATCGCAAATTAAGATGTGGGGACGACGGCCGTCTCGCCGGTTTGTGGATGTCATAGTGGGTTTCCTCCAGAGTGTGGATAAGGATGGCAAAAGTATAGCAAGATTCGACCCATTCGGCAGTCAAACTGTTGTGGATTACACTTGGGAAGATTTTTAAAACGTGACGTAGAATTTCACATGTGGAAGATTTAATGGGACGCTGATTTTCCTGATTACCCTGATCAGGAAAATCAGGAAAATCAGCGTCCCATTTTTGTTCATGGAATCTGTGTTCCTTTCTGTACTTTTATGAAGAATTTTCGTCAGCGCGTCACCAACTGGTGGCCATTTTTACTGCTAACCGCGTGGGGCTTTCCGCTGATTACACCGCTGCTAAGGTGGACGGCCGTTCCCTGTACCCACGACGGCCATCTGCATTACCACCGCGTCGCTGCCATGCGCTACGCCTGGGAAAATGGGCTTCTGTTCACCCGCTGGCTGCCCGATCTGGCCTTTGGCTACGGCTACCCTTTTTTTGTTTACCGCGAACCGATGCCCTTGTACGCGGTGCTGTGGCCGCATTTGTTAGGTTTGACCCTGCCCGTCGCCACGAATCTATTTTACATAATCGCGATTTTGGCCTGCGGCTGGTTTATGTTTTTGTGGGTGCGCGACATTTTGGGCAGTTGGGCCGGGTTGGTGGCCGGGATGGCCTACATGGCCGCACCCTACGTGCTGGTGGATGCCCTGGTGCGGGGCAATTCGCCAGAGTCGGCGGCGCTGCCGCTGTTTCCGCTGCTGCTCTGGGCCGGGCGGCGTTGGCTGCTGGAAGGGAAGGCTAGGTGGTTTGGTACGGCCGTTTTCGGACTCATCCTTCTATCACTCAGCCACAACATTTCCCTGCTTATTTTTACGGCGACGCTGGGCGTTTATCTGCTGGCGCTGGCCTGGCTGCACCGCCTCAACTGGCGCATCTGGCTGGCGCGACTGGTGCTGCTGTTTGGCCTCGGCCTGGGCACGACGATTTTCTACACGGGCGGAGCGCTACTGGAGTTGAACAGCGTCACGCTAGAGCAGTCCACTACCACGCGCAACAACGATTTTCGCTTCAACTTCACCACCCCCGCCGAAATTTTGGCCCCCGTCGCGCCCGAAAACCCGTCGCTGCTCAATCCGCCGCTGCCTTTCCGGCTGGGCTGGGTGCCGCTGGGATTGGCGGTTTTGGGCGTGGCGGTTGCCATTTTCAAAAGAAAGAAGCTTCCTCGTGAAATTCAGTTTCATGTTTGGTTGATGATGGCGGGTACGGCCGTATTCCTCTTCATCTCCCTGCCCATCTCCCAATTTATCTGGGAGGGGCTACCGCTGATTGATTTTGTGCAGTTTCCCTGGCGCTTTGTGGGGCGGGCGGCGCTGCCGTTGGCGTTTTTGGCTGGCGTGCCATTTTTTACCCTCACCCCCGCCCTCTCCCACAGGGAGAAGGAGCAAAAATCCCCTCCCCCTGGCAGGGGGAGGATTAGGGTGGGGGTCGCTCTGACCGTAGCGCTATTGGTTTTAGAAGCAATTCCTAACGTTTACCCAAACGTGTGCCAGGAAGCCGCGTTTCCCACCATTAACACGGTACACCAGTACGAACATGAAACCGGGCTGGTGGGTGTGGACCCGGAAGGCAGCTACTTCCCGCGCACGGTGGCGCAACGGCCGTCTTCATCCCCCCTCGAAGCTGATTACCTAAATAACGAAGCCCCGCAGCGATTGGATACGGCCGTTTTCCCCCCAGACACGCTTGTCGAATCAATCACCTACGAAAAATTAGGCGTCACCGCCCAAATCAACAGCCCGGAACCGTTCACCGCCCGCTACCTCTCGTTTGATTTTCCCGGCTGGGTGGCAACAGTGGATGGCGACCCCGTGCCCATCACCCCCGAAGACCCCAGCGGCCTCATCACCTTTCCCGTCCCCGCTGGCAACCACGAAATCAGCGTGCGCTGGCAATCGACCCCCACCCGCACCGCACTGCTGGGTCTGAGTTTGTTCTCGCTGGCCGGGGTTTTGGTGGTGCTGCTGGTTTTGGTAAAAACACAGTCATCGGTTATCGGTAAACGGTTATCGGTAAACGGTAAACCGACCAACTACCGACCACCGATGACGGATTACCGATTACCGTTCACCGTCGCTCTGCTGCTCATCGCGGGCAAGCTGATTCTCGATAACAGCGAGACGCCGCTGCGGCGAATGGCGGGGCCGGAGGTGGCACATACGGCCGTTCTCCAGGCCGCCGAATTACGCTTGGACGGGTACAACTTGAGCGAAACGACCGTTCCCTCCGGTAGCTTCTTCGACATCGGTCTCGCCTGGACTGCTACCGATTACCCGCAGGCGCGCTACCAATCCAACGTTTGGCTGGTGGGGCCAGACGGCCTCACCTGGAGCGATTTGAACACCTTCCGCCCACGCCTCTACGAAGACGCGCCTGACACCCGCGCCTGGCTGCCCGGCCAGGGGGCCTGGGACAGCCGAGAGGTGACCGTTTTGCGTGGCACGCCGCCGGGCCAGTACAACATCGTCCTGACGCTGTTTGACTTTGCCACCTTGCAGCCCATCACCCTGCTGGCGGAAGATGGATCTGTGGTGGGGCCAACGGCCGTTCTCGGCCAAATCACCGTTACCGAACCTGAGTCCACAGGCGCAGCCGCGGATAGTTTGGGGCAAATTCAGAGCATTCCACTGTTAGAATTTCGGCAAGATCGCGCAACGGCCGTTCCCGGCGATGTGGTGCTGCTGACCTTTTTCTGGCAACGGCCGTCTGACGCGCCGCTGGCCCAAAATTTCAACCTGGAACTGCACGATGCCAACGACGCAATCGGTCAAACCTGGATGCTGCCATTCACCTTACCCAGCTATCCCCCGGCGGATTGGGCGGTGGGAACGGCCGTTCGCGGTCAACATCTTTTACGCCTGCCTGCGGGATTGGATTCCGGCAGCTACCAGTTTGTGGCGGATGAGATTGTTTTGGGTCAGATTGACATAACGGCTCCAGAGCGAGTTTTTGAGGCAGTGGAGATGGAAACGGCCGTAAACGCCACCTTTTCCCAAAACGATCAGCCCCTCACCACCCTCCTCGGCCTCACCCAATCTCCAATCTCCAATCTCCTCTCTCCAATCTCCTTGTTGTGGCGCGCCGAAGCCGAAACCCCTACCAGCTACCGCGTCTTCATCCACCTCGTCAACGCCGATGGCCAAATTCTGGCCCAGGCAGATGGCGAACCCGCCAACTGGACCCGCCCCACCACCGGCTGGGTGCCTGGCGAATACATCCTCGATGACCACATGCTCGCGCTGCCGCCAGACCTGCCCCCGGACGCCAGCCTGCGCATCGGCCTGTACGATCCGGCCACGGGGCAGCGTTTACAAACGGAAGATGGCGAATTTGTCGTGGTGCCGCTGGCCCAAAGCGAGTAGAAGGTGCTGTTCAACAATCCATTCAGCCCAGAACGAATTGACAATTTGCTCGACGAACTATGGTTAACTGCCGACTCGAAGGTTTTGGACGTTGGCTGTGGCGAGGGGGAGCTTATTTTGCGGCTGGTGCAGCGGTTTAACTGTGAGGCGGTGGGGGTGGATGTGGATGAAACGGCCGTTCAAACCGCCCACCAAAAAACCGCCAACTTCGCCCCCAACGTCACCTTTCACACCGCCCCTTTTGCCGAACTCAACTTCCCCGCCAACCAGTTCGACGCCTGCTTTAGCCTGGGCGCAACCCATGCCTTTGGCGAAGTGGGTGAGGCGCTAGACAACGCCCTGGCCAGCCTCAAAGCAATCACCAAACCCGGCGGGCTCATCATCCTCGGCGATGGCTATTGGCGGCAAGAACCAGACCCCGCCTACCTGCAAATGACCGGCATCGACCCAAAAGAACTCCGAACACACGATGAGAATATCGCCGCTGGGCAGAAAATTGGGCTGGAATGTGTCTACGCCATCAAGGCATCTCGGCAAGAGTGGGACCATTTTGAAGGCGCATTTTGGCTGGCAGCGGAACGCGACCTATTGCAAAACCTTGGTGATGCGCAGCTTGCTGCAAAAGTAAGCCGCCGCCGCATCTGGAAAAAGGCATACTGGCAGTGGGGCCGGGAAACGATGGGTTTCGGTTTGTACGTGTTTCTGGTCCCACTGTAAAAACGCCTCGGCCACCACCTGACAAATGTGAGCTGGAACGGCCGTATTCTTCTTGGTATTTTGCTCTCCTACCCCTATTGAAAATCGACTAAACCATTCTATACTGAATGTGTTACTGTTACCTCAATTGTTGACAAGTGGGATAAAGCCACACGCCATCAGCACATTTCAATCTAGGGAGAAGATCAAATGACAAAAAAAGCGTCAGCAAAATCTGGCACCGCTGCTGCCAGCAACGAAAAATTTGAAAAACTAAAGCGTTTCAACCTGATTATGGGCTTCCTGCATCTCATTCAGGGCGTTTTCATGATCGTCGTCAGCAACGACACCACCTACCCCATTTTTACCAACTACCTAAGCTTCAACACCGAAACATTTGCCCTCACGCCTAACCCGCAGTTGTTTTATGAACTTCGTTTTGGACCAGCGGTGGCGGCGTTTTTGCTCATTTCGGCCGTGGCCCACTTTTACCTGTCCACCATTGGCTACAAAAGCTATGTGGAAAATTTGAAGAAAGGAATGAATCCCATCCGCTTTTATGAATATGCCCTCAGCTCATCGCTGATGATTGTGCTCATTGGCATGCTGATTGGCATTTGGGACCTGGGAGCATTGATCCTCATTTTTACGCTCAATGCCACCATGAACCTGTTTGGTATTTTGATGGAGCTGCACAACCAGATAACCAAAAAGACTGATTGGACGGCATTTATTTACGGCTGTATCGCCGGATTTGTGCCTTGGATTGTGATCACGTTGTACTTTGTGGGTGCGGTAAACTCTGGCGATGCCAAGCCCCCCGATTTTGTCTACGCCATCGTGCCCATTCTGTTTGTATTCTTCAACATTTTTGCCATCAACATGGTGCTGCAATACAAAAAGGTGGGGCGTTGGGCCGATTATCTGTATGGCGAGCGAGCCTACATTATTCTCAGCCTGTCAGCCAAAAGTGTCTTGTGCTGGCTTATTTGGACGGGTACGCTGGCTCCCGTGTAAATGCAAATATTCCCCGGAAACTTGGTAACTAGCAACGGTTTTGCGAGCAGTTTCCGGGGAAATTTCAATCTGAATTACCCCTGCAAAATGAAGGACCACTCCTCCAAATCATCATCTTCGGTCCGCTCGGTATAGCGGATTTGGAAATTGAACTTCTCAATCAGTCCCAGCATATCAATGAGTACGCGGCGGGACGCCTTGGCCGGATGATGCTCCAGCGCCTGAATCGCTGCCCGCACATCATCCTTGATGGCGCTTTCGCCAATCACCTCAATGGTAAACGTGTTGCCACTGGTGCCTTTACGCGCATTGCTGCGCAACATCACTGTTTGCATTGCATTCTCCTAATTTTGGATGGGTTTATGGAAATCGGGAGCAGTGTAGCATGATTTTTGGCTCTGTCGCAAGGTTAGTTGGGGATTAGCAACAAATGCATTGTAACCCGTAACGTAATAGGTTACAATTTTGGCGTGATCAAAGATTTTCGGCATAAAGGATTAGAAAAATTCTTTCTATCAGGGTCAAAAGCTGGTATTGACCCCACCCATGCAGCAAAGCTGCGCCTGATTCTTGGTCGTCTGCATGCGGCTACGCACCCGAAGGACATGAATTTACCAGGGCTGTTCTTGCATGAATTGAAAGGTGACAGACAAGGAACCTGGTCGGTTCGTGTAAGTGGCAACTGGCGCATTACCTTTAACTTTGATGGTCAGGATGCAACGGCCGTTAATTACGAGGATTATCATTGAGGTAATTGAAATGATGCAAATGTATAACCCGCCTCATCCGGGGGAGATTTTGAAAGAGCTTTGCTTGGAGCCATTGGGCATTAGCGTGACCAGAGCGGCGGAAGCGTTGGGTGTCAGTCGCAAAACGTTGTCGGCTATTTTAAACGGCCGTTCCGGCATCAGCCCCGAAATGGCTATCCGGCTTTCTATCGCCTTCGACACCACGCCGGAAAGCTGGCTAAACCAGCAGGTACAGTACGATTTGTGGCAGGCCCGGAATAAAACACAGACGTTTAAGGTGGAAAAATTATTCACCGCCAACGCCAGCTAAATTTCACTTTTTGAGAAAAATCTTTTGTTTACGGCACCAGCATCGTTTGCAGCACAATCAGCAACACCTGGGCCAAAATGACGTTGATAATGATGGCGAAGGGGAACATCAGCGTGTAGCCAATGCCCGGCAGCGGATTTTGCGCCTGATCCTCAGCAAATTCCAGCACGGCCGGTTGGGGCGAGATCATGCCCAGCAGCAGGCTGAACGGAATGCCCAGCAGCTTGTAGCCAATCCAGAGCGCCAGCAGTGTTGTCACCACAATCAGCCCCAGCCCTAAGCCAAAAATAAGCCAACCCGTGCCGCTAGTAAACGCCTGCAAAAAGGCGCTGCCGGAGCGCACACCCACGGCCGCCAACAGCAAAATGAGGCCAAACTGGCGCAGCGTCAGGTTGGCGCTGTACGGCATCTTCCACAAGATAGGCCCGGTGCGGCGCAGCGCCCCCAGCACCAGCGCCACCAGCAGTGGCCCGCCAGCCAGCCCGAGCCGAAACGTTATTCCGCCCGGCAAACTCATAGGAATGAGGCCCAGCAGCCAGCCGACGGCAATGCCCAGGCCCACCGTCATCAGGTTGACGTGGCTAAGCTGGGCGTAGGAGTCGCCAAACAGCTCAACCAGGTGGGGGATTTCCTCGCGAGGGGCCAGGACGCGGATGCGGTCGCCCCACTCCAAAACGGTGTCGCCACGGGCCAGCAGCTCCACATCGCCGCGCCGCACGTGGGAGACGATAGCCCCATGCTCCTCGCGCAGGTTCAGCGTGGACAACTGCCTGCCAGTAATATCTGGATTAGAGACAAAAAGGCGTCGGCTGTCGTAGACGGCATGATCGTGCAGTAAATCCTCGGCGGCGCGCTGGCCCACGGCCGTTTCCAACGCATCCATCGCTTCCGGCGTGCCCGCCACCACAATTTTGTCGCCGGGCCGGAACTGGGTGTCGTTGCTAATAAGGCTGATTGCCTCCCCTCGATACAAACGGCCGAATAACACATCCCATTCATGTTCACGACGTAACTGGCGCAACGGCCGTTCCATCACCGCGTCATTTGTTATGTCAATTGTTCGATACTGCAAATCACGGGCAATCGGATATTGATGACGCAGGCGGTGCGCTTCGACGGCAAAATCGACGGGCCAGAGGCGCAGCACAAGCGCTAAAACCAGCATGCGCCCCAGCACCCCCAGCGGGTAGAGCACAGAAAAGCCCACGACAGCATCGGAAGCGGCCGTTACTGCCCCACCCCGCTGCCCAATCAAATCCAGTACGCTGGCCAGGGCGGGCGTGTTGTTAGACATGCCGGTAAAAATGCCCACCGTCGTTGCTGGCGACAAATCCAGCGCCAGGTGAATGCCCAGCAACAGCAGCGCCGGCAGCGTCATGATGCCCACAATGAACAGCACTTCGCGCAGCCCTTCGCGGCGGAACTTGCTAAAAAAGCCAGGGCCGTTGGCCAGACCAATCGTGTAGACAAACAGTACCAGCCCCAAATCCAGCACAATTTGCGGCATTTGCAGCCCTGGATCCAGCGCCCCAAACGCCAGACCGACAAACAAAACGGCCGCAACGCCCATGCTGTTGCCGCCAATGCGAATTTGCCCCAAAAGATAGCCAATCGCCACCACAAAAAAGAGCAAAAGCAGCGGGTTGGCTTGCAGAAGTTCGATCATAATCACTCCAACACCAAAGCATAGCAGGTTTTCATCGCATGGTCATTTGTTGGAGAAATAAAAGCAGGGCTTTTCAATTTTCGTAATGTTTGGACGCGGACAAACGCGGAGAACGTGGAAACCCGCTTCTAATCTGCGCTCGTCCGCGTTCATCCGCGTACTGGTAACCCGACCTTCTAAACGAGGAGTGAGCATCCTCAGATGCGAACGGTGCTGGTCAGGACGCATCTGAGGATGCTTTCTCCTCCCTCCTCAAATTTTCGTTGATGAATGGCGTTGCACGGGCATGACAATTGTAAACGGATGTTTTGGGTGAATTGAATTGTCTGGAATGGGACGCTGATTTGCCTGATTGCCCTGATTTCATGGCTCAAGATCAGGAAAATCAGGGCGATCAGCGTTCTGTGTTTCAGAATCGTCAGCTATTTCTGGTTCATCGTTCGGCGCAGCGTTTGCTTCCGCTGTGGGTGGGCGGAGCTGGAAGCGTAGGTGCAGACGCCCCAGGCGGATTTCGTCGCCGTTTTGCAGCTGACGAGGGCTGAGGCCGAGGCGCTCATGGTTCAAAAACGTGCCGCTGGCGCTGCCCTCGTCGTACAGGTAGTAACGGCCGTTCCTTCTCCGAATTCGCGCGTGCAACCGGGACACCGAACTGTCGCCAAACACAATTTGGGCCACTTCCAAATCGCGGCCAATCGCCATGTTGTCCTGCTCAATCACAATGTTGGTGCGGTTACCGGGCGCATCCTCCACCAGATGCAGCGAGGCAACCAGCGTCTCGTCCACTTCATCCTGCGCTTCGTCGGCGGTTGTGGGGCGCGCGCGGCGCGGACGGGGTGCCAGCTGGCGCGGTCGCCGCAGCCACCAGCGAAGCAAAATGAGCACCAATCCCAGCAGCCCCAAACCGGCCAAAATAAGCAGCCAATCGTCGCGGCTGACGGCGCTGGTCACTTCCGTGACGCGCTCGACAGGGCTGGGCGTGGCGGTGGGCACGGGCGTCGGCGTGGGGGGATCGGGGCGAACGGCCGTAATCGTCATTACCACCGTCTCCGTTTCAGAGGTGTACCCCAGCACATCGGTCAGCTCGGCATGCAGGCGGTACGCGCCCGTATTGACAGATTGCACGTTCCAGCTCAGCGTCAGTAAACCGGATTCGTCCGGCTGTGGCGTGTTGATCTGGGGCTGGAGCTGCCCATCAACGAAGAGGGAAACGGCCGTAATCGCGCGTGGCAAATTGTCGGGCCAGGTGAGCTGGACGGGGATGCTCAAAGTGGTGGGTTCCAGTTCAATCAGGGGGGAATCCGGGGTGCTGCCTTGCCGCTGAACGGCCGTACTGGGCAACGCCAAAGCAAGCTGCGGCGGCACAATCTCCAGGTTTAGCTGGGTGCTGGCCGTCAGGTTGCCGACGTTCACCGTGATGTTGTAATCGCCACTTTGCCGCAGCAGCGAGCGATACCGAATTTTGGCCTGGTTCCCCTGCCGCTGCCAGATCAAAAAGAGGGAATCCGCCTCTTCCGGGCGGGGTACATGCACATAGAAAGCGCGAGTGGGCTGGTAAAGCGCAGCCGCGGCGTCTACCTCATCGAGGCTGGCCTGCGCGCCCAAAATGGCGGTGAACAGGGGCAGCTCAATCGCTTGCGCCTCGGCCACCAACGTCTGGAAATCGAGGAACTGCGGCAGGCGGCGCGCTTCGCTGAGGAGAAGGATGGCCTGGTAACGGCCGTTTTCCTTAATTTCGGCGGCGTGGGCAATCGCTTGCTGCATCATGGCGTTGATGGGCGCATCTTGCGGCAGCTCTGGCGCGTAGCTTTGTGCAGCGACTACCAAAGCTTCCGGCGAGCCGCTATCCTGCACCAAAAATTGGCCCGCTTCCCCACTGGCATTGGGCACCAGCAGCGAAATGCGGTCAAAGCCGGACGGGTTCATGAAACGAGTGGCATACCGTTCTAACATTTCCTGCACAGTTGCCAGCCGCGTCACGCTGCGCCCTTCATCAATAATGTTGAGCGATTGGTCGGCATCCAGCACAAAAATGATGTCTACGCCGACGGGCACAAACTGCACGTTGGGATTGGCAATTGGCACGCCATTTTCGCGCAGCGCCAGCCGCGTCAGGTCAGATTCCGCCAGCGGCGCGCCACGGCCGTCGCTGCTGAGCACGTTGATGGTTATCTCTGGAAAATTAGATAAATCGGGACGACTCAGCCGCAGCAAAACATCCCCCTGCGCCGCAGCTGGTGCTAAAAATAATAATCCGCAGATTACACAGATTACGCAGATTTTTACAGCTTTTAATCTGTGTAATCTGCGAAATCTGTGGTTAAGTTCTTGATTGACTTGAACGTTTTTCTCCATTTTCCGCAGGCTTCCCGCAAGGTGCGCGTAGGCTGTTTTATGTTTACTTTCTGCGCTCGGTTTGCTATTATAGCACGGTAAATCCAGGGAGATAGGCTCACATGATGCAAACAAGAAAAAGCGGGTTGTTGCGATTCATTTTGCTATTGGCGATGGTGCTGTTGACGGGAACGGCCGTACTCGCCCAAGAAACCCCCGGCGTAGCCCAACTTTTCATTACCGACAGCGATGTTGGCAGCCTGCCCAGCGTAGAACTGCACATTTACGGCCGTGATGCCCAGGGCAACCCCTTTAACCTCTCCCAGGAAACACTAGCCATTGAGCAAAACGGCAGCACAGTAGGCCTGATTGAATACCAAGGGACCAAAACGGTAGGTACTTTTACCGTTTTCCTTTTTGATATTCCGTCTGGCGTGGTGGATGAATTGCCACTGATGCAGGATGCTATCACCACCTACGCCTCGACGGGGAACATGATGGAGCAGGTGGATTCAGTGGCGGTGTACCAGGTTGGGGCAGCCGAGGCAGAGCAGGTTCTGGAGCCGACCAGCTTCTACAACAGCGTGCGCAATTTATTCGCCACGCCGCTAACGCCAGAAAATGGGGCAACGGCGCTCATTGACAGCAGCACCAATCTGCTGGACGAGATGGTTGCCCTCAAACCAAACCCAGCGATGGCCGTCTCGCTTGTTCTGATGACCGACGGTACGGACGTAGTGAGCACCCGTTTTGAAGAAGACGATCTGGTCAACCGCGCCTTGGAGCTGGGTATTCCCATTCACACGATCTGGCTAGACAATTCAGATATTTCTACGCCTGACATTGGCCAGGATTTTCTAGCGGGCGTGGCGGCGCAGACGGGGGGTATTGCCGTACAGCTCGACAACGCAGCCGATCTTCCGCTTGTCTGGAATCGTATCACCAGCTTCCGCGATCAGGCGCGTATTCGCTACACGGTTGCAGCGCTGGAAGCAGGCTCGTTCCCCGTAACGGTTGCGCTTGCCAGTAACCCCACCGTTTCAGCCGAAACTACAGTAGAAATTCCTAACAATTTGCCCAGCGTGGTCATTAATCTGCCCAGTGAGAGCCGCACCCTTGCCTTGCCCAATCTGGATGAGGCGGTAAAAATGCAGTTTAGTACGGCCGTTACCTGGCTGGACGGCGTCGAACGTCAGCTCACAGCGGCACAACTGCGCGTCAATGGCGTCTCCTACGATGTGCCGCTGGAGGAAATTGCCAATTTCCAGGCGGACATCACCAGTCTGACCTACGGCAACAACAGCGTCGAGATGGTGGTGATGGATGAGCAGGGCATTCAGGCCACCAGCCCCATTATTGTGCTCACCGTCAACGAAGGCGCACGCCAAATCCCAGACGATCTGGACGCAGGCAGCGGCCTGCTGGGGTTGGTTTTGCGCTTCTTGCTGGTGGTATTTGCCCTGATTGTGGTGGTGGCGGTGCTGATTTGGCTGCTGAGAAACGGCCGTGTGCCCCAAATGGGCAGCCTCATCCCGCGCGGCCCCTCACGCCCCCGCGAACCGTTTGCCGAGCAACAAGCCACCTTCACCCCCTCGCACACTGTCGCCTACCTGGAAGTGTTGGGAGCAGTGTCGCAGCTTTCATCCCCCATTCCATTGAGCCTGGCCGTGGTGAGAATCGGCCGTTCGCCCAACCAGGCCAACATCGCCTTCGAGAATGACGTCACCATGTCTCGCTTACACGCAAGCCTGATGCTGGAAGGCAATCATTACCGCCTCTTCGATGAACAAAGCACCAGCGGCACCTGGGTCAACGAGCGACAGGTGCCCGAATACGGCATCCAGCTCAATGACGGTGACGAGATTCACCTCGGCGCGGTGCACCTGCGTTTTCGGCAAGGCTAAAGCTATAGGTTGGCTCTTTCGTTAAATTGTTTTGAGCAAAATCTGCCATTGCGAATCTACTCCCATCTTTTTATTAATCTGCCATTAAGCTGCTTGTGACATTTGTCACAAGAACTGCATGACACCCGTCGCTAACGCTTTATAAAGCCACCTTCTATACTTCCGATGTATTCGGATAGGCGAATACATTAATAAATAGTCAGTAAGGTAGGCTAATGAGTATTCCTCAATTGGAAGAGCTTGATTTACTTCATGCCAACATCTGTCAGGCATTAGGTGATCCCAAGCGTATTCAAATTTTATACGCGCTGCATGGGGAACCACGCTATGTTTCGGCGTTGGCGGAAGATTTGGGGATGCCACAGCCTACCGTTTCGCGTCATCTGCAAGTGCTGCGGCAGCGGTCGCTGGTTCAAACAGAGCGGGATGGCCAAACCGTAGTCTACAGCCTGACGGATACGCGGGTCATTGATGTGCTAAACATAATGCGCCAGATTTTGCGGGATACGCTTGATCGCCAAACCAATGTTTTAGCTTAACCATAGTTTTTCCGCATCAAGCCAATGAATGGGGGGCTTCCTGCGGTATTTATCAACTAAATCAAACAATGCGTTCGCCTGGTGAAGCCAGCTTCATCAGGCCGATTTGCTGTTGTTTGACCCACCCCAGAAGAGTAGAGAATCAATGAAGACGTTCAAATATATTTGGATTGTTGGATTAACGGTCACTTTTCTCCTTGTGGCGATTCCAGTCATCATTTGGATTCCCAATGAGCCACCAAAACTGGATGATCCCTGGAAAAATGTGGATGATCCGATTCCGCATACAGATCACGTAGATTTGATAGAAGGACCATTGGAGACAGGGCCGGAGGTAACGGCCGTTTGTCTGGAGTGTCACGAAGACGCCGGGCATGAGATGATTCAAACCGTTCACTTTACCTGGGAAAGCGAACCCGTGCTGCTGCCAGGTCGAGATGAACCTGTCACCATTGGCAAAGCCAACCAGATCAACAACTTCTGCATTGGCATTCAAGGCAATGAGCCGGGCTGCACCCGCTGCCACGCTGGCTACGGCTGGGAAGATGAAACCTACGACTTCAGCAACGAGCAAAACGTAGACTGCCTTGTCTGCCACGCCGATACTGGCCTGTACACCAAAAGCACCGCCGGACGGCCTGCTGAAGGTGTGGATTTGGTTGCTGCGGCACAGAGCGTCGCCTCACCCACACGCCAAAACTGCGGCAGTTGCCACTTCAACGGTGGTGGTGGCAATGCGGTAAAACATGGCGACCTGGATGAAACGCTCTACTTCCCCTCTGAAGATATTGATGTGCATATGGGCCGGTATGACTTCCAATGCGTCACCTGCCACAAAACAGACGATCATCAAATTCAGGGTCGCTCCATTTCCGTGAGCGTAGATAACGAAAACCGGCTGACCTGCACCGACTGCCACAGCAACGACCTGCATGAAGATGATCGAATTAATGATCATCTGGACACTGTGGCTTGCCAAACCTGCCACATTCCCGAAGGGGCCGTGCGCGACGCCACCAAGATGGATTGGGACTGGTCCACGGCTGGCAATCCAGACATCCCTGAAGACCCACACGTGTATCTGCAAATCAAGGGCAGCTTTGTGTACGAACAGGGCTTTATGCCAGATTACATCTGGTACAACGGCACGGCCGATCGCTACATCTTGGGTGATGTGATTGACCCTACCCAAGTAACGCCCATCAACCTGCCGCTGGGCAACATTGATGACCCCAATTCGCTTATCTGGCCGTTTAAAGTTCACCGGGGCAATCAAATCTACGATTCAGAATACAACTACCTGCTCCAGCCAAAGACAGTTGGCGAGGGCGGATTCTGGACGGAGTTTGATTGGGGGCTGGCGGCCGAATTAGGCGCTCAGGAAACCGGTATGCTATTCAGCGGCAACTACGGCTTCGCCGAAACAGACATGTACTGGAACTTGTCACACATGGTGCAGCCCAAAGAAAACGCGCTGCAATGTTATGACTGCCACGGCGAAAACGGCCGTATGGATTGGGAAGCGCTCGGTTACTACGGCGACCCGATGGAATGGGGCGGTCGTGACCAATTTACGACGGCTTCGCAAGATTAATAAATTGAACGCAGATTAACGCAGACGGCGCAGATTAAGATCAGCGTTCATCCGCGTTATCCGCGTCCCATTATGGATTTTCGATGAAAAGTTCAAGAAAATTTCAACTTCCTTCTGCAAAATATTGGTTCATTGCCCTGCTGGGGCTGGCAGCGCTGCTGCTCATTGCGCAACAAACATTGGCTCAAGACGAAACACCAGTTGATCCCACACCCACTGGCCCGCCATTGCACCCCAACTTTGCCTTGTTGGATGCCGATGGCAACAACGTCCTGGACAGCGGTGAAGCCATCTCCACCATGAACACCTGCGGCAACTGCCACGATACCGCGTTCATCGCCGAACACAGCTTCCATGTGGATGCTGGTTTAGGTGAGACGAGCGCACCTGGGCAGACGGGCAACGGCCGTTCCTGGGACACCAGCACCGGCACTTTTGGTAAATGGAACCCACTCCTTTACCATTACCTCACCCCCGCAGGTGACGATGCGGTAGACCTGACCACCCCCGGCTGGCTGATGTTCTTCAGCGACCGGCACGTGGGTGGTGGCCCGGCCGTCACCAGCCGGGATGGCCAACCGCTACTGAGCCTGGCCCCGGATGCTGCCAATCTGGACGCCAGCATTGTGGACCCGGCGACGGGCGAACTGGTGGGCTGGGATTGGCAGGAATCCGGCGTGGCGGAGATGAACTGCTTCCTCTGCCACTTGCCCGACGCCAACAACACCGCGCGCATTGCTGCTATGGAAACCGGGCAGTTCCAATGGGCCAGCACCGCCACCTTGTTGGGAACAGATGTGGTGACGATCACAAACGGCCGTTACCATTACAATATCGACGCCTTCGATGAAGATGGCTTGCTGCTGGAAGGGTTCGTTAACGTGCAGGACCCCACCAACGCCAACTGCGGCAGCTGCCACGGCGTGGTTCACACCGACTTAAACACGCCGCTCACTCTGGAAAGTTTGCAAACAGGCGATTGGAGCACCCTTACCACCGGGCAAGTGATGTCGCCACAGCGGCTGCTTAACTCCGGTCTGAATCTGGCCGATAAAGAAACACTCTCCCGCTCATGGGACATCCACATGGAGCGCGTCGTCGATTGCGTCGATTGCCATTATGCTCTCAACAACCCGGTCTACTACCAGGAGACGGACGAAGATCAGCTCGACCATCTGATGTTTGATCCGCGCCGCCTGGATTTTGGGGAATATCTCTACCGCCCGCTGCATGAGTTTGCCAAAGGCTCTAGCGCCCAAGGCACGCTGGCTCCGCAGTACGACAACAGCCTGCGCCGCTGCGACGACTGCCACAGCATCGAAGTGACCCACAACTGGCTACCCTACAAAGAGCGCCACATGGACGCCGTGAGTTGTGAATCGTGCCACATCGGCGAGGTGTATGCGCCCGCGCTGGAATCGGTGGACTGGACCGCGTTGCAGGCCGACGGCACGCCGCTGATCGCCTATCGCGGCATTGAAGGCGAATTGGGCGCATCGAACAGTCTGGTAATGGGCTACGAACCGGTGCTGCTCCCCCGCGAAAATGCTGACGGCAGCACGACGTTGGCCCCCCATAACTTGGTTTCTACCTGGTTCTGGGTGCATGGCGAGCCGGAGCGCCCGGTACGCGAGCAGGATTTGCAGGCTGCCTGGTTTGACGGCGACGATTATGCCGCCGAGATTGTGGACCTGTTTGATGCGGATGGAAACGGCCGTCTCACCACCACCGAACTTATCCTCGACAGCGATGCCAAAGTCAGCCTCATCACCGAACGATTGGCCGATCAGGGCCTGAGCAACCCGCGCATCAGCGGCGAAATCCAGCCGTACAGCATCAACCACAACGTGGGCGGGGCCGATTGGGCCGTGCGCGACTGTGCTACCTGTCACGGTGAAGAATCCCGCATTAGCCAGCCCCTGGTGCTGGCCAGCTACCTACCCGGCGGTGTACAACCAACTTTCGTCAATGACAACGGCAGCAGCTTCAACGGCACACTTAACGTTACCGATGATGGCACTTTGCAATATGCCCTCATCACCAATGAAGCAGGGCTGTACATTCTGGGTCACGATGCGGTAAACGTGATTGACTGGATTGGCATCATTCTCTTTCTGGGCGTGTTTGCCGGGGTGATTGTGCACGGCGGGTTGCGCTATGCGTCCCTTCGCCGCCAGCCCCCCAGCCATCCGCAGCTGCGCGAACTGTACATGTACTCCGTCTACGAGCGGCTGTGGCACTGGCTGCAAACGGTGGCCATCCTGCTGCTCATCGTTACGGGGCTCATCATCCACAAACCAGACAAGTTTGGCGCGTTCAGCTTTGCCTACATGGTGCAGATTCACAACATTTTGGCCGCCATTTTGGTAATCAACGCTTTCCTGTCGCTGTTCTACCACCTGGTAAGCGGTGAAATTAAGCAGTACCTGCCTCGCCCGCGCGGTTTCTTTGACCAGGCGATTGAGCAGAGCCTGTACTACGTGCGCGGCATCTTCCGCAACGAACCGCATCCGTTTGAGAAGGTGCCAGAACGCAAGTTGAATCCGCTACAGCAAATGACCTACTTTGGCATTCTCAACGTGTTGCTGCCGCTGCAAATCCTCACCGGTATTTTGATGTGGGGGGCTCAGCGCTGGCCGGATATGGCTGCCAAACTTGGGGGCCTACCGGGTTTAGCACCGTTCCACACGTTGATTGCCTGGCTGTTTGCCACTTTTATTGTGATGCATGTTTACTTGACCACCACTGGCCATACGCCGCTGGCGGGCATTAAATCTATGATGCTGGGCTGGGATGAAGTGGAGGTCCACGATCATCCAGCCGCGTCACACGATTAACGAAAAATCCGCAGATTGCATAGCTTTCGCAGATTTTTCTCTGTTTGATCTCTAAGAATGGTCTGTATCTGTCATTCTCGCATAGGCGGGAATCCATAAGCCGGGACTCCCGCCTACGCGGGAGTGACAAACGAGGAGACAAAACTATGACAACCTTAAGTTCACCAAAATCGGAAACGCGGAAGGGTTTACGGGCATTGACCTCTCGCGTGGCGAAGGATTATGTAAACCCGTATTATGCTGGCATTTTGCTGGGTGTGGTGCTATTTGGGGCATTTTTCCTGACGGGCAACGGCCTGGGCGCATCGGGTGGCCTGAACCGGCTGCTGGTGGTGGTGGAAGATGCGATTGTGCCAGAGCATATTGACCGGACAGCCTACTTGCTGACGATGGCTGGTGGGGACACCAATCCGCTAGATAGCTGGATTGTGGTGTTGACAGTGGGAACAGTTATTGGTGGGGCATTTTCTGGATGGCGGAACGGCCGTATCAAACTAGAAACCAACAAAGGCCCCCAAATCTCTAGCCGACAGCGCTGGCTATATGCCTTCATCGGCGGCACGTTTATGGGGTATGGCGCACGCCTTGCCCGTGGCTGTACCTCTGGGCAAGCGCTGTCTGGCGGTGCGGTGCTGTCTGTTGGCAGTTGGGCGTTTATGTTTGCCGTCTTTGGCGGCGGTTACGCCCTGGCTTATTTCGTCCGCAAACTGTGGAACTAAAAGAGTTGCTGCGAATGAACACAGATTTCTTTTTTCTCTCGGTGTTCTCTGCGGCAAAAATTTGAGGTGAATGATGGCTACTTTTCCTTTACCACTCACTGAACTCCTCGGACATTGGGGTTCGTACGTTGTTTATTTATTGGTTGGTATTGCTTTTGGCTACGTGCTGGAAATTGCCGGGTTTGGCAACTCCAAAAAGCTGGCCGCCCAGTTTTACTTCAAAGAGATGACCGTGCTCAAGGTGATGTTCAGCGCCATTGTCGTAGCGATGGTTCTCATCTTTCTGGCATCTGCGGTTGGGCTGCTGGATTACAATTTGGTTTATGTCAACCCAACCTATCTGTGGCCGGGCATCCTTGGTGGCCTGATCATGGGTGTTGGCTTCATCATTGGTGGGTTTTGCCCTGGTACCTCGCTAGTGGCGGCGGCCACGCTGAAGCTGGACGGCATCTTTTTTGTGTTGGGTGTCTTTTTTGGCATCTTCCTCTTTGGCGAGACGGTTGGCGGATTTGACATGTTTTGGAACTCTTCCTACATGGGGCGCTACACCTTGATGGATTGGCTGGGACTGCCGACCGGCACCGTTGTGCTGTTGGTGGTGCTGATGGCGCTGTTCATGTTTTGGGGTGCAGAAAAGCTTGAGCAATATTTTGGCGGCAAGGATGCGGCTGATGAGCCAAAATGGCGCGTTGGCGCGGGTGGCACGTTGGCAATGGCTGCCGTTGTCCTGATCATTATTGGTCAGCCAACGACGCTGGATCGCTGGAACCGGATTGCTGAAGAGAAAACGGTAGCGCTGGATGAACGGGCCGTACAGGTGCATCCGGCGGAGATGCTGGAGCATATCCATGACCCTAAGCTGAAAGTGATTATGCTGGACGTGCGCAGCGAAGCGGATTACAACCAGTTCCACATTTTGGACGCCCAGCATATGCCGCTGGAAGATATTCCCAGCATCATACCTGCACTGCACCTGGAACCGGCCAACACTGTCTTTTTTGTCATGAGCAATGATGAAACGGCCGCAACCGCCGCCTGGAAAACCTTGCAAGCCGAAAGCGTCCCCAATGTGTACATTTTGGAAGGCGGCATTAACAATTGGCTGGCCCTCTTTGGCAATGATGAATTCCTAGCAGCCAATCCGCCTGTGTCTCACGAGGATGACCAGCTGGCGTACGCCTTCCCAGTCGCTTTGGGAGCACGCCAGTTCCCGGCGGAGCCAGACCCGCACCAGTATGAGTTTGTGTATACGCCGAAAGTGGTTTTAGAGCTTAAACGCGCCCCCACCAGTGGTGGCTGCGGCTGATCTGCTCGTTTCATGTGAGTCTCCTTATGGCAAACGGATGCGTCCAAGAGGGCGCATCCGTTTTGCTTTGTTTGGGTAGCAGGAGATGTTTAGGCTTCGGCGAGGTTGGCGATTTTGCCCATGAGCTGATGTGAGCTGACGGGTTTGGTGAGAAAAGCATCGGCATCCAGGCTACGGCCGTCTCGCTGCCATTCGCCACTGTCTGTGAGTAACACAACCGGGATGTGCTGCAAATTTGGGCGTTCACGGACGGCGCTCATCAGGGCCAGCCCATCCATTTCTGGCATGTTGATGTCGGTGATGATGATGTCTACGGGGTTGGTTTCTAGCTGGTTCAGCGCTTCAATACCGTTGGGGGCGGTGAGGGCGGTATGTCCCATGCGGCGCAGCATAAAGCTGAGGGTACGCTGGATGGTGGGGGAGTCGTCTACGACGAGGATCGTTGTCATGTGGGTATTACCTCTGCGGTGAATGTGGTTGGGGTTACGGCCGTTTCATATTGCTTTATTAATTTCCAATGATTGCCACCTTCGGTAACCAGGCAGCTAATATGATCCAGGAGCTGCTGCATCAGGTATAGCCCTCGGCCTCGGTCCTGCTCCAGCGATGGCTCATTTACGGATTTTAGAAGATAACGCGTGCCATTTTCTTGAAACGATATATGCCAAACCGTGTTGGAATTGCCGGGAGGTGGCTCGAAGGAACGACCCATATCGAATAAATCAGCCCGAAATTGATGTCGCTTGCTATCTACTAACAGAATAATAGAAATATAGCTCTCATTAATTGGGGGATGAGCGTGGTCAATAATATTGGCGCACGCTTCGTGAACGGCCAGTTGGATTTTATCGGCCGTTTCATCCAATATCCGTTCAGTTTTCAGCAGGGCGTTGATGGCGCTGCTAAGTACAGAGAGATAGGCGAGGTTAACAGGGAGTTCCAGGTGGACGCGTGGATTGATCATGAGTCTGCCTCGGTAGAAGATGAAGTAGATGACATGGGTTGGGTTAATTGGCGGATTGTTTGAAGGCAGAAACGGCCGTTTCTACATCCGGGTAAATGCCAAACGCCTTGTCTAGCCGGGTTAGCTCGATAATCAGCTTGACAGAGGGTTGCAATCCGGCCAGATGCAAGTTGCCAGCCCGCTGCCGACAATGCTTCATCCCCTGCACCAGCGTGGCCAGCGCTGTGGAATCTAAAAAGGTGACGCCAGACAAATCCACCACCAGGTTGGCCACCTCCTGATGCTCATCTAGCCAGTTACGAACCGGGCCAATGGTGTATGCTTCAAAGCGACCTTGCGGATGTAAAACCGAAATCTCATTCATTTGGGAAACGTTTAGCATGGTTATTGTGCCTTTAGAATAATGATCGTTTGATCATCATCCTGTTCTTTGGATTTACTAAATTCAGCAATGGTGTTGTGCAACAGTTCAAACAGATCTTTGGCGCTTAGGTGGCGATTGTCGCCAATAATTTTTAGCAAGCGGTCGTAGCCAAACAGTTCCCCTTCTGGGTTTGAGGCTTCGCTAAAACCGTCGGTGGCCACCACCAAAATGTCGCCACGGCGAAACCGAATGGTTTGATTTTTGGCTAGATTCATGGGGAGTACGCCAACGGCCGTACCATCCGCCTCTAGCAAAACTGGTGATTGGTCTTGAGGGCAATAAACCACCGGAGAATGCCCCGCATTGGCAAAAATCAGCTCCTCTGTGTCGGGTAAAATGTGCCCCACAAACATGGTGGCAAACATCCCCACCTCGGTAAAGTCATCGTACAAATCCTCATTGGTGCGGTCCAGAACTGCTTCTGGCAACGGAGATTGCAGCATTTTTACCGCGCCGCGAATGGCGGTGCGCGACATCGCCATAAGCAAGGCAGACGACATCCCCTTGCCTGCCACATCCCCCACGGTAAAGATGAGCGGCCCGTGCGGCAGCTGAATGAAATCAAAGAAGTCACCGCCGACCTGCAAAGCAGGCAATGAGTTGGCAGCAATGTCTAACGTGGGCAGCGTTGGCGGCTTTTGCGGCAGCAGTTGTAGCTGCACTTTTTGCGCAAGAGCCATTTCGGTTTGCATTTTGGTTTGTTGCAGCGCTTGCTCATAAAAAATAGCGTTTTCTATCTTAACTTCCGCTTGCTGGCAGATGGCCTCAATGAGCTTCACATCTGGCGTAGAAAATTTATGCCCCAATTGGTTTATTTGCCCGATGCCACCAATAATCTCACCGTGGTATCGCAAGGGAGCCATAAGCAAACTATCCATGAGCGGCAGCAGGGGAGAAACGCTGTCGCTGTTGTTATTTAGGATTGTGGATTGTTGTCGTTGCAGTTGGTCAAATGCCCAGCAGAGGGTTTGGCGATTGATGTGTTGTTGGGGGATTTGGGCGGAAAAGTAATCTTTATTGGGTAAGCGAAGAATGGTAAAGCTGCATTCTACCTGAGACATCTGATGAACGGCTTCTGTAACCGCCTCAATAATCTGGTCTAGATTGAGCAGGTTGCGGGTGGAACGGCCGATATCGTAAAAAGCCAGCAGATGATCCTGGGCGTCTACAAGTTCTGAGGTGATGGCTTCCAGCTCGCCCTCTAGCTGCACGAGGTTGGCAATCAAGGCTGCCTCGGCGTTTAGCATTTGCTGAAATTGGTCGCCAACCAATCCTTGAACGTGCAGTTCGCCAAGTGCCAATCCCCGGTATTCAACCAGGGCGGTCAGCTCGGCCGTTTGGCTGTCATTTTGCTGTGACCATTTGTGAATTTCTGTACCAAATTCTGTGATGCGAAAGGTGGATGCGCCCAGATTGAGCCAGGATGTGGCTATTGCATTGAACTGTTGTCTTGAATTGGCATAAAGCTGGGCAATCATTGAACTTTTCCTTCTTGCAACTTGCAAACCGTGCCAGGGCTTGCGTACTGTTTGTTTATTGGGCGGTCACCGGGGCAACGGCCGTATCACTCTGCCTAAAATTATGTCTGTGACCCCATGCAGCTTTAATAGGAAAGAGTCCCCACCAATAGGAGCGGAGTCCTGAAAAACGGCCGTGTTTTACCCCTCGCGCCAAATTTTTTACGCGGCCTTCACGGGGGGGCCGACGCATGATTTTTGCCTGCATTTTGTTATACTCGGCGCATGGAAATGAACTTAAAACAGACAGTTGGTATTGTCACCGGAGCAGGGCAGGGGGTGGGGGCACAGATTGCCCACACGCTGGCGGCTGCTGGTGTATGCGTGGCGGTGAATGACATCAATCCAGATCGGGCGGAGCGAACGGCCGTTGCCATTCGAGAAGCAGGCGGTGAAGCGATTGCCATCGCCGCCGATGTGGCCAACAAGTTTCAATGCGTCCACCTGGTTGAAACAACGCGGGCGCAGTGGGGGCGGCTGGACATTTTGGTCAACAACGCCGCCATCATGCCCCAATCCACCATCCTGAAGCTGGACGAGTGGGAGTGGAACCGCTGCCTGGAGGTAAACCTGAAGGGCACCTTTTTTATGAGCCAACTGGTTGGCCGCGTCATGACAGACGAGAATCAGGAGCGCGGGGGTGGGGTCATCATCAACATTGCTTCGACGGCGGGGGTGGAGTTGCCTTTAGAAAATCGGGCCGCGTACTGCGCCAGCAAGGCAGGCGTGGTGGGCTTTAGCCGCGAATGCGCCCGCGAGTACGCCCCGTACGGTATTCGGATTCATACGCTGGTGGTGGCTGAGGAACGGCCGTCTGCACCCTCCAACATCGCCCAAACCATCCTCACCCTTTGCCAGCATCCCAACAAAAACCTGCTGCACCGCCTTGAATGATGGTTTTGGCAGTTCCCACTGCCCACCGATTACTGCATACGGCTCACCGCTCACCGATTTCTGGCTGTTTTTGCACAATTTTGGGAAACTCCTATACTGTTAACAAATTGTTAACAATCTAGCAAGGCTGTTTGCGCAAAATTTCCCATGAGTTTTCCCTTTTTACTCCTACTGATTACCGCCCTTATTTTTGATTTTCTCAATGGATTTCACGATAGCGCCAATATTGTGGCCACACCCATCGCCTCGCGGGCGATGGCACCCCAAAAGGTGTTGTGGCTGGCAGCGGTTGCCCATTTTGTGGGGCCGTTTCTGTTTGGCGTCGCCGTGGCCGAAACCATCGGCAAGGGGCTGACCGACCCGGTGCATGTGACCATGCCCGTGGTGATTGCCGCCATGCTGGCCGCCGTTATCTGGAATGTGGTGACCTGGTATTTGGGGATTCCGGCCAGTTCATCACACGCGCTGGTAGGCGGGGTGGTTGGTGCAGTGGTGGTGGCCTCTGGCTTTGGTGCCGTTCAGGCCAGCGGCTTAACCACGGTGCTGGTCGCCCTCTTTTTATCCCCGATTTTGGGCCTTCTGATTGGTTTTTTGCTCATGCGGCTGACTTTGTTTTTGGCGCGCGGTGCCTCTCCCCGAATCAACATCTTTTTTAAGCAGGCGCAGGTGGTTACGGCCGTTGGCTTAGCCCTTAGCCACGGAGCCAATGACGCCCAAAAAACGATGGGGATCATTACCCTGGGTTTGGTGGTGGAAGGCATGATCACGGAATTTACGGTCCCGGTGTGGGTCATTGCTGTCAGCGCCGGGGCGATTGCCGCTGGCACGGCGCTGGGTGGCTGGCGGCTCATCCGCACGCTCGGTGGGCGCATCTACAAAATTCGCCCGGTAGATGGCTTTGTGTCCCAAATTTCTGGCGCGGCGATTATTTTAGGCGCAGCGCTGATGGGTGGCCCTGTTAGCACCACCCAGGTAATGAGTTCCAGCATCATGGGTGCCGGTTCAGCCCAACGGTTCACCAAGGTGCGCTGGCAGGTGGGGTACGAGATGCTGATTGCCTGGGTGCTTACAATTCCGGTGTCGGGCTTACTGGCCGCGCTCTTCTATTTCCCGCTGAATGCTGTGTTATGAGGTGCAAATCATGGAATGGCTAAAACGATTTATCAAACCAAAACAAAGCAACTTTTTGCAGCTGCTTATTCAGCAAGGAAAGTTCACCGTGGTGAGCGTGGAAGCGCTGCAAGCGTACCTGAAAAAGCCAAATGAAAAACGCACCGTGCAGGCGCGGCAGGTGGAAAAAGATGCAGACGAGGTATACCGTATTTTAATTCACGAGCTGGAAGATAGCTTCGTAACGCCGCTGGATCGTGAAGATATTTTTGCCCTGGGGCGGGCGCTAGATAATTTTATTGATTATGTGTACGACACAATCGAAGAAATGGAGATTTTTGAGCTGGCTCCGTTTACGGCCGTTTCCGATATCGCCACCCTGCTGCTAGAAATGGCCAAAGAGCTGCACCTCACCATGGAACGCCTGCTAGACCATCCCCGCGTGGCCAACGAACACGCCCGCCGGGTAAAGAAACTGGAAAACCAGGTCGAACTTGCTTATCGACAAAGCTTAGCCAAACTTTTCCAGGTGCCAGAAGATTCCGAACATATCATGCACATGCTCAAATGCCGCGAAGTGTTGCGCCACCTCTCCAACGCCGCCGACCAGGGCGACAAAGCCGCCGATATTGTGATGGATATTGGCGTAAAGTGGAGCTAGGGAAGAGGTAATTGAGTAATTTGCTCAATTACCCAATTGCTAATTACCAATTACTCGTATTTCAACGCCTTAATCGGGGACAACGTCGCCGCCCCCAGCGCCGGATACAAGCCAGAAATGAGCCCCACAATGGTGGCAAAAATAAGGGCAAAGATGGGCAGCCAGGTGGGCGTCGCCACGGCTACGCTCGGCGGCGGTGCGCCAGTTTCCACCGACTGCCCGGCCAGATAAGCCAGGGCCAGCACGTTTACCACCTGCCCCAGCCCCCAGCCCAGCAGCACCCCACCCAAACCGCCCAAAAAGCCAATCCCCGCCGACTCGCCCAAAAAGACGGCCAGCACGTGCCGGTTGGTCGCCCCCACCGCCTTCATGAGGCCGATCTCGCGGGTGCGCTCCAAAATGGCCATTGCCATCGTGTTGGCAATGCCGATGGCCGCTACCAGCAGGGCAATCGCCCCCACGCCGCCGAAAATAATCTGCAAAATGGTGTAAAAGCCGCTGATGCCCTGCACAAACGACTGCGGCGAATACGCCTGGTAGCCCAGTGCCACAATCTGGTCGGTGATGTCAATCACGTTGTCGATGGAGGCGGCGCGCACCACCAAACCGGGATAGCCCACCTCGTCGCGGTCGATGGGTTTGCCCTGAACCCAGGTGTTGTAGCCCGCCATTTCGGGCAGGGAGATGTACATCGACCAGTCCGGTTCGTCGCGGGCTTCGGCAATGACGCCGGTGATGCGCATACGCACTGTTTTGCGCGTTTCGGTGCCGTCGCTGTTCCACTTCACCAATACCAGCGACACTTGCTTGTCCAGCAAATCCTCAGCGGCGGGCGGTTCAACGGATTCGCCGGGGCGGGGGCGGGGATTGTACAAATTTTGCGGTACGGCCGATCCAATAATCATCGTGCCGCGCTCCAGCAGCAGCGAACCCGCCTGCGCCTTCACACCCAGGTTGCTCAAATCATCGGTGCCGATGCCCACCAGTTGCCCGCCACCCTCTAGTCGATCCACGGAAATGAAGCCCCAGCCCTGGAAATATTCTTGGGCGATAACGGCCGTTACCCCCGGCAGCGCTTGAATATCGGCCACAGTCTGGTCGGTGATCACCGTGGCGGTGCCCGGTTCGCCCGTCTCCGGGTCCGGTTCACCCCAGTTGGGCCACACCTGAATTTTCGTCAGGTCGCCAATGCCGCCCAGCTGGCTGGCCGCGTTTTGCTGCAAGCCGTTGCCCAACGACACCAGCAGCACCACCGCCGCCGTACCGATGATGACGCCAACGGCCGTTAGCGCCACGCGCCCCTTGCGCCGGGTCAGGTTTTCCCACACGAGTGAAAGCAGATCGAGAATGCCCATAAAAACCTTTGGTTTTGGAGATTGGAGACTGGAGGTTGGAGATTTGTTTCGCTCTTAATCTCCAATCTCTCTCTAATCTCCCTATCTCCCTTTTACGGCCCAACTGCCGGGACTACTTGTACCGGACCTTCGATTGGCCCTTCAAAAGAGCCTCCCTCACCATCCACCGGGAACTCGCTGGGAACGCCGAAGTCGGGTTGGGCGGGCTGCGGGACGCCGCTGCTGAGGCCCAACAGACCCAGCACAAAGCGCCATACCTTCTGGCCAAACGTTTCCGGCTCCACCACTACCTCAGGAATGTTTTCGTCCGGGAATGGTTCGAACGGTTCTTCCGGGAAAAATGCCTCCATTACGTTGATGGTGAGTGTTTGGGTAAGCACCTGCGGCTGGTTGAAGTCGTCGGTGTAGTTGACGCTTAGCAGCAGGTCCAGCGGCCCGGCTACTTCAGGATAGATGATCGCATCCAGCGGGAAAAAGCCGCCGGGGTCCAGCGTACCCACGAAGAAGCTGTTGTTTTCAAACGTGGCTCCCTCGGCCGTGACGCTGAAGTTGCCAAAAACGGCCGTACTCCTTCCACTATTCACCAATTGCAGCGGCAAACTGCCCGGCTGCCCGATAAAAAAGTCAAATACGGGGGTGTAGAAGCTCATGGCGACAGACGGCCGTTTGTAAACCAATAGCGTAATCACCTGATCATCTTCGTAGCTGTTGTTGCGCTCGTCGGTGTAGACAAACGACACCTTCACCGGGTACGCGCCCGGCTCCGTGGCCGCGTTGACGATGAGCGCCATGCTGGTTTGCAGGTTGCCAGCCTCCGCCAGATTGCCCAGCGTTTGCACGTTGGACGCGCCCACCGGGGCAAATTTACCAAAATCGCCGCCCGCGCCATCCAAACCGCCGCCGGGGACGGGGGTGCCATCGACCGTGCCGCCGGAGGTGCTGCCGCCGCCCAAAATCATCGTTACGCGGCGGGCTTCGCTGTTGCCCTGGTTCTGCACCGTCAGGCTGAGCGTAAAGCCCATGCCCGGCTGGAGCTGGTCCTGGTCAATTTCGTAGCCGGTCACCAGCAGCTGCGGTCGCAAAACCGGGCCGCTGGTGGCGGTGGCTGTCGGTGTGGCCGTTGGGGTGGCTGTCGCTGCCGCGCCGCCCGTCGCCGCCCGTTTGATTGGGAAGGTAAGGGCAAACGTTTCACTGTAGGGGGTGCCGTTCACGTCGGTGTAGTCAACTTTTACCTCCAGCGTGCCGAGGCTTTGCCCGGCCAGATCGCGGCTGGCGGCCAGCGGCTGCCAGAAGCGCACTGTGCCGCTGGGGTCAATCGTGCCCAGCGCCTGCACACCGCCCGTGTCCCGCGCCGTAAAGCTCCCGGCGATGAAGGTGGCCACAACGTTGGTGGCCCGGCTCTGCCCCGCGTTGGCAATGGTCATCTCGAAGGCCAGATTTTCACCCGGGGTTATTTCGGCAGAACTGGCTCCGTAGCTGTTGACGACGAGCAACGGCCGTACAAACGCGGTTGGCGCGGGGGTGTTGGTGGGCACAGGCGTACTTGTTGGGCCAGCCGGGGCCGTGACCGTGAGGGCATTGTTCAGCGTGGCCGAAGTGGCGTTGGGATTAATGACGGTGATGCTGTAGCCGCCCGGCGCGGTGCCCGCGGGCAGGTTGGCCCGCAGCAGGCTGCTGCTAACAAAGGTGGTGTTCAGCCCGCCCAGGCCAGACAAAACAACCACCGCGCCATCCACAAAGCCGCTGCCGGTGATTACCAGCTCGGTGTCCGCCAGATTGCTGACGCTGCTGGGCTGCACGCTGCTCACCACGATTGACGGTGTGGCCGATGGTGTTGGCGTGTTTGCTTGCGCTTCCACTGGGGTTGGGTTTAGCCCGCTCACCAGCGATCCGCCCACAAACAGCAGCAAAAAGAAAAGAAGGATTATTTTTTGTGTTAGAGATTGTCTCATTAGGTTGCCTGTTTTTGAGTAAAAAGTGATAAGTAAAAAGTGAAAATTTATAAAGGCGTACCCGCTTTTTACTTATCACTTGTCACCTTTCACTCCGCCTTTTAATGAATGGTAATCGCCGCCTCATATTCGGCGTCGGTGACGATACGGCCGTCCAGCATGTGTACCGTGTTGGTGGCGTAGGCCATCATGCGCGGGTCGTGGGTGACGACGAGGACGGTACGGCCGTTTTGGTGTAAATCGGCCAGTAGCTGCATGATGCTGCTGCCGCTGGCGGTGTCCAGGTTGCCCGTTGGCTCATCAGCCAGGATGAGCTGCGGGTTGTTCACCAGGGCGCGGGCGACGGCCACGCGCTGCTGCTGGCCACCAGAAAGCTCGGTGGGTTTGTGGTGGACGCGATCGGCCAGGCCGACGCGCTGGAGCAGCTCAAAGGCGCGGGCGTAGCGCTGCTGGCGCGGCACGCGGGCAAAGCGCATCGGGAAGGCGACGTTGTCCAACGCACTCAGGCTGGGAATGAGGTTAAACGATTGGAAAATGAAGCCAATCGTTTGCTGGCGGTAGATGGCCAGCCCGTTCTCATCCAGCGCGCCGATCGATTTGTCGCCGACGCGAATCTCGCCGCTGCTGGGGCGATCCAGCCCGCCGAGCAGGTAGAGCAGCGTGCTCTTGCCTGAGCCAGACGGTCCCATGACGGCCCAAAAGGTGTTGGGTTCCACTTGCAGGCTCACGCCAGCCAGGGCGTGGACTTTTTCACGCCCCATCTGGTACGTTTTGCGCAGGTCGGTGATGGTGATGAAGGTCATAATCGGTGGTCGGTGAACGGTAATCAGTGGTCGGTAATCGGAAAAACCGATTACGGATAACGGATCACCGATTACCGGCTAAAAGAACGGCCGTATCACCGTCAGATCGCTAAATTGGGCGGAGATGAGGGCCGGGACGCCGCGCAGCAGGAAAAGGACAAGGACGGTGAAGAGAACGGCCGTCCATGTTTTGCCCTTGCCCAGATTGGCCCCCAGCGCCAGCCCCTTGCCCAGCAGCAGCCAGTGCCACAGCAGATAAATGTCCACAAAGGCGAGCAATGCCGCCAGGTAGAGGAATAGGGTGCCTTCGCCCGCCGGGGCAAAGCCTGTCAGCCCCAGGCTGGTGAGTTCCTGGCCGTTGTTCCACATGGCTACCGTGCGCACCACATCGCGGAGGGCAAAGGGCAGCAGCGACCAAGCCGTGACGTTAAGCACCTGCTGGCTGCTCAGTCGCCCGCCCAGCAGGGTGAGTCCCAGATGCAGCAGCCAGCCCAGCAGCAGCCAACCCATGTACACGCCCAAAATGGCGACGACGGCGGGCAACACGTAGGTAAAAACCGGGCCGCTGGTGGCGGTCATCGCTTGTTGGAACTGGGCCTGCTGTTCGGGCGTGTAATATTCCCAGCCGGGCGGGAAGCTAATTTGCCCGCTGGCGGCAGCGGCGGCTTTGAGACCACCCTGCACCAGGGTACGCACCAGCCCGCTAAGGACAAGAATGAGGATAGGGGTGTGCCAAACGGCCGTATCCAGCTCCACAATTCGGGCAAAAGCGCGGCGCGGCTGGAACAGCACGGGCAGCACCCAGTTGAACCGCCAGCGCCCGCCTGGCTCATAGGTTGAAATAGACAAATCACTCATGCCAAACTCTCCAAATTAACAAACCTGTTCTGCGCCGCAAGGAAAAACCAGAGAACCAGACACACCCCACACGTGATGGGATTTATACTCGCTGTGGGCATTTTGTTACACACTGTCTCTGGAATAAATGTCGGATTATGCCTTTTGCGAGTATTCAACGTTTTTGGGCCGATAACGGCCGTCTTTGCCACACAATCAACAGGGGTTTTTATGTTTGGCAATGCAACCAAACAGTTTGCGTAGTTTACAAGGTTTTATTGTTAGAAACTTGACGCTGGAGGTGGAAATTTGGGGGGATTTTCAACGATTGGACTACTACAGTCCGGCGGACGTCCGTATAAGGTTATTATGTCGCGTGCGCCGGACTGTTTAAGTGGCCGTCCGCAAATAAGTTAGCGGAATTGTGCGGACGGCTTGGAGTAAGCGGCTTTCCAAAAAGGGAAGTTATTGTTGGCCGCTTACTAAGTATTGCGCCGCCGTCAAAAATCTGATGCGAATTTACGGAGCGCAATTTACGCTGATGAGGTTGCTTTTTGCAAGGCGGTCACGATAGAACCCAGGCGCACGGGTTTGCTGAGGTAATCATCCATGCCGATGGCCAGCAATTTTTCCCGGTCTCCCTTAAGGGCATGGGCGGTCATGGCGATGATGTACGGCCGTTTACCACCACTGGCTTGCTCAATAATTACTTGGGTGGCCGTGATGCCGTCCATTTCTGGCATTTGAATGTCCATAAAGATGATGTCGAACGGCCGTTCCGATGAACGTTGCACAGCCTCCAAACCATTGGAGACAATCTCGATTTCATACCCTAACCGGCCAAATATTTTTTGGGCGACCCTTTGGTTTACCAGGTTGTCTTCGGCCACCAAAATGGCGTAAGGATGGGCTTTGCCAAACGCAGGGCCGATTTCAGCAACAGCCTGATCTGGCTGGCGATTTTTGGGATTGATGGTCTGGCGCAGGCGATCCTGTAGCGCAGCCAGTTTCACGGGTTTAGTCAAAATGCCGGCAAAGTGGGGCTGATTGTCTTCTTCGGCGTGTCGGGATAGCCCCAGGATAGGTGGGACATGGAGGGTAGTTGCTTCTTCCAATTGGGCAAGTTGTGCTGGATCGGCTGGGTAATCCACCAAAATGGCTGAAAAAAAGTCAGTTTGGGCCAAACGAATGGCTTCCTGGAGATTGCTGGTGAGTGTGGGCAAGGTGCCTAATGCCAATAGCTGATTTGCTAGGGCCAAACGGCCGTTCTCGCTAGTCATCCAGACCAACACCGGCGCTCCTGTCAACGTGTCTTCGCTGTTTGATTCGTCGGCAATATCTTCTAAAATTTCGATGGGGGCCTGAATGGTAAAATGGAACGCGGAACCGACACCCAGTTCGCTTTCTACCCACATCTTGCCCCCCATCATCTCTGCCAATTGTTTGCTAATGGCCAGCCCCAGCCCTGTGCCCCCATATCGGCGAGTAATTGAGGAATCTACCTGGCTGAATGATTTAAACAGCCGCTGAACTTCTTCGTCACTGATGCCAATGCCCGTATCCTGAACCATGATGTGGAGAACGGCCGTATCCTCATTAATCAACCGGCTGTCTACATGCACAAACACCTCGCCCTCACCTGTAAATTTGATGCCATTGTTCAACAAATTCATCAAAATTTGCTGGAACCGAACAACGTCGCCCCGAACGAACATGGGCACATCGGGTGGCATAATGTAGCCAATATCCAGCAGTTTTTCTTCTGCTTTGTTAGCCAGCAGGTCTACGACCCCTTCCACAGCCGAGCGCAAGGAGAATGGCAAAATTTCCAATTCCAGTTTACCCGCCTCAATCTTGGAAAAGTCCAGAATGTCATTGATGATGCGCAAAAGCGTATCGCCACTGCCTTGGATAATTTGGGCAAGCTCCTGTTGCTGCTTCGTTAGCCCGGTGCTTTGTAGCAAATCCGCCACCCCAATGATGCCATTGAGCGGCGTGCGAATTTCGTGGCTCATGTTGGCCAAAAATTCAGACTTTGTTTGGGCAGCCGCTTCGGCAGCCGCTTCGGCCTTTTGGCGCTTAATCACTTCTTCTTGCAGTGCCTGGTTTTTTTGTTGATAGATTTCTGCTTTTTGTTGGGCTTTTTGCAGTTTGTGGGCAGCTTCCAAATTCCGAATCTTTTTCTCTACTTCATCATTGAGAATACTTTTATCGGTTTCGTGGAATTTTTCGTAATGGAGCAGCGCCTGCTGGAAGTTGTTGGTTTCTTTGTAAGCGTTGGCCAGGGCCAAATGGCACTTTACTACCTCCATCTTGATTTCACTTTTTTCTGCCAGCGCCAATGCCTGGTTAAACAGAGCAAAGGCGTTTTCGTACTGGCATTGATGCAGGTATATTTTCCCCAAACCGCGTAGTGAGTAAATTTCACCGTACCAGTCGGTGGTTTGCCGGAAAACGGCCGCTGCTTTTTCAAAATAGTGAACGGCCGTTTCATACAACCCTTGTTTCAGGTAACTGCTGCCCACATTGTTTAAATTGTATCCGTACACAATCGGGGGAATGTTCACTGGCCCCGCATATGTTTCGTAGAGCTGCAAACCGGCCAGCCCGGCTACAACCGCCTCTTCACATCTGTCGCATTGGTGCAGCGTGTGGCAAATGTTGTTGTAGATAGAGATCAGCCCTGCTGGATCATCAATTTGCTCATAAATGGCTTTTGCTTTTTGGTAGGTTTCAATTGCTTCCGCATGGTTGCCCGAAAGCAGCTGCGTGTTGCCAATATTCCGGTAAACCAGCGCTTGCTGCGGGAGGTTGTGGTTAGCCAGCGCGATCGCTTCTGCCCGGTAAACAAAGGCCAGCGCCTGCGGTGTGTTCCCCAAGCGGTAATTGAGGGTGCTGGCTTGCAAATAAATGTCAAAAGCGGCCGTATGCCCAACATGTTCTGGTTTTTCTAAAAGAGTCAGCGCCTGCTCCATAAGCGGCAGGCTGGATTCATACTCATGGGCATTTTTGTGCAGTTCGCACAAGTTGCGCAAGGCGGTAATCAACCCATGTTCATAAGCGTTCTCTTCGCATAGAGTTTTAGCTTGCTCGCTCAAGAGACGGCTTTGAGCAGCATCCGAGGCACGCAAAGACCACGCATCGTTCAAAAGGCGATTAAGTTCAGAAAATGTGGTTTCGGCTGTGGCCATGTGAATATCCAGTAAGCGGAATCGTGGAATTGTTACATGCTATGCACGACTGAGTTCGCAAAAAAACTTATCGTGTGCAAGATACCCTCTTTTTTTAATAGAGACAATAAGTAATTCATCTTATCGAGATGCTGCGTAGATAAAAGAATGTTTAAGGGGGCAGGTGATGGGAAACGGCCGTTTGCCACTGCCCGGCCAAACAATGCTATAATCGCAACCCGCTGAGTAGATTATCAATTTGGAGCTCCTGTGAGCATATGAAAACATCTGAACAAATCGAAAAAAGTTTAGAACGCATCCTGCCGCGCGTGACCAAACCCGGCCGTTACACCGGCGGCGAATACAACCAGGTGGTCAAAGAGTGGGCCGAGATCGACTACAAAGTTGCCCTCGCCTTCCCCGATATTTACGATTTGGGCATGTCCAACCTGGGCCTGATGATCATGTACGACCTCATCAACAAGCACCGCAACCTGCTGGCCGAGCGCGTTTACTGCCCTTGGGACGACATGGAAGCAGTGATGCGCGAGCGCGAGATTCCACTTTTTTCGCTGGAAACCAAACACCCCATCCGCGACTTTGACATGCTGGCGATTAGCTTGCCGTACGAGCAGCTGTACACCAACGCGCTCAACCTCATTGATCTGGCCGGAATGCCCGTGCGCGCCGCCGACCGCGACGCCAGCTACCCGCTGGTGATTGCCGGTGGCCATGCCTGCTACAACCCGGAACCGATGACGCCCTTCATTGATGTCTTTGTCATTGGCGAAGGGGAAGAGGCAATTTTGAAGATCATCGGCGTGATGCGCGCCGCCGCCCACCTGGATCGCGAAACGCAGCTGCGCTACATCGCCCAAATTGAAGGCTGCTACGTGCCCCGCTTCTACGACGTGACCTACCATGACAACGGCACGGTGAAAGCGATCACCCCCAACATGCCAGAAGCGCCTGCTAAAGTGCTTAAAACGATCGTGCCGGTGATGCCGCCGCCCGTGACGGATTTCATCATTCCCTTTGTGGAATTGGTACACAACCGCGCCCCGATTGAAATTATGCGGGGCTGCACGCGCGGCTGCCGCTTTTGCCACGCGGGCATGGTCACCCGCCCGGTGCGCGAACGCCCGGTGGAAGAGGTACTTACGGCGATGGAGCAAATCCTGGAGAGCACCGGCTACGAAGAAATTGCCCTGCTGTCGCTCTCGTCCAGCGATTACACCCACGTGCTGGAGCTCACAGAAGAAATTGGCAAGCGTTTTGGCCATTTGGGGCTGAACATTTCGCTGCCGTCGCTGCGCATTGAGTCAGTTTCTACCCAGCTGATGGACAATTTGGGCGACCAGCGGCGCGGGGGTTTCACCCTGGCCCCGGAAGCGGCCACCGAGAAGATGCGCAACATTATCAACAAGTATGTGACGCACGAGGAACTGCTGGAAACCGCCCGCGAA
Organism: Ardenticatenaceae bacterium; assembly: GCA_020634455.1. Lineage (GTDB taxonomy): Bacteria > Chloroflexota > Anaerolineae > Promineifilales > Promineifilaceae > Leptofilum. The sequence continues at coordinate 1,900,781 of JACKBQ010000001.1, read as the reverse complement.
ATTTACCGGCGCGACTGGCGCAGCATCAAGCTGTACTTCATGATTGGGCATCCGATGGAAACGATGGAAGATGTGCAGGCGATTGCCGATCTGGCGCGACAGGTGTTGGCCGAAGGGCGCAGATTCCACAACAACAAAGCCAGCGTGAACGTGGGCGTCAGCACGTTTATTCCCAAGCCGCAGACGCCGTTCCAGTGGGAGCCGATGGACGAAGTGGAGAATGTGTACGCCAAGATTGATTTGCTGCGCAACGAGATGCGCGGTTCAGGCTTGAAGCTGCGCTGGAACGAGCCGAAAGAGTCGCTGTTTGAGGGCTGGCTGAGCCGGGGCGACCGGCGCATGGGCGAGGTGATCGAGCTGGCCTGGCGCAAGGGGGCCAAGTTTGATGCCTGGCATGAGCATCACGCGGAAGAGGCGTGGAACGAGGCGTTGGCGGAAGTGGGTCTGGAGCCGCGCTTTTACACCCACCGCAGGCGCACGATTGACGAGATTTTCCCGTGGGAGCATATTGACATTGCCGTGACGAAGAAGTTCCTGACGCAGGATTATTTGATGAGCCAGGAACAGGAAACGCGGGTTGATTGCCGCAATCAATGTTTTGCCTGCGGCATTTTGCCCAAGCTGCGTGACCTGCGGCGCGAAACGGCCGATTCCGCCTGGGAATGCCCACCCGTACCGACGCGTCCCCACCACAAGCCGCGCGAGGGGCGGGTGCCGGAGGTGGCGGGGATTCCGCTGACGGTGATTCAGTAAATCGGTAATCAGTTTTCAGTAAGCAGTATTCAGTGATCGGCCGTTTCCCCCCGAAACGGCCGTTTTTTATTCCCCCAAAGATTTAAGCCAAATTTAACATTGTTTAGGTCTGGTTTAACCCAGCGCGTTTTGGTTTCCTCTATGATGTGAGCATCTTACAAAACATTCTATTTGGAGGTTTTATCATGAATCGTAAAAAAGGAATTTTAGCCGCAGGAACGTTAACCGGGTTGGTGCTCATCACCATTTTGGGGCTGGGCTTTGGGAATTTGGGGGCGTTGGCAAATGGCAGTGAGGATACGGCCGTTCCCCAACAAATCCCCCAGGAGCCACAAATCACCACCACCGACCCCGCCGCCGCCGAAGCGGTGCAGGCGTGGCAAGATTACAGCGCGGAGTTGGAACAAACGGTAAAAGTGATGCAGGAACGGGAAGCGGCGTACCAGTCGCAGTTGAATCAGGCAAACGGCACGATTGTGAATCTGCAAGACCAGATCAACACCAGCAATAGTGCTGCCAGCAACGGCGGCAGCGCCAGCCACGGTGATGACGATCGGTATGAACACGAAGAGCATGAGGAGCACGAGAATGACGACTAATCGTTCTGCGCGTGCAGGCAACCAGACAGGCGTGTTGAAAGTGGCTCTGACGGTTGGCAGCCTGGCGGCGGCGTTAGCTGGCACCAGATTGCTGGCAGCCCAGGAGACGGCCGTTCCCGAAACGGCCGTATCTCCTGATGCAGCTGTCACCGTGGTGGTTCCGGCAGAAAGCAGCAGCACGCTGCCACTGCCGCCCACCAACCGGGGAACGCAGGTTCAGCTTCAAGCCATCCCGCAAGCCGTGCAGCCGCAAATTCAGCCGGTGGTGCGCGCCCGCTCATCGAGGTAACCATGAAGCAACAGCCCCATCCCGCAAGCTGGCAATCGCACCAGTTTCACGCCATGGGTAGCCAGATTGCCCTCTGGCTAGACAGCGCCGATCTGCCCCAGGCGACGGCCGCTTTTGAAGAGGTGGAAGCACTTTTTGCGGCCAACGAACGTGCCCTCAGTCGCTTTCGCCCCGACAGTGAACTGATGCGGCTCAATGCCCGCAGCGGCCAATGGGTGCCAGTCTCGGACCTGCTGTGGCGTGAAATTGTGTTGGCCATCGAGATGGCGCGGAAGACCAACGGCCGTTTCGACCCCACACTTCTGAATGCCCTGGCCCAGGCTGGCTACGATCGTAGCTTTGAGCAAATTGTGGGGATGGGAAACGGCCGTTGGCTGGCGTTTGAAACGCTGTTGGGCCGTTGGTTTGACGTGCGGCTGAATGTCAGCCATCAGGCTGTCTATTTGCCCGCCGGGGTGCAACTTGATTTGGGTGGCATCGCCAAAGGAGATACTGCCCAGCAAGCGTTGGCCCTGATGCAAGCAGTCGGCCCTGGTTTGGTGGATGCGGGCGGCGATCTGGTGGCAGGCGCGGCTCCCACCGGTTTTCCTGGTTGGCCCGTTGCGCTTAGCCCGCCCTGGGGTGATGATGTGGTTGCGCCAGAAAATCTGGCCACCTTCTGGCTGGCTGAGGGGGCAATGGCCACCTCTGGCATTGATTATCGCAGTTGGGTACACAATGGCGCAGTGGCGCACCATCTCATCAACCCGCGCACGGGGCAGCCTGCTCAAACCGACTTGCTTACGGCTACGGTGCTGGCTCCGAATGCGGCCACGGCCGAAGCGTGGGCCACGGCTACGCTCATTGCCGGGGCTGACGTGGGGATGGAGCTGTTGTTAGCGCAAGAGATGGCGGGTCTGGTGGTGGGGCGAGACGGCCGTATCCTGGCCACGCCGCAAATGGATCAATTGCTGCAAGGGGTTTGATTTCCCCAAAATTTAGACTTCAAAAGTCTTATAAGCGTCTTGGGTTATTCCAGAGGCACCCAAGACTTTTGAAGTCTGGTGTCTAATATCATTTATTCAAAACGGACTTATTCATTGTATTGGAGTATTTCATGACAACGGTAACAACTGGAAACGGCCGTGCTGATTTTTCAGAAGCGGCTTTAACCTTACTTTTTAGCCTGGTTTTGGGCGCATTGGGTGGCTTGGTGCTGCTGGGAGGCGGCTGGCTGCTTGTCAACACCTCTGTTGGCACCACGCTGGCCCACGCTCTGGCCCTGACCGAAAAAACACCCTGGTACTTTGCCCGCTCGGCGGGTACGGTGGCTTACCTGCTGCTGGCAGGCTCCACCATTTGGGGCTTGCTGCTCAGTACCAAGCTCATCAAAGATACCATCCCGGCGGCGCTGTCGCTGGCGATGCACAACATTCTCTCCTGGCTGGCGGTGGTTTTAACCGGGCTGCACGCGCTGGCGCTGCTGTGGGACAGCTACTACACTTACACTTTATCCGACCTCACTATTCCCTTCATCGGCCCGTACCGACCGGGTTGGGTGGGGCTGGGCATCATCGGCTTTTACCTGATGTTTCTGACCTCGCTGAGCTTTAACTTTCGCAAGCAAATTGGGCAAAAGCGGTGGCGGCAGCTGCATTACGCTACCTTCGGCGTGTACATCCTGGCCACACTGCACGGCGTGATGGCGGGCACCGACACGGCCAACTTGGGAATGCAGGTGCTTTACTGGGGCAGCGGGCTGTTGGTGCTGTTCTTAACCAATTTCCGGCTGGTAGCGGGCAAGGTAGGTAGAGAGTAACAATCTGGAGCTTTGAGTTTTATGAACGGCCGTATTTTCTCATGAATACGGCCGTTTTTTCTTTGGCTTCAATCTGCAAAATCAATAAAATACCGGAATGCTTAAAACAACCCGACATATCAATCAACTCTTTCTTTTGTTCATTCTAGTCGCTGCTTTGGTAGCTTGTGGTGGGGAAGCCAATGATAGTGCCTCCAACAGTGCCGATGGTTCTGCTGTAGAAGTTGCAACGGTCGAAACGGCCGTACCACCCACCGCCACCGCCACGTTACCATCCCCAATTGTGCCCACCGCCACCCTGCCGCCGCCAGCCGTGGTCAACGATGAACCGACGCCGACCCATACCCCAGCGCCCACTGCCACGCCAGAACCCGTCGCCCTCTACAGCGCGGCCGATTTTGGCACCGACCGCAATCCGCTTACCGGCGAACTGATGGCCGACCCCTCCGTGCTGCAAAGACGGCCGATTGCTATCAAAATCTCCAACAACCCACCACAGTACACTCGGCCCCAGCACGGCATTAGCCAGGCAGACATTGTGTTCGAGCACGTTACCGAAACCAACATCACCCGCTTTACCGCCATCTTTTACGGCCAAACGCCCACCGACGTTGGGCCAATTCGCAGCGCCCGGCTGATCGACAAAGAGCTGCCCGCCATGTACGACGCTGCCATCTTCATGTCCGGCTCCCATCCGCTCATTCTGGACGCCATTGCTCAAACCGACATCGGTGACCGCATCTACCGCGAAACGGCCACCGGCTTTTACCGCAAGGAAGATGACCCCACCATTCCCTTCGAGCATACCCTCTTTGCCGATCCGGTTGGGTTGTGGGAGGCGGTTGAGTGGGGGCATGACAATCGTGCGCCGCACTTCACCACCAACATGGCCTTCGACACCACACCACCGCCCGATGGTGATCCAGCCAGCTACGTGGAACTGCATTACTCAACCTGGTCCAAGGTGGTTTGGGAGTACAATGCGGAAGACGGCCGTTACTACCGCTCCGTAGACGATGAAATTTTCATAGACGATAACGACGGCAAGCAGGTGAGCGCCGCCAACGTCATCATCCTGTACGCGCCCCACGTGTTTAACCACGAAATTTGCGTTTACCCGCGTGAAGATGGCGGCTGCGACCTGTACACCACCGAAATTCAGATTTGGGGCCGCGGCTACGCCATGCTCATCCGTGATGGCCAAAAGTACGACGTCACCTGGCTGCGCCAAAACCGCAGCGACATGTTCACCTTCGTGGACAATGCTGGCAACCCCGTGCCGCTGCAAATCGGCAACACCTGGTTCCAGGTCGTCCCCTTCTACTACGACGACCCGATCATCGAATAATCACTGAGGAGTGAGCATCCTCAGATGCGAACGGCCGTTTAGAGCCGCATCTGAGGATGCTTTCTCCTCTCTTTTTTTCATGTTGTTCCTCAAATCAAGATGAACTTTTAGTTGCGGAGGTTTTGGAAGGTGAGCTGCCAGCCGCCGCTGAAGCCGCTGGCGCATTCCTCAATGCGCAGCCCGCTGACCTCTGGACTGCCATCTGGCAGACGCACTGTGTAGGAAATGTCGGGCGACATCTCAAAATCGGCGTAGCCACGGCCGTTTTCGGGTTTGAATCCGGTGAAAAAGCGATCACTGCCGTTTTGCCACGTTACTTCCACCTCAATCCCCGGCGCATCATTCAAAAACGCATCCAGCACGATTACTTCGATTCGGGTGATTGCCTGCTCGTCATCACAGAGGCGGGTTTGCTCCGTGAGGCGGTAGCTGGGTTGGGGCGTGGCGGTGGCGGGCGTGGTGGCAGTGGGGGTGAGGGTAGGAACGGCCGTATTCGTCGCCGTCGCTGCGGGGGGCGGGGTGTTGGTTGGCGTGGTGGCAATGGCAGACGTTGGCGTGGGCTGGATGTTGTTGGCGGGCAGTGTGGGAGCAAACAGTGCCACCGCCTGCCCTTGTGCGCCCAGGTTCCGAGCCACCACAGCCAGTTGTTCCAGTAGCGGGGCGGGGCGATTTTGGCGAACGGCCGTTTCCAATAATTCATTCACCGTTTCCCCAATGTTTGGCTCTTCCAGCTCCGCCAGACGCTGCTGCGCCAGCGGCCAATTCTCGTTTACCGCATAGCTCTGGCTCACCAAAATGATGTACTCTTCGCGATAACTTTCACTAAAGCGGGCGGGGCTGGCATCCGTAAACACCACCGGGTCTACCACCCAGGCGTAGTACAGCCCCCCAATCAGCCCGATGACCAGGCTAAACAGCAACCAGCCCGCACTGCTCAGACGTCGCCAAATCGGGGGTGGTCTGCGACCGGGTCTGCGGCGAGGCGGCGGGGTCATGGCGTGGCCTCCGGCGTGGCGGGCAGGTACGGGGCCATTGCAGGCGTGTACTGGCCGATGTCGTTGGCCAGCCGGGTTAGCCGCCGGATAGCTGCCTCATCGTCCTGCCGCAAAATCATCTCAATCAGCACCTGAAGCAGGTATGCTTCCCCATCTTCGCCCAAATCGCCAATGCGCTGCTGCGCCAGCGGCAGATTGTTGTCCAGGGCGTACCCATCGGCGATGAGCTGCACGTAATCGCGCCGGTAGCGGTCCTCCAGCACTGTGGGGTTGGCGTCGGTGAACTCTGTTGGCCAAAACACCCAGCCAATCGCCAGCCCCAGGCCAACGCCAATAACCAGTCCGAGCAAAATAAAAATGGGGGTGGGAAGACGTTTCATAAATTTACATAAAAAAGAGGGCTGCCCATGCTGGTGCAGCCCTCTGAATTTGCCCTGCCCCTGTGCGGGGCTTATAATCCAGCTGCTTTGCTGGAAAATCATCCTTTTATGGGATGACCAGTGCCGAAGGTGGGAATCGAACCCACACTCCCGAAGGAACACGAGTTTGAGTCGTGCGCGTCTGCCTGTTCCGCCACTTCGGCCAGCTTTCAGGACGTGCGGGAGTATAGTTCAGGCTGATTTTTCTGTCAATAACCGTGAGTGAAAAGTGATAAGTAAAAAGTGAAAAGTGAGTGCCTACTTTTTACTTATCACTTTTTACTATTCACTGCTTAACCGTAATTTATGGACGAAGAGAAGCTAATTGCGCAGGCCCAAAAAGGAGATGTGCAGGCGTACAACGCGCTGGTTTTGCATTACCAGCAGGTGGTGTACAACGTCGCCTATCGCATCATGGGCGATCCGCAGTCAGCGGAGGATGCGGCGCAAGAGGCGTTCATTTCGGCGTACAAGGCGCTGAACAAGTTTGTGGGGGGCAATTTTAAGGCGTGGCTGCTGCGGATTACGACGAATGGCTGCTATGACGAGCTGCGCCGCCGCAAGCGTCGTCCCCAATCTTCCCTGGAAAAAATTACCGAAGACAATCAAGAATCGTTTGCCTTTTTGCGCGATCCAGCCATCGGGCCAGAAAAGCGGCAGCAGCAGATGGAGTTGATCGAGGCAATTGAGGAATGTTTGCAGGGGTTACCGGACGATCAGCGGGTAACGGCCGTTCTCTGCGACATCGAAGGGTATGACTACAACGAAATTGCCGACATGACAGAAGTGTCGTTGGGCACGGTGAAATCGCGCATAAGCCGGGCCAGATCAAAGCTGCGCGACTGTTTGCAAGGATTCCGGGAACTTTTACCGGATAACTATCGTTTACAAGGTGGATGACGAAATAAAAGTATGCAGGTGGCAAGTCTGCAAGTAGGCAAGTAGCAAGTGAAATCAATCACTTGCAAACTCGCAAACTTGCATACTTGCAAACTAAAAAGACATGTTCGATTTTTTGCGGAACCTAACGAAATCAGCTGAGGCGAAGTGGCAGGAAACCATCGCGGCGTATGTGGATGGGGCGCTGAACGGCCGTTCCCGGCAGCAGTTTGAGCAGGCAATGGCTCAAGATGAGGCGCTGCGCCAGGAAGTGGAGCAGTTGCAGCTCATCAAGCAGAGCCTGCGCCAGCTGCCCCAGCGTGAGGTGCCGCGTAACTTCATCCTCGATCCGGCGGAATTTAGCCGCCCGCCAGCCCGCCAGCCGTGGGTGCAGGCGTATCCGGTACTGCGCACGGCGACGGCGTTGGCCGCTTTCTTCTTTATTTTTGCCGTGGCGGCGGGCGCATTTACCAACTTTGGGATGCGCGCTGAACCGGCGATGGCTCCGGCAGCGGATGTGGCCCAGGTGCAGGCGACGGTTGAAGCGCCAGAAACGGAAGAATTACTGGCATTTGAGGCGGAAACGGCGGCGGGGGCCGCAGCAACCGAAGAGGATACGCCCGCTGACACCGCTGAAGATGCTTTTGCGGAAGAAGCGATGGAAGCGGCTGAGGCTGAGGAAATGGCGGCGGAAGAGGTTGTTGCTGAAGAAGCAGCACCAACTGAAGAAGCGGCTCCGGCTGCTGCGCCGCAGGAAGAATCAGCTGAAGATGGTGAAAGTGCGCCGGAGGCAACGGCCGTTCCCCAACTAACTACCGAGCCATTACCAACGCCAACAGTTTCCTCCTCACCGCGCGTAACGCCGCCCACGCCGCTGCCCGACCGTGATTTGGAGTCGGCAGAAGTGACCGGGGAGACGGCCAATGAGGCGGTGGCGGATGCGTTGCCACCAATGGTTGAAGAGGAAGAGGCAATGGTGGTGGAAAGTACGGCCGTTCCCACCGAAGAAGCGGTGCAGCAAATAACCGTTGAGACGCTATCCAACCCGCTGCTGTGGTGGCAAGTTGGCTTGGGCGGGCTGCTGCTCCTACTGGTTGGCCTCACCCTTTACGCCCGCCGCCAACGATAACAATGTCGTAGGGTCAAGGCGCGCCTTGACCCTACATGATACTTCATGACTGTTCCCTCCGCCCCTGAAAACGTAAAATTTTGCAGCAGCTGCGCCACGCCAATGGAGACGCGGCTGGTGGGTGACAAGCCGCGCCGGGTGTGCTCCAGCTGCGGCTTTATTTATTTCACCGATCCCAAAGTGGGCGTGGGCGTGTTTGTACTGCACGAGGGCAAAATCTTACTGGTGCGCCGCACGATGCACCCGGAAATTGGCAAGTGGAGCATTCCGGCGGGCTTTTTAGACGCGGGGGAGAATCCAGAGGAAACGGCCGTTCGCGAAGCCCTGGAAGAAACCAACCTGCACGTCGCCATCGAGGATTTGATTGGCGTGTACCAAAATCCGCCGGGGCAGGGCGGCGCGTCCATCTTTATCATGTACCGGGCGCGGCTGTTGGGCGGCACGCTCCAGGCGGGCGACGATGCCGATGCCGCCGCTTTCTTCGCCCCGGACGAGCTGCCCGAAATCGCCTTCGCCTCCACTCGCGCCGCCATTGAGCAGCTAAAAAACAATCTACAACTGGAGGAGTGAGCATCCTCAGATGCGAACGGATGGGCATCTGAGGATGCCCACTCCTCGGTGGTTGCTGTGGTACAATTGTTCGCATGAAGATTCAACGTTTGTCGGAACAGCTCGCCTCTCAAATTGCCGCCGGGGAAGTGGTGGAACGGCCGTCTTCGGTCGTCAAAGAGCTCGTAGAAAACGCAATTGACGCCGGGGCCACCACCATCAACATCGACGTGCGCCAGGGCGGGCGGGAGAGCATCCAGATTGCCGACAATGGCCAGGGCATCACCGCCGAGGACATCGAAACTGCCTTCTTGCGCCACGCCACTTCCAAACTGACCGCTATTGAAGATTTGAACGCCATCCGCACGCTGGGCTTTCGCGGCGAAGCACTTGCCGCTATCGCGGCGGTGAGCCAGCTCACCATCGTCTCCCGCGCTGAGGGAGCCGATGCAGGGACGCGGCTGGTGCTGGAAGCGGGCGTGGTGGTCAATCGCGAAACAGTTGGCGCGCCCCAGGGTACGGTCATCGCCGTGGAGAATCTGTTTTACAACGTGCCTGCCCGCCTGAAATTTTTAAAAACGGCCGCTACCGAAAAGCGGCTCATTGATGAGTTTGTCACCCGATACGCCCTCGCTTATCCGCAAATTCGTTTTCGGCTGACGCACAACGGCCGTATCACCTTCCAAAGCAGCGGCAGCGGCCAGGTGCGGGACGTGCTGGTGGCGATTTATGGCCCGGAAATTGCCCGGCAGCTGTTGGAGATTGGGGACTGGAGACTAGAGACTGAGAGCGAGACGTCTAATCACTCGCCACTCGCCACTCGCCACTCGCCACTGGAAGTGACCGGCTTCGTCGGCCCGCCCGGCGTGCATTTTGCCAACCGGGGGCAGATTACTTTGTTTGTGAACGGCCGTTGGGTCAAAGATAGCCAGCTCACCTACGCCGTCATCCAGGCGTACCACACACTGCTGCCCTCCGGTCGGTATCCGCTGGGGCTCATTTTTATGCAACTGCCGCCAGATGAGGTGGACGTGAACGTGCATCCAACCAAAATCGAGGTGCGCTTTCGGCACGACAAAGCGCCGTTTGGCACCGTGCAGCGGGCCGTGCGCCAAACCCTGGTCGCCGACGCCCCCACGCGGCAAATGTCCGCCTGGGCGCTGGGCAGCAACGAAGCGGAATCGCCCGGCTGGATGGGCTCACTCAGCCAGGAATCGTTTATCCCGGCACAGGCGGCGCAGGCCGACCTGGCCCTGAGCTGGCTGGATGAGTTGGATGGCGAAAGCAGCGAACTGCCAATTGTGACCGATCATTCCGCTACTGAATCCCAGCTGCCAATTATGCGCGTGGTTGGGCAGGTGGGCGCGTCTTACATCATCACCGAGGGGCCGGAAGGGCTGTTTTTGATTGACCAGCAGGCGGCGCACCAGCGGGCGCTGTTTGAGCAGCTGCAAGCGGAGTGGGCTGAAGATCGGGTGACGGTGCAGACGCTTTCCACGGGAACGGCCGTAACCCTCTCCCCCAGCCAGGCCAAACTGCTAGAGCAATTTCAGGATGCCGTGGCGCGCGTCGGTTTGCAGTTTGAGGCGTTTGGTCCGAATACGTTCATGGTGCGCGCTGTGCCCAAACTAGCCGCCAGCGCCGATCCGGCCCGATTGCTGGTAGCGGTGGTGACGGTGCTAGAGCAGAGCAAGGGGGTGGTAGAAGAGGCGGGGTTGGTAACGGCCGTTTGCCAAACCATCTCGCTGCGTCCCGGCCAGGCGCTCACCGCCGCGCAAATGGAGCAGCTCATCCACAACCTGGAAAAATGCACCGATCCGTTCACCGATCCGCAGGGGAACCCGACCTTTATTTATTTGTCGGTGGCGCAGTTGGCACGGGAATTCGGCCGTATTTAGTTGCTTGGCTCTGATTTATAGATTTCTGGGGAGGACGACGGTAAAGGTTGCACCGCCCATTTCGTTGTTTTCGGCCCAGATACGGCCGTTGTGCTGCTCCACAATTTGCCGGGATGTAAACAGTCCCAGTCCGGCACCTTTCCCTGTTTGTTTGGTGGTGAAAAATGGGTCAAAAATGCGCTCCAGCAGGGTTGGCTCAATGCCGCTGCCAGTGTCGCGGACGGAAAAAGCATACGCTTCCCGGTGAGCGCCGTTGCCATTTAAGCCGGGCAGCGATTCGCTTGCGGGAATGCGCCAGGAACGCACCTCCACAGTGCCACCTGTGAGCGGCATTGCGTCGCGGGCATTGATGAGCAGGTTCAACAGCACCTGCGTCAGGCGATTGTGATCCAGCACAATTGTCTTCAGCTCTTCGTCGAGCTGTTTCACAATTTGGATATTGAATTCACCCCGGAATTGATGCTGCACCAGTACCAGCGCGTCTTCGATGATCATGTTGAGGTCGGTAACGGCCGTTTGCATCTCTTCTGCATAAGAGTAGTTGCGTAGCACCTCCACAATGCGGGCCGAACGCCAGGCGCTTTGCTCGATCATCTGCACATAGCGCATCAGTTGGTCCATGCCCAGGCTGTTTTCCTCAATTTCATGTAGCAAATTGCTGCATGTGGCGGCGATGATGCTGAGCGGCGTGTTTAACTCGTGGGCTACGCTGGCGGTGAGCAGCCCGATGCCGGCCAGCCGCTGGGTGTGCAGCAGCGCTTCGTTGAGTTGCTCCAGTTCTTGTCTGTGGGTGAACGAAACCATCGTGGTGCTGGTGATGTGGTCAGAAACGGGGGTAATGGCTAAGTTGACCAGGACGGAACGGCCGTCTGGCTGGCGCAAGGTTGTTTGATGCGGTGGGCACTCGGCTAAACTTTGGTCCTCAGCCCCCAAATCGGCCCAGGTGCGGCCAATGAGTTGCTCAGACTTCCAGCCCAAAATGCGCCCAGCTGCTGGATTTGCCGACGTTACAATGCCGTTGTCATCCAGAACCAGCACGCCAGCAGACACCGCTTGCAGCAAATGCTCGTAAAATTCTCCGGTTGTTTTGGGTTGGGTAATGACCATCAATTTTTTATCCTGTTCCTCATCCCGAAGGCGCTTCTGCGACGCTGTTTTGGTTGGCGAGTTGCTGCTCAGGTTTGTATCGTTTATAGGATACGGCAGGGGGCAGATCGCGTCCGTATGTGCCCCGTAAAATCATCGTGAACACGGCGTGAACGGCAAATATTTAGCCCTTTTGCCCTACAGATTTTCCAGTAGGATTTATCTACTATGATGGCAGCAGAATAAAAGTTTACGGAGCGGAAAAATGAAGAAGTTAACCCTGTGGAGCCTGTTTGCCTCATTCCTCTTTGGTAGTTTGTTGGTCATTATCCAGTTGCTGGATGTGTCTCCGCCCCAGACTGTTTGGGCGCAGCCAACGGCCGCCGATTGCATCGCTTTGCCCGCCCCCAGCGGCAACATCGTGAACGTTTCCACCGTGTCTGCGCTTGAAAATGCGGTCAACAACGCCTCATCTGGCGATACGATTTTAATTGCGGATGGCACCTACACCCTGAACGGCGTTTACTTGCGCATTGACACGCCTAACGTGACGCTGCGCTCCGCCAGCGGCAACCGGGTGGCTGTGGTTCTGGATGGCAACTACATCACCACCGAAATTATTCAAATTGTGGCCTCCAATGTGACCGTGGCGGATGTGACGCTGCGCGAAGCGTACTACCATCCCATCCACGTGATGACCTCGGCGGCAGGCGACACAGTGAATACGCTCATTTACAATGTCCACCTGATAGACCCCGGCGAACAAGCGATCAAAATCAACCCGGCGGTGGATGGCACTTACCCGGATGACGGCGTGATTGCTTGTTCACACCTGGAATTGACGGATGCGGGACGGCCGTTCATTCGCAACAACTGCTACACGGGCGGCATAGACGCCCATCAGGCCGAAGGCTGGACGATCCGCGACAATCTGATTGAGGGTTTCTGGTGCCAAAATGGGCTGTCGGAGCATGGCATTCACCTGTGGCGGGGCTGCCGCGACACGCTTGTGGAGCGCAACACGCTGCGTGAAAACGCACGTGGCATTGGCTTTGGCCTGGCAGACAGCGGCGATGCCCGCACGTACGGCGATAATCCTTGCCCCAGCGCGGGCGGCGGCTATGTGGACCATTACGGCGGCATTATTCGCAACAATTTTGTTTTTGTTAGCAGCGCCAGTTTATTTGCATCGGAGTATGGGTTTGATTGCGGGATTTGCCTCTGGCAAGCGTGTGGGGCGCAAATTTTCAACAACACGGTGGTCTCGACCCAGGCACCGTTTTCCTCAATCGAGTGGCGTTTTGACAATACGGATATTGAACTGCGCAATAATCTGGTGAGTCATAATCTGCGGGACAGGGGCGGAACGGCCGTACTCAGCCACAACCTGCAAAACGCGCCCCTCGCCCTCTTTGCGGATGCCGCTAATGGCGATTTACACCTGCTGGGCACAGCTACCGCCGCCATTGACCAAGCCATCGCCCTGGCCGAAGTGAGTGACGATGTAGACGGGGAACCTCGGCCCGCTGGCGCTGCGCCGGACATTGGTGCGGATGAAGTTTTGCCCCAGCTACAGCTTTTTGGCTCACCCAATGATCAGACGATTTTTTTGACCTGACAGGTGAATACGGCCGTTGACCCCGGCACCACCTGGCAAATCAGCTACGGTGGCCCTGCTGGCGATCTGTCATCGCCCATTACCGGGCTGGCGCAAGGCACGCGCAGCTTTGCGCTCACCGGGCTTACCAACTTCACCATTTACAGCATCACGCTCAATGGGATGGTCTCCGGTTCGCCGGTGCTCACGGACACGGTGAGCCTGATGCCCACTGATTTGCTGCTCTATTTGCCGCTCACGTCTCGGTGAGCAGGTTGGGAAATGGTTGGGGGGTTGGGGTGGGGAACGGCCGTTTTGCAACCCACCACCCCAACGCTATACTTCCCCCATGACAGACGTGCTCGTTGAATTGACCCCTACCCAACAGGCCGCCATCGCGGCAGAACAGACCAGCTTTTTGCTTGGCCCGGCCGGAACAGGTAAAAGTTTTGCCCTGCAACAGCGCCTCCTGCGCCTGCTGCAAGATGGCGAACCCGCCTACACGCTGCTGGTCATTGTCGCTGAACCAGATCAGGCCAGCGGTTACCTGGACGCGGTGCACCAATCCGGCCTGGGGCCTTATGCGGATTTGAAGATCAGTACCTACACCCAGATGGCGATGGAGATGGTGAAGTTGTTCTGGCCGCTGGTGGCGCGTTCGGCGGGATTTGAACGGCCGTATCATCCCCCCACCTTCCTCAGCTACGACCTGGCCCAACTACTCATGTGGCACATCATCACCCCCATGCTCAACGACGGTGCCTTTGCCGACCTGCGCCTGCGCCCGCAGCAAATTGTAAGCCAGCTTTTAGACACGCTGAACCGGGCGGCGCTCAACAGCCTCAGCCTGGGCGAAGCCATCGAGCGGCAAATCCGCACCTGGGCGGGCGAACCAGAGCGCATCCGCCACCTGAACGAAGCGGCCGAAGCCGCCCGCCAGTTCCGCGCCACCTGCCTGCGCGACAGCCTGCTCGATTTGTCGCTGGCTGTGGAAGTATTCGACACGCAGCTGGTGCAGCATCCCGAATTCCACAAATATTTTAGCGAGCGGTACCGTCACCTCATCGTAGACAACATTGAGGAGCAAACGCCCGCCGGGCAAAATTTTGTGGCTGAACTGATGAACGAAACGGTGACAACGGCCGTATCCTACGACGCTGCGGGTGGCTACAAACGGTTCCTCGCCGCCGACCCGCTGGGGGCAAACACCTTCCGCAGCCGCAGCGCCTATGCCTTTGAATTCAAGGATTCCTTCATCACCAATGCGCCGCTAACCCATCTGGCCAATCTGGTGGAAAACCAACTCATGCATACCACCAAACCATTTGCCGAGGCACAGCAGGCGCTCCTGGGCACCGTTGGTGGTCGTTATCGCCGCGAGATGGTCATCCAACTGGCTGACGCGCTGGTGGAGCTGATGGCCACGCGCAACCTGCACCCATCGGAAATTGCGATCATCGCTCCGTACCTGGACGGCGCGCTGCGCTACATGCTGGAAAACGCTTTCCGCAATGCCGGACTGCCCTACTACCTGCTGCGTCGCCGCTCCAGCCCCCGCGACGAACCGCGCGTGCGCGCCTGGCTCACCTGGCTGGCGTTGGCCCATCCTGACTGGCATTTATCCCCAAGTCCGTTCGATGTAGCCGAAGCGCTCACCCTCAGCATTGATGGCCTTGATCCAGCCCGCGCTGAGCTGCTGACAGAATGGCTTTACCAGCCCGACACCGCCCACCTGCTGCCCATCGCTGAACTGCCGGAGCGCATCCAGAGCCGTGTGGGCATGGATTTTGTGGGGCTGTACGAAGAGATTCGTTTGTGGCTGGCGGGGCAAGACGGCCGTTCCACCATTGACGTTTTTCTACACAGCCTCTTTACCTTGCTCTCCGAGCGGCGCTTTCAGCCAGAACCAGACGTGGCGGCAGCGGCCGTTTGCGATTGGTTGGTACAGGCGGCCACCCGCCTGCGTCAGTCCGCCGAGGCGATTGGGCTGTACACGCCCGCGGCCGTGGGCCACGCCTTCATCGACGGCATCAACCAGGGCTTGGTGACGGCCAATCCGCCAGAGTTGGGCGACCCGCCCGACCCCAACGGCATCATGATTTCGACGATTTACGGCTACTTGCTGGCCGGTTCGCCGGTGCGGGTGCAGGTGTGGCTGGAAACGGCCGCAACCGGTTGGTGGGACATCCCCAATCAGCCTCTGAGCAACGCTTTTGTGCTGGCGCAAAGCTACGATCCCAGCCTGCCGTGGACGATGGATAACGACTTCCACATCCGCAACCAACTGCTCAGCCGCATTGTGCGCGGCCTGACGGCGCGGTGCAGCGACGGCATCTTGCTGGCCAGCAGTGACCTGGATCGGCGCGGCGTGCGCCAGGATGGGCCGCTGTGGCGAGCGCTGCAAGCGGTGCGATGAGTTTGAGTGATAAGTAAAAAGTGAAAAGTTTGCTGGTACTTTTTACTTATCACTGTTCACTTTTTACTTCCCCATGTGTACTTTTTTCCCTGTGAACAGACAGTAAAAATTGCTTTTAGGTGGGAAACGGCCGTATTCCCCTGTGCTATACTGCTTTCAATTGTCCTGAAAATGGCTGGTAACGGCCGTTTAGGGCACATTGCATACACACAAGAGGGAACAACATGACAGCCAACGCCTCTCAAACCGTTTTAGTCATAGAAGATGACCCAGTGATTCGCGGTATTTTGCAGTTGAATCTGGTCGATCGCGGGTACACCGTTTTAACCGCCGAGGATGGGCTGGCGGGCGTGCGTACGGCCAAAGACGAGTGTCCCGGTCTTGTCTTGATGGATATTCGCTTGCCCAACATTACCGGCTGGGAAGCGACCCGTCGGCTAAAGGCAGAACCCAGCACCGCCCATATTCCCATCATTGCCCTGACAGCTCAATCCACTTCCAAAGATTTGCACCGCTGCTTTGAGGCGGGGTGTGATGCATTTATGACCAAGCCAATCCAGTTTTCCCAGCTTTTCACCAAAATAGAAATGCTTTTGAATCGTCCCAAGGATAGTGCTGAGAGTGCAGCTTTGTGAAACGGCCGTAACCCATCGCCACATGCCCTAGAATAAAATGAATGACGACCAGGCCCGCATCCTTTTAGTAGATGACAGCGACATCAATCGCGATATGCTGGCGCGTCGGTTGGAAATGGTGGGGCATAGGGTCATTGAGGCGGAAAACGGCCGTGTCGCTCTGGAAAAACTCACGCATCATTCCGTAGACATCATTCTGCTAGACATTATGATGCCCGTGCTGAGTGGGTTCGAGCTGCTGCCTATCCTCAAAGAGATGCCCGACCTGCAGAACATCCCCATCATCATCCTTTCGGCTGCGGATGACATAGAGAGCATTGTGCGTGGCATTGAACTGGGCGCAGAAGATTATTTGCCGAAGCCGTACAGTATGCCGCTGCTTAAAGCGCGCATTAACGCCAGCCTGGGGCGCAAGCGGCTGTACGACCAGGAGCAGCGCCGCCTGAAGGAAATGGCGACGCTACAGCGAATTGATGCCGAGCTGAACGCCACGCTGGAAATGCGGCGGGTGATGGAAATTACGCTGGACTGGGCGCTGCGGCAGGTGGGTGGCGAAGCTGGCGCGATGGGCACGTTGCAGGAAGATCGGTTACACATTCTTGCTTCCCACGGGTATACCTACGAAATTTATGAAGATTCTCCATTTGTGCTGCTGGATCAGCTCCCCGCGACTCAGCAAGCGTTGCAAGACGGCCGTCTGGCCTATGTGCCAGATACGGCTGGGGGTGGGCTGTTGGCGCGGACTCAAAGCCAAATTGTGCTGCCACTGTACCGGGAAACGGCCGTTATTGCCCTGTTGATGCTAGAAAGTACCCAGGCACACCAGTGGCAGCCGGAACAACTAGACTTTTTGCAGCGGCTAGGCAACCACGCCGCCATCGCCGTGGCCAATGCCCAGCTGGTGGAGGCCATGAAGGTAGCCAACCAGGCGAAAAGCGAATTTGTCTCCTTTGTTTCGCACGAACTTAAAATCCCTATGACCTCCATCAAAGGGTATGCCGATTTGCTATTGTCTGGCAATTTTGGGCCGATCAATGAAGCGCAAACTACATTTTTGGATACGATTCGCAGCAATGTGAACCGGATGAACCGCCTGGTAACCGACCTGACGGATGTTTCGCGGTTGGAATCTGGTCAACTGCATTTGGAAACGCAGCCAATTCAGTTGGCGGAGGTGGTGACGGAGGTGATGAGCGCCACGCGGGCACAGATTGAAGCCAAGCGGCAAACGTTGGCGCTGATGCTGCCAGACTCTCTGCCAGATGTGTGGGCGGACCGCAACCGTCTGGAACAAATTCTGACCAATTTGGTGAGCAATGCGTACAAGTACACGCCGGAAAACGGCCGTATCACCATTTGTGCCGAAGAGATGAACAGCGTGAACGAAGAGGCTGAAGTGCAGCCGATGATTCATGTTTCTGTCGCAGATACCGGTTTGGGCATCAAGGAAGAAGAGCAGAAAGCGATCTTCAACAAATTTTACCGGGGCAGCGACGATGAGGCACTGCAATCGCCAGGCACCGGGCTGGGGCTAAACATCACCAAAAATTTAGTAGAACTCCACGACGGCCGTATCTGGTTCGAGAGCAAATACCGCGAAGGAACCACCTTCCACTTCATCATCCCCGTAGCCAACGGGCATCATCCATAATTTCAACGCCATTTTGGTGCTGTACTTTGCCGACCAGCCGTTTTGGGGCAGCAAGTGGCGGCGCTGGGCGTGGGGCCAAAAAAATCCGCACAGAAAACGGCCTTGCCTGCGCTGTGACGCTCATCGAACAAGAATTGTGATACAAAGAACAAATTTGACAGGCTGTGATACCCTAAATAATAGATTCGCGCTTTGACTCCTCAATATAGATTCTACAATTTAGTCGCACCGAAATTTAGTCGCACCGAATTTGGTGTATGGAGGTTTCGTCAATGAAAAGGCAGGCTTATTTAACGTTATTGACAGCGGTATGCTTGGTTTTTGTTCTAGGAATTGGCTCTGTGTTTGCAGATGGCGGAGGCAACGGCCGTACTGAAGGGCCTAGCTTAGAAATAGTAGGTCAAGATAGTAGTTTTTCTTGTTACTTTATTCAACCAAGCCCTTGTGATGGTATTACTTATGAGGTTACAGGAAAATGCACTATTGGCGTACGCGAAACTGTCTTGAATTCTAGAGAGGAACATGTTCAGCTTGGCATAAGATTCATAGGTCAAGGTGATGGATATACTCTCAGAATCTCTCACGATCAAGTTTATGATGCAATCGAGGGAGAATATTTTGTACAAGGTGTTCATTATGAGTGGGATGGAAAGGGGCGGCTACCGGACTTTGAATCAACTAGCTCCGGCTCGGTTTTCATGTCCAATGGATTACCAACAGGCTTGAGCCTTTACACGACTTCTGCTCAATGTACGCCATAACCACATGCTCCGGCTTGGTTTATGGCTAGCGTGAATCTCCCCCTGGCAGTGGCGCAGCTTCTTTCTGCGTCGCTGCCTTGTCGTTTTAAATCCCAATTATTAGTTTATTTGATTGGCAACGGCCGTTTCCCACCACCCCTCATTTCAAAAATGCGACACGGATTGGAACGTAAACACGGATAAAAGTTCGTTTAATCCATTTCTTCAATTCACCATTAATTTTGCCAGCAGCTAGCGTGGAATTGCAGCGCCTGAAGGCCAATTTGGTTGTAAAGCTGGCCAAAATTGTGGGGCACATCGGGGACAATTTGCAGTTGGTGGGGGATGCCTAGCTGGGTGAGCCGGTCGGCAACGGCCGTACTTGCATTCACCCCCCGCGTATCCAGTTCACCCACCACCAGCGCCACTTCCAGACCGCTTTGCAGAACGGCCGTACCATTTTGTTCAAACCAGGTAGCCGCATCATCTACCCCGCTTTCCGCCAGGGGCATGGCGTTGCAGTACAGATCAGGACGCTGCGCGGCGTAGCGCATGGTTCCTGCCGCTCCCAATGAGAACCCTGCTAGGGAACGGCCGTTTCGATCAGCAATGGTGCGCCAGTGGCCATCCACCGCCGCAATTAGCTCCTGCGTTACCAGCTCTGCGTTTGCATCATCCCATGCCCCATCTGGTCGGCGTGGCGCGGCCACAATGAATGGCGGCAGCTCGCCACGGCTAATAAGCTGCGACAGCCACGCCCCGGCATCCCCGTTGGCCGCCGCTACCTCCCGGCTAATCGCATTCCAAAACAAAATGTGGCTGCCCTGGCTGCCGTGCAAAAAGTAGAGCACCGGGTACCGCTCGGTGGATTGGTCGTAGCCGGGCGGCGTGTACAGGGTAAAGAAAATTTCTTGCTGGCGCGACTGGCTAAAGAAGCTGTACTCGGCCACGCCCTGCCAGCGCTGCACGGTTGATTGCTGGGTGACGTTGGGAACGGCCGTATCCCCTTCGCTTGGAGTTGGAGTTGGTGTTGCGGTTGGCACAGGCGTCGGGCTGGGGACGGGTGTGGCGGTGTGGGTTGCAGTGGGCAGCGGTGTGGGGGTGGTTGTGGCTGTAGGCGTTAGCGTGGCGGGGATGGGTGTGTTCGTTGGGGAAGGTGTGAGGGTGGGCAACGGCCGTTCCTCACCCCTACAGCCCAACAACAGCAACAAAACAAGCAATCCCCACCGCTTCATCATGCCCAAATCTTACCGCCGGAAGATGCGCAGCGCCAGCCCTGGCCGCCGCAAATAGCTAATGGTGTCCCGAATGCGCGCGGGCTGAAAGCCAAACTGCCGATACACGGCATCGTGCTCGGTTACTTCTGGTACAAAAAAGCGATCCATAAAGTAGCGGCTCACGGCAGGCCAGTACCACCAGTTGAACAGCATTGGCGTCAGCGGGCGAAAAATGAGCATGGGAATGGGTAAGGGGAAACGATGGTAGCCAGCCACCGCCAGCAGTTGTTGCACCAGCGCCGCGTACGGCAACTGCTCACCGCCGGCAATGGTGATTGTTTTGTTGATGAGCGTGGAGCGGCTAAGGCTTTTAACCAGGCAGCGCACAAAATCTTCTACCCATAGCGGCTGGTTGCAAATTTGCCCGCCGCCGGGCAGCCAGACAATAGGCCAGGACCAGATAGCCAGCCCCACAATGAGTTCAAAGTAGCGGTCGTTACGGCCGTACAGCGACGCCGTACGCAAAATGGTGTAATCAATGCCGCTGCGCTGAATAATGCGCTCCACTTGTCCCTTGGCCCGCAAAAGGGGGTGCATACTGTCCGGGTCCGCCCCCAGGCGACTGACAAAAATGATGCGCCGCACGTTGGCCCGTTTCGCTTCCTCCACCAGCCGCTCACTGCCATCTACATCCACATGGTTTAGTAGCCGGTTGCGCCCCCGCGCCTCCGAGCTGGCCAGGTGAACCACCGTGGTAATGCCCTCCAGCTCTTGCCGAAGTTGGAGCGGATTGTTCATCCGCCCTTCGTAAGCACGCGCCGCAATGCCTTCCCGCTCTAGCCAGGCCATCAGAGAGCGGCCAACAAAGCCCGTTGCACCAGTCACTAAAATCATGAGAAATTCGGCTTATGGCAGCGGCGGCACATCGCTGGGGGTGCGGTCCGGAATGCGATCCTGCTCCATCGTTTGCTTATATACATCCATCAGCAAGGCATACTCTTTGTGGCGAGTGCCTCGCTGGTTGCGGCGCTGCTGGGCAAGCATGTTTTCTAATTGAGCAAAAATGTCGCTTTGAATCACGCTGGGGTAGGGAATGTCCTCAAAAACCAGGTTGCTTTCGGCCCCGGCTGTCTCAATTTCCACATTGCCGTAGTTAAAAATGGTGTGAATGAGGCCCGGCGTGTACGCATTTACGTTTTGGATGTTGCTGAGTGGCGCTTGTTTGCGACTTTCGCCAAAGCCAAACGGCTTTCGATCAATATCCACAATAAGCCGGTCGGTCAGTTGGAACATGTCATTGCGCCAATCTTCTACGCGCCAAATGAGCCACAGCAGATCAAGCGAGTAAGCAAAAATAAGCGTTGGCAGCAGCTGCCGGAAAGTAAACTCGAAGTAGCGAATAAGTACAAATGAAACAACAATGCCGAGCAAGGCGAGACCTAGCGGGATAACCGATTCAAGAACGAGAACGATGAAATGCTTGCGATAGATGATGACGTTATCTTTTTCTACGCGCCAGGTATAGCGTTGGCGTAGCTGCCACAGCAAGCCTTTGCGGTGCGCGGGTTTGGCAGGGGGAAGTTCATTGGCTTTTTCACCGACGGGTTGGTATTGGGGTTTGACGGCAAAATGATCGGTAAATGTTTCGCGTAGCAATGATTGCTCCAGGCTGGCATCCAAAGTTTTGACGCGCTTGCTTTGCCGATCGAGCGTTTCTTTTACCTCAAGAGGATTGTTTATATTGTCAAAAAGAATGGTGCCAAAGGCCGAGGCGGTGGTAATGCGGGCAGTGCCAAAGTTAAAAAGATTCGAGATAAAGGTAGGCTTGGCAATTTCTACACTTTGTACCTGGTCAATACGCGCAGTTTTTATGTCAACTCTAAAGGTTCGTAGATCAAATTCACGATGTACAACACGTTTGTTGGTAATAACAAAATAATCGTTTGACCAGTCTAGCGTCTGAAACAGCACTACAATCAACAGAATCACGGACAAGAAGCCGGGCACACCAAAACGGAGTCGGTAAAGAAAGCTTTCTGTTGGTTGTGCGTTGAAGAAAAGGAAAAAGAGTGTGGGCAGCAACAGCATGGCTAGTACCGGGAAGAAGATTTGTACGAGCAAGTAAAGCCGGCTGCGCCGAGAGTTGAATTCAACCAGTTCATCTGGCAGGATGCTAATGACGGTGCGCTTGCGTTTGGCAGTAGAGAATAGTTTTTGCGCTTCTTCATAAGCCAGGGGCGATAATCCGGCAACGTGGACGAGCTCTTCTTCTATTTCTTCTTCCTCGGTTTCTAGCAGGGGCAGGGCATCTGGGTATTTCAGTAAAAAGCGTACAAAGTTGGTGCCGCTAATGATGAGGACGGTGGCGGGGTTGTCGCGGTAGGATTTGGCTTTGACGTTGGCGGGGTGTACGTTTGGGGCAAATAACCAGGTGTCCTGAAAATAATCGTTGGTGAGGTAATCTTTGGTATCTACAACGTAGGAGTTGTTGGCGATGTCGTTTTGGCGGGTTTCGGCGTAGAGACGGCCGTTCTTCACAAGGTACAGGCTGCTGGCTACGTCACCCTGGTAGGCAACCATGCCGCCATTTTCATATTGCACCTCGTCTGTTATTTGGGCCAGGGCTTCGATATGGTCTTCTTCCAGATATTTAAAAAGCGGATGTTGCTGTAAAAACTCTGCTTTTGTGGTCATACATCTTTCCCAGAGTAAATATACATAATGTGGCAATCATTTTAACATAATCATTGACAGGTGGGAAGTCGTAGAAATGGTTCTTTGGTGGAATGCGGATCAGGCGTGGTGTTGGAAGAATTCTAGGTACTGGCGGGCAATGGCCTTGAGCTGGTGATGGGTTTGGATGAACGTACGGCCGTTCTCCCCCACCAGGTGCCGAAATGAATCATCCAGCGCCAACTTGTGCAGCAGGGTTGTAAGTAACGCCTCAGCGTAATCGTCTGGTGCAATCTTGAGGCAGGTGCCTTGCGGCAGCTCGTGCAGCGGCTCAATGTCGGAGGTGAGGGTGGCGATGCCCAGCCCCATGAGCCGGATGGGGGTGTATGGCGTGCCGCCGATGTGTGGATGGCGCAGGTGAATGCCCACGTCCAGAGCGAACATTTGCTGTACAAACGCGGCAGGCGGTTGCCAGCCGGTGATGTGTACCTGGCTTTCCAGACCCATCTGCTGAATTTCTCCGGCCAAATCGTACCCATCGGCGGCAAAGCCACCCAGCAGGTAATGGGCATCGGCTCGCTGCTGGGTGAGTTCTTTGAACGCTTGCAAGCAAGCGCGTAAATGTTTGTTCGGCACAAAAATGCCAAAAGAACCGATCACGAAGCTGTCCGGAGCAAAGCCAAAGGCGGTGCGCTGTTGGGTTTTTAGCGTCGCCGGGTCGGTATTTTTGAGTTCGCCGGGCAAAAAATAGGGGTAGGGGATGACCTGTGTGGTGGTAGACGGCCGTATCCCCAAAACCTGTTCCCGCGCAAACTGATTCTGCACAATCACGCCCTGGCTGCTGTCCAGAATGCGCTCGATGAGCGGGTAGCGCAGCAGCAGTTCGTTGCCCAGGCCATCGCTAATTTGTTGGGCGATGTGCAGCGCATTGCCCTGGTAGGCGTACTGCAACTCATTCAGGTACGCTTGCGGGTTGTTTTGCCCCACGGTGGCGCTGATGATGCAGCGGTGGAGTGTCGTGTCGTTGAGGATGACAATACCAGGATATTGGTGCAGATAGGTGAGCATGTAGCCGTGGAAACGGCCGTTATCCCCCAAAGAGTACACCGTCACATCAAAACTCGGCCGTTGCGCTGGGTAAGCGGTGTGCGGCTGAATGCTGATTTTGTCGCTGTTGAAGCTGGCTTCTGGCGTGTAATCATCCGTCACAAACAGTGCCAGCGCCGCCACCTCTGGCAGTGCCGCCAAAGCTTCAACGAGCCCTTCGGCAAAGTCGGCCAGGGCGGATTGGATGGGCGGGAGCGGGGTAAAAAAGGCAATGCGCATGGCGGTTTAGTCGGTTTTGTGGGCAGATTGCTGAATTTGCAGCGCAGCTACCTCTTTGGCCAGGGCGGTGACGGCTTGCAGGGTGGCCTGGTTGAACTGGTTTTGCTGCTGCACAATTGGGTCTATGTACCATTGCAGGGCACGGCGCACCACTTTTTGCAGGGCGGCTCGAAGCTTGGCCGCCAGCCCCGGCGGCCAGTTGGGCCAGGCGATGGGCTGGTGGCTGTTGATCCAGGCGGTCTGCTCCATGTGGCGGATAGACGGCCGTTGCCCTGGATCATTTACAAAAAGAGCGGCTTGTTGGGCCAGCACTTGCCGCCGCGTTTGCTCGATGGCGTTTGCAGCTTGCTGAATATTTTGGGCGAGATTGTCCATAATGCACCTCCCGTGGTCGGTGATCGGTGGTCGGTAATCAGTCTCACCGCCTACCGTTTACCGATTACGGCTTACCGTTCACGGTTTACCGATCACAATGCCTACCTGCTCCAGAACGGCTTTAAGGCCAGCTTCTGACTTGGCGGCGTCCAGTTCTTCAAGCCGGGCGTACTGTTTTTGGATGATTTGCTGTCGTACGGCCGTATCGCTCACCAAAATATGCCCCATCTCCGCCGCCGCTTCGTACCCCAGCTCGGTGAACATCACACCTGCGCCGCCCAGCGTTTCTGGAATAGCGCTGCTGCGGCGGGTGAGGATGGGCAATCCGTACGCCATGCTCTCCAGCAGAGGCACGCAAAACCCTTCATGAAAACTGGCGGTCAAGTAGAGATCGGCCGTTTCAAAAAAGCGCTGCATCTCTTTGGGGTCATTCACATGCCCGATGGTGCGCACGCTGTCTTGCAGATTCAAATCTAGCGTGAGCTGATCCAGCGCCTGCACATATTTGGTCAGCCCACGCGAGCCCACCAGGATGAGCTGCGAATTTTGGTTGATGGTGTGGTGGTAGACGGCAAATATGCGCAGCACGTCCTCCACCGCTTTGTTGGGCACCACCCGCCCTACACTGAGCCAGGTCACCTTTTTTTGCGGGTCTGGGGCTGGCGACGGGCTGGTTCTGTCTGGTTTGGGCAGTGTAAGGAAGAGGGGGAGAACGGCCGTTTTCGCCGCATCAAACCCCGCTTCTACCAGTTCCTGCCGGTTATAGTCCGAATCGCCAATGGCCAGATCACAATCAGTCATTGTTTGCAGCGCCTGCCGCCCCATGTCGCACAGGGCCGCTTGCTGGGCGTCCCAGGCTGTAAAAAATTCGGCGGGGGTGATGTTGTGGTAAATCAAAATCTTGCGCCCGCGAAACGCTTTGAATAGGCGAATGTTGGGCGAGTAGATGGAGTAATGAAAAAGGAGCAGGTCATTGGCGCTGTCCAGGTGGGGCAAAAAGTGGGTGTCTGGCAGCACGCGATCCTGAAGCTGCGCGGCGACATGCTGGGCATAGATGCCGGTCTCAAAGCCCCAACGCTTTAAGCGATCATCGGTGGCTAAAATATTGTTGCTTACGGCATCGCCCATCAACATGCCAAAGGTGAGTTGGTGAATTCGCATCTACTTTTCCTTTGAGAATGGGACGCTGATTAACGCGGATGAACGCGGACTATATCTGCGAAATCTACTGTTTTTCATTTATGTGGGTCGGTGAAGCTGATGAACTTTTCATTTGGTTCAGGCGGGCTTCTAGCTGTGAAATTCGACGGGCATCTAGCTCTTGCCGCTGGGTTAGTTCATTGATAACCAGCAGCAGCTTGCGATTGGTCTCGTTTTGCTGCTGGATGATGGGCAGTACGTACCAGCGGGTAGACATCCAGTTCCAGGCGCGGCGCATGGCGACGATGAGTGGGCCAAAAACGGGCAGGTTGGAGGTAAATGGTTTTTCGTGCAGTGGTTCCTGGCCCATCAAACCAATCATAAGGCGGTTGAGCGTTTCCGAGGAGGCGAGGGGTACGGCCGTATTCCCCGGACGCAGCGATTCAGGGCCAATTTGGGCCACAGTCTGGCCTGGTGTGCGGCTGGCCAGCGCCTGCGCCACGCGCTGCCGGATGGCGGTTTGGTTTACGGCCGTATCTTCAATTTGGATAAATTTTGCTTGCTGAATCAACTCAGCTTGCGCTTCGGGTGAACTCATGCTTGTTTCCCTCTTGCTGCCAATGTTTGGCGATACGCTTCTTCCAGTCGGTCGGCCATTTGCTGGATGGTGTAGTTGGCCAGCACTTTGTTACGGCCGTTCTGCCCCATCTCCTGCCGCAGTTCACGGTTTTGCAGCAGGGTTGTCAGGTGCTGCTGCACCGCCTCGGCACTGTTGGGTTCGGCCAAAAAGCCGTCTACGCCATCACGAATGACGTGGCGAACGGCCGTAATATCTGCCCCAATGACCGGTTTGCCCAGCAGCCACGCCTCCAGGTAAACAATGCCAAACGCCTCGCCCACCGAGGGCAGCGCCAGCAAATCGCACGCCTGCAACAGGAGCAGCTTCTCTTCGTCTGTGACTTTATCCAAAACGGTCACATTGTCCAACGGCCCGTACTGCTGCCAGAGCTGCTGCGATTCGGCCGTTTCTGGGCCAGCGGCTACCAAAAAGGCATCGGGGAAATCGCTCCGCAATTTTTGGAACGCTTCCAGCACCAGCGCCAATCCTTTATATTGTGACTTTCGCCCCAAAAAAAGCAACATCGTGCCGGTGGCGGGCAGGTTAAGCCGCTGCCGCGCTTCTGGCACAGCCATTGGCGGGTACTGCGCCGGATTTAGCCCCACGCCAATGGTGCTGATGCGCTCTGGCCTGAGCGCCAAATCCAAATTGAGCAGAAATTCATGCTCGGCGGGCGTGTCGGCCAAAAGGTGGTCTGCGCCTTGCAAAACGGTGTGCTGAAAGCCAATGTCGTAGGTGACGGCCTGCTCCGGGTGCAGGTGGGGGGTCACCACAATCGGCACGCCCAGCCTTTTGGCCGCCCAGTAGCCGTAAATGACGTGAGAATAAACCAGGCAGTTAAGGTGGATGAGGTCGTAGGAACGGCCGTTTCGCAACATCTGCCAAAACATGCCGGGGGCAATAGGGCCGCCACCTAAAAAGATGAGCGGCTCGTAGATGCGGGAGCGATTTTGCCAGTAATGGCGCAGGCCAAAATGCAGCATCCGCCAGACGGAACCGCGCCGGTACATGCTCCAAAAGCGGTGCACGTTGACCCCGTTTTGACGTTCAAATGGCGGCAAAACATTTTCCCAGGTGTGAAAATCCACCGAGCGAGCGGTGTAGACATCCACCGTGTGCCCCCGCGCTGCCAGCGCTTCAGACAGGTCGGCAATATATTTTTCGGAGCCGCCAATGGCGGGTGGATATTGGTGGGTAACGTGTAAATAGCGCATGATTAGTTTGTGAGCCAGCTTTGTAGCGTGGTTTCCAGGCGATTGATGACGAGTGGCCATGTGTAATTTTGATGGGTGTAGGAACGGCCGTTCTCGCCCATCTGGCTGGCTAATTCCGGTTTTGCCACCAGCAAGTTCACCGCATGAGCAAACTCGCCGTAGGTGGCAAACGCCAGCCCACCTCCGCTGCGCCGCACGTGCCCGCTGGTAACCTGGCAGCTTTGATGCACCAAAACCGGGCAGTTGGCCAGCCACGCCTCCAGCAAAACCAGCGAAAAACTTTCGTTGAGCGACGGCTGCACCAGGGCGGTGGCTCCAGCCAGCAACGCGATCTTTTCGGCTTCTGGCACAAAGCCGAGCCGTTCAAACGGGGGCTGCGCCGGGGGCGGCACGGGGCCGTCGCCCGCCAGCAGCAGCTTCACAGGGGAGCCGTCTGTGGCCAGCCGCTGCATGTAGTCGTACAGCAGGGGCATGTTTTTGCCAGCTTCTAATCGGCCCAAAGCCAGCAGGTAAGGCGGATTGGCGGGGTTGCGGCTGGGGGCGGTGGTGGTTGGTGGGGAAACGGCCGCTCCCAACAAAGCCGCCCGTGGCAAATTTAGATTGAGCTGGTTTTGGGTAAAAAGCTGCTCTTCTGGCGTTAAAAACAGCACGCCAAACGCTTCTTGCAGCAGCAGGCGGGTCAGTTCCAAATACGCATACGGCTCATCGTGCAGGCAGGGGATGAGAATGGTGCGCTCCGGGACAACCCAGGCGGCGGCTTGGGCCAGCGCTGCCTGGTAAGGCAGCACCAGGATGGCGTCGTAGCGGCTGGCTTCCTGGCTGAGCGCGTCGTAGAGCGGTTGGCTGTGGGCACTGGCGGCCAGCCACGCTTTTTGCTGCGCCCAACCCAGCCCCCACTGCTGCTCTAGCTGGCGAGACAATTCGGTGAACCGGGCATGATCGTAGCTGGTGATGGGGAAGCGGCGCACGGTGACCTGGTTGTGCGTGGTGATGCCCGCTGGGTACACATTCTCCCAGCGGTAATAATCGGTGGCGCAGCTTGCCCAGACGTGAACCTGGTGGCCTTGGCTGGCGAGCTGCTCGGCCAGGGTGCGGGCGAGGGTTTCGGCCCCGCCCAGCACGTCAGGGCCGTAGCGGGGGGTGACAATGGCCAGTTTTAGTTTCATTCGCTGTTGGCCTGGGTGTGGGCGGCAAGTTGGGCTTGCAAGGCTTGGATGGTGCGCTGCTGGGTTTGGGTAACGGCCGTTAACCGGCCAACTGATTCCCACAGCTGCTTGTTCACTTGCTGCTGGTGCTGCAAGGCGCGGTTTGTGTAAAACAGGGCAATGCTGTGCAGGCCGCGCCGCAGCTTTTGCACCAATCCACCCAGCAGCGGCAGTTGGCTCCAGCTTGTATCGTTTAGGTGCAGGTCGCGCTCAAAGTTGGGGATGGTGTCGGCGGCTTGCTGCATCTGGTGGTACAGGGCAATGTCGTAGGGGATGTCGGTGGGTTTGCCGGGGAAGGTGATTGGGGGCGGAACGGCCGTTGCCAACAAATTTTTCGTCATGGCTGAGTTGATTTTTTCTTGAATGTTTTGCCAAACCGGGGCGCTTTCATCCATTTTGGTGTCCTCCAAAAACGGCGCGGGTGCTTCATCTTTATGGATTATCAATTTGGTAAACGTCAAACAGAATCTGAAATGTTTCAAGCTTCACGGGAATGTGATCGCGGGGCGTTTCCATGAGCGGCGTGGCGATTGTTTGGCTGAAGGCTAGCTGGCGATTGTTCGCTGTCCAGGCAGGTGGTACCGCTCCATCGGCCGCCAGCCAGTAGACGGAACGGCCGTTTGCCTGCCAGTTGGTTACGGCCGTTTGCAGCGCCACATCTTCCCGAACGTCACTTCTAATGGTAAACACCGTCTGGTCAAACAAAAACCAGAGCGGCAAATCGAGTCGCTGGGCCTTGGCGTCAGTATCCATCAGTAAAATGGCGTCCGGGGGAAACTGGTTGGTTAACTCGGTTAGCTGCTCGGTGAGGCCATAGTACTCCACCACGCCAGCGACCCAGCGCAGGTGCTGGCCAAAGCCGGCCAAAATAAGCAGCAGCAGCCCTAGCGGGGCAACGGCCACGTACCAACGTGCTCGGCTGCGCGGTCGCAACTGCCAGATGAGCCAGGCCATGCCCAAAATGAACAGTGGGAAAGCGGCCGTAATAAATCGGCGCACCACCCAAAAATGATCCAGCGCAGTGCCCGCGCCCAGCAGGTAAAGTGGGGCAATGTTGCCCAAGCCAATGAATAACGTTAGGCGAACGGCCGTTGTGTTGGCCTGGTAGATGAGCAGCAGCAATCCCAACGCCCCGGCGATCAATCCGGCGCGGGTGAGGTAAAGGCGGGTAAGCTGCACTGCCTGTTCTGGCGCAGCCAGCAATGAGAGTTCGGTTGTTTGGCTGAGTACGGCCGTTCCCACCACCATCACGCCCAGCCCCGCCGATACGCCAATTTGCCATCGCCCCGGCTGCTGAAACAGCCAGGCCAAGCCGCGCCCAAATTGCGCTTGACGGTAGCGCAATACAAAAAGAATGGCCGCCAGCAGCAGCGCCGCCAGCAAAAAAGAGTGCCAGTTAGCCGTCCACAGCCGCCCCAGCCAGTCCAGCGGGTAAGGATGCCCATCGGCAGCGGCGGCTAGCGGTTCGGCCAAAAAGCCGGGCAGCAGGGTGCGTACCAGATGGTCTACAAAATAAATGGTGGCGATAAACGTGGCGTGCAAAACTGCCTGCAAGTTCAGCAAAAGATAGATGCCAATGCCCCACCAGTACGTCGGACGGAACTGCCCCCGTAGCCACAAATACAAAAAGGCGGCAATGAGCAGCGGCGGCACCAGCACAGTGTCTAACTTGGCCAGCGAAAGTAAACCAAAGCAGGCTCCCGTGAGAACGGCCGTTGCCCCATCGCCAGATTCCAGCAGCAAAACCAGGGCCAATAGCCCGCCCCAAAAGAAAAGCTGGACCATGATTTCGGCCGTGGGATAGCCCATAAACCAAACTTGTGTCACGCTAAACGTTAGCAGCAGCAGCGTTAGCAGCCCTACCGAGCGGCCCAAAAGCCGCGCCACGATTAGATAAATGGCCAGGCTACCCAGCAGCGACAAAAACATGGTTGTAAATAGCCCCAGCGGCACGCCGCCCACTGCAAAAAACAGCGCTATAAGCGCCGGGTACAGGTGAAAGGCGTGTGGTAAATAAATTCCGGATTCTGTGTCTCGGATGGTGAGGCCGCTCATGCGCTGGCCTTCGCTCCAGGGGCCAGGGAAACCGGCCTGCATCAGGCGTGTGTCTGGCCACACCAAAATGGAACGCAGTTCTGGGGAAACGGCGGTGATTTCTTCATCTTGCACAATGATGCCGCCGGTTTTGGCAATGTGAATTGCTGTGTTGACATAAACGCCATGATCGCGCCCACCAACAATGTATTCAGACGGCCGTCCTGAGAGCAAAACGCCTACCAGCAGCAATCCCCCCACGGCCGCGTCTTGCCAATGCCAGCGTAAACCCGTCAGGGCAGCACGCAACCGATTTTGCTTGACAGCCCAACCAATCCCGAACCCGCTGAACAGCAAGAGCAGCCCAACCAGCAGCGGCAGCGAAAATAAAGAGAATTCTGCCAGGGTTAAGCTGAGCCAACTGGAAACGGCCGTACCTGCCAGGAACCAGATAAACAAAGATTCCAGACCAGATAATTTGGCTCTGGCCTTATCACCCCAAAGTAGCCAGCTTGCCAGACCCGGTAATAGCAGTAAGGTGATGACGAGAAATAACAAAAAGAAATTCACGTGGATTATAGGCCCCTCAATGGGCAATTATTTGGCAACCTCTTGCCAACTTGGGGGAAGATTTTTAGCAATTTCAATATTGTTAAACATAGTGACCTGCCGTGATCCAATTTGCTGCACCCAATCTGCCATTTTTTGCACGCCAGTTTTTAAATCCACACCCGACTCGGCACCTAAAATTGTTCTGGCTTTGTCATGGCTGGCATAGGCATGAACAACCTCATTGCGTGCCGGCAAATGCTGAATGTTTGCGCTAATGCCAAAGGCCTCTGTGACCGCGTTGGCCAATTCCAAAATTGTGTAAGGCTGATCGGCACCAATATTAAACAGTTGGTTATAAGCCTGCGGGTTTGCGACGCTTTGGGCAATGTACGGCGCTACGTCGTCAATATAGCTAAAGGCACGCGTTTGCGACCCATCGCCAAAGATTGTTAATGGTTTTCCTTGAATAATCTGGTTCATAAAAATGCCGATTACATTGCGGTAGCGGTCGCCGATGTGCTGCTTTTCGCCATATACGTTGTGCGGCCTAAAAATGATGAAGGGCAGGCCAAACATGCTCTGGGCGGTGCGCAGATCGAGCTCAACCGCGTATTTGGCGACCCCATAAGGATCTTCTGGCTCTGGCGTTGTGTTTTCATTCATGGGCAATTGGGCTGTGCCATAAACAGCGATGGAGCTGGTAAACACAAAGCATTCGATGTTGTTTTTGATGGCCTCATTAATCAGATTGATGCTGCCAATCAGGTTGTTGTTGTAGTTGAAACGACGGATAAAGTGCGAGAGACCTTCGGCAGCGTAGGCGGCCAGATGATACACGTAGTTGAATTGGTGTTGGGCAAATAATTGCTCAACCAGCTGTGCATCTGTAATGGAGCCGTTGACGAACTGGACGCCATTTGGCAAATTATCTTGAAAGCCACCGCTCAGGTCATCTAGCACGACGACGCGGTGCCCCATATTCAGGCAATGTTGGGCTACATGAGAGCCAATAAAGCCAGCCCCACCTGTTACTAACGACACTTTTTTCATGAAATAACCTTATGTCAATTTATTTCGGGTAAAACATGAGCAAACCACAGAAATATTGTGCTTCGATTTTTAAAAACTGCTTGTGGTTTGCTTGGCACAACCAAAACGGCCGTTTTACCAAACAAAGAATTGTAGGAATGATGCGGCGAAGACGCAACCTGCCAGAATGAGATTTGGTCGGTTTCGGTAAAGAGCCTCGCGGCTGTATGCTGAGCTTTATACTGGGGGTTTTGCAGCAGCATCTGCCGTATGGGTTTTGCTATGGGCCAACTCTGACTGGCGCTGTGGTGGTTCTTGCTGCATGGGCAAAAGCATGGATAGCAACTGTTCAATTTCTGCTGCCTGGGATTTTGCCTCCAGGCTTAAATGGTCTAGTTGCTGCTGCAAATAGATATTTTGCAGATGTTGCTGCTGCAAGAGATTGCGGGTTAACCATTTGGCGGCAACGCTGCTCCAGGCGCTTCTAAATCTGCCAATGAGTGCTTGCACAACAGAGCCAGTGCGGGGAAAGGTGAACTCTTCTAGGGCGGGCGGGGTATTTGCTCTTCTGGCTGTGGCCATAACGGCCGTTTGCCGCAGTTGAAGAAGAGCATTCTGAACGGCCGTTACCTCTGCTGGCGTTGTTGTTGGGGGCAATATCGTTGGCGCCAGAATCGCCATCTCTAAACAGGCTAACCGAATAGCTTCCTTCTCGCCAACAACAGGCTGTTGCTGAAGATATTCAGTTTCAGCCGGAACAAAATCTGCCAAGAACTGGGTTACCGAATAATGCTTCAAAATAAAGCGGTACCGATTTCGTTGGAGCATTTTGATCTTGAAATCTGGCAATTGGTTCATCGAGGTGGACTCATTGTGAATGGCTACCGACTTGGTAGCAACCACGACCCGGAACCCCGCCGCCCTGGCTCGGTAACAATAGTCCACTTCCTCATAATAAATTGGGTGAAACATCTCATCCAGCAGCCCGATCTTCTCTCTAACCGATTTGTGAATGGCGAAAGCGGCACCTGTTACGTATGCCATATCCTTAACATCTGGCAAAGGCGGGATAGCGGCGGCATCTTCTTTGGCATAAAGGTGGTGGCTTAGGCCAAGCGGATAGGTGAGTTCGGCACCTAAATGTTGGATGGTTCCATCTGGAAACAGTAATTTACTGCCAACGATGCCAATTTCTGGCGATTCAGTAAAGGGCCGAATGAGTTCCGCCAACCAGTCTGGTTGGGCGAATACATCATTGTTTAGCAGCACAATTACATCAGCCTCGACTTGACGCGCCCCAACATTTAAGGCTCGGCTAAACCCAATATTTTCCTTGTTTTGAATGAGCCTTACTTTAGGAAATTGCTCTTGTACAAGGGTGTTTGAGCCATCGGTAGAACCATTGTCTACAACGACCACTTCGTAATTTTTGTACGTTTGGTTCAGCAATAGGGGGAGGCAGGTTTGTAGCAGGGAACGGCCGTTCCAGTTCAATACCAAAATGGCAACGGATAACTCATTGGGCACACTGTTAACTGATTGTTGATTCATTTCCATTGGTCGCTTCCCTAAAGTGTTCTAAAGAAGTTTACCATCAACCATTGACCATTAAAAATTAGCCAAACTGCCAAAACTTTGGCACACTAGGTGGCATGGATGCCCCAGCACCCCCCTCTAACCCAATTCAGGAAATTTTTGCAAGACAAGCGCGGTTGTGGACGGCCGTTCGTGAGCGATTGCAAACGCCAGTAGATGTTGCCGTGCTAATTTACTTCCGCATAGCCTTTGGCGCGATTATGCTGTGGGAAATGTGGCGCTATAGCAGCACAGGCTGGATTGCCCGTTACTGGATTGAGCCATCGTTTCACTTTACCTACTTTGGTTTTGATTGGATACGGCCGTGGCCCGGCGTGGGCATGTACCTCCATTTTGGGGTGATGGCTTTGCTGGCGCTCTGCATTTTGTTGGGGCTGTGGTACCGGTTCAGCGCCATTCTCTTCTTCTTGGGCTTTAGCTACATCTTTTTGCTGGAGCAGGCGCAATACCTCAACCATTTTTACCTGGTCTGCCTCATTGCTTTCATCATGATCTTTTTGCCAGCGAACAAGGCGTGGTCGGTGGATGCATGGCGGCGGCCAAACGGCCGTTTCGACTGGATGCCCGCCTGGAGTTTGTGGCTGCTGCGCTTTCAAATCGCCGTGCCCTACTTTTTTGGCGGCATTGCCAAGCTCAATGGCGACTGGCTGCGCGCTCAACCCATCGGCGACTGGCTGGCCGCCCGCACCGATTTCCCCCTGATAGGTCAATTTTTTACGGAAAAATGGATGGTGTTTGGCTTTGCCTACGGCGGGCTGCTGCTGGATTTGCTGGTGGTGCCTTTTTTGCTGTGGCGCAAGACACGGCCGTTTGCCTTTTTGGCCGCGCTCACGTTTCATCTCACCAACGCCCGCCTCTTTTCCATCGGCATCTTCCCCTGGTTTATGATTGCGGCAACGGCCGTCTTTTTCAATCCTGACTGGCCCCGAAGATTCCTGAATTTGCTGGGAGTGGGGGCACGGCAGACGGCCGTTCCCACCAAAATGAAGCTGCCAAATTGGGGGCTGGCGCTGCTAACCGGCTACCTGCTGCTGCAAATTCTGCTGCCGCTGCGCCATTTTGTCATCCCCGGTAACGTCAGTTGGACTGAAGAAGGACATCGTTTTGCCTGGCACATGAAGCTGCGCAGCAAAGACGCCAGCGCCCATTTTACCCTCACCAATGCCGCGGGGGAGTCATGGCAGATTGACCCCTCCGCGCATCTCACCGACCGGCAATATGATAAAATGGCCAGCCGTCCTTACCTCATTTTGCAGTACGCCCACTTTTTGGCAGAAGAAGCCAGTGCGCAGGGGCACGGCGAGGTGGCGGTTTATGCGGAAGTGTGGGCTGCTTTGAACGGCCGTTCCACCCAACAACTCATAGACCCCACCGTGAATCTGGCTGCCCAGCCCCGCACCCCCTGGACAGTAGATTGGATTTTGCCCCTCACCGCCCCCCTTTTCGCCGAAGAATAACCTAATCCTCTAAATTCTCTGTGTTCTCTGTGGAAAAAAATTACTCAGCACTGGCCCGTCGCAGCAAACGAGCCTGTTTTTTGGCCAACAGGCGGCGGATACGGCCGTGTTTCTCCCGCGTCAATGGATAAAACCAGGTAACAACGGCCGCGCTCAGCAGCAAAATGGCCCCTACAGGCCCGGTCAGCACCCGAATTACCGTTAGCGTACTTTCCGTCTGGCTGGCCACCAATGCGCCCTCTGGCGGAGCCTGGTAGCCAAACCAGCCCAACACTTGCAGCGCTACAAAAATGGCAAACGCGCCAGTGAGCTTGCGCGTAAAGTTCTTCACCCCGTAATAAATCCCCTCATGGCGATGCCCCACGCGCAGCTCATCCCACTCCATCACGTCGGGGAAGATGGCATCTGGCAAAATGTGCCCCGCCGACGCGCCAATACCTGCCAGCACGGCAATGATGAGCGTGGCCGTCATGTTGCCTTTGCTTACCCACAGCACGCCAATCTGCACCGCGGCCCAAAAGAGCAGCCCGGCAATG
Source organism: Ardenticatenaceae bacterium (assembly GCA_020634455.1). Taxonomy (GTDB): domain Bacteria; phylum Chloroflexota; class Anaerolineae; order Promineifilales; family Promineifilaceae; genus Leptofilum. The sequence continues at coordinate 1,865,027 of JACKBQ010000001.1, read as the reverse complement.
TAGGCATGCCGCTTGCCATACTTTTTTGAGAGCGCGTTCCAGAGAGGGAGGGTGAGAACGGCCGTAATCAACAATACCCCCAACGCCAACGACTCCAGCGCAATTTCTGTGCCTAAAACGGTCGTCGTGGCCAGTAAATCCCCATCGGCCACCCAGTACGTTAAAAAGTAGGGCAGCATCAGGGCGATAAAGTCGAAGGTGAGCCAGTTGAGCATGTAAATGGCGGCTGCAAAGCGAAACGGCACATTTTGCCACGCCGTCGCCAGCACCTCGCGGAACGGCAGAGGCACCTCCGGGTCTGTCGGGTCAATCTGCTCCTTTACAAAAAAGGCGATCAGCAAAAAAGGCACCATCGTGATGGCCCCAAACATGGCGGACACGACGAGGTAGCCCTGCTGCTGCGTTGCGCCAGAAGCCATCGTCGCCTTCACAATGGTGGGTGCCAGGATGGCCACAACCAGCGACCCCATCAGATTGAAAAACATGCGGAAGCCGGTGATGGCGGTTCGTTCGTTGTAATCTGTCGTCAGCTCTGGCGTCATGCTGAAGTAAGGTACCGATACCAAACTTTGCAGCGTGTCGGTGAGCATAAAGGCCATCGTCACAATTACCAGCACCAGGATTTTGTTGTCAAACGGCGGTGCCCACCACAAAATCATGAAGCTAAGGCCAAAAGGAATGGCAAAGAAAGCCAAAAAGCTGCGCCGTTTGCCGAAGCGATCGTTTTTGATGCGGTCGCTCAACAGACCCACAATCGGGTCGTTGATGGAATCCCAGATGATGCCCACCAGGGTGCCAAAGGAGGCCAGACGCGGCTCTAATCCCACCACATCGGTGAGGAAGATGGCATAAAAGACCAGGCGCAAAGTGTTAAAGCTGGATAGCCCAAAATCTCCCGATCCGTAAAGGATTTTCATCCAAAGCGGCAGACGCTCATCTTGTTTTTCCATGGGTTTCCTCGATTTTGTTGTTGAATGGGTGGTGTTGCGCAATTGTGTTAAAGGATAAACCAGAATCGATCCAAAAGCGATCAAGAATTGCTGCCCAATTTGGCTGGAAATTAGACTTTTTTGTGCCAAACAAGACTCACTAAAGTGAAATGGTCCAATCTTTAACTGACTGCACGATTAGAATTTGCTGTTGTTTTTGTTGAACAGTTGCAGCTTTGTTTTTTTGCTCCGAAAATATGGGTATGTTGTTACGCAAGCAGTGGCTTGGTTTTCTCATCATGATGGTTGGGTTGGCTGGCTGTGGTCTGGTTGAAGCGCCAGAGCAGTTGCCGATACCGACGCCTGTGGCTACGGCCGTTTCCTTCGACGCTTCCCAGTTTCCGGCAGGAGAAATGGTGATTGACCCCGTTAGCGATGTGGTGCCTAGAATTGATCCACATATTGCCGGGTTGGTGGATTCTGTGTCCCAGCAGCAGCTGACGGGGTATGTGCAAACGATGCAAAGTTTTGGCAACCGCAATGTGTTTAGCGTGACGGACGACCCTAATTTTGGCATTGGCGCTACCCGGCAATGGTTGGTTGATGAGTTTACGCGGGTGGGGAACGGCCGTTTGCAAGTTAACATTCAGGAATTCCCAATCTTTTACAACGGCCTGGCTACGACGCCATACAACGTGGTGGCTACCCTGCCAGGCCGCACGGAAAGCCAGGACATCATCGTGGTGATGGCGCATTACGACAACCGCGCCCCCGAACCCACTGATGGCGAAACTTACGCCCCCGGCGCGAACGACAATGGCTCCGGCATTGCCTTGCTGCTGGAAACTGCCCGGCTGCTGAGCAGTTTTGAGTGGAACCAAACCATCGTCTTTTTGGCTGCAGCCGCAGAGGAGCAGGGCACCTTTGGTTCGCGGCATTTTGTCCAAACTGCTTTCCTGGAAGGCACCAACATCATCGCCGCCATCAATTATGATGCCGTAGGCGGGCGCAGCGGGATTCCCCAATATGCCCGGCTTTTTGCCTATGACTTAACCGCTTCGCCTGCTGGCGAGCTGGCGCGTTATTACGAATACGTGGCCGGATTGTACGTGCCACAGTTCCCCGTGCAGGTGATCAACGCCCTGGATCGGGAAGGGCGCTGGGGGGATCACCGGGAATTTGTAAATGCGGGGATGCCCGGCATTCGCGTCATTGAATCGGTAGAAGACCCGGACATGGTGAATTCGCGGACGGATACCTGGGACCGAATTGATTACAATTATTTGCAGCAAGTGGTGCAGATGAATGTGGCGGTTGTGGCCAATCTGGCTGGCGCGCCGCAAACGCCGCAGACGCCACTCATTCAGGCGCTGGATTCGCCCGGCGACTTTTGGCTGCGCTGGCAGACTGATCCAGATGCGGCTGGCTATGCCATTTCTTTTCGGCCAATAACTGAGGGCAGCTTTACCACGTTTCGGTTTGTGCGGGGCAGTCAGGCTGGTAATGTGGCGCTTACTGGCATGGATCCGAACACGGCTTATGCGGTGAGCGTGACGGCATTGGATGAAAACGGCCGTCTGGGTGATTTCACCCCAGAAGTGATTGTAGAACCAAATAGCGCATCTGCTCAGGCACCCTAACAGCTGTAATACTGGTTGTAATCCAATGAGATTAGCCTGTAGGCAGGCTTTAAGGGTTTCCAATTCGGCATTCTCAACAATTACTCACCCACAAAGGCCATTTTTTGAGTAAGATAGAGATAATTTCCTACATTTTGCATCTTGATATTTTCTAGAAAAACCATTATTGTATTGAACTGAAATTGGTCACTTAATAAAGCGAGGCTGAATATGTTGATTTTGTTGGCATCTATCTTGTTTTACATTGTCATTGTGGCTTTTGTCCAGAAGCGTCGTCGCCAGCTTCAGGCGCAAACCATCGCTCTTGCCAAAAAACGCCAACAACGACTTCGCCAGCAACAATACGATCGCTTTTAATTTTTGAATACTTCCCATAAAAAGTTAAGGCAGGTTCCACCAGGAGCCTGCCTTTTTTTGTGTCTATCCATTTCGATTTGGGTAAGGCCAGCCCTACTTCTTTTTGCGCCCCAGATACCAAAGCAATAACAAAACGGCCGCTGCCAGCAAGGCATATCCGGCCAATTTCCGTTCCTGTTGTTCAGGTGCATTTTCTTGTTCGGTGCGGGCAATCCAATCAAAGGTTTCTAGCAGGCCAGTTTGCAACGGCCGTGTGGTCCAGCCCAGCTCGGTGCGAGCCTTGTCAGATCGCGCCATGTAGCTGGCACCCAGGCTACCCACCGCCTCTTCAGAGAAAAGTTCCGGCAGTGGCAGCACGGAGCCCATCGCGCCGACCACCGGGGCAAACTTGCGCAACGGCCGTCCTGCCAAACGTACCGACGGCGGCTTGCGGCCGATAAGATGCGCCCAAAAATCCACCATCTCGTTCAGAGGAATTGCTGGACCTGTGAGAATATAGCTTTCGCCCACTTTGCCTTTATCTGCTGCTAGCAAATGCCCGGTGGCAATATCATCTACGTGGGCGTAAGTAAGTGTTAAATCTCCACCTGGCAGTACGGGCAATCCCCGATAAAACAGCCGCATCGTTTGGGCCACAACACTGCTATCGCCGGGGCCGTAGACTGCCCCCGGCATCACAATCACAATAGGTGCGCCTTTTTCAATGAGTGGGAGGGCTACTTTGTAATGGGCTAGCCACTTGGTGCGATCATATTCTGTGAGGAAGGGACCTTCTTTATAGTAACTTTCATCAACTAACTGCCCTAGCGTATCACCAAAAACTGCCACGGTGCTGGTGTACACAATCTTGGGAATGCCCAATTCATAAGCCAGACGCAACACCCGCCGCGTGCCGCCCACGTTGATCGCTTCTGCCTGTGCCGAGTCTGCGGCTCCAACTTTGTACCAGGCCGCAATATGAAACACAACGTCACATCCTGCCATGGCTGGGCGCATAGAAGTAGTGTCGGTGATGTCGCCCATGAACACAGTGGCACCTAGCTGGCGAAGCAAATTGGCCGTTGCTTCTGAGCGTGCCAGCGCGTGGACGGTATCACCTCGCGCCACCAGCTTTTGCACCACGCGCTGCCCGATAAATCCAGAACCACCAGTTACAAACGCTTTCATAGATTTTTCCTTCGCAGTTATTGTTTAGTATGAGGGCATTATACCTGAGGGGCGGGATTTTGGCAGTTGGCGAACGGCCGTTCCCCTTGCATCCGCCCCCCACACTGCTATAATTTGGGCATGCCCATTGGGCGCGTAGCTCAGCTGGTTAGAGCGTTCGGTTCACATCCGAGAGGTCGTTGGTTCGAGTCCAATCGCGCCCACAAAAAAAGACCCATTTGGGTCTTTTTTTATGCCAAAATTTAGCTATTAGACGCCCGTTCCTGGCCACCATGCAGCCCTTTTACACGTGAAACTGGCAGCACAAAAATGACCCCATTGTTGGGATTTTCTAAATTGCCAATGATCTCTTCGGTCGTTTGAATAATTCGATCCACCATTTCCTCAGTTTCTACTACCGTAAACAGCGTACGATGTCGCTCTTCGCGGGTTTGCAGAAGGCGGCTCAGGCTGGGCATTAACGGAATATCGTCCCGAATGCTTAACTTTTTTACCCGGCCCATCCCCGTGCTTTCTAAAATGGTGATGCCGCCTACCCCTTGAGCATCCCATGCTTCCAGAACGGTCGTGCATTGATTTACGTCATCCAAAATGAGCATTATCATGTGGTACATACTGTTTTCCTCCAGTTCAGCTACTAATTTATTGTGAGCCAGGTTGGATACGGCCGTTTGGCGACGACGGCTTGGCGAATGCGGCTCTAAGCATGGGTGGTGTGACCAAAGTGGCCATAATGACCATGAACACAGCGATTGAAAAATTCTCTTGCGTGATTAGGCCTGCCGTTAAGGCAAATGAAGCCACAATGAGCCCCACTTCCCCGCGAGACACCATGCCGATGCCCAGTTGAATCGCTTCTTTATTGGTGAAGCCGGTAATCCTGGCCCCAAGGCCACTGCCACCAATCTTGCTGATAATGGCCACGATCGTGAAAACGGCCGCAAACCACCAGGCATTTCCACTGATGGCTCGTAAATTTACTGCCAGGCCAATATGGACAAAAAAGATGGGCACAAAAAACGCATAGGCTAGAGCAGAGATACCCTCTTCAATTTCTTCCCGAATAGGGGTGCGCCCCAGAAAAAGCCCCGCCAGAAAGGCTCCGGTGATGGCTGCCATACCGCCAAAAACCTCGGCCGCATAAGAAAATAGCAAACAAACCACCAATACAAAAGCAAGTGTGCCTCGGCTAATGGGCAAGCGGTGGATTTTTTGTGCCAGCCAGGGCAAAATCCAGATGCCAATGGCTGTAGCCACACCCAGGTATAGCACCATGTTCACAACCGTCAGCAGCACACCAGAAAGGCCGCCTGCGCTTTCGCCAAGCAGCACAAAAGCGATGGAGAGTACCAAAATGACCAAAATATCGTCGAAAACGGCCGCTCCCAACAACGCCAGCCCCACCCTGCTGCGCAAAACATTCAGCTCCATTAACGTTTGCGCCGAGATGCTAACGCTGGTTGCCGCCAAAGTCAGTCCCAGAAAAAGCGCTTCCTGAGAACCAGACCCGAATAAAACGGCCGCTCCATACCCCATCCCCAACGGCACCAGCACACCCAGCACACCAGACAACGCCGAAACCTTGCCCGCATTCAGCAAATCGGGCAAATGTAACTCCAGCCCTGCCAGCAGCATCAGCAAAATAACGCCCAATTCCGCCATCAACGCCAGAAATTCCTCTAGCGTATCTGCATGGTGAAAAACAAACGTCCAGCTGTGCAGCATATTCAGCACCGTTGGCCCCAAAATTAAGCCAGCCAGCAGTTCACCCAAAACAGAGGGCTGATTAAACCAAGTGCTAAGAAACCCGCCCAGTTTGGCCGCCACAATAATAATGACTACTGCCAAAAAAAATTCTAAAAATTCAATTTCCATAGAAAATCCTTGATTGTGTGCAAAAACCCTTATGAACGTCCCTCCTCTCGGAGGTTGCCCTGGCAGCAGTTTGCTCTGGAAGAAACCTCCGGGAGGTTTTTTCACTAGACGGACGGATCGCTTACGGAAGCATCTTATTGAGAGCGTATGTGCAAGGCAGATTGGCTCACAGTTCTGTTATACCGCACGTCGTTTTATGACGTCAACTGTCACATGGTCGCCCTGCCGCCGTAGTTGCACGATATCCCCAGACTGGATGCCATTGATGATGTCACCATCAAATTGGTAGGCATATGGGATATTCTCCAACGCGCAAGCTGGGGCGCTTTGCTGGTCAATTTCTGTGTTGACGATGGCCACCGGGGCGTTGCCGCGGTAAAAAAGCTCCAGCAAAACATAAGGCGCTACCGTAGAGCCGCTCCCTTTGGGGAAGATGGCAATCTTGCCCGCCATGCTTTGCCCGTCGGCAGGATGGCCAGGCTCTTCGATAACGCCGGTTTCCCGGTTCACAAAGCCCAACAGCGTGATTGGGGTATCGGTGACAAAGGCTACGGCGGTTACGCTGAAGTCGGTTTGGGAGGGGAGGCCGTGGCCAGTGGCGGAGAAGGTTTCGGTAAGCGGGTGAAGGGGTGAAGGGGTGAATACGTTCTGCGAACGCCGGTGACCGGGTGACAAGGTGACAAGGTGATCTGTTGGTTTACTCTCCAATCTCCAATCTCCAATCTCCAATTCTCCTGTGGCCAGGGCAATACAGTCTGCCAGGCGCATTACGGCCGTTGGTATCCCATTTAGCCCCGATTTGATGTAATGCTCCGCTTTCATGGAGTTGGTGAGAACCTGGTGCACCCAGTCTGGATCGTAAGGTACCACTTCGGGGCAGGTGTTTTCCAGCAGCAGCGCCCCACTCTGGGTAATGATCTGTGCAAGGCCGGTTTTCTCGGCGATGGCTTTGTTGGCGGCGGAGGTGAACACCCACAGCGGCGGGGCATCTGGGCCCAGCTGTTTGCCTTGCAGCAGCTCGGCCGTCGCCCGCAGCTCGCCAACAGACGCCTGGGGGCAGCCAATGGTGATGAGGGATACGGCCGTTTCCGGAGCCAAATCCGCATACCGTTTCTGTAACTCAGTCGCCCCAAATTCAAGTTTTGCCTGGAACTTCGCTGGTGGAATTTCCCCGTGCCCTTCCAAATAAAGTAGCGGGCAGCCATAATTTGCCGCCGCCGCCGTCAAGGCTTTCTTTTGCTCATGCGTGAGCCGATCAGTCAGGCCCTTGATGAGTGGAATTGGCCCGTTGGGCATCTGCCAAGACGGCTGACGCTGCTTGCCAATCCAGTCGCCCAAAATGGAAAAGTCTGTGGGGTCTTCCAGCTCTGTGGTAACCACTACTTCCAAATTGGGACGGCGATTTTCGGCCAGCATTAGGCCATATTTGGGTGTGTACCCCGTCAGCGCCGCCGCCAGCGCCGACAGCCCCGATTCTCGATTGGTCACCAGCCCCGTGTATGAATTGCCAAAGCAGATTGCGTTTGATTCCGCCCAGGCGGCTTTGCCACTGGTCACCACGCCTTCCCATTCGTAGGGGATGCAGGATTGGGTGGGCTGCACGCCAAGCTGCGTGTAGCGGGCTACGATTTCGGCGTTGTGCTCCTTAAAGTGGGGAGCCACGATGCGCATGGCCTCAAACTGTGCTTCATCGCAGCCAGCCGAATTGAGCGTGGTGGGCACAGCGACTTTGGCTTGTGGGTCTTCGGCCAAACGCGCCAAAAATTGGCGTAAACCCAGCCCTCCCGTCAGCGGTGAAACGCCGGATAGGTGGGCGCTGGTGATGGGTACCAGTTCGGTGGCTCCGGCGGTGGCGGCTAAATCCAGCAGCAGCCGCATTGCCATCTGGCGTGCCTTCCCTTGCTGCCCGTTCAGCATGGCCTTTTGATCTTCATTTAAGTTAATTTGCGTCATCATTACTCTTCTGATTCTTTCGGTTTTGTGGGCCGGTAGCCAGTGTCTCTTTGCAATTGGCGATGTTCGGCCACCACGGTGGTCATTTCTTGGGGATTCGGCGGTTTTTTGCCTTCCTCAAAGTGCAGATATTCGCGCTGGGTGGGATAGGCGAAGTCAATGTTCCAATGGTGCTTGAAAGCGCGTAAGATCGCTTCCCAAATGTCTTGCTCGCTGCCGCGTCGCTGGCGGGGGTCTACCATGTAGCGCAGGGTGAGCACCACGCCGCTGTCGGCGACGCTGGTGTAGACAGTGGGGGAGAGGTTGGAATAGCTGATGACAAAGCGCTGCCCGGAGCGGCGTGCCTTGCGCACGGCTTCGCTGACGTCTGGGGCTAGATCGTTGATGATGTTGACCAGAATCGCTTTGGCTTTTTCCCAATCGCTCTCGAAGGAAACCATGACCGGGATTTCGTTCCAGATGAAGGGGAAGCCCTGGTGCATGTTGGTTAGCACTTCGGTAAAGATTTTGCCGTTGGGGATGTGGATGATGCGACCGGTGCTTTGTTCGGCTTTGATGCGACGGCCGATTTCTAGCATGCTAAATGAAAATAGCCGAATATCAATAACATCCCCGGCATGTTCATCAATTTCAATGCGGTCGCCGACGACAAACGGCCGTCGCCACACAATGAACATCCAGCCAGCCAGAGCCACAATCAAATCTTGCAGGGCAATAGCAATACCGGCTGAGAGCAGCCCCAGGTAAGTAACTAACGTGCCAATGCCCGCTAACCAAAGCCGCCCCACCAGCAAAATGCCCAAAATAACAGAGGCGTATTCCACCGTCTTGCGCAGATTGTACAGAGTGCGAGTGTTCTCGGTGTAACGGCGATGGATGATGCGGATCACCAGCCAGCGAGTGAGAACCAGCCCAATGATGATGAGCAGTGTATACAGCAAGTTTTGCTGGAAAGGATTGGTGAGATCAATATTGAAGGTAGCCAAAAAATCGGTAATGGTCTGGCTTATATCATTAATCATCTGTTTGCGGGTTCCTTTGCTTGCTTAACATAATCTGGGCGGACAATTTTGACGGCAACGGCCGTATGCTCCTCAATCCACCTGGCCAAACGCTCAATCGCATCATCGCCAAACACATTGGCCGTGGTGCCGCGCGGCGCACCTAGCACCAGCGTATCGGCCTTTACATCATTAACAAAACGTGCAATTTCATCACGCACATTGCCCCGGCGGATTCTCACTTCCGTGCTTAAATAAGCCTCGTCTGCTCGCCGTTGGGCAATGCGCAGTAGCGTTTCACCCATCCAATTTAGCTCCGCCAGAAGCGCCTCCTTCAAGCTGACATCAATATCATCATCCAGACTGTGAGGATCGACCACGTACAAAAAGATGAGTGGTTTGTCCGTTGCCTTGGCTTGCTCAATGGCAACCATTTGGGCAGCCAGGCTGCCTTCGCCACCCCGCGTGGCGCACACAATGCTACCCATGATCCACAAACTCCTTGTTTTCTATATCCAGCCCACGATTTTTCATGATGAGCTCTAGTGCAGCCACACGGTTGTTTAGCTCAATAATCAGCTCATCATGCACTTCATTGGTGATCAGACCCCGTCGGGCCGCCGCACCAATGGCGCTGCGCTCGGCATGGAGCGCATCTTCGCGTGCCTGCAAATACATTTCTTGTTCCAATTCTGGAAAATCCTGCAAATGGGCACGTAAAGATGCTTTTTTCTCCAGGATTTCTTCATCGTACACCTGGCTCATCGAATCCCAAATGTCACGGAACAGAATACCATCGTCGCGCAGGCGATCCAATTCATGCTTCCCTGCCCATTTGGCAAAGAGGGTGGCCTGCCGCCGTTGCAGTTCTACGCGTTGTGGCGGCTTGTCTGACAAGCGCAGCCGTTTGATAAGTCGCTCAATGGTCATGCCCTGGAACAGCAGGGTGAACAGCACCACGCCAAAAGTCATCACCCGCAGTTCCAAGGCCACATCGGAACCAAACACGGCATTTTCGATGGAGAGTGCCAGCGCCAGGCTGATGGCACCGCGTAGGCCGCCCCAGTACATCACGTGCTGGAATTTGAGGGGAATGCGGTTTCTGGGTTGGAGACGGCCGTATACCCAGCCAAACGCATAAATAATTAGGCCACGGCTTAAAATGATAGCCACCACTGCTACAAAAATTGGAATGATGTTGGGCCTCAATTGCGACAGTTCAATCTCCAACCCAATCAGCAAAAAGACCAGCGAGTTCACCACAAAGCTCAGGAACTCCCAAAAATTGTCCAGCGTCAGCTTGGTGGTTGGCGAGGTGTTGAGCGTGCCAATGTTGCCCACCATCAATCCTGCCGCGACTACCGCCAAAATACCGCTAAAATGCAGCCCCTCTACCCCCACAAACTGCCCAAACGATTCCGCCACCACAAACGAGCCAAACGCTAGCGCCACCGTTGTCGCCGTTTCAATCAGATGGTCATCCACATTTTTCAGGATGATGTAAGAAACCACATAGCCCAAAACCAGCCCCACCGCCACGCCACCAAACGCCACCACAAAAAACTCTTGCAGTGCATGCCACACGTTAAAGGTAGTGGCCACCGAACCAGCCGCTAACGACAAATTGAAGATGACAATCGCCACACCATCATTAAACAAGCTTTCGCCTTCCACCAAAATGGTCAGCCGCTTGCTCACGCCCAAACTGCGGAAAAAAGCGATGACCGCCACCGGGTCTGTGGCTGAAATCAACGCGCCAAACGCCAGAGCTGCTGCCCAGGAAATCCCTAAAAATTGGGCAACCAATGTCCCCACCACAAACGTGCCAACCAATGTGCCACCCACGGCCAACAGCAGAACCGGCAATAAATCTTTCTTCAGTTTGCGCCAGGGAATGTGCAGCGTCGCTTCAAAAACGAGCGGCGGCACCAAAATAGCTAAAATCAAATCGGAGCTAACGGTAAAGCCTAAAAAGTTGGGGAAAAAGGACAGCACCAGCCCCACTAAAACCAGGGCTACCGTGTAGGGTAGCCGGATGCGGCGCACCACAATGGCCACCATTGCGGCAATGAACAGCAGGACAATAAAACTAAGTTCCTGCTGTACCAAACCGCCGCCTTCTTCGGCAAAAAGCAGTTTGGGTAGATGTTCAGTAAGGACAAGAAAGTCCATTTTTTCTCCTGACGTAGGTCAAGTTTCAAAACTTGACCTACAGATAATCATCTAAATTGACGGAGCCGTACTCGCCCCGCGTAAATTTGCTTTTGTCGGCTCCCCAGGGGATGGTGCAGTCGAAGCCGAGCTTGGCGGTGAGGCTTTTTTGCCCCGGCACGTGAATGCCAGATGGGTCTAGCGAGCTGCCAGGTTGGTTTTCAAACAGCATCATGTCCTTGTCTGCCTGGAAGCGGGTGGCAAAGGCCCACTCAACTTGGGCGGGGTCATAGATGTCCACGTCTGTATCCACCACCCAGACGTGCTTGAGGGAACCATGTCCTTTGAAGGCGGCTTTGATGGCAAGACGGCCGTCTTCCACCCCACCCTTCTCAATTTGCACCACCGCATGCAACCACGAACTGCCCCCCGGCGTAATCACCACATCTGTACAGCGCGTCACCTTATTGACCTCGGCAAAAATCGTCGGCTCTTTGGGCATCCCCATCAAAATTTTGTGCTCCAGCCCACCGGGTAGCAACGCATGGTAAATTGGATTTTTGCGGTGCGTAATCAAATCAATCTCGATGATTGGCTGATCGCGGGTAATGTCCATCGTTTCTGTCAGGTCCATAAATGGCCCTTCTTGCGTTTGCCGCTTGGTGATGCGCCCTTCCAGCACAATTTCGGCGTCGGCCGGCACGGCCAGGTTGTTGGTGAGGCATTTTACCAGCGGCGTGGGGGCCAGGGCATGGGCCACCGCCAGCTCATCCACATCGGGCGCGGGGGACATAGACGCCGCTAAATGCACCGCCTGCGACACGCCAATGCAGATGGCCACCGGCAGGTCGCCGTCCACCTTTTGCATGGCCGTCCAGGTGCCGCGCCGCTCGATGATGCGGGCAGTAAAGCGGCGCTCGTCTAGCCGCAGCAGGCGATGGTAGCACATGTTGCGTCCTAGCTCCGGGTCTTCCGTAATGACCACGTTGCTGGCAATATAATGCCCGCCATCCTGCGGCAGGTGGAACAAAACAGGCAGGTCGTTCAGGTCGAACTGCTCCAGAATCACTTCCTGGCAGGGAGCGTTGTCTACCATCGGCGGCGTTTGCGGGTTTTCGGTCGCCTGTGCCAAATGCGCAATGAGTTCTGGCACGGGTACGCCCAAATCCATGCTGAAATATTTACGGTCTGAGCATGGCCCAGCGCACACGCGCCAGCCGGGGTAATCCACAATGTTGTTGAACAGCACTGGCCGTCCTTCCAAAGCGTGGGCGACATTGGCCAGTTCAAAATGTACATTGACGGGTTTCCCAATTTCAATGAGATCGCCCGATTGGGCAGCCTGATCTAAAAATTTACGGAGACTCATAATTCCTCGTTCTAACCGTTCACTTCCTCGGAGACTTTTGAAGTGTTGTTGTTATGCACAATTCCGGAGGTGGAAACTTCAAAAGTCTGGAAGCTTTCCCTCTTTTACGCAAAATTAACGCATGCGGGGTAGTTGCGTAGCAAACCCGCTGCCTTCCCGTGCAGAATTGGATCGCGTGGTGGCATAATCTATTGTAAACTGTTTGAGTTTATCCTGAAAATTTATTGTAAGGAGTGACTGCATGTTGCGCCAACGCCCTTTGTTGTTTTTCATCTCGATTCTTTTTATGGCCACGCTGGCTTGTAATGCCTTCGCGGGGGAACCGGAGCCGGCCATTTCGGTGCCGCCGCCTGCGGTGACCATTGTGGACGGTACGGCCGTTCCCAACAGCGAAACCCCCATTGCCGGTATTGCGCCCACCGCAACGCTGCCTGGTGGCAGTAGTAATGCGGGTACGGCCGTTGCTAACGGTAATCCCTACGTCACTATTTTGGTTGATTTGAACATTCGCTCCGGCCCCGGTGTAGCCTATGACCGGCTGGGCTTTTTTCTGAAAGATTCTACCGCCCAGGTGCTGGGGCAAGACCCGGTCTCTGGCTGGTGGTTAGTGGCCTGCCCCAGCGACGTTTCAGCCCCGCAATGCTGGGTTTCTGGTGGGTCGCAGTATACGCTGGCCAGCAATGTCGCCAGCGTTCCCATTGCCGCCGTGCCGCCCACGCCTACCCCCATTCCAACAGCTACGGCAACTTCAGAACCCGTAGTAGATACCGTGATTCTCGGTGACCTGAGCAGCTACATCGTTTACAGCGATACCGATGGCGTCTGGCGACTGCCGCTGGATACCAGCCAATCCCCGCCCACCGCAGGTACGCCCGCGCTGCTTGCCGCCGTCGCCAATGTGGCCCAACTGCTGGTTTCGCCAAACGGAGAGCAGATTGCTTTTGTGGCAGGTGATTTCGACAGTAACCAGCTTGGCATTGTTTACGCTACGGGTGGCAGCCAGATTTTGGTGAGTTCGGCCGATTTGCCGGATGCGGACAACGCTGATTTTGCCACGCTGATCAACCAGGTTGCCTGGCTGCCTAACAGTCAGAGTTTGGCCTTCAACACCAGCACGGTTAACTTGATTGGCCCGGGCGGTGCTCCTCAGCCCGATTTGTGGCTGGTGACCACGAACGGCGGCCTGACGCAGCAGTTTGCCCTGGGGGATGGCGGTCACACCTTCTCCTTGTCGCCCGATGGCAGCCGCGTCATTTTTGGCAACCCAGAAAGCATGACGCGGGTAAATTTTGATGGCAGCAACCGGCAGGTGGTGATTGAGTTCCCCTTCATCAACACCGCCAGCGAATACGCCTGGGTGCCCACCGCCCAATGGCTGCCCAGCGGCAGTCAAGCGTACGTCTCCATCCCCGATGCCGATCCGTGGACGGCCGAAACGGAGGCCATGCTGTACCAAATTCCAGTGAGCGGCCCCGCCGTGGAGATAGGTTCCCTGCTGGGTAACACGTTGTTTGCTTCGCCAAGCTGGACGCGCAGCGGTGGCAATCTGGGCTACGCGCAGGTTATTTTGGGGCCGGCTAATGAGCAATCCATCGTTATCGCCGATGGGGATGGTGAAAACGGCGTGGCGGTAAAGACAGCCAATAACCAGCCAGTAAATTTTACTGGCTGGAATCTGGCTGGTACGCATTACTTGTATGCCGGGCCAGATTATGTGGGCGTGGGGCAGTTAGGCCAGCCGCCGCTGGAAATTTTGGTGGCAGGTGGGGTGAGCCGCCAGATGTGGCTGACGGACGGGGCGTTTGTAACGGCCGTTGCTACCAGTGGCAGTTGGCAATTCCTCACGGGGGATGTGGCAGGCAATACAGTGCTTGTGGGTGATACGGCGGTGGATACGGCCGTCTTCGACGTCTGGGCACCCTAAGCAAACCTCAAAAACCTCTGTATTCTCTGTGGCAAATAGGATAAAAAGAAGTGCGCCCCCTGTCCTGCATAAACAGGGGGCGCGTGCAGAGGGGATGTTGTTGATGAAGTTAAGGGATGAGGGACCTCATCAACGAAAACAAAAAGGAGCGCTGCACAATGATTGTTGTTTAGGTGTTGTCCGATACCTGCTCTAACAATCATTGTCCAAAACAATTACCGTGAGGTAATTGATGTTGGCGGCACAACCCCGCAAGGCCAAAGCTTTAACCTTGTGGGCTGTCAACTCCTTGGAGTTGATACGTTAAATAAATTTTTAATTGGCCACGGAGGTTTTTGAGAAAAGCGTTTTACCTCTTATCTCTCTGTGTTCTCTGTGGCCTTTCAGTTAGCGGCGGCGTAGGAACGCCGGGATTTCCAGATTGTTGGGTGCAAATTTTGGCTGCACCGGTTCCAGTTCACGTTCTTCTTTTTCGCGCACGGGCACCTGCCGGGAAGCGGCTGCGCTGGTTTCCGTTATGGGACGATGGCTGGGTGGTGTGGCGGTACGGCCGTATTGCTGCTGCAGCACCTGTCGCCGGGAAATCGTTCGCTCAAAACCAGTGGCGATAACCGTAATGCGCATCGCATCGCCCATGTTCTCATCAATCACTGCACCGAAGATCATGTTGGCGTCCGGGTGAGCTGTTTCGCGGATGATGGCGGCGGCCACGTTCACATCGTACAGGCTCATGTTTGGCCCGCCGGTAACGTTGAACAAGATGCCCTGGGCCCCGTCAATGGTCACATCCAGCAAGCGGGAGCTTATAGCTTGTTCAGCCGCAATTCTGGCCCGCTCGTCACCTTCGCCGTGGCCTACAGCCATCAAAGCTGCGCCACCTTCCGACATGATCGCTTTCACATCGGCAAAGTCCAGGTTGATAAGGCCGGGCACCGTAATCAGTTCGCTGATGCCCTGAATGCCCTGACGCAAGACGTCATCGGCCATCTTGAAGGAATCTTTCAGGGAAACGCGACGGTCGGTTAGTTCCAGCAGGCGGTCATTCGGGATGACGATCAGGGTGTCCACGTGCTCTTTCAGCTTTTCAATGCCAGAATCGGCGGAACCAGAACGTTTGCTACCTTCAAAGAGGAACGGCCGTGTTACGACACCAATCGTTAAGGCACCCTGCTCGCGGGCAATTTTGGCCACAATAGGCGCAGCGCCTGTGCCCGTGCCACCGCCCATGCCAGCAGTGATAAACACCATGTCTGAACCGGTAAGCACTTCGTGCAGCTCTTCGGTAGATTCTTCAGCCGCTTTTTCACCCTGCTCAGGGTGGCCGCCTGCACCCAGGCCACGTGTCAGCTTTTCGCCAATGCGTACTCGCACCGGGGCGTCAGAAAGCAGCAGCGCCTGGTTGTCTGTATTGACGGCAATGAAATCAACGCCGTTAATGCCTTCTTGAATCATGCGGTTGACGGCATTACAACCGCCGCCACCAACACCAACTACGCGAATACAGGCTATATTTTCAAATTCAGGCGCTCTTTGCATGTGAATACCCTCTTACTAAAGTGACCAAAATATTGAGAAGCAAGGAGCAAACAGTAGCCTCTTCCCGGGTTTGCCCCTTGCTCTCAATGGTTAAAACAAAGTTGCTTTATTGCCTGGCCGGGGGTCATACCGGCTGGCGTATTGATCGAGCGTCGCTTTTTCTACCAACCATTTATTTCCAAATTTAATGGCGGGCAGCTTCCCTTGACGGATCAAGCGACGAACGGATTCAGGGTGAATATTTAGTCGTTTGCTGACCTCTGTTACACCCGCATAATTTTCAATTAAGTCGTCTTTACTCATTGCTTCTCATCATTTTGAAGAAGCATCCTCACAAATGCGGGATACTACAACAATTACAACTGTTGCAACAATACAACAAAACTTGGTCTATGTCAAGTACCAATTGTTGTAATAGCGCAACAGAGTTTTGCGCTTTCGAGGTCAAATCGTCGGGCTTTGACGGGGTTATGGGGCTACTTTATAATGCGCCTCTTGTGATGAAACGATACCAAAAGTGGCTCCCGATTTTGCTGATCTTGCTGTTGGCCTTTGGCCTGCGTCTGGCTGCGCTTACGGAAATTCCGCCTGGATTGACCCACGACGAGGCAAACCACGGCCGGGAAGCGATTGGCATATTGCAAGGGGTGTGGCTGTTCATATTTCCGCTAAATTATGGCAGCGAGCCGCTGTACAGCTACACGGCCGCATTTAGCATGTGGCTGTTTGGACAGACACTGTTCGCTTTGCGGTTGGTCAATGTGGTGTTTAACGTTTTGGCCATTGGCATCAGCTATTTGTGGGTGCGCCGCCGCTTTGACCAGATGACGGCGTTGGTTACGGCCGTTCTCCTCTCCATCACCTTTTGGCCCTTAGCCTCTGCACGAGAGGCGCTGCGGGCGGGGATGCTGCCGTTTTTCATGGGAACGGCCGTCTGGTTCTTCTGGCTACTCTTAGAGAAAAATGATGCACAATCGCGCCGACGCTGGTGGCTTGCCGCCGCCTTTGGCGTAAGCGTGGCCATCACCCTGCACATTTATTTGGCGGCGCGGGTGGCCTGGCTGGTATTTCCTCTTTTTTTGGTTTACCTGGCGTGGCAGCAGCGGGACAGCTTCCGCCAAAATTGGCGCTACGTGCTGGCTGGGCTGCTGCTGGCAGGCGTGCTGGTAACGCCGCTGTTTGTCTACCTGGCGCAAAATCCGTATGCGTTGACGCGGCTGAGCATGCTGGACGCGCCGCTGGAAAATTTGCGCAATGGGAACTTGCTGCCGCTGTGGCAAAACGCCACCTCGGCGCTGCTGGCCTTCATTTGGCCCGGCTATGGGGACCAATTTTTAGCGTACAACATTCCCGGACGACCTGTGTTTGACGCGGTTTCGGCCGTTTTTTTTGTGATTGGGTTGGGGGCGAGCTTATGGCGCTGGAAACGGCCGTCTTACGCCTTCGTCCTGCTCTGGTTTGGGGTGGGCATCCTGCCCTCGCTCATCACCGGCCCGACGGCCAACACCACCCGCAACCTGGCGGCGCTGACGCCTGTTTTTGTGCTCCCTGCGATTGGGTTTGGAACGGCCGTACAACTCCTCAAAGCGCAAATTAAAACCACGCCGCGCTGGCTGCCTGCTGCCATTGCCGCCGCCTGGCTGCTGTTTGCTGGCTGGCGCAGCGGCAGCGATTACTTCCTCACCTGGGCCAACGACCCCGACGTGCGCGGCGCATATCAGGTTAATCTGGTCGCCGCGCTCGATTATCTTGAAGAACGTGGTCCAACCGACCCGGTGCTGCTTTCTACCGTTTACCCCGGCCCGGCCCACGACCCATCCATCAATTTGGTGCTGACGGGCGAAGAGGCCAACAAGCGTTGGGCCGATGCCCGCTGGGCGCTGGTGGCTCCCGCCGGACAAAGCAGCCGGGCGCTGATTCCCGCCTCCACGCCGCCGCATCCATTTTTTGCCCGATGGCTGGAAGCAGGCGAAACCGTCGCCCTGCGGCCAACCGATCTGGACCCCATCTTTACCGACTTTTGGCTGGATGCCTCCCCAATGCAGGCGTGGGCGCAGCAACCGGCGCTGGCCAACTTCAACAACGCGCTCACCCTGCACCACGCCGAATGGCTGAGTCCGGTCATTCCTGGCGAAACGGCCGAACTACTACTCATTTGGCGCGTTACCAACCCGGAAAACGTGGGGCCGATTGTGCCGCCAGCCTTCACTACCGATGTGGTCATGTTTACGCAGATTTTGGATGCGAATGGGGTGCCATTTGCCCAGCGGGATGCGCTGGATGCGCCGTCGTGGGATTGGCAAGCGGGGGATTTGGTGGCTCAGATTCATCCCATCGCGATTCCGGCGGAGAGTGCGCCGGGCAGCTACCAGGCCATCGTGGGTATCTACGACCGGCTCTCAGGCGACCGCCTGCCGGTGTTGGGTGAGAATGGAGAGGTTGTGGGGGATTTTACGGCCGTTCCCGATCTCGTCCTCGGCCAACCTTAATACACTGTCAAGCAAACCTTTTCACACTTGTCATGCTGAACCCATTCGGCTGCGCTCAGGGCAGGCTATGAAGCATCCCGCCCAAGCTGCAATCGCTAAGACCAAGATTTTGGCAGGTGAAGCTGGATGGGATTCTTCGTTTCACTCAGAATGACAACTGTGTGAAACTTTGTTTGCCGGGAACTTAATGCCTCTGCAAAAAGTCCAGCACAACGTTCATCGTGGGCTCAAATTTGTCGCGGTGAATGCAGTGGCCCGCCTCGTTGATTTGGGCGACTTCGCAGTGGGGCATCAAGTTGGCGGCTTCGCGGGCGGTTGCGGGCTTCACAATGCCGCCGGGATGCGCCGTGAGCAGCAGCGTGGGACATTGGACTCTGGCAACGGCCGTTTTCCAATCGTAGGTGCGTATTTTCAGCCGAATGTTGGGCGCGAGAATGGCCGGATCGTGCTCATCTTTTGATTCCGCCCAGGGCGCAAATTCCACTTCGTCCCAATGCGGATTGCCCTCGCGGATGGCCTGGATTTTTTCGGCCAACGGCCGTTTCCGAAATGCCAACCCTCCCGCCTGTTCCTCTTCAAGCTGGGCCATCGTGATGTTGCTTTTTTGCGTTTCATCCCAGAACGGCGGGTCTTCCAGCACCACGGCCCGCACCAAATCCGGGGCTTGGGCGGCAGCTACCAACGCCGTCAGCGCCCCCATCGAGTGCCCGAACAGAATCGGCTGTTCAAGTCCCAGCCCTTCGATCAGACCGATTACGTCCTGCGCCAGCAAATCGTAGGCCAGGCTGGTGGATGGGCCTTCTGTACGGCCGTGTCCACGCGCGTCGGGCATGATCACATCGAACTGGTTGGCCACCTTGTGGGTAACTTGCAGCCAGCAACGGCCGTTGTCGGAAAAGCCATGCAGCAGCAGCAACGGCCGTTTGTCCTCATTCCCCTCCGTGCGATGGTAAAAAATGTTCAGCCCGTTGGCGGCAACAAAACCTTGCTTCAAATTCATCATCAAACAGCTTCTCTCGCTGTGGCCGGCATCCTGCAGTGCCGCCTGGCTGGCGCGGTCAGGAGACCGGCCACAACATCTATCTGGCAGTCACGGCAAAATCACCTTCCAGCCCCGTGGCGGAATTGGGGCCGATCCACACCTTGAAGTCGCCCGGCTCTACGCGGTGGTTCATGTCCCAACCGGTAAAGCCCAGCTTGCAAACCGGAATTTCAAAGCGTACCGTTTGCTGTTCGCCCGGTTGCAGGCTGATTTTCTGGAACCCTTTCAGCTCCTTCACCGGCCGGGTGACGCTGCCCACCAGATCGCGCACGTAAAGCTGCACCACTTCTGCCCCGGCGTGGCTGCCGCAGTTGGTGACCGTAGCCGACACGATCAGCGTCTCGTCCAGGCCAAGGAACGGCCGTTCCACTTTCAAATTGCTGTACGCAAACTGCGTGTAGCTCAGGCCAAAGCCAAACGGAAACAGCGGCGAGTTGGGCGCGTCGATGTAGACCGATTTAAACAGTTCGGCAAACTGTTTGGTGCCTGCTTCGTGGGCGGGGCGACCCGTGTTTTTGTGGGCGTAGTAAACCGGAATTTGGCCTTCGCTGCGAGGCCAGCTGGCGGTGAGCTTGCCAGACGGATTAACCGTGCCAAATAAGATGTCGGCGATGGCCCGGCCTGCGCGGATGCCGCCGTGCCACGCTGCCAGCAGCGCCTGCACCTGTTCGTTGAGTTGGGGAATGACCAACGGCCGTCCGCTCATCAACACACAAACCAGCGGCTTGCCCGTCGCGGCCACGGCATCCACCAATTCCTGCTGGCGACCGGGTAAACCCAGGTGCGTTCTTGAGTGGCCTTCACCGCTCATGTTGGCCCCTTCGCCCAGCACCAGCAGCACCACATCGGCGGCTTCGGCGGCTTTAACCGCTTTTGCAATGTCCGGGGGCGCTTCGTCGCGGATGGCGCAGCCTGCCACGTACTCCCAGTGATCCTCTGGCAGGTAGACTGACAAACCTTTCAGCACCGTTTCTACGTCTTCGGGGTGGTTGTGGAGCGACCAGCAGCCGAGCAGATCGGCGCGGTTGTTGGCCAGCGGGCCGATGACGGCCAGCCGCGTTTGGGGTGAGAGAGGCAAAATGTCGGCTTCGTTTTTGAGCAGCACCATTGACTCCTGGGCCACTTCCAGCGCCAATTCGCGGAAATCGGGGCGCAGCATGATTTTGTCGGCCAGCGTCTCATCGGTGTACGGGTTTTCAAACAGGCCCAGGCGGAACTTGAGGCGCAAAACGCGGCGCACGGCTTCATCCACGGCCGCCAGCGGCACCTCGCCAGATTCAATCAGTTCAGGCAAATGTTTGGGATAGCCATCGCTGACCATTTCAATGTCCAGTCCGGCCAAAATGCTAAGGCGGGCGGCATCCTTGAGATCGGCGGCGATGCCATGCGGCACGAGTTCGGCCACCGATTCGTAATCGCTGACGACCAGGCCGGGCCATTGCAGCTCATGTCGCAGGATGGTTTTGAGGACGAGCGGATTGGCGGTGGCGGGCACGCCGCTTATTTCGTTGAAGGAGCTCATGACGCTGCCCGCGCCAGCGTCGAAGGCGGCGACGAAGGGGGGCAGGTAGACATCGCGCAGGGTGCGTTCGGAGAAGTCGGTGGTGTTGTAGTCGCGGCCCGCTTCGGCCGCGCCGTAGCCGATGTAATGTTTGGGGCAGGCGGCAATGCGACGGCCGCTGGTGAGATCGGTTGATTGGAAGCCGCGCACGCGGGCACGGGCCATCGCCATGCCCACGAAGGGGTCTTCGCCCGCGCCTTCGGCGATGCGGCCCCAGCGGGGATCGCGGGCGATGTCTACCATCGGGGCGTAAATCCAGTCCACACCAGCGGCGGACGCTTCTTCGGCGGCGACGCGGGAGGCTTGCTCCAGCAGCGCGGGGTTCCAGGTGGCGGATTCGCCCAAGGGGATGGGGAAGATGGTGCGGTAGCCGTGAATGACGTCGCTGCCGACGATGAGGGGGATGCGCAGCCGGGATTCTTCCATGATGATGCGCTGGCAATGGTTGATGACCGAGGGGATGGTGACGTTGAGGAAGGAGCCGATGCGCCCCTCGCGCAGTAAATCTTCCATGTCGTGGCGCAGCTGGGGGATGTAGTGGAACGGCCGTTCCGCTTTTGCTGCTTCCGCTTTTTGGGCCTCAAAATGATCGCGATCGAATGGGCCAAATGGGTTTAGCTGAAACAGCTGGCCAATTTTTTCCGTCAGGGTCATCTGGCTGAGCAAATCTTCGACGCGGGCTTCGGTGGCGGGGTCGAGCTGGTTGTAGTTATTGCTGGCGGAAACGGCCGTGTTGGTTGGGTTGGCAGAAGAGGGTAGGGTCATTTTAACCTTCTTGTTGTTTGAATCGGTCTGTCTTTCAATAAATTTGCGTTTAGCTGCGGTAAAGTACCAGCTTACCGTTTTTGCCGTGCAGCTTGATCCGCTTGTTGGCCACGGTGAACTCGGCGACGCATTTTTCTGGCCTGGTTTTGAGCAGCAGGGTGTTGCCGTCTCGCCTGATGTCAGTGATTTCGGCGGTGCTGTAATGCAGCACTGTGTCGTCATCGAGCCGCCAGTCGAGCGGCAGAATGAGCCCCTGTCGCGCGGGCAGGTGGATGGGTTGGCCGTCGAACAGCGGTTCGTTTTTGTATTCAACCGTCGTTTTTGCCGGATCGTCCTGGTAATTGTTGAGGAAAAGGAAACGGCCGTTCTCCCCCACACTCAACCGCACATCCACCCACTCACTTAGCTTAAACTGCGGCTGGCTGCCCATCTGCAAAGCCAGCTGGTGCACGACGTCGATGTCGTCCAGCGTGTTGGCGGTGAGGGCTGCGCCGAGCAGCAGCACCTGCCCCTGGCCCAGAGTTTGGCGGAAGCCGACGGTACGGCCGTTGCCATCCGTCGCAAAAACGGCGTCAAATTGGCCGATGTACGCTTCCACAAAGCTGGCGGGCACGTCGTGGTGGTCGAACACGGTGATCGTTTCGGGGGTGAACGGCCGTCCGCCAACCACCGCTTCAACGCCCAGCGCCTCGCGCAGAATAGTACAGGGAACGTGTTCAAACGTTTCATCGCAGAGGCGGCCGACCAGGATGAGCTTGCCGCCTTGCTTGACATAATCGGCCAGCTTTTGCTGCACCTCGGCGGGGCATTGTTTTTCGATCATCAGCCAGAGGACGGGGGTGGTGGCTGGGTTCAGGTTGGTGCGGGTGAGTTCGAGCATGGTGAACGGCCGTTGCGTCAGCGCCAGGCCACGGGCAATCATGTCACACAAAATCACCTCCCGCTGGTGGGTGATGATGTTGGTCGCTTCCTGCGTGCGCACGTTGCTGATCTCCGTCATGAAGTTGTCCAGCAAAAAGCCAATTGTGGCCACTGTTTCTGGCTGGGCAGTAACCAGGTCCGTGCCGTAGGTGTTCAGGACGCTGGAGAGCTTGGGATAGCGGTGATAATGTTGGCGCAGCGTGCCATCTTTGCGCACCGGATGGCCCCAATCGTGCCGCTTGACGGGGCTGAGCACTGGATCATTTTCGCCATCGAAGAAGAGGTAATGGTTGATGGCCCGCATGCCGTTGGAGATGCAAAGCCGGGTGTGCAAATCGTAAAATGAGGATTGGCCGGTGCTGAAATCGTTGTTGCCGCCCGCCTGGAACTCGACGGAAAAGAGCGCCTGCTCCTTGTTTTGCAGCGCCTTCGTGGTTTCGTTCACAAACAGGAGCTGGTGGAAATTGCCCTCGCCAATGAAGATGGGGTACACGTCGGTGGCGCTGATCATGTCGTCCATTTCCATCACGTTGATGAGCTGGGACAGGCCGATGGGGAACGTTTTGCCGCCGTTCATGAAGCCGTGAATGTTGACGATGGGCGGCACTTCCATGCCGTGGGCCTGCGCCGTTTGCCACAAAAAGTCGGTGTAGTCGCGCAGGTAGTCGCGGTAAAAGTGGCGGTAATCCTCGGCGATTTGTGCGCCGTGGGCTGCGCTGGGCTGCATAATCTCTTGCCGCACAAATTCAGGCAGATTGTCGGTGGGGTAGCGATTGGCCAGCGCCTCGTCGTAAACTTTATGTAAATATTCCGCCAGGTGGGCGATGGTGTCGGGATTGGTGTCGAAGATGTTGCGCACCCAATGAGGCATGCCCATTTCGTTGTCGAGCTGGACCATGATGATACGGCCGTTCCTGGTTATCTGCCTCGGCGCAAGCACCGAAAACACCGCTTCGTACCATTTGGCAGCGCAGGCCAGAAAATCGGGGTGCAGGTAACTGGCGATGTTTTGCACTTCCTGCTTCTGGTTCACAAAGGCCACCTGTGGGTAGTTTTGGAACACCCACGGCGGCACCCCTTCGTTAATTGTTTCGGCCATGATGTACGGGCCGGGCCGGGCGATGATCAAAAAGCCCATCTCGGCCGCTAAATCCAGAAAGCCAGCCAGATCGCGCATCGAGTGGCTGTGACCGTCAAAGTCGGAACTGTCTTCGGCCAGCTGGTGCCACAGCCAGGGAATGTAGGCGGCGACGCTGTTGAAGCCTGCCACTTTGAGCAGGCTCAGCCGGTGCGCCCACTGGTCTTTGGGCGTGCGGAAGTAGTGGAATTCGCCTGCCTGAATGAGTTGGGGTTGGTCGTTGAGGTAGAAACGGCCGTCTTTTGCATAAAATTTAGCCATGTTGTGTGTTATCTCGCTTGGTGAAGCCCAAAATATCCAGCGCAGTCTGGATCAGTGGGCTGTTGGTGTACGTGTCCCAGATGAGACCGGTTAGATAATTTTCAATCATCAGCATCGAGCATCCTTTGTCGATGCCGTAAAGCGACTGGCTGTACCAGGGCGGGGAGACCGCCAGATTGTACGCGTCGTAAAAGCCGTACGGCCCCCACGTTTGCGGCTGTTCGTGGTACAGGTGGTCGGTCATTGCCAGCGTGAGTTCTGGCGTAAACGGCAGCGAGGAGAGCGCACCGTAAATGGAGACGGTGCCGTTGGGCTTAGGCGGGTGCAGGCTGGGTGTGCTGCCAGAGACGGCGTAGCCCCAGGGGCTGTCGCCGCAGCTGCTGCCCCAGCTGTTGGCGTGGTAGGTTTTGAACTGCACTGCGTTTTCCAGGCAGAAGGCGCGATTGGCCAGCGTGGCCAGCCGCGTGTTGGCAAACCAGTCCACGCCGTCCGGGTCCAGGTAGCGGGCGGTGTCTAGCCACGCTTCGCTGAACTGGTAGGCAAACAGGTTGCCGCCGGGGTTGATGATGATGTTGTGCCCCTCAAACTCCCCCAAATCGCGGGAAAAGCCGTGGTAAAGCTGCCGCGCCGTGGCCGGGTCTATCTGCGGTGCCGCTTGCAGGTACATCATTTTTTGCTCAGCGGCCATGTGCCACTGGTAAATGTAGCCCGGCTCTCCGTTGACATAATCTCCATCCTTGTCGGGGTTGTACGCCATGCGGAACAGCGTTTTGCCTTCTTTTTCAAAGATGATGAAGCGCCAATCCACGCGGTCCAGCAGCTGCCGCGCCAAGTCAGAAATCTGTGCGTCCTGAAAATAGGCGTCGGCGGTGATGACGCCGTTGAGGCAGAGGGCGGTATCAATGGTGGAGTATTCGCATTTGTGCAGGCGGGCGGCCGTGGCCATGTCCAAATAGTGGGCAAAAAAGCCGCGATGGTGGCTGGCGTGGTGCAGCAGGGTGTGCAGCGTTTGCCGTACAACCTCGCTTGCTTCGGCGCGGCTGAGGTAGCCGCGTTCGACGCCAATCACCCAGGCGGAGAGGGCAAAGCCAACGGAGGCGATGGAGGCGACTTCTGGCTGTTTGGTGCTGTCTACCGTCAGGCCAAAGCCGGGGCTACTGGACTGGCGGTTGGTAAACTGGTAGAAGAAATCGAAGGAGCCTTTGAGCTCGTTTTGCAGGATAGTTTGGGTGTTCATGTTGTTTGATTAGGCGGGGTGTAAACGGCCGTAACCATTCACCGCCCCAGTTAGTTGCTCCCGTAACATTTTGTGGATGATTCCCGCGCAATCAGCTCCGTTTGAATGCGCTGTGGCTCTGGAAAATCAGTGTCATTTTCCAGCACGTCAATGAGCTGATTGGCGGCGGCGGCTCCCCAGGAAAAACGCGACATGCCCACTGTCGTCAGGCTGGGCTGCAAATATTTGGCAATTTTGATGTCGTCAAAGCCCACCACGCCGATATCTTCTGGCGCGCTCAGGTTGTGCTCCCGCATTGCCCGCAGAAAGCCAATGGCCATCTGGTCGTTGGCGCAGAAGACAGCATCCGGCAGCGCCTGGCTGGCGATGATGGCCTGAGCCGCATCATAGCCGGAGTATTCGGTAAAGTTTCCTTTGTAAACCGACACGGTAAGGTTGTTTTTCTCGGCTTCCTCTAAAAATGCCTGCTTGCGTTCCTGGTTGTCCACGGAGTCGGATGCGCCCGTGACGAGAGCCAGGCGGCGCGCGCCCTGGTTGTACAGGTGGTAGAACGCTTCGCGCGTGCCTTGGTGGTTGTCTAGCAGCAGTGGGAACAGATAATCGGCCGTTAACGGCCGATCCAGCACCACGATGGGAAACTTTTTAGAGGCCAGCTTGAGAATGGTATCGCTGTCGATTTTCCAGTCGAACACAATTGCGCCATCTACTTGCCGCTGGGTGAGCACCTTGCGCTTGGTCCAGCTTTCCGGGCAGACGATCATTTCGTAATCGGTTTGGATGACGGCGTCGTGAATGCCTTCCAAGATTTCTTCGTAGAACGAGCCGCCAAAGCTGGTGATAAAGACGCCAATGGTGGAGGTTTTGCGCTTTTTCAGGTTGCGGGCAAAGGCGTTGGGGTGGTAGTTCAGCTCTTTGGCTACCTGGAGGATATGTTTGCGCGTCTCCTCGCTAATAGTGCCGGTACCGTTGATGGCGTAGGATACGGCCGTAACGCTCACTTTGGCATATTTGGCGACATCTTTAATGGTTGTCATGAAATTCCCTGCCTGTCTTGGCTGTTGAGCCTGAATATTAGCCACAGAGTGCACAGAGAGTTTTGAGGCAAAGGGTCATTTCTCGGACTTCTCTTTTGACTCTGTGGCTTATTCGGATAGATTTTTATTCCTCTTTTGTCAGGCCCAAGCGGCTCAAGCCATTCAAAATCTGTTCGTTAGACATGGTGATTTGGTAAACCATGTCGCTCTGGTAGTTGGCCAGCATGAGCAAGCTAATCCCCTTGTCGATGCCAATGACATCGGAGGCAAACCACTCTTCGCTGAGATTGTACGCGTCTAAAAAGCCATACGTCCCTTGCAGCGCTTCGATGGAATAGTAGTTCAGCATGGCGGTTTTTGCCGCTTCCGGCACAAAAATGATGGAGCCAATCGCCCCGGCGGGGGCCACGGTATCGTCAATTTTGTGCGAGTTGTTGTCAAAACCGGATGGCGGTGCGCCGTACAGCCCATTGTACCCGTCTGGCCCGTCTGAGGCTGTGAGCCCCCAGGCGTTGGGGCCGAGGGTGGTGTACATCTCGTCATTGGCGATGGCAAAATCTACCTGCGCCTGGGAAGCGGCCACGGAATTGGCAAACCAGTTCACGCTTTCTGTGTCGCGGTATTCCCGAAAATCAATCCAGGCGTGGCTGAACTGGTAGGTGAAAATGGAGCCAAACCAGGAGTGGATGAACCCTTCGCCGTCGCCGTATTTGCCGTAGTGGCGGTTGAAGGTGTAGTAAGGCGTCTCATCGATGGGATGCGTGTCCGAACCGGCGGCCAGCACGTAGAGCATGAGCTGTTCGGCGTAAAAGTCCCAATGGCCACCGTACCCTTCGCCGGGGCGGTAGGCCATGTAAAACATGTTGCGCGATTCATCCAAAAACCAGGGCCAGTTCACCTCGTCGTAAATTTGCTGCGCTTTTGCCTGAATGTCGCCGCCAAAATATTGCCCGGCGGTGACGACGCCCATCATGAGGATGGTGGTGTCGATGGAGGAAACTTCGCTTTGCCAGGCGCGTTCACCCGTGGCCATGTCTACGAAGTGGTAGTAGAAGCCTTCGGTGCGGTCCATGTTGAGGAGGGTGTCCAGCGTGCCGTTGACGCGCGCGTACCCTTCGTCGTAGGTGATGTACCCTTTTTCGATGCCGATGGGGTAGGCGGTGAGGCCAAAGCCGACGGAGGCGATGCTGGCGATGCCGGGCGAGCCGGGGAAGCGGTCGCGGACGAGGCCGTAACCGGGGCTGGTGGGGTCGGTGTTGGCCTGTTCCCAGAAGAAGTTGAATGCGCCACGCATTTCGTACTCGATTACCTGGTTGATAGGATCGGGTGTGGGGGGAACGGCCGTTGCCATCACAGTCGGTTCTACAGTTGGCGGTACGGTGGCAGTTGCAGCTTCTGGCGTCGCCTCAACCGAACGGCATCCGATGAGCAGAATGAGCAAAACAAAGAGCGCAATTAAATTTTTATTCACCGGCAATCCCCGATCTTTCAACAGATTCAACAAACCATTTTTGCAACACAAAATACAGCAGCAGCAGCGGCAAAATGTTCAAAAACGTGCCGCTCAGCTTCACCGCCTCGTTCAGCCGGTCGAAAATGTTGACCGTGCCGGGCGGGTACAAATTTTCATACGCCTGCACAAATTTAGAAAGCTGCATGGGCAGCGATTGAATGCCACCTTCCAGGAAGATGACCGTCAGGTAGGTTTCGTTCCAATACCAAACGGTGGAGAAGATGATGGAAATGATGTAGGCAGGAACGGCCGCTGGCAGGGCGATGCGAAAAAATATCTGAAAACTGGAGGCACCGTCCAGACGGGCCGCCTCTTCCAATGCCTTGGGTAAGGACAAAAACGTCTGGTAAAAAATCAAAATGAAGATGGCGCTTTTGAAGCCCTGACCGGCAATGGCGGGCAGAATCAGCGAGTAAATGTTGCCCAGCAGGCCAAATTCCCGGTAGGTGAGCATTTGCGGAATGACGGTATTTTGCGCGGGAATAATAAACGTGGCCAGGATGAGGGCAAAGATCAGCTTCTTGCCGGGGAAGCGGTAGCGGGCCAGACCATACCCAACGAGTGAGCAAACGGCCGTTTGAAACAACGACGGCACCAGACTGATCAAAATAGACGACGCCACTTTGCTGGGATAATCCAAAACCTGGTACGCCTTCTGGTAATTGCCCGCATAAAACTCGGTGGGGATCCACTGCACCATTGGATTCAGCAAATCGCCGGGGCTTTTCATGCTGGTGACAAACATAAACAGCAGCGGATACAGGTAAATAAAGCCGATGGCAATGAGCAGCAGGTACAGGATGACGTTAAAAATCAGCCCGTAACTGACGCGGTTGCCAAACAGAAAACTTTTGATCTGGTCTTGGTTGAATCGCTTGATCATAAACTGTTACCCGTACTGCCTGTTGGCGCGGTAGTTCAGCAAGAAATAGACAATCCCCAGCAGCAAGATGAGCACAAAGAAGTACAAAAATGACATGGCGCTGGCGTAACCAATGCCGCCTTCCACGGCATACGTCTGGCTGGAGATATATTTCACCACCTTGTTCTCGGAAAAGTGGGACAGGGTGATGATGGTATACACCGCCACGATGAGCGTGGTGGTGGAGAGCGACGGCAGCGTGATTTTCCAGAACGCTTCCCAGGCAGACGCGCCGTCAATGGCGGCCGCTTCGTAAATGCTGCTGTCAATCTTTTGCAGGCTGGAAAGGTAAATCAAAATTTGCACCCCGGAAAACCAGAGAATCAGGATGAACGAAGTGAGCAAATATTCGATGGGATTCTGCAAGTAGCGGGGCAGCCCGTCCAAAAAAATGGTCATCGTTTCAGAGATGGTTACGCCGGGAACTGTCGCTGCGCCCTGCGCCACCAATTCCTGAATCACCGGGCCGCTGGTGATGACCACGGGCAAAAAGAAGATGGTGCGGAACAGTCCCTTGAATTTGAAATCCAGATTCAAAAACAGGGCGATGATCATGGAAAAGATGATGATGATGGGGACGGAGACGAGCGTTTCAATGGCGTACTCGATGAGCAGCTGCACGAAGGTGGGATCGGTGAAGAGGGCGCGGGTGTAGTTTTGCCACTCGATGAAGCTGAGATCGATGCCCGTGGCGGAAATCGTGACCTGGTTCAGGCTGTAGTACAGCGTTTGGAACAGGGGGTACAGGGTGAAGGCGGCAAAGCCAACGACCCAAATGCCCACAAACAGATAGCCAGACAGGGCTTCTCTGGTGCGGTATTTCATTTCTCGCCTACCGGAAGGTCTGGTTAGGTTCATGGCAAGGCCTCCGTGATGATGGCGTCCTGGGCGTTGACGGTGAGATTGTTGAGGGTGAAGGGGGAACGGCCGTAATTCACCACAATCTGCTGGCCGTTGCTGTACGTCACCGCGATTACGTCGTCAGCCAGCGCTTCGCGGGCAATGATGTGCGCCCCGGTGACCGGCCCCAGCAGGCTGTTGAGCCATTGGTATGTCTCCTGCACATCTTGCCCCCACTGGGCGTAGGATGAGGTGTAAATCCAGTTAGAGAAGGTGTCGATAATATTGACCGTTGCTTCCTGGGTGAGGAAGTAGGAGGGGTAGACACCATAATCCACGTGGCGCAGCAGATCGGCGCGGGCGTTGGAGGAGAAGTTGAGCGCCGGGCCGTAGTAAGGCACGTAGCCAGACAAGACAATCTGCAAAAACGGCACGGTTTCGGTGGTGTACAGGTAGCCGCTGTCGCTGATCGGAATGTCGAAGTACGCCTGCATCTGGCCAAACAGGTAATCGTTGGGCAGGTAGAAAGCGGTGTTGACGTCATTTTCGGCCAGCAGCGCCCGGTAACTGGCAATGGCCTCTTCCCGGTTGAGGAAGTGATTCTCTTTGAAGTCGCTGTAGAGCGAGTTGCTGATGCCGTCCAGCGCCCAGCCTGCACTCAAATCTTGAGCGAGGTCCTCGCTGAGCCGGGTGTAGCTGTCGGTGAGGGCGTCCAGGTTGAGGTAGTAGTTCACTTTTTCGCGGTTGTAGCCAATCAGGTTGGCGTTGGTGATGGACATCGCCAGATCGCGGCGCTCTGAGTAGCCGCCGGTGTACCAGAGGGCGGCTTGCGGATCGAGGTAGAGGTAGAAACGGCCGTTCCCCTCCAAAACATCCGCAACCATTTCATTGAGCTGATCTAAATCGCCCAGGTTGCGATCCAGCCGGAGCGAGCGGGGCGGCATGCTGGACGCGCCCAGCGGCTGCCAGCCGTAGTAAACTACCTCTGGATTGTTAACCTCCAGCTCGTTGAGGATGGTGTGCATCTGCTCGACGGTGGTCATGGAGATGAGCCGTTCCCAGAACAACACCGGCTCCTTCTCACCGCCCAAAAACTCCAGGCGAATGCCGATGTCTTCGTTTGAATTGACAACCTGCGGCAACATGCCGTTGTCCAGCAAATATTGCTGGTAGCTGCGGGCCATGCCCACGTAATCGCTCTCGTCGCCGGTGAGGAAGCGGTAATGGATGGCAACGTCAAACTGGTTGGTTTGGGGCTGCAAGACGGTGACGCCCGCGCCGGAGCGGTTGGTCGCCTGAAAGTAGCTCTGGTTGTAGATGAAGGCGTTGTATAAAAAGTTGAAGTTGGTGATGATGCCCGCCGGATGGGCGTGAATTTGCCCGTAGGAGGCCCCTTTTTCCACCACGGCGAGGTAGCCGTTTTCTTTTTCGCCATGCACCATGCCGATGACGGGGATGCCCAGTTTGTACGGCCGATTCACCAACGCATCCCAGGGCAGGGTGCTGATCATGCCTAAGTCGGTGCCGTAGTAACGGCCGTAAAACATGTTCTGCGCCTTGGTTTCAGCGGCAAACTGGATCAGCGTGCCGGAGCCATCGGGGATGAACATGTAGCCGGGCACATCCGCGCCGCGGGTTGCGCCAAAAAATGGGTAGACGTACAGCAAACCCAGCCGGAAATCGGGGTTTTCTTCGCGGATAGAATCCGCCGGAACTTCCACGCGTACGCCGTCATCTTCCAGCGTGACGATGAGCTGGAGGGTGATGGAAGGCTCCACAAAGGTGACGGTGGCGCTGAAGCCATCTTCATTGCTGCTGAAGGCAATGTTGGTTTCAGCGTTGGTGATGGAGTTGCGCACGTCGGTCGCTTTGGGGTCCAGGTAATCAATGCTGATGCCGCTTTGGGCGAAGGCGGTCCAGGTTTTGTTGAGCCGATCGTCTTCCCCTTTTTCGTCCAGATTGGACTGCCAGACGTAGCCGCTGCGCTTGTCTACCAGCTTGAAGGCGAGTGAGGCGCGGTTGGCGTGCAGTTGGAAGGTGTCGTTTTCGGCCACCAGTTCGTACACGACGGGAAGGTCGTCCTGAGCGGTGGGTTTGGAGACGGCCGTTTGCGCTGCGAGTGGTGTGGGGGGGGATACGGCCGTATCCCCCGGCCCCTTCGCCACCAGACCCAAAAACAAGCCCACGCTCATAAACCCAATGAGGATGCGTAAAACCTTAGCCACGTAACCTTACCTCCTGGGCAATCGCCGACACAAAATCAAACAACTGGGTAAACAAAACGTACAAAATGTAGCCCGTCAGCACAAACAACCCCATCGTGAACAGGGTGATGAGCACGTTGCGCACCGTCTCCGAAAAGGTGTAGTTGTGCACTTCCTTCACCATGATGAACAGCATGATGCCCATCCAGACGTACATCAAATTGAGCGAAAAGGTATGCAGGAAAACCTCGTTCAGCGTCAGCAAGTTGGAGAGCAGGGCGATGGGTAAAGCAAACAGCGCGTAGGGGAACAGGCTGTACGCCGTGCCAATAATCACATCCCGCACCCGGCCTTCGCCGTCGCTAATGGTAGAAACTAGATAGTTGGCCAGATTCCACAAGATGAGCAGCCCGCCCGTGATCACAATCTCATTTTCCACCCAGATGTCGGTGGTTGAGACGTACGGATTGAAGACAAACGCCGTCACGTACAGCGTGGCCACGCGCACCACAATGACCCAGAAATAAATCAGGAAGGCAAACTTCAAGCTGCCCCTAAAAT
Organism: Ardenticatenaceae bacterium; assembly: GCA_020634455.1. Taxonomy (GTDB): domain Bacteria; phylum Chloroflexota; class Anaerolineae; order Promineifilales; family Promineifilaceae; genus Leptofilum. The sequence goes on along the minus strand of JACKBQ010000001.1, from coordinate 1,832,637 downwards.
TATTTTTGATGTAGTAAAAACTGTCGGCAGGCTGCTTGATGAAGCGGAACATGAAGACAAAATCATCAATCAGCTTGTACCGGGTGAGGTTGCGGAACCAGTTGCGCAGCGGATCGGTCCAATGCTGCCGCTGATCCACCCGCTTGAATACCTGCAACACAATCGAGAGGCCAAACAGCCCCATCAGGGCAGAGCTCAAATAACGCTGCAAAACCACGTTGCGCAGTTCCCAAAAAGCCTGGGAGTAGCCGTCGCGATCTTCGGCGTATTTGTAATTGTCCAGGGCGCTGGGGTAGTTGCCCGCCTTAAAATAAGCGTCGGCGATGCCCTGGTAGGCCATGAGCAGCGAGCCATTGAAGTTGAGGATGTCCTCAAAATAGGGCATTGCCTCGGCGTAATACCCTTCGATGTAAAGCCGGACGCCTTCGTGTACTTCGCGGGCAAACGAGGTGGTTTCGTACACGACGAGGGCGTTTTTATCTTTGTCGAGGACGTAGATGAATTCGCCAAAGCGGGCAACGGCCGTTGGGTTTTTCAGCGTGCCCAATCGTTGGTCGCCGTTGTCTTTGGCCCCAAAAAAGAACAACATCGTGCCGTTGAGGTCGTACTCGGCAATAAAACCATCGGCGTCCACCGCCAAAACCAGGCCGTCGGTGCTGGTATCAATGTCGCGAAAGGTGGAGGAGTCGTACGTGTCGGGGAAGATATTTTTGCCGGAAATGGTGTAGCGGCGGATGCTTTCGCCCTCGTTGGTGCCTGCGGTGACGGTGAAGACCAGCGATTGGTCGTCAATGGTGAGGTTGGAAGGGGAAGCGGCTTCGTTTTTGATGAACTGGGCGAGCTGTTCATCGGTGAGGAACAGCCGCTGCAAAATCATCTTTAGCGACATGGTGGCTGAGTTGGCCCCAAAGTAGCCGATGAAGTCGCCGTTGGTGTTCATCTGCACGATGCCGTTGACGGAACCTTCGCTGATGATGTACAGGTTTTGGCGGGCGTCTACGGCAATTTTGCGGGGCAGGAATTCCCGGTTTTTGCCAAACAAAGGCTCATCGGGCCGTCCAAACGAATTGATCACTGTGCCATCCGCTGCAAAAATGTAGATCATGTCTTGTTTGGCATCGGCGACGTAAATGGTGCCCGCTTCGTCTACAAACAGTCCGGTTGGCCCTTGCAGCTCTTCGTCGCCGTAAATGGTTTCTACTTCAAAATTGGCGTTGAGCTGGACGATACGGCCGTTCCCCGTGTCCGCCACATAAATCACCCCATCGTCGGTAATGAACATGTCCTCGGCACTGGCAATATCCAGATCGATCTCGGCATAGGGCGTGTAGGCGTCCTGCGTGCGCACCAACCAACCACGCGGCCCAATGGACCAGCTGGTGTAGGGCGCATCGGCTTGGGTGGGAACGGCCGTTGCCAAAACAATGCCGATGATGAAGATCAAAAAAGCAGTCTTTTTCATATGCTTGGTTTTGTAATTTGGTAATTGAGTAATTAAGTGCAATTACTCAATTACGAATTACCAATTACTAAATTGCCTACTTCAATCCCGAATGAGACATCGTATTCATCACCTGACTTTGCAGGAGGATGAAAATAATCAAATTGGGCAAAAACATAATCAGCGTGGCCGCCGCCGCCATGCCCTGACCCGCCACCGAGTTGGCTCCGGCCGTGGTGGTGGTCAACGTCGTCAGGTAAAAGGCAAACGTCTTCAGGCTCTCGCTGTTGATGTAGAGCGTGGAAATATCCGCGTTGTTCCAGGTGGCTTGGAACGTCAAAATAGCGATGGTGGCGATAGCTGGCCGAATCATCGGCAGGATAATCTGCCAGTAGATGGCCACGTCCGATGCGCCGTCAATTTGGGCCGCTTCTATCACCTCATTGGGAATGCCGTCCATGAACTGCTTCAGCAAAAACAGCCCCACCGGCAGCGCCAATCCGGGCAAAATGTGTACCCAAAACGAATCAATCAGTTGCAGCCGCTCAATAATCAAGAAGCGGGGAATGGTCACGGCGATAGGCACAAACATGAGCGCCAGGGTGTTGATGGTGAACAGCACATTTTTCAGCTTGAATCGCTTTTTGGAGAGGGCGTAAGCGGCCGTTGTGGAAACCACAATCGAAGCAAGGACGGTGACCACGGTGATGACGACGCTGTTGAAGAGATAGCGGCTCACCGGAATGCCCGATTTGGAAAAGCGGGAGAACAGATCCGTAAAGTTCTTGCCAGTCGGGTTAATCACAAAAAAACGCGGCGGATAGGCAAACAGCTCATCCAGCGGCTTAAACGCGTGGGAAAAAATAAAAACGATGGGCAGCAGCATCACCATCACCAGCGGCAGCAGAATAAGGTAGAACTTAATCTGGCTGGTGTGGAACCCTTGCGGGTTGATCCGGCTGTTGCGAATGCCGGAGTAACGGCTACTGCCTCGCTTGCGTTGAAATACCAGTCTAGTCATTGCTTACAAACAGCCTGTTGGCGACTCTGGAGAAGAAGAGCACCATTAAGAGAAGTACTACGGAAACGGCCGCTGCGTACCCCATCTCGTAGCGCAAAAAACCGTAATCCTCAATATGGTTCACAATCAGCTGGCCCGCGTACTGCGGCGTCGGATTGCCCCCCGACAGCGTCACGCCAATCGCGCCCGCCTGGAACGTGCCCACAATCGCCATCACCGCGCCAAACAGCATCTGCGGCTTCATGGACGGGATTGTGATGTGAATAATTTCCTGAAAGCGGTTGCTGATGCCGTCCAGACTGCCCACTTCGTACAGTTCCGGGTTGATTTCCAAAATACCGGCCAGCATTGCCAAAAAGCCCACACCCATGCTGCTCCACAGTGTCACGACGATCATGATCGTCATCAAATATTCTGGGGATTGCAGCCATTGAACCGGCTCCTGAATGACGTTTAGCCCCAGCAAGAAGCTGTTCAGGTAGCCGTTCTGGTCGCCGCTGAAGAGCGTTTTCCACACCACCGCCATCGCCACGCCCGTGGTCATGGAGGGGGAGTACAAAATGAGAGCCATCACGGTGCGCGGCCCTTTGGGCAGTTGGGCCAACATCCAGGCCAGGAGAAAGGCCAGCACGTAGCCGCCCGGCCCCACCAGCACGGCAAACTTGATGGTGTTGGGTAGCACGTAGCGCATGAAAATGTCATCCTGCGTCAGCAGGGCGATGTAATTTTTGAGGCCAATGAAGCTGGGCGGCTGAATCGTGTCGAAAAAGGTGAACGAGAGGAAGAAGGCGACCAGCACGGGCACCACGATAAAAATGATGAACATGAGCGCGTAGCCAGAGAGGAAGGCGTAGGCGCTGCCCTCTTTGGTCAGCCAGCGCTGGAACCAGCTTTCTTCTTTTGGGGTGCGCTCTTGCTGCGTGATGGTGCTAGTTGCCATTTTCCATCCATCCCTCGACGGTTTGGATTGTGGGAATCTTGAATTCCTGCACAACCACACCGTCCTGGATATAGCCAAACTCTTCCATTTTGCGCGTAATTTCGCGGTTGATGATGATGATTGAACTATCAATCGCCACGCGCGGGTTTACGCCTTCAAACACAATCGCGTTCCAGGCGTTGCTTAGTTCACGTTCCTGCATGTAGCTGCCGGGCAGCTTAATTGGCTCTTGCAGCCACTCCCACTGTTCCAAAATGACCGCTTTGTGCGCATCGGGGATGGGGGAGAGGGCAAACGCCTCGACATTGGCTGAGTTCCAAAAATATTCCAGGCCGTAATTGAGAATGAGCTGCTCCTGAAAATCAACTTGCGTTTCGGTGGACATCCACCATTTCATAAATTCCCACCCTTCGTCCTGCTTGTCAGTATTGGCAAACATGATGCCTGCCTGGGCGGAGCCGGTGGCGTAGCGCAGTTCCCGGCCATCGTCCAGCACGGTGGCCGGATAAAGCGAAATCTCCCACAAACCGTTTAGCTCAGGTGCGGCCGTCATCAGCTTGAGATAGCCGTCGGCAAAGTTGGAGATACCGATGGGAAGACGGCCGTATCTAAAACTATCGTAAAAGCTGGCGGTGGTCAGCGGCATGCCGTAGACGGTAAAACTTTCCGCCATGAATTTGATGGCCTCAATTGCCTCATCGCTTTGCAGGCCGGTGGCAAGACCGTTTTCGCTGTAGAGAGCCGCATCGTAGTTGAACAAATAGGGTGCAGTGAGTAAATAATTTTTGCCGCTGGTGGGAGACGAAAGCGGCGTGTTGTAATTCATGCCGTATCGCTGCAATTCTGGCAAAATCTCAATCACCTCGTCCCACGTTTGCGGGATGGGAATGCCCAGCGACTCCATGATGTCCCGCCGGTAAAATGTGACCCAGAAATCTTGCGTTTCGGGGATGGCATAAACCGAATCGTTGATGACGTAGCTGAGCAGCGCGCCGGGCGAATAGATGTTGATGGTTTCGTCAAAATCGTCAAAAGCGCGCAAATCGACGAGAGCGTTGCGGATAGCCAGCTCGTAGGGCACGTTGGTGCTGACGCCAAAAGCGACGTCCGGCTGGATGCCCGCCGCGTTGGCCAATACCAGCTTGGACTCATCCGGCATGATGGAAAACTTGACGTTGATACCCGTCTCCTGCGTAAACGTCTGGTCGGTGATGAGCTGCATCAAATCCACGTACTGGCGCGGGCGGTTGACCCACACTTCCAGCTCATCCTCTTCGGCCCCGATGGATTGGTACGGATCGCGCCGGAATGAGTGGAAAAAGCGCTTGATGCCTTCCAGCAGCGAGGTAAAAAAGGAAACTTCCACCGGTTCGGGCGGCGTGTCGGCCGAATGGATGTAAATTTTGTCCAGGGCCAGCGGCTGGTTTTGCAGCAGGGGCAGCAGGTTGCCCAGCAGCTGCGCCGCCGAGCCAGAGCCTTCGGAAAAGCGGTTCATCCGCACCGGGATTTCATCCGGCTCTTCCGCCAAAACCAAAATGTTGTCGATGGCCATCTGGTAGGTGAGGGCTTCCTGGGAACCGCCGCTGCTGTTTACGGCCGTTAACACCCCCAAATCCGCGCGCAAATCGTCGGCAATGGCGATGAGCTGCGCTTCAATGTCGGGAATGTAGTCGGAGATGACCCACTCTTTGAACGGATCGACCTGATTGCCGGTGAGTCGCTTGATTTCCAGCGACAAATCGTTGATGTCCAGCAGCACCTTTTGGATTTTCTCGATGGCGGCGCGGTACGGCGCGTCCGTCGCTTCGATGCTGAGGACGTTGGTGCCCGCTTCCAAATAAATTTTGTAGGGCGTGTCGCTGCCCAGCGTCTGGTTTTGCCAGTCGGATGAATAGTTGAAGGGAACCTGGTTTAGCTCCTCAAACAAGACGGTGTTGTTGATGGCGATGCGCCGGAAGACGGAAAAGTTGCTCTTGAAATTTTGCAGGCTGCGCAGCGTGATGACGTACAGGCCATCCTGGGGCACTTTAAATTCGTAGTAAACGGCCGTTCCGCTGCGATCCCAACTTTCACCACCCAGCGTGTTTAGCTTGAGCTGGTAGGTGTCGTACGGCGTCACCGCCAAACTGCGGTCAGCAATGGGGCGAATCGAGGTGTCATCCTTGTACGACGGATGTTCCGCTTCGATTTCGATGAGCACGCCAGAACTGTCTGGCGCGTCTTGGGCGGCCAGGTAGTCGGCGTAGCTGGGGTAGGGCGCTACCGGCTCCAGGTAAATGCTGCCCAGCAGCAGCGACTGTTTGGTCATCTGGAAGGCGAAGCTGTGCTCGCCAGCGGCCAGCTCAAATTGCAGCGGATACGGCTGGCTAAAATTGGCGTCGCGCATCGGCACCTTGGTCCAGCGGATCAAATTTTCCTGCCGAATCAGCGCCTCGTTGCCGTACCGATCCAGCGGAAACTCGGCGGCGCTGTCCTGGTAAAAAATGGGGAAAATAATGCGCCGGGCGTCTTCTAGCGGGAATGCGCCATCAATTTGTAGCTGTGCTTCGGGGCGGGTGAGGGAGGTGTCGGGAACGGCCGTATCAAACGATATGGTGTACAGGCCGCTTTGGGGAATAACGGCCGTAAACTGCACCGCGTCGCCCTGCACCAGCGCCACCGCAGGTTTGCCGTACGGTTCGATGGCGTCGTGGTTGCTCAGCGGCGTGTTGAATAAATCGGCCGTAATTTCGACGGCGTTGCTGGGGTCTACCAGTTGGGCGAGGGGCGTGTGGGAAGGGGGAACGGCCGTTGCGCCAGACTCCCAAATCCACAACGCGTGCGTAGACGATGGGGCAAGCACCAACATCAAAAACAACACGGCTGTGCTCAGGCGCAAGGATTTGGGAAAAGTCATAGTGGTTACTTACAGACAACTGTTTTGTTTGAAAAAAGAGACAGGACGCAAATTAACGCAGATGACCCTGATTTTTTCTTTCTATCCGCGTTCATCAGCATCCTATTATTAAAAACTAAAGAAGTGGAGAAGAGATTATAGGTTATCTCTTCTCACTTTCGCTATTGAATGATTATTGGCTTAGTTCGGCCGCAGCGTCATCCAGAATTTGGTTGGCAAACGTTTCGAGCTGAGCAGAGTAATCTTCATACTTGTAACGGCCGTCGTTGGCAAAGTTGAACATGAACCACATATTCACATCCAAATCCTCACCAATATCGATACCCGGCTTGCCTTCCCAACGAGCGTTGATGTAGCCAGGAACGATTTTCGCCAGGGATTCAACCATGCTGTTATCCAGGTTGTCCAGAGCGGCCAGGATGCCCGGTTTGTCCACAAACTGGGTGTACAGGGCCAGGGAAGCCTCGTCAACCGAAACCGGCATCTTGGGCGCGGAGCCCAATGCCGCAGCCAGTTCAGCTTCTTTGGCGTACGCTTCAGTGGAGAAGGTCATCCACCGGGCAAAGTCGTAAGCAGCGGCGACATCGGCCGCGGTTTGGGAAACAACGATGATGTCAGACACCAGCGCCTGGTTGCCACCGGGTACGCCGATGAAATCCCAGTCGAAGGTCGCATTTTCAACGTAGCCAGGTACGGACCAGGAAGCATCCCAGCGCATACCAACTTCCTGGTTCAGGAACAGTTCCCACGGACCAGTAGCGGTAAAGTTAGCCAACTGCTCTTCAGACAGACCTTGCCAGGTGTACTGTTTCATTTCCCCGGCGGTGGCCACAGCTTCTTTGAAAGCGGCAGAATTATAGTTCATGTGCTGACCATCGAAGCTGAACCATTTCAGGTTGCTATCTTGCGAGTTGGCGTACCAGCCCATGACAAATTCCATCTCATCCAGACCCAACACACCTTGCGGAATGTTGTTCAAGGCAGTGACCGCATCATTAAACTCTTCAACAGTGAACCCGTACTCTGGCGCATCTAGGTTGGCGGCTTCGTACAGGTCTTTGTTGACAAAGTAGCCCATCACAAATTGCGCGGCCGGTATACCAAGTACCTGGCCATTGTAGGTTACGCCATCTCTCAAGGCTTGGGGGATATTAGCCCAGTCAGCATCAGCGGCTGTCAGCTCAGTCAGGTCAGCCAGCCAGCCATTGGCAACGTACAACGGCACGTTGTTGGCCATGAATACGTCCGGCAGTTCACCTTTAGCAGCGTAGGAGGTCAAAACTGCATCCCAACCGCCTTCAGCCGACATGTCTACGAATTCAACCGTTACATTGGGGTGTGCTTCCATGTAAGCCTGAACCATTTGCCGTTGAATGTTGTTTTCTTCTTCGGTGCCCAGGTTCCAGTTAGCGTACCGCAGCGTGATGGCTTCGCCCATTTCTTCTGCCGGTTCTGCTGCTGGCTCCTCGGTGGGTTCCTCAGCCGCAGGTTCTTCAGCGGCAGGCTCTTCAGCAACATCTTCGGTTTCGGCCGGTTCTTCAGCAACGGGTTCTTCTTCGGCGGTTTCTTCCGTTGTGGTCTCTTCAGTGGTGGTGGCTTCGTCCGTCGTTTCGGTTGTGGTGTCGCCACCGCCACAGCTAACCAGCGTCATCACTAACGCGGTCATGATCAGGAAAGCGATCAATTTTAAGTGGGTTTTCATTTCTTTATCTCCTCATGTTTGTTTGAAAGGTTATGAAAAAAGGGTGTGATTTGAATTTTTTTCAATCGTTCATTGACCTCCTATTTTGGTTTATCCCAGAATGACGTGGACAAGATGTGTCTGACCGTCATCAAAAACGGGAACTAAGTTGCTTTCTATTGGTTTTCCATCAACATGCACAGACTTGACGCCCGTGCTGACGTTGTCGGGATTCTGAACTTCGACGTTGTAGGTGGCATTGCGGAATTGGCGGGTGACTTTGAACCCGGACCAGTTGGCGGGAATTGAGGGCTCGATGAGTAGGCCATCTAATTGAGGTCTAATCCCCAAAATCCAATGCGTGGCCATCCGGTGCAGCCATTGAGAGGAGCCGGTGTACCAGGTCCAGCCGCCACGGCCGCAATATTCCGAAAGCGGCCCATCAATGTTGCCCGGCGTTACGTATGGTTCCGCTTTGTAGGTGTCAATGTCGGCGCTGCGGTTGGGCGGGCAAATTTTGCGGTACGCGTCGTAGGCCAGATCAGGCTGGCCCACCAGCGTGTAGGCCCACACGGACCAGGTAGCGGCGTGCGTGTAAACGCCGCCATTTTCGCGCAAACCCGGCGCATAGCGGGTGACATAGCCCACATCGGGGCGTGGTTTGGTGAAAGCCGGGTAGTTGAGCAGCGTGCCGTACTCTTTGAGCAGGTAGTGCGTGACCGCGTTCATCGCCTGTTGGGCGCGCTCCTCGTCGGCAATGCCGCTGATGACGGCCCAGTTATTGGGCATGAGAAAAATCTGCCCCTCTTCGTTTGCTTGGGAACCGAGCAGTAAGCCGGTGTCGGTGGTGGCTTGCAAATACCAGCTGCCGTCCCAGCCGTGGCGGTTCATCGCTTCCTTCAGGCTTTGGCGCACCACGGCGCACTTTTGGGCAAATGGCTCATCCCCTTGGCGCTGCGCCAGCGGAATAAAATCGCCCAGAATCATGTACAGGAATTCAGCCACCCAGAAGCTTTCGCCTTTGAGCAGGGTGCCAACGGCGCTGAGGCCGTCGTTCCAGTCATGATCGCCCATGAGCGGAATGCCGCGCGGCGAAAAGCGGGAAAAGGAGCGCTCGATGGCCCGTTTGCAGTGGGCGTACAACGATTCAGCCGGGCCGTTGAGGTAGGGTACTTCTTCGTCGAGAATGGTGAAATCGGCCGTTTCCTTCAAATAGGCGTCCAAAATAAACGGCAGCCAGAGCAGGTCATCGGAGCAGTTGGTGCGGGGGCCGCCGCCGCGAATGGTGAACCACCAGTGCAGCACATCTCCCTCGATAAATTGTTGGGCGGCATGCATGAGCAGCTGTTTTTTGGCAAACTCCGGCTCGCTCACCAGAAAAATCTGGCTGTCTTGCAGCTGGTCGCGGTAGCCATACCCGGCAGACACCTGGTAAAAGGCGGATTTCCCCCAGAGGCGGCAGGAGATGGATTGGTATTTGAGCCAGGTGTTGGTCATGAAGTTGAGCGCTTCGTCTGGGGTTTCTACGTGTTCCGTATCGATGAAGCGGGACCAAAATTGCTGGAGTTCGGCAAAAGCGCGTTGGCTGTGGGAAACGGCCGTATACCTTTCCACCAACTCTGCCACATCCTCTTTACCATCTTCAGCGGCTCCCAGCGTGAAGACAACTGTTTTTGAAGCGCCTGGTTCCAGAGTGACGGCTACCTGTAACGCGGCAATGGCATCGGTGAAACGGCCGTGTCGCCCCGCCAATTGTTCATCAACCATCGCCTGCGGCTTGTCGTCGTTGCGGTAGAGACCAATGAACGTTTCCTTGTCGCAATCAAACGATTTCAGCGGCTCGCTCACGGCCATGAAGGCGGTGTAGGGCCAGTCGGTGTTGTTGTGCCGCCCTTTGTCGTCGGCAAAGCCCCACAGGCATTTGCGCGCGGTCACGGCGCTTTGGGCCACATCGGCCGACGTTTCGATGAACAGCTTGTGGAATTCACGATGCTCATCCGGGGCAAAGCCCAGCAGCCACTCGGCGTAAGAGGTGACGTCCAGTTCGCGCACCTCAGCGCTCAGATTGGTTAGCTTGAGCTTGAAAATTTCAACCGGGTCGTGCGGGGCGACAAAAACGGTTAGCTCGCTTTCAATGGCTTCAACTTCTTGGGTAAATCGGGAGTAGCCCACGCCATACGCCACTGAAAATGAGGTGTAATCAACCATGACTGGCTTGTAGGTGGCGGACCAGTAGCGATTTCTTTTTAGATCGCGGATGTAAAAATATTTACCCCAGTTGTCCTTCACCAAATCCTGAAACGAACGCGTGATTCGGTTTTGCCCGGCGTTGCCTCGCCAGCTGTAGCCGGACCCGTTTTGGGACACCATGAGGCCATAATCGCCGTTGCTGATGATGTTGCCCCAGGGGCGGGGCGTCAGCGGCGTTTTGATGATGTATTCTCTTCCGTCTTCAGAAAAGTAACCGTACTTGTTTTCAAATTTGCGGTTCATTTTTCCCCTCAAAGAGGATGCTAATTAAAGAGTGGTGGGATTTTGCGCCCATTAAGTGAAACGTTTCACTTTTGAGCAAAAAAATATAAAACTGCGCCTCAACGTTAAGCGATAACTACAAAAAAGGCCGTTTCGAGGCAAATTATCATATTTTCTGGCGGTTTGTCAAGATAAAAAGTGAATCGTTTCATTTTTCGTAACGGCCGTTCCTTAAAATTGCCTTCGTGGGCCAGATATGAAAACTGAATGAATGTTTGGCTGATGGGTGCAGATTACTTTACATAGTGTGGCTTTTTCCGTATGATTGGCTCCATGAGCAACCCGCAGCTGCCCGAAAATTTGTCCGTTGAGGAACTTGAGCAGTTACTTTACCGCAAGAAGCACGCCTTGCGCCGCCAGCGGTTGCAGCGGCTCAAAGCGGAAGGGCGGGTGGTGGATGTGGCTGGCGTGCCAGCTCCAAATCCGCAGCCACCTGTGCTACCGCGTCCCCAGGCGGCTCCCAGCGGAGCGCTGCGCCAATACCAGCTCCAGCTGGAAGATGAGCCAGAATCTGCCCCGGAAGCCGAGGCTACAACCGAAAATGGGAAGCGTGGCAACGGCCGTACCTGGCTTAACCGCCTGCTCTTTCTGGTAGAAGTAGGCGCAGTGATGGGGCTTATAATGGTGCTGCTCAACTTGTGGGGTACCCAGCGGGAGCTAAACCAGGAATTGTCACAGGTGCAGCAGTCACAAGCTGCGGCCCTGACGCTGCCTACGCCGACGGCCGCGCCGCTCATTGATTTGGTAGTCTTGCCCACGGGACATCGGTTTGTAGACGGCCGTTCCCCCGAACCGATTGAATCTGGCGATATTCCCGCCCACCTGCTGCCCGCGTTGCAAGCATACAAACCGCCACCGCTGCCCACACCCGGCCCTGAGCAAGCCCGCATCATCGAAATTCCAGCCATTGGCGTCAACGCGCCTATCGTCGCTGGTGTGTATGATTGGGAGCAGCTTAAGCGCGGCGTTGGGTACCACACCGATTCTGCGCTGCCGGGGCAGGTTGGCAATATGGTTCTTGCCGCCCACAACGACATTTATGGCGAAATCTTTCGCGATTTGGACAAACTCTCCCCAGGGGATGAGTTCACTGTCTCCACGGGCGCGCGCAGTTACACCTACGTTGTTACCAAAATCGAGATTGTAGAACCGACTGAAGTAGATGTGATGCAGCCCACTGAGTATGCCAGCGCGACGCTCATCTCCTGTTACCCGTACCGTATCAATACCCAACGCATTGTCGTTTTTGCCGACCTCAAGACCAACAGCCCTGCGTCGTAGTTGCCCAAGCATGTTTGGCCTAACGAGAATGTGGCATCTTTTATGTTCTGACGGTAAGATCGCCTTCATAATCTTTTAGTGTAAGGATGTTACAGAATGGCAAAAGATAGAGCCAGCCGCCGGGCCCAATTAAGACGGCAAACAGCTGAACAAGCAAACGCAACAGACAGCAAGCGGGAAGGCAAACAAGCATTTGCTCAGGAATATGCGTATGTATTAAAAGATTTACGCCGCGTATTTGCACTGGCAGCGATTATGTTTGTTTTGCTTATCATTTTGAATATCGCCTTATTGTAAAAGCCCTGATTTTCTCCTGAAAAGTAGCGCTAATTTTGTTTGAAAATGTTTGACGCTCCCAGACTGATGTGATATGATTTTCGCCTATTTCCGGTCTAATGACCGGACTGTTTGTTTTTACTAACTGAGCAAACCGAACTGCTCACTTTAATAATTGGAGAACAATAGCTATTCGAAAACGGCGTAGTAGTAATCGTACAAGGGTTGAAAAAGGCCCAGAATATCGCATTAATCGGCGAATACGGGTTCGTGAGGTTCGATTAATCGACCACAACGGCGAGAATCATGGGGTTGTGCCCACCAATCAGGCACTGCAAATGGCTGAAGAAGCTGAGCTGGATTTGGTTGAAGTTGCCCCGAATGCCTCGCCACCTGTTTGCCGAATTATGGATTACGGCAAATTTGCTTACGAAAAAACCAAACGAGAACGAGAAGCACGCAAGCAGCAAAAGCAAATTGAGATAAAAACGCTTCGGCTCACGCCGCGTACTTCTGATTTTCATCGAGACGTGTACGTAAGCAAAGCCAAGAAATGGCTTGAAGAGGGCAAAAAGGTTAAATTCCAGGTTCGTTTCAAAGCCCGCGAAATTACTTATCCTGAGATCGGTCAGCAAACTTTAGAAGAAATTGCGGAGATTCTTGGGGAAATTGCGGAAGTAGAACAAGCGCCGAAGCTGGAAGGTTGGTCAATGACGCTTTTGTTAAATCCAACGGTATAGTTTTAACAATCTGTATCTGTTGTTTTTTGAAAAATCAAAATGTAGGTTGTAGGCAAAGCCCCTCCGGGGGCTTTTGTGTGAGAGCAGAATTCTGGATTGATTTCAGGTGAACGCTTTCACTTGTTTAAGAGGAAAAAATGGCTAAAGCAAAAAAGAAAAAATATAAGTTGAAGACATACAAAGCGGCGGCCAAGCGTTTTCGCGTGACGGGCGGCGGCAAGATTGTGCGTACCAAAGGTGGCAAAAGCCATTTGCGTCGGCGCAAGTCCAACCGAACCAAGCAGCTGTTTAGCCGTATGCTTGTTGTCGAAAACTCTGGCGATATTAAACGTATCAAACGGTTGGCTCCTTACCTGAAAAAGTACAAAGCCAATCCGCCAGCTTAATTTATTAATTATTTAGATGGTTCGCTGCCTGGCCTCGGTCTTTTTCTGGTGAAATCGGCTTGAGCGCCAGGCCATCTGTCTAAAGCGGGGATAGTTCTGAAACCAAGCAAAACTGTTTTTCCCGCTTTTACGCAAACAAATGCGAGGTAAAAGACATGAGAGTTAAAGGTGGGTTTACAACCCAACGTCGTCACAAAAAAATATTGCGGATGACAAAAGGCCAGTGGGGTACACGGAGTAAGCTGTTCCGTCGTGCCAACGAGGCCATGATGAAATCATACTGGTATGCTTACCGGGACCGTCGGGTTCGGCGGCGGGAATTCCGCCGTTTGTGGATTACGCGTATCAACGCGGCCACGCGGATGCATGACCTGAGCTACAGCCGTTTTATGCACGGATTGAAGCTGGCGAATGTGAATCTGGATCGCAAGGCTTTGGCGCATCTGGCTGTGCGGGACGAGGCTGCGTTTGCGGCCGTTGTCACGCTGGCAAAGGACGCCCTGGCGAACTAATTTACAGAACGCCTCATTTAATCTTTTGATTGCCTACATTTTGGAAGCGCCTCGCATGAATTTGCGGGGCGCTTTTTTTGTTGAAAGTTGGCTAAACGCAGGACGGCCGTATTTGTCACCACTCCCCCGCTCTTGTAATATCCGCCCACGATGCGCAACTGGCTTGATGTAGAAACGCGAACCGGATTTTGGTTTTGGCTGCTGTTGGTTTTACTAACGGCCGTCTTTTTGCGCGTCTACCAGCTAAATAGTGTGCCCCCAGGCTTTACCCACGACGAGGCAGATCATGGCTTGACGGCCGTATCCATCCTCAATGGGGCGCGTGACATTTATTTCATCATAGGGCATGGTCGGGAACCGCTGTTTGATTACGTTACGGCGGGGGCGATGGCGTTGCTGGGGCAGCATGGGTGGGTTTTGCGGGGAACGGCCGTTTTCTTTAGCCTGGTCATGATTGGCGGCATAACCGCCTGGACGCGCCTTGCCTTTAACAATCGCGTGGCCTTGCTCACCGCCGCCGGGCTGGCCGTTGGCTTTTGGCCACTCATGGCCGCCCGCCAGGGACTGCGTTCCATCACCTTGCCAGCTTTTTTTACCCTGGCGCTTTACTTTTTTTGGCGCGGCTTGCGGAGATTGGAGACTGGAGATTGGAGATTAGATACTCACCACAAATCAAATTACCAATTACCAATTACCAATTACCGATCACTGCTCACTGATTACCGATTACTGATTACTTTTTCAACCGCTGGCTTCCTCCTCGGACTCACCTTCTATACCTACATCCCGGCGCGCGGGCTGTGGCTGCTGTTTCCGGCGCTGGTGCTGCTGGGCGGCGTTTGGCAGCGCGGCTGGCTGCGGCGCGTTTGGCCGGGAACGGCCGTTACGCTGCTGGTGGCGGGTGTGATCGCCTGGCCGCTGGTGGCTTACTTGCGAGCCAATCCGGGTGCCGAAATTCGCATTGATGAGCTGAGCGCGCCGCTAACGGCCGTTCTCCAGGGCGACTTTTCTTTGCTGTGGGCCAACCTCAAAGGTGGGCTGGCGATTTTTACGGTGGCGGGGGACACGGCCTGGCGCTACAACATTGCGGAACGGCCGTTGCTGGGGCCAATCATGGGCGCGTTGTTTTACGTAGGGATTGGTCTGGCTGTTTGGCGAGTGGCGAGTGGCGAGTGGCGAGTAGAAAAATTATCTGGTGCGAATGGCCGTCTGGCTTACGCGGCGGCGCTCATCTGGCTGCTGGGCGGGCTGGCTCCCGTACTTATCACCGGGCCGGAGCTGAGCATGACGCAGGGGATGGGGATGCAGCCGGTGGTTTATTTGCTGGTGGCGTTGGGGGTGGAGTGGGTTTGGAGATTGGAGATTGGAGATTGGAGATTGGGGTCGCTTGTTGGCGTGGGGGTACTGCTGTTGTTTGGCGGAACGGCCGTTGTCACTGCGCGGGATTATTTTGGTACGTGGGCCAATGCGCCGGAGGTGCGGGTGCAGTACGAAAGCACGATGGTGGCCGCGCTCGATTATTTGGCAGGGCAAAACATCAGCGATGCTGCCATTTCCACGATTACGCCGGGGCCGTTTCACACGCCTGCGCTGGCGCAGCTGGTGCTGCCCGCAGATGTGCCTGAACCGCGCTGGTTTGATGGCCGAGGCAGCCTGATCGTGCCTAATGCGGCTGAGGCGTTGCTGGTTTTTTCGGGATTTGCGCCGCTGCCGGAGGCGTTACGGCCGTATTTGGCAACCGCAGATTTGCAGGACACGCTTTCCCTGCGTCCCGATGACGCGGATCGGCCCGTCTGGGTGTATCGCGTAGCGGCAGATGGGGCGGTGGCGACGTGGCAAGATTGGCTAACGCTCCAATCAGCGCAGTTTGGCGATGCGGCCGAACTGGTTGGTTACGATTTGTCGGCGGAAAGCGTGGTAGCGGGCGACGTGGTGCAGTTGGTGACGGTGTGGCAGGTGCAATCTGCCCTGCCCGATTTACGGCTGTTTACCCATGTGGTGGGGCCAGATGGCGTGCCGCTGGCGCAGGCCGACCGACTGGATGCGCCCAGCGGCAGTTGGGTGGCAGGTGATTGGTTGGTGCAGCTGCATGAGTTTGTGGTGCCGGAGGGAACCGCCGTTGGCACCTACCCGCTCACCATTGGTTTGTACAGTTGTCTGGATGCTGACTGTGAGCAAACGGAGCGATTGACGGTGTGGTTGGCTGGAACGGCCGTTGGCGATAATCTCCAACTTACAAATTTGGTCGTTACAGAATAGGAAAGAGGAACACGGAGTTGCACAGAGGTCACACAGAGTTTCACAGAGAAAGTTTGCTGTCCTGTCATTCCCGCGAATGCGGGAATCCAGCCGCGTATGAGGCGTGGATGTCCATCTGCACGGGTATGACAAAATCGCGGGGGATGGCATGAGCCGACGGCGTGAATTTTGGCTGATTGTGGCCATCACCTTTGTGGCCTTTGGGCTGCGGCTGTGGCAGTTAGGCCATTTCCCGCCCGGCTGGCGCGATGACGAGCTGATCAACTCGCTGGTCATCTCGCAAAAGGTGCTGGATGGCAATCTCGCGATTTACTACCCGGATGCGTCCGGCCACGAGGCGCTGTACCACGCCCTCAACGCCGTCATGCTGGGGCTGTTTGGCGCGAATTGGGTGGGCATCCGGCTGCTTTCTGCCTTTTTGGGCACGCTGGTCGTGCCGCTGACGTACCTGCTGGGCCGTAAACTGTTTGGCCGCTGGGTGGGCTTGGTGGCGGCGGCGGGGCTGGCGTTTAGCTTTTGGGGATTGATGTACGGCCGTTTCGGTCTGCGCCACGTCACCATGCCGGTATTGGTAACGGCCGCTTTTTACTTCTTCTGGCGCGGTTTTGAAAAACGAGGTTGGAGACTAGAGACTGGAGACTTGGTCCGCTCAATCTCCAATCTCCAATCTCCAGTCTCTAATTACCTAATTACCGCCTTCTTCACCAGCCTCGGCTTCTACACCTACTTTGCCGGACGCGGCGTGCCGCTGATTTTGCTGGCGTTCATGGGCGTGGTCTGGCTGCTGGCACGGCCGTATTTCCACAAAAATTGGCGCGGCTGGGGGGTGATGTTGGGGGTAACGGCCGTTCTCGCTATCCCACTCATCCTCACCCTGCAAGCCCAGCCAGAGGCGGAAGGGCGCGTAGGCGAATTGGCCGTGCCGCTGGTGGAAGCGCGCGCGGGTAACTTTGAACCGCTGCAAGAATACGTCATCACCACGCTGAGCATGTTCCACGCCACCGGCGACGACGAATGGCTGTACAACATTCCTGAACGGCCGTTGTTTGGCACAATCGGCGCGATTTTCTTCTGGGGCGGCGTGCTGCTGGCGCTGTGGGATGGGTTGCGCTTGCTGGTTGGCCGATTGCGCCGCCAACAAATCGAGCCAACGGTTGAGCGGCGGGGATTGGCCGCCATCTTTTTGCTGCTCTGGTGGCTGGCCGGGATTGCCCCCGCGTTCATCAGCATCCCGCCAGCCAGCCTGGGGCACACCATTTTGGCCCAGCCAGCGACGTATATTTTGGCGGCGTTGATTGTTGGGAGATTGGACCCTTCGGCTGCGCTCAGGCCAAGGGTTAGAGACTGGAGACTGGAGACTGTTTCCAAATCTCCAGTCCCCAATCTCCAGTCTCTTTTAGGTCTTTTTGCCGCGATCTTGCTAATTGGCAGTATCGGTGTGCGCGATTTGCCTGACTATTTCCAGCGCTGGCCGGAGCGGGGGATGGTGCGCTTTTTATACCGTGCTGATATTCAGAACGTGGCGGATTATGTAAATGTAAACCCGGAAATGACTGATTTTGGCATTTCTGGCGGGCTGGCGGGGCCGTGGGATCGGTTGGCGCTGGGGACTGGTTTACATAACAATGATGATGTGCGCCCTCGTTGGTTTAACGCGGAGCGGGCGCTGCTGTTGAGTCCGCCGCTGAGCTTTGTGGGGTTCCCGGAAACGGCCGTTGCTTATGAGCCGCTCCTGAATCCGGTTGCACCGTCTGTGACGGCTGGCTACTATTTGCTGGCTCAAACGGAGGCGCAAATGCTCGCTGACCGGTCTGAGGAGCGCATCTGTTTTGTGAATGGATTGTGCTGGTTAACGGCCGTTTACGATACAGAAACCCATCGTTTGGAATTGGGCTGGCAGGTTGGTGAGACACTGCAACTGCCCGAAATACCACTCATTAGCAATCCGCCGCCGCCGGGCGTGTACGCTGGATCACGCTTGCAGGTGTTTGCCCAACTGCTAGACGCCGAGGGCAACTTCCTTACTGGGGACGATGGTTTGTGGGTCGATCCGGTAACGTTGCAGCCGGGCGACATCTTTTTGCAGCAGCATTGGCTAACGGTGCCGGAAGGTGCCGAGGCCGCGGCCGTTGCCTTTGGCCTGTACGACCCGATGACCGGTGTGCGCATCCTCACCACCGATGGTCGCGACCATCTAAGCCTGGAAATTCCGTAGAGACGTTGCATTGTAGAGACGTTGCATTGCAACGTCTCTACAACATGATTTTGGAGAAAAGAGTGATAAAGCGGAGTGTCAAACAACCGATCACCCTGATTTTGCTGGCGTTTGTCATTTTGTCTTTTGCGTCTAGCGTCATCAATCCGCTGTTTGAGTCCACGGACGAGCTGCGCCATTATCGCTTTGTGCAGAATATCATCCAACTAAAAAGCCTGCCGATTCAGGGGGAAGGGTGCAACGCGCAGGGGCATCATCCGCCGCTGTTTTATGCGCTGGGGGCGGCGGCCACGTTTTGGATTGACACCGGCAAGCCCGCCTGTACCAATCTGGAAAACAATCCGTTTTGGCAGTACCGCTACTGGGAAGTGGGGGACGACAACAAAAACCAATACCTGCACACCGCCGCTGAGGCGTTCCCCTGGACGGGCGAGGCGCTGGCGGTGCACATCGTGCGCGGGCTAAACGTGCTGATTGGCGCTGGGGTGGTGTACCTGACATGGCTGCTAGGGCGGATGCTGTGGCCAAAACGGCCGTCTCTCGCCCTCGGTTCTGCTGCATTTGTTGCTTTTAACCCGATGTTTGTCTATATGGCCGGGTCAATCAACAATGATGTGATTGCCGCGCTGAGCGGGACGGCCGTTCTCGTGGCCAGTGTCAAACTGGTGCAGTCAAAAGCCGGGTTGACCCGCCGCTGGGGCATCTGGCTGGGCGTGCTGTTTGGCGTGGCGCTGATGAGCAAGTTTAATCTGGCGGCGGTGGCGGTGTTGCTTGAAACGGCCGTTACCTGGGTGGCCTGGCGCAAAAAACAGTGGCGGCTGTGGTGGGAAGCCAATTTACTCATCGCCGCCTTTACCTTGCTCATTGCGGGCTGGTGGTTTGTGCGAAACCAGATTTTGTATGGCGAGCCCACCGGCTTTGAGCGCCTCACGGAGCTGTGGGGCGTGCGTAATCCCGCTGACAGCTGGGGAGTGGCCATTTTTGAACTGCCCTACACCTGGACCAGCCTGTGGGGCCGCTTTGGCTACGGGCAGGTGCCCCTGCCAGATGGTATTTATCGGTGGCTGGGCTGGCTGGTTGGTGTGGGTTTGCTGGGGTTGGTTATGCGCTTTTTGCCCATTGCTTGGTTTCAGCAGCGACTTTCACCCTCACCCCTGCCCGCTCCCTTAGGAGAGTGGGGGCAGCGTTCCCTCCCCCTCTCAGGGGGAGGGCCAGGGTGGGGGTCAATTTTCCCCCTACTCCTACTCGCACTCGATGTCGCTCTTCTCTTTGCGGTGGTTTTCAACTATCTGCTCGTTAGCCCGGCTGGGGCGATGGGGCGCTTCTTTTTCCCGGCGCTGCCTGCGCTGGCGCTGCTCACGTTTTATGGCCTGGCTGCCTGGGTGGATTGGCTGGGAAGTAGCAAACCTGCGGCTATTTTGGCAGCGGTGGTCAACGTGGGCATGGCTGCGCTTACCATTGTGGCAATTTTTGGGTATCTGGCGGCGGCGTTTGCCCGACCGGAATCGTTTGCGGCGGAGGGTGCCAGTTCGCCGCTCGGTGCAGGCGTTCCCAACCCCACCAACGCCCAGTTCGACAGCTTTGCCATCCTGCGTGGCTATGAGTTGGATGATACGACGCTGCAACCCGGTGGCTACATCACGATTGATTTGTACTGGGAAGTGATCGGCCAGCCGCCGGGCAACTTTTTGCTGTTTGTGCATCTGATTGACGAGGCGACTGGCACGTTGATTGCCCAACGAGACACACATCCCGGCCTGGGCAATTTCCCCAGCAGCCAGTGGCAGCCGGGGGATCGCTTTGTGGATTCAATTCGCCTGCACGCCAGCGAGACGATGTACACGCCGGGGAATGCCAAACTCAGCATTGGCCTCTACGCGCCGGGGGAAAACAGCTACCGGCTGGGCATTGCCAACCCGGATGGCACCTTTTTGGGCGATGCGCTGCCGCTGGGCGACATCACCATTGCCGAGGTGGCTAATTGGCGGGAAGACGGCCGTTCCTTCCCCAACTTGCTCAACCAAAACTTCTTTAATGATGTTCGCCTGACGGGGTATGCCTATAGCCAGCGGGTGCTAAAACCGGGCGATGCGCTGGAGGTAACGCTGTACTGGGAAGCGCTGCGTGACGCCCCACCAGACTATATGGTAGAGGTAGTGTTGTGTCAACCACCTTGTGCCGACTGGATGCCAATGTTGACAACGGATATTTCCCCGCCGCAATCGGCCCCCACCAGCAGTTGGCAATCGGGCCAAATTGTGGCGGATACGCATATTTTGCCGCTTGACCCCAACCTGCCACCCGGTTCTTACAGTATTCACGTGGCTTTAATTGACGCGGTGACAAAAGCACCACAGAATATTGTTGCCGAGGATGGACACTATATTGATGATCGCTTATTATTGTCAGACATCCGTGTTCAACCATGATGTGAACGTATGCGTGGCAGTTATAAAACGGCCGTTGTGCGAAGCCAGTTGTTCCCTAACCAGCGGTTTGTTGGTAAGTATCAAATAATTGCCTCGTTTTTTTAATATCTGATAGGTTTTCTATTTGTGACAGCGGAAAGAGTTAGCCAACTGCGAGTCGGACTGGTCGGGTTGTTGCTGCTTGTGGGCGGCATCATTTACGTTCTCCTGCCGTTTTCGGCGCTGCGCTGGGCACAATCCCCCTTTCTTGGCTTTTTTATAGACCCTAATCTGGTGATCAATGATTCTGGTGAACCAGAATGGCCCTCGCAGGGTGATGAGGCGTTGGTAGGGTATCCAGATCGGATTACGGCCGTAAACAACCAGCCAGTTGCTAGCGTTTCAGAATATTTAGCGGCGATCGCTACTTTTGACCTGGGTGATTCCGTGCAGATTACCCTGGTTCAGCCCCCGTCGGCTAGCGAAATTGAGCCAAGCCATCCAGACGCGGAGCGCGTGGTGACCTTGCCGGTTATCTCCTTTGGCAACCAGGCTTTATGGAACCAGTTTGGTCTGTTTTATCTGGTTGGCTTTTTGTTGTTGATAATTGGGGTTTGGACCTTTGTGGTACGGCCGAAATCTGAAGCCGCACAGGTGTTTGGCTTGTTCATGGTGGCCGCGGCGTTGGCAGTTGCTGGCTTATTCAACATGCTTACCACGCAAGAATTTGACCGGGTGTGGCTGTTGGCCCTTTCATTGACGCCGGGATTTTGTATTTGGTTAACGGCCGTATTTCCCCACGAGATGAGCTTTGTAAACAAATACCCACATGGCCGTTGGCTGACGCTGCTGCCTGGCGTTGTCGCTGGGCTTTGGGCGCAGCTTTGGCTGCACAACGCCACCGATGTCTGGCGATATGCCATCCCCTGGCGTACCCTCTTTTTGCTCAACGGGTTGGCCATCCTCATCTCCCTGTTTATGATGGCTTATCGCGGTTACCGTTCCCCTTCGCCATTGGTGCGACAGCAAGCGCGCATTATCTTTTTTGGCAGCGTGTTGGCGTTCACCCCGGTTATCGTCTTTTTCATCCCTGCCTCACAGATGATTGATGTTGCCTGGCTGCCATCTGCTTTTTATCTGCCACCGCTGGTAATTTTCCCACTGGCCATCGCCTACACCATTATTCGTTACCGGTTGCTTGATTTTGATCTGGTTCTTCGCCGCTCAATTTCTTATGTTGCCATGACTGGTTTCTTGCTGCTGGCCTTTTTTCTGGTGACGGTAGGGTTAACCAATACATTTGGCGTTGTAACAGAAAATCCAGTGTTGTTATCTATGCTGGTGGTTCTGATGGTGCTGCTGTTTAACCCGCTGCGTACGCAATTGCAGGGTGCAATTGACCAGCTCTTTTTTGCCAAGCCGGTGGCGCTGGACAAGCTACTGCGGGGATACAATCGGGAATTGACAACGGCCGTAAATACTGATCAAGTGGCTAAAAATCTGCTCAAATACGTCGCTTCTGGGGTGCCAGACAGCACGCCGCACCTCTTTTTGCCTGATGCCCAGATGAATTATTACAGCAGCTACGATAATGGAGCCTCCGGGCGTCTGAATTCAGAATCGCCCCTGGTGACCTACATGCGCGAAACCACCGGCCCCATTGATTTAACGGAGACGCGCGCCTGGCCACAATCGTTGTCCACCCAATCAGAGGCGGTAGAGGCGTTAAATGCGGCCGTTTTGGTGCCAATTAATAACGGACGAGAGCTGCTGGGCTGGCTCTCGCTTTCCCCCAAGACAAGCCGCGACCATTTCCACCAGTCAGAAATTAACTACATCAGCTCCCTGGTAGACCAGTCGCTTATTGGGTTAGAACGTGCCAACGTCATTCGCCGCCTGGAAACGCGCGTTTCAGAGCTGGATATGCTCAGCCAATTCTCCCAGGCGCTTAACTTCACCATTGATTTTGATGCATTGCTAGAGCTGGTTTTTATCAACTTCCAGCGTCTGCTGGATATTGACGATTTTTTCATTTCGCTGCGTGACAAGGCGACCAAGCAAATTTACACGGCGTTTTACCTGGAAAAGGGTGAACGGTACGAAGAAAAAGAGGGCAAAGATAAGGTGGTAACTGATCCAGCCATCCACCAGGTAATGAGCATGGGGCAAATGGTGGTGAAGGAAGATGAGTACGGCCGTTCCTGGATTGCTGCCCCACTTAACGCTGGAGCCGACACCATCGGAGCCATCCACACCTTCTACCGCGACCCCAGCCAGAAAATTCGGGCCAGGCAGCAGCAGTTGTTCACCGTCTTTGCCGACCGCACCGCCACAGCGCTGGAGCGCATTGAGACCAACGCCGAGCTAAAGCAGCGTGCCGAGCAGTTGGAAATCATGAACAAGGTGACCTTCTCGCTAGCCTCTAACAAAGAGTTGGAGCCCCTGCTAGAACTCATTTTAGATACCGCAATGGAGCTGCTGGATACCGAAGCAGGCACCTTCATGATCACCCGCGACGAGGATGGTGAGCTGGAATTTAAAGTAGCGCGAGGCCCCACAAGCGGCGGGCTGGTGGGGCGTCGTCTGACATTGGGCACTGGTTTGGCCGGAACGGCCGCACAAACTGGTCGCCCCATCCTCGTTAACCATGTCAAGGACGACACCCGCTGGTTTTCCGACATTGATGCTGGCTCAAATTTCAGCTCGGAATCCATTCTCACCATACCACTGGTGCGCCAAAATACGGTTCTGGGTGTGCTTCAAGTAATCAACAAGCGGAACAAAGCAGAGTTTAATCAGGAAGACCAAAGTTTGCTGATGG
This sequence comes from Ardenticatenaceae bacterium, assembly GCA_020634455.1. Lineage (GTDB taxonomy): Bacteria > Chloroflexota > Anaerolineae > Promineifilales > Promineifilaceae > Leptofilum. The sequence goes on along the minus strand of JACKBQ010000001.1, from coordinate 1,809,228 downwards.
CCTTTGCCGGCCAAGCGGTGGTTGCCATGGAAAACGCCCGCTTGCTGGCCCAAACAGACGAAGCCCTGCAAAAAAGTGTGGATGAGCTGTTCTTGCTCCAGCAGCTAGACCGCGATCTCAGCACCACCCTGAATCTGGACAATGTGCTTAATCTGACGTTAGAGCGCATGTTAAGCATTTACCAGGGTGTGGCCGGAGCCATTGCGCTGGTCAATGAAGAGGGCGAAATTTTCCGCAAAGTGACGTGGGGGTACGATCAGCCAGAGTTGCTGCCCGACCAGCAAAAATTATCTGCTAAATCTGGCCTGATTGGGCAAGTGATCCAAACCAAAGAGCCACATTACGCGCCCAATGTCCATGAAGAAGAAAATTACGTCATCGCTCATTTCAACACACTGTCTCAAATGACGCTGCCCTTCATCAATAAGCAGGAGCTAATTGGGGTGATTGCTATCGAAAGTGATGAGCTGAATAAATATTCGGCGATGGATGTGCAAACGGCCGTACGCATCACCAGCCACGCCGCCGCCGCCATCGCCAATGCCATCCTTTACGAAAAAGTCAACGAAGCCAATCAAGCCAAATCTGAATTCGTGTCTATGGTCTCCCACGAACTTAAAACCCCCATGACCTCTCTGCGCGGCTACACCGATCTGCTCCTCTCTGGTATGACAGGCAAACTCACCGAGCAACAACAAAACTTCCTGGAAATTATGGCCGCGAACATTCGGCGCATGAGCCAGCAAATCCAAGACCTTACCGATATTTCTCGCATTGAAACAGGCCAATTGCACATGGAACTGGCCCCGACCTCCTTTGTCAATGTAGTTAACGAAACCATGCAAACCGTCAAAGGGATGTGCGACGAGAAAGATATTCGCATTCATCTGGAGCTGCCAGAAGAGCTGCCGCTCATCATGGCCGACAAGGGGCGCATGGTGCAGGTACTTACCAACCTGCTCAGTAACGCCTGCAAATACTCTCCCCCAGATACCGACGTGGCCCTCAAATTCATGACCCGCATGGTTTCTTCGCAAGACTCAGAACAAATGCGACCGATGGTTTGGTGTTGTGTCAAGGATAATGGCTACGGTATCTCCCCCCAGGACCTGGAAAAACTGTTCACCAAATTTTTCCGCTCCGATGACCCCAACATCCGCCAAGCCAAAGGGACGGGGCTGGGCCTTTCAATAACCAAAGGTATTATTGAACTACATGGCGGCGAAATTTGGGTGGAAAGCGAAATAGGCAGAGGCACCTCCTTCCAGTTCACAATTCCTCAGGCAGCATAGTCATTGTTTTGCTCCCAACTTGAAACTTAAAAATAGGTAAATCGTCCTTCACGCTTTATTGACATCGCATGTTTGTCCGCTATACTTGGAACATGGATGATAAAACAGTAAAATCATCAATTGAGGCACCAAATTATTAGCCCGCAACGCACGCATTTTGCGTGCGTTTTTTATTTCTATTAACCTTAACTGAAGTCTCTTGAACCTTTAATCATGCAGAGAGGAGCGTAAAAAATTATGGACTATGGAATGATTGGAAAGATTGAGAAGTCTAAGTTCTATGCACAGGAGCCCGAACGATTCAGTTTTGATTCTTTTACCGTCCGGCTTGAAGGGGATAGCGGTGGGATGCACCACATCAAATACGAATCAGGCCAGTGGGATTGTGATTGTAGCTTTTTCCACACGCGCGGCTATTGCAGCCATACTATGGCCATTGAACGTGTTCTGGGTGAAATGCTTGGGACTCCGGAGACTGCCTAAACAATCGTTTCATTAACGAAAACTGCATTTGAAGCCCGACCTTATGGTCGGGCTTTTTTTGTTATAATCGCCGATGAATAGCATAACCTCCCGCAGGTTTAAGCAAAGGTGGGGCTTGTTTGAGAAACCTGCAGGAGGTTTATTTAGGAGAGTGGTTGTGACGATTGGTGGTGTGCAATTTGACTTGAAGGTGACGTTCCTCATTGTTTTGGCTACGGTGGTGCCGATGTTAGATTTTTATGGGCACAAATTTACCAACACCAAGGCATTGGATCGGTTTGTTTGGTACTTCATAATTCCGATGTTGGTAATTTTGCTGCTGTTTCGGGAGTCTCCGGCTGAGTATGGGTTTAAGTTGGGCAAATGGCAGACGGGCCTGGCCTGGACGCTGGGCGCTTGCACGGGCATGGCTATCATTTTGTATTTTTTGGCGCAGCAGCCGGGGATGCAGCAATATTATGCGGCACGCACCGGGCAGCAATCGGTGGGGCGGATTGCTTTTTTAAATGCGGTAGAGATGTTTGGGTGGGAGTTTATGTGGCGGGGGTTGATGTTATTTGCTCTGGCGCAGGCGTTTGGGCCGGGGGCGGCTATTTTTTTGCAGGCGGTGCCGTTTGCGTTTATGCATTTAGGTAAGCCAGAAGTGGAAACGTTGAGCACGATTTTTGGCGGGGCTGGCTTTGGCTTCATTGCCTGGCAGTCGGAATCTTTTTTGTATCCTTTTTTGATTCATTGGTTTATTGCTACGTTTACGATGGTTGTTGCGGCGCGGGTATAATTTTTTGATGGAAAAAGTAACGTTGGACATTACAGAAATGGCACATGGTGGGTCGGGCATTGGCCGGGCGAATCGGAGCCGCACGGTTTTTGTGCCGTTGACGGTGCCGGGTGAAAAAGTGCGGGCGCAGATTGTGTCGGAGAAGAATAAGTATGCGCAGGCGGAGTTGGTGCAGGTATTGCAGCCATCGCCGGAGCGGGTGACGCCGCGCTGCCAGCATTTTGCGGTGTGTGGTGGTTGCCATTTTCAGCATATGTCTTATGGGGCACAGTTAGCCGCCAAAGAAGCGGTGGTGCGGGATCAGTTGGCGCGGCTGGGTGGGTTTAAGCAGGCAAATGTGGTGCCTGTTTTGCCAAACCCAGAGCCGTGGGCGTACCGGGTGGAAATGGTGCTGAGTCCGGTGGGAAACGGCCGTCTCGGATTTTGGTCGCCGGTGCAAAAAGAGGTGATTGCCATTGAAGAATGCCCCATCGCCCGACCAGAGCTGGTGGGGTTGTTGCAGGATGTGGAGCTGGATTTGCCAGGGCTGCGAAAGCTCTCTTTGCGGGTGGGAGATGATGAGGCGCTGCTGGCGGCCATTGAGGTGGATGGCGTGGAGCCGCCGGAACTGGAGGCGGATTTCCCCATCTCCGTAGCGATTGTGCTGCCAGACAAAACGGCCGCTTCCCTCGTCGGTGATTTTTATTCCGTGCAGCGGATAAACGGCCGTGATTTTCGCATTTCTCCCGGCGTGGATATGGCGGGTAGCCCGGCAGGAATGGAGCTGGTGGTGCAGACCGTGCTGCGCTATGCGATGCTGACTGGCGAGGAAAATGTAGTTGAACTGTACAGCGGTGCAGGCACGCTGACCGCGTTTTTGGCGGAAAAAAGCGCGGAAGTGGTGGCGGTGGAGCGTAATCCTGACGCCGTGGCTGATTTGGCGGTGAATCTGGATGATCTGGACAACGTGAATCTGTTTGAGGGGGAGGTCGAGGATGTGCTGCCGCTGATGCCGGAGGAGGTTGAGGTGATGGTGGCGCACCCGTGGGGGAATGGGCTATCCAAGAAGGCGGTAACGGCCGTTTCCCAAGCAAAACCTGCTCGCTTTATTTATGTGAGTTCCGATGTGGCTACGCTGGCGCGAGACGGCCGTTCCCTGGCCAAAGCTGGCTACAATTTGGTTGAGATTCAGCCGATTGATATGCAGCCCCAAACCTTTCACATCGAAACTGTCTCGCTCTGGGAACGCGCCTAGTCTTGTTGGTACTTTGATTGAGACCAAAGATTTCGCAGATTTAAAAGATTTTCATGCGTTTAATCTGCGAAATCTGCTGATAATTTGCCTCTCAGGGAGAGACGTCTGGTTATTCAGATTCGTCGTCCTTGTCGCCCCCTTGTTGCGGAAAACGAAAGAATTGGTCGGCCAGGTTGGTGGGCAGCCGAATTTCGCCAAACTGCCGTTCGTAGTTGGCTACGTTTTGCGCCAGGGCGTTTTGCAGCATCTTGGCGTGCATTGGAGACATGATCACGCGGGAAAGTACGCGACCACGCGGCATACGCGGCAGCATTTGGGCAAAATCCAGCACCATTTCACCAGGCGTGTGGCTGATGAAGGCGAGATTGGCGTAAACGGCCGTTAACTCTTTAGGAATATCAATGGCAACCTTTTTTTGACCCGGTTTGGGGGTGGGTTGAACGGGTGTTTCACTCATTTTGAATCTCCATAAAAATACGTCTGCTGTTTGCAGCTTTGCTCTGGGGGCACCTGGCAATCCAGGGCAAAGCAAATTTTTAGATGCAGTTTGCCAAATATTGACACAGTTTGGTAAGGGTACTCCAACTGCTCTGTTTTGAAAAACTGCTACTTTTGTATCACAGGGTTATTCAGTAAAACTGAATGGGACGCGGATGAACGCGGAAAACGCGGATAAAAAGGCCATAATCCGCGTTTATCCGCGCTAGTCCGCGTCCTTTTTTGCTTAATTTGGATTTACTGAAACGCCGTGTTTTGTACCTGCCAGCCACTCTGTGTAAAATATTGCCATACCAGTAGGCGTCCTTCATGTTGATTTTAATGAGGCTGTTGTGAAACGGCCGTAACCGTTGGGGAGAATATTGTGCTAAACAAAGGCAATCTGCTTTCTTTTTTGATTGTGTTTTTTGTGGGGATAATTGTAGGAGCTGGGGGCGTGGCTTTGGCAGGACGGGCACAGCCTACACCCATTGTTATTCAGCCACCCGTGCCTACGCTGCCACCTGGCCCCACGTCCACACCGGGGCCGCTGCGCATCTTTGTGAGTGGGGCGGTCGCCGCTCCTGCCGTGTATGAGATGCCCCACAATGGCATTGTGCAAGAGGCGATTGAGCGGGCAGGTGGCTTTACTGATGAGGCAGATACGGCCGTTGTCAATCTGGCCCTGCCGCTGTTTGAAGGGATGCAAATTTACGTTCCCACAGAGGCAGAAACGGCCGCCCAGCTTCCCGCCGTCATTTCAGAGCCGGTGCGGTCAACCGGGATAGAGCTAGGGAGCGGTGGGGAAACGGCCGTTGACGAACCCACAGGTTTGGTTAACATAAATAGTGCCGATGTGGCCGAATTAGACACATTGCCCGGCATTGGCCCCAGCACAGCCGAAAAGATCGTAGAATACCGGGAAACCAACGGCCCCTTTGCTACCATTGACGAAATTACCAGTGTCTCTGGCATTGGCCCGGCCAAATTTGAGCAAATTCAACCGTTTATTACCGTAGGAGAGTAAGGGCGGCCCCGGCAGCGTGTGCTGGAGCCATCCAGCAGTAACATGCCCCAAGAAACATTTTTCACCGCTGCGGCGGCACGATTGTTAAGCATACCGTTTCGCTTGGCGAGACGGCCGTTCACCCCACCCAAAAAAGCGCTCATTTTGCATCCGTGCTGCCTTAGCCAGGTGATGCTGGCCACGCCGCTGCTAGCGGTGCTTACCAAAGCATTCCCCGGCACCCAGTTCGATTGGGCCGTTAGCGACTGGGCCAGACCCGCTATCGCCAAAAACCCGCACATTGCCGAACTGCTGCCATCAGGCGACCTGGGTGTGGGGCACATGTCCTTTGCCGAATTGCGCGGTGTGGTCAATCAGATTCGCCAGGGCGGGTATGACACCTGCCTTATTCTGGGAAGATCCAGCTTGCTTTCCTGGGTGGCGTGGCAAGCGGGCATTCCCCAGCGGATTGGTGTGGCTTCTGGCGGGCGCGGTTTTGCCCAAACATTGGTTGCCCCGCAGCGTACCGGCCAGCAACACGCAACTGATATTTACCTTTCATTGGCCGAGGCGTGTAAAGTAGATTTGCCCCCTGGCGAACGGCCGTCCATGGGATTTTACCCGGCCGATGATGACAGAACGGCCGTTACCCAACGCCTGATTGATGATTTGGAATGGTTAGGTGATGTGCCCCTGGTCGTCATTCATCCGGGTGGTGGCGCTGGCTCGCTATTTGAAGACCCGCTAAAGCGGTGGCCCAGCGAGCGATTTGTGCTGCTGATCAACCATCTGGCGCGGCAGCACCAGGCGCGTATTTTGCTCGTAGGCAGCCAGCACGATCACGCTTTGGCCGCAGCCATTGATGGCATGACTTCAGTGCCCTGTGCCAATTGGGCCGGGCGCGTGACGCTGGGTGAGTTAGGGGCGTTGGGGGAGATTGCCAATCTGTACGTGGGCAACGACACAGGGCCGACGCATATTGCTGCGGCCGTGGGCTGCCCTACGTTAGCCATTTTTGGCCCTAGCAACCCGGCCCTGTCAGCGCCGTATTCGCCCAAAGCGGAGCGGGTGGTAACGTTGTGGCAAGGTGGGGAGGTACGGCCGTTTTCCTGGCAAGAAGGTGTCCCCGTCCCCCAGGCCATCAAAGCCGCCGATCAGCTATTGCGCCTCAAAAATTAGGAATCGTCCACAAACAACTTCCCTTTTTGAAAGGACGATTACTCCAGGCCGTCCGCATAATTCTGCTAACTTTTTGCGGACGGCCACTTAGCCCCGATTACTTGAGCACAATTGATACAAATTGACGATAAACCACAATTTCCACCGCCCCAATGTCGCAGCGGTTGGATTGTGGCCGCGCCAGCCCGCGCTGGTCGGCTGCCAGGCAAGCAGTGCTGTTGCTGCCGATTTCTGCTGGATTCCCGGCATCAATTACCGGGCTGGTGAGCTTGGGCGCATGGTAGGCCGCGCCCCCTGCGGGTGAATTGATACCAATGAGGCCTGGGTCCAACCCTTGCAAATCGCCAGCGGCCGTGAGGAAGGTACAGCTTTGGTCTTTGGCCAGGTTGTAGCCGTTGGATTGCAGCGCCCCGCTGCCGCTCTTGCCGCATGTTACCTGCCCGGAAACAGAGGAGAGGATGCTGTTGCCTACCGTGACGGTGCCATTATTGGCAAAAAGGGAAGTGCCAATGGTGAGGTGGATAGTGACATTGTTTAGCGTAGCGGTGCCGCCGTTGTTATAAAGGCCCGCGCCATTTGCCCCATCGTTGCGGCTGAGAGTGCTGTTGGTGGCTGTGAGCGTGCCACTGTTGTAAATTCCAGCGCCGGTTGCGCCTTCATTTTGTACAACGGCGCTATTTACCAGGGTCGCCGTGCCGCTGTTGTAAAGGCCACCGCCAGTTTGTGAGGCCACATTGCCGCTGCCAAAGTCTGTACCATTGGTGTTTAAGATACCTTCGTTGAAAACGGCCGCTCCGTTTACGGCCAGGTTCGTGGAAACGTCATCATTATTCAGGGTGAGGTTGCCGTTGAGGGTGTTGAATACACCGCCACCGTCGTTGCTGGCCTCGTTGCGCTGAATGGTGGAGAGGGTTTCCACGGTAGCCGTACCGTTGTTGTACAGTCCTGCGCCATCGGTGGCGTCATTGTCGGCCAGGGTAAGCGTTTGGGCGTTAATGGTGCCATTGTTGTAGATAGCACCGCCGTTGGCACCAGCCGTATTCGACTCCATGTTGACGCTGGTTAGAGTGACCACACTGCCGCTGCTGGCTACGTACAGTGCCCCGCCGCTACTACTGGCGGTATTGCTGATAACTGTGCTGCTGGTAAGCACCAAGTTGCCGCTATCGAGCAGAATGCCTGCCCCAATGCTGCTGCTGCCCCCTTGAACGGTAAAGTTGCTGATGGTGACCGTTTCGCTGCCGTTGTTGATGGTAACAGCAGAGACTCCCATGCTCGTTGCGTCTATTATTGTGTTATTGCCCTGAATGGTTAACGTTTTATTGGTGACGGTAAATGGCGCGTAAATCTCTCGGTTGGTGGGAAAGGTGAGGATGTCGTTGTTTTTCACTTGTGGATCGTTTACGGCCGTTTGAATATCACTAAAATCACAGCCACCAGCTTGGCAAATGTCCCAGGTGGTGGCCCTGGCCTGGGGCGCGCCCAATTGCCAAATGAAAAATGCAAGAAGCATGAACAGGCCAAATTTTCGCCAGTTTGCTAGAAGAATATGGGGATGTTGCACCATAAAACACTCCTGTACAGAGCCAAATGGAAATTACACTTTTGAAAAATAATTTCACAACCTGTCATGCCTGCGCAAGCGGGAATGACAAATTCAGAAAACTTCTGTTACGGTTTAATTGTTTGATTGCGGAAAAGACCAGCTAAACGTGAATGACAACTTTTTCTACCTAAAAGCACGCCGCCACACCATCCTTAGCATCCTAGCCAGCATCGCTTACGAGCGAGGTTACAAATGTATGAGCAAAATCTATTAAAAGCAGTAAAGCAATCCATAGGAAGTGCCGAAGAGCGATTTTTTATCTGTTCACATAAAAACCTATTTTACGCCTATTATTACTCACGGTACGCAGCGTAGATTTCAAAAGTCTTGTTTCTTTTGGTGAAAAGCGCATAGCCTTGAAGGCTTTTGAAATCTTTTCCAGAGTGAGTGCGTAACATCAGTTATTATTCAAAAATTTTTGGTTTTTACATACATATGGCCTCTAAAAGTTTGGTTTGGTAAAATGACCTCCCCATCCTGACTACGAAACTATGCTTTTCAGGAAAATCTTGAGGCGAATCAGCGAGAAAGTGGCAAACTACGAAGGGACGAAGAGGCAGAGCGTGCAGAATAACAACGAAAACATTCTGGAAATTAAAGGGCTAAAAACACAGTTTTTTACCGAAGCGGGTATCGTGCGCGCTGTGGACGGCATTGATATTCACGTAAAGCGCGGTGAAGTGCTTGGCGTTGTGGGCGAATCTGGCTGTGGCAAAAGCGTCACCTCCCTGTCCATCATGCGCCTGGTGAGCCAGCCCGGTAAAATTGTTGAAGGCCAGATTGTGTTTGATAACCAGGATTTGCTCAAACTGTCCGAATCGCAAATGATTAAGATTCGTGGCAATCGCATTTCCATGATTTTTCAGCAGCCGCAAAGTTGTCTCAACCCTGTCTTCAAAATTGGAGACCAGCTTTCTGAGGTGTTGCATATTCATCAGGATTTGGGCAAGGAGGCTGGTCAAAAACGAGCCATCCAGCTGCTTAGTATGGTGGGCATCCCAGAGCCAGAATCCCGCATTCACGCCTACCCACATGAAATGTCTGGGGGCATGGCCCAGCGCGTGATGATTGCCATGGCGCTGGCCTGCGTGCCAGAGCTGCTCATTGCCGATGAGCCAACTACGGCGCTGGATGTGACCATTCAGGCCCAAATTTTGGACTTGATGCGTAATTTGCGCTCCAAAATGGAAACGTCCATCATCCTCATTACCCATGATTTGGGAGTGGTAGCAGAAATGTGTGACCGGGTGGTGGTGATGTACGCTGGGCGTGTGGTGGAGGAGGCTCCCATTGAGGAGCTTTTTGCCTCGCCCAAACACCCGTATACGGCCGCTCTCATCGGTTCCACTCCCGTCTTGGGGCAAGCCGAAAAAGAGCTGGTTACAATTCCTGGCTCTGTGCCAAACCTGGTAGATTTGCCACAGGGTTGCAAATTTGCCCCTCGATGTATGGCTCGGCTGGAAAATGATTTGACAATATGCACAGAAGAAGAACCAGAGCTTAAATCAATAGCGCCCAATCGTAAGGTTCGCTGTTGGCTGCATGAAAAGGAATTGGAGGCTTAACATGGCAGAAGAGGTAACGCAAAACGGTAACGCTTCCAATAAAAAGCGTGTTCTGGTTGAGGTGAAAAATGTCGTAAAATATTTTCCCGTGCGTGGAGGTTTGTTTCAGCGTACCACTGGCTGGGTAAAAGCCGTGGATGATGTTTCCTTTTTTATTTATGAGGGCGAATCGTTTGGTCTGGTGGGGGAATCCGGCTGTGGCAAAACAACAATCGGCCGTACCATTTTGCGGTTAATTCCGGCCACCTCTGGTGAAGTTGTTTTTGATGGCAAAAATATCTACGACATCACGGCCAACGATCTTAAAAAGCTGCGCCGCGATATTCAGATCATTTTTCAAGACCCGTACTCATCGCTGGACCCGCGAATGCCTATTGGGGAAAGCATTGCTGAAGGGCTGCGCATTCACACGGACAAAAGCGCGGCGGAACGGTACGACATTGTGGTAGAAATGCTGACTCGCGTGGGAATGCGCGCCGACCATGCGCGGCGGTACCCACATGAGTTTTCTGGTGGGCAGCGGCAGCGCATTGGCATTGCGCGCGCGTTGGCGCTACGGCCGAAATTTATCGTCTGTGATGAGCCCGTTTCTGCCCTGGACGTTTCCATCCAGGCGCAGGTGCTGAACATTTTGCGCGAGCTGCAAAAGGATTTTGGCCTGACTTACTTGTTTATTGCTCATAACCTGAGCGTGGTAGAGCATTTTAGCGACCGCGTGGGCGTGATGTACCTGGGTAAGATGGTCGAGATGGCTTCGCGGGATGATTTGTACCGCGATCCGCTGCATCCGTACACCCAGGCGCTCATGTCTGCCATTCCCATCCCGGACCCCACGCTGAAGCGGCAGCGGGTGATTTTGGAGGGGGATGTGCCCAGCCCGCTGAATCCACCGACGGGCTGCCGATTCCACACGCGCTGCCCGCTGGCCTTTGACAAATGTTCGCAGGAAGAGCCGCCGTTTAAGGATTACGGCGAAGAGCATTATGCTGCCTGCTGGCTATTGGAGACAGGTGAGAAGGGTGCCAGCAAGCTAACGCGAGAGAATTTATCTTCTGACAAAGCGCATATGGTGGAAGTGTAACGGCTGCCCATTGTCATGCCCGCACACGGGGGAGGAGCGACAATGAGAAAATGTGTATTTGATGAAGGGGTCTGCCGAGGCAGGCTCTTTTTTGTTTGCTTATATTTCTTGATGTAGATTTCAAAAGTCTTGCAATACGCTGGGAATTGTCTGATGGTCAGCAAGACGTTTGAAATCTTGGGGACGGCCGTTCATTATGACGATTGGCTACTTGTCTTTACCAGTTGCCAGACTCTATAATGGGCGAAATTGAACAGGACTTGGATACCCTATGGCCGATGTGAAGCAAATTTTAGTCGTTGATGACCATTTTGAGATGTTGGAGTTTCTGCGTTCGATGCTGGAACTGTCTAACCAGGATTGCGAAGTGCTGGCGGTGCCTTCTGCCGAAGAAGGGCTGCTGGAGCTGCGCCGCTCTCAGTTTGATTTGCTCATCACCGACGTGCGCTTACCCGGCATGAGTGGGTTTGATCTGGTGCGGCGCGTAAAGGCGCTGGGGCGCGATATTCCGGTGATTATGATTACTGCGTACTCTTCCAGCCAGGGCAAAAAAGAGGCGAACGAGCTTGGTGTCTACCGCTACTTTCAGAAGCCTTTGGATACCGACAGCGTGCTGACGGCCGTTCATACCGCCCTTCATGGCGAATCTGTCATTTTACCGGCAAACACTTCACTGACGACCAACCTCGCAGAAACGGCCGTTTCCGATGATTTGCAGCGCCGCCTGGATGCCTTACGCGTAGATACCGGCGCAGTAAACCTGACGCTGGCTTCGGCGATGGGAGAAATTTTGTTCTCAGCTGGCGATAACAGCCAGCTTGATTTGCCCAAATTGGTGGGCATCGTGGCCGATAACTTGAGCAACAGCTTTTTGTTGGCCGATGAGTTGGGCGCGGCAGAGCCATTTACCCTGCAATATCACATGGGGGGCGAATTTGAGTTTTACTGCGCCAATGTGAATCGCCATTACTTTTTGACGCTCTTTTTTGACATGGCCGCCCGGCGCGGGCGTATTGGCACCATTTGGGTGTTCACCCAGCGGGCGATTAAGGATTTGCAGCAGCTGCTTCCCGCGCATGATGCGCTTGCATTGGCCGCAAAGCCCGCTGCACCCTCTGAACGTGTTGAACCGGTGGTGGAAACGGCCGTACCCACACCTCCTCCCCCCGCCATGCCCGAACCGGAACCAGCACCTCCCGCCGACTACCTGGACATCGCGCCAGACGAGCTGATGGACTTGCTGGCTACAGCCGATGGCCCTGCTGAAGAAACGGCCGATCTCGATGCCTTTTGGGATATGTCTGGTGCAGACGACAGCACGGAAAGCACACGCGGCATTTCGCTAGAAGAGGCACTCCAGCGCGGCCTGATTGATTTTGGCGATGCAGGTGCCGTAGCTGAGTAAAGACGTATTGTTTGAAGGTTTGGCTACTAATGCACGGTTGGCTGGTTGAGAACGGCCGTAACCTCCCCCAATTTGTCCACACAAACCATTTCTGACGCTCGGTACAGCCCATCCGGATCGTAAATGATGGGCAGCATGCCCGCCCGTTTTGCCCCAATGCCGTCGGCAAAATAGTTGTCCCCCACATACACAGATTCAGCCGCAGTCAAATCATTAAAAAATGAGCGGGCATGATCAAAAATACCGCTATTTGGCTTCCAGCAGCCAATTTCCCCCGCCGCCAGCGTCATATCGAACCAGTCACTAATTTCAAACTGCTCCAGCACTTCATGAAAGGTGTGCGACCGATTGGAGACGACACCCAGACGGTAGCCTGCCGCCTTCAGCGTGGTGAATAGCTCGGTTGCTCCGGCCGCCAGCTTTACCTCTGGGGTATAGGCAGAGCTAAAATATTCGCGCACTTGCCTGGCTTCTGTTTCCAAATTGCTGGTTACGCCAACTGCTTCAAGCAGCAAGCGTGAATAGTTTAGCCAGAACTCTTCCTCGCCCAGCCGATTCATCTCCCCCACCACCCGGTCATCTTGCCCCCAGTAACGATGTGCCCAAATTTTTAGGCGGCGAACGGCCGTTTCTCTAATTTCAATCTGCTGTGAGCGGGCAAACTGAATAAAGGCGTCGGTGGGGTCTGGGGACGGAATGCGCAGCGTGCCATCCAGATCAAAAAAGATTGCTTTGTATTGTTGTGTCATGCCTACTCCTGACAAAATTGCGGGCAGAAGTTCAACTTTTACGAAAAGTTGAACTTCTTGGATTGGTAAATGTTGTTCGGTGGCTAAGGAACCGTTACAATCGGCCAGTTTTTAGACAATGCTTAGGCAGGTTTAACCCTATGACAGACAGTTTTGTGATTGTTCCAACCTATAACGAAGCCGATAATCTTAACGATCTTATCTCGCAGCTTTTGGCCTTGCCAGTGGCTATTGGTGTGATTGTGGTGGATGATAACTCCCCCGATGGTACTGGCCAACTGGCCGACCAATGGGTGGCCAAAGAGCCGGGACGGGTGCATGTGGTGCATCGCCCCGGCAAGATGGGACTGGGCACCGCCTACATCGCTGGCTTTAAAAAGGCGCTAGACATTGGGGCCAGGCGCATCATGACGATGGATGCTGACTTTTCCCACAACCCGCGCTACATTCCCAGCATGATTGAGCTGAGCAAACAGAAACACGTGGTCATTGGCTCTCGCTACGTGGCGGGCGGCGGTCAGCGCAACTGCACCTGGAAGCGTGTGGTGCTGAGCAAAGGAGCTAACTTTGTGGCGCGTTCGCTGCTGGGGTTGAAGGCCAAAGATGCGACGGCTGGTTTTCGGCTGTACCGGCGAGAAGTGCTGGAGTCCGTTCCGCTGGATCGCATTTTTTCTAGTGGCTACTCTTTTTTGGTAGAGATGCTCTTTTTGTGCCAGCGGCGCGGCTGGCAAATTGGCGAAGTGCCCATTATTTTTGAAGACCGTCGCCTGGGGCAAACAAAAATTTCGCGCAATGAAGTGCTGAAGGCGCAATACACGCTGCTGCGGTTGGCGTTCCGGCGGTTGCGCAGGCGCGAACCAAGACGTCCAGAAGTGCCAATTTCCTCATCATGATGATTGACGTTCAATGTAATTTATGCGGCGCAAACGATTTCGTAGTGCGCTTTCCGGCTACTATGCAGCCGGAAGAACAGCTAGAAGTAGATGCGTTTTCTTGCACCAACCCTGGCTATGGACATCACGCCCAAATTGTGCAGTGCAAAAGTTGTGGCTACGTGTATGCCAATCCCCGCTGGTCTGGCGAGGATATTTTGGAAGCGTATACGGCCGTTACCGACGAAACCTACGTGCAAGAGCGGGCCGGACGTGAACTCACTTTCCAAAAACATTTACGGGCGATGGAGAAGCATGTGGGGATGGCAAACGGCCGTTCCCTGCTGGACGTCGGCGCATACATCGGTGTGTTTGTGGAGACGGCAGGCGCGGCGGGTTGGCAAGCGTGCGGCGTGGAGCCGTCCGCCTGGGCATCCAGCGTGGCGCAGCGGCAAGGGCTGCACGTGATTCACGGCACGCAAGATGCGCCGGAGTTGGCGGGTAAACAGTTTGATGTGGTTACCATGTGGGACGTGATTGAGCATGTCGCCGACCCATCGGGCGAGATTGGCAAGGCGTGCAATTTGCTCAAGCCGGGCGGCTGGGTGGTCATCCACACGATGGACATTAGCAGCCTGATTGCCCGGTTGATGGGCCCGCGCTGGCCCTGGCTGATGGATATGCATATCCATTACTTTAGCCAGAAAACGCTGGGCCAGATGCTGGAGAAAAATGGCTTCGAGGTGGTCTGGTCTGGTGCGGAAGGACGTTACCTGCGGCTGAACTATTTGGTAAGCCGCGTGGAGGCGCTGAGCCGCCCGTTGGGTCGCCTGGTCGGCTGGTTTGTGAACGGCCTGCGGCTGGGACATCTGGCTATTCCCCTCAATTTTGGCGATTTGTTTACGGTGTATGCCAGACGGCCGAATTAATTGTGAATGGTGAATCGGGAACGGCTAAATTTTAATACGGCCGTTCACCTTGTCACCGTGCCAGAAAACATCCCTCTCCGCTGCGTAATTGCTTCTGACAGAGTTTGCTAGTAGCGTGTTTCCCTGTGACAAAAATTGCTTATCTAAACACAAAACGACTGTTTGTGGCTCTGTTTGTCATGGCCCTCTTCACGATGGCCGTGCGCGAGACGTTGGACCCGGATATGTGGTGGCATCTGCGCACCGGCGAGTACATTTTGCAACATGGCATCCCGGCGCAGGACGTGTTCACCTTCACCGTGCCGCAAAATGCCTGGGTGACGCATGAATGGCTCTCCCAGCTGATCATGTGGCTGGTCTATCTGGCGGGTGGGCTGCCAGGATTGATTCTCTTTTTTGCGGCGCTGGTTGCTTTGACGTTTGGACTGCTGTATCTGGTTTGTGATGGACGGCCGTATCTGGCCGCCTTCATGATTCTCCTCGCTGCCATCACCTCCGCCATCGTTTGGGGGGCGCGCCCGCAGATATTTAATTTGTTGCTAACGGCCGTTTTTGTCCTCATCGTTGAGCGCGTGAAGGATGGCAAATGGAGACCGCGCACCCTCTGGTGGCTGCCGCTGCTGACGCTGGTTTGGGCCAATTTGCACAGCGGTTACCTGCTGGGCGTGGTGCTGTTGAGCACCTACGCCGTCGGCGATTTGGCGCAGCGCTGGCTGGCCACGCCGACTGAGCGCACCTTGCCGCAGCCGGTGATTTTCCAGCTTTTTGGCGCGACGATTGCCAGTTTTTTGGCGGCGGCAGTGAATCCCAGCGGCATCGAGCTGTGGATTTACCCATTCCTCACCCTGGGCAGCGGCGCGATGCAGGCGTACATTCAGGAGTGGCTCTCCCCCGATTTTCACCAAACCTACTTTTGGCCCTTCGCCGGAATGCTGGCGCTGGGCGTGCTGGGCTGGATTTTTAGCAAAACTGAAGATTCTGAAGCTCTGGCCGGTGTCTTCACCGAGCCAGATAGTGGCACGGTGGCGCATGATGCGCTGAGACCGGACACAGCGCAATCGCGAGTGACTATTACCGACCTGCTGCTATTTTTGGGCACAGGCGCGGCGGGCTTGCTCTCGGCGCGGCACATTCCGCTGTTTGCCATCGTGGCCACGCCGATTATTGTGCGCCATTGGCTGGCCGTGCTAGACCTAGACCCTAAGGGTTTAATTGACAGTACGGGCAAGAACCAGCCAGCAAAACCCTTAGGGTCTTTGTTTGCGGTGCTGAACTGGGTGATTTTGCTGGTGGCGGTGGCAACGGCCGTTCTCTACACCCTCTCCAAAATTGACAACAACCAGACCGCCATCGCCGCCCGATACCCGGTTGCCGCCGTAGATTATTTGCAAGCGTCTGGGCTGGATGAGGCACGGGGTTACAACAGCTACAACTGGGGCGGCTACCTCATTTGGCGGGGTGTGCCCGTGTTTGTAGACGGCCGTGCCGACGTGTACGGCGATCCGTTCCTGCTGCGCTACCGCGAGACGTTTGAAGTGCGCGCCACCTGGCAGGAACCGTTGGATGAATACGACGTAGATTATGTGTTGATGGAGCGCGGGACCCCGTTAACGGCCGTTCTCGCCGCCAGCCCGGATTGGACACAGGTTTATGAAGATGAGATTGCTGAAATTTTCATACGAAAGTAGGCGAGTTGGCGAGTATGCCAGTCCGCGAGTAAAAACTCGCCCACTCGCCACTCGCAAACTCGCTCACTCAAAATTATGCTAACCACCCGCCGCCTTTTCACCACCCTCCTGGCCATCGCCCTGTTTGTCATGTCCGTGCGCGAGACGCTGGACCCGGACATGTGGTGGCATTTGCGCACCGGCGAAGCAATCTGGCAGATGGGGGCGATTCCCCAGTTTGATCTGTTCAGCTACACCGTGCCGCAAAACGTCTGGATTGTGCAGCAGTGGCTGACGGATGTGGGCATGTGGCTGGTGTACGAGCTGGCCGGCTTGGCCGGGCTGAGCCTGCTGTTTGCCGCCATTGTGGCGGTGGCGTTTATGCTGGTTTATGCGCGTTGTGCGGGACGGCCGTATCTCGCCGCATTGGTCACTTTAGTTGCCTACTTCACCGCCGCGCTGCCCCTCGGCGTGCGTCCGCAGATGATCAACATTTTGTTTTTGGCGCTTTTTGTGTTTGTGGTGGACGGCGTGCGGCTGGCAGGTTGGCGCAGTCGCGCCTTTTGGCTTTTGCCCTTGCTGACGGCGCTGTGGGCCAACATGCACTCCGGCTACCTTACCGGCATCGCCTTGCTGGGGGCGTACGTGGTTGGCGAGGCGATGCAGCGCCGATTGGCCCAGCCGGACGAGACGACGCTTGCCTGGCCGCAAATTGGCCAGCTCGCAGGCGTGACGGCGCTTTCTCTGCTGGCCGCCCTCATCAACCCGCGCGGCCTCGACCTTGTGCTGTTCCCGCTGGGCACCCTGGGCAGCGATGCCATCCAGAGCAACATCGTCGAATGGTATTCGCCCGATTTTCACCTGGTTTATTTCTGGTTTTTTGGCGGGATGATGGCTCTGGGCGTGGTGAGCCTGGTCTTTTCGCGCCGTCCCGTCACCTGGACCGATTTGCTGCTGTTTGGCGGGCCAGCAGCGGGCGGACTTCTCTCGGCGCGGCACATTCCGCTGTTTGCCGTGGCCGCCGCGCCGATTATCGCCCGGCATTTGCTTAGCGCCCTCAGCCAGACGCGGCTGTATCCGTTGGCCAGCGGCACATCGAGCCAAGCCGCACCGACCCGCTTTTTGCAGATTCTCAATGGCGTGGTGCTGCTGCTCATGCTGCTGGTGGGAGCGGTCTGGCTGCAAACGCGGCTGGCGGGCAACGAGGCGGCTTTAGCGCGCACTTTCCCCATCGCGGCGGTCGATTTTATGGAGGAGGCGGGGTTGGCCGACAAGCGTATCTACAACACCTACGAGTGGGGCGGCTATCTGATTTGGCGGCGCATTCCAGTGTTTATAGACGGCCGTACCGAACTCTACGGCGACAACTTTTTCCGCTACTATTTACAAACCACCCGCGTAGGCGAAGATTGGCAGCAGCCGCTCGATGAAATGGCAGTGGACGTTGCTCTACTGCGCCGCAGTTCTGCTCTGGCCACCGTCCTGCAAGTCAGCGGCGATTGGCAAGAAGTGTACAGCGACGACCTTGCCCGCGTTTTTGTTAGGAATGGAGATTAGATATTGGAGACTGGAGACTAGAAATCTCCAGTCTCCAGTCATCCAGTCTCCCCAAAATGGAACCAAATTTGTCTCCAAAACCATCACCCTGGCGGCGTACCGATTGGCTCTGGCTGGCCCTGATTGGCCTGCTGTTTCAGGCCATCTGGGCGGTGCAGATGCCCACGCCCACCTACATGGACGCCTACTACTACACCACCAACGGCCAGCGGCTGGCGGCTGGCGACGGCTTCACGGAGCTGGTCATCTGGCAATACCTGGACGATCCGGCGGGGTTGCCCACGCCCAGCCACAGCTACTGGATGCCGCTAACCTCGATTTTGGCGGCGGCAGGTTACAGCCTGGGGGATGGCTTTTGGGCGGCGCAGCTGCCGTTTTGGCTGCTGGCGGGCTTGCTACCGCTGCTGGCTTACTGGATTGCGCTCCAATTTTTTAGCGAACGGTGGCAGGTGTGGACGGCCGTTCTGCTCACAATTTCCGGCGGTTTTTACACACGCTTCCTCAACCAGCCATCCACGTTTGTGCCTTTTGCCTGGGCGGGCGGGCTCTGCTTGCTCTTCCTCGCCTTCACCCAGCAGCGTCCGGCCAAAAAGTGGTGGTTCCTGGCGGGCCTCACCGCTGGGCTGGCGCATCTCACGCGGGCGGATGGGGCATTGTTGCTTGTAGTGAGCGGGTTGGTTTGGTTTTTAGAGATTGGAGATTGGAGACTGGAGATTAAAAAGCGATTCTCAGTCTCCAATCTCCAGTCTCTAGTTCTCTTGTCTTTAGGTTACCTGATCGTGATGACCCCCTGGTTTATCCGCAACTGGCGCGTGTGGGAACGGCCGTTGCCCATCAGCGGTACCCAAACCATTTTTTTGACGACGTATGACGATTTGTTTGCGTACGGCCGTTCCTTCAACCTGAACCATTTTTTGGAGTGGGGCTGGGGCAATATTTTGCAGTCCAAGCTGGATGGCTTGTTGTTGGCGGGTGGGACGTTTGTGGCCGTCTGTGGCGTTGTCTTTTTGACGCCGCTGATTGTGTGGGGCTGGTGGAACTGGTGGCATGATGCAGAAAAACGCGCTTTTCTGCGGCCGCTGACCTGGTATGCTGGGCTGCTATTCCTGGCGATGAGCCTCGTTTTTACGCTGCCGGGCGGGCGGGGTGGGCTGCTGCACTCCTCCGTGGCGCTGTGGCTCTGGCTGATGGTGCTGGCCACGGCTGGACTGGGCTACGCCGTAGATTGGGTGGCGACAAAGCTACCGCACTGGGAACCGGAAAAAGCGAAGCCGCGCTTTGCCGTGCTTTTTGTCGTCGTAGCCTTTGCCATCAGCGCCAGCCTGTTTTATGCGCGGGCGGACAGCGGTTTGGAGGCGGAGGTTTATGCAGAAGTGGGGGAGATGGTGGGGGAAACGGCCGTACTCATGGCAGGCAACGCGCCGGGTGTTTACTACCATACCGGGCTGCCCGCCATCAGCATCCCCAACGAGCCAGTTCCCATCGTGCAAGAAGCCGCAAAGCGCTACGGCGTCACCCACTTGCTGCTGGATGCGGATCATCCGCTGCCGCTGACTGGGCTGTACGCGCAATCGGCTAGCCAGCCCGGCTTTGAACTGCTGTTTGCCCGCGATGGTTATCAGCTTTATGAGTTGGTGCCATGAGACAGAAAGATAATTTGAGACAAGAGACTGGAGACTGGAGATTAGGCAGTCTCCAGCCTCCAGTCTCCAGTCTCCTAAAAAAGCAGTGGCTGTGGCTCCTTGCCACGCTGATCCTCGCCATTTTGCTGCGCCTGCCCGCCCTGGACATGTTGATTGACAACGACGGTGGCGCGCGGGCGTACCATGCCCGGCTCATTTTGGCGGGCGAGCCGCTGTACGGCACGCACCACACGGGGCATCATCTACCCGCGATTTACTACACGTACGCCACGGCAATGGCTTTTTTTGGCGACAGCGCCTGGGCGATCCAGTTTTTCCTGCTGTTGTGGACAATCCCGACGGTTTACTTTTTGTACTTGCTGGCGCTGGAGCTGACTGATGATAGAGTGACGGCTCTCCTCGCCGCACTCTTTTACGCTATCCTCAGCGCTCATTTGCAATTGTGGGGTCAAACGGCCGAGACGGAACTATTTGCCAACTTTTTTAGGATTACGGCCGTTTGGCTACTAATCTTTTTGCTCAAGCGAGAAAAACCAGCCTGGCAGTTTGGCGGCGTGGGGCTGCTGGCGGCCGCTGCTTTTTTGTACAAGCCCGTCTTTTTATCGCCATTGGCTGTGGCAGGATTGGCCTTGCTCATAACTGGCCTTCGCCAGCGGCCGCAAATTGGCTTTTGGCAAACGGTGTGGCCGCGTGGCGGGTGGCTAGCGTTGGGATTTGTGGCTGGGTTACTGCCCGTCGTGCGTTATTTTGCCAGCCAGGGACTGCTGGATCGGCTGCTGCTGGTTTTTACGCTGGGGCAGTCGTACGGGGCAGACAATGCGCTGACGGCCGAGGTGGCGAGCAGTGCGGTGCGCTGGCTGCTGTATCCTTTATTGCCGCTGTTTGGTCTGGGTGTCAACAACGCGGCTTTGCTCATGTTTGGTCTGGCTGGCGGATTTTTGGTGGCGCGACGAAAAGCGCTGCGACATTCTTCGCTGCTGTGGTTGCTGCTCTGGCTGTTGCTCTCGTTTGCCGAGGCGGGCGTCAATTTAGAGCTGTTTGCCCATTATTATTTGCTCATCGTGCCGCCGCTGGTGATTTTGGCAGCCTGGTTTTTGCGGCGGCTTTACCGGGATGTGGTGAGGGCGGGAGGGCGTGGCTGGGGAACGGCCGTCTTCGCATCGCTTTTACTCGTTGCCCTGGGGATTAGCGGCTGGGAAAACGGCACCTATTGGCAGCAGTATCTGCGGTATCGCACCGGAGCCATCGCCCAGGCGGAATTTGTAGCGCAAGGTTGGCCAAGCTTTGGTCCTCGCCTGACGCGGGTGGCTGAACTGGCAGATTTTGTGGTCGCCCAAACCCATCCCGATGACCGTTTATACTACTGGTCAGAGGATGTGCAGCTTTATTATTTGGCAAATCGTCGCCCGCCGATAGAGATGATTTGGCCGATTGATATTGGCGCGACGGGGCCGCCGCAGCGCATTTTTGCGCCCCAAACGCGGCTCATCATCATCGACCAACGGCGCGAGCCAGCCCCACCGGGCTGGTTCCTGGCGGAATTGGCGGCAAATTACGAACTGGTTGCGCAGTTTGACGAGCAGCTCATCTACCAAAGGGTATCTGACTGATTTTTCACCGTAGAGGATGCGGAGATCGCAGAGAAAACTAAAAACGTCCGCGCGCTCTGCGGTAAAGAAAGCACGGAGAAGGGAATGAAATTATTAGGCAATCGGCGGTTGTGGGTGGTTGTGGCGGCAGGCATGGGGTTGGCGCTGTTTTTGGGCGTCACGGTGCAAAATAAACTGGGCTTCCCGCTGGATGATGCCTGGATTCACCAGACGTACGCGCGGAATTTGGCCAGGAACGGCCGTCTCGAATTCACTCCCGGCGTCAGCAGCGCAGGCTCCACAGCGCCTCTTTGGACATTGTTGCTCGCATTGGGCTATCTGCTGGGCGTGCCATACTTGCTTTGGGCTTATTCGCTGGGCGGCGCCTGCCTCGTCTGGCTGGGCTGGAGCGGCATGCGGCTGTGGCGGGCGCTCTGGCCCGATTGGGCGGAGAAAGATTGGTTGGCGGGGGTGGTGCTGGTGCTTACCTGGCCGCTGCTGTGGGCGGCAGTTAGCGGCATGGAAACGCTCTTTTTTGCCGCGCTTGGCTTGCAATTGTCCGTCTGGTACGCAGAACTGGTCACAAAAAATGTGGTTACGGGGCGGGTTTTGGCGCGGCTGGGCTTTTTTGCCGGGCTGCTCATCCTTATTCGGCCAGATGGCTTGGGGCTTTTATTGCTCATTTTAGCGGGGATATTGTTGCTGCCTGCCAGTTTTAGCGATCGTTTACGGCGGGGTGGAGTTTTGTTGGGAACGGCCGTTCTCCCCCTAGTCCCATATTTTTTGTTCAACTTTTACACGAGCGGCACCATCTGGCCCAACACGCTGTACGCCAAGCAGGTGGAGTATGCGGCCGTTTTGGCCCAGCCATTTGTAACGCGATTGAGCCAACTTCTTTTTCTAAGTTTAGGTGGTCCGGCTTCCGGCTGGCGCGGCGTCAGTAGCCCGCATTTGCTCTTGCTGCCGGGGCTAATCATTGCGGTGTGGCATGCGGTGAAAGCTGATTGGGCACAACGACGGCTTTTTTACCTGCTGCCGCTGTGCTGGGCGGGCGGGCACGTATTGCTCTATGCCTGGCGTTTGCCGGTGACGTTTCAACACGGCCGTTACCTCATCCCCATTATGCCAATTTGGGTGCTGTATGGGCTGTTTGGGTGGGTCCTAGTACTGTTATATAGTTCGTCAGAATATGACCGTACTTTGTGGCTAGGAAAACAGGTAGCGCGCCTGTCCTTTACCATCATACTGTTGTATTTTTTGCTGCAAGGGGCTTTTGCTTTTGCGGTAGATGTTGCCATCGTTGAAGGGGAAATGGTCGCAGTGGCGGGGTGGTTGGCAGACAACACCCCGCCCGATGCCCTCATTGCCTCCCATGATATTGGTGCGATAGGTTATTTTGCGGAACGGCCGTTGCTCGACTTGGCAGGTCTCATTTCACCAGAAGTGATTCCGCTCCTTGACAATGAAGACGCTTTGGCAGAATACATCCTGGCCAGCGATGCCCAGTATCTGGTTACGGCACCCGGGTGGCCTTACACACAAATAGCCGAGCAGCCCTCCACTCTGCTCCGTTTTGCCACGAACTTTGCTTTGACGAATGAACAAGGATTAAACAACATGGCGGTTTACGAGTTAGCGGTACCGTAGTCCTAGTACCTGTTTGCTTAAAACCTGTTATACTGAATTTGCTCCTGTGTTTTCATTAAAACCCACCGTTTAATTTTTTGCTATCAACATTTCTAACCCATACAAATATGAGAATTTCTGTTAATCATAAGAAAATATTCGCAGATAAAAATACAGAGCGAGGTAAAAAATGATAGAACCAACCGAATTACTTATTGTTGATGATCATCCCGTTTTCCGGCAAGGTTTGCGCGACGTATTGGAAACTGACTCCCGGATGAAGGTTGTAGGCGAAGCTGCCGATGGCGAAGTGGCCATTGAAATGGCTTACGAGGTGAACCCGGAAGTTATTTTGATGGACATTAATTTGCCTACCATCAATGGCTTACAGGTAACTCGCAAAATTAAAACGCAGCTACCAGATGTGAAGGTCATAATGATCACTGGCTATGATGATGCCGAACAGGTATTTCATGCTATCCGTGCTGGCGCTTCGGCTTACTGCCCCAAAGACATCACACCAGAAGCGTTAATCAACATTATCCACACTGTCCGTGAAGGGAACTACTATGTGGAAGAGAAGACAATGTCTTATGATGAGTTGATGAATTGGGTAGAGCAGCGAATCGGCCGTTTTAGCGGGCCGCTGATCAGTGATTCAGAAGATTTGTTTGTGCCGCTCTCGCCGCGAGAGATGGAAATTTTGGAGCATGTTACGCGGGGCTTGAGCAATAAAGAAATTGCGTATAAACTAGGGATTAGCCATCAGACGGTTAAAAACCACATGACGGCCATCTTACGTAAATTGCGCGTAGATGATCGTACACAAGCGGCCGTTTATGCTTTGCGTCATGGTTGGGTGCGTCTGGAAGGCTCTCGCTAAACCCGGAGCAAGCCATAATTGGCAAAACATTGCCGTTGTGGCTTGCTAAACGCAAGGAAACTGACAGATGGTAAACACAGCCGGAATGGAAGATGAATTTTCGCTGGCCTCCTTTTTGGAAGAAACCCATAAAGATTACGAGCAAACCCAACGAGACCTCAAAGAAATTGACATTCTGATCAAGCAAAGTGCAGCTGAGGTTGAGCGTTTGGCACAGCGTAACTCTCAAGTTACCAGCTATACTCGCCAACTCCAAACAAACTTTGAAACGTTGCCGCGTGAAGACATCAAGGAAGCCTATGAAGCTTTAAACGATGTGCAACAGCGCTTGTTTACCATGCGCGGTCAGTTAGAAAAGCTGCAAAGCGACCAGCGCAATTTAGAACGATTGGCTGAATTCCAAAGAAAAATCATTGAGCTGACCGATGGGGACGTACCCCTTCCGTCTCCTAGAGGTGGTTCACGCCGAGTTGGCGAGCAGCCAAATGTCATTCGTGTCATTCAAACAGAGGAGGCTGTACGTCAGGGTTTGGTAAGAAAGATGCATGATAGTGTTGCCTCCTCGATTAGCAACTTTATTTTGCAGGCAGAAATATGTCAGCGGTTTTTTGATGTAAATCCAGATCGGGCTCGCACCGAGCTGAATGCACTCAAAAGCTCGGCTGGTTCAACATTTAGTAACGTCAAGGATTTTATTTTTGACCTTCGGCCAATGATGCTTGACGACTTGGGTGTCGTGCCTACATTACGCCGATACGCTGAGTCGTTCCAAGAGAAAAATGGCGTACCAGTTCCTATTACTGTTACAGGTGTAGAGCGTCGTCTCGAGAGCCATATTGAAGTGACGGTATTCCGAAATGTGCAAGAATTGCTTCAAAATGCGATGAGCCATTCTCAGGCAACACAAATTCAGATTCAGGTTGATATGGGGCCGGATCAGGTAACGGCCGTAGTTGAAGACAACGGCACTGGTTTTAATGTCGAAGATGCATTTAATGGCGGCCAAAAAACCATCGGCTTGGCGACATTGCGAGAAAGAACGGAAATGCTAGGAGGAGAACTTAGCCTTCAGAGTAATTTGGGGCAGGGCACAAGAGTCGAGTTTGCAATCCCGATAGAAAATGAAGCCAGTTTCTAATCTTTCATCCTAAAACCACACTTTTTTTGCTTGACAACAAGAGTAACTAACTGATACCCTTCACGGTAACAAGTAATTTAAAGTGTAAGGTACTAGGACTACTATACAAAAACTAGCCAGTTAGAAAGACTAGAATCTTTATTCTAAAACCAGGTACCACAATCCTATTGTGATGAGACTTGGAAAATATTATGCTAAATGCATAGTTTTAACTGTAATGTGATTTTAATCTGTAAACTGTAAAGGAGGTTTTAACAGATGTTATTCTTACACCGTGAAGATGGTCAGGGCTTGGTAGAATATGCATTGGTATTAGTCCTCGTGGCTGTGGTTGTAATTGCAATTCTGACCCTGCTTGGCCCGCAAATTGGTAATGTTTTTAGCCGCATCGTTAATGGTCTCAACGCCTAATCTTTGGCAATATTCATTCTAAGACATATTTGTTGTTTGTTATGAGACCTGAGCCCTATCGTTATGATAGGGCTCGATTTTTTCCCGCTGTCCTTCACTATCCTAAAATTTATTCAAAACTTGCCCTATTGACAATGCTATGGATCATAGTATGATGGTCTAAAATTCCACTTTAGGGCATAATATTATGTAGAGAATTGTTTCGTATTGTCTACCCTTTCCTCAAAGCAAAAAACTCGGAGAAATGAATTAGCTATTAGAATTTGAACTCCGTTTAGTAAAAATCTTAAGCACTTTTGGATATATAATGGCAGGAAATATTCGCGTACTGATTGTAGATGACCTTCCTGAAACCCGGGAAAATGTCAGAAAACTCCTTCAATTTGAATCCGATATCGAAGTAATTGGTCAGGCTGGTACAGGTGAAGAAGCTGTACAAATGGCAAAAGAGCATCAGCCAGATATTATTTTGATGGATATTAATATGCCAGGTATTGATGGCATAGGGGCAAGCCAGCAGATCACTGAATCCGTACCCTCAGTTCAAATAATTATTATGTCGGTGCAAAGTGACCCCAATTACTTGCGTCGGGCAATGATGGCTGGCGCACGTGATTTTCTGACCAAGCCTTTCGGTGGGGATGAGTTGGTTGCTGCTATACGCCGTGTTCATGACAAACGTCCTGCTGCAAGCTCTGCTCCAGTACGCCAACATAGGCAAGTTACTGGTAACACTCCGGAAGAACCTGTGGTTGCTCCAGAAGGGAATTTGATTGCTGTTTACAGTCCTAAAGGTGGAGCGGGATGCACAACTGCGGCAATTAATTTGGCAGTTGCGCTGGCACGAAGAGGGCGTAGAACTATCTTGGTTGATGGCAGTCTCCAGTTTGGAGATGTTTCTGTGATGTTGAATATGAAGGCTGTTACCAGTATTGCTGATTTGAGTGATCGTGGTAATGAGCTTGATCAGGACTTAATAAGCAGTATTTCTCAGATACACCGTAGTAATTTGAACGTTTTATTAGCACCTCCACGTCCAGAAATGGCGGATATTGTTACTGAAGAAAATATTAAACAATTACTTGCATCCTTGAAAGAGTCGTTTGACTTTATTATTGTAGATACAACTTCGTATTTGAGTGAAAAGACACTGGCGGTTTTGGATATGGCTGATCGCATTGTATTGATCGCTCAACAGAATCTTTCTAGCTTGAAAAATGTCAGTCGTTTCTTTGATTTAGCCGAAAGTTTGGAGTATGAAACTCAAAAGGTTTGGTTGGTTGTAAATAGAGCGAAAAGCAAGCAGGGCAAAGGGATTTCTGTTCATGATGTTGGAAAGGCCCTAAAACGGC
This sequence comes from Ardenticatenaceae bacterium, assembly GCA_020634455.1. Classification (GTDB taxonomy): domain Bacteria; phylum Chloroflexota; class Anaerolineae; order Promineifilales; family Promineifilaceae; genus Leptofilum. The sequence goes on along the minus strand of JACKBQ010000001.1, from coordinate 1,782,706 downwards.
CGATTTATGGCACCATACCTGATGATGAAATCACCGTGAATGATGCGTCGAATCGTGGTATTCCAATGGTGATGGGTGAACATCAAAAGAAGGCGATAAGCCTAGCTATCATCAAAATTGCAGATCAGATTGCTAAAGAATTGATGGATGGCAAAGCCCCTGTGAGCCATAAAAAAGAACAATCAGAAAAATCAAAAGGTTTATTTGGGCGTCTATTTAACCGTCGCGAAGCAGCTGGAGGATAATTGTGTCTCTTTTAAAACGTATTGAGAGAAACCAGGAATCAACAACGCAAGCAGAACCTTCAAAACTTCAAGAGCTTCGAGTGAAGCGAGCTTCTCCAGCGGTTGGTTCACGAGACGCTTACGTTGATTTAAAGAACCGTATTCAGCAACGTCTGATCGCTGAACTAGATCCGAGCATGGATATCACGCAAACGGCCGAAGTTCGCATGACCATCCAGGAAATGTTCGAATCCATGCTAGCAGAAGAAAGCATCGTACTCACACGAAACGAAAAGAGACGATTGTTTGAAGCTATTGTGGCAGAAATTCTGGGTTTTGGCCCACTAGAGCAATTCTTGCACATGGATGGCGTTACCGAAATTATGGTAAATGGACCTAAAAATGTGTACATTGAACGTGGTGGCAAGATTCAGCGTGTAAATGTAACGTTTGAAGATAATGATCATCTGCTGAGGATTATTGACCGTATCGTTGCCCCCTTGGGGCGGCGTATTGATGAAGGATCACCGATGGTGGATGCCCGTTTACCGGACGGGTCTCGTGTAAACGCCGTTATTCCGCCTATTTCCCTCAATGGTGCTTCGTTAACCATTCGTATTTTTTCCAAGATTCCCTTTACTGTTGAAAACATTATTGAGTTTGGCAGCATTACAGTGGAGGCTGTTGAATTCTTAAAAGCATGTGTTATTTCTAAGCTAAATGTTATGATTTCTGGAGGCACTGGTTCCGGGAAAACAACATTGCTGAACATCTTATCTGGGTTTATCCCGGACGATGAGCGTATTGTGACCATTGAGAACGCGGCAGAATTGCAGTTACGCCAGGATCATGTGGTAACGTTGGAATCGCGTAACGCTAATGTGGAAGGCCGTGGTGCTGTGACGATTCAGGATTTGGTGATCAACTCTTTGCGTATGCGCCCTGATCGTATCATTGTCGGTGAGGTTCGTGGTGGCGAAGCTTTGGATATGCTCCAGGCAATGAATACAGGTCATGATGGTAGTTTGGCGACAGGCCATGCAAACGGCCCCCGTGATATGTTGTCTCGTTTGGAGACGATGGTTTTGATGGCTGGTATGGATTTGCCCCATCGTGCTATTCGTGAGCAGATTGCCTCGGCTATTCATCTTGTTGTGCATCAGGATCGTATGCGGGATGGTTCCCGAAAGGTAACTTCCATTAGCGAAATACAGGGTATGGAAGGGGATATCATTACCACATCGGAAATTTTCCGATTTGAACAGACAAATATTGAGAACGGCAAGGTTATCGGCCGTTTGCGCCCCACAGGTTTACGGCCGAAATTCATGTGGAAAATTCAGGAAGCCGGTATTATGCTGCCGCCTTCTATTTTTGGTATCGGTAGTCGTCGTCGGTAATTTGTTTACCGGTCTGTTTTTATAGGAGCGTCATTTATGTCTCCATTGCTTATTTTTGGTGCAGCATTAGCGGCCATTTTTATTTTAGGGGCTGGCATTGCTTTTGTGGCTACTAGCAATCAAAGTGCGGTTGATGAGCGTTTGGAGCAGTTTGTTGGCAGCAATACGACGATTGTAGAGTTACCGGAAAGTGTGGAGGCGGATGATGGCCCTGATGTAGCGGATCGGTTGGATAAAGTGCTTTCAGGGCGAAACTTTTTTGAGCCTATCCGAGAGCGTATATCCAGGGCTGACGCCAAACTACGCGTTAGTGAATATGTAACCCTGGTGGTTATCTCTGGCGTAATTGGTGGCGTTGCTGGCTATTTTTTGCCTCAGAATAATTCCTGGTTTATTGGTGGGCTTGGGATCTTTCTGGGTATTCGCGTGCCGCGCACTTATGTACGAACAATGGCTAAGCGACGCATGCAGGCGTTTGATGCACAGTTAAGTGATACGCTTAATTTGTGGGTCAATGCATTGCGGTCTGGTTATAGTGTTTTGCAGGCAATGGAGGCAATTGCCACTGAGCTTCCGCCGCCAGTTTCTGTGGAGTTTGAGCGGGTGGTACAGGAAGTTCGACTGGGTTTAAGCGTAGAGCAAGCGTTGGCGAACATGTATCGTCGGGTCCCCAGTGAAGATTTAGATTTGGTGATTACGGCCGTAAATATTCAGCGTGAAGTTGGTGGTAATTTGGCCGAGGTGTTGGATACCATTAGCTACACAATTCGTGAACGTGTGCGAATTAAGGGCGAAATTCGTACCCTGACGGCGCAAGGTCGTGCTTCGGGGTGGATTATCAGTCTGTTGCCCGTTATTCTTGGCTTTATCTTGTATCTCATTAATCCAGAATATGTATCTGAGCTGTGGGTGTTGGAAGACCCGTGGATTTGGCCGCAGGTAATTCCGTGTGGTTGGCTAGTTATTGCGTTTAGCGCCATGATGATTGGCGCTGGCGCGTATGCAATCAGCAAGATTGTGAATATTGAGGTGTAACGGCCGTTTCCCATCCTGGAATGTAGCTGGAGAACGTTAAACTATGACACCATTAATGTACCTAATTATTGCGGTTGTTGCTATTGTGTTTATGGTCGGCAGCGTTTTTCTGTTGCGACGCTCAGAAGATGACCCGCTGGCCGTACGGATTGATGAATTTGCAGCTCGGGAAGAAATTGTCTCCATCGAAGAGATTGAGCTTTCCCTTCCTTTTACCGACCGTGTATTTGTGCCGATGATTCGCCGCATTAGCGAATTTTTGGTTCGGTATACCCCACAAAAAACATTAGAAAGTACCACCCGCTTGCTAGAGTTAGCCGGCAATCCCCGCAATATGCGTGCCGCCGACTTTATTGTGGTTCGTGGCGTGTTTACCGTTATGTTGGCCGCCTTGATTTTTCTAATGATGACCCGTTTGGGTAGTGCAGAGCTTAACCGTCGGTTGCTCTACACATTAGGTGCAGCGATTTTAGGCTGGTATTTGCCCTGGATGTTGCTGCGTTCCATGGTTGATCGGCGCAAAGATGCAATCATCAAAAAGTTGCCAGACGCCCTGGACTTAATGACTATTTGCGTGGATGCGGGTTTGACGTTTAATGCAGCTATGCAAAAAGTGGATGAGAAGTGGGACGACCCACTAGCAAATGAATTTGGCCGAGTGATTCATGAAATGCAGCTTGGTAAATCTCGCCGCCAATCTTTGCGCGACATGTCCGACCGGATGGATGTGCCAGATGTGACCAGCTTCATTGCGGCCGTTTTGCAGGCAGATCAGCTTGGTGTGGGTATTGGTAAAATTTTGCGTATCCAATCGGAGCAGATGCGTGTACGGCGGCGGCAGCGGGCTGAAGAAAAAGCTCAGCAAGCACCGGTAAAAATGTTGTTTCCGATGGTGTTCCTGATTTTCCCCTCTATCTTTGTGGTTTTACTAGGCCCGGCAGGGTTCCAGATGTTGCGCAGCGATTCTTTGGGTGGTGTCACGGGTTAGAAAAAGGCAGTTCTTGCCTGACTTATTAACAATTGTTTAAAAAAAAGGTCAAGCAGTCGTTGACTGAAAAGACTCAACTGCCAGCCTTGACCTGGCGTAGTCGAGCTAGAGGGCTGGCAGATTCCCTCCTTAATTTTGTTTTCCCGCCTGTCTGTGGCGCTTGCAAAAAAGCAGGTTCCTTATTGTGTGAAGCGTGCCATGCCCAGCTTCAATGGGTTCATGCCCCGCTTTGCGACCGTTGCGGGCGACCAGTTTCTCGCGCTACAGATTGTTGTGCGGTTTGCCAGGAACGGCCGTTACCCCTCAAACAAATTCGTGCGGCCGTTTTGTTTGCCGAACCTGTCTCCAAGCTAATTCACAACCTCAAATACAACGGTGCGTTTGGCCTCTCTAAACCATTGGCCGAATTGATGGCTGACGCCTGGCACACCTGGCGAATGCCTGTAGATTTAGTGCTGCCCATCCCGCTGCACGCAGAACGCGAGCGCAGTCGTGGCTACAACCAATCAACCCTGCTCACCCGCGACTTTTGCCAGTTGGTGGGTTTACCATTTGCAGAGAGTGGTTTGACCCGAACGCGCTTTACCACGCCACAAGTGGGGCTAACGGCCGTTGAGCGGCTGAAAAATGTACAGGATGCGTTTGCCACACAGGTGGATGTTGTGGGCAAGCATATTTTGCTTATAGACGATGTGTGTACTACCGGAGCAACCATGGCCGCCGCCGCCAATGCGCTGCTCACAGATGGAGCCAGCGCCGTTTCTGGCTATTGTGTAGCGCGTGCCATTTAATTATCGTCATTTGGCATCAGATGTAATGAACATTATCACTTTAGTTAAGACACTATTTCTCATATGATCGAGATGTGTAAACAACCAGAAAATCTATTCTAAACAAAGGGAGATTAGACAATGGAACTATCTGTTAACGGCCGTAACATGGAAGTCACCACAAGATTACGCAACTATGTGGAGAAGAAAACAGTAAAACTTGATAGATATATGCCCAATCTGGCTGAGATACACGTAGACCTTTCCGAGACCAACGCCCGCAATGCCATCGAACGGCAAGTCGCCCAAATTACTATCCGCGACAATCGCGGCACCATCTTGCGCGCAGAAGAACGGAGCAACGATATGTTTGCCTCCGTAGACGCCGTGGTAGACAAACTTTACCGTCAGATTAGCCGCTACCGAGGCAAAAAGCAGCGCAAATGGCGTGGTGGCAATGGTGGAGAAGAACCCATCGTTGGCGAACCGCTGCCAATGGATGAAGAATTGGTTGAATCGGATGAACCTTCAATTGTAAGAACCAAGCGGTTTACCATGCGCCCCATGACCGCAGAAGAGGCGGTAGATCAGCTGGAATTGCTAGGGCATGATTTCTTTGTTTTCTTCAACGCCGATGAACAGGCTGTCAACGTGCTTTACCGACGCCGCGACAATAATTTCGGGTTACTACAGCCCGATATGGACTAACTGATTGAACACAACTTGCCCGAAGGCATCGTCTTCGGGCAAGTTGTTTTTTCCTCAATAGATTTCACACGTTTCCATGACCGCACCCCACATTTTAGTTGTTTGTACCGCAAATATTTGTCGTTCGCCAGTGGCCGAAGCCCTATTGCGAGCCAAACTGCACGCTGCCGGTTTAACCGATTGGACAGTAACCTCGGCTGGGACCTGGGCCGCGGAAGGCAATGCAGCATCCGATTTTAGCGCATTGCTCATAGCAGAGCAGGGATTAGATATTGAAGCGCATCGTTCACAGCCCGTTACCGACCGGTTGATGCAGAAGGCAGATTTGCTACTGTGCATGGAAACAGACCATGCACGCAGTTTGCAGCGGGCTTACCCATCGCACCAGGACAAAATTTACACGCTGCGCCAGATGGTGGAAAAGCGGGGTAGCGTGCGCGACCCATACGGCGGATCGCGGCGGCAGTATGAGCGCATGGTCGCCGAGGTAGATGAGTTGCTTGAACGCGGTTTGCTCCGCATTCGGGCGCTGGCACTGGAGAATTTTGAGAAAAGAGGCAAGGATGGATCGAACTGAACTGGTAGCTTATTTGGATGAATATTTACGCATTGGTGAGATTGTCGATTACGGGCCGCAAGGATTGCAGGTGGAGACGGCCAACACGGAAGTGAAGCGTATTGCTTTGGCTGTGGATGTGTCGCCGGTGATTATTGAAACGGCCGTATCCCACCAGGCCGACATGCTTTTGGTACACCACGGCGTGTTATGGCGACAAGTCGAGCGCATCGCCGGACCACTGGGTGAGCGCGTGCGCCAAATGATGGCCCACGGTCTGAATCTGTACGCTGCCCATCTGCCGTTGGATGCGCATCCAGAAGTAGGTAACAACGCGGTGCTGGCCAAAATGGTTGGCGTTACCGACGTAGAATGGTGGTATGCGCCCACCAACGTGCCCATCGCCGCCGTGGGCAACGTGCCTGCCCAGCCCAGCCTGGATGATCTGGTGGCGCAGGTGAACCGCCAGCTAAACACACAGGCGCACGTGCTGGCCCACGGCCCCGCGAAGGTGCAGCGGCTGGCGATCCTGTCTGGCTTTGGCGCGGACAAGGTAGCAGAGGCCAAAGCGCTGGGAGCCGACACCTTTTTGACGGGCGAAACTTCCCACGCCAACTATTGGGCCGCTTCTGACTTTGGCATGAACGTTATTTTTGCCGGGCATTACGCCACGGAAACGGTGGGCGTGCAGGCCTTAGGTGTCCATCTGACTGAGCAGTTCGGCCTGGAGACACACTTTTTTGATTTTCCCACTGCGATGTAGGTCAATTTTACAAAATTGACCCACTTTTATTAGGAGAGTTCTTGTGACTGACAAAGCAATTGCCTGGATTGATGATGAAATTGGCGCACTAAAAGCGGCGGGCTTGTTTAACCGTATCCGCACCATCGAGTCGCCCATGGATGGGCACGTGACGATAGACGGCCGTTCCCTGCTTAACTTCTGCGCCAATAACTACTTGGGTTTGGCCAACCACCCCCGGCTGCGAACGGCCGTAAAAGAGGCCGTTGACCAGTATGGCGTGGGGCCTGGCGCGGTGCGCACTATTGCCGGCACCATGTCGCTGCACATCCAATTGGAGGAAAAGCTGGCGGCGTTTAAGCGGGCTGAGGCCTGCATTACGCTGCAAAGCGGTTTTACGGCCAATTTAGCCACCATCCCGGCACTGGTGGGTAAGGGAGATGTCATCTTTTCCGATGAGCTGAACCACGCCAGCATCATTGATGGTTCGCGGCTGAGCCGGGCGAACATTGTGCGCTACGCCCACAACGATGTAGACGACTTGCGCCGTAAGATTGCCGAAACGACTGAATACGGCCGTCGCCTCATCGTCACCGACGGCGTGTTTAGCATGGACGGCGACATCGCCCCGCTGGACAAAATTTGCGAAGTGGCCGAAGAACACGACATTTTGCTCATGGTAGACGACGCGCACGGTGAAGGTGTGCTGGGTGAAGGCGGACGCGGCATTGTGGACCATTTTGGGCTGCACGGGCGCGTAGATGTGGAAGTAGGTACGCTGAGCAAGGCGTTTGGCGTGATGGGTGGCCTGGTAGCCGGTAAACAACCAATTATTGACTGGCTGCGGCAGCGGGGACGGCCGTTCCTCTTCTCCAGCGCCCTGACTGTGCCGGATACGGCCGCTTGCCTGGCTGCCGTTGAACTGCTGCAAGAATCCACCGAACTGGTGGATCGCCTCTGGAGCAACGCGGCCCTCTTCAAAAAAGAGATGCAAAACATGGGCTTTAACACGGGCGTCACCCAAACGCCCATCGTGCCTGTGATGTTGGGTGAAGCGACGTTGGCCCAAAAGTTTAGCCAGCGGCTGTTCGAGGAAGGCGTGTTTGCCATGGCGATTGGCTACCCCACTGTGCCACAGGGCAAAGCCCGCATCCGCGTTATGAATTCCGCCGCGCACAGCCATGATGATTTGGAGCAGGCGCTGGATGTATTCGGCCGTGTGGGCAAGGAGCTTGGCGTTCTGTAATTAACGCGAGTTGCCCAAAAGCAAAAGAACCCGCTCAGCAAACCTGAGCGGGTTCTTTTTTTGATTCGCGTCTTACGATGATTAAACTTCTATGCTGCGAACCTGAAGCATTTGCAGGAATTTTTCTCGCAGATCGGAATAGGTAAGCAATTTTTGGAAGATGGAGGGGTAGCGGGAGCCAATATCTTCGCCCTTGCAAGCCGCATCTGCTACCTGAGGTAGCCAATCAAAGTCGCTGGGCACCAACGTCACCCCATACCCTTGAGCTTTGGCCAAAAGCTCCACAAAAACATCCCCCGCTTCGGGCCAGGAATTAAGGTGCATTAGCGCGCGCCGCAAAGCCTGCACATCTGTTTCGCTGCTGAGTGAAGTGGCAGGGGGTGCGCTAAAACTACTTGGTTCAGATTGATAAGTTTTGGCAATGGGCCAAAACCCGGTTTCTGTGAAATGGCTCACCTGTGGCTCCCGTTCTACCCAACTCATTTGGGCACTTCTCTACTACTCTTAACAAATTTGCTGCATTGCGCGGTTGTGTTTCACACTATACCAAAGAAGTGGAGCCGAGGTGCATAGGAATCCTGGGCTAATACCCTAGACCTTAAATTTTTGCCCTAGCTGGGGTACGGCTACGTTTTCGAATAGCTGTTCCTGGCGTAGCGCGTCGGCGAAGGCTAATGAGGCATCTTCTTCTCCGTGAACAATGAAGGTATGAGACGGCCGTTTCACCAAATGTCCTGTCCAATCCAGCAGTTCGGCCCGGTCGGCGTGGGCGCTGAGGCCGTTTATCGTTTCCACCTGGGCATTCAAGGCATATTCCTCGCCAAAAATACGCACTTTGGACTGCTTTTCCACAATGCGCCGCCCCAACGTGTGCGGCGCTTGCCAACCCACAATCAAAATGGTGTTGCGTGGGTCTTCTACATTGTTCTTCAGATGGTGCAAAATGCGCCCCGCCTCTGCCATGCCACTGGCGCTGATGATGACGGCCGATTCGCGTAAAAAGTTGAGTTCCTTCGATTCGCTCGTGGAGCGTGTGTAGCGCATCATTTCAAAGCCAAATGGGTCACCGTGGCGGTCGTTGGCCAAAAAGTTGTGCGTTTCCTCGTCGTAGGCCTCTGGATGCAGGCGGTAGATGCCTGTGGCGTCTATGGCCAGCGGACTATCTACGTACACAGGCAGGTTGGGCGAGATGTCGCGGTTTTCAACCAGCTGATGTAGACGGTAAACCAACTCTTGTGTGCGGCCGACAGCAAAGGCAGGCACAATCAGTTTGCCACCACGCTGGCACGTTTCATTGACGATACGTTCCAGCTTATTGGTTGCTTCATCAATTTTCTCATGGTATCGGTTGCCATAGGTGCTTTCGATGAGCAGCACATCTGCTTCTTGCAAAAACGTGGGGTCGCGCAGGATGGGTCGGTGAGGGCGGCCAATATCGCCGCTGAAAACCAGCCGCACGTCGCGCTTTTCATCCTGATCCGCAATGTCCAGGACAACAATGGCGGAGCCAAGAATGTGCCCGGCATCGTAAAAGGTGAGGGTGATGTTGGGGGTTAGGCGGTACGGCCGTTCATAGCCAATCCCAATAAAGTTTTTCAGACTTTCTACAGCGTCTTCCGTGGTGTAAATTGGTTCCAGCAGCGGCAGCTTTTGCCGTTCCCGCTTTTTGTTCACGTACTCAATGTCGTATTGTTGAATTTTGGCACTGTCGCGCAGCATGATGGCGCACAGGTCGCGGGTGGCGTAGGTACACACAATGTCGCCGGTGAAGCCGCTTTTTACCAGGTTGGGGACGTTGCCGCTGTGGTCAATGTGGGCATGGGAAAGAACCAGGATATCAATTTGCGAGGCGTCGAATGGCAAATTTTGGTTGCGACTGTAGCTTTCTTTGCGGGAACCCTGGTACAAGCCGCAGTCCAGCAAAATTTTGAGCCCGTTTACTTCTACCAGATGTTGGGAACCAGTAACGGTACGCACCGCACCATGAAAGGTAATCTCCATCATTTTCTCCTTTTCTTTTTTGCCACAGAGGGTTTAGAGAAAAGTTTTCGTCATTAGGTGTTTACTCTTTTTTCTCTGTGATCTCTGTGGCAAATTAGTTGTTACGCAGGACGGCCAAAATATCTTTGGCGTAGGTTTTGCAGCGCCAGGAGCCAATTTCATTGAGCTGACTGATTTCCGCTTCTGTTTTGGGGTTTTTCAGAGCAATGGCCCATAGTGCATCCTTGCTGATGATTACGTCGGATTCTACGCCACGCGCGTTGGCGCTGTTTTTGCGCCAGGTGTGGAGCTTGTCGAACCGGTTCGCAACGTCATCGGGCAGGCGTTCTGGCCGTTTGGGGAAGGGTGGGTTCGGGGCGCGGAGCCCCTCGGCGATGGTGTTGAGCAGCTGACGGCCGTATCGTCGTGTTTGGCCCGCAGACATGCCATGAATGTCTCGCAGTGCCGGAATGCTGGTTGGCGTGGTCTGCGCCAGCTCAATCAACGTTTTGTCGTGGAAAACCTTGAACAACGGCCGATTTCGCTGCCGTGCTTCGTGGTTGCGGTAAATAGCCAACGCTCGCAACACTGCCTGCTGCTGCCGGGTTAAATCGTACGCGCCGCTGATGGACCAAAAATCGTTGTCTGGGTCAAACTCATTGTTGCTAAGCTTGACGTGGGTTTGCTCGGCAAAGGTTTCGGCGGCTTCTTCCAGGCGGCCAGCTGTCTGAAGTTCTTTTTCCAGATGATCGCGCAAATCGAGCAAGTGGTGGGTGTCTAGCTGGGCGTAAACGAGCTGTTCAGGGGATAACGGCCGTTTGCACCAGTTCGATTTTTGATGACGTTTATCCAGCTCAATGCCGTAAACCGTCTCAATCATGCTGGCCAAACCGTATCGCTCGTAACCCAAAATACGGGCCGCCCACATCGTATCGAACAAATTGTGTAGTTGCCAATCAAACTGCCGCTTGAGCAAAATCATGTCATATTCGGCGGCATGAAATACTTTTTCTACCTGCGGGTCTTGTATGATTTCGCCTAACCCGGTTACATCGCGCACGCCTAGCGGATCTATGATGTAATCCTGACCGGGGATAGTGATTTGGATGAGGCATACCTCTTCGCGGTAAGCGTACATGCTGTTGGCTTCTAGATCAATCGCCAAACGGGGTTCTGCATGCAGTTTTTCTAAACAAAGTTGCCAATCGGACTGCGTGGTAATGAGTTTGTGTGGCGGTAATTTCACAAAAGATGCTCCGTCAAATGGGTCTGCGAACGTGACCATCATTATAACAGTTTGGTCAAGCTGGCGGTTGGGAAAGAATAGTCTTTTCATACCATTCCCAAAACCGCTGCACGCCCTCATCAACAGAAATTTGGGGGTTGTAGCCAAGCAGGTGGCGGGCTTTGCTGATGTCTGCCTGGTTTTTTACAAAGTCGGCCGCCAAACGGGGTTTGTCGATTACGTTGGCCTTGCGTCCACCCAGCGCCTCAATTTTTTGCACAAACTCCTTGAGCAGCGTAGGCTCGCCGCGCCCCAGGTTGATGATTTCATACCCAAGCGGCCGATCCAGCGCCGCAACCACGCCGTCGGTGATATCTTCGACAAAGGTCCAGTCGCGGTACATTTGGCCGCCGTCGTACAGGGGAATTTGCTTCCCTTTGGCCACGCTTTCGGCCACGAGGTAAGCCATCATGTCGGGACGGCCGTTTGGCCCGTACACCGTAAAAAAGCGCAGCGCCGTAAAACTCAGCCCGTACAAATGATGATACGCATGACCCAGCATCTCTGAGGCCCGCTTGGCGGCGGCGTACGGCTGCAACGGCCGATCGCAGTTGTCGGTTTCCACAAACGGAATTTGCGTGGTGTTGCCGTACACAGATGAGGTGGAGGCCATGACAAAATTTTGTACGCTGCCCACCGTGCGGGAAGCATCCATCAGGTTTTGCGTGCCGTTCAGGTTAACCTGCACGTACAAATCCGGGTGCAGTACCGCGTTACGCACGCCCGCCATCGCTGCCAGGTGGGCGACTGCGTCAAACTTTTCCGCTTCGAACAGATCAAACATCGTCTGGCGCTGGCGAATATCTTCTTCCACCATGCGGAAGTTGGGATAGCTGTTCAGCCGTGCTTCGTTGGCCCGCTTTTTGGCCGGGTCGTAATAATCGTTGAAGTTGTCCAGCCCAACGACGCTATCGCCCCGTTTGGCTAATTTTTCTGCCAGATTACTGCCAATGAATCCGGCTGCGCCGGTAACGAGAATTTTCATGGTTAGTTCTTTTTATTACGGAGATTGGAGACTGGAGATTAGAGATTGTATTGTTTTAAATCTCCAGTCTCTAATCTCCAATCTCTAAAATTGAGACGGCCGTATATCCTGCACCATCAACTGTAAATTACGGTTGCCGCGCCACTCGTTGACGCTGACGCTGTACACCAGATCAATCACCTGCGGCAGATGGTTGGCCCACTCGCCCTGGCGGAACGCTATGGCCCCGATTTCGCGATAGCCGTTGAGACTGTCTGCCGCAAGCGTGAGCTGCAAGTGCGCCCCGCTTTGCCCCACGGCGCGGTGGTGTACCACCTCCACGCCCCGGCTCAACAGCACCGGCTGCGGGTTGGCCGCGCCAGTGGGTTCCAGCTGCTGCAAATGCTCAAACAGCGCCCAATCCACCTCTTCCAACGCTATCTCGGCATCAATGGAGAGGGTAGGAACCAGCTCCAGATCACGCAGCTTCCGTTCTGCCACCTCGGTAATGCGGCTCAAAAATTCGGGCAGATTGGCGTTGCGCACGGTAAAACCAGCGGCCTGGGCGTGCCCGCCGTGGCGCACCAGCAAATCGGCCACCTCATCCAGCGCGTCGGTGATGTGAAACTGGTCAATGGAGCGGCAAGAGCCACGACTCTCTTCTTCGCCCTGCTCCATGACGATGGCCGGGCGGTAATGTTTTTCGGCCAGGCGGCTGGCGACCAGCCCCACCACGCCCGAAACAAATTTTTCATCGGCGGCGATGAGGATGGAGGCGTCTGACGCTACCATGCCTTCGGCCAGTTCGCCTAGCTCGGCGGTGAGCTTTTGCCGCTGGCGGTTGAGCTTGTCCAGCTCGTCAGCCAAGCGATTGGCGTCTACGCTGTTGTTGGCGGCTAGCAGTTTGGCAGCGCTGTAGGCGTGGGCTAACCGTCCGGCCGCGTTGATGCGTGGGCCAATGCCAAAGGCAATGGATTCGGCCGTAAGGCTGCCGGGGGTGAGGCGGGCGGCGCGGGCCAGGGCGGCAATGCCTGCTCGTTTGGAGTTGTTGAGCGATTTTAGCCCGTCAATAACCAGCTTGCGGTTTTCTTTGAGCAGCGGGGCCAGATCGGCGACGGTGCCGATGGCAACCAAATCCAATAGGTCATCATCGCTGAAGGTAGCGCGGTCGGGGCGGGATTGCTTGAGCGCCTGAGCCAGCTTGAAGGCGATGCCCACGCCAGCCAGCATGTCATCGGGGTATTGGGAATCGGGGCGCTTGGGGTTGATTATGGCCGTTCCCGGCGGCATCTTGGGTCCCAAACTGTGATGATCGGTAATGATCATTTCTAGGCCAATCTGGTTGGCGTGCTCCACCTCAAATACAGAGCGAATGCCGCAGTCCACGGTGATGATGAGGCTGGCTCCCTTTTCCTTTAGCTCGGTGAGGGCGTCCACGTTGAGGCCGTACCCTTCGTCTACGCGGTCGGGAATGTACGGCCGTACCAGATTATGCTCTGCCCCCATGCCGCGCAGCGCTTGCGTCAGCAGCACGGTGCTGGTCACCCCATCGGCATCAAAATCGCCATAAACGATAATTTTTTCCTGGTTGTCAATTGCCTGCTCGATGCGGGCAACTGCTTTGTCCATGTCTGGCAGCAAAAACGGGTCGGTAGATTCCAGGTACGTTCCTTCTAAAAACGCCTGAATATCACCCGGTTTGATAATGCCCCGGTTGTACAAAACCTGAAGCATGACGGGGTGAAGGTGGCTAAATTTTTCCTGAAGGTGACCTGGCACCGGAGGCGCGACCTGCCAGATATTTTTACGCAATGTGTCGGGTCGGTTCATAGCCCCGAATGGTACACGGTGAGTCGTTGCATTGCAATATTGTAGAGACGTTGCATTGCAATATTGTAAAGACGTTGCATTGCAACGTCTCTACCTGTTGACAAAGCCAACTGTTTTTTGTAAGGTTACGCACCATGAACGACTGGCTGATTGTGATTTACGCACCCGTACCTACCAGCCCCGTTGCCAAGGCAGCGGGCGGCTGGCGTTTGTCACCGGATCAGCACAGAAAATATTAACCCATCGACTGATCTACATTTGTGAAAACGTTTAGCCCCGTGTCTGCCTGGCACGGGGCTTTTTTGTTTCACGGGTGATTTTGTAAATTTTTTATTTGCCACAGAGGACACAGAGATTTTAGAGGATTTTCTCTTTTTCTCTATGCCCGCTGTGGCCAAAGGATTTAGGATTTAGATCATGAAGATGAGTCGGTTGATGAATGAAACGGTGCGGGAAGCGCCGTCGGGGACGGAAGTGAAGGGGCACGAGTTGCTGCTGCGGGCGGGCTTTGTGCGGCAGGTGGCGGCGGGGGTGTTTAGCTACCTGCATTTGGGGCAGCGTACGCTGCAAAAGCTGGAAACAATCATGCGGCAGGAGATGGATGCGTTGAGCGGGCAGGAGATCAAGATGCCGCTGGTACATCCGGCGGCGCTGTGGCAGGCATCGGGGCGGTGGTATGAAATTGATGCGGAGTTGGGGAGGTTGTTGGACAGAAACGGCCGTTCCCTCACCCTGGCCCTCTCCCACGAAGAAACGCTGGCCGAGCTGGCCCGGCAGGAAATCCACTCCTACCGGCAGCTGCCGCAGATGGCGTACCACATCCAAACCAAGTGGCGCGACGACCCGCGCCCGCGCGCCGGGCTCATCCGCAGCCGCGAATTTACGATGCTGGACAGCTACAGTCTGGATGCCGACGACGCCGGGCTGGAGGCCCAATACCAGGCCCACTTTGCCGCGTACTTTCGTATTTTTGCCCGCTGCGGCCTGCCGGTGCTGGCGGTGGAGGCAGACGTGGGCATGATGGGCGGCACGCTGGCGCACGAGTTCATGTATCTGACGCCGATTGGTGAGGATACGCTGTTGCTGTGCGATGGCTGCGGCTATCGCGCCAATCGTCAGGTGGCGACGTTCCGTAAGCCGGAACAAAGTGGTGACGTGCAGACGGTTCAGTTTGTGGCGGAGTTGGTGCATGGGGAGGAGAAGATGGAGCGAGTGGTAACGGCCGTTCTCGCCCAACATGCCCAACTCAACGAAACCAAACTGGTGCACTTGCTGGATGCCCAACGGGTGCGCCCGACGGCCGAGCAGGCCACCGACATCTGGGTGGTGGACGATGGCGTGGACGGTTGGACCAGTCCGGCGGACATCGTGGCGGACATTGCAGCGGCGCAAGAGGGGGACGCCTGCGCCAACTGCGGCCAGCCGCTGCGCACGGTGCGGGCGGTGGAGGTGGCCAACATTTTCAAGCTGGGCACGCGCTACAGCCGCACAATGGGAGCAACTTTTGTGGATGAAAACGACGAGGCGCGGCCGATTGTGATGGGCTCCTACGGCATTGGCGTGACGCGGCTGCTGGCTTGCCTGGCGGAGCAGCACCACGACGCGGCTGGACTGTGCTGGCCAGTGGCCGTCGCGCCGTACCAGGTGCATTTGCTGGCGCTGCGGGGCGGGGAGGAAACGGCCGTTATCTTCTACCAAAAGTTGCAGCAAGCTGGCGTCGAGGTGCTGTTCGATGATCGCGAGGCGAGGCCGGGGGTGAAGTTCAACGATGCGGACCTCATTGGATTGCCGCTGCGGTTGACGGTGAGTGAGCGTTCGCTGGCGGCGGGTGGCGTGGAGGTAAAGGTAAGAGATGGTGGGGAAACGGCCGTTCTGCCCCTGGACGATCTGCTCAACCACGTTACCAGCTGGCTGGCTGAGGCATCATAGATTTATCCACAGATTAGCGCAGATTTCGCAGATTTTTTGTTTTCCTCTGTGAAACTCTGCGCTTCTCTGTGCCGCTCTGTGTTCCGCTTTGCCCCGTTCGCATCTGAGGATGCTCATTCCTCGGCTAGTAATTTTTCAGGGAGGTAGTTAGAGGTGGAGCACGGCCTCGACGGCGAGTTGGAAGAGGCGGGCGCGGGTGGAGCTTTCTTTTTGCCAGTTACGGCCGTCCCACGCATCTCCCGTCAAATCATCGCCGCCGTAGAGCAGTTGGCCAAAGCGCACCCCGCGAAACTGGGCGATGGCAAAAAAAGCGGCCGATTCCATTTCTACCACAAGGCAGCCTTCTTCGCGGCGGCGGGCAATGCGGGCGGGCGTCTCCCGGTAGATGGCATCCGTCGTCCATGTTTTGCCTACCACGTAGGGGACGTGATGTTTTTGCAGCGCTTGCTCAACCGCCTGCACCGCGTCTGGGTGGGCGGCCACTTCCCGGCTGGGCGGCAGGTAATGGTAAGAGGTGCCTTCATCGCGAACGGCCGTTGCTGGAACCACCACATGCCCCAGCCCAATTTCGCCGTTCAGCACGCCGCAGCCGCCGCAAGCAATAAAATCGCGGCAGCCCAGGGCGATCATCTCCTCCAAAAAGGCTCCAGCCAGCGGTGCGCCCACGCCGGGATGCACCACGGCGATGCGCTCGCCCGCCACTTCCATTTCATAAACCGGCGCCAGCCCGATTTCTGAGCCGAGGTGGGTAATGATTTGGAAACGGCCGTTTGCCTGCATCTGCTGCAAAACATCTTGAAAAAAGCAAAGCACGCAGCGGCGGGCAATGTCCATTGGTTTCAGCAGCTTTTGTGGGTCAATGAAGGCAGTCGGATCGGGGTCAAATTCGAGAATGGGGAAGGATTCACGTTTCATGCGAGGATTGTAGCTGGGGGGGAGGTAATTGGGTAATTGGTAATTGGGTAATTTGCCCCTCAATTACCCAATTACCCAATTACGATTATTTATGGATTGGGCATGAGCTTGACACTGCGACGGCCGTTTATGAGCAAAATACCCGCGCCAATAAGTACCATGCCCGCCACCATCCAGACGGTGATGGTTTCGTCCAGCCAAAGCACACCCGTGATGGCGGCCACTACTGGTACCACATAGCTGGTGAGTGAAAACGCTGTGGCTCCAAACCGCTTGGTGATGTTGAAGGCCAGCATTTGTGCCGTAAACGCGCCGATGAAGGCGGCGTAAACCAGGGAAAACCAGCCGCTGCCGGTGACGGCCGATAAATCGAAGCCGCGCAGCAGCAGCGCCACAGGCATGACGGTGAGACCAGCGACGGTAAGACGAACGGCCGTTACGTCAAACGAGCTAAACTTTTGCATCTGCCGCCGGATTAAAATGGTGCCCGCCGTCTCGAACAGCATGGCAGAAAGCACCAGACCATACCCAATCGGACTGCCTTGCGCCACGTTGGGCAAGCCGCTTTCGCCCCGCAGCACAATCAGCGCCGCGCCAGACAGCGCCAGCAGCACGCCAAAAAGTTTGCGTGCGCTCATTTGCTCATCTGGCAAGAAAAAGTGAGCAGCAATGGTGATGAAGGCGGGAGCGGTGGTGATGAGCAGGGCGGTGACGCCGCTGGATTGGAAGGTGAGCGACGTGACAATGGCCGTCATCGGAATGGCGGTGCTGACGATGCCCAAAAAGGTAGCGTAAAGCCACAATTTACGGTTGGTGGGCACCAGACGGTTGCCAGAGAGGGTGTAAACGACCACAAAGGCGAGGCTGGCGAGCAGCAGCCGAACGCCCACAAAAACCATCGGATCAAATTGCCCCACGCCCACGCGCATGATTACCAGATTTGTGCCCCAAAGCAGGCCCAGCAGGCCGACGTAGGGTAAAGCTTTTGTATGCATAAGGGGTGAATAATAGCGCGTTGTGCGGGATTTGCCATTCTTATGGCCGTTGAAAAAGGGCACGAATTTTCTGCACCAAGGTTTTTGGCGCACTACTGGCTTCGCGGCGGAACCGCTGCTCCCACCAGCCCGCGCCGCCGCCGGACACTGGCTGCCAACCCTCTTTTTTAAGCGCCAATACCAGATTGCGGTGTGCTTCCTGGTGCGCCGGATGTTTTTCTTGCGGATACCCTTCGGCCACTTGGGCAAACGGAATTTCGGCAGATTTGGCAGCGGTGAAACGGCCGTTTCCGCCCTTGGCATTTGCTTCAAACCACAACAGCCCCAAATTGAAAGCCGTCACGCCCGCATAGCCGCCGCCACCGGAATTGTGGTACGTCCTGAAGATGATGGTGCAGTACTCCCAGTTGGTTGGTTTCATGGTGGGAATGGTAGGAGAGAAACGGCCGTGTTGTCAACGCAAATTTGGGCTTACAGCGAGCCGTCTATGTTTTGCGGAATAACTTGGGCAATATATTGACAAAAACTGTACGATTGTTTATTATTGACCTTGTTCATCAATCTTTTTTAACTTTGCCAATGGCTACAAGACCTGAACAAATTAGGTAGCTGGTAAAGGAGCACGTAGATGTCTAACCGAGAAATTAATGTTCAAAATTTAGCAAAGCAATATGCCGGGGGCGTAACGGCCGTAAACGATGTCTCGTTCAGCGTCAAGTCTGGCGAGATTTTTGGCTTTTTAGGTCCCAACGGCGCTGGTAAAAGCACCACCATCAAAATTCTGACCACCCTGGCGCTGCCCACCGGCGGGCAAGCGGCCGTAGGCGGCTACGATGTGGTTCACGAAGCCGACCAGGTGCGCCGCATTGCGGGCGTGGCCCTGCAAGACATTGGCCTGGACCCGTTGATGAAGCCGATGGAGCTGCTCACGATGCAGGCCCAGCTGTTTGGCGCATCGCGGCAGCAGGCCAAAGCTCGCGCCAGCGAACTGGTCGAGCTGGTGCGCCTCACTGAAGCGGTCGATCGGCGCGTGGGCACCTACAGCGGTGGCATGCGCCGCCGTCTGGATTTGGCCCTGGCCCTGGTGCACAAGCCCGACATCCTCTTTTTGGATGAACCAACCACCGGGTTGGACCCCGCCAGCCGCCGCGACGTGTGGGAAGAAGTGCGCCGCCTCAACAAAGAGCTGGGCATGACCATCTTCCTCACAACCCAATATTTGGAAGAAGCGGATGAACTGGCCGAGCGCATCGCCATCATCGACAAGGGCAAGATTGCCAAGCGCGGCTCCCCGGCGCAGCTCAAAGCGGGCGTTGGTAAAGAGTCCATCAATTTGGCGTTCGACAGCCGCGAACTGGCTGAAAAAGCCCGCACCGAACTCAGCGACATGGCTGAAAGCATCCAGACTGACCGCGACATGGTTCGCCTCTACATGAGCCAGGCCGCCCAAACGATTCCGGCGGTGGTGAATCGGTTGCAAGCAGCCAGCTTGAACCCGATTTCGCTCACGCTCACCCAGCCCACCCTGGACGATGTTTTCTTGCAGGTGACGGGGCAGCGTATCAATGCAGATGAAGAAAAAGAAGCAGCAAAGGTAGGATAAGCCAATGACAACCCAAGTTTCTGTACAAAACACGTTCACCATTCGGCAAAAAAGCCAGTCCAAGGCCAATTTGCCGCTACAAATCTGGCTCGTCACCTGGCGTAGCCTGACGACCATTTTCCGCACGCCCGTGGCGCTTTTCCCGCCACTGGCCATCAGCATTTTCTTTTTGGTAATTTATGAATCCACCCTGGGTGGAGCGGCCGCTTTCATACCAAATTTGAGCGGCAACAGCTACCTGGGCTTTATTTTGCCGCTGTCCATTGTGAGTTCGTCACTCTCCGGGGCGGGCATTGCAGCGCAAAACATGGTGCGCGATATTGAAAGCGGCTACTTCGACAAGCTGCTGCTGACGCCGATTAGCCGGGCGGCGCTGCTGCTGGGGCCAATTTTGGCGGGGGCGCTCATTTTGGGTATTCAAGCCAGCATTGTTGTGGGTGTAGCGCTGATCATGGGCTTAGAATCGGCGACTGGTTTTGCTGGTTTGCTGGTGGTGGTGGGTCTGGCGATTTTGCTGGGCACAGGCTTTGCCGGGTTTACGGTGTCGGCAGCTTTGGGCAGCGGCAGCGCGGCGGCAACGCAGGGGGCCAGCTTCATCTTCTTCCCGCTCACCTTTTTGACGGCCAGTTTTGTGCCGCTGGAGTTGCTGGATGGTTGGTTGAAAACGGCCGCTACCTACAACCCCATCACTTACGTTTTGGAAGCGATGCGAGCCACGCTGAATAGTGGCTGGGACAGTACGCTCATTTGGCAAGGGGTGCTGGCTTGCTTAATTTTGGGTGGGGCGATGTTTGCCCTGGCTATTTATGCTCTGCGTGTGCGCACGCGTCGTTCTTAATGTGAAATTGGTAAGCAAAATTGAATAGGAAGATTGGAGATTAGAGACTGGAGATTTTCCAGTCTCTTTTTTGTGTAGCCGCGGTTTCTTACCGCGTAAAAAAGCACGGTAAGAAACCGCGGCTACATTGTTTAGGGCATTTGCAGCACTTCTTCGATGTGCTCCAGCGCCCAATCGATCTCTTCTTTGCCAATGATCAGCGGGGGGGCAAAGCGAATCACGTTTTCATGCGTTTCTTTACATAAAATACCGCGTTCTTGCAGCTCTTCACAGAAGCGGCGAGACGGCACGTGCAGCTCTACGCCGATGAACAGCCCTTTGCCGCGCACCACTTTGATGTGGTCACTTTCGATGCGCTCCAGGCGACCTTTGAAATATTCACCCAGCTCGCGGGAACGCTCCACCATTTTTTCTTCTACCAGCGCTTTGAGGGCGGCGCGTCCAACGGCCGCTCCCAAAGGATTGCCGCCAAAGGTGCTGCCGTGGTCGCCGGGGTGGAACAGTCCAAGCACATTGCGGTCTGTGAGGACGGCCGAAACCGGGTAAAAGCCGCCGCTCAGCGCCTTGCCCACAATGGTGATGTCTGCCTTGATGCCCTCGTGGTGACAGGCAAAGAGCTGGCCGGTACGGCCGAATCCCGTCTGAATTTCATCGGCCACAAACAAGACATTGTTCTGCTGACAAATGTCATACGCCTCTTTGAGGAAGCCTTCGGGCGGGATGATGACGCCGCCTTCGCCCTGAATTGGCTCTACCAGGAAGGCGACGGTGTTGGGGGTGATGGCGGCTTCGAGCGCGGCGGCATCGCCGTAGGGAATCATCACGAAACCGGGGGTGAACGGGCCAAAGTTGCGCTTGTAACTGGCTTCGCTGGAGAAGCCGATGATGGTGGTGGTACGGCCGTGGAAGTTGCCTTCGCAGACGATAATTTCTGCCTGGTTGTCCGGCACGTGTTTTACTTCGTAGCCCCATTTTCGCGCTGCTTTTACGGCCGTTTCCACAGCTTCTGCCCCGGTATTCATCGGGAGTGCCATTTCGTAGTTGGTCAGTTCGCACAACTCTTTGAGGAATGGCCCCATCTGATCGTTGCGGAAGGCGCGAGAGGTGAGGGTAACTTTGTGCATTTGCTCGGTGGCGGCGGCCATGATGCCTGGATGGCAATGCCCCTGGTTGACGGCTGAGTACGCGGCCAGACAATCCAGATATTTTTTACCGTCTACATCATAAACCCAGACGCCTTCTGCTTTTTCAATCACAACGTCCAGCGGGTGGTAGTTGTGGGCGCTGTAGGTTTCATCTAATTCGATATATTTTTGACTGTTCATAATGAATCAATCTCCTTGCCAATGGGTTTTTGGGAATCCAGGTGTCGTAGAGCCGTTGCATTGCAACGGCTCTACGATTGCCTTGTGATTTGATAAAAAAAAGCCTGATCACATCGGATAGTTAATTATCCGGTCATCAGGCTTTGCTCAGACAGCATTTTTAGGTGGTAATGCCGTCATCTTTTCACAAAAAACTATGATGTTTTCTAAGTGCTAATTATAGATTTGCTTCGGGTTTCTGTCTATGGGGAAAAATGACCTTAGCGCACACGGCCGTACACCACCCCAACCACCGCTTGCCCCTCATCTGATTGCAGCCAGGCCAAAAAAGCGCGCAGTTCGCCAGTTGGTTCGTCTTCGGTGGCGGCGAGGAAGTAAAGCGGGGTGGTAAGCGGGTAGGTCTGGTCGGCGGTGGTGCGTGGGGTGGCGGAACGGCCGTCTACCGTCACCATTTTTACGCCTGTATTTTGGCTGGCGCTGCTCATGCTGCTGTAGCCGATGGCGGCGGGGGTGTTGGCAACGGCCGTACCCATCGCTTCATCCCCGGTTTGCAGCAGGGCGTTGGGATCGATCCGCTGCTCGGCCATGATGTGCTGGCGCAGCAAGGTGCGCAGTCCGCTGCCTTGCTCCCGGCTCAGCAGCACAATCGGCAAATTTGCCCCGCCGAGCGACTGCCAGTTGGTGATACGGCCGTTAAAAATCGCCTGAACTTCGGCAATTGTGAGATTGGCAATTGGATTTTCTGGATGCACGATAAACACCAGGCCATCCAGCGCCACCGGATTGAAATAGCGCCTGTCGCCTGCTGGGATGGTGTGCAGCAGCACCGCATCCAGCAGGCCGCTATCTAAATCAGCCAGCAGGGCGGCGCTGTTGGCCTGAACAAATTGCAGCGAAACCTGCGGGTTTTGCTGCACGTAAGTGGCTTCGATGAGCGGGATAAGCGGGGCGGCGCTGCTGACGATCCCAATTTGTAGCAAGGTGGGAGCAGGCGCGACAGGCAGCGCCGGTGGGGGAGCAGGCTGGGCGCTGCAAGCCGCCAGGGCCAACAGCAGCCACAGCCAGAGCAGATGTTTCATCTGTTAGCCAGCAATAAATGAGTAGGTCAGGTAACCAAGGCTGAGCAAGGTGACGTAGATGGCAAAGCCGTACAGCGTGTGGTTTTTCACCCAGGTAAGCAGCAAATGAATGCAAGCGTAGCCTGAAACGGCCGCTGCCACAAAGGCAAAAATGTAAACTCCCGTCGAAAACTCAGGTTGGGAGGTAAAAAGCTGCAATATAGATTCCAGACCTGCGCCCAGGATGGCTGGGATGCCCAACAGGAAGCTGAAGCGAGCGGCCGTTGACCGATCCAGCCCGCGAGATAAGCCGCCCACAATGGTGCTGCCACTGCGCGACACCCCAGGGAAGAGAGCCATCATCTGGAACAAGCCCACCACGATGGCATCCAGAAAGCTCATTTGGGCCAACTCTTTTTTGCCAGACAGCATACGCTCGCCCAGAACGAGGAGAACGGCCGTTACCAACAGCAGTCCAGCCGTCACGCGTGGGCTGCTAAACACCTCTTCAAAATAACTGGCAAAAAGCAGCCCCACAATGCCCACGGGCACAGAGCCAGCCACAATGAGCCAGCCTAGCCGAGCGTCCGCACTGGCCAATGGTTGCCGTTTGATGAACAGGTCGTGGAGAACGGCCGTTATTATGTTCCACAAATCCTGCCGAAAGTAGATGAATACTGCCAGCAACGTGCCTGTGTGCACCAGCCCAATCAGCGTCAGGTCCGGGTTGGTCATGTGGAAAATTTCCGGCAGCAGCACCAGATGGCCAGAGCTGGAAATAGGTAGAAACTCAGTTGCGCCTTGAATAATCCCAATGATAATTGCCTCGATAATTGACATAAAATTCAGAACCTTGTTGGTGTGTAATTTTGTAATTGGTAATTGAGTAATTTTGTAATTGCCGAATACCAATTGCTCTTTCTAATTTCTGTAATGTTGCAAAAAATCCGCCCCAAATTGTGCCAGCGTCCCCTGTCGGATTGCCTCTCGCATTTGCTGCATGAGGTTGATGAGAAAGTGCAGATTGTGCGTGGAAAGCAACATGTGGCCCAAAATTTCATTGGCTTTGACCAGATGGCGCAGGTAGGCACGGCTAAAGTTTTTGCAGGTGTAGCAGGTGCAATCAGTGGCGATTGGCTGTGGATCGCGGCTGAATTGGGCGTTGCGCAGGTTGATTCGCCCGCCCAGCACAAAGGCGGAGCCGTGCCGCGCCAGCCGGGTAGGCAGCACGCAGTCAAAAATATCCACGCCGCGCATGACGCCGTTGACCAAATCTTCCGGTGCGCCCACGCCCATAAGGTAGCGCGGTTTGTTTTGGGGCAGGATGGGATGCAGCACCTCAAGGACGGCGTGCATTTGTGGTTTTGTTTCGCCCACAGCCAATCCGCCGATGGCGTACCCCGGCAAATCGAGATTGGTGACGAAACGGCCGCTTTCTTCCCGCAAATCGGTAAAAATGCCACCCTGCACAATGCCAAACAGCGCCTGATCGCCCCGCGTTTTGGCCGCCAGGCTGCGCTCCAGCCAGGGGTGGGTGCGGGTGAGCGATTGCTTGACATAATTATAATCGTTGGGCGGCGGGCACTCATCAAAAGCCATGATGATGTCGGCCCCCAAATTTTCCTGGATGGCGATGCTGCTTTCGGGCGTAAACCGGTGGCGCGAGCCATCGTGGTGGCTTTGGAAGGTGACGCCGTCGGCATCAATTTTGCGCGTGTCGCTGAGGCTAAATACCTGGAAGCCGCCGCTATCGGTGAGGATGGGGCCGTCCCACTGCATGAAGTTATGTAAACCGCCCATCTCCTTCACCAGGTCGTCGCCGGGGCGCAGGTAGAGGTGGTAGGTGTTGCTGAGGATGAGGCTGGCGTTGAGGTCATGCAGGTCAGACGGCCGTATCGCTTTTACGGTTGCCTGGGTGCCGACGGGGGCAAAAACGGGCGTCTCGATGGGGCCGTGTGGAGTATGGAAACGGCCGTTGCGTGCCTGGGTGTGGGGATCAACGGCCGTTAGCTCAAACTTAAACTCAAAATTCATAGCGGCGCATTATATGTGAATCGTGCCCGCACAACAAAAAAGGTGACGTTCACCTTTAATTTTGAGAAAACCGAGGCTGAACGTCACCTTTAGCTGGAAAAAATTCCCTTGTGGGATTTGCCAGTCAGAGAAAAACTACTTCATTAACTTCTTTGTCTTTCTTGTGCCGGTTGATGCGGCGTTGCAGGTAAGGTGAAAAGAAGCCGTCGTACCGTTGTTGCAGGGTTGGCAACTGCCAGTCGCTGCCGGTGACAATACCCCGGCACAGGTCGGTGCCGCAACCGCAGGTAAATTCATCGTACGGGGTACTGTCGGTCATGGCGTAATCGAAGCACACTTCTTCATCTGGCCGGATATCGCGTAGGGCGATTAATGAAATCGAGCTACTCAGGCCGAGGTTTGGATCGCAAGAATGGTTGACATAATCGCCCGGATCGTGCGCTTGCCCATACGGCACCTGGTACAGGTCTTCTTCAATTTGCACGCTGTGTTCGCGTTCAAAAGCAGAAAGTTGTTCAAACTCTTCGGTGGTGGCTACGTAGCCAGCCCAGCAAATCACGAGTTCTCCCTCTGCAATTGCATCACGGGCAAAAAGCCCATAGTTGCCCTTGGCTGGATTGCTGCGCACTTCCAGTTTAGACGAAACAAAGCTTGTGGTTCGTTTTTCCATTTTCTAGTTCACTTTTCCTTTCTTGGTAACGGCCGTTTCCACCCACACCTTCCTTACAAAAAGAGTCCGGCAACATCAGGTGCCGGACTAAACAAGTGCGCTATTTGCAGAGGGTTTTTGGGGGAAACGGCCGTTCTGCAAATGAATAATATTTTGCGCAAAATAGTACACGAATTTGAGTTGAAAACAATAATTTGGGTCACTTATTTTTGCTTGCTTTTTGACGGTAGCTGATACCGCTTTTGTTCACACCAACTTTGTACTGGAGCGTCAAAGCATTGAGAGTTGCCAGATTTTTCTTCATTGCTTTGTGATAAACTAGCATGTGTTGTCGTACACGGGATAGTTGGTGAAGTCTGGGCCTCAGATTACACAAAAAGCTGCGTAGAACGATTCGAAACAAATATGATTGAATTTCAAGTCGCGTCATTAGCAAATAATCCAGAAGGCGGTGATTTTTGGCAGGGTCTCCATGCTGCCTCGGTGGCTTTACAGCAGGCCGCGCAGTCGGAAACGGCCGTTTACCAGGTGTTTAGCGAGCAGCTTACCAAACTGGGTCTCCATGGCAGCATTAATTTGCTAGACGAAAGTCGTACGCGCTTAC
Source organism: Ardenticatenaceae bacterium (assembly GCA_020634455.1). Taxonomy (GTDB): domain Bacteria; phylum Chloroflexota; class Anaerolineae; order Promineifilales; family Promineifilaceae; genus Leptofilum. The sequence goes on along the minus strand of JACKBQ010000001.1, from coordinate 1,757,007 downwards.
ACGTTGTTTTTACCGTTTTTTCCGAGAAGCTAATGCGGTTCATGAAGCGGGCCGAAAAAGCAGCACGGGTCAACGCCCTGCAATTTTCTTATTCAATAGACGACGTTGCCGCAGAATCGTTGGTGCTGACCAATGGGAGTATCGTCTTTTTGGCCGACAACACGGAAAAAATGCAGGAGGTAATCCCCCCAAAGATTTTTCGATTGATTGCTCCATTGATCAAGCCTTTCATTCATATCCCGGCCATAATAGCCCCGCTATTTGCTGAATCTAAAATAATTGGTGTTTTGTATCTGGCTGGGGCAAAACTGACTCAGAGAGATGTGCCAGCGATTGGCGCTTTTGCTACGCATCTATCTATCGCGTTAGAGAATGCCCGCTTGTTTCAGGTGGTGCGCCAACGCGAAGAGCAGTTTCGCGTCTTGGCCGAAAACGTTCCGGGGGTAATTTACCTGGTCAAAAATGAACAAAACTATCCTCTAATTTACATAAACGAGAAAATTGAGACGTTAACTGGCTATTCCAGAGAACAGTTGATTCGTCGAGAAGTGACGCTAGCAGACCTTATTCATCCTGATGATCATGCAGATTCAGGTATGTTGTTGGATGGCCTGGACTTAACGCCAGCTGATAAGTATTGCTTTGTTTACCGCGTACGACATCGGTCTGGCATTTGGCGCTGGGTAGAAGATGTTGGTAGTGGCGCCTATGATTCACAAGGGGAGTTGCTGTTTCTTGAAGGCGTCCTTAGCGATATTACGGAACGTATTCAGTCTGAACAGCTGCAAAAAACAGTGTACCGTATTGCCGATGTTGCCAGTACCAGCGTTTCTTTAGATGAGTTGTACCGGTCTATCCACCAAATCCTGGCGTTGCAGCTAGATGTGGAGAACTTCTACATTGCCCTCTACGATGAAGCGACAGACACAATTGAGGTTCCTTATTTTGTTGATCAGTTCGATACGCTTACGGGGCGGTATCAGGCTGGAACCGGGCTGGCAGAGCTGGTAGTGCATGAAAATTGTTCTCAGCTTTTAACTCGGCAGCAAATTGAAGCCCGAATTGCTGAAGGGGTATTGAATGTGCGGGGCACGATGCCAGAGGTATGGCTTGGCGTTCCCTTGCGCACCCATGAAACGGCCGTTGGGGCCATGGCCGTGCAAAGTTACAAAGAAACGACAGCTTATTCTGAGCGGGATCAGCAGTTCTTACTGTTTGTCTCAGAGCAGATTGCCAGGGCAATTGAGCGCAAACAAGCCGAAGAACGGCAGCGTGCGTTGTCGGCTGAATTAACCCAACAGACGCGCTTGTTGGAAGCAATTTTGGCCGCAACGCCGGATAATTTTTTGGTGTTCGATTTAAACGGCCGTTTCCAGTTCATCAGTAACGCCATCTTAAATTATTTACAGGTGTCGGTTCGTGATGTGGTGGGCAAAACCTGGCAGGAGCTGAATTTACCCTCCGCTTTTGGCCAGCTAAGCGACCAGGACAGAGCGGCCGTTTTAGAGACAGGCCAACTTACCGTGCGTGAATTTATTTATCCCATGCCCGATGGTGATGTGGAAATTGAATTTTTAACCAGCCCCGTTTTGGGGCCTTCCGGGGAGATCGTCTCTTTTGTCACAACCGCCCGCGATATTACCGAGCGCAAACAGACCATGCGGGCGATGCACCGCGCCCAAAAAATAGAGAGCCTGGGCATCTTAGCTGGCGGCATTGCCCACGATTTTAACAATTTGCTAGTCGCCATGCTGGGACAAACCTCACTGGCACAATCCTTCTTGCAACCAGAAGATGCCGCCTTTGGCCACGTTGCCAAAGCTGTTGAAGCTGCCGAGCAAGCCGCCAACCTCACGCGCCAGCTTCTGGCCTATTCAGGCGGTGGTCAATTTACCATTCAGCCGATTAACCTGAACGCGCTCATTCAAAAAAGCCTGGATTTGCTAAAAGTGGCTTTGCCCAAACAGGTGCAGCTAAAATTGAAGCTGGCTACAGAGTTGCCCAACCTAGAAGGGGATACGACCCAACTTCAGCAGGTGTTGATGAATCTCATCATTAACGCAGCGGAAGCAATTGGTGAACAAGCCGGGGTGATTTGCGTAGGAACGGCCGTTGCCACACTCACCCTGCAAGACAGCCACTTTTGGCGCTTTACAGACCAGCCATTACCTGAGGGCCTCTATGTGCATTTGTATGTGCAAGATAGCGGTACAGGTATGGCAGAAGAAACGCTAACCAAAATATTCGACCCCTTTTTTACCACCAAATTTACCGGGCGGGGCTTGGGGTTAGCCGCAGTTTTGGGTATTGTCCGCAGCCATCATGGCGGATTGCATGTGGCAAGCGAAGCTGACCAAGGGACGCGATTTGAATTGCTCTTCCCCATCGTAGATAAACCTATTGAAATTCCGCTAGAGGAGCTGATAGAAATGGAAAAACATAAAGAAGGTTTGGTACTGGTTATTGATGATGAAAGAGCTGTGCGCGAAGCAGTTGCCGATATCTTAGAAATGGAAGGTATCAATGTCCTTGCCGCGGCCAATGGAGATGAAGGCATCGCACTTTACCAGAAGCATCATGAACAAATTGATTTGGTGCTGCTGGATTTGTCCATGCCTGGAAAAAGTGGACATGAAACATTCTTGGAGCTAGAAGCGTTCGATTCAAATGTGCGTATCATGCTTTCGTCTGGCTACAGCGAGTCAGACGCGATACGGGGCTTTGCCTCCCCGCCATTGGTTGGTTTTTTGCAAAAGCCATATCGGTTGGATACGTTTATGCAGCGTTTGAATAAATTTTTATAGCAAACTTCCCCGGCAATGGGATCGCCCGTGAGCCACTTGCCAATTTGCCAGGATTGGCAGGCATTGTGCGGCTCCCGCCATTTTTTTGACAACCCACTTACCTTTTGCTACGATCTTGCTCACAATTAAATAAACTTTGGTGCAGGCAGTTGCTTGTGCCAAAAATTCTTATCTAGAGAGGTGGAGGGAACGGCCCGATGAAGCCTCAGCAACCATCCCCCGTGATCGGTGGACGGTGATCCGTAATCGGTAAAAACAAAACCGATAACTGATAACCGATTACGGATTACTAAAAATGGGACAGGTGCTAATTCCGGCAGAAGAATAAATCTTCTGGAAGATGAGTTGTGGCGACATTGATTTGATAAGCCCCTTCTGTAACTTCCAGGAGGGGCTTTTTTTATTTTGCCACAGAGAACACAGAGGGTTTGGAGGAAGAATGATGGAAAAATTAAGCGAGTTACAGACAGAAAACTTACCGAATGGGACAACGGCCGTTCACGGTCATCTTCCCTTGCGTCAACCCAAACCCAACCACGCCCTCACCACCCCCATCTGGCAAACGGCCACCTACACCTTTGCCAACACGGCCGATCTCATCGCCTACCAGGAAGGCAAGCTGTGGGGCGGCACGGGCGGGCGGGTGGAGTATGCCCGCTACGGCAACCCCACCGTGCGCGCGGTGGAGCAGCGGCTGGCGGCGCTGGAAGCGGGCGATTTGCCCGGCAATTACGATGCCCTGCTGTTTCCTACGGGGATGACGGCCGTTACCAACATCCTCCTCTCTATGCTGCCCACCGGCAGCCACGTCATCTTCACCGACGACAGCTACCGCAAAACGCGCCAATTTTGCCAAACCTTCCTCAAGCGGTTGGGCATCGAAAGCAGTGAAGTGCCGATGGGCGATTACGACGCACTCGCTGCCGCCATCCAGCCCAATACCCGCATCATCCTCACCGAAAGCCCCACCAATCCGTACCTGCGCGTGGCCGATTTGGAGAAGATTGTAGCCATCGCCAGGCAGCACAAGCGCATCAAAACGATGATCGACGCCACCTTTGCCACGCCCGTGAACCAACGGCCGTTAGCCTACGGCATCGATCTCGTCATCCACAGCGGCACCAAATATTTCAGCGGCCACAACGACGTGATGGCGGGCGTGGCCGTCGGCGAAGCGGGGCTGATCCACGCCCTGCGGCAAAGCCAGGGCATGCTGGGCGGCGTCCTCGATCCGCACGCGGCCTACCTGCTGGAGCGCGGCCTGAAGACGCTGGCGCTGCGGGTGCAGCAGCAAAATCGTTCTGCCCAGGCGGTGGCCGAATTTTTAGAGAGCCATCCCGCCATTGACCGAGTTTGGTATCCCGGCCTGCCGTCTCATCCCGACCACGCCATTGCCCGCCAGCAGATGGGCGGCTTTGGCGGCGTGGTCAGCTTTGAAGTGGCCGTGCCCGCTGGCGAGACGGCGCTTAACGCCGCCGCCCGCGTGGTGGACGCCCTGAAAATCCCGTACATCGCGGCCAGCCTGGGTGGGGTGGAGAGCCTCATCGAGCAGCCGGCCATTATGTCCTATTTTGAACTGTCCACAGAGGAACGGCGCACAATTGGGATGAAGGATAATTTGGTTAGATTTGCCATTGGCATCGAAGAAACGGCCGATATACTGGCCGATCTGGAACAAGCATTAGGGAGTTTGCAAGTAGGCAAGTAGGCGAGTAGCAACTACACCTGACTTGCACACTTGCAAACCTGCACACTTGCAAACTTGAGAACTGGAGAAAAAATGACACTCGTAATGAAATTCGGCGGAACGTCCGTAGGGAGCGCCCAGGCGATGCGCGAAACGGCCGTTCTCATTCAAAACAGTAAAAAACAGTGGGGCCAAACCGTCGCCATCGTCTCGGCGATGGGGTCCAAGCCCGTAAAAGTAACCGATTTGCTGCTGGAAGGGGCGCACTCCGCCGCCAACGGAGATGGCCACACGTACCAAAAGCTGGCCAATCAGCTGCGAGAGATTCACCTTGAAGCGATTGACGGCCTGCTGGCTCCCGACGGCGAACGGCAGCAAATTTTGATGGAAAACGGCCGTTTTATCGATCGTTTCTCTGATTTATGTCAAGCTGTGCATGTGCTGGGCGAACTCAGTCCCCGCGCCCTGGATACCATCGGTGGCATGGGCGAGCAGATGAGCGCCCGCATTTTGGCCGCCTATCTGCGCCAGAGCGGCATCCCGGCCGAGGCTGTGGACGCCACTGAGCTGATTGTCACCGACAACAACTTCCAAAACGCAGCCCCCTTGTTTGCCCAAACAAAAGAGAAGACGGAGGGCCGGATACGGCCGTTGCTGGCCAACGGCGTCATCCCTATCGTCACTGGCTTCATTGCCGCCACCGCCAACGGCATCACCACTACTCTGGGGCGCGGCGGCTCCGACTACACCGGAGCCATCTTGGGTGAAGCGCTCAGCGCCGATGAAGTGTGGATTTGGACCGATGTAGACGGCGTCATGACCGCCGATCCGCGCCTGGTGCCAGACGCTCGATCGATCCCGCAGTTGAGTTACCGCGAGGTGTCTGAACTCGCTTTTTACGGAGCCAAGGTGCTGCATCCCAAAACGATGCGCCCCTGCGTGGAAAATGGCATCCCGCTGCGCATCAAAAATACGTTCAACCCCAGCCATCCCGGTACCGTCATCGTGCCAGATGCGCCCAACGGCAACGGCGGCATCAAAGCGGTAACGGCCATCAAAAACCTGAGCCTCATCACCGTGGAAGGCAAGGGCATGATGGGTATCCCTGGCATTGCCGCCCGCACCTTTGGCGCGGTGGCCCGCGACAACCAGAGCGTGCTGCTCATCAGCCAGGCGTCGTCGGAGCAATCCATCTGCTTTGCTGCGCCGGACAATGCCACCAGGAGCATCATCGCCGGGCTGGAAGCGGAGTTTAAAACAGAGCTGGCCCGCAAGGATATTGATCGCATTTGGGCCGATGAGCCAGTTTCCATTGTGACGATTGTGGGGGCGGGGATGCGCGGTACGCCGGGCATTTCTGGCCGTGTGTTTACCGCTTTGGGCGATCACCGCGTCAACGTCATCGCCATTGCCCAGGGTTCGTCTGAATGCAGCATCAGCGTGGTGGTGGATGATGTGGACACGGCAACGGCCGTTGCCCAAATCCATGCGCTTATTTAAAGTTTGGCCACAGAGTGCACAGAGATTTTAGAGAAAACCCTCTTTTTCTCTGTGCTCTCTGTGGCAAATTTACCACAGTTAACTTTTGCTTTAACCAATGATTGTTTTTGGGTGAACGGCCGTAAATTTTTTTGCAAACGGCCGTTCACTTTCAAATGATCACCCGCCATTGTTTTACCCCCTCCTTCTCCGGCATAATCACCCCCACATTACCAAACAGGCAGTTTAAATCCGCGTCCTAAATTCACAGGGGACAACACCAACTGCTGTTGGCTACCATAAATGAAAATCCATAGATTACGCAGATTACACAGATTTTTCTCTGTGACCTCTGTGGCAAATATATTTTCGAAGGAGAAGTTTTATGTTAACTCAAAGAACGAGACAAATTGCCTCGATAACTGTTTTGCTGCTGCTGGCCCTGCTGTTGGTCGCCTGTGGTTCGGGCGACGAAGCACCCACCACTGAGGATGGCGTGGCGGCTGAACCAGACCCTGTTGCTGACCCAGAAGCTGTTGCCGTGACAGAAGGTGACGGCGAAGCTGGCAGCCTGGTGATTTATTCAGGCCGCAGCGACAGCCTGGTTGCCCCCATTATTGAGCAATTTGCGTCCGAAACCGGGATTAACGTTGAAGTTCGCTACGGCAGCACCTCAGAAATGGCGGGTGTGCTGCTGGAAGAGGGCGCTAACAGCCCGGCTGATCTCTTTTATGCGCAAGACCCCGGCGGGTTGGGTGCTATCGCCAATGCGGGCATGTTTGCCACCTTGCCAGAGGCGACCATTGCCCAGGTGCCAGCCCGTTTTGCTCCTGAAGATCATAGCTGGGTGGGTATTTCTGGCCGGGCACGGGTGGTTGTTTACAACACCAACGTTTTCGCCGACCCGGCAACGGAACTGCCACAAGATATTTTTGACTTTATTCAGCCTGAGTGGAACGGCCGTATCGGTTGGGCACCTACCAACGGCTCCTTCCAGGCAATGGTTACCGCCATGCGCACCACCTGGGGGGAAGAAAAAACCCGCGACTGGCTGACCGGCATCCAGGCCAACAACCCGGTTGTCTACAGCAGCAACACGCCCATCGTCTCTGGTGTGGCCACTGGGGAAGTGGATGTTGGGTTTGTGAACCATTACTACCTTTACCGTTTTCTGGCTGAAGAAGGCGAAAGCTTCCCGGCGCGTAATCAATTTCTGGCAGGTGGCGGCCCCGGCTCGCTCATCATGGTATCTGGCGCAGGCATTTTAAATAGCGCTCCCAACGCGGAAAATGCGCAACGTTTCATCGACTTCCTGCTTTCGGCAGAAGCCCAGCAATATTTTGCGGACGAAACCTTTGAATACCCGGTGGTAGAAGGTGTGGCGATTCATCCCGGTTTGCCCGCTTTTTCAGAGCTAGACGCCGTGGCGCTTAACATTTCCATGAACGATTTGGACGATCTTGAAGGCACGCAAGACTTGCTCCTGGAACTCGGCATCATCGAATAAATCCCGAAAGATTGGACCAATTTTGGCACAGCCCCGACAGGTTGTTTTTAACTGAAATTGGTCCAATCTACGCCAGTGCCGAAAGTTGCACCGATAGTAAGAATTAACCCCGGTTAACTTTTGACTTAACCGATCGAATGTTTGGCTTGATCGTTTGTTAATTCAAAAGTTGACTGCCCTCCCTTGTTTCAATCCAGTTTCCTTAGATAATGCTATAGAGAGGGTAGCCGAATTTCGGCCCAAATTTTCAACCATAGCAGGAAACCAACATGGGTGTGACTGATTTTGGCAATGTGAACAGCGGGGTTCGTTCGCTGCCAAGGCTCAAAGTTGAATTAAATCAATCGTGGCTGCGGCAGCGCCACTGGTCACCGTTTCAATGGTTGTTGATTGGTAGCGCCGGGTTGGTGGCGGCTCTCATTTTGATGGTGCCTGCCTACTTGCTTTTGCGCGTCGGCACGAGCTGGGCAGAAGCGTGGGAAACATTGTCGCAGCCGCGTACGCTGGAAATTTTAGGCAACACGCTGGGGCTGGCGGCAGCGGTTACGGCCGCTTCTACCCTCATTGCCGTGCCCCTGGCCTGGCTCACAACCAGCACCGATTTACCGGGGAAACGGTTGTGGGCTGTGATTGTGGCGCTCCCCCTGGTAGTCCCCAGCTACGTCGCTGCCTATCTTTTTGCCTCGATTCTCACTCCCAAGGGTTTGTTACAGCAAATTTTGTACCCCATCTTTGGCGTTGAGCGGCTGCCGAGCTTTTACGGCTTCCCCGGCGCTTTCCTGGTGCTGACGCTGGTGAGCTATCCGTTCATTTTCCTCACGGTGCGCAGCGCCCTGAAGAAGATGGACCCGGCGCTGGTGGAAGCGGCGCGCAGTTTGGGTCTGTCGCCATGGCGGGCGTTTTGGCGGGTGACGTTGCCTTATTTACGGCCGTCTATCACTGCGGGTGGTTTGCTTGTCATGCTCTACACCCTGCGCGACTTTGGCGCGGTGACCATGCTGCAATACTCCACCTTCACCCGCATCATTTACAACCGCTACCTGGGCTACAAGCTGGACATGGCGGCGGCGATGGCGTTGGTGCTGGTGCTGGCAACGGCCGTTATCCTCTACCTGGAGCAGCGCAGCCAGGGCAAGGCCCGCTATGCCCGCGTGTCGATTGGCGTGGCGCGCGCTCAAACTCCGGTAAAGCTGGGTCGCTGGCGCTGGCTGGGGTTAAGTTTTACGGGGCTGCTCTCTTTTTGGGCACTGATTGTGCCTTCGCTGGGGCTGGCTTACTGGTTCTGGCGCGGCCTGAATCAGGATTGGGCGGTGAAGAGCCTGGGCGCAGCCCAAACCAATGTGGAATCGTTGCTGTCACTGGTGGAACCGGCCTGGCATTCGCTGTCCGCCTCGCTGCTGGGGGCGGGGCTGGCCATGCTGCTGGCGCTGCCCATTGCCATTTTGGTGGTGCGCCGTCCGGGGCGACTGAGCCGCCTGTTTGAGCGGCTTTCATATGCCAGTTTTGCGCTGCCGGGCATCGTGGTGGCGCTGGCTTACGTCTATTTTGGCACCAATTACGCCGCCTCGCTGTACCAAACGTTGCCGATGCTGCTCATTGCCTACGTTATTTTGTTCATTCCGCAGGCGGTGGGGGCACAGCGCAGTTCGCTGCTGCAAGTCTCATCGAGTCTGGAAGAAGCGGCGCAAAGTTTGGGCAAACGGCCGTCTGACATTTTCCGCCGCATCACCCTGCCCCTGGTTAAACCGGGGATGTTGGCCGGGGCGGCGCTGGTGTTCCTCACCTGCATGAAGGAGCTGCCCGCCACACTCATTTTGAGCCCGCTTGGCTTCAACACCCTGTCGGCCGAAATTTGGTCCAACATTGGCGAGGCATTTTTTGCCCGCGCCGCCGCGCCCACGCTGCTCCTGCTCCTGCTCTCCTCCATCCCGCTGGCCTGGATGACCTTACGGGAGAAGGAATAATTAATGGTTAATGGTGAATTTTTAAGGGTTAATGATTTGTTCGCACATCGCTGCATTTACCATTAGCAATTAACCATTGTTCCCATGTCCACCGTCACCTGTCGTAATCTCTACAAATCGTTTGAAAAGTTGCCCGTGGTGCAAGATGTGAACCTGACCGTTGCGCCGGGGGAGATTTTGGTGCTGCTGGGGCCAAGCGGCTGTGGCAAAACCACCACCCTGCGGCTGATTGCCGGGTTCGAGACGTTGGACAACGGCCGTATCGAAATCAACAACCAGCTCATGGCCGACGGCGCTTTACATGTGCCACCAGAAAAGCGGCGCGTGGGCATTGTGTTTCAGGATTACGCCATCTTTCCCCACCTCAGCCTGACGCAAAACGTGGGCTTTGGCCTCAAGCGAGGCCAATCCGAGCGAATTGAAGAGATGCTGAATTTTGTGGGGCTGGGTGGCTTGGGCGAGCGGATGCCGCACCAGCTTTCTGGCGGGCAGCAGCAGCGCGTGGCGCTGGCGCGGGCGTTGGCTCCGCAGCCGGTGGTGTTGCTGCTCGACGAACCATTTTCTAATCTGGACGCGGCCTTGCGGGTGGAGATGCGCCAGGAGGTGCGGGGGCTGTTGAAGTCGAGTGGCACAACGGCCGTTTTTGTCACCCACGATCAGGAAGAGGCGCTGTACATGGGGGATCAGGTTGGCGTGATGAATCGGGGACGGCTGGAGCAGGTTGGTTCGCCGGAAGCGATTTTCCACCAGCCCCGCACCCGCTTTGTGGCCGAATTTTTGGGTCAGACTGACTTTTTGCCGGGTGAAGTGACCGGACGCGGTGTGCAAACGCCTCTGGGTTTGCTGCCGCAAACTTTGCCGTTGGCCAGCGGCACGGCCGTTGAGGTTGCCGTCCGCCCCGATGATTTGCGGGTGCAACCAGATGATGCGGGGAACGGCCGTATCGTTTCGCGGCAGTTTGTGGGCATTGCTTTTGTTTATGGTGTGCGTCTGCACGACGGTACGCTCATCCACAGTTGGCAGCCCCACGAGAACAGTTTGGCGGAAGGAACGGCCGTTGCCGTCCAGTTTGCCGCCCCACATGAATTGCCCTGCTTCCACCAAAACCGCGTCGTTCCCGACAAAAGTCGGTAAGCGCAGCCAGCCTTCTGGGTATAATGGAAATAGTTGCTGGCGGTTAGCGGCTAGTTTGCCAAATACCAGCCACTAACCACCAACCACTAACCACCAACCACTAAAAATTCAAAAAGGAGATCACCATGATCATTAAACCAAAAGTTGTCGAAGCAATGAACGCCCAAATTCAGAGCGAATTTACCGCTTCTGCCCAGTACGTGGCCATTGCCGTCTATTTTGATGAAGAAACCTTGCCCGATCTGGCCGCCTTTTTCTACCGTCAGGCGGAAGAAGAGCGGATGCACGCGATGAAGTTTGTGCACTTCTTGCTGGAAGCCGGAGCCAAACCCATCATTCCCGGCCTGCCAGAGATGCGCAACGAGTTTGCCAGCGCCAGCGACGCGGTGCAGTTTGCCCTGGATCAGGAAATCAAGGTCACCAACCAAATTAACAACATCCTGTCCATTGCTGAAGCGGAGAAGGATTACGCCAGCATTCAGTTCTTACAATGGTTTGTTACAGAGCAGGTCGAAGAGGTTGATTCAATGACCACGCTGCTGAACACGATCAAACATTCCGGCGGCGCGCTGCTGTTGGTAGAAGATTTTGTGCGGCGCACAATGGCCGCTGGCGGCGGCGAAGAGGCTGCTGAATAACGTAACTTATCGAAACCTGACAGGTTTTCAAAGTAAGCAAAAAATTAGCTAACCCTGCCTGGCAAATAACCTTTTTTGACCAGATTTGTCGTAAACCTGTCAGGTTTTCAAAGTAAGCAAAAAATTAGCTAACCTGCCCGGCAAATAACGTTTTTTGACCAGATTTGTCGTAAACCTGTCAGGTTTTTTAGCGCGGTAAAAAGTTATGAGTGCAACTTCCCAACCTGCTCCCGATTTTTATTGTACCGATTGGGCTAACGCCATTGGTGAAGAGGTGGTTGGCACAGCTTTATTTGGCAAGGTCTGGTTTTTGCTGGAGTACACCCAACCCTGGCGCGCTCAGGCCCCCAGCGACAATGATTTGCCTCAGCCCATTCAGGCCTGGCTAACAGAACAAAGCGCCCCGGTCAACGGGCATCTGCAATTTATCAAGCAGCCGCGCGGTGAGCGCACGGGGTGGGCTTTTTTTGTGGCCTGCTTTGCCGATGCGGGGTCACGTGTTTACCGCTTTGACCTAGACAGCTACGATGAGCTGTTGCAACTAGACTTGCCCGCCATCGTTGCCGGCGAGGCTCAATACGCAGCGGCCCTGACTGATGCGTTACAGTTTCTGGTGTGCAGTCATGGCAAGCGGGATGTTTGTTGTGCTTTGCACGGGGGTGCGCTGCTGCGAGTGTTGGCGGCGGCAGGCACGGCCGTTTGGGAAACCACGCATTTGGGCGGCCATCGGTTTGCGCCATTGCTGCTTACCTTGCCAGATGGGTTGAGCTACGGCCGTCTTTCACCAGAAGATGTCCCGCAGCTGTTGACGCACGTGAAGAATCGTACCGTGTGGCCGGAAAAGCTGCGCGGCCGTTCCTGTTACCAACCCGTGGAGCAGGTGGCTGAACATTACTTGCGGCAGGAAACGGCCGTGTTTCATCAGGATGCTTACCAACATGTTGGCACTGAACTGGTAAACGAAGGGGTGTGGCAGGTGCAGTTCCAAACAAAAGCGGGCCGGAGCCACACCGTCACCGTGGAAGCCGATGAACCGCTAATGACCTATCCCAGCTCTGGCAGCATGAAAACCAAGATTGTGCCAAAATTCCGGCAGCCAAACCCGGCAGCATAACACTCGTGTGCGAGGGACAGACTGCGAAAAGCAAGGGCGCCTCGCGCCAAAATTTACCCTTACCAAACTCCGCTTGACCCACCACCCACACTCCCCGACAATAGAGCTATCATTTAACCAATTTCATTGAGACCAAACGTTATGAAAACCCTCCCCTTTTGGCAAGATGATTATCCACGACCCGATACATTGCCGGTTTCGGTTTTGCCGCAGCGGGTAGATGTGGCGATTATCGGCGGGGGCTACACGGGGCTGTCGGCGGCGTATGCTTTGGCCAGGAGCGGGGTGGAAACGGCCGTTCTCGAACAAGATCGTATCGGGGCCGGGGCCAGTTCTCGCCATGCGGGTATCGTTACCACCGGTTTTCGGCAAAGTCTGGCCAACCTGTTCGATTGGCACGGAGAGGCAGTGGGGCGGCAGCTGTGGCAGGCGTCGCTGGAAGCGGTTGATCTGGTTGGTGAAATTGTGGCCGACGAGGGCATCAGCTGCGATTTTACCCGGCGCGGCCACCTCACGTTGGCAGCCAAGCCGTCCCATTTTGCTTCCATGAAGCAGCTGGTTGCCTGGCTGGCGGATGAGATGGATTTTACGGTGCAGCTTCTTTCGCCCGACGAGGTGGAAACGGCCGTTGGCTCCAAAGCGTATTTCGGTGGCATGCTTAACGAATGGAGCGCCAGTCTGCATCCGACCAAATATTTGTACGGTCTGGCGGGGGCAGTGGCCCGGCAAGGGGGCTTGTTGTGTGAGAAAACGGCCGTTACCCGGCTGGAAAAGTTTGCCAACGGCTTCAATATCCAGACCAGCCAGGGCACGGTGAAGGCGCGAGAGGTGCTGCTGGCAACCAACGGCAACGACGGCAAGCTGGTACGTCCCGTTCAGCGCCTGATTTTCCCCATGAGCAGCGTAGCCATCGTCACCGAGTCGCTCACGGCGGCCCAGCAGCGTTATTTAAACCCCAACGGCTGGTCGGCGCAGGATTCACGCTGGCTGCCGCACTATTTTCGCCTGACGCCAGACGGCCGTTTCCTGTTTGGTAGCCATCGGTATTGGGGCTTGGACCCGGACTTGTTGGACGTTGCCGCCACGCTGCGTCAGCAGCTGATCCAGCGCTTCCCCCTGCTGGCCGAGGTGCCGCTGGCTTACGCCTGGGGCGGCAACCTGGGCCAGACGTTTGACATGGTGCCCCACATTGGGCGGGTGAACGGGGTGCATTTTGCGTTGGGCTATAGCGGGCAGGGCGTGGCGCTTTCCGCTTACCTGGGTCGCGAAGCGGGTCTGCTGCTCTCCGGGCAGAAGCGGACCAGCCCGTTTGTAACCATCCAGCCCGCCATGCGCTTTTATTATCGCAAATACGGCCGTATCGCCCCGCTGCTAGGCCACTACTACCGCTTCCTCGATTGGATCAGCTGACTTATCTTCCAATCGTGAATCGTGAATTTTGAACAGCCATTCACCTTGTCACCTTGCCAAAACTTATGCGCTTCCAATAGACGGCCGTTCCCGCATCTGCTATACTCTAATTTGTCTGGGGATGACTGGCTTCGACGGGGAAGGTTGGTCCTGGACTGCAAGCCGAGCACGCTTTACACCTCGTAAAACTGGAAGCAAACAATAAGTGCAAACACACGCACAAACTACAGCGCTATGCCTTTGGCCGCCTAATAACGGCTAAAACCTAGCGTGCGGCTTCCAAAGACGGAAGCTCCGTCTACCTCGTTCGTTCGTTGGCCGGGCGAGTGTTAGGCGACATCAACGTCAACGTGCTGCATCTCGATGTTGCTAGAGATGCTTAAGCGGCTCTTTCGGGAGTCAGCAGCGGGCTGTTAGCTGACCCAGTTGGTCGGGGCGCCTATCAGCTAAACCATGAAATAGACCAACTAAGCTTGTAGACGTCTAGAGGTCGAATTTTTCGGACGCGGGTTCGATTCCCGCCATCTCCACCTCAAACAAAAACCGGATTTTGAGTTAGCTCAAAATCCGGTTTTTCGTTGCGGGAACCCACCCGGCCGTAAACGGACCGGGCTAGTTGTGAAAGCCTCTTTGAGGCTGTTTCCAGCCCCGTAGGGCTTTCACTTTTAGCCGGGGGCTTCAGCCCTCGGCGGGCAGATGAAAATCACGCACGGATTGTTAAACTAAATACCCAATCGCAATCAAAGCGCCGCTCAATAATTCCACCCCCACTTCTTGAAAGCCAAACTTTTTCACATTGTCGATGGGTCGCGGCTGTTGGAACGTCCAACTGGCGCGCAGTAAAAAGCCAGCAAAGGGCAGCACGGCCAGCCAGGGAATGAGGCCCGCAACGGCCGTTCCCCCCACCAACACCAATCCCACAATATGGCTCCACAACTGCGGCTGGCGGTTAAACGGCCGTTTATGCGTGTCGGCAATGCGCTGGCGGACGTAGAAAACGCCCAGCACGTTTTGGGCGGCCATCAAGCCCCACACCAGCCATACCGTTGCGTATGATTGGCCCAGCGCAGCCAGCATCACCGCCGGAGCCATCAGCGCCAGCGCCGCCGCGCCAATCAGCTCCATGCGCAGGGTGCGGGTGCTTTGCGACCCTTGCGCCACTTGCAAGTAGGCAAACATTAGCAATCCAAATGGCAGCAGCAGTGTTATCATGATGAAACGGCCGTACCACAACAACCCAAGCCCGTTCAGCAGCACAACCCCGCCCAGCAGCAGCAGGATTCGCAGCGCCAGCGGCTCATCGCTGCGGCGGCCTTTACCTTGCCGCGCCCGCAGCCAAACAGTCGCCGGTTGGCGCAGCAAAAAGAAGGCGAGTCCCCCTACCAGAACCAAAATGACGGGCAGATTGAATGTTTGCGAGACGGCCGTTCCCACCAAAAAGGGCACCAGCAGCCAGCTCCAGGAGCCGTGTTCGGCCGGTAAGATGAGTTGTTTGCGAAATTGAGACGGCCGTTTGGCCTGCGGTTGCGAATCGGTCATACTGCTCATTTTATCGTGAGTATCATCATCGTGAAAATGGAAAATTTGGACGCGGACGAGCGTGGATGAACGCTGATCTTTTTATCTGCGTCATCCGCGTTTATCCGCGCCCCATTGATTTAGGAGTCGTGGCTGCCAAGTACGCCATTTGCCCCATGAACCACAAAATGGCGACCGCGTTAAGCAGTCCGCCCCAGGCGCGTACCGACTGCCAGGCCCCTACATCGCCCAAAGCCCGCAGCAGCAGCGCCAGGTGCAGGAAAATCGTCGGGCCGTACAAAACCGGATGAAAGCGTACCTGGATGGGCAAAATTGAGGGCAAAATGATAGGAGCGTGGGCAAAAATCATGCCAAAGACAAAGCCAACAAAAACGGCGTGCAGCATAAAGTCGTAGCGTGGTCCGGCGATGGTTTGCCCCAACAGCAGCGCCACCAGCCCGCCGATGAGCAGCCAGCCGTAGCCCAGCAGCAAATTCACGGCAATGAACCGCGTTAGCCCCGTGCGGCGCACCGTTTTGCGGGCGATGTCAAACAATCCCAGCCAGAGTGCCAGGGCGATTAGCCCTAGCCCGATGAGGCGCGTGCCGGGGCCGCCCCAGGCCAGCACGACGAGCAAGCCCGCCATAAAAAGGGCCACCGCCGCCACAAACAGCCGGATAGTGTTGGCGGACAAGCGGGCCACGCGGCTTAGCTCCAGCCGCTCACCCACGATGGTGAGCACCAGAAAGCCCGCCCACCAGTAAACGATGCGAAAGATGGGCCAGCCGCCCAGCCAGAGGGCGTTGCCCACCAGCCAGCAAAGCGCGCCCAGCCCCATCGTGAGGGTGTAGCTGGCGGGGTGCTGGCGGATGATGTGGATGAAAACGGCCGTTAACCCCACACTCCCCAACAGCAGCAGCCACTGCCCCACAGGTGTGGGCAGCCCTACTACCAGCCAGACGGCTCCAAGACCGCTCAATGTTGGACCGAGGTAGGTGAACGGCCGTTTCATCGCCACCGCCCGTTCTAAACTAATCAGCGTGCCCAAAAAGCCGGAAATCATCAGCGGGCCATGCAGGGAGGGAAGCAGCGGTTGCAGCGCAGGCCACTGCCAGCCAACGCGGATCAGCCCGGCCCATAGCGCCGCCAGTAGGGTAACCAGCACCGCTGCCATGATGGGCAGTTGGATTGGAGGAAGCTTCGTCTTCATGGGAATATTTTATCCGCAGATTTCGCAGATTAGAAAAAAATCTGCGCTAATCTGCGTTAATCTGCGGATTTATTGACGGTGAGGGTGAGCAGCATGGTAACGGCCGTTTTCGCCAAAACGCTGTGTGGCAAATGAGCGGGCATCTGCACCCAGGTGCCCGCCTGGGCTGCGAAGGTATCTTCGCCGAGGGTCAGCGTGGCTTCACCGGTTAGGAAGTGGAGAGTGGCGGGGAAAGCGGCCGTATGCTCTGTCAGCTCTTCCCCGGCGGCAAAGCCAAACAGCGTCACCTTCAGCAGATCATCGCTATACACCTTGCGGCTCACAATCGCCTCCGCCGGAATTTTCGGCAGCAGCGCCGCTAAATTTTCAACAAGATCGTAGGTTGGTTCGCTCATCTTTTGTCTCCCGAATGTGGTTTATGGAGCCTCTATTTTAACAGATGAGCGGTGGGAGACCTTGATATAGATCAATCATTGGACAGCAAACTGTTATTTTCTTGCTCCATAAAAATATTATCAATAACCTCAACTCCGAGTAAATTTTTTAGTTCAATCAATTCTTTGGGGAATTTGTTTTGTAAAACCAAAATCACTCGACAACTGGGTGATAATCCTTTTTCACTTTGATATGCTTCTACAATTGCATTGTACTTGACACATTGATAGATACCTCGATAAATATCTGCCGTGTCCGAGATGCGTGATTTGGCTTCAGCCACAACCCAATCTGTTTTTCCAATAAATAGAACATCTAAAGTATCACCAGACGGCAATCCAAACTCAAGATGTCCGGGCTGTGTGCTTTTAGGCAATCCAAGAATTTGTGGATTTTGATTGATAAACTCTTTGAATTTTCTATGATATTCGCTTTCCCCCTGTCCAAGTCTTCTTCTAGCTTGGTTTGCGAAAACAGAATAATCAGTAGTTTGCTGATACTCTAGCCCAAGTAAATGCAAAATTTCAAGCCATCGTCGATAAGCATATATATTCTGTAATTCTACATCTACAATTGCCCTTTGATTTTTTCGTGGCAATGTTGCGAATTTGTTTTTATCATCGATGAACCATCCAACACCTTCGCCAGGCAAACCTGTGGACTTGTTAATAACAATGCAGTTTATGGGTGGAATTTTTTCTTGCCATTCTAAAGATAAGTTTTGCAGCGTTTGACCAATGCTCCCTAAAACATAATTCAGGTTCCTTGGATTTGGCATTTGAAGTTCGTCGGCTAAATCTGAATAGAAAATTGGCTGACCGGCAATGGATTGGCGTACCAGGATAGGGAAAGCTTCTCGTGCTCTTTGCTGGTATAGTTTGTCTCCCCAAATAGGTTCAGCTATTTTCGCAGTTTCCATTTTGACTCTCCATTATATCCATCAAATGTCTTTGATTATTTTTATTGAACTAGCTATTTTGTGGATGTTCAATGAACAAATACTATTCTATATCATTCAACAAGCTTTTTTGCAGACGTGTAAAAACAGGCTGATTCTGACTTTAACCAAGAAAGAGCGTCTCGCCTAAAACAAAAGCGCGGCTGCCTGTTCAGGCAGCCGCGCTAGAATTGTGTCAAAACTATTGCTTAGCTGTTGTCGGCGCGGAGGGGGGGGATGCCGGAGCCGCTGGATGTTTTGGGCAGGGGCACGTTCAGCCCCTCATTGCCGCCAGCCACCGTAAATGGGACTTCGCTGCCGGGTAGCAGGGCAATCGCCAGCACCTCATCCAGGTGGCTTACCGGAATTAGTTCCAGCTCTTCCCGAATGGAATCAGGCAACTCAGGAATGTCCTTGGCGTTGTCGTTGGGCAAAATCACCGTTTGGATGCCCGCTCGGTGGGCCGCAATCGTCTTTGACTTGAGGCCGCCGATGGCCAGCACCTTGCCGCGCAACGTCACCTCGCCGGTCATGGCCACATCGCGGCGCACGGGGCGGCGGGTGAAGGCGGAAATAATTGCCGTGGCCATGCCAATGCCCGCGCTGGGGCCATCTTTCGGCGTCGCGCCGTCGGGCACGTGCACGTGCAGGTTCACCTTGTCGAAAATGGTGGGTTCCAGACCCAGCGCCCGCGCGTTGGCCCGCGCATAGGTCAGCGCCGCCTGAGCCGATTCGCGCATCACGTCACCCAACGAGCCGGTGAGGGTAATTTTGCCGTTGCCCTCGCTCAGACTCACCTCGATGGGCAGCGTGTCGCCGCCAAAGCTGTTGACGGCCAGGCCGGTTACCACGCCAACTTCATCCTGCTCCTCGGCCATGCCGTAGCGGAACTTCGTCGGGCCAAGATACTCCGTGATGTCGTCGGGCGTGACGGTGAACGGGCCAGCGTCGCCGCCAGCGACCTTCACCGCAATTTTGCGCACCACAGAGCCGATGCTGCGCTCCAGGTTACGCACGCCGGCTTCCCGCGTGTAGTAGCGAATGAGATGCTGCAACGATTCCTGCGGCAGCGTGACCTCAATGTTGCCAATGCCGTGCCCTTCCAGCTGCTTGGGCAGCAGATAGCCCGCGGCGATGGCCACTTTTTCTTCTTCGATGTAGCCGGGCATGGTGATTGTTTCCATGCGGTCCAGCAGCGGCGCCGGAATGGTGTTGAGCTGGTTGGAGGTGGTGATGAAGATCACCTGGCTCAGGTCAAACGGCAATTCCAGGTAATGGTCCGTAAAGTTTGTGTTTTGTTCCGGGTCCAGCACTTCCAGCAGGGCAGATGACGGATCGCCGCGCCAATCGGTGCCGACTTTGTCAATCTCATCCAGCACGATGACCGGGTTGCGCGTCTCGGCATCCCGCAAGGCGCGAATGATGCGCCCCGGAATGGCGCCGATGTAGGTGCGACGGTGGCCGCGAATTTCGGCCTCGTCGCGCACGCCGCCCAGGCTGATGCGCACCACCTCCCGGCCAATGGCGCGGGCCACGGAGGTAGCGATGGAGGTCTTGCCGACTCCGGGCGGGCCGTTGAGGTTAATAATCGCGCCGCGCATTTTGGTGCCCGCCAGCTTGCGCACGGCGACGTATTCCACAATGCGGTCTTTGACGTCTTCCAGGCCGTAATGGTCTTCATCCAGCACCTCGCGGACGTGGTGAATGTCCAGGTTGTCCTGAGTGGCCTGGTTCCAGGGCAGCTCGGTGAGCCATTCCAGGTAGGTGCGAATGACGCTGGCTTCGGCCGATTGTTGGCCCTGGTATTCCAGCCGTTTTAGCTCTTTAATGGCTCGCTCGTGGACATCTTCGGGCATGCCCGCTTCTTCTATTTTTTTACGCAACTCGTCAGGGACGCTTTCGCCGTCTTCGCCGAGTTCCTTGCGGATGGCGCGCATTTGCTCGCGCAGCAGGTATTCGCGCTGGGCTTTATCGGCCCCGGCACGGGCGTCTTGCTGGATTTTGTTGCGCACTTCGGTGATGCGTAGCTCTTGCTTGAGGAATTGGATGGTTAGCTCCAACCGCTTTTCGCCATTGATGGTAGCCAGCAGCTCAACCTCCGTTTCAAAGGGGAGATTGAGCAGGCCGGCGATGTAATCTGCCAGTTCACCGGCGCTGGTTTTGCTGCGGGTGGTGGCCATCACCTGCTGGTTGGCTTCACCGAGGGCGTCGGCGTACTGCTCCAGGTAGGCAATGGCTTCGGTGATGATGGGGCTGTTTTCGCCTTCGTTGGCGTCGGTAAGTTCGCTGTATTGGCCGGTGAGGAACGGTTCGGCCGTTTCCAGCCCCACAAATTGCACGCGACGATGCAGCTCAACAAGCATTTGCACGCCCATGTGGGGGGTGCGCAGCACATCGCGCACGGTAGCCAGGATGCCAATCGGGACTAAATCTTCTTTTTTAGGCAGCTCAACTTCGGCGTTGTACTGCACGAGAATGAGGAGCTCGCCGCCTTGCTCCACCGCCGCCTGGGCTGCCGCCAGGGAGCGCCGCCGTCCGATGGAGATGGTGGTGGTGACGCTTGGAAAAACAACACCGCCGCGTAAGGGAACGATGGGTACTGTTACATGGTTTGGGTGATCCATGAGTTTGTCCTTATTAGACTTGAATCTTATTCTGCTCTTGCCCGCTACTGTTAAATTTACAGTACGCAATCTATCTGTATTTTCTACTTACGCGATCGGTTGTTTTGATTACAGGGGCAGTGCTTGATGTTTGATTCTGTCTTTTTGCGAAAATTTTATACAGTATCAACCGACCGTGTTTGCTTTACAATAGGTCTATAGTATTTTAGGCAGGGGGCCTGGTTAAACAATAGTCCTACGTCAGAATCGTGTTAGAAAATCTGTTCGAGGGGAGAAATTTCAAGATTGGACCAATTTATTTGCAGTGTTTGTTGATTGTTTACGATCAAACTTGGTCCAATCTACGTAAGTGCGTCAGGGGGCAAGGGGAGGTTGTTGTGGTTTTGCCAGAAGACGGCCGTTTCCCGCCACCATCTCCAGCAAAACAGCCGCCAAGTTAAGCTACCTCACCATGACCGCGAGGTAGCCGGGGATGCGACTGAGTTTTTGGATCGGTTTGAAGAAAAGTGTGGCGAGGCGGAAGTAGCGGGGGAGGGAACAGCCGTCTCCCCCCAACATTTCTACAAAGCCAAATTGTTCATAAAATGGCACCAGTTTGTTCATGCAGGTGAGCCAGACGGGGGGCGCTTCATCTGCCAGCAGTCGCTCGATAATTTCTTTGGCGATGCCTTGCCGCCGCCACGCTTTTTGTACGGCGATGGAGGCCAATTCGCGGGAGCCATCCCGGTGGGGTTTGATTTGCCCACAGCCGATGAGACGGCCGTTTTCATCCACGGCCACCAAAAAGCGCGGCCATTTCAGCCCGATTGGGTTGATGTTCACAGCCCGAATTAACGCCTTGATGGCGGCCTCGTCGCTGGCCTGGGCTGGGCGGTAGGTGATGGCGGTTTGGGCGATTGTCATTTTGAATTGGACACGGATCGGACGGATTGAACGGATAAAAAGCAAAAATTCCGTCTAATCTGTGGCATCCGTGTCCCATTACCCTTTCATTTTGCGCAAGGAGATGGCCATTGCGCCGAGGGCGGTGAACAGGGTAACGGCAATTTTGGTGACATCAACAACCGGTTCCACGCGCACACCAGCGGGGCTCACGATAATGGTCGCCACAGGGCGAGCCATCGTGCCGCCCCCGCCGCCCCCACCCCCGCCATAGCCGATCGGTTCGTTGGCTTCCTCGCTGGCTGGGCCGACACCGCCGCCTCCACCGTAGCCCACGCCAATGCCTGCCGTGTATTCAGAGGCTGTGATGATGGTGTGTTCGCCCACGGTAACGGGCTGGCTGAAGACGGCTTCGGGCCGGGTGATATCGAACAATTTGCCGATGAGTTCGTTGGCGGCTTGTTGATCGGGAACTGATTGAATCAAGAGTTGGTTATATTTTTCGCTCATGAAGACTCCTTTCGAGCTTTGTAGCCGAGGATTCCAATCCTCGCTTTTTACAGATGGGGCGCGCTAAGAAAGCGCGGCTACGAGGACTGTTTTTTGATAAGGCGCAGGAGCAGGGGGAGGATAATGCCGGTTCCGATGATGCTCCAGGTGGCCAGGCGGGTGATGTCTACGATGGGATGGCGTTCGGTTTGGTTGCCATTTTGCACGAGTACGGCCGTTGGCCGCTGCCAAACAAAGCCGCCGTAAGGAAAGTTGATAATGAGTGCTTGTGATTCAGGGATGAGGGTGTGCGTTGGGGTGGAAACGGCCGTTCCCTGCACGGTTTTCCATTCAACAAAATCGGTAAGTTTAGTCATGGCTCTCCTTTTAGATTAGAAAAAAAGCGGAACTCAGAGATGCGCAGAGGTTACACAGAGTTTCACAGAGAGTTTGGTGAGGCAAAGGCAGTGGCGGCGAGACCGGGATTAATCTTCCTGGAAGTGTTGGTCTAGCTGTTCCAGCAGTTGGGCGGCCTCTACCAGTTTGTCTAGCGGATTTTCTTCGCCAGTGAAGTAGCGGTAGTCGGCGGGCATCAGGTCCAGCGTTTCTACGATTTCCTGGTACTTTTCTTTGAGAGAGCGCTCGTTGACGCCAAAAACGGCCGCAATTTGCGCCCGTGTAATCTCTAAAAAGTTGACTTTGACGATGGCGTAGGCGAGCGCCCCGGCCCAGAGCGACGGTTTTGGTGTGCGCAACGGCCGTCTGCCAATGGCGATACGATATTCCAGCCACATCTGAATTGCCTTGCCAATTTGCGGTAAATCCAAATTGAGCTGCTTCATCCCCTCAATCAGGTCAGATTCCACTTCGTCCAGGCCCGTGGAGAAAAGCTGCTCGTACCGGGCGGCCACATCGCCTTGTGTCTCAATTTGCAGGTAGCCACCCAGCGCCGCCATCGCTTGGTCGTAGTCGCCACCCCGCGTATAGGCACGGGTCAGGTTTAGGTGGTATTCCGGGTTGTCCGGGTCGGCGGCAACGGCCGCAGTGAAGGCATCTACTGCTTTGTCAATTTGCCACGAATCGTAGAATGCCAATCCCGATTGATTTAGTTCAATTGCCTGTTTTTGTTTACTCATGAGGCCGCCAATTGTGCGTGATTTCTGGCTGCATTGTACAGAGTGGCAATGCCAGCGTCAAGCGGCTAGGACCGTAGTCATGGTGCGTCGGTACGGTCATGAATCGAGTGGCTGAAAGCTTAGTAAGATGGTATCAAACTCCGCCTGGTGGTGGGTGAATAGGGTGGCCTCGGCACAGGTGGTTATCAGGTAGATTTGGCTATTGTTGGGCACAAATTGGTGGGCACAGCGCCACTGCACATCTGCTTGTTGGAGGTTGAAGAGCAGATTGCCCTTCACGATACCGAGATCGTTGGTCGTCACTTCTGCGGTTATCAGTTCAACATTTGGGGGAAGTTGGGTTTGGGCATAGGCAATATATTGTTGTGGGGTGAGTTGTGCCAGCCGTTGGCTTTGGGCAATGAGGACCATTGGAGTGGGGACGGCCGTTTCTCCCGCCACCCCCAAAAACAACAACTCACTGTCGGCCACCATTGCCTCGAAAAATTCTGCAAGGGCAGGTAACGGCCGTGTTGCCTGGGCAGTTGGGTTCGTGATCAACTCTATGCTTTGCCATGAATCTGGCAGGCTGAGGGTGAACTGAAGCTGGCTGTCGGTGACGGGCTGCCAGCCGGTGAGCGGTGCATTGTTGCCGCCAAGACGCAGTAGCGGCGCTTGCCCAATCGCGCGGGTGGCAAGAATGAGGAGGAGGAGGGAAACGGCCGTTAACCCCGCATAGCGCAAAATCATACCCAACTCAGGCACAGGCGTTGTTTCGGCAGTGGTGGTTGTTGGCGTCAGTGCCACCCCGCAATGCCAGCATTCACTGTCCGTAGCCGCCACAATTTGGCCACAATTCCCGCACTTATTTAACATAATATTCGAAAATTCACCAAAGCCACCGCTTTCCTGCCACTTGCAAACTTGCCGACTCGCCACTCGCAAACCCGCAAACTAAAAACAGTACGCACGTCCTATTGCCCGGTACTAGGACCCTGCCTTAAACTAGATGCATCATACATTAATTAATACCCAATTTCCTCCTTTTTTCTCCTCTTCCCGCAAAGAGCCTTGCACCAGCAAGGCTTTTTGTTTTCTATGATTTTTTGCCACAGAGGGCACAGAGATTTAAGAGGCAATTCTCTTTTTTCTCTGTGCCCTCTGTGGCCAATTTAATTTTCGTGGAATTTGACGACTGTGACGCCGTCGCCGCCTTCACCATCCTTGCCTTCTTCAATGGCAGAGACGTGCTTGTTGTTTTTGAGCGATTTGCGTACGGCCGTTCGCAACTTTCCCGTCCCCTTACCATGAATAATCCGCACCCAGGGCATGTGCGACAAAAACGCCCGGTCAATGAAGGTAGTCAGTTCAGAGAGCCCTTCCTCTACGCGGCGGCCGCGAATGTCCAGCTCCAGGCCCGGTGAGCGCGTTTTACTAATTGGCGTAGATTCCAACTGCGGCTCTTCGTCTTTGGGGCGGCTTTTGAACTCCAGATCGCTCAGCTTGGCCCGCATTTGCAAACGGCCAACGGCAATCATCGCCTCGTACTTGGTGAGTGAGATGATTTCGCCTTCGGTGTTGAGCGCCTTCACCGTCACCTTGTCGCCAACTTCCAGCTCCAGCCGGTTGCTGGTGGGCTTGCGCGTTTTTACCGTTTTAGGCGCAATTTCCTCGACTTTTTCTTCTTCCAGCGCGGCCACATCTTTGCTCACCTGCTTCAGCTTGTTCAGCGATTGGGCGTCACGGATTTGCTTGCGTGCTTGCCGCAGTTCCTCTTCAATGGCCGCAATTTTTTGCCGCGCTTCTTCCTGCGCCTCGGCCAACACCGCTTCGCGTTCTTCCTCCAACTGCTCTAGCTGGCGCACCAGGGCGTCCTTCTCATCCTCCAACTGGCGGCGGATGAGCCGAGCGGCGGCCTCTTCGGACGAGATTTTGTCGCGCAAATCGTAAATCGCATCCAGCAAACTTTCTGCTTCGTTGCTGCCCGCGCCAGTCAGTTTCATAGCGTCGTCGAGGATGGTCTCATCCAGCCCCAGTCGCCGGGCAATAGCAAAGGCGTTGGATTTGCCGGGGATGCCAATCGCCATTTCGTAGGTGGGCGAGAGCGTTTCCACGTCGAACAGCATGGAGGCGTTGGTCGCCCCGCGCTGCTGGTCGGCGTACAGCTTTAGCTCCGGGTAGTGGGTGGCGATGAAGGTGGTTGCGCCCTTGTCGCGCAAAAAGCTGGTGATGGCCTGGGCCAGCGCCGCGCCTTCCGTCGGGTCGGTGCCGGAGCCAAGCTCATCGAGCAGCACCAGCGAGCGATCATCCACGTGTGCCAAAATGCGAATGATATTGGTCATGTGTGCCGAAAAGGTGGAGAGACTTTGCTCAATCGACTGCTCGTCGCCGATGTCGGCAAACACATCCTCAAAGACGGTGAGCCGTGCTTCGATGGCGGGCAGGTGCAGGCCGGATTGGGCCATCAGCACCATGAGGCCAGTGGTTTTAAGGCTGACCGTCTTACCACCCGTGTTTGGCCCGGTGATGAGCACAGTGAAGATGTCGTCGCCCAGGGTGAGGTCGGTGGGAATGACGCTGCCAGGGGGCAGCAGTGGATGGCGGGCGCTGCGAATCCAGACGGTGCTGCCGGGGTGCGGATTGCGCGGTTGGGGCGTCCATTTGGCCAGTTCGTTGGCGTGTTTGGGTGGCCGGGGCTGCTCAAATTCGCGCCAATCCACGAAATCCGGCGGCACCCCTTTGATGATGGCGGCGTACCGGGCGCGGGCGAAAATCAGGTCCAGCTCGGCCATGCGCTCCACAATGCGGATGATGGGGTCGGCGACGTCGGCCACCTTGGCGGATAGTTCAGCCAGGATGCGCTCGATTTCGGCCTGCTCGCTCATTTGCAGGCCGCGGTATTCGTTGTTGAGGTCTACGGTGCCAATTGGCTCGACCCAGACGGTGGCCCCGCTGCCGCTTTGGTCGTGCACGATCCCTTTGATGCGCCCTTTGGCATCCACCTTGACGGGCACGACGTAACGGCCGCTTCGCATGGAAATGATCGGTTCTTGCAGCCACTGGTTTTGGCTGGAGTTGAGCAGGCGCTGGAGTTTGTCCTGGATACGGCCGTGTACCGTGCGTAAATCGGCGCGAATTTTGGCCAGCTTGCTGCTGGCGCTGTCCAGTACCTCGCCGCGCTCATCAATGGTGCTGCCGATGGCGTCTACCAGGCCGGGCACTTCTTCCACCAGCTCGGCGATGGCCGCCAGGTAGGGAAACTCGTCGGCCACTTTGAGCAGCTGCCGTTTGAGCGTGCGGGACGCCGTCAGGGTGCTGCGAATGTCTAGCAAATCTTCGGCGGGCAGGGTGAAGCCGCGCTTGGAGTTTTCTGCCGGGCGGCGCACATCGCGGGCACCGCCAATGGTGATGTTGGTGTGGGTGTCTAGCAGCAGGAGCGCTTCGGCCGTTTCTTTTTGCCACTGCTCGGCCAGAATCTGGTCGGTGGTGGGCTGGAGTTTGCAGGCCAGCTCTTCGCCAGCGCTGAAGCTGGTGTAGCCAGCGAGAATGTTGCGTACCTTGTGGTATTCAAGGGTATGTAATGATTTTGTGTCCATTTTTATTGTTTAGGCCACAGAGGGCACAGAGAGGGAAGAGATTTTTCCCTCAGGTTGTGAATTCTGCGGTTTTAGCTAGACGACTCTGGGAGCACATACCCTCGGGTGTGGATTTTAGCGGGGGATGGTCCGAGTCGGTTGATTTTTGGTAAGGTGATGATGGGCGGTTGGTCGGTAACGGCCGTTTTGGCCCACAAGTGCAGTATTATTGACAAGCATAAAAATTAACCTCCTCGTTTAGATTTTGATCTAGTATACCTGTGAAATAAAATCTGGCTAAAAAATTAAGGGCGGTCAAGCAACTTGGGCCAAATTGTAGAGTTTTTCAAAAGCTCACGTTTGTAGCAAATCGGACGCGGATGAACACGGACGAGCGCAGATTAAAAGCAACTTTCCGCGCCACCCGTGCTTGTCCGTGTCCTAAAATTACGAAAACTGAAAAGCCTTGGGTCGAATTGTAGCGTAGTTGATATTGCAGTTGGGACATCTGCGGAATAATTTGCGGTATTCATTCACCGTTTGAGGATACGTTTTATGCATACAGCAGCGAAAAAATTGAGTTGGCATTTGAGTCTTTTGGTTGTTTTTGGGGGACTGAGTTGGTTGTGGTCGGTAACGGCCGTTTCTGCCCAAACAGCCTATCCACCAGCCGAAGATCTGTTTGTTAACGATTACGCTGACGTCATCAGTGGTGAGGATGAGGCTGGGATTCGTGCCCTGCTATCTGAATTTGAGGCGGGCAACGGGGTGCAAATGACGGTGCTCACGGTGGAATCCTGGCGTGCGTATGATTCCGGCGATGCTTCCATTGAACAGTTTGCCACCAACTTGTTTAATGAGTGGGGCATTGGCGATGCCAGCCGTGACGACGGCGTTTTGTTTTTAGTAGCTGTGGAAGATCGTGAACTGCGCATTGAGCTGGGCACAGGCTACGGGTCGGCCTACAACGGCCGTATGCAAGCGATCATTGATCAAATTATCGTGCCATATTTCCGTCAGGCCGATTACAGCCTGGGGGTTTTTGAGGGCAGTCGAGCCATTGTGGCTGAGTTTCGCGGGGAGGTGTATGAATCGCTGGCAGAAACCAACGGAACACCTTCACGCACAACAGGTTTAGGAGACGGTACGGCCGTTCTCGTTGCACCGGTGGCTGGGAACCTGGGCAAGATTTTGCTAGGGTTGGTGGCAGTAGTGGCACCGTTGGGGGGGCTGCTAATTTCGCGCTTCCGCCGATACAAACCGCGTACCTGCTCTAACTGTCAGTCACAAATGGTGCGCCTGGATGAGCGCGCGGACGATGCGTACCTTGATCAGGGGCAAATTGCGGAGGAGGCGCTTAGCTCAGTGGATTACGACGTTTGGCTGTGCCAAAGCTGCGATCATCGCGAGATTATTCCTTACGCAAATTGGTTCACGCGATACGGCCGTTGCCCTCAATGCCATTATCGCACGGTGAGCCATTCTTCAAATGTAGTGTATCATCCCACCTATTCCAGTACCGGTTTACGCCGCAACCGCGACTACTGCACGAATTGCAGTCATGAACGCATCACAGACATTACCATCCCTATGCGGGTTCAGTCAGATGACAGCAGTTCTAGCTCCTGGAGCAGCTCTTCAAGCTCAAGCTCGAGTAGCTCATTTGGTGGCGGCAGCTCGTCCGGAGGTGGTGCGAGTGGTAAATGGTAGATTGGGAATCGGCCGTTTCCCTAAAATAAGTGCCAACGAATAAAGAGAGTTTTTTCACTTGAGCAACCCACAGAGAAGGTTCCCTTCGTTTTTTTGAAGACCTTTCTGTGGGCTGCTTAACTTTGTGACTTGCCGTTTTCGTCTTCCGCCGAAATTTCGGCCAGCAATCCTGGGGCGTACAGGTTCATTAACTGGCGGAATTGGCCAAAAAGATTGGCCAGATAGTCGCGATTAATTTGTTCTGCGGCGTCGCTGGGTGAAACGTTCATGAACATATCCACCAGGCCGTAAACCAGAGCAATGGCGCTGGCTGGGGTTTCCTCTAAAGTCAGCTTGTCTCCATTGTATTTCACAATTTCTATGGACAGTTTCCACGTTTTATTGAGCGGATCGTAGTAGGTGTACCGATTGAGTTTGTCCCAGGCGTTGGGATTTTCTACGGACATGGCGTACGCTTTTCTAAAATCTACGGCATACAGGGCAATGAGCCGCCGCAGCCAAAGCCAGAACTGTTCGGAGCAGTGAGCTTTGATGGCGTCTAGCTCCATCTGTTCATTACTGCGGCGCAGCGCTTCTAGCAGGTAAAACACGGTGTTTTCGTCCAGGTAAATTTCCAGGCCACTGATTATTTTGTAGAAGGTGTCGGTGGAAACGGCCGTGCGCAAATGTTCCCGAATAACCATTTCAATATCTGCCGCCAACCCGGCCGTATCTGCCAGATTGAGTTGCAAGGCATCAAAAATCTGGGCTTGCTCTTCGGGCAATGGCAGCGGCACTGGCATATCGTTCGATTGGGTTTGTACATCATTATTATTGGGACTCATTGCAGTCTCTCCTGTCCGTAACTGGTTCGGGGATATTGTTCTTGGGGCCGACGGCCGCTTGCGCCCGGTCTGGGCATAAATTGTGGGCGGTCATTGGCAGATTGGCCGAATTCAAACGCGGCCATAGGGCCTCTTTGGGCAACGGTTGGCTTTTCAACAGCTACCAGTCGCTCTTCGTGTAATCGTTGGTGTTTTACTTTGATGTCCACCAGCAGCGATGAGATTTTTTTGCGCATCTCATTCAGCAGCCCATCGAGCGCACCTAGCAGCGAATCAATGTCGCCGATGGCCGCCATGTTTTGCTCCAGATGGGCTATATCCTGATAAATGCGCTCTAGCTGTGGGGAATTTTCAATGGCTCTGGCCGCCTGGTCGCCGATGATTTCTGGTTGGCTTGGCGGGGCAAAACCGGCGCGTGATTTACTGTTGCTGCCCCAGGTGCCTTCATTAATGTTGCGGTAGCTGGTGACAGTTGGTTTTGAGGAGAGCGGCTCTGAACTTTGATGGATAAATTCATCCAAATCGCCGCGTTGGTTGCGCAGCAAGTTGACCAGTTTTTCAAATTTGTTGCGGCGCTCGGCAAAGGTAACCACTTCAAGCACTCTGATAGCATATTCGACTTTATCACCCAAACCGTCATGGCATGTGCCCAGATGATCTTGCTCTTCGTCATCATCGTGGCAAAGCAAGCGAAATTCATTGGCGGAATATTTTTCCACAATGTATTTTCTAACGTTAATTGAAGTGTATTTCGGTTGACGCTGTCGGTTTAGCATTTGTTAAACCTTGTCTGTGGCAGCAGTGGCCGGATTCCGAATTTGCTTACCTGATTGATGTGGCCTGTAGCGGGGTTCGTTAAACCAGGTGGATTGATAGCGCCATTATAGTGAGAAACCGGAATATTTGGAAGCAAATTTGTTTATGTGGTTACGGGCGTTCGCCCCATAAAGTCCAAAATATGCCCCGCAATCTCCCCCCCTTTGTCCTCTTGCAAAAAGTGGCCCGCACCCTGGATGGTGATTTCCGGCTGGCCTTGTGCGCCGGGGATGGCGCGGCGGAACAGGGCATCCCCTCCGCGCGTAATCGGGTCGCCATCGCTGAACAGGACGAGGGCGGGTTTGGTCCAGCGGGTGAGCTGGCGCTGGGCGCGGCTCATCTCGGCGGCACCGGGGTCTTCGGGTTTGAGGGGAATGAGCAGGGGGAAAACGGCCGCTCCCGCCTTGTACCGTTCATCGGGGAAAGGAGCCTCGTACGCTTTTACCACTTCTTTGGGCAACTGGGTCACCGTGCTGGCCTGGATGATGCGCCCGACGGGCAGCTTGGTGCCGAACCGCTCCGCAGCGGCACGCCACTGCATGAACGCCTCCGGCATGGGGAACAGGCCCGTGGGCAGGCCGGTGTTCATGATCACCAGCCGGGCAAACCGTTCTGGCAGTTGGGTAGCGATGGTGAGACCGAGTAAGCCGCCCCAGTCTTGAACAACGGCCGTAATTCCCCATAAATCCAACGCCTCGATAAAGCCCACCAACGCATCCCGGTGCATCTGGAAGCTGTAGGCGGCGGGGTCGGTGTACTTGTCGGAACGGCCGAATCCCACCAAGTCCGGGGCCACCACGCGGTGCTGCGCCGCCAGCGGCGGAATCATCTTGCGGTAAAGGTAGGACCAGCTTGGTTCGCCATGCAGGCAAAGAATGGTTTCACCTTCACCTTCGTCCACGTAATGCAGCCGCAGGCCGTTGACCTCCACGTAGTTGGGTGTGAAGGGGTAGTCTGGTAGGTTTTCAAACCTTTCGTCGGGGGTCCGGATGATTTCCATAATTATTTCCTTCGGAAGTGAGAAGTAAAAAAGTAAAAAGTGAAAAGTAAACTGGCCTTCACTTGTTACTTTTCACTTATCTCTTTTCACTCGCCAACCTAGCCCCAGCGCGGTGGGATGGGGACAACCGTACGGGGCAGTTCTTCGCAGTCGGGCATGTCGGGGGTTTGGTAGATATAGGATCGGCCGTTTACCGAACTGTACCCCGCATGATTGCCATCTTTGTCAATCGCCACCAAATTCATGACGCTGATGAAACGACCGCCTAAATCGCGCAAATCGATCATCGCCCGCTCACATGCTTCTGCCAAACTCAGACCCATCTTCATGTAAAAAACCAGGCTGTGGGCCGTGCTGGCCCGGATGGCCATCTCGCCCATGCCGGTGCAGGCGGCCGCGCCGTAACGGTTGTCCGCATAGTTGCCCGCGCCGATGATTGGCGAATCCCCCAGCCGCCCCGGATATTTCCAGGCCCAGCCGCTGGTGCTGACGCCGGTGCAAATGTTGCCCTCCTTGTCCTGGGCGATGAAGTTGACCGTGCCTTTGGCCCGTTCCGGATCGGTGGCCAGCTCGACCCAGCGGGCCAAATCGGTGCGCTCGGCAATTTGGGCCACTTCAGCGTCGCTCAGTTCTGGCTGCAAGCGGTCTTGCCAGACGGCGCGGGTTTCCGGCAGCAGCATTTCTGGCTGAGGCGGATGGCCCATCTCGGCGGCAAAGCGGCTGGCTCCGTCGCCAACAAGCAGGACGTGGGGTAGCTTTTCCATCACCTGCCGCGCCAAGGTGATGGCGTGCAGATACCCTTGCAACGCCCCGACCGCGCCGCTTTCCAGGGTACGGCCGTTCATGATGCTGGCGTCTAGTTCAACCTCCCCCAAAATGTTGGGGTAGCCGTTGTAGCCCACGGTGTGGTCTTCGGGATTGGCTTCTACCAGGCGGATACCGGCTTCCACGGCGTCTACGGCCGTTCCCCCCTGGCGTAAAATTTGTGTGGCTGCTTCGATGCCGATACGGCCGTTGCTGCTGGCAACAACAATCATGGGTTTATGCTCCTGTTCAGTGTGGAATATTAAGTGAGCTGCATTAACAAATCTCGAACGAGCAAGACGAAATTGCCCGGCTTTAAAACGGTTACCTCTGCTAGTCCGGGTTGGTAATGCGCCAAATTAAAAGTGACGAGCCAATTACAATTTTCACGCGCAGCCGTAACCAAAATAGGCAAATCCTTTGGGTCTGCCTTGCCGCTATGCCTGTTTATCAATTCTGGTGTTGGATCTGGGACGATTTGCAGGCAGCGATCTACCAGGTGGCGAAAATTGGGGAGGGCTTGGGGCAACTTTGCCGCTAAGTTTCTTTCGACTTCAGTAAAAACTTGTTCAGAAATAAGTGCTTCAATCAGGGTGATTTCGGCCATGCGCAAGATGACCTGGCTGGCGCTATGTTCGCTGGGGCTGGCAGACCCGGCAAAAAGGACATCCGCATCTACCAGGACGCGGGGGAGTGGTTTAGGCTTGCTCGGACTCATCGCTTTGGGCGTTGTGCTTTTCGGTGTAGTATGCTTCGCGCTGCTCTCGTAAACTGACGAGTAGTTCTTGCGTGGTTAGACCCGCTTCCTGCCGCATTTTCTCGATTTCTCTGGCCAGTTCCGGCACCATTGGCACCATTGGCGTGAGTACAAAAACGCCATCTAAATCGACCAGGCGAAACGTGTCGCCATTGCGAATACCATATTTGTCTCGCAATTCCGCCGGGAGCGTTAACGTGCCGCGCTGTCTGACTTGTACGGTTTTATCCATCGGCTTCTCTCTCTTTCAGCATTTCTGACATGACTGATTTTCAGAAATTTTAACGAATTTTGAGCCGGATTTCAACTTTTTTCTTAACAATCTGCCCGGAAAAGCCACAGAGGAAAAAGAGAAACTTGAAAACCGAACCTTCGCCTCAAGCCCCTCTGTGCCCTCTGTGGCAAATTTAAACGTTAGCGGTTCAACCAATCCAATGCTGGCCAGTCGGTGGTGGCGAAAATGGTTTCCAGGATGGGCTGCCAGAGGGCATCTCCATTTTGGCTGTTGGTGAAGATGGCAACGGCCGTTCCCGATTCAACCTGCCCCACAGTACACGCTTTGAAGGTGCCGTTGTCGCCCCAATGCCAAAAGGACTCTCCGTCCGGCCCCGTTTGCAGCCCAAAGCCCAAACTCCAGCCAACACGTGGGTTCGTGGGCGCGTCCAGATTGGGCCAATCATCGTCGTAGGAGGAGTTGTCGTTGACCTGAATTTGTGGGCTGAGCATGAGGTTGGTGAGCGGAGACGGCCGTAACGCAGCCAACAAAAATTGGGCAAAAGCCGCTGCCGAGCAGTGCAGGCTAAAAGCCGCGCCCATCTGGTCTATCTCCCAAAAATTAACGGGCTGGCCGGCTTTGTCGTGGCCAAAGGCGATCTGTTCATCCGTTTTGAGGCCGGTAAAGCTGGCGTCTGTCATGCTCAGCGGCGTGAGCAGCGTGGCGCGAATCCAGTCGTGTGCCGGTTGAGCCACAATGTGCTCAACTACGCGCTGTAATAATTGGTACCCTTCGCCGGAGTAGGAAAAGCGGGTGCCAGGGGTGAAGCTACTTTTGAGCGTTTCCCCCTTTGCTGCCCAGTTGGGGAAGCCTGGCGTGTGGCTAAGCACGTGCCGCGCGGTAATTTGCCTTAAACGATCATCGTTAACGATGTGGTCAAAAAGCAGGTTGCTGCTTTGCTGGGCTGGGGAAAGGTAGGTGATGAGCGGTGTGTCCAAATCGAGCTGGCCCGCCAGCACGAGCTGCAAAACGGCGTAGGCAAACACGGGCTTGCTTAATGAGGCGGCCTGGAACCAGGTGTCGGCCGTGACGGGCTGGCGGGTGGTGGCATTGCTAACGCCCCACTGTGCCTGCCAAATATCGTCGTTTTGCACAATGGCCAGGGAGACGCCGGGGATAACGGCCGTTTCCATCAAATTCGGGACAAGATTTTGTAAGGATTCGATTGCTGTTTTCATCATCACCATTGTTTTGCAGATAAAAAGTTTAGAAAGCGTTGCTTGGTCGTATAACTAAAATGGCCACCCCGGCTACCATCAAGCTTCCATTTTAATCAAATATGCAGCGAAGGAGAAACTCATGCAAAAAACCGCTTTGATCATTGGCGTTACCTCGCAGGATGGTTCGTATTTGGCCGACCTGCTGCTGGAAAAAGGATACCGTGTTGTTGGCACCATTCGGCGCAACACCACCTACGAAAAGCCCAACATTCAACACCTCATCGGCAAAATCATCATTGAGGCGGCCGATCTGATTGACGGTGAAAGCATTGCCCGGCTGCTGCGCGAATATCAGCCGGACGAGGTGTACAACATCGCCGCTCAGTCGGTGCCGGCCGATAGCTGGAGCCATCCCATCTACACGGGCGAGGTGACGGCGCTGGGCGTGGTGCGGGTGATGGAAGCGGTGCGCCACTTTGCGCCGCAGGCTCGCGTGTACCAGGCGACCAGCCGCGAGATTTTTGGCCACGTTAATGCCAAAGCCGCTACGGAAGCTACGCCCATTGATGCCAACAACCCGTACGGCATTGCCAAAGCGTATGCGCACATGATGACACGCTGTTACCGGGAAAGCTACGGCCTGTTTGCCTGTGGCGGTATCTTGTTCAACCATGAAAGTCCGCGTCGCAGTCTGCATTTTGTCACGCGTAAAATTACGGCCGCTGTGGCTTGCATCAAAAATAAAGTTGCTAACCCGCCGCTGGATGAGTTGGGACGGCCGTTAATTACCCCAGATGGCAAGCTCAAGCTCGGTTTTCTGGATGCCCGTCGCGACTGGGGCTATGCCAAAGAGTACGTGGAGGCGATGTGGCTGATGCTGCAAAATGACGTGCCCAAAGATTACGTCATTGGCAGCAACAGCTCCTACTCTGTGACGGATGCGTGCCGCCTTGCCTTTGCCCATGTGGGGTTGGATTGGCAAGACCATGTGGTGAGCGATGACGCGCTGCTGCGCCCCACGGAGATCACGGTGCTGCAAGGGGATTATTCGCTGGCGGAAAAGGAGCTGGGCTGGCGGCCGCGCACCTCGTTTGAGCAGCTCATGGCGCTCATGGTGGATGCGGATTTGGCAAGATTCAACTAAATTCTAAAACATACAATTTGGAGTTTATGAACTTTCTATTTATTCGCTATTCGTTTAATTGGTTCAGATTGGGCTAGCTGATCTATTGTGTCTTGCAACAGTTCGGATCCATCAATTTCTTTAGCAACAATGGCAAATTGATTAATAAGGTCAAAATAAAACTCAGGATCTCCCGTCAATCTGTGCCAAAAATCTTGGCCGACAAATAATGGATGAAAATACTGAGATTCTAGCCTTTTGTAATGGCCATTAAGTTGGTCTGCCTGACCGTAAAGGACACCTATGATTAAATCGTCATGACTGATTGGTAAATTGTTGGTACGCGCTAGATTAATGGCTGAGTTAAAGTGACCGTGAATCGACTCAACATCATCTTTGTTGATGGTATCTGGGCCAGCTTTTAACTGACAAAACTTTCGTCGGAAATCAATTTGATCAACAAATTCAATATCGATCCCAGAAATCATGCTACCAAATCCCGATAGGACATCGCTCGCAAATTTTTGTATGTTGGTGCCAAAAGAAGTGGTTATCGACGTTCCAAGTACCCGTGGGTAAAGCAATGCCTTGGCGATGCTTTCCGGTGAATTATCACCTGTCAAGAAATTAGCCAGGTAGGTTACTAGGAATGGGTTGATATTAAAATTTTTTGGGTTGCTTAGCTTTTGTGTATTTTGGACGTGGTTAGCTGCAATGGATTGGGCAAACCAGCTTCGTGCTTTGTGCAAAATTTCTAGCTTGTTTAGTTCATTGTATTGTGCATTCATAAGATTTTCTCACCAAAATTGGGGTTGCATAACAAAACGTTTGAGCTAAAATTTGATATAACCATGATCAATGTTGCGTAAGGTTGAATTAGGTAATTAGGTCAAATAATGAAAACATATTATTCTTTATCGGAAGTAGCAGACATGTTATCCGTTTCGAAAGCGACGCTCAGACGATGGGATAAAAGCGGTAAGCTTAATCCTGTTCGTCATCCCGTAAATAATTATAGGGTATATTCTTTAGAATCCCTAAAGCAGTTTCCTGAAATCAGATTTTTGTTTGACGACACACCACATGAAATTGTGATCCCAGACAGGGAATACTCGGTTGTTGAACTTTTTGCGGGTGCAGGTGGGTTAGCTTTGGGCTTGGAACGCGCTGGTTTAAAATGTGCTTTACTCAATGAAATAGATCATTGGGCTTGCGAAACTTTAAGAGCTAATCGTCCTAATTGGAATGTGATTGAGGATGATGTTGCGAATATTGATTTTTCTGCTTATCGGGGGAAGATTGATGTTGTTACTGGGGGGTTCCCTTGCCAAGCTTTTAGCTATGCTGGAAAGAAGTTAGGTTTTGAAGATGCAAGAGGAACACTTTTTTATGAGTTTGCGCGTGCTGTAAATGAAATACGGCCGTTAATAGCAGTTGGCGAAAATGTGCGAGGCCTTTTGAAACATGACAAAGGACGGACATTAGATGGCATGATTAATGTGCTCGATGAATTAGGTTATGATGTTTTGGAGCCAAAGGTTTTAAAAGCAATTTTTTACCGTGTTCCGCAGAAGCGTGAACGGCTTTTTCTGATTGCAATTCGAAAAGACGCAAGTATTCGATTTGAGTATCCGCGACCGCATAAAAAATTATATTCTTTAAAAGATGCGCTAAAAGCTGGAGAGCTTTATAAGGTTGATGTTCCTCGATCCGAAGGCCAAAAATATCCCAAAAAGAAACATAAAGTTATGGACATGGTTCCTCAAGGTGGATATTGGAAAGATTTGCCTGTGGAGGTTCAGAAAGAATACATGATGACGAGTTTCTATTTGGGTGGTGGCAAAACGGGGATGGCTCGAAGAATGAGTTGGGAGGAGCCTTGTCTAACCTTAACATGCAGCCCTGCTCAAAAACAAACTGAGCGATGCCACCCAGATGAAACACGGCCGTTTACAGTTCGAGAGTATGCGAGAATTCAAACATTTCCCGATGATTGGACATTTGAGGGTTCTTTATCTGCTCAATATAAGCAAATAGGAAATGCGGTTCCTGTGAATCTCGCTTTTCATATTGGCGAAGCAATTGTAAAAGCGTTAAATTCACAATTTCAAGAGATTAACTACCCTAACCTTGAAGAATTAACACCATACCAGTTACAATTGCTAGAAAGCTCACAACAAATTTATTTACCTTCAGATTAGTTTGTGACCCAATACCTTAGCGTGCCGATCAATCTATACCCTATAGATATGTCACATTCTTAGCCTCTTCGCATATAGATATGATTTTGGGGGTTGCAATTCGCCTGGTATTGTTGTATTATTGCAACAGGCGTATTGTTGTATTGTCCCGCATTCCACTTGGCTGACGTAACCGCCCAAACTAATTTGTAAAGGTAAATAATGGAACAGGTAGCTTCTCAAATTAGCATTAAAGGTATCCGCGAAGGGTTATTGGTAACAGTTCCCGATCGGGGTTCTTTTGCCGATTTGTTGGTACTGCTGCGGGATGAACTGGCGCAAAAGCAAGCGTTTTTGCAAGGTAGTCGCGTGGCGTTGCAAGTGGGCTACCGCCGTTTGCGCAAAGCCGATTTGCAAGACCTGCAAAGTTTATTTGAGGAAAATCAGCTTGAGTTGTGGGCGGTGCTGGCTGAAGAACCCGCTGTGCGGGAAGCGGCACGTGAACTGGCGTTGGCCACCCGTCTTTCGGGTAGCCAGACTGATTTAAATGGCAATTTTTTGTCGCAGAGTGTGGAACCAGGAACGGCCGTTTCCCCCGAAATCCCGTCGCAAGGTGGCCTCATTCTCAAAGAAACGCTGCGCTCCGGGCGTTCCATTTTTCATGAAGGCCACGTTGTCATCATTGGGGATGTGAATCCCGGCGCAGAAGTTGTGGCCAGCGGCGATGTGATTGTGTGGGGACGCCTGCGTGGTTTGGTTCATGCGGGGGCGTTGGGTGATGAAACGGCCGTTATTTGTGCCCTTGAACTCAGCCCCACCCAACTGCGCATTGCCGACCAAATTGCCATCTCGCCCGACGAAAAACGTGGCCGAGCCATTCCCGAACAGGCCGCCATTCGCAACGGCCAGATTGTGGCCGAAATGTGGCAAAGATAAAGTAAAGAAGCGATTGGAGACTAGAGATTAAACCAGTCTCCAATCTCTAATCTCCAATCTCTGCTTTTTTAGGAGACAAGATTATGAGTGGAAAAGTAATTACTGTAACTTCTGGCAAAGGTGGCGTGGGCAAAACCACTGTCACGGCCAATATTGCTTCGGCTTTGGCCATGACGGGCAAAAAAGTGGTGGCCATAGACGCCGATATTGGCTTGCGCAATCTGGATGTAGTGATGGGGCTGGAAAATCGCATCGTCTATGATTTGGTGGATGTGATTGAAGGCCGCTGCCGTTTGCGCCAGGCGATGATTAAAGACAAGCGCCAGCCAGACCTGTACCTCATCCCTGCGGCCCAAACCCGCGACAAAATGGCGGTTAGCCCCTCGGACATGATTTTGGTGTGCGATGAGCTGCGGCAGGAGATGGATTACATCATCATTGACTCGCCAGCGGGCATTGAGCGCGGCTTTCGCAATGCCGTGGCCCCCGCCGATGAGGTGCTGATTGTGACCAACCCGGAAGTTTCGGCCGTACGGGACGCGGATCGCATCATCGGTTTGCTGGAAGCGGAAGAGAAGGGGCCGGGTCGGCTCATCATCAACCGCCTGAAGCCGGAAATGGTGGCCCGCGGCGACATGCTTTCCATTGATGATGTTTTGGACATTTTGGCCGTTGAACTCATTGGTGTCATCCCAGAAGATGAATCCATTTTGATTTCGTCTAACCGAGGGACGCCAGTGGCCATGAGCGGTATAAATGGGTCTAGTGCCAGCCAAGCGTTTCGCAATGTAGCCCAGCGTTTGCAAGGCGAGACGGTTCCGTTTGTGGATTTAACCCCTAAGACTGGTTTGTTGAATCGCCTCAACAACTGGTT
This sequence comes from Ardenticatenaceae bacterium, assembly GCA_020634455.1. Taxonomy (GTDB): domain Bacteria; phylum Chloroflexota; class Anaerolineae; order Promineifilales; family Promineifilaceae; genus Leptofilum. The sequence goes on along the minus strand of JACKBQ010000001.1, from coordinate 1,718,027 downwards.
TAGCAAGAGCTAATCAAGGAGTAAGCAATGAATTGGTTCGAGCGACTACTAGGAAAACAGGAAAAGAGTGGAGCAACTGCCAAACAGCGGCTGCAAATGGTGCTTATCCACGACCGGGCAGATGTGTCGCCGGGGCTGCTGGAGCAGATTAAGGATGACATCATTGAGGTAATTGCCAAGCGTCTGGAGATTAACCCGGACAATGTGGTGGTGAATCTGGACAACACGGCGCAGGAAAGTCGGTTGGTGGCCGAAATACCACTTTTGCAGCAGAACGGCCGTCGCCGGGCAGCCGTTCGGTAATCGGTAATCGGTAGCCTGGGGATTATTGAACTTTACAAAATAAATAGGTAATAGAGATAATATCATCATGGGAGGTGTTATTTATGCCCAAGAGACGATATTTGGAACTAACGGCTGTTCAAAAAAGCGAGCTAGTATTTGTGCGCGACCACCATGAGAAAAGCCACATGCGAGAAAAGGCCGCCATTTTGCTCAAAATCGCCAGCGGCATGAGTCCCAATGCCGCCGCTAAAGACGGAGGGCACAAGCCGCACCATCCGGATACTATCTACAAATGGCTAGATTGGTATGAACAGGATGGTCTTGACCGACTTGAAGTACAGAAAGGACGTGGCCGCAAAGCGGCTTTTTCCCCCTCGGTACGCGAAGCCGTCAGAAGCAAAGCAGGCACTGCTCCAGGTGATTCGACGTGACCCCCGGCAGCTAGGCTTCCATTCTGCCCGATGGCGATTAGAAATGATAGTCCAAGCATGTACTTGGTTACAGGTCAGTACAGCTGGGAGTCTAAGCCGATTGCTAAAACGGCTGGGCATCAGCTATAAACGTGGCCGCGATTATGTGCATAGTCCCGACCGACATTATCAAGAAAAGCTGAGTTTGATTGAGTTGGCTCGATTACGTGCTTATTACGAACCAGACCGATATGTGCTGCTCTATCTCGACCAGCTTACTTACTATCGGCAACCAACGATTGCCCAATCATTTGAAAGCAAGGGTCTGCGACAGCCATTGGCTCAACGGTCACATCGGGCCAATAGTAGCTTCCGCATCATTGGTGCCATCAATTGCATGACGGGGCAACTTTCTTACTTGCAGCGCAAACGCATCACACGCACCGTCATTGCTAACTTCTGGACTCAATTGTACCAATGCTATCCAGGTGCGGAGACAATTTACGTCGTTCTGGACAATTGGCCCGTTCACTTTCACCCGGATGTATTGGCCGTTTTACAGCCACAGCAGTTTCCTTTTCCACCCAAATTGCCAGGGAACTGGCCGACTGAGCCTGCGCCGAAAGCCAAGCAGGACAACATGCCCGTTCAACTACTACCTTTGCCCACTTACGCTTCTTGGCTCAATCCGATTGAAAAGCTGTGGCGTTGGCTAAAGCAGGAGGTATTGCACCTGCACCGATTCAGCGATGATTGGCCAGAATTGCGTGAAGTTGTGGCTAGTTTTCTTGACCAATTTGCCACCGGCTCTGACGCGTTGCTTCGCTATGTTGGTTTATTACCTATTTAAATTGTTAATGTTCATTATCCCCAGGCGGTGGTCGGTGAATCTGAATAGTTTCTGTAAAAATGCCGCTCGGTGTCGCCACCGGGCGGTTTGCGTTTTACAATGGGTGCTATGGTAGATGAAGTTCGACGCACATCTGTTTGGCGATATTTTGATATTTGGCTGGTAGCGGCCGTGCTGCTGCTGACTGCTTACGGCATTTTGATGATTCGTAGCGCTGTTACGGGTGCTCCTGCTTTTGAAGATTTGCCTGGCGATCAGGTTCAGTGGGCTGTTATTGGGGTCATTATCATGTTGGTGATTGCCTCAATTGATTATCGCGTATTGACGTCTTCACACTGGTATATTTATGCAGGGTTGATTCTAACTTTGGTGTTGGTGTTGGTTGCCGGTGCGTTGGGTAACGATACGCGCCGCTGGATTGAAATTCCCGGCGCGAATATACGGATTCAGCCATCGGAATTCGGCCGTATTTTTTTGCCAGTGATGTTTGGCCAATTTTTAGCCAATCGCCGCAATCGCATTAACCGGTTTTCAAATACCATTATTTCACTAGTGTACGTAGGCATTCCTATTGGGCTTATCTTTATTCAGCCGGATTTTGGGATGTCGGTGCTGTATGTCGCTGTTTGGTTCGTTATTATTTGGCTGGCAGGGTTACCGCTTTCCCATTTTGCTATTTTGGCTGTGCTGGGGATAGGGACGATTGCGGCCGTTTTTCCCTTTTTGGCCGAGTATCAGCAGGAGCGCATTACCACCTTTGTCAATCCCGAGGATGCCGATGAGGATGATATTTTCAACATTGAGCAGGCACAGATCAGTATTGGTTCAGGTGGCTGGTGGGGCAAGGGGTATCTCAACGGCACGCAAAGCCAGCTTGGTTTTTTGCGCGTGCAGCACACCGACTTCATTTTTTCGGTGGTGACTGAGGAAATGGGATTGATGTTTGGCTCGCTGGTGGTCGTCTCGCTCATTGGGTTTATTTTGTGGCGGATCATGCGTGTTGCCTGGCTAACGCCCGATCTGGCGGGCAAGTTTATTTGTGTAGGGATTGCGACGGTGATTTTTTTTCAAACGGCCGTAAACATCGGCATGAACGTGCGCTTAGTCCCCGTCACCGGGCTGACGCTGCCCTTTGTAAGCTACGGCGGCAGCTCCCTCACCACCCTCTTCATCGGCATTGGCATCGTCCAATCCGTCCTCATGCGCCACCGCAAGCAGGAATTCGGCTAAGATTTCATTTGCCACAGAGCGCACAGAGAAATTAGAGACTTGAAACTAATTCTTCAAGGATTTGTACCCTGTGTGCCTTTGTAGGAAAAGTAGTTTGGAAGCTGCTTACTGATTCCGGTATACTCCCCGTTCACATTGAAATTTAAGCAAAGTAGCTACAAGAGAAGGCATCCGCTTAACCCTCTGTGCTCTCTGTGGCTAAAAAAAATTTGGAAGAATTAATGACCGTTAGAACACGATTTGCACCCAGCCCCACGGGCTATCTACACATTGGCGGCGTGTGGGCCGCGCTGTTTGCCTGGCTTTATGCCCGGCGGCACGGCGGCCAATTTTTGCTGCGCATTGAAGACACAGACACCAAGCGCACTGTGCCCGGCGCGTTGGAGGGTCTCATGACCAGCTTGCGCTGGTTTGGCATCGAGTGGGATGAAGGGCCAGATATTGGCGGCCCGTACGGCCCGTACATCCAGACGCAGCGCAAAGCGCTGTACCAACAATGGGCCAACTGGCTCATTGAGCACGATCATGCTTACAAATGTTTCGCTACGGCCGAAGAATTGGCCGAAATGCGGGCGGCACTGGAAGCCAAAGGCGACCGCTCTGGCTACGATCGCCGTTACCGTGACCTGCCAGCCGACAAAGTTGCCGAATTGGAAGCGGCGGGGCGTGAGTATGTGGTGCGCTTTAAGATGCCGCTGGAGGGGCAAACGGCCGTTCCCGATCTGCTCCGTGGCGATGTGATGTTCGATAATAACCAGTTCACCGATTACGTGCTGCTCAAATCCAACGGCCTGCCCACCTACCATCTGGCCCACGTGGTAGACGACCATTTCATGGAAATTAGCCACATTACGCGGGGCGTGGAGTGGTTGAACACGGCGCCGATTCACGTGAACCTGTTCAAAGCGTTTGGCTGGGAGATGCCCGTTTTTGTGCATCTGCCCGTCATTTTGAACCCCAGCGGCAAGGGTAAGTTGAGCAAGCGCCATCAGGCCTTCACCGAAGATGGCACCGAAATTTTGGTGCGCGCAGATGAATTCATGCAGGGCGGGTATCTGCCCGAAGCAGTGCTTAACTTCCTGGCCAACATCGGCTGGACCTTTGGCGACGACGTGGAAAAGTTTACGATGACCGAAGCCATTGAACGGTTCGATTTGGCGACCGTTAGCCCCTCGCCAACCAAGCTGCCGTACAGCAAGCTGGATTGGCTCAATGGGCAATATATTCAAGAGATGGAGCCGTTGGAACTGGCAAAAGCGGTACGGCCGTTCCTCGAAGCCGCCGGTTTAGAAGTGAACGTAGACGCCCTGCTGGTGATCATGCCACCCATGCGTGTGCGCCTCAAGCGCTTCCCCGATGCCATCGAATTTTTGCGTTTTTTGGGTGAAGAAGCCCCCCTGCCAGAAAGTGCCGGCGCGCTGACGCACAAACATTTGCCGCTGGAATCTGCCGCCGCTGCCTTCCGCGAAGCACGCGACGTGCTGGCTGATTTGCAACCCTTCACCCTGGAAGAGATCAGCGCCAAACTGATGGCTATCGGCGAAAAACATACCGCCAGCGGCAAGGCTGGCCCCTTCCTGGGGCAGATGCGCCTGGCCGTGACCGGGCAGCAAGTGTCGCCACCGCTGTTTGAATCAGTTGTGGCGCTCGGTCGCGACCGTGTGGTGGCCCGATTAGACAAAATCGTGCCCCTTTTTGCCTAAGTAAGCGGCCAACAATAACTTTCCCGATTAGAAGGCCGCTTACTTCAAGCCGTCCGCACAAATCCGATAATTGATTTGTGGACGGCCACTAAACGTGGTTGTCATGGCAAGGGGCTTCTGGTAAAATCTCGCTCCGTTCAGCCAAACGGTGCGGGATAGTTTAACGGCAGAACCGGCGGCTCTGAACCGTCTAGTCCAGGTTCGAATCCTGGTCCCGCAGTCAGAAGAGGACATGGCAATTGCCATGTCCTTTTTTTTGTGTCACGAGCCAGTAGATTGGACCAAATTGTTATTTTGTTTCGTCATTCTGAATGGAGCGGAGCGAAATGAAGAATCCCATCCAACTTGGTGGGGATACTTCACTTCGTTCAGTATGACAATTCTTGCCAGTTTAGGTAAACGGCCGTAACGCCCCCGCCAAATCTGCCATCAAATCGTCCACATCTTCAATGCCCGTAGAGTAGCGAATCAAGCTTTCCGGGATGCCCATTGCCGCCCGCTCCTCCGGGGTGCATTCCACGTGGCTGGTGGTGGCAGGTGGTCCCACGATGGTTTCCACCGCGCCCAGGTTGGCAGCCGCGTGGGCCAATTTTAGCCGAGGCAAAAAGCGGCGCACCGCGTCGAAGCTGTTCTCCTTGAGCATGAAGCTGAGCATCCCACCAAAGCCGCGCATCTGCTTTTGGGCAATGGCGTGTCCGCTGTGCGATGCCAATCCTGGGTAAAAAACCTGTTCGATGGCTGGATGCGCTTCCAAAAATTGGGCAATTTTCAGCGCATTTTCGTTTTGCTGGCGAATGCGCAGTGCCAGCGTCTTGGTGCCGCGCAGCAGCAAGTACGCCGCCATCGGGTGCAGTGTGGCTCCGTTGATTTCCCGATAGTGGTAAATCTGATCCACTAGCTCTTTGCGCCCAACGATGACGCCACCCAGCGCGTCGGCGTGGCCGCCCAGGAACTTGGTGGCGCTGTGCAGCACCAAATCGGCCCCCAGCGCCAGCGGATGTTGGTTGATGGGCGTGGCAAAAGTGTTGTCTACAATAACGGTGGCTCCGACGGCGTGGGCCGCCGCGGACAACCGGGCGATGTCCATCACTTTGGTGGTAGGGTTGGTGGGGCTTTCCAGGTAAACCAGGTCGCAGCCTTGCCCAATTTCGGCTTCGATTTGGGCATGATCGGTGGTGTCGCAAAGGGTGACGCCGATTTGAAAGCGGGGCAGAAACTCAGTGAACAAAACGTTGGTGCCGCCGTAGGTATCTTTTACAGAGACGATGCGCTGGCCGGGGGTGAGTAGCCCAAACAAGGCGCTGCTGATGATGCCCATGCCTGTGGCGGCGCTGGTGGCTGCTTCGCCGCCTTCTAGCTGGCGCACTTTTTCCTCGAAGGCGTGAACGGTGGGGTTTGTGTTACGGCCGTAAATGTGCCCCGCCTTTTGCCCCAAAGCCACCGCCTGCCACTCATCCACGTCCCGGTAGCCAAAGGAAACGCTGTGCACCACTGGCACCTGGGTAGCTCCTTGCAGCAAATATTCTTCCTCGCCAGCCCAAATGCATTGGGTGGCGGCTTTCATTGTTGGTTCGTTTGTCATGAATTACCTCGTTTTTGGGGGTGTCGTTTAGAAAATTGGATACTGATTTGGTTTTTATCGGTGTCAATCTGTGTTTATTAGTGGCCTAATCAAAAAAATCCAGGTTAGCTGCCCAGCACTTTTTCGCCGGTGGGGCCAGGGCTACCGCTGGCTGGCTCGATGGTAATGCCGAAATTTTGGTAATGGGCCAGCGGTTCTGGCGAGTAGATGATTTTTGCTAAATAGCCATCTTCGGACACGTTGAACAAGCCGCCGCTGGTGCGTTGCCCATCTTTGATGAGCCAAAGCTGGTATGCTTGTGATTCGGGCAGCGGGGAAAGGTGCTGCACCACTAGCGTGCCATACTCACCATCGTCGCTGATGATGATGAGGCCAGAGGCTTGGTCGTTGGTTTCGCTGGCGAGGGTGATGGTGCCAAAGTTAGCCGGGGCGGTGGTTTGGTTTAGGCGCTGGCGCAGTTGGAAGTTGCTAATGAGCAAAAGAATCGCGATTAAGATCAGGGCGGGCTGCCAGATCGGCCGTTTTTGGAGCCAGTCGCGCCAGTTGAATTTTGCTCGGAGCCGGGGTTGCGCTTTTGGTATGGCGGTCGCCGTCTTTGGCGGGGCAATCTCCTGCATCAATTGGTTTTTTAGGTTGGCCGAGGGTGTTACGGTGGGTGCAGCCAGCGCCAACCAGCCAGTGATTTCCTGGTAGGCTTGCAGCTCTGCCTGGCAGGCTGCGCAGGTTGCCAGGTGCGCTTCAACCTCGGTTGCTTCGGCGGGATCGAGGATGTTTAGCGCATAGGCGGCAAGCTGGTCAGTGGCGTGTGTTTCAGTGTTCATTCCTTTCATTTAATTTGCAAAAAATTTGTAACATTTCTGCTTACCAGATACGCAGATGCCCTTTTTTTGGATTTATGGCTGCAAGACCAGCTTCAGTTTGTGCATGCCTAACCGAATGCGTGTTTTTACCGTGCCCAGGGGCAGGGTGAGGTGGTCGGCAATCTGGCTGTGGCTGTAGCCGTTGAAGAAGGCCATGAGCAGCACTTCTTGCTGTTCTTCGGGCAGTTCGGCCAGGGCGGCGTGTATGCGTTGGTTTTGCATTTTTTGGGAAACGGCCGTTTCTGGTGAGTGGCCGTCCGCGTGTGGTTCAAAAGTTAAATCGGCCCAGCTAATGCTGGTGTGTTCGGGGCGCACGCCTTCGCGGCGCAGCATGTCAATGGCCCGGTTGCGGGTCATGCTGGTGAGCCAGGTGCGTACGCTGGCCCGGTCGGCTTTGTAGCTGCCAGCCTTTTCCCAGACGCGCCGGAAGACGTCCAATGTGATTTCTTCAGCTAGCTGTTGGTTCCCCACCAGATGGTAGGCAACACTGTAGAGCAAACGGCCGTAGCGGTCGTATAATGCACTCAACGCTTCTGTCTGGCGGTTAACAATATGCGCCAAAAGCACTTGGTCTTCTGTGGCTGGATAATCTACAGGCATGATGATATTTTAATGTGTGCTTGATGAGCGGCAACTTTCCACCAATGATGTAAAGGAAAAACTAACCAATTTCTCTTTTTAGAGGATGTACCTAGACAGGTAAATATGGGGGAATTTGGCGAAAACCGCTAATTTTCCACCAGATATGGGGTGTTTTGGCAAACTTTTTATCTACTTTTGCGTATTGGGTGGTACTTCATTTGTTTTTGCCGTTGCCGATCTGAAGTCAATGTTCTGAACAAGCGACCAGTGAAAGTGGGTGGCGCAAGTTTACGGCAATATTTTCGGGTCAGTACAGGCAAATGGGGTATAATAATGGTGTGTTGTCTTATGACAACAAAATGATGGCCGAGTAGGGAAACGGCCGTACAGTTTTAGGATGGCGGCAGGATGCTTTGCCAACCTAAAAAGGAGTCAGCAATGGAGTTTTTAATCCCAATCTTCTGTGTTTTGGTTGTTGGTGGCATCGTTCTTTTGATCGCTTCGGTGCGCGTTGTGCAAGAGTATGAGCGCGGCGTGATTTTTCGCTTAGGGCGTGTGCAAGGCGCAAAAGGGCCGGGGCTGTTCTTCATTGTGCCCATCATTGACAGAATGGTGAAGGTAGATTTGCGTACCGTTACCCTGGACGTGCCTGCGCAGGAAGCGATTACCGGGGATAACGTGACGGTGAAAGTGAATGCCGTCGTTTATTTCCGCGTAATTGATCCCGTCATGGCCATCGTGCAAGTTGAAGATTATCGCCGGGCGACCTGGCAAATTGCCCAAACCAGCCTGCGGAACGTCATCGGTCAATCCATGATGGATCAGATTTTGCAGGATCGTGAGCAGATCAACGACACGCTCCAGCACATCATTGATGAAGCGACTGAGCCTTGGGGTGTAAAGGTCACCATCGTCGAAATTAAGGACGTGGAGCTGAACAGCACGATGGTGCGAGCAATGGCGCGGCAGGCTGAAGCAGAACGTGAGCGTCGCGCCAAGATTATTCAGGCTGAAGGTGATTTCCAATCTGCCCAGAAGCTGTCTGAGGCGGCGCGGATCATGAATTCGGAGCCAGGTGCGATGACTTTGCGCTACCTGCAAACGCTGGTGGAGATTGGCGTGGAGCAAAATACGACGACCATCTTCCCCATCCCGGTTGACATCATTTCTGAGTTCATGAAAACGCGCGAAAAGGCGGACAGTGTGAGTTCGCCAATGACGAAATTGGATAAGCCAGCCGATGATGCTGGGTAGTTGAATGAAATTGACTGCGGGTGAGTTAGTGAATCATTAGCTCACCCGCTTTTTGGTGTGATTGTGCCTCGTCGAATACAGTTCCTGCTTCTTTTACCCATTTTGCTCTTTTTAGTGTCCTGTTCTTTGCTGCAAGGGCCGCAGCAGCTTACTATTCCCACCCCACCGGGCGGGACGCCGTTTGCCAGTATTGCCCAGGCCGGCCCACTCATCACGGACCCAGAAGGGAACGTGATCGAGGGGGTGAACCCAGATTTGCGCAGCTTGCTGGATCAGGTGTCGAACCAGAATTTGGTGGGGTATGTGCAAACGCTGCAAGGGTTCAATACGCGCAACACGTACAGCGTTACGGATCAGGAAGGGTTGGGCATTGGGGCAGCACGGCGCTGGATTTTTAATGAGTTTATTCGGGTGGGAAACGGCCGTCTTCTCGTCGAAGTAGATGAATTTCCTGTCAATCAGGGTGGGGTGGTTTACAACCAGCAAAATATTGTGGCTACCCTGCAAGGCACTGGCACCCATCCTGGCGTGATAGTGATAGCTGCACATTACGATTCCCGCAGCATTGATCCGCTCAACGGCAATAGCTTTGCCCCTGGAGCTAACGACAACGGCTCTGGCGTGGCTGCCTTGCTGGAAACCGCTCGCGTGCTCAGCTCCCGCGAGTGGAACCAGACAATCATTTTTGTGGCGTTCGCGGGTGAGGAGCAGAATCGGCTGGGCAGCACTCATTTTGTGACGGAGCGGCTGCTACAAGGCTGGCGTTTTGACGGCATGATGAGCTTGGACATTGTGGGGGGACGGCCAGGCATTCCTCAGTCGGTGCGTCTCTTCTCGCCAGGGCCAGATGGCTCGCCCCCGCGCCAGTTTGCCCGGTACATGAATTTTGTAGGCACCCTGTACCTGCCGGAATTCCCATACACGCTGATTGATGCGGAGGATCGGGACGGCCGTTACAGTGACCACATCAGCTTTTTGCAGGCAGGTATCTCCGCCGTGCGCGTTACCGAATCGCAGGAAGACCCCAACCGGCAGCACAATAGTGGTGATACGGCCGAATGGATTGATTACAGCTATCTGCGGCAGGTGACACAGAATACCATTGCCCTGGTGGGGAATGCGGCAGGTGGCCCGGCTCAGCCCGTTGCCCCGTCGCTCTCGCCCATGACAGAGCCGGGGGCGTACATCCTTACCTGGATTCCCGATAGCAATGCCGCAGGGTACGCCATTTCCTTTCGCCCTGTGGGAGCAGCAGAATACCCGGAGTTTCGTTATGTAAATGCAGGCGAAGCGGGGAACGTAGCGATTACGGGGCTAGACCCGGCAGTGCAGTATGCAGTAAGTATTGCTGGGCTAGATGGAAACGGCCGTATCGGCCTCTTCTCTACAGAAGTGTTAACTCCTTAAAAATGAACAATAGGACACAGATTTACACTGATTTTCATAGAGAAGAAAATCAGTGTGAATCTGTGTTTATCTGTGTCCCATAAAATCTACGAAAGTTTGTGGGTTTCGTCTACGGCGAGGATGAGGGGGGTAACGGCCGTTTCCTTTTTCACGCGCTCTGCCCAGGCCTCCACATCAATGGCAATGGGTGGCCACGTGTTGTAGTGGCAGGGAATCACCATTTTTGGCTTCAAATAGTCCAGCGCCAGCACCGAATCTTCTGGCCCCATTGTGAAATTGTCACCCACTGGCAAAATGGCCACGTCAATGCCTGCCCGACCAATCAGCGCCATGTCTGAAAATAGCGCCGTGTCCCCGGAAATGTAAATCGTCTTGCCATTGGCCATTATCAGGTAGCCACCAGGGTCGCCACCATAGCTGCCATCTGGCAAACCGGAACTGTGCAAAGCGGCCGTCATCTTGACCCGGCCAAAGGGGAAGTTGTAGCCGCCGCCGGTGTTCATAGCGTGCAAATTTTCGTGCCCCTGTGCCCCAATCCAGTTGCAAATCTCAAAATTGGCGATGACTTGCGCTCCGGTGCGCTTAGCCAGCCCCACCGTGTCGGCGATGTGGTCACCGTGCCCGTGCGTTTGCAGAATAAAATCGGCCGTCACGTCAGCCGCGCTGGTTGTGGCAGCCGGATTATTGCCCGCAAAAAATGGGTCCACAACGACGCTCGTACCGTTGATATCCAGCGAAAATGTCGCGTGCCCGTGCCAGGTAATTGAAATTGACATAAGGAGACTCCTTTTGTGCTGAAACCATTTGTAAATGATCTGTTTGAACGAGATAGGAAAGCTATTTTAAGTATAGGTTGGGGCAGGTTGAACGTCAAACCTGTAGAACAAAAAAAGCGCAGATGGCAGCGAATGGCTCCATCTGCGCTTCTGCAGAGGTTTATTCAAAGAGGCTTGAAAAGAATCAGATATGCTGATCCACTAAAATCGGGTTGCCATCTGGGTCAATAAGGGTGAAATATGCTGGGCCGCTTGTTGTTTCATCGGCCGTTTCCGCGATTTCGATGCCCTGTGCCTGGAGCGCTTTTTGCAGTTCGCGGACATCCGTGAAGCTGTCCAGCTCTTCAGCTGATTGATTCCAGCCAGGGTTAAAAGTTAAAATATTTTTGTCAAACATGCCCTGAAACAAACCAATGAGGTGTTCACCATTTTTCATGATCAAATAGTTGTGGGCCGGATCGCCCGCGAACACCCGAAAGCCCAATTTTTCATAAAAAACTCGGGACAGTTCAAGGTTCTTTACCGCGAGACTGATTGAAAATGCACCTAACTTCATTTTGCTGCTCCAGATTCTAAAAAACTATTGTAAATTGAGGCGACTGGATGCCTGTTGGCAGAGACTCGTGCCACCCGCAGCATACCACTGCTGAAGCGTGGGGCTTTCAGTGAGTCCTGCTTTGGCATCTTCATAAATGCCAGTAGCCCAAACGAAGTACCGTTGTGTTTCAGCTGCCCAGTTATCCCAGGACGTACCTGCGGCGACGTGACCGCCGTTGTAGCCTGCAAAAGCCTTGCCGACATCGCCGCTGGTCTGCACCAATCGTTCGGCAAAGTAATTCATGCCGCGCATAGCGTTTGTGTCTGGGTCTAGCATGTTTTCACCGTTGGAAAAGTGGAATGGCATGACCTGGAACAGACCTTGCGCCCCGGCGGAGGAGAGGGCTTTCGGATCACCGCAGGATTCAATTTGCATAATGGTAGCCACCATGTCTGGGTCTAAATTATGGTCAGTGGCCCAACGGACAATATCGGCTTCCCAATATTTAACTTCATTGGAAAAGACCGGCGAGATTTGCCCAAAATAGGCAACCGTTTGCCCACCAGACTGTTCAGCCGCAACCATGTTGGTACTCCCTTCGGCAGCATGGCTTATGAGAGGTAAATTTGCGCTGGCCAGGCGGGGCATGACCAGAATTGCGAAGAGCAATGCGCCAACCAAGACAAAGACCAGGATCATCATCATGCGTCGTTGAATCGGGTCTTGGGCTAAATCTTCTTCGCCAATAATTATTTTCGGTTCGTACTCAAACTGCTCATTCAAGGGCGTTTCTACCGTCCAGTATGATGTTAGCTGTTGTTCGTAGACCGTCATAGTTTACCTCGAAAGCCGGTAATCGGTAATCAGTATTCAGCAAACGGTAATCAGTTAAGCGCACTCCAGTTGGTGGGTATACTCACTGATTACTGCTCATGGATTACTGATTACTGGTTTAGTTGCGGTTGCGGGGGCGGGCTTGCAAACCAGTCATGGGGGAGCGGCGCATGCCATTGGGGCGTGGCGGGCGTTGGCGCACGCGGGAGGAGACAGGCTGGCGCTGTACAGGTGGCTGTGGTGCGGGTTCGCTGTACTCTTCGACGGGCATGTGTACCTGGGTGGCCTGGGTGCTGACGGGTTTGGGCACGGCCGTTCTTACGGGAGCGGCCGTTTTGGGCATGGGGGTGCGGCGAATGGGGCCACTGCTGGCACGGCGCGTGACGGTAGCCGCCGGACGCTTTTGTGGCGCGGAATCGGCCGTTTCGTTGAACTCAAAGATGTGCTCGCCAGCCACGGAGAAAGCGCCGATGAACAGGATGCGTGTCAGCCAGACCAGCACGGCGACGAAGATGGGCACGTACAGCAGCAGCTGTTCACGGCTGAGTACCTCGTTGCCAAAATTGTGGTTGAGCAGGGTAAGGGAAATGGCCCACCAGGTCATGACGGCGTTCATGGTTGCACCGAGCAGCCAGGCACCCATCAGGTACCAAACCTCTTTTGGCTCATCCATGCCGCGCTCCGGGGTGAACAGGCGCACCAGCCCGGCAAAATCAATGGCGCAGAAAGCGATGGCCAGAATAGCCGCCCACTGCAAGCCGATGAAGCGCACGTCGCCGATGAGGTTGAACAGGGCGTATTTGGTGGTGTCGAAGTTGAAAATTTCAAAAGCCACGAGGGCGATAACCAGAATGAAGCCAACGGCCGTTTTCTTGGGCACAGAGCTTGTCAAAGAAGACAAACGTGTGCCGATGGTTTGCGTACGCACGTACTGATTACTTTGCATTTCTAAACTCTCCTTGTTGATGCCCCTCTGCTTGGGCAATCTTCTTTTCCATGCGCCTCTTTTTGAAGAGGAAGCTGGTTGGGGGCGCACCAACCAGCTTCGGAGGGTGTGGAACATTCGTTCTAGAACGGAATATTAGAACACGTGTGCTAATGTGTCAAGGGGAAATCTCAAAATTTGTGGCGATAGGTGTCACATCCAGAGAGGAATTGGGACTTTTGCTGCGTTTTGGGGGGATACGGCCGTTCTAATCTAATCGAACACCAGGCATAACGTGTCAAAAGGCAGGCTGGTGCCGATTTCTTCTTCCTCGCCAACCACCACTTTGTAGATGTAAGGTAAGCCGATGAAGGGGTTGGGGAGCGATGCTTCGCACATGAAACGGCCGTCCTCTAAAGCACAATCAGCCGCCTCCCAACGTTCATTTTGCCAGGTAAACACGCCAACATCGGCTACCCGCGTGCCCGCGGGCAAAATCGCTTCGTACCAAACGGGGTAGGGCACAGGGTCGGCGTCGCAGATTTCATTGCCCAGGTCGGTAATCATCAGGTCATTTTGCTGTTCCACACTTAATCGGGGAAAGGGTTCGCTGCTGGCCACATCGGGCTGTGGCTCCACCGCCAGCGTACGCAAATCGGCCAGAGGGCAGCCCACTTCATCCCGCGTGATGTTTAACAGGGCGCTCAGACTATCGGCTCCGTTCACCGTCACGCTGCGTTCCAGGCTGTTTTGTCGCAAAGTCAGGTGGCTGTCGTACAGTTGGTAGCGCACAATGCCGTCTTCGACCTGCATGGGACCAAAACCGCCGAGTTCTGTCACATTCAGCGTTAGTTCCGCTAAGCCAGACAGGGGCAATGTGTATGTTTGGCATGCCGCGTCTGCGCAGGCTAGCTCCTGAAACCCGCCAGTTGGGGAAAAGGCGGTCACTTCCAAATCCTGGTTTGGGGCGGCAATCTCGATTTCCAAATTCGCCAACGACAAATCTGGGCAAATGGCCTGGGACATGGGCAAAACGGCCGTTTCCCCCACCAATTCGCAGCTCCCAACGTCCGGGGCTGGCACCACAACGGTGATTTCATTGGGCGCGTAGCCGGGCTTGTCCACCTGAATCTGGTAGGTGCCGGGGCCGTCGCGCAAGACGGCCGTTCCGTTCACGTGCTCTGGCGTCTCTTGCCATGGTCCATCATCCACCCGGTAACGCACCCGCACCAGCCGCAAAGGGTCGCCATTTTCGTCGTTCAGATTGAGGGTAACGGCCGTTTGTTCAGTGAAGTTGCAAACGGCCGTGTCTGGCAGCGCATCCCCGCCGCACGCCGCTAACCCCAGCAGCAAAACCAATCCTACCAAAAGCCAACCTGCCAATTTGCGCATCCTGTTTTCCTCATTGTTGATCGGGATGGCCCCATTGTATCGCGGCAGCGCCACTTGCGTAAAGACGTGTCGTCAACTGTTCAGGGCTTTTCAGTAAACTCAAATTAAGCAAAAAAGGACGCGGACTAGCGCGGATAAACGCGGATTAGGGCCTTTTTATCCGCGTTTTCCGCGTTCATCCGCGTCCCATACAGTTTTACTGAAAAGCTCTGCCTCTCCACAACACCGGCATGCGCCACCACCTGCTTGCGGGTAAAATAGGCTGAGGTTGGCCTAAAATGGCGCTGAATTTTCGTAAGAAATGGGTCAAGACCCTCGGAAACGGTGATTGAGCGCGATTGGTGGCGATAGGGTGAGATATTGCGTTTGAAAATTGGCAAAATTGGCCGAATTAATTATGAGTTATGCCTGAAATAACGGTTGGTTTGGCAGACCCTCGGAAGGCGGCTAGCGGTGGGACGACAGGATTCTGGCAGATGGAAAAAAGTGGCAATAGTGGGGCGATTTGCCCACAAAACGGGAAAATATGCTATACTGGCATGGTTCCGTTCCCACTGTGGATAACTGCTGTCGGAACGGCCGTTGGCTCCCATGAGGGATTTAGACAAGCAGGGCGGATAACATGAGTAAAACTTCCACTGAGTCGGAACGGCCGTTGGCTCCCATGAGGGATTTAGACCCTTCGTTGATTCGGGTTTCAATCCATTCAAAAATGCGTCGGAACGGCCGTTGGCTCCCATGAGGGATTTAGACTTACGTTGACTTGGGGAACAAAGCCGCTTCGTATGTCGGAACGGCCGTTGGCTCCCATGAGGGATTTAGACACCGGTAGTTGTCGTCGAAACGGATTCTTATCCGACGGGTCGGAACGGCCGTTGGCTCCCATGAGGGATTTAGACCACCACCAGGTTGGAAGAAACCTTCCTGGTGGCGCTCTGGTCGGAACGGCCGTTGGCTCCCATGAGGGATTTAGACCCTCAGCCGGGTACGCTGGGGGAATGTTTGGAATCCGTCGGAACGGCCGTTGGCTCCCATGAGGGATTTAGACCAGGCACCGACTCCTCCCAGGCTTGCTGGCTGACCCGGTCGGAACGGCCGTTGGCTCCCATGAGGGATTTAGACTTTGAGGGCCTACTGGAAAGTACCACGATGTGTTAATGTCGGAACGGCCGTTGGCTCCCATGAGGGATTTAGACATCTTACCAAGATACTCTGTCACTCTGCCAATGCCTGTCGGAACGGCCGTTGGCTCCCATGAGGGATTTAGACTAGTTCTCTGAGGTAGCGAAGAGCCAAGTATATTTGTCGGAACGGCCGTTGGCTCCCATGAGGGATTTAGACAATTGCCCAAGGGCCAGTAACAATGCGTGCGATGAGGTCGGAACGGCCGTTGGCTCCCATGAGGGATTTAGACCAGAGAGTGGCTTCGATGGTTACGTCGTAGTAGTTGGTCGGAACGGCCGTTGGCTCCCATGAGGGATTTTCATAAACGCGCTTCCTTAATCGGGGGCGCGTTTTGCTTTCTTACCCGTTCACCTTGCCACCCAGCGTTCGCAGAACGCAGTCACCTTGTCACCTTGTCGCCCACTGCACTACAATACCCTCATGCGCCTCATCCTTTCCCACGAGAATGCCGATTTTGACGCCGTGGCCAGCCAGCTTGCCGCCAGCAAACTGACCCCCGACGGCACAATGCTGCTCGCCCGCCGCCTGAACCGCAACGTGGAGCAGTTCCTGACGCTGTACTGGGATGCGTTTCACTTTGTACGGCCGTCCGACTGGCGCAAACAGCGAGTCAACGAGGTGCTACTGGTAGACACCCAATCGTTTAACAGCGTGCGCGGCATGGTCAACCAGCCCAAGGTGCACGTGGTGGACCACCACACCCACGAAGCCCCGCCCGCCGAGTGGACGGCGCAGGTGGAGGCCGTGGGCGCAACGACGACGCTGCTGGTGGAGCGGCTCAAGACGCAGGGCGTGTCCCTCTCGCCGGAGGAAGCGACGTTGCTGCTGCTGGGCGTCTATGAAGACACCGGCACGCTGACCTACGACACGACCACCCCGCGTGACGCCGCCGCCGCCGCCTGGCTGCTGGAGGAGGGCGCGATTTTGGCGGTGGTGCGCCGCTTCCTCAACATCCCGCTTTCGGCGGCGCAGCAAAAATTGTACGACGCGCTGCACGCGGCAGTGACCTGGCACGAGGTGCAGGGGCAGTCGGTGGTCGTCACCGGAGCCAGCGCCCCAGACAATTTTACGGATGAGATTGCCTCGATTACCCACCGGCTGCGCGAATCGCTCCAGCCGTCCGGGCTGATTGTGTTGGTGCAGCTGGAGCGGGACGTGCAGTTGGTGGCTCGCAGCACAACCGATGCGGTGGACGTGGCGGCCGTGGCTCGCACGTTTGGTGGGGGTGGGCACAGCCGCGCCGCCGCCGCCCGCGTCAAGGATCGTCAGTTAGAGGCGGTGCTGCCGGAGGTGGTAGCCGCGCTTCCCCAGGCGGTTGAGCCGCTGGTGCGGGTGGCGGATTTGATGTCCCACGGGGTGCAGACGGTGCCGCCGGAGATGTTGGTGCGGGAAGCGGCCGTTCTCATGCAGCGCCTCGGTTATGAAGGGTATCCGGTGGTGACGGAGCCAGCGGGCGAGCTGGTGGGTTTGCTCACCCGGCGCGGGGTGGACCGGGCCATGAGCCACGCGATGGCCGACGTGCCTGTCGAGCGGATTATGCGCAAGGGGTCGGTAACGGTACGGCCGTCTGACGCCATCGACACCGTGCAGCAAAAAATGCTCAGCGCCAACTGGGGCCAGCTCCCCGTCGTGGCCGAGGAGGGGCACAGCACCCGCCCCATCGGCATTGTGACCCGCACCGATTTGCTCAACCATCTGTTCCAGCCGCCCAGCAAGACGGCGACCATCAACATGCGCCAGCGGCTGCTGGAGATGCTGCCCCCAGTGCTGTGGCAAATGGTGCTGGCGATTAGCGAAACGGCCGATCAGCTCGACTTGCCGCTCTATTTTGTGGGCGGGCTGGTGCGCGATTTGCTGCTGGGTAAGCCGCCCACCGACCTGGACATGGTGGTCGAGGGGGATGCGATCCGGCTGGGCAAGATGCTGGCGCAGCGCTTCGGCGGCGAAATTCGCAGCCACAAGCGGTTTGGTACAGCCAAATGGCTGTTGGATGTGGGGGTGTGGACGGCCGTTTTGCAGCGAGATCGAAAGAAAGAGATTGGAGACTGGAGACTAGAGACGGCCAATCTCCAGTCTCCAGTCTCTAGTCTCCAACTCCCGCCCGCGATTGATTTTGTCACCGCGCGGACCGAGTTTTATACCGAACCCACCGCCCTGCCGGAGGTGGCGCATGGCTCGATCAAGTTGGATTTGCACCGACGGGATTTTGCCATCAACACGCTGGCGGTGCGGCTGGACGGCGCGTTTTTGGGCCAGCTGCTCGATTTTTACGGCGGGCAGCAAGATTTGGCCGATGGCGTCATTCGCGTGCTGCACAGCCTGAGCTTTGTGGATGATCCGACGCGGATTTTGCGAGCGGTGCGGCTGGAGCAGCGGCTGAAGTTCCACATCGAGCCGCGCACGCTGGAGCTGATCGAGGAAGCGCTGCCGCTGCTAGACCGGGTGTCTGGGGCGCGCATTCGCCACGAGATTGAGCTGACGCTGCAAGAGGCGGACCCGACTGCGCCATTGGCTCGCTTGGCGGCGCTGGATGTGCTGGCGCATATCTGGGACGGATTGGTTTGGCTGCCGGAAACGGCCGTTTTCTTCCAGCGCGTCCCCCAATTTTGGCAATCCGCTGCGTGGCAGGCGTGGTTAACTGAGGAATCGCCCGTGTTCACCTACTTTGCCCTCTGGCTGGCGGCGCTGCCGGAGGCGGTGCAGCGCGGGGCGATGAAGCGGCTGCGCGTGCGCAAAGCGACCAAAACCGACGTGCTGGCGTGCGGCCGTTTACGCCGCGAATGGGTGACGCTGCCCACCACGCTCAAACCGAGCGAGGTGGTGCAGTTGATGCGGCCGTTTCCGGTGCGGGTGCTGCTGGTGGGGCGTATTTTGCTGGAGGGTCGGCCAGCGGCGGATTTGATTGAGCGATATTTGCAGGAGTGGCGTGGGGTGAAAACGGCCGTAACCGGCGACACGCTTAAAAAAATGGGGCTCAAACCGGGGCCGCAGTTTGGCGTGCTGCTGGAAAAACTGCTCGCTGCCCGGCTGGACGGCCACGTCACCACCCAAGCCGAGGAGCTGGCGCTGCTAGACGAGTTGCTGTCTGCATAGGTTTTTGATTATGAATTTCGAGGGGAGGGGGATTTTAACGGCCGTTCACCCCCGCATCCCCGCTCCCCTTCACCCACTTACACCACAAACGGATACCCTAGCGACGATTGATCCTTTGCGTTTACCTGGTCATTCTGATTGCTTTTTATCAGGTAGCCAATCGCCTCATCGTTGTTTGCGCCGTCCATGAGCACTTCCAGCCGGTAGCCGTGGGTGACCTGCGGCAAATCTATCACCTGCAAATATTCTGAAAGCTTTTCGTCTTCCGGCAGCAGCTGGGCCAGGCTGTTGGGGGCCAGCCGGAAGAAGCGCCAGTTGAAGCTGGCTCCTTCCACATGCAGCGGAATGGGCAAAGAGTGGATGCCCGACTCCACCAAATCCTGGAAAAAATGGGTGCCGTAGGAGAGTTCTGGGGGTTTGCCATCTTGCGCCACGCCCAGCTCGATGAGCACTTTGGTGTTGTAAATGTCGGCATAGGTGACGCGCACGCCCAGCTCCAGATTGGTGCTGCCCCAGCGCCCTGGCCCGATGAGAATGAACGACTCCTCTTCCAGCAGCTTGTTGAGCCGGCCTATGGCTCGGCCCAGCTCTAACTTGGTAATCGTGCCGGGGATTTGGCGGTATTTTTCCGGGTTCACAAAGATGATGTAGCGCACTTGCTCGGCACGGCCGTTTGGTATCAACCCTCTTGAGGTAAACAAAATGCGCTGTTCGGGCACGTCGGTGGGGATGGTGACCAACTCTTCATTTTTGCGCTGGCTGAGGGGGCGGCATTGCAGCAGGTGGAGTTTGTAGTCTGGATACGGCCGTCCTGGCAAAATTTCCACCGTAAACTCCATATCCACCGGCGTTTTGTACCCTTCTTCCAGATTGGCCAGCGCGGTGCGCATCAACGTTACAAATTTGCGGTCGCGCAGCAGCGTTTCAAACGTCAGCACAAAGCGGTCATTTTCATTCAAGCCGCCAATGGAGAGGATGCGCTGCAAATAATCTCCTTTATCTTCCGAGGCAATGGCTCGCAAGCCGGGGTAATCCAGCCCCAAGACGTCATTCACGGGTAAGGTGGTAAATTTGTTCTGATCCAAATCTACCAGGTCAATGTACCATTGGGCGTACTGTCGCTGGGCGGCGGGCGTAGATTCCGGGCGCAGTTGCGGGTGGCTCAGCGAGACCATGCGTGGATAGTCGTTGTCCACACGGTCTACCGCGCGGGTGCCAACACCCCAGACAATGCGCAAGAAGCCCATGTTGCGGTCAATTTTGGGGTGCCAGCGGAACGGATTGCGGCTAAAGCCAACACCAGCGATTGTGGGGAAAAAGTAACGGCCGTATCGCTTACCTCGCACCCGCTGCAACAATACCGCCATCCGCTCATCATAATCAATCAGGCCATGATGCTGCCGGTACAAAATGGCGTCGGGGTTGATGGTACTGGCATACACCCGCCGGATTGCATCCATCAAATCACGCAAATTTTCCTCTGGTGTGCCCTGGTTCGGGCAAAAATAGCTACTGTACTTGCCCGCAAACGAAAAGCCGAAATTGTCTTCCAGCAAACTGGATGAGCGCACAATAATCGGATCGTCGCCAAACTGGCGCAGCACATAGCGCAGGGTGTTTACAATTTCGTCTGGAAAGCGTCCCGCTAGATGATCAGCCTCAATTTTGGGATGCTCCTGGCGAATCTGTTCCAACGGCCGATATTTTTGGTTCATGTAGCTGTCCAGATTATTCATGAGCCTGAACTCGTAGATAACCTCACTACCCAAGAAGTATGAATCGGGAATTTCCACAGACTCGCTGATGTCCGGGCTGCCATCCGATGGTTTTTGTTGCAAAATTTTCCAAGCCAGAATCATGCCAGCCGCCTTGCCCCCAATTTTGCCGCCACCAATACGCCGCTGGTAGATGTGTCGCAGATCAGCAATACTAAGTACGTGCTTCGCTACAGCAATAAAGCGCAGCTGGTCGCTGATCATCCCCTTGATGAGCACTACCTTGATCTCCTGCAAATGGTGTTTGACCTTCTCCAATTGATCTGGCGGAAGATTTTCGTATAGCTCACCCTGGCGAAAGAGCAGTTCCCACGGGGCAATTTCCGGGTTAAACGTTAGCTCAATCGAGTCGGTGTGGCCGGGCTGGCTGTCTAGTACCTCTTCGATGATGCTGTCTAGGAGTGCAATGCTCAGGTTGTTGCCAAAATGTGCGTCTGTCTGGAAATCGCGAACGCGGTCTTTGCGCTTTTGCCAAATGTGCGCCTGCTCTTGCCCAAATGGATCGTACAGTCCTTCGCGCAGCTGCGATTCCAATGCTTTTGCCTTCACTTCCTCTTTCAAAGCTTCGGGTGAGATGATGCCGCGCTGGAAAAGCTCTTCACGCATGCGCACGCGAATTTCCGGGGCCAGGGTGGGGTATTGTGCCAGCCTGATGTAAATGTCAATCGTCGGCGTAATGCTGCGAATGGGGTTTGCGTAATAATTTTGTGGGGGGTGCGGCATGTTGTTTCTCCTGCCATTACAGGGCAACGACAAATTCGGGTTATGGGCGGCTATTATACCCCAGGTTGCCCGCTTGCCAGTTTGCGAGTAAAACCAGAATGGTGGCTGTAGGTGCAGTTTCTTACTGCGTTTTGTTGGCGCGGAAAGAATCCGCGGCTACGTGAACCAAATGACAAGGAGAGTTCGATGTCTACTATTTTTTCCAAAATTATTGCTGGTGATATTCCGGCAGATATTGTGTACCAAGATGAGCTGGTGACAGCGTTTCGGGACATCAACCCGCAAGCGCCTACGCATATTCTCATTGTGCCCAACAAGGAAATTGCTACGGTCAATGAGTTGTCTGAAGAAGATGAGCGGGTGGCGGGGCGTTTGTTACTGGTGGCCAAAAAATTGGCCGCACAAGAGGGTATTGCCGAGGACGGCTATCGCTTGATGATTAACTGCAATGCGCACGGTGGCCAGGAGGTTTTTCATGTACACATGCATTTGTTGGGTGGACGGCCGTTAGGCCCAATGTTGATGAGACGGTGAACGGTAATCGGTAATTGGTAATCAGTGGTCGGTATTCGGTAAACCGATTACCGTTTACGGAGTACCGATCACGGACTAATTGCGTTGATCTCATCCCAGCATTCACATGCTTCGCGGCTGACGGTGCCGCGCACCAGCAGGCCATCGTACTCTGCGCCAAGACCTTGCGAAATCCAGCCAGCCATGTTGAAGGGAATGGAGCCATCGGCGGCAACCCAACGGCCGTTGTAGGTCCGAGTCACGTGCAGATGGGTGCCGTTGGAAAAGCCGCCTTCGCAGGAAGGATGCCCCAGCCGATCGCCAGTTTGCACCGGGGTGCCCACGGGGATGCGGTCGCGCGTTTCCAGGTGCATGTAGGTGATGGCCCAGCCGGTTCCAGCAAAGCCGTCGGCGGGTTGGCCGGGCAAATCCAAATCTACGACGACAGCGCCAAAACCGCTGCGGGTGACAATGCCGTCGGCCATGGCCGTGACCCAGGCGTCTGACAGGTAGCAGCCAAACACCTCGCTAAACGGCGCAAAATCGAGCGCAGCCCAGGCGGAACCGCTGGCCCAGCCGCCGTGTGGCCCGCCAGTGAAGTACCAGGTTTCGTTTTGCCAGGGGAGCTGCAAGCTGGGCTGGCTTAGGTCGGCAGGCCAGAGCGGGTCTACGGTGTAGGCGAAGGGATTGCCAAAGAGGCTGTTGTAGGTGGCCCAAAAGCCATCCAGCCCGGCTTCTTGCAGCCAGGTGGTGTAGATAGCGCCGTCGTGGGCGGCGAGCCATTTTTGTACGCCAGCGGTGCCGTGGTTGATGGTGGGGTCGTAGCTCAGGCGAGTGCCGTCGGCGATGGTGAAGGTGTTGAGATTGGCTTCGGAACGGCCGTAAAATCCCGCATTGAGTTCATTGGCGGCCCAGGTGAGCTGGGTGTACAGGCCGGGCTGGTTGCTGGCGCGGTAGCCCAACGGGAACTGCTCGATGACGCCCGTGGATTGGGTAACCCAACCGGCGCGAAATTCCAGCGCGGCCAGCAGCAGGCGGGGGTTCACACTGGTGCGATGGGCCACCAGCGACACAATTTCTGGCCCGGCCAGCCGCTCATTTTCTACCGTTTCTTCGTAAGTTAGCAGATAGCCGCCGTACAGCTCGGCAAATTGGCGCACGTCGAAGCCGTTGGCGGCGGGACCGTACACCAGTTCGCTGTCCGGGATGATTTTGAAGGCCGGCCCGGTTTGGGCGGCGCTGGTTGGCACCAGCAGGGCTTGCCCCACAAAAACCAGATTGCCGTTGTCTAGCTGGTTCAGGCTGAGTATTTCATCTATGGAAGCGCCGTATAGTTGGGCAATGTAGCCCAGCGTTTCGCCTGCGCCGACGATGTGAGTGCGGGTGCCGGTTTCGTTGGTGGATACGGCCGTTTCGTACGGCGGGTCTGGCGTGGGGGTGCCTACATAGTCAGGGTGGGCGATTTCCTGCTGGGCAGGGCTGCTATCCGGGGTGGGCGGCAGCGGGCCATTGCCGGTAAACGGGGTGGTAACGGGCGTAGGTGGGGCAATAGTTGTGGGGCCGGGGGTGATGAAGACGGCCGTTTCTGGGTCCGGCCGTTCGCAAGAGGCCAAAATCAGCAATATAAAAATTAAAAATGTGGTGGATTGTCTGCCAGGTGTTGTTATGGTTGCCATTCCACCCATTTGTCGTTGACGGAGTTGTTGGTTAGTCGCACTTCTTCGCCGGTGCTGACATGAATGATGTAGATTTCCCTGGTACCCGTACGGTCCGAATTAAAAACAATCCAGTTGCCATCGGAAGACCAGGAGGCGTCATAATCATTGGCCGGACTAAAGGAAATTCTGGTCGGGTTAGAACCATCCGGTCGCATGGTGTACAGTTGGTAATTTCCGCCGCGATCTGAGTGGAAGGCGATGAGGGAACCATCGGGCGACCAGGCGGGAAACCAGTTACCTTTTGTATTTGAAGTGAGTTGAGTCAAATTTGTGCCATCGCTGTTTACGACGTAAATATCGGCCGTATTTTCATCAATTTCGTACGTAAATGCAATTTTACTGCCATCGGGCGACCAGGTTGGGTAAGTTTCATTGGCAGCATTGCTGGTTAAGCGCACGATTTGGTTTGTAGACAGATTCATTGTGAAAATGTCCCGATTGCCGTACAAGTCTGAGTAAAAAACCAAGGCGTTGCCATCAGGCGACCAGGAAGGAAACCATTCGCTGTGGGTTGAGTTGGTCAGGCGCTGCTGATTGCTACCGTCGGCATTCATGATGTAAAGCTCATTATTGCCGTCTCTATCTGAGGTAAAAGCAATCCGGGTCCCGTCTGGCGACCAGGAGGGTGCCCAATTTTGCCCGGCGGTGTTGGTCAACTGCCGAATGCCGGAACCATCGGTTTGAATGGTGAAGATTTCCTTGTTTGTCGCAGAATCCTGAACATATGCTAACAATTTCCCAGCAGGCGGCAGGTTTTGGGGTGTAGTTCCATTATTTTCGTCAGAACCGCCGTTGACGGGTTCCTCTGGTTCTTCTGTGGGATCGTCAGGGTTTGGTGATGAGCCGTTCCCATCCCCGCTATTTTCACCAGGCGTTTCACTTTCTTGAGTAATCTCATTGACATTGGGTGTGAAGGTGGGGGTAATGGTTTCCCCCCCATCGTCATTAAGCCCCTGAATAATTAAAAATGCAGCAATGAGTACAACCGCCACACCCACAATCGCACCACCAATAAGCAAAAGGTTGTTTTTTTGGACTCTTTCCTTGAACGGTTCGTTAATGGGTGGGTAGGGCCAGGGTACGTTGGGGCGTTCTTGGTTGACGCCTAGCAATAATTTATCCAAATGACCACGACGAAACATGTAGCCGATGAGTTCGCGTGCTTTGTCGCTTTTGCCTGCACCTGCCAGAGAGTCGTACTCCACGCCCAGGCCAAACATGAGTGAGCGCAGTTCTTGCTCGTTAAAAAACCGGTCTAACATTTTGTGTAGCCGGGCGGCGTATTGCGGATCAAGACCTTCTATTCTGTTTGACATTTGCACACCTCATGTCTTTTACGCAAGGACGATGCGATTCGGGAGAGAGTTAACGATTATTATTATGGGGGTAAATTGCTATTTCATCAAGCCGGGGTTGTTTTGGTGGCAACGGCCGTTTCCCAATGACGTTCTGCTGCGTTTGCGATAGAATGGACAATGCTTTATTTGGAACAAGAGTATGCAAGCAAATTACGTTCAACGATTACGCTTAATCTTTAGCAAAGGTGGCCCCGCCCGCTACATCAGCCATCTGGACCTGGCGCGGACGCTGGAGCGAGCGCTAAACCGGGCCAAGATTCCGGTAGCCTACACGCAAGGCTTTAACCGCCGCCCTCGGATGCAAATGGCAACGGCGCTGCCGCTGGGCTACACCAGCGAGTATGAGCTGGCCGATATCTTGCTTACGGAGGCAATGGCACCGGAGCATGTATTGCAGCAGCTGATGGCCAAAATGGCTCCTGGCATTGTCATTTTTAGTGTAACAGATGTGCCGATTAGCGGGGCGTCGTTGCAAGCGCTTACAAAATCATCTACCTATGTGGCAACGCCGCTAGACCCTGTAGATTTTGTCGCCTTACAAACCAACGTGGCGGCTTTGATGGCGTCTGAAAAGGTGGAGCGCACAAAAGAGCGGCGGGGGAAAGCGAAGATGTATGATTTACGGCCGTTAATCCTCGATCTTTTCACCAGCCAAGATGAAAACGGCCAGGTATCCATCCAGATGAACCTCTGCCTTGAGCCATCCAAAACAGGCCGCCCGGATGACGTGCTGGATGCGCTCGGATTTGATCCGCTGGACATGCACATTCACCGTAAAGGGATGGTGC
The DNA here is from genome assembly GCA_020634455.1 of Ardenticatenaceae bacterium. Taxonomy (GTDB): domain Bacteria; phylum Chloroflexota; class Anaerolineae; order Promineifilales; family Promineifilaceae; genus Leptofilum. The sequence continues at coordinate 1,692,246 of JACKBQ010000001.1, read as the reverse complement.
TGGCTGAAGAAGCTTGAATGGTTCATGGTTAATGTTAAATGGTTATTTGTTGGGTTATTGGTTGGGGGGCTGATGGCTTGTACAATGCTCCCGGAAACGGCCGTTCCCTCCACGCCATTGCTCACCCAAACCCCAACTTTGCAACCAACCCCCACCCTGTTGGCCACTCCTTCTCTCCTTCCCCCGCTCACCCCTACCCCCACGCTCCCCGCTGACAGCGGCTGGCAGCCCTTGAAACCCGGTCTGGAGCATCGCACGATTCGTTTGCTGGATGAAAACGGCCGTCAGACCGAAAACCTCACCCTTTTGCGCATAGACCCCAATTTATTTACTTTTGAAATTGGCTACAGCCCCGGCCAGCCCCAGCCGCTGGCCACATGGCAAGAAGAAACCGGGGCGCTCATCGTGATGAACGGCGGCTTTTTTACCGAGGAATTTTTGGCGACGGGGTTGATAGTGGTAGACGGGCAGGCCAGCGGTAGCAGCTACGTCGGTTTTGGCGGCATGGTGACGATAGATGAGGGTGGGGTGGCAGTGCGATCTTTGGCGGTACGGCCGTACGACCCCGCCGAAACCTTCGACTACGCCCTGCAAGCGTTCCCGATGCTGGTGATGAACGGTGAGGCTGCTTACCAAACGGCCGATTTTGACACGGCCCGGCGCACGGTGATTGGGGTGGATGGAGACGGCCGTATCCTCCTCATTCTGGCCAGTTGGGGCAGTTTTACCCTGGCCGAACTCAGTAGCTATCTAGCTGAGGCCGACTTTGGCCTAGTCAATGCCCTCAACCTGGATGGTGGTACCTCTACCGGCCTTATCCTGGCCGATCCGCAGGAGAGCATCCCCGCTTTTGCGGCTGTTCCCAGTGTCATTCTCGTTTTCCCCAAATAAAATGGCGGCACCCCGTTAATTGTCGATTAGCTGCCCTTCGGGGCCGCACAGGCAGCGGGTTTTGATTCGGTTGGGATCGAAAAAGACGGAAAGCCAGTTGTGCCAATCGGCCACAGAGTCTCGATTGGTGGCGTAATAAACCCAACGGCCGTCCACCACATCCCGCCGCGACGACACCAATCCCACGCTCTCCAGCACCTTCAGGTGGTGCGACAGCAGGTTGGGAGCCAGCCCCAATTTGTCCTTTAGCTCGCAGTTGCAGGTATCCCCGGCCATCAGCTCCGCAAAAATGCGTAGTCGGTTGGGGTCTGAGAGCGCTTTGAAAACGGCCGTTCGTTGGTCTAACTCTTGTTCGTTCATAAGCAATCAATCAAAGATTAACAAGATTTCGCCAATTTAAAGCAGAAAATCTGTGTAATCTGCGAAATCTGTGGATAAAAACCTACCCAATCACCCAGTTGAACAGGTAGCCGGTAAAAATAATCGCCAGGGCCACAATGCCAATAAAAATGGCGATGAGGCGCAGCTTGATCACCCGCTTCAAAATGAGCATTTCTGGCAAACTCAGCGCCACCACCGACATCATAAAGGCCAGCACCGTGCCCAGCGCCGCCCCTTTTTCCATCAGCGCGTGCACCACGGGGATGATGCCCGCCGCATTGGCGTAAAGCGGGATGCCGAGAAGAACGGCCGTTGGCACCGACCACCACGCCTCGCGCCCCATCACGTTGACCAGAAAATCTTCTGGCACGTAGCCGTGAATCCCCGCGCCAATGCCAATGCCCAAAATGACAAACGGCCACACCTTGCCCACAATCTCGCTGGTGCTGCGCCCCGCCATGCGAATACGATCATCCCAAGTGGGTTTGTAAGTTGCGTCACCCGTTTGCCCCACCTTCACCTGCCAGACAAATTCTTCCACATATTTTTCTGGCTGCAAACGGCCGATGAGTAGTCCCCCCACCACGGCAATGATCAAGCCAGAAACCAGATACAGCCCAGCAATTTTCCAGCCAAACAGGCCAAACAACATCGCCAGGGCAATCTCATTCACCACCGGGGTGGCAATCAAAAAGGAAAACGTGACGCCCAGCGGGATGCCGCTCTCCACAAAGCCGATGAACAGTGGTGCGGCCGAACAGGAGCAAAACGGCGTCAGCACGCCCAGCCCGGCGGCCAGCACGTTGCCCACACCTTCGCGCCGCCCACCCAGCGCCGCCCGCGTCTGCTCCGGGCTAAAAAAGGAGCGCACAAAGGTAACGAGGAAGATCATGCCTGCCAGCAGCATCAGGATTTTGGGCACGTCGTAGAGGAAAAAGTTGACCGATTCGCCCAGGTGCGTCTCTGGCAGCAGGCCGATGAGGTCGTAGGTGAGCCAGTCGGCTAAAGCTTGCAACTGCTGCCAAACCAGCAGCCAGATAATGCCGAGCAGCAGCACCAGTGTGGGCAGCTGCCAGCGCGACTTTTGGGGTGGGGTGAGCGTGATTTTTTGGCTGCTCATGGCAACCTCCTAATTTTGGGCGGCGGTGAGCCAGTTGTGCACTTCTTCGTTGGAGGGGATACGGCCGTATGCCACCACCTTCTCATCAATCACCAGTCCTGGGGTTGACATAACACCATAAGCCATAATGTCGCCGTAATCTGTGACCTTTTCAATTTCAGCGGCCACGCCGAACTTTGCTACTTCATTGCGGGCGATTTGCTCCAGTCGTTTGCAGTTGGCGCAGCCGGGTCCCAACACTTTGATTTTTAGCATCAGGTTCTCCTTGATAATTCAACCATTGTTGAAATAATGTGTTGGAACTATAGGACTGGGCGGGAAACGGCCGTAGTGATCTTTATCACTCGAATCTAATGACGCCTATCATATTTCAATGCTCATTGAAATATCTAGCAAAAAAAACAGCCCGCCAAACTTAGCGAGCTGTTTTCACGGGCAATTACAAAATTACCCAATGACTCAATTACTTTCTAAATATCACAATTTCCCGCCATACACGCCAATTCCTGTGCGGCCGTGGTTAAATCTTCTTCTTCGTACCGGTAAATCTTGGAAAAATCAATCTCCGGGAACTTTTCGGCCAACTGCTCATACTCATCCTGCTGAATTTCAATGTAGGGCATCTGGTCGTACTGGGCATCGAAGGCGGGCAGGAAGGCCATACCGCCGATCTTGTCCTGATGCTCCCAAATCCAGCGAATGATGTCCAGCACCTCGTGGTCGCGATAGGTGATGGTGACGCTGGGATTGTGTTCCGTGTAGTGCGTCTTGTTTTGCAGCCAGAACTCACACTGCGTCAGCGCGGAGCGATCGTTGCGGGTGATGGCTTCTTCCGGCGCTTTGACCGGGAAATGGACCACCCACGTTTTGGCATTGTCACGGGTCTGCCCATTTTCTGGGTCCATCGGCGCACCAGCGTCTTGCAGCACCTTAAAGACTGGGCTGTGTGACCCCACACGCACGTTGCGGATGTAGTACGGTGCCCAGCGCGCGTGCAAACCGGAGGATGAGTTCACCAATTGCGAAGAGTTCCCCGACGGTTTGACGCACGTCACAGACGCAGATTGATTTATACCCAACCGGGCAGCATATTCTTTGTTGGTGTCTACGGCCACTTGCCGCAATTTTTCCTGGATGTCCGGGTCCTGTGCCGCTACGCTGTCCATCTGGCCGTTCAAATCCACGCCTAACAGCCGCTCTTCGACGCTGTTTTGCTGCCATTGCGGCCGTAATCCGGGGTAGTGGGTGGCCATTGATTGAATGGTGCCAATGATGGTCGCTAGCTCAATTTTTTCCTTGAGCGTTTCGAAGGTGTCATCTGCACGGGCGATGGCGCTGGTGAGGTTGCAGAATTGATACGGCCGTAAATAAATTTCGCCGCAGTTATGCACATACAATCCATTGGCATCAAATGCATGAACGCCCGGCACGGTGCAATCGTACACATCTTCCGTGCCAACCAGCTCAATGGATTTGATGTGAACACTGAATCGTTCACGGTTGGGGGTGCGTTGGTAAGCGGCCGTTTTCTCTGCCAGTTTCGCTGCTTTCTCAGGATCAGAAAAGCCAATGCGCTGCTGGAACACCTGAATATTGTCGTTGCTGATGACCAATTCATGCTGCGCTTGCGTCCAATACTCCTTCGTGCCACCCTGTCCATCGGGCAGGGGGCGGTAGCCAGCGTCGCGCCGATTTTGGTAGAGGGTTGCGCTGATGCCCAGGCGCAGCAACATGCGCTGGGCCGCCTGGAGCATTTCCAGGTTTGATTGGGCCAGGCGCACGCTGACGCCCTTTTCCTGGCTGCCAATCACCGTGCCGTCGGCATCAAACAAGCCACGCAAAAAGCCGCTGTAAAAAGCGCTCGACGTCTGTTCAATTTCTGGCGTGATGGTTTTGTGGTCTGCGGAAATGCCATACCGGTTGGCCAGATGGTTCAGGCCCGTGGAAGAAATCTGCCAGAAGCTGTTGGCTTTGTTCCAGAGCGGCTGCATATCCGAACGGGCCGGAATTTTGGCAGCATGCACGGCGTGGGCCATTTCCACCATCTCCCGGCTGTGTTCACCCCAGAAGCGCAGGATGCCCAGATCGCTTTTTGTCTCATTGCGCACAAACGTGCCGTCACCGACCAGCAAGCCCAGCAGCCAGGCTACCGACGCGCCGTCATCTTCCGCTTGCCAGGTCGCCCCGCGCTGGTCGTGTATCCGAATCATGTCGCCCGGCTGTAGGTCGCCCAGCTCAGTCCATTCCGTGTATTGCTTTTTACGGGTTTGTTTTGTTACTTGCAGGATTGGATGATCAGCGGTGGCTCTGAGCGTGTGCCCCTCAACGGTTTCCAGCAGGTAAACCGGTTTGTGCCCCGTGTGGAAAAAGCCTGCCTCGGTCGAGGGATGTGCTTCGCCATCTACCAGGGCGGTGAAGGGGCGATCAATCAGTTCATTGACCTGCTGTGGGCCTTGTTGGGTCATCACCCAGGTGTCGGCCGTGACGCACGGATTGGTGCCAAACTCAGCTGCCCTGCGCCGGGCGGGCTTATTCTCAATCGCTGCCTTGCGGTTAAAGATGCCCGGTTCGCCCCGCTCGGATTCCACCATGTCCAGCACAAAGCGGGTGATTTCCGCCTGGCTCAGTTCCCGCGAGGGCCACACGGCCGAATTGTTGGCATTCCAGCGCTGGCTGTTGCTGCGCCAGAAGTCGCCATCTTTGCAGTGGCGCATTTCCAGGTCATCGTAATCAAACAGGGAGATCATGGCTGTCCGACGTACACCGCCAGAAACGGCTGCATCCCCCACCGCACACATGATGTCATGAGCATCTAACGGCCGTAAAAAGCCACCCTGCCGCGAGATGATTCGGGCACGGGCAAAGTCCAGCATCTGGCGCAGTGGCTCCGGCCCAGAAGCGCGACCACCCTTCACCCGCAGCGGCGAGCCGATGGGACGCACTTCGGAATAGTCGAACTTCACATCTTCACCCTTGAACCAGGTGGTCAGGCCAATGCGAACCGCTTCCGCCCAGCCTTCAGACGAATCGCCAACCACATGGAGGTCTGCCGGGTTTCCGCTTTGCCGAGCAATGCGTGGGAACTGTTCCACATATTGGCGCTCCACCGAAAAACCAACGCCGCAGCCGCTCATGGAGATGATCAGCGCTTCCACAAAGGAGTCAACGCTGTCTACCGGCATGTAAGAGCAGTTGTAGATGGCGATGTTGTTGCGACGGGCAGCCGGGCCAGCCATAGCCAGCAGGCGCATCGAGGGCATCGCTTTCATTTGTAAAATGCCCTGGCGGATGCGTTCATATGTTTCGGCAGGCAAGCGGTATTCAGATAATTCTTTCAGGTAATTTGTGGCGCGATTAACTGTTTCTAGCCAGGTTTCACGGCGGCCCAGGTCGTAGTTAAAGCGGGAATATTTGTCGTAAAACTGGAATTTTTGCAGTTGGGTGGGGAAATACGGGTCTGATTTAGCAAATGCCTCGCGAACGGCATCGGGCACGGGGCGCTTGGTGCGCATTTTGGCATGTTCGGCGCGGTACAGAATGTAATGTTTGGCGGCTTCGTATTCACCAGCGGCTTGCAGCACCATTTCTACAATGTCCTGCACGCCTTCTACGGTAGGCAGGTCATATTTGGCGGCGACCACGTTCACGACCTGGTGGGTAATGTCGGCGACGGCCGTTTTCGGTTCGATGTCCAGGCTGGTAAAGCAGCGGGTGAGGGCATTTTCAATCAGGCTCATGTCGAAGGGGACGATACGGCCGTCTCGCTTCACAATACTTTTCGGCACGGCCACCTTAAAATAAATGCTATCTGCCTTAAGATGTGCGCCATTACCGTTTTTGCCGTTTTTACCATTACTTCCATTTGTGCCGTTGGCTTTTACCAACACGCTATCTTTTGCTTGCTTTTCAGACATCGTGTTTCCATCTCCTTTTGTGGGTTTTACTTACCAATAATGCTTTTTCCAATGCGAGTTTGTGGGAAAGTGAGTTGTACGGCCGTTTTGGCACTGCAAACGGCCGTTACCGGGCTTCAAGTAGGCGGTCAATCTCCTTGCGTATTGACTCCAGATCGTCAAAGCCCAGGTAAACGGTGGCGTAACGAATATACGCGACCTCGTCCAAATCTTTTAGTTTCTTGATGACCAAATCCCCTGCCATCTGGCTAGAAACTTCTGCCTTGCCCGACTGTTGTAGTTCGGCTTCAACTTCCCCAGCGATGCGCTCAATGTCGGCCGCCGCCACCGGGCGTTTGGCGCAGGCGACCTTAATGCCGCCCATCAGCTTTTCACGAGAAAACTCTTCGCGGGTGCCATCTTGCTTTACCAGCATGGGCGTGGCCAAAATGGGGCGCTCATAAGAGCTGAACCGCTCCTTGCACTTATCGCACACCCGCCGCCGCCTGGTTCCCCCACGAACGTCGTGGCTGGTGTCAATAACGCGCGTTTTCTCGTTGTTACAATACGGACATTTCACTTTAGAAATTCTCCCGTTGGGCCAAAGCTGCTGCTAGTTGGCTAAAAAAAACCAGATATGGGATTGTGTTGTGTTTTTGCGACTTTGCCGCCATATGTGGGGGTTTATACTGGGCTTCCCCCTAGATTTGGTACAAGTGGAGGGCATTATAGCATACGGCCGTATCCCTAGCAAGCAATTCCGCAGCCGATAAACCTTAAAAAATTAAACGGCCGTTACCCTGCTGTTAAACGGCCGTTTGTGTGGAATTAGAACATCTGTGTGAGGCAAAAAAAGCCCGCCAGAGCAGTTTGTTCTGGCGGGCCAATGCGCTAGAGGGGCAATTTCAACTTACTCTTTTTTCTTGCGCAGAAAGGCCGGAATGTCAATATCGTTGACCTGGAAAGACGGCCGTTCTTCACGCATTTCCCTTACGGGTGGGGCAGTGGGGCGACTCACCGACTGGCGTACCGGCTCCCGCTGCGGCAAGCGGCTTTCGGCGCGAGACATTTGCCGCATCATGGGCGCGCCATGCTCAAAACCCGTGGCAATCACCGTAATGCGAATCTCATCTTTCATCGCTTCATCAATCACCGCACCAAAAATCATGTTCACGTCCGGGTGCGCCGTCTCGCGAATAATCGCCGCCGCCTGGTTGATTTCGTACAGGCTCAAATCGTTGCCGCCCGTCACGTTGAACAGGATGCCCCGCGCACCCGCAATCGTCACATCCAGCAGCTTGCTGGCCAGCGCCTCTTCAGCCGCCATGCGCGCCCGATCATCGCCCGTGCCTTTGCCCACGGCCATCAGCGCCGCGCCACCCATCGACATCACCGTCTGCACATCGGCAAAGTCCAAATTGATGAGGCCGGGCACGGTGATTAACTCGCTGATGCCCTGGATGCCTTGCCGCAGCACATCGTCGGCCAACTTGAAGGAATCCACGAGCGACAGGCGGCGATCGGCCGTTTCCAGCAAGCGGTCATTTGGAATTACAATCAGCGTGTCCACATGCTCTTTGAGCTGCTCAATGCCCGTCTCGGCGGCGCGCATCCGCTGGTTGCCCTCAAAGCTGAACGGCTTTGTCACCACGCCGATGGTTAGAGCACCTTGTTCACGGGCCACTTTAGCCACGATGGGGCTGGCCCCCGTGCCGGTACCGCCGCCCATGCACGCCGTTACAAACACCATGTCGGAGCCTTGCAGCAATTCATGTAGCTCTTCCATCGACTCTTCGGCTGACTTCGTGCCAATCTCTGGCTTGCCGCCGGACCCCAGCCCGCGCGTCGTGCGCTCGCCGATGGCGACCCGCTGTCGTGCCTGGCTGGCCATCAGCGCCTGCTGATCCGTGTTGATGGCGATAAAATCAACGCCGGAAATATTTTCCGAAATCATCCGGTTAACCGCGTTATTACCACCGCCGCCAACACCCACCACGCGAATCAGCGCATTTCCTTCTGTATCTGGCATTCTCTGAATTTTTGCAGTTTTTTGGTTCATAATTGTTACCCCTCTTTATCGGTAATCAGTAATCCGTCGTCGGTAATCGGTGACTCGCAATCGGTTTACCGATTACCGTTCACCGATTACTGTCTTATCCCGGTAAAAGTGCCTTCAAAATGGATCCCATCTTCCGCCCCCATTCCCGATTGTGGGCGCGGGGCTGGTAAATCTGGTTGTCGCTCATGGCCCAATGCAGCAAGCCCACGCTGGTAGAAAAGGAAGGCGAATGGAGTCGGTCAACCATGCCAACCAGATTTTGGGGTTGAGCTACGCGTGCAGGTACGTTTAGGATGCGCTCGGCCACTTCTGTGATGCCACGCAATTGGGCGCTGCCGCCAGTGAGCACAATGCCTGCGGGCAGCAAGCCATCGTAGCCAGAGCGCTGGACATCTTCCAAAATGTGCTGGAAGATTTCTTCCACGCGGGCTTCAATGACGTGGGCCAAATCTTGCCGCCCCACCTGAATTTTCTCGCCACCAAATGGCTCGACGGTGAAGACCGTGCTGGGGTCAATTTTGTCAGGACGGCAGTCGCCGTACTGAATTTTGACCTGCTCAGCCACTTCGTACGGGGCGCGTAAGCCGATGGCGATATCATTGCTGATGTGGTAGCCGCCAATCGGAATGACGTGCGTGTGCCACACTTTGCCTTGCATGTACAGGGCAAGGTCGGTGGTGCCGCCGCCGATGTCGGCCACGATGACGCCCATTTCTCGCTCGTTGGGGTCCAGCACTGCTTCGCCGGAGGCCAGGGCATTCAATACAAATTCGCTGCTGTTGATGCCCACGTTGCTGGCGCAGCGGGTGAGGTTTTGCAGCGCCGGGCGGGCAGCCGTGACGATGTGGGTTTCTACTTCCAGCCGGAAACCGTGCATACCGATGGGATTGCGCACGCCATCATGCTCATCAATGGTGTAGCTGCGCGGGATAAGGTGGACAATTTGACGATTGGGCGGCACAGGAATGGCCTGGGCCACATCCAGGGCGCGCTCGATGTCGCTGACGGCGACGCCGTTGTCGTTACGGCCGATTGCCACGATGCCCTTGTTGTTGGTGGAGCTGATATGCTCGCCCGCCATGCTCACAATGGCCTGGGAAAGATCGTAGCCGGAAGTTTGCTCGGCCTGCTCCACGGCTTGCGCCAGGGCTAAGGAGGCTTCGCTGACGTCAATCACCATGCCTTTGCGCATGCCGCGCGACGGGGCCATGCCCAGACCGATGATTTGCAGGCGACCTTCACGCACTTCACCGACCAGCGCACATACCTTGGTTGTGCCAATGTCTAGTCCAAAAATAATATTTGCCATATCCCAATACCCTCTTTTTTGGTAATCGGTAATCAGTGGTCGGTAATCGGTTTGCTGTTTCCCGATTACCGATAACCGTTTACCGATTACGGAGATTTTTGTGCGACCTCAAATCTCCAGTTTGTTTACTGCGCCAGGAAGTACGGTTTTTCCTGGTTGCTGACGCTGACATACTGAGGCGTTAGCCCTTGTGCCAGCATTTCCTCTACGATGGTTTCATATACAACAAGTTTCTGGCTCATATCTGTGCCGGTACCGAAATAGACGCGCCAGCCACGGCCGTCTTGATAACTGAGTCCGCTGCCAGGGCGGTAGAAAAGCCGCTCGATGTTGGGGCGCAGTTCTTTGAGCTGGAGCGCGCCTGCCAGCACATCTTGCGGTACAAAACGCATATTGGCGGTGATGGGGGTGGCTATGGCCGTTTCTGCCCCATCTTCTGTTTCAACGGCGGCTACTGGTGTGGGTTCCGCCGGAATCTCCACCTCGGACTGAATCATGAGTAAGCCCAGTGAACCAGACCGTGCCGGAATGAGACGGCCGTTCCGCGTCACCCAAAATTGATTGCTGCCTTCAATCCAAATCGCGATTGGCGAATCCTCGGTGACGCTGATTTGCACCTGATTGGGCCAGTTCAGCGTCACTTCAGCAGAAATGATGCCTTCGACGTTGTCCATAATTTGCTGCGCTGCTGCGCCCGGATCGGCGGCGAAAACGTGCGACCCGGCCAGATTGCTGGCCTGCACCACCTCGGTGGCCGGAACCGAGACGACGCCATCCACTGGAATGGCCGTCAGGTAAAAGTTCTCATCCAGGCCGATGAGCGTGAGCGCGTAAATGGAGAGCGCCAACAGCCCCAGGCTAATCCAACGGGTGGAGAGTACGATTTGACGCAGGCTGGCCATAGGCACCCGCGCCCGCACCTGGTTGCGCCGACGGCGCTGCCGCGCTTTTTTCGGCACGCTCAGGCGCGGCATGGAGACGGCCGTATCCATGCGCCGCATCTTGGGCTGTTTGCGTAGGCGTTTGGGCTGGGTTTCTTGTCGTTTCATAATCTTTTATCAAAGATTTCGCAGATTTTAAGGATTAAAAAATCTGGTTAATCTGGTTAATCTGTTGATTCAAAACTCTTTTTTAGCAACTCTTTCTCTTCATGCCGCTCGATGGCCAGTTCAATGAGTTTGTCTAAAAGCTGGCTGTAGGGCAGACCGGTGGCTTCCCACAGCTTGGGATACATCGAAATGCGGGTGAAGCCGGGAATGGTGTTGATTTCGTTGAGGTAGAGACGGCCGTTATCCACATCCAGCAGCAAATCTACCCGACCCAATCCCGCGCAATCAATCGCCCTGTAAGCTTGGACCGCTAAACGGCGCACATCGTCACTTTGCTCCTGGGTCAAATCGGCCGGAATGATCAGCTCGGAATCGTCGCTGACGTATTTGGCGACGTAGTCGTAAAAATCACGCAGCGGGCGCACTTCGCCGACGACACTGGCAACCGGTTCATCGTTGCCCAGCACAGAAACTTCCAGCTCGCGCACGTTGACGCCTTGCTCCACGACAATGCGCCGGTCGTAGCTGGCAGCCTCATCGAGACCGGCTTGCAGCTCTTCCCGGTTGCGGCATTTGCTGATGCCCACGCTGGAACCCAGATTGGCGGGCTTGGTAAAAACCGGATAAACCAAAATCGCCTCGATTTGCTCGATAACTTTGTACGGCCGTTTCCGCCATTCCCCACTTTGCACCAGCAGCCAGGGCAACACAGGCAGTCCGCTGGCGGTCATCACCTGCTTGAAGATCGCTTTGTCCATGCCCACGGCCGAACCAACCACACCTGCGCCGACGTAGGGCAGGTTGGCCAGCTCCAGCAGGCCTTGAACCGTGCCATCTTCGCCATACGGGCCGTGCAGCACCGGAAAAATGACATCGAGTTGGGCAACGGCCGTAATCCCCACATTTTCACCCTCATTTAGCTGCATCAAGCCCGTCGCTTGCGGATCGGGCAGCAGGGTGGCATGCTGGCTGCTCTTGCCTTCGGTGAGAGTGCCGATGACATCACCGGTGAGCCAACGGCCGTTTTTATCAATGCCAATCGGAATCACTTCGTACTTGTCCGGGTTCAGCGCGCGCATCACTGACTGCGCCGAGTTGAGCGACACCTCATGCTCACCCGACCGCCCGCCGAAAATCACACCGACCCGTAGTTTTTGTTTCCCGTTTTCGCTCATAAAAAACCTGTAATTGAGTAATTAGTAATTGGGTAATTGTCCAAATTACTTAATTACTAATTACCAAATTATTCAAACTCCCAATCACCAACCAACTCCACTTCCAATTCCAGCTCCACGCCAAACTGCTCGCGGACGCTGTTCCACGCTTCGGCAATGAGGGCGCGGATGTCTTCGGCCGTGGCGGTGCCATCGTTGACAAAAAAGTTGGCGTGTTTTTCTGAAATAGATGCGCCGCCGACGCTAAATCCTTTCAAACCGGCGGCATCAATCAGATAGCCCGCGTAATAATTTTCTGGATTTTTGAACATCGAGCCGACCGTTGCGCCGCCCGGTTGGGTTTGCTTGCGGTGCGCCGTAAAGCCATCGGCGCGGGCGATGAGCACGTCCACCGGCTCGGGCGTCAGCTCCAGTTCCGCGCTGAGGACCACGCGGCGGGACAAATCGCGCCCTTGCTCCTGCTTGAGCACGCTATCGCGGTAGGCGTAGTTCATCTCGTTGTTGCTGTAGATGCGCTGGCCGCGACCCGGTTCCCAGATTACGGCCGCTCGCAAATTGTGGTTCATGTCCGACCCGTGCGCGCCGGAGTTGCCCACCACCGCGCCGCCCACCGTGCCGGGCACGCCGATGGCCCATTCCAGGCCACCCAGCCCCTTGCCAATGCACTGCCGCGCCAGCGAGGATAAATTCATGCCCGATTCTACCGTGCAGATGACGTTGGCCCCGGTGTGGCGGAAGTTAATCGCCCGCGCCTTGTTCATGATCACCAGCCCGCCGACGCCGTAGTCGGAGACGAGAATGTTGGAACCGCCGCCGAGCAGGGCGTAGGGGATGCGCTTTTCGTAGGCAATGGTAACGGCCGTTTCCAACTCCGCCGCTGTATTCACCACCAAAAAGAGCTGCGCCGGCCCTCCCACACGCGCCGACGTGTACCGCGCCAGCGGTTCGTCCAGCTTGAGCCGGTCTTCAAAGGCTGCTTGTAACTCCTGAATGGCGGAAATCCGAATTGAGGTTCTCACGTTCATGCATCACTCCACAGTTGAATGCCTTCTAAAACTTGCTGGCCCACTTTGTTGCCGTCGCCTGCGCCCAGCGTTAAGACCACATCGTACGGCCGTACCCGGTCCAAAATATATTTTGCCGCGTCGTCCAGGTTGGGAATGTGGACGGCGGACGGGTGGTTCATTGCTTGGAGGACAACGGCCGTATCCAGCCCCAGCGAATCCGTTTCCCGGCTTTTGTAAATATCCAGCGCCACCACCTTGTCCGCTTCGGCAAAGCAGGTGGCGAATTTGTCCAGCAGCAGCTTGGTGCGGCTGAAGGTGTGCGGCTGCCACACCGCCCACAGGCGGCGACCGGGATACCGCTGCCGCGCCGCTTTTAGCGTCACCTCGATTTCGGTGGGGTGGTGGGCATAATCATCAATGATGGTCACGTTGCCCACCTCGCCAATCAGCTCAAAGCGCCGGTTGACGCCGCTAAAGCTGCCCAGCGCGGCGCGAATCACGTTGAAATCAATACCCAAATCGGTGGCCACGATGATGGCTGCCATCGCGTTGAGCACGTTGTGCTCGCCGGGCAGCCGCAGACGGGCCAGGCCAATCATTTGCCCTTCGGTTTCTACCAAAAAGTCGGTGCCGCCAAGCTGATTAGGGCGCAAATCGAGCGCCAGGTAGTCGGCCTTGGGCTGCTTGCCTTCGGCCACGCCGATGGCGTAGGTGCTAATTTGCACGTCGGGCAGGCTGAGGTTTTGACGGAGGACGGCCGTTCCCGCATCGGTCCCGCACATCACTAGATGGCCACCTTCGGGCAGCAGGGCGGCAAACTGGGCAAAAGCGGCCTGGTAGCTGGCGTCGTCCGGGAAAATGTCCGGGTGGTCGTGCTCGATGTTGGTGATGACCGACATTTCTGGCTTGAGGCCGAGGAACATATTGTCGTACTCGTCGGCTTCGACCACAAAATAGTCGCCTTCGCCGAAACGGCCGTTGCCATCCAAAGAAGGCAAAATGCCGCCCACAATCACCGTCGGGTCCAGCTCCGCTTCCATCAGGATGTGGGCAATCAGACCGGTGGTGGTTGTTTTGCCGTGCGTGCCAGCCACAGCGATGCCGATCCGGTCGGCCATCAGGTGCCCCAAAAATTGGGACCGTTTCATCACCGGAATGTTGGCCGCGCGCGCCGCTTGCAGCTCCGGGTTGCTTTCCGGGATGGCGGAGGAGATGACCACCAGCTCAGCCCCGGTGATGTTCTCGGCTTTGTGGCCCTGGGTGACGGTTGCGCCTTCTTTGGCGAGAACGGCCGTACTCTCATTGGCCGCCATGTCAGACCCGGAAACGGTAAAGCCGCGCCCCAGCAGCACTTTGGCAATCGCCGAAATCCCCGACCCGCCAATGCCGATCAGATGAATGTGCATATTTGGTTTCAATGTGAATGGTTCTTCACTCATCTCTAAAATTAAATCCTGAATCACAACGTTAAGTTCCCTACTGCCTGGATACGTTGCTAATGGGCAACAATTTTAAGGAACACAGAGTTTCACAGAGAAAATGGAGTTACACAAAGAGATGTTCTCTGTGAAGCTCTGTGGCTCCTCCGTGTAACTCTGTGTTCCTGATTTTTAAATCATCACAATAATCACAAATAAAAAGACAATGACCACCAAAAACGGCAAATACGGTTCCAGCAACGGTAGCGGGAGCCGTCCCATCAAGGTTCCCAGTTCGCCCAACGGATTGGGGCGTGTCAGGATTTCTTGGGCAAAGGGATAGAATTCGTTTGCGGGCAGTTGCACCCAATTGCCTGGTTCCTGAATCCGGTACTCCAAAAATGACCAGAGCGAGCCGACAATCAAATAGCCGTTCAATGCGCCGACAATTAACCCCAGCAGCTTGTCCTGAAACGTGTCTCGCACCCGCAGCCTCTCGCCAAAGCGATTCCCCGCGAAAGCAGGCCCTTGGTAACTAAAAAAGGCAATCATCAGATGCAAAACCGCCAGATAGTAAAAGCGCTGCCGTTCCGGTGGCACCGTGCCGGTGGTGGGAGCGATGCCCAAGAAAAGGTTGCCAAATTGATTGATGGCAAACAGCGACAAAATAAGCCCCGACGTGGCAATCACCTCACGTGTCCAGCCGCGCAGCGAGCCTATGATGGCAAAAAATAGAATCATTAACCAAAAAAGTGTCCCCAGACTTAGCATTCTCTCACTCCTTCCCGCCGGTTTTGGCCACTGATTCAATGAGTGCCGCCAGGTTCTCTGCACCGTTGGGAACGTCTAGATCACGTGCTGCCTGGCGCATTTGGGCCAATTTGTCCGGGTCTGCCATTAGCGTTTGGATAGTTGGCAGGAGTTTTTCGTCTAATGTTTCATCAGTGAGCTGTACGGCCGTTCCTCGCTCACACAAATAATCCGCATTTACCTTTTGATAGCGCCAGGCCCAGGCCAGCGGCACCAATACCGACGGCAGGCTGAAGGCGGGACTCTCGCCTAACATGCTGGCTCCGGCGCGAGCCACCACCAAATCGGCGGCGCGAAAAGCGTGTCCCATCTGCTCGTGCAGGTATGGGTACGGCCGATAAAAGTCACGCAGCGCTTTCGGCAATTTTTTGGCGTTTGTGTCCACCTCATCCCAGGTAAACGTGCCGCTGATGTGAATAATCTGAATCGTTGATAGCAGTTCAGGCAAAATGTTCATCAGCGCCCGATTGATCGCCTGCGCTCCACGACTGCCACCGAATACCATCAGGGTGGAGCGTCCCGGTTGCAGGTCAAACGCCGCCAGCGCTTCTTCCCGGCTCAGATTGGCCATTTCGCGCAGTTCCGGGCGCACCGGGTAGCCGGTGACGACCAGCTTGTCGGCGGGCACAAATTGGGCGGAACCGTCGGTGGTGGCACCCACTTTGTGCGCATAGCGCAGCGAAAACTGGATTGACTGTCCTGGTTCCACATCGGGCAAATAGATGGCGATGGGCACGCCCAGCCAGCGACAGGCGAGCGTAAACGGGAACGCCATGTAGCCGCCGGTCATGAACATGACGTTGGGGCGGAAGCGGCGCACAATTTGCAGCGCCTTGCCAATGCTGAACAGCAGTTTGCTGCCGTTGATCAGCTTGCGGTGCAGTGGCACGCCCGCAATCGCCCCACCGACGATGGTTTCTAGCCGTATGCCTGCTCGCGGAACCAAGGTTTGTTCCATTTCACCCTGTGTGCCCACCCAGAGAATATTTTCTGTGGCGAGACCTCTGTTGCGTAGTGCGGTGACGGCGGCTAAAGCGGGGTAGATACCACCACCAGTGCCGCCAGCGCAAATGAGTACGCGCATAATCAAAAACCTTAAAGATGCGACGCACTTATTTAATGAGCATGTTCTGACAAGAACAAGTGCGTCGCATTTGGTAACTTTAGAATTTGTCCGTCGCCGACGGCCGTTTGCTCCGCCGAACATTAGTGGTTGTGGTTGGTCGCTCGCTGGTGTCGCTGGTTTGCGGCCGTTTTTGCAGGGCCGAATCGCGCGACACGTTAAGCAAAACGCCTGCCCCTACCATGGAGATGGTCAGCGAGGTGCCGCCATAGCTCATGAAGGGCAGGGGAATACCGGTAAAGGGAATGATTGATGTGATAACCGCAATGTTGATAAACGATTGGTACACAATCCAGCAGGTGACGCCCAGGGCCAATAAAGAACCAAAGCTGTCGCGGGCGCGAACGGCCGTACGCAACCCTCGCCACACAAACAGCCCCAGCAGGGCAATCACCAGCAGCGTGCCCGCCAGACCCAGCTCTTCACCCAAAATGGCAAATACGCCGTCGGTGTGGGCAAAAGGCAGTGGCCCAAACTTCTGGGTGCTTTCGCCCAGCCCTACGCCGAAAATGCCGCCGCGCCCCAGAGCAATCAGCGACTGCTGTACGTGCCAGCTCGCCTGCGCCGGGTCCGCCAGCGCCTGGGTGTAGGCGTCCATGCGGGCTTGTGCGTGGGGCAAAGTGTTGATCAACACCAGAAAAACAGCGCCGCCAAGCAAACCCGCCACGGTGAACTGTCGCCAATCTGCCCCGGCCACAAAAAAGAGGGTAAAACTGACCAGGGCAATGAGGGCGGTTGTGCCCAAATCTGGCTGGCGCACGATGAGCGCACAAACGACGCCGACAATGATGGAGAAGGGCAGCAGGCCGTAGGTGAGCAACTTGATGCGGTCGCCCTTGCTGGAAAGCCAATGCGCAATGTAAACAATCATCGCCAGTTTGGCAATTTCGGAAGGCTGGTAAGAGTCGTTGTATAAACCACGCTGCGCGCCGAGGTCGGAAACGGCCGTAAAGAACAGCACAAACAGCAACCCTGCCATTGTCAGACCCAGAAATGGCACCGAAAAGCGGCGCAAAATGTGGTAATCAAACTGCATCACGCCGACGATGCCCACCAGCCCCAATCCCAATGCCAAAAACTGCCGCCGAAAGTAAAATGTGGCGTCGTCTTGGAAGCGCAGGCCGTAATCAAAGGTGGTGCTGTACACCATCAGCATGCCCAACACCAGCATCCCGGCGATAGAGAGCAGCAGCCAGTAATCAAACCGGAAGCGCAACACCGGGTTCACGCGAACACTTCTTTTTCGGACGACGTTTACTGTGGTCATAGAAAATCCTGTCGGATATGTCATTAGGTAATTAAGTAATTGAGTAATTACCCAATTACCAATTACTCAATTACTTTTCACTTATAACTCGTTCACTAATTGCCGGAACAACCGCCCGCGCTCTTCAAAATCCTGGAAGGCGTCGTAGCTGGTGCCGCCGGGGGAAAGCAGGACGATATCGCCAGAAACGGCCGTTCCCGCCGCCATTTCCACCGCTTCTGCCACTGTGTTCACCTTGTGGAAGTCGGGATGGTTCTGTTCTGTTAATTTTTCAGCCAGCAGGTCAGCCAGTTCGCCAAAGAGAACGGCCGTTTTCACCCGCTGCGTCACTTTTTCTGCCCACACATCCCACTGCATCGCCTTGTCTTTGCCGCCAGCCAGCAAAATGATTGGCTCGCGGAAGGCGTTCAGGGCGGCCATGGCCCGCTCCGGGGCGGTGGCGATGGAGTCGTTGATCCAGTCCACACCGCGCCGACTGCGCACCAACTCCAGCCGGTGCTCCACGCCCGTGAAGGTGCGGATTGCCTGGGCAATTGCCTCAGTGGGAATGCCTGCCGAGTCGGCCAGGGTGGTGGCGGCCAGCACGTTGAGCAGATTGTGGCGGCCACGCAGCTGCACATCTTCCACCCGGCAAATCTCTTTTTCGGCCCCATTGCGGATGAGGATACGGCCGTCTTTCACCATCGCCCCTTCAGTCACTTCATTATTCAAGCTGAACAGCCGCAGCTTGCCCCGCACAATGGCGCTCAGCGCCAGCGAACCGGGGTCATCGGCGCACAAAACCGAGATGTCTTCGGCCGTTTGGTAGCGCAAAATGTTGGCTTTGGCGTTGGTGTAGGCATTCATCGTTTTGTGCCGGTCCAGATGGTTGGGCGTGATGTTCAGCACCGTGGCAATGTGCGGGCTGCGATCCCAAATTTCTAGCTGGAAGCTGGACAGCTCCTGCACCACCACGTCATCGGCTTCCATTTTGTGCAAATCGGCAATCAGTGGCTGGCCGATGTTGCCGCCAACCCAGGTGCGCCGCCCGGCGACCTGGCTCATCACGCCAGTCAGGGCCGTGGTGGTGGTTTTGCCTGCCGAACCGGTGATGCCGATAACGGCCGTTGGCGTCCGCCTGGTGAACTCCAAAGAATCATTGGTGATCGGGATGCCTTTGGCCTGGGCCGCCTGCACCAGTGGCGCTTCCAGCGGTACACCGCCACTCACGGCCAAAATGTCAGACTCGTCTACAAGTTCCATAGGATGTTCTCCCAATACATACCGGATATCCAGGTCGCTCAATTCGGCCAAAATATCCCGCAGCTTCTCCGGCGCGCGCAAATCGGTAATCGTTACCGCTGCCCCTGCGCCGATGGCAAACCGGGCCAGCGCCTTGCCCTGCCGCGCCAGTCCAAGAATGAGAAGTCGTTTGCCATGAAAATCGTCCATTTTTTCGGTAATCTGTAATCGGTTATCCGTAATCGGTAATCCGTAATCGGTTTACTGATGACCGATTACCGCTCACCGATTACCGGTATCTAAACCTGCGCCAGCGCTATACCAATCATCGCGCTCAATAAACCGATGAGCCACCAGCGTTGCACAATTTGCGTCTCGCTCCAGCCAATTGCCTCAAAATGATGATGCAGCGGGGCAATCTTAAACAGCCGTTTGCCGCCTGTGGCCTTGAAATAAAGTACCTGCAACGAGCTGGACAGCAGCGTCGCCAGGGGCACAATGGCGATGACGGGCAGAATAAGCCACTGATTGGTCATCAGGGCCACCACGCCCAGCGCGCCGCCCAGGGCCTGCGAGCCCACATCGCCCATAAACATTTGTGCCGGATGAGCGTTGAACCACAAAAAGGCGAAACACGCGCCTACGGTAATAAAACAAAAAGTGACCAAAAATTGCTGATCGCGCAGCAGGGCGATGATGCCAAAAGCGGCAAAGGCGGTGGCGGCAATAACGCCTGCCAGTCCATCCAACCCGTCGGTGATGTTGACTGCGTTGGCGGTGCCGGCAATCACAATTATCGCCACCGGAATGTAAAAAATGCCGATGTCCAGCAGCGGCTCGACGGTGGGGATGGCCACCCAGCCGTGCCCGTCATTCACAAAAAAGTAAATGGCAATGGTAGCCGCCAGGGCAATGCCGAGCTGAAACCAGATTTTGACGCGCGCCCGCATGCCTTCGCCAGGGCGTAGCCGGAATCCTTGCCAGTCGTCAATGCCGCCCAAAATGGAGTAGGTAACCATGACACCCAGAGGAATAATGACGCTTTCGGCGATTTCCAACGCCTGCACCAGCTGCACGATGTTGACCAGGATGCTGATAATCAGCACCCAGCCCACGATGAGAATGCCGCCCATTGCTGGTGTGCCCATCTTTACCATGTGGGTTTGTGGGCCGTCGATGCGTATTTGCTTGCCCATCTTCAGGCGGCGCATCAGTTCCACCAGTGGACTGCCCCAAATGACAGCCATGAGAAAGGTGAGCCCGCCAACGGTAAGGGAAAAGGCCATTAGCTGTCCCGTCCTATGGCTGTAATAATTTGATCCATGCGCATGCCCAATGATCCTTTGACAAGGATTGTGTCGTTTTCTTCAATAAGTTCTTCCAGAGCGGGAACGGCCGTCATCGCATCAGCTACCATCACCACTTTGTCTTGAGGCAGGCCACTGGCAATGGCTTCTTCACCTATCCAGCGGGCGCGCTGCCCAACGGTTACCAGAAGTTTGGTGACTTCTGCCGCGCGACGGCCGATTTGGCGGTGGGCCTGCTCTTCCATGTAGCCAAGTTCCAACATATCACCCAAAACGGCTACGGAACGGCCGTCTAAATCATGCATTAAATTCAGCGCCGCCAGTACCGAATCCGGGCTGGCATTGTACGTGTCGTCAATAATCAGCGAGTTTTTAGGCCCTGGAACCGTAACGAGGCGAAGCTGAACGGCCGTGTTGCGCAAACCGTGCAAAATTTCATCCCAGGTGAGCCCTTCAACCAGCCCAACTGCCGCGGCGCGCAGCGAAGTGTGGACGCTGTGGCGACCCAGCAGCGGCACCTGCACAATTTGGGCTTCGCCCTTGTAGTGCAAAGAAAAACGCACCCCGCGCAGCCCCATCGAACTGATGTTGCTGGCCCACAAATCGGCTTCCTGGTTGAGGCCGTAGGTAAAGATGCGCGCCTGGGTGTGATTGGCCATGCTCATCACGTTGGCGTCATCCTTGTTCAGGATGGCTGTGCCGTTGGTAGGCAGGGCTTCTACCAGTTCGCGCTTCGCCTTGACGATGTTTTCCATGCTGCCCGCGCGCTCCAAATGCACCGCGCCCACCAGCGTGACGACGCCCACTTGGGGGCTGGTCATGTCGCACAGCGTGGCGATCTCGCCCGTGGTGTACATGCCCATTTCCAGCACTGCTTTCTCATGGTTTTCCTGCAATTCAAACAGCGCCAGGGGGAGTCCCAAAATGCTATTGCGGTTGCCAGGCGATTTAAACGTGCGGTAGCGGCTGGAGAGAACAGCATGGGATAGCTCTTTGGTGGAGGTTTTGCCCACGCTGCCGGTGATGCCAATTACTTCAACAGGGAAGCGGGCGCGCCACGCCTTGGCGGATGCTTGCAGGGCGGTTATGGAATCTTCAACCACCAGGCAAACAGGCGTGGACGCGCTGAGCGTCACAGCAGGCGGCTCGGCCGTACGTAAATCAATCGTTACGTAATCGTCCGAAATTGGCCGGTCTACCAGCGCCGCAACCGCTCCCTGCTCAAACGCTGCCGCGACAAAATCATGCCCGTCAACCTTTTCGCCTTGGTAGGCCACAAACAGGCTGCCCGGCACCACTTCGCGGCTGTCCATCACCACAGAACGTACCGCTGGCTCCTGGCCAGTCGGTTCGTAGGTGGATAATGTTTGGAGGAAGTGTGCTAGTGTGAACATTTCGGTAATCTGTTATCGGTAATCAGTAATCGGTGGTTGGTAATCGGTGGTTTTACCGGTTACGGTTCACTGTTTACTGGTTACTGTCCTTCTTGCCTCGCGGCCATCACGTCTGCTTGCAGGCGGACGGTGTCTGGCGGGATGCTGAGCATGACGACCAGTTCATCTGCCAAGTCGGCAAAGGCGGGAGCGGCCGTTTGCGACCCCCAGGGAGCTGTACCAGGCCGATCAAGCTTTACATAAATGACCACTTCTGGATTTTCCGCAGGCAGCCAGCCGATAAAGGAGCCAATCACGTCATCGGGCAGGTAGATGCCATTTTCAGCAATCTGGGCGGTGCCGGTTTTGCCAGCAATGGTGTAGCCGTCAATTTGGGCCTCGAGAACTTCACGGGCAACGGCCGTTGTCGCCATTGCGGTTACCTGTTCGGCCGTTTCTAGGCTGATGGGTCGGCTCAAAACGGTGGGTTCGTGTACAAACGTGCCAGTTTCACCGCGAATTTCTTGCACAATGTAAGGCTGCATCATGGTGCCGTTGTTGGCCAGGGCGGAAACGGCCGTAATCATCTGCAACGGCGTTACAGCAATACTTTGCCCGTACGCATTTGTGGCCATAAACGATTCTGTCCACAGCGGGTCGCCCGGCAGCGGCATTGTACCCGCCGCCTCAGACATCAAATCTACCCCGGTGGGACGGCCAAAGCCGAAGCTTTGCAAGTAATCGTAGTAAACATCCGGCCCCATCATCGTAGATAGCGTCGCAGCACCCACGTTGAGCGAGCGAGCCAGCAGCGTGGTCATGTCCGTCGTGCCGGGCGCAGAGCGGTCCCAATTGTATGTTTTGTGGCCGCCCACCTCCAGCACGCCTGCGTCGTAATAGGTAGATTGCGGCGTCACCACGCCAGAATCGAGTGCAGCGGCCATTGTGATCAGCTTCATCACCGAACCAGGTTCATGCTGCTGGCTCACGGCTGGATTCAGCAAAAGGCTGGGGTCCGTCTCGTAAAATGCGGCGGGCGAGTAGCAGGGGGCGCTGGCCATCGCCAAAATTGCCCCGGTTTTGGGGTTCATCACAATGATGCTGCCGCTAACGGCGCGATATTCTTGCAGCGCCTGGCGCAAATGCTCTTCCACCACGTATTGCAGCGAGCGGTCAATCGTTAGCACCAAATCGGCCCCTTCGTGGGCGATAACGCTTTGCTGTGAAGTGAGCGGTGAAATGTTGACGACGGCGCTGGCGGCTTCACCCGCCAGTTCGCGCTGGTAATACCCTTCTACGCCGCTGCCGCCGTTGCCGTCAAAATCTACGTAGCCCAGCGAGTGGCACAGCATATCGCCTTGTGGATAAAAACGGCGGGGCAGGGGGTCGATTTGTAGCCCGTCGTAGGGCAGTGCGCGCACCAACTCGGCTACCTCGGCCGAAACGCGGCCAGAAAGCAGGGCAAATGATTGATCAGATTGCAAAACGCCTAAAATTTCGTAGCGGGATTGCTGCAAGATGGGGGCCAGGGCCGTTGCCAGCTCTTCGGATTCGGTGACGAGGCTGGGGGAGACGCCAATCTGGTAGTCAGCGGTGTTGGCGGCCAGGACAGCGCCGTTGCGATCAAAAATGGAACCGCGCTCTGGTTTGGCCACAACAAGCACCTCATCACCAGCGCGAGCTGCCCATTCGGGCCCTTGCACTACCTGAAATGCCACAAGCCGCTCCATAATGATAAGAGCGGCAAAAATCAGGAGGATGACGACTATCCACATCCGTCTCTTTTGACTACTGTTCACGAGCTTCGCCTCTTATAAAATCAGTGAACCGATCGCTCAAATAGAGCCAAAGCGCTTCTCGCACGGTTTCGGCCGGTGGCGGAACGGCCATTACCGTGGGGAGAATCTCCAGCGGATCGGTTTCTTCTAATTCGACCGGATAATCCGGCACAATAATGTACTCAATATCATCAGGACTTGCTTCTACAAACCCTAAACGAGATGCCTCCGCTTGCAGTCGTTCCAGTGACTGCGCGGCGGCGATATCGCGTTCTAAATCGTTGTTTTGTCGCTTCAGTTCGGTCAGCTCATTTTGCAAAATTTGTACCCGGCGGCCGACGGAAGCGATACGGCTGGCCTGGCTGACGTAAATGGTGCCCAGCAATGCGGCCAAAACCAAAATGACGCCCCAGCCGAGTGCAGCTTGCGCTTCGGTGAGGGCGTTGAGACGTTTTAGCTGTTCTCTGGTTTGCCGTGCCATCATAGTTTTTTTGTTTGCAAGTGTGCAAGTGCGGATTTACTTGCGTCCTTGCCACTTGCAAACTTGCCTACTTCTTCTCAATTACTCTCAGCCGGGCGCTGCGGCTGCGGCTGTTTTGGGCAATTTCTTCGGCCGTTGCCTGAACCGCTTTGCGGGTGATGAGCCTAAAGTTGGCCTGACCGCCGCAGGTGCACATCGGTTGTTCGGGCGGGCAGGTACAATTCTTGCTCAAGTCGCGAAATGTTTGCTTCACAAAACGATCTTCCAATGAATGGAAGCTGATGATGGCCAAACGGCCGTTCGTCCCCAGCAACTCCAACGCCGCCAGCACTCCGGTTTCTACCGTTTCCAGTTCCCGGTTCACGGCGATGCGCAGCGCCTGAAACGTCTGGGTGGCGGGATGAATGCGTCCGCGGCGGTGAACTGTTTGGGCGATCTTCTCGGCGAGTTGCGTGGTGGTGGTGAACGGCCGTTCTTGCACCATCATCCGGGCAATCTTGCGACTGCTCTTTTCCTCGCCGTAGCGCCACAGTATCTCAGCCAGGGCAGCTTCCTCTAAATTGTTAATCAGGTCTGCGGCCGTTTCACCTTTTGTGGTGTCGAACCGCATATCCAACGGGCCTTCCTTCATAAAGGAAAAGCCCCGTTCGGGATTGTCTAGCTGGCGGGAAGAAAGCCCCAGGTCCAGCAGGATGCCATCTACTTGGGCAAAACCGTGCTGCGTAGCCAGGGTTCCCATCTCCGCGTAGCTGGCGTGTACGTACGTCACCCGGTCACCAAAGAATGTAAGCTGTTTTTGGGCAAAAGCAATTGCTTCTGCATCTTTGTCAAAGACCAAAATGCGCCCTGAGGGCGCAGATTTTTGCAGCACACCGGCTGCATGGCCGCCTGCCCCCAACGTGCCGTCGATGTAACGGCCGTTTGCCTGAGGCCGCAGCAAATCGAGCACTTCGTCGTACAGAACCGGGATGTGGGAGAAAGTGCTCATGTGTGCAAGCGTGCAAGTGTGCAAGTGTGCAAGTGTCCACTTGAACACCTGGCACTGGGCCACTTAATCACAATCTCAAATGCCCAAATCTTCCCAGCGGGCAGCGTCGCCATCACTTTCAATATCCTCGCGCACGCTGTTCCACGCTTCGTTACTCCACAGTTCCAGGTAGTTAAACATGCCAGAGATGACCACATCGGTGTCGATGTTGGCAAACTCGCGCAGGTAGGGGGGCAGCAAAATCCGGCCCTGCCGATCCGGTACCAGATCAACCGCGCCAGAAAAGACCCGCCGCCGGAACGCCCGCACGCCTTCGTCCGATAACGGCCGTTGTGCAATTCGTTCTGCCAGCTCTTGCCAGCCATCCATGGGGAACAACATCAGGTTCTGGTCGAAGCCGCGCGTCACCACCAACCCGGCAGCCAGCAGGTTGCGGAATTTTGCCGGAATGGTGATCCGGCCTTTGCTGTCGATGGTGTGCGTGTATTCGCCTAAAAACATGGTTGCTATCTGTGCTTAAAATTAGAACACTTGTTCTGATTGCCCCATTTTAGCATAATTTTTTGGGAAATTTATGGAATTTTGCACCACAATGCCCCACTTTTAACCACAATAGGCCACAGTATACACCAAAGGTAACATAATGTGAAGTACCGGCAGAACTTTTAAGGTGATTTTGGATTTGCTAAAAACGTGAGAACTACTGGCAGAGGAGAGTCGTTTGCTAAACAATATAAGTGGCGGAGAAGTTCAATAACTAAATGAATGATGCACTCTGTCGATAGGGCAAATAGTCTAAAAAGCGCTTGGCGGCCAAGGGAAGCGTTTTTTGCTCCCGAGAGGCGATCCCAATTTTTCGGAAAGCAGGAATTTCAAGTTCTTTTGTCACCAATTGATAAGGGGTGCGTTGCAAAATCAGTTCGGGTAAGATGCTGATGCCCAACCCTTTTTCCACCATTGACATAATGGCATAATCGTCCCAAGTAATAAAACGCACTTGCGGAACGATCTGATGCTGTTCAAAAATTTCCGAGACTTCGGCATTGGCACCTTTCTCCAGTAACATGAAAGGGCTGTTTAGTAATTCCTGGATTGGGAATGCTTTGCTATTCGCCAGCGGATGATCATGTGAAATCACTACGAGCAAACGATCTTGCTCTAAAAATGTTGCTTCAAGGCCTTGGCAAGTGGGCAGCCGCAAAAACCCGAAATCTACCCGCCCCTCCAATATCCAGCTTTCAATTTCAGTGTAATCGCCCAGCAATAATTCAAAATCAATCTTTGGGTAATCTTTTTGGAACATCTTGATCATATTTGGAAGCCAATGGGTGGCCACGCTCGAAAATGTTCCAATACGAATCAAGCCAGTTTGCAGGTTGTTTAGGTTGTCAATTTGGGCCATTAGATTCTCCTGCTCAAGACAAATACGCCTGATGTAAGGTAGAAGGTTGGCCCCATCAGATGTTAGGTTGACCCCACTGCGACTTCTTTCCAACAGAGCAACCCCCCATTTTGTTTCTAATTCATTCACCATTCGGCTGATGCCGGACTGTGTATAGTTCAAGGCTTCAGCCGCTTTTGTAAAGCTTCCGTGCTCTATCACTTCAAGCAAGGCAACATACTTTTGGATATTCATAGTGCATCTCTCTGTAACATCTAATTTCATCATGGATTGTATGACAAACATTCAATTTTGTAATAAAGAGAATATGATAAATTAACCCAGAAGTAAATATGAACCTAACCCAAAAGGTGGATCAAAAAAACATGCTCGCCTCAAAAAAACTGGCATATTTCAAATATATCCTGTCATTGCTCTTGTTTGGGTTGAATGGGATCGTCGCAAGCCATATTACGTTAAGCAGTTATGAAATTGTTTTTACCCGCTCCTTAATCGGCAGCCTGTGCCTGATTTTGATTTTCTTGTTTACAAAACAGAAGCTTCAGGGTTGGAAAAATAGGGGGCATTTACTTTTTATCGTCATTTCTGGAGTGGCGATGGGAACAAGCTGGATGTTCCTTTTCGAGGCTTACGTCCAGATTGGGGTAAGCCTGGCGACCCTGATCTATTACAGCGGCCCAATCCTGGTCATGATATTGTCCCCGCTGCTATTTCGGGAAAAGTTTGCCAAGACCACATTAATCGGCTTCTTTGTCGTGATCATTGGCATGTTGTGTGTGAACGGAGAAGCATTATTGTTAGGCAATGCTTCCTGGGGCATGGCCTTTGGCGTATTATCCGCAGTGATGTATGCCTTCATGGTGATTTACAATAAAAAGGCAGTTAGCATTCCTGGCCTTGAAAACCCCATGTGGCAGTTGATGATCAGCTTCATCACTGTGGCGTTGTTTTTAGCCTTCAAGCAAGGATTTTCAATGTTTAAGATCGACGGAAACCTGATTCCCATTTTGATCCTGGGGATTGTTAATACGGGTCTCGGTTGTTATTTTTATTTTTCTTCCATCGGGGTAATGCCCGTGCAGACAGTCGCTATTTTGGGATATTTAGAGCCTCTTTCAGCCCTTCTATTTTCAGCTGGCTTGTTGGGCGAAACGATGAGTTGGGTACAAATAGTTGGTGCCGTGCTGATTTTGGGTGGCGCGTTGTTCGGAGAACTCTTGCGCGGGGAATAAATGTTGCCCAAAAAATAAATTTCGTGCGATAAGCCATCACGTAAGCCTGACAATTGTTCTATTGTTAGGTCACGGTTAGACGTTGATAATGATAGGTAGAACTTATCAATAGAAGCACAAGGAGCTGCATAATGGACAGTTTTGCACATTTTTCCAAGTCGCAATTTGGTGACCCATTAAGAAATTTGGTGGATGAGTTTTTGCTGGGTAGCCGAACTGCACAGGAGTGGGTGCTGGCTCGTGAACAGGCAACTGCAATTTTGCAGCAGCATACGGCCGAATTACGTGATCTCATGGCCCAAATGCAAACCTTTACTCATGAAACGTCTGTAGAAACTGTCATGACGGTACAATCGCGAACGGCCGCTTTGCGTTGGCTGATCCAATCTATTGAACAAGAAGCCCAACGCCTGGACAAAGCGTACCGCGAAGCTGCCCAAATGGAGCAGTTCCGTCGGGATCGGGCTACGATTCTGACCTGATCCGGGCAAAGCATGTAGCCTAATTTTCTGAGCGCCAGCATATTATGCTGGCGTTTTTGTTTGCCTGGGCAAAAAAAAGCTCCGGGAGGAGGGGCCCGGAGCAGGAAGGAGGAGGAAAACGAGTTGAAAAAGCAATTCAGCCTTACATTTGCAAGTATATAAAATTTCCATAAAAAACCAAATGGGACATTGACCCTATTACGGTGGAGCTACGCTTGTGGCTAGACGGTGCTTGGTGTCAGGTATCAGTTTGATCGAAAAATTCAAATTGGACATCTACAAACAGTGGTTGACACAGAAAAACTGTGTTTTTTTAGTGATTATCTGTGCCAACTAACGTCCAATTGATATGTTGCCAGGTTATCAGTGGTCAAATTTGGAGTCGTCGAGGCGTTTGCGCCAGGTTTCTTCGTCGTTGGCGGCGGGCTTGGGCTGATTATGTTGCGCTTCGGCTGCCATTTCAGCAACGGCCGTATCCAACACATCTGCCGGCAAGGCACGAACCAGGCTCCATTTGCCGCAGTGGGGGCAGCGGTCGTATTTGCCCACAACCATATTTAAGCCCCAAATGTGCCGGGCAAACGGTTTCTGGCATTTGGGGCAAATGGTGCCACCGAAGGGGCCGTGTACCTTAATGTTGGCAGAATTGCCGCTTTTATTGCCCCGATTGGTGAACCAGGCAGCAAACAAAGAGCCGCCAATCGAGAGCACCAAAATGGGTACCACGATGAGCAAAACCGTGCGGTTTGCGCTGCTACCAGAGATAAAATTGCGACTAATCTGATTGGATTCAATCGTTTGGCCATCGGTTGTGTGGCCGATGGCGTAAAGGGTATGCGTTCCGAGGGGGTAATTGTCGGTTTCAAACTGGAGCCGGAAGGGGGCTTCGCTGTCTTCGCCTACCAGTTGATCATCAATATAAAAGGAAACGCTATTTAAATTATCTGGGCCTTCCACGCGAAAAGAGAAGCGCCCTTGAATGTTGCTGCCCAGCGCGGTGCCAAAATCTCGGCTAAGGCTGAGGCTGAGTTGGGGATTTTCTTGGGCAACGGCCGTTCCCACCCCAAAAATCAAGCTAAAAAGTACAAAAAACAGTGTCCAGCTTCTGCGCCGTGACATCTCACGCTTCCTTTCCTGAGGCTGCTGAAGCGTGCATCAGGCCAATCAGTTCATCAATTCGGTTGCGACGGTACAGGGTGTGCAGCAGGTCGCGCACTTTAGACTTTTTGCTGGTGACGGCAAGTTGCTCCCAATCCAGGCCGAGGGTAACGGCCGTTTTCTGCAATTTCTCCAAATCATAATGTGCCAGCAAATAGTGACGCAAAATGGTGGGTGGCGATTCTAACGAGATTTTTTCCAGCCGGGGCAGCGTTTCGGGGGCAGGCGGAGTGAGAATACGCTCTACGGCCAGGGCCAACTGCCCGGTTTGGCCGCGCTGCGCCGTTAGCTCCATCACATTGATGATGAGCTGCTGCATATCTTGTTGAAGGGTCATCACTTCGTTGTCTCGAATGCCCAGGTCAAAGAGCAAATCCAGCACGTCCTCTCGCCCCAGCCGGTCACGAATCTCCTCGAAGATCATTTGGCGGTCGAAGGCGGTGCCGGTTTCATCGGAGCCGGGGGCAAACTGAATGCCGTTGGTGTCGGTTTTGGTGGGGGGAAGTGGGGGAGATACGGCCGTATTCGCCGACAAACTAGGAGCAGTGATGGTGCCGAATGTGGGCTGGAACAGGCTAAACAGCCAATACGCGGCTCCGCCAATCAGCAGACCGGCGATCACATAAAAGAAAAAGCCAAACTGCGACAGCATTTCATCCCGGTTGAAGGTGCCCAGGAAGGTGTCTAGCAGCACGGCCGAGGTAACGGTGAGCAGCCCAACGCCCCATTTTAAGGACGGCCGTTTCCAAAACATAAACAAGAAGCCAGCCATCACCACAAATTTTATGATTAGCAAAGTTGTCATACAGTTCCTCACGGTGGGGTAATTGCGAACCCCTGTGTGCAGAAATTGTAACATTGCCCCAAGTTGGCGCAAGAACGACCGTTGCCCAACAATCAAACCCTAATGTTGACATAAATTTATTAGCGATGGTATCATTGCCGCCATGCCTGCGACCAAAATCGGCCAATTCTACCTCTTTTGTTGTCTGATTCTGCTGCTGACCACCCAGGCTGCCTGTGTGGACCAATCCCCGTTGCCCACCCTGGCAGCGCCCCTCTTGCTTCCCCAAAGTGACGATTCGGCCGCGATTGCTTTTGCGGTACCACCAACCTTTACCCCACCCGGCCCAACCGCCACCATTGACCCCCTGCTCAACTTTGCCGACAATTCGCCCCTAGGCCCTACACGCACGCCAACCGTGACCCCGATTCTGCCCAGCCGCACACCCACGCCAACGCACACACCAACCCCCACACCCACGCCCACAGAGACGCCCATTCCATCGGCGACACCCATTGGCAGCGGACCCTTACCACCTTATTTGCAGGGCGACCCGAATAGAAGCAAGCTGAGCATTCATGTGATCTTCAACAACGATCCGCGCATCATGACTTTTGTGCGACAAGCGCAGCCTGCCGTCATCAAAGGGGTAGATGATCTTGGGTTTTTGGCTGATGTAGAGAAAGAATCCCCCAATACAATTATCATTGGGCGGCGCAATTGGGCAGGCCAGGAGTATGTGGGCAACCCAGAGGAAGAGGCGCGTAAGTTTGTACAGGCCCAACTGCGCCAGTATCAGCTCAATCCGGCCGTTGATTTTTGGGAAGGGTGGAACGAGCCAGATCCCGGCCTGGACCGGATGGCCTGGTATGCTCGGTTTGAGCAGGAGCGGGTGCGGGAATTAGCTCGGTATGGTTTTCGAGCGGCCGTTGGCGGTTTTGCCACTGGTGTGCCAGAAATGGATGAGTTTGCCCTGTTTATTCCCGCCATTGAAACTGCCATGCAGTATGGCGGCATTCTTTCTTTGCATGAGTATAGCGCCCCTGTAATGACGTTTGGTTATGGCGGTGCCCTGCCAGGCTACCCTTTCCATGCGGATCGCGGTTCATTGACGTTTCGTTACCGCTGGTATTATGAGGAATTATTGATTCCGCGCGGATTGGTGATTCCGCTGGTCATTTCAGAGGCAGGCATTGATGGCATTCTTGGCAATCGCCCTGGCCCAGAAGGGCTGGGTTGGGCTGATTTTCAGCAGTACGCGGTGCAGGAAGGGTGGGGCAGCACCGGGGATGAGGCGTTTATTAACCAGTTGGCCTGGTATGATGCCGGGGTGCGGCAAGATGATTATGTGCTGGGCTTTACGGTGTTTACGGCCGGGCCAGTGGCTCAGTGGGGACCCTACGACATTGGGCCACTGTTGCCCAAGTTGGCAGATTATGTGCGCCGTCAGGAATAGTTTTGGGTGCAACCTTTTTTATGGCGCAACGTAAGGCTTTCTGGTTTGTCGCAAGTAAATTTGGTGCAACTTCTGAGTTAAGGATTGCTTTATGAGCGAAAAGGAAAAAAGTCTCCAATGAATTTGGAAATGATTGTTGGTAAGCGTAAGGACCCCGGCTTTTTTAGGGAAGTGTGGCAGCAGGCGCGTTTGGTTTACTATTTACTGCGTGACCCGGAAGTGCCGTTTTATTTGAAGCTGGTTCCATTTACGGCCGTTCTCTATCTGCTTTGGCCTGTGGATTTATTGCCGGATGTTTTGCTCGGTTTGGGGCAACTGGATGATTTGACCGCGCTGTTGGTTAGTTCCAAGGTGTTCATTGAGCTGGCGCCCCCCCATGTGGTGATGCGCTACATGGACCAGATTCGTGAAAGCGATGGCTTTGCCAGAGCGGATGATGTGAATGAGAAAATTGTTATTGATCCGCAGACCGATTTGGCAGAAAAAGACGAAGAGTCGGCCTAGCCTGGGGTTTGCATAAGAAATTAATCATGGAGGCCGACGGGCAAAGCGTTGGGTCTTGGATTTGTTCTCAAACAAAAAGAGGCTGCTGGAATGTTCCAGCAGCCTCTTTTCTTTCCTTGAGAGGGGAAATTGGTTAGGCCTGAGTAGCAACGGCCGTTTTCTGTGCAGTTTTCAAATTAGCAAACAGGTTGCTCAAATTTGGCAGCCGGAAAATTGGTTTCCGGCCTGAATTTTTGATTAACCGACCTTCTTTGGCCTCTTCAATCAGAGCGTCAATACGCGCTT
Organism: Ardenticatenaceae bacterium; assembly: GCA_020634455.1. Lineage (GTDB taxonomy): Bacteria > Chloroflexota > Anaerolineae > Promineifilales > Promineifilaceae > Leptofilum. The sequence continues at coordinate 1,660,293 of JACKBQ010000001.1, read as the reverse complement.
CTGCAATTTTTTGGTCCATATGTGTGTACAACATTGTGTCGTCTCCTTGAATGAAATCGCTTCGTGATGTGCAAATGATTCCTCTACAATAAACTTTGGCGCACATCGACCTTATTTCATCACGCTTATAGTATGCCAGATGCCCGTGACCGGTTCGTAACCACAGCGTGACCAACCACCCATTTTGCGTTAGTAATTCATAAGCACAGCGTGACAATGTGGTAAAATTTTCAGTTGAAATTCGGTCATTGCGTCCAAGAAGGGCGGCATAACCTCATGACAACTGACAATTGAAAATGAGGTCGGAAACATTTTTAATCATGGGCATGTTCGATTTATCCATTTCCCTCTTGGGGCCATTTTCAGCATCGGTGGGCGACCAGCCTTTGTACAAATTCCGTACAAACAAGGTCCAGGCTCTGCTGGTTTATCTGGTCATGGAGGCAGAACAAGTTCACAGGCGCGAAGCGTTGATGGATTTGCTTTGGCCAGACTTGCCCCAGCCGTCGGCGCAGGTGAATTTGCGCCAGACGATCTATCGTTTGCGCCAGGCGATCCCCGAAGTGGCGGCCAAAAACGGCCCAAAGCCAGTGCCTTTCCTTATTTCTGAACGCCAAACGGTACAAATCAATCCCGAAGCTGATTTTTATTTGGATGTGGCTGAATTTTTGGCAGAGATTGAGCGCGATCCGGTAACGGCCGTTTCCCGCTACCGTGGTGGTTTTTTGAGTGACTTTTACCTGTCGGACAGCAATGAGTTTGAGGCGTGGGCGCAGGTGTACCGCGAAGCGTTGCGGCGGCAGGCGCTGGATGCGCTAGATGCCCTCACGGAAGATGCACTGCAAACGGCCGTTTACGACAAAGCCCAAACCTACGCCTGGAAGCAGCTAGAAATCGACAAACTGCGGGAAATTGCCTACCGGCAACTGATGATTGCCCTGAGACAAACCGGGCAGCGCAGCGCCGCCATTGCCCAATACCACATCTGCCGCGAACATTTGCAAAATGAGCTGGGCGTTGCACCAACGGCCGAAACTGTTGCGCTCTACGAGCAAATCCAGGTCAACCGCTTGCCCCCGGAACTGCTGCCAGAAGAAAAAGAGACAAAGACAGCCAACGGCCGTTTCCACACCATCCTCATGACCGACATCGAAGACGTTGTGAGCCTGTGGGACCAGTACCAGCAGGAAATGATTCCCGCGTTGCACCGCCACAACACTTTGCTGGAATCGCTCATCCAGCAGCACGGCGGGCGCATTCTGGCGTTGCAGGGGGACAAGGTGAGCGCCGTGTTTACCAACGGCCGTTCGCTGGCCTGTGCCCTCGCCATACAAAGTGCTTTTGGCCGGGAAAAGTGGGGCCGAGTTGGCGAGCTGCGCCTGCGCCTGGGGCTGCACGGCGGCGTGTCTGAAGCAACGGCCGTTGCCCAAACAGCACCCATCGTGGCGGCGGCCTGGGGCGGGCAAATTGTGGCGAGTACGGCCGTTCATGATGCCTTGTCGCTGCCCCCCGGCGCGTACTGGAAACCGTTTGGCGAGCATCAGCTTAATGGTGCGGAGCCAGCCCAGCGCCTGTACGGGCTGATGCATCCAGACCTGCCGCATCAATATTTCCCACCTTTGCGCTCAGCCACGCCGCCAAAAATTGTGCCGGAAACGGCCGTTGCCCGGCCCCAAAATTTGCCCCAAATGCCCACTCCATTCATCGGTCGCGAGGTAGACCTGCGTGCGCTGGCCGTCTTGCTGGCCGACCCTGAAACGCGGCTCATTTCCATCGTGGGGCCGGGCGGCATGGGCAAAACGCGGCTGGCTTTGGCCGCCGCTGATGCACAGCTGGCCAATGTGGCCGCCTTCCCCCACGGTATCTTTTTTGTGCATTTGGCTCCGTTGCAATCGGTTGATCAGATGGTACCGGCTATTGCCCACGCCCTTGGGCTGCCGTTGGACAGCGGCCACCAGGGTAACCGTACAGAGCATTTGCCCGGTGAACAGTTGGCTTTTAAAGACCAGCTGCTCGACTATTTGCGCCACAAACAATTGCTGCTCATCCTGGATAATTTTGAGCATGTGCTGGCCGGGGCCGATCTGGTTGCCGAAATTTTGCAGACAACTGCCCGGCTCAAAATCATGGTGACTTCGCGGGAGCGGCTCCAGCTGCTGGGCGAGCAGATTTTCCCCATTCAGGGGTTGGATTTTCCCGACTGGGAAACAACCGACGAAGCGCTGCGCTCTTCAGCCGTGCGGCTTTTTGTGCAGGCGGCGCACCGTGTTCAGCCCAATTTTGCCATCACGGCCAATGATTTGCCGGACTTGACCCGCATTTGCCATGCTGTGGGCGGGATGCCGCTAGGGTTGGAGTTGGCTGCCTCGTGGGTGGATTTGCTTTCGCTAGCGGATATTGCCAGCGAAATTGAAAACAGCCTCGGCTTGCTGGAAACCGACCTGCGCAACATGCCGCAGCGCCACCGCAGCATCCGGGCCGTTTTTGATTGTTCCTGGCAGCAGTTGAGCGTGGCTGACCAGGCTGTTTTTGCCCAACTGGCGGTTTTTCGGGGTGGCTTTACGCGCACGGCTGCTCAAAAAATCACCAACGCTTCGATTCGTACGCTGGCCAATTTGGTAAACAAATCGTTCTTGCAATACAACCAGCCGCGCGATCGGTACGAGCTGCATGAGCTGGTGCGCCAGTACGCAGCAGAAAAGCTGGCGGAGGATGATGTGCAGGCAACGGCCGTTTACACCAAACACAGCAATTATTACTGCGCCCTGCTGCAACATCGCAACAACCAACTCAAAGCGGGGCAGCCCCAGCTGGCGCTGGCCCACATCGAAGCGGATCAGGAAAACGGCCGTGCTGCCTGGGAATGGGCCGTACAGCAGGGCGACATGACCGGGATTTATTTGGCGGTGAGCGGTCTGTGCCGCTTTTACGCCAGCCGCGAGCGTTTGCACGATGGCCTGGCCATTTGCCAGGCAGCCAGCCAACGCCTGCGCCAACTGCCCGAATCGCCCAGCCAACAGTGTGTTTTGGCCAAAACGCTCACCTGGCACACACGCTTTCTCAGCTATCTGGGCCAAATTGACACGATTAAAAGCATTTTTGAAGAAATCACTGAGTTGCTGGAAAGCGCTGCGCACTCCCAAGAAGATGTGCGGGTGGAAAAAGCGTTTGCCCTGGCCACGATGGGTAACTTTTACAGCTTTGAAGAAGAAAATCGCCAATATGCTTTGGCGTTGTTGGAACAAAGTTTGACGCTTGGCCGAGAATTAGGCGATCGTTACAGTGAGTTCAGCGCACAAAATGCCCTGGGTAATATTGCTCGCCGCATGGGCAATTACCCTGAGGCGCGGCATCGTTTTGAGAAAAACCTTATCGCTGCGCGCAGCCAGGGCAACCAGTGGGAAACCATTCGGGCGTTGGTACAGCTTGGCTGGGTTGCTCGCGATCTGGTTGATTATGAAGAAGCGCGACGCTTATTTGAGGAATGCCTGACCCTTTCCCAAACCCAAAACAGCGTTTGGGGCATGAGCAAAGCACTGGAAGCGCTGGCCTTTTTGTCGCTGTTCCAGGGCGATTTTGCGGCTGCCGGGCGTTTTATTCAGCAGGCAATGAGCATCTCGCGGGACAATGGTTTCCGTAGCGACATGGTTAAGCATCGGGTGAATCTGGCTGTGACTCATTGGCTATCTGGCCACTTTGCCGAGGCGGATGGCATCCTTGCGGAGGCGAAAGGATTGGGTCGGGAGTTGGGCTACCCGTTTGCTTCAGCCTTTCCTACGATTTTTCATGGAGAGTTGCTGGCCTTGAGCAACCAATTGGACGCGGCGCGGGAGAGCATTCAGCAGGGCATCACTTACATTCGCCCCGATGTTTCTAGTCGGCTGTTGTTGCTGGGGCGGGCCTACCGGGTGATGGGCTGGCTGGAGCTGGCTGCCGGGCATTTTGGCGTGGCGCAGGATTGGTTTGAGCAAAGCACCGAGGCGTATCGCTCGCTGGACGATGAGGAGTCGATCATCTGGACGGCCGCTGGCTGGGGGCAGGCGCTGTTGGGACTGGGCAATGTGGCGCAGGCGCAAAAAATGGTGGTGGATGCGTTGTGGACGGCCGTTGAACTGCAAGCGTTCATTCCGCTGCTGTTTCTCATCCCCATAACCATTTTGCTGCTGGATTACCACCAGGAAGAGGCGTGGCGGCTGAAGCTGCAAATGTTGGCCAGCCGCGAACCGTTTTTGGCACAGGTGCCGTTTTTTGCCGAATGGGTTTGGTCGCAGCTGCCGCCGCTGGATGAACTGCCTCCTGATGCTGATCTGGATTTAGGGGAAATGAGTCGGGCGTTGTGGACGGCCGTTTCCCAACTCCTCGCTGAAGATATTCTCACTCAATAAAAAAGGAGGGGCTCACCCTCCTTCTCATTTAAGCTAAATATGTTCTGAATTGGGTTAGATGAGACCCAGATTATCCAACAGCCAATCGCCCCCGATGTAATACATGAAAATGAGGAAGCCACAGCAGCAGAGCAGGAGTATTACGGCCGTTACCGCAATAATCATATTTCGGCGGCGTTTTTTGGCGGCTTCATCTGCGTCTGGCATGGGGACAAATGGCGTGGCTGCGGCTTTAGGCGGTGGTGGCGGCGCAGATGAAAAAGGTGGAGCAGGGTCTGGCTCCCAATCTTCAGGCGCTTCCGGATCTTCTTCATAATAGGGGAGTTTTGGTAAACCATCTTCATGATCGGCCTGGCCTAACATACCGCTCAGCCCGCTCTGATCCAGCATGGTAGCTGCGAGGGCGTCGCCGGTTGGCACCAATTCATAGAGCAAGGTGACACCGCTGCCCATGCTGATGGTGAAGCCGGGCTGTAAATCCACCGGTTCCGATTCCAGGCGTTGGCCGTTGACGAAGGTGCCGTTGGTGCTGCCCAAATCTTGTACCTGGTAGCCAGTTTCGGTTTGGGTAAAGCGGGCGTGCTGCCGCGAAACTTCTGGATCATTGAGGATAATGTCGGAGACGGGATCGCGTCCGATGGTTAGGGAGAGGGTTTCTAGGACGAATTTTTCGCCAACTTTAGGACCTTTACGTACGGAGAGTTGGTAGAGGGTGTCTGACACGGCCGTTTCCTTTTTTGTTGGATATTTGTCTTGCGTGTTGCATTTAACCAAAAAAGCAGACTGTTTGCAAGGGGTAATCGCTTTTTCTGGTATCAATAAATAGCGCAAATAACTATAATTGATACCGGTTTATTCCTGCTGAAATTATACCCGAAATAAAGGATTAGGATATGCAAAATGGAGCGGAAGATGACTGGGAAACGGCCGTAAACAGCCAGCCAGCCTCGTTGCACAGCGTGACGTTTCGTGAAGCGTTTTGGGTTTGGGTGAAGGTAGCTGTCTACAGTTTCGGCGGCCCCGCCGGGCAGATTGCGGTCATGCACAAGCTGCTGGTCGAAGAAAAACGGTGGATCAGTGAGAACCGCTTTTTGCATGCCCTGAACTACACCATGCTGCTGCCAGGGCCAGAGGCGCAGCAACTGGCAACCTATTTGGGATGGCTGCTGCACAGTACAAAGGGTGGCCTCATTGCCGGGAGCCTGTTTGTTTTACCAGGGTTTGTCTCGATATTGATTTTAAGCGTTTTGTATGCCGGGTTTCATGAGGTTACTCTGGTTCAGGCTTTGTTTTATGGCTTGAAACCGGCGGTTTTGGCGATTGTGGTAGAGGCTGTCATTCGCATTGGCCGACGGGCGCTTAAGAATGAGGTGATGGTCACCGTCTCAGCCCTGGCGTTTATTGGCATTTTTATTTTCAACGTTCCTTTCCCCATCATTGTGCTGGCAGCAGGCGTGATTGGGTATGTGGGCGGCAAGATTTGGCTGGACAAATTTCACGTCATTAAGCAGCGGGAAGTGAGCGATGGAGGTGACGATGGCTATGCCATCACCGATGCAGTGGCCCGCTCACAAAAGCCGTCGGCTCGCCAGGCGCTGCGTGTTCTTGTGATCGGATTGCTTTTGTGGAGCTTGCCCCTGTTGTTGACCTGGCCCTGGTTGGGTCGATCCCACGTTTTTGTGGAAGAGGCGATATTTTTCAGCAAAACGGCCGTTGTCACCTTTGGTGGCGCATATGCTGTGTTAGCTTACATTGCCCAGCAAGCTGTGGAGATTTTTGGCTGGCTGCAACCGGGCGAAATGCTGGATGGCCTGGGCATGGCCGAGACGACCCCCGGTCCCCTGGTGCAGGTGGTGCAGTTTGTCGGGTTTATGGGCGCTTACCGCAATCCGGGCACGTTTTCGCCAATGGCCGCAGGTGTCATTGGTTCCGTTATTACCGCCTGGGTAACGTTTGTCCCTTGTTTTATCTGGATTTTTCTGGGTGCGCCGTTCATTGAATATTGGCGAGGGAACAAATCATTAACTACCGCGCTTTCCAGCATTACGGCCGCTGTGGTGGGTGTTATTCTCAATTTGGCAGTCTGGTTTGCCCTGCAATCTTTGTTTGGCACGGTGAACGAGCATTTGATTGGTCCGGCCCGTTTTTTAGTGCCGGATTGGGCCACGCTGGATGTGGTTGGCTTATTCATTGCGATTGCCGCCTTTGTGGCTTTGTTTCGCTTTAAGTTGAGCATGTTGACCACGTTGGGCGGAAGCGCTCTGGTTGGCATGGCTTATTATTTTTGGGCGCTTTCATCGTGAAAGATGTGGTTTGTGTGAAACCGCGCAGCATCCAGATCGGGGAGGAGCTACTTTCGGCGCAGGCGTAACCTGGCGGTGAGGGTACGATGCAATATTTGTACCTCGGTGATTGAGAGCAACCTGACCAAAACAAGGAAAGCGAGCAAGCCAAAACCGCCAGCAACGCCGACAATGCTTAGTTTTCCGATGAAGCCAGCCAACGGGAGCCAGGCAACGGCCGTTTCCCCCACAAAATATGCCACCAATCCCGTCACAACTGAAGCCGCTAGCGCTTTCCAGATGGTGGTGCCAATGCGAAAACCGCGCAGGCCGCCAAGCTGCCGCTGGAGAAGCCAAAGCATGATCATCGTGTGGCTAAAATGCTTCACGGCGTCGGCTACCATCAGGCTGTAGAGGCCGATACTGGGCAGGAACAGGACGGCCGTAATTGTGTAAATCACCATGCTCACAATGCCCGTCATAGCTGGACGCCAGGTATCTTTGCGGGCGTAGGAGGCATAAACGAGCATCTGGTCAATGGCGGCAAAGGGCAATCCGGCTAAATAAACGCGGAGGACGGTGGCAGTAACGGCCGTATCCTGCGGCGTAAACTTCCCATGTTCTAATAATAAAGCGATAATGGCGGGCGCGAGCGCAAACAGCCCGGCGGTGGCCGGCAAGATGAGCGTGAGTACCAGGCGCAGGCCGCTGGCCAGCGTTTGCTTGAACTCCTGGATGCGGGCCGAAGCGGCCACGGCATCGTTTTCTTTGCTGGCGTGGTAAGCGTTCACAATTTGGGAGAGCGTGGGCAGTGTGGCCATCGAGAGGGCGGTAACGACCAGGCCGAGCGGAAACTGGTACAGCGTGGTGGCGTAGGTCATGTACGTCACGCTGTTGTCCCCAGTGAGGATGGCCAGATTGTAGCTAATCCAGATGGCAACCTGGTTCACCACCAGCCCCACCACAATCGGCGCGTACAAAATGAGGATGCGGCGCACGGCGGGATGCCGCCAATTAAACTGGATGCGGAAACGGCCGTCTCGCAGCGCAGGCAGTTGCAAAATAATCTGCAAGAAGGAGCCGAGCAGCAGGCCATAAACCAGACTCTCAATCTCATCCGGCCGCAGCAGGGCGACGATGACGATGGTGCCGTTGAACACGGCGGCGGTGAAGGCGGGCAGCGTAAACCGCTCCAGGGCGTACAGCACCCCGGTGAGGATGCTGGCGATGGACAAAAAGAGGACGGCGGGAGTGGCCAGGCGCATCATTTGTTCGGTAACGGCCGTTAAGCTGCCGTCAGAAAAGTTGCGCGCCCCGGCCAGCCAGGCGATTTGGGGCGTAAACACCATCACCAGGGCCACGATGAAAAGCAGCACGGCGACGGCCAAACTCAAAAAGGTGCTGACCACGCTCCACAGTTCCTGCCGCCGCTCCTTGCTGGCAAAATCGCTAAACACGGGCACCAGGGAGGAACTCACCATCTCGCCGCCGGTGATCAGGTTGAACAGTGTCATCGGCACCAGGGCGGCCACGGTGTACGCGCCCAGCAGGTCAGATGCGCCAAACAGGTTCGACTTCACAATCTCGCGCACCAGCCCCAGCACCCGGCTGGTGACGTTGCCGATGGCCAAAACGGCCGCTGCCTTCACCACGCCCTTGTTTTGGCTGAGGTTTTGCGGTGGAGACGGCCGTACTTCCTCATCCGGCGGCAGCGGGACGGGTTGGTTGGCATCTTCTGTGGCGTCAGTTGAGTTGAACAAACGTAATTCCTTGAGCGCGTCGGTTTAGAAGGGAGATTGGAGACTGGAGATTAGAGACTAATTTCTTCGCAGCCTAATCTCCAATCTCCAGTCTCCATTAAAGCTGGGGTGCATTCTAGCGGATGGGCGGGGGCGGGGCAATGATTGGCAGCCTACGTTTTGGTTCTGTTTGGCCTGTGGGGGAATCGCGTGCTGGGGTAGGGTCTTCCTCTCGCGCTGTGGCCTGGCTGTGGCCGGTGTCCTCACCGCGCCACTTTTGTGGTCTGCCTCGAAAGTTAATTTAGCCCCACTACGTTGACTGCACGCTAAACATTCCACTACAATGAGCCACATGGAAACTGCCAAAATTCAGGAGGGGGCAGGTGTGTACTATCTCACATTTACAGTGGTTCATTGGCTACCTGTATTTGTGGCTGCCGAACCGTGCCTCATCTTTACCGAAAGCCTTAACTACTGCCACCAACACAAAAGTTTACGCATCAACGCCTTTGTCATTATGCCTACCCACGCCCACGTCATGCTATTTGACGCGGATTTTGATAATGAGCGGCTAAACAAGACCGTAACAGCCATGCGCCAGTTTACCGGGCGGCAGTTGGCCAACTATTGTCACCAGAAGATGCCAGCCGTTTTCGGGCAGATGATTGGTACACCACGGCGTAAAGATCGAGCCAACCAGTTTTGGCAGCAGAGCAAGCATCCGGTGGCAATTTAGTATTGCGCGGCGGTAGTTCACGACAATGATAGATACAGCGCAATACTTAAACAGTCCGGCGATCGGACGTGATTTTGCTACGTGATTTCTGCCGGACTGTAATGGTCAGAGGAATTTTGGCGGACGAAGTTTGATTATTTACACGACAATCCACGCCGGAAGGGGCTGGTGCATGAGGCGGCCGATTGGCGGTTTTCTTCTGCGGCGTATTGGCTGCGGGAGCAGGTGGCGGAGTGTGATGTGAAGTTGACGGGTGTGGCGTGGTAGCGGGTGGTTGTAGTAAGGCGGCGCGGCTGCGCATACATGCGCCGAGGCCGGGCCGTAGGCGTTGAGGCTTTGTGGTTGGGAGTTTTTGCTACTGACCCACCCGTAGGTGTTCTAATTGGCGCAGGAGTGATGGTAGGTGTTGGAGTGAATTACGCATGGGAGCAGGTAATTGAACCTGGGATTTCTTGGATATTTGTAAATGTTGTACGTACCAATGACCCCTACATTGATATTAGAAACCTTGCACCGATAGGAAGTGGGGGTTAAACATTATGGTACGGTTTTGGGGTAGCATTTTCTCCGTGCTATTGGGTATGCCTGTGTATCTTCCCTGGGTATTGGCAAAAGTAGGGAGATACAAAAGTTGGTATCTTGCCCCTTTTATGCCGCCCATCATTTGGGGTAGAGCAATTTATGGATGGCCTGCAAGTGCCCTTTTCGTATTTGCACCATTTGTAGGTCTATTGCCTATTGGTTCTGATGGAAGGGGGTTATTAATGGGTGTAATTGGTATCTTAGGCGTTTTAGTAGCAATTATAATGATCATTTGGACACCCGGATGGGCAAAGCCACCGTGGCAGCGGTATCTGGAGGACCAGTACACCTGGTCTGAAATTCGCGGCACCTTCATTCCTGCGTGGCGCAAGATGGATCGGAAAGAGTGGGCAACACTGTTGGACAGTGAAGCTGGCATTAGAGAGCTGGTACGACGAGCACGGCAAAGTAAACAGGCATAAAGTTGGATTCCTGCGAATATGCAAAGGATACATTGTAAAGACGACAACAAATTTGAGTAAGGAACGAATGGGAGTCTTTGCCATTGTGCATTGTTGATGTACGAAACGGCCGTATCCTACTCAGTACCAAGCAGGCACGGCCGTGCCCTTTTTCGCCTTGTCAACGCAAACGGCCGTTGCTGTAGCGCATGTAACTGTGGGGAACGGCCGTTACTTTTATCACCTTATCATAGCAAACGGCCGTTACTCTTCCCAATCAAACTTACGCTGAATACGGCGGTAGAGGCGCAGCTTGATGCGGTAGACATCCTTCACATCAGGAAAATGTTCTGGGTGGCGGGCCACAATCTGGCGGGGCTTCAATTCTCCCGTGCTGGGGCGAGGTCTTCCCATCGCGCTGTGGCCTGGCTGTGGCTGGTGTCCTCACCGCGCCACTTTTCTGGCCCATTCATTGAGGTTGGGTAATAGAAGCAGTTTGGGGAAGAACGGCCGTATCCATCTTCTTCATGGTGCTTGCTTATTTCGGTGGGGGAACGGCCGTATCTCACTCAACACACGCTAAAATTCAAACGTTCCAAATGACAAAGTAGGCAGCGCGGCTGCGCATACATGCGCCTACGCCGATATTATGTGCTGCCTGAAGACCGCGCCAGAGCAGGGGATTTATTCGTTGGTTTCTCAAATTCGGTGTCGTCTTTGTTTGGGACTGGGACTTGACAACGGCCGTTCTCATCCAGTATTATACAAATAAGTTTGTGATACAAACAGAATTAGTAATACAAACCTATTTGTAAAATTCAAGGGGTCAAACATGAACGAGCTAAACAAAACAATTCGTCGTACACAGCAATATTGGTTTGAAGATGGCCTGGTCGAGCTGCTGCTGGGGCTGCTGTTTGTGGTGTTGAGCGGCCTCTTTTGGTGGCAGGTGGTCAGTGAGTCCGAGTACGCCGCGCTGGTTGGCGGTATTGCCATGCCCTTCATCATCGTGCTGGGCGCACTCTTGATGGGCGTCACATTGCGCTGGCTCAAGCAGCGGCTGGTCTATCCGCGTACCGGCTACGTCACCTACGCCAAACCGACCAACAAGCAGCGCGGCCTGAGTGGGTTGCTGGGTCTGATCATTGGCGCGGCCATGGCGGTAACCATCACCCAGCTGGAACTGGCTGAAATGGCAACGGCATTCATTGGTGTGGGCGTAGGCTTTGCCTTGTTTATGTTGGGCAATCGGGTAGGGCTGCTGCGCTTTCACCTGCTGGCGGTCTGGACCGTTGGCGTGGGAGTGGTCATTGCTTTTTGGCGGTTGGATGAGAACGTGGCTTCCACCTATGCCCTGGGGCTGATTGGTTTGGGACTGATGTTTTCCGGGGCAATTGGCTTTTGGCGCTACTGGCAAAACAGCGAGCCGGGCAACGACGAGCCAATGGAGGCGTTGTCATGACCGACTTTAAGCAGATGCTGGAAACGGATCGGCTGATTCACGAACCGGCGCGGCTGATCATCATGGCGCTGCTGTACGGCGTGGAGAATGCGGATTTCACCTTCCTCCTGCGCGAGACGGGGCTGACGCGGGGCAACCTGTCGTTCCACCTGAGCAAGCTGGAGGAGGGGGAATACGTAGCTATTGAGAAGACGTTTAAGGGGAAACGGCCGCATACGCTCTGTAGTTTGACGGAGAACGGCCGTACCGCCTTCAACACCTACCGCCAACAGCTTCAAGACGCCGCCAATTCGTTACCAGATTGATTTTTCAAAATAGACGGCCGTTTCCTGAATTGCGTGAGGGGAACGGCCGTTAACCATTAACCATTCAAACGGCCGTCACCTGCGGGCTGCGGCAGGCGTCCCGCCTCGCTGCTTTCTTCGCCTGAAGTAGGTTGGTGGGCGTTAATTTCACCTTGTCGCCATTTGCCCCACAGTGCAAACGGCCGTTGGGATGGGTGGTATGGTGGAAAACGGCCGTTTCTACCCAACTTATGCTAAAATTCAAGCGTTCAAGATTGCAAAGTAGGCGACGCGGCGGGACGCCGAGGCCGCAGCCGGGTGAGGTTTCGCGCTCGCCGAAGACCGCGCCAGAGCAGGAGGGTGAGTTATGCAATTAACATTTCGCTATTCGCTTAAAGAGTTAATAACAGGTCTGTTCTTCTCGATACCCAGGTCCTATGTAGGAAAATTAATAGACCTCTTGCATAAGTAGAAAATTAGGCATAATTGCTGGATGAAATATGCTGAGATTCAAAACTTATCCGATGCGAAATTTAAACGTTTAACGGGTGTGCCACACCCAATCTTTAAACAAATGGTGGCTATTCTAGAAAAAACAATGCCCACCTTTGGTAGACCACCTAAATTGTCACGGGCAGACCAACTCTTGTTGACCCTGATGTACTGGCGAGAGTATCGTACCCAGTTTCATATCAGCCAGGCCTATGGGATTAGCGAGTCAGCCGTTTGCCGGACAATCCAGCAAATTGAAAACAGGCTTGTCGAGTCAGGGCAATTCACATTGCCTGGCAAGAAAAAGTTGCAAACTAGCGATACGCTCATCGAAGTTGTCATTGTTGATGCCACCGAACAACCGATAGAACGACCCAAAAAAACAAAAGAGGCACTTTAGTGGCAAGAAAAAGTGCCATACGCAAAAAGCGCAGGTCATCGTCAACTTAACAACCCTGGAAATTGTGACCACAGCCTTTAGTGAAGGCAAGAAACATGATTTCAATCTGTTCAAAGAGAATGGCCAAGGGATGGTACAAACTATCACTTGCTTAGCTGATTCAGGATATCAAGGCATCGCTAAGCTTCACAAGAATAGCCAAACGCCCAAAAAGAAATCTAAGCATCATCCTCTCACTAAAGAGGAGAAAGCAGCGAATCGGGCATTGGCGAAAGCCAGAATCTATGGTGAGCATGTGATAGGCAAGCTCAAGATATTTCGTATTTTGAAAGAGCGATATCGCAATCGCCGCAAACGGTTTGGTTTGCGATTCAACTTGATTGCTTCGATTTACAATCTGTCACTTGGAGTAAAGTGACTTATGCAAGAAGTCTAATAGCTATTGTCTCTTTTATATTTTGTTTGTTCGTACACTTCGGAGAAAATTCAGATCTTATTCTCGTAATAGGCTATTCATTAATCAAAGCGTTAATTATCACCATATTCTGTTTATGCTTTGTTATATTAGTAGACTTCTTGCATAAGTCACTTTACTCCAAGTGACAGATTGTAAATCGAAGCAATCAAGTTGAATCGCAAACCAAACCGTTTGCGGCGATTGCGATATCGCTCTTTCAAAATACGAAATATCTTGAGCTTGCCTATCACATGCTCACCATAGATTCTGGCTTTCGCCAATGCCCGATTCGCTGCTTTCTCCTCTTTAGTGAGAGGATGATGCTTAGATTTCTTTTTGGGCGTTTGGCTATTCTTGTGAAGCTTAGCGATGCCTTGATATCCTGAATCAGCTAAGCAAGTGATAGTTTGTACCATCCCTTGGCCATTCTCTTTGAACAGATTGAAATCATGTTTCTTGCCTTCACTAAAGGCTGTGGTCACAATTTCCAGGGTTGTTAAGTTGACGATGACCTGCGCTTTTTGCGTATGGCACTTTTTCTTGCCACTAAAGTGCCTCTTTTGTTTTTTTGGGTCGTTCTATCGGTTGTTCGGTGGCATCAACAATGACAACTTCGATGAGCGTATCGCTAGTTTGCAACTTTTTCTTGCCAGGCAATGTGAATTGCCCTGACTCGACAAGCCTGTTTTCAATTTGCTGGATTGTCCGGCAAACGGCTGACTCGCTAATCCCATAGGCCTGGCTGATATGAAACTGGGTACGATACTCTCGCCAGTACATCAGGGTCAACAAGAGTTGGTCTGCCCGTGACAATTTAGGTGGTCTACCAAAGGTGGGCATTGTTTTTTCTAGAATAGCCACCATTTGTTTAAAGATTGGGTGTGGCACACCCGTTAAACGTTTAAATTTCGCATCGGATAAGTTTTGAATCTCAGCATATTTCATCCAGCAATTATGCCTAATTTTCTACTTATGCAAGAGGTCTAGTGTTGATTCTTCCGAAAACGTCTCGATCCGATAGAACTGTAATAATTGATGATGAAGGTATGGAAATCGAGTACCCGCATCAAAAAATCAAAATAAAATGGAACGAGATTAAAAGAGTTCACCTCGGCAACCACCTTATTTATCTCAAGCTCAAAAACGGGTTTCATATGGCAATACCAAGGCGAGTGTTCACTTCAAAGATTGGTGAAGGGGAATTCCTTGTTAACATCGAGAGAAATATAGGACACTCCTAAGAACTAGCTCCCGCTGGGGGCAGGTCTTCTAAATTGCGGGATGTGGGTGGGAAACGGCAGTTCACCTTGTCACCCCCTCACCCCTTCACCTTGTCAGGGAAACGGCCGTCACCTAGCCAACACAAATCCCCCCAAGTATAATCCCCCTCACACAACCCACGACTAATCGCTATTTCGAGAGACAAGGCTGCGAGGAAACAATCTCTAATCTCCAGTCTCCAATCTCCCCAAAAGGAGCACCCATGTACGATAAACAAAAGCTGGCCGAACTGGCCGAGAACCAAGACAAATGGGAAGAAACCACCCTGCACAAAACTCTCTCCCGCTTTCCCGAGCGTAAAGAACAGTTCATCACCACCTCTAGCGAGCCGATCAAGCGACTCTACACCCCGCTGGACGTCGCCGATATGGATTACTCGCAAGATTTAGGGATGCCCGGCGAATATCCCTACACGCGCGGCGTCCATGCCACCATGTACCGCGGTCGCCCGTGGACTACGCGCATGTTTGCCGGTTTTGGCACCGCCGAAGAGACCAACGCCCGCTACAAATATTTGCTGGAGCAGGGCAACATGGGCCTCTCCGTCGCCTTCGACCTGGCCACGTTGATGGGCTACGACACCGACGCGCCCGAAGCGCTGGGCGAATTTGGCCACTGCGGCGTGGCCATCAGCAGCCTGGCCGATATGGAAATCCTGTTCGACGGCATTCCGCTGGACAAAGTGAGCACCAGCATGACGATCAACAGCCCCGCGCCGATGATTTGGGCCATGTACATCGTCGCTGCCGAAAAGCAGGGCGTGCCGATGGCCAAGCTGCGCGGCACGCTGCAAAACGACATCCTCAAAGAGTACATCGCCCAAAAAGAGTACATCTTCCCGCCCGAACCCTCGATGCGGCTGGTGACCGACACGATTGAGTTTGGCACCAAACATATGCCGGAATGGAACACCGTCTCCATCAGCGGCTACCACATTCGCGAGGCAGGCTCAACGGCCGCTCAAGAGCTGGCCTTCACCTTGGGCGACGGGCTGGAATACGTGCGCTGGGCGTTAGAGCGGGGTCTGGACATTGATGACTTTGCACCACGCCTCAGCCTCTTCTTTAACTGCCACAACGACTTTTTCGAGGAGATTGCCAAATTCCGCGCCGCCCGCCGCATTTGGGCGCGAGAAATGCGTGAGACGTTCGGCGCGAAGAATCCACGCTCCTGGCTGTGCCGGTTCCATACGCAGACGGCGGGTGTCTCCCTCACGGCGCAGCAGCCGGAGAACAACATCGTTCGCGTAGCCATTCAGGCCTTAGCGGCCGTTTTGGGTGGAACCCAAAGCCTGCACACCAACAGCATGGACGAAGCCCTGGCGCTGCCCAGCGAGGAAGCGGTCACAATTGCCATGCGCACCCAGCAAATCATCGCCGAGGAAAGCGGCGTGGCCAACACGATTGATCCGCTGGCTGGTTCCTTTTTTGTGGAGCACGAGACGAACAAAATCGAGGCGCAGGTGTACGAATATTGGCAGCAGGTGGAAGAGTTGGGCGGTGTCCTGCCCGCCATCGATCAGGGCTTTTACCAGCGGGAAATTTCTAATGCGGCGTACCAATACCAGCGGGAAATTGACGCCAACGAGCGCACCATCGTGGGCGTAAATGGCTTTGCCGACACCAGTGAAGAGCTGCGTATTCCCATTTTGCAGATGGATCCGCAGGGGTATGAGCGGCAACTTGCGCGCATCCAGCGGGTGAAGGCGGAGCGGGACAGCGAAAAGGTCGGCGCAGCCCTGCAAGCGCTGCGCGAAGCGGCGCAAGGCACGGCCAACACCATGCCTTTCATCATCAACGCCGTGCGGGAATACGCCACCCTGGGCGAAATCACCGACGTGTTCCGCGAGGTGTTTGGCAAGTACGAAGAACCAACCTGGATTTAGAGGCGCAATGGTGAGGGAGAGACGGCCGTTTCTCCCTCACTAATCCCCCCCAACGTTGTAGGGAACGGCCGTTCCCTTCCCCAAAACTCAATTCACAACCGAGATGGATCGTTTTTGGATCGGTACTTACTTAGACTGGGCTATGTTGTTTTGCAGCCTTGAAAGATGCAGTAAACGCCTTGCGTTTTACGAAAAACAGGGCGTTTTTTCAGTAAAGTTAACGAAACGGCTGTAACATGAAGCACAAATTTTGCCTCAATATGCAAGTAAACTAATCGAAATCGGAAAAATCTTGCATGTATTGGTAAGCAAACCGCAGAATTTGAGACACAAAAGAATGGTACTATCGATTTTTAGGTGTAATTTAGGAGAAAAATCATGAGCAAACCATTGGCAGCATTTTACGGGTATAACAATACGAACCAACCGCAGCAGCCGAAACCACAGGAATACACCGTTCTTGGGGTTAATCAACCGCTCATCGCTCCCGACCAAACCAGCCACGCACAACCCTTCCCCCAACCATCTAACCCGGATGGCGGCCGACGAGGTTTCTTGGTTTCCTTAGTGCTCAGTCGCTGGGGATAACGGCCGTTTACTCTCTTCTTCCTAGCAAGCCACATGCCTAACAATTAAATAAACAGATCGCCAACCGTTTTGGGTGATTCCCACCAACAGTCGCGCGTTGCTGCGCGTGGTGGTTCCGCACTGGCCACAAATAAGTGAAACCCAGTCAATAATGATGGCGGCCGCCGAAACCGTCACCCTGTTTGAGGCGATCAAAGTCTGGCGTATAGGTACGGCCGTTGCTATCATCAAAGCTGCCTTGCAATCGAACCGAGCTGACGAGTTAAGCGAAAGCGAGAGCAATGGCGTCGTTTTATTTAAAGGATTTTCCCGCTTTTACATAAAGCGTTTTTAATCCTGAAATTTAGACAAGCGGAAAGCTTATGTTGATTCAACCCAACAACAAACTGGTCATGATTGGCGACTCTGTCACTGATTGCGGCAGAAAACGGCCGATTGCTCAAGGGTTACATCCAACGCTTGGAGATGGCTATGTAGCCTTGGTAGGCAGTTTGCTGCTGGCGCGTTATCCGTCCCATCACATTCAGGTTGTCAACATGGGTATTGGCGGCGACACGGTACGTGATTTGAAAAATCGCTGGCAGACGGATGTAATGAATTTACAACCAGATTGGCTCTCTGTTTGTATTGGCATTAATGATGTCTGGCGGTTTTTTGCCACACCACCAAGAGTGGAGGAGCATGTACCCATCAACGAATATGCCAAAACGTTAGAAGCGCTGGTGCAGGAAACACGGCCGTTTCTCAAAGGGTTGCTCTTAATGACACCTTATATGGTAACGTCTGATCGGGCAGAACCCATGCGGGTTATGATGGATAAATACGGGAATGTGGTGCGGCACATTGCGGAAAAATATCAAGCCATCTTTATTGATACTCAGGCTGCCTTTGACGCTGTTGGAGCGCATGTTCCTGTCGCTACTGTGGCTCCGGATCAGGTGCACCCAACCCAGGCAGGGCATATGATTTTGGCGCAGGCATTCCTTGAAGCAATTGCGTATTAACGATTAATCAGCGCGGGTTTCTGACAGGAGGGCAACGGCCGTTTCCTGCAAATTCAACCCGCGCCCCTCTGCTTCTGCTGCGGCAATTACCTCAGGCGGCAGTTCCGCAACCAACTCCTCCCACAGCTTGCGGGCCTTCTCTTGCAACTCCCAACTGCTGGCCCGATGATGCCTCACCAGCGCCAACAAGGCTGCGGCACGGCCGAATTGATTGTCGTGCAGCTTGAGGTGCGCCATGCCCACAACCGCATCCAGACCGACTTGTCGGGCTCCTTTTTCCAGCATGGCGCGTAAACCAGCTTCAAAATAATGCCTGGCTTCTGCCCAGTCCCCCAAGCCCAACGCCGCCCAGCCCGGCCCGCCAATATAGCTCTGATTCATGTTGACCGTGGCGTCGGCCTGGTCAAAATATGCTTTTGCCAGTGGGTAATTGCCTTCAGCCACAGCCAGATTGCCCAGATTTAACAAGGAGCGGTTCATGCGCAGGGATAGGTTGACATCTGTGACCATTTTCAGGCATTGCTCGTGATACACTTGGGCCTTCCGATAATCCCCTTTGAGATAAGCAGCTTCCCCCAGCCAGTTCAAGCATTCCGTAATGTCAGCAATGGAACCAATTTGTGCCTGCTGGGTTAAGGCTTCTTCGATATAGGCTTCGGCCCTGGCGATCTCCCCTTTATGAAGCAATATTCGTGCCAGATGACCCAGCACGCGCACCCGAAATTTTACACTCCCTACCTTTTTTAACAGCTGCTCACTTTCTTCCAGCACCCGCTGCGCCGTATCCATATTGCCGAGCGCCAATTCTGGTGCTCCTTGTAACCATAGAGTGACGGCACCCCCCCAGGTGTCTCCGATTCCCTGGAATAAAGGGCCACATTCTTTTAAGTAGGTGATTGATTGTGCGATGTCGCCATTGTAGTAACTATTTGCGCCCAGGGTGGCTAAGCAGAAGGCTCGCGCCGGATGCGCCGTTGGGTCATGGGTGGGCATCCCCAACAAGCTCTCTTTCATTATTGAGTCAGCTTTCAAATTGTGGCCTAAAAACAAGTTCATGGAACCCCAGTAATGATGAAATTCTGCCCAAAGAAGGAGTTCCGGTGCCACAGGATCGGATTCACTCGCGGGCTGGTTTGGCGGCAACGCCTTTTTTAGTTGGGCTGCGATGAGTCTGAAAGTAATTTCGCCTTCCAGATATAACGTACTGGAATCGTAAAAAAAGCGCAGAGCCAGACCGTTTTCATGATTAAACAGGTGCGGCTGATGCTGGATAGCCCACTGTACGGCCGTACGCACGTTGTCCAAATCTCGTTCAATGATGGTGACCATCTCGTGAAAATCAGGGCCGGAATATTTCGGCCCCTGTTCCGCCAGCACGGTGAGGAAGTAATGGCAATGCAGACGGCCTGTGTCAAAAACGGCGTCTTCGGTTTGGGTTAATTTTTCGGCGGCAAACTGGCGCAGGAGTTCGTGGATGGCGTAACGGCCGTTTTCCCCCACAGACAGCAGCGACTTGCTCACCAAACGGGCCAACGTCGGCAGCGACGCGCCCGCCACCGCCTGCGCCGCCGTTCGGTCAAAGCCGCCACGAAAGACGGAGAGCTTCTGCAAAACATCCTTTTCTTTGGTGGTGAGCATTTGCCAGGAATGGCCAAAAATGGCGCGCACGTTGCGGTGACGATCCGGCATGTTGCGTGTCTCACTTTGCAAAAAGTCGAGGCTCGCGGTGATTTCGGCGGCAATTTCCTGGCACGAAAGCTGCATCACCCAGGCGGATGCCAGCTCTAACCCAAGCGGCATCCCTTCAACGAGCTGGCAGATGCGCAGAACGGCCGTTTCTTCCCGCATCCAGTCAAAATCCGCCTTCACCTGCCGCGCCCGCTGGCTGAAAAGCTGCACCGCGCTTAACGCGTCGCTGGCGGCTGCGCCATCTTCGTGGGCAAAGGCCAAGCCGTGCAGCACCAGCAGCCACTCTTCTTGCAATTTTAATCGTTCGCGGGAGGTGGCCCCGTGGCTTACGAGACTGAGTGTGCGGTCATTGTTTTGGATTAGTCGTGAGTGGGTGAGGTGACATACGCTGGGGATGTGTGCGAGGGGAACGGCCGTTTCCTTCGCACACATCCCCGGCACATCCAAACCATCATTTTCGGGTTCTATTTGATACGGCCGTTTCCTTTGTCACCCCTAGCGGGTGGCTGTTTTGCTGTAACGGCCGTTCTGAACCTCCCAGCTTCAACCCAATGAAGAACAAAATCACACCGGGCAACTTCACCAAGCAGAATACGCCTGACCAGGTCAGGCATCAATTTTGGCAATTGAACACAACAGGAGACAGTAATGAAAACAAGAAGTATTTTGTTGATTGGTTTGCTTTGTTTACTGCTAACCGGCTGCGGCGGGGCGGAAGCAGAGACAGAGGTAGCGTTGAGTTATCAGGTTCCCTTAATTCCCTTGCAGGTCACCGTTGATCGCTGGGGGAAAATTAGCCTTTCAACGTCCTACTCGATCGCAACCCCCATTGGTACCTTCGATTTAAGCGCCAGTAGATCTGTCGCCTCACTGCGGGATGAACATGAATACCCCGTACTTATTATTCGCATTGATGATCAAGCCGATATTTACCAGCTGGAACCAAACAACACCTTTGAAATTGATTTTCAAGAAAATGGGTTTTACCGCATTATCAACCTGAAACGCGAGGATGATGGCGATTTGATCCTCGAACTGGAATCGCTCTCATCGGCTACCATTGCCACCTCTGGGCTGGATTTTAGTCTGGAGCCAAGTTATGGGTATGATGTTTTGACGAACGGTTTTGGAGATTATGGTGTTTATCTTGTAAGCGGTGGTGAGGTAGATGTAAACAGCGCGGTTGATGCTGGATGCGCAGGCTTTGCCGCTGTACCGCCAGATTTTGATTTATATTGGGATGGCTCAGGCCAGTTGGGCTTTTATTTTGAAGCAAGCTCTCCAGAAGCGGATACGACCCTCATCATTAACGATCCCTATGGAAATTGGCTTTGCAATGATGATGCTGATGGGTACAACCCGGCCCTGTTTCTTGAAGATGCAGCGCCAGGTCTGTATGATATTTGGATTGGAAGTTATGAGTATGGCGAATATGCTGAGGGCACTTTGTGGATCGGGGAGCTACAAGAATGATTCACAAAGATTTGCGCAGGCGATGCCTTGATCAGTTACGGCCGTTGTGAAACGACCGCCAGGTGAGCAAATAGCCCTGAAAGCAGTTCCAGGGCTTTGCTCAGGTTAAATTAACGATTAAACCGATCGTCAACCGATTCGCGGGATTCCCACCAATACGCTTTTTGTGCCGAGCGGGGTTGTTCGGCACCAGCCACGAATGAGTGGAATCCATGCAAAACGATGGTGCCGATTTTACGGACGATGTGCCCTACAACTTGCAAAATGGTGACAAAGATGTGGAGGAAACGGCCGTTTCCTGCAAAAGAAACTTGTTGGTCATGGTCACGGGCAGTTTGGGTTTGCTGGAACATTTGGGTCTCCTTTTGCGAAGGCTCATCCAATCTGATCGCCCTCTGCAATTGCTTAAGTTGCCTTCAGTATGCCAGCCAGCCATAACCAATCCGTTAGCCAGCCAGGGTTTTTGCGTCACCGGACCATAACCAAACCATAACCATTGCTTATTGTGTTAGAATGAGCGTCACCATGAACAACTTGTCCCTTGCTTTGCTGGGTCCCTTTCAAGCGACACTCGACGACAAACCAATCACGCAGTTCCGTACCAAAAGTGTGCAGGCGCTGCTGATCTTTTTGGCGTGCGAAGCGGAACGGCCGTATCCACGCGAACAGCTCATGGAACTACTCTGGCCCGGTATGCCCCAAGCCTCTGCCCAGGCCAACATGCGCCAGACGCTGTACCGACTGCGCAAGCTCATTCCTGAAGTAAAGGGGCAGCGTGGCGACACCGTCCCCCTTCTTCTCACCGACCGCCAAACCCTCCAAATTAACCCAGACGCAAGTTACACCCTGGACGTTGATGACTTTGCTGCCAGTGAACCCTTACCAGCAATTGGTTTGTATCGCGGTGATTTTTTGGCTGACTTTTACCTGCCAGACA
The DNA here is from genome assembly GCA_020634455.1 of Ardenticatenaceae bacterium. Classification (GTDB taxonomy): domain Bacteria; phylum Chloroflexota; class Anaerolineae; order Promineifilales; family Promineifilaceae; genus Leptofilum. Next base: position 1,638,216 of record JACKBQ010000001.1, on the reverse strand, counting down.
GTGAAGCGTTTGAAGAATGGGCGTCTGCGCGGCGGGCGGCTTACAAGCGGCAAGTTTTAGAGCTGATGGAGGGAGAAACGGCCGTTCACCTCCAATCCGCCCGCTACGACCAAGCCATCCAACTTGCCCAGCGCCAAATCGAGATTGACAACCTGCGTGAGAACAGCCATCGCCAGTTGATGGAAGCGTGGGCCCGAAACGGCCGTCGCCGTGAAGCCCTCAGCCATTACCAAACCCTGCGCCAGCTACTGCAAGATGAATTAGCCATCGAGCCAGAACCAGAAACGCGCCGGCTTTTGGAGGCCATTCGCAGTGGCGAATTGAGCCAAGCCCCCGCCCGCGCCACACCGCATACCAGCCCAATCGAGGTTGAGCCACTCCCCAAACATAACTTGCCCCAACGACTCACCTCTTTTGTGGGCCGTGAAAAAGAAATTACCGCCATCACGGAATTAATTGGCCAAAATCGGCTGGTGATGCTCACTGGTGTTGGCGGCATTGGCAAAACCAACTTGTGCCTGCAAGTGGGCTGCCAAATGCTAGATGCCTTTTCTGATGGCGTCTGGCTGATTGAATTGGCTCCCATTACGGATCCGGCATTGGTGGCCAAAACAACGGCCAACACGCTGGGGCTGCGCGAATCATCTGGAGGGACGCTTGTTGCTTTTGCCCGCGATTCCCAAGAGTCTCAGCCGCGCTCCATATTGCAGCAATTGCTCGATTATTTGCAGGAAAAAGAATGTCTGCTCATCCTGGATAATTGCGAGCATGTGATTGAGGCTGCGGCCCAGTTTGCCAAGACCTTGTTGCAAACAACCACCGGCGTCAAAATTTTAGCCAGCAGTCGAGAAGCGTTGGGCGTCCTTGGTGAAATTCCTTTTCGGGTGCCCTCGCTTACCGTGCCTGCCGTTCAACAGGTAACGGCCGTTACTGAGTGGCAGCAGTTTGATGCCTTAACGCTGTTTGTGGACCGGGCAACGGCCGTTTCGCCAGAATTCCGGGTGACGGAAGACAACTTCCCCTCGATTGTGAAAATTTGCCAGCGTCTGGATGGCATTCCCCTGGCGTTGGAGCTGGCCGCTGCTCGTGTCAGCGTGTTAAATACCGCCCAAATTGCCACCCGCCTGGATGACCGTTTTCGTTTGCTAACCGGTGGTAGCCGCACTGCCCTCCCGCGCCAGCAAACGTTGCGCGCGCTCATTGATTGGAGCTGGGAGCTGCTGACTGAGACGGAGCAAATGTTGCTCCAGCGCTTGTCCGTTTTTGCCGGGGGGATGCATTTAGAAGCAGTAGAAGCTGTTTGTGCGGGTGACGGCCTCGATCTCTACGACATTTTGGATTTTTTGAGTGAGTTGGTCAAAAAATCACTAGTCCTGGCTCGGCGCGAACTAGGCCAGCCCATCCGCTATAGTTTGCTGGAAACGATCCGCCAGTATGCCCAGGAACGGCTGGTGGTGACCGGGCAAGGTGCCAATTTTCGCCAACGCCACCTGAATTATTTCGTAAACTGGGCTAGACGGGTAGAACCAGAGCTGACCGGCCCGGATCAGGCGTTGTGGCTCAACCGCCTGGAGCTGGAGCTGGACAACATGCGGGTTGCCCTCAACTGGGCGCGGGAAACAGATAGCGAGGCTGGATTACGGTTGGTAACGGCCGTTTGGCGATTCTGGCTGGGGTATCATGGCGAGGGAGAGATGTGGCTGGCGCAGCTTCTGGAAAATGCTACCACTGTGTCTTCGGCCGTTGCGGCCAAAGCAATGCAAGTGCAAGGGTTATTTATTTTTTATATGTTCAAGCGTGAAGAGGCACGCCGATTGTTACAGAAAAGCCTTGCTTTGTATCAAACATTACAGGATGAGATCGAAATAGTTAATTCGTGGCGCTACCTTACGTTGGGGCATGGTTGGCTAGAAAGCCAAAGGCAACTGCTTGAGCTTCTGCCCAGATTGCGAAACCCAGGCTATGAAATGCAGCTCGCGGAGGCTTTGTTGTGGTTGAGTTATTATGAGGCCCAACAAAACAATTATGAAAAGGCCAGGGATTTTGTCCATGAAAGCGAGGCGCTCTTTCGCACAATGGGTCATCTTGAAGGGCTGGCTGATGCTTTACAGTGGTCTGGCTATTATGCTATTTGGCAAGGCAATTTGGATTCTGCCAGACCACTTTTAGATGAAAGCCTGAGCATTCAGAAACAGATGGGTGAAAGAAGAATTTTTGCCGGGTTGCAAATACTCGGCTTTCTCCATCTCCGGCTGGGTGATTATCAACAAGCGAGGCAGTATCTTCAGGAAAGTTTGGCGCTAACCCAACATGCTGGCGTGCTTGCGGCCAGCTATTGGACCTACATTACGCTTGGGTATGTTCACTTGCGGCTGGGTGAACTGGCGGAGGCACGTCAGATATTTACGAAAAGTGTCAGGCAATTTTATGATGTGCAGGAGCACATTGGCGTGGTTTATACGTTGGAAGGGTTTGCCAGCCTGGCGGTGCGCCAGGAACAACCTGAACGAGCGGTGTGCTTGCTGGCTTTTGCCGACAGGCGGCGTGTTGAATTACACGACCCTCGCCCATTTTCTGAGCAAGAAGATGTGGATCGGGACTTGGCCATCATTCGGCAAATGGTTGACAAAGCTGCCTTTGACACGGCTTATACAGCAGGCACAGCAATGACGACAGAAGAAGTAATGGCTTATGCCTCGAAGGGAAAAGGTTAGAGGCAAGGAGGGAGGAACTCTCCATTTTTTTATTTGGACCTTTTTGCAGCGACTTTTACCGATCCATCATTGCTCCCTTTCGTGACAAAAGCGTACAGGCCTTAAGCATTTACCTATTCTTGGCAGCGCTGATGGCGCAATCCATCGTTTGCGATATAACCGGAAACCTACGGTTGGGCAACCGCTTCTAGCGTGATTGCCAGTGCTGCTTTAATCCCCTCAAAATCGGATGTTACCGGCGTAAAAGCGAAGACCGGGCGGTAGCCAGGCGAATAGTCTGCCATAATTAGAAGGGCAAAAGCATCTGCTGTCGCTTCTTCCAGGTCGTTTTCGGCGGGAAGATTGAGCCAGAAGCCTGTGGCCGTTGCCTGATTTTGCAGATCGCTGCCGATGTGGGCATGAAACGTGGCAGAAAGTTGACGATTGGTGCGCTGGTCTACCACATGCCCTAGTTCATGGATGATATAGAAACCATGCAATCGCTTGAAAGCTGCATCGGATAGGGTAATTTCTTGCCAATCGTGGTTGACAACGGCGATGCGCCCTTGATGACCTGTTACATATTCGCCGGGCTGCCGCCGGAAGCGATAGCCGCTGAGGAGGGTACGGCCGTCTAGCCCTTGTTGGTTGAGCGATGTGATAACGGCCGTTAATATCCCGTCCAGCATCGCTAATTCCTCATCTGTCCAGGTGCTTTCCGGCGTCACAATAATCCACTGCTGCCAGTCACCTTCTAGGCAAACCTGCGGCGAGCAAACTGGCAGCGCCGCCTCGCTAACGGTTGGCGTCAGGGCTAAAACATCTTGTGGGCCGGGCAACAATTGCAGCGCTCCCCAAAGTAAACCAAGTGCCAGAAATGAGACAAACCCTGTTGTTAACTTGTTCATGCTCGCTCTCCTTGCTGAATGATTGGACTCAGCGTAGAGAACGGCCGTTCCCACCCGGTTAGCAAGCCGTTACCAAACGTGGTAACGGAGCAACACAGTTCAGGTCATGCTGGCTGTCATTCCAGGTGAAACCAGCAATTTTTGCCAGATTTGTTACCTTTTTAGCAAAATAGCGTCTAATCGTTTTGGAAGAGCAAGAAGAGTAAAGGCAGGGCCGGGGCCGTTGATTGAAAACGCTCCGGCTCTGTTTGGTTTTGTAGAATGGAGCCTCCCCGATCTGCTCCTTTTTCGCTTTGACAATCATTTGGCGGCAAGCTATAATCCCCGTTCGCGTCTGGGATTTCTACCACTGCCCAGATGACTTACAAATTTTCATGCCGGCATCCATAAAGGTGCTGGTTTTTTTTGGAGGTACAACGTGTACGCAATTGTAGAAAGTGGTGGCCGGCAATACCGCGCCGAAGAGGGGCACAGCTTCTCCGTTGAAAAGCTCCCTTACGAAGTCGGTGAGCAGATTGAATTGGAAAATGTCTTGCTCCTGGCGAATGGCGAAAAGGTAACAGTTGGTCAACCAACCGTGGCAGGTGCATCTGTCAAAGCAACTGTTGTAGAACAGTATCGCGGTGAGAAGATTTTTGTTTGGAAGTATAAGCCCAAGAAACGGTATCGTCGTCGTCAGGGACATCGGCAGAGCTACACGCGACTGCGGATTGATGAGATCGTAGCAGGCTAAAGGAGCGAGTGACATGGCACATAAGAAAGGTGCGGGTTCAACGAAAAACGGCCGTGATAGCAATGCCAAGCGGCTCGGTGTAAAGCGTTATGGCGGCGAGCACGTCATTCCTGGCAATATTATTATTCGGCAGCGCGGCACCAAAATTAAACCCGGTAATCACGTCGGTGTTGGCAAAGATTACACCATTTATTCAATGATTGAAGGACAAGTAACTTTCGAGATGAAACACGGCCGTAAATACGTCAGTGTTTACCCTGTGGAAAGTTAAGGAAGGCGTTGGCAACATGAAACAAGATCTTCATCCAAAATGGTATCCCGACGCCAAAGTTATTGTTGATGGCGAAGTTGTTATGACCGTCGGCTCTACCCAACCAGAAATCCGCGTGGAAATCTGGTCCGGCACCCACCCCTTCTACACCGGCACCCAACGCCTGGTGGATACTGAAGGGCAGGTAGACCGCTTCATGCGCCGTTTGCAGCGCCGCGAAGAGATGGTCAAGAAAGAAGAAGAAGTCAAAGAAACCTACAAGCCCGTGAATCTCACTGTAGACGGCATGGACTTGGGCACACGCGCTACCAAAGCATTGCAGGATGCCGACGTAACTACGGTTGGCGATGTGCTGGAACTGCTTAATCAGGGTGACGATGCCCTGCTGGCGTTGCCTGGCATTGGTCAGAAAGCGTTGATTGACATCAAACGCTTCCTCCGTGCCGAAGGCCTCATTGACTAAATTCGGTCGGAACGATTAAAAAGATAAAAAGGGCAGATGCGATTACGTATCTGCCCTTTTGTGTTTTGGAGTTAAGTGGTTGGTGGTTGGTGGCGACTAGCAACTAACCACCAGCCACTGTGAACCAAGGAGGAAATATGACCAAACATTCCAAAGGCCGCATTGAGGTGATTTGTGGCAGCATGTTTAGCGGTAAAACTGAAGAGTTAATTCGCCGCCTGCGCCGTGCCCAAATTGCCCGGCAGCAAATTCAGGTGTTCAAACCGGTCATTGATAACCGCTACCATGCCGAGCGGGTCACGTCTCACAACGGGGCGGATTTTGAAGCGTTGCCGGTGGCCTCGTCGCGGCGCATTTTAGAGACGCTCGATGAAAATACGACAGTGGTGGCTATTGATGAGGTGCAATTTTTCGATACGGCCGTTATCGAAATCTGCGAGCAGCTCGTTGACCAGGGCAAGCGCGTTATTTGCGCCGGGCTGGATATGGATTTTCGCGGTGTCCCCTTTGGCCCCATGCCCGATTTGCTGGCCCGCGCCGAACTGGTGAGCAAGCTGCACGCCATCTGCGTAGTTTGTGGCGAGGAAGCCAGCCGCACTCAGCGCCTGATTGATGGGCATCCCGCCGCGTTTGACGATCCTGTTGTGTTGGTGGGCGCAGCCGAGGTGTATGAAGCCCGCTGCCGTGAATGTCATCAAGTATTGCCAGCGCGGAATGGTAACCAGTAGGAGACAAAGACGATGAGCCAGGAATTTCATGATTTGTATCAGGATATTGACCACATTTTAATTGCTGAAGAGCAGGTGCAGCAGCGCATTGCTGATATGGTGGCCGAAATTGAGGCAACTTATGCTGGCGAAGAGGATTTGCTGCTCATTTGCGTGCTGAAAGGTGGCTATATTTTCTTGTCTGATTTGAGCCGCGCTTTGAAACGGCCGCATCACCTCGACTTTATGGGCATTTCCAGCTATGGTAGCGGCACCAAAACCAGTGGCGCGGTGCAAATCATCATGGATTTGAAGCAGCCGATCACCGGGCGCAACGTGCTAATCATTGAAGATATTATTGACAGTGGCCACACGTTGCGCTACCTGCGCCAAAATTTACTGGCCCGGCAGCCTGCCTCGCTCAAAATTTGCACACTGCTCAACAAGCCTTCCCGCCGCGAGGTGGATGTGCCGGTTGATTTCATCGGTTTTGATATTCCCGATGAATTTGTGGTAGGCTATGGCCTGGATTTTGACGAGCTGTATCGTAATTTGCCGTTCATTGCCGTGCTTAAACCAGAAGTTTTTGCCCATTTGAATTTGTAGTTCATGTTATACTCGCAAAGGGCCTAATCCGACATTTTTCCCAGAGGTAGTACTGTAACAAAATGCCCACAGCGAGTATGCACAACGCAGATTTCAAAAATCTTGTTTCTATCTGGTGATCAACGAATTGTCTTGAAGACTTTTGAAATCTTCTGCATGTAATTGTGTAATTCAGTAATTTTTATGACTCATGATCAACCAGATTTAACCGCATACGCAGGCCGCTGGGTGGCGCTTTATGGCACTCAGGTGACGGGTGTGGGGGAATCGCCAGAGGCTGCGCTGCACATGGCTCGCCATAGCCGCCCCAAAGAGAAATTTGTGCTGCGTTTTGTGGATGATCCATCTGGGCAATCGTTGGCCTTGTCGCCTTTGTTGGCACGATTACGGCCGTTACTCCAAACCCAATCTCAGCCAGTTTACTTAGTCGGTGGGGCGGTGCGCGATGCCCTGCTGGGCCGCGTTAGTCATGATCTCGATTTTGTGGTTCCGGCCAACGCCATCAAGTTGGCTTTCCAGGTGGCGGATGCGCTGGGTGTGCCCGCCTACGTGCTGGATCGGGAGCGGGATACCGGGCGCGTTATCCTGCCCGAAGCCCACACCAGCCTCGATTTTGCTCGCTTTCGCGGGGCAGATTTGGTATCTGATTTGCATGACCGCGACTTGACGATCAACGCGATGGCGCTGCCGGCCACGGCCACTACCACTGCCGGACTGATTGACCTGCACAATGGCCAGGCCGATTTAGCAAACAAGCAAATCAGCATTATTCACCCAAACAGCCTGCTGGATGATCCGGTGCGCAGCTTGCGGGCGGTGCGGTTGGCGCACAGCCTGGGGTTTGCCTTGACGCCAGAGACGGAAACGGCCGTTCGCACCGCTGGCCCCTATTTGCCCAAAATCTCAGTCGAGCGCATTCGGGATGAGCTGGTGAAATTGCTGGAAACGGCCGTACCCCACCGCGCTGTCGCCGATTTGGCCAACCTGGGCCTGCTGGCCGAAATTCTGCCAGACCTTGTGGCCTTGATTCCCATCCAGCAATCCGCCCCTCACCACGAACCGGTGTTTGCCCACACGCTATCTGTGCTGCATTGGCTCACTCTGGTTGGAGATGTAATTTTGCCACAGAGTACACAGAGAGATAAGAGAAAAACCTCTGCCAACTCCGCGCTCTCTACGGTAAAAAAAATAGTGGAACCGTATGCCACCCAAATTCAGGCAATGTGGCAAGAAGAGGTGGATGGGGGCGTAAACGGCCGTACCCTCCTCCATCTTGGCGCGCTGTTTCATGACATTGGCAAAGCCGCGACTCAAACGTTTGAGGGTGAGCGCATTCGCTTTGTGGGGCATGAAAAAGCAGGGGCCGATTTAACCGGGCCGCTGCTGCGCCGCCTGGCCTTTAGCAACGAAGCCATAGCCCGTGTCAAGAAAATGGTGGCAGGGCATATGCGGCCGTTGCATCTGGCCAACAGTGAGGGCAAGCTGTCGCGGCGAGCGGTGTACCGTTACTTTCGGGCGACGGGGGTCTCCGGGGTAAACATTGCGCTGCTGTCGTTGGCAGACCATTTGGCTACCCACAACGGCACTGGGCCAGATGTGCAATGGCAGTCGTTGCTGAATGTGGTGAGCGAGCTGTGTCACCATTATTTTGAGCAGCATGAGGCAACTGTAGCGCCGCCATTGTTGGTAGACGGCCGTACTCTCATGGAGGCGCTCAGTTTGCAGCCAGGGCCAGAAATAGGGCGGCTACTGCGGCTCATTCAGGAAGCACAGGCAGCGGGGGAAGTGGAAACGGCCGAACAGGCCATACAGCTCGCCCATTCCTGCCACAAATAACCATCATAGGTCAAAACCCACAACCTGCATAAGTAACCTTTATGGATAATGGCTATCTAACTGTGTAGAGTTTGCCAAAAAAAGATATACTTATGTACAAATCTGTTTAAACTAAAAAAAGCAGATTTAAACAACCAACCACGGGAGCCAGAAATTAATATTTACCCACAACGTATGATTCGGAGGTAATCATGTCAAAAGACACACTCACTATTACCGATAATCGGACTGCTCGGACTTACGAAATCCCCATTGAAAATGACACCATTCAGGCCATGCATTTGCGCCAGATCAAAGTCAATCAAGATGATTTTGGGATGATGAGCTACGATCCAGCCTTCAAGAACACAGCCTCAACCAAAAGCACCATTACCTACATTGACGGCGACAAAGGCATTTTACGCTATCGGGGAATTCCCATTGAGCAGCTTGCCGAAAAATCCAACTATCTTGAAGTCGCTTATCTCATTTTGTACGGCGAACTGCCCACCAAGCAGCAGTATGCAGAATGGGAACATGTGATTTTGCATCACACCTTTGTGCATGAAAACATTACCCAGCTCATGAAGGCATTCCGGCATGATGCCCATCCGATGGGCATGTTTATTGCCACCTTGGCCGCCATGTCCACCTACTATCCCGAAGGTCGTGATATTGCTGATGTTGAAACCCGCACCAAGCAAATTCATCGTTTGGTGGCCAAAGTGCCAACCGTAGCTGCTTTCTCCTATCGTCATAGCCGGGGGTTGCCCTACGTTTATCCAGATAACGACCTGAGCTACACGGGCAACTTCCTGAACATGTTGGATAAGATGACTGAGGTGAAATACCAGCCGAACCCGGTTTTGGAACGGGCGCTGGACATTTTGTTCATTTTACATGCTGACCACGAGCAAAATTGCGGTACCGCAACAATGCGTGTGATTGGTTCCAGCCACACTGACCCTTATACAGCGATGGCTGGGGCGGCTGCTGCTTTGTATGGCCCGCTGCATGGCGGTGCAAATGAAGCGGTGTTGCGCATGCTCGTGGAGATCGGGGATGTGAAGAACGTGCCGGACTTTATCCAGGGTGTCAAGAACCGTGAACGGCTGCTAATGGGTTTTGGCCACCGTGTTTACAAAAATTACGATCCGCGTGCACGTATCATCAAGCAGGTAGCGGATGAGGTGTTTGATGTAACGGGCAAGAATCCGTTACTGGATATTGCGCTGGAACTGGAACGTATCGCTCTTGAGGACGAGTTCTTTGTACAGCGGAATCTGTACCCCAATGTAGATTTCTACTCGGGCATTATTTACCAGGCGATGCGCTTCCCGATTGCTATGTTCCCGGTGCTGTTTGCTATTCCGCGCACGATTGGTTGGTTATCGCAGTGGGTGGAAATGCTGGAAGATTCTGAGCAGAAGATTGCTCGGCCGCGTCAGATTTATCTGGGTGAAGAGGAACGGGATTTCGTACCGATGGCTGATCGGTAAACGGTATGCAGTAATAGGTAAACGGTAATCAGTTTTAGCCTCCCGCAGGAGGCTCCTCGAAGAGGTTCGATGGAGACCAAATCTGCGGGAGGTTTGTTTTTAGGGCCTTACACTCGCTGCCGCCCAGCAAACCCGGTATGCAGCTCGTGGAAGTATTCAATTTTGTCCTCGCCATATTTCCAGCAAAGGTACACATCACGGCCGTTTCGCTCAGAAAGAAAGTCCAACAATCCAGCGTTGACATCTTTAAGCACCACGCCATACGCCTGAATCTGGTCAATCATTCGCTGAATAGCCACAAAATCCTGGGTCAGCGTAGAAAGTTCAACACTGCCGACATTGCTGCGATAATCGCCTAACAGGTGCCCCAGCTGCTGCGCAAACCGTGAAGCGCGAGCACGCCTGGTAAGCAACTGTTTCATCAACGGCTCTAGCGTGGGCAGTAGGGCATTGGCTTCTGCAACAGTAAAATATTTCATTTTAACGTGACCTAAAAACAAAAAGCGGGGCGCTTAAAACGCCCCGCCAAATAATCTGGAAAATGATGATTGAAGCGTAATGCCTAGCCGCAGCTGCTGCAGCTACCCCCAGCCGCGCCTTGGCTGTCTGCGGTCTTAAAGGAAGTGCCGCAACCACAGCTAGAAACAGCGTTCGGGTTGTCAATCTTAAAGCCGCCGCCCATGATACTATCTTCATAATCAATGGTAGCATTGTTCAGGTACATCATGCTGGTGGGGTCTACAAAAACTTTCACGCCGCCTTTTTCAATAACGTGGTCATAAGGACGAGGTTCAGCTTCCAGCGCCATGCCGTACTGCAAACCAGAGCAGCCACCACCAGATACAAAAACGCGCAAGCCGTGATTCGGAACCTCTTTTTGAACCAAGAGGCTTTTAACAGTGTTAACTGCGGCGTCGGTCAGGTTAATTGTTTCTACATTTGTTTGTTCAAGAAGGTCCATAGTTCCTATCCTTAATTTACTTGAAATTTGATCATTTCGTAATGCTCACGCATTCTAGCAAGCAAACGGACTCGTGTCAATTTTTATCTATTCCGGGTAGCCACATCAAAAATAACGGCCGCTGCTAGCACAGCCCCGCGCACCATGTACTGGTAAGAAATGCCAATTCCCATCAAGTTCATACCGCTGGTTAATGAGGCCATTACCAAAGCGCCAATAAGCGCACCTGTTACGCGCCCCACGCCACCAGCAGCCGAAACACCACCCACAAAGGCTGCGGCAATGGCGTCTAACTCGAACAATGTTCCCGCTGTGGTGGTGGCGGATTGCAGCCGCGAGGCGAATAACATGCCAGATAATGCGGCCAGCATACCCATCTGCCCAAAGACAACATAGGTGATGCTTTTAACATTAATACCGCTTAGTTCAGCCGCTTCGGGATTGCCGCCGACGGCATAAATGTGCCGCCCCAACACGGTGCGGGTGGTGACAAAATTGTAGATGCCTACCACCAGCAGCATCACAATCACCGTCCAGGAGAGTCCATTGTAGCCTGCCAGCACCCAGGTCATACCGCCAATTAGCAAGGAGGCAAAAGCCAATTTTAGGATGAAAATGTTGGTGGGGAGCACTTCGAAGTTATAGGATTGTTTGGTGCGACGGCCGTTTAATTCACCCACTACATATAACACAATGGCAATAATCCCCAGCAGCAGCGTAACCTTGTGCACCTCAGGCAAAAACGCGCCCGGTAAATCAGGAATAAACCCATTGCCGATGGCGTTAAAAATATCATTGCTAATAATAATTGTGCCTGTTTCTTCAGTGACAACCAAAATAGCGCCACGATAAATGAGAAAACCCGCCAGCGTGGCTACAAATGCCGGGATGCCCATGCGCGCTACCAAAAAACCAGGAATGAGCCCCAGCAGCAGGCCAATGAGCAATACCCCAGGAATGACGACGTAGACTGGCCAATTCCAAAAAGACATCGCGATTGCGGCCACGGCCCCCAAAAAACCCGCCAGAAAACCAACTGACAGATCAATGTGCCGAATCACAATAATGAGCGTCATGCCAATGCCCAGCACCGCGATGTAGCCCGTCTGGTTTAATAAATTACTAATATTGCGCGACGAAATAAAAATACCGTCTGTCAAAATGGCAAAGACTACCCAAATCACAAACAAGGCAATAAACATGCCATATTCGCGGATATTTTGCCGCAGCACTTTTTGCAAATCTGTAAAAAAGGACATCATAAACTCCTGACTACTGCTTAATTCAACGTTGCCAACTGCATAATTTTTTCTTGGGTCGCTTCTTCAATGTCTAGTTCACCTGTAATTTCGCCACCCGACACCACATACACCCTGTCACTCATGCCCAAAACTTCAGGCAGTTCAGATGAGATCATGATGATGCTCATACCTTGCTCTACAAGCTGGTTCATGATGGTGTAAATTTCAAACTTTGCCCCCACGTCAATGCCTCGTGTGGGTTCATCCAGAATTAAAATTTTTGGCTTTACAAAGAGCCATTTTGCCAAAGATACTTTTTGCTGATTCCCACCGCTTAAGTGTGAGACCGTTTGCTCGATGGATGGGGTTTTAATGTTTAGTGAGCCTTTGTACTCATTGGCAATTTGAATCTCCTGGTTTTCGTCAATTACCCCGCGCTTCGAAATTTCGCGCAGATTGGCCAGGGTGACATTTTGGCGAACGTCTTGAATCAGAATCAAACCATTTCGTTTGCGATCCTCCGAGACATAGGCAATGCCTGCCTGAATGGCATCGCCAGGATGGCTGAACTGCTTCTCTTCGCCGAAAACGTGTAGACGGCCGTTTACCTGGTAGCCTGCCGGGTTGCCAAAAATGCTCAAAGCCAGCTCGGTACGGCCGGATCCCATCAAGCCAGAAAATCCTACAATCTCACCCCGTTTTACATTGAAATTGTTGTCTCGCAGAATCACCCGCTCTACGGCCGGATCATAGGCTGTCCACTCTTTTACTTCAAGAACAATTTCCTCCGAGCGTTGATGCTGGCGTGGGGGGTAAATATTGTCAATTTCACGCCCAACCATATGTTTAATGAGGGCGTTTTCCGTGACTTCGCCATTGTGAGCGTTGAGGGTACAAATGGTTTGCCCATCGCGCAAGATAGTGACAGAGTCGGCAATATCAATCACTTCTTTGAGCTTGTGAGTGATCATGATGCTGGTAACGCCCTGCGTTTTCAGGTCGCGCAAAAGGGCAAAGAGGTTGTCTACATCCGCTTCATTCAGGGCAGAGGTTGGTTCATCAAGGATGAGCAGGCGGACGTTTTTGCTGAGGGTTTTGGCGATTTCCACGAGCTGTTGTTTACCGACGCCGAGTTCTTTGACGCGAGCGGCCGTATTCACATCCAGACGCACCTTTCGCAGCATTTCATTCGCCTGCTTAATGGTCTCATTCCAATCTACCATGAACCCTTGCGTAATCTCATGCCCCATGAAAATATTTTCATACACCGTCATTTCCGGTACAAGCGCTAATTCTTGATAAATAATGCCAATGCCCGTCCGCTCGCTGTCCCGAATACCCCCAAACTCCTGCGGCACGCCCCCGAAAATAATATCGCCCGAATAGTCGCCAAACGGATAAACACCGCTCAATATCTTCATCAGAGTTGATTTGCCCGCCCCATTTTCCCCAACCAGGCAATGAATTTCCCCTTCAGCCACCCGAAAGCTCACATTGTCCAACGCTTTCACACCAGGAAACTCTTTTGTAATATTCTTCATTTCCAAAATTGGCGTATCGCTCATCATCAACTCCAAATTTTCTCAAACACTAATTGTTACCAAGTATAGAAAATTGTTCCAGAACAGCCACTAATTGCTGTAAGAAAAAAAGGTGACAGCCCCACTACGTTAGCTGCGACTGTCACCTTTCAATCAACTACATTCTATAAACTATTAAGATTTACGGCAGGCCAGTGAAATCAGCAGCATCGTAGTAGCCAGAGTCAATCAAAGCCTCTACGACGTTGTCGCCGTCCACGGTGACTACCGGGGATTGGATAGCAGGCACATCAATGGCACCGTTGTTGTAGGAGCCAGAGGCAGCTGGTGCGTTGCCTTGCAGCAAAGCTACAGCAGCGTTGATGGCGTCATCTACCAGGGTACGAACATCTTTGAAGACGGTCATGGATTGACGGCCGTCAATGATGTACTGGACGGAAGCTTTTTCAGCATCTTGCCCAGTGACCAGATAGCTGGTGACATCGCTGTCAGCGGCAAAGGCATCGGCGATAGCGCGAGCGGTACCATCGTTGGGAGCCAGGATGAAGACATCGCCCTTATCGTCAGCGGTGGTAGCGGTCAGGTTGGCTTCGGCCAGGTTTTTGGCGGTGTTGAAGTCCCAGTTGGTGGTGATTTGGCCAATGATTTGAGCCATTTCGTCACGGGTCAGTTCCGCTTTGCCAGACAAGGCTTCAGCTTCGCTGGAGTTCTTGATAACAAAGGTGCCATCCGCAATTTTCGGTTGCAGAACGCCCCAAGCGCCTTCAAAGAAGATGAATGCGTTGTTGTCGGAAGCTGCGCCAGCGTAGAGGTAGAGCGGGTTGCCCGTACCGCTGGCATTGTCTACCAGGTATTGGGCTTGTTGGGCGCCTACGGCAATGCTGTCAAAGGTGACGTAGTAGCTAACGGCGTCGGTGTCGCGGATGAGGCGGTCATAGGAGATAACCTGTACGCCAGCAGCTTGGGCAGCTTCGGCAGCAGCGGCAGCGGCCGTTCCGTCATGCGGGGTGATGATGATAACCTCAACACCTTTGGTGATCAGGTCTTCAACATTGGCTAACTCTTTGGCGGAGTCGCCCTGACTGAAGAGGATTTCGACTTCATAACCAGCAGCTACTAATGCTTCCTGGAAGCGAGCTTCGTCTTGAACCCAGCGGGGCTCATCTTTGGTGGGCAGCACGATGCCAACTTTGCCTGCAACTTCGCCTGCGTCCACAGGAGCAGCGCTTGCATCCAGACCGGTGAAGTCAGCAGCGTTGTAGTAACCAGAATCGATCAGGGCTGCTACGACATTGTTTTTGTCTACGGTGACTACCGGGGATTGGATAGCGGGCACATCAATGGCACCGTTGTTGTAGGAGCCAGAAGCAGTCGGTTCGTTGCCTTCCAACAAAGCCACAGCAGCGTTGATGGCGTCATCTACCAGGGTACGAACATCTTTGAAGACGGTCATGGATTGACGGCCGTCAATGATGTACTGGACGGAAGCTTTTTCAGCATCTTGCCCAGTGACCAGATAGCTGGTGACATCGCTGTCAGCGGCAAAGGCATCGGCGATAGCGCGAGCGGTACCATCGTTGGGAGCCAGGATGAAGACATCGCCCTTATCGTCAGCGGTGGTAGCGGTCAGGTTGGCTTCGGCCAGGTTTTTGGCGGTGTTGAAGTCCCAGTTGGTGGTGATTTGGCCAATGATTTGAGCCATTTCGTCACGGGTCAGTTCCGCTTTGCCAGACAAGGCTTCAGCTTCGCTGGAGTTCTTGATAACAAAGGTGCCATCCGCAATTTTCGGTTGCAGAACGCCCCAAGCGCCTTCAAAGAAGATGAATGCGTTGTTGTCGGAAGCTGCGCCAGCATAGAGGTAGAGCGGGTTGCCCGTACCGCTGGCATTGTCTACCAGGTATTGGGCTTGTTGGGCACCGACAGCAATGCTGTCGAAGGTGACGTAGTAGTTGACGGCGTCGGTGTCGCGAATAAGGCGGTCATAGGAGATGACTTTTACGCCAGCAGCGCCAGCAGCTTCGGCAGCAGCGGCAGCGGCCGTTCCGTCATGCGGGGTGATGATGATAACCTCAACACCTTTGGTGATCAGGTCTTCAACATTGGCTAACTCTTTGGCAGAGTCGCCCTGGCTGAAGAGAATTTCGACTTCGTAGCCAGCAGCTACCAGGGCTTCCTGGAAGCGAGCTTCGTCTTGAACCCAGCGGGGTTCATCTTTGGTGGGCAGCACGATACCAACTTTGCCCGTGACTGCAGCAGCTTCTTCGCCGCTGTCGGTAGCGGTGGTGTTGGCGGTATCCGTGGTGTCGGTGGTTTCTTCGCCACCTCCACAACTAATGAGAGCAAGCATTGCCAAGAGGGCAATCAAGATCAGGGTTAATTTAGACAGATTTTTCATTTTTTTCTTATCCTCCGAAAGAATCAAAAAATTGTTGTAAAACAACGTACATCTGGTGAAGCAGTGTGGTTAATTTGCGTCTGGCCACCTCCTCGCATCTTACAAAATCTGGTTTCATTTTGGGTGCGATGATTCTATTGGGTAAATTGACCATATTTTTTGAGTTGCTATCTATTAAAACTCAACAAGAAACGGCCGTTAACCCTTATTTCCCTTTACTCTTATGAGGGATTATCCTATTTTCATTAGGGGATTTCCCTGAACGCTTCGCTGATTGTTGGGTTTCTACCACCATCGGTGCGATTTGGGCATAATAGGGTCATGCACTTAACACGAGTTTTGTTAGCCGATGACCACGCGCTGGTTCGGGCAGGCATTCGGAACGCACTGGAAGGCCAGACAAATTTGCAGATTGTTGGCGAAGTGGGTGACGGTCCCAGTTTGCTGCCTGCCATTGAACGGCTGTTTCCAGACCTGCTGCTGATTGATGTGACGATGCCCGATTTTGAGCCTGTGGCCACCATTCAACACATCCGGCTACTGTATCCTCATTTGCTGATTTTAGTGGTGAGCGCTTTTGATGACGATGTTTATGTGCAGGGACTGCTGCGTGTGGGGGTGAATGGTTACCATCTAAAAGATCAGCCGTTGAGTGATTTGCGGCTGGCGGTAGAGCGGGTGCTGGCTGGTCAGCGGTGGATTTCCAGTTCGCTGGTAGATAAATTGATTCAGCCAACCAAAGTGGAAACGGCCGTTTCTCCCAAACTCTCTACGCGTCAATTAGATATCCTCAACCTGCTTGCCCAAGGCCTGGACAATCGGGCGATGGCCGCCCAGCTTGGCCTCAGCATCAAGACCATCGAAACACACCTCACCCGCTTGTATCGTCAGTTGGATGTGCAAAGCCGCTTGGAAGCGGCCAACTATGCCCATCAGCACCCCGATTTGCTCGCTGCCATCGGCCAAAGCACCACAAAAACCCAAACGGTACTGCCCCAGGAACACCAGGCTTCCATTTTAATTGTGGACGACAACCAGCGGTATCGGCAGCAGCTGCGCCGCATGGTTGGCCGAATTTACCCCCAGGCCACCATTTACGATGCTACAAATTCAGCCGACGCGCTGCATTTGGTACGGCAAATACGGCCGCAAATCGCCTTTGTGGATGTGGTGCTGGGGGATGAAAATGGCATCCAATGCACCCGCTGGATCAAAGCCGAATTTCACCACTCCCGCGTTATCCTCATGAGCGCCTATCCTGACCGCGAGTTTCACCGCCAGGGGTTGGAAGCGGGTGCCAATGCCTTTTTAGACAAAAAAGATATAGATGCTGCCACGCTGTACCAGATTATTACGGATGCGATCAATTAGTGGCTGGGGGTTGATGGCTAGTTATCTTAACCAGTCACTAGCCACCAACCACTAACAACTAAAACCTATGACCACTCCTCTGCTTCAAGCAACCGGCCTCACCAAACGATTTGGCTCGTTGACCGTGCTCAACAACGTCAGCTTAGAGATTTTCCCTGGCGAGGTTGTGGGGTTGGCGGGGCGCAGCGGGGCGGGTAAAACGGTGCTTTCGCGGATGCTGGCTGGTTTGCAACCGCCAGATAGTGGACAGCTTCAGTTTAACGGCCGTTCCCTCACCTGGCCCTTTCAAGCTGCCAAATTTGGCATGAGCATTATTCATCAAGAACCAATGTTGTCTGGCCAATTTGATATTACCAGCAACATTTTTTTGGGTCGCGAACTAAAATACAGCTTTCTAGGCCGCACCCTCAACCTGCTCAATCAGCGCAAGATGCACGAAGAAGCCCGCCGTATTCTGGTGGAGCTGGATATAGAATTCCCCACCCTTCACGAACAAGTCGTCAACCTGTCCAGCGATGATCGCCAACTGGTTTCACTGGCGCAGGGGGTGGTGGCGCCTGCCATTTTGCGCATTGTAGATGATCCTGTCTCTTTGCTTGGCTCCCCCTACCAGGACAAACTGCTAACACTCATCGAAAAATGGCAGCAGGAAGGAACGGCCGTACTCTTCAGCAACCAAAATCTGGATCACCTCTTTGCCGTCGCAGACCGCATTATCGTTCTGCGGCGTGGCGAAATTACCGCCAACATCCGCACCGATGAAACCGACCGTGAAGAAATCGTCGCCGCCCTGGTAGGCACCGGCGAGCGCCAGCAGCGCACCCCCGTCATTTGGGCCTTGGATAGCTACTACAAAGCCAAGCAGCAAGCAGAAAAGCTATACCACAACCAACTGATGTTGGAACAAGACCTGGCTGCGCGAGATACCATCAACCAGCAGCTTTTGCAGCAGCTCTCAGAACAAGTGCAGGCGCTGGACAGCGCCAACCTCGCCTTGCAGGATGCCCAACGGCGGCTGCTCACCCAGCGTGAGCTAGAGCGCAAACATCTGGCGCGTGAGCTGCACGACGACACCATTCAGGACTTGCTCAGTCTAAACTACCAATTAGAAGAAATTGCCAGCCTGGCCACCGACAACGAAACGCTCATCACCGAACTGGACGATGTGCGCCACAGCATCCGCCATCTGGTGGCCAACATTCGCGGCATTTGTGGCGATCTGCGCCCGCCCACCATAGATAGCCTCGGCCTGAGCGCCGCTCTAAAATCATACACCCAAAGCTGGAGCGACCGCACGGGCATTGCCATCAAACTAACCATTGGCAAAAATCTGGGACGGCTGCCTGAAGCCATCGAGCTTTCCGTGTTTCGCATTGTGCAAGAGAGCCTGAACAATATCTGGAAACACGCGGACGCCACGCAGGCAGAAGTCAAATTCTCGTACGGCTCGCGCCGGATGCTTTCCATCAGCATTGCCGACAATGGCACGGGGATCACCAATGACTTTGACCTGTCTGCCCTTAGCGAGTCAGGTCATTTTGGCATGTTGGGCATTAGCGAGCGGGTGGCGCTCATGGGCGGCCGTTTGCGGATTCAAAATGGAGTCAATGGTGGTCTTCATCTTACTGTCCACATCCCTCACCCTCGCGCCACCCACAACATTTAATCGTCATTTGCATCCTTTTCGCCTGTGTAATTGTCGCTGGTACAGGGGCATGATACAATTTTCACAATCACAAAGAGACGATTCACATGAAGGTGAAGGTTCCCCCCGATAAGCTGGAATCTACTCTGAAAATAGAAGGAAAATAAGATGTTAAAAACACATAGCTGCGGTGAATTGCGGCTGGAAAATGTAGGTGAAACAGTCACATTGGCTGGTTGGGTAAACCGCCGTCGGGATATGGGCGGCGTGGTTTTTATTGATTTGCGTGACCGGGATGGCAAAACGCAGGTGGTGGTGGATTCTGGCCGTTCGGCTGAGGGTTTTGCTGCGGCCGAGCAAATTCGCAGTGAGTACGTGGTGCAGGTGACCGGTGTGGTTGGGAAACGGCCGTCTGGCCAGGAAAATGAAAATCTCGCCACTGGTGACATTGAACTGCTCGCTAATGACGTTGTGGTGCTCAACCCCGCCAAAACTCCGCCATTCCTCATTGACCGCGACGAAGTGGTAGACGAAAGTTTGCGCCTGAAATACCGTTATTTAGATTTGCGTCGTGAACGAATGCAGCGCAACCTGGGCATTCGCCACAAAGCGATCAAATTTATCCGCGACTTTTTGGATGTGCGCGGTTTTCTGGAAGTGGAAACCCCCATCCTGTTCAAAAGCACGCCCGAAGGCGCTCGCGATTATCTGGTGCCCAGCCGCGTGCATCCCGGCCAATTTTACGCCCTGCCGCAAAGCCCGCAGCAGCTCAAGCAGCTGCTCATGGTAGCGGGCTACGAGCGCTACTTCCAGATTGCCCGCTGCTTCCGCGATGAAGATTTGCGCGCCGACCGCCAGCCAGAATTTACCCAGCTAGACATGGAAATGAGCTTTGTCGAGCGGGATGACATCCTGAACTTGATTGAAGAGCTGATGATTGGCATGGTGAAACACGCCAGCCTGGTTCCGTTGGCCTACGAACAATTCCCCCGCCTGAGCTACGGCGACGTGGTGAACCGGTATGGCACCGACCGCCCTGACCTGCGCTTTGGTCTGGAGCTGAAAGATATTTCCGAGATTGTGGGCAGCAGCGCCTTCCGCGTGTTTGCTGAAAACGTCGCCGCTGGCAATCCGGTGAAGGCGATTTGCGTGCCGGGCTGTGGTGAGTACAGCCGCAAGCAGATGACCGAGCTGGAAGATATTGCCAAAGATGCCGGGGCCAAAGGGTTGGCCTGGTTGGCCATCCACCCGGAAACTGAGGAAGTGCGCGGTCCCATTGCCAAATTCTTCACGGTAGAGCAGCTCATTGCCCTTACCGAAAAGCTGGCAGCTGGCCCTGGCGACCTGATTTTGATTTCCAGCGACGTCAAAGCGGTGGTTCACGAAGTGCTGCACACGCTGCGCATGGAAATGGGCAATCGATTGGGATTGACCGACACCAATTCATTGGCCTTTGCCTGGGTGGTGGATTTCCCCTTGTTTGAAGAGGGAATGGAAAATGGGCATTACGCACCTAGCCATCATATGTTCACTGCGCCCAAGCGGGCGCACATTCCGCTGCTGGATACCGATCCTGGTCAGGTACTCAGCGAGCAGTACGATTTGGTTTGCAATGGGTTTGAGGTGGCTGGCGGCAGTATTCGTATTCACGAACGGCCGTTGCAGCGCAAAATCATGGAGCTCATCGGATTCTCCTGGGAAGAAGCCGAGGACCAGTTTGGCCATATGCTGGAAGCATTCGAGTACGGCGCACCACCGCACGGCGGCATCGCCCCTGGTGTAGACCGCCTCGTGGCGCTCATGGCTGGCGAACCCAACATCCGCGAGGTGATGGCCTTCCCCAAGACCGCTCAGGCGACAGACCTGATGGCCAGCGCACCGTCATCGGTGGTGCAGCGGCAGCTAGACGATTTGCACATTGCCCTGGCAATTAAAGAAAAAGAGAAAAAAGCGTAACGATTGGATAAGTTTTGTAAATGGGCAATTGAGAAATTGCCCATTTTTTTACCCCTCATCACAAGTTCCATACCTCACCAAAAACACCCATTTTACTATTTGCCCGATTGACATTTTGTTTGTGTTAATTTATTATTTAGACATATCTAAACTTTTTACCAAGTACCATGCAGCCTGGGGTTTCATCGCCGGGTTATGTGAAAGTGGGAAATGTCTCTAAATGAACCGAGCTACTTCCCCGCTTTTATGTAAAAGCGGGAAAGTCCTTTAAATGAAACGAAGCCATTTCTCCCTCTTTTACCTGAGCAAACCATGAAAATTATTTTTCTAAACGTGCCTGGACATGGGCACGTAAATCCAACCTTAGCCATCACGGCCGAATTGGTTGAGCGCGGTCATCGGGTGATTTATTACAACCATCCAGATTTTGCGCCGCAAATTGGTCAATGCGGGGCTGAGTTTCGCCCTTACCCAGAGCCACAGCCAACGGCCGTTCAGCTCAACCAAAAGGCGAGCAACCTGGTGAGTGTGACGATTTGGATACTGGAACAAAGTCAGCGGCTGCTGCCCTGGCTGTTGGAGGAATTGCGTCGCGAACAGCCTGATTTGGTCATTTTCGACTCGATTTGCTTGTGGGGGATGCAGGCGGCTCATTTGTTGGCGCTGCCGTCGGTGGCTTCCATTGTGACGTTTGTGCAGGAAGGTGTTCAGGGCATGATTACCTGGCGAGATGGGGTGGCGCTGGTGCGGCAAGCGCTGCCACTGCTGCCCAGCCTTGTCAAAAACCGACGCCAGCTGGTGCGCAATTTTGGTCCACAGGTGTTTCCGCATCCGCAAATTTTCCCCTGCATCAGCCAAACCAATCTGGTCTATACTTCCCGCGAATTTCAGCCAGAGACTGATTTTGTTGACGCCTCTTTTCATTTTGTGGGGCCATCAATTAACACCGAAACGCGAGAAACGGCCGATTTCCCCTGGCACTTGCTGCAAAACGGCCGTCCCGCCGTCTACATTTCATTAGGCACGGTTTACCACGACAAGCTGGATTTTTACAAAATGGCTGTCGCTACCCTGGCCAATCATCCGGCCCAATTTGTATTGTCCATTGGACGCACAACGGATATTGTTGCTCTGGGATCCATTCCCGATAACTTCATTGTGCGCAACTTTGTGCCGCAGCTGGAACTGCTGCCGCGTGTGGCTGCGTTCATCACCCACGGCGGTATGAACAGCATTAACGAGGGGTTGTATTTTGGCGTGCCGCTGGTGGTGGTGCCGCAGCAGATGGAGCAAACCATGAACGCCCGGCAAACGGCGAGGCATGGGGCAGCCATCGTGCTGGGGGATCGTCCGCCATACGGCCGTACAAATCCCACCGACCTGCGCACCGCACTGGATGCTGTGTTGGCCGACGCCAGCTATCAGCAAAACGCTAAACGAATCGGGCAATCTTTTCGGGAGGCAGGTGGCTATAAACGAGCAGCAGATTTAATAACGATGGCTGGCTGCCAGCCCTAGATTTAGGGAGTGGCATTGTACGCCTTGCGAATTGCTTCCATGCGCTGGCGGTTGGCGTTCCCATCTCCGTAGCCTAGCCGGGAAGCGGAACGAAACTGAATGAGGCTGTCTGCTTCATCGAAGAAAAATTCAACGTCGTCAACAAATTGCCACAGGTTGGAGCGGGCTTCCGCGTGGATGTAGGTGGGGGTTTGGCTGATGAGGGTCATGGACGGGTCTGTTTGCAAGATAGCGAGGATTTTTTGCTGCGCAACGGCCGTATCCTCATCATACGCAATTGGCGCAATGCTATGTAGTTCTGTGCTGGCTTGTGTAGAAACGCAGTTGGGGGAATCGGGGCAGGGTTGGAAACAGCCGTTTACCACCCCCAAATCTTCCGGCATCGGACTAGAACGCGCCACCAGCCAGCGCAGCGGCAAAAAGGCGAGCAGCCCGCCCACCAATAAAAATCCAGCGACCTTCAACAGTTTCGACATAACAACATTTCTCCTGGTGACATTTTTTATTGATTGTACAAACGCAGAAATCGCTATCGGGGATTTTTCAGGTTGGGTTAATCTCGCTTAAGCCAGAAGCCGACCAGCAGCGCCAGTAGCGCCACGCCAGCCGACACCAGAAACGTTTCTGTTAGCACTTCGACGGTGACCTTGGTCAGGCCATCGGCCAGCGCTTGCTGGTAGGCGGGGTCGCTTAGGGGCAGGTTGGGCAAATCAATCAGCTTGCGCAAAATCTCGAAGCGGTACAGCCCCCAGGCCGTCAGCCCGGAGAGCCCCACGCTCATGCCCATGAGGCGCAGCACAATCACCAAACTGCTGGCGATGCCTCGCTGGTCTTCGGGGGCGGCGTTGATGACGGCCGTTCCAATTGGCGCAATCACCAACCCAAAGCCAACTCCCAGCACCACCAGATGGCTGGCCATGTTCAGGTACGGTGTGTCCACCAGCCAGAGCCAGCCCATCAGCCCCATGCCCGCGGTGCAAAACAGTAGGCCGATGAGTGTGACTGGCCGGTAGCTCAAACGCTCGGTGAGCTGGCCGCCAATCCAGGCGGTGACCGCCATCGCCCCCGTCATGCCGCTTAGCAGATAGCCGCTGGTGAGAGCGGCCGTTTCCACATCAAACTCCAGCACGTTGATCAGCAGCGGCACATTTACCATAGCGATGATGAGGATGCCGCCCACCAGAAAGTTAATCAGGATGGCGGGCGAGAAGTTGCGGCGGCGGAAGAGGGTGAGGTCAATGAGCGGGGGTGGGGTGACAAGGTGACCGGGTGAGGGGGTGACAGAAGCTGATTGTTGGGCGCGTTGGCCTAAGTAATATTCGATGGCAATGAAAATGGTGAAGGTGATGGCGGCGATGGCGTAGAGGAGGGTGGTGTTGGTGGTGGGTTCGTTGCTTTGCAGTTGGGCGAAGCCGCCAGCGGCCTGCACGTCGCCGCTGTTGAGCAGGGCGATGTTGAGACAGATGAGGGAAATGGTGAGAACGGCCGTACCCAACCAGTCAATGCGTTCCCGTGTTTTGGGCTCTGGCAGGTCGCGCAGCGCCCACCACGCCGCCGCAATGCCAATCAGGCTAAGTGGTATGTTCAGATAAAACTGCCACTGCCAGGTTAAAAACCGGATCAGCACCGCGCCATAAAGCGGTCCCCACACCCAGCCTGCGGTGTCAATCGCCCCCAGCGCCCCCAATGCAGACGCTCGCTTTTCTCGTGGATACACATCCCCAATGACCGCCATCGCCACGGGCACCATGGCACCGCCACCCAACGCGGTTAGTACCCGCCCAATGATGAAGCTGTTTAAATCTGGAGCCAGCGGTACCCAAATGGAGCCAACCAAAAACAGGAGAAGCGAAACGACATAGACGTTGCGCCGTCCCCAAATGTCACTCAGGCGACCAATGAAGGGCATCACAACTACGTAGGCAATCAGATACGCATTCACAATCCAGGCTGCCTGATCCAGCCCATCCGGCAGGGGAATCTCCAAATCGAAGATGATTTGGCGCAGCATGGTAGAAACCACCGTCAAATCGTCGGCAGCGACGAAGACGCCAAAGGCGACGACGAGCAAAATGGTTCTGGGTGAAGGTGTGCGGCGTGACGGCATGGGGAGGAAATTGAGTAATTGAGTAATTGGGTAATTAATTGTGCAATTACCCAGTTACTCAATTACTTGCTTACAGGAAAAAGTCCTTTAGCGCGGCGGAAATATCGCTGATAATGGCATACCAGGGCGAATCTGGCTCGCGTTGCACCGTGAGGTCGCTTCCCTTAATTTGCAGGTAAGTAATTCCTTGAATGACGGCTAAGGCCTGGGCTACGGGTGAACCTTCTTCCATTGCTTCACTGGAGTGGTAAATTTCCGCTTCGCCATCATTTAAGCGCAGATTCGTATAGACAGTCAACGTGCTGTCATCATCGCTGATTTCGGTTTCAATTTCGATATATTCAGACATAGATTGGATTATAGCAATGATAGCGGCGATGGGCAGATGTTCAATGGGTAAAGTATAATTATTGAATGGTAACCAACCTCCGGGAGGTTTGGCGCAGCGTCGAGGTCATTTTTGGAACCTCCCGGAGGTTAAATTTTGAGGAGCAGGTAATGAACAAGATGTTTAGCTTTATGGCAGGGGCCATTTGTGGGGCATTGGTTGGTGGGGTAACGGCGCTTTTGCTAACGCCCTCTTCTGGTAATGATTTGCGGGAGCAGGCGATTGGCCGCTGGGAAACCGCCAAGCAAGAAGCGGAAGCGGCGCGCACCCAAACGCGCCAGCAGTTGGAAAATGAGTTTGAGCAGATGAAGAGCGGTTAGCGGTTAGCGGTAATCGGTAAACAGTGAGCGGTAATAAAATCACCGTTTACGGATCACGGATTACCGCTTATTGTTGAACAGAGAGCCAGTAGGTGGCGGTTTCGCTGGTGAACGGGGTTTGGGGCATGATGACCAGAACGCCACCGCCTTTGCCAATTTCCAGGTTCCATTGCCCCTGATTGCCTGGGTTTAGTGCCAGGGGTGTTACGGCGGGGTTGGGGCCTTCTTCAATAAGCAGTACGCTCCATCTTTGGGGGATTTGCCAGCCAATTTGCACAAAACCATTGGCTTGCCAGCCGTCTGGCCCACCATCCACATTGGATTCATACCCTAACTCAGGAATCGAAATATCGTCAATGGCAAAGCCACGGTCGGTAATGCCGCCATCGGTGAGGAGTTCAAAGCGTACCTGGATGGTTTGCCCAACGTACTCGTTGAGGTTGAGGGATTGTTTGAGCCAGCCGTCTACCGCGTCGCTGCGATCAGCGGAACGGCCGTTGTAAGCCTCACCAAAATCGCCAAAACTGTAGTGAGACGGCCGTAAAATCTCCCAGGTTTGCCCGCCATCCGCCGACACAGAGACGTAGGCAAAATCATAATCCTCTTCCAGCTCGTACCAGACTGCATATTTTAGCGTCGCTTGCTGCACGCCGGAGAGGTCAAACGTGGCAGTGAGTTGGGCGTCCATGTCGTCAACGCCGGGGGCGAACCAGAATTGTTCGCCGCTTCGTGCTGGGGAACCGATGAGATCAACGGCCGTATCTCCCGCAAAGGTAATCGTCGTGGGCCCCCGTAAATCGCTCAGATCAATATAATGCACCCCAAACTGTGCCATCTCCTCCAGCCGATCCAATGATGGTTCGTCAGGTTCCATTTTGGCGGCAACGTAAGGCTGCCGCAAGTTGAGCGATTCGTAATAAAACGCCCGATTGGCATTGCTGTCATCCAGATAGTTGGCGGCGGCCCAGTTGGCCGTGAACTGTTCTAACGTTAGCCCTGGTTCTGCGTGGCCGCGCAGCACGTCCCACACGCTGGCCATGCCGTTCCCCGGATGTCGTGCCAGTTCCTGAATGGCGGCATCGCCTAGCTGTTCCCACAGGTAAACCGAAAACAGGTACGCGCCTGCATAATGCGCGTAAACCGACTCATCGTCATAGTTCCAGGTGTTTAGCTGGATTTCTGGCTGCTGCAAATAATCTATGCTGGGGGCGGTATCATCGAACCCCATGTAAATTTCGGCCAGTTGAGACAGCCCCTCATTAAGCCAAACGGTTTCGCTGGCATCCAGGTACCATTGGATGAGATGCTGCACTTCATGCACTAGGGTACCGTAATAGAGGTCGCTGCCCAGCGTTAACTCCGCCATGTTCATGTAGATCAGTTCTTGCTCATTGGAGGTGCCATAGAGTGTTTTGGGGTACTGGTCTTCGGAGTTGAAGCGGCCCAGCTCGTCGCTGGCACCGCTTTGGGCGTGCAGGATGGAAAAGTGGGGATCACCATCTATGCCGGGGGTCCATACTTCGCCAAAAAGATGGACGAGCTGGGGATAAAATTCGTTTTCTAAACGATTTACGGCCGTTTCCAACTCCGCTTGGTCCAAATCCAAACCTTCTTCTACCCAAAAGTAAACGTGTTCGGTGGCAACTGCCAGTCTGGCTTCGATCTGGTCAGAGCCGTTGTAGAAGGTTTCCACATCACCCACGTTGTGCAGGGGTTTGCTCAGGGTGCGTGGCCCTAAATTTTTGCCGCCGAGGCGTACGGCCGTTTCAAAATAATCATGCGTTGGGAAGTTGGTCGTGTACAAAAGTTCCAAATCAGAATCGGCCCGGTCAGCCAAGAGGCGCTGGTCAATTTCGCCAGGAATAACGGCATCAATTGCCTGGCTGGGCAGCCCATTGCTGGTTGCTTCCGGGGCTGGCGTTGCAGATGCTTCTGGCGTGGCGCTGGGCTGGGCGGCGATGGCTGCGGTAGGCGTCACAGCGCCCTCGCGTCCTTCGTTGCTGTCGCGGGTGGGAAGCGTTTCTTCATCCGGCTCGGTATCGCGTCGTTCTGGGGTTGCCGTGCCAAATTCAGACAAAATGTCATCACCATATTCGGTCCAAACGTAATAGCCTGCACCTAGCGCCAGGCAGCACAGGCAGAGGAAAACGAGCAGGCAACCACTCAGGATGTACCAAAGTTGGCGGTTGGCGTTGGAGGTTTTGGGAGATTCAGGTGTGTAGGATTGGTATTCGTTATCGTTCATGTTTGTCGGTAGGATAGCGGTTCAGGCTGCAAAATCCAATAGGAAAAAGCCACTCTCATGATGGTTTCTCATCTTGTAACTGTTTTTTGACACCAAAACAGTGCCAAGCTGCACAATTTGCCAGTTTAGCAGTGGGTGAGCAGGCAATCTGGCAACTGGTTTACAGTTGGCAGTTTCGGTTTTTCACGAATAATCCTTGCTGCCTTGCTTGGCAAATGGGCGCAACGGAACCGGGTTGCCTGGGTTTTGTACTGTGGAAGAGAAACGGCCGTAAACCGCTCTGAGGAATCCTATGAAATATGCACATATTGTGGGCTGGGGCAGCTTTCGCCCCGATAAAATTTTAACCAACAACGATTTGGCGCGGATGGTTGACACCTCCGATGAATGGATTTATTCGCGCACCGGCATCCGCGAGCGACGCATTGCCAGCGAAAAAGAAACAACAGCCACGCTGGCCTTTGAAGCTGCCGCCCGCGCCCTGAAACGAGCCGATCTGCACCCCTCGCAGGTGGAGCTGATTATTGTAGCCACCTCTACGCCAGAATACATTTTTCCCTCAACGGCGTGTCGGGTGCAGGATTATTTGGGGGCAACCAAAGCGGGCGCGTTTGACCTGAGCGCCGCTTGTTCTGGCTTTGTCTACGGCCTGAGCATGGCTTCGCAGGCAATTCAGACGGAATCGGTGCGGAATGCGATTGTGATTGGTGCAGAAACGATGTCGCGGGTGCTGGATTGGGACGACCGGGGCACCTGCATCTTGTTTGGCGATGGGGCCGGAGCGGTGGTGCTGAAAGGCTCTTCGGTACCTGGCGGGGTGCTGGCCTCCACGCTGCGCTCCGATGGCTCTGGCGGCGATTTGCTGAGCCTGCCTGCCGTTTACCACAATCCGGTTCCGGTGCTTGGGCCAGAATATTTGCACAATGGTCACAAAAAGAACACGGTGGAGATGAACGGCCGTCAGGTGTTCCGCTTTGCCACACAGGTGATAGCTACTTCCATTGAAGAGACCATTGCCAAGGCGGGGCTGAAAATTGACGAAATTGATCTGATTGTGCCGCACCAGGCCAACACGCGCATCATTGAAACGGCCGCAAAACGGCTAAAAATCCCGCAAGAGCGGTTTTTCATGAACGTTGACGCAGTCGGCAACACTTCGGCGGCTTCCATTCCCATTGCTTTGTGTGATGCGGTGCATGACGGCCGTTTACGCCCAGACGACAATGTGGTGTTTGTCGGTTTTGGGGGTGGGCTCACTTGGGCAGCTTCTGTGATAAAGTGGAACGTGACGCCGCCTGAGATTTCATTGCCGCGCCGGGAATGGAAACGTGCACGCTACATTGTGGCGCGTGGCCGATCCAAGCTAAAGAAGTGGCGTCGTCGAATAATTGATCGATTTTCCGTTTCGCCCACACCGGAAGCGAGGATGCGTGATGCAGATAAAAAGTAGTCAACAACAGGAACGGCCGTTCCCCGGTTGGTTTTGGTGGGTGCCTGTGGGCTTGTTGGCCGGGTTGTTATTGCTCCTCATCTTGGGGCCGGAGGAGCGGACGCTGGGCGGCGGGATTCGTTCGGTTTACGTACACGTTGGCCTGATTTGGACTGGGCTGGTGGGATTTATGGTTACGGCCGTACTTGGCCTGGGCCTGCTCATCACCCAAAAACAGGCGTGGCTGCGCTGGCTGTCGCCAGTGGGCTGGGTGGCGCTTGGCTTTTATGCGGCGGGTGTCTTCATGAGCATGGTCGCCTCCGCCGATAACTGGGGTGCAGTCTTTTTGCAAGAGCCGCGCATGGCCGCCTCGCTGAACGGGCTGGCGGTGGCTACCATTATGCTGATTTTGGGTAGTTGGCAGCCGTGGCTGCGCGTGCGTGGGGCGCTGTCCGCCAGCATCATTTTTATCCTCTTCTGGTTCAACTTTAGCGCGGAGCTGGTGCTGCATCCTCGCGATCCTATCACCACTTCGCAGGCAACCTCGATTCAATTCACTTTTTTGTTTGTAACGGCGCTGTTTGTCGGGCTGGCAGTCTGGATTATCATGCTGCTGCGCAAAACGGCGTGAGTTTAATGAAAACAGCCACGCAGAGGCGCAAAGTCGCTGAGATGTCTAGAGAAAAAAATCTGCGAAATCTGCGAAATCTGTGGATTGTTCGATAAAAATTTTATTTTCCATGATGATTCGTGAAGCAACTGAGGCAGACTTTCCGGGCATCTGGCCTATCTTCCAGGAGATTGTGGCGGCGGGCGAGACGTATGCCTACGCGCGCGACACCAGCCCGGATGAGGCGCGGCAGCTTTGGCTGCATTATCCGCGCCAAACGTTTGTGGTGGAGGAAGACGGCCGTATCCTCGGCACCTACTACATCAAAACCAACCAGACGGGGCCGGGCAGTCACGTCTGCAACTGCGGCTACATGGTCAGTTCCCAGGCGCGTGGTCGCGGGCTGGCTACGGTGATGTGTGAGCATTCGCAAAAAGTGGCAGTGCAACTGGGCTACCAGGCGATGCAGTTCAATTTTGTGGCTTCAAGCAATGAGGGGGCAGTGCGGCTGTGGCACAAGCTGGGCTTCGAGACGGTGGGGCGACTGCCAAAAGCGTTTAATCACCCCACGTTGGGTCTGGTGGATGCGTTGGTGATGTACAAATGGCTGGTTCCCTGGGGATGAATCTAGCCTGGGGATTAATCCCCAGGCTATTTGGTTTTTACGGCCGTTGCAATCTGCTTTAGAATCTCTTCCTCATTTACTACACCTTCCATGTGAACCCGACTGTTGATGACCATGTGGGGCAAATAGTTAAGCGAGTACCGGTCAACGGCCGTTGGGAACTGGTCTGCCATCACAAAAAAAGTGCGAATATGCTCGTTCACCACGGCCATGTTGAACAGCGGCTGGGCCATCAGCGCCCCGGCTTCGTTGTCTGCCGCGCTGAACAGCTCGATGTTGATCGGCTGGCTGAGCTGCTTGAGCTTGATGCGGGTCATTGCCTCCAGCGTCATTCCCCGAAACGAGACGGCCTGAACGGCCGTAATAAACGAAGTCATCGCATAGCCATTGGGTAGACCAATCAGGCGCACGCCAAAATCGTGCCACTCATTGGCTGGGCCACCCATGATGCCCAGCACCGGGTAAAAATCGTAGTTGATGCGCCGGGGCAGCGTCTGCGTGGTGAGCTGGCTAAATCGTTCGGTAAGGCTTTGCAGCAGAACGGCCGTTTCCTTCTCAGCCTCGCTCGCCGCCGGGTCGCCCCACATAATGATGTGAACTGGCTCCGGCAAATGTTCCAGCAATTCAGGCAGCTGCGCCCAGGTTTCCTCGTCAAAGGGGTGAGAAATTTTGGTCATGCCGCATATTCTACTTCATTATGGTGGCTGGTTGCTAAAATCGCAGTTTATGGCGAAAAAGCGCCCGCCAACAGGCCAGAAAGTTCGATAGCGGTGTAAACCAGCAGGATGGCCAAGAGGATGTTGAGCCCTTTTTGCAGATACGGCCGTTGCAACATTCGTCCAATCAACGCCCCGGAAAGCGCCCAGGTTGACGTGCAAAAGAAAGCCACTCCCGCCAACAAACCAGCCGAAATGACAAGATACAGCAGGTTGCTCGTGATGCCCGCCAAAAAGGTGGCATAAAGCGTGAGGCCGTATACCCACACTTTGGGATTAAACGCCTGCAAAAGCAAGCCGCTATTAAACCCAAGCAAGGGCGAATCATGCTGAGTGAATTGGTAACTGGACTTAAACGTTTTGTAAGCCAGCCACAAAATATACAGTGCGCCAATGATCCGCATGGCGGCTTCTAGCTGGGGAATGAGCGTAAAAATGGTGCGCGAGGCGATGCCGCTGAGCAGCATGATGACAAAAAAGCCAGCTGCAATTCCCGCCAGATAGTTCACTGATTTGGGGTAGCCATAAAGAATGCCCATTGAAGAACTGGAAATATTATTCGGTCCCGGC
Organism: Ardenticatenaceae bacterium; assembly: GCA_020634455.1. GTDB lineage: Bacteria > Chloroflexota > Anaerolineae > Promineifilales > Promineifilaceae > Leptofilum. The sequence goes on along the minus strand of JACKBQ010000001.1, from coordinate 1,606,883 downwards.
GTCAGGGTAGTAATAAAAACAAAGGTTAATAACGGCGCAAGATTGATTGATTCCATAGGTTTGATTTTGAGGAAACCTCCCATTTGTGTACACTATAGCAATTTTTCGGACGTTTTATAGTATAATTTGTGAACGCTAAAGCGTCAATATGGATGTTATATGAATCAACCAGAGGCAGTCATTAGCTTTAATCTGAAACGAATCAGGGAAGAACAAAATTTAAGCTACACCCAGCTTGCGGAATTAACAGATGTCAGCAAAAGCATGCTGCGTCAAATCGAAATTGGGGAGTCTAGTCCTACCGTTAATACGTTGTGGAAGATTGCCAATGGATTGGGAATACCCTTTACAACCCTGATTACGCCTCCTTCGTTAACACTTTCAAAAATAGCTTTCAAAGATGCCACGCCTTTGTTGGGAAAATCAAAAGGGTATCGCCTGTATCCGCTTATCAATTTTTCCACACAGCGACATTTTGAACTTTATTATGTCGAAATTGATCCAGACGTGTCGTTAAAAGCAGACCCCCATACGGGTAATGCCGAAGAATCTGTCCTGGTGATACAGGGTGCGCTGGAGGTTTCGGTACTGGGTGAAACCACAATGGTCATGGCGAATGAAATGTTACAATTTGACGCAGGCCATGAGCATCGGTACCAAAACCCCTTGGCTGAAATGACCAAAGCTTTCATGGTAATTTCGTATTCTGTTTAGCGAAAAACGAATGAAACGTTAGTTTTTCAGCATTGCGCGATGCAGTGTTAGGTGCTGGGCGCTGTTGTCGTGGAGAAGGGTGAGGTTGGTTACCTGAACCTCCCAGGCGAGGGGTTGGCGGTTGAGCCAGGTGACAATCGGGCCAAGTTGGTCGGGGGTGATGTCGTTGTGGCCGAGGGTGATGTGGGGAAACCAGTTGTTGGGGGCGTAGTAGTCGAAAGATCCTTCAGACGCAGCTTGCAGCTTGGGCCATAGTGCACTGTGCAGTGCCTGCAAGGCTGGTGTGCGGGCCACGGGAATGTAGAGGACAGGCGGTGTGGCGGGGAAAATGCCGATGCCGGTGGCCTGGACGGCAAAACGTGGGGTGGAAACGGCCGTTTCCGCCATAACCGCCTTCAACTTTTCCAAATCATAGGTGGGGGCGACGTGGTAGCTAAAATGGGGAACGGCCGCTGCCTTTGGCGCACCCACCCCAAACAAACGGCTCATCTCGGCCCAAAGCTGGTACACCTGGCCGAGATGCGGCTCCTCTAAAACGGTAACGACGCCGTACACTGGCGGCGCTACTCCACAAAAATCTCAACGCGCTCGCCCGATTCCTCGTCGGTCACGTCAATGACTTTGCCCTGCTGCCCGCTGCGCACGGCCGCCAGCAGCTCTTGCAGCTTGCCATCTTCCATGTCTGGCACAAAGCGCGCGCCCATCTTCAGCCCTACGTTGACCAGGCCAAAAGGAATATTCACGTTCACCTTGTTGCGGCCGCTAAACGTGTCCGTCACGCGCACGCGGAACCAGCGCGGGTTGCTGGCCCCGCCTTTCAGCGGCATGGATGGATTGCTGCTCTTCTCCTTGCCCAGGGCGCGGAGCAGTTCCGCCCCGTCGGCGGCGCTGATTTTGCCTTCTTCGATCATTTTTAAAATTTGCATACGTTCTTCTGCGGATGCCATGATTGTCCTCTATGAATTTGTTTGCGAGTCTGCAAGTATGCCAGTTTGCAAGTGAACTCGATTTACTCGCATACTCGCAAACTGGCTACTGGTTACTTTAAGTCTAGCCGCATGTGCGTCAGCGTGCGGCGCGGCTGGAAGTTTGCCTCTTGCAGCAGAGCGTTGACCAACTCGTCATCGTCTGGATGCTCAATTTGCACGTTGCGGCGCGGCATGTTTTGCAACCGGCGAATGAGCTTGGCCAGCAACGGCCGTTCCAACCGACCCTGCCACGATGGATGTACCCGCAGCGTCATTTCGTGCGAGCGACCCCATTCTGTGCTGATTTTTGCCAGCCCCACCAGCTTGTTTTGGGCGCTGCCGGTGACCCACGTTTCGGTCTGACGGCCGTTTAATAAATTACCTACACTTGCCCAAAAACCAGTTTTGTACGCATCCGGTTTTAGATGCTCTGGCCAATGCAGATCGTCGTGCAGGGCCAGGCGATCTAACCGGTATGCCTCACGCCACTCGTGCCGCTTTAGCTCACGGATGGGCGGCCCGGCATTTTCCAGGTTCAAATCCAGCCGCCGCAGCCGGGAAATGGACGTGCTCCAGTTGGTCATGCTGCCAATGGTGCTGTAATTCAGCGATTTGTAAAGATCAACGGCGGCGTTGTTTTGCTTGACTACCTGCAACAAAATTTGGTTGCCGCCGCGCTGCTGCACCAAATTTTCTACCTGCTTCATTAGCAGGCGGGCGATGTTCTGCCGGCGATAGTCGGGATGCACCGCCACGTTCACCACCAAAAACCGCCCCGGCATTTCTGTGGTAAGAACCGTTACGTTGCCGACGATACGGCCGTCTGCCTCCCACACAAAGCCCAACGACAATTTGGCCGCTGCCGGGCTCAACCGCCACAAAATGGCGGGCGACTGGGCTGCGTTGGCGGTGTGGGCAAACATGCGCTGCCCATCTGCATCCAGCGAAGCCCCAAAAACCAGCTCCAGCAAGCGCAAAATACCGGGAATATCGGTATTCATGTTAATGGCGCGTGGCCCATTTTTCGACTGGTCTTGCGAGGGTGCGGTAACAATCATACAGTTTGCGAGTATGCAAGTAGGCGAGTATGCAAGTCATCTAACTCGCCACTGGCAAACTCGCGACTCGCACACTCTAATATTCCGACAAACTCCCTCTGTGCCGGGCCTGGTTTTCTGCTTTGCGGTACAGCCAGAAGCCCAGCAGAGGCATGGCAACGCCAAAAAGCGTCACGATGCTTAATTCTACACCAATCGGAGCCAGTTCGGGGAATCCATTTGGATATCCCATCAGCGTAGAGCGAAAGGCGTCTACGCAGTAAGACAGTGGAATCGCTTTGGCGATCCACAGCAACGGTTCTGGCAGGGCGGCGAACGGGAAAAACGGGGCGCAAAAGATCATAAAGCCAAATTGAATGAGGTTTACGGCCGTATTCGCCGCCTCTTTAATCCGCAAGGTTAGCGCTGCAAAGGCAAACCCCGTGCCAAACGTGCCCGAAAGCGACATGAGCAAAATGTACACCGCCAGCGGCCCGTTGTGAATCGGCAGCTCGCCCAGCATAGAACTCATGAGAACGGCCGCGCCAATCGAAAGCAACCCCGTCCACAGCAGCGTTAGCGCCACCCTTGAGGCGAGTGCGGCAAACTTGGACGCCGGGCTCATGTACAGCTGCTCCAGCGTGCCCTGTTTTTGCTCGCGCCGCACGTTAAACCCCACACCCCAAAGTGTGTCCGACAAATACATGAACAGCACAAAACCGTACACAACCAAGCCGGTAATGTCGCTATCGGCCTCAGCCTGGACGCCGTTGGGCGAAAACATGAGTCCGGCCAACGTCAGCACCACCACAATGAGAAATACCTGGGCGAAACTAGCCACAAACTCCACCGGGTAGCGCAGCTGAATGATGAACTCTTTCTTCACCATTGCCGCAAAAGCGCTCAGGGTGGCCATCGGTTCTGGCAGGCGTTGGTATGGTTCTGTCTTGTGTGGGGAAACGGCCGTCATCAAAAACCTCTTTTTAGCCACAGAGGAAAAAGAGAAATAAGAGAGGGCTATTCTCTAAAACCTCTGTGCCCTCTGTGGCAAAAAACTAATCTAACCCAATAATCACTAACTCGCCATCATCTTCTTCAACGCGGATGAACTCAAAAGCCATCATTGAGTCCAGGTAGGTTTCCAACGTTTTGGCCGGATTATCACTTTCGGCCATCAGGTTGCGCAGGCGCAGCGCCTGGTTCATCGGCGGCTGTGAGGGCAGCAGTAGCCCTACCAGCGGAATCGGAATCGGGATGCGCAGGTTGACACGCTCGCCGTCGCCAGGGTTGTGGACGAAGATGCGCAGCCAGGAGAATAGCGCCCGACGGCCGATTTTCACTGGAGCCGCCTTAGCCAACGACCGCACCGTCTCCACCTGCATCATCATCTCTTTGCTGCCGTCATTTGCCTGCCAAACCGCCTTGTCCTGCGGCAAAACCACCACCTGCTTTTCCACCGATTTGTAGGATTCGCTCATAACTTCCTCTTGTATTAAACCTGACAGGTCTGTTCAACTGAAGCGTACTTCGTGAGGTAGACCTGTCAGGTTTTTGAGGGGCTAAAACTGCCCAATGCCCTGATTGCCCCGCAGGTTGCCTTCCGTGCGGGTAAAAACCCAAACGCCAAACAGCGGCGCAAACAGCAAAAATGCCCACAGCACCGCCATGTCCAGATACCAGTTTTCCAAAAAGTAGCCGACGCCCAGCAGCGAAGAACGCACCCCGTTGACCATCCAGGTGGGCGGGAAAAGCTGGGCTACCCAGCGCACATACGGCGGCAGCACGGTCACCGGGAAGAAGATGCCCATCAAAAAGCTCACCAACCACTGCATCAAGTTCAGCACCGACTGCGACTCTTTGATTTTGAGCACCGCCGCGCCAAAAATGAAGGCAATGCCGTACAGCGGCACCAGCCCCACAAACAAAAACAGCAGCGCTAAGAGGATGTCTCCCTGAAATGGATTCACCCGAAAGATCAAACAACCAATCATGAAGGCGATAACGGCCGTTCCCGTACTCCGAATTGCACTGTACAAAGCCACACCCGCCACCAGCACCGGGCTGGAAGTGGGCGTCACGTAAACCGCTTCCAGCGTGCCCGTCTCCTGCTCAAAGCGCACCCAGTAAGCAATGTGCCAAAACGCGCCGGAAACAATCGTAAAGACGTTGGCCCCGATGAGCAGGTAAGCGACGTAGTTGGCCGTGCCGGTGTTGGCGGCAAAATTGGCCGCTGCCTGGTCGCCTGCTGTGGCCCTGCCTAGCAGCATCGGCATCGCCGCAAACACAACGGGAATAATAAATTCCATCACTATCTGCCCCGGATAGCGAGAGACGTTAATCAGCCGCAGCCGCGTCTCGGCCAGCATAGCCGACAGCTTTTGGCGAAAGGTGGGGGGAGCGTAGCTGATTGTTGTCGTCATGAGTTTGGTAATCCGTAAGCGGTAATCCGTAAGCCGTAATCGGTGTTTTGACCGAATACCGACCACCGAATACCGATTACTGGGCTGTGTCCTCCGCCAGGGTGCGGCCGGTGTGGGCAATGAACACATCTTCCAGGGTGACCTCTTCTGGCGTGATTTTTTGCAAAACGGCCCCGTGCCCGCTGAGCGTTTGGATGAGTTGGGGCAGTACGGCCGTTTGGTTCGGCGTCACCACGGTCAGCTGATTGTGGCCATTCACAGAGGTGATGGCGGATCGGGTGATGCCTTGCAGGGTGGAAACGGCCGTACTCGCCTGCGTGGGAATTACCCCTTCCAGCTTAATCACCGTTTCCTGCCCGATAGACTCTTTGAGCGCAGGCACCGTGCCCTGGGCAATCACTTCGCCCCGGTCAATAATCGCCACCCGGTCGCATAGCGTTTCTGCCTCGGCCATGATGTGTGTGGTGTAGATCACCGTTTTGCCCTGCTGGTTCAGCTCGCGCACAATCGCCCGCAGCTCCCGCGCCGAGGGCAAGTCCAATGTATTAGTTGGTTCGTCCAAGATGAGCAGCGGCGCGTCGTTGATCAGCGCTTTGGCAAAGGCGAGCTTCATCTTTTGGCCGGAGGAGTACGTTTCTACCGCACGGTCGGCAAATTCACCCAAATTGAGCCGCTCGATAATCGAATCGGCCCGCCGCGCCCGTTCTGCCGGGGGCAGGTGGTACAGCGCACCAAAAAAGACCAGATTTTCCCGCCCGGTTAGCTTCCAGTAAAGGCCCCGTTCGCCCATGAGCATGCAGCCCACGGTGGCCCGGATGGCGTCGTCTTGTTTGGTGAGTTCGAAGCCGTTGATGAAGGCACGGCCGTTTGTGGGCAGCAGCAGGGTGGTGAGGATTTTGATCAGCGTGGTTTTGCCCGCGCCGTTTGGCCCCAGCAGCCCAAAAATCTCGCCCCGCTCAATCTCCAGCGAGACTCCCTTCAACGCCGTCACCTCGCGCACCGACGACTTAAAGAGCCCCTGCCGCTTCTTGGTTTTGTACGTCTTTTGCAGATTCTCAATTCGGACGGGTGTGGTCATGAGATGCCTTTTTCAGTGAAAAGTTAAAAGTGATAAAAGTGAAAAGTAGCCCACTTTTTACTCTTTCACTTTTTACTATTTACTATTTCTCAAGTGCTTCCAGCAGCGTCGCCGCTTCGCTGGGCGAAATAATGCCCTGCTCCACCATCTTGAGGATTTTGAGCTGCTCTTCGCTGCTGGCGGCTTTCTTGGGCTCAGAAGTTTGCACAACAACACGCGGGCCGCGCTGGCGCTGCTGCCGTTCGGCGCGCTGGCGGGCGCGTTCGGCGGCTTGTTCGGCTCTGGCGGTAGCTTGTTCTACCTTTTGGGTGATTTTTGTGGCCATGCGCTGGCTGAAATCTGGGCCGAGCGTGTTTTCCAGCTTTTTGCTGATTTGGGCCACCTGTTCGTTGATTTGCTGGGTAATCTGGCTGCCAAAGCTGGCGAAGTCAAAGTCAAAATCAGCTTCGAAGCTGGCGTCGTCCTGCCATTTTGCGTCCACAATGTCACCTTCCTTGAGGATGATACGGCCGTTTGCCGTCAAACTCACATTTGTTTCCCCATCACCCAAACGGCCGATGAGCGTGTTCTCCATCTCGGTTTCTTTTTCCAGCGGCAGCCGGTTTTTAATGTCCGGCGCGGTGGCGGTGAGGTTCAGTGGGGAGGTGATAGGCCAGCGCACGATGATGTCCCGCTCGGCAGCGAAGCTGTGGTCGCCCTGGCTCAGCCCGCCGTACAGCCGAATGTCGCCCTGAATGCCCTCGACCGAGGCGATACCGCCCAGATTGCGCAAATTGATGTCGCGCATACCATTTTCCACTGTGACATTGCCGTTGACGGTGCGCAGGCTCACATCGCCGTTGGCCTGGTGCAGCTGCACGCTGCCGTTGGCGTTGCGCACGGACAGATCGCCCTGAATTGTTTCTATGGTCAGGCCGCCGATGTTGCGCAGGGAGGCGTCGCCGTTGATCAGGGCGATGGTCAGATCGCCGTCCAGATTCTTAGCGGAAAGGTCGGCGTTGAGGGTCTGGATGTGGACGCTGCCGCCGCCGCTCAAAATGACGTCACCGTTCACTTCAACCAGGCTTACATCTCCTTCCAGCAGCTTAATGGCCACATCGCCATTGACATAACTAACAGAGAGACTGCTTTGCAGCGGTACGGTCAGCTTAAGTTCGCGCTGGCTGCTGATGGAGATTTTTTCGTCGGTCTGGTTGAGTTCGAAGCTTTCACCTTTTGCGGAAACGGCCGTTTCTGCCCAGGTTCGTACCACCAAATCCCCGTTGCACTCTGCAATATTAATTTGAGGGGCTTTGCCCGTAAAAATCTTTTCCTGGTTCATGCTCTTACCTTTATTTTGCAATGTCATTCCGAACGGAGTGAGGAATCTTTCTGCTCGTCACCTTGAAAGATTCCTCGTTTCACTCGGAATGACAAGACCCCGTTTGAAATAACAGTGGGATGCTAGTCTAAATAAACCTGCACGTGCTCGTTGCTTTCCTCATCCTGCACATCCACCAACATGCCGGTTTTCATGTCTTGCATCATGCCCGTCAGCTCATTCCAATCCAGATTTTCAATTTCCGGGCTGAAGCGGCTGCCGATTTTCAGACCAAATTTCATCATTTTGACCGGGATGTTGACGGTGACCCGATTTTTGCCGGTTTCCAAATTGGCCACGCGCACACGGAACCAGCTCGGCTCTTTGCCGGTGTCGCTGCCGTTTTCACTTTTTTCGGCAATCACGGTTTTGCTGACGGGTGTTTTTTCAGCGGGCGGTGGCGGTGGGGGCGCAGCGGCTTCGGTTTTTTCCACATTGCTCAGTAAATCGGCGGCTTCTACGGCCGTAATTTTCCCATTGCTCAATAAATCCAAAATTTCCATACGACTTGGTTTGCTCATGACAGTCTCCTTTTGTTTTGTAATCCGTTATCCGTTATCCGTAGTCGGTTAACCGTTCACCGATTACGGATTACCGTCCATTGGAACTCAGCCTTGCCCGCGCAGAATGGCCAGCGCTTCTTCAGCAGACAGCTTGCCGCTGCTAAGATCGCCCAAAACCGCCTGGCGCGTCTCTTCCGAAACTTCCGGCTCTGACGGGCCAACTTCATAGCCCATTGCCTCGATCACCTCGGTGAGGCGGCTGCGCACGGCGGGGTAAGACATGCCCATTTCCTGCTCTACGCGGTTGATTTTGCCCTCGCACTTGATGAAGGTTTCGATGAAGCTGAGCTGTTCCGACGAAAGCTGGTACAGTCGGCCCAAAGAAAAGTGCCCTTCGATGCTGGTGTCGCAGTTGCGGCAGTGCAGCCGGGTGACGTGCAGGGTGTCGTTGCAAATGGGGCATTGGCCAATGACTGAATTCATGAATTTGGTCTCCTTAAACTGTCATAATTGAGCGTTTTCAAAACCTGTCAGTTTTTTCAGCGCCCATGATACTCGACAGTTCAAGAATTCGTCCAACAAAATTTTTTCTTTTGCCACAGAGGGCACAGAGGCTTAAGAGATTTGCTCAGTGTGCATCGTGGCGATTAAACGAGTTCTGGTTTGCTTATCAGTTTTTCCGGTTCTTTTTGTTTGGGGAGGAACGGCCGTATCTCCAAACTCCCCGTGCCAATCTGCGCCTTAATCCGGCCTGTGCCGCTGCCCAATGTGCCCCACAACTTGCCACCCACCAGATGGCGCTCTTCGCGTTGGTCCGTAAGCGGCAGCTTGCAGCGCAGGCTGCCCGTGCCCGTCTTGGCAGACAGTTGGGCGTTCACCGTTTCCGGCAGCGTCAGTACAATCTCGCCCGTGGCCGATTCAAAGCGGTGGCTTTCATCGGTCAGGCTGCCACTGTAGGTGAGCCGTCCGGTGACGGTTTTGGCGTAAATGGGGCCGTCGATGTCGCGCAGTTGCAGCTGCCCGGTAACCACCCGCGCCGAAACGGGGGCGGCAATGCCTTCAATTTCCATCGATCCGGTGACGGTTTTGGCCTGAACAGGGCAGTGTGCGGGCAGTTCGATGATCAGTTCTGCTTTGGGATGGTCGTTGCTAAACCAGCGGGTGAGCTTTTGGATGAAGTCATCTTCCTGCTCGGCGTGGACCAGAATGGTGTCGCCGAGCCGCTCTACCCAGACGTCCATGTGGCGATAGGTGGCGGTAACGTGTAGGTTTTGGTCGGTAGACGGCCGTATTTCCACCGAACCAATCTCTACCAAAACATCCAACTTTGTTTTCGCCTCAACTGTTTCCGTAAACGTGACAGTTTTCATTTTCTTTGCCCCATGTTGTAAAAATTGATAAGCGTGTAAATAAAATTAATAACTGTGGCAATAATAGTTTGTTTTTCTGGCCGTGTCAAGCATTTTTTAAGAAAAATAAGAAAATCTATTCAGAAATTGAATGTTCTTATAAAAAATATCAATATTTGAAGAAATATTATGGAAAATTCGTAGCCGCGGATTCTTTCCGGGCAATGAGGTGGAGTGAGCATCCTCAGATGCGAACGGCTGGCGTAAACCCGTTCCGCATCTGAGGATGCTCCACTCCTCGCTGCTATCGGTATTGAGCAGTGTCCTATTCTAAAAATAGTTAGGGGAGAGGGGAAACGGCCGTTTCCTGCCGATGTTCCTGCTTCAAGTGCCAGCGCCATTCGCGCATGTTCAGGGCCACCATGCCGCTATAGGCCAACGCACAGCTACCCAAAAAGAAGAGCGGGCCGTAATTGTGCTGCCGCAGCGCCAGCGCCACGCCCGCCCAGGCGTACAGCGCCAGACCCGCTTCCACAAAAATCAGCCAATCGAAGCTCAGTTCAAACAGCGGGGAGCTGGCATGGTTGCCCTGCTTGGGCGTGCGCACAAATTCATGCGCTTGCTGGCGGCTGAGCAGCGCCTGCAAAATGGCTCGTCCGTTGCTGGGGGCCAGCCCAATGGCGATGAGCACCATCGTGGGGAAGTGGCGTAGCCGCCACAGCCAATCTTTGTACAGCACCCGCTGGCTCATCACAAACAGCAGCGGCTGGCCAATGCCTGCCACCGAAAAGAGCAGCATCCAGCTTGAGAAGCGGAAGTTGAGCAGCAGCAGGGGGATTTGCAGCAGCAGCAGCAAAATCAGCAGCAAGTTTGTGGTGTAGGCGGACATGGAAACGAGGGCATAAAATCGGGCCAAAAGTGTGTGGTGGGGTGTGGTGGTGATGGAACGGCCGTACTTCAGCAAACATTGCGACGACCCTTTGGACCACCGGGCCTGCTGGCTTTTGTAGGCCGACAGCGTGGTGGGCAGCTCGGCGGGGGATTGCACCTCGTTCAGAAAGAGGCACTCCCACTGGCGCAGGACGGCGCGGGTGCTCAGGCACATATCTTCGCAAACGGTGTCGGTGTGCCAGCCGCCCGCATCTTCCAGGCAGCTGCGCCGCCAGACGCCGCCCGCGCCGTTGAACTTGGGGAACAGGTTGGCCCGGTGGCGCACCGTCTGCTCCATGGCAAAATGTTTGTCCAGGGCGATGGCCTGGGCGGCGGTGAGGGGGAAACGGCCGTCGTTCAAATGTCCCCAGCGTGTTTGCACCATGCCCAGCGCCGGGTTGGTGGCAAAGTGCGGAATGGTTTGCTGCAAAAAGTCGGGCTGCGGCTGAAAATCGGCATCAAAAATGGCGATGAATTCGCCCGTGGCCTGGGGCAGCGCCGACGCCAACGCCCCCGCCTTAAAACCGTCCCGCTGGCTGCGGTGCAGCAGGCAGATGTTGACGCCTCTTTCCTTATAATACGCCACCCAACGCGCCGCCCGCTCGGTGGTGCCGTCGGTGGAGTCGTCGATCACCTGGATTTGCAGTTTTTTAGGTGGGTAGTGGAGGGAGACGGCCGTATGAATCAATCGCTCCACCACAAACGGCTCGTTAAAAATAGGCAGCTGCACCGTGACGCAAGGCGGCTCGGCGGGCAAGGGCGGCGTGGGGAATGTAGCGTGGCGATGGCGCAGGTACAGCACAACCGTGAGCAGGCCAAACAGGCCGTAGAGCGCCAATCCAGTCAGGGCAAAAAAATAGAGAACGAGGATGAGTTGGTTCATGCGGGTGAGGCGTCGTCGGCCGTTTCGTCGCTGGCGGCGGCGGCTTTAAGGATGGTTTTGAGCCGCTTGTTGAAGACGCCCCGTTGCAGCAGGACCTTGCGGCCGCAGGTTTGGCAAACCAGCCCCACGTCGGTGCCCAGCCGCACCACTTCCCAATCGTAACTGCCGCAGGGGTGCGGCTTGCGCAGGCGCACAATGTCGCCCAAGTGAATTTCTACGTACATGGTGCGGGATTATAGGTGGGGGAACGGCCGTTTGCCAATACGATTTACGGCCGTTTGCCCCATGCTAATCTGAATAGTGGGTAAACTTTCTTGCCACCATTCGCCCCCACTTTGCCCACACGGTATACTTGCGCCCGATAAAAAATAGATTTACGCAGACAAAATTGGGTCTGCCGCAATTCTAATATTCATTGAAATTGTCATGCTGAACGCAGTGAAGTATCCCGCCCAAGCTAAATGGGATTCTTCTTTTCTCTGCGCGCTATTCAGAATGACACATGCAGGAACAATATGCTCTTATTTTTACGCGGTGCCGATTATCTGGTTCCCACCGCCATCAGCTTCTTATTGATTGCGGTGATTGCTTTTGCTTATCATGAATTTGCTCACGCTATCGTAGCGGATCGCCTGGGTGACCCGACGCCGAGGCAGTACGGCCGTATCACCCTCAATCCCATCCCTCACCTGGACCGCACAGGGCTGATCCTGCTGCTCATCATTGGTTTTGGCTACGCTTTCACCCCCATTAATCCGCGCTACCTGCGGGGCAACCCGCGCACGTCCCACGCCATTGTGGCCATTGCTGGGCCAATCATGAATTTGCTCATCGCCGGACTGATGGGTTTGCCCATCCGGTTGGGGTTGGTTGATGTGCAGGCACCCGGCCAAATTTTACCGTCGGTCTACTCTTTTTTAGTCTTTGGCGTTTATTTTAACTTGCTTCTGTTCGCTTTTAACATGATTCCTGTGCCGCCGCTGGATGGCTTTACCATCTTGCTGGGCATCTTGCCGCCAGATTTGTCTTACCGTTTGGAAGGGCTGCGCCAATACAGCCAGATTATCTTTTTGGGCATCTTTTTCTTGCTGCCTGCAGTGGGGATCAACATTGCCTTTGAAATAATTGGCCCAGTCATTTCGTTCTTTTACCCGTTGTTCCTAGGGCCATTTACGCCATTTTTTGTGTAGATTTGATGGTTCGGTATCGTCTGTGGCAATTTTGGCAGATTGTAACGGCCGTTCCCCTGGAACCCGCCGCCCGCGCTGAAATTGCCACCATCCTGACAGCCAGCGAACTGGCCTTGTTCGACCGATTTTCGCCCAATGACCAGTGGCACGGCTACCGCGTCATGAAGATGCTGCAAGGCGCGGGGCACAGCCAGGCAGCGCTTCTGGTGGCCGCACTTTTACACGATGTGGGCAAAACGAAGCTGAAATTGTCCATTTGGGAACGATCGCTCATCGTTTTGGCTTCGATTTTGCTGCCCCAGCAAACGGCCGTTTGGGGGCAAAATGAACCGGTGGGTTGGAAACGGCCGTTCGTGGTCAAAGTCCAGCATCCAATTTGGAGCGCCGAAATGGCCGCTGCGGCTGGCACCGCTCCGCTCGCTATCGAGCTGATGCGCCGCCACCAGGACCCCATCCCGCCAAACGACCATAGCGAAACGGCCGAACTGCTCCGCCACCTGCAATGGGCAGATGACCAAAATTAATCCAAAGCGTGTTTAGGTGTTCAAGTGCCAAGTATTCACGATAACTCTTGAACACCTGACACTTAAACACCTGAAAACTTGCACACTCGCAAACTTGCACACAGGATTTCGTATGAAAACACAAACCATCACCATCATCGGCCTCGACCGCATCGGCGCATCCATCGGGCTGGCCATTAAAAAATCGCCGCTGGATGTGACCCTCATCGGCCACGACCCGGACGAAGCCAAAGGCCAAACCGCCAAGCAAACCGTCCAGGCGATTGACAAGTTCGAGCGCAATCTAGTCAGCGCGGCGCGAATGGCCGACATTCTGGTCATCACCGCCCAAATCGCCGACATCCAAAACATTTTGCAGGTGATCGGCAGCGAAGTGCAGCCGCACACGTTGGTGATTGATCTTTCCAGCCTGAAGAGGCTGGGCTTGAACTGGGCCAAGCTGCACATGCAGCAGGGGCATTACGTGGGCGCGGTTCCGGTTTTGGCGGCCAAATATCTGGCAGACGGCCGTTCCCAAACCACCGATGCCACCCCCGATCTATTCAAAAACAGCGCCTTTTGCCTGATGCCCTCACCCAAAGCGGAACCACAGGCGGTGGAAACGGCCGTCAACTTCGGCATTCTCCTCGGCGCACTGCCCTACTTTGTTGATCCAGACGAGTACGACGGCCTGATGCAAGGCACCGAAACCTTGCCCGCTCTCGTCTCCCTGGCGATGTTCAACGCCTTGCAGCAGTCTCCCGGCTGGCGCGATATGCTCCGTTTTGCCGGACGGCCGTTTGCCCTCAGCACCCTGGCCCTGGAAAATGATCGCAACATTCCCCTGCACGCTCTGCAAAACAAGCAAGCCACTTTGCGCTGGCTGGATGCCCTCATGACCGAACTGAAAAACGTGCGTCGCCTGGTGCATGAAGACCAGGAAGAAATTTTAGCCGCCCTCAGCGAGCAGATGGCCATTGAGCGGGCCAAATGGCTCCAATCTCGCCAGGAAAATGATTGGGACGAACGCCAAGCACCGCCAATCGAGCATCGCGGCATGGCGGAGCATCTGTTTGGCGGCTGGATTAAGCGTGGGGGGGATAAGAATGCCAAGTAGCCAATCGGCAATGGGCGAGGTGGAGATGGCAGCAAAAGGGAAAACAAAGGCGGTGGATGTGGAACGGCCGTTGCGCATCCTTATGATTGCCCCCACTTCCTTTTTTAGCGATTACGGCGGGCACATCCGCATTTTAGAAGAGGCGTACACCCTGCAAGGGATGAGGCATCAGGTAGCAATCGTTACCTATTATAAAGGAAGCGACATGCCCGACCTCGACATCCGCCGCACTGCGCCGCTGCCCTGGCGGCCTGAATATGAAGTTGGCTCCTCCCGTCACAAAATCGCCTTCGACGTCTACCTGGCGTGGCAATCGCTGGTGGAAGCGCTGCGTTTTAAGCCAGATGTGATTCACGGCCACATGCACGAAGGGGCGCTCATCGGCGGGGTGTTGGCCAAACTGCTGCGCCGCCCGCTGGTGTTTGATTTCCAGGGCAGCATGACAGCCGAAATGACAGACCACAACTTTTTACGCAAGAACGGCCGTCTCTATCGCCTTGCCTTCCGCCTGGAAAATCTCATCAACAAGCTGCCAGACGCCATCCTCACCAGCTCTATCAAAGCCACCTGCCTGCTTGAGAATGAGTTTCGCATCGCCTCGCACAAGCTAGTGCCCTTACCAGACTGTGCCAACGACCGCCGCTTCGATCCCGACAAGTTCAGCCCGGAAATGAAACAGGAACTGCGGCAAAAGTTGGGGTTGCCAAACGGCCGTACCATCATTGCCTACCTCGGTTTGCTTACCGACTACCAGGGCGTGCCCCATCTCATCGAATCTGCCGCCCGCCTGAAGCAAGCGGGCGAAAACTGCCATTTCCTCATCATGGGTTACCCCAATGTGCCCCGCTACCAACAAATGGCTCGCGACCTTGGCGCTGAGGACGTCATTACCTTCACCGGCAAAGTGATGTACCAGCACGCCCCCGCTTACCTTTCGCTGGGGGATATTGCGGTTGCGCCCAAAATGTCCAGCAGTGAGGGCAGCGGTAAGCTGCTCAACTATATGGCGTTGGGTCAGCCAGTGGTGGCGTATGATTCGGCCGTACACCGCGAATACCTGGCAGACCTCGGCGTTTACGCCCCCAGCGGCGATGTGGCCGCCTTCACCGAAGCAATTACCACCCTGCTGCATCAGCCAGAACGCCGCCAAGCACTAGGCCACCAGCTCCGCCAACGAGCCCTGCAAGTTTATAGTTGGCAAAAAGCAGGAGAGCGCATCGTTGCCTTATATAAACAGTTGACAAAGTAAGCCCGCATCACTATAATCTCCGTTCGCGAATTACAATTCGTTCATTACAACGTGCAAAACGACCACGGCCTTATCTGTCTATGCAAACGTATGTCATCTGCAAAAATAGACAGTTGGAATTGAAATCAAGGGTGCAACAATTTGAGGGAATTCGTTGCACCCTTTGTTTGTGGTTTTTGCCACTTTGGTAATTTTTTTAGGAAAGAGTGGTTACATACAATTTTAGGGAGCAGGAATCTTAAATGTCTAAACTTCCAACCAAAAATTATGCCCGCATGACTGAATTGCTTGAGCTGCCGACGCTTATTGACGTTCAGTTGGATTCATTCCAACAGTTCGTTGAAGAAAGTATGGCCGAGCTGTTCGATGAAATTTCACCTATTGAGAGCTTCAATGGTGATCTGAAACTGTATTTCCCCAGCAACCGGCCAGAAGTTGAAGGTTTTGATCTGACTTACTGGTTCGGCGAGCCGAAATATTCAGTGGAAGAGTGTGTCGAGCGGGATATGAGCTATGCGGCCCCCATGTATGTGAAGGCGATGCTGTATAGCACTGATCAGGATCAGCCCATCGTGCAGGATATTTTCATGGGTGATTTTCCGCTTATGACGCCGGCTGGTACCTTTATTATCAACGGTACCGAGCGTGTTGTGGTTAGTCAGCTTATTCGCTCCCCTGGCGCGTATTTTGAAGTGCAGGAAGAGCGCACAACGGGACGGCCGTTAGCCACTGGTAAGCTCATCCCAGACCGTGGGGCCTGGATGGAGTTTGAAACCCGCAAAACCGATTACATCACCGTCAAGTTTAATCGCAAACGGACGGTGCCCATTACCCTCTTTCTGCGGGCGATGGCTGCTATTGACGATGGCTTGAACAATCCCTTGTTGACGAAGGGTACAGACGAAGAAATTTACGCACTGTTCGAAGATATTGATACGAATGGTGAGCATCTGTACATTCAGGGTAGCATTGAGCAGGAACCGCCGTGGGACCCGGACAAATCGTTGGCCGAGCAGGCGCTGATTGAGTTTTATAAGCGTATGCGCCCTGGCGATCCGCCGACTTTGGACAACGCCACCCAGTATTTGCAAGAGCAGCTTTACGATCAACGCCGTTACGATTTGGCGCGTGTGGGTCGTTACAAGCTGAACAAGCGCCTGGCATTGCAAGATGTGGTGCCGCTGACGCATCGCACCATCACTCAGCACGACATTGTGCGCCTGGTGCGGCGCATGGTCAACATCAACAACGGTCTGGAAGGGCCGGATGATATTGACCATCTGGGCAATCGTCGCGTAAAGACGGTTGGCGAGCTGCTGCAAGCCAAGCTGCGCGTCGGTTTACGCCGCATGGAGCGGGTAGTGCGCGAACGCATGTCTATTCGCGACAGCGATACGGTGACGCCAGTTTCTTTGATCAACATTCGCCCTGTGGTAGCGGCCGTTCGTGAATTCTTTGGCAGTTCGCAGTTGAGCCAGTTCATGGAGCAGGCGAATCCGCTGGCTGAGTTAACCCATAAGCGGACCTTGTCGGCGTTAGGCCCTGGTGGTTTGCGGCGTGAGCGTGCCGGGTTTGAAGTGCGTGACGTGCATCATAGTCATTACGGCCGTATCTGCCCCATCGAAACCCCTGAAGGTCCGAACATTGGTTTGATTGGTCGTTTGGCGACATACGGCCGTGTGAACAAATATGGCTTTATCGAAACACCCTACCGTCGCGTGCTAAACACCATTGCCGGTGATAGCGATGAACTCGTAGGCCACGATGCCTTCAATAATATTGTGCATCCTGAAACAGGCGAAATCATCGTTGCTTCCGGTGAGACCGTTACTGCCAAAGCTGCCAAAGAAATTAAAAAAGCTGGCATTGCTGAAGCACAGGTAAAACCGTACATTACCGATGAAATTGTATATATGTCGGCCGATGAGGAAGACCATTACTCAATTGCTCAGGCAAATGCCCGCATTGATGATGATGGGCAATTTATTGACCGCCGTGTTTCTTCCCGCCGTAATCAGCAATTCCGCTTTACCTCTGTACAGCGCATTGACTTCATTGATGTCGCGCCACGCCAGATTGTGGGTATTTCTGCAGCCTTGATCCCATTCCTGGATCACGACGATGCCAACCGCGCCCTCATGGGGTCAAACATGCAGCGTCAGGCGGTGCCTCTGCTCAAACCAGACGTGCCGATTGTTAGTACCGGCATGGAGCAACAAGCTGCCATCAACTCTGGGCAGATTGTTGTGGCTAAAGAAGATGGCGAAGTGGTCAGCGTGACTGGCGACACCATCGTTGTTGTTGGTGAAAATGGCCCGCGAACCTACAACCTGCGCAAATACAACCGTTCTAACCAGAGTACCTGTATTGACCAACGGCCGGTCGTTGTTAAAGGCCAGCGTGTCAAGAAAGGCGATGTATTGGCCGACAGTTCATCTACAGAATATGGTGAGCTGGCGTTGGGCCAGGATGTGCTTGTTGCGTTCCTTTCTTGGGAAGGTGGCAATTACGAAGATGCCATCCTGGTGAGCGAACGGATGGTACGCGCAGATCGCTTCACTTCGGTACACATCGAAAAGCACGAAGTTGAAGCTCGTGATACCAAGCTTGGCCCTGAAGAAATCACTTACGATATTCCCAACGTTAGTGAGGATTCGCTAAAAGACCTTGATGAACGCGGCATTATTCGCGTCGGTGCCGATGTCAATGAAATGGACATCCTGGTGGGAAAAATTACCCCCAAAGGTGAAAAAGAACTCAGCCCCGAAGAGAAGCTGCTGCGTGCTATCTTTGGTGATAAAGCTCGCGAAGTGAAAGATTCCAGTTTGCGGATGCCCCACGGCGCTCGCGGTAAAGTAGTGGATGTGCATGTTTTTGATCGTCAACATGACCGCGACTTGCCTGCTGGCGTAGAAACAATGGTTCGTGTAAGTGTGGCTCAACGGCGCAAGATTTCTGAAGGCGACAAGATGGCTGGTCGTCATGGGAACAAGGGTGTTATCTCCAAAATTGTTCCTATCGAAGATATGCCTTATCTGGCGGACGGTACGCCAATAGACATTATTCTGAGCCCCTTGGGTGTGCCCGGCCGTATGAACATCGGCCAGGTACTGGAAACGCATCTGGGCTGGGCGGCTCACCGCTTAGGCTTCCGCGCCATCACCCCTGTGTTTGATGGTGCCAACGAGCGTGAAATTTCGGCCGAACTGGCGCGTGCCTGGTTAATGGGGCGTGCCTGGCAGGTAGCTGTTGATTGGGCTTGGGATTGGCTTTCCGAGATTGAATACGATTTGGAATCTTTGGAAAATGAAAATGAGGCACGTCGTCTCTTTGTCACTGGCTGGTTGGGTGAAGAAGGGTACGATGTGGAGCGCCTGGAAGTTGACCTGCGGTATGCTCAATGGAGTGTCGCCAGGGAATGGGCTCGTGGCCGTGATTGGGATCCGGATTTGCTCTTCCCCGAGAACCATGAAACGATGCGCAAGCTAGATTGGCTAGATAATAATGAAGGTGCCATCGAGGCGTGTATACGGGAATGGTACAGCTATATTTTGGATAAGCATGGTGATTCGTTGCCAGAAGCCGTCAAGGTGGATCCATTTAAGGCAGAAATAGCTGAGTTGCAGTTGCTATCTAACCAAATCACCACGATTATGCATGAGCCGTTGCCTGTTTTAGGGAAGGAAATGCTGATTGATGGAAAAACAGGACGGCCGTTTGACCAACCTGTCACCGTCGGTATTTTGCACATGCTCAAATTGGCTCACCTTGTGGAAGATAAGGCGCACGCACGTTCAACTGGTCCTTACTCGCTCGTCACGCAGCAGCCTTTGGGTGGTAAAGCCCAATTTGGTGGTCAACGCTTTGGTGAAATGGAAGTGTGGGCGTTAGAAGCATACGGGGCAGCCTATACTCTGCAAGAGATGCTCACCATCAAGTCAGACGACGTGCAAGGCCGTGTAAAAACTTACGAATCCATCGTAAAGAATGAGCCTATTGATGAGCCTGGAGTGCCTGCTTCTTTCCGTGTATTGGTGAAAGAGCTTCAAAGCCTCGGTTTGGCTGTAGAAGCGGTTACAGATAGCGGCGAGGTAGTGCGCTTTGGCAAAGAAGACGAAAAGAAAAACAAAAAATGGGCCGGAACTGGGCTAATGGATTTGGCTCGCAGCCGCCGCTAAAGATGAGTAGAGATGCAGCTTTACTAGCTAGCAACCTGCCCTAAATGCAGTTTAAAATAATAGCGCGTTAACTGTTTGACAACCACACTAACTGTGATAGAATCACCTTTCGTATGTCTGTCCCAAACAGGTAACTAGAAAATACGTAGTTACTAATTGAATAGGTAAAACCACGTGGAGGCCATCGAGTTGTTCTCAACTACGATGGCCTTCATTTGTCGGGTATTGGCGAGTTTATGTCAGTGATACATGAAATCGCTGTTGATTTTTGGAAGAATAATAGAGAGTAAGGAGATAAACCAGCGTGCCTACGATTAATCAACTTGTACGCAAGGGGCGCACAGCCAAAGGTAAGAAGAGTACAGCCCCTGCCTTACAATGGACATTCAACTCTTTTAAGCAGCGTCGGACGCGCCAACCAAAAGGTGCGCCGCAGAAGCGTGGCGTTTGTACGCAAGTGAAAACGATGACGCCCAAAAAACCAAACTCAGCATTGCGCAAGGTTGCCCGTGTGCGTCTGACGAATGGTATTGAGGTTACTGCGTACATTCCTGGTGAAGGTCACAGTTTGCAAGACCACTCTGTGGTTCTTGTGCGCGGCGGTCGTGTGAAAGACTTGCCTGGTGTGCGTTACCATATTGTTCGCGGTACGTTGGATGCTGGCGGTGTGAATAACCGCAAGCAGGGCCGTTCAAAATACGGTACAAAGACGCCGAAGTAGTTGTTGTTAATTTACGGAGAATTGCAAGATGCCAAGACGTGATCGTCCTGAAAAACGACAGGTAGAACCTGATTTGAAATATGGCAATATCCATGTTTCTATGTTTGTTAACCGCCTTATGTACGATGGTAAGAAAAGCACGGCGCAGCGTGTGCTGTATGATAGCTTCGATCTGATCGAGCAGCGTGCCAAGAAGCCAGCCATCGAGGTTTTTGAGCAAGCTATTCAAAATGTGACGCCCCAAATTGAGGTAAAGCCTCGACGTGTGGGTGGGTCTACTTATCAGGTACCTACGCCTGTGGACAGCCGTCGTCAACTTTCGCTGGCAATGCGTTGGCTTTTGATGGCAGCTCGGAGTCGTGGTGGCCGTTCAATGGCGGAGAAGTTGGCCAATGAATTTATGGATGCGGCAACGAATCAGGGTGCTGCAGTGAAACGGCGTGACGATACGCACCGTATGGCTGAAGCCAACCGGGCATTCTCGCATTTCCGCTTTTAAGGAAATTAGGTACTGGATATTATGAGTCGTTTGCAATTAGACCGCGTGCGTAACATTGGCATCATTGCTCATATTGATGCTGGTAAAACCACGACGACTGAACGCATTCTGTATTACACAGGGGTGATTCATCGGATGGGTGAGGTTCATGAAGGAACTGCCACGATGGATCATATGGTGCAGGAGCAGGAGCGTGGTATTACCATTACGTCTGCGGCCACAACCACATTCTGGCTCGATCATCAGATCAACATTATTGATACGCCTGGCCATATTGATTTTACGGCCGAAGTGCAGCGCAGTTTGCGTGTACTCGATGGCGGTGTTGTTGTTTTTGATGCGGTTGCCGGGGTAGAGCCACAGTCTGAGACGGTTTGGCGTCAGGCTGATGATTATAATGTGCCGCGTATCTGTTTTGTTAACAAGATGGATCGTACAGGTGCGGATTTTGTTCGCACAATTAGCATGATTCGGGAGCGCCTGGGCGCAAATCCGATTGCTATTCAACTGCCTATTGGGCAGGAGTCTGACTTCCGAGGCATTATTGATTTGCTGGCAATGGAAGCGGCCGTTTGGGATGATGATGATTTGGGCGCACAAGCCAAAATTGTTGAGATTCCTGAAGATTACCAGGCTCAAGCTGAAGAGGCGCGTCAGATTATCATTGAGCGTATTGTGGAAACTGATGATGATTTGATGGAGCGGTATCTGGAAGGTGAAGAGCCCACAACTGAAGAGCTGCGTGCTGCACTGCGGAACGCAACCATCCAGAATCAGGTAACACCTGTTTTGTGTGGAACTGCGTTGCGGAACAAAGGTATCCAGCGTGTATTAGACGCTGTTATTTACTACTTGCCCTCTCCGCTAGATGTGCCGCCCATTAAAGGCATGAATCCGGTAACGGAAGCGCTTGAGACGCGTTCAGCTTCGGACGATGAACCATTGTCGGCACTCGTCTTCAAGATTGTAACGGATCCTTATGTGGGTAAGCTGGCCTACTTCCGGGTGTACTCTGGTGTGTTGCGAACCGGTGATACGGTGCAAAACACCACGAAGGACAAGAAGGAACGAATCGGCCGTATTTTGCGGATGCATGCGGATCGACGCGAAGATTTGAAAGAGGTTCATGCGGGTGATATTGCCGCAACTTTGGGTATGAAGGTGACGTTTACTGGTGAAACATTGGCTGCTGGTAATCATCCGATTGTTCTTGAATCTATTAAATTCCCAGAGCCGGTTATTAACTTGGCGATTGAGCCGAAAACGAACGCTGATCAAGACAAAATGGGCATAGCTTTGCGTGCCTTAGCCGAAGAAGACCCAACTTTCCAGGTAAAAGTAGATGAACAAACTGGCCAAACCATCTTATCGGGTATGGGCGAGTTGCACTTGGAAGTTTTGGTAGACCGTATGCTGCGTGAGTTTAAAGTTGCAGCAAACGTTGGTCAGCCGCGTGTGGCTTATCGCGAAACGATTACCCGTACGGTGGATAAGGCTGAGGCTCGTTTTGTACGTCAGTCGGGTGGCCGTGGTCAATTTGGTCATGTTGTGCTGCGTTTAGAGCCATTGGAGCCAGGTTCCGGGTTTGTTTTCGAGAATGCTGTTGTTGGTGGAGTGATTCCCAAAGAGTACATTAAACCAACAGAAGCTGGTATTCAGGAAGCGCTGGAAAGCGGCACGTTGGCTGGGTATCCCATCGTGGATATTAAAGCGACGCTGTACGATGGCTCTTTCCATGAAGTTGACTCTTCAGAAATGGCTTTCAAAATTGCTGGTTCTATGGCTTTGAAAGAGGGTATGCAGCAGGGTCGCCCCATTTTGCTAGAGCCAATTATGGCCGTTGAAGTGGTGGCTCCTGAAGAGTATACCGGTGATGTTATCGGTAATATTTCATCTCGGCGTGGCATGATTGAAGGGATGGCAATGCGTTCTGAGGGCTTGCAGTCTATTAAGGCGAAAGTGCCTTTGGCTGAAATGTTTGGCTATGCCACGCGTTTGCGTTCGATGACCCAAGGTCGCGGCACGTTTACGATGGAGTTTGAGCATTACGCGCCAGTAAGTGATGATATTGCTCAAAGCCTGATGAAAAGCGGCCGTTAATAAAATATAAGTTGTTTTAGGAATTGTTTTAACCAGTGCGTTGGTTTGTGAATCAATTAGCATAGAGGAAAGGGAAATTATGGCAAAAGAAAAATTTGTGCGCGAAAAACCACATGTGAACATTGGGACGATTGGTCACGTAGACCACGGCAAAACCACCCTGACAGCCGCAATCACCAAAACGCTGTCCCTCAAAGGGTTCGCCGACTTCTCCGCCTTTGACCAGATCGACAACGCTCCCGAAGAAAAAGCACGCGGGATCACGATCGCCATCTCCCATGTTGAATACGAAACCGAAAACCGGCACTACGCCCACGTAGACTGCCCCGGTCACCGTGACTACATCAAAAACATGATCACCGGCGCAGCCCAGATGGACGGCGCCATCCTGGTGGTCTCCGCTCCTGATGGTCCCATGCCCCAGACCCGCGAGCACGTCCTGCTGGCGCGTCAGGTAGAAGTGCCAGCCATCGTCATCTTCCTCAATAAAGTGGACATGATGGACGACGAAGAGCTGCTGGAGCTGGTGGAGCTGGAACTGCGCGAGCTGCTGGATACCTACGAATTTCCTGGGGATGAAACCCCCATCGTGCGCGGTAGCGCCCTGCAAGCGCTGGAAAGCGAAAGCAGCGACGTGAACGCGCCAGAGTACGCCCCGATTCTGGAGCTGATGCGTGTGGTGGATGAATACATCCCCACCCCGGAACGTCAGACCGACAAACCATTCATGATGTCGGTGGAAGACGTCTTCTCCATCAAGGGACGTGGGACGGTGGTGACCGGTCGTGTGGACCGCGGCACCCTGACGCCCAACACCGAAGTCGAGATCGTCGGTTTGGCCGAGAAGACCCGCAAGGTCGTTGTGACCTCGATGGAAATGTTCCACAAGATTCTGGACAAGGTAGAAGCTGGGGACAACGCTGGTCTGCTGCTGCGCGGTATTGCTCGTGAGGAAATCGAGCGAGGTCAGGTATTGGCCAAGCCGGGCAGCATCACCCCGCACACCGAGTTCATGAGCGAAGTGTACGTGCTGCGCAAGGACGAAGGCGGACGGCACAAGGCATTCTTCCCTGGGTATCGGCCGCAGTTTTACATCCACACGCTGGATGTGACGGGCGAGATTAACTTGCCTGACGGCGTAGAGATGGTGATGCCTGGTGACAACGTGAACCTGCGGGTGAAGCTGAGCAAGCCGGTGGCGTTGGAAGAAGGTGGTCGCTTTGCTATTCGTGAAGGTGGCTTGACCGTTGGCTCTGGTGTGATCACTAAAATCCTGAACTAGGATTGTCATAGAGGCGTTGTGATTTTTAATGAATCCAACGCCTCTACTTTCGAGGAAACGTATGGCTAAGCAGAGAATTCGTATCCGTTTAAAAGCATATGATCATCGCGTGTTGGATCAGTCTGCACGACGCATTGTAGGTACGGCCGAACGTACTGGTGCGCGTGTGGTTGGCCCCGTGCCGCTGCCGACACGCATCGAGCGGTTTACCGTGCGCCGCAGTACATTTATTGATAAAGATTCACATGAACATTTCGAGATTCGGACGCACAAACGTTTGATCGATGTGATCAACCCGGACTCAAAGACAATTGACACCCTGATGCGGCTGAACTTGCCCGCCGGGGTTGACATTGAGATTTCTATTTAGCGAATCTCTGAAAAAGGATGATGCAGCACACGCCTGGTTGCTGACAGTCCTGGGAGGTTAAGGTGAAAGGATTACTAGGCAGAAAATTGGGTATGGCCCAGGTTTTTGATAACGATGGTGTTGTCACACCAGTGACGATTATCGAAGCTGGCCCATGCTATGTAACACAAGTTAAAACTGAGAAGACGGATGGGTATACGGCCGTTCAAATTGGTTTTAGCGAAATTGCAGAAAAACGGTTAACCAAAGGCCAGCAAGGGCACTTAGGGCTTCTCAAAAAGGGGAAGGGTAGAAAAAAAGGTTCTATTCCCGCTTTGCGCTATTTGCGCGAGTTCCGCGCCAAAGATGCCGCAGAACATGCCGTTGGCCAAAAATTAACAGTTGAGCAGTTTGAGATTGGTGAGCGCATTGACGTTACTGGCAAAACCAAAGGTAAAGGCTTTACCGGCGTTGTAAAACGATACGGTTTTGGTGGTGGTGTGAAAACACATGGTCAATCTGACCGCTGGCGTGCGCCTGGTTCTATCGGCGGTACTTCTGGTACCGGACGTGTTTTCAAAGGTAAGCGAATGGCTGGCCGGATGGGCAATGACGTGTACACAGCCCAAAACCTACAAGTTATTCGTGTAGATGCCGAGCGTAACCTGTTGGCTG
This sequence comes from Ardenticatenaceae bacterium, assembly GCA_020634455.1. Lineage (GTDB taxonomy): Bacteria > Chloroflexota > Anaerolineae > Promineifilales > Promineifilaceae > Leptofilum. The sequence continues at coordinate 1,581,778 of JACKBQ010000001.1, read as the reverse complement.
TAAAAGGGGCTATCCCTGGTGCCAAAGGCGGGCTTGTCATTATTCGGAAAGCAGCAAAGGGCTAGCGGAGGCGTTGTAATGAAAGTTTCAGTTTTCAATATGGCTGGCAAGGAAGTAAATAGCATAGACCTTCCAGCTAGCATCTTTGAAGCAAAAATTAATCGTGATCTAATGCACCAGGCACTGGTACGGCAGCTTGCCAATGCCCGCCTGGGAACACATAAAGCAAAAGGCCGTTCGGAAGTTAGCCGGACTGGCGCGAAGGCTTATCGTCAAAAAGGGACGGGTAATGCCCGCCACGGCAGCAAACGCGCCCCCATTTTTGTGGGTGGTGGTGTGGCTCACGGTCCACTGCCGCGAAAATATACCAAACAAATGCCCCGTAAAATGCGTCGGGCAGCTCTACGGTCCGCCTTGAGTGCCAAAGCTGTCAATGAACAGATTGTTTTGGTGGATGATTTGAGCCTGGATGCACCCAAAACGCGTGACATGAAAGCAATTGTCAATGCATTGGTTGCTGACGGCAGCGCACTGGTTCTTTTGCCGGGTCGTGATGAGAACGTAGAAAAATCATCAAAGAACCTGGCAGATGTTAAAACATTGCACGCTAACTATCTGAACATCCGTGACCTCTTGGGCTACGACAAAATTGTTATGCCTTTGGCTGCGCTGGATGTTATTTCCAATTTCTTGGGTGATGACGATTCTCTGGCCGAAGTAGAAGAAACTGGGGAGGAAGAATAATCATGCAGATACATTGGCGTGAAATCATTCGTCGCCCTGTGGTGACTGAAAAAAGTAGTTACATGGTTGATTTTAACAACCAATACACATTTGTTGTCCATTCACGGGCAAACAAAATGCAGATTAAGCAGGCAGTTGAACTGGCTTACCCCGAAGTCTCCGTGGAGAAGATTCGCGTAGCCAATATGCCTGCCAAGCGGGCACGTCGTTATCGGCGTGTAACTACTCGTAAAGCTGGGTGGAAGAAAGCGATTGTGACGCTTGCCCCTGGCGATACCATCCCGCTGTTTGAGGGTGTATAGTCGTTAATTAGTTTGAGCAGGGATGAGGGTGTTTGCCTGTTGGGGTTTGTTCCGAATAGGCCAAAAGACCTGTAGCCCGTCTCTGGAGGAAATATGCCAATTAAAGTTTTTAAGCCCACCTCTCCGGGTCGCCGTAACATGAGTGGGCAAACCTTTGAGGAAGTTACCCGGGTTGGCCCGGAACCTAGCTTAACCAAAGGTTTGAGAAAGCAAGGCGGCCGTAACTTTCGAGGAAAGATCACCATCCGTCATCGGGGTGGTGGCCACAAGCGTCGTTTTCGTCAGATTGATTTTAAGCGACGCGACAAGTTTGGAATTCCGGCTCGTGTAAGTTCAATTGAATATGATCCGAATCGGTCTGCCCGCATTGCCTTGTTGGTTTATGCAGATGGTGAAAAGCGATACATTATTGCGCCGCTGGGTTTGCGTGTGGGTGATGATGTAATGAGCGGCCCTGATTCTGAGATTCGCCCTGGGAATGCCTTGCCGTTGCAGAACATTCCATTGGGTACTCAGGTACATAACATTGAGCTGCAAGTCGGCCGTGGGGCGCAAATGGTGCGTTCTGCTGGCACTTCTGCTCAGTTGTTGGCCAAAGACCATCCGCGTTACGTGACGCTGCGTTTGCCTTCTGGTGAAGAACGGTATGTGCCGCAAGAATGTCTGGCGACTATTGGCCAGGTGGGTAATGTGGAGCATGGTAATGTGAAGTTGGGTAAAGCTGGCCGCAAGCGCCACCTGGGTATTCGCCCTGGGGTTCGTGGGTCTGCTATGAATCCAAATGATCATCCGCATGGTGGTGGTGAGGGTCGTTCGCCAATTGGTATGGCTGCGCCAAAGACGCCTTGGGGCCAACCGGCTCAAGGTCGGCGTACTCGTCGTAACAAGGCGACAGATAAGTTCATTTTCCGTCGTCGTAGCAAGAAGCGCCGGTAGGAGGTAATTAGGAAATGTCTCGTTCACTTAAAAAAGGTCCGTACATTAGTCCGAAGTTGTTGAAGAAAGTTGAGGCGCTGAATAGTTCTAAGAAGCGCGAGGTGATTCGTACTTGGTCTCGTTCTAGCACGGTGTTTCCGCAGATGGTAGGCCATACGATTGCTGTATATGACGGCCGTCGCCATATTCCGATTTATATTACGGAAAATATGGTTGGGCATAAGCTGGGTGAATTTGCACCTACGCGCACGTTCCGTGGTCATATCAGCAAAGCTGAAAAGAAGGGGCGTCGGTAATCATGGCAGAAGCATTTGAGATTAAGGCGAAGTTACGCTATTTGCAGATTACGCCGCAGAAGGTTCGGTTGGTTGTGGATGCGGTTCGTGGCAAGGGTGCGCAGGAGGCTTTGGATATTCTGAGCTTTATGCCGCAGCGTGCCGCTGACCCGGTTTACAAGCTGATTGCCTCGGCTGTGGCCAATGCTGAGCAAAATTTTGGTTTGGAAGCTGATGAGCTGTATGTAAGCCAAATTTTTGCAGATGATGGTCCGCGTCATCGGAAGGCTCCTTATGGGGGTCGGTTTGCTGGACGCGGCCGTTTTCGGCCAATTATTAAGCGGTCATCCCATGTTACAGTGGTTCTTGCTGAACGGGATGTGGTTGAGTACGGTGATTAAGGTCGCTGTTAGAGCTGGCAGTGTCATGTCTGCTAGCGGTATGGAGGATTAATCTTGGGACGCAAAGTACATCCTGTGGGATTCCGTTTAAAAGCAATTCGTGATTGGAATACGCGCTGGTTTGCCGAGGGCAAGCAGTATGAAGAGCGTTTGCATGAAGATTTTGCCATTCGCAAGCTCATTATGAAGGAGCTGTCTTCTGCGGGTATTTCTTTAATTGAAATTGAGCGGTTTCCTAATCAAGTTCAGATAACGATTCATACGGCTCGTCCAGGTATTGTGATTGGTCGTAAGGGCGCTTCGGTGAAGGAACTGCGTGGTTTGCTGCGCCAGTTGACGGACAAGGCTGTTCGGGTTGAGGTTGAGGAAATCACACAACCGGATACGGATGCGCAGTTGATTGCAGAAAATATTGCGGGTCAGCTGGTGCGCCGTATTTCTCATAGTCGTGCTATGAAGCGGGCTATTCAGCAGGCTATGCGCCAAGGTGTGGAAGGTGTTCGCATTGAGGTGAGCGGCCGTTTGGGTGGTTCGGAAATGGCGCGTAAAGAGAAGATGTGGGACGGCCGTGTGCCGCGCAATACAATTCGGGCTGATCTGCAATATGGTTTTTCTGAGGCTCTGACAACTTTCGGCCGTATTGGTGTGAAAGTGTGGGTCTACAAAGGTGAAATTTTGCCGCAGAAGACCGAGTTTGAAGCCACGGATGTTTATATTAGTGAGTAAAAGCATTTTGGAAAGGGGTGTTCTTTCCAAAGTTTGGACGGAGTTTGAGCTATGTTAATGCCTAAACGAGCAAAATACCGTAAACAGTTCCGTGGACGTATGCGTGGTATGGCAAAGGGCGGTACGGATCTTTTGAACGGTGAATTTGGTATTCAGGCACTGGAGCCTGGTTGGATTACCAGCCGTCAGATTGAAGCGATTCGTCGTGTGGTTGTGCGTCACAACAAGCGGCGTGGCAAATATTGGATTCGCATTTTTCCAGACAAGCCGGTAACGGCTAAACCGGCCGAAACCCGTATGGGTAAGGGCAAGGGGTCTGTGGATCATTATGTGGCGGTTGTGAAGCCTGGGCGGATTCTATTCGAGGTGGCTGGTGTGCCGGAAGATGCGGCACGTGAGGCGCTGCGTTTGGCCAGCTATAAGTTGCCCATTAAAACGCAGATTGTGTCTCGGGAGGATCGGTTGTAATGGCAAATATTGTTGAATTACGCGAAATGAGTGATACGAAGCTGGAAGAGATGCTGGAAAATAGTCGCGAGGAGATGTTTAACTTGCGTTTTCAGCGTGCCTCGGCGCAGCTTGAGGATTATTCTCGAATCAAGGCGGTTCGCCGCGAGATTGCTCAGTTGGAGACGGTGTTGAATATGCGTCAGTTGGCGATTGAAACGGCCGTTGCTGATGCAAATGTCGCCGCAGCTCTGGCTGGTGAAGAATGGCAAGGTTCGGCTCGTTATAGCTACGAAGAAAGTGGTTGGCAAGTTAGCTTTGCCAATGGTAGCGGTAAAGAGCTGGCAACTGCCCTGGTCAATTTAAACAAGAAACGGCCGCACAGCCGCCGTCAAGCGAAAAAAGTTAGCCAACCACAGCGAGTTGTATCCGCTAAGGTTGCAGGGTAGGTGAACCATGAGAGAGCAACGTAAACGATTAAAAGGCGTTGTGACCAGCGACAAAATGGATAAAACCGTTGTTGTTGCTGTAACCACAACAAAACGCCACCCAATTTATGGTAAAGTCCTGCGCCTGGTAAAGAAATACAAAGCGCATGACGAAGCAAACGAATGCCGCATTGGTGATCGTGTTGAAATTATTGAATCTCAACCCATCAGCCGTCACAAGCGATGGTCAGTAGTCTCCGTTCTGGAGCGAGCAAAATAAGAGGACTGCATCATGATTCAAAAAGAAAGTCGTTTGAATGTGGCAGATAATTCTGGCGCTCGCGAACTCCTGGTCATTCAGGTAATGGGTGGTTCCATTCGTCGCTATGGTAGCGTTGGTGACTTGGTAACCGCAACTGTGAAAAAAGCAGCCCCGAATTCCAACGTAAAAAAAGGCTCCATTGTAAAAGCCGTGATTGTACGAACCAAAAAAGAGTACAAGCGCGACGACGGCAGCTACATTCGCTTTGATGACAATGCGGCCGTAATTGTTGATCCGGCTAGCAAAAACCCAATTGGCACCCGCATTTTCGGCCCCGTAGCGCGTGAACTTCGCCCTGCTGGTTATAGCCGCATCATGTCGCTTGCCCCAGAGGTTTTATAAAGAGGAAGCCATGCGAATTAAAGTTGGTGATGAAGTAGAAGTTGTTTCTGGCAACTACAAGGGTACACGCGGCACGGTCCAGCGTGTATTGCCTAAAGAAAATCGTGTTGTCGTTTCTGGCGTGAATTTGGTGAAAAAGCATCAGCGTCCCCGCCCAACTGGCGGTCGTACCCAAGCGCAGGGTGGCATCATTGAATTTGAAGCCCCTATTCACGTTTCAAACGTCATGCTTGTTTGCCCGGAATCTGGCGAGCCAACCCGTGTGGGTTTGCGCCGGGATGAAAACGGGAATCGGGTTCGCGTTTCTAAGAAAAGCGGAAACCCAATTAGTTAGTTATTTTATCAATACCATCGGTGAGCCAGGTGGCCAAAGTGCGCAATTTGAAAAAGAAGTGCATGCCGACCTGCCACTCAACTCGGAGGTAAACTGTGTTTACACCACTTAAAGAGCAGTATAAAGATGAAGTGGTGCCTGCTTTGATGAAAGAATTCAATTATCAAAGTGTTATGCAGGTACCGCGAATTGCCAAAATAGTGGTTAATGTTGGTTTAGGTGAGGCGTTGGATAATGCCAAGGCAATCGAATTTGCCATGAGCGATGTCACCGCTATTACCGGTCAGAAACCAGTATTGACCAAAGCAAAAAATTCAATTGCCGGTTTTAAGCTACGTGAAGGGCGTATTATTGGGCTGAAGGTAACTTTGCGCGGTGAGCGCATGTGGGCTTTTCTGACCCGTTTGATTCATGTAGCTTTGCCACGTACTCGTGACTTCCAGGGTATATCGCCAGATTCTTTTGACGGCCGAGGGAATTACACGCTCGGTTTGCGTGAGCAGTTGATTTTTCCTGAGATTGATTACGATAAGATTGACAAGATTCGTGGCATGGAAGTCAGCATTGTAACTACTGCCCAGCAAGATGAAGAAGGGCGGCGTTTGTTATCTATGATGGGCATGCCCTTCTGGGAGAATTAGTATGGCTAAGAAATCAATGATTGCACGGGAGACGACCCGTAAGTATAAGGTACGGGTACGTAATCGCTGTAAATTATGCGGACGGCCACGTGGTTATATTCGCCGTTTTGGTTTGTGCCGCATTTGTTTCCGTGAGCAGGCGTTGCAGGGCAATATCCCTGGCGTAGTCAAATCTAGCTGGTAAAGGTGGTGTATCATGTCAATGAGTGATCCTATTGCTGATATGTTGACACGCATTCGTAATGCCCAAATGCGGGAGCATAAGACTGTCTCTATGCCGCATTCAAATGTAAAGGCAGCGATTGCAGAAGTGTTACAGAAAGAAGGTTATATTGAAGAATTCAAGGTGCTTCCTGAAAAGCCACAAGCTGTTTTGCAGGTAACCTTGAAGTATGTTGGCGACCGACGCAATCGTCGTTCGGTAATCACAGGTTTGGAACGTGTGAGTCGGCCTGGTCGTCGAATTTATGTTGGTAAAGGTGATATTCCTTGGGTATTAAGTGGTATAGGCATTGCTATTGTTACCACGTCTAAGGGAATGATGACTGGGCAGCAGGCCCGCCGTCTGGGTATTGGCGGCGAAGTGCTCTGTAAGGTCTGGTAGTTGGAGGGATTATTATGTCTCGCATTGGTAAAGCCCCCATTACTATTCCAAATGGGGTACAGATTGAAGTAAAGAAGGGAACTATAAATGTTAAGGGTCCTAAGGGGCAGTTGACACAAAAAGTGCACCCAGATATGCAGTTTGAGCAGGAAGATGGTGTGTTGACGGTAAAACGGCCGTCTGACTCTCGCCAGCACCGCTCTTTACATGGTCTTACGCGGGCACTCATCAGTAATATGGTGGTGGGTGTTAGCGATGGTTTTAACAGGATTTTGGACATTGAAGGTGTTGGCTACCGTGCAGAATTGGATGGGACAACCCTGGTGTTGAATGTAGGCTATTCACATCCTGTTCGGTTTGAACCACCTAAAGATGTGTCCTTCGTTGTTGAAAACCGTAACAAGACAATCATTGTCAACGGTATAGACAAGCAGGTTGTTGGCGAAATTTCGGCAGTGATTCGCAAGCAGCGCCCCCCGGAACCGTATAAGGGTAAGGGGATTCGCTACAGAGGTGAATACGTTCGCCGTAAAGCTGGTAAGGCCGGTAAGGTTTAAAGGTTAGTTTGACATGGCTATTAAATCAAAAGTTGCACGTAAACGGCGTCATCGTCGTATTCGGAATAAAATTTCAGGTACTGCTGCACGGCCGCGTTTGAACGTCTTTCGTAGCCTGGATCATATCTATGCCCAGGTGATCGATGATGTTGCTGGCACAACGATTGTTTCAGCTTCTACAGTAGACAAAGCGCTGCGTGGTGATTTGGCTGGTAAACCTAAGAAAGAGCAAGCAACCATGGTTGGCAAGGCGATTGCCGAGCGAGCTAAAGCTGCTGGCGTTTTGCAGGTGCTTTTTGATCGCGGTGGTTATTTGTATCACGGCCGTATTAAAGCTCTGGCTGATGGTGCCCGCGAGGGTGGTCTGGATTTCTAAGTTTTGATAGGTTCAGGCCATCGTTGGTTTGCTGAACTGGAAAGTGCTGCGCCAGAATCAAACATTCATGGCGCAGCCGTATGGAGAAGGAAATGGGTCAAAGACGACAAAGTTTCGAACAGGAATACGATGAGCGTATCATTGACATTACCCGTGTTGCCAAAGTTGTAAAAGGCGGACGCCGTTTTGCCTTCCGCGTGACTGTTGTGGTAGGCGATAACAAAGGTCGTGTTGGCGTGGGCGTAGGTAAAGCCCGCTCAGTGCCGGATGCTATCCGCAAGGCTTTGGATGCAGCCCGTAAATCACTTACAAAAGTGCCGATTGTAGGCAACACTGTGCCGCATGAAATTATTGGTGTGCATGGCGCTGCTCGGGTACTGCTTAAGCCAGCATCCCCTGGTACTGGTGTTATTGCAGGTGGTGGTGTTCGTGCTGTTATTGAAGCAGCTGGATACAAAGATATCTTGTCAAAATCCTTGGGCAGCGCGAATGCTCTGAATGTTTTGCAAGCAACCATGAATGGCTTGATGAACCTGAAGAGTGTGAAGGAAGTTGCTGCTGATCGTGGTAAGGATGTGATGGATGTCACCCCGTTTTGGAGTCGTGACTAATGGCTAAATTACGCATTACGTACTCGAAAAGTTCAATAGGTTATAAAAAAGATCAAAAAGGCACTATCCGCGCCCTTGGTTTTACCAAGTTAAATCAAACGGTTGAGCATGAAGATACGGCCGTTATTCGCGGTATGGTTAACAAAGTTAGCCATCTAGTGACTGTAGAAGAGGTAGAATAAAATGAAATTACACGATCTGCGCCCAAATGAAGGCAAAACGCAAAAGCGCAAGCGAGTGGGTCGTGGTATCTCCGCCGGGCAAGGTAAAACTGCCGGCCGTGGTACCAAGGGCCAGGGCGCTCGCAGTGGTGGTGGCAAAGGTATCTATTTTGAAGGCGGTCAGCTGCCCCTCGCCCGTCGTTTGCCGTATAAACGTGGTTTTACCAACATCAATAAGGTGTACTACAAACCAGTGAATCTTAAAAGCCTGGCAGAGTTTGACTTTGAGGGTGTTGATGTCACCCCAGAAGTGATGTCCGCCATTGGCCTCATCAAAAAACCAACAGACCCTGTGGTTGTGTTGGGCGATGGTGAGTTGAATGTGGCTCTGACGGTAAAGGCTCATCGTTTTTCTGCAACTGCTAAAGAAAAAATTGAAGCAGCTGGAGGTACGATCGAGGTGCTCCCCCTGGCATAATGTGCTAAGGAAGGCTTTGGCATTCTTAATGCACCAACTTTTGGAGGAAAATCATGGTCGAATCAGTTAGAGCTGCCTTTTCCCTGCCAGATTTACGCCGCCGTATTCTTTTCACGGTGTTGATTTTGGTAATTTACCGTTTGGTAGCCAACATTCCTGTTCCTGGTGTGAACCTGTCGGCATGGCTTAGTTTTACTGCTGCTAATAACCAGTTAGTCAACTTCCTAGACTTGTTGTCCGGTGGGGCTGTGCGAAACTTTTCTGTAATGGCGATGGGTGTCTATCCATATATTACAGCATCTATCATTATTCAGTTACTCACACCCATCATCCCCCAATTGCAGGAAATGGATTCTGAGGGGGAGTCTGGGCGTAACCGTAAGAACCGGATTACTTACTATTTGACTGTCCCGCTGTCGCTGTTGCAGGCAGTTGGCCAAATTCGCCTGATTGGGTTTAGCATTGGCGCAGGCGGTGCTGATGGTTTGGCGCAAATTATGCCAAACTTTGGTTTTGCTGCAGAGCAATTGTTGCCGACCTTCACTACTTTGTTAGCTATGATGGGCGGCACCATGTTTGCCATCTGGCTAGGTGAACTCATTACTGAGGATGGAATCGGGCAAGGCATCTCGTTGATCATTTTTGGTGGCATCGTGTCGCGTATTTTGCCCGGCATTGCGGGTTTATTCCAGCTTGATGAAACAACCACAATGATCTTTACCGTGGCTGCATTTTTAATCATCACTGTGCTGACGATTTTCGTGATCGTGATTGTGCAGGAAGGGCAGCGACGCATACCAGTGCAATACGGCCGTCGTGTGCGAGGCCGCAAAGTGTACCAGGGGCAGAGTAGCTATGTGCCGCTAAAAGTAAATACGGCCGGTATGATCCCGATCATCTTTGCCCAATCAATTTTAACCTTCCCATCAGTGTTGGCCGGGTTGTTTATTAGTGGTGATGGCGGTTTCATGGATACAGTCGCCACTGCACTGAGTCGGTTTGGCAATGCAGATCCAACAGTAGCTCCGGTGGGGTTTGTTATCTACTGGTTGTCTTTCTTTATTCTTGTGGTTGGCTTTACGTTCTTTTACACGGATGTAATGGTTCGCCAGCAAAACATTCCCCAGACGCTTCAACGACAAGGTGGGTTTATTCCTGGTATTCGTCCTGGTAAGCGTACTGAGGATTACATTACCAAGGTTGTGCGCCGCATCACGTTTGCTGGGGCTATTTTCTTGGGAACCATTGCCATCTTGCCAGGTATTATGAGTTTGGTTGGTGTCATCTTGAACATCCCAGGCATTGAGCAAAGCACCTTGGTAGTTAGCGGCTCTGGTTTGATTATTGTTGTGGGTGTGGTTATTGACACAATGCGCCAACTCGAATCGCAATTACTTATGCGTCAGTATGAGGGATTCATCTAATGAAGACCTTTGTGGTTTTGATGGGAGCGCCTGGAGCTGGTAAAGGGACGCAGGCGAAGAGGTTGCAAGTCTCTTTAGGACTGCCGCAGGTTGCAACAGGTGATCTTTTTCGGGCAAATTTAAAAAACGAGACGGCACTTGGCAAGCTGGCACGTACCTATATGGACAAAGGCGAGCTAGTTCCCGATGAAGTTACCGTTGCGATGGTTCAAGATCGATTGTCTCAATCGGACTGCGAAGGTGGAGCCATTTTGGATGGTTTCCCTAGAACAACAGCCCAAGCCGAGGCTTTAGACGAATTGCTGGAAGAATTCTCCGCTAAAATTGCGGTGGTGCCGTTCATTGATGTGAACCAGGATGTTCTTGTTGAGCGCCTTGCCAAGCGAGCTGAGATTGAGGGGCGGGCAGACGATAATGAAGAAACAATTCGCGTGCGAATGGAAGTTTATCGTTCTGAAACTGCGCCGCTGCTGAATTACTACAAGGAAAAAGGGCTATTAGTAAAGGTCAATGGTGAGCAGTCTATTGACGAAGTTACGGCCGATTTGACTAACGTAGTGCAAAAAGTAATGTAAATTAGCAATTTCTGGACAGAAAAAGCATTTGATGGCAGAATAGTAGATTGCTTTGGATGCAAACCGAAACAACTATTTTCTCAAGTTTTTTTACCAGAAATAATAGAATGAGCTGAACAGTCTGATGATTAGGTGAGGCTGTTTGAGGAGCTAAAGATGAAAGTATCAGCGTCTGTTAAACGTCGTTGCCCAAAGTGCAAAATTATTAAGCGGAAGGGTGTTGTTCGTGTGATTTGTGTAGACCCGAATCATAAGCAGCGCCAGGGCTAAAAGTTGTTGTGCCAGTTTGACTGGTGCAAGATGATCTCGTAAGGAATTTCTGGAGGAATTATGGCACGTATTGCTGGTGTAGATATTCCCCGTAATAAGCGGGTAGAAATTAGTCTGACATACATTTATGGCATTGGTAAAACCAGCAGCCAGGAAATCCTGGCAAAAGCCGGTGTAGATCCCAATACACGTGTGCAGGATTTATCGGAGAGCGAAGTTACGCAGCTACGGCAAATCATTGACAGCGACTATGTTGTTGAAGGTGATCTGCGTCGGGAAGTTGCTATGAATATTAAGCGCTTGACGGAAATTGGTTGTTATCGTGGTCTGCGTCACCGTCGTCATTTACCTGTGCATGGGCAGCGGACGAAAACAAATGCTCGTTCGCGTAAAGGTCCCAAGAAGACAGTTGCAGGACGTGGTCGCCGTAAGGGTAAATAATTCATCATTTGATTTGCAGTGAATGGGTGGGATACGGCCGTATCCTCTACCTCGCTGGTTAAGTTTTAGGAGACGGAATGGGACGTAGAAGACAGTCACAAGCACGCAAAAAAGTTAAACGCATGGTGCCCCAAGGGCAGGCGCACATTTTTGCTACGTTCAATAACACAATTGTTACCATCACTGATATGTCTGGTAATACAATTGCCTGGTCAAGTGCTGGAAACGCAGGGTTTAAGGGTTCACGGAAGAGTACACCTTATGCTGCTCGGTTGGCGGCACAAAATGCTGCCCGCGTTGCTCAAGAAAGCGGTATGCAAGAGATGGACGTTATTGTGAAAGGGCCTGGTCCAGGTCGTGAGCAGGCAATTCGTTCGTTGCAAGCTTCTGGCATTCAGGTAAAGAGCATTCGCGATATTACGCCTGTGCCGCACAATGGATGTCGTCCAAAGAAAAAGCGTCGGGTCTAATATATTTATTTGCGACCCTGAGCAGTTGTTGCTCATTTTAGGGCGCAGGGTTTAATCCCAAAGTCAAATTAGACATTTACAGTTTATTGTTTTGAGAGGGATGAAGGGGTGTTGCCACACCTGTAAACCTCTCATTTTAGCTTGAATACGGAGGTTAAGTTGGCAAGGTATACTGGTCCAGTATGTAAGCTTTGTCGCCGTGAAGGTGAAAAGCTGTTCTTGAAGGGGTCGCGTTGTTTGACTCCTAAATGCTCTTTTGAGCGTCGTTCCTATCCCCCAGGGGAACATGGTCGCGATAATCAGTTTCGTCGTGGACGCGCATCAGACTATTTGTTGCAATTACGCGAGAAGCAAAAAGCTCGTCGTATTTATGGCGTGATGGAACGTCAGTTTAGCCGTTATTTCCGGCGGGCGACGCAGCGGGTTGGTCTGACAGGTACGAATTTGTTGGTTCTGTTGGAGACCCGTCTGGATAACGTTGTTTATCGGCTGGGTTGGGCAGATTCGCGGGCGCAGGCGCGTCAGCTGGTGCAGCATGGTCATATTACGCTGAACGGCCGTAAAACAAACGTGCCATCCGCTTTGGTATCTGCTGGTGACACGGTGGGTGTTCGCTCTGAAAGTATGCGACGTACCTACTTTAAAGATCTGCGTCAAGATTTGGATGACCGACAGGTTCCTCGCTGGTTGTCCCTGGACGTTAGAAATGTGTCTGCAAATGTTTTGAATTTGCCTGCTCGTGATGATATTGATATTTCCATCAATGAGCAGCTTGTTGTTGAATATTACTCCCGGCGGTAATTTTAACCGTCCTGAGCCTAGCATAGGGAGGTATGTACGTTGGCTATTAGTAACCTTATACTGCCCAAAATTGAAAGCACCGCGATGTCGCGTGAATACGGCCGTTTTATCCTTGGCCCGTTGGAAAGAGGGTATGGCACAACCTTGGGCAACGCTCTGCGCCGCGTCTTGCTTGCATCATTGCCGGGGGCCGCTATTACGTCTATTCGCGTGACCGATGTGCCGCATGAGTTTTCGGCCATTGAGTATGTCCGCGAAGATATGATGCAGTTGATTTTGCATATTAAACAGCTGCGCCTAAAGCTGCACGGCACCGACACGGCTCGTCTGCGTCTGGAAGTCCATGGCGCAGGCACCGTAACCGCCGCAGATATTCAGACGCCTCCAGAGGTAGAAATCATCAACCCTGACCTGTATTTGTTTACGGTGGATTCTGATGATGCCTTTTTGGAGATTGAAATGACGGCCGAAACCGGTCGTGGCTATTCTCCGGCCGAAGAGCGTGGACGTCTGCCCATTGGTGAACTACCTGTAGACGCAATCTTTAGCCCAATTCGCCGCGTTGGTTATTCTGTTGAAAAAACCCGCGTTGGTCAGGCCGCAGATTATGATCGCGTCGTTATGCAAATCTGGACCGATGGCACCATCAAACCGGAAGAATCGTTGGCACAGTCAGCCCAAATTATGATGCAATATTTGCGGCCAATCGCTGGTGTTAGCGAGGAAACCTTCTTGCCTGTTGAAGAGGAAGAAGAAGAAGAAGGGGCCATCCCGAACGAAATTTACGATACGCCGATTGAGCAACTTGATCTAAGTGTACGCGTTTTCAACTCGTTGAAGCGGACCGGCATCACCAAGGTGGGTGAAATGCTGGATATGCTGGAGCGTGGCGAAGAAACCATGCTGGCCATCCGCAACTTTGGTGAGAAATCACTGGATGAATTGAAAGATCAATTGCGCGCCAAAGGCTTTTTGAAAGATGAAGAAGGAGAAACGGCCGCTGCGTAAGTACGGCCGTTCGCCTAACAAAACGAGGTATACATCATGCGACACAGAGTAAGCGGTCGTAAATTAGGACGAGATAGCGCACATCGCAAAGCCCTGCGCAAAAACATGATTGCAGAGCTGCTCGTCCACGAACAAATTTTGACCACAGAAGCAAAAGCAAGAATGCTGCGTCCCGCAGCCGAAAAAATCATTACCATGGCTAAACGCGGGCTTGCCAAAAATGATCCCGCACAGGCCATTCATGCCCGTCGTCTGATTGCAGCACGCATTGCACGTTTCCGTCAGGCAGAAGATGAAGATGGCGCTACGGAAGATGTGGATGTCGTCAAGAAACTGTTCGACGACATTGCTCCCCGTTACGCGAATCGGCCGGGTGGGTACACCCGCATGGTTAAAATTGGCAAACGCTCCGGCGATAATGCCGATATGGCCATGATCATGCTCATTGACGAGGAGTAATGCTTGCAGACGTATGCTGCTCTGCTTGCCTATGACGGCACAGAGTATCATGGTTTTCAGCGGCAGGTTGAAAGTCAGCCCACCGTACAGAACGCCCTAGAAGATGTCCTGAGCCAGCTAGCCCGCCAACCCGTTACGGTGCTTGGCTCAGGTAGAACAGACAGTGGTGTTCACGCAGTTGGGCAAGTAATTTCTTTCTCTCTGGCATGGCGTCATCGCGCAGAAGATTTACACAGAGCGCTCAATGCCAATTTGCCAGAGGATATCGCAATTTTACAACTAAAACAGGTATCATCATCCTTTCATCCCAGGTATGATGCCCAGCGTCGGGCGTACGAATATACGATTTACGACGACCCGATTAGGCACCCGCTTAGGCGTGGGTACAGCTGGCACGTGATCAGACCCTTGAATGAAGAAAAAATGAACCAGGCTGCCAAATCATTGTTGGGCACCCACAACTTTGCCACATTTGGCCAGCCGCCACAGGGTAACAACTTTGTGCGCGAGCTGTTTGTGGCAGAATGGCTGCGTTCCGCACAGGATTTGACCTTTCGGATTGAAGCAAACGCTTTTTTATACCGAATGGTGCGCAGTATTGTGGGCAGTTTAAAACTGGTGGGTGAAGGTACCTGGACTATCGAAGAGTTTGTGCGGGCGTTTAAAGCCCAAAATCGCCATGAATGTGGTATGGTGGCACCCCCACAAGGTCTTTGTCTTGTTTCTATAACGTATAAAAACCTGAGCTGGTCTGATGGATTGGCTTAGATGTAGGAGAAAGCGGCATGAAAACGTTCATCACAAAACCAGCCGAGGTTGAACGCCAATGGCTTATTGTGGATGCCCAAGGCCAAACATTGGGCCGGTTGGCATCACGCATTGCCTCTGTTTTGCGCGGCAAACACAAGCCAGGGTTTTCCCCCTCAGTGGACTGTGGCGATTACGTGATTGTAATCAACGCAGAAAAAATTCATGTAACGGGTCGGCGTTTGGATCAGAAGATGTATTACAAACACTCTGGTTACCCAGGTGGCCTGTCAGAAATTAGCTTGCGTGACCAGTTAGAGAAATTCCCGACACGTCCCATTGAAGCGGCCGTTAAAGGAATGTTGCCCAAGAATAAACTGGGACGCAAAATGCTTAAGAAACTGAAAATTTACGCGGGCGAAGAGCATCCGCATCAGGCACAGCAGCCTGTTCCAATGGAACTGTAGGAGATTGATTAAGATGGCAGAAGAATCAAGACGGTATTACGAAGGAATTGGCCGCCGCAAACGTGCCTCTGCGCGCGTTCGCATTTACCTGGATCAGGAAGCCACTGGTAATTTCATGGTCAATGATAAAGACGTCAAGGAATATTTCCCGCGTTTTGGTGATTACCTGGCGCTGACCGGCCCACTGGAAGATGCAGAATTGATGGGCAAGGTTGATGTTAGTGTGCATATCAATGGTGGCGGTGTGACTGGGCAGACTGGCGCGGTGCGCTTGGGTCTGGCGCGTGCTCTGGTGGAGTACGATGAAAATTTGCGTAGCACGCTGCGTGCTGGTGGGCATCTGACCCGCGATGCGCGTATTAAGGAACGCAAGAAGCCAGGTTTGAAGCGTGCGCGTAAGGCTCCGACCTATACCAAGCGTTAATTTGGTTGGCAGTTTAATCTAAATTTAGTTCTTAAAAAGGCGAGACCAAGTTCTCGTCTTTTTGCTTTGGGGAAAGGAAGGCAAAAATGGGAATTACCGTTGTTGGGTTGGGGCCGGGAAACGGCCGTTTCCTCACCAAAATTGCCTGGGACACACTTAGTCAGGCACAGGCTGTGTACTTGCGCACGGCGCGCCACCCGGCCGTGGCTGATTTGCCGGAGAGCGTGGCGCGCCACAGCTTTGACCACATCTACGACAGCGCCGACAGTTTTGAGACGGTCTACGAAACAATCGTGGCTGAACTTCTGAGGTTGGCTCAAGATGGCGACGTGATTTACGCGGTGCCTGGCCATCCATTTGTGGGCGAATCCACCGTAACGCGGCTGGTGGCGGAAGCGAACGCGGCTGGCGTGGCGGTGAAGGTTATAGCCGGGTTGAGCTTTGTGGAGCCTTGTTTAACGGCCGTTGCCCAAGACGGCATGGACGGTGTGCAAATCTTCGATGCGATTGAGCTGAGCCAATACCTGTACCCGCCCGTGAACCCAGACTTCCCGCTGCTGCTGGGGCAGGTGTACAGCCGGATGTTGGCCAGTGAACTGAAGTTGGTGTTAACGGCCGTTTATCCCGACGAACATCCCGTCACCCTCATCCACCAGGCGGGGGACGATGATGAGACGATCGAACAAGTGCCGCTGTACGCCATTGACCGCAGCGACGTGGTGAGCCATCTCACGAGCCTGTTTGTGCCTCCGCTGCCTCAGCCTTCCTCGCTGAACGCGCTGGCCGAAACGGTAGCCATCTTGCGCAGCCCCGACGGCTGCCCTTGGGACCAGGAGCAGACGCCGCAAAGTTTACGCAGCGGCTTTTTGGAAGAAGCCAGTGAGGTGCTGGGTGCTATTGATGCCCATGATATGGACGAATTGCGCGAGGAGTTGGGCGATGTTCTTTACCACTTGGTAATGCAAACGCAGATTGCCAGCGAGGATGAGGAATTCCGCTTGACGGAGGTGATTGCCGGGATTGACGCCAAGCTGAAATATCGCCATCCGCACGTGTGGGGTGATTGGGAAGTGAGCGACAGTGCCGAAGTAATTGAAAATTGGGAGATGCTCAAGGCGAAAGAAAAGGCAGACCGCTCCGATTCGCTGGTGGATCATATTCCAGAGGCGCTGCCCGCGCTGGCCCGGTCGCAGAAGCTACAAGCGCGGGTGCGCAAGGTGGGCTTCGACTGGCCCAGCATTGACGGCGTGTATGAGAAGGTGCAGGAGGAGATTGCCGAACTGCGCGAGGCGGTCACGCCAGAGCACCAGGCGGAAGAGTTGGGCGATTTGCTGTTTGTGACCGTCAATTTAGCCAAATGGCTGGATATTGATGCTGAATCGGCGCTGCGTGAGGCAAATTTGAAGTTTAGTCGCCGCTTTCGGGCGGTGGAAAAGCTGGCGGCGCAGCGCAAAGTGCAGCTGGCGGAAATGGCCCTGGATGATTTGGAAGCGCTCTGGCAAGAAGTGAAAGTGCAGCTGAAAGAGTAGGCCGTTTGCCAAATGGTACCGGGTTGGTTAAAGTAGGCATGGCTTTAATCGTTGTGATTTTGTACAGGAAGGAGGCAGTGTGACGGCCGTTTTAAACATTGTCTTTGCTGGCTTGGCTGGCGTAGCAATTTTGGCAGCGCTTTATTATGGGGGACGCGCCGTGATGCGTCGTGGGCAGCCGACCGAGTCTGCTTACAACGTCGGGCGGTTGGAAGCGCGCCGTTCGGTGCAGATTGACCTGATTCGGGCGCTGGCCTCGATTGTGTTGGCGCTTATTTTTCTAGGGGCATTTGGCCTGACGCCGCGCCCGGTGGAGCTGCTGTTCTCCCCCACAGAGCCCGCCGTGCTGGAAGCATCCCCTGAGGCACCTGACGCGACGCCGCTTCCTACCGATTTGCCCGATCCGATTGTGCCCACCTTGACAGCGCCGCCAGTGGAAACGGCCGTTCCCACCAATCCGCCCACCGATGAACCCTCACCCGCCCCAACCAATACGCCAGAACCGGCGTCCAACACAGCTATCGTTAGCAGCGGTGTCGGCGTTTGGCTGCGCGGCACCCCCAGCACCACTGGCGAACAGCTAGAATGGCTGCTGGATGGCACCGTCCTTACCGTGCTCGATGGCCAGGAAACGGCCGATGCGCTGCTCTGGCGACAGGTGCGGACCGAAACCGGCCTCACCGGCTGGGTCGCCGCCGACTTCATCCTCATTTCCGAATAAATCAAAGCAACTAAAATTTTGAATTGTCATGCTGAACCCATTCGGCTGCGCTCAGGCCAAGCTGTGAAGCATCCCGTCCAAGTTGGTTGGGATGCTTCATTGCGCTGCGCTTCATTCAGAATGACAATTTACGGTTTGCGGGCTTCCTGCCGCCAGGTGGAGACGGTTTCGTTGTACTTGGGGGATTGGTGGCGGAAGTAGGTGTCGTACAGCTCGGCGTAATGGCCGCTTTGCTGCATCAGCGCGTCGTGGTCGCCTTGCTCGATGATGCGGCCCTTTTGCAGGACGATGATGCGGTCGGCGGCGCGCACGGTGGAGAGGCGGTGGGCAATGATGATTGCAGTGCTGTTGGCCATGATGAGGTTCAGCGCCTGCTGAATTTGGGACTCCGTGAAGGGGTCCACGCTGGCGGTGGCTTCGTCCAGCACAAAGATGCGGGGGGACTGCACCAGGACGCGGGTGAGAGCCACGAGCTGCCGCTGCCCCATCGAGAGGCGGCTGCCGCGCTCGCCGACTTCGCTGTCCAGGCCGTTGGGTAAGGTTTCCAGCCATTCCCCATCGCCGATACGGCGGGCCATTTCCTCAATTTCTTCGTTGGTGGCGCTGGGACGGCCGTATCTCACATTCTCCGCCACCGTGCCTGCAAACAAAAATGGCACCTGCGACACAATGCCAATCTGCTGCCGGAAAGCGGTCAGGTCGAAGCTGCGGATGTCGGTGCCATCCACGCAAATTTCCCCTTCCTGGAACTCGTAGTAGCGGGCGATGAGCTTGATGATGCTGGATTTGCCCGCGCCGGTGTGCCCCACCAGGGCGATGCTCTCGCCGGGGGGAATGTGCAGTGAGAAGTCGTCGAGCACCTGTTCCTGCTCGGAATAGCGAAAGGAGACGTGGTCAAACACAATCTCTCCGCGTAAATTTTGGGGCTTGATGTGGCCAGTTTGCTTAACGGCCGTTTCCACATCCATCAGCGCAAACACCCGTTCAGAGGCGGAGAGGCCCGCCTGGAACTGGCTCCAAAACGCCGACAGGTTGGTGACGGGAAACCAGAAGCGGTCAACGGTAGCCACAAAGAGGTACCAGGCAGCAATCGTAATGGCCCCGGCCACCGCACTGCGACCACCGTAATAAATGAGAACGGCCGTACCAATCCCACCCAAAATATTCAGCACCGGAAAAATATTGGCAATCACAAAGCCGCGCCGCACGTTGATGCTGTAGGCTTGCCGGTTCACGCTTAAAAATTCATCATAGATCGCCTGTTCCTGGCGGAAATTTTTGGCCACACGAATACCCGTCACCGCTTCCTGGATCGATTTGTTAACTTCGCCAAGCGCCCGCGACCCTTGCCGCGTTACCCGCCGGGCCAAGTTGCGGAAAGAGAGGGCGGTCAGCGCCACGAAGGGAGCCATCACCAAAACCAGCAAGGTGAGCCGCCACTCGATGGTGAACAAGGTAATCAGCAAAATGAGGGCGACGGCCAACTGGTTGATCACGTCGGTGCTGAGCACAATTACCTCGCCAAACTCTTGCGTGTCGCTGGTGATGCGGCTGACGATGCGGCCAGAGCTGTACTCATCGTAAAAAGAGAGGTCTTGCCGGGCGGCAGCGGCAAAAGCATCTTGCCGCATGGCCAAAATGACGTCGGCAATCACCTCAGAGGTGAGCTGGCGGCGCACCCAGTTGAGACCCCAATTGCCAATGCCGGTGACAAATACCACGCCGATGAGCAGGGGGATGAGCCGTTCGCTGCTGCCGTCGGCCATCACGCCCACGGCGTTGGAGACGATGAGTGGCAGCGCGGCCCCGGCCAGCGCCATCAAAAAGACGCAAATGGTAACGATAATCACTTTGCGTTTGTGAGGGCGAAAGTAGTGCAAAATGCGCTGCACCAGTTGTTTGTCGCTATATTGTCGGTCGTAAGCTTCCGCTTCCAAACCGCGCATGACGGCTGCCATAAAGTTTCCTTTGGGAAATTAGAAAGGGGAGATTAGAGATTGGAGACTGGAGATTAATGCAATCTCCAATCTCCAATCTCCAGTCTCCTGTTTTACAGAATACGTTGACCCAGCAATGAGGCTGCCAGCTCCACTGCCAGTTCCGCCGTGCGGTTCATGGTGTCCAGGATGGGATTGATTTCTACGATGTCCATTGACTGCACGCGACCGCTGTCGCCTAAAATTTCCATGAGCAGGTGCGCTTCCCGGTAGCTGAGTCCGCCAGGAACGGCCGTTCCCACCCCAGGCGCTTCATCCGGGTCCAAACTATCCATATCCAAACTCACGTGGATGCGCGAAAAGTGGCGCAGGCGGTCAATCGCCTGGCGGGCCACACTGGCCATACCCATCTCATCCACGTGCCGCATGGTAAAGACGCTGATGCCGCTGCGGGCTAGCCGCTCTCGTTCTGGATCATCCAGGTCGCGGATGCCGATTTGCACAATTTGGCGTGGCTTGAGCTTGGCTCCCGGCGTGCCCACATTTATCAGCGGTTCCGGCCCTTCACCCACCAGCGCCGCCACGGGCATGCCGTGGATGTTACCGCTGGGGGAGCTTTCGGGCGTGTTGAAATCGCCGTGGGCATCCACCCAGATGACGCCCAGCGATTCATCCTGGGATTGGGCGGCAATGGAGCCGATGCTGATGCTGTGGTCGCCACCCAGGAAGATGGCAAACTCGTCGGCAGTGACACATTTGCGGGCGATGTCGTAGATGTTTTGGCAAACGGCCGTTACCGTTTTTAACCGTTTAGCGCCAGTTTGAGCCACATTTTCTTCCGGGTTGGGCACAGGGACGTTGCCCTCATCAAAAACGGTGTGCCCCAGCCGCTCCAGCCGGGCCTGCAAGCCTGCGTAGCGCGCGGCGCTGGGACCCATATCCACGCCGCGCCGATTTTGGCCCAAATCCATCGGTACCCCAATGATGCGAATGTTTCTTTTGTGCAATGTGCGCCTCTCTTTCATGAAAAATAGTGGTGAGCGTATTGTCACCCATCCAGAAGGTTGGGGCAAGCTGGCGGGGGTCGGTAATCGGTATTCAGTAATCCGATTACCGTTCACCGTTCACGGATAACCGTTTACGGTATAATGCGGTCATGACATCATCGCTGTTGCAAATCCAACAATTACGCTGGCCCACCGCTTGGGCCGATACCTTTGGCCGTGAAGCGCCGTTGCTGATTGAAATTGGCTTTGGCAGCGGCCATTTTTTGGTGGATATGGCTCAGAAACGGCCGTCTGCCAACCTCCTCGGCGTTGAAATTTCCCTACCCGCGCTGGATAAGGCACAGCGCAAAATTAAAACGTTGGGCTTGACCAACGTACGTGTGCTGCAAAGCGATGCCCGTTACCTGTTGCAAGCGCTCTGCTCGCCAGACGCTATCGCCGAGGTGTTCATTAACTTCCCGGACCCGTGGCCCAAGGCGCGGCAGCTGCATCGGCGGCTGATCAGCGTGGAGTTCTTGCATTTGCTGGCGACGCGGATGGTGCCAAACGGCCGTCTGGAGATCGCTACCGATCACGCCGATTACGCCCTGGCCATCACCGAAGCGCTGGAAAGCACGCCGTACTTCCGCAGCCGCCAGGCCACCACCTTTGTGACGGCAGACCACGAGCGGCTGCGCACCAAATATGAGCAAATCGGTTTGGACGAAGGGCGCACCTGCCACTATTACAAGTTTGCCCGCGTTGAAACGGCCGTTCCCCAAACCTACCCCATTCCCAAGGAGTTCCCCATGCCCCACACTGTGCTGCAATCCCCACTTGGTTTAGATGAAATTGAGGCGGGATACGGCCGTTTCCAATTCTCACAAGACGACTGCCACATCAACTTCATGGAGATGTTCCGCGCCAAAGAAGACAGTTCGCTCTTTGTGGAAACGTACATCAAGGAAGAGCCAGTGGCCCAGCGGCTGGGGCTGGTCATCCGGCAGCGCGAGCCGGGGAACTTTGTGATTAGTCTGCACGAATTGGGCTTCCCGCGACCCACGCGCGGTGTGCAGTTGGCGATTGGGCAGCTTGCCACCTGGTTGGTCGGCCTTAACGACGAAACTCACATTTTGCACCACAATCTGCTGCCCGAAGCGTTGTCAAGAAAATCGTAGGTCGGATTGCCAATCCGCCCTACCTCTGTTAAGGAGCGAGGAGTGGAGCATCCTCAGATGCGGAACGGGTTTCGCACCAGCCGTTCGCATCTGAGGATACTCACTCCACCTTATTTGAAAAGTATTGTACTTAGGAGTGAGTGATGCAGCTTGACCTGGAACTTTACCGCGAGGAAGCGCAAGTTGAGGCGGATGTGCGGATTAGCTATATTCGCATTGCCCCGGAACGGCCGTTGCACACCATCCTCTTCATCCACGGGTTTGGCGGCCGTTCGCGGCAGTGGCGCTACCAGATTGAGCAGTTTGCCATTCACAATGAGGTGATTGCGCTCGATTTGCGCGGACACGGCCGTTCCTCACGCCCCGGGCACGGCTACGAGATGGACCGCATTTTGGCCGACATCATGGCCGTGCTGCGCCACTGCGATGTGAATCGGCCGATTGTGCTGGCCGGGCACTCCTATGGTGTGGCCATCGCCACCGAATTTGCCTGGCGCTACCCGGAGCGCGTCAGCCATCTCATCCTCATCGCCGGGGCGGGAGAGTACAGCATTTTGCCTGCCTACAAAGTGATGTTCCGCCTGCCGGAAGCGCTGCTGCGCCTGCTGCAACCGGTCGCCAACCGCGTCATGGACGCCTCGCTCTACGCCCTGCAAGAGATGTATTTGCACAACCTGCGCCACTGGCGCGGCTGGGACAAATTCCCCGAACTCAAGCCCCAAACGATGGTGATTTTGGGCAACAAAGACCGCGTGCTGCCCCAATCGGCGTTTGAGCGGGTGGCGGAACTGGTGCCCGAAGGCTCCGAGGTGATCAACGTGGGCGTGTCGGCGCACATGGTGATGCTGGAGCGGCGGGACGCGGTAAATCGGGCCATTGAGCGCTTTTTGGAGGGAGATACGGCCGTTCCTACCCATTCCCGTTGGCGCAGCGACGCCGAATCGGCCGGACGTGGCAGTTTGCTGGCGGAGCGTCCCTGGTTGGCTAATTACGAAACGGCCGTGCCGCCCACCATTGACATTCCCCGCTTGCCCCTGACGCGCCTGCTCGATCGGGCGTGGCGGCGCTTCCCCAACCGGCCCGCCATTCGTTTTATGGGGCGCACGCTGAGTTACCGCTCGCTCAGCGCCCAGGCGGCCCGTTTTGCCAATGGATTGCTCTCGCTGGGCAGCAAAAAGGGGACGCGCATCATGCTGCTGCTGCCCAATCTGCCGCATTTGGTGATTGCGTATTACGGCACGCTGCGCATCGGGGCGATTGCCGTGATGGCCAACCCGCTAGACCCGCCAGAAGAGCTGGTGCGGCAGGCGAATGCGTCTGGGGCGGAGGTTTTGGTGACGCTGGGGCGATTTGGCGAAACGGCCGTACGCATCAAAGCGCAAAGTGGCGTGCGCCACGTAGTTTATGCCAGCGTGAACGATTATTTGCCGCTGACCAAAAAGCTGGCGGCGACTGTGATGCCTGGCCCCCGCGCGGCTGACAAGCCACCCAATCCAGGCGTGGCATCCGATTTTGTGTGGGCAAACTGGCTGCGTAAATTCCGGCCCCAGCCACCAAAAGTGGAAGTGCGGGCGGAGGATACGGCCGTTCTCCAGTTTACCAGCGGCACGACGGGCCAGCCCAAGGGCGTGGTGCTCAGCCACTACAATCTGGTGGCCAACACGATGCAGGTGCGCCTCTGGCTGACGGATGTGCGCGATGGGCAGGAGGCGATGCTGTGCGTTGTGCCGTTCAGCCACGTCTACGGCATGACCTCGGCGATGAACCTGGCGGTGAGCATTGGGGCCAGCATGATTTTGCTGCCTCGCTTCGACGCGGAAGATGTGCTGCGCACCATTCGCCGCGAAAAACCAACGCTGTTCCCCGGCGTCCCCGCCATGTACGTGGCGCTGAACAATTTTCCCGGCGTGCGCAAATTTGGCATAGAGTCGATCCGCGCCTGCATCAGCGGGGCGGCTCCCTTACCGATTGAAGTGAAGGAAACGTTTGAGAAGCTCACCAAGGGCACGCTGGTGGAAGGGTACGGCCTGAGTGAGGCCAGCCCGGTGACCCACGCCAATCCGATAAACGGCCGTCACAAAGTCGGCTCAATCGGTTTACCTTTGCCCAGCACCGAGGCGCGCATTGTGGATTTGAAGACGGGACGGCCATTGGCTATTGGCCAAATTGGCGAACTGGTGATTCGTGGCCCGCAGGTGATGCGCGGCTACTGGCAGGATGAGGCGGCCACACACGAGGTCATCGACAAAGAGGGCTGGCTGCACACCAACGACGTGGCCCGCATGACCGAAGATGGCTACTTTCAGATTATCAGCCGTCGCCAGGATAGCTGGCAGGGCGAAGACAAAGCGCTGGCGTACCCGCGCGATGTGGAAGAGGTGATTTACGAGCTGCCAGAGGTGCGCGAGGTGGTGGTGGTGGGCATTGCCAATCAGCCGGTGGCCTTTGTGAGTTTGAAGGAAAAAACGCGCATCCCAGCCAAAACGATCATCTCGTTTTGTGAACGGCGGCTGCCGCCCAGCCAGGTGCCGCGCCTGGTCATTTTTGTGAAGGAGTTCCCGCGCAGCTTTATTGGCAAGGTGCTGCGGCGGGAGCTGGTGTCACAGTATCAGCAGCAAATTATGGCAGAGGGGGGCAGTGTGGGGCAGCATTTGGCCGGTTTGGAGGATACAGCCGTTGAACAGTAATTAGACACGGATTTAACCGATAACACGGATAATTTGCTGGACAAATCCGTGCCATATGTGCAGTTTACGGGGACAAATGCTTTTGCACGATTTGCAGCACGGTGTCCAGGCGATACGGTTTTTGTAGGAAGCCTGTGGGGCGGGTGCCGGCCATTTTTTCTAAAATTTCGGCTTCGGTGTAGCCAGAAGAGAGAATAATTTTGGCGGCAGGGTCTACCTGACGCAGAAGGTCAAATGCTTCTATGCCGCTCATGCCGGGCATGGATAAATCCAAAATGATAAGCCCAATTTGGTGCTGTTTGGCCGTGAATACGTCTATACCTTCTTGCCCGCTGGCGGCGGTGAGGGCGGGGATTGCTTCCAGATCTAAAATGTCGCTAACCGCTTCGCGCACGGCCGTTTCGTCATCTATGATGAGGACGGTGTCTTGCTGGTTTAGCTGATTGGGAACGGCCGTTTCCAGGTCTGTTTCTTCTGCTTCTTCCTGGGGAAAGATAAATTGGAAAGTGGTACCTGTGCCTGGTTGGCTGCTGGCGTGTACGCCGCCGCCGTGCCCGCGAACAATGCCCATAACGGCAGCCAGCCCTAAACCGCGCCCGGTTCCTTTTGTGGAAAAAAACGGGTCGAAGATGCGATTGAGGGTGTCTTCATCCATCCCCCGCCCTGTGTCGTTCATTTCTAGCAGAACAAATGCACCTGGGGTGATGGTGTCGTTGTGGGGTTGCCATTGCGGCAGGTTCTTTTGGGTAAGCTGGTAAGGTGCGGTGTTGATGGTGATGGTGCCGGGCTGGGTGCCAAGCGCTTCGGCGGCGTTGAGGAGCAAATTCATGATGACTTGTTGAATTTGTACGCCGTCGGCCAAAATGTGGGGTAAGGGTTCGTAGAGATTGGTGTGGAAGGTGATATTGGGGGGCAGCGCATCCTGAAATAGCTGCAAGTTTTGGGCGATGAGCCGGTTTAGCTGGATGGTGGTGACTTCAAAATGGCCTTGCCCTGTGTAGGCTAGCAGTTGACGGGTGAGCATTGCGGCCGTTTCTGTGGCCTGAATGGCTTTGTCTAAATTGCTTTGGCCGGGATGGTTCGGCTCTATTTTGGCTTTGGCGATGGCCATTTGCCCCATCATGGCCACAAGCAGGTTGTTGAAGTCATGCGCCAGCCCGCCAGCCATCAAGCTGAGGCTTTCCAGCTTTTGAGCGTGCTGTTCTGCTTCTTCGGCCTGTTTGCGCAGGGTAATGTCGCGGTAGCCGGTAATTTGGGCTTTTTGGCCCTGATAATTGATTGTGTGGGTTACCAGTTCGGCGGGGAAGGTGGTTTTGTCTTGGCGCACGCCGACGACTTCCAGGCTGGTTTTTTGGCTTTGATTTAAATTGTCTTTCAGGGTTGCGACGTCATCTGTGGCTAAAAATTCGCTGGCGTTTTTACCGAGCACGTCGGTAACGGCCGTATAGCCAAACATGGTGGCAAAGCTGAGATTGGCTTCTTGAATGACGTGGTTAATGCAGATGATGATGCCTTCAAATGAGGCTTCGACGAGGGTGCGGAAGTTTGTTTCTTTTTCGCGTAGAGATTCTGTGGTGGTTTTTTCCAGGGTGATATCTGTAGAAACAGTGATAATGTTGTGTTCATTTGTGGTGGGGTCTAGTAACGGCCGTTTAACTACATGGAGCCATCGCTGTTTGTTTGTTGGGTCTATAAATGGCATTTCGGGCCAATAAATTTCTTCCAAAGTGTCCAGCACCCGCCGGTCGCCTTCTGCAAATTGGGTAAATACGTTTTCTCGGTGATTGTTGATTTGCTGCACCGTCTGGCCTTCAATTTGAGATGGAGTGGCAGTATACAGCGTGGCGAATGCTTTGTTGACCAGAAGGTAACGGCCGTTTGTGTTTTTTACCGAAACAAAATTGGGGATGGAATCAATAATGTTGCGCAAAAAGGCACGCTGTCGCTCTAAATTGGCTTCTGCTTGCTGCCGTTCTTGTACTTCGTGGCGTAGTTGGGCATTGCTAGCAGAAAGGTCAGCAGTGCGTTGTCCGAGTGTGTACCTGATTTGTTGCAAGGTTTGTTCATTGAAATGCAGGGTGTCCAGGATGAACCGCAAGGTAAAGTACGTGTAACCTAAAATGCTAAAGGTGAGAAATGCTTGGGGCAAGCTTTTCAATAGGTAGGCGGTGTTGCGTTGCGTAACTGGTATAACTGGAATTCGCCCAAGCTGCGAGGCTAGCATGAGCAGGGAAACAGCGATTGAGGAGAGGATGAAATAGATAAAGGTCGTGCGTGCTCGCAGTAAAATTAGCGCAATGAGAATGATGACGATGTAGGCACCAGGGTTGGGGAGCTGTTTGATGCCAAAAGTGAAGAGCGTGGCGGTAATGGCAAGCCAAAAGACGGCCGTAAATCCATGTGCCAGCCACATACTCTGCTTTGTTTTAAGCAGCCGGTAGCCAACCAGTAACAAAATGATGTACCCACCCACTATGCCGGTGTCTCGTGCAGTAAAATTGTTCTGTAGAAATGATAACAAACAGGCCAATGCCAGGGAAACGGCAGTTGCCTGCAAATACTGCCGGAGTAAATTATCAAGCATCAAGTTCTGTTCATTTGTTTCTGGCACAACAAATTTGTTCGTTGCGCCCTCTGCCATCTGTTCCATAAAGTCCATATGTGTCGTTTGTTTTGCACCAGTGGAAAGTAATTTGTGTAAACTATTGTAACAAAGTATGGGTCCGCTTACTCAAAGCCGTCTGTACAATTACGCTAACTTAGCTGCAAACGGCCGTTAAGATTCGCAAACTAGACGATTATCTAATAGAATATTATTCTTATCGCTGTCCTTTCATTTATCAAAATCATTTGCACTTTTGATTGATATTCCCTTGAAAGCGAGACAATTGGAGCAAACAATATGAGCAACGTTCAGTCAGGTCTTCCACATTGGGATTTTAGCACCGTTTTTCCGGGGCTAGATTCACCGCAGTTTGAAACCGGTTACCAGCAAGTTATCGAAGCAATTGCCAGCATGGTTCAGCTTTTTGATGAAAATGGTATCAACCGATTGGAAACGGCCGTTCCCGTTGGTGATCAGCTTGTTTCCTTGTTTGACACGATCATCAACCGGTTTAACGAGATTGATGAACAAATACATATTTTACAGGCTTATCTGTATGGCTATCTGACCACTGATTCTCGCAACACCGAAGCACAGGCCCGGCACAGCCAACTGCTGCCCCATCTTTCCCGCCTGTCGCTGCTAGGCACCCGGCTCACTGCCTGGATTGGCTCGTTGGATGTGGAGGAATTGCTGGAAAAATCGGCCGTGGCCCGCGAGCATGAATACACTTTGCTACAAGCACGTGAACGGGCTTTGCACCTCATGTCGCCTGAGCAGGAAGATTTAGCCGCAGAGCTGGCGCTAACCGGTGGCAGCAGTTGGTACCGGTTGTTCAATAACTTTACGTCCCAAATTACCGTGAACATCGAGCGGGACGGCGAGATGCAAAAAATGCCGTTAACAGCGGCCCAAAATCTGGCCTATGATCCAGATCGAGCGGTACGGGCACAGGCGCATCAGGCAGTTTTGGCTACGTTGGCAGAAGCGGCCGTTCCCGTTGCCGCTTGTCTCAACAGTCTGAAAGGCGAAACCCTGGCGCTTACCCAGCGGCGCGGTTGGGAAAATCCGCTGGACATGGTGCTGTTCCAAAATGCGATTGACCGACCCACGCTGGATGCGATGATGAACGCCACGCGCAAATCGTTCCCCGATTTTCAGCGGTACCTGAAGGCGCGGGCCAAGGCGCTAGGGCT
Source organism: Ardenticatenaceae bacterium (assembly GCA_020634455.1). Lineage (GTDB taxonomy): Bacteria > Chloroflexota > Anaerolineae > Promineifilales > Promineifilaceae > Leptofilum. The sequence goes on along the minus strand of JACKBQ010000001.1, from coordinate 1,553,168 downwards.
GCCCAAAATGGCCTGGTACGATCGGCTGGTGCCGCTGGGGCAGGGTGAGCAAAGCTGGGCTTACCAGGATGCTACCGAGTTTGTGCTAACCCAGTTTGGCACCTACTCAGAAAAGATGCGTGGACTGGCTGAACGCGCCTTCAAAGAGAACTGGATTGATGCGGAACCGCGTGATGGCAAGCGGGGCGGGGCGTTTTGCATGGGCTTGCGCGATGAGGAGAGCCGCATCCTGACCAATTTTGAACCCGGTTTTTCTGGGGTTAGCACGCTGGCGCATGAGTTGGGGCACGCTTACCACAACATGTGCCTGGCCCAGCGCACGCCGCTGCTGCGTGACACCCCCATGACGCTGGCGGAGACGGCCAGCACCTTTTGCCAGAAAATTGTGGAGAATGCGGCTTTGGCAACGGCCGTTCCCCAAGACCAGCTCATCATTTTAGACGGCCTGCTGGAGTACGCCGCTCGCGTGGTGTTGGGAGCCAGCAGCAACTTCATGTTTGAAGAAAAGCTGTTCGAGAAGCGCAAAGAGCGGGAGCTGTCGGTGGAAGAGTTGTGCGCTCTGGACGAGGAAACCCAGCTGGCCTCGCTGGGGGATGCCCTGGAAGATGGCTCGCTGCATCCGTACCGCTGGGCGTACGTGCCGCATTACTACGGCTCCACCTTCTACAACTTCCCCTACACCTTTGGCCTGCTGTTTGGGCTGGGGCTGTACGCGCAATACCAGGCCGAACCAGAGCCATTCAAGGCAGGTTACGATGAGCTGCTCTCTATGACCGGCATGGGCAACGCCGCCGATTTGGCCAACCGCTTCGGCATAGACATCCGCAGCGAAGCGTTCTGGGAAGCTAGCCTGGACGTGCTGCGAGCGGATATTGACAAGTTTGTGGCGCTGGTTGAAGCGACTGAGTAATTGAGTTATTGGTAATTGAGTCATTACCCAATGACTCAATTACCAATTACGTCTTCATGGGTTCCCTAACTGACCTTCACAACGAAATGCGTCCCTGCCGCTTGTGCTTGGCAGCGGGGCACGCCATTGTGCCGGGGGCGGTGTTTTGCGGCAGCGCGGGGGCGGAGGTGCTGCTGATTGGTCAGGCTCCGGGTGTGACGGAAGTGGAGGCGAAACGGCCGTTCAATGCCACCTCTGGCACGCGCTTATTCCAATGGCTGGGGGAAGCTGGTTGGGATGAGGACGAATTCCGGGCGCGGCATTACATGACGGCCGTTACCAAATGTTACCCCGGTAAAGACCCCAAAAGCGGCAAAGGCGACCGCGTCCCTAGCAAAGCGGAGCAAGCCCTCTGCCGCCCCTTTTTAGAGCGAGAAATCGCCCTGGTGCGCCCCAGGCTGATGATTTTGGTCGGTGGTCTGGCAATCAAGCTCCTGTATCCGGCCAAGATGAAACTGAACGAGGTGGTGGGAACGGCCGTTTACTTCCCACCGTCTGCCCTCACCAACCCGGTGAACTTTAATTTTGACGACGCGCTGCCTGTTTCGGTAATCGGTAATCGGTTATCCGTAATCGGTACTGATCACCGCTTATCGCTTACCGATAACGGATTACCGCTCACGGGTCGTCTCGTCGTCCCCCTCCCACACCCCTCTGGGGCCAGCCTGTGGCCCAACAAGCCCGCCAATAAAGCCCTTATTGCCAAAGCGATTCAAATTTTGCATACTGTGCGCAGCGCGTGGAACTTGTAGTTTGCAAAAAATGCGGTAAAGAAAGGGGAGGCAAACCCAAATGACAAACCAAAACCCAGACCCGGACCAACTCTCTGCGGCAGACTTACGCCAGCGGCTCATTACTGCGCAGGAAGAAAACAAGAAGTTGAATAGGGTTGTTGCCACAATGGTTTCGGAGCTGATGACGCCGTTAACTGTTATTCGAGAATATGCCTACATATTGCTAGACGAAGAGAATAACTACTATCAGCCGTTGGATAGCGAACAGGCAAAGGCAGTTGATGCCATGAAAAAAGGTGCTGTTCGTAGTAATGAACTACTCCAAGAAACTAAAAAAATTCTGACAAAAGCAGATGCTTTGGAGAATTTAGAGTCCAGTTTAGTTCAAAATTACCGACGTGAATTGCAGGAAGCGAATCAGCAACTGGATAAATTGAATCTTAAGCATGACGTGACCCAACAAATTTTACAATCTGCAACTAATGATTTCTTGTCGGCAGTAAATATTATCTTGGGATTTAGCAAACTGATGCTTGAGCATCCTGAATCAATGGGTGGTTCCCTAAATAGCGAACAGCAAGAAGGTATTGAGGCAATCGATCACCATGCAAAAAAGATGTATGAGGCAATCAGATATCACATTTTTGATAGTTTGAGAGCCGTAGAGTGGATAGATAAAGAACCTGAACCGGAAGCGGTGACGTTGGCAGAAATTGATAAGATGATTGAGTTTGAGGTTGAGAGTGAGTTGGCTTTGGAAACGGCCGTTTCCATCAATAGATTTGAAGCCCGATCAATTATCAATCTGCTGGCAAGAGGGTGGTTTCAAAGGAATAAGGGGGGCGTTTTGGAAGTAACGGCCGTATCTGATGACACCCTTCGCTTTCATTTCCCACACCCAGTAGAAGTACGTTACAACATCGAAGATATTCTTAATGGCGAGACGGGGCAGTTGAAATTTACAGAGCGACAGCGGTATTTTGATTCCGTCGGCTTGGCAACCGGGCTGGTTGAAAAATACGGCGGTGCCGTGTACGCAAAATTAACAGGTGATAGCAGTTGTCACCTCTCCTTCACCTTGCCAAATTACCAGGAAGATTCGTAGGGGCTAGGTAGGTGGCGACGGTCTCTCAATTTGCGCCGAATGAACCTCTCCACCTGCCTCGCCCTGTTTTACATTGCCAACCATCTGGTCATTGCGGCATGTGGGCGAGGCGGTTGGAGGGTTTGTTGTGCCGTTTTTCGTCTGATCGCGGCCAACCGCCTCTCCCCTACCGGATTATCGTTGGCAAAACGTTGATCGGACGTGTTTGGTCGCTTTTCCTGATTGCGCTACAATGCACAGTTGAATTTTTAAGTAAGATAGATGGTGCCTGGTACGGGTGGTTTGATGTTTTAACTGAACATCTGCGCCCTGTGCCAGGCACTTGTGAGATACGTAACGTTTTATGGGTTTAGAGCCAGTTATTAGCTTCCAAAATGTGGATAAGCGGTTTGCCTTTACCAAAGAAAAACCGCAATCGGTATTGGAAACATTCATTGCGCTGTTTTCGCGACGCAGGCAGCCGAAGAAATCTACCGAGTCGCTGTGGGCGGTGCGGGATGTGAGTTTTGACGTGCTGCCGGGGCAATGTTTTGGCATTGTGGGGCGCAATGGCAGCGGCAAAAGCACCATCCTGAAGCTGATTGCCCGGATTTTGCGCCCGAACAACGGCCGTATCCTCATAAACGGCCGTGTTAGCGCCTTGCTAGAACTGGGAGCCGGTTTCCACCCAGACCTCACCGGGCGGGAAAACATCTTCCTCAACGCCGCCCTGCTCGGCTTTGATGAAGCCAGTACCCACGCCTACTACGACCGCATTGTGGAATTTTCTGAGCTTGGCGATTTTATAGACATGCCCGTCAAGCATTACTCCTCTGGCATGTACATGCGGCTCGGCTTTAGCGTGGCCATCCACATGCAGCCAGACATCCTCATCGTGGACGAAATTTTGGCGGTGGGCGATCAGGCTTTCCAAACCAAATGCGTCAACGCCATCATGGCTATGAAGGATCGCGGCGTGACCATCATCATTGTGAGCCACAACATTAACCTGGTGCGCACCCTTTGCACCCACATATTATGGATTGATAAGGGCATTCCCCAGGCGTATGGCACAGTGGATGAAATTGCGGCAGAATATGTGGCACATGCCTACCAGAAACCGGGCGAACTGGCGTCAGTCAATTTTGCCCGCACCGGCTCTGGTGAGATAGAAATTACCAGTACGCGCTTTTTAAACCAGCACAACGAACCAAAAGACGTATTTGCCACCGGTGAGCCGATGACGATTGAAATTGGCTATCTGGCGCACCAGCCAATTGTGAACCCAGAAATTGGGTTGGCGATTTTCCGCCAGGATGGGGTGCAGGTGAATGGCCCCAACACCAAGCTGGCGGGCGTAGACCTGGGTACGCTGCACGGGGCAGGGTTGGTGCGGTACGAGATTGCCCAGTTGCCATTATTGCCTGCAACATATGTGGTAAGTACGGCCGTACACGACGGCCGTTCCCATCAATGTTACGATTTCCATAAACAAGCGTACAATTTTCGCATTCAAGCAGGCATGGCTGAAGAATTAGATGGGTTGCTGCAGCTGCAAGCCCAATGGCAGCAAGAAAAATTGCAGCCAGATACAGTTTAAACCCGCCCTCCATGTCAGCAAACGTTACAGCGCAATGCGACACCTAGAAAACGATGAACTAGGCGTATCAAGGAAATATGTGTAATGGTTAAAAAAACACGCGTCTATCTAACAATATTTTTTGTTTTTATGATGGCAACAACCACTATTTTGTTGTTCGCTGATGAACAGGGAGCCGCAAGCAGCACCAACGGCTACATTACAGAATATCCAATTCCGCTTGCCAATAGCGCCCCGCAAAGCATTGTAGTTGCGGCAAGCGGCCCTCCCACCACGGTCTGGTTCACCATGCCCGGTGCAAATGCCATAGGGCGGCTTGTAGTAACCACGGCCACCAATTTTGCGTTTACCCCCTTCACCACAGGCATCACGGCCGGCAGCACCCCCTATGATCTGGTTTATGATGCTGGCAACAATGCGATCTGGTTCACCGAACCAGGTACGGCCCGACTAGGAAGGTTAAACATTGGCACAGGAGCCATTACAGAATTTCCCCTCCCCGCAAACCAGGTGCCGCTAAACCTGGCGCTGGCACCAAATGGCCTTCTCTACATCACTTCCCCCAGCACGAACCACCTGCTTAGCTATAATCCCGCTGGCTCGCAATTTACCCTGTACCCTTATGATGCTACCGGGGGCAATCCCACTCACATCGCTATCCTCAACAATAACAGTATTTGGATCACGTCACCTGCCACGAATCACGTTGCAGAGTTGAAGCCCCAAACCAGTACAACATTCATCAAAATTCCCGTTCAGGACTTTGGAGTACCCCCCTATCCACCTACCGGACTTACTCTGGATAATTCAGCACCCTGGATTACTGCCAACAGCACGAATCGGGTGGGCCGATATGCAGAAGGCACCCTCACATTTTGGCGTTGGTATCAGGTCTTACCCAATAGCTCCGGCGCGAGTGCAATAGATTTCACCACAGACGGAACGAATAACTTCATATGGTTTGTACAAACAGATTTGGGTCGTGTTGGTCGTATGGAACTTAGCGCCTCCGACAACGATTTACTGCGCTACAGTGCCCATGGGCTTTCTGTAAGCAACAGCCAACCCACCGATATTACAGTAGATAACAACGGAACCGCCTGGATAACTGGCAAAGGCAACAATGTGATTGCTCAATGGGTATCCCCATATGCAAAATACACAAATTTGCCACTTGTGGTGAAACCCTAGCAAAAGTTATTAGCCAGGTCTGTTCAAAGAGGTTTTTATTAATGCATTTTGTCAAGAAAATTCGCCCAATAATTGGGCTTCCCGCAATGTTTATTAGCTTCATGGCGCTATTCCTGCTCATGAAACCAACAAACGTGCAAAGCAAACAAGCCAATGAAACAGGCGGTACAGCGAATACAACAACCTACCTACCAATGGTGCAAAACAGATTTGATGCATCGCTCGGATTGCCGATTTTCGGCGTGCAAATGTATGGCCCGACCTCGAATACATCCAAGTATTATGATGCATTACAAGGATCTAACGCCACCTGGGTGCGTGTAGAAATTTCGTGGGCAAGTGCCGAACCTACATTGACTGCACCCCCATCATATCAGTGGGATGCAATAGATGCTGGCTTGGCGGCTGCTCGACCAGATTTCGGGGGTTACAATATTGTTGCCACGGTCAACAGGGCTCCCGCATGGGCAGCCACGTATGATACCGGCCCTATCAACCCCAATAATCTTGAAAATTTTGCCGAGTTCATGGGCGCATTGGTGGAAAGATACGATGGGGACGGTATAGACGATGCGCCCGGTTCGCCCGTTGTGCTTTATTGGGAAATGTATAACGAACCAGACAGTAACTCTATCGTAGACGCCACGTTCTCACCGCCAGTGGGCTGGGGCAATCATGGTGAACAGTATGCATTTATGCTTGAAGAAATATATCCTGTTGTCAAAGCGGCTAATCCGCAAGCGCAAGTTGTTTTTGGCGGCATAGCGTATGATTTTCTCAAATCTGATGGTGGGAAATTTGTTGAGTCATTTCTAACCGATGTGCTGGATGCTGGTGGCGACCTGTATTTCGATGTTATGAATTTTCATTCCTATCCAGCTTTTTACACTCGTTGGACTGATAACCAAGGGCCAGGGCTGCTGGAAAAGGCCAATGTGATTCGAAGCGTTTTGGCATCTTACGGGCTGGATAAACCCATCATTATTACCGAAGCTGGTTGGCATGATAACAACGCATCGGGGCCAAGCATCCCCGGCTCGCCGCAAATTCAATCCAGGTATGTTGTTCAGCTATTTACCCAAAGCATGGCGGCCGATTTAGATTTGATGATTTGGTGGATGCTGTACGATGTGGGCGGGGGATACCCTTATAATACTGGTTTGGTTACCAATGATGATCCGCCAGTAGAAAAATTGGCTTATCAAGTGTATCAAACGGCCGTTGCTGAACTCTCTACTGCGCATTTCGTGAAAACTTTGCCAACATCTCAAACAGGTAATAGCTTGATGGAAGTGCATCAATTCAATGATAACGTGCATAATCGGACACTCTATGTCGCCTGGTTGAACCGGGTAGACACAACCGCAACGGCCTCGTTGCGGTTGCCTGTATCTTCAGCAACTGTCAAAAATAGTATTACTGGAAATGTAATTGTGCGCAGTGATGGCAATGATGGTGTTATGGACGGATTTACGACTTTCACAGTTGGGGCAAATCCACTTTTTATTGAGGTTGAAAAATAAAAATGTCTGAAAAAGTAGTGCGGGAAGTTTGGACAAAAAAGAATGCGCTTTTTGGAACACTCTTGCTGGCTTTTCTAGCTGCTGTTTTGCTGTTCAGCGCCAAAGATATTGCCCCAACGAAAGCAAGTGTTACACAGGCTCTCTATTTGCCTATCGCGAGTAATGGTATTCCTCCCCAATGTCGTTTTGGTGCCAATGTGATCCAAGATCCAGCCAATGTTGAGATTGCGAAGCTAAGGCTCGGTTGGTACTTAAATTACAATACAACCAAAAGCCCCATTCTAGAATCATCTGCTGCGTTTGTGCCGGTTATTCGCCTCACCCAAACGGGGCCAAATGCAATGGATTATAGCTATTCGCCTAGCGGAACGGCTCTGACGGATGCCATTACCCAGAATCCAGGCGCTGATTGGTTGATTGGCAACGAGCCAGATCGGGCTGACTTTCAGGATGACATTGAACCACATGTTTATGCTGCTGCTTATGCAGAACTGTACGATCTAATAAAAACGGCCGATTCCACCGCACGTATTTTCGCTGGTACCATCGTCCAACCAACCCCCATTCGGCTGGAATATCTTGATTTGGTATTGCAAAGCTATGCGCAACAAAATGGTGGCGATTCCATGCCCGTAGATGGTTGGAGCATTCACAACTTTATTCTCAACGAAGTGAGCTGTGATTACGATCCAGGCAACTGCTGGGGCGCTGAAATACCACCAGGCATCACAGCCAACTTTGGGGAGATTGTAAGCATTCAAGATAACGACAACATTGCCATGTTTAAACAAAGAATCACCAACTTCCGCCAATGGATGGCGGATCGGGGGTATGCTGGCTTGCCATTGACCGTTTCAGAATATGGCGTTTTGATGCCAGACTATCTCGGTTTTGATAATGCTCGCGTGAATACGTTTATGAATGCGACTTTTGATTACATGCTGACAGCCACAGACCCAATTTTAGGAGACCCAAACGATGATTACCGGATGGTGCAAACCTGGTCTTGGTTTAGCACTGGCGCGGTAGGTGATGGCTACAATGGGTATTTATTTGAAGGCGCAGCCAATCAATATCCGTGGAAACTCTCTGCGATGGGTCAAAACTATGCGGGCTACACCAAAAATATGCTTCCAGAGGTTGATCTATACGCTTCTTCATTCACAAGCGAAACGTCGTTGATAGCGCCAACAACTGTGACGTTGACTGCTCAGGTGGCCAACAGCGGTACAAACGTTTTTGCCAAAGATTTTTCAGTGCAATTTTATAGTGGCGACCCGTTAGCTGGCGGGGTGTTGCTTGGCAGCGCCCAGCCAGTTGCGCTAAAAGGGTGTGGTCACAATGAAACTGTGTCTTTCACATGGAGTAATGTGGCAAATGGCACCTACAATTTATATGTTGTAGTGGATTCGATGAGCCAGATTGTTGAAGCAGATGAACAAAACAATATAAGCAGTTTGCAGATTACAGTTTCCAATTAGGTTTAATTGGTAGTTTTTCGCTGCTCTGAATGACAAGGGGTTCAAAATGAACCCCTTATTTTTATTCATTTCGGATCATTTTAGCGGCGATGGCGTTATGCTTTTCCAGATGGGGCATGAGGTCAACCGTTATGAGCTGGCCTTCTTTTACCACAATTTTCCCGTTGATGACTGAATAATCCACTGATGGCGGCTGGCAGAGCAAAACGGCCGCTACCGGATCGTGCAGTGCGCCAGCAAAGGCCACCTGGTTCAGGTTCAGGGCAATGAAGTCGGCGCTCATGCCCGGTGCCAGATAACCGATATCGTCTCGCCCCAAAACGGCCGCTCCGCCCCGTGTGCCAATCTCCAAAGCCTGCCGCGCCGACATTGCATCTGGACGGCCGCCAAAGCCGCCCCGCCCACCCGGCTGTTCGCTCAGGTAGCGGTCCGGGGCGACGCGCTGGAGCAGCATTGCCTGCCGCGCCTCGGTAAGCAAGTGCCCGCCATCGTTGGAAGCCGAGCCGTCTACCCCCAAACCCACCGGCACACCCGCATCCCGCCAGGCCAGCACCGGTGCGATGCCGCTGGACAGCCGCATGTTGCTGCTGGGGCAGTGAGCCACGCCAGTTTGCGTTTTGCCAAATAGATCAATCTCTGGTTGGCTCATGTGGACGCAATGGGCATGCCACACGTCGTCCCCCGTCCAGCCCAGCGATTCCACGTAAGGCACGGGTCGCTGCCCGAATGTTTGCAGGCAAAATTCCTCTTCTTCCAGCGTTTCGGCCAGGTGGGTGTGCAGACGCACGCCGTAGGCGCGGGCCATGTTGGCCGATTCGCGCATGAGGTCTGGCGTGACGGAGAAGGGGGAGCAGGGAGCCAGCACCACGCGCATCATGGCGTGGCGGCTGGCGTCATGGTAGGTTTCGATGAGCCGCTGGCTGTCTTTGAGGATGAACGGTTCTTTTTCGGTGACCCGATCTGGTGGTAAACCACCCTGGCTTTCGCCCAGCGACATGGAGCCGCGAGCGGCGTGAAAGCGTACGCCAATCTCCTGCGCGGCGCGAATCTGGCTATCCAGCGTGCAGTCGTTGGGGAAAATGTACAAATGGTCGCTGCTGGTGGTGCAGCCAGAGAGAGCCAGCTCGGCCAGCCCAGTGATGGTGCTGACGTAGATCGCTTCGTCGGTGAGATTGGCCCAGATGGGGTAAAGGGTGGTGAGCCAGTCGAACAGATTATTGTTCTGAGCCATCACGCGGGTGAGGGTTTGGTACAGATGGTGGTGGGTGTTGATTAATCCGGGCAGGACGATGTGGCCGCTTAAATCGAGGACGGTATCGGCCGTTTCTGGCAGTTCATTCGTTGGGCCAACCTGTTCGATGACGTTGCCCCGCACGAACAGCCCGCCGTTGACAATTTCGCGTCGTTCGTCGTCCATGGTGACGAGTACGGCCGTATTCTTTATTAACAAACTCTCCATAACAACCTCCAAGGTTCAGTGGGTTCTGTGGTGGGTTGGGATGCACCACCTGTATTGTTTAGATTGTAAACGATCTTTGTAGAAAAGCAGGTCAATTAGGGGGCGATACGGCCGTTTATTTTCAGTAGTTTTATCGGGCAAATGTGGTATGATCGCCCCGATTGTGACAGCCTGCACAGACGTTCGGTACAGGTTGCCGAAATTATTTTAGGAAGGGTCTTCAAACGCTATGGAGTTTCAAATTCCAACACTCTATTTTCCAATTGTCGCCCCCGTGCTGATTGTGGCTGGCTGGGGCGTCTTGTTGATGGTTCTTGACCTCTTTGTTGCTGAAGAGAATCGCAGTTGGGCACCCTGGTTGGCCGCCTTGGGTCTGATGATTGCCCTGGTGCAATCCTGGGCGCTGTGGGGCGACAGCTACGAGACGTTTATCCCCCAGGGGGGACATGCCATGCTGGTGGTAGATAATTTTGCCACCTTCCTCAACATTACTTTCATCCTCACTGGCTTGCTTTCTATCCTGGTTGCCGCTGGCTATTTGCGCAAGCACGAGCTGGATCGGCCAGAATTTTATATGCTCATGCTCTTCTCCATTAGCGGCATGATGCTCATGGGCATGGCCAACGACCTCATTTTGATCTTCCTGGCTCTGGAAGTGCTCTCCATTCCGCTTTACATCATGTCTGGCATGGCCTGGCCCCGCACCGATTCCGAAGAATCTGCCATGAAATATTTCCTGCTGGGGGCGTTCTCCTCCAGTATTTTGGTGTTTGGCATTGCCCTCACCTACGGCGCGACGGGTTCCACCGCGTTGCCGGAGGTATTGGCCGGGATTGGCGGCAGCGGGGCGTTGGGTCTGGCTGGCGCGGCCTTCCTGCTCGTGGGATTTGCCTTCAAGGTAGCGGCCGTTCCCTTCCACATGTGGACGCCAGATGTGTACGAAGGTGCGCCCACGGTGGTAACCGCTTTCATGTCTGTGGGGGCCAAAGTGGGTGGTTTTGCCGCCATGCTGCGCATTTTTGTCACGGCGCTGCCCGATTTGGGCGACACCTGGACCGGAGCCGCAGCGATTGTGGCCGCACTCACGCTCATTTTGGGTAACGTGGTGGCCATCTCCCAAAACAACATCAAGCGTATGCTAGCTTATTCCAGCATTGCCCACGCAGGCTACATCATGATTGCTGTGGCCGCAGGCATGGGCAGTTCCGACGGCGTAAGCTCGGCGCTGTTTTACATGTTTGCCTACTTGTTCACCAACCTGGGTGCGTTTGCGGTGGTAATTGCCCTGGAGCACAAGCAAAACGAAGGCACCATGCTGGACGATTACAAAGGGCTGGCCAAGCGCAGCCCAATGCTGGCGTTGGCGATGGCCTACTTCATGCTCTCGCTGACGGGTGTGCCGCCGACGGGTGGTTTTTCCGGCAAATTCTTCGTCTTCCGGGCGGCCATTGAAGCGGATTTGCTCTGGTTGGCGATTATTGGCGTGGTGACCAGCGTCATCTCTGGTTATTACTACCTGCGCGTGGTCTACCTGATGTACATGCACGATGGCGACGGCGAAGTGGTGGCGATGCCGGGTGTGAAGCTGGTTGTGGGAATTACGGCCGTTGCTACCATCATTCTCGGCTTTTTCCCCGGTGCCTGGTTTGCTATCACTCAAGAGGCGGCGCTGCTGGGTGCCAGACTGGTTGCTGGCGGCTAATCGCGCGCCAACAAAACAAAAGTTCAAAAATGAAGCCGCTCACTGAGCGGCTTTTTTATGCCAAATTTTTGCCACGAATAGCGCGAATTTACACGAATTCCCCGACTAATTTGGGACTTGATCGGAGACACGAACAGGAAAATGTCTGGCTGCGGTTGGTGTCCCGCCGTACCGCCTGCTAAATCTTGCGGAATTTTTGGATTTTAGTCTAAAGTTTGGGTGGGAAACGGCCGTTTCCCCCACAGCAGCATCAGGTACAAGGTAAACGGCCGTTCTTCCCCAAACTATTTCTGTTACGCAACGTCAATAAATGGCCCAGAAAGTGGCGCGGTTGAGACCACTGGCCACAGCGGAAAGATGCTATTTACTCAAAGTAGGGCCATTCGATGTCGGCCAGACAGCTGGTGTCTGGCGCTTGGTTGGGGTTGGCCAGGAAGTCGTCGGTGATGGCGATGGTGCATTCGACGCTGCTGAGCAAGGAGTGACCGGCACCAGGCACGAGCACGACGGTGCTGTTGGGCAGGGTGGCGGCGGTGAGGGTGGCCCAGCGGGGTGGCGTGGCGACGTCGTACTGGCCAACCAGAATGAGCGTGGGGATATTGCTGGAAACGGCCGTATTATCCACCCCCGCCATCGGATTCCAGTATTCACACAGGCTGGTTAAGTCAAAAGTCGTCTGCAAAAGTGCGCCTTCAAGTTCTTGTGGGATTGTACCGACAACGGCCGTTTCCACCCGCTCGTAATCCCCCAGCGCATACTCATCGTGGCAAATCACAGAGTTGTACATCCCCTCGCTATCGCTGCGATCCCCGTCGTCCTGGTACTGGGTGCGGGAAGCGCCACCTTCGGCGCTGATTTCGCCCAGCGCGTCAAAATTGTCGTTGGCCACCTCGTAGATGACGTAGGGCAGCAGGGGAATGAGTGAGGTGTCGCTGAAGGCGCTGCTGAGAGCAAACACGAGATCGTCACCGAAGATTTCGGCCGTTTCGTCCTCATTCAGCCGCTGCACCGTGTCCAGAAAAACGTTTTCCAAATCGGGGTAATTTTCGTTGCAATAATCATCCCGCTCGCAGTCGGCCACCAGCTGGGCGAGGGCGTCGGTGAAGCTGTACACCTCGTCCACAGGCGTGTCGGCGTTGGGCGGGAAGGGCGAATCGAGGATGACGGCGCGCACCCCGTCGGGATGGTTGCGCATCACTTCCAGCGCCAGCCGCGTGCCGTAGGAGATGCCCAACACATCCCACTGCGCGATGCCCAGCGCCAGCCGCAGCGCCTCGACGTCGGCAGCGTTTTCCTGGGTGTTGTAGGCCATCAGGTTGATGCCTTCATCGGTGAGGCGGTCAAAGCAAAGCGAATCAGGATTGTCCTGTGCGTCCACCTCGGCAAATTCGGGGCAGTCGAGGGTGGGTTCAGAGAAGCCGGTGCCGCGCTGGTCTAGCAAAATGAGGTCGCGGTTTTGCAGGAAGGGCATCTCCCAGCCTTCCGGGTCGGCAATGTAGTCGTCTATGCCGCTGCCGCCGGGGCCGCCCGCCAGGTAGACCATCGGCGGCTCGGTGGCTCCATCTGGCGCAGCGACGATGGCGACGGCCAGTTCGATGGTGGGCGAATTGGCGCTGCTGCGGTCTTCGGGCACGGTGAGGAAGCCGCATTCGATGTCGGCGGGGGCGTCAAAGGGGCAGTCGGTGAAGGCGAAGTCGGTGGTGGCAGTGGTGGGGGAAGTTACGGCCGTAACCACGCCTGCATCCCCTTCATCCTCAAAATCTGCTTCGTCACTCACAGGCTCATCAAAAATATCTTCCATGTACTCATCTGACACCTCATCACAAGCAATGAGCAGTAGGCCAAAAAACAACAGCAGCAATCCGAATTTTTTCATAATGTTTTCTCGTTTGGTGGGGTTTATAAATTGTCAGGTTCATCTTAACAGAAAGTAGCTGTTTTGGGTGTTAGATTGGACCAATTTCCTTTTCATGTGGTTTGCACTTGAACAAATTGGTCCAATCTTCATTTGAAACGATCCAGAATAATTGTTGACAAAAATCATCCATATTTCCGCCAAATGTCATAGAGGCAATTTTTATCGCCTGAAAGGATGGTTGAATCTTGGTATAATCGCGCCTGGAAGAGAACAAAATTAAACCTCCCAGAGGATTTGTGCCGGATAAAGTTCCAGGTTGAATCCGCCGAGAGGATTGTAAGATTTGCAGGAGCAGAAAATGTCAGAACAAGACAACAAAAAAATCATTCGTTGGCTTTTTGTAGTGAGCGGCCTCATCATGATCATGGTGGTGTTTGGCGGGTTTGTGCGGCTGACGCGCTCTGGGCTTTCCATTGTGGAGTGGAACCCGGTCAGCGGCGTGGTGCCCCCCATCGGGCAGGCTGCCTGGGAAGCAGAGTATGCTAAATATCAGCAAACCCCGGAAGGCATGTACATCAATCACCAGATGACAATCACCGAGTACAAAGAAATTTTCTACGTGGAGTACATTCACCGGCTGATCGCTCGTTTTGCCGGGCTGTTTGTGGTGATTCCACTGTTTTACTATCTGTTCAAGGGTATCATCCCCTGGCGAAAATCATTTGTCTACCTAACGATTGGTGCTTTGTTTGGCTTCCAGGGCTTTTTGGGCTGGTACATGGTTAGCAGCGGCCTGATTGAAAATCCGGCCGTGAACCATTTCCGCCTGACGATTCATTTGCTGATGGCGCTCTTTTTGCTGGCGCTAACGATGTGGACAGCGCTGCGGCACGTGCATCATTTTCCGCCCGTTATCAACAAAGGTCGCGGCTCGCTGCCTTACATTTTGTCCGCGCTCACGCTGACCATTTTGGTGATTCAGATCACCTGGGGCGGCTTTGTGGCTGGGCTAAAAGCGGGCTGGATTTCCAACACGTGGCCGCTGATGGCCGGGCGGTGGATTCCCAACAATTTGTTTACCCAGTTTGACGCCTGGTGGCAAAACCTGATTTCCGCTCCGGTGGGCGTGCATTTTGTGCACCGCTGGTTTGCTTTTGTGGTGCTGGGGGCGGCTATCTGGCTCTTCTTCATCACCAAGCGGCATGCTTACTCGGCTAACGTGCACAAAGCCGTGATCTATTTTCTCGGTTTGGTGGCGGTGCAAATTACGCTGGGGGTGCTCACAATTTGGTTTAGCGTGCCTGTTTACCTGGCCTTGATCCACCAGGCTACCGGGCTGCTGCTGTTTGTCGTGGCTGTGTACATTCGGTACGAGATTGTACATACGCCTATTCCAGAGCAAGTGGTGGAGCAGGCAACGGCCGTTCCCCAAACCGGCGACTAAATTTTTAGGAGATTGGGGACTGGAGATTGGAGATTAATCTCTAGTCTCCAATCTCCGATCTCCTTCAATGTTTTCCTCAACACAATGGCATCTCGGCACGATGGGTTTTGGCTACAAGCAGTGGCTTGGCCCGTTTTATCCCGCCGGGATGGCTCCCAAAAATTACCTGGCCCATTACAGCACGCTGTTCGATGCTGTCGAAATTGATAGCACGTTTTACGGCACGCCGCGCCCGGAAAGCGTTGTCCGCTGGCGACAATCCACCACGGACCATTTCACCTTTTGCCTGAAAACGCCGAAAGCGATTACCCATGAAGCCCGTCTGACGGACGGGATTGAGGCGATGGCGGAATTTGTGGAAACGGCCGTTCTGCTACAAGAAAAACTCGGCTGCATTCTCATCCAGTTTGGCCCCGCGTTTACCTACGCCCAGGTGGAGGAACTGCGCCAATTTTTGAGCCAGCTGCCGCCAACAGCGCGGTATGCGGTGGAGTTCCGGCATGAGTCGTGGGTGCGACCTGAGGTGGTGGATTTGTTACGGCCGTTTAACATCTGCCTCACCGCCACCGACTACATCCACCTGCCCAAAACCATCACCCCCACGGCCGATTTTCTCTACCTGCGCTTTATTGGTCCACACGGGCAGTACGCCACGAAAGACAAGGAACTGGTTGACAAAACGGCCGATTTGCAGGCGTGGTACGCCCAAATCAAACCGCTGCTGCCGCAGTTCCAGCATATTTTCGGCTTCTTCAACAATGATTATTCGGGCTTTTCACCCAAGACGTGCAACCGGTTTAAGCAGATTGTGGGGCTGGATGTGGGGGAGATACGGCCGTTGCAGCAAGGTCGCCTCTTCTAAATTAGAAAAACGCAGGTGAATTTTGGTACAGGTTAAGCACATATTGGTTCCATTACTTCTTGGTAGTCTGATTGGGATGCTATCAATCACATCTTGTCAGTCTCCATCAAAACAAGACTTAGCAACACAAGATCTACTCTTGCCGTTGGAAATATTACCACCTTCTTGGGAACTATCTGGGGCTCCTCGTCCAATGGGGCCAAGTATTGGTTTCGGCGATGAGGATGATACATATATTTCGTTCAAACTTCAGAGTGAAAAATACATAATCTCTGATCACTTTGTGTTATTTTACTCCAACGAAAATCAGGCAAATAATGGGTATGAGGATTTATACCGCTCTGAGTTTAATGATAATAGCATTGCCATAGATACACTTTGGCAAACGCCTCCGGAACTATCTTATACCAGTTCTTATGCTGCCCAATTTTACATGGCTTGCACAATTAACAATGTAGCCGGGCCAAAGCAAATCTGTAAAGTGATGGGGCAATATGGTAAGTACGTAACCATTTTCTACTCCATAATCCAATCTGATACGATGTCTTTAAGTGAATTTAATGATGTTGCTCAGTTCTTAGATGAAATGATGGTCCAGAAATTGGGGCTTCTTGGTAGTAGGTAATCGGGAATTGCCTTTTCTTTAGGCCATGAGTCTTCCAAAATACGAATTTTGCGAATCACACGAATATTTCGTGCAAATTCGCGTAATTCGTGGCAAAACTTAAATAAAAAAGCCGCTCATTGGAGCGGCTTCACTTTTTATCAGAATGTGAGGGGAATTTTACCCACCGGCAAACAAGTTAACCCCCAGCAGCGCTGCCTCGCGGGTGATGGCAAACCAGGCACCGGGGAAAAAGCCGAGAATGATGGTGGCAACGGCCTGGACCCGAGAGCAAATTTGTGCTAGCGCACGTGCAAGGTGGCCGGAATGAGACGCTGAAATGGTTCTAGCTGATCAATGCTCACCAGCGCTTGGCGACAATGTGCTCAATACGGCCATCATTGAAAGACGTAATGGCACCGCTCGGTTGATGAACATCACCTAAGTTCGCTGGACACTGACCTTTCACGCAATCCTGCCTCCAAGGAGGCATTCTGTTGGTGGACATTAACCATTTGCAACAGGTGTAGAGAGCACCGGATGCTCAGATAAGAACTTGAGCATCCAGTGGGTAATAAAAGTATGAACAGCGAACGCCAGCTATGGCGATTGGTTTAGCGAATTCTATCGGGCTAAAACGAAATCCAAGAACATTGCCCCGAAAAATCAGGGTATTGATGTTCGAGAGATTCGTTCACGAACAAATTTTTGGCATTATGCACCCGCAAACAGTCGCCAAATCTGCGCCACAAAGAAGGTGACCACAAAGCCCATCACCAGGGGGAGCAGGGCGGCAACGGCCGTCCACTTCTTGCTGCCGGTTTCCTTGTAGATGGTGTAAATCGTGGTGCTGCAAGGATTGTGTAACAGCGAGAAGAGCATGAGGTTTACGGCCGTTAACAACGTCCAGCCCCCCGCACTAAACAAGGCCATCGTGTCCGCCTGCGAATCCAGCTCAAACATCACGCCCGCGCCCGCGCCGCCGTTGGCTCCGGTGACCAGTACCGTCAGCATCAGCACGGTGGGAATCACAATTTCGTTGGCCGGGATGGCCACGATGTACGCCACCAAAATCACGCCGTTTAGCCCAAGCAGCAGCCCCGCCGGATTCAAAAAGGTAACCAGATGCTCGGCAATGCTTACGCCGCCAATGGTGATGTTGGCGCTCAGCCAGATGACCGCGCCAGCGGGCAGAGCAAACGTCACCGCGCGCCACAGCACAATCAGGGTGCGGTCAATCACCGAGGTGTAAATCGTTTGCCAAATGCGCGGTGGGCGGTACGGTGGCAGCTCCAGGCTAAAGGTGGACACTTCCCCCTTCAGCATGGTGCGGGACAAGCCCCACGAAACCACAAAGCTGATGAACACGCCCAGCAGGGCAATCCCCACTACCGACAGCGCGGAAATGAGGCCGCCCAGATACGCGGGCACCATGCCCCCGATAAACAGTGAGGCGATGAGGATTTGGGTGGGCCAACGGCCGTTGCACAGCGCAAAATTATTCGTAATGATCGCAATCAATCGCTCGCGCGGGCTGTCAATGATGCGTGTGGCCACCACGCCAGCGGCGTTGCAGCCAAACCCCATCATCATGCTCAGCGCCTGCTTGCCGTGCGCGCCCGATTTGCGAAAGATGTTGTCCAGATTAAACGCCACGCGCGGCAGATAGCCAAAATCTTCTAGCAAGGTGAACAGCGGGAAAAAGATGGCCATCGGCGGCAGCATCACGCTTACCACCCACGCCGTCGCCAAATACATGCCATCGATCAGGAAGCCGCTCAGCCACCAGGGCAGGCGCAAAAAGTCAGCCCCCTGGTGCAGCAGCGGCACCGTTTTGTCAATGAGCAGCGTCGCCAGCATGGCCGAGGGCACATTGGCCCCGCTTATCGTCAGCCAGAAGACGACGGTGAACAGTAGCAGCATCATGGGAAAGCCCCACACGCGGCTAGTTACAATCTTGTCAATGGTGCGGTCCAGGTCGAAGCGCGGTTTTTCATCGGGGCGGGTCACGGCGCGGTCAGCCAGGTTGGCCGCCTCGGTGTAGATGCCCTCCATCAGCTGTTCGTGGAACTGGGGGCCGATTTCCCAGCGCAGGGATTCGGCCGTTTGCAAAATGTCGTTCGGATTCACGGTCGGATTCACAGTTGTCATGCGGCTACCTCCAGCGGAATGACGCGGTTGTTGGCCGAGGCGTCCGGCAACGTCACCAATTCGGGGCGGGTCAGATCGCCCAGCTCACCCTGGCGCACGGCCTGCATGAGCCGCTCGTCGCCGTCTAGCAGGCGTAAAGCCACCCAGCGAGCGTTGGGCAGCCCGGGGAAGGCCGCTTCAATTTGCGGCACCAGCCTGGCCAGCGCCTGCTTAATCGCCGGGGATTCGGATTTGGCCCGGTATGGCTTGCACACGAATTGACCAGTCGCTACTTCGTGAATGGCTTGCAGCAGTTCCTGCAAGCCTTCGCCTTGCCGCGCGGCCGTGGGCACGACGGGCACGCCCAGGTCGCGGGCCAGCCGCCGCTCGTCCACTTGTAGCTTGTGGCGGCGGGCTTCGTCAATCAGGTTCAGGCAGACGACGGCCCGATCGGTGATTTCCAGCACTTGCAGCACCAGGTTGAGGTTGCGTTCCAGCCGGGTGGCGTCCACCACAATCACGGTCACGTCCGGCTGGCCGAACAGGATGAAATCGCGGGCGACTTCTTCGTCCAGGCTGGTGGAGAGCAGCGAGTAGGTGCCGGGCAAGTCCACAATTTTGTACTGCTTGTCGCCGTAGCTAAAGCCGCCCTCGGCGCGGGTGACGGTTTTGCCCGGCCAGTTGCCAGTGTGCTGCCGCAGCCCGGTGAGCGCGTTGAAGACGGTGCTTTTGCCGGTGTTGGGATTGCCTGCCAGGGCAATCACGAAGTCTGAATTTTCCATGTTCACCCCCAGCTTGCGCAGGTTGCCAGCGTTGTGCATTGGGCAGCCCTCACAGCCGGAGGCGGTGGGTTGAGGTGTTTTTAGTTTGGTTTCCATAGGTTCTCTCAGAGGTACGACGCACTTTTTAAGTGCGGCGCACCTGTAGTTAGGCTTGCTTTACATAAATATAGTTGGCTTGATTCGGCCGTAGGGCAATAATGGCATCGCGGATGCGGTAGGCGGTGGGTTCGCCGCTGGGGCTGCGCATTTCGGCGGTGATGGCGGTGCCGGGCAGGATGCCCAGGTCCATGAAGCGGCGGCGTTCGGCCCCCCGGCAGTTGGGTGAGATACGGAGGACTTCGGCCGTTTTGCCCAAGGCCAGATCAGACAGTTTCATGCTTTGATCTTTTTCGGGAACGGCCGTTTCTTCCTCCACAACTGCTGGTAACGGCCGTACCGAAATATTCCGCGCCACAATCGGGGCCAAAACATGCTCATTGCCGTTGGCCCAAAAGCGAATGCGGGTGCTGTTCGACTCAATCAGCCGCACCGTTTGGCCTGGATACAGCCCCTCGGCCACCAGTTGGGCGTAAACCGCCTCCGGCTCATCTTCCAAATGCACGATGCGCGCGGGCTGGTCGGCGGGTAACTGGTTGAGTGGTTGGCCGTCGTGGTAAACGTAATTGCCAGCGGCGCTGGGGATCGGATCGCCGTGCGGGTCGTGGGTGGGGTGGCCGAGTCTCGCAGCCAGCGCGTCGGCGGCTTCGGGGGTGAGCTGATGCTCTTGCAATTCCGCCTGGCTGTGCCATTCCGACTCGCTAAAGCCGGTTTGTTCCGCCAGGTAGCGCTCCCACAGCCGGTGGGCGCGAATGATGTGCAGGGCAGATTCCATGCCCTCGCTGGTCAGAGTAATGTTGTCACTGTGAACGTGCAGCAGGTGGTGGGTTTGCATGTCGCCCAGCAGTTCGGCCACCTCGTTAGTGCTGACGTTCAGCGCCCCGGCGATGCTTTCTACGCTGGCGCGACGCCCTTTTTGCTCACATTTGTAGATGTGTTTCAGAGCATCTTCGCGGCGGGCGCGATCGGTCATCTGGCGCGCTTGCTGCCAGCGGGAGAGTACTCCTTTTTCGGGCCAGAGCAATACGGCCGTTACTGTCAAAACCACTGTGCCTATCAATAATAAAATCGCTGGATTGTCCATCTGTTTCACCTAGAAATTTTGATGCATCTAAAAATTTATTTCAATGTGGTATATTTTATTCAGAATGAGCCGCCTGTCAAGTGGAGACGCTGCACCGCAACGTCTGGTCATGACGCTGTAACCCAATTTGTTTTCCCCAAAAAAAAGAGACGTTGCATTGCAACGTCTCTACAAATGGTGAATGGTGAACAATTAATGCTTCGGTTTGTAGCCCAACATGCGCAGGCCGTTGAGGGAGACCAATACCGTGCCGCCTTCATGGCCGACGACGGCGGCGGGCAGGGCTAGGCCGGAGAAGAAGATGGTGCCCAGCATGAGCAAAATCATGAAGATGGCAAAGCCGAGATTTTGCAGCAGGGTTTGCCGCGTTTTGCGGCTGAGGCCGATGGTGTAGGGGATGTTGTGCAGGTCGTCGGACATGAGGACAATGTCGGCCGTTTCCAGCGCCACATCCGTCCCCGCTGCGCCCATCGCAATGCCGATGTCGGCGGTGGCCAGGGCAGGGGCGTCGTTAACGCCGTCGCCGACCATCGCCACTGGACCGTACTGCTCGCGCACTTTTTTAACGGCCGTTACCTTATCTTCCGGCAGCAAATCGGCAAAATAGGCATCTACGCCCACCTGCTGGGCGATTTGTTGGGCCACGGCGTCGTTGTCGCCGGTGAGCATGACGACGTGCTGCACCCCGTTGGCGTGCAGGGCACGCACCACGTCCGGCGCGTCGGGGCGGATCACGTCGGCGTAGGCCAGGATGCCCAGGAGAACGGCCGTTCCCGCCGTCTCATCCACCTCAGCCATGAGCACACTGGTTTTGCCCGCCTTTTGCAAACGGTCCAGCTCGGCTTCGGCTTTGTCCAGCCCGGTTGGATTGAATTTGGTGAAGAAACGGCCGTTGCCAATCCAAAAATGGCGGCCAGCCACGGTGGCCTGCACCCCTTGCCCGGTGGTGGCCTGGAAATCGGTGGCTTCGGTCCAGCTCAGGTCGCGCTTTTGGGCCGCTTTCACGGTGGCCTGGGCCAGCGGATGTTCCGATTTGGCTTCGACGGCGGCGGCCAGGGCCAACAGCTCGTCTTCGCTGGTTTGCCCGTCCAGTGCCAGCACGTCGGTCACTTCTGGATCACCCTGGGTGAGGGTGCCGGTTTTGTCGAAGGCGACCACTTTGATGGTGGCCGCGTTTTCTACGTAGACGCCGCCCTTGAACAAGATGCCACGCCGTGCGCCGTTGCCAATCGCGGAAAGCACCGTGGCGGGGGTGCTGATGACGATGGCGCAGGGGGAAGCGGCGACCATGACGGTCATCGCCCGGTAAAACGCCTCGCTAAACGCCTCTTGCCAGAAAAGCATGGGCACAACGGCTACCAGCGCAGTGAGGACGATGACGCCGATGGCGTAATATTGCTCGGCGGTGTCGATGAAGCGCTGCGTTTCCGCTTTTTCGCTTTGGGCTTCTTCCACCATCTGGATCAGTTTGGCCAGGGTGGAATCTTTGGCCAGCTTGGTGACGCGAATCTCCAGGCTGCCGTTTTTGTTGATGGTTCCGGCAAACACAGAATCGCCGACTTCTTTGCCTACGGGCATGGATTCGCCGGTGATGGAGGATTGGTCGATGGCGGAACGGCCGTCTACCACCACCCCATCCAGGGCAATGCGTTCGCCCGGTTTGACTAAAATGAGGTCGCTTACCATTACTTTTTCGATGGGCAACTGGTACGTTTTATCACCGCGCCGCACGGTGGCCTGCGCCGGGCGCAGCTCCATGAGCGCCTTGATGGCGTTGCGGGTGCGGTCCATGGCGTAATCTTGCAGCACGTTGGAGAGCGAAAACAGGAAGAGCAGCATTGCCCCTTCAAATGGCTGGCCCACCAGGGCCGCGCCGATGGCGGCCAAAACCATGAGCAAATCCACATCAATGGTGCGGTTGCGCAGGGATTCGATGCCGCCCTGCAAGCCGAAGGTGCCGCCCGTGATGTAGGCAATCACAAACAGCACGGTGGCAGCAACGGCCGCTTCCTGCCGTTCGGCAATGAGGCCGCCAATCATGGTGATGAGGGTGATGACGGTGAAGATGGCTTCGAGACGGCCGTTTAGCCATTGCCAGGCGCGTTTCAGGCCGGTAGCGGGCGGTTCAGGCGCGGGTTCGGCCGTTATTTCGGCGGCGGAGGGGGCCACGGCGACGCCCATGTTTTGCACGTGCAGGGAAATTTCGTCAGGGGAAATGATCTGGTCGTTGTAAGTGACGGAGAGCGCGCCGCCCATGAAGCTGGCGGTGGCGCGGCGCACGCCGGGGAGCTGGTGCAGCTGGCGCTCCAGCCCGATGGCACAGCTTTCGCAGGCGCGCCCACCCTGGCGACCCAGCCGCATGGTGCAGGTTTGCCAGCGCTCGCGCAAAATGGGGCTCACCTGTTGGGCCACTTTTTCCACGGCGGGCTGGGACACTTTTTGCGGATCGTAATCAATTTCGAGACGGCCGTCTTGCGGGTGCAAGCTGACCTGGACAATGCCTTCTTGAGCGGTTATCGCTTCATTAATTATTTCAGCACAATTTTCTTCTTGTTCTAAGTGATTTGTTTCAGTCACGGGACGTTCCTCGTTAAGCAAGCGCTTTCCAGAATTGGTACTTTTTAAGTAGATGTCTGAGGTAAGAAACTGTATGCTGAGTTGTACAGCACATTGCCAGCCAAAACGCAACGTTTGCGATTGCGGCCACCAGTTCAGCTTCAGAAAACTTAACGTTGATTATAAACAAAATTAACACCTGCGACAATTAAAATTAACCTAGGTTAACTTTTTTCTTATACCAGGTTTTGTTAGATTGTTCTCCATGCTTTTGACACGTTTTGGGCATGGATTTGGCACCATTTTTACCGAGAATGCCGGAAAAATAAATCAGGAATCCGTTTGTTTAGTTGCGGGAGGATAGCAATAGAATCCAGGAGGAACAGTGTTGTGGGTAAATCAGAGGCGCAAAACGGTAAATGGCACGAATTACTCCTCAATAATCAATATCAAAAAATTGCAGATTTAATTCACCGGGCGCAGACGAACGCTGGGGCGGTTGGGGATCGGCAGCAAGAGGCGCTGCTGGTGGCGGCGGCGCATTTGAATGCCAGTTGTGTCCAAGTGCAGGAAGAAGCTGTCTTTCATGAGCAGGCTTACCACCAGCTAGAAATGCGCCGCGAAGCGTTAGAAGCAGAGTTAAGAAAGGTTTTGGCAATGGTGGAACCTGTGGCAGAAACGGCCGTTCTTTCCCTCAATGGTTCCGCCAATGGTTCGATGTGGCAGCGCATGACGCAATTGTGGCAGCGCAGAAAGCCGCGCTCTGGTGTTCCGTCTGGCCTGTCTCCACCGCAGTTGGGTAGCGGGCCGACTCCAGGTGTGGAAACGGCCGTTGCAACGCCCCCAATGATGCTAGAGACAGAGGAAGAACGGCCGTTTGTGCCCAATGATTCCACAACCCCCAAACTGACCATTTACTGTCTGGGGGCATTTCGTGTGTTTGAGGATGAGCATTCCATTGAAGAGTGGCCCAGCCGCAAAGGGAAGGCAATCTTCAAATATTTGTTGCTGCACCGCCAGGAGCGGGTGACCAAAGAGGTGCTGATGCATGAGTTTTGGCCGGAGTCTACGGCCGAATCGGCCCGCAACAACCTGAACGTGGCCATCTACGGGCTGCGCCAGGCGTTACGCAATGGTTACCCAGACTTTTCGCACATTTTGTTTCAGGATGATTGCTATTTTCTAAACCCAGAGATGGAAATTTGGCTGGATGTGGAGCAGTTCGACCAGATTTATAAACGTGCCAATCAATTAGTAGCTCAGGGGAAAACGGCCGTTGCCTTGCCAGACCTGCACGCGGCTGAACTTCTTTACCAGGGCGAGTTGCTGGCAGAAGATCGGTATGAAGCGTGGCCCTCTGCCCGGCGGCAACAGCTACAGTGGCATTACATGCAGGTACTCACCCAGTTGTGCAACCATTATTTCCAGACGGAGCAGTACGCCACCTGCATTCCTTTTGCCAACAAACTTCTACAAGTGGAATCTTGCCATGAAGCCACACACCGCTTGCTGATGCGGGCTTATGCTCGCCAACGGCAAGGTTATCTGGCTTTGCGGCAATATCATCATTGTGTTGAGTTGCTCGCTGACGAATTGGCAGTTCCGCCAGACCCGGTAACCACGCAGTTGTATGAGGCAATCCGCAGCTATGAACCTGTTTGAGCTTATACCCACAATCAATTTACGGGTCTGATGTTGCCAGCTTGTGTTCCCCACCAGGCTGGCTTTTTTTTGATGCACCAACCTTCGGGAGGTTTGGAGCAGGACCGCGGTTGCATTTTTCGTCTCCCGGAGGTTTAAAGACGACTCCAAATGGGACCAATTTGTCAATTAATTTGAAATTTTTTGAAATTAAGCGGTGGTTTACTGTCAATTAAGCGGGGCATGGTTTTATGAGGGCGTGCTGACGGCCAAGACAAACGGCCAAAAGCCAAAAGTCATCCGGAGACTTTGCAACTGTATCGTCTTATCAATTTTTGTTTAGTAACGTAAAAGGAGAATTAAAATGACTTTCGAAGTTCCAACTATTGATCTGAAAGGTAAAATTTCTGCTGTTGTGCGGGATGACACGGGCGAAGACCCCACTTTGATCATCAAAGCTGGCTCCCCGTGGGCAGTTGACATCAACTGGGAACTGAAGGGTAAGAATTGGCACATGATTGCAGGCAACTGGCATGTACATGTCAATCTGGAATCTATCGGCCCTGGCCCTGAGCTTTCTTTGGTTGATTTCGGTGACCCCGACTGCCAGAACCAGCCGCTGCCTAGTGCGAATGGCGAATACAGCTGTCGCTTCGATGTGCCCGGTTCGGTGATTTCCCCCGCTGTTGTGCCGCATCAAGGCCTGGCCATGAAGCTGGTTGTGCTGTTGACCTACGTTGATCCGCTGGGTCATCGTGGCCCAATGGCGGCCTACTGGGAAGGCCCGGTGTTGCAGTTTTACGAAGATCATCCTTAATCAGCTCCATTGATTTTGGATTTAAGTTTCTGTTCGAATATTTGCCACAGAGTTCACAGAGAGCTTAGAGGCGAAGGTGCAATTCTCAGATTCCTCTTTTTTCTCTGTGGCTTTTTCGGATAGATTCTAAAACGTTGGCCTCAGTGGTAAGCACTGGGGCCAATGTTTTTTGGAGGATATGAATCATGAAAAACAATGGCTTGAAGGATGATTTAACGGCCGTAAAAGGCATCGGTTCTGCTTTCCAAGAATGGCTGGCAGTGCAGTTTAAGGTGGATTCGTTTGCTGCCTTGGCCGCACTTTCGGTAGATGAGGTGGAGCTGGCAGCTAAAAAGGCAGGCAAGCGTTTGCCCAAAGGTGAAGTGGCTGGCTGGATTGCCCAAGGCAAAACATTGGCGGCTGAAAAAGAGGAAACGGCCGTTGCTCCCAAACAGCCCGCCTGGAAACCGTTTGCCTCGTTTGTGGTGGAATTTCAGCAAAATAGCGAGGACGAAACGGGGCAGCGACGCACCAAAGTTCATTACATGGAAGAAGACAAGGAAGTGATCTGGCCTGGCATTGAGCGTGAACGGCTAGGGCTGTGGCTAGGGCAGTATGTGCAGGTGCAGGAGGAACAACCAGAGGCCAAACAGCCCGCCGCCCCCCAAAAAGCGTCCGCCCCCCCGGCAAAGCCAACCCCGTTGCCGCCCAAAGCGCGCGCTGCCCGCCTGACAGTGAGGGCCACGAATGTTCACCTGGGCCGGCCCCCGGATGATGTGATTGTGGTGCATCTGGATGAAGGGGAACGGCCGTTTCTGACCCACATTTATCACCAACAACTCAAAACGCTGGCGCTGGATTTTGCCCTGGAACCCGACAAGGCTGGCCAGCCGCTGCCCCAGTTAGCTGTTCAATGCCAACTGCACAATTTAACGACGACCCGGCAGTCACCTGTGTGCCTGGACATGCAACGAGATTTGGAATCTGCTGGTTTGCGGTACCAAACAAAGCTCACACCGTTAGCACCTGGTATTTACCGAATCAGGCTATTTTTGCATGGGGAACGGCCGTTGCGGCCACCTTACCTTGAACTGCCCAAGTTGAATGTTTTGTGAAGCAGGCAAAAAAATTACGCAGATTGAATCAGAAAATCACTGTCCAATCTGCGTAATTTGTTGTTTGTTTCTTTTTCTAGAAGTTGTCGTCGGTGTCCAATTCGGCTGCCATAGACAGCTCAAGCTCTATTTGGGGCGTTTGAAACATGCGGTGCGAGGCGTGAATGTCCCCCTTGTTTATAGATTCCTTGGTGTCCAGTTTGATAATGCCCTGCGCGTCAAACTCTGCGGCAAAAGCGTAGCGGCAATCCTGGCATTCCACAATGCGCAAGCCGCCAGGGTAGCGAACCGGGGAGATTTTTAACTCATGCAAAGCGCTCATGATTTTTCCTTTTTCAGGCGATTTTTGCGATTTCGGTACAGATTTGGGTCTACCACCTCAGCCATCGCCTCTATGTCCATGTTGCCACCCAAAAATTCGTTCAGTTGGGCCACCAGAGGCACCGGGTTGGCCAGCATGTCGCTGTAATGAATGTAAATGACGGAGACGTTTGGTTGGGCAGCCATCCAATCCATCACGCTGTTGAGATGTTTTTCAAACAGGGCGGAGATTTCTTCGTCGGGGGCTTGATCGGGGTCTTCGCCCCGGTTGATGAGCATTTTCTTTTGCGAGGCCAAAATTTCGGACATGTTGCGCCGCATGAAGATGACTTTGTACTCATGGCCTGGGGGCATATAGCGCAGGAGTTGAGAGATAACTTTGACGCTTTTGCCTTCGGCGTCGGCCATCCACGCTGTGTCCCCTTTGTCCATCTGCTTAACGCGCTCAAATTCGTAGTAGCCTTTGGGGTTGTCGTCGTCGGCGGTGCGGATTTTGTCTGTGAGAGGGGGAATGCCGCCTGCTTCCAGCATTTTCATCATCATCGAGGTGCCAGAGCGGGGCAAACCGCTTACCACGGTAACGACGGGCTTGCTGCTGCCAAATAATTTTTTGAAGATACCTTTCATGCAATTTTCCTTCGTCGGTTTTGTAATTGGACTCTGATTTACACAGATTGCCACAATTTGTTTCATTTATTTAATCGTAGCACAGGTGGGTGGGTTGTTAAATGGGATGGTGGTGCTTGTGATACGGCCGTTCCCTTTATACGCGCTTCTGCTTAAGGCCAAACTTAAAAATGCAGTCGCTGTTGCAACTGCTGCAAAAAATTGGCCCCTGCGGCGTCGAGCGGCTGGCCCAGACCAAAGCTGAGCGTGTGCAGATGCACATCCCCCACCAGCACGTGCAGTGGCTGCGCCAATGGCTGCGGGTAGATGAGCAGGGCGTGCTGGCACCCTTTGGCTTTGGCGTAGGTAATCACCTGGCTGATGTCTGCCTGGCTGGGTTTGTCTGGGGTTTTGTATTTGGTATCCAGCACAGCCAGGGGACGGCCGTTGCCATCATAAAGCGTCAAATCAATCTGGAAGCGCAGCTCGTCTTGGGGGCCAACGGTGGTGCTTTCTTGCGCCTTGATTTGGTACGGCGCGGGCAGGTTGGCTTGCAGCCAGTTGGCCACGCACCGCTCGTACAGCAGCGCCATGTTGAGCAAGAAGGGGATCATCTGATGCTGGCCGTTGGCCAAAAGTGGGGCGGTCTGCTCCAAAAAGAAGCGGCAAAGGGCGTGCAGGGTGGCGTAATCCTGGTTGAGGCGGCTGTAGCTGCGGTTTTGGCAATCCCTGGGCTGGAACGGCCGTACCGTCACCAAGGGTTGCAGCAAATGGTACGCCTGGCGAACGGCCGTTTGCGCGGCAGGGTTGCATTGACCACTGCGGGCAATCTGGTTTAGCGTAAAGGCCACAATCTGGTTATCGGCAATGTCTGCGGTGTGCGCATCGTAGCGGCAGAGGAGTTGTGGCGTGGCGGTTCCCGGTTTTGGTGGCAGCAGCTTGCCGCGCACGTAAGGCAGTTCGGCCGTTTTGCGCAAATAGGCCCGCTGAAACCCCTGCCGCCCCCGCCGGATAACGCGCTGGGCTAAAATGTGGGCAAGAATGCTAAAAAATTCAGGGATGCTGGAAACGGCCGTTACCCCCTCGCCTAATTCTGCCAGCCGCAAATCATAGGCCATTTCCCACAGCTCAAACAGCCGATGAATGGGGAGCTTGGGAGAAATGGTCAGGGCAAGCTGATGCGGAATTTGCACCTGGCCAACCCAACCCTGGGCAGTTAGCTGCCATTGGCCATCTGTTTTGGGAGAGGGGAAAGTGACCAGTAATTTTTTGCCAGCCTGGTCCAAGCTGCGCCAAAGCTGTTCGCCTACCCAGGGTGGTAGCTGCGTTTGGGGTAAGTTGAGCGTTTCGTATTCACTCAAGTGCAGCGTGAGGGGCGCTAGCGCAGGCGGTGTGGTCATAAAAATGGCTGAATCTGGTCAAGAATTTCAAAACTCTTCTGGTAAGGTTTTGGTTTCATTTAGCACCGGTTTATCTGGTGGTAAGGTAAACCAGAAACAGCTACCGCGTCCTTCTTCACTGTCAACACCCACTTTACCCCCACTCTGTTTCACGATGCGTTTTACAATAGAAAGCCCCAATCCTTCCCCCTTGATCCTTTTCGATGTGACTCTGGTATGCGCCCGAAACAAATGCTTTTGATCAATTTGCGAAATGCCAGGCCCTTGATCTCTCACCCAAAAACGAACCATGCCATTTGCCTCGTGGTTGGCCCCTAACTGCAAGAGAGGTGGCTGATCATCCAAACCGCCATACTTTAGGCCATTGCTTAAATAGTTCAGCCACACTTCCTCAATCCAGGGCGCATACCCAAAAGCCTGGGGCCAACTATCTGGCATGGTTATCACTGCGGCCGTTTCCCGAATTTGGTAGCGCAGCCGTTTCATCACTTCAGCTAGAATGCGCTTGTTATCCAGCAAATCGGCTCGCACATTTTCTGAACGCATACTGGCCAAAAACAGCAGCTCTGTAATCACGTTGTTCATCTTGTAGCCGCTTTGCATAATTTGGTCCACGGCTTGCCTGGCCGGCACACTTAGCTGCTCCTGGTAGTGCGAGTCAACCAGGCTGGCATACCCCACCATTTGGCTCAGTAACCCCTGAATTTGATGGGCAACCGTATGAGCAAAGTCGTTTAACGCCAGGTTTTGGGTTTCCAGCTCTTCAGCCCGCTGATGAATTTCAAACAGCAGGCGATGGCGTTCAATCGTGTAATGCAATGTTTTGATCAGCAGGTTTGCGGATAAATCGTCTTTGTACAGATAATCTTGTGCGCCAACCCGCACCGCTTCCATAACCGTTTCATAGGCAGTCTGGCCGCTCAAAATGACAACTGGGGTCGAGGGATAACTGTGTTTTAGCTGTAAAAAGGAGTTTAATCCTGTTGCATCTGGCAAGGTCAAGTCTAGCAGGATAACGTCACATTTATTGGTTTTCAAAAATTCCAGCGCTTTTTGTAATCTGTCTACGGTGGTGATGTCAATCTGCGTGTCTGGGGATGTCAGATCGGAGGCACGGTTCAACATCTTATTCACCAGATAGGCATCGCCGGGATTATCTTCAATTTGCAATACGGAAATCTTGCTTTTACTCATTGATTGGTTTGGCAACTAGTTTATTCTGCTTATACAAATTACTGTCATTTGTATCTCCCATTATGGCGGGGAATTTCTGTCAGGACAAATAGCATCTGGGTGGGGCGGCATTTTGCTGTTGACAGACGGCCGTTTCCACGGCAAAATAGAACAAATGAGCCAAAAACAAGGAGAAACAATGTCTCGCCTCGCTTCTCGTACATCCAGGCTGCGCCGCATTGAAGAGCTGCTGCTGTTAACGCCAGATGGCTTACGAGCCACCGAACTGGCCGACAAGTTAACCGTAGACCGCCGCACAGTGTACCGCGACGTTGACTTTTTGTGTGATCAAGGCTTACCCATTTGGCAAAAAGACGGCCGTTTCGGTCTCAACCGCACCCGCTACCTCACCACCGTCCACCTTACCTTTCATGAAGCAATCGCCCTGACATTGGCCGGATTGCTGCTGGCGCGCACCATTGATGAGCGCAATCCGCACGTCACCTCCGCCCTGCGCAAGCTGGCTATCACCTTGCCCAAAGCAATCTCCCCCCACCTTAAGCGGGCGGCCGACCGCGTGCAAACCCTGAACGACGGTCAGCGGCAAGTGGCCGTGCTGGAAGCCCTCGCCGAAGGGTGGGGCACAGGCCACAAAGTGCGCGTTGGCTACCGCTCGCCGCGCAGCGGGCAACTGCGCGAGCGCGTCATCGCACCGTACGCTCTGGAACCGACACCTTCCGGCATTTACGTCATCGGCCACGACGATTGGGCCAAAGATATTCGCACCTTCAAACTGGATCGGTTAGAGAGCGCTACCTTGCTTACCCGCACCTTCACCGTGCCAGAAGCGTTCGATTTGGAGAGCCACCTTGCCTCTGGTTGGCGCATCATGGCGGGCAGCGAGATTACCGAGGTGGTGCTGCGCTTTACCTCGGAAGTGACGCCCCACATCCACGAGCGGCAGTGGCATCCCACGCAAAAGCTGGAAAAAACGGAAGATGGCGGCTGCGTGCTGAATGTGCAGGTGGCCCAGCCGCAGGAGATGCAGCCGTTCATCCGCAGCTGGGGGGCACAGGTAGAAGTGCTGGCTCCTAACTGGCTGCGTGCCCAAATCGGCTCTGAGTTGCAGCGAGCAGCGGCGCAATATTCTGAACGTTCGCTGTAGAGGCGAAGGCTTGGCTTAGAGCCTGTCTGAATATTGGCCACAGAGTTCACAGAGAACTTAGAGGCGACGGTTCATTTCTCAGGTTCCTCTTTTTGCTCTGTGGCTTTTTTGGATAGATTCTTAGCCAGTTTTTAGCCGTTGCAGGCGTTTGGCGGCTTCAGCCAGGGTTTTTTCCTCTTTGCAAAAGGCGAAGCGAGCCAGCCCCGCGCCGTCGGCGGGGTTGTGGTAGAAGGCGCTAGGGGGGATGGCGGCTACGCCCACTTCGGTGGTGAGGTAGCGACAAAAGGCCACGTCGTTGGCAAATCCCAGATGGGAAATATCCACCATCACAAAATAGGTGCCGCTGGGCACGATGGGCGTCAGTCCGGCGCTGTTGAGGGCGTCCAGCAGAAAATCGCGCTTGCGGGCGTAAAAGTCGGTTAGTTCGGTGTAGAAGGATGTGGGTTGAGAAACGGCCGTAACCGCCGCTTCTTGCAAGGGAGCTGCCCCACAAAAAGTCATGAACTGGTGCGCCCGGAAGATTGCTTTGGTAATTTCCGGCGGCGCAATGGTCCAGCCCACCTTCCAGCCCGTCACGCTAAACGTTTTCCCCAAACTGGAAATCATTACCGTGCGTTCGGCCATGCCAGGAAGGTTGGCCAGCGTGTGGTGCTGCTTGCCGTCGAAGACGAGATGCTCGTACACCTCGTCGGTCATCGCCAGTACGTCATGCTGCTGGCAAAGCTGGGCAATTTGCCCCAATTCTGCCTGGGTAAACCGTTTGCCCGTGGGGTTGTGCGGCGTGTTGATGATGATGAGCTTGGTGTTGGCGTTGAACAGCGTAGCCAGTTCAGCGGCGTCAATTTGCCACTCCGGCGGGCGCAGGGTGTAAAAACGGGGAATGCCCCCGGCCATCTGGATGGCGGGCACGTACGAATCGTAAAATGGCTCGAAGACAATCACCTCATCGCCAGGATTGACCAGCCCCAAAATGGTGGCAAAAATCGCCTCGGTGGCTCCGTGCAAGATGGTAATTTCGGTGTCGGGATTGGCCTCGATGCCGTAAAAGGTGCCCGTTTTTTGGGCGATGGCTTGCCGCAGGGCAGGACGGCCGTTTGCCGGGGCATATTGGTTCACATCCGCTTCGATGGCGGCAACGGCCGCTTTCTTTATAAAATCTGGCGCAGCAAAATCGGGGAAACCTTGCCCTAAATTAATCGCCTGGTGCTGGTTGGCCAGAGCGGTCATCTCTGTAAAAATGGTGGTGCCAAAGCCAGCCACCCGCTGCGCCATGTAACTCATACTAGACTCCTGAAGGATTTGTGGTTAGGGGCTACTGGTTGGTGGCTGGTGGTTGACTAACCACTAACCATCAGCCACTAAAAATTTTTTTGCGCGGGGGATTGTGGCAGAGAACGGCCGTCTCTGCAACATACTTTTAGATTGGATCATTTTGCAGGAAAAAAGCATTTCTAAAAACCAAACACGAACCGCTGGTTGTCTCCCGACACAATTGTACCAGACCCCACCAACCCGCAAAGCTTCAATAGATATTCATACGTTCGCAATAATCCTGTCAACTTCACTGATCCCACGGGACATCGAGAAACCGATGGATGTGAAATAGAAGGATGCTTAACTGATCCTGATCTTGAAAGTTTTCTACTGAATTATGGAAATTACTCACTGCAAAAACACCAGGGTTTTACCTGCGATAGTTTAGGTTGTCTGGAAGATGCACTAAATGGTGGTGTCACTAAAGTCTCAGGCGGCTTAAATGATTATATGACTATTCTTGGTTTTGTAAGTGGAGGAAAGCCAGTTTTTGAGGCAGCAGATTTACTATATGGCTGTGCAACCGGAGGGCCAAGTGGCTGTGCAGCGAGTTTGGTGTTTTCTGGTGCAGGTGCGGGATGGAACCGTATTGATGAAGTATTTGATTCAAAAATTGCCAGACAATTATTTGGTGATTCGTGCAGTTCAGCCTGTGGGCAAATGCTTCTATCAAGTAGAGGCATCGACATTCCCCAAGATGAGTTGATCGATTTGATTGGCCGTCCTGCTACAGTGCAATCTGTTGCAGATGTCTTGAATAGGATTGATAATGGAGCGGGTACTTGGATAGGAGGCGGTTTTGACAATTCGCCGGAAGTTGTGACTGCTTTGTCTGGAACTGGATCTTGGATGGCAAATATGGCAGTTGATGGATCAAGCATTCAGCATTCAGTAATAGTCAACGGGATAAATACTTCAGGTAATCTAAGGATATTAGATCCTTACAGTGGAACTTCTTATTCAATGACAATGGATGATTTTTTAAGTTCTTGGGGGGGATATGGGGTTTATCATGCACCATAATGATGTATTTCTTATTGAAATTAATAAAAAAAAATCTGCAGATAAAATCTTTTATAAGATTTTATACGTCATTAACTCTTATAATTTTTCTGACACGATCACGGTGAAAAAGAATGAACTTGTTGGCAACATTATAACAGTTCCCGAATCATTTTGGGAAAATATTGAACTGAACGGAGTTATTGGAAGCAAACTAAACAATATCATCCATCGAATGGAAAAAGGAGAAGAGTTTGGGTTGCCGATATATCTAGGTAACCTTCAAGATGTACATAATGCAACCGATGGACACAAAGAATAACAATCATTTTGTGTCAAACATCTCGCCTCGCTGGCCGCAGGTTTGTTATTCATAACCCATCTGTTCTTTCTTTTGGCATTGCCCAAAAGAAAGAACCAAAGAAAAGGCTAGGCTCCCACGCCCAGCCTTTTCTTGATTTCGATATGGGTACGGGTTCGTGTTTCCGGTCAAAAAACGGTTTAATCTTGACATGTTACGGGGAAAACACCAGGCAGAGGCGGCCACGCAGGTATTGCGTGCATTCATCGGGGGACAAGGAGCGAGTGACCAGCTGTTTGGCTCGCTCGAAGAGATTTGAGACGGTCTCCAGGGTGTTGATGCGGGCCGTGCGGTCGGCGCTGGCTGTGGCTAAACGGCCGTCTGTCGGGTCAAAAGCAACCGCATTCACAATGGAGGTGTGACCCAGGTAGGTGCGCCGTGCCTGTCCCGTGGCCGTGTCCCACAGCTTGGCCGTGCGGTCGGCGCTGGCCGTGGCCAGCCGAGAGCCATCGTTGCTTAGGGCCACACTGAGCACCGGCCCGCTGTGCCCGGAAAAGGTACGCAGCGCTGCACCTGTGGCAACCTCCCACAGTCGAGCCGTGCCGTCGCTGCTGGCGGTGGCCAGCAAACGGCCGTCGCCGCTAAACGCCACATCATTCACTACCGACCCCTCATGCCCCGCGAGCGTTTGCACAATCTCATTCGTGACGACATTCCAGATTACGGCCGTTC
This sequence comes from Ardenticatenaceae bacterium, assembly GCA_020634455.1. Classification (GTDB taxonomy): domain Bacteria; phylum Chloroflexota; class Anaerolineae; order Promineifilales; family Promineifilaceae; genus Leptofilum. The sequence continues at coordinate 1,518,463 of JACKBQ010000001.1, read as the reverse complement.
CATCCATTGCCCCAGCCGCCACCAGACTGCCATCCGGGCTAAAGCTCACCTTGGTAAGACCTGCCTGGTATTCCAGCCGCAGTTGCAAACTGTTATCCAGCGGATTCCAAAAGCGCAAAATGCCATCGTCGGCGGTGGTGGCCAGCACAGTGCCTTCCGGGTTGAAGGCCACGCCATTTACCGGGGCAGGATGATCCATCACCGGCAGCTTGATTTGGTCATTGGCAATGTCCCACAGGCGGGCGTTTTGGTCGTCGCTGGCGGTGGCCAGCAGCATGCCATCAGGCGCAAAAGCAGCATCATTAACGATGTTGTTGTGATCTGTGAAGGCGATGAGTTGGGCGCTATCTTCGGTGCGCCAAATGCGGGCCGTCTCATCGGCCCCGGCAGTGACCAGGAAACGGCCGTCTGCACTAAAATTCAGCGCCAAAATATTGCCCGTGTGCCCAGATAAAATCTGCGGCGATAGCCCCGCCTGAGTGCGCCACAGCCGGGCAGTGCCGTCGCTGCTGCCCGTGACAAGTTGGGCGGCGCTGGGGTGGAAGGTTACGGCCGTAACTTCATTGGTGTGCCCGGTGAGCGTATACAAAGCCTGCCCGGTTGCCGCGTTCCACACTTTTACGGTGCTGTCGCTGCTGGCGGTGGCAAACAGGCTGCCATCCGAACTAAAAGCCGCGTCTTTCAGTGCAACGGCGTGGCCGATGACCCGGAACACCAGAGAAGCATCGCTGGCGTTCCAGACGGTGGCCGTGCCATTGCTGTTGGCTGCCAGTAGTTGGACATTATCGGGGCTGTAGTTGAGACGGTTAATCTGGATCGGCTGGCCATCGTTGCCCATGAAAGGCTCTATCGAGAAGAGCGATGCGCCCGTATCACCGTTCCAAATGATGATACGGCCGTCTGCCCCACCGGAGGCAAAGCGCCGCCCATCGCCGCTAAAAGCAACTGCATGGACGCTGCTGGTATGACCCAACAACCGCAGCAAAGAGCGCCTGTTGGCGGTGTCCCACAGGCGAAGGGCACTGCTGGCGTAACCGGCAAGCAGCCGCTCGCCATCTGGGGCAAAGGCAATATCGTTCACGGTGCCTTCTTGGCCATTTAGCACAGTAATTAAATCTTGCGTGGCAATATTCCACAAAATGATGAAGCCATCTTCCCCGGCGGTGGCCAAAACGGTGCTGTCCGGGCTAAAGGCAACTGCCTTTACCGGACGGGCGTGACCAGACAGAACGCCAATTTCTTGCCCGGTGGCTACGTCCCACAATTTTGCTTCGCCGTCCTGGCTAACGGTTGCCAGCGTACGGCCGTCTGGGCTAAAAGTTACATCGTTAATGCCTTCGGTATGGCCCGCAAAGATGCGCTGGAGCTGGGAAAATTGCATGGCGCGGAACAAGGCATCCTCGGCCGATTCGGGGGCCGCCAGATCAAACGATTGGGTGAGATTTACTGCTTCTAGCGAGAGCAGCAAGCTAAGCTGAGGGTCGCTGTTGAGCTGGTCGGTGGCAATGCCTGCCAGTTCGCGGGCGGCAACCTGGCGGGACTGGTTTTCTGCTTCGCGGGCGTTTTCTTCGGCATTGAAGACGGCCGTTACCAGTTCATTGGCGCTGTAGACGGCCGTTTCCTGAGCAGCGATCGCATCCTGAGCGCTTAACTCAGCAATTTCCCGCTCTTCATCAGCAGTGAATTCGGCCGTGGCGCGTAGCGCTGCATCGGCACGGGCCGCCGCTTCGGCTGCCAAAGAGGTTGCCTGGCTAAATTCAGACGCCTGCCGCAGGGAAACGGCCGTTGCCTCGTTAGCTTGGGCGGTAGCGGCATTGGCCTGCGCAATCTGGCTGTTGTTGACGGTGGTTAAGGCAAAAATCAGCACCAGAATAATGGCTATCACCAGTGCGCCTGTAAGCCAACTTAGCCGACGGGCAAAGCGCGCCTGGGCCGCTGCATGCTGTCGCTCCAGCCGCTCATGTTCCAACGCCTGTTGCTCAGTCGTTCGCAGCTTTAAGCTCTCCTCAATGAAAAACCGTTCGTTTCGGTTTAAAAATGACTCCCGTTCCGCCAGCCATCCCTCGGCTTCGGCCAGCAACGTACCGCGCAGCAGGGCATCGTTGTCCAGTTCACTCATCTGCCACTGGCGCAGCGCAGCCCGCAGCCGCTCTTGCCAGGCTCGGAAAGCCCGATCTTCCTCCATCCAGGCGCGTAACTGCCCCCAGCCACGAATCAATGCTTCGTGCACCACTTCCACCGTTTCTTGCCCGTTGGGGGCCAAACTGGTAACCACCAGACGAGCATCGGCTAACTTTTGCACTAGTAGCCAGTTACTTTCGCCCAGTTCTCTCCGTTCGGCCAGGCGACGGGTGTCTTCGGTGCCAGCGCCGGGTCGCACCATTTGAATGAAGACGCGCCGTGCCTGCTGCCGCTCGGCGGCGGAAAGCTGATTAAATTCCCGGTCGGCATAGCGAGCCAGCGCCCCTTCCACACCGCCAATAGCGTCATAACCGGCATGAGTCAAATACCCTTCACGCGCTTTTTCCCACAATTCGGTCAGGGCAAATTGCAGCAGTGGCAGATTGCCCGGTTCATCCCCCACATCATCTAAAATGCGGGCGACCAGGCCAGTTTCAAACAGCAGGCCAAAGCGTCGGGCGGGGCTGGCAATGGCCAGACTGAGTTCGCGTCGGGTCATGGGGCCGAGTTTGATGTCGGCGTGTTGAAGGGCGTCGGCGAAGGGGCGGTAGGTGAGCGCCTGGCTCAAAAAGTCGGTACGCAGGGTTAGCACAAAGCTGAGAATGGGCAGATCGCGGAAGTTGGCAATGTCTAGCGCTTCTAGTAGCAGGTCTAAAAACGCACGGCGCATGGTTTGGTCGGTACAGAGGGTATAGATTTCCTCAAACTGGTCGGTGACGATCAGCAACCGCTTGGCGGGGTTGTTTTCGGCCAGGATTTGGCGCAGAAGGGGTAGGAGCAGGTTCTTTTTGGTGCGCAAATCCTCTGCGAGTTGGGTGGCAGCCTGGCGCTGTTGGCCTTCGCTGTCGGCTGGGTTTTGGTCTGCCACCAGGGCGGCGGCCAGGGCCTGAAAGGGCTGTGGCCCTGGTCGGAAGGTGATGATGTGCCAATCTGGGTTGGGGCGCAGTTTGGCGACCAATCCGGCCAGCACGACGGAGGATTTGCCGCTGCCTGAAGCGCCAACAACAGCCAGAAGTTGCTGTTTTTCGACGGCGTCGAGGAGGCGCTGGGTGAATGTTTCGCGACCAAAAAAGTTAGCGGCATCTTCTTCTCCAAACGCGAACAGGCCGCGGTAGGGGCATTTATCTGGCATTTGGAAGGTGGGGGAGAGGATGGGGGTGGCGGGGTCTGTGGGGGTAGAAACGGCCGTTGCCAATGTTTGAATTTGTGGGTGGTGGGGGGAGACGGCCGTTTGCCCCAGGGCTTGTTGCAGGGCGTTGGCAAGGGAAACGGCCGTTTGAAACCGTTCCTCAGGGTCTTTTGCCAACGCTTTGGTAATGACCTGCTCCACGGCAATGGGAACGTTTTTGGTAGGATCAATTGGCGGCAGCGGCTCATCAATATGCTTTTTGATGATTTCTAGCGGTGTATTGCCAGAAAATGGTGTGCGTCCGGTAACCAGCTCATACAAAATCACGCCCAGCGAGTAAATGTCGGCACGCTGGTCAATGGTAAGCGATTTGGCTTGTTCCGGGGCCATGTAGGTGGGCGTACCCGCCACTACGCCAGTCAGCGTGTAACGCGGTAGCCCCACCATGCGCACAATGCCAAAATCGGTTAGCACCACGTCGCCATCCAGGGTGAACATGACGTTGGATGGCTTCACATCACGATGAATAATGCCCCGCAAGTGAGCATAGCTCAGCGCGTTGGCCAGGGCAGTAATGATATGACTGATTTCTTGGGGGGAAAATTCGGTACCTTCAAGCACGCGATGATCCAGCTCGGCTTTGAGGGTGGGGCCTTCAATGTATTCCATCACCATGTAGCGACTGTCCCCTTCGATGTCGTAATCGAAAACCTGCACAATGTTGGGGTGCCTCATGCGGGCGACGGCGGCGGCTTCTCGCTCAAAACGGCCGATAAACTCATCCTCTTCGGCCAGGTAAGCGTGCAGCACTTTTAGCGCCACGAAGCGATCCAGGTTGGCCTGGTACGCTTTATACACGCGAGCCATGCCGCCTGTGCCCAGGCGACTATACAATTTATATTTGCCGAGGGTGCGTCCAGTTAGGTCAGATTGGTTGTTCACAAGATTGTCTTTTCACGACTCAATGGTGCAGCTACAGGGCTATATTTCGCTTCTGGCATGAAAATGGCGAAAATAGCCGGGATAGGAAGTAAAATTTGCGAACTTCTATTTTGACCTTTCCCGAATAGAAGTATTATAGCCAAAAATTTGACATTTGTTGAATTTGGATTTTCTGATGTGAAACCAACCTCCGGGAGGTTCCTGGCACTGTCAAGGCCATGTATCAACCCTCCCGGAGGATTATTTACGAAGGAGGGCAAATGAAGCTGATAATTTCTTTGGGACAGATGAATGTGCATTTGGGTGATCCGGCAACGAATTGGCAAACGGTGCAAACGATGACGGCCGAGGCCAAACGGCGCGGTTCTGACCTGGTGGTTTTCCCGGAGCTGTGGTCCACGGGGTATGATTTGGAGAATGCGGCCAGTTATGCCACGCCAACGGATGCAGGCTTGTTTGCCCAGGTGGCGGCGCTGGCCAAAGAATATCAGATTGGGATTTTGGGGTCTTGCTTGTCGTTGTTGGGGGAGGGGCAGTTTGGCAACACGGCCGTTTATTTTGATGGATACGGCCGTTCCCTGGGCGAGTACAGCAAATTGCACCTCTTCCGGCTGATGCAGGAAGAACAGTTTCTCACCGCTGGCGCTACGCCAACGCTGGTTGAGGCCGATTGGGGCAAAGCGGGGCTAACCATCTGCTACGATTTGCGCTTTCCGGAACTGTTCCGCCGGTACGCGCTGGCCGGGGCACAGGTGGTGTTTGTGCCCGCCGAGTGGCCGCACCCGCGCCTGGCCCATTGGCGTACGCTGCTCCGCGCCCGCGCCATCGAAAACCAGATGTTTGTGGTGGCTTGCAACCGCGTGGGCAACAGCAAGGGCACCGACTTTTTTGGGCATTCCTGTATTTTGGACCCGTGGGGGGAAGCGGTGATTGAGTTGGGCGAGGGGGAAATGTTGGGCACGGCCGAAATTGATATTGCTCAGGTAAACGCCGTTCGCGTCAAAATCCCCGTCTTTACCGACCGTCGGCCAGAGGTTTATTAGCTATTGCATGACAAACCTTCAGGCAGGTTCTGCCACAGGTTTAATGACAATGCCTTCTCGTCTGGCAACATTCAGAAGAGGGGTAACCATGTCCTCTTGCCACTGCTTTTGGCCGCAGGCAATTGGTTCAATCCTGTTATCAACCTCCAAGGTTGTATGCCAAAGCAAATTGACATCTTCAATTGAGACGCTACCGTCAAAGCTTGGCGAGATGACAATCAAATCTATGTCGCTCCATTCATTTGTTTGGCCTGAAGCATACGAGCCAAAAAGAGCTACTTGCGACACCGATAAGCCATGTTGCTCTAAAGCGTGAATATATCGCTGAATGTTATCTAAAATTGGTTGCGCAACCATTGCAATGTCCCTTCAATACGAGACCAGTAGGCCTGAATTTGGTTTGCTTCAGGTAAAGTAACCGGCATTAATGCATAGCGGCCTTCAATATTGTATCGGTTCATTTCAGCAAGAAGTTTCAGCTTGTCTTGATCAACTTCCAAATTTGTCAGGGCTAACAATCGAGAAAGATTGTGGATTTTTGGTGGCTCTTGTTTTGTTTGGTGTAAAACGTGTGCTTTTAGCATTTTTTCCAAAGCCAAATGTGCCCAGAAAAGTGCATGACGAATGCGACCGAGGGCTAGTAGTTCATTTGCTACTTCCCACTCTTCCGTTGCGCTGCCACGCCAAAAAGCAATTTGTTTTTCAAGGTCATCCATGACAAGCCTCGTAGATGAGTCTAGCAGGAGTGGGTCTGGAATGTCAATTTCGTCTAAAAGTATCGATGACTCCATCGAAGTGGCTAATTTTAGCCCCGGCCGCGCAGGCGATCCATGAAGGAACGGCCGCTTTCACCGCCACCTTGTTGAATTTCACCTTCCAGCCGGGCCAGCCGCGCTTCGGCAGAAGAGGCGCGAGATTGGGCGTTCATGCGGGCTTGCCGCTCTTCGCTCAGCAGCGTATCCAGCTTTTGCAGGCTTTGTACCTGCACCTCCAGCGTCGCTTTCTCACGCTCCAGCTTCACCCGCTGGGCGCGTTCTTCCGTAAGCTGGGCGGTGGCTTCCTGGGCACGTTCGGCGATTACTTCCAGCGAGGCGAGCTTCCGTTCCAGCGCGATTCGGGTCTGCCGCTCTTCTTCCAGGGCGGCGGTGGTGTGGCGTACCTGGCGGATTTCCACCTCCATCCCTGCCATTTCCCGTTCTAGTTTTAAGCGTACATCCCGCTCTGCTTTTAGTTCGTCAATGGTGGTTTTAAGTTGCGTAACGGCCGTTTCCAACTCAATGTTCCGCTTTTCCAGGGCGCGAATTTCTGCTTTGAGGGCGGTGACATCTTCGCTGGGCTGAGCCATTGGGGCAGGGATGGGCATGGCTAATTGAGGCGGTGCAGGGATTGCTTGCGGCGGGCCGAGGGGGGAAACGGGGACGCTTTGGGCGCGTACGGCCGTTTCTTCTTTCACTTGCTTCGGGTCAAACGTCTCCACATTGCTTAGTGGGTCAGCTGAATTGTCCTGTGGGGCTGCTTTGCTGGTTCTCTTCTTAGCCATAATAAACTCTGTCTACCAATGCCTGGTAAGCGATGGTTGCCGGGTTTAAAAACCGGGCATCGTATTCAAAAATAGTTTGTTGGAAAGCAGGCGCTTCGGCCACTGCCTGGCTGCGCGGGATGGGCTGGCTAACCATGTTGCCATGCGTCTCGCGCAGTTCATCCACCATTTGCTGGTCCAAATTTTGCCGCGCCACGTTCAACGTGGGCACGATGGTGTGAATGCGAATGTCAATGCCCCGCATCTGCGCCTCAAAAATCGAGCTGATGTGCTGTCCGGTTCCGGCCATCGAAAAATAATCCGGCTTTACGGGCACGATGGCCGAGTCGGCAAACTGGTAGACAGCCTGGGTGAAGGTGTCCAGCGCGGGGGGGCAATCCAAAATAATGTAGGTGAACCGCTCCAGAGCGACAGCCAGTCTGTCTTCCAAAATGCGTACCAGACCGTAATTTTTGGTGCTGGGCATGGCAAATGCCTGAGCACGCAATATGTCTTTGGCATGTTCCAAATTATCGGACGCGGGCAAAATCCACAAGTTGGGGCGGGGGAACCCTTCGGCGGCGCGGTCGGCGGAAACCACTGCTTCGGTGATGTGGCGCTGCTCCAGCAGCACGTCGCCAATGTCTGCCTTGCCGGTGTCTATGCCCAAACCGCGCGCGCAATGCCCTTGCGGATCAAAATCAATGAGCAAAACGTGACCCAGCAGGTAATAATGAGTGTCCTGATATTGATACAAATTGCCGGGATCGCTGATTTGGTTTAAATCTTTGGGGGCTACGCGCCGCATCAGCTTGCGCGAAAGGCCGTGAGCTAGATTGATGGCGGTGGTTGTTTTTGCCACGCCTCCCTTGCGGTTAACGACGGCCAATACTTTATCTTGCTTGCCTGGATTTTGCGTCATGATCTTAGAAGTCGCTTTTTCTCTTTTGTTGAGGAATCCCTGACATTTTACCATAAGTAGGCGAGTGGGCGAGGGGAAAGTAGGCAAGTTTGCCAGTGGGCGAGTAGGCGAGTGGGCGGGGAACATGCAGACTCGCAAACTTGCAAACTCGTCACCATGACTGTGGTTTAAGTGACTTTGTAAATAGGTGCCATTACACTAAACGGCATGAACCAAGCCAACTTCTCCTCCAACCAATGTCCTGAATGTGGTGGCCGACTATTGTTTGCGGCAGACGGCCGTTCCCGCCAATGTGAACGGTGCAACCACAAAATTGCCGTGGTGCGCCAGCGCGAATCGCCCCAGGAGTTGATGCGGATGCAGCAGTTTTCTGGCGAAGAAACCGGATTTGCCAACGTACGCACCGCGGGCGTGCGCGAACTGCTGCGGCAGGGTACCGCCGCCGCCAAAGCGGGAGACAAGGACGAAGCGTTTCATTATTTAAGTTGGGTCTTGTGTACAGATTCCAGTGAAACGCAGCAGGCGCAGGCGTGGCTTTGGCTAAGCCAGGTGTATGACGAACCAGCCGACAAGCGCAGTTGCCTGGAGCAGGTGCTGGCCTTCGACCCGACTCACGGGGTGGCGCGACGGGGCTTGGCTTTGTTGGACGGCCGTCTTCAAGCTAAAGATGTCATCAATCCCGACCAAATCAGCCAAACCGCCAGCGAGGAGCCGGAACCCACCAAGGCAGAGCAGTTTGTTTGCCCGCAATGCGCCGGGAAGCTGCAATTTTTGGCCGATGGCGTGACGTTGCGCTGCGGTTTTTGCGGCTTTGAGCAGGAAGTGGGGCGGCAAGCGGCCAAACCGAAGCAAAGTCAGTTTGGCGAGGGCGCGTTTGAGCAGGATTTCAGCGCGGCACTGGCGCAGGCGAAGGGGCACCTGTCTCCGGTGCAGATGCGCACTTTTCAGTGCAATGGCTGTGCGGTGGAGTTTGTGCTGGCCCCCGAAGCAATCACCCTGACCTGCCCTTACTGCGACTCAACGTACGTGACGGAAACGGCCGCTTCCCAACAAATCATCCCGCCCCATGCGGTCATCCCGTTCAGGGTGACCCACGAGCAGGCGGAGAAGCGAATTCGGGGCTGGCTGAAAGAAAGTGGGGTGGAACGGCCGCGCATTTCCCCCATCGTGGGCATTTACCTGCCGCTGTGGACGTTTGACGTGGGTGGCGAAATTCGATGGGGTGGGCAAATTAAGCAAGGGGACAACTGGGTGCCCATCTCTGGTAATCATCTGGCGTTTAGCAATGATGTGCCTGTGCCCGCCAGCAAAAAGCTCAACAGCGATCTGGCGCAGGCGTTTAGCAGCTTCGATTTGGACAGTTTGCAGGCGTACGACAGCCGCTTTTTGGCCGATTGGCCCGCCGAGCGGCACACCATCCCGCTGGCAGATGCGTCGTTGCAGGCGCGGAAGCAAGTGCTGCAAGAGCTGCGCCGCAATCCGCACCGGCTCACGCTGGAAGATGTGCGCAATCTTAAACTCGGTTCGCTAGGGCTGATTGTGGAGTCGTTTAAGCTGGCGTTGCTGCCGGTCTGGCTGGCGCATTACCAGGTGGGTGGCGAGACGTTTGATGTGTTGGTGAATGGGCAGACGGAGGATTTGGTGGGGAAACGGCCGTCTCGCGGCGTGCGTGGTTTCTTTGCCAAACTGTTTGGTTAAGATTTAGGCAGAATGGGTCGTTGTTAAGATTGCTCGGTACGAATGCAGGCTAAAATAGGTGCATGGATGTTTTGTGGAAACGAAAATCGCTGGTTTGGGCTGTTGTGGGGCTTGGCGCTTTGATGCCAGCGTTGTTGGGTTGGCAGTGGATGCGGTTTGAAGCGGCCGTTTGGCAGGCGGGCGTAGGTGGCGTCCCCATCACCGAGCGGCTGACGATGGACCCAGTCGGCAATACGCTGGCCATTATTGCTCTGGTGAGCATGGTGTGCGTGGTGGTTCTGACGGTATATCGGCTAAACAAAGAGGCCACCATTCCGGTGTCTGGCTGGTGGGCTATTCCATTGCTGGCGGTGGTGGGGCTGGGCATTATGCTGTACCTGGCTTCCATCCCGGAAACGATGATTTGTTACCCCAGCGGGGCGTGCCAAGTGATCCAGCAAAGCGAGTATGGTGAGATTTTGAATGTGCCGGTGGGCATTTTGGGGGCGTTGGGGTATTTGTCCATTTTGGCTACCTGGAGCGCCAGCCTGATTGGGTCCTCGCGGTTGCTGCAAATTGTGCCCTGGGCGCTGCTGGCGCTGACGCTGTTGGGGGTGCTATTTTCCCTTTATTTCACCTTTTTAGAGCCATTTGTGATTGGGGCGACCTGCCCCTGGTGCCTCACATCGGCCATTTTGATGACGATCTTGTTCTGGCTGAGCGCGGAGACGGTGCAAAGTTTGCGGCTGGAAAAAGCGATTTATGGTTAGAGACGTTGCATTGCAACGTCTCTACATCAAATGACAGTGGTTCGTATCTTGGTCTCGCTGGTGAGGGTGCGGTGTACCGGGCAGCGGTCGGCAATTTCCGCCAGGCGAGCAATTTGGGTTTCGTCTAAATCCCCTTCAAAGCTAATCTCACAATCAATGATGTCTACTTTGGCCTTGCCTTGCGTTTCGCAATCGTCGCATTCGTCGGCGGAGATTTTGCGGTGGTTGAGGCTGATGGTGACGGTTTCAACGGGCCACTGCTTGCGCCGGGCGTACAGGTGAACGGTCATCACTTTGCAGGCAGCCAGGGAACTGAGCAACAGGTCGTACGGGCTGGGGCCTTGGTCTTCGCCGCCGTCGTGCAGGGGTTCGTCGGCAAGGATGGCGTGGTTGTTGGCCTGGATTTGAACTTGCAGGTTTTTGAGGCTGCGGGCGGTTACGGTCATGGTTTTTTCCTTTTGAATGGGACGCGGATTAACGCGGATGACGCTGATTTTGTTTTGTAATGGGACACTGATTCACACAGATAAACACGGATTTTTCTTTTATCTGTGTCCTGTTAAATTTTGGGCAACGGCCGTATCCAACAACCAGGTGAATGTGCCGTGCGCGGGTTGGATGCGCTGGGCGGGCAGCTGGTCTGGCTGGTGGGGGCCGTAGAGCACTTTTTGTAAGGTGGCAGTTTTGTTACTGCCGGTAACTAAAAAGATGACGTGCCGCGCCTGGTTGATGACCGTGGGCGTGAGTGAGATGCGCTGGGCGGGACGGCCGTTGTACTGGGCGGTAACGCCGATGACCCAATCCGGCTGCTGCACGGGCGAGCCGGGAAAGAGGGAGGCGGTGTGGCCGTCATTGCCCATGCCCAGCAGCACCACATCCAGAACGGGTGGCTGGCCGTCTTGGGCAAAGGGTTGGAGCTGGGTGGTGTAGTCGGTTACGGCCGTTGCCATCCCCCATTCCCCCTTGGCACGATGCACATTTTCGGGCGGAATTGGTACGAGGGGTAGCAAAAGATCGGCGACTTGCTTGTAGTTGCTGCCCGGATCATCGGGGGGAACCAACCGTTCATCGCCCCAAAAAAGGTGGGTGTGCTGCCAGGGCATCTGGTCGCGGTACGGCCGTTCGCTCCAAAGTTGGTAAATGCCTGCGGGTGTGCCGCCACCGGAGAGGGCAATGGTGAAACGGCCGTGTTTGGCTACGGCTTCCTGAGCAAAATTGGTAAGCAATTGCACGCCAAACTGGTTGAATTGGTCTGGCGTTTCCAAAATATGGAGCGTAAACGGTTTAGGCATCTAGTAAATCCAGGCCAGCCCAGGCCGCACCCAGCAGCGCCGCCTGCGGGTTGCAGATGACCTGAACGGGCATTTGTTTAAGCAGGTTGGTAAAGCGCCCTTTGTCGGCAAAATTGGCGCAGAACCGTTCGGTTTGCAGCAGGTTGAGCAGCCGGGGGGGAATGCCGCCGCCCAGATAAATGCCGCCCGTGGAAAGTACCTTCAGGGCCATGTTGCTCACTTCGCCAGCCAGAATGTCTACAAACAGTTCTACGGTGGCCAGGCAAATTTCGGCCGTTTTAGCCAGCCCTGCTTCCACAATGACAGGTGTGGGGTCATCTGCCTGGTTGATTTGTTCGCGTAGCCAGTCTGGTTCGGGGAAACGGCCGTCTTGCCGCCAAAAATCGTACAAATTGGGAATGCCGCTGCCGGAGCACACGCGCTCGAAGCTGACGTGTTTGAACTTTGTTTGCAAGTACGCTTGCAGGGCGCGTTGGTCGGCGTTGGTGGGGGCAAAGCTGGCGTGTCCGCCTTCGGAGGGGTGGGCGCGGTACCGCTGGCCATCCCAAATGAGGAATGCTTCGCCTAGCCCGGTGCCGGGGGCGATGACGGCAATGGCCCCGCCCGGTTCGGCCTGTCCTTCGTTGATGGTGGCCAGATCGTTGGGTTCCAGATGGGTCACGGCATTGGCGATGGATTCCAGGTCGTTGAGCAGGGCCACTTTGGCGATGCCAAACGTTTGGCTGATGTTGGCTGCATCAATGATCCAGGGCAGGTTGGTAATTTGAGAACGGCCGTTGACCACAGGGCCAGCTACGCCAAAAGCGGCAGCATCTACTTCTACTTGCTTATCCTGCAAAAATTTAGCAATGATGGCTTCTAAAGAGGCAAAACGGCCGCTTGGGTAGGTTTGCAGGTGGCGCGGGTGGAGGGTGTCTTCCGATTCGGCCGTAGAGAACAGGGCTAGCACCGTTTTGGTGCCACCAATATCACCAGCTAATAACATAGGAACCTCACTAGGATTCTACTTGTACGCCGCGCCAAAAAGCGACGTGATCTTTAATGTTGCGGGCCGCATCCTTGGGGGATGGGTAAAACCAGGCTGCATTTTCATTCTTTTTGCCGTTTACTTCAAGGGTGAAATAGCTGGCCACGCCTTTCCAGTGGCAGGTTGTGTGGTGGCTACTTGGCGTAAAATATTCGCGGTTGATGCTGTTGGGTGGGAAGTAATGATTGCCTTCTACCATTTCTGTGTGTGCGCTTTCTGCCAATACAACGCCATTCCAGATTGCTTTCGCCATCTTGGGTTCTCCTTGTCAAATTGGTAAATCAGGTAAGTGATGGGGGTGTTATTCGTCGGAATCGGCCGTTTTTAAGATATGTAGCAATATTTCAAACTCATCCTGACAGTCGGGGCACATATCAAGATGGTTTTTGACTAACGGCATCAAACGTTTGGCTTCTTCGTCTGTGGCCACCAGTTCCACGTACTCATCCAGCAACGCAAATGCCTCCTCGCAGGAGTAGGCTTCCTCCATTGTGTATTCCAGACGCTGCATTAAATTTACCAGATGCTCCTGGCTAATCTCTGGCTGCGCCATCTGGGACATGGCGGATTCGTTGGGTTGGTTCATGGTTTGGTTAGACCTGCTAAATAAATGTTTTATCTGATTCCAAAAGCTCATAATTACTCAGCTTGCTTCTGCATTTGCCTTTTAAGATGGCTTGATTGATAACTTTCTTACCTTGCCTGTTTGTTTGCAGATAGTGGCTGTGTCTGCCCGAATCTTTGCCACAGAGTTCACAGAGGGCTTTTCATTTCTCGGATTTCGCTTTCTCTGTAGCTTTTTCAGATAGATTTTTAATCGAAAATCTGCAAAATGTCACCGGGCGTATAACCATCTTTTGCCAGGCTCTTTTTAAGCTTAAGGCGGGCATCATGCAGCAGCTTGTAGACGGCATTTGGCTTCATCTCCAGCTTTTTGGCGATCTGGTTGGTGCTTTTGCCCTGGATTACAGAGTCTACCAGGGCGGTGCGCTGGCGCTCGGTTAGCTCATTTTCGATGAGGCTTTGGACGTAGGTAAGCAGTTCGGCGCGGGCCGTGCGGTTTTCTGGGGTGGGCGCATCATCGGCTACAAAACTGGGCGTGTAATCGCCGCCGCCGTCTGATTCGGTGAGGCTGTTGAGCGAGCTGTCTTGCCAACGCTTGCGGCGCAGCTCTGTCAGGGCAACGGCAATGGCAATTTTGTGTGCCCAGGTGGTAAATTTGCTGCGTCCGGCAAAGGTTTCCAGGTTATCTAGCACTTTAAGGACGGCTTCCTGGGCAAAATCTTCTGCCTGGGTGTGAAATTCGGGGGCGGGGGTTTGTACTCTGGCGAGTAACCCTCGGCGGAGTCCGTTGGCCAGGATGGTGGTGAGGTTGGCAACGGCCGTTTCATAATTTGGGTGTTCTGCCTGAAGTTCAGCCAGCCATTGTTCATTGGTTCGTTTGGTAGTCACACATCTTATTATACCGAAATTTTGCTGGGCGGTAGGGGCATGATGCCTGGTTTACGGTGTGCAAATTATTTCGCCAACCGGTTTTGGGTTATGATTGGCGTAGATTGAATGCAGAAAAAAGACGTTCACATGGAGAAAAGACAATGACCAATGATGAAACCAATGTTGCCCCAATTCTCATGTACAGTACGAATTGGTGCCCAGACTGCCATCGCGCCAAATATTTACTGGATGAGTATGGCATTCCCTATACAAATATTGATGTTGACGTTGATAAGGAAGGCCTGGCATTTGTGAAGCAAGTGAATAATGGGCGTCGCGTGGTTCCCACAATTGTCTTTCCTGATAATTCAATATTGGTGGAGCCGACTAATCGGCAGTTAGCTGAAAAGGCTGGTATAGAGTTGTAGCTGCTTCATGCGCAATTTTTAGTAACTGGAATGAGGTGTAACTGCAAAAAGGCTGCAAATTACCTATAAAAAGTTAGGTAGAATGCTGTTTTTTAATGTGGGGTCAATGAAAATGATGCGGATTTCCATTATAATGCCTGTCACTTAATTCAGTGCTGTTACTATCGTGTGCCCTGATAGTTGCTCTTCATAATCAAGGCAGGCACCTGGGGTTTCCGACCGGCTCTCAGTAGATGGTATAGCTCAGTAGTTCGCAGGAGATATGTCCGATATGAAAGAGTCAATGTCTATTGAAAAGTTCAACGAGTTGTTAAAAGCTGGTAAGTCTGAAGATACTTTATTGGCTACCTTGCTTCAGTTGACGAAGGTATCTAACCACAAAGATCTGTCTGCATTGCGCAAGCCAGATGCCTGGGGTTGGTATTGGGATTGGTAGTCAGAGGGGGGGAACGGCCGTTTTTGGCCTGATCTTCTTTTGTTTCAAAGTTGTGTGCAGGGGTCGGCTGCACATTTTATTGCATAAATTTCCTCATAGGTAAAACAAAAATTTAGCGAACGATATGGCTCCTTTCACCAGATTGGGTCAAGCTTTCCCGTTGTTTTGATGGTGGGGGAACGGCCGTTTCTAACTAGCTTGGTAGGGTAACAGAATTTATGATTGATATTGCTCAGGTTGGTCATTATTTTTTGCAACAACCGGAGGTAACTGATTGGCCTGCGATGCAAACTGTTTGGCAGCATTACGCCAAACGGCCAGGGTCGTGGCGGCTGCCTGAGTTGGCTTGCCGGGCCGTGGGGGGCCGTGGTGATGGGTTGGTGCCGCTGGTAACGGCCGTTGCTTGCAGCTACATCAGCATTGTGTTGGTAGATGACATTCTGGATGATGATCCGAAAGGATTGTACCGGCAGATGGGCGCTGGCGTGGCGGCAAATCTGGCGCTGGCTTTTCAAGCAGTGGCGTACCGTATGGTGCAAGAGATGGAGACCGACACGGTGCCGCTAATGCTGGCTGAACTGATTTATCTCAATCTGAAGACCGCCCAGGGGCAGCACCTGGACGTGCAGGATAGTTTGGGTGAGGCGCATTATTGGGCCACAGTTGAAGCCAAGAGTATGCCTTATTACGGGGCGGGCTTTTATTTGGGGGCGCTGGCAGGTGGGGTGGATACGGCCGTTGCCAGCCAGCTTCGCCAGTTTGGTCAGCTCATTGGCAAACTGATCCAGGTAAGTGATGATTTGGCAGATGCGTACCAAACCCCAGCCTGCCCTGATTGGCAACGGGGCGGGGGCAATTTGGCAATTTTATATGCTCGCCTCGCAGACCACCCGGGCAAAGCCCGGTTCGAGGCGCTACTTTCCCAAATAAGTGACCCAGCTGCGTTAGGAGAAGCACAGCAGATTCTGCTGCACAGTGGAGCGGCCAGCTATTGTGTATACCATATGGTGCAAATTGCTCAGGAAGCGCGAACTGTTTTGGATGCTTGCCCAATAGCCCAGCCCGCTTTGTTGCAACAGTTTTTGGCGGAACGTGTGGTACATCTGTTTGAACTGCTAGAAGAAAACAATATGCCGCTGCCAGATGAGTTGGCAGCGGCAATTTTGGTCTAGTTACGCTCTGTGTTGCTTATGCTTCAGAGACGGAAGTGAAGCGATACCCTGTACCACGCTCAGCGATAATGTAGGTTGGTTCGTTGGGGTTTACCTCAATTTTTCGGCGCAAACGGTGTACATGCACATGCAGTCGATCTTCTTGGGCTTCTTCCATGGGCCAGATGCGGTTGAGTAAGAAGTCTGTAGTGACAATGCGGCCGGAATTGCGTACGAGGATGTAAAGTAGCTTGGTTTCTGTGGGGGTGAGCGAGACCGGTTCCCCTTCTACTAACGCTTCTCGATTGGGGAAGTTGACCATGAGGCGATCATCAATGCGGGTGGTGGATTCCAGAGTGTAGCTGTAGTCACCCATGCGCCGCAGAACGCGGCCAACACGCGCCTTTAGCTCTTCCGGGTTAAATGGTTTGACGATGTAATCTTCGGCGTATTGTTCCAGCCCCTCAATAATGGTTTCTTCGGTGTTTACGGCCGTTAGCATAATAATCGGCATGTCGCTAAATTCGCGCACAGCATGGCAAAATTCAAAGCCACTCATGATTGGCATGTGCAAATCTACAATGGCCAGGTGGGGCATGCCGTGCCGGTTGATGAGCTTGAGGGCGTCTTGCCCGGAAGCGGCCGTCATGACCTGGTACCCAGCCTGCTCCAGAGTGTGTTGGACAATGCGCAAGGTAAAAGTGTTGTCGTCAACGGCAATTATTTTTTGTGATTCAATGGGCGAGTCGAGCATAAGATAGTTTCTTTATGTTTTGGCTATTTGGGTTTGTTGCGGTTGTGTGCCTGGTTGGTAATCTTACTGTGTGTCAGATTT
The DNA here is from genome assembly GCA_020634455.1 of Ardenticatenaceae bacterium. Taxonomy (GTDB): domain Bacteria; phylum Chloroflexota; class Anaerolineae; order Promineifilales; family Promineifilaceae; genus Leptofilum. Next base: position 1,501,677 of record JACKBQ010000001.1, on the reverse strand, counting down.
GCAGAAGTATAACTGAAGACGGCCGTAAGATAAAGAGAAAAAACGCGTGAATAGTACCAATGATAAATCAGGTTCCTCTTTTCCCTCTGTGGCTTTTCAGGTAGTTTTCAAGTTTCGGTAAGCGATTCACGTTGCCCTAAGACTCTTTTCTGTTAGAATCTTCTTCCTTGGAGATTTCCGTGGCTTCGGTCTCTAATTTGTTGCAAAAGGACTGTCAATAATATCCTGGCTTTGTCTCACGTAACTTGTGCAGAGGGTGCATGAAAATCGGTAGTTATCTTTGCCCTTGTTCCTTGCATGTGTTATAAAAGAGATGATAAATGGGATATATTTCACAAATAGCTTGTGAACATTAAAAGGCAACTTCAACAAGACCCGCAGGTGGCGTAAAGAGAAAGAAAATTTGCGACGCTTTGCCGGGTTTTTGTTATCGGCTGTATACCAGGGAAGACTTGAAAGGAAACGGCCGTTACCTGATCGCTATTTATTATTTTATCGCCCTGTTTTTTTAGCATTGCTAAATGGTTTGTAACTGGAACAAGTAAACACCTGTTACCCTACAAACCTGCCCATCTTATCGAGTGGAGGAAGAACACCTGTGCAAAGTGAGTGGCAATTTATCGTCCTGTTTGTGGTCATAGCTCCCCTGTTAGCGGTAGCACCCATCCTCATTAACTGGTTACTCGGCCCCAAAAAGCCCAACCCCATCAAGCAGCAAACCTATGAATGCGGTGTAGAAACCGTTGGGGATGCCTGGGTCCAATTCAAAGTGCAATACTACATTTACGCACTTGTTTTTGTCATTTTTGACATCGAATCTGTTTTTCTGTTTCCCATCGCCGCAGCATACGACCAACTCGGCTTGTTCGCTATCGGAGCCACCGTTCTCTTTATCGTCTTGTTGGCAGACGGTCTGTTATATGCCTGGGGTCGTGGCGTTTTAGAATGGATTTAAGGGGAATAACCCATGAGCTTTAATATTTTAGAGTTTATTTCAAGCATTTTTGATCTTACAGCCGGAGACTATTTGGCCAGCGTTTGGGGGACTGATCCCTGGGTCAGTATTGTTCTAGATATAATCGGTATCTTGATTGTCGCCACAATCCCTTTGGTGTCAGTTTTCTTTGTCGGATTAGCAGAACGCAAGGTATTGGCCCGTATGCAAGATCGTATTGGCCCCAACCGTGTTGGCGGTAAGTATGGTTTGTTGCAGATGTTTGCCGATGTGGTCAAAATGCTCACCAAAGAGTTGTTAGTACCCGCTGGAGCAGATAAGTTGGCCTATTTTCTGGCCCCAATTCTTGGGTTAGCCACCTCTGCCTTGCTGTTTGCGGTGGTGCCCTTCGCGCCTGGCGTTATTGGTACAGATTTAGGGGTTGGTCTTTTTTACGTCCTGTCAATTAGCTCAATCTCGGTCGTAGGTCTTTTGTTGGCGGGTTGGGGTTCCAATAATAAATATGCACTCTTGGGTGCATTCCGCGCCGTGGCTCAACTGGTCAGCTACGAAGTGCCAATGATTCTCTCTCTGTTGGTCCCTATTATTTTGGCCCGCTCCATGTCTACCATGCAGATAGTTGAGGCGCAGGCGATTCCTTTTATTATTTTCGCCCCTATCTCGGCGCTGATTTTCTTTGTTTCTTCCCTGGCTGAAACAGGTCGCTCTCCCTTTGACTTGTTAGAAGCTGAATCTGAAATTGTGGCTGGCTTCCACACTGAGTACAGTGGGATGGTTTTCGGCCTATTCATGGCGGCGGAATACATGGGCATCATGTTCATGTGTTTCTTGTTCTCTACAGCTTATCTGGGTGGTTACCGCTTCTTTGGCTTAGAAGAAATTGTTCTGGCTAACGGATTCCAATTGGGGCGTTTGTTGGGGTTGTTTATTTCCATATTCAAAGGTGCTTTGATCTTCTTTGTCTTCATGTGGTTGCGGGCAACGCTGCCGCGCTTGCGCATTGACCAATTGTTGAACTTCAATTGGAAGTTCATGGTTCCGCTCACGATAATCATTTTATTGACGGTAGCTTTGCTGGATCGTCTGGTGATGGATTATGTGCCTGGAATTACGATGGATAGTTGGGTGCGTGCGGTCGTTCATTTGGTAAGTAATCTGGTCATTGGGTTTGCCGGTTTGGAGGTGCTGCGTCGGTCGGCACAGCGCCAGCGTAAGATGCACAATATGACCAGCCCTGTTTTGGCCGTCGCGGAAAATGAGGGGCATCCGGTTCACGTAGAGTTCGAAGAAGAGATGGAATCTGCTCATGACCATCATCATGAGCCGGTACCGGCTCATTAAATTTGCAGTTTGGTGGATGCAATAAGGCCACCAAGAAACTTTTTGCCTTCACAGGAGTAGACTTGTGACGCTTGAGCAAGTAATTTTTATTTTAGTTAGTTTGTTGACAGTTGTAACAGGTATTGTGGTGGTCACAAACCGTAACCTGTTTCATGCTGCTTTGGCAATGATGGCTTCGTTTTTGGGTGTTGCCGGGTTGTACATCATGCTGGATGCGGGTTTTTTGGCTGCGGCGCAGCTTTTGGTTTACATTGGCGCGATTTCAATTCTCATCATTTTTGCCATTATGTTAACCCGCCGGATGATGCAGGCCAGGGAAGCGGCTTTTAATTCGCAAAGTGGGTTGGGGTTGTTAACGGCCGTTGGCACGTTTGCCCTACTCGCCTCAGTCATTGTGCGCTGGTGGGGCTTTGAGGTGATTTCTGGCCGACCAGAAGTAGCTGATACCGTATTGCAAGGTGCGGTAGCGGCTTTGGGTGAAGCGTTTGTCAGCCCAAGCGGATATGTGATTCCATTTATTATGGCTTCTGTTTTGCTGCTGGCGGCTCTGATTGGGGCTATTTATATTGCCTGGCCGGCTGAATACATGGAGGATGAAGCATGATTCCATTATCCTGGTACCTCCTCGTTGCTGCGTTGCTGTTTTGTATTGGGCTCTATGGTGTTGTCGCTCGCCGGAATGCGGTGGGTATCTTGATGTCCGTAGAGTTAATGCTGAATGCGGTCAACATTAACCTGGTTGCATTTTGGCGTTATGGTTCTGTTTTAAACCCCAGTGCGCCACCTGTGGGCTGGGCCTGGACTATTTTTGTGCTAACTGTGGCGGCAGCAGAAGCGGCCGTTGGTTTAGCGCTCATTATTTCGATTTATCGTCGCCGCGATTCAGTCATTGCGGAAGAGTTGGACTTGCTAAAGAATTAACAGTAATCGGTGAACGGTAAACCGTAATCAGTAAGTCCTGCCGATTACCGATCACTGAGAACCGATTACCGAAAACGGGAAGAGTTTCGCTTTATGTCACAAGAAACATTACAAACTTTAACCTGGCTAATTCCTGTCGGACCGTTGTTGGTGTTTTTCCTGATTGTGTTGTTTACCAAACACAACCGCACCTTGAGCTGGACTCTGGCCTGGGCTGGCGTTATTGGAGCCCTGGTTTTAAGTTGGACGGTTGCTTTCAACATGTTCGGCACTTACCTCAATGATGACATTAGCCATCCGCATGAGCTTATCGAACATCCTGTTCAAATAGAAAGCGCCATTGATTGGCTGCCTATTGGGGATTATGCCCAGAACACCTGGCTGCAAATGGGCGTGTCGGTGGATCCATTAACGGCCGTTATGCTGTTCATGGTCTCCTTTGCCGTCTTGATGATCTTCATCTACAGCGTGGGCTACCACAATTACGGCAAGCCGCGCGGCACCGTACGGGGTACACCCAATCATGGCCAGGAAGAGCCGATGTTCTCCCGCTTCTTTGCCTTGATGAGCCTCTTTGCCGGGGCCATGCTGCTCCTGGTGGTGTCCGATAACCTGCTGATGCTTTTCATCGGCTGGGAAATCATGGGCTTTTGCTCCTACTCGCTCATTGGCTTCTGGTACGCACGTGATTACCACCTGAAACCGGGCGACATCCCGCATATTCCACCCCGAAAAGCCGCCATTAAAGCGTTTATGACCACCCGCGTGGCCGATGTGGTGATGATGCTTGGTATCGTGTTCTTCTACCGCACGTTTGGTACGCTGAACTTCAGTGAAGCCTTGAGCGCCCACAGCCTGGAACATGCCGCTATGGAAATTGGCGTGGGGCTGCTCGGCGTTATGGCGCTGCTGATTTTCACGGGTACCGTGGGTAAATCGGCGCAGTTCCCGCTGCACGTCTGGCTTCCAGACGCGATGGAAGGCCCGACGCCCGTCAGCGCCACCATCCATGCGGCCGCGATGGTTTCTGCTGGTGTGTACCTGATCGTGCGCATCTTCCCGTTGATTGCAGTAGCAATTGAAGGCACGGGCGCTGGTTGGGTGATTGCCGGAATCGGTGCGTTTACGGCGTTTATGGCGGCCACGATTGCAGTGGCTCAGAATGATGTGAAAGGCGTTCTGGCTTACTCCACGATTTCGCAGCTTGGCTTTATGGTAGCGGCCGTGGGCATTGGCGCTTACATTGCCGCCGCGTTCCACCTGATTACCCACGCTTTCTTCAAGGCGCTGCTCTTCCTGGCTTCCGGTTCTGTGATTCACGGAATGGAGCATGGGGCGGAGCACGTGCATGACCACCACACCGACCCGCAGGATATGCGGTACATGGGCGGCTTGTGGAAGAAGATGCCTATTACCTTCTGGACCTTTTTGATTGGTGGTATGTCGCTCTCCGGGTTGCCGTTTATTACGGCCGGGTTCTGGTCTAAAGACGAAATTTTTGCCGATGCCTGGTATCTTTTCAGTCATGATGGCAGCGCCATTGGGCTGTTCGTCCTGGTGATGCTAGGAATTGCGGCTTTCTTGACCGCTTTTTACACCACGCGCCAGATTAGCATGACCTTTTTGGGCAAGCCGCGCACGCCGTTGGCGGAGCATGCGCATGAAAGCAATGGTTTTATGACCTTCCCGCTGGTGATGCTGTCTATTTTTGCGGTAGCGGCTGGCTGGGTTGGTATTCCCGACAACTTCTTTGGTACAGAAGGCACGTTTGTGAACATGTACCATCATTTTGTGGGGGCTACCATCGAGGAGACCATTGCAGAGTTGTATGCGTCTGAGCTCCATTTGGTCGGTCATAAGATTGAGACGTTGCCGTGGAGTTGGGAGCCATTGATTATTTCACTGGTGGTGGCACTGGGCGGCATTTTGGTAGGCTATTTGGTGTACGGCCGTAAGCCACTCACCAAAGGCCAGGATGATCCGTTGATACGGCCGTTAGGCCCCTTGCACGGTTTCTTACAAAACAAATGGTACTGGGATGAACTTTACCAGGCCGTGCTAATTCGCCCCGTTGTTTACTTCTCCGAGGTAATCGTATTTGAAGTGATGGATAAGGGCATCATTGACGGCATTCTCCACCTGGTAGCACGCACCTTCTATGCCATTGGTCGCGGGGCCAAGGCAACCGAAGAAGCCGTGTTTGGTCGGGCTGTAGATTGGGTCAAAGACCAATTCCTGGCCATGACAAAAGAGGTTCGCCAGCTGCAAACCGGTAAGATTCAGGAGTATGTCTTGGTTTCCGGTCTTATCGCAGCAGCCCTGGCCTTTATGATTATCTTCTTGATCAACTTCGGCTGGTCGGAGCAAATCATAAGTTGGTTCCAATAAACCATCTTAAAACCCTACGGGTTTACGTGATGATGTTACGTTGGTTCAAGATAAACCCTTAGGGTTTAAAAGCTTACAATATTTAGGTAATTCACATGGATTTTATTCAAGATAACCTGCTGAATTTAATCATTTTCTTCCCAGCTTTGGCGGCACTCATTGTTTTCTTGATGCCCGAAGATGAAAAGAATTTGATTCGCCGCCTGGCGTTGGTATTGAGCCTGGTGCCCATTGTGTTGGTGCTGATTATGTGGGTCAACTATGATCGCTCAGCCGCCAACATCCAGTTTGAAGTGGTGAAGGAATGGTTCCCAGCTATTGGCGCAAGTTACCACATGGGGATTGACGGCATCAGCTTGCCGCTGTTTTTGCTGACAGTCATTTTGACCCCGTTGGCCATTCTTGCTTCCTTTAGCATCGAAGAAAAAGTGCGGATGTACATGGTGCTATTCCTCGTAATGGAAACAGCCATGCTGGGTCTTTTTGCTTCGCTCGACTTGATGATTTTCTTTGTCTTCTGGGAGTTTGGCTTGGTGCCGATGTACTTCCTCATCAAGCTGTGGGGTGGCAAAGATCGCGATTACGCCTCGTTTAAGTTCTTCATTTACACAATGGCTGGTAGTTTGGGTTTGCTTCTTTCTATCCAGGTGATTGGCCTCTCGATGGGCACCTTTGACATTCCCACGTTAATGGACATCTGGGTGAAGACAACCAGCGGCACGCTGGCGGGCACAGGGCTAGACGTTGAGCTTGTGAAGTCGATCGCTTACTGGGCTTTCTTCATTGCTTTTGCTATCAAAGTGCCGATTTGGCCATTCCACACCTGGCTGCCAGACGCGCACACCCAAGCGCCGACGGCCGGTTCCATGATTTTGGCGGGCGTTTTGCTGAAGCTGGGCGCATACGGGTTTGTCCGGTTGGTCATTCCGTTGTTTCCACAGCAGGCAAATCAAACGGCCGTAATCCTGGCGTGGCTCGGTGCGGCAAGTATCGTCCTTGGTGGGTTTGCTGCTTTTGGGCAGTGGGACTTCAAACGATTGGTGGCTTACTCCTCCATTAACCATATGGGTTTTGTGGTGTTGGGGATTGCGGTGATGGCGTATGCATACGGCCGTTCCTTTGCTGACCCCGCTGCAACCACCGATGCCGTCATGGCCACCAGCGGCGCTGTTTTCCAAATGGTAAATCACGGACTTTCTGCCGCCGGTATGTTCTTCCTCGTCGGCGTCATTTACGACCGGGCGCATACCCGCGATTTAAAGCAGTTTGGTGGCATTTGGACCATCATGCCCGTTTACGGCACCATTCTCATCTTCACCAGCATGGCCTCACTCGGTTTGCCCGGTCTCAACGGCTTCGTCAGCGAATTTATGATTGTGCGGGGAAGCTGGAGCTTCTTCACCGTGCAGTTAGCCATCTCCATGCTTGGTTTGCTCATGACAGGCGCTTACATTCTCAAGGGCATTGGCGAAACATTGCATGGGCCAGTCAAGAAAGAGTGGCTCAAGTTGCCAGACATGACGCTGCGCGAACATTTCGTGATTTGGCCCCTGATGGCCCTCATGCTTAGCCTGGGCATCTGGCCGCAGTGGATTTTAGTCTTTATCAACGACACGATTACAAAACTATTTTAGTAATTATGTAATTAAGTGATTGGGTAATTAGGTAATTACTTAATTACTCAATTATCCAATTACACTCTTTTACGCGGGAAGAGAATTTATGGAACTTCAGTTTCCCTTTTTATCAATCATCACGCTGTCCCCGATAGTGGCGGCCATCATCATCCTCATGCTTCCCAAAGAGCGCGGGGAGAATGCGCGCATGTTGGCGCTGGCAGCCATGATTATCGGTCTGATTTTGTCAGCCTACGTCTACTTTTCCTACAATGCGGCAATACCGGTAGCCGGTACGCAGTGGGCAGAAACGCTGCGGTTTGAAGAAGCGCACGCCTGGATTCCCAGCATCGGCATCAATTACTATTTAGGTGTTGATGGTCTCAGCGCCACGTTGGTGTTCCTGACGGCAATTGTTGGCTTGGGCGGTACCCTCATCTCCTGGGGCATTTCTGACAGGCCACGCGAATTTTTTGCCTTCTTCATGCTGCTGGTGGCTGGTGTACATGGCGTGTTCGTGGCGGTAGACGCTTTCTTGCTGTTCTTCTTCTACGAACTGGCTGTGCTGCCCATGTACGTCATGATCGTCATCTGGGGCTGGAAGGAACGGCGCGAATATGCGGCGATGAAGCTGACGCTCTACCTGCTGATTGGTAGTTTCATCTCCTTTATCGCTTTCCTGGTGCTCTACTTCCAACTGCCGGAACCAACTTTTGACCTGCGCGTTTGGGCGGAAGCCGATTTTGCCACCAGCTTGCAGATAGCCTGGTTCTTACCACTCTTCCTGGGGTTTGCGGTACTGGCCGGTACATTCCCCTTCCACAACTGGTCGCCTGATGGCCACGTGGCTGCGCCAACGGCCGTTTCTATGATTCATGCCGGTGTTCTGATGAAGTTGGGCGCTTACGCCTCCATGCGCGTGGGTATCCAGATTTTGCCAGAAGGCACCGTTTACTGGATGCCATTCATCATCCTGCTGACGTTGGTCAACGTGCTGTACGGCTCGTTTATTGCCATGCGCCAGCGCGATATGAAATATCTCATCGGCTACTCCAGCGTGAGCCACATGGGCTTGGTGGCGATGGGTTTTGCCGCCATGAACATGAACGGCTTCATTGGCGCTGGTGTACAGATGGTAAGCCACGGCGTCATGACCGCACTCTTCTTTTCTGTGGTCGGTATGATGTATGACCGTGCCCACACCCGAAGCATGGATGAGCTCAGCGGTATGAGCAAAGTGCTGCCTTGGGGTGCAGTCGCCTTTATTATTGGCGGTTTGGTTTCCATGGGTATGCCGGGGCTTTCTGGCTTTGTGGCGGAATTCCCTATCTTCCTCGGCGTGTGGCAAGGCAATGGCCTGGGTCTTGCAGGCACCGCGTTTGCCTTGAATCCGGCCAACTACTACCGCTGGATTGCCATTCTTTCGGCCCCTGCCATTGTGATTACGGCCGCTTACGTTATGCGTGCTGTAGGTACAGTGTTCTTTGGGGAGTACGATGAGCATAAATGGCATGACATGCGGCCCATTTTAGCCATAGACAAACTTGTCTTGGTGGGCTTCGTTGTTATTCTCTTGGTGATTGGCATCTACCCCCAAATCATCGTCCCGATGGTGCAATCTGGGGTGCAGCCCGTTGTGGCCCGACTGCAAGAGGCACAACAAGCATTTACGATTTTAGACACAGTACAGGTTGGGGCGCACAACCTGCTGCAACTGTTGGGAGGTGCATAAGTGAGCATAGAACCAACACTTTCCTGGTATCTGGCGCTCGCCCCGGAGATTGCTTTAGCAATTTTGCTGGTGGTCATTCAGGTTTATAGCCGCACTCTGCCTTCGGATCAGCAACGCAAAGTTGGTCTCATGAATGCATGGGGTGCCTTTGTAATTTTGCTAATGACTTTTGGCCTTTGGTATTTTGCTGGCGAACCCAATGAAGCGCTTAACCTGGATTTGGGTGCAACCCTGATTTGGGGCGGCATGATTCGGCATGACCTTATCACGTTTGTCTTCCGCCTGATCTTCTTGGTCGCCCTCATGACCACCAGCCTCATCTCGTTAGATGTGAAGCGGCTGCAAAAGGTGGAATATTACGCCCTGCTAATCATGGCCACGATGGGTTTCAGCCTGATGGCAGCTTCGGCTGACCTGATTATGCTGTACATCGGTTTGGAAATGGCCAGTATCTCTTCCTATATTTTGGCTGGCTTTGCCAAAACCGAAGATCGCTCGCCAGAAGCCGGTATGAAATACTTTGTTTACGGCGCTTTTGCCACGGGGCTGATGTTGTACGGTATGAGCCTGATCTACGGTTTAACGGGGCAGACCAATTTGTACATCATTGGCGATATGGTGATTCGGGTGCCAACGGCCGCTTCTGCTGTTGGTGATGCCGCACTGGTTGCCGATATTCAAAATCTGAACGGTATCCTACTAATTGCCGCCGCGATGATCATTGTGGGCTTTGGCTTCAAGATTTCGGCCGTTCCCTTCCACTTCTGGACGCCAGATGTTTACGAAGGCAGCCCGACGCCATTTACTGCCTTTGTCTCTACCGCTTCCAAAGCGGCTGGTTTTGCTGTGTTCATGCGGGTTTTTACTTCTGGTACGCTGAACTTTATTGCGGGCAGCGCCGGGCAGCCGGGGCAGGGTACGGCGTGGTGGCCCATGCTTGTTTCCATGTGCATCATTACCATGACGATTGGTAACTTTGCCGCCATCTACCAGCGCAATATCAAGCGCCTGCTAGCTTACTCTAGCATTGCCCAAGCTGGCTACGCCATGATTGGCCTGGTTACGCTGACGCCAGATGGCTCTGGCGCGACAATGTTCTACCTGCTGATGTATGTGTTCACCAACGTCGCTGCCTTTGGCGTAATCATCGTTATCAGCAATGTGTCCAAGTCGGAACAGATGGAAGATTTGTACGGCCTGAACAAACGGTCGCCCTATCTGGCGCTGGTGATGTTGTTTGCCTTGCTGTCACTCGGTGGCATTCCGCCGACGGCTGGCTTTTTGGGCAAGTTTTTCATCTTCAAAGCGGCCGTTGATGCGGGTTACTGGTGGTTGGCCCTCATCGGCATTTTGAATGCTTTCGTGGCGTTGTACTACTACCTCGGCATCATCAAATACATGTATTTGTACGATTCCGAACAGCAAGACGTGGCGATTCCGGTTTCGCGTGGGGCCTGGGTGGGGCTTGGTTTGTCAACGGCCGTAATCATCTACCTCGGTGTTTATGCCGGTCCGGCCTTCCAATTAACACAAGATGCAGCCACTGCATTCTTTGCCTTAGTTGGCGCTGGCGGCTAATTCTACCAGAGAAAACGGGCGATCCTGTGTTGCCCACCTACTTTATTGTGATATAATGCGCAAACTCGCGCTCATTTATGAGGAACTGTGAAAAAAGACAATCAGGAAATAAATGTGCCAACCACTGTGGCACTAATTGTGAGTCAAGTTGGTTGTCTTTCTGTCCTCATTATTGGTTTGGCTTTGGGCGCAGGTTTATTGCTTAACGAATTCCTGGGTACTCAAATATTTACAGTGCTTTTTTTATTGGGCAGCTTTCCCCTTGTCCTTTACCTGACAACGCGGCTAGCTGTCCGTGCGCAGCGTCAATTGACGAGTACCTCTTCTACGGAGGAAGAGAATAAGGTATGAAAAAACGGTATGTCATCTACCTTTGTCTTTTAGGGCTAATTGCTCTACAGAAATATGTCCCCCCTGTTCTGCCCGTTATTCAGCTACCTGGTGAAGTAATTATGCGCTGGCCAGGCGGCAGTGAATTTCTGGGTGGCTGGTTTGCAGCAGGCCTGACTAATTCATTCGTGGGTGCTACCCTGGCAGCAATCATTGTTTTGATTATTGCCTTCGCAGCAAGAGCTCGTTCTCGCACGGCCGAAGAAGTCCCAACCGGCTTTTACAACTTCATCGAAATGATCATCGAGCTGGCTTATGGCTATGTAGAAAATACAGTAGGCAAATCAGCTAAGATGTTCTTCCCCTTCTTTATGACCTTCATCTTGTGGATTGTTGTTGCCAACTGGATGGAGCTGTTTCCCGGTGTGGATTCCATAGGTATTTGGGAAAACTTGCCCCATTTCCAGGCTGAAGGGGCTTTAGAGGCTGCGGAGGAAGCGTTGCACAATGGCGCAACACCGCTAGAGGTTGTGCGGAGTGCGCCAATATCCCAAGCGGCGCAGGATGAGATTGCTGAACATTTTCATTTAATTGGCGAAGATGGCGAACCGGCTGATGTGTCCTTGAGTGAGGCCGAGCTTGAAGAGCTTGTTGTTGAAATCGAGCATACGGTTGACCATGAAGTAGATGAAGCCAATATTGGCGATATGCAAAATGGTGTATTGCTCACCAAGGCATCTACAACCACAGACGCGGATGGAAATGCTGTTAAGTCTGACGAGGCTGATTGGACAATCGTACCATTTGTACGTGCAGCCGCGACTGATCTAAACTTTACGCTTGCTATGGCATTCATTTCGGTTGTGATGACCCAATACTACGGGATGAAAGCTCAAGGTATGAAGTATTGGCGTAAATTCTTCCCCTTCTATGCTGGTAAGGGAGATGAAATTGCCAAGAATCCCCTGGCTATCATGGATATCGGCGTAGGCCTTTTGGAATTCATTAGTGAAATTTTCAAGATTGTCTCGTTCGCCTTCCGGCTTTTAGGTAATATCTTTGCCGGGCAGGTCCTGTTGTTCGTAATTGCTTCGCTCCTGCCAATTGCCAATTTGTTGTTCTGGCACCTGGAATTTGGTGTGCATTTGTTGCAAGGTGTGGTATTTGCTCTGCTGACCTTAACCTTTATGCAGGGTGCTACTGAATCGCATCATGGCGAGGAGCATTAATATTAGGCCCTAAAGGTTTGGTATTGCGGTTATTTGACTCATAAGGGAAACCCTTAGGGTTTTAATTTGATAATAATTTTGTAAACAACGGCTTTTGAAGCCATTTCAAAAAGAAAAACACAAACACGTTTGGAGGATTTAAATCATGGATGTAGCAGCAGCTCAAGCAATTGCTGAAGGTCTGAAACTTCTTGGAGCCGGTTTGGCCATGACAGGCGCTATTGGCGCTGGTGCCGGTGTGGGTATTGTTGTAGGTGGTGCCGTGCAAGGTATTGCTCGGAACCCAGATGCCGCCGGTACAATTACAGGTAACATGATTTTGGGTGTGGCTCTGGCGGAAGCGGTAGCTATCTATGCTCTGGTTGTCGCCCTGATTCTGATTTTTGTTGCTTAATAGCCGGAAAATTCATTGACTGTTACGTAGACAAGGATGAATTAGGAGAGAATACAAATGGATGCATTAGGTATTAATATTGGCTATTTTTTGATGATGATTCTTCTCTTCATCATTTTGTTTAATGTTTTGAAGGGTTATTTATATAACCCCATCATTAACAATTTGGAAGAGCGGAAGACAAAGATTGCCAAGGGTTTGGAAGACGCTCGTCAGGCAGCCATTGCCCGTGACAATGCAGACGCAGAAGCCAAGAAGATTATGGATGAAGCCCGGGCGCAGGCGGCGCAGCAGCGCATTGATGCGGCCGTTCAGGCTGAGGAAACAGCCAATGGCATTAAAGCACAGGCCAAAAAGGAAGCTGACGAAATCGTCGCTGCGGCTCGTGCTGATGCAGCAGAGGAGCGCAACTCCATTTTGGCTGACGCACGGGGCCAGATTGCAGCTATCGCCATTGCTGCGGCCAATAAGGTCGTGGAAGACTCTTTGGACGAATCCCGCCAACACGCGATTATTGCCGATTTCTTTGCCAAAGTTCCAGCCGATGCTGCGAAATTGAGTGGCACCTCTGGCGAGGTTACCAGCGCTGTGAAGCTAACGGATGCTGAGCAGGCTGAAGTTAAGAAGGCGTTGAACCTGGAAAATGTTACGTTTAAAGTGAACCCAGCTTTGTTGGGTGGTTTGGTTGTGCGTGTGGGCGACAAGGTTGTAGACAGTAGTGTTGCTTCGCGTATGACTGCGATGCGTGATTCTTTACGTTAATCAACACCCTCGTTAAGGTGTGTGAGAAGCGTACGGCCGTATTACCAACCGTACGAACAGAGGCTGTATTTGTATACGGCCGTAGTAACTTAAATATGCCGAAAAAAAGCCAGGGATGCCCCTGGCTTTTTTCTTGAATCTTAAAATTAGCCGCCCGTCTTGATGGGCATATACTGCATCAATTTTGAGGCAAGATTGGACAGCGGCAGACTTTGCAGCCAGATTTTGCCGGGGCCAGTGAGCGAGGCCAGGAAAAGCCCTTCGCCGCCAAAGAGCATATTTTTTACGCCCTTCACGCGCTGGATGTCGTAGTTGACCGAGGGTTCGTACATCGCGATGTGGCCGGGGTCTACTTGCATCGTTTCCCCCGCTTGCAAACTGTATTCACGAACTTCCCCAGCAATTTCTACCCAGGCAATGCCGGGGCCGCTGATCTTCTGCAAAATGAACCCTTCGCCACCGAACAGGCCCGTGCCCAGCTTGCGCCGAAAATGCATCTCCAGAGAGACCGAATCCTCGGCGACCATGAAGGCATCTTTTTGGCATATGCGGCTTTCGCCACTGCCCAAAACCACGGGTACGATGGAACCGGGTGCCTCCGGGGTGAAGGTAACCATGCTTTGGCTCCCTTTGCAGGTGTATGTGGTGAGGAAAAGCGATTCGCCAGACAAGCTGCGGGCCAACCCCTTGAGCAGCCCGCCGCGTGTGTTGGTATTCATTTCCACATTGCCTTTCATCCAGGCCATGCCGCCGGATTCGGTGAAGACCGATTCGCCGTTGTCGAGAAAAATGTCCAGGGTTTGCAGGGTGGTGCCATTAATTTCGTAACGCATGTAAACACTCCTTTGAAAGCACAAAAGCGGGACACAGAGTTACACAGAGAAAACACGGAGTTTCACAGAGATTTAGAAGAAGGGCTTGTGAAAAGGTTCGGCTTTGCTCGGCATAAAGCTGTGGATTGTCATTCGTAGGAATTATAGCAAAACCAAAGGATAAAAAGTGAATTAATGAATGTGCCAGATGTTGAAGGTTTGAATTTGCCAATAGCTAATGAGTTTACCTTGCCCAATTATGCGGGTGGTTCGATTGCTAATGTGCCTGCCACGGTGGCGCAGATGCTCGGGGTGCAATTGGAGGGGTTGCCGGCGCTGCCCTCTGCAATGTGGGAACCATTGGGCGAGGTGAAGCGCGTTGTGTTGCTAACGTTGGATGGCTTCGGCTGGAATTTGTTTCAGGCACGGCAGGATTTGGTAACGGCCGTTTCTCAACGTGCCACCATCACCAACCAACTCACCTCCATTTTTCCCTCCACCACAGTCGCTGCGCTCAGCAGCCTGTGGACTGGTTCTGCCCCGGCACAGCACGGGCTGGTGGGGCTGAAGCTTTTCTTCCCGGAATTTGCCGTCTCGGCGGGGATGCTCGACTTTTCGCCCTTGTTTTACAAGGCGTATGACGCCCTGGTGGATGCCGGATTGAACCCGGAAACCTTCTTACAGCATCCGGGGGTGGGGGAACAGTTGGGCAAAGAAGGCATTCCCACCTATGCGTTTAAGGGCAAGGAGATTGTCAACTCCGTTTTAAGCAAAATGCACGGGCGTGGCGTCACGGAATCGTTTGGGGTGGTGAGTTTTGCCGACATGCTGGTGCAGATGCGGGAACTGCTGGACAAGCGGGCTGGTGAGCAGCTATTCATCAATGCGTACTGGCCTAGCATTGACTCCATTAGTCATTACCACACCTGGCAGGGAACGGCCGTTTCCGCCGAAGTTCGCGCCATTTTTAACCAGCTACAGGTAGATTTTTTTGAATCGTTAACCGACGCCGCCCGCCAGGACACCGCATTTTTCATTGTGGCTGATCATGGGCAGGAGCTAACGCCACTTTCCCACCAAATCTTCTTGTCAGACCATCCCAAGCTGGAACAGCTGTTGTTTATGCGGCCCACCGGTGAGCCGCGCGTGATCTACTTGTACACCAAACATGGCTGTCACGAGGCGGCCATCGAGTACATCAACACAAAATTAGGGCATGCGATGACGGCCGTTTCCTCACAAGATGCTCTACAAGCTGGATTACTAGGCCCAGAACCCTTCGCTGCTAACGTCGCGGACCGGATGGGTGATGTGGTGGTCATCATGCGCGGCGGCTATTCGCTTTTCCCGGAGCAGGAGCGCGAGTGGGCGCACAAGATGATTGGGCGGCATGGCGGTTTGTCCCACGCCGAAATGCAGGTGCCCTGGCTTGGCTTCCGCTTAGATGGTTGGTAGATTGCGGGCTGGCAGCTTGACAGGCTTTGGCAGTTTAGATAGCATCCGCCTACTAAAATTGATGCATCCATGTTGTGGATGATGAGAGCATGTATGGATACCAAAACTGTTCCACCCGTAAAAGAGCGAAAAACATTCACCGATTATATGCGGGCTAACACCAGATTCATCATTGAACCTATAGTGGATCATCTGGCCCGCTACCGCTTTTCCCCCGACGCACTCACTGTGGTGGGCATGTTGTCTCACTTTTTGTTTGCCTGGCTCATTGCCCAAGGCCACATGACCTGGGCATCTGTAACCATGTTTTTCATTGCCCCGCTGGATGCCTTTGATGGGGCATTGGCGCGTAAGTTAGGTCGCAAACAGGGCGGTTTTGGCGCGTTTTTAGACTCGACGCTGGATCGCTTAGCGGAAATTATCTTGTTTGGTGGCTTCATTTTGTTTTACATGGAGCACGAAAATGCGCTGATGCTGGGAATTGCTTACCTGGCGATCACTGGCTCGATTATGGTGAGCTACGCCCGCGCCAGAGCCGAGGCCTTGGGCTACAGCAGCAAAGTGGGCATTGCCAGCCGTGTCGAGCGCTATTTTGTGATTATCTCTTTCCTCTTCTTAAATTTGCCCGATGTGGCTGTGATTATTTTGGCAATTGCAACATACATCACGCTGGGGCAGCGCATGTATGCTGTGTGGCAGCAAGCTTCTACCGCCCCGGATGACCGACCCAGCCATGAGTAACAGTGCTAAGACGGAGCCGAAGTTGCTGCGTCGTTCCAAAATTGAGCGTTACTGGATTATCATCCTCGTCTGGGGCGTGGCGCTGGTCGGGTTGTTTGCCTATCATCTGTGGACAGGCCAGATGCCTTCAGCCGCTGCATTTTCCATTTTGGGGCTGCCCGTTTATTGGTATGGCATTTTGATTGTGGCGGGCATTGGCCTGGGTGCCTTTGTCATTTCTCGTCTGGCGTGGGAGCGGTGGCGGGGCACATTTTTAACTGCCGTGCCGCCGGAGCTGGTTGAATTGTCGGTAACGGCCGTTTCTCTCCCCACACCCCTTCAAACCAAACTGCAAAAACAAGGTGTGTCCACCATGGGCGATTTGCTGCTGTTGTGGGGCACCGACCTGCGCAACTTACGCGTGACGGGGGACGAATTGGAAGCGATGCGTACGGCCGTCCTTGCTTTGCCAGCCGTTGACCAAAATTGGCTAACCGATGCCCCCTGGCGCAAATGGAACCCGGAACACGTCTGGAATGGCGTCATCATCTGCCTCATTTTGGGGCTGATTGGGGCGCGGCTGTACCATGTGCTCACGCCGTCCCCCAGCATGGCCGCCTTTGGCATTGAATCCCCGGCCGATTATTTTCGCAATCCGCAGCTGCTGTTTAACCTGCGCAACGGCGGGCTGGGCATCTACGGTGGTTTGGCGGGCGGGGCGCTAGGGTTGCTCATTTTCACCCGGCGCAACCGTTTGCCGCTGCTGCCCTGGGCAGATATGGCGGCGGTGGGCGTGGCGCTGGGGCAGGCGTTTGGTCGCTGGGGTAACTTTATGAATCAGGAACTGTACGGCCGTCCCACCACCGTGCCCTGGGCCATCACCATTGAGCCAATTAACCGTTTGCCCGCTTTTGCCGACTTTAGCACCTTCCACCCCGCCTTTTTGTACGAATCTTTGTGGAACTTCCTCACCTTTGGCCTGCTGATCTGGCTGTGGCGACGGTGGGAAAAGCTGATGGACGGGGAGATGACGGCCGTTTACCTCATCATGTATGCCATTGGCCGAACGTTGCTGGAAACGGTGCGCCTGGACAGCCGCGTGGTTTCTTTGGGCGGCGCGGAACTGCCGCTGGCCTGGGCCACGCTGGTTTCCATTTTGGTGGCGTTGAGTATGATTTTGGCAGTTGGTGTACGGCGATGGCAGGGGAACGGCCGTTCATCCCCGTAAAATCATTTCGTTGTCACCCCTGCGCCGATAACGTCAATCACGATATTTTCGCCACTGCCCCGTACCGCGCCCTCACCAGAAAATGCAAACTCGAAAACAGCGTCCGACTGCCTGGAAACAACCCCTGCGCTGATAACATCAATTACAATATTGTTGCCATTGCCTCGTCTGACAATCAACGGGCCGCTAAGACCAAACTGTACCTGATTACCATCCAGCTGCCAGGTACCAATGCCTAGCATGTTGATGTCCACTTGTTCGTCAGTTTCGCGGACAACACCCGCACTAATAACATCAATTACGATTTGGCGGCCCCGATAGCCAATATTCATGTTTCCGGTGCTGTCAACGGTGAAGATAGAGCCATCTTCCCGCTGTACGGTGATCGTTTCTGTGATGTTGAGCCTGAATAGTTGGCCATTTTCTGCCGCGTGAGCCAGAGAGGGCATGGCTAAAAAGAAAGCTGCAATGAGTAAAATTGCCAAAGACAAAGCTAATTTTTGTGCCGATACGCTAAATTTCTGCATGATTTTCCTCCTCTAGAAATAATCCACAGATTACAAAGATTTCGCAGAGTAAAATTAAATCTGGTCAATCTGCGAAATCTATTGATTTTCATGCATGGTGGTCAACGACAGTTGGTGTCGTCTCCTAACAAAGTAAATTTTAATTTTGTGGCTTTTTCAATTCGAATGTTTACCATATTTCTCATAGGCACTATCCATTTGTGAGGACTGACGGCAAATAAATTTCATAACCACAGCCCGCATCGTAAGCAAAACAGGAGAGCGACTGTTGTAACAGGCCAGACAAAGCTGCGTCGCTGGCTAAGGCCCACGGTGTGGCGCTGGCTCCGATAACCAAGACGTGCCCCCCTCCTGCGTGGGGGAAATACAAAATTGTGCCAGCCCGTTCTAAATTGACCAACGGCGGGCCATCCCCCGCAACAATGTCCTGGCAGGTCAACGGCGATTGAATTGGGCTATCGGGGTGGCCGACAGGGAATTCATTGCCTCTAAAAAAGTCTGCTTCATTTTGGGGGTCAAAGGCAGTGCCTTCGCCTAAGATGACAGCCTGTTCACCCGGAGCCAGCCCTGGAAGCGGCATCCCTTCTGTCCAGGTGTCCATTTCATGGCCAACAGCATAAGAGCCAGGCAGACGCCCTTGCCCAAAAAGGTCGTTGTCGCTTAGGCCGCTGCCCTGCCACAGCCAATGGTTTGTGTTGCTTGCAGCCCATTGTCCAAAGCAGAATGGCCTGTCGGAGCAAGGTTTGGTGGCATGGATAGCAACCCCCAGGGCTCTAGACTGGGGTTGTCCGTAATACGTGTCGTCGGTGCCGTTGCAGACGGCCGCTCCTAGCAACCCGCCCATAAATAAACCATCAATCCCGCTTTGCACATCGGCCACACCAAGAATGGGCGCGTCCCGATATTTTCGCACTTCCAGAACGCCATTCTCGCCGTACACAACCCGCCAGGTAAAAATATTGCCCGCTGGTGCAACCACGCTGCCACCCTCACCCAGAAACTGGGTCAAGTTTGCCAGCATGCCGTCTGTCCAATATTCATGATGTGAATTGGGCATGAGGACCCGGTAATCGGCGGCGGTGATCCGGCCTGCATCAAAATCGTTGTCGCTGAAAACATCGTAGTCATAGCCCTGCATGTCTAGCCATTGCGTGAGGTACATGGAATTTGGGGCGCGAACGGAGTAGTAGCCTCTGTCTGCGGCATACATCATTGGGCTGGCTTCGTATGAAGGGCGACGCCAGCCATGAAAGTAAGAGAGGGAGACATCATCACCCAGTTTGCCGTAAGCTGAGTTATTGCCACCCGCGATATTCTCTGTGCTGTCGGGGTGGCGTGTGCGTTCTGTGATGGTGTCTGGCCCATAGGGTATTTTGTCCTCGATCCAACCCGCTGGGATGCCGGGCCAGCCGGAGTAGGCGTTCCAGGTGTTGGTAGGGAGCACAACGGCAATGGGTGCGTGCGGCGCATCTGGGGCAGGTTTAATGGCAATGGCTCGCACGGAGAGTCGGTCGCCGGTTTGGGTGGGGGTGAAATCGGGGCCAGCCAGTGCCTGGATGGCGTACATGCCTGAGGCGGTTGCGGGTGGAATGGCGATTTGGGCGGTGAGCTGCCAGCCAGCGTCTACAATCTGATCGTGATTGAGCCGATAGGCACGGCCGTTTTCAGTAACACCCGCCACTCCTGGATTGCCGTAATTGGTTACCACCCCGGTGTAGCCATTTGTTGAGGTATCGTTGAGGCTAGGGAAGGAACCTTCAAAGCCAACATAGAAATCTACTAGTGCTAAATTGGGTGTGGGGTCATTTTGGGTGAGTCCGGCTTGTTGCCGTGCCTGAATTTGGGTAAGGTTTAGCGCGGCTGGCCATACTGTCCAGGCGTCAATACGGCCGTCTATCACCCCAGTAAGATCGCCAGGAGCCTCAGACCGCGCCCCCAGCCGGAATGGTGCCGTTACCTGAGCGACGGTGCCGGTTTGGGCGCGTTGGGCAGCAACTGCCCCATCTACGTACAAAATAACCTGTGCGCCGTCATAGGTGAGCGCCAGATGGTGCCAGGCGTCTAGCCAGTTGGTAAAGTCAGCGGGCGCGGGGGCAATGACCTGGTTGGCAGCGTTGGTCGCTGGGGTGCTGCTTAGGTACCCAGCCAGCCTGCCATCTGGCCGAATGATGATGCCTGCGGCTGATTCAGTTTCGCCAATTTGCCCGGCAATGACGGCCGTATCCCCACCCAGAAGCGTAGGATAAAACCAGCCTTCTAATGTAAATGCGCTGCGACCGGATAATGTTAAATCTGGGTATTCGATGAAAGAGCCAACTGCCGATGTTTGTGCAGTCACGGTTTGTGGCGTGGTGCGACTAATTTCGGTCCAGTCGGCATCCAGGCGTATCAAGCGAAACACGGTTTCGACATCGGGCGCAGACCCATAAATTTGTATTGTGTCGCCTGGAGTGTAACTCGTTGTATCGGTGTAAAGACCATACCAGACTTGTTCTGCGGCAACTGCTACGCTGGATACATTGATGATTAGGGCAATTAGCAAGCCAAAAAAGCTTGCCAAAAGCAGAATCGAGCCATAGGCTCTGTTTTTGGGAGAGTATGGGGAGGACATCTTTTTCTTACCTTCCTGCCAGGCGGCAGCCAACAACTGTTGAAGATTGATAACCCTGTTGTCCGGTAATTCAGCTATAATGAAAATGTAAACGAGGTGCGATCAGAAATCGATCACGCAGCGTAGGTGCAGAAAAATATTTTTCATCCCAAAGCGCATGGCTGAGCAATTAACTGTAAAACTTCTGGGAAATATCAGATTTGAAATTGACGGTGAGCCTGTTGAGGGATTGCCTTCGCGCAAGGCGGAAGCGCTGTTAGCGTACTTAATTTGCCATGAACGGCCGTTTCCCCGTGAATTTTTAGCTGAACTTTTTTGGGAAGATCGCTCCCAAAAGCAAGGATTGGCCAATTTTCGTTCGGTTCTCTCTAGCTTGCGTCGCAAATTTGAGCCATTTTTGCTCATCACCCGACTGACGGTAAGCTTTAACCATGAGGCAAATTATTGGCTGGATTTGCAGGCGTTTAATACAGCCATCGTCGCCAGCCAATCCCACCCGCACCTGAATTTAACGGAGTGTGATGAGTGTATAGCTCGGTTAGAAACGGCCGCTTCCCTGTACAACGGCCGTTTCCTTCAGGGACTCACCGTTAGCGACAGCCACGCCTTTGAAGAGTGGGCGCTCATCATCCACGAGCAAACCCAACGACAGGTCTTAACCGCCTTTCACCACCTGAGCAACCATTACTCCCGGCAGGCCAAATTTGCCCAAGCCCGGCAGCATGCCATTCGTCAGGTAGAGCTGGAACCGTACCGCGAAGAAGCCCATCGGCAGATTATGTTAACTTTGGTGCGCAGCGGTCAGCGCAGCGCCGCCCTGGCTCAGTACGAAGCATGCCGTCGCATTTTGTGGGAAGAGTTAGGAGTAGAGCCAGCTTTTGAAACAGATGCTTTGTACCAGCGCATCCGCTCGGCGGGCCAAAGCAGCCCCCACAATTTGCCGCCGCCGCAAACTCGCTTGCTAGGGCGTGAAAAAGAGCTGCAACAAATTGCCACCCACCTGGCCAACCCGGACTGCCGCCTGCTAACCATCACAGGACACGGCGGCATTGGCAAAACCCTCCTCGCGCTGGAGGCGGCGCGCGAGCATACCGGCATCTTTTTGCACGGCGTTTATTTTATTCCCCTGGCACCCATTACCTCACCCAATTTATTAACCACCACCATCGCCGACGCCATTCATTGCACCCTGGACGGCACCGACGAGTTGCAAACCGAACTGCATAACTTTTTACGGGAAAAAGAGATGCTGCTCCTGCTGGATAATTTTGAGCATCTGTTAGTGGGGTCAGGGTGGGTGAGCCAGCTCTTGCAGGCGGCACCCCACGTGAAAATTTTGGCAACCTCCCGCGAACCCTTAAACGTTCGGGGCGAATATTTGTTGGCGCTGCGGGGCCTGTCGCGGCCACTGGTGGATGAGGCGGTGGGGGAACAGGCGGTGCAGCATGCGGCGGTGCAGCTTTTTGTGCGCGAGGCGCGTCGGGCGCAGGCAGATTATGCACCCTCGCCAGCCGATTTACAGCAGATTGTGCAGATTTGCCGCCATCTGGAGGGGCTGCCGTTGGGCATTGAGCTGGCCGCGGCCTGGATTCGCTTGATGCCGGTGGCTCAAATTTGGCAAGAGATGAAGCAGGATTTGGATTTGTTGGCAACGGCCGTTTCCGACATGCCAGAGCGGCACCAAAGCATTCGGCTGGTGTTTCAGCACTCCTGGGGACGGTTGGCCGACGGCGAAAAAGGCGTTCTGCGCCGGCTTACGGTTTTTCGCGGCCAGTTTAGTCCTGAAGCCGCCCGCCAGGTGGGCAATGCCCCGGCTCGCCTGCTGTTGAACTTGGTGAACAAATCCATGCTGCGCCAAAATGCTTCTGGTGCGTTTGAACTTCACGCACTTTTGAAGCAATTTTTAGCAGAAAAGCTGGCACAGAATCCAGATGAACAGAGGCAGGTTGTGGCTGCACACGGCCGTTTCTTTGCCAAATTCCTCAAAGCCAAAGAAAAAGCGTTGCAGGGTGGCCAGCAAGCAAAAACTTTGGGCGAAATTGTGCTGGCCATTGAAGATATTCGCGTCGCCTGGCAGTGGGCTGTTCAAAATCAGCAGCTTGACCTGATTGGCGAGGTTGCCGAAAGTTTGTACCTGTTCTTTTGGGCACGGAATCGCTTTGCCGAAGGGCGCGCCTTCTTTGCCGAAGCGATTGGCGTCATCGAACAGGAAGGCGCAACGGCCGAATCGAATTTACTGCTGGCTCGGCTGCGCGCCCGGCTGGCCGACTTGCTGCTGTGGCTGGGCGAATATGATCTGGCCGAAGCGATGTTAGCGCAGAGCATTGCCATTTATCGGAATCAAAACGCCAGGTACGAATTGATGCTGGCGCTGGAAATCTTAGGTCGGCTGCATTATGCCCAGGGTAGCTACAAAGATGCCCGCCTCTGTTTTGAAGAGAGCGCCGCGCTGGGGCAACAGCTTAACACAGTAGCGGGGCTGGCTCAGGCGCAAAGCAACCTGGCCTCCACCATTTGCACAGAAACGGCCGATTACGCCACCGCCCGCCGCCTGTACGATGAAAGCATGAGAGGGTATCGTGCCATTGACGACCAGTTTGGCATTGCCAAAGTGATTATCAACCTGGGAGCCATCGAGCTGGAAGGGGCGAACTACGCCGCCGCGCAGCAGCTTTTTGAGCAGAGTTTGCACATTTACCGCACGCTGGATTACCGCTACGGCATTGGCGCGGCGCTGGTTTATTTGGGGGATATTGCGCAAAAAACGGCCGATTACCCCACTGCCAAGCAATTGCTAGAAGAAAGCTTGACCCTTAACCGCGACTCCGGCCACCGGCTGGCCATTGTGGAATCGCTGGTGAGTTTGGGCCGCGTTACCGTACTGGCAGGTGATTTTGCCGCTGCCCGCCAATATTTGGCGGAAGCGTTGCGCATAGCCACCGATGTGCAATCTGCTAACC
The DNA here is from genome assembly GCA_020634455.1 of Ardenticatenaceae bacterium. Lineage (GTDB taxonomy): Bacteria > Chloroflexota > Anaerolineae > Promineifilales > Promineifilaceae > Leptofilum. Next base: position 1,478,118 of record JACKBQ010000001.1, on the reverse strand, counting down.
TCATTTTGACTACGCTCAAAACGTATGCCCGGCTCTTTTTTGCTGTGGGCGAGTCCGGCCAGGCAACCGCGATTTTGCAATTTATTGCGGCTTTCCCAATGGAATCCCAGGAGTTAAAAGAGCAGGTACGGGAGTTGCTGCATGAGTTTGTGCCAGGGTTTGAGGAGACCGAACAAGCTTTACCCTCTACCACTCTCGATCAAATTATCGCCGAAGTATGGCGTGTCCATCACAATCTGGTGCGCCTTTAGAATTGTCATGGGTTTCACTGCCTAAATTGTGTATGAATAAGCAGGGAATCAGGTCTGTTTTCCCAGTGAAAGTGGGGTGTTTTGGTTTACAATGTCACAATTGTTCGGGCGGTGGGGTTTACAGTTGTGTGAGGGGCAAGGTATGCAATCATGATTGAAGCGATTAAATTAGGCAAGGTTTTTGAGGAATTTACGGCCGTTTACAACCTCTCCCTCAACGTGCCCGCAGGCGAACTGCTGGCGCTGCTGGGGCCAAATGGGGCGGGCAAAACCACCACGGTGCGCATGTTGGGGGCCATTTTGCGCCCCACCAGCGGCTCGGCGCAAATTAATGGCTACGACGTGGTGCAGCAGGCGGACAAGGTGCGGCATGATATTGGGATGCTGACGGAGCAGCCTGGGCTGTACCTGCGCATGTCTGGGCTGGAATATTTGCTGTTTTACGGCCGTCTCTACAACCTGACCGACGACGAAATCAAAAAGCGCGGGCTGGCCATGTTCGACCGATTCGATATGGCGGGGCAGGCCGACCGCCGACTGGGGCAATATTCCAAAGGGATGCGGCAAAAAGTGGGGCTGATTCGAGCCATGCTGCACAATCCCTCGGTGCTATTGCTAGATGAGCCAACCTCGGCGATGGACCCGCACAGCGCCAAACTGGTGCGCGACGCCATTCGTGAGCTGCGCGAGGATAAGCGCACCGTCATTTTATGTACCCACAATCTGGCCGAAGCCGAAATGCTGGCCGACAGCATTGCCATCATCAAAAAAGGAACGATTGTGGCTCAGGGGAGTACGGCCGTTCTCAAACAAAAACTGCTCGGCCAACCCCAACTGGAAGTGCGCGTAGACAAACATCTGAACGGTGAAATCGGCGAGATCGAGCAGCTTGTCACGGTGGAGGCGGTGTTGGGAGATAAAATTCGCTATCGCACCGACAACCCCGACGTAACCAACCCGCAGCTGGTTCGCCGCCTGGGCGAGCTTGGCTTGGGTGTTATCTCACTCCAGCCCGTCAGCCAAAGTTTAGAACAAGTCTACCTGCGCGTCGTCTCTGACGGCGCAAGCTCAACATCATAAATGAAATCACAACCTCCGGGAGGCTTCGGGCATCAACAAAACCATTTGCCAAACCCCCCGGAGGTTTATTTACGACTTGGAGCAAACCAACAATGATTGCACTCGCCCGCCCAACCCATCCCACCAAAAACGATTTTCGCATGGCCGCCGTTGTTGCTCGCCGTGAAATTCGCGACTCTTTCCGCGATTGGCGCATCATCATTCCCATTTTCATGCTCACCCTCATTTTCCCGGCGCTAATGAACTTCACCGCCTCTCGCCTGCTCAACTTTGTCTCCGATTTTGGTGCGGAAATTGTGGCCAACCAGCTGATTCCCTTTTTGCTGCTGGTGGTGGGTTTTTTCCCCATGTCGTTTTCGCTCATCATTGCCCTAGAGACGTTTGTGGGCGAGAAGGAGCGCAAAAGCATGGAGCCGCTGCTTTCGACGCCGTTGAGCAACGGCCAGCTTTACGCGGGCAAGATGGTGGCCGCGCTGGTGCCGCCGCTCTCGGCCAGCTACATGGGCATGGCGGTGTACATGATTGGCCTGGCCATCTCGGTGGATTGGCGGCCAGAGTTTCAGCTGGTGGCCCAGACGATTTTGCTGACGACGGTGCAGGGCATCATCATGGTGGCGGGTGCGGTGGTGGTGTCTAGCCAGGCGACGAGCGTGCGGGCAGCGAACCTGCTGGCCAGCTTTATCATTGTGCCGATGGCGATTTTGATTCAGGCGGAGGCAGCGGCGCTGTTTTGGGGTAACCATGATGGGTTGTGGTGGTTACTGCTGGCGTTGATCATTACGGCCGTTCTGCTCATGCGCATGGGGTTGTCACTGTTTAACCGGGAGGAGCTGCTGGGCCGGGATATTGACCAGATTCGGCTGGGGTGGATGGTGCGCCAGTTTTGGGGTTATTTTTCCGGGAAGAGCTTGCTGGAAACCGGCAAATATTCCAACCCGCTCACCTGGTTTCGGCAAACCTGGGCCATCGTGCCGACCCTTTTGCGGCCAATGGGGGCCTTGCTGGTGGCGCTGGTAGGAGCGGCCGTTATTGGCATCTTCATGGCGCGTCAATACCCCTTTCCCGATCATCTGAAGACACAGCTCAGTGGGCAAAATATGCTCACCAATCTGGCTGGGCTAGAGGTGTACTTGGCGGCGCTACCGCTGTTTATTGTTGGCCAAAATGTGCGGGCGCTGCTGCTGCAAACGATATTAGGCATTTTTACCCTGGGCGTGTTTGGCGTGCTCATTTTTATGCTCCCCTGGGGCGTTATCAGCTTTATTGCCATGCAGTTTTATCTGGCGGGTGAGAATCCGGGCCAATTTTTGCTGGCGACGGTGGTGCCGCATGCGATTGTGGAACTGCCCACCTTGCTGCTGGTTGGGGCGGCGGCGCTGCGCTGGCAAACGGTCACTTTTGCTCCACTGTCCAACCGTTCTTTAAGTGAAATGTTTATTATTCGCGCGGCCGAATTTTGGCGGGTGCTTCTGGGGTTGGGCCTTCCGTTGCTGCTGCTGGCGGCGCTGGTGGAGGCGTACGTGACGCCGCAGGTACTGCGGCTTGTTTACGGTGCGTAACGTTTAGACTGTTTTTGCGTCCAAGAGTATGTACGGTATGGTTACCGCTGTATGGGTGTTCCCTGGCTCAAGGGGCTTACGCAAAAATAGCTCAGGTTTCCAATTTCAAACTCTAATCCCGCGCCAGCGGGATTTTTTTTGCCATAATCCTCCTTTTAGGCGGGTTTCGCCTTAATTAGTCAACTTTTGTCAGAACTGCTTAGTAAAAATTGACAACAATTACCCGTGCTTTATAGGACATCTTGCCTATATAATGCAATTATTCGGAAGAGAGAACCCTCTATATCAAAAACCAAGGTGAAAGATTATTATTGGGCCAATGATTTCGCTGACGACGCGCCAACGAGATTTGCTTCATTATCTGCTAACGGCAGAAACGGCCGTTGTTACCGCAGATGTGGGTCGCCAAGTAGGGCTAACGCCCCGGCAGGTTTCCTATAGCTTGAAGCCAATCAAATTGTGGCTGGTAGAGCATGATGCCGACCTGAACATGATTCCTGGCGTCGGTGTGCAAATTGCCTGTTCGCCAGCAGATCGCCAAAGCTTACTCTCTGAATTAGCCACCCAGGAAAATATTCGTTTACAACTTACCCCAGACCAGCGCCAGCAGCTGTTGCTCCTGAATCTGCTGACTGAAACCGAGCCTTTAATCTTGTATCAGTTGCAGCAAGAGAGCGGCGTCTCGCGCACCACGCTGTTGAAAGATTTGGATTTGATTGAAGCGTGGATACGGCCGTTTGACCTGACTTTGGAGCGACGGCCGAATTTTGGGTTCATGCTCGCTGGCTCGGAACACCAACTGCGGGAGGCGATTACGGCCGTTCTCTGGGGCGATACCGGCTTTAGTGAACCTCTCATGCAGGTGTCGCACGCTGCTGGACTGGTGTATGAGCTGGCCGATGACGCCGATTTGATGCCGCTGGCCAGCCACGTCAAGCAGATAGCCCAGCAGTGGGAGACCCGGCGGGCGATGACGCTGGTGGGATTTGCCGAAATGGCTTTAAACGGCCGTTTCACCGACAACGCCGCACTTTACCTGGCCCTGGTCATTGCCGTGCAAAAACAGCGCATTCTCAACGGGCAAATTGCCCAAACCGCGCACCCCGCCTTTGACAAACAAGACCACCAAGCCGTCTGGCAAGTGGCCACAGAGATTTTGAGTCAGCAAGGCCTGGATAGGCCAGTAAGTGAGATGCCTTGCGAAGTTGCCTACCTGACCATGCATTTACTTTCTGGCTCACGCAGTGGCACCTGGCCTACAGATTTGGAAATGGGCGACTCATTGGAAAACCTGCTCAGCAGCCTGATGCGCGGTATTTCTCAGGCGTACCGTGTCCCCGCCATGCAGTCAGACACCGCCCTGCGTGAAGGGTTGGCCGCACACTTGATACCTGCCTTTATGCGGCAGTGGTTTGAGTTATGGGCACCGCCCATCAGCTATACCAAAAATCTACCTGAACGTTACAGCTTCGAATCAAAAATTGCCACCACCCTGGCCAAAGAAATTAACGCCGAAATGGGCGTACAGTTGCCTGAAGATGAAGTAAATAACCTGGTTTTATTGCTCCGGGCGGCCTTTATTCGGGAACGGCCGAATCGGCTCAACCGCGTCATTGTGGTCTGCCCCAGCGGCATGGCTACTGCCCAGCTGCTGGTAGCGCGGCTCAAAGCCAGATTTCCAAGACTGGGGCAATTAGATGTCTTGTCCATGCGTGAACTAAACGCACAAGAGATGCAGTCGGCACAACTCATCATCACCACCGTGCCGCTGCCCAAAGAGTACACCGGGCAATCACCGGTAATCCAGGTGCATCCGCTGCTTTCGGCCGAGGATATTTCCGTGATTACCCAATGGTTAGCCTGACGGCGAAGAGAAACACACAGCCACACAAATAAATTGACGCGACTTCTGTTTTTTAGCCAGATGTTTGCATCTGGATAGTTTAAGCTACCTACCGCAAGGAATCGGCAGCAAAACGTTACTCATCATAATTTTTTGTAAGGAGAGGTGAAATGAGAGAAAGAATTCAGCAGTTTGGTGGTTTTTTGGCCGGGATGATTATTCCCAACATGGGCGCTTTTATTGCCTGGGGGTTGATTACAGCCCTCTTTATTCCCACTGGGTGGATTCCCAATGAGAAGTTTGCCGAGATGGTTGGCCCCATGATCCTATATTTGTTGCCAGTTTTAATTGGTTACACCGGCGGCAAAATGATTCATGGCGTACGTGGTGGTGTTGTGGGTGCTGCTTCTACAATGGGTGTTGTAGTTGGCGCTGACATCCCGATGTTCCTCGGCGCGATGATCATGGGTCCTCTTGGCGGCTGGCTCATGAAGAAAATTGATGACAACCTGGAAGAGCGCATTCCGATCGGCTTTGAGATGTTGGTGAACAACTTCTCTGCTGGTATTTTGGCTGTTATTTTGGCGCTATTGGGCAACGTTGTTATTGGCCCCATCGTCACTTCCATCAGCGATGCCGCTGGTTCATTGGTAGATTGGATGGTCAATGCCCGTTTGCTGCCGCTGGCCGCCATCATTATTGAACCGGCCAAGGTTCTGTTCCTGAACAACGCGCTCAACCACGGCGTTTTGGCTCCGCTTGGTGTGGCTGCTGCCGAAGAAACTGGCCGCGCCCTGCACTTCTTGCTGGAGACCAATCCTGGCCCCGGCCTGGGCTTGCTCATTGCTTACTACGTAGCAGGCAAAGGCATGTTGAAAGAATCTGCGCCCAGCGCCATGATCATCCACTTCCTGGGTGGTATTCATGAGATTTACTTCCCCTACGTGTTGGCCCATCCCATCATGATTCTGTCGGTTATCTCCGGTGGGTTGGCCGCGGACCTGTGGTTCACCATCACCAATGCAGGTTTGGTTGCGACCCCATCCCCCGGTTCCATCTTCGCTTACCTGGCCGTGATTCCGCGCGGACAGCATTTTGCGGTGCTGACCGGTGTGTTGATTGGTGTGGTTGCCTCAGCGGCTGTGGGTATTGTGCTGCTCCGTCTGCGTCCTGTAAAAGAGGAAGAGACCGAGGAAGATATGGAAGCTGGCACGGCTGGTGTGCCCGGTCTGGCATAGCATAGTTCGTTGATGATTGAGGCCCTGGATGGTGGTTGGTAAACGGCCGTTCATTCAGGGCCTTCCCACTGAAAAAGAGGTAAATAATGGCAGGTTCAATTAATGCAGCAGACGTCAAAACCGTGATTCTCGCTTGCGAAGCAGGCATGGGTTCCAGTTTGATGAGCGTAAATGCACTCAAGAAGAAACTGAAAAAAGCCAATGTCTCTGGCGTCACCGTGATTCACAAGCCAGCGCGAGCCATTCCAGACGGGGCTCAGGTGGTTGTGGTGCACAAAGGGTTGGCCAACGTGGTGCGCAACCGCGTGCCAGATGCAGTGGTCGTCACCTTTAGCCACTTCCTGAACGATCCCGCCTTCGACAAACTGGTCAGTGCGTTTGTGGAAAGTGGCTCCATTGAAGATACAGGGGGGTAACAATGGCTATTTTGGAGAAAAACAGGATTAAATTGGGCGCAACGGCCGTTGATAAACAAGATGCCATTCGTCAGGCTGGAGCCTTGCTGGTGAAAAGCGGCTGTGTAGATGCGCCCTACGTAGATGGTATGCTGGCGCGCGAAACCACCATGTCTACCTACCTGGGCAACGGCGTGGCCATCCCCCACGGCCAGTACGAAAACCGTGGCGACGTGAAGCAAACCGGCATTTCGGTGCTTCAGGTACCGGCAGGCATCGTCTGGGATGAGGATGATGAAGACGAACTGGCCTACCTGGTCATTGGCATTGCCGCTATTGGGGATGAGCACATGGACGTTTTGGCCAATCTGGCTGAAGCGATTGAAGACCCGGATTTGGCCGAAGAACTGGCCCGCACCACCGATGTGGATTTGATTCTAAACTGCCTGAACGGCGTGCCCGACGGGGTTTAATTTGGTAATCGGTAATCGGTGTTCAGTAATCGGTTTTGAGGGATTATGCCAGACTGTTTTTTACCGATAACTGATTACGGATTACTGATAACTGTCAAAAGTGACTAAACAAAGGAAGCGATGTTGTGAAACAGCTAAACTTTGTCATTGAAAATGCCACGGGCTTGCATGCCCGCCCGGCCAAGGTGTTTGTCAAGACTGCCAAGCAGTTCAAGGCAGACATTCGCATTTCGCACGGCAGCAAAAAGGTGAATGCCAAGAGCTTGATTGCCGTGTTGGGGCTGGGGGTGAAGCACGGCGGCGCTGTCCAGGTTGATCTGGATGGTGAAGATGAAGAACTGGCGGCCGAGGCGCTGCAAACGGCCGTTTCCGCCGGTCTTGGTGAAGATGATGCGGCTCATAAGCCAGTCCAAAAACCAGCCCCACAACCCATCGTCGCCAACGGCAAGGTCAAAACGGCCGTTCCCAAACTGCCCAAAGATGGTTTGGCAGGCATTGGCGCGGCTCCCGGTGTGGCAATTGGTCCCGTGTTTCAGTTAAGGCAAACGGCCTTAAAACTCACCAACGAATTTGCCGGGGTAGACGCCGAACAGGCGAAGCTCGACGAAGCCCTCGCCGCAGGCAAAGCCGCCCTGCACGCTTTGCAGCAGCAAATGCAGGCCCACGCGCCAGATGAAGCCGCCATTTTTGAAGTCCACCAGGAACTGCTCACCGACGATGATTTGCTGGAAGCTGTTCAGCAAAAAATCCAGACCCGGCAAAATGCGGGCCAGGCGTGGCGCGCCACTATCGAGGAGCGCGCGGCCATCATGGCGGCGCTGGATGATCCGCTGCTGGCTGCCCGTGCTGCCGACATTCGGGATGTGGGCAACCGCATCCTGAAGCTGCTAGCTGGGGATGGCGCAGCCAACGACGTTGCCTGGCCGGATCATCCCGTGGTAGTCATCGCCCACGATCTGACGCCCTCGGATACAGCCACGCTGGACCCGAAGCGCGTGTTGGGTTTTGCAACGGCCGTTGGCGGCCCCACGGCTCACTCAGCCATCATCGCCCGGGCGCTTAGCTTGCCTGCGGTGGTAAGTGTGGGGGATGGGTTGCTCAAAATTGGGGATGGAACGGCCGTTATCCTCAACGGCAGCAGCGGCATCATCCAGGTAAACCCGGATGCCGCCGCCCAAGAAAAAGCTAAAAACGAGTTGGCGGCCGCCAAAAAGCAGCAGCAAGCCGCCCGTGAACAAGCCAACGAACCAGCCATCACGCTGGATAATCATCGAATGGAAATTGCCGCCAACATCGGCGGCGCGGCCGACGCCGTTAAAGCCAATGCCTCTGGGGCAGAAGGCGTTGGCCTGCTGCGCACTGAATTCCTCTTTCTGGATCGGGCTACGCCCCCCACGGAGGATGAGCAGTTTGAGGTGTATCGCCAAATTGCCGAGGCGATGGAGGGCAAGCCAGTCATCATTCGCACGCTGGACATTGGTGGCGACAAGCCGTTGCCCTACGTGCAGGTGCCGCCCGAAGAAAACCCATTCCTGGGCGAGCGCGGCATTCGCCTCTGCCTGAATCGGCCAGAACTGCTGCGCGAGCAGCTCCGCGCCATCCTGCGCGCTGCCAGCTACGGCTCCCTGCGCATCATGTTCCCTATGGTGGCAGATATGTCCGAGTGGCGCGCCGCCAAAGCAATGGTGGACGAGATTCGCGCTGAACTGAACGCGCCAGAGCTGCCCGTAGGCATCATGATCGAGATTCCCGCAGCGGCCGTGATGGCCGACGTGTTTGCCAAAGAGGTGGATTTCTTCTCGATTGGTACCAACGATCTCACCCAGTACACCCTGGCGATGGATCGGATGCATCCCACGCTGGCGGGCAAATCAGACGGTTTGCACCCATCCGTGCTGCGCCTGATTGACGCCACCGTCAAAGGCGCACACGCTGCGGGCAAGTGGGTGGGCATCTGCGGGGAACTGGGAGCCGATCCTCAGGCGACCCCGATTTTGCTAGGGCTGGGCGTGGATGAATTGAGCGTCAGCGTGCCTTCCATCGCCACCGTCAAGGCAAAAATTCGCACCTTAACCCGCACCGAGGCGCAGAAGTTAGCTGCGCAAGCGTTAGCCTGTGCCACCGCGCAAGAAGTGCGGAAGTTGGTGGGTAGCTGAGTAGTTTGGGCATATAAGCAAGAAAATGATCAAAGATTTCGCAGATTAGTAAGATTTTATCTGGTTAATCTGTGAAATCTGTTGATAAAAATCTTTCCGATCTTTCAAAACGAGTGACAAAATGACAAAAAAGTATGAACTGTACCGCACAGGTCAGGCACCCCTGCCTGCTCAAACCTGGTCGTGGAATATGTATGGGGCAGGGATTGAAAATATTGGCCGCGATGGGCAGCCCGAAGCGTTTCCCATCCCGGAACCGGGCGACAACCAGCTATTAGTTCGCGTAGACAGCGTGGGTATGTGCTTTTCTGACGTGAAGCTGATCAAGCAAGGTGGGTCGCATCCCAAACTGTACAATCGCAATTTGGCAGAAGAACCGACCCGGCTGGGGCATGAAGCAGCCTTAACCATCATCAAAGTGGGTAAGGCGTTGCAGGATCAGTACCAGCTGGGGCAGCGTTTGGCCATCCAGCCAGACATTTACCAGGACGGCCGTTCCACAGCGTACGGCTACACCATTCCCGGCGGGCTCACCCAATACCACCTCATCGGCCCAGAAGTGCTGGATGCCGACGACGGCGCGTACGTGCTGCCGTTGACGGACGATCTGGGCTATGCCGAGACCGCCCTGACCGAGCCGTGGGCCTGCGTCGAGGCTTCCTACACGCAGCGCCGCCGCTTGCAGCCCAAAGCGGGCGGTCGCCTGTGGGTGCTGGGCCAGCCAGACGACGCCACGGCGTACACTTTTTCGGGCGAACTAGAGCCTTCGCTGGTGGTTTTGAGCGATGTATCGGAGAGCGTACAGGCGCTCATCCGGCAAAAAGTGGGGCCGAATGTGGAGATGTTTGTGCGGGATGGATTACGGCCGTTCGACTTCCCCGCGCTCAAAGCTGAACTGACTGACGATCAAGGGTTTGACGACATCATCATGCTGGCACCGCGCAGCGCCGAACGATTGAGCGAAGCGGCCAAACTGACGGCGTTTCGCGGCACGTTTAACCTGGTGGGGGATGCCCCGCTGGACGGATTGGCGCAGATTGACGTGGGGCGCATTCATTACCATTACACGGCGTACGTGGGCAACCGTGGCCCAGACATTGCCGCCTCTTATGGCGAAGCACGGAATCGGTGTGATTTGTTGCCGAGCGGAGCGGCCGTTTTCGTCGGAGCAGGTGGGCCGATGGGGCAAATGCACGTGCAGCGCGCCATCGAGCTGAAAAATGGCCCGAAACTGGTCATTGCTACCGAGGTGAACGCGATGCGCCTGAACGCGCTGGAAGAACTGTTTGCCCCGCTGGCCAAAGCCAACGGCAAGCAGTTGGTCACTTTTAATCCAGCCACCGAAAAAGAGTCGCTGCATGACTTTGTGCGCAATGCTACCGACCAGATCGGGGCGGACGACGTGGTGGTCTGTGTGCCGGTTGGTCCGCTGATGGCCGAAGCGGGCACCTACCTGGCTCCCGACGGGATGCTGGTGCTGTTTGCCGGGGTGCCCAACGGCACGATGGCTCCACTGGACATGAGCGCGGTTTATCTGCACAATGCCCAATTCACCGGCACCTCTGGCTCGGCACTGGCCGACCAGGCGACGGTGATTGCCAAAACGGTGGCGGGTGATTTGTCGCCCAATCGCTCCGTGGCGGCCGTGGGCGGCATGGAAGCGGCCCGCGACGGCGTGGAGGCGATGATGGAAGGGCGCTATCCGGGCAAGGTGGTGATCTTCCCGCAGATTAGCGGCCTGCCGCTGCTGAGCCTGGCAGAGCTGAAAGCGCAATATCCCACCGTGGCGGACAAGCTGGGCGAGGGTGACGTGTGGACAGCTGCGGCCGAAGCTGCCTTGGTAGAAGCGTTCTGGCAGACGGAGCAGCTGGAAAATGCCTGATAAGCCACGGGCCAAACCGCAAAGTCGCGCGGCGCTGCTGCGGCAATATTTGCTGGTGGGCGGTGGTTTGGGGCTGTACTTTGGCCTCTTCTTCCGCCCGCTGCGGGAGCCAAACTTTGTGCTGGCGATGGCGCTGGCATTGTTGGCAACGGCCGTTTTCACCATTCCCACCTTGCTTAAAAAAGATAGACCCACTTTGAGCGCGTGGGGGAAAACGGCCGTGACCACCTTCATCAAATTTGTCCTGATTCTGGCCCTGCTGGAAGTGCGCCATTACGTCTACGACATAGGCGGCAAATGGCTGGTGGCCGTGTTCACCACGGCGCTGGGCGCGGCTGGCGGTTGGTGGCTGGCGCAATCGGATATTAACAAGAAACCAACAAAATAGGGTGAGTCCTAACCTCCCGGAGGTTTTAGGGACTGGGCGCACTTTGCGCAGAACCTCCGGGAGGTTTACAGGAAAGTAGATGATTTACACAGTAACGCTCAACCCGGCGGTAGACCGGGAACTAACGATAAACGAATTTGCCTTTGACACCGTGCTGCGGGCCAGCGAGGCGCGGGTAGATTGCGGCGGCAAAGGGTTTAACGTGTCGCGCCTGTTGGCTTCGTTGGGGGCCAAGAGTGTGGCGCTGGGCTTTGCCGGGGGCAAAGCGGGCCAACTGCTGGCGGAAATGCTGGTAGAGCTGGATATCGAAACTGCGTTTACCTGGATCGAGGGCGAAACCCGCTCGAACGTGAGCATCGTCACTGAGCAGCATGATCGTTACCTGAAGGTGAACGAATCGGGGCCGACCATTTCTGAAATGGACCAGCGAGAGCTGCTGGCGCAGATTGAGCAACTTGTGCAGCCCGGCGACTGGTGGGTGCTGGCAGGCAGTTTGCCACCCGGTGTGCCAAACAACATTTATGCCAAAATGGTGGCGTTGATTCAATCTGGGGGCGGGCAAGTGATTTTGGATACGAGTGGGGCGGCGCTGATTGAAGGGTGTGGGGAACGGCCGTTCCTCATCAAGCCCAATGACACAGAAGCCAGCAGCCTCAGCGGCCTGCCAATCGAGAAGCCAGAAGATGCGGTTGCGGCCGTTCGCCAGATTCAAGCGCTGGGGCCGCAAAATGTGGTGATTTCGCTGGGCAAGGCGGGGGCCATTTACAGCGATGGGCAGCTGGCCTGGCTGGCAGAATCGCCCCTGATTGAAGAGCGCAATCCCATCGGGGCGGGGGATTCGATGGTAGGCGGGCTGGTGTACGGGCTCAGCCGGGGGCTGCCCGTGCCGGAAGCGTTGCAGTGGGGGATTGCCTGTGGGGCGGCGACGGCGAGTTTACCGGGAACGGCCGTTGGCTCCCGCGAACTGGTGCAAACCCTGCTGGCCCAGGTCAAAATCAAACAATTCAGTTGAAGGGAAAGTCACAATGTCTAGCTTTACGATTCAAGATGAAAAACAGTATGATGCCAGTTCAGAGGCGATTTTTCAGGCGGCGCTGGGGGCGGTTGGCGGGCTGGAAGGGAAAATATTGAAGCAAGATGCCACTGCTGGCACGATTGAGGCCGAGTTTCATAAAACAATTTTAGGCAAGGTGCTGGGGGATCGCACCCATATGAACGTTTCAATTTCTGGCGCGGCTGGGGGAACGGCCGTTGCCATTGAAATTTATCCCCTGAATGCCGTGGGGCAAAAACTGATGTTCGGTGCGCGCAAGGGGGTATCGCGCACGGTGGCAAACTGGTTCTTTGCCCATTTGGAGCATCGTTTATCTCCATAATCTCCTTGATACCTGCCAGCCATTGGAAAGTGGCTGGCAGGTCCCGCTTCACCCTCCTCACAAATTAGCTCCCCCGCTGCCTTTGCACAAAACCCGCCTGCCGTTTATAGTTTGGCACATTCCACAATCAATCACAAAATGAGAGGCAACATGAGCAAGCAGCCAGATTTTGATCTTACCGGAAAAGTAGCGCTGATCACTGGCGCCTCACGCGGCATTGGGCAAGCCATTGCCGAAGCGTATGCTGCTGCCGGGGCGAAAGTGGTATTAGCCAGCCGCAAGCAGGAGTCGCTGGACGAGGTGGCCGAAATCATTAGGGCCAACGGCGGCGAGGCGCTGCCTATCGCCGCCCACACGGGCGATGACGACGCCGTGAATGAACTGGTGGCCAAAGCAACCGAAGCGTACGGTGGCATTGACATTGCCGTCAACAACGCGGCCACCAATCCCCACTTTGGCCCGGTGATGACCGCCGACGAGAGCCATTGGGACAAAATTCTGGACGTGAACGTCAAGGGTTATTTTCGCGTGGCCAAAGGGTGCGTGCCCAGCATGAAGGCGCGAGGCGGCGGCAAAATCATCAACATTGCCTCGATTGCGGGGTTGGCCCCGCAGCCGGGCATGGGGGTGTACTGCGTGAGCAAAGCGGCCGTTCTCATGCTCACAGAAGTGCTGGCGGCAGAATTGGCGGCCGACAATATCCAGGTCAACGCTATCGCCCCCGGCTTCATCAAAACGAAATTTAGCGCCGCCATCTGGAGCAATCCGCAAATCAACGAGGCCGTCATGAAGCAAATTCCCCAGGGCCGCATGGCCGAGCCGGAAGAGCTGACCGGCATGGCCCTCTACCTCGCCTCTGGCGCGTCCAGCTTCACCACCGGCGCAACGATGTTGATTGATGGCGGGCAGTTTATTGGCAATGTAATTGGGTAATCGGTAATCCGTGGTCCGTAATCGGTTATCCGTTTACCGATAACCGTTCACCGATTACCGATGACCGTTCACCGCACAACAGGAGCAACAAGGTGTTCGACATCTCCCCTGAACTTAAGAAAAATTTAGCTAAAGCGCGTGCATTTGTGCGCGAAGAGTTGATTCCCCTGGAGCGTGATTTTCTGGCCAAGGGATTTAACGCAATGGAGCCAGTTTTGCAGCAGAAGCGGCAAATGGTGAAGGAGTTGGGCCTCTGGCTGCCGCAGGTTTCCAAAGAGTATGGCGGTATGGGCTTGAGCCTGTTTGAGCATGGTCTGATGAGCCAGGAGCTGGGCCAGACGCCGATTGGTCATTTTGTGTTTAACTGCCAGGCACCCGATTCCGGCAACATGGAAATTCTGATTGACCACGGCACGCCGGAGCAGAAGGAAAAATATTTGATGCCGCTGCTGCGCGGCGAAATCCGCAGCTGCTTTTCGATGACGGAACCAGAACATGCTGGCTCCAACCCGACGATGATGAGCACAACGGCCGTTCGCGAGGGCGACTCATACATCATTGACGGCCACAAATGGTTTACCAGCTCGGCCGATGGCGCGGCGTTTGCCGTCGTCATGGCGATTACCAACCCGGAAGCCAGCCGTCATGCCCGTGCCAGCCAGATCATCGTGCCGTTAGATACGCCGGGCTTTACCCTAGTGCGCAACATTCCCGTGATGGGCGAGGCGGGTGAAGGCTGGGCCAGCCATGCCGAGGTGCGCTACGAAGATGTTCAGGTGCCGCTGACCAACGTGTTGGGTGCAGAGGGTGAAGGGTTTGCCATCGCGCAGGAACGACTGGGGCCGGGGCGCATTCACCACTGCATGCGCTGGATTGGCATTTGTGAGCGAGCGCTGGAGTTGATGTGTACCTATGCGCTAAAAAGAGAAGTGGCTCCGGGACGGCCGTTGGCGGGCCAGCAAACCATTCAAAACTGGGTGGCCGAAAGCCGCGCCGAGATTAACGCTGCCCGCCTGATGGTGCTGGCCACCGCCAGGCGTATTGATGAAGAAGGGCAGTATGCCGCTCGCGACGACATTTCGCTGATTAAATTCCATGTGGCGAACGTGCTGCAACAGGTGTTGGATCGCGCCATTCAGGTGCACGGCGGCCTGGGCATGACTGACGATACGCCGCTGGCCTACTGGTTCCGCCACGAGCGCGCCGCCCGCATCTACGATGGCCCGGATGAGGTACACAAATGGTCGGTGGCGCGGCGGATTTTTGCCCAATATGCCTCCTAAAATTGTTGGCTGTAGAGACGTTGCATTGCAACGTCTCTACGATAGGTCACAGATAATGAAAGACACGATTGAAGTGCGACCGGATGAGCAGTTTGACGAGGCGCGATTGGCGGAATATTTGCGCGGCCAGCTGCCGGGCAGCGAGAATCCGTTGACCGTGCGGCAGTTTGGCGGCGGGGCGGCCAATCTGACCTACCTGCTGGATTACGGCAGCCACGAGTATGTTTTGCGCCGCCCGCCGCTGGGACCGGTGGCCAAATCGGCCCACGACATGGCGCGGGAGTACAAAGTGCTTTCCGTGCTGCATCAGGCGCTGCCTTACGCGCCGCGCGCCTTTTTGTACTGCGACGATCCAGCACTCATCGGGGCCGACTTTTTTGTGATGGAGCGGCGTACGGGCGTGGTGGTCCGTCGTAAGCTGCTGCCGCAGTTTACCGACATGCCCGATGCCCCGCGCCGCATGAGCGAGGCGATGGTGGATGCCCTGGCCGAATTCCACGCGGTGGATTATGCCGCTCTGGGACTGAGCGATTTGGGCAGGCCGGACGGGTTCATCGAGCGGCAGGTGGATGGGTGGTACAAGCGCTGGCACGCGGCGAAAAAAGCCGATTTGCCAGACATGGATGCGGTTTACCAGTGGTTGAAGGCCAATTTGCCCGCCTCGTCAGATGTTTCGCTGGTGCACAACGATTACAAGCTGGACAACGTGATGCTGGCCGAGGATGATCCGGGGCGGCTGGTGGCGATTTTTGATTGGGACATGTGCACGCTGGGTGATCCGCTGTCCGATTTGGGGGCGCTATTGTGCTACTGGACTGAGCCGACCGACGCACCCTACTTCCAGCAAATGGCGATGATGCCCACGGGCGATTTGGGCTTTTTGACCCGGCGGGAATTGGTAGAACGGTATGCGGTGAAAAGCGGCCGTTCCGTCCACAATATCAATTTTTATCACACGTTGGGGCTGTTTCGCCTGGTGGTGATCATCGCCCAGATTTACATAAGGTATGCACGGGGGCAAACGCAAGACGGCCGTTTTGCTGCGTTTGGCCCGATGATTCCGCTGATGGCAAAAGCGGCCGTTGAAGTAATGGAAAGTTAATTTGCCACAGAGAACACAGAGGAAAAAGAGAAAACCCTCTAAAATCTCTGTGTTCTCTGTGGCCAAAAAAATTATGCCAGCACTGTTTATTTTTCTACTACGCCTCGTTCGGGGCATTCGGGATGGACTGAAGGAGCCGGAGTTTCGCGGGCTGTTTTGGTCGGTGGTGATTATTTTGCTGTCCGGCACCTGGTTTTACCATGCAGTGGAGGGGTGGAGCTGGCTGGATGCGTTTTACTTTAGCGTGATTACGCTG
The DNA here is from genome assembly GCA_020634455.1 of Ardenticatenaceae bacterium. GTDB lineage: Bacteria > Chloroflexota > Anaerolineae > Promineifilales > Promineifilaceae > Leptofilum. The sequence goes on along the minus strand of JACKBQ010000001.1, from coordinate 1,461,903 downwards.
ACGACGGTGGGGTATGGGGATTTTTCGCCGCAAACGGCCGTTGGCAAAATCTTCACCGTCGTTTACATCGTTTTGGGGCTGGGGGTGCTCTCCAGCTTCTTGCTGCTGCTGGCAAATTATCAGCCCACAGATTCACCAACGCTGCTTTCTCGGCTCAAAAATCGAGGGAAACGGCCGTCTGACGAACCATCTACCGAAGAATAAGAGACAAGTTTATGAATTACCGATCCATTTTTAGAGACGATTTGTTTGCCGGACAAACCATCATCGTGACGGGTGGCGGCAGCGGTATTGGCCGGGCGACAGCGATTGAGTTGGCCAGCCTGGGGGCGCATGTGGTGCTGGTGGGGCGGACGGTGGAAAAGTTAACGGCCGTTTCCCAAGAAATCGCTCAACTAGGGGGCGAATCCAGCATGTTCACCTGCAACATCCGTGAGGAGGCGCAGGTGCAGGCGCTGTTTGCCGATGTCTTGGCGGCGCGGGGCCATATTCATGGATTGGTGAACAATGCCGGGGGGCAATTTTTGAGCCCGGCTGAATTTATCAGCAAAAAAGGGTTTCATGCCGTGGTAGAAACCAATCTCACCGGTACCTTTTTGATGTGCCGTGAGGTGTACAACCAGCACATGCGCAACAATGGCGGCGTGATTGTAAACATGCTGATGGAAAATTGGCGTGGCTTTCCGGGGATGGCGCATTCCGCGGCGGCGCGGGCAGGGATTGATAACCTTACCAAAACGCTGGCGGTGGAGTGGGCGCGCTCTGGGGTGCGGATCAACGCGGTGGCTCCCGGCCTCATCGAATCAAGCGGGCTGGACAATTACCCGGACGTGGCCAAAGCGTTTATTCAGACGGTGGTGAAGGATATTCCCTACAAGCGCATGGGGACGGAAAGCGAAACGGCCGCTGTCATTGTCTTTTTGCTCTCACCGGGGGCCAACTACATCAGCGGCGAGTCTATCCGCATTGATGGGGCCAGCTCGCTCTGGCGCAAAACGTGGGAAATTGAAGACCACGACAATGCGCCAGCACCATTCAGCGGTTTTGAGCCTTAGATTGAGATTTTGTATGCACGCCAGTTTATGATTATTTATGCCAAGCTATGAGAGAAGCCAGCTTGTTCATTTATTGCCTTGGTGAAATTTGTTATAGTATTCTTAAAAGTTCCCGTTTATTGCTCTACCATGCTAAATAAAAAATAGGTGCAGGTACCTGATGATTGGATCGCGGATTGGTAAGTACGAAATAATTAGTCAACTAGGTGTTGGTGGAATGGCAGAAGTTTATAAGGCTACTCACCCGCAGCTAAATCGCTATGTTGCTATTAAGCTGTTGCACGCCTTTTTGGCTGGCGAAAAAAACAATCTAGAACGATTTCAAAGGGAAGCACAAGGAGTTGCACGCCTAAATCACCAAAACATTGTTCAGGTTTATGATTTTGATCTACATGAAAATCGATTTTATATGGTTATGGAGTATGTTCAGGGACAGAGTTTAAAAGAAATGCTTCAAGGAAATATTGAAGGCAAACCAATTCTTTCTTTGGAGCATAGCGTTCATTTGGTGCACGGTGTTGGTAGAGCGTTATCTTATGCGCATGAACAACAAATGATTCACCGTGATGTAAAGCCCGCCAATGTGATGGTGGGCCAAGATGGTCGGGTAGTTCTCATGGATTTTGGACTGGTCAAAGTCCTTTCAGGCTCTGATCTTACAGCGAGTGGTAGCCTTATGGGGACACCTGCCTATATGGCTCCTGAACAATGTGTTGGCGAGTCAGAGGATCCCAGAATAGACATCTATTCGTTAGGAGTCATTCTTTTTGAGATGCTGGTGGGTCGAAAACCATATTTAATGGATTCACCGATTGGGCTGATAATGCAACATATTAGTGAACCTCCGCCTTTTCCTCGCAGTCTAAATCCATCAATACCGCAATGGCTGGAAAACGTAATTTTAAAGGCAATGGCCAAGGAGCCTGCCAAAAGATACCAGCGCATCGAAGAGATGCTCTCTGATTTAAAAGAGGGTTCATTTCAATCCGAAGAAATCAATCGATATCAAACAAAATTAGAAATTGAACCTAATGAAGAGAAGAAAAATATTCTTAAGGCAATTGCTGCGTTGGAGGAGCAAAGGGCAATATTAGGTAATTCCGTTGTTGAAGCAGGTATCTTGCCCTTAAAGAAGTTGCTATCTGAGTTAGAAACTTCCTCCTTCAATACAGCCCGGAAAAAATTGGTGGCAGTGATAATGGTCGGATTTGCTGATGCTGTTTCTATTAGTCAACAATGTGATCCGGAAGATTTCCCTCTTATTTTTGCCAACTTTCTTAAGCAGATCGATTTAATATTTAGGCAATACGGTGGCGTACAGGTTGAATATTCTGGTTACGTGTTAACGGCCGTTTTTGGCATTCCTTTTTCGCGTGAAAATGACACAGAGCGAGCTATTCATGCCGGTTTACGCATTTTGCAAGCGGCTAGAGAGCATGAGAGGCACCTGACTGAGCAGTGGGCGATTAAGCAATTTAGAGTCAAGCTAGCGATTAATACAGGAACCATTGTCATTGATAATCAAGTGGATTCATCGCAACTCCTTAATAATCCAACAACTCATTTGCTGGCTGGCCTCATTAAAAAAATACCCACGAATACCCTGATTGTGACTTATCAAACATTTCGGCACGTTCGTGGGGTTTTTGATGCGCAAGAGGCGGAAGAAATCATTCTTGAAGGATTACCAGAGCCAATAAAAACATTTTCGATTTTGCAAGCGAAGCCGAGGTCATTTCGTCTGTTAAATAGAGGAATTGAGGGTATTGATATTCCTTTGATCGGTCGTAATTATGAGCTACAGCAGTTGCAGGAAGCCTATCAAGGGGTGGTTCAGGACAAAGATGGGAGAATGGTGACTATAATTGGTGATGCCGGAATTGGAAAGTCACGTCTCTTAGGAGAGTTCGTTAATTGGGTAGACTTGCAACCTGATCACGTATATTTCTTTGCTGGCCGCGCAACTCAGGAATTGCAGAACCTTCCTTATATTCTTATACGCGACCTTTTTAGCTTTCGCTTTGAAATAAAAGACAACGATCCCAATCCTGTGTTACATGAGAAGTTTGAAAAAGGTATACAAGAGGTGTTAGGTGAAGGGCCCCAAGGTCGGATGAAAGCGCACTTTATAGGACAATTAATCGGGTTCGATTTTGGCAATAGCCCATATTTGGATGGAGTGGCATTTTTGGAGAATCCCAGCCTGACAGAGACAACAGCGTCGGAAAATATATTTTCAGTACGAGGTGATGCCAAACAGCTCAAACATAGAGCGCAAGATTATATGATTGAATATTTCAAGCTTGCCTCTCTCTCGTTTCCAAATTTTGTTATTTTGGAGGATATCCAATGGGCTGACGAAAGCTCACTGGATTTTTTTTCTACGCTGCCCAAGGCAATGGGCGAGCATTGCGCTCTTCTCTTATGCACTGCGCGTCCATCTCTTTTTCAAAGGCGTCCCCATTGGGGTGAGGGGCAATCATTTCATACCAATCTATCTTTATCGCCCCTTTCAGAACGTAACAGCCAGCGCTTAATCACTTCGGCATTGCGGAACTTGAGAGAGATTCCGATAGAGTTAAAACAGTTAATCACTGACAAGGCAGAAGGTAATCCTTTTGTAATCGAAGAGTTGGTGCGTATGCTTTTGGAGGATGGCATCATCAATATAAAAGCAGACGAATGGACAATCGCACAAACTCAGCTTGATAATTTAAGAGTACCTTCTACCTTAACTGGGATCATTCAGGCTCGTCTTGATAGCTTAGAACCGACAATTTTGGCTGATTTGCAAAAGGCTTCTGTGATTGGTCGCGTTTTTTGGGATGATACGCTTTATACGCTGACGCATCATGAAAAATCTAATGCAGATTTGAATAAGTCGTTAAAGGAACTGCGTTTAAAAGAATTTATTTTTCAAAGAGATAGTTCTGCATTTCACGATACAAATGAATTTACGTTTAAGCATGCCATACTGAGGGACATTACTTACCAAACAATTTTGAAGAAAGCGCGGCTCTCGTATCATCGCCAAGTTGCCGACTGGTTGTTAGATCACAATGCCGAGCGACTAAATGAATTTACTGGTTTGGTAGCTGAGCATCTTTTGTTGGCAGAAGAGTTGAAGGAGGCACTCCATTATTTGCATCATGCTGGGGAAAAGGCGGCGGCTCAATTTGCGAATGCGGAGGCAATCAACTATTTCAGCCGGGCGCTCGAAATATGCCCTGGTGATGATGTACTCACGAGATATGCTCTTTTGTTGGCCAGAGAGGGTGTTTATCACATCATCGGTGATGCCCATTCTCAGTATGAAGATTTAAATCAGTTACTTGATTTAGCTAAGAAACTCGGTGATGATACCAAGCTTACGCAAGTTTATCTTCGATACACAAATTACTATCTTCGAACAAATCAATTTGAGGAGGCTTTGCGATATGCCAATTTGGTTATTGCTCTGGGCGAGCAGATTGGGTCTGAGCGGTTCAAAGCAAATGGTTTGATTGTTAGTGGCCAAGTTTATTTTCGGTTGAATGCCTTTGAGAAAGCATTACCAATTTTGGAAGAGGCACATCTTATTGCCAAATCGAATAATCTTACACGGCTTGATGCTGAATGTGCACGTTGGTTCGGGGGTATCGCAATATTCAAGGGTGATTTCAATTCGGCAAAGATTCATTGCGAAAATGCCTTGGCTCTATATAAAGATATCGGGGATATACGTCAGGTCGGGGGCATGTATAACAATTTAGGCATGGTTGCTTGGCGTCAAGTGAATTATTTTGACGCTCAACGTTATTTTGAAGAATCATTGCGTATTATGAGGCAAACAGGGGACAAATGGGGCGAGAGTCTGGGTTTGTGTAATTTGGGTCAGCTTTTTCATTTACAAAATCAAAATGAACTGGCCGTAATCTATTGTGAAGATGGTTTGAAACTTGCTCAGGAATTAAATTATCGTCCGACAGAGGGGGTTGCGTTTACACGATTAGGTCATGCATTGCTCGGTCTAGGTAAAGTTGAAGCGGCAAGAGACGCATATGAGAATGGGATACAAACCTTGTTGTCTATTGACCAATTGAGTCTTGCTTATGAAAGTCAAGCGGGTTTGGCTCAGGCGTTGTTATTGTTAGGAAAGATTGATGAGGCTAAAAATGAAGTTGAAAAGATTCTGGAGTATCTTGAAACACATACTGTTGATGGAATGACGGAACCGTTTCGAGTTTATCTTATTATTTATGATGTTTTAAATGCAGTGGGAGACCCTCGAGCTGGGGTCGTTCTTGAACATGCTTATGATAACTTAATGTCTCATGTTACAACTTTTAAGAATTCTCAAGTTGCCAATGCTTTTGTGACCGTAGTGGAGGTTCATTGTAAGATAGTTGATCTTTATCAGGCAAGGTTTTCATAATATCATAAATATTGCAAACAAACTGATTTAAGATAGGGTTGGGGTGCGTCATGGTGGAAAGTGCGGCATAATTACGGCCATACATAACATGGGCAGAAAAGTTATTCTTACCTCACACGACCCATCCTGGCGTGAGCAGTACAAAACAGAGGCGGCAACGTTAACGGCCGTCTTTCAACCCATTCTGGTAGCCATCCACCACATCGGCAGCACCGCTATTCCCGGCATTAAAGCCAAACCGATTCTCGATATTTTGATTGAGGTGACGGAGATTACGGCCGTAAATGACCTCATTCAGCCAATGGTCAATCTGGGCTACATTAGCAAAGGTGAGAACGGCATTCCCGGTCGGCATTATTTTCGCAAGGGGAGTGATGAACACCACACGCACCACATCCACGTTTACGCCGCAAAACATTCTGCAATCGCTCAACATCTGAACTTTCGTGACTATTTGTGTCATCACCCCGCTGAAGCTGTAAGGTACAGTCAGCTCAAGGAGCGTTTGGCGCAGCAACATTTTTCTGATCCGGCTACGTACACCGAAAGTAAAACTGGATTTATCCAAACGATTGGTCTCAAGGCGCAGCAGTGGCGTCAGACACAGGCGGAATTGTTATGAAACCAGAAAAATTATCACAAGCACAATTCGCGGTGATTCTTGCAGCCCAACCCACGCCGATTGATCCGTCAGAAACGGCCGCAGGCTCCACCGTCGTCAGCTTGCTTTCTTCGCTAGATCGCAAAGTATTGGACCAGGTGATGGTGGAGCAGCGTTTCAGCCCCGGTGAAATTGTGGTACACGAAGGGCAATATGGCGATATTGCGTTCCTGATCTGGTCTGGGCGTGTGGCCGTGGTACAGGGCAATTTTAATAATCCAGCCAGTGTCAATTATCGTGGCCCTGGTGAAGTGGTTGGCGAGATGTCGCTCATTGACAACAAGCCCCGTTCGGCTTCCATTGTGGCGCTGGATGATGTGCGCTTACTGGGCATTTATCGCAAAGATTTCTTTGAACTGCTACAAATTGATTCTAGTTTTAGCACCAACATGATGGAGATTTTGAGCAATCGGTTACGCGCTGCCGAGGAAATGTCGCGGGTGAATACGGCCATCGGGCGCGAACTCAGCGCCGAGGTGGAGGTATTGCAATCCGAAAATGAAGCGCTGCGCCAGCTGGAACAGCGTCGCCAGGAGCTAAGCGAACTGGTGGTACATGATTTGCGCAATCCGCTGGGCAACTTGTTTAGCGCCCTGAACATGCTGGAACTGGTACTGCCACAAGAAATTTTGGCAGAAAATCGTGAGCTGCTGGAAATTGCTCGATTGTCCCATTTGCGGATGCAGGATTTGGTGGATTCGCTGTTGGATATTGCCCAGATTGATGCGGGACGGCCGTTAGGTAATTACAAGCCCACCAATTTGCCAGCTTTGATGAAAGAGGTGCTGATGCTCAATGTTTTTGCGCTGAACAAACGTGAGATGACGCTGACGCAAAACTTCCCTGAGGATTTGCCTTCCGTGCTGGCCGACCCCAACCAGATTCGGCGTGTGCTCACCAATCTGGTGGACAATGCCATCAAATATTCGCCCAAAGGTGGCGCTTTGACGGTTACGGCCGTTCGCCACGACAATATGGTGCAAGTTAGCGTCACCGACGCAGGCCCCGGCGTGTCACCAGTGGAACGGGAGCGCATTTTTGAACGCTTTACTCAGGCAGAAACCGGCGGCATTCGTCCACGTGGCTTTGGCTTGGGTTTGTCTTACTGTAAACTGGCGGTGGAGGCACACAACGGCCGTATCTGGGTGGAACCTGGCCCGGACGGTGTGGGCAGCCGATTTGTGTTTACATTGCCAATCGTTGTTTAAAAACCGTAATTGGCCATTTAGGTAATTGCGTAATTGCCTAATTACCCGATTACCCGATTACTCAATTACCGTCTTATGTCCCATACAAACGAACTTCAATTAATCGAAAACCAGGGCTGGGATGCGCGCATTCTCGTTTGCCGCAACGGCCGTCTGGTGGATACATTTATTGTGCTCACCGAGCGCTTTGTGGTGCTGGTAGACACGGTCATCAATCCGCAAACGGCCGCACAAATGCTGGATTTTGCGCGGCCATATCTGGTAAACGGCCGTCAGCTCATCATCATCAACACCCACGCCGATTATGATCATTCCTGGGGAAACCAGTTGTTTGCAGGAGAAACGGCCGTTCACCCCGCGCCCATCATCGGTAGCCACCTGAGCCCCGCCAAGTTCCAACAGCAAGAAGCGATTACCTACCTGGCCAAAATGCAAGAGCTGGAACCGGAGGTGTTCAGTGAGGTCGTTTTCACGCCGCCGACAATGCTCATTCAGGATAATTTTGTGATTGATGGTGGCGATCTGACGTTGGAATTGCTGCCTACCCCCGGCCATACCGACGACCATTATTCGCTCTTCATCCCGGAAATTGCCACCCTGCTGGCCGCTGACGCTGCCGAACTGCCGTACCCAATGGCCCGCACGCCCGATGGCTTGCCGCAGATGCGGCAGTCGTTGGCAAAGTTGGCGGCGCTCCCGGCAAAAACAGTGCTATATTGCCACGCGCCCGTTACGGCAGGGCGGCAGCTGCTGCTGGACAATATCGCCTACTTCGACGCCATTGAGGCGGCTTGCCGGGCGGCGCTGGCACGCGGGCTTTCGCCAGAGTTGAGCGAGGATGTAGATGTGCTGGCTTTGGTGGATTGTGTCTGGGAAACGGCCGTTCCCAACACCGCACCCTGGCAAAACATCCACGACTACTACAAAACCACTGGCCACGCCGAACAAATTCGCGCTATGCTGCACTGCCTGGGGCAAGAAAAGCAGGCGTGAAACTCAAAAAAAGCGAACTAAACAAGCCACACCATTAACGAACAAGGTACGGGAGGTAAAGGTGTGAAATTTCTCCAGAAATTATTTGAAAAGATTTTTGTGTGGTTAACCCACCGGAATCTGTCACTCTAACTGTAACAGTCGAACTACCCACCCACGAAGAATTTGTAGGATTTACATCAACATACCGGTTACTGTCAAGCGAAGCGCCAGCAGTGAGGTCGGATTGAGCTGTTATTGCAAATGTGAGGTTGCTATCCTCGTCAGTTGTATCGGAGGTGTAAAGCCATAAATCAATTGCGTTGTCTTTGCTAGTGCCGGTTTGTAATAAAACATTTGGCAGATCAAGCATGGTGGGGGCAGTGTTAACGGCTAGACCCCAACCTATATCTCGAAAGATAGCAAGTGTTACCGAACCAGGATTGTGAATAGCTTCTCCCGAGCCTAAAGAGTATGTCATTAGTGCGTTGGCGGTGCCATTGAAGGTTTCGTCTAAATGCGCGATGCTGGAACCAGGGGTGTAAGGGTTGGGAGCATACAGTTTAGCAGGAGTGCCGTTAGTGCTGTTGGTAAATGGTCCATCGAAATAAACATTATCGCTGGTAAGCTGCGTAGCTAATGCGGTGGAGTTGTTGGCAAACCCATCCACAAGTGAAACTCCCGAGCCATTTTTAAGAAAGCGGTCAAAAATGAAGGGGTAGCCAGAACCTTGCCCCCAAGAGCCTATGCCGCCGCTGACATCAGTCGAGTCGGAAAACCCTAGGCCGTGGCCAAGTTCATGCAGGGCAACCGTGACAAAATCGGTCTGGCTAACTGGTGTGTTGCCATCTGTGCCATAATACCAGTTGAAAGTGCTGCTAAAGACGGCATAAATTTCTGGAGTGTTGCCATTCAAATCTGTATTTAGAAGCGCGTTGGCCAGAGCAACCGGATACCATGTATTGGTGCTGTAAGGCAGGCCGGCATCCCGATAGTAATTAGCAGCGCCAGCGCCACCCAATACGCCGGATGGCAGCGTGCTGAGAAATTCTGCTTCAAGAACAATAGGAATGGTTGAGGTGATTTGGGATTCCCAGATGCTGGCGGCATAAGTAAGCGCGTTTTGGGCCGCAGCGGGCCAACTTCCGACGAAGTTAATTTGTATGTTGGCGGTTTGTACGGCCGTTTGGTAAAAGCTGGCTGGTGGTGTAACACGCGTACCGGGTTCCCTCTCTGGATCGTACCGAAAATAAACCATTTCCCCTGATAAAGAAGATGTTTCGGCCAGTTCAATTGACGAAGTTGTGTCTGCGTACCCTGTGTTTGCAAGAAGCAAGGTAGCGAATAATAATGCCATTGTTAGCAAGGGATACAATATCTTTTTCATTGAAGGGTACTCTCCTTAATTCAATTGGTTGATTGGCTTTCAACGAGTGACCAGTTTCAGGACTATAAAAATTATTGTATTGTGGTAGCTGGTGAAAAAATTGGTAGATTGGTGACCCTTTACTCAAGATGTGGGTAGTGAATAAAGCTTCTGCTTGAAACCTCGTTCGCCAACTTGTTCTGGTACTGTTTTTAGGAAAAGTTCTATGATATTAGCGTAAAGTGGCACGACTTTGGCGCGTTTAAAGTTATCTAAATTTAGCACTGATCTACAAATATGCAACTAAAAGTTTCACAGCAATCTGCGTTTGTTTAAAGGAAAATCTATTATGGAAAAGCAGCCAATTGTAGTAAGCCAGGGTGGTAGACGGTTTGCCACGTCCGCCATTGCCCTGCAAGGTATCATCGTTAACGAGGTGGAACAGTTGCTGTTGCTCTCCTCGCCCCGGCGCAATGGTGAAAGCGAATGGCAAACGGTGAGCGGCGGGCTGGAAGCGGGCGAGACGATTCTGGACGGCGTACTGCGTGAAGTGCGGGAAGAAGTGGGGGAGATTGCGGTACGGCCGTTAGCTGTCATTCACAGCCACACCTTCCATTATGACGAGCATGTGCCGTTTATGGTGGGTATCTACTACCTGCTGCGCTACGAAGGTGGTGAGGTGGTTCCCGGCGATGACATGGCGGGTAGCGAATTTCGCTGGTGGGGGCTGGACGAATTGGAAACGGCCGTAACCCAACAAACCGCCACGCTCCACCTTTCCACCCATTTGTGGATGTTGCGTCGGGCTGTGCAACTCCACCGCTTGTTTGCGGACGGGTGGGAAGAAACGGCCGTGCTGCAACCGCCACTCTTTTTCTCATAAATCGCTGTGCCCTACTTCGGCTGCGCTCAGCATAAGCCTGTGTCTATTGCCTGAATTTCCAGCTAAAACCGAGTACAATCTGGGCATGAAACCCATTCGCATCGAATTGCCAACCGATTTTGACGTAGGCCCGGTGAACTGCTACCTCTTTACCGAGCCAGAACCGATCTTGGTGGATTGCGGCGTGGATCTGCCAGCCAGTTGGAACGCTTTGTTCGCCGGGTTGGCTCAGCACAATCTCACCCCCGCCGACATTCGCCGCATCATCATTACCCATCCCCATGTGGATCATTCCGGCCAGGCGGCCCGGATTGCCGCCCTCAGCGGCTGCCAGGTTTGGGTCGCCGACCTGGGCTACGACTGGCTCACTGATCCCAAAAAAATGTTTGGCCTGCGGGCTGAATACTATCGCGACCATTTTTTGCGGCAGGCGGGCATTCCTGGCGACATGGCCCGGGTGATCGAAGGGTATTTTGCCCAGGTGGGCAACGACACCACGCCGGTACCTCCTGAATCTGTGCACATTTTCCACGTCGGGGAATGGCTGGAGATGGGTGGGGCGAACTGGCAGGCGTTGCACATGCCGGGCCACGCCAGTCACCAAACTTGCTTTTACCAGCCAGACAGTCGCCAGTTCCTCTCGGCCGATATGTTGCTGCCCAAAACCCCCACGCCGATTGTGGAACGGCCGTCTACCAACCAATCCCGCCAGCCCAGTTTACCCATTTTCATGGAGTCACTCGACCGCTGCGAGGCGTTAGACATGGACTGGGTTTACCCCGGCCACGGCGAACCCTTCCAAAACCATCGCCAGCTCATCCAAAAACAGCGCGACCGCATTCACCAGCGTAAAAATGAAGCCCTGGCGCTTATCCAGCAAGGCTGCCACACGGCCTACGCCCTGGTGAATGAAATGTACGCCCATTATCCACCCGCTTTCCGCTTTGCCGGGCTGTGGATGCTCATCGGCTACCTCGATTTGCTTGAGGCAGAGGGGAGAATTGGGGTGGAAACTGTAGACGGGGTGTGGCAATATTATGTAAATATGTAATTGAGTAATTGAGTAATTGGTAATTTTTCGCAATTACCCGATTACTCAATTACCAATTACTCAATATCAAATGAAAAACCCTACGCCCACCCAAATCCACCAACTCCCTTGCTTCCACCGCGCCACCATTCCAGAAGCGTACCTGGATGTGATGGGGCATATGAACATTCGCCATTACATGGGGCTGTTTGATGAGGCGGCCTGGGGCTTTTTTTCGGCGTTTGGCATGACGGAGCAATTTATATTGAACAGCAGCAGCGCAGCGTTTGCCCTGGAACACCATGTGCGTTACCTGGCAGAAGTACATGTGGGGGAAACGGTAGCAATTCATACGCGGGTAAACGGCCGTACCGCCAAACGCCTCCATTTCATCCACTTTATGCTTAATGAAAGCACCGGCAAGCTGGCCGCCACGCTGGAGGTCATTGCCTCCCACGCCAACCGGGACACCCGCCGTACCTCCCCCTTTCCCAACGAAATTGCCGCCCAACTTGACCAGTTTGTGGCCGCACATAGCCAGCTTGATTGGGCTGCGCCGCTATGTGGCGTGATGCGGCCGTGAGCGGTAATCGGTGGTTGGTAATCGGTTTGATTGGACCGATTACGGTTTACCGATCACCGATTGCCAAAAGAGAGAACCATGCAAATCCAACCCTTTAATCAAACCCCGCCCACCCTGGGCAACCAATTTACCGATGACCGTGTGTTGCGCAGCTACCTGCGGCGCATCTTGCCGCCAGAAGTTTTGGCCGAAGTTGAGCTATCGCTCAAAGAGATGGGCCGTCTGGCCGGGGGCGAGCTGTACCAGATGCAGCTGGCTGACCGGCTCAACGACCCCGTCCTGACGCAATGGGACCCGTGGGGCAACCGCATTGACCAGATTGAAGTCTCCCCGCTGTGGCAAATGGCGGAACGGCTGGCCGCTGAGTTTGGCGTGGTGGCCGCCGCGTATGAAGGCAAATACGGCCGTTTCGACCGTACCTACCAGTTTGCCCTCGTCTACCTCTTCCACCCCTCCACCGATGTGTACACTTGCCCCCTGGCGATGACCGACGGCGCAGCCCGCACGCTGGTCACCTCCGGCAACCAGGAGCTGATTGACCGCGCCGTGCCCCACCTCACCAGCCGCGATCCGGCCCAATTTTGGACCAGCGGCCAATGGATGACCGAATCAACCGGCGGCTCCGACGTGGGGCTGTCTGAAACAATTGCCAAACTAAATGCGCAGGAGGAGTGGCTGCTGGTCGGCCGTAAATGGTTCACTTCCGCTGCTACTTCACAAATGACATTGACGCTGGCTCGCCCGGAAGGCAATCCGCCGGGCGGTAAAGGGCTGGCGCTGTTTTACCTGGAAACAAAAGAGGCAGACGGCTCCCTGCAAAACATCGAGGTGCTGCGGCTGAAGGACAAGCTGGGCACGCGCAAAGTGCCCACGGCCGAACTGATGCTGACGGGCACAACGGCCGTTCCCGTGATGGGCCTCAACAACGGCGTGCGCAACATTGTGCCCATGCTGCACCTGACGCGCACCTGGAACAGCGTCTCGGCGGCGTCGTTCATGCGGCGCGGCATGGCGTTGGCCCGCAACTACGCCCAAAAGCGCATCGCCTTTGGTGCGCCGCTGTCCGAAAAGCCGCTGCATTTGGACACGCTCGCCTGGATGCAGGCCGAAACCGAAGCCGCCTTCCACCTCACTTTTTTCCTGGTGGAGCTGATCGGCAAGGATGAAGCCGAGGTTATCAGCGAAGAGGAGGCGCATCTGCTGCGGCTGCTCACCTCGCTGGCCAAGCTGACGACGGGCAAGCAGGCGGTGGCGGTAAACAGTGAGGTGCTGGAAGCATTTGGCGGTGCGGGCTACGTGGAGGACACGGGCCTGCCGCTGCTGCTGCGCGACAGCCAGGTGCTGTCCATCTGGGAAGGCACCACCAACGTGTTGTCGCTGGACGCGCTGCGGGCGCTGGGCCAAAGTGGCGAACCGCTGTTGGCGTTGTCCAACGAAATCGATCGCTGTTTGGAGCTGGTGACAGACGGCCGTTTGCAAACAGCTGGTTCCGTAGCCCAAACGGCCGTTGCCCATGCCATGAACTGGTTACAAAACAACTTTGCTAATCGGGATGCGCTGGAAGCCGGGGCGCGCCGCTTTGCCCTTACCCTGGGCCGATCGTTGGCCTTGGCGAAATTGATCGAGCAGGCGCAATGGTCGCTGGACGTGGAAGGAGACGGCCGTCCCCGTGCCGCTGCCTGCCGTTTTGCCCAAACCGCTATCAACCAAATCCAGGCTATCAACCTGGAAGATGCCCTGGCCTTGGCGGGTGATTTGTAAAAAAGGAGACTGGAGATCGGAGATTGGAGGTTTATACCCGCCAATCTCCAATCTCTAATCTCCAAATTTACTAAAAAATAAGGTATTATTCCTGCACTTAACCCCAACACAACCATGAAGGAGAAGACAACGGTGAAATTAAGAAGTGTACTATTTTTGGCGGTAACGCTCCTGACTTTGGCAGCGTGCGCTGATGCCCCCCCAGGCCCGGAAGCACTGCCCACCGATTACAACTACGCGGCTGGCGAACTCAATTTTTCGGTGGCGCTGGATGGCGTGGTGGTGCAGGTGACGGATGTGGAAGTGTATGCCAGCGACGGCAACATTGCTTCTGGTTACGTTTATGTGGTGCCTACGGTGAGCGTGACCAATCAGAATGAAACGCCTGTTTCCAACCGCGACTTTACTCTGGTAGATGAATACCTGAACGAGTACGAATCGTGGCAAACCAATGTTGGTTTTGGCGCTGCCCTGCAAACCATGCCAGAGGCCATTGAACGAGGCCAAAACGCCACCGCCAACCACGTGTTCATCGTGCCTGCCGCCGCCCTCCAGGCTAACCTGAAGCTGCGCTGGGATTCCCAAATCACACTTTCTCGCATTGACGTTTCCCTGGGCGATTTGGGCACTGCGGGGCAATAACCGATGGAAAAGCCAATGAGACCGGATGCCACAGAACTGTTGGCGCAAATGCAAAGTGGTGAGCGCACGGCCGTTTCCATCGTCACGGAGCACCTCGAGCGGCTGGAAGCCAACCATGCCCGTTTGAATGCGGCCGTTCACGTTTTCAAGGACGCCGCGCTGGCCGAAGCCAAAAATCCGCGCCCTGGGCCGCTTTCTGGCCTGCCCATCAGCATCAAGGAGACGATTGGCATTGGCGGGCAAAGCATTACGGCTGGCTCCAAGCGGATGCCGCCGATTGTTTGTGTTGAGGATGCGCCTGTCGTTCAGCGGCTGCGTGAGGCCGGGGCGATTATTCTGGCGCGCAGCAACGTGCCGGAGTTTGCCATGGCGGGCGAGACGGACAACTTGATTTACGGCCGTACCAACAACCCGCTCGATGAATCCCGCACGCCCGGCGGTTCGTCCGGTGGCGAAGGGGCGCTGGTCGGCTCCGGCTCCACCGCGCTGGGCGTGGGCACGGACATTTTAGGCAGCATTCGCATTCCCGCCGCGTTTTGTGGTGTGGTGGGGTTCAAACCCGCCTCCGGCGCAGTGAGCAAGCAGGGCATCTGGCCCGATTTGACGGGGCTGTTCCTGAATTCCTGGCTGGGGGTGGGGCCGATTGCCCGCTCTGTGCGGGATGCGCGGCTGGTGTACAACGTCATCGCCGAACAGCCGCTGCCAGAGGCCAAATCGCCTAGCGGCCTGCGGCTCATCATTCCCCGGCCGTTTGAGCTGGAGGCTAAAGCGGACTGCATCAACGCAGCTTACACGATGGCCCAGACGGTGTTGGAGGTGGCGGGCTTGGTGGTGGAGGAACGGCCGTTTCCCGACATAAAAACTTACTTCCTCAACCTGCAACAAGTCTTAGCCGTCGAGCTGGAAGACCCGTTCTATAAAATGCTGGTGACCCCCGACGGCCAAAAATTTAGCCTGGTGGCTGAAACGCTCAAGCAAGCCGTGGGCCGCGGCACCATTTACGGCGGCCTTTTCCAACTCATCGCCATCATTCCGGTCATCAAGCCGCGCAAGGCGGGGCGACTGGCCGAAGTAATCCGCATTTACGAGCAGGCGCGGGCCGATCTGTACCAGCTTTTAGGCCGCGATGGTGTGCTGCTGCTGCCCACGCTGGGTGTGTTGGCGCCACCGCACGGGCAGATGAACCGCGCGTCGCTGCGTCCCGGCGTCAACGGTACCGTCACGGCGATGACCTTTTGCAACTACATGAACCTGCCCGCCATCACCGTGCCCGCCTGGAAGGACCCAGACCCGGTCACCGGCTTGGTGCCCGGCATCATGCTGGCCAGCGCTCCCGGCGCAGAAGGCGCTTTGCTAGACGCTGCCGCCGCCTTGGAAGCTGGTATTTCATAGAGATTGGAGACTGGAGATTAGAGATTAAATCTCCAGTCTCCAATCTCCTGTTATGACCAATCAACCCACGGGAGACCAAAATGAAACGCACCATTTTTGACGACGAACACCAAATGTTCCGCGACGCCGTGCGCCGCTTTGTGCAGAATGAAATCGTGCCTTACCATGAACAGTGGGAGCATGACGGCATTGTGCCGCGTGAGGTCTGGCTAAAGGCGGGCGAACTGGGCTTCTTATGCATGGATGCGCCAGAAGCGTACGATGGCCTGGAAATTAACGATTTCCGCTACAACGCCATCGTGGTAGAAGAGCTAACCCGCGCAGGTGCGTCTGGGGTGGGTTTTGGCCTGCACAACGATGTGAACATGCCGTACTTCCTTAAGTACACCACCGATGAGCAGAAGGCGCGTTGGCTCCCTGGGATGATCTCCGGCGAGCTGATTACGGCGATAGCGATGACGGAACCGGGGGCGGGTAGTGATTTGAAGGGGGTGCGGACAACGGCCGTTCGCCAGGGCGATCATTACGTGGTCAATGGCCAAAAAACGTTCATCACCAACGGCATCAACAGCGACCTGGTCATCACCGTTGTCAAAACCGACCCAGACAAGGGGCACGCGGGCATCAGCCTGCTGGTTATCGAGCGGGGCATGGCTGGGTTTGAACGCGGCCGCAATCTGGAAAAAATCGGTCTGAAGGCGCAGGATACGGCCGAACTGTTTTTCAACAACGTCAAAGTGCCCGTCGAAAACCTGATGGGTGAAGAAGGCAAAGGATTTTACTATCTGATGGGCTCGCTGCCGCAGGAGCGGCTTTCCGTGGCGGTGATTGCTGTGGCCGCTTGCGAAGCTGCCCTGGAAATGACGATCAACTACTGCCAGGAGCGCACCGCCTTTGGCCAGCCGATCGGCAAATTCCAAAACAGCCGCTTTAAGCTGGCTGAAATGAAAACCGAGATCGAAATTGCTCGCGTGTTTATAGACCGCTGCATTATGGAGCTGAACGCGGGCGACCTGACGGCCGAAGAAGCCGCCATGGCTAAATGGTGGACCACTGATTTACAAGTGCGGGTGATGGACCAATGCTTGCAGCTCCACGGCGGCTACGGCTACATGCTGGAATACCCCATCGCCAGATTTTACCTGGACGCCCGCGTCCAGCCGATTTACGCCGGGACCAACGAGGTGATGAAGGAGATAATCGGCCGTTCGTTGGGCTTTTAAATTTGGTACAATCGGAAGCTGAGCTTTAAGCGAAATTAGGCAAACTGGAAGTCGGTCGTGTGATACGGCCGTTTCCAAAATCCATTTTTAACAAGGACAGAACAAATATGAAAGGCATCATCCTGTCGGGTGGCAGCGGCACGCGGCTGTACCCGCTTACCATTTCCCTCTCCAAGCAAATTCTACCCCTCTTCAACAAACCAATGATTTACTACCCGCTCTCGGTCTTCATGCTGGCCGATATTCGTGAGATTCTGATCATCTCCACGCCGCACCACATCGAGCTGTACAAGGAGCTGTTTGGCGATGGCTCGCGGCTGGGTCTCACCATTGAGTACGCCGTGCAGCCAGAGCCGCGCGGCATCGCCCAGGCGTTTGTCATTGGCGAGGAGTTCATCAACAACGAGCCGTGCGCCCTGATTTTGGGCGACAATTTCCTGTATGGCCCTGGCCTGTCTGGCATTTTGCAGAACGCGGGCAAGCTAGAAGATGGTGGCTTAGTGTTTGCCTACTACGTGCGCGACCCCGAACGGTACGGCGTGGTGGAGTTTGATGAGGATTACAAAGCCCTGAGCATTGAGGAAAAGCCCGCCGAGCCCAAATCGAATTATGCAGTGACCGGCCTCTATTTTTACGACAAGGATGTGGTGGAGATTGCCAAAAATCTCAAGCCGTCGGCCCGGCACGAATACGAAATTACGGACGTGAACAACGAATACCTCAAGCGGGGCAAGCTGAATGTGCAGCTTTTGGGTCGCGGTTACGCCTGGATGGACACGGGCACGCACGATAGCCTGCTGGAAGCCAGCAACTATGTGCAGACGATCGAGCATCGGCAGGGCTTGAAGATTGGCTGCGTGGAAGAAATCGCCTACCGCAAGGGGTACATCGGGGCGAAGGAGCTGCTGGATATCGCGTCTGTGTCCAAAGACAATGAGTATTGTGTGTATCTGCGCTGGCTGGCGGAGCGGCCGCGTGAGGCAAAAAACTTATGAGCGATGTGACGATCCGGGAAATGCAGAAGACGGTAGACGAGTGGGTGCGGACGATTGGCGTGCGTTATTACTCGGAGTTGACAAATACGGCCGTTCTCATGGAAGAAGTTGGTGAAGTGGCCCGCATCATGGCCCGGCAGTACGGCGACCAAAGCTTCAAAAAGAGCGACGAAACGGTCAACCTGGCCGACGAAATTGCGGACGTGCTGTTTGTGCTGACCTGCATTGCCAACCAGACCGGCATTGATTTAACGGCCGCTTTCCACCAAAACATGGCCAAAAAAACCACCCGCGACAAAGATCGCCACGCCAACAACCCTAAATTGCAATCGTAAAGGTCAAACGTGATTGATTCTGAAAAAGACAAACGGTACATTTCTGTAGGTGGCCCCTCAACGGATTCTAAAGTCACTTTGAGCATCTATAAAGATGAAATTGATTTGCCAGCTTTAACCACTTTAATAGGTTGTGAACCTACAAGTGCGCGGCGCAAGGGTGAGAAAATATCAGGTCGCCCAAAGATGCCACCGGCTCGGATAGGGCAATGGTTTTTGGAAGCACCAAAAGAGCTTGAGTTCGCGGAAAAAGTCCAATTTCTCCTTGAATCTACGGAGCCCAATGCAGATGTCTGGCAAATGATTGCACAGTCTCACACGATTAGGTTGTCATGTGCGATTTTTCTCCATTCATGGACGGAAGGTTTTGTTCTTTCACCGGGAATAATGTCAGGATTGGCAGCTAAACATTGGGAATTCTCGCTGTCGATGTATAGCGCTGAAGGCGATGAAATAGTGGATTCTTTTCTACGCAATCATCAAGACAATCAGGAAGGAAAAGATGTCAATTGATTTGGAAAAAGTGTTGGGGCATGAATACAAACCAGCGGATTACGTTTATACGGAACGGGACGTAAGCCTGTACGCGCTGTCCGTAGGGGCGGCGGCCGATTCGGTGGATGCAGAGGAGCTGAAATTTGTCTACGAGCTTAGCAACGAGTTTGCGCCGCTGCCGACGATGGCGGTGGTCTTTCCTTTTGTGCTGTTCTGGCAAATTACGCAGGTGCCGGGATTGGCGTTCAACCCGATGATGCTGCTGCACGGCGAGCAATATTTGGAACTGAAACGGCCGCTTCCCAACTCGGCCACCATTCACAATACCGCGAAGATTACGGCCGTTTACGACAAAGGTAAAGGCGCGGTCCTCCTCACCGACACCATCAGCACCGACGGGCAGGGCAACGAAGTCGCCTTCAACCAATCCTCAATCTTCATTCGCGGCCTCGGCGGCTTTGGCGGCGAGCGCGGCCCCTCCACCAGCGAACAAAACCTGCCGCCCAACCGCCCGCCCGACGCCATTCACAGCCAGCAAACCCGCCCCGATCAGGCGCTGCTTTACCGCCTCAGCTCCGGCGATGGCAACCCGCTGCATGCCGATCCGCAAATGGCGGCGCTGGGTGGCTTTCGCCAGCCCATTTTGCATGGATTGTGCACCTTCGGCTTTGCGGGCCGCGCCGTGCTCAAGCATTTTGCCAACAACGACCCGGCCCGCTTCAAGAGCATCAAGGTGCGCTTCAGCAAGCACGTCTTCCCCGGTGAAACCATCGTCACCGAAATGTGGCGCGAGTCCGACACGCGCATCATCTTCCAAAGCAAAGTAGCCGAGCGGGATGAGGTGGTGTTGTCCAATTCGGCCGTAGAACTGCACCCGTAACAACCCAACCTCCCGGAGGTTTTTACTGCGGATCAGACTTTCAGAGAAACCTCAGGGAGGTTTTTGCAGGAGATCACTTATGGGCAAATTCAACCTCAAAACGATGAACATTACTCGTCTGGTGGGCATTATCTTCCTGGTCTTGGGGCTGATTTTTGGCGTGACGGGCTTCTTCAACCAGCATCCGGGACGATTTAGCTTTAGCGATGTGGTTGAAGATTTCTACGCCAACATCAGCTCCGAACTGTTCAGCATCGCTACCACCGTGTTGCTCATTGATTACCTGAATGAGCGGCGGGAAGACCAGCGGCGCAAAGAGCTGCTCATCCGCGAGCTGGGCAGCACCAGCAACGCCATCGCCCTGCGCGCCGTGGCCGAGCTTAAAGCCGAAGGCTGGCTGGCCGATGGGTCGCTGCACGGGGCCAGCTTTGTCGAGGCCAATTTGGACAAGGCATCCCTGTCGGGCACCTCGCTGGTGGGGGCCAACTTTGAACGCGCCCAGCTCAACAATGTGGATTTTCGTCAGGCAGATTTAACTGGCGTCTCGTTTGAGGGGGCCAAACTGGAGGAGACGGATTTGCGCGGGGCCAAGCTGGCCGATGCCCATTTTGCCCGCGCCGACCTGACGGGCGTCAAGCTCACCGGGCAGGATTTGCGCAATGTGAATCTCTTCGGCGCAGAAATCAACAGCGCCAATCTGGACGAAATTGACCTGACGGAGGCCAAAGTGAACGGCCTCGATTTGCGCGGTTCCAGCTTGCGCAAGGCAAAATTGGCCAGCGCCAAGCTCCATTTTGTTAATTTGAAGGGGGCCACGCTGAGCGAGGCGAATCTGGAAAAAGCGAATCTGAACGGCGCTAACCTGAGCGGCGCGTACCTGAACTGGACCAATTTGCAGGGCGCGTATCTGTTCAACGCGGATTTAACTGGCGCAGACCTCAGCGGCGCAGACATGACCGGCGCGCGCGTCACGCCAGAGCAGTTGGCGACGGTAAAATCTTTGAAAAGCGCCACTTTGCCGGATGGTAAAAAAGCGTAGAGATGTTGCATTGCCTGTAGAGACGTTGCATTGCAACGTCTCTACCACGTTTCTTCGTGCACCACTTTTAGGCCACCAGCCTGGGCCGCAGCCAGGTGCAGGCAGCCGAGGACGGTTTGGGCAAACGGCCGTTCCCCCACCTTCTCCGAATACAAAACCAGCTTACTACAATTGAGCGCCGTCAACTGTTCAGCAATCTTGGCCGCGATTTTGGCCACTTCGGATAGTGAAAATTCGGTAGGCGCGTCCGCATTTTCTGGGGCAATCAGGCCGTCGCTGGCGAAGGCAAAGCAGTCGGCCTCGTCGCGGTTGGCGAGATGGCGCAGCTCTTCTAACTGGGCTGCGCTGACGTAACCGATGTAACACGGCCGTTTTGCCACCTCTTTTGCCTCATGCCAAATCCATTGGTTAAACCAGTCCAGGTTATCCTGCATGATTTGGCGGGATTGGCGCGGCTTGTTGGGACCGTGCCCCATGCCGGGGTAGGTCACCAGCCGGGTGGGCACATCCATGTCGCGTAACCCCTGGTACAGTTCGTACGCATTGGGCAGGGGGACGCGGGCGTCGTTACGGCCGTGTTGGATCAGCGTTGGCGTTTGCGCGTTTTGAATGTAGGTCATGGGGGAGGTTTTGGCGTAAATTTCCATCTCGTCCCAGGGTGTGGCTTTGAGGTAGTGGCGGGTAAACGGATGTACGTCTGTGTTGACATAATACGTCATCCAGTTAGAGATGCCCGCCCCGGCGGAGATGGCGTGGAAGCGGTCGCTGTAGGTGCTAATGAACATGGAGATGTAGCCGCCCTGGCTCCAGCCCATCGAGCCGACCCGGTCGCCATCAACCCAGCCTTCGGCGATGAGGGCATCGACGCCGCTAATCACGTCGTCGTAGTCGCCCAGGCCGAGGTTGCGCACGTTGTGCGCCTGGAAATCCGCGCCGTAGCCGAGGCTGCCCCGGTAGTTGGGCTGTAAAATGATGGCTCCTTTGGCCGCCCACAGCGGCATGGGGTAAAAGCGGCGGTCGTAGCGAGACAGCTTTTGCCGCAGCGACACCCAGCTTGGCCCGCCATGAATGGCGACCAGCAGCGGATATTTTTGTGTCGGGTCAAAATCGGCCGGTTTGAGCAGCGTGCCCTCGACCTGGGTGCCGTCGCTGGCTTGCCACTGGTAATTTTGGGGCTGGCTGAGCTGCCATTCTTGCACGGCGCTGCTGAAGTTGGTGAGGGTACGCCAGTCGCCCGTGTGCAGATCGAGCCGGACGACCTCACCGAGCTGGCTGCTGTTGTCCATGACGAGCGCGGCGAAACGGCCGTTCCGCATCACGCTCCCCGTAAAGGCAAAACTGACCCAGCCGTCGTCCAAATCGGGCGTCAGCTGCTGAATGTCGCCGCTGGCTGGATCGAGCCGGAAGAGGTGGGCGTTGGTGCGCTGAACGGCCGTAAACAGCACCCCATTCGGTACCCAGGCCAGCGGCTGCATGTTTTCGCCAAAATCGGCCGGGATGGGGCGACTGTCGCCGCTGCTCAGGTCAATCAGGCACGGGGTTTCAATTTCGTAATAATGTTCGGGGAGTCGTTGGCAGAAGAGGGTACGGCCGTCTGGCGAGAAGAGCGGCGTGACGAAGCCGGGTGGCGTAAGCGGTTGTAAATTGAGCGTGTCAACCGCAAGCCGGTAGAGGCGCGTCTCTTCAAAGCGGCCCATGTCTGGATTGGGCGGGGCGGCAAAGGCAAGGGAACGGCCGTCTGGCGACCACCTGAAGCTGCTGACGGTAAACTGCTTGCCTCCCGTCAGCTGCCGCACTGTTTTGTCTGGCAGGGTGAGCTGCCACAGGTGGCTGAAGCTGTAATCTTCATCTTCCACCTGGTATTTGCCAAACGTTTTTTCGCGCTCTTTGTCAGCGTCGCTTTCCGCATCGGCGGCGACGAAGGCTAGCGATTGCCCATCGGGTGCCCAGCGGAACTGCTGCACGTCCGTTTCGGCCTGGGTGAGCCGCTCTGCATCGCCACCAGCGATGGCCAGCCGGTAAATCTGGCTCGCTTTGTCCTCTTCCCGCTTGGAGATGAAGCTGAGGGAACGGCCGTCTGGCGACCAGCGGGGTTGGCTGCTGCCGTTGGCGGTGTAGGTGAGCTGGCGCGGCTCTGGCTCGCCGTCTGTGTTGACCAGCCAGATTTGGGCGATGTAGGCATCTTTGTCCCAATCGGGCGTGGTTTGTTGGTAGGCGATGAAACGGCTGTCTGGCGAAATTTGGGCGCTGTCCAGGGTGGGGAGATCGATGAGTTCCTGAATGGTGGGAATCTGCTTGGGAGTTTTCATGGGAAAATTATACATAGGTTTTGTTTCTCTGATGTAAATTGTGATGCAGTGGCGTGGGGGGGATGGTCTTAGTGAAATGTTGCACGAACGGCCGTTTGTGCTACAAAAGATCGTTACCCACACCTGCTACAAGCACCCACTTTCAGCCCCCATCTGGCACCCGGCAGGTGCCTGTTTTAATAGACCTTTGCGACGGAGCAATCTTATGGAATCTTTACAACAATTACGTGAAAAATACCAGGCAGTTCAGGCCATGAACCTGAAGCTCAACATGCAACGCGGCCAACCATCTGACGACGATTTTGATTTGTCGAACGCTATGCTGAATATTTTGGTCGAAGAAGATTTGGTGACGCCCAGCGGCATCGACTTGCGCAATTATCCGGGAGGGCAGGCTGGTTTGCCAGAAGCGCAGGGGCTTTTTGCCACCGTGCTGGGGGTACGCCCCAGCGAAATGATTGTGGGCAACAACGCCAGCCTCAAGCTGATGAGCAATACGCTGATGTGGGCGCTGCTGCGCGGTCTGAAGCACGGTGACGGGCCGTGGTTTAACCAATCCCCCAAGATGATTGTGACCGTACCTGGCTACGATCGCCACTTTGCATTGTTGGATGCGCTGGGTTTTGAGCTGCTTAGCGTCGCCATGACGCCAGACGGGCCAGACATGGACGCGGTGGAAAAGCTGGCGGTCAGCGACCCGTCGGTGAAGGGCATCATGTTTGTGCCCACCTACAGCAACCCCACGGGCGACACGGTGTCTGATGAGACGGTAAGACGCCTGGTTGGGATGAAAACGGCCGCTCCCGATTTCACCATTTTTGCTGACGACGCCTACCGGATACACCATCTGGATGACGGGGATCAGCACAACCCGCTGAACCTGCTGCGCGCTGCCGAAGAAGCGGGCAATCCTGAGCGCGTGATTTTGTTTGGCTCCACCTCCAAGATTACCTTTGCCGGGGCGGGCATTGGCTTTATGGCGTGCAGCGAGGCCAATGTGGCTTACATCACCAACCTGATCGGTTTCCAATCCATTGGCCCCAACAAAATTGAGCAGTATCGCCATGTGAAGTTCATCAATCAATACCCTGGTGGCCTGGAAGGTTTGATGCGCGATCATGCCGCGCTGCTACGGCCGAAGTTTGAGGCAGTGCAGGCAGTATTGACGCGCGAGTTGGCGGGGAACGGCCGTTTCGCTACCTGGACTCAACCCAAAGGGGGCTACTTTGTCAGCCTGGATACCGTGGAGCCGGTGGCTGACCGCGTGGTGGAGCTGGCCAAAGGCGCAGGCGTGGCCCTCACACCTGCCGGGGCTACCTACCCATTTGAAAAAGACCCCCACAACAGCAACATTCGCCTTTCGCCCAGCCGCCCGCCGGTTGAAGAGGTGGCAAAGGCGATGGAGGTTGTGGCGCTTTGTGTGAAGATTGCCACGCTGGAGGTTGACGAGTAGGAGAGTTTGCCAGTTTGCGAGTGGGCGAGTTCCGTTTACCCTTTACTCGCCACTCGCCACTCGCCACTCGCCACTCGCCACTCGCCACTCGCCACTCGCCACTTCCTTAATATTCCCAAAATCCCACTAGACATAAAACCAGAAACCTTTACAATGGGGCGCAGATGAGACGATCTCGCCTGGTTTTTGGTCTAAGTTTGATGTTTTGGAGCCTGTTGATGGGTTGCCAGTTCCAGTTTATGGCGCTGGAGCCGCTGCCCACCAGAGCCGAAGCGCTGGTGCTGCCCATCGATCCCACGACTGGTGTAGGCATCCCGGTGACGTTTACGCCCTTGCCCGAAACGGCCGTTGCCCACGTGCAAACCAATCAAACCGGCTTGCTAGACAATCTCCCGCCTACAAAAACCCCACTGCCCATCCCCACTAACACCCCCGTCACCCCCACATCTACGCCCACCAACACCGCCACGCCCACACCGATTGGTACGCCAACGGCCGTTATCAAACCGATCAACCAGTACAGCCTAAGTGAAGTAATACCATTCCAGGCGTTCCCTGTGCCGTCAGGCAACAACGGCTGGGGGATGCACTGGATTCCCACCGTCAGCCAGGAGAAGGGCGTGGTAGACCAGTTTGTGGCAGAAGTGGTGCGGATGCACATCAAATGGGTCGTCTTTTTGAACGAGGGCACTCAGATTGGCGACAACGATTACTTGGTGGAGCGGCTGGTGGCCAATGGCATCATGCCGGTGATGCGATTGTACCGCTCTGGCGTACTGCCCTACGACGGCAACATTGGCCCGATGGTGGCTCATTACCGTGCCAAGGGCGTCTACTACTTCCAACTTTACAACGAGCCAAATGTGAATGTGGAAAATCACCAGGGATTTGCCAACCCGAATCAGTATGCCGAGGCGTGGGCGGCGGCTGCCCGCGAGGTGATTGCCAATGGGGGTTTTCCGGGGCTGGGGGCGTTAAGCCCTGGCGGTGAGTACAACCATTATGATTTTCTGGCGCGCACGTTGCAGGCGCTCAAATTCAACGGGGACGAGGCGCTGCTGAATCGGGCGTGGTTGTCGGTGCACAATTATCACGGGGTACGGCCGTATGACGACCCCGACGGCTTCCTGCTATTCCGCAAGTACGATGAGATTGTGCAGAGCCATCTGGGGCGCTCGCTGCCGATGATTGGTACCGAGGGTGGTTCCTACAGCGCGGACCGCAACGTGGAGCTGGAGCTCATTCGTTACCAATACACCTACATGCGCGATGCGGAGCCGTACTTTTTGGCGTTTAGCTACTGGCTGCTGGCCAACCGGGCTGGCGGCGCGCATGACAGCACCTGGGAGTGGCAGGCGCTGTTCAAACCCGGCTTCGTTCATCCTGCCGTTACCGAATTCTTCTACAAAACTTCCCGCTAGATTTTCGCAAAATCAAAGTTTGCCTAATTGGGTGCTTAGCTGCCAGAGTTGCGCCGCTAACTCTGCGTTAGACGCTATTTCTCCGATGGGTATTTCTTCTTTTTCGTTGAAGTAACGGCCGTTCGTATTCACTAATTCTGGAGCTGTTGCCAGCCAAACGGGGGCAATGGCTCCCTGTTCCGGTGTGGCCCAGCTGCGCTTGACCAGCTTCATCAGCCAGCCCAATGGCCCGCGCATGGTGCCCAGCTTGGTGTTGATGACGCCGGGATGCACGGCGTTGATGGTGACGCCGCTGTCCGCCAACCGCGCTGCTTCCAGTGGCAGGCAAAGCAC
Source organism: Ardenticatenaceae bacterium (assembly GCA_020634455.1). Classification (GTDB taxonomy): domain Bacteria; phylum Chloroflexota; class Anaerolineae; order Promineifilales; family Promineifilaceae; genus Leptofilum. Next base: position 1,435,453 of record JACKBQ010000001.1, on the reverse strand, counting down.
GTTGCACAGCTTGGTGCTGGCATAAGTGCGGATGGGGTGGAAGTCGTGGCCGTAGGGAGTTTTTTGCAGATCAACACGGCCGTTTACATACAGTCCCGCGCTCACGTTCACAATCCGGGCCGGGGCGCTCGCTTTTAGCCGTTCTTGCAGGAGTTGGTTAAGCATAAACGGTGCCAGATGGTTGACCATGAACCCTTCTTCCAAACCATCTACGTTGAGCCGCTTTTTGGTGGGCCAGATGCCCGCGTTGTTGATGAGTACGTGAATTTGCGGGCAGCGATCGAGCAAGGTTTGGGCGAGCTGGTGTGTGCTGGCCACGCTCCCCACATCCCCTACGACCAGCTCGATTTGTGCCTGGGGCAGGGAGTGGCGGATTTCTTGTACGGCCGTTTCCCCCCGCACCTTATCCCGACTGATCAGCACCACCTGCGCCTGCTGTTGGGCCAGCGCCTGCACCATGGCCCGACCAATCCCTGCGTTGCCGCCCGTCACCACACACACCCGATCTTTCATTAGTTTTCTCCAAAGTTGCTTACGGCCGTCTAAATTGATAGACTGCCTGTTGTCCTTGAACTATATTCTAGAGCGATATTCTAGAATAATATTCTAATTTGATCAAGAAAGAGCAAGCATGATAAGTGAACAAAACCGGCAAACAGCAACGGCCGTTCGCCAGGCAGCAATCTTAGCAGCAACGTTGGAACTGGTGGCCGAGAAGGGGGTAACGGCCGTTACCATGAGCGATATTTGCGGCCGTTCCGGGGCCAGCGTGGGCAGCGTCTACCATCATTTTAAGGACCGGGAGGGGGTGCTGTATGCGCTATACCGGGACTGTTTTGAAGACTGTTTTGGGCAACTGCGAACGGCCGTTTTGGCCACAACAGACGCGCAAACCGGCATCCAGGCGCTGGTGAACAGCTATCTGGATTGGGTAGCGGCCAATCCGGCGCAGGCGGCGTTTATTTACGAAGCGTCGCAAGGCACCTTGCTGCGCAGCTACCAGGCGGAGGTTGCTGCTTTCAAAGGTGCGTTTTACGCCGACATTTTTGGCTGGATGCGGCCGTTCGTGGAGAGTGGGCAGCTGCTGCGGCTGCCGCCCTGGGCGTATGATGCGATCATTATGGGGCCAGCTCATGAATTTGCCCGCCGCTGGCTGGGCGGCATGCAGGAGTTGGCGATGGACGAGGCGAAAGGGGTTATTGCAACGGCCGTTTGGCGGGCCATCAGCCTGGCAGATTGAGCAAATCGTCCCCAGCCAGTTCTGCTTCCAGCCTGTTGAGAAGTTTGTTGAATCGTTTTAATCGCTTCTTGGCAGCTTTTTGGGCCGGTGCGGTGTGCATACTGGCGACGGTTTTGGTCATCCATTTGTTGTTGGCGCGGGCATCATCAATGAGCTTTTGGGTGGTACGGCCGTTTCCCCGCATAATGGTTACGGGCATAAAATGAAACAGGGAAGTCAGCCCGATTTTGGCCAGCTTGTCCGCATCCCACAGCACTTGCGCTTCTAAATCTTTGAGCGGTTTGCGCCGCCACAGCCCCATGTGGGCGCGAATGCAGCGGGCCACATGGCCAATCTTCTCTTGGGGGAAGTCGGTCTTGGGCAAAATTTGGTGGGCAAACTTTGCCCCCTCCTGTGGATGCTTGGGGCCAGCCTCTTTGCGAATATCGTGCAACCAGGCGGCGGCTTCTACCACTTCCACATCCGCCCCGGTTTGTTCGGCTAATTTGAGAGCCAGGGTCACAACGGCCGTTACATGCTCCCAACGATAATCAAACAACGGCTCTGCACCGCCAAACCGCTGCCTGGCTTCAGTCTCCGCTGCTTTTTTCATAGCTTTTTGCACTGTTTTGCGCCACGGTTTATTTTTGCTGGATGAAATTTTCTTGGTTTTAGGCATGGGGGGATTTTACCAGCAAATGGCGGGTGGATCATTCTGGCCAAAAGCCAGGGATGACAATGGTGAAGGTTGTCCCCGCTCCCAACTGACTGCGCACGCTAACTGTGCCGCGATGTGCTTCGATGATCTCTTTAACCAGAGTCAGGCCCAGCCCTGTGCCTTTGTGCCGTCGCGTGGAGCCACCTTCCACCTGGTAAAAACGTTCAAAAATACGGCCGACTTTATCTTCTGGAATGCCTTCGCCACTGTCTTCTACCTCAATTTGCACATCATTGCCAAGCGCTTTTAGCCTTAGTGTAATGTGCCCGCCTGACGGCGTAAACTTGAAGGCATTCGAGACCAGGTTGTCAAAAACGCGGCGTAGGTGGGTGCTGTCGCCTAAAATCCAGGGCATGTTTTCATCAATTTCCGCTTCTAGCTGAATGCCTAACTCACTGGCTCTCATGCGGTAATCTGCCAGCAGCGAGTAAACAAGCAGGATGGTGTCAATTTCTTCACGGCGCAGCTCTTGGGTTTCGGCGGCCAACAGGGCGGTGAGATCATCTACTAAATTGGTGAGCATGATCACCCGGCGCATAATAATTTCGCCAGACTGTTTTTGCTCTTCATTAAGCGGGCCTAAACTTTCGCTCACCAACAGTTCGGCATGGCCATAAATGATGCCCAGCGGCGACCGCAGCTCATGCGAAACACTTTGGGTGAAATTATTTTTCATCAAGTCCAATTCGGCTTGCCGATTTAGGGCGGCCGACATGGCGGCAGCGCGCTGTTGCGTTTCAGCGAGCTGGCGTAAATTTTGAATGGCAATCCCCGCTTGCTGGCCAATTGATTCCACCAATTCCAAATCACGCTCATTGAAGACGAGGCCGGATCTGTTCAGGTTGAACACGGTAATTGCCCCCAGACAGTTGTCGCCAGCTCGGAGTGGTACGCCCAAAAAGGCAAGTACGCCAGCGTCTATCCATTTAGCCATTGCTTCGGGGTGGCTGGGGTAATTGGTAAGTAAAATGGATTTACAGCTGTTGACAATTTCCCAGGCCAGCCCGCGCGGGCGTGGGGCGGGGCGCAAGGTCATCCAATTGGGGACGTTGTAGGGATAAAATGTCATCATTTCGCGATCGATGACCAGACCCAGCAATCCGGCGTCGGCGTGTACCAGTTCTGCCACCATTTTCACCAGGGTGCCGAGTAGTGTGGGCAGGTCTGAGGTGGCATTTAGCGTACGGCTGATTTCATTTAGCTGTCTCTCGCGCAGCAGATTTTGGTTGGTTTGGCTGAACAGGTTGATGGTGTTGATGGCAAGAGCAACCATGTGGGCCAGGGTGTAGCCATTGTTGAGGTCAGAGGGTGTTAACGGCCGTTTCTCATTCCAATACAGCACAATTGCGCCACCTGGCCGCCCCTGGTTGCCGATGAGAGGAAATAGCGTCACTGTGCGAAAGCCCTCTGCCACGGCATCTTCCCGACGGTAGGCAAATGCAGGGTCTGTTTGGGCATCTTCCGTCCAGACGGGGGCTAATTGGTACAGTTGTTCGGTGCCGGGGTGGGCAAGGAATGTTTGGCGCAGCCGATGCAGGTATTCTTGCGACAGCCCACTGGCGTAGGGGCAATCTAGCGCGTCGCTTTCATAGTCATAAAGGAAGATTGCCAGACGGTCTGGTTGGAGGGTGTTTTGTACGGCCGTTTTCACGTTTGGCCACAAAGAAGCCAGATCGTGCACACCCAGCATCAACTCGGCAGCTTGGGTCAACGATTGTAGTTGCTCAATGGTGCTTTCAGGGCCGTTTGGTGGCGAGGCACTTTGAGCCCGTAATTGCTTCAACTCGCGGATTAACTCATCTTTGGTTTTGCTCTGATCATCCATGGATCAATTTGCGTTTATCCCTTGCGAGTATCGTTGCTTTTTAGGGAGGTGTGCCTTTGTAAGCGACAGCCCTTAAGCTAAAGAGCGTTAATTCTTGTACCACGGCGGCGGCTTCCATATCCGGCTCTGGCATGGCCAAAAGTTGTAAGATAACTTCATCGAACGCGCCAGCAAAGGCTTCTGCGACGCGACGGCCGTTTTGGTTGGGAATAGTGCCTGTGTCTATAGCCTGGTCTAACGGCCGTTGCCATAGTCGCACCATCCGTTCCCGAAAATTGCTGCGTTTGATTTCTAGCGAAGGAATAGCTCCCACGCCCCCAACCAGGAGTAGACGAACGACAGCCGGTTCAAAGACGGCAATGTTTACATACGCCTGAATGCCTCGCGAAAATTGTTGGGCAAGCTCGCTGCGGCTGCGGATGGCCTGGTCTATGGTTTGCAGCAGAAAATCGGCCGTTTCTTCATAAAGATGAACAAAAAGCGTCTCTTTGTCGGGGAAGTAGAAGTAAAATGTGCCAATTGCCACGTCTGACGCCTTTACAATATCGCGGACGGTGGCGGCGTGGTAACCACTTTCGGCAAACACCTGAACGGCCGCTTGCATCATGGCGGTGCGCTTGGCATCTTTTTTCTGGCGCGTTTTATCGCTGCTGCGGTAGGCCATACTATTTGCGCTTCCTTTACAAAAACACGATCATTAATACACAATAATGCGCTTGTTAGGTCGAGTCAATATGCCTAACCATCACTTATGTACCGCACCGTCTGGAGATACGATGAACACTTTTCAAAATTGGACATTTGACCGACAGAGCCAGACCCCATTATACCTGCAATTGTATCAACAGCTACGCGAGGCGATTTTGCACGGTGATTTTGGTTCCAGGCGTCGGTTGCCACCCAGCCGCGTGCTGGCTGACGAGTTGAAGCTGGCCCGCGTCACCGTGGCCCAGGCGTATGACCAGCTGGCGGCGGAAGGGTTTGTGGTGCAGCGGTTGGGGGCGGGCACGTTTATTGCGCCCCAGCTGCCCCTGTCGTTGGTGGCGGAGACGCAGGCAGAGTTACGGCCGTTTCAGCCCAAATTTTCTTCGTGGGGGGAGCGTGTGCGGCAAACGGCCGTATCCAATCCCGCCAAACCGGCTAAACCAGAAATTGATTTTGGCTTTGGCCGTAGCTTTCCCCACATCTTCCCCTACGACATCTGGCGCAAGCTGCTGGCCCGCTACCTCAGCACCGACGACGCCATGCTCTCCCGCTACGGCTCGGTGGCCGGCTTTTTGCCGCTGCGCGAAGCCCTGGCCGATTACCTGACGCGCTGGCGCGGGGTGGTTTGCACGGCCGAGCAGGTCGTCATCGTGAACGGGGCGCAGCAGGCGTTGGACATTTTGGCGCGGCTGCTGCTGGAACCGGGGGAAGAGGTGTTGGTGGAAACGCCTGGTTATGCCGACGCGGCGGCGCTTTTTGCGCTGAACGGGGCCCGGTTAACGGCCGTTCCGGTGGACAACAGCGGCTTTCGTGTAGACAAAATACCAGCCAGCAGCCAGGCGCGATTGGCCTTTGTGACGCCATCGAACCAGTTTCCGCACGGGGGAACGCTGCCGTTGACCCGCCGTCTGGCGCTGCTGCAATGGGCGCAGCAGCACGATGCCCTCATCATCGAGGATGATTACGATGGCGAACTGCGCTACGACGGCCGTCCGCTGGCGGCGCTGCAAGGGCTGTCGGCCGATGAGCGTGTGATTTACCTGGGCACGTTCTCCAAGGTGCTGTTTCCGGCGCTGCGTTTGTCTTACGTGGTGCTGCCGACGGGGTTGGTACGGCCGTTTGTCCAGGCCAAGCGGCTGATTGACCGGGGCGCGCCCACGTTGACCCAGGCGGCAGTGGCAGATTTTATGCTGGAGGGCCACTTTGAGCGGCATCTGCGCCATTTGCGGCAGGCGTATGGCTTGCGGCGCGAAACGCTGGTGGCCGCGCTGCAAACCGGGCTGCCGGGGCTGGTGCGCCTGGCAGATGAACCGGCTGGCCTGCACGTGATGCTCTATTTGCCGGAGGGGGTGGGGGAAACGGCCGTCATCGCCGCCGCTGCTGACGTTGGGGTGGGGATTTATCCTGCGGCTCCGTATTTTCTGAATCAGCCGTCGCCGCCTGCCATTTTGCTGGGTTTTAGCGGCCTTAGCGAGCCAGAAATTGCCGAGGGCGTGGCGCGTTTGGGCGGGGTAATCACCACGTTGGTTGAAGAATTTTCAAGGGGACGCGGATGAACGCGGACAAGCGCGGATAAAAATCTGGATAATCTGTGAAATCTGTGGCGTTATTTGCGGCGCAGTTCGTACAGGACAATGGCAGCGGCGGCGTTGACGGAGAAGGAGTCAATGCCGGGCAGCATGGGGATGGTGACGCGGGCGTCTAGCTGGCTGATGAGTTCATCCGGCAAGCCAAAATATTCACTGCCCATGAAAACGGCCGTTCCACCCACCCCTCGCTCAAAATCTGGCAAGGCCATGCCACCTTCCGCTACCGTGCCGATGGTCTGGATGTGGGCCGCGTGCAGCGCGGCGAACAGCGTTGGCAGGCTGGTGGTGAGCAGCGGCAGCTTAAAAATGCTGCCCATTGAAGTGCGCACGGCGCGGGGGTGGTACGGGTCGCTGCTGTCCACAGCCACGAACAAATCCGCGCCCAGCGCGTGCGCCGTGCGGATCATCCCGCCGACGTTGCCGGGGTCCACCACGTCCACCGCCACCAGCAGCGTGGGCGCGGGGTGATGGTTCAACCAATCGGCCAGATTGAGCGGCGGCGGCAGCTTTACCAGCCCCAGCAAGCCGCCCAGCCTGCGCCCCTGCGTCAAGCGTTCCATTTCTGCGTCGGGGATGGGGTAGGTGGGGATGTTTTGCTGGGCCAGGTGGTGGAGAACGGCCGTTTCCCGTTCCCTTGGCGTTTGCCACACAGCTTCCGCCACCAGTACCGCCTTCGGACAGACGCCCGCCCGCAAGGCGCGTTCATGTAGCCGGGTTCCCTCAATGGAAAAGCAGCCAGACGCCGCCCGCCCTTTGGTGGTGGCGGTGCGCTCAATCATTGTGCGGATGGTTTGCCACGGCTTTGTCATGCCGCAGGTTTAACACAGGGTGGGGATTTTGCAAATGGCTGTCTGGGAAAAGAAAAAGTCTGGGCACGCTGTTCTGCACCCAGACTTGATGATCGCCGATCTATACAATCCCGCTTACGTCAGTCAGCAACTGAGATGGACGACACAATTTGATGATAGGCAGGGAGATTGACCTCATCAATGAGCCGGTACGCATCCTGCCAGCTGGTGCCGTCCGCCAGCTCAACCTGGCTGGGGGTGCCTAAAACGGTCACAAAATTGCCCTGCGCGTCCGTCAAGATGGACATTCGGCTGTAAACGGCCGTTGTCTGGGCCGTTTCGGATAGTGTGGCGATGTACTCATACCCTGTCAGGCCGTTCAAATCAAGCGGCCGTATTCTGATGATCATTCCCCGTGCATCTGAAAGCGACTCGCCATCTTGCATCGCCGCCAGAGTTTGGTAGGTGTCGTTCATATCACCAGATTGACCATCTTTGTCGTATTGAACAACCACATGGTAAGCATTGGGTTTGGCTTCAGGCCGTTCGGTGGGGTCTGTTCCGTAAGGATAAACCGCGTCGGTACCCACTTCAACGCGCAGCGTTTGTTCCGAGACGTATTCCTCTGGCCCAAACCAATTTGCGGGCAGCAGAAAACTGAGTCCAAACGCACTGTTTGCATATTCTTGCTGATCATTGGTGAGCAGCGTCTCCGTGGTATTTATTTCAACCACAGGCGGCAGGGCAGATTGTGCTGTGCTGCCACCAGCGATTTGCGATCCCAGCACGCCCTGCAAGGCGGCAATGACTGCCTCGGTGTCCCCCACATAAAGGACAATGAGATTGCCAGATTTGAAGAAATGGGGCGTGGCCAGCCAGGAAAGCATGGTGGTCCCCACTGTGCTGCCGCTGGCATCAATGGTAGCTGCCGCTGTCGCGGCTTCGGCTTCATTGGGAAAGGCGAAGAGTTGCACTTCCTGCCCATCAACCTGGATGACCTGGCCCTCTGGCTCGAAAAATGGCTGGGAAATGGTGGACAGTGCTTCAACGGCCGTTCCATTGTCACGAAGCGCGGTTAGCACCCATTCATACGGTTCGGCTGTGTTTACTTCCGGCTGCGCCCCGGCATCCTGGGCTGCGGTGCAAGAAATAGCAAAGAGTGAAACGATTAGCAGCAAAGCTGCAACTTTTTTTGACATGAGAAAATCCTCCGAATGATGATGGTGGGCTGAATGCCCTGAAAGTTGATGGTTAGCAAATATCTCAGCTTGCGTTCAAGCTGTTCCGGCAAAATTTGGTCAATCTAGAAAATAATGTCGTCTCAATAGGCTGATTTATAACAGGCAATTCTGTTATTTTTCTCCGGTTGGTTGGTGTAGATAGCATAGGGAAACGGCCGTTGCCTGTAACCAATCGCTGAGTGGAAAGTTGGTGAAGCGAGGATGGATGCGTTCATCAACCGTTTGGTTGATTAGGTGGGACAGCGCGTTTTTTTGTGAATGGTTTAGGGAGAAGTGACGGGGTGGGAAACGGCCGTATTCTCTTTCTCTTTTGTGGCTTTTTGGGGATAGATTTCACAGCCCCGGATCAGTGTTGCCATTATGAAGACATGCTATAATTTAAGCCTACAACCGCTACCAATCCGATAAAACCCAAGGAGGTAACATGCGCAAATTTGTCTTCGCGGGAATCCTGGTATTGATATTCACGAGTGGTATGCTTCTCGCAGATAACCTTACGTCTGCCCAGGTAACGCCACCAACGCCGCCGCCGCTCACGGGGCCGAGCGGCACTCAAGCCGATCCAAATGCTCCAGATAGCTTGACTTCATTCACCGTTTCTAATCCTTACTGCTACCAACCCGATCCGGCCGTTGACAAGTGCTCGATCAACTTTCGTTTCATCCAGACCACTGACAATCAGAGCAGTGCGCCTTATATGACCTGGTTAGCGATCACTATCAGTGGCCAGAAGCGCTACAACGCCACCGCCTTTTTTGAAGGAACAATCACCTACAGCTATGACATGGTTCCCGATGGCCTGACAGTGGCTTGCGGAGCCCCAAATGCGGGCGGGGCAGGCAGCCAGTTTGGCAATGTGTACGGGGTCACGATCCAGCCCCTGGATTCAAGCCGTAACCCCATGTCCACCGACATCGCCAACGTGACCTGCCCGGCATTTAATCCATGATGTGGAGCGTCCGTTATGCGCCTAAAGCGAACCCTTCTCCTGGTGATGATCATTTTGGGTCTGACGCAGACCCTCGCGTACAAGCCTGTTCATACTGCGCCACAGGCTGTTTCAATGACCGTCAGCAATCCTTATTGTGTTCAGGATGCTGAAACAGCCGGAAGCTGCCGGATCAACCTGCGCTATATCTATGCCTCCACGATTGACGCGTCTTTCAACCACATCGAAATAGCCATTGACGGCAAGGTGCGTGCCCATATGAGCGGCTTCTTTGAAAATTCGGCTTACCTGACTGGTTCCATGTTAGGCAGTGGACTCAAAGTAGCCTGCGGTGGCAAGAATGTCAGCGGAATTGCGGACATGGGCCGTCAATATGCCGTTACGCTCACTGGTTTCTCCACAGGCAGCTCGCCCGTTGTGGATATCGCGAACGTTACCTGTCCATACTATCAAGGGAAAACCTACCTGCCGTTATTGATAAAATGAGGCTGCTTCAAACTGGGAATTCCGCCTGAATCGCAACCACACATTAAACAAACTCGATGAGGCCGTTTCCCGCGCTGCTTGAGCCTTACAAGAGAGGTCAGTTCTTATTGAGCAAGCAGGGCAATTTCATTTAGAAAAGTAAGCGTGTTTTCTAGAATGATTTCCTGCTGCGCTTCGCGTGAAATTGTGGCGGTTCCATCCCCTGGCTGTTCGCCGTAGTAGCCAAATTGGGCGTGATTGGCCCCCGCCATTTCTACCCAGCTTGTGTCCAGAGGAAGGCGGTCCCGCGATGCATGAATGCCCGCAACATCCCCATCTTCTGAGCCAAAAATAGAGAGCACTTTTAGATTGGTAAATCTGCTCAAGTCCGTATTTTCGGCAGAATAGGAGGCCCAGAGGAATAGCCCGCGTACGGCCGTTTCATGACCAGAAACATACTCAGCCGCCATCGCCCCACCCAGTGAATGCCCCCCAATGACCCAGGTTTCAATCTCCGGGTAACGCGCCATAATTTCATCGGCCGCATTGATGTCAAAAACGGCCAGATTCAGCGGCATGCGTGGCATAATCACCGGAAACCCTGCGGCAGCAATGCCCCTGGCCAGCGGGGTGTAGGCAACCGGGTCAACATGCCCACCTGGGTAAAGAATGACGCCAACATCCATGCGGTTCTCGACAGGCAAAAACGTGATCCAATCATTGTTGCTCACCTGCACCTGGGAATCGCTTTGCAACGCATTTTGCGCTTCCGGCATCGCTGCCAGCGGGTGAGTGCCCCACCAAATAAAAGCAGCGGCACCAACAAGCAGCAAAATGCCCAAGGCAACCACAATTCTTTTGATCCACTGTTTCATTCGCTTATTGTCCTAGTTAATGTTGAACTGAGTTATTTGGTGTAAAACGGCCGTTTCACCCCACTCTTCTCATACACAGCCAGCACCAAATTTTCTTCAAAACAGTCTGACACTAAACCTGACGCGAACCTGAGACGATAAAATCTGCGTCATCCCCGTTCGTCTGCGTCCCATTTTCTTCTAGCCACATAATCTAGCACCGCGCCAAAGGCAATGCCAATGGTGTAGGCTACCAAGTCGCTGGGCAAAAAGGTGAAGCCAAGCACCAACGCGCCCAGCGTGGTGTGGCGAATCTGGTTAATCCAGTCGGCCTGGTAAAATTGGGAGAACTCAATGGCATAGGTAAACGCCAGCGCCGCCATCACCCGATATTTGAGCGGCCACGCGGGCTTGAAGAAGCAGGCCAGCCAAAACACCAGCAGCGCCCAAATGCCATCCCCCACGTACAGCAAAACAAACTGCGGCATGGGCACAAGCCCCGACCGTGAAAATAAACCGACCATCATCGTCACGATGATGGCAATTCCGTAAATGAGTCTGGGGCGAATGGTGCTGCTCCTTTTTGGGTGGTGGCTACAACAAATTGGAGAAAACAACGAATATTTTCCTGGTTGCGTTCAGTGGAGCAATCATAGAAGATTTGTTGGTTGGGAACCAGCACCTGGGTGTTTGAGTTTGTGGCTGAAACGGCCGTTACCCCCCCCCAACTACTCCAACGCAATTGGTCGCCGCACGCTGTTTTCGCCTCTGCGGTAAGACCAGAACACAAACAAGCCGTAGATAACGCAGCCCAGCAAAACGGTTACCATATCGCCAGTGTTCAAGGTCAGGTGCAAAATTGTGCCTGGCAGTAAGGAACTGGTTAAATGGCGCAAAAGGCCAAGAAACAGTGCCAGGAAAAACGTGGCTAGCATGGAATCGGTAGCGTCTGGCAGAAAGGCTTGGGTGTGAACGGCCGTAAACGCCAAACTAGAAACCAGAATGGCCCACACAAACGCATGTTTGCTTTTCCTCTGCGCCAAAATCCGCAGGGTCAGAGCATAGACAAAGCCTCGGAAAAAGAGCTCTTCTCCCGTGCGGGCAACGGCTTCGATCAGCGATGTTTGGAAATCAGAGCCGGTGCTTGCCAAACTCATGAACAAAGCGACCGCGAGAGCCAGAATGGCGATAACAATCGTGGCTCCGTTGGCCACAAAGCCGAACTCTTTGATCTGCCAATCACCAACCTGCACGAAAACGAAGAAAGGTAAATAAAGCAGGACAACGACGACAGCCAGCAGCAACAAGAAACTGGTTGTCACTTCACCATCTTTCGACCAAGTGAAATAATTTACCACTGCTCCGAAAACGATTAAAACAAACGTGTAAGCGATTCCCAAAGAATTTTTTTGTAAGCTCATTTTGCACCACCCCTTTTGTGTGAAGAGCCGATTTGTATAATTCTTAAAATTGCCTGCTGGATGAGGACGAAATTTTGACTGGCAGGGCTTTCTAAAAACGCGTTACCGTAAATGATAATCGGCCGTTTCCAAATTGCAACTCCCATCGTGTACAATAGTTTCATCAAACCAAAACTAAATTCTCACCCACTGAGGAGCGTAAAAAATGAGCCAAAAAAGTAAACAAGATGTCGTCATTTTAAGTGCTGCCCGCACGCCCACTGGCAAAATGTCCGGTACGCTGACCAGCCAGAAAGCGACCGATTTGGGCGCAACGGCCGTAAAAGCGGCCGTCGAACGGTCTGGCATTGATCCCAACACTGTGTACGAAGTGATTATGGGCAACGTGGTCGCCGCGGGCGTGGGGCAGGCCCCGGCGCGGCAAGCGGCCCTGCGCAGCGGACTGCCCAACACGGTTGGCGCAGCCAGCGTCAATAAAGTGTGCGGTTCCGGCCTCAAAGCGGTCATGCTGGCGTCTAACGGTATCATCGCCGGGGAAGGCGACGTGTATGTGGCGGGCGGCATGGAGAGCATGTCCAACGCGCCGTACCTGCTGCCTAAGGCGCGGCAGGGGCTGCGCTACGGCCACGTCGAAATGCAGGATTCGCTGCTGGCCGATGGCCTCTGGTGCAGCTTCCAGGAGTGGCCGATGGGCAACGCCGCTGAATTTATCGCCCAACAGTACGAAGTAACTCGTGAAGAGATGGACGAATTTGCCTACCGCAGCCATGAAAAAGCGGCACAGGCGACGGTGAACGGCCGTTTCCAAACCGAAATCGTGCCCATCGAGCTCAAAAGCCGCAAAGGTAGCACCATTGTAGACACCGACGAACCGATCCGCGCCAGCTTCAGCAACGGCAGCTACGAGATGCAAACCAGCGTCGAAGGGCTGGCCAAGCTGCCCCCGGCTTTCGTACAAGATGGTCAGGTAACCGCTGGCAACGCCCCCGGCCTCAACGACGGCGGCGCAGCCCTGGTGCTGGCCAGCCGCACCGCCGCCGAGCAGCAAGGCGCGGCCCCCATCGCCCGCATCGTTGGCTACACCCACTTTGCCGTCGAGCCAAAATGGCTCTTTGCCGCCCCCGCCCGCGCCGTGCCCCGTCTGCTGGACAAAATCGGTTGGGAACTGGCCGATGTGGACCTGTTTGAGCTAAACGAAGCGTTTGCCGCCCAGGTACTGGCCAACGGCGTCGAGCTGGTGCAAAAAGGGTACAAGTGGGATTGGGACAAAGTAAACGTCAACGGTGGCGCAATTGCCCTGGGGCATCCCATCGGGGCCAGCGGCGCGCGCATTTTGGTGACGCTCATCCACGCTCTCCAGCAGCGCGACCTCAAGCGCGGCATCGCCTCCCTCTGCCTCGGCGGCGGTGAAGCGGTCGCCCTGGCCGTCGAATTGGAATAACGACGATTTGTAGGGGCAGACCCCCGTGCCTGTCTAAAGGTGGCGCACACAGAGGTGCGCCCCTACAGACGAATTTTGAAATTGAAAAAGAGCATCCTGAAATTGGGGATGCTCTTTTTTCATTCATGAATCAACTTTTAGAGTGCGATATACTAGCCCCAACCACTATTTTCACTTTTTCCACATGGAGGCAATATGTCTGACCGCTGCTTTTTAGTTTTGGGAGGCTCCGGCCTTGTCGGGGCGCAAATTGTGCGCACCGTGGCGCGCGCGCTGGAACCCAAAAAAATCGTTGTTGCCAGTTTATTTCGAGGCGAAGTGCGTGAATTCTTGTACGACGTGCGTAAAGAGTTTCCCCACATCGAGTTTGTCGGCGCGTGGGGCGACGTGTTTGTGCGGGACGAGTTTAGCCTGGAGCGCCGCCGCCGTTTGCTGCAAAGCAGCCATCGCCGCGACATGCTGTATGATGATCTCTTTGGCAAACTGGAAGAAGCGTACGGCCGTTCCGCCCTCGTGCAGCTTATCCAACAACACCAGCCCGATGTCATCATCGACAGCATCAATACCGCTACGGCCATCAGCTACCAGGATGTGGAAAGCCTCAGCCAGCAAACCTACGACATCTTGCAGCAGCTGCGCCAAATTGTGGACCACCAGGATTTGGAAGGATTGGATGCGCTGGGCAAGGCGCTGGAGCAAAACGTCAGCACCCTGCTCATCTCCCAATCGGTGCCGCAGCTCATCCGCCACGTGCAGATGATCCACCGCGCCATGTGCGAGGTGGGTACGCGGCTCTACCTGAAAATTGGCACCACCGGCACCGGCGGCATGGGGCTGAACATCCCCTACACGCACAGCGAAGATCGTCCGTCTGCCAAGTTAATGAGCAAAACGGCCGTTGCCTTTGCCCACACTGGCCTACTCTTTTTGATGGCGCGTACCCCCAACGGCCCGCTGGTCAAGGAACTCAAGCCAGGGGCGATGATCGGGTATCGTCGCGTGGCGTACAAAGCGATCAAGGTGCGGGGCATGCCCCAGTTTCGCTACGAGAGCCAGGTGCAGGGGTTAAACGGCCGTCTCACCCTGCGCGGCGACGAAAACCAGTATAACCGGTTGGGTAAGCTGCACATGGCCGGCGTGGACACAGGCGAAAATGGCTTCTTTGCTCGCGGCGAATTTGAAGCGATCACCCACATCAACCAGATGGAGTTTGTGACGCCAGAAGAGATTGCCCAGCAGGCCTTGCTGGAAATCAAAGGCAGCAACACCGGCTACGACGTGATTGCCGGGGTGGACAGCAGCATCATTAACCCCAGCTTCCGCGCCGGGGTGCTGCGCCAAACCGCCCTGGACAAGCTGGCCCGCATCGAGGAAGAGACGCACAGCCACAGCGTGGCGCTGGGGCAGCTCGGTCCACCGGAGCTGTCCAAGCTGCTCTACGAAGCGCACCTGCTGCGGCTCAACTACCAAACGCTGCGCAACGTGCTGGACACGCCCGCCAGCGAACTGTCGGAGACGCTCTACCAGTTCATCACGGAAAACGAACTGCTGCGCACCCAGATTACCTCCATTGGCGTACCGATTTTGGTGCCAGACGGCCGTTCCCTCATTCGTGGCCCGCGTCTCAACATCCCGGAAAGCATTTACCATGAACTGGACCTGAACGACGAAAATGTGGATGCCTGGGCGCAAAAGGGGTGGGTGGATTTACGGCCGTCTAACTGCAAAACATGGCAAGAGCGGTTCGAGCGCATGCGCCGCACCCAGCACATGCTCCACACCCGCGGCACCTCCTCCGTCACCATGAAAACCTACCTGCCAGAAACCATCGAAATCGGCTCCGTCGTTGCCTGGCTGTTCAACAACGATTACCAGGGCTACCGCATCAAATAAGTGAGGTGCAATAAATGTTGCGGAAATCGTTTCTTCTCTTTTTTGTAACGGCCGTGCTGTTAAGCATAGCAGCTTGTTCAACAACTGTGCCTGAGGAGCCAGTTTTGGAAACTCCCGAACCAACAAGCTTGCCTGATGCAACCGAGACTAAAATAGTTTCGCCTACACCAACACCAGTCACCATCATTGAAACAATTGAGCCTACCTCAACCATAGCGCCAACAGAAACAGCAACACCTCCACCTGTTGCCACAATCGAACCTGAAATTCCACCGATTGATTTTGCTCTTGCTCATGATCTGGATGGATATGTTGAGTTACAAAGTGCGATTTTGCAACAGCAAGATGGTAAAAGGTATCTGGCTTATGCCGTGAGAGACGGAGAAATAGATACCAACGATCCAAACTTTCGCTCGAGCAGCGAAGTTTGCCGGGTTGCCTTTTTTAAGTGGCAAGATGACCAATTGGATTACATTGGATCATTTCCCGCACCTGTTTATCCTGGCTCTACTAATGAAGCATCTCCCTATTGGTGTGTTTTGATAGATTGGGAACAATCCAATTGGCGAGACCCTTATCTATCTTATGCTCCTTTCTGGCCAACTATCCAATCTGAGAACTCAGAAGAGATATTGAATTTACAGTCTGCGGGGAGTGATATCAACAATAATGGATTGCCAGAGTTTGCTGTGGAATATCAATATTGCAATAATGCCTGCTGGAATTGGGGCATTGTTGCCACGCATTTTTACGAGATTCAGCCTGACGGGGCAGTGGTGAATATTACAGCAGACTTACCTGGGGCTGTCGTTCCATTTTTTAATTTAGTGCATGATAATCACCCTGGCACCTTGTATCTTTATGATTGGGGGTATGTTGGGCCAGATTCAGTTGTTGATAGCTGGTGGATTTATTCTTGGCAGGATGGAAAGTATGTAGATACAACACCACAATATGCAGATGATATATTGGCGTGGGGAGATGATTGGTTAGCAGAAATTCAGCTCAAATATGGAACCAGTTTAGAATGGCTTCCTCCTTATGAATTCAGTCAGATTTTATTTCAGTATGAAAAAGCAGGTTTGCAAGATGAAGCAGTGAGAATTTTTTCTGCAATTGCTGAATTCGATAACTGGCCTGGGTCCGACGTATACAATTTATGCTACTTGCGTATCATTGAGGATCAAGCGTTGCTTGCGCTACAAAATGCGCAACCTTTTTCTCTTCCTCCAAATGTAGTTGGATTTGGTTCAGCAGGGCTACCGCCTGAGTGCAAGGATTTAGAGGCGACACAGTAATTTCCACATTACGCGCTTTTCCCAAAACATATAGTTGTCATTTCCGCGCAGGCGGAAATCCATTGTTACACACAAAGTGGCCCCCCGCCTACGCGGGGGTGACACATATTAGGCACAGACTTTGGTAAAAGTTTGCCATGCACTGCCATAAATTTGACAAGAAATAAACGTAGGCTATAAATAGGTGGGAGCAGGAACAAATCCTCCTAAAATTACGCATCCCCAAACTAACTCATCATCAACTCGATGTACGTTAAGTGGAATTCATAGAATCACAGAGGAATTACCAATGTCATCAAAAACAGCGTTTACGGGCTTGTCCATGCCCGTCTTCACCGCGTTTGGTTGGGCCGGTCAAGAGACGGCCATCAACTACGCTTTAGACCAGTTAGAGCAGTTTATCCATCTACTGCATAACAACCTTTCCCGCCAGGCCAAAGGTGATTTGCCTTTTGCCGGATTAAGCCGGGCCAATCAATCTGTTTACCTGGCCGCCAGTGAAACGGCAGAAGAAGATCTGCATATCGCTTTCTTTGCCCGTCCCTTGAGCCTGGAAATGCAGGTAGCCATCACCGATAAAAAAGCGCTGGCTAAAGCGCTAAAAAATGCAGAGGCACAGCCCGTGATGGCCCATCGGCTCATTACAGAACTGGGCGCAGAATGGTCTTTGCGTTTGCAACAGGTGCAGGTGGATGAAGAGAGCGGCGAACAGGCGCACTACCAGGATTTGTTCAAAGACAGCATCACTGCTTTGCTGCCAGAGGTTTCGGCCGATGTGATGGGGAAAGCATCCTACTTGAACAGCGAAGAAAAGTGGGTGACACCATTTTACCTGAGTCGTCGCTATCCTGCGGAGCAGGCGGCTGCAATGGGGCTGAAAATTTCAGATGTGTTGAGTGAGCAAATTGATGTGCTGCTGCCGTTGATTCACTTCCTCACTGGGCGGCGAGCCAGCAGCGGCAAGCGCAAAGCCAAACCGAAAGCGCGCACCGTCAAACCGATGATGGGCGGCAAGGCTGAAGACGAAGCCGTCTCCTCGCTGGAAACCATCGTAAAGCCAGAAGATAGCTTTGTGCATGTGGCTAAAGTCAAACCGCTCCATCTACGGCGCGGCTTTATCAACCTGACTTCGTCTCATTGGCCTTTCTTTGCCATTAATTCCCGCACGGAAGCGCGCCCTGTGACTATTTACTATGATGGCGTCTATGACAAAGACAGCGCTGTCTGGCGGATGCTGCCAAATGACATGGCGCGGGTGGTGCTGAGTCCATCGGTGCATCATTGGTATGAAGATCATTTCAGTGATGGGGATGAGATTCACGTGACCGTGACTCGACTGGACAATGATGAAATTCAGGTAACTCTACGCGCAGCCGATTAGAAACTCGGACGCTCCGCACCCCGTGCGACGCTCCGCGTCGCCAAGCGCATTCCACGCAGAGCGTGGAACGAGACCTGTACAGTTACTACGGAACTAAAAAGGCGCTGTCAATTGACAGCGCCTTTTTGTTTTTACGGATAACTGTTTACTCAATACCGACCACTGATTAATGTGGTTCGTTGTCAATGCGAAAGCCGTGGCCGCGGACGGTGACAATGTAGTTGAAGTCGTCCAGTTCGGCCAGACGGTCGCGCAGGCGGCGCACCAGGGCGTCTATGGCTTGTTCGGAAACGCCCAGCCCATCGGTGCCTGGCCAGACGATTTCTACGATGGCGTCCCGACTGCATACCGCGCCTTGGGCGTTGTGCAGCAGTTCTAGCAGGCGAAACTGTGCCAGCGAAAGGGGCGGGTCTAGCTCTTTGCCGTTGATGAGGACGGCACGAGCCGCTTCATCAAGTTGCAGGTTGCCTTCGGCTGTGGGTGGTTCAAAGGTCAGGGGGATGGTGGCATCTGTGCCGACAAACACCAGCTTGACGGCGAGGGCGATGGAGATTTCGTCGCCATCTTGCAGGATGGCCAGGCCGTCAATCTGGCTGCCATTCAGGTGGGTACCGTTGCGGCTGCCGAGATCGTGGAGGGTGTAACGGCCGTTTTCCTGCGTAATTCTTACATGATGACGGGAAACCTGCCGTTCTGGCAGTACAATTTGACAATCGGAGCCACGACCAATCAGGAAATCATCATTTTCAATGGTCCAACGTTGACCAACCAATTGACCTTCACGGGCAACTAAAACTGGTTTTTCGTTCATGGTTTTTGTCCCTCAATAGTTGTTTGGCAGAACAGGTACAGTATACTATACCCAATGTTTATTACGCTTGAAAGTGGTGCTATTTTACGTGAACGTTACAAGCTGACCAATATTGTGGGTCAGGGTGGCATGGGTAGCGTTTACCGTGCTGAGGATTTGCGCTTGCCGGGGCGGCTGTGTGCCATCAAAGAAGTTCAGCCCGATCCCACTGCCGACGAGACGTATCGCCAACAGGCGCAGAGCCAATTTTTACAGGAAGCCAGTATTTTAGCCCAACTTGACCATCCTAGCTTGCCCAAAGTTTCAGACTTTTTTACGGAAAACGGCCGTGATT
The DNA here is from genome assembly GCA_020634455.1 of Ardenticatenaceae bacterium. GTDB lineage: Bacteria > Chloroflexota > Anaerolineae > Promineifilales > Promineifilaceae > Leptofilum. The sequence continues at coordinate 1,416,521 of JACKBQ010000001.1, read as the reverse complement.
ACCTGGTCATGGATTTTGTGACGGGCAAAGATTTGCGTCAATTGCTAAAAGAAAATGAAGCCCCGCTGCCGGAAGAAAAGATTCTTGCCTGGGCAGAGCAAATCTTTGATGCCCTGGCTTATCTGCACCGGCAAACCCCGCCGGTGCTGCACCGAGACATCAAACCGGCCAACATCAAGCTCACATTGGACAATCGCATCAAGCTGGTGGATTTTGGCCTGGTGAAGCTGTTGGCCACGGATGATGAACGCACCATCACGGTGGTGCAAGGGCGTGGAACAGCGCTGTACACGCCGCTGGAGCAGTACGGCGGCGATGGCAGCCACACGGACGTGCGCTCTGACATTTATGCGTTGGGCGCAACGTTTTACCATTTGCTGACCGATTATCCGCCGCCGGATGCCAAGGCGCGTTTTTTGAATCCAGCCTCGCTGCCACCGCCAGAGCGGCTCAACGGTGATGTGCCAGCTCATGTTTCTGACGCTATTCAGTGGGCGATGGCGATGCACCCGGATGAACGGCCGTCTACCGTTGAGCAATTCCGTCAGGTCTTTTTTGGCCTCCAGCCTCGCCCCGGCACTAAGCTGCCCGCCTCTTCCTCGCCCGGTTTGGGCGCTGCGCTGCGCGCCAATTGGGTGGCGCTGCTGGCTGCGTTTTTGCTATTTTTAATTGCCGTCATTCTGACGATTGTGTGAGCAACTTGCATGAGCTGCCCCAAATGTTCTGCCAAAAGTGACCAAATCAAGCACGGTTTTACGGCCGCTGGCAGCCAGCGCATGCGCTGCAAACGGTGCGGTTGCCGCTACACGCCCCAACCACAAGACAAAGGGTATGATGAAGAAATCCGTTATCAGGCGCTGACGCTGCACCTGGAAGGGTTGAGCTTGCGGCTGATTGGGCGGCTGCTGGCGGTGAATCACCAAACGGTAGCCAACTGGATCAACAGCTACGCCAACTATTTGCCACCAGATTTGCCGCCGAGCATCCTGGAGATGGCCGCTTTAGACGGCGATCTGGCAGATATTTTAGCGTTGGATGAGGAGCAATATTCGCAAACACCACGCAATTAGACATTTTTGCGTTTTTTTTTGACAGGGGTGGAAACGGCCGTTATAGTTGCCCATCCTCAGTTAGGATTTTAGGCAAGTGGCCTCGCCGCTGGAAAATTCAAAAGTTTACAGGCAGTTTTAGAACACACTGCTTGCAAACGTGAAGGCAAATCCAACCTTTCACAAAACAGTTTATTTTATTAAGGAGATACGAATGGCAAGTGTAAGTTATCGGCATGTGTACAAGCGCTTTGGTGACGTCACCGTGGTGACCGACCTGAACATGGAAATTGCAGACAAAGAGTTTGTGGTTTTTGTTGGGCCTTCCGGCTGTGGCAAATCCACCAACCTGCGTATGCTTGCCGGATTGGAAGAGATCACCGAAGGTGAGATTCTGATCGGCGACCGCGTAGTGAATGATGTGCCCCCCAAAGATCGCGACATCGCAATGGTTTTCCAGAGCTACGCGCTGTACCCGCACATGTCTGTGTACGACAACATGGCATTTGGCCTGAAATTGCGTAAAACCCCCAAAGCAGAAATTGACAAGCGCGTAAAAGAAGCGGCCGATATTTTGGGCCTGGCGCAGCTACTGGATCGCAAACCCAAAGCTTTGTCTGGCGGTCAGCGCCAGCGTGTGGCTGTCGGTCGGGCTATTGTTCGTGAACCATCCGTTTTCTTGATGGATGAGCCGCTTTCCAATTTGGATGCCAAACTGCGTGTAACGGCACGTGCTGAAATTAGCAAGCTGCACCAGCGTTTGGGCACCACCTTCATCTACGTAACCCACGACCAGGTGGAAGCGATGACGATGGGTGACCGCATTGCGGTTTTGAGCGACGGTAAATTGATGCAGATTGATTCGCCGCGCAACTTGTACAACACACCAGCTAATATTTTTGTCGCTGGCTTTATTGGTAGCCCCAGCATGAACTTCTTCGATGCCACGCTGGTGGGTGAAGAAGGCAATTTGTACATTGACACTGGTGATTTCCGGGTGCAGGTTCCTGATAACCGCAAAAATGCGTATAGCGATTATGTGGGAAAGGAAGTGGTTTTTGGCGTGCGTCCTGAGCATGTACACGCACCCGAATACGCTCCGCCGAACATCCAGGCTGCGCCGATGGAGGGCACGGTTGAGGTGGTGGAACTGCTGGGTCATGAGCAGCATCTGTTCCTGAACTCTGGCCGCAATAGTCTGGTGGCTACGGTGGACACGCGCATGAGTGTGGCTTTTGGCAACAAGATTGGCCTGGTTATGGATATGACCAACATGCACTTGTTTGACAAGAACACGGAAGAAGCGATTCGCTAAGTAGACAGTTTGAATGATACGGCCGTCTCTCAACCAACTTGGGAGGCGGCCTTTTTTGTTGAGATTGGAGACTGGAGATTGGTTGAATCTCCAATCTCCAATCTCCAGTTTTTCAACTATGCCTGAAGCAAAACGAAACGTGGGGGAGTGGTTCCCTGTACAATTTGTCTGGAAATTGCCTGATGGCGATTATATTCGCGCCATTTTCCGAGCCGAGATTTTAGACACGATTCCAGCAGCGGATAAATATTTTGTGCGCCTGGATGAGCTGTTAGCCGGACGGCAAGAGAGCAAAGACGGGGAAATGCGTCCCAAAGAAGAGATGGCACTTCCTTATTGGGCACTGGTGCGCGACATTATTGGCAACCAGGTAACACTGGCCTACGAGGTGGAAGACGGCCGTCCGCTACACATGCGCCTGACCACCCTCATCGGCGAACACGACTTTTTCACCCGCTACAATCGTTACAAACGGTAAAAACAGTAATCGGTGAACGGTTATCGGTAATCCGCGAATGACCACCGATTACTGACCACTGCTTACCGTTTACGGATTACTGTTCACCGGCATTTTGCGTTTGGATGATGATCGGTTGCAGGGCTGCCTGCGCCTGGTCTACCCCTTTTTTGATGCTTTGCAGACGTGAAAGCTGATCATGCCAGAAGCCAGAGCCAGCGCTGGCGGCCAGGCCGGTCAAAATAATCCCCGCTGTTAGCTCCCGAATGCCCAAACCGAGGCGGCCAAAAAAATCTGCGCTTAAAATGGTCAGGTGCAGGAAGCTAGCATCGGTTGGGAATAAATCTTGCAGCAGATCGGCCGAATCAATTTGCAGCATGTAAGCCAGAAAAATGCCGATGATGACAGAAATGAAGCGGGTACGGCGAATGCGTTTGCCTTCTAGCTCTTTGTCGTAGCGTTCCAGGCTTACCAACTTGGCGGCGGCTTCGGTGCTGTCTTTAATTTTGGGGTCATAGGTTTTGGGGGCCAGCTTGGGGTTTTGAATTTTTGGGGCGCGGATGAGTAGCCGTTTGAACCAGTTGACGAAGGCGCGCCACATTTGGCCAAACCAACTGCGCACTTCGTCGCGTTGGGTTTCCAATTCGGCCAAAAAGCGGTTGAGCGATTCCAGGTAAACGTCGGTGCCCCGATAAGTTTGCAGGTTTGCCAGGTACTCTTCGAATTGGCCAATGATTTTCTTTTCCAGGTTTTCTGGCAGGCCGAACGCTTTGATTTGCGGTTCTAGCTGGTTGTCGTACATGGTTTTGGCTACTTCGTAGCTTTCTTCTTGCAGGCTGGTGAAGTAGGCGCGTGCCCAGGCGGTGACACCGTCGGCAACTTCGCCGGTGACCAGGATGGCGGTGGCTTTGTAAACTTGTTCGGCGGTAACGGCCGTTGCCTGCCGCGCCAACCTATCAATTGCTTTATTCGCTTTTTCCACCAAATCGCTCCGCTTGAGCGCTACCTGGACGGCCTTGCCCAGCGTGGTGGTGGTATCAATTTGGTCTACAACGTTTGCCAGTTGGGTTTGCGTAATTTCTTTCACCTGGTTGATTTGGTCGTCCCCAATATTTTCTAGCCCAACGGCGGCAAGAGCGGCCGTAAACTCTTTTTCTCGTAAATGATTCACCACAGCTTCGGCCGTGAAAGCTGGCTCTAGCAGTTTTTTTAGCTGGGCAATTTGCTTTTCGATTTTTAGCTTGGCTTCGGCGGAGACGCCCAAACTTTCCAATTGCCCAGGCAAGAAAGCTTTATAATCATCCAGGGTTTTACGGGCGTTGGGCTGGCTTTTTAGCCCCAGCGGCTTGCCCAGAATGCCTTTGAAGATGTCTACCACAATTTCGGTGCCGATAGCCATGGTGAACATGGTGACAACGTACACGCCCAGCGAAGCAAAAATCGCGCTGATGCCATTGAAAAAGGAGTCGCCGGGCGAGGTTGGCGTTTCGGTGTCTACGGGTTCATCTTGCAGGACGGCGGTTTGAGGAGCGGGTAGGGGGAAGGGGGTATCGGCGCGGGCCAAAGGGGCGAGGATGCCCATGAGTAAGAAAAGTACAACGAGTGCCAGAACAGAAATGTAGGTGCGGGACATGAACTTCTCCTGAATTTGTAAGGGCGAGGCAGACGGAAGAGATGATTTTTTGCTCTGCTCAATTGGTTCCCGTCTGCCTCGTCCCTACTGGAATTATGGTGAACCGAATAAGCGGCGGTACATGTTGGTTTGCAGTAAATTTTGCGGATCAACTTTTTGTTTGAGAGCGATGAATTTGCTTACGGTTTCCTCGCCGAGGTAGGCGCGGGCGACGGCGGGGCGCAGGGTGCTATCTTTGGCCAGGTAGAAACGGCCGTTTGCCCCCAAAACTATCTCATCCAACTCACGCGCCAAAGACACCATCCGTGCCCGGTTGTGGTTGGTAATGCGAAAATCCATTGCCAGCGAGTAGCCATCCAGCCCGTGCGTTAGCCAGAACGGGTCTGGCCGATGCCGCTTCATGACAGTGAGGAAGTTGGGCAGGCCACGCTGCTGGCAAAGCTGCAAAATCTGGCTGAAGGTGGCTTCGGCATTTTCGGCGGGGATGAACGGCTGGTACTGGATGAGCCCACCGGGGCCGAACGGTTTTTTCCAGTCGAGAGAGTCGAGCAGGAAGTGGAAGTGAGCGTGCGGTTCACGGTAAGTTGCGCCATCTTTTAGGCGAGCGGCGTAAAATTTGCCGATGTTGACAAAGCGCATGCCGAAGTTGTTCCAGAACGGCCGTTGGAACCGCCACAGCGCCGATCGGGGGAAAAAGCCCATGATGTCTGGGCTGATTTTCTGGGTTTCCAGCCGCAGAGTTTGCGCCGGGTTGGGGTCTTCGCCCGGCTTGAGGTAGATGCCCCGGTGCAGTTCGCTGCGCCCCAGCCGTTTGCCTTTGCTGAACGCATCCAGCCAGCCAACCAGGTAGTCGGAGTTGTGCAGATGGTCTTCGAACCATTGCATGGTGCTGCCCAGATTGGGTTTGGTGAGCGCTTCGACTGCGACGAGGCCGGAGTAGACGCGCTTGAGGTGCAGGGTGAGGCTGGTGAAGCAGCCCAACATACCAAATCCGCCAATGGCAGCGTGGAACAGGTCGCTATTTTGCTTGCGGCTGCACGTTTTGATGTCTCCGTTGGGCAGCATCAGATCGAATTCGTAAATGTGGTCGCCGAAGGTGCCCAGCTTCCAGGCGTTTTTGCCGTGTACGTTCATGGCCGCGCCACCACCGACGGTGATTTTGGCCGTGCCGGTAGCCACTGGCACCCACCAGCCATCTTCGATGACGTATTCCCAGACGCGTTTGAGGGTGACGCCGGGCTGGAGTTTGATACGGCCGTTTTCCGGGTCCCACTCCAAAATGCGGTTCATGCGAGTCAGGTCCAGCACAATGCGTTCATCGTTCATGGCTGCATCGCCGTAGCTGTTGCCACCGCCGCGCAAGCCAATGGTGCGATGGTTGGCCGCTGCCCACTGGAAAAGCTCGCGAAGCTGCGCCACCGTGCTGGGACGGTACACGTACCCCATGCCACTGTGCGCCCCACCCCAACCCGCCACCGATTCCAAACGCTCTGCCGGCAAGGGTTCTATTGTTTGAATCTCTATTTCGTTCTGAATATCTTGTTCGATCATGATGGTTGGTTTTTATTTAATGGGACACGGATAAACACAGATTAGAAGCTGAGCCGCCGGAAGATGAAGGAGGGGATATGGCGGATGATGAGCATGAGCAAGCGCCAGCGCCCCGGCACGTAGACGGTTTGTTTATGCCGATTGGCCGCCTTTAGAATTTGGCTGGCCGCCTGTTGGGGCGAGATGACCCAGAAGGTTTTGGAGGCATTTTCGGCCAGCAGCACGGTGTCTACAAAGCCGGGTTTGATGGTGGTAACGCCCACGCCGTGCCGGGTGAGTCGGTTGCGCAGGGATTCCAGGTAGGTGGCAAAGCCTGCCTTGCTGGTGTTGTAGACGGGTGCGCCCACGCGTCCCCGGTCGCCAGCCACGGAGCCGATGCCGACGATTTGCCCCTGCTTGGCCCGTTCAAAGCGGAGCGCGGCCTGGTTGAGCCAGGCGATGGCTCCGAGCAGGTTCACCTCGATCATTTTGCGGTCTTTAGCAAAATCATATTCGCCGACGGTGACGGGGGGCTGCACGCCAGCGTTGTAGATGATGAGGTCTAGCCCGCCTAGCTCTTGCACGATGGTTTGGAAGAGGGCGGGGATTTCGTCGTAGTTGGTGACGTTGTGGCTGTAGGGGAGGACGGTTTGGGGGGATACGGCCGTATTTACCAAATCAGCCAGCTCTTGCAATTTTGCCTCACGGCGGGCAATGGCCGCTACGCGGTAGCCGTTGTGCGCCAGCTCGCGCACCAGCGCGGCCCCAATCCCCGACGACGCGCCAATAACAATAGCCCGCTTCTGCGGTTCCAAGGGGCGGGTGGGGGATGTTGTGGTTGTTGATGTCATAGGTATGTAGTGCCTTTTTTGTTTTAGTAAAAAGTGAAAAGTCAAACGTAAAAAGTGAAGCAGAAACTTTTCACTTATCGCTTTTTACTTTTCACTAGATAGGTGGCATTTTACCACAAGAAAGTCACTATATTCCTGATTGCACCACGTCGTCGCCGCGATTATTGCTGTGTTTGTAAACGGCCGTCATGGCTCCATGTGTCTCCAATGCAAGCTGACGGGGGTCGTCGTCTGGGTTGGGCTGGACGGTGCGCAGCAGGAACAGTCGGGCCTTGATTGGTTCTGGACGGCTGGCGAATCGCCAAACGGCCGTTAACAACGGTTCATCTCGCCAAAATACAATATCTAGCGGCTCGTAAATGAACACCGCCGGGATGAAAGAGTGGCCACCTTGTTGGGCAATTTCAAACGCGCCGTAGCGGAATGGTTTTATTTCTGCGGGCGGTTGAAAGATGCCCCCTTCGGGGAAGATGGCCACCGCCGGGAAGGTATGGAGCTGCGCCAGAGCGTCCCGTGCCTTCTCACGGGACTCTTTATCTTCGCGTTTTACAAAAACCGTGTCCACGGCGCGAGCAATCCAACCCACAAACGGCCAGTAAGCAATCTCTGACTTGGCCAAAAAGCGTACGGGGAAGATGCTTAATAGCAAAATGATGTCTAAAAAAGAGAGGTGGTTGGGGAAGATGAAGCCATCGTGCCGGGTGATGCGGTCTGCTTCGCGGACGGTGAACTCGACGTTGAACAGCGGCAGCAGCAGGCGGCAAACGGTGGGCAAAAACCAGGCCGACAGCCGTGCTCCTTTGATGCGCACGGGAATCCAGGCGGTGAGCAGCACCAGCAGCGTGGTGAGCATAAGCAGGAGGATAAAGGAGGTGAGCCGGAGGGTGCCGCGAATGAGTTTCATGATGTTGCCTTCTTTTCGGAGTAAAAAGTAAAAAGTGAAGCCCACTTTTTACTTCTTACTTTTCACTGTTTTGGATAGATTACGGCCGTTAATTCCCCACGTACTTTTTCTGCCAGCGCCACGGGGTCATCGTCCGGGGTTGGGTGGTAAGGGGCGAGCGGCCGTAAATTGACCTCGATGCGTTGGGGCTGGCTGGCCAGACGCCATAGCGCCTTCACCATGTTTTCTTTGCGGTGCCAGATGGCGATTTCCAGATTGTTGAAGGTGGCGGCGATGGGTAAAAAGGCAAAGTTGCCTTGTGTCACAATCTCGAATGCGCCGTAGCGGAAGGGCAGCAGTTCGTGGCCGGGACCGCGCTTGCCTTCCGGGAAGATGGTGATGGGCGGGAACGTTTCTACCTGCGTCAATGCCTGGCGCGCTTCCTGGCGTGATTCCTTGTCGCCGCGCTGCACGTACACACAGCCAACGGCCGTTGCTATCGGCCCTACCACTGGCCAACCCTTAATCTCTGCTTTAGCTAAAAAGCGGGTGGGCATCACCCCATACAAAGCCAGTACCTCCAGGTAAGAAACGTGGTTGGGGAAGAAAAAGCCATCGAATCCGACGATTTTTTCTTTTTCTTCGCAGTTGACCCGCACGTTCAAAATCCAGAGGATGAGGCGCACCATAAGCTGGGCCAGTCGCAGCGAGAGAGGCACATCTTTGATGGTAAACGGTAAAAATGAGGTGAGGACGATAAGGACAGCAAAAAAAGTGAGCGTCAGTGAGGAGAGGGAGAGGCGGTAATAGCCTCGAATAAATGACATGTGCAGACCTCCGGGAGTTGTTAGTAGAGGTAGATGGGATTGCTGTAAATCCAGCCGCGCTCTTGCCCGGCAAACTGGATGGTGCATTCGACGCGATACGCGCCGGGTTCAATGGGAATGTGGGTGAGATGGGTTTCGTTTTTCGCGCTGGCCACTGGTTTGCCGTTGTGGATGAGGCGGATGTTGCAGCGGGTGGGGGTGCAAATTTGCAAAGTGGCTCCGGCATCCAGCTTCACCGCCTCACCCATGATCCCTTTGCCCTTGCTGGCGGCGCTAAAGCGGAACCCTTTGGTGCTGTGCGGCAGATCGTACCCCACCCAACTGTTGCCCTTGCCGATGGCGCGGAGGATCATTTTTTTGTCTTGGGTGAGGTCGCCGGTTAACGGCCGTTCCAGCAAAATATGGGTATTCACCGCCCGAAACAGATATTCGTACGGAAAAATGATGCGCTTGAACGGGCCAAAGCTCATAGGGGTGGCGTGGGCGTCGCTGTTGCCAACGGCCGTAATTCGCTTCCCTTGCGCCAGCAGTTCGTCCCACAGCGCCAGGGTGCGTGGCTCTGGCCCTACCACAAACTTTTGCGGATTGAAGGCGAGGCGAACGGCCGTTAGCTTGTCTAGCAGCTCAATTTGCACCGGCAAACGATCCAATGCCGCTACCAGGGCGTTGATAAAGCTGGACATGTAGTTCCAGATTTCCAGCCCTGTGAAATTTTCTACAGGCCAGTCGCGCCAGCCGAGGTTGGGGAAGGGGAAGATGCGGCAATCATTTTCGTGGGGATGGGCCAAAAAGCTGTAGCCGCCTCGCTCGTTAACCGCATCAATGAGCTGTTGGGGATTGGGCGCACAGTCGGCCAGCTCCGCTTCGGCTCCGTACACCAGCAGGTGGCTGCCTTGTGGCTGCCGCCGGACATTGTGGACTTCTTCACCAGAGAGCAGGAGGAGACGGCCGTTTTCACCCTCGTAGTACCCTTCTACCCCGTCCACCCACACGTTGTGGTCGGTGACGATGATGAAGTCTAGCCCGGCGGCGATTGCGTCCTGCGCAATTTCCGCGTGCCATTTTTCCCCGTCGCTGAAATGGGTATGCATGTGCATGTTGCCTGCGAGCTCAATCATGGCTTGTTTCCTGTCGTCCTCTTCCCATGGACGAGCGGGGCAATGCTATCATTTTTACGGCCGTTTTCCAAGCTCATGGTGAGCTTGTTGTGGGATGATTGTATGCCAGCCAATGGTTACTTTGTGCGGTTCTGGGTATTTTCACTGATTAATCAGCCTTACTCATCAAATTTTTTTGCACCTGCCCCTATTGGATCAAAGCCTTCTGGCCATTGGGTATTTTTGTCATATTTGGCTTTGGTTATATCAGCTCCACTCAGGTTGGCGTGGGATAGGATGGCCGATTTCAAGGTTGCCTCACTTAAGTCAGCATCAATTAAGTTGGCATTGTTGAATTTGGCATTGTTCAATTTAGCATTATTTAGATCAGAATTTTTCAGTGTAGTACCGCTTAAGTCGGTTCCTTCAAGAGTAGCACTGCGTAAATTAGCACCTGTAAGGTTGGCTCCTCGCAAGTCGGCATTGTCAAGTTTTGCACCACGCAGATCTGCATTGACTAAGTTGGCATTGCGTAAGTCAGCTCCACGAAGATCAGAACCGCTCAGAACCGTAGCATTCAAATTGGTGCTAGTCAAAATAGCGTTACTTAGGTTGACACCATAAAGATCAGAACCTATCAAGTTAGCCTTATAAAGGTCAGAATTGCTTAGGTCGGCGAAACCTAAATTAGCATTTTTCAATTCTACCTGCCTTAAAGAGCCATCATGAAGCCATTTTTTAGACTTTAACACTGCTAATGCTGTATCACTTACAACGCTATGTCTACTGCCCATTTGAATGATGAGCTGTATTTTTAACTCTTTGTTTTGCCTACGTTCATTAAGCGTGTCAATAAAAAGAATGGTTATGGCAATGCTCAGGGTTTCCGTTGCAACATTTGCAGAAAAATCCTCAAATAGTTTCCCTGGACAAAAAGCTGTAAGAAAAAATAAAAAAGCTAAAACCATCAAGCTGAAACCTAGCAGTTTAGTTGGATGTTCATCCCATTGGCCTTTAAGCCAATTTGCTAGTTTGGTATTACGCAGATCAGTAAGAAATCTGTTCATAATTATTTTCTTCAGATGCTGAATTATTGACTGGACATTTTTCGATCATTTGATTGCTTGTCCTATGGACGAGCGGGGCAATGCTATCATTTTTACGGCCGTTTTCCAAGTTGGGGAAGTTGCCTTTGCATTCTCCTCAGCAGGGGTAGAAACTGGCCATCTCTCCCACCGCGAGGTGTGGTTTAGGGTGCAGCCGCCAATGGTTTTAGGGGCTTGGTTGAGATACGGCCGTATCTCTCACCAGTGGCAGGAAAATACGGAAGCTGGTTCCCTGGTTAAGTTCACTAAAAACATCAATACTACCGTTATGTAGGGCGATGATGCGCTTGACGATGGCTAGCCCCAGCCCCGTGCCTTTTGGCGTTACCGCCTGGGCACGCGGCGAACGGAAAAATGGCTCAAAAATAAAGGGCAGCACCTCCGGGGCAATACCGATGCCCGTGTCTGATACGGTTAATTCTACGCGGTTCTGCTCAGGCTCTAATTTTAGCTGGATGGTGACGGTGCCAACGGCCGTATATCGCAGTGCATTGCTCACCAGATTGGTAACAACCCGCAAAAGCTGACGTGATTGGCCCCACACCCAAACAGGCTCCTCATTTGGGAACAAGAAACGCAGCGTAAGACCTTTATCATTTGCAATAGGTTGTTCAACTACAACAACTTCCTGCACCAGGCTCATAATATCTACCAACGCCAAGGAGTGTACATCTGGAATCTCCAGGCGAGAGAGTGCGAGCAGATCATCCACCAGCTTATTCATGTGCATTATTTCCTGGTGCATGATTGTGAGATATTTCTCTTTTTTGCCCGTTTTTGCCTTTTGGAGCAAATCTAAATAAAGCTTGAAAGAGGTCAAGGGAGAGCGCAGATCATGCACCAACGAGGAAAAATTTGTTTTTAGCTCAAGAAGTTCCGCTTCGTAATTCTCTAGCTGAATTTGGTGGGTAATCTGGTCGGTTATCTCTTGAATGGAAACTATAGATTGGCCTTTTGGCCAGCGCATAGGGGCAACCGTTATTTTTCGCCAGATGGGTGAGGCCGTTAAAGCGTCTTGCCATTGGTATTCAATGCCTTGTTTGTGGCTGCGGCCTGCGTTTGCCTGCTGGATTGCATTCTCCACGTCAAACCGCTTTGCTCGATGGGAAAGCGTTAGAAAGTTGGTGCCCACAGTGGCTTCGGCCACTATTGGGTCGGTTGTGGCTGTTTGTAGCAGATGCCATTCCTCGTTGATAGCAGTAACTACCCCTCATTGTCTAGCACCAGCACCCCTACTGGCAGCGCGTTCACCATTTCTGCACCGTGAACTTCATAATCCTGCAATTGGTGGAACTGGTTTGCCAGATTTTTGATAATTTGCTGCAACATTTTGGCAGAAAGATAGAAACGGGAAAAAAAAGCCGATGCGCCGAATTCCATCGCTTGAATGCCAACGCCCAGCGCATCCTGGTTTACCAAGACGATAATGGGCATGATTGGCTTCAGTTGGCGCATTTGCAAGATCAGGTTGAGTCCATCCCCGATAGTGCTGGTTACCGGTAGCCCCAACAATGTCAGGGCAAAATGGTCAGTTGCGATAAGCTCAAGTGCATTGCCAGGTGAAGTAGCCTTGTGTACAACAAATTGATCAGGTTCGTTTTCAAAGTCATTTAGGAGTTCCAATACTTCCATTTCCAACTCCCCATCTGTAAAAAGCATAAGCATCTTAAGTTGAGACATCTGTATGTTACACCCCCTAAAAAGTGTATGCGCATTATATCAGATTGGGAATTGGCAAACTTGATGCTTTGCGCTCTAGTTTCGGGAATCATCTACGGATTATCTTCGGTGATTAATAAGCAACCAACAACGCCTTAACATTTGCTCAACAACTCTGGGCTATACTGCCCCGGTTTGTGAGACTTTGTAGAAGGAGCTTGTATGACGACAACATCGCTGACGACAAATAGAGCCAAAAGGCGTTGGAGCCAGACGTTAAAAAATTACTGGCTGGATATTGCCCTCTTTTTTGCTTTTATCATTGATATGAACACCCGCTTTACCGGCATTCCCATTCATGAATGGCTGGGAATTGGCTTTGGCATTGCCCTCATTTATCACCTGTTGCTGCATTGGGATTGGATCATCTCGATTAGTCGGCGGCTGTTGCGGCGGCTGCCCAGCGGCCAGCGGCTGCGCTACGTCATTGATTTGGCGTTATTTTTGGACATAGTGGTGCTTACCATGACCGGCATCTGGATTTCCGAGGTGGCCATGCGCCAACTGGGTATCCCGGTGTCGCCCTCTTTTTTCTGGCGCAGGGTGCATGAGCTAACGGCCGATTTTGCCATCTGGCTGGTGGCGTTGCATTTGGCTTTAGATTGGAAATGGATTGTGAGCACGACCAAACGGTACATCTGGCAGCCGCTCACGCGCAGGTGGCCAGCCAAGCAGCAGGGGGACACAGCATGAAAACAGTTTTACGGATTTTAGCGATTGTTTTGGTGATTACGGCCGTTGCCGGGGCAACTTGGGCTATTGGTCAGACCGAATGGGCCACGCAGCAGTTTGGCTTTCGCGGTGGCCCGGATGGTGGCCGCCCCCGTTTGGAAGGTGACAATGATGATGACGGTTTTCGCCCTCCGGTAGGCGAATTTGGGCCAGGGGGTCGCCCCGATTTTGATAACCGCTTTGGCGACCAAGGTCGAGGTGGCGGCTTCAACATCTTTGCCGTTGCCGGGTTCATGCGTACGCTGGTGCCATTGGCCATCGTGACAACGATTGTGGTGTTGCTGTCGAAAGGCAGCCAATGGTTCGGCCGTTTGCGCCGCAGTTCATCCCCCTCGGATACGGCCGTTCCCTAACACACAACTCATTTCTTACATATTTTGGCTACAAATCATTTTCTGAATTGGACACTGGTTTTCACAGATAAACACTGGTTTTTGGGTTTTATCTGTGAAAACCAGTGTTTATCTGTGTCCAATTCCTCTGCCGAACAAACTGATTTGGACTAGTTGCAAAATTAAAAACTCATGGCAAACTTGCGCCCTTATGAACGAGGTGCGCCCTTTCCTTGAGGCAATTCAGGCAATTTACCCGGAGCTGGTGGTAGAAACGGCCGTTTTCAACCACGAAGGCCAGTACAACACCGTTCTCAACGTCAACGATGACCTCATCTTTCGCTTTCCGCGCTACGCGGGTGGGCTAGAACAGTTGGCGCTAGAGACGAAGATTTTAACGGCCGTTCAGCCACACTTGCCCCTGCCCGTGCCCCACCCCATCTACCAACAATTTGCCGCCCCCATTGGCGCAGCGTTCATGGGCTACCAGCGGATCCCCGGCGAGCCGCTCTACCCGCCCGCCTTCCGCAAAATCGCCGACAAAGCCGCGCTGGCAAAACAAATCGGCCGTTTTTTGCAGACGCTGCATAGCCTGCCCATTCGCGATCTGGTTGACGAGCCAATCCCGGTCAGTGACACAGAAGAGGAGTGGTGGGATGTGTACGGCCGTATCCAAACCAAACTGTTCCCCTACATGCGCCTGGACGCCTGCCAACAGGTCGCCCACCATTTTGAAAGCGTGCTGGACGATCCCGCCCAGTATGATTTTGAACCCGTGCTGCGCCACGGCGATTTTGGCACCGGCAACCTGCTGCACAATCCGCAAACGGGGCAGATGAGCGGCATCATTGATTTTGGCTTCACCGTTTTGGGCGACCCAGCTTTTGACGTGGCGGGACTGCTCACCTACGGCGAACCGTTTGTGCAGGAAGTGGCTCGCCACTACCCGGCCATCGCCCAGATTTGGCCGCGCATCTTATTTTACAAAGGCACCTTTGCCCTGTTCGAGGCGCTGTTTGGCATCGAAAACGGGGACGAGGTAGCGTTTCAACGAGGCCTGGAACAATATGTCTGATGAGCAATGGCACCTTAAATTTCAGCCGCTAAATGCGGCGCAAATTGCTGAAATTCTCACCTGGCGTTACGAACCGCCCTACGATATTTACAACATGGGCGACGGCACCAATGATCCGATTGGCCTGGTAGAGGCGATTGATTACTTCACCCAGCCGGAATACCATTTTCAGGCGATGCTGCGCCAGCCAGGGGGCGAACTGGCAGCTTTTTGCAGCTTTGGCGCGGATGGTCAGGTGGGCGGCGGCGATTACAGCCTGCCCGCCACCGACATTGGCATGGGGGTGCATCCGGCCAACACGGGGCGCGGCTTGGGGCACATTTTTGCCGGGGCGGCGATTGATTTTGCCCGGCGCAATTTTTCTGAGCCGCGTCTGCGGGTGACGATTGCCGAATTTAACGTCCGGGCGCAAAAAGTGTGGCTACGGCAAGGGTTTGTGCCGGGGCAGCGGTTTGTGTCTAATTTTGGCAAACGGCCGTTCATCATCTACATTCGCGAATAACCTTCAACCTCCCGGAGGTTTTAAACCTCCGGGAGGTTATGCACAGGAGTAAAAAATGTCACAAATTGCCACTTATTACTGGCCCGGCCAAACCCATTTTGGCTACGGCGCGGTGCAGCGGGTAGGAGCCGAGGCCAAAGCGCTGGGCGTGCAGCGGCAGGTCTTCATCGTTACCGATGGGGGCGTTGTAGCTGCTGGGCTGCTTCAGCCGGTGCTGGATGCGCTGGCGGCTGCTGGTCTGGCTGCCACTGTGTTTGACCAGACGCCGCCGAATCCGACGACAACGGCCGTTGACACCGCCGCCGCTCAGTTCCGTGAAAGTGGGGCCGAGTTGGTGATTGGCTTGGGCGGGGGCAGCGCCATTGACGCGGCCAAAGCGGTGCGCATCCTGGCAGGTGGCCCGGCTGGGGCCAAAATTGCCGAATACGCGCTGATGCTGGGGGATAAAGTACGGCCGTTGCCCACCGTCCCCCAAATGCCACCCATGATCGCCATCCCCACTACCGCCGGAACCGGGGCGGAGGTCACCCCCTGGGGCGTCATCACCGACCCGGCACGCAAGCTAAAAATGGGGGTGGGCGGCCCGGCCACGATTCCCACCGTCGCCCTTATTGACCCCGCCCTGACGCTGACGCTGCCGCCACATCTCACTGCCGCCACCGGCATGGATGCACTGACGCACCTGATCGAGGCGTACGTTTCCACCAACGCAGCCCCCATTGCCCTGGATGCGCTGATTGTGGGCGGGATTGGGCGAATCGGCCGTTTTCTGCGGCTGGCGGTGGCCCAACCAGCACACGAGCAGGCCCGCGAAGAGGTGATGCTGGCTTCGATGCTGGGCGGCATTGCCATCAGCTCGCGCTGGCTGGGGGCGGCCCATTCGCTGGCGCACCAGCTTTCTGGCATTGCCAACGTGCATCACGGGCTGGCTTGCGCTCTCATGCTGCCGGCGCAGATGCAGTTCAGCTTGCCTGGGGCGCTGGAGCGGTATGCCCAGGTGGCGCAAGTGTTGGCACCGCGCCCTGTGGTTGGGTCGGTGCGGGAGGAGGCAGAAAGGGCGGTAACGGCCGTTCGCCAACTCATGCAAGACACCAATCTGCCGCTGCGCCTGCGCGACGTGGGCGTGACGGAAGCGATGATTCCCGAACTGGCCGACAACGCCATCATTGATCTGAACTGGACGACGAACCCCCGCGCCATCACCCGCAACCAGATGGAGGCGCTGTACAAAGAAACCTTTTAATGGTTAATGGTAAATTGTAGATGGTTAATGGTTGGTGTTAACCATTTACAATTAAAAATTAACCATTAACCATTCCCCTCTTACTTTTTCACCATGACCCAATCTACTCCTGACTCTTCTCGCTGGCTTGGCTGGCTTTTGGCTGTGGCTTCAACGGCCGTATTCAGTTTGGTAACCCCACTGGGCAAGCTGGCCCTGGACGGCGGCTTTCACCCCACGGCGATTTTGAGCCTGCGTTTTGGTCTGGCGGCGCTGCTGCTGGCCTTGTCGATGGCTCGCACTGCCCCGCAAACCCTGCGCAGCGATAAGCGCGGCTATCTGGTGGCGGGCACGGCGGGTCTCATCAACGGGCTGGGTGCGCTGGGCTTTTTTTGGTCGCTGCGCCGCCTGGATTCATCGGTGGCGACGATGCTGTTTGCCCTGAGCCCGCTCTTTGTGTTGGGCATGTTGGCCCTGCGTGGCGAAAAGTTTACTTATCGGCAGTGGATTCGCCTGGGGCTGGGCCTGCTGGGCGTTTATTTCCTCATCGGCCCGGGTGGACAGGTGGATTTGCTGGGCGTGCTGCTGGTGCTCAGCGGCGTCTTGGGCTTTACGTTGGAGATCACCCTGGTGCAGTGGTATTTGCCCACTTACGACACGCGTACGGTGACGCTGTACGTGCTGACGGGAATGTGGCTTTCGATTAGCGGACTGTGGTTGGGGCAGGGGCTGCCCTGGTCGCCGCCCGGTTGGCAAGGGTGGCTGGTGCTGCTGGTGATCGCGGTGGTAAGTACCTTTTTTGGCTGGTGGGCCATGTTTCGCGCGGTGCAGACGATTGGCAGTGGCCAGTATGCTTTGCTGCTGCCGGTGGAAACGCTGCTGGCGATTTTGTGGTCGTTTTTGTTTTTGGGGGAGACGCTGCTGCCGCTGCAAATTTTAGGTGGCAGCTTGATTTTGCTCAGTGCGATGCTATCTGTGCAGCGCCTGGGCCGTATACCGGGCCGTCGCCGCTGGCGGGTTTGGCTGCGCAACACGCGGTAAGACCCTCACCCCAACCCTCTCCCTACGAGGGAGAGGGAGCCCGTTCTCTACTCCTATCAGGCTGACAATTTCATGAGGCGTTCCCCGGCTTGCTCCAGGGTGGTAAGCTTTTTGGGGTAGGCGAAACGGATGTGGGAACGGCCGTATCCGTCCAGCGAGTAAAAACTATCCCCCGGCACGACGGCCACGCCCACCTCTGCGGCCATAAAGTGGGCAAACTCGGTGGGCGTCAGGCTGACCTGCGGGACGGGCAGCTGGCTGTAGTCGGCCATGATGTAGTAAGCCCCTTGCGGTACATTGGCTTGAAAGCCAACATTTGTCAGAATTTCCATCATTAAGGCGCGGCGCTGGTGGTAAGCGCGGGTGGTTTGCTCAAAAAAGCTTTCTGGTAAGCTGAGTGCGGCGGTGGCGGCGGCTTGCAGCGGCGTGGCGGCGCAAATAGTGGTGAAGTCGTGCAGAGTGCGCACACCTTTGGCAAATTGCTCCGGGGCAATGACGTAACCCAGCCGCCAGCCGGTCATGGCAAACGTTTTGCCCAGCCCGCCGATGGTGATGGTGCGATCCTTTAGCTGGGGCAGGCTGCCGGGGGATTGGTGAATACGGCCGTCGTACAAAATGCGGTCGTAAATTTCATCTGTAATCAGCACCAGGTCGTTTTCCAACACCACCTCGATGACCCCAGCAATCTCTTCCGCATCAAAAACGCGCCCAGTGGGATTGTGCGGCGTGTTGAGCAGCATTGCTTTCGTTTTGAGGGTGATGGCGGCACGTAGTTTGGTTACGTTTAGCCGGTAATCGGGCGCTTCCAGGGCCACGGGCACGGGCACAGCGTTGGCAATGTGGGCCGACGGCCGAAAATTGTCGTGGGCTGGTTCAAGAATAAGAATTTCGTCGCCAGGGTTGAGGATGGATTGAACGGCCGTAATAATCCCCTCGCTCACGCCACAGGTGACGGTGACGTGCTTGTCTGGATGCACCGCCCAGCCAAGCCGCCCGGTGTACAGCTCCGCCAATTTTTCGCGCAGGGGCGCATAGCCCCAGGTGATGGCGTACTGGTTGAGCCCGTTTTGGATGGCCTGAACGGCCGCTTCTTTCACCGGCTCTGGCGTGTCAAAATCGGGAAAGCCCTGGCTGAGGTTGATGGCGTTGTGCTTCAGGGCCAGCCGGGTCATGTCTCGAATAACGGATTCTTTGAAAAGCTGAAGGCGTTTGGATGTTTGCATGGCGCGAGTATACTTTTGCCCTCTGGACACGTCAACGTTCGGTAATCGGTGGTCGGTAATCGGTGAGCGGTTTTGCGCACCAATTACCGATAACCGATTACGGATAACGGATTACCGATTACCGTCCTCTGTGGCCAAAAAGGAAAAGAAAATGCGCGTTTTACTAACAGGTGGTTCAGGTGATTTAGGGTTGCTGCTGGCGCGGGATTTGGCGCAGCGGGGGGACGTTCCAGTCTGTTTGGATCTGCGGCCGCCGCGCGTGCAGCGGGGCGAATTTGTGCAGGGGTCTATTACCGACCGGGCGCTGCTGGCGCAGATCTTGCCGGGGATTGACGTGGTGGTGCATATCGCTGCCTGGCACGGCATTCATGAGGTGACGGGGCAGCGGGATGCGTTTGACTTTTGGGATGTGAACGTGACGGGGACGTTTAATGTGTTGGAAACGGCCGTTCGTGCCAACATAACCAAATTTGTCTACATCTCCAGCACCAGCGTGGAGGAACGTTTTGGCGTCTACGGCCATACCAAGGTGCTGGGCGAAGAGATCGCCCAAACCTACGTGGTCCGGCACGGGGTGAATTTGATCGCTTTGCGACCCCGCGCCTTTATTCCGCATTGGAACACGGACACGTACAAAAATTATCTGGAGTGGACCAACTGGTTTTGGGGCGGGGCGGTCCACATCGACGATGTGGCTCAGGCCACGCTGCTGACGGTAGACCGTCTGGTGCAAAATCCACCCAAGAACTACCTCTGCCTGACGGTGGATGGCGCGTACGATTACAGCCCCGATGTGCTGGCCAACTGGGATGCGGATGGGCCTGGGTCATCGTTCGCTAAGCAATATCCCAATTTTGTGGCGTTGGCGGAAAAATATGGGCTGCCGGTGGCGAAACGGCCGTCTCTCAAAAACATCACCCAAACGGTGCAAGAGTTGGGCTACCAACCCCGTTTTAGCCTGCAAAACTTGTTGGAAGAGCTGGCTAAGTTTGGTTCTGCCGGGCCGCCGCCGCCGTTGTTTTAGCCACGAGGAGGTAATTGGTGGAACGGCCTTTGAATCTTTTGGCCTGAATTTTTGAAAAAAGCAAATGACAGATATTATTCATGACCATGACATGTGTCACTCATGACCTCACTGGTAATGTGACATAATGTTTGGGCCTTGCGTGCATGACCGATTTTTTAGAAAATCGGCACATCCCTGCTATTTAACAAAAACATACTTTCTATTTCCTGCTATGCCTTCAAAGGAAGGATCATACCACTGGCACTCGGTGCATTAAGGAGGTTTTGCTTTATGGGTACGATGGGCTTGACAACGTTTGAAACGGTTGCAGTCTGGTTAGTCTTGGGTATCGCGATACTGGGCTTGATATATGCAGTTTTCCTGCGACGACAAATTTTGAGCGAAGATAAAGGCACAGCAGAGATGCAGGAAGTATGGGATGCCATCCGGCAAGGGGCAGACGCTTACCTTTCGCGTCAGCTGCGCACAATTCTCCCTTTTATTGTTATTCTCACAATTTTGCTCTTTTTGAGCGTCTATATTGTTGAACCCACACCAGAAGCAATGGAACGCTTTGCTGGGCGCAGCGAAGATAGCATCCGCCTGATTGTTGGTCTTGGTCGAGCCATTGGCTTTATTTTTGGAGCCAGTTTTTCCTTGACTGTCGGGCAGATTGGCATGCGCATGGCGGTGCAGGGGAACGTGCGCGTGGCGGCTGCGGCCCGAACCAGCTTTCGCAATGCACTGAAAATTGCCTATCGTGCCGGAACCATCACCGGGATGCTCACCGATGGCCTGGGATTATTTGGCGGTACGATTTTGTTTGTCTACTTTGGCAAGGCGGCCCCGGATGCGCTGCTGGGCTTTGGCTTTGGCGGCACGCTGTTGGCCCTGTTTATGCGGGTGGGCGGTGGCATTTTCACCAAGGCGGCCGATGTGGGGGCCGATCTGGTAGGCAAAGTGGAGCAGGGCATGGCTGAGGACGATCCGCGCAATGCGGCCGTAATTGCCGACCTGGTTGGCGATAACGTGGGCGATTGCGCGGGCATGGCCGCCGACATCTTTGAATCCTACGAGGTGACGATTGTTTCTGGCCTGATTTTGGGCATTGCCCTGACGGCGATTACTGGGCACATTGAGTGGATTTTGTATCCGCTGCTGGTGCGCGGCATTGGCGTACTGGCGTCCATTGTGGGCACGTATCTGGTGAAAGGGCAGTCAGACGGCCGTGGCGATGCGATGGCGGCCATCTTCCGGGGCTTTCTGACTTCGGCGGCCATCTCGGTGGTGCTGTTTGGGTTGGTGGCCTTCTTTTACATGGACGGAGTGCCGGGTGGCTGGTGGCGGCCGTTTCTTTCCACCGCCGCTGGCGTTCTCTTAGCCATTCTCATTGACCGCCTGACCGATTATTTTACTGGCTCTCATGCCAAACCGGTTGAAGAAATTAAGGCCAGCACGGAAAGTGGCCCGGCCACCACGATTTTGTCTGGCTTGGGCGTGGGGTATGAATCCAGTGTCTGGTCTGCGGTGGTTATTGCGGTGACGATTGGCACCGCCATTTTGATTTACACGGGGTTGCCCGTGGCGGATCTGGTAGCTACCAATTCTGCGTTGACGGCTGGCGCTGTTCAGGTTACGTTTGTGTTGTATGGTGTGGCGATGACTGGCATTGGCATGTTGACGCTGACGGGCAACAACGTGGCGATGGACTCTTTTGGCCCCATTGTTGATAACGCCAACGGCATTGGCGAGATGGCTGGCCTGGACGAGGATGCTCGTCAAATCATGGCCGACCTGGATGCGGTGGGAAACACCACCAAGGCGATTACGAAGGGGATTGCCATTGGTTCGGCGGTCATTGCGGCCGTTTCTCTCTTTGGCTCTTTTCTGACGGATGTGGCCCGAATTGATCCTGAGGCGTTGGCATCTGGCATTCGCGTGTCCGAGCCGCTGGTGTTTATTGGCTTACTGTTGGGTGGGGCGTTGCCCTGGCTGTTCTCGTCGCTAGCAATCAAGTCGGTGAGCCGGGCAGCAGGTCTGATGGTGTCTGAGGTTCGTCGCCAGTTCAGGATTCCTGGTATTTTGGAAGGCACGGTGAAGCCAGATTACCGACAGGCGGTTACCATCTCCACGGTGGCGGCGCAGAGAGATTTGGTCAATCTGGCTTTGATTGCCATTTTGACGCCCATCGCGGTGGGTTTGCTGCTGCGCGTGGAGGCGCTGGGTGGCTTCCAGGCGGGCATTATCTTGTCTGGGCAACTGCTGGCGGTGTTTATGTCCAACGCGGGTGGCGCCTGGGACAATGCCAAGAAGAAGATTGAAGACGAGGTGCGCGATCCGGCGAACAACCTGGGCAAAGGCTCTGAGCGGCATACGGCCAGTGTGGTAGGGGATACGGTGGGCGATCCGTTGAAGGACACGGCAGGCCCGGCGCTGAACCCGATGATCAAGGTGGTAAATATTGTGAGCCTGATTCTGGCTCCGATTATTGTGCAGTATGACCAGATGACGTGGGGAACGGCCGTTATCATCGTTTCGATCATCGCCATTTTGTGGTGGGCCATTGTGCGCTCCAAAAGAGAGCTGATGACCGGAAGCGAAGCGGTACCTGGAGTGGCCACGAAATAATGAAAACCAACCTCTGGGAGGTTTGGCGTTCGAATCTCCCAGAGGAATTTTTACGAAGGAGGTAAAAATGATTGACTATGATTGCTTGTTTTGCTCGATTTTGCATGGCGAAGAACCGGCCAAGCTAATTTACAAAGATGAGGCTAATCGGCTTGCCTTGATTGAAAGTTTGCATCCTGAGGGCGCTATTCATTGGCTGGCCATTCCGTATGAGCATGTAGAGAGCATCGAGATGTTGGCGCAACAAGATGCCTCGCGTTTTCATAACTTAATGTCTTTTGCCCTGGCCGCAACCAAGCAACAGGCAACTAAATTTCCTGATTTGCACAATGGCTTCACGGTAAAGATGCATATTGGCCCGTTTGAAACCGTGCCTCATGCCAAACTGCATATTTTGTCGGTAGAGTAAGGTTTTTTGTGCAAACTGTTAAGCAATTTAGCAAAATTGTAGATTACCATACCTGGTTGGTAACAGGTTTGTCGCTGGCGGTGGTTTTTCTGTGCCGCCAGTTTGGTTTTTTGGCGGATTTACCGACCACGTTAATTGGCATTGCGGTGGTGTTTCCGCTGGTGTTTTCGATTAACAGCGCTTACAAGCGGCGGGAAGATGCGCTGGGCGCGTTTGCCAGTTTGAAGGCGCACGGGGTGGCGTTGGTGTTGGCGCATCGGGATTGGCCGGACGAGGCGGTGGTTTATGGTGAACGGGGGGGAGAGTTGCTGCGGCGGTTGTTAACGGCCGTTTCCCAACATTTCACCAGTAACGGGTCTGACTCAAGTAAGACCAAGCAGCAAATCTATGCCATTTTTGCTGATTACTCGCATTCGCACGAACAACTGCGCGCGGCTGGGGTGCCTGCCAACGAGATTTCCCGCGCCAACCAATATTTGCGCCAGCTTATCATTGAGTTTGAGCGGATGAACAACATTGCCAGCTACCGCACGCCGCTGGCGCTGCGCGCCTACAGCCGGTTCTTTTTGAATCTGTTTCCGCTGTTGTTTGGGCCGTACTTTGCGTTTATTGCCTACCCGGCGTATCCGCTGGCCGGGTATGTGGTGGCGGCGATCTATAGCCTGGTGCTGGTCAGTTTAGACAACATTCAGGATCATCTGGAGAATCCATTTGACGGGCTGGGGGATGATGATTTGCGGCTGGACGTGGCGGATGAGTACCAATCGCTGATTTTGTTGGTACATGAAGAGTAGGCAGCTTTTGTGGCTGGTTTGTATGGTGTGGGTGGTGGGATGTAGTACGGCCGTTTCCCCCACACCTACGCCTTTCCCACCGCCCAACCCCGCTGGAACGGATGGTATGATTTCTTACTTTGAAATGCTCATGGCCGATGGCGTGCCGCTGGAATATGGCGTGGTGCTGCCGAATGATTTTGTGGACGGTGAGACATATCCGGTGCTGCTTGCCTTCCCACCGGGGCCACAAACGCGGGCGATGGTGGCGGCGGGCAACAGCTATTGGGGAGCAACGGCGCAGGCGCGGGGCTGGGTAGTGGTTAGTCCGGTTGCGCCGGGTGGTACGCTGTTTTTCCAGGGCTCAGAGCAATATTTGCCGGAATTTTTGCAGCGGATTGCTGCGATTTATCCGCCGGAGGGGGGCAAGTTCCATCTGGTGGGAGTGAGCAATGGTGGCATTAGCGCGTTTCGGATAGCCACTTTGATGCCTGAGATGTTTGCGTCGTTAACGGCCGTTCCCGGCTTTCCACAAACTGCTGATTTTAAGCGGCTGAGCACACTGACAGAAATTCCTGTCACGCTTTTTGTGGGCGAAAACGATAGTAGTTGGGTAGAGCAAATGCAGACCACCGAGGCAGAGCTCCGACGGCTGGGCGGGCAGGTTAGCCTTACCATTGTGCCCAACGAAGGCCATGTTATCCAAAGCCTGTCCGGGGCGGAACTGTACGATTTGCTGGATTTTTATAGGGGAAGCCGCTAATTTTAGCCACAGAGGGCACAACGATTGAAGAGAAATTTTCTTTTTTCTCTGTGCTCTCTGTGGCTCATTTTAATTAATCGACAGCCCGTCAATGGATTGACCGCTAAGGCCAAAATTCCCACCGTTCCAGAAAATCGAATAAGTGCAGCTGGTGGTTTCGCCCAGGCTGAGCGGGGTGCAGATGAAGATGTCGCTGGCGCTGCCGCTGGCTCCGGTGACGTTGAACGGGCCGCTGGTGGTCAGGTAGATTTTGCCAGTGGTGCTGTCGATCCAGCTGCCGCTGATGTTTTCCGTGCTGTCAGTCAATTCCACATCGGAGCCGTCAAAATAGAGCGCCCAGGTGCCGCTGGTATTTTCGCCCAGCGTTGCGCCATCCAGCACGATAAGGTCGCTGCTGTCGCCGCTGATCCCGGCAAAAAAGCCGCCGAGCGTGCTGACGACGGGACGGCCGTCTGGCGTTAAGCCCACACTATCCACATCTTCACCACCCGAACTGAGCCCCACATCCGTGCCGTCCAGATAACGAACCAATGTGCCGCTGGTGTTGTCGCCCAGGCTGGTGGGGATGAAGCGAAGCACCTCAGAATCATCTACCGCGCCCAGGCTGCCGACCGTTTGGGCGCGTTCCAGACTGATCAGGAAGCTGCCATCGTTCAGGCGTTGCAGGGCGTCAATGTCGTTGATGCCAAAGCCCAAATCGGAGCCATCAATGATCAGCGACCACGTGCTGCTGGCGAGATTGAAGGCGAGCACGTCCTCGTCCGCAGCGTTGATGCCGCCAACGGTGGCGTCGTTGCTGAGGCTGAGGTAAATGGTGGTGAGGCTGCCGGGAACGGCCGTTGCCGAGGGCGTCATGGTGGCGGTTGGCAGCGGGGTATTGGTGGCCGTGGCTGTGGGCGTGGGGCTGGGGCCGATGGTAGGTGTATTGGTGGGCAGTGGGGTGTTCGTAGCCGTTGGCGTATTGGTGGCCGTGGCTGTGGCCGTTGGCGGCACCGTGTTTGTTGGTGTTGGGGTGGGGCCGAGGGCGACGTTCACCACCAGTTCCGGCGGATTGACGGTTTCGCGGCTGTTAAGGCTGATGCGGTTGGCATCGGCGCTGGTGAGGGCAACACTAAATTGGCCGTTCCCGGTGATGTAGCCGGTCACATTCATTTCTACCCATGTGCCTGAGGTGATGCTGCCGGAGGTGTTGAGCGGGTTGCCGATGGTGGGGGCGGTGCTGTAGGTAACGGCCGTTTCTACCCAACTGTTATTGGCCACCGCCGCCGCCGTGAGGCCAATGGTCGAATCATTGTTGGTAAAGACGCGCAGCGTGGCGTTGGTGACGCTGCCGGGCAGGCCGGCCACGTTAAAGCGGAGCAGCGACCACATGTCTGGCGAGGCGTCGATGCTGAGCTGGCTGGAGAGACCAAAATTGCTGGTAGGCCGGTTGCTCAATAGCGACGTGTCTGCCTCGGCGATGAAGGTGAAGCTGCTGCCAGAACCGGGTGTGGGCGACTGGGTTGCCGTCGCTGTTGGCGCGATTGTGCTGGTTGCCGTTGCGGTTGCGGTGGCTGTGGGCGGAACGGCCGTGTTCGTGGCGGTCGGGCTGGGGCCAACGGTTGGCGTTTGCGTGGGTGGCGGGGTGCTGGTTGCGGTGGGTGTGGCGGTGGGAACGGCCGTGTTCGTCGCGGTGGGCGTGTTGGTCGAAGTGGGTGTGGGGCCGGTGAACGCTGCCAGTTCAAAAGCGCCCATGTCGCACACGGCGCTGCTGTCGCCATTGCCATCTTGCGGACGGGTGATGCCGCGTTGGTCGGTGGCGGCGCAGGTGGCGTTGTTGGCCGCATCCAGCGCCGGGCTGCCAAACGCAATGGCGTGGGTCTGGCTGCTGCCGCCGTTGCTGGCCAGCGGGGCCAACTGCGGATTGCTGCCCAGCAGGTTGCCGCTGGTGGTGCCGGTGAGCGTGCAGCCTGCGCTATTTTGGATGAGGTTGTAGCCGAGGGAGCTAATCGTGCCTGCGCAGTCGCTGCCGTTGCCCGCCACGATGCTGTTGCCCAGGCTGAGCGTGCCGCTTTGCTGGCTGAGTCCGCCGCCACTGTTGCCGTATATGGTCACGTTTTTGAGCGTCGCGCTGCCGGTGTTGTAGAAACCACCGCCGTTTGCGGCGCTGTTGCCGCTGAGGGTGGCATTGGTCACATTATTGATGCTGGCGCTGCCGGTGGCGATGGCTCCGCCGTTGCTGCTGCTAACGTTGTTGGCGAGGGTGCCGCTGTTGATGGTGACGGTGCCACCATCGTTGTAGATGGCTCCGCCCCAGCTGCCTGCGCTGTTGCCGCTGATGGTGCCACCGTTCATGGTAAAGCTGCCGAAACGCACTTCCATTGCACCGCCGAAGTTTACGGCCGTATTGTTCGTAATCTCCCCGCCATTTTGCACCACGCTGCCCTGGAACACATAAAATGCGCCGCCGCCAAAAATGGTGGCGACGGAGCGATTGGCGGTGATGCTGCCGCCGTTGACGGTGAGCAGGGCACCGCTTTGGCGCACGTAGACTGCGCCGCCGTAATTGGATTCATTGTTGGTGAGCGTGCCGCCGTTGATGGTGGCAGACCCGTTGCTAACCAAAATGCCTGCGCCACGAAAAGCGGTGTTGCCGCTAATGAGGCCGCTGTTGATGGTGGCGGAGCCGTTGGTGATGAGAATACCACCACCGGGGAAGCTGTTGGGGCCGGGGGCTGTGCCGCTGTTGTTCAAAATTTGGCTATTGTTCATGACCAGGGTGGCGTTGGGCTGGTTGAGGACAATGCCGCCGCCGCTGCTGGCCGTGTTTTGGGCTACGAGGCTGTTGTTGAAGGTGACAGGGCCGTTGTTGCTGTAAACGCCGCCGCCGTTTTGGGCAGCGCTGTTGCCGCTGATTTCGCTGCCGTTTTGGATGGTGAGCGAGCCGCCTGCCAGCATGATACCGCCGCCGTGAACCGGACTGACGTTGTTGCGCACGATGGCGTTATCGAGGATGACGCTGCCGACGCCGGTGGCGTTGATGCCGCCGCCGCTGCCGCTGCTGGGCTGTCCGTTTTGCAGGGTTAGGTTACGCAAGGTGGTGGTGCCCGCGCTGATGTCGAAGAGGCGGGTGCTGTTGTTGCCGCTGATGATGGTGGAAACGGCCGTACTACCCAGACCCACAATTTCCAGCGATTTGGCCA
Organism: Ardenticatenaceae bacterium; assembly: GCA_020634455.1. GTDB lineage: Bacteria > Chloroflexota > Anaerolineae > Promineifilales > Promineifilaceae > Leptofilum. The sequence goes on along the minus strand of JACKBQ010000001.1, from coordinate 1,389,166 downwards.
CGCTGAGTGACCCCAACGCGGGGGAAAGCGTGTAGGTGCCAGCGGGCAGTTGAATAATGTCGTTGGGTGCGGCCACCAGGATGGCGTCCCGCAGGGAACAGGTGCCATCGTTGCAGCTGCCGTCGCTGCTGTCGCTGGTGGTGTTTACCGTCCAGTTGGCGGCAAAAACGGCAGCAGGGGTTTGCAGCAGCAGAACAAGCAGCAGCGGCAGAAGAAAAAGGGCAGTGCTTTTGTGGAGCCGGAGCGCGGCGTTGAAACGATTCATGGAACAGTACACTCCAAATTTTAAACCTATCTGAATATTAGCCACAGAGAGCAAAGTGCGTTATGAGGCGATGTTTCAATTCTCAAAATTCTCTTTTTCCTCTGTGGCTGTTTCAGAGGGGCTTTCAGTAAATTTGCAAGACGAGTTTTCGGGTTTGCTGGGTGAACTTTAGCGAGGATCGGTTACAACGTGGATTAAGGGAAAGCGTAGGCGGCACCCAATTGCACAAAATGGGTGCCGCCCGGTTTTTACGGGTTGATAATGAAGGGCAGGTAGACGAATGAGCCATCGTTGTCTGTGATGATGCCGGTTGCTTGGGTGGTACCCAGCGTGGCATTGCTGGGGCTACTCAAGAGCAGCAGGAAGGTTTCGCCTGGTTCACTGGTTTCGTCGCCCAGAATGGTGACTTCTACGGTTTGGCTCAGAGCTGCGCCTGGATTGAAGGTGAGGGTGGTGAGTGGTACGGCCGTATAATCTTCTCCGGCCTTTGCGCTGCCATCCGCCGTTTGCACATTCACCGTGATGATTTTGCTGCTGGCGTGGGAGAGGGTGACGGTGAAAACGGCCGTGCTCGTGCCGCTATCCCCCTCCGTGACGGTTACATTGGCTACCGAAATGGTGGGCGCTGCGTCGTCGTCGGTGATGGTGGCCTGTCCTTGGGTATCTGGCAAGGCGGCGTTGGTCGGGTTGCTCAGGTTCAGGAAGAACGTTTCATTATCCTCGTCGGTTGTGTCGCCCGTTACGTTGACGCTGATGGTTTTGGTGATGTCGCCGGGGTTGAAGGTGAGAGTGGTGTTGGGAACGGCCGTAAAGTCAGACCCGGCAGTGGCTGTGCCGTCCTGCGTAGCAAAATCCACCGTAATGGTTTTGCTGCTGGCCTGATTGAGGGTGAGGGTGAAGGTGGCGTTGCTGCTGCCGCTGTTGCCCTCGGTGACGATGGGGTCGTCAATGCTGATTGTGGGCGGATCGTCATCATCGTTGATGGTGCCGGTGGCCTGCTCATCGCCGATGGTGGCATTGCTTGCGCCACTGAGCGTTACCAGGAACGTTTCGGCATCTTCGTCGGTCAAATCGCCGTTGACGGAAACATTGATGATTTTTTCGGTGTCGCCGGGGGCAAAGGTGAGACTGCCGCTGGACGCCGTGTAATCGGAGCCAGCGGTGGCGGAGCCGTTGCTGGTGGCGTAGTTAACGCTCACGGTTTTGCCGCTGGCCGCCGACAAGGTGACGGTGAAGGTGGCGGTAGTTGCGCCACTGTTGCCTTCGCTGACGGTGCTGTCGGCGATGGTGAGGCTGGGCGGATCGTCGTCATCCAAAATGGTGCCCGTAGCTTGCCCGTCGGCCAGGGTGGCGTTGCTGGGGCTGCTGAGGGTAACGCGGAAGGTTTCGTCGGTTTCGTCGGCGGTGTCGCCGTTGATGGTGACGGTGATGAGTTCTTCGGTGTCGCCGGGGGCGAAGGTGAGGGTGTTGGTGGCGGAAATGTAGTCGGTGGGGGCAACGGCCGTTTCATCCGAAGTTGCGTAATTTACCTGAACGGTAGCGCCGCTGGCCGCAGACAAAGTAACGGTGAACGTGGCTGTGACAGTGCCGAAGTCGCCTTCGGTAACTGTGGCATCGGCAATGGTGAGGCTGGGCGGATCATCGTCATCCAAAATGGTGCCGATGCCCGTTGCCTGGCTGATGAAGACGCCTGCGGAGGGGTTGCTGAGCTGGACAAAGAAGGTTTCGTCGGTTTCGTCCAGGGTATCGCCCGTTACGTTGACGCTGATGGTTTTGGTGATGTCGCCGGGGTTGAAGGTGAGGGTGGTGTTGGGAACGGCCGTAAAGTCAGACCCGTCGGCGGTGTTGGTGACGGTGGCGTACTCTACCGTGTTGGTGCCACTGGTTTGCAGTGAGCGGGTCACGGTAAAGCTGGCGGTGACGCTGCCGCTGTCGCCCTCGGTGACGGTGGCGTCGCCGATTTCTAGCTGGATGCCAAATTCAAATGCGCCCATGTCGCAGGTGGCGGTGCTGTCGTTGTTGCCGTCAATGGGGCGGGTAATGCCGCGCTGGTCGGTGGCGGGGCAACTGCCGTTGCTGCCTGCGTCCAGCGCCGGGCTACCGTTGGTGAGGGCGTGGTTGAGCGTGCTGCCGCCGTTGAGCGCCAGGGCTGCCAGCAGCGGGTCGCTGCTGAGGTTGTTGGCGGTGCTGCCGCTGATGGTGCAGCCAGTGCTGGTTTGAATGAGGTTGTAATCTTGCGAGACGATGGTTCCGGCACAGTCTGGCCCGGCGGCGGCGCTGTTGCCCGCCACGATGCTGTTGACGATGTTGAGGGTGCCGCTGCTGCCGTTGAGACCGCCGCCGTTGGCAACGGCCGTGTTTTCATAAATGGTCACATTGGTCAGCGTGGCTGTGCCCTGGTTTTGCAGGCCGCCGCCGTTGTTAGCGAAGTTATCGCTTAGGGTAACGTTGGTGAGGGTGAGTGTGCCCGTGTTCAGAATGGCCCCGCCCGTTTGGGTGATGCTGGTGCTGTTGGTGTAGATGACGCTGTTGCTGACGCTGTTTTGACTGGTAGCTCCCGTGGCGATTGCACCACCACCCAGCAGACTGTAATTGTTGGTCAGGGTGCCGTTGGTGATGGTGACAAAGCCCTGGTCGTTGTAGATGGCCCCGCCCCAGTTTCCGGCGCTGTTGCCTGCGATGGTTCCCCCGTTCATGGTAAAGCCACCCTGTCGCACTTCCATTGCGCCGCCGAAATTTACGGCCGTATTGTTAATAATCTGCCCGCCATTTTGCACCACCTGTCCCTGGAAAATGTACATCGCGCCGCCGCCAAAAATGGTCGCTACCGACCGATTGGCTTCGATGCTGCCACCGTTGATGGTGAGCAAGGCAGGTGGATTCACAACGTAAAAGCCGCCCCCATAATTTGACTGGTTATCAGTGATGGTGCCGCCGTTGAGGACAAAACTGCCCGACGAAATGAGCGCACCACCGCCGCGAAAAGCGGTGTTGCCACTGATGAGGCCGCTGTTCATGATGACTGAGCCCGTGCTATTCCAGATACCGCCGCCAGGGAAGCTGGTAGGCCCTGGCGCTTGCCCTTCATTGTTTAAAATTTGGCTGTTGGCAATGGTTAAACTGGCCGCTGCCAGGTTCAGAGCCAGGCCGCCGCCACGCATAGCCACGTTGTAGGCCACGGTGCTGTCTGTCAGGTTAATAATGCCCTGATTGTTATAAACGCCGCCGCCAGAGGAGCTGCCGTTGGTGTTGGCCGTGTTGCTCAGAACCTGGCTGCCATTCAAAATATTCAGGGTGCCGCCAGACAAAAAGATGCCGCCACCGTTGCCGATGGTCACATTGTCCCGCAGGATGGCATTGTCTAGCGTGATATTACTGAAACCATTGGCCAAAATGCCACCGCCATTGCCGCTGGCGGGTCGCCCATTTTGCAATGTTAGATTGCTAAAAGTGATGGTGCCAGAGCTGAGCGTGAACAGGCGGATAGCGTTGTTGCCATCAATGATGGTGTCGGCGGCGGTAGCGCCTTGCCCGGTGATGGTGATGGTTTTACCCACGCTAAACTGCCCCAACCCTGAATTGAGCAGGTAGCTGCCTGCCGGTAAATAAATGGTGTCTAACGAGGCAGACAGGTTAATGGCGTCCCGCAGGGAGCAGGTGCCATCATTGCAATTGCCGTCGGTGGCATCGGTGAAGGTGTTGACGGTGAAGCTGGCTGCATGGACCGGTGTGGCTTGCTGGAAAAGCCAAAAAAGTAGGGGGAGGATGAGTATGGCCTGGCTGGCAGCTAAAACCAGGGCAAAGCTTTTTCGTTTCGGCATAGATAAATTTGCTCCTGAATATGGCAAATGGTTGATTGTTGAGGCACAACCTGGGTAACTTAGCAAAGGCGGGTTACAAAGTAGGTTACAAAGTTAAATAACAGGTCGCGGATGAACGCAGACTAGTCAGCAAAAAATCTGCACCCTATTTGCTGAAGAAGGTGGCCTGATGAAATTTCTTGGCGGTTGGCATGCTGCTCATTCTGTGGTTTTGGTTACAATGTGGACATGAATGAAAATGGGAAGCGCGTTTTATTGTTGACGACACCGCAAAGCTATCGGGCGGAACCGTTTTTGGCGGCAGCAAACCGTTTGGCTCTTTCGGTGACAGTTGGGGTGGACTTGCCCGACGCTTTGGCAGAGCAATGGGGGGTGCAGCTATCGCTGAATTTTAGTGAGCCAGACACGGCCGTTTCTCACATCCTTGAGTTTGCGCGGGAACGGCCGTTAGCTGCCGTCATTCCCGTAGATGATGCCGGGTCGGTCTTGGCCGCCCAGGCCAGCCAGGCGCTGGGGTTGCCCCACAACAACGTCGCTGCTGCCGAAGCCGCCCGCGACAAGTTCCAAATGCGTCAAATGTTGGCCGTTGCCGGAGTCCATTCGCCCCGATTCAAGCGATTTTTACTTAATGTGCCTTTGCCCGACGTGACCAATCAGGTTCAAGCAGAAATTGGCTTCCCTTGTGTGGTGAAGCCACTGCACCTGAATGGTAGCCGAGGGGTGATGCGGGCTAACGACGCCGCAGAATTAGCGGCGGTGGTGGCCCGGTTACGCGCTATGCTGTCTGGCGACGGCTACTTTTTAGTGGAAAGCTACCTGCCGGGTGTGGAAGTGGCGATTGAGGCGGTGTTGGAAAACGGCCGTCTCCATCCCCTCGCCATTTTCGATAAGCCAGACCCGCTGGAAGGCCCCTTTTTTGAAGAAACAATCTACGTGACGCCGTCCCGTTTGCCAGATGAAGTGCAGCAGCAAATTGTAGAAACGGCCGCTGCCGGGGCGGCTGCGCTCGGTTTACAGCTGGGGTCGGTTCATGCGGAGCTGCGGGTAAATGAGGCGGGGGCGTGGATTGTGGAGGTAAACGGCCGTTCCATCGGTGGCCTCTGCTCCCAAACCTTACGCTTTGATATGGGCATGGGCGATAGTGAACTATCGCTTGAAGAGCTGATCTTGCGGCAAGCGACTGGGCTGCCAGTGAGCCATTTGCAGCGGAAGCAGCAGGCCAGCGGCGTGATGATGATTCCCATTCCACACGGTGGCATTTTGCGCGGCGTCAGCGGCGTGACTGAGGCTCAGGCCGTGCCCGGCATTGATGAGGTGACAATTACTGCGCCGCTCAACAATCGCTTGGTGCCTCTGCCGGAAGGTGAAAGCTACCTCGGCTTTATTTTTGCTACCGGCGCAACACCGGATCTGGTTGAAGCTGCCTTGCGGCAAGCCCATGCTCGTCTGCATTTTCAGATTGATGAGGAGATTCGGTTGGTGATGGTTGAAAACCGGTGAACAGTGAACGGTAATCGGTGGTTGGTCACCGATTACCGAATTACGGATAACTGATTGCCGATTACTTCTTCCGTGGTGCCGCTGCTGGCGGGGTCCAATCTTCTGGCATTTGGGCACCAGCGCCGAAGAAGAACTCGTCCATTTGCTCCATTAAGAAGTCGTTGGCGCGGGGATCGGCCAGGTTGAGGCCATAATGGTTGATGAGAATAGTGGATTGCTGCTGCCACATCTCCCACCCTTGCGCGGAAATTTCGTTGTAGATGCGCTCACCGAGCTGGCCGGGAAACGGCCGTCGCGGCATTGCCTCCAACTCTCGGTTAAGCTTGGCGCAATGCACAACAGTGATGGTTTTTTCGTAACGAGCCATATGGCCCCCTTAAATTTAATTGGTAATCTATTCAAATAGTCTAAGATCAAGTACCTGATTAAGCAATAGAAAATGCTTGTCTAATGCATAAACTTCCAGGTTATTTAATTTAGACTGTTGGGCAATAATTAAATCTGGAATACCTATACCGTTTACACCACTTTTCAAACATCGTACTTGATATAGGATAATTTCACTCCAATCAATTTGTAAAGGAATGCGTTGTACTGCGAGTAGAAGGTTGATAACCTTGATTTCGTTTTGGACTTGTAAAAATGGAACTAATTCCGTCAGAATCAGATCATTTGTTACAAGTTGATTCTCATCAATCAAAAAATTAAGACGTTCTGAATTTTCCCCACCACGAAAATAGTCAATCCAAACTGATGAATCCACTAAGACTGTCAAGGGTTACGGTTCCTAAGTTCATCCAAATTAATATTTAGGTCAATTTTACCTTTATATTGCTTTAGTTCAGAAATTTTGGCTTTTCTGACCAATTCTTCCAAGGCAAGTATAATGACGCTGGTTTTTGTCTTTGTCTGGGTAATTTCCATTGCTTCAACCAGCAATGCTTCGGGTAAATCTAACGTTGTTCTCATGCAATTGTCTCCTCAAAAACGATACAACAAGAAAAATGATGATGCATATAATTTTATTAGATTATGCATATATGGTCAATGGATAGCACAAAAGAAATGGAGGTAAATTTTTGCGTGTTTTGTTTTTTGGCATGTTGGGTACGCTAACCCGGTGGCCGCTGGCAGCACTGCAGGCGGCAGAAGTGGAGCTTTGCGGATTGGTATTGCCTGCCGAAATTGTGCCGCCGTTTGAGTTGGTGGGGAACGGCCGTTCCTCCTTGCCCCTCACCCCGATTAGACCCCAACTGTCCACGCTCAACTTGCCCACATTGGGCCAGATAGCCTCACCGCTGGCATTGGCGGCCAGCTACAGCGTTCCCGCCTTTGCCGTGCGCCAACTCGCCGCGCCTGAAACTGTTGCTGCTCTCGCCGCCTTGCAGCCAGACCTGATTTGTGTTTCTTGCTTTCCGCAGCTGCTGCCGCCCGAAATTTTGCAAATACCTCGTTTGGGCTGCTTAAACGTGCATCCGTCGCTGCTGCCTCGCTTTCGCGGCCCCGCACCGCTGTTTTGGGCGCTGCGGGCGGGCGTAGCACAAACTGGTGTGACGGTTCACTTCATGGACGAAAAATTTGATACGGGGGATGTGGCTTTGCAACGGCCGTTTCCCCTCCCAACCGGCATCACCCACACCGAACTGGAAACTACCCTGGCCCAAATTGGTGCAGAGCTGTTGGTAGAAGCTGTCCAAAAAGCAGACGCTGGCACGCTGCCCCGCCAGGCGCAACCGCCTGGCGTTACCAGCAATCCGTGGCCGCGCGAGGCTGATTTTGCTTTGGATACCAACTGGTCGGCCCAACATGCCTACAACTTTATGCGAGGGACGGGCAATTGGGAACGGCCGTATCCCATTCAGTTTGATGGGCGCAAGGTTTGGCTGGAAACGGCCGTTGCATTTTCAGAGGCAGGCCAGTTGCCAGAACCCATTCATCGGCACAATGATGTTGTGCAGATACAGTTTTCTCCTGGGGTGTTAACGGCCGTAGCTCGCCATTGGTAAACTGATATATCTCAGCTACAATGGAGCCGATTCAGCTTCATCGGCCCTGGATTACTCCCACTTCCCACACCCCACGGAACCACCCCAGGCCGATGCAAAAAGCGATTGCGAACTGGTTCGGAACGCCCGCAATTTAGGCCGACCAGTTTAAAAATGACCCAAGGAGTGACCCGTGAGTCTTGCTGCGCCATCTGTTGATTTAGCTTTGTTGACCCCGCTGCTGGAAAGATACAACGGCCGTTCCCGCGAAGCCCTTCTCCCTTTTCTACACCAGGCCCAGGACATTTACGGCTGGCTGCCCCCTGATGTGCAGGAAGCCATTGGCAAAACCTTACGCGTCCCTCTGGCAGAAATTCACGGCGTGGTGGAGTTTTACTCCATGTTTTATAACGAACCGACCGCCCGCCAGGTGATTCGCGTTTGTGAAGATTTGGCGTGCAGTAAAGAAGGGAGCCACGCCGTCATCCAGGCCATCTGCCGGGCAACTGGGATGGAACCGGGCGAGACAAGCGAAGACGGCCGTCTGACCTTTGAAACCGTGCCCTGCTTGGGAATTTGCGAACATGCCCCCTGTGCCCTGCACGGCGAGCGACCCGCTGGCAGCCTGACACCCGAAAAAGTCCCTGCCTTTTTAGCGGGCGCTTTGCCCGAACCGATGGCCAAACCACGCGGCGGTCCCTTCATCAAGCTGGCTCGCGTTGGCAAGGTAGACCCCACCAGTTTGGCCGATTACGAAGCCCACGACGGGTACAAAGGGTTACGCAAAGCGCTGGCCATCTCCCCGGAAGAACTCATCCAAACAGTAGATAACTTTGCCATTTTGGGGCGTGGTGGGGCGATGTTCCCGCTGGGGCGCAAATGGTTCTTCACCCGTGGCGCAGCCGATGACCCGCGCCAAAAACATATCGTTGTCAATGCCGACGAAAGCGAACCGGGCACCTTCAAAGACCGCTGCCTCATGGAAGAAGACCCGTTTTCCATCATCGAGGCGATGACGATTGCTGCGTACGGCGTGGGTGCCGAAAATGGCTGGATATTTGTGCGCGGTGAATATCCGCGTGCCCATGCCCGGTTGCACCATGCGGTGGACGAGGCGATGAAGGCAGGCTATTTGGGCAAAAATATTCTAGGCAAGCCCGGTTTCAATTTTACAGTTAACGTCCGGCTAGGCGCGGGGGCGTACATTTGCGGCGAGGAGACGGCGTTGTTTGAAGCCATCGAAGGCAAACGTGGCTTTCCGCGCATCAAGCCGCCCTTTCCCACCACGCACGGACTGTTTGGCCAGCCAACGGCCGTAAACAACGTCGAAACCCTGGTAGCCATGCTGGCGGCGCTCAACATCGGTGAAGCGTCGTGGAACATGATTGGCTCCGAGAAGTCACCCGGCACCAAGCTATTTTGCGTCAGCGGCGATGTGGCCGACCCTGGCCTGTACGAAGTGCCCTTCGGCCTCACTATTCGCAACATGATTGGTCTGGCCGGCGGCGTGCCGCACGGCAAAAAAGTGAAGGCGGTGCTGATGGGCGGAGCCGCAGGCCGCTTCATCGGGCCAGACAAGCTGGACACGCCGCTCACCTACGAAGACGCCCGTGCGGCCAACATTCCGCTCGGCTCCGGCGTCATTATGGTGTTTGATGAAACGGCCGATCTGCGCCAACATCTGTACGAACTGGCCCACTTCTTCGCTCACGAAAGCTGCGGCAAATGTTTCCCCTGCCAGATTGGCACCCAGCGGCAGCTAGAAATTTTGGACCGCATTCATCACAACGGTGGCCCTCAGGAGAGCGACAAGCAAATTTTGCTTGATGTCGGCTTCACCATGACCCAAACCTCGCTATGTGGCCTGGGCCAAACGGCCGCTTCCGCCATTGTCAGCGCCATCGAGCTGTGGCCGGAATTGGTCGTATAGCCTGGGGCTTCAGCCCCGGAAAAAGGAATTGTCACATGACAACATCTCACCCTAGCGGCGATGAGCGCTACGCCGCCATTGACCGCACCATGAAGCGCTTCAAGTATGAAAAAGATGCTTTGCTTGAGGTGCTCAATACTGCTCAGGAGACCTTCGGCTATTTGTCCCAAGACCTCCTCATCTACATTGCCGAGCAGCTCAAATTGCCGCTAATCCGCGTCTACGGCGTGGCGACGTTCTACCACATGTTCACCTTCGAGCCGCTGGGTGAGCATAACGCCATCGTCTGCACCGGCACCGCCTGCCACGTCAAAGGGGCCAACGCCATCATCGAGCGCGTTTGTGCCGAGATGGGCGTAGAGTTGGGCCAAACCACCGCCGATGGCCTGTTTAGCCTGACCACCGCCCGCTGTTTGGGCAGCTGTGGCCTGGCCCCGGTGGCCGTGCTGGATGGCAAGGTGCGCGCTAAAGAAACGCCCGACGGCATGGTGCGCCACGTCCGCGAAATGGTCGGCCGCACCAAAGATTTAACCGAGCAACAGGAGCGTGTGGCATGAACAACGACAAGCTCAAGCAACTTGGTCAACAGGAGCGCGAACGGCAGGAGCAGTTCCAACATCGCGTCTTTTGCTGCACCAGCACCGCCTGCCTCTCCGCTGGGGCGGATGTGACCTATGATGCGTTGGATCGAGCCATGCACCAGCAGGCAGGGCACGGCGCTGAACTCGTCAACACGGGCTGCATGGGCCTGTGCAGCCGTGGCCCGATGGTGCGCGTGGAGACCAAAGAAGAATCGCCCGCCCTCTACGGCGATGTGACGGCCGACGTGGCCAAGCAAATCGTGGCCGAGCATCTGGCCGATGGCCAGCCCGCCGAAGCCACCACGCCCCACGACTTTCCCCACTACCGCGCCCGCCGCCAGAAAGGGTTGGACCGCTACCGCATCTCGCTCGACCATCCGTTTTTTGCCAAGCAGGTCAAAATTGTGCTCAGCGAGACGGGCCAGATTGACCCGGAAAAGCTGGAAGATTACCTGGCACATGGCGGCTACGCGGCGCTGGCTCATGTGCTGGCTAACATGACGCCGGAGCAGGTCTGCCAGGAAATCATGAACAGCGGCTTGCGCGGGCGGGGTGGGGCTGGCTTCCCCTCTGGCTTTAAATGGAACTTGGTGCGCCAGGAGCAAGCCGAGCAAAAATTTGTCATCGTCAACGGCGATGAGGGCGACCCCGGCGCGTACATGGACCGCACGGTGATGGAGGACGATCCGCACCGCGTGCTGGAGGGCATGATCATTTGCGCTTACGCCGTCGGAGCGTCGCGCGGTTACCTCTACATTCGTGGTGAATATCCAATTGCCATCCGGCGCATCAACAACGCCATCACCAAGGCGCGGCGGCGCGGCATTATCGGCAACAACATTTTGGGCACTGATTTCAGCTTTGTGCCCGAGGTGCGCATCGGCGCGGGCGCGTTTGTTTGTGGCGAGGAGACGGCGCTGATTCATTCAGTGGAGGGGCAACGGGGCATTCCGCGCATTCGCCCGCCGTATCCATCCACGGCGGGCCTGTGGCAAGCGCCCACGGTGATCAACAACGTGGAAACGATGGCCAACATCCCGTCAATCATTGGCAAGGGGGCGGACTGGTTTGCCAGCATCGGCTCGGCAAAGAGCAAGGGGACGAAGGTGTTTGCCTTGGCCGGGCAGCTGCGCAACACAGGGCTGATCGAGGTGCCGATGGGCATCACCCTGCGCGAGATTGTGTATGAGATGGGGGAAGGGGTGCCAAACGGCCGTTCCTTCAAAGCGGCCCAAACCGGTGGCCCCAGCGGTGGCTGCGTCCCCGCCGAGCACCTGGACAGTCCCGTGGATTACGAAAATCTGACCAAGTTGGGCTCGATTATGGGCTCCGGTGGTCTAGTGATTATTGACGACAGCACCCAAATGCCCGATTTTGCCCGCTTCTTCATTGATTTTTGTGTGGATGAAAGCTGCGGCAAATGTTTGCCCTGCCGCGTCGGTACCGTGCAAATCCGCAACAGGCTGGACAAAATGATTGCGGGCAACGGCACGCCCGATGATTTGGTGCAGCTGGAAAAGCTCTGCCAGACGGTCAAAACGGCCAGCCTGTGCGGGCTGGGCAAATCTGCGCCAAACCCGGTGCTGAGCACCATGCACTATTTTCGACATGAATACGAGTCCTTGCTGGACTCTTCAGGGAGCAACGAGAAGAAATGATTACGCTAACCATTGATGGCAAACCGATTTCGGTGCCCGAAGGCACCACGGTCATCGAGGCGGCCCACGCCAACGGCATTGACGTGCCGCACCTCTGTTACCATCCCGAGCTGTCGGTGTCCGGCGGCTGCCGTTTGTGCATGGTGGAGGTGAACGATTGGCCCGCGCCGGTGGCCAGCTGTGGCCTGCTGTGCGAAGAAGGTATGCAAATCCGCACCCAAAGCGAGCCGCTGTTTGACCTGCGCCGCGATGTGATTGATCTCTTTGTGGCCGAGCATCCGCTGGACTGCGTGACCTGCGACAAGGCGGGTTCCTGCCAGCTGCAAAAATACGCTTACGAGCACGGTGTCACCGAAACCAGCCATGAATTTGAGCTAGGGCGCACCCTCTACCAGGACGACAATCCATTTTTCATTCGCGACCACCAGTACTGCATTTTATGCGGCCGTTGCGAGCGCGTCTGCCGCGAAGTGATTGGGGCCAATGCCATTGAGGTGGTGGGGCGCGGCTTTACCAGCCACGTGGCTACCCCGTTTGACGGCCCGATGATTGATTCTTCCTGCGTTTTTTGCGGCACCTGCGTCCAGGTTTGCCCAACGGCCGCTTTGTTGCCGGTGGCGCGTTTGGGCAAGGGACGTGAATGGGAACTCAAGCGCACCAAGACAACCTGCGGCTACTGCGGCGTCGGCTGCCAGATCAGCTATGCTCAGAAAAAAGGCGAGATTTTGTATGCCGAAGGCGCGCCTGGGCCCTCGGTGAATGGCGAAACGTTGTGTACCAAGGGTCGTTTTGGCTGGGATTTTGCCTCGCACAAAGACCGGCTGACTAGCCCGATGCTGCGCCGCGATTTGGCCTACGAAATGGGCCTCACCGACGAGCCGTGGGAGCTGCCGGAAAAATCGCCGCTGGCGGTGCGCAAACCCGACGTGAGCGATAATTTTGTGCCGATTGACTGGGACACGGCGCTGAATCTGGTGGGCCAAAAGTTTGCCGAAACCGCCAAAGAACATGGCCCGGATGCCTTCATGGGCCTCTCCTCCGCGCGGTGCACCAACGAAGATAATTACATCTTCCAAAAATTCATGAGGGCGGCGCTTGGGACCAACAACCTGGACCACTGCGCCCGTCTCTGACACAGCTCAACCGTATCAGGCCTCGTGAAGGCCTTCGGCAGTGGGGCAATGACCAATTCAATCGCAGAAATTCGCGATGCGGATTGTATTTTTATTACCGGTTCAAATACGGCCGAATCTCACCCAGTCATCAGTTACGAAGTGGTGCGCGCGGCCCGGCGTGGCGCAAATGTGATTATCGTAGACCCCCGGCGCGTGCCGCTGGTGGATCACGCCACGCTGTTTTTGCAAATCAAGCCGGGGTCGGACATTTACATCTTCCTGGCAATTATGCACATCATCATCCGTGAAGGATGGGCGGACGAAGAATTTATCGCCGCCCGCACGGAAGGGTACGACGAATTTCGCGAGGTGGTGAGGGCGTACACGCCAGAGATGGCCTCGTTGAAATCTGGCGTGCCGGTGGAGCTCATTGAGAAGGCGGCGCGGGCGTATGCGCTGGGGGAACGGGTAAACGGCCGTTCCGTCCACAACTCGCCACGCGGCCACAGCGGCATCTTTTACGCGATGGGCATCACCCAGCGCAGCAACGGCACCGACATGGTGGAGACGCTGGCCAATCTGGCGATGCTGTGTGGGCAGGTGGGCAAACCATCTACCGGCGTGAACCCATTGCGCGGCCAGGCCAACGTGCAGGGCGCGTGCGACCTGGGCTGTTTGGTGGACGTGTATCCCGGTTACCAGGCGGTCACCGACGACGCCAAGCGGGCCAAAATTGCCGAGGCGTGGGGTGTGGAATCGCTGCCGGGCGAAGTGGGGCTGACCATCGTGGAAGCGATGCGCGCCGTGCATGACGGCCAAATCCATGCCATGTATGTCATGGGCGAAAACCCGATGATGTCTGACCCGAACACGACGCACGTGGAGGCGGCCATCCGCAAGCTGGACTTTTTGGTGGTGCAAGACATCTTCCTCAACGAAACGGGGCAGCTGGCCCACCTGCTGTTGCCAGCGAAGTCTTCGTTGGAAAAAGATGGCACCTTTACCAACACGGAGCGGCGCGTGCAGCTGCTGCAACCGGTGCTCAAATCGCCCGGCCAGGCGTGGCCCGACTGGAAGATTACGGCCGAAATCGGGGCGCACTTTGACGCAGCGATGGGCATTGACCGGGGCGTGGCGGATTACTGGCAGTATAAAAACACGGCCGAAATTTTCGACGAACTGACCCAGGTGACGCCGATTTACGCGGGTATGAAGTATGAGCGGCTAAAGGAATTTGGCCTGCAATGGCCCTGCCCCACGCCGGAGCATCCCGGTACGCCGATTTTGCACACGCAGGGCTTTTCACGCGGGCGGGGCAAGTTCCATCCGGTAGAAGCCAGGGACCCGGCCGAGCAGGCGGACGAAGAATATCCGCTGATTCTCACGACGGGGCGGGTGTTGTATCATTACCACACCGGCACACAGACGCGGCGTAGCGTTCCGCTGGATTGGGTGGAACCGCGCGGCTACGTGGAAATCAACGCGGTGGACGCGGCGGCGATTCAGCTGGAAGATAATCAGGCGGTGGTGATTAAGAGCCGTCGCGGGGAAATCCGCACCAAGGCGCAAATCAGCAAGGATGTGCCGCCGGGGACGATTTTCCTGGCGTTTCACTGGCGCGAAGCCCCAGCCAACATGCTGACGCAGGATTTTGCGCTTGATCCGGTGGCCAAGATACCTGAATATAAGGTAACGGCCGTACGCATCGAAAATCCGCGGGCCAAGCTGTTGCAAAAACGCGCCGCCGCCTAATCCTCGTTCCTACGCTCTGCGTGGAACGGGAGGAAAAGTGTGTGCGGGTTAGTTTGGAAGCTGACCCGCACACAAATCTAACCGATTCAACAAACGTATAACTCCTGGAGTAAGGTATGAGTGACACCGTAACGCTGACAATTGATCGCCGGGAAGTGACCGTGGCCAAAGGCACAACGATTTTGGACGCTGCGGCGCAAGCTGGGATTGAAATTCCGGTCATTTGCTACCATCCGCACCTGACGGCGAACGGGCTGTGCCGCATTTGCTCGGTGGAGGCCGGGCAGCGGGTGCAGCTGGCCGCTTGCGTCACCGCCTGCGCCGACGGCATGGAAATTGTCACCAATTCGGAAAATGTGCAGCGTGGGCGGCGCACCATTCTGGAAATGCTGGCCGCCACGGTGAACCTGGACGAATCGCCCCACATTCTAGATTTGCTGGACAGTTACGATGCGGATCCGCTGCGTTTTGAAGATGCCGAGCCGCGCACCGCGCCGGTTTATGATGACAATCCTTTTTACCTGCGGGATTATAATCAGTGCATCAACTGCTGGCGCTGCGTGCAGGTTTGCGCCGAAGATGCCCAATTTGCCTTTGCCCTCAGCTTTGATGGGCGGGGGTACGATACGCAAATTGGCACCTTTAACGGCAATGGCATGATGGATACCACCTGTGTCTTTTGTGGGCAGTGCGTGGGCGTTTGTCCCACCGGGGCGTTAAAGCCGAAGCGGCAGGCGCTGCTGGAGCAGGGTGTGGACCCAGATTCAATTTTCCAACAAACACGGGGTGGGCGGGGGAAGAAAAGTAAGAAGTGAAAAGTGAAAAGTAAACCGGAATGAGTGCGGGTAAAGGGAAACAGATGCAGGAAAATCAGCAGCTTATTCGTAACTTTTACACCGCTTTTCAGCAGCGGGATCATGCGGGCATGATTGTTTGCTATCATCCAGAGGTGCATTTTTCTGACCCGGCCTTTGGCGATTTGCACGGCCCGCGGGCGATGGCGATGTGGCATATGCTGTGCGAGCGGGGCAAAGATTTGCAGGTGACGTTCCGCGATGTGCTGGCGACGCAGAACAGCGGCGAAGCGCATTGGGAGGCGATTTACACGTTTTCGACGGGGCGCAAGGTGCATAATGTGATTGATGCGCGTTTTGAGTTTGGAGACGGCCGTATCATCCGCCACGCCGACACATTTAACTTTTACCGTTGGATGCGAATGGCCCTGGGGTTACCGGGCACGCTGGTGGGCTGGACGCCGATGATGCAGAAGAGGGTTAGGGAAACGGCCGTTGCGGGTCTGGACAAGTTCATTGCCAACCACCCGGAGTATCAATCGTGACGCTGGAAGTTTTGCCCTGGAAACGGCCGTAACGAATGCAAAATCATGAGTGACAAAACATTCAAGAAAATCATATACAGAATTTCTGCATTTTACATCGTACTTTTTGTTGCCTTCATGATATCCGATTTAGCGCTTCGCCCCTCGTCAAACTCGTCAGGGAGCGGGTGGTTATTTCAGCCAATTGTCGAACAACTTTTCATCACTTTTGTTGGGTTTGTGTTTCTGATCGCCGGTATTTCCTATTCAGTCGTTTCCTGGACCCGAACCGCTGATGAATACATGGCGCTGCAATCCTCGATGTGGTTTGGGAAAGAGAGGAAGCGCCGATTTTTAATGGTTTCCGATCGGTATGCGCTTTGGTTGAGTCGGCTGCTTTCACCCATTTTTGCCGTTGCGGGATTTGCCGCTTTTTCAATTGGTTTATATTTTGTTGTGTTATTTCTGATGACCAGAAGCTAGAAAGTGTATTTAGTAGAACTAATTTTTTTGCCAATCATGGAGGTGTTCCAATGATTACACCCGATAAAACAGTCCGCACAACCTGCCCGTACTGCGGCGTGGGCTGCCAACTCAATTTGCAGGTGAAAGATGATTACATCTACGCTGTTGAAGCGCCGTTTGACGCCGCGCCTAACTACGGCATGTTGTGCGTCAAGGGGCGCTTTGGGACGGATTATGTCAAGCATCCCCGGCGGGTGAAGACGCCGCTGATCCGCACCAACCGCGAAGAAGGGCGAAGCGCTCCGCCGCAATGGCGTGAAGCCACCTGGGATGAAGCGCTCGACTACGTGGCCGACAACCTGGTGCGTATTACGCAAGAAAGCGGCGGCGATGCCGTTGCCAGCTACGCGAGCGCCAAAGCCACCAACGAAGACACCTACATCTTCCAAAAGTTTATGCGCGCCCTCATTGGCACCAACAACGTGGACCATTGCGCCCGGCTGTGCCACGCCGGTTCGGTCACCGGCTTGCAGCTTTCGATTGGCTCCAGCGCCATGTCCAACTCCATCGCCGAGATGGAGAACCTGGACGTGTTCATCGTGACCGGCTCCAACACGACCGAAACACATCCGGTCATCTCCAACTTCCTCAAGCGGGCGGTGCGCAAAAATGGGGCCAAGCTCATTTCCATTGATCCCCGGCGCATTGAGATGACCGATTTTGCCACCCTCTGGTTGCGCCAAAATCCGGGCACCGACGTGGCCGTTTTCCAGGCGATGGCTCACGTCGTTGTCAAGGAAACGCTGTACGACGAGGAGTTTATCGCCCAGCGCACCGAAGGGTTCAACGACTACCTGGAATCGCTGGAGGAATGTACGCCAGAGTGGGCGGAGCAAATCAGCGGTGTGCCCGCCGACGACATTCGGGCGGCGGCGCGACTGTACGCCAGCGCCGAACGCGGCGCGATTTATTGGGGCATGGGCATCAGCCAGAGCACGCACGGTACCGACAACACGCTCTCGCTGGTGAACCTGGCGCTGATGTGCGGCCATGTGGGCAAGGCGGGCACGGGCCTGAATCCGCTGCGCGGCCAGAACAACGTGCAGGGCTGCTCCGACAGCGGCGGCTTGCCCAACGTCTACACAGCGTACCAACCCGTGAACGATGCGGCGATCAAGGCGAAATTTGAGCAGTTTTGGGGGCGTGAGCTAAATGGCGAACCAGGGCTAACGGCCACGGAAATGGTCACGGGTGCGGCGCATGGCGATATTCGCGCCATGTTTGTGGTGGGCGAAAACCCGATGATCAGTGAGCCAAATCAGAACCACACGCGCCACGCGCTGGAGCAGCTGGACTTCATGGTTTGCCAGGACATTTTCATCAACGAGACGGGCGAGATGGCGGACGTAATTTTGCCCGCCACCAGCTTTGCCGAAAAGGATGGCACCTTTACCAACAGCGACCGCCGCGTGCAGCGGGTGAGGCAGGCGGTGCCGCCCGTGGGCCAATCGCGGCCAGATTGGGAGATTTTGTGCGATTTGGGCCGACGGGTAGAGCAGCGGTTGGGGCTCAAGCTGGCTGCCGGGTTTGATTTTGCCGACGCGGGCGCGATCTGGGAAGAGATGCGGGCGTTGACGCCTGATTTTGGCGGCATCACCTACGAACGGTTAGCGCGGGAAGGCGGCGTGCATTGGCCGTGTCCCTCGCTGGACCATCCGGGTACGCCGTACCTGTTTGCGGAGGAGTTTCCGCGCGGACGGGGCAAGTTCTGGGAAGTAACCTTTGGTACGAATTCTGAACAGCCGGATGCGGACTATCCGTTTAACCTGAGCACGGGACGGGTACTGTACCATTGGCATGGCAGCACGATGACGGGCAATTCGCGGCTGGAGGAAGTGTTCCCGGAGGCTGTCTGTGAGATGCATCCTGAAGATGCGGAAAAGCTGGGACTGGAGACTGGAGATTGGGTTGAGGTCAGTTCGCGGCGCGGGGCAATCAAAACGCGGCTGCTGGTGACAGAACGGTCGCCCGTGAACACGATTTTCATTCCCTTCCATTTTGCCGAGGCGGCGGCCAATTTGCTGACGCTGGATCGGGTGGACGAGCGGGCGAAGATACCGGATTACAAGAATACGGCCGTAAACATCCACCCCACCACCGCCCCCGAAGGCTGGGACGCAGGCTACGAAAAACCATTGTTTGACCGGGGTGCCATCAAGGACCCGGTGCAAATTCATTAGGAATTGGCCACAGAGAACACAGAGGTTTTAGAGATTTCCTCTTTTTCCTCTGTGCCCTCTGTGGCAAAAAATAACGCACATGAAAATACAGCTGATTCGGAATGCAACGCTGAGGGTGAGGTTTAACGGCCGTTTATTTCTCGTAGACCCCTTTTTGGCCGCCAAAGAAACGATTCGCTCTTTTGCCGGGATTTCGCAAAACCCGATTGTAGAGCTGCCGATGTCGCCGGAAGCGGTGATTGACGGTGCGGAAATGGTGCTGGTATCGCACCTGCATCCAGACCATTTTGACGAGGCGGCGATCAACCTGCTGCCCAAAACTATCCCGATTTTGTGCCAGCCGGGGGATGAGGCGACGATTCGCGAGAAGGGGTTTGTGGACGTAACGGCCGTTTCCACCCAACACACCTGGCAAGGCATCACCTTCACTCGCACGCCGGGGCGGCATGGTTACGATGAACTGGCGGTGCGGATGGGCCACGTTTCTGGCTTTATCTGGGAAGCGCCTGGAGAGCCAAAAGTGTACTGGATGGGAGACACCGTCTGGTACGAACCCGTGGCTGAGATCGTCGCCCAAACCCAGCCGCACGTGATTGTGACCCACTCCAGCGGGGCGAAGTTTGGCGATAGTTTGCCGATTGTGATGGATGCCGGGCAGACAACGGCCGTTTGCCAGGCAGCGCCCAATGCTGTTGTGATAGCCGTTCATCTGGAATCGCTGGATCATGGCACCGTGACCCGCGCCAGTTTGCGGGTAGCAGCAACGGCGCAGGGCATTTCAAACCACCAACTGCGCATTCCCGCCGATGGCGAAATTGTAGAAATCAGGAGTTGATATGGACCTTGGACTGAAAAACAAAGTGATCATGGTGGCGGCGGCCAGCAAGGGGCTGGGCTACGGCATCGCCCAGGCGGTGGCACAGGAAGGCGGGCGCGTCTCGATTGGTAGCCGCACCGAGGCGGACATTTTGGCAGCGGCGGAGGCCCTACACCGCGAGACGGGTGCCGACACGCTGGGAACCGTCCTGGACGCCCGCGATCCGGTCTCCATTACGAACTGGGTAGAGGCGACGGTGGCAAAATTTGGTCGCGTGGATGGCCTGGTGGTGAATGCGGGCGGCCCGCCAGCCGGGGGTTTCGACCATTTTAGCGATGACGATTGGCAAGCGGCGTTTGAGCTGACGATGATGAGCAGCGTGCGCATGATTCGGGCCGTGCTGCCCTACCTGCGGGCGCAAGGCGGCGGCTCGATTTTGGCTGTAACCTCTTCCTCTGTAAAAGAGCCGATTGATATTTTGCTATTGTCCAACGTGATGCGCTCCGGCGTGGTGAGCTTGCTCAAGAGCTTGTCGAGGGAGCTGGCTCCGGAGCAAATTCGGGTGAACAATTTGGTTCCGGGCCGAATTTTTACTGACCGATTGAAATCGCTGGATGCCATCGGGGCCAAAAATGCCGGACGCAGCGTGGCGGAGCAGCGGGCCATGCAGGAAGCGCAAATTCCCTGGGGGCGCTACGGTTCGATTGAGGAGTTTGGCCGGGCGGGGGCGTTTTTGCTGTCGGACGCGGCCAGCTACATCACCGGGGAGACGTTGATTGTAGATGGCGGGGCGATGAAAACCGTTTGGTAATAATGAATAGTGAGTGGTGAATTGTGAATCGTGAAGTTTTGGTTGAGCAGGATGGGGCGGTGTTGACGGTGTCGTTGAATCGGCCGGAGGTGCACAATGCGCTGACGCCGGGGATGATTGCGGAGTTAACGGCCGTGTTCCAAACAATCCCCCAAAATGATGATGTGCGCGTGGTGGTGCTGACGGGCAACGGCCGTTCCTTCTGCGCCGGGGCCGATTTGAGCTTCATGCGGGCCGCCGCCGACTACACCTTCGCCGAAAATGTACAGGATGGCGAAGCGATTTTTGACCTGATGCTGATGGTGGAGCAGTGTCCGCGCCCGGTGATTGGCCGCATTAACGGGGCGGCGATTGGCGGCGGTGTGGGGTTGGTGAGCTGTTGCGACATCGTGGTGGCGGTGGACCGGGCGCAGTTTGGCTTTAGCGAAGCGCGGCTGGGCATTGTGCCTGCCGTCATTTCGCCGTTTGTGCTGGGCAAGATTGGCCCCAACGAGGCGCGGGAGCTGTTCCTGACCGGCGAGCGATTTAGCGCGGCCAAAGCGCAGCAAATTGGGCTGGTGAATCATGTGGTGGCGGAAGATGGGCTGGATACGGCCGTTGCCGAACGCATCGATCAACTGCTGCAAGCCGCCCCCGGCGCGCAGGCCGCCGCCAAGGAGTTGATTCGCCAGGTGGCGTACCAGCCAAAGGCGGCGATGCGCGGCTACACGTCTGAACTCATCGCCAAATTGCGCGACAGCGACGAAGGGCGCGAAGGGATGAGTTCATTTCTAGAAAAGCGCAAACCTTGGTGGCAGGCGGAGTGATTTCCGTGGGCAGCCAAAATCTGTGTAATCTGCGAAATCTGCGGATAAAAAGGTGAACTATGACAGAAACGGCCGTTATCCAAAATTCCCCCCATCCCTTCACCAAAGACATCCTGGTGGAACATTTGCGAGCTTTGGGCGTGCAGCCGGGCATGACCGTGCTGGTGCATTCCAGCATGAGCAAAATAGGGTACGTGCCGGGTGGCGCAGTGGCTGTGATTCAGGCGCTGCAAGAGGCGCTCACGGGGGCGGGCACCTTGGTCATGCCCACGTTTAGCACAGATTATTCCGATCCGGCCCCCTGGCAGCATCCGCCTGCACCGGAGGAATGGCACCAAATCATCCGCGATTCCATGCCCGCTTTCGACCCGTTGTTGACGCCAACCCGGATGATGGGGGCCGTCCCGGAGCTGTTCCGCACCTGGCCAGGTGTGTTTCGTAGCAACCACCCGCAGGATTCGTTTGCGGCGTGGGGGCACCACGCTGCCGCCATCACCGCCGATCATCAGCTGGAGAATGGCTTGGGCGAAGGCTCGCCTTTGGCCCGAATTTATGAGCTGGATGGCTATGTGCTGCTGCTTGGCGTGAGCTACGGCAATAACAGCTCGTTTCATCTGTCAGAGGGGCGCGCTGGCGTGGGGGAAATGATTCGGCAAGGGTCGCCCATCTGGCAAAACGGCCGTCGCGTTTGGCAATGGTTCGACAGTTTGGATTACGACGACGACAGCTTTCCCCAAATTGGCGCTGAGTTTGAGCAGGTGCACCCCGTGCAAATTGGCAAGGTGGGTTTGGCAGAGTGCCGGTTGTTCCACCAGAAAACAGCCGTGGATTTTGCCACTGACTGGTTGAAAAATCAGGCTAAATAAATTTTGACGAGATGAATTGTGACATAAGAGGGCACAGAGAACTCAGGAAGTAAGCGATTGGACCTATTTACCCACAAAGCCTGCCAACTTTTCTGGACTAACATTGATTCCATCTGCGAACGATTTTCTCCCAAATCTCTGGGCTCTCTGTTTTTAATCAAAGGACAAATATGTTTGGGAAAGTGTTGATTGCCAATCGAGGGGAAATTGCGCGGCGGCTGATTTTGGCTTGCCATGAACTGGGGATTACGGCCGTTGCCATCTACTCCGATGCCGATGCGGACGCCCCCTGGGTACGGCTGGCCGACGAGCGGTACAATCTGCCGGGCACCAGCGCTACAGACACCTACCTGAATCAATCCGCCATTTTGGACATTGCCCAGGCGTGCGGTGCCGAGGCGATCCATCCCGGCTACGGCTTTTTGAGCGAGAATCCCACCTTTGCCGTAGCGTGCGCGGCGCGGGAGATTGTCTTCATCGGCCCCAGCCCGGAGGCGATGGAGTTGATGGGCAGCAAGGCCAAATCGCGCGAGATTGCCGAGCAGGCGGGCGTGCCCATTGTGCCCGGCGTGGATGGGGCGGGGCTGAGTGCGGCGGAATTGCAAACGGCCGTTGCTCACATCGACTTCCCCA
Source organism: Ardenticatenaceae bacterium (assembly GCA_020634455.1). Lineage (GTDB taxonomy): Bacteria > Chloroflexota > Anaerolineae > Promineifilales > Promineifilaceae > Leptofilum. Next base: position 1,366,603 of record JACKBQ010000001.1, on the reverse strand, counting down.
TTCTCATCAAAGCCAGCGCGGGTGGCGGTGGCAAAGGGATGCGCGTCGTCTGGTCCGCCGACGAATTTGCCGACGCGGTGCAGGCGGCGCGGGGCGAAGCCAAAAACTCCTTTGGCGACGATCATGTGCTGGTCGAAAAATATTTCACCGAAATTCACCACGTGGAAATTCAGGTGTTGGGCGACCAGCATGGCAACGTGCTGCACTTGTTTGAGCGAGAATGCAGCGTCCAGCGTCGCCACCAAAAAATTATCGAGGAGACGCCCGCCCCGGTGATTCAAGATGACGGTTTGCGGCAGCGCATGGCGGAAGCGGCCGTTTCCTTGGCTCAGGCGGTCGGTTACAGCAGCGCGGGCACGGTGGAGTTTATCGTGGACGAAAAAGGCGGCTTCTACTTTTTGGAGATGAACACGCGACTCCAGGTGGAGCATCCCATCACGGAGTTGGTGACGGGGGTGGATTTGGCCGTCTGGCAAATCCGCATTGCCGCGGGCGAAGCGCTGCCTTTCACGCAGGACGATCTCCAGCAGCGCGGCCACGCCATCGAATGCCGCGTCTATGCCGAAGACCCGGCGCACAACTTTTTGCCCTCGATTGGGGAGATTGCAGTGTACGAACGGCCGTCTGGCCCTGGTATTCGCGTGGATGATGGCATTGCGTCGGGAACGGCCGTTTCGCCCTATTACGATCCGATGCTGGCGAAAGTGATCACCTGGGGCCACAGCCGCGAGGAAGCGATTGTCAAAATGATCCGCGCCTTGCAGCAGACGGTGGTGCTGGGGGTCACGACCAACATTCCGTACTTGCTGGCCATCCTGCAAGAGCCGACTTTTCGCCGTGGCCACACCAGCACGAGCTACTTGCAAGACCATCTGCCCAACTGGCAGCCCACCCCGCTGGACAACGATGACTGGCTGGGAGCGGCCGTTTTTGAGCTGCTCCAGGGTGGGGGGAAGAAGGTTCAGGCAGCCGAATCGGCCGCGTATGATCCTTGGGGGGAAACGGCCGTTTGGCGTAACGTCAAGCGCTAATCTAGCGCAAAAATTGGACGCGGACGAGCGCGGATGAACGCGGATAAAAATAAATCAGCGCTCGTCCGCGTTTATCTGCGTCCCATAAACTCCAAATTGACGGCCGTTTCCAATTCAGGTTTAATTCGCCCGATGTTTGCGCAACGACGATTTTCAGAGAGGGGAACCCGCGGGCTGCTGGTGGGGCTAATGCTACTGGGCTTTGGCCTGCGGGTGGTAGCTTTGGGGGACAAAAGCGTTTGGTGGGACGAAGGGCTGGCAAGCTGGGCCGCTCGTCAACCCCTGGCCGACATCTCTCTCTGGACCGCCAACGATGTGCATCCTCCACTTTACTTCTGGCTACTCCACTTTTGGCGGCTGCTCAGCGGTGACAGCGAGTTTGGTCTGCGGCTGCTCTCCGCCATCATTGGTTTGTTCACCATTCCTGCGACTTATTTGCTGGGCCAGCGGCTAAACGGCCGTTTCACCGGACTCCTCGCCGCCTTATTCATAACCATTTCCCGCTTTGACATTGGCTGGTCACAGGAGATGCGCATGTATTCGCTGGCGGCGCTGCTGGGGGCGTGGGCGCTGTGGGCGACGGTGGGCGTGTGGCAATACGGCCGTACTCGCGACTGGCTCCTCTACATCCTCTTCATGGTGCTGGGATTATACAATTTGTACCTCGCCGTGATGGTGTTGGTCACCGCTAACCTCGTCTGGCTGTTCCTGGTTTGGCCGCGAGCCAAAGAGCGCTGGCGCAACTTTTGGCAATGGTCGGTGGCGCAGGCGATGGTGCTGCTGCTGTATGCCCCCTGGCTGGCCTTCGCCATCGGGCGCATTCCCACCTGGTCGCAAGCCAACCCCGTCGAGCCGTGGAGCTTCCTCAAAATTTACTGGACGGTTCTCACCGTGGGTATCCCGCTGGATGTAGACCATTACGCTTCGCTCACCGTGCCGGTGCTGCTGGTTTTTTTGCTGGGGTTGGGGGTGATTGGTTGGCAGGCACGCAAACGGCCGTTCATCCAACAAAAACTCGCCCTGCTGCTGGTCGGTCTGTCGCTGCCTGCGCTTGTCGTCTACATCGTTTCGCTGCCCAAAGCGTCCTTTTTTTACTCACCCCCGCTGGCCCCGCGCTACCTGATTATCTTTTTGGCGGCGTTTGCGGCCCTGCTGGCGTGGGGAATTGCGGTGTTGAGCAACGGCCGTATCCGACTCCTCGGTTTTGTGGGCGCTGGCATTGCCGTCTATACCGCCCTGTTTGGGCTGAACAACTACCACAGCAGCCGCGTCTTGTTCGACGACTTTCCCTCGCTCACCGCCACCATCGAAGCGTACCAGCAGCCCAACGACGCCGTTGTGCTTTACAGCGACAATGACTGGCCCATCTTTGCCCACCATTACGCCGAATTTTGGCACGGCATCCCCGGCGCGTGGCAGATGACGCCGCAGCAGGCTAACGACTTCCTTGACCCGATCTGGCAGCAGCACGATGGCATCTGGCTGGTGCGAACGCAATACGCCCCAATTGGCGATCCGCAGCAGCTGGTGGTGAACTGGCTTAGCGAACGCGCCGCTGGCGAAATTGCTTATCCCTACGGCGACAAGCAGCTCACCTTTTTTGCTCGCACGCCGGAGCGGGCTGCCCAGGTAGAAACGTTGGTGCAGGTTGAGCCGCCGAATGTGTTGGATAAGCCTGCACTGAGCAATGCTGAAGTGGCCGTTCCCCAACTGACCGGCTACGACTTAAACGCCCACGACTTCCGCAGCGGCGACACCATCCACCTCTTTTTGTATTGGCAAGGGGATGGTAATGTAGAATCGGTAGAAGTTGGCGTACTGCCTGCGGCGGGTGGTGAACCGTTTGCCCTGGCCACCGTGGCTACGCCCGCCACCACTGGCCCCAGCCGCCAGCAGGTTGATCTGCTCGTCTCGGCCGATTTGGCGACGGCCGATTACCAATTTTATGCGGCTACCAGTGGCGGAACGGCCGTTTTCGCCCAAATCCATCTCCGCCAAAAAGAAGCCGCCTTCCTCACTGCCGCCGACGTCACCATCCAAAATCGGTTGGATGCGCAGTTTGAGCACGGCATCACGCTGCTCGGCTATGATTTAGGCGAGAGCACCTTCCAGCCGGGCGAAGCCATCCCATTGACGCTGTACTGGCAGGGAGCGGGGCCAATTGGCCAGCGCTACAAGGTGTTCACCCACGTGCTGGGCGAGGTGTACAACATTAACAGCAATAACTTTTTGTGGGGCCAGCAAGACAACGAGCCGGAAAACGGCCGTCGCCCCACCACTACCTGGCGCACCAACGAAATCATCCGCGATGCTTACGCCATCCCCCTCGATCCGCTGGCCCCGCCCGGCCTCTACCAGATTGAAATTGGCCTCTACGACCCGGTAACTGGCATCCGCCTGCTGCTGGACGACGGCAGCGACCACCGCATCCTCACCACCATCCGCGTTGCGCCTTAAACCTACACTTGTCATGCTGAACGAAGTGAAGCATCCCAAACAAGTTGCAAAACCCAAAACTTGATGTCCATAAAGTTGGGCGGGATTTTTCGCTGCGCTCAAAATGACAAGTGGAGGTTGGTGACGGTTTACAGAAAGCGGCAAATTCGGCATAATAAGCCCGCACCAACCGAAGTTCTTAACCCAAGCATACGGAAAGGCAACGTCTTGTGGACGACCGTAAACGGGCCATTGACGCCACCCAGGCTACCCTTCATACTCTGCGTAAGATTGCCCATACACGGAAGGTACTTGAATTGTCGTCCTTGTCTTTGCCTGAAATTGATGAACTGGTAGCCGCTGTCGCCAAATATACGCCTGCAGGCAACGTCCCCGGCGTGATTCTCAACGGCCTGCTGCGCTTGCCCAATCGTAAGCCCCCGGCAGCTACTGTGCGGCGCGACATTCATTTGCTATTCAAAGGAGTCGAACAAGCGTTGTTAGACAAAGCGGTTTATGGAACGTTTTTTGCGGGGCCAGCGGCCGTTTTGTGGGCGTATCAAAATTTGCTCAAGCTGGCGGGCAAAGAGGTAGACGCCTCCTTTCCGGAAGGCATCTGGCAGTTTTATGTGGATTATGCCTTGCGCGACGACACTGCCCGCCACACCTGCGAAACCCACGGCTTCGATACCACCCTGCGCCAGCACGATATCCAGCTTTCCCCGGTAGACCGCGTGACGGCGTTAGCCATGACGGCCGTTTACACCCTGCACAACTATTACGCCCTGCTAGAAAACGAATGGCGCGAGCGCGTCTACACCACCGCGCTGCAAGAGCTCACGGCCGATTTACCCAACCGCGCCCAGTTTGCCCAGCTTTATACCCAATGGGAACGGTTACGGCCGTACGGCCGTTTTACCGATGTGCAGCCCCAGGAAAATTACCCCGCCTACCGCCGCCGCAAATTCGACGCCTTCCTGGCCCCCGCACTCAACGCCCTGCCCGCCGAAGTGCGCCAGGCGTGGCAGCAAAAAATCAACGCCGCCGAAGCCGAAGCGCTGCCCGCTTACCAGCAGCAGCTCAGCCTGCGGGCTTACCTCAGCCCGTCGCTGTACGGCGAGGAGCGTAAACCGATTCCGCTGGAGCAGATGCAGATTGGGATCATCCACCAGGGTCGCTACTATTTGCTGCCTGCCTGCGCCGATAAAAACGGCCGTCCCCAAGACGTGGGCACCATGCGCAGCATCATTTCCGGCATTTTGCACCGCGCCGTAGATGCCGCCCCCGCCCAACTCACCGATTTGGCCCGGATGAAGCGGGCTACCTTTCCCCAATTTATGCGCAGCATTGGCGAAGGGCTGCGGCAGGAGCTGACGGGGCTGCACTTGGCCCCCATCTGGATTAACGCCGATAAGCAGTCGCGCCACCAGCCGCTGGCCAGCCTGCGCCAGGCGGAACGAGCCATCGGCGACCAGCCGCTCACCATTTTCGACACAGGCGAAACGTTTGTTTTCGACCTGTCGCATATCTTTTTTGATGGCATTTGGGGGGCGGCGACGGCCGAAATTATGACCAACGAGGCGCTTTCCTGGGCCGTTTATTTGCACAATTTGCCGCCAGTGACGAGTCAGTCGCAACGGCCGTATGCCCCCGAACTCACCTTGCGCCCCAGCGACCGTCAGCAAATTGCCGCCGCCCCCCGCGTGGCCACCGAAGCCAGCGCCGAAACCACCGCCATCGATCTGGGCGCGATTTTGGAACTGCGCGAACTGTTCAAGCAGCGCAGCGACCTGCTGCGCATGACGGTGAACGATTTGCTGGTTTTGTACCGCACCATTCACGGATTGGCGTACCGGCCTGCGCCGGAGCTGGTTGAGCAGTTGGAGGCTTTGCTTAAAGACGGCCGTACTCAAACCGCCGCCAAAACTGCCCTGCAAACGCTCCAAACTCAGGGCACCAACCCTGTCACCCTCATCCCCGTAGACGCCAGCCGCCGTAACCCGCGCGACCGCGTCTACCCGATGACCTTCGAAGTGCCGTTGGCCAATCTTGACCTGATTGGCGAGCACCAGCGCACCCTGGCTGCCCTGCGCAATTATGAACGGGCCATGCGCAATCGCCAGCACATCTATGACCAGTTCGAGAAGCTGCAAAAATCGTATCTGGCGATGCTGGCAGGCTTTGGTGAGGTGTTAAACCAGGCTAAAATTCAGGCCAGCACGGGCGAAAGCATGAGCGTGGACACCATCCGCCTGCTGGCTCATGTGCCGGTGCCCATTCAGCGGCTGCTAGACAAAATTCCGGGCCAGTTTGATGTGCTGAACGATCTGATCAAGGGGCGTGAAGTGTTTTCCAACGTGGGGCGCGTCTCGCCCAGCAGCAGCCTGACGCGGTTCATGACAGCCAAGGACGACAACGAAAAGAAGGAGCTGGCCTGGGGCGTGCTGACCGATTCTGACGGCATCATGCACGTGACGGTGCGCGATTTCCGGCCGCATGTGGGGCTGTTAACGGCCGTAAACCGCCACGATCTCGCCGTTCGCATCATTGCCGATCAGCTAGACTCCTTCGCCACCGGACTCAATCAATACGTGCGCGATCTGCACCGCATCGCCACCACCTCCTACGACAAAGGAAAAAGATGGTATGGTAATTAGGAATTGGTAATTTTGGAATCACCCTGACAAGGTGAACAGGTGATGAGGTAGCATTCACCCCTTCCTTATCTAAAATTCACCCTTTCTATACCGCGCTTTGCAACGGCCGTTGCTAAGATGCTCCTGCTAGGGGGAGATAAGTTAGTAGTAAATCATTCCTTGCGGGAGCGATAGATGTATAAAAACTTCAAGACAATTTCTTTTCTTGCTTTACTTACGCTGCTGGTTGCTGTGAGCTGGCCCAAAACCGAATCCACTGCCGCAGCCCCCATTATGCAAAGCCTCATTTGGCAGGGTGATGATTTTGCCAATGGGTCTGGTGACGGAACGGCCGTTTCCCTCACAGGTCTCACGCTAGACAACGAGGCGATGACGGCCGTTTACACCTCTGACCCTATCCATACCCCCATCAACTTCAATGCCCTCGTCACCAGTTGGGATGCCGACGTGCCCGCTGACAGCAGTCTGGCAATCCAGGTGCGCACCCGTAAAGGCACGGGCGACTGGTCTGAATGGTTCCATCTGGAAACCCACATTGACCTGATTGACGAAGACGACCACGAGAACCTCAGCGACATGATCACCGTGCCGGAAGTTGACGAAACCCACGACACCATTCAGTTCCGCGTCAGTTTTGGCCGATTTGATACGGCCGTATCCCCCCAACTTCACAGTATCAGCTTCACCTTCATAGACACCACCGACGGCCCCACCACCGAAGAACTGCTAGCTCGGCAGCAGGCGTTGGATGCCGCCAGTGGCAATCGGCCCAGCGCCATCGGCTACCCGCGACCCACCGTCATCAGCCGCGACGTGTGGTGTACTTCGGTGGATTGTGACTACACCGCCGGCCTGGCCTATGCCGACGCCAGTCACCTGATTGTGCATCACACCGTTTCCAGCAACACCAGCAGCAACTGGGCTGCCACCGTGCGTGCCATCTGGTCTTTTCACACCTATCCTGCCTCCGATACCTGCACAAGCTGTCGGGGTTGGGGCGACATCGGCTACAACTACCTCGTTGACCAAAACGGCGTCATCTACGAAGGCCACATGAGCGAGGATTACCTCAATCTGGATGTGGTCGGCACGCACGCCTCCGGAGCCAATACGGGCAGTATGGGTGTTGCGCTGGTTGGTACCTTCACCTCAGCCGATTATGTGGGTTTGCCAGGCATTGCCCCGCCTACTGCAATGAAAAATTCATTGGTGGAGATACTCTCCTGGAAAGCCGACCAGCGCGGCATCAACGTCTATGAATCTGACCCAACCATGCCGTTTGTGGAAGGGGGGCGTCCCAACTTGATGGGTCACCGCGACGTGTACGGCACCACGGAATGCCCCGGCGACCAGGCGCATCAGCTGCTGCCCTGGCTGCGTGATCAGGTTGCCGCCAAAATTGGTACGGTGGATGAGCACATCTATGTGAATGAAAACAGCGCCCAGTTTACCAAGAGTGTGGCCAACTGGTATGAAGGTAACAACGAATGCGGCCATAATTTGCACAGCTACTACACTTTTTCCACTACCAATCCCGCTGCAAGTGCAAATTGGGGCATTTGGCGACCCAACGTGCCGGAAAACGGCCGTTACCTCATTCAAATGTATGTGCCTTATTGCGCGACTGGTAAATCTGAAACCGACGGGGCTACCTACGAAATTTACCACGCCGATGGTATGACCAAGGTGGTGGCAAGCCAGCAGGCTAGCCTGGGCCAATGGCTCACTTTGGGTGAATTCAACCTGACGGCCGGAACCGATAATTACGTTTATCTGGACGACCTCACAACCACCGATAACGACCTGGGTCTTTGGTTCGACGGTATGCGCTTGTTGAAAATTTCACCTCCGCCAGATGAGGTCAAGCCAGTTGCTCCCGTAGATGGCAGTTGGCTGAATGATCCCCAGGTAGATTTTAGTTGGGAGATTATCACCACCACCAGCCAGGTGCTTACGACCACGTTTACCGTTAGCACAGATATTAGCCAGACGAACAAGCTAATCACGGAAACGTGGGGAACGGCCGTTCTCACCCATACCCACGATTTTGCCACCGAACAACCGGCGCTTTACTGGCAGGCAACGGCCGTTGTCAGCACCACAGACGCTCTCACCGAAACGATCAGCAGTTCGCTCATCCAGTTTGGCATTGATATGACCGTGCCGACATCAACGATTACGGCCGTTTACCAGATGCCCATCGGTGCGGATTTCCTGGTGAAATGGAGTGGCGCTGACGCCCTATCCGGCGTCGCTAGCTACACGGTGGAATACCGCCTTAAAGGTGAGACAAACTGGACATCCTGGTTAACCAACAGCACTGTCAACAACGCCTTCTTCACACCGCCCGATCCAAACCAGTTTTATGAATTCCGCGTGCTGGCCAAAGATGCCGCGGGCAACAGCCAGTCCGCGGATACCCCAGCCGCCCTGCTTGGCACCGAACAGGCAATTCCCCTGCCCCATGCTATAATGCTGCCGATGATTACGCGGTAATCGGTGAACGGTAATCGGTAAACGGTTTTTTACTGATTACCGTTTACCGAAAACCGATGACGGATAACGAAGTGGAGGCAGAAGGAGAAAATGGCGGAGATTCAACACGTCGATGTTTTAATTGTGGGGTCAGGGCCTTCAGGGACATCAACCGCATTAAATTTAGTCAAAAACAACCCGGCATGGGCTAAACGCATTGTGGTGGTAGACAAAGCGGTCCATCCGCGTGAAAAGCTGTGCGGTGGCGGCGTAACCCACATCGGCCAGAACATTTTGGCGCGGCTGGGTCTCCCGTTTGAACCCAAAAATTTTGAGGTGCGTGAAGTGCGCCTGATCTATGCCGATCAGAGCTACTCTTTTTTTGGCGATCCCGTCTTCCGCATTGTGCGGCGGGATGAATTTGACCATTGGCTGGTAAAAACGGCCGAATCCCTCAACATCACCATCCGCCAGGGCGAAGCCGTCACCGACGTGCTGCCCCACGACGATTTTGTGGAAGTGATTACCGACAAAGCCACCTTTCACGCCAAAGTGGTGGTCGCTGCCGACGGCTCGCGCAGCTTTGTGCGCCGTCGCCTCAAGTGGGACGACGATTCCCGCGTCGCCCGCCTCATCGAAGTGCTTACCCCGGAAAGCGGCCGCATCCAATCCGAATTTCGTGATGGCGTAGCTATCTTGGACTTCACCCCCATGACCGACCATAACTTGCAAGGTTACTACTGGGACTTTCCCAGCTATGTAGACGGCAAGCCGTACATGAACCGGGGCGTTTTTGACAGTCGTGCCCAGCCCGGCCGTCCCAAGGCAAATCTCAAGCAAGTCCTGAGTGAAGCGTTAGCGGCGCGGGATCGCAACCTGGAAGATTATAAGCTCAAAGGTCATCCGATTCGATGGTGGGATAAGAACGGCCGTTTCGCCCAACCACGCATCATTTTAGTGGGCGACGCTGCAGGTGTTGATCCGTTTGTGGGTGAAGGCATCTCCTTTGCCCTAGGCTACGGCGAAATCGCTGCTGACGCCCTGGAAGATGCCTTTGCCCGGCAAGATTTTAGCTTTAGCACCTACCAACAACGCCTGGCCCAGGACGATTTGTTCAAGCATCTCTGGTTTCGTGTACGGCTGGCGCGCTTTGCCTACATCCTCAAATATCCCCGATTTTTCCGAGCGGGTTGGTGGGTTGCTCGTCGCGTCATCAAATTTACCCGCTGGGGCAACCCCAACTATGTGCCTGCCGAGCTACCACAGATGCTCCTTACCGAGCAGGTGCGCACGACGTTTAGTAATTGAGCGATTGGCAACTGGTAATTACCCAATTACCAATGACATAAAACTTTACCTTCTCCGGCATCCTGTTTTTTTAAACATCGTATCCCAATCGTCAGCCAGCCAGGCAAAGCAGGAGGCATGACGTTGGGCTTTTTGTTTGCCTCCAACCTTAGAATGTTCAGTAACACCTTCTGAATGTATTGGAGTGAAAACAAAACAATGTTTAAAACGCGATTCGCCTTACTTGTTGTTTGCCTGTTATTGTTTGTGAGCTGTTCGGCAGAACCGGATGTTTCATCTGACCCAGATGTTTCACTCTCAACTTCAACGCCAATGCCAACAGCTTCGCCTACGGTTGCCGCAACATCTGCCCCATCCCCAACCGCCAGCCCAACGGATGTCGCCGACGCACCACAGCCAGCGGCTGATTTAGACAAGTTTTTGGTAGAACTTACGATGGCGCTGTCTTCGCGTGATTTTGAGACACTTAGCAGTCAGATGCGCTTTCCCTTTGCCCTCGGTCCCTGGCGGGCTGAGTGGAGTACTTACGCCAGCAGCAGCGAGGTGCAAACCTTTTTCGACACTTATTACGCCGCGACCAATCGGCAGGAATTTACGTCAATGACCCCGGCAGAGGTGACCGAGTTGCTGGGCGATCAGGATGCCTCGGCGCTGTTTGGGCCGGATGTGCAGATTGCGGCATTCGTCCACAGCACCGGCTGGGGCGATTCTGGCAGCCAGGAAGCATTGCTAATTGTGGTTGAGGCAGACGGCCGTTTTCAATGGCAAGGGTTCCTCTACACCGTTGGCTCCTTTGCCCAGCCCGCCCTGGCAGACATCGCGCCTCCTGTGGGCCTGATTTATCGCAAAGTGGACGATGGCATCTATCAAATTCAGTCCAACGGCAAGCCAGTGCAGCTTTATTACGAAGCATTGGTCAACGCAACCAATTTCACGCTTTCCCCAGACGGCCGTTTTGCCGCCTACCTGGATGACGCCCACCAACTCTGGTTAATTGACGGAGCCACACTGGAAATGTCGCCAATTAGCGAAGGCAGCGCCGTGCCCACCATTCTCGGTTGGGGGGATGCGGATACCCTCTTTGTGGGCACCTGGCTGGACACCAACGAAGCGGACGGCCCCAACAACGGCCACCTGACGTTGGTGGATATTGCCGTGCGTGAAGCTGTGATTCTGGATGAAGAGCATCTTTCCGCCTATCGTCCGGCGTTTTTACCCGCCGACGGCCGTATCGCCTTCGACGCCATTCCCGGACTAAATGACACGCTTAACGGCCGTATCTACGATCCAACAACCGGTGTGCAGCCGTTTGATCCCAGCGGCTTTTCCACCAGCGGCGAGCCAGTTGACGGGGTTGTGATGAACCCGGCCTGGTCGCCAGACGGCAGCCAGCTGGCCTGGTTGCGCCCAGCGGGTGAACGCACCTACCTGCAACTGTTCGACCTGGAAGCGAATACGGCCGTAACCCTCTTCGATTGGGACCCCGCCCGCTTTGGTGCGCTCGTACCATCGCCCAAATTTAGCCCCGATGGGCAGTGGCTGGCGCTGGAAGTGTGGGCCAACGGCCTGGAAGGGTCTGGCGTCTGGCTGTTGGCCGCCGATAGCAGCAGCCAAACCCTCCTCAGTCCCGAAGGGCGCGACCCACTTTGGCTCAACGATGGCCGCCTGGCATTTAGCGCCAGCGGTCAGCCGCTTTTGTACGATGTGACCGCTGGGCAAACGTTTCGGCTCGTTCTGCCAGAAGGTAGCTCAGTGATGGGGTTTGCCACCGAAGATGCTACAGGCGTTGCGCTGCAAACAGTTGCTCCCCAAACGGGGCTGCCTGACCCTAAAACTCTCGCCAGGTCAGCAGATCAGTTTACCTCGCCAGACGGCCGTTGGCAGGCAACAATCGTCCAAACAGAATTAGTGGCTACAAATGATGGTGAGAAATTTTTCACCTCGCTGACGGTAGCAGACGGCACGGATACTTGGGAGCCAATTGCCGAGTGGCGTGGCTATGGCCTGGGTTCGGCATTTCCTGTGGTGTATCGGTGGTCGGCAGACGGCCGTTCCCTCTACTTCACCAACAAAGTTTCGGTAGATGGCTGCCCCGTGTTTGTCAACGGCACAGATTTGTACCGCCTCAATCTGGCAGACGGCACGGTTGAGACCGTGTTAGACACGGGCCTCACCTGGAACATTGGCCTTTCCCCCGATGAAACGAAGCTGGCGTACACCTATGCCAACGGTCAGGGCATGGTTTTAGAACTGTTAGACCTGTTCCATGACACGCAAGCATCGGTAACGGTGATTGAGGATACGGCCTGGTTGCAAGGGGGTGCTATTGTTTGGTCGCCAGACGGCACGCAATTAGCCTTAACAGTGGCACACGATCCATGCGGCAGCAATTGGACACACAGCATTATTCAGGTAGATGTGGCGGCAATGACGGCCGTTCCCCTGCTACAAAACGATGCGCGACACTTCGCCACGGCCGAATGGTTAAACCAACAAACCATCCGCCTGGTAGATTCCGAAAATAACCGCTGGGTCCTGAATGTGGATTCCGGCGAGCTAACGTCAGAAGAATAGTTCCACGCTAGCCAACAGGATGCGGCTGAACGCAGACAGGTGCTGATTATTGACCACTTTCGGCACCTGCCCGCGCGAATCCGCATCCTCGTTCTTGCGATTGCAAAAAGCCTCAACGCGTTACAGGAAATTCTTGCCTAACCCCCTCGCATATGGTAACTTTTGTACAGAAGAGAAGAACACCCTTTGTGCAAATGAGATAAACCCAACAGTACCTGACTCGGCACCCAAGTCCGTGTCCTGCGCTACTCAATTCAATAGAGGTTGCATGAGTTCCAACGCCGTCCTGCTGGATGTTAAAAACGTATTCTTGAGCTTTGGGGGCAACGCCGCCCTATCTGATGTTGGCTTTGGCGTAAAAAAAGGTGAAATCCGGGCCATAATCGGGCCAAATGGGGCAGGTAAAACCTCTATGCTTAACTGCATCAGCGGTTTTTACAGGCCACAAAAAGGCCAAATTCTCTTCAAAGACGCCGACCTCACCAAAACCCCTACCCACAAAATTGCTTCCCTGGGCATTGCCCGCACCTTTCAGAATATCGCCCTTTACACGGGTCTGAGTACGCTGGACAATTTGATGGCTGCCCGACACATTCACATGCAGCAAAACAGCGCAGCCAGCATGCTGTACTGGGGCAGCGCCCAGCGCGAAGAAGTAGAACACCGCGAAGTTGTCGAAGAAATCATAGACTTTTTGGAAATTGCCCACATTCGTAAGGCAACTGTTGGCGCACTTTCTTACGGTTTGCGTAAGCGCGTGGAGCTGGGGCGTGCCCTGGCCATGGAGCCAGAGCTGCTGTTGCTGGATGAGCCAATGGCTGGCATGAACGTTGAAGAAAAAGAAGATATGGCCCGCTTTATTTTGGACATCCACGAGCGGCGCGGCGTAACGATTGTGCTGATCGAGCACGACATGGGACTGGTGATGGACATCTCTGACCGAGTGGTGGTGCTGGATTTTGGCGTAAAAATTGCCGATGGCGTGCCCGATGACATCAAACAAGACAAACGCGTGATTGATGCCTATTTAGGTAAGGCTTAAAGACCACTTCACGAACCAAGTGTCATTCCCGTGAAAACGGGAATCCACCAATGTCTCAAAAATGGATTCCCGCCTGCGCGGGAATGACAGCCGAACGATAACTTTTATGAACAATCCACAAACACTCCCCCAATATTTTTTGAAGCAGGTGCAGGTTCACGGCGCTGGCAAAGTGGCGCTGCGCCAGAAAGAGTTTGGCATTTGGCGCGAGTTCAGTTGGCAAGAGTCGTACGAAAATGTGAAGCTGTTTGCTTTAGGACTGCTGGCGCTGGGCGTGCAGCGCGGCGACAAGGTTTGCACCATTGGCGATAATGACCGGCAATATTTGTGGGGCTATTTGGGGCTGCTGGCTGTTGGGGCGACGCAAGTGGGTGTGTACACGGATGCTATTGCCAAAGAGCTGGCTTACATTGCTGCGCACAGCGATTCTACGTTTGCTATGGCCAAGGACCAGGAGCAGTGCGACAAGATGCTGGAAATTCGCGCCGAGGTGCCTGGTATCAAGAAGGTCATTTATTGGGAAGACAAGGGGTTGTGGAGTTATGATGATCCGTGGCTGATTTCTTATGAAGAGGTGCTGGATTTAGGCCGAGAGGTGGCAGCAAAGGAGCCGGATCGGTTTGATACGGAGGTTTGGCTGGGCGGCGGGGAGGATACGGCCGTTCTCTGCTACACATCTGGCACAACTGGCCTACCCAAAGGAGCCATGCTCAGCCACAACAACCTCATCCACAGTACCCGCCTGTTTAACGAAATTGACCCACGCTATCCCGATGATAACCACGTTTCCATTTTGCCGCTGGGCTGGATTGGTGAACACGCTTTGGGTATTGCCCCGCATGTCTTCTCTGGCATCGTCATGAACTTCCCCGAAGAGCCGGAGACCGTGCGCGAAAACATCCGCGAAATTGCCCCGGAAGGGCTGCTGTACAACTCTCGCCTGTGGGAAAATTTGGTGGGCATGGTGCAGGTGAGCATTAACGAAACCAGCTGGCTCAACCGCAAGCTGTACGAGACGTTCCTGCCTGTGGGCTATCAGGTGGCCGACAAGCGGCTGCACAGCGAAGCGGTGGGTTTTGGGTTGAATCTTGCTTACAAATTAGGCGATCTAACGGTGTTTGGCCCACTGCGCGACAAGCTGGGGCTGTCCCGTATTCGCGCGGCGTACACGGCTGGCTCCGCGCTCAGCCCGGACGCCATGCGCTTTTTCCATGCGCTGGGCATCAACCTGAAGCAGGTGTACGGTTCCACCGAAGTGACCGGCGGCATTACGCTGCACCAGGATGGGGACATCAAGTTTGCCAGCGTGGGCAAACCGATCCCCGAATCGGAAGCCCAAATTGGGGAGGGCGGCGAGATTTTGCTGACGGGACCAACCCTGTTCCAGGGCTATTACAAAAATGAAGAGGCGACGGAAAGCTCTTTGTGGGTGGATGAAGACGGCCGTTCCTGGTTCCGCACCGGCGATGCAGGCTACATTGATGACGATGGTCACATCATTTACCTGGATCGTGTGAAGGAGATGTTGACGCTGGCTAACGGCGAAAAGTTCTCGCCGCAGTTCATCGAGGGGCGGCTGAAATTTAGCCCGTACATTCGGGACGTGATGGCCGTAGGCACGGAGCGCGACTTTGTGACGGCGCTCATCGTGATGGATTTTGGCAACGTGGGCAACTGGGCCGAGCGGCGTGGTCTGGGTTACACCACCTTTATTGACCTGTCGCAGAAACAGGAAGTGTACGATCTCATCCAGAAAGCGATTGCGGAAGTGAATGAGAGTTTGCCGCCAAACGGCCGTGTTCGCCGTTTTGTCCTCATGCACAAAGAGTTCGACGCCGACGAAGAAGAGATGACCCGCTCCCGCAAGCTGAAGCGCAACGTGCTCTACACCAAGTACGACGACATCATCATCGGCCTGTACAACGGCAGCGACCGCGTGGACGTGCGGGCCACGGTGCAGTATCAGGATGGCAGTACGAGCGTGGTGGAAACGGCCGTAAAAATCGCCTCCCTTTACTAAGAATTTAGCCACAGAGAACACAGAGGAAAAAGAGAAAAAACCTCATAAATCTCTGTGCCCTCTGTGGCAAAAATATTTTTGCAGGATAAGTTTATGAATTGGCAGCTACTCCCTCAATTTGCAATTACAGGCTTGCTCAACGGCGGGCCGATTGCCCTCATCGCCTTGGGCATTGTTCTCATCTTCAAATCCTCCGAGGTGTTCAACTTTGCCCAAGGGCAAATGCTCCTCATCGGCACGATGGCCACCTGGTGGTTTGCCTCCGACGACGGGCTAGGGCTGCCGCTCTGGCTGGCGATTATCTGCGCTTTGGGCGTTTCTGTGCTGCTGGGCCTGCTCATCGAGCGCCTCGCCCTGCGCCCCATGACCGGGCAACCGCTCCTCTCCATTATTTTGATGACTCTGGCGCTGGCTCAGTTTTTGCAAGGGCTGACGATTCTTGTTTTCGGCACCATCCAGCGCAGCTTCCCCGTCATTTTTGACGTTACCAATCCATACCAGATTCAGCTTCCCTTCACCTACAACGACAACCAGATGATTTTGGTGCTGCGGCAAAATCTGGTCTGGTCTTTTGTGGTGGCGATGGTCTGCGTCACGCTGCTCTGGCTCTTTTTCCAATACACCAGCACAGGTCTGGCCATGCGCGCCACCGCTGAGGATCACGAGACGGCCCAAAGCGTCGGCATCCGCATCAACCGCGTTTTTGGTATCTCTTGGGCCATTGCCGGGATTATTGCCGCCATCGGTGGCATTCTCATTGCCACCGCCAGCGGCCTGGATTTGAGCCTCTCGATTGTGGTGCTGGCGGCGTTCCCGGCGGTGCTGCTGGGTGGCCTGGAATCCATCCCCGGCGCAGTTGTCGGCGGGCTGATTGTGGGTCTGGCTCAGGGTTTGGTCGCCTTACCCAACAACGATTTCATTTTTGGCCCCGATGCGGCGCAGGCGGTGCGTAATTCGGCCGCAATTATCCCTTACATTATCCTGCTCATTGTTCTGCTTTTTAGACCAGACGGACTCTTCGGCCAAAAGCGCATCGAAAGAATTTAGTGCAAACGCCGTCAAGCCGCCGGGGGTTTCAACCCCCGGCTAAAAATTAGCCCGGCCGTTTACGGTCGGGTTTTCGGAGAAACAAATGGCTGTTTTACGACCTGCGGGTGATTTTGACCGCTCCTACGAACAAGATATGGCCGTGCTGCGCAAGCGGTGGCAGTATGTGGTGTTAATTGCCTTTTTGCTGCTGCTGTTTGCCCTACCTTACGTCGCCTCTGAGTCCGTCGTCTCGCTGGTGAACCGCATCTGCATTTTTATGATTGCGGTGCAGGGACTAAACATTTTGACGGGCTACACCGGGCAGATTTCGCTAGGGCAGGCGGCGTTCATGACCGTAGGCGGATACATTTCGGCGTTGCTGGTGGGGCAGGCTGGGTGGAGCTTTTTCCTGGCGCTGCCGGTGGCCGGTTTAGGTGCTGGTTTGGTGGGGCTGCTGTTTGGTTTGCCTTCGCTGCGAGTCAAAGGGTTTTATCTGGTGATGGCCACGCTGAGCGCCCAATTTATCATCCCCTGGTTTACCCGCAATTTGTGGCCAGACGTGTTAAACGGGGCGCAGGGCATTAACGTGCCTGTGCCAGTGATCCAGATTCCGGTGATCAACAATATTTGCTACCTGGGGACGACGTTTAATGCAGAAACGGCCGCTTGCCTCTACCGTTTCGCCACCCCCACCCAATTTATCCACATAACCCTCATTGTGCTGATCATCAGCACCATTGCGGCGCACAATATTTCGCGCAGTCGCCTGGGACGGGCTTTCATCTCCATTCGTGACAATGATCTCGCTGCCGAACTGCTGGGGATCAATTTATTCAGCTACAAACTGCGGGCCTTCTTCATCGCTTCTGTGTACGCAGGCGTGGCTGGCGCGTTGCTGGCGCACAATTTGCGCCACCTTAACTCCGAAACCATCGGCCTGAATGATTCTGTGATTATGCTGGGCATGTTGATTGTGGGTGGCTTGGGAACCAGCGTTGGCCCCATTTTTGGCACGACGTTGATCATTCTTTTGGAAGAGATGGCTACCTTGCTGACACCGACGATTATCAACATGTTTCCTGGCAATGCAGGCGGGATTGGTGCTGCGTTACGGCCGTTTATCTTTGGCCTGGCGCTTACCCTGTTTCTTATTTTTGAACCGCGTGGGCTGGCGTATCGTTGGCGTCTCATTAAAGCGGCGTGGCGATTACGGCCGTTTGCCCGATAGTTTTGGTGGCTGGCGGTTAGTTGCTAGCTCTACCACCCATTAACCATCAGCCACTAACCACTTTTTTGCGAGGAGGTGATTTTCCACAAATCGTTTCACACAAATTCAATATCTTTTTTACTCATGAAAAGGAGAGAGTAAACATGAAGAAATTACCCGTATTTACATTGCTGTTTTTGCTGCTGGGGGCCATGTTTTTGGTCGCTTGCGGCAGCCCCGCTGAAGTACAAAATGCAGTAGAAGATGTCGTTAACGAAGTTGCACCAACGGTAGAAGCGGCCGTAGAAGAAATAGCCCCGACTGTGGAAGCGGCCGTAGAAGAAGTTGCCCCAACCGTTGAAGCTGCCGCCACCGAAGTGGCCGAAGCCGTTGAAGAGGCCGTAGAAGAACCCACCGCAGAACCGGCCGAAGAAATGCGCACGGACAACCTGGAAGGCGAAACGATCACCTTCTACCACTTTGGCGATCTGTCTGGCCCACTGGCCGGTATCACCGGGCCGCTGATCAACGGCTTTAACGATGCTGTTGCGGCCGTCAATGCCAGTGGCGGTATTCGCGGTGCGCAAATTGAGCTGCAATTCACCGACACCCAATCCAGCGTAGATGAAGCCGTTGCCGCCTACGACCGCTACACCAGCGAAGATGACAACGTCCTCGTCATGTTCACCTACGGCTCTGGTGATGGTGAAGCATTAGCCAGCCGCTTTGTGGAAGACCAAGTCCCCAACCTGGCAGCCGGTCTAAGCTCTGTAGCTTTCTACGGTCCAGAATCTGGCTACACCTTTGGCTACGCCCCCATTTACCCCGACCAATTTGGCTTCTTCCTGGACTACATCACCGCCAATTGGGCTGATGTGAAGCCCGAAGGCGCAGGCGATGACATCAAATTGGCCTACATTAGCTGGCCCACCGCCTACGGTCAGGCAGCCATCACCGAAGAAAGCACCGCCTACGCCGAGAGCCTAGGTGTAGAAATTGTAGCCAATGAGATTATTGAAGTGTCGCCCACGGCCGATACCACCACCGCCATCCTGAATGCCCAAGCCGCCGGGGCCAATGTAATTTACACCAACTCCCTGGCCTTTGGTCCGGCTTCGATTCTGAATGGTATGGGTGCGCTCGGTTTGCGTGATTCTTTCTTGTTTGGCGCAAACAACTGGGCGATGGACATCTCCATCTACGCCTTCGTCAGCGATCCGGCTCTGGTTGAGGGTATGATTTCGCCCTTCCCCTACCTGTTCTGGACGGATGCAGACAACCCTGGTATCCAGTTTGCCGAAGAGCAATTTGCTGCCAACGAACGTTCCGCAGCCGAACATGGTGTAGGCTATCTGCTCACCTTCGCTGGTGTAGATTTGGCAGTCCGTGCCATCGAACTGGCCATTGATACGGTGGGCTACGACCACCTCACTGGCGCTGCTGTGCATGACGCTTTGATTGCCCTTGGCCCAACGGAGGTGTTGGATGGTGTAATGCGGGTGGATTACTCCAACAACAGCCGTTCGCCGCACGAAACGCAGCTCCGCCAGGTGCAGGGTGGCGCGTTTGTGGTGCTGCAAGATTGGTCGCCAGTACCCGATCTGCGCCCGGCAGACAACTTCTCGAATAATTAACTTTTATTAGCCACAGAGGGCACAGAGAATTTAGAGAAAAACTCTTAAATCTCTGTGTTCTCTGTGGCCCTACCAAAACCTCTACCACTTGTCATCCCCGTGAAAACGGGGATCCATATTTGACGCACGATGGATTCCCGCCTTCGCGGGAATGACAGGCAAAAGAGGGTTTTGAAACAATATCGTGAATTGCTATGTTGAAAATCAACAATATCGAAGTCGTTTACAGTGATGTCATTTTGGTGCTGCGTGGCGTTTCGCTAGAGGTGCCCCAGGGGCAGATTGTGTCGCTTTTGGGGGCCAATGGCGCAGGCAAGACCACCACGCTGAAGGCCATTTCTGGCCTGCTGCTGCGCGAAGATGGCGCGGTGACGCGAGGCAGCATCGAGTTTGATGGCGAACGGCTCGATAAGCTGCCCGCCGAGGAAGTGACGCGGCGGGGCATTGTGCAGGTGCTGGAAGGGCGGCGGCTGTTCCAACATCTCACCGCCGAAGAAAATTTGCGGGTGGGGGCGCTGGTGAATCCCAGCCAGGCGGATACCAAGCGTTTGCTGGATCAGGTGTATGATTATTTTCCGGCGCTGAAGCCGCTGCGCCATCGTACGGCCGGTTATCTTTCTGGAGGTGAGCAGCAGATGGTGGCGATTGGTCGTGCCCTTATGGCCAAGCCGCGCCTGATGCTGCTGGACGAGCCATCGTTGGGCCTGGCCCCGCTGCTGGTGCAAAATATTTTTGAAATTATTCATCGTATCAACAAAGAGGGCGGTGTCTCTATTTTGGTGGTGGAGCAAAATGCCAACGTCGCTTTAAAAACGGCCGAATATGCCTACGTGATGGAAAACGGCCGTATCGTCCTCGACGGCGAAGCTGATCAACTGGCCCAAAACGCCGACATCAAAGAGTTCTATCTGGGTCTCACCCAAGTGGGCGAACGCAAAAGCTACCGCGACGTCAAACATTACAAACGCCGTAAGCGCTGGATAGGGTAAACGGTCATCGGTAATCGGTGAACCGTGAACGGTAATCGGCAAACCATTCATAGCCAGGGTATTTATGCCCCGGTCTGCGACGGAAAATACCATGAACAACCTGGATCAAAAATTACAAGAAGCTGTCAAGTACGCCTATGAAAACGCGCCAGCGGTGAAGACACGATTTGAGAAAGCAGGCATAACCCCAGACAATATTCGAGGTGTGGCCGATTTACCCAAGATTCCCGTGCTGCCCAAGGACGAGATTGTCGCCTTGCAGCAGGCCAATCCACCGTTTGGCGGGATGTTGGGCGTGCCGCCGGAAAAAGTGACGCACATCTTCTTCTCCCCCGGTCCCATCTACGAACCCGCTCCTGAACCAGACGAAGGCGCCTGGGATACGGCCGTTGGCGCCCTCAAAGCAACCGGCTTCAAACCAGGCGACGTGGTGCTAAACAGCTTCACCTACCATCTGGTGCCCGCTGGCTTTCTGTTCGACAATGCCTTCGTGCGGCTGGGCTGTACCGTCGTACCTGGTGGCACTGGCAGCGCCGAGTTACAAATCAAAATGATGCAGGATTTGCGGGTGACGGGCTACAGCGGCACCCCCAGCTTTTTGATGAGCCTGATCAAAAAGATCGAGGGGATGGGTCTTGATTTTCAGAAGGATTTTCAGCTAAAAACGGCCGTTTTCTCCGCCGAACCCCTGCCACCCAGCCTGCGGCAAGCCTTCGTCGAGGAGTACGGTCTGGCGGTGGGCAACGCCTACGCTACGGCCGATTTTGGTCTTTTAGCGCTCAACACTGGCGACGGCATGGCGATGCCCCTGCTGCCGGAGCCGATTATCGAAGTGGTGGACAGCGAAACGGGCCAGCCCGTTGGTCCTGGCGAAGCGGGCGAGGTGGTGGCCACCAACTTCAGCCGCGCTTATCCGCTCATTCGCATCGGCACGGGGGACATGGCGATGAACATGGACCCGAAGCCGGGCGAGAGCCAGCAAACGGAGCGCAGCATCATTTTGGTGGGGCGCTCGGGCGAGGCAGCCAAGGTGCGCGGCATGTTTGTCCATCCCAACCAGCTGCGCTTTGCCACCGGGCAGATTCCTGGCGTAAAAAAGGTGCAGGGCGTGGTCTCTCGTCCTGAATTGAAGGATCATTTTGTGGTGCGGGTGGAGGCTGAGGGGGTGGATGAAACGGCCGTAACTGAACAGGTGAAAACGGCCGTGCAGGGCCTCTGCCGCGTCCGCGTAGACGAAGTGGAATTCATCCCCCCCGGTACCCTGGCCGACGACGCTGCTGGCATGGTCGATGTACGGGATTGGCAGGCGTGATCGGTCATCGGTAATCGGTGAGACGTAAACGGTAATTGGTAGGGGCGAAGCAGGTAGGATATGATCAGGGAAAGCAAAACCATCATGTCTGCTACCTGCCTCGCCTTTTTTGTTTAGAAGACGGTAACCATGTATACAAAAACCATCATTACGGCCGCTTTAACCGGCGTCCTCACCACCAGAGCCCAATCCCCCGCCATCCCGTACACGCCCGCTGAAATTGCCGAGGAAGCTCGGCGCAGCGTGGAGGCCGGAGCCAGCATTGTCCACATTCACGCCCGCCAGCCAGACGGCCGTCCCGCCTTTGACGTCGAAACGTATGCCCAGATTGACGCCGAGGTGCGCCAGCGCTGCCCCGATGTCATCATCAACTACTCCACCGGAGCCATCGGCATAGACCGCGAAACGCGCATCCACCACATTCGCGCCCTCAAGCCAGACATGGCCGCGCTCAACATGGGCTCGATGAACTACGCCATCTACTCGCGTCAGCAAAAAACGTTCTACCACGACCACGTTTTTGCCAATCCATTCAAAGACATCCAATATTTCCTGGAAGCGATGAACGCGGCAGGCACCCGCCCGGAGATGGAATGCTTCGACGCAGGGCACATCAACAACGCCCAGCCGCTGATCGATTTGGGCATTTTGCAGCCGCCGTACCAGTTCAGCCTGATCATGGGCGTGCTGGGCGGCATTCCCGCCAGCACCAAAACGTTGGTGCAGCAGGTGGATTTGCTCCCGGCAAATTCCCACTGGCAGGTGATTGGCATTGGGCAGAAGCAGTGGAAGTTGGTGGCAGCGGCCGTTTCTATGGGCGGCAACGTGCGGGTGGGGCTAGAGGACAATCTCTACCTGCCTAATGGCGAGCTGGCCCAATCCAATGGCGATCTCGTGGCCAAAGCGGCCGAACTGGTGCGCCTGGTTGGCGGCGAGGTGGCCACCATCGCTGAAGCACGAACGATGTTGCAATTGGAGAAAGCAAATTGAGTAAACAACGCGCAACGGCCGTTTCCTGGCCCAACAAACCAATGCCCGACGCTCGTAAAGAGCTGCTGCTGGATGGGCAATACAGCCGCGAAGAGTTTGTCACCATCAGCCAGGGGCTGGTGCCACAATCCCCGGCCGACAAATGGTTCATCTACCTGGAGGGCGAATGGCTCTACTTCCATCGCAGCGCCAGCGGGAGCTGCATCTTCCAACTGCAAATCGCGCCCAACGATGATGGCTACGTTGCCGACTTCCTGCTGGTGAACCAAGACCCCCGCCAATACCGCTCCTTGTCCGACGAGTACGACGTGGCGTTGGTGTCCTACCTGGTTGACGCCGTGCTACTTGGCCGTTTTGCGCCGTTCCCCCAGCCAGAGCATTTCGCTAAAGATGACCACGCGAAGCACCAGCAGCATGTCATGGGCCTGGATTTGTCAGGCGGACTAAGTTTGCGCCTTGTTAACGGTAATCGGTAATTGCTCTAGCCTGGGGATTCATCCCCAGGTCTTCGATAAATCATGACCCAAGACCCCAACAACCCCGTCGTTTTGCTGAGCGCCGACACCTGGCACATCGTGGAGCACAGCCGCGAATCGTATGTGGCCTGGTGCGGGAAAAAGATCACCGACCGCCGCGCCCATTCCCGCCTGAACACCATCGGCCAGGAAAACCTTTGCCCCCAATGTTTGAAGTTATTTTCAGAAAGTAGCGCGTAAAAAGCAGGAACACAGAGCTGCACAGAGGAGCGCAGAGTCGCACAGAGAGAAAAAATCTGCGTAATCTGCGAAATCTGTGGCTAAAAATTATGGATAAACTCAAATCATCTCTCAACACCCGCAGTGAGGAATACAAAACGAATCGCGCCGCGATGCTGGAATTGGTGCAGACGCTGGAAGCGCGGCAGACCCAGGTGCGCTTGGGCGGCGGTGAACGCGGTATGCGAAAATTCCGCCAGGAAGGCAAGCTGTTGCCCCGCGAGCGGCTGGAGCTGCTGTTGGACCCCGGTACACCATTTCTGGAACTATCCCCCTTAGCGGCGTGGGGCATGTACAACGACGAAGCGCCTGCCGCCCTGCAAATTGTGGGTATTGGCGTGGTCGGTGGCGTGGAATGCCTGGTTTCGGTGAATGACGCCACGGCCAAGGGCGGGGCGGTGTATCCGATGTCGCTGCAAAAGACGCTGCGGGCGCAAACCATCGCGGCGGAAAATCGCTTACCTTGCATCACCTGTGTGGAGTCGGCCGGGGCGAATTTGCTGTACCAGGACGAGATTTTCAATTTGGGCGGGCGCACCTTTGCTAACCAGGCGCGATTGTCTGCGGCCGGGATTCCGCAGGTGGCGCTGGTGTTTGGCTCGTCTACGGCGGGCGGGGCGTACGTGCCGGGGATGAGCGACTACACTGTCTTTGTGCGGGGCAAGGCCACTGCCTACCTGGGCGGCCCGCCGCTGGTCAAAATGGCCATCGGTGAGGAGGTGGATGACGAGACGCTGGGCGGGGCGGAAATGCACGCGCAGGTGTCGGGGTTGAGCGATTATTTGGCGGAAGATGATGTGGATGCAGTGAGAATCGGCCGTTTTATTGCCAGCCAGCTCCATCAGCAAAAACCACCCGCCTGCCTCAGCCGCCGGCAGTCGCCGCGTGACCCAGCCTACGATCCGGACGAACTGCTGGGCGTGATTCCGGCCGATCCGCGGGTGCCGTTTGACATCCGTGAGGTGATTGCCCGGCTGGTGGATGGCTCCGAGTTTTTCGAGTTCAAGCCGGAGTACGGCCCAACGTTGGTGACGGGTCACGCGGTGCTCAACGGCTGGCCGGTGGGGATTTTGGGTAACAATGGCATCCTCTTTTCTGAATGTGCCAACAAGGCGGCGCAGTTTATCCAGCTGTGCAACCAGAGCCGCACGCCACTGATCTATCTGCAAAACATCACCGGCTTCATGGTGGGCACGCAGTACGAGCGGGGCGGCATCATCAAGCACGGCAGCCAGATGATTAACGCGGTGGCGACGAGCAGCGTGCCGCAGTTTTCGGTGATTGTGGGTGGCTCATACGGGGCGGGGAATTATGCGATGTGCGGCCGTTCCTACGACCCGCGCTTTTTGTGGAGCTGGCCCAACAGCCGGGTGGCCGTGATGGGCGGTGAGCAGGCGGCGGGAGTGCTGGGCATTGTGCAAGAAAGTGCCGCCCGGCGGCGCGGCATCGAGCCAGACAAGACGACCATCGAAGCGATGCAGATGATGACGCGGCAGAAGTTTGAACAGGAATCTGATCCGTACTACGCGACGGCGCGGCTGTGGGACGATGGCATTTTGGACCCGCGAGATACGCGACGAGCATTAAGTGTGGGGCTTTCCGTGGCGCACAATGTGGATTTTGTGACGCCGGGCCAGCCGCATTACGGTGTTTTTCGGATGTAGTAGGTGGTGGTTACAAAGTTTTGCTGAGTGTCCACGTATTTCCTTCATCGGTAATGTGGCAAATGAGGCTGTCGGTGAGCTGGCTGATGAGGAAAAAACCGCGCCCGCGATCTTGCAGCAGGTCGGGTTCTGGGGCGGATTTCAGGGTGTGGCGCGTGCCTTGGGGGGAAACGGCCGTTTCCCAATACGTCTCAATCTGCTCCCACCCAATCATTTCTGGTGAAAAAGCTGGGGCGGTGTCTTGCAGAACGGCCGTAAAGCAGCGCTCCTCAACCTGAAGCACAAACCGGCAATTAACCAGCCCCGTCAGGCTATTGCCGTAGCCGTGCTCGGCGATGTTGGTAAACAGTTCATGCACGGCCAGCTGAATGTTGTACGATTCGGCCGTTTCTTCTGCAAGCATGGCTGTCAAAGTAGCACCCAGCACAGGCGCGTACTTTACATTGGCTGGTAATGACAGGGTGATCTCTTCAGAGCGTCCCATCCAATTCCTCACTTAAACTGGTTGCCAGGTCAGGTTGGCAGGGTTTTGGCTTAGCTGGGTCAACGCGTCCGCTTCGCTGGCGAAAATTTTGAGAACGTGGTCCAGGCGCACCAGCTGGATTGTTTTGGCAACGGCCGTTGCCAAATTGCACACTGCCAGCCGGCCACCTTGCTCGCTGAGCCGCTTTTGTAAGGCGACCAGCACGCCCAAACCCGCGCTGTCTACAAAACTGGTTTCGGCAAAATTGAGCACCAACTGATTGTAATTGCCTCGTAGCAAACGCAGCCCTTCTTTTTTAAGCAAATCGGCCGTGTTGCGGGTGAGACGGCCGTTTAGTTTGAGAACGGCCGTTAATCCATTTAGCATCTCCGTGTCCACAATTAAATCGGCCGTGGCGTGGCGAAATTGCTTGTCGTTGGGCAAAAAGATGGGCAACTGCCGCTGACGTAGCAAATGCAGCACCACCTGCCACACGGCGATTGGCCCGTTCACGCGCCCACCGTCGCGCACCGTTTTGGCTTCCACCGCCTGCCGAAAATCAACGGCCGTTTTGCCCGGAAACAGCGTGTACGTTTTGCCGACCATCGTCAGATAGTGCGCGTCGCTGCTGCCCAGCGTGGCGTGCTGCGCGTGCCGCCGATTATAAAGCAGTGTCATCCAGTTCGCATACAGTTCAGTCGGGACAGAGCTGCGCGCTTCCACACCATCCAGCGGCAAATGGGCGATGCGCCGCCCCACGCCGTGAAAATCGGTAAACGGCAGCAGATGAGTGAAGGGATGGGCGGCAATGGCCAGCCCGCCCTGTTCGTGAATGGCGTCTACCGTGTCGGCGGCGCTCAGGTTCATGGGAATGTCTTCTTCCAAAAACAGGCCCAAAATGTGCCCTTCGGCGGAACTCACTTCGACGCCCTTGATCACTTCAAGCTCGCGAAAATCATGCCGATGCTTGTGCCAATAGTCGTAGGCCACTTCCGCCCCGGCGATGGTGTTGTGGTCGGTGATGGCGATGACGCTGAGGTCGGTTTGTGTCAGGACGTAATTGACCACGGCCTCTGGCTCGTTCAGGCCATCGCTGAAGGTGGTGTGAATGTGGATGTCTGCTTTACTGAAGCGGGTCATGATTGAACTTCCTGTAGCTGGGCAAAAGCAGCAATAGCTTCATCCGGTTTGACGTAAATTTCAAAAGCGCGATCTAGCCGGGTAAGCTCAAAAATGATGCGTACAGATTGCCCCAGCCCGCACAAGCGCAGGTCGCCGCCCTGCTGACGGCTGTGCTTCATGCCCTGCACCAGCGCAGCCAGCGCCGTGGAATCTACAAAGTTCACCTCGGTTAAATCAACCAGGATTTGGGCCGGGGGCACACTGGCGGCTGACTCCAGCTTTTGGCGCAGGTCATTGACGGTGTAGGTGTCGAAACGGCCGTTCAATGCAAAAATGATAACGTTTTCCACAGATTTGGTCTGAATTTGCAACATGATGATTCTCCTCTGAAAATAATCCTCCGGGAGGTTTGATAAATGGCCTTGATGGTGCCTGAAACCTCCCGGGGGGGTTGGTTTCCGTTAAATTGCTGCCCGCTTCACAGCCGACAGGTTTGCCTTGATTGTGGCGCGTCGCCACCAGGCGGCGGGTGTTTGCCGCAGCAATCGCCAATCTTCCCGCCAGGTGCGGGTAGAGACGTAAAAGGCGTCGGTAATCAAAATTTCGTCCAGCGAAGCGTCGGCGGCGCACTGCACAAACCAAAGGCCGGTGAAGCCCATTGGACTTTCGTAGCGGCGGGTTTGCCACGCTTCTTGCACGTTGGCGGCTTCTTCGCTGGCCAGGGGCATGACCCCCACAATGGCCATATTGCCGACAAACACAGAAAATAGGGAAGGTAGCCGATGCAGCTCCCATCGCAGCAGCCAGCGCCCCCAGCCCGTGAGCTGCCCCTGGCGGTTGTAGGCGGCAAAAATGGGCATGTTAAATTCGTGCTGCCCGGCGGCTTTGTTGGCCGACCAGGGGCGGGTGCCAGTAACCTGGGTGCGGCTGAGGAGACGGCCGTTTATCAAAAACGTCCCCAAGCCCAGCAATAGCCACAATGGCAGCAGCAGCACAATGAGCAGCGCGGCCGCCAGGGCATCCAGGTTGCGCCGAATAATATCGCTGGCCGCGGCCGGGCTGTTTTCCGTGAGCAGGAAGCGGTCTACCAGCTCGATGGCCTTGTTGGTGTTGGCATCTACCAGTTTGTTTTGGCTGACAATGCGCTGGTGAATGTTCACCAGCTGGCCGACGTAGGTGTTGGCCAGGATGACGCTCTCTTGCACGGTGGCTTCGTCGTCAATGATGACGTTGTCGCCAATGACCACGCCGGGGCCTAGCTCCACATCGCGGCCAATGCGGCAGCCATCGCCAATGTAGAGCGGCGGCACAATTTTGACGCTGGGGTGAATGATGGGATTGCGCCCGACCCAGACGCCGGGAGCGTACTGCTGGCCGTCGTAGATGGGATGCTGGAAGCTGGGTTGGGAACCGTCTGGCTGGTAGCTGTGAAGGTAGCCGATGTTGGCGGCGTGGTAATCAGAAAAGCTGCTGAGTGGATTGTAGATACCAGTCAGCTGGATGGTTTGCAAGGGCATGTTTTGGGCTTGCAGGCTGTCCCAGAGGTCGGCAGTGGGGTCGTTGGGCAGGTGGGCGAGTACGGCCGTATCGCATACAAAACAGCCGGTGGGGGTTTGTCCATCAGCCTGAAGCACGGCCGTGACCGGGGCGCTGTGGCTTTGGTGGTGGGTGAGAACGGCCGTTAAATCCAGATCAATAATCACGTCGGCCGGCAAAATCACAAAGGTCTCATCCAGCCAATCGGCCTGGGCCTGCAAAATGCCTACAGTGCCGAAGTGCGGCGCGGGTGTCTCGTGGTTCAGCGCCACACCCCAGCGCGCCCCATCGCCAAAGTAGGCGGCTACGCTGCTAGGACGGTCGTGGAGAACGGCCGTAAGTTGCTTCACGCCATGCCGGGCCAACACGCTGATGGCCAGCGCCATCACGGGCTGGTTGGCAATGGGCAGCATGGTTTGCGGTTGTTTGTTGGTCAATGGCTCCAAATGAGAGCCATCGGTTGTTGAAATGAGCAAGCCTTTCATTAAAAACCTCCCGGAGGTTTCAGGTATTTATCATCTCCCGGCGAAAACCTTCGGGAGGTTGGTTGCGTTTAAATGGTAGCGGTGGCCATGTCCGTAAAAACGGGCAGCACCTTGTCAAAATTCATCAGTTCCAGGGTGCGGGCGACGTCTCCCTGGCTGCCTGCCAGGCGCAGTTCACCATTCATGGCCACGGCTTCGCGAGATAGCTTGGCAATGGCGGCCATGCCCGCGCTGGCTAAAAAGATGGTGTTGGTCAGGTTCAGTACGAGGTAAGGCGCGTTTTGCAGCTCTGCTTTTGCCGCCAGGTACAGCTCTGGCGTGGTGAGGGCGTCTAGACGAACTGGGGTGTGCAGTACGCGCCATTTGCCCTGGACGCTGATCGGCTGTGTGACCGAGGGTGCCAGCCGGAGAACATCGTCGGTGGTGGGGTAGATGGCCAGCAGGCGATCCAGTTTGAGCAAGCTCATCGCTTTGGCAATGTTGGGGGGAACGGCCGTAACTGCCATCGTTTTGCCTTTATCCAATGCCTGTTTGTGTAAATTCACCAATGCGCCCAGTCCTGTGCTGTCAACAAACGTGGCTTGCTCCAAATTCACGATGATCTTGTCGGTGTTGGTGAGGGCGACGGTGACGTGGTTGTTGAAGCTGGTGACGTTGCTGCGGTCGAGACGGCCGTTTACGTTCAAAATCGCTGCCTCACGCACCAAAATCAGGTTCGACTTGGGCAAGGCGACCGGGTCTGGCTGCTGGCCTTGGCGCATGAGCCACCACTGCCGGGCAAAGAAGGGGATGAAGCCGAGCATGTCGCTGACGTAGCGGCGGAACAGCCGCTTCGGTTCCTGGCTTAGCCGGAAAATCCATTCTGTGCCGGTGCGCTGCATCCATGCCGGGGCGCGTTTGGTCTGGCCCGCAATAAAGTCCAGCGTACCCCCAACACCGATAGCTACGGGAACTTGCAGCTTATGGGCGTGCATCGCAATCCATTTTTCTTGTTTGGGATTGCCAAAGGCGACCAGCAAAACGTCTGGTTTGGCGGCACGCACGGTGTCTACGATGCTGGGGTCCATCTCCAGAAGCGAGGCTTTGGGTGGGGAGAGCACACCAGCAATTTTCAGGCCGGGATGACGTGCGGTTAAAATTTCGGCGGCGTGGGCGGCGACGCCGGGAGCCGCGCCCAGCAGGAAGAGGGAGTACCCTTCTTGGGCCGCTCGTTCAGCTAGAGCAGGTACTAAATCGGCTCCGGTAACACGGCCGTTTAGCGGCATCCCCAACATACGCGCCCCCCACACCAGCGGCATCCCGTCTGCCGTAGCCATGTCTGACTCTTGCAAAATGCGGCGCAATTCCGGGTCTTCGCGGGCTTTCACCACAAAATCGGCGTTAACGGTGGCGATTTGGTGGGTCTTACCGGTTTTACGGCCGTTTGTAATAAAGTTGTCAATCCGCACCAAAGCGGAATCCATGTCCAAATCGTCAATGGGTATTCCCAGGATGATGAGTAGTTCGCGCATGTTTGTCTCCCCTGTTTCGGTAATCGGTAATCGGTGGTCGGTAATCGGTAAATGCCTGATTACCGATTACTGATTACCGTTTACGGTTTACCTAATAAGCTCCCCGGCTAAACAAAACAGCCGGAATCGTTTTGAACAAAATCTTGATGTCGTTCCAAAAGCTTTGCTGGGCAATGTACTGCAAATCCAGCTCCACCCAGCGGGTGAAATCCATGTTGCTGCGGCCAGATACCTGCTGCAAACCGGTGATGCCGGGGATGGTGTGCAGGCGGCGCAGCTGATCAAAGTTGTATTCGGCCACTTCTTTGGGCACGGGTGGGCGGGGGCCAACCAGACTCATATCGCCCCGGAGCACGTTCCACAATTGGGGCAGCTCATCAATGCTGAGCTTGCGAATGATGCGCCCCACGCTGGTGATGCGCGGGTCGTTTTTCATTTTGAAGACGGGGCCATCTGCCTCGTTGAACTTCATGAGTTCTGCTTTACGCTCTTCGGCGTCGGTGTACATGGAGCGGAATTTGTAGCAGGTAAAGTGCGTGCCATATTTGCCCACGCGAGTCTGCCCAAAAAAGATGGGGCCTGGCGAGGTCCATTTCACTAGCAGGGCGGTAATGCTCATCAGCGGCGAGAGCAGCAGCAGCATGACGGCCGCCACGGAAAAGTCCAGCAGGCGTTTGAGGCTGCCCAGCACCTTCATGCGCAGCACCCAAAGCACCAGTTGCAGCCGGAGCCGTTGGGCGGAACGGCCGTCCTTGAACCGTTCTTCGGCATAAATTTCCAACATTTTGGCAGCTTTGTGGTCTAGAATTTTGTGTTCCATGCTTGTTTCCTCTGCACGTTAGTAATTTGTAATTGAGTAATTGGGTAATTACTCATTTACCCAATTAATTCTCGTTCCGTTCGGTACGCACCCAGCCCTGCGCCCCTTTGCCCAGGGCCACTTGCAGGTAAAGTCCAATTTTCCAGATGATGAAATTGGGGACGCCGAGCAGGGCTTTGTAAACGGCCGTTGGCGCTTCTGCCAACTTCAATCCCGCAAACAGGTACACCACCTGCCCCAGCAAAATGGCGCTGCTGAGGCCCAAGCTGCGGCGGCGTTGGGGGCGATTGCCCGGCACAACCACCGCCGCCAGCCAGGCCAGCAGACTGCTGCCCGCCAAAATGGAAAACGGCGGGATAAGCTGCTCCACGGCCGCATCGAACAGCACAAAGCTGCGGCGCTGGAAGGCTTGTTTGAGCAGAGTGGGCACGTAGTGGCGAATCATTTCCAGGCGGCCTTGCTCCCAGCGCACGTTTTGGGTGTGGGAATCGGCCAGCGTTTCCGGCATCTCCGCCCAGACGATGGCATCGGGGGCAAACGTCACGCGCTCCCCGGCCAGAATCAGGTTCATGTGGAATTCGATATCTTCGGTGAGGGAGGCGGTCCAGGAACGGCCGTTCATCACCTCTGCCGCAAACACCATGCCATTCCCCTTGAGCCCTGCCGAGCCGCCCAGGGCCATGCGCCCCTGCGGCCGTAAAAAGTGCAGCACCGCCAGCGCCGCGTAGCGCAAGCTGATGCTGCCCGATTGCCCCGGATTTTGCACGGCGTAATACGCCTGGATGACGCGCTCGCCGTTCGCCAGGCGGGCGTCCATCACCTGCAAAAAGTTGGCGGAGACGACTGAATCAGCATCCAGAATGACGTAAGCGTCATATTTTGTGGAAGCCGTTTGCAGGCGGTCTAGCAGCCATTGCAGGGCGTACCCTTTGCCACGCAGCGTGTCGTGGAACCGTTCGTGGACGTGTGCGCCGTGGGTTTGGGCAAGAACGGCCGTTTCATCCGTACAGTTATCCGCCACCACATGCACATCAAATAATGCCGTTGGGTAGACGAGCTTTTGCAGATTTTGCAGCAGCTGGGGCAGCAATTTTTCTTCGTTGTGGGCAGGTACCAGGATGGCAAAGCGGTGGCTGGGGGCAGATTTACGCGCGGGCGTGGTTCGTTTTTGCCGCCAGGCTGCTCCGGTTAGCAGCAGCAGGTAGCCCACCAGCAAGGCCAGGGCGGTTTGGACAATTGTTAACAAAATATGGAGTAATCGGCGCATGGTGTTCCAGGTTCGAGACCCCAAGGGTTTTCATCCTCAAGGTTAAAAATATGGACTAAAACCCTTGGGGTCTTGGTGCATGTTGGCAAAATTTATGCTGGTTTGAATGGTAGAAAAAAGAGGCGTGAAGGGGCGTGAAGGGGGCGTGAGGAACGGCCGTTTCACGCGGTAAATAGGTCCTTGGGTGAGCGGTACTATCGCTGTGAACGGCAGCTGCATCTTGACAAAAACGGAACGATAGATAGAATTATCTATCATGCCATCTCAGAGCGATTCTGACAGCCTTAACCAGATTTTGGCAGCCGCAGCAGAGCTGCTACAAACTAGTGGCGACACCTTCACGATGGAACAGTTGTCCACCCACACCGGCCAATCGCGGGCGACGCTTTACCGTCAGGTAGGCAGCAAAGAAGCGCTGCTGCAAAAGCTGTCTGAAGCGCACGGCATGGAGATTCAGGAGCTGAACCAACCGGGAATGCGTGAGCGCATTTTGGAGGCAGCTCGCGTGGTGTTTGGCCAATTTGGCATGGCGCGCCCCACCATGGAGCAAATTGCGGAAGAGGCAGGGGTGGGCGTCGCCACTGTTTATCGTCACTTTGGCGATCGCCAATCACTCATGCGAGAGTTTGCCGAAGGGATTGCACCTAACGTGGCGCTTCAACAACTGCTGTTGGCACCCGAGGCCGATTTTAATGAGACACTGTACCATCTGGCGGAAACGGCCGTTACCTTCATGTACGATTATCGCGATATGATTCGCCACACCATTGGCGCCTACAGTGAAGATTTAACCCTTTTTGCCCAGGTTCGGGCTGTACAGGAAAAAAGCATTCAACTGCTGGCCCAGTTTTTGCAAATTCAGATGGATGCCGGACGATTGAATGCGTCCGATCCGCGTGAACTGGCTTTTGCCATGATTGGCACTATTTTTGCCTTCACCGTGATGCGCCCGACGTTTTACAATGTGCCCATTACCGACCCTGCCAAAACAGCCCGTTTTGTGGTGGATCTGTTTTTGTCTGGTATTGAGATCAAGGAACCGTTCGACAAGGATGCCTGATTTCCAGCCAGTTGTTTGTTTTTTAACTCATTTTGATTGGAGTCCCTATGGTTAATTCCAGACTCGCTTCCCTGATTCGCAAAGAGTTTATCCAGATTCGACGCGATCCGCGCACGTTGGCCCTGATCATTATGCTGCCCATCATCCAGCTGATTTTGCTGGGGTATGCGGCCACCAACGACGTGCGCAACGTGCCGATGGCCGTGTTTGACCAGGACAAAAGCGCTGCATCTCGTGAATTGCTGGATGCATTTCGCGCCGCCGACTATTTTCGGCTGACCTACGATGTGCAGGCGGAAAGTGAGCTGCGCCAGCTCATCGAGAGCAATGATGTGCGGGTGGGGCTGATTATTCCGCCGGATTACGGCCGTTCCGTAGCCGCTGGTGATCCTGCCCAGGTCGCTTTTATCATTGATGGGTCTGACCCCACAGTGGCCAACACCGCCTTGGCTGCCGCCACCCTTATCGGGCAAAGCCAGTCGGCGGAACTGCTGGTGGAGCGTTTGGCGGCGCAGGGATTGGCGGGTGCGGTGGGAACGGCCGTTGAAGTGCGCACCCAGGTCTGGTACAACCCCGATCTCGTCAGTTCTTACTACATGATCCCCGCCCTGATTGGCATGATTTTGCAATTTTTGGCGACGCTGCTTACCGCCTCCGCCATCGTGCGCGAGCGAGAGTATGGCACCATTGAACAAATCATTGTGACCCCCATTCAGGCATGGGAGCTAGTGGTGGGCAAAGTCGTTCCCTACGTACTCATCGCCTTCTTCAACATGCTGGAAATTTTGCTGGCGGGCGTTCTGTTGTTTGACGTGCCCATTAACGGTAGCCTGGGGCTGCTGCTGGGGCTGTCCGCGCTTTTCATAGTCACCACGTTGGGCATGGGCATTTTTATTTCTACCCTGGCCAACACCCAGCAAGAAGCGATGCTGATGGTGATGTTCACCTTGCTGCCCTCGGTTTTCCTCTCTGGCTTCTTGTTTCCGCTGGAGGCGATGCCCGTGATTTTGCAGTGGGTGAGCTATGCCATTCCGCTGCGCTATTACCTGATTGTGGTGCGCGGCATTATTTTAAAAGGTTCGGGATTGGCGGCTTTGGGGCCAGAAGTGTTTGCGCTTTCTGTTTTTGGTTTCATCATGCTGGGCGCGGCCGCTTCCCGCTTCCACAAACGTTTGGATTAAAAAACCACAGATTACGCAGATTACGCAGATTTATCAGAATTTAATCCGCGTTTATCCGCGTTAATCTGCGTCCTATTTTTGAAGGAGTTTTTGTTATGAGACACGGACCACCTGTTTTTGTGCGCGTGATAATTGTTATTGCTGTTGTAGCTGCCGGGGCTTACTGGTTCTTTTTTGTGCGCGATGTGGGGGCAAACGGCCGTATCACTGCCTCAGGCACCATCGAAACCACCGAAATCAAAATCAGTCCGGAGATGGGCGGTCGCGTTCTGGACGTTTTGGTGGACGTGGGCGATACCGTCGGGGCCGGGCAGCCGCTGGTGCAGTTTGACACCGCCCTGCTGGCGGGCCAACTGGCGCAGGCGCAGGCCGGACTTGGCGCGGCGCAGGCCAGCTATGATTTGGTGCAGGCGGGCGCTTCGGCTGAACAGATTGCGGCGGGGGAAACGGCCGTTGCTCGCGCCCAAGCCTCCCTGAATGCCCTGCAAGAACAGCTAGACATCCTGGCCGAAGACCAGGACGATTTGCAAGCCGACATTGACGATCTTACCGACCAGATTGAGGAACTTACCGCCACCGTCACAGAAGCGCAAACGCTGCGGCAAACCCAGCCCTCGGCCGACCTGCTGACCACCATCGCCCAGGCGCAGGGAGAACTGGCCGGGCTGAATGGCCAGCTGGCGATGTCCCAACAGCTGCAATCCAGCCTGGCGGCGCAGGAAAAATTGCTGGAAACCCAGCAGGACGTGGCCGAAGCGGGCGTGGATGCGGCCCAGGCGCAGCTGGATCAGCTGCTGGCTGGGGCCAGACCAGAGCAGGTGGCTGCTGCTGCTGCCCAGGTTCAGGCGGCCGAAGCGGCCGTTTCCCTCATAGAATTGCAAATCAGCCGCCTGACCTTAACCGCTCCCGCAGCGGGCGTGGTGCTAGAGCGCACGGTCGAGCCGGGCGAAATGCGCCTACCGGGCGGCACGCTGCTCACCCTGGGCGAGCTGGCGGAGCTGACCATCACCGTGTTTGTTCCGGAAGATTTGTATGGGCAGATTGGTTTGGGCGAAACGGCCGTTCTCACCGTAGACTCCTTCCCCAACGAACAATTTACCGCCACCGTGGTCCACGTGGCCGACCACGCAGAGTTCACCCCGCGCAACGTGCAAACCGCCGAGGGACGCGCCTCGACCGTATTTGCCATTGAGCTGGCCGTGCAGGACGGGCTGGAAAAGCTGCGTCCCGGCATGCCCGCCGATGTGGATTTTGGCCCAACATGAGCGATCCAATCATCGCTGTCCAGCAGCTAGAGCGCCGTTTTGCCACCGGAAGTGGGGAAGTTACGGCCGTTGATCATCTCGATCTCGTCATCCAGCCCGGTGAAATTTACGGGCTGGTGGGGCCAGATGGCGCGGGCAAAACTACCCTGTTCCGGCTGCTGGTGGGGGCGCTGCGGCTGGATGGCGGCAGCGGCCAAATCGTTGGCTGCGATCTGGCGCAGGAGATGGAGAAAATTCGGCGGCAAATTGGCTACCTGCCCCAGCGGTTTAGTTTGTATGGCGATTTGACGGTGGGCGAGAACCTGCGCTTTTTTGCCGAGGTCAACAACATCTCTGCCGCCGATTGGCAGCAGCGCAAGGTGGCGATGCTTAAATTTGTGGGACTTGGCGAGTTTGAGGGGCGGCTGGCGCGTAACCTGTCTGGCGGCATGAAGCAAAAGCTGGGGCTGGCTACTGCGCTCATTCACCGCCCCCGGCTGCTGCTGCTGGACGAGCCAACTGGCGGTGTGGACCCGGTGACGCGCCAGGATTTCTGGCAGCTGATTGGCCGCGCCGTCACGCAAGAGGGCGTGACGGTGGTGGTGAGTACGCCGTACATGGACGAGGCCAGCCGCTGCACGCGCATCGGCTTTATGAATGCGGGGCGCATTTTGGCCGAGGGCACGGTGAAAGAACTGACATCGCCGCTCAACGGCCGTATCCTGGAACTCGTTGGTTCAAATCCGCGCCAGCTGCGCCAGCTGTGTGAACAGGACCCGGATGTGGAAGCGGTGCAGGCCTTTGGCAGCAAACTGCACCTGCGGGTGCGGCGTGATGGGGTAACGGCCGTTCAGCAGCGCCTGCCCCAAACCGCCGCGTCTGCAAGCATCACCCTCACCCGCCTTCAGCCCATCGCGCCCACGCTGGAAGATGTGTTTATTGAACTGCTGGAAGAATAAAAATGAGTGAACCTGCCATTGAAGTGAACAACCTCACCAAAACGTTTGGCGATTTTACGGCCGTTGATCAACTCAACTTCACCGTCAATCGCGGCGAAATTATGGGTT
Organism: Ardenticatenaceae bacterium; assembly: GCA_020634455.1. Classification (GTDB taxonomy): domain Bacteria; phylum Chloroflexota; class Anaerolineae; order Promineifilales; family Promineifilaceae; genus Leptofilum. The sequence goes on along the minus strand of JACKBQ010000001.1, from coordinate 1,329,724 downwards.
ACCTGGGGCCAAACGGCTCTGGCAAAACTACCACTATCCGCATGTTGCTGGGGCTGCTGCGACCCAGCGGCGGGCAGGGCAAAGTGTTGGGGCTAGATATTGACACCGAGGCGGAAGCGATCCGCCCGCGCGTGGGGTACATGTCCCAAAAATTTGCTCTGTACGATGATTTGACCGTGCGCGAAAACCTGGCATTTTACGCAGGCGTGTATGGCCTGCGGCGGCCCAACGAGCGGCTGGACGAGGTGCTCTCGCTCATCGGCCTGGCGGATATTCAGCAGGAGCGGGTGAAGGGGCTGTCTACGGGCTGGCGGCAGCGATTGGCGTTGGGTGCGGCGCTCACCCACCAACCCACGCTCATTTTTTTAGACGAACCAACCAGCGGCGTGGATCCCAAAGCCCGCCGCACCTTTTGGGACCTTATTTACGATTTGGCGGCGCAGGGAACCACCATTTTTGTGACCACGCATTACATGGACGAGGCGGAATATTGTCACCGGCTGGGCATTATGTATCGGGGGGAACTGCTGGCGCTGGGCACGCCGGACGCACTCAAGGCAGAAACGGTTCAGGGCAACTTGTGGGACATCACCGTGGCACCGCTCATGCCGGCGCTGTCGGCCCTGGATGATTTGGCGGGGGTGACGCGGGTGAATCTGGCGGGGGATCATTTGCGGGTGGAGACAGCGGCGGGGCAGTTAACGGCCGTTCAAATCCAATCTCATCTATTGCAAAAAGGGTTTGGGGTGGAAACGGCCGTTGCCCCCACAGACCCCACCCTGGAAGACGTTTTCATCACCCTCGCTGGCCACGACAGAAGGTAGGGGCGGCCTAATTTTGCCTGAGCGGACGAGACGGCGCGGAGAATAGATCAGTTGCTTAAACCGAGGTATTTCCGCGCCATCCCGCCCCTACCAGATTTTATGGTTTTACCGTCATTGGCAGGTAGATAGTGAACACCACGTCCGGCAGCGCCTGAATGGGCGTGTCGGTTTGCACCAGGCTGGCGTGGTTGCTGTCCCCGGCAAAGCCGCCCCAGGGGATGTTGGCCGGGTTGTAGCTGCCCGCTTCATCCCAGACGTACACCTTGCGGTCGTAAGCGCCCACGGCGATTTCGATGTCGCCATCCTTGTCTAGGTCGCCCAGCGTGGGCGTGCCCACAATCCAGTCGGCCGTTTGCAATGGCCAATCCACAATGGGAATGCCGTCGTGGTGCCAGCCGTTGATACGGCCGTTATGACTTCCCACGATAATTTCTACATCCCCGTCCCCATCCACATCGCCGATGATGGGTGAGGCGTAGGTGGTGGCCCCGGTCTGGCGTGGCCAGTTGAACATCGGCGTACCGTCGTGGTGGTAGCCCAGCACTTTGCCATCCAACGTCACGGCAAATAGCTCCAGGTCGCCGTCGCCATCTACATCGGCGATGGCGGGAGAGGCCACAAACGGGCTGCGGGCATCAATGGGGAAGCCGGGCAGCGGTGTGCCTTCGCCGCGCCAGGCATAGATTTTGCCATCGCCGGAGAGCGCCACCACGTCCCGGTAGCCGTCCTCGTTCAGGTCCACGATGATGGGCGTGGCGTAAATCCAGTCGTCGGTTTGTCGCGGCCAGAGTACGGAAACGACCGTTCCGTCCAAATGCCAGGCGTACACGTTGCCATCCGTGCTGGCAACTACAATTTCTGGCTGATTGTCGCCATCCATGTCGCCCACGGCGGGTGAAGCGGCCACGATGAGGTTGCCAAATGAGTCGGCGGCGGTGCCTACAGTTTGCGGCCAGTTCGCCGAGAAGGCACTGCCATTGCCGTTGCGGATATCTACCTTGCCGTTGGCGGTGTGCACGATGATCTCCAGCGCAGCGTCGCCATCTAACTGAGCCAGGGTGGGGCTGGCTTTAATTGCGCCGCTGTTGAGGCTGAGGGGGAAGTTGGTAACGGCCGTTCCATCATGATGGTAGGCGTGGAGCTTGCCGTTGTCCGTGCCGATGACCAGCTCCAGGTCGCCGTCGCCGTCAATGTCGCCCACGGCGGGGGAACTGCGCACGTAAGAGAGCAGATTTTTGGACCAGCCAGGCGTGGCGCTGCCGTCCGCTTCAAAAACGTACAGCTCAAAGTTATTGGCCGCGACGATGAGTTCGTTTTGGTTATCCCCGTCCAAATCCACAATGACAGGAGAGGAGAAGATGTAGCCGCCGGTGGTTTTTGGCCAGCCGGTTTGGGAGGCGACGGGGCTGTCGAAGACGGCCGTTCCCACCATAGGCGCGGCAAATTTGCTCAAAAAGCTGTTGCTGGTCGTGGCATACCAGGGTCGCCCAGGGGTGCCGTTGGCCTCCCAAATTAAGGCGGTTTGCGGGCTGCTCATCCAATCGGTGTTGGTGGTGCCGCCGCTGATGATGTAGTTAACATAATCCGGGTACGCTTCCCAAATCGGAATATCTTCTTCGGGCCACTCCCAGGCATCCTCCAGAACAATGCCAAAGGGTAGGTCGCGGCCATGCAGCAGGCCGCCAGAGACGGTTTGCGTGTTGCCCACTTCACCCGCGCCAACCAGATGTACATGCACGCCCGTGTTAGCCACGCGAATCCACGGGTCGAACGGCAGGGCTTGCAGCGTTTCCAGCGGATTGGCTGCCGGGTCGCTGAGAGCGATGGAGATTTCAATGCGTGGCCCGTCGGTCTGGCCAGAGCCGGAAACGGCGTTGGTGGTGCCGTCTTGCGCATTGGGCGGCAGGGCGGCCAATGTGCTGTCAATCACGGTCACATCGGTGCCGTCGCTGGTGTAACTGGTGGTGGTGCTTTGCAGTACGCCGCTGCTGTTGTACGTACGCTTGGTGACGCTGGCGGTACCGTGAAAATCTACCGCGAGATGCAGCGTGTGGTCGAATAAACCGCCGCGTGCGACCGGTTTCATCACCACATCAATCTGGGTAACGCCGATTTCGTTAACTTGAACGGCCGTACTTTGATACACAATCAAATCGTTCATGTCCCAATCCACCCAGCTCCACCCCTTGAGGTCTTCAAAAGCGATGTACACATCTTGTGGCGGCACTGCTTTGGTGGGCGCGTCGGCGTGGGGGCAGGAGACGTTGCCCGCGTCGTCGTAGGCGAACAGGGTGTAGAAGACGGGGTCGCCGGGGGTGAGGCCGGTGTCGGTGTATGTCCCGGCGATGCCGTCGTAGACCAGTTCGCCGTCGCCTAAGGAGTCGGGCAGCCCATTGTTGGCGCGCAAGATGCGCACGCCAGCCAGGTCACCCACGGCGGGATTGGTCCAATCTATGCGAACAGAACCCTCCTGGCCGGGAACGGCCGTTGCGGACATCACGGTAATTTGCGGCGGTGGGGTCACATCCTCGCCGGGAATAGAGACATTGATCGCGCCCAGGGTGGGTACGGCCGAATCCGCACCGCCCGTGTTGTCCCAATCAAGACGGCCGTTGCTGTCCGTGGCGCTGCGGTCGCGGCCAATCGTCTGGTCTTTGGCGGTGGCGGTCACGAAGGTGCCATCCTGCCACAGCCCGGCGGCCACTGCCAGATCGTCGTCTGCGCCGTCTTGCAAACTACCAGTCGCCCACTGCACAAAGTCTACCAGCGTGGTCACGTCGTGCGTGCTGCTACTGTAGAGAGCCATCTGGTCTTCGCTGTCGCCTAGCGCTCCGGCGTAGGCATCACCCGTGTAAAAATGCAGCTCGTCGTTGACGCCGCTGCTCAGGCTGACGAGCAGGTAGCCGTCGTTGGGGATGAAGGTGAGGTTAGGGAAGCGGAAGATGAAGCCATCTTCATCCGCCAGCTCCCAGCCGCCGATGTTGATGGCGCTGGTGCTCCGGTTGTGAATTTCGATTGTTTCTGCGCCGCAGGTGGCGTCGGTCATCACCTCGTTGATGATGATGTCGTTGATGACGGTGGATTCGTCAATGGTGCCCACGTTGACGACGGCGCTGTCCTGGCTGGCATAGGCGCTGCCGACGGTGTCTTGGCCGCTGGTGTGGGCGGTGGATTGCAGCAGCGTGCCCGCGCTAAGGCTGCTGCTAATCGTGCCCGCCACCTGGAAAAAGTAAACGTCAGCGCCGGGCAGCGGCTTGTCGTGGGTCCAGGTGAGCGTCCAGGAGCCGTCGCCATTCTGCACTTCCGTGGGCGTGACGCCGCTGATCTGGCTGGGGGAGGTGTAGCTGCCAGGCGTGTAATCCACGCCAACGGGCAGTTGGATGGTGGTGATCGGGTTGTAGAGCGTGTTGAACTCGTTGGAGACATAGGTGGAGAAGACGATTGGCTCCCCGGCGATGCGCTCGTAGTAGTTGGCGGTGTGGTTGATGAGCGGATCGGGCTGGAGGGTGCCGGTGCCGTAAGCCAGCCAGTTGTCGTTCCAGTTGGCGTTCATCACGCTCACGGGCTGGTCGGTTTCCACGATGAGGTAGGGATTTTCCAGCATGTCGCCGGTGGCCGGATTGTCGCCGCTGTGCAGTCCCAGCCATTCGTCTACGGTGAGGGCAATGTCGTGGTAGCTGTCTGCGTCTATGCTGAAGGATTGGTAGATGCGCCCGGTCATCAGTTCGTTGATGACGAGGGTGCCGCTGCCGTTCCCGGCGACGCCGTTGTGTACATCTGGCGTCCCGTAGTAGCTACCCAGATTGGTACTGTTGTTGGCCACGAAGGTAGCGCTGTTTTGGGCGTTGGTTGCGGTAAAGGCCAGGTTGGGATTTTTGCGTTCCAGGGCAGTGTAGACGCCGTGGTTGCCCCAGCCGGTGTCGGTGTAGGTGAGGGTGTCAACGGCCGTTCCCGCCGCATTGTACAAAGTGATCGTATCTGAGCCATTGCCCAGCTTAAATTTGGGGAAGAGGGTGCCGTAGACAAAATCGGCCGTGGCGTTGGTGGCTTCCTGGTGGAACTCCAGCAAGAAGGTTTGCCCGGCGGCGACGCTTTTGCCTGCCGGAATAGTGACCCGCCAGCCGTCCTCGTTGGCCAATGACCAGCCTGCCAGATTGAGCGTTTGGCCGCTGTTGTTATACAGCTCAATGTACTCGCCGTAGCTGTCGGCGTCGTAGGCGATGCCGCTGGTGGCCTGGTATGAGTAGACATAAAGATGGGAAAGCTGCACGCCTAGCTCCAGCGCGGGTGGCCCCATGTAGGCTAAAAATTCTTTGCCCGCCCCCTGGCCATCGCTGGCAGAGATGAAGGTCATGATGTCAGACGTGCCAAAGCTGCCTGTTTCCAGCCAGTTGGTTTCAAAGATGGAGATGGTTTCGTCGGCGGTGACTTCAAAAAGGTAGTAATTGAAGGAGGTGCCAAGTTCGTTACCGATGAGTTCTTCATGGCCGTATTTGGGCAGGGTGACCGTGGTGATGGTGTTCCATTGGTCGGTGTTGGTGTTCCAGCCGCGAATGGTGACGTTGGCCGCTTTGGCGTAGGAAACGAGGCGCATTTCACGTTCATTCGCGTAGCGGTAAGGAATGGCAAAATAGAAGGTGCGGTCGGCAGAGGTGCCGTTTTTGCCGGGGACGTAGGCGCCGCCGTCGCGGCTGCCGGTTTGCCCTTTGCTGAGTGAGCCAAACATAGCGGTGATGTCTTTGTTGCTGATGATGTGGAAGGTGCGTCCAGCAGGCAGGGCTACGTTGTAGCCGTTCACTTCTTGCAAATCTTCCCCGGCGTCCAGCGTGGCGCTGAAGATGACGGTGCCGTCGGCATCGCTGACGACGCTGGTGGTGCCGCCGTTGGTTTTGGCTACGTCGGTGATGTCTATGATTTGGATGTCGGTGTTGTTACTGTAGGCGAAGAGGTTGAGGAGTTGGTTACGGCCGTTTGTATTTGTAAACCCAATCGGCCGGTACAGGTAAAAGCTGGTGCCGCTCATGCGCCGATTATCGGCGGGTAAAAAGTCGTGCTGCCAGTCGGTGTTGGCGGTAAGGTTGGCCACGATGACCGGCTTGCTGCTGGTGATTTGGAAGTAGTCGCCGTCCTGCTTGCCGCCCAGGTCGTCATTTACTGCGCCATCCTGAATAAAGATGATGTGTGATTGCCCGGTGTTGAGGGTAAGCCCTAGGGCGGAGTCATCGTTGTCGCCGTCGGCGTTGTCGTCTACGATGTCTACGCTGGTGTTGTCTTGAACGGCCGTTACCACCAGCATTGGGTCGCGCCCGGTGTTGTTACCGTTGGGCGGCACAAACATGCCAAACTTGGTGGAGGTTTCGCCTACAGCCTGTGTTTTTTGTGCAGGTAGGAGCGCTGTAAGCAGCAGCGCAGCCAGCAAGAGTTTGAGAAACGGTGATTTGACTATTTGTTTCATGAAGCAGCTCCCAAAGTAAATGATCGGCATGGTTCATTATGTTAAAAAATGACCCATGCTTCCTCTTTTACCGTGTAATCATTGGAATATAGGTGGTAAAAATGACTTCTGGTAATGGTTGTATGGGCGTACTGGTTTCTACAAAGCCGGAATGGTGGATGTCGCCATCCAGGTTTTGCCACTTGATGGTTTCTGGATCGTAGACTCCGGCTTCATCCCAGACGTGCAGCTTGCGGTCGTAGGTGCCCACGGCGATGTCTACATCACCGTCATTATCCAGATCGCCGAGGGCGGGTGTGCCCACAATCCAATCATTGGCTTGCAGCGGCCAATTAGCAATAGGAATACCGTCGTGATGCCAGCCGTAGAGACGGCCGTTATGTCCCCCTATGATGATTTCCAGATCCCGATCCCCGTCTACATCGCCAATAATGGGGGAGGTGTAGGTGGTGCTGTTGGTGCGGCGGGGCCAGTTGAACATGGGTGTGCCGTCGTGGTGGTAAGCCAGAATCACGCCATCCAGCGTAGCGGCCACCAGCTCCAGGTCGCCGTCGTTGTCAACATCGGCTACGGCAGGGGAGGCGATGAACGGGCTGTTGGCATTGATGGGGAAGCCAGGCAGCAAGGTGCCTTCGCCGCGCCAGGCATAAATTTTGCCATCGCCAGAGGTAGCTACGACATCGCGAAAGCCATCTTCGTTCAGGTCTACGATGACGGGGGAGGCGTAAACCACATCGCCCGTTTGCTGCGGCCAGAGCGCAGAGAGGCGGGTGCCGTCCAGATGCCAGGCGTGGATGGTGCCATCGGTGCTGCCGACGACGATTTCGGGCACGTTGTCGGCGTCCATGTCGCCCACGGCTGGGGAAGAATCTATGAGGACACTGCCGAACAAATCTTTGGAACTGCCGACGGATTGCGGCCATTTGTTGGAAAAGTTGCTGCCGTCGCCGTTGAGAATGTGAATTTCTCCGGCGCTGGTGTGGACGATGATTTCCAGCCCGGCGTCGCCATCTAGCTGGGCCAGGGTGGGGCTGGCTTTGATGCCGCCGCCGCCGAGGCTGATGGGGAAGTTGGTTACGGCCGTTCCGTTATGGTGGTAAGCGTGCAGCTTGCCGTTGTCGCTGCCAATGACCAGTTCCATGTCGCCATCGCCGTCAATGTCGCCCACGGCGGGTGAACTGCGCACGTAGGAGAGCAAATTTTTGGGCCAGCCGGGGGTGGCGGTACCGTCGGCTTCGTAGACGTACAGCTCAAAGTTATTCGCGGCCACGATGAGTTCGTTGTGAGTGTCGCCGTCCAGGTCGGTGATGAGCGGGGAGGAGAAGATGTAGCCGCCGGTGGTTCTGGGCCAGCCGGTTTGGGTAGTTACAAGGGTGTCGGGGAGTTCTGGGGAGGAAACGGCCGTCTCCGCCAACCAGGCATCCAACCGGTTCGGTAGTTGGCTGCTTACGTTAAATGGGCGACCTGGCAAGCCGTACGGTTCCCACAGCAGGCCCGCTTCCGGGTTGTCCATCCAGTGAGTGGCTTGCAGCCCATCGCTCACAATAAAATCTACATACTCCGGGTAGGCGCTCCAGATGGGTATTTCTTCTTCTGGCCATTGCCACGCATCTTCAAACAACACGGCAAAGGGCAAGTCGCGGCCATGCAGCACGCCGCCTTCCACTTTTTGGGTATTGCTAAGGGCATCCACCCCCAGCAGATGCACGCTGACCTGCGTGTCAATCACCCAAATCCACGGATCGAAGGGTGGGGTTTGCAGCGTTTCCAGTGGATTGGCGGCCGGGTTGTTGAGCGTGATGCTGATTTCTACGCGGGGGCCGTTTACCTGGCCTGTGCCAGAAAAGGCGTTGGTGGTGCCGTCTAGAGCGTTGGGTGGCAGCTCTGTTTGGGTGTTTTGGATGATGGTGAGCTGCGTGCCATTGCTGGCGACGGTGTTGAGGGTGCTGCGCAATGAGCCATTTTTGTTGTAGGTGCGCTGGATGATGTTGGCTGTGCCGTTGAAATCTACGTTTAAAAAGAGGGTGTGGTCAAACACGCCACCGCGCGCGACGGGTTCCATGATGATGTCAATTTGGGAGACGCCATCATCTGTGAGCTGAACGGCCGTACTTTGGTAAACAATCAAATCATTCATGTCCCAGTCGGCCAGCCGCCAGCCTTTCAAATCTTCGTAGGCAATGTACACATCTTGTGGCGGGATGGCTTTGGTGGGTAGATTGGCGTGTGGGCAAGAAAGGTTGCCCGCTTCGTCGTAGGCAAACAGGGTGTAAAACACGGGCTGGCCGGGGGTAAGCCCCGTATCGGTGAAGGTGACGGCTTTGCCATCGTACACCACGGTGCCGTCGCTGATGCTGGTGGGGGTGGTTTGGGTGGAGCGCACAATGCGCACGCCTGACAGGTCGCCAACCACCGGGTTGACCCAATCCAGACGCACGGTACCTTCCTGGCCAGGAACGGCCGTTGTCTCCACGGCCGTAATAATTGGCGGCGGTGTTACATCCTTGCCCGGAATTGAGATATTGATTGCCCCAAAAGAGGGCGACGCCGAATCAATGCCGCCCGTGTTTTCCCAATCGGTGATGCTGTTGCTATCACTGGCGTTGCGATCCCGACCCAAAGATTGGTCTGCAGCCGGGGCTGTAACAAAAACATTGTTTTGCCACTGCCCTGCCAAAACCGCCAAATCGTCATCTGTTTTAATTTGCAGGTTACCGCTGCCCCACTGCACAAAATCTACCAGGGTGGTTTTGTTATGCACACTGCTGTTGTAAAGCGCCATCTGGTCTTCGTTGTCGCCCAAAGCCCCGGCAAACCCATCGCCCGTGTAAAAATTGATGCCGTCGTTGCGGCCGCTGCTCAGGCTCACCGTCAGGTAGCCGTCGTTGGGAATAAAGGTGGGATTGGGAAAATGGTAAATGAAGCCATCTTCATCCGAAAGCTCCCAGCCGCCAATGTTGATGGCGTTGGTGCTGCGGTTGTGAATTTCGATGGTTTCGCTGCCGCAGCTTACGGCCGGGCGCACCTCATTAATGACGACCTCGTTAAAGATGGTGGATTCTTCGTCCTGGCCCACGTTAACTACGGCGCTGTCCTGGCTGGCGTAGGCAATCCCCATGGTATCTAGCCCCTGGGTTAGCGCACTGGATTGCAGCAGGGTGTTGTTGCTCAGACCGCTGTTGATGGTGCCGCCAATTTGGAAGAAATAGACATCATCGGTTGTGAGCGGCACCCCATGCGACCAGGTAAGTGTCCAGGAACCATCGCTGTTTTTTGTTTCGTTTGGGGTGACGGTGGCAATTTGGCCGGGTGAAGTGTAGCTACCAGGGGTGTAATTGACGCCAATGGGTAAATGAATGGTGGTTACGGGGCTGTAAAGCGTGTTGAACTCATTGGAAACGTACGTAGAAAAGATGATAGATTGGCCCGGTTTACGCTCGTAGTAGTTGGCGGTGTGGTTTACCAGCGGGTCTGGCTGAACGGTGCCCGTGCCATAGGCCAGCCAGTTGTCGTTCCAGTTGGCGTTCATTACGCTGACGGGTAGGTTTGTTTCCACAATCAGGTAGGGGTTTTCCAAACGGTTGCCGCTGCCGGGGTCGTCGCCGCTGTGCAGGCCAAGCCATTCATCAACGGTGAGGGCGATGTCGTGGAAGCTGTCTGCCGGAATGGAGAATGTGTGGTAGATGCGTCCGGTCATCACTTCGTTGATGACCAGGGTGCCACGGCCGTTTCCGGCGGTGCCGTTGTGTACATCTGGGGTGCCGTAGTAGTCGCCCAGGTTGTTTTCGGTGTCTTCGTGATGGGTGGCGCTGTCCCTGGCGTTGGTGGCGATGAAAGGCTGGTTAGGATTTTTACGCTCCAGGGCGTGGTAGACGCCGTGGCTGGCCCAGCCTGTATCGGTGTAGGCGAGACTGTCTACGGCCGTTCCTGCCGCATTAACCAGGGTGAGGGTGTCAGTGCCATTTCCCAGTTTAAATCCTGGGAAGTCGTCGCCGTACACAAAATCGGCCGTGGCGTCTGTTGCCCCTTCGTGATATTCCAGCAAAAACGTTTTGCCTGCGCCCACGCCTTTCCCGGCGGGAATCGTCAGGCGATACCCCTCCGCATTGACCAGTGACCAGCCAGCTAAATTCAGCCAGCCGCCGCTGTTGTTGTACAACTCAATGTACTCACCATAATTGTCAGAATCGTAAGCAATGCCGTTGGTTGCCTCATAAGAGTAGACATAAAGATGCGATAGCTTGGTGTTTAGCTCAATGGCGGGTGGCCCCATGTAGGCCAAAAACTGGTTGCCTGCGCCTCGGCCGTCGCTGGCAGAGATGAAGGTCATGATGTCTGACGTGCCAAAGTCGCCAGTTTCTAGCCAGCTAGTCTCAAAAACGGAAATCGTTTGATCGGAAATCACTTCAAAAAAGTAAAAATCTTCGCCAAGCTGGTCGCCAATGAGTTCGGCATGGCCATATTTGGGCAGGGTAAGCGTGGTGATAATCTCCCACTGTTCGCTGGCCACGTTCCAGCCACGAATGGTGACATTGGCTGCTTTTTCATACGAAACCAGGCGCATTTCGCGCTCGGAGGAATCTTTGTAAGGGACGGCAAAATAAAAGGTGCGGTCGGCCGATGTGCCATTTTTGCCGGGAACGTAAGAGCCACCGTCTTCGCTGCCCAAATGATCTTTGGTAAGCGCGCCAAACATGGCGGTGATGTCTTTGTTGCTCATGATGTGGAAGGTGTGCCCGGCTGGCAGGTCAACGGTGTGACCATGCACTTCTTGTAAATCTTCCCCCGCGTCCAGGGTGGCGCTGAAGATGACTGTGCCTTCAGCATCGCTGACGACGCTGGTTGTGCCGCCGTTGGTCTTGGCGGTGTGGGTGATGTCAATGATTTGGATGTCTGTGTTGTTGCTGTAGGCGAACAGGTTGAGCAGTTGATCCAGGGTGTTTGAGCTGTTGAACCCTGGTGGCCGGTACAGGTAAAAGCTGGTGCCGCTCATGCGTCTGTTGTCGGCGGGCAGGAAGTCGTGTGCCCAGTTTGAGTTGGCGGTGAGGTTGGCGACGATGACGGGGCGGTTGCTGGTGATGCGGAAGTAGTCGCCGTCTTGCTTGCCGCCTAAATCGTCGTTAACGGCACCATCTTGAATGTAGATGATGTGGGATTGCCCGGCGTGTAGGGTTAGCCCCAGGGCAGAGTCGTCGCTGTCGCCGTCGGCGGAGTCGTCTTCGATGTCTACGGTGGTGTTGTCTTGAACGGCCGTTACCACCAGCATCGGGTCGCGGTCAGGATGGTCGCCGTTTGGGGGGACAAACATCACAAATTTGGTGGAGGTTTCGCCCACAGCAAAAACGGTTTGGGTGGTGGTGAGCAACATGCCGAGCAGCATTATGCCCGCAATAAATTTTAAAAGCTCAGCCGCGATATGTGTTTTGTTGTTCATGGAATGGCTCTCAATTTTTATAAAGCCGCACGGTGTCGGCGGCCATGCGCTGCGCTGAAAAGCAAGTGGCGCTGCGCTGTTTGCCAGCCTGGATGAGCTGTTGTTGCTGAATTGGGTTGTTTGCCAGTTGGGCAATGGCTTGGGCCAGGGCGGGGCGGTCGTCTACAGGTACCACCAGGCCAGTTTCGCCATGCGCTACCACTTCGGGCAGGCCGCCTGCGTTGGAGACGATGACGGCCGTTCCCACAGCCATTGCTTCGACGGCGACCAGGCCAAATGCTTCAAAGCGGCTGGGCAGCACAAAAATATCTAGCTGGCGTAAAAAGTTAGCCGCGTCTGGCACGCGACCCAAAAAGTGAACGTGGCTGGTGATGCCTAGCGTTTGGGCCAAGGCTTCTAGAAACGGCCGTTCCGGCCCGTTCCCGGCAATATTGACGTGCAAATCTGGCTGGGTGGGCAGCAACAGCGCAGCGGCGTGCAGCAAATCATCAATCCCCTTGTGCGGTTCTAGCCGTCCCAGGTAGCCAATAATGAACGGGTGCCAATTTTTGGCCACAGCGGACACAGAGGTTTTTGAGAAACCTAACTGCTCGATTATTTCTGTGTTCTCTTTGGCTTTTTCGGATAGACAGTGAAACGCTTCCAGGTTGATGCCGTTGTACACGACCGAAATTTTGTCCAGCGGGTATGGATCGTTGGCCAGCAGGTGGCGGCTAAAGTTGGAGACGGTGATGACGCGATCTACCAGGTGAACCAGGAGGGGCATCAGCAGGGTGCGCAGGCGGCCTTGCGGGCGCGGAAAATCATGCTCGGTGATGATGGTAGCGGGCACGCGGGCCAGCCAGGCCGCCAGCGGCGCTTTTTGGTCGTAGCCGGGGATGGATTGCTGGATGTGCATGATTTGTGGCTGTATCTGGCGCAGCAGGCGTACCAGCTGGGCAAAAAATTCCAGCCGGGCGCGACGCCCAACCGGGCTGGCAGGCAGGCGATGGACGGTTACATCCTCTGCTTCCAGCTGCGGTACGAGTGGGTCGAGTACGGCCGTTGCTGGCAAAATGACATGTACGTCGTGACCGAGTTGGGAAACGGCCGTTGCCAAGGTCACCAAATGGGTCTGGATGCCGCCAATGGCGGTGTGATCAACGAGGTAGTAAGCGATTCGCATGGTTTTTCCTTAGGGAATTACCCCATTACCAATTCTCCAACCGCTTCTGGCTGCACATGCGTCTTCAGGCGGCGGACGTAATGATGCAGGCTCATTTCGTTTTCGATGCGGGAACGGCCGTTGCGTCCCATTCTGGCTGCCTCTTCGGGATTGTTGAGCAGCTCTACAATCGCCCGACGCAGGTCGGCGGGGTCTTCTGGTGTGGCGTAGAGGCCGTGTTCGCCCTCCACAATCACGTCCGTCTGGCCCGGCGTGCGCGAGCAGACGATCGCTTTGCCCAGCGCCATCCCTTCCAAAATGGCCGTGACGCCCGCCTGAAATTCCACATCGTACAGGGGCATCACCACGAAGGCGGCGTCGGCGTAAATTTGGCGCAGTTCATACTGGGTAAAGCGGCGCACCGTGACGTTGGCCGGAATGTCGGCCTGCTGGGTGCTGTCTTCCCGCTTGGACCACGGGCTGCCTGCGGCCACCACCACATGCACATCCAGCCCCTTTACCGCTTCCATCAGAGTCGGATAATCCCGAAATTCCAGCCCAACCGAGCAAATGTACGGCCTGGGCAAGGCTCGAATTTCTGCGCTGACATCTGAAATTTGGTGGGGGGCGAAAAATTGGTCATCCACCATGAATGGCGTCCAAACGACGCGCTCCGGCGGCACCTGCCAGCGCTGCTCGATGAACTGTTTTTGCCAGGTGGCGTAGCAGTAGAAGATGTCAATATGCTTCTGGATGCCAAACCAGTCGAAGAATTTCATCTTTTTGCCCACAGAGAGGATGTGCACAATCATTTGGTGGCTGGGGCGATTCGCGCCGCCGAGAAGCATGAACAGCAGCGCCAGCGGGATGCCCACCTGCTCGCCGTCGGTGAAGATGACGTGGTAGTTGTGGCGTTGTTGGTAGCAGGCCCAGGCCAGCAGTAGGTTTGGCCCGCCGAGGCGCTCTAGCAAACGGCCGAACCAGCCGCTGCGGGCGCGGGCCGTGGGGTAATCAATCAGGTCGGCGTCGAATTCGTCGGCCATGTGCAGGTAGTCGGGCAACGGCCGTTTCCCATCAGCCACTTGTTGGCGAATATCGCTGGGGATGGTGCCGGAGACGGTGAGGAGGACATCTTTCATGAGGTTTTTCCTTTTTGCGGAATGGTTCCACCCTCACCCCAACCCTCTCCCTGCCAGGGAGAGGGAGCAGATTCCCGCCCCCTTACAGGGGGAGTGCCTGGGAGGGGGGTGGTTGCTGCCACACTTTTGAGCAGGTCGAAGAGGCGCAGGGCGTTCTTTTTGGCGTCGAAGCGGTTGGTGGTGATTTTTACGGCCGTTTCCCCCAAGCCCAATCGCAAATCTGGCTGTTCAACCAGCGGGCGCAGCGCGTGAACCAGGGCGGACACATCGCCAGCGGGCACCAGGTAGCCGTTGCGCCCTTCCTTCACAATTTCGGGGATGCCAGCAACGGCCGTAGAGACGACAGGTAAGCCCGTCGCGCCCGCTTCGGAAAGCACCATCGGCAGGCAGTCGCCGTAGGTGGGCAGGCAAAAAATGTCGCTGTCGAAGTAAAGCTGCTTGAGCGCGGCGCTGTTGGGCTGCATGTTGTTGTAAACGAAGAGGCCGGGTTCCGGCTCTACCTGGTTGCGGGTGACGAGATGGAGTTCAACGGCCGTTTCCTGCCGCAGTGCCCGGAACGCCTCTAGCAAATCTAGCCCACCCTTACGCGCCAAATCGCCGCCGACGAACAAAATTTTGGCGGGATTGTTGTGCCGATGGCGGGGGATGGGGCGCTGCCACTCAGCGCTGTTGACGCCGGGCGGGATGACCGTCACTTTTTCAAACGGCACTTCGTACTCGGCCACCACGCCGTCGCGCGTCCATTCGGTCCAGGCGACGACGTGCCGGGCGGCGCGGAAAGCGTCCCGGTTGAGCCGCCATTTTTGCTGCTCCAGCCAATCTGGCCCGGCCTCGTGTTGGTAAAATTCGCCCAGGCTGTCGTACTGGCGGGGCGTAGCGTCTAGCGAGATGACGCTGGGCAGTTTGTGCAGCCAGTTTTGGGCGATTACGGCCGTAATCTGCGTATGAAAAAAAAGGGCGTCCAGCGGATGTTGCTGCTGCATGTGGGCGACCATGCGCCGCGCTTGCAGGCTGGCCCGCACCGTCCAGTTGCTTTTGTAAACGGGAATTCGCGCTGCTAGTCCAGAGACGGCAAACTGCGGCAAGCCCCAGTGGGGCACGATGGCCGGGTCGTGGGCGGCGTTGGCCTGCAAATTTTGGCCGTGGGTGATGTGCCCCAGCGCCTGTTCGATGATGAAGCCGATGTGGGTTTGGGTCTTGTTCATTGGGTGGCCTCCGGGATGACGAGTAGGGAGATTGAGTAAGGTGGTAATTCGATATTGAAATTGTTGGAAACGGCCGTTTCCGTCACAATAATTTCTTCAGGGTGGGTTTGATCGTACTGGTAGCGAACGGCCGTTGTAGCTGGCACAAAGTTGGTCAGATTGATGGTGGTTTCGTATGGTTGGTCGGGCTGCTTGTTGATGAGCATGAGGTAGAGCGTGTTGGTGGCCAAATCACGGGCGGCGTAGAAGCCAACAGCATCAGGGTTGTCTGGGTAGAGTGGAATGGACAGTGGTTGTGCGCCCCCGAAACGGCCGTTTGCGTCATCAAAATTGGTGTACATTTTGAAGGCAAAGTAGCCAGGGCTGTTTGCTTCTGGATGGGTCCAGTACGCCGCGTAGTACAAATCTTCCCGGCCAAAAATGCCCAGCACGTCGGCGATGGTGACCGCGCCGTTCATCGTGCCGTCTGCGCCAAAATTCCATTCGCCGATGCCAAATTCCGTGCCGGGGTAATACGTCTCGATTAGTTCCTGCATCCGGGGGATGAGCCTGATCGGTTCGTCAATCCACGATTCGTCGCGGTAGGTGGGGTCCCAAAGTGAGCGAGTGGCGCGGGTCCGGTGAACGGCCGTTTCCTCGTCAGCATCGTTGTTGTACAGTCCTTCGGGGTAATAATGCACACCCAGCACGTCCAGCAAGCGCACGCCCGTTTCTGCTTCGTAAGCGGCCGTTTCGCGTAGGAACCAGGGTAGAAAGTCCAGCCCGTCGTGGCTGTTTTTGTCCACGTTTTCGCTCATGCTGTTCCAGTAAAACCACCAGCAGCAGCTATTGGGGCCAATAAACTGGCTGTCGGGAGCCAGTTCGCGCAGTGCCCCGGCATAGCTCAGGTAGCGGTCTAAATATTCATCGTAGGTGGTGCATTGGGGATGCACGTCGTAATGCGTGGTGCCCCAGATGAGCGGCTCGTTGCCAAAACTAACGAAGGGCACGTCTAGCGCTTCATCGTTCAGGTGGGTTAGCCAGTCAGCCATGAATTGGGGCGGGGCTGCCACGCTGTAGCTGGGCCGATTGGCCACTTCACCTGGCCGATTACAGCTTGCGCCGTTGGCATCGCCGCAGGTGCCATCGGGCAGGGGGAAAGCGCAGCCAGTTGGGCCACCAGCCACCCAGCCCACCATCGGAATCGTGAGCAGGGAGGCGATGTTTTGCTCCATGTTGGTTTGCAGAAAGCGATCAGAAATGGAGCCTTCGTCTGCGGTGTGGCCGTAGCTGCCGTTTTGGTAATACCAGTCGCGGGCGGCGTTCCAGGCGTTGCCGAGCTGCCAGTTGTACCGTTCGTTGGCGTTGCCGCCCCAGCGGTGCAGGGGGATGGCGAGGTCGGTGAGCATCTCTGTGGGCGTTTGGGCCATGCCGTAAATGGTGGGGCTGATGAGGTGGCTGGTTTGGCTGGCGTCAACGGTGAGCTGCGGGCCAGTCGGGCGTGGGGTCATGGTCGGGGCGATTTTTACTTCTGTCGGTGCTGTTGTGGGGGTGGCTGTGGTAGATACGGCCGTATTGGTAACGGCCGTTCGCACCGCTGCCGCCGCCTTGTTGGTATTCAGCCCCATTTGCAAAATGATCAGCACCAGGTAAATGAGGATCAGCAAGGTATTTCTGCGCTTCTGCATCAAAAAATGGGTCATTTGCCTAGCTCCCCTCTGTGATGAGCGTCACGTCATCAATGGTGTAGGTGCCCTCATACGCCTCGCCGCTTTTCAGGTAAATGCCGGTGAGGTACGTTGTGGTTGGATCGTAAACGAGGTCGTCTAGCCAAATGACGACTTCCGTCCACCCTCCGGCGGGTAGCGAGCGGTTAAAATCCAAAAAGTAGAGGCGGGTTTCCGAGAAGCCATCTTCCCCACTGATGCCTTCTACAGAATTGTCATCGCTGCGCCAGTAGGGGTAGTCGTTGCTGCCCAGCACGGAGATGGCCATATCTTCTAGCGCCAACTCCTGCTCGCCGGGATTGATCCAGAAGCTCACGCCCAGAATATCCAGGTAAAAGTAATCTTGCTCGGTATCTGGGTCCACGGCGAAGAAGATGGAGCCGAAGGTTTGGGTTGGCGTAACGCTGAGGGCAAACTCGCCATTGTGAACGTAGGCTGTGCTGGCGACGTCGTAGCGCACATCCCAGCTTTCTGCCAGTGTCCAGTTGGGGTTGAGCGCATCGCCGAAAATAATCATGTCCCCTTCCAGCGCTGCCTCGCCGTCAGAATTGGCACCTTCAGCGCCAGGAAAGGGTGTGTTAGTCGCGCGGAGTGTGGCGGTGGGGGCAGGCGTTTCGGTGGGGCGTGGCGTGGGCGTGGGGCGGCGGGTGTTGGTGGGGCGTGGCGTGGGCAGCTCGGTATGGTCGAAGTAGCGGAAAACGGTGGGCGTAGCGCCTGGATCGGCGGGCGGTGGAGTGGCGGTGACGCTGGCAGGTGAGGCAGACCCCCAGCCAAAGTAGGGGTGTATGGTGGGGGTACCTTCGTCGGCGGCGACAGATACGGCCGTATCACCCCCACACCCTACAAAGAGCAGGCTGCTGCACAGGGCCAGGCTGGCGATGAAAAACAGGTGCTTTGGCTTCATTTTTTGGCTCCTACGGCCGTTTCCACAATCATCTCCACCAGTTTTTCGGCATTGCGGCGGGCATTAAAATGGGTTTCGGCGTGTTGTCGGGCTGCTTGACCCATTTGGCGACGGCGGGCTGGCGCTTGGGCCAGCAGGCATAGTTTGTCGCGCAAGCCAATCGTGTCGTTGGGGGGCAGCAGGAAGCCGGTTTCCCCGTCTCGCACGATGTCTACCAGCCCGCCCACGCGGGTGGCGATGACGGGCAGGCCGCTGGCGGCAGCTTCTACGGCGGCAATGCCAAACGCCTCGGCGCGGGTGGGCAGCACGAAGACATCGGCCTCGGCGTACAGGGTTTGCAGTTCTGGCATGTTGGGCTGCATGTTGCCGTACACAAACACATTTTTGGTGTGGGGGATTTTGCTGCGGGTGACCAGGTGGAGTACGGCCGTTCCCGTTGGCAAACTGTTAAATGCCTCTAGCAGTGTTTCACCCCCCTTGCGGTAAAAATCGCCGCCCACAAACAAGATGTGCAGTGGCCCATCGTGGTTGGTGCGGGGCTTTGATTGCCACACATTCAGGTCTACCCCTGGCGGTAGCACGGTGATCTTGGCGGGGTCTGCGCCGTAATCGGCCACCAGCGAATCGGCCACCCAGCTAGACCAGGGCAGCAACCGCGTGGCGCTTTGGAAGAGGCGCTGGTTCAGGCAGTGTTTGTATTGGCTGAGCCAGCCGTCAGCGTCGGCGGCGTGGTGGTAATGCTCGGCCATCTCGTCGTACTGGCGGGGGGTAATGTCTGTGCAGAGGAAGCTGGGCTGCTGGTTGGCCATCTGCCCGGCCAGAGCAGCAGGCACCTGGGTATTGAAGATGGCGACGTCGGCGGGGTGCTGCTGGAGGCCGGTGCGGATTTGAGTACGGCCGTTCAGCGGGCCGCGCACTTTTTCGGGCAGAGGCAGCACATTCCAGAGCGTGCCGGGTTGCTCGTAGGTCACATCTACCCAGTTGGTTTGCAGGTCGGTGCGCGGGGCAATGAAGCGATGCAAATTTTGGGCAAACGTGCGGTGGCCAATATGCTGTTCCAGGACGAAGGTTGCTCTAATCATGACGGTTGCTGGTTCAAAATTGGGACACTGATTAACACAGATGAGCCCACTGAAAAAACCACAGATTTCGCAGATTACACAGATTTTTCGCGCTAGTAATTTTGCGGCTTTGCGTATTTGCGTGAGCTTTTTTCAGTAGAGCCACAGATAAACAGTGATTTTTTTATCTGTGAAAGTCAGTGTTTATCCGTATCCAATAAATTATGGATTTCACTGATTTGATTCGGTTTGAATTGTAGGAGTGGCAGAGTGGTGGGGGCATTCCCGCTGGGGTACCAAAAAAGCAAAACTCACGCTTTTTTTACTCCCCCTGCGGTACTTTGTTATTTAACCTCCCGGAGGTTTAAACCAAATTGCAACTAATTGGTCGAAACCTCCGGGAGGTTTAGGGAAATTACTTGTGCATGAACAGGTGTTCCCCTTTGCGCCACTGCCGCCATTTGTCGCGCAGCATGTGGGATTCAAAGACGCGTGAGAAACGGCCGTATGGCATTCGCCACATATCATCCGCCAGGTAACTCAAGCTGGTAGGCACTTCGTCCAGCTCGGCCAGCAGCTCATCCAGGCTGTAGCCGATGGCGTTCAGTCGCTCCACACCCAGCCAATGCAGGTAATCCCGCGCCCACGCCTTGCGCAGCGGGTTTGCCAGCAGCGCCTTCCACTTTTCCAGAGGCTTCTTGTTGATTTTCTGGTACTGCGGCAAATCGGCGTTGGGGTCGCGAATGTTGCCCGCCAGCTTTACTTTGTTGAACTTTTGCAGCAGTTCTGGGTCAAACGGCAACTCCAGATAGTCGAACACGGCTTGCCAGGTGGCTTCAGGGTCCAGTACGGAATCTTCGTAGCGCAGGCCAAAGCTGGCTTCTGGGTGCGCTTTGTAGGCGTCAATCAGGTTGGGGTAGCCGGAGTACAGGTCAAAGTCGAAGAGGTAGGTTTTCCAACGGCCGTCATAAAACGTCCCAATCATCGAAGCCACAATGGCCAGCGGATTGCGCCACAAAAAGACAAACTTGCCCTCTGGGAACAGTTCAATAATTTGGTCAGCGATCAGGTGGTAGCGCGGCGTTTTGTCCAGAAAATGAGTTTCGCCGTTGTGGCGCGTCTTGTTGTACAAATTCAGCGTGAAGTTGCGAATTTCTTCCAGATAATCGGCTTGCTGCCCCGGCAAACTGTCGCGGCAAAATTCCAAAATTGCCCAGGTAGAAAGCTGATGCTCGTACTCGCTGTAGCTGCCCCACGGGTTCAGCGACTGCACCAACGGCAGCAAGAAGTGTGGCTCGGTGGCCGTGGCCACGGCCGGATGCGCCGCCAAAACACGCTGGGCAAAGGTGGAGCCGGAGCGCGGTAGGGAAAAGAGAAAAATTGGTTTTAAGTTGCTCATTAGATTCTCCAACAAAAAGCATTTTTACCGCAGAGTTCGCAGAGAACAGGGAGAAAATGTTTTTTCTCTGCGCTCTCCGCGTTCTCTGCGGTGAATTTTTAGTGATGGTTGTGAACGGCCGTAACTTGCGGCGCTGGTTCAGGTTGTAGCGTGCGTTTTGCCAGCGGGCGGGCGGGAATACCGACGACGGTGGTTCCGGCGGGCACATCTTTGACTACGACGGCGTTGGCACCCACGGCCGAATCATCCCCCAGCTCGATATTCCCCAGCACCCGCGCCCCTGCACCCAGAAAAACGCGGTCGCCAAAGACGGGGAAGCGCCATTCGTTGCGCATCCCAATGGTCACGGCGGCGATGATGGAGCAGTTTTCGCCCATTTTGCGCGGGCGGATGACGCAGCCCACCGGATGGGCGATGTACAGACCTCCGCCAATCTCATCGCCGGGAGCCAGTTCCAGGCCGTAGCGCAGCAGCAGGCGGCGCTGGATGCTGCCGGGCAGGAAGGGTACGCGATTGCGGTGGCACCATTGCGCCAACCGGAACCACATCATGGCCCGCAGGGGCATGTGGTGCAGCAGCAGCTTGACGAGCCGGATGGGAGTCACGTCATCCGGGTTGCCAATTTGCTCTGGTACCAGCCAGCGGGCGGCGTCCATTTTGAACAGGTGGAAGAAGGATTTTTTGCTCATGATTACTCCTGAAAAGAAGTAATTTGTAATTAGTAATTGGGTAATTTCTCAATTACTAATTACCGAATTACTCAATTACCAAGGCATCCATGTGTGCCATTTGGCGCGTTTCATTAATTGCCCGAAAGAATCGATTTCGCCCACCCAACTCGTCGGCGATGCCCTGGTAGTGGCGCAGGTTGAAGATGGCGGAGTAGGCCATGCGGGAAACGGTGGCGTTGCCCACTTTGTGACCCAATCCACCTATTAGCTTTAGGCTGTGCAGGGCGATTTTGCTGAGAGCGGGCCGATCCAGGCAAAGCTGCGTGAGGCTGCGGATGAGGGGGTGGCGTCCGTGAAATTCGGTGAAGATGGTGGTGAGCAGCCAGCTTTGGCCTTTATCGCGGGTGAAGATGACGTCGTTACGGCCGTATGCGTACGGTATCGCTAGCCAGGACGCAAAACTGCGTTGGGCGTAATGGTAGCCAATCGCCTCCGGCTCAAAATGGAAGGTGAGGCCGAGATCGGCCAGGCGGTAAGCCAGCTCCACATCCTCGGCGCGGCGGAAGCTGGCGTCGAAGCCGCCAGAGGTCAGCAGGTGGGCGCGGCGCAGAGAGGTGTTGCCAGTGTAAAATTGGCGGGCGGTGGGCTGCCAGTTGCCTGCCATCATGTCGTTGTACTGCTTCATCAGCATCGCTTGTTCCCACTGTACCCAGGGAGCCATCTCAAACTTTTCTGGAGCCGGGCTGAGCATTGGCCCCATGACGATGGCTTTTGGCCCCAGGCGGGCGTGGGCGGCGCGGTGGCGGGCGATGAGCTGTGGCGCTGGCACCACATCGTCGTCTATGAACAGCACCAGCGCGCCCGTTGCTTTGGCCAGGCCGTGGTTGCGGGTGGCCGCGACGCCTTGATTGGGTTGGAAAACGGCCGTTACCCGTAAAGGCGTCTCTAGCTTTCGCAAATAATCATCCGTGCCGTCCGGCGAGCCATCGCTGACCACGATGACTTCGAAGCTGTCCAGCGGCTCTGTTTGCGCTTCCAGGCCCGCCAGCACCTGCTTGAGCTGACCGAGGCGGTTGTAGGTGGGTAAAATCACGCTGAGATTCATAAGATTTTCTCTTAATCCGCCCAGCCGTAAACGGACTGGGCTAGTTGTGAAAGCCTCTTCGAGGCTGATTCTTAGCCCTGAAAGGGCTTCCAATATTTAGCCGGGGGCTTCAGCCCTCGGCGGGTGTCCAGGATTAATAGCAAATCGTAACGTTTCTGGATTGACGGGCGTTTGCCAGCCGCGCCAGAATCCTTCCAGAAAGGAGCGCAGCGGGATGTAGCCGCGCAGCTGCCGCTCTATGACCAGATTTTTGACGGGTGGCAGCAGCAGTTTGTGGCTAACCTCATGCCAGATGAAGGGCAGGATGGTGCGGGCGTTGTGCCGCAGCAGCTTGGCGTAGACAGCGCCCAGGGCAGACCAGTCGCGGCGCATGAGCTGGCGGCCTTGTTCCCAGGTGCGGAACCCATCGTGAACTACGGCCGTTTCGCTTAGCTCATAGATTTGATAGCCATGTAGCAGGGCGCGCAGCATCAGGTCGGTGTCTTCGGCGGAGAAGAACGGGCTGCCTGGCCCCAACATCGCATCAATGCCGCCCAGTTTCTTGACGGTCTCTTTGCGCACGGCGCAGGCGGCTCCCATGCCCCACGGATTTTGGGAAACGGCCGTTACCAGGCGGCTTTTTTGGTATTCGTGGGTGGGGATGAACCCTTTTTTGGCATCGAAGGGAGCAGCGGTGACGCTGGTGTAAGCCACGCCCAACCGGGGATTTTCGGTAAACAGAGCGACAATTTGCCCCAGCCAGTCGTGAGGCACAATGCAGTCGTCGTCGGTGAGGGCGATGATTTCGCCCTGCGCCAGCGACAGTCCCAGATTGAGGGCGTTTCCTTTGCCTACCGTGTCGCTGCGCACCAGGCGCAAACGGCCGTCGTGGGCAAACGGGGCGATGGCGTTCACCGTCTCGTCATTGGTGGATTGGTCAATGATTAAAAATTCAAATTGGCTGTAGGCAGAGGCCAGCACGGAACGCACGGCGGCGATGATTTGGTCGCCCCGGTTGCGTGTACAGATGATGACAGAAACGGCCGTTGCCTGCGGGGAAGTCATCAAAGTTGCTCCTCAAGTTGAGGAGATTGGTAATTGGTAATTGGAGATTGCGCTAATCTCCGATCTCCAATCTCTAATCTCCCTTCTTTTTCCGGCTCCAGGGCGCGAATCACCTTGGCTGGATTGCCCGCCGCGATGACCCCTGGCGGGATGTCGCGGGTGACGACGCTGCCTGCGCCGACGACGCTGTCGCGGCCAATGGTGACGCCGCCCAGCACAATCACCCGTGCGCCCAGGAAGACGTTTTCTTCCAAAATAATAGGGCGCGAGGGGGGCATTTCGTCGCGACGGTCTGGCTCCAGGCGGTGGAAATTGTTGTCCATCAGCAGCACGTGTGGGCCAATATTGCAGCGTGGGCCAATTTGCACCAGCTTGTGGGCGCTGATGGAGCCGCCGTAGTTGATGAAGCTGCGCTCACCGATTTCGAGACGGCCGTTTCTACCTGCCACCAGCTCCAAAACCGCTGGTTCAGACACCAATCGCACCCGGTCGCCGATGATCATTTGGCCGTAGTTGGCCACGCGCAGCGGCCCCCAGGCGCGCACCCGCTGGCCCAGCGTGGCTCGCCGGAAGGCCCACTTTGCTCGGAGGACGGCACGGCCGTCTTGCCAAAGTTGCTGTAGCTTCATAGAGAATAAACCTCCGGGAGGCTCCAAATGCGACCTCTGTTTTGCCCTAAACCTCCCGGAGGCTGGTTTTGGGGGACGCGGATGAACGCGGATGAACGCGGATAAAATCTGTGCAATCTGCGAAATCTGTGGATTTTCATTTTGGTTCCTTGACGAGGGTTGGCTGAGCGAAACGGCCGTTTTGGTTTGCAGGCTGGTCTAGCTGGCGGATGGGGCGGGCGGGTACGCCGCCAACCAGGGTATGCGGTGGCACATCCTTGCTGACAACGGCTCCGGCCGCCACGACGGCCCCCGCGCCGACGGTGACGCCGGGCAAAATGGTGACGCGGCTGCCCAGCCACGCCCCATCTTCAATGACGATCGGTTTGCTGGTGTACGGGCCGGCGCGGCGGGTGGGGCCAGTCAGATGGTGCGTACCGGTCATCAGCAGCACCTCGTGCCCCAGGGCCACGTTGTCGCCAATGGTGATGGGGCTGCCCAAATCTATGAGGCAGCCCTGGTTGAACCAGCATTCCCGCCCAATTTGCAGGTTGCGGTGCAGTCCCTTTGCCCCGGTGAAGCGAGGCAGCCCCCAAAACAGGGTGCCCCCGCCGATGTTGAAGCCGAGTTTGCGCAAGACGGCCGTTCTTAACCGGCTACCCACATGTGGCGGCAATGGTTTTAGCAGCAAGTTGGCGATGAGAATACGGCCGTGCCAGCCTTCGGTCTCTTCGCGGAATAGTTGGGCTAGTTTTTGTGTGTCCATAATTTGCAGTTGGGTAATTGAGTAATTGGTAATTGGGTAATTACTTAATTACCAATTACCTGATTACAGGTTTACCAAAGTTTCATCTTAATCAACGGTTCGTCCGGTACAGGTTGCAAACCGGGCACTGGTTCCGGTTCAGGTTGCCAGCGCCAACGCTTGCGCGGCAGTGGCAGCGGCTTGTCTACAATCCACTCCAGGTTACCCATAATCCCCATCGTAATGCCCAGGTAGAGCATCCCTTGTGTGTCCCACGACATATCCAGGTAGGCGTACATGAAGTGCATGATAAAAAAGAAGGTGCCGGTGATGGCGATTGCTTTCATATCGCCACCCGGCATGCGCCAGATGACGCGCACCCCCACCATGACTGCCACGCCGATCATGGCAATCATCGAAAGAAAGCCGCCAAAGCCCGTCTTCATCCAGATCCACATGATGGAGTTGTGGGTGATGTACTCCCACCAATCAAAAAAGCTGATGTCTGGCATGGGGAAGGCGATGATGAATTTTTGGCCAAAGCCCACGCCGGTGAGCGGGTAGGTGTGGATGGTGAAGGCGGAGTTCATATTTTCGATAAGGCGGTATTCGTCTGAAGATTTGTCTTTGGCGCTGATTTGATCGGGTGCCACGACCGATTTGATCGCCTGGGCAGGCATTCCGGCGGCGCTGGTGACGTTCCAAAAGGCGAGGACGTACACCACGGCCAGTACAGCTCCCGGCGGCACAATGAAGTAGAAAAGCCTGCGATTTTGTTGGTACAAAAAGATGGTCATCAGCCCCAGCATCATGCCCAGGGTGAGGAAGGCGGTGCGCCGCTGGGTGGCGATGTAGGTGAAGATGACGGGTGGCGCTAGCAGGGGCATGAGGATGCGGCGCTTGGGCGAGCCTTTGTAGAGCCAGCTCAAAATCATGAGCAAAATGTAGGTGTTAATGTGGATGGCGGCGGAATGTTCGGTGATTTTTTCCACGCTGCCGATGTCCCAGTTGAGCATGTTTTTGGCAAAGAGGACGCCCGCGATGCCTTCGATGAAGAGGGCGATGGTGAGCAGCCAGTAAATATGGTTCACGTGTTCGCGGGTGGTGATGAGGTTGGAGGTGAGGAGGAAAACGGCCGTTAAATACAAAATCGGCCGTACTTCCCACAAACCAATATTGATGTTGGCGCCACCACGGGCAATGCCCCACAGCAGGCCGTACACCATGAAGCCGCTGAACACCATCACGGGCCAGAATAAATCGTTTTGGTGCCAGTTGAGTTTGCGACGCATAACGGCCGTTCCCAACCAGGAAAGAAATAACAACCCAATAAACAGCTCCAGCGGGCTAAAAATGTACGCCCCGCCAATATAAAACAGCGATTCGCCACTGGAGAAATTTTTGTTGAATGGGTAGGTGCGCAGCAGGTTGGCATCCGCCACCATGCCAAAAAAGAAGAGGCAATACAGCCCGTAACGTGGATTGGTAAACGTGGCCGTCACCGCCAGCCAAAAGACAATCCAGCCAATATCTGAGTAGGAAGCGCCCCCGGTGTACATGCGGTACCCCTGGAAAAGCGTCAGAAAAATCGTGACGCCCAGCCAAACAGCCTTGGCATACCTGGCCCGGTTAAATCGCTGGGCCACGCTTTGGGCGATTGGGAGGGTAGTGAGGGTTTCGGTTAGCATTTGTCGGTAATCAGTAAACAGTAATCAGTAAACAGTAATCAGTTAAATTTGGTTCATGAAGAAGTAGATGAAGCTGATGAACAGGCAAATGACGACCACGGCACCGACGCGCTGTTTTTGCGGTTGCCGCCAAAGGAAAATGCCGAGTATGAATGAAACGATTAGAAAGAGTGCAAATATTTTCATGCGATTATTTAGTTCGAGTGAAAAGTGATAAGTAAAAAGTGGCTTTGCCAAAATCAGTTTTCACTTTTTACTTTTCACTCAAAAACTCCTTTACCCCTGCGGAATCATCCGCAGAAAAAGTTTGGGTGTTTTGATGGCCACCTGGTTCATAATGACGCCTAGCATTTGGATGTGTTCCACATCGTCTAGCGCTTTTTTGACGTCGCCGATGGGGGTAACGCCCTGGTGGATGACCACAGCGCAGGCGTCGCTGAGGGTGGCCAGGGCGATGGCGTCGCTGGTGGCCAGAATGGCGGGAATGTCTAGCAGCAGATGGTCAAATTTTTGGCTGAGTGCGGTGATGGTGTCGGCGAGTTTTTGGCTGCGGGCGGTAATCGGCCGTTTTTCCAGCGCCAGTTCACCAGCCGGTAACAAGCTCAGGTTGGGCAGCCCGGTCGCAACGATGGCGTCGTCCAGGGTGGCCTCATCTTGCAGCACGGCGGCCAGGCCAGGGCTTTCTAGCTGGGGCAGCAGCTTGGTCATGCCGGGCCAATGCCAGTTCAGCTCCACCACGCAAATGCTTTTTTGCAGATCGACGGCCATGGTGGTGGCCAGGGCGAGGGCTGTGTGGGTGGTGCCTTCCTGGCGCAGCGTGGCCAGCAGGCCGAGTTTGTGGGGCAGCGCGTACCCTTCGCGGTTGAGGCGGCTGAGCATGTGGCGGTAGCTGTGTACGGCTTCACCGTGAACGGTGAGCCAGGCGGTTTCATCTGGGCCAGGCAAGACGAGAGACGGCCGTTCCGCCAATTGTTGCAGCTTCTCTTTTTTCTTCTTTTTCTTTTTTTCTTTCTTGTCGGTTTTTTCGTCTTCTGCCATTGTTTTTATTTATTGGACACTGATTAACACAGATTTACACTGATTTTGTTTTTTTATCTGCGTTAATCCGTGTTTATCCGTGTCCCATTTCTTAATCGCCTACGGCCGTTGCCGCTGCCTTCCCTTTGCCAAATTTTTGGGCGATGCCTGCGCCCACGGTCTGTAACATGCGCCACTCTTGCTTGCCGACAACCCGGAAAATGATGACGCTGATGAGGTAAACGGCCGTTCCCGCCAACACCGGCAGCAAAATGAACTGTTCCCGCAGTAACCAGGCCACTGCGCCCATTGCCAAACCCGCCAGCAGTACGCGGACGCTGTACCAGGCTGTGCTGCGGTTGAGCGTACCTTTGGGCAACAAAATTAGCCCGGCCACCACCATGCCCAGCTCCGTAACCACAAAGGCGAGTGCGCCGCCAATGGCCCCGTTGCCAAACTGGCTAACGCAGAACGGCACCAGCAGCAAATCGAGGGGTATGGTGGCCAGCGTGGCCACCACCATGACGATGGTCCAGGCGTTTTGCCGGTCAATGGAGATGATGAATTGGCCTAGCAGCATGTTTTGGTAGGTGAAAATGAGCACCAGCCCCAGCACGGCCATCACCGGGCCAGATTGGGTAAATTCTGCGCCAAATAGCAGCACCATGAGCGGATTGGCAATGGCGATGACGCCCAGGCCAATCGGTACACTGAGCAGCAGCAGCAGATTGAAGCTTTGTCGCATCAGTTTGGGCAGGGCGTCCGGTTCATCTTTGTGCATACGGGAGAGGGTGGGGAAAACGGCCGTCATAAAAACAGTGGGTACAAACAAAAAAGTACCAAACAGCTTGTCGGCCGCCGAGTACCAGCCCAGCGTTGTGTCGTTGACCAGCATGGAGATGATGATGGCGTCCACCTGTTGATACATCACCAGGAAGAGATAGGTGAACAGGTAGGGCGATCCGGCGCGCAGCATGGCCACGCCTGCTCGCCAATCAAAGCTGAAGCGCAGTGGTTGCAGACGGCGCAGGTAGATAATTTGAATGGTTAAGTTGATGCCAGCAGCCAAAACCGTCACAAAAGCGACGGCCAGAACGCCGTACCCTAGCAGCAGCAAACTGATGGCGATGACGGTGTGGATGGATTTGGCCGCAATGGTGGCCAGCGACATGTACTTCATCTGCTCCAAGCCTTGCAAGGCGGATTGAGCCGCGCCAATGAACAGGCCAAAAAGCTGGCTGAGGCCGATGACGTACACAATTTGCACCGTCTCGGTGGGGTAGTCTAGCAGGCGCAGGTAGGCGACGACGGCGGCAAAGCCAACCAGATAAAGCAGCCCGCGCATGATGATGGACGTGGAGAAGGTAACGGCCGTTTTCTCAGCATCTCGCGCAATTTCCTTCACCATCAGCTGGTCCATGCCAAAGGTGACGGCAATGGTAACGATGGCCCACAGCGAATTGGCAAAATGCAGCTTGCCCACAGCCGCTGCGCCCAGGTAGCGGGGCAAAAACAAAGTGAGCAGCAGCGTGAGCACCCAGGTGATGAGCTGGGAGGCCATCAAAACGGAAGCGTTTTTGGCGATGGTTTGGTTTGTTTGGTTCATAATTTCCTGTAAATAGTTGCTGGTTGTTTGTGGTTAGTTGCCTGTACCAGCCACTAACCATTAGCCACTACTCTCACCTTCTGTTTCTGTTGCCTCATCCTCTTTGCCCTTTTTGCCCTTCTTCTTTTTCTTTTCTTTGGGTGGGGCGGGTACCTGGGCAATGACGGGCAGGTCGAGGATGTGCTGTACATCAATGGCAAAGCGGAAGCTGCGGTCAATAATGGCCGCGCCCACAAAGCCAATGATGGTCATGACAATGCCTACCACCACAAAAATGATGGATGAGGTCATCGCTTCTGATTTGGAGGAGGCGGGCTGGGTGGGTGTTTTGGCAGCGTCAATCACAAAATATTGCTGCCGGGCATCGCTTTCGGCCTGGATCATGCCCAGGCGGGCGTTTTCTTCGTCTTCAATGGCGGATAACAGGCGATTTTCGGCCAGGGAAACGGCCGTTTCCAACTGACTAATTTCCATCCGCTCCAGCTCTGGCCGTGCGCCGCGCAATGGTTCCGGGTTTGTGTTCAGATAGTCACGCAGTTCGTCGCGGGCGGCGTCCAAATCGGCCTGGTAAGCAATGATCAGATCGTCAAAAAACATCTGGGTGCTGACGCTTTCTTCCCGGTCGGCGTTGATTTGCCACTGGATGTAGCTGTTGATAGTGGCTTCTACCAGCTCGCGGGCGACCAATGGGTCTTCGTTGATGGCCGCAACCATTAGCAGGTTATCGCCCATCACCGAAAACCAGACGTCATCGCGGGCGGCGTTGATGGTGGCGTTGATGGCGTCGGGGCCGTTGCTCATGTTTTCTTCCAGCGAGGTTTGCTGCACGATGGCGCGCATGAAAGCGGTGGTGCCTTCTAGCTGGCGCAGTTCATTTACGGCCGTTTGTGCTGGCGTCACCCAGGAAAAACCGGCCTCACGAATGGAGGTCAGCGACGAAAGGAACGATCCCTTCTGCACATAAAACGTGCTGCTGGCAATATATTCATCGGTGCGGTTCATAAAAGACATTCCCCCCACGCCAATCATGATGACCGTCGGCAGCAAGTACAGCCACCGGTGGCGGAAATAACTTTCTAAAACCCTCAGTAAAACCAGGCGAACCATAGGACTCCACGTATCTTGGTTTGCGCTCACAAAAAAGCACAATCTGCCAAGATTATGGAAGAGTGGGGGTCATGCCAGTTATGGGAAGGGACTCCTACTGAGGAAAGTTAGGGGGTGACCGCAGTCCTTTTTGGCGTAAATGCCACGTGAAAAATATTTTTGCCACAGAGAATGCAGAGATTTAAGAGATTTTTAAGCGGTTTAACGCTCTGTGCAGGTGCTCTGTCGCTTTGGCCATAGGCAACAGTTTGTGAGGCAAACGGCCGTTCATGCACCCCACCTATCCTTGCATTATAATTGCCCATCTTTACCAGCTTACAAACCACAATAGCCATCCAGAACACCGAATTGTCCCTTCCTAATAACTCCTCTGTGTTCTCTGTGGCAAAAAAACCGCTGAGGACCGCGATGAAATTTGATGTGACCCTGCTCTCTCACGATTTGAATGAAATGCAAAAAATGGCCCAAACGGCCGAAATTCTCGGTTTTGATGGCTTGTGGACGGCCGAAACCAACCATGATCCGTTTTTGCCGCTGCTGCTCAGCGCCGAGCACACCAGCAATTTGCAGCTGGGCACGGGCATTGCCGTCGCTTTCCCGCGCACGCCTGCCATTTTGGCGCAAATGGCCTGGGATTTGGCGAAGTTTAGCAACGGCCGTTTCCTCCTCGGCCTCGGTACGCAGGTGAAAGCGCACAACCGGCTGCGGCTGGGGGCACCGTGGGACAAGCCGCTTAAGCAGATGCGCGAGACGATTCTGGCCACCCGCGCCTTTTGGGACTGCTGGCAAAACGGTGGCCCCCTCGACTTTGTGGGGGAATATTTTAAGCTCCAGCTGATGACCCCGTTTTTCAACCCCGGCCCGATTGAGCACCCGCACATTCCCATTTACATCGCGGCGGTGAACATGGGGATGCTGCGGCTGGCGGGCGAGCTGTGCGAAGGAGTTCACATCCACGCGCTGCATTCGGTGAAATATTTGCAGGAGTTTGCCTTGCCCCACATCGAGGCGGGTTTGCAGAAAAACGGCCGTTCCCGCGCAGATATTTCATTGAATACGGCCGTCTTCGCCATCCCCACCGACGATCCCGATTACGCAAAATTTGCTGAAAACCACGTGAAGCAGCAAATCTCGTTTTATTTGAGCACGCCCGCGTACCGGGTGTTGGCGGAACTGCATGGTTGGGAAGAAACGGCCGTGCAGCTTAGTACGCTAGCCCGCGACGGCAAATGGGTCCAAATGCCCAGCCTCATCAACGACAACATCCTGGACGTCATGGCCGTGCGCGGCACCTGGGCGGAACTGCCAAAAATCATCCACCAAAAATATGGCCCCCTGCTCGACCGCGTCAGTTACTACTTGCCGTTTATACCGGGAGAAAATCAAGCGGGCTGGCAAGCATCTATTCAAGGGTTTGCCAGTTTGCGAGTGGCGAGTGGCGAGTAGAATTTGGAGGAATGCATTATGAGTAGGCCATTGAACTATGAGCAATGGAAGCAGAATGTTCATCCTGTAATTCAGAACGATCCATTGTGGAACTTTTTAGCCTATCAAAAAGCTTTATTTGCCTATGATTTGATGTGGGAGGATTGTGAATATCTACTTCATGATGAAAGAGGTAAAGCAATTGCCCGGCAATTAGCCCGCAGTGTTGGGTCAATTAGCGCAAATATCGAGGAAGGTTATGGTCGTGGATACGGTAAAGATTATGCGTATCGGCTAAAAATTGCTATTGGCGAAGCAAGAGAATCTCGTGGGTGGTATTGGAAAGGTCGCAAGCTGCTTTCAGAAGAACTTCTAAATCATCGCCTTGTTCTCATTGATGAAATCATTGCTTTGATCGCTCCCAACATCAGTAAGCAAAGCCAATTCAAGAACAAATGAAAGTTGTTTTTAAGCGTAGTTTTCTATATTTATTCGCAAACTGGCAGACTCGCAAACTCGCAAACAAAAAGGAGCAAGCCTGTGTCAATTTATTTCAACGATGAACATGAAATGCTGCGCACGACCGTGCGGCAGTTTGTGGAAAAAGAGATTAATCCCAATGTAGACGCGTGGGAAGACGGCCGTACCTTTCCCGCACACGACCTTTTCAAAAAGATGGGTGACCTGGGCCTGCTGGGCATCACCTACCCGGAAGCGGTTGGCGGGATGGGGCTGGATTACTGGTATCAGGTTGTCATGCTGGAGGAAGTGGGGCGGGCGCACTGCGCGGGCGTGCCGATGGCTATCGCCGTGCAGACCGACATGGCGACGCCAGCGTTGGCCGAATTTGGTACCTCCTGGCAGAAGGAAACTTTTTTGAAACCGGCGGTGATGGGAACGGCAGTTTTCTCCATTGCCGTCAGTGAACCAGACGCCGGGTCCGACGTGGCCGCCATCCAAACCCGCGCGGTGGCCGACGGCGACGACTACCTCATCAACGGCAGCAAAATGTGGATCACCAGCGGCACCCAGTCCGACTACCTCACCTTGCTGGCCCGCACCAGCGACGACCGCGGCTTCAAAGGGATGTCCCTCATCATCGTGCCCACCGATGCGCCCGGTTTTAGCGTTAGCCGCAAGCTGGAAAAGCTGGGCAACCACAGCAGCGACACCGCCATTCTCAGCTTCGACAACGTGCGCGTGCCCCAAAGCTACCGCATTGGCCTCGAAGGCCAGGGCTTTTTGTTGCAAATGAAGCAGTTCCAAAAAGAACGGCTGGCGGGCGTGGTGATGGGTGTCTCTGGCATGGAGCGCATCATTCGGCTCACCATCGACTACTGCCGCCAGCGCGAGACGTTTGGCAAACCGCTCATCGAAAACCAATGGATTCAATTCAAACTATGTGAATTGCTTACAGAAGTGGAAGCTTTGCGCCAGTTGGCGTACCATTGTACGCGGGTCCTGGTTGCTGGCGGCGACATGACCAAAGAAGTGTCGATGGCCAAGCTAAAAGCAGGTAGACTTGCCCGCGACGTAGCAGACACCTGCCTCCAGTTCCACGGCGGCATGGGCTACGTCGAAGAATACCCCATCGCCCGCTACTTCCGCGATGCCCGCCTGCTTTCCATCGGCGCAGGAGCCGACGAAATCATGCTCGGCATCATTGCCAAGTATGAAGGCATTTTGACGAAATAGTGAACGGTGATCGGTAATCTGTAAACGGTGATCCGTAAGCAGTAGGCAATTACCGAGCACCGATTACCGATAACCGAATACTGATTACCAAAAAAATGGGAGAAAACAGATGAACCAAATCCGCATAATGCGCTCTTTTGTAGCGGCAGATGCCCTGGCTGACTTGATTCAGGCAGAATACAACCTGGAAGGGCCGGTGCATTGTAAGCTTTTCAGCAAAATGCTGCGCACGCAAGACAACGATCATTACAAAGTGACCACCGGCAACGGCGAAAAATACGTTGTCCGTGTGTATCAATTTGATAACCGGCTGGGTCGTCAGGAATCTGACTATTTGTACGAAGTGGATTGGCTCAACTACCTGCACCAGGCTGGCTTGCCCGTCTCTTACCCAATTCCACGGGCAGACGGCCGTTTACTAAGCAGCCTGAACGCGCCAGAGGGCCTACGCTATTACGCGCTTTTTAGTCTGGCTTCGGGACGCCCCATGTCTTTAAAAAATGAAGAGCACCTCTTTGTTTTGGGGCGCGAAATGGCGCGAATCCATCTGGCTTCTAACGATTACCAGGGCAAATTTGAGCGCCAGCCGATGAATCTGGAATTTCTGGTGGATAAGCCAATCGAGCGCATCAAGCAATATTGGGATGAAGATCGCGCCAATGATTTAGAGATTCTGATGATCTCAGCCGAGGAAGCCAAGGAGGAAATTCAGGCGCTCATCAACAATGAGCAGTACACCCCGGATGGCTGGGGGCCGATTGGTGGCGATTTCCACAGCAGCAGCGTTTTCTTCACAAAAGATAATCAGCCTACTTTCTTTAACTTCGATTTATGTGGTATGGGTTGGCGGGCTTATGATATTGCTGTCTTTTTGTTCAACACCAACCTTATTCATAGCAAATCGCCGGAACTGTCGGAGGCGTTTTTTGCCGGGTATTACTCGCAGCGCCAGCTTTCGGACAACGAACATGCGGCGATTGCGCCATTTTTGACGATTCGCCGCATCTGGCAAACAGGTCTGTTTTCGATGAACGATGGCCTGGTGGGGCATACGTTTATTGCCCCAGCGCATAACTGAACTATGTAATTTAGTAATTGGGTAATTGAGTGATTTTCAACTCAATTACCCAATTACAATTCCTCTCAAGAATTGTGATTCGCTCAATTTTGATTGCCAACCGGGGGGAAATTGCGTGCCGTATTGCGCGGAGCTGCCAGCGGCTGGGCATTCGCACGGTGGCGGTGTATTTGGCGGCGGACGCGGGGGCGAAGCACGTGCAGGTGGCGGACACGGCCGTTTTCATCGGCCCCTCTTTCGCCACAGATTCCTATCTTAACCAAAACGCTATTTTAGATGCTGCTCGTCAAACCGGGGTGGATGCGATTCATCCCGGCTACGGCTTTTTGGCGGAAAACGCCAGCTTTGCCCGTGCCTGCGCCGAGGCGGGCTTCATCTTCATCGGGCCAAATGCCGAGGCGATTGAGTTGATGGGCAACAAGCGGGCGGCCAAGGCGCTGGTGGCCCAGGCGGGCGTGCCGGTGGTGCCGGGTTATGCGGGAGCGGATCAGTCAGACGGCCGTTTCCAAAGCGAAGCGGCCAAAATTGGGCTGCCCTTGCTGGTGAAGGCTGCCGCTGGCGGCGGCGGCAAAGGGATGCGGCTGGTCAGTGAGCTGGCGGCGCTGCCAGAAGCGTTGGCGGCGGCGCGACGGGAAGCGCTGGCCGCGTTTGGCTCCGCTGAACTGCTGTTGGAGCGGGCGCTGCTGCAACCGCGCCACGTAGAAATTCAGGTATTTGGCGACCAGCACGGCAGCGTCATTCACCTGGGCGAGCGCGACTGCTCCATTCAGCGGCGGCACCAAAAAGTGATCGAAGAGTCGCCATCTCCGATATTGACACCTGAATTGAGAGCGAAAATGGGGGAAACGGCCGTTGCCGCCGCCCGCGCCGTCACTTACGACAATGCCGGAACCGTTGAGTTTCTGCTGGACGAAACCGATAACTTTTACTTTTTGGAGATGAACACCCGGCTTCAGGTGGAGCATCCCGTGACGGAGTTGGTGACCGGGCTGGATTTGGTGGCCTGGCAAATTGCCGTGGCGGCGGGCGCGCCGCTGCCGCTGGCGCAGGAGCAAATTTCGCTGACGGGGCACGCCATCGAGGCGCGGCTGTATGCGGAAAACCCGGCCAACGACTTTTTGCCGGTGACTGGCTCGGTGCTGCTGTGGCAGCCGCCAACGGGCGAGGGCGTGCGGGTGGATGACGGTATCCAGACTGGCGCTGAAATTCCGGTGCATTATGACCCGATGCTGGCCAAAATTATTGCACACGGGCCGGACAGGCAGACGGCCGTTCAGCGATTGCAGCGTGCTTTGGAAACGGCCGTTTTGCTGGGGTTTACGCACAATTTGCCCTACCTGCAAGCTATCGCCCAGCAGCCAGATTTTGTGGCGGGCCGCTACAGCACCCACTTTTTGGCAGACAAGTTGGCAAACTGGCAGCCGCCCACTGGCGATCTTTCGCTGGGGCTGATTGGCGCGGCGCTAGCGCAATTTTACAGCTGGCCGCAGCAGCCGCAGAACAGCGGCTACTGGCGCAACAATCCCAACGGGCCAATCCGCAGCCAGTTTGCGGTGAGACCTGACTGGTTTATCGAAGGTAGCGTGCTTGGCGAAGGCGTCTTGAAAAACCAGTCAGGTCTGGTGACGGTGCTGGTGGAGCCAGTGCGCTTCCAAACCAATCAATTTGACATAACAATTAACGAAGAGGCGTTTTGGGTGCACTGTGCACCGCAGGTGGGGCCAGATTGGACCTTGGTGGTGAACGGCCGTTCCCACCAGCTCCTCATCGTGCAGAATGAAGCGGCATTTTGGGTACAGACGGAACAGGGCGCAGTTTGTGTTACCGCGCTGCCAAGATTGCCTCGGAAGACGGCCGTTTCTGCTACGGCGGGCTCGTTGCGTGCGCCCATGCCTGGTTCCGTGCTGGCGGTGCTGGTGCAGCCGGGGCAAACGGTGGCCGAGGGGGAGGCGCTGCTGAAGCTGGAGGCGATGAAGATGGAGCACACCATTCGCGCCCCAGCGGCGGGGCAGGTGGCCGAAATTTTCTACGCCCCAGGCGATACCGTACCTGCCGATGCGCAACTGCTCCGTTTGGAATTTGGCAATTGACAAAACCATGAGGCATGGCAAAATCTAGCTAACGGTAAAACTGGTGATTGTATGCAAGCAATTGTCATCGCCGAAAATGGCGAAGAGCGTGAGTTTTTAAGCTACATTTTGCGACACACAGGGTTGGCTGTGGCCCGCACGGCTACGGTGCAGTTGGTACTTAGTTCGCTGTTAAAACAGCCGGTTGATCTGGTGCTGCTTTCGGCTAAAAGTGGGTCAGCCGTTGCCGAAGATGTGGCTGCCATTCGCACCATGTCGCAAGCCCCCCTCATTTTGCTGTACGACCCCATGACCGAAGACACCAAGTGCGATTTGCTGGATGCGGGCGTAGATTTGATTTTGGAACGGCCGTACTCCTCCCGCATTTTGTCCCGCTACGTGACCATGTTTTTGCGTCGCGCCGGGTCCGTGCCCGTTTCCATGTTAACTGCCATCCAATCTGAAAACATTCAGCTAGACCCCGGCACGCGCACGGTGACGCTGGCAGGGAAGCTGCCCCAACCGCTTACCCCCCTGGAGTTTCGTTTGCTGTACGTGCTGATGACTAATGCGGATCAGGTGATTCCCATTGATGTGATCATTGAGCGGGTTTGGGGGTACAACGGCGAGGGCAACCGGGAGTTGGTGCGCGGGTTGGTGCGCCGCCTGCGCCGCAAAATTGAGCCAGATGCCAGCCAAACCACCTACATCCACAACCATCCCGGCGTTGGTTACCGATTTTCTATTTAAGCGTTGTCCCCCGTTAGACTTAAAAGTGAAACAGTGCTAAATGGCGTGTTTTGACACGGCCGTATTTGAATTGGCACACAAATGACACACTTTTTGCCCATCTTTTTACACAGCCCCCGCCTATATTGGGAAACAGTTAAGTTTTTTGGGTTTAAATAATTAACCCTACAGGAAAGAGGTAGCTAAGCTCATGAATATGGCTCAATCCAAGAATATTGGATTATGTCCCGATTGTGGTGAAGAAGTTCGGTTTAAAAAGATGCCTTATGTGGGTCAGGTGGTGACTTGTCGGCGATGCTCAGCACAGCTTGAAGTGATGCGAAAGTCGCCAATTGATTTGCGCCTGGCACAAGATGATGAATGGGAAAGCGAGGAAGATTTTGAATCGCACGATTTACCACGCAATCAGCGCAACAAACGGGATCGATGGTAACGGTCGGTACGGCCGTTTTGCCAGCAAACCATATTACCCATGAGTGATCAGTCGCCTCTGTCTGGCGGGTAAACAATATTTCCATTTGGAGGTAATTAAACATGAGTGTTAATCCGCAACCAAAAACCGAAGTAGGCATTTGTCCTGGATGTGGCGCCCGAATTCGTTTTGCAAATAAGGTGCAGGTTGGAGAATTTGTGAATTGTGAAGAGTGTGGGGATGAGCTGGAAGTCATTAGCGCCTCGCCAATTAAACTGGATTGGGCCTTTGAAGACCCCTTCGATGAAGAGTTTGATGGCGATTACGACGACGATTTTGACGACGATGATGACTACGACAACTACGATGATGACGATGACGACGACTGGGACGATTAACCCCGGCCGTTAATCAGTTTGCTGAACCGGTAGAAGCTGGTTTTAGCAAAAGCAACCAATTTACAACTTAAAAAAGCACCACCTCTCAAAATATGAGGGGTGGTGTTTTTTTCTGATAATTTTGAAGGATGCAGCAGGATGATGAAGCAATTATTTAACAAACAGGGGCGGATGCAGGACGGGAAACGGCCGTTCACCTGGGCCAAAGTGTGGTACCAAACCCGTCTGAACCTTTTAATGATTATTGGCGCATGCATGGCCGCTTTTGGTTACGCCATGTTCCAGGTGCCAAACAACATCGCTTCGGGCGGCGTTTCCGGCATTAGCATCATTGTGAACCATTACGTGGGCTGGCCGGTGGGTTTGCTTTATTGGGTGCTCAACCTGCCCCTGCTTGTTCTCGGCTTTTTCTACCTGGGGCGCTGGGCATTTTTGCTGCGCACCCTGGTTGCCGTCACCGTATTTTCCATCGCGACGGACTTTTTTATCGTGTACATGCCCCAATGGCTCAGCCAATACCCCATCACTAATGACCTGCTGCTGAGCACCATTTACGGCGGCATTGTGGGCGGCATTGGTGGCGGTCTCATTTACCGCTCTGGCGGCACGATGGGCGGCACCGGCATCATTGGCCGCATCATCCAGCAAAAAACAGGGCAGCCGCTCAGCCAGGTCTATTTTTACACCGATGGCCTCACCATCATGGCCGCTGGCCTGGTTTTTGGCTGGGACATTGCCCTCTACGGCTTTTTGATGCTCTTTTTGAACGGACTGGCTTCCGATTACACGCTGGAAGGCCCCAGCAGCGCCCGCACGGCCACCATCATCACCAACAAGCCGCAGGCTATTGTGGCTGAACTCATGGTGCATTTGCATCGTGGTGTGAGCTATTGGGAAGTGACCGGCGGCTTCACCGGGCAGACGCGCTACCTGGTGCTCTGCACCATCACCCGACCACAGGTGGGGCAGGTGAAGCAGCTTGTGGCCCAAACCGACCCGGATGCTTTTGTCACCATCGGCGTTAGCCACGAGGCGATGGGCGCGGGCTTTACGCCAATGCCTGCTAGCACCCCAAAGTAGAAGGCATCAATCACGAATCAGGCACGGGTTCCAGGCGCGCCCAGGCCAACCAACTCCACGGGGAAGTGGGGTAGCGTTGGATGAGATCGAGATAGGTGAGTACGGCCGTTTCCCCCTCCCCACTCAGCTCATAAAAGTAGCCCAGCAGGTAGGTAAGGTGTTCGATGTACGGCTGCGAATCCGGGTCGTCGGACGGCAGGTAATTGAGTAATTGGGTGATTTTTTCGGGGGCGGTTAGATCGGCTTGGGTGAGTATTGAATCTGTTAAACCTTCAATGTAATCACCAATAGATTCTGGTTCGTCCAGAAATCCTTCCAAATTTTCCCAACTTGGAGACAAAACTGCTGGTTGATCGGTATCTGGATTGAAAAAATCTGGTGGCAGATTATTCAAATCTGGCCGGTCAACGTAAAAGGTATCGGCAACAATTTCATACTCTTGATCAACCTGAGCTATGAGCAAAACCGTATAACCTTCAGAAGTCGAGTAAATGGTTGGGCCTGATTCTATCGAAACAAGAATGCTTGGCTGATCCGTGTCCGTTATCTCTTTCTGCTCAAACGCCATAGACAAAACTGGAGCCGAAAATAAATCTTTGGCAAACTGCGCCACCCACTGCCCGTTTTGGGCATCAAAAATGACGAGCCACGGTGCCTCCGGTTCCAAGATGCCAATCCATTCTAAATCGGGGTCATCGTCCAAATTCGCAGATTGGGCGAAGCTAAATTGGAAATCCATAGCTAACAAAGCGTCCTGTGGAGGTAGCGAGGCAGGCAGAGAAACATTTTGTAATTGGGTCATTGCCAAATATTTCAGATCGCAAACCATGCTTTTGTCTGGCTCATCGTCGGCAAAGCCACGCCCACGTGTGGCATTCATGCTCAGATATTCTCCCACATCAGTCTCTAGCACCTGATACGCATCGGCCACAAGATTGCGGCAGAGATCAATGACGGAACCTGTCCTATCGTTCGTTTGAACATATTGAACAAACTCGCTTTGCTCTGGCAAATCGTAGATCGTATCGACTAAGGCTCGCGCTTCGTCATAGCGATTTTGTTCAGCATAGGCCAACGCCAACTCAAGCTCTGCATAAGCCACCAAATCAACAGAAACGCTCTCATCCTCCCGTATTTGAGCCACGGCTCGTTCTAGCGGTGCATATTGGTCATCCTTTTCAGGATTCCAAGTGTGATGGTAAGGTGTAAGTGCAGCGGATAAATTGCAAACGGCCGTATCCGGTCTCTCATGATTCCCAAGAACTGGCTGCGCTATCTGATTCGGCCAACGATACAGATCAACGGCTGTCCAGGAACACCCAAAATTGTCCCAGTAGCCGACAGTGACCTGTATATCGCTCAAACCATCTCCATCCAGATCGGCAATTTCAAATTCAGAATATCGATCGTCGGTAATTTGCCCAAGATTGATGAGCCCATCACCCCAGGAAAACAGATCAAATCTTCTTTGGGAACCTGATAATCCACTTCCCGTAGTCCAGGTATCTATTACGATCTCGTTTATCCCATCACCAGTAAAATCTTGATCCAGAATCAATTCTGACCAACCATCTGAGTAGGAACGCCCCAAAAACGTTGGCAGGTCAGATGAAATTAGCTCAAACTGGCCCTCCTCAGTTTGATCAAAAAGGAGAAACATGCGCGTTCCAAAGAGGTAAGATTCAAATTGGATAATCCACTCTGGTGTTGAATCGCCGTCTAGCTCTATTGAATAAGGGGTCAGCTTAAAATCTTCTTGCTTACCAGAAAACCCATCACCTCCCTCTGCTACATCCTGATTCAGATATTGAGCAATTCCATTTTTGAGGAGGTTAAAGAGAACTTCAGGAAAATATATAGAGGATAGAGACGTATCATTCAAAATTTGTGGCGAAACAGGGAGCGATTCCCCATAGAAATTTTCAAGATCCATCTCAACCATGCTGTAAACTGAAAAATAGGGAGACGGCTGCCATTGATATTCACCGATGTGAGCACGTTCAAATTCAGCCTCTCGCCTGATCACTTCTAAAAGAGATTCAAAAGGTGGTTGAACTAACTGGTACTCCACACCAGTTTCAAACGAGACGGCAGGCAAGCTTGTTGGTCTAAGGAGCGGATCTTGAGGAATGGGGGTAGCTGTTGGTAATGGAGTGATTGTTGGCAGAGGCACGGCCGTTTCCTCCACAACAGTCGCAGTGGCAGCCACGCCCGTTTCCGTCACAGTCGGTTCAATCGTTGGGGGTGGGGTAGGAACGGCCGTACTTACCACCGCCACCTCTTCTCCCTCCGCACACGCCACCAGAGCCAAAATCAAGAAAATAACTGCACCAACCCATCCCCACTTCATCATCACCTCACCTGACACTTGCAAACTCGCAAACTCGCAAACTTGTCCAACTGCAACTCGCACCATTATAAAACACCAGACCGCTACTTGGAAACCATTCAACCAGCAGTTAGAATAGAAGCCAACCATCCCAACAATTCGCGGCAATTCGCGGAGTTCGTGGTAAAAAATTATAAACCCGCATTTTCACCGCAAGGAGCGTATTCCATGTTATACGGATTCACTGGCAACATCCTTCATGTTGATTTAACCAACCACACCCTGGAAATTGAACACCCCAGCGCAGAATTTTACCGCCACTACATGGGCGGCAGCTTGATGGGGCTTTACTACCTTTGGCAAAACACCCCCGCCAACGCCGATCCCCTCGGCCCGGACAACACCCTTGTTTTTGCCGTGAGTGCCGCCACCGGGCTGCCCATCAGCGGCCAAAGCCGCTGCACCGTCACCTGCAAATCCCCCAGCAGCGGCGGTGCCTCAGACAGCCAGGCAGGTGGTTTCTGGCCCGCCGAGCTCAAATACGCCGGATTCGACGCCATCGTTGTTAAAGGCGCTTCTGACACCCCCGTCTACCTGTGGATTAACGAAGGCAAGGCCGAACTGCGCGATGCCAGCCATCTGTGGGGCAAAACCACGCTGGATGTAGACACTATCCTGGAAGATGAACTGGGCGACAAGCGCATCGAGATTGCCCAGATTGGCCCGGCTGGTGAAAAAATGGCCAACTTTGCCGCCATCATGAACATGAGCAACCGCGCCTGGGGCCGCACTGGCACCGGGGCCGTCATGGGCAGCAAAAAGCTCAAAGCGATTGTGGTGCGCGGCACCCACAAAGTAACCCCCGCCGACAAAAAAGCAGTGGCGGCGCTGTCTAAAGCGGGCGCTAAAAGCTTCCCCGGCAGTGGCATGGAAGGATTCGGCCGTTACGGTACGCCCGGTGTGGTGATGGGTCAGCAAGCCAGCGGCGGGTTGCCCACGCGCAACTGGGATGCGGGCGTCCTGGCCACGGCCGAAAGCATCAGCGGCGAAAAATTGTATGATGAGATTTTGCGCGGCGCTGAAGCGGGCAAACAAGACAAAGACGGCCGTGATACCTGTTACGCCTGCATCGTGCGCTGCAAGCGCGTGGTCGAATCTGAATACAGAAACAACCCCCTGCGCCACGAATACGGCGGCCCAGAGTATGAAACCATCGCCGCTTTTGGCTCTTACTGCGGCATTGACGACCTGCACGCGGTAACTTACGCCAACCAGCTTTGCAACGCGTACGGCGTAGACACCATCTCCTGCGGCGCTACCCTCTCCTGGGCAATGGAATGCT
Organism: Ardenticatenaceae bacterium; assembly: GCA_020634455.1. Taxonomy (GTDB): domain Bacteria; phylum Chloroflexota; class Anaerolineae; order Promineifilales; family Promineifilaceae; genus Leptofilum. The sequence continues at coordinate 1,287,284 of JACKBQ010000001.1, read as the reverse complement.
TCGAGAATGAACTGCTCAATCTGGAAGAAACCGACGGCATCGAGCTGCGCTACGGCAATGCCCAGGCGATGATCGCCATGCTGGAAAAAACGCTCAATCGCGAAGGGTTCGGCGACATTTTGGCCGATGGCTCCGCTAAAGCCGCCGATCGGCTGGGTAAGGGGCATGAATATTTGCTAACGGTGAAGGGGCAAGAGCTGCCCGCCCACATGCCGCAGGTAAAGCGTAGCCTCGGTCTCATCTACGCGGCCAATCCGTTTGGCGCTGATCATGAATCATCTGACCACGACTCGTCTTACACGGAGAAGGCATACGAGCGGTTCTACAAGGATCGCTATATCCAGATTGGTCTGCACGCGCCGCAGCCGCCCCAGGTGCTTAATGCAGAAAAAGTGGAATTTGCCCTTAAAACACAGTACACGTGCAGCGCCAACGATACCGTGAGCCTGTGCAACTTTGTCTACGGCAACAGTTGGCAGCTTTTTGGGCCGCAAGAGATGGCCGATCTAACGGCCGCTGCCACTGGCTGGGATGTGACGGTGGACGAGATTCAGGCAATCGGCCGTCGCCGCCTGAACCTGATGCGCGCCTTCAACGCCCGTGAGGGGCTGAACCGCGACAACGACACGCTGCCCAAGAAGCTGTTCACCAAGCCGCTGGAAGGCGGCCGTTCCGATGGCATCCTGATTGACCCTGAGGAACTGCAAGCCGGTCTGGCGATATACTACGAGCAGGCTGGCTGGAACACCAACGGCACCCCCACCCGCGCCACCCTGGAAGATGCCGGCCTTGCCTGGGCCGCCGATGATTTAGGAGTGTAAACACCGTAGCCGCAGATTCTTTCTGCGAATTGCAGCGCAGAAAGAATCTGCGGCTACCGTTAAAAGCCTGCCGTAAATGATGCACGATTTGTGAGTATTTACGGCCGTTCCCTCTCCCATCCCCCCGCAATCCATCCCCAAAATTCCCAGGCGTTACCTTTTTTGAAAATGGCACACTTATCAGAAAGATGAGTCTCTTTAGTGCGCTCTCGTACAACCTTGGCGCAAGACGTCTTTGCAGGTTTCACAGATTTTTTAATCTGCGGATCATTTTCACAGGAGAAAACATGTACCGTCAACGAACCAAATGGATTGGTTTTACACTTTTCTTTGCTGTAGTTGTTTTAGGCACCGTGTTTTACAATGGGAACCTCCGCCCGCAAAAAGAAGTCGCCCAGGCAGGCACCGTTCCCCAACGCGACTACATTGTGATGGCCTGGAATGACCTGGGGATGCACTGTTACAATCGTGACTTTCAAGATTTGGCCGTCTTGCCTCCGTACAACACCCTTTGGGCACAGGTCATCAAAGTGGGTGATCCGCCGCAGCTTGTTTCCTCTGGCATTACTGTTACCTACGCATTCCCAGATAATACGTACTCCGTGGGAAAATCAAACTTTTGGGATTATGATCAGCAGCTTTTTGGCGTAGATTTGCCCCCGGATGTTGGGCTGGCTGGCTATGGGTTAGCTGGAGATATGGCCTTCCACGACGATCATTTTGTGGCCGAAGGTATTCCGCTTACCGAATTTTTAGACAGCAACTTAACCAACCCCTATCCGTACCAATTGGCGGAGATTACCGTGCTGGATCAAAATACAGGCGACGTGCTGGCCCATACAACGGCCGTTGCCCCCGTATCCACAGAAATGAATTGCGACGACTGCCACTTCGATGGCGGCGTAGAAGGTGTTGCCACCGGACGGATAGAAACCAACATCCTGACCCTGCATGACACTCAAAATATGGACGAATATCCCTCTAGCCTGCCTGGCGCGCTCATGGATCGCCGTCCCGTGCTGTGCGCCGAATGCCATGCGTCCAACGCCTTGGGCACGGCGGGATTCCCCAACATCCCCAGCCTCTCTAACGCCATGCACCAGAAGCACGAAGGCGAAGTGCCAGATACCCAGGAAGGGTGCTACAAATGCCATCCAGGCCCCAACACCCTCTGCCTGCGAGATGTCATGTCTGATGAACACAACATGGATTGCCTAGATTGTCACAGCAGCATGGACGCCGTCTCGAAAAATCCAGAACCGTGGCTAAACGAGCCGCGCTGCGACAATGCCGCCTGCCACGGCTCGGCATACCAGCAAGATCAGGCGTTGTACCGGCTGTCCAAAGGGCATGGCGATTTGTATTGCGCCGCCTGCCACGACAGCCCGCACGCCATTGCCCCTAGCCGTGAGGTCAACGATGGTATCAAGTTCATTGAACTGCAAGGCTACAACAACACGTTGGAAGTTTGTACCGTTTGTCACCTCACAGAACCAGATGGCGGCATCCACGGCATCCCTTCCACCCCGGCAGGCAGGCTCTTTTTGCCTTTTGTCAACAAGGACGAATAACCCCGAATTTTCCACGCTTAAAAAATCGAAAAATTTTACATTGAGGACGGCCGTTTGTGGTATACTTTTCTACCATGTGGGGCATTACAACAATACTGTACGCATAACCCTCCTCAACCGAAAAATATGTAAGCGCAATCTGCGCCCATCTGCGTAATCTGTGGATAGAATCTTAGGGAAAATTGTCCGTCATGTGTGAAAACCATAACCAGTTTGTCCACCTCCATTGCCACAGCGAATACTCCCTGCTCGATGGTTTGAGCCGAGTCAACGACTTGGTGGCCCGCGCCGCCGAGCTGGACCAGCCCGCCATCGCTCTTACCGACCACGGCGCGATGTACGGCACCATGCCCTTCTACCGCGCCGCCAAAGCCGCTGGCGTCAAGCCGATCATCGGCGTGGAAACGTACCTGGCCCAGCGCACCATGCAGGACAAAGACCCCCAGCTGGACAAAACCCGCTTCCACATGCTATTGCTGGCCGAAAACCAAACCGGCTACCTAAACCTGCTGCAAATTGCCAGCGCCTCCCAGCTGGATGGCTACTATTACAAACCGCGCATCGACCGCGCCTTCATGGCCCGCCACAAAGACGGCCTCATCGCCACCACGGGCTGCATGGCCGCCGAAATTCCGCGTGCCTTGGGCGACCGCAATCCCAAGCTGGCCAAAAAGCTCATGGGCGAATACCTGGACATCTTCGGCAAGGATCGCCTGTTCATCGAACTGCAAGAGCATTCCATTCCCGAACTGACCCAAATCAACCAGCAGCTCATTGAAATGGCCCCTCATTTTGGCTTGGAAAACAACTTCCTGGCCACCAACGACGTGCATTACACCCTGGCTAGCGATGCCGATCCGCATGAAGTGTTGCTCTGCATCCAGACCGGCTCCACCGTGAAAGAACCCAAGCTTACCTTTTCCGACAAAGAGTATTATGTCAAGTCCCGCGACGAGATGTTCCAGCTTTTCCAGCGCAACGGCTACCAGGAAGAGCTCATCCTGAATTCGCTGATGAACAGTTTGCGCGTTGTGGAAATGTGCGACGTGAGCCTGGATTCCCAGGGGTACCATCTGCCCGAATTTGAAGTACCTGCCGGGCACAATCCGCACTCGTACCTGCTTCAATTGTGCGAGAAAGGGCTCGTCTGGCGCTACGGGGCCGATCGCGCCGAAAATGATGCGGAACTGCGCGCCCGCATGCAGCACGAGCTGAACATCATCAGCCGCATGGGGTTTGAGACGTACTTCCTGATTGTGTGGGATTTGTGCGAATGGGCCGCCCGCACTGACGACTGGTGGGCGCAGCACCAGGACCCGTTCCCCTACGATGACTACAGCCAATGGAAAGAAAACGACATCTGGTGGAACGTGCGCGGCTCTGGCGCAGGCTCGGTGGTGGCCTACACGCTGGGCATCACCAGCATTGACCCGTTGGCCAATGGCCTCATTTTTGAGCGGTTTTTGAATCCGGGGCGCGTTTCTATGCCGGATATCGATCTGGATTACCCCGACGACGTGCGGCACTGGATGGTGGCCTACTCCAAACGGCGCTACGGCTCTGAGAAGGTGGCGCAGATCATCACCTTTGGAACGTTGGGGGCGCGTGCCGCCATCCGCGATGTGGGCCGAGCGATGGACATGCCGTTGGAAGAGGTAGATGTGATTGCTCGGATGGTGCCAGCCATCCCCGGCAAGCCGGTGAAAATTGAAAACGTGCTGGACAAAGAGCATGAGTTTTACTCATCGGAACTGGAGCAGAAGTACAAGGGGGAAACGGCCGTACGGGACCTCCTCGACACCGCCCGCAACTTGGAAGGGGTGGCTCGCCACGCTTCCAGCCACGCTGCCGGGGTCATCATCTCGGATCGGCCGTTGCACGAATACGTGCCGCTCAACAAACCCACCAGCGGCGACGAAGGGCTGGGCGGTGTAGACCGCGTCACCCAATGGCCGATGGAAATTGTGGAATCAATTGGTCTGCTCAAAGTGGACTTTTTGGGCCTGAGCACTCTGACGGTGATGCGCCAGGCCGCCCGCCTGATTGAAGATCGGTACGGCATCGCCTACACCATGGACAACATCCCCTACGACGAGGGGCATGTGGGGCCAGACCCCACTAAAAAGCCGGAAATTTTGTTCGATATGCTGGCGCGGGGCGACGTAGCCGGGGTATTCCAGGTGGAAGGCGCGGGCATGCGCCGCCTGATGATGGAGATGAAGCCCCGCCGCTTTGACCACATCATCGCCGCCATTTCGCTGTATCGCCCCGGCCCGATGGAAAACATTCCCGAATACATCCGCCGCATGCACTCGGCCATCTACGACAAGAAGGACGTGGTGGAGTACCACACGCCCGCGCTGGAGCCAATCCTGAAGGACACTTACGGCATTTTGGTGTACCAGGAGCAAATCATCCGCATCGCCTCTGACCTGGCCGGGTACGAGCCGGGCGAGGCGGACATGATCCGCAAAGCTGTCTCCAAAAAGAAGCGGGATTTGATGGACAAACATCGCTCCCAATTTACCGATGGAGCAATGGCCCGTGGCCTTAGCCGCGAGGTGTGCGAGGCGATTTGGGGCGACATTGAGTTTTTCGCCCGGTATGGTTTTAACAAAGCCCACGCGGCCGATTACGCCAAGGTAACCTGCCAGACAGCTTTCTTAAAAGCCCATTACCCGGTGGAATACCTGACGGCGATGCTCTCGGTGGAGCGGGACAACACGGAAAAGGTGCGCCGCTACTTTGCCGAGGCTAAGAATTTGGGGATTGACGTCGGTCCGCCGGAGATCAACAGCTCTGGTTTGGACTTTACCATCGAAGATGGGGGGGAACGGCCGTTAATCCGGTTTGGTCTCGGTGCCATCAAAAACGCTGGGGCGGCGGCCCTCATGACAATTATTGAAGAGCGGGAAGCCAACGGCCCGTTCAAGAGCCTGCAAGAGCTGTGCAAGCGGGTGGACCTGAAGCGGGTGGGGAAACGGCCGCTCGAATACATGACCAAGGGGCGCGTGTTCGACGCCTGGGGTACGCCCGTGCAGTTCATGGACGCCCTCGACCGCATTGTGAATTTTAGCAGCAGCGAACACGCCGCCGCTTCCACCGGACAGATGAGTCTGTTTGGCGGCGGGGCCAGCACGCCGGCGCTCAAGGTGGCGGTGGATTTGCTGCATGATCCCAAACAAATCAAACCCGCCGTCAAGCACAAAGAGCTGCTGGAGTGGGAAAAAGAGGCATTAGGTGTCCATGTGTCTGAACATCCATTGGAACGGCCGTTGGCCATGCTGCAACCCCGCACAAACGCCACCATTGGCGACATTGATACGAACTGGAACGGTAAGCAGGTGCGGCTGGCGGGCATGATCAGCACGCTGCGCACGCTCACCACCAAAAAAGGCGACCCGATGGCCTTTGCCACGCTGGAAGATTTGGATGGCAAGATGGACATCGTGCTGTTCCCCCGCACTTGGCAGGCGTGCCGCGACGACGTGGCGGTGGATCAGGTGATGCTGGTGACGGGCAAGGTGCAGGTGAAGGGCGAAGATGTGAACCTGATTGTGGATCGCGTGGAAACCAATTTAGAGATCGCCCAAGACGCGGATGCGCCTCGCAAAGCCGCGCCCGCGCCGAAACCAGCGTATGCGGAACCCGTTCCGGCAGCGAAGACGGCCGTTCCCCCAAAAGCAAATGGCAATGGCAACGGGCACAGCCACACACCACCGCCACCCCCAACGTTTGTGGCCGAGCCGAAGCCCACTTTGCAGCCGTCAGCAGAATTGGAAACGGCCGCTTCGACTTCGCTCAGTGCCAGCGTATCCAACAACAACAATTTCGTTCCCCCACCACCGCCCAACTTCGACGATGATTCCGAAGCGCGGCCAATCACCTCGCCAGTGCGATCAGCGCCACCAACTGCCAACAACAGCAATGGCAGTGGTTACGCACCGCAAGCCACGGCTCCGGTTAAAGAACCTTTAGTAAGCCCCGCCCCCACGCGCCTGAGCAACGGCATCCACAAAACGGTCATCGTGGAGGTGCGTCCGGTAGGCAACTGGCAAGAGGCGTGCCGCCGCGCCCTGCGCAAAGTGAACGAATACGAGGGGGAGGATGGGCTGGTTATCCAGATTAGTGGGCAGGAGCTGAAGATGGAATTTGGAAACGGCCGTACCCGCAGCTGCCCCGAACTCCTGGAAACCCTCCGCACCATCCCCGGCATTGCCAAGGTTTACAACCGATAAACTAGCATAGTCTGGGTTTTTCAGTTTTTGTCATTTTAGGACGCTGACAAGCGCGGATGACGCGGAAAAAGGTTTCTAATCCGCGCCATGAATATAGATCTGGACGGCGTGGTCTACAATCCACCCCCCGACGAATAAAAAACGCTTAAATTCTCTGTGTTCTCTGTGCCCTCTGTGGCAAAAAATCAAACAGGTAGTGCATTTTGCAGCAAGCGCAGCCAGTTTTGGTAAAGAACGGCCGTAATCTCCCCAGCCCCATACCCCCGCTCCTTCAAACCCGTACCAATTGCCGCCAAATCCAGCACAGAGTCCATGCCCGTGGGCAAATCGGCCGCGCCGAACGGACCGCCGAGGCCGCTGCCCAGCCCCACGTGCGCCGCATCCCCCAACACCTGGCAGATGTGGTCAATGTGGGCCACCACGTTTTCAACGGTGAGCAATTGCTTGGGATCGCCGTGGCGGTGACCGCGCCGCAGCAGCGGGTTGTAGGGCGACACGCCAATCACCGCGCCCCGCTCGCCCAGGCGCATAATTTGGGTGTCGCTGAGGTGACGTTCGCTGTCTGGCACCAGGGCACGGGCGTTGCTTTGCGTGGCGATGAGTGGGCCGGGGTAGCTGTCTAAAAGCTCAAAAAATGCTTTTTCGCTCAGGTGGCTGGCGTCAGCGAAAAGACCAAAATCGGCCATAATTTCCAACAGCTGGTGACCGGCTTTGGTGAGGCCAAAACGACTGCCGCGCAGAAAACCGGAGGCGTAAGCTGTGTCATCCCAGGCCAGCCCGATGAGGCGAACACCTCGCTCAAACCACATTTCCACCGCTTCTGGCTCGCGGATGGGGTCTGCACCTTTTAGCAGGGGGACGATGCCGAGGAACGGCCGTTCCCCCTCCCAACTTTCCACCACTGCCGCCAATTCAGATTGGCTGCGCATCAGCCGGATCGTCTCGTTTTCATCCGCCAGCCGGTGGTAATAATCGAGCTGCGCCTGGGCCATTTGTTCGGCCTGTTGTTGGGTGTGGTAGCCAAATTCAGAGGTGCGTTTGGCGGCGGGTGGGGCAAAAATCGTGCCGAGGGCGAGGCCGACGCCCGCTTCGGCCAGGGCGGGCAGGGTGAGGGTGGCGATGCCTGCGGGATGCCGTCGCTTTTCGCGGGCGCGTAAATCGGCGAGGAGGTTTTGGTGGGAACGGCCGTTCACCACCGCGTCATAAGCCAGTTCCAGATGGCCGTCAATGATCATAACTATCCACAGATTTCGCAGATTTGCGCAGATTTTTGAATTTCTCTGTGAAACTCTGTGCCGCCTCTGCGCAACTCTGTGTTCCGCTTTTTACGCAATCAAATCGCGCAACGTTTTGAGGTTCACCGGGTCCATCTCGATTTCTTTGCCGTCTTCGTCCTCTTCCGTTTTGGGGGTTTCCAGATGGGCGGGATGGTCAGCCCAGCGCGGGTCATTGACAAAGTTGGCAAAACCAGACTTGCCGATGAATCCCTGGCCAATGTGTTCGTGCCGGTCTTTGTTGGAGCCAAACTCATGCTTGCTGTCGTTCAGATGGAAGCATTTGATTTTGTCCAGGCCAACCGTTTGATCAAAAGCAGCCATCGTTGTGGCGTACGTTTCCGGGGTGCGGATGTCATAGCCTGCGGCAAACACGTGGCAGGTGTCGAAGCAAACGCCGAGGCGCTCATGATCGCCCACCTGGTTGAGAATCGTAGCGAGCTGCTCAAAGCTGTGACCCAGATTGGTGCCTTGCCCGGCCATTGTTTCTACGCAAACTGTTGTATTGGGGGCGGATACGGCCGTTTCCACCAACAACCGCTTCAACCCCTCAGCAATTCGCGCCATGCCCGCCTCGGCATCGCTGCTCACAAACGAACCGGGATGGAAAGTGATGAGTGGCAAATCAAACGCCGCTGCCCGCTCCACCTCATCCTTCAACGCCTGGTACGACTTTTCCCACAGGTCATCATCAGGTGAGGCGATGTTGATGAGGTAGCTGGCATGTACCGCCACCGGCTGGATGTGGGCATATTTTGCGGCCGCTTTGCGGTACTGGGCCACATCTTTATCGGTAATTGGTTTGGCATTCCACTGCCGATTGCTTTTGGTAAAGACCAGCATGGAGTCACAGCCAGCCTCATCGCCGCGTTCGAAGGCTTTGAACAAGCCACCCGCAGCGCTCATGTGTGCGCCTAATCGCATAAAATTACCTCTCCTTACAGGGATTTAACCGCAGAGTTCGCGGAGGACGCGGAGTTTTTTTTGTTTCTCTGTGAAACTCTGTGGCTTCTCTGCGTAACTCTGTGTAACTGCTTTTATCTTCTAGAAATCATGTTCCTGGCTGCGGGGAGCGCTGAAAAAGCCGATGGTTTCGTTACCATCCAGTGAATACACCCCGTCGCCTACCACACGCCAGATACGGTTGCCCGCCAAATCTTCGATGAAGCTGCCGCGCAGTTGGCCCGTTGGTTCGTCACCCAGCGTGTAGAGCGTGCTGCCCTGCAAATAAGCAAACTGTTCACCTTTACGATCGATTAAACCACGCATCTCAAGGAACCTCGAAAGTGACGCGGGTGGCCCCGGTGCTGTCGCGCAGCGTCACGGTTTCACCCGACGTCCAAATGGCTTCGTTGAGCCCCCAGAAGAGGGCGGTGGGGCCGTTGACCCCGCTGGTTGTGTTGATTCGCAAATCAGAACCGGCAAAAAGCGTAACCTGACCAAACTTATATTCATGACCGTCTTCATCAACCAGGAGCCAATTTTGGAGGGCAATACGGTCTTCGCCGCTGTTGGTCAGCAGCACCGCTTCATCCACCACCTGCCCAGGGCCGATCACGGCCGTAATTTCCACCACCGCCTCGCCTGAACCCACCGCTTCTGTGGCAATTGGGCTTGGTACAACGGCTTCTTCGGGAACGGCCGTATCCTCCGGCACCGGCGTCGAAACCCCACCCACCGGAATCACAAGCTGCTGCCCCACCGAAATGATGTTCGGGTCGGTCAGGCCATTTTCCGCCATGATCTCCTCGACGGTCACGTCGTACAGCTGGCTGATAGTGCCCAGCGTGTCTCCTGCCTGCACAATGTGGATGGGCGGGCCACTGTCTGGCTCCGGGGTGTTGGTGGGGGCGATGAGGGGTTGGGCAACGGCCGTATTTTGCAAAGCGGCAGGGGTGATGGTGGTAGGGACGGAAACGGCCGTGGCCGCGCTGTCATCACGGTTGTCCCACCAATACAAAATAGCCAAAACCACCACGGCAGACACCACAATATTTAATAACAAAAACGGAATCATTTTTCGTGCCGACATGCCACTCTCCTCATTTGTTGTTATTGTACATCACTGCCAAAGCCACACCAAAATCATTGTGTTCCCCTGGCGCTCGCAGAGCAGCAGGACAATAGTGCCGAACCTTCTCTTGAATAAAGTCCAAAAACAGGGAAAATAGCGTCTGGTTTTAGATAGGAAGATACGAGGCAGTTTGATGGCTGAAAAGTTGAAAATCTTATTTTTGAGCGCTGAAGTTTCCCCTTTTGCCAAAACAGGCGGTCTGGGAGATGTCGGTGGCTCGTTGCCCAAAGCATTGCATGAGATGGGCCACGACGTGCGCGTGGTGATGCCCGCCTACCAGAAAATTGAAGCTGGCTATCCCGGCATCACCCCCATGCCCGGCGCACTGACCGTTCCAACGGGTGTTGGGCAGCTTACCGCAGGCGTGTTCCAGGGCAAGCTGCCTAACAGCGAAGTCCCGGTTTACTTTATTGCCGAGAGCAACCTGTTCAACCGCCCTCGCCTGTACGGCTACAGCGACGACGTATACCGTTTTGCCTTCTACAGCCGCGCCGCGCTGGAGCTAACTCTGGCCCTGGATTGGAAGCCCGATCTGGTGCACGCCCACGACTGGCACGCTGCGCCCGCGCTTACCTGGCTGGCCACCGCCGGGCAAGGGTACGAACAGTTTCGCGGCATTGCCACCGTGTTTACCATTCACAATCTGGCCCATCAGGGCAAAACCAACTGGCACATTTTTGATTACATGGGTATCCAGACCCACGCGCTGGCGGAAGAGGGCTACAACGAAGTTAACTTCATGGCGCGGGGCATTTACCATGCCACAATGGTGAACACCGTCAGCCCAACGTACGCCCAGGAGATCATGACACCGGCTGGTGGCGCGGGCATGGACGCCTTGCTGCGCCATCGCCAGTTTGATGTGCACGGCATTTTGAATGGGCTGGATTATGAAGAGTGGGACCCGACGGGAGACGGCCGTATCGCTTCCCCCTTCGATGTTGATCATCTGGAAAACCGTCTGCACAACCGCCGCGCCCTCCAGTCACGGGCCAACCTGCCCCGACGGGACAACATCCCGCTTATTGCGATGGTTTCCCGGCTGGATTGGCAAAAAGGACTGGACATCACCGGGCATGTGATTCACCTGCTCATGAACGGGCTCTCTGGCGAAGCGCAGTTCATCGTTTTGGGCACTGGCGATCCAGGGTACGAAGAGATGTTTGCCCGACTGGCCTCCTACCACCCCAACAAAATGACCGCCTACCTGAGCTACGACGCCAACTTTGCCCCGCTCATCTACGCCGGCAGCGACATGTTCCTGATGCCGTCGCTGTTTGAGCCGTGTGGACTGGGCCAGCTCATCGCCATGCGCTACGGCAGCGTGCCCGTGGTGCGCGCCACCGGCGGCCTGGTAGACACCGTGCAGGATGGCGAAACCGGCTTCCGCTTTAATGAGTACAACGCCGACGCCTTCTGGCGCACCTTGCAGCGCGCCATTTACGTTTACAACGTAGACAAACCGGGCTGGCACACCATCCAGCAAAACGGCATGTCGGCTGATTATTCCTGGCAGCGCTCCGCTACCGGGTATGAACAACTTTATGAGTGGGCCATTGCCCGCACATTGAATGGGTAATTTCGACCCCACTTTTTATCAACAGATTACACAGATTGAACAGATTTTATCTGCGTAATCTGCGAAATCTTTGATTTTTTGATTTCGAAATGCAGGTTGGTAAATTTTGCCCAACCCTCTCAAATTTAATCTGAAATTTCCGAACAAAAGGTTCCCACTATGCGCTTTGAACGTGCCGCAGGCATTCTCCTCCACCCCACCAGTTTTCCCGGTCGCTATGGCATTGGCGACTTTGGCGACGCTGCTTACCAGTTTGTAGATTTTCTGGCCGCCAGCAAGCAGTCGCTGTGGCAAATTTTGCCGCTTGGCCCCACCGGGTACGGCGACTCGCCTTACCAGTCGTTCTCGGCCTTTGCCGGGAACCCGCTGCTGATTAGTCCAGATCGGTTGGTGCGCGAGGGGTATTTGCCGGTAACGGCCGTATCCCGCATCCCCCACTTTCCCCAACACGCCGTAGACTTCGGCCCCGTCATCGAGTACAAAACCGCCCTCTTGCAGCAGGCCCACGAACATTTCCTGGCACACGGCAGCGACGCGCAAAAAGCCGCCTACCAGCAGTTTTGTACCGAGCAAAGCAGCTGGCTGGACGATTTTGCCCTGTTCATGGCGCTGAAAAATCATCACGTGGATCACGAAGGCGGCGTCTGGAACACCTGGCCGCGTGAGATTGCCCTGCGCGAGCCGGAAGCGATGGCCAGCTGGGGCACAAAGCTGGCCCACGAGGTGGATCGACACAAATTTTTGCAGTTCCTCTTTTTCCAGCAGTGGCTGAGTTTGAAAGCATATGCCAACGAGCGCGGCATCCAGATTGTGGGCGACATTCCCATTTTTGTGGCGTTCGACAGCGCCGACGTGTGGGCCAATCCTGAGCTGTTTTACCTGGATGAAACCGGTGCGCCGACGGTGATTGCGGGCGTGCCGCCGGACTATTTTAGCGAGACGGGCCAGCGCTGGGGCAACCCGCTCTACCGCTGGGACAAGATGGCCGACAACGGCTACAAATGGTGGGCCACCCGCCTGCAAATGTGCTTCACCCAGGCAGACATTGTGCGTATTGACCATTTTCGCGGCTTTGATGCGTATTGGGAGATTCCGGCAGATGAGCCAACGGCCGTAATCGGTCAGTGGGTTAAAGGGCCGGGCCAGGCGTTCTTCCAGGCGATGCGGGATCAGTTGGGCGAGCTGCCGCTCATCGCCGAAGATTTGGGCGTCATCACCCCCGACGTGGTCGCTTTGCGGGATGCTTTCGACTTCCCTGGCATGAAGATTTTGCAGTTCGCCTTTGGCGGCGAGCGCAACAGCAACTTCCTGCCCCACACCTTTGACAAAAATTCGGTCGTCTACACCGGCACCCACGACAATGAAACGGTGCTGGGCTGGTACCGCAACGCCACCGAGTCCGAGCGGGACCACATCCGCCGCTACATGCAAATCAGCGGGCAGCACATTTCCTGGGACATGACGCGGTTGGCGTATGCGTCGGTATCGAATACGGCCGTTGCCACCCTGCAAGACCTCATGGGACTGGGCAATGAAGCCCGGATGAACTTCCCGGGCAAGGTCGGCGGCTACTGGCGCTGGCGCTACCTGCCCCACATGCTCACCCAGGATATTGCCCAACGGTTGGGGGATATGACGGAATTATACGGCCGTGTGCCGCTGAGTGAAGAAGGTAATTGAGTAATTGAGGTAATTGCCCAATTCAAAATTAGTGATTTGTGGTGGGAAACGTCAATAAACGGCCAAGAAAGTGGCACTGTCTGAAGACAGGCCGCAGTACGAGTTAAAAAAAAGAACTAGGGATTGTTGAATTACAAGCCTGTGGAGAGCTCACAAGCGGCAAGAGATGCTTTAAGGCAGAACTTATTCACCAAATATAATAGGGTATGCGATTTTCAAGTGTCCATCGGGAGTGAAACGGAAAACATATGTTTCTGCTCCCCATACCTCATAGGAAATGCCATATCTTAAGAAATAATCTCCACTATCTAGCTCATCATCATTAATATATTTACCCGCTACTTCATTTAGAACTTGTTCAACTTCATATTGAGACATGCCTGGCTCAAAGAGGCTTTCAAATTCTGTTCGTTTTTCTATATCTGTGCGGTCGTCATTTGTGGTGCAAGCAACGTTTATGACTATAAAGATCATAATTATGTATCCGACCAACGTATAGATAATTAGGCTTTTTTTCATGGTTTCACCTTGCTCTGGCGCGGTCTTCGTCCAGCACAAAACCTCACCTTGCTGCGGCATGGCGTCCCGCCACGCCGCCTAGCCTTGCTGGATTTTTGCATTTTAGCATAAGTTGGGTGGGAAACGGCCGTTCCCCACCTAACACCGCGTCAAAAATCCCCCTCAATTAACAATTACCCAAACCAATCTTCACAATTCCTCAACAATTGAACCGTATAATCCATCTATTGTTTATCTGCAATATACAGATGGAGTTGAAGAGATGTGGAAACGAAGAAACTTTTGGATTGTCCTCATTGCCGTTCTCATTTTAGGCAGTGGGGGCTATTATTTTTACACCCAAAACTTGAACACAGCAGCAACTGAATCAAGCGAAGAGGCGGATTTGCAAACGGCCGTTGCCCGCGTGGGCGATATTGTCGTGTCGGCAACTGGCGCAGGTGATGTCATTGCAGCCCAGGAGCTGACGCTGGGATTCAGCAGCAGCGGCACAATGGTGGAGCTGCTCGTAGACGTGGGCAGCAAGGTAGAGGCGGGCGACGTGCTGGCCCGAATTGATGATACCGACGCGCAGCAATCGCTGGTTAACGCCCAATTACAGTATCAGCAAGCCGCCATGCAAACCGATGCCTCCGTCACCGAAACGGGCATCAGCTATGATGAAATCAGCGTGGCCCAGGCCCAAATCAGTCTCGATGAAGCCCAGGCTGCGCTCGATGAGCTGCTCAATTGGGTAGCCGATTCGGATGAAATTGCTCTGGCGGAAGCCAATGTAGCCGCCGCCGAAGCCAGTCACAATGCGGCCCTGGGGCAGGCATCCGCCAGCAGCGCCAGCATTGCCGTCAGCGGCATCAGCGTCGAACAGGCGGAGCGCGATCTGGCCGATGCCCAGGGCGTTTACAACACCGCCTACGATCCAGGTCGGGATTGGGAGCTGAATGATCCCCGTCGCTCGGATGCTTTGGAAAATGAACGAGAGCGGGCGGCTGATTCCTTGCTGCGCGCCCAGGAAGCGCTTGAAATTGCCCAACTGAACTACAACTCGACGGTTGCCAGCAGTAGCAGCAGCAGCGTTGTCAGTGCACAAACCAATGTGCTCTCAGCTCAGCAAGCGTTGGCCGATGCCCAAAACGGCCCCACGGATGATGAGATCAAAGCCGCGCAAACGGCCGTTCGCCAGGCGGAACTCAGCCTGCAACAGGCGCTGCTGAACCAGGAAGCTAACGAAATCAGTCTGGCCCAGGCCGAATTAAATTTGCAAATCGCCCAAGAGGCTGTGGATGCGACGGTGTTGACAGCCCCGGTTGCGGGAACGGTAACGGCCGTTAACGCCAGCGTCGGCGAAACAGCAGGCAGCGATCTAATCACCCTGGTTGACCTCTCCCAACCCATTCTGGAAGTGTATCTGGACGAATCTGATCTCAACATGGTGGGCACCGGCTATGAAGTCGATGTGGTGTTTGACGCCCTCCCCGACGATACCTTCACCGGAACGGTCATCCAGGTAGACCCGCAGTTGGTGTCAGAATCAGGGGTTACGGCCGTTCGCGCCCTGGTCTCGCTCAATGCAGACTCCTTCGCCAAGCCCCAAACGCTGCCGCTGGGTCTCAACGCCACCGTAGAAGTGATTGGCGGGCGGGCCGAAGGAGCCGTCCTGGTGCCAGTTGAAGCCCTGCGTGAGATTTCCGACGGTCAGTACAGCGTTTTTGTCATGGACAATGGTGAACCCAAGCTGCGAATGGTGGAGGTAGGCATCATGGACTTCACCTACGCCCAAATCCTCTCTGGCGTAGAAGCAGGTGAGGAAGTGACCACTGGCATCATCCAAACCCAGAGCGAGTAAAGCCACACGGAGCACCAACCATGACAAAATCAATCATTCAAACCAAAGACCTGCACAAAGTGTACGGCATGGGTGACATTCAGGTTTCCGCGCTAGCTGGCGTCAACATTCGCATTGATGAAGGCGAGTTTGTGGCCGTCATGGGGCCTTCTGGCTCTGGCAAAAGCACGCTCATGAACATTCTAGGCTGCCTGGATCGCCCCACAACGGGACAATATTTTCTGGCAGGTGAAGACGTCAGCAATCTGGACAAGGTGCAGTTAGCCAGCATTCGCAATCAGCGCATTGGCTTTGTGTTCCAATCCTTTAACCTGCTGGCGCGCACCTCCGCGCTGCGCAATGTGATGCTGCCGCTGGTTTATAAACGGTCTGAACAGCTATCCCCAGCAGAGCGAGAAGAAAAAGCAATGGCCGCCCTGGAAGCAGTGGGCCTGGCTGACCGGGCCCACCACGAGCCAAATGAGCTGTCCGGGGGGCAGCGGCAGCGCGTGGCCATTGCCCGTGCCCTGGTCAACGACCCGGTGCTAATCATGGCCGATGAGCCAACCGGCAACCTGGACAGCAAAACCGGCCACGAAATTATGGGCTTGCTGCACAATCTGCACCATCGCGGCCGCACCATTTTGATGGTGACGCATGAATCCGATATCGCCGAGCAAACCGAACGTTCCATTGTGTTGGTAGATGGCCTGGTCACGTCAGACGGCCGTTCCACCGCCGGAGGTGACGCATGACCACAAATCCAACCGCTATCGTACCGGAGGAAACGGCACCAGCAGCCACCGCCAATACGGCCGTTACCACCATCATCAGCCCGGTCGAGATCATTCGCATCGCCTGGGAAGGGGTGGTGCGCAACAAAGTTCGCTCCCTGCTCACCATGCTGGGCGTCATCATCGGGGTCGCCGCCGTCATCATCATGATCGCCATCAGCGCCGGTACCGAAGCCACCATCGCCGAGCAGATCGAAGGGCTTGGCTCCAACCTGGTGTTCATCCAGGCCAGCTTTGGCCGGGGCGGGCCGCCAGGCAGCAACAACAATTCGCCCTCTCTCGTTTACGACGATGTAGACATTGTCGCCTCGGTGGGCGGTGTCGCTGCCACCACGGTGGACCAGATGACCACGCAAACAGTCAAAGCTGGCGACGTCAGCCTGACGGATGTTTCTTTGATGGGCACCACGCTGGGTTTCCCCACCGTGCGCGATGTGGAAATTGAGGACGGCCGTTTCTTCAACGAAACCGAGCTGGAACGATCCGCCAAAGTGGTGGTGCTGGGGCCAGATCTGGCCACCGAGCTATTTGGCGAAGAAACGGCCGTTGGGCAATCCATCACTGTGGGCACCACCAAGCTGGCTGTCATTGGCGTTGCTGCCGAAAAAGGGGTCGTGGGCAACACAGATTTTGACTCCTTGATGTACGTTCCCATCACCCTGGTTTTTGACAAATTCTTGCCAACCCAGTTCCGGCAATTTGCCGGGGACAACGTGCGCATTATCTACGTTCAAATCGAACAGGATGCCGATATGGAGCTGGTCATCCAACAAATCCAGCTCAAGCTGGCCAGCAGCAAGGATATTTCGGTAGATGAGCTGCCATTTACCATTCAAACGCAGCAAGACATCATTGACACGCAAGGCGCAACCACGGAAGCGTTTCGTAATTTGCTGGCCTGGGTAGCGGGTGTCTCTCTGCTGGTTGGTGGCATTGGCATCATGAACATCATGCTGGTTAGCGTCACAGAACGGACCAAAGAAATCGGCATCCGCCAATCGGTTGGGGCCACGCCCAACGACATTCGCCTGCAATTTTTAACAGAAGCGCTGATGCTCAGTCTGGTGGGTGGTTTGATTGGCGTGTTGTTTGGCGTCGGTGGTTCCTATCTGTTTGGCTCTACCAGCGATATGCGCACCGTCATTGTGCCCAGTTCCATTGCCCTGGCGTTTGGTTCAGCCGCAGCGGTGGGCATTTTCTTTGGCTTTTTCCCGGCGAACAAGGCGGCACAGCTCGATCCGATTGAGGCGCTGCGCCACGAATAAAACGTAAGGCAGGTCTGAAACCCGCCCTTACCCAGAAATGAATAAGGTAACTATAATGAAAAAATT
This sequence comes from Ardenticatenaceae bacterium, assembly GCA_020634455.1. GTDB lineage: Bacteria > Chloroflexota > Anaerolineae > Promineifilales > Promineifilaceae > Leptofilum. Next base: position 1,269,581 of record JACKBQ010000001.1, on the reverse strand, counting down.
GATTTTCTTACTTCTGACAATCTTGTTGATTGTGGGGACGGCGTGTAGCAGTGGTGGCGAAACGGCCGTAACCAACACCGCTTCCACCAATACCGACCAGGCAGCTCGCCTGAATGACACGTACAGCGATGCACTGCCCATCATGGTGCAGTTGGCCGCCGGCACGCTCAAGCTGGATCAAACCGACCTGGCTGTTGATGAAACGCTCGCTGCCGAAATTCTGCCGCTATGGCAGGCGGCCCAAAGTTTAAGCGCCAGCGATACGGCCGCTTCCGTTGAAGTAAATGCCGTGCTCAACCAGATCCAAGACGCGATGTCCCCCGAACAGATTGTCGCCATTGCCGACATGGCCCTGACCGCTGATTCGTTAACGGAGCTGTTGGAAAGCGGAGCTATCTCCTTTGGCCGTGGCCTGGGGCAGGGGCCAAATAGCGATAGTGCTGCCGATGGCGGATTTACGCCGCCAGCCGGGTTTGGCCCTGGTGTCGGCGGGGGGCCAGGTGGTGGTGACTTTGGTGGTGGCGGCTTTGGCGGCCCAGGTGCAGGTGGTTTTGGCGCTGGCGCTGACTTGAGCGAGGATGACATTGCCACCCGCCAGGCAGAATTCGCCTCTGGGGAGGGGTTTGCCGACATTCAAAACCAGGCAATGGTTGGTGCGGTTATTCGACTGCTGCAAACGAAAACGGGGGTAGAACCTGAGCTGCCTCAAGGTGGCCCACAAGCTGGCATCGGTGAAGCAATTATGACGGCCGTTGCCGAAACCCTCAATCTCACTGCCGAAGAATTACAAACCGAATTGACGGAAAGCGGGTCGGTGCTGGCAGTGGTTGAAGCGCATGGTGGGGATGTAACGGCCGTACGCGAAGCCATCATCGCCAACCTGAACGCCCTGCCCAACGCTGCTGATCTGGACGTTGAGCAAATCGCCAACGATTGGCTTGGCCAGTAAACATTTGCAACTCCCCTACTTGGGATTCCTCCGGCGAAAGAAAGCAATTGAGTAATTGGGTAATTGAGTGATTGGGCAATTACTCAATTACCCAATCTCCCCTGCAAAAGTTTTCCTTATGACACAATGCATTATGCTTTTTTTTTCCTAATCGTGTGACAACTGTCACTCATTATGCCTGCCATAAGAAATTACAATGCTAACCAGGTCTTGTGAAATATTTCGCAATATATAGACCACCACAGACGTTAGTCCGACAAAAGCACATTGCCAATTTTGGGGAGCAAAGCAAATTGCATTTGCCTTGTCTCTTTGCGGCTGTGCTTTTTTAATTTCTTGCTTCCGGAGGATGAAAAATGATTGATGCAACTGTCCCTGAAGTGGGTCTCGACAAAGAGACCCGCGACATGATTCTGGACACCCTCAAAAAATATGCTGACCGCAAATTAACCCCCGAATTTTTACTCAACCTCGACCACAACGACACATTTCCCCAAGACGTACTCAAAGAACTGTACGATCCGATGTCCATCGGCCTGCACCTGCTCTTCATTCCTGAAAAGTACGACGGGTTGGGCGGCGGCGCATACGACATTTACCGCGTCTCCGAGTTGATGGCCTCGATTGATTTGGGCATTGCCACTGGCGTGCTGGCCACCTTTCTTGGCTCGGACCCGATTAGCGTGGGGGCGACAGAAGAACAGAAGCAATACTGGTTCGGCCGTATCGCCGAAGAAGCGCTGCTGTGTGCCTATGGGGCCACCGAACCCCAGGCAGGCAGCGACCTGGCGGCCATGACCACCAAGGCGGAACCGGTCGAAGAAGATGGCCAGGTGGTTGGCTACCACATCACCGGGCGCAAGCAGTGGATTAGCAACGGCGGCGTGGCCGATATTTACACCATTCTGGCGCTAGCCCCCGGTGGCCCCAGTTGGTTTGTGGTAGATGCCGACGCCGAAGGGTTCAGCAAGGGCAAACCGGAAGACAAACACGGCATTCGCGCCAGCAATACGGCCGCTCTTTTCCTCGACAACGTGTACGTGCCCGCCGACCGGCTGATCGGGCTGGTCGAAGGGCAGGGGCTGGCCCAGGCGCAGGCGGTGTTTGGCTACACCCGCCTCATGGTCGGCGCGTTTGGTTTGGGCGGCGGCTGGGAAGCGCTGCGTCGCGCCATCCGCTACTCGCAAGAGCGCATCCAGGGCGGCGCACCATTGAGCCAAAAGCAGGGCTACACCCACAAGCTCATCGTGCCCAACGCTGCCTTTTTGGAAGCGTCCCGCACCTACATCGAGTGGGTAGCGGAGCGGCTGGACGGCGGTGAAGAAGGGTTGCAAACCGAGGGGGCTGTCGCCAAATATCTGGCCACGGTGGGCGGCAACAAGGCGGCCGATGACGCCATCCAGGCAATGGGCGGCTACGGCTATACCAAAGAGTACATGGTGGAAAAAATCAAGCGCGACTTGCGTATCACCACTATTTACGAAGGCACATCGGAAATTATGGAGTGGACGATGGCCCGCGACCGCTGGCAGCTGCATCTGAAGTCGCGTGGTGATTATTACAAAGAGTGGGCCAATCGCATGGCGGCCATCCACCGAGAAAATCCAGACAACGGGGCCAATTTTGCAGCGATGGCGCTGCAAGCGCTCGCCGTCATTTTTGAGCAATGTCGAGTGGATCGCCTGACGCGGAACCAGCACGTGCTGTTCCGCCTGGGTGAATTGGTGGCATGGGCGGAGGGAACGGCCGTATTCGCCGAACGTGTCACTGCCAAACCCACTGAAGCAATCCCGCTAGACATCCCCACCCGGCAGGCGCTCAGCCGCATCTTTGGTCGGGACGCCGCCCTCAAAGTGGCCGCCGACGGCCTGCGCTGGGCCATCGGTGCGGGGCAAAGCAACCCCAATCTGGCCGCTGCGCTCAATTTACCGGGCATCTACCAAGCCCAGGCTGGGCAAGTGGCGGATATGGATTTTGTGGCGGAACAGCTAAACAAGGTATTCGGTGGTCGGTAATCGGTAATCGGTAGGCCATGTGCCAAACCGATCACCGATTACCGATTACCGTTCACGGAGTAAATGAGAATGGAAAACACAGCAGACCGGGCAATTGCCATCGTAGCCGTGGGAGCGCTGCTGCCGGATGCGCCCAGTGCGGCAGCATTCTGGCAAAATGTGCTCAACAAACGGTACAGCATCACCGAAACGCCAGCCAACCGGTGGTCGATTGCCGATTATTATGACCCCGATCCCAAAGCGCCGGACAAAACGTACAGCAAAATCGGTGGCTGGGTGCGGGACTTTTCTTTTGATTGGAAACGATTCAGAATGCCACCTAAAGTGGCCGCCTCAATGGACGAGGGGCAGCAGTGGGCGGTGACTGTGGCGGCAGATGTGTTGGCCGATTATGGGTATCCGAAACGGCCGTTGGACACCGAACGCACCGCCACCATCATCGGCACGGCCATGGGCGGCGAGCTGCATTACCAAACCAACACCCGCATCGTCTTCCCCGAATATGCCAATGCCCTGACAGGCGTCGCCGAGTTCCAGGCCCTGCCTGCCAATACGCGCGAAGCGATTTTGGCAGGTTGGCACGCGCACATTGACGAGCGCATCCCGCCCATCACCGAAGATTCGATGCCGGGCGAACTGCCCAACATCGTCTCTGGGCGGGTGGCCAACATGCTCAATTTGCGCGGCCCCAACTTCATTACCGACGCGGCGTGTGCCTCCAGCTTTGCCGCCGTGGAAGCGGCCGTTGAGATGCTGACCGAGCGCAAGGTAGACGCGGTGATTGCCGGTGGCGTGGATCGCAACATGGGCATCGGCAGCTTTGTGAAGTTTTGCAAGATTGGGGCGTTGAGTGCCACGGGCACACGGCCGTTTGGCGACGGTGCCGACGGGTTTGTGATGGGCGAAGGCACAGGCCTCTTCTTATTAAAACGGTTGGAAGATGCCGAACGGGACGGCAACAAGATTTACGCCGTCATCCGGGGTGTTGGCGGGGCCAGCGACGGTAAGGGCAAGGGAATCACCGCGCCCAACCCGGTGGGGCAGCAGCTGGCCATCGCCCGCGCCTGGGAAAACGCCGGACTGGACCCCGCCACGGCCACGATGGTGGAAGCGCACGGCACCAGCACCCGCGTCGGCGACGTGGTGGAGGTAGAGAGTTTGGCCTCCATTTTTGGCGAAGCGAAGCGGGGCAGCATCGGGCTTGGCTCGGCCAAGAGCAACATTGGCCACCTCAAGGCGGGCGCAGGCGCGGCGGGCATGCTGAAAGCCACAATGGCCCTGCACCACAAAATTTTGCCACCGACACTGAATGCCAATCCGGCCAACCCCAACATTGATTTCAGCCAGACGCCGTTCACCCTGCTGAACGAGGCGCGAAACTGGGAAAAACCAAACAACACGCCGCGCCGCTGCGGTGTCAGCGCCTACGGCTTCGGCGGCACGAACTTCCATCTGGTGCTGGAGGAGCACGTGCCGGGTATGTTGGCGCAAGAACGCAAGAGTTTTGCGGTAAATGACAAGGTGACAAGGTGGCAAGGTGACAAGGTGAATGGACAACAAACTTCCTCTGCACCCCCTCACCCCTTCACCCCTTCACCCAAACCACCGCGCGGAATTTTGGCCCTGGGTGCTGCTGATACAGCCGAACTCAGCCAGCAGCTCAATGCCACTTTGCAAAAAGTTGAAGGTGGTTGGATGCCGGAGTTTGGGGTGCCGGAAACGGCCGTACTCCACTCCCCCGAACGCCTCATCATTGACTTTGGCGACAATGACGAACTGCTGGGCCGCCTGCAAAAAGCGCAAAAAGTAATGGGCATGGATTCCGCCCAGGCGTGGAAAGCGATGGAAGCGCAGGGCATCTTCCGGGGATCGGGTAAGCCGAAGGGCAAAATGGCGTTCATGTTCCCTGGCCAGGGCAGCCAGTACGTCAACATGGGGCGAGAACTGGTTGATTTTTCCCCGCTGGTCAAGCAAGTTTTTGACGAGGCGGACGCGGTGATGACGCCAATTTTGGGCAAACCGCTAACAGAGTACATTTTTGTAGACCCCAACGACTCAACTGCCATCAACCAGGCCACCTTTGACCTGATGCAAACCGAAATCACCCAACCGGCTATGCTGACGATGGACATCGCCATTTTGAAGCTGCTGCAAAGCTACGGCTTTGAGCCCAACATGGTGATGGGCCACTCGCTGGGTGAGTACGCGGCGCTGATTGCCGCGGGCATCATGACCTTCGCCCATGCGCTGGAAGCGTCGGCGGCGCGGGGCGCGGAAATGGCGGCGGTAGATGTGCCGGACAAGGGCAAGATGGCGGCCGTTTTGGCCCCGTACGAAGAAGTGGAAGCGGTACTCAACAGCGTAAACGGCTACGTCGTGCCCGCCAACATCAACAGCCGCGCCCAATGTGTGTTTGGCGGGGCCAGCGAAGCGGTTGATGAGGCCGTGAAGCAGTTTGAGGCGAAGGGTTTCCGAGTGATGACCTTGCCTGTGAGCCACGCCTTCCACACCAGCATCGTCGCCCCGGCCAGCGAGCCGCTGCGCCGCGTGCTGGACCGGTTGGACATCCGTCCGCCGCAGCTGCCGCTGGTAGCCAACGTGACTGGGGATGTTTATCCCACCGAGGTGGAAGCAATCAAGGATTTGCTCAAGCTGCAAATTGCTTCGCCCGTGCAGTGGGTAAAAGGGCTGGAAACGCTCTACGACCACGGCATCCGCACTTTTGTGGAAGTTGGTCCCAAACGTGCCCTGCGCGGCTTTGCCAACGACGTTTTTGCCGACAAGGATGACGTGCTGGCACTGATGACCAATCATCCCAAAAATGGCACGATGGCGTCGTTTAACCAGGCGTTGTGTGGACTTTACGCAGCCGGATATGGCGCGGAAGAAAGTAAAAAGTTAGAAGTGAAAAGTGAAAAGTATTCAGTGGTGGATAAACCACAGGTAGAAGGAAGGGTGGATGCGATGGCTCCCCAAATGAACAGCAACGGCCTGGCCAATGTGGAAGCAATTCAGCAGCTCGTGGCGCAGGCTATACAAACCAATCTCCCAATCTCTAATGCCCAGTTGCCCGTGGCCAAACGGCCGTACCAGCGCCATCAGGAACCCCTCGGCTCAGTGGTGATTAGCGGTACAGGTCTGGGCTTGCCTGGCGCAGAAAAGCCAGTGATGGACCCGGACAACGCGCTGCGCATTTTGCACGGCGAGCAGTTCGTGGACCTGATCCCCGAACGGTTCCGGCGCAAGATGGTGGGCAAACAAATCACCCGGCTGGTGAAAGATGCGGATGGCAACGGCAGCTTTGCCACAATTGATGACCAGAACGAAGTCATTCGGTTGGCGGGTCGCCCCGGCAGTTTTGATCTGGCGGAAGAGTACGAAGTGCCGCAAAAACTGGTGGATGCGCTGGACATCACCACGCAACTGGCCATCGCCGCCGGGCTGGATGCCCTGCGCGAAGCAGGTATTCCGCTGGCGATGACTTACAAAAAGACAACAACGGGCAGCACCCTGCCGCAAAAGTGGATGCTGCCGGAGGCGCTGCGGGACGAGACAGGCGTTATTTTTGCCAGCGCCTTCCCCGGTGGTGACCGTTTTGCCGAAGATTTTGAGCGGTTCTACGCGCACCAGAGCCGCCTTGAACAGCTAGAAATGCTGGAAGAGCTGCGCCGCACGACCAACGACCAGATGACGCTGCTGGAAATTACCCGGCGCATCAACGCACTCCGGGAACAGCTCACCAACGAGCCGTACATCTTCGACCGCCGCTTCATCTTCCGCATTTTGGCGATGGGGCACAGCCAGTTTGCTGAGTACATCGGCGCACGTGGTCCAAACACGCAGGTAAATGCGGCCTGTGCCAGCACCACTCAGGCATTGGCGATGGCGGAGGATTGGATAAGGAACGGCCGTTGCCGTCGCGTCGTGGTCATCGCCGCCGATGATGTGACCGGCGAACACCTGATGGAGTGGGTTGGCGCTGGTTTCCTGGCCCTGGGCGCAGCTGCCACCGACGACCGCGTGGACGAAGCCGCCCTCCCCTTCGACAAGCGGCGTCACGGCACAATTTTGGGCATGGGAGCCTGCGCTCTCGTCGTGGAAAGTGAAGACGCAGTGCAGGAGCGCGGGATGCGCGGTATCGTCGAGCTGCTGAGCACCGAAACCCGCAACAGCGCCTTCCACGGTTCCCGGCTGGACGTAGACCACATCTCGCTGGTAATGAACGATCTGCTCACCAACGCCGAGCGGCGCTACGGCCTCAATCGGTATGCCATCGCCCCGCAGCTGGTGTTTATGTCCCACGAGACGTTTACCCCAGCCCGTGGCGGCAGCGCGGCAGCCGAAGTGACGGCCCTGCGCGAGAATTTTGGCGAAGCGGCCAAGGAAATTGTGGTGGCCAACACCAAGGGCTTCACCGGCCATCCGATGGGCGTGGGCATTGAGGACGTGATTGCCCTCAAGATTCTTGAGCACGGTATCGTGCCCCCTGTGCCCAACTACAAAGAAGTTGACCCGGATTTGGGCCAGCTCAACCTGAGCCGAGGCGGACGGTATCCGGTGCAATATTCGCTGCATCTGGCGGCGGGATTTGGTTCGCAAATTGCCTTTAGCTTGACGCGGCGCATTCCGGGCGGGCCAAACCGCATCGAGAGCCAGCCGCGTTACCAGCAGTGGCTGGACCAGATCAGCGGCTACGACTACGCCGAGCTGGAAGTGGTGAAGCGCAATCTGCGCATCGTGGCCAAGGGCAATCCAGGGAGACCCCCGGCACCAAGCAGTTGGCAGTATGGCACAGAGCCGATGATTCGTACCCAAATTGGACATGGTACGATTGGTGCTACGGTTCAGCCCGCACCCATCAAAATGCCGGAACCAATTGTCAGAAAACCGGAGCCAGTTGCCCCAGCGCCTGTAAAAACTGGGCCTAAACTAGAGCCAACGGCCGTTGCCGCTAAACCTATTGAAGTAAAACCAATCGAAACAAAGATCGAAACAATGCCACCTGCACCGCTGCCAGAAACGGCCGTGCCGACCGATACGATCACGGGGCAGGTACTCGCCATCATCGCCGAACAAACCGGCTACCCCAGCGACATGCTGGAACCGGATTTGGATTTGGAAGCAGACTTAGGCATCGACACGGTGAAGCAGGCAGAAACCTTTGTCGCCATCCGCCAGGCGTTTGATATTCCGCGAAGGGATGATTTGAACCTGCGCGATTACAACACGCTGGCCAAGGTGGTGGGCTTTGTGAAGGAAATGCGGCCAGAGTTAGTGAAAAGTGAAAAGTTAGAAGTTAAAAGTGAACTGTCATCGGTCAGCAACGAGCCAATTACCAATTACCAATTACCAGTTACCGATGAAGTGATGGACAAGGTGCTGAACATCATCGCCGAGCAGACGGGCTACCCGGCGGATATGCTGGAGCCGGATTTGGATTTGGAAGCGGATTTGGGCATCGACACAGTGAAGCAAGCCGAAACCTTCGTCGCCATCCGCCAGGCGTTTGATATTCCGCGAAGGGATGATTTGAACCTGCGCGATTACAACACGCTGGCGAGGGTTGTGGGGTTTGTAAAGGAGATGCGACCTGATTTGGCAGATGACAAGGTGACAGGGGGACAAGGTGACAAGGTGACCGAAGTTGCCCCACCGACCACCGATTACCGACCACCGATTACCGACTCCGATGAAGTGATGGACAAAGTGCTGAACATCATCGCCGAACAGACGGGGTACCCGGTGGATATGTTGGAGCCTGATTTGGATTTGGAAGCAGATTTGGGCATTGACACGGTGAAGCAAGCAGAAACGTTTGTGGCCATCAGGCAGGCGTTTGACATTCCGCGACGAGATGATTTGAACCTGCGGGATTACAACACGCTGGCGAAAGTGGTTGGTTTTGTGAAGGAGATGCGGCCGGATTTAGTGAAAAGTGAAAAGTTAGAAGTAAAAAGTGAGCCGCCAGCGGTAAGCGATGAACCAATTACCAATTATCAATTACCAATTACTGACTCCGATGAAGTTATGGATAAAGTGCTCAACATCATCGCGGAGCAAACGGGCTATCCGGTGGACATGTTGGAGCCGGATTTAGATTTGGAAGCGGATTTAGGCATCGACACGGTGAAGCAGGCGGAAACGTTTGTGGCCATCCGGCAGGCATTTGACATTCCGCGCCGGGATGATTTGAACCTGCGGGATTACAACACGTTGGCGAAGGTGGTTGGTTTTGTTCGGGAAATGCGGCCGGATTTAAAAGCACAGAGCCGTTTGCAGGGTGAGGATCGGACGGAAACGGCCGTCTCTGACACCCCAACAACCCCGCAAACGGCCGTCTCCCCCTACACAATCGAAGATGCTGACACGTTTCCGCGCCGGGTAGCAACGGCCGTTCTGCGACCCGCGCTCGACCAATGTCTACCCACAGACGTGGTTTTCACTGAAACCAGCCGCGTTGTGGTGGCGCTGGATGACGGCGGCGTGGGCAAAGCCCTCGTGAAGAAGTTGGAGAAGATGAACGTGACGGTGCTGCCGCTGGACGCCGCGCTGCCCCAGGCCGAACTGGAAGCGCAGCTGCAAACCTGGCTGGCCGATGGCGCGATCCAGGGCGTCTACTGGCTGCCCGCGCTGGACGTGGAGTCGGATTTGCTGACGATGAATTTGGTGGCGTGGCGCGAAGCCAACCGCATCCGCGTCAAAAACCTGTCCATCACCATGCGCGTTTTGTACGACGTGGTGAACGAGGCGGGCAGCTTCCTGGTGTCCGCGACGCGGCTGGGTGGACTGCATGGTTATGGTCCCGAAGGCGCGAGCGCCCCACTGGGCGGCGGCGTGACCGGCTTTACCAAGGCGTATCGGCATGAACGGCCGTCCACGTTGGTAAAAGCCGTCGATTTTGAACTAAGCCGTAAAACGGCCGCTTTAGCCGACCAACTCATTGCTGAAACCACAACCGATCCTGGCGTGGTGGAGGTGGGCTACAAAGATGGACTGCGAACGGCCGTTACCCTCATCGAACAACCGGCCGCCGACGGTGAACCGGGGCTGACGCTGAACAAGGAAAGCGTCTTTGTGGTCACAGGGGCGGCGGGTGGCATCACCAGCGCTATCGTGGCCGATTTGGCGGCGGCCAGCGGCGGCATCTTCTACCTGCTGGATTTGGTAGAAGCGCCCGCACCCGACGACCCGCACATCGCTATTTTCCGTCGCAACAAGGACGCGCTCAAGACGCAGCTCATCGAGGAGGCCAAGGCGGCGGGCGAGAAGCCAACGCCGGTGTTGATTGACAAAAAGCTAATGGCGATTGAACGCTCCGAAGCGGCGCTGCGGGCCATCGAAGCGGTGACGGCGGCGGGCGGTTTGCCCATCTACCACAGTGTGAATTTGCTGGATGGTGGAGCGGTAACGGCCGTTGTCCAGGAAATCCGCGAAAAGTACGGCAAGATTGACGTGCTGGTTCACGCAGGTGGCATCGAAATCAGCCGCGGGCTGGACAAAAAAGACGCGGCCCAGTTTAACCTGGTGTACGACATCAAGGCCGACGGCTTCTTTAGCCTGCTGCGCGCCGCCGGGGAAATGTCCATCGGGGCGACGGTGGTGTTTAGCTCGGTGGCGGGGCGATTTGGCAACAACGGCCAGACCGACTACAGCGCGGCCAACGACCTGCTGTGTAAGCTCACCAGTAGCTTCCGCACCACGCGGCCCGGCACCAAGGGCATCGCCATCGATTGGACGGCGTGGGGTGGCATCGGCATGGCCACGCGCGGCTCCATTCCCAAAATTATGGAGATGGCGGGCATCGAAATGCTGCCGCCAGAGGTGGGGGTACCCACCGTACGCCGCGAACTGGTGGCGGGCGGCTTCAAGGGCGAGATTCTGGTCGGCGGCAAGCTGGGCATTCTCACTGAAGAGCGGCATCCCACCGGCGGCCTCGATTTAGAAAAAGTTAACCAAAATGATCTGCTGATGGTGGGCAAGGTGACGGCTTACCAACTGTACGGCGGCCTCCAGGCAGAAACGACGCTGAATCCGAACGAACAGCCGTTTTTATTCGATCATGCCATGGACGGCACGCCGCTGCTGCCGGGCGTGATGGGCACGGAGACGTTTGCTGAACTGGCTTCGCTAGTAGCCCCCGGTTATGCGGTGGTTGCCGTCGAGAATGAAGATTTTCATGCGCCATTCAAGTTTTACCGGATGGAGCCGCAGACGCTGATTTTGTCGGCAACGGCCGTTCCTTCCCAAAAAGAAATCCTCGTTTACACCAGCCTGCACTCCCGCCGCGAACTGAAAACCGGCGTGCAGGAGAAGCTGCACTTCACCGCCACCGTGCGGTTGGCAGCCACAGCGCTGAAGGCCAAGAAGCTCAAGTTCAAAGCTCCCAAAGCTGAGGAAATGAGCATCGTGGCCGACGACATTTACAAAATTTACTTCCACGGCCCGGCGTACCAGGTTTTGGAAAGCGTGCAGGTGGCTGGCAACAAAGCCATCGGCCTGCTGGCGGAAAATCTGCCCGCCAACGCCAATCCAGCGAACGCGCCCGAACTGATCGCGCCGCGTCTGGTTGAGTTTTGCTTCCAGACGGCGGGCGTGTGGGAAATCCACACCAAGCAGCAGATGGCCCTCCCACTGGCCATTGGCCGCGTGACCGCCTACCGGCAAGAAGCGGAGGCCAAAGGCAGGCTGTACGCCATTGTCGAAGCAATTGATGACGGCGCGGCATTTAAGGCACAAGTTGTGGACAAATCCGGCAACGTGTTTGTGGAACTGGACGGTTATCGGACGGTTCAGCTGCCGGGTGAGGTTTCACTTTAGTCGGTAATCGGTAATCCGTAAACGGTGATCGGTTTTGCTTACCGATTACCGACCACCGTTTACCGATAACCGAACTTCTGGATAAAAATGATTCACTGGCTCACACAATCCCATGAAACGATGCCGCGAACGGCCGTTTCCCCCCATAAATCCACCTTCCTCAGCGACAGCGAGGCGGACCGGCTGGCTACGCTGACCACGGAAAAGCGGCGGCGCGACTGGCTGCTGGGTCGTTGGACGGCCAAGCGGCTGCTGCAAACGGTCATTTGGGAAACCAGCCACACCACGGTGCCGCTGGACCTGATCACCGTGGCCAATAACGCCGACGGCGTGCCGACGATTGCTTCGCAACTGCCGCTGGTGGATGGGCAGTACAGCATTTCGCTCAGCCATTCGCATGGGCAGGCATTGGTTACGGCCGTTGCCAAACCCAACTGGCCCATCGGCTGCGACATCGAAAAGGTTGCGCCGCGTGGTGAGGCGTTTATTGACGATTATTTCACCGAAACGGAAGCGCTGTTGGTGCGGCAGGTGGCCGGGGCGCAGCGTGATTTGCTGACAACGGCCGTTTGGAGTGCCAAGGAATCCGTCCTCAAAGCGCTGCATCTGGGGCTGTCGGTGGATACGCGGGCGGTGGCCTGTTTGATCGATCCGGTTGAACGGCCGTCTGATAGCTGGATGCCGTTTAAGGTGTGGTGTGATAACGGCCGTTTGCCCCACCCCGCGCCCCACTTTTCTGGCTGGTGGCGGGTAATGGATGGGTTTGTGTTGACGCTGGTGGTGGAACAGTAAAACAAGTAATTAGTAATTGGTAATTAGCAAAAAATTACCAGTTACTAATTACCAATTACAGATTACGGAAAAGCAATGATCAAAGAAATGCAACATTACAAAGACGAGCTGCAAGAACGACGCGACATTGCGCAGGGCACAGAAAAAGATGCGGCGCGGCAGCATAGCAAGGGGCGGCTGACAGCGCGGGAGCGCGTAGAGCTTTTATTCGACCCCGGCACGTTTAACGAAATTGACTCGCTGGTGACGCCCCGCTACGACAGCTATGTCGGCGGCAAGGGCTCCCGCTATGGCGATGGGGTGATTACAGGCTTTGGGCTGGTAAACGGCCGTCACGCCATGGTCGCCTCGCAAGATGCCAGCGTGATGGGCGGATCGCTGGGCGAAATGCACGCCAACAAGATTGTGAAGGCAATGCGCATGGCAATCCAGTACGGCTACCCATTTATCGCCCTCAACGACTCTGGCGGGGCACGCATTCAGGAAGGGGTAGACAGCCTGGGCGGCTACGCCAAAATCTTCGACGCCAACTGCGAGGCGTCCGGCGTCATCCCGCAAATTTCGGTCATCATGGGGCCATGCGCAGGTGGCGCAGTGTACTCGCCCGCCCTCACCGACTTTGTCTTTATGACCGAGAAGAGCTACATGTTCATCACCGGGCCGCAGGTGGTGAAGGCGGTGATGCAGGAAGAAGTCACCTTTGAAGAGCTGGGCGGCGGGCTGATGCACAGCCAGGAAAGCGGCGTCTGCCATTTCCTCACCAGCGACGACCGGGAATGCCTGCTGCGCGTGCGCGAGCTGCTGAGCTACCTGCCCAGCAACAACAAGGAAGACCCGCCCTACATCCGCCCGGTGGATGATCCGAACCGACGCACGCCGGAGTTGGAGCAGGTTGTACCCACCGACCCACACAAGCCCTACGATGTACGCCGGGTGATTCATAGTTTGGTCGATGACGGCCGTTTCTTCGAAGTTCACCAACTGTGGGCTGAAAACATGGTGGTCGGTTTTGCCCGGCTCAACGGCTACGTGGTGGGCATCGTCGCCAACCAGCCGATGGTGCTGGCGGGCTGTGTAGACATCAAAGCGTCCATCAAAGCCACCCACTTCATCCGCATTTGCGACGCCTACAACATCCCCGTCATCACCCTGCAAGATGTGCCCGGCTTTTTGCCCGGCAAAGACCAGGAGTACGGCGGCATCATCCGCAACGGGGCACGCATGATTTACGCCTACAGCGAAGCCACCGTGCCCAAATTGATGGTGATCCTGCGCAAAAGCTATGGCGGCGCGTATTGTGTGATGAGCAGCAAGGGGCTGCGTGGCGACTTGCTCTACGCCTGGCCCAATGCCGAAATCGCCGTGATGGGCGCGGAGGGTGCGGTCAACATCCTGTTCCGCAAAGAGGTGCAGGAGGCCGAAGACCCCGAAGCCAAGCGTCAGGAGCTGACCGAGCAGTACGAAAAGCAGTTCAACAATCCCTACGTCGCCGCCTCGCGTGGCCTGATTGACGATGTGATCCAGCCGCGCGACACGCGCACCGCGCTCATCCGTGCCCTGGAGCTGACGCTATCCAAACGCGAACATCACGCGCCGAAAAAGCACGGAATTTCGCCAATGTAGGGAGTAGGCAAGTGGGCAGGTATGCAAGTGAGCAAGTACTATTTGCAAACTTGCTATTTGCTACTTGCACACTCCGTGAGGAAAACATGTTCAAAAAAGTTCTAATCGCTAACCGGGGCGAAATTGCGGTGCGGATCATTCGCACCTGCCGGGAGATGGGCATTGAATCGGTGGCGCTTTATGATGAGAGCGATATGGATTCGCTGCATGTGCGGCTGGCCGATTACTGTGTCCGGCTGCCCTCGCCAGAGACGTTTCTGGACGAAAAAACCATCGTTCAGATTGCCCTGGCGTACGAAGTGGACGCGGTGCATCCGGGTTATGGCTTTTTGGCAGAAAGCGCGCCGTTTGCCCGGGCGCTGGCTGAGTCGGGCATTACCTTCATTGGGCCACCGGCCGATGTGATTACGGCCGTTCGCGCCAAAGTGAAGGTGCTAGAAGCCGTGGAAGCAGCTGGTATTCCAACCGTGACCTATTCACCCAACTGCCTGGACATTCATGATGCCAAGTCCCTGGAGGACGCTGCGGCCAGGCTGGGGTATCCCCTGGTCATTAAATCCTGCCGGGGAGGACGCGGGCGGGGTGAACAGCTGGTGCGCAAGCCCGAAATGTTACATACGGCCGTTCAGCGGGCCAGCGCCGAATCCAAAGCGGTGTTTGGCAACGATGACATCTATCTGGAACGAGCGCTGCTGCCAGCCCACCAAATTGGCGTGCAGTTGCTGGGCGACCAGCAGGGCAACCTCATCCATTTGGGTGAACGTGAAGGATCGATTATCGTCGGCAACCAGAAAATCATCGAGGAAGCGCCTTCACCAATTTTGAACGAAATCCAGCGGGCGGCCATTTTGGAAACAGCGCTCACGATTGGGCGGATGTTTAATTACCAAAACGTCGGCACCGTAGAGTTTCTGCTGGATGGGCAAGGCAATTTTTACTTTAGCGAAATCAAGGCGCGCATTCAGGTAGAGCATTCGCTCACGGAAAAGCTGACCGGCATTGATCTGGTCTGGCAGCAAATGCAGATTGCCGCTGGCAAGCCGCTGCCCTGGACACAAGCCGAAGTGCCTTTTCACGGTTGGGCGATGATGTGCCGCCTGAACGCCCAGGACCCGTGGCAGAATTTTATGCCCAGTCCAGGCCGTTTAACAGAAGTACGCCTGCCCAGCGGGCCGCAGGTACGCATTGACAGCTACGTGTACACGGGCTGCCGCGTGCCGCCCAAGTTTGATTCGCTGGTGGCCAAGGTGACCACCTGGGGGCTGGACCGGGATGCCTGTCTGGCACGCATGAAGGGTGCGCTGGCAGATTTTGTGCTGGTAGGCACGCCCACCAATTTGCCGCTGATGCAGCGCATTATGCACACGACGGCTTTTGCCCGGGCGCATTACAACACCAACTTTTTTACACAGCCTGTGGCCAATGGGGAAACATCAGCGATTCAGCTGCGGGATTTGGCGGTGATTACGGCCGTTCAATATGCCCGTCGCCATCAGCTGTTTAATCCAACCACACCGCCCCGCTGGCAAAGCGGCTGGCACCAGGACAGCAGGCGGCTGCCCCAGTGAGAAAATCAATATGAGCAAAATTTTGGTCACTCTCAATGAGAAATCGTATGAGGTCAGCTTCGACCGGCCTTCGCCGCAGGCCGATCATTTAACGGTGCAGGTGAATGGTGAAACGGTGATGATCCAGATTCCAGACCCATCGGCCCCGGTGACGGATCATACCTGGATGCTGGTAGATGAACGGCCGTATGAACTGCTCTTCGACCCGGATTTGCGCTGGGTTGCCAGCAAAAAAGGGCTGCATCCGGTAGAGATTCGTGATTTGGAAGCAATGGAACCACGCCACCGCAGTGGAGACGGCCGTCTCAAAGCGCCCATCCCTGGCCTCATCAGCCGCTATCTGGTTCAGGTGGGCGATGAAGTGAAGGCTGGTCAGCCGGTAGTGATTCTGGAAGCGATGAAGATGGAAAATGAAGTCCGCGCCCGGATGAACGGCCGTGTGGAGGCCATCCATGTTCCCGAGGGTGAAACCGTTACGCGGGGCTCATTGCTGGTGGAGATTAGCTAGATTTGGTAAACGGTAATCACCTGACCTTAACCGACCACCGATAACCGATTACCGTTGACCGAAAACCGGACGCGGCATTTGACATTTAAAGAGGCGTATGGCAAAATCCGGCACGGTTACGCCCCTGTAGCTCAATTGGATAGAGTGTTGCCCTCCGAAGGCAGAGGTTCCAGATTCGAATTCTGGCAGGGGCACTAAATAAAAATAAGTGAAAAGCTCGCTAACTTGGCGAGCTTTTTTATTTTTGGCACAGGGGGTAGACAGAGAGGATATCTTGTGCTAAAATTAGAACAATTGTTCTGATTTGGTGAGGATAACCTAATGGCACAATATGTGATTACGCCAATTAACGAAAATAGAGCGATCCGGTGGGAAAAGGTTTACGGCCGTACCGAACTCCCCGTTAAATACCCATTGCCTCATCTGGCCTGCACGCAGCGCTGGGGGGATGTGCCGGTGTATTATTTAGATGTAACGGCCGTTCCCGCCGCATTGTTGGATCGATTGGCTACTTTTGAAGCGCGACGTGCTGGCACCAGTTACCAGGAAGCTCGCCTGGCTGTGCGCCGCGAGTGGCTCATCCGCGCGGATGAGTGCCAGCCCGTTCGCAAGGCCGTGCCTACCCCGGTGGCTCCCTCCTGGCAGCCCGCCTTCCCCTTTTTGCAGCAAGTGCCGTTACGGCCGTCTCGCCGCCCCCAACGCGCCAGATTTATCTAATCCACAGCAGGATAGTAGCGAGCGATGTTGCTGGCATCAATAAACACGTGCTGCATGTACACCGCTGGCGGCACCGACTCGCCCCGCAAAATCTTGAGCGCCAGGTCAATGATCTTGTCGCCATACCGCTCTGGCATGTAAGCGGTGGAACCAATGAGCCGCGACTGAGGGTTGCGGATTTCACCTCGTACTAACCGATCAGCTCCTTGGCCCACAATCACCACATCCGCTTCCCGACTTGCTTTCCGCGCCGCTTGTAATGCACCAAAGGCCGCTTCATCATTAAAGGAAACTACGGCGATGCGACGGCCGTTGGGTATGGTTTGTAAAATTTTTGCCACACCAGCTTCAGAAACGGCCGTTCTGTTGCCACAATCAATGTGATGCGTCCGTTCAGTCGGGGGTAGGTCAGCCACCACCTCTTTCAGGCCATCCAACTGTCCCTGGATGCGCGCCTCTGGCAGTGACCCGGCGCGTGGCTCTTCCAAAATGAGCAGGTGATCGAAACGGCCGTGCCACTGCCGTCCAATCCACGCCCCCAGCGCTCGCCCCGCCAGATGCCCCGCCCGGTAATTGTCCACGCCAAAAAAGGTGGCTCCTAGCATCGGAATATCAATGGCGATTACCGGGATGCTTGCTTGCTGGAACTTGTCCATCAGCAAATTACCCGCCTTATAATCAATTTGATACTCAATGACTAAATCAATGCTGCGCTGAATGAGCCGATCTGCCACCCGCAGTGCTTCTTCGCCGCTAAGTCGGTTATTGGCTACCACCAGATCAATGCTGCCCACGTCAGCTGCGGCGCGCTCAAGACTGCGGCGCACGTCCACGGCAAAGGGCAGCTCCTCACTCTGGTTGGCAAAACCAATGGTAAACTGCGCTTTTTGCCCATCCACCGTAAACGATCGCACCGTGTTCTCACCGCATACCGTCAAATTGATATTAGCCCGGCGCATCTGGTCTACAAAGCCGACAGGGACTTCGCTGTCGGTAAAAAAGTGGCTGATTTGCTCAGTTTTAACAAAGGGTAAGGTACCCATTGCCCCAATTTTATTGGAACCAACGAGAGCGATAATGCGGGGAATGGAAGCCAGCATTGCTTCTTTAAGCTGTGCTTCTTCGATGTGTCGTTCTGTCAGGCCAGACTCAAAATTAAAACCCACACAAGAAACATAGGCTGCGTGGATGTGCATGTTTTTCAACATCTCTAAACCGATGAGGCCGGTGGTGGCGTTGCCGCTGCGATTGAGCATCCCCCCAACCAGCACCACGGTGTGGTTCGTGTTACGCGCCACCTGACGAGCCGTTTCCAGACCGTTAGTGACAATGGTTAGCCGTTGATATTCACGTAAATGCGGGATCATAAACTGTACGGTGGTGCTGGCATCCAGCAAGATGGTGCTGCCATCTTCCACCGCTTCGGCCGCCCAGCGCGCAATGCGCTGTTTGGCTTCGGCATTGGCCACCTGCACTAAACCGGGGAGTGATGCTTCTGGTTCGACGAGTACAGCGCCACCGCGCACCCGGCGCACCTGCTGCTCTTCTTCCAGCGCCGTCAGGTCGTTGCGAATGGTGCCTTCAGATACAGCCAGCTGCTCGGCCAGTTGGGTCACGCGAATGCCCGGCTTATCAGCCAAAATTCGCAGAATATGTTGTCGCCGTTCAAAACCAATCATGATGAGCTGCCGCCTGGGTACGCAATTTTAGAATTTGCAAACGTCAAAGTTTCACTTGAATTGTAAGAAGTTGTTAAAAGCTGACAAATGGTACTGTTTTACGGCCGTTTTGTCGTTTATTTTGGAGAAATTGATGAATTCGTTGACGTATTTTAGTGTACATGCTATAGTTTCGCCAATATTCAGCAATTTTCAACAAATATCAACAATTTCCACCCGGAACCCGCACATGTTGATCCTCCACCATTGGCTGAATAACCAAAAGGAAGCAGGAAGAGCATGGCAAAACCCATTTTGGAGATGCAGCATATCTCGAAACGGTTTGGCACCACCCAGGCGCTGGATGACGTGTCGCTGACGCTGTACCCTAGCGAAATTCATGCGCTGCTGGGTGAAAATGGGGCAGGCAAATCCACTCTCATCAAAATCATGACGGGGATTTACAAGCCAGACGAGGGGGAGATTTTGCTAGACGGCCGTTCCACCCCCATCACCAATCCCCTAGACGCCCAAGCCAACGGCATCGCTGCCATCCACCAGGAACCGATGATCTTCCCCGACCTCAACGTGGCGGAAAATATTTTTATTGGCCACCGTAACCGGGGTGGCATTGTGCGCTGGCGGCAAATGTACCGCGACGCCGCCGAAATTTTGGCCCGGCTAGACATCAAGCTGGACGTGCGCAGCTCGGCCCGTGGCTTGACCCTGGCGGCGCAGCAGGCGGTGGAAATTGCCAAGGCGATCTCGCTGGACACCCGCGTCTTGATTATGGACGAACCTACCGCCTCGCTTTCCGCGCATGAGGTGGACCAGCTTTTTAAGCTTACCCGGCGGCTCAAAGAGAAGGGCGTCTCCATTTTGTTCATCAGCCACCGGATGGAAGAGGTATTTACAATTTCGGACCGGGTGACGGTTTTAAGAGACGGCCGTTTCGTTTCCTCACACCCCGCCGCCGAAGTCACCCCCGAATCTGCCATTCGTGACATGGTGGGCCGCCACATGGACGACTTCTTCGCCAAATCCACTACCGAGCGGGGCGATTTGCTCCTCTCCGTCAACAATCTCAGCAAAGAAAACGTCTTCCACGACATCAACTTCGACGTGCATGCCGGGGAAGTGGTCGGCTTTGCCGGGCTGGTGGGTTCCCGTCGCACCGATGTGGCCCTGGCCTTGTTTGGCATCGAAACGGCCGATTCCGGCACCATCACCTTCGACGGCCAAACCACCAACATCAACTCCCCGCAGCAAGCTGTCAAGCTGGGCATCGCTTATGTCACCGAGGATCGGCGGCAGCTCGGCCTGACCATGCCCATGTCCATCACCACCAACATTTCGCTGCCCATGCTACGCAGCTACACCAACCGGTTTGGTCTGGTGCAGCGCCAGGAAGAGAAAAAAACGGCCGAATCGTTCCGCGAGCGCCTCAACATCCGCGCCACCAGCATGGAGCAGACAGCTGGAACCCTCTCTGGCGGCAACCAGCAAAAAGTGATCCTCAGCAAATGGCTCAACACCCAGCCCCGCCTGCTCATCCTCGATGAGCCGACGCGCGGCATTGACGTGGGGGCCAAGGCCGAGGTGCACCACATCATCGACGAACTGGCCCAGCAAGGCATGGGCATCATCATGATTTCGTCTGACCTGCCCGAAGTGCTGGCCATGAGCGACCGCATCGTCGTCATGCGCGAGGGGCGGCAGATGGCGATTTTGGATCGCAGCGAAGCCACACAAGAGCGGGTGATGACCGCCGCTATGGGACAAACCGCATGAACACCATCAAACGCGCCATCCGCCCGGAGCAAGTCCGCGAACTCATCCTTGTGCTCATCATCTTTGGGGCGATTCTTTTTTTTGGCTCCCAAATTGAAAATTATTACCAGGCGCGTACCTTCACCCGCATCGCCTCCACCGTAGCCATTCTGGCCGTCGTCGCCGTGGGGCAAACGATGGTGGTGCTCATGCGCAACATTGACCTTTCCGTTGGCTCGATTGTTGGCTTTACGGCTTACTTTGTAGGCCGTGCCGTGGTCGCCAACAACGAGATGTCGCCCATCGTAGTTGTTCTGTTGGCGGTAGCGATGGGTGGTGGTTTGGGGCTGGTGAATGGATTGGTGATTGCGTACGGCCGTGTTCCCGCCATCATCACCACTTTGGGCACTTTAGCCATCTATCGCTCCCTTTTGGTGCAATTTTCCGACGCCCAAACCATCATCACCAGCGCCCTGCCGGAATGGCTGGTCAATCTGCCCCAGGCCAACGCCTTCACGATTGGCGAAGTAGAAATCAAGCTGATTGTAATGGTCGCCATTGTAATTGTGCTCATTTTTCAGCTTGTCGTCACCTACCTGCCCTGGGGTCGCCGTCTCTACGCCATCGGCTCCAACCCGGATGCGGCCGCGATGAGCGGCCTGCCCGTGCGCCGCATGACGATCAGCGCCTACACGCTTTGCGGGGCGCTCAGCGGTCTGGCCGGGTTCCTGTTTTTGGCCCGATTTGGCACCATCACCGTGGTGGCCGCCCAGGGGTTGGAATTGCAGGTGGTGGCGGCCGTGGTGGTAGGTGGGGTCAACATTTTTGGCGGCAGCGGCACCATGTTGGGCACCTTGCTCGGTGCCGTCCTCATCGCCACGCTGGAGCAAAGCCTGCTGCGCTGGCGCGTCGTTAGCGAATTTTGGCGCGACGCCCTGCTGGGGCTGCTCATCCTGCTCGCCGTGGCCACCGACTCCGTGATTCTGGCCCGCCTGCGCCTGCTCTGGGCACGCGGCGAAATTGAACAGCTCCAGGCAGAGGAACCGCTGCCTGCCGAAACTGTTTAAGAAGTAATTGAGTAATTGGTAACTGGGTAATTACTCAATTACCTAATTACCAATCACATTCCGTAGGAATATTCGATGACTCGCAAATTGTTAAGCTGGGAAGCACTCTTGCTCTTCATTCTCATGGTGGTGGTGTTGATCAACGTCAGCCTGTCGCCGTTTTACCTGGGGCTGAACAATCAGATCAACCTTTTCCAGCTCTCCATCGAAAAAATCGTCGTGGCCCTGGCGATGACGCTCATCATCATCAACGCGGAGATTGATTTGTCGGTGGCCTCGGTGATGGGGCTGTCGGCCGGGCTGTTGGCGTACCTGCACAATCTGGGGCAGCCATTCTGGTTGGCCATTGTTGCCAGCCTGCTGGTGGGCGCACTGGCTGGCGCGTTCAACGGCTTTTGGGTTGCTTACGTGGGGCTGCCCTCGCTGGTTGTCACTCTGGCCGGGCTGATTGGCTATCGCGGCGTGGCCAGCATTTTGATCGAAGACGAGTCGATTGGCAATTTTCCCGCCTGGTTTGAGGCGATGGGGCAGCAAGGGCTGATCGGGCCATTTCCGTTTGCGCTGCTGCTCTTTTTTGTGGGCATTGTGATTGTGTGGGTGTTGATTCAACGGTCGGCATACGGCCGTACCATTTACGTCATCGGCAACAGTGCCGACGTAGCACGCTACTCTGGCGTCAACGTCCGGCGCGTCAAAATGAGTCTGTTCATCATCTCCGGCGTTGTCTCCGCCCTGGCTGGCATCCTGATTGCGGCTAGATTGGGGGCAGTGCGGGGCAGTACGGCCGTTGGCTTTGAACTCGACATCATCACAATGGTGCTGCTTGGCGGCGTCTCCATTTTTGGCGGCTCCGGTACCCTCACGGGCGTGGTGCTCTCCATCCTCATCATCCTCAACATCCGCAACGGACTCTCACTGGTCAACATTCCCGGCAACACCCAAACCGGCGTCATTGGCCTGCTGCTCATTCTCTCCGTCCTGCTGCCCAACTGGCTACAGGCAGCCCAGGCACGGTGGAATCGGGGACGGCCGTTAAAAGTATCTGATTAAAAATAGCCACAGAGAACACAGAGGAAAAAGAGAAAAACCTCTAAACCCTCTGTGCCCTCTGTGGCAAAAAACATCGTCTGAACTGCTGCCAATTCCCAATCAACGCCGAAATGCAGCATTCTCATTATTACCCTTTAGTTCTTAGGAGGAACGAAAATGAAGGCAATAAGCAAATGGTTAATATTGTTATTGGTAGTTTCGCTCTTTGTGGTGGCCTGTTCATCTGGCGCGGAAGAAACCCCCGCAGAAGATACAGCTACCGAACCCGAAGACACGGCCGATACGCCCGCTGATAGTGGTGAAGAAACGGCTGATTCTGGCGAAGAAATGGCTGACGGGGTTATGGCCGACGGCGAATTCAACGCCATCCTGCTGCCCAAATTCCTGGGCATCCTGGTATTCGACCAGGCCAACGAAGGCGCGATGGAAGCAGCCAACGAGCTCGGCACCGCCAGCGGCCTGCAATTCACCGGCCCCACCCCGGAAAACAGCGTCCAGGGCCAGATTGAAATCGTCACCAACGCCGTCACGCAAGGTGCCGAAGCGATCATGCTCTCCAACAACGCCGGTGACCAGATTGCCCCCGCTGCCCAAGCCGCCCTCGACGCTGGCCTGACCGTCGTCACCTGGGACTCCCCCATCCCCTCCGCCGAAGGCGAGCAGGTGTTTGTGGCCCAGGTAGACTTTGACGAAACCGGTAAAGTGATGGCCGACATGGCCCTCAGCCTCATGGGCGACGACGGTGGCCAGTTTGCCATCCTTTCCGCCAGCCCGGACGCCGCCAACCAAAACGCCTGGATCGCTTCCATGGAAGAAGTGCTGGCCAACGACAGCACCTACGCTAATCTGGAACTGGTAGACACCGTCTACGGCAACGACGAATCCGAAGAAAGCTACAACCAGGCACTCGCCCTCGTAGACCAATACCCCGACCTGGAGCTGATCATGGCCCCCACCACCGTGGGTATTGCCGCCGCCGCCAAAGCGATGCAGGATGAAGGTCTGTGCGACGATGTGAAGGTCAGCGGCTTGGGCTTGCCCGCCGAAATGGCCAGCTTCACCCTCAACGGCTGTGCCCCGCAATTTGCCCTGTGGAGCTTTGTGGACCTGGGTTACCTGACCTACCACCTCACCTACAACCTGGCCGTCGGCAACATCACCGCTGAAGAAGGCCAGACGTTTGAGGCTGGCCGTATGGGCACCTACACCATCGAAAAAGACCCCACCCGTGACGCCGGTCTGCGCGTTTTGATGGGTCCGTTCACCGTCTACGACGCCTCCAACGTGGAAGCCGCCGCGGGTGGTGAAGTGGTTGCTCCGCTGGAGAGTGAAGAAACCAGCAGCGAAGGTGGCGTTATCGTCGCCGAGCCGGGTCAGCAGTTGAACGGCATCTTCCTGCCCAAATTCCTTGGCATCCTGGTGTTTGACCAGGCCAACACGGGCGCACAAGAAGCCGCCGCCGAACTGGGCGCGACGGGAACCCTCGAATTCACCGGTCCCACCCCAGAAAACAGCGTGCAGGGTCAGATTGAAATCATGACCAACGCGGCCACTCAGGGTGTGGATGCGGTGATGATCTCCAACAATGCAGGTGACCAGATCGCCCCAGCCGCGCAAGCGGCCGTTGACGCTGGTTTGACCGTTGTCACCTGGGACTCCCCCATCCCCTCTGCCGAGGGCGAGCAGGTGTTCATCGCCCAGGTGGACTTTGATGAAACTGGTAAGGTGATGGCCGACATGGCCCTCAGCATCATGGGCGACGAGGGCGGCCAGTTTGCCATCCTCTCCGCCAGCCCAGACGCCGCCAACCAGAACGCCTGGATTGCGGCGATGGAAGAAGTGCTGGCCAATGACAGCACCTACGCCAGCCTGGAACTGGTAGACACCGTCTACGGCAACGACGAATCCGAAGAAAGCTACAACCAGGCGTTGGCGCTGGTAGACCAATACCCCGACCTGAAGCTGATCATGGCTCCGACGACGGTGGGTATCGCTGCTGCGGCCAAAGCGATGCAAGATGAAGGGCTGTGCGATGATGTGAAAGTCAGCGGTTTGGGTTTGCCCGCCGAAATGGTGAGCTTTACCCTGAACGGCTGTGCCCCTGAGTTTGCGCTGTGGAGCTTCGTGGACCTGGGTTACCTGACCTACTACACCACCTACCTCATTGCCACCGGGCAGATGGAAGCCGCGCCTGGCGTTACCTTTGAAGCCGGTCGCATGGGCACCTACACCATCGAACAAGACCCCACCCGTGACGCTGGTTTGCGCGTTTTAATGGGGCCGTTTACGGTGTACAACGAGACGAATGTTGAGGCTGCGTCACAGTAGTCAGTAAACAGTGAGTCAGTAATCAGTATTCAGTTTTCGGACTGGATACTGATTACTCTGTTAGCAAAATTTCACATAGCTGTCATTCCCGCGCAGGCGGGAATCCATATTTGACACACGGTGGATTCCCGTTTTCACGGGAATGACAAATGAAAAATTAAGCTATGCTTGAAACATTGCACTAAATGTAATTCAACATGAGCGAATCAATCATTGACACCAGCCGGGCGTTTTTTGGGGAAGTGGTGCAGCCAATTTTGGCGGAGCATTTCCCGGAGATTACGGCCGTTACCGCTTTCGGTCTCTTTGGCTACGGCTCGGAAGCGCTGGGGCTGGACGACGACTATTCACGGGATCATCATTGGGGGGTGCGAATTGATGCGCTGCTGCCGGGATCGGTAACGGCCGTTCAGCAGCAGCAAATCATGCAAACCGTCAGCGCCAACCTACCAGAGAGCTATCGTGGCCATTCGCTCTACGCCGCGCACTTGGCCGGAGCGGGACTGGCGCTAGACACGCTGCCCGGCTTTTTGCAGCGCACCATCGGCCTGACGCGCGCGCCGCAAAACCACATCGAATGGCTGCACGTGCCGGAAGAGGACATCACGCACGTCATCAACGGCGAGGTGTGGCATGATGAGAGCGGGGAATTTACGGCCGTTCGCCAAACCCTCCAGCAATATTATCCAGAACCGGTGCGCCTGCGCCGCATCGCCCACTGGTGCCGCTACTTTTCCGGCATGGGCAGCTACGCCCTCAAGCGGGCCATCCTGCGCGACAATCCATACTACGCCAACATCACCTTCAGCCGCGCCGTGAAGTGGGCTATCCAGCTGGCGTTTATGCTGGAGCGTACCTATTACCCGTACGACAAATGGATCATGGCCCATTTTGCCACATTGCCGCACCTGGCCGCGCCGCTCAAACCGCTGGTGGATGAGGCGGTGGAACTCAGCACCCCGTGGGAGCGCAAGCTGGAGCTTTTGAATGACATGAGCGACGTGCTCGACCATTTCATGGTCGCCGATGGCGTCATCGAGCCACACCCCAAATTTGCCGTCTCACCCACCTCTGGCTACCGCCTGCTTGAACACGCCTACGCCGAGCTGATCAAAAAGCTGCCCGACGACCTCAAGCCCGTCATTCCCGTCTGGGAGCAGGTGCATTGGGAATCGTTCCACAGCCAGTTTGTGGACGGCGTGGATATGGCGGCGTGGGATGAGGCGTTGCAGTTGAAGCCGGTAAATGGTGAACGGTAATCAGTAATCGGTTATCCGTAAACAGTAAACCGTACGCAAAGCGGTCGCACAGCGACATTACCGACCACCGATAACGGATTACCGATCAAGGAGAACGAATGAACAGCCGAGAACGGGTCATTGCCACTTTGGAACGCCAACCAACCGACCGCACGCCGATTGACTGCTGGCTGTACCAGAAGCAGTTCGTGGAGAAGTTGGAGGCCGCGTACGGCACACGGGAACAGTTTTTGGACGAGTTCAACATTGATATTTTTGTGGGCTTTGTGCCCTATCCGAATCAATTCGGCCGTAAATTTGATGTGTCTGAGCTGGTATATGTGGATTTAGGCGATCCGCGTGACGAGAAATGGCTGTCTCACACCGATTGGAACTACGATTTTGCCGGGCTGAACGTGCGGCAGGCGGTGGAAAAACACCACGACAAACGGGCTATCATCACCCACACGTGGGGCATTGTGGAAGGCACCAGCCAGCTCATCGGCATCGAAAACTGTTGGATGAACCTGGCGGGCGAGCCAAAAAAGATGGCCGCCTGGTTCGACCGCTACGCCGACTGGCTGTGCGGCCTGATGGACAGCCTGAAAGCGGCCAACGTGGATATCGTCACCCTCAGCGACGACTGGGGCAGCAACGAGACGATGCTTTTTTCGCCGCGCATGTGGCGCAAGTTGATTAAGCCGTACGCCAAGCGCGTGGTGCAGTATGCCCGTTCAATCGGACTTTATGTCAATCTGCACAGCGACGGCTACATCATGCAAATTTTGGATGACCTAGTGGAGATTGGCTACCACAGTTGGCATCCGCTGCAAGAAAGTTCGGGCATGGACCCGCAAACCATCAAGAATAATTACGGCGACAAATTTGTCTGCTACGGCTCGCTGGACGTGATTGATGGGCTGCTGGCCTACGAGGGCGACGTGCTGGCCGAGTACATCCGTAAACGATTTGCGATTTACGCGCCGGGCGGCGGCTTTATTTTTAACACTGGTCACTTTGTGCAGCCAGACATCCCGCCACAGCGGCTGATTGGCGCGTATAAAGTGGTGAACGAGCTGGCGAAGCAGTATGGCACCCTGGCCCCAGCCTGACGCGTTGCAGATTCAGCCGCCGGAAACGGCCGTCTGGATTGCCCCTCCCCATCCCTTTGATCTGCATGAGGTGTACCTCAATTTCCGGTCACCCCGCTGGCAGTGGGACGGGGGTAGCAAAGTGATTTTGTGGATTACGGCCGATTCGCGCTACAAGCTGTGGGTGAACGGCCGTTTCCAAAACCGTGGCCCCGCCCGCAGCTGGCCCCACGCCCAAAAAATGGACGTGCTGGACATCACGGATCAGCTCATCGTGGGCGAAAATATGCTGGCGGTGCAGGTGTACCAGCCGGGTTATTCGCATTTTAGCGCGGTGCATCGCGCGGCAGCGGGTCTGCTGGCCTGGGTTTTAGTGGATGACGAGGTTGTTTTGGTGACAAACGGCCGTTGGCACGCCGAACGTGATCTTTCCTTTGCCAGCGATGTACCGCGCATTTCCATTTACGGCAGCGGCGTAGAGCGGCGGGACATGAACAAGGTGATGGCATGGGAAACGGCCGTTTTCGACGACAGCCACTGGTCACCCGCTCGCGTGGTTGCAGAGGCCAACGGGTCGATTTGGTCTGGTTTGCAAAAACGCATCACGCCGCATTTGGTTGAGCGAACCCCCATCCTGGCCCTCCCCCTGAGAAGGGGAGGGAATTGGCTCCCACTCCCTTTGAGGGAGAGGGCTGGGGTGAGGGTGGAAAGTTGGTTATTTGACTTGGGACGTGCGCACACCTGCCAGGGCTGGGCCGAGGTTAAAAATGCCAGTGGCGGGGAACAGTTGGCCATCACCTACGCGGAGAAAACGGCCGTTGGCGAACTCGTCATCGCGGACCCAACCACCTACTGCCGCATGCGTCCGACCGACTTTTTTACGCTGCGGCCCGGCGAGCAAACCATCGAACCTTTTAACATGCGCGGCGGGCGATTTGTACTTTTCCAACTGATTGGCGCAGATGAAAATGTTGAGCTCACGCCGCACGTGCGTATTGCTGAGTATCCGCTCGTCGTGACGAAACCGCTGCACATGGGCGACGATCTACTGGACGGCATCGTGGCGCTGTGCGACAACACGCTGCACGCTTGCCTGCAAGACACTTTCGTGGACTGCGTTTGGCGCGAAAGCTCGCAGTGGCTGGGTGACGCCTTGCCGCAGGCGTTGGGTTTAAGCGCGATGGGGGATGATTTACGGCCGTTACAAACCATCCTCTTCGACACTGCCCAGGGAATTTATTCCGACGGTATTTTGCCCAGCGTCGCCCCCGCCGAGGTACACGCCTACACCATCCCGCGCTACAGCGCCATGTGGGTGGAGCTGCTGGCGCTTTACTGGCAGCAATCGGGCGACGCGGCGCTGGTGCAGCAGTTGTGGCCGACGCTCAAGCGGGTGCTCGCCGCGCTTCTGGCGCTGCAAAATGAAGATGGCCTGCTGGTGCATCCACCGGGCCTCCGTTTTTACATTGATTGGTCGGCCACGGCGCAAAGCGATCCGCATCTGGTGTTTAATCTGCACGTTGTTTTGGCCCTGCAAATCGCGGCGGAATTGGCGAACGAATTTGAGCCAGAGATGGCAACTATTTGGCAAGCGGCGGCGGGTAAACTGCAAGAAAAATGTCGGGAAGGGTTTTGGGGGAACGGCCGTTTCCATGACGATCTCGCCCACACAACCCACTCCCAACTCGGCGCAGCGATGGCCCTGCTCACCAGCACTGCCACGCCTGCCGAAGCCGACGTGCTGCTGGACGCAATCATCGCCCGCTCAATGAACGCGCGGGACGAACACGAGAACGAGGAGATGGTGCTGGCCAGTCCGTTTATGCATCATTATATTTTTGAGGGGTTGGGGAAATACGGCCGTATCCCAGCCATCCTCGACATCATCAAACTGCGCTGGGGCCGCTGGGTAAAACAAGGTTATCCGACCACCTGGGAAAACTGGAACGTAGACTTTCCCGATGGGTCGCAGTGCCACGCTTTTTCGGCCCACCCACGTTACCATCTGGCCAAGATTTTCAATAAATAGTGGAGTTAAAATGAAACGAATCGGGTTCTTGCTTAAAGTAAAACCAGAGATGATAGACGAATACAAGAAGCATCATACGGCCGTCTGGCCCGAAATGCTCACAGCGCTCAGTCGCCACGGCTGGCATAACTACTCCCTCTTCATGCGCGAAGATGGCACTCTGTTTGGCTACTTTGAAACGCCAGACAGCTTTCAGGCCGCCCTCGATGGCATGGCTGGCGAAACAATCAACGCCAAATGGCAACAGTTCATGGCTCCCTACTTTGAATCACCCGATGGCGGTCATGCAGATAAGATGATGGTGGAACTCGAAGAAGTGTTCCACCTCGACTAGTCCCAACCCCGTAGCCGCGGATTCTTTCCGCGCTCTGGAAACGCGGAAAGAATCCGCGGCTACAACAGGAAATGATTATGAGCAATCCAATCGAACAAGCGTACGCCCTGGCTAAAGAACGTTACGCCGCGCTGGGCGTGGACACCGACGCCGCGCTGCAAAAGCTGACCACCATCCCCATCAGCCTGCACTGCTGGCAGGGGGACGACGTGGGTGGCTTTGAAGACCCTAACCGCGGCCTGAGCGGCGGCATCATGGCCACCGGCAACTACCCCGGCAAAGCCCGCACTCCCGACGAGCTGCGCCAGGATTTAGACTTGGCCTACAGTCTCATTCCCGGCACGCACCGGCTGAATTTACACGCCATCTACCTGGAAGCGGGCAAAAAAGTGCTGCGCAACGAGATCCGCCCCGAACATTTTGCGGGCTGGGTGGATTGGGCCAAAGCCAACAACCACGGCGTGGATTTCAACCCCACCTGCTTCTCCCACCCGCTGGCTGACGATGGCTTTACCCTGGCCCATCCAGACGCGGGCATTCGCCAATTCTGGATTGAGCATTGCATTGCCAGCCGGGAGATCGGGGCGTATTTTGGCAGCGAGTTGGGGAGTACGGCCGTTACCAACGTCTGGATTCCCGATGGCTACAAAGACACCCCGGTAGACCGCCTCGGCCCACGCCAGCGCCTGCAAGATTCGTTGGATCAGGTCTTCGCTAAACCACTCGATCCTGCCCACAACCTGGACGCCGTCGAGTGCAAGCTGTTTGGCATTGGCTCCGAAAGCTACGTGGTGGGTTCGCACGAATTTTATATGGGGTACGCCAGCTCGCGGCAAAAGCTGCTCTGCCTGGACGCAGGCCATTTCCACCCCACCGAAACCATCGCCGACAAGATTTCCTCGGTGCTGCTGTACGTGCCGGAACTGCTGCTGCACGTGAGCCGCGGCGTGCGCTGGGACAGCGACCATGTGGTCACGCTCACCGACGAGCTGCAAGCAATCATGCAGGAGCTGGTGCGTGGCAATTTCCTAGAGCGTACTCATATTGGCCTGGACTTTTTTGATGCCAGCATCAACCGCGTTGCCGCCTGGACGATTGGCACGCGCAATGCGGTACGCGCCCTGCTGCTGGCCCTGCTGGAGCCAATCGGCCAGCTGCGCCAGCTAGAAGCGGCGGGTGATTTCACCGCCCGCCTGGCCCTGCTGGAAGAGCTAAAAGGACTGCCGTTTGGTGCAATCTGGGACCACTATTGCCAGCAGCAAAACGTGCCGGTAGGCTATGGCTTCATGGATGAGATTCGCGCTTACGAGAAGCAGGTGTTAGCACAGCGAGGGTAGGAATGATAGCACGCAAAACTGTTCTTGCGGTTGATCTAGGCGCTGAATCGGGGCGGGTGATGGCAGTGCATTTTGATGGCAACCGTCTGGAACTCGAAGAGCTGCACCGCTTTCCCAACACAACCGTCAGCGTCAACGGCACGCTGCACTGGAACTTTTTGCGGCTGTGGGACGACATCCAGACGGGCATTGCCAAGGGCAAGGCGCTGAACCCGGCCAGCATTGGGGTGGACACCTGGGGGGTGGATTTCGGACTACTGGACAGGCAGGGGAATTTGATTGGCAATCCGGTGCATTACCGAGACGGCCGTTCCACACCCATGATGCCCCGCGCCTTCACCAAACTATCCAAAGCGGAAATCTTCGCCCAAACCGGCATCCAATTCATGCCCATTAACACCCTGTTCCAGATGCTCAGCCTGGTGGAATCCGGCTCGCCCCAACTGCAAATCGCCGACACGTTTCTCACCGCGCCCGACCTGCTCAACTATTGGCTAACCGGGGCCAAAGTGTGTGAATTTAGCAACGCCACCACCACGCAGATGTTCAACCCAACAACTGGCACCTGGGCCACCGAATTGATGGACAAACTGGGCATCCCCAGCCGCATCTTCCCCGAAATTGTGCCGCCGGGAACCAGGCTGGGCAGCTATGATGGCATTCCGGTGATTGCCCCGGCCTGCCATGATACCGGCAGTGCGGTTGCGGCTGTACCAGCCGTGGCCGTGCCCACCACCACCCAGGATTTTGCCTACATCAGCAGCGGCACCTGGAGTTTGGTGGGGCTGGAAGTGAACCAGCCAATCCTCACGCCGGAGGCGCTGGCGGCCAACGTTACCAACGAGGGGGGCGTGTACGGCACCTATCGCTTGCTGAAAAATGTGATGGGGCTGTGGATTTTGCAGCAGTGCCGCGCCACCTGGGCCGCCGCCGGGCAGGAATATTCCTACGATAAACTGGTACAATTGGCAGCACAGGCCAAGCCGCTGCAAGCGATTTTCAATCCCAACGATCCCATCTTTTTGCAGCCTGGGGATCATCCGCAGCATATTCGTGACCTTTGCCAGCGCACCGGGCAACCTGTGCCCCAAACCGTCGGCGGAGTGGTGCGCACCGTTTTGGAGAGTTTGGCGTTGGCTTACCGTGAGGTCCTGGAACTGGTTCAGGCGGTCTCCAACCAACCAGTTGCCACACTGCACATTGTGGGCGGTGGCACGCAAAACGAGCTGCTCAACCAACTGACGGCCAACGCTACGGGCTTGCCCGTGGTCACTGGGCCAATCGAGGCGACGGTGATTGGCAATGCGCTGGTGCAGCTCATTACGCTGGGCGAAATTGCGGATTTGCCGCAGGCGCGTGCCGTTGTGGCGAGCAGTGATGAATTGAGAAGCTATGAACCGGAGGATACGGCCGTTTTCACCCAGGCATACGGCCGTTACCAAAACATAAAATGAGCACACAAAAAAGAGTTTCACCCAAAGGAAAAACCGTCTCGCTGTTTGTCACCTGCATGGTAGACATGCTCTCGCCGCAAACCGGCCTCTCTGTGGTGGACGTGTTGGCGCATCTCGGCGTGACGGTGGAGTTCCCTGACGGGCAAACTTGCTGCGGCCAACCCGCGTTCAACTCTGGCTACCGCAACGAAGCGCGGCAGGTGGCTCGCCACTTCATCCAAACGTTCCGCCAGGCCGAAGTTATCGTCACGCCGTCTGGCTCTTGCGCGGCGATGGTGCGGCATGAGTACCCCAAGCTGTTTGCCAACGAGCCAACGCTGCAAGCCGAGGCGGAGCGGCTGGCCAGCATCACCTGGGAGTTCAGCGAATTTATTGTGGACGGCTTGGGCATCTCTGATTTGGGGGCGCGATTACCGGAACGGCAAACGGCCGTTTGCCACCACGCCTGCCACGGACTCCGCCTGCTAAACCTGAAAAGCGCCGCCGAAATGTTGTTGGATAACACCGAAAATCTCAGCCGAAAAGAATGGGACAACAGCGAAATATGCTGCGGCTTTGGCGGGCTGTTTGCCGTAAAAATGGCCGACGTGAGCGGGGCGATGCTGCACAAAAAGTTGGAACAGATCGCCGACAGCGGGGCGGATTGCGTGGTAACGGGCGATATTAGCTGCCTGATGCACATGAACGGCGGGCTGGAAAAACAGGGCCAGCCACCCCGCGTGCGCCACATCGCCGACGTTTTAGCCGCCGGCATTCGAGATAAAAAATAGGACGCAGATGACGCAGATAAACGCTGATCAAAAATCCGCATCCCATTTGGAAAAATTATGAAAGTTCAGTCGAATAACTTCATCCCGGCGGCCCAGATTGCCATTAACGATCCGGATTTGCAAACGGCCGTTACCACCGGAACCAACGCCGCCTTCACCAAGCGAGAAGCCGCCATGTACGCCGTGAGCCGAGAACATGGGCAGACATTGCGCCAGCAGGCAGCGGCCATCAAGCGGCACGTGCTCAACAGCCTGCCCGATTTGCTGGAACAGGCCGAAGCCAACATGCAGGCCAACGGCATCCAGGTGCTGTGGGCCGCCGACAGCGCAGAAGCCAATCGGCACGTGCTGGAAATTGCCCGCCGCCACGACGTACGTGCTGTGGTCAAAAGCAAAAGCATGATGACTGAGGAAACGGGCCTCAACCACGCGCTAGAAACCGCCGACATCGACGTGCTGGAGACTGATTTGGGCGAATACATCGTCCAACTGGGCGGCGAGACGCCCAGCCATATCGTGGCTCCAATTGTGCATAAAACCAAGGAGAGCATTCGGGATTTGCTCATTGCCAAAGCCAACATGCCGCCAACCGATGACGTTGATGAAATGACTCGCTTTGCTCGGCAGACCCTGCGCCAAAAGTTCCTGGCGGCCGACATGGGCGTCTCTGGCGGCAACTTTTTCGTGGCCGAAACCGGTTCTGTTTGCCTGGTGACGAACGAGGGGAACGGCCGTATGGTCACCAGCCTGCCTCGCGTACATGTTGCCCTGGTGGGCATCGAAAAAATTGTGCCCACCGTGGCCGATTACGCTTTGCTCACCCAGGTGCTGCCGCGCAGCGCCACCGGGCAGCAGTTGGCGGTCTACACCCAAGTGGTCAACGGGCCGCGTCAGCCCGGCGAGACGGATGGCCCGGAGCATGTGTACGTGGTTTTGGTGGATAACGGCCGTTCCCAAATCTACAACTCCACCTATGCCGAGGCACTCGCCTGCATTCGTTGCGGCGCGTGCCTGAACGGCTGCCCGGTTTACCAGGTGGCGGGTGGCCACGCTTACGGCTGGGTCTACTCTGGGCCGATTGGCGCCATCGTTACCCCGCTGCTTACCGGGCTGGAAAACGCCAGCCCGCTGCCCCACGCCAGCACCCTCTGCGGCATGTGCAAGCAAGTTTGCCCGGTGGAAATAGACATCCCCCGGATGCTGCTCGATTTGCGTCATGATTTGGTGCAGCGGGGGCAAGGGGATGCCATTTGGAATGTGGGGATGAAAGCGTGGGCGTTTGGCAACCGCTCGCCAGGGCGTTTTGTCTTTGGCGGCAAGGTAGCCAGCCGGGCGACCAATTTTCTAAAGCCTAAGTCGCTGCCGGGGCCGCTGGGCGGCTGGACGAAGTACCGGGCCACGCCCAAATTTGCACCAAAATCGTTCCACCAGCTTTGGCAAGAGCGAGAGAAGAAAGGGTCATCCGCAGATTAACGCAGATTAACGCAGATTGTTTTCTCTGAATTTTCGCGCCTTCGCAAGAAATTTTTTAAGTGACGATGCTTACTCCACCTTATTTGAAGGGTATAAAGAAAATAAAATTATGAGTAGTCGAGAGAAAATTTTAGGTAAGCTGCGTAGCGGCAAACGGCCGTTCCCCCACATTACCCCGCCGCAAGAACACCAGCCCGTGCTGCCCCTGGCAGATAAATCGGCTGGGGCTTTGTACGGCCGTTTCACAACAGAAGCGGCCAAAGTGGATTGTACGGTTCACGAGGCTCAGACGAACGAGGCGGCAATCTCTGAAATTTTGCAAATTGTGGCTGATGACCAAACCATCTCTAGCTGGGACCTGGCCCACATTCCCCTGCCTGGGCTGGCAGCGGCGCTGGATGCCGCCAACATCGCCTGCGTGGGGCAGGATGCCTCCGTGCGCGTGGGGCTTACCGGGGTGGATGCGGCATTGGCAACAACCGGTAGTCTGGTGATTTTGAGTGGAAACGGCCGTCCTCGCGCCGCCTCCCTTCTCCCCTTGATTCACATCGCCGTTGTGGCCGCCAGCCAAATTTTGCCCGATTTGGAAAGCTGGTGGGCTGCCCAAAAAGCTGCTGGGCTAGAAAAGACTCGCCAGCACAGCAACATTTCCGTCATTACCGGCCCCAGCCGCACGGCCGATATCGCCATGCAGCTCGTCATGGGCATGCACGGCCCCCGCGAGCTGCATCTCATCCTTTTACCAAACCAATAAAAATCATTGTAGGGGCCGGTCTCAGACCTGTCCCGGCCGCACCTGAGGGAACCAATGTCACAAAAAACATACAAACACGTAGATTATCGCTGGGACGACACCATCGCCGACCAGCTAGACCCCGTCGAGCGGCTGCGCTACCGCTCCAACATCTTGGGCGACGACCAGCGCATTACCAACACCGGCGGCGGCAACACCTCCTCCAAAGTGTTCATGACCGACCCGCTAACCGGCGAAGAAGTGGACGTGCTCTGGGTCAAAGGCTCCGGCGGTGACCTGCGCACTTCAACCCGAGCCAACTTCGCCTCGCTCTACATGGACAAACTGCTCGGCCTGCAAAAAATCTACGATGCGGCCGAGATCAAAGGTGTGAAAACCGAAATTGAAGACCAGATGGTGGGCATGTATCCGCACACCACCTTCAACCTCAACCCCCGCGCCAGCTCGATTGACACACCACTGCACGGCTTCATTCCGGCGCGGCATGTGGACCACATGCACCCGATCTCCGCCATTGCCATTGCCGCCAGCAAGGACCAGCAGCAACTAACGCAAGATGTGTACGGCGGCGAGGTAGGCTGGGTGCCCTGGCAGCGCCCCGGCTTCGATTTGGGGTTGGTGATGGGCGACATGGCCACCGCCAATCCGCAGCTCAAAGGGCTGGTGATGGGCCAGCACGGCCTGATCAACTGGGCCGCCGACGACAAGGCGTGTTACGAACTGACGCTGGATTTGATTGAGAAAGCGGCCGTTTATATCCAAGACCGTGACAAAGGTGAGAAAACCTTCAGCGGGACCAAATACCAATCGCTGCCCGAAGCCAAGCGTGAAGATTTACTGATCAAACTGCTGCCAACATTGCGCGGTCTTGTGTCGCAGCAGGCACGGTTTATCGGCACCGTACACATTACCGACAGCGTACTGGAATTTGTCAACAGCCACGATGCCGCCCGCCTGGCCGAGATTGGCACCAGCTGCCCGGACCATTTCCTGCGCACCAAAATCAAGCCGCTGTACGTGGATTGGAACCCGCAAAGCGAAGATTTTGCCGCGCTGCTCAGCAAGCTTGAATCTGGTTTGGCCGCCTACCGCGCCGATTACGCCGCTTACTACGAAGCGTGCAAACATGACAACTCCCCCGCTATGCGTGATCCAAATCCCACTGTGATTCTCATCCCCGGCGTAGGGCTGATTGCCTGGGGCAAAAACAAGAGCGAAAGCCGCGTTACGGCCGAATTTTACTCCCTGGCCATTCAAGTGATGCGCGCCTCAGAGGCGATCAGCCAATACCAGGGTTTGCCTCGGCAGGAAGCGTTTGACATCGAATATTGGCTGCTGGAAGAGGCAAAGTTGCAGCGTATGCCGCCGGAAAAAGAGCTGGCGCGCAACGTGGTAATTGTGGTCGGCGCGGGCAGCGGTATTGGCAAGGCAACGGCCCACCGCGTAGCGCAGGAAGGCGCGCACGTGGTCTGCGTAGATTTGAACGGGGAGGCGGCGCAGGAAACGGCCGTTGAGCTAACAAAAAAGTACGGCATGGGCATCGGCGTGGCCGGGACAGGTATCTCCGCCTGCGGCCCAGCCATCGGCCTGGGGGCCAACATCACTGACCGGGAATCAGTGCAGGCGATGTTGAACCAGGTGATTTTGGCTTACGGCGGCATTGACAACGTGATTGTGACTGCTGGGGTGTTTGTGCCGCCGACGAAAGACGGCCGTATCACCGACCCACAATGGGACCTCACCTTCGCCGTCAACGTGAAGGGCGGTTACTTAATTGCCGACGAAGCGCGGCAGATTTGGGAGGCGCAAGGGCTAACGGGCACTTTGGTGCTGACCACGAGCGTGAATGCGGCCGTTGCTAAAAAAGGGTCTGTGGCCTACGACACCAGCAAAGCCGCCGCCAATCATCTGGTGCGCGAGCTGGCCATTGAGCTGGCCCCGCTGGTGCGGGTGAACGGCCTGGCTCCGGCCACCGTTGTCGAAGGCAGCAGCATGTTCCCGCGCGACCGCGTCATCAGCTCCCTGGTGAAGTACAACATCCCCCACGACGAAAGCGAAGAGACAGATGCGCTA
Source organism: Ardenticatenaceae bacterium (assembly GCA_020634455.1). Taxonomy (GTDB): domain Bacteria; phylum Chloroflexota; class Anaerolineae; order Promineifilales; family Promineifilaceae; genus Leptofilum. Next base: position 1,232,166 of record JACKBQ010000001.1, on the reverse strand, counting down.
CGCGATAAGCTGGCCAATTTTTACGCCCAGCGCACCCTAACAAAAGCTCCCATCACGCTGGCAGATCAGGCTGAGGCCGCTTACCTACTCACCAGCAGCAAGCTCAGCAAAACCACTGGCCAGGTCATCAGCGTAGATGGCGGCCTGCACGAAGCATTCCTGCGTTAAGATGCTGGTTTAGGTTTGGTTTTTGCATCAGGATGCGGCCCAAATGGTCAAAGTGCTGCGTCATGATTCCTAAACCAGCCCAAACGCTTTTTCTAGGGCGGCGATATCTGTGTCGGCAATGGGAACGAGGGTGCCGAGAACGGCCGTATCTATCAAAGACCGGGCGCTGTATTCGGCAACTTCCAGACGATCGAAGGCGCTGAGTACGTCGCTGCCCACCGTTAGCACACAATCATTTTGCACCAGCAGCACCGGTTGGCGCATCGAAATGATTTCGGCCACCTGCTCCGGCTGGGTGTAGAGCATCTGAAATGGCACCAGGGGCACATCGCGCAGCAGAATGAAGCTTTCGGGAATGGTGCGGGAATCGAAGGGAACGGCCGTAATGGCATACGCTGTGGCGCTGGGGCTTTGTGCCGTCATGATGCAGTGGATGTCGGGATGGCGTGTGTAAATTGCCTCGTGCAGCCGCACGGCCCGGCTGGGCAGCTTGCCTGCCTCGCGCACGCCGCTCCGCACCAGTACCACATCCTCAATGGTCAACGTGCGCCGGTCGTGACCCGTCGGTGTGATTAAAAAGCTGTCTTCATCCAACCGGGCGGACACCACCCCCTCAGTGCTGATCATCAAATGGCGGTCATAGGCTCGCGCCGTAATTTCCACAATTTGCTGGCACAGCTCCCGCTCGCGGCTGCTGTGCGCTGTTGGCACAAATTCCGGCAGTTGGTTGTGGCGGTGATCAAACAGATTCAGTCTCGGTTCAGCCAATGTTTGCACCGCGCCCAATGTGCGAGCACGGATGAGCGTGCGGGCGCAAAAGTCCAGCGTTTCCAGCCGATGGAAAGCATCCAGCAGCGTGGCTCCTGCCGCCGCCATGCCATGATTCTCCAAAATGACGATGTTGTACCCTTCGGCAAAGGTCATAGCGATGTTCTCGCCTAGCTTTTCGCTGCCGGGTAGGGCGTACGGGGCGTATCCCACTGGCCCGCAAACGCGGTTTGCCTGGGGGATAATGCGCGTATCTGGCACCTCGCGCACGATGCTGAATGAAACCAGCGCCGGGGGATGGGCATGAACAATGGCGTTGAGGTCTGGCCGAAGCTGGTAAATGGCGCGGTGAAACGGCAGCTCGGACGATGGCTTGTGTGGCCCTTCTACCGTGCCATCGGGGGAAATGCACATCATATCTTTGGGGGTCAGCTTGCCTTTGTCTATGCCCGATGGCGTAATCCAGATGTCGTCATTGTCATCTTTGATGGAAAGGTTGCCACCACTGAGGGTGGTCATGCCGTTGTGGTAAATGCGATCCATGATGGCGACCAACTGGTCGCGGGGATGGAGAAGGTTAATTTTCATAGTCTCACTTTTTGATGAAGGTTAGTTTTGGCTCCGGGCTTGCACAATTTCGGCCATGATAGCCAGGGCAATTTCCTCTGGGGTTTGTGCGCCGATGTTCAGGCCGATAGGGCCGTGAATGCGGCCAATCTCTGCATCGCTAAAACCGTAGTCGCGCAGCCGCGCTACGCGCTTGGCGTGGGTTTTGCTGCTGCCGAGCGCACCAATGTAAAACGGCCGTTCTTTCAAAATAATTTTCAGCGCAGGGTCGTCAATCTTGGGGTCGTGGGTGAGCAGGGTAACGGCCGTTTCCCCCGTAATTTTTACCTTAGCAAACGCTTTGTCCGGCCACGCCTGGATGAGCTGATCCACGTGCGGGAACCGTTCGTCGCTGCCAAAGGCACGGCGCGGATCTATGAGCAGGGTGCGGTAGCCCAACGTCTTGGCGTAGCTGGTGAGGGCAATGGCAATGTGCACGCCGCCGACCATGATCAGCGTGGGCGCGGGGCGTACGGTGTCTATGAACACCTCCACCTCGTCTGTTAGCTGCACTCGTTGAGGATGTAGCACTCTGGCTTCAGCGGCAATCGCCTGAGCGTCTAGTGCAGCATCGCCTAGTGTGCCAAGCTGCTCTCCGGCGCGGCTAACGGCCAGCTTGCGCCCCAGCAGCGATTCCGCCCCACGAATGACGGTGATGGCTGCACCCGTGAGGTCGTTTTGGATGAGCGTACGCATGAATTGGTAGACGGCCGTATCCAACGGCTCCACAAAAACTTCAATCGTGCCCCCACAGGCCAGCCCCACGTCCCAGGCGGTTTCGTCCGCCACGCCAAAGTGTAGGAGTTTGGGGCGATTTGCGGTGAGAACGGCCGTTCCTTCCTCGAATACCGCTCCCTCCACACAGCCGCCACTGACGGAGCCGCTGATTGCGCCATCGGGCGTGAGCGCCATCTTGGCCCCCACCTTGCGCGGCGCGGAACCCCAGGTTTGCACCACGGTCGCCAGGGCGATTGCCTGGTTTTCTGCTTGCCAACGATTGATGTCGTCAATTACCTCTTTCATTTTTGACTCCGGTTCCTGGAGCTAAAGCCCCAGGTATTCGATTTACCGATTTTTGCTGAAGGCAGCCCCGCTTAGCTTGTGTGGTTGGTGGCGAGACGGCCGTTTCGTCACCGTCAAGTTCTGCAAATGCACCGCCAAATCCTCCAGACTGGCCAGATTGTGTACGGGCAAAAAGTCGTCAATGTGGGGCAGCGCGGCCTGCATCCCCCGCGTCAGCGGCTCGTAGGCAGCCGAACCCAGCAGCGGATTGAGCCAGATGAGCCGGTGACAGCTGCGCTGCAAACGGCCGATTTCCTGCTTCAGCAGCAGCGGATCGCCCCGGTCCCAGCCATCGCTGATGAGCAGAACCACCGCGCCGCGCCCCAGCACGCGCTGCCCCCACTCAAAATTAAACGTTTTCAGCGAGTCGCCAATGCGCGTACCGCCGGACCAATCCGTCACCTCGCGGGACACGTCTGCCAGGGCACGATCGATCGCTTTGCCGCGCAACGGCCGTGTGATGCACGTCAGGTGCGTGCTAAACACAAACGCCTCCACCTCTTGCTCCAGCCCCTTCGCCAAACTGTAAATGAAATGCAGCAGCAGCCGGGCGTACCGCTCCATCGAACCGCTGATGTCGGCCATGACGATGAGCGGGCGCGGCTTAAATTTTGACTGGCGGCTGGGCCACTCAATCAGCTCGCCGCCGTAGCGCAGGTTACGCCGCAGGCTGCGCCGAACATCCAGCCGCCGCCCTCGCCCGGGACGCTGTCGCCGGGTGCGGCGCAGCCCCAATTCCCACACCATTTGGGCCATGAACTGCCTCACGGTGCGCAGTTCTTCCTGTGTCAGGTCGCCAAAATCTTTGTGGCGCAGCCGTTCGCGGATGCTGTACGTTTGCGTCACTTCGATGACCTGCTGCACTTCCTCGTCCACTTCTGCTTCGTCGTTCGCGATAGGCTCACGCTCTTGCAGCGGCGGCGGGGCAATGATGGGCTGGGGTTCGGATGGTTCTGAGCTGAAAGCGAACAATTCTTCCCACAATATTTTCTCACGCGGGGCGCGCCAGAACAGGGCAAACGCCTGGTCAAAAAGCGGCAAATCGTCCCGGTTATGCACCAGCAGGCAGCGGGCGGTGTAGTAAAAGTCGGGCTTGTGGGCCAGGTTTACGTGTTCCAGCGCCTGCACCAGGTCAATCATCCGGCTCGGATTGACGTCCATACCCAAAGCCCGCAGCAAACGGCCGAATAAGATGAGGTTGTGGAGGAGGTGGTTGTTGGTCATTTAACCTATTGACTTGTCACTCCCGCGCAGGCGGGAGTCCAGAATCATGGATTCCCGCCTGGGCGGGAATGACAAACAAATCTTACGTATTTACACGCGCCCGCTCAATAATCTGCCGGGTCGTTTCGCCGCTCACTTTTTCGATGTCGTCCTGGTATTTGAGGATGACGCCGAGGGTGTTTTCTACAATTTCCACGCTGAGCGCCTGGGCATCCAGGGCCACCAGCGCGGCGGTCCAGTCCAGCGTTTCGGCCACGCCGGGGATTTTATAGAGGTCTTGCTGACGCAGCTCCTGGATGAAAAATGTCACCTGCCTGGCAAGCTGTTCGGCGGCATGGGGCAGTTTGGCCCGGACAATGTCAAGCTCTTTGGCAAAGCTGGGGTAATCGATCCAGGTGTAGAGGCAGCGGCGCTTGAGGGCGTTGTGGACTTCACGGGTGCGGTTGGAGGTGAGCACGACGACGGGCGGCTGGGTGGCTTTGATGGTGCCAATCTCCGGGATGGTGATCTGGAAGTCGGACAGGATTTCCAGCAGGAATGCTTCAAACTCTTCGTCGCTGCGGTCAATTTCGTCGATGAGCAGGACAGGCGGTTGGGGGTTGCTGTGCTGGATGGCCTGGAGCAACGGCCGTTCCAGCAAAAATTCCTTGCCAAATAGTTCCACCTCACTGGCCTGCTCGCCGCGTGATTCCAGCAGGCGAATATGCAGCATTTGCCGGGCGTAGTTCCATTCGTACACCGCCTGATTTACGTCCAGCCCCTCGTAGCATTGCAGGCGGATCAGATCGGTGCCCAGCAGTTCGGCGATCACCTTGGCGATTTCGGTCTTGCCCACGCCGGGTTCGCCTTCGAGGAAGAGGGGTCTTTGCAGTTTGAGTGTGAGGTAAACGGCCGTTGCCAACCCGCGATCAGCGATGTAGTGCCGTCTGTGCAGTGCCTCTTGTAATTGGTCGATCGATTCAATCCGCATGGGTTGTCCTTGCTTGTAATCTGTAATCCGTAATCCGTTATCGGTATTCGGTTTACCGTTCACCGATTACCGGTTACTGGGCCGTCAGCCCACCATCTACTGTTAACGTGGCTCCGGTGGTGAATGAAGAGGCATCTGAGGCGAGCCAGAGGACGGCTTCGGCCACTTCGCGCGGGTCGCCGATGCGGTGGCTGGGGTTGTTTTGGATCGCGCCCTGTTCCAGCTGAGGCAGGTGGGCAAAAGCGCGTTCCACCATCGCCGTGCGAATGATCGCCGGGCAGACGGCGTTGACGCGGATGCCTTTGCCAGCATATTCCACAGCCGCGGTTTTGGTGAGGCCCACGACCGCGTGCTTGCTGGCGGCGTAGGCCGACATGCTGTGTGCGCCAATCAAACCTGCCACGGAAGCTGTGTTGATTATCGTGCCACTTTTTTGCAGGAGCATTTGCTGAATTTCGTACTTGAGGCAGAGCCAGACGCCCTTGGCGTTAACGGCCATGATGCGGTCGTACTCGTCTTCGCTGCTGTCGGCGGTGCGCACGGGGATGCCGTCTATGCCCGCGTTGTTGAAGGCAATGTCGAGACGGCCGTATTCTGCCACCACCCCGTTGACCATATTTTCAACCTGGGCCGCCTGGGAAACATCGGTTTGGCTAAAAACGGCCGTACCGCCTGCGTAGCGGATCATCTGCACTGTTTCTTGCCCGCCGACCGGGTTCAGGTCGGCAACCGCAACTTTTGCACCGTGGTTGGCGAAGAGAACGGCCGTTTCGCGGCCAATGCCAGAGCCGCCGCCGGTGACTAAAGCAATTTTGCCGTCTAGCTGCATGGGAGCCTCCAAAAGAGTGGTGTTTTAATGCAGCCAAGTTTTACCGTAGAGAGGGAGGATTAACAAAAAATGGGACACGGATTAACACGGATTCATACTGATAAAGAAAAACCAGTGTTTATCTGTGTAAACCAGTGCCCCAAAACAAGACACGAATTTGCTTTTGATTATTGCAGCAGGGGCAGGACGATCTTTTCCAGTTCGGCTTCGGTGATTTCGCCAGTTTGGACGTGCTGGATGACGCCCTGGCGATCAATGATGAAGGTGGTGGGGAAGCTGCGGGTGCTGTACTGTTGGGCCACGCCGCCTTCGGTATCTAGCAAAACGGGGAAGGTGAACGCATTGGCCTCGATGAACGGCCGTACTTGTTCCGCACTCTCTTCCTCATTGACAGCCAAAACTACTAGACCCTCATCCTTGTAGGTCTCATAAAAGCGATTCAGCCCCGGCATTTCGGCGCGGCAAGGGGGGCACCAGGTGGCCCAGAAGTTCATGATGATCACCTCGCCTTCGTAATCGGCCAGGGAAATTTGCCCGTTGTCGAGCGAGCCAATGGTGAAGTCGGTAACGGTGCCGCCTTGTTGGGCCAGGGCGGGTGCGCCGTAGGTGTTGGTGGTTTCGGTGGGAACGGCCGTTTGCATACTCATCCAAATAATGACGGACAGTCCACCCAAAATGAGCACTAATGCAGCAACCAGCAACCGATTGCTCTGTTGCACCTTCTTTTGGTGTTGTGCGGTGCGGCGATTGTGGCTGATACTGCGGTGTGTGTTTGACATAATGTTACTCCAATTCCAGTTGTGCAGATTTCATTTTATTAGATGCAGCACCTGAGCAGAAGTAACATTTGTCACAAAATGATTGAAAAACTTTTGTTGGTGATTTGTTTGTTGTTTTTAGGACCTGCGCAATTAGCAAAAAGATTGGACCAATTTGTAGAGCCTGTGAACGATGCTCGACGAAAATTGGCCCAATCTGCGTAAGTCCTAATTTTGTTAAACAAACCTTTTAACGCTTGTTATGCTAAGCGGAGCGAAGCATCCCGACCAAGTTGGCTGGGATGCTTCATTGCGCTTCGCTCTAACCAGAATGACAAGTGCCAGAAACGTTAATTGCGGACGGTGGCTTTAAACCCGGCAATCAGCGCGTCTACCTCGGACGGGGTGAGTTTAGCTTCGGGGTGCATGGGCAAGAAAACAGCTGGGGGCATTGTGCCGCGCTGCAAAACTTCCCACATTTCCTCTAGCTCTCGGGGCTTGCCGCTCTGATCCCATTCAGAGAAGTTCATAATTTGCCGCCCTTCTTCGGTATCGTGCTCGACGAGCCAGGAGATGGGGGCAACGTTGCTGTACCAGGGCCATTCGGTTTCGTTGCTGTGGCAGTCGAAGCAGGCGCGCTCGGCCAGGACGCGGGTTTCGGGGCTGTCCCAGTTGGGTTCACTTTGGATGGGCGGGTTGGTGTGATTACGGCCGTATGGCACCAGCTGAATCAGCACAAAACCACCGACTAACAAAATGGCACCCCATTTAACAATTTTCTTAAACATTTGATTTGCTCCTTATCGTGAAGAAGCGTTCGTGAAATATGCCACGAACGTCAAGTATACAATAGCACAAATTCGGTTAAATTGGCCTAAATGATCTTAAATTCAGCTTAAATTTACCCCTCTTGCTTGATTCGCCTCCTCCCCTGTGCCACAATCTCTTCATAGATTATTTGAAGGACAAAACCATGACCCGACTGCTGCTAATTGATGACGACCCGATGATTACCGAACCGCTGGCGCGGCAGTTGGGGTCATCTGGTTATGAGGTGTTGGTGGCGCACGACGGCCGTTCTGGTCTTGCCCTCGCCCAAAGCCAAAAACCAGACCTGGTGGTGCTGGATGTGATGATGCCGGAGATGGACGGCTGGGAACTGTGCCAGAAGCTGCGCCAGAGCAGCGTAGTGCCCATCCTCATGCTGACGGCGCTGGGGGATGAGGTGGACCGCATTTTGGGGCTAGAGCTGGGAGCCGATGATTACCTGACGAAGCCATTCAGCATGCGCGAGCTGAAAGCGCGGATCAAGGCGCTGCTGCGCCGTGTCGAGCTGGATCAGCAAGCCAGCCCTGCGCCCAACACGCTGGCGGTGGGGCCAATTCGCGTAGAGCTGGACAGCCGCCAGGTTTACCGAGGGGATGAGCTGCTGCAACTGCGCTACAAAGAGTTTGAGCTGCTGACGCTGCTGCTAAATCACGCCGGTGATGTGGTGACCCGCGCCGAGCTGTTCGACAAAATTTGGGGCACCGATTGGCTGGGGGATACGCGCACGCTGGACGTGCATATTCGCTGGCTGCGCGAAAAAATCGAGACGGACCCAAGCCAGCCGCGCTACATTCAGACGGTGCGTGGCGTTGGTTACCGGATGGTGACTGAGTGATGTTTAAAAGTTGGCGTTTGCGCACGCGGCTGATTGTGACGTATGTCAGCCTGATCTTGCTGGGCTTTGCGGGCTTGTCGCTGCTGGCGGGCAACCAGATTGCGGCTGGAGCCGTGGAGGATTTTGAACGCAGCTTGCAAACGCAGGCGGAGCTGGTAGCGCGTAATTTGCGCGAGCCGATCGAGCATTTTGCTGAGGGGGAAGGTTCTTTTGCTTCAATGCAAACGGCCGTTACTTCCCTGGCTAACGATTTTAACTTGCAAATTACGCTCATCGGCCCGGATGGGTTTGCCTGGTTGAGCAGCGATCCGGCTGTGGGCAACGCCAATTTTGGTCGTGATCCAGAGGTGGCAGCGGTAATCAGTGGCAGCCGCACGGTGTTTGATACGCGCGACAATGCGCAACATGTGCCGACAATTTATACGGCCGTTCCCATCACGGAAGATGGGTATTTGTTTAGTGTGATTCGTGTAGCGGCCCCGGCCAGCGCCACCGCTAGCGTGGTGAGCCAGCGGTATTTGGCCCTGGCGGCGGGTGTGTTAGGGCTGACCGGGCTGGCTGTGTTAGCGGCGCTTTGGCTGGCAGCTTCGTTTACCCGGCCGCTTGTAAATTTGCAAAACTCGGCGATGAAACTGGCAGCAGGTGACCTGACCCAGCGCGTGCCGGTGGACCGGCAGGATGAGCTGGGGAAACTTGCGGAAACGTTCAACCACATGGCCGAGCAGGTGGAGGCGATGCTGCTGGAGCAAAAAGCATTTGCCAGCAATGCTTCTCATGAACTGCGTACACCGCTCACCACCATTCGTTTGCGCAGCGAAGCATTGCGTGACGGGACACTGGACGAAGCGATCGCCCAGCAGTACGTCGCTGAAATTGATGACGAGGTGGCGCGGTTGGGCCAGTTGGTCAATGACCTGATTCAGCTTTCCCGCTTCGATTCTGGTCGGGCTGAAATAGGGCATGAGCTGATTGACCCGGTGCGTTTGGGTCGGTCACTTTGCCAGCAGATGGAGCAAACGGCCGTAGCCAAACAAATCAGCCTCACCTTTGCAGCCCCCAACCAACTCCCCAACATTCAGGCCAACCAAAGCCACCTGCGCATCGTGCTGCAAAATTTGCTGGGCAACGCCATCAAATACACCCCGACAGGCGGGCAAGTTACGTGGCGGCTGTCGCAAGAAGATGGCTACCTGCGCAGCGACATTGCTGACACCGGCATTGGCCTGGCTCCAGAAGATGCAGCGCGTCTGTTTGAACGCTTTTACCGGGCAGACAAGGCACACACGCGAGCCACTGGCGGTACCGGTCTGGGTTTACCTTTGGCCAAATCTATTGTAGAGTTTTATCACGGTAGAATTCAACTTCAGAGTGATGGCCCTGGCCAGGGGACAACGGCAACAGTTTGGTGGCCTTTGCCTAAATCCTGACCTAACGCAAACCTCCGGGAGGTTTTGGGTAACATCAGGGCTATTTTTTAAACCTCCCGGAGGATTGCTTTTGGAGGAGGTTACGATGCACTTCAATCTGGTTTTTGAGGGTGGCGGGGCAAAAGGGCTGGTTTTTGTAGGGGCAATGAAGGAGTTTGAGCGGCAGGGGCACACGTACGGCCGTTTGCTGGGCACCTCAGCTGGGGCAATTACGGCCACCTTGTTGGCCGCTGGGTTCTCTGCTGACGAAATGTTGCTGCAAGTCAACGAAAAGCTGCCCGATGGCTCTCCCCGATTTTCCACATTTATGGATGTGGCCGAGACGATTGACGAAGCAGATTGGGAAAACAGCGTTCTCCTCAAGTTGTTCCAGCAAATTGATTGGCCGTTTGTGCCGGAAGCGGCCGAGCGGCGGATGGATGATTACATTTTTAAGCAGTTTATGCAGATGAAACTGTACCGTCTGCTTTTCACCTTTTTGGAGCTGGGCGGTTTGTATGCGGGCAATGCTTTTTTGGAATGGCTGCGGGAGAAGTTGGATTTAAACGGCCGTAACTTAGGCAAGGCCACCCTCGCAGAATTTTACGAACACACCGGCAAAGATTTGAACATGGTCGCCTCCAACATCACCGACGGCGACATTTTGGTGCTAAACCACCGCACCGCCCCAAACTGCCCGGTGGCCTGGGCGGTGCGCATGTCCATGAGCATCCCCTTTGTTTGGCAAGAAGTGCGCTGGCGAGAAACGTGGGGCACGTACCATGGCCGCGATATTGCCGGCCACGCTATTGTGGACGGGGGTCTTAACTCCAATTTTCCCATCCGCCTGCTCATTTCGCGCAGCCTGGACGTGGTGGAAGTGATGGGGCCACACGATGGCACCTTTGCCCTGGGAATGCTCATTGATGAAACAAAACCAGTTCCCAACAGCGACTTTGGGCGAGCCAGTAAAAACTCTGTAGCCCTGGCCGAAATGATGAATTTGCCCATTGTGCGCCGCGTGTCTAACCTGGTAAACACCATGACCAACGCCAACGACAAAACCGTCATGGATGCGTACAAAGATGGCGTTTGCCGCCTACCCGCCAAAGGGTACGACACGACCGATTTTGGCATGAGCGACGAGCGCGTGGCGGCTCTGGTTGCGGCTGGCGAACAAACAATGAAAGAATTTTTCCAAACGTTTCTGGCTGAATCGGCATCGTAATTCGTGGCGTTCATCGTTATAATTTTCCCATGCTGAACTTCGTTTTTTTTGTGATTGGCCTGCTCGCGGCCGTCATCATCAATACCTTGGCCGACGCTTTGCCGTCGTCCCACACGCCGTTGCGCTCACAGTGGCAAACCTGGGGCTGGTCGGTACGCAAACGGCCGTTACTCGTGTTCATCGGAACGGCCGTTACCTTCGCCATTCTGCCCCTGTTTCTAGCCGAATGGGTAGATGTCGCCGTAAACGCTTTCCACATCGCCGTGCTCATCCTCATCATCGTTACCGATTTGGAGCACCGGCTTATTTTTAACAAGGTGATCTGGCCCGCAACGGCCGTTGCGCTGGTTACCAGCCTCATCGTCAGCCCAGAAGAGAACAATTTGCGGCTGGCGCTGCTGGGCGCGGCGGTGGGCTTTGTGATTTTTTATGGACTTTACTGGCTGGCGCAGCTTTTGTACGGTGCTGAGCGTGTGCCGCTAGGCTATGGCGACGTGAAGCTGGCGATGTTGATGGGGGCGATGCTCGGTTTTCACCGCATCTTTTTTGCCCTGATGCTGGGCATTTTACTGGGCGGCGTTTTCTCCTTGCTGCTGCTGCTCACCCGGCGCGTCAATCGGGACACGGCGCTGCCGTACGGCCAATATCTGGCCCTGGCCGCCATTGTCATGCTCATTTGGGGTGCACAGTACGTCCAGCAATTTTTAGATTAACCGCGGAGAGCGCAGAGTTTTTTTCTTCGCGTCTTCCGCGTTCTCCGCGGTAAGAATAAGTTATGGAAGCGACCATCATTGAAAAACTACAGGCGGCGGGAATCATTGTGGCTTTGCCGGGTGATTTGCCACTGGCGACAATAGTTCCGATTGCGGATGCGCTGCTGGCGTCCCCCATTTTGGCGGTGGATGTGGCTTTTGGCGGCACGGAACTGCCGCAACTGCTGCATGATTTGCGCCAGCGGGCGGGGGATAAGCTGCTGATTGGGGTGAGTGCGGTGGAAACGGCCGTTCACCTCCAAACCCTCCCATTGCCACAAATTGATTACCTCTCTTCCCCTCGCCTGGACGAGGATTTGCTGGCACTGTGCCGCAAGGCGGGTGTCGCCTACCTGCCCGGCGTAATCAGCGTGTGGGCGGCGCAGGCAGCGCAGCAGCAAGGCTGCCGCGCCATTCGCCTGCGTACCGGCGGCCTGGCTGGGCCCGATTACGTTCGCGCCATCCGCACGGTGCAGCCGGATTTGGGGCTCATCGTGGAAGTGGAACTGGCAGCGGAAGAAGTGGCCAGTTATCAGCAGGCAGGCGCAGACGCGCTGCTGGTTGGTGCGCCTTTGTTCACTGGCCCGGCCCAAACGACGGCCGATCTCATTACCCAGGCCCGCGCCTTCAACCGCGCCTGGCAAGTCAGCAGTATATTTTCATGATTTATTGTCAAAGATTTCGCAGATTGAAAAGATTAAAATCTGGCAAATCTGCGTAATCTTTGATAAAAGCCCTGTTCAGGCGAATGTTCATTGAAAAACCAATAGAAAAAATATGACGCAAATTACGATACGGCCGTTAACCACCCACCAAGAATATGCACAAACTCGCCAAATCCATATGGCCACCTGGGGTGTGGACGCCTCCGAGACGATTCCGCCGCTTTCCATGCACGCCTTTCAGCACAACGGCGGCATCCTATTGGGTGCCTACGACGGTGAAGAAATGGTGGGTTACATTTTGGGCACGCTGGGAGCCATCGAAGCGCCCAACCGGATTGATCAGGTCGCGGCGGCGCGGCTGAAGCTGTTCTCCGTCATCATGGGCATCCTACCGGAATATCAGAACCACGGCATTGGCTACCAACTTAAGCTGGCCCAGCGCGAAGCGGCGCTGCGGATGGGATTGCGGCTGATTACCTGGACGTATGATCCGCTGGAGAGTCGAAACGGCCGTCTCAACATTGGCAAGCTGGGTGGGATTAGCCACAAATATTACCGCGATTTCCACGGGCCAATGGCCGGGCGCAACGCCGGATTGGCCAGCGACCGCTTCGAGGCGGAGTGGTGGGTGACCAGCAATCGTGTGGAGGGGCGCGTGGCGCAGCAGAGACGGCCGTTAACCCTCGATGCCATGCTTGGTGCCGGAGCTGTGTTGGTCAACGAGGCCCAGTTTGACGGCGACGGACTACCCATCCCGCCGCTAGAGTTTGCGCATAGCGACAATAATCTGCTGCTGGCGGAGATTCCCAGCGACATCCAGGCCATCAAAGCAGTGGACATGGCCCTGGCGCGGCATTGGCGGCAGCACACCCGGCAGCTGTTTGAGCATTATTTTGCCGCCAACTTTGCCGTCACTGATTTTGTATTTCAGCCTGCGGCGAACGGCCGTTCCCGCAGCTTCTATCTACTCACTCACAATAATTCATAAAAGGACACAGAGCCCTTTCTCTTAAACCTCTGTGCCCTCTGTGGCAAAAAACTATGAAAATTGAACGCATTGACCTTTATTACATTTCCATGCCGCTGGTATCGCCCTTTGGCACCAGCTTTGGCGTGCAGACTCAGCGCGATGCCCTCATTTTGGCGATGCACGGCGACGGGCTGACCGGGTGGGGCGAATGTGTGGCCACCAACGATCCGGGCTACAGCTACGAAACGGCCGTTACCGCCTGGCACGTCCTCTCTGACTTTCTCATTCCTGCCGTACTCGGTAAGGATTTGGAGGAACCGGAACAATTGCAAAGCTGGTTCAGCAAGGTGCGCGGCCATCCGCTGGCCAAAGCGGCCTTGGACCAGGCCGCCTGGGACATCACCGCCCAGCGGGATGGCCTCTCGTTTGCTCAGAAGCTGGCCCAGCCGTACCCGGAAGGCCCCAAAGCGCGGGTCAAGGTGGGGGTGAGCATCGGCACCCAGCCCAGCATTGCCCAGACGATGGAGGTGATTGGTAAACATTTGGCGGAGGGATACGGCCGTATCAAGCTCAAAATCAAGCCGGGCTGGGACGTTAAGCTGGCGTGGCAGGCGCGCCACGAATTCCCCGATGTGCCCATCATGCTCGACGCCAACTCCGCCTACACCCTGGACGACGCCATCATATTCCAGTCCATGGACGAGCTGAATTTACTGATGATTGAGCAGCCGCTGGGCTATGAAGACATTTACGACCACAGCAAATTACGGCCGCAAATCAAAAGCCCGCTCTGCCTGGACGAGAGCATCCACTCGGCCGAACATGCCCGCTACGCTATCGCTCTGCAAGCGTGCGACATCATTAACATCAAGCCATCCCGCGTTAGCGGCTGGACCGAAGCGCGCAAGGTACACGATTTGGGCGTGGCCCACGGGCTGGGTCTGTGGGTCGGCGGCATGTTAGAAACTGGCGTCGGGCGAGCGGCACAGCTAGCCCTTGCCTCGCTGCCCGGCATTACGCTGCCCGGCGACATTTCTGCCACTTCCCGCTACTACACCCACGACATCGCTACCCCATTTTTCCTGAACGCAGAAGATAGTACAATCACCGTGCCCGCTGGCCCTGGCCTGGGCATTGACGTAGACATGGCACGATTGAAAGAAGTGACCTTGCGCCAACAAAGTTTCACACCTTAGCCTGGGGATTCATCCCCAGGTTTGGGGATTTATTCCCACGGAGGAATCATGTTCGAAGATAAAACAATTGCATTTATTGGTAGTGGCATCATGGGCGAGGCGATGATCCGAGGCTTGCTGGTGCAAAAGAGTGTCTTGCCCAACCAGATTTTGGCGGCCGATCCGTGGGATCAGCGGCGTGAAGAGCTGAAAGATCGGTACAACATCAACGTCACCAACGACAATCGCGAAGCGGCCGAAAATGGGCAAATTATCGTCCTGTCCATCAAGCCACAGACGCTGCCCTATGTGCTGCCAGAGATTCGTGGCCATTTGCGCCGCCAGGATTTACTGCTGTCGATTTTGGCCGGGGTGCCCATCAAAAAGCTCGCCGATGGCACGGCGCATGCGGCGGTGGTGCGGGCCATGCCCAACACACCCGCTCAAATTGGCCAGGGCATCACCGTCTGGACCGGCACGCAAGAAGTGACCGAGGTGCAAAAGCAGCAGGCGCAGGCGATTTTGGCGTCGCTGGGCCAGGAAATTTACGTGGATGAGGAAGATTACCTGGACATGGCGACCGCGCTTAGCGGCTCTGGCCCTGGCTACGTCTTTATGATGATGGAGGCGTTAATTGATGCGGGGGTGCATTTGGGGTTTTCGCGGCGCATTGCAGAGCAGCTGGTGTTCCAGACAATGCTCGGTTCGGTGGAGTATGCGATGCAGTCGGGCAAGCACGTGGCGGAACTGCGCAATCAGGTAACTTCCCCCGGCGGCACCACGGCAGCGGCGCTGTACCACATGGAAAAAGGTGGTCTGCGCACGGTCATCTCGCGCGGCATTTGGGCCGCGTATGAACGCTCCGTCTCCTTGGGCAAGGGCAAGGCGGAGGATGACCCGGAGAAGTAAGGTGCGGTGATCGGTATTCAGTAATCGGTAATCAGTTTACCGATAACCGTTCACCGATAACCGTTCACCGATTACCTCCCCATGTCGCCCACGATTCTGCTACAACACGGCCGTTTCTTCCGCAAGTTTCAAAGTCCGGTGCGGGTGGTAACGGCCGTTTCTCCCCAAGACGTTTTGCCAGCGTTGGTTGAACTGGAAACGGCCGTACAAACCCAAAACCTGTACGCCGCCGGATTCATCGCCTACGAAGCCGCCGCTGCCTTTGATCTGGCGGTGCATGAGCCGGTGGAAGGACTCCCGCTGCTGTGGTTTGGCTTGTTTGAAAATTATGAAGAGATTGGAGACTGGAGACTGGAGACTGATGCGCTGGTCTCCAGTCTCCAGTCTCCAGTCTCTACAGGCGACTGGCAGCCCGCCGTCAGCCGTGCCGAATACGATGCGGCCATCCACCGAATCAAAGATCATATCGCGGCGGGGGACACCTACCAGGTGAACTATACATTTCCCCAGTACGCCAGCTTTGCCGGGGAGCCGTTGGCCTATTTTGCGGAGCTGGTGGCGGCGCAGCAGGCGGAATATGCGGCGTACTTGGACATCGGCCGTTTTGCCATTTGTTCTGCGTCGCCGGAGCTGTTTTTTGAGCTGGAGGGGTCTCATTTGCACTCGAAGCCGATGAAGGGAACGGCCGTGCGCGGCTTCACCCTGGCGCAAGACAAGGCCAACATCGCCTGGCTGGCCCAATCGGAGAAAAATCGGGCCGAAAATGTGATGATTGTGGACATGATCCGCAACGACATGGGGCGCGTGGCGGAGGTGGGCAGCGTGCACGTGCCGAAGCTGTTTGAGGTGGAGCGCTACCCCACGCTGCTGCAAATGACCTCCACCGTCGAGGCCCAAACCCGCGCCCCGCTGAGCCAGATTTTGGCCAACATGTTCCCCTGCGCCTCCATCACCGGCGCGCCCAAGGTGCGCACGATGAAAATTATTAACCGACTAGAGCCGCAGCCGCGCGGCGTCTACACCGGTTCAATTGGCTTTCTCGCGCCGGATGGGACGGCGCAGTTCAACGTTGCTATCCGCACCGTGCTGGTGGATCGTGAACGCGAGCAGGCGACCTACGGGGTGGGCAGCGGCATTGTGTGGGATTCGGTGGCCGCGGACGAGTATGAGGAGTGCCGGGTGAAATCACGGGTGTTGACGGAGAAACGGCCGTCTTTTCAACTGATCGAAACGATGCTGTGGCAGCCCGACGGTGGCCTCTTTTTGCTGGATGAGCACCTGGCGCGGTTGCGGGCTTCGGTGGAATATTTTGGGATTGCGTGGGGGGAAGCGGCCGTTTTAGCTGATTTGGATTCCTTGACCAAAACCCTTTCCGAACCAGCCAAAGTGCGGTTGCTTGTGGGGCAAGACGGCCGTTTCACCCTGCAAACCGTCTCGTTAAATGTTGGCGCACGCCCCGACCCCGTGCGTATTGGGCTGGCCAAAGAGCCCGTCAATTCGCAAACCGTCTGGCTGTACCACAAAACCACCCGCCGCGACGTGTACGACGCGGCCCGCGCTTCCCGCCCCGATTGCGACGACGTCATTCTGCACAACGAGCGCGGTGAGCTGACCGAGGCCAGCAGCTCCAACATCGCCCTGCTGCTGGATGGTGAACTGGTGACGCCGCCAGTTGAATCTGGCTTGCTGGGCGGTACTTTTCGCAGCTACCTGCTTAAAAACCCCAAGGGTTTCCAAAACCCTTGGGGTTTAGCCTTGCGCGAAAAGGTGCTCACCATTGCCGATTTAGAGCAAGCTGAGGGGATTTATTTGTTGAATTCGGTTAGGGCGTGGGGAACGGCCGTGTTGTTTCCTGGTCTGGAAACAACCGATTGTCAATTCCAATCCTGATGACAAATGTACCAATGCTCTTCAATATTTTTGCCAATTGATCCATCACTGCCGCCACATGAAACATACGCTTGAAGAGCTTCTTCCGTTTCTGCATAAACAAGCAATCTGCGTGAAACCCTCGGTGTAAACTCAACTGTGAGAGCCGGTACATATTCGACGAAAATGCACTTGTCTATCGTGAGATGTTCATAGCCTGCTGGTGGTAAATAGGCGTACTGGCACATTCCTCCATGTTCAATTTGGCCTTGTCTTGCTAACTCCACGACTTCTTCAAACTCTGATTGATGTTCAGCAAAAAAGGTTTCTTCAAGTGTAATGCGAGGCATAGACCAAGGTAATATGACACAGGCGATATAGATCACCAATACTATGGGGCCTTTGCCTCTCAGGAACGCACGCAAATTTATCCAAAACAGAATCGGCGTTGCAATTACCAATAAAATCAAACTATAACATATGTAACCATCAAAAATGAAAAGCGGAGTCCTAAAAGAAATATAAATCCATACAGCATAAACCACCGAAATAATCACAAGCTTATTTGTTGAAAGTAAGGATTTGGGCTCCTGCACCTATGTTCTTGAGTCTAAGCGGTCAAAGGGCTGTTTTCAAGCACTCAGGTGTCAAAATGGATCAAATAAATCACACAATTCGTGCTACAATGTTACCAATCGATCAATTGATTGATCAATTGGAGGCAAACCATGAGCAAAACGATGAGTGCGACAGAGGCTCGCATCCATTTTGGTGAATTGATGCGGCATGTGACTGAGCAAAAAGAGCCGGTGTTCGTTGAACGCGCCGGAAAACCACAAGTTGTTGTCATCTCAGTTGCTGAGTATGAGCAGCTAACAACCCAAAAAGTCGGTGGTGATTGGCAAAAAACGATAGATCGAGTATTGGCGCTTGGTAAGCAGATTCATGAGAATGCCGGAGATGAGCCTTTGACCCCGCCTGAAGAAATCATCCGGCAAATGCGTGAGGAACGTAGTGACCACCTTCAAAGTTTATTGCCCTGATGCCAGCTTAATAATTCGCTTTTTACTGAATAGGGGAGATGCTGATGCGCCAATTGTTTCATTGTGGCGCGACTGGTTTCAGGCAAATCATCAGTTGATTGTTCCCTCACTTTTCTTTTATGAAGTTAGCAATGCTTTGTTTCAATACGTTCGGCATGGGCGTATGGAGGCACAAACCGTCTTGGGTGCCATGCAGGAAGTAAATCGGTTTAATTTGCAAGTTTACAGGGATGATTTATTGCATCGCAGAGCGGTTGAACTGGCAAACCAACTTGGTTTGCCAGCTACGTACGACGCGCACTATTTGGCATTGTCTGAGCGAATGGGCGCACAGTTTTGGACGCTAGACGAGAAGCTAGTGAACAAAGTGAAGTCACAGCTTTCGTGGGTCAATTTATTCACTAACTGAAATAGTTATTTCCACCGTTTCATACAATGTTGTGGGCAAATTAAATGTTGCACTTTGCCCAATTTGTTCGCCCTCTGCCAAAACGATCCAGCGGAAGGGGCCGCTGCCGAGCAGGTCTGCGCCCACCCACCACGTTTTGGTGCCATCAAGCTCCAACTCCCCTTGCCAGCCAGTGACATCGTGCCACTGCCCTTCGCCATCTTGCCACTGAACTTTTGTCCAATTGTTGGCGGCAATTTCGCCAGCCACCAGCAGGCTAATTTTTGCACCGGGAGCGGCTGGTGGCGGTACGGCCGTTGCTGTGGGTCTTGGTGGTAGTGCCGTTACCGGAGCAGGTGTGCTGAGTAGAAAAATTTGGGTGACGAAAACGGCCGTTAGTAAAATAATCAAGAAGGGGACAAGTTTTATTTTCATCGCGCGTCCTGTCTTTGGTTAATATTTTTATAAGTAGATTTCGCAGATTTATTGGCTAAAACGTTTAAATCTGCGAAATCCTTGAGTTGTCTAATTTGGCCCGTACACATTGTTGTACGAACCACCATTGATTTCATGGGTTTCCCGAACAGCCCCGTAGCTGCTGCCTGGATTATTGGAATCTACCTGCACGTAGAGCTTTGCGTTGGCGGCGATGGGCCAGTTCACCTGGCTGCTGTTGGCCACGAAGTACGGACTGCTGAACGTGAGTGTGAGCGATTCGCCTGGGTTCAGCGGTAGGGCATCAACCAGCACGCCCCAAGCCGCGCCTTCAGCACCGACTAGATTCCAGGTTTGATTTACGGCCGTTGGCACCGTATGCGGATTTATGTACAAATCCACCCAAAATTCCTCTGTGACGGCTCCATTACCCACATTTTTAATCACAATCTGTACATCACCGGGCGAAGCTGCGGAGCGGCCTAAGTCCAGTACGGTTACTGACTCCACGATAAGATCGGGGGCGGTGAAATAATGGTCAGTAATCATCGGCAGGAACTTGAGGCCGATGTAAAACAGGCCAAAGTTGCCGCCTCGGTCTACCGTTACTGTGAGTTTGTGATTGACGGTGTCGCGGGAGACGATTTGCACGCCGCTGTTTTCCCAACTGTCGCCGTTTTGGACGTACAAACCCAGGCTGTTTTCGCTGGGGCCAATGCCGGCAACGGCCGTATTCGGGTAATCAATTACCAGGGTTACAGGTTGGGCAAAGCGATAATTTGCGTTGGCCGGTTGACCATTCACGAAAGGAATCAAGTTGAAAGTTAGCCCAGCAGGCATGTAGCCTGCCGGATCCGCTGGGGTAGACAGGTTCACATCGGTAACGGAAGAGAAGCTCGTTAGGTTGAAGATGAGAGCCAGGTTGTCATTGGGGGCCACATTGCTGGGAATCTGGGTGTTGACACTGAACGCACCACCGTTCCCTAAACCAGACACAGCAAAGTTGTCGCCCGCGATGCCGCCATTGGCACCATCGGCAAGGCTGAAGACAAGGTTGGTGGTATCGGTCAGGTCGCCATCGGAAACGGTGTAGGTGACCAGCTCGGTTTGGGACATGGCAGGGTTGGGCGTGTAGGATTGAAGACGGCCGTTGCCAGCCACGTCCACACTGCCACCCTGATCCGGCGTACCCACCTGGGTTACAGAGAGCGTGTCATTTTCCACATCCGTGTCGTTGTCCAACACGTTGAAGGTGCTGGCCGCTAGCAGGGTCAGATTGCCTGATGGCTGGTTCAACACCACCACGAAATCTATAAGTGCCTGAGGTGCGTCATTGACCGATTCGATGGTGATGTTCACGGTGATCGTATCGGTCAGGTCGCCATCTGTCACCTGCACCTGGAACTGATCGCTGCCAAAATAATTTTCATCTGGCGTGTAGCTGATTGGGTTGCTGTTGCCCAATGAGCTGCTGGCTTGGGCCGTGCCGTAGGTAGCCTGGTTGCTAATTGACCAGGCCAGGGGGCTATTTTCAGCATCAGTGGCGTTGAGGGTGAGGCTAAACGCTGTCGGGCTGTTGTCCTCGCTAATGGTTTGGCTGATGGCATCGCCCTCGGTGATGATGGGCGCATCGTTTTCGGCCGTAACTGTGATGGTGATGGTGGCGCTGTCACTGCTCTGCCCGTCGCTGACGGTGTAGTTAAAGCTATCTTGCCCGCTGAACTCCAGCGTGGGGGTATACACAATTTGCTGCGTGCCGGAGAGTACGGCCGTTCCGTTCCCTGGCGGCGTAAACGATTCAATGGTCAGCACGTCGCCATCAATATCGTTGAGCGTGGGTTCCAGCACCACCGTCTCGTCTTCACCAATGGTTTTGATGTCGTCCACGGCAATCGGGCCGATGTTGGGCACATCAATGGTGGCCTGGGCGCTGTTGTTGACCAGGCTGCTTTCGCTGGCAATGGTGCTAATTGTGGCCGTGTTGGTGATGAGGCCATGCGGCAGCACATCGGCCAACACGCCTGTGACGGTGATGATGCCGCTGGCTCCGGGGGCCAAATTGTGCACCTGCCAGACGTACGGGTCGGTGCTAGTTTGGCTAATCGCCACCGTACTGCTAACAAGAATGGGAGCCACCACCTGCACTGGCAGCGGGTCGGTGATGGTGAGGCGGGGCAGCATGGCCGTGCCGACATTGCTAAAGGTGAGATAGTAGCTAATCGGTTGGTTGGGGCCAGGGGTGGAAACGGCCGTCTTGCCCAAAGCCGCATCACTCACAAAGCTGGTTTCATCATAGCCCAAATCAATGCCGCTGCCACCGGGGCGCGTGTCGCCTTCCAAATCTGTGGCGATGCCTAAATCAGCCGCTATGTTGAGCGCCTCGCTGTTGGCAGAGAGGTGGTAATTGTTGCTTGCTGCATCCACAAAAGCGGCATCGCCCATAAAGCTGTGCTCGCCCTGGGTGACGGTGCCGGAAACGGCCGTTGTGCTGTCAAACAAATTGTAATCCTCACTCACACTGCCAGTAATAACCTCAAGTGCGGTGAGATGGCCAGAAAAGATGCTGTTTTGCACAGAAATAGTGCCGTTGCTGTCGCTGGTGAGCGCGGCATGGGTGGAGGTAACAGGTGCGGCAAACGTGGTATGCAAAATCTGTACCGCGCCACTATGCTCCAGCGTGGCATCGCCACCCACATTTTTAGCGAAGAGGGTATTGACGATACGGCCGTTTCCCCCCATGTACACCAGCGCCCCACCGGGTTGCGCCGACTGGTTGTTGAGCCATTGCGTATCGGTTAGCCAGAGGCTGCCATGTACCTGCACAGCAGCGCTGCGCCCGGCGTTGACGCTGTTGTCGCTGAAGCTGCTGTTCACAATGGTGGCATCCCGGCTGGCCCAAATTGCGCCAATATTTTGCCCGGCGCTGTTGTGGCTAAAGGTCGAATCGGTCAAATCCAGATCGTAGCGCACGTAGATGGCCCCGGCATTGAGGTAGGTGGCGCTGTTTTGGTCGAAGGTGGCGTTGGCGATCGTGGCGTTGTCCCAGGCCCACACCGCGCCCGCGTAGGAAGCGGCCGTATTGCTAACAAAGTTGGTGCCATCAATGTTGATACTGTTGTTGGCGTAGATGCCGCCGCCAAAGCTGCCGGACTGGTTGTTTTGGAAACGGCCGTTTACCACTACCATCTGCTCGGTCACTTTCACACCACCGCCTTCACCGTTGGCCGTGTTGCTCAGAATGTCGGTGTTGGTTAGCGTGACGCTTCCTGTGACCGAGAGCGCCCCACCATCAGCGTTGGCGTTGTTGTAAAGGAAGACAGCATCGCTGATGACCAAATTGCCCGCGCTGCGAATCGCGCCACCGGACGTGGTTGCACTACCGTTGCGTAGTGTCATGTTGGTAAGGGTCACAGGTATTCCTGTGGCAATGTCAAATATCCGCGAACTGGCGTTGCCACTGATCGTCAACTGATCGCTTCCTGGCCCGGTAAGCGTCAGTGGATCGCTCCCGATAGCGATCTGACCCAGCGTCAGGTTGATGATGGCCGGGGTGGTGAGGCTAAACTGGATTTCATCATGGTTGCTGCCGGGGGTGCAGGCGTCAACGGCCGTATCCGCATTGGCCGCCATAATCGCTTCTCGTAGCGAGCAGTTGCCATTGTTGTTGTATTCATCAACGCTGGTGTTTACGGTGATAACGGCCGCATACACTGGTTTGAGTTGGTTCATGTTCCAATACAAAAGACCAAACAGGCTCAGACCAACCAAAACGGCCAGAAAAAGTGGGAGAGGTTTAGGGTGTGGTTTCATTGCCACAGATTCCTTTGATAACGCCCCCACCGTAACCTTCTTCTTGAGGGAGAGGGTTACGGTGGGGATCTGTTTTTACGGTTTCCTCAGCATCGGCAGATAAACAGTCGTCATATCTTTGCCATAGAGGGCAAACTGGGTCAGGTGACTAATTTCGACCACCAGTTGGTTGTTGGCGGTGTCTCGCTCAACCAGGCTGATGCCGTCGGTCAACCATTCGCTGCCGCCCCAGAAGTAGAGCATCAGCTCATTGTCGCCCGTACCAATGTCGGCTACGTCTGCATCGCTGTACTCGATGGTGAGGGTGATGGGGTTGGCCAGGGCATACGGCGAGGTGACCAGGACGCCATCCAGGTATATCTCAAGGGCAAAGGCTACACCAGCAAACTTGAACCCTTGCGGCGGATTTCCAGCCGGGTTGATTTGCCGCAAGACAAAGCTTACTTGCTCATCGCCACTAATGACGTTGGCCGGGATGTTTAGCGTGAGGTTAACTGTGTTGTTGACGCCCGTGTTACTCACCGTCATGGTGTCGCCTGGTTGGCCGCTGGCGAGGCCAGGAACCATGCTCACGTGCAGTACGGCCGTATCCGTCAAAGCGCCATCCGTTACCGTGTAGTTCACCGTTTCTGTCTGGTTTGCAGTCAGTTTGGTGGTGTAATGAAGCTGGTTGGCTGCAATAACGGCCGTTCCACCTCGGCTCGGGGTGCCCAGCAAAGAAAGCTGAAGTGATTGGTTATCTACTTCATCATCATTGGCCAAGACATCTACCAGATGAGGCAGCGCTGCGTCGGCAGGCACCAGCACTAGATAATCATCTGCGGCGCGCGGTGCGTCGTCTACCGGATCAACCGTCACCATGATCATCACGCTATCCTGGTAAACGCCGTCACTCACCTCCACGCGGAAGTTGTCGTTGCCATTGAAGTCGGCAGGCGGCGTGTAGGTAATTTCGGCGTTCAGGTTACCCGTTCCGCTGGTGTTGCTTACTTCGGCCGTACCGGTGCCGCCAATGACCTGCCAGCTAAAGGTGTCGTCATCCACATTGATGCCGTTCAGGTTGAACGTGAGCGAGCCACCATCTTCCGCCATCGTAGCGGTGAGAGTTTCTGAACCGCTGATTTGCGGCGGATCATTCACTGGTAGTACCGTGACGGTAACGGTGGCTGAGTCAAAGAACTGGCCATCGGTAGCGGTGTAGGTGAACACCTCGGTGCCGTTGAAGTTCAGGGTTGGCGTGTAGATGATTTGCGTGTCGCTGCTGATAGTGGCCACACCGTGACTCGGGTCAGCTACCGCATCCAGATAGATGGTTGTGGAGTCAATGTCAATGTCGTCCAGCAGCGGCTCAAAGGTGAGCGGCGTGTCTTCTGGGGTGAAGAAGCTGTTGGGGCCAGATTCTGGCGCAGCTTTCACTTCCAGCGTAAACAGTTCGGTCTGGTTCTGGTTGCCCAGACTGTCCCAGGTGCGTACTTGCAGCTTGTAGAAGCCGAGCGTTTGCAGTTCGGGGACGTATTGCCAGGAGTCAGTGTCGGCGTTGAGAACGGCCGTATCTACCCGGCTTGTCCCATTGGGCAATTCAATCCAGACCGCCACGCTGTTTACGGCCGTTCCATCTGTAACCGAACCGGCCAGTACCGGGCCACCGATTGGTGCGCCGGGGAAGTAATGCTGTACGGCTACTTCCGTTAGCACTTCGGTGACGGTGAGCACCGGGGCTATGTTGTCTACCCAGACGACTTGTTCAGGTGACAGGCTACCTTCGTTGCCGACCAGATCGGTGGTTTGCACGCGCAGCGTATGCGTTACGCCGTCTTCCGTGGGCATGTTCCAAACCCACATGAACGGCTGGCTGCCACTTGTTTCATCCAGAGCAAACAAGGTTGCTTCGCGCCACTGCCCGTCGTCTAACTGCACCAACACCGTATCGGCTTCGCTACCGGTGGGCACATCATTGATACTGCCCATGATTTCATTCATGTTGCCGCTTAGCTCGGTGGGCGAATCAAAGGTCACTTCTGGCCCAAGCAGGTCTACGGTGAATACGGCCGTTACCGGGTCGCTAGTCTGGCCGTGGTAATCTACGGCGCGTACCTCAAACTGCCAGCTATCGCCATGTTGGGCGAACGGGGAAACCGTTAAGTCAACCGTCCACAGAGTCGTGCCTTCGGCTCGTTGCCAGCTGCCAAATTGCGGCCGTACTTCCACATACGCTACACCAACGCCATCGCCGTCACTGGCGCTGCCGATGAAACTGTACGAGCCCAACCCCACAAATGGTGGAGCCAAAACCTCTATCACAGGAGGTGTCCCGTCAACCTGATGGGTAATACTGTCTTGCGTCTTCAGCTCTGGCGGGATGTTGCCGTCGGTGAGTGTTGCTACCAACGTTACTGCATCCAGTCCACTGAGGTCAGCGTCCAGGTGTGTGGTAAGGGTAATGACGTTCAGTCCGGGGTTAAGCGGATCGAGAGTACAGCTCCACGGGTTGGTGGTGCTACAAGTTGCGCCATCAATAGAGTCATGAATGAGCGCACTGCCCAGCGAGGCGGTTAAGGAAATCGGCTGACCACTTACCACCTCACCTTCCAAATTATTGACGGTGATGATGTATTCTAGTGTGCCGCCAGGCCCCCATGGGTTGTTCGGTGCCTGCGTGCTGTCCAAATCTAGCTCCAGCGCCACGGCCAGGGGTTGATTTTCGGCGACGTTGGTAACGGCCGTTACATCCTCCCATTGATACGACTGCCAGCCACCGCCTTCCGCAGTCACGCCATCAATACCGGCCGGGAGTGCGACCAGAGTGGTGCCTGGATTGAGCGGGTTAGTTGCGGGGAAGATGGCCCAGATGTTGGCATCGTCGCCCAAACCAAAGGCGAGAACCTCTACATTGCTGGTGCCAAACAGCGGCAGGCGAATTTCGGTGTCGCCAGTGCCACCCTGGGCAAAGTCCCAATCTTCTGTTGAGATCTGCCAGCCACCACTGTATTCGTAAAGGGTGCCAGAAAGCGGATCCGTTATTCGAATGGCATAGTCTGCCGCGAACGGGAGTGTGGCCGCTGGCGCAGACGCCAATGGCACAATCAGTTCACTGCCGCCGCTGCCGCTTACTTTCAGGTATATCCACAGCTCACCATCCAACGACCATTGTCCACCGCGCCAGGCCATGAAGTAGTTGTTGGCATCCCAGGCAGTGAGGAAGGCTTGCCGTCCGTCGGGGCTGTAGGTCACTTCACTGCCGATGGTGCGTTCGTCGTCATCCAGGTACTCGGTATCCAGCAGCCACTCGTCGTGCACTACATCTACCAACCCGTCAATGAGGATGGTTTGCAACTGTTGGGCAAAGGGGACGCCTTGGTTGATGCCAACGTGCCAGGGGCCAAAGTGGTGCATGGTGGCGTTGCCGGCTGCGTCAATGGCCATCAGGTGTGCGTACCAGTCACCGTTGCTGTTGAGGTTGGAAACGGCCGTTGTTCCCGTCACTACATCCAATGGAATTGTATTTGTCACCTGATCCATCGTGAGCAGCGTGGTAACAATGCCGCTGGCGTCAATGGCAGATTCCCAGGTAATGGTCAAATTAGTTGCCTGATCAAAGTGGCTGCCTTCCAGTGCATCGAAGGTAACAGGTGTGAGACCAGCTGGAGCCAGCTCATCCACCGTGAATTGTAGCGCCACGCTGCTGCTGTTGCCTGCGCTGTCGGTGGCTCGGGACACGGCTGGGTAGCTAATGAGCGGCTGGTTCTCCGGACCTTCCCAGATCAGCGTCCAGTCGCTGCCGCTTACCGTTGCCGGACGCCAGGTAGCGCCACCATCAACGCTGACTTCAACAGAGGCCACGCCACTGCCCAAGTCGGTAACGGTACCGGAGAAGGTGACGGTATGTGTCACCCAGCCGCCGTTAGCAGGCAATGTGGTGGTGATGGCCGGTGGCGTAGTATCCAATGGGGCGACCCCGATTACCGTGAAGGAGACGTCGTTGGCTTGGGCCGTGTTGCCTGCTTTATCTTCAGCTCCGGCGATCGCATTGCTATGCAACCCTAGGGTTGGGCTAATCCAGGCGCGGAAAATGCGTGGTTGGCCGCTGTCGGGGTCCCACGGTTCTGCCGCCCAGGTGGCCGGGTAGCGTTGACCATCAATTTCAAAGTAGACATCTTTTTCTTCGACGCTGAACTCGCCCGCAGCGTAATCGGAAACTTGTGCCCGCAGTTCCAGCGGCGCTTCCAGGGATGCGCCATCCAGCGGCGTAAGCCACTGAACCGTTGGCGGGGTACTGTCTACCACGAAGGAGCCATCGTACCAGTCCAGCTCATCTTCTTCGCTGTTGCCTACCATGTCGGTGGCGCGGCTATAGAAGCGGTAGAGGCCTTCTTGGGTTGGCAGATAGTCGGTGTTCCAATAGGAGTAGGTTTCACCGGGCGTATCCAGGACGATGGAATTCCAGGCAGTGGGCAATGTGGCAGTAACGGCCGTTGTCGGATCCGGTACAGGAGCCACGCCATATTCAACAGCGGCAACGCCAGAGTTACCCATCACAGTAGACAAGTTTTCTTGTCCCAATAACAAAGTAACGGGTGCAGCCAGCAGTTCGCTGTAGCCCAGGTCAGCATATACACCACCACCGTTGGGCACCTCGGCAAAGGGCGAAGCGGCATCCAGCGCGGGTGACAGTGCCGAGAGGCGGTAAGGGTTCGCGCCACCGGCAAAGAGTGGATTTTGCCCTATAATGTCGTAGCCACCTTGGGTAACGTCGCTAAAGTCTGCGGTGTTGAAGTAGAGGTTGTAATCGGTAAAGATTTGGCCATTGTTGGCAGCCATCAGACCGGTTGTTGAGCCAGAAACGATGTTATGCATTAACGCTGCCCAACTGCCTGAACCATCGGCCAAGATGCCAGTTTCGTTGCTAACCAGGGTGTTATATTCCAGGTCTGCGGTGCCACGATTGCTGAGATGAACCCCAATCGTGTTATTGCGGAGGATGGTGCGGTTGATATTGATGCTGTTGCTGGCATTGCTAATAGCAACGGCCGTATCAGCATTCATCACCGTTAGCCCACGAACCCCAGAATTGGTGACCGCGTTGAAAGAAACGGCCGTGCCGCCCTGTCCATCAATGATAGTTTCCTCCGCACCACTGCCCATCAACAGCACGTGGCTGGGAATGGAAACCTGCTCGTTGTAGGTGCCGGGGGCAACGCCCACCACCAACTGTGGCACGGCCACATAAGTTGGATTCAGGTTAGACAGCGCACTTTCGGCCGCATTCAAAGCATCCTGAATGTTGTCAAAGGCATCCACCTGCCAGGTCAGGCCATCATTGATACAAATTTCGCAGTAACTATCGTCCACGTAAAAGTTAACACGCCCCTGTTCGATGTAGCCAATATCGGCCCGGCTGCCTGCTCCAGGAGGTGCAGGATCGGTTGGGTTCCCGGCATCAATTACAGGCGAGAAGTTAAGCGTACGGTAGTCGTTGTCCATCGGGTCCACAAAGTTGGGGTCGAGGAACAGTTCGGCCGCACCCGCGTCGGCGCTGCCGCCGAAGTCGCTTCCGTTAGTCCAGTACAGATTGTAGGTATGCAGCTGAACGGCCGCACATCCTTCATGGCTCAAACCACTGACGGCGTTGTAGGCAAAGATGCTGTTGCGCACGTCAATTGAAGCACAATTCGTGGCTACTAGACCGTTATTGTTGTTGGCGACCGTTGCGTGCACTACCTCCACATCGCTGCTAGAACCATCAAGGGTTATACCAGTATCTGTGTCGTAGATACGAACGCGCTGTAGAGTGAGATTGGCTGCGTTGCCAGTGGCGGCAAAGCCATCCAGCCCACTATTTTCACCATCTAACGTAAAGCGCGAGAAAGATGCGCCATTGCTGCCCATTGCCCGTACCAGGGCATCGGCTGTGCTGCCGCTGAGTGGTTTGATGACCGTCCAGTCAGGATTTGTGCCGATTAGTTCCACACCATTCACGAGGTAAATATCTTCCTCGTAGATGCCTGGCTGCACAATGACCCGGTTGGCTCCAGTATTGATCATGGCCTGAATACCCGTGGTTGTGGTTGCCGTGACTGGCTCCACGTAAGTGTGGTAGCCAATTGTGTAGCTGGCTCCCGTCTCATCCATGCGGTATACATCGCGAGCCGCATCCAGGAATGGCATATCGGTTGTTGTGGTTAAGGTACGCATGTTGGTGGGTGTCCAACCACTGCCACCAAAAAAGCGACTGTTTGCATCCACCCGGAAGTTGAAATCTTCCGGCAGCGGGTCGCTCAGGTTGAGCCAGTTGGTGCCGCTTTGGGCGTAGATGATGCTGTCGGTAAACTGCACCTTGTTTGGCATGGGCAGGGGGTACATCCAGAATGCTGTGCTTGAACCACCTGGATAATTGCCTTGGGCAGTGTACAGGCGGTTTTCATCTTCGCCTTCAACGAACACCAGCCCCGCACCCGGACGAACGCCTGCGGGCGTATTTCGGTCGGCAGGTAGCTGTACCCAGCTACTACCCCAGGCAGGATTATAACGAAACATCATGCTGCCGTTGCCACCTGGTAGCAGGTAGTAGGTGCCAAATTGGCTGTCATAAGCCATGGTTGCACCATCGTCTAACGTGGCCCCAGTGATAGATGGGCCAACGGCCGTCCATGATGAAACGCCATTGAAGCGATAGAGTGCGTTGGGGGTAATGGCGAACACATAACCGCCTTCACCCTTGGTCATTGCGCTGGCGCTAATCAGTTCATTCATCCCAAAAAGGCGGCTCCACACACCTGTTTCAATGGTGTATTTGAATGAGTCGGAACGGCCGTTGCCAGCCAGCACAACCAGATTGCCATAATCATCACCAGCCATACTGGCCCCATCGCCTAGTTGAATGGGAGGGCCAGCCATGCCTCTGTACCAGCTATTTTCCGTTGTGGAATAAACTTCAAACGGAGATTGTAGAAGGAAATTTAGCCTGTCAGGCGTTGTCGAGACAGACTCACCGCCAATTTCAATGGAGGTTATATGACCACTGAGGAACAGACCCTGAGCAGCATATTCCATGCTCCAGACAGTGGCATTGCCATTATAAGCAGTACCATTCTCATTGCCGATGAGGCCAAGTTCCCAACTGTTGCCGTCCCAATGGATAAAACTGGCATAGTTACCCGTGTCATAATCGTACCAACGGCCTTGTGCATAAAATTCGCCACCGCCTGTGGCCGCAATGTTACCTGCCTCCCGTAGCCAAAAATCGCCTTCGATCACTGCGGGGTAACTCGTCCAACTGCCATCCCAGGAAGCGATACCGGCCGGTGTTAGCTGGTTTACGGATCCATTGGTCAATGTGCTTGTAAAGGCTCCACCGACATAAACAACACCTTCATCGTCTATATCAATTGAATAAACGGTGCCAGATACACCTTCGATGTAGCCACCACCTATCGTTGTAAGATTTTTAGCGCCCCCAGGGGTTTCAAACCGACCGCCTACATAGATCCCGCCATTCGTCGGGTGAGCATCAATGGTAAACACGACGGCATCTTCACCAAAATCCTCGCAGCTAAATGTGCTCCAATATGGATAGGCGTACATGACTTGTCCAGAACAGGTGTTGTAAGCTCCGAAACTTCCAGCAAAGTAAATGGTGCCATCTGAAGCAATTTCCATCTCTCGGGCATCACTATAATAGAATCCCGTCTCGATCTCCGTTGTCCAGCTGGTGCCATCCCATTTCAGCACTTCACCAAGGACGTAGTCAAACACGTAGAGTTCTCCGGTAACAGGATGGACCGCCATCAAATATACAAACTCTGGTGAACCAGGAATTTGTACCCACTCATTACCATTCCACATATACGCTAGATAATTTGATACGGCATACATGATGCCATTGCCGCCAGTGGCATATTTTGCGTCGTAAAAAGTGTTTAGGCTGGTATCGCGCCAATGGGGACCACCAAGCACATACACCCGATCATCACTGCCCAGGGCAATGGCGCTGTTGTCTTCATAATTATTTGCCGGTCCCCACGGATCGGGCCAAGAGTTGGAAACGATTTCGTAGCGGCCAAACGTGCTGTTGCCGCCGCCGCGCAGGGTGTAAATGTAGTGACCGTTGGAAACCGCGCCGCCACCGGCATACATAGGCCAGTCGGAGCTGTCCATACTGGCCCATTCCACCACAACGTTGGGATCAGCTGCGCCGTAGGCACCAATGTGGTTGCTGCTGCGCGATAGCGTGCTATTGATGACGGAAACGGTGCTGTCGCGGGACATGTAGATGTCATGGGTACCGGTGCCGTAGATGAGCATGTGGCGCAGCGTAATGCGGTTGCCTACAAATTCGTGCCCATTGATCCCAGCTCTGTCTAGCTGGACGCCGTAGCTGGCGTTGCGGACAGTCATGTTTTCTAAACGCACATTCTGGGAATTGTTGATGCGAATCCCGTAGCTGCCACCGTTGCCGTCAATGATGACGGCATCCGTGTCCATGCCGCGCACGGTCAGGTTAAGGTAGTTACGTGCATCGCCGTCAATGAGGAACGGTGCATAAACACCTGGCTGCACCAAAATGATGGAACCACCGGTATGAGCATCTACCGCAGCCTGAATAGTTGAATAGCAGGGGGTTTGACCGTGACAAAAGCCGTCGCCGTTGACGTAGGCGCTGACGGATTCGTTGGGCCGGGTGGTGGCACCCACGAAGGTGTCCAGGGTAGCTTCGGGTAGGTTTGGCACCCAGGTGGGGGGCAGGTCGGCAAAGCCCGTTTCGGCGGTGGCTGTGGCCTGGGCGCTGGTAGCGGTAGGCACCAGCAACAGGTCAGAAGAACCATCGCTATTGAGGTCGGCTCCGGCCGCATAAGGTGCCGAGGCGGCGTTGGACACGCCAGCGATCACTGCTTCGGCATCGCCAAGGTCGCTGCCCAGCACCAGGTAAGCGGTGTTGTTGCCCCCAATGAGGATGTCGTTGAGGCCGTCGTTGTCCACATCGCCAGGAGCAGCCAGGAAGCCGGTGCCATAACCATACGTTTGGCTGGTCCAGCTGGCGTCAAGTACGCTGTCGCCCAGAACCAATACCTGGCTGGTGCCGTTGGCATAGATGAAATCATCAATGTTATCTCCGTTGACATCGCCAAGAGCGGCCGTTTCTGGGGCGGCGTTGTTGCTGCTAAAGGTGGTAAAGGGACCGCTAGAGAGGCTGTACCAGGCTCCGGCTTGCGGGGCAAAACTACCGCGCCCGGCAAACAGATACAGGGTGTTATTGGCACCAACGGCAAATTCATCGTAGAAATCCCCGTCCACGTCACCAATGCCAGCGAGGGAACCTGCGCCTGCGCCGCTAATTCGGGCGGCCGCAAAACGATCGGCCGCAATGGTGTCGTTCCAGCCAGAAGCCTGACCCAGGATAAGGTAAGCCTGGTTTACAGTGCCCGTTGCGCCGATCAGGAAATCTGCCAGACCGTCGCCGTTCACATCCCCGGCAGCGCCAAGATTATCACCAATCAGTTGGCCAGCGGGCACAAAGAAGCTGATACGAAGACCCGTTTGCGGGCCGTCCAGCAGCTGATCGCTGCCGAGGTATTTGTTTTGACCAAAGATAAGATAGACCTGGTTGGTGGCCGGGTCGCCGATGAGCAGGTCGGCCAGACCGTCCCCGTTGACGTCGCCAGCGGGGATGGCGTGTTCGCCAATGCCTGCTCCGGGCAGCCCCACAAAGGAGGTTTTGGCCTCAGCCAGCATCTCTTGTTCATTGGGGACGGGCCAATTGCCGGAACGGCCGTAAATCACAGCTACACGCCCAGCGCCATCGTTGGCAGCAGGGAGACCTACCAGTAAATCACCCCGTCGGTCGCCGTTAAAATCGCCAATCCAGGCTGCATTTACACCGCCATCATTTTGACCAATGTCGTCGAGGCCCAGCCAGATGGTCGCGTCGTTGATGCTGTCCAAATTGCCCACCAGTTCGGCCGGGCGAGAAGGCTGGGGCACGTTGCCCACATCGTTGACCACGCCTTGGAAGGTGTGCGGTTCGTTGGCAACCACATGGGGGAATTCGTACAGATAAGCCTGGTTGAGCAGATCATCGGTTGGCGGAATGACGTCAATAATGATGTTGCGTTCCAGGTAGGTGGGCCAGTTGCCTGCCTGATCGAAGGCACGGACGCGCAAATTGTGGTACCCCTGCACGGTTTCGACGTTGGGCAAGGTCCAGACGGCATTCCAGGTGGCAGCCACAGCCCGATTGGTAAAGAGGCTGTTGTGATCAACGAAGGTGGTGTTGCTGCTATCTGCGGTTGCCAGAGTCCACACTTCGCGCCAGGGACCGCCATCGGTGCTGATTTGCACGCGGGTAAGGCCAGAAAGGTTCTCTGAAGCGGTGCCCGCCAGGGTGATGGTGATGACGTCGCTGTCTACGGGTTTGCCAAAGACGGCTCCGTCCACCAGGTTCACGTCGGTGCTGGGAGCGGTGTTGTCAATCATGACGGTTACGTCATCGTCGTAGGAAGTATGGCCGACAAAATCATAGGAACGGCCGTACAAGTTATAAATGCCGTCGCTGGGTAGTTCCCAAGTGTAAGCCCAGGGGCTAAAGTTTTGGCTATCAGTGATTGTTTGCGTGCCAATGGCAGGCAGGTCCAGGCTAATACGATTAACCCAGGTGGTAGCGTCGTTGCTGGTACCACCTACCACGTAGCTGGAAACACCGCCACCGATGAGTTCGCCGTGGCGCGGGGTAAGCCAGCTAAAGACCGGCGTTTCGTTATCTACCACAATGAGCTGACTGTCTTCTTGCAGCTGATTGGCTCCGCCAAACGGCAGGCTGACAGTTGCACTCACAGCGGTGGAAGGGCCTGAAGGTACGTAAGAAAATGTATTGGCGTACAGATATTCCCATGGTTGCAAAACATTGTTGCTAAAGTTCCAGCGTGGGATCAAAGTCACACCTGTGTTCGGTACTGTGCGGGAACCATCCAGCCCAGTGGTTAGCGGGAAGCCAAAAGCGGAATATGGGAGCTGCAATTCCATTTGGCTGGAGACAGTGTACGGTGGGTAAACTGAGATCCGCGAGGTCAGGGTGATGAGATCGCCAGATGTTACGTAGATAGCTTTAACGCCTTGGGGCGAAACCGCCATGGGTTGGCCAGTT
The DNA here is from genome assembly GCA_020634455.1 of Ardenticatenaceae bacterium. Taxonomy (GTDB): domain Bacteria; phylum Chloroflexota; class Anaerolineae; order Promineifilales; family Promineifilaceae; genus Leptofilum. The sequence continues at coordinate 1,198,331 of JACKBQ010000001.1, read as the reverse complement.
ACTTCTACACGGGGGGCGCGATTATACGCAGTGGGGCTAGTGCCATTCGTTTTTTCTGCTGCGTCGGTCATCCCATCACCATCTGTATCTTTTGCCAGCGGGTCAGAGAAAACACGAACGGTGATCATGGTACGGCCGTTTGGCCCAACAGCTCCATAACCCGGCAACTCAATGTCCCAACCACCTGCCCAGCTGCCATCTTGGGTGGGATGATAAACCTCAACCGCATCCTTCAGGCCGTCCCCATCAGAATCGTCGGACTTAATATTGGTGCCAATCTGGTACTCAAATCCATCGCTAAGGCCATCCCCATCGGTATCGGCCATTTGAAAGTTAGTCCCCAATGAGCCGCTGTTGTCAAATTCAAATTTGTCAGACAGCCCATCCCCATCATAATCCCAGGTCAGCCATGGTGGGCTGCTGTTCACATTACACAGACCAGCCAGGCTGGGATAGGTGGTGCAAAAGAGATCAATGCCATATTCGCTTTGGTCTCCATCTTTCTCAATTTGGTCCCAAAGAGATAACAAATAATCCAGCTGGTCGGGAGTACCAAACTCAGTATGGGTACCAAAAAAGGTTTGCATGTCCGAATACCCTTTGGAACCAAGCCAGTTGGTAATTTCCATTTTAGTGGTCATGCCGTCACCATCTGGATCGTGATTAACCAGGATGGGGTCGTCCCACTCCCACAATTTTTCTACAGTAGCGGGCAGCACGTCAATATAAATGATATTTGGCTCCCAATCTTTCTGATCTTCATCGGGCAAATCATTGGGCAGCACGGTTTTGCGCTCTTTTTGCCAATGAATGCGTCCCAAAAATGCCGTAAATCCAAACACGGGCGGTACAGGAATCGAAACATCCCAGCGTGTTTGCGCTGTAACTTTCACGTCTACCGGAATGGCTATATTATCCCCTGCCTCTGAAAAGCGAATGGTGGTTGTCATCGGGTTTTCATAGGTCCACGATGCTTCATTGGTATTAATGGAATTGAGATCATAGTCAATGTTAGCGACGGGGCAGGTTGTGCTGGTTGCACTCCAACCGTCAATGACAAATTCGCCGCAAATCCAACTTTTACGCAGGTTTTCTGCATTGCTGGGGCCACCCTGAATGCGGCCAAGCAGGTCGAACTCATCGGCCACCTTGACGGCAACACCAAAGCCACCGGCTAAAGCCGCCGCGCCGAGCTCTTCACCATCCAGCTCAAAACCTCCAGGCGGCACTACCTCAATGACTCCTTCAAACATGTCGGTAATGCGGAAGCGATTCCCCACGACATATCCTAGCGTGTCATCTACAATGGCCATACCGCGATCGGTAAGATCAAAGTCTTTAATTTGAGTGAGAGGCTCTTCCTGGTAGAAATAACTGGCCAAATTCTTGGCTACCCAGCCTGTTAGGGTGAAATCTTTAACAACCAGGGTAAGGATAAAATCAACCAGGCCAATGATGGCGGCAATTGCCCACCCCACAACAGGAATCAAGCTAATGGCAAAAAGAGCAATTGAGACGATGATCGTGGCAATCAGCATGGCAATCGCCCGACCTGAAAAATCGCCGCCCAAGCCAAAGGCCAAAATTGTCAGGCCAATATCCAAAATAAGTAATGCAACACCTACCTTGCTAATTTTACTTAATTTGAAAGTGGTATCTGTCAAGCCTTTGACGATACCTTGCCCACCTTTATAGGCGTCACGGAATGTATCGGCCGTGCCGATAACGTTCAGTATCATATTTTTTGAAGCATTGTAAGATTTCTCACCAAAGAAGGCTTGTTGAGCAGCTTCTCGCACCTTATTCCAATCGGTCCCGTTTTCTGTGAATGTTAAGTCTTCACCCATGGCAAAGCTGATAGCATCGCTGGCCTGGCCAATGAAGTTGGGAGTAGCCGCGGTAAAGCCCATCATGCGGGCTTCTTTCGCATTGGAACGGAGATATTGTTGAGTCTGTGCCGGACCACCCAAAAAGACCAATCCACCGCCTTTCTGGGCAAAATTGCCCACTTCTACCAGGTAGCCGGGTAAGGTGCTTATATTTGCAGGATCGTTGTAACGGTCGCGTGGCGTGGTGTATAAAAGCTGGTAAATATCCTGGTCGGTGATGGCGGGGGCTGCATTATTAAGGCCATCAGCCTGCACCGGTACGACCCGTCCACCTTCCCAGGTCATGTAGAAGGATTGAACCAATGCTGCCAGATCTGCGGTTTCGATAGCTGGGTATTGGTCTTTGAGTTGGGTAACGGCCGTATTTACAGCAACCTTCGTCCGATCCATAGCCTTTAGGGCCAAATCGCCACCAGAGACTAATTTCCAACCATCTCGCATTTGCAAATCTAGTGAGCGCTGCGTCACCAGGGAAATATTATTTAGATTAACCGCCAGGGTGCCCAGAGCCGGTTCCAATTGATTTAGGCTATCTTGATCATATACACCCATATGCGATTCACTGGCCAGGATGACGACACTGGTGGAATCCCAGGGATAATAATCGCTTAAGAAAGTTTTTATTCTTTCATCGAGACCTTTCACCCCGGCATCAAAATGTTCATACGAGTTAAGCGGTAAATCAACGGCGACAGTTGTGGTAATGCCCCATTTTTGTTCAACAGGTGTATTTGCCCCACTAAAACGCGCTTCAATCTCTTCCAAATTTGGATTCAGATGGGTCAGGAAGGACTCGCTTAGGCCAAACATCATCTGGAACAGCTGGCGGTCGTCATTAGGCATAGCTGGCGTGCCAATAATGGCGCTTTCAAATGTTCCAGATTTGATTACCTGCCAGCCGGTGATACGAAAAGAAGGTTCAGTGTAAGTAAGAATAGGTGTTACTTTTTCAACCGTTTTATCGCCGCTTGAGGAATCTAACCTGGCCTGAACAATCCAAACGAGTTGAACATTGCGCCAGCGAATGCCTGAGGCACTTAAAGCGGCCAGGGTTTTGGGGCCATACGCGATCCGTGCGCTAAAAGCCTCGTATTTACCCGCCGTACCGACAAGGCCCAAGGGTACCATCACATTGTGGTAGCCATCTTTGTCCGTATCGTTAAAGGGAGAGACGTTGTACTCTTCAGCTAGATCTCTATCCGGAGGCAAATTGGTTTCCATCGAAAGCATCGGGATCAGCTGTAGATCATTGGTCGAGTTGTTGTGATCTTGAATTTGCCCCTTAAAGTCTGCGCCCCAATCCAAAGGCGTCATGCCATATCGGACGTGATCCAGGTCCTGTGGCTGAATCTGAATATCCAGGTAAATGTAGCCATCATAAGCGCCGCTGATGTTGAAATTGAAGGTATCGGTGGTGGTTGCGCTGCTGCTGATGGTTTTGGTGGGGGTAATGTACGCAGTGCGAGAGGCGGGGGAAAGGTCGTTGCCGTCGGAGACATCGTCACCGTCATCATCGTTGTCCCACAGGTTCGGAATGCCGTCCCCATCCAGGTCAGCGGTGGTCTTGGTTGTGGTAATGTTGGTGCTGTCTGGCCATTCCTCGCCATCCAAACGGCCGTCTCCATTTGAATCAGGATTTAGCGGATTACTATGCCAAAGTTGGGTGGTGGTGGTTAAGCCGTAGGAAAAACCGAATACCTCCTGGCCGTCATCAACGCCATCATTGTCGCTGTCTGCCCGATTCGGATCAGTCCCCAGACAATTTTCAGCATCATCGGCTAACTTGTCACCATCACGATCTGCGTTACCACCTAAGCCGCAGTAAACATCTGGAGCAAATGTTTGCATGGGTGCAGCTAATGCATCTGTTTGTGTATCAACAGCAGCAGTGGCAACGGCCGAATCGTTTGTATTGTCTTCAAGGTCATTGGCAAACAAGGTAGAAAAATCGGCCGCATACACCTGGCGACGCTCATACAAATCATACCCAATGATTTGCAGGAGCGGTGCAGTCAGGTAAGTCATCGTGAGGAAAATGGAAATAAAGCCATAAACCCACCGGCGACGACGCAGAACCGTAAGCGCAGCAACGATTGTGACAAAAAATGCAAAAATAAAGATATAGGGCAGAGATGCTTGAGTTGCTGCAACAATTTCTTCGACGGGGGGGAGCTGAGGCAAATATTGCAAATCCTTAGTTTGAGCTGCATTTACGGCCGCAATTGCTTCTGCACTAAAGGTGTAATTGATGATCATGCGCACATCGGCATCATAATAATCATCCATCTCTGGCAGGTACATGTTTATGGATTGCCGAAGCGGTAATCCATTGCTATCTAGCCAGACTTTCCCTTGGCCATTCATTGCCATAAGCATTGGCGATGGCGATACAGTGGGCACAGCTCCGGGCGGCGCTACGTCTGTAGATTGGTTGATTTGTTTTTGCATCGCCTGGCGGACATGTTCGGCAAAGGCGGGGCCGTTGATATCGAAGGTGTAGCAAGCGGAAACATCGGCAAACGGTGCCACGATATTTTCACAAGGGGCTACATTTTCGGCTGCAGCCAGATAGCTAACAAAATCCCCTGTAGGCGAAGCAAGGGTGGCTGGATTGTTGATGGGGATTTTTTCCCCGCCGCGCAAGATGTAACTTTCGGCACCTTCCACGATGAGGGCCACTGGGGTTGGGTCCAGGCCCGCACCATCCAGACTGACGCTAAATTGACTGAAGTTTGGCATGGAAACTTCACCCGCCATCATCATGTCAACTCTTTGGTCTGTTTGGCCGATCATTTCGGGTAGTGGGCGCGGTAGGAGGGTTTGTTCACTTTCAGCAGTAAATTTGTAATCCCCCGCAATCAAAATGCGCTCGTATGCTTCTTTTAAGGCCTGTTCAATGGGGGTTTCCTGGGGAGCATCCTGAACAAATGAAGGGACGGCCGTTTCTGCGGCCGTCCCTTTGTTTTCAGGTAGATAGCACTCACTTTCGTTTTCGCTGAGGCTGCAAGGCGCCTCCTGAGCCTTTAGTAAAGGAGTGGCGAGTGAGGTGAACATACCCCAGCTAACACCAATTCCAATCGCAATAGCAAGAAATAGACGTGCAATCTTTGTATTCATTTTTGCCCTACTTTTCGGATTAGCTCCCAATGCCTCTAGTGACTGTTATTTGTTTCGGGATGGTTGGTTGCTTTTGTAAACTGAAAATTTCAAGAGGCTAAACTAAACAACTGACTTTAAGAATATTTCTTTATGATCTTTTTGTCTTTAGGAAAAAAGGAGGATATTGGGGGGATGAGAGATGAAATGAAAAACGGCCGTTTCCACCAGAAACGGCCGTTTTTTGTATCTATTTTGAGCAAGGTGATCGGCAGCTAAAGTATCTCGCCTGGAGAAATCATTCGCCCCAACCGTTCACCGATTACCGATTACCGACTACTCGCCTCCGCAATCGCCTTCAACTTCAACTGCGCTTGCAAGCCGCTGATGTGCGCTTCTAGCTCCACCAGTTCATCCCGCTGCGCCGAAATCTTGTCGTTTTCGGCGCGGACAAAACGAGCAAACGGGGCAATTGTATCCTGGATGCGCTGCGCGCCCCGCTCCATTTCGCGGGTGAACTGCTCCGTCAGGCTGCCAACCAGCTTTTGGCGCAGCGCCGCCAGCTTTTCTTCTAGCTCGCGCTTGGCTTTGCGACGGCGGGCGGGCAAGATGAGCGCACCCAATGTGGCAAAAGCAATCCCCGCCACGATGCCCGTCACATCCCAAAAAACAAGGTGCAAACCGCTTGTTAGCGCCAATCCCAGCCCGGCGGCACCCGCAGCCCCCGCCAACCCGGTGCCAACTACTGCCGAACGTGCCACTTCGGCCAGTTCGGCCGCTTCTTTGTCTTTGTCGTAGGTTTCTACGGCGCGTTGGGTGGCCGCGCCGATGGAGCTGACCAGCCGGGCGCGGTCGTAGGCCAGGGTGCCTTCCTTGGGGCCAGATTGCCCAACGACGCGGTTGTTGTGGGCTTCTTTGCGCTGGGACATGTGTTCGGCAACGGCCGTCCACTGCCGTAAATCCTGCTCCACCATCCAGTCCACCAGTTCGCTCACCCGATTTTCAATCTGCTTGGGCGTATCGGCCACCACTTTGGTCTCAAACGCTTTTTCCAGGGCACGGGAGCGCATGAGGTCGGTGACGCGGCTAAAGCGGATCATCTCCTCAAAAAAGTCGTCGCCGCGCTTTTCCATGGCGTACAAAATATTGTCCACTTCGCTGAGGCGCGCCTGGAAATTGCGCTGCATGTCCTCGTCGTAGTACAGCATTTGCCGTTCGATGTCGTCCAGCAGTTGACGGTCGTCTTGCAAGGAGGCCAGATCTTCTTCGCTGTGCGTGAGCTGTTTGCGCACCAGTTTTAGCCCAACCCCTAGCGGATTGAGCAGCTTAAGGCGGAAACGGCCGTCATCGTCCAACGTGTCGTGAATAAACGCTTCTAGCGGCTCAAAACCGCTCTGCGACCAAAGCTGCGGCTGGCCTGCCTTGGCCCGCTGTGCCTGCTTGGCGGAAATAGGGAACACGGCCGAAATCTCGCCCACCAGATTTTTGGCGGAATCGCGCACAAATTCGATCACCTGGTTGCGTTCACCCTCGGCGCTGAGAATGTCCGTTTTGTTGACCAGCAGCACAATCTTTTTGCCCCAATCCCGAATTTGCGTCAGGAAATTGCGCTCGCTTTCGCTGAACGGCCGATCCGCCGAGGTGATAAACAAAACCAAATCAGAACGGGGGATAAATTCGGCCGTCAGCGCCTCGTGTTCGCGCAAGATGGCGTTGGTGCCGGGCGTGTCCACAATGCTGATTTTTTGCAGCATTTCGATAGGCGCAGTTTGCACCCAGACGCCCTTGTCGCCAGGGACCAGGTTGGCGATTTCGCCGTACTTGAGCAGGTAGATTTGGCTGGTAGTTGGCGTAACGCCTTCGGTTTGCAGCTCTTGCCCCAAAAAGGCGTTGATGAAGGCGGATTTGCCCGCGTTGAACTCCCCAGCCACGACCAGCAAGAATAAATCGTCTAGCTGGCGAATGGAGTCGGCCAGGGCGGCGCGGTCTTCTTTGGAAGCGGCCGTTTCGCCCAGCAAATCGCGCAGTTGGCCCAGGGTGTCGCGGGTGCGTTTGAGCAGTTCTTCTTGCTCTTGATTGAGAATAGCGTCCATAATTTTCCTAAAAATGTTATCCACAGATTTCGCAGATTTGCGCATCTTGCGTGCGCAGATTTTCTTTTTGACACTGCCATACTTGTTTAGACACAAGATGGTCATCATCAAGCAATCTACAAGCATTCAATTTTCAGAAAAGTATAACATGGGGAAATTTGTACACAAGGTAGAGACGTTGCATTGCAACGTCTCTACACCAACCAATCAATCTACATCGTAACTAATGCCTGCTTCATCCAACCGGCGCAGGCGTTCCCATTCGGGGATGTCACCATCCGCACCGGCCTCTTTAAGCACCATGAGCTGCCGCAGCTCGATGATCTGGTCGCGCAGTTGGGCCGCTTTCTCAAACTCCAGTGCTTGCGCCGCCGATTTCATCTGCTTTTCCAGCTCGGTGATCATCTTGTGCAGTTCTGCTTTGGGCAAATCGGCCGTGGTGGTGTAGGCAACCTTGCCCTCAGCCACCGCCAATCCCTCTTTGTAATGCTCTGAAATATCATCCGTCAGGTCTCGCACCGATTTGCGGATGCTCTTGGGTTCGATGCCGTGTGACTCGTTGTACGCCATCTGCCGCTCGCGCCGCTCGTTGGTGGTGTCCAACGCCGCCTGCATCGAGCGCGTGATTTTGTCGGCATACATGATCACTTTGCCTTCCACGTGGCGCGCTGCCCGGCCAATCGTCTGCGTCAGCGACGTTTCTGAGCGCAGGAACCCTTCCTTGTCGGCATCCAAAATCGCCACCAGCGACACCTCCGGCAGGTCCAGCCCTTCACGCAGCAGGTTGATGCCCACGACCACGTCGAACACGCCCATGCGCAAATCGCGCAAAATTTCGGTGCGTTCAATCGTGTGTACTTCGGAGTGCAGGTAATGCACCTTGACGCCCATTTCCAGCAGGTAGTCGCTCAAATCTTCGGCCATGCGCTTGGTGAGCGTGGTCACCAACACACGTTCGCCCCGCGCCGTGCGCTGGTTGATTTCGCCTAGCAGGTCGTCCACCTGCCCTTTGGCGCTGCGCACCTCCACTTCGGGGTCCAAAATGCCGGTGGGGCGGATGACCTGGTGCACAATCTGGCTGGAGTGCTCCAGTTCGTACGGGCCAGGCGTGGCGCTGGTGCAAATGACTTGGTTGATGCGCTGGTCAAATTCGTCATAGTTCAAGGGGCGATTGTCTAGGGCGCTGGGCAGGCGGAAGCCATAATCCACCAACGTTTGCTTGCGGCTGCGGTCGCCCGCGTACATGCCGCGCACTTGCGGGATGGTCATGTGGCTTTCGTCCAAAATGAGGAGGTAGTTGGCGGGGAAATAATCCATCAGCGTCCACGGGGGTTCGCCCGCCTTGCGTTGGTCCAGATGGCGGCTGTAGTTTTCGATGCCGGAGGTAAAGCCGATTTCGCGCAGCATTTCCAAATCGTAGCTGGCGCGCTGCTCGATGCGCTGGGCTTCCAGCAGCAGCTTCTTTTCTTTGAAGTAGGTGATGCGCTCGTTGAGCTCTTCCTCGATGTCCTGGATGGCCTGGGCTAATTTTTGCTCATCGGTCACAAATTCGCGGGCGGGGAAGATGTTAATTTTGGCCATGTCCAGCAAAACTTCCCCGGTGAGGGCGTCAAATTCGCTGATGCGCTCCACCTCATCGCCCCAAAACTCGACGGAGTAGGCGGTTTCCGCGTAGGCGGGAAAGATTTGCAGCGTGTCGCCGCGCACGCGGAAGGTGCCGCGCCGCAGTTCCAAATCGTTGCGGTCGTACTGGATGCTGACCAGGCTGCGCAGAAGGGTATCGCGGCGGTAGGTGCCGCCCCGTTCGATGCCCACGGTGACCTGCCCCCATGTTTCCGGGCTGCCAATGCCGTAAATGCAGGAGACGGAGGCGACGATGACCACGTCCTGGCGGCTCATCAGGTTGGCCATTGTTTGCAGGCGCAAACGGCCGATTTCGTCGTTAATTTGCGTCTCTTTTTCAATAAACAGGTCGTGGCGCGGCACGTACGCTTCGGGCTGGTAGTAATCGTAGTAGCTCACAAAGTAGGAAACGGCGTTCTTGGGGAAAAATTCGCGGAACTCGCTGTAAAGCTGGGCGGCCAGCGTCTTGTTGTGGGCAATCACCAGCGTCGGCTTTTGCGTTTGCTGGATGACGTTGGCCATCGTGAACGTCTTGCCGGTGCCGGTTGCGCCGAGCAAGGTCTGGAATTTGTCGCCGCGCTCCAGCCCTTCGACGAGCTTTTCAATAGCGACGGGTTGATCCCCCATCGGGGCAAACTCTGAATGAATTTGGAACTGGGGCATAGGGTTCCTCTTTTTACTTAAACCTATCCGCAGATTTCGCAGATTAGCGCAGATTTTTATGCTTCTGCATTCTAGCGGTGGAAGATGTGTAGACCTTAGATTTATCAGAACGTAAGTTCGTAATTCTACCACAATTTGCGGTTATTCGGTGCCAATTTTGAGCAATTTTCAGAATCGTGTCACATTTGGTCTGGTTCCTTTGTCTTCTTTGGCAGGAAATATTTTAAAGCGGGAAAGTGGCGCTTGCCGTTGTCCCAAATTAGCGAGGTGTAAAAATGACAAAAGGCAAAACGAAAATTTTGGTATTGGGTGGGGGATATGCAGGTGTGATGGCGGCTTTGCGGTTGGCGGGCAAAACGCGGCGGTTGCAAACAGAAATCACGCTGGTGAATGGGTTGAATCATTTTGTGGAGCGGCTGCGGCTGCATGAAACGGTCGTTGGCAAACAAACCCGCCAGCCAGCCATGACAGAAATGCTGCGGGGAACGGCCGTAAAATTTGTGCAGGGTTGGGCCACAGCCATCGCACCAGAGGCAAGGACGGTCACAATTTCTACCGAAGCCGGAACCCAAACCTTGCCGTATGATTATTTGGTTTACGCGCTGGGCAGCCGGATCGAGCAGCAGCGGGTACCCGGCGTGGAGGAACATGCTTACCTGCTGGATGCCTTTGGCGAACGTTCCGCTTCGGCGCTGCAAACCCGGTTGGCGACATTGCGGCCAGCGGATAGCGTGCTGGTGGCGGGCGGCGGGGCGACGGGCATTGAGGCGGCCTGCGAAATTAAGGCAAAGCATCCGCAAACGGCCGTAAAACTGCTCTCATCCGGTGACGTGGGTGGTTTCAAAGGGGTAACCATTCAAACCCACATGCTGGACGCGCTCGCGGAGCAGGGGATTGAACTGCTGGAAAACAGCCCGGTTGCCTCGGTGAGTGAGACCGGGGTGGCTTTGCCAGACGGCCGGTTCCTCGATGCTCAGGTAACGGTTTGGTGTGGCGGCTTTCAGGTACCCGATCTGGCCAAAGTGGCCGGGTTGCCGGTGAATAGGCAAAATCAACTGCTGGTGGACCCGTTTTTGCGCTCGACGGCGTGTGATACCATTTATGCCGTGGGCGACGCGGCCAGCCCGGTGGAAGACCCCGGCACGCCCGTGCGGATGAGCTTGCTGGTTGCTTTGATTACCGGGGCGCTGGCGGCGGACAATATTACGGCCGTTCTCAAACAAAAGCAGCAGAAGCCATTGAGCTTTGCCACCTACGGGCAGGCAATTGCGCTGGGGCCAGAGGATGCGGTTGGTTTCAACACTTTCCCGGCAGATCGTCCCGTTGGCCCCATTTTTCGGCGAAAAACGGCCGTGAAGCTGCGCAACTTCTTTGTTTGGATGCTGTTTGCCTTTTTAAGGATTGAGCGACGGCTGCCCGGCTTTTTCTTTTGGGTGGGCCAGGGTCGTTATGCCCGGCAGCAGCGCAAAATAAAACGGTTGGAAACGGCCGTAAGCCCATTAGAGAGTGGAGATTAGCGTTTGTATGACTGAATCTTTGGCATCTCAAGTTGAAGCTCATCGCCCCCGCCTTTTTGGGCTGGCATACCGTATGATGGGCACTGCTAGCGAAGCAGAAGACATTATGCAAGAGGTGTATTTGCGGGCACGGGCCGTGCCCCTTGCCCAAGTGGAAAATGCGCAGGCTTACTTAACCACTATTGCCACCCGGTTGAGCCTGAACCGGCTTCAGTCCGCCAGCCACCGGCGGGAAACTTACCTGGGTCCCTGGCTGCCAGAGCCGGTGCTAACGGCCAACTTGCCCGATTTAGCCAATCCGCAAGACCAAACCATCCTGCACGATTCCCTCTCGCTGGCGTTTTTGATGCTGCTGGAAAAATTATCCCCGGCAGAACGGGCGGTCTTTTTGCTGCACGAGCTGTTCGATTACAGCTACAGCGAGATTGGCGCGATGCTGGACAAAAGCGACGCGGCCTGTCGCCAGTTGGGGAGGCGGGCCAAACAGCACATTGCCGCCAATCGCCCCCGCTTCGACAGTGATCCGGCAGACCAGGAGCGTCTGCTGCGCGGCTTTTTGCAGGTAGTGGAAGTGGGCGATTTCGCCGGGTTTCTGGCCATGCTTACCGAAGATGTGACGCTGGTGCCCGATGGGGGCGGCGAGCGGGGCGCGGCGATTCGGGTGCTGCGTGGGCCAGAAGCGGTGGCCCAGTTTATGTTGGGCGTGCGCAAGTTATCGCCGGGGGCGCTGCAAGCGCAGGTGGTATCGCTTAACGGCCATCCGGCGATGCTGCTGACGGCCACTAGCAAGCCGTTTGTCGTGATTTGTGTGTATGCGGTGAACGGCCGTATCAGTCTAATTCAACTCATCGCGGGGCAAAAGCTGGCGCATTTGCAAATCAATTCGCCGAACGAATCGCACTCACTCTAGCTTGTATCTCTTGGTGAAAGATGGATGGATTTCCGCCTGCGCGGAATAACAAGGGAGCAGTTATTCGTCTTTGCCGAAGTAGGCGTTCCAGGCATCCAAATCTTTTTTGCTGAGTTTGTGAGGATTCGAGGTTTTTTTCTTTTTGACGGCTGGGTTGCCAGCGGCGGGCTTGTTCGTCTTAGTGGTTGGTTTGCTAGTGGTTGGTGTTTTTTCTTTGGGTTCGCCGCCGAAGAGGGTGAGCCATTCGCGCAGCTCATCGTCGCTGAGTTCGGGATTTTCGCGGTCGCTGCTGGCTGGTGGTTTGGGGGTGGCTTCTTCCGCTTCTTCTGGCTCTGGCTCCGGTTCGGGCGCGGGGCGGTTGGGCGGCACGGGCTTGGGTCGGCGGCGCAGCGCTTTTTCGTCCACGGGACCGAACAGATCCAGCCATTGCTCAACTTCGGCATCGCTGATGATGGGGTGGTCGTCGGTGATGGTGGGGCCGAGCAGGGTGCGTTCTTCCCGATCGGCACTGAGGCGCATAGCGAACTTTTCGCTGCGCATGTGCTTCATTTTGCGCTTGTTGGCGGCGGCGATGATCTCTTGGTCGCTGGTGACGAGGACAAATTCGGGCGGATTTTTGACGCGGTTGATGCGGGCGATGATGAGGGAATCGGCCGTTTTTCCTTCGGAGACAAAAATCACTTTTACCTGGGAGTTGGAGAGATTGACGTTGTGGCCGCCGGGAATGCCGCCATCAAAATAAACAGTGACGACGCGCTTGAGGGAAACGGCCGTCCACTGCCGCAGCTTCAAAATGAGTTGGATTTCGTCATCCGGGTCGCTCAGGTCAATGTCTGGCAGTTTGGCGATGAGGTTGTGGCCGTCTATGAGATAGTGCATGAGAATTTAGTGTGCAAGTCGTCAAGTTTGCAAGTTAGCAAGCGATAGATTTGATAATGATTTTAGCACGAGTGGTTGAAACTGGTTATTGGGAATTGTCTTGGTTTCTTTCGGCCCACAAGGCCCAGCCAGTGAGCAGCGCGCCGGTTAGCTCCCAAAGTGGTACGGTGATGAACTTGAGCGGGGCCTGTTTTTTGAGAACGGCCGTTGTAAACACCACAAACGTCACCACGCGAAACGGTACCGTCCAGGTAAAAAACTGGCGCACGTTGAGCAACGCTGCCAGCATGTAGTAGATGCCCATGTTGGTCGAGGCCATTGAGGAGGTCATGACAAAGACGGGGGTGTAATCGTGGTCGGCGCGTTCTTGGGGAGGAACGGCCGTAAAGCCCATTTGTTTGAGCAAAGTTTTGTGGTCTTTCAGGCCAAGAACCCCCAACACAAAAGCCAAAAAGCCAAAAATGAACATGGTTAAACGGGCAGTATGGTTACGTAATTTCATGGCTACTAATTCTGCGGGCGCACCAGTGAATTGTCAACTGAGTGACGGCTGAATCTTAATGGCGTCTCTTTGATGGTAGTGATTTGTATTTTCAGACTGGTTGAAAACTGGAGAAAGGATAAGTTGCCTTGATCAATTAGCCAAAATTTTAAGAGCGATAGTCCTTTGATAAAAGCTGTGTCAGATAAGGTTCGACCTGCCAATATTGTTGGAGTTGAGTGTATTCAGCAACGGCCGTTTCCCAACCCCCATCAACTTTCTACACTGCCTGCAAAAGCAGGTTGTGGCGCAAAACGGCTATACCAAAACAACTTGCAACCGCCTGCCCAGCGCAAGAGCGGCTTTTTCAAGTGTGGTGAGCGTAGCAGATTCATTGCCAGGATCGAGCAGCCGATCTACGGCCGCGCGGCTGGTTTGCATCCGTCGAGCCATCTCGGCTTTGGACAAGTCTTGCTGCTCCATGAGCTGTGAAATCTGGAAAGCGATCACTCGCTTGATGGCAACAGCTTCTGCCTCAGCTAAAAGACCTTCCTCTTGCAAAAAGTCATCTAATGTGTCGCCGATATATTTTTCGTCCATCTTTATCCTCGCAGTGTTTTCAGGCGTTGTTTGGCTAGCTGTAGATCGCTCTGTGGTGTTTTTTGCGATTTCTTGATGAAGCCATGCAGCAAAACCATTTTATCTCCCTCGACAGTAAAAATAACGCGGGCGATACGATTGTGAAGTCTGGATCGCACTTCCCAGAGATCGGCATCTAGCTTACGAATGAGTGGCATCCCAATGGGCCAGCCAAATTGCGCGGTTTTTAGATCGTTGCCGATGATCTTTTTGTCTTCAACGCGGAGTCCTTTTAGCCAATCGCGAACAGGTTGTTTGTTGGTGGCCGTTTTGAAGAAATAGACCTGTAATCGCATCTCATCATCCATGCCGTCAGTGTATCAAAAATGATACGCATGGGCAATATAGAAAAAGACTAAATTTACAGGGTTTGTTTGAGGAGTTGAGCCAGGTAGGGTTCGACTTGCCAGTACTGTTGGAGTTGGGTGTATTCGGCAACGGCCGTTTCCCCACCCCCACTATCCCCCTTCTTCACCGCCCGCAGTAGCAAATTCTTGGGCGTGTGGTCCGGCGAAATAAACTCCATCGCCGTTACCTGGTAACCATTCATGCGCAAAATGGCGGCGCGGATGGCGTCGGTGAGGATGTCGCCCAGGCGCTCTTGCAGCAGATTGTGACGCAGAACGGCGTCAAATTCGGGCGGAGACGGCCGTTCCTTCAACTGCACCTGCAAATGATGGTGGCAGCACGGCGCGGCAATAATCAGTTCGCTTTGCCAGCGGATGCCCTGGGCCAGCGTGTCGTCGGTGGCCGTGTCGCAGGCATGTAGCGCCACGACAATGTTGGGTGGTGGGTCTGCCTGGTAATCAATAATCATGCCGTGCTCAAAGGTTAGGCCGTCCCAACCTAGTTTGGCGGCAACCGCCTGATTCTTGGCAATGAGCTTCTCCTGCCCGTCCACACCGATAATCTGCGCTTGCTTGCCCAGAATGTTGACCAAGTAGTGGTAGGCGGCAAATGTCAGGTAGGCGCTGCCGCAGCCAAAATCAATCATGCGGACTGGCTCTTGCAGGGCGGCAATCTCATCAATTTCATCCAGAATTTTGAGGAAGGCGTTGATTTGCTGGAACTTGGAGCGATGGTTGGCTTTGATACGGCCGTCTGCCCGCATCACCCCCATCACCTTCAAAAAGGGAATATCCTCCCCCTCAGTCAAGATCGTGTTTTTGCTACGGTCATGTGCTAATGAAACCTCTATCGTGGTTTCGTTAGCTTTGCGATTAATGATAGGTTTGCCCTTCTTGCTGAGGTTGATTTGAATGGTTTCGTTCTGGCTGATGATGTGGAAATTGCGGAAAGGAAGGTCGAGGGCGGTAGTGAGTTGGGTAACGGCCGTTTCCCCCGCATAATTCTTCACAATATTTTGCTTGGCATCAAAGAATGAAAATTGCAGATGCCGCTGCCCCTTCACTTCCACCGGGCGCAGCTCCAGCCGCTCCCAGCGAATCTCCTGCCCCCGCTGTCGTCCGCTAAACGTGGCGCGGACAAAGTTGGCTTCATCTAAAATTGCGTCGCGGATTGTGTCTTGGTAATTGGTCATCGGTAATCGGTGAACGGTAATCGGTGGTCGGTAATCGGTGGTCGGTTCACCGATTACGGATAACGGATTACCGATTACGAAAGAATCTCCAGATTGGCAAAGCTGGCCGCCAGCCGCTTCACGCCCACCTCGGCAAAGGCCACCGACACTTCCTCGTCGTTGCCCATCAGCTTGCTTTCGATGACTGTGCCCTCGCCAAATTTTTTGTGGCGCACCTTTTGGCCGGTTTTGTATTTGGCCTTTTGCGGACCGCTTGGGGCCAGATCATCTTCTTCGTGGCGGGGTTTGGGCAGGTTGGATTGGCGGCTACTGGTTGCTGGCTGGTGGCTGGTTGGGGTGCTGTCGGCCCAGGAGTAGCTTTTGCGGGCTGGTTTGGAACTGCGGCTGGGGGTGGTGGAACGGCCGTATCCTCCTGAACCACTGCTGCTGCCACCCGATGACCAACTCCAACTGCTCGCCTGCTGTACCGTCGTCTCGCGCCGCTGCTTGGCGCTGCCGCCTTCAGTCAAATTCATCGGAATGTCCTGCAAAAAGCGGGACGGGATGGCCACTTCTGTCTGGCCAAAAAAGGTGCGGCGGAAGGCGTGGGTGATGTACAAAATATCCTTGGCGCGAGTGAGGCCCACGTAAAACAGACGCCGCTCTTCGGCCATGGATTCGCTGTCTTCCATCGAGCGGCTGTGGGGCAGCACCCCATCTTCCAGTCCGGTGAGGAAGACCACGGGGAACTCCAGCCCCTTGGCCGCGTGCAGCGTCAGCAGCGTCACCGCCTTCGGATCATCTTCCAGATCGTCCGTCTCGGAGACGAGGGCCACCTGCTCCAAAAATTCACTCAAGGACAGCTCGCTGCTCATCAGGGCCACGCCGCGCAATTCCATGACGTTGGCCCAGCGGTCACGCGCTTCGTCTGGGTCTTTGGCACTGTTTTCGATGTAGTCGCGGTACTCGGTTTGCTCCAGAATCAAGTCGAGCAAATCGCCGACGGTGGTGGATTCCCGCACGGTGAGCCAGGCGTTGAGCATGTTGCCAAAATTGGAGAGGGCGTTGAAGGAACGGCCGTTAAACCCATGCTGAATCTCGTTATCTGTGGCCAACCGCACAACCGCCTCGCTGGGGGGCAAGCTGTTGTAAAACGCCCACTGCTCTAAATCCTGCTGCGTTTTGTTGCCGATGCCGCGCGATGGCGTGTTGATGACGCGGGCAAAGCTCACCGAATCCAGCGGGTTGTGCACCAGCCGCAGGTACGCTATCACGTCCTTCACCTCGCGCCGCTTGTAAAACTGCGTTGCGCCGACCAGCTTATACGGCATCCCGGCGCGGATGAACGCCTCTTCCAGTACGCGGGATTGGGCGTTGGTGCGGTACATCACCGCCATGTCGCCCGGCGAGTAGCCTTGCAGCCGCAAGTTTTGAATCTGGCTCAGCACCACGTCCGCCTCTTCCCGCTCGTCGTACACCTCGCGCACGGTGATTTTCTCGCCACCCTGGCGCGTGGTGAACAAATCTTTGTGTACGCGGTTTTTGTTTTGCTTGATCACTGCCTTGGCCACGTCCAAAATAATTTGCGTGGAGCGATAATTTTGCTCCAGCAAAATCATTTGCGCGTCCGGGTACATCTCACGGAATTTGTTGATGTTTCGGTAATCGGCTCCGCGCCATTTGTAGATCGATTGGTCGGAGTCGCCCACAGCGAAGATGTTACGATTGGTCGCCGCCAGCCGTTGCAGCAGGCCGTACTGGGCAGTGTTCGTATCCTGGAACTCATCCACCAGGATGTGGCGGTAGCGCTCCTGGTATTTTTGCAGCACGTCGGGCCGTTGGTCTAGCAGCAGCACGGTGTTCATGAGCAGGTCGTCAAAATCCATGGCGTTGTTGGCCATGAGGACTTGCTGGTAGCGGGCGTAGACCCGCTTGGTCACTTCGGCGATGTAGTTGCCGGCGGTGTACATTTCGGCGGTGATCAGCTCATTTTTGGCGTTGCTGATGCCGTTGAGCATTTTGTTGACGGGGAACTTTTTGTCGTCGAGGTTCAAATCTTTCAGGGCTTGCTTCACCACCTGCTGCTGATCGGCCGTATCGAAAATGACAAAATCTTGCTGGTAGCCCTGCAAATTTTCGCTTTCCTGGCGCAGGATGCGGGCGCAGGTGGCGTGGAAAGTGCCCATCGTCAGGCCGCGGGGACGGCCGTCTAGCAGTTCCTCAATTCTGTGGTTCATCTCTTTGGCCGCTTTGTTGGTAAAGGTGACGGCCATGATTTGCCAGGGCGGCACGCGCATTTCCCGAATCAAATGGACAATGCGGTTGGTGAGGACGCGGGTTTTGCCGCTGCCGGGGCCTGCCAAAACTAAAATGGGGCCTTCTGGGGCGGTAACGGCCGTAATTTGTGCTTCGTTCAATCCTTGGAGGTAAAAAGTCATGCGGCTATTGTAACGTGACCCGTAGGGTTTGGCATGTCAAAATGGGTGTGATAAAGATTTGGTAGGGGCGAGGCGGTGGCGAAAACTGCATGATGAAATGAACAATCTGGTCTCGCCACCGCCTCGCCCAAAATTGCGGCGAACAGCGAACAAGGCGAGGCAATCGGAAAAACGGCCGTTTGCTGGGACAGGTCAAGGCCGATTGTGGCGAACAGGGCGAGGCAATCGGAAAAACGGCCGTTTGCTGGGGCAGGTCAGGGCCGATTGTGGTAAACAAGGCGAGGCAATCGGAAAAACGGCCGTTTGCTGGGGCAGGTCAAGGCCGATTGTGGTAAACAGGGCGAGGCAATCGGAAAAACGGCCGTTTGCTGGGGCAGATCATGGCCGATTGCCTCGCCCCTACGATTGCGGGATAAAAAATGGAGATTTTATGCGACAACGATTATTCATTTTGATGCTGCTGCTTTTGGTGGCGTGCGGTGGAGATGAGGTTGTGGAGGTGGCGGAAACGGCCGTTTCCATCCCCACAGACCCCACAGAAATCCCCGCTGAACCTGCCTCCCCTGCGCCTAGCCAATGGCAATTTACCGCGCCGGGCGGCGGCGGCGCGTTTAGCACCGTGGGCGCAGGGCCAAGCGGCATCATCATCGCTGCCAGCGATTTGAGCGGGGCGTACCGCTCGCTGGATCGCGGCCAAAGCTGGGATGTGCTTGGCGCGGCCGACGGGCTGACCATCACCCACGTCGGCGGCCTCGGCTTTGACCCGCAAAATCCCGATGTTATTTTGCTGGCCAGCGACGGCGGCATCTTCCGCAGCGCAGACGGCGGCGCAACGGTGGCGCAAGTGCTAGACACCGGCTACGTGACCGATATTCAGTTGTCGGCAAGCGATCCGCAAATTGGGTATGCGGGCTTTCATGCGGAATGGAACAGCAGTGATGGGCAGGTGTGGCGAACGGGGGATAACGGCCGTTCCTGGAACCGCATCAGCCGCGATTTGCCCGACGGTTTACGCATCCTCAAGCTCATCGTGCATCCGCAAAACAGCGATATTGTGTACCTCATCTCCGGCGAAGGGCGCTTTGCCGATGGGCCGCCGCTGGCCTTCCGCAGCATGGACGGGGGCATAAGCTGGTCGCCGCTGGGGGCTGATCTGGGCAGCGTGATGGACGTGGCGCTGGACCGCGCCCTGCCGCAGATCGTCTATCTGACCACCTACGAACCGTCCCCCGACGCGGTGGGGGCGCTGTGGCGCAGCCGGGACGGCGGCGACAGTTGGGAAAAAGTAGCCAATCGCACCGGAGTGATTTGGCCGGGAACGGCCAGCGGTACGCTGCGCCTCATCGAAACGCGGTTCCAGCTTACCTGGGATGACCGCAACGGCGTGTGGGAAACCAGCGACGGTGGCCAAAACTGGACGCAGGTGAGCCAACGATACGATTGGGACGCGGGCTGGACGCAAGGTTTTTGGGCATACGAGCCGAGCTTTAACGGCGTGGTGCGCACGCTGGGGGAAGATTTGTCCGACCCTGGTAGCCTGTTTTGGGCAACGGGGCAATCGGTTTTTGGCAGTTTTGACAACGGCCGTTCCTTCCAAAATTTGTTCACCGACGCCGTGCAGCCGGGTGGCTGGCGCTCGCGCGGGCTAGACAACGTGGTGCTGGGCGAGCTGGCAAAAAGCGCCACCGACGGCACGCTCTACGCCGGATTTTACGATCTCGGCTGCTGGCGGTCGCCCGATGACGGGGCAAGTTGGTTCAACTGCAACTTGCCGGAATACACTGGCGCGTGGGAGGGCAACGGCGGCAACACGCTGGCCATCGCCACCGATCCGACGGTGCCGGGGCAGGTGTGGCTGAGCCAGGCGCAAGAAATTGAGGGGGCGCACACGCTGCTGTTCAGCGCCGATGGAGGGCAAAGCTGGACAGAGGCGAATGCAGGCTTGCCGGGCACGGTGCTGGCTGGCTTGTCTGTGGAC
This sequence comes from Ardenticatenaceae bacterium, assembly GCA_020634455.1. Taxonomy (GTDB): domain Bacteria; phylum Chloroflexota; class Anaerolineae; order Promineifilales; family Promineifilaceae; genus Leptofilum. Next base: position 1,178,606 of record JACKBQ010000001.1, on the reverse strand, counting down.
GCCGCCAGCGCGGAAAACGGCCGTACGCTCTTCATCACGGCAGGTGGAGATGTGTATACTTCGCATAATCATGGAGAAAATTGGGCGTTGGCGTTGGCTTGTGGGGGATGTCGGGTAACGGCCGTATCGCCCCACGACAGCAGCGTTGTTTTTGCCGCAGGCGAAGCGGGCGTCTGGCGTTCAACCGCTGGCGGCGCGGTGGGGAGTTGGCAAGAAGTGGGCTTGCCCCAGATGCGGGGCAGCACGGGGGAGGCGTTTTGGGATCGGTATTGGGCGGGGGTAACGGCCGTATTGCCCCATCCACAAGACCCCAACCAAATTTTGGTGACCGTTTTTGGCGAAAATGGGGGTTTGTATCGTTCTGACGATGGTGGGGAGCGTTGGGAATTGCTTTTGGCCGATAGATTTATGCGGGATACGGCCGTACACCCCCAAAATCCACAATTCATCCTGGCCACCTCCGCCAGCGCCATCTACTCCGGCGGCTACGAGCCAGATTCCAGTGGCGTCTGGCTAAGCGAAGATGGGGGGCGCAACTGGGTGCGCGTGAACGAGGGGCTGGATTGGCCTTTTGCCAACCAAATCTTTTTTGATCCGGCCAACCCCGGTCGCGTTTGGCTAAACGCGCCGGGGGTTGGCGTTGGCTGGCGAAATTTTGCCAGCGCGGTTACAGAGTAATGGTTTGGCGAATGGTACCGGCGCGGGGGTGAACGGCCGTAATCTCCACTGCCATCCCCGATTCACCTTCAATCACCCACTCCACCTTGGCGCGCTCGCTGGTGGGGTCGCCGCCCCAAATGGGGGCTGAGGCTTTGTGGTCGCGGCCGGCCAGTTGGCCTAGCATCGTTTTGGGCTTGCCGGTGATGAGCCGTGCGCCTTCGGGCAGGCTGATGTCCAGTTCCAGCTCGCGCACCACCTTCATTTTGAGCGCCTGCTGGGTGACGTTGGTGGGGAGCCAGCCGGTGTTTTGCACAACGGCCGTTACCCGAAAAATTTTCCCTGAGGCATCGCCCCGAATGCTGATACCGTGCCATTCCAGTTTGGGCGACACCAGGCAGGAGTAGAGGGCAAAATCAGCCAGCGGCGCGATCTCTTTTTCTAGCAGCTTGTACGGCGGATTGCGCCAGGTTACAAAAAAGTCCCAGCCGCCAATTTCCACCTGGCCTAGCTGCGGATGGTTAAATTCGTACCAATCCACGTACCCTTTGCCGTCCAGCACTTCGTCATTCCACTTCATGATGGCGATGTCGTCGTCCAGCGGATGCTCGCGGAACCAATCCATGTATTTGTAATCTTTGATGCCCGCTTGCTGCTGGATGCTCCAGATTTCGCAGGTCCAGCCGTAGACGCCCTGGTATTCGTACATCCAGTCGTCAAAGGTGCCTTTGATGAACTCTTTGGGGTCATATTTAAAGTCGTGGAAGACGGAAACGGCTTTGTAGCCGGTCATCGCTTCTGCTTTTTGGCCCAGCTTTTTGTAGGTGTACAAATCTTGCGTGGGTAAAGTGTCGTCGGCTCCTTTTGTGGGCGGGCGCAGGTAGACGCCGCTAAAGGTGTGGAAGCTGACGGAGCCGGTGATGTTGGGATGGTCGGCAATGAAGCGCAGGGGAGCGGCCGTTTCTGGTTCGCTGCCGGGGTAATCGCCCGCGCCGCGCTGGTTAGGCTCCCAATAAACCGGGAACTGGCGGTTGAGGTCTAGCCCTTGCAGCGGTGGGGCAAAGTTAATCGTCACGCCGTCAAAATTTTGAATCTGGCCTTCGGGGATGATGCGGTAAAAGTCGCCGCCGGGCGCTTCGTCTGGCTCACGGGGGATCATGAGGCGGGGGTCTTCTGGGTGGACTTTCCAGTGACCGTTGGGGTCTTTGAGGCGCATTTGCAGGATACGGCCGTCGCCATCCACATCTTCCTGGTGCAGGCCGTCCAGCGCATCCATGCGCGGGTACGGTTTGGTGCTGCTGCGAATGTACTTGGGAACATCGGCCAGCGCCCATTCTGCGCCGTCCGGGTTTAGCCGGGGCACAATGTAAAACGCCCGCGAATTGAGCGCATAGGTCACTTTGTCATCCTGCCCAAACTGTGTCAGCAGCTTGTGGATGAGGTAAAGCGCGGCCGAAGAGGGGGAGACTTCGGTGGCGTGAATGTTGCCGTCTACCCAGTAGGCGGGCTTTTCGCTGTCTGGCCCGGTTTCAAAGTTGGTGACGGTCATCAGCCAGATGTCGCGCCCTTCGTAGCTTTGGCCGATGCTCTCAAGTTTACATAAATTCGGATGCGACTCAGCCCACTGTTGCAAAAAGTGGGAGAGGTCATCGTAGCGGTAGTAGGTATCAAAACGGATTTCTGTTGACACGGACTGCTCCTTTTGTGTTGTGGGAATGTTTGAAATTATAGCTGGAATTAGGTGTTTGTCTAATGGATGGGAAACGGCCGTATCCCCCAAAAAGGTTCAAAATAAGAGCATTTTCACATATCAAACAGGCTGTGGCTCTGATTTAATAAACGTATCTGGATTACTTGCATTTGAAGGAGCATGTACATGAAGCAAAAGAAGCTTGAGCATGGGCAATCTACTACTGAGTACGCGCTGTTGTTGCTGCTGGTTGGCGGTGTGGTTGTGGCGGCCCTGGCCTGGCTGGGGCGCGGCGTTTTTGACTCTTACCGTGAGGTCAATGAATGTTTGGCTGGCGTGAAATATGCCATCATCAACGGTGGTTTTGAAGAGGATGATCTCATCACCAGCGGCTGGCGACCGTATGATTCCAGTGCGATTGCTGGGTGGGAGACGACCGCCAGCGACAACAAGATTGAGATTTGGTACACAGGCTTTTTGGGCGTTAATGCGCCAGACGGCCGTTACCTGGCTGAACTCAATGCCAATCAACCTTCCGCGCTTTACCAAGATATTGATTCTGTGCCGGGCGAGCGGCTTACCTGGTCGTTTTATCATCGTGGTCGTTCTGGGGTGGATGTGATGGAGCTTAGAATCGGGCCGCCAGGGAGCACTGTAGTGCAGGAACAGTTTTCAACTGGCCAGGAGTGGGTAAAATATGATGGCCTTTACGAGGTGCCAGAAGGCCAGACTGTAACGCGCTTTGAGTTTGCCGCCGTAAGCACTGCGAATGGCAATTTAACTGTGGGGAACTTGCTAGATAACATTCAGTTTGGCTCTGCCTGTGGCTACGAGGAAACGGCAGAAGAATAGGCTGGTTTAGGACAGAAGTTCTATCGTCAGACGGCCGTTATTTACCCACAATATCTGGTGAAGAACGGCCGTTGTGTGTTGTCGCCCCCATATTTCAACAGTGTAAGGTTCTTGCTTTCCAATTCGAGGAAATTGTTATGGATGGTCTGCAAAATTCACAATCAGATAAAAATCTTCAGCAAGAAATTGGTATCTTACGCCAACGCATTGCCGAACTAGAGTCAGACAAAGCTGACCGGAGTACAACCAATTACGCTGACTTCCTGTTTGAAAATTCCGGTGAAACGATCCTCATCATTGACCCCTACAACATGAAAATTTTGGATGCAAATCCCAACGCCGCGCGACGCCTGGGCTACCGTCGGTCTGAATTGCGCCAGATGGCGATGGAACAAATAGAGATGCCCCGCTTGTTAGATGCAACCGATGCTGAGACATCATGGCAATCTGCTGTTTCTGGCACGTTTTTCTACGAGGGACAGTATCGCCATCGGGATGGATCACTGATTCCGGTGGAAGTGAGCAGCCGCCTGGTGTTCTGGCAAGGGCAAGATGTGCTGATCAACTTCGCTCGCGACATAAGCTGGCGCAAAGAGGCAGAGCAGGCATTGCGCCAGGTAAACACCTCTTTAGAGCGGCAGGTGCGGGAACGTACGGCCGAATTAGCGGCTGAAAAAGAAAAGCTGGAAGCCGTGCTCGGTTCGGTTGCTGAAGCAGTCACCATGATTGATACAGACCGAACTATTTTGTATGTAAACCATGCGTTTATCCGCATGACAGGCTTCGATTTCATGGAAGCGCGTCACATTAACTTTAACGCTTTGTTCGAGTTTTCCCATGCTGATCAGCAGGCTCAGGCGGATGCTTTTGCCTTAGGCATGGCCTGGTCTGGTGAAGTCAAAGGGGTGCGTACGGACGATCGTAATTACCCAACGCTTCTCACTATGGTGCCAATGATGGATGAGGACGGCCGTATCTCCGGTTACGTTACCAGCCATCAAGACATTAGTCGTTTTCAGGCGCTGGATAAGGCGCAATACAGTTTTATTACCAATGTAACCCACCAGCTGCGCACCCCCCTCACCAATATTAAGCTATATGCCGAGCTGCTGGAAGCTGGCATAAACAGCGGCAAATCAATGCATTATTTACATGTTTTGGTTTCCCAGGCCGAGCGGCTGGAGCATTTGGTGCAGGATATTCTGGAGCTGGCAAGCCTGGATAGCACCGAAGCTGTGTTGGATTGGCGCACCATTGACATTGCTGAAATGTTTCAACAAATTTGCGAAGGCAATCAAGCACGTGCCCGGCGGCAGAAGCAAACGCTCCATTGCCAGATCGAGCCGGATATCCCCCAGGTAACGGGTGATCCCAGCCGGATGCGTCAGGCTATTGGCGAGTTGCTGGATAATGCTTTTGCCTACACGCCGACTGAGGGTCACATTACGGCAACAGTGGCTGCCCCCATTGAAGATAATCGTCAATGGATCACCATCATGATTCAGGATGATGGCCCCGGTATTTTGCCAGAGGAACAGGCGCACATTTTTGAGCGTTTTTTCCGTGGAACGCTGGCTGAGCAAGGACACATTACCGGCACAGGTCTGGGCTTATGCATTAGCCAGCAGATTATTCAGGCGCATCATGGTTTTTTGACCGTGCACAGTGCACCGGGCGAAGGTGCGAGCTTTACGATTTGGCTACCGGTGGATGTGGCGTGAACGGCCGTTTCGCTGCCGCAAATACCAGGTCAGGGTGACAAACACCACCGCCGCCCCCAACAATTGCCAACCAGATGAAAGCCGCTCGTTGAGCAACACATTGCCCACCACCAGGGCGCTCACCAACCGAATGGTCATTGTGCTGCTTACCAGCGGCGCGCCTAAATGTTGAATGGAGCGAATTTGCCCCAGGTTGGCCCCCAGGAGTACCCCCAACGCAAATAGCCCAAAAATGAGCCAATCGCCCGGTTGTAGATTGCGCCACTGTTGCCAATCCTCCTGCAAAACAAGGCTGGCAACGCCAGAAAAAACGGAGAGGGCAACGAGATGCATCAGCAACAGCGAATCGCCCGATGCCTGGTGCTGGGTGGTGCGCCGAGTGACGATCATGTACAGCGCCAAAAAGAAGCTGCTGGCAATGGCCAGACTAATGCCTAGCCAATCGTTGCGGGTAACGGCCGTTTCCTTCACTGCCTCCACCAAATTCCCCGACAACATGAGCACAGCACCTACCAAACAAAGGGTGAGTGCCTTAAACGTGTGGCGCGGCAGCTGCTCCCGCAGCGCCAGTCGGCTCAGTAGCGCTACAATGAACGGGGTCATCAAATAGATGAGCTGGGCATAGATGGCCAGCGTGTAGCGCGTCGCCAGCAGGTTGGTAATGCCGCGCAGCACCACCAGCCCCCCAAACAACCACAGCAGCGGCAGCCGAAAAATGCGCCACTCAATTTGCCGCCAACGGCTGGCCAGCACCAACAAGAGCACCAGCCCGTTGCCCACTGCCAGCAGCGACAGGCTGGGCACGAGGCTGACGGTTTGCAGGTAGCGCAAAAAGGCGGGGTATGCGCCCCAACCAAGCTGGGCGATCAGGGCGATGGTGAGCCATTGCCAGGAGGCAACGGCCGTTTCTATTTCAGCCGCTTGTGTATGGTGATTTTGTGAAGCCATAAACGCCCGATTATGGCTTGGGGCAGGCAGAATCGCAATAGTTTCGCCAACCCTTTGACAGGGATACGGCCGTTTGCTAGAATCTGCAAGCTTTTGGGCACGCGCCCCGTTCGTCTAGCGGCCTAGGACGTAGCCCTCTCAAGGCTAAAACACGGGTTCGAGTCCCGTACGGGGCACTGCAAGGCTTCATCCTCCAATGGGTGAAGCCTTTTTGCTTTTTCTTGGTAAACTTAGTATCTGTCCGAGTATTTGCTACAGAGTTCACAGAGAGCTAAGAGGCGAAAGTTCATTTTTTAGATTTGTGGGAAATCATTGTATGGCCGCAGCGCAAAATGGCGTTCCAATTGAGTATGAGCAGGTGGATGTGAAGCCACAGTTGAATGGCGTTCATTTGCCGAACGGCCGTCCCCATCACCCCCAGCCCCCGCCACAGCCAAAAACCCACCCTGAAACCGAGCACAATTTTCGTCAGGACGGCCGTTTCCGCCGCATCCTCATCTTTTTTGCCCGCGTCATTTTGCACCTCATCATTTGGGACATTTTGGGTGGACGGGTGCCGCTGTTCCGTCTGGCCATCCGCCAAAGCCGCCCGCGCCGCTTTCGTCGTTGGGCACACGCCTTCCGCGAGTTGGCGCTGAACATGGGCGGCGTGATGATCAAGCTGGGCCAATTTCTCAGCGCCCGCGTAGACGTGTTGCCACCAGAAATTACCGAAGAGCTGCAAGGGCTGCAAGACGAGGTAACGCCCGAAGAGACGGGGCGCATCATGGCCGTCATTCAGGCAGAGTTGGGGGATTTTAACGGCCGTTTTGCCGAGATTGAGGCAGAACCAATGGCCGCCGCTTCGCTGGGGCAAACCCATCGCGCCTGGCTAAAGCCACAAAACGGGGCTGGCGCACGAGGTGAAGCGGTGGTGATCAAAGTGCAGCGCCCCAACATCGCCGCCATTGTAGAAACTGATTTGGCGGCGCTGCGCATTGTGGCTCGCTGGACCATGCGCTACAAGCCCATTGCCCGCCGCGCCGACGTGCCCGCTCTCATGGAAGAGTTTGCCAAAACGCTGTGGGAAGAGCTGAATTATTGCGCCGAGGTGGACAATGCAGAGCGTTTTGCCGAGATGTACGCCAACGATCCGCGCGTGTACATTCCCGCCATGTACCGCCAGCACTCTTCTGACCGCGTGATTGTGATGGAAAATGTGGAAGCGCCGAAAATTACGGACGTGGCAGCGATGCAGGAAGCGGGCATTGATCCGGCGGAGGTGGCGGAAACATTGCTGGACGTTTATTTTGACCAGGTATTCCGCGAGGGCTTTTTCCATGCAGATCCGCATCCGGGCAATCTCTTCATTCGCCCCCGGCCCGATGTTCCCTGGCCGCCAGAAGATGCGGATGAGGCGGCTGGCGGACGGCCGTTCTGGCTCATTTTTGTGGATTTTGGCATGGTGGGCCGGGTGCACTCACTGATGGGCGACAATTTGCGGCAGGTGTTGGTGAGTGTGACCCAGCGAGACGGCCGTAAACTAACTGAAGCGTACCAAAAATTGGGCTTCTTTTTGCCCGGCGCGGATCTGGTGCGCATCGCCGAGGCGCAAGAGGCGGTGCTAGACCGCATCTGGGGGCGCAATTTGCTGGATTTGGCCCGCCCCGACCCCGCCGAAATTGAAGAGCTTGGCCAAGAGTTCCGCGATCTGCTGTTCGATTTTCCGTTCCAGATTCCGCAGGATTTTATCTATTTGGGGCGGGCGATGGGCATTGTGTCCGGGCTGGTGTCTCAGCTGGATGAGCAGATCAACCCGTGGTATTTCATCGAGAAGTACGGCGAGGCGTTGGTGGCTAGCCGGGAAGGGCAAAAGTTTGGTCTGGAGACGGCGTGGCAGTTGGTACGGCCGTATCTTAGCACCCCCGCCCAAATTCAACGACTGCTCAATTTGGCAGAAAACGGCCGTCTTCGCGTACAAGCAGATCGCGAAACTTTGCGCCAATACGAGCGCATAGAAAAGAAAATTGGCCAATTGGGCTGGAGCATTTTAGGCGCAGCAGGGGTGCTGTCCGGCACGCTGCTGTACCTGAACCGCCAAAGAAAAGAGGAGTAGGGGGGGTATGCGAGTAAAGCGAGTTTGCCAGTAAAGAAAACTTGCAAACTCGCCACTTGCACACTGGCAGACTATGCTGTCGTATCTTCCACACCCGCCTCAGCTGCCACACGCTGAACCGCCTCAATACCGCTCTGGCAGGTTTGTTTGCTGGCATACATTTGGCTCTTGCCAATGACCTGCTTGTTGGCTGCCAACAAATTGAAGTAAAACTTCCCATTAGCCGCTTCTTTCATCTCAAACCGGTCAGCACTGGTGCCATTGTTTTTCACCGATTCGACACCATTTTTGCAGTTTGCTTTAGACGAATATCCTTGGCTGGACAAAATGTTTTGTCCGTTGCGGGCGGTGAGCCGGAAATAATGTTTACCGTCGTTGCCTTCGTAAATCTGGAATTTTGGATGGTTCATGAAGTAGCCTCCTTAAAGCTATGGGGTGTTGAAATATTTAAAATAATTGAGTGATTAGGTAATTACCCAATTACAAACTCTTTCATTGCTTGCCTTCTTTGACCCAATCGCGGTCAAATCGTCACATTATTCTTCTAAAAATTCAGCCTGTACCCAGCCCACAATGCCGCTCACGGTGCGAACTTCGCGCCAGAGGATACCGGCTTGATTGGCACGGCCGTTTTCCAAAATTACCGTGTCATTATGTTGCACAATCACTAACTGCTGCCCACCGGGCGAACGCCGCACCCACAGCGTGCTGCCATTCGTGGTGATGGTGGCGGTGATGCCCTCGATGGGGGTGGGGGTGATGGTTGGCGTAGATGTGGCGGTAGGCAGCGGGGTGGCTGTGGCTGTAGCAGTTGGGGCGGTGGTGGCTGTGCCTTCGGATGTGGTGGTAGGAACGGCCGTATTTGCTACTGTTGCCGTGCCGGGTGTGGCAGATGGCCCCGCCTGCGCTGGCGTACTGGTGGTAGTCACTTCCTCTATGCTCACTTCATCGCCGCCGGACGGTGGGCCAGCAAATGCGCCACTGGAGGGTGTTTCGGTGGTGCGGTCGGTTGTTAGCGTGTTGTTGGTTTCGACAAGGGGAATGGTGGCAACGGCCGTTTCTGGCAGGTCCCCCATTGCGCCGGTATTGGCCGATGTGGGAACCGACTCAGCAATTTCGGCCGTAGGCGTACTGGCTGCCACTGCTTCACCATTGCTGATTGGCACACCTGCCAAAAAGAAGCCGAGCATTAAAATAAGGCTGGCCAATGCATAGCCCGTAAACAGCTTCACGCGCAAATCCAGCCGGTACCCGGCCAGCCCCATGCGCAACAGGGCGCGGGGAGACTGCGCCAGATAGGCAAAAACAGTCATAACCAGGGCAAGTACGGCCGTAAAGCCCATGCCAATCAACGTCCACATCGGAAAACCCATGCCGCGTATTATGGCAAAACAGAGAACGACAGGCAAAGTGGATAGCTCATTTTGCGGTAATTGCTCATTTGGAAGCCAAAGGTGATTGTGTAGACGATTAAAAAGTTACGATTTACACTTGGGCGCTGGTATAATCCCGCAAAAGCAACTTGCAATAATGTGCCAGGCACACGGCGAACGGCTTTGGTTTATTTTCAATCTTGCGCTTCCTGCCTGACACTATGAGAACCTATCCAAAACGGAGTTATTCTATGACCAATCAATACGATCTTGTCGTTTTAGGCGCGGGGCCTGGTGGCTACGTCGCCGCCATCCGCGCTGCCCAACTGGGCCTCAAAGCTGCCATCATCGAGCGGGAATATTGGGGCGGCGTCTGCCTCAACATCGGCTGCATCCCCTCCAAAGCGCTGCTAAAAAATGCAGAACTGGCGCACACGTTACAGCATCGTGCTAAAGAGTTTGGCTTCTCTTTCACTGATTTGCAGTTAGATTACAGCGTCGCCTTCAAACGTAGCCGCCAGGTGTCTGGCCGACTGGTGAAAGGTGTGCAGTTCCTCATGAAAAAGAACAATATTGATGTCATTGAAGGCAGCGGCAAACTCACCAACGCCAACACCATCCAGGTAAGCCTGAACGACGGTGGCGAGCAAACCGTTAGCGGCAAAAATATCATTATTGCCACCGGTGCCCGCCCACGCAGCATCCCTGGCATACAGTTTGATGGCGACAAAATCATCTCGTACATTGACGCCATTTTGAGCGAGAACCCGCCGAAGAAGCTGATCATCGTAGGTGGTGGCGTGATTGGCGTGGAGTTTGCCTACATGTGGGCCAACTACGGCGTGGAGATCACCATCGTGGAGATGATGAGCCATTTGCTGCCTAACGAAGAGCCAGAAGTAAGCGACGTTCTGGAAAAAGCATATAAAAAGATGAAGGTGAATCTTCATTTAAATGCCCGCGTGGAAAAAATTGAGACAAATGATGCTGGTGTTGCGGTAGCCCTGGCTGATGGCACCAAATTAGAAGCCGACAAGGTGATGCTGGCCATCAACTTTTTGCCCAATGTGGAAAATATTGGCCTGGAAACGGTTGGGGTGCAGCTAACCGACCGGGGCGCGATTGCTGTGGATGACCAGATGCGCACCAACGTGCCTAATATTTATGCCATCGGCGATGTGGCTACGGAATATCGGTTGGCGCATGTGGCTTCGGCGATGGGGCTGGTAGCGGCAGAGGCAATTGCCGGGCACGAGACGCACGCGCTGGATTACCGAATGATGCCGCGAGCGACGTACTGCGTGCCGCAGGTGGCTAGTTTTGGCTATACCGAAGCGCAGGCCAAAGAGGCTGGCTACGAGATTAATGTGGGCCAGTTCCCCTTCCAGGTAAATGGCAAGGCGCTGGGGCTGGGCGAACGAGATGGCTTCATCAAAATTATTGCCGACAAGAAGTATGGCGAGATTTTGGGGGCGCACATGGTTGGCCCAGACGTAACGGAGCTGCTGCCGGAGCTGACGTTGGCGCACAATGCGGAGCTAACGGCCGAAGAAATTGCTCGCAATGTTCATGCCCATCCCACCCTCAGTGAGGCGCTCATGGAAGCGGCTCACGCGGTTGAGGGTGAGGCGATTCATATGTAGTTTTGCCACAGAGGGCACAGAGTTTTAGAGAATTTAGAGAGCCTGGGAGCAGTGGTTCCTGGGCTTTTTTATAGGTTTGTGATGGTAGGGGCAAGGTCTCAGACCTGCCCCTACCGGTGGGTATGTTGGCTATGTCTGAACAAATTCTGCAATTAGTTGCATCTGCTTTCCAAGCCCGCCTTCCTTTGTTGGATGGTCGCCACGAAACGGCCGTTCGCCTGTTCAATGGTTTTCTGGAGGGATGTCCGCAGCTGGTGGTGGAGCTTTTTGGGGAAACGGCCGTTCTCTACAACCACGCCGACCCACCGGCAGAGCTGGATGCAGTGGTGGCGGCAGTGCAAATGCTGCTGCTTGAGCAGCTCCCCTGGCTGCAAACAATCTTGCTCAAAACCCGCAATGGTTCTGATGAAGAGAAGCAAGGTGTGTTGCTGTGGGGCAGCACGCTCACCAGCAAAATCCGCGAGCATGGCGTGCGCTACGCCCTTGATTTAACGATGAATCAGGACGCCAGCTTTTATTTGGACACGCGGAACGTGCGCCGTTGGGCGCTGGACAATCTGGCGGGTAAGGCGGTGCTGAACACGTTTGCTTACACGGGCAGCCTGGGGGTGGCGGCAACGGCCGCGGGGGCCAGCCGCGTAGTGCAAACTGACTTGAACAAGCGGTTCCTCAACGTCGCCAAAACGTCGTACACCCTGAATGGCTTTCCCATTGATAAAAAATTGTTCCAAACCGGGGATTTTTGGCGGCAAATGAGCCAGTTTAAGCGGGCGGGTGAGCAGTTTGATTGTGTCTTCCTCGATCCGCCGTTTTTCTCACAAACGGCTGCGGGCACCGTAGATTTGAATGCGGGGATGGCGAGGTTGGTGAATAAGGTACGGCCGTTAGTGCGTCACAACGGTCACATCATCGCCATCAACAATGCCCTGTTCGTGAGCGGTGCTGACTATTTAGCCGAGCTAGAAACGCTGTGTGCCGATGGCTATGTGGCAATCGAGCAGTTCATTTCCGTGCCGGAAGATTGCACTGGCACCCCCCACACCCAAATCACGCCTTCCATCACCGATCCTGCCCCCTTCAACCACAGCACCAAAATTGCGCTGCTAAGAATCTGCCACAAATAGTGGCAGTGATTCACCTCATTGATAGAGCACGTTAGCCTTAGAATACGAAAACCAGCCAGATGAATCACAAATTTGACCTGTATTCTTTTAAGGAGTACTCTGGATATTCGGTAAATATACACTTGCCGGATCCGTACTGAAGCGTAGCGGGATAGCGCCTTGATCCTGACGTGGATCTACCACACCAGTCCCAGGATTAAAAAGAACATAGCCCTCTGCCTTGACGCCTTTAGGGAGGGATAGACTGGCAAAATAAGTGAAATCGGTGAAGTTGGTAATAATTGGCGCTGGAGTGGCCCAACTTGGCGGAGGCGCCGCGGCAATGGAATCACTGGCTAAACGTAAAAAACTGTTAGCCCCAACATTAATATTGAGCGAATAGACCAACACACCGTTATAACTGAACCCTCGGAGGGCGACGATATGGGCCACGTTGTCGGTATTGGTTAGAAAAAGCACCGTTGCCGTTGCATCGTTATCGGTCGGGGAAAAATACACCAAGGTTTCGCCTGGAATTGGGGTAGGCAAGGCATTGATGGACTCCTCTCGCAAAGCAAAATCTGCGGGTGGTATTTCGTCACTTTCCATGCTTGAAAATGGCGTTGGTGTTCCGCTTAGCTCGTTTGGGGAGAAGGCTAACGAGGGCTGGCTCGGAGCAAACCAACGTGCCCCCAGTAAAAGCACGAGGGTAATGATCAGGCCAATAATCACGAATTTATTTTTTTTCATACTTTTCTCCTTGTCATACGAAAATAGGAAATTTCTCACAAATAAGCTTCTAAAAATTTGTAGTTGCCTGCACTCTTGCCATAAGAGCTCAATAATTGATTTTTGCCCCGCGCTTTTTAATCGTAAAAAGTGCGTAGGTGCAATTGCGAAAAATGGGGGGTAAATTGTTCTCAAACCATCTCTGCCGTTAATTGGGGTGACTAGCAGATATGATTTGAGTTAGCCTGGCGCAAGGAGGAGTTTGGTCAGGCGTTTGGTTTTTAGGTGACCAACAAACTTGTCAAGGTCGGAGGGTCAGCTTGCGAGCATATGGAAAAGTATATGCAAAATACTTATCAGTGTGAATAGGTTACGGCCGTTTCTCATCCAAATTTATTCTCGGACCTTTGCCATAAATAAAACGGCCGATTCCGTCTTCTCAATCGTGCCGCCATGCTTCTCTAAAACGCTGCCAATTTTGGCATAGAGCGCTTCGCGGGCAGCCTCGTCTATGCCGTGGTGCATCGAGAAGGTGCGTAAATCGTTGAGATATTGGCTGGTGGTCAGGGACCTGCTCCAAAAATATTGCTGATGGGTGACTGGCCCAAAACAATGGCTGGCGGCAAAGTTGTTTTGGATGATCTCCACCAACCATTCTGTGGTAAACCGCTTGTCTGGATTCACAAATTGCGGTGCAGTGTGTTCGTAAAGTGCGGCAATTTCTTGGGACCAGTCGGCCTCTGTTTCTATGGGCACGCGCCAGAAAAAGGCGGCGCAGCCACCCGCTTTGAGCACGCGGGCGGCTTTGGGGTAGCTAATTTCTGGTGGAATCCAGTGCAGCGCATCAGCCGCGATGACCAGGTCGAAGACGGCCGTTTCCTCCACCCATTCCTCAAAAGCCATGTTCAAAATTTGCACCTTGGGGAAGGCGCAGCAATTTTCGGCGGCAATGGTCGCCAGTCGTTCCCCCAGCTCGATGGCTAGTAGCTCATAGCCTCGCTGCGCGAAAGAAATTGTGGCGTTGCCGGGGCCGCAGCCAATTTCCAAAATCTTGCCCTCAGGCGGAATGCCCGACAGGCTGATGATGTCCGCAATCAGTTCATCGGGATAGCGTTCCTGCGTGTACAACTCCGCCGATTCTTCAAAGGTGATGCGTTTGGTTCGATCAATCCCCATCGTAAAACCTCCGTCAATTACAATCGTTTTTTGTAAACCTTCTGAATTTTCTCCAGTTGGTATCCCCCTGCTTCATAAAACTGGTGGGCACCCTCGCGGGTGGCGTTGGCGCGTACGCGAATGACCCCCACCGATTGGCCCAGCCACTGCTCGGCAAGCTGAACCAACCTTTTGCCTACGCCCAGACCACGCTCCGATTCAGCTACCACCAGGCTCACGATCTCGCCACAGATGCCGCCGCCCAGCCGGACGTCAATGATTGCCGCCACACAGCCCACGAGACGGCCGTTCCGGTGCGCCACAAACACCTCCCCACCTCTGGCCCGAATTTCCCGCACATTTTCAGCAATGCTGCTGATTGCCAAATCATACCCAAGCGCCCGCAGCAGCTCTTTTTGCTCAGGAAAATCGCCATCGGCAACGCTTCTAATAATCAGATCTTGCACGATTCTGTTCCTTCTGTGAATTGTCAAAAATAATTCTAACGAAAAATATATGTCACCTTTTGTAACTCCCTGCATCTAAACCAACGAAGCATACAAAAGGAACCAGCTTGCCCAGAGACCCAGAGTGTCCGAAATGTTCAAAACCTTCTGCATTCTCTGTGGCAAATAACAAATTTAGGAGACCATCATGTCATTATTAGATAACGATACCCGTACACAACTCACCGAAATGTTTGAAACCCTGAACAAGCCGGTCAAAATGGTTGTATTTACCCAAGAATTTGAATGCCAATATTGTAAAGAAACCCGCGAAATTGCCGAAGAACTGTCCACCTTATCAGACAAAATCAGCCTGGAAGTGTACGATTTTGTCGCCGACGGCGATCTGGCCGACCAATACGGCGTAGATAAAATCCCCGCCACCGTCATTTTGGAAGGCGGCAAGGCTGGCAAAGATTACGGCATTCGCTACTACGGCATTCCCTCTGGCTATGAATTTAGCTCACTCATTCATGATGTGATGATGGTGAGCGCTGGTGATCCCCAACTGTCGGCCGAGATGCTTGATTGGCTGGCAGAACTGAAAACCCCGGTGCATTTGCAAGTATTTGTGACGCCAACCTGCCCTTACTGCCCGCAAGCTGTTTTGCTGGCCCACAAACTGGCAATGGCCAGCGATCTGGTTCAGGCAGACATGGTGGAAGCCACCGAGTTCCCCGATCTTTCCAACAAATATCATGTCATGGGCGTGCCGCGCACTGTGATTAATGAAACGATTTTCCAAGAAGGCGCAGCGCCGGAAATGATGATGCTGGACAAGCTCAAAGAAGCCGTCGCCGTTGCTGCTTAGGGAGTTGCTATGACATTTCAACTCGATATGAATGGATTTTCTCTGGATAAGCAGGACAACAATTACGACGTCGTCATCATTGGCGGGGGGCCAGCAGGCGCATCGGCGGCCATTTACACAGCGCGGTCGGAACTGCGCACCCTGGTAATTGACAAGGGGCTAACCGCTGGCGCGTTGGGCGTGACGAGCAAAATTAGCAACTATCCTGGCGTGCCGGGGCCAATCAGCGGCGCAAAGCTGGTGGAAATTATGCGCGAGCAGGCGGAATCGTTCGGCGCAAAATTCATCACCGACAAAGTGGTGGGCATCACGATTGACGGGGAGCAAAAAGAGGTCATTGCCGGAACCGGGAACTTCCGGGCGAAGGTGCTGATTTTAGCCACCGGGGCGATGGGCCGCACCAGCACGGTAAGCGGCGAAGAAGAGCTTCTGGGGCGGGGTGTAAGCTATTGCGCCACCTGCGACGGCGCGTTTTTCCGTGATCAGGATGTGGCGGTGGTTGGCAACAATGATGAAGCGCTGGAAGAGGCGCTTTTCTTGACCAAATACGCCAAAAATATTCATCTCATCGTGCCCACGCCGGAGCTAAAAGCGCGTGCATCGTTGGCTGAAGAGGTGGCTGAGAACCCGAAGATTCAAGTTCATTTGGCGACGCGGCTGAAGGAAATTAACGGAAACGGCCGTGTGCAAAACATTCTCATTCATCCGCGCAAGGGGGAGCCGGAAACATTGCCGGTAACCGGCGCGTTCGTTTACTTGCAAGGCAGCCAGCCCATCACCGATTACTTGATGGGGCAGTTAGACACCACCAATGAAGGTTGCCTGGTGGTAGACAGTGAGATGCAAACCTCCATGCCCGGCGTGTTTGCCGTGGGGGATTTGCTTTGCACCCACATTAAACAGGCCGTTGTGGCGGCCTCCGATGGTGTGCTGGCGGCTGTGGCGGCGGATAAGTATGTAAACGGCCGTAAAAAAGCGGTCGTGGACTGGAAGTAGCAGGCAGCGTCCTTCGATAAAGTTACCGTTTGGCCAATCTTTTGGCTACTTTTTTGGCAATTTGGTCCGTCCACCAGTTGCTGATGAAGCGAAGAACCATGATAGCCCCCAAAATGATCAGGCCAGTTTTGATCAAGCCATCGCGATTTTCTGGTTCCAGGTAGTCGGCGGCAAGATTCTTAACGACACCGGCGGCAAATTGCATTTGCGAAGGGGGCGGCGGGGGTGTTGTAATCAGTTCCGCATCGAGTTCGCCGCTGGCAGCGGCCATCATGCGTGCTTGCACCTGCTGCCCCAAGCCTTCCAGGCTTTGCCGAATGATGGCATTAGCCGACGTCTCTAACATCCGCTGACCAACGCTGGCTAAACGGCCGCCTACGTTCGCGTCCCCGGTGTAGTGCAGGGTGGTCATGTCGCCGTCGGCTTCCAAGCGGAGGGTGCCGGCCCCTTTTACGTAGCCCGGTGCACCTTTGCCGTCAACCGAGATGGTGCAGCTTTCTGGCTCCTGAATATCGCCCATAACAACATCGCCCATGAATTTGCCTTGAACGGGGCCAACTTTAATTTTGAGAATGCCGTTGAACTGATTTTCGCCAATAGTTTCCAGCTTTTCGCAGCCGGGGAGTATGTTGGCGAGAACGGTGGGGTCTAGCAGCATGGGCCAGAGCACGTCGCGGGGGGCTGCAAAGGGATAACTGCCTTCAACTTTCATTATTTTTCTCCTGGAGGGTTGTCGCGTAAATTTTGATGTACGCGGTCATTTTGTAACAATTATTTTTGTTAGGAAGGGATCCAAACCATCATGATTTGGACTATCTTTTTCATTGTGCTGGTCTATTTTCACCCAAGTTTTACCTAATGTGAGATGCCCTGTCAAATGGCTTCGGCCGTTTTTTTGAGGCAGTGGAAAAAGTTGTTCATGAGGCCAGGGATGGTGGTTTGTAGCATCTGGGCGAGCAGTTTGTTGTGGGGGGTAATGTGAGCGGAAAAGGTGAGGCGGGTGTGATCAGGTTTTTGGCTGTCCAGGGAAAATTGGCCTTGGATGGGTACGGCCGTATCACCCAATTTTGCCTCGCCATGCCATTGCAGGTACGTGGGCGGGGTAACGGTTTGCCAGGTTAGCTGTACCGGAATAAGAACCGTACTTTTGCCGCTGCCCCAGCAAAAATGAAGTTGGAACCGGGTGTCTGTATCCAGGGTGGACCAGCCTTGGAGACGCGGGGTGCATTGGCTAACCAGGGCGGGGGTAGTGAGGGTGTGCCAAACGGCCGTTTGTGCAGCAGCAACTGCAACGGTGCCCTGAAACTCCATCTTATTTTCTCACAGGCTGCTGGGCGGCTTCCCAGGCAGGGAAGGCGTCAATGGAGCTTTTGATGAAGCCGTCGGCGATTTCTTTGACCCGCTCGTCGGTGATGCTTTGGGCAATACGTTTGACAACCCGTTTGGGCATCAGGCGCATGCCTAACGGCCGTTCCAAATCAGCCTTGAGGCGAATATTGTATTCCACCCGTGTTTGGTTCCCCAGATCATAAAATTGAGTGTCAATGGCAAACAGACCACTGCCGGTTGCTTGGCGCATGGTGGTTTCTGCTTGAATTGGCGGGGCTTCTTTGATCTTCACGGGATAGACACTAAGCGCCATTGCGTCCCAATCTACGCTGCTTTCCAGGTCTGAGTAGATTTGGATAGTGTAAGCGCCAAGCTCTACTGTTTCGTACAGCATCCGAATTTGGTTGATAGAATAGGCATGAACCAGGGTGATATGAGGCAAAAATTCAGCGACGCGGCTAATATCGCTGTAATAAGTGAGAGCAACTTTGGGACTGGCGGGAAAAACAAACGCTCGTTTGATGGAGCCGCTTAGGTTTATCATGCAACTGGGTTTTGTGGTTAGTTGTCGTTATTGGAATTGGGCGCTTTTTCATCAATAAGCGAATCAATTTTGGCAGACAAAGTTTCGATTTGGCTGGTAAGCTCCTCCACTTCTTCCCGAGACGGTACGCCACGCACACTGAGCAATCGTTCCAGCCGTTGTTGGCCGGGGATCATCTCTTTGCCTTTTTCCTGGCCTGCTGCCAGTAACTTTTCGCTGAGACCAATTGCTTCATCTTTGGCCATCTCGCCCCGTTCTACCAGCGCTTGCAAACGCTTTTCGATCTCCTCATCAACATGCTTGAGCAATTCGAGCGGGGAATTGAGATTGCGGCGTAAGGTGTTGAGCGTGTCGCCTCCGGCACGCACCAGCCCGGTGAGAACTGATTTGGGTAGGAAGCCGCTGTTGCGTTTTTCTTGTTCAAAGATGATCTGGGTGAGGGTAACGGCCGTTAAATCCTCATCGGTCGTATGATCAACAACTTGAACTTCGGCTCCCTCACGAATGAGTTCCGCGATGCCGTCCAGGGTAATGTACCTTTTGGCTTCGGTATCGTACAGTTTACGATTGGGATAACGTTTAATGACGGGCATAGTGGCTCATTCCTTCAGCTTATATTTGATGATTCAGTGCGTCATGTGAAATTATAGGCGTGATTGTGGGATATGCAAAAAGGAAGAGGTCGGGCGCTCCAGCCGTTCCTCTCCCTTGTGGATTTCTTTTCAGTTGTAAGCAAATTACAGAAAGTAGTTTGTTTGCTTATTTCTGTTCTTTCAGCGTATCAATCTTTTTGGTTAGTTCGGCAACCTTGTTGCTCAACTGCTCAATGTCTGATTTGGTCGGGATATTCATCCGGTTGAGCAAACCTTCCATCCGCTTTTCCAATTCATCGCTGACGCGCTTGCCGCTTTCCTGGGCACGTTGTTTGCGGTTTTCAGCCAGATCGTTGAGTAAGGAACGGCCGTCTTTTTCCGCAATTTCGCCCTTTTCAATTAACTTGTGGACAAATTTCTCAGCTTCGTCTTGCGCCATAGAAACCACACCTACGCCAGCCAGCAACACGCGGCGAACTCCTTCTACGAAAGGATTTTTTGTTTCTTCTACAGCTTCTTCTTCGATTTGAATTTTTTCTGCCATTTTTTACCTCGGCTTTTGTTGCACAACGCGGGTAGATGCTTGCCATCTACCCGCGACTATCTTGCCAAATTTTTAATCGCCCTGCCCCAGAGATGGTTATAAATTAGGCGACCTTGCTCAGGTCATTGACTTTTTTGTTCAAGGTTGTGACTTTGCGGCTCAGTTTGTCAATATCGTTCTTGGATGGAATATTCATCCAGTGCAGCAAATCTTCAAACCGCTTTTCAACTTCTTTTTCTACCCGCTTGGCTGCTTTTTGAGCATCTTTCTGACGGGCTTCAACTTGCTTGTTGACCATGTTGCGGGTTTTTTCTTCCGTGTTGGTGCCGCGCTCAACCAGGTTGTTGAACATGCTGAACAGCTCCTCCTGGGCCAGAGTTACTGCGCCCAAGCCTGCCAATACAACTTTACGGCCGTTCTCAACCAACATGTTTACATTTTCTTCAACAGTTTCGGTGAACTCAATTTTTTCTGCCATTTTTGTGCCTCCTGCAATCCTTTCGTAGCGGGATTGCGTAAGTATTCGTTAAGTTAATTTCGTTATGACGCATCGCATCATGAGCAAAATATAACACAGTGCGTCATGAATGTCAAGCGGGTAGAAAAATATAGATAATCGAACTTTTTGGGGCAAAAATAGGAATTTCGCAATGACCTGAAAAATGTGACAAAGCGAGTATAATCCATTCATCACCTACACGAACCAACGAAAAAAGTACGGCCGTAAACAACGGCCTAAGCTAAAAAGCAGATTAGAATAAACATTTAGGAAAAAAGGAGCGACCTATGGCGGAACAGGCAGGCTTAAACCCAAAAATTGCTGTGCTGCATTATCATGGCGCAGATGAAAGTGAAGAACAGGTTGAATTATTAGGGAGCACCATTCACATTCGCCACATCGGTTGCGATGGCGATTTGGATAAAATGGCAGCTCACATTGAAGCACTGGATGGGCAAGTAACGGCAGTTGCCCTGGACGGTATCGCCAAAAAACTACGCCTGGGCAAAGCCCGCGTAGAACACCCAGCCGCGGCACCGCTGTTCGAGATTGCCCAGCAAACCCCCGTTGTGGACGGTTCTGGCGTTCGCGCTGCCATGGAACGTTGGGCCGTGCGCCTGGCCGATGAGGCCCAACCCGGCATCTGGTCGCGTAAGCAGGTGCTGATGGCTCCCGGTCTGAACCATGATGGTTTGGCAATGGCTCTGAACCAGTACACCGAAGAAATGCGTTACGCAGACCCGGTCGTTTACTTTGCTTTGCCGCCCGTGCCCGGTGTGGGTACGGCCGAAACACTAACCCGCGTAGCTGAACCCACCCTGAACCAATTGCGGGCTTACCCTTTTCGCCGCTTGTTCCCCCAGGCAGGCACAGCTGCCCAGCCGCGCAGCCCCAAACTCTTCGAGTGGGCTGACGTCATTGCTGGAGACATGGGCGGCATTCGCCGCTACAGCCCGCCGCAGCTCAAGCGGAAAGTCATCGTCACCGAATCGGCCACTGAAGAAGATGTAGTTGACCTTCGAGAGCGTGGTGCGTCGGCCATTGTGACCACCATGCCGCCGTTGGGTCATGAACTGGCACATTTGGGAGCGGCCGTTTTTGAAGCTATTCTGGTTGCCCTCAGGGCAGACACCCAGGCTGAGCTCACTGAAAACACCTACCTCAACCTGATGGCTCGGATGGAATGGAAACCCGGCATCAAATATTTGCAGCCGGAAGAGGCAGGCATCAACAAATTTGCCTTCGTCATTCACCCGCTGTCCCCCCGCTTCATCTACAATCATCCCCGCTTCCGCTGGGCGCGCTTTTTCCCCGACCGCCTGGTGGAGCGTGTAGCCGCCCACATGCCGCCCATGTACGGCAGCCGCATCACCGGCATCGAAAGCCCCACCACAGGTCAAAAAGTGGAAGGCTACCTGCTCTACATCGGCGGCACACCGCGTGAATTGATGCGGCGCGACCCGGCTTTTGTGTACCGTCGCCTCATCCGCGCCTCGCGCATGGCCGAGCGGTACGGTGCCCGCCTGATGGGGCTGGGCGCGTTTACCTCCGTGGTGGGCGACGCAGGCATCACCGTGGCCCAAAAGGCAGATATCGCCATTACCTCTGGCAACAGCCTCACCGTGGCCGCCACGCTGGAAACGGCCAAGCAGGCCGTGGTGAAGATGGGCAACAGCCTGGACGATGCCCACCAGGGTAAAGTGATGGTCATCGGTGCGACCGGTTCGATTGGCTCTGTTTGTTGCCGCTTGCTGGCGCAGGCGGTGCCCAACATTGTGTTGGTGGCTCCGCGTCCGGAAAAGCTCATCGCCCTCAAGCAAACAATCGAAAGCGAGACGCCCAACGCCAAAGTAACCCTCAGCACCACAGCAGACGATTACGTGGGCGACTGCGATCTCATCGTAACCACCACCACTGCGCTGAATACCCGAATTATTGACATAACAAAGTGTAAGCCTGGCGCGGTTATTTGCGACATCGCCCGCCCGCCGGACATTACCGAAGAAGAGGCGGCGCTGCGCCCGGACGTGCTGGTGATTGAATCTGGCGAGATTTTGCTGCCGGGCCAGCCGAATTTTGGCATGGACATTGGCTTGCCGCCTGGTGTGGCATATGCTTGTTTGGCGGAAACCGCGCTGCTGGCTTTAGACGGCCGTTTCGAAGACTACACCCTCGGTCGCAACATTGAAATTGAGCGCGTGAAAGAGATTTACCGCCTCTACAAGAAGCATGGTCTGGAGCTATCTGGCATTCGCAGCCATGATCACTTCTTGACCGATGAGGATTTAGCCAAAAAGCGTGCCCTGGCCGACGAACTGCGCAACGACCCGGCCAAATTGGCCGACGTGCAGCGGCAGGCAGCGGCGCAGCTTCCCGTGAAAGGTGGTCGCAGCAAGGCAAAAAGAGGCAAGGGCAACAGTACCACCCTCATTGCCAGTGTGGGAGCGGCCGTTTTGGCAGGTATTGCTGCCCTCTTTTTCTGGCGCAAGAAATAGTGATAAGTGAAAAGTAAAAAGTCGTTCACTTTTTACTTTTCACTTTTTACTTGTTCTACTTGCCACGATTCAGTTTATATTACACGAGGAGATTAAGAATGAGCGATCAATCCCCCACCCGCTGTGCAGCCACCACAAAGGCAGGCAATCCGTGCAAAAATTGGGCTGCCGAGGGTTCAGATTACTGCCGTGTGCATCAAAATGAGGCCCCCGCTGCTCCCGCTATGAGCGCCGCAGAGGCAGATCTGCTAACCCGCAAAAAAGAGCTTTTGGCTGAACTGGATGAACTGGTGGCTGATTTGAAAACGGCCGTTTCCAGCCAAACCGCCTCGCCTTACAATCCCCTCAATCTGCTGACATACCTGCGCCAAAACCTGAGCCAGTTCACCCCCGAAATGCAGCTGGGCATCTTGCAACAGTTTGAAGGCATGACCCGCGAAGATTTGATGGACATCGAAACATGGAAAGGGATGGGCTACATGCTCAGCTACTCCGCCAAATTCCAGGCCAACCAGCTGCGCGAAAAGATGAACGAGCAGCTGCCCAAACCGCTCCAGCCAGACACCATGCTCAACTTCGTCAAAACCAACATTGATCGCTTCACGCCTGACGTAGCCAAAGGGATCATGGACAGCCTGCAAGGGGCCACCCGCGAAGATTTAATGGACCCGGAGACGTGGAAAGGCCTTTGGTACATGATCAATTACTCGGTTCAGTTCCAGGCCGAGCAATGGAAGCAAAAACTCACTGGCGAAACAGAAGAAGAATAAATTCACACTTGTCATTCTGAGCGCAGCGCAGAATCCTGCACAACGACCATTTGCTCCGCCTTACAAGTTTACAAATGTGTCTGGTAGGGATGCTTCACTTTGTTCAGCATGACAGTTCTGGTAAATAAATGGCCTATCAAAACGAAACACAGCTTTACGGATATTTACAGGAACTCTTTGGTCGAGTCGAGGCAGATATGCCGCAGGCGACGGATTCGCTGCTGAAGGCGAAGCTGTGTATTCGCTTCAATGTTTCTGACCCAGAGGCAGGGTTGGTGATCAATGCCAAGGAACGGCCGTTACACATTGAATACGGCCGTTCCAATAACCACAAACCTGACCTGGACGTAGACATCACTGGCGAAGCGCTGCACCAAATTTTGCTGGGCCAGCTCAGCCTCACCAAAGCCGTCGGCAGCAAAAAAGTGAAGCCCAAAGGCCCCGTCTGGAAAGTTATGGCTTTAGCCGACCTCTTCTACCACGCCCAAAAAATCTACCCAGCCGTGTACGGTGCAAAACAGTAACGCTTAATTTTCACCAATGACTACAACGAATTAGGGGAAATAACGAATTTTTTTGGGGATATCATTCGTTAATTTCTTGATTTCGTTGGAGCCTCCCACCACCATAAAAAATCAGCAGATTTCGCAGATTATATAGATTTTAATCCGCGTTCATCCGCGCTGGTCTGCGTCCTATTTTTTTGGTGCGCATTCTCAGATGCGAACGGGTAACGATTTTAATTGATTAAGGGGAGAGCGTGGCGGCAACGGCCGTAATCACCCCCGGATTCAGCGCCAGCCACAAACTTAGCAACAATACCAGCCCCACCATGCCCTGCTGCCACAGCGGGGCGTTTGCGTTTTGCAGGGCATCATCCATCGGAGCAAGCAGCGCTGCCAGCAGGCGCAGCACGCCAGCCGCGCCCAGGCCCAGCCCCAGCAGCGCTAGCGCAGGCAGCCACCAGGGGATGCTGCCGTTATTGGCCAGGTCGGCAACGGCCGTTAACACCCGCCACTGCCCGGCAAACCCCAGCGTAAACGGCAGCCCCAGCAATGAAAACAGCCCCACGCCCAGCAGCGCCAACCCCCACGGCGACTTGCGCCCCGCACCAGTGGGCAATTTATCCAGCGGCCATTCAGGTTGATGCTGCTTAACCAGCCACCAACCCCCAGCCAGTAATAACAAGCCCCCAAAACGAGCGATTTGCAGCGTTACGGCCGTTTCCCATCCCACTATCTCCGGCAACGTAAAACACAAAATTGTGAGTGCCATGTCCAGCAGCACAATGTTGCCGATGACCCGCCGCAGGTGAACGGCCGTCAGCGCCAACACGCCCGCCACCAGCAGCGTCAGTCCGCCGCTCAGCCAGATGAGCTGCCGAAAAGTCGCGTCAATCAGGTTGGGATACGTTGCCAGCGTTTGGAACAGCATCGTCAGCGGCACGATGGGCGCCCAGCCCGCCACCAGCGCCAGCGGCAGCGGTTCCGCCTCGTTCACCACCGCCAGCAGCCAGACGTGGAACGGAAAGCCCGCCAGCAGCAGCAGCATGGCCAGCGCCGCCAGTTCGCCGGGGGGCAGCAGCCACTCTGTGGGGGGCGCTGCGAGCTGCCAATTCACAATGAGCAGCAGCGGCACCGCCAGCAGCACCGCCAACAGGTAGCGAAAGCTGCCCCGCACCGACCCCGCCCGGCCAGACTGCACCGTCAGGGCCAAAGCGCCCGTCGCCAGCAAAACCAGCGCCAGCGCCACAGCAAAGGTGAGCGTGAGCAGGCTGGCGGACAAAAAGGCAAAGCCCACCAATCCGCCCGCCACAAACCAGTCGCCAGCGGGGAAAATGATGGCCAGGCCAAACAAGATGACCAGCCCCGCCAGCAACAGCAGCAGCAATGCCTGATTTTCTGGCGTGAGCGCCATCGGTTGGCCCCAGAAGAGAACGGCCGTTCCCGAAGGTACCACCGTCCGCAGCCACAGCCACAATACGCCCGCCGTCAGCGCCCCCGCAGCGGCCATCAGCTGCGGCTGACGCGCCAACAGCCGGGCCACCAGCGCGGCCAGCAAGGGGGTAAAGAGGAGTGTCTGTAAAGTCGCCATTTTGGAGATTAGAGATTGGAGACTGGAGATTAATCTCTAATCTCCAATCTCCAATCTCCTTTTTCTAATCGACTAAAGCCGGGATGGCGTGGCGCATCTGCACCAAATACGCCACCACCAGCGCCAAAACAAGGTTTGCCGCCGCCAACAAAATCAACATCGTGGCCGATTGGTCGAGGGCGCTGTAAAAAAGCTCGAAGCCGGTCAGGAACATGAAGACGCCCATGCCTGCCTTCAGCGGTTCGCTAGTGAGCGCCAGCGCCAGCAGCCCCAGCACCACCAGCGCAAAAATCGCCAGCGAGAGGTAATTCAGGCTGTCGCCGATGGCGGGCAGGGCAAAATCGGGCCGCTGGAACAGGCTGGTGATGAGCCACAGCATGAGCAGCACCAGCAGCAACCGCAGCGGCAGCGAGGTGGGAATGCGCAGCGGCCCCACCTGGAAGGTGCGTTCCGGCGCGACGTTTTGCAGCTCGTCGGCGGCCACGTCTTGCGGCCGACCGCCCCAGTTCACCTGCCGCGCCGTGAAGTACAGAATGAGGCAGGCAAACCAGCCTGCCAGCAGCTTCACCATCGCCAAACGGGGGTCCAGCACGTCCACAAACAGCAGCCCGGCAAAGAAATATTGGGCCGCTAGCGCCGCCAGCGCCAGCCGCCAATCCCACAGAATGATGACGAGAACGGCCGTAATCAATACCGCATACGCCGCCGTAAAGCCACGCAAGCTGTCCAGCCGTTCTAGCCAGTCGAAAATTGTTGGAAAAACCATGTTTCCTCAAGATGAAAGGGTGAAAGGGTGAAAGGGTGAAAGGGTGAATTTTGCTTTTCACCCGTTCACCTCTTCACCCTTTCACCCCGTCAGAATTATTATTACCGCAAGCGCCAACAGCCACAACAGCCCGCTGTCGCCGTCCAGAATGTCTGCGGCGTCGTTGATGGCCGTTTGCAGCCCCGCGCCCAGCTGTTTGATGGATGGCAGTTTTTCGGCAAAAGACGGCCGTTCGCTGCCCAGTGCCTGCCGAATGATGAGCCGCACATCTTCTGGTTGGCCCACCAATTGGGGCAGAAGGATGCCAGCAACGGCCGTTACCGCCAAAAAGAGCAGGGCCATCAGCGGAATGGCTGAAAAGGTGATCGAATTAAAGCTAAACAATGCCACCGCTGGCACAATCGGCGCGGCTTCGCGTAGCCAATCTTGTAAGGTGCGATTTTCCTGGCTCGATGTGGCATGTGGCAAGCGCAGCAGCCAAATCCCGGCCATGATCAGCGGCACGTGCAGCAGCGCCAAAACGAGCACCAGGGGCCAACGGCCGTCTGCCAACCAGGCGGTGTACAAACCAGCCCGACCGGCAAACGTGGCGGTTAGCGGCACACCGGCCAGGGCAGCCAGCGTCACGCTGCCCACGCCCAAGCGCACGAATTTGTGCGTGTTGGGCTGCTGCACCAGCAGGTAGAGCGCTGCCCCAGCCAGTAGCAGCCCGCGCAGTTCTGCCAAAACGCCCGTTGCGCCTACCCAAATCGCCGCCAGCAGCAGCAAATGGCTTTGTGCCAGCAGCAGCGCGGTGACGGCGTAACTGGGCAAATGCAGCCGATTCCAGGCAAACTGCACGCCCCGGAAAAAGCCAATCAGGCTGAGCACGGTGAGCAACAAGCTGACACCGGGGCTGAGTTGGGCCACCGGCAGCAGGTGCATTAGCAGCAGCGCTCCAGCCAGCGGTGGCAGCAGGGGAGTCAGGGAAGCCAACGCCAGCCCCCGTTCTGCTGTTTTGGGTTGCCACAGTGGCAGCGGCCAGACGTTGAGCAGCAGCGCCGCCGCCAGCAGGGCGGTGCGGCTGGAGCCAATGGGCCAGGCGAGCAGCAGAGCCATCAGCAAAATTGTTCCTTTGAACCGGAAGGCGCTGCTTCGCTCACCAGCCAGCCAGAGCGTGGCCAGCCAGCTGCCCAGCAGCAGCGTCAGTCCGGCCAATAGCCCGGTGAAGCTGTCTGACCAGATGGCGCTGAGGGTGGCGGCGGTGAGCAGCAAAATGGCGGCGGGGGCGGTGGGTTTGTGCGCTGATTTGGGATTTTGTAGGAAGGTGTGGAGGGAAACGGCCGTACTCACCAACAGCAACCAAAAAGATACGCTCCAACTGGTAGGATCAATGTGCCAGGTCCAATCGGGCAAAAAGCCGCTGGCAGACCAGGCCAGTGCAGTGGCGCTCACGGGCAGCTGCGCACGCACAATCAGCCACAGGATGAGCGACAGGGCCAGGAGGGAAACGGCCGTTGGCCATACCCAGGCCGGTCGAAAACGAGGCAAGGCCACACAGGCGGCTGCTCCCAGAAAAAGGAGCCAAAATAACAGCGGAAAAAGTTCCATACAGAGCGGCGATTGTAGCCCGTGGGCGCATTGCTGGCAAAGTACCTCATGTGAGATTAAAATGGGCGGATGGATAAAGAAAAGAATCCACAGATTTCGCAGATTTCGCAGATTATTTTGTTTCTCTGTGAAACTCTGTGCTTCCTCTGTGCAGCGCTGTGTTCCAAAATTTTCCTGCAAAAGCGAACAGCTCTCAGCTTAGCCACTCTATTTTTGCTGCTATTAATTGGCTGTAGTGGCGAGGAAGCGCCGCTGCCGACGCTGGCTCCGCTGATGGTTCTGCCATCGCCTACGGGGACATCGCTGCCAGCCACGCTAGACATCAGTACGCGCTTGCCGGAAAGTGGCGTGGTGCCTGCTGGGGGTGGTGGCTCCACGACGGCCCAAGCAACGCCCAAACCAACCGTCACGCCCACGCCGGTGAATCCGCTCATCAACATCAGCGATCCAAACCCGAACCAGCTGCTGACGCTGGGTAGCGAAGTGGAGGTGCGTGGTTTGGTGCAGATGGAGGCCGAGCAGCAAATTTTGGTGTCGTTGGTATCTAGCAACGGCCGTTTGCTCACGGAAATTGCGGTACTCCCCAACGAATTTGGCTGGCAGACTGCGTTTGTGCTGCCGCCGTACGTCAGTGGCGCAGCCACCATGCGGGCCAGCTTGCTCTCCGCCGACGGTGCGGTGCTTTCCTCGTATGAGGTGCCCGTCTGGCTAACGCTCAATAAAGCAACGTCAACCCGCTACCTGGAAATGTTCCGTCCCACAATTAATGAGAAGGCGGTGGGCGGCTTCAACATCTTTTTTGATGGCGAGGTTTTGCTGCCGGTGAACCGCACCATCACCGTTTCTATTTGGGCCGATGATTGCCAGACGCGAGTGGCACGGCAAAGTTTTGTGTTGGGGGCCAGCAATCAGCCTGTGTACTGGCAAGGATTTGTGGTGGTGCCGCAAGATTTGGTGGGGCCAGCCTGCGCGGTGGCCAGCACGGGCGATCCGGGCACGGAAAATTGGCGAGAAGCGTCTGTGCCAATTAATGTGCTGGCACAAACGGAGCTGGAAGCGCGGGGCGTCACCATCGGCAATCCACCGCCGGATAGTGAAGTGTTTGCCGGGCAGGAGCTGTTTCTTTACGGCACGGCCTACAATGTGAGCGAAGGAACGGGCAGCATTTCGATTTTGATGGAAAACGGCCGTGTCGTCACCCAGTCCAGCTTCACGACAGATTATTGGGGGTATTGGGAAACGGCCGTAACTTTGCCGATTGACATCGAAGGATTGGCCGAAATCACCGTCTCAGCGGGCGAAGGGGACACCTTTAATGAGTCTACCACCATTATTCGGGTGAACCCCGCACCCACGCCAACGCCGGGGCCGTGAGGCGGTAATCGGTAATCAGTAGGCAGTTTGCTGTTTTTTAGATAGGGACACGGATTGAACGGATCAGACGGATTTGAAAGCAAAAATCCGTAAAATCCGCGACATCCGTGTCCCATTTGCTTGAGAAGGAATTATTTGATGAACAATAAAGGGATGTTGTACGCAATTGCCGCTTATGGCATGTGGGGGCTGTTTCCGCTGTATTGGAAGACGATTCAGCACGTGCCTGCGCTGGAAATTTTGAGCCACCGGATGGCTTGGTCGCTGCTGTTTGTGTTGGGATTGCTGGTGGTGCGGCGGCGGTGGGCCTGGTTGAGAACGGCCGTTCACACCCCGCGCACCATTTTACTCTTCATCGCCTCGGCGCTGCTGCTTTCGCTGAACTGGTTTGTTTACATTTGGGGCGTCAACGCCGGGCACATCGTCGAAACCAGCCTGGGCTACTTCATTAATCCGCTGGTGAGTGTGCTGATGGGCGTCTTCTTTTTAGGAGAATCGTTGCGGCGTGGACAGTGGGTGGCAATTGGCCTGGCTGCGCTAGGGGTAATTTACCTGACGGTGCGCTTTGGCGCTTTGCCCTGGATTTCTCTCACGTTAGCAACTTCGTTTGCCCTGTACGGCCTCATCCGCAAAACCGCGCCGCTGGGGTCGTTGGAAGGGCTCTCGTTGGAGACGGCGCTGATGTTTTTTCCGGCGTTTGGCTATCTGGTTTATTTGGAATGGACGGGAACGGCCGCTTTTGGTCACGTAGATTTGTTGACGACGGTTTTGCTGGCGTTTGCGGGGGTGGCAACGGCCGTACCGCTGCTGCTTTTTGCCGCCGGAGCCAGGCGCATCAAGCTGGCGACGGTTGGCATCCTGCAATACATCGCGCCCACGCTGCAATTTCTCATCGGCGTGCTGATCTACCATGAGCCATTCACGATGGATCGCCTGATTGGGTTTAGCATCATCTGGCTGGCGCTCATTCTGTACTCAGGGGAAAACATCTGGTTCACCCGGCGGCAGCCGCGTTTGCAGGCGGTGGGGGATTAAGAAAGCTGACTTTCAGCCTGTCATTCCCGCGAAGGTGGGAATCTAGTGGACTCCCGCCTTCGCGGGAGTGACAGAATGTGAGCGTTACCGGTTAAGGATCGCTTTGAGGCCGGGGATGGCTTTTTGCGCGGCTGCTGCGCCGAGGGCAATGTATTGTTCACTCTTTTTGCGGGAAAAATCGAGGTAGCTGTGCCCGGAGATGTCGGGCTGGATGAGGCAGTCGGCGTCTTTGAAGCCGCCACCAGAGAGCCGTACCAGCGTTTGAATGGCGGCGGAGCCTGCACCGAGTGGCCCCAGGCGGCGGGAGTAGTGGGGCACAAACAGATCTACGCCGATGACAAAATCGGCCCCCATCTGGCGGACGGCATCCACAGGCAGGTTGTCGGCTACGCCGCCGTCGCAGTACCAACGGCCGTCTAATTGAACCGGGTTTACAAATCCTGGAACCGAGCAGCTGGCACGAACGGCCGTTGCCAATCGCCCCTCGCGCAGCACCACCTGTTCACCTCGATCCAGGTCAGTCACCACGGTGGCGTAGGGGATAGCCAGATCGCGAATGTCCAAATCCCCCAGCAAATCCACAATGAGCCGCTCCATTTTATTGAAGCTGAGCAGTCCGTAACGGGGCCAGGTGGGGCTGGCCACATTGCGCCAGCCTAAGTTGGCGGCCAGTTCGCGCATGTCGGGCATGGGCAGTCCGGCGCAGTAGGCGGCCCCCACCACGGAACCAGCGCTGACGCCCGCCACAAAGTCTACAGGGATGCCTTCGCGCTCCAGCACGGACAGCACGCCGACGTGGACGGGGCCACGGGCGACGCCGCCGCTAAGGGCTAAACCAACTCGGATACGGCCGTTTTTGCTGTACATCATAACTACATCAGGTGAGATTGGACCAATTTTGGGAGATAGCTTGTTCAAAGCAGGTCATTGCTTGAAATTGGTCCAATCTTGGTTTTTCTTGGCTAAAAATCGACGGAACGGCCGTTGAAGGCACAATGAAACAACTGCTCAATCTCCTCAAATTCGGGAATGCGACGGGACATGAGCGTGTTGGTATCAATCATTACGTGCTCCACGAGCGTTTCCATCTGCTCGTCCAGTTCGGTGGCCGAGATGCCTGCTTCATGCAACGAGGTGGGCAGGTTGAGCTGCCGCATCAGGCTGCGGGTAGCGTTGGCTAACTTTTGCGCTGCTTCCAGTTCGTTTTGTGCTGGTTGTCCAACTATCGCGGCCAAATCGGCATAGCGACCCACGCCGCCGTTGGCCACAAATTCGATGGTGTAGGGGAGGAAGATGGCGGTGATACGGCCGTGTGGAATGGTCTTGAACAGTGCACCTGCGCTGTGCCCCAAAGCGTGGGCCAGGGCTACCTGGCTGTTGCCCAGCGTAATGCCCGCAATGGAAGCGGCGTTGGCCATCTTTTCGCGGGCTTCTTCGTCGTTGGGGCCGTCGGCCACGGCGCGGGGCAAATATTGAAACACCATACGCGCCGCTTGCAGGCAAAGGCCATCGGTGAAGTCGTTGGCCCAGCCGCAGCTGTACGCCTCGATAGCGTGGCTTAGTACATCAATCCCGGTGTCGGCGGTGATGAAGGCGGGCAGGTTTTTGGTAAACATCGGATCCACGATGGCGATGTCTGGCGTGGCTTCACGGGAGCCAAGGGTGAGCTTGCGCTTTTCGGACGTGTCTGTTAGCACGATGCCGTAGTTGGATTCGGAGCCGGTGCCAGCGGTGGTGGGAATGCAGATGAGCTTCGCTTTTTGGCGCAGACCCAAATCTTCCATCGGGCTGATTGATTCTGGTTCGATGCCGGGGCGCTCGTACAAAATCCACATCGCTTTGGCGGCGTCCATGCTGGAGCCACCACCCAGCCCGATGATCCAGTCTGGCTCGTAGGCGAGCATCGCTTCTGCCCCGCGCTGCACAGTTTGCAGGGAGGGGTCTGGCTCGACTTCGGCAAAAACCTGGCTGGCGATGTCGGCGTTGGCTAATGTTTTTTGCACGATGTCGGGGAAGCCGAGCCGGGCAATGTTGGCGTCGGTGACGATGAAGGCGCGTTTGCCGGGCAGCATTTCTAGTTGGCTGAGGGCGTCTTCACCAAAGAAAAATTCGGGACATTTGAAGAACCACATGGTTTACGGCCGTATCCTTTTACACTACTTTTTTGTGAGACCCTAAGGATTTGTTTTGCCAGTTGCAGACTTATCCAGAGGAAACCCTTAGGGTCTTATGACATTTATGCGTCTGGCCACTCGGTATCGAGGCTGGCGCAAGACTCGACCAGTTCGATAGCCGCTTTGGGCGCTTTCATTACTTTCATCATCGGCCCTTTGAGCTTGAGGCGGCGGGTTACCAATCCCTGAATGGGGTCAATTTTCTTTTCCAGCACGCCGCGCCACGCTTTGAGAGGGGCGCTTAGTTCAAAGACGGGAGATTTTTGGCCAGCATCATCTACTTTGAAGGCATCGCGGCATTGGCCGTGCCATAAATCCATGTAGAGGTAGATGGTTTCCGGCACGCCGGGGCCTTCATCAATAATGAAGTAGAAGTCGCCTTCCCAATTTTTGGCGGCTTCGGCGTAGCCTGGGCTTTCGTTGAGGGCAGCCATGACGGCTTTTACCCATTCGTCGGTTCCAAATTGAATCCCCATTTTGACCTCCGGGTGAGTGAGTTTTGTGGTTTGCTTACGGGTAAGCTTAAGAATTTGTGTAGCGGGTAAAAGATAGCACAGCTAAGAGTGATTTGCCAATGGTGAACGGCCGTTTCAACCTGAGGCTGGGGCTGGATTTACCTCGGCTGGTTTCGAGTTGAGCTGGTGAAGCGAGGTGATGAGGCCGTACATGATCCAAATGACCAGGTTCGTTTTGGAGTCCAACACGTCGCCCAGACCATATATGTGGTAAGCCAGTAAAGTGGCGGCAAAGCCGAGTGCATATGGCCGCCAACGTGTTTGCTGGCGAGCTGTGCGCCAGAGCATCATTAGCAAAATACCAATGAGCGCCAGATAGACGATTAAACCTAGTACCCCATAATCTACCCCCATTTGCAGGAAAACATTGTGGGCGTGGGTAAGTGGGTAGCCAGGATCAATCATGACTGGATACAGGCGGCGAATGACGTGTTGTAAACTGCCCAAACCTATGCCGGTGAAAGGGAAATCTTGCAGCATAACGATAACCCAGCGCCACAATTCTTGCCGAAAACCAAGTGAGTTGAGAGCGCCAATGGCGGTTTCCTGGGCCGGGTCTTGCCACAGGGAGGCGATGCGTTCTGGGCCAACGAGAAAGAAGGCGATGATGCCAAGGAGGGTGAAAGCGCCACTGAGGATTAGCAGGGTTTTCCGTTGGGGATGGTTTGGGGGCAATACGGCCGTCCACAACAAAACAAGGAGATACAAACTGGCGACGCCGGCCAGCCAACCGGAGCGGGATTGGGTGAGGATGAGTACGGCCGTTGCCATCAGCGTGAGAAGGGCTAATATGATTCGCTGCCAATTTTTATGGGTTTGCCAGTGTGCAATGGTGACGGACCAAAGTAGCGGAATATAAAAGAGCAATGTTCCTGCAACCTGGTTTGGATGGGCCGCGCCATCACCCAGCCCTGGAATGTTGATTTGTTGGTTGGGCAACAACGCTGTGAGGGCGGCAATTGGGCCGCTTTTGGCAAGCCAATCGGCGCTGAGAATGCCCAAGCCGATGAAGCCACCACCCAAAAGGCCATAGAATAATAGAGCCAAATGCCAGGGGAACGGCCGTTGGGCGGCTCGGCCCAAATACCGCCAAATAACAATGCCTAGAAAAACGCCACTGGCTTTGTTCAACGTTAATTCTGGATCAGCCGTGACTAAGATGCTGATGCCGATGAGCAGCAGCCAAAACAGCAAAAGCAGGTCAAATGGCTGCGGGTCTGGCAGCGGCCGCCAGCGAAAAAGCGGAGGCAATAATTCTATGCCGATGAGGAGCAAAAAGGCTGCCAGGGTGCCAATGGGAAAAAAAGTGGGGAAAAGCAAAAACGGGAGGGTAAACATTAACAGGACACCCTCTACGATAACTGTTTTAGATTCTACTGTTGTTGGCCACCTAATAGGCACCTTTGCCTCGCAAGACGACCCAAGGGGTTTTGAGCAGGATGTAGATGTCCATCCAGATGGAATAATTTTGCACGTAGTAGATGTCGTCTTCAGTATGGAGATGGAGCGGTTTGTCGGAACGGCCGTTTACCTGCCACCAACCGGTCATTCCTTGCGGCACGGCGAACCGTTTGCGCTGCCACGGTTCGTACTGGTCTACCAGCCAGGGCAGTTCGGGGCGGGGGCCAACCAGGCTCATATCACCTAGCAGCACATTGATAAGCTGTGGCAACTCATCGATGCTGGTGCGCCGCAAAAAACGGCCGACGCGGGTAATGCGTGGATCATCGGGACGCTTTTTGAAGAGGATACGGCCGTTTTTGGGATTGATTTCTGTAATTTCTGCACGATTCGCGTCAGCATCGGGGATCATCGTGCGGAACTTGAACATTTTGAAGATACGGCCGTTTTCCCCCACACGCTCCTGTCGGAAGATGATTGGACCTTTTGAATCAAGTATCACGAGCAGGCTGATAAATAGCAGGATAGGAGCTAACATGAAGAACATTAAGCTGCCAACCGCCAGATCGAAAATGCGCTTTACTAGGCGTTGAACATCGTTTAACGCAGGGTCGCGCAAATTGATCATGGGGATGCCGCTAAAATCATCTACTGAGGCACGATACAGCGCCAAACTGAAGTAATCTGGCACAATCCGAACATGAACAGGTAGGTCGTGAAGTGTAATGGTTAGTTTGTTGATTTGCCCATAAGCGCGTTGAGGCAAGGCAATGACCACATCTTGAATATGATGTTTTTCTACAATTTCACGAATATCATCTAACTTACCTAAGATACTTAGATTTGCGCTACTTTTATGACTATCATCATCTAGATAACCAACTAAATTAAATCCTGCCCAGTCATAACTTTGCATCATTTGGCCAACATTACGACCCGTTTTGCCTGCACCCACAATCAGTACACGCCGCTCCCTGGCTGGGCTGCGCCAAATATGGAAGCTGAGGCGCATGAGTACGCGCCAGCCGATTGCCAGGGTGAAATCAATGATGACAAAAGTGGCAAAGAGCCAGCGTGAAAATTCACGGAAGCCCAGGTACAAAATCCCAGCGACAATCAAAGAGGCAACTGCCTGCGCAATGACGATGGTTTGAACTTCATCGGTGATCTTGTAAATGCGCTTGGGATCGTAAACTGAGGAGAGTAAAAATGTAAGCACCCACACGGCAGGTACGATGATGTAGAGGGTCTGTGAGAGGATGATTTGATCTACAGGAACCAAATAAGGAAATTGAGGGAGGAACGGCCGAATAAAGACCGCTAGATTAAGTGCCAAATATGTGAGGCACGCATCCAATGCCATTGAAAAAATGGCAAAATTTACACTAAAACGCCGCAACATTTAATTACTCAACCTATAAAAATTTAACAGATGGCCGCAATATCTTCCCCTAATTTAGCCAGGATCACACGTTTTCCATATTTTTGGACGGCTATTTGCCGTCCAATATTCCCTAAATTGTGCCTCAAAGTTTCATTATTTGCCAATAGTGTAAGTGCATCAATGAAGGCTGCTTTATCATTAGGTGGAATTATGATTCCACATGCTTCGATTTCTCGACCAATTTCGCTATCTTTTGTAACTGATGCAATAACTGGTTTGCCACTAGCTAAAATGCCTAACAGTTTGGACGGCATTACCGAATCAGCAGCATTTTCTTTTTGAGGCAATAAATGAATATCGGCTAGATTGAGTAAATCATTGAGCTTTTCTTCTGGTTGTAAAGGTAAAAATTTGACGTTACTTAGGTTTTTGCAGGCTTGTTCTAACTGCGGTCTCGCTACTCCATCACCGCAAAAAATAAATAGAATGTTGCTTTCGTTTGCGAGTTGGTGCGCTGTGTTGGCAAGCATCTCTAGATCGTATTTGCGACCCATATTGCCGGAATATAAGGCAACAATCGTTTCTTGCGGTATTGATAATTCGTCTCTAAAAGAGCTAGCTTCTAAAGGCTTGATGATGTCACAGTCAACCCAGTTTTGAAATAAGACCGACCGAGACGGCCGTACTTGTTTGTCAGTAACAAGTTTTTTTAACATTCCATTTGAGATTGTGGAAACTTTATCAAAGGATCGATAGAGGATGCGTTCTAGCCACTGTAAAAACGCAAATGGTTTTTTGATACCCCCTAAGATGCTCAGATTTTGCGCTAGATCAAACTCAAAATCTTGTATATGCAGCCATGCTGGCTTGCGTAATAACTTTGCAACCATCAAGGCCGCAGGAATATTTACAATGGTTGGCTGGATTACAAAAACAAGATCTGGCGGCGAGAATATTTGAGTGAGTGTGGCTAGGCTGCTTGACAAACCAAAAGATGCCAAGTGCAAAATTCTTTTAAGACCAGTAACATTATTTTTAGGCACCCAAATAGGACAACGCATTGCTTTTACAGAACCAATTAAATCATTTTGGTACCACCATTTTTTTTGCTCATATTCTGAATAAATTTTCCATTGGGGATAAAATGGTTTAGCTGTGATTATTTGCACATCGAAATTTTTCTCAGATAACCATTGTGCCATTTCGCCTGTATATTTACTAATTCCTATTGGTTCTGGTGAGAAAAAGAGGCTGATGATTAATAGTTTCTTGTTCTTCATGTATGACTTTTATTAGCAAGTAGCTTTCTTAAATAGTGTCGAAAAGGCTAACAGGCAATGATTTTTGTGCTTGATATAAGTCAACTTCCAAGGTTTCCAGCACCATATTTATTTGCTGAATATCTTTGGAGCTTATGTGGTTTTGCCATGCGTCTAATCTTGTTTGGGCACCGTCAGCAATAATACGTTGTTTTGATTCCTCTACGGCCGTTCTGGTTGGGATATGGAGCGTTTCTAGCATTTTTTCCGGTTCTTGTAAATTGAGCTTGTTGCATAGCCTGTGTACGGAATGATATGGGTCTGCTAACAGTTTTTCGTAACTGATGGTCACCCAATTGCTATTTTGCCATCCTTTTAAGGGTATCAGATTTTCGAGACACCAATTGAGAACGTGATTTTCCAAATCGCTTCCCGACCGCACAACATTTTCGGCAAATGACACCATTTTATTAGTTAAATGGGTATCGACAAACCAACCATTTTTTAAATAAGCTTCTGTTGTCACAGGCCATTTTCGCTTAATAATGGAAAGCGATGTTGGGATGGGATGACGGGTCATGTAAACTATCTGAATGTTGTTTTGGAAAGCATTTTCAAACCAATGAATAAGCGATTTTGCGGTGAGAATTTTTACGACGTAACGTTCCCAGCGCCAATGATAACGGCCGTTCCACCATTGCCATTGCGAACGGAAAATATATTTGCGATTTAAGAAACCGTGAACATATGATTCTACGATTTTTGCCTCAGAGGGTGTTAACGTGATGAATTGGCCTAGTTCCACCTGCGGTAAATGCCAAGTGTGCCAATTGTGTTGCGTTATGTCAAATGGCTGATCGATGAAATTAAACCCTGGTTGCGAATAAATCAGGTCCCTTAACAGCGTGCTTCCACTTCGTCTGGTAGAAAATAAAAATACATGTGGTTTACCGGATGGCGTATACAAACTTGGGATTTGCAAAAGAAAACGAAGTAAATATTTGCTTACTTCTTTGCCAGCATGTTTGTCACTCATGAAAAGTTGCTTCCAAATAATTATAAAGCGTTAGCGTTAAAGCATCCCAAGAATATTGTTGTGCAAATTCTTGCAAGGCAACCCTATATTCTTTTGAGGTGCTACCAGGCCCGACTTCGATGATGCGCTGTAGCCACTCCCGTGGGTCATCCGAGAACAAACAGGGGTAAACGGCCGTTTGAACTTGATGAGCCAGAACATTAGTAGCTAAAAACGGCACGCCGTGGGTAACAGAATCTAGTAACTTTAATTTGGCCCCAGATGTGTAACTAAATGGCAATATAGTAAATGTAGCCTGTCTAAAAATATCATCCAATTGCGTATCTGTTACATTTGCAAATAGATGCCAATTCAGTTTAGTGCACAAATCTTTAATCTTACGGGTCGGCGATTTACCCACAATAGTTACTTCCAATTGATCCCCAAGTTCCTGGCGCAATACAGGGTAAAATGATTTTTCAAAATAGATAAGCGCATCAAAATTCATCTGGACATTTAAGGAGCCTACAAAAAGAAGATGAATAACCCGATCTGAGGTGTCAGTCAACTCTTTAATGACCGTATCATTTTTTATATTCGTTCCAACAGGGGCAACAAGACCAATATGGTTTGGGAAATAGCGCAGATAGCCTTGGTAATCGGCTCGTGTCAGGTGAACAAAAAGGAATTCACTAGAAAGTGTTGAAAAAAACCGCTTAATCCAATTTTCAGAGAGCCAAGCTGTTAATTTTGCCAGAGGATTTGGTGAAGCTTTACGAATATTTCTATACCATTGAACTTCGTCATTTATTGTTTCAATAATTTGAAATTGATTATTTGTTAAAATTGGTTTGGTTTTTTGTAACTCGAAAAGAATGGCTGTTGTCCAAATATAACAGTAAACAACGGTCCCATAAATTGTGTTCTGCAAATATTTTGTCGCCTCATTCCTAAACTCTTTAGTTAAATACTTCTCTACAAGATAGTGGGAACGATTTAAAATAACTTTTAAAGACGACGTATATTTGCCGCCAGCGGAATTGTCGTAGCTGACTTTTGAAACGATTTCCCCATTTTCATAACGTACAATGACATTATGACCGACAACATCGACGTATGGCACAAGGCGACTAAAGGATGACCAACGATTATGGACAAGAATGTTGTCTCCTGATCGTATAGGAAATTCAAATAGGGGTGCGAGTATTAGACACGGTTTAGATGAATCAAACTGAAGGCCTCTTGTCCTGTGATTCGTTTGGGGTAAATGGTTGAAATTCATTGGGCTAATATATACGATTATAAAAATGGCAGCCGTCGATCAGATAGCGTATAAGTAAGATTTGAATTTCTTTGGCCAATAATTTTTGCTGGTACTCCACCCACAATCGCGTAGGCCGGCACATCTTTTGTAACGACCGCTCCGGCTGCCACAACGGCCCCTTTGCCAATGGAAACATTTGGCAAAACAGTTGCTCTGGAGCTAATCCAGACATAATCATCTATGAACACATCTCCTGCTATTGCTACAAAATTTGGATCATTTAGATCATGCTCCATTGTCCAAATCCATACCCCACTGCCAATGTTAACATTTTGGCCTATTGTTAAATTGCCGCGTCCATCTAGAAGGCTATCTTCACCAATAATACTATTGTCCCCGATTGTGATTCGCCATGGTGAACGAAACTGGGCACCTCCATAGAGCGTAGATTTGGAGCCTAGCTTTAGCTTAAAAAAGTGCCTGTAAATAAAATTTCGGATGAAGTGGGCTGGTATTTTGCCAATTATTATGCCTACATAAGTGACAAGCCCATAAAAATAGTTACGCATTTGGTTTAATTATTTGGTCGAATATTGTCCTGGAAAACATGTCAGGGCTATTTTGAGCTACCCATTGCTGCATTTTCTCCAGATCATATACGGTCTTAAAGGTATCTGAAAATGTTTCTTGTATAGCTCCAGCAATGGCCGCTGGTAATTCCGTATTCACGGCAAGTCCTAAGGAATACGTATCAATCATTTGCCCCATAAGTCCATAGTTTGAAGAAATCACAGGTTTGCCTGCCGCCGCAGCCTGTAGAAGGATACCGCTCATGCCCACATGCTTTTGGTACGGTGCCAAAACGACATCTGCCAGCGAAAAATAAAGATACATTTCGGCATCGGTCACAAAGTTATTTCGAAAAACAATTTGAACAGCCGATAAATGTTTTAGCCTCTCAATCTTTTGTGTTATAGGTTGTTTATCTTGATTGTGTACAATTTCCCCAATTAGAAGCACTGCAACTTTTTCAGAAATGACATCATCTAATAAACTCAGCGCATCTAATAATTTGAATACCCCTTTTCGGGCTGCAATCGCGCCAAAAAAAAGAAAAACCTTTCGTTTTGAATCAAGTGCTAACGAGCGCCTAAGATTATTTAGGGCTTCCTGGTTAATTATATCCTGCCGTTGAGCAACAGGATCAGGTAAATGTACAGCTTTCATCTGACGGCTGAGTTTGTTAATCGCTTTTGGAACAAAAGGATCCAAGCAAAAAAGTGTGTGTAATTGGGTATGGCGAATTGCCGAAAAATAGAGAATCTTTTGCCGCCATGACTTTAAATTTTCCAAGCGAGACATGTTTATATTTGGGAACTTGGAATAGTGAAACATTGGCCTGAAGCAGATACCTGATATTGCACATGGAAACTGCCAGTGTAAAGCTAATGGGATTTGTAAAATGTGATCAAGCCACATAAAAACACAATGATGAACACTGAATTTTTCAGCGTATTTTTTTGCAATGTGCCAGGTTTTTATAGTTGCAGCAGCCAGAGAATTTGCCTGTTCTACAGCGTCAAGCTCTTCTTGAAGTACGGGGATTATGAAAATATTGTCTGTTTTAAGTTCTGAAAGATCATGGATATATTTTCTGATTTTATCTTCAAATTGCGGCGCAACGACTATAAAAAGGATCCCGGGTATGGCTTCTTTTTGTTTGAAAATGATGATATGGTGGAGGTAATCAACGTGATGCCCCTTCAACTCTAAGTCAAAAATCAATAATTTATGAGGTAATAAATTTGAAACTATCATCAAAATTGACAAGTTTGCAAGTCTTCACCATCTAGTTTGGTGTCTTAGGATGAAAACTTGTTGAAATATTTTCTGGCATAGGCTTTATTAAACATGATTTGAGTTTCTTGGATATCAAGCCATGGCCATAAGTCATTTGGAATATTTGGCTTCAGTGCCACTATTGAAAATGAATTACATTGTTTCTTGAAGATCCGAGTAAATCATTTATTGATTAAGCAATCGAAACCGCGCTTTTGGTAGCCACGGTCATCTTTTTCGGTAATACACTTAGCATGCCAAGCGTATAACAGAAATAGAGCTGTTGTGCGTTGAGAAGTCCTGAGGATACGATTGTGAACATTATGAATAAAGGTAAATTTAGCCCCGACGTGCTTTTTCGGCCCCAAAACAAATAAGTGATCAAAAAAAAGAGAACAAAACCACTAATAAGGCCATATTCATAAAAGGATTTTATAAAGAAATTTGGATGCATGACGGGAATATCTTCTTTAATATTTTCACGAAAGCTGTCAACTGAGCCTGCCCCACCACCGAAGAGAAATACTTTCAAACCCTCATCGTACCAATATTCAAATGATTCGAACGGGGCAATAAATCGATTATACGCGCTTGCATTTTCGTTAGTGAATTCACCTAAACGGTTTATTAAAACGCCACCATACTCTGTGGTAAAAAACACCAACAAAATTACGAATAAGAGACTTCCTGGAAGGAACAGTTTTCTAAGCGATAGTTTTGGAATTTTGACGATCAAGCCAAATACTAAAACAACTATTCCAGTTCCCGAAAACGAAAAGAGAATTGCTAAGATAAAAATGGGTAGCCTTCTGTAATATTTAAAATAAAAGAGATCAATCAAAATTGCGATAGCTAAATACTGAGAATAAAAAGAAGGTTCAACCAAAAACAGCCCATTCGAGCGAAATAAATGTGACCCTCTAAATAAAGGAATAGATGTATTAAACTCATCGATGTATTTAGGAAAGTAAAATAACAACCAATCTCGATAAGGGATTCCAGCTAATTGGGTTAAGAATTGTAAAATTCCAATTATGCTGATAATAAAAATTGATTTTTGATAAAAGGTAAAAATTAAATTGCCATTTTCGGGTTTTTTAAGCACAAAAATAACAGGGAAGTAAAGGATGCTAAGGTACGCAATTGAGAAAATTGAAAAGTCTTTTGAATATTGAGATGAAACAATATTCACTAGAATTGCGAGAGAAACCGTAAGTAAATATAAAAACAACCGTTTTGACTCAATCTGAATTTGGCCTTTAATACGCCCAAGGAATGTGGTTAGCAGGATAATTACTGCAATAAGAGGGATATTTAAGCTATTCTTTAATAATACAACGCGATTTCCAAAGACAAGGGTAATTGGCAGTATTATTAGGATAAGATTGTTGGAATTAAATTTCGTTAATTTTCCCATTTACAATCCACCGAGAATTGAATTTTATAATCCAAGTTACTGAGTATGCCGTTTTTTTCGGCGGTTTGAATCACAAGGCAAGCTGCCTGGTTTTTATTCTGACGAATAAGCGACTTTATAAGATTGTCATAGACTATCCCGTCCATAAATCCAGACTCGATTGCGCTGCGAAACGCGCTTTCTGAGAGAGGAAAATCACCTAAACGAAAATAGGATTGGCCAAGTTTATGATAGAGTACCCCTTGGATTTGTTCTGAATAAGAATTCTTGAGCTCTACTTGCAGTAAATTTACAGCATTAGTAAACATTTCCAAATCGTAATAGACATTAGCTAAGGCTATTTGCCGCCACCCATTTTGCTGTACTGTGCTAGAAAGCAAACACCAATTAAGCGCTGTGTTTGCCCTGCCATCTGCTCGTAAGGAATCGCACAACAGGGAATACATTTCTGATTTAGCTTCTGAAATCGAAGGATCGATCTGTTGCGCAACTTCTGCCCACATTAAGGCTGATTCTGCATTGTTGTTTCGAGCTTCAAAAATGCTTTTGTTAGTAATATA
The DNA here is from genome assembly GCA_020634455.1 of Ardenticatenaceae bacterium. Lineage (GTDB taxonomy): Bacteria > Chloroflexota > Anaerolineae > Promineifilales > Promineifilaceae > Leptofilum. The sequence continues at coordinate 1,135,866 of JACKBQ010000001.1, read as the reverse complement.
AAGCACTGAATTTTCAGCCTCTTGCCACGCTAAAATTGCCGCTTCTTTTTGATTGTCGTTCCAAAGAATCTCACCTATACGTATATATGCGGATGAATGATAATTACTATTTTTTCCTAACTCATATAAATATGGCAAGGCTAGTTCTTGCGGTAATCCATGAACAATTCCGAGTGAAGAGATGTCAGGGTTTTGTGAAACCAAATCCATAGCACATTGGGCCATAGTTGAGTTTGAGGTTAATGCAATTAGTTGGTTGATTTGAAGAAAGCAGCTATTTTTTTTGAAACTAAAAATCAAATGATCGACGCCAAACAAAAAAAGGGCAACGGCAATCAACAAGGTAGCCGACTGCATAGTTAAAAAATGATTTGACTTGAACAACGATTGTGTTTTCATCATCAAGTGACAGTTGCAGGGCGGTGTGTACTGGTTATTTGGCGTTTTAGTATTTTTGGCTCAATTTTTGGGTATATGATGCCGTATCCCATGCGGACTAAATCGTCTAAAATGTGGGCGATGGAATTAGGGCATTTGGTTAGCTCTTCCGATAGTGCCTGCAAGTTGTACCCTGCTGATTTTAAGGCATCCTCTCCAATTTTTTGCAGGTAGTATTTCGCCCATGCTTTCCGCAACGGATTCATAAAGGATGTTTCCCACTTATTAAGTGGTGTTTGATCTATTTCTGAAAATGTAGCGCTCCCTAATTTGTCGCCATACCGTCCACGTAAAATTGTCTTATTAAATGAGTTCAGATAATCAGAATGGTAGGTTAGCTCCAGGTAAGTAAATAAATTTTCCCAGGATTCTTCGGAACCTGAAACCAAATCTTCATATTGTATGTGAATGGCTTTTTCGGAATGTGTTTCATAGGCGGCAACCAGATTGCGGAACCCCTGATAAAGATCTACATTAAATCTATACAGGATCCATTTTCCGCCCCCCCAGGATTCGACAATGGAGGCAGCAATCGCTAGTGGGTTTCGCCACAAGAAAACAAATTTTGCGTCTGGGAACAGTTCGATGATTTCGTTGGCAATAAGGTGATAACGAGGGGTTTTGTCTAGAAAATATCGTTGGTTGTGGTAAACGGCCGTTTTCATATACAAATTCAGCACAAGATGACGTATTTCATCCAGGTAATCTTGACGGCCGTTTGGGAATTCACCATAAAAATCCCGAATCGCCTTTACGGCACCATGATGTACATATTCGGCATAAGCACCCCCTTCACGCATTGTGTAAATAAAAGGAAGGAGTACCCAGGGTTCTGAGACCGTTGCAATATCTGCATGTGCCCCTAATACCCGTTGAACCATCGTAGAGCCAGAACGTGGCAAGGAAAACAAAAAGATTGGAGTAACCATAATTTAGGAACGGCTAAACAATGAAAATTGCAGACCAAGGCTTGTGACAAATAAACATTGCTTCGAGAAAGCTAAAAATCAAAAATCCCAAAACTCTAAACCATGAATAGCATTACGAACATCCATAGTAATGCTAACAGTTTTTATAGGCTCTGGCCCCCCATTTAGCTTGTAAGCTGAAATTTTAGCAGGGGATGAACCACCAATAATAAGACCATTTCTTTCACATAATCCTCTCGCAAAAGCTTGCCTTGCATGATCTTCGGGGAAATGTGCCATCATTAACTTTTCTTCTGGATAGAGCGTAACATTAAATACCTCTAACACCTCTCCATTTTTACCTAATCTTGCAATTCTATTATTAGCAGTATCATTTATGAGAGTCCCATTTTTAAACGGCCTTGCATTATGAGTCTTAAATGGAACATAAGCGTAGCCTTTAAGTTTATTTCCAGTAATGGCATATAATTTCCCTAAGTTCACCCCGGAAAAATAAAGACTGTTGTTCTCGTAAAATACATTATTGATATGTAAAGTGTCTGCTGCCTGCAGCCCAATATTCGAATTTGGATCAAATATATGGAGCCTTGGTTTGACCCTTAAACGATACAAAATTCGGAGTAGTTTAGAGTCTCGATTTGTTAAACCCCTGTATCTAATTTGATAACCAGTCGTAAAAACTTCTGACGCCAAATCGTACTCTAATAATGAATCGAAACCGGTCGATGTTAAGAATAATTTGTCCTGGTGAATAAATATTTCGTGGCAATGTTGTAAATAAGGATTTGAAAAGCTTTTAATCAGCTTGAAATTGGGGTCAAAAACGAAGATTTCATTACTTGCTGCCAAATATATTTGGCTATTATAAAACGCCATGCCTCGTAAGCCTCTATCTCCGCCTCTGCCATCCCAGTTTATGTTAGAATCATTCCAATCAATAACTTGCTTAAAACTGGCGTCCTCTAGATCAACAATATAAATTCCACCATGACTTTCTCCTTGATATGTTGAGCGAATCACTGAACTAACAATAACCTTTGGTAATTTAAGCATTTCCAGATTCCAAAATTATTTTATCGGCGCTTTGCAACTTCAATAGCACAAATATAAAAGCAATTATCTTTATCCAAGAGGCAGCATTAGCCCATCCTGTACCAATTAGACCAAATTGGCCTCCCCAATGCATAATCAAAAGAATGGTTCCTGCCCCGCCTATCAATGCCCCAACTGTATTAACCCAAGGAATACCAATGCCATTTGCAATTTGTGCACTAGGAGTCGTTAAAGAAAGGAACATGTAAACAAAAATTAATGTGCGGAACAAATTGACGGCTTGTTTGGCAAATTCAATTCCCATCCATTGCCTCAAAAGCAAATCGGCGAAAAGAATAGCTAAAATTCCTGCACTTAAATTAATTGCGGCCAAAACACCCGTAGACTTCAGAAGATAAGAACGAATTTTTCTTTTATCCCCACTAATATAAAGAGAGCTGGTGGCAGGCACTAATGCCTGGGTAAGAGCGCTGGATAAAGCAATAAACTTATTTGCAATCCCGATACAAATCGTATAGTAAGTTAAACTAGATAAGCCTAAAACCGCTCCCACAGCCACCCGGTCTACGGTGGTAAATAGTTGTGCGCCTACACCCCTCAGCCCGCTATAAGAGATATAAGACAACATTTTTGCAAGATATTTTCTTTCAAGGCATGGTAACACAAGCGGTAGAGACCGTAGCGAAAAATATGCCGCAATAACACTTGCGATCCCGGTAAACCACATGATGACAACGGTGCTTAGTACAACTTGTTCTAGTGTTCCCCCCCATTGGGTTACTAACAGAGCTGCAATAATAACCAGGCCACCTTGAATCGTACGAATGGTTGAAGAAATCTTGTAGTTTTGAAAACCTTCTGGAATAGCAAGTCCCACATTACGAAGCAGCAACGGGAAAAACCCAAAAGATGCTATTTGCAAGGCGTTAACAATTTGTACTTGAGGGATAGTCTCCGATTCAAATAATACTGATATTTGGTTAGCAAATAAGTAAAGGGGGATAAAGAGCAGGAAACCAACCACCAGATTAGACAGTACGCCTACAGTGACAACTGTACTAATTCCTAAAAAATCATCATTAGCATCATATTCAGCAATGTATTTTGAGATAGCCAAGCCAAGGCCAAACTCAAGCACCCCCATCATACTTAACGCCGAAACAGCTACGCTCCAAAGGCCATACCCCTCTGTTCCCATTTTCTGTAGAAGTGAGGGCGTAAACAGCAGCATCATTAGGAAAGGGAAAGCAAACCCTATGCCACTGTACAAACTGTTTTGAACAACGCGGTTATTTTTAGCTTGATAAAATAATGTAGCTAGTGGGCGTGCCATAAGTTACTTTGTGCTATTTCCCACTTAAACTACATCTAAGTGATTCAGGTACCAAGCAATGGTTTGCCTGAGCCCTTCTTCAAAGGAAGTTTGAGACTTAAATCCAAACAATTTTTCTGCACGGCTTGTATCCAATTTGCGGCGCGGCTGGCCATTAGGTTTGGTTGTATCCCAACGAATTTCGCCTGTGAAATTTGTTAATCGTGCAATTGTTTCTAGCAAATCTTTAATACTAATTTCGTATGAGCTACCCAGATTAACAGGCAAGCTTTGATTATACTGTTCTGTGGCAAGCAAAATCCCTTCTGCGGCATCTTCTACGAACAAAAATTCTCTTGTAGGGGAACCATCTCCCCAGGCCACAATATGATCATCACCCCGTGCTTTTGCCTCAAGGCATTTACGGATCAATGCAGGAATTACGTGAGAAGTTTCTAGGTCAAAATTATCACGTGGCCCATAGAGGTTTACCGGCAACAGGAAAATGGAATTAAACCCATATTGCTGCCGATAGGTTTGTGATTGCACTAGTAACATCTTCTTAGCCAAACCGTAAGGCGCGTTGGTCTCTTCAGGATAACCATTCCATAGCTCTTCTTCTTTAAAGGGGATGGGGGCAAATTTGGGGTAGGCACAAACAGTGCCTGCGATCGTTAATTTTTCGACACCTTTTTTCCACGATTCATGAAATAAGGTTGTACCCATCATTAAATTGTTATAAAAAAATTCGGCTGGATGTGCTCGATTTGCTCCGATACCACCAACTTGAGCCGCTAAGTGGATGATGATGTCTGGTTGTGCGTCTTCTAGCATCTGCCTTACGGCCTCAATTTCTACTAGATTGTAATCGCTTTTTCTCGGAATAAAAATCTCCGTTACTCCTCGCTCACTCAGTTTTTCTACAACAAAGGATCCTAAAAATCCGGCACCACCAGTTACACAAACCCGACGATTGTGCCAGAAGTTATTGGAATTTTTTTTACTACTCTCCATTGTTTTTCCTTATTTATTAGACACGTTGTTTTTTAGCAATGTGCTGTGAATTATTTATATTCGTTATGTAGCTGTTGGTCTGCCTTTGGGAACAGTAGGACACAAAATCTTTAGAAAGATTATTGCTGATTATATATTTGCCACCATTGCTTGGAAATGAGAGCAAAAGTCCCAACGATGAAACCGAAGAGAAAACCTATGATTCCGTTTCTTATGAAATCAGGGCTAACTGGTTTGATTGGTACACTTGGTTTACTGGCTAACCTAATGCCTTCACCTGTATTACGCGATGTGATATTTTCTTCCTCAACCTTCAAGGCCAAAAGGTTGTATGTACTTTCAGCAATAGTTACCTCGCGAGATAATCGGGCAAATTCAGTGTTTGCTATTTCGAGTTGTTGTTGTAAATCTACAATTTGCGATTCGATTTCAGTTAAAGTCTCGCTTAAAGCTAAACTTTGATTGTCTAATATTGTCAACATTGATTCTAAAGTAGCTGTTTGCTCTAAGCGATTCTCTGTTGTGAGGTTTGTAGAGTCAATAGGTTGCAATAAAAGAGGGGCTGCTGATTCTAAATTCAAGAGCCGTAACTGTAGAGAAAGGGCCAAATATTGATCGGCAAAGGAGACAGGTTGTGCGTTTGCAGGTTCTGTTAATGTTGTTAAATGCGCTTCAACATCTTGCGCTAAAAATGTTAAATCTTGCTGAGCGGCCAGATAATCAAGCTGTCTTTGATTATAGGCAGCCAAAGTGTTACTAATGATTCCGCTAGGATTAATAGATTGGTAGCTAATAAGTTCTTCTTCGGCATTTAAAAGCTTTGATTCAGCTTCAACTAATTGGTCTTCATAAAATTGTAGCTGACCTCCATCGTAATCAAAATAAATGTTGTTCACATGATTTACAAACTCCGTTGCCCAAATGGATGCGATATTTGCAGCTAATTCTGGATCATCGTATGAAGCTGTAAATTGAATAAAGGAAGTGCTACTGCCTTGAGTTGTTTTCAGAATTTTGCGAAGTTGTTCTACATGATTTATATTATTCAATGCCAATTTTGTAATTACCGTTTGTAGAAGTTCATCACTTATAGCTAACTCTGGGAGGGAATTTAATGGCTGGCTCTGGGAGGTATCGCGAATACGCTCATCTAATTGAATAATGTCGCTTGATTTTACAATAATGAGGGCGTTTGCTTCATATTTTGGGGACAGAAGTGAACTAATTACGAGTGCGATAATGGTAAAACTAACAGCGGAAACTAAAATAAGATACCAGCTTTTTCTCAGGCTATCTATATACGGCCGTAAATCAATTTCGTCTTCCAAAATGCTTCTCCCCTAAAGTAAAATCAGTTTGAATACTACATGAGTATATTTCAAACTGCAACTTCAGACTACAGAAAGTTAAGACGCTATGTAAGCTCTATGCATATTAATATTTTATGCTTGTAATGTATTATGTCTGATTATGAAATAACAGTAGTAGAAGGATTTGAAATAGAAGGAGACTTCGGATGTCATTTAATGGCCTAGCTTATCAAACGTATCGACCCCATAAGTTGAACTATAAATATTTTTTATTGTTGTTTTTAATTTTTCTTGTCTCAGGAACATCATCATTGGTGCTGGCACAAGACAATACGAACCTCCCCTTTGCACCTAACGATATCTCCTGTGTGACCTTCCAACAACAGGCACCAGGGACGCTGGTTGAAGGATTGGGTACAGTTCATCCGAACCTGAACATTAGCGGTGCAGGAACGATTGTCGCAATTGCTGAAGGAGTCGAACCCAAGCTGTATTCAGGACCAAACTATCCAGGTTTTGTCACCAATGTAGGTACAGCGGAGTTTGGTGGGTTCTCAGATGTTGATCAAATTCACGACTATTCATTTGCGTTCACGCCGGGGATGGCGGTGAGTTATTTCTCAATCAATATGCTGGACTATGGGGATTTCAATCCGATTGGTGCAACAGAGCACAATGTCTCATTAGTAGGTTATGATGCGAATGGATTTGAGGTAGCCAGGGACACACTAACGTTTACGAGCGATGGCAACATGACTCCGGATGATGAATTGTGGAATACGGGCGACGCGACAACGGCCGTTGGCAATCCGGGTAACTACATCTTCACTGTTTCCGGGGCAAGTATGTCTCGGATAGAACTGGAATTTTCGACTAATTTGGGAGTTGGTCCATCTGATACCAAGTTTGGATTGTCGGTACTTTGTTTTGAGCCAGAAGCGCCGCCGCCCCAACCGCCGGCAGGTTCAATGTGTGCCGACTTCAACTTGCTAGAGCCAGGCACGTCAGCAGAGGGATTGGGCACCGTGCATCCAAACCTGAACATCAGTGGCGCAGGCAATGTGGTTGCAATCGCTGAAGGTCAGGAACCCAAACTGTACACAGGGCCAAATATACCAGGCAATCTCGTTAATTATGGCAGCGGGGATTATGGAGGCATATCTGATTCCGAGCAGATTCATGATTATAACTTCTCCTTTGCGCCGGGCGTGACAGTGGATTATTTCTCTATCAACATGCTAGACTTTGGTGATTACAATCCCAATGGTGCGACCGAGCATAACGCCTCACTGGTTGCTTATGATAGCGCTGGTAATGTGGTGGCGACGGATACGCTTTCGTTCACGAGTGATGGCGTGTTGGTCAAGGGTCAAGGCTTGTGGATCACAGGCGATGCCTCTGCGGCAGTGGGTCAGCCAGGCAACTACTACTTTGTGGTAGCAGGGACAGGGATTGCTTCATTGGAACTGCAATTCTCCAGTAATCTGGGAGACGGCCCGTCAGACACGAAGTTCGGCTTTTCTGTTCTTTGCTTCCAACCTGAAGGGGGTGACCCGCCTACGCCTCCAGCTGGAACAAGTTGTGCAGACTTTAATTTATTGGAGCCAGGTACCTTAGCGGAAGGTTTAGGGGCTGTTCATCCGAACCTGAACATTAGCGGTGCAGGAACGATTGTCGCGATTGCTGAAGGAGTCGAACCCAAGCTGTATTCAGGACCAAACTATCCTGGGTTCATTACGAATGTAGGCACAGCCGAATTTGGTGGGTTCTCAGATGTTGCCCAGATTCATGATTATGCTTTTTCATTTTCACCTGGGATGGCAGTCAGTTATTTCTCAATCAATATGCTGGACTATGGGGATTTCAACCCAATCGGGGCGACCGAGCACAACGTTGCCTTAGTGGGCTATGACAAGTTTGGCTTCGAGGTAGCCCGAGATACGTTGTCCTTCACGAGTGATGGCAACATGACCCCGGATGATGAATTGTGGAATACGGGTGACGCGACAACGGCCGTTGGCAATCCGGGTAACTACATCTTCACTGTTTCCGGGGCAAGTATGTCTCGGATAGAACTGGAATTTTCGACTAATTTGGGAGTTGGTCCGTCTGATACCAAGTTTGGATTTTCTATATTATGTTTTGAGCCAGAAGCGCCGCCGCCCCAACCGCCGGCAGGTTCAATGTGTGCCGACTTCAACTTGCTAGAGCCAGGCACGTCAGCAGAGGGATTGGGCACCGTGCATCCAAACCTGAACATCAGTGGCGCAGGCAATGTGGTTGCAATCGCTGAAGGTCAGGAACCCAAACTGTACACAGGGCCAAATATACCAGGTAATCTCGTTAATTATGGCAGCGGGGATTATGGAGGCATATCTGATTCCGAGCAGATTCATGATTATAACTTCTCCTTTGCGCCGGGCGTGACAGTGGATTATTTCTCTATCAACATGCTAGACTTTGGTGATTTCAATCCCAATGGTGCGACCGAGCATAACGCCTCACTGGTTGCTTATGATAGCGCTGGTAATGTGGTGGCGACGGATACGCTTTCGTTCACGAGTGATGGCGTGTTGGTCAAGGGTCAAGGCTTGTGGATCACAGGCGATGCCTCTGCGGCAGTGGGTCAGCCAGGCAATTACTACTTTGTGGTAGCAGGGACAGGGATTGCTTCATTGGAACTGCAATTCTCCAGTAATCTGGGAGACGGCCCGTCAGACACGAAGTTCGGCTTTTCTGTTCTTTGCTTCCAACCTGAAACAGAGAAAGAACCTGAACTCGACCCGCCTACGGCCGTTCTCGAACTCCTGCGCCCCAAGACCAACGAAGTGGGTGGCAAGTTCCTGGTAGAGTATGCCTGTAGTGAAACGGCACCGAACCTGGTTTCCGCAACTATCAATGGGTATGATGTTACCAGTGGGCAAAATGTAAACCTGGTTGTACGAAGTAATGAATCTGCGCGTATAGTGAATAATGTGCTGATTTGGCTCTTTGCCCCCGAATTTAGCCTGGATGTGACCTGCGCCGATGCCAATGGCAACGAGGTTTCCACATCTGTCGTGCCGAATTTTGGCACCCCGTAAAATCGTTTTCGGTTAACTGTTAGCGGAGCGAACGGCTTTACGGCCGTTCGCTCTTTTTTTACCTGTTTGCCAGAAACCATTCCCACGTTTGCGCCAAACCAGCTTCCAGCGTGGTGGTGGGGCGCCACCCCAGCAGCTTTTCCGCCTTGGAAACGGCCGAATAATTCTGCCCAATGTCCCCAACACGCTCCGCCGCATGATTCACTTGCACTGATTGCCTAGTGATAGCCGCAATTTTTTCTGTCAGTTCCAATATGGTGGTTTCCATGCCGGTGGCAATTTGGAACAGTTCGCCGCTGATGTTGCTTTCCAGCCCCAGCTGGATGGCGCGGCACAAATCCCCCACGTAGATGAAATCCCGCGTTTGCTGCCCGTCGCCGTAGATGGTAAGCGGCCGATTCGCCAAAATCGCTTTATAAAAGAGCGACACCACGCCTTTGGTATGCCCGCTGAACGGGCCGTACAAATTGGCAAAGCGCAGCACAATCGTGCCTAGCCCCCACGAACCGTGATACGCCAGACAGTACCCTTCCCCCGCCAACTTGCTGGCACCGTAGGGGGAAATGGGCAGCGGCGCTTGTTCCTCGTGGGCGGGCGGGAGCTGACGGCCCAGCGGCGCGTTGGAGGAGGCAAAGACGAAGCGGGGTACGCCTGATTGGCGGCACGCCTCCAGTAAATTGAGCGTGCCCAGCACGTTTTGCTGGCAGTCGTACAGCGGATTGGCTACCGAATCTGGCACGCTGGTTTGGGCTGCCAGATGAATGACACCGGAGACGTGGCGAACGGCCGTTTCCACCACAGCCCGGTCCAAAATATCTCCCTCAACCAGCTCGATGGGCAGTCCATCCAGATAGCTGCGCTGCCCCGTCGCAAAATTGTCCAGTACCCGCACCGCGTAGCCCGCCGCCAGCAGTTGCCGCACCAAATTGGCCCCGATAAAGCCCGCGCCGCCTGTTACCAAAACTTTTTTCATGAACCTGTCCTTTCTTTATAGTACCAGGGCAATAGCCGCAAAATCGTCTTGAACGATACGGCCGTTCCCCGCTATACTCCTACCACTTTGAGTCGTAAAGGATACCGTTGATCCCAATGGAAAGAAAAGAGCAATTACTGCACAAAATAGACAACCGCCAGGCCAAGATTGGCGTGGTGGGGCTGGGCTACGTGGGGCTGCCGCTAGCGGTGGCCTTTGCCCAGGCGGGCTTCACCGTCATCGGTGTGGATGTTTCCCCGGAAAAAGTGGCGCTTTTGCAAGCTGGCCAGAGCTACATTGATGATGTGCCTGCGGCCGAACTTGCCCCGTTGCTGGCGAACGGCCGTTTTCACCCCACCACCGACTACAACCAACTCGCCGACACCGACGCCATCTCCATTTGCGTGCCCACGCCGCTGCGCAAAACCAAAGACCCGGACATCTCTTACATCATCAACGCCGCCGAAAATATTTCCCGCGTGGGGGCGACGGGTAAGCTGGTGGTGCTGGAGTCCACCACCTACCCCGGCACCACCGAGGAGGTCATTCTTCCCCGGCTCATCCACAACGGCGACCGCGTGGGGCGTGACTTTTTCCTCGCTTTTTCGCCCGAACGCATCGATCCGGGCCGCACCGATTACACGGTTTACAACACGCCAAAGGTGATTGGGGGGATGACGGACGCTTGTGCAGAAACGGCCGTTGCTCTCTACGGCACCATCGTTGCCCAACCCGTGCCCGTCTCCAGCACCGCCGCCGCCGAGATGGTGAAGCTGCTGGAAAACACCTTTCGCGCTGTCAACATCGGTCTGGTGAACGAGGTGGCCCTGATGTGCGACCGCCTGGGACTGAACGTCTGGGAAGTGGTCGAAGCGGCCGCGACCAAGCCGTACGGCTTCATGCCCTTCTATCCTGGCCCCGGCTTGGGCGGGCACTGCATTCCCATCGATCCGCATTACCTCAGCTGGAAGCTGCGCACGCTCAACTACACCGCCCGCTTCATTGAGCTGGCTGCCGAGGTGAACAGCTCGATGCCCGCCTACGCCGTCAGCAAAATTGCCGCCGGGCTTAACGAGATGCGCAAGGCGGTCAACGGCAGCCGGGTGTTGCTGCTGGGCGTCGCCTACAAGCCCAACGTCGCCGACGTGCGCGAAAGCCCAGCGCTGGACATCATCCACTTGCTGCAAGCACAGGGCGCGGAAATAGCCTACCACGACCCGCACGTCCCCAGCCTGTCTCTGGATGATTTTACGGCCGAATCGGTGCCGCTTACGGCCGTTTCCCTGCAAAATGCGGATTGCGTCGTCATTGTCACCAACCACGCCGCCTTCGACTACGACCTCATCACCCAGCACGCCCCGCTCATCGTGGACACCCGCAATGCGCTGAAAAATGGGGCCGTAAACGGCCGTTTGCTCACGCTCTAATCTGCCCCTTTTTATTTAACCGCAGAGCACGCCGAGAGCGCCAAGACCAAAAAAATCTCTGAGCCCTCCGTGCCCTCTGCGGTAAAAACCCTGCCTCAACCCCCAGGTGGCTAGAGTTTTGGATTGTGGTTAGAATCATTTTCATGATGAATAACCTTCCAACCCAAAACGAAAAGAATGCAACAACGGCCGTTTCCTTAGCCACAACCCTCGCCCAACAGTTTGCCACCCGCGCCGACGAAGCGGATCGGCAAGGCATCCTCCCCGAAGAAGATGTGGCCGCACTCAAACAGTCCGGCTACCTGGGCATCAGCGTGCCGCGCGAATTTGGCGGCTACGGTTTGTCGCTGCGCGACTGCGTGGCGGCGCAATTGGCGCTGGCGCAGGGCAGCACCTCCACCGCCATTGTGGCCGGGATGCAGGTGCATATTTTTGGCCACCAGCGCGAAGTACGCACCTGGGATGACGCCTGGTATGAGAAATTTTGCCGTTTAGCAGCGAGTGGAGCGTTGTTCAACTCGATTGCCAGCGAACCGGCGCTGGGTAGTCCGTCACGCGGGGGCTTGCCCGCCACAACGGCCGTTCCTGTGCAAAATGGTGAGGGGTGGGTGGTAAACGGCCGTAAAACCTGGTCCACTGGCGGCAAACACCTCACCCACATGCTCGTCCGGGTCGATTTGGCTGGCGAGGGGGCGGTGGTGCTGCTGGAGCAAAACATGCCCGGCGTGTCCTGGATCACCACCTGGAGCGATTCGCTCAGCCTGCGCGCCAGCGACAGCCACGACGTGCTCTTCGATAATGTCCACATCCCGCAAAATTACGTGATTGAACAAGGCGGCCGTTCGCCACAGCCTAATCTCTGGTTTCCGATGATTATGTCAACTATTTATTTGGGCGCAGCGATGGCTGCCCGAAACCGCGTCATTCAATTTGCCCTGGAGCGGGTGCCCACGGCGCTGGGCAAACCAATCGCCACGCTGCCCAAAATTCAGCGGCAAATTGGCGAGATTGACGTGGCGCTGCAAGCGGCCCGCTCGCTGCTGTTTGACGTGGCGGGCGAGTGGAGTGGCGATGACGCCGATCGCACTAAAATGTCCGCCCGCATTGCCGCCGCCAAAACGATGGTGACGGAGACGGCCAACAAGGTGACCGACCAGGCGCTGCGCATTGCCGGGGGCAGCAGCATCACCAAAGCGCTGCCGCTGGAGCGCTACTTCCGTGACGTGCGGGCGGGCGCGATGCAGCCACCCTCCGGCGACACCGCGCTGGAAATGGTTGGCCGCGCCGCCATCGCCGAGTTTGAGGATTAGCGACTGGGGGCACAGAGATTTAAAGAGGCAGGATGTGCTAGGCTTGTGGTGGAACGGCCGTAAACAAGAACCCATTCAGCTGTAAATTCCTTTTCATTCCACAATTTGTTGCTATAGTTTCCGTTAGCATTTTTGAGCGGCTTGCCGGTGGGCGAGTCGCTTTTTTCTGTTTTCTAACGAATGGTGATCTATGATTCGTGACTGGTTTTTCATGTGGCGGCGGGAGTTTGCCAACTACAATGCGGGAACATTTCAAAAAGATTTACTGGCCGGGCTGACGGTGGCGGCGGTGGCCTTGCCGCTGGCACTGGCTTTTGGTGTGGCTTCGGGGGCAGATGCGGCGGCGGGCTTGGTAACGGCCGTTCTCGCCGGAATCATCATTGGGCTGCTGGGTGGGGCACCGTACCAGATTTCCGGGCCAACGGGGGCGATGTCGGCCGTGCTCATCGTGCTGGCGACGCGCTACGGGCTGGAAGGCGTCTGGCTGGCCGGGCTGCTGGCCGGGGCGATGATTTTGGCGCTGGGCATTTTCCGCCTGGGGCGGGTGGTGGCCCTCATTCCCAGCCCGGTCATCTCCGGCTTCACCAGCGGCATTGCTGTCATCATCGCCTTTGGCCAGATTGATAACTTTTTGGGCATCAAAACCCCGGCGGCGGAAAACGTGCTGGCCAAGCTGGCCGTCTACGCCGAAAGTGGCATTGCGCCTAACGGGTCAGCCGTGGCCGTAGCCCTGATTGTGATGGCCACGATGCTCCTCTGGCCGCGTTTCGCCTGGGGCAAGCGAGTGCCCGGTTCGCTGGTGGGCATTGTATTGGCCACGCTGCTGGTGGTGCTGCTGCGCTGGGAGGTGCCCACGATTGGGGCCATCCCGCGCACCATTTTGTTGGAGAACCGGTTGCGGATTACGGCCGTTCCCTGGCAAGAACTGGGCAATCTAATTGTGCCCGCCATGTCTATCGCCGCGCTCGGCGCGATTGAAAGTTTGCTATGCGGCGCGGTGGCGGGCAACATGACCGGCGTGCGCATGTTTACCAACATCGAGCTGGTAGCCCAGGGCATCGGCAACATCATCATTCCCTTTTTTGGTGGCGTCCCGGCTACGGCGGCCATCGCCCGAACCAGCGTCAACGTCAAAAGCGGCGGCGTCACGCGGCTGGTGAGCGTCATTCACGGGCTGGTTTTGCTGGGGGCGGCGCTGCTGTTTGGTAGCCTCATTGGACGGGTACCGCTGGCGGCGCTGGCGGGCGTGCTCATGGTCACGGCATGGCGCATGAACGAGTGGCACGCCATCCGCTTCTTCTTTGGGCGGCGGCTCAAACACGCCATTGCCGCCTTTCTCATTACCCTGGTGGCCACCGTTTTGCTTGATTTGACCCAGGCGATTTTGATTGGCTTTGGCATCAGCACCCTGGTTTTTATGGCCCAAATGAGCGAATTGCAAATTTCGCGCCGTCCGGTGGAGGCGGAACGATTGGGCCTGGCTGCGCCCGCGGCGGCGCACAATGTGAGCGTCTATTACCTCAGTGGGCCGCTCTTTTTTGCGGCGGCGCGCCGCCTGCTGGAAACGGTGGAAGGGCAAGATGGGCCGGACGCCACGCTGATTTTGTCGGTGCGCGGTGTGCCCCTGGTGGATGCCACGGGCATCGAGGTGCTGCGCGAGCTGTGGCATCGTCAGCACGTTGGCGGTGGTGATTTGCTGCTTACGTCAATGGATCAGCGGGTGGAGAGCTTGCTGCGGCGCGGCGGACTGCTGGATGAGTTGGGGCCATCGCGCCTCTTTTGGAGCGCGGATAAGGCGATTTTGTCGTTGGGGGGCAAGTTGGGCTGGGAAACGGCCGTTCCCGACACCGCCAATCCCCTGCCCGAAGACAGCATCCTGGCCACCCAAACCATCAAACCCTTCGCGGATCGGGCGGAGAGTTGAAATGGAGATTAGAGATTGGAGACTGGAGATTGATATAGACCAATCTCTAATCTCCAATCTCCAGTCTCCAACTTACAGCGGTTTGAACTGCTCGAAGGCGTCCTGGCAGTCGTGGCAGTAGTAGATCATGCGGCAGAGGGTGGGGCCAAAGCTGTTTTTGATGGTGGTATTTTTGGAGCCGCAGCGGGGGCATTCGGCTACGTCCAGAAAGGCGACGGAAATGAGGTCGCCGCCGTGTTTTTGCGGCGGAGCCAGACCAAACTGGCGCAGCTTTTCGCGGGCGTCGTCGGTAATCCAGTCGGTGCTCCAGGGGGGATGCAAGATGGTTTCGACGGTCACTTTTTCGATGCCTAGCTGGCGAACGGCCGTTTCAATGTCCCGCCGCATCACATCCAAAGCCGGGCAGCCAGAAAACGTCGGCGTCATCGTCACCCGCACGCCGCCATCTTCCACAGTCACTTTTCGCACAATCCCCATTTCCACCACAGACACTACCGGAATTTCTGGGTCTTTGACTGATTCCAGGGCTTGCCAGACTTGGGTGGGGGTAAATTTTGTCATGGGAGTGATTTGTAATTGAGTAATTGGTAATTGGGTAATTACTCAATTACTCAGTTACCCAATTACCAAACCGCCTCGCGGTTCAGTCGGGCAACTTTTTGCATGTCAGTTAGCAGGGTGGAGAGGTGGGTTGTGTGGTCGCTGCGATTTTTGGTGGGTGGTATTTGGTTGTGTGGGATGGTGAGTTGGGCGGCAGTGAGGAACGGCCGTACCCGCTCCAACCAGCTCTCATGCAGCCGGGCCAGATTTGGTACGATTTTTTCATCTATCAAAATAGATTCGCCGGGCAGCGGCACAAAAAGCTGTTGGGCATATGGCCACAATTCATCCAGCGCCGCCTGGGTGCGTTGGTGGGATTCGGCCGTGCCCAGACCCAGCCGCTTGATCCAGCTGCTGGTGTGGCGCAGGTGGTAAATTTCCTCGTTGCGAATTTTGGCGCACGCTTCGGCTAAGGGTTGATAGCGACTATGCTGAAGCTGATCCAGCAGCAAAAGCTCGTACGCATCGAATAGATATTGGCGCAGCATCGTAAATGCCCAATCGCCGCACGGCAGCTCGACGAGTTGCACATTGCGAAAATCCGGTGCGTCGCGGAAAAAAGCCAGCTCGTCTGGTTCGTCGTCGGTGAGCGGTTGGTGCAGCTCGTACCAGATGTTGGCGTGGCCCAGCTCGTCTTGGGCGATGTTGGCCAGGGCGATATCTTCTTCCAGAATTGGTGCGTGCCCAATCCATTCCGAATTGCGGTGTGCCAAAATCAGCTCATCATCGGCCATTGCCAGTAGTTTTTGGGTGAGAATTTGTTGAATTGCTTGGTTCATGTATTTTCTTGAAAACGAAGGCATTTATCAAAGATTTCGCAGATTAAAAAGATTGAAAAATCTGGAAAATCTGCGAAATCTGCTGATTTTATTGTTTGTCTTTGTGATGACTGCGCTGTTGGCGGCGGGGGCTGACGAAGCCGTAATGATTTTGCTGCCGATACGTTTTGTCCACGGCGGGGGTAAACAGGCTGTCAATGTCATCCTCGCCGCTGCGGATGATTTCCTCATCGGGCACCACCCACCAAACCCAGACATCTTCGGCGTCAAACTTGCCACTCTCGATGGCGTTGTGCAGTGCCTGTTCGGGCGTCACGGCTTCGATTTGCCCCACGTGGCGCACAAAGGTCATGCTGCGCCGCTGGCTGGTTTTGGTGAAGATGTGGAAGATCGCTGGCGTGCCAGTCACCTGCGACTTCACCCGCCCAAAATCTGGGTTGGCGGCCAATTCTTCTCGCGTCATCATGAAGATGGCATCGGCTCGCGCTACCCACAGGCTGACGGCAGACGGCCGTCTCACAAACACATCCCGTGCATTTTGCAGAGCCAGTTCATCATCCGGCGCATGCACAGAGCCCACCGCTTCATGCGGCTTCTTTGGATTATCTTGCTTGAACACCTCGTAGCGAGGCCATTGGGTATCGGTCATGTGATTTTTTACCGCAGAGCGCGCGAAGGGCGCAGAGTTTTTCTTTTGTCTCCGCGTTCTCTGCGATCTCCGCGGTTAAATTTGCTTTTCTGCATAGGCGGCCATCGCTTCACGCACCCAACGGCCGTTTTCATGCGCTTCTTGTCTTGCTGCCAACCGTTCGGCATTCATCGGGCCGTTGCCCCGCACCACCTGCCAAAACTCGTCCCAATCAATCGCGCCGATGATCCAGTTGCCGGACGCTTCATCAAAATGCAGATCGGGATCAGGAATCGTCAGTCCCAGGGCGTGAACTTCCGGCACCTCTTCATTGATGAACTCCTGGCGCAGTTCGTCGTTGGACTTGGTTTTGATCCCCCAGCGCATCAAGATTTCGGAATTGGTGGATTCGTTGTCGTGCGGACCAAACATCATGAGGGTAGGCGGCCACCAGCGGTTCAGGCCATCCTGCACCATCGCCGTTTGCTCCGGCGTGCCGTTGGTCGCGTAATGGACAATCATCTCCTTGCCCTGCTTGTAATGGAACGTCTCCTCGGCGCAGATGCGCACCATTGCCCGCGAGTACGGTCCGTAAGAAGCCTGTGCCAGCATCGTCTGGTTTTTGATTGCCGCGCCATCTACCAGCCAGCCAATCCAGGCCACATCGGCCCAGGTGAGGGTGGGGTAGTTGAAGATGGAGGCGTATTTGGCCTTGCCTGTCAGCAGCGCGTCCAGCAGCTCTTCGCGGGTAGCGCCCAGCGTTTCGGCCGCGTGATAGAGGTATTGGCCGTGCCCCGCCTCATCCTGCACTTTGGCCATGAGCACCATTTTGCGGCGCAGGCTGGGCGCGTGGGGAATCCAGGCCCCTTCTGGCAGCATCCCCACCACTTCGCTGTGGGCGTGCTGCGAAATCATGCGGATGAGCTGGCGGCGGTATTCGTCCGGCATCCAGTCGCCCGGCTCGATCTTCTCGCCACGGGCAATGCGGGCCTCAAATTCGGCTAACTTGTCGTCAACTTCCAGGGTTGGTTCAATCATGTGCGATGCCTCGGTTCAAAATAGTGGTTGCCACCATTATACAACAATTGCCTTACCGATGGCTCTTTCCCTACCATGCCTTAAGCTCCGTAAGAGCGAAGCAATTCTTCTAAACTGTCAACAAGATCGTTGACTCTGTCTGGAACATCTTCATCTTCCGTGGAGGCTAGGAGTAGGTGGTTGATATGTTCTACCATGTTATTTGGTTGTAACTTGCATTGGGTAGTAGCAAGGTGCAGTAACCGTTTCTCGCCAGGATGGGGTAGCTCGTTTAAGGCAAAGAGAATGTCAAAGTAGCTAGCTAGTAGCGCGGCAATTCGATGATTGAGGCTGACGGTGTCCTTTCGGCGCATGGAGCTGTTAATCTGGTAAAGGTATGAGGAAAGCGTGTTGCGCAGAATCGGGAAATTTTTGGC
This sequence comes from Ardenticatenaceae bacterium, assembly GCA_020634455.1. Taxonomy (GTDB): domain Bacteria; phylum Chloroflexota; class Anaerolineae; order Promineifilales; family Promineifilaceae; genus Leptofilum. Next base: position 1,117,632 of record JACKBQ010000001.1, on the reverse strand, counting down.
GATGATGGCTTGCTGTAGCTGGGGTGGATACGGCCGTTTCGCTGCCACCTGTAATTGAGCATACCAACTTACCCTATCAAACAATATTTTTGACGTTGAAACATTGTGCCAGAAGCAGGTCGAGTAGCCAACTGATGCCAAATGCTGCAGCAAAATGCGGTTGATTTGTTCTTCAATCCAATGTGTGCTGCGGAACATCACGTCCACATGGATGCCCGTTGTTTGGTCAATCCATTCATCGCCCGACTCCCAGAACTGGTTATCAACCTCGTATTGGCTGGCATTGCTTTGGGCAATGGCTTGCCGCGCGTCCAGCGGAATATCCTCTACCGTATAAACGTATAGATCGATGTCTGAATCAGCTCCAGATTGTTTTGTGGCCAGCGAGCCACCTAATGATACGGCCGTAACTTGGGGCAGCTCACTGTATTGGGCGGCGATTTGCTCGGCCAATGCAGCAGCCGATGCACGAGAATTGTTTGCCATGTCGTTTGCTCCAATTTGTTATTGGCTGGAAGGATAGCGCGGTGGTTTTTTGCTGCGTATGGCTTCCACACCTGCCATCATATCTTCGGAGAAGAAGCCAAGCATTTCCAGCGCCAGCGAATGGTCAAAGATGGGGCCAGCCTGGAGCAGCCATTGGTTCAAGGCGCGTTTGGTGAAGCGGATGGCGTGGCGCGGGCCGCTGGCCAGGTTGGTGGCAACTGCCATCGCTTTGTCCAACAGCTCGTCATCTGGCACGCACAGGCTGACCAGCCCCAGGCGCTCGGCCTCCGAGCCAGAAACAAAGTCGCTGGTCATGAGGTAATATTTGGCCTTGGCCATGCCGCACAGCAGCGGCCAGATGATCGCCGCGTGGTCGCCAGCGGCCACGCCCATGCGCACGTGCCCGTCGGCCAGCCGGGCGCTCTCTGCGGCAATGGGGATGTCTGCCAGTAATGCCACGACGAGTCCTGCGCCAACGGCCGTTCCGTTAATCGCGGAAATGATCGGCTTGCTACAATGCAGCATGTTGTAAACCAAATCCCGCGCCTCATCCAGAATGCGAATGATCTCATCGTAATTCTGGTAAGCATTTTCCACCAGTTTCAAATCGCCCCCGGCCGAGAAGGCGCGACCAGCCCCGGTGACGATAGCCACATGCACATCCGGATCGCGGTCAATGGTGCGCCATACTTCGACCAGCTCGGTGTGCAGGCGGGCATTGGCGGCGTTGAGCAGTTCTGGCCGGTTGAGGGTTAGCCACAAAATATGCGGGTCACGTTTTTCAAACAAAATATGCTGGAAATCTTCGTAGTTCATTTTTTGTCCTTGGTTGCGAGTGGCTACTGGTTAGCCCGATTTTACTAGCAACCAGCCACTAATCAGTAAGAACATTTTAGCGGAGGCCACAACAGCTTGCCAAACAGAAATCGACACAAGGCGGGGAAGTTGTGATAATTGATGTATGGATATGAACAGCACAGGCATAATGGTTTTGCGCACGGCCGTTTTCCTCAGCGGCATTTTCATCATTGGCGGCACATTGGTTGCGGCGATTAAAACGTTTATCATGCCGCGTGGGGTCAACGTCTGGCTGACGCGGGTGGTGTTTCGCAGCATTGGCTTCTTTTTTCGGCTGCGGGTGAAGCGTGCCACGTATGAAGAGCGTGACCGGATCATGGCTTTTTTCCCGCCGCTGGCCCTCTTTTTGATGCCGATGATTTTGCTGGTGCTCATCCTGCTGGGCTACATTTTGCTGTTTTGGGCGCTGGAGCCACGCCCGCTGCCGGAGCTGTTTTACCTCAGCGGCTCCTCGCTGCTGACGCTGGGATATGCCTCGGTGAACACGGTTGCGTCTAAGCTGCTGGAATTTTCTGAGGCGATGATTGGGTTGGTGTTGATAGCGATGCTGATTGCCTATCTGCCGACGATGTACAGCGCTTTTTCTAGGAGGGAAACGGCCGTTGTCCTGTGGGAATCGCGTGCTGGTTCACCGCCCACCGTGGCCGAAATGGTCTCCCGCTCCTACCGCACGGGCGAGCTAGAGCGCCTGCGCGATGTGTGGATGAGCTGGCAAACCTGGTTTGCCGAGCTGGAAGAGAGCCACACTTCACTGTCGCCGCTGGTTTTTTTTCGCTCGCCGCAGCCGCAGCGCTCCTGGATTACGGCCGCAGGCAGCGTCATGGATTCAGCCGCGTTTATCCTGGCGGCTGTTGATGTGCCCTTCGATCCCCAGGCGGCGTTTTGCATTCGGTCTGGCTTTTTAGCATTGCGCCAGATTGCCGATTTTTTTAAACTTCCTCATGAATCAAACCCACGACCCGACATGCCTATCAGCATCAGTCGGTACGAGTTTGACAAAGTGTGCCAAGAACTCGTGGCGCAAAATGTGCCCATCCGGGCTGACCGGGATTTGGCGTGGAAAAATTTTGTCGGGTGGCGTGTCAATTATGATGATGTGTTGTTGCGGTTGGCTGCTCTAACAAGCGCCCCCTACGCCCCCTGGGTATCTGATCGGTCTGCCCTGATACGAACCGCAAAGAGAAAACCATGAAAGATGACGCGAAAATAATTGCCGATTTAAAACAACAAATCCATGAGTTAGAACAGCAATTGTCCGATTACCAGCACCTGGAAAAAAAGCTGCAATGGTTGGCCACTTTCCCTGAGCAAAATCCCAACATGGTTATCGAGACGGACCTGCTGGGACGGCCGACTTACATGAACCCTGAAGCCCGGCAACGCTTCCCAGAGCTGTGGCAGAAGGGATCAAGCCATCCGCTGCTCAAAGGCTTACGCCCTATCGTGGCTGCCTTTGTGGATACCGATCAAGAGTTTGTGGGGCGCGAGGTGGACATGGGGGATGTTGTGGTGGAGCAAAAGGTTTGTTACACGATAGAAGGCGACGTGTACCGCCTGCGCATTTATGCCCACGACATTACAGCCCGCAAGCGTGCCGAGGAAGCGATTCAGGGGCTGGCCAAGCGCATTGTGCAGGCGCAGGAAGAAGAGCGACACCGCATCTCCCGCGAACTGCATGACGAGGCAGGGCAGGCGCTAACAGCGTTAAAAATCGCTCTGGAAATCATTCAGGGGGATGTTCCCGCCACTGAAGAAAGTTTGCGCCAAAATCTGGATGAGGCGATTGCTCTCACCGATTCAGCCCGCGATCAGATTCGCATGTTGGCGCGTGGTTTGAGGCCCCCGGCGCTGGACACGGTGGGCCTAAATCTGACACTGGAAGATTTTTGCCAGACTTTTGGTCGTCGTACGCAGTTAGCCATTCAATACGAAGGGAGTTCTGGCCTGAAATTGTCGGGTGCGGTCAATATTTGCCTGTACCGAGTGCTGCAAGAGGCGTTGACAAACGTGGCCAAACATGCCCAGGCAGAGCAGGTGTGGGTAAAGTTGTGGCAAGATGAAACGGCCGTTCATCTCTCCATTGCCGATGATGGGCTGGGTTTTCAGAAGAAAGGCACGGCCCCTTTGCAATCTTCTGGACTGGGTTTACTGGGAATGCAGGAACGCGTAGAATTGTTAAACGGCCGTTTAGAGCTCCGCACAATTCCAGGTGAAGGCACTACCGTAACGGCCAACTTGCCACTGCGAGCAGCAAAAGGAACCTTATGATAAACGTTGTCATCGCCGATGATCATAATTTGGTACGCGAAGGCATTCGTGCCCTGCTAGAAAAAGCCGAAGACATCACCGTGGTCGGTGAAGCTCAGGACGGCGAAGAAGCGCTCGCTCTGGTGCAAGCAAAACAACCTGGTGTGCTGGTGATGGACATTGCCATGCCCGGCATGAACGGCATCCAGGTGCTGGAAAAACTGCGAGAATTGGCGCTGCCAACCCATGTCGTGATCCTCTCCATGTATGCCGACGAGATTTTTGTGCGGCAAGCGCTGCAAAACGGGGCCAAAGGGTATTTGCTTAAAGGCTCCTTCAAAGAAGAACTGCTCCTTACCATCCGCGCCGCCAGCCGAGGGGCAACTTACCTGAGCCCCTCGGTTTCTGAAACAGCGCTCACCCCGCCTAGCAGCAGCGATGCCTCTCCCGCAGACCAGCTAACCCCCCGCGAACATGAACTGCTCCAACTTATTTGCCAGGGGCACACCAACGCCGAAATTGCGGATTTGATGAATGTGAGCATTAAAACAGTCGAACGACATCGCACAAACCTGATGACCAAGCTGGACGTCCGCAACATTGTGGAGCTGATTCGCGTGGCTGTGCGGCACAAGCTCATTGTGCTGGACGAGTAACGCAGATTAGGCACGCCCCCTAGATTTAAGGCCGATTTACCCGCAATTGTGCGCAACTTTGTAGCCGCAGATTCTTTCTGCGCCACTCAAACGCGGTAAGAAACTGCGGCTACAAAAGCTGGGTTAGTTACTGAAGTTTCCCCTCCCACAGCCGCTGCATTTCGGTACTGGTGGCGAGTAGCTCCTCAAGTTTCCCTTCGGCTTCGATACGGCCGTCTTTCAGCACCACAATATGATCCGCCTGCCGTAAAGCCGCCCGCCGGTGCGACACCACCAGGCAGGTGGGCACCTCGTCGCGGGCAAAAAGCTGCGTCCACAGACGCTTTTCCGTATTCACATCCAGCGCGCTGGAGAGATCGTCAAATATGTACAGCTCCGACTCGCGCAGGAACATGCGCGCCGTCGCCGAGCGCTGGATTTGCCCGCCAGACAACTTCACCCCTTTTGGCCCTACCGTTGTGTCCAGACCCTCTTCAAGCTGCGCCACATCCTCATGCAAAATGGCTGCCTCGATGGCGTCTGACAGGCTAACCTGCTCCTCTGGCAAGCCCAGCAGCAGATTTTGCCGCAGCGTGTCGCTGAACAGGCGCGGCACCTGCGCCGTGTACGCCGTGCGCGGCGGTACGAAAAATTCGGCTGGCTGGCTGACCAACTCGCCATTCCACTGAATTTCGCCCGATTGGTGCGGCAGCAGCCCCAGCAGCGCGCGCAGCAGCGTCGTTTTGCCCGCGCCAATGCGCCCGGTGATGACCGTGAAGGAGCCGGAGCGCAGTTGTAGATTGATTGCCTCGATGCCGCGCCCGGATTCCGGGTGGATGTAGGTGAGGTTGTTTACGGAGAGGGTTTGCAGCTGGTGAACGGCCGTTTTCTCCACAAACGGTATCTCTGGCAACGCGCCAGACAGGTGTACTGGTCGATGACGTACCAGGCTGAGCGGATCTGCCCCTTGCAGCAGACGCACCATCCGGCTAACTGCCACCGTTGCCTGCCGGTAACGCGCCAGCAAAAAGCCCAGGAAGCTGGCAAAGCCCGTCGTGTTGCCCAGGTACGATACAAACAAAGAAAAATCGCCAACGGTGAATTGACCCGTCTGCAAGCTTTGCGCCGCCAGCAGCAGCACAATCGCCGTGCCGATATTGCCCGAATTTTGGAAGATCGAGCCGAGCACTTCGTTAAACAGCCGATCTTTGAGCGCCGCCTGCCGCCGCTTTTCGTTGAGCGTGTCGAAGTAATCAATCACCCGGTCTTCAGCGGAGGCAACTTTAATGGCCTGCACCGCGCCAAACGTTTCGGCGATGAAGCCAGTGACGATGCCGCTGCGCTTGCGCATCTCCTGTCGGTAGGTGTGAATGCGTCCGGTAGCGCTGTTGGTTACCAGCACCACGATGACCAGCGGCAGCAGGGCAATCAGAGCAATCCGCGCGTTAATGCTCATCATAATGGCCAGAGCAAAGACGAGAAAGACGCCGTTGGCGGTCACGTCGTTGACCCACAGCGCATAAAATGGCAGCTCCCAGACATCCCCCCGGAAGCGGCTAATTGCTTCACCCGGCGCTTCGGGCAGGGAACGCGCACCGGGGCGTTCCAGAATGCGCCCTAGCATGTTGTTGTGCATCAGGGCGTGGGAATGCATCATAAACGGCCGATTCATCTTAATCATCCCGCGTCGGCCACCCATTCGTCCGACGGCTACCACCAGCAGCAGGGCAACGAGCGTGGGCAGGTTAAAGTCGGCTGCGGCATTGTCGGTGAGCAGGTCGAAAAAGTAGCGAATGACAAGCGGTGGCCCCAGCTGCCCCAGCATGAGCGTTATCAGCGACAGCAGATTAAAAAAGTGTGGCCACGGCTTAAACCGAATCAGTCCCAGAACAAATTTCCAGGTTGGCGTTTCGATGGTGGGTTGTTTTGTGGTCATATTCCTCCTTAAAAAGTTTGCGAGTTTGCGAGTAAGCGAGTGGCAAGTAAGCTACTGGCACACTCGCTTACTCGCCTACTGGCAAACCGTCTACTTCCAGCCCCGTGCGCAACAGCTCCACAAAGTGGGAGTCTGGATTATTAGCCAGATTGTCGTAGGTGTCGTGTTCAATGATACGGCCGTTGCCTAACACCATAATCTTGTCCGCCCGATGCACCGTTGTCAGCCGGTGGGCCACGATGATGCCCGTGCGGTTGTGCAGCAGCTTGTCCACCGCCCGTTCGATGAGCTGTTCCGTGGCCGGGTCCAGCCGGGACGACGCCTCATCCAAAATCACCAGGCCGGGGTCTTGCAAAAAGACGCGGGTGAAGGCCAGCAGCTGCGCTTCGCCAGCGGAGAGGCTGGCTCCTTCAGAAGCCAGTTCGGTGTCCAGGCCGTCTGGCAGCCCGGCAAACCACTCCCCTAGCCCCAAATCTTCCAGTACGGCCAGAATACGTGCGTCGGGGATGGCCGGGTTGAAGAAGGTGAGGTTGTTGCGCACAGAAGCGCGGAACAGCTGCACTTCCTGGGTCACCATGCCCACTTTTTGGCGCAGATGGCTCAGCGGCAGGGCTTGAATGTTGTGTGCGTTCAGGCAAACCTCGCCGTCCGTCACTTCGTACAGGCGGAACAGCAGCCGGGTGAGGGTGGTTTTGCCACTGCCGGTACGGCCGAGCAGCCCCAGCACCTCACTTGGCTCTAGCTGGAAGCTGACGTCACGCAAAATCAGATCGTCGTGGTAGGCAAAGTTGACGTGCGCAAAGGTGATACCGAGCGGGCCGTCTGGCAGTTTGCCTTCGCCTTCATCTTTGATGCGGCTGGTTTCGCGGTAAAGCTGCTCCACCCGGTCAATACCTGCTGCCGCCTGCTGCATGTTTTCGATCTGGTTGCTAATTTCGCGCAGCGGCTGGAAGATGGCGGCGGTGTAGCTGAAAATGAGGTAGACGGAGCCGATGGTGAGCGTGCCGCTGCGGTAAAGCGAGTAGCCCAGCAGCATAGAAATAAGCTGCCCGATGGTGAACAGGGCAATCCAGGACAAAATGATGATGATGCTTTTATCGGCCCCTTCAATTTCGCGGTGCATGCGGGCGCGGCTGAAGATGGCCAGGCGGCGCATGACGTAGGGCACGGCTCCGCTGGCGCGGATGTCTTCGGTGCCGCCGAGCTGCTCTTCGATGAAGCCCATCAGGTCGGCGTTGGCTTCGCGGGCGGCTTTCCAGGCGGGTACGGCAATCTGGCGCAATTTGCTAAGGCCGAAGAGGGAAACGGCCGTAAAAATCCCCAGCGCCAGCGAAATCCGCCAATCTTCCCACAGCAGCACGATGAGCACGCCCACAATCAGCAGCAGGTTGCCCACAATGCGGATGATGAACTGGGCAAAGAAGATGGCGATGTTGGCCACGTCGCCGTCAATGCGTTCGATCATTTCGCCGGGGGTGTGCTCGTTGTGGAAGCCCATGTCCAGGTGCAGGCAGTGGCGGGCCAGATCGGCGCGGAGCTGGTTGGTGGATTGCCAGCCGACGTCCTCACCGACGTAGGTGGCGGCCACGCCCACCAGTTGCAGCAGCAGCGAGGTGAGCAGAAACAACACACCGGCCCAGATGAGCGGTTGGCTATTTGTTGTGGAAACGGCCGTATCAATAAATCCCCGAATGATTTGCGGATTCACCAACTGCAACGCCAGCGTGACAAAAATCAGCCCGGCCAGCAAATAAACTTTGCGTCGTAGGGGATGCAAATATTCAAACATCAAGTCCCCGTAGCGACGGATCGGTAACTCCATGTTTCCTCCTTAAAAAGTGGCTAGGGGCGAGTGGTTAGTGGTTGGTTGGCAAGGCGCAACCAATGATTAACTAGCCACAAGCAGCTAGCAGACAATAGGTTATTCAGTTGTTAGGCAAAAAATTGCGGATAACGAGAATGGCCCTCGGCCTTCGCTCAGACCAACCGACGATTACCAGATAAGGTAACCCCAGAAGGGAGCATCTGCACGATTTGATGAGGAGCGATGTAACAGAAACATTTGGAAGAATCTCCTTTGCGAGGCCAGATTGTCTGGCACCAGCACTGTTACAAGCTGAGCAAATTAGTCAGCCAAAAAATGCACGAAACGCCAGTCTACCACAGCTAAACGAAGCCGCCAACAAATTTCCGACCCTGTGTCTGGCAAAATGAGTATGTTACAATTACGGCCGTTCGGTCAAAATGGGGACAAGTTGGTGACAAGATCGAGCAAGTTTGGCCATGAACCGGATCAGGATTGTATTTGATGACGGTAAAGCAACTATCTGAACCTACAACCGAGGCGCTGCCTGAGGTGCGTGCCAGCGCCACCTGGCGCAATGTGTCGCTTTACGTTCTGCGACGTACCGCTTTGCTGTTTGTGACGGTGGTAACGGCCGTTTACCTCACCATCATCATTGCCAATTTTGGCGGCTACGTAGACACCATTGTCGAGTCCGAATTAGCGTTTTCGATTGGCTTAACTTTGCGTGACAGCCCTCTGTCTTTGGAAGAACAAGAAGCGGTGTTTACAGAGCGCATGGAAGCCGCCAGAGAAGCGGCGGGCCTAAACGATCCATTGGCGCTGCGCACCGCCATTTGGCTGGTTGATGGTTTAACGCTGGATTGGAAGCTGGAGCGCCCCTGGCTATATGGGTTCGATTTTTCCTCAAACGTTACCGCCAAAGAGCTGATTCTTGATAATTTGGCGCGTTCTCTGTTGATTTTTGGCGTGTCTAACGTGCTGCTTTTTGGCGTGGCTGTGCTCTTTGCCCTCATGCTGAGTCGCCATTACGGGGGAAAGATAGATCGTTTGTTTATCTGGCTGTCGCCGCTCTCGTCTGCACCAGCCTGGGTTTTAGGCGTGTTGCTCACGGTGTTTGCCTTGCGTGTCTTTGGTTTTTCACCGGGCGGTACTTTTGAAACGTTCCCAACGGAGTTCCGCCTGGCGCAGATTTTAGTGTTTTTGCGCCACCTGATGCTGCCGTTTTTGGCTATCTTTTTGGCAGGGTTTTTCCAGAGTGCGTACCTGTGGCGCAGCTTTTTTCAGGTGTATCGTAACGAAGATTACGTGGATTTGGCGTATGCGAAGGGGCTGGGAAACGGCCGTATTGATCGCCACTACATTCTTCGCCCTGCTCTACCAACCTTAATTACCAGCTTTGCCATGCTATTAGCCGTGTTGTGGCAAGAACTGATTGCCCTCGAATACTTTTTTAACATTGATGGGTTAGGAACTCTGTTTGTACAAGCCCTCACCAATTACGATACCGCCCTCATTGTGGGTATTGTTACCATGTTTGCCTACCTCATCGCCGTCATTGTTTTTATCTTAGACATCTGTTACCTGCTGGTAGACCCCAGAGTGCGGGTAGGAAGCCAGCAACAAGGGCACATCGCCAAAAAAACTAACTGGCGCTTCTGGCAGCGACGCGCCAGTCCTGTTCGCCTCTCGCCATTGGTTGAAACACCTGATCCACAAACTGTTTCTCGCAACTCTTTGCTTAATGGCTCAATAGACGCAATCCAGCGCTGGGGGCGAGCTATGCGCACCTTGGTACAAGGTATGCGCGAAAACCCTGGCGCTATTTTTGGATTACTAATGATTACCGGGTTGATCGGCATTTCGATTTACACCGTGATCACCATTCCATACCAGGAAGCGGTAAATTTGTGGCGAGCAGATAATGAGGTGTGGCTGCGCAACCCCCAAAATGCGCAGCCTACCTGGGTAAACATGTTTTTAGCCCGTGATTTACCACCCACCATTGTGTTTGATTCAGAGTCGCCAGACGCTATTAAAGAGACAGAGCAGCTGAATGAGAACCTGGTAGATATCACCATTCCCTTTACTTTTAACTACGATTACGGCGATTATCCACAAGAAATTGTGCTAGACATGAAGACCCAATTTATAGAAAAAGGGCCGCATGTGTCTGTATTTTGGGTCTGGCCCGATGGCAGCGAACGAGAGCTAACCAGCTTTCAACCGAATCGAACCGAATCGTACTTTGTGAGCCGGGATGACCGCTTGCAGCGACGCTTGCGCTCCGATTTCCCCCTTGAGGCGTTATTTTTAGGGCCGGAAGGAGAGGCCATCGAACCTGTTCCTGGCACTTACACGCTTCGGGTGCAGGCGCTGTTATTTGAACCAGAGGCTGACTTTGATGTAAAAATGACCATGCTGGGCCAGGTGCATGGCCTGGCCGGCACCGATTCGCAGCGTCGGGATTTGATGATTGCTTTGCTTTGGGGAACGCCGATTGCTTTAGGCTTTGGCTTAGTTGCTGCGTTTGCCACCTCGGTAGGTGGGATGATCATTGCCGCCTTAGGGGCCTGGCTTGGGGGGTGGGTAGATCGCACCGTGCAATTTTTAACTGAGGTGAACCTGATTTTGCCGTTCTTCCCGGTAGCGCTGATGGTGTTTGTCCTGTACTCGCGCAGCATCATTACCATTTTGGCGGTGACGGTGGCGCTGACGCTGTTTGGTAGTGCGGTAAAAACATACCGGGCAGCGTTTTTGCAGATTCGCTCAGAACCGTACATTCAAGCTGCGCAGGTTTATGGAGCCAGCAATTGGCGCATTATCATACGCTACATGGTGCCCCGCATCATAACGGTATTGGTACCGAAGCTAATTATTCTGGTGCCTAGCTACGTCTTTTTAGAGGCAACACTCGCCTTTTTGGGCATCACCGACCCCTACCTGCCAACTTGGGGGAAGCTGGTAGTAGAAGCGCTCTCGTATGGTGTTTACACAAACGCTACCCATTTGGTGGTGGCTCCGTTAGGGTTGCTGTTCTTGACAGGCTTTGCCTTCGCCATGTTGGGCATGGGGCTGGAGCGCATTTTTGAGCCGCGTCTGCGGGAGCGTTAGCAAGTAGAATATTTTGTAGCCGCGGATTCTTTCCGCGCCATAATTGCTAAGGCGCGGAAAGAATCCGCGGCTACGTTTTTAAGCTACTCTCGACAGGAAATCGAGCATAACCGCATCAAATTCCCTGGGGCATTCCCAATTGACAGCATGGCCAGACCCTTCGATGATAGCCAGTTCGCCTTGGGGGCAGAGCGCGGCGCTGGCGGTGGCGTGCTCCTTTGGCCAAAATGGACTGGCTGAACCAGCGACAAACAGCGCCGGGACATCTGTTTGCTGAATTGTTTCCCGCCAGTCAGAATCGGCATGATCCAGCAGCAGTGGCTTGGTGCCTTCCCGGTCGAACTTTAGATATTTGGGTCCGCGTAAAACCATCATGAGCAAGATGAGCTTGCTGACTGGCTTGTTGGTGGGATTTGGCAGTGGCTTGTCGAAAAATGTGGGGCGTGTTTGAGCATTTAGCCCGACCATGCCATAGGACCATGTTTCATCGTTTAGCATTTTGGGTGTTTGGTCAACGCTAATCAAGCCGTGCAGGTGCTTGGTGCCAAATTGGGAAACGTAGGCCCACATGGTGGATGCGCCCTGGGATTGCCCGATGAGGAACGTTTTCTCTAGCTGCAAATGGTGGATGAGCGCGGCTAAATCTTTGCCGTGCGCGGCCATATCCTGGCCAAAGGGAGGATTGTCTGAACTGCCGTGGGAGCGTCTGTCGAAGGCGATGACGCGGTAGCCGTGTTTGAGCAGCACTTTTTCCTGATCATACCAGGAGGTGGCGGGGGCGGAGTAGCCTGCTATTAGAATGACAGGCGTGCCGCCGCCTTTATCCGTGTAGCCCAGCTTTACGTTGTCGTTGGTGGTAAAAAATTGAAATCTCATTTTTCCTTCCTTTTAGGTAGTGCGCTCAGATTGGGCCAATTATGATCCATTGCAACGTTGGTAACGTCAGCAGAAAATTGGCCCAATCTCACAAGACGTTACTTATTCCAAAGGCGGCAGCATTTTGCCGGGGTTCATCAGGTTTTGGGGGTCCAGGGCTTGTTTGATGGCGTGCATGACGGCCAGGGCTTCTTCGCCGTGTTGGGCCTTCATGTATTTCATTTTGCCCAGGCCGACGCCGTGCTCGCCGGTGATGGTGCCGCCCATGGTCAGGGCGCGTTTGACGAGGCGCTCGCTGAGTTGGGCGGCTTTGGTTAAATCGTCTGGTTTGTTGGGATCAACCAGGAGCAGCAGGTGAAAATTGCCATCGCCCACGTGCCCGACGATGGGGGCGGTGAGCCCGGAGGCGTCAATATCTGCTTTGGTTTGGATAATGCAGTCAGCGAGTTGGGAGATGGGCACGCAGACGTCGGTGGTGAGGGAGCGACTGCCGGGGCGGAAGGCAAGCCCGGCGAAATAGGCGTTGTGGCGGGCCTTCCAGAGGGCGTTGCGTTCACCGATGTCTGTGGCCCATTGGAAGTCGCTGCCGCTCCAGGCGTGGGTGATTTCTGCGGCCAGTTTGGCCGATTCTTGTACGGTGTTGTTGGAGCCGTGGAATTCAAAAAAGAGGGTGGGCTGTTCTGGTAAATTGAGGTTAGCAAACTGGTTGATGGCCTGAACCATCACATCGTCCAGAAATTCGATGCGGGCGACGGGGATGCCAGATTGACGAATTTCGGTGACGGCTTTTACGGCCGTATCCAAATCCGCAAAGCCCACGACCGCCGCCGAAATGGCTTCCGGGATGCCTTGCAGCTTGAGTGTGACCTCGGTGATGATGCCCAGGGTGCCTTCGGAGCCGATGAAGAGGTGGGTGAGGTCGTACCCAGCGGAAGATTTGCGGGCGCGGGTTCCGGTTTGGATGGTCTGGCCGTTGGGCAGGACGACGGTGAGGGCGAGAACGTTGTCGCTCATGGTGCCGTAGCGAACGGCCGTTGTGCCACTGGCACGGGTGCTGGCCATGCCGCCAAAGGTGGCGTCTGCGCCGGGGTCCACGGGGAAGAACATGCCTTGCTGACGCAGGTGCTGGTCTAGCTGCTGGCGGGTGACGCCTGCCTGGACGGTGCAGTCCAGGTCGTCGGCGCTGACGCGCAGAATTTTGTCCATGCGGGAGAGATCGATCGTGATGCCGCCGTGCGGGGCAAAGACGTGCCCTTCCAGCGAACTGCCTGCGCCGAAGGGAATGACCGGAGTTTGGTGTTGGGCGCACAGCTTAACGATGGTGGCTACTTCTTCGGTGGTGAGGGCAAAGCAGACGGCGTCTGGCAGCATGGGGGGGAGGGCGGATTCGTCTTGCCCGTGCTGCTGGCGTTCGTAGTCGCTAATGGTGAAGCGGTCGCCGAGCAGGTGGGCTAGTTCTTTGTGTAGTGGGTTGGTCATTGGGTGTCTCCTTATAAAAATGGGACGCGGATTAACGCGGATGAACGCAGATTAAATCTGTACAATCTGCGCCAATCTGCTATTTGGTGATTGGCGGCAGATGGTGAACTCTTTTTTATGAGTGTTTCGCCAGATTTGCCGGGTTTGGCTTGGATACGGCCGTTCTTTCTGCGAAAACTGCGGTGCGGGTCAATGCTACCCTAAAAAATGAGGTTGACGAGATGAAGCGAATCAAGAACGTGTTGGTGGGGCTGGCGGGTTTGCTGCTATTGCTGTCGGTGGTGGCGTGGCTGGGCTTTGTGCATTGGGTGGCGGATGTGGTGGCGTTGTTTGTGCCTTATTTGGCGGGGGGAACGGCCGTTCTCCTCATAATCTTTCTCATTTTGCGCCATCGGTCTGGGGGTGTGTTAGCGGGATTGGGGTTGCTGCTCAACCTGGTTCCGTTGGTGGGGTATGTGCCGTTGGGTCGCGTGTCTGCCGCCAGCGACCAGCCCGCCGATCTGCGGCTGATGGTGTACAACATTTACTTCCGCAACAATGATTTGGACGCTATTCGTGCCGAAGTGGATGCTTTTGACCCCGACGTTATCTTTTTGATGGAATATTCTTTTGCCATTCAGGCCCAAATTGAAGGGCAGTTTGCCGATTATCCGTACCGCCTCCTTGAACCCAGCCGGATGACGTCTGGCGTGGCGCTATTTAGCCGTGTGCCGATTCTTGCCAGCGAGGTTTACCGGTTTGAGGGCACGCGCATTCCCGTGATTGAGGTGACGTTAGAGGTAGCTGGACAAGCGGTAACGTTGGTAGGTGGCCATCCGTGGCCGCCGATTGATCGCTGGGCGAGCCTGCACTCCTTGCAGGTGGCGGACGTGCAGCGGGTGGCAGCGCAGGCGGACGGTCCGCTGATTGTGGCAGGGGACTTTAACGCCGTGCCCTGGTCGTTTGCGCTGTGCGAATTGCAAGAGGCGGCTGATGTGCAAGACACGCGGCGCGGTTTAGGTCGCCTGACCACCTGGATTGGGCCGCCGCTGATCCGTTTGTCGCTCGATCATGTGTTTGCGTCGGAGGAGCTGTTGGTGCAGAGTTACGCACAGGGCCAGCCCGGTGGCTCTGACCATCGGCCGATTGTGGTGGATTTTTTAGTTGGGCGATCAGGGGATTAGAGCAAAGATTTCGTTAGGACTTCGGCTACAGTCTGTGAAGCGAATTTTTTTGTAGTGTAAGAAGGCGCATTATGGGTTCGGATCATACTTATACAACGTATTTTCGATAATGACCCATAAATTTTGCTGACTATCCTCTACAATTTGGGCACCTTCACTGGTGAACCAACAGCCTTCTTTTGTATTGGGGTCAAACCAGGCAATGCCGCTGCGCAATGTTTTCCATTCTTGTGACCGATTGATGACAAACCAGATACGGCCGTCGGATGTTTGCTGAACCGGATGAGGAGGAACGTAATACCTCCAATCATCAAGAAAATCCATGTGCCACCAAAATTTGATTGGCTCTGGATGAATACGTGTCCAATTTCCTTTAGGCGTTCGATAGCCATAACTGTTTCCTAGCCAAAGATTGCCTTCTAGGTCAACGAGACTGACGTAAGAACCGGGCATTTTTGAAAGCGAGACTTCCGCAAGCTGATTGGTAGAAATCTTGTATTGCAAAACAGTTCCAGAAATGGTTTGAGCGTCATCAGCATCGAAGAAAACTTCATTTTTGAAGTCAGAAGCCAAGTCGCCAAAAGTGGCATACCCTTCAAGTGACGCAAGACGATTTAATTGCTGTGTTGCTGGGTCGAAATTGTAAACCGCATCACCGCTAGAAAATATCCAGAAAGTGTCATTTTTATCCCACAATGTCTGGATATTATCAAAGACATTCCTTCGTAAAGATTTTGTTTTGAGCCTCCATTCAGGTGGGATGGTTACTGCTTGTTGCTCAATAAAACGTTTTGAATCATCATCAAAAACGAAAAAAAGGATTTGCCCATCAAAAATTCTGACCTTCCACACACTCATTTCACGTGAAATGTGTAAACTTTCTTCTGGGTAGAACCAACCTTTAAATTCTGATGGAATTTGAAGCCATTCTTTTGTCCCTTCAAAGTATACAAGATAAACAAAACCCTTATCTGATCTGGAATTTGATACCCAAATTTCCCGATTTCCATTGTTTAGACGAACAGCTTCTACTTCAAGTTTTCCGCTGATCCGACCAGCGGGTAAGTTTTCCACCTCGGGTAATGGGACAATGGCTTCCCACGGTGGAAGAGGTAATATGATTTCTTGTGTAGGCCCGTATCTGTCAGGGAATGTGAATGCAAATATGTCAAATGAAGCAATACATTGATCCTCATAGGGTAGCGTTGATACGGGCTGGAGGCTTTGGTAAACAAACAAAGCTATGAGGAAGACAGCAACTGTTAAAAGAATGAGTTTTCTCTTTGCTTTACCCATCATCTTTTTTTTTGATTAGCTTATTTGCTTCAATTCCCACAGCCAGCAGATACGGCCGTTATCCACCCACTCAATCTCCCACCCCGCATCACCAAAGGTGCAAGGCGATTTAAGAATTATTGTCACTTTCCGCTTCAAGCGCAGTTTGGATTTCTTGAAATAGTTGCTGGGCAAAACTGTAGAACTGTTTGGCTTCGTCTTGGCTGGGTTTTCCGTGTGGTAAAAGCCCCATCTCGCCTGGATAACGAGATTGAATATAAACCGCCTCCAAACGATCGAGCATATCTTGATCAATTGAAATAGAGAGGTGCGTTTCGACTAGACCATAGAGGCGGGTCAAGCTGTGGGTTCTGACAGCAGCAATCGCAGATTCTTCAAGAACCGCTTTGAGCGTTTTTTCTACGGTCTGCTGGGCATGGAAGGCAACCATATTGGTTAGTTCTGGCTGTGCCAGCAAAATCTCTGCCGCCAGCAGATCTTCTTTTGCCCTGGCTAACCATTCACGCGTTATGGCTTTCATACAAGATAGTCCCTGTTTGCTGGAGTTCTCTAGCAAACAGACTGTTCATTTCGATGAAACGATCGTGCATAGGGCGGGTGTGTACAATCAGATCTATCGAAACATCCCCTTTTATGTCCCGCAATAGACGAGCCACATTCAGATAAATTTTTTCTTTCTCGCGGTAATCTTGTGGCAGGGAGTCATCATTGGTGACAACCAGCAAGTCCAGATCGCTATCCGCTGTGGCTGTACCTTGCGCCTGGCTGCCAAACAGAATGATCTTGGCTGGGTTGATCTTTTTGAGGCGCTCAAGAATGAGCGGCAGGTAGAATGTTGCTTCCTGGACTGTCATGAAAACATTATAGCGGATCGGCAGAAAAAGTTCTATGCGGCTTGAGTTCCCACAGCCAGCAAATACGGCCGTTATCCACCCACTCAATCTCCCAACCAGTGTCACCAAAGGTGCGGCGCAGGCCGCGCAGGAGCATTTGCAGTCGCTGGGCGTGGGGCGGTAGGCTGGCGTCGGGGCGCTGCCAGCGGCTGAGGCGGGGCAGGGTCGTACTGGTTTCCGCCTGGATGAGTTGGTCTGTGGTGGCGTCTGGGGGGGAAACGGCCGTTCCCCACACCCCATTCTCCGGCAAACTGATCAGCAGCAGGTCATGACGGCCGTTTTGCGACGACCATCCTTCGCATAACGAGCTAGAGAGCTGGACGGGGTTGTCTAGCTGCATGGCTGCCAGGGTGGGGCCGAAGTTGCTAGGGTGCAACGGCCGTATCACCATCGGCCCATCAAGCTGGGGGAAGCGGGCCAGGTTGAACAGTAAATCGTGGAGGGCGGGGGGAGAAACGGCCGTAACCACACCATCCTCCTCGGCAATGACGCCCTCTTCCAGCGCCAGTTCGTAAAAGTTGTGCAGCACAATGCCGCCCGCCGGGACGGGCAGGTTGGCGTTTGCGGCGCGATCCAGCAAAATGCCTGGCTCCGCCACATCCCGCTTGGCTGCCCGCTTGGATCCCAACCACGCAAAAAAATATCTCACAAATCCTCCAAGTTTTTTGGCCACAGAGAGCACAGAGATTTTAGAGAGGGATTCGCAATTCCCAGACTACAAAAGTCTTTAAGACTTTTGTAGTCTCTTTTTCCTCTGTGCCCTCTGTGGCAAATTTTATTCTACCGGTGTGCAGGTGATTTCGGCGAGGGCGTCGCCCGTGAAGAGGGGGGCAGTGTAAAGCGCGTAGTCGCCGCCCGGCTCGTTTTCATCGCGGACGAAGGGGCAGGTGAAGCTGAGTGTCACTTCGCTGCCAGAAATCACCTGGTTGAGCAAGGAATCGTTGAAGGTGCAGGCGGTGCCCACGCCGAGTATCGCGCTCGTTTCGCAGAGGCGAGCCACCTGCGCCGCGTCCCCTTCGACTGAGCAGCTGAGCTGTACCGTGCTGCCGGGTGTGCAGCGCAGCGGCGGTTCTTCCGTTTCGCTAACATCGGGCAGATCGGGGAGGGAAACGGCCGTAAACCCACAATTTCGCCTCGGTCCCTGTTCACTGCTGGCACACGGCTGGGTCACAAAGCTGCCCGTCGCCGGGATGGACACGTCTGCCGTACCACTGTTTGTCGCGTCCCAATCCTCCACAAATTCGCACTGTGGCCGACTGATTGGCAGGCCGTCGCTGTTGCGCAGGCCGCTTGGCTCAAATATCGGCTGCCCCGCCTCGTCCAGCACCGGATACCCCTCGCATAAAAATTGCTCGGTGTTGAAGCGGAAGCTCAGCGGCAGTTCTGTGGTTTCTCCCTCGAATTCGAGGTCGGTGATGTCGATCCATTGGCAATCCAGCCCCGCGCCGTACTCATCCACCCAGCCCGCCTGGATGCCCTGGTTGTTGCAGCTAAAGTCGTGTGTCAGCGGCGACAGCTCGTTGTTGCTAAAGCGGCTGGTGCTTTCCACGCAAAACGCCTGCTTGCTGGGCTGGCTGGCGCTGCCCAGCTGAAATTCGCCGTAATTTTGGAAGTGAAAGTGGGCGTGGCAGCTGTTGTATTGAAACATGTTCGTCAGCGGATTTTCGGCGACGACGGGGCCGATGTCCAGCGCCGCCGCGCCGAGGTTGTGGGCGGTGGCGTCGAACTGGAGCAGCCGTCGCCAGCCGCTGCCGTTGACGCAGCCTTCGGCCAGGGCGCAGGCGTTGCTGGGGAAGTAGCGGTAGATGATGCGGTTGTTGGCCAAATCGCTGCCCACCACCAGTAAATCGGGAGCATCTTGGGAGACCACTTCGCCAACGCGCACCTGGTTGGCGAGATCTTCATTCCATTCTAATCGTGTGAAGCGAACGGCCGTTTCCACCACACCCACCGTCGCGTTTAACGCTTGCAGGCAGGAGAGTGTGGGCAGCGTGGTGCGATGGCAGCCCGCCGCGCCGCCGCTGTCGGCCGTGCAGCTGTAATCGTAGAAGATGTCCACATTTTCCGAGTCGTAGCTGTTGGGTGGGAAACCACCTTCGTTGAGGCAGGCGTTGCTGGTGCGCTGGAGCAGCTGCGTGGGGTCCGGCGGCAAAATGAACGGCTCATCCCAGACGCCGCCGACTTCGGCCAGAGCGGGTTCCGCCTTGACTGGTTCGTCCAAGCTGGTGAGCAGCGTGCTGCTGAAGGTGTAGCCAATCAAAATAAGTTCGTGGTTGTTGATCGTTTGCCGGGCGGGTTCGCCGCTTAGCTCGATGTGCCAGAGCGATTGGGGCGGCAGGGGGAGCTGCCCTTTGTCGGCGTAGAAAAACGGCCGAAAATGGAGCCGGTTGTAGGTGAGGGCCACCTGCCGCTGGGCCAGCTCAATCCAAAAGGCGTCTGATTCGGCAGCGATGGCGGCGGCTACCTCGTCCCGCATGTCCTGCGGGTACTCATCCAGCAAAATGCCCACCTGGCTGCTCATCGTTAGGCTGATCAACGCACCTTCGCCGTCGATGGGTGAGGGCACGAGGCTGCTCCCGACGGATGTTGCTTCGCTGATGGCGGGAGTGCTGGTGGGTTGGGTGGTGGCGACGGCGGGCGGGGGAAGTGGGGTGTTTGCGGTGGGTTCGGTGGTGGGGGGAACGGCCGTTCCTGTCGGGTCAATCTCGCTGTTTTCTTCAAGTGGCGGCTCCGCGCCGCAGCTCACAGCCAGGGCGATGGCGATCAGGCAAAATCCAGTGGCAAAGCGCATCAATTTATTCATGCGGATGATTTTACCCACACTGGGGATGCGCTTCAAAGCGGTTGGCGCTTCCTCATGGAGTGTTTAGAGGGAATACGGAAATCGGTAATTGAGGAATGACGAATTACTCTCCCTGCAAATAATGGTTTATGACCAAAACACAGCCCAGGGGGTAAATATTGGCTGTTTCTTTTGTGAGTATTCATAAAGGGAACGGCCGTTCTGCGATGCAAAATTAGCAAATTCGGTAGAATTATGCGCGGTTACATAAAAGGAGTTTTGATGTCCATTATTGATTTAATTGCTGCTTATAATTACGATTCTTTCATTGAAGAAGCTGTTAGTCCCTGGATGAATTTTGCCGACAGCCCCCTGCTGGGTGAAACTGCACCAGATTTTCCCCTGTGGCATTTGGATGGCTCAGAAACGAGCCTAAGCCTCATTGTAACGGCGCATCGGTTTACGGTGGTGGAGTTTGGCAGCTTCACCTGACCCTATTGTGGGATGGCGTCGCCATCCATGAACGCCTTGGCGGACGCATATGTCAGACGAGACGTTGGCTTTATTTTTTTGTACACCAATGAAGCACACCCTGGCGAAAATTATCCGCATCTTACCTCGATGATGGAGAAGTTTAACCATGCTCGCGCCATGCAGGATGTGTACGGCGTTGCGCGCCCAATCTTGCTGGATGCGCTGGACGGCGCTTGTCATCGTGCCTTTGGTGGGATGCCCAACATGACCTGGATTTTTAACCGTGCGGCCGTTCCAGTGTACAAGGCTGATTGGACCGATGTAAACAGTGTGGGCAATGCGCTGGAATACTTTTTGGACGTAGCTGAGCGGCGACGCAACCAGGAAAAACTGTCTCCTTTTCGGGTAGAACGGCTAGATTACCGGGAGTCTGATCGGGAGCGATTTTACAAAGGCTTGGCGCTCAATGGTCCCAAAGCTGTGCGGGAGTTTGATGAGTCGGGGCTGTAGTAGTGGAGCGAACGGCCGTAAGCTGCCATATCCTCCCAATTGAAGAGGGAGCATCCTCAGACGCGGCGTTGCTCAGCGCCGTTCGTATCTGAGGATTCTTATTCCTCATGCTTAATAGAGATTTAGCTGATCGTGCAGGTAGCTTAGCAGCTGGTCCAGGCTGACGCGGTCTTGGGTAGTGGTGTCGCGGTGGCGAACGGTGACGGTGTTGTCCTCCAACGTGTCAAAATCTACCGTGATGCAGAACGGGGTGCCGATTTCGTCCTGGTAGTAGTAGCGCTTACCGATGTTGCCCCGGTCGTCCCAGGTGGTGGTGTGGTGCGGCGCGATGAGTTCGTAGACAGCCTGGGCTTTTTGCACCAATTCCGGTTTGTTGCGCAGGAGGGGGAATACGGCCGTTTTATAAGGCGCTAGCTCCGGCTTAAACCGCAAAACCGTCCGCTTGTTCGCCACATCTTCCCAGTACGCATCACACAAAATCATGAGGAACAGGCGGTTAATGCCCACCGCTGGTTCAATCACATGCGGCACAAACGTTTTGCCGCTGAATGGGTCGGTGTAGGTTAGCTTGGCCCCGGAATGCTGAATGTGCTGCTGCAAATCGTAATCGGTGCGGTAAGCCACCCCCCACAGCTCCTTGAAGCCGAAGGGGAAGCGGTAATCCAGGTCGTACGTTTCGCGGCTGTAGTGGCTGCGCTCTTTGTCCGAATGCCGTCGCCAGCGCAGATTTTCGGCGCGCACGCCCAGCGAGTTCGCCACAAAATCCCACATCCGGTTTTGCCAATCCTGGAACAGTTCCTGCCAGTTGGTCTGCTCTGGATCAAAGAAATATTCAATTTCTGCCTGCTCAAACTCCAGCGTACGGAAGACAAATTGCCCGGTGGTGATCTCGTTACGGAAGCTTTTGCCAATCTGGCCAATGCCAAACGGTAGCTTCACCCGCGACGAATCGAGCACTTGCCGGAAGTTGGTAAAGATGCCCTGAGCGGTTTCCCCCCGCAGGTACAGTTTGGATTTGGCACCTTCGATAGCGCCAACGGCCGTTTCAAACAAAATATTGAATTCTTTCGGCTCCGTCACCGGGTTATCGTCCGGGCTGAGAATCTGCTTTTCGGCAATGAATGCGCCCATTTCGGCCACACTAAGCGCTTCTACAACCAGTTTCGGCGGATTTTTCTGTTTTGCTAACCAGTCCTCAATTAAATGGTCGGCACGGTACCGCCTGTGCGTCACTTTGTCCTCCACCAGCGGGTCGGTGAAAGAATCCACATGCCCGGAGGCCACCCAGGTCTGCGGGTGTAGCAAAATTTGCGTATCCAGGCCAATCATGTCTGCCTTTTTGCGGATGAGTTCGCGCCACCACAAATCCTTGATGTTGCGCAGCAGCTCGGTGCCCAGCGGGCCGTAATCGTAGGAGCTGGCCAGCCCGCCGTAAATTTCGGAAGTTTGGTAGGCAAAGCCGCGCCGCTTGGCCAGCGCGGTGATTGTTTCTAGCGTTAATTCAGTCATCGTATTCTCCCTCGTAGCCGCGCATTCTTTGCGCGTTTTTCGCGGTAAGAAACCGCGGCTACAGCATATAAACAAAACGTCCCTGCAACACACTATCTGTGTTGCAGGGACGGCTTTTTCAAGTCGCGGTTCCACCCTGCTTCCGTGATCCAAATTCGGTCAACGGCACTTTCTTGGGTTTGCAGCTCCCGCTTGCCAAAGGCGTTCATCGCTGCGATTTTTTGCCACAGAGAACACAGAGGAAAAAGAGAATTTCTCTTAAATCTCTGTGTCCTCTGTGGCAAAAATCAGTTTGGGTAATTTTACGAGGTGGGAGTTAGCTGTCAAGGGTGTCGGAGGGTTGGGGCAGGCGGTGTTCGTCGAGATACGGCCGTATCGTAATAATTTCGCCCGCTTCCAGCCGCTGTTGGGTTTGCTGCCAAAAAGTCACGTCCAGCAAATCGTTGTGATGCGCCAAAAAGGTTTCTTTTACCTGGCTGGGCAGCCCCATGAAGTGCAAAAACTCCTCCGGGAACACATCCCGCTCGCCAATGTGGAACCACGGTTCGGCAGACAGCTCGTCTTCGTAGCTCATTGCCTGAGGGAATTTGCGGAAGTTGCACTCGGTTAACGGCCGTAACTCATCGTAATCGTAAAAAACCACTCGCTCGTGCCGCGTCACGCCAAAATTTTTCAGCAGCATGTCGCCCGCGAAGATATTTGTGACGGCCATATCCTTAATTGCCTGCCCATAATCAATAATGATTCGGTTGGCCGTGGCCTCATCAGCCGTTTGCAAGAAGAGGTCAAGCGGCATCACCTGACGCTCCACGTAAGCGTGGCGCACCACCACTGTCTGGTCTTCTACTTGCACTGTGTTGGCGGCAACTTCTAACAGTTCAGCGAGTAATTCTGGGATGAAACGGCCGTATTTGAACTCCAAAAATTCAAACGATTGGGCATCCACCAGCCGTCCGGCGCGGTCGTGGCGGAACACCATCTCGTAATTGTTAATCACATCCTGGCGGGTGGTTTTCTTGGGCGGGGCAAACCGATCCTTGATCAGCTTAAACACCACATCGAAGTCGGGCAGGCTGTACACAATCATCACCATGCCGCGCTGGCCGGGGGCAATCTCAAACTGCGCTTCAGACTGTTTGAGGTGGTTTAGCAAATCGCGGTACAGCTCGGTTTTGCCATGTTTGTTGTACCCCAGCGAGATGTAAATTTCGGCAATGCGTTTGCGAGGCAAAATGGAATGGATGAAGCGCACGAGGTCAGACGGCCGTTCCACAATCACATGAAAATACGAGCGGGCAAAGCTAAACAATATGCTCACGCTGTTGGCGTCCAGCAAAACCGCGTCAATAAAAATGCCCTTTTTGCCTTGCAGCAGCACCACCGCCAGCGGCACCAACCCCTGCGGCGTGTAAATTCGTCCAACCAGGTAAGCCCCCTTGCCCCGGTAAAAAAGCGTATTCACCACGTCAATGCGGTACAGCGACGTCTGGTTTTCGCTTAGAAATTGGGCCAAACGCTGGCTGATTTGGCAGCAATCCCCGGCAAAATCTGCAAAAGGGACGGCCAAGTTGCAAGCCTGCAATATCTGATGCACCATCTCCTCCAGCTTGTCAGGGTAGTAAGCCGTGTACAGCGCTTGCGGATCGGTGAGTTGGGGCAGGTCAAAATCGGGGTCTACAAACTCAATTTGCGGGTCAACCCCTACAGTGGTGAAGATGCGTCGGGTGATGGAGTTGAAAAACGTTTCCGCCAGTTCCCAGTCTGACCGTTCGGCAATCAGGCCAGAGTAGACAGCTTTCATGCTCATCCACACCACTTTGTTTTGCTGCCGATGAGCCAGCAACTCCTGTACCATGATCACAGTACGGTCAACAATTTGGCGATACAAATTTAGCCGTTCTAGCGTGTCGGCGCGTTGGGCGTGCCACGCTTGCATTTCAAAGCGGCGCTGCGCCTGGCAAGTTATTTCGCGGAAGCGGCGACAATATCGTCCAAAGCCATCAAATATTTGCCGTGCTGCCAAATTGGCCAGACGGCTGTCGGTTAAGCGGGAAGTAGGGGAAGTTGGTGGCATGAGGGCATTTTAAAAGCTGCCCGTTCGGGGGACAAGTGCCAAAAATCACAAAGGTGGGAGATTGGAGGCTGGAGATTAGAGATTGGAGATTGTGAGCATTACAAATCTCTAATCTCCAGTCTCTTTTTGTCCAAAACCAAGCATCGTCTTGAGTCGCTGCCGCCCTTTGGCGATTTCCAATTTACGCAGCCGCCAGGTGCCTACAATGCCGTACGGCAAAAAGAGTACGATGGCCACGTAAACCGCGCCCAGCAAAAAGTTGGCCGCGTCGCCAAACCAGCGATCCAGGAAAAATTCTAGCAGTCGGAAAACGGCCGCTCCCACCAAGGCCCCGCTCAACGTGCCCACACCACCAATCAAAATGATGAGCAGTGCGGCAACGGTCCAGCCCAGGCTGGCCACGTTAGGACTCACGATGGGTTGGTGAATGGTGTGGAAGAATCCGGCAAGAACGGCCGTTAACGAAGCCACCACCAGCGCTACCAATTTGAACAAAAAAGTGTTGTAGCCCAGCATCAACGCCCGGTCTTCATTCTCGCGGATGGCGATGCAGACACGCCCCGTCGGCGAATCCACAAAGCGGCGGTAGATGAGGTACACCAAAAACGTGGCTGCCAACGTGAGCAGATAAAGATGGAAACGAGCTGTGTTGCTATTGAGCCAATCCGGGGCAATGACGCCCTGCAAACCCACATCAGCACCCGTCCAGCCGCTCATTTCGGTGGACTGCACCACAATGTGAAAAACAGAAGCTAGACCCAACGTGACCAGCGCAAAGGTGATGCCCTTCACACGAGGCAGGACTACGCCAAACAGCAGCGCCTGCACCACGGCCACAACAATCAGACCCAGCAGCGTTTGCCCTGCGCCCCAGCCGAGGTTTTTAAAGGCGATACCCGTAAAATAGGCACCTGTGGCAAAAAACATGGCGTGCCCAAACGAGAGCAAGCCCGTCACGCCCAAAATCAAATCATAGCTCAGGGCGTAAATCGCCAAAATGAACACTTCGATAAGTAAGCCCTGCATGAACTTGGCGTTGCCAGCCTCGTTGGCCAATACGTCACCAAATGATTGCCCTTCAGCCAGAGCCAGCAAAAAGGGAAAGGCGAGCAGCAGGGCAAGCAACCCAATTAGCCCGCGATTGGCTAAAAACCAGCCAGCTAAACTTGTTTTTTCCGTTGTGCGGTTGGCCACAGTTGATTGCATTCAAATTCTCCGCAAGAGGTTTCTAAAAAGATTTCAAAAGTCTTGCTTCTTTTATATTGGCCAAAATGCGCCGAAGACTTTTGAAATCTAAACGATTGATGTTATTCGTTCCGCCCAAACAAGCCCTGCGGCAAGATGAGCAAGATAATTACCATCAGCAGCACGGTGGAGGCAGGCACCAGCGGCGGCGATGGCTTGAAAGGCTCGGCCAGGAAGGGCAAATTGATGCCAATTTGGCCATATTTGATGATGAACTGCTGCAATAGCCCGACCAAAATGGCTCCGGCCGCAGCGCCGGGGAAGCTGGTAAGTCCACCAATGGCCAGGGCGATAAGGGCTAATAACAGCAATCGCGTGCCCATGTCGGTGGAGAGGCCGATGGAAGGTGCAGCCAGGATGCCGCCCAGCGCGGCCAGCCCCACGCCCAAAGCAAAAACGAAGGTGAATACCTGGCGCACGTTGATGCCTAGCGCTTCTACCATTTCGCTGTCCTGCACACCGGCGCGAATAATCATGCCAATACGGGTGCGCTGCAATATAAGCCAGACGAGCAGCAGCACTACCAGTCCCACCAGAATGATGAATACTTCGTTGTAGCTGCGAATACGGCCGTCAAACAAAATAATCGTGGAGCATTGGTTGGCAATTAAATCGCCAAAGTTGGTGGCGGGGCAGCCGTCGCCGCTGCCGTTGAACAGTGCCGCTTTGGGCATGGTAAATTCGGGGCGACCCCAGACGGCGCGGACGGCTTCGATCACGATAAAGCTCAGTCCGAGGGTGATCATCAGTTGGTAGATGGGGCGGTCGTATAACGGCCGTATCAGCACCACCTCAATCAGCCCGCCAATCACAAACCCCAGACCCGTCGCCACCGCCATCGCCACAAAAAAGCGGGCGGTGGTGCTGATGCCCAGCAAAAAGTCGGTAATGTTGGAGTTAATAAAAAATGTGATGAGTCCAAGCGCGAGCAAAACGGCCGTTGTCACCCAGGTATTGCGCGGAATGTGACTACTAATTCTGCCTGCTTGTCGCCGTAAACCAAACCCAGCCACAGCCAAAGCCAACAACGATCCGCCCAGCACCGTGCCAAGCAGTCCCAAGGGCCAACCGGCAGGTGGGCGTACGGTTTCCAACACCAAACTATCCTGGCTCAACGCGAGCGAATACGTGATTGGGCTTTCGGCGTACACCTCTGGATTCCAAATGGCCAACGGGAAGCGGGCATAAGCTACCCACAGCAGCCCGGCTCCCAAAATGAGCGCCAGCCAGGGCCAAACCCGCGCGTGCTTTTGCAAAAACGGCACCTTGTGGATCCAAACGCGCCATGCGGGCAGCAGCACAAATCCCACAATCGTTAGCAGCAGCGGCGAGAGCAAATCTACAAACGTGTCGGGGCGCACAAACACCGTCCAACCGACGTAAGCGCCGACCATGAACATCTCGCCGTGTGCCAGATTTAACACATCCATCAGACCCAAAATCAGCGACAGGCCCGCCGCCACCAGAAAGGTGATCATCCCCACGCTGAGCCCGCGCAAAATAGTGATCAGCCAATCTTCGGTGTCCATACCCTGAACGGCCGTAAAAAACAAAAACGCCAACACCGCCAGCGTCACTAACCGCGTCCTGTTCGCCTTTAATGTCCCCAATGCGTCTGCCATAATTTCTCCGTTCCCGTCATCGGTAATCCGTCATCCGTAATCGGTAAACTTATTACTTATCACTTTTTACTTTTCACTGATTACCGTTTACCGATAACCGCTACGCCGCTCCCAAATATCGGTGGATCGTTGCCTTATCCTGCACCAAATCAGCCATCAGGCCGTGCTGCACAGAATGTCCCTCATCAATAATCACAAACCGTTCAGCCAATTTGCTGGCCACCACAAAATTTTGCTCCACCAGCAGCACCGTGGATTCAGCTGAAAGCTGCTGAATGGCGGCCATCATCTGTTCAATGATCACCGGAGCCAGTCCCTCGCTGGGTTCGTCAATGAGCAGCAGTTCGTTATCTGGAACCAGGGCGCGGGCCACCGCCAGCATCTGCTGCTGCCCACCAGATAAATTGGTGCCCGGCAGCTTGATCAGCCGCTTTAAATCTGGAAAAAGCTCAAAAATGAACTGCTCTTTGCGCTCAAAATCGCCCTTCTTGCGCTCCGCGATGCGCAAATTTTCCAGCACGCTCAAGTCGCGGAAAATGGCCCGATGTTCTGGCACAAAGCCAATGCCCATAGCTGCAATATCGAAGCTGCGCCGACCTTGAATGGGTTCGTTTTTGAACAAAACGGAGCCTTCTCGCGGTGGGGTAAGCCCCAAAATGGATTTGAGCGTGGTGGTTTTGCCCGCGCCATTGCGCCCCAGCAACGCCGTAATACTCCCCTTGGGCACAGCCAGCGACACACCTTCCAAAATATGGAACTGGCCAATGAAGGTGTGGATGTTGGAGACTTCTAAAAGATTTTCCATCTATGATTCCAGGTGTTTTTCCCATGACCAAGAAGTTGAACTTTTGAAAAAAGTTCAACTTCTCCTGGGCTTACTGTGGCGATACGGCCGTATCCTCATACAAATGGCCCAAATAAGCGGTTTGCACCGTTTCATTGGCCGAAATTTCTGCTGGCGTGCCCTCAGCCAAAACGCTGCCGTGGTGCATCACCGTAATCGTGTTCGACACGCTCATCACCACATTCATGTTGTGCTCTACCAGCATCACGGTTTTTTGCCCGGCTTCTTGAATCCGCTGGATCAGAGCCATCAGCTCCGGCACCTGCTCAGAGGCCATGCCCGCCGTCGGTTCATCCAACAAAAGAATTTCCGGGTCTGGCGCTAGGATCATGCCCAGCTCTAGCTTGCGCTGCGCCCCATGAGGCAGCGTACGGGCCGGCAGCAGTGCCTCATCCAGCAAACCCACCTGAGCCACCACTTCCCAGGCGCGTGCTTCATACTTGGGGAAGGCTCGGTAAGAGCGGAACAGGCGGAAGCTGTCTTTACCCAGCGCCTGGGCAGCCAAACGAATATTTTCTAACACGGTAAGGTTGGGGAAAATATTGGTAATTTGGAAAGAACGGCCGATTCCCAAATGAACAGTCTTGTACAGCGGCACATTCGTAATATCCTTGCCCCGCAGCAGCACCTTGCCGCTTGTTGGCGGAATGTTGCCACTGAGCAAGTTAAAAAACGTCGTTTTCCCCGCGCCGTTTGGCCCAATGATAGAATGCAGCGAGCCAGCCTTCACTTTAAGGCTCACGTCGGCTACAGCCACCAAAGCCCCAAACTCACGGCGCAGGTTTTGCGTTTCCAGAATGATTGAATCGGCCATAGCCACTCCGTGTTCCGTAATCGGTGTTCGGTAAACGGTAATCAGTTGTCATACCGATTACCGTTCACCGATTACGGATTACCGTTTACTGATTACTGTCCGCTTAGGCTGCCTACTGGCAAATCGCCACAGCGGTCTACCAACTCTTCTGGCAACAGACAGGGAACATCTGGCCGGTTGGTTTCTACCAGTTCAAAATATTTGAACTCAGCATCGTCCACATTCAGCAGCGTGGCGATGTACATATCCTGGATGGCCACATGATCTTCTGGACGGATGTAGATGGTGCCCTTTGGCCCTTCAAACTCCATGCCTTCCATTGCGTCAATGAGTGCTGCGGCGCTGGTATCGCCGCCCGTTGCCTTGATGGCGTTCACAACCATGATGGCTGCGTTCATCGCGTCGGCATCGAACAGATCCGGGAATGTGCCAAACTGTGCCTGGGTTTGTTCTACCAGCCAGGCGTTGATTTCGTTGTCCGGGAAGGTGTAGTGGTACAGGATACCGCTGGTGGAGCCAATAGCATTGGCGAAGAATGCGGGCATGACGATGTTGTCTACAAAGCCAGCCGCCATTGGGATTTCATCCAGAACACCAGTATCTGTGGCTGCTTGCAGCAGCGGCACAAATCCACCACCAGCCCAGGTAACAATGAATGCCTCAGCGCCGTTATCAATGGCCTCGAAGACCTGATCCATGTAGGGGGTGAAGTCGGTGGTGTCGGCTGGGGCAAAAATGTCGTCAGCGACGAAGGTGGCGCCGTTCAGCGTACAGGAATCGCGGAAAGCAGCGGCGCTACCGGTGCCAAAGGAGTAATCTGGGGCAATTTGAACCAGATTGCTGTACTGGCTAGCCAGGTATTCACACATGTTTACGGCGTCTTGGTAGTTGTTACGGCTGGTGCGGAAGGAGTATTCGTTGAAAGTTGCGCCAGTCAGGTCATTGGCGGCAGCTGGGGCAGCAATGTGAACGACTTCGTTTTCACGCGCAAGTTCTTGCAAGGTTGCCGTCGCGCCAGAGCTTACTGTACCGACCAGAATATCTACGCCTTCAACCTCGATGAGTTCACGGCCAACGGTAGCGGTGTTTTCTGGGTTGCTCTGGTCATCGCGCAGGTAAACTTGAATTTCGCAGCCGTCTAGCATGTAGGATGTGTAGCCGTCACCTTCGGTGCCAGCTGTGCCAGTGGCATATTCCATACCCAACGGGAAACCACGCAGCACGTGTGCCCCATAGATGGCCAGCGCGCCGGTGACATCGGTGATGAGACCGACTTTGATTGGCTCGTCGCAAGCCAATTCTGCCATGGCTTCTTCCGCGGGAGCTTCTTCGGTGGGTTCTTCTACCGGTTCAGCTGTTGGTTCTTCGGTGATTTCTTCAACGGCCGCTTCTACTGTAGGGGCAACTTCTTCTACAACAGCTTCTACCGTGGGGGCAATTTCTTCAACGGCCGCTTCCACGGTGGGAGCCAGCTCTTCGGCAGCATCTTGCACCTGCTCGGCGGCATCATTGACAGCTTCTTGGGTGGCGGCATCGCAAGCGGCCAGTACAAAAGAGAGGCCAAGTAGCAATACCAAAAGGGTAAGTAAAGTTGTTCGACGTTTCATAGGTTTTTTCCTCCAAAAGAAATTACAAATGGTAAAAAGCACAGGTGTGCCGGGTAAACGATTTGGTTTGAAATCATGCCATACATTGCTCCTTAAGTTAAAAGTTATTGGTGGCTAGTGGCTGGCGGTTTGTTCTTACAACCAGCCACTAGCCGCCAATCGCTATTTCTTCTGTAAAAATTTGGTGACGATGTTGACGGCCGTTTCTGGTTGTTCAAACGGAAAAAAGTGACCAGCCTGAGGGATAACGGCCGTTTCTGCCCCAGGTATTGCTGCTTTTAGTAAATCCACATTGGCAGGCGGCACCACCTTGTCCTCCGCACCAGACAAAAGGAGGGTGGGCGTTGTGATGGCGGGCAGCTTGTGTTCAAAACAGGCTTCCTCGGACATGAGTGACAGCCCGATGCCCATCTGTGCCTGGTAGCCAGCCGGGTCAATGGGATGTGTAGCGCGGTAATTGAGCCACTCTTCCACGATTTCTGGGTGGCGTTCGCCAAACCCCTCGGCGCAGCTAATGAGAATGCCGTTGCGCAGGCGCGTCAGCGGATCGCTGCTGGTGTCCATGAGCACGGCTAACGCTTCTTGCGTGACGGGTACATGGCGCGGCCCGCCAAAGTTGGTAGCGGACAAAATCAATTTGCTAACCTTTTCTGGATAGGCGAGGGTGAAGGCTTGCGCGATAAAACCGCCCATGGAATGCCCGAAAACGGCCGTTTCCTTCCACCCCAGCGCCGCTAACAAACAAGACAAATCTTCGGCCAGCAGTTGAGCGTTGTACGGCCCGGCAGGCTTGTCGGTTTCGCCCGCGCCGCGATTGTCGTAGCTAAGAACTGTGAAATTTTCAGCCAGCGCAGGAATCATTTTGTGCCACATCCAGCGGCTGTAGCCCAGCCCGGCCACCAGCACCAGCGGCGGCCCGCTGCCTTCTAAATCGTACGAAATCGCGATGCCATTTGCAGTTATTGTTGCCATCGTTTTCCTTTGAATGGGACACTGATAAACACAGATTTTCACTGATTTGACGTCTCAATCTGTGTGAACCAGCGTTAATCAGTGTTCTGCTATTTGAGCAAGTCCTTTAGCTGCGCTTTGATCACTTTGCCGTAAGGCGAGTAAGGCAGGGCGTCCGTGAAGATGACGCGCTTGGGAATTTTGTAGCGAGCCAGTTTGCCCTGGCAATGTTGGATAAGTTCGGCTTCGGTGACGGAACGGCCGTTGCCCAAAACCACCACCATCACCCCAATTTCGCCCCACTTTTCGTCTGGCTGGCCGATGAGCGCCGCTTCAGCCACCGCTTCGTGCGCCACAAACACTGCCTCCACCTCGGCTGAGTACACATTCTCGCCGCCGCTAATGATCATGTCCTTAAACCGCCCGGCTATGAAGAAGTAACCATCCTCATCCATTTTGGCCATGTCGCCCGTGTAGAACCAGCCGTCGCGCAGCGCCTCGGCCGTTGCTTCGGGGTTTTTCCAGTAGCCGCTGGTAACATGCGGCCCTTTGATGGCCAGTTCGCCGGTATGATTTGGGGGGACGGGACGGCCGTTTTCATCCACCAACTTCATCTCACTATGGAAAATCGGCTTGCCCACCGTGCCCGGTTTCTTTTCGGGATCGTCATCGTTCATGCTGAAGCAGTTGGTGCCCACTTCGGTAAGGCCGTAACCCTGGCGGAACGGTTTGCCCGTTGCCTGCCGCCACGCCTCAATGAGCGACAGCGGGCAGGGTGCCCCGCCGCTGATGAACCAGCGCACAGCGCTAAAATCAATATCGGCCAGCGCTGGCGTGTTGAGCCACATTTGGAAAATGGTGGGCACGCCCAGCAGTACGGTGCAGCCAGTTTCTTCTACCACCTGCAAAGTTCCCACCGGATCAAACTGGCGCTGCAGCACAATTTGCCCGCCCACGTAAAACAGCGGCGTCAGAAAGACAAACAGCCCGCCAGAGTGGAACATTGGCGTGAAAATGGGCGAGATGTCGTCTTGCGTCAGTCCCCAGCTAATGACGGTGTTGATGGCGTTCCACACAATCTGGCGGTGGGGGATCATCGCCCCCTTTGGCTTCCCAGTCGTCCCAGAGGTGTACAAAATGCAGGCGGTGTCATCAGGGTGGAAGAACGGCCGTATCGGTTCCGCATCATCTGCTTTCTTCAACTCATCTTCATAAACCAACGCGCCAGCAACTTCAGCACCTTCCACGCTCACCAGATGCGCCACATCAATATTGGGTAGCATTTCTTTTAGCGTTTCCGTAAATTCCGGCCCGCAAATAAGCACTTTAGAGCCGCAATTTTGCACAATGTAGGCCAGCTCATTCGCCACCAGCCGCCAGTTTAACGGTGCAAAAATCGCTCCGATTTTGGTGGCCGCGTACAGCAAATCCACATAAACCACGCTGTTGTGCGCCAAAAGCGAAACAACGTCACCCTTTTGCACACCGAGCGTGTGCTGCAAAAAGTGGCAGGCTTTGTTTATCCGTGCATTCAGCTGGGCGAAGGTGTAATCCTGACCCGTGGTAACCTCGCGTAAAGCCACGCGGTCAGGGGTCAGTTCGGCACGTTTGCTGAGTAAGTTGCTTGCATCCATAGGCTAAAGGGAGATTTGAGACTAGAGATTGAAATATTTCGCATCTCCAATCTCTAGTCTCTAATCTCCAGTCTCCTCTTGTAAAAAGGTAACAATTTCCTGCGCTAACGTTTCGGCGTTATCGCCAAAAAGCATAGTCATGTGGTTGCCAGGGACGGCGCGGTAGCGGCAGTTGGGCAGCGCGTCTACGGTTTCCTGCGCTTTTTCGGGTGGCACAACGGGTGGCGAACCAGGTGCACCGTAGGCACCCGGCGCATGTAGCATGATGGTGGGCTGCTGCACACGAGCAAAAATCTCTGCCCAAGGTTCGTCCAATCCCTTGTCTACCGCTTCGGCGATATTTTCTGGCGTGGAGCGTGCCTGGACAGAGCCGTCGTTGTTGGTTTGCACATCGGCGCGGTAGTAATTTTCAACGGCCGTATCCCAATACCCCTGCCAGTACGCCGCATTTTTCACCGCATCCCGGTACGCCTCCCAGGATGGAATCCGCTGCTTTAGCCGATCCAGCGACGGCTTAATGATCTCTTTGACGCTGGGATGCATAAAGCCAGAATCCATCACAACGCATTTGCTGACCCGATCTGGAAAGTTAGCGGCCAGGTAGCAGGTGAGCAGTCCGCCGTAGGAGTGTCCCGCCAGAATCACCTGTTTCAGTCCCAGATTGTCCATCAGCCCCAAAATATCGGCCGCATGTTCGGCCATCTCGTAGCCAGTTTCCGGCTTGTCGCTTTGGCCGCGCCCGCGCAGATCTACTGCCAGCAGGCGGTTGGGCAAGCTGCTGGCAGCCAGACCATCAAAAAAGTGGGCGTTGGCGGACAGCCCGTGCATGATGAGGATCACTGGCTCATCCCCAGGGTGATCCAAGTAGTGCAGGTTGATGCCGTTGGTTTGGGTGAATTTGTCCATTTTTCCGTGTTCCGTAATCGGTAATCCGTTATTCGTAATCGGTGGTCGGTTATCCGTAATCAGTGACCCGCCAATTACCAATTACTGTTTACCGATAACCTTTCTAAATCTCCGTACCACGATCTTCCCAGTACGGCTGGCGCATGATGCGCTTGAGCGTTTTGCCCGCTACGCTGCGCGGAAAATCTTCCATGATGACGATGCGGGTTACTTTTTGATACCGCGCTTCAACTCGCTCGTTAACCCAGTCGCGCAGCTCGTCTGCACTGATTGCTCCCGGCTCGTTCAGGATGACGGTAGCCATAGGAGTTTCGCCCCACTTGTCGTCGGGAATGCCGAAGACGGCCGTTTCCCTTACGGCCGGATGTTGCACAATCAACTCTTCAATGTCGCGCGGGTACACATTTACCCCGCCAGAAATGATCAAATCTTTTTGCCGGTCTACCAAATAAAGGAAGCCATCCTCATCCATGTAGCCCAAATCGCCGCTAAATAGCCAGCCGTCACGGATGGCGTTGGCGGTGAGGTCAGGCCGTTTGTAGTAGCCGGGCATGGTGATCGGCCCGCGCCCCACAATTTCGCCCACTTTGCCAGGGCCGCACAGCTCGCCTTCAGCGCTAACAATGCGCATCTCGAACAGCGGCGGTGGTGACCCCACGCTACCTGGCTTTTGCGGAAAATCGTACTTGTCCAGAATGGTGACAAACCCTTCGGTGAGGCCGTACAGCTCGTAAAAACGGCCGGGCAGGTGGCGATCCAGCTCTTCTTTGTGCTCCAGATGCAGCGGTGCGCCGACGGAGCAAATCATTTCCAGCGACTGCATTTTGGCAGGGTCAAAATTGGGCGCGTGCATCATGGCGATAATTTGCGAAGGTACCATCATGATGTGCGTGACTTTTTCCTGGGCCACCGTTTCTATGAGCGCCGCTGCGTCAAAGTACGGATGCAAAATGTATTTGCTGCCGAGGAACATGGCGGGCATCAGGGTGAGGAATGCGCCGTTAAAGACGAGCGAGCCGGTGTGCAAGATGACACTTTCTGGCGTGATGCGGTAGGCGGTGGAGAAGCTGGTGCAGTAGGCGGCGCGGATGGCGTGGGTATGGATGATCCCCTTGGGCAGCCCGGTGGTGCCGCTGCTGTAGATGATGTTGTACGCGTCTTCTTCGTGGACGGGGGTGGTGGGTGGCTCGGTTGGGGAGGAAACGGCCGTTAATTCTCCATAATTCGCATATCCATCCAGCTTCCCATCAATTAAAATGAACCGATCTGAGGTGATATTGTTCAGGTCGCCCCGAATTTTGTCTAGCTCTGGGGCAAAGTCGGCATTGGTCACCACGCATACACTGTCGGAATCGTTGAGAAGGCGGCTGAGGCCCGTGCCCCGCAGCATGGGGCTCAGAGGCACTACTACCACACCCAGCTTGGCCACCGCCCAAAACAGCTCTAGCTGTTCCAAACAGTTGGGCAAAATGGTGGCCAGCTTGTCCCCTTTTTGCAAACCCAAAGTTACCAGGGCGTTTGCAATGCGGTTGACGCGCTGGTTGAACTGGAAGTAGGTAAATTGTTGCTCTTTGAAGATAACGGCCGTTTTATCTGGACGATAGATTGCATGGCGGGGTAGCAAGGTACCAATGTTCACGTGCATAAATTTCCCTCGTTCTGCTGCGCTTCTTCCTAAAATGGAGTTGCCGAAAACACACGGCTTCTCATCCGTTTGGGCAGTTTAACAAAACGAGGTTGCCTAAAAGTAACAAAAATGTCCAAATAGGTGAATGGAATTCGTGCCAGTTGAAGAATCTATCCAAAAAAGCCGCAGAGGAAAATGAGGAACTTGAGAAATGACCCTTCGCCTCTAACTTCTCTGTGAACTCTGTGGCCCATATTCGGACAGGTTCTAAGCCAAAACTGTGTACAAATTGGTTTCCGTGCGATTCCAGTCGAACAAATCCTGCACAGATTGCAGCCACGCTTGATAAGCGGCATCGCGTGCCGCCCACTTGTTAAGCGCTTCAAACTGGGTCAGCGTTTCAAAATGGGAAACCACATGAATGCGAAAGCTGTCCCCGGCAAAATTGGTTAGGATTTCGGTGTTGGCTCCGTAATTTTTGAGGATTTGGCACAGCAATTTTAATTTTTCAATGCCTTCAACCCTTCTTTCTGGCAGGTGGTACACGGTAACAGTGCGGTAGTAGCTCATCTTTTCCTCTTTTCTTTCGTGCGCAGGGTGGCAGCCACAAAAAAGTGACCGCCACCTTTGCCGATTACGCGGGCATGGGCATGGGCATCTTGTTCATGTCGTTCTCCTTTTGGAACAGGTGGTGGATAAGATGTAGGCAGGATAACGAACGGCCGTCAGCAAGTCGTGAACAGTTTTCGCGCGATGGGCAGGCGCAGTTTACAATCTGGCATGGCGCAGCTAAAACTCTCCTTTTTAGGCACATTTCAGGTGGTTCTGGGGGATGCTCCCATCACCAAATTTCGCTCGGCCAACGTGCAGGGGCTGCTGGTGTATCTGGCGCTGCATCCGGGGCGGGCGCTGTCGCGGGATGTGCTGGCGGCGTTGTTTTGGCCCGACGAGCCGGACAGTACGGCGCGGACCAACTTTCGGCAAACGCTGTACCAGCTGCGCAAATTGCTGGAGCGGGGGGAGAATGCGGAACGGCCGTTCCTCCTCATCACCCGCCAAACAGTGCAATTTAACCCCGGCAGCGACCATGTTTGCGACGCAACTGCTTTTTTACAGGCGCTCAAATTGGGGGATTTGGCAACGGCCGTTGGCCTTTACCCAGATGATTTACTCCCCGGCTTCACCTGCGACAGCCTGGAATTTGAGAATTGGCTGCGGCAGGAGCGGGAGCGGCTGCATGGGCTGGCGTTGGACGCCTTGCAGCAGCGCACCGACTGGCTGCTGGGCAGCGGCAATCTGGCCGAGGCCAAAGCACTGGCCCAGCGGCAGTTGGCCCTGGAGCCGTGGCGAGAACTGGCCCATCGCCAGCTCATGAAGGCCCACGTTCTGGGCGGCGACCGGCAGGCGGCGCTGGCCCAGTTTGAGCGGTGCCAGGCAATTTTGTGGGAGGAATTGGCGGCGGAACCGGAGGCGGAAACGGCCGTTCTCGCCCAAAAAATCGCCGCCGGAGAGCCCCTCACCCTGCAAACCCAGCCGCAGCACAACCTCATCGCCCCCGTCACCCCCTACTTTGGCCGCGCAGACGATTTGGCCGCCGTGCGCACGCGCATCACCGACCGGGCATACCGGCTGGTGACGCTGGTGGGCGAGGGCGGCATTGGCAAATCCCGGCTGGCGCTGGAGGTGGCCTGGCAGTTGCGCGACCAGTTCGCCGATGGCGTCTGGTTTGTGCCGTTGGCAGGGCTGGAACCTGCGGAACTTCCAGAACCTCCCGGAGGTTTTGGTAATGAACTCTCATCTCAGCCAAACCTCCGGGAGGTTGGTGGGCAGAACCTCCCGGAGGTTGTGGCAACGGCCGTTCTGCAAACCCTCGATCAGCCACTGACAGGGCAGCAATCGGCCAAAACGCAGCTTTTGGGCTTTTTGCGAGAGCGACAGCTTTTGCTGGTTCTGGACAATTTTGAACCGCTGCTGGCTGGGGCTGGTCTGGTTCTCGATTTGCTCCAGCAGGCGTCCAACGTTTGCGTGATCTGCACCTCGCGGGAGCCGCTGAACTTCCAGGCGGAGTGGGCGCTGCCGCTGGAACGTCTGCCGCTGCCCCCCATCGCCGACCCGTTTTTGCAAACAACGGCCGTTCCCCAAGACCCCACCAGCTACCCCGCCGTGCAGCTTTTTGCAGACCGGGCCGCGCGGGCGAACGGCCGTTTCCAACTCACCCCCGAAAATGTAAACGAGGTCGTAACCCTGTGCCACCTGGTGGCTGGCTTGCCGCTGGCTTTGGAGCTGGCTGCCGCCGCCCTACGCCACCAAACGCTCAGCCAAATCATCGCTGCGCTGCAAACTTCCATAGATGCGCTGGCCACGCGACGGCGGGACATTCCGCCGCGCCATCGCTCCATGCGGGCTGTGTTCGACAGCTCTTGGGCGCTGCTCACCCATGCAGAGCAGGCGCAGTTGGCCAGCCTCTCGGTCTTTTTGGGGCCGTTTAGCCAGCAATCGGCCCAGGCGGTGACCCAGGCGACGCTGTTTGAGCTGCAAACATTGGTGGAAAAATCGCTGCTGCAAACGCAAGGGGATCGGTTTGCGCTGCACGCCCTGCTGCGCCAGTTTGCCGCCGAAAAGCTGGCCGAATTCCCCGGTAACGAGGCGCGCATTCGGCACAGTCGCTACTATTTGCAGGCGGTGGCCGATTTGGGTGGGGCGCTGAATGGCGAGATGCCGCATCTGGCGGTGCAGCGAATTGCGCGGGCGTGGGAAAATGTGAAGGGGGCATGGGAAACGGCCGTAACCCACCAAGATTTCCCCCACATTTTAGCCGCTCTCGTTCCACTCTCTGACTTTTGCCAGATTCGCGGCTTTTACCGCGACGGGCTGCGCCTGTTTGCCCATGCTGCAGATTTTGTGCTTGCCGACCAGCTAGAGACGTTGGCCCAACTGCTCACCCAGCAGGCGGCCATGCAAGTGCGCCTCTCCAACTATCCCGAGGCGCTGGAACTGGTTCAGCACG
The DNA here is from genome assembly GCA_020634455.1 of Ardenticatenaceae bacterium. GTDB lineage: Bacteria > Chloroflexota > Anaerolineae > Promineifilales > Promineifilaceae > Leptofilum. Next base: position 1,079,239 of record JACKBQ010000001.1, on the reverse strand, counting down.
CCTTGCCGCTGACTCGCGATGGTTGGCTGATGACCCGTCTTCACATCACCTGGGGCGAGGCGTTTTGGCGGCAGGGTAATTTGGCAAAAAGCGAAGAAAAGCTTCAAGCAGCGTTTGTGATGGCCCAATCATTGACAGAGCCTTTGCTACCAGGCATAGCCAATTTTCATCTAGGCATCGTACACGATTTGCGTGGCTTACTTGAGCAAGCGTTGCATTATTTAGAAGAAGCCTTAGCAATTTGGCAAAAAAGCGGCAATTTGCGCCTGCTGGGGCTTACTCACAACAGCATTGGACTGGTTGCCAAAAAATTGGGGCAGGCGGAACGCGCCCAAACATCGTTGGCGCTGGCTTTACAAATTAGCCGCGCGAATGAAGATCGTCAGGCTCAGGCCTCATCTTTGAATAATTTAAGCCTGTTGGCCACTGAGCGCGGTGATTTTTTAGGCGCTAAGGAATATTTAGTAATGGCGCTGGCGCTGGCCAAGGCGTCTGGGGATTTGGAGCGTGAAGCGCGACTTAATCATAATTTGGCATGGAATGCGGGAGAAGCGGGTTGGTTGGCGGACGCTGAAACGTTTGCCCAATGTGCCTCGGATATTTTTCAGCAAGTTGGCAATGTACAGGAAGCAGCAAATGTGCAGCAATTGTTGACGGAGTTAAAACAAAAAAGAGTGTGACATTGCTGCCACACCCTGAACGAACTGAAGAGGATTCGTTGCTAGACCCCGCAATGGTCGCCGCTGCCACCGCTGCACAAAAGTGTGCCAATGCCGACGAGTGGCTTGATAACCAGAATGGCTTGCGGCAAAAACAGAACACCCGAAATTGCTAAACTGTACATGTTAATCTCCTTTACGAACTGATAGTTCCGATACTGTTTGTGGGGTCCGGCCGGATGTCCCTTGGTTGAATTGCTAGCAGGATAGCGAACGGCCGTCTCTAGTTCGTCGGCAGATTTTTGGGCTTGCGTCAGCAAATCGTCAGCGGGGGAGAGTGGGGTACAATCGGGTGCATGATTGCCCAATTAGCCGAAATATTCTTCAACGTGATCACCCCCGTTTTTGCCCTGGTGCTCATTGGTTATCTGGCCGGGCCGCGACTGGGTTTGCAGGCACGCACGCTTTCGCGCTACGCCTACTTCATTCTCATCCCCTGTTTTGTCTTTAACGTCATTGCCACGGCCGAATTTGATTTGGGCGTGGCGGGGCGTATGGTGGCTTTTATTTTGTTGGTGGAGCTGGCCTGCGCCGCACTGGGCTTTGCCATCGCCAAACTGCTGCGCCGCACCGCCGAAATGACGGCCGCTTACGTGCTCATCGCCACTTTTGGCAACGTGGGCAACTTTGGCTTGCCGCTGATTGAGTTCCGCCTGGGGTCAGAGGCGCTGCTGCCCGCCACCATCTACTTTTTAGCGATTGTGGTGATAGCGTTTGTCATTGGCGTGGGGGTGGCCAACTGGACGAGTGGGGGGAGCCTGGCGGCGATTACGGCCGTTCTCAAAACGCCCGCTCTCATCGCCATCGTCCCAGCCGCGCTGGTAAATGGTTTGGGGTTAGAAACGCCGCTGCTGGTGAGCCGCACCACCGGCTTGCTGGGCGCGGCGATGGTGCCGACCATGCTGGTGGCCCTGGGCGTGCAGCTCGCCGAAGTGAAGCAAATTCGGCTCAGCGCCGATGTGTGGATTTCAAGCGCGGTGCGGCTGCTGGGCGGCGCGGCGCTGGCGCTGCTCATCGTGGTTCCGTTTGGGCTGACCGGGGTTGAGCGCGGGGCCGGGATTTTTCAGGCGGCGATGCCAACGGCCGTACTCGCCTCCATCATCGCTATGGAGTACAAGCTGCTGCCCGATTTTGTGACGACGGTGGTGCTTTTTTCCACCGTTGCCAGCGTCATCACCCTGACGTTGCTGCTGGCTTTTGTGTAGGGTTTTCCAGAAGCCCTTTTTTTGTAATTGTCACCCCGCGTAGGCGGGGGTCCACTCGTGTGGGGCAATGGATTCCCGCCTGCGCGGGAATGACATTTTTTGGCTTTAGAAGAATTTCGGTTTTTGTGTGATGTGGCTGCGTAAACGGCCGTTCCTGCGGTAAAATGGCCTATGCCCCGATTAGAAGTCTCATTTTTTGGCACATTTCAGGCGAAATTGGACGGCGCGCCCCTGGCCAATTTCCGCTCGGTGAACACGCAAGGCTTGTTTGCCTATCTGATCTTGCAAGCGGAACGGCCGTTCTCCCGCGACCTCCTCGCCACCCTCTTTTGGCCCGATGTGCCGGATAGCACTGCCAAGAAAAATCTGCGCCAAACCCTCTACCAACTGCGCCAACTGCTGAATGATGAAATAGCCATAGAGGACACAGAGGGAAAAGAGGGTTTGTCCTCACAAAACTCTGTGCTCTCTGTGGCCAAAAAACCATTCTTACTGGTAAATCGTCAAACAATCCAGTGGAACCCGGAGAGTGATTACGGGCTAGACGTACAGGGGTTTTTGGCAGCATTGGCGAAGGGGGATTTGGAAACGGCCGTTGGCCATCCCGATGGCTACTACACGGGCGAACTCCTCCCCGGCTTCACCTGCGACAGCCTGGAATTTGAAAATTGGCTGCGGCAAGAGCGGGAGCGGCTGCACCGGCTGGCACTCTCTGCGCTGGATGATTTGACCGAGCGGCAAATGGCCCAGGCAGATTTTGCCGCCGCGCAAGCCACCGCCCGCCGCCAGCTCATGCTGGAACCGTGGCGGGAATCGGCCCACCGGCAGCTTATGCGGGCGTTGGCCCTGGCGGGCGACCGCAGCGCCGCGCTGGCCCAGTTTGCCATCTGCCAGCAGGTTCTGGATGAAGAGTTGGGCGCACCGCCTGAACGCGAAACCGCCAATCTGGCCGCCCAAATTGAGGCAGGTGCGTTTGGCAAAGATGACGCCAATCTCATTGTGGGCCGGTACGAGCTGGGCGAGCAGCTTGGGCAGGGGGCGATGGGCACCGTTTATCACGGGCGTGACAGCGTCACGGGGCAGCTGGTGGCGATCAAACTGCTGGATCGCAATCGCGTGGCGGGCAATCCGGAACTGGTAACGCGGTTCCGGCGGGAAGCTGAGGCGCTGCGCCAGTTGGCCCACCCCCACATCGTGCAGCTTTTGGCCACCGACGAAAAAGAGGGGCAATATTTTTTGGTGATGGAGCTGGTTGAGGGGGGCGATTTGCTTAACTTTTTGCAAGCGCAATCGCGAACGCCGCCACTGCCGCAGGTGCTAACCATTGCTCTGGATTTGAGCGACGCGCTGATCCGCGCTCACCGCCTGGACATTTTGCACCGCGACATCAAGCCAGCGAATGTGCTTTTGGATGGAAACGGCCGTCCCAAACTCACCGATTTTGGCATTGCCCGCCTGGGTCAGGATTCCACCCTGACCCAGCACGGCGCGGTGCTGGGCACGGTGGCGTACCTGAGCCCAGAGGCGTGCCAGGGGGAACCGCTGGACGAACGGGCGGACATTTGGGCGTTTGGCTTGCTGCTGTATGAGATGTTGGCGGGGGAACGGCCGTTTGCCAAACCCACCTCCGCCGCCACCCTCATGGCCATCCTGCAAGAACCGACCCCCGACATCCGCACCATCCGCCAAGATTTGCCGCCCGCTCTGGCCGATTTGCTGGACCAAATGCTGCGTAAAGACAAAAATGAGCGCATCGCTTCCGTGCGGCAGGTGGGCGCGGCGCTGGAAGCGATTTTGCACGGTGTGGAAACCAGTACAGCGGCTGACATAATTTTGCCTACCCCGACGCCGCAGCCTGCACCGATTGCGCCGGAACTCGTCGCGCCCGCTGGCCCTTTCCAAGCTCCGAATGCGCCGCCCCATTTTGTCGGGCGCGAGGTGGCGCTGGCAGAATTGGCTGATTTGCTGCGGCAAGAGCAGGTGGTGGCTTTGGTGGGGATGGGCGGCATCGGCAAAACGTCGCTGGCGGCGGCGGTGGCCCAGGCGGTGCGTAGGCAGTTTGCCGATGGGGTGCTTTGGGCCAACACCCACACCAGCGATCCCAGCAATATTTTAGAGCTGTGGGGTCGCGCCTACGACCACGATTTTAGTGGATTGACCGATTTAGCCAGCCGGGAAACGGCCGTGCGCAGCCTGCTGGTAGACAAGCAAACCCTGCTACTGCTAGACAACGTGGATGACGCCGCCGAAGCCCGTCCGCTGCTGTTGCAGGGCGCACGCGGCGCGGCGCTGCTCACCACCCGCAACCTGGACATCGCCGCCGCGCTCAACGCCTACGCCTACGTGGTGCCGGAGCTGTCGGCGGAGAGCAGCCGCGCCCTGCTGCTGGAAATTTTGGGCGAGCCGCGCGTGATGGCCAGCCCGGAAGAAGCCGCTGCCGCCGAGCAAATTGGCAATTTGCTCCACCATCTGCCGCTGGCGGTGGAGATTGCGGCGCAGCGGCTGAAATCCCGCGCCCGCATGAGTCTGGCCGCGATGGCCCAGCGACTGCAAGACGAACAGCAGCGGCTGGGTCTGGCGATTAGCGATTCGGCCGTACGCGCCTCGTTTGAGGTGAGTTGGGACGGGCTGGACGACAATTTGCAGCTCTTTTTCACGAAGACAGCGGTGTTTGGCGGACGGCCGTTCACCGCCGAAGCGCTCGCTGCCGTGGCCGACTGGAATTTGTATCTGGCGGAAGATGATTTGTACACGCTCACCACGCTGTCGCTAGTGCAGGAGGTGGGCGAAACGCGCTACAAACTGCATCCACTGCTGGCGGACTTTGCCGCTGAAAAGCTGGGCGACAACGACGTGGTCAACGAACGCATGGTGCGCTACTTCCTCCATTATGCGCAGGAAAACCAGGAAAATTTTGAGGCGCTGGATCCAGAGTGGGAAAACTTGCTCGCGGCGGTGCAGGTGGCGCACGACGAGCGCATCTGGCGGCTGGTGCTGGATTTAACCCAGGCTTTGGGGAGGAGCTGGTTCAGATACGGCCGTTACCACGATGCAAATACCGCTTATGCTTTGGCAGAAACGGCCGCACGCAAACTGGACTCCGATGAAGATTTAGCCCACACGCTGCTCCACTGGGCCGAAGTGGCCATTGAGCAAAGTCGGTATGATGAGGCGTGGGGGTGGTTGGAAACGGCCGTGGATATGTTTTATAAATTAGAGGACGGTTCCAGGATTGCCAAAACCAAATATTTTCAAGGTTTTATCCTTTATGATCAAGGTCAATACCGAGAAGCTGAGAAAGCTTTGCTAGAAAGCAGAAAACTGTACGAAACAGTCGGCGCAGCAACCGATCAAGCTTTAACAATTGAGACTTTAGCTCGGTTATATTTTGCTATAGATAAAACGCCAGAGCGGGCTCAACGATTGGCGGTTATGGTACTTGGGTTGCAAGAAAATAAAAAAAATGATTTGGGTCGGGTATCTGTGCTACGTTTTTTATCGAATATCCATATCCGGCAAGGAAAATTGGATGAAGCGAAAAGGCTTGCCTCATTGGCGGCATCTGTAAGTGAGGAACTAAATAATCCGGCAGAAAAATGTGCGGCTAACTATTTGCTTTTGACAATTTACCGCTTGCAAAAAAACTATCCTTTGGCGGAAGAATTGGCCGAAAAAACCATTAAATTGTGTCGCGTTTTAGGAAACAGAAAGCTTGAGGCAATGGTTTTGCACGAGTTGAGCGTCAATAATCTAGCTACAGGTAAAGCCGACCAGGCAAAAGCAATTACAGAGCAATCGTTAATGATTTACCGTGAGATTGAAGATCGCCTAGGTTATGGATACGCGCTTAGACAATTGGGTGATATTTATTCAAAAATGAACAAGCCTGAATTAGGATTGAAAGCTTGGGATGAAGCCAGGCAAATTGCGGAATTTTTAGATCATCAACACCTTATGGCACAGCTCCAGGAGCGAATGCCGAATTGAAAATTTAGCCTCCAGTATGTGTTGTCAATGGGCACAAGGCAGAAGCAGAATCATTATTTCTTCCTAAAATTACGGCACAAAGGCCACCTTTGTGTCCCTGATTGCTGTAGATTTCTATAGTTTCAGGCGGTTGAGAGGAGATAATAGGTATGCTTACAGAAGCTGGCGATACTGTGCCATTTCTAACCGTTTGAGGAATTATTTCGTCGCCGCCACCGACGATGTTGCCAGCAGTATCTAACGCGATTGCGGTGACGCGAATGTTGTTTCGCCCTTTTATTTCGGCTTCATTGCTATTGTCTGGAAAGGCATTGACCACAAATCCGTCGGTGTTGACTGTATAGGTTTCCTCATCAAAAGATATGTTCTGTGGTAGCGTGTAATAACGAATAAGAAGGGGTGCCAACAATGATGTCTCTACCTGCCCATCAATTTTTACCTCGATGCGATGGACGGTTTGCCCTGCTTCAAGTTCAATTGTCCCGCCAACGCCTGCTTCTTCTTCAGGGGCTATGAAGTCTAGCTGCTCACCGTAAACTTGTAAGAGATTGTTGTTTGCATCAAACAGAGTGACACTAAACAAGACGCCATTTACAAAATAAACTTTATTTGGGTTGAAGAAGATCACACCATAGCCAATTTGGTCTTCTGTTTGCGAAAAGCCAAATTTTTGAATAGTGACTGACTGAATATCGGGCAATACTTGGGTGTTTTCTGCCGATAATTCATTTGAATTTTGGTTGGTTGCCTCAACGGGTATTGTGGGTTCGGGTACGGCCGTTTCTAGCTGTTCTGGATCGGGCGACGTGTTGCAACTAACCAACAGTAAAAAGAGTAGTCCAAAGAGAAAACAGACGCTGCCTAATTTGGTATTCAGAAAAAAGGAATAATTGAACTTCTTCATAGTACTCTCCAATATTTTCCCGGACGCGAAGCCTTTTTTGCCTGCTATTTGCAGCTTCTTGTGTGGGAAAAGCGGACGGCGACTTCGGTGCTGGCTATTTTTCGCTCTCTTCATGAATTGTAAAAATTTTTTGCATGACCGCTATCCCCTTTTGTTGCAAAGATTATGACAATTTCTGCATCTATTTTGACAGCGGCGTGACCGGCAGGTGCCAGTGAGCGATGAAGGGGACAAGCATGAAATGATTAGGTGCCTAAGCTGTGGCGAAGGACACGCCACGCTATTTTTGGTGCAAACAAGAACGTTGGCGGCACAATGAGATTTTGTACCTGAATGAATGTTTTATGGACAGTGGATCGTTGGGAATGGTGCTCAGCAGCTTGGACATGTACCAGCCTGCAAATCGTTCGGGAGTGAAGTCGCCTCTTCATTTCCCAGCCATTCCAAATCGGCGCTGGTGGCCAGCAGCCAGGCAGGTTCTACAATCTTAGGATACTTCGTTTAGACTTTTTTTGCTATTAAGTAGAAATAATTGAAATGCGGACTGAGCCTTTGGGAATGGTTCAATTGTTTCAATTGAACCATTCGGTATTGGGTAGTTTGGTAGACGGCCGTTTTTTATTTGGCCTTGACGACCCCACGGGAGCCTGATGTTTTGTTTCTCCAGTGAAGCTCTAAAGGTTTGATGCGGGAAACGGTTAAAACCTGACGGCCGTCTACGTGCCCATCAAACCCACCCGTAATTTTGATGGTGTAATTGTCCACTCCATACAGAGCTTGCAGATGGGCTGGATTAAGCGCTGCATTGGCGACCTCAAAAGCGACGCCAGCTAAACCTGCGGCTACGCTGGCACCTGCCACAACAACTGCTGGTGTGGCTGCTCCACCAGTGAAAGCAATAGCCCCTACGGCTAGCGCTGCCCCGACAGTTGTGGCAGAAAGAGCGCCGATACGCGTCCAATTGTGCTTAATTGGGTCAATCTTGTTGTCTGGTGTGCTCCAAAAAACCATGATGTCGTACCAAACCCAGGCGGGCTTGCATCTCCAGGTTTGTTCAGGGTTCAGGCCATTTTTGTGAAAATAGATGACACCGCCGTTGGAAACCGCGATGTTTACCGGGACATTTGATTCGTTTTGAAATTTGAAAGACATGAGGTGCTCCTTTTGAATTGGTTTATACAGATTGTGTAATGAATTGAAAGCAGGTTAACAAACGGCCGTTAGCCGACCATAAACAAGCCGATTTACAAATTCCAGTTGTGAGGCTGCACGTACGGCCGTATCCGATGTTCAAAATAATATTGCTTGGGTGTGGCTGGAACCGGGCGTTTGCGTTTGCCCCGTGCCAGATAGGCAATGGCTTCCTCAATGGAGCCGCCGTAGGTGATGACCGGCACCCCGCGCGGGCTTTTGCCTTCGGCGATGGGGTGGGCAAAACGGCCGTACAGCTTGTTGGTGTAAGGGTTGGCTTTTTCTGCTTGGAGCCGCAGTTGGGTAACGGCCGTTCCCTGGTAATGCTGCAAAATAAAGAGCAAGCCGTGGTAAAAAAGGCGCGTGAGCTGGTACGCTGGCAAAATGGCCCCTACGTACAGGTACAGCACCTCGCTGTTGGCAAAATTGTGCGCTGGCTCTCCCAAAAAATAACCGAGCGCCGCCACCAGTTGATCATTGTGGTAGCCGCCCAGCACATGCCCCTTGGCAAATAGAAGGTCGCTGATTTTGGCCGCAGCGGCCCGGTCTGGCAGGCAAAGCGCCTCTTGATTGGCAAAAAAAACGTCGGTTACCGCTTCTTTTTCGTTGAGTTCACAAATTCGATACGTAAAATTGCTCATCCGATACACTCCTTAAAAATTGATTGATTATTGAACTAGCCAGCAGGCGGGCACGTCCGTTTCCGCCGAAAAATCTGCCAATGTCGTGTTTTCGTCAAAATCGCAATCGGCATCTTCCCAAAAATTGGCTGCGGCAACGGCCGTTACCAGTAGCCCCAATGTGAGCAGCAGCACCAGCAACCCCAGGGCAAAGCGCACCGGATAGCCAGGCATGTGGCGGTGTGTAGATAGTGCATTTGTTTGCATCGTGACCTCCTAAAGAGCAAGTAGTTATTGATTTGTTTCACCATGAAGGAGATGATGCCAAACGGCCGTCAGCAGATCGTGAACAATTGATAAAATGGCAAATGGGTAAGACAGACGGTAAGAAATCTGCGGCAAGCTAACGAAGGATTTTCACAAACAAATCTCCTCACACACACCACGGGGTATGCGTTGACCACCCAAATGAAGTTTTTAGCGATAATCTGTGATTAACCCAGTATTCATTTGTCTAACGCAGGGGATACCAAAATTAAAAGCGATGCAAAATACGACATTGACCAAAGACAGCCACGAACTTAACGAACCCACTCTTGATATTTTAGAAGAAGGATTGCTGCATAAAATGATGCTTCTGTTCCATTTGCCCACGCGCCTCCCTGGCGTGTTGGTGGTGGGTCTGGCACTGGTTGTGGCTGTTTTAACAGGCGTTGGCTGGTGGGTGCTTACGGGCGATCAGCCAATGGCTCAATTGATTGCCGTGCTTCTTGCGTTGTTCATGGCGGCGGATATGACGCTTTTGCTTACATTGCCGCAGCAACGCATCTCTTATGGTCCTTGGAAAGCACAACTTTTTGTCTTGGCATTGCCACGGGTTGTAGCCACGGTTGGGGTAGGTCTTGTGGCAGGTTTGCTGCCGGGGAACTGGCAATTGTGGCTCTTTTTAGGGCTGCAGATGATGGGAACGGCCGCTTTTATCCGTGGTTACTTCATTGAACCATTCAAGTTAAAGCTAACGGCCGTTATGACCTTCACCGATCGGTTGCCGCTGGGCACGGGCCCCATCAAAGTCCTGCACATCAGCGATTTGCACGTGGAGCGGCTGACAGACCGAGAAGCCCAGGTGCTCAAACTGGCACGCGAAGCCAAACCAGACCTCATCGTCATTTCGGGTGATTATGTAAATCTGTCTTACAACCGTGATCCCAAAACGCTCCAACAGGTGCGTCAATTGCTGAGCCAGCTTTCAGCGCCCTTTGGCATTTTTGCCACTTTGGGCAGCCCCCCCGTTGATTTGCGTGAAACCGTCGCCCCTATTTTTGATAATTTGCCCAATATCACCTTGTTGCGGCACGGTTGGAAGCAGATTGATTTGCGCAACGGCCGTTCCCTAACCGTTATGGGCATGGATTGCAGCCACGATCTGCCCATTGATGCGGGTCGTTTGGCGCGTTTGGTGGCAGCCTCCCCTGGCAACGCCCCCCAACTGCTGGTGTACCACTCCCCGGAACTCATGCCTGAAGCTATTGAGCATGGCATTGATCTGTACGTGTGTGGCCACACGCATGGCGGGCAAGTGCGCCTGCCCATTCTTGGCCCCGTCTTCACCAGTTCGCAGTTAGGACGCCGCTTTGTGATGGGTTTGTATAAAATCGGCCGTACCACCCTCTACGTCAGCCGAGGTATCGGCCTGGAAGGACTCAGCGCCCCCCGCGTCCGCTTTATGTGTCCCCCAGAAATGACCCTCATCACCATCATGCCGAATGGCTAAAGCAATCGTGAATAACTCGCGGTAAATTGTGAATGAGCGCCCTCTCATTCACAATTTGCAATTTTCTACGCCAAACATCATTGCTTGTTTCATCTTTGCGCGATGCGCTCCATTTGCAACATCCTGCCAAATATCACGTATTGTGTGGCACGAGATAAAAATTGGTTGGTTAACCAAATATGGATAGCCAAATGAAATGTGAGGCAAAAAATGACTACTGATTCTGTAACGATGAAAATGAAAGAAAATAATCCAGAGACGCCGTTTTTGCTGCGGGCGATTTGGTTTTTTGTATTTGGCTGGGAGCTAACGGGTATTTGGATTTTAGTGGCTTGGGCGCTTAACGCTTCAATTATTGGTTTGCCGCTTGGCTTGTGGATGATTGATCGGGTGCCTCAGGTGCTTACCCTAAAGGCGCGGCCTGGTGTACTGGTGACTGATTTGGGAAACGGCCGTTCCCAATTTCTCCCCGCCTCCAATGTGCCATTCCTCATCCGTGCGGTCTACTTTGTGTTGATTGGCTGGTGGTTTAGCCTGTTGTGGGCTGTGCTGGCTTACCTGCTTTGCGCCACCATCATCGGCTTACCGCTGGGGATTGTGATGCTCAACGGGTTGCCTACCGTAACCACTTTAGGCAGAAGCTAAACGCAAACTAACAATGAAAAAGCCCCGTTCTGAAAATTGAGCGGGGCTTTTCTGTTTGAATTGGACATTGATGAGTCTGCTAAAATACTTGCGCAAAGGCGCAGAGCCACGAAGGTGCCCAGAGAAAAATCTGTGTAATCTGCGAAATCTGTGGTTCGCTTAAGAAAGTGCTGACCACACCTCTAGCTTGGCCCGTACCCGGCGGATGACCTCGTTGGTGAATTCGTCGGTGTTGGCCGTGCCGCCAATATCGGCCGTACGAACGCCATCGTACACTGTTTCCAGTGTGGATTCGTAAATGGCGCGGCTAGCCCGCTTCGCTTCTGGCTCATCCATGAAGGCGAGCAACCCGGCGGCCGCCAAAATCATCGCCATCGGGTTAGCCCGGTTTTGGCCTTGCAAGGTGGGGGCCGTACCGTGAGGCGCCTCAGCCATCACACAATCTACTTCACCTTCATCATCAACCGAAATCACCATAGATTCTGAACCAGCGATGGAACCAAACATTTGCAAAACCATGTCAGACAGCAAATCTCCGTCCCGGTTTAGGCTGGGAATGACCAGCGGTTCGCCCGTGGTGGCCAGCAGCAGGGCAAAAGTAGCGTCAATAAGCTGCGGTTCGTAACGTACGCTGGGGAACTTTTTGGCTGTGGTGTCCATTTCCTCCTTAAACATGCCTTCGTATACGGGGCTGACGGTGAACTTGGGACCGCCAAACACCTTGGCCCCCGTGTTGCGGGCATGGTGGAAGGCGTACTCAGCCACGGCGCGGCACACGCGGCGCGATACTTTCTCGGTACGATAAGCCATCTCGTCCATGGAGCCATCTTCCCCTTCGCGCCACTCTTTAGCGCCGTAGGCGTCGTCGCGAGCCATGCGCACCACGCTGATGGGTGCATACACACCGGCGATGGGGCGTACGCCAGGGATGCGCCGCCCAGTGCGCAAGATTACTTCGGCATCCATCTCTTCGCGCAGAATGCGGTTGGGGCTGCCCACGTCACCCTGCTGTTCTGGGGTAACGGTAGCGGCTTTAAGCGCCAGCCGATGATGTCGGATTGCTTTGCCTGCTTCGTAAACAACTTTGTTGTTGGTGGCGCGCCGATTCTCAAGGCTCAGATCAAATCGTAAAAAGTTGAGTTCCAAGCGAATGACACCTGGCTCTAAAACGCGGATAGCTTCTTCCAGTAATTCCTGGCCGGTTTGGTCACCTTCCAGAATAACAATTGTTCGGGTCATGATAAATGTATCTCCTGTAGATAGTTGCTGGTGGTTCATGGTTAGTTCCGGGATTATAACTACCGGCAACTAACCGCTAACTACCAGTTTATTTTTTGCTGCGTAAGTAGTTGAGGTATTTGGGCAAGATGACGGTGTAAAGTTGGTAGAGCAACGGCCGTACCGGAAAATCCCACGCGCCGATGTGCCGGACGACCTGCCCGTTGAAGCCTTCTTTAAAGCGCCAAACGCCCCACATGCGGTCGCTCTCGACAAACTCGTCCGGTGCGCCCCAAAAATCGTAGATGGTGCAGCCTTGCGCTTTGGCCCAACGGATTGCTTCCCATTGCAGCAGGTGGTTGGGCATGCGCTGCCGCTCTTTGTCGGTGGAGGCACCGTACATGTAAATGACGCGCTGGCCGTAGCGCACCAGGTAAACGGCCGCTACTGGATCATCCTCAAATTCGGCAATCAGTAAATGGCCCATATGGGCCTTGTGAAAACTTTGCCAGGCATCCAGGTAGTAGGCTGCTGGACGAATGCCGAAGCCATCGCGTACGGCCGTTTCTGCGTACATTTCGGCCATTATGGGGAAATCCGCCTCGCTGCCCGCCCGGATGACGATGCCTTTGCGCCCCGCCAGCCGGATGTTGTAGCGAGTTTTGGATTTCATGGCGGCTAACAAGTTCTCTTCTGATTCCGTCAGGTCTAGCTCGACGGTGTTGCGAAACTGAATTTGCTCATTGGAAAAACGCCAGCCCCGGTTTTGGAGTTCAGCGATGAATTTACCGCCCAGGGGAGACGGCCGTTCCACCGCATCTCCCCAACTTTTCACCAGCTCCGGGTCAATCTTGATGAAGATGGCCTTTTCTTGCCGGGCGATCTTTTCCAGTTCGGCCAGCACCACGCGGCGCAGAGCACCATCTTTGTAATCCAGGGCTGGCCCTTTGGGCACGTACAAAATGCAGTACGGCGTGCGCGGAATTTTGCGCTTCAGCACCATCGCTGCGGCCAGCGGCTCCCAACCGCTTTCGCCGATGGTGAGGGTTAGCGGGATGGGGGTCCAGCCCCAGCGGGATTTTTGCTCGGCCCAGGCCCAGCTTTGCAGCGCGTGGGCATACGGCAACCCCGCCAGCGCCTGGGCAAACGTCGTTTTTGATTTTTCCAGCTTAAACGTAGAAGCCCGGTAGGTGGGCTCTGGTTGTTGAATCATGTTTTGCTTTGTTGGCGTTGGTTTGGAGGGTGGTGAAAAGTGATAAGTGAAAAGTAAAAAGTAGGCTTTCACTGATCACTTTTTACTTTTCACTATTCACTATCTCATCGTCCCCTGCGCCATTGATAAAGTTTGTAGACGAGTTTGTTGTAGATGCGATCCGTTGCGCCGATGGTGCGCTGGATGTTGCCGCCGAAGCCGCGCTTGAAGCGGTAAACGCCCCACAAGCCATCGTTCCGGTCTGAGAAGTTGCCTTCGAGTTCTTCTTCTGGGGCGTCGGGTACGCCCCACAGGTCGTACCAGTGGCAGCCTTGTTCCTTGGCCCATTCCATTGCGGCCCACTGGACGGCATAGGTGGGCATCCGCTGCCGTTCTTCGTTGCTGGACGCGCCGTAAAGGTAAGCGGCCGTTTTACCCAAAGCGAAGACCATCACACCAGCTAACGGCCGTTCCTCAAATTCCGCCAAAAATAAAGCACACTGGCCCATCGGCGCAAAAATTTCGTAGGCGGCATGATAATACATGGGGGTGTGGACGCCAAATTGGTCCCGCTCCCCGGTCACGCGCATCAGCTTGTTGAAGGCGGCAATGTCTGCCAAACCGCCTTGACGCACCGTGACCTCTTTTTTGGCCGCCAACCGGATGTTGTAGCGGGTTTTTTGCTTCATGTTGGCCAGAATTTCGTCGGGAGACGGCCGTAAATCAATTAAAACCGTGTTCGGCGGCTGAATGGTGTCTGTGTTGGGCAGCAAGTTGTGTTTTTGGCAGATAGCTTGCCATTTGGCGTTCATTGCCTCGCTTTGCCACAGCAGCGGTTCCATCTTCAAAATGCTCGCGCCCCGGTCGTAGGCCGACTGGTCAATCTGGTTGAAGAGGACAGCGACCTGCTCTGCATCGTCCCAATCTACCATTGGGCCGTGCGGGATATAGGCCATCTTCACCAGCCCGGCGGCCACGGAGCGATAGAGCACCTGCGCCCCGGCGATCAGCTCGCCGTCCTTACGCATCCAGACACGGTGCGAGGTCCAGCCAAAGCGGTTTTTAAGCCGCGCCCAGTTAGTGGTTTGCAGGATGGAGCCGTGCGGGTGGTTGGCGACAAACTCATCCCACTCAGCATCTTCTTTGTTGTACGGCCGTTCGCCAATTTCTAGAAATTTATCCAACATAACCGCCGATTATACCGGAAATGTGCAAGATGGCTGGCATGGGGCTTTATGCTACAATCCGGCAGCGAATCCTCACGAAATTAGGGCAAAGGCAATATGAACATTCACCAACTGTTTCAACTGCAAAAACTGGATACGGAAATTGATGAGAAGAAAAAGCGTTTGGGCGATGTGCTGAAGGCACAAAAGGAGCCAGCCAGCTTGCAGAAAAAGCGACAACGGGCGGAAACGGCCGTGGAAACGTTGCAAAAATGGCAAACCAAACATCAAGATTTGACGTTGGAGGTGGGCAGCGTCACCACTAAGGCCAAAAATTCGGAAAACCGACTGTATTCTGGTAAGGTGACCAATCCCAAAGAGCTGTCTGACTTGCAGCAGGAGATTGAGTCGTTGGGGCGGCGCAAAGCAGCGTTGGAGGATGAGGTGCTGGAGGCGTTGGTGATGATTGAGGATGCCCAAACAGAAAAAACGGCCGCTGATGATGAGTTGGCAACGGCCGTTGCCGATTGGGAAAAACACAGCGCCCACCTGAAAGCGGAGCAAAATGAGCTGGCCCTGAGCCTGCACAAGCTGATGCAAACGCGCAAAACGAAAGCTTCTATGATTGACGCAGCGTCTTTGCAGGAGTACGAGGAGCTGCGTAAGCAAAAGCATGGTACGGCCGTTGCCGGGCTGCGGGTCAATATGTGTTTGGGCTGTCGTACCACTGTTTCGGCAAACAAGGTGAAGGAAGTCAATGAAGGTCGCCAGGTGTACTGCGGCGGCTGCGGCCGTTTGTTAGCAATGCTATAAACAAAAGTAGACAAACTTAATAAATCTTAAGTTTTCCCTCCTGGCAAGATTCGGACTTGTGTCCCATTTTTGATTCGTGATACTATTTGCGGCGTAGGGGAATTGTGGAACGGCCGTATCGCATTCCATCACTTATTGCTTATAATTTGGAAAATCAGTTGCAGGTTGACCAGATTTATTTTTAATCTGCGAAATCTGTATAATCTGCGGATTGTTTTTAAGGAGTATGTACCAACACATGAGACGATTTTTTCGCTGGGGCCTCCCACTGTTGGTTTTTGCCATCTTTTTCACCCTCCGACCCGATACCGCCTTGGCGGCTAAATGCTACATTCAATCCGATGAGATCGGGCATGTGTGTGAAGCAGAACCGCCACAGCCTGTCTTTACCAAGCCCCAACCCTTTGCCGACAGCTTCTTGCCTTACCAAACCTACGCTCGCCTGAAAGACAATATTAACGTGTACGCAGGCCCCAGTGCCGGCAGTGGGATTGTGCGCAACGTGGGCGATGGCTTTTTGTACGCCACCATTCAAGGTGCCGTGGAAGCCGAGGGGACGCTCTGGTATGTTCTCAACTATGGCGAATATGTCCGGGCTGAGGATTTAACTCTGGTAGATGCCTCTGAGTTTACGGGTATTGAAATCAAGTCACAACCGGAACGGCCGTTTGGCTGGATGGTGGTGGATTACTGGTACAGCAACGAACCCGGTGCCGAACCCGCTCCGGAAAATGTGAAGCTCCCCCGCTATACCTTCTTTGAAGTGTATGATGCCGTCACCGACGACGATGGTTGGATTTGGTACAGCATTGGCGGTGGACGCTGGATGCGCCAAACCTACGTCAGCCTCATAGATCCCAATCCCAAGCCAGAAGGTGTTGGTGCAGACGAATATTGGGTAGAAATTGACCTGTATGAGCAAAGCTTTGCCGCTTACATTGGCGACCGAATGGTGTATGCCGGGCTGGTTTCCAGCGGTTTGAACCGTTGGCCCACCCACGAGGGGCTGTTCCAGGTGTGGAGCCGCCACGACAAGACCAAAATGTCTGGAGCAGAGGGCAAAATTGATTATTACTTCATCGAAGACGTGCCCCACACCATGTTCTTCGATAACGACATTGCCCTGCACGGCGCGTTTTGGCACGATCGCTTTGGCTACAAACACAGCCACGGCTGCGTAAATATGCCCCCCCGCGATGCCGAATGGGTGTTTAACTGGTCTGCTGGTGCACCCAACGACCTCTGGGTTTGGGTGCACACCTCAGACCCCAACCATTACTACGACCGCTACGACCCAGTTTCGTCATTTAGCGGGCCGTAGCCTCTACAAAAGCATACAGAATGCAAAGACCCTGAGCCATTGGCTCAGGGTCTTTTGTGTTTCTAATGCTGTCATAGCATTGTTATTGCCCGTGAGATCACTGATAACCAAGTCAGGTGTCGCTGTACATTAGTTTAACAACATCGGTAGAAAATATATATGGTCGTCGTTTTGAATTGTGCCATCAGCAGTGGCTCTGAATACGCCAGCATCGATTGCATTAGACAAAGTCACTGTAAACGTCTCATCATTCTCGATTTCCATGTCGCCACTAACAGATATTGTTATGATTTTGCTCGTTTCGGTGGCGCTAAAGTTCACCGTACCGCTGGGCAATGTGCCGCCAAAGTCACTGGCATCTGCAACATTATCCCCGCTGCCAGTGACAGCGTACGCCACTGAACTGGGAATGCTGGTATCGCCGCTGCGACTGACCGTGAAGGTAAACGCTGTATTGCCGCTGCCCCCTTCGGCTTTGCTGGCAGAAGTAGCGGTAATGGATACGGTCGTACACATTTTTCCGCCATCTGTAATTGTCCATGAATGGCCAGTTGTTGTGTCAATCATATTGGCACGATCCGCTTCCGCTAGGCAATAAAGGCTGTTGCCGCCACCAAATGTCACACCACTATTTAACAGTTGCGCATTCCAGCCCATGAGCAGCGCATCATAATTTTCCATAGAAAGAGCGGTATCCCCAAACATGAAAAAAGCGCTAGTTAATGCCGTTACATCCCAGTTACTAATATCCTGGTCGAATGCTGTTGCCGCAACAAACATGAAGTCCATGTTGGTCACATCGCCGGTATCCCAACTGCCAATATCCTGATTGAAGGCGGTGGCTACCAGGAACATGAATTCCATGTTGGTTACACTGCTAGTATTCCAACCACCAATGTCCTGGTTAAAAGCGCTGGCTACAGCAAACATGTTGTCCATATTGATTACGCTGCTAGTATTCCAACGGCCGATATCCTGGTTGAAAGCGGTCGCCCCGTTGAACATATAACTCATACTGGTGACACTGCTAGTATTCCAACTGCCAATGTTCTGGTTGAAGGTCGTTGCTCCGTTGAACATCGAATCCATGGTCGTTACCTTGCTGGTATCCCAGCTACCGATATCCTGATTGAAAGCTGTTGCCCCATAAAACAGGTTGGACATGTTAATGACGCTGCTGGTATCCCAACCGCCAATATCCTGGTTGAAAGCTGCTGCCTCGTAGAACATGGTACCCATGTAGACTACATTGCCAGTGTTCCAACTGCCAATGTTCTGGTTGAAGGCAGTCGCTTTGCGGAACATTGCGTCCATCAAGGTCACCTTGCTGGTATCCCACCTGCTAATATCCTGATTGAAAGCAGTTGCTCCCATGAATGTGGTATACATGGAAGTCACACTGCTGGTATCCCAACTGCCAATGTCTTGGTTGAAGGCAGCGGCATCTTCGAACATGCCATTCAACGAGGTCACCTTGCTGGTGTTCCAACTGCCAATGTTTTGGTTGAAGGCAGTTGCTCTTTGGAACATATAGACCATATCAATTACGCTGCTAGTATCCCAACGACCTATGTCCTGGTTAAAAGCACTGGCATCGGCAAACATGTGTTGCATCGTCGTTACCTTGCTGGTGTTCCAATTGCCAATATCCTTGTTAAAAGATGTTGCCCCAAGGAATAGATTCCTCATGCTGGTCACGTTGCTAGTATCCCAGTGGCCAATATCCTGATTTAAAGAGCTGGCGGAGCGAAACATTTCTAGCATACTGGTGACACCGGATAAATCGGGCGCGTCTGTTGCTTGTATGGTCAGATTAGAACAACCGTAAAATGCACTCTCCATTGTGTCCCAATGGCCAGTCCCCCATTGTTCAACCGTCAACAGTTTCAGTCTGTCACCGCCGTTGTTAAAGAAGATGCGCGGGAAGCCCGTACTGGCACCACTGTTATCTTTGATGCGAACGGTGTAGGTTCCGGTTGAGGGATAATTGCAGGTGTAGCTGCCACTGGCCCCTATTACTTCATCAGTGCCATTGTTATCGCAGTCAACATTGTAGTTGTAACCTGTGCCGATTGTGGGAATTGTAAATTGGGTATTGGTGGATGTCCCGGTGTTGTCGGTTTGGACTGTGATGACAAAGTCATCAGCTGGTGCGGCCAGTGCGGGCGGGCTATGAAAAATGGTGGTAACCAGTAGCAGCGCCAGAATCAACAGCCCTAGATTCCAGATGCTATATGGTTTGTTTATTTGAGAATGAGATTTTCCCAAGGCTAGAAGGAAAATATACATGATTTAACCTCTCTGTAAAGCTGCTTGATGCCCGAAAATACCAGATCGGACACTGGATAATTGAGTGAGGTCAATTGGGGTGACCGCCCTGCTTGTATGAAGTACGCCCCCATTGCCGGCACAATTTAATAAATGTCTAGTGAATTGTTGCGGTTTTTTGGAAGTGAAGAAAAACCTTAGTGCAGAATAAATTGATAAGGGGACAGTGCAAAGAGTACTGTGTGCCCAGAGGGTGTTTGAGGAGACGGTACTATTTACCTAGACGGGATTTTTGATGATTTTTGTCATCTTAGTTGAAGCTAAATATCATGAGACGGAGGTACTGGTTTCCAGTGTGAGGGCATTCATTGTCACTCAAGGTAGTGGAGAATTTCTTCAGGCTTGTGCAGCAGGGTATGTGCACCTGCCTTGGTTAACTCTTTTAGGGAGCCGTAGCCCCAAGTGACGCCTACGGCCGTTACCTGATTTGCTTTAGCTCCTAAAATGTCGTGCTCCCGATCGCCAATCATGAGGGTGTGGGCGGGGTTGAGATTTTCGGTTTGCAAAATGTGGGCGATGAGTTCGTTTTTGTGGGAGAAACGGCCGTTCATCTCACTACCATACACTTCCGAAAAATAGCGTGCCAAATCAAAATGTTCCACAATTTGCCGGGCGTACACAGCAGGCTTCGAGGTGGCGATGAACAGGTGCTGGCCAGCGGCTTGCAGTTGGCCAAGCACGTTGGCAATGTTAGGGTAAGGTTCGTTTTCAAACAGGCCCACCGTGCCAAAACGCTCGCGAAAGAGGCGGAGGGCTTCGGCGGGAAGCTGCGGATCGTCAGTTTGCAGCAGTTTAGCGAATGATTCTTGCAGGGGTGGGCCAATGCACCAATCTAAAGAGGCGTCGGGGGGATACGGCCGTTTCATTTTAGCCAGCGCATATCGAATAGATTCTGTAATGCCCACCTTCGGGTCGGTGAGCGTGCCGTCGAGGTCAAAAAGCAGGGTATTGAAGGTCATGATTTCTTCCTGAAAAACGGTACACAGAGCGATTAATCATTGATTTTTTCGCCAGGATTGACGTGCGCTTGGCGGACAAAGTGGAAATGCTCATCATGGCTGATTAGAGCGGAAGCTGAGAAAATGTCAAACCTGCACCAATAGCCTATCGTTTTTGTAACCGAAGCGATTATAATTTCCAGTTTTGCCTTAAAAATTATGAAAATTGTGAGTACCTTATGATTGCTTTGACCCGATCTGGCACGAAACGGCCGTTACCCAACGAACATCGCGCCAATTTTATTCATTTGTATTTAGATATTGCCTGGTTTGGCATTCTCAGCGGCAGCGCCATCGCCTTTCTGTCCATTTTTGCCACGCGGCAAGGAGCCAGTGGCTTCCAATTGGGGTTGCTCAGCGCCGCACCTGCGCTGGTGAACCTGGCCGTCACGCTGCCCGCCGGGCAATGGTTGCAACGCCGTTCCTTGGGCCGCGCTGTCTTTTGGACCTCGTTTTGGCACCGACTGGTCTATTTGCCCTTGATTTTTCTGCCGCTGCTGGGTAGCACCACTTTGCAAGTGTGGGCGCTCATTGGGCTGGTGCTGCTGATGAGCCTGCCGGGCACGGCGTTGGCAGTTGGCTTTAACGCCATGTTTGCCGCCACTGTGCCCCCAGAGTGGCGCAGTCATGTGACGGGCTGGCGCAACGGACTGCTGGCGGTGTGCTACATGGCTTCATCTTTAGTGAGTGGTCAGCTTTTGGATCATCTGCCTTTTCCTTTGGGTTATCAGGTGGTGTTTGGCATTGGGCTGGTCGGGGCGATGATGAGCAGCTTTCATTTGTGGTTTGTACGGCCGTCTCAGCCCCAGGGCTACCAAAATGGCAAAAGCCTGGGCGACAGCGCCCGCCCTGGCATGTTGCGGCAGGTGGGGGATGGCATTCGCGCAGGTGCAGGTTTGCGCTTTTTGGCGCGAGGTGGGCAGCGCCCCCGGCTGCGTTCCCGCGTCCTCAGCGGGCCGTTTGGGCCGATTGTGGGGCTGCTTTTTTTGTTCCACCTGGCGCAATATTTGGCCATCCCCATTTTTCCACTGTACTGGGTAAATGAGCTGCACCTGACAGACACTGAAATCAGCCTGGGCAACTCTGTTTTTTACGCAACGGTGCTGCTGGGCTCTACCCAACTCACCCGTGTGACCAAAAAGTTACAGCACAAGGGGGTGTTTTTTGTGGGGATGCTCACCATGAGTTTGTACCCGGCATTAACGGCCGTTACCCAAAACCTTGCCCTGTTCCTGGTGACTTCGGCGGTGGGCGGGCTTTCCTGGTCGCTGGCGGGCGGGGCGATTGCCAACTACATGCTGGAGCGCATTCCTGAGGGGGAACGGCCGTCTCATCTGGCCTGGTACAATCTGGCGCTCAACGCCGCCATCCTCATCGGCTCCATGACCGGGCCATTTTTTGCCGATCACATTGGCCTGGTGGCGGCGCTGGGCGTATCTGCCTGCTGCCGCTTTGGCGCAGCGCTGGCCCTGCGGCGGTGGGGATAAAAGCGCTACGCGCTAATCCAATACTTTTTAAATAAGGTGGAGTGAGCATCCTCAGATGCGAACGGTTGTAGCAAAACCCGTTCCGCATCTGAGGATGCTCCACTCCTCAAAGGCAAAACAATATCTTATTTGAAAGATATGGGTCACTAATCTCCTGTTTTACGGCAGCACAAATTCCGCCACCAGCGGGGCATGGTCCGATTCCGGGAATTTGTCGTCGGTGCGAAACGCGCCGGACTCGTCGTGCAGCACTTCGTTGTGGATTTCGGTGCCGCGATAGTAGGTGAGCAGCTGGCGCGAGGCCAAAATGTGGTCCAGCATCTCTTTTTTGCCCAAATGCAGCAGTGAAAAGCGTGAACTTTCTGGCACCGATTTCTCGCAGGGAATCATGACGCGCTCGATGAGACCCGTGTTGCCAGTTTCCTCTACTGGCCCCATGATCGCTTGCAGCGGCACTTCGTTCACATCGGCATTAAAATCGCCGCAGGCGACGATATATTTTGGCTCGCCGCTCACATCTAGCTGGTCAAAAATGTCATCAATGAGTACGCGCAGCTCCAGCGCCTGCCCCACGCGCTTCATGGATGAGATGAAGCTGCCTTCGGCCCAGCCAGCCATGGTGCGCCAGACGTAGGTGCTTTGCTTTTGGCCTTCGACGTTGGACGGCCGTTTCGATTTCAGATGCACATTGATCAGGTGCAACATCCGGCCGGCATCCAAATCAATCTTCACGTACAAAATGGGGCGCTCCCAGGTAATATCCTTGGCTTCCGCTTCTGGCGGTGTCGCTGTGACTTTGCGGTAGCTGGGTTTGGGAGCATATTCATGCTTGATTTGCTGCACGTCCCGGATGGGGTAGCGGCTGATGACGACAAGATTGCGCACGTCGTACGCCTCATCACGGGTGGTTTTGGTGTGAGCAGTGTAGAACCATTCGTATGGCGTTTCGCTGAGTAACTGCCGCAGGGCATCCAGTTGGCGCGGCTCGCCTTCAAACTCCTGCCCGTGTACTTCCTGAAAGCAGATTACGTCGGCGCGAAGGCGCAGCAGTTGGGGACGCAAAATGGCAATTCTCTCGGATAGAGACGGCCGTTCGCCCGGTTTGTCGTCTAAATTCTCCAGATTAAAGGTTGCAATTCGTAGTGGTGTTGCCATAAGAAACTCCTTTTGGAACCAGCAATTGGTGGATGTAACTCAGTATACGGCAAGCGCGGCGCGGACTCAACTGGCTACTTGCGAATGATAAGCCAGACGCCCAGCATGAGGATGCCCACGCCGAGCAGTTTTGTAAAGTCAAACGGCCGTACTTCTGCCCCAAACCAGCCAAAATGATCAATAAGGCTGCCTAGCACAAATTGGGTGGTGACTAAAATAGTGATTGCCGTTACCAGGCCTAGCCGGGGGGTGACATAGCCAATTGTGCTGACAATAATCAACCCCAGAACACCAGTTAGGAGCATATACGGCGGCACCCCACGCCAGGCTGCCAGATTGCCGCCGCGCAAAATGAGCATTGTTAACCCAACTAGTAACCCGCCGCTGCCGTAAGTGATAAACACACTCTCAATCGTGCCAATGTGCTGATCCAGCACCCCCATGAACTGGGCTTGCAGCACCACCGCCGCGCCGCCCACAATCGCTATCAGTACCAAAGCCAAAAAAGTTGTCATACGATTCTCCTCTGAAAATAGGACACGGATTAGACGGATTAGACGGATTACACGGATAAGCGGTTTAACTATCCGTAAAATCGGTTGCATCCGTGTCCCATAAAAATGGTTGATTTTCATTCATGGTGGTCGGCGACAGCCGGTGTCGTCTCCTTAAAAAATGGGACGCGGATTAACGCGGATGAACGCGGATTTAATCTGGTAAATTTGCGAAATAGTTCGACTGCGCTCACCACAAGCCTGTTGATTTTGATTCAGGGTTTTGCTGGGCGGATATTACTGTGGATGGTGCTGGTTGGCTAGGGGATGGGGGATAGAAACGGCCGTTTCCATACCATTTGCAAAATATTGACGAAATATGAGCAGAACCTAAGTGAACCTGAACTAAATACGGACAAATTCTGAGGGTAATCGTAATTCTTTTTAGATAAGCTCAATTTTTTTATTCACAATAGGAGAAAAAACATGAAAAATAAGGTTCTAAAAACAATTTTGGCATTGGCTCTGCTCTTTACGTTACTTGTTCCCACCGTTGCGGCAGATGGCGAGCAAACGATAGTGGAAATTGCTGTGGGGGATGATCGGTTTGAAACTTTGGTAGCCGCCGTTGTGGCTGCCGATTTGGCCGACACGCTCTCCGGGGGCGAATGGACCGTCTTTGCTCCCACCGATGACGCCTTTGCCAAATTAGGCTTGAATGCCGACAACATTGCCACCGCTTTCAGCAAAGAAGAGCTGACCGACATCCTGCTCTACCACGTCATCAGCGGCGAGATTTCTTCTGAGAAGGCACTGACCGCTCTTGGCGACGTGACCATGATGAATGGCGCACCTGCTGGCCTGAAATTCTTCGCTGGCGACATTTACGTCAATGACGATTCAAAGGTGATTATTGCCGATATTGACGCCTCCAACGGCATTATTCACGCCGTAGACACCGTCATCCTTGGCCCCTGGCCGCGCGTTGCCGCTGATAGCAGCAGCGATTCATCTGACAGCGCATCTTCTGAAGCTGGGACGATTGTAGAGATTGCGATTGCAGACGGCCGTTTCACCACCCTGGTTGCCGCCGTTGTAGCCGCTGACCTGGCCGACACGCTCTCCGGTGGCGAATGGACCGTTTTTGCCCCCACCGATGACGCTTTTGCCAAGCTGGGCCTCAACGCCGACAATATCGCCACCGCCTTTACCAAAGCGGAATTGACCAACATCCTGCTCTACCACGTCATTGACGGCGAGGTTTTCTCCGACAAAGCGTTAACCCTGCTGGGCGATGTCACCATGATGAACGGCCAAACCGCCGGGCTGAAATTCTTCGCTGGCGACATCTTTGTCAACGATGATGCCAAAGTCATTATCGCCGACATCAACGCCAGCAACGGCGCCATCCACGCCGTAGACACCGTCATCCTCGGCCCCTGGCCCAAAGATAAACAATAATCTTCAAACCAGTGGGACACGGATAAATCAAAACAACATCCGTGTCCCACTCTCCACCGCCAACCAATTACTGCTAACTGATTACCGATTACCGCCTCACTCCCCACCCGGCACATTCACCCACTTGCCCACCAGCGGCTCCAGCGCTTCGCCAAAGTCGCCGCGCAGGTTAAAGCTGGCGTTGTTAGTAAAGGATTCCTCGTCGCGGCATTCGCGGGGGATTGCTTTGACGGTGCCTTCGGTCACCAATTCGGCCGTTTGCGTGGCAATCAGCCGGTAATCGGCCACCAAAGAGATGCGGGTAATGGCGGCATCGCCCGACCCGTCCTCCAGCGTGTACTCGCATGTTTCCGTAACCACCTCTTGCACATCATCCAGGCAGATGACCAGCTCTGCTTTTTCCAGAATGGCTGGCTGGAAGCCCCAACTGGTGGATACAAAGATATATTCGCTGCCGCCCACGTGCTGCACAATGGCCGCTGGATGCACGCCGGGATTTGTGTTGAATTCGGCCGTTTCCGGCACCGACTCCCCGTCACATGCCACCTTTAACCCAGCCAGATTGCGTGTTTCACCGCCTCTGTCGTCCCCTTCATTGTAAATGTAGCCAAAGATAACTACCCCCACACAGCACAGCACCGCCAGCCCCAAAATGCCGCCAACAATCATTAAAACCCGCTTGTTCTGCATCATGTGCTCCTTTTAGAAAAGCCTCCGGGAGGGTTCTGGCATCAACAAGGCCATGTATTAACCCTCCCGGAGGTTGGTTTACGAACATGGGTACATTCTAAAATTTTAGCGATCTACAAACGATCCAAGCATGGTAGAACATCCGTTTCGTGATACAATCCGGCAAAATTTCAAGAGTTTCCCTACCATATTGCACAAACGAAAAAAGAGCCAAAACTTTTGAAATTCACCTGTAACTCACGGATTGTCATTCTCGCGAAAGTGGGAATCCACTCTAGTCAAAAATGGATGCCCGCCTACGCAGGCATGACACTATCTGAGGAATTTATGTCGAAAAACCAGCTTGTTCTTATTGATGGCCACGCGCTTGCTTACCGCATGTTTTTTGCCTTGCCGCTAGAAGCATTTACTACCAAAAGCGGCGAACCCACCAACGCCACCTTCGGCTTTATCCGCACTGTACTGGACTGGATTTTGGCTGAGAACCCACCTAAATATTTCGCTGTCAGCTTTGATTTGGGGCGCACGTTTCGGGACGATATGTTTGAAGAGTACAAAGGTACCCGCGAAAAGATGCCCGACGAACTGCGGTTGCAAATCGAGCGCATCAAAGAGGTGATCCAAACGCTTAACATTCCTATTTTGGAACTGGAAGGGTTTGAGGCGGACGATGTGCTGGGCACGGTGGCGCGGCAAGCGAAGCCGCTGGGCGTGCCGGTGCATATCATTACTGGCGACCGGGATTTGTTGCAGTTGGTGGATGAGAACACGCGGGTGGAACTGCCCGCACGCGGCAGCCGTCCCCCGGAAGTGTTTGATGAGCAGGGCGTAGTTGGCGCGTTTGGCGTGCGCCCGGACCAGGTGGTGGATTACAAGGCGCTGGTGGGCGATACCAGCGACAATATTCCCGGTGTGAAGGGCGTGGGGGCAAAAACGGCCGAAAAACTCCTCGCCGAATACCATACCCTGGACGCCATCTATGAAAACCTAGACGAAATTAAAGGCGCGATGGGCAAGAAGATCGCCGAGGGCAAAGAAAGTGCCTACCTCAGTCAAAAGCTGGCCCGCATCGTTACCGACGCGCCCATCACGCTTGATTTGGCGGCGTGTGTGGCTCACGACTTTGATCCCAACCCCGTGCTGGAAATCTTCCGCGAGCTGGAATTTCGTTCCCTTACTAACCAGCTGGTAGAAGGATTGGGTGACCGGGACGATATTGAGGAGCCAGAATCCCAAACCAAACCGACCGAAACCGTGATCGTACAAACCCAGGCGCAGCTAAATGACCTGGTAGAAAAGCTGAACGCGGCCAAACTGATCTCTTTTGATGTAGAAACAACCGGTCTGGACAAAACAACGGCCGAATTAGTCGGCATCTGCATTGCGGTGAAGCCACCTGTGGGCTACTACATCCCGGTGGGGCATCTGGCTAACCAGGCGCAGAGCAGCAGCGGGCAGATGTCGCTGTTTGCCGGGGAGCCAACGCTTGCTGACGGCCAACTGGCGTTGCAAACCGTGCTGGACGCCCTGCGCCCCGCGTTTACCAACGCCAAAATCGGCAAGGTAGCCCACAACGCCAAATACGATTACACCATTTTGGACCGATACGGACTGCGCGTTGCGCCTATCACCTTCGACACAATGATTGCCGAATGGCTCACCGACCCGGCGACCAAGCACAAAGGGCTGAAAGATTTGTCGCGCCACCGCCTGGGCGCGGAAATGACCGAAATTGAGTCGCTGATTGGCAAGGGCAAGGCGCAAAAAACGTTTGCCGAAGTGCCCATCGAAGAAGCAGCTCCGTACGGTGCCGCTGATGCGGACATGACGCTGCGGCTAGTGGCTCCCCTGAAAAAAGAGATCAAAGAGAAAAGTTTGGAAACGATTTTGGAGCTGGAAATGCCGCTGATTCCGGTGCTTTCAGCGATGGAGCAGGAAGGCGTGGGGGTAGATTTGCCGTTTTTTGCCCAGATGTCGCAGGAGCTGGACGGCCGTTTACGCCAGCTAGAAGCGCAAATCCACGATATTGCCGGGGAGCCGTTCAACATCAACTCCACCCAGCAGATGAGCGATATTTTATTCAAAAAGTTGGGCTACCCCGTAGAAGGATTGAAGAAAAATCGGAGCGGTTATTACTCCACCGCCGCCAACGTGCTGGAAAGTTTGAAGGAAACAGAGCAAGAGAAAAAAACCGGGTTGATTACCGCCATCCTGGAATACCGCGAGCTGGGCAAGCTAAAAAGCACCTATGTGGATGCGTTGCCGGAGCTGGTGAATGAAGAAGACGGCCGTATTCACACCAGCTTCAACCAGACCGGAGCCATCACCGGGCGCATTGCCAGCAGCAATCCCAACCTGCAAAATATCCCCATCCGCAGTGAAGTGGGGCAGCAAATTCGGCGCGGTTTTGTAGCCAAACCCGGCCACATCTTCCTGGCTGCCGACTATTCCCAGGTGGAACTGCGCATTTTGGCCCACATCAGCCAGGATGCGGCCCTGCTGGAAGCGTTTCAGCAAGATCAGGATATTCACCGGACAACGGCAGCGGCCGTTTACAGCATAGACCTGGCCAATGTCACTTATAACCAACGTCGCTTTGCCAAAGCTGTCAACTTTGGCCTCATCTACGGCATGGGTGCGTTCCGCCTGGCCCGCGATTCTGAGCTCACCCTGGCCGAAGCCGAAAACTACATCAAAGATTACTTCGCCCGCTTCCCCGGCATCCAAAAATATCTGGACGAAACCAAGGAGAAGGCGCACAAAGAAGGCTACGTGGAAACTTTGATGGGACGACGGCGTTACTTTCCGGTCTTTAAACTACCCCAAAGCGGCAGCAACGTGCAGGCACGCCTTCGCGCCGAACGAGAAGCGATCAACCATCCCATCCAGGGCACCGCCGCCGACATTGTAAAAATCGCCATGCTCAACTTGCATGAGAAACTGGCAAACTACGATGCCAAAATGCTGCTGCAAGTGCATGACGAGCTGCTTTTAGAGGTGCCAGAAGCAGAAATAGACGAAATGCGCGAACTGGTTGTCGGCACCATGTCTGGCGCATTTAGCCTGGATGTCCCCTTGAAAGTGGAAGCCAGTACAGGGTATAACTGGCTGGAGCTGAAAGATTAATAACCAGAGATTTGAGATTGGAGATTAAAAAGCCTGATTTCCAATCTCTAACCTCCAATCTCAACAAAGAAGAATGACAAACCAAACTGACCAACTTCCCCTTCGCGGCAATCGCTTTTCCCAGGCAATTGCCGCATTCTTTTTCAAATTAACGGGCTGGAAGGTAGCTGGTGTGCTGCCCAACCTGCCCAAGTTAATTGTCATTGGCGCACCCCACACCTCCAACTGGGATTTTCCGTTGGCGATGAACCTGATTTTTTACCTCGGTGTTCGTTTAAATTGGATGGCCAAGAAGGAATTTTTTGTGAAGCCATTTTCCTACCTGTGGGATTGGTTGGGTGGCATATCGGTTGACCGCCATGCGGCCCATGGTATGGTAGGACAAACGGTGACGGCCATTCAGCAGCGGGCAAAAATTGTGCTGGCCATTGCCCCGGAAGGCACTCGTAGCAAGGTAGAGCGATGGCGCACCGGGTTCTATCACATTGCGCATGGGGCGAATATCCCCATCGTGCCAATATTGGTGGATTACAAACATAAAACCCTGACCATCACCGAACCTTTTATCCCCACAGGTGATGTAGATGCCGACTTACCTCTGCTTCAGGCCCGATTCAAAGGCATCCAGGGCAAAAACCAGACGCATTTCTAAAATGAATTCACCGCAGAGCACGCCGAGAGCGCAGAGTTTTTTTTAAATAATCTTGGCGTACTCCGCGCCCTTTACCATTAAAAGGTGAGCAATTATTTGCCAAATGTAGACCCGCTGAACGCACCTGTTTTGGGCAACCAGATTCCGCGCTGGGGCAGCCGTGCCATGCGCTGGTTGGGGCGTGGGATATTGCGATTGCTGGGCTGGCGCTTTGCGGGTACGGTGCCTAATCTGCCCAAAATGGTGCTTATTGGTGCGCCGCACACCTCCAATTGGGATTTTCCGTTAGCGATGGTGGCTTTGTTTGCTCTGAATGCTCGTGTTTACTGGCTGGGCAAGCATACATTTGTCAATAGCCCCATCAAGCCGCTGCTGCTTTGGATGGGTGGGGTGGCGGTAGATCGTCGGGCAGCGCATGGGGTGGTGGAGGAAACGGCCGTTCAGTTCCAAACCCATGATCAATTTTTGTTAGGACTCTCCCCTGAAGGTACGCGCAGCCTGGTGCCTTACTGGAAGATGGGTTTCTTTTACATTGCCCAGGCTGCCGATGTGCCCATCGTGCCCGTAGCGTTGGATTTTGGTAGCAAGACCATCGGCATTGGCGCGCCAATTTGGCCAGCTGCGGGGGAAACGGCCGTTCTTGACCATATGAAAAAATTCTACAAAGATGTGCAAGGTAAATATCCTGCCAAATTTTCTCTCGAAACCATCCGCCCTCGTCTGAGAGATGGGTGAAAATTGCCTTAATCAATTTCGATATGGCTAGTTCGTGATACAATCCCCTGTTTCAAACTGAAATTATAAAAACTGCTGCCGGAACGGCCGTTTGCTGTTCCGGCCTTTTTGTGAACTATTCAAGGAGAACCTAGTGAAAATTCAAACCAAAAACGCCCCCACCTGGCGCATGCTGCTCATTGCAGCGATGCTGCTTGGCCTGCTGCTGGCCGCCTGTGGTCCCGCTACACCGCAACCCAGTGACGCAGAAACCACCGATGCCGTCAATGTAGAAGTCGGCTCACAAGTGACCGCCTCTGGCCTGCAATATGTTGAGATTGAAGCTGGCACTGGCCTGCAGGCTCAGCCTGGCGACCAGGTGAGCGTCCATTACACCGGCACCCTGGAAGACGGCACAGAGTTTGACAGCTCCGTTGGCGGCGACCCGTTCACCTTTGTCCTGGGGCAAGGTCAGGTGATTGCAGGTTGGGATGAAGGCATCGCCCTGATGCGTGAAGGCGGCAAAGCCCAATTGATAATTCCCCCCGATCTGGCTTATGGTCCGAACGATTACGGCCCCATTCCTGGGAATTCTACGCTCCATTTTGATGTAGAGCTGGTTGCGGTAGAAGCCGTGCCTACCCCTGCGCCCACATCGACACCCATGCCGCCAACGGCCGTTGACCCTGAAGATTACACCGTCACCGAAAGCGGCCTGCAATACATCTTCCTCACCGAAGGCGATGGCGACACACCGGAAAATGGTGAAGTAGCCACCGTGCATTTTACTGGCTGGTTTGAAGATGGCACCATGTTCTCTAATTCCCGGTTGGGTACCCCCATTCAGTTTATTGTAGGTGATGAACAAATTGTTCCCGGTTGGGATGAAATGGCCCTGCTGATGCAAGTAGGCGATGTGGTGCAAATGGTACTGCCTCCAGAGCTAGGTTTGGGTGAAGAAGGCTCCCCCAGCGGCACCATTCCACCCAATGCCACCCTTATTTTTGAAATGGAACTCATGGGAATTGAGCCACCACCGCCAACACCAACCCCCGCCCCACCGCCTGTCTCCGTAGCTGAATCTGACTACATTGTGACCGATAGCGGCTTGAAGCTGTATGTCATTACCCCCGGCACTGGCGAGCCAATTGAGGCAGGCGACACCGTCACGCTGCACTACAAATTGTGGCAAGAAGATGGTACCCAGTTAGAATCTTCCTACGATTTTGGTCAGCCCGTGCCGATCATTGTCGGATTGGAACAGGCAGGCGCTGGCTGGGATGAAGCGCTGCTGCTGCTGGATAACCTGAGCGTGGCTCAATTTGTACTAACGCCAGAACTGGCCTATGGTGATCAGGCAGCCAATGCCCCCACCGAGGGCAACCTCATCTTTGAGGTTGAAATTATGGGGTTGGAAAAAGCCGAAACAGAGGAGTAATTATGAAAACAGATAGCGGTTTGCAATACATCGAAACCGAAGCCGGAACCGGCGCAACCCCCAAACGTGGGCAGCGGGTTTCTGTGCATTACAAAGGCCAATTGGAAAATGGCAAAGAGTTCGACAATTCGTTTAAGCGGGGTCAACCAATTGAGTTCATGCTGGGCATGGGCCAGGTCATTCCCGGCTGGGACGAAGGTATTGGCCTGATGAAGGTCGGCGGTAAAGCTACTCTGATTATTCCACCGAACCTGGGCTATGGTTCACGGGGGGCGGGCGGGGTCATCCCCCCCAACGCCGTTCTCATCTTTGATGTGGAACTGGTGGATGTGAAATAAACCCGAAGGGGCAGGGCTGCGCAGCTCTGCCCCTTTTTTATGTACAAAAAAATGGCCATTTGCAAACACAAATGGCCAAAAAAGTGGGCGGTATTGGACTCGAACCAACGACCTCTACGATGTCAACGTAGCGCTCTAACCAGCTGAGCTAACCGCCCTGACGAGCCAGAATTATACCCACCTTCATCGCGGCGTCAAAATATACATAAAGTTTCTTGCCGCCTGAATTGGCACTATGGTATAGTTGCCCCACAATGACGCCCAAACCAAAAGAACGCAAAGAATGGGGTATTTTTGGACTGTTGGTAGCCTTGCTGCTGCTCCTATTGTTTGGCGCATTTTTGGAAGATACTCAGGGCGTTCCCCACGATTATTTAGTTTCTGCAAGTTGGCTGCTTATTGCCTTGCTCACCTTTGTGCTGGTTCTCATCTATTTTGCCCAGTATGTCTCGCCATTACGGGGTGAAGAAGGGTGGTGGGCTGGCTTTGTGCTGTTGTTGCAAGCATATGTTAAGGCGGGAGAAGATCGTCTGAATGTTGGCAGTGAGGACGACAAGAAAAAAAAGAAGAAAGCCAAGAATCGGTCTGGGGTGGATGAGCTGCCAGACAGTTTGAAGAGTTTGAAGGCTGGCTTTATTCGTGGGTACCAGGTGTTGGCGATTACCAAAGGCAGCAGCTATGTGCGGCCAGCCGGGCCGGGCTTTGTGGTGCTGAACAAGGGCGAAAACATT
Source organism: Ardenticatenaceae bacterium (assembly GCA_020634455.1). Lineage (GTDB taxonomy): Bacteria > Chloroflexota > Anaerolineae > Promineifilales > Promineifilaceae > Leptofilum. The sequence continues at coordinate 1,046,872 of JACKBQ010000001.1, read as the reverse complement.
TGGCGGGTGATTGATTTACGGCCGCAGCGGCGTAGCCAGGCCGTGAAAGCTAAAACGCGGGACGGCATTCCCGTAGAAACCAGCGTCATTGTTACCTTTCAGGTGAAGCGAGATGCGACGGGCCGCGATGATGATTTGCTGTATCCATTTGACCGGGAAGCGATTTTTCAGGTTGCTTACGACGAGACGGTGGATGAGCAGGGGCAGCGTCGTCCCTGGACCGACCAGCTCACCCCGCCAGCCGCCTCTGCCCTGGCTAACGAAATCCCCCGCCACACCTTAGATGCGTTGACGGATGTGGACACGGCCGTTTCTCCCCTAGAAACAATTAAACAAGCCATTACCCGCGATTTGCAGCGCCGCTTTTTGCCCAAAGGCATCGAGGTACTCTCGGTGGGCATTGGTGCGCTGACGCTGCCCAGTGGGGTGCGCGACCAGCAATTTTTAACCTGGCAAGTGGAGTGGCTGCGCCGCATTCGGGCCGAAAACGCAACCGGGGATGCGGAAGCGATTCGCCGCCGCACCCAGGCGCGGGCGCGGGCGCAGATCGAAATTATTGAAAATATCACGCACAGCATTGAGCTGATGCGACGTGAAGAGGATGCGGATCTGTCGCAAATTATTATGCTGCGCATGATTGATGCGCTGGAAGATGCGGTTTCAGCCGGATCGGTGCAGGCGCTGGTGCCGCAGCAGATTGTGGCCGGGCTGGTGGGCGATGCGGCCCGGCAGATGCAGACTTGGGTGTCGCCACCGAAGGTGCGCCGGGTGAAGGTAGACCCACCAAGTTTGGGGACTGGGCGTGAGGATGATGCTAGTGGGTCTGCCAGCGGCCAGGAATCGGCGCGTATGGCTGGAGGATCAAAGGTATGAGTGGGCAACGGCCGTTCTCCCGATTAAATCGTCGCCCGCTGGTAAATGCGTGGTACCCCTTCCTGCTGCTGGGCATCCTGTTCCTGTTTTGGTTGTACGCCCATTACATCGAACGAGTCACGGCAGCACAGGTGGTGGATTGGCTGAACGCCCAGCAGTTAGGCGTGTTGGCGACGCTGCCATTTGTACCCCAACTTTTGAGCCTGTTTCATTGGAAAGTGCTGCGCCATGTGGTTGCGGTCGCTGTTGGCGTCTATTTTGCTTACGATGCGGCCGTTGTGCTGGTAAAAATGCTGTACGATTTGCCAGACCGCGCCGGGGCGAAGCAATTTTTGAGCCGCTTGCTCAACGGAGGCGGCGCTGCCGATCCGCCGGAAGTGACGCCTACCAACCTGGTAAATGAGCGGAGCGAAGCGGTGCTGCTGCGTGTGGGCGGGCCAGGCCAGGTGAAAGTGCCTACCGGGCATGTGATGGTGACGGAGTTGAACGGCCGTTTCCACCGCATCCTCCCCGCTGGCAAACACAAACTGGAGCGGTACGAATACATCCACGCTGTGCTCGATTTGCAGCTACAGCAGCGTGTACTGGACGAATTTGCCGCCTTCTCGCGGGACGGTCTGGAGCTGCGCGTGGGTCTCAGCATTGTGTACCGCCTGAAAATGGGCAGCCAAATGACCACCCGCGAAAATCCGTACCCGTTTGACGAAACGGCCGTACGCACCGCCGCCTACGCCCAAACCGTGATTGACGACAAAGGCACCGTCTCCACCTGGGAAGATACCCCCCTCAATCTGGCCAAAGGCACCCTTACCGCCATTTTGGCCGGGTTCCGGCTGGATGAAATCATGTCGCCGCAGCGCCCTGGCGAGGAGCCATACCGCACCTTGCGCAACGAACTGCTGCGCCAGCTTCGCCTCAAGCTGGATGGTCTGGGTGTTGATTTAGAGTCGGTGGGCATCCACCGCATTGATTTGCCCGATGGCGTCACCCAACAGTACATTGAGTATTGGAAATCTCACTGGGAATCCCAAATGTTGTTGAGCGTTGTAGATGGGGAGGCAACGGCCGTTGAAGAGGTAGAAGTGGCCAAAGCGGAAGCCGAAATCATGATGATTCAGGCCATTCAGGAAGGATTGCAGCGTGCCCGGCGCGAGGGCGCAACGGCCCACATGGAAGAAGTTGTCGCTTTGCGATTGGTCGAGGCGCTGGAAAAAATGGCTCGCCAGACCCAGCAAGTGTCGCCGCTGCCCGGCACGCTGCTGCACCAGCTAGATAATTTTCGCCGCCAGCTTGGCAGCGGCAATTATGATCCGCGCCTGCCAGGGAACTCAATCGTATGAACTACGATGACTACGAGCCAATCCGCATTGCTGTCAATCGCCTTACCGAATTGCTGGAATGGCTGCACCCCGAACCTAGCCCCGACATTTTTACCGTGCGGGATTATCGCACTCGGTACCCCTTTACCCGGCTTGGCCCATTGGCAGTAGGCGATATTGATCGATATCGTCGTATCAACCTCGCATATGGTGACCAAGTACAAATTGGTTTATGCGATTACCATATCGGTTTGATTTATTTGCATGAGGGAGCGTTTCATGGTGCTGTGCAACAATTTGAACTGGCACGCCAGCAATGGTCTTTTGTCAATCAAGCTGCAAGTGTTGGCCTAACGCATTTGGCAAGAGCGGTGGCTTTGCAATTAGCTGGTCATTATGAAGCGTCTATGATAAGTGTGGGACGTGTCCGTCGGTGGTTGGTACGTGCAGAGTTTGACAAACCAGTTTTGGGCTGGCCGGATTTTCTGAAAAAAGTTCTAGAGTATGAAAAAGAACTCCAAATTGCTCTGCGTAAACAAATGGAGCAAGGATCAAAACTGGCTAATCCTGGGGATGATGATGACCAGCCAGATGGCGACGATGGTGCAGAGCTTGACACATCTCCGCCCATAAACAACATGGGGACGAACCAACCGCCCGTTCCAGTGCCGGGGCACCGCCAAATTAGTCAGCGGTACGAATGGTACGTGGTGGAATGGCGGCCTGCATCCGGTTTGCTGCCAGAAATCAACTCCGGCGACTGGCTGCTGGTAGATTTGCAGCCAGACTTAACTGAGCATGTGCAAGATACGGAGCAGCCCATTTTGGTCGTGATGGATGAGAAGATTGAAGGTACAATTCGGGTACGGCCGTTCGAGTCACGCGGGCGGCACCGCATCTATCTGGCAACCTTAGAGGATTCCCCAACTGGCCAATTTTGGTTAGATGAAGAGACAGGCACCGTTACTTTTTCTGCTGAAATGGTCAAGATTGATGTAAATCGGAATGAGATATTGGGGGTCGTTGTTGGCTTTTGGCGACCGATGTTTGAGCAAACTGTTTCGTAGATATTCAGATTTTTGAAGTTGGCAAAGCTTCAAAAATCTCCCGGATAAATGGCATGGCAGAAAAAATTTTGGTTGTCGGCGCAATTTTGCTGGATTCACGTGGCAAGCCGGATGCCGGTTTGGCCCCTGGCACCTCAAATCCGGCCCAGATTCGGGTGACGCGAGGCGGCACAGCCCGCAACGTGGCGGAAAATCTGGCCCGATTGGGGGCCGAGGTGCGCCTGCTTTCGACCGTTGGCGATGACCTGATTGGTCACCGCCTGTTGAGCCAAACGGCCGAATGCGGTGTGGACACAGACCTGGTGCAAATTATCGAAGGGGAAAACACTGGAGCCTACATTGCCGTGCTGGAAGAAGATGGCTCGCTTTCGGTCGCGCTGGACGACGTAACTGTGCTGCGCCACATCACGCCTGGCTATCTGGATCGTCACCGAAAACTGTTCAGGGAGGCGGACATGGTGATGATGGACGGCAGCCTGACGCCCGATTCGATGGCTTCGGTTGTGCGGCTGTGCGAGAAATATGACAAACCGCTCTGTGCCGATCCGTCATCAGCACGACTGGCGTTTAAGTTACGGCCGTTCCTCCCCCAACTGCACCTCGTCGTACCCAACGAAGGCGAAGCTGCCGAACTGTGTGAGGTGGATTTTGAAGGCCACGATCCCGAAGCCAGTCTCGATTTGGCCCGCTGCCTGGTGGGCAAAGGCGTTAAAAACGTGGTCGTTACCCTGGCCAACTTTGGCCTGGATTACGCTACCACCAGTGAAACTGGCTACATTCCCGCCACCTACAGTGAAATGGTAGACGCCACCGGCACGGGCGACGCCGTCACCGCCGCTATCATGTTTGGCATGGTAAATGGCCTCTCACCCATCGAATCCATTCGCCTGGGAGCGGCCGCCGCCAGCCTCACCGTGCAAACCGCCGAAACCGTCGTCCCAGACCTCAGCCTGGACATGCTCTACGATCATTTAATTGTGTGAACCTAAAAATCCGATTTCTTTAAGAAACCGGATTTTTCATTTTGTCTATGAACAACTGGCTCGGACTCATCATCTGTTTTGTGTACATTTTTGGCATTATTGGCGGTGCCGAGGCGCTGCGCCGCTGGCGGGGCTATGACAGCAGCTTTACCCGTAAAGTAATCCACATTGGCGTGGGTATGATGAGCTGGGTCTTGCACTTTTTGTTTGATACGCCCTGGTTTTTTGTGGCCGCTTGCGTCGCTTTCATGGTCATTAATTTGCTGGATTGGCGGTACGGTTTTTTTGCGGCGATGGCCAGCAGCGATCGCTCCAATTTGGGCACGGTATATTTTCCGTTTGCCGCCGCCATCGTCGCCATATTATTTTGGGATACGCCGCCGCTGATGGTGGCGGCGCTCATGCCCCTGACCTGGGGCGACGGCATGGCTCCGGTGGTGGGCAAGGCATACGGCCGTAACCATTACGCCATCCACACCAGCACCCGCTCGGTTGAAGGGTCAATGGGCTTTTTTGTGGGCTGCCTCATTTTTACCTGGTTGGCGCTGTGGGCGGTGGGTGGTTCACCAGACATCTCGCTGAGTGCGGCGCTGGTGCCTGCGCTGGTCATCACAGTAGCCACCACGCTGGTGGAGGCGGTTTCCATCTGGGGATTAGATAATTTGACGATTACGGCCGTTGCTATCCTCATTTTGCAGCTTTGGCCTTTTTAACTTCATGACAACGCCAATTCCCTTCGACAAAATTCAAGCAATCCTGTTTGATATGGACGGTACGCTGATTGATACCGATGATGCAGCTGTGGCGAAGATTGCGCGGTGGATACGGCCGTTCCTCCGCAAACGCACGCCTACCATCGCCCGCTGGCTCGTCATGAAGATCGAATCCCCGGCCAACGCCCTCATCACTCTGGCTGATAAACTGCACCTCGACGAACCCCTAAAATGGTTTACTACCTGGTGGCAATCGCGCCGTCAGGAGCCATTCATTGCCGATTTTCACCTGATTCCCGGCGTGCTGGAAATGCTGCACGCTATTCCAGATCAATATCGGCTGGGTATTGTCACCACCCGCAGCCGCCACCAAATTGAGGGCTTTTTGGCCCAGTTTCCCGATATCGCTCCGCGTTTTGAAGTAACCTGTGGTTCGCAAGATACGCGCCGCCTTAAGCCGCACCCGTCGCCCATTCAAGAAGCAGCGCGGCGGCTTGGTTTGCCAGTAACAGCCTGCGTTATGGTGGGGGACACGACGGTGGACATGCATTCGGCGGTGCGAGCGGGGGCGTGGCGCGTGGGTGTGCTGTGCGGCTTTGGCCGTGAGCCAGAATTGCGCCGTGCTGGTAGCCAGCTCATCCTCAAAAGCACGGCCGATTTAGTGCAGTTGCTTCAAAATTGGTAATGTTTGGTACTTTTGTCACACTTTGTGTATCTGAAACAAATTTTGTAAGTTAGTGGAAATAGTATGAGCTACTAAATAAGGAGCCGTTCTTAATTAAGGAAACCTACAACATAATATTATTCACGGGGGTACCAATGAAAACCAATCTTAGAATTCGACAATCTGTAAAACGTAAGATTCTGGCTGTTGCCTTTGGACTGGCTATGCTTTTAGGCATTCTGGGTATGCAACCAACTGCCAAACAGGCTGATGTAGCGGTTGCCAAAGTGGAGCAGGCGGAAGAGATCGCCCAATGGCCATGGTCAGAAGGCAATTTCTGGTGGATGGAAGGCAATTTCTGGAGTGGATAGGTGACTCTCTGCTCACAAAAAATTAAATAGCATTTTCATGCCAAACTGCGGTTTAGGTTAGCGATAACCTGAACCGCAGTTTTTGTTTTGCGTATTTTGTTCAATCTGGCAGGTTTGTAAATTACATACGTGCTATGACCGGGCTCCTGATAGTGCTAGCTGGGCGGCACGGTGAGACGCCGACCATACCTTTAGATGCTGTTTAGATATGTCCGTCTATAGAAATGAATAGTCCGATGTTTTGCCCCCGAAAATTGAGGCGAAACGGCCGTACCAGCAAATTCCTCTCCTGCGCATATTCCATCAAACAGGCAATCCAATGCTGCCCTGGCGCGGGCAGCAGCGGTTCATCAATGATGCAGCAAGGTAGCAAAATAATTGGCTTACCGCTGGTGGCGGCCACGTCTATGAGCTGCACATTGCAGCCGTGGGCATGCATCGAGACAAGCAGATCGAACTGTTCCGCCAGCTCCGGGGCGAACGGTCGGGTGATGTGCGGCACGGTTTCTGTAGCATCAATTTTGACACGCCGGTTGAGGGTCAGGTCTTTGTATTTGTCAGGTAAGGTTTGCGCTACCGGGTCGATGACGGTGGCTTGCCAGCCGCTTTGTTGTAGCAGGTAGGCCAACAGCCCTTTGCCACCACCCACATCGGCCACACGGCCCTGGGGCAGATGTGAGACTATCCATTCGTGCAGCAGCTGAAAGCGAAACTTTTTCATTTTGGTCAGCTCGCGGCTTTCGGGCAGGCTGGCTAGCAGCGGAATGGTAGCGGCGGCAGCGGCCGTCAGCGGGGCGTCATGCTCGCTTTGTGAGTTTGCCTTTGCTTGTTGGGTGAGGTGATGAAAAAGTTGAGCTTTTTCGCGCTTGTGTTTGCGTTTGGTCATGGTTGTGGCTGGTGCAGGATGTGGTAAAGCACAATGCTGAAAGCGACATGCACGTTGAGCGACTGCCCTTTGCCGTACATGGGCAGGAAAACGGCCGCATCACACACCCCCAACGTTGCTTTGGTTACGCCATGATCTTCGTGGCCTACCACCAGGGCGGTTTTTTGCGGGTAGGTGAAGGTGTGGTAGGGAACGGCCGTATCCGACAATTCCACCGCCACAATTGTGTAACCGGATTCTTTGAGTTGGGAAACGGCCGTAACCGACTCCTTCTCATACCGCCACGGCACCCGCAAACTTTTGAAGCGCCCCACCTTGTCAATGGTCGGGTGCGGCGGCGTGGGCGTAATGCCCGTTAGCACCAGCTCCGTTAGACCGGCCCCGTCCGCCACGCGGAAGATGGAACCCACATTGGCCGGATATTCTATGCTTTGCAGCACGCCCACAATATCAAAATCTGGCTGGTTTTGCCGCCGGTAATCACGCAAAAAACGCTTTAAGTCAGTGCCTATCAATGGTTTCATAACTGCCAATCTTACAATTTTACCGCCCAGATGTGGACGGGGGCCATTTTGCCTCGAATTTGAATTTCGCCTAAATCTACCAGATTAAACGCATTTCGTCGCGCGCCCAGCGCTTCATACGTTTGGCCGCTGAGCAGGATGCCGTATTCGGGATACTCTTTGTTGAGCGATTCGATGCGAGACGCGAGGTTCACCGTGTCACCAATGACGGTGTACTCTTGCCGCTCCGGCGGGCCAACCGCGCCCGCCAGCACGCTGCCGGTGCTGATGCCCACGCCAATCTGGATGGGATCAATCTGCCGCTGGCGCAGGGTTTCGTTGAGGATGTCTAAATCTTGCTGTAGTTTTACGGCCGTATTCACCGCCTGATACGCACTTTCCGCCAACTGCTTCGGTGCGCCGTAAATGACCAACGTGCTGTCGCCGCCAAACTTGTTAACGGTGCCTTCGTGTTGCTGCGCCGCGTTGACCACCACGGGCAGATATTCATTGAGCAGGGCCACCATCTCCGCCGGGGTGTGCTGCTCTGAGCGGGTGGTGAAGCCGCGAATGTCGCAAAACAGCACGCTGACGACCCGACTTTCGCCCGCCAGCTTCACCTGCCCGGTGCGGATCGCTTCGGCCACTTCCTGGCTGACAAAACGGCCGAACATGTCCCGCAGCCATTCCCGCTCCCGCAGGCCAGTGACCATCTCGTTGTACGCCTGGGCCAGCTGGGTGAGTTCGTCCCGGCCTGTGGTGTTGAACTGCACGGCGAGATCGCCCTGTTGGACGCGCCGCGTTTGGCTGACCAACTGCTGCACGGGGGCCGTCACTGCTCCACCAATGCCCTGGGCCACGATGGTGCCAGCCAGGACGGCGATGAGGCCAATCAGCATAAACAGGCGGCGGCTTTCGGCCAGAAATTCGTCAATACTGGCGCGGCGCACGCCGACGTGCAGCGTGCCAATTTGTTCCTGGTTTTCTCCTAGCAGCGGCGTAGCGATGGCCCAAATCGGTTCATCGTCCCAAGTGGTTTCGGAGAGGGTGGTGGATTCGGCCGTTTCCATCCGCTCCCCCATCAAACTCAAATCATCCGCCAGCAGCACCTCGCCCGCCTCGTCCGTCATGGCTGAGTAGGCGGTGTATTCATTTTGCATCAGCGCCGCCATTTCTTGCAGTTTGCTGGCGTCGCTGGCGTTTAGCAGGGTGGCGATGGCGGTGGGGTTCATCAATCCACTGAGCATTTCGCTGTCTGGCCCGACGCCTAGCTCGGTAAACGCCTGGCCCATCCAGGTAATGCCAGTAAGCATCGTTTCTTGCAGCGTTTCCTCCACGTGCTCCTGCTCCAGCGGGATGGTGATCATTTGCAGACCGCCCACCAGCAGCAAAAGCAGGCCGATGAGAACGGCCGTTAACCGCATTTTCAGGCTGGTGTGCCGGGTGAGCCAGTTCGTTTTGGGGGCTGGTAAAGGCTGGAAATCGCCGCTGCCGGTGGCGCGAGCGCTGGCCGAAAGCGCCTGGGTGGCGCGCACCAGCGGCGTGGCGATGAGCCAGCTCAAGCCCACACCCAGCAGCAGGATGAGTCCGCCCGCCAACCACAGTGCCTGCCGTAAATTGCGTAAAAAGGCGTCGATCCAGTCCAGCCGCATCGTCAGGCTCATCGCGCCCAGGGTTCGCCCGGCGTCGTTTTGGATGGGGGCGATAGTGGTGAGGAGACGGCCGTTTTCCACTTTACTGGTTTCCGTTTCCAACCGATCCGGCAGGGGAATTTCCGTTCGCACCGCGCCAATGTCTCGCAAATCCCGACTGAACAGCACCGTTTGGCTGGCGTCCATGATGCTGAAACCGCTCAGGCCGTTGTCGCTCATGCCGTCGAGCAGCGTTTCCATTTGCAGCATCGTTTGGGCATCAAACTGGGCAAAAGAGAGTGCTTCCAGCGACAGTTCCTCCGCGTCTGCGGGCAGATTGAGTTCGGTCATCTGCACGTTCCACCGCACCAGCATTTCCACCGTTTGCTGCGCCAGCCCGTCCATGAACTGGCGGGCATGGACGCCCACGAAGGTGATGAGTCCCCACAAGGTTAGCAGCAGGAGAACGGCCGTTCCCACCACAAAGCGCGTCCGAATCGAACCCCGCCGCCAGAAGGCCCAGCGAGCAGCTTCGCTTGGTGGCGCGGCCCGATTTTGCAGCGTTTCGATGGCGCTGCCGCGTAGCAGCGAGTTGACCGGCAGCCAGGCCGCCGTGCCCGCGACGAGCGGCACCAGCAGCAGCCCCACGCCGCTGTTTAGCAAGGCCGATGGCAGCGTGCGCCCAACGACCGCCCACAAATCCATCTCCACAATGCCCCAGGAACGGCCGCCAAAGGTCAAAATCAAAATGACCACAATGCCCAAACCGGCCAAGCCGCCCAGCAGCCCGCCGATGCCGCCCATGAGCGCCGCCTCGCCGATGAGGATGGTTTTCACCTGGCGGCGGGTGGCTCCGATGGCTCGCAGCAGCCCCAGCTCGGTTTGCCGCTCGATGACGCTCATGATCATCGTGTTGACCATGCCAAACGCCGCCGCGACCACAATGAGCAGCAGCAGCGCGTTCAACGCCACCGCAAACAGGTCTGTGACCTGGAAAATGACCTCCGTGTAATCACCCATCGTGATGAGCCATAAATTGGGCAGCACCTCTTCCAAATTGGCCAGCCGATCCTTGAAGACATCCATGTCCACATCGTCGTGAGGCGTAATGGTGATGCCAACGGGTTCTTGCAAATCAAAAGAATCCAGCGCGCCAATGTTGATAATAGAAGCGTTCATCATGGAACGGCCGATTCCGGCGATGGTGCAATCCAGCGGCCCTTTTGGCGTGGTAATTGTGATAGTGTCATAGAGTTGGGCGCTGTTGCGGCGGGCAACGGTGGGAGCCATCAACAGGCCGCAGCCTTCTTGCAGATATGGCATCGCCTCATCCCAACTGCCCTGGCTAAATTCAAAAAAGGCTGGGCCTCGCCTGATGATGTTGGGGTCCGCCAGGTAAGAAAAATAGGTGTCGCCCAGGAAGGATAGTTCTGGGACGAAGGCGAAGTAGATGGGGACGACGAGGGCGTCGTCGCTGAGGGTGGCCAGCACCTGGTCTACATCTGCCTGGGGAATCACCATGCTTTCGACTTCCATGACGCCCGCAATGCCACCCTCCAGCCTAAAGGGAAAAAGGGTCCAGGTTTGTCCTTCGGAGATGCGTCGGAGCGAGGTGCCAAACAGCTCATCCATCATGAATGTCATGAAGCCGGTCATACCCACAATCATCACCAGCCCCAGCGCCAGCGTGACGATGGTGAGCCGCACCCGGTTGGTTTCGCGCTGTACGTTGTCGCCGATGAGACGGCCGTTTGCCCCCCACCGGTTCAACAAGCGCCGCGTCATTTGCCCGGCCAGGCGAATAATCGCAGGTAAGCAAAGCCACCAGCCCAGCAGCCAGAGCCCAATCAGCCCCACCGTGAGGATGGTGTTGGTGGGGGCATCAGCCCAGTTGCCGGGAATCGCCAGCAGAACGAAAACGGCCGTTCCCACCAGCAGCCCCACCCCCAACCAGCCCAACCATTTTTGCGATTTTTCGCCCGGATCAGCCCCAGTTTGCAGCTTGGCCGATTGCAGCGCCACCAGTGGCGGCACCTGGCTGGCGCGGCGGGCGGGCCACCAGATAGAAAGCAGGGTGACGCCAATGCCGAGGATGATTGCCTGGAGAACGGCCGTTCCCGAAACCGCAGGCGTGCTGGCAAAAAACAAAATATGCCCGGCGAACAATTCCAACATGGCAATGAGGCCGTAGCCCATCAGCCAGCCTAAAAGCAGACCAGCGGCCACGCCCAGCAGCGCCAAAATTAGCCCCTCGGCCAGCACCAGCCGCATCATTTGCCGCCGGGTCATGCCCAGCGCGCGCAGTACGCCAATTTGCTGCTGCCGCTGGGAGATGGTCATAGTAAAGGCGTTGAACACTACAAATCCGGCGGCGGCGATGAGCACGTAACCGACAATGGAAATCATCATGTCGAACTGCTCAGAGACAAAGCTGTGGGTGATTTCTGCGCCTTCGATGTCGGCGTTGAGCAGTGCTTCGAGTAGGGAAGCGCCCACCAAATCGGCGGTGAGGATGATGGCCACGCCAAAGCTCACCGCCAGCCCGCTGAGCAGGGCGCGAAGGCGGTGCTCACTTAAAAAGCGCCAGACCAGCCTGCCCAGCGAGAAATTTGCTGCATTTTTGGGGATGGAAGTGGCTAGATCAGGCATCAATACGGCCGTCCTTCAACCGCACAATTCGGTCGGCAAAGTTGGCGGCGCGGGAATCGTGCGTGACCATGACGATGGTTTGCTGCTGGGTGTCGCAGGTGTGGCGCAGCAGGTGCAAAATTTCGCTGCCGGATTGGCTGTCCAGGTTGCCGGTTGGCTCGTCGGCCAGCACCAGGGCGGGGTTGGTCACCAGGGCGCGGGCGATGGCCACGCGCTGCTGCTGCCCGCCGGAGAGCTGGTTGGGTTTGTGGTCCAGCCGGTCGCCCAGCCCCACCAGCCCTAGCAGTTCAATGATGCGATGGGTGTGTTTTTGCAGGGAACGGCCGTCTATCAGCAAAGAAAGCGCCACATTTTCAAAGGCAGACAGGGTGGGGAGCAAATTGAACGCCTGGAAGACAAAGCCGATCTGCTGGCGGCGCAGCACGGCAATTTGGTCATCGTCCAGTGCAGCCAACTGCGTGTCGCCTAGCCGCACATCGCCGCTGGTGGGGGCATCCAGCCCGCCCAGCAGGTGCAGCAGGGTGGATTTGCCGGAGCCGGATGGCCCCATGATGGCGATAAATTCGCCTTTCTCAACGACAAAATCCACGCCATTGAGGGCGGCTACCTCCACTTCGCCCATCCGGTAAACCTTGCGTAAGCTGGTGGTTTGCAGAATTGGTGTCATGGCTCTCTCCAGTTAATAAAAAAAGCGGAACACAGAGCTACACAGAGAAAACGCAAAGTTTCACAGCGATTTAGGCGAAAAATCGGTGCAATCTGCGTTTCGCTTAAAAGGTTGTGGCAACAGCATAGCAGAATTTTGTGGTTTTTGGGAAATAAAAAGACCCAACGGCCGTTGGGTCTAACTTAAGAAGAAGTTGAGCGGATTTGATTATTCAATATCTTCCAATGGGGCAGTGAAGCTGAGATAATCTACGCGGGTCATTTTGCCATCGTTGAGCGTTACGTAAAATTCCTGGCCGACGTTGTTGCGCACCACCACCAGCCGATTGACACCTGCGGGAAGATGGTTGATTTGGAAACGGCCGTTGGCATCCGTGGTGGTGCTAATGGTGGGAAACTCTGCCGAAAAAACCAGCACGTTGGGCAGGGGACGGTTCTCGGTATCAATCACCATGCCTTCCGCACCGCTATTGTTGTCCAGAGCAATGGTTCCCAAATCTGCCTGGAAAAAAACGTACAAATTGAGCGTTAGCGCGACTAAAATCGCGAAGCCAATGAAAGTTCTAAAGAGAAGCGGCCGTTTGCTTACGCGGGCGCGGGGCAAACCGTCTGGCTGATATTCAACTTTGGGGCTGTTTACAAATTTCATGGGTCACCATACTTTTGATAGGCTGGTTAGTGAGACTTCACTGTGTAATCATCGAAACAGGCCTGACTGCTGCTCCAGGTGCGCAGCCCAGCGCCGCCTTCGCTGTAAGAATCATCCTGACCTACCAACATTTTTTCGCCATCCACGTAGGTGGTAAATGTGTTGCCTTGCACATCCACAACAATTTGCCGCTCCACACCATGCCAGGTGAAGCCTGCGGGTGGTTTGGCGGTAGCAAACGGTGGCCATAGCTCATACCCATTCACCCATTTGCGCAGAATGAACTGGCCGCCCCCGTAACCAGGATCGTATTGCATGGTGTAGCCTTCGAGACGGCCGTTTTCATTTTCGCTGGCCCTGAACAAAATGCCATACCCGTTGCCAGTGGTGATATTGGCGTTGGTGGAGATTTGATAATCGTTGCCGCTGCTGTTTTCCGCCAGCAAAAAGTCCCCGCCACTACCAACATGACACAGTTTGGGGTTGTCGTCGTCGCTAATTTCCCAATTTTGTGGTCGGTTGTAAAACGAGCGCCATTGGCTCAGGGTGCCGCCAAAATCATCGGCAAACAGAGTGGAATCACACAAGCCATCATCACCAAATCCGGCAACGGCCGTGCAAACCACATCCCCAATTTGCACCCCCAAGAGCGACATGATGCCAACGGCCGTCAGCGCAACGGCCGTAATCAGCAAAGCATACTCCGCCAAACCTTGTCCACGTTCACCTAAAAATTCAAAACGTTTCATGTTCTAACCCCGCATCAACGAAAAACGCGGCTTTTGTTTACGCTGTGCTGCGGCAAAAAGCTGTAGCCGCTCATTTAGACGGCGCCAGGCAGTGCTTGGTGAAGCTGGCGCAATACTCTGGTGTGTCTCTTTGCTAAGACGGAAGGCGAAATCTTCCAGTAGCTCAGAAATGGGGTCCTCCGGCTGTTCGTGCAGCAGCGGGACGCCTCGGTTAATGGCATTGGTAAACCGCCGCCCGCCGTAAGGAATTACCAATTGAATTGGGGCGTGCAGCGCCGACTCAATCGCCTGGTGCGCCAGACCATCTCGTTCAAAAGTCCAGTTCAGCACCACTTTAATATTTTCTTCGGGGTAGTTGAGCTGCTTGTAGGTTTCTAATGCAATGGATGCCGCCCGAATTGAAGCGATTTCCGGTGAAGCCACCAGTAAAATCATGTCAGAGTTTTCTAGCGCCTCCAGCGTTAAGTTCGAGAAATCATGAGGCAAATCTATCACTATGTATTCATAGCGCGTTTTGAGGAATTTATAAGCTACCTCAAAATGAGCCGTGCTCACCCCTTCTGCATCGGTAGGCATTTTGGGAGCGGCAATCAGGTGCAGGCCGCTGTCGTGCTGCCGGGTGATGGCTGATAGCGTGCTTAAGTCCAGCTCATCTGGGGCAATCATGCTCAAGTCGGCCCAGGATCGCTTGAAGGACATATTTAACATGAGTGCCTGCTGCCCTGCGTTGGGTACTAAATCCAGTAGGAGCGTGGGGGTTTGCCAAAGGTTATTGAGGCCAATTGCCAGATTTGTTGCCAGGGAAGAGGTACCAATTCCGCCGCGCAAACTGTGTACAGCAATCACTTTGGCCAGGTCTGACTTTTGCAGCGTTTGGGCCTGGGCGGCTTCCAACGCTTTGGCCCGCCGCAGCAAAACCGTGAGTCGCGCCGCCAGCTCTGCCGAAGCGAATGGCTTGCACAAATAATCATCTGCCCCCGCTTCAAAAGCAGCCAGCTTTTCCTCCAAATCAGATTCGCCCGTGAGTACCAGGATGGGGATGTGGGTTAGTTCCGGTTCGCGGCGCAGGCGGCGGGTGACTTCAAAACCATCAATACCGGGCATCATTTTATCTACAATGACGGCATCCGGCCGAATGGATTTGATGCGTTTAAGCGCTTCTAGCCCATCTTCTGTTTCAATTACTTCATAGCTGAGATCGGTTAATGCTTTTTTGACTACTTTTCTAATTAATCGGTCGTCGTCAATGACTAACACTCTAACCATGGTCTTCCTCTCTTGGGGGGCGAAAATTGCTTTTTTGCGCACAAACGTTACGGCTAAATTATAAATTGCCGTTACGCACACATCAGTCACCAGTCGGTACCATACGGCCGTAAAAGCGGCATCGCTTTGGTCCTATGACTGTGGTGCTATGTGGTTGGTTTTGCCAGGAATTACAGGAGTGGTTGGCGGATGGGGGCAAAGGAGTGGCGGTGCTGGGGGCAGGGGCCGTGTTGGGCGATGGCGTCGCGGTGCTGCTGGGTGCCGTACCCTTTGTGCTGGGCAAAGCCGTAGCGGGGGAACTGTTGGTCCATCTCAATCATCAGTCGGTCGCGGGTGACTTTGGCCAGAATGGAGGCGGCGGCAATGCTAAGGCTTTGGCTATCGCCGCGCACGATCGCTTTTTGGGGGATGTTGAGCTGGGGCAGGCGGATACGGCCGTCTATCAACAAAAATTGGGGTGCGTGGGTGAGTTGGGCAACGGCCGTTGCCATTGCCAGTTTGTTGGCCGGAAGAATGCCGATCTCATCAATAACGCTGGCGGGCTGCTGGCCAATGCCATACGCCAGGGCGTGTTGGCAAATCAGCTCGAAGAGGCTTTCACGTTTTTTGGCGGTGAGCTGTTTGGAATCGTTTACGCCGTTGAGCAGGGTTGCAATCTGGTCGTTGAGCGGCAAAATGACGGCGGCGGCCACCACCGGGCCAGCCAGTGCGCCGCGCCCCGCTTCATCAATGCCAGCGATGTGGGTGAGGTTGTGTTGTTGGGAAACGGCCGTTTCCAGCGCGAGTGAAGCCATTTTCATGAGGGGAGATTGTACAGGTCTCGTTCCACGCTCTGCGTGGAATGTGCTTGGCGACGCTCTGCGTCGCACGGGACGCGGAGCGTCCGGGTCATCATTCCCACGCGGAGCGCGGGAACGAGTAGCACCACCTGAATAGTTACCAAATTTTATTATCTGCGTAATCTGCGAAATCTGTTGATAAATATTTCCCATCGAATGGTGAGAATCAGTTGATTATTTGGGGGTAGGATGCGGTTTGGCCGCAGCCAGACGTCTTTCTTGCCTGGTGTAGACGCCAGTAAGCAGATTCCAGCGGACTTTGACCGCTTCCAGGAACGTGCCCAGGTAGCCGCCCAGCGTCACGTGGGTGCCTTCGGCATCGCGCCAGTTGGCCGCGATGACGTGGATTCTATGGCCGAAGCGACGGGCCAGCGCCAGCGCCTCCATATCGAAACCCCAGCGATCAATTTGGGAAATGGAGAAGATTTGCTCGGCGGCGGCGGCGCGAAACGCTTTGAAGCCGCATTGCGTGTCCCATATGCCGGGCACGGCCATGATTTGCACAAACAGATTGCCAGAGTTTCCCAGCATGCGCTTGAGGAACGGCTGCGGGCGTGCCTGCACCGCGCCCTGGGCATCTTTGCGGTCGCGTGAGCAGATAACGACGCTGGCTCCCTGGTCAAACAGGGGCTTCATGCGGTCAAAATGGCTCATATCGGTGGAGTTGTCGGCGTCGGTGAATAGGCGAATGTCGCCGCGTGCGGCCAGCATTCCTTGCCGTACCGTAAATCCTTTGCCCCGGTTTTCCTTGCGGTCAATCCAGCGGATGTTTTCTTTGCCATTGGCGAATTTTTCTACGACGCTGACGGTGTTGTCGGTAACCCCATCGAGCACGATGAGCAGTTCCCAGGTGTATGATTGGGCGGCGAGGTAGGTGTAAACGGCCGTTAGCGTCTGGCCAATGCGCTTTTCTTCGTTATAGGCAGGGATAATTACGGATAAGTACGGTTTCATTTGCTCTTCCTGTTCCTTCGTCATCAGGGGGGCAATGTTACCTGCCTGCCGGGGTCTCGTCAACAGGGGTCAGGACGGCCGTTAGGGAATCGTCGTCTATTCGTCGGAGAGACTGGATGTGGCGGCGCTTGGGCCACATTTTGAAGATGCCCCACAGCCCAGCAAGCTGCCCCCGCAAGCGGGCGCGGGCGGCTTCGCCCCGCCAGGCGCGCAGCGCGTCGCGGCTGATTTTGAGCTGGGCACGCAAGATTTTACGCCAGTGGCGGCGCAGCAGGGTGGTGGGGTAATTTTTCCAGATGAGGTAAAGGAAGTTACGGCCGTCGTAAAAACTTCCTGTGACTGATCCGCCCGTGGCTTTGAGTTTGTGGTAAACAACGGCCGTTGGCACATACAGCACCTGCCAACCCGCCAGATTAGCCCGCCAGCCCAGGTCCACATCTTCGCAGCTAAAGAAAAAATCGTCGTCGAGGAAGCCGATTTGCGCCAGCATCGTGCGTCGGTAGGCGGAGGAGCCACCGCAGGCGCTAAACACTGGCTCGACTTGCTCAAACTGGCCCACGTCTTTTTGCCAGACGCCGCGATTGCCCGGAATGCCGTCCACGCGGTAAAAATCTCCGGCGGTGTGGAAAGTGTCACGCTGGTCAAACAGCAGCATTTTGCTGGCCACACTGCCGACCTGCGGATTTTCCTCGAAGGCACGCCAAACTTCGTGTAGCCAGCCCTCGTCGGTTTCGGTGTCGTTGTTCAGCAAGATGACAATTTCGCCAGAAGATGCGTCCCAGCCTGCGTTGCACGCGCCGGTAAAGCCAAAATTCCGTCCCAACTCAAGAATTGTTACCTCTGGAAACTGCTCACTCACGTAAGCCTGGGTGCCGTCGGTGGAGCCATTGTCTACCAGCAGCACCTCAAAGTCGGTGAAGGTTTGGCGGCGCAGCGAACCCAGACAGTCGTCCAGGTGGTGTTTGCCGTTCAGGTGGGGGATGATAATGGATATTTTTGCCATTAGAGGGGATTTTATGGGGAACGGCCGTTTCCATCAAAAACACGGCCGTGTCCGGACGAGGCTGCCTTACAAATCATTTTGCAACCTCTAAAAGTAAATCCGGCCTGTCTGTAATAATCCCATCCACCCCCAACGCAATCAGTCGCTCCATTTCGGCGGGGTCGTTGATGGTCCAGGCGTGAACCTGAATGTTGTGGCTGTGGGCCACGCGGACGAAGCGTTCGGTGATGACGTCCACCTCGCCAATGACGGGCAGGGAGGAGGTGAGCGGCACCTGGAAGGCGGTGCCCGGAGCCTGGAACAACGCTCCCAGGTAGGCAGCATTCAGGCCAAAAAAGAGCTGAATTTCCGGCTCGACCATCGAGGTGATGACGTCAGGGCAATCCTCACGGAACTCTTCTACGGTGGCCTGGTGGAAGGTGGCGACGAGGATTTTGTCTTGCATGTTGTAATCGTGGATGAGTTGGCAGAACGGCCGTACCATACTCGGCGTTTCCTGCTTGATTTCGATGTTCATCCGCATGTCCGGGTAGCGCTGGAACAGCTCTTCTAACGTCGGCACTTGAATGCCCTGGCCACGGTACGGATAGGTTGCGCCGTCATCGTCGGTCCAGTAGTAGCCTGCATCCAGCGCGCGAATTTCGTCGAAGCTCATCTCTTTGATGGCACCGCTGCCGTCGGTGGTGCGATCCACCGTTGCATCGTGCATGAGGATAATGACGCCATCCTGAGTCTGGTGAATGTCCATCTCCAACACGTCCACGCCCAGTTCCATTGCGTGGTCAAAAGCCACCAGCGTGTTGCTGGGGCGCAACCATTCCCCACCCTGGTGGGCAATGACCATCACGCCGTCTTGCTGGGTAAAAAATGAATGCTCCGGCACTGGCTGCGCCTGCCACGCCAGCGTGCCATATAAAACAAGCAGCAGCCCCACAATGATCAAAGCAGTCCGCAATTTTCGGCTTTTCATCTGAGTTTCTCCATCCCGAATGTGTCAAAAAGCGACTGGATTGTACCAAGAAGCGGAATGTAGGGCATAAACTTTGTAATTCGTCCCTAATCAAATTCGTTGTTGCATTTATGGGAATTAAGCTTCCAAAACACCAAGCAAAAGCCGAACAACAAGCTCATCAATCAATGATTTAACGATACTCTCTGCGGCGAAAGACTACTCGCTTAGCCCATGAAGGTTTAGGCATGAGAATCACTTCATCCGTTACTTCTATTTCTACTTTGTAGTTGATATTTGTTTCCTGAAGTGCATCAAATGCATACTCGACTTCCTTAATTTCCTCTCTATCCTCTGGATCATCTCTTTCCAAAACAAAAGTGAATCGCCATAATCCGTGATCATACTCTAAAGTGACCATGCGAAAGTTTGGTGAAACAGCACCTAAAAGAGCTTGCATCAATTCTATAGTTTTTCCGTTCATCTCTTCTAGGGAAACTTCATTATTCATCATGAACTCCTTGCTTATTTTCAAAGCTCTTCCCAAAACATGAGCCAGAGCGAAACGGCCGTTGCGATCAAAATCCCATGCAGTATAATCCCTCGGTCAGTAATCGGTAAACAGTAATCAGTAAACCGTTCACCGATTACGGATTACCGAATACCGAATACTGGAGAAACAAATGGCACGTCGAGCAGTCTTTCCCTTCACAGCAATCGTCGGACAGGAACGTATGAAACGGGCGTTGATCCTCAACGCCGTTAGCCCCCAAATTGGTGGCGTCCTCATCCGGGGCGAGCGCGGTACCGCAAAATCTACCGCCTCCCGCGCCCTGGCCGCTCTCCTGCCGGACATCGAAACCGTGGCCGACTGCCGCTTTGGCTGCGACCCCAACCGCCCCAGCCAATGGTGTGATGAGTGCCGCGTGCGCCACGCCGACGGCCTGCTGGAAGTCACCATGCGCCGCACCCCCTTCGTTGATTTGCCCGTCAGCGCCACCGAAGACCGCGTCGTCGGCACCCTGGACATCGAAAAAGCGATCCAAAAAGGCGAAAAGCATTTTGAATCTGGCGTTTTGGCTGCCGCCAATCGTGGCTTGCTCTACGTGGATGAAGTGAACCTGCTGGACGATCACGTCGTGGACCTGCTGCTGGATTCGGCGGCGATGGGCGTCAATGTCGTCGAGCGGGAAGGCATCAGCTTCACCCACCCGGCCAAATTCATCCTCGTCGGCACGATGAACCCGGAAGAGGGCGACCTGCGTCCGCAGCTGCTGGACCGCTTCGCCTTTTCTGTGCACATCTCCGGCCTCAGCAACGCCCACCAGCGCGTTTCGATTATGGAGCGCCGCCTGAGCTTTGAAGTAAACCCCGACGCTTTCCGCGACGAGTGGGACGACTCCGAAAAGCAGCTCGCCGACCAAATTTGCGACGCCCGCGAAATCGTGGATCGCGTGAAATACACCCGCCGCGACCTGCATTCCATTGCCGGGCTGACCAACGCCATGAACGTAGACGGCCACCGCGCCGACCTGGTTATTTTGCGCGGGGCCCAGGCACACGCCGCCTTCCACGGCCGTAACCAAATCACAGACGAAGATATTGTGTTGGCTGCTGAACTGGCACTGCCGCACCGCATTAAGGGACGGCCGTTCCAGGACACAGCCATCTCTGCCGCCGACCTGGAAGAAAAGCTGGAAGACGTGCAGGCCGAAATGGGCATGGGCGACCCCACCGACGACCCGATGGATGACAACGTAGACCAGGAAAACGTAAAAAAAAAGCGTTAGATTCAGATGAAGCCAGTGACGGGGCCGAAACCAGCCAGCAGGCTGAGGCCGGCCCCCAAACGGTGCCCCAATCGGCCCAGGACGGGCAATGGTGGGAAGGCGGCCAGAAAATCCAATCCAAGCAGGAGTTCACCGCCCGCCGCCTGGACACCCAGCTAGACCGCCTCACCCGCAAATCGGCAGGACGCCGCTCCCAAACCAAAACCGAACGCAAACGCGGCCGTTACATTCAGGCCCGCGTCCCCAAAGGCAAAGTGACGGATTTGGCCTTCGACGCCACCTTCCGCGCCGCCGCCCCCTTCCAACGCGAACGCGACACCTCGGAAATGGCCCTCTCCCTCAAAAAGAGCGACCTGCGCGAAAAAGTGCGCGTGCGTCGTGCCGCCAACCTCATCCTCTTTGCCGTAGATGCCAGCTGGAGCATGGCCGTCGCCGAGCGCATGGAAGCGACCAAGGGGGCGATCATGTCCCTGCTCACAGACGCCTACCAGCGCCGCGACCGCGTCGGGCTGATTGTCTTCAACAAAAATGATTCCAACCTGGTGCTGCCGCCAACTAACTCTGTCCAACTCGCCAAACAGGCGCTGGCCGATATCGCCGTGGGCGGCAAGACGCCGCTCTCCGCCGGGCTGATGATGTCCTACGACGTATTCCGCCAGGAGGCGTACACCCACCCAGACGTGATGCCGATGCTGATTTTGCTCACCGACGGTGCAGGCAACGTGAGCCTGAGCGACATGCCGCCCCAAGCGGAAGCCCACCGCATCGCCGAACTGATCAAGGAGATGGGCGTGCGCAGCGTGGTGATCAACATGGAGCACGCGGCGTTCGATCAGGGCCTGGCCAAGCTGCTGGCTGAAAAGCTGGACGCTCCTTGCCACACGCTGGAAGATTTACGGGCGGATACCCTCTACCAGACGGTTTTGGGTGAGTTGGATAGCAAGAAGTAGCTAGGGAATAAAAAATCAGGCCAATTTTCTTTCAATGGTAGATAGTATCGGTTAAAGAAATTGGCTCAATCTATTTGGCAGGTAGGTTCAGTTTTTATTCCAGCAGCGCCTTATCAAAAAATGAGACGACGCGCTCTGCGTATTCCTCTGGTCTTGCCGCCAGCCCTTGGCCGTGCCCCGTTTCTGGAATGAGCCACAGTTCCTTTGGCTCCTGAGCCTGGGCAAAATAGGCTTCTCCCATGCGGCGTTCGATGCTGTTTTCCCCACCAGCGGCAATGAGCAAAACGGGCTTTGGAGACACAGTCGCAATCGTTTCCTGAATTGAAAGAGGCGTCTGGATTCCCGTGCGTACGGCCGTTCCCGTATACACAATAAAGTTCCCCACATAAAAAACTGTTTCAATAAACGATTCCGGTTGGGGACTATCGCGGTTGTCTACCATTGCCGGACCATCGGCCACGACGGCCTGAATGCCCGGTAGCTCGGCTGCGGCGCGGAGTGCCACCTGTCCACCAACCGAGAAGCCCAAAATGCCAATACGCCCAGCCTCTACCTCCGGCTGATTGGTCAGAAAGGCAACGGCCGTTGCCACATCTGGCACATCCGGCCAACCAAAAGCACGCAGATCGCTCTCGCTTTCGCCATGCCCCCGCAAATCATAAAGCAGCACCCCGTACCCTTGCTGCGCCAGAAAACTGGCGCGATCCAGCATTTGCAGGCGATTGTTATCGTAACCATGCAGCAAAATGATAGCGGCTCCGTTTTGCGAGGGAATGTACCAACCGTGCAGCATCACACCATCGGCACTGGCGAACTGAACATCTTCATAAGCCAGACCCGCTTCGGCTGGTGTGCGGCAGCAAATTTCAGACGGAGCCGGACGCACAGAATACTCAATCGCCACCACAAAATAAGCGATGTACAGGGCAACAAAGGCAAAAATGCCCAGCTTGAGCCAGTAAACCAGGCAGCCGCGGAGGGTTCGTTTTGTTTTTGTCTCAGCCATTACCATTTAGTCCCTAATCCGTAATCGGTGATTGCCGACTACTGCTCACCGTCCACCGGCAAAGAGATGGTGAAAACCGCGCCGCTGCCGCTGGGGGAGAGCACGCTCACGCGCCCGTGATGCAGTTCCACAATTTGTTTGACGATGGCCAAACCGAGGCCGGAGCCACCGCTGTGGCGGCTGCGGGATTTGTCGCCGCGCCAAAAGCGGTCGAAGACGTTGGGCAAATCTTCCGGGGGAATGCCGGGGCCGCTGTCTATGACGGAAAGGTGGATGGTGGTTTGTTCGCGAACGGCCGTTACCCGCACCCGTCCCCCCTCTGGCGTATGCCGAATCCCATTGGCAACCAAATTGGTCAGCGCCTGCTGAATCCTGTCCGCATCTGCCTGGACAAAGAGCGGCTGGGCGGGAGCATCATCTACCAGCTTCACGCCGCTGCTTTCCGCCAGGGGAGCCAGGCGGGCCACAACGGTGGCCGTCAGTTCGCGCACGTCCACTTTTTGCAGCGCGAGGGAGAGCTGGCCGGAATCCGCCAGGGAGAGCAAACGCAAATCGTCGATGAGGCGGGAGAGGCGGTGGACTTCGTCGTTGAGCTCTTGCAGTTCGGTGGGATTTGGCTCCAGCAGGCCGTCGAGCATCGCTTCCAGGTTGGCCTGCATGACGGTGAGCGGCGTGCGCAGCTCGTGGGCCACGTCGGCCACCATTTGCCGCCGCAGCTGCTCCTGCTCCGAAATTTTGCTGGCCATCTGGTTAAACGCTTCGGCCACCTTGCCCAGCTCATCCTGCGAACGGACGGGGACGCGCACGTTGGCCTCGCCCGCCGCCAGTGCCTGCGAGGCGCGGCGCATCTGGCTGAGGGGGCGGGTAATTTGCCAGAAGATAATCGTACCCAACACCAAAGAAACGAAAACTGCGGCGATAACGGCCGTTTGCGCCGCATCCCGCACATCATTCAAAAAAGATAGGCCCTGCGCGTCTGGCGACGTGGAATCCAATAAATCCAGCAGCGGCAAAGTGATAATTTCGGCCGTATCGGTGATGCCTTCATCAGGGGCAATGACGATGGCAGGCGGCTGCACCACAATCTCTGGCGGCTCAAAATCAATGTTGGGGAAATCGGAGAACTGGGGTGGTGTGGGCGTGGCAACATTGGGGCGACGAATGATGATTTCCGCATCTGCCAGCGCCTGGGGGTCTTCGGCCAGCATGGGCATGGTGTCGCGGATGAGTGCGTTGCGCTGGCTGATGTATTGGCTAAAAACGCTGGCGGTCACATCGCCGACGACGTTGCTGACGATAAACAGCATCAGGAAGATGACGACGGCAAACGCGCCCATGAGCCGGAACCAGAGGCTGCGGGTCATCCAGCGGAAGCTGGTCCAGGCACGGCGCAGCAGTCGGAACAGCCAGCCCAGCACTCGCCAAATGAAGCGAAACGGCCGTTTCAACCACAGAAAACGCTTCAACCGACCAAACCGCGTCGTCTCTTCCTTCAGGATGATCAGCTCGTCCCCCACGCGAATTTGCTTGGGCGACACGCGCTTGCCGCGCCGCTGCTTAAACGCGCGGAACCAGTAAGACGGCCGTAACCGACGCAAAAATTTACACATCGGGCAGCAGCACCTCGTCCAGCCGATAACCCACGCCGTAAATGGTGTGGATGATGGGGTGGTCGCCAACGGCCGTTTTCAGCTTGCGCCGCAGGTTTTTGATGTGCTGATCAATCGCCCGCTCGAACTCCTCGTGGGCTACGCCCTGCACCGCTTCCAACAATTGCGCCCGGCTGAGCACCTGCCCCTTGTGGCGCAGCAGCGTGGCCATCAGCTCAAACTCGGTTTGGGTCAAATCCACCAGTTGGCCATCAATCCAGACGCGGTAGGCGGCCAAATCAAGCTGGAGTGCCCCGGCTTGCAGCAGATTTTCGCTGGCCAGGCTGCCCTGGGTGCGGCGCAGCACGGCGCGCACGCGAGCCACCACCTCGCGCGGGGAAAACGGCTTGCTGATGTAGTCGTCAGCCCCCAACTCCAGGCCAATCAGCCGATCCATTTCCTCAGTGCGGGCGGTGAGCATAATGATGGGCACGTTGCCCAGGCGGCGCAGGCTGCGGCAGACGTCCAGCCCATCCTGCCCCGGCAAATTGAGATCGAGCAGAACGAGAGACGGCCGTTCCTGCCGAAAGGCGGGGATGGCGTCGGTGCCGGTGTGAACGGCCGTTACGGCAAACCCCGCCTGCTCCAAATAAAGCCGTAGCGTCCGCACAATCCGCACTTCGTCTTCCACAATTAAAATTTTGTCCATGAGTGACCAGATTTTAGCACATCGCACCGTAGGGGCAGGTCTTAGACCTGCCTCTACAAGATTATTTGTTTAGCGATTCGGGAGATTTTTCCTTGATGATTTGCCGTCGTCCGCGCACAACCATCAGCAAACCCAGACCAATCAGGCCAAACGAGGCCAGGATGGTGCCGATGCCGTTAACCACGTCAAAAAATGTGGGGCCGTCCCGGTGCAGGTGTATCGTTGTGGGCATATCGGGCATATCGGGCATGTCTGGAATCGGCGGGATGGTGGGGATGGGTGGGATTTCTACCTCGATGCGCTCTTGAAACGGCCGTTCCACCCGCACAGATTCGCCATCACGCACCACAAGGATGTGCTCCGCCTGGGCCGAACTTTCCCCGATTGCCAGACCGATGACGATGCCAATGCCAATCAGCATAAACACCCTACCCACTTTCAGCAGTCGCTTAAACCAACGCTTTTTTCTTGCTCGCATGTCGCTACCTCCAAAATCTTTACCCCCTCCCTGGCCCTCCCCCTGCCAGGGGGAGGGAACGGCTCCCTCTCCCTTGAGGGAGAGGGCTGGGGTGAGGGTGAAAAGTTAACTTAATTTAGAAGTAGCGTAGCAAGCAAATGTGTAGGGAATGTGTAAACAGTTTTTAGAGGTGGTGTAGGTTTTGGGAAAAAGATTGGACCATTTTCGGCTTTTATTTGTGCTGCAAGTTAGCAATAAAAATGGTCCAATCTGCGAGGGGCTTTTAGCGGAAGCCGCGGCTGCCGCCACCGCCGCTGCGTCGTGAGCTGGAGCTGCGTGAGCTAGAGCTGCGCGAGCTGCTGCGGCCGAAGCTGCTGCGTGACCCGCCGCGATAGCCGCCACTGCCGCCCCCGGAAGACGGCCGTATTGGTTTGATCGTTTGAGCCTTGTTCATGATGTCGTTCATCATGCGGTCTACCGATTGGTCGCCGTCCCAATTTAGCTTCACGCTTTGCCCGGCGGCGTTGAGGACGATGTTGGGGGTGTCGGCGGATTTGCTGCCAACGGCCGTATTCAACACATCGGCCAAACGATCACTACTGCGCTCTAGCCCGCCTGCCAACGAATCCGACAGTTTTTCCAACGGAGGACGGCCGTCGCCTGGGCCAGTTGTGGGTAACGGCGTGGCTGAGGGAACGCCAGCCGTCGGGCGCGGCGGTACAGGTCGCCATGCGCCACGGTCGATGCGACGCTGCCAGCGGTCATGCCAACTGCGCCGTCGGATGGGGTGCGTGACTGTGCCCTCACCCAGCCAGGTGGGCATTTTGCCGCCCAGCGCCTCGATTTGGGCCAGCAGCCGCTCGTCTACACCCAAAGCCACGGCGTAGGCAAAGTAGTTGTCCAAAATTTCCTGCGCTTCGGCTAGATTGCCAAACTGCTGGATTTCGCTCAGGTACAGCTTGAAGCCTTGCCATTTTTCTTTCTCTTTTTTCGCTTGCTCAGTTAGCGGGCGGCCTGGACGTTCCTTACGGATGTTCAAAAATATCCAAAGCATCATGCCGCCAACCATAAAAAACGGGAATGGTACGTCCCAACGTGCATCCAGATTGTTCACGAAGATGTAGGCGAGCGCCCCGAAAATGGCGATCATGCTGATGAAGCTGACCGCATTGCTATTTTTGCTAAGGCCACCAGAACGGCCGTAAAAATACCCCACCATCTCCTCGCCCATTGTTTTGGTAAGCTGGGGCAGTTCGTTGGGCAAAATGAGCAGCGAGGAGGTCAACGACACGCTTTTACCCTCTGGCAAATGCGACAGCAAGAGGTTGAATAGATCAGCCAAAAAGCGGGAAATTGTTCGTTCTTCCCCGGCGGGGGTGATGATTTTGCTGTTAGCCGTGAGGGATTGCTGGCGAACGGCCGTAATCTCCAGCGGATCGCCCATTTTCAGACGCAACAGCCCCAAATCTGCCAGGTGCAGCACGGCGGCCAGAATGCCCCGCGCCGTCATTTTGCCCTCGACCAGAAAGTTCACCACGCCCGGCGGCAGGTCAGATGGCGGCTCGGTGCGGTAATTGCCTCGCGCCTCACGCAGGCGGCGGCTGCCCTGCAAATACCAATAGGTCAAGCCACCCAAGATTGCCAGCACCACCACCAAAATAGCGACAACCAGCCGGGTCAGCGCGTTGCGGGCCTGCTGTTCCTGGTAGGCGATCCCTTCGGCCACCTCAGCATCAATTTTGTCTTGCCAGGCGGGCACGGTGGCATCTAGCGCATCGGGCGGCAAGGTCATGGCGATTTGCCAGGGGGTGTTGGGCAAGATTCTTTCCAGATTTGTGAGCAAAATGGCACCATCGGCCGTGCGAGACACATCGAGATTGTCGCCGTTGAAGGTAGCATCTTCCAGGCTCAGGCCGCTGGGCAGCAGCCAGGTGACCTGCACGTTTTGGATGGGGACATCATAGTTGGAAACGGCCGTCCAGTTCAAAAACTGCTCCGTGCCGCTGGGCAAAACTGCGCCTTCGACGACGTACTCAATGGTAAACTGGCTGCTTTCGCCCGCTACGAGCGCAGGAACATACCAGTTCAGAGCCACGTTGCCTGCCGCTTCCTCGTTGATTTGCACCTCGTCGGTGACGGGGCTGTAGCTGGCCCACCAGCTAAACGGGGTTTGCGTGGCCACGGTGTAGCAATCCAGGCAATCGCTGCCCGGTTCCATTTCCGCCAGGGCAAAATCCCCTTCGCGCACGCCCAAAATCTGGATGCCGTCGGTGAAGAGCAGGCTGAACTGGCGGAACCCTTCGTACAAAATGCCCGCCTGTACGTTCACCTGCTGTGTTTCGACCACATTCAGAGTGCCATCGGGCTGCATCTCAATTTGCATCTGGATTTGGTCAATGCTGTACACAAGATTGGCGCTGTCCTCGGCGATTTGCCACGGTTGGGCAACGGCCGTTA
Source organism: Ardenticatenaceae bacterium (assembly GCA_020634455.1). Classification (GTDB taxonomy): domain Bacteria; phylum Chloroflexota; class Anaerolineae; order Promineifilales; family Promineifilaceae; genus Leptofilum. The sequence goes on along the minus strand of JACKBQ010000001.1, from coordinate 1,019,180 downwards.
CCACATCCGGCGGAAAATCGAGAATAATCTGGAACTGTGTGCCGTCAGCTATTTCGCCCGCAGACTGGTAAATCACGGTGGTGCTGGCCGCCTCTTCCACGATTTTCACGTCAAATTCGGGGCCAAACGCATCGGCCATGAGGGCTGATGCAGGCACGGCGGCGGGCAGCGTAACGGTCACCTGGCTGTGCGGCACGGGAATGCCGCTGCGGTCGGCGGGCACGGCGCGCCACTCCAGTCGCTTGGCTTCCGGGTAGACCCACAGGCCGCCCTGCACGGTGTACTCCAGCACAAACACCATCGTGTCGCCGGGGCTGGTGGGGGCGTATTGCCAATCTACAAACAGGCTGTCCCCTTCGCGTGACTGGGTGAAGGTTTGGGCCGCGCCGCTGCCGGGCAGGTAGAGCGTTTGCGTTTCCAGCGTGGGGCCGCCGGTCACCTTTACATTTTCAATGCCGTTGGTGTAGGCGAGGGGGATTTCGGCAAAGCCCTGGGTGAATTCATCTTCAAAGTGGATTTGCTGGATTTCTTGCACGGTGAAACGGCCGTCTGCCAGCACGGTAATGTTCACGTCGTACCGTTCGTACTGAACGGCCGTTTGGGCCGCAGCCGGGCCAACAAAGCAAGTAAGCCAACCAAAAAGGGCGAGAAAAACAAGGAGTCGTTTCATAATTTTTTCTACCGTTGAATCATTTTCATTTCAGATGCGGATAGCATACCATGAGGACGATCCTAAAGCGATCCATCGGTTTCGTGGGGAGGACATGGGGCGGGCGTTGAGCAGTACGGCCGTTCAGCCATTAAGCTTGTTTGTAAAATTCCTCACGCCAAGGCGCGCGTATTGCAAATATTTTGGAGAATTAGTATGCACCTCAAACGACTCACCCTTATCTTCTTCCTTCTTTTTACGCTGGGGGGGCTTGCTGCCTGTACAAGCGGTTTTTTGACTGAGCCAACCCCCATCCCGCCGCCGCCCAATGCGGACACTGGCGAGGCAGGTGAGGTGAATGACGTTGCGGCGACGCCATTGCCGACATTACCGCCAGAAGAAGAAACGGCCGTTCAACCCACCCCCACGCTCGTGCCCACAGAAACCCCAACGACGCTGGCCCAGCCAACGGCCGTTACCAATCCACCCGTGCAGGTGCTTAACAGCCAGCCACTGCCCGCCAGCAGCCGCGACCTGCTCTTTATTGCCGATGGCTCGTTTAAGCAGTGGAACCACGCCACCGGGCAAATTGAAACTCTCGTGGCGGGAACAAACACCGCCAACCCAAACCCGGAGATTCCCGGCGATCTGGTTCCCGGCAGCATCACCGCCTACACCATGAATGCGGACGGCAAGCGGGCCGTGGTGGCGCGTGTGCTCAGCCGCGCCAATGCGCCAGAGGTGCAAAATGCCCAGACGGAATACAGCTACGAACTGCTGTTTGTAGACCTGATCAGCCGCGAGGTGTGGACGTTGGTGCCACAGGTGGACAACCTGTTTGGCTTCGATTTGTCGCCCAACGCCCAGCAATTGGCCTTCATTGGTTCTGGTTTAGACGGCATACCAGACGCCACCAGTCATGATCTGCCAGCCAACAACCTGTACATTATAGAAACTGGCGGCGGCAATCCGGCCAACCTACGACAGGTTCACAGCTGCGAAACCTACTGCCGCAGCCCTCAATGGCACATCGAAAATAATCTGCTGGCTTTTGGTGACGATGAGGCGCTTTGGCTGTACAACATTGCGGCTGACGAACCGGAAATGCTGCTCACAAACAATCCTTTTTCCGTAGAGATGGCCAATGTGGGGGAGGTGTCGGTGTATTGGCCAGTGGCGTGGGCGCGGAACGGCCGTACCCTGATGCTGCAACACGGCCGTTGGGAAGGCAGCTCAAGCGCGGTGCTGGACTTGCCCACAGGTACGTTGGCAGAACTGCCCAACACGTTCATCTATGCCGAAATCTTCCCCGCTCAGGTCAGCTGGATGCCCGACGACCGGCTGTTGGTCTGGCACACCGAATCCAACGAAACCAGCTTTGTGCCTTTTGTGGAGCTGTGGCGCTTTGATTTGGGCAGCGGCACGCTAGTTTTAGACGAATCTGCCCGGTTGAGCCAGGAGATGATGGGAGTGTTGGGGGGAATTGGTCTGGAAAACGGCCGTTTTGCCTTTGCGCTGGATGTCCCACCTGCCGAAAATATCAATGTCACCGAAAACCAAAGTGGCACCTACCAGCTTACCTCGCTGGCCGAAGCACCCACGCGGGTCAACAGTCTGCCGCCCGGTGATGGCACCTATCGGCAAGCTACCGTGCTGTGGTCAGCGGATGGCAGCGGCGCGTTGCTAACGCAAAGCGACCAGCCTAACCAGCCAAAGCTGTTTTATGCGCCAACAGACGGCGCGTTTTTGTATGAGGTAACGGCCGTTTTCGGCCAAAATCCGCATAGTTTTACGTGGCAGCCGGAGATTTTTGTGCCCTGATTTCAAGGTCACCATTGATTGTTTGAAGAACGGCCGTTTCCTGCGGGAAGCGGCCGTTTTTTCATGGATGTAACGCTTCATCTGGCTAAATAGTGAGTTTTTGCTATAGGTTTCTTAAGGTAGAGACGTTATTCTTGTGGGTGGGTAATGAGCCAATGATCCTGCAAAACCATCACACGACTAAAAACCCATTTTGAAAACCAAACACTAATTCTAGGAAAGCCATTATTTTGGCAAAGTATGATGCTTAAAGCAGTTCAAAATTTCTTCAGCAAACCGCACTTCGCAGAACCAGACAAAACCCAAGTGGCACAGCTCCTCTGGGCAATGAACATTGTTTTTATGGCTGGCACAACACTATTTGCCGCACTTTTTTACTATTGGTTTCCTGAGGAATTACCGCTAACCCTCCCAATTTGTGTCGGCTTTTTTAGTTTCAGTGCATTTTCTTTGTATCTCCTAAAAAGGAACCACATTCATCTTGCCAGCTATTTAGTCATGGTTAATTTGTATCAGGCTATTATTTTGAATGCCTGGTTTTATGGCGGCGTACAAGGTCTTAATGGCACGGCCTTTGTCTTGTTGCTCATTGCAGCTGGGCTGTTGTTAGGGAAAAGAGCCCTGATTCACGGATTCCTTTTAAGCATTGTTACCATCATTGTGTTTTACTACCTAGAGATATGGGGCATCCTGCACAACTACTTTTTACCGCCCATTGAGGCCGGCGATTTAGTTTTGGTCATCTTTACTTTGTTTATTGCGGGTTTACTGCTGTATGCGGCCGTAAATAATAGTGAACAAGGGTATGCCTTGCTGAATCAGGCTTTGCAAACGTTACGGCGCACTACCGTCTCAAAAACCTATGTAGACAATATCATTGCCTCCATGCATGACATGCTCATTGTCATTGCGCCTGACACCCGCATTGAAAAAGTCAATCAGGCTATCATTAATGTGTTAGGGTACACCGAAAGTGAGTTGATTGGGCAACCCGTGATGATCTTGCTGACGCCTGAAGAGGGCAGTAAGTGGCCGAGCAGACCTGCCCTGGATTCACCTGCCTTTAACCTGCGTAGTCAGGAAATGGAGCTATTGGCTAAGGATGGGCGTGTGGTACTTACGGCCGTTTCCACCACCATCATGCCCGATTCCCAAGATAATGAACAAAATCGCATCGTCTGCGTCGCGCACGATATTACCCAACGCAAACAGGTAGAAATGGAGCTGCAACTCGCCAAAACCGCCGCCGAAGAAGCTGCTCGCATGAAATCTGATTTTTTGGCCAGCATGAGCCACGAAATCCGCACCCCACTCAATGCGGTTATTGGCATGACCAGCCTGATGCTGGATACCCCCCTCACGGCTGAACAGGAAGAGTTTATCAACACCGCGCGCGCCAGCGGCAATGGCTTGTTAGAAATCATCAACGACATTCTCGACTTTTCCAAAATTGAAGCTGGCAAACTAGAGCTGGAAGAACAAACTTTTATCTTGCGAGATTGTGTTGAAGAAGCGATCGATCTGGTTGCCGCCCCAGCGACGGCAAAAGGTATTTTTCTTAACACATTTATTGAGCCGGACGTGCCAACCATCATCCAAAGCGATGTGACGCGGTTGCGTCAGATTCTGGTCAACTTGCTAAGCAATGCCGTGAAATTTACCACCCAAGGCGAAATCAATCTCTGGGTTGGCGGGCGTAAAAACGAAGCGGGGTACCAGTTCCACTTTATGGTGCGAGACACCGGCATAGGGATTCCCGCAGCGAAAATCGGCTATCTTTTTGAGGCTTTTCGCCAGGTTGATTCTTCCACAACACGCCAATTTGGTGGCACCGGGCTGGGTCTGGCCATTAGCAAACGATTGGTTAACTTGATGGGGGGAAAAATTTGGGTAGAAAGTGAAATGGGTCAGGGAAGTTTGTTCCAGTTTACCATTCAAACAGGGCCACTACCGACGGAACTGGCTCTGGAAGATACGGCCGTACAACCATGTGCCCGCCGACGCATTTTAGTATGCCAGCCGAACCAAACCAGTCGCGCTGTGCTGTGGCGGCAGTTGAGCATTTGGGGCGCGGATATCATTTCTACGGGCACTGGGCAGGAATTTAAGCAGCAACTGCTTACCGATCGATCTTTTGACCTGCTCATCGTTGATACTGCCATGTTGTCAACCGAAAATGAGGTGTTGACCCAAGCGGTTCAGCAAGTGAGAGCTTCTCACAAAATTTTATTTTTAACGTCGCTGGGCCAGCCGTACACCGTCTTGCCGCATTTTGCATCTGGCGCATACCTAAATCAGCCCTGTCATTTAAGCCAGCTACAAGCGCAAATCAGCACCATGTGTACCTTAGACAATCGAGAAAACGGCCGTTTACCCACCACCGAAAGCCAATCCTTGTTTAATCCGGCGCTAGGCATCAACCATCCATTGCGGATTCTGTTAGCTGAAGATAATTTGATCAACCAAAAAGTAGCTCTGCGCATGTTGGAGCATTTGGGATACACGGCCGATCTAGCCGCCAATGGGCATGAAGCCATTGCCGCCTTGGCCAACTACCCGTACGATCTCATCTTGATGGATATTCAAATGCCAGAAATGGATGGGGTTCAGGCAACACAACATATTCGGCAAATCGTAAAACCTGACCGACAGCCGCATATCGTGGCCGTTACAGCCAATGCTTTGGCTGGGGACCGAGAAAAATACCTGGCCAGCGGCATGGATGATTACATTAGCAAACCAATCAAGGTGGAAGAGCTCATCCGCGTTTTGCAAAGCAGCCCACAGCTACAATAAGAATTTTGCCAGATTCGCTTAAGAATCTATCCGAAAAAGCTACGGGCTTGTGCTGAGCGCAGCCGAAGCAGGAACAAGAGAAATCAAAGGAATGAACCTACGCCTCAAAATCCTCTGTGCTCTCTGTGGCTAATATTCGGATAGGTAAACTGAGTTGCCGGGTACGGCCGTTGCCAATTTGCACCGTTTCACCAAAAAACCAGCCGTCAATCAAGAAGTTTCTTCCTCATCTGACGATTCATCCGACGCGATTTTGGCCAGTTTAGCCGCTTCCTCTGCCGCCAAATACGCTTCTTCGGTCATGAAACGGCCGCCGGTAATCTCGTGGCTGGTCATCTGGTAGTTGCTGTCTAGCTGCACCACCGTGCGAATCCGCCGGAAGCAGCGGCTGTCCACGATGGTTTTGTGCCATTCGTAGCCGCTGCCCGTGTTTTGCAGATCGTGCTGCTTGTCCGCCCGGATGCGCACGCGGCTACCGCAGTTGTCGCACGCGACGTAAAAATAAACGCCCTGGGTATCTACATACTTTTTTGGCTCGCCGCCGCCAAACAACTTCTTTAGGAATCCCATTTTTTCTCTCCTAACAATTCAGAATGTACAGGCCAGGCAGTTGGGAGACAGGTTGTCTCGCGAAGCAACGTTGATTCCCAACTGCCTCGCCCCTACGCCATGTTGATTATACCCAACTTTCTTCACACAACTTCCCCTTCACCAGACCTGCCAGACATGTTAAACTTGCGTTATGTCATCCAGCAACGAATTTTGGCAGGCGCTCGACGAGGCCACCAACCCCACTGCCTACCGGCCGCTGCGCAATCAGCAGATTGTGGTTTCGCGGCTGCAATCCCGCACGGAGACATACTACGTTATCAAAGAGCCAGAGAGCAAGTCGTACCTGCGCTTGGGTGAGGAAGATTACGCGCTGTGGTGGCAGATGAACGGCCGTAAATCCATCAAGGACCTGCTCTTCTACAGCCTCAAACGGTACAAATCCCTGCCCATTGGCCACCTGACGGCGCTGATTGGTGAATTGAAAGACGGCCGTTTCCTGCAAGACCCCAACGTCAAAGTGTACGATCAAATCGAGGCGGAGCTGGCAGCCCGCGCCCCCGCCAGTCGCGGCAAGAAGCTTCTCAACAGCTTCCTCTATACCGAGGTGGCTACCTCCGGTCTGGACGATTTTTTCATCCCGCTCTATCGGCGGCTCAAGCCCCTCTTTTGGCCGCTGGCCCAAACGCTGCTCTTCTTTTTGGTGCTAATTGGCGGCTTTTTGTTTGGCCTCAACTACTTTTTTGGCGATTACAACATCACCGGCAGCGGCTTGGGCGTGTTGACGCTCATTGTGGCCAACGTGATTGTGATTGGCCTGCACGAATTGGCGCACGGACTCGTCACCAAGCACGTGGGGCGCGAGCTGGATCGCGGCGGCTTTTTACTTTACTGGGGGCTGCCCGCCTTCTTCGTGGACACCCGCGACACCTGGCTGTCGCCCAGCCTGGACCGCATCAAGGTTTCCTGGGCCGGGCCGTACTCCGGGCTGATGCTGGGTGGGCTGATTGGGGTGTTGATTACGGCCGTTACCGCCTACGACAGTGCCCTGCAACAATCCCTCCTCGTCACCTTCCTTTTCCAGCTTGGCTTTTTGGCCTACCTGACGGTGATTGTGAACCTGAACCCGCTGCTGGAGCTGGACGGCTACTTCATGCTGATGGATTGGCTGGAAATGCCCGGCCTGCGTGACCGCGCCTTCCACTTTTTGCGCCACGAGGCATGGCCCAGGCTGCGTCAGGCTGGTTCCCCCACCAAATTTTGGCACGATCTCAACCGCGCCGAGCGCATCTTCTTGTTTTTTGGCGTTTTAGCCCTCATCTACTCGGCCTTTGCTCTCTGGCTGGCGCTCACCTTCTGGCAAGGGTACGTCAGCGACTTTTTTGTGAATTTGTGGACCAGTGGCCAGTGGTGGGGCAAATTGGCGGTGGGGGGGATTACGGCCGTATTCATCTTGCCCGCCCTCTACTACCTGGGATTGTACGGCTGGAGCCGCATCCAGGCCGGGCTGGAATGGCTGGCTCGCCGCCAACTGCTAGCCCGCACCGACGTGCTGGCGCTGCTGCTCGGCCTGCCGATCGTTCTAGGCGCACCGCTGCTTTATCTTTTCCTGAACCAGCTCAAATTGGCCCAGCCTGGCTTGTGGCAAGGCATCTTCGTCTGGCTGCTGCATTTGGGCACGGCGGCGGCGCTGATTGGCGTGGCGCGGCAGCTGCCGGGGTCGCGGTTTCAATGGGCGCTGTGGTCATTAACGGCCGTTCCCTTCACCCTCGCCCTCGCCTGGATTAGCCCCAGCAGTTTTGGTCGCGATCTGGCTCTTATCGCCACGGCGGGCGCAATTTTTGCCGCGGGCATCGTCGCCTGGTTCACCATTAACCCCAACTTCCTGGCCGCCAGCGACCGCCTGCTGATGGCGCTCATGGTCTTGCTGGGCATCGGCACCTACACCGGGATGACCTACTATTTTGGCGCAGAAATTTTGGCGGGAAACGGCCGTTGGCTGGCCACCGCCCTCATCTGTTTAGGCACATCCCTGGGGCTGGCGCTGATGGCTCCCCTGCTCATCAACTTCATCCGCTCCCGCTTTGCCATCCCTTGGGCGCTGTTCAGCCTCGCCATTCTCATCACCCCCTGGTTGCAGCTTTACCCCCAGCTAGACTTCACCCTCATCACCGTCTGGCTGTACGCCGCCCTGCTTTACCTGCTGCTAGGCACACTGGCCCAATTCAGCCGCGCCGAAGTCAGCGACGCCAGCGCCCCTGGCATTTTTAGCGAACGGCAGCGACTGATTGGGAGCTTTAACCAGTTCATGTACGCCCTCTTCACCAGCTACGAAACCATCTTTGGCCAGCGGCGGCTAACGGCTATTCAAGCTCAAATGGCCGCCCTCGGCGCACTCGATCCCGACGCCACCATCTTGGAACTGAGCCAGCACGCCCAAAAAGCGCTCTTGCTGGCGGTTGACCGCCTCGATGATTTGGCGGGCACCCCCTTCACCCGCAAAGCCGGGCAAGCCGCCTACGACAGCCTGGATTGGCTTGATGCCGAAACGCTGGCCCGCCACGTTCTGGCAGAAACCGAGTGGGGGGCACAGCTCGCCCAAGGCTTCATCAAAGCCCGCGACCGGCGCAGCGAACTGATTCGCCAGGCTGAAATTTTTGCCGGATTTGACCAGGAAGGCATTGATGAACTGCTCCAGGTGCTGCACCGTTGGAAAGCCCGCACTAACCAAACTATTGCCACCGCTGGACGGGAATCGTTTTACTTCTACCTGATTGAAGAAGGCGAGGTGGGCATGTTCCATGATGGCGTGCGGATGGCGACGTTGGCGCGAGGTGGTTATTTTGGCACGGCCGCACTCGCAGGCAGCGGCAGCTATCAATTCACCTACCGCGCCCTCACGCCAGTCACTGCCCTGGTAATTGAGCGGGACAACTTCGACCCGCTGCTCCGCGCCGACACCACGCTGGCGCAGCAGGTTAGCTCCGGGGCGCAAGCCCGCAGCCTGCTGCGCCAGATGCCGCTCTTCAGCAGCCTCAGCCCGCAGGAACTCGCCTCGGTAGATGCCCGCCTCCAGCCGCGCCGCGTCAGCGCCGGGGAGCAGTTTGTGCAGCAGGGTCAGCCGCGCAATTACCTGTACATCGTCGCCGAGGGGGAGGTTGAGGTGTTTGTGACGGAAGAAGGGGAGGAGCGGGTGATTGGCAAGCTGGGGCCGGGTGAGCATTTTGGCGAATACGCCCTCTTTGCCGACACGCCGTACCATGCCAGCGTCCGCGCTGTGGTGGAAAGTCGCCTCCTCCTCCTAGACGAACCCACCTTCGACGATCTCGTGGCCACCTGCGAGCGCATGACCCATTACGTAGAGCAAATTGGAAGCGGCCGTCTCATCGCCACCCGCCGCCGCGCCACCCCTGCTGCCCTCATTTCGTGACAAGCCAACATGAAAGACAAAAAAATGCTCGCAGACGATTATGTTGGATGCCTTACATTACTAGGTGTCAGCCTGGTAATTGGCATTCTACTCATTGCCTGGGTAATAACTGAACCACCCCGTCTACCAGAAGTAATAACAGTAAAACATGACGAATTTAATTTTGTGCTAGATCACCCATCAAAATATGTGTCCACCTTGTACGACGAGAGTGGTTATCATGGAAATCATGATATTCGTTTGATTTTAAGCAAGATATTTTACCTTGCAGGGCAACCCGAAACTTTTGTAATTCGCGTTGAATCCAGGACAATTAACAATCCAAGCTTGCAAGATGTTGTAAAATGGAGCGATGAAGGCTTAGAAAATCTATCCTCAAATTTTGGCTTCGAAGACATTTCTTTGGAAGAAACAGAATTAAACGGGCAACCAATTATGAGGCGCCTTTATTCGACTCAAACGGTCAAATACGAAGAGGTACTCATACCTCGTTCCAAAGATATGTTTATTATTACCTTGATAATCAGTAAAGAATATTTCAACGAATATCATGCTGATTTCAACCGCATTGTGGAAAGCTTTAGGCCATTAGAATGAAATGTGGTGCTTCTTATAGACTTATAGAATTTGTCAGAAACCACGCTGCAATTGATTCAAGAGACGGCCGTTCCTCCACCACCATCATCGTCAACCGCTCTAGCTTATCATTTTGATAGGGCTTCAAGCGCTGAACCGTATTTTTCCACAAACTCATCAATTTGTTTTGCAAACGTTTGATCAATTTCCGTAATCGCGGAATGCGTTGGCTTGACGATCAATCGTCCACCTGTGGCATCAACCGAGAAAGAAACCTCGTCCCCTTCCTGCCAACTCAACTGTGCCACCACCTCTTCGGGCAAAGAAATGACCAAACTGTCGCCCATTTTGAAAATATTTTGCACCAAATCTTATCTCCTGTACTTGCAGTGTTAGGTTCCGTTGACATTTCAACGAAGCCAAATAAAAGCACCCACCAGGTGCAAGAAAGCCATGTATCGTCGGGCTAGTTTCTCATACCGAGTGAATACCCGACGATACCACTTGATTTTGTTAATAAAACACTCGACCAAATGACGCTCTTTGTAGACATGCTTGTCATAAGCTCGCTCTTCTGTGCGATTGGCCTTGGGCGGGATAACCGCTTCGGCTCCTTTTTCGGCAATAAAGGCCAATAGGTCGTCAGCATCATAACCTTTGTCGGCAATGGCCCGGTCAAACGCATACGCTTCTAACAAGGCTCGGGCTTGCGTCACATCATGCTGCTGGCCACCCGTGAGGATATACTTTAGGGGATTACCTAAAGCATCAACAACAATATGGATTTTCGTGCTGAAACCACCGCGACTACGACCGAGGGCTTGCTCTACTTGACCACCGTTTTTTTTGACCCACCAGCTGCACTCATGTGGGCCCGAATCACGGTGCTATCGATAATCGCGCTTTCCATATCAGGCTCTTGAGCAAACTGGTCATGCAAAGCAGCCCAAATGCCTTGCTCTTCCCAGCGAGAAAAGCGTTTGTAGACGCTATTCCAGTTGCCATACCGCTCTGGCAGTTCGCGCCACTGCACACCGGTGCGCATGAGCCAATGAACGCCTTCAACAAAACGACGCGTGGCCGCCTGGTTGTTGGCATAGGTCCTGGGATGTGTTTTTAAGAACTTATATATTTTCCGCCATTGGTCATCGGCGATTTTTATAGTTGACATTGTATCATTATCGAGGATTTCGCTTATCTCTTCAAATGTCAACAGAACCTAATACAAATTATAGAAAAGGTAAATTAGTGCCGCAGCGGTGCCACGTCTAACACGGCCGTATCACCCGATCGGCCGTTGTCATATACTGCACGGTGCGATCCATGCTGCCAATTTCGCCAATTTGCAGCAGCTCCCGCCGATGGAAATAGTTGATGCAGATGCCGCAGGTGACAATCCGTGCCCCACGCGCCTCCAATTTGCGCAAGCTCGCCAGGGCCGGGCTGTCTGGTGTGGTGGTGAGGAAAATGCTGCTGTTTAAACAGCCCACCACATCAACTGGCACATCCGAATCCGCCAGCTTCTCCAGAAACGCCAACAACAACTGTCGCCCTAATTGGGCATTCCCTTCACCCATCTTATCTGAATTCAGGTATAAAAAGTTCATTTGGTCGGTTCCTTTTTTAGCCAGATTTAATCAGCCTATTTCCTTGTGGTCAAGGGCTGATTTTCAGCCGGACTGAAAAACAAAAAAAGCGCCCCGTGTTCGTTCACGAGGCGCTTTTTTCATTTACAAAGTGCTACTTTTGCAGCGAACTGTGTTTACCAACTTCCAGAGACCACAGGTGAACAGACAGTCGTTGAACCTGCCTGGCACACCTGGAAGGTGTAAGAACCACCGCCAGGACCAAAGGAGCCGACAGTTTGGAAGCCATCGTTAGGTGTTGTTTGCAGGAAACCGCCGTTGTAATAAACATCAACGTTGCTTCCGCTGGCGCCACTCCAGGTGAGGTCGGCAAAGCGGCGACCTTTGTCTTTATACGCATTCACGCTCAGCGTAATGCTGCTGGGCGGCGGGGTGCTGGTTGGCGGCGGGGTGGTTGGCGTCGGTGGTGGTGTGGTGGGTGTTGGTGGCGGCGTGGTCGGCCCAGGTGTTGGCGTGGGGTTGTTGCCAGGGTTGCAGCTGTAGCTGAAGGAGCTGATGTACGTGCCCCAACGGCCGCTTGTCGTTCCCGTATCCTTGCTGTATTCACCCAAATACCAGAAGGTTGTACCGGCCGGATCAACTGTCATTTCGGTGTAGTCACCCCAACGGCGCGGCGCACTGGTTTCAAACGAGGTGTAGGCAATCTCACCTGCCTTCACCAGCGTTTCAGCTTGCAGTGTGCCGGCGGGGTCTGTGGCCAGACGGCCCGTCACAAAGACGCCGGGGTAAATGCTGGTGCTGGATTTGCTATAGCCAATCGCCATATTGCCACAAGCGTCTACGGCCAGGTCGGCAAAGCTGCGGTATTCGCCATTGCTGCCGTAAACGCCAGCATCGGCAACAGTGGCGGTGGCGGGGTTGATTTTGGCCCAGCGCACACAGTTCACTGTGCCGCTGCCTGGGTTACAGGCAACGGTGGAAGAGGTCCAGGCAAAGCCATCCCGGTATTCAAAATCCTGTGGGCGGAAGTCGTTGGCCTGAACCGTTTGCCCACCCAGCTGCGGCGTGTTCACCGGCATACCGGCCGTGACGCCTGTGGCAGCATTCAGGTTGACCGTGCCCACCGTGCTAAAGGTGTTGGAGCCAAAAGGATTGTTCCAGGAATAAACGGTATGGGTGCTGCCGTCGTAGTTGGTTTCGGCAAAAATGTAGTGCGGGCCGCTGGTTGGCCAGGTGCCTTGTGCCCAACCGTGCAGGTTGAGGGGCTGCGGCGTGTCGTTGGCTGCGCCTAAACCGACTGTGACAGAAGCGGCCGTTTGTCCGTTGTACATGGCAACTTTATCAAAGGCCCAAACCTGACCTTCCTTGAAGTTGTTGCCACGGAAAATGTTGGCACCCATGTAGATGGCATCGCGGCCAATGCCAGCGTGCGGATAATCAAAGAAGTCACGCCGGTTGCTGACGGTGGAGAAGAAGTACAAATTCCATGCGCCTGTGGGATCGCCCGTTTGCGAAACGGCAATGCAGTAACCCACGCCGTTGGCATCAATACCTAACACGAAGCGGTCGTACTGTTCATCGTAGTTGGCGTTGGGGTCGAAAACGCCGGTGCAGTTGCTGTTTGCAGACATGAAGCTGGCAAAGGTGGTGGGGCCAACCAGCGTGTTGCCATTTTTGTCGTAAATTTCTAAGGCGACGTTGACGACGGCAATGACGTGATTGGGGCCAACGGCCAGTTCCGGATCGGGCGGAACGTTACCACCGCCACCACAGCATTCAGTGTAATCCATACTGGTGAAGCCTGTTCCAGCTGATGGCGCAGCGATGGATGGGCCACTAGCGGCCAGCTGCACGTTAGCACTGGGTGCCAGTTCGAGTGAGCGGGCTTGCATGGCGGCCATTTCCGCCGCGCCGCGAATCCCCTCAATTTCTTCCAGGTCGATTTCCCCCCGCTGCCAACGATCGAGCTGGCTGTTGGGGTCGCGTACACCTGCCGGGATATCACGCAGGTTAACGACTACTGGCTGGGCCGCTCCATTTTGCTCTGGACGAACATTAATGGGGGCATTTACATCCACTCCTGCCGGGGCAAAGGATTGGATGGCCTGTTGACGAGCGGCCGTTTCTGCACTCGGCCCTGAGCTCACACTCAATAACCAGGCTCCTAAACAGAGCAAGGTTGCCACCAGCAACACACGGCCTATCTTTGATATGGACATTTGCACTTCCTCCTTAAAGGGAAATAGATATTTTTGGCGATAAACGCCCAATATGACCACCACTGTGGTGGAAATTTACTTGGAATGCAGGTGACAATACAAGATGCGTGGAGGCTCCGGTACGCTGCTTGTGATAGATGCATTGATGATGACGAAGAAGCAGGTTTGTCATTTGTTATAAGTGATGTGTGTGATAGATAGTTTCGTTTTCCGCAAGTTTGCCAGGACATTTTTACGGAAAACGAAAAATTTTGCAAGAGGCAAAATTTTATGGCACAGGTGTGCAAAAATAGGGGATTTTTCGCAGTTCGGCGATGGGGATGGTGGCGGGTACGGCCGTTTCCATCACCCCTAGCAACTTTTCAAATTCAGTTATGGTTTCCACCGCTTGAAACGCCCGCAAAAATTGTTTCAGAGCCAAACCAGAGAGATATTTCTTGAGGTGGCGGTTGATGTTTTGCAGACCATCCTGGGTGCCGTAGTAGCTGATTGCTTCGTGGAGGTGTTGGCGGAGAACGGCCGTAATCTGCCCAAACGTTAGCTGCTCCCGATCGACCCGTGCCAGCAGCCACGGGTTGCCCAGCGCCGCCCGGCCAATCATCACGCCGTCGCAGCCGGTGTGCGCCTTGAGCCGGTCAATATCAGCCACCGTTTGCACATCCCCGTTGCCCAGCACGGGCACATTCACAGATTGTTTGAGTTTGGCGATGGCGTCCCAATTGGCTTGCCCGCGATATTTTTGGCTGCGGAAACGGCCGTGCAGCGCCACCAACGCCGCGCCGTTGTCCACCATGATTTTGGCAATCTCCAGGTAATTCTCGCTGGCTTCATCCCAGCCCAGCCGCAGCTTGCCAGTGACGGGCACGTGCAGGTGCGTGCTGAGCAAGCGAAACGTCTCCGCGACGAGTTTGGGTTGGCGCATCATGCCCACGCCCGCTCCTTTTTCGCTCACTTTGGGCACGGAACAGCCCATGTTGATGTCAATGATGTCTGCGCCCCAACCTTCAATGCGCTGGGCGGCATAAAGAATTTGTTGGGCATCATTGCCAAAAATTTGGAACACCATCGGGTGTTCACTTGCGGGATGAACGTCCAGCCGCCGCCAGAGTGGGTTCGGATCGCCCAAAAGTGCTTCTGTCGGCACAAATTCGGTGTAGTGCAGGGCCGCACCAAACTGGCGGCAGATGGCGCGGAAGGGCACGTCGGAATAGGCGGCCATCGGCGAAAGGATGGTGTCGCCGTAGATGGGCAGGTTGCGGACGTGGAAGGTGGGTGTGTGCATGTGCATAGCTATGCAGGGATTTTACTGGTAATCGGTCATCCGTAAACGGTAATCGGAAATTTCCCCGGAAACCGTAAGTTTCCGGGGAAAGGGTCAATCGGCGTGTTCGGGGAGGTGTAACCAGGAACGGTAGTAGTAGCTGATGAAGAGGAAGAGGCCGCCGAATCCGGCAAACAGCAGGATGCGCCAGACGGTTTCGACAGCTGCCAAATCAACCAGGAACAGTTTGCCGACCAGCAAAAACAGGGTGGCAAGGGCGACCAGACGCAGCTGGTAGCTCTGGTACCTGAGCGAAATTGCCAACAAAATGAGCGCGTAGATGCCCCAGACGAGCGTGACGACGCCTTGTCCACTTAGCTGATCAAATTCTCGCCAGAACCAGTTGAGGAGGGCGACGTGACAGACCAGGCGATAGATGAGGCGCACATCCCTGTCTTCGTCTTCTGTGAAGAGGTACGAAGAAGCGAAGAGTAGGCCGATGATGATGAGGTTGAAGAAGGCGAGTTGGTTGAATACGGCCGTTTCCGCCTGCCCGTACCAAAGCTGATTGAACAGCATGAAGGTGATCACCACAGAAAGGAGATGGGGAACCCAACGCTGCCAACCATGCGCCTGGCGACGCGCATCCCAATGAAACAGAATTGCCAGGAGTCCAAAAATCACCGTAACCAAACCGGGCATATCGTAAGGTTCCAGCTCGCGCTGCCACCAGAGAATCAGAGTGAGATGGGCGATGAGCCAGTAGGCTGGTTGGAAGAATGACTTCTTTTTGGTTTGCAGGAAGTTGACGAGGGCAAACCAGAGGCCGATGATCAGCAGATCCAGCAAGGAACTTAAATTGAAGATGGGTGTTTGCTGGTCGGGAGTGAAACTGATGAGAAGGCGATCAAATAGCATCACGGTGACGGCCAGTGAAAGAAGATGCGCGATGACTTCTATAGACGTGTGCTTGAGGTATCGTGTGCTTACATGAAGTGCTATGGCTTCGAGGGACAATGCTAAGAACAGCCAATTTCCGTCGAGGAGTTGGAGCAGGGCGATGGTGAATAGGAGAACGGCCGTAAATCCATGCACATACCACAGCTTGTCCTGATCCGGCTTGGTGGTAATCCACACCGCAACCAGGGCAAACAGCAGTGTTCCTCCCAGAGCAATCAGACCCTGACTGGTTTCTGGAAGCCACCAGAGCGTTTGGGTCAGCCCCAAAGCGATAAGTGGATTGATGATCATGTTCAAGCGGGGCGTATCTTTTAATGAAAGATTGGCTCGGGCGAGCGTGCTATCGAAAATGCCAAACTGAACTGGTGGCAGGCGATCGGGCCGTTTGGCTGTTTCAAGCTGGCGCAAAACTGGCATTCCCCAAAAGAAAAGCAGCCCAAAAAGAATGCCACCTTGCAGGGTAACGTTTTCAGCATTGATCACCTGGCTGTTCTCCAAACTGGCAAAAAATAACACGCCTGCCAGTATCACCCAGCCGCCGAAATTGGCCAACCAGAGCAACACGCGCCACCCTTTGAAAAAGTAAATCAGCACCAGGCTGCCGCAAATGAGGCAGGTGTAAATGATGAGGCCGACGTAGTTGCCCTGGCCAGTGTTTAGTAAAAAGGGTGTGGCCAGCCCGCCTAGCCCACCGATGAGTGAAAACATCGCTTCCTTTTGGCGCAGCGACAGCGTAAATGCCAACACAGTTACCAGCAGCATGAAGCCAAAAGCTACTGGAAACGAAACCAGGCTGTAAAGGCGAAACGCTGCAAACCCGGTGATGTAGTAAGCAACGATGCCACCCCCCTGCAATGCCTGGCCGAAATTCGGCCGTTTTTGCGATGTTTTGTAGCCAATGCCCAACAACGTGGTTCCCAGAATCAAGCCGAACGCGACGCGCACGGCGGGGCCAATCCAGCCCTGATCTATGGCGTAATTAAAGAGAAAGGCCAACGCCAGCAGCAGCAGCCCCAGGCCAATTTTGTTGAACCAAAAATCGCCGCGCCAAATGTTTTCTGGCAAGGAATCACGCCATGTCTCCTCTGGGAGGGCATCTGTGGGTTTATCTGGAACTTGGTTTTTGGGTGATGGCGCTGGCAGCTCCTGTGGTTCTGGGGGCGTTTGGGTTATTGAGACTGGTGAAGGTGCAGGTTGCGGTTGTTGTAGGGCTGGAGGTACAGGAATTGGCTGTGGCTGGGTAGGTGCGGGGGTTGGTGAAGCAAATGGTAGTGTGGTCGGGAGCGTATCTGGAGGCTTACCGGCAATCTCTGTGACTAGGGCTTCTAGTCGTGTCATTCGCTGCATGAGATTTTTTATAAGCGTGGCCTGGTGGAAGTGCGTTTGGCAGTGGTGGCAGGTAAAACGATCTGGTTCGTTTTCTGACCCACACAGCGGGCAAATGATTTTGTTATTCATGATTTTCCCCTTCGGCTGACAACTGGTTTATTGTTTCAGTTGTTAAGGAATATGGTACGAAAACGGCCGTTGCCAGTCAACCAACTGAGTGCGGCAAATTAGTAATCGGTTATCCGTAAACGGTAATCGGTTCACGGATGACCTATTACTGGTCAGCGTCATCCCAGCCTTCGCTGCCGATGAGGGGGACGAAGCGAACGGGGGTAAGGGTTTTCTGACCATAGCCGCCTTCTGGTTTGCGCCACGCCAGCTGTAGTTTTTGCTTTTTGTACGAACCAACGGGCATGACGAGACGGCCGTTTTCCCCCAACTGATTGCGCAGCGAAATCGGCACCGTCGGGCCACCGGCCGCCACCACAATCGCGTCGTAAGGGGCAGCTTCTGGCCAACCCAGCGTGCCATCGCCCAGGTGGACGCAGATATTCGTGTAGCCTAGCTGTTGCAGCCGCGTTTGGGCATAGTCTACCAGTGCCTCTTGCCGCTCGACGGTGTGCACCTGCCGCACAATATGCCCCAGCACGGCGGCGGCGTAGCCGGACCCGGTGCCAATCTCCAGCACGTTGAACTGCGGCTGCAATTTGAGCGCCGACAGCATGAGGGCGACGACGTATGGCTGGGAGATGGTTTGGTTGGCAGGCAGGGGCAGCGCGCCGTTGTAGTAGGCGTACTCCAAATGCTCATCCTGTACAAATGCTTCACGGGGGACGGTACGCATGGCTTGTAGAACGGCCGTATCGTCAATACCCCGTTCTCGCAAATCCGCTACCATCTCTGCCCGCAGTTGGTCAAAGTCCATCACACGCTGCTCTCGTTCCCACGCGGAGCGTGGGAATGTCTATCGCGGCGCTCTGCGCCGCTCTTGGAACGCTGGAGCGTTCCGATCTGCATTCCACGCGGAGCGTGGAACGAGACATGTAAATCTTACGGCACCCGCCAAATGTAAATGAGGCCATCGGTTGTTCCTACAATCACGGATGTGCCATCGGGTGAAACGGTGATGGAGGGTGTGTAGAAAAAATCAACCCGATAGACAAACGTGTCTACTGGTATGGATTGTAACATTTCCTGGCTTGTAATTTGCCAAAAATCAATTGTTCCTTGGTCGGTTGGGGCGGCCAAGAGGGTACCATCTGGCGTAAAAGCCACGTCCACGTAGTCGCTGTTGCCGTCGGGTCTACTCAACTCGCTGTTCATCTCTAAACTGGACCAATCCCAAAACGAAAAATCGGTGGTTGAGTAGGTGCCGCCCAGCCCGGCGAACTGGTTGCTGTTGGGCACGGGCACAAGGTTGAAGACGCCTGCGATGTCACTTTCTGGGAATGTGTTGATTAAACGGCCGTTCCCCACCTCCCAAACGCCAAATTTCGGTGAGTCCGAAAAATCGGCCACGAGTTTGCTGCTGTCTGGCGAAAACACGAGGCTGGTAATTTGCAACCTCGTTTCGCCAGCCGGGTAAACATCCTCTACCAAATCTTCCAGCGCATGCAGGTAAGCGCCGTCGGCAGCGTGGTAAACAGCTTTGGTACAATCTTGCGCTCCCGCCGCCAAAAATTGATCGTTGGGAGAGAAGGTCAGCTGCTTGACGGGTGAATTCCCGCCGTCAATTTGGTAAACCACCGTTTGTTCATTGAGGTTGTGTACTTCAATGTGGCCGTCGGCAAACCCGACCGCCAGCAGTTCGCCTGTGGACGAAAATGATGCCTTTCTGCCTGACGCAAATTCTTGCAGCAAGTTGCCATCGTCTGCCTTAAATAGCTGCACGCCGTAGTTGCTTTCGGTGGCAATGTGTTGCCCATCGGGTGAAATAGTTAGGCCAAAAATAGGCGGGTCGTAGGCGGGAATGGCCTGAGCGGGCGTAAAAGGATCGGTTTGCCAGACGGTGAGATTGCCATCTTCTGAACCGGTGATGAGGAAACGGCCGTCTACAGAATAAGCCGCACTGTTGACCCCATCCTCAAATCTGTGCAGCAGCTGCCCATCCGCCAACCGATACACAGCAACCGTTTTGCGGACAACGTTTTCTTCTTCGTAAGTTACGGCGAACTGATCACCATTAGGGGACACAGTGATTGCAATGGACACAGGGGCGTAAGGTGGCTCAAAGCCCACAAAACCTGAATCGCAAAAATAAGGGCCAGGGCTCTTTGCCAAAATCGGATCGATTTTATAGATAAGCTCGCCCGTTTCAATTTTCCTGACTTCTATCGAACCTGCGTCATTGCGACCAATGAGGCTGCCTTTGCCCAGGAGCACCATCTGTCCATCCGGTGAAATACTCATGCTGGTAAAACCGTCGTCAAAACCTGTAAAATCGACCTGAGCGCTGGTTAACAAAGTGTGGTCTGGTAGTTGATAGGTATTGATGTATGCTAAATCATCTTGCTGTTCTGCAAGTGTGTAGTTGGATTCGTTAGGTGAGAAAGCAAGGGCAAAACTGGATTGATATTCCCGAACTAACTCGCCGCTGGCCACGTACCAGAGCTGCACTTCTAATTGATAAGACGGTGTGGTGAGCGCCAGAAATTGACTGTCGGGAGAGAAAACAAGAGAAATTGCGTTGGTGGGGATAGTTTGTAAGCGTTCGCCATCCTCAACGCGCCACAGCGAGGCGCCAATTCTGGGCAAAATGCCCGCAATCAAGCTGCTGTCGGGTGAAAAGGCAATCTGGTCCACGGGCGCTTCCGTAGGAATCCAGCGCGGATTATCTGCCAAATTTTCGGCGTTATGGAGGTAGATGCCTGTGGCGGTGCTGACGGCCAGCCAACGGCCGTTCCCAGAAACCACCACATCATGCATCACCCCGCGACCCCAGCGGGCAAACTGGGTGAGGTTTGCTACGTTTTCTGCGGAAATGGGGGCACTGGCGGGCGGAACGGCCGTACCCTCCATCACATACTTAAAAACGGTAGGTGTTGGCGATGGGGTTTCTGTGGGCACTGTCGTTGGTGTGGCGGTGGCTGAAGGGGTGATTGTGGCCGTGGGCAGCGCCGTCGGCGTCAAGGTTTGGGTAGCTGTTGGCCGCTCAGCCACGCTTGCTGTTGTTGCAGTTGGCGAAACGGTGGGGGATGGCACAGCGGATTGTTCTTCATTGCAGCCCAGCAAAATGAGTGCAGTAAACAGGAGAAAAGCGAGATAACCAGTTGATTTCCACATCACAAAACCTCCACGGAAACTGACAGTTTGATGAGGGAATTATCCACTGTTGTCTGTTTTTGTGTGTAGGCAAACGGCCGTTTTTCTCCCACCGATTCCCCTCCGCACTTTCTTGTTTCCACGCTCTTGTGGTTTGGGTAAAGACCCTCACCCCAGCCCTCTCAGGGAGAGGGTTAGGGTGGGGGTCAGCCAAAGCGGGTGAGCAGCTCAAAGATGGCGGCGGTGCCGAACTCCAGGGCGGCAGCGGGAATGCGCTCGTCGGCGGCGTGGATGGTGGCGCTGAAGTTGAACTCCGGCGGCAGTTGCATGGGCAAAAAGCCGTATGTCTGGATGCCCAGCCGGGCAAAGTGGCGCGCGTCCGTTACGGCAGGCAGCACCAGCGGAATGGGCACGCCGTTGGGGTCGGCGCGGCGCAAAATGACCGCCAGCGTGTCGAACAGGGCCATGTTGGCTGCCGGTGGTCCCGGATCGTGGGCCAGCAGCTCAATTTCCACATCATCGCCCAGCAGCGCGCTCAGTTCAGCAATCAAATCTTGGGGTTGGTAGCCGGGGAGAAGACGGCCGTCTAGCTGCAAACTCACTTCGCTGGGAATCACGTTAATTTTGTGGCCGCCCTGCACAATCGTCGGGCTAACCGTGTGGCGCAGCAGCGCGTCGAATTGCGGTCGCATATTCCCCAGCACGCCCAGCATCTGGTTGGTGAGGCTGGGGTTGAGCAGCAAGCGCAAAATGAGGCTGGTGGGGAAGGCCACGTTCGCCGCAATCGCCTCGTACATCGCCCGCACCTCTGGGGTGATGTGTACCGGCAGGCGATTTTGGTCCAGCTTGGTGAGGATGCGCCCCAGTTTACCCATTGCGCCGCCCTGGATGGGGCTGGAGCCGTGCCCGCCCGGCCCACGCATGGTGAGCTTAAGCGAACAAATTTGCTTCTCTGCCACCATGATCGGGTAAAAAGTCTGCCCGGCGATTTGCATGGTGAAGCCGCCAAATTCGCCGATGGCAAACTGCACGTTGGCAAACTGCTCAGGATGCTCCTCTACCAGAAATTTTGCGCCAAAATCGCCGCCTACTTCTTCATCGCTGAGGATGGTGAGGATAAGGTCGCCCGGCGGGGTGATGCCTTCCACCTGCATTTTGAGGAAGGCGGCGACCATCATGGCCACGCCACCCTTCATGTCCAGCGCCCCGCGCCCCCAAACCATGCCGTCAATCAGCTCACCCGCAAACGGATCGTGCTGCCACTGCTGGTTGGCGGTGGTGACCACATCTACGTGACCCTGCATCAGCAGGGGCGGGGCGGTGCCGCTGCCGGGCAGTCGGGCAATAAGGTTGGGACGATTCTCATCTTTGGCCAGAATGGTGGTCTCCACGCCAGCGGCTTGCAGCAAATCGTTAAGGTACTGCACGCAGGCGCGTTCGTTGCCCGGCGGGTTGGTGGTGTTGAAGCGGATGAGGTGCTGTAAGAGTTGGAACGGCCGTTTATAAATCGTCGGATCAGGCATAAATCCTCCTTTCCTGTTGCCCCGCTATTTTGCCATGAACTTTGCCATTACGCATTATTTTTCTTGTTTCTGGGGTGCTCAAAACCGGTTCGTTTTGATGGTTGTTCTGTGGAAGTTAGCCGTAAAAATTGTTAACCGAAACGATAAAATTAGCTTGTTTGCAGCACGAAACACTTGCCTAAATGCCATTACCCAGATAAGCTAAAGAGCGAATTATTCTGTATTATCTCAAAATCTTTTTCCGCAAGAAAGACCACCAAATTTTTTGACAAAAAATTCCATCTAGTTCAAAGGAGGTGAAACGTAGGCTCGATATTCTTACTGTTTTATTTTGATTTGTTTTAGCACCAAGGAGAGAGAAGATGAAAAAGCCGACAACTATTTTTAAGCTCATAATCAGCCTGTTATTGCTTGCCTTGTTCATGGTTGCTTGCGGTAGCGGCACAACCGACTCTGGCACGACAGAAACCGATTCAGCCACAACCACCGAAACGGAAGCCACTGACACAGAAACGGCCGAATCTGAGGATATGGCTGACGAGGAAATGGCTGACGAAGCAATGCCGGAAGCCATGGGCGGGCGCGTGGTCGTGCTCATGACCGAAGACCTCGAAGTCATGAACCCATATGCCACCACCGCCTTCATTACCACCCAGGTGACCGATGCGGTCATCGAAGCCCTGGTACAGCCAGACACCAACGGTGAATACCAGCCCGTCCTGGCCGAACGTGTACCCACCGAGGCCAACGGCGATGTCACCAATGATGGTAAAACCGTTACCTGGGCACTCAAACAAGGCGTCACCTGGTCAGACGGCACCCCCTTTACCTCGGCCGACGTCATCTTCACCTACGAAGTTGCTTCCAATCCAGACAGCGGCTCCGTGCGCACCTCTGCCTTTGAAGGCATCGTCAATATTGAAGCGCCGGACGATCATACCGTCGTGGTGGAATATGCCGAATTTAACTCCAGCTTCCTGGATCAGTTCCAGTGGGGCATCTTGCCTGCCAGCGCGGGCGATCCGGCCGACATGCTCAATTGGGCATACAACCGGATGCCGTTGGGTACCGGCCCGTTCATGGTTACCGAATGGGTTTCTGGCGACCACATCGGCATGGCGGCCAATCCAAATTACCGTGAAGAAGGTAAGCCATACCTGAGCGAACTGGTTTTCCAAATTGTGCCTTCCCAAGAAGTTAGCTCCCAAATGATGCTGGAAAATGACGCCCAAATTATGCTCTGGCCCGATTCGACGCTGCGCGAAGTTTGGGAAGCCTCCGACAATGTGGTGACGCAAGAAGCGCCTGGCATTTACATTTTGCGCCTGTTCCTGAACCTGAGTATGCCTGGCGATGGCGACGCGGGTCCAAACCCGCCGCACCCCATTTTGGGCGATCCGGCCGTGCGGCAGGCAATGGCTTTGGCGTTGGATTACGATTCGATCGTGAACGATCTGGCGGAAGGCCGGGTGGATCGCGTGACTTCACCCTTTGCGCTGGGCTGGTACAACTGTGACATCCCTGGCGATGCGTACGACCCGGAAACGGCCGCTTCCCTTTTAGAAGAGGCTGGCTGGATTGATGAAGACGGCGACGGCATTCGCGAAGCACACGGTACGCTTTATGCGGAAGATGGCACGCTGCTTTCCTTAAGCGCCGTCGGCTACAGCGGCTTTAAGCTGCTGGAAAACACCGAGCTGGTCATTGCTGAATATCTGGCCGACATTGGCATGGAATTCCGCGTCTCCAATGAAGAAATGGCCGTCTTGTTTGGCAGTTGGGCCGATCAGGCTCCGCGTAAAACGGGCGATTATGACGTTTTGGTTTACGACACTGGCGCTGGCATCAACCCGCAGCAGCACATTTCCGACTACTTCCTCAGCACCAATGTGCCCACCGAAGAAAATGGCGGCACCGGGGCCAACTACACCCGTTGGGTCAGCGAAGAAGCTGATGCCCTGATTGCTGAAGCCGGTCGCACCCCCGATCTGGCCGAACGCAAAGCGCTGTACTGCCAGCTGGGCGAGTTAATTAAGGAAAGTAATTCGCAAATCTTCCTGTACCAATTCAAGGAAGGCCATGCCTTCAGCAGCGCTCTGTCCGGTGTGCAGGTTAGCACCTGGGCACCGCTCACCTGGGACGCTGAAAATTGGCAGCTAAACCAGTAAGCGAAAAATAATCTGCAGATTTCGCAGATTGACACAGATTGAAGTTTAAAAATCTGCGTCATCTGCGTGAATCTGTGGATAAATTCTTGTTTTAGAATTAGGTCACTGAGCGGTTGGCGCTGGCGTGAACCAATCGCCATCCGCTCAGTACTAACCATCTCATCCAACGCAAATGGCAAACTACATTATCAGAAGGCTTATTCAGGCAGTGCCGCTGCTGCTTTTAATCAGCATCATCATTTTTGGCTTGCTGCGCCTCACCCCAGGGGGGCCGCTGGCCCGTTTTGAAAACGATCCGACGATTAGCCAGGAAGATTTGAACCGGATTCGGGCCGAGATGGGTCTGGACGATCCAATCCCGGTGCAATACGGCCGTTGGCTGTCCGCCACCTTAAAAGGGGATTTTGGCGAATCTTACACCGCCCATCGCCCGGTCATTGAGATGATTACCGAGCGGCTGCCCAACACCCTGAAATTGATGAGCGTGGCCTTTGCCGTGACGTTGCTCGTGGCTATTCCCGTGGGCGTCATTTCGGCCGTGAAGCAATATTCCTGGTTTGATCATCTGGTAACGGCCGTAGCCTTTGCCGGGCAATCCGTCCCCATCTTCTGGTTTGGCCTCATCCTCATCCTCGTCTTTTACAGCACCCTGGAAAACCCGACCACAGGCGGCCCACTTTTCCCCGCTGGCGGCATCAACTCGCTCGACATGGACGGCGATTTTTGGGATGGCGTCTGGCATCTGGTGCTGCCCGTGACGATGCTGTCGCTGGCCTGGATGTCCTGGTACACCCGCTTTTTGCGCGGCAGCATGTTAGAAATTATCCATCAAGATTACGTGCGCACTGCCCGCGCCAAAGGGCTGGTGGAATATCTGGTTATAGGACGGCACGCCCTCATCAATGCCCTCATCCCGCTGGTGACCCTGGTGGCGCTGGATTTGCCCGCCTTGTTTGCTGGCGCAGTCTTCACCGAGACGATCTTTTCCTGGCCCGGCATGGGCCGCCTGTTTTATCAATCTGCCCTGCGACGCGATTATCCGGTGCTAATGGCGGTGATTATGATGACGGCCGTATTAATCATCCTCTGTAACCTGATCGCCGACATGGTTTACGGCTACCTGGACCCCAGAATTCGGTATGAGTGAGATAACCACAGACTCCACTATTGACCCGGCCTTGCTTGACCCCGACGTCAAAGATATCTCCCTGGCCAAGCCAGAAAGCATGCGCCAAATATTGCTCCGCCGCTTTTTGCGCCATCGCCTAGCCGTTACCGGCCTGATTGTCCTGGCGCTGATCACCCTTAGCGCCGTTGCTGCTCCGCTTTACAAGCACGATCCAGAAGCAATCAGCCTGCGCAGCAAGCTTGAACCCCCTTCCTGGGAGCATCCGATGGGCACCGATGATTTAGGCCGCGACCTGTTGGCCCGAATTTTGTATGGCGGCCGTATTTCATTGGCGGTCGGCGTTTTTGCCACCGGGTTGGCCCTTTTTGCTGGCACCGTCGTGGGCGCATTGGCCGGTTTCTACGGCGGCATCATAGATAACGCGCTCATGCGCCTGACCGATTTGTTCCTTTCCTTCCCCTCGCTCTTTGTCCTCATATTGCTTGGAGCCATGATCCGAGACACGCCCCTGGCCGAATACCAGGGTGGGCTGTTAACCATCGTGATTGTGATTGCGGTGCTGTCCTGGATGGTGACGGCACGATTGGTACGCGCCACCTTCCTGTCATTGCGTGAGATGGAGTATGTGGAAGCGTCACGGGCGCTGGGCATGTCTAACTGGCACATCGTTGTGCGCCACATCCTGCCCAACGCGATGGGGCCGATTGTGGTGCAGGGCGCTTTGCTCACCGCCTTTGCCATCCTGACCGAATCCGGGCTTTCGTACCTGGGATTTGGCATTCAGCCGCCCACGGCCACCTGGGGCAACATGCTCAACGATGCCCAAACTTACATGACCCGCTATCCCTGGGTTGCCATCTTCCCCGGCCTCATGATTTTCCTCACCGTCATTTCAGTCAACTTCGTTGGTGATGGTCTTCGTGATGCCTTTGACCCTCGATCCAATCGGTAACCCTGACTTCCTAAAGAGGAGGCGTGAGCATTCTCAAATGCGAGCGGGTGCAGTCAAGATGTACCTGAGGGTGCGGACTTCTCAAATTTAGGCATTGGACGCATTCGGTCACTCTGGTCTGTGATTTCGGTCGTAAAAAATTGCGGTTGATTCGCTCAAATGAGCTATAATTGGCGCATGGCGTACACACCACCTGAAAACATCCAAAAGTTACTCAAAAAGCTACCCACCAAGCCTGGCGTTTATTTGCATAAAGATAAACACGGCACGATTATTTACGTGGGTAAAGCGATTAACCTGCGTAATCGCGTACGCTCCTACTTCCACAAAAACGTGGATTCCGTCAAAACTCAGCGCCTGCGTCACGAAATCACCGATCTGGAAATCATCACCACCGAATCCGAGTTGGAAGCGCTGCTGCTGGAAAATACCCTCATCAAAAAGCATCGCCCCAAGTACAACGTTCGCCTCAAGGATGACAAACGGTACCCGTACATCAAAGTGCATTGGGCGGAAGATTACCCTAAAGTTACCGTCACCCGGCGCATGGACCGGGACGGCTCGCGCTATTTTGGGCCGTACACCTCCGTTTGGGCGGTACACCAGACGCTGGACATGCTGCGCAAAATCTTCCCGTACCTCACCTGCGACCGGGTGATCAACGGCAAAGACGAACGCGCCTGCCTCTACTACGACATCAAATTGTGCAATGGGCCGTGCATTGGCGCGGTGAACAAACAGCAGTACCGCGACATGATCCAGTCACTGATGGATTTTCTCAGCGGCAAGTCGGAGCACATCGTCAAAAATGTGCAGGTCAAGATGGAAAAAGCGTCCGAAGCGTTGAACTTTGAAAAAGCGGCCGAATATCGTGACCAGCTCAAAGCGATCAACATGGTTGTTTCCAAGCAAAAGGTGATTTCGGCCGCCAATGCCGATCAGGACGTGATTGCCTTTGCCCGCGAACAGGGAGATGCCTGTGTGCAAATCTTCTTCATTCGCTACGGCAAGCTGATTGGCCGAGAATATTTCATGCTGGAAGGCACCGAGGGCGAAACGGACGAGGATGTGCTGAGCGAATTCATCACCCAGTTTTACGACGAGGCGGCCCACATTCCGCGCGAGGTGCTGCTGCCCAACCAGGTGTCTGAAGCAATGGTGATTGAGGAGTGGCTGCGGCGCAAGCGGAGTACCAAGGTGACCATCCAGGTGCCAACACGCGGCAAAAAACGGGAGCTGGTGGAGATGGTGAAAACCAACGCGCAGGACACGCTAGAGACAATTCGACAGCAGTGGGCGGCCGATCGCTCCAAGCACGTGACAGCGATGGCGGAGCTGCAAGAGGCGCTCGGTTTGCCATCGCCGCCCGCCCGCATTGAGTGCTACGACATCAGTCACACCCAGGGAGCGCAGACGGTGGCCTCGATGGTGGTGTTTGTGCAGGGTGCGCCCAAAAAGAGTGATTATCGCCGCTTCAACGTGGTGACGGTGGGCAACGACGATTATGGTGCGATGAAAGAGGTGCTGACGCGCCGCTTTGAGCGGTACAAAGAGTCGTTGGCGGGCGAGCTGCACGATCCCAACCAGATTGGCCAGCAAAAGAAAGAGACAGCGTGGTCGCTGCTGCCGGATTTGCTGATTGTGGATGGCGGCAAGGGGCAGCTGGCGATGGCGGTGGACGTTTTGCGGGAATTTGGCCTGGAAAATGAGGTGCCGGTAACCGGCCTGGCCAAGCAGGAAGAAGAACTGTTTGTGCCGGGCAAGGCGGCTTCTATTTTGCTGCCGCGCCGCTCGGAGGGGTTGTATTTGGTGCAGCGAGTGCGCGATGAGGCGCATCGTTTTGCCAACACGGGGCACCGCAAGCGGCGGGCCAAGGCGGGGGTGGCTTCGATTTTAGACAGCATACTGGGGGTTGGCCCCAAGCGGCGTAAGCAGCTGCTGACCCATTTTGGTTCGCTGGATGATTTGCGCAAGGCGACGATGGAGGAGATTGCCTCGGTGCCGGGGATTCCGGTGGAAGTGGCCGAGGCGGTGAAGGCGCATTTGGCCTAAAAAGGAGACTAGAGATTGGAGACTAAACCCAGTCTCCAATCTCTAGTCTCTAATCTCTAGTCTCTAATCTCCCAGCATCCCTTAGTTATGAGTGACTACAGGCAAGTAGATTTTTTGCTGGGGTGGGGCAATTTCGATGGTGTGGATTTGGCTGACTGCGGAGTCGGTTTCGTTTACGGCCGTTACCACCACACTTTTGCTCCCCAAACTATCCCAACTGAGTGAAACTGTGTTGCTGATGCCGCCCGTGTTGGTGATGGTGTCGTGCCCGGTGCTTTGCCAGGTGTAGGTGATGGGCGTGCTGGCGAAGCTGGGGCTGACGTCGGCGGTGAAGGGGTAGCTGGTGTTGGGTTCGCCAAGGGTGGGGGCTGTGAGGGAAACGGCCGTTAGCGATGCACTCAACTGTCCACAACTGGTATCAAACCCCATGAACTCCAGCAGCAACCAACTTGTAGAAAGGTTGTAGCCCACCAACCGGAAGGTGGCGAACCCGCTTTTTTGATAAAGTCCATTGCTGCCTGAACCTTGACTGATGCTCCAGATGGGCAAGCGTAGCGTGCGGCCTAAATCAATGTGGGCGTTTAGCTGGTCACGAACAGTAATAGTGTTTACTAAGCCTGTGTATGCCGTCACCCAATCGTCAATGTGCAAGGCTTGGTCAGTTGGATCGCCGGGTTCAATGTAACCACGGGGAATATAGTTCCCTCCCCAACCCGTGATGGGCGCAGGATTTCCCACATCACCGTGATCGGTGTGATCGGTTGCATCCCCAGGCCAGGTAAGGCTGTTGGCCAATGTCGCGGAATTAGCCAAAATGCCCTGGTTCCAGACCAGCCAGCCAAAGTTGCCTGCGCCAGAGCCAGCGTAAACACGGTAAACATCACCTGGATTGGCGTTAAGCAGCGGTATATTTTCTGTATGGTTGATGAAACTTTCGTAGCTGGGGGGCGTGGTGGGGTAGGTGAAATCGGCCGCGTCTGGGTAGGCGTAGCTGCCCGTGCCCGGTGCGGTGACGGAGCGGACCTCTTCATGAATGGTGATGGGGAACGCAGCACAGCCCAAGGTAGGATCGAGTGGTTCATTGGCCTCGTTTATAGAAATTTGCCAGGCGTAGGTGTCGGAAAAGCCGCCATCGTATAAAACCATGAGGCGGCCCCCGAAAAATGGCGTGCAGGCTTCCTCTGTGGGATTTTGCCAATCGCAATTGCTTAAATCGCCGGGAATGGTGATTTGGTAGGCTGGATCAACCCATTGGGTCTGGCAACTGCCAGGGACACAACGCACTCCTTCAGCCACACCATCGGGGTCGTCTTGCCCAGCGACGGCAAAGGGCATGGCCCAATCGGTTAGATTTGGATCGTAGCCGAGGGGGTTGCTGCTGTCTGGCGTGAAGGCGATTGAATCGAAGTAGAAAACAATCGGGGGTTCGGCACCGGAATCTGAGTCAAACATGTTGATGGTGATGGTTTGCCCGGCCATGTCTGGGGTGATGTAGGCCAGGGGGATGCCGATGGGGTCGGTGTAGTTGGAATTTTGCAGGAGGGTGGAAACGGCCGTAATCTCCACTCCTGCCGCATCATGTGAACCGGGATTGTTAAGCACGTACAAATTGCGCATATTGACTTCGCTGGGAACAGAGTTGGCATAAATTGGTGGCCCAGCCCAAAGTTCATACCCATTTTCAGATGCGCCGCTGACGGCCCGCACATCCAGGTAAAGGTAACGATCGCCCGTCTGTGCATCCGAAACGATGTTGGGCACATCTGTCGTGAGATCAACCTCAAAACTGTCAATGGTGCCTGGCGTGGCAGGCACGGTATTGCCTGGGGAATCCAGGTTAGAAAATGGCACGCTCGCCCCAGGAGAGACCCAATACATGTCTGTGTTGTGGTCACCACTGTCGCGCAGGTTGTCTCCCGTTTGACCCAGATAGCTGACCAGCGGTATTTTGGTTGTTGTATCGCTGGTTTCCTGGGCATAGTAGGAAAGGGCAAACAGGGTCTGGGTGTTGTATTCGGGTGAGTAGGTGGCTGGCGAGCCGCAATTGCCACCGGGCGTCACGGGAGGGCGTCGGTTCTCGTCAATGCGTACAAACCAGTTTGGATTGATTTGGTCCAGATCCAAATTTGGGGCACCAGTTACAATATCTACTTCGTCTGTGTTTAGTAAACAAGGATGAATCTGTAAAGCATAGCCACCATCAACACCACACGTTTTGCTCGCCGTAAGCCCCAACCCATTGTTAACGGCCGTATTTGAACGAAAAATAGTGAATGTATTTAAGCTTGAATTGATGGAGTCTGGATCAAATAGCTCGATTCGTACGACATCATGGCCATAGTCGGCCGGAATGCGAATGCGGTAGGTATACGTGTAGGGGCCGGGTGCGTAAATGCTGTCCAGCGGCGAGTAGGGGTCGCCCATGTGGGTGCAGCTATCTGGCCCAAAAATGCCTAAGTTGGAAGTGGCAAGACGGCCGTCTGGCATCGTTCGGCTGGTGATAATGCCAAAACCAGTGGGGATGGCATCGGTGGTGGCGAGTGGTACGGCCGTTTCTGAGGCAGCCTTTAGCGCGAAATTGCCTGAATATTGCAGAACACCCAACAAAACAACGAATAAACTGAAAATAATGCCTGTTTTTTTCATCTCAATTCCTCCATGTTAATTCGGTTCCATCTGCCTAGAGCCGATGGAATCTTTGGTTAATCTTTGCAGGCTAGT
The DNA here is from genome assembly GCA_020634455.1 of Ardenticatenaceae bacterium. Lineage (GTDB taxonomy): Bacteria > Chloroflexota > Anaerolineae > Promineifilales > Promineifilaceae > Leptofilum. The sequence goes on along the minus strand of JACKBQ010000001.1, from coordinate 988,198 downwards.
GGTTGAATCAGGAGGTGGGGTGCGGCTGGAAAATAAAATCCCGCAAATGCTGTGCGTTGGTACATTTACAGCATTTGCGGGCTACGTTACAGGATATGTGGTGAACGGTCAAGCACCTTGGGGTCTTTGGTTCAAACGGCCGTTCCTTTGTTTGTGGGCAACATGCACTTCCTTTTCAGGAAGAGCGCTTACCGTCGTCGCTTAAAATCTAGAGACCGGGCGGCTCATCGAAACACCCACAATGATGCCGATGATTAGCGCGATTAGCGCAATAATAATGATTGTTGAAAGTTGAATTGCGATCATGTTGCACCTCCATAGCGTTACGAGTTCACTGTCCAATTTGGATACAGCCATAGCTTACCATGCAGGTGCCCGGTTGCGACGGCACAAACCCAACACAGACCCAACAAATGCCTTACAAAAGTGATAATGTTAAAGTTCCTCAGGCGGTTTGGCTGGGATGCGCGGCAGCAGTGCCGATTGGGTCGGTTGCGATGGCATGAAGCGACGCCGCAGCCGAACTGCCCCGAACCCCAGCAGCGCCAAAATCAGCAGCCACGGCCCCCAGGTGATGCCGCGATAAATGGCAAAGTTTGCAACCGTTTGGGCATTTTCTTGCGCCCGTACGGAGGCTAGTTTGGCGGTGTGGGCGGCCGACCAGCTTTGCGGCGTGGGCAGCGGCGTGGGGGTTGGCGTGGGCAGCAGGGCGGAAAGATGAAGGGTGATACGGCCGTTTGCCGAACGGCCGTTGTAAAAATTTAGCTCCCCTTGCAGATCGTTGATCTCGTTTTCTACCCGCAAAAGCTGCTGGTGCAGGGTGAGCGTCTCGGTGGTGGTGCGCGTTTGGTCCAGCAACGTGCGCAGGCGGGTCTGGTTGGCCGTCAGGTTATCCAGCCGAGATTGCAGATCAACGGCCGTTGCCAGCACATCCACCCCGCTGAGTTGCTCATCTTCCACTGTGCCCAGCGTGCGCAGAGCATTTAGCAGCACTTCGAACTGGTCGGCGGGCACGCCAAAGGTGAGTTCGCCATAAGTGCTGGTTGCCCCGGTTTCCCACTGGCGCTGGTTGAGCACGTAGCCGTTGTAGCTTTCTGCCAGATTCATTGCGGTCTGAACGGCCGTACGCGTCTCCGCCACAGTGAGCGACAAGTTGGCCTCCTTCATCACCAGGCGATCCCCTGGCTGTGCTGCCTGGGCTTGCAGACGGTTCGGCCACAGCAAGAAAAGTGCCAGCAGACCGAATAAACCGGAAATAGTTAACATAAAGTATCGTTTTCGCATCAGAATCCTCCTTCAAAAATAATCCACAGATTACACAGATTTCGCAGATTACAGCCAAATCTGTGTAATCTGCGAAATCTGTGGATTTTAATTCATGGTGGTCAACGACAGTTGGTGTCGTCTCCTACCAATTACGCAATTACCGTTTAATCAACCGCCGCCGTACGCGCCAGCCAATCCAGCCAAACCCGGCCAGCAGCAGCAGCCACGGGCCGCACACAATGCCGTAGTAGATGGAGAAATCGGCCGTTTGCTGGGCAGATTCCTGCAAATTGACCATGGCAAGCTGGGCGGTGTTGCCGGGCTGCCAAGAAGCGGGCGTGGGGATGGGCGACGGCGTGGGCGTGGGCAAAATCGGTTGCAAGCTGAGGTCAATGGTGGAAAAAGCGGCCCGGTCGCTCAGGAAATTGCGTCGCCCTTCAATGATGGCGATCTCTTCCTCGACCACTTTTAGCTCTTCGTTGATGCGCAGCGCTTCTTCCACAGTTTCGGCGCTGTCCAGGAAGCTGCGCAGGCGGTCACGGGTGGCCAGCAGGTTGTCTAGCCGGGACCCCAAATCCACAAATTCGTCGGTGACGTCTTCGCCCCCGGCAAAATCGTTGGTCACGTCGCCAAGCTGGCGCAGTTGGTTGAGGGCGTTCTCGAACTGGGTAACCGGCACGGCCAGCCGCATGTTGGCGGCGCTGTAGCCCATCTGCACATCATAAATTTGCTGGCTGATGATGTAGCCGCCCAGGTCGGCGGTGAGTTGGGTAGCGGTGGCAACGGCCGTATCCGTATCCACCACCATAATTGTTAGCTCTCCATTTTTGATGATGAGGCGGGTTTGGGGCTGTACGGCCGTTTCTGCAGTAACACCGTCAGCTTCGGCCAATTCCACATCTTCAACAATGGTTTCGGTTACCACGCGGGTGACTTGTACCACTGCGGTTTCTGCAACCATGTCGGCACTCCCACCACAAGCAGCCAGCAGCATTAGCATGGCAGCCAGCGCCGCCAGCCAGGTAAAACGTTTGGCGTTCATTTTCATTCTCCTGCGTTTGTTATTTGCTAGAATTTTCCCCAGGGTTATGGGCAAAACGTTTACGCGCCCCAAAAAGTTCCCCAAAGCAGCCTGTTAGCAATAAATAGCCCAACAGAATGGTTAACAGTGCTGGAACGTTGCTTGTCAGGCGATGGCATAGCTTTTACAATGTGACCACGATGAGACAATCAAAGCTGTTGGCAACTCAACTACAAAGACGCGATCCCAATGCCTGGACAGCGCTTTTACGGGAGCATATGGAAGAGGAAGATTTGGTGGTAACGGCCGTTTCGGCCAAACCAATTCCCCCTCGCACCAAAGATAGTCCCCGCACCACCCGCTACCTCCTGTCGTTGGCTGGCTACTCAGACCCCATCACGTTCATTGGGCGGCATTTGGGGGCGGTGGAGGCTGCATTTTACAAGGAGCTTGCGCCGCGCGTGCCGCAGTCCGTTGCTCATTGTCACTTTTTGCATCAGGCCGAATCTGGTGGGGCGGGCTGGGCCGTTTTGGATGATCTCCCCGGCGATATTGCCCCAGGCCGTTGGTCCAGCGCCGATGCGCTGGCCATTGTGGAAAAGCTGGCCCATTTGCACGCCTCCTTTGCCAATCAAACCGAAGCGTTGACCAATGCTGGCCTGGCCGTGCGGCTGGACAGCGCTGCTTACCCCTGGCAGACGCTCACCAAGGAGCAATCGCTTTATTTTGAAGAAGGGCCAGCGGCCATTTTGTCGGAGCATGCTTTGGAGCAGGCGGGGCAGCTTGCGCCGCTTTTTTTGCAGGCGGCCAACGGGCTGGTGGTGATGCGCGATCTGGGTGGGTGGCCGGGCATTTTGGGCGAATCTCATTTAGCGGCCGTTTCTGATTTGCTAGATGATCCGGTGCCGCTGCTGGAGCCGCTGCGCCAGCTTTCACCCACCTTGCTGCACGGGGACCCCTGCAACCGGCATTGGCGCGTCTCTGTGTTTGATGATCAGCGGCTGACTGGGTGGCAAACGGCCGTAATTGGCCCCGGTATTTTAGATTTGGTGAGCTTTGTTGAGCAGTTTGGCCTGCTGGATGATGGCGAGAACGGGGGGCTAAAAACACGGCCGTTGTGGCCCATAAACGAAGAGACGATTGTGGATACGTACCTGCTGGCGCTGTCGCAGCGCCTGGGGTCGCGGATCGACACGCGGGCGATGCGGCAGGCGATTCCAGCGGCCCGCTGCCTGTATGTGCTCACCAACTGGTTCACCCACTTTGCCACCTGGTTCGAGGAGATGCCCAACAAGTTTACCTGGCAAAAGGTGAACCGGATGGCTTCCAAAGAGTTTATAGACACGCCATTGTACGGCTTTATGCAGTTACGGCCGTACCTCTCCGGCGTCTTCGAGCGCTTTATTTTGGCGTATCGTTCCCTCTAATTTTTTTGCGACGATTCATCATTCCCTGCGTACAGTTCAGCGATAAATTTAAATTGATTTGGAGGCATTGTGGCTCAATTATTTGAACTATTCTCGACTGGATTTGTCATATTTTTACTGCTGTTGAGTCTGGTTGGTACCTTGATTCCGATTATTCCTGGTGTGCTGTTGATGTGGGTGATTGTGCTTATTTATGCATGGGTGGATGGGTTTACGGCCGTTTCTACCACATCGGTCATCATAATCAGCCTCATCGCCCTTTTCACTGGCACCTCAGATATTTGGCTGACCCTTTTTGGTACCAAAAAAGGGGGCGCATCCATTAAATCCATGCTCATTGGCATGGTTGGCGCGCTGGTTGGCTCCTTTATTCTGCCCATCATTGGCACCATTGCTGGCTACATTGGCGGGCTGCTGCTGGGCGAGTATTGGCAGCATGGCGACTGGGAGATTGCCAAAAAAGCAGGCATTGGCGGCCTGGCTGGCTGGGGCATTGCCACGATCATCCAGTTTATCGGCGGCATTTTTATTTTTGTGATCTTTTTGTGGCAGGTAATATTCTAAAAAGCAATTGGGTAATTAACCCAATTACTCAAGTTCAGGTAGAAACATGGATTTAGCAGAATTTCTCCGTAATTTTGGCCTTACGCTGCTTACCCTGATGGGTGCGGCGCTTTTTTTGGCGCTGCTGCTGTTGGCCATTGTTTGGCGGCAGGTCAAGCGCATTCACATTCCCCCAGATGCCACCTTTGGCGAAACTTTGCAGCTGACCCCGTTTTTGGTTGTTTTGATGATTGATTTGCTGGATTTTGCTTTGGATTTTCTGGCTGCGCCCATCTCCTGGATTATTTTGGACCGGCTGGGTCTAAAAGCGCTGCGCGGCGTTTCTGTCGTCGAAACACTCATCCCCTTTACCCAGACCATCCCCACCATGACCATTGCCTGGCTGTGGGTGCGCCTTTTCCCCGGCACAATCTAAATAGCCGCTCGGAATGAACCTGGCGATTTCGTACCGAACGGCTACTTTAAGTCCATTCGCCAAAGAACCAAACGGCCGTTAATCCACAGAGGTAGGTACCGGGTGTAGCCAGATGGTAAATGTGCTGCCTTCGTTTAGGGTACTTTCCAATGAGATTTGGCCATTGTGCAAGTTGATAATTTCGCGGGAGATGGACAGCCCCAGGCCAGTCCCTGGTGCGCTGCTATTTTGGCCCGCGTCCCCACGATAAAAGCGATCAAACAAGTGTATTTTGTCCAAATCCGATATTCCTGGCCCGGTATCTGCTACGCTGGCGGTAACCCACAGCTGGTCATTGGCAACGGCCGTTGCCGTACACATGGTTATGCCACCTTTGTTTGTGTAGTTAATGGCATTGGCCAGAAAGTTGGTGAGCACCTGGAAAAGAAGCTGCTTGTCTGCCAGAACGTAGGGCAGGTTGGCCGCTGGTTCAAAATCGAGCGTTAGACTTTTTGCGGTTGCCAATTCAGCCCGATCCATGATCAGGTCGCCAATCAAGAAGTTTAGATCAACCGGTTCAAGATGGGCGGTTGTTCTGCCCAAGTCCAACCGGGAAATGTCCAGCACCTCTTCAACCATCAATTGCAGCCGTTCCGTTTCTCTGGTTAGGGTGGCAATGTACCGTTCCCAATTATCGGGCCGGCCGTGATCCAAGAGTCCCAGGTAAAGTTTAATGACGGTAAGCGGGGTGCGCAGCTCGTGGTTCATGTTGCTGACAAAGCGCGATTTCATTTTATCGGCGGCCTGGGATTGTTCCAGCGCGACTTGCAATTCGGCCGTGCGAGCTGCTACCTCAGCTTCTAATTGTTCCGCATATTTTTGCTCGGCTTCGTACAGGCGGGCATTTTCAATAGCGATGGCCAGGTTATTGGCCAGCGTCATCATATCGCGGGCGTGGCCTTCAGAAAATGCGTTTGGTTCGGTGCTAAAAAAGCTGAGGACGCCAAACAATTCCCCTTCATGCATCACTGGCACAAAAAGAGCTGAATGAAGCGATTCATCAGCGGCAATCCAGCGGGAATCAGCACTGGTTTCGGCCACAATCAGGGGCTGGCGATCACGACCAACCAACCCAACTAGCCCACGCGCCTCACCCAGTTTAAAGACGAGCTGACGCTGTAGTTCTTTAAATTCTTCCTCTGTGTAAGCCACAGCGTCAATCAGGCGGAATAGCTGGCTCTGCTCCTCAAAAGCAAAGTAGTTGGCATAGCTGTATTCCATCGCTTCGATGATGATGTGCAGCGCGTGGGCAATGATTTGGCGCATCGGCTTGATAGCTGCCAGGTTGGTGCTAACCCAGTTGAGCGCTTTGAGGCGTTGGTTCGCATGCTTTACCTGCACGACCTTGTCTTCCAGCTTATGAATGAGCCGCTCATTGTATTTTTTTAGGAAAACAGGCTCTTCATCGTTGGCGATTTCTGCGATTTCCCGGTGATCATCTGTGGTTTCTTGTAAAACCCCCTCTATGATCGTTACCAGTTCATCTGGTTCAGACGGCTTCCTGATGAACCGCACAGCGCCCAGGCTTAGGGCCAATTCTTCATCTTTGGCGTCGGTATAGGTGGCGGTGTAAATGACAAAAGGGGTCGTTTGTAATTCTTTGTCCAGCATCCAGGTGCGGCACAGATTGAAACCATCCATTACGGGCATTAAAATGTCGCTGACGATGATGTTTGGTGGGGCGGTGCGGGCTTTTTCCAGGGCAATCTGGCCGTTTACGGCCGTTTCTACCTCATACCCGTGCCCTTCCAGTAAAGTGCGCAGCATGTACAGTCCCTGGGTATCATCGTCAACGACTAGAATTTTCGTCATGAGCTGTCTCCGGTGGTAGTGGTGTCGGCTGGTAAATGGGATTCTACTTCAGCCAAAAACGTATCCGGGTTGATTGGTTTTTCAATATACCCGTTACAACCCGTAGCCAAAACCCGCTCCCGATCGCCCACCATAGCATACGAGGTGATCGCGACGATGGGCACATCGTCCAACGCCGGATTTTGGCGCAGCTCCCTGGCTACCAGATAGCCATCCATCCCTGGCAGTTGGATATCCAGCAAAATGAGGCCAGGCAACAAGCTGTTGGCCAGGTCAATGCCCTCGTAGCCATCTTTGGCGGTTGCTACCTTGTAGCCATTTGCTTCCAGCAAATAGGTTACCAGGTAGCGATTTTGTTCGTTATCTTCAATGACCAGTATTTTGGTTGTCATTTGGCTGTCCTGTTCAAAAAGGAGGCAGTATTTGCCTGGCTATAGCGGCAGAGCGACGGTGAAGACGCTGCCGACGCCCCATTCACTTTCCACCGAAATCTCACCTTGCAGCAGGTCTGCCAGCTTGTGGCAAATGGATAAGCCGAGGCCCGTGCCTTCGACCCGACGATCCAGGCCGATTTCAATCTGGTGAAAAGGCTGGAAAAGTTTCTCTATATCTTGTTGTTTAATGCCAATGCCGGTATCGGAGACGCGGGTGAGCAGACGGCCGTTTTCAATCCAACACCGAATTTCTACTTTGCCCTGATGCGTGAATTTTATAGCATTATTCACCAGGTTGATCAAAATTTGTTCCACTCGGCGCAAATCGCTGTTGAATAGGCCAACCTCCGGATCCAGCAGTACCGTCAGCTGCAACCCTTTCTTTTCGGCCATTGCCTGGAACGATTGCCCCACTTTCTCTACCAGTTGGCGCATGTCAAACGGTGATAGCGCCACTTCCAGCTGGCCCGCCTCAATTTTGGAAATATCCAGCACATCGTTGATGAGCGCCAGCAGGTGGCGCGCGCTACCCTGCACCATGCCTAACTGTTTGGCCTGCTCCGAATTGAGCGTGCCGGGCAGCTCTTGCAGCAAAATGCCGGTAAAGCCAATGATGGAGTTGAGCGGCGTGCGCAGTTCATGGGACATGGTGGCCAAAAAGGCGGACTTGAGGCGGTCGGCCGCTTCGGCACGCTCCTTGGCGACGGCCAATTCATCCGTGCGCTGGACCACGCGCTGCTCCAGTTCCGCATTTAGCAGTTTCAGCTCTTCCTGGGCGTGCTTGCGATCGGTGATGTCAATTTGCAAGCCAAGCATACGCGTTGTTTTGCCGCTGTCGTCAAATTCGATGCCATGACCGATGCTGTTTAGCCAGCGATAGGTGCCATCTTTGTGGCGGAACCGCAGCTCAATATCGAAGCCGGGTTCGCCATTGTCGCGCACCGTTTCCATTTTGTGGATAACGAAGGCGACGTCGTCGGGATGGGTTCGCCCGCCCCAGACCTCCCGGTTTTGTCCATCTGTGTCCAGGTCGTAGCCCAACATCGAAAAGTAGGTTGGGGTGGCATACCAGAGATCGGTCTGCAAATTCCAATCCCAAATGCCGATGTTGGCGGCGTCCAGTGTGGTTCTGTAGCGTTGTTCGCTGGCTTTTATTTTTAATTCTGCTTCTTTGCTTTCGGTGATGTCTACGACCTTGGTTAGCGTGTATTGTTGGTCGTCCTGGCCAAATGTTTCTTGATAAAAAAGGCCGTGCCCAACTTTACCGCTTTTTGTTTTGAACTGAAACTCGTAATCGCGCAAACGGCCGTGTTCTTGCAGGTGAACCAACACCTTATTTCGTTCTACCGGATCGGCCCACAAATCAAAGCTCAGCACGGATTGACCCATGACGTCTTCTCGTTTGTGGCCCGTCAGCGCTTCAAAGGCCGGATTCACCTCAACGATGATTCTATCGGGGATTTTGGTTAGCACCCCAGAGATGGGACTCAGGTAAAACAATTCCTGGAACATTTTCCGGGCCACTTCCAGCTCTTTTTCCATCCGTTTGCGTTCAGAAATGTCGCTGACCATCACCTGAACACCGGCCTGGCCTTCGAAGGTGAGAGGCACGGCCATGACCTCTACCTGAATGACTGAACCATCCAGGCGGACATAGCGATCTTCGGCCGGATACAGCCCTTCTTCCCCGGCCAGCATCCTTTTAATACGCGCTGCGGCGGCTGGCAGATTGTCTGGATGGACAATGGCGGTAATCGGTCGCCCAATCAGCTCTTCTGGGGAGGCCGCACCCAGCAGCCTGGCCCCGGCCGGGTTGGTGAAGACGATTTTGCCATCTACGTGAACGGCCACGCCAATGGGGGAAACGTCTAGCAACTGCCGGTAGCGAGCTTCACTTTCGCGTAGCTTCTTCCGTGCCCTTACCTGCTCCGTGATGTCCCGGTTTGTTTCCAGGACCACGACACGGCCGTCTTCATTATGCACAATCTGGTGGCGGCTTTCGGCGATGATGATACGGCCGTCGCAGCGCGTCTGGACCAGTTCCCCGATCCATTCTCCATCCCGTTGCAGCGCTTGCGTAAAAGCGGCAAGCCCTTGTGGATGCTGCGTTTTCAGCAGGTGATGGCTGACCTGCCCCAGCGCTTCCTGCGGTGAAAAGCCGTACAAATCTTCCGCGCTCCGATTCCAGAATTCAATGCCGCCATCAAATTCCCAAACCAGGATCGCATCATAGGACAGTTCCAGCAGGCGAGCTTGGTTCTTCACTTTTGCCTCGGCCCGTTTACGTTCGGTAATGTTTGTGGAAATGCCGCCAACGCCCCAGATACGGCCGTTGCCATCGTGCAGCGGGAATTTCGTGGTCAGGAAGGTGGTGGTTTTGCCATCCAGGGTAGCGGACTCTTCAAATTGCTGCGGCACGCCCGTTTGGATCACCTGTCGATCATTGGCTTCATGGCTTTCGGCCGTTTCCAGCGGCATAAATTCTTGCCGCCGCTTGCCCAGCAGCTCTGTTGCCGTTTGCCCCAGCATTTGGGCAAGCGTTTGATTGGCTACCAGCGTACGTTGTTCACGGTCAAAGACATACACCAGGGCTGGAGTGTTATCCACAATGGCTTGCAGCAAATCCACGCTGGCTTGTAACTCTGCCTGGCTGTCGCTTAACGCCTGCTCAACTTGCTTCAGCTCACTGATATCAATCAGGGTTGTCAGGTGACATTGTTCTCCGCTAATTTCCATTGGCTGCGAGGAAAACAGCAGGTGAATGGGTTTGCCGGATTTCGCCAGTGCGGTGAGTTCGGCATTGCGTAGGCCACCCGCCTCCATTTGCTTTTGGATTAACTTTTTTCGCTCTTCCGGGCTCCACATATTTAATTCAGTCGAAGTGTGGTTGATGACCTCTTCGCGACTAAAGCCAAACAGATTGAGAAAAGAGTTATTGACGTTAATGAATTTGCCGTCGGCAATGCGGGTGATAGTCATGGCTGAAGGGCCAACCTGGAAGGCGTTGGCGAACATTTCCTCGGATTCACGGAGGGCTTTTTCGGCTTGTTTGCGTTGGGTGATATCGCGCCAGACGGAACGGCTGTGCAGAATTTTGCCATTGTTGTCGCGAACGGCCGTTACGTTCAGGCTCACATCCAGGCGACTACCATCTTTACAACGCAGTTGCAGCTCTGCATTCCGCACCTCACCAACCATCACGAATTGCTGAAAGGCCTTTTTTGCCTCTGCCAAACAATCTGGATGGTACATATCAAATACGTGCCGCCCGATAATTTCTGCTTTGGGAAAACCGGTTACTTTTTCCACGGTCTGGTTGCACTGAATGATTTTGCCAGTAGCTGCGTCAATACTGGCATACATGTCCGGTGCATTTTCATACAAATCGGCATACATTGCTTCAGACTGGCGGACTGCTTCCTGGGCCTGGGTTATGGCAGTCATATCAATGGCGATTCCAATCTTTTGCTTGAGCGAGCCGCCTTCATCTCTGTGGAACGGCCGTTCATAGCTGTGCAGGTTCCGCCAACTGCCATTTTTATGCCGCATCCTATAGGTAACTTCCAAAATGTCCTCATCGGCAGCTGCCGCAATTACATCTTGAAAAGCGATAACGTTGCTTAAATCATCTGGGTGAATGAGCCGAGCAAATAGGTCTGTCCCCATCGCCTGCACTTCGGTTGGTGTATACCCAAGCAGTTTTTCCACACCATTATTGATGTAGCTATTGCTTTGCGTTTCCATATCGTAGATATAAACGATGGCGGGAGTCGTATCGGCAATGGCTGACAGAAAGCGCTCCTTCTCGCGCAGCGAATCCTCTGCCAATTTATGCTCGGTGAGATCAATGCCGACCCCCATCAGGCAGGCTTTGCCATCTAGCTCAACTCTGTTGCCAGTAAAAAAGTAGGGGGTTCGGGTGCCATCTTTGGCCACAAAATCAGCTTCTACATTCGCTTCCCCCTGGTCAAATACCTTCTGAATGCGCTGCGCCAGCAATTTTTCGTCTGGCCCGGTAAAAAAATCCAGTGGATGCCGCTCGGCCATTTCGGCATCGGTGTAGCCGGTTACCTGGGTAAAGTTTTTGTTCCAGCGCAAAAAGCGTCGGTTTTCATCGTAGAGGTAGAAGATGCCCGGCAGGCTGTCTAGCAGCGCGTCGGCAAATTCGAGGGGGCGCTGGGTGCTTTCGGCTTTCAGCGCCTGCTGGGTTTCGGCCAGGCGTATTTTGGTGTGGCGCAGCGCCAATTCGGCAACAATGCCGCGCCGCAGCACGCGGAGGGCTTCCAGTTGGGCGTCAGTTAGCTGGCGCGGCTGGTGATCCATCACGCACAGAGCCCCTAAGGCAAACCCATCCTCGGTGACCAGCGGCGCACCGGCGTAAAAGCGGATGTGTGGGGCATTGGTGACGAGTGGATTTGTGGCGAAACGGCCGTCTGCCAACGCATCTGGCACCACAAAAACATCATCCGGTTCCAAGATGGCGTGGGTGCAGAACGAGATGGAACGGCTGGTCTCGTTGAAGTCCAGCCCAATGTTGGCCTTGAACCATTGCCGCTCACTGCCCACAAACGTAACGAGGGCGATGGGCGCTTCGCAGATGCTGGCTGCCAGTTGGGCCACATCGTCAAACGCTTTTTCGGGCAGCGTATCGAGGATATTGATTTGGTACAGGGCGTGCAGACGACTTTGTTCGTTTGGGGGTGTTTGTGCCTTTTTCATCAGAGTCTCCACAGTTTGGTACTTCAAAGAATCTGGCAGTTCGGGAATTTTATATAGATGTTGTATTGGGTAAAGTATAACGTATGTGGGTTTGTTTTGATAGATCATTGGGGGCGGGGAACGGCCGTTGTCATCACGTAGGGGCGAGGCAGGTGGCCACGATCTCCCAAATTGCGCCACCAGAATCTCCCCACCTGCCTCGCCCCAATGCCGCAATGACAAATTGGTTTGCCATGTGAACCAGGGCGAGGCGGTTGGAGGGGTTGTTTTGCCGATTTGCGTTTGATTTAGGCCAACCGCCTCGCCCCTACCAATGATGTTGACTAAAATGGGCGCATGTCGCAGCAATATGATCCGAAAAAACATCACCGTCGTTCGATTCGCCTGAAAGGGTGGGATTATGCCAGTGCGGGCCTTTATTTTGTCACTATTTGCACTCATAACCGCCAAAATCTGTTCGCCGACCCAAAATTGCACGAGATTGCCACCCAAGCCTGGGATTACATTCCCCAACATGAACATGCCAAACACGTTGTTTTGGATGAATCCATTCTGATGTTTGACCATACGCATGGCATCATCGGGCTGACCACACCGGAGGATGCTCCGCGTGGATTTACCACCTTGCAACCCGGTTCGGTGGGGGCGATTGTGGGGAATTACAAAATGCTGGTTGCCAAGCGGGTGAAGGCGATGCTGAAGGTGGGCGGAACCGATTTTCAGGTGTGGCAGCGTGGCTATTACGAACGCATCATTCCCAACGAACGAGAATTAAACGCCATTCGCCATTACATCCAGGAAAACCCCATCCGCCACGCCGAAAAGCGTGACAATCTGGACAAATTGTTCACCAAAATGAATTACATTCCGTAACGGCCGTAGGGGCGAGGCAGGTGGCCACGATCTCCCAAATTGCGCCACCAGAATCTCCCCACCTGCCTCGCCCAAATGCCGCAATGACAAATTGGTTTGCCATGCGAACCAGGGCGAGGCGGTTGGAGGGGTTGTTTTGCCGGTTCTCAATTGATCGAGGCCAACCGCCTCGCCCCTACCGGGCGTTTTCTAAAATGAAGGCATATTCGAAGGCGACGTCGCGCAGGTAATCGTAACGGCCGCTTGAGGCAAAGTGTCCCGCGCCCATGTGGGTTTTAAGCAGGAGCAAGTAATCATCCGTCTTGAGGGCGCGGAGCTTGGCGGTCCATTTGGCGGGTTCCCAATATTGCACGCGCGGATCGTTTAGCCCGGCGGTGATGAGAATGTTGGGGTACGCCTGGGCCGTGGTGTTGTCGTAGGGGGAGTAGGAGACCATGTAGTTGTAGTAGGCCTCTTCTTTGGGGTTGCCCCACTCTTCAAATTCGCCGACGGTGAGCGGGATGGATTCGTCTAGCATGGTAGAGACGACATCCACGAAGGGAACGCCCGCCACGACCACTTTGAACAGTTCCGGAGCCATTACCGTGACTGCCCCCATGAGCAAGCCGCCAGCGGAACGGCCGTTCACTGCCAACTTCTCGCTACTGGTATATTTTTCCCCAACCAGGTGCCGCGCACAGGCGATAAAATCGGTGAAGGTGTTCTTTTTGTGCAGCCATTTGCCCTGGTCGTACCAATGCCGCCCCATTTCCTTGCCGCCGCGAATGTGGGCAATCGCATACACAAAACCGCGATCGATCAGGCTGAGCCGCTTCTGGTCGAAGCTGGGGGACATGCTGGCCCCGTACGAGCCGTAGCCGTAGAGCAGGCAGGGATTGCTGCCGTCGCGCACCAGCCCTTTGCGGTACACCAGCGAAATCGGCACCTGGGTGCCGTCGGGCGCGGTGGCGAAGGTGCGTTCTGCCTGGTAGTTGGCCGGGTCGTAGCCGCCGAGGACGGGCAGCTGTTTGATTTTGTGCCATTCCAGCGTGTTCATGTCCAGCTCCACCGTGGTGTCGGCGGTGGTGAGCGAGGTGTAGACAAAGCGCAGTTGGTCGGTGACAAATTCCGGATTGTCGCTGGTTTGGATGGCGTAGACCGGTTCGGGGAACTTTATCGGCTGCCGCATGTCGCTGTTGAAGTTGTGAATATCGAGGGTATGGAGGCCATTGAAACGGCCGTAAACCACCAAATGATCGGCAAACACGTCCACGTTTTCCAGCAGCTTGTCCGGGTTGTGGGGGATGAAGGTTTGCCAGTTTTCGGGTTGGAGGTTGGCAACGGCCGTTACCATCAATTTGTTGTTGCGTGCCTCCTCGTTGGACAAAATGAAAAATTCACCTTGGCGATGGTTGAGGAAGTAACGCCAGCCCTGCTTGCGGGGAGCCAGCAGCAGTAGTTCACCATCCGGTGTGTCCGCATTCAGAAAATGCTGTTCGGTGGTTTCCATGCTGTGCGACGTGATGACAATGTACGCATCATCCCGCGTTTTGTGCATGTAGACGCTAAACAGCTCATCCGGCTCGTGGTAAACCTCCACGTCGTCGTTGGCATTGGTGCCCAGTGTGTGCCGGAAGATTTTGTAGCTGCGCCACGTTTCGTCTTGCTTGTTATAGAAGAGCGTCTGGTTGTCGTTGGCCCATTCCACCGAGTAAAAGGTGTCGGGCACGGCGTCGGCCAGCATTTCGCCCGTGGTCAAATTTTTCACGACAAGCGTGTACCGCTCGCCGCCGCTGGTGTCGGTGGAGTAGGCCAGCAGATGTTGGTCGGGGCTGACAGCAAAAATGCCCAGCTTGAAATAGCTGGTGTCAGCGGCCAGCACGTTTTCATCGAGCAAAATCTCTTCCGGCGCGTCCAACGAGCCGTGTTTGCGGCAGTGGATTTTGTACTGTTGGCCCGCTTCGGTGCGGTCGTAGTAGTAATACTCACCCTTTTTGATGGGCGCGCTGCTGTCAGTTTCCTGAATGCGGCCAACCATTTCCTCGTACAGCTCGTCTTGCAGCGGCTGGGTGTGGGCCATCATCGCTTCGGTATAGCGGTTTTCGGCGTCCAGATACGCTATCACTTCGGGATTTTCTTTTTCGCGCAGCCAGAAATAGTTATCAACGCGGGTGTGCCCGTGCAAAATCAGTTCTTTTGGTTTGATGGCAGCGATGGGGGGCGTAGGAAGAGTTGTCATCAGATGTCCTTTTGAAGGGGCGACCCGCCGGGTCGCCCTTACGACGAGGTCGTTACGTGATTTTGTATGTAATCGGCCAATGCCTCTTGCCACGGCCGTAATTCAATGCCAATCGCTTTGCCCGCAATGTTGTGGATGGTGCCAAAGGGTGGGGGCGTGGACGGCCGTTTAAATTCTTTGCCTAAAATGGGGGTGTTCACCACCTCGGTCAGTCCCGCCAGCTGCAAAATCTCGTTGGCAAACGCCCAGCGGGAGCAGCTACCAGAGTTTACAAAATGGTAGATGCCGTACTGCTCTGTCTCGATGAGCTGACCGATTGCTTTAGCTAAGTCCACCGAATAAGTTGGGCAACCGATTTCATCCGTAACGACGCGGAGTTGGCCCGTGCTGCGGGCGCGATCCAGGATGGCGTGGATAAAGTTGCGGCCCCCAGGGGCAAAAAGCCAGGATAAGCGCACAATGTAGAACTTCGACAGGATGTTTTTGACATGCACTTCGGCGGCGGCTTTGGAACGGCCGTATGGATTCACCGCGCTCAACGGCATCCACTCTTCGTACCCGGCCGGATTGTCCCCGGCAAACACCTCGTTGGTACTGATATGGACCATCGTCGCGCCAAATTTTTGGCAGGCGAGGGCCACGTTTTGCGTGCCGAGGCCGTTTACCTTGTAGGCCAACGCCGGGTCTTTGGCGCAGCCGTCCACGTTAGTGTAGGCGGCGCAATGGATGATGAGGTCGGGTTTGGTTTCGGCCACGCTGGCAAACAACGCCTCGCGATCGGTGATGTCTACCTCAGGCAAATCAATGGGAAACAGCTCATGTTGGGTGAGTTCCGTTTGCAGCGCGGTTCCCAACTGGCCCGCACCACCGGTAATTAAAATGCGCATGGCGGGAATTATACCTCACTCCCGCTGCAAGGCGTCCAATTCTAATTGGTGCAGACCCTAAGGGTTTTGCACTCGACTGATGTGCCTACAAAAGCGACAAACCCTTAGGGTCTTTGTCCGCTTCATAATTTCTTCACATCATCAACATATTCGTTAAACATCCATTTTTATACTGAACCTAAGCGCCTTAAAACAACAACGAATTTGAGTAAACAACGAATCTTTCATTCGTTTGTTACTCAAATTCGTTGTTGTCACCTCAAATGTAGGCGCGGAGGCAAAATGACTGAACAAAAACTATCCTGGAAAGAGAAGATTTTTTACACAACCCCCAACGACGACCGCAACCGGATGCGTACCGTCGCCAACAACCTGATTTTGCACATTCATCCTACCAAAGTGGCCAAACCGGCACTGCGCTTCAGCTACACCTGGGGCCTGGGCGGGATTTCGGCCGTGCTGGTGATGTTTCTCATCCTCACGGGCGTCTTGCTGATGTTTCGCTACGATGCCAGCGTGGAAAATGCGTACATCTCGATTCAATATTTGGAAACGCAGGTCGCTTTTGGGGCGCTGATCCGCAACATTCACCATTGGTCGGCCAATTTACTGGTGGTCACCTCGTTTTTGCACCTGATTCGTGTTTTTCTGACGGGTGGCTACAAAAAAGGGCGGGCGCTCAACTGGGCGCTGGGGCTGTTTTTGCTGACGCTGGTGCTGGCGTTTAACTTCACTGGCTACCTGCTGCCGTGGGACCAACTAGCCTATTGGGCCATCACCGTGGGTACGAGCTTGTTGAGCTACGTGCCGCTGGTGGGAACGGCCGTTTCCAACTTTCTCCTCGGTGGGCCAGAGGTCGGCCAAACGACCCTGCGCAATTTCTACGCCATCCACGTGGCCGTGCTGCCCGCCATCATGATTTTGGCCATGTCCTACCACTTTTGGCGCGTACGCAAAGACGGCGGCATCTCCCAGCCGGAACCCGGCGAGCGGGAACGTGTGGAAAAGGTCACCACCATTCCCCATTTGGTGCAGATTGAACTGGCAGCAACGGCCGTTCTCACCGTAGCCATTCTCGTTTTTGCGATTTTTGTACCCGCCCCGCTGGAAGCGTTAGCCAATCCCAGCCATCCGCCAAACCCGGCTAAAGCCGCCTGGTACTTCCTCGGCTTGCAGGAACTGCTGTTGCACATGCACCCGCTGGCCGCCATGCTGCTGCCGCTGACGCTGTTCGGCGGCATCGCCTTCCTGCCCAAACTCGACCCGCAAGAAGACAACATCGGCATCTACTTCCGCTCGCACAAAGGCCGCTTTGCTGCCCTGTTTGGTGCCTTGATTGGCATCATCATGGTGCCACTAGCCGTGCTGCTGGATGAATATTTGCTTGATCTGCCTGGCTTGTTCCCCACCTTGCCCACCCTCATCACCACCGGACTCATTCCGCTGCTGGCCACGCTGGCGATGTTTGCCCTCATCTACGGCTACTTCCGCAAAGCAGGCAAGCTCAACCACAGCGAAGCGATCGTTGGCCTGTTCAGCTTTATCATGACCAGCTTCGTCGTCCTCACCCTCATTGGCATCTTTTTCCGTGGGGCGAATATGGCGCTGGTTTTACCTTTTTAAATTGATTGCAATTTTCACCCTCACCTCAATCCTCTCCCTCAAGGGAGAGGAGGCCAATTCCCACCCCCTGCCAGGGGGAGGGCTAGGGTGGGGGTAGATTTCGGAGTTTTTGAACCATGACTACCCAAGAAAACAACCTCTCCCGCCGCGATTTTCTCAAGCTGGGCATTGGCGCATTGAGCGCGCTGGCCATGCTGGAGATGGGCGGGGTGTCTCTCTTTTTTATGCAGCCGCGCAGCCTGGCAGGTGAGTTTGGCGGTGTCGTCAACGCGGGGCCGGTGGATTCGTTTCCGCTTGGCTCGGTGGTGGAGTTCCCAGACGGCCGTTTCTTCCTCATTCACGCGCCGGATGGTGGCTTTTTAGCCGTGTACAGCCGCTGTACCCACCTCGGCTGCACCATCAGCTGGGAAGCGGACAAGAACCAGTTCTTTTGCCCCTGCCACGCCTCCAGCTTCGACACCAACGGCGATGTGCAAAATCCACCCGCGCCCCGCGCCCTGGATTTGTTTGCCATCACCATTGAAGACAGCCAGGTGCTGGTAGATACCGGCAGCATCACCCAGCGCGACCGCTTCACCAACGACCAACTAACTTACGCCTGAGACCCTAAGGGTTTTCTACAAAAGCCACCAATCTGAATGGCGAAACCCTTAGGGTCTGCTCCGCTACAAGGAAAAATCGCATGAATAAATACAACGTTATTAGCTTTTTTGGTTTTCTCGCCCTTGTCGTCATCTTCCCCATTTACGCCTGGTACGAACCCACCCAGCGGGCCGATGCCCAGGACAATTTGCAAAACCAGTACGTTACCGACGCGTCGGTGGTCTACATTGAAAATTGCGCCGTGTGCCATGGCATCGAAGGCGAAGGCATTGGCGCAACGCCCGCGCTGAACAGCGCTGGCCTGCAAAGCATGGATTACGAGGAGCTGTTCAAAGTGATCGCTCGCGGGCGCTATGGCACAGCCATGACTGGCTGGCACGAAGACGAAGGCGGCCTCTACAATGACTACCAGATTCAGCAGCTTGTAGCCCTCATTCGTTACGGCGACTGGACCCAAATTGGCGAATTGGCCGCGTCGCAAGGGCTGATTCCGCCCACGTTGCCTATCCCCTCGGTGGACCCCGAAATGGTGGCCCAAATCATCGAAATGAGCGCAGAATCAGGTTTTGCCTGGGCCGAAGGGTTCCAGCTGTACGCCACCAACTGCACCGTCTGCCACGGCATTGAGGGCGAAGGCAGCGACCTGGGCGTGCCGCTCAACACGGCCGATATCCAGAGCCGCGACGCCGATGAACTCATGCGCATCATCAGCGAAGGGGTCAGCGGCACGGCGATGGTGCCCTGGCACAACGTACTGACGCCAGACGAAATTGCGTCCATCGTAGAATTTTTGCAGCATTGGGACGAAATTAAGGCAGAAGGGGTGGTACTCACGCCGCCGGAACCGGTCTGGGTGGATGTAGATGATCCGGAATCCATGCTAGAGCTCGGCGAGCGCATTTTCAGCACCACTTGCGTGGCCTGCCACGGTGAAGACGGCAGCGGTGGCACAGGGCCAGCGCTCAACAGCCAGCAAATACTCACTGCCAACACCGACCAGCAGCTGTATGACACCATCGTCAACGGCGGTTGGCGGCCCAGCAGCACCATGCCGTCCTTTGGCGACCGGCTGACCAGCGTGGAGATTGAAGCGCTCGTTTCTTACATCCGCGCCTGGGAACCGACCGCGCCGTTTGTGGAAAATCCGCGCGGCACCGAGCAAGGTGGCGGCCCGCCGTGGCTGCGCACCGAGGATGGCACGACAACGACAACGCCCGGTGGCGGTGGTCAGGGGCAAGGTCAGGGCAATCAGGGTGGCGGCAATGGGCAGGGCGGCCCGCCGTGGCGCGATTCTGGCTCGCCGCCCGGACAATCGAACCAGGGCAACACGACAACAGAAACACCCGCTGCGGCTGAGCAAGGTCCGACCATTGCCGTGCAGGGTACGGTGGTGGCCATTGAGAATAATTTGCTGACGGTGCAGGTGGCAGATGGCTCCCAAGTGGAAGCGATGCTGGGCCCACCCTGGTTCTGGTCGGAGCAGGGGATTGCGATCAACGTCGGCGACGCTGTTTCGCTGGAAGGGTTTGAATCCACCGACCACATGGAGGTGAACTGGATCACCAACCAGACCAGCGGCGAAACGAAGTTCCTGCGGGAAAATGGGCAGCCGGTGTGGACGCAGTGAACGGTAATCGGTAATCCGTATTCCGTAATCGGTTATCGGTTATCAGTAAGCCGTGATTTACCGATAACCGATTGCCGTTCACTGATTACCGGAAGTGAGCCGCTTCCCAACCGAGGATTGCTTTTTTGCGGCTGCTGCCCCAGCGGTAGTCGCCCAGGTTGCCAGCCTGACGGATGACGCGGTGACAGGGGATGAGGTAGCCGATGGGGTTGCTGCCGGTGGCGCTGCCCACGGCGCGGGAGGCTTTGGGGTTGCCGATTAGTTGGGCGACGGTGCCGTAGGAAACGGCCGTTCCCACCGGAATCTTCAGCAGCGCCTGCCACACCTGAATTTGAAAGTTGGTGCCTTTGAGGTAGAGGGGGAGGGACGGCCGTTCTTCCCCCTCGCTCAAGTTAAAAATTGGGTTGATAAACGGCCGTGTCGCACCATTATCTTCAACAAACTCAGCTTGGGGCCAGCTTGCTTTTAACTCCGCCAGCGTCGCCGCCCGATCGCCATCGGCCACAAATTGCAGTCCGCAAATGCCCCGCTCGGTGAGGGCAATTAAACAGTTGCCAAAGGGGGAGGTGTGGAAGCCATATTGGATGGTAAGCCCGGCTCCTTTTTGCTTGAACTCGCCCGGCGTGATGGCTTCGTGGGTCACGAACAGATCGTGCAGGCGGCTGGGGCTGGAGAGTCCTGCTTCGTAGGTGGCGTCCAGAATCGTTTGCGAGTCGGCCAGCAGCTTTTTGGAGTGCTGGATGGTGAGGAACTGCAAAAAACGTTTGGGGCTGGTGCCTGCCCAGCGGCTAAACAGACGCTGAAAGTGATATTCGCTCAGCCCCACGTGGGCGGCAACGTCAGCCAGCGTGGGCTGGGTCTGGAAGTTTTGTTCCAGGTAAAGGATGGCGGCTTCGATACGGCCGTAATCAGCCGATAGTTCAGCTACCGATAACTCAGCATGTGCAAGTTTTGCAACCATGGGTGTTCCTCCAAAAACTTATCCGCAGATTTGCCCAAGTTGGGCACGCAGATTTTTGATCTCATACTCAGATTTTAGGCCAACTGAAGCTGCTTCTCCACCCACTTCTTGCTAAATCCGGTTAAGACGCCCATATTGACGTTTTCAGCGCATTTATCTGTAGGATTTACCCTCAAAATTTAGGCAAAAGTTGTCCGTAAGGCTGAATTGACGGGATTGATCGCTTCTAATCATAATGTGTTGAGTATAAAACAAGAAAGGCTACCTATCTTATTCACACGAAAGCCGTCTTTTCCTTTCTCGGCAATTAAACATTTTTGAGGCAAGGAGATTGCTCCCTCGGATAGACTATGAGTAATCATGAAATTTCCATTTTCTTTTTTCTGCAATTAGCGTTTATTTTAGCGGCCGTTCGCATTGTGGGTATGCTGGCAAAACGGTTGGGCCAGCCCCAGGTTGTTGGCGAAATGATCGCCGGTGTGTTAATTGGCCCTTCTTTTTTTGGACTGATATTTCCGCAGGCCCAGCAGGCGCTTTTCCCCAAAGAGACGATTTCTGTTATCTATGCAGTTAGCCAGGTTGGGCTGGTGATTTACATGTTTTTGATTGGCGCAGAGTTCAATGTGGGGTTGATTCGGCAGCGCATTCGCAGTGCAGCGTTTGTCTCTCTGGCCGGAATTATGGCTCCGTTTATTTTGGGCGCTGGCGTTGCTTTGCTGATGTTGCGCAGCCAGACTTTGTTTGCGCCAGGTGTTGCTGCCTGGGAAGCGATGTTGTTTACCGGCTCGGCAATGGCGATCACGGCTTTCCCCATGTTGGCGCGAATTATTTACGAGCGCGGCCTTTCTGGTACGTCGCTGGGCACGCTGGCCTTAGCCGCAGGTTCCATTGATGATGCATTGGCCTGGTGTTTGCTAGCGGTGGTTTTGGCCAGCTTTGGCTCTGACCCGATGATTGCTGTGTCGGCAATTGGCGGTGGGGCGCTGTATGGCGTGGTGGTTTTGGTCGTCTTACGGCCGTTGCTGCGTCCATTGGAGACCCGTGCCAGTCAAAACGGCCGTGTTACTGGCCCAATGCTAGGGTTTATTCTGATGTTGGTGATGCTCGGCGCATGGTTTACCGACACCGTTGGTATTTACGCCGTGTTTGGTGCTTTTATCATGGGCATTGCCATGCCGCGCGGTATTGTCAACCAGGATTTGCACCGACTGCTGGAGCCAGTCAGCACCAACTTCTTGTTGCCACTGTTTTTTGTATACTCTGGTCTAAATACTCAGTTGGGGCTGATTGTTGCGCCAGGCATGTGGTCTATTTTAATACTGGTGGTGTCTGCGGCGGTTGTGGGCAAGGGGATGGCTTGTTGGGGCGCGGCCCGGCTTAGCGGTGAAAGCAATCGTGATGCGATGGCTATCGGTACGTTAATGAATGCCCGTGGCTTGATGGAGCTGATTTTGTTAAACATCGGCCTGGAGCGCGGGGTTATTACGCCAACGATGTTTACCGTGATGGTGATTATGGCTGTGGTTACGACGCTTATGACCTCGCCCGTTTTTGAATGGGTCTATCGAGGGATTCAGCGTGTCCAGGCTCCTGCGGCTGTTGGGTAATCAATTCTGTTGTTGATATGAAGTAAGTTCTTGTAGAACGGCCGTATCTTTCTCTCGCTTTTGTAATCCCACCAATGCCGCCTGAGCTGACTCGCCACCAATTTGGTGCAGAGCCCAGGCGGCATGTCCACGAATAATCGGTTCGGGGTCGGTGAGGAGATCAGTGAGGGGGGGAACGGCCGTTTCGCTTCCCCAATTTCCCGCCGCCACACACGCATTCCGCACCAGCCGGGTACGCTTGAGCCGCTTGATGGGGCTGTGGGCAAACCGTTCAGCAAAGCTGGTTTCGTCCAGAGTGAGCAAATCCAGCAGCGGTGGGGCTGCGCTGTTCCAGAGGGGAGATTGGCGATTGGAGCCTAGAGACTTGTTAAATCCCCCGTCCCCAGTCTTCTTCATTCCCTGCTCTCCGTCAGGATAAAAAGCAATCTCTTGCGTGGGCCGGGCAAAGCGGTTGAACGGACACACCACCTGGCAGATGTCGCAGCCGTAGACCCAGTTGCCTAGCAACGGCCGTAACTCACGCGGAATCCACCCTTTCAGCTCAATGGTCAGGTAAGAAATGCAGCGACGGGCGTCCAGCACGTACGGTTCTGGGAAAGCACTGGTGGGGCAGGCGTCCAGGCAGCGGTGGCAGGTGCCGCAAGATGGCATTTGAGAGATTGGAGACTGGAGATTAGAGATTGATTTAGTCTCCAGTCTCCAATCTCCAATCTCCAAAGTTGTTAGGATTTCACCCAAAAAGAAAAAAGAGCCCCGCTTCGGCGCAATTAGCATTGTGTTTTTGCCAGTGAAGCCGAGATCCGCAGCGGCAGCGTGGTCTCGTTCCAAAATTGCGCCAGTGTCTACGTATACTTTGGTGGCCACATCGCTGTTGGCATTTTGGGCTTTGAGCCAGGTGGCTAGATGCTCTAGCCTTGGCGTCATCACGTCGTGGTAATCTACGTTCCAGGCGTAGTTGGAGATGCGCCCCCGGCTGGGGTCGTTGGCGATGGCGGGGGGCAGCGGCACGGTGCTGTACGTCAGGCCAACGCAGATGATTGTTTGCACGCCGGGCAGGATCACATTGAGGTCTTGCCGCCGCGCCAGCCGATCTGGGCGGGCGAGGTAACCCATCTGCCCATGCATTTCTGCTTTGATCCAGTTGAGGTAATGGTGCAGATTTGGGCTGGGAACGGCCGTAACCACCCCCACCATATCAAAGCCGAGCGCTTGTGCTTTTTCTGCTAACTTTTGCCCAAAATTTGCCATCGCCCAATCGTAAAGGGTGAGGCTATAATCGTCAATCGTAATAATTGGCAAATGCGCTATAATTTTCTTACGATTTTACCGACTCGATGAAGGAGGAATGTGGCATGAGCGACACAGCGATGAATATCAATGTAGAATCTTTGAAGCGGGTAGAACTGGTGACGGTGAATGGCCGGATTGATAGCAGCAATGCAGCTGACTTTGAAGGTAGTCTGAAACAACTGACCGGAAACGGCCGTAGCAATCTGGTACTTAATCTGACAGGTGTCACTTACATGAGCAGCGCCGGGTTGCGGACACTTGTTTCTACCTTGAAGGAGTGCAAGCGTGGCGGTGGCGATGTGCGATTGGCTGCACCGTCTGAGCGTGTGGCAGAGGTTCTTTCCCTGGCTGGTTTAGACTCTTTGTTTAAAGTTTATGAAGACAACACCGCTGCCGTAGGCAGTTTTTAAGGTTGCGTAGAGGCGTTGCCTGGCGGCGTCTCTACCAAGAACCATTTTCCCCTCACACATGGCTGATAAACACGTCCAAACGTTTCCCGGACGTTACGAAGAAATCCAAAAGATTTGTCAGTTTGTGGCAAATGGCGCGGCTGCATCTGGCTTGGATGCAACGGCCGTCTTCCACATTGAGCTGGCCTGCGATGAAGCGTGTACCAATGTTATTGAACATGCTTATGGCGGTGAAGACCAGGGCGAGATTCGAGTAAGCTGGCAATTATTGGACAAGGCCTTCACTATCGTTATTCACGACAACGGCCGTTCCTTCGACCCCGACGCTGTTCCCAAACCTGCTTTGCCCAAGCTGCCCGATGATGCCCCCCCCCCCGACATTGAGGATGTGAAAGTCGGTGGATTAGGCATCCACTTTATGGAGCAGCTTATGGATGAGGTCGTTTTTTCGTTTGATGATGGCACAGGCAACACCTTGACCCTGGTGAAAAAGAAGACATGAACATCTGGCAAGAAGCGTTGGCTGACGAAATATGGTTGGTGGGGGTAAACGGCCGTCTCGACCAAACCCTGAACCAAGAACTGGAACAACAGCTCACCACTCTGCTGGACGACGGTAACAGCAAACTCATTGTTGATCTGAGCCAAACCAACTACATCAATAGCGGTGGGTTGCGCACGCTGGTAACTGGCTGGCGCAAAGCCCGACAGCAAGAAGGGAATTTGGTGCTGTGTGGGTTAAACGGCCGTTTGCAAGAAATCTTCGGCATGGTTGGTTTCGACCAACTTTTCCAAATCTTTCCAGACCGCCAAACGGCCCAGGATGGCTTGGCCGCTAATTAAAAAATCATACCAATGGCACAGTTTCCCGTAAATGCGCTGATTTTTGGGCAGGCAATGGACGGTCTTTCATGGCCGTCTATTTCATTTGCCTTGCTGGTGATCGCGCTGATCCTCTCCGCCTACATTTTGCTGCGCCGTTACCGCTCCCGCCAACTGCTCATTCAGCGCATAACCGAGCTAGAAGCACTCAGCGCCGCTGGTCGTGCCCTGGTCGCCGCCCAGCTAGACGTAGACGCTCTGGCAGAACTCATCGCCAATGAAGCCGGGCAGGTGATAGACAACCGCACTTTCCAGGTGGGGCTGTTCGAAGAAACCGAATACCACATCCTCTACTGGAAAATTCGCGGCACCCGCCAGGAAACACCCCAAACTTTCGATCTTAGCGAAGAGGGAGGCATCATTAGCTGGGTGCGCACCTCCAAGCAGCCGCTGCTGGTGCGCGACTTTGAGCGCGAACTGGACAGCCTGCCCGCTCGCCCCCGCTACATCAGCAATTCGCCGCCTCGTTCAGCCCTCTTCATTCCCCTGGTTAGCGGCAGCGACACCATCGGCATTGTGGCTGCCCAAAGTGCCCAACCCGGCCGTTTTACCGAAGAAGATTTGCGCCGCCTGACCATTTTGGCCAACCAGGCCGCCGCCGCCATTGCCCACGCCCAACTGTTTGCCCAAGAGCGTCGCCGCGCCGCCCATCTGGAACTGGTGGGGCAGATTGGGCTGGAAATTAGCAAAGTAAAAAATCAGGATGAGATTTTTAGCCAGGTGGTCAAGCTGACGCAAGAGACGTTTGAGTTTCATCTGGTGTCTATTTTTGGCATTGACCCGGTCACGGGCGAGATTGTGATCCAGGCCAGCAGCGGGCCAGAGGTGTTCACCGAGGATTGGCGCATTCCGCCGGGGCAGGGGCTGATTGGCACGGCCGTTCTCACCCAACAAACCATCATCAGCAACAACACCACAGAAGATGAGCTGTTCATCGCCCACGACAATCCGCTAGAAAACAGCACCCGCTCTGAAATGGCCCTGCCGCTCATTGTAGATGGCGAGGTGGTTGGCGTGCTGGACGTGCAAAGTCCCAAAGCGGGCATCTTCACCCGCATCGAGAAGATGACGCTGGAGGCTCTTGCCTCCGAAATTGCCATTTCCATCAGCAAGTTGCGCCAGTTGGCTCGCCAGCGGGAGCAGGCGTGGCTCTCCACCGCCCAGTTGCAGGTGGCCGAAGCGGTCAGCCGCAGCGCCGATCTGGATGAGATTCTTACGGCCGTTAGCCGCCTGACCACGATGCTGGCCGGGGTGCCATTTTGCGTTATTCTGCTGTGGGATGAGGAAACGGCCGTTTACCGAGGTAGCTACAGCGTCGGGTTTACGCCAAAAGGGGCGGCGCTCATTGCCGAACAACGCCTGAAAATTGGCGATTGGCCCGCGCTGGATGCCGTCCACGTCGGCCAGGAGCGCATCGTTACCCAAAAAGTGCCCGCCTGGCTGCGTCACCTGGAAGATAAGCAGCCGCCAAAAAAACTGGCGCTGCTCCCGGTGAACACGCTCAACGAGATCATGGGTGTGATGGTGGTCAGCGGCGATGAACCAGACCACGACCACGCCGACGTGCTGCAAACCCCCGGCCGCCGCGAAGAGCTGTTGGACAGCATCAGCCAGCAGTTGGCGCGTGGGCTGGAAAATTGGCACCTGCGCAACGCCCAGCAAGAAGAAGCGTGGGTCAACACCGCGCTGTTTCAGGTAGCCGCCGCCGTCAACAGCCTCATCGAGCTAAACGAAATTTTAGACACCATCGCCCGACTGGTGCCCATGCTGGTCGGTGTGGAAAGTTGCATCATCCTCATCTGGGACGAGGAGCGGCAGCAGTTTTGGCCCGGCCCCAGTTTTGGCATCAACGAAATGGGGCGCGGCCTGCTGGAAACGTTGGCG
The DNA here is from genome assembly GCA_020634455.1 of Ardenticatenaceae bacterium. Classification (GTDB taxonomy): domain Bacteria; phylum Chloroflexota; class Anaerolineae; order Promineifilales; family Promineifilaceae; genus Leptofilum. Next base: position 961,636 of record JACKBQ010000001.1, on the reverse strand, counting down.
CTGGATCAGGACGAATTTGACGACATCACCCCCAAACTGGCCGATTCGCTATCGCCCACCGGCACTTATTTCGTGATTCAACTACCCCCTTGGCTGGAAAAAGTGCTGGGCACCGAGCAGGCGTTTGGTTTTCCTTTGAATGCGCGGGGGCAGTTGGTGGGGGCAATGGTGATCGGGTCGTTGATGGAAAACGGCCGTTCCCTCAGCAATCGTCGGCTCAACATTCTCACTGGGGTAGCGCATCAGGCAGCAACGGCCGTACTCAACCACCACCTCTATCAGGAAGCCGCCGAGCGCACCCGGCTAGAGCGCGAACTGGACGTGGCGCGTGGCATTCAGGCCAGCCTCATGCCCAATGGCAACCCAGACATTCCCGGCTGCACCGTTGCCAGCTACTGGCAAGCTGCCCGTCAGGTAAGCGGCGATTTTTACGACTTCATTCCCCTGCGAGATGGCAGTTGGGGCATTGTTGTGGCCGACGTGGCCGATAAGGGCATCCCCGCCGCGCTGTTCATGGCCCTGTGCCGCACCATTTTGCGAGCTGTGGCCATCAGCCGGGGCGACCCGGCCGAAGCGCTCGCCCGCGCCAACGAAATTATTGATCAGGACACCCAATCCGATCTGTTCGTGACCATTTTTTACGCCATTTGGCAACCAGAAACCGGGCAAATGCATTACGCCAACGCCGGTCACAACCCGCCCTTGCTGGTGCGCCGCGACGGCAGCAGCACCCTGCTAACCGAGCATGGCATGGCGCTGGGCGTGTTGCCGGATGTTGAATTCGAGACCGCCACCATTCCATTTTTGCCGGGCGACACCCTGCTGCTGTACACCGATGGCGTCACCGAGGCGATGAATGAAGATATGGACGAATTTGGCCTCACCCGGCTGGAGCAGGCGGTAAACTTGCTGCCGCACGGCGACGCCAGCCGCATTGCCCACTGCATCACCAGCGCCATTCAAGACCATGCTGGCGATACCGCCCAGTTTGATGACATTACGCTAGTTGTGGTAAAACGTGATGAGTGGGGGGCAAGTAAAAAGTGATAAGTAAAAAGTGAAAAGTGGTAAATAGGGGCCAGGCAGGTGGAAAATGAAAATGAAGAGCGAACTGCCTCGTTACCACCTGCCTCGCCCAACTTTGGATTGGTAAAAGAAGGTCAATTTTGGTTGATAATCGAGCGGCTTGGTGAAATTTACGGCCGTTTCATTCATTTTTGACCAAAATATTGTAAATTAGAGTCTTGAATTTTCTGGGTTAAACCAATACCCTATACAAATACTGAATCGGCTGGGAACCAACACCCGCTGTGAACCGTTTTCAGTAAGCTTCTATCAACTTTTTCAATCAAAAGAAACTGTTATGACTCCAGACAAAATCGGCCGTTACGAAATTAAACAAGAGATTGGGCGCGGCGGCATGGCCACCGTGTATGAAGCGTACGATCCTCGCTTTGAGCGCACCGTGGCGCTAAAAATGCTGCCCCGTGAATTTATGCACGAGGCGGAATTTCGCGCTCGCTTTACCCGTGAGGCCAAAACCATCGCCACGTTGGAACATCCCGCCATTGTGCCCGTGTACGATTTTGGCGAGGAAGATGGCCAGCCGTTTTTGGTGATGCGTCTGATGACGGGTGGTTCATTGTCAGATCGCCTGGCGCAGGGGCCTATTGCCATTGATGAAGCGGCCGTTATTCTCAAGCGTCTTGGTTCGGCACTGGATCGGGCCCACAGCATGGGCATCATTCATCGTGACCTCAAGCCCAGCAACGTGCTTTTTGACCAGTATGGCGATGCGTTTTTGGCCGATTTTGGCATTGTGCATGTCTCCTCATCCACCAATGCGCTGACGGCCAGCGGCAGTTTGGTGGGCACGCCCACCTACATGAGCCCGGAACAAGTGTATGGCGACAAGCAGCTAGACGGCCGTTCCGACATTTACGCCCTCGGTGTCATTCTCTTCCAAATGCTCACCGGCAACACCCCGTACGATGCCGACACGCCGGCCCGCATGATGATGAAGCACGTCATGGACCCCATCCCCGAAATTTTGACGGTACGCCCCGATTTGCCGCCCGCTTGCAACGAAATCATCAACAAGGCGATGGCTAAAGAGCGGAACGAACGTTTTTCCTCGGCCACTGACCTCTCCACGGCGCTGACGGCCGTTACGGAACGCGGCCTGGAAAAGCCAACCATGCAAAAACTGGAAGCCGGGCTGAGTGAAATGCAGGCGGAGCTGCTGGATGAACCTGCACCACCGCCTGTGACCCCTGCTCGCACAACGGCCGTTCCCCTGGAAACTGCCACCTCTACCCCGGCAGTGCCGCCGCCACCGCCGCCTGTGGGCCGCAGCACCGGGCCAGTTAGCTTCCCCACGTCAACTGCCACGCCGCAAATGCAAACCAGCAGCGGTGGTGTGCCCAAATGGATTTGGGGCGTGATTGCGGTGATTGTCCTTTTATGCATTGGCGGAGCTTACGCGGCGTACTCTGCCCTTTCTGATGGCGGCTTTGCTTTTGGAGATGACCCCACCAACACGCCCCAACCGGAAGAAGATGAAGAAGATCCGGTTGACGAAGAAGCGACCGCCGCAGCAATTGCCGCACGGGAAACTGAAGAGGCAGCTGTTGAGCCTACGGCTATACCTACCGAGATGCCCACGGAAACGGCCGTGTTGCCTACCCAACCACCGCCGCCGACAGCAGTTTTGGCCGAACCCACACCAAATGCTTTAGCCACTCGCCAAAGCGCCGAAATGACCCGCGCTGCGGCTGCTCCCCCCACTGAACTACCCCCACCGCCACCACGCGGTAGCCTCGCTGCGATTTATGGCCCAGTAGATGGCACTATGCTTCATGATGACGACGACTTCATCGAAACGGTGTATGCTGATGCCTCCCCCGCTGACTTTGTTATGCGAGTTGATATGGTGAATCCTTATAGCGCCAGCACAGGCAGTTGGGATTTTGGCCTCATCTTCCGCCAAAGCGATGTGGATGACGAGATGCGGCTGGTGGTGCGCTCCGATGGTGAGTGGATACTAAACGACCGTACGCCCGGCACCGACAACTTTTTACAAGATGGGGACGTTTCCCGGCTTTTGGACCTGAGTAGCGGTGGGTCTAACCAGCTTGATTTGGTGACTGTGGGCAATTTAGGTTTCTTCTTCCTGAATGGCGAATTTGTGGATCAATTAGACCTTTCTTCACGAACCAACTCCGGCGACATTGCCTTGGGCACCGGTTTTTATGGTTCCAACGAAATCAATGGTGAGGCAACCCCCTACCGTGGCTTTGGCTTGTGGCCTATTGCCCCAGCCTCTGGCCCAAGCGATGGCGAATTGCCCCACGCCCTTGACGATCTCATTAAGCTGGAAAGCGCTGACGTGGATCAGGTGAACTTTATCGCGGAAGCCACCTTTACCAATCCGTTTGCCGCTTCGGTGAATGATTGGGATTATGGTTTCTCGTTGCGCAGCAATGGCTCGTTCAAATATTGGCTGGTGGTTGCCTCTGAAGGTGATTGGCAACTGGCTGACCGTCAGGGCAGCACCGACAATGAGGTCACGGTGGCTGAAGGCACCCTAACTAACCTGAATTTGGGTGCAAATGAGCAAAATCGGCTACTGGTGTTTGCTTGGGGCAATGTGGGCTACTTTTTTGTGAATGATGTTTTCATCGCCAAGCTGGATTTGTCTAACAATGTTGATTCCGGGGATGTTGAAGTGATGACGGCCTATTACTTTGACCATGAAATTGAAGGGGAAGCGACGGGATTCGAGAAATTTGTCGTTATTCCGCTGCCGTAAAACTCACTGGTAGTTTGTCATTCCCGCGCAGACGGGAATCCATTTGTGTGTGCAATGGGTTCCCGTTTTCGCGGGAATGACAGCTTTTTGACAATTTTTTACCAGTTTGCTTCTCTTTTTCTGGTAACAAACCCCAAGAGTAAAAACAATATACCAACCACAAACATGATGGCGGCCTGCACGTTGACGCGATTGAGCCAGGTGTCTGTTACGGCCGTTACCATTCTTACCCCCGTTAGCTGCACCGAACCTGCCAGCACTGTGGGGTCGGCGGGGAGCTGACGCAGCAAAAGCGTGGTAATTGCTGGAAAAATAAGGCTGATGAACAGAACGATTACGGCCGTTCCCGCCATCGGCCAACCCCACCACAGCCCCCACTCAGACCACGACCGCACCGCCAACAGCGTGATGAGCAGCAGGCAGCTAAACGGCAGCAGCCAAAGCAGCCAGCCCCACTGCTGCATAAAGGCAAAGGTACGCTGCAAACGCAACAGTTGATCCCGTGCCTGCACCAACTCTTCATTTTGGGCCTGCTGTTCTGGCGAAAAGAGCGGTACGCGCAATACGCCAAACTCTTTGGTGAGTTGTGGATTGCTGTCTAGCGCCTGCACCAGCCGCAGATGCACCTCCTGGCTAACTTGTTCGGTAGGCACGCCGGGCGGCAGGCAGTCGGGGATGGTGACCTCTGGCCCTAGCAGTTCGGCGGGGTTGACGGGTTGGGTGCAGACTGGCAGGCTGGCGACGATGTTGTTCACGACGGCCTGACCTGGCTCGCCGCGAAAGCGATCCAGGATGGGGGTGGCGTCAATTTCCAGCTGGGCATTTTCCAGATCACCACTTTCCAGCATGTTGTAAACAGTGTCTACGGCCGTATCTGCCTGCTTGTCAATCCAGCCAGGGGGCAATAGCGTTTCCATGGATTGCTGCAACAGCTCTTCATCCAGATTAATGGGGGCCAGGCCGCGCTCTTGTGCTTGCTGTTCTAGCGTTTGGGCCACAAAGGTGGGCACCGTTTCCACAACCAGGCTGTCAAGATCGGCCAGAGAGTCTTTAATGAGTTCGCGGTTGGCAATGACAGTGAATAAATTGGTGAGGAACAGGGCGAGAACGGCCGTAATCACAAAAAAGATGGCCACAATCCCTGCTAAAAATCGTAAAAAGCTGCGCATGTTGGTCTCCCGTTGTCGGTTATCCGTAATCGGTAATCAGTAGGTCAGTGAGTAATTTAGCTCAAAAGTAACGGAGATTCTCTACCGATTACCGACCACTGCTCACCGATTACCGGGTTCAGCGGCTAGTTTGCCCAAAAACCAGCGATCTTCCTCGCTGAGGGTGGCAGTGAGCAGCATGTCTGGGCGGCGCTGCCAGGTGCGGCGCAGCGCTTGCTGCCGTCGCCAGCGGGCAATGTTGGCGGCATGGCCAGAGCGCAGCACCTCTGGCACCGACCAGTTGCGGAATGTTTCAGGGCGAGTGTAGTGGGGGCCTTCCAGCAGACCGGTAGCGTGGCTGTCATCTTCTGCGGCATCTTCTGCGCCCAGCACGCCGGGCAGTAGCCGGGCCACCGCATCCACCAGCACCATCGCCGCCAGTTCGCCGCCTGTCAGCACAAAATCGCCAATTGAAATCTCATCAGTGACCAGATGTTGCTGCACGCGCTCATCCACACCTTCGTAACGGCCGCACAGCAGCAGCAACCGGGGGTGTGCAGCCAGTTCCTGGGCGACGGTTTGGGTAAACGGCCGTCCCTGCGGCGTTAGCAAAATGATGGGCAAATTGGGAGATTGGAAATTAGAGATTAGAGATTCAACGGCGGTAAAAATCGGCTCTGGCTTCAGCACCATGCCGCCGCCACCGCCGTAAGGCGGTTCATCGGTGATGCGGTGCTTGCCAGTAGCGTACTCGCGCAAATTGTGCAGGTTAATTTGCAGCAAGCCCGCCGCCTGCGCCCGTTTGAGGATGCTCTCGTTTAGATAACCCGGAAACATTTCCGGGAACAAGGTGAGGATGTCTATGTGCATGGCGGCAAGTATGGGACGGGGCGCGGGTTGTGTCAAGGTGATTCGGTAAACGGTTATCGGTGGACGGTAATCGGTCATCCGTTCACCGATTACTGAATACCGTATTGCTCCCGGTAAGCCACAATTAATCCCCGAATGGCGCGTTGGCTGGAAACGGCCGTTTCCACAGGTTCCTTCAGCACAGTTTTGTAAGTCGCGTCCATCTGCTGCACTTTGCTCACAGCGTTGTCTGCTTTGGGCATGAGGCCGTCGCGGAGGGGGGTGATGAGCGTGCGGTTGAGGGCGGTTTCGTTGTTTTGGTCCCGGTTCAGCCAGACGTCGAGCGGTTGCACGACGTTACTGTTTAAGCCGCTGAGCGTGTTGGGCGTTTCCATGACGAGCGTGGTGAGGGACTGCATGATGGTCACCGCCGTTTGACCGATGCCGAAGGGGAGCCATTTGCGCACACCTTCAAACCAGTCCGTCAGCATTTGCAGGAAGGGGCCAACGCGGTCTACCGCTTCTGACAACAACCGTTCCACGGCCGCAAAATAGGTTTCGATTTTGGCCAGATGGTCAATGAGCCAGAGACGGCCGTTATCCAACACCGGCACCTGCAATTCAAAATTCTGCAACGCCTGCCGCCCCATCTGGATGCTCTCGGAGAGCGTGGGCATCTCCGCCAGCATCTCTTCGACCTCGCCAGTGAAGTGGGTAAAGCCTTCGGCAACGGCCGTTTCCACATCCACCGCTGCAAACTGTTCGTACAGGGCAATCAGCCCCGCCAGGATGCCAATCCGCTCGTTGGCTTGACCCAGCTCTAAGGTGAGCGTTTCGCTGTCGGAGACGGCCGTTTGGTTGTTGGTTTGCAGGTTGCTTAGCTGGCGCTGGGCGGCGTCTAGGGCGGCTTGCAGGCGCACGTTTTCGGCCTGAACGGCGGCGAGGCGGGTAAACAGATCGCTGTCGGGGGAGGTGAGGGCGGGAACGGCCGTACTCACAACGGGTGCGATGCCATTGGGTACGGAGGTGATCACGGTCGCCGCGTTCTGGTTCTGGTTGTAGATGGCTGCGCCTGCGCCAGTGGCTGAGGCGGCAACGGCCGTTACCATCGCCGCCTTGATGAAGTTCCGGCGGCTGACCGCCTGCTCTTCTGGATGTGTTGTCATATCCATTCTCCTGTGCTGAGAACTGTCCTGATTTTTGCCACAGAGAACACAGAGGTTTTAGAGATTTGGTTCAATTTCTCTGATTTCTCTTTTTCCTCTGTGGCTATTTTTGTATCCGTGCGCCCAGAAAATTGGCTCAACAACAAAATACGCCCAGGTTCGGCCAACGTCGCAAGTTTAGCACGGATGTTCTGATCGGATCAACCTTGCCATTCACACAATTTTGAACCCGTGTGACAGCAAAAGTCACACAAAGCAGGACCAATTTCTGAAAAGAGTGGACACGGATCGAACGGATTACACGGATAAAAACAGAAAATCTGTCAAATCCGTGGCATCCGTGTCCTATTTTTTGGGGAAACGTGAGTTTATTCTGGTTTGGTATAGCCGAGGCGCTTGAGCGCTTTTTCGTTGTGCCGCCATTTGGGTTCTACTTTGACCCACAGTTCCAGGAACACTTTGCCCTCGACCAGGGTTTCCAGCTCCTTGCGGGCGGCCGCCCCGATTTTGCGCAGTTGGCTCCCTTTGGCCCCGATGACAATTGCTTTGTGATTGTCGCGCTCCACAAAAATGTTGGCCCCGATGTAGGTGACGCCGTTCTCGCGCTCTTTGAACTGGTCCACCTGCACGGCCACGCCGTAGGGGATTTCGTCGCGCAGTTGCAGCATCACCTGTTCGCGGATGAATTCGGCGGCCATGTCGCGGACGTAAACGTCGGTGAGCTGGTCGGCGGGGTAGTAGCGAGGTCCCTGGGGCAGGGCCTGCACAATGAGGTCGAGGAGTTCGGCACGGCCGTTTCCCGTCTGCGCCGAAAAGAAAATCCAGGCGGCGTCAGGAGCCAGTTCGCGGTACGCTTCTGTGTGAGGCATCACGTTTTCTGGCGCGGTGATGTCGCTTTTGTTGATGGCCAGGATGACGGCTACGCTCTCCTCCACCTGGGCCACCATTTCGGCGATGGCCCGGTCGCCGGGGCCGATGGGTTCGCTGCCGTCCACCAGCCAGAGCACCACGTCCGCCTCGTTGAGGGATTCTACGGCCGTTTCCACCATAAATTCGTCCAGCTTGTGGCGCGGCTGCATCAGACCCGGCGTGTCCATGAAGACGATCTGGTAATCGGCCGTGGTGAGGATGCCCAACTGACGGCTGCGCGTCGTTTGCGGTTTGGGGGAGACGATGTTGATCTTTTCTTGCAGCAGCCCGTTGATGAGCGTGCTTTTGCCCACGTTGGGGCGGCCAATCACCGCCACAAAGCCGGAGCGGTGGTCGTCGCTTGTGTCGTAACCAGTGGGGATGGAAGTTGATTTAGTCATAAATTTGGTGCCAGTCCTGTTTAGCGTACAGGAGCTAATCAAAGATTTCGCAGATTAAAAGGATTTAACAATCTGGTAAATCTGCGTAATCTGTTGATAAAAATTGTTGCTATTTGTCTTTCAAAATGCGGCTGAGTTCGCGGCGGGTGAGGCCCACGCGCTCGTCGCGGAGCAGGGGCAAGCGAATGCGGGCGCGGCGGATTTCGTTGAGGTCCAGTTTGGCAGTGACCAGCGCTTCTTCGTAGTATGGCCCCTGGTTGAGCAGATGGCCTTCTGGGTCGTAAATGGTGGAGCCGCCGTAAAACGTCACGCCATCTTCAAAGCCGGTGCGGTTGGTGTGCAGGATGAAGTTGGTAAACATGCTGGCGTATGCCTGGTTGATATGCTCTACCCATTTGGCGCTGCCGATTTTTTGCTCGGTGGCCAGCCCGCGGCCCGGCGATGACGAGGTGAGAATGAGCATGTCGGCTCCGTCCAGCCAGAGCGTGTACGCTGCGCTGACGTGCCAGAAATCTTCGCAGATGAGGATGCCGACGCGGCCAAAGCGGGTGTTGAAGGCGCGCAGCTGGTCGCCCCAGGCGAAATAGCGCCCTTCGTCGAACATGCCGTAGGTGGGCAGGTACACTTTGCGGTGCAGATGCACCACCTCGCCGCCGGACAGGTAAGCGGCGGAGATGAAGAATTTCTGGCGCGTGTCCGATTCGACAAAGCCAACCACCAGGTCCATGTCCCGGCTGGCGTCTAGCAGCTTGGCGAAGATGGGGTTTTTGTAGGTGGGCTGGATGGCGACACTGAAGGCGAGGTCGCGCAGCCGGTAGCCTGTTAGGGAAAGCTCCGGGAAGACGAGCAGCTCCACGCCGCTTTCGGCAGCTTCCTCGATCGCTTGCAGGTGGCGTTCCAGATTGGCTTCCAGGTCGCCGAGTTTTGGGGTTATTTGGGCAAGTCCGACTTTTAGTTTCATAATTTCAGTTTGCGAGTTTGCAAGTGGGCGAGTTTGCAAGTGTTGTTTGTTACTTGCACACCTGCATACTTGCTAACCTGAATACTTTTTTTGACGGCCGTATTGTAACAGCATCCCACCCCCAATGGCGAACAGGAGCGCCAGCCAGCTATCCAGCCGCCAGCCGAGCAGCAGGGGGGCGGCGTCGCTGCGCAGGAAGGTGAGGGTGAGGTGGATGAGGTTGGCGAGGATGAGGGTGAGGGGGAAGGGGTGCGAGTTTGCGAGTTTGCAAGTGGGCGAGTGGGCAAGTTTGCGAGTGGGCGAGTAGGCAAGTGCTGTTAGCAAGAGTAAGTTGGCACCGAGGCCGAGGAGTTGGGTTTGGTGGCGGACAGCGAAAACGCCGAAGGTGTCTGGCAGGTTGGCGGCGAGGGGGCCGAGGGTGGTTTCGGCTCCGTAGGCGCAGCCTTCGAACCAGCAGGCGGCCCAGCCAGTGGCGATGAGCAGCAGCAGGGCGGGGGAAAAGAGGGTGGCATAGGGGAGAAACGGCCGTTTCCGCCACCAGCACCACGTGCCCAAACCAATCAAACCACCCAGCAAGCCGCCGTAAGCCGTCAGGCCGCCTTGCCAAAGTTGGAGGAGTTGGGACGGCCGTTCCGCAAAATAGCCCCAGTTTAGCAGCACAAAGCCCAACCGCGCCCCCAGCCAGCCCGCCAAAAGCGCAGCCAGCGCGGCATCCTGCCAGCGGGGCAGCGCCTGTTGGCGGGCCAGTCGGTGGGTAATCCCCCAGCTTAACAGAAGGCCAATGGCGAAAACGGCCGTGTAGCTGTACACAAAAAATGGGCCAAGGCGTGTCAAAATTGGAAACATGTGGTCCATCTTAGGCAAGGTAAATCATTGTGGCAAGTCATTGAGCCTATCTGCTTGGCAGAAAAACTGACAAATTGGCTATTGTTAATTTATGGCTTTCACTAATCCTGGACGGAAAAACCAGAGTGTGGATGTTATAATCTTTCAGAAGGTTTTACCTCAACAATTCATTAAGATTGCTCACGAGCTCAAAAAAGTGCACATGACGTAGGCAATTTGGTCGTCCAGGTTGTCAGTTTTTTTGCGATGCGTAGCTTGGATTGTGTGAAAGTTTACATAAATCATTCTGATGACCACATTGACCCAGCTTTATTTGTCAGCATTTTGCATTATTAGCTTGCAGTTGATGCTAATGATGTACATATTGATGCTTCAGCCAGGACTGCGAAGTAATCGGCTTTTTGCCGCGTACATGCTGATCTTGTCAGCTGGAAGTTTTAGCCTTTTTGTCGCGAGCATATCCAATGAAGCCGCAACGATATTTGTGGCTTCTGAAGTTCATGCATTAACAACTATGATGGCAACGCCGCTGCTCTGGCTGCTGGTGCTGAATGTTTTTATTCCCCATCGGCGGTTGACGCAATTAGCCTGGTGGCCTTTTTTGGGGTTTATGATTTTGCCGCTGGCGGTTTGGCTACTTGAACCGTTTGCCTCATCTCCCTTGTTGATTGTTTATGAGCCAGAGCTATATACGCAGGGATTTGTTTCGATTCGACATGTGCTAAACGGCCGTCTTGGTGTCCCCTTTTATTTTTTCTACATTGTTGTACTCAACGTATTGTTTATTTTGCCGACGAGCTATTTTGGATTTAGCCGTACCTTGCCAGAGAGGCTGCGCCGGGCTGCGCGGGTGCTCTTGATTTTTGCTTTGTCGGTTGGCTTTCTGTACTTGCCCATGCTCAACTTGACCCTGGCCATGCGCAGCATGGTGACCCCTTTGTTTGCTGCGGTTGGGGCGGCCTGGGTTATGCGCAAATACCGCTTCTTTTCACCAATGGTTTTGGCCATGAAGCAGGTAGTCAATACCGTAACTATTGGTTTGCTGGTGTTTGATGAGCAGCTAACTTTGCTTGATGCCAACGAATATGCCAGCCGACTATTGCCTATTCTGCCAAAAAAAGATGTGGAACATCTGACCTTACCCAAATTATTGGAAAGGTTAGCGGATAAAACAGAAAACCACGCGGAGTTAGTGAACTTGCAGACGGCCGTAAAGCTGGAATCAAACCACTTTTATGAGCAGGAAATTGTGCTGCGGAACGGCCGTGTCGATAATGAAAAAGATAAAATCTGGTTATTGCTAAATATTCAGCCCGTTTTTAGCGAAAACGACCTGTTTTTAGGCTGCTCTTGCACCGTCAAAGATTTAACCGTGGAGCGGCGAACCCAAACGTATATCACTGAAGCGCACCAGGCAATTGAGCAATATGCCCACAACCAGGCATTGCTAAACGATATTACCCAGGCAGCCATTAGCGCAGACAATTTTGAAGACAATTTGACTGCTATTGCAAGCCGTGTGGTTGATTTGTTGAATGCAGATCATTGTTATGTTTCGCTTTGGGACAAAACGAAGCAAGTCCCACTTGCGGCCGTTGCCTTTGGTGAGGGTACAGAATCTTACCTGACTATGAATCGAGACCCTACTGATTTTTCCCTTTCAAAAACGGTTTACCGGCTTGGCCACGCTCTGCCCATTGAAGATATTCGGACCTCGCCCGATGTGAGCCAGCATGTGGCCCAATATTTGCCCACACGGGGCATGTTGGCATTGCCAATGGTTGCCAATAATGCAGCTGTGGGTGCGTTGCTTGTAGGGTTCAACGAACCTCGCCAATTCTCGCCCGAAGAGGTGAGATGGGGCGAACAAATAGCCCGACAGCTTGCCCTGGCGATTTCTAAAAGCCAACTTTTGGTCACTGAAAAAGAACAGCGATTATTATTGGAAGCGTTGCAAATGGCTGGGCAAGCTTTAATTGGCACGCTCGACTTTGAGCAGGTTTTAGATCGGATTTTGGAAGAAATTGCCCGCGTAGTGCCTTACGATTCGGTCAATTTTGCGTTGATCAGGCAAGGTGCGGCCCGTGTTGTTCGTCGGCGGGATTTTGGGGATTTTGACACCAAACGCGACGCAACTATTTTGAAAGATGAGGTAATCGTTGCAGAAATGCCAACGCTGCGGAAGATGTACGAAACGAAACGGCCGTTGCGCATCACCAACACAGATCAATCAGAAGAATGGTCCTATCCTGGGCACATCAAATCCTGGATGGGTGTTCCCATTATTTTTGCCGATGTACCCGTTGGTTTTTTAATGGTTGACAAAATTGAGCCAGACTTTTACCAATTGCAACACGAAAACAACCTGGTCGCTTTTGCCAACCAGGCCACACTGGCGCTAAAACATGCCCAACTGTTTACCGAAATCCAGCGGCGAGTCACGGAGCTAGAAGCGCTCAGCATCGTCTCGGCTGCCTTGCGGTCGTTCGATACCATCCCCAATATTTTGCAATCTGTTTTGCAAACGATGGTGGAAATATTTTCGGCAACCGTCGGCGTTGCCTTTTTGCTAGATGATGCAGGAACGGCCGTTGTTTCCCAGGCATGTTACCCGCCCAAAAGCTACCCAATGCACATCGCATACGCCCTCAACGAAGGCATTACCGGGTATGTTGCCCAAACAGGCAAACTGCACATCAGCACGGAAATCAATAAAGACAAGCGCCGCAAACTCAAACTGGAAGAGCCAGAAACCATTCAGAAATTACAGTCGTCCATTGCGCTTCCCCTGGTCAGCGAAGATGGTATTTTAGGCGTGATTCATCTGGGGTTAGATACAATTTACGAATTTGCCGAAGACGAAGTACACACCCTGCAAGCCATGTGCAACATCGTTGCCAACGGCCTGCAGCGCATCCAGCTAATGCAAACTTTAGAAGCCCGCGTTGCCAGCCGTACCCTGGATTTGAAGATGGCGAACGAGCGCTTGCAAGAGCTAGACAAACTAAAAACCAAATTTATTGCCGATGTAACCCATGAACTCCGTACGCCTGTAGCCAATTTAAGCATCTACATTAACCTGCTGGAACATGGCAACCCAGAGAAGCAGCCGCGCTACATAAACATTTTGCAACAACAAGCCGCCCGCCTCGCCAACCTGGTTGAAGCAACTTTGGGCTTGTCACAATTAGAAATTGGTGCGAAAAATCAATCATTCCAGCCCGTTGCGCTAAATCCCATTGTAAAAGAAGTTGCGGCCGGCCATGAAGCCAGAGCCGATGCCTTTAGCATCACCCTGGTGCAAAACTTACAGCCAGATTTGCCGTTATTGCTAGGAAATAAAACACAGTTGGTGCAGCTTATGACCAATTTGGTTACGAATGGCATTCATTACAATGATAAGCAAGGCACAATAACCATTGAAACCTTTACGACCCCAGAAAATCAAATTTGTTTGCGAATTGCCGACGATGGCGTGGGAGTAGATGAGCGGGAAATACCACACCTATTTGACCGGTTTTATCGCGGTCAAAGAACGGGCCAATCGAACATTCCAGGTACTGGCCTGGGGTTAGCCATAGTCAAAGAAATCGTGGAATTGCACAGAGGGCACATTTCGGTTGAAAGCCAGTTAAATGAAGGCACCGTGTTTTCCGTGACGTTTCCCATTCACCAACCAGAAGTGACGGTTGAGGAGTTAGCTCAGTAATCGGCCAACAATAACTTCCCTTCTTGGAAGGAAACTTAAGGAGAAAAAATGGCACAACAAGAAGTCCTGATGGAGCCACGCAAAAAGATCGCTCTGGTAGCCCATGATCACAAAAAAGATGATATGCTGGCCTGGGCCAAATACAACGTAAGCGTGTTGCGGCAGCACAAACTGTACGCTTCTGGCACCACAGGTTGGCTTTTGGAAACCGAGCTTGGCCTGGATATTAACAAACTCATGAGTGGTCCACTCGGCGGTGACCAGCAGATTGGGGCAAAAATTGCCGAGGGTGAAATTGACACGCTCATTTTCTTTTGGGACCCGCTGCAAGCCCAACCCCATGACCCGGACGTGAAGGCGCTGCTGCGGCTGGCCACCGTGTGGAACATTCCCGTGGCCACCAACCGCACCACGGCCGATTTCCTCATCTCTTCCCCTCTCATGCACACCAGCTACCCGCGCCAGCTCACCGATTACGAAGAGTATAAACAGCGTTTGGCACACCTCTACGGCACTGACACCGCCAAATAAAGACGGTTTTGCTAGCTGGTGGATCATCTGCTAAATCCAAGTAAAATCCTTGCAGGAATTATTGCCTGGCTGGCCAAACTACTATTGCGCTCTGGAAGTTCGCATGAGGTTATTGACGGCGGCGCAATACTTAAACAGTCCGGCGTATTTGTCATAATAAAGTTGTGTGGATTTCCGCCGGACTGTATTAGCCACCAACCACCAGCCACTTAGATCAGGAGATTATGATGGAACTTGAAGTTATTGAACTGAACCCAACCACATTGAAAACGCCCCCCACCGACGATTTTGGTTTTGGCAACAAGTTTGCCAATCGCATGTTTAGCCAAAAATACAGCGCCGACGAAGGTTGGCACGATGCCAAAATTGGCCCCTATGAAAACTTTAGCTTGCCCCCGGCAACGGCCGTTTTCCATTACGCGCAAGAAATTTTTGAAGGGACCAAAGCATACCGCCGCGCCGACGGCAATATTAATCTTTTTCGGCCGTGGGAAAACATGAAACGGTTCAATAACTCCGCCCGCCGCATGTCTATGGCCGTGGTGGATGAAGAAGAACATCTCAGCGCCATCATCAAGCTGCTAGAGCTGGAGCATGAATGGGTGCCCAGCGCAGACGGAGCCAGCCTCTACATTCGCCCCACCATGATCGCCACCGAGCCAGCGCTAGGGGTACACGCCAGCAGCAGCTACCTGCACTTTGTCATCGTTGGGCCAGTGGGCGCATACTTTAAGGAAGGGTTTAGTCCCGTCCCCGTTTTTATTTCCGACAAGTACCGCCGGGCCGTGCGCGGCGGCGTGGGCGATGCCAAAACCGGCGGCAACTACGCCGCCAGCCTGTTTGTAGGCGAGGAAGCCAAGAAAAAAGGGTACTCCCAAGTGCTGTGGCTGGATGCCGTCGAGGGGCGCTATATCGAAGAAGTGGGGGCGATGAACATCTGCTTTGTGTACGAAGGCAAGAAAATCGTTACACCGCCGCTGACTGGCTCCATTTTGCCAGGCATCACCCGCAAATCGGTGATTGAGCTAGGGCGCGATTTAGGCTACGAGGTGTCTGAGGAACCAGTTGAGGTGAACCAGATGCTTGCCGATGTGCAAAGCGGCAAAATCAGCGAGGTGTTTGGCTGCGGCACGGCGGCGGTCATTGCCCCGGTGGGCAAGTTTGGCTACCAGGATGGCGAGTACATCATCAACGATTACAAGCCGGGACCCGTCTCTAAACATTTGTACGATGAGCTAACCGGGATTCAGTACGGCCGTATCCCCGACCGCTTCAACTGGACCTTAACCATAGATGTGAATTGACACCATTTGAGAGCCATTTGGCCCCGATTGATAGTTTCTGACGGGAAAATGGGATGATACTCCAGGCTGGATTCGTACGCGGGTCCAGCTTTTTGTTTGATTGCATAAGAAGTTCAACTTTTGCCAAAAGTTGAACTTCTACAAATTGGAGACTTTTATGCGTGAAGTAGCAATTTTAGGCGTGGGGCAAACGGCCGTTCGTGAACAGTGGGATCGCTCAATCCGACAGTTGGCGGTAGACGCAGGCCGCGCCGCCATGCAAGATGCAGGGGTAGAGCAAGTAGACGCCATTTATGTGGGCAACATGACCAGCGGCCTGCTCAACCAGCAAATGCAGCTGGGTGCCCTCGTTGCCGACCACCTGAACCAGCGCGGCGCAGAAGCTGTAAAAATGGAAGCCGCTTGTGGCTCGGCTGGTTCTGCCATGCGCCAGGGCATTTTGGCCGTGTCCAGCGGCGAGCTGGACGCCGTTCTCGTCATCGGCGTAGAAAAGATGACGGAGACGGTGTTTAAAGAGACCACCGCCGCCCTCACCACCGCCGCAGACGCCGACTACGAAATCATTCACGGTGTCACCTTTGTGGGGCTCAACGCCCTCATCATGCGGCGGTACATGCACGAATATGGCTATCAGCGGAGTGATTTTGCCCCCTTTGCCCTAAACGCCCACAGCAACGGGGCCAAAAATCCCAACGCCATGTTCCAGGAACCGATCAGCCAGCGCACCTACGACAAGGGGCGGATTGTCGCAGACCCAATCAGCCTGTTTGATGCGTCGCCCATTGGCGATGGCGCGGCGGCGCTGCTGCTGATTCCCGCTACCAAAGCGCCTCACGCCGTGCGGGTAGCTGGCTCTGCCTCCGCCACCGACACATTGGCGGTGCATGACCGGCACGATTTGCTCTGGCTGAAAGCGGCCGAACTGTCGGCGCAGCGGGCGTATGCCCAGGCGGGTGTGGTGCCGTCGGCGATTGATTTGTTTGAACTGCACGATGCGTTTAGCGTGATGGCGGCTCTCTCGCTGGAGGCCACTGGCTTTGCCGAACGGGGGCAGGGGGTGCGATTGGCGCAAGAAGGGGCGATTTTCCCAGACGGCCGTATTCCCATCTGCACCATGGGCGGACTGAAGGCACGCGGCCATCCCGTTGGCGCGACGGGGCTGTACCAGCTGGCCGAAGCCACGCTACAGCTGCGCGGCAACGCCGGTGCGGCCCAAATCCCGGACGCCAAAATCGCCATGACGCAAAATATTGGCGGCAGCGGCGCGACCATTGTGACCCACATTTTGGAACGGCCGTAGGGTCGGTGGTCGGTATTCGGTATTCCGTAATCGGTATTCGGTGATCGAAGTGTGGAAACCTCTACCGATTACCGATAACCGGTGACCGTTCACCGATAACCATTCACCGATTACCACTTCCTCACAAAACTTCTCACAAGCCCAGCGGGCAGATAGGAAATTCGTCCTATTTGCCCGTTTTTTGCTGCTTTTTAACAGCCAGTTGCGTGGGAATCATTACAATACCTTTGTCGGTAATTTACCCCTCGCAACAGACTGTGTGACCTGCGAGAAGAGAAAGGAATTTTGTGATACACCTCAACCGTAAGCATCACGCCCACGTTTCGCCACGGCTCCAAATTGTTTTGCAGCAAATTGTAGATGATGTGGTGAACCGCCTGGGCTGTTTGGGCGCGTTGGCAACCACGTTAGAAAATGACATGGGTTTGTATGTGCGTGCCTCGGCGTTTACGGTGCCAAACGGCCGTTTGCAACAAGTATTTGCCCAAAGCCACGTCAATTTAGAACCAGGTCAGGCGTTGATGTACCTCAACAATGCCCGCCATCGCTACAATTTGGGCGTGAGTGCCGTCAACGGGGTCCATGCCAACATCACCAACGAGCCGGGTCAACAGCATTTACTCTCTGAGCGGTTGTATGATTTGTTACGGCCGTTAACCGACCGGGCGACTGCTGACGAAATTCAGCGCGAACTCAACATCAGCCAGGTGATTGCCGTGCCGCTGGTGGTGCAAAAAGAGGTGGTTGGGGCAATTATGGCCCTGACACAAGACAGCTTCACCAATCGGGATGCAGATTTTTTAGAGGCGTTTGGCAATCTGGCGGCCGCTGCCATCCAAAATAATTACCGCCTCACGGCGATGGAAGCGCTGGAGAGGGTCATTTTTGCCTTGCAGGCCCGCATGACAGACGAAACCCGCGTGCTGCAAACGGTGGTAGACGCGGTGGTCAACGAGTTGGGCTACGAAGGTGCGATGGTCGCCACGCTGGAAAATGGCAATGCCTTGCCCGTGCGTGCCTACGCTCTGGACGATACCCCCCAAATTCTGGCTCATCTGGAAAAAAAGGCGGGCATGTCGCTGCTCGATCCCAAATCGGTGGTTTATTTGGACCAGCCGCGTTACAAGAACAATTTAAGCGTGCGGGCGGTTAAAGGCATAGACGGCCGTCCGCAAAAGTTCCTCACCTCTGAACATCTACACGATTTGTTACGGCCGTTTATCAATAAACCTCTTGCTGATTTTGCGCAACGCATGTTGGGCATTCGCCAGGTCATTGCGGTGCCCTTTTTTGTGGAGGATGTAGTGGTTGGCAACCTGTTTGTGGCCTCCCGACGCGATCATTTTTCCACCTGGGAAACCACCTTGCTCACCACCTTTGGCCAGCAAGCGGCCGCAGGCATTCGCAATGCGCGTCTTTACCACGAGGCGGAAGAGCAGCGCCGCATTGCAGCGCTTTTTGCCCGAATGGCTTTTAGCAGCACAACGGCCGTACATGGTTTGGGCAATGACCTGAGCTATATCAAAATGTACCTGCAATTGCTGCAAGAACCGGAAGTGCTTTCTGAGAGTCAAAAAGAGGAGCTTCTAGCCACCAATGCCCTGATGATTCAGCGCATCGAAAAATCAGTGACCCTGCTGGATAATTTGCATGAGCCGTGGCGGCTAACGGCCGATAAAGATGTGCAAATCAACGATTGCCTGCTGCGTGCTGTGCGAGAACTCTTTCCGGGGTGGCAGCGAGCGGATACGGCCGTTGCCGACGAAGCATACAATTTACGATTACCCAATAGCCAACCCCTCACCCTGAAACTCAGTTTGGCAGACGATTTGCCCACCATTCTCACCGCCCCAGACATGCTCACCGAAGCGTTTCGCGTGATTCTCAAAAACGCAGTTGAAGCGATCATGGCTCCAGGCAAACCTGGTTCGTTGCACCTGACGAGTCGGTTGCAAGCGCCGGATCGCCTGCAAATCCTCATCCAGGACAGTGGGGTGGGCATTCGCCCGCAAGATTTGCCCCACATTTTTGAGATGGGCTGGAGCACCAAAGAGGGCAGCGGGATGGGCTTTGGTCTGTTTTGGACCCGTGATTTTATTTACGGGCTGGGCGGCTCCATTTTTGTAGACAGCAAACCCGGCCAGGGCACAACCTTCGATATCATGCTGGCTGCCGGAAATTGAAATAGGAACTTGTTAACTGCGGGCTTGTTGGTAAACGGCCGTTAATGCCCGCACAATCTTCTCCGTCACTTCTTCATCTTTGTCCCGCCGTTGTACAAAAATAGGTTCTCCAAATACCAGCCGCAGCCGGCCAAACGGAAACGGTAGCAAATATTTGTCCCAGCGGCGCAGGGCAAATCCCGCTTTGGTAAAGCCACCTACCGGAATAACGGCCGCTTGTGCCTTGCGCGCCAAAAAAGAAGCGCCTGCTTTTGGCTCAAAAGCGGGGCCATCTGGCCCATCCGGGGCTAAAAAAGATTCTTTTCCCGCTTTCAGCGCTTCAATGACGCGCAGCACGTTGCGCCCAGCTTCCATCGGATTCCCTTGCATGTCCACGCCATAGGGCGTAGCGCCCAAGGAGCTGGCAAAATTGCTCAAAATATCGCCGCGCGGGTCGCCGCCCAGGGTAACGATGGTGAATTTGTCGCCACCCACGAAGCGGACGGCATAGGTGACAAAAGTAGAAAGCTGCTCGTGCCAAAACAACCACAGCAACGGCCGTCCGCTGGCTTTGGCTTTGCTTACATTGGCTTGCCCCTCAATTTGAAAACGTAACGTACCCGCCAAAATTCGGTGATAAAACGCCAGGGCATTGCCCTGAAACTGCAACGATTGCTCGGATAAAGTTGCCATACAAATCCTTCAAAGTAGCCGCGGATTCTTTCCGCGCTGAAATCCTCGGAAAATTGGACACTGGTAAACACTGATTTTCACAGATAGGGCAAAAATCAGTGTGAATCTGTGAAAATCAGAGTCCATTTTTTTATGTGAATGGTTTTTCGTAGAAGTTGGCGGCGGCTTGCAGGGTGACATGGTGCAGTTGGTGCGTGATATGTTGGGCAACGGCCGTATCCTCCTCCCCCTTCTTCACCACGATTGGCTCCCCAATCTGGATTGCAATTTTGCTGAATGGGTAGGGCATCACGTACCGGTCCCAACGGGGCACCCGGTAGCCGCGCCGCGCATACGCCCCCACCGGCAAAATGGTGGCATTTGCCTTTTGGGCAATAAAAGTGATGCCCGGCTTAATCTCGTAAGATGGGCCCTCCGGGCCGTCTGGGGTGATGTAAGCATCCCGCCCCGCTTTCACCTGCCGCACCAAATTGGCCAACTGCCGCGCTGAGGCCATGCTGGCATCCCCGTGCAAATTCATGGGGAAGGGGGTGACGCCCAGCTTCTCGGTAAACACCACCAGGGTGCTGCCCCGCCAATCATCTGGCAAAATGAGCACCAGTTTGGACAAGTCGTAATGGTTGGCAAAAAAGCCAACCAGCATCATGGTCATCCCGTGCCAGGCTGCAAAAATAAGCGGCCGTTTTCGGTCCAAAGCCGCCTGCAAATGTTCCATGCCCGTTACCTGGAACTTGCTAAAGCGGCTGGTCATTCGTGCCCAGGCGTGAAGTCCAGCGCCACTAATCTTGTCTTGCCAACTAATTTCCATCTCACTCATCGAATTGTAAATAACCGGCGCGAGCCAGCCCCCAACCTAAATAAACCGTATTCCAAAAATGCCACGCTTTGCCAAAAGTAGCCCAGGCAATGGTCACGGCAAACAGCACCAGCAGCGTGCCAATGCGTACCCGCCCCTTAAACACCCCTCGGAAAGAGGGGAACGGTATCCGGCTAACCATCAGGCAGCCACAAATGGCCATGATGGGCATAAGCCAACTGGCGGGCAGCGCAAATTTCAAAATCGTCATGTCGGACACAACAGCCAGCGCCAACGTGGCTCCGGCGGAGGAGATGGTAAGCCCGGTGGAATCGCCTCGACCGCTGGCTTTTGGGGGCAGCAAGTTAAATCGGGCCAGCCGGTACGCACCTGCCAACACAAAAAAGACGGCTAAAGCGGCGATGAACGTTGTGGAGGCGCTTTGTTCCAGATAAAGAAACATAAAAGCCAGCGTGGCGGGAGCTGTGCCCAAACTTACCATGTCTACCAATGAATCGAGCTGCAAGCCAAATTCGGAGCCGGCGTTGAGGTAACGGGCCGAGGCGCCATCGAACAAATCCAAAATGTAGCTGGCCAGAATGAGGACGCCCGCAATGACCAGTTCGCCAGTGGCAGCCAGCAAAATTGCCACAATGCCGCAGGTGAGGGAAATAAAAGTAATGCCGTTGGGGATGAGATACCGATATTGACTATTCATGATTCTCTTTTAGTTGGGCAATGGGGGTGATGCCCCCGGTCACTTTATCGCCAACTTTGACGAGCATGTGGGCAGTGGGGGGCAGGAACAGGTCCACGCGGGAGCTAAAGCGGATGAGGCCGAAACGCTGCCCGGTTTGTACCTCGTCGCCTGGTTTTAGGTAGTTAAGGCAGCGGCGGGCTACTATGCCTGCGATCTGTTTGGTGAGGATACGGCCGTACTTCCCACTATCCGTCACCATCGCAATAAATTCATTTACTTCCGACGCTTCGGGCTTGAACGCTTGCAAAAACTTGCCCGGCTGGCGCTGCACCAGGGTCACTTTGCCCGTCAGCGGCACGCGCTGTACATGCACATCTGTAATGTCCAGAAACATGCTCAGGCGGATCACATCCGCCTGTAAAAAGCGTTCTTCGCGCATGGGGGTGATTTCCACTACTTCGCCGTCGCCAGGGCCAAGTACCAGCCCTGGTTTGGCGGTAATTTGTCGGTTAGGGTCGCGGAAAAAGTAGAGTACCAGCAGCCAGAGGAAGGCGGCCAGGAGCAAAAACAGGCCAGTGCCCCAGTTTGTAAATTGGAACCAGAGGAAAACGGCCGTTGCCAGCAAAATCGTAAAAAAAACAATCGTACCGCCGCCCCCTTCTGCAAAAGGCCAGGCACGATCTTTGCCATAATTTGTCATCGTAATAATCAATCCGCAGATTACACAGATTGCGCAGATTAATTGGCAAAAACCTGTGTAATCTGCGCAATCTGTGGATAAAAGTTTTTTTGAAGTTGGTTAAGCGGCGGCATTGTAACATTGCCACCAGACGGGGGCAAGGTAGGGGCGGGACAGGCGGGCGACCAACTTTGTTAGATAAAAAACAACACTGATCCCGACAGTCTCGCCCGAAACTGTAGTAGGGTGATCATTGCCGAAACATCGTTCGCTTTGGGTACGGCCGTTTGGTAAACTTGCACTTATGATGAGACAAAAATCAACCTTCATGTGGGTGGGACTGGTGGCGCTGCTGGTGGTCATTGCCGCGCTCTTTTTGGGCAACCGCTTGCTTAATGGCGACGGTAGCCTGCTGCGCAACGTGCAGGTGAGCCAGAGCGAAATCAGCCCCAACGCCGACGGCGACACGGACGCTACCACCATTTCCTACGAAATTTCGCGCAATGCGGCCGTTTCCATCTACTTTGAAAACGAAGCGGGCGACCGGTTTTACTTTCGCCGGGAGAAGCCGCGCGGTGCGGGCGATTACCGCGTGACGTTCAGCGGTGTAGTGGACCCGTACAAGCTGCCGGATGACCAGATCGAAGGGGAAATTTTGGCGCGATTGTTGCAAAACGGCCGTTATACCTGGACCATCAGCGCCACCGACGACAACAACGTCACCGAAACGCAGCAGGGCGAACTGCTCATTGTGGACGCGGATCCCGTGCTGCCCGACATTCGCGATTTTACCCTCGACAAAACAGTGTTTACCCCCAACCGCGACGGCATCGCTGACCGGGTGCAGCCCCAGCTTTTCCTGGCCAAAGACGTGGCTCAGATTCGCGTCTTTTTGCAGTTGCCCGATGGCAGCGAGGAGCGCATTGCCGAATTTGAGCAGGTGGTGGTGCCCAACGCCGAAGGCTGGCATTACTACGATTATGCGGGTGGCGTGGATGAAGGCGCGACGCCACCGCCGGATGGCACTTATCCCATCGTGGCCATTGCCCAGGATTTGGAAGGGCAGCAGGTGCGCGTGGAAAAAGAGCTCACCATCCAGTTTGGCGGCGTGCCACGCGTGCGGGTTGTGTCGCCGCCTGCGGGGGATACGGTGAGTTGGAATGCAACGGCCGTTCCCGTCTGTGATCTGCTTACCTTTAGCGTGACGGTCGAAAATTACGGCAGTACCCCCATCCGCACCAGCGGGCCGCCGCCCGGCACCCTGTACGATTCCGACTGGAATTACAACACGCTCGGCTGGTTCACCGAATCCGGCGCGTTTCGGCTGGGCATCGGCTTTGAAAACGAGCTAACCAACTACCCGTACCGCTGGTCGCTGGGCAGTCCGGACGAGTTGACCGAAATTGACGGCTTTACTTACCTGATGCCCGGCCAGCGCGTGGAAGTGACGGGCAGCATCCGCCTGACCAACGTTTTTGGCCTGCGCAATCCGCAGCCGGTGTGGGCAGGACTCATCCACGAAGATGTAGAAGTGGTCACTTTTTACGAGCGCGTGGACCCGACGGCCATCACCGTGGACGTGCCCGACGAAGCCAACATGCCCGAATGCGCCCCCCGCGAGGTGCCGGAATGGCCGGTGGATTAGAATCTGTCATGCTGAGCGCAGCGAAGCATCCCGGCCAATGGTAATGGCAAGAGACAACGCTCTGCGGGTGTTTGCTTGCGGGATTCTTCGTTTCACTCAGAATGACAAAACTGTGTTTAGTTAGCCGTCCGTTAATCGGGGCGGATTTTCATTGGCGGGGTGGCAGCGTCACGATAAACTACGAAACGGTTAACAGGAGGTTGCCCAACTGTGCGGCAGCCTCTTTTTTTGGATGAGTACAACGATGCGACGTTTGCGGGATTTGCTTTTCAGTGGTCAAGACCCGAAGGGTTTGCCAGCTACAAAACAGATTCGATGGGGGAAAACCCTTCGGGTCTGCGGCATCCTGGCGGTTTTGTTTTATTTGGCGGCTTGCGCCACGTCACCAACTGTGGTGGAAGTGACGCGCCTGATTCCGGGGGAAACGGCCGTTCCCATCGAAACGACCGTCGAACTGCCTGTTGAGGTCACACGCATTGTGACTGAAACAACCACGGTAGTGGAAACGGTAGCGGTAGAAAATGCGGTGCCCGGTTCCGCCGAACGGCCGTACCAACTGCTCTTTGCCCCCGTGACGGATACGGCCGTTATCCAAAGCCGTGCCCAACTGTTGGCAACCTGGCTCGCTGGGCAAACTGGCAAGCAGTTCCAGGTGGGCATTTTGGACGATGAGCAGCGGATCATTGACCTGCTGTGCGCTGCCCCCGCCGAGACGATTGGCTTTTTAACGGCCGTTGGCGTCGCGTTAGCCAATCAGCAATGCGGGGCGATGGTGGTGAGTACGGCCGTACAGGCCAACGAACTCACCTGGCAAGCCGGCATGATTGTGGTGCGCCAGGACAGCGGTATTACCGAGCTGGAAGATTTGGACGGCAAAAGTTGGGCCATCCCCAGCGAGAGCAGCGTGCCGAATAACTGGTACTTCCGGGCGCTGCTGGCGGCGCAGGGCATTGAACCGGGCGAAATCACCGTAGTGCCCGGCGACAACACCGCCATGCTGGCCGTGCTCAACGGCGAGGTGGATTTTGCCACGGGTAGCTTTGTACCGCCGCTGCTCCCGTTTTTAGAGACCGAGTGGGTTTATGGAGAAGACGATCCTGAAGTGTGGCGCTGGCTGGGCATCGAGCCGAGTCGCAGCGGCGTCGGTTTTGTGATTGTGCTGGGTCGGCCGGAAAATGGCGGCTACCGCGTGCGCGATGCTCGCTCTGGCGTGTTTGACATCGCCCCGGAAATCTTTGCCGAGACGCGCATCCTGACCCTGAGCGCCCCCATTCCCGCCGATTCGGTGGCTGTGGGTGGGCAGATGCCGTTTGGCGTGGCGCAGCAGCTGGGGCCGCTGCTTACTCAGTTTGCCGCTTCGGACCAATGTGCGGACTCGCTGTGTGCGCCTGATTTTTATGGCTGGATGGGGTTGGAAACGGCCGTTCCCGCCAGCTACGATCCACTCCATTTTGTCATCAACACCCTGGGTTGGACCGACGAAGCGCTTTTAATTACCGAGTAGGGGCAGGTCTCAGACCTGCCCCTACCAGCAGATATTTT
Source organism: Ardenticatenaceae bacterium (assembly GCA_020634455.1). Lineage (GTDB taxonomy): Bacteria > Chloroflexota > Anaerolineae > Promineifilales > Promineifilaceae > Leptofilum. Next base: position 936,484 of record JACKBQ010000001.1, on the reverse strand, counting down.
TATGCTAGACGTAGCCATTATCATTGTTAGCTGGAACGTGCGGGATTACCTGGTGCAATGCCTGCGCTCTGTGTTTGCCGATTTGCAGCGCTCGCGGCTGCGTGGCGAGGTGTGGGTGGTAGACAATGCCTCCACCGACGGCACGGCCGAATTGCTGCGCTCCATCTTCCCCAACGTTCACCTCATCGCCAACCAGAACAACCCCGGCTTTGGCGCGGCTAACAACCAGGGGATGGCGGCGGCCAAGGCGCACAACCCCCGCTACTACTTTTTGCTCAACCCAGATACCAAACTGCATTCCGGGGCGATTGGCGCACTGATCCAGGCGCTAGAGGCGCGTCCCGATGGCGGCATGGCGGGGGCGCGGCTGCTGTATGGCAACGGCCGTTTCCAGCACAGCGCCTTTTACTTCCCTGGATTACGCCAGTTGGCCTTTGAGCTGTTCCCCATGCCTGCCAGATTGTACGAGAGCCGCTGGAACGGCCGTTACCCCCAAGCCTGGCTGGATCAGGGCAACGACCCGTTCGCCATCGATCATCCGCTGGGGGCAACGATGATGGTGCGGGCTGATGTGGCCGAAGCGACGCACGGCTTTGACGAGTCGTTCCACATGTATTGCGAAGAGATTGATTGGAGCTGGCGCATTCAGGCGGCTGGCTGGCGTATCTACGCTGTACCCTCGGCCGAGATTATCCATTACGGCGGCGAAAGTACCCGCCAGATTCCTGCCACGTCGCTGCTCAATTTGTGGCAGAGTCGGGCGCAACTGTATCGGGAGATGTACGGCCGTTTAAAACTCCGTATCGCCAGTAAAATGGTGCAAATCGGTATGCGCCGCCGCGCCAAACAAGCCACCGACCCCCAAATGAAGCAAGCGTATGAAACCATCATCCAAATCTGGAAAAATATTTAGATAGACCACACGGTAGGGGCAGACCCCCGTGTCTACCCCAATTTGGGCGGCCACGGGGAGCCGCCCCTACAGGCGAAACCTGTTCAATCTGCGAAATCTTTGATACAACTCACCCATGAACAGAGACCAACCAGAATTAACGGCCGTAATTCTCACCCTCAACGAAGCCAGCCACATCACCGCCTGCATCCAGTCGCTCAACTGGGCCGACCGGGTGCTGGTGTTTGATTCGTTTAGCCAGGATGAAACGGCCGTACTCGCCCAAACTGCCGGAGCCGAACTGATCCAGTCCAAATTTGAAAACTACGCCCAGCAGCGCAACGCTGTCCTGGACGCCCTGCAAACCGACTGGGTCTTTTTTGTAGACGCCGACGAGCGGGGCACGCCCGAACTGGGAGCCGAAATTCGCCAAATGATCGCCGAGCGGCCAGAGCGCGGCTGGTACGTGCCCCGCCACAACTATATTTTTGGCCAGCTTACGCGCGGCGCAGGCTGGTTCCCCGACCACCAGCTGCGCCTCTTCAAGCACGGCTGTGTGCGCTACGAGCGCCCCGTCCATGAGATTGCCGTGGTGGATGGCGAGATTGGCTACTTGCAGCAGCCGCTGACCCACTACAACTACCGCGACGTGGCCCACTTCCGGGCCAAGCAGCGGGCCTACACCAGCTACGACGCCCGCATTTTGTACGACCAGGGCGTCCGGCCCAAGCCGCGCAACTACATTTTGCAGCCGCTGCGCCACTTTTATTGGCGCTTTGTCACGCTGGAAGGGTACAAGGATGGTCTGCACGGACTCCGCCTCAGCCTCTACATGGCCTACTACGAATGGGTAAAATACCGCAAACTCGGCTGGTTCTGGCGCAAGAATCGGTAAACGTGCCAACCTACCTAAATCTGACAGGTTTCCCCACGATCTACAGGCAAAACCGGTTTGTTTAGCCAAGCAGCTTTACGCAAAGTAGGTTCGTAAACCTGTCAGGTTTCCGCTAACTTTGGTAAACTTAAACACCTGTCAGGTTTTTCGCGCAAACCAACCCAGAAAAAGGTGTCTATGTCTGTCCAGCTCATTCAGCAGTACCACGCCCAGGTCGCAAAAATCATTCGCTACGGCGGCAGCAGCAATGAAGGCAGCGTGCGCAAAGCGTTCCATGACCTGCTAGAAGGGTATTCGCGCCAGCGCAACCTGGAAATGATTGCCGAACTGGAGTTCCGCACCCCCAAGGGCCGCGCCATCTACCCCGACGGCACGCTGAAAGACGCCCTGCGCCAGGATTGGGGCTACTGGGAAAGCAAAGACGAAGCCGACGACCTCGACGAGGAAATCGAGAAGAAGTTTGCCAAAGGGTACCCGTGCAACAATATGTTGTTTGAGGATATGCACGGCTGCACCTAGGTATGAATGGTACATGAGCAGCTCGAAAGCTGCGTTGACAAAAAAGCAAATAGTGGTAAGGTCGGGCTTAGGATCAAAATTCAAGATGTACCAAGTTCTGAATTAAAGTATGTTAAAGCGTTGTCTGGACACATAAATCCGGACAACGTTTTTTGTTGTCTTTTCTTGTTAACTGCTCCACAACATTTGCATCTTTTTGAGGCGAAGCAGTGGGAACCATACATATTGATATTGAGAACCAAATTATACTTTATGTACCTAAACAAGGAGTGTACAACAAATGAGTGACCGTAAAACTGGAACCGTAAAATGGTTCAATGATCAAAAAGGATTTGGATTTTTGGAACAAGCCGATGGCGATGATGTGTTTGTCCACCATTCGGCAATTGTATCTGAAGGTTACCGCTCGCTGACCGAAGGCGACCAGGTTGAATTTACCATCGAGCAAGGCCAAAAAGGGCCTGCCGCCGCCGACGTCCGCAAAATCTAAATCATTTGACTCTGGTTCTGCTTAGCGGTGGAATCGCGTAAATGAGATGAAAAGGTTCGCAGCAATGCGGGCCTTTTTTTGATCTCCAACTTTCCAAAATCACACACGGCTTTTCAGTTTTCATAAAATGGGACGCGGATTAACGCGGAGAACGCGGAAAAAACAAATAATCCGCGTTTTTCCGCGCTTGTCCGCGTCCTTTCGCCTTTTAAAGGCGACTACTGAAAAGCCCTGCAAAATCACACGCGCCCCTTTTGCACTTTTTTGCGGTATGGTATAGTTTCCCCACCCAGCCCAACCAGGAAAAAGGTGCCTATGTCCGTCCAACTCATCCAGCAGTACCACGCCCAGGTGCAAAAAATTATCCGCTACGGCGGCAGCAGCAATGAAGGCAGCGTGCGCAAAGCGTTCCACGACCTGCTGGAAGGGTACTCGCGCCAGCGCAACCTGGAAATGATTGCCGAGCTGGAGTTCCGCACCCCCAAGGGCCGCGCTATCTACCCCGACGGCACGCTGAAAGATGCCCTGCGCCAGGATTGGGGCTACTGGGAAAGCAAAGACGAAGCCGACGACCTCGACGCCGAAATTCAAAACAAGTTTGCCAAAGGGTACCCCTGCAACAACATTTTGTTTGAGGATACCCAGACCGCCGTTCTTTACCAGGCCTGTGAAGAAGTCGCCCGCGTCAACTTTATGGACGCCGCTGCCCTGGATGCGCTGCTGACCCGGTTTGTGAGCTACGAAAGCCGCGAGGTGCGCGAATTCCGCGAAGCGATTGAGGCGTTCACCCGCGACATCCCCGCCCTGGGCGAAATGCTGCGCAGCGCCATCCGCGAACAGTTTGAGCAGAACGCGAAGTTCCAAAAAGCGGCCAAGGATTTTCTGGAGCTGTGCCAGGAAGCGATTAACCCCAGCATGGAAATGGCCGACGTGCGCGAAATGATTGTGCAGCACGTGCTGACCGAAGATATTTTCATCACCGTGTTCGACGAGCCGCAGTTCCACCGCGAAAACATTATTGCCCATGAACTGGGCGAGGTGGTGGGCACGTTTTACAAAGGGCAGGTGCGGCGGCAGATTGATGCCCGCATCGAAGGCTACACGCGGGCCATCAAAGCCCGCGCCGCCCAGATTTACAACCACCAGGAAAAGCAAAAATTCCTCAAGGTGCTGTATGAAAACTTCTACAAAGCGTACAACCCCAAAGCCGCCGACCGCCTGGGCATTGTTTACACCCCCAACGAGATTGTGCGCTTCATGATTGAAGCCGCCGACCATTTGTGCTTCAAACATTTTGGCCGCACGCTGGGCGACTCTGGCGTGGAGATTTTGGACCCGGCCACCGGCACCGGCACGTTTATTACCGAGCTGATTGAATATTTGCCGCCGCACCAGCTGGCGCACAAATACAAACAGGAACTGCACTGCAACGAAGTGGCGATTTTGCCCTACTACATTGCCAACCTGAACATTGAGTACACCTACAAGCAAAAAATGGGCGCGTACGAACCGTTTGAAAACATTGTGTTTGTGGACACGCTGGACAACATGGGTTTTAAGACGGGCTACGTGCGCCAGCTGGGGCTGTTTGGCCTGACCGACGAAAACAGCGAGCGCATCGAGCGGCAAAACAAGCGAGACATCTCCGTCATCATCGGCAACCCGCCGTACAATGCCAACCAGCTCAACGAAAACGAAAACAACAAAAACCGCGAGTACCCAGAGATTGACAAGCGCATCAAAGAGACCTACATCAAGCAGAGCACTGCCCAAAAAACCAAGCTGTACGATATGTATGCTCGCTTTTACCGTTGGGCTTCGGATCGATTGGGTCATGATGGCATTGTTGCCTTCATCACAAACCGCTCATTTCTGGATGCTCGTACGTTTGATGGCTTTCGCAAGTTGATTGCGGATGAGTTTAGCCACATTTACCTTGTAGATTTAGGCGGGGATGTCCGTAAAAATCCGAAGTTGTCTGGCCCAAAGCACAATGTTTTTGCAATTCAGACTGGTGTAGCAATTGCCTTTTTAGTGCGCAAACAAGACGAGCAAAAGCAGTCATGCAAGATTTGGTACGTGCGTCGTCCAGAATTGGAAGAAGCCAAAGCCAAACTAAATTTTCTTGCAACGAATCCATTATCTAGACTGAAATTTGAGCGCATCCAGCCAAGTAAACGCTATAACTGGCTCAATCTTGCCGAAAATAATTGGGAAGATTTACTTCAGCTTGGCTCAAAGGATGTCAAGCTGGGAACTGATGGTTCAAAAAATGCAATTTTCAGGTTGTTTTCACTTGGAAATGCGACTAATCGAGATGAGTGGATTTATGACTACGACAAAGATTTGTTAGCTCAGAAAATGCAATTTTTCATCTCTGTTTATGAGCGAGAAAGAGATCGTTGGCGCAACTCAGATGGGAAAACTGCCATCAATGATTTTGTAGATCGAACGATTAAGTGGACATCTGAACTTGAGGCATATGCGGATAAGCAAACGCAACTTGAATTTGATCGAAGATTTATTCGTCGAGCTGCGAGACGGCCATTTGTAAAGAAATGGTTTTATTATGATCGAATCGTAGTTCATCGGATGTATCAACAACCTGAGATGATTCGGATTGGCGAGGATGATCAAAATCTGATTTTGTGTGTAAACGTTGGAAACAAGCCATTCAATGTTCTCGTTGCGGACAATCCAGTTGATTTGCATTTCAACGGTGATTCGCAATGTTTCCCTCTCTACCGCTACGACGACCTGGGCAACCGCGTAGACAACATCACCGACTGGGCGCTGCGCCAGTTCCAGCAGCAATACGCCGCCGGTGGTAGGGGCGGGTCAGGTACGGGCGGGTCTCAGACCCGCCCCTACGAAGACATCACCAAAACCGACATCTTCCACTACGTCTACGCCGTGCTGCACCACCCCGCCTACCGCGCCAAATACCAGCTCAACCTCAAGCGAGAATTCCCCCGCATCCCGTTCTACGACGACTTCTGGCAGTGGGCCAGCTGGGGCCAGCAGCTCATGCAGCTGCACCTCAACTACGAAACCATCGAACCATACCCGCTGCAACGCGACGACAAAGACCCGGAAAACGGCCGTACGGCGTACAAAGCCCGCCTGAAAGCGATCAAAAACGCATCGTCTGGTACGGGCGACCCGCCGGGTCGCCCCTACGGGGCCATCGAAATTGACACCCTCACTACCCTCAGCGGCATCCCCGCCGAGGCATGGGATTACCAGCTGGGCAACCGTTCCGCCCTGGAATGGGTGCTGGACCGTTACAAAGAGCGTAAGCCGAAAGACCCCACCATCCGCGAGCAGTTCAACACCTACCGCTTCCGTGATTACAAAGAACAGGTCATTGATTTGCTGGGGCGGGTAACGGCCGTCAGCGTGCAAACCATGCGCATCATCCAGCAAATGCCAGACAGCCTTTAGCTGAACCAGATTGGTCCATTCTTTAAGAATGGACCAATCTACATACGCGGCCTGCTTTCGCAGTTTGGCACCATTTTGTATAATACCATGTGATTCGATTTTTCGTTTGATCATTCAATGAGGGAATAACCCATGACAACGATGGCATCAATTGAAATTCCTAAAGATATTTTGCGAGCCACCCGCATGACGCCTGCTGAGCTAAAGGTGGAGCTGGCCATTACGCTTTTCCAGGGTAACAAACTTTCCTTCGGCAAAGCACGGGAAATGGCTGACATGGATGTCTGGGCGTTTCAACAACTGCTAGGCAGTCGCGGCATTCCGCCTCATTACGACGTTTCAGATTACGAAGAAGATTTAGCCACCCTATCTGAAATGGAATGATAGTCGTTAGCGATACCTCCATCCTCATCAACCTTGCCCGGCTCGGTGAATTAGAACTGTTACAAAAACTGTATGGCGGCATTCATGTGCCAACGGCCGTTTGGCATGAAGTCGTAGAAAATGGGCGGGGTCAGCCAGGTGCTGCAGAAGTTGAGAACGCTCCCTGGATTTCAGTTAAAACCGTCTCTAATCAGGCATTTGTAAAGGCTTTGCGCCAAGATTTGGATGCAGGAGAATCTGAAGCGATTGCTCTCGCGCTGGAGTTGCAGGCTGAGTTATTGTTGATGGATGAGCGTTTGGGACGTGCCACTGCCCAATATTTTGGTCTAAAATATATTGGTTTGCTTGGAATCTTAAAATTGGCCAAGGATCGCAGTTTCCTTGCTGAAATTCGCCCCTATCTGGATAAGCTCAGAAACGAAGTGGGATTCTATCTTTCAGATGCTCTTTATCAGCGCGTTCTTCAAGATGCTAAAGAGTGAGTTTGAAGTTAAAGGGCCGCTGCTAGGCCAATCACACCTTTGCGAACCAATCCTGCGGGCGCTGCCGGATTGGTTTGGCATTGAAGAAGCAACCAGGCAGTATGTGGCCGATACGGCCGTTCTCCCCACCTTCCTCGCTTTCCACCAAAACCAACCTGTTGGCTTCCTCACCCTCAAACAGCACACCCCCTACGCCGCCGAAATTCACGTCATGGCCGTTTTGCCGGAGTGGCACCGGCACGGGGTAGGGCGGCTGTTGTTGGCTGCCAGCGAAGCATATTTGCGCGAGCAAAATGTGGCGTTTTTGCAGGTAAAGACGCTCAGTTCAACGCACCCGGATGTGGGATACGGCCGTACCCGGCAATTTTACCTGGCATTGGGATTTCGGCCGTTGGAGGAGTTCCCCACGCTTTGGGGCGAAGCCAATCCCTGCTTGCAGCTCATCAAGTCGCTTTAGTTTGCGCCTAGCTGGGCAGCAAAATTGCGGCCAAAATGACCGCCAGCGGCAGGAATGCCATCCCTTGCAGAGTAATCGCCAGACCAATTTGATCCGCCACCAGCCCGACGAAGTAGCTGCCCACTGCCCCGCTAAAAAACATGAATCCCAGGGCAATGCCAGAGGCCATTGCCTGCCGTTTGGGCAGCAGCGACTGCACCATGATCACCAAAATGGTGTGGGGCATCCCGCCGAAAAACCCGGCCAGCAGCAGCAAAATCGCCTGCCACACCACGCTGACGGGCACAAAAAAGTAGTAGGGCAGCACCGAGCCAGCCAATCCCAGCGCGATGACCCATTTGCCCGCGATGCGGTCGCCCAGCGTGCCGCCAATCAGCCCGCCCACGGCCGATCCCATCATGATGAGCCCGGACAGCCAGCCGATGAGCGTGGGCGAGTAGCCCTGGTCGGTAAAAAGCACGGGGGTGAAGGTGATGACGGCGATGCTGGCCGTGCTGCTGGCAAAAATGATGAGCGAGAGCAGGAGAATGCGCCGTAAAAAGTGGGGTGGCTGGGGAGCTGCCACCGATTCGGCCGCCGCTGGCTTTGCTGCCACTTTAGGCATGGGGGGCGCGTCGTAGAGCCAGCGCCAACCGCCAACCAGCGCCGTCAGCGCCAAAATGGGTAGGAGGATGTAACCGGGACGGCCGTAGGCATCCAGCAGTATCCCCGCCAACACTGGCCCCAAAAATAGCCCAATCTGCCCGGCCATGAAAAAGAGCGCCGTGATCCGGCTGCGGTAGGTGATGCTGGTGCGGCTGGCGACCATTGTGCCGCTAGGATGAAATGCGCCGGAGCCTACGCTGGCGACCGTCAGGGCGATCAGCGCCAGCCAATCCCCGGCCAGGGCGGCGATGGCGTAGAAGGCAATCATCCAGCCCAGGCCGCCAATGACCAGCCGCCGTGCGCCGATGCGGTCGGCCAGCCAGCCAAACAGCGGCTGCGACAGGGCATTGCCGACGTTGTACAGCAGCAGGGCCAGCCCCACCTGGGCGTTGGTCAAGCCTAAACTCACCGCCAGCAGAGCTACCAGCAGGTTACGGCCGTTGTTCAGCACATCTACAAAAAAATGAGTCAGCGCGACGGCGAGGAACGGCCGTTCACGGTACACTGCTGCCTGGCTAGTTGCCATACGTATCTCCATCATAAACCCTCCCGAAAGCTTCCGAAGCCTCCGGGAGGGTGGGTTATTTGTTTATAGTTATCCGAGAAAAATTTAAGCGTCAGCCCAGGTAACAAAAGGACGTTCGGTTTTGATAAGCAATCGCAATTCTTCAGTCTGACCGTGCTGTTGGCAATGCGACAAAAAATTGTTGATTGTTGCCAAATGGTCAGCGCCTTTTAGCATTTCCCAATCAACATTCAAATCAAAACACAGCGTCCTAAATTCAGCAATCGAAAAATATTGCTGAATTTGCTCAGCAAGCGAAAGCTCTCCCTCTACTATGGCTGTTTCAAATGGCGGAAAGTTTGGGGATGGGGTAGGGTGATTCGCTTTTGAGGCAGCCGGTTGCGCGTTGAACTTACTTTTGATTTTCGCAAAAAGGTTGCGAGGGGATGACCTTTTTGGAGTCCGAGTTGTATCTTGTTTGCTTTTGAATTTTTTGTCCGCAAATACAGTTGATAAATGATTGCGAAGAAGCGGTAGCTCTCCTCTTTTATCAATTTCTACAATTAAATCTCGAACGTACCCAAGTAAAGTTGCACTAATGAATTGTTTATCGTCAACCATCATTTCAAACGCGATGACTTGTACTTGAGAGAAGGCCAGGTGGGACATCATTAAATGAAACAACTCGACACGACTTAATTGCTGAAACGCATCCTTAGATTGAGGAATAGGAAATACCTGAGATTTTTCCGGTGTGCTGGCTATTCCAAAAAGATGAGGACGTTCTTTTTCAAGGATGAGTTGCAATTTGTCAAGTGAGTCTGATTCGCCAAGTTTGCTGAGCAGCATTTCTGTAACCTGTCCTTTAGACTTGGCGGTAGTTTGGGAGTAATCAAGGTTCAGTTTAAAAAAGAGAGTTTGGAGTTCTTCAATGGAGAAATGCTTATTGAGTATTTGAGTGAATTGTTCTTCCTGCATGATTTACCTCCTGATTCTAATTTCGCTTATGCCATACTGCAATTCTAACAAAACGTTTACAGCCTGGTAAGGCGCACGTAAGAACTGCTTTGTAAACTGACTCTATTTGCTATACTCAAACTTATCAGATGTAAAAGTCTAACCTCCGGGAGGGTTAGCGCGTCACAGAGGCGATTTGTGGAGCCTCCCGGAGGTTGGTTTAAGGAGACCCCCATGTTTAATCGAGTATTTGGACGCCGCGAAGAGGAAGAGCAGGTAAGAGGTATGAATCGGCTGCCACCGGGGCAGTCGCTGACGCAGAAGTTCCCGGTGCTGCATTATGGCCCCACGCCTAACACCGATCTGGCAAAGTGGGATTTGCGCGTGTTTGGGCTGGTGGAAGAAGAAAAGGTGTGGAATTGGGAGGCGTTCAACAAGCTGCCCCGCACCAAATTGACAATGGATATCCATTGCGTCACCCGCTGGTCCAAGTTTGACACCGATTGGGAAGGCGTCTCGCTGAAAACGCTGGTGGATGAGGGCTTCATCAAGCCAAAACCAGAGGCGAAGTACGTGATTCAGCATTGCGAGGTGGGGTATACCACCAACACGCCCATCGAGCTGGTGATGCAGGACAATTTTTTGCTGGCGACCCATTTTGACGGCAAGCCGCTTACTGTTGAGCATGGCTGGCCGTTGCGAGGCATTATCGGGTCGTATGCTGACCGCAGTGAAGCAAAAACGGCGTACATTTGGAAGGGTGGCAAATGGCTGCGTGGCCTGGAGTTCCGCGCCGACGATCAGCTGGGCTTTTGGGAGCGTGCTGGTTACCACAACGAGGCGGATCCGTGGGAGGAGCAGCGCTTCGCGGGTGGTCGCTGGTTTTAAGTTAAAGAGATTTATCCACAGATTAACGCAGATTTTCGCAGATTAGAAAAATAAAATCTGTGTGAATCTGCGTAATCTGCGGATTTTTTATACGGCCGTTCCCCCACTCCCCATCTTCTCCTGCAAAAACTTTTTGGCGATGTCCACCGGAATGGCGAGGCCGACTTGTGGGCCAGAGATCATGGTGTTGATGCCGACGAGACGGCCGTTGCCATCCACCAACGGCCCGCCAGAATGTCCCGGCCGCAGCTGAATCCCCAGCTGCACCAGCTCACCGCGATATCCATTCTGTTCTAGTGGCTGACCCACGGCAATAACCGTGCCCCAGTTGGCCGCGCCAATTACACCCCACGGATGCCCCACCGCGACCACCCAATCCCCCGTTTTTAGCTGGCTGGAATGGCCCAGCTCGATTGTCGGCAGGTTGTTGGCGGCGATGTAGAGCGCGGCCAGGTCGGTGGTTTCGTCGGTGGCCAGCAGTTGGGCGGGGAAGGAACGGCCGTCTGCCAAAGTCACCTCAGGTTCACGATGCCCCTGCACCACGTGAGCGTTGGTCAAAATCAGCCCGTCGCTGTGCCAGATTGTGCCCGCGCCAAAGCCGGAACGGCCGTTGCCTACCCGCACCACGCTCTGCTGCACCGTCTGGATGAGCGTGTTCATGGTTTGGTTGATGTTGGATAAAAGATTCATGGTGAAAAATTACCAATTACTCAATTACAAAAGGTAATTCGTAATTAGTAATTGGGTAATTAGGGGCGAGCCACGACGGTGATTTCGGTCGTGTGTACCTGTCCGCCGCGAATGAATTTGGCAGGAACGGCCGTTCCCACCACATCCCCCGCCAGCAGCGCCAGTAAATCATCGTGGGATTGCACCGGGCTGTCGCCAAAAGCGACCAGCGTGTCGCCCAGGGTCAAACCTGCTTTGGCGGCGGGGCTGTCCTTTTCTACGGAGACGACCAGCAGGCCGCGCTTTTGGTTTAGTTCCGCCTTCAAATCATCCGGCAGGTGCACGCGCTGGGTGCTGACGCCTAGGTAGCCCCGCTGGACGCGACCGTGCGTTTGCAGGGCGTCCGCCACGCGGGCCAGGGTTTGGGTGGGAATCGTCAGGCTGACGCCGCGCCCCAGTGCCGAGGTGTTGAGGCCGATGAGCTGCCCGGCGGTGTCAATCAGCGGGCCGCCGGAGAAGCCGGGATACATCACCACGTCCGTTTGCAGGTAGCGGTCAATTTGCCCGCCCAGCTGGGTGCGCCAGCCATCGCCCAGCGCCGAGACGATGCCCAGGGTCGCCTGCACGGTGCGGCCGGGTCGCCCCAGCGCCAGCACCAGATTGCCCACGCCCAGCTCTTGCTTGTTGCCTTCGGTGAGCGGCGTCAGACCGCTGGCCTCGGTTTTGAGCAGGGCGAGGTCGGTGGACGGATCGCGCCCGACGAGGCTGGCGCTGGCCCGGTCGCCATTGGGCAGGCCGATGTGGAGGCCTTCATCATGGTTGACGACGTGGTTGGCGGTGAGGATGAGCCCGTCGCTCCAGACGATGCCCGTTGCGCCGAGGCGCCGCCGCCCTTCTACCCGCACAATGCCGGAATCTGCCTGGGAAACGGCCGTTGCCATCGCCGTTGAAAGTTCAGTCAATACGTTGCTCATGGTTGCTCCTTGTTTCGCGGAAAGAATCCGCGGCTACGGTTGATGATGGTTGTAAGTTTACGGGAAAATGGGCAGGCTAAAATCCGCCATTTCGGGAGTAGGCTACCTGGAAAAATGGGTAGGTAACCCGTGTAGCCTGGGGATTAGGTTTAGCCTGGGGATTATTGAACTTTACAAAATAAATAGGTAATAGAGATAATATCATCATGGGAGGTGTTATTTATGCCCAAGAGACGATATTTGGAACTAACGGCTGTTCAAAAAAGCGAGCTAGTACTTGTGCGCGACCACCATGAGAAAAGCCACATGCGAGAAAAGGCCGCCATTTTGCTCAAAATCGCCAGCGGCATGAGTCCCAATGCCGCCGCTAAAGACGGAGGGCACAAGCCGCACCATCCGGATACTATCTACAAATGGCTAGATTGGTATGAACAGGATGGTCTTGACCGACTTGAAGTACAGAAAGGACGTGGCCGCAAAGCGGCTTTTTCCCCCTCGGTACGCGAAGCCGTCAGAAGCAAAGCAGGCACTGCTCCAGGTGATTCGACGTGACCCCCGGCAGCTAGGCTTCCATTCTGCCCGATGGCGATTAGAAATGATAGTCCAAGCATGTACTTGGTTACAGGTCAGTACAGCTGGGAGTCTAAGCCGATTGCTAAAACGGCTGGGCATCAGCTATAAACGTGGCCGCGATTATGTGCATAGTCCCGACCGACATTATCAAGAAAAGCTGAGTTTGATTGAGTTGGCTCGATTACGTGCTTATTACGAACCAGACCGATATGTGCTGCTCTATCTCGACCAGCTTACTTACTATCGGCAACCAACGATTGCCCAATCATTTGAAAGCAAGGGTCTGCGACAGCCATTGGCTCAACGGTCACATCGGGCCAATAGTAGCTTCCGCATCATTGGTGCCATCAATTGCATGACGGGGCAACTTTCTTACTTGCAGCGCAAACGCATCACACGCACCGTCATTGCTAACTTCTGGACTCAATTGTACCAATGCTATCCAGGTGCGGAGACAATTTACGTCGTTCTGGACAATTGGCCCGTTCACTTTCACCCGGATGTATTGGCCGTTTTACAGCCACAGCAGTTTCCTTTTCCACCCAAATTGCCAGGGAACTGGCCGACTGAGCCTGCGCCGAAAGCCAAGCAGGACAACATGCCCGTTCAACTACTACCTTTGCCCACTTACGCTTCTTGGCTCAATCCGATTGAAAAGCTGTGGCGTTGGCTAAAGCAGGAGGTATTGCACCTGCACCGATTCAGCGATGATTGGCCAGAATTGCGTGAAGTTGTGGCTAGTTTTCTTGACCAATTTGCCACCGGCTCTGACGCGTTGCTTCGCTATGTTGGTTTATTACCTATTTAAATTGTTAATGTTCATTATCCCCAGGTCTTCGAATCGCTAAATCACAACAGCAGCAACCCCAATCGCGTGGCCTGGACCACCGCCTCGGTGCGGCTTTGGGCGTTGAGCTTGCCCAAAATGGCGTTGACGTGGAACTTGACGGTGTGGTCGCTAATTTCTAGCTGGTGGGCGATGGCTTTGTTGGTGAGCCCTTCGGCCAGCAGGGTGAGCACTTCCTGTTCGCGGGGGGTGAGCTCCACGAGTTCGGGCAGGATTTCCGGTGCAGTGGGCGTGGCGGGACGTACGGCCGTTACAAACTCAACATCTAGCGCGGCTACCCCATGAACGGCCGTTTGCAGGGCAGCAAGGATGGTCCCCGCCGAAGCGTCCCGGCGCAGCATGGCCTGAATTCCGAGCGACCAAAGGTGAGAAACGGCCGTTTCATCCGGCAGCAGTGCCACCACAGGCAGAGGAAATGGGTCTTCTGGCAAGGCCACAACGGCTGCCCAGCCCACATCCCACACCACGCCGTCTAGCCGCGCCTCATCCCAGTCGTCTGTTTGCAAATCTGCCAGCCAGTCCGCCAGGCTCATCTGGGCGATGATGTCGCAGGCGGGTTCGGCGGCCAGCAGTGTGGCCAGGCCAGCGCGGGCCAGCGGATCGTTGGCCACAATGGCCACGGAAAGGGAAGGGGGAATTTCGCTCATGGCGGCCAAGCGTACCACAGCTTTCTATGAGGAAGGTTAGATTTGCAAAACCTGACAGGTCTACACACTTACCTGGCTAAGCGGAGGACCGTCGCAGACCTGTCAGGTTTCCTACAGGAGGTTGGTTTTGTTAAAACGGTGGCTTGCGAGTAAGATTCGCCTCTTTGAAGCTGTATTCAGTAATCAGTGAACAGTAATCAGTGATTCGCTGAAAACTGAATATCGACTGAATACTGAATACCGATTACTGAAAACTCCATAGGAAACCATGACAACCACAACCTTTTCCCACGCTACGCGCCAGCGGCTGACGGCCGCACTTTTTATCTCGCAAAGCTTATTTTCGGCGGCGATGATTGCCGCGTTTACCCTTTCACCCATTTTGGCGGCGGAATTGGGTGGCAGCGACAGTATGGCTGGCGTGCCCAACACCATCACCCTGCTGGGCCGGGCGGCGGCAGCGTACCCGATTGGCTGGCTGTTCGACAAGATCGGACGGCGGTTGGGGCTTTCGCTGGGGTTTGCTCTGGCGCTGGCGGGGGCGGTGCTCACCGTCTGGTCGGTGATGAACGCGTCGTTTGTGGGCTTTTGCGCGGGGGCGGCGCTGATGGGCATGGGGCGCGGCGGCAGTGACCAGGGACGCTACGTGGCCGCGGAGGTGCAAACGGCCGATCGCCGGGCCAAGGTCATCGGGCTGATTGTGTTTGCCGGGACGATTGGCGCAGTTGGGGGGCCAGCGTTGGTGGGGCCGTCATCTGGATGGGCGGAAGCGTGGGGCTTTTTGGGTGACACGGGGCCGTACCTGGCGGCCGTCGGGCTGTACGGGCTTGGCTTGCTGACGATTTTTCTCTTTTTGCGACCTGATCCCCTGTCCGTAAGCCGGGCTTTGGAGGCGGAAAACCCGAACAAGGAACCTGATGTGCCGATACGGCCGTTGTCCCAAATATTCCGCCAGCCCACCGTGCTGCTGGCGGTGGCGGCCATGGCCATTGGCCAGCTGGTGATGGCGCTGATCATGGTGATTACGCCGCTGCACATGGACCACAACAACCATTCCACTGAGGCGGTTTCTTTGGTGATTATGGCGCATACGCTGGGGATGTTTGGCTTGTCTAGCGTCACGGGCTGGCTGATTGACAGATACGGCCGTATCCCCCTCATCGTTGCCGGTTCAGCCATTTTGATCATTTCCGGCATCCTGGCTCCGCTTTCGGTAGCCATGACCAATCTGGTGGTGTCGCTCTTTTTGCTGGGGCTGGGCTGGAACTTTTGCTTTATTGCCGGCTCCTCGCTGCTGGCAGATGCGCTGGCGGCCAAAGAACGTGCCCGCGCTCAGGGAGCCAGCGAGGTGCTGGTGTCGTTGGCGACGGGTGCGGGTAGTTTAGGAACCGGGGCGGTGTTTCAGCAGGGTGGCATGACGGCCGTTGCCGCCGTGGGCATTGCCCTCACGCTGCTGCTGGTGGCGCTGCTCTTCTGGTTCAATCGGTTCCAGCAGCGCCCCGTAGCTGCTTAATGTTTGATTTTTTGGACGGTATGTTACACAGCGAGCAAAATGCGGGCGATCTTGAGGGAGCGTGCTTCCATTTGCCGGTAGATACGTTCTTTTTCGGTTGGGTTATTGAGTAGGGCAACGGCCGTTTGCCACACCTCCTCGCGCCACTGCCCAATCATCTTTGACACCAGCCATTCGTCTACCGGCCCCATGAGCCGATCCAGCAAATCCAGCCGGGGCGTATACGCCTCCACAACGGTGTCCTGCACCGCGTCCACCGTGCGCCCGATGATCTCGTTGACCTGGATGAAATCCTGGTAGCGCTGCGTGCGCTCGGCGGGGGAGAGGGCCGCCCATTCTGCTTCCAACAGCTCCACAACCGTCAGCACCAAATCGTAGTTGATGTGGGCGTTGACACCTAAAAAGAGATTTTGCAGCGTGTACGTTTGGGCATCGCAGGCGGCGGTGAAGGTGAGCTGCCACACCTGGGGCGTGGTGGGCTGCTGGCTTTCAAAGGCAGCCAGGGCGGTGAAGTAGTAGTCGGCAAAGCGGTGGGTGAGGGTGTGGACCCAGGGATTGTCCTGAAACTGTTGCTGGTGAACGGCCGTTAGCATATTTTGCGTCATCAGCAGGTAGCAGTTAAGGAAAATGGCCCGGCGATCGGCCGTTTGCTGCCACTGGTGCAGGTGGGTTTGCATGGTGGTGATCATCGTTGTGTGGGGATTGAAGGCGGGTGTAGACATAGATTGGATACGGCCGTTTGTCGTTGTAGCTCCTGTTTAGATTGAGCCACAGTATACGAAGCTTCCAGGCGTTTTTCAATCGGCGGATTGACTGAATTCGGCCAGCAGGGGAAAGTGGTCGGAGGCGTGGCGGATGGCGGGGTGATCGGTGACGACGCGGCAGCTTTTTAGGCGAGGCAGCATTTGTGGGTCGGCGAAGATGTAGTCGTAGCGGGTGGTGGGGTTGATACTCCACCACGTAAAGCCATCGGCGTGGGGGTGCAGGTGGCGGAAGCAGTCGGTGTAGCCCGCGCGCAGCAGTCGGGGGATGGCCAGCCGGAAGATGAGGCGAAATTGCAGCAGCATCACGCGCCGCATCCGTGCCGGGTTTTTGTGCTGCAAGACGCGGTCGCCGGGGCCAATGGCATTTACGTCGCCAATGATGAGATGGGGGGTAGACGGCCGTTTCCCAATAATCTCCAACAATTTCCCCACCGCCTGCCAGCGGCGAATCTCAAATGGCAGCAGCAAAAAGGGTAAAAAGTGTACGTTGTAGACGGTGAGCGGCCCGCCGGGCGTGTCTAGCTGCGCCTCCAGCGCGGCCTGGGTGAGCGGCGGCTGGTTGTAAATTTGCCACGTTTTGATGGGGTAGCGGGAGAGCAGGGCGATGTGCCGCTCACCGCTGCCGTGGCCCCAGGCGTGGTGCATTTCTAATCGCTCGGCCAGAATTTTAACCACCTCGTGGTCATCCGCTTCGGTCAGGCCAATCACGTCGGTGTTGATGTAGGCCAAAACGGCGTGGATGCTTTCTAGCTGTTTACGCCCGCCAAATTCGAGGTTGTAGGTGAGGATTTTCAATCGCGAATCTCCATTGCCTGGTGCCACAGTTGGGTGGTGAGGATGCCAGTGAGGATGCGGCTGTGGTCGGTACGGCCGTTTCGATGCGCCTCCCTCAAATTTTCCACCATTTCCACATTAAAGTAGCCAGTTTCGCGTAGCGAGGTTGGTTGGAGGCACTCTTCGACCCAGGCGGGCAGCTTTTGGCTGCGCCACCAGGCGGCGTGGGGAGTGGCAAGTCCTTGTTTGGCGCGATGGGTAACGGCCGTTGGCAACAAATTCTTCATGCCCCGACGTAGCAAAACTTTGTTCATGGCCGCATTCAGCTTGAACTCGGGCGGCAGCGTGGCGCAAAATTCCCACAGCTTGTGGTCCAGAAACGGTGGCCGTGCTTCAACGGAGTTAGCCATACTCATCCGATCCACTTCAAAATTGATGAAATCCACCATGCGCGTCTGCGCTTCCAACGCCAAAAACTGGTTCAGCGGATGATAATTTGCCACAGATGGCACAGAGGAAAAAGAGAGATTTTCTCTAAAATCTCTGTGTTCTCTGTGGCCAAAAAGGCTTTTTAAGATCTGTGGCGAGGCAACCTGGTGCCAGAGGGCGAAGCGGGTCAGCGGGTCGCGGGTGGCGTGGGTGAGGACGCGCTGGCCAGCGGTGGAGCCGGGCAGGGGGAGGTGGCTGAGTAGCTGGCGGATGGGTTGGGGGATGTGGAGGAACGGCCGTATTCGTCGGTCGCCATCGAACCAGTGGTAGCCGCCCAGCAGCTCATCCGCCCCTTCGCCGGTGAGGATGACTTTGAAGCCCGCCTCGCGGCACGCCTGGTAGAGCAGGTAGATGGGCAGGCTGGTGGCGGAGCATTGTGGTTCTTCGAGCTGGGCCACGATTTGCGGCAGCAGGTCGAACGCTTCAGGGCCGAAGTGTAGGGTGTGATGCTGGCTGCCGATGCGCTGGGCAACCGCCTGGGCGTAGGCGGATTCGTCGTGGCTGGCGGCACTGAAGGCGATGTTGAAGGTGTGAATCGGCTGGCCGCTTAGCTCGGTGAGCAGCGTGGCCAGGGCGCTGGAGTCGATGCCGCCGCTGAGCAAGGAGCCAACGGGCACGTCGCTCAGGCGCCAGGCGGCGACGGCGTCGCGCAGGTGGGCCATGAATTCGTCTACGGCGTCGGCTTCGTTGATTTGGTGGTAGTTTGGGTGGTCGGGGAAGATGAGTTGGTGATACGGCCGTATCGTCATTTGCCCATTTTGCGCGATGAGCATGTGCGCAGCGGGTAATTTGTAGACGTCGGCAAACATCGTTTGGGGCGTCGGTACAAACCCCATCGTGAACAGATCGGTAAGTGCCTGCCGGTTGGTGCGGCGGCTGAGCGTGGGGAGGAGGTGGAAAATGGGGCGAATCTCGGAAGCAACGGCTAGTTCATTGCCAACTTTCGCGTAGTACAGCGGTTTGATACCAAAACGGTCGCGGACGAGAATGAGGGTTTGGGAACGGCCGTCCCACAAGGCAAAGGCAAACATGCCGCGCAGCCGCACGAACGCATCCGTGCCCCACTCTTCGTAAGCGTGGACGATGGTTTCGGTGTCGGTGCGGGTGCGGAACTGGTGTCCAGCGGCTTCTAGCTGGGTACGCAAGGCGGGGGCGTTCATCACCTCGCCGTTGTACGTTATCCAGATGGTGCCATCTTCGTTGCTTAGCGGCTGGTGGCCATGCGCCAGATCAATGATGCTCAGTCGCCGCGCCGCCAGCCCGATGCCGTCGGCAATAAAGATGCCCGCGTCGTCTGGCCCGCGATGGTGCAGTAGGTCATTGGCCTTTTCTAGACGTTCGCGATTGATTTGGGGGGTGAGGATGCCGGTTATGCCGCACATGTGGTAATTGGTAATTAAGTAATTGGGTAATTTTTAGCCTGGGCATTCATGCCCCGGTCTTCGTGCATTTATGCCACGCGGTGCATTTATGCCCAGATTTTCGACGGGGATGGTATACAATTCGGCCGTTATGGGCAAAGTGGGTATGCAGATAAGCAAAAAAAACAAAGATTTCGCAAATTTTCCAGATTTGGGCATGGTTTTTTTTGCCGTCATTTCGTTGACGGCCAGTTTAGCTTACCTGCGGTTGGGGCTGGCGCGGGTGGCTTATCCGTACGCGCTGGATTTGGTGGAGGAGGGCATGGTGATGCAGGCGTGGCGGGTGGCGCAGGGGTTGCCGGTGTTTGTGCCGCCGAACGCGGAATTTGTGCCGCAGGTGTATATGCCGCTGTTTACCTGGTTGGGTGGATTGCTCATGCGCCTGACGGGGTTTGGCTTTTGGCCGCTGCGGTTAATCTCTTTTTTGAGTGTGGTGGGAACGGCCGTTCTCATTTTCATTATTGGTTGGCGAGAAAGTTGCGATCAATCGATCGCTGGGAAAACGGCCGCTTTTGTGGGCAGCGGCTTGTTTTTGGGCGGTTATCGGCTGGTTGGCGGCTGGTACGATCTGGCGCGGGTGGATGCGTTGTTTGCGTTTTTGAGCTTGGCGGGGTTGGCGTTGGTAGTTTATGGGAGGAGAGGAGGAACACAGAGAGGCACGGAGGAGACACAGAGTTTCACAGAGATAAAAATAATGCTGGGGGCGGTTTTGTTGGGATTGGCCTTTTTGACGAAGCAGAATGGACTGCTGTTGGCGGCAGTGGCTGGATTTTATTTTTTCACCACGGAGAGCGCGGAGGGTGCCCAAAAGGGCTTAGCGAAAAACAAAAAATCCGCGTCCTCCGCGTTTATCCGCGTCCTAAAATATTTTGTAGCGCCATTTGCCGTTGTTGCGGCTGTGCCGGTTTTGGTTTTGCAGTGGGGGAGCGGGGGCTGGTTTAGCCATTACGTGGTGACGATTGCGTATGCCAGCCCGCTGGATTTGGGGCGGCTGCGGAATATTATTGTGTGGGAGTTGGGCGCGGGGATGGCGGTGTTGGTTGGGTTGGCTGTTTTTTTGGCCGTGTTGCAGGTGCGGAGATTGGAGACTGGAGACTGGAGATTTTTAGTCGCTATTCTCCAGTCTCTAGTCTCCCAAAATCCGTGGTTGGTTTTTGTGGGAACGGCCGTATTCATCTCGGTCGCTGGTCGCAGCACGGTGGGCGGTAATCTAAACAACCTGCTGATTGGCTACGCCTTTTTGTGCCTGATCCCCACCCTGTCATTCCCGCGGAAGCGAGAATCCATTCCGGCCCAGAACGTGGATACCCGCCTTCGCGGGTATGACAAACGACGATGGCTTTGGGCTGTGGCGATGATCGTGCAGTTTGGCTTGGTCACGTTTCCGTTGAACGATGGACTGCCTAAAAATTATAGGCCAACGGCCGAAATGCGGGCCGCGGGCGATGCGTTGGTGGCGCGGGTAGAAGCTGAACCGGGTGAGGTGTGGCTGTTGATGCATCCTAGCGTGGCGGTGCGGGCGGGGAAACGGCCGTATGCTCACCTGCAATCCCTCTGGCACGCCCGCCAGCGCGGAACCGATCCGTTGCCGCCAGACCTGGTGGAATTAATTGAGCAGCAGCAGTTTGCCCAAATTATTTCGGATGAAAGCGATTTTTTTGAGACGGAGCCAGCCTTTTTGGATCTGCTGCTGGCGCATTACGAAGCTGTGGAGACGCTGCCTCCCGAACAATCGCCCCCGACATTGAACGACCCGGTGATACGGCCGTTAACCCTCTACGTCCCAAGAGATTGGAGACTGGAGATTGGAGATTAGGCAAGTCTCCAATCTCTAATCTCCAATCTCCCCTTTCGGCCAGCGGAGCATGACGGTGTAGCCCTGCCAGTTTTCGTCGTCTTCGTGGTACGGCCGTTCCCCCCAAACCAGCCACGCATGCCCCGTTACCTTCTTCTTGTCTGGCGCGTCGCCGGGGGCAAATTTAGCCCCGAACAGCACGGTGACGGGCACGCCGAGTTCGTGCAGGTAGCGGTAGCGCAGCAGCGAGCGGCGCAGGCACAGTCCCAGCGGCGAGCGGCGATCCAGCAGGGCAGCAAGGTCGGCCAGTTGGCGGGTTTTGGCTTCGGGGGGGAGAGGAAACGGCCGTTCCCTACGCATCGTTTCCAGTTCAGCCATCGCTTGGGGGAGCGGTTTTTGCAGCAAAAGGGGCAGTTCGCGGCCAAGATGGCGCATTTCGGTTAAAAGCTGCCGCTGCTGGGCGTGAATCAGCAGCCCCGACAACAGCCGCAGCCCCAGCCACAGATGGCGCAAACGCGCGAGCAGAGCATTCATTTAGATTGCTTATTTAATGATGATCAGATCATCTTTGGCCATTTCGTTGGCCAGTTCCAGCAAATCATCAACCACCATGCCGCTTTCCACTTCATATTTGGCGGCGATGGCGTCGGCGTGCTGCGCGATGGTTTGCACGCCGTCGAGCATTTCCCAAAATTCGGTGCCAACTTCATTGAGGGAAAAGTAGGTGCCCGTGTTGATGTCAATCAAGATGGCCTCGTCGGCCACCACTTCAAAAGTGACGCTTTCAGCCCGTTGGAGGATGGAATCTTTGTTCAACTTGTTCTCCCTTGTGCATCATTTGCTACTCAGCTTTATACTTTTGCGCATGAACACGCTGCGGTGGCAATTTCACGATCTAATTATCGAAGGGAACGCGGATGATGCAACTTTGTGGCAAGGTTGGCTGGAGTCGTTTGGCTCATTGGCGGCGAGTACGGCCGTTCCCCACCTCACCGTCACCTTCAAAACCGTCAGCGCTGTGCCCGCGCCGCCCAATCGCGCCCCCGATTTTCAGCAAGGCGACCTGCTGCACTACTTTGTGGCTGGCGACCGGGTGATTGCCCATTTTCCGCGCTATGGCCAACTGCATCTGAATTTGGCTGATGGCACCACCCAAGGCCAGGTGGTGCCCGCTGCGGGGCAAACCTACGCCATTTTGGAGGATTTAATCGCCATCAGCCTATCGCCGCACTTGCGCCGCCGGGGGAAATTTTTGCTGCACGCTTTTGCCGCTGCCTACGAGGGACAGGCGGTGCTGCTGGTGGGCGGCATCGGCGCGGGCAAAACGACCACAGGTCTGTCGCTGCTCAATGCGGGTTGGCAGTTGCTTTCGAACGATTCGCCCGTGGTGGTGGGGAACGGCCGTATCCAGCAATATCCCGGCGTGTTGGCGGCGTACCCGGAATCGTTTGCTCATTTTGCGGCGATGGCGCAGCTGGCGGAAGAAGTTGGCGGGGGAAACGGCCGTCGTAAAATCAGCATTACGGCCGAATCCATCTGGCGAAAAGTGTGGCTGGACGAAGCCCCCATCCGTGCCATCTGCTTCCCCCAAATTGAGAACCGCGCCGAACATGCGCTCACGCTGCTGCCCCAGCCGGTTGCCCTGGCTCGCCTGCTGCCCCATGCCGTAGAGCAGTGGGACAAGGCGATGATCCCCCGCCATTTACAAGTTTTGCGCCAGTTAGTAGAAAAAGCGCCCGCCTACCTGCTGCATCTAGCCCCCGATGTATCCACCATTCCCCAAGCAATTCAAGCCATGTTGAATACAAAAGCCCCACAAGCTTAAAGAAAAATAAGTAATATCCGCCGCAACAGCCCACAATTTTCTGACATTTATCCTGACAAAAGCCGCGAAAACAGCTGAAAATCGCCGCTTTAGGACTTGCGCACTATTGTTTGAGCGTGAGCAATCTGGTGAAATGTACCCACCTGAACACACCTTGGGAGAGGTTGGTCATTTCCAATAATAAGTTTTAGTTGAAGAGAAGTTGCTGATTGCACCACATTTTGCAGAGTGTGGTGCAGGAGTATTGTTATGAACCTGGTAAGCGTGAAGAAGCGTCTGATTTTTGTTGTATTGGCAATTCCTTTGATAGTGGTGTTTTTGTTGGGGCAGCAGGGGGAAACGGCCGTACCACCCGTATCCGCTGGAACGGCCGAATGGCCCACCGTAGCCGCCAATCCCCAACGTACCTCCTGGACCCCAGATGAAGTCGGCGGGCAGCTCCGCCCAGAATGGTACAAACCATTTGAACCGTTTATTCCTCCCCACGTACAAATTATTGCCGCTAACAACACCCTTTACATCTCCACCGCCAGCGGGCTTTACGCCATAGACTCAACCACCGGAGCCGAAAAATGGGTCTACCCCACTGAAATGCCGCTGGGCCATTCCCCCACCATCTACAACGGCGTTGCCTACGTGGGTGGCCTGGATAACAAAATCCACGCCGTAGATGCAACCTCTGGCGTTGGCCTGTGGACTTTTAGCGCCGACGCAGGGTTTGAGACCAACCCCCTGGTCATTGATGACAAGCTGTACGCCGGAAGCCGGGACGGCAAAATGTATGCCATCACCATTTCCGGGGCTAACACGGGCCAGCTGGCCTGGAGCTACCAGACTGGCGGGCCAATTCTTTATTCGGCAGCGTACAACAACGGCACCATTTACTTCGCCTCCAATGATAGTTTTGCTTACGCGCTCAACGCGGCCAACGGCAACCTGGTTTGGAAATCGGCCAAGCTGCCGGGGGCGGGCTTCTATTCTTACTGGCCTGTGGTTTATGAAGATAAGGTGGTCTTTTCGGGCAGCAATGCGTACACCACCGCCATTTCATGGCCAGGTAGCGGGCAGCTGGTGAAGCTGGAGCTGCTAGATTTGTACACCAGCCAGGGCGTGCCACCGGGGGGAATTATTGGCGGTGTGAGTACGGCCGTTGGCGACTGGACATCCGGCACACCAACCATCAATGCCAACCGCATTTACAATTATTTTGATAGCAAACCGTGGCGGCGCACCGTTTTTGTGCTAAACCAAACCAACGGGGCCGAAACCACCACCGCGCCTGTGCTGTGGACCGGCACCGCCAGCGGCACGCGCTATCCACCCGTCATCGGGGTAGATGGTGTGCTGTATCAGCAAAACAACTATATCTCCGATGCCTCCATTGCCCGTGGGCACATCTCTGGCTGGCAGCCAGACAACCCGTACATCACCAACATCAGCGGCGATGTGGCGGCCGTAGATGAACCGCACGCCGCATCTGGCGGAGGCAACATCATTTACTGGAATCTGTGCTGTGATCGCCAATCTGGTGCGGTGGATATTACCAAGCCAAACAGCAGCTTCCCCAATGGCGGCGTAGACCCCACCCGCGAATGGATTTACTACGGGTACAATTTGCTTAGCTGGGCGCCTGGCTACAACTTTCTTTATTACACGGCCCAACCGGATAACTACACCAAACCGTATTCCAACTTTGGCAATGTAAACGGCGTCTATGGCTTTCATGGGGATGTTTCGCCGCCAATTCCGTATAACGGCCGTGTTTACATTCAGCGCAGCAATACAATCATGGCCTTCTCGGCTGGTTCCCCAGGCGCTACCGGGTTGCCGTTGGCCGCCAAGCGCACACCGCCTGCTGCCAACATCAACATCCCCGATCAGGATGATTTGATTGCCGAGTTGGAAGCGGAAGTCTCCAAAATTATGGAAGCTGGCCATTTGCGGCCTGGCTTCATGAGCCATGGCCTGTTCGACAACAGCGCCAACAACACCTGCGGCGATAATTTGATTGCTTACTGGAGCAATCCAGGCGACACGCTGTACACCTTGTTGATGGCGCTGCCACACCTGTCTCCCGGCTTGCAGCAAACCGTACGCACTTACCTGCAAAACGAATACGCTAACTTCCCACCGTACCAATATAACCATACCGGCTGGAACAATGGCGCAGCCCGCGAAGCGTACACCATGCCGCCCGAAATAGCCGCCGCGCTTGGCGGGCCAGAGACCAAAAACTTCACCTTGCTCAACAGTGGTGGTTGGAATGGTGAAGGTGCCTGGGGGCGTAATCCATTTGCTTGGTACGCCCTGTGGAAGTATGCCGAGGAGTTTGGCGGAGCAAATGGCATCCTTTCGGCAAGTCAGGCTGCTTTTCTGGAGGAATTCAATAACCAGCCCTCAGACACATTTTTGCTCAAAATGCCACTGATGCACAATGCGTATATTGCTGGTTACATTGGCTACACAGAGCTGCAAAAATTGGCCGGGCAGACCCCATCCAGCAATGTAAATAATGAGTTGAATCGGTTGCTGGCATTGCGCGCGAATAACTTTACCAAAGACACCGCGTACCGGCTGGTGGCTGATGGGGGACCGTACTGCCGCACGCTGAATGTGGCGAGCAATTTTATGTACCTGGTGCCAGAGCTGGCTGAATATTTGCGGAACAATGCCTTGTCTGGCGTGAACAGTGCCCTGGCAGAGTATGAAACGGTTGCTCCGTACTGGTTTGTCACCTTTTTCTCTGGCGGGTATGCCGAAAATGCGATTGTGCCTTTGCATGATGCCCATGCCATTTTTATGGCAAAGGCGCTCATTTTGGAAGAAACCGGGGACGAACTGGCAAAATATTTGGATGTACCAGGCTTCCCGAAGGGTGACTTGTTTTATATTCAAAAGTTAACGGCCGCTATTGAAAATCAAGTCTACGGATTTTCATTAAAGTCTACACCAGTGGTTGCCAATGTGGATAGTGGCGGCAGCGCTAACTTTGCGATTTCAGTGGTTGGCACAGGTGGTTTTGTAGCGCCGGTCAATATTCAGGTTGCGGAAAGCTACAGCAATCTGGTTGCCAGCCCCACATCCTCTAATATCAACCCGCCGGGGTCTGTGGTGGTAACGTTAGATGATAATTCCAGCGGCAGCGACGCTCAATGGTATGTGGCTACTGTCACGGGCACAGGTGATGGGATTGTAAAGTCAATGCAGATTCGCTTGCTGGTTAACGGCTCAGAGGTGTTTTTGCCGATTATGGCACGGTAGGAAGTTGGTAAATGAAGGGGTTAACTGTGAAAAATATTCGACTGGTTTTGTTAACGTTTCTACTGGGTTTGCCATTATTGCTGGGAGCTTCTGAGGATACGGCCGTTCTTGCCGAACCTTCTGGACCTGCCGTAACGCGCCGGGTGAATGTGCCGTTTACCACAGGCGTGGAGCCAGATATTCCAGTGCCGGATCGGGCGATCCTGTGGTATGGCGAGGTGGGTCCTACCACGCAAAGCTACACCGATGTGCGCCTCATTTACAACAGCGATAAGCTGCACGTGGTTTTCCACATCATTGATCAATATCTGTATTACGATCCGACGCCCACGGCGGGCGAGATGCCCAACTGGGACGCTGCCACGCTGTATTTGGACCTGGATGGCGCTAGCGGCGGTGCGCCAGATGCCAACTCGTACCAATTTATTGGGCAGTTGGATGCGCTAAACGCGAACCAACAGGCTCAACGCCCCAATTATGATTTTGCTTACGTGGGCAACGGTTCTGGCTGGACGGAGATGAATTTGGCCTTTGAAACGGCCGTTGGCACCCAAACAGAAACCGGCCTCAATAACCAGGAAAGCGATGCAGGCTGGAATATCACCTTTCGCATCCCCTGGAGCAGCCTGGGGCTATCTGGACCGCCTGCCAATGGCACTGTCTGGGGTTTGGGCCTTACTACCCACGACGAAGATGGCACCGCCCACGAAGACCGCAACTGGCCGGAAGGCTTAAGCAGCAACAGCCCCGCTACCTGGGGGCAAATGCGCTTTGGTTTGCCAACCTACACCCCGCCCAGCGGCGTCACTGGCAGCAACACCGTTACCATTCGCCAGGGTGAAAACGGGGCCAACGTCCCCGATGGACAGGTCGGCGGGGGCACCGATTGTGGTGGCCCGCCACCATTGTGGGGCACCTGGGGCAACTTCAATTACGCTGGCGATTTTCAGATGAACGTGCAAAACCAGTGGAATCTGGGAGATTGGGGCTGTTTTTCCAAATATTACGTTACTTTTCCGCTAGATTCCTTGCCTGCTGATCAGGCTGTCCTCTCGGCAAACCTGACAATGTACCATTTTGGCAATTCAGACCCATCCCTGGCGCAGCCATCCCTAATCCAGGTGTTTACGGTAGATGCTGATTGGAACGAAAGTACATTGGTATGGAACAATGCGCCGATGGCAGTAGAAAACGTGGCTCGTACCTGGGTAAATCCGTTGCCAGCTGGTGGCGCGGGGCAGTTTGTTACCTGGGACTTAAGCGGGGCGGTGGCGGAGGCGTATGCCAGCGGGCAGCCGCTGCGCCTGGCGCTGTATTCGGCAGATAATGCTCGCCATAGTGGTAAATATTTCAGCGCGTCTGAAACGTTTGTACCGGATCGTCGCCCGACGCTGGAGATTACCTACGGTTCGTTGTATGGATTTAGTTTGAGTGTGGATCAGGTGGTGCAAACGGCCGTTCCTGGCACCTCGGCTCAATTCCAATTAACAGTGACGCCAACAGGCGGGTTTAACATGCCGGTGACTTTTCAGGCGAGTAACGTTCCCGCTGGCGTCAGTGTCAATATTCCGTTAGGCGATTTGACACCACCGGGCAGCAAAACCATCACCATTAGCCACACCAACGCGGCGCAAACGGCAGGCGCTATCTACAAGGTTCCTATCGTTGTTAGCGGAGATGGCGTTGATCGCACCATAAACCTTTACTTGTTGGTGAATGGGTCGCAATCGTTCTTGCCAATAATTCAAAAGTAGCAACTATTTTCATACACAGCCTGAGATTGCATAGCTTGGGGGTTTATCCCCAGGCATTGTCGCAAACAGCGAACGGCCGTTTCTTGACGCAACCCATCGCCTGGGCTAGAATTCCTCGTCTGCAAAGTAACACAAAAATATTTTGCAACCAACAGCAGCAACTTTAACCAATAGAACCGATTAAATAACGGGTTAATACCATTATTGACCCGTTTATTTTTGTCTCTGGAAAAGCGAATCCAAAGGGTTTTTTGTGTTTGAATCGTTAGGTAACCGCCTGCAAAGCGTGTTTGATGGCTTGCAGCGGCGGGGCAAGCTCACAGAAGCAGATGTAGACAAGGCGATGCGCGAAGTGCGCCTGGCGCTGCTAGAAGCGGACGTGAACTTCAAGGTTGTTAAAAGCTTTGTGGCTCGCGTGCGAGAACGTGCCGTCGGCCAGGAAGTGATGCGCAGCCTGACGCCTGGCCAGCAGGTGGTGAAAATCGTTCAGCAAGAATTAGTTGAAACGCTTGGCGAACCGGGGCGCTTGAACCTGGGCATGCAATCCCCGGCGGTGATCATGCTGGTGGGGCTGCAAGGTGCAGGTAAAACCACAATGGCGGGTAAGCTGGCGCTGCATTTACGCAAACAAGGCAGACGGCCGTTGCTCGTGGGAGCAGACGTCTACCGCCCGGCCGCTATTGACCAACTGCAAACCCTGGGTCGCCAGCTAGACATTCCGGTGTACGATGAAGGGCCAGACGGCAACCCGGTGACGGTGTGTGCCAACGGTGTGAAAAAAGCCGTTGCTACCGGAGCCACCACGGTCATTCTGGATACGGCTGGGCGTCTGAACATTGACGAAATGATGATGGGCGAAATCAAGGCCATCAAAGAAAAGGTCAATCCCATCGAGACGCTGCTGGTAGCCGATGCCATGACCGGGCAAGAAGCTGTACGTGTCGCTACCGATTTCAATGAGGCGGTGCAGATCACTGGCCTCATCATGACCAAAATTGACGGTGATGCGCGTGGCGGTGCAGCAATTTCCATGCGTGAAGTCACTGGTGTGCCCATTAAATTCCTGGGCACGGGTGAAAAGCTGAACGCCATCGAAGAGTTCCACCCGGATCGCCTGTCTAGCCGCATTTTGGGCATGGGCGATGTGCTTACGCTGATCGAACGGGCGCAAGAGCAGATTGACCAGGAAGAAGCAGAAAAAGCTGGCAAAAAGATGTTGCAAGGCGACTTCAATCTGGAAGATTTTCTGAGCCAGATGCAGCAAATCAAGCGGCTTGGGCCAATTGGACAGCTTTTAGAGATGATTCCTGGCATGAACAAGATGGCCAAGGACGTGGATTTAAGCGGCGCGGAAGGGGATTTGAAGCGCATCGAGGCAATCATTTACTCAATGACCCTGGAAGAGCGGCGCAACCCGAAAATTTTGAAGGCGAGCCGCAAGCGGCGCGTGGCAGCGGGTTCTGGTACAACCGTGCAGGATGTGAATGCACTGTTGAAGCAGTTCCAGGAAATGAAAAAGATGATGAAGCAGCTCACCAAAGGGCGCGGGCGTGGTCTGCGCAATTTGTTGGGTGGCATGGGCGGCTTTGGCCCATAAATCAAAAAATTAGCCTGGGGATTTATCCCCAATAAATGGAGATTAGGACAGATGCTAAAAATTCGTTTGAGCCGTAGAGGCAAGAAAAGACAACCCAGCTATCGTGTGGTGGTAACCGACGTAAATTCCAAGCGAGACGGCCGTATCGTTGAGCGCATTGGGCATTACAACCCATTGACCGAACCGGCTGAGTTTGCCATCAAAGAAGATCGTGCGTTGCACTGGTTGAGCGTTGGTGCCCAACCAACTGACGCTGTGCGTCGTCTGTTGGACAAGCAAGGTACTTACGACCGCTTGAGCCGCATGCGCGCCGGGGAATCCCTGGAAGTTTTGGCTGCCGAGGTTTCTGGCGTGGTTGTGGCAGCGCCTGCCGCCGTTGAAGAAGTGGTAGAAGCTGAAGAAACCGTCGAGGAAGACGAAGCAGAAGATGACGCAGTCGCTGAGGTTGCTGCTGAGACGGCTGAAGATGTTGTTTCCGACGATGATGACCAGGAAGAAGCCGAAGCTGACAACGACGAAGAAAACGCTTAAGAGAATCTCATGAAAGATCTCGTTGAGTACGTTGTTAAGTCGTTGGTTGAAGCGCCAGACGACGTTTCTATTGAAGAATTTGAAGAAGACGGGGAAACGGTTTTGGAAATCACCGTTGCTGGCCCAGATATGGGTCGGGTGATTGGCAAGAGCGGTCGGGTGATCAACGCCATTCGCACATTGGCTCAGGTAGCGGCTGCCAAACAGGGCACCCGCGTGGCGGTAGAGCTGGTGGAAACGGGCGACCGTTAAACCCTGTTTCGCTGCTTTTTGGTTTAGAATCTATCCGAAAAAGCCACAGAGGAAAAAGAGAAATCTGAGAAATGAGCCTTCGCCTCAAAACCCTCTGTGCTCTCTGTGGCAAATATTCGGACGGTTACTTAATTAGGCAGACAAAATGACCTCGCTTTGGCGAGGTTTTGTCGTTTTGGGTTATGGTTTATGAGTAGACAGCAATCAGCTTTTCCAGATTTAGACGGGCTTGATTTTATTGTCATTGGGCAAATTACAAAGCCGCACGGTGTTCGGGGCGAGGTGCGGGTAAAGCCGCATACGGATGAGCCGGAGCGTTTTTCCTGGCTGGAGCAGGTGTATGTGGGCGCTGAAGATCCGCGACCTATGGCGGTGGAGCAGGCGCGGGTACATCAGGGAATGGTGCTGCTGAAGCTTACGGCCGTTTCCACACGTGCCGCCGCTGAATCCCTGCGGGGTGAATGGCTGCTGGTGCCCGAAGATGAAGCCCTGCCTCTGGAAGAAGGCGAATATTTTCTTTTTGAACTGGAAGGGCTGACGGTAGTTACTACCGATGGCGAAACGTTGGGGACACTCACGGGCATTATTGAAACCGGGGCCAATAACGTGTTTGTGGTGCAGGGCGACCGTGGTGAACTGCTGTTGCCCGATATTGATGATGTGGTGCAGGATATTGATTTTGAAAACGGCCGGATGCTTGTCACACTGCTGCCAGGACTCATTCAGTAATCGGTAATCCGTAAGCAGTAATCGGTTTTCTGATAACTGATTACCATTCACCGAAACGTTTCTCTCAACCAAACTCTCATTGACAACCCAATTGTTAAAGGTATGCTTGCTCTATGTCAGACCTCAAATATTGGCTTGGCTTCAATTTAATAAAAGGCATTGGACCTGCCAAAGTGCAGGCATTGCTGGATTATTACGGCTCACTGGCCAATGCGTGGCAGGCCAACGAGTTTGAGCTGGTAAAAATTGGCTTTGATAAGCGCGCCCTCAATACCTTCCTGAAAACCCGTCAGGAAGTAGATTTGGACGCTGCGCTGGCCCAGGTGCAGCAGGCCAATGTCTCGCTGATGACCTGGGAGATGGAGAGCTATCCCAGCTACCTGCGCGAAATTCCTAATCCGCCGCCACTGTTGTATTACCAGGGCGATATTTTGGAGCAAGACCAGTGGGCGGTGGCCGTGGTGGGCACGCGCCGCTTGACGGCATACGGCCGTCAGGTAACACGCGATCTGGTTGCGGGTATGGTGCAAAACAACATTACCGTGGTTAGCGGCCTGGCGCGGGGGATTGATGCCATTGCCCACAAAACGGCCGTTGAGCTAGGCGGCCGTACGTTGGCCGTTTTGGGGTCAGGGCTGGACTGCATCTACCCAGCGGAGAACCGCACGTTGGCGCAAGAAATTATGCAAGGGCAGGGGGCTATTATCAGCGAATATGGGCTGGGCGCGCAGCCAGAAGCCAAAAACTTTCCCCCGCGCAATCGCATCATCAGCGGTCTGTCGCTGGGTGTGATCATCATTGAAGCGGGCGAACGCAGCGGAGCGCTCATCACCACCAACTTTGCCCTGGAGCAAAACCGCGAAGTGTTTGCCGTACCGGGAAACATCAACAGCCCGGCCAGCCGGGGGCCAAACAAGCTGATCCAGGAAGGTGCCAAGCTGGTTACCAACATCGAGGATGTGCTGGAGGAGCTGAATTTGCATATGGTGGCAGAGCGAACGGCCGTACAACTGGTACTCCCGGAAACGGCCGAAGAGATAGCCCTCTATGGCCAGCTTTCTGGCCAGCCGCTGCACATTGATGAGCTAAGTCGGGCTACCGGGTTGCCCAGTGCCCTCGTCAGTAGCACCCTGACGCTGATGGAATTGAAAGGCATGGTGCAGCAAGTTGGCGGTATGAATTACGTGCTGCTGCGCGAAACTGGCCCAATCTACAACCTTACTGAAAGCGAGGATCATTCATGAAAGTAATCATTTTTGCAGGTGGCTCTGGCCGCCGTTTATGGCCCATTAGCCGCAAAAAATCCCCCAAGCAGTTTGAACCCATCATCGGCGAAAAATCCACTTTGCGGCTGGCAGTGGATCGCGTGGCGGATGTGTACGGCTCGGAAAATATCTTCATTTCCACCAACGAGGCGTATGCAGGAATCATTCGTGAACAGTTGCCCGAACTGCCTGCGGCTAACGTCATTGGCGAGCCGACTCGTCGCGACCTGGCCGCCGCTGTAGGGCTGGCGCTGGCGCACCTGGCCCACGCCACCCCGGACGAAGCAATGGATACGGAGCCAGTTGCGATTTTGTGGGGCGACAATTACATGGATCAGGTGGATGTGTTCCGCCGGGTGCTGGATGGCGCGGAAAAGCTGATCGCGAATGAACAGGCAAAAATATTATTCATTGGCGAGACGCCCCGGTTTGCCAATGATCAACTAGGTTGGATTGGGTTGGGCAAGGAGCAAGGGGTGGTAAACGGCCGTCCCTACTACAGCTTCCAATCGTTGCGGTATCGCCCCCCTTTGGCCGAGTGCCAACAGATGTTTGCCGAAAATACGCATGTGTGGAATACTGGCTACTTCGTAACCACAATCGGTTTTGTGCGCAAACAGTATCAACAGCTTCAACCCCAAATGTGGGCTGGTCTTAAAGAAATTGAAGACGCGATTGGAACCGCCAATTACCCGGAGATTTTGCATCGCGTCTATCCCACTTTGGATGTAATGAGTTTTGACGACGCTATTTTACATAGCATCCATCCTTCTGAAGCGCTGGTGCTGCATGGCGAGATGGGTTGGAGCGATCCAGGCACTTTGTACGCGCTTAAAGAGGCGATCAATCCAAACCTGAAAGCCAACGTAACCAAA
Organism: Ardenticatenaceae bacterium; assembly: GCA_020634455.1. GTDB lineage: Bacteria > Chloroflexota > Anaerolineae > Promineifilales > Promineifilaceae > Leptofilum. The sequence goes on along the minus strand of JACKBQ010000001.1, from coordinate 903,371 downwards.
GGCCAGGTAGTGGCCGATCAATCGAGTGACTGCCTGGTTTACAACTATCAATCTGATAAATTGGTTACGGTTATTGGCCTTGAAGGGATGATTGTGGTAAACACGGAAGATGCCATTTTGGTGGTACACAAAGACAATATTCCACTTGTAAAAAAGATGGTGGATGGTCTGGAAGGGACTGATTTAGAATCATATAGTTGATGTTTCGCAGATTGACGCGCCAAATCCGGTTAGTTAGTCTGGGATTTGGTGAAAATCGTTTTGCAAATCCGTAAAACGTAAAACGTACACCACGTTTTACGTTTTCTGTTTTTTAGAGAAAGTTTATGAGTGATGACGAGAAATTGATTGGATATTGCTTTAAATGCAAGGAAAAGCATGAGATTTTGGATGCTAAAGCCGAGTGGGCGGCCAATGGGTCGCCGGGTACGCGAGGCACCTGTACCAACTGTGGCGGCACTATCTACAAAGCTGGCTATACCCCGGCGCATGACAATTTGCCCAAGCCTGAAATCGCGGTAAAGCCTAAAAAGAAAAAGAAAAGCAGCCCCAAGAAAAAAGCGCCTGCCACCAAATCTAAAACGCGGCGCAGCGGCAAGCTGGTGGTTGTGGAGTCCCCGGCTAAAGCAAAAACAATCGGCCGTTATTTGGGGCGCGGCTACACGGTGAAATCGAGCGTAGGGCATGTGCGAGACTTGCTGAAATCTCGCTTGAGCGTGGATATTGACAACGATTTTGAACCGGAATACCGGGTGACCAATGAAAAGCGGGACGTGGTAAAAGAGCTAAAAGCAGCTGCTGCCAAAGCCAAAGAAATCTACCTGGCCACCGACCCGGACCGCGAAGGTGAGGCGATTGCGTGGCACGTTTTGGAATCGGCGGAGATGGACCCGACGATTACCCAGCGTGTGGTATTCCACGAAATTACCAAGCCGGCCATTGAAAAAGCTTTTTTAGAACCGCGCGGTATTGATATGGACCGGGTGAATGCGCAGCAGGCGCGGCGTATTTTGGATCGATTGGTAGGGTACAAGCTGAGTCCGCTGCTTTGGCGCAAGGTGCGCGGCCGTTTATCGGCGGGGCGGGTGCAGTCTGTGGCTGTGCGACTGGTGGTGGAGCGCGAGCGTGAGATTAGTGAGTTTGTCACCGTGGAGTATTGGACGCTTGGGGCTGAACTCAGTCGGGAGCAGGATCGGGATGTGAAGGAACGGCCGTTCTTCCAGGCGCGTCTGCACAAATTAAACGGCGAAGACCCCGTGCTGCAAAGCGAGGCTGATGTGCGCCCTCATTTGGACGCTCTGGAAAAAGCAATTTGGGAAATTGGTGAAGTGCGTATTGGCAAACGCACCCGCCGCCCGGCAGCGCCGTTTACCACCAGCACCATGCAGCAGGAGGCATCCCGCCAGCTTGGCTTTAACACCACCAAAACGATGCGCGTTGCCCAGCAGCTTTATGAAGGCATTGATTTAGGTGGGGCCGATGGCTCGGTGGGCTTGATCACTTACATGCGTACTGACAGCGTCTCTGTGAGCAAAGAGGCAGAAACCGAAGCCCGCGCCTACGTGAGCAAGCGGTTTGGCCCCAATTACATTCCCGTCAAGCCACCGGAATACAAAACCAAGTCAAAAATGGCGCAGGAAGCGCACGAAGCGGTTCGCCCAACTTCGGTAACGCGGGTTCCCAAGCAGATTAAAGAGCATTTGTCGCGGGATCAGTATCGCCTGTACCGGCTCATTTGGGACCGTTTTGTGGCTAGCCAGATGGCTCCGGCCCGATACGATACAGTTTCGGTAGATATTTTGGCTGGGGATGCGAAGGTTCGGGGTGCGGAACGGCCGTATCTCTTCCGCGCCACCGGTTCTGTGATGACCTTCCCCGGTTTCCTGGCCCTGTACGAAGAGAGCCGCCCGGAAGACCGCCCCGACGACGACCAAAACCAGGTGCCATCCGACCTGAAAGAAGGGGAATTACTGGATTTGCTGCGGTTGCTGCCCGAACAGCATTTTACCCAACCGCCGCCCCGTTACAGCGAGGCCACCCTGGTAAAATCAATGGAAGAATATGGAATCGGCCGTCCTAGCACGTACGCTTCCATCATTTCCACCATTCAGGCGCGTGGTTACGTAGATCGCGTAGACAAGCGGCTCCAGCCCACCGAAACCGGACAAATCGTAAACGATTTGCTGGTGGAATATTTCCCCAACATCCTTTCGGTAGATTTTACGGCCCGGCTGGAAGATGAGCTGGACAAGATTGCTGAAGGTGAGGCGTGGGTGCCGGTTATCGGCAGCTTCTACGGCCAGTTTGCCGAAAACCTGGAAGTGGCGGATGAATCCATTCCCAAGATTGATCTGAAGCCGGAGGTGGAGCCAGTGGGACGTGACTGTCCCAATTGTGGTAGCGAGTTGCTGTATCGGGAGGGGCGGTACGGCCGTTTCATTGGCTGCTCAAACTTCCCCAAATGTCGTCACACCGAGCAGCTGCTCAATAAAATTGGCGTTACCTGCCCCAATGGTGGCGAGATGGTGGAACGACGCACCCGGCGCGGTCGCGTCTTCTATGGCTGCTCGCGCTACCCAGATTGCGAATTCAGCAGTTGGGTCAAGCCCGTGCCTGATCCCAACAACAGTTGCAATGGGCTGGTGGTACAGAAAAACGAAAATGAAACCGAATGTGTGGCTTGCGGCCTAAAACAAGGCTCTCCGGCTAAACGAAAAGCCCCAAAGATTAGCTAATCGCAAGCCAAAGCCTGCGCCTTGCCTTACAAAAGGATTTTTCTGGTTTGAAGTTATGAACTAGGTTCCGTTGACATTTCAACGAAGCCAAATAAAAGCACCCACCAGGTGCAAGAAAGCCATGTATCGTCGGGCTAGTTTCTCATACCGAGTGAATACCCGACGATACCACTTGATTTTGTTAATAAAACACTCGACCAAATGACGCTCTTTGTAGACATGCTTGTCATAAGCTCGCTCTTCTGTGCGATTGGCCTTGGGCGGGATAACCGCTTCGGCTCCTTTTTCGGCAATAAAGGCCAATAGGTCGTCAGCATCATAACCTTTGTCGGCAATGGCCCGGTCAAACGCATACGCTTCTAACAAGGCTCGGGCTTGCGTCACATCATGCTGCTGGCCACCCGTGAGGATATACTTTAGGGGATTACCTAAAGCATCAACAACAATATGGATTTTCGTGCTGAAACCACCGCGACTACGACCGAGGGCTTGCTCTACTTGACCACCGTTTTTTTTGACCCACCAGCTGCACTCATGTGGGCCCGAATCACGGTGCTATCGATAATCGCGCTTTCCATATCAGGCTCTTGAGCAAACTGGTCATGCAAAGCAGCCCAAATGCCTTGCTCTTCCCAGCGAGAAAAGCGTTTGTAGACGCTATTCCAGTTGCCATACCGCTCTGGCAGTTCGCGCCACTGCACACCGGTGCGCATGAGCCAATGAACGCCTTCAACAAAACGACGCGTGGCCGCCTGGTTGTTGGCATAGGTCCTGGGATGTGTTTTTAAGAACTTATATATTTTCCGCCATTGGTCATCGGCGATTTTTATAGTTGACATTGTATCATTATCGAGGATTTCGCTTATCTCTTCAAATGTCAACAGAACCTAGAAAAATCCTTTTTTCGTTGGTCAAACGTTGGGTAAGTAGTACCAGAACATCAAGACATTTTTTTCACGAGTTATTAAAATGTTGATGTATTAGCATTGTGGAGCCGTTCCCTAGAAAAATCTTAATGTAAATAAACTATGCAGTATTATGTAAAGGATGAACGATGAAAAGACCACTTGCCTCCCTTTTATCTGTTTTTATTTTGGCCCTTGCTCTTGTAGCAGGGCTTGGCTTTGATGCCCACCAATCATCAGCTGCCCCATCGGGCGTACTGGGGCAGTTTACGTATCTGCCTGTTGTTGCCAAGCCCCCTGAAGCGCTTATCACCAAGCTGGAAATCAGTCAATCAATTCAGGATGTGGACAATACAGTTCCTCTGGTGGCCAATCGTCCGACGGTTGTGCGTGTTTATACTGTTGTAGACGGGGCTTCCAGTTTGCCTAACACATCTATTACGCTTACGGCAACGCGTAATGGTGTCGCCTTACCTGCTGTTGCCTCTTCTGCACAGACGGCCGTAAACGGATCCAGTCGAAGTGATTTGAGTAGCACTTTTAATATTTCCCTGCCAGCTAGTTGGCTCTCCGGCACAATAGAAATGACAGGTATCGTTAATAACCAATCCCGTGGTAGCTATTCACAAACGATTTCATTTAATACAGTCCCCACGTTGAACGTGAAGATTGTTCCCATTAACTACACTCAAACGGCCGCATCCGGTGGGAATGGCTTTTATGCGGCCCCAGCGCCGGGTAGTGAGCAGATTAGCAACTGGATCATGCGGGCTTATCCGTTGAGTAACATCAATATCGAATATCGGACGGCCGTTTCTTTCACAGGCAATCTACGTGACAACGCTTCCTCATGGGAAAATTTGCTCAATTTGATGTACACCACAAAGTTGAATGATGGTGCACCAGATTCAACTGTTTATTATGCCTATGTCAATTTCGGTTCTGGCTGCACCGACACTTGGTTTAACTGCTCTGGGGGCATCGCCGGTATTGGTTGGATTGGGTTCCGTGAGTCGGTAGGTATTCACAATTTGCCAGCGGGGTTTGGCCCCGAAGCAACGGCTAAGCTGGCAGGGCACGAAATTGGGCACAATTTTGGTCGCTCCCACGCGCCGTGTGGCGTATCCCCGTATGATGGCAATTATCCATACTCAGGCGCATCAATCGGTGAGTATGGTGTAGATGGCATCGGTGGGACGTTGGAACTGTACAATCCTGGGGCGTATGTGGATATGATGAGCTACTGCGACCCGGTTTGGGTGTCTGACTATACTTACAAGGCGCTGTTCACCGATCAGGTGAACAATGGCGCTTACATCTTGACACCGCAGGAAGAGAGTTTGCTGGTTAGCGGCTTTGTGGCAGCAGATGGCAGTGTGTCGCTTGACCCGGTTTACATGATGCCAGCAACGGCCGTTTCCCCTCAAAATGGCCTGTACCGTGTGGAATTACTGGACAGCGCAGGCAACGTCATCGCCATGCGCCCGGTGGACCTGATGGTGGCTGAAGAAGATTTGGTTTCGGCGCGCGCTATTCGTGGCGTCGTGCCTGCGCCAGATGTGCCGGTGGCTTCTTTGCGGCTGGTTGAGGTGGCTTCGGGAACGGCCGTTGCTAACCGCACCTTCTCCATGGGCAACCTGGCTGTGCAAGCTGCCCTGGCCCAGCGCAGCGAAACCGCCACCGTGAGCTGGGGCATTGCCGATGTGCCCGCCAACGTGCGCTACACCACCGACAACGGCCTCACCTGGACCACCGTGGGCCAGAACGTGCTGGGCGGCAGTCTGGCGGTGGATTTAACGACTTTGCCGGGTGGGGGGAACGGCCGTTTCCAAATCCTCCTGGCCGATCAAAGTTTACCGACCCGCTTTGAAGTCGCCCTGGCCACGCCGCTGAGCGATAAGCAGCCTACCACCTGGATTAGCGGGGCAGAACAGGTCTCCGCAGGCGCATCTGCTGTGCTCTATGCCTTCGGCACCGATGCCGAGGACGGCGCGTTGAGCGATTTTGTCTGGTTCGTGGATGGTGAAGCGGTAGAGGGCGACGCGGCGCTATTCCTGAACAATTTGGCACCGGGCGAGCATGTGATCACCCTTCGTGCCACAACCAGCAGTGGGCAGACGGCCGTTGCTAGCCATGTTGTGACGGTGACGCCGTAAAGTTTTAACCCCCACCCTAACCCTCCCCCTGCAAGGGGGGAGGGGATTTTGCTCCCTCTCCTTCTCAGGGAGAGGGCTGGGGTGAGGGTCCCCAGCCACCGCCTCCCGGCGTTTCAATTCGCAAAATATTATCCGCATTCAGTTCACGGGTGAACTTGCCCGTTAAGTCGGTGCTGATTTCGTCTTGAATGAGGCGATTTTGGCCAGGACGGCCGTCTTCACCCCCCTGCAAGCCATAAGCCCCCCGCTGCCGTCGCTCGCTGGTGACGGTGACGGTGACAGGCGTGAGGAAGCGGATGCTGCGCACAAGGCCATCGCCGCCTTGGTGCTGACCGTCGCCGCCGGAGTGGGGGCGCAGGCTGTACTGCTCCAGCCGCAGCGGGAAGCTGTACTCCAGCGCCTCGACGGGCGTATTAAGTGTGTTGCTCATGTGCACATGCATCCCGCTGCCGCCGTCGGCTGTTGGGCCAGCGCCTGCTCCGCCACCAATCGTTTCGTAGTAGGCAAACGGCCGTTCCGTGCCCGGATGTTTGCCACCAAAGGTGAGGTTGTTCATGGTGCCCTGGCTGGCGGCGGGGATCAAGTCGGGTAGGGCTTGGGCCAATGCGCCAAATACCGCATCGGTGATGCGTTGGGACGTTTCTACGTTGCCTGCGGCCACGGCGTGCGGCTGGGGCGGGTCCAGCAGCGAGCCGGGAGGGATGGTGATGGTGAGCGGCGCAAACGCACCATCGTTCATGGGCAGGTCGGTTTGCACCAGTGCCAGGGCGGCGCAGCGCAGGCAGTAAGCGACGGCCGATTTGGCGATGGCTGGCACGGCATTCAGATTGCCGCGCACGGCAGGAGCGGTGCCGGTGAAGTCCACGTGCATCTGGCTGCCGTCCACGGTGAGGGTGGCTTTTATGGGAATGGGTGGGCTGTCGGGTTGGCCGTCGTCATCCAGGTAGTCGGTGAAGGTGTAACGGCCGTTAGGGATTTGGGTTACGGCCGTTTCGGTCAACGTTTTCGCATAATCAATAAGAGCCTCGGCATGAGCCAGCGCATCGGCCAAACTGTAGCGGCTGATAATTTCTGCCAACCGCTTCTCGCCAATGGCGTGGGCGGCCAGTTGGGCGGCCAGGTCGCCGTTGCGCTCCTCCGGCGTGCGCACGTTGCGCAGGATGAGCTGCCACACCGCTTCGTTGCGCCTGCCTGCCTCAACCAGTTTAATGGGCGGGATGATGATGCCCTCCTGGTAAATTTCGGTGGAGAGGGGCATGGAGCCGGGCGACATGCCGCCCACGTCGGCGTGGTGGGCGCGGCTGGCGACGAAGAAGGACGGTGAGCGGTGATCGGTAATCGGTGAGCGGTAAACGGTGGTCGGATTACCGGTAACCGATAACGGATTACCGAAAAAGACGGGTGACACTAATGTAATATCCGGCAGGTGGTTGCCGCCCTGGTACGGGTCATTGACGATGACGATGTCGCCGGGGGCGAAGGGGGCGCATTGGTTGATGGCGGCCTGCACGGAGGCGGGCATTGCGCCGAGATGCACGGGAATGTGGGCCGCCTGGGCCAGCATACGGCCGTCTCCCAAAAACAAGGCACAGCTAAAATCGAGCCGCTCTTTGATGTTGGGGCTGTAGGCAGCGCGGCCCAAGGTCACGCCCATCTCTTCAGCCACGGAGGCGAACAGATAGCGGAAAATGGAGAGGGAAACGGCCGTTGGTTTGCTCATGATCTTTTTTGCCACGAATTACGCGAATTTATGCGAAAAATTCGTGGGAATTTGTGTAATTCGTGGCTTTATTTTTCCGTAAAGACGGGGAGGTTATCCAGGGCGACAATATGGCTCCAATCCGCGTCGCCTTCGGTGAAAACGGCCGCTGTTTTTACAATTTCGCCGCCCGCCTGGTTAACCAGCTCTTTCATGCCTTTAAGCGTGCTGCCGGTACTGATCACATCATCTACCAAAATGACCTTTTTGCCCTTGATGAATTGGGTATCTTTTTCGTCCATGTACAGCGTTTGCGGTTTGCCGGTGGTGATGGAAATCGTCTCAGCGTTGAGGGCGTCGCCCATGTAGCTTTTGTACGATTTGCGTAGAACCATGTAGGGCAGGCCCATCAGGGCACTCATCTCGTAAATGAGCGGGATGCCTTTGGCTTCGGCCGTTACCAGCACGTCGGCGGGGGTGCTTTTGAGCTGTTCGGCCAGAGCTGCAGCGGTGGCTTTGACCACAATTGTGTCGCCCAGCATGTTGAAAATGGCAATGCGCACGCCAGGGGCAACTTCAAACAGGGGCAAGTGGCGGGTAATGCCGGCTACTTGGATGGTATAGGTTTCGCGTTCACTCATCTTGTGATACTCTCCTCGAAAGCAGTGGCTGGTTTGTTGGTGGCTAATTTTAGGGAACACTATTACCAGCCACTAACCACTAAATCAAGTTTACCCGAATGTCTGGTTGGTGGCATCCGGTTTGGCAGGGAAGGCAGAGGATTATGAAAGCAATTGTGGTGCAAGAGGATAGGAAAAATCCGGTTTTGGTTTGGGAAACGGTGCCGGACGTTTCTTTTGGCCCGGATGAGGTGCTGGTGGATGTGTGGGCAACGGCCGTAAACAGGGCCGATTTGCTGCAAGCGCGAGGTGGTTATGCGCCACCCGCCGGAACCACTGACATCCTGGGTCTGGAAATGGCGGGAGTTATCGCTGCCGTAGGTGAAGATGTGGAGGAGTGGCAGGTGGGTGACCGCGTTTGTGCCTTGCTGCCGGGTGGGGGCTACGCAGAGCAGGTGGCGGTGCCGGCCGGAATGCTGCTGAAGCTGCCTCGAAGGTGGTCGTTTGCGATGGGAACGGCCGTTCCCGAAGTGTGGTACACTGCTTATGTCAACCTTTTTTTGGAAGGGGATTTGGTTTCTGGGGAGACGGTGCTGATTCATGCCGGGGCCAGCGGCGTGGGCACGGCGGCCATCCAACTGGCCAACGCGGCAGGCGCTACCGCTTACGTGACGGTAGGTAGCGATGAGAAGCTGCTGGCTTGCCGCAAGCTGGGGGCGGAGCTGGCGATCAACTACAAGCAAGAAGATTTTTTGGAGAAGGTTTTGGCCGCAACCCAAGATCAGGGTGTAGATCTGATTTTGGACCCGGTGGGCGGTGGGTATCTGGATAGAAATGTGCGGGCTTTGAAGCGATACGGCCGTTTAGTTAACATTGGTTTGCTGGGGGGCACTCACGGCGAAATGAACATGGGGCAACTATTGAGCAAGCGGCTGCGTCTTATCGGTTCTACCTTGCGCTCGCGGCCGCCCGCTGAAAAAGTGAAGATTACCCAGCAGTTCCAGGCTGGTTATTGGCCGCTGCTTCGCTCTGGGGAGCTAAAACCAATCATTAACACGGTGTTTCCCATCCAGCAGGCGCAAGAAGCGCACGCTTACGTGGCCCAAAACAAGAACATCGGCAAGGTTATTTTGGCCGTGCGGGCAGGTGCGGATGTACGCCCAGAAATACCGCCAGAAAGGTAAGGGCGAGGCGGTTGGCCAATAGATATATTTTGCGTAAAACCTTCATCCAACCGCCTCGCCCTTTCTTATAAGGGCAGTTCGTTGCGAAAGCGATGGAAGGCGTCGGGTCGCAAAAACAGGAAGATGAGTGTTCCGGCGAAGAAGCCGCCCAGGTGTGCCCAATGAGCTACGCTGGATTGCACATCGTCAATCAGCAACACGCCGAGGGCATTGGGAATTTCGGTGAGGAAGTAGAAGAGGATGACCCAGTAGGCGCGGAAGGGCACGCGCCAAAAGCCAAATCCGTAGAAAATCAACATTTGAATCCGGCCTTTTGGGTACAAAATGAGATAGGCCGCCATGATGCCGTACACCGCGCCGCTGGCTCCGATGCCGGGAATTGCTTCGGTAGAGCGGCTCATGGTGCTGATGATGTCGGCCACAACGCCGCAGAAGAGGTAAAACGCCAGAAAGCGCCATGGGCCGCAAGCATCTTCAACGCGCTGGGCAAAGGCCCAAAGGATGAGCATGTTGCTGGCCAGGTGCAAAAGGCCGCCGTGCAAAAAGGTGGAGGTGATGGAGGCCAGCGCCCCAGCTCCTTGCTGGCTCATAACAAAAGTGGGCACGCTGCCAAAGAGGAAAATAAGCTGAAAGTAGCCATCGCGGTTGAATTCCAGCAGCAAAAATTGCAAAATCAACGCTAGCATATTCACCACGATCAACGTCAGGGTCATGATGGGCAAGCTGGTGTACCGGTTGGGCTGCAAATTTGATAAGGGAATCATAGGTCAATGGGTCCTAGATCAAACGCGAGCAAGCGGGCGATGGTGTTGATCAGCAGCAGCAGAATGGGCAGCAGGATCAGCGCCAGGCTGAACAGGCGGATGCGTTGTCTGTTTTGGAATACGGCAGTTTCCCCCAATTTCTCTATCCAGGGGTGGTCTGGCGTATGAGCTAGCCCGCTGTACAGCAGCAGCCCTGCCCCAAAGGCGAGGTTGCCCAAACAAAGAAATGGCGAGGCGTGTAGTGGGTTTAATCCGGCCTGAACCAGCACCAGCATGGCATAGAGCAGCATGGGGCCGCTGGCCAACCGCAGCACGGTAGCGGTGGGGCTGGTGTATTTGATTTTGCCGAGCTTGACCTGAGCTTCGGCATGGGGCAGACGCTTTTTAGCCAGCAGGCGGTCGGCATTGATGGGGGATTTGAGGGTGCGTTTGTAGTAGCGAACGGCCGTTTCCCACTCCTCCATCCGCTCATAAAGCCGGGCCATTGGCAAAAATTCCTCATCGGTTGGCTGGATTTTGGCAATGTAGTTGGGCGCTTCTGGGTGGCTGCCGTTGAGTCGCAGCAGGTGATCCAGTGCAGTGAGTAAGTTTTTCTGCGAATCGGCGTGTTGCACCATGAGCCACCACGCTTCTTCATGGTGGGTGTAGCGACGTAAAAAGGCGGCCAGTTCCTGACGGCCGTTTGCCACTTGCTGTTCGGCAAACAGTTCCCTAATTTTGGCCCAGCGAATCTCTTCATCTGTCGCCAGTACGGATTGATCAGGTAGGAAACGGCCGTTGATAGAAAAATTGTCGGCGGGTGGTTTCTGGAATTGTGGGTATTTTTGGCGCAGTTGGGCGAGCCGCGTTTTGGTTTGGGGGCGCTGCGGATTGATTGTGAGCGCATTTTCCAGGGCGATGATTTTGTCTTCTGGCTCTGCAACGAGTTCACTTAGCCAAAGCCAGGCAAGTTCATATTGGGGATTGGCTTCTACCAACGAAAGCAGCAGCGAACGCGCCTGATCATGATCACCAGATTTGGCTTTTTGTACGGCCGTCTTAAACAGTTCATCGTGCGTCATATATTAGCGATCCCAACTGCCACAAACAATCTTGCTGCTCATTGTACCGCAATTGGACGCTTTTCTTTTTGCCCTTTTGGCCTATTTTTGACTGTTTTCCGGTTCTGTTGCCGCAGGTTGGTCTGGTTTGGCTTTGCGTTTGGGCAACAGCGCCTGTCCCCGCTTAATTAATTTAGCGGATGCAGATTCCCCCAGCTCTTTTTCTGGATGCGGAAACGGCGGCTGGTCGAACATTTTGCGCCAGGCGTAGATGCCCAGCAGCTTGAGCGTGGCCACCACTGGCGCGGCCAAAATGGCTCCCAAAATACCCGCCAGACTGCTGCCCATAAACACGCCCACCATTACAATCAGCGGATGCAAATCGAGCGATTCGCCCACGATGCGCGGTACCAAAATGTTGTTTTCTAGCTGCTGCACAATCAGCATAAAAATGAGCACAATGCCCGCAAACTGCCAGTTGGCCATGCTTGCCAGCGTCTCTGGCTGGAAAAAAGCCACCAAAATGGCTGCACCCGCGCCGATAATTGGCCCCAGCACGGGCACAAATTCCAGCAGACCAGACAGCAGCCCCAGTGCCAACGAATTTTGCACACCCAAAATGGCCAGCCCCAGCCACACCACCACAAAAATAATCAGCCCCAAAATGACCTGCCCACGCAGGTAGGCGCTCCAGCTACGGCCGAATTCACGCAGCAGCCGTTCGGCATCTTTGCGGTAGCCAGGCATTTGGGCCATGCCCGCCACACGCTCGCCCAGCAGCGGAATTTCGATGGCCAGATAAATGGAAATGATGAAGACGAACAGCATGTTGCCCAAAGTGGTGATAGTGGCCGTAGCAAAATCGGTGACCAACTGCCCACCCTGGCTAACGGCTGGTTCTACCATGCTTAGTAGCTGATTTTGAATAAGCTCAAGGTCTATAATGCTTGGGCTAAATGAGATGGGGCCAATCACAAAAGGTTCGGTGCGGGCGGTGAATGTTTCGATCACGGCCGTTGTCTCTTCAATCAGCGTCGGCACCTGGTCAATAAGCGAGGTGACTTGCTCAAACGCAGCAAAGCCCAGGGCCACAAATCCGCCAATTACCGCCAACGCCAGCAGCAAATAGACAATCAGAATGCCGGTTGTGCGCTTCAGACCGGTGCGTCGGTCAATCATCACCGCAATTGGATTCATGATGTAGGCCAAAATGGCAGCAATGACAATTTGGGAAATGAGGGTTTGGAAGCGGTAAGTTAGCCACAAAACCAGCAAAATTGCCGCCACGGTCACAATTATTTTGGTGCTGCGCGACCAGGGCGGCGATTCCTGGCCATGTGGGTCAGTTGGCAATGGTTGCTCTTGGCTCATTCAACGCTCCTGTGTAAATAATCCTCCGGGAGGATTGATAAATGGCCTTGACGGTGCCGAAAACCTCCCGGAGGTTGGCATGCGCTCATGAAGGCCCTTGAAAATTTGGTTGAATTTAAGATTATCACATGCTTTTTTACTACGTCAATCGGGCGGAACTGTTGCAAAGATCGTGATATGATACCGGCATCCTACTGAACTATTTGGGCCAATGTGGCATGTGGCCCGCAATTTTTACAGGAGCACAACTGATGCGTAAAAAGGCAATTTTGATTACTGGCGCAGCGGGTGAAATTGGACAGGCGTTGGTGGAATATTTGTCGAATGGGGGCGAATATACGCTGTTGACGTTGGATTTGCAGCGACTGCCAGAACGGTTAAACGGCCGTTCCCACCACATCATCGGCGATATTTTAGACCAGAAACTGTTTGCCCGGCTGGTCACCGAGTATGAACTCGACTCAATCTTCCATTTGGCAGCTTTGCTCTCTACCCGCAGCGAATTCTCGCCCGAGCTGGCCCACCAGGTTAACGTAAACGGTACGCTGAATTTGCTGCAATTGGCTGCCGACCAGTCGCAGCAGCGCGGCAAGCCCGTGCGCTTCATGTTCCCCAGCTCCATTGCTGCCTACGGTTTGCCTGATTTGCCCACCAAAGCGCGTGATTTTTACGTGCGCGAGTGGGATTGGAACTATCCCACCACAATGTACGGCTGCAACAAGCTGTACTGCGAACAGCTGGGGCGCTACTACAGCCACTCTTACCAACAGTTGGCTGAAACCACCCCCACCATGCTGGACTTCCGCAGCGTGCGTTTTCCGGGGCTGATTAGCGCCTTGACGGTGCCCTCTGGCGGCACCAGCGACTACGGCCCGGAGATGCTGCATGCGGCGGCGCAGGGCAAGCCGTACCGCTGCTTTGTGCGCGAAGACAGCACCATCCCCTTCATGGCCATGCCCGATGCAATCGTCTCGCTGTTGCGCCTGTGGGAAGCGCCTCGTGAGCAACTGAATCGGTTGGTGTACAACGTGACCAGCTTTAGCCTCTCTGCGGCCGAATTTTTGGAGCAGGTGCAGCGTCGCTTCCCCAACGCGCAGGTCTCTTTTGACCCAGACAAAAACCGCCAGGGCATTGTGGATAGCTGGCCTGCGGGACTGAATGACAAGCAGGCGCGGAAGGATTGGGGCTGGCAACCGGAGTATGATGTCAATCGGGCGTTTGATGAGTACCTGGTGCCAAATATTCGGCAGATGTATGAGGTAGGGGAGTAGTAAAAGAGTGAAAAGTGAAAGTAAGAAGTCAGTGCAAGAACCACTTGTTACTTTTCACGGATTTAGCCAGGCTGAACGGCCGTATTAAGCACATCTTCCCCACCTGCTTAGGCCAAACTAAATGAAAGTTGAACCGCTGATATGGATATTTGCGCTGGATTTTGCCACAATGCAGCGATGCAAGACCGACATCAACTCACGCGCTTTGCCTGGCTCTCGATTGCTACGGCCGTTTTTACCATCGTCTTAAAAGCGGCGGCGTACTGGCTTACCGGCTCCGTTGGTTTGCTGTCTGACGCGCTGGAATCCGGGGTGAATCTGGTAACGGCCGTCTTTGCCCTCATCATCCTTACCATTGCTGCCCAGCCGCCAGACGAGGAGCATGAATACGGCCACAGCAAGGCAGAATATTTCGCCGGTGGCATTGAAGGCAGCTTGATTTTGGTGGCTGCGTTAATGATTGGCTGGACGGCCGTACAGCGTTTGCTGGTTCCTCAACCATTGGAACAAATTGGCGTGGGTTTGTTGGTTTCGATGCTGGCAGCGGTGGGCAACGGCCTGACGGCGCTGGTGCTGCTGCGCGTCGGACGCCAACACAATTCGCTGACGCTTATGGCCAACGCCCGCCACCTGCTCACCGATGTCTGGACGTCTGGCGGGGTGATTGTGGGTGTGCTGGCCGTTTGGCTGACAGGCTGGCAATGGCTGGACCCGGTTTTGGCGCTGCTGGTGGCGCTGCACATTGTGCGGACGGGGGTGTCGTTGGTGAAAACGGCCGTTAATGGCCTCATGGACACCTCTTTGCCAGCGGAAGAAGTTTGCCGGGTTCGCACCATTTTAGACAGCTACGCTAGCGACGAGGTGCAGTACCATGCCTTGCGCACCCGCCAATCCGGGGCGCATCGGTTTGTGTCGGTGCATGTGCAGGTTCCGGGGGCGTGGTCGGTGCAGCAGGGGCACACGTTGCTAGAGGCCATCGAGCTGGATTTGCGCCGTGCGCTTGCACCTGTGTCTGTGTTTACGCATTTAGAGCCAGCGGAAGACCCAATTTCTTGGGAAGATATTGGGTTGCATCGGGGAGCGGGTGAGGTTGAAGTGGAAACGGCCGTGTCTGCCCCAAAGCCAAGTCTCAATTAACGAAACCGCTGCCGCAGCCAGTACGCAATAAGGCCCACCAGCCCACCGGCAAAGCTTGTCAAAAAGCCCCAGCCCATCTGAATTTCCCCCAGGGCAGACGCGCCCGGTAGCCCAAGCTTAAAGTAGATATAGCTCATCAAACCGGCAACGATGGTCCACAAAGGCCAGCCAATTTGCTGCTCTAGCCCCACATTTTGCTGCCTGCCCAGCGAGAACGCTGCCCCACTGGAGACAAGAAGCCCGGCAAATACGGCCGTTAACAGCCCAAACTCTGAAAGCTCAATGCGAATGCCCGGCTCTTGCGGCTGAAGAGGCGGTTGGGCGGCCGTGCTGGTAGGTTCCGGGGCATCTGTGGGTGGCGTGGTGGCCGTTACCGTAGCTGTGGGGCTGGGTTCGGCCGTTGGTGTTGGCTGGGGCGTGGGGTCAATAATAGAAACCTGCGCCCCACCGCCGGATTCCGTCGTGCCGACCCGAATATCCACCTCTTGCGAAATCATAGCCGCGCCAGATTCCGCCACAATGCGGAACTGCCCACCCTCGGTGCGAGCTTCCAGCACGTAATCTAGCTGGGCCACGCCGTTGGTGGTTGGCACTTCACCAAGGATGTTTTCGGTGCCAGCTACCCGGTCTCGCTGCCGAAAGCGCACCACCGTGCCGTCGGGCACTGCATTGCCGTTGTTGTCCAAAATGACGCCAGTTTGTAAGCGCAACGTGTCCCCCACCTTCACGTCAAACGGCTCGTCTCCGGCAGAGGCGTCGGCTTCGCTGTTCAGGTTGGTGACGTCCAGGCCAATTACCTGGCTGGCGGTGGGCTGGGTTTGCAAAAAGAGATCATAGCTGGCTCCGGCAATATTTACTGGCGACGCGCCGTTAAAGGGCAATTCCTGGAAGAGGGCACGTACGGCCGTATCTATCGCCGCTTCATTGTGACTGTACAAACCAAACAGAGCCGCCAACTGGGTAATTTCGGTGGAATCCAGATAGTATGGCGCGTTGAAGGCAAACACCACTACTCGCCGCTGGCGCACCAGGTCTGGCCGCCGCGCCAAAAAGTTGTTCAGCGCCAGTGAATTGGCTCCGCTCCGATCCAGCATGGCAAAAATAATCCAGTCTGCTTCAGCCAAATCTTCTTGCACCAAAAAGGCAGGTGGCGGCGTGGCGGTTGGGGCTGGCAACGGCGTTGGCCCATCCTCTGGCGTGGGCGTACTGCCGGGAATCACCGTCGGGGTTATGGGTGAAGTGTCGTAGATGATCGCTCCAGGCCCTGCGTCAATAAAAGATTGCAAATCGGCAAACCTGTAGCTGCTAATTTGTTCTGGCTGAAGCTGAGCGCTGGCTTGTGGTCCGTATAGCGCCAGCATCCGCTCTTCAACAGCGTTTAGCCCAATAAGCGGTTCCGGTTCGCAAAAGCTGCATTGCTGAAACGTGCGCATGTCTGTGAAGATGAGGATGTTTTCACCCGCAGTGGGGGGCTGTACCAATCGCTCAACCAGCTCTTCTGGGTCTGGGGCGATCAGCGTAAGGCTTGATTGCGCCACGTCAATGACGGTGGCTGCGCCCTCTCCGCTGCGAATTTCCACTTCGGTAAACGGGTCTGTAGCCAGCAAGGCATTGGCGTCGAAACTGTCGTTGTGTAATTTTAATTTGAGCTGGAGGATGCGGAGAACGGCCGTATCTACCTGCTGCTGAAAGGCCACATCTGTCTGGTACCTGTCCTGGAACCACAAAATAGTGTCAATAATATTGGCCAGTTGTGCTTCGTATGGTGCGTCGCTTAAGGCAAAATCGGACAGATACAGCAGGTCGTTTCCTGCCAAAAACGCATCTTTGGCCACCACACGGTGCGGAAATCCCTGATCTTGCCCGTAGAATCGTTCTACAGCTCGCACGCCTAGTTTGTCAGACACAATCAGCCCGCCTGCCGTGCGCCAGCTGCTCAACTCCTGCTGGGCCATCAACGCCGCCAGCGCCAATGGGTCCAGGCTCACCGGGTTGGTGGTAGCCCGAATGTTGCCCTGGAACCCCTGGTAGCGGATATGGGTGGTGAGCAGCCCATCGGCGATGGCTTCCGGGCGCGTGGCAGCGCCAGTGACGGCAAAAAATGGAGCCAGCTCAATCTGGCGCAGCTGTTCCAGCGATTTGCGCACGGTGGGCACTTCTTCATGCAGTGGGCGGTCGCTGGCCCCAAAGCCGGGGAAATGCTTGGGAATGACGGCAATCCTGTTGTTGCTGCCCAGATGTACCCCGGCGGTATAGGCGCTGCCCATCACGCCCACCCAGTACGGATCGCCGCCAAAGGAGCGCACGCCCAGGTCGCTGGCGCTGAACGGATCGGGGTTTTCCACCACATCCAGCGACGGGCCAAACAGCATGTTAATGCCCAGTTTAGCCAACTCTTCTCCTACAACTTTTCCAACTTGCTGGGCCAAAGCTGGCCGCCAGGTAGCGCCGATGGCCATATTGCTGGGCACATCGGTAAGCCCATTGAGGATGGTACTGTTTGGGTAGCCGTCTCCTTCGTGGGCCACAGCGATGAACAGGGGGATGGGAGTGAATGGGTCTGGTGGTTCTGGTGTGGGGGGGACGGATCCTTCTTCTACGTCTGTGGCGTCAATTTCTGGCAGGGGCAGCCCGCGCAGCGCTAAACTTTGCAGGCTACGGATTAGTTCGCTGGTTTGCCCGGTAATGTTGTCGGGATCGCCGTAGCCGGTGATGTTGTCGTTTTCGGTGGATAGCACGACGCCGCCAACGTGGTAGTTGGTAATTAAATCGGCAATGTCGCTCTCCAGGGTTGCGCGGTCGCCCTGGAAGGTCACTAAAAAGAGTTGGCCAACGCGCTCGGCGGGGCTCATGCTATTGAGGAGTGTTTGGGCGGCAGCCAGGCGTTCCTCAGCGGCTGGCGGGGCGTCTTGGGCAAGCAGGGAGGATGCGCCAACGTTGAGCAGGAGAACGAGTGTTAAAAACACGGCCGTTCTCCACCAGCGCCAATTTTTTACCAAACGCGCATCGTTTGTTCCCAAAATGAACCATTGCTCCAAGTACAATAATTTTTGTTTGCGACAGATCTGTGAGGCAAAGCGGCGTTTTTGCTCAATTCAGTCTGTACGGCCGTTTTTTTGCGCCAGTTGCTGAAAGGCGATCCGACGAGAAAGATTATACAGTAGATTG
Organism: Ardenticatenaceae bacterium; assembly: GCA_020634455.1. Classification (GTDB taxonomy): domain Bacteria; phylum Chloroflexota; class Anaerolineae; order Promineifilales; family Promineifilaceae; genus Leptofilum. The sequence continues at coordinate 885,321 of JACKBQ010000001.1, read as the reverse complement.
CGACAGCTATCACCTGTGTTAAAATTTTGTTTATCTTGCGCGAGGCACCCGGTTGTTTCTCTGATTCTGTGAATTCATTAAATGAACGCCCAAATCGAGACCGTCCAGGTTTACTTTTGTCGCCAATGAATCATAATTCAAGACTGATACCTTTCAAATAAGGCGGAGTGAGCATCCTCAGATGCGAACGGTTATGGCAAGACCCGTTCCGCATCTGAGGATGCTTCACTCCTCACAAGAAAAAACATCTCTTATTTGAAAAGGATTGAATTCAAAACCCACCTGGAAAGTACCGCAAGAATTTTGCCCAACCGAGAAAACTTATGTCTGAACGTGTGAAAAATGTTTTTGCTTCTGTATTGTTAATTTTGTTAGCGGCGAGCGCCTTCGTGGCTGGCTACTTTACCAATGATTTTATCGAAATGCGTCGGGGTGAAGTGACAGTGTCTACCGAGGGTGCTCAGGATTTTGCCTTGTTTTGGGAGGCTTGGGGACACGTACAGGCTAATTTTATTGGCGAGTTGCCCACTTCCAAAGAGTTAACCTATGGCGCTATTCGCGGTTCTGTGGCTTTGCTGGGCGATCCATACACCTTTTTCGTGGAGCCAATTGACCGTGAGATTGAGCGCCAATCATTGCAGGGCACGTTTGGTGGGGTTGGGGCGACGGTTTCGCGCCCGGAGGAAGGCGGCCCCGTATTTTTGGAGCCAATTCCGGGAAACCCGGCGGCTGAGGCAGGCATTTTGTCTGGCGATGCGTTGGTGGCGGTGGACGGCGAGCCGATTACGCCAGAGATGACGGTGGAAGCGGTGGCTAATCTGGTGCGGGGTGACAAGGGCACAGTTGTGGTGCTGACGGTGATTCACCCAGATGAAACAAAACCCGTAGATATCGAAGTGGAACGAGGAGATATTTTGATTCCGTCGGTGAGCTACCGGCTGTTGCGCGAGAATGAGCAGGTGGGCTATATTCAGTTGACGCGGTTTAGTGCTGAGAGCGCCCATGAGATAGAAACGGCCGTTCTCGACCTACAATCTCAAGGAGCCACCCAGCTTATTTTGGATTTGCGCGGTAACGGGGGTGGTTTGCTGGATGCGGCCGTGGCGGTTGCGGACCACTTTTTAACCGATGGGCCAATTTTGTACCAGCAGTCACGCGGCCAGGAAGAGCGCGTCTACGAAGCCACCGCAGAAACGCTGGCTCCCGACATTCCCATCATGGTTTTGGTGGATGGCGGCACCGCAAGTTCGTCTGAGATTTTGGCCGGGGCGCTGCAAGACCGTGGCCGGGCGCTGCTGGTGGGCAGTACGCCAACGTTTGGCAAAGGCTCGGCGCAATTGGTGTACGATCTCAGCGATGGTTCATCGGTGCATGTGACGGCGTCGCGCTGGTTTACCCCGGACAAGCACCAGCTAGATCAGCAGGGACTTACGCCGGATGTATTGGTGACGGTGACTCAGGAAGATATTGACAACGGCCGTGACGCCGTTTTGAATCAGGCTGTGATGGAGCTACAGCGGTTGGCTCAACTGGAGCAATAAGGAAATTTTGATGAATAACGAAAACAGTCCTACAACCAATCAACCCTCAGGCAGCAGCCGGGGGCTGTTAGTTATTGTTGGTGTGGCAGGCTTGCTGCTGTGTGTGGCAACGGCCGTTGCCGGGTTTTACATTGGGCGGGCCACCGCAGAACCAGAACAGATCACCGAGACGCAGGAAGTGACCCGTGAAGTGGAGGTAACCCGCGAGGTCGAAGTGCCGGTTGTGGCAGGTGCTGATGTCACAGAGGTAGACGAAGAAGCTGCTCCTGTTGCGGAAGAAACGGCCGTAGAGCCAGATGATCAGCCAGAAGCGTTTCCTGGTACAGAAATTGAATCAGAACCCGATGCGCCTCGTGTAGAAAATGTGGACGAAATTGATTTCAGTCTTTTTTATGAAGCGTGGTCATTGGTCGAAGATGGGTATGATGGCGAGATTCCTGTGAACGAAGAGATTTTGTATTCAGCCATCGAAGGGTCGCTGGAAACCTTAGGCGATGATTACACCCGCCTCATTCGCCCCGACGTAGCCGCTCGCCTGCGCGAAGATGCTGGCGGCTCAGTAGAAGGTATTGGCGCGTATGTGGAGGAGACCGAAGAAGGTCAGTTCCGCATCGTGCGTCCCATCCCCGACCAGCCCGCCGACCTGGCCGGTTTGCTTCCCGGCGATATTGTGATTGCGGTAGATGGTCTATCAGTGGAAAATGTCTCTTTTGACGAAGTGATTCTGATGGTGCGCGGCCCGCGCGGCACCGATGTGACGCTCACTATCTTGCGCGAAGGTGAGCCGGAACTGCTGGAGTTCACCATTACCCGCGTGCGTTTTGAAATTGCCACCGTGGAGTCGGAAATGTTGGCAGGCAATATCGCCTACATCAAGCTGACCTCATTTGACCAAACGGCCACGGAGAAGACAGGTGCGGCATTACAGACTTTGCTGGATCAGGGTGCCGAGAGCGTGATTTTTGACCTGCGCGATAACCCTGGTGGCTTTTTGAACCAGTCCATCAGCGTTGCAGACTTGTTCCTGGCCGATAACGTGGTACTGCACGAACGTAACAATGCCGGGCTGGATCAGGTTTTTCGAGCAGATGATGGCGATTTGGGCGAAGAGTTGCCGCTGGTGGTTTTGGTGAATGGCGGTAGCGCCAGCGCTTCTGAGATCGTGGCCGGGGCAATTAAAGATAACGGCCGTGCTGTGATCATTGGCGATGTGACCTTTGGTAAAGGCTCTGTGCAGCAAGTGTACCAACTTTCCGATGGCTCGGAGTTGCGGGTAACCATTGCCCGCTGGTACACACCCAATAACAGCAGCATTACCAAAGAAGGTATCACCCCAGACATCATCGTGGAAATGGAATTTGATGCCGAAGAGGATATTCAGCTCGCACGAGCCATTGAATATTTGCAAGATGGCCAATAAGCAAAGAGGAACATGACACAAAAACCTGCTGGCAAGAAGATTGTTGCCACTAACAAACGCGCCCGTCATGAGTATGAACTGCTAGAATTTTTTGAAGCAGGTCTGGTGCTGACGGGTACTGAAATTAAATCTGTGCGGGCCAACCGGGTGAGCCTGGCCCGCAGCTATGTGCAGCCGCGAGACGATGAGTTGTGGTTGGTTGAGGCGCACATTGCCGAGTATGAACACGGCAATCGCCAAAATCATGAGCCAACGCGGGCGCGTAAATTGCTGCTGCACCGCCGCGAGATTGCCAAAATTTTAGATGCCCTGGGACAGAAGGGTCTAACGGCCGTTCCTACCAGTCTCTACCTGAAAAACGGCCGTGCCAAACTGGAATTTGCCCTGGCCCGTGGTAAAAAATTGCACGACAAACGCCAAAGCCTGGCCCGCCGCGACAGCGATCGCCAGGTGGAACGTGCCCTCCGCGAAAAATTCCGCTGATTTTTCGAGCCTGTCAGTTGATTGACAGAAATCTGACAGAGTTCTGCGCCCATCTTATGGTATAAAGAAACCATTGGAAGTAGATGGGCGAAACTGCAACTATGGCAGTTTTTGCAGACTGAAGAAAGAAGTGTCAATCCGCATTGCAGCTTACAATTTTGCCTCAGATTGCGCTTCAGAGTGAGGGTCAGATGGGGCAACAACCAGCGTTTCACCTTTTAATTGGTGCAGAAGAATCCTCGCACCGCCGCCAGATTGAGCAATATTTGCAAGTGCAGTGTGGTTTTGGGGTCACGGCCGTTCCCACCACCGATGATCTGTTATCCACGCTGGCAGAGGCAGACGGCCGTTTCCAACTGCTGCTCATCCCCCATGCGCTACCAGGAACCAACCCAAACAAGCCGGTGGTGACCTTGCGGCGCTTTTTGCCCTTCCTCCACAAGCAGTATCCAGATTTAATGATCATTTTATTGAGCGACGCCAACTTTTCGGCCGTACAGCTGCGAAAAATTGGCATTCGGCAGCAGTTGCCAGCTTGCCCTGCGCTGCCAGCGCTAGGTCTGGCGGTGCAAGATGCCGCCGAATATTGGCAGCTCAAGCAGTTGGCGATGACCAACCAGCAAGAGACGGCCGAATGGCGACGCGAAATGCTCCACACCCAATCACAGCTTTCCAAATTGCGCCAAACCACGCGCGCCATGACCAACCAGGCCGAACGAGATGATTTGCTATGCCTGATTTTGCAGCAGGCGGTGACCCTGCTGGGCGGCAAAAGTGGCGGCATCTACGAATATGATCCCACCTGTGAAAAGCTGACGGTGGTGGTGGAATACGGCCGTACCGCCCACACGGCTAACGGCGTCACCCTGCAAAAAGGGGAAGGCATGGCCGGGCAGCTGGTTGCCACTGGCGAGCCATATCTCATCGTAGACCGTTACGCTGATTTTGCGGGCAAGGCAGGTTTGTTTGCCACCGAACGACCCGATAACGCCGTGGTGGAGGTGCTGCTGCGTCTGAAATGGCACGACCGCATCATGGGCGTGCTGTACATAGATGACGAGGTTGGGCGCGAATTTACCCCCAAAGATGCCCGGCAGCTCGCCGTTTTTGCCGATCAGGCTGCCATTGCCATGGCCAACGCCGATTTGCAACTGCGCGACAGCACCAAGGTGACCCGGCTGCAAAAGCTGTCGTTGGCCGCCAGCCAGATTATGAGCCAGCTTGGCCGCATTTCGCAAGATGCGCTGCTGGAGTTAGTGGCCCGCCACGCCACCGAAATTTTAGAGGCGGAAGCAGGCTCCATTTTGCTGGCACGGCGTCCCGGCTATTTGCGCTTCGAGGCCAGCTACGGGTACACCGACAAAGGTATCAAGAAGGGGCGTGAATTTGCCATTCGCACAGGTTCCCGCACAGGTCTAACCGGGCACATCGCCCATGAAAAGAAGTTGTTCAACGCCCATGGCAAGGCGCTGCGGCAGCATCCGGCTGTGCGCGGGCGCGAAACCCCCTACATGAAATCGCAGGAATGCTACGGCATGTTGGCCATTCCACTGCTGCACCAGCCGAACGAGGCGGAAGAGCCAACTTTGTTGGGTTTGCTGCGGCTGGACAATAAAAAGGGGCAGGATGGCAGCTTTGGCCCACACGCTCATTTTACGCAAGAGGATGAGTGGATCGGCCGTTTATTGGCAGAGACGGTGGTGGTGGCGATTGAAAGCGCCCGGCTGGTGGCGGAAATTAGCGAGCGTAAATCAAATTATGCCCGACTGCTGGCAACGGCCGTTGATGGGGTCATTACCAATAATCGGGCCGGTAATGTTACCTTTTACAACGCCCAGGCCCAGCGCATTCTGGGCTACACCCGCCAGCAAGTTTTGGGGATGCCCGTACGCGCCATCTTTTACGATTCGCAAGAATCGCGCCGCATCACCGAAAAGCTGCTTTTGGCGGATGACGGCCAATTGCGTGATTACGAGACGGTGCTGCTGGACGTACACAACAAGCCTGTGCCAATCCTGCTCTCGGCCACCTGGCAGTACGATGCCGACGGGGAAAAGACGGGCGTGGTGGGTTATTTTCGGGATTTGCGCACAGTGGCGGAAACGCAGCGGCGGCTCGATCTGATTGTTTCGGCCAGCAATATGCTGTCACAGGCGGACAATTTGGCGGTAGGGCTACAAAATTTGGCACAGATGATGGTGCGCCGCTGGGACGCTTCTTTTTGTCGCATTTTTCTGCTGGATGAAGAACAGCAGATTTTAGACACGCAGGCAATTTATCCGCTGCAGGCGACAAATGATGGGTGGTGTTGGGAGGCAAAGGTGGGCTTGCAAACGGCCGTTTCCGACTGGCCCCGGCTAGATGAACTGCTCACTGACCGGGATGCTAGCCTGATTCGGCGGCAAGGGCGGCAGGGGCAGCGCATTTTGGATAAATGGACCCAGCAGCTCAACCTGTCACAGCCGATCCAATCGTTGTTGGTGGTGCCTCTGCGCAGTGGCGACCGGGTGGTGGGGCTAATGGACCTGGGTGAACTTCGCCCGGAAGCCGCCGCTTCCATGACTGAAGAAAAACAAAATTTAGCGATTGCCCTGGCCAAGCAAACGGCCGTACTCATAGACCGCCTCAACTTGTACGAACAAACCCGGCGGCGCAACCAGCTATTTGAAAGCCTCGACGAAACCTCGCGCAATATTCGCGGCATCAAAGAATCCCCCGTGTTGCTCCGCGAAGTGATCCGGCTGGCCGCCGGGCTGGTAAATTGCGAAATGGGTGGCCTGTTTATTAACAGCCCCCACATGGCTGAGCTAACTCTCAGCGATGTGTACGGCCTGCAAACCGAACTCATTGGCAGCATCCTTACCCACTCCGAGGGCATGATCGGTCAGGTGGCTCGCCTGGGTGAAACCCGCTACACCAACCAATATGACCAGTGGCCTAATCGTGCTTCCCTGTGGCGCAACTACAACTTTGCCACCATGGCAGCCATCCCCCTGCGCCACGCCGGGGAGGTAGAAGCCGTCCTGTTTGTGGTAGATGAGGAGGCAAACCACCGGCTCAACCGCACCGACATCGAAGTGCTGGAACGATTTGCCCTGCAAGCCGCCATTGCCCTGCACACCGCCCAAATAATTGGCCGCGAGCAACGACTTTTTTCCCAATTGAAAATTTTGCACCGCATTGGCAATTACATCCAATCTTCCACGCAGCTGGAAAAGATTTTGCATGTGGTGCTAACCGGCGTGACGGCCGGATATGGCCTGGGCTTTAATCGGGCCGCTATTTTGCTGCTGGATGACATGAATGAGCATTTGGTGGGCAGCATGGGCATTGGCCATTTTGAAGCGCAAAAGTCACATCAGGATTGGGCACGAGATCACCGCGAAGGATTGTTCGATTTTGGCCGCTATCTGGAATTGTTGGATTTGGAAGGAATAAAGCCAACGCCAGTGGGCGAGGCAATTGCCCGGCTAAAGGTGCCGCTACAATCGGCGGGTAACGATTTGCTTTCGCGGGTGATGGTGCAGCGAAAAAGTTTGCAGGTAACGCAGTACGAATACGACCGTTTGCCAGCCGCATTTGTGGAGCTGTTTCAGCCGGACTGGCCGCTGGTGGTGGTGCCGCTGCTGGCGCGTGACCAGGCGATTGGCTTGCTGGTGGCCGATAACAAGTTCACCAAGCTGCCCATCACTCGCGAGGACGAGGAGCGGCTGCTGACGTTTGCCAACACGGCGGCGATGGGTATCGAGAAAAATCGGCTTTTGGTGGAAACCGAGATTTCCCGCAATCGTCTGCGTTCTTACTACAGCGCCAGCAATACCCTGGTGCTTTCGCCTGATCCTGACCTGGTGTGGCGCGATATTGTGCACCAGGCGCAAAAAACAGCCCACGCCAGCGGCGCGCGCATGGTGCTAATTGATGTGGAAGCAGGCAGCATTACCGATCTCATTGTGTCTGACTCTGATGATGTGGATGTGGAAAGCGCCATTCGGCCCAACGGTCTCTCGATGGCGGTGATGGAAAGTGGCAAGCCGCAAATTGTGGAAGATTTTGAGCGTGAACGCGAGCGAGCCAACCCGTCGTTTTTCCAGCGCGGCATTCGGGCGGCGGTGGGGCTGCCTGTGTCGGTGAACCGGATGCGCATTGGCGTGATGTGGGTTTATTACTCGGAACCACGCCGCTTTGTGCCTTCTGAGGTGGAAGCGTTGCAGCTTTACGTGAACCAGGCGGCCATCGCTTATGAAAATGCGCGCCGCCTGAAGGAGCTGGAGCATTTGCGGCAAGCGGCGGAGTCTTTGGCGGTGGCGGCCGATGTGCAGGCGGTGTTGGAGCAGATTGTGTTGGGAGCGCGGCAGGTGTTGCAAGCGGATTCGGCCGTAATTTGGTCGTATGACAATGCGCACCGCCAGTTTGACTTGGACAATTCGATTCATTCGGGTATTTCGCCGCAGGTTTGGCAAAAGCATATTAAATCTGGCCCTAGCAAGGGGGGTACGGCCGAAACGGCAATGGAGCAGGGCTGGATTGGCGTGCAGAATGTGGAGGACGTGACCAAGTACCATTTTATTGGCGAATCTACGCATGGTTTGCTGCGAGAAACTGGGGTTTGCAGCTTTCAGGGCATTGCCTTGCGCGTGGGTGAGGAGCGGTTGGGGGTGCTGTATGTGAATTACAACAAGCTGCACAGCTTTTCGCCGGAAGAGCAGGACATTGCCCGAACGTTTGCTAACCACGCAGCGCTGGCGCTGCGGAATGCGCGGTTGTTGAATCGGTTGGGCAAGGCGCGGCAGGTGACGAGCATTGTGGCCAAATTTAGCACGTTGGCCAAGCTGGAAGAGACGTTGCGCTCGGTGGTGGTGGGCACGCATGAGGCATTGGGCTGCGATGCAGTGACGCTGCATGTGTATGATCAGGAAAAGGACAAGGTGGTGCTGCCGCCAACGATGTACGGTATTTGGGATGAACGGCCGTTTCACCAATACCCCACAGCCGATTCCCCCGTTACGTACATGCTGCGCCACGGCGCAGAAATTCAGATTGCAGATGCGGCCACCGAAGACCAACTTTTTGCCGAAAGTAACTTTATGGCTGGTGAAAATGTGGCTTCTTACGTGGCGGTGCGTTTGTGTGTGGGTGTTGCCACAGTGGGGGTCATGTTTATTTATCATCGGCAGCTGCGCCATTTTACGGAAGAAGAGCTGGAGCATATTGAGCTGTTTGCCAACCAGGCGGCCGTTGCCATTTACAATGGTCAGCTTTTTGAACGACGCGAACAGCGTGCGGCCGTTTTGCGGGCCATTTATGCAGCGGGTCAGGCGGTAAACTCAACGCTCCAGCTGGATGAGGTGCTGAACCATATTGCCGAGCAGGGCTGGCGTTTGGTGAGCTTCCCAAATCGGCAAATTACGTATGCCAGCATTTGGCTGCGCCAGGGGCAGGATGCGGCGCGTCTGGTTGCGGCTTACCCGCCAGAGGAGTTGCAGCACACGCGCCGTGCCGTTGGGGGCAATGTTATTCATCGGTCTGCCCGGCAAAATGGCCAAAACGGTATTTTGTGGCGCGTGTTTGACTCTGGCTGCTCAACATTGGTGGAAAATGTGCAGGAAGACCCGGATTATTTGCCATCGCACGAGGCCACCCGGTCGGAGTTGGTGGTGCCTATCATTGTGGAGCAAGAGGTGGTGGGGGTGATCAACGTTGAGCATTCTGAGTATGATGCCTTTGATGAGGAAAATACCAGAGCGCTGGAGGCGTTGGCGGCGCAAGCGGCTATTGCCATGCAAAATGCGCGTCTGTACCAGAAGGTGGTGCGCCACGCCGAATTATTGGATGCGGCGGCGACGGTGGCCAGCTACGCCAACAGTTTGCTGGATGAGGAGCAGCTGTTAAAGGATATTGTTCACATTATTTCAGACAGCATTCATGTGTATCATGTGGCTGTTTTCTTGCTGGATAAAAGTCGGGAATTTGCTGTGATGCGTTCTGCCTCATCGGTGGAGGGTGAGGGTTTGATCGCGCATCATTTTAAGTTGTCGGTGAATTCGCAAAGTTTGGTAGGAACGGCCGTTCGCCGGGGCGAATACCTGCTTGTTTCCGATGTGCAGCAAGACGATCGCTTTTGGCCAAATCCTGAATTGCCAGAGACCAAAGCCGAATTAGCTTTTCCGCTAAAGGTGCAGGGAGAGGTGGTTGGCGTGCTGGACGTGCAGTGCAAAAAGGTGCTGGAGTTGGCCGATGAAGATGTACGCGCTCTGCAAACAATGGCCAATCAATTGGCCAATGCCATCCAAAACGCAAGGTTGTTTGCTCAGGCGCGAGCGCAAACCTCGGCGCTGCAAGTTTTGTACGATGCGGGCCAGGCAGTGATCAGCTCCTTGGATATTCGCAGCACGCTAACCGCCATTGTGCAAAAAGCATGGGAACTGACGGAGGCAAACGGCCGTAAAGCCCGCTTTAGTTGCATTCTTATGCAAAATGGTACCCAACTGGATTTTGTTGCCGCCCATCCACCCTCTGCCCTGGCGGAACTGCAAAAAACTGTGCAAAACATACCGCTAGAACAAAAAGCCAAAATGGCCCCAGGGGGGATTACCGGTCGCGCGTTTAAAACTGGGCTGCCCCAGTTGGTAGACGATGTGCAGCAAGACCCGGACTACATCATTTATGATGAGGCCACGCGCTCTGAGCTGGTGGTACCCATTCGGGTGGATAACGAAATTATTGGTGTCATCAACATTGAGCACCCAGAAGCCAGCGCCTTCAGCCAGCAAGACCAGGACACGCTGGTGTCGCTGGCGGCTCAGGCAGCCATTGCCATCCGCAATGCCGAGGCTTACCGCGAAGCCAAAATTTTGCAGCAGCTTGGTCTGGATCTGGCCAGCACGCTGGATTTGGACGAAATTCTGCAATCAATTTTAGATTCGGCCATGTCGCTAACCAGCACTACCAGCGGCAGCATCTTGTTTTGGGATGCAGAGCATCAGCGCTATTTCCCAGCCTACGCATCTGCTGGGCCAGGCCAGAAGCCAGCGCTTTACAGCACATCGGCGCGTGTAGAAGGCGGTTTTTCCCGCTACGTTATCGAGCAGCGCAAGCCATTCATTATTTACGATTCTTTGGTTGAAGAGAATATTAACCCGATGGTTATTAACAAAGGGCGTCGTTCGCTTATTGGTGTGCCGGTACAGGCGGAAGGGCGGGTGATTGCCGTGTTACACGTACACAGCGCAGAGCCGCGCCGCTTTTTTGACCACCAGGTGACGTTGCTGCAAACGTTGGCCAATCAGGCAGGTATGGCCATTATGAAGGCCAAGCAGTATGAGGAATTAAAGCGTACCAAGGGATTGGTAGGGGCGCGTACGGCGCTGGCCTGGATGGGTATGGCCAGTAATGCGTGGCGGCACAGCATCGAGGGAGATGCGGTCAATATTCGCAATTTGGTGGACGACGTGCTGCCAGAGGTGACGCAGCTGGTTGAAGAGGGGGTGCTGCCAGCCAAAGTGACCGAGGATTTGCGGTTAATTGCGACGCGTGCGGAGAAAATCTTTAACCATCCCATCACCCCGCCGCTGAGTTCTGAGGAGGGGGCTGCGGCAATCTCGGTAAATGAGCTGGTTCGGGAGCGTTTGGCGCAGCTTTGGCAGGACGATAAATATGCGTGTTTGGCTGTGCCGGAATTGGCGTTGTGTGCTACGGAGCAGGTTTCGGTGTGGGTTAGCCCGGAATGGCTGCGTTTGGCGCTGGATTTGGTGGTTGATAATGCGATTGAGGCGATGGCTGGGTGTGCGGTGCAGCAGTTGCGGATTGAAACGGCCGTTTCCAACACCAACCTGGACATTATTGTGCAAGACAGCGGCAAGGGTATTCCGCCGGAACTCGTGCCCATCTTGTTTGAATACACAGAAATTCGTGAACCGCGCCGGGGCAACCTGGGACGCGGCTTGCTGATGGTGCAGGCCATCTTGCAAACATACGGTGGCGACATTCGCGTTCACGCATCTTCGCCGAGCGGAACGCAAATGGCAATGTGCCTGCCCGTCTATGAACAAGTTGTTACGGGGTAGTAAGTGGCCGTCCGCAAATAAGTTAGCGGAATTGTGCGGACGGCTTGGAGTAAGCGGCCTTCCAAGATGGAATGTTATTGTTGGCCGCTTACTAAGTGGATTAGGGAGAAGTGAGGAGTGATTTTGCCATGAAACTGGTGCGACCCTGTTTGGCAAGAATCACGTTGGTAAGGAAGAATCTTTTTTGGCGAAAAAACCTCCCGGAGGATGCTTTTGCAGTAGCTTTCTTTGGAAAAAACCTCCGGGAGGATAGATGAATACGTGGCGACTTGAACCAAGCAGGGGACATGATTGTGAATCAGAAAAAAATAATGGTGATTAGTAATAATGGGGCTTCGCCCTGGCTTAAACGTATAGCTGATGGTCTGGGTATGCTTGGCAAGCTGACTGTTTTACCGGAATGCGGTCTGGCGGCGCTGGACGAACCAGAGGAACCTTACGAGATTATGTTGTTGGACGCCAGTGGGTTGGAGATGGAGTTGGCGGAGCGGGTGGCGTGGTTACACGGCCGTTTCCCCCAAACACCCATCGTTGTGCTCACCAGCTCACCAACCTGGCGGCGAGCGCGGGCGGTTTTGCAAGCAGGTGCGTCGGACTATGTGCGCCGTTCTATGGAGATTGATGCGCTGCTAGAACGATGCCGCTCGCTCATGAGCTGGTCGCCCTGAAGCGGGCAGCTGGCCGCGTGGCGAGCCGATGATCGGGTGAGCTGGCGGTTGGCCCACACTTTGTATTGTTAATGTTTGAGGAGGTACACCGATGAGTAAAGTGGCAGATTTTCAAATTTTGTTGGCCGATAATGATGAAATATTTGTGCGCACCTGCCGCAGCAAGTTAGAGGCAGCCGGTTTTTCCGTGATCGTTGCGGATAACCCAGCGGCTGCGGCCGCAATTTTGCAAACTGAGCGCGTTCACATGGCCATTTTGGACGTGCGTATGGAGCGGGATAGCGATGAAAAGGACAAAAGTGGTTTGCTGGTAGCCAAGCAGACGTCCCGCCAAATCCCCAAAATAATTTTAACCAAGTTTCCGGCTTACCAGGATGTGGTGGAGGTGCTAAAGCAGGATATGCAGGGGTACCAGGCGGCGGTGGAGTTTTTGGATAAACGAGATACCAGACCGGAGCAGTTGGTAACGGCCGTGCAAAACATTCTGGCGCAATACGTCACCATTAACTGGGATTTGGTCATTCAGTGGCAGCCGATGAATACCTTTTTGCAATTGGTGAGCTGCCTGACTCCCCAGCTTTCCGACAAGCATTTGGCCAGCCGGGCGGCAGAATTTGAGGATTTATTCCGCAAGCTGTTCCGTGATTTTGTACAAATTACCATTGGGCCAGCGTTTACCCAGCAAGGGAGCCGTCTGATGCTGCCCGTGTTTGCCTTCGACATTGCTGGAACCGAGACGCGCTTTATTGTTTCTTGTGGTTGCCAAACGGCCGTTCTCGCCGAAAACCAGCGGTATCAAAAACGGGTGCCCGACCGACTTAGCATCAAAAACCTGGGGCGGCTGCACAGCGAACAAACCACCAACTTTGGCGCAACCGCGTATACCTTCCTGGGCAAAGATTTAGAAGCAACGGCCACCATTCACCAGCTTTACCGCAAACGCGCCATCGAAAATTTGCTGCCAGCGATTGATTATCTTTACCAAACCAACCTGGGCGGCTGGTATGAAACAGGGCGCGAGAAAAACAAGCAGGCAGATTTGCACGCTTTTTACCACCAATGGCTCCACCTAGACGAGCTGATTAGCTCCATGCACCAGTTTAACCGGCTGCTGCCTGCCCTGGCAGACCGGGCGCTGGCGGCGCAGTTGCTAGAGCTAGAGGTGGATGCGCGTCAGTTAACGTTCCAGTTGCGAGGTGAAAGCGAAACATATCGTTTTCCCAACCCGGTTGCGCTGCTGGCGCAAAATCGCTTGCCCCAGACGCGGCGAGCACATTGGGGCATCACCCACGGCCGTATCAGCGGCGACACGGTGCTGGTAGACCAGGAGCAACGCGCCTGGCTGCTGGATTTTGCCCAGGTAGGGCGTGCCCCGCTGCTGATAGACTTTGTTTCGTTGGAAACGGCCGTTAAATTCGACCTCTTCTCCCACCGAGACTTTGCCCACAGGCTGGCCATCGAAATTAAATTGGCCCAAACCAGCCAGCTTAAAGATGACATTAACCTGGATAATCTGGAATCTGAAGCGATCAATGCTTTGTGGCTCATTGAGCGCGTGCGCCAAAATGCAGCTCGCCTGGCAGGTTGCGACCTAGAGGCCTATCAGCAGGCGCTTTTCTTCTGTGCCATTGCCCGCGTGGCCAGCTTTGACCCAGACACTTTTTACACGCAGCGCAAGCTGGCGGCCTACGTACATGCTTTGCTTGCCGCAGCCATGTTGGCGGAGCAATGGCAAAATGTGCAAAGCGCCCCGGTGCCCGACGAGGCCAATGAGGGCATCTGGCTGGACCACCGTGACAAGCGGGTTTGGGTGGAGTCGCAGCCCGTAGAGCTAACCAGCCAGGAGTTCAAGATTATGCGCTACCTGTATCAGAATCCGGGGCAACTTTGCGCCTACGACGACATTTTGCAGGACGGCTTAAACGAGCCGGGCGACCCAGACCCAGATGAACTGAATCGGTTGCATACGGCCGTTAGCCGCCTGCGCCGTAAAACAGAACCAGACCCCCGCACGCCGCGCTACCTGTTTACCGTGCATGGGCGTGGCTACCGGCTGTTTTTAACGCCGCAATTTAGCTAATGTTTGCCTCATTGGGGGATGGTCAGGAGATGCACACAGGTTTGACAGGTAGGCGGCAAATCGTCTGGTTACACTTTTTGGGCGACGACAGGATGGGATGGATGTTATCTAGTAAAAGGAGTTGGCAATGATTCAGGTAACCTTTGCATTTTTAGTGATATTGTTCTTGATCGCCGTCATCATTGGCTTGATTGTGGGTGTTGCATTGGCCCGCCCAACCATTCGCTAGGCCCCTACGTGCCAGCATCTGCTAAAGGGTGTTGAATAATTAACAATGAATTGTGAATAATTAACGTAACTATACAGCCTCTCTGGCTGTGGCCGGCGTCTCGCCGTGCCACCTAGCCGACACGGTCAGGAGACCGGCCGGAGCACCTATACCTATACAGTTACAAATTAACAATGAATTGTGAAATGGTATTTCATTCACCATTTTCAATTCATTGTTCAAAATTCGTTAATCTGCTGACAAATACTTTCGAAGCGAATTATTCTAAATCTTTGAGAGGTACGGGGTCTTGGTGTGGGGTACACACCCCGCACCAAACAGCCCCGGCAACCACAAACGCTTTATAGCTGCCGGTTGTGGTGCGGTAAGAGTGGATGATATATGGTTTTTCTTGGGCGTGGGTTTTGCACACGGCGCGGCCACAAAATTTACAGGCTGCGTGTGCGGGTCTTTCGCAGTGCCAGCATTCCATAACGGTCTCCCAATACTACTCTGTAAAGTCTAAATCCTTGTTGGCAAACAGGTCAACGGCCAACAAAAAAAGCACGGTGGCATACAGCAGCAAAATGGCGGGGGCCAGCGCCTGATTGGCAGTGAAATGACCGCTTGTAATGCCCTCTGCCAAAGCCTGGAATGGCCAAAAGACAAAGCCAAAGAGGCGGCTAATCATGTTGCCATCGGTTTGGTTGAGGGCGTTTGCGTAGTTATCCAGGTTGCTGCTTGTGGTGACCCACCCCTGGTTTAGGCTGTAGCGGCTGAGCGAACTGGCAAAGCTGGCAACGCTCTCATTTTGCAAGCCTTGCCCAAACAGCAGGATAGCCACGACGCCAAATACGTAAATTCGTGACCAGCCAATCGTGATGAAATCTGAGGCATGCAGCGCCAGGGTAGCCATGAGCAGCATGGGGGCCAGCCAGATAGGGGGGATTTCTAGCAATGCCCCCAGGGTTAGCGCTGGCCCATTTACCAGCCCCAGCAGCATGATGAGTAATTGAAAAATTAGCGTAATGGCGAGGCTGCAAAGGAGTACGGCCGTTACAAACTCTACACGGCTTTTGAGGCGCACGATCAGAGGGTAATGTTGGGCATCATTGGCGCGGGCGGCTACGCTGAGCGTTACCAGGAAGGCCAGCGCCGCCCCAAACCCACCGATGAGCAACTGGTAGTAGGCAATATCTGGCGTTTGCTGCTGCGGATTGAACAGTAAAAACCAAAAAGCCAGCGTTAGCAGCAGGTAAAACACGCCAGTGAGCGAACGCAAAACTGAGCGGAAAAGATACCGGGTGAGAATGGAAATACGCTGAATCATTTAACAGCCCTCGCATAAATTTCGGCCAGGGTTACATGTTTTTGTTCTACGTGCAGGACATCGTACTGGGATTGCAGCAAAATGGCCAAAATTTCGCGCCGCAGGGGCATGGCTTGTCCGCGCAGTTGAATTTGGTTGCCTTGCACTTGAATTTCTGGATGCTGTGCCTGAATGATGTGGGCAATATCGGCTAAATCGCGATCTGCCTGGATGAGGGTATGGGGGCTAATGGTGAGTGCATCTACCATGCTGTTTTGGTAATGCACTTGCCCATTATTGAGTATGATGAGCTGGGTGCAAACGGCCGTAACTTCCTCTAGCTGGTGCGATGATAGCAAAATGGTTTTGCCAGCGGCGTGCAGCTTTTTGATGAGCGCCTGCATTTCGGCTTGCCCGTTGGGGTCCAGACCATTGGATGGCTCATCCAGCAGCAGCAGCGCTGGGTTGCCGAGCATCGCCTGGGCTAAACCCAACCGCTGGCGCATCCCTTTAGAGCAGTCGCCGATCCGTTTGTTGGCGTGGCTGACCAAATCTACCTGCACCAGGGCATCGAACACCGCCTTTTCTTGCGCCTCAGCGGGCAGATTGGCTAACCCGGCAATCATTGCCAGGTATTCTGTTATGCGCAGGTGGTTGGGGAAGAGCAGCCGGTCCGGTTTGTAGCCAATGGTGGGCCAACGGCCGTTTGTCGGGCGAATGTTGCCGCTGTCTGGGTGCAACAAACCGGCGATGAGTTTAAACAGGGTGGTTTTGCCCGCGCCATTTGGCCCCAGCAACCCCACAACTTCGCCTCTTTTCACCGCCAGGGAAACGTTGTGAAGCGCTCTAAGCGAAAAATAATATTTGCTAACGTTTTGCAGTTCGATCACGGTTTTATCCTGAGTCTTGTGTGTGCGTGTGAACTTTGCTTGTGCCACGGGCCATACGCTTATGGCATGGGCCAATGAACCAAAATGAGCGTGAGATCATCCGTGTTGTCCTGGGCAGCCTGCATGATTTGCGGGGACAAGGCTTCAGGGGAAACGGCCGTTTCCAAATAACTGACTAGCTGCTTATCTGAAAGCGTCCCCCAGATGCCATCGCTGCACAACAGCAGCCAATCCCCCGGAAACAGCCGCTGGGTAAACAGATCGACCTGCGGCTTGTCACTTGCGCCCAGAGCATTGGTGAGCACATTTTTATATTGATGCGTAAGCGCTTGTTCGGCCGTGATGTGTTCCTGGCGCAGCAGCCAGGCCACCAACGAATGATCCTCGGTAAGTTGCTCTAGATGTTTTTGTCGGTAAACGTAGGTTCGGCTGTCTCCGGCATTGGCCACAATCATCGCCTGGTCTAGCGTAAGGGCGCAGGTGATGGTGCTGGCCATTTGGTCGTCGCTGTTGTTGGTTAACGCTTGAATCGCGCCATTGGCATCCAGTATGGCTTTTTTAAGCTGCTGACGCAGGCGTTTGATAGTTTGGTCGGAAACGGCCGTAATGATTGGCCAGATTGGCTCAAAATGCATGGCCAGCGTGTTGACCACCGTCTGGCTGGCGCGGCTGCCATCTTTTAACCCCCCAACGCCATCGGCAACCACAAAAAGGCCATACGGAATGCCAGTCGGTGTGTGCCCTGAGGTGGCATAAACCGCATCCTGGTTATCTGCTTTACCCGGATGTTTGGCATCGGTTGCGGCGGCAAATAAAAGGTGAACCTGTGGTTGCATAAGCGTAAGCTGGCGCTGGGAAAATTATTTACCCAGCGCCGATGTTTATTAATTATTGAAATTCCCAGCCAAAATCAACTTCCAGCCGCTCTTCGCCAGCAGCCAGATTAATTCCTTGTAGCCCGACGCCATAGTTTGGCCAGGTCCAGTCACCTGGAATCAGCAAATCTACATTGTCAGAGCTAAATGGCTCGATGGCAACACAGTAGAGGCCGGCATCCAGTCCTTCAAAGCGGTATAGGCCAGCATCATCAGTGACCGCTGTAGCTAAAACCGCGCTACTAGGCACGATGGCATTTGCCGGGCAAGCGCCCGCTGCCAGCTTCACGGTAATGCCCGCCAAACGCGGTTCGTTGATCAGTTCGCCATCGCCCTTGTAAAAGCCGCTGCCGTCAGCGCTTATATCCACACATCCAGATGACGGCTGGCCGCTGGTGGTAAAGAAGCAAACGTCTTGCCACACGACCCCGCCAATAACGGCCGAATTAGGCACCGGTGTCGCTTCGGGCAAGCCCACCTCAATTTGCACCCAAATTACCTGGTCGGCAGGGCCATCCACACCAAACGGATTGCCAGCCGCGTCGGCCATGAGGAAGTCGGAACGGTAAGTGCCTAGCGCCTCTGGTGCAGTTAAAGGCACGGTGATGTCTACGGTTTGGCCAGGCACGACGGCGCTTTCCAGCGGCACGTTTAGCGGGCCGCCCAAATCATCCCCGCCGGCGAAGATGAGGCTGTAGTTGGTGGTCCAGGGGCAGGTGCCGCTGTTGCGCAGCTGCCACGATTTTTCAAAAGCCTCGCCGGGGCCAAAAACGGTGTCGTCTGGCACGTTCAAATCTTGCACGAAGGCGATGCTGTTGGTGCAGTTGGCCAGGTCTACATCTGGCACTGGTAGGAATTGGTAATCCCAGCCGAAGTTGATGCCTGTCACTAAGTCGCCATCGGACAGGGTGATGGTGGTGCTGCTTGTTTCATTGTCCGGGAAGGTCCAGCCGCCGGGCAGCAGAGGTTGGTTGGCAATATCCAGGGCATTCACTGAGATGCAGTAGGTGCCTGCGGGCAGGTCGGTAAAGACGTAGTCGCCATCGTCATCAGTGGTGGCGGTGGCGGTGCTGTTGGGGACGGGGCATTCACCTTCACCCAGGCTCACCAGCACGTTGGGGATGCCGGGTTCGCCAGCGTCTAGCAGGCTGTTGGCCTGGAAGCCGCCTTCTGGCAGGGCAATGCAGCCTTCGGAGGGTACGGCCGTATCATCGCCACCATCGCCGCCAGCCACGGCACACAGGTCGTGCCAAACCTTGCCATTGATGATGCCCATGTTGGTGTCGGCGGGCGTGGCCGTGGCGGTGGGTACGGGTTCTTCGGCCTGGGCCACGTTGTCTACCTGAAGCGTAAAGGAGCCATTGATGCCGTTAACGTTGACGGCGTAGGTGCCTGCGGGCAATCCCAGCACTTCCAGCGAGATGGTTTCTTCGAAGGGGGTGAGCGCTTCTGTGCAAAGCTCCCCAGTTTGGCGAATGGTGGTGATGTTGATGTTGAAGGTGGTGCCTTGCTGGGTAGTTGTTACGTTGTCAATGGTGGTGCAGCCGTCTGGCAAATCGCCTCGGGCACGCACGTTTACCTGTACGGGAAAAGATTCCAGGATGAGGATTTCGATGCTGTCTACGCTGGCTTCTTGTTGTAGGGGGGTGTCGTTGGAAACGGCCGTAGGTGTGTTGGCAGCGCTGGTCGGGGTGCTATCGGCCGTTTCGGTTTCATCACTGCCGCCACAGGCCACCAGGCCCGTTAAAAATAGCAGCGTGATAAAGAGTAAAAGTTTCTTCATAAAAATAATTCTCCTATATTTTTTCATAGGAAGTCACCGTGATTGATTTTGTATTTGAACCTGAAAGCAGGTAAGCCAAAATAAGTTTGGCGCTGTTTTCAAGCGCGTCTCGATGGGTGCGTTCGTAATGATGTGAGGCATCGACACCGGGGCCAATGAGTCCCACGCGCACATCACCACCAGCACGCCAGTACGCTTCGCCATCGGAGCCATAGTATGGATAAATATCGGTCGCGTAGCGCAACTGATTGGTCTCGGCCAATGTTTCCAGTTCGCGGCGCAGCTGCATATGGTACGGTCCGGCCGAATCTTTGGCACAAATGGTTACAGAATACTCATCTGAGGTTTGCTGGGGGGCGACCACAGCCATGTCAATGGAAATGAGGTCGGCCAAATCATTGGGGAAGCCAGTTGCTGCGCCGTGCCCCACTTCTTCGTAGTTGCTGATGTGGAAATAGCTGTCCTGGGTGGGCTGCAAGCCAGCATCGGCCAGGGCGAGCATGGCACCGTACATGCAAGCGATGCTCGCTTTGTCGTCCAGGTGGCGTGAGCGGATAAAGCCAGTTTCGCTCACCTCTACGCGCGGGTCTACAGCGATGATGTCGCCGACGCGGATGCCGAGTGCTTCGGTTTCTTTGTTGCAGGTGGTGTGGGCATCTATGCGCACTTCCATGTTAGTGTCGTCGCGAGGAATGGCGCGGTCTTTGGCGGTGTGGGCATGGATGGAGGCGTGGGTGGGCAGGATGGTACCTCGATAGGTTTGGCCGTTGCTGGCAAAGATGGTCACACCTTCACCTTCTACTGAAGTCCAGCTCCAGCCGCCAAGTTGGGTCATTCGGAGACGGCCGTTCTTTTTAATCTCTCGCACCATTGCCCCCAGGGTATCCACATGCGCCGTTAACCCTCTTGGCGCGTTTTGCTGTTTGCCCGGCCAATGGGCTACCAGCACTCCTTTGGGCGTTTGCCGCTGGGTAAGGGGTGTTTGCGAAAAGGTGGTTGCAAATTTTTCAGCCAGCCAGGCCATCGCCCGATCTGTATCGCCCGTTGGGCTGGGTATATTGAGCAGCTCCGTTAAAAACGAAACCATTGCGTCTACGTTTACCGAAGGCAACATATGATTAATCTCTCCTCGTTGCGCAGGGTTTGATTAAGTTCCAAGAAACGCAGTTGCTGCGCGGTTTGGGATTGAATCCAGTGCTGCGGATTATAAAGTATGGTCTTGTTGTTAACAAAGTTTGCCTAAAGCGACCCTTTTGTTGGTTGGGATAAAGCAACAGTACGTCAACAGGACGGGGGTGCTATGACGGATTCGCTATATCTGCGCCAAATGGATTAGAGTAATATTTTTGCATAGTTTTGCAAATGATACAGATCATTTGCGGGAGCGACAGATTTTTGGAAGGGTGGGAGCCTTTCCCCTAATTTTTCAACTCATTTAAACACCTTTTCCAGAATTTCATAGTTCTGGCGAGACGTGGCGCGGAGCATGATTGTGAAGTTTGCACAGAATCGTTTCGGTAAGAGTCCCTCCTTTGTTCGCCTGATCCTGATTTGGCTAGTTGTTATCTTGCTTTTGGTATGGTATTGGGGAACGGCCGTTCCCACCCAGGCCAGCACAATATCCCAAACACCCCTTGAAGTAGCTACATTGGTTGCCCAAGCCCAAGAAGCAGGTGGCGTGCGCGTCATTGTGCAGCTAGATTTGCCGTTTCGTCCAGAAGGGGATTTGGATAATAGCCAGGCCGTACAAGCGCAACAAGTTGGCATTGACAGCTTGCAGTCCGGGGTGGTGAATGCCCTGGCCGATAGCAACGTTGAAGTCTTGGCCGCGTACAAATACATCCCTTATATGGCGCTGGAACTAGACGCAGCAGCTTTGGAAATTTTAGCCAGCCTGCCGCAGGTGGTATCTATTGAAGAAGATATTCCTGTACCGCCAACGCTTAGCAACAGCGTGCCCGTGATTGGTGCGGATCAGGCCTGGGCCAGTGGGTATACCGGTGCGGGGCAAACGGTTGCCATTTTGGACACGGGAGTAGATACAGATCATGCCGCATTTGTGACCGGGGGCAGCCGCATTGTTTCTGAAGCGTGCTATTCCACCACGAATGCGCTGTACAGTGCTACGACTGTGTGCCCGGGGGGCGTAGAAGAAACAACGGCCGTTGGCTCTGGTGTGGATTGCACAACGGCCGTTGGGCCAACCAACACCAAAGCCCAGTCTGATTGCAGCCACGGCACCCACGTAGCCAGCATTGCCGCCGGAAATAACGGCAGCAATATTGTGGGGGTCGCGCCAGATGCCAACATTATCGCCGTACAGGTTTTTTCACTGTTTAACAGCACAACGTATTGTGCGGGCTATTCCAACTGTGTGCTGACGTTCACCAGCGACCAGATTCTAGGTTTGGAGCGCATTTATGAGCTGCGCGACAGTTATAACATTGCCAGCGTTAACATGAGCCTGGGCGGTGGTGACTACAATGCCGCTTGCGACAGCGACAGCCGAAAGGCGGCGATTGATAACTTACGCGCCGTAGGTATTGCTACAGTGATAGCCAGCGGCAACAACGGGTATCGCGGCAGCATGAGCGCCCCTGGCTGTATTTCCTCTGCCATTAGTGTGGGAGCCACCGATAATTTGGATAACGTGGCTTCGTTCTCCAACATTGCCCCGTTTATTGATTTAGTGGCCCCTGGCTTAAATATTTATGCAGCCGTTCCCAATGGCGCAGGCACAAAATCTGGCACGTCTATGGCGACCCCACATGTCACCGGGGCCTGGGCGGTGTTCAAGCAGGCGGTGCCCAACGCTTCTGTAGATGATGCTTTGGCCGCTTTTCAGGTTAGCGGCACGCTGGTGGATGATTTACGCATCAGTGGCACTGTCACGGATATGGCCCGAATTAATGTTGATGAGGCAATCAACGGGTTTGTGAACGGGTTGACTGTAGATGTGGCGGCTTCGCGTAGTTATTTACTGCCGGATGACACCGTGACTGTGGCTATAACGGTGACGAACAATACCGGTGTGACGGCCAATAACGTGACGCTTTCAGCGCCGGTGCCGGCTGTGTTCACATTAGATAATGGATCATTGAGTGGGGATGCGGCCTTTGCCAATGGAACGATTACCTGGACAACGACCCAGACGCTTGCAGTTGGGCAAGCATTGGTGCGCACGGCCGTTTTTAATGTAAAAAGCAGCGCTGTAGCCGGTACAACCAATTTGGTTGCTACGGCAAACTCCCCGGATATGGATGAAGCGCGGCAGGGAACGGCCGTTCTCAACATTAACGAACTGGTGGGCTGCGATTTTAACGATGGGTTTGAAACGGGCGCATTGAGTGCTGCTTGGGAAACGGCCGTTACCAACGAAGGCCGCGTGCGCGTGACTGCCGATCTGCCCAACAGCGGCAGCTACAGCGCCGTGTTGGATGACAGCGTTGCCGGGAGTGAGGTTTCCGAAGCCGCCCTCATCTTAACCGCCGATTTAACCGGCCAGGCCGAAGTAACATTGAATTTTAGCTGGTACGATTTAGGCGATGAGTATCACGCGGAATATGATGGCGTTTTTGTACGCGAACAGCCTGGCGATACCTGGGTAAAGGCATATGATTTTGCCGGCAGCTACCATGATGCATTCCAGACTGGGCAAGTTGACCTGAAAGAGGTGGCAACGGCCAATGGCCTCGCGTTGTCTGAACGCTTCCAGATAAAATTTGGCTTCTATGACAACTTTTCCTTCAATCCGTCTTCCATTAGCGGCGGAGATGGATACGCCATTGATGACGTGAGTTTTACCTGCGTACCGCGCGGTTTGGCGCTTTCCCAGCAAGTGGATAACAATCATCCACAACCTGGCGATGCTGTGAATTTTCAGATTATCGTAACCAATAACGAGTCAATCACCGCTACGAATGCCGTGATCAGCTTTTTCCTGGCAGATGGTTTACTAATGAATGGCGAAGTCGTGGTGGATGTGGGAACGGCCGTTTCTGGCAGTTTGGGTGGTGCCCCGCCACTTGTGGCCCAAGGCCTCACCATTGGCCCCGGCGAACAAGTGATCATTACCGTGCCCACGATTGTTTCTGAAAGTTTAGCGCCGGGAACGATTTTAGAAAACGTACTGACCGTAAGCAGCAATGAATTTGGCAGTCCGCCGCCTGTAACCCAGGAAATCGTCGTGCAAAACAATGGTTTTGCCGTGTTTATTCCTCTGGTTACCCGTTAAGTGGAGAACGGAAAGTAGTCTTAAAATAAAGCGCAAAGATGTGCTTCCGTTCTCCTGTAAGTAAATGCCTTGCGGCCTTTCGGTTTTTAAGCAACTTTCCGGCATTTACTTAAAACCAGATAGCATGTAGCGAGTGGTAAACAGCTGCCCCAGTGCCGCTCACACAAGATATTTTCGCTGTTGGTGTAGCGTTAGCACTCGCGATACACAAAAACAGACCGGTGGATTTCTCCCCGGTCTGTTTTTTTATGTGCCAGTATGCCGCTTTGGGGGATTACCCAAAGCGCTCTTTAAGCAAATCGGCCAGGGCGGGTTGCCCGATGCCCTGGTATTCATACCGCACCCGCTGGCTAGGCAGCTTGATGTTGATCAGCTTGCCCAAATCAATTGGCGTAGCGATGATCACCAGTTCGGCATTGGAGCGGTTGATTGTTTCTTCCAGATCGGCAATTTGGTCGCCACCATACCCCATCGCAGGCAGCACGGCACCGGTGCCGGGGTATTTTTGGTAGGTTGCGGCAATCGAACGGACGGCAAACGGCCGTGGATCCAAAATCTCTGCCGCACCAAACTTTTTGGCCGCCACCACGCCTGCGCCGTAGGCCATCTCGCCGTGGGTGAGGGTGGGGCCATCTTCCACCACCAGCACGCGCTTACCGCGAATGGCAGCCGGGTCGTCCACAAAAATGGGCGAGGCGGCCTGGATAATGGTGGCGTTGGGGTTCACGCTGCGGATGTTTTCTTGTACGGTGAGGATGTTTTGGAAATCGGCCGTATCTACCTTGTTTAGCACAACGGCCGCTGCCAAACGCAGGTTCGTTTCGCCGGGATGGTAACGCAGTTCATGCCCGGGGCGGTGCGGGTCTGCCACCACAATGTGCAGGTCAGACAGGTAAAAGGGCAAATCGTTGTTGCCGCCGTCCCAAATGATGATGTCTGCCTCTTTTTCAGCCTCGCGCAAAATTGCCTCGTAATCTACCCCGGCGTAAATGACAGCGCCGCGCTCTACGTAAGGCTCGTACTCTTCACGCTCCTCAATAGTGCAGTCGTGGCGATCCATATCTTCGTAGGTGGCAAAGCGCTGCACGGCCTGGGCGGCTAAATTGCCGTAGGGCATGGGGTGGCGCACCGCGACGACGTTTTTGTAGCCAAGTTGCTTTTGCAAAACCTCTAGCACGTACCGCGATGTTTGGCTTTTGCCGCAGCCCGTGCGCACGGCGCAGATAGAGACGATGGGCTTGCTGGATTTAAGCATGGTGAGGCGGGGGTTCATCAGGCGGAACCCTGCGCCAGCGGCCAGCACGCGGGAGGCCAGGTGCATGACGTATTCATGCGACACATCGGAGTAGGAGAAGTACACATCGTCAATTTTGTGTTGGCGAATGAGTTCTTCTAGCTGGTTTTCCGGGTAGATGGGGATGCCTTCGGGGTAAAGCGGACCGGAGAGTTCGGGGGGGTAGCGACGGCCGTCTATATTTGGAATTTGCGTTGCTGTAAAAGCAACAACTTCGACTTGGGCATTTTGGCGCAAGGCCGTGTTAAAGTCATGAAAATCGCGGCCAGCGGCACCCATAATGAGTACCCGTTGGCGGTATTGCTGGGTCATAAAAACCTCCTCGGTTTTGGAAATATGGGATTCTGGGGACAGTAATCTGCCCGACAGATGTAAACAGTGTACTTGGGTCGGGCGATTTAGCTGCTTACGATTGTCATAGCTTGCGGTGAAGTTTGTCAGGAGTTGCCAGGCTCTGTTGACGGTTCATCGAAGCTAAATAAAAGTACCAGCTGGATGCACCATCCCAATTTTCCCCATATTGCATAAATGCAAAGAACGGAACGGCCGTTTCTCTTATCATGTCCTCATAGTGTGACTTCTGCATCTCAATACCTGCGTCTAGGAGGTAGGAATCATGGAAGAGAAGACTCCCCCAGAAAGCCAGCCAACGAAGAACCAAGATCTCCCCAAAGGTCAAATTTGGTTCGACAAAATTTTCTTACTGCTGGCGCTATCAATTTTAATAACAGGCCTCATTTACAATGCTTGGGGTCTCATCGAACTTTTTCGCTAACCCCCATATTTTAAAGATAGTTGTTTGCGGCTAGTTGTTTGTGGCGAACGGCTGGTGTGAGTGACAAGATACTAATTACCAGCCACTAACCGCCAGCCAACACCAACTTGCAGCTCCCCTACTGAAGGAGGAATCATTATGCTTGCCCCTGAGCAAACCTGGTGGAAACCGCTCCACCGCTATGAAAAAAGCTGGGTCATTGTGGCGTTTTTCTGGTGCATTTTGCTCACCGCCATGATGCCGATTTGGTATTTATACGGCCGTCAAAACGTTCCCGCTGAAACATACAGAACAACCCCGGAAGCGTATGAAGCGCTGGTTCAAGAAATGGTGTCTCAGTACGAAATTGGGAAGGAAAATGGTATCCCTGTGGTAGCGCCGCCCCCTGGCAGTGATGTTTACTTTCAGGCACGGCAATGGCAATGGTACCCGGTTTTGCAATTAGAAGAAGGTAAAACGTATCGGCTGCATCTCTCCTCGTTGGATGTGCAGCACGGTTTCTCGTTGCAGCCCGTTAACCTGAATTTGCAAGTGCTGCCAGGTTACGATTATGTGGCAACCATTACCCCCACTAAAACTGGGGAATTTTCCGTTATTTGCAATGAATTTTGCGCCATTGGTCATCACCTGATGGTGGGCAAAATCATCGTGAAATAGAGGAGGAGGATACCAATGGCTTCAATAGCTGTACCCCAACCCAAGGATGATACTAAGTTTCGCACCTGTCCTGTAACAGCCCTCAAAGTAGATTTGGCTGCTGAAAAATTGATTATTGCCAATGCGGTAACGGCCGTTGTCTTTTTGGCAATTGGCGGTTTGTTTGCCTTGTTACTGGCCCTCACCCGCTGGCAAGCTATTCATTTACTGCCCCCAGACTGGTTTTACCGCATTCTTACTGCCCACGGCTTTGATATGCTGGTTTGCTGGATTGTTTTTTTTGAAGTCGCAGGCCTTTACTTTGGCAGCGCAGTGATGCTCAATGCCCGATTGGTTTTGCCGAAAGTAGGCTGGACCGCGTTTGTGATGATGGCCGGCGGCGCTGCCCTCACCAACATTATCGTATTGCTGGGCAAAGCAGATGTCATGTTTACCGCTTACGTTCCTCTAAAAGCGCACCCCCTTTTCTACTTGGGGATAGTGTTATTTGCCGTGGGAGCGCTCATTGCGGTTATTCTCTTTTTTGCCACCGTCATTACTGCCAAGCGTGAAAAAAGATATGAAGGCTCTGCTCCGTTGGTAACCTATGGTCTTATAGCGGCGGCCATCATTGCGGTTTACACATTGCTTTCTGGCGCGTTGGCTTTTGTGCCCGCTTTGCTTTGGTCGCTAGATTGGATTCCGGCGCTAGACCCAGGCTACTACCGAAACCTGTTTTGGAGCTTCGGTCATCCTGCCCAGCAGATAAATTTGGCGGCAATGGTATCTATTTGGTACGCGCTGGCGGCAATCACGGTGGGCGCTGTGCCCCTCAATGAGAAATTGTCTCGTGCAGCGTTTGTCCTTTATGTGCTATTTATCAATCTAGGGTCTGCCCATCACTTGTTAACTGATCCTGGTTACAGCTTTTTGTGGAAGGTGACAAATACCTCTTACGCAATGTATTTGGCAGTTTTGGGCAGTCTGATCCATGCCTTTTCTATCCCTGGTGCAGTAGAGGCCGCGCAACGACGCAAAGGGTATACCAACAGTTTGTTTGAATGGCTGCGTAAAGCGCCCTGGCGCGAACCGGGTTTTTCTGCCTTGGTTATTTCCATGTTTTTGTTTGGTTGGATTGGCGGCGTTACGGGTGTGACGATTGGTACGGAACAAATCAATATGACAGCGCACAACACGATGCGCCTGCCGGGCCATTTTCATGCGACGGTCGTTTCTGGCACTACCTTGGCCTTTATGGGGCTGACCTACTATCTCATTCCGCTCATCTTCCGGCGTGAGTTAAAGCTAAAAAAGTGGGCTTCGTGGCAGCCGTATGTTTTTGGTTTCGGCATGTTGTTTGTGTCTATTGGCATGATTGCCAGCGGCTTGCAAGGCGTGCCACGCCGTCATTGGGACATTACGTTTGCTTCTGCTTCGTTTAAGGCGTTCATTCCCAGCACGGCCGAATTTATGTTGGGCATTATGGGCATTGGTGCGGTTATTGCTATTGTGGGGGGCATTATGTATCTCACGGTGGTTTTGACCTCGGTGCTGACGGGCAAGCGGCAGGAGGCATCTCGGTTAACGTTGGTTATGTCGCAAGAAAATCCGCTGGTTGATGATGCAATTCCAGCCAATGGCCAGGAAGCAACTGGCAAAATTGCCCCTAAAGGTACGGTGGTTCTGGTATTCGGCTTCTTGATGTTCTTTGTCATTTACTATTTTAGTAACTGGTGGCTGCTGGGTCGGGCCTGGGTGATTAACTGAGTAATTGGTAATTAGTAATTGCCTAATTTCCAATTACTAATTACCAATCACCCGACCGAACCTCTATTTTCGTTGGTAAAAAAATGATTGCTGTGTTCATACTTGGGTTAACCGGTAGTTTGGGGCACTGTGCCACGATGTGTGGTGGGGTGTCGGTGCTGTTGGCCCGGCGAGGGGTAACGCAGGGATGGCATTGGGTGGGGGTTCAGCTAGGTCGTTTGTACAGTTACTGCGTGCTGGGTGCGTTGGCTGGCTGGTTTGGTCAAAGTGTGATCGGGGGGCTGGGTGGCGGCTCTGCTGGGCATGACGGTCACGATGTTTCCGGTGTAACGAGCTTGGGCATGTGGCAAGGGGGGCTGGCGTTGTTTACGGCCGTTCTGGCATTCTACATGGCTTTGGCAATGTTGGGTCGTGTACCGTCGTTGGAGCTGATGTTGGTGCGCTTCACGCGCCTGTGGGGGAGGCTGATGCGTCGCCTGACGGTGCAAACGGAGCCACGAACTTTGCAGGCCACGCCACTAACTGCTTTTGGGCTGGGGATCGCCTGGGGGTTTTTGCCCTGCGGTTTGGTGCTGGCGGCGTTGTTGGCGGCAGCTGTTGCCGGATCGCCGCTGCGGGGGGGGATGACCATGCTGGTGTTTGGTTTGGGCACATTGCCACTGACTTGGGGCATAACGCTGCTGGCGCGGCGACCTGAGTGGCGTACGGCCGTTCCCCAGTTACGTCTCATTGGGGCAACGGCCGTTGTGCTGTTTGGTGTGCAAATGAGCTTGCGTGGTCTGGCGATGTGGGGCTGGGTCAGCCATCTTCATCTGGGTGGAGTGATGTTGTGGTAACAGAAACGGCCGTTTGCAATTTATGTGGTTTGCCGGCCTGGCATCCTGTCATCGGCGAGGCTGGGGCGCTTTTTTGCTGTCCATCCTGCCGGGAGGTGAGCGAACTGTTGCAGGGAGCGAGAGCCGAGGAGAAGCTGTCGTTAAACAAAGGTAATAGCGGGTTTGTGGCGGGGGATACGGCCGTTTTTTCGCTGAGTGGCTTATGGTGCCCGTCCTGCGCCTGGCTGATTCAGGAACGATTGAGCCGCACACCGGGCGTGGCCTGTGCCGAAGTGAGCTTTTTGCAGCGCGAAGCCCGCATTACTTACGATTCCACACAAGTGGCCCCAAAACAAATGGTTCGGCGCGTACGCCAATTGGGCTACAACGCCTGGCCGGAAGGCAAAACGCCTGGTGATGAAGAAGAAGCCCATTGGCATCGGTTGCTGATTAGTGGCGTTCTCACCATGCACATTATGCTTCTCAGCTTCATGCTCTACTTCCGGCAATGGTCTGGGCGCGCTTCGGCAGATACAGAATGGCTGGCCCATATCTTTGAGATTATGATTTTGTTTTTGAGCGTGCCCGCCGTGCTAATTTTGGGCATGCCCATTTTGCGAGCGGGCCTGGCCGGATTGCTGCGCGGGCGGCCCAATACGCACACGCTCATTGCCATCGGCGCGTTTTCTGCCTTTGGCCTTTCCTTGCGTAACTTTATTTTGGGGCAGGGCGGCATTTATTTTGACACAACGGCCGTTCTGCTCTTTTTGGTGGCTGTTGGCCGTTGGTTAGAGATGCGCGCCCACAAAGTGAGCAATGAAGCTGTGCAGCAACTTTGGCAGCAGGTGCCGCCGCTGGCAACCTGGCTAACAGCCGATGGTGCCCAGCAAGTCCCGGCCGATGCCCTGCCACCCGGCGCTCGTGTGCTGATTCGCCCCGGTGAGCGCTTCCCGGTAGACGGCCTTGTGGCCGCAGGCGAAGGGGACGTGGATGAAAGTTTGTTGACAGGCGAGCCAGAGGCAATCTGCCGAAAAGTAGGTGACAAGGTTCTGGCCGGAACGGTGAATTTGGATGGTTCATTTGAGGTCATTGCCTCTGCGACAGGTGCCGAGACAATGGTGGGGCAAATTGGGCGATTGCTGCACCAGGCCTTGTGGCAACGGGCACCGGTTGAGCGATTGGCCGATAAAATGGCTGCTTTTATGGTGCCAACGGCCGTTGTCCTGGCCACACTCACCTTTTTTTATTGGTCCACCCAGGCTGGCTTTGAGACGGGGCTGATTGTGGCTTTGTCTGTGCTGCTGATTGCTTGCCCCTGTGCCCTGGGCATTGCCACGCCGCTAACCCTTTGGGTAGGGCTGGGTCGGGCGACAGAACTGGGTGTCATTTTGCGGCAGACGGGCGTGCTGGAGCAGTTGGCACAGGTGGAGCACGTCTTTTTTGACAAAACCGGCACGCTCACGCAACGGCCGTTGCAGTTGGCAGATGTGGCGACAGACTGTGTGGCAAACGATCGATTTTTGGCTTGGGTAACGGCCGTTGAAGCTCACTCAGAGCATCCTCTTGCCCAATCTGTTGTGGCCGGGGCTGCTGAAGTGGGCGATTTGCCAGCGGTTACAGCATTCCGCGCTTTGCCCGGCAAGGGTGTGACCGCTCTGGTGAACGGCACGCCGATGTGGGTCGGCAGTCGCCGTTTGATGAAGGCGGTCAACCTCGCCCTTCCCGCACGTCTGGCAACACTGGCGCTGCATTGGCAAGAGCAGGGGTTGATGGTGATATTTGCTGGTTGGGAAGGTAGCGTGCAGGGAATTGTGGGGCTAGGGGAACATTTGCGGGCGGAAACGGCCGTTACCCTGCAAAAGCTGCGGGCGTTGGGTTTACAAATTTCGGTGCTAACCGGCGACGACGAACTGGCCGGGAAGCGCTGGCAAAACCAGTTAGGGGTGCCTGTTTACGCTGCCCAAACTCCGGCCGACAAGGTGGCCCGATTAGAAGCAGCGGGGGCCGGTTCGCTGATGGTAGGAGATGGCATCAACGACGGCCCGGCGTTGGCGGCAGCAGGCGTGGGCATTGCCGTTAGCCAGGGTACCGATATTGCCCAGGCGGCGGCTGAAGTTAATTTGATTAAGCAAAATTTAACGGCCGTTCCCTGGCTCATTCAGTTGGCGCGTCGCACCATGCAAACGGTGCGGCAAAATTTAGTTTGGGCCTTTGTTTATAACGTGGTGGGGATTGGTTTAGCAATTACCGGGCATTTGCAACCCGCTTTAGCTGCGTTGTTGATGGTTTTAAGCAGCGCCGTGGTTACGGGCAATGCGCTTCGATTGCGTAAATTCCCTCTTGTGGCCGTGCAAAACGAAACAGATTTCACAAGTCTTACTGACCATTTGAGTGTTCCCGAACTGTTGCAAGACTTTTGAAATTTACTTTATGTAAAAGCAATATCACATGGCTAAACAACCTGCAATTTATCCGCGCCGTCGTTGGCTGCGGGCTTTGGAACGTGGCACGGCCTGGGTCGAGCGGGTGATCAATCGGTTTGGGACGGTGAATGAACGGGTACGGCCGTACAACCCGCTTTATCACCTGGGTACGCTGGCTATCTTTTTACTCATTGTGCTCACCATCACCGGACTTTACCTCACCATTTTCTATCGCCCAGGCGTTGACCGCGCCTATGCCAGCGTGGCGGGCATGTCGGCAACCTGGTTCGGGTCGCTCATTCGCACCATCCACCGCTACGCCGCCGATGCGTTGATTGTTGTTTCCATCCTGCACGCGCTCAAAACATTTTTCAGCGACCGTTTTTGGGGCAGCCGCTGGTTGGCCTGGCTCTCTGGTTGGGCATTGCTGCTGCTGTTTTGGCTGATTGGTCTGATGGGTTACTGGCTTATTTGGGACCAGCCAGCCCAATGGCTAACTGAATATTTTATTCATCTGCTGCAAGGCCCATTTGCCTACACGTTTTTTGGTGGTCAAATTGCCTCAGCCACGTTTTCCCTGTTTGTAATTATTTTGTTCCTGCACATTTTTCTGCCGATTTTGCTCCTTATTGGCATCATTGTGCATTTGCTGCGCATGGCGCGCGCCAGCTATTGGGCACCCCGATGGCTAATGATTGCGGCTGTTTTGACTTTAGCTTTATTGTCGCTGTGGCAACCGCTTTCGCTGGCGCTGCCGGCAGATGTGAATGTGGTTGTGCGGCAAGCGCCGCTGGATTGGTGGTATTTGGGCTTTTTACCGTTGGCTGAGCGGCTGGGAGATGGTTGGTTTTGGGGAACGGCCGTTCTCATTCTGGTTGTCGTGGTGGCTTTTCCCTGGCTCTTCCCGGCCCGGCATGACGGCCCAGCGGTGGTCATCGCCCCAAATTGCACGGGGTGCAGCGCCTGCGCCCATGAATGTCCTTACATCGCCATCGAGATGGTGGAGCGGAATGATGACACCGCGTATAACATGCTGGCTGTTGTAAAACCAACGTTGTGTACCGGTTGTGGTATCTGCGTGGGCGCTTGCCCGGATAAAGCAATTGAACTGGATCGGCTGCATTCGGCCGTTATGCGGCAAGATTTGCAGCGCACGCTGGGTCTGGCGCAGGCGGCTGGGGAAGCTGCCATTGCTGTGTACGCCTGCGAACGGCACGATGTGTTGGGCACGCTGCCGCCCGTTGCCAAACCAAAACCATTGGCCGAAGCTGGCCTAACCATTGGCGGCGCGATCCCTTTGCTGCAAGCCAAGCTGCCACCCCGCATCAACGTAGGCAGTTGGCCAGATGGCCAGGGGCAGCCGCGCCCGGTGATTACCTGCGTTGTTCCTTGCACCGGAATGCTGCATCCAAACTGGGCGGCTGAAACAATTGAGGCGGGTGGCGCAGGGGCAATCGTCATTAGCTGTCCGGGGCATGATTGCTCGCACCGTGAGGGGCCAACCTGGATTGCCAACCGACTGAGGCGGCGGCGTACTTTGCGCAAGGGGAATGTTCATTTTTTGGAGTTGGCTCCCGGTAGCCGCCAGCAGGTGTTGGCGCTGTGGCAGCAGATGGTTGGGAATAGGTCTGAAAATGATGCTTCCAGGCAGGCCGTCACGGTGGTGGGTGGGAAAACGGCCGTTTCTACCCCTTCCCCCCTTGAATTTTTGCGCCACGCATTGGTTGGTCTGGCAATTTTGTTTGTTACTTTTTTGGGGGCTATTTGGTTGACGCCGCTCACGGGTACCAACTTGCCAGCCGACGGTCAGATTCGTTTTGTCATTAATCACGGTGGTGAAGTGGTGGCCAATGCCGACGAGCTGCCTGCCGACATTTTAGAAAAGCTGCCGGAAAATGTGGACCCGGCGCAGGTGTTGGGCGGTGAGCGGCTGCCAGTGCGTCTGCGGGTGGCGGTGGATGGAAATATTGTTATTGAAGAAAGCTATGAGGCACGCGGTTTAAGGGGGGAAGGCGCAATTTATGGCCTGGAATCGTGGTGGGGTCTGCCAGGGATGCACAATGTTACAATTTGGTTGATGGACGATGAGACTGAATGGCGAACGGTGTTTGATGACACGGTGACGGTGGCAGAAGATGCAGTGGTGCGATTGTTGTACAATCCAGAGCGAGATGCTTTTGAGCCGTAGGCCCTCGGTTTTGCTCAAAACAGGTTCTATAAAATCTGTGGAGGAAAATGCAGCAAAAAATAGTTGGCTATCATCAAGATGAGGTGGGTGACTGGGTGGCCGATCTGGCTTGCGGTCATGGCCAGCATGTGCGGCATAATCCGCCATTGACGAGCCGTCCCTGGGTTTTGACAAAAAGTGGGCGGCAGCAGTTTTTGGGGGCAGAATTGAATTGCAAGCATTGTGATGAAGAGGAAACTTCGTAAGTCATTTGTATGAAGTTGACTTTCGGCGTGTATAACTTGAAGGATGGAAACGGCCGTAACCAAATGACCCCAAAAATCATCTCCCGCTGTGCTTTGCTGCACAACCTGAACGAAGTGGAATGCCAGGCAATTATTGAGCAGAGTCAGCAATGCCACATTGAAAAAGGGCATTTCTTCTTTCATCAGGGGGAAAATGCCACCACCATGTATATCATTTTGTCTGGGCAGGTGAAGTTGTCGCAGGTAACGCAGGCGGGCGATCAGGTGATTGTGGGGTTTTGCAGCCCAGGCGATGGTTTGGGCATTATTGTGGCGTTGAGCAAGCTGGAATACCCACTTTCTGCCGAGGCGGTGACGGATTGTACGGCCGTTGCCTGGCAGCGTGAGAAAATGGAACAGCTCATGCTCACCTATCCCCGGCTGGCTTTGAACGGCACCGCAATGATTGCCCAGCGTTTTGTGAAACTTCAAGATCAGTACCGAGACATTGCCACCCGCCGGGTGGAGCAGCGTGTGGCCCGTGCTTTGCTGCGCCTGGTAAGACAATTTGGTAAAAAAGTAGAGCAAGGGGTATTGATTGATATGCCGCTTTCACGGCAAGATTTGGCAGAAATGACGGGGACGAATGTTTACAACGTGAGCCGAATTTTGAGTAAATGGGAGCGAGCTGCGTGGATATCTAGCCAAAGGCAGTGCATTATTTTGTGTAAAGCGCATGAATTGGTCGTGCTGGCTGAAGATTTAGCCTAATTTTGTATTGGATCGTGCTATGGAAAATTCGACTATAACCACAGAACTCATTGCTGGAACAATGATTTCAGATTTGTTAGAGCGCTGGCCAGAAACGGCCGTACTCTTCAACAAATTTAATATGGCCTGTGTTGGGTGCGTTGTGGCCCCCTTCTACTCCGTAGATGATGCTATTTCCATCTATGGGGTTCAACGAGATGAATTCCTTGCCAAACTCTTGTTACTCATTCAGGAATAAGCATTTCGATCCGGTTTGGCGCTGAGAGTTTACGTTGTTGCTTGCCAGGTAAGCACCTGCCCGCCTTGCCCCAGCAGCACGCTGCCGGGAAAAACACGCAGTCGCCAGGGTATTAGCTTGAGTACGGCAAAGGCAGCCACCGTTGGGCTGGTCCAGGCTGGCACAATTTTTGGATCGTAGCCCACGGGTTCTGGCCCGTTGAGAAACAAATCCCACACCAATTGTCGCGTTTCATCATCAAAGGCCCAGGCTGCACTGCATTCTGCTACGCAAGTATCATGGCTGGGCGTCCAATAATTTACGGAGACGTAAGGGCTGTTTTTGAGGTGGGCGCGTTTAACGGCCGTTGGCCCCGTAGCAATCCAGCCAGTTAACTGCTCACCATCCCACTGCCAAATTGGGTGGAGAATACGAGAACGTGGACGGCCGTTTCCATCCACCGTAGCCACACTGGCCCACACAATTTGGTGCGCCATCTCTACAAAAGCAGGTGCGGTTTCAGAAAGCGTATTCATTAAAGTCCTTCGCCGGTAATTGGTAATTGAGTAATTTGTTACCCAATTACCAATTACCCAATGACCTGTTTACTTAATTTCCCAACTTCGCCCGCTCTTGTTCTACCAACACGCGGCGCAAAATTTTGCCAGAAAGCGATTTAGGCACTTCGCTGACAAACTCTACGCGGCGCACCTTCTTTTGCGGCGAAACGCGCTCGGCCACCCAATCCATAATTTCCTCGGCAGACGCTTCTGTTTTGAGTACCACAAACGCTTTGGGCACTTCGCCCGCCTCTTCATCCGGGCTGGGGATGACGGCCACATCGGCAATGGCGGGGTGGGAAAGCAACAGCGCTTCCAGTTCTGCTGGGGCTACCTGGAACCCTTTGTACTTAATCAGCTCTTTTAGCCGGTCCACAATGAAGAAAAAGCCCTCATCATCTACGTAGCCAATGTCGCCAGTGTGCAGCCATCCTTCTTCGTCAATTGTGGCCGCGGTGGCGTCCGGATTGTTCAGATACCCTTTCATCACCTGGGGCCCGCGAATCCAGATTTCGCCTCTGGCATTGTTTCCCACTGGTTCGCTAGAAACAACATCCACCACCATCACTTCTGTGCTGGCGATCGCCGGGCCAATGGATGACAATTTATCGGTTTCCGTCATGGTCAGGTTGTACACATGGGTGACGGGGCTTGTTTCGGTGAGGCCGTACCCTTGTACCACGCGGCAGTTGAGTCGCGCTTTCACCTCATCGGCCAGCGCCTGTCCCAGCGGAGCCGCACCAGAGAACAATTCCACTAGCGAAGACGTGTCGTACTTGTCTACGATGGGATGCTTGGCCAGCCCCACCAAAATGGGCGGTACCAGATTGACGCGGGTGATTTTGTGCTTTTGTACCAGTTCCAAAAACTGAACCATGTCGAAGCGGGGCATGGTCACGATGGTCGCACCTTTGGCCAGGCTCATGTTCATGATGACCACCATGCCGTAAATGTGGAAGAAAGGCAGGATGCCCATGATTGTGTCTTCTGCGGTGACCAGCTCGATGCCGCTGACGCCTTCGACCTGCACAATGTTGGCCACAATGTTGCGGTGGGTGAGCATGACCCCTTTAGGGTAGCCGGTGGTGCCGCTGGAGTAGGGGAGTACAACCAAATCTTCGGCGGGGTTGATGTTGATTTCGGGTAGCGAGCCGTCGCTTTGCAGCAGCGCGGCAAATGGGGTTGCGCCATCAACCGGGTCAAAGGTGAATATTTCTTCGATGTTGGTTTGGGAAGCGGCCGTTTGCGCATTGTCCAAAAAAAGTGAGATTGTCAGCAAATATTTGGCCCCGGCATCGTTTAGCTGGCGCGCCAGTTCCTCGGCCGTGTAGAGCGGGTTGACCGTGGTGACAATGCCGCCCAGCAGCGAGACAGCATGGAAGGCGACGGCATATTCCGGTACGTTGGGGCTGTAGATAGCGAACACATCTCCTTTGCCAAAGCCGCGCTTGGCCAGGCTGGAAGCCACCAGCCGAATGGCTCCGGCGAGCTGATTGTAGGTGATGGTACGGCCGCTTGGCCCATCAATCAGCGCTGGTTTGTCGCCAAATTGCCGGGTGCGGCTCAGGACAAACTCGGTTAGCGACACGTTGGGGATTTCAACATCGGGGTATGGGCTTTTGAAGATCATGACTGCTCCTTGTTTTAGAAATAGTTTGATTACATTGTGTGAAACTTTGTAGGGGCAGGTCTTAGACCTGCTCCCTACTCTTGCGGGAGTTACTCAAATGAACGTGCTTTTTTCTCGTTAACAAAGCTGAGGACGACCAGGCCAATGACCAAGAACACGCCGATGGAGAGGATGGCCAGCTTTTGCCCGAGCTGTTCGGCTGTGGCGATGGTTTGGCCCTGGGTTTGATACCAAAGGGCGGCTTCGGCGGCTATGAAACCGTAGACGGTAGGGCCAATGAAGGAGGAGGTGCGTCCAGCAACGGCGAAGAAGCCGTAAAATTCGCCGCTACGGCCGGGTGGGGCAAAAAAGCTCACCATCGTACGGCTAACGGACTGGATGCCTGCCATGGCAAAGCCAGCCAGAATGCCGACCAGATAAAATCCGGTGGCGCTGGTGTTGAGGTAAAGCCAGATGACGGCGGCAATCATGGTGATAATGGAGAGGGCGAGGGAGCGTTTGCCGCCTAACTTGTCTACCCAAGCGCCAAAAGCGTACGCGCCGCCGACGTTACTTACCTGCACAATAATGACGAAGATGATGAGCTGGGTCTGGTCCATGCCGTATAAAACTGCGCCAATAATGGCGGCGAAGTTGAGCGCCATGATGACGCCGTCGTTGAAGATGAGGAAGGCGACCATGAATTTGAGAAACTCGCGGAATTGTGCGGCCGTTTTGATGGTTTGGCCTAGCTGTTTGAAGGCGTAGCTGAAATAAGTTTCGCCAGCGGGCAATGGTTTGCTTTGGGCACGTTCGGGTAACCAAAGAAAAATGGGGGCAGCCGAAATGGCAAAGAATACGGCCGTTATCACCAAAGAGGTCCGAATAATCAAGTTGCCTTCAATCATCACAATCAGCGGCAGAATGATGAGCAGGCAGAGGATGCCGCCGATGGTGCCAATCGCCCAGCCATTGCCAGAGACGCGCCCCACTTCATGCGGTTCGGCAATTTCGGGCAGCAGGGCGTTGTAAAACACCTGGGCGCTGCGGTAGCCAATCTCTGCCAAAATAAAAAAGCCCATGCCGATGGCCACGTTGCCCGGCGTGGCAAAGAAAAGGCCTGCGGTAAAAACGCAGGCCATGATGGTGTAAAACAGTAAAAATTTCTTCTTGGAGCCAGAAAAATCGGCGATGGTGCCCAAAATGGGGGAGGTGATGGCCACCACAAGCATGGCGATGCCTACCGCCAACCCCCACAAGCGGGAGCCTTCCGCGCCGCCCACCACGCTGCCCTGAAAGTAGGCGGAGTAGACGGCCAGCAGCACGACGGCGGCATAGGCGGAGTTGCCAAAATCGTAGAGATACCAGGCCCACCGTTCGCGCCGGGTGGCGGTGGTTGGCGTCTGAAAAGGTACAGTTGTCATGGGGTTTTCCTCTTTGTGCTGGGTTGTTGGAAATGATTGTACACGGGAAACGGTTGAGTACAAAAAAAGGGGCTTGGCCAATCTTATGCATGTCTAACAGAAGCGGGGTATGATAACGGCCGTTCCTGGCCCACCAGCCAAACGGAACCCAACCACGAGAAAATTCACAAAAAAATATATTTTGCCACAGAGGACATAGAGATTTTCCGAGGACAAAGAAATCTGTGTCATCTGCGAAATCTGTGGCTAAAACCTGAAGGAGAATGCCAAATGACAACTGCTGAACAAACCCCAACCGCCGATTACCGCTTTAAGGCCGAGGTCAAGCAGCTGCTGCAAATCCTCGTCCACTCCCTCTACAAAGAGCAAGACATCTTCCTGCGCGAACTCATCTCCAATGCCTCCGACGCGATGACGCGGCTCCATTTTGAAATGCTCACCAACCGGGACGTGCTCGACCCGGACGCCGAGCTGGCGATCCACATTGAAGTGCCCGAAGTGGGCGAAGATGAGCCGAAGAAGATCATCATCAAAGACAGTGGCATTGGCATGACCAAAGATGAGCTGATCACCAATTTGGGCACCATCGCCCAATCTGGCGCGCGCGAATTTTTGGAACAAGTTAGCGAAAACAAAGACGTGGACCCCAGCGACGTAATCGGTCAATTTGGCGTCGGTTTCTACTCCGTTTTCATGGTGGCCGACGAGGTGCGCGTGGTTTCCCGCAGCTACAAGAAGCGGGCCAAAGCCGCCGCCTGGGTCTCCGACGGTTCCGACGAGTTCCGCATTGAGCCGGCTGAAAAAGAGGATCGCGGCACGGAAATGCACATCACCCTCAAGAAAGATGCGGCCGACCTGGCCAGCGAGTGGAAGCTGAAGCAGATTATCAAGAAGCATTCCGATTTTGTGCGCTACCCGATTTACGTGGGTGAGGAGCAGGTGAACCAGCAAACGCCGCTGTGGCGGAAACGGCCGTCTGAAATCGAAACCGAAGATTACACCAATTTCTACCGCCAGATGACGATGGATTTTGAAGAACCGCTGCTGACCGTGCATTTTAGCTCCGACGCACCGGTTAACGTACGGGCGCTGCTGTTCATCCCGGCCAAGCGGGAAAAAGGCATCCTCACCACCCGCAAAGACCCCGGCGTCATGCTCTACTCGCACAACGTGCTCATCCAGGAATATTGCACCGATCTGCTGCCCAAATGGCTGGAATTTGTCGATGGCGTGGTCGATTCCGAAGATTTGCCCCTCAACGTCAGCCGTGAGACGGTGCAAAACAACCGGCTCATGCGCCAGCTGGGCAAGATGATCAAGGGGCGCGTGTTGCGTGAGCTGAAGAAGCTGGCGGATGAGGATCCGGAGAAGTACGCAAAGTTTTGGGGGGAATACGGCCGTTACTTCAAAGAAGGCACCGCCATTGACCCCACCGCCAAAGAGGACGTGCTGCCCTTTTTCCGCTACCACACCTCCAAGTCCAACGGTGAACTCACCTCGCTGGACGCCTACCTGGAGCGCAAGCCAGACACACAGACTGACATCTACTACGTCACCGGCGATTCCGTCAGCTCCGTGGCCAACAGCCCCCATTTGGACCCGTTCAAAGAGCGCGATTTAGAAGTGCTCTACTGGGTCGATCCGCTGGACGTGCTGATTGCCCCTGGCCTGATGGAATACAAAGAGACGCCGTTCAAAAACATCGACGACGCCGACATTGAGCTGCCGGAAACGGAAGACGAGGCCAAAGAGGAAGCCAGCGAAGCCCCGCTGCCCGAAAAAGCGTTCAACCAGTTTGTCGGCCGCTGCGTCACCGCGTTAGGTGACAAGGTTATCGAAGTGCGCGCCTCCAAGGTGCTGAAGAACAGCCCGGTGCGCCTGGTGGCCCCCGCCGATGCCCAAAACAACGGCATGGATCGCATCCAGCGGCTGCTGAACCAGGATTACGAAATTCCCAAGCGCATTATGGAAGTGAACCGCAGCCACCCGCTGGTGGCCCACCTGGCCCACCTGGTGGAAAACGACCCGGACAACGCGCTCATCAACCTGGGCATCGAGCAGCTGTACGACAGCGCCCTCATCCAGGAAGGGCTGCACCCCAACCCGGCGGACATCCTGCCACGCATCCAGCAGCTCCTCACCCTTGCTGCCGCCCAGGCGGACAAGTCGTAATATTGCTTTGACCCTAGATAATACAAAAACCCCGTTAGCTCTTATTGCTAACGGGGTTTTATTAGTCTGTGTATATTCTACAAACGTCATATCTTTCTGATAATACATTCTATTGCGGTTTTCGCCTCAACCCTTAAGTTAGAGTCCTCTGTAATTTCAACTATGGACTCCAAGAACGGAATACTTGAGTGCCAAATAGTGTTCCGACAAAATTCAATCAGTTCTGAAGAATTTATTTTTTCTCTAATTAGGCTGTCTCGAAATATATATATATCGCTTAATTCGCTGAACTTTAGCCAATTATCAACAGTTTTTTCTTCAATGCGGCTATAAATATAATTATTGAGTTTTTCTTGACCTTTTTTTGCAAGAGAAAGATCACCACTATATATAGCTTTTAAGGTAATACGATATAGTTGGTGGTAAACTGAGAAGTCAATTTTGTCTAAATCAGGAAAATCTTCAACTTGTTCAAAGTCAATATACCCTAGTTCAAGCTCATGGATAAATATGTTTGTACCTAAGACGTCGTCAAGAATTGCTTTCCCCTCAAATTTGCGTGGTTCTAATAAATGGTTTCCAAGGGTATGAACCTCATAATAATTTGGCTCAGAGATTGCGCGAATTATCTCTTTGGTAAATTTATTGCCCATTAGACCTAATGCCTCAAGCAAATTAACTGGTTCGTATGGATTGTTAGACTTGTGGATTTTTTCAATTAGATGATCAACAAGAGGAGAGGCATTACTTAGCATCCCCCCTAAAAATGCAATAATTTGACTGTTTCCATTTTCTATCGCGAACTTAATAATCTCATCAATTTTAAACTTTGAAACATAAAGAGCAGTAAAATAGTCTCTAAAAGAAGCGTGCCAAAAGCTAATGGACTCATTTGATTCTTCAAGTAGATTATGAGCCAATAATTGCGATGTTACATCTATAAGGGTGTTATTATTTGACCACAGAAATTCCTTCTCTAGAACTTGAGCTTCTCTTAAAAAAACATTGATAGCTTCTAGTCTATCAATCGTGTTACCGAAACCATACGATTCCATGTGAAACGCTAGTTTTGCCAGAAAACGCTCAAGGATAAACCATTCAGCTGAATGCGAGAATTCTTTTTTACGATCTTCCCAGCCCTTTTTATATAGTTGCAGCATACCTTTGTATATATCTGCAATGCTCTCGAATTGTTCTGCGTTCTGTTTGTAAAGTATTAAGCAGAGTGCTAAAAAAAGAGGTGTTTGGATGACTTCCTCTAGCCTCCCTCGTTCGATAAACTCCATAAATTTATACCTTTGATAAAAGCCAACGTAGGCTTCCGCAAAACGTAAAATAGCATTATGGGTTAATCCAATTATTTCAAAACGAAGAAACCCCGTGAGTGTTTTTGGTCGTGGTTGTTTTCTGCTCGTGATAACAATTCTCAGATTTGGGTATGATTGGCTGAGAATGGCAATTTCATTGGTAAGATCATCCTTCCATTTTGGTTGCACTTCATCTATCCCGTCCATCAAAATTACACATTGATTTGAGCCAAGAATTTGCTTTTCTATATTGATCTCCATTGGGATTCCGTTGGTAAGTAACTGCGATCTTACCAACGATAGCAAATTGTTGTTTCCATAAAGCTTGAGCGAAATAAAAATTGGAATTGTAATGATAGGATTTTTTTGTATTGTCTTGACCCAAAGAAAGGATTTCGGGTTGCTAGCAATCTGATAACAGAGGTAACGTAGACAAGTTGATTTGCCAGTTCCTGCATTTCCTGTGATCAGGACAAGAGGTTCATTTAGAACTTCATTCAGTTTTAAGTTGGAATGCTGATCACTCTTCTTTTCCGTTGAAGTTCCTGTGCCAATTGTGCTCAAAAGAGGTTCTGCATTTATTACCTTGAATCGTAAATAATCGTCAATTTCTACAGGATCTACTTTCCAATAGACCTCTTGCATAAGTAGAAAATTAGGCATAATTGCTGGATGAAATATGCTGAGATTCAAAACTTATCCGATGCGAAATTTAAACGTTTAACGGGTGTGCCACACCCAATCTTTAAACAAATGGTGGCTATTCTAG
Organism: Ardenticatenaceae bacterium; assembly: GCA_020634455.1. Lineage (GTDB taxonomy): Bacteria > Chloroflexota > Anaerolineae > Promineifilales > Promineifilaceae > Leptofilum. The sequence goes on along the minus strand of JACKBQ010000001.1, from coordinate 842,816 downwards.
AAAAAACAATGCCCACCTTTGGTAGACCACCTAAATTGTCACGGGCAGACCAACTCTTGTTGACCCTGATGTACTGGCGAGAGTATCGTACCCAGTTTCATATCAGCCAGGCCTATGGGATTAGCGAGTCAGCCGTTTGCCGGACAATCCAGCAAATTGAAAACAGGCTTGTCGAGTCAGGGCAATTCACATTGCCTGGCAAGAAAAAGTTGCAAACTAGCGATACGCTCATCGAAGTTGTCATTGTTGATGCCACCGAACAACCGATAGAACGACCCAAAAAAACAAAAGAGGCACTTTAGTGGCAAGAAAAAGTGCCATACGCAAAAAGCGCAGGTCATCGTCAACTTAACAACCCTGGAAATTGTGACCACAGCCTTTAGTGAAGGCAAGAAACATGATTTCAATCTGTTCAAAGAGAATGGCCAAGGGATGGTACAAACTATCACTTGCTTAGCTGATTCAGGATATCAAGGCATCGCTAAGCTTCACAAGAATAGCCAAACGCCCAAAAAGAAATCTAAGCATCATCCTCTCACTAAAGAGGAGAAAGCAGCGAATCGGGCATTGGCGAAAGCCAGAATCTATGGTGAGCATGTGATAGGCAAGCTCAAGATATTTCGTATTTTGAAAGAGCGATATCGCAATCGCCGCAAACGGTTTGGTTTGCGATTCAACTTGATTGCTTCGATTTACAATCTGTCACTTGGAGTAAAGTGACTTATGCAAGAAGTCTAATCTATAAATGAAGACAATTCTGTTGGAATATGCCAATCTGTGTAGTATTTAGCGATCTTTTGAGTATAGGCAAGCAAACTATTTGACAGTTGCAAATCGTTTGAATAATAGTTCTGCCACGGAATTTCTGGTCGTAATTCAGCACACCTGTTAAGCAAATTTTCCACTTTGCTGAGCCTCTGACATAATAAAATCAACTCTTGAACCCGTAGCTCTTTATTCCCATCTGGTAACTGCTCAGAATCTAGGTCAATATCAAAACATAGGCCTTTAAGTTCCGTTTTGTTAAAGGAGATCATCAAGGCATTTTTAAGTTGGACTTTGTCTATTTTTGCACTGAATGGTAGAGGAAGGCTTGCGTTATTCATCTTGTTTTGAGAAAACTGACTGGAAAAAGTTATCGAGCATACTGAATTTTAGGATAATGTTTGAATAAAAGTCAATTGATCGGGCTAGGGCATGGCGTCTCGCCACGCCGTTGTTTGCAATAGCCAATTTTACAGGATGGGGCGCTTGGTGGCACGGCGGGGTGTTGGCACTGCTGGGCTCAACTAAAAGCAGTTGTTAACCGATAAGTTCTGTTTGAACCCCTGCCTTCACTGCCGCCTCAAGCTGCTTTTTGTCGGCTGTTAGAAAAAGGTCTGCTTGCCATTCCAGGGCGCAGGCAATGTGCAAAGCATCCATTGCTCTTAGGCTATTGGATTCCAGCAGGTTAACAGAATGGAAAACAACTGCGGGCGTGATTTGCAGAATCGTGGCGTCCCGAATGTCCGTGAGCAGCTGTTTTTTGGCTACCTGGTAGTTTTCATTGGACACAAACCCTTCTCTTTTGCGCCTGTTCAGTCCAGAAAGAATCTCAGGCACCACAAGCACACAAAGGGCCAGCTCAGAGGCATCTTGCAGAATTTCAAATAGCCGTTCGCTTCCAACCTCCTCAACATACCGTTTGGCAAAAGCAGAAGAGTCTATGGCCAGCTTCATGCGCTGCCTTCCCGGTCTTCAAGAATGGCGGAAGATAAATCGCTGCCTTGGAGTTGAAGCTGAACCCCTTTTTCTTTCCAGGCGGGTATTTTGGCGGGCGCATCTGAATAGGGAATTATTTCAGCAACAGGTTTGCCATGCCGCACAATGACAAAACGTTCGCCATGTTCTACCAGGGTGATAAGCCCAGATGCTTTTTTCCGAAAGTCAGTGAATGTGATTGTTTTCATTGTTTCCTCCTTCGAAAATGATTTAACGCAGAGACGCAAAGGCACAGAGAAAAAAGAAAATCTGAGGAATCTGTGCAATCTGTGGATTTTCGTTCATGGCGTTGAGCCTGCGCCTATGAATTATCCTGCTAAATGTACGTTAAAGTGTACAGAATAAGGTACAATATGTCAAAGCGTTGTTTCCTTGCTGTTAGCTTGCTGACAGGTAGTGTTTAACCTCTTAAATTGGTTTTGCGCTTCGGGAGCACTTTCTCTATCATTCCCGCCCTATGATTCCTGACTATTTTGCGATTGTTGGTGCGGCGCTCGGTTCGCTGGGTGGGTTTTATTATTTGTACGAAACGGCCGTTGGCAAAGTCCAACCCAACCGTGTCACCTGGCTGTTGTGGGGCCTGTTCCCCATGATCATCTTCGTGGCCCAGCGGGTGCAGGGGGTGGAGAATTTGTCGTGGGTCACGTTTGTGGCTGGGTTTAACCCGCTGCTCATCGTTCTGGTTTCCTTCATCAACAAAAAGGCGTACTGGAAAACGGAGCCAAGGGATTACATTCTCATGGCCGCGGCAATCGTGGGCATCATCCTGTGGGCGATCACCAAGGAGCCGAATCTGGCCATCCTCTTTTCGCTGGTTGCCGATATGTTGGCCAGCCTTCCAACCGTGATCAAAGCGTACAAATATCCCGAAACTGAAAGCTGGCTGGCTTACGCCATCAGCGCGGTGGGCTTTGGGATTGGCGTGTTGGCTATCCAGACCTTTACGTTTGAGAACTACGCCTTCATCGCTTACATTTTTATCATCAATGGGCTGCTGGCTTTTCTTGCCGCGCGAAAATGATGCAAAGATTCAATCGGGGAGCAACCAGGTTTGTTGCAGGTTAGGGCAGGGACTATTCTATCATTATGGATACACGGCCGTTTCCAACTCACCATTCCAAAATCAAAATAGGTGTCACAGCGGCAATAATCGCACCAATTTGAAGTGATAGTACAAAAATGGCCTGTTTGGGGAATTGGGGCAGCCACTTAGCAGCAAAGAACATCATGATGGGCAGCTGTAGAACGATAAGCAACTGAAAAATATGGGCAGCGATGCCTTCGTCTTCCTGCTGGGTAATGCCAAAGATGGCAAGGTAAAGAATGATTTCAACGATGGCTGCAAGTGACATGGTAATGGGCAAAAATCCACTTGGCTGTTTAAGCATAGCTGTCAATTTCATATTCGCACCTTCTGGCAAATGATACTCGAAAACAATATTGCTGGGGGATACGGCCGTTTCAAACCAAACCCCCTCAATGCCGAAAATGGACAAAAATGCGCCCAAAATTCTTGCTATCTTTTTCCACACGATGGTACAGCTTGCGAATTTCTGGCTGGTTGAGGAAGCGCAAAACCCGCTTTTTGAGTTGGCCGCTACCCTTGCCTGGGATAATTTCCACCAGCTCAATGCGCCTGTCTACTGCCTCCTCCATGATTCGGTTCAGCTCGATTTCGATCTTGTCGCCCTTGTTGTAGATGTCGTGCAGGTCTAACTTCAGTTTTGCCATATCTTTATCTGTGTCTAGCGCTTTTTGATGGGGCACTGATTTACGCTGATTTTGTTTATCTGTAAAAATCAGTCATCACCCAATGGACGCCTCGCTGAAACTGTCTGTGGCGCTGATGATGAGTAAAAACAAGATGAGCAAAAGAGCGCCACCGAGCAGCCATTGTTGCAGCAGACTGGCAAGCATGGCTGCACCAACCAGTCCGGCAAAAGCGAGCATCAGCCGCCAAATTTTTTGGACGTGAATCGGGAACGGACGGGAACGGCCGTTCTGCCACAAGTAGCCCCCCAAGATTGTCAAAATCAGGCTGAGGCTGATCAGCGAAAGCCAAATTTGCTGGCCAGTCACACCGCGAACCGGTACCAAGAGCACCCCGCAACTGCTGCCCACCAGTCGGCGGTAGGGGGCGTTGCGCGTGGTTGTGACACGAGCCAGCACCACCCGATCCCAGGCCGCATCATCAGCCGTTACCTGAAAAACGGCCGTGTCGCTGCCGCCTGGTGGCAAACTGAACGTCTGGCGCTCTTCACGGATAAGGCTGGCAAAGCCCTGCGAAACCCGTGCCCGCACCAATAAATTTTCATCTCGCTCTCCCCGATTGGTGAAAGCAGCCTCAATCGTGACATCTTCATCCAGCGTCATCAGCACAGGGCAACTCAGGCTGGCCAGCGGTTGTTCTGCTTTGAACAGCGTATCAAACAGCGACGCTTCCAGATCGCCCCAGACTGCCAAAAAAGCAACCACCGCGCCCAACAAAATACCTGCAAAATAAAGGCCCAAGCCTAAGTTTAAAGTTCGTTTTCGGTTACCAACCATCGGTTCAGTTCTCATAAGCGTGATTATATCTGAATAGGGGAGGCATCAGTATGATCTCTTCATCGTATTACGCACACGCTCAGGAATTGTTGCCTGGGTGAGGTGTGCGGGGCTATCGAAGCTGCCTGCTGGCCTTTGTAAAGCGGCAAAAATATTAACGAAAAATAATAACTCCCAGTTTTAACCAGAACATTTGTTTTGAATTGTTGTTCTGTGTTGAATTCTTGCTAAAATCAACGCCAATTGTTGCTAATGCGAAAATTTGCAATAAGAACCGAGACTCGCTATGTCCCATTACACCATTGATTACGTCCAAAAAATTCGTGAGCAGGGCTACCGCATGACGCCTCAGCGCCAGATTGTGCTGGATACCGTTTGCGAGCAGGGCGGGCACGTCACCGCCTGCGAAATTTATGAGTTGGTCAATGCCCAGCAGCCGGCCATCAATCGCGCCACTGTTTATCGCATTCTGGACTTCTTCTGCGACCTTCAGCTGGTGGCCAAAGCTGAAATCGGCGGGCAAACCGTGTTTGAGGTGGTGGGCGACACGCCCCATCATCACCTCATCTGCCGCCAGTGCGAGCACGTCATGTCCTTGCCCGACTACCATTTCACCGAACTCGCCGAACATCTGCTAACCGAACATGGCTTCGAGGCGGATTTGTCCCATTTGGCCATTACCGGCCTGTGTGCGGAATGCAGGCAAGGGCGAGATGCGTAAACTTAAAAAGAAATTATCAAAGATTGCACAGATTGCGCAGATATTCTCCTAAATCTCTGTGAAACTGTGCGCTTTCTCTGTGGAACTCTGTGTTCCGCTTTTTATTAAGGAGAAACAGGTTATGAGTACATTATTTTTGGCTGGCATTCAACTGCTGCACGTGCCGGATGGCTTTTTGAACATCCCCATTTCGGTACTGTGCTGGGTGGTGACGCTAATTGTGCTTTATTTTGCCGTCAAGCAGGCACAGGATGATTTTGATGAGCGGCTGGTGCCGCTGGCAGGCATTATGGCTGCCTTTATTTTTGCCGCGCAGATGCTGAACTTCCCGGTGGCGGGCGGTACTTCTGGCCATCTCATCGGGGCGACGCTGTCATTTGTGGTGTTGGGGCCGTGGGTTGGTACGCTGGCGATGACGGCCGTTATCAGCCTGCAAGCGCTCATTTTTCAGGATGGCGGTCTGGTGGTGATGGGGGCCAACATTTTGGTCATGGGCATCGTTCCTGGTTTTGTAGGGTACGGTCTGTTCCAAATGGTCAAGAATCAATCGCGAGGGGTGCAGTTGGGGGCAACGGCCGTTGCGGCCTGGCTTTCGGTGATGTTGGCGGCGTTGGTGACGGCGCTGCTGCTTGGTTTTAGCGGCACGACGGCCTTAAGCGTGGCGATTCCGGCCATGCTGGGTGTTCACGCCCTCATCGGCTTGGGTGAAGCGCTCATTACCGTGGCGGCGCTCAGCTTCATCATGCAAACCCGCCCCCAACTGCTCACCGACGACGCTCCCGCTGGCAGCGGCAAATGGATTGTGTCGGGCATTATTTTAGCGCTGCTGGTGGTGCTTCTGGCCCCATTCGCCTCTGGCTCCCCCGATGGGTTGGAGTGGGTGGCGGAGCAAGCGGGTTTTTTGCATACGGCCGTAAACGCTCCCTTCCAACTGCTGCCCGATTACACCATTCCCGGCCTGGGCGAGACGGGTAGTTCCACCATTTTGGCTGGCATGATTGGCGCGTTGATCGTGGCGGCCGTCACCTTTGGCCTGGGTCGCCTGCTGCGCCGCTCATAGAAATGTGATGTAGAGACGTTGCATTGCAACGACTCTACGCCGAGGACAACAAACGATGCACATGAGCACCTTTGATCGATACCTGGCAGGCAGCAGCCGCATCCATCAGCTTGATCCGCGGGTCAAGGTGGTTCTGACGCTGCTGTTCATTATCTCCAACGTGCTGCTGCCGGATGGTAGCTGGCTGGCCTTTTTGGCGGCCTGGCTTATTTTGCTGGTCGTTAATCGAGCCGCACAGTTCAGCTTTGGCTACCTGTTTAAGCGTTCATTTATTGCTTTGCCGTTTGCCCTGGCGGCGATTACCGTCATTTTTGTGCAGCCGGGCAATCCGCTGGCAAGCTGGGAAATCGGCCGTCGCACCATCACCATCAGCGACGCGGGGATGATTCGTTTTGCCAGCATCGTCATTCGCAGCTGGCTTTCGGTGCAGGCGGCGATTTTGCTCACCGCCACCACCCAATTCCCGGACATGATGCACGCGCTGCGCCATCTGAAAGTGCCAGCGGTGCTCATTTCCATCATCAGCTTCATGTACCGCTACCTGTTTGTTTTGGTGGATGAGGCCATGCGGCTGCTGCGGGCGCGAGAAGCACGCAGCGCCCGGCTGGTGAATGATGGCAAGCATGGCGGCACCGTTTTTTGGCGGGCAAAGGTGACGGGCAGCATGGCAGGACAGTTGTTTGTGCGCAGCTTTGAGCGCAGCGACAAGGTGTACAACGCCATGCTGGCACGGGGTTATCGCGGCCAACTGCTGACGATGAATCCACATGTGATGCGGCAGCCGGATTGGCTGTTTCTGGCGCTGGGTGTGGGGCTGATTGTGGTTTTGCAGGTGATCGGCTGGTTATTTTAAGTTTTCTGGCAGCCAGCCTCCGGGAGGTTTGGTCTGCTTTCAAGCTCCTTTTTAGAGCCTCCCGGAGGTTTACTGATGCCAATTATTCATGAATCTGATCTTTTGAGTCAACGGCCGTCTGAAAACGGCCGTATCCAACCCACCCTCGAAGTCACCGGCCTCAGCTTTGCCTATCCGGACGGCCACGAAGCGCTGCACGGCGTTTCCTTCTCGATTGGCGCAGGGGAAAAGGTAGCGCTGGTGGGGCCAAACGGTGCGGGCAAAAGCACGCTGATGCTGCATCTGAACGGCCTGCTGCACGGGCACGGTTCAATGGCCGTCGCTGGCTTGCCCATTGCCAAAGAAAATTTGCCGCTGATTCGCAGCAAAGTGGGCATGGTGTTCCAAAATCCAGACGATCAGCTGTTTTCGCCCACCGTGTTTGACGATGTGGCCTTTGGCCCGCTGCATATGGGCTACCCAGAAGCAGAAGTGCGCCAACGGGTGGCCAAAGCTTTGGCCCAGGTGGACATGTCTGATTTTGAGACGCGCCTGTCGCACCATTTGAGCATCGGGCAGAAAAAGCGGGTGGCAATTGCCACGGTGCTGTCAATGGACCCGGAGATTTTGGTGCTGGATGAGCCGTCGGCGGGGCTGGACCCGCGCGCGCGGCGCTCGCTCATCAACCTGCTGCGCGAGCTGCCGCTGACGATGCTGGTCTCGACGCATGACATGCTGCTGGTGCAAGAGCTGTTCCCGCGCATGATTGTGATGGATGAGGGGCGTGTGGTGGCAGATGGGGAAACGGCCGTTCTCCTCCGCGATGTAGCCTTTTTAGAGGAACACGGGCTGGAAATGCCGGTTATCCGTAATCGGTAATCCGTTATCGGTAAAAACCGATTACCGTTCACCGATTACGGATTACCAACGCTATTGAATGCTCAAAAACTTAATGTCGGGGTATTTCTCGCTATAAAAACTGAGTTCATGGGGGGAGGAGAAGAGGGCCACGAGACGGCCGTCTAAATCCTCGGTGCGCATCATGCCGTAGCGCCAGGGGAGCTGATCAATTTGCTCTTTGGGACCTTCTACCCAGCGGGAGAGCTGGTGGGGCAGCGGTTCCAGCTTGGTTTGCACGTTGTATTCATTTTCCAGCCGTGCCTGCACCACTTCAAACTGCAACACGCCTACCACCGCCAAAATCGGATCGCGTCGTGTGGCGTCCGTTTCGTATAGCACCTGCATTGCGCCTTCGGATTCCAGCTGGTGGATGCCTTTGAGGAACTGCTTTTGCTTCCCCACATCCAGATTCACCAACCGGGCGTAATGCTCAGCGGCAAAGCGGGGAATTGGATCAAAGCTAAAATCGCCGTCGCTGCTGATGGTGTCGCCGATGCCAAATTCCCGGTTGCCGGGCAGGCCGATGATGTCTCCGGCGTACGCCTCATCCACCACAGCGCGTTCATCCGCAAAGAAGGTGTAGGTGCGGGACAGCTTGAGTACCTTGCCCGTTTTGGGATGTTTCACCTGGACGTTGCGCTCGAAACGGCCGCTGCAAATCCGCAAAAAGGCCACGCTGTCCCGGTGCCGGGGATCCATGTTGGCTTGAATCTTAAACACAAAGCCAGAAAAGCCAGGCGAAACGGGGTCCACCTTTCCTGCATCGCTGGAGTAGGCGCTGGGGGCCGGGGCCATTTTGATGAAGTCGTCCAGGAAAAGCTGGACGCCAAAATTTGTGAGCGCTGATCCGAAGTAAACGGCCGTTTGCTCTCCCGCCAAAAACTTCTCATGATCATACTCGGCCAGCTCATCCAGCAAGCCGATGTTCAGATGCAATTCTTCAAATTGGAAATCGCTTAGGCCTGCTTCGATGCGCGGGTCATCCAGTGAAGTGATGTACTCCGGCGAAATGGTTTGGTTGTGTGCCGTGCGGTCGTACAAATGCACATCTTCCGTTTTGCGATCATACACGCCCATAAACGTATCGCCATCGCCGATGGGCCAGTTCATGGGCACTGGCTGCATTTTTAGCACCGTTTCCACCTCGTCCAGCAGCCCCAGCGGGTCTTCCGCTGGCCGGTCCATTTTGTTGATGAAGGTAAACACGGGGATTCCGCGCCGACGGCACACCTCAAACAGCTTCAGCGTTTGCTCTTCCACACCCTTGGCCGCGTCCAAAACCATCACGGCACAGTCAGCGGCCGTGAGCGTGCGGTAAGTGTCCTCAGAGAAGTCTTGATGGCCGGGCGTGTCCAGCAAATTGACCACGTGCCCCTTGTACGGAAATTGCAGCACGGTGGAGGTGATCGAGATGCCGCGCTCCTGCTCCATCTTCATCCAGTCCGAAGTGGCGGAGCGCTGGTTGCGCCGCGCCCGCACGCTGCCCGCCAAATGAATGGCGTTGCCGTACAGCAGCAGCTTTTCCGTCAGGGTTGTTTTCCCTGCGTCCGGGTGGGAGATGATAGCAAAGGTGCGCCGCGCATTAATCTGCTTTTTTAGCGCTTCCGGGTTGATGATAGTTGCTTCTTCACTCATTTTGGATCTTTTTTGCCACAGAGGACACAGAGGGTTAAGAGGATTTTCTCTTATTTCTCTGTGTCTTCTGTGGCCAATTTTTAGTTTGGCATAAAAAACGGCCACAACAGGTTTGGGTTGTGACCGCAATGTCTCTTCGTTTTTACCAGTAGTTTTGTGTGGATAAGCATACCACATTCAAAGAATTTGACACCCACTCCCAGCAACTTTTTGCTAAAATAACCGTATATCTGAATGTCCAAGAACTTGCCAATCTAGCGTTGACGTTGTAAACCGTTCTCCGTTAAGGTAGATGACAATTGAAGCCAGAGAGCGCTAAATGCCTAAATTTATCGCTCTGTGTGGTCAATTTTTATTTACTAATTGAAGGAGGACAACAATGGCCGACGTGCAAAGAATTGTTCGTGGCGTGACTGAATTTGTTCAATCCGAAGCGTTTGAGCAGTTTCAGATTGACGCCAGGGACTTTATCTCTGCCCGCCAGGGTGGGGAGTCTGCGGTTACCAAAATATCGCAAATGGCGGCAACGCTGGAGGAAGCTGCCGAAGTGCTTAACCGCAGTTTTACCAAAGACGAAAAAGATTTACGCAAGGACGTTACCAACGTCATTTCCCCCGTGGTTATTCCCAAGCGGTCTGGCTCTTACTTTTTGGCTCTGACAACACCGGTGTTCTTTTTATTCATTGGGTTGGCTGGGCAGCTATTTGGCGGGATGATAGACAGCTTGTTTGGCTCTGGCATTGCCACAGCCTTTTTTGGGCCGCACTACTTTTTGCTGGTACTGCTGTTTGCCGTGCTTAATGTGGCTCGTGCTCGCATCGTCATGGTGCCAGACGGCAGTCAGGCGCTCATCACCAAATTTGGCAAGCTGGAAGAAACGGTTGGCCCCGGGCGGAAATTTTTGGGCTTCCATCCCCGGCGCAAGGTGAGCTACCTTGTCAACACCACCAAAGAGTATCCGTACAACGCCCCCATCCGCGAAGCGCCAACCTCTGGCCGCGTCAATGCATCGGTGGATTTGTTCCTCCAGTTCCGCATTGAAAATCCAGTAGAGTTCATTTTCACGCTGGGTGGCGTCAATGGCTTCTCTGAGAAGCTGCACAATGCTATCAGCGAAGTGACTCGCGCGCTCATTTACGAGCAAAAAGCGGAAGAAATTTACGATTTGATTGGCGAAAGTACGAATGCGATGCTGGAAACGCTTAACCGGCAGTTTTTGCCGGCGGTGCGTTTTGTGAATGCCAATATTACCCATGCGGAACCGTCCAGCCAGGAGTACCGTATGGACCTGGCGGCCGCTGAAGTGGTGAAGGTCGCTAAGGAGGCGTATACCTACCAGTACGAACTGGAGCTACGCAAAAGCCAGGATGAAGGTGATTTGAACAAAGAACTGGCGTCGCTGCGGCAGACGCTTTCTGAAATTCGGGCGGAGATTGCTACTTCCCAGGCGCAGATTGACACGGCGCACGAGAAGGCGATTAACCAGGCGAATGCGTATGCCCGGCAGTTGCTTGTTGAGGCACGGAGCGAGGCGCAGGCGAATGCGGCTTTGCTGGAGGCTCAGGCGCTGGATATTCGTACCGTTAACAGCGCTTATTACCCGGAAATTCTGGAGTATCGCTACAAGCGTGAGGTGCTGGACAAGATTACGGCCGTTGCCGATAAACTGCCCCAAATTGTCAATCTCGGTGAGGCAGACCACAACAAAATTGATTTTATGGAAGTGGCTCGCCAGATGATGGGCATTGAAGACAAACCGCTCTACACCAAAGAAGATATTCGGGCAATCCGGGCACGCGCCAACGAAATTATGGCGCGTATCAAGGAGCGCACCCCAAAATTAAACGAACTGGTTGGTCAGGATGACGAAATGTTGTCTATGACCGATATTGATCCCACGGTGGCCAAAGGCGTGGAGGCTGTGTTGCCGCCAGCCGCTGTGACAGAAACGGCCGTTTCCGAACAAGGAGGAAGCTAATGACCGTTACCGGAAATTTTTCACGCATTAAAGAAGTGGTAGGCACCTGGGAAAACATCCAGCGCTTGCTCCGCTCCGGCGAGGCCGGGTCATTGGTGCCAGTCGTTATTCCCAAAGATCGGCGGCGCATGGGCTACCTTATTTGGTTCGCCTTCGGCTTCTATTCGCTTATTGCCAACTTGCTCCTGTTCGGCTTTTCTGGTGCAGGAATCGGTTTTGGTTTGATTAGCGTCACCTTGTTTGCCCTCATTGGCGCGTTTGCCTGGTGGCGCAGCGCCATTGTAGAAATTGAGCAAGGCACCACTGGCGTGCTTTCTCGCTGGGGCAAAATTGAGGAAACGCTCAAGCCGGGCCGTCGCCTGCTCTGGTGGCCCTGGGAAAAAGTAGAGTTCATTGTGGATACTTCCACAGAAATTCCCTACACAGCACCGGTGCTCGCCTGCCCCACGCAGGAAAACGTGCCGCTCAAATCAATCGAATTCTTTCTCAAGTTCCGCATCATTGACCCGGTGCTATTTGTGCGGCACATTGGGGCCAGCAACTACGACATGGTGCTGAGCAGCGCCGTGCAGGATGCCATTCGCAACCGCAGCCGCCGCGTGGAAACGGCCAATGCCTACGACTTGCGCGGCAGCAACGTAGACGACATGCGCGAACAGTTGAACCGCCAAATGAGCCGCTATGGGGTCAAAATCACCGGGGCCAATATCCCCGATGTGCAGTTGCCCAACCAGTACCAGCAAAATTTGTCTACCCGCGAGCGCGTGGCCAAAGAGCTGATCGCCTACGAAAAAGAGTGGGAACTGGTGCGCAAGCGGCGTCAGGATGCCCTGCTGCTGGAGATCGAGCGGGCGAAGAAGGAACGGGACGAGAAGCGCATTGCCGTGCAGGAAGCGATCAACAAGGCGCGGGAGAGTGTGGCCCAGATGCTGCAACAGCGTGAAGCAGAAGCTGAAAAAATCCGGCTGGAAATTGAAGCGGAAGGCCGCGCAGAGCTGAAATCCGCCGAAAATGAAGCGCGGGCGCTGCACCGGCTGGGACAATCTTACAAAGATAACCAGGCTGTACTGCAATATGAGCTGGCCGTGAAGCGGCTGGATGTGGCTGAAGCGTTGCTGCGTCAAGCGCCGCGCCCGGTGATTGTGAACCAGCGGGGCGGCGGCGACCAAAATTCCGCTTTGGCAACGCTATTGATGGCTCAATTGTTGCCGGAGACGTTGCGGGAGGCCCGTGCCCGTAGCGAAAACGGCGATTTGCTGCCCCGTCTGGGCGGCAGGCGTTCGCTGGACAGCCGCGACGAGTAGTTTTTCCTGAATCTTTTGGTGGGTGAACGTTGAAGACGGCCGATTTCAAAACGAAATCGGCCGTTTTTTATTTGCGAGCGGCGCGTACCCAGCCAATGCCTAAAACGATCACCAGAAGCAGCAGAAAGCCGATAATGATGAGATAGATGGGGCTGATGGTTTGGTTTGCTGGGGTTGGTGTGGGGGCGGGTACGGCCGTTTCTCGCGCAGTTTGGGTGGGGCGAACGGACGGCCGTGTGTTTGCTGGCGCTGGTGTGGCAACAATGGCCACGGCCGTTGCTGGCGCCTCTTCGGTTATTTGTGTGGAGATGGCTGTCGGAATCGGCGTGTTGGTGGGGGGAACGGCCGTTTGCCGTCCAGGTTGGGTGGTGGGCGCAGCTTCTGCTGGCGGCGCGGTTTGTGTAGCTGCTGGTGCGGCTTCAACCACGGCCCCGGCATTGCCATCCACCGAAAAGTAGACGCCTGTGTATTTTGCGCCTTGCTGACGGCCGTCTGGATAACGCCCAAACAGTTCAATTTTGTAAAAGGGGAATCCCTCGGCGATGGTGGTGTCTAGCAGTTCAGTTTGGGTCCAGGCTCCGCCGGTTGAGGTGGCTTGATTGATGTCTAGCGGGGTCCAAACGGCCGTCCACGGCCCATCGGCGCTGCTTCCCCCGTAAATGGTTACCATTGCCCGATCAATCCATTGCGTGACCCAATGAATCTTGAAATTGAGATGAGTCATGGAGGCATCTGCCGCCACCACCTGATACAGGTACGCATCCACACCGCCCTGCCCGGTGCCGCCGCCTTGTCCGGAGCCAAACGCCAGCCGCGCAGAGGTACCAATCACCTGATCCGGCGATGGGTTGGAGGGTTTTTGGCTGAGCGACCAGATGACATTGCTGCCAGCGGCATCGGTCCAGCCAGCTAAACTGGGCTGGTTGCCTTCGCGGAACCAGGGATTTTCGACCAGATTGCCTGCGGGTAGGGGGTCTACGATGGTTTGGGCAAGTACGGCCGTTCCCATCCCCAAAAATAGCCAGACGCACATCAAAAAAACAAAAATACGGGCCTTCACAATTCGTTGCATACAACCTTCCAATACTTTTTTGGGATAGCCAAATCTCTTTTGTAAGAACAGTTTGCAGAGGGGAATTTATCCCCAAATTGAGGGCAGTGTAACAAAAGCTGCTTAAAAATTGGATGAAGATATGCAAAGAAAAAGAGGCTCTTGAGCAAAAGAGCCTCTCATCGTAAAGATTGAAAACTGTCAATCAAAGATTAAAAAGATTTCGCAGATTTGGAGAAAAATCTTTGTAACCTGCGAAATCTGTTGATAAAAAGTGTTACCACCCAGCGGCAAGTTAGCCTGCGCCGCTGGCACCACCGCCTGCCGCACCTCCGGCGGCCCCAGCCCCGGCAGCCGCCCCGCCCGAAGAGGCGGAGGCGCTAGACATGGCCACGAACGCTGCCATGCTGCTGTCCCCGGAATGGCTGGCGGCCCGAAAATACGGCGGCACCTCCGTCCACCCTTCCTTTTGGAAGAATTTGGCCCATTGATGCAGCAGCCCGTAGCTGGCTGCGTAGGGCACAAATTGAGTGAACATGTTCGGATTGTCAACGGCCGCTTTTTTGCGTGTTACAGCTTTTAAGTAATCATGGAAACTCTGCCACGCGTCGGCCATCTGCTTGGCGTCATCCGTCAGAATGGTGAGCATATTTCCGACTATCAGCCATACCGCAAAAAGCAAGAACAGAGCCAAACCGATGGCGATAGGCCAGGCACCGAACTGTTGTGCCAGGCCAACGGATAGGCCAATCAGGGCAGCGGTGCCCAAAATGAAGAAGATGAAGCTGCCACCCATCACCCAAAGCCGCCGTTTTTTGCGGACAGGATCAATATAGCCTGCTGCCTCCAGTTCTGCTTCTAACGGTTTAGTGAACTTTTCCCACTGCTTGCCGTTGACCATGTTAGCCAGTTTAGACATTTTTACCGAGGTCTGCCGCCCTTTCTTGGTCTGGAATAGCAAATTCAGCAAGCCTTGCTCATGCGGCCGTAAATTGCCAGGGGTCATGTTTTGCTGCACGATGACAAAATCTTGCCCCTGGTACCACTTTTTATCGGCCACTTCTTCAATGCTGAGGATGCCACGATCGGCCAAATCGAACAGAGTGGCCAGCGCATTGCTCCACGACGGTTTTGCCCCGTGCCCGTTGAGCACTCCAGCGATGGCTGGAGGGAGATCGTTAGGTGGTTGGTAGCGAACGGCCGTACCCTTAGGCAAAACTGGCTGGTGGTTGCGATACACGCCCCACGCTCCCAACGTACCAATGGCGGCAATCAATAGCCCGGCACCAAGCCAAACCGGAGCCAGTGCATCTTGTTCAGCTTGACGTGCTTGCCAGGTGGGGGGGGCGTCAATTAAGCTGCCCTGGGCAAAAGCCATCTCAAAAACCAGAGTTTGGTTTGGCTCAATGTTTTGTCGGGTAAATGTCACCTTGTTGCTGTTGCGGTCTACTGTTGCTTGCCCTGCGGTGAGGATGGGTGTTTCTTGCAAATTGGCTGAGCTGGGATATTCCACGGTCACGGTGCTGCTGCCAATGCGGTACTCAAACTCATCCGGCATTGGCTGGTAACGGAGCAAATCACTGTTTGCCGTTTGCTGGACGACGCCCAGCATGCGGTATTCCAACACAAAGGTGCGCGTCGTGTTGGCAGTGGGTTCCATGTGCCAGGTGACACGCACGTTGCTGCCGGGTTCAATTTCAACTTGTCCAGCGTTGCTGCCTTGGGGGTAGAAACGGCCGTCTACAGAAGCCGCCACGATCTCAATCCCATCCGTTTTGCTGGTGGGAATATCACGAAACACAAATGTAAATGGCTCGCCCACAAACGTGAAAACCACCGTCTCCGTGATGAGCAGCGAGCCGTCATTTTGCACCACCACATCCACATCAAAACGGTCGGCGCTGTACGATTTTTCTTGCGCCAGAGCGGCCGGGACGCCAACAAGCAAAGTGCCCAACAGCACGGTTAAAATCATCAATTTACGCCACATAATTCGCTCCTTCATTTGCTAAATTCAAGCACCCAAATATGGGGCCGAAAACGGAAAATCTAACTGATTTTACGAAATATGGGGGTGTTTTGTTGCAAAAAGTCAATCAAGTTCTATCTCTTCCGGCGGCTCTTCATTGCCCAAGCCACCAGCCAGGCTGGCCAGCATATCTTCGATTGCTTCAATGACGTCATCGTCCAGGTACGAAGAGTCACACTGTTCGCAAACCCAAACGGGCACATCCTCGATCATGACTTCTTCACCGTTAATTTCGGTTTTGTAGGTGGTTGTTTCTTGCACCATCGTGCCTTTGCACACGGAACATTGCATGGTTTAAATTCCTTATTAGCGTAAGTTTACCGCGCGAATCAAGCGCGAAAATTTGCTTAGAAGGTATCTTATTTTGGGGAAAATTCAACTTTTCAGGAAGCAGTTTGCCTTGTAAAGTGCCCAATCTTGCTCCGTGTCCAGGTCGAATTGGAGCGTGGGTAAATTGGCGATGTTGCAAGGTAATTTCAGACGTGTGGCTTCGTGTTGGTGGTATTGGAAGCTGTTACGGCCGTATCCAAAACAAAACCCCACTTCTGTCGGCACAATCAACGCGTTCGTGCCTTGCTGCTGCCGGTCGCCGCAGAGAATGACGGTGGGTTGGGAAACGGCCGTTTCTGCCAAACCGACCAGTTCTGCGAGCTCATTTGCCTGCAAAAAAGGTAAATCGGACGGCAAAATCAGGCAGTGGCTGGCTCCGTTTTGTGCCGCCAGCGCTACCCCTGCCGACACTGCGCCGTTCAAGCCGCTGCCCGGCAGCTCTGCCAGGGTTTGGCAGCCGAACTGGGTGGCCAGTTGACTAACGACGGGGTCTTGGGTGATAACGGCCGTTTCACCCAACCCAGGCACCAATGGCAGCAAACCCAGCGTACGTTCCAGCAAGTGCAGCGTCAACGCCGCCCGCTCATCGGGCGACAGCACACCCGCCAACCGTGATTTGGTGCGGTGCAGCATTTTGACGGGGAGGATGGTCCAGAGGTTCATGGGAAAAGTAATTGGGTAATTGGTAATTGGGTAATTAGAAGAGCCAATTCCTAATTACCCAATTACTCAATTACCTTCCTAAAAATTGCGTGGTGAAAACGGCCGTTACATCCACCTCACCCGGCAGCGATTCGTACGTTTGCAGCATGTCGGCCAGCGCCTGCCACTGCGCCTCGGTTTGCCAGCCAACGCCGTTGGGCGATTGGGCATCTGCCAATTCGGTGTCCAGCATGAAGCGCATGTGCGCCGCGTCGGCATCTTCCCCTGCGTACTTCAGCACGATTTGCGCCGCCTCGTCCGGGTTTTCTTGCGCGTAGGCGATGCCGCGCAGGACGGCATTCATGAAGCTTTGCAGCAGCTCCGGGTCGGATTCGATCAGCGCTTCCGTGGCCACGTAAGTCAGTCCTAGCGTGGGCACGCCATAATCGGCCGCTTCCCACTGAACCACGTCAAAGCCCCAGCCGCGAATCAAGTTCGGCTCGTTCGATTTGAATACCGGGTACACATCCACCAGCCCTTCCGTCAGCGTGCGTGGGTCAAAGCCGACATTGACCAGCTCCACGTCAGCTTCCGTCAGGCCGTTGGCCGCCAGCAGAGCAAACAGGTCGGGTGGCGGCGTGCCTTTGAAACCGACCGTGTGCCCAGCCCAGTCGGCGGGGCTGCTTAGGCCACTGTCGGCCAGGGCCACAAACGCCTGCTGCCCGCGCTGGCCAATCAGCCCGATGGAAACCAGCGGCAAGCCAGGATCGGCGCGCCGTTGCAGGAGAACGGCCGCATCCTGCGTCGTCACCTGCACTTCACCTGCGGCCAAAAGCTGCAAATGCTCACCGCCCCCGGCGGAATGCTCAATAGTGACGTTTAGCCCTTCATCGGCAAAAAAGCCTTTCTCCTGAGCCACGTACGCGCCGACAAAGGGCAAATTGGCCTGCGGTTTGAACCCGGCCATAAACGTCATCTCGCGCAGCGCGGTCGGCTCTTCAGCCTGACAGCCAGTGAATAGAAATATGATGAAAAATAGAAAGATGAGTTTGTTGCGTTGCAAAGTTTTCTCCTATGAATTGTTTTATTGCTTTTGTTCTACTCAAAATGAGGAGTGGAGCATCCTCAGATGCGGAACGGTTTTGTTGCGGCCGTTCGCATCTGAGGATGCTCACTCCGCCTTGAAGGAATTGGAACACAGAGTTGCACAGAGGAGCGCAGAGGGTCACAGAGAAAGAAATAATCTGCGTTAATCTGTGGATAACTCCCAAAAAAGAAACCGTTTTTCGAGCGAGACGATGGTTTGGTAAACGGCCGTACTCAACCCCGTCAGCACAAACACGGCGGCAAATAGGGCGGGCATGTTCAGATTGGTGTACGCCAGCCACATGGCCCGGCCCAGGCCGCTGGACGCGCCCATCCATTCCGCCACCACCGCGCCGATGAGCGCCAGCGGCCCCACTACCCGAAGCGCAGCAAATAGAAACGGCCGTGCCCCCGGCCACCTTGCCTGCAAAAAAATCTCCTGCGGCGTGGCGTTGAGCGAGCGCAGCCAATCCAGCAGCGCCCCGTCCACCGAGCGAAAGCCGGTCAGCGCGTTGATCAGCACCGGGAAAAAGGTGAGCAGCGCCGTCACAATCACCTTGGGCGCGGGGCCAAAACCCAGCCAAATCGTCAAAATCGGGGCAATGGCGATGATGGGCGTGGATTTGATGAGAATCGCCAGGGACATGACGCCTTGCTCCAACTGCTGCCAAAAGGTGATGAGGACGGCCAGGGCCAGGCCAACGGCCGTTCCCAAAATCAATCCCGCCACCGCCTCCAGCAGCGTCACCCCGCCCGCCAGCAGCAAATCGGCCAGATGAGAGGAGAGGTAGCGGAAAACGGCCGTTGGTGCCGGAAATAAATAAGTGGGCGTGTCGGTGAGGCGAACGGCCGTTTCCCACACCACAAACACTCCCACCAGCAGCCCCACGCCCGACCAATTGACCCGCTTTTGCAGAAATTTAACCGCAGAGGGCGCGGAGGGCGCAGAGGGAAAATCAATCTGTGAAATCTGTGCAATCTGTGGATTTTCCTTAACCATGAACCACCTCCTGCCGTAGCAGCGCCCGCGTTTGGCGCAAGAGGTCTTGGAAAGTGGCGCTCGTGTCGTCGCGGGGTCGGGGCAGCGGCACGGCGATCTCGCCCGCAATCGTGCCCGGTCGCGGCGTCAGCACCACCACCCGGTCAGACATGCGAATCGCTTCATGCAAATTGTGCGTAATCCACAGCACCGTCGGGCGGAACTGCCGCCAAATTTGGAGCAGCTCCTCGGCCAGCAGCTCCCGCGTCAGCTCATCGAGGGCGGCAAACGGTTCATCCATCAGCCAAACGGCCGTTCCCGTCGCCAAGGTCCGCGCCAAAGCCGCCCGCTGCTGCATCCCGCCGGAAAGGGTGAGCGGGTAAGACTCAGCAAACTCTGCCAATCCCACCATGTTGAGCAAATCATTGGGGTTGGGCGTGGTTTGCCCCGCTTGCGGATTGATTTTCTGGGCGAGCTGCACGTTTTCGCGCACGGTGCGCCAGGGCAGCAGGGCAGCCTGCTGGGCCATCCAGCCAATTTGCTTGGCGGCGCGGGCGGCGGCGGGCGGTTGCCCATCGAGCCAGACGCCACCCTCTGTGGCCGTTTGCAGCCCGGCAATGAGGCGCATCAGGGTGGATTTGCCGCAGCCGCTGACGCCGACCAGGCTCACAAATTCGCCCGGCTGGATGTGCAGGTTGATGTCTTGCAGGGCGTGGGTACGGCCGTACCGATGGCTCAGTTCACTGACGCGAATGTCTAAAGCGCTCATGCCCGGCCCAATCCTTGATGCCCGGTGAGGCGCTGCGGGGTAATTTGCACGGCCGTCCACCCATCAATCTGGCACAGCTCTGGCTGCTGGTCGGCCCCCTGGCCCAGGTAGCGCACCGCCAGCCGCTGGCGCAGCCCTGCCAGCCCGCCGGGCACGGCGTCTGCCGCCACCGAATGTGCCTGACCCACCACGAACGCACGGCGCAGCGGCGGCCACGGCTCGTCAATCGTCAGCGAGACGCGCCCGGTTTCATCCACCACCTGCTTCCACTGCGCCCCCGGCGAGGCGGCGACCCAAAAGGAACGGCCGTCCCACTCATACCACAACGGCAACACGTGCGGCGTGCCGTCAGCGCGCACGCAGGCCAGCCGGGCGCTCCACGGCCCCTGTAAAAACTGCTCGATTTCGGCGTCTTTCAGGGCACGGTTGGGGCCGATGGGTTCGCCCACGGCCCAGCCGTACGGTTGGTACACCGCCGCCCCCAGCCGAAATGAGATGCGCGAGGCGGCCTGCTGCACCTGCTTTTTGAGCTGCGCAACTGCCGCTGGCTGGCTGCGAAAAAGGGGCAGGCTCACCTGCAAGGCGGCGCTGGGCTGCACACCGTCGGCGCAAATGGGGCAGGCGATGTCGAGGGTTTCGGCCGTTTCCTGGGTGGCCGCTCCTTCGCTGCGGAACTGGTTGAAGACGGCCGTTTGCTGGGCAGATTGATTCGGCAAACCAGCCAGCAAGAGGCGACCGCCGGGGCTGTTTGTCGCTGCCTCGCGTTGGCCCAGCCGGTAGACGGCGCGGACCCGGTTGATGCCTTCCCGTTGGGCCAGCAGCACGGTTTCTTGTCGATCGAGCCAGAGGAGAACGGCCGTTTCCCCCAAATCCACCTGCGCCATTTCCGTCTCAAACGCGGTGATGAGCGGCTCCAGCCCCAGCGACTGGCGCGGCAGCAGCGCCCACAGCGCTGGACCCAGCTGGTACTTGCCC
This sequence comes from Ardenticatenaceae bacterium, assembly GCA_020634455.1. Lineage (GTDB taxonomy): Bacteria > Chloroflexota > Anaerolineae > Promineifilales > Promineifilaceae > Leptofilum. The sequence continues at coordinate 822,217 of JACKBQ010000001.1, read as the reverse complement.
CGGTTGTCGCTTTGTTCGATGTAGCTCCGCGCCTTGAGCGTGTTTAGCAGGGCAAACAGCCCACTGCGCGAGATGTCGCCTAGCTGTTCCAGCAACTCCGTCGCGCTCAACCCGTCCGGCGCACTACTCAGCGCTTCCAAAATGTTCAACGTCCGCTCGGCGGCGGGCACCTGTTTTGAGTAGTCCATGATCAAATGAGATTGGGGATTAGAGGCTAGAGATTTTTTAGTCTCTAATCTCCAGTCTCCAATCTCCTGAAATTAGTCCAGTATAAAAAATAGACGTTTATTATAGCGGACAAAGCTAATTTGTCATTGAATTTGTTCGAGAAATTGAGTGTCTGCCCCCACCATTTTCGGCATAAATAGTAGCCGCGCTTTCTTAGCGCGTTCATTCATCGGTCAACGTGCGGTAAGAAACCGCGGCTACAGGAGGTGGTATCCTCAGCGGTCCAAAAACATGACTTTGCTGGCCCAAGGCTCGCGAGGTTTCTCTTTTTCCTCAGCGGGCCAGCCCAGCGTGAGCAAGCCTTGCGGCTCCCAATCCGGTGGCAGATTGAGTGTGGCTACCACTAATTCTGGCACAAACAACGGGGCGCAGAGCCAGCAGGCCCCAAGCCCGGCGGCGTGGGCGGTGAGCCACAGCGTTTGCGCGGCCATCGCTACGCTTTGCACCGCCATGGTGCGCTCTGCCTGGCTGCGGTGGGGGTCGGGGTAACTGTCCATATCCGCCATGCTCAAGCACACCACAATCAGCGCCGCCGCCCCGGTGATGCGGGCAAAGGAGCGAGCCACGTCCCGCTCAATCGCGTCCGGCGAATCGCCGTCGGCGGTGCGGTCGGCGCGGAGGCGTTGGCCCATGGCGCGGGCCAGTGTTTCCTTGCTGGCCGCATCTTCCAGCACGGCAAAGCGCCACGGTTGGCGGTTGTGAGCGGATGGTGACCAAACGGCCGTTTCCAGCAGCAAATCCAATAATTCTGGCGGAATCGGCTCATCTGTGAAACGACGAATGGCGCGACGGCTGCGGGTCAACTGAATGAAATCGTTTAAAGTTGCGTTTGTCATGCGGGAAGTATAGCCAATTATTTTGGAGCAACATTGGCGGCACTGTAGAATGGGCAGAGAAATAATCCGCAGATTTCGCAAATTAACGCCGATTTTTTCTTCTTCATCTGTGAAAATCTGCGTTAATCTGTGGCTAAAAAATAACAGGAGCTGGGCATGAGTGAAGAAGCGTATATTTTCGAGGCGATTCGCACGCCACGGGGGCGGGGCAAGCAGGATGGGGCGCTGCATGGCGTGCCGCCAGTGGATTTGCTGGCCACCTTGCTGCGTGAGATGCAGCAGCGGCACAGTTTGGACACCTCGCAGGTGGATGACGTGGTGCTGGGCTGCGTGACGCCGATTAATGATCAGGGGGCGGATATTGCCAGAACGGCCGTTCTCTACGCCGATTGGGATGTAGATGTGCCTGGCGTGCAGCTCAACCGCTTTTGCGCCTCTGGCCTGGAGGCGGTGAACATGGCCGCTATGAAAATCCGCTCTGGCTGGGAAAATTTGGTCGTGGCTGGTGGCGTCGAATCCATGTCCCGCGTACCCATGGGGTCTGACGGTGGCGCAATGATGATGGACCCCAACGTGAGCGACAAAATCAACTTCGTGCCCCAAGGCATCGGCGCAGATTTGATTGCTACACTAGAAGGATTCAGCCGTGACGATGTAGACGCCTTTGCCGTGCGTTCCCAGCAACGTGCCGCCAATGCCTGGGCCAATGGCTACTTCCAAAATTCCGTTGTGCCCGTGCGCGATGAAGCCGGCCAAATTGCCCTGGACAAAGATGAGCATTTACGGCCCGGTACTACGCTGGAGACATTGGGCCAGCTACGCCCAGCCTTTGTCAAAGTTGGCGAGATGGGCTTCGACGCCCGGGCGCTCAAAAAGTATCCACAAGTTGAAGCGATTAACCACGTTCACACGGCGGGCAACTCGTCTGGTATTGTGGACGGGGCAGCATTGGTGCTCATTGGCTCGAAGGCAAAAGGAGTGGCGCTGGGGCTGAAGCCGCGCGCCCGCATCCGCTCTGCGGCACTGGTGGGGACGGAGCCGACGATCATGCTCATCGGGCCGGGGCCAGCTTCCAAAAAAGCACTCAAGCTTGCGGGCATGGATGTTAAAGACATCGATCTGTTTGAGATTAATGAGGCATTTGCTTCAGTAGTGCTGCGCTTTATGCGCGACATGGGCATCGAGGGAGCCGAGAACATCAACGTGAACGGTGGTGCAATCGCCCTGGGACATCCGCTGGGGGCTACGGGGGCAATGCTGTTGGGTACGGTGCTGGATGAATTGGAGCGCACCGACCTTGAAACGGCGCTAATTTCCCTGTGCGTGGGCGGCGGCATGGGCATCGCCACCATCATCGAGCGGGTGTGATTTTTTTTGCCGCAGAGGGCTGCCCAACGGCATTCATTTTGGGCATAGAGGGAAAAGAGAAAATCTCTAAAACCTCTGTGCCCTCTGTGGCAAGACTTTACTCTTTGCCAGGATTGGCGATCTGATTGATAATGCATGGCTGGCTGTGAAAGCGAATGCTTTTGCCCGCTGTAAACCAAAAGAGGAAGAGAAAAAGCGATATGGCAGATAAATCACTTGATCAAGGTTCAAGTGGCGAAGATATTCGCTACGATCATAAATGGGGCTTTACCGATACTTACTTCAAAGTAAATCCCGATAAAACCGTGACGGTAACCGGCAGTCGGTATGCGCTGTCGGGCACGGTTATGCACGAATTCTTACCATTCGTCGAGGAGATGCTCGACATCACCATTGACCATAACAACCTCATGCCAGAGGTACGCAACAAGCCAGTGCACCCTGCCCGGCTGAACGATGCTTTTTACCAGGCTGTGCAAACCCAGCTTTCCCCGGACAAAGTTTCCATTGAAGATCGCCAGCGGCTTATTCACAGCCACGGGCAAACGACGGCCGATGAGGTGTACAAGGTGCTCTACGGCGCGTTGGATCGGGTGGTAGACATGGTACTTTTCCCGGAAAGCCAGGAAGATGTGGAACGCATCATCAAACTGGCTGGGGAGCACGATGTGTGCCTGGTTCCCTACGGCGGCGGCACAAGCGTAAGCTGCGCTTTGCAATTGCCAGAAAATGAAACGCGTTCTATTGCTGCGGTGGATATGCGGCGAATGGACAAAATTTTGTGGGTGGACCACGAGAATTTCCGTGCTGGCATACAGGCAGGCATCTCTGGCAAGGATTTGGAAGAGCGGTTGGAGCGGCTTGGCTACACCAGCGGCCACGAACCGGACAGTTTGGAGTTGTCTACGTTGGGTGGCTGGATTGCCACCAATGCCAGCGGCATGAAGAAAAATCGTTACGGTAATATCGAAGACATTGTGGAATCGGTGACGATGGTGACGGCAAAAGGTGTGATTGAATCAGGGCCAGCGATGCCCCGCCAGTCGTTGGGCATTGACCCGAAGCAGGTAGCTTTTGGCAGCGAGGGGAATTTGGGCATCATTACCAGCGCGGTGATTAAGATTCACAAGCTGCCGGAGGCGAAGAAGTATGGCTCGTTGGTGTTTCCCACGTTTAAGCAGGGTACTGACTTTTTGTATGAACTAACCCAGACGGGTATGTTGCCGGCCAGTATTCGCTTGCTAGACAATATTCAGTTCCGCTTCGGCTCCGCGCTGAAGGGTGAACCGACGCGCATGGAAGCGATTATGGGGGAAATTCAGAAGTTCTTCTTGCTGAAGGTAAAGAAGTTTGACCCGAATGAGCTGTGTGCGGCGACGATTGTGATGGAAGGGACGAGGGAGCAGGTGGAATCCCAGGCGAAGCTAATTAATCGGTTAGCCAAGAAGTATGGGGGTATTGCGGGTGGTGAGACGAATGGCAAGCGAGGCTACATGCTCACCTATGCCATCGCCTACATTCGTGACTTTTTGGCGGATTTCCACATTATTGGGGAGACGTATGAGACGACGGTGCCGTGGAACAAAGTGCAGGCGGTTCTGGATGCGGTAGCGGTGCAGGTGGAGGAGAAGCATAAAGAGTTTGGTTTGCCAGGTCGGGCTTATATTTCGCCGCGCATTACGCAGCTGTACCACACGGGGGTGTGCATTTACTTTACGCACGGTTTTTCTACGAAGGGTGTGGAAAATCCCGACAAGATTTTTAGCGAAATTGAGCATTCGCTGCGCGAGACGATTATGGCGGCGGGTGGTTCCATTTCGCATCATCATGGTGTGGGCAAGATTCGCAAAGATTTTATGAAGTATGCGATTTCGCCGGCAGCGGCCCAGCTGATCAGGGATGTGAAGCAGGCAAATGATCCACAAAACATTTTTGGGATTCGCAACAATATTTTTGCAGACTGAGTTAGCACCTGAATCTCAAAAGGTTTATTGAAAATCCATAGATTTCGCAGATTACGCAGATTTTTATCATCTTGAAATTTCTGATGTTGCTGCGGGTTTTAGGTGCAGAACCAAAACGGCCGCTTCCCAAGCGGCAAGGAGTATGAATGAGTAATAAGACAGTTCGTGCCGTGTTGTTTGGCGCTTTAGGTGTATTGGTTTTGTTAATTATTGTAGCGGCGGTTTTGCTTTTGCAAGATGGTCAGCAAACGGCCGTTGCCCCAGACCCGACGGTTGAAGCGGTGGCTGAAGTACCGACGGATGTGCCAGCCACAGAGGTGCCAGCATCGCCGACGGTGCTGCCGCCAGCGGTGGTGCAAATTTTGTCGACGAACACGCCGCTTCCTACAGACACGCCAACGGCGACGGCGATTCCCACAGAGACCCCGCTACCGACGAACACGGCAACGGCCGTACCGCCTACCAATGTGCCTTTGCCAACGGCCGTACCTGCCACGGCGACACCCGTGCCACCGACCAACACGCCAGTTCCCGCAGGCCCACAACCCACAAACGCCAATGGCTTGGTTGGTGAGAGCTTTGGTTTGCAGCCTGGTCGGTCTAATTTGACGCCTGGTGGGCAAATCTGGTACGAATGGCGCGTGGGGAACACGACCGGGGGTGGGGTGGCGTATTCCACCATTGGGGTGATGCCCCGGCGCAACGGGCAAGACATTGTGGCCTGGTACCAAAATAACTGGGGCGGTAACAATGATGTGATGCCCCCGGAAGGACTCAGTTGGCCGTCTTGGATGTCTATTCCTGAGGCCGGTGATTACACCATTCGTCTGGTTGTTTGTTTCGATGGTTACCAAAAATGTTTGAGCGGTGGCGGCACTTTCCACACATTGTCGCAAGAGATTTCAATCAGTATTCGCTAAAGAATTTCTTGTGAAAAAATAAAGCCCGACCAAATTGTTGGTCGGGCTTTTTTGTGTCGAAGAGCTAAGGGTGAAATCCTATTCCTTAAAAATTACACGTCCAGGTTGCGGACCTCGCTGCTGTGGGTCATGATAAAGCGCTTGCGTGGCCCCACTTCGGTGCCCATGAGCATATCAAACGTTTTGTCTGCTGTTACAGCGTCTTCGATGGTGACTTGCAGCAGCATCCGCTCAGCCGGGTCCATGGTGGTTTCCCACAGCTGCTCCGGGTTCATCTCACCCAAACCCTTGTAGCGCTGTAAGCTGTATTTTTTGCCAGCTTTTTGCAGCTCTTTCAGTAAGTCCTGGTTTTGTGCTTCGGTGTAGGCGTAATGCATCTCTTTGCCCGATTTCAGGCTGTAGAGCGGTGGCTGGGCAATATAGAGATGGCCTTTCTCGATGAGCGCGGGCATGTAGCGGAAGAAGAAGGTGAGCAGCAGGGTGCGGATGTGGCTGCCGTCTACGTCGGCGTCACACATGATGATGATACGGCCGTATCTTAAATTTCCCGCGTCAAACGTTTCGCCAATACCTGTGCCTAGCGCCGAAATCATCGCTTTCACTTCGTTGTTGGCCAAAATCTTGTCCAGACGGGCCCGCTCGGTGTTGAGAATCTTGCCGCGCAGGGGCAGGATAGCCTGGAAATGCCGGTCGCGCCCTTGTTTGGCGCTGCCACCGGCCGAGTCACCTTCTACAATGTACAGTTCGCACTTGTTTGGGTCGCGCTCGGAGCAGTCGGCCAGCTTACCAGGTAGCGTGAGGCTTTCCAGGGCGCTCTTGCGCATGACCAATTCACGGGCCTTGCGGGCCGCATCACGCGCGCGCGAGCTAGTGAGGCAGCGCTCGATAATCTTCTTGGCTTCGCGCGGATTTTCTTCCAGGTACAGGCTAAATGCATCGGCGGTGATGGCGGCAACCACGCCAGCCACTTCAGCGTTCATCAGCTTCACTTTGGTCTGGCTTTCAAACTGCGGGTCGGGATGTTTAACGCTGACAACGGCCGTTATCCCTTCGCGGGTGTCGTCGCTGGAGAAGTTGTTATCTTTTTCCTTGAGGAAGTTGTTTTTACGGGCGTAACTGTTGATGACGCGGGTTACGGCCGTTCGTACACCGGTCAGATGGGTACCGCCGTCTGGCGTGTGAATGGTGTTGGCAAAGGCAAATTCTGAAATGGTGATGCCCTCGGTGTACTGCAAGGCAACTTCCACTTCCATGCCATCCGCTTCTTTGCGATCATACACGGGATCGTGCAGCGGCTTGCGGTTGCGGTTCAGGTAGCGCACAAACGATTTGACACCACCTTCAAAGTAAAAGCTCATCTCACGAGGGGAAGACGGCCGTTCATCCCGCAGCTTTAAAAAGACACCGCTGGTTACAAACGCCATCTCGCGGAAGCGGTTGAGCAATGTTTCAAATTTGTAGGTGGCCTCAGCTTCAAAAATGACGGCATCGAACCGAAAATGAGTCGTGGTGCCCGTCGGCTCATCCTTGCCCAGCTTACCCACTTTCTTGACGGGGGCGTCGGGGATGCCACGCTGGTAACGTTGAAACCAAACCGCGCCTTCACGCCGAACCGTCACTTCCATCCACTCGGACAGGGCATTAACGGCCGCAGCGCCTACGCCATGCAGACCACCAGACACTTTGTAAGCGTCATTGTCGAACTTGCCGCCAGCGTGCAGGGTGGTGTGCACCAGTTCCAAGGCCGACACTTTCTCGGTAGGGTGCAGGGCCACGGGGATACCCACACCATCATCCTGCACGGTGATGCTGTCATCTTGATGGATGGTCACTTCAATACGGCCGCATCGTCCAGCCAGCGCCTCGTCAATGGAATTGTCTACAATTTCGTATACTAAATGATGCAATGCCTTGACATCGGTGCCGCCCACATACATACCGGGGCGACGGCGCACCGCTTCCAGACCTTTTAGAACCTGGATGCTGCTGGCATCATATTGTCTTTCCGCTTCGGTTTTTTTCGCCATGAAACGTTCCTTAATTTTTACAATTCGGGCAAAACCTAACCATCTGTTGCCTCAAAATGGGCAGCGCATTTGCGGGCTTGTAGCTTGTGGCGAACAGGGTGTTTTCAGGAGAAATTTAGCTTATTTTGCCTCGATTTGAACTCATTTTTACGAGACATAATTCTATCACATTTGTTCTAAACAGGGTAGAAAAATGAGGGTTGCGCGGGTGACAAGGTGACGCGGTGAAGGGGTGATAGTAACTGGGTAATTGCAGCAGGTAAGCAATTACCCAGTTACCCAATTTTGTTTAATGATAATTGTTGCCGTGCTGACGCCGTTGGCTAATCCAGGCGACCAATAGCGCAACCACAAATCCACCACCCAGGGCACTCAGCCAGAGAACCCACGGCGTCCCCGGTGCATCTTCTACCATTTCGGCTTCGCCATGCGCTGCCTCTTCGCTGTGCGCTTCTTCCGTTGCGGCTTCTGATTCTTCCACCGCAGTGGCTTCTTCGGTAGCTGCTGGTTCTGCTGTCGTTTCTTCTTCGATGGCGACTTCTTCTGTGAGGCTGGGTGTGCCAATTGTGCCTTGCGGCAAAACAAAGACGGCCGTTGTCCACGCCGGTACCGTAAATGTGCCGCTGGCTTCGTCGAAGACGGCCGTTTTCACCACACCATCCACCGAACTTTGCTGCACGGGATGCAGCGAGAAGGGCAGGTTACTGAACCCTTCATTGGCAAAGCTGACCGCATCGGGCGTCGCATTGAAAACGACAACCATCAGGTCGTAATTCGGGTCAATATCCTCGCCCGTCACATCACTCAGGCTCATCACAATCACGCCCGGTATTTGGTCTGGGCCAACATTGTGGAATTGCAGGCGGTCTTGGACTTGAACGGCCGTTTGTAACCGGAACAGCGGCGAACCTGACCGAATTTGCAGCAGTTCCCGGAACGTGTCGCGGGCAAAAGCAATGTCGGCTGGCGTTGGAGCCAGGTCAGGATTGGCCAGCAGCGGCTGCATTGTCGGCCACATCCCCTGGTTGTCGCCCGATGGTGGCAGCCCCACGCCCCAGTTGTTGCTTTGGTAGGTGAAGTCCAGCCGGTTGAACCAGTCGCCGGAGTTGTAGCTGTTGCGATCCAGCGATTTGGAGCGCAGCAAATCATCGCCAGCCTGGAAGAACGGAACCCCCTGGCTAAACATCACAATCGAATTGCCCAACGTTTGCATCCGGGCGCGAACGGCCGTACTGGTGCCCAGCGGCGCTTTGTACTGAATGATGTCAAACAGTGTCTCGTTGTCGTGCTTGGAGATGTAAGTGATCTGCTCTTGTGGATCGGACGTGTAGCCAGCTGGTGAGCCATTGTACAGTACCAGATCGCCTGTCACCGTCTCGCCACGCGCGTTCACAAACGTAAAATCACTTAAATTACCTGCAAGCCCCACCTGAATGATGTCCATGAAATTTTGCAGCCGAACCAACTGTTCGGTTTCACTGCCCTGGTCCGTCTCATTGGGATAAACCAGCAAGCCATTCAGGAAGCCCTGCTCCGTCTGGCCGCCAAACGGACTGCCGCCACGCGCCGCATCCCGCAGTCGGTCGCTAAACGTGCCAATACCCGTACCCGCTAGATTAAACTGGGTGGCGTTGATGCCGCGTGCATTACCGCCCACTTCGCCAAAATCCCAGCCTTCGCCGTAAATGTAGATGCTTTTGCCATCAACACCATCGGCTTCCAGCGTCAGGGCGTCCAGCGCAGCCCGCACAGCCAGCATGTCCTCTTTCATGTGGTGGCCCATCAGGTCAAAGCGGAAGGCGTCAATTTTGTAGGCCGTGGCCCAGGTCACCACCGAATCCACCATCAGCTTGCGCATCATGTCGTGCTCTGTGGCCGTGTTTTGGCAGCAGGTGCTGGTTTCCACGCGCCCGGTGCTGTTCAATCGGTGGTAGTAGCCTGGCACAATGCGATCTAGTACCGAAAAATCGCTTTGACCACTGGCGTTGGTGTGGTTGTACACCACATCCACCACCACGCGCAGGCCAATCTCGTTGAGCGCCTGCACCATATCGCGGTACTCTACAATGCGATTGATGCCTTCCGGGTTCACCGCGTAGCTGCCTTCGGGCACGCTGTAGTGGAACGGATCATAGCCCCAGTTGAATGGGTCTTGGTCACGCACCGCAGCAATCAGCGCCTGCTGCTCTTCAGAATCAGCGGGCAGGCTGGACAGCTCTTCAAATGATGGTGTGACCCAGGTGGATTTATCCTCATCAATCGTGGCGATGTCGAAGGTGGGCAGCAGGTGCAGGTGCGTTAGACCCGCTGCTGACAGCGCCGCCAGGTGCTGCATCCCGTTTGAATCCATTACTGTAAAAGCGCCGTAAGTGCCGCGCAGTTCTTCTGGCACACTGGGGTCGTTTACGCTGAAGTCGCGAATGTGTAGTTCATAAATCACAATGTCTTCCGGCGCAGCGATGCCCGGTTTCACCACGTCTGTCCAGCCTTCGGGCATGGTTGCCGGGTCTGTCAGGTCCACAATTTGGCTGCGCGTGCTGTTGGTGGACAGGCTAAATGAGTACGGGTCTGTAACCAGATTGGTTTGCACGCTGCTCTCGGTGGGCACGTAAACCTGCACTTCGTATAGATAGTATTTACCTGCCCAATCCGCCTCGCCGGTGATGGCCCAGGTGCCGTTGCTGGGCGTGGGTCGCATCGTCACAATTTCAGCTTCGGTGTTGGGATTGGCGTCGTCGAAGAGGTGCAGACGCACCTGCCGCGCCGTGGGTGCCCAGACGGTGAGGGTGGGTAGGCCATCGGCAAAGGTCACGCCCAGATCGCCATCGTAGGGGTACAAATCATCCAGCACGCCGGGGATTTGTAGGCCAGCGGCGTCAATCGTTTGGCCATCACCATCCTGCACAGAGATGGCAATTTGACCTTTTAGGGCGATGCGGGCTACGCTTAAATCGTCCTCGCTGAACTTGAGGGCGGTGAAGTTACGCAGGTGCGGGAACTTGGCGATGATCTCGTCGCTCAAGCCGTTGGGATCAACGGTGAGCGGCACGGCGTCGCCGCCAGAAATGCCATCGAAGCCAAGCGAGAATGCGCCTCCCAGCGGATCGTAATGGAAGAAGTATTGGTTGCCGGGGGCGTCTTCAATATCCCAGGCGATGGTGTCTTGCGAGACCCAGTAGGCGCTGCGTTGGCTGATATTGCCCTGGATGCCGCCGGACCCGACGGAGATATTCAATAGGTTGCTCCTTGAGTCAAAAGTGAAGGTAACGAGCGTGTCTGGTTCTTGCACGCTAAAGGGGAGATTGGCCCCGTCTTGGGCACCGCCTTCGCCGTAGTTCACGTCCCAGGTGCCGTTGACGGCAACTTTGGCTTCGTATTCACCTACGGGGATGCTGACGGTTTGGAAGGTAAACACGCCGTCGCCATCGGGGTCTTGCAGCCAACTGGCAAAGCAGCTGGGCTGCCAATCGTCGGCGCAGCCGAGTTCGCTTTGGAAGCTGCCGGGCACGTTGGCGATGAGGCTGTTGATGCTGTCGGTGACCCAGCCGGTCTGGTTATCGAAGTAGAAGGTGACGCTGGTGTCCTCGGCGAGGGAGAGCGGGATGTTGGGGCCGCCGGGCTGGGCGTTGAGGCCAAAGTTCACATCCCAACTTCCGTTGAGGGCGACTTTGTATTCGTACTCACCAGCGGGAATGTCGAAGGTGGCGCTGAAGAGCTGGTTTTCTTCGCTGTAGGCGAGTTCCGTGTTGGTGCAGTCGGGTGCCCAATCACCAGCGCAGCCGAGCACGGATTGGATGGTGCCGGGCACGACGACGAGGTCGGGGAAGGCGGCGGCTGCCGGGGGCAGGCCACCACCGCTGCCCTGGTTGGCCAGGTCGGCGGGAATGTCGTCGCTGGCTTCGATGGTGAGCAGGTTGGTGCTGGGGTCAAAGGTGAAGAGGACGGCCTGACCTTCGCCGACGGTGAAGGGGATGTTGGCTCCGTCTAGTTCGCCATCTGTGCCGTAGTTCACGTCCCAGGTTTGGTTGAGGGCGACTTTGGCTTCGTATTCGCCTGCGGGGATGTTGAGGGTGATAAAGGTGTAGATGCCATCGCCGTTGGGGTCTTGCAGCATGGCGCGGAGGCATTCGGGTGCCCAGTCGCCAGCGCAGCCCAGTTCATCCTGGAAGCTGCCGGGGGCGGTGGCGATGAGGCTGTTGAGGCTGTCGCTAACCCAGCGGGTTTTGTGGTCGTACCAGAAGGTGACGGGACCATCTTCGGGAACTTCCAGGGGAATGTTGGGGCCGTAATATTCGGCATTGAGGCCGTAGTTATCGCCCCAGCCGCCATTGAGGGCGGCTTTGTATTCGTAGCTGCCAGCGGGCAGGTTGAAGGTGGCCAGCCAGATGTCGTTTTGTTCGTCGTAGGTGAGTTGACTTTCGGCGCAGGTGGTGTTCCAGATGCCGGAGCAGCCGATTTCTGTTTGCAGGGTGCCAGCGATGGTGACGCTGTCTGGTGGGGGGATGCTGGCGGGGTCGTCTGATTGGGCGGAGGCGGATACGGCCGTTACGCCCAAGGCTAATAAAAGTACAAAAATGAGGCGAATTTTGCCCCAGTGTGCATGAATTTTCTCGTTCATCTTTTCTCCAAATGGGGAACTAGCCAATGTTACGGTTCTTGCCAGAATTGTACGACAAACAGAAACGGCCGTCATCTGTTGCAATCGCATCTAATTGAGGTTCAAGGTAAGGACTTTTCAGTAATCGCCATTAAGAGGTGATAGGACGCGGACAGGCGCGGCAAAACGCGGCTGATTGACTGCTATCCGTGTCATCAGCGTTCATCTGTATCCCATTTTAAAAACTGAAAAACCGTTGGTTCAAGGAGGGTATGAAGGTTCATCGGGAGTGAGTATGCTAGAATGTGCTGCGTGGTTTATTAACTGACTGCCGGGATTGGGAATAGCATATGGAATCGTATCAAATATCGGGCATAAAAAATTGGGCAAAGCAAATTTGGCGAGGTTTCACGTCGCTGCCGAGGCCAGACCAGCTAGGCATCATTATTATTTTTGCGTTTGCCATGCTGGGTCCTTTGCTGGATTTGGGCGGTTGGGATTTTTTACAAGCGTTTCGGCGTGATACGCTGAGCGGGAATTACGGGTTCAAAACCTGGCATCCGTATCCCATTTATTGGCTGATTTATCCTTTTGCCATTTTGCCGGCGAAACTTGGGTTTTTACTGTGGAATTTAACGAGTGCGGTTTGTTTTATTGTGGCGATTCGGCTGTGGAACGGCCGTTACCTGAACTTTGCTCTCTCCTTACCCCTATTTTGGATGTTTTATGCGGGCCAAATTGATGGGTTCATTGCTTTAGGGCTGGCTTTGGCTATGCTGGCCAATCCGTATTTGGCTGGCTTGGGTCTGGTGCTGCTAACCATCAAGCCCCAAGTGGGCCTGCTGCCCATCCTTTTTGTTGTTTACCATCGGCGCGACTGGCGCTTGTTTGTGGTGCCAATTGCCATTTTGCTACTTTCTTTCATTCAATGGGGGTGGTGGGTCCCGGACTGGGTAGCCTCTATTTTAGAAATTGAGAAGGCAGATGAAGTGACGAATATTACGCTTTACCCCTATTCGTTGATTTTGTTGCCGGTGTTGTGGTTTAAACGATCCTCGCTGAATGTTTGGTATTTGGTGGGTAGCTTGCTGGCTCCCTACTACGCTGTGTATTCCCTGGTTTCTTTGTTTTGCCGATTTTTCCCCGTATGGGTGAATTTGTTTGTGTGGGCGATGTATTTGTCGCTTATCTGGATTGATTATCCGGTGCCTGGTTTTTTGATTCCCCTGACGCTTTTGCTCTACGTTTTGTTTTTTGACCATTCCGAAAGCAAGTGAGGTGCCGATGGATTATCTGGCATTTATGGATTTTGGGGCTTCATCAGTGGACAGTTGTTTAGGGCTTCTTGCAGCTTTTCTATGCGGACAGGCTTGCTGAGGTAATCATCCATGCCCACATCCAGATATTTTTCGCGATCACCGCTGAGGGCGTTGGCGGTGAGCGCGATGATGTAGGGTTGGCGCTCGGGGGGTAAGGTGATGCGAATATGATCGGTGGCAGTCACGCCATCCATCTCTGGCATTTGAATGTCCATGAGGATTACGTCGTAGCTTTGGCGTTTGAGCGATTCGAGAACTTCATAACCGTTGGCTGCGACGTCTGCGCGCAAACCGAGGCGTTCTAACATGCGCAGGGCAACTTTTTGATTAATGAGATTGTCTTCGGCGAGGAGGACGCGAAGTGGCAGGGGAAATCGTTCGGTATTGATGGATTTTTTGTAGGGAACGGCCGTTATGAGGTGCCTGGGTTGCGTTTCGTTGTGTAGCAGTTGCAGCAAGGCGTCGTACAGTTGAGCCTGTTTGGCTGGTTTTACCAGGTGGGCGTTGATGGTGCGGTCATCTTTGGCTTCAAAGTGTAACCCGAGCGAGGTGAGCAAAACTATGGGCAGCGTCAGGTCGTTGTGTGTTTCTCGAATGTGATGGGCCAGATTACGGCCGTCCATGCCCGGCATTTGCATATCTAAAATGGCAATATCAAACTGATTTTTGCCGCGATTGAGTAAAGCCAGCGCTTCCTTCCCCGAAGTAGCCAATGTTGCCTTCATGCCCCAGGAACTGGTTTGCTTTTCCAGAATTAGGCGATTGGTTTCGTTATCATCTACGACAAGAACACGCTTGTTGGCCAACAATGGTTGATCGCTGGCCAGAAAAGCGGGGCGAGCAAAAGGCGCAACGGCCGCTGTGATTGTAAAATGAAACGTCGAGCCAACCCCTTCTTCACTTTCCACCCACATCTCGCCACCCATAAGCTCCGCCAGCTGCTTGCTGATAACCAATCCTAAACCTGTGCCGCCATATTTGCGGGTTGTGGAAGAATCAATCTGGCTGAATGATTGAAACAAATTCTGTTGGTTTTCAGCCGAAATGCCGATGCCGCTATCTTTTACGGAAAAATGCGTTTTGGAAAAGCTAGAGCTATCTTCAACAAAATGACTATCCACGTGCAGCACAACTTCGCCTTGATGCGTAAATTTAAGCGCGTTCCCCAGCAGGTTAACTAAAATTTGGCGCAGCCGCGTCACATCTCCCATCAGCGTAGACGGTGTTTTGGGATGAATATAATAAGTTAATTCCAACCCTTTTTGTACAGCCTGAGCCGCCAGTAAATCCAGCGCCTCCTCAACGACATGGCGAATATTCATAGGCTGAATTTCGAGTTCTAGCTGGCCCGCCTCAATTTTAGAGAAATCAAGAATTTCGTTGATGATGGTAAGTAGATTATCGCCGCTCTTGCGGATTGTTTCGATGAAATCCTGCTGCTCTATGCTCAACGACGTGTCCAGCATCAAGCCCGTCATGCCAATTATGCCATTTAGCGGCGTGCGGATTTCGTGGCTCATGTTGGCCAGGAATTCAGATTTTGCTTTGGTGGCTGTTTCGGCCGCCTCTTTGGAGACTGTTGTTTCTCTGAGCTGCTGAATGGTTTGGTTGAGCGCCTCCCGGTTGGCATCTGCCTGAGCCAGCAATTGCCTAAAACCGCGCATGGCCAAACTGGTAAACACAACCATGATGGTGATGGAGATAATGAGAACCAGCATGTTTACCTGGGCCAAAGTTAGCGGATTCTCGGATAAAGGTTGGACAAGGCCTTTCACCTGCCCCACATACAAAAATACCAAAAATAAGGTATTGAGCAGGCCATAGAGCAGGCCTAAGCGGTTGCCCAAAATTAGCCCAGCGACAAACACCAGTGGCACAAAAAAGATGGTTCCACCGCTCAACACACCCCCAGCAACCCAGGACATTCCCATGACAGAAAGCGAGACGACTGCCAGATAACCAACGGCCGTTTCTCGTACGTACCCTTTCTTGTTCAGGTAAATCCCCAATATTTGAGCCGGCGCTACTGCCATAATGACATACATGCTGTTCGGGTTTACGTAGATGGCCGGGAAAATACTGAGTACCGTTAAAACCACGGAGGCAGTCAGGATTGTGTGCAGGGCTGTTGCCGAGAAATTTTTTTCTCGATCAGGAAAATGGGGTGGGGAAAAATGATGGAGTAATTTGACGTACATGTTGCTCGAAGAAGTGCATTCGAAGTCAATCGGTAAATAGCGGTGTCACGATTGCCTGGAGGGGCATACTTTTCCTTTACCATTGCTAAAAACTTTCGTGGCTTGCATATGTTCCTCTCAGATTACCCAATTTAGAGATTCACTACAATTGGATCATCGTACTATCATTTTGGGGCTTTCATACGGCCGTTTGTTTGGGAATTTTGCCACACGCGATTACAATTCTGCCCATGGTAGTTCGCACCGAATGGCGCTTTCGCCAACAGTCCCCTCAATTTCATTCACGGCCACGGCCTGCTGTGGCCTGGCACAGTCGCTGGATCATTGGTTTGGTTACGGCCGTTTACGTTGTCTGGCTTCTTATTCGCGTTGTGAGCCAACCAGTTTGGCTGGCAGAACTGTCTGGTGTGTCGGCCGAATTTGTACGGCTGGTGGAAATTGGCTGGCTGGCCACGCTCATGGTGTTGTGGGGAGTGTTGTGGTGGCAAAAACGGCAGGAGGATATACGGCCGTTACCGCTCCTCACCCTAGAGCAGCTATACAACCTGCATCCCGCCGAATTTGAGCAATATGTGGCGCGTTTGTTTCGCCAGAAAAAATACAAAGTTACCGTTAGAGGGCGCAGCGGCGATTTAGGTGTGGACCTGGTGCTGATGCGGCAAGGCGGCAGGCGAGCCATCGTGCAGTGCAAACGGTACCGCAACACCATCGGCCCAGACATTGTGCGCGAGCTGTATGGCACCCTCATCCATGAAGGCGTAGCCCACGCTTTTCTTGTAACCACAGCAGATATTTCGGATGCAGCCCGTGCCTGGGCACAAGGCAAGCCGATGACGCTGATAGATGGCCCAACGCTGGTAGAAATTGCCCGTTCCCTGCAAATTGTTCCCGTCGCTTCAAAACCTTTATGAACTACCTGAAACAAACGCAAGAAACGTATCGTCAAATTGCCGCCGATTACGCTTTAGCGTGGCAAAAGCGCGGTTCCATGCTGGCAGAACTTGAAAAGTTCGTATCGCTGCTGCCAGCGGGTGCCACCGTTTTGGATGTCGGCTGCGGCCCAGGGAAGGACACGGCCGTTCTGCAAGCGCACAACTTAAACGCCATCGGCCTGGATTACAGCTACGAAATGATGCAAGTGGGCCGGGATGAATACGGCCGTACCGTACCATTTTGCCAGGCAGACATGCGTCACCTGCCGATTGGTCCCCAGGTAGATGGCATCTGGGCCTGCGCCTCGCTGTTGCATCTGCACCGAGACGATTTCCTGCCCACATTGCAACAGTTTTGGCGGGTTCTTCGGCCAGGCGGCATTTTGTATCTTTCAGTGAAGCAGGGGGATGGCGAAAAATGGGTGCTTACCACCAAATATGGTCATGATTTGCCCCGTTTTTTTACTTTTTGGCAACCCGAAACATTAGATTTGTTGCTGGAAACGGCCGCTTTTAGCATTCTCGCTGGATGGGCATACCAGGGCGAGCACGATGCGTGGTTGGATCGGTTTGCCCAAAAATTACCGATGGAGGTTGAGCCATGAATTTAGCCAGCTACAACCGTTTCACTGATGAACTAATCCGCAAGCTGGATGCTGATCCCCGCGTCTTGGGTCTGGTGGCGCTTGGCTCTATGGCCCAGCAAGACACTCAGCCAGACGCCTGGTCGGATCACGACTTTTTCGTCATTACCATTCAAGGCGTGCAGGAAGATATGCGCCAGGATTTGTCCTGGCTGCCCCGCGCCGAAGAGCTGGTGTTTCACTTCCGTGAGACGGAGCACGGTGTCAAGGCGCTGTACCGAGGCGGTCATCTGCTAGAGTTTGCCATCTTCAATGAAGATGAGCTGCAAATGGCTCGACTAAACCGGTACCGTGTGCTGCTGGACAAAAAAGACATCGCGCCCCGTTTGGCCGAATTGGAATTGGCAACGCGGGACTTTTTGGCGCACGGCCGTTCCAATCCAGAAAAGCGCTTTGCCGAATTTTTAATGAATCTTTACGTAGGGGTGGGGCGACATGCGCGCGGCGAGCTGTTGAGCGGTCGCCAATTTATCAAAACATATGCCCTGACCCATTTACTGCATTTGTTGGCAGAATTTTTGCCCGCCGAAGAAGCCCATTTGCTAGACAACCTCGATCCGTTCCGCCGCTTTGAGCGCGTTTATCCGGCTACTGGCCAAGAGCTAAACCAAATCTTGAGCCAGGACACGCTGACGGCGGCCGAAAATTTACTTTTGGTAGCGGCGCTGCATTTACGGCCGTACCTGCCCAACTTTCCCACAGATGCCGTGGCTGAAGTGCAAAATTACATCAAGAAAGCAAAACAGGAGCCTACGTCTTGACCCATCTTACCATCTTGTTTGCCCGGCACGGCCAGACCGACTGGAACAAAGCCGGACGCTGGCAAGGCCACACCGACATTCCCCTGAACGAAACCGGGCAGCAGCAGGCCGCCGCCCTGTGCCAGCGGCTGAAAAGCTGGCCCATAGACGCCATTTACACCAGTGATTTGCAACGTTGCGTGCAAACGGCCGTTCCCCTGGCCAATACCCTCGGACTGGAACCAATCAAAACCGAAATCTGGCGCGAGCGGGACGTGGGCGATTTTAGTGGCTTGACCGGTGAGCAGGCCCGCGAGCAATACCCGGAAATCTGGGCTGCTGCCACGCGTGGCATGATCGATCCGCCCAACGGCGAGCCATTTGCCGAAGTGCAGCGTCGCGCCTGGCGTGCCTTTGAAAGCGTGCTGGCTGCGCACAACAAAGGCATGGTGATGGTCGTGTCTCACGGTGGGTTGCTGCACGCTATGCTGGGCCAGGTGCTGGGGATCGATCCGGGGATTTACGGCCGTTTCTCCATGCGCGGTAACACTGGCCTCAGCGTCGTCGAGGTGAATGATCGCGGCCCCGTCGTCGTGCGGCTGAACGACACCAGCCATCTGGAATAAAACACAAAAACACCCCAAAAAGGACAAACAATGACATTGCAACCAACAAACCCCGTGTGGGAAAAAATTGACGCCCACATCGAAGAAAACACGGATTACTGGATCGAAGAACTGGCTCGGCTTTGTGCTCAGCCTAGCGTTTCGGCGCAAAATTTTGGCATTACCGAATGTGCCGATCTGGTAGCCACCATGCTGCGCGAGCAAGGCTTCCGCGCTGAGGTGATGCCCTCGGATGGCTATCCGGTGGTGTATGCTGAGGCATTTGGAGAGGGAGACGGCCGTTCCGACAAAACCCTCCTCTTTTATCTGCATTACGACGTGCAGCCCGCTGAACCGCTGGAACTGTGGGACTCTCCCCCGTTTGAACTCACCGAGCGAGAAGGCAAGCTGTACGCCCGCGGTATCAGCGACGACAAAGGGCACATCATCTGCCGTTTGGCAGCGCTGGCAGCGGTGAAAGATGCAATGGGCGGCGAACTGCCCTGTAACGTCAAATTCATCATCGAAGGGGAAGAGGAAATTGGTAGCCCCAACATGCCCGCCTTTGTGGAAAAACACCAGGAAAAGCTGGCCGCCGACGCCTGTATTTGGGAGTTTGGCGGTGTAGATCATGACGGCCGTCCCAGTCAGGCGTTGGGCATGCGCGGCATTTGTTACGTGGAACTCTCCGTGCAAACCGCCTCGATTGATGCGCATTCTGGCCTGGGCGGCTCGATTTTTCCCAATGCGGCGTGGCGTCTGGTTTGGGCGCTCAGCACCCTCAAGGACCAAAACGAGCGCATCCTAATCCCTGGCTTTTACGACAATGTGCAGCCCCCCAGCCAGCGCGATCTGGAAATGCTGGCGGCCATGCCCTCAGAAGCAGCCAATTTGAAGCAGATGTTTGCCCTGGACGGCTTTCTGCTGGGAACAACGGATGATTTGGCGTTGAAAACGCAGGCCGTTTTCCAACCAACCTGCACCATCTGCGGGCTCACTTCCGGCTACCAGGGGGCGGGCACCAAAACAGTGCTGCCCGCCAAAGCCAGCGCCAAGGTAGATTTTCGCCTGGTGCCTAATCAGTCGCCCCAGGAAATAATCAGCAAGCTGCGTGCCCATCTGGACGCCAACGGCTTCACCGATGTGGAAATCACCTTTCACGGTGGCGGCCGCCCGGCCAAGGTAGACCCGGATGATCCCTTTGTGCAGCTCACCAATGAAACGGCCGAACTTGTCTACGGCAAACAGCCTAATGTGGCTCCCATCATTGGCGGCAGCGGGCCAAATTATCCCTTTATCCACACGCTGGGTTTGCCGCTGGTGGCCGCTGGCGTAGGCTATCCCGGCAGCCAGGTGCACGCCCCCAACGAAAACATGCGCCTCGACTACTTCCTGCTGGGCACCAAACATACCGCCCGCATCATCGAGCAGTTCGCTAAAAAATGATTTTGGGCCACAGAGGGCACAGAGGTTTTTGAGATTTGAGAGTTGGTTTGATGGGTCGCGTTTGGCGGTGTTTTGCCTTGAGCAAAATCGCTTAGATTGTCACCAACTCCTCTTTCCCCTCTGTGCCCTCTGTGGCAAAACCCTACGCTTTGGCCGCCATTTCTTCGCCGAAGCCCAGCAGCGCCTTTACCCGGTCGTCGTTGGGCGCTTCGGCATACACCCGCAGGACAGGTTCGGTGCCAGACGGCCGTATTAGCAACCAGCTCCCATCATTCAGGTAATATTTCACCCCGTCCACCGTATCCACCTTTTCCACCGCCACGCCAGCAATCGCCTCTGGGGCCAGATTGAGCAGCATTTCCACCATACGAGGTTTTTCTACCGGATGACTTAATTTCATGTCCGTGCGAGCATACTGCGCCGGGCCATACTGGGACAGCAAATCGTTCACAAGTTCGTGCAGTGGCGCTTTGGCCGCAGCCATTACCTCCAGCAACAGCAGCCCCAGCAACACGCCGTCGCCCTCCGGGATGTGCCCTTGAATGCTCATGCCACCAGACTCCTCGCCGCCCATCACCACACCGCCAGCAATCATCAAATCCGCGATATGGTTAAAGCCAACCGGCGTTTCGATGAGGTCCAAATTATACCTGGCTGCAATCCGGTCAATCATTCGGGTGGTAGAGACGGTGCGCACCACCTTGCCGCGCAAGCCCCGTTTTTCCAGCAGATAGCGCAGCACCAGGGCAAAAATCCGGTGCGGATCCACAAAATTACCCTGCGCATCCACCGCGCCAATGCGATCCGCATCCCCATCGGTGGCCAGTCCCACAGCCCAATGCCCACTTTGGATGGTGGACATCAGCAGCCCCAAATGTTTGGCAATCGGTTCCGGATGGATGCCGCCAAAGCCGGGATTCATCTCGTGGCGAATGTTGTGGACGTGCGTGCGTCCCCGCGCCAGCACCTCGCTGAACGCGCCTCGGCCAGAGCCAAACATGCCGTCGGCCACCACGCGCAGCTCGCCGCTGGACACAATATCCAAATCTACCAGCCCGCTGAGATGTTCGTAGTACGCCCAAGATGGATCGAACTTGTGGACGCGATCCCGCTTGATCGCTTCGCCTAAGTCCATCAGGTTGGGGCCGCGCCCGCTGGACAGATTGCGATCCAGCAGCCGCTCCACCCGCTGATGATGGGACGGGCTGGCCGCGCCGCCGTGGCACGATTTGAGCTTGATGCCGTTGTAGCGCGGGGCATTGTGGCTGGCGGTGATCATCACCCCAGCGGTGGCGCTTTTTTGCAAAACCGCATAGCTGATGGCCGGGGTAGGCGTGTCGGCGCGGGCCAGCCAGGTGTCAATGCGGTTGGCGGCCATCACGCGGGCGACTTCGGCTGCGTACCGGTCGGATAAAAAGCGGGTGTCGAAACCGACGACCACGCTGGGATTTTCTGCATTTTCTTCGCGGATATAGTCGGCGATGGCCTGGGCTACCAGCCGCAAATTGCCAAAAGTAAACGTTTCGCTGATGACGGCACGCCAGCCGTCGGTGCCAAATTTGATGGTCATTGAAGGTCCTTTCTGTAGAGACGTTGCATTGCAACGTCTCTACGTGTAATTCAAAATGATGATTAAATCATTCACGTTTGTCCCGGTCGGGCCAGTTTGGATGAGGGTACGTCCGTTCCCACCCCCATCTCGTCGAGCAAAAAAAGTGTAGCTATCGTTGTTGTTCAGGTAGGCTAGGGCGTCTTGCTTGTCGGACACAGTTTGCCCGGTGACGGTGGCTCCGGCCACGCCGCTGGTGCCGTCGTCGCCATCGGTGGCGAAGCCGATGATGGCGCGGTTTGGCCAGCCAGCCAGCCCAATGGCGGCGGCCAGCGCCGTTTCCAGATTGCGCCCACCTACGCCGCCGCCGCGCAGAGTGACGGTGGTTTCGCCACCGAGCAAGGTGGCGCTTTGCGGCGGGGCGTCTTTGGCCAGCGCAGCGGCAAATTGCCCCACTTCCCGCGCTTCCCCTTCCAGTTTGGTGGTGAGCAGGCGGGCGTGGAATCCAAGTTTCTCCGCTTGGGCGGCGGCTGCCTGAGCCGACTGCTGGATGCTGCCGATGATGATGTTATCGAGAATGTTTGTTGGCGGTTGGGTTGTGGTTCGGACGTGGCCAAAATCTGGCATGGACACCCCATACCGTTGCAAAACTGCTTTGGCGTCAGCGAGCGTTTCGCTGCTGGCGACGGTAGGGCCACTGCCAATGCTGGCCAAATCGTTGCCTACCACATCGCTCAGGATGAGGCTGATGACCTGTGCTGGAGCCGCCAATCGGGCCAACCCACCCGCTTTAACAGCGTCAAACTGGCGGCGCACCGTGTTGAGTTCCTGAATAGTGCAGCCGCTGGCTAGCAATGCCTGGGTAAGCTCCTGCCAAATTGGTAAGGGCAGCAGCGGCTGGGTGAACAGCGCTGATGCGCCGCCGGAAATGAGGCAGAGGACGAGGTCGTTTTCGGTAAGGTTTTGGACCGTTTGCAGCAATTTTTGGGTGGCGGCGATGCTTTTTTCACCCGGCACGGGGTGGTTGCCTTCGTAGGCGGGTAGAGGAAGCGGCGTATTTTGGGGTAAATGTTTGGCCAGGATACCACCGCCGGAAACGGCCGCTTCGCCCACCACATCAACCGCTGCCAACGCCATCGGTACGGCCGCTTTGCCAATGCTGAGGATGATGAGACGGCCGTTTGCCAAATCAAATGGGTGCGAGCCGACGGTGATCTGGTTGCCTTGTTTGTGCAGGTGGTGGCGAACGGCCGTATGCGGATCGGCTGTTTGCAGGGCAGCGGCGATGATGGCCTGAATGTGTGCCTGACGCTGGTCAAAATGGGGCATGAGTTTACTGTTGCAGGGCGGCAACCGCTTCCTCGGCTGCGACTTGGGGCGTTTTGGTCAGGGTAATAACGTCGAAGACGGCGTTGTTAAGAACCGTCATGATGCTGCTGCTGCCGCTGAACGGCATGGCGCTGGCGCGGTTGAGCTGTTCCCGAACAAAAGGCAGGTATGGGTCATCCTGTGCCCAAAAGTTGAGTGCCGTCTCCTGGCTAGGCAGGTAGTTGCTGGCGTAGGTCCATTCACCCAGATTGCTATCGGCAATGAGCGTGTTGAGTAAATCGGCGGCTAGGATTTGTTTGGCGGGGTCTGAGCTGCTAATGGCCCAGGCCCAGCCAGAGACCAGGGGCGTTAACGGCCGTTCTAAACCGGGAACGGATGTCACCTGGTAACGGCCGTTTTCATCCCGCAGCCGCAGAAATTGTTCGCTGTTGGTGAGCGTCACTGAAGCGGACCCAGCCTGGAACAGCTGCCACGACTCCTGAAATGTGGAGTAATTGCTGCTCTGGTCCAAAATAAACCCGCTGCTTTCGGCCAGAAAAAGTTGCTGCAAGGCGGTGGCCAGCGGCTCAACTTGCAGCGCCGTCTGCCCCGCCTCGTTGGTAAGGCTACCTCCCGCGGCCAGATAAAATTGCAGCCCCAGCGTGCCACCAGGCAGCCCGTTGGCCGGGAAAACCAGGCTGTTTGGCTGGGCAATGAAGTTATCCCAACGGGCAGGAATGGTTGCCGTGACAACTTCGGTGTTGTAAGCCAGATGCGACAGTCCGGTGAGAACGAATGGGTAGCCGCCTACCTGATTGTTTTTGAGAACCAAATTGAGCGCTGCCGGGTAAAGCGCTTCTAGCTGGCTGGTGGCTACCAGGTTGCCCATCGGGTAGATGAGCTCCTCGGTAAGCGCCAGGCTGAGCTGATCGGTGGGGATGGCGATGAGGTCGGGCAGGATTTCTGGCGCGACGGCGCGGCCTGTGCGCAGGTAGTTAAGGATGCCGCTTTGCCCACTGACTGCTTTTTGCTCCACGATGAGGTCAATATCTGGGTGATTGCTGCGGTAGGCGGCGAGTTGGGCGTTTAGAACGGCCGCTCCGTCTTCAGTGGCCAGGGCAATTTCTGGCGGCAGCCAGACGCGCAGCGTGGGCCGGGTTTGGGTAACGGGCGTGCCGGGAATAGCGATGTCCGGCGTGGTGTCTGGGGCGGGGGTGCCGGTGGCAACGGCCGTACCGTTTACCACGGGATTGGGTGTCGTTTCTTCTGGTGGAGCCTGGGTGAAATTACTGGCTAAATCGCAGCCAGCCAGTAGCCACAGCAGTAAAATTAGCAGCAATGAGACCTTTTTATTCATGCGCCAAAGTATACCTGCGAATAGGCAATTGGGCATTTGCACCACATGGCCGCTTAGGATATTCTTTGCCTATGAGTTTCATTTCCTGGTTCGACCGTCGGTTTACCGCAGCCATCCGTTTTGGCTCCATTACGCTGCGTCCCAATACCGATGCGCCTCCTGAATGATTGTTATGTAAACTTAGAGTGATTTCAAGGCCGAGGCGCAAATCGTCTCGGCCTTTTTTATTTTATTTGCTACCAAGATTGGACCAATTTTTGCGGGAACGGCCGTTTATCAAAGGCAAATTGGTCCAATCTAAAGATAAAGGTAGAGGTGTGGCATGGCAGAAATTTTATTCAACCTAGACAAAATTGCAGTTTCCTTAACCGGAAAACTGATCCTTTCTGGTCTGAGTTGGGAAGTGCAAACCCAACAGCGAGTGGGGCTGGTTGGTCCCAATGGAGCAGGCAAATCTACCTTGCTCAAGCTCATTGCGCAGGAGCTGGAGCAGGATGAAGGCAACATTTTTCGCAAATCCGGGCTGACCTGGGGGCGGCTGGCGCAGGAACCGGAGCTACCAGACGGCCGTTCTGTACTCATTGAAGCGATGACGGCCGTTCCTCAAATCGCTACTGTTCACCAAAAACTGGCCGAACTGGAGCAGCAAATGGGCACGCCAGCCGTCTATGAAGATGCCACCCGGCTGGAAAAAGTGATGGCCCGGCACGAAAAGTTGCTGCACGAACTGGAACAGCTGGATGGGGCCAGCTACGAAAGCCGCGTCAAGGAAACGCTGAGTCGGCTGGGTTTTCCGCAGGAGCGTTGGGATACGCAAACGGAGCATCTGAGCGGCGGCCAGAAAAAGCTGATCATGCTGGCCAAACTGCTGGTGCAGCAGCCCGATTTGCTGCTGCTAGACGAACCAGACAACCATCTGGATTTGGCGGCCAAGCAAAAGCTGGAAGCGGTCATCCGCAGCTATCCCGGCGGTGTGGTGATTATTTCGCATGACCGGTACCTGCTGGATGAGGTGGCCACGCACATTGCTGATTTGGAAAACGGCCGTATCACCCTCTACCCCGGCAACTACACCAACTACACCACCGAGCGCGAATTGGCCCGCCTGCGCCAGGCGCAGATGTACGCCGCCCAGCAAAAGGAGATTGCTCGCATCGAGGCGGCGATTGCCCGTTTTGAGCTGTGGGCCTCGCTGGTGGTCAACGAGCGGCACATCAAGCAGGCACGCAGCCGCCGCAAAATGCTAGACAAGATGGACAAGGTGGAAAAAGTGGCCGAGCAGCGGCGCATGACGCTGGATTTGGCCGGTTGGCGGGGCAGCAACAAGGTTTTGGAGTTGGAAAATGTGACAAGAAGGTTTGAAAACGGCCGTACCATTTTCAACCGGCTCAACCAAATTTTGTGGCACGGCGAGCGGGTGGGGCTGGTAGGGCCTAACGGCGCGGGCAAATCGTTCCTGCTCAAGCAGCTGCTAGACCCGGAAAATTTGCACAACGGCCGTATCAAAATCGGCCCCAGCGTGAAGATTGGCTACTATGCTCAGGAGCAGGAAACGCTGGATTACAGCCGCGACCTCATCAGCGAAATTCGCCAGACGGCACCGGTGAGCCGCGAGGTGGCGGTGGCTTTTTTGCACCGCTTTTTGTACAGCTACGACCAGATGCAGCAGCCTATCGGCAAGCTGAGCGGTGGCGAGCGCAGCCGGTTGCAGTTGGCCAAGCTGGTGCTGCAACGGCCGAATCTGCTCCTGTTGGACGAACCGACCAACAACCTGGACATCGCCTCCATCGAAGTGCTGGAGCAAACCCTGGACGAGTTCGAGGGCACGCTGCTAGTTGTGTCGCACGACCGCTACTTTTTGGATCAGGTGGTGGACCGGGTGCTGGAGTTGGAAGACGGCTGTTTTACCGAATTCGACGGCGGGTACACTGATTATCTAGCGGCAGGGGGAAAGTAGATTTCAAAAGTCTTGTATCATTCTCTGAATCGCTAGATTGTTGCCAAGACTTTTGAAATCTTTTGCAAAGTGGGTTGCTTTCATAAAAAAATTGTTTAAACTTCGGCTATACAATTTGGAGGTGCTAGATGCTGACAAAAATTCAAAAATGGGGGAATAGCCAGGGGCTGCGTTTTTCTAAAGCGATTTTGGCCGAAGCGCAGATTGAAGTTGGGGACGAAGTAGAAGTGACTGTGCAGGATGGAAAAATTGTGATTGAGCCGTCTCACTATGTTCGTGGTCGCTACAAAATTGAAGCGTTGGTGGCTGAAATGCCGCCAGAATATGAAGTGGAAGAAGTGGATTGGGGAACGGCCGTTGGCAAAGAGAAATGGTAGACGGTCTGCTAAATTCTCAAAAACGAACCTGGTTTAACGGTCGTAGTGGTAAATTTGCACGATGCGTTTGATGGCATAGATGGCGTCAGACGGCCGTACCGGATTCACAGGCATCTCCATCCGTTCCAGTAACCGATTCAAAATTTGGTTAGCCAGAGTGAAGCCGTTGGGCAGATCGTTATACCGTTGCAGCAGCGATTCAGCCAGTTGAATATCCGCTTCGGTGAGCTTTTCGACGGGCCATTTGGCCGCTTCCATTTCTGCCTTGCCGGGTGCGCGGCTGGCAACTCCGCTGGTAACGGCCGTTGCTTTTTGCAAAGATTCAAGGGAAACGGCCGTTTGCTCTCGCACCACCAGCGTATTGGCTGCTAAATCACCAAGCCGCCGCGCTTTGCTGTCAATAAACATCGTCACAAGACCCAGCCCATACGCCCCCGGCAAAAAATCCACCAGCCGCACCAAATTGCGGATCACCGATTCCGCCAGGGTTATCGGCGTGCCATCGGCCCGAATGACCCGAATGCCCACTTGCTGCTTGCCTGGTGAGCTGCCGTTCCAGCGCATCTCGAAAAAGATGTAATAGCCCCAGAAAAAGGCAAAACTGATGAGCGAGAGCAGGGCTACCAGGAACGAATTGATGGTTTCCAAGGCATCAAAACCTCCGAGCAACACCAAGATCAGGATTGCATTAGCAGCTAGCAGTAGCAAACCAATGATGGCCGTGTCAATCAGCGCTGCCAAAAAGCGAGAGCCGATGCCCACCACTTCGTAGCCAAAAACCACGTTTTCTGGGGTGTCAATGTTTAAGAATTCGTCTGGTGTTGTCATCAAGTCATCCACATAATCTGTCATGCCCGTGAAAACGGGCATCCATGCTACGTATTCCGCCTGGATTCCCGCATTCGCGAGAATGACACGTCGTTGGTGCCTTTCTTTGTTGTTGATCGCTACCAAAGAAAAGCTCATCAAGTATAATCACAATATGAATGCCGAACAATTCTACCGCTCGCGCCAGGCCGATTGGCAAAAGTTAACCGCACTGCTAGATAAAAGTCAACAGATGAGCAGCCTTAGCCCGCAAGAGGTTCAGCAAATGGGCCAGCTCTACCGCTCGGTCACCTCCGATTTGGCTTTAGCGCAGCGAGAATTTCCGCGCCATCAAGTCACCACGTTTTTGAACCAGCTGGTTGCGCGGGGCCACGCCACCATTTATCAGGGCGAACCGCTGGCTGTGCGTCGCCTGAAGCAATATTTTCGGGTGGGCCTGCCCAGCACTTTTCGTGAAGCGCTACCGTTTATCATCACGGCCGCTTTGTTACTGATTTTACCCGCGATTATTGCCGGATTCTTCACCAACTGGCAGCCGGATGCCTCTAGCTGGCTGTTGCCTGCCAGCGTCCAAGAACTGCGTCCCGGTATTGAAAATCAGGAATTGTGGACGAATATACCGGTGGAGGAACGGCCGTATGCTTCCACGTTTATCATGTCCAACAACATCCAAGTCTCCTTCATGGCCTTTGGCGGGGGCATCACGGCGGGATTGTTCAGCCTCTACATCCTCATCTTTAATGGGCTGCTGCTCGGTGGCATTACGGGGCTTACGGCGCACTATGACGTAGGTTTTGAGCTGTGGACCTTTGTGATTGGGCATGGCGTCATTGAGCTTTCGGCCATCTTTATTGCGGGTGGTTCTGGGCTAATGCTGGGCTGGGCGATTATTCACCCCGGCCTGCTCAAGCGAGGCGATGCGCTAATGCTGGCTGCGCGCAAGGCGGTACGCCTCATCATGGGCTGCGTACCGATTTTGATCGTTGCTGGCCTCATCGAAGGCTTCATTTCCCCCAACGAAAACATTCCCTGGCCCGTAAAATGGAGCGTCGGCATCATCACCGGCGTTTTGCTATACAGCTATTTGCTGTTAGCAGGACGAGGTAAAGAAGATTAGCCGTAGCCGCAGATTCTTTCTGCGCAAAAAATACGCGGAAAGAATCTGCGGCTACAAATTAGGCTTAGGCATTTCGGGCGGCGGCGAAGGCCAGCTCGCTCAGCGTGGGGTGGGCGGCGAAGATGGAGGCTAATTCATCCAGAGTAGCGCCAACTTGAATGGCTAGAGCGACAGGTGCTAAAACGTCTCCAGCGTGGGGACCAACGGCCGTTCCGCCCACAATTTTCCGTTCACCATCAAAAGCCAGCTCCACAAACCCTTCCGTCTCGCCCAGCAGATGCGCCTTCATGGCGGCCTCAAATCTCAGCCGCACGGTCTGGATGGAGCCATCGGCGGCGCTGGTTGTGCCTACCTGGGCCACTTGCGGTTCGGCATAAACGGCCGCTACCACCGTTTGCGAGTTATACGGCGCGACGACTGCCCCGGTGGCGTGTAACCCCGCCACCCGCGCCATCGCCATGGCCCGGTTAGCCACCATCGGCGGGCCAGCGGCATCCCCAACGGCGTAAATGCCCGGCACACTGGTCTGGCAATACGCATCAACTGCGGGGAACTTGCTTGATTCCATCACCAACCCCGCTGCGTCCAAATTCAGGCGGCTCAGGTCGGCAGTGCGGCCAATGGCGACAAATGCCAGACCTGCTGTGTAGCGACGGCCGTCGGCCAAAACCACCGCAATCCCATGTTCTTCTTCTTCAAAATGGTCCGCCAGCGTGCCCTGCACTAGCTTCACGCCCCGCTTTACCAAAATCTCGGCCATTAGCTCGCCAGCCGCTGCGGGATAATCTGGCAGCACGCCAAACTGGTCCACAATCCAGGTCACCGCCAGCCCCAGCCGATTGAACAGATACACCGCTTCTACGCCCGTCGCCCCCGCACCAATGACGACCATGCTATCCGGCAGCGACTTCAAGCCGCTAAAAAATCGCGGCGCGATGACCGTCTTGCCATTCGGTTTGAGGTTGGGTGGGAAGAACGGCACCGACCCTGTCGCCACGATGATGGCGTCCCCGGTTAAGGTGGTCACGGGTTGGCCGTCGCCGTCATTCACCACCACGCTGTTGGCCGAGGTAAACGCCGCCACGCCGTTGACGATGGTGACGCCCAGTTTGGCTAATTCTTCGGCTTGCTGGTTGTTCCACTGCTGCTTAAGCTGCTGCAAGCGGGGCAAAATTTCGGCGGGTGTGGGCACCGCGCCGCTGCCGCTGAATGGCGATTCCGCCAGCAACCCCGCCGTGTCCGCCGCTGAGAGCCACACTTTGCTGGGCAGCAAGCTGTGCCAGCCGGAACGGCCGCCCACAGGCCCTTCACTCACCAGCGTCACACGGCTGCCCGCTTTAGCCGCCGCCCGCGCCGCCTCAATCCCCGCTGGCCCACCACCGATGATAATAATTTGTTTAGACATGAGTTCTTCCCTTACATAATTTAGGTGTGAATCCTAATATTTTTAGCATGAGTTAGGCTTGTTTTTAATGAGTTATTTTGGCTGAAAAATTACAGTTAGAGACTACTGTTTTATAGCACCTGCTGTAATTGGGTCAAAGTTTTTCGGCCATTGAGTTCTGTCGTTATAGATTGCACCATAAAGAGCTGCACCACTTAGGTTTGCGTCAATTAAATATGCGCTACACAAATCGGCATTGCTTAAAATAGCGTCTTGTAGATCCACACTATCAAGATATGCTTTGTTTAGCTTGGCACTAGTGAGTCTAGCATTGCTAAGATTAGTATTGGTTAGGTGCGAATTGCTTAAATTAGCATCTTGTAATGAGGCTTCAAATAGATCGCATTTATATAACCAAGCATTACTTAGATTGGCTCCGTCTAGCATTGTTTTCCTGAGTTTAGATCCACTTAAGTTAATTCCTTGTAACATTGCCCCACTTAAGTTTGCATGGCTTAGATCTGCATTGGTTAATTGTTGTTCACTCAATGAGCCATCATAGAGCCAACCTTTAGCTATCAGTATCGTTATGGCTGTTTCTGAAACATCATGATGTTTGCTTCGCATTTGAAAAATCAACTGATTTAACAAATCTTGATTGTTTCTTCGCTCATTTAGATAGTCAATTGTGAGGACTGCAACAACAATGCCAGCTAATTCGGGTGCAAGATTGATTAATCCACTTGCAATTAGCTTGCCGATGTCATTGTTTTTGATCACATATTGAGTACCAGAAACAAAACTGAAATCTAGCCAAACGGCAAGTCCTGCTAAATACAAAAAAATCAGAATTACAGCAATTCGAAGAATGCTTAGGCCTTTCTTCTTGAATAACGATTGAATTGCTGCCGCAAGATTTATTAGTGTGCCCATTTTTACTTTTATTTTGGTTAAGAAGAGGCTGCTGTTTTCTGAGCCATATTGTTCACAAGAGCTTGACTTAAAGCATTGTCTTGGCTTTTAGCTCCAGGTAGCGGTTGATGACCGCGATGGAGAGCTGGTTAGCGGGCACGTCCAGGGTGAGGACGCCTTGCTGACGCAGATGATCCAGCGTGATTTGGCGCTGGTCCAGCAGTTGAGCGGCGGCCATACGCTGGTACGCCGTCTGCGAATCTTCCGGCTGCTGCTGGGCCGCCTGCACCACGTCCGGGTCGCTGATGGTGACGACCAGCGGCAAGCTGCGTTTGGCCAGCAGCGTGACGTGGCTCACCAATCCTTCCAGGCTGATGCCGTGGGTTAAATCGGTAAAGATAACCACCAGGGAGCGTTTGCGCTGCTTGGCGGACAGGTAGCTGAGGGCGCGCTGGTAGTCGGACTCGACGGGCTGGGCTTCAATGGCGTAGAGCAGCTCTAGCATGCGGTAAAACTGGCCGCGACCCTGCCGGGGGGACAGGTAATGCTGAATGTCGTCGGCGAAGCTCATCATGCCCACTTTGTCCCCTTTGCCGGTGGCCACGTAGCCCAGCAGCAGCACGGCGTTGACCACGTAATCCAGCTTAGCCATCTGGGCGACGGGGCTTTGCATCATACGACCGACATCGAGCAGGGCGATGACGTTTTGGCTGCGCTCGGTCTGGTATTCCACGGTGACGGGGCGATGGCGGCGGGCGGTCGCTTTCCAATCAATGCGGCGGTATTCGTCGTCGGGTAAATATTCGCGCAGGCGCTCAAATTCGGTGCCTTCGCCAAACTGGCGGGTGTGGCGCAGGCCAATTTCTTGCAGCCGATTTTTGCGCAGCAGCAAATCGTAACGGCGCACGTCCAGCAAGTTAGGGTACACCTTGACGGGTTCGGTGAGGGGCAGCACACCCTGGCGGATGGCTAGGCCGAGCGGCCCCAACCAGCGCAGATTCAGGTTGCCAAATTGGTAATCACCCCGGCGCAGCGGATGGACGTGGTAGGTGGCTTCCCAGGTGCGGCGCGGCGAAATGTCGCTGGTGAGCAGCCGCTGGGAGATGTTGAAGGCGTCAGGCGGTTCGTCGCGCAGCCAGACGGTGGCGGGGCGGTTGCTGCGGTTGCGGATGCTGACTTTGATGGGGTTGTCGGCTCCCAGGCTGAGCTTTTGATCGTGCTCGCGGCGAATGTCGAAACGCTTTTCGATCGGTTCGGCGGATCGCCAATCGAACCAGAGCAGGCCGCCAACCAGCAGCAGGTAACCCAGCGCCACCCATTGCAGTGCGGGCAGCCAGGTGCCTGCCGCCATGATGGGCGCGGCTAGGAGCAAAATGAGGATGCCTCGGTTTGTTGGCTGCATGTTATTTTTTGCCACAGAGGGCACAGAGATTTTAGAGATTTTGCCCGCCGGGGACTAATTGAACTTTACAAAATAAATAGGTAATAGAGATAATATCATCATGGGAGGTGTTATTTATGCCCAAGAGACGATATTTGGAACTAACGGCTGTTCAAAAAAGCGAGCTAGTATTTGTGCGCGACCACCATGAGAAAAGCCACATGCGAGAAAAGGCCGCCATTTTGCTCAAAATCGCCAGCGGCATGAGTCCCAATGCCGCCGCTAAAGACGGAGGGCACAAGCCGCACCATCCGGATACTATCTACAAATGGCTAGATTGGTATGAACAGGATGGTCTTGACCGACTTGAAGTACAGAAAGGACGTGGCCGCAAAGCGGCTTTTTGCCCTCTTTACGCGAAGCCGTCAGAAGCAAAGCAGGCACTGCTCCAGGTGATTCGACGTTGACCACGGCAGCCAGGCTTCCATTCTGCCCGATGGCGATTAGAAATGATACGACCGACATGGAGCAGGTCATGACAGCTGGGAGTCTGCCGATTGCTAAAACGGCTGGGCATCGGGGCTATAAACGTGGCCGCGATTATGTGCATAGTCCCGACCGACATTATCAAGAAAAGCTGAGTTTGATTGAGTTGGCTCGATTACGTGCTTATTACGAACCAGACTGATATGTGCTGCTCTATCTCGACCAGCTTACTTACTATCGGCAGCCAACGATTGCCCAATCATTTGAAAGCGGCGCTGCGACAGCCATTGGCTCAACGGTCACGGTTCGGTGAGGGGTAGCTTCCTGCATCATTGGTGCCATCAATTGCATGACGGGGCAACTTTCTTACTTGCAGCGCAAACGCATCACACGCACCGTCATTGGTAACTTCTGGACTCAATTGTACCAATGCTATCCAGGTGCGGAGACAATTTACGTCGTTCTGGACAATTGGCTTCGTTCACTTTCACCCGGATGTATTGGCGGTTGGCAGCCACAGCAGTTTTTTCCACCAAATTGCCAGGGAACTGGCTGACTGAGCCTGCGCCGAAAGCCAAGCAGGACAACATGCCCGTTCAACTACTACCTTTGCCCACTTACGCTTCTTGGCTCAATCCGATTGAAAAGCTGTGGCGTTGGCTAAAGCAGGAGGTATTGCACCTGCACCGATTCAGCGATGATTGGCCAGAATTGCGTGAAGTTGTGGCTAGTTTTCTTGACCAATTTGCCACCGGCTCTGACGCGTTGCTTCGCTATGTTGGTTTATTACCTATTTAAATTGTTAATGTTCATAAGCCCCCGGCTAGTTGTGGAAGCCTCTGCGAGGCTGGCGTTAGCCCTTGGGGCTTTCACAACTAGCCGGGCCGTTTACGGCTCGGCGAACTCATTTATCTCTGTGTTCTCTGTGGCAAAATTATCTCCTTTCAAGATTCATCATCAGGCCGTGTTTGGGGCGGATGGTGACGAGTGGGTCGGCGACGACGGGGTGGTTGGGCAGCAGTTGGAGCCGGTATTTTTGCAGAACGGCCGTTACCACCAACCCCATCTCCACCTTAGCAAACTGATCGCCAATGCACAGCCGCGCCCCGCCGCCGAAGGGAAAATAAGCGTAGCGCGGGTGGGCCTGCTCGGCTTCGGGCGTGAAATGGTTCGGGTCGAATTGATCCGGATTTTCCCAGAAGGCGGGATGCCGCTGCATCGTGTACGGGCTCATGATGATGAGCGCGTTGGCCGGAATTTGTGCGCCGCCAAGCGTGTCGGCGGCGACGGCCCGGCGGGTGATGACCCAAGCGGGCGGGTACAACCGCAGTGCCTCGGCGATGACGCGCTGGACGGTGGGCAAAGAGGGCAAATCGTCGGTGGTGGGTGGACGGCCGTTTAACACCCCATCAATCTCCGCCAACAATTCTGCTTCCACGGCTGGGTTTTGCGACAGCAGGTAAAAGAGCCAGGTGAGGCCGGAAGCGGCCGTTTCGTGCCCCGCCACCAGCAAAGTGATCACCTCGTCGCGCAGTTCGTCGCGGCTCATGCGCTCGTTGGTTTCGCGGTCAACGGCCGTAATCATCTGGCTCAAAATGGTGTCTGGGTTGGCCTGGCCTTGCTCGTGGTCGCGTATGGCCTGGTCAATTAAGTTGTCCAGCAGGTGCAGCCCCTGGCGGACGCGCCGATTGCGCGGCGTGGGTACCATCAGCGGGAGAGCCACGAGCTGCTGCGAGCGGTAGACCACGTAATCGAGCATCGTCAGGACGGCATGGGTGAGTTGGCTGGCATCTTCTTGCAAATCCAGCCCTAGCAGCGCTTCGCCCACAATGTTGAGGGTGACAGACATCATCTCTTCGTCAATGTCCAACGGCTGGCTGGATTGGGCCGCATTTTCCCAGCCAGCCAGCATGTTTTGCGCGGCATTGGTCATCGTTTTGCCCCAGCCCAGCACCTTTTGCCGGTGAAAGGCGGGCTGGATCATGCGCCGCTGCCTGCGCCAGAAACGGCCGTCGCTGGTCAGCAGCCCACGCCCGGTGATTTTGGCCAGGGTGTTGTACTGCACCGTATTTTTGCTGTAGTTGCGCTGGTTGGTCACCAGCACGTGCTCGATAAGATCGGGGTGGTTAAGCTGAAACACTTCCCATAACCCCAGCGGGTAATGGATAAAATCGCCATGCTCGGCCGCGTTGCGCTGCAAAAAGGCCAGTGGATTCCCCTGAATTTCGGGAATACGCAGCGGGGAGAGGTTGACTGCTTTGCAGGTTGGTTTGGAAACGGCCGTGTCAATCATAAGAAGTAATTGGGTAATTAGTAATTGAGTAATTGGGCCGCAAATTACCTAATTACCCAATTACCAATTACAAAACTTATCGTGGCACCTCAACTTGCCCCAGCAGCCGCCGGATGACGGCATCGGGGTTGAGACCTTCGATTTCGGCTTCCGGTTTGAGCAGAATGCGGTGGCGGTAGACGGCGGGCGTCACAAATTTCACGTCGTCGGGGGTCACAAAGTCGCGGCCTTGCAGGGCGGCGAAGGTTTTGGACGCCAGCAGCACGTGCGTGGCGGCGCGGGTGCTGGCCCCCAGCGTCAGGTCTGGCGATTGGCGGGACGCCGCCGCCACCTGGGCAATGTAGTTGAGCACGCCATCCTCAACCACCACCTGGTTAATCGCCTGCCGCGCCTCGGCGATGGAGTCCGCAGGCAGTTTGGCAGTCAGCCCGGTTGCCGCCAAATCGTGGGCATCAAAACCGTTGTGGTAGCGGCGCAGCACCTCGATTTCGGTGTCCAAATCGGAGTAGGGTACGGTGACTTTGAAGAGGAAGCGGTCGAGCTGGGCCTCCGGCAGCGGGTAGGTGCCTTCGTACTCAATCGGGTTTTGGGTGGCGATGACCATGAAGGGCATGCCCAGGGGATAGCGCGTACCTTCCAGGTTCACCTGCCGCTCTTCCATCGCCTCCAGCAGGGCGGATTGGGTTTTGGCCGGGGCGCGATTGATCTCATCGGCCAGCAAAATCTGGGTGAAGATCGGCCCCTTTTTCAGGTAAAACTGGCCGTTGCTGATGTCGAAAACAGAGGTACCCAAAATGTCCGACGGCATGAGGTCAGGGGTGAACTGGATGCGGCTGAATTTGGCCTGTACCAACTGGGCCAGCGTCTTGGCCATGAGCGTTTTGGCGGTGCCGGGTACGCCTTCCAGCAGCACGTGCCCGCCGGTGAGCAGGGCGATGGTGAGCATTTCAAACGGCTCTTCCAGACCGACCAGCACCTTGTCGGCCTCCTGCCGCAGCGTTTCGTAGATGGTTTTGAGTTGGGTTGGTTCCATTTTATTTTCCTTCGTTTTGCCGCGGATTGCGCGGATTTTAAGGATTTTTTTGCCTGTCATTCCCGCGCAGGCGGGAATCCATATTTCTGACAATCAGTGGATTCCCGTTTTCACGGGAATGACAACTGTAGTTGTTTCCAAAATAGGTGTGATAAATGCAATTGTAAAAAATTTCATCAACAGATTTCACAGATTGGACAGATTTTTCTTTACCTCTGCGAAATCTTTTTAATCTTTGATTTATTGTCTGCCGAACAAAGTCGCTTCGCGGACGATTTGCACCATGTCGCTTTCGCTGACGTTGGTTTGGGACAGTTTTTGCAGCGTTTGGCGCAGGGCGTCGGTGTCCAGATTGGGTTGGTAGCTGGCCAGTTGGGCGATGAACTCCTCGTCGGGCAGGCTGGGATTGAGGCGGTAGCGAGCGCCTAAATCGCGCTTGAGCCGGTCGTGGTAATGTTGGAGAACGGCCGTTCGATGCCCCGCCCGTCTGCTTAAATTGGCAATGCCGGTAATGTACTCCAGCGGGGCGCGGCGTACAATGTCTTTGTGCAGCAGCACCGGGCGGCCAAAATGGCGACCACGCAGAATCAATCCGATGAAAATGATGGCCAGCACCAGCAGCAGGGCGCGACCACCGGGCGTGCGCTGGAGCCAGTTGCTGGACGACAGCGCATCGTCGGCCTGGGGGCGGATGCCGTGATGCCACTCGTTGAACCAGATGCCGCGCAGGTCTGGCGTGGCGTTGAGCAGGTTCAGCACGAGTTCCGCATTGCCCTCGGTTTGCAGCCCCAGGTTGCTGAACGGTTCGGTGAGCGTGGTGAGGATGACACGGCCGTTTCCCTCAGCAAAGGCAATGGCGGTGGGGTATCCGGCGGCATTGGCCAGCAGCGTCACAAAATCGTCCCGCTGGGGGCGCAAAAAGTACGGGGTGGTGGCGGCGATTTCGGCCAGGGATGGGCTGTTGAGGAGCGGGGTTTGGTTGCTAACGGCCGTTTCCGATGACGGCACCACACCAAATCGAACCTCCAACTCTTGCGCCAATGAAACAGTGGTTGGCGTGCTGCCAGCCAGCAGCAGCGTGCCGCCATCTTCCACCCAGCCGCGCAGCACCGCCCACTCGCCGGGGGTAAAGGCGACGGTGGGTTCCAAGACCAGCGCCAAATCCACGCCGCTGGGCACGCCAAAAGATTCGCCGACCGAATCGGTGAGCTGGAGCTGTTGGGATTCCAAATAGCGCCAAAGCGCTTGGCTGCCCTGCGGCTGCGTGGAGTAGGAGGCCAGCGGCGGGTCGGTGAGCGACGCCTGGGCTTGCTGCACCACAGAAATGGTGGTGACCAGCGTTAGCAGCAGGAAGAGGCCCAGCGCCAGCCATGAATCGCGGCTCAACCGTCTCATCCCGCCTCCCTTTGCTGCTTGAGCGTTTCCACGCGGCGGGCGTAGGCGTCGTATTCGCTGGCGCTGAGGGTTTGGAAGCCGTACCAGACGCGGTCGAACACGTCAATGACGTCGCGCAAAATGGCGGCGAGTTCGGGCCGATGGGCCACGCTGCGCAAATATTCCCGATTGGTCAGCGAGCGGTCGTAGCGGAGCAGGCCCCGTTCTTCCAGCAGCAGCAGGGAGGAGAGGTAGAGGTAGCGAACGGCCGTCCGAAAATCGCCACCTGTTGAAAATTCCTGCGCTTTTTGCAGCGCTAAATCGGCCGTGAGCGGCTCGCCACCCAGCTCTTCTTCGGCGCTGAGGGCGGCGTCGGCGGTGAGATCGCCCAAAATGCCGCGTAACGCGTAGGCCAGGGCGATGGCCACCAGCACGCCAGCGACGATCATCACTGCATCGTTTAGCGGCAGGCTAAAGCTGCTGCCTTCGGGGAAAAGACGCAGCCAAAAATCTTCGATAGCCTGGCGGATGTCTTGCCAGATTTTTTGCAAAAAGTTGGGTTCTTCCGGCGCGTAATTAAATTCCGGCTGGCTCAAAATGGCGTCTAGCGCGGCTTCATCCAGCGTGGGCAGGGCGGGGTCGGGCCAACCCTGGCGGCTGCTGAGGTACGCCGTGAGCAGGGTGGTGAGCGTTTTGGTTGTCACATCTTCGTTTTGCAGTTGGCGAATGAGGAAGTTGTGGTTGATGGGTTGGATACGGCCGTCTGCCAGTTCAATTTGGTTGATGTTGCTGAGGGTGGTAACCGCTGCCTCGCGCACGGCGCTATCTTCGGGCGCGTCTCTCAAATCATCCCGAATTTGGGCGATTGTTTGCCAATATTCTGCCAGGGGGATGGCTGATTGGGCGGCAGCGGGGCGCACCCAGGTTAGTAAAATGGCAAAAATGAGGACCGATGGGAGGAAACGGCCGTATTGCCCCCAAACCCTCATCAAAGCCCGCCTAACCCAAATCCGATTAGCAGAATGCCTAAAACTAATCCGACGTACAAAACAACGAAGGCGATGGTGATCAGGGCAAAATAGCCCATCTCTTCCCAGGCTGGCATGGCGTTTTTGTCCAGGGCAGGGGCGGTGATAACCAGACTTTCGGCATTGGCTTCTTCGCTTAAGGCCAGCAGTGCCAAATCGAACCCTTCGGTGCGGACGCGCACGTCAAAATAGAGCAGGGTGACGCAGGTAAGTTGCAGCGGCAGGTAGATCAGGTTGAGCAGTAAACCGATGACTTGCTGCATCAAGGTTGTGGTGGTGGCATCCAGTCCGCTGCCAACGGTACTTTGCACTAAAAATACAGATAGAAGTGCTGGGCCGGTGACGATGAGCTGGCCAAACAGCCCCAACAACAGCATAAAACCGACGACCCACCAAAAGCGGCGACGGGCCAAATCCCAGGCGCGTTGCAGGCCAGCAATCGCGGTGTGCTTTTCTAGCACGATGGCCGGAGCGACCAAGGGCAGCACCACCAGCGAGAAGAAGAAGATCATCCCCAGACCAGTGAACCAACCGAGGCAGGGCACAATCACCCACCAGATGAACAGAAAAATCATGAAAAAGATGCCGATGAAGGTGGCTGCCAGTAGCGCCAGACCAGAACGGCCGATTTTGCGGTATGCATCAAACAAGCCAATTTTGTGCCCCAGGTAGTTCTCTGCGACGGCTTTGGTCATGGCGGCGGTAGCTAACTGCACCAGCAGCAGGGTGACGATGCGGCCCAGCCAGACCCACAGGTTGTTGCCAAAGCCCATGCTCTGGAACATTTCCAGCCAGACATCGGTGATGGAGGCCGCGGGGTTGAAGCCAAATGTCGGCACGGGAGCCAGCCAGAGACCAATCATGTTTACGGCCGTTGCCGGAATCTGAGCAATGGCCACAATGCCAATGAACAGCAAAAAGTTGTTGCGGTATAGCCGGATAGCCCGGTCCAGCAGCTGGGCCATGCTCATCGGCTGTAAATTGTTGGCGAGTGCGGTCATAAGTTTCTCTGTGCGGTTAAGTCTGAAGCATCGTCTAATGGGGCATCGCTGGCGGCGGAGAGGACCATCAGATCGAACCCTTCAAAGCGAATACGCAGATCAAAGTACATTAAGGTTATAGCAGCGAGGCGAATGGGCATGAAAATGGCTGAAAGCAGCGAACTGGCTGTGTCCCCGACGATGGTACGAAATAATAAAGATGTATCCCCTAGCACTGTTTCAAATAAAAATTGGATGAGGGCAACTGGCCCGGAGATTACCAGAAGGGAAAGTATGCCAAGTAAAAACAGGTAGCCTAAGGACCACCAAAATCGTTTTTTGGCTATTTCCCAAGCTCGTTTAACGGAGTCCATAGGTCCTTTTTTCTCTAAAACAACCACAGGAGGGATGAGGGAAATCAACACATTGGCAATAGCGCCAACAATGACAAAACCTACCCCTAAAATTATGGGACCCACAAGTGATGTTCTAGACAGAGGCGTGAAGAGAAAAGTGAACATGCAATAAAAAGGTATGATCACCCCACCAACAACAAGACCAGCCAAAATGCTGGCGAAGATAAGCGTGAACCAAGTGCCGCCAATGCGCTCAAATGATTCTCTAAAGGTAATCGTACGCCCTAAGTAACTATCTGAAATGCTTTTGGTGAGGGCTGCGGCACCTATCTGGGTGAATACTAAGGTTAAAATGGCGGCGATGATGGCAAAGCCAGCCACCGCAGCTTGATTTTCTACGGTGGCTGTAGCAATGCCAAATACGTAAATGGGCAACTGAGTGATAAGCATGATGCCCAAAAATGTGCCAAAATGCTTGCGGTAGAGGCGGAAAGAGCGGTCGAACAGTTCGGCAATGGATAACGGCCGTAAATCCAACGGGCTATTCTGGTTCATGGTTTCCTCCGGGGGCGCGTGTGAGGGGGGTAAAGACTGGCATGGCGAAAATTATACCCGAAAGGTTCCCTGGGCAACAAAATATTTTCAGTGTAATGAAATAGTGAATTGAGAAGAATTAACAATGAATTGTGAAGTGGCTTTTCCTTCACCATTCTCAATTCATTGTTCACAATTCATTATTTAGAAGCGCAGCAGCGCCCCGATTTTGCCCGCGTTGTCTAAATCCGGGTCGTCGCGGATCACTTCCACGTGCGCTCCCTGGCCTAAGCTCAGGGCAAAGGCGCTGTCAATCACGTCGTCAACGGCCGTAAGTTCACTGTCGCTTAGCGGACTTTTGGCCAAATTGGCCACCACAAACCCAGAGTTGTAATCCACATAGCCCGGCAGCCGGAAGCCATCGCTGATGATCAACGACTGCACCCGTCGGTCGCTCACTGCCTGAAGCGTATCATCCAGCCCCAAAACGGCCGCACCGCCGCTGGCATTGGCGCTAAGTAGCGATTGCACCAGCTTCTTCTCCCGCTCGGCGTTGGCTGTTTGCAGCAGTTGCAGCGTTTCCCGGCGCACTTCATGCTCGCCCGCGTTCATATCCATCACAAAAGTGCCCGCCAGGCAGCTTTGCATTTGCTTGGGCAGTAAATCGCGGAATTGGGCCGTGTTTTCGGCCGTGCCGCCCAAAAAGAGGCGGCGAATTGGTTTGCTGCTAAAGAAATCCACCGCAGCGCTGGCGGCTTCCCGCAGATTGCGCCGGGCGTTTTCTTCTTCGCGGCTAGCGCCCCCGGTTCCGCCACGCCGGCCAATGGCAGATGAGCCACGGCCGTCTTTCAGTTTGTGAATTTCCTCGCCCATATAGCCATTGCTTTCTTGCAGTTCGCCCAAATGATAGGCAAAGAAGCGCCCGCCCACCTTGTCAACCAAAATCACGCCGTAGTGGGCGTAATACTCCAATAAATGACCGAGCGGTTTTAGGTACGGTTTGGGGGTGATACGGAGGCGGTTGCGGAAGGAAACGGCCGTTGCAAACGATTCAAAAAAGTTACCCCCACGGCTGCTAAACAGGGCCAGCCCCGGCGTTTTCCAGTCGAAGCTGTGGTTGAGGTACGTTTCGATGGCTTGGGCATCGGCCTCAAGGGTATCTGCTTCGCGCAGCAGATTTCTGGCCTTGAGCTTAATTGCTTCAGATGATTCCTGGCTGGTGTCGGTGTTCAGGTAAAGACTCAACACCTTGTGCTCGCCTGGTTCAAAAGAGAGTAGAGCCTGGAATTGTTCCTGAGTAATCATATGACCTCCCGTAAATGTTCTGAAAAATGGTTGATTGGCAGTGCAAAAACGGTCTGAGGCGCAGCGCAAAGGCAACAGGGCAACCGTTTACTGAATATTAGCCACAGAGAGCACAGAGGTTTTTGAGGCAAAGGGTCACATCTCAAGTTTCTCTTTTTCCTCTGTGGCGTTTCGGTAAGATTATAATTTTGGGGATACGGCCGTTGGTGGATTACGGCCGTTCCCCTAAAGTAAGCGGTAATTTAATCTCCTCACCATTCCGAATGACGGTTAGCTCCACTGTTTCGCCAACGATGGTTTCAAACACCAAATAGCTCAATAAATCGTCTGATGTGCGTAAGGGCTGATTGTTGATGGCGGTAATGTAATCCCCATCTGCCGTAAACGTCTCAGAAAGATTGTGTCCCAGCAGCCCCGCCTCGTCTGCGGGCGTGCCGTCAATTACCCCCGTGACGTAAACGCCGTTTGGGGGGAGTTCCAGCGCTTCTAACTGGCGTAGCGTAAACGCTTGCGGCCACATGCTAATGCCCAAATAAGGGTAGATGTATTCCCCATCGGCAATAAGCGCCGGGGCGATGTTGCGTACCGCATTAACCGGAATAGAAAACCCCACGCCCGAATTTGCGCCAGAGGTAGACAAAATTGCGCTGTTCACACCAATGACTTCGCCGTGCAGGTTGAGTAGCGGGCCACCTGAATTACCGGGATTGATGGCTGCGTCCGTTTGGATGACTTGGGGAATGGAAAAGTTGCCCCCGGCAATCACGCGCTGGCTTTCGATGGTGCGCCCCAGCCCGCTGATGACCCCAATGGACATGGAGCCAGCCTTGCCAAATGGATTGCCAATAGCAATAACAAATTGACCCACTTGCAATTGGCTGGAATCGCCCAACGGCACCGGCTGGATGTTTCCTGGCAAGGAAGCTGCCTGAAGCACGGCTAAATCGCTGTCCACATCTGTGCCGCGCAAGGTGGCGCGGCTCCGTTCCCCACTGGCAAATACCACTTCATATTCCCCGCCGTCGGCTACCACATGGTTGTTGGTGACAATATTGCCAGCCTGATCAATCACAAAACCGCTTCCGGTACCTAAAAAGAGGCCGTCATCGCCAAAAACAAAAATGTGAACCACGGCTGGATTAACCTGGTTGTAAATTTCAATGAAGCGGCTTTCTAAATCGGTCGTTCCGACATCGTCACTTTGGGGTGGGGAACTAATTGCAGGTATGCTTTCCTGGGCGGCGGTGGTGGCTACAGCAACATCATTGGTGGCGCGGGTTGTTGGCAGCAGGCTAGAAGCCTGACAGCCCAGGCTAACAAACAGCATCAGCCCCAAAATAGCAATGGTCTGGTATTGGCGAAGTTGCTTCATGCAGGCAAAAGTCCTTTTGTCTCCCCGGTTAGGAACAAGTCAATTGTAGAGATTGCCTGGCTGGTGTGTCAAGAATACGGCCGTCTTTCACACTAAACTTTCATTGGCGGCGGCAAAAAAGGAGGGCGCTCACCCTCACTTGTGCAGCCCGGCAACGGTGTCAATGTCTTGCCACCATTCTTGCAGCTTTGGCTGGTTCTGGGCCACATGAGCGGCCCAGTCGCCATCGGGAATGATCAGTTTGTCTGTGACAAACTTGGCTTGCCCCAGGTAAACCCAGGCAGTTTGGGTACGGCCGTTTGCCACCATCACTTCCACCACAAGACGATGATATTCTGAATTGTCCAGGTCTGCGGGATCGTACCCTTCTAAAGCGTCCAGCTGCTGTACCACCGCTTCGTACTCGCTGGGGTTGACGCTGATGAGCTGGCCAGAAACGGCCGTACCCGCCTCATCGCGCACCAGCATGGGGTAATAACCCATGTCGTAAAGCTGACCGCCGTGGAAAATGGCTGGCTCCATAGCAGTGATGGCCTCCCCAAAAAGCACGAAGTTTGGCTGATCGGGCAATAATGTGCCGTAAACGAAAAATGGTAACTGTTTGTGTTCTGACATTTTTTTTGCGAGTGATGGGTGATTGGTTGGGACTAGCCACTAACCGCAAGTCACTAGCCACTTTATTTACTTTCCGTTACCATTATCGCGCATTTGCCCTCGTAGCTCAATGGATAGAGCAATCGCCTCCTAAGCGATAGATTCAGAT
The DNA here is from genome assembly GCA_020634455.1 of Ardenticatenaceae bacterium. GTDB lineage: Bacteria > Chloroflexota > Anaerolineae > Promineifilales > Promineifilaceae > Leptofilum. Next base: position 778,699 of record JACKBQ010000001.1, on the reverse strand, counting down.
TCGAGTTCTGACGGGGGTATTTCTGGAATTGGACACAGATTTTCACAGATTGACACAGATTTTAACTTCTTATCCGTGTCAATCTGTGTTTATCAGTGTCCAGTTTTTGATAAACATTCACTAAAGCGTACTTACCGGATCAATATCCACCATCCACTTCGGCGGGATGGGGAAATCGGCTAGCAGTCGGTTGGGGTCTGGGGAGCGCACGATGATTTGCCAGCGGAAACGGCCGTCTACCCGGTTAAAAAATGGTGGCACAGGCCCCAAAATCTCCGACGCCGCCAACGACTTCTCCCGAATGTGCAGCCGTAGCCCCTTGGCCAACGCCTCAGCCTCCCGCTTGCCCCGCTCATCCACCGGATCAATCAGCAGCAGCCGCGCCATGCGCCGGAACGGCGGCAGGCTGTGCTGCGTGCGGAACCGAATCTCGTCAATGTAAAACGAAGCAAAATCATGCTCGGCCGCGGCCTGGATGGCGTAATGCTCCGGCTTGTAGGTTTGAATGATGACCCGCCCGCCCAGCAAACCGCGCCCGGCCCGCCCCGCCACCTGCGCCAGAATCTGGAAGGCGCGCTCCCCGGTGCGGTAATCCGGCAGTCCCAGCGACACATCGGCGGATATCACGCCGACCAGCGTCACCAGCGGCAAATCCAGCCCCTTGGCAATCATTTGTGTGCCCACCAAAATGTCCGCTTCCTGATTGATGAAGCTGGCCAGCAGCGTTTCGTGCGTGTCGCGCCCGGCAGTGGTGTCCCGGTCCCAGCGGGTGATGCGCGCCTCCGGCCAGCGCTGCTGCACCCGCTCCGCCACCTCTTCCGTGCCCAGGCCAAAGTAGCGAATCCGCTTCGATTGGCAAGTGGGGCATTCCGTCTGGTGCGGCTCGCGACGGCCGCAATGATGGCACACCAGCAGCATGTTGTGGCGATGGTACGTTAGCGGCATGTCGCAGCGGGGGCAGGTGGCCACGTAGCCGCAGTCGCGGCAAATGACAAACGTGGCCGAGCCGCGCCGGTTGAGGAACAAAATCGCCTGTTCGCCACGCTCCAGCGTTTCGGTAATCGCTTTTTCCAGGGCGCGGCTAAAAATGGAGCGATTGCCGGCCCGCAGTTCTTGCCGCAAATCCACAATCTGGATGGGCGGCAGCGGAATCGTGAGGGCATCGTCTGGGTCTTCGCCGTCGTGGTGGTAATGGTTGTGTACCTTTAGCCGCTCGGCCTGGCTTTCCAGCCGCTGGCGATGGCCCATGACCCGCTTTTGCAGTTCTAGCAGTTGGAAACGGCCGCTCTGCGCGCGATGGTAGGTCACAATGTCCGGCGTAGCGCTGCCCATAATCACCGTCGCGCCAACGATTTGGGCCAGGGCAATGGCAGCTTCGCGGGTGTGGTAATACGGCGGCGGCACGGGCGGCGTTTGCTTGTAGCTGGGGTCGTGCTCCTCATCCAAAACGATGACGCCCAGGTTAGGCAGCGGCGTAAACAGGGCGCTGCGCGGCCCCACCACGATATCGAAAAGTCCTTGCCGGGCGCGCCGCCAGGTGTCGTACCGTTCGCCGTCGGTTAGGCGGCTGTGCAGCACGGCCACGCGCCCCGGAAAGCGGGCGGCAAAGCGGCGTACCGTTTGCGGCGTCAGGGCAATTTCCGGCACCAGCACAATCGCTTGCTGCCCTTCATTTAGCGCGTAGTTGATGGCGCGCATGTAAATTTCGGTTTTGCCGCTGCCCGTCACGCCGTGCAGAAGGAATGGTAGGGGTGAACGGGTGATAGGGTGAACAGGTGAAGTGTCATTGGTCACCCCTTCACCCCTTCGCCCGTTCACCTCTTCATCTACACCGAGCATTGCCATCTTAATCCGCCCCCAAACGCGGGCCTGATCGGTGGTGAGCAGGGGTGGCTCGGCGGGAACAAAATCCCGATCGGCCAGGGGGTCGCGCCACACTTCTTCGGAGCCAAAGCGGATGAGATCGAGCTTGGCTAACTTGTTCAAGTAGCTCTTGTTGGCTTTGGTTTGGGCGTAGATGTCCGTCAGGTTGACGGGCTGGGCGGCACGGGCCAGCAGGGTGAGCACGCTCTGGTAGGTGGTGGCCTGGCGCAACTCTAAAATGTGGCTGAGGACTTGTTTGGGCGGGATGGCGAGGCTGAGGGTGGCGGGTTCGTGGAGGCGAGTTATGAAACCTTCGGCCTCTAAATGGTTAATTGTTAATGGTGAATGGTTAATTGTTAAATTTTCGAGCGGGCAAGGGAGTTGGGCGAAGAGGTCGGTGAGTTCAGTTGGTGGCTGTTGGCCGGTGGGGAGAAGGGTGGTTTGGGCAGGGAGGCGGCTGATACGGCCGTCTTCAACCAACTGCTCCAAATGTTTTTCATCGGCGCCGGTGGCGGCGAGAACGGCCGTTTCTTCCGGCAGCGGATCATTGCTTTCCAGCAGATACAGCAGCACATCCGCCTGCTTGTTGGCCCGGCCCAGGTGGGGTACGACGGATTGGACGCGCTTGTCGCTGGCGATCAGTTCGGCCGTGCGGATTTTCTTGGGCTTGATGCGGGGTGGGTCGAGCACGGTGGCTTTGCGCAGGATGTTGCGTTTGTGGAGCTGGTTAACGGCCGTTTGCCAATCCACCTTCTTTTTAGACTTGCCTGCCAGCTTGCGCAGCGCTTTGTTGAGCTGCCGCCCGCGCAAATCGCCGCGCTCTTTGAGGATGGTGATGATCTGTTTTTGTAGATCGGTGAGACGACCGTTGCCATCCCAGTACGGATTGACGTCCACCGTTACGTCTGCCCAGCGGGTGAGGCCGGGCGGCAGCATCAGGCGTAGGCAGCCGTTGAGTGGGGCCAGGTAGGTCTGGCTGAGCCATTGCGCCAGCTCCAGCTGCCACCAGAAGACCACTGGCTTTTCGTCAATTAGGGCAATAATCGGCTTGGTGTCTTCGATGGGGGCGGTGTCGTCGAAGCGCATGATGATGCCTTGCGCCAGCCGCCGCCCGAATTCCACCTCCACCAGATGGCCGACGCGCAGCTTAGGGCGCAAATCGCTGGGGACGTGGTAATGAAAGGTGCCCTCCAGCGGCGCTTCAATGTTGATCACCAGTTCAGCAAACATCTGTTCTAGCGTATTGCGCTTTGGGCTTTTGGTCAAGAATTTTCTTTTTTATGAGGAATGGACGAAGGTGGTTTTTACAGGCAACGGCCGTTTCTGGGAACAAAGAATAGGTTCAGAAACGGCCGTTGTGGATGGCGGGTATCGGACGAATTAACTTTCTTCAGGGGATAGCAAAGCAAGTAGCCCGACAATGCCCATATTGCTGAACAACAGGGGGGACATGAACGGAGCGCCGCGCAAAAAGCGCTCGGGTACAATGGTGCTTTGGCTAGTAAGGTCTGCCTGAATGTGGAAATATGCCCCAACGGCACCGACTAAAATCAGTAGAACCATTGCGGTAATGTAGATTGTTACATCTTCAGGCGTGAGTTTGCGATTTAGCGCCCCCATGCCCGCAGAAACGGCTGTGGCAAACACCCCCACAATCAGTGGCAGCCAGAGCCAGGGGTTCTCCCACGGTTGGCGCGCATGGTCTAAAGCACTGCTTACCAACGCCACCAGCGTTCCCAAACTCACCAGAAAAAAGTAAGCCCGCGTTTTGCTGTAGGGCATTTGCACGGTGCGATTGAAGGGAAGCTGTAGCAGGCCACTGCCTGTTGGCAGCTCTTGCCAGGCGGCGCTAATGCCCAGCACGCCGATGCCAGCAAAGGCAAACGGTGCCAGGAAAGGCGGTGCCCACACCAGCAAATTTAGCGTTACGCGTGCGCCCATTGGAGCAGTAGGCAGCACGCCCCGCACAAAGTGGAAGTAAGCTCCCAGCACCCCCACGATGATGCTGGCCAGGAAAACGGCCGTTGCCAGCCAAGCGGCCGTTTTGCGGTTGCGCAGCGCAATTAAACCAGCTACAAGCAGCAAAATGCCTGCTGTAGGCCCAAAAACAATAGGAATCCATTCGCGCAGCAGAATGGTGTTGTTTAGACCGTGCGCCAGCAGCGTATCCAGACCCAGCATAATTTCATTAAATGCCGCCATCAGCAGCATCGCCTGATCCCGCGAGACAGGCAACCGTCTGCGGCCAGCTTTTGGAAAAACAGTTGCTAGATAATTCATAAAAAGCTCTTTACTAACACCTGCCTGGCGAAAACTATTGCCAGGCAGGTATAGATTTTATTGAATTTATGGTTCGATTGGTCCAGGCGGGCCGGGATCAATAGGCTCCAGACCAGCTTCTTCCAGCTTGTCATTCACCATCTCGATAAGTTCCGCCCGATCATGCAGAATCTCATAAGCGCCATGCCACTGCACGTAATCTGCACCCTGCATCCAGGTGCCAAACTTGGCTGTGCGGCCCCAATGGTGCCACAAATTGAAGTAGACAAAGTCAATAGGCTCGTCAAATGGCTGTGCAGTAAGCAAATTGTTGTCTTTGAGCGGTTGGATAATTTCGTCACTTTCAATGACCCAGGCATTGACCTGTTCGACTGCTTTGTCAGCATCGGTGTAAAGGGTCTCAATGAAGTTCGTGTTGTGACACTCAGAACAAACTCCCTGCATCCGCGTCATGTTGTCTTGCCAGGCGGGCCGACGGGTGCTGATTGGCGCAGCCAGGTTCCAGGTGAGGCGGTCGCCGACATCGTGCGTGGTTGCCGTTGGGCCGAAGCCGCTCATATGGCAGGTGGCACATGTTGGCGCTGGGAAGTCTAGAACGGTCAGTGTGCCGGGTTCTGCATCCCAGTTCCAGGTATGTCCGTTGGCTGCGTAGGCAATACCGTGCGGTGATTCCTGGTAAATCTCCCACTGCGGATGATCCGGGCCAATGTGGCAGGCGTTGCAGGATTCTGGTCTACGCGCCTGTTCCAGGCTGAACTCATGGCGTTGGTGGCATTCCTGGCATTGTCCCACAGAGCCATCTTCGGCTGGCTTGCCAACATCGTGGCAGCTTTCACAGGCAAATTTTGTGATAGCAGGGCCTTCAATGGCGTGCAGGGAGTTGCGAGCACGAACTTTATCGTCAGCATAACCGCCTTCCGGGATGGCCTGGTACATCGCCAGATGTTCGTCTGACAATACTTCCTGTCCGGCATAGGCGACGTAGGCAGGCAGGGCGTGGCGGCTTTGGTTAAACTGGGCCACTTCGTTTTCATGGCAGGTTTCGCACATGGCTGTGGTGGGCGTGTTGAGGACGTACGTTTCTTCATGCTCAATGGCGCCGGGGTAATCGGCATCTACTTCATGACAGTCGCGGCACGTTACTTCGGCGGCGGCCATGGTGCTGTGCCCGTATTGCTCTACAATGCCTGGGGTGTTTCGTTCATGGCAGGTTACGCAATCGTCGTCGCTATCTGCCAATACGTTGACTGGCTCATCGCTGCTGGCTTCGGTACCGGCCCGGCTAACGGTCATGATGACCAGGGTTAGCCCGGCGACGATGAGAACGGCAATGATGCCCAGGATGAGTAGGCGAAAAGAGTTGTTGCTGTTTGTTGCTGTGTCTTGACTCATAAATTTTTCTCCTGTTAATTTTTGCGAAAAGAGGTGTGAAGTCGCCAAACCTCTCCCCAGCGAACAGTTTACGGGTTAGGGAATGTTATTTCTTTGCGGTAGCGCAATGTACGGCCGTTTCTGTCAAACTTCTTAAGATGTGTAGTTGTCTTCAACGATTGCCTGAAGGGCTTCCTGATTTTTTAGCTGCAACCAGCGTCGGTTGGTGTGAACCAGGCCGTCTCGCTCCCACTGGCTGCAAATGCGGCTTACGGTGTACAGGGTGGTGCCCGTCATCTCTGCTATTTGCTGCCGCGAGGGTGGTGGGGTGAGCCGAATGCCATGTTTGTTTTGTTGGCCGCTTTTACTGGCAATTTTTAGCAAGGTGCGGGCAATGCGCTGTTCGGCGCGTTCGGTGGCTAACTGACGGTATTGATTTTGCAGCACCACAAATCGTTTGACCATCATTTGCAGGGCGTTGATTGCCAGTTGGGGATATTGTTCGATGAGGGCGTTGAAGGTGTCGGCTGGCCAACAAAGGAGGGTGCTATCTGTCGTGGCAAAGGCTGTTACAGGGTAGGTTTGCTCTGGAAACAGTGCCAGAATGCCAATTTCTTCACCTGGACTCAGGTAATGCATGATCACCTGTTGCCCTTGTACGGTGAGCTGGCTTAAATGAATGGTGCCCTCTACCAAAATAAAGATGCAGTTTGCTGGCTCGTCCTGGTGAAACAAATAGCTGTTTTTGGGAACTTGTTTGAAATAACCAGCTAACATCGCATCATTTAGCTCAGTCTGGGACAACTTTTTAAACAACAGGCTGTTTTGCATGAGCGTGAGTGAGACGGCCGTATGTTGCTTTGTAAATTCCTCGATTTTTGTGTTGTACATGTGTCCTCATTCGGTAAAAGCTTACAGCGATTGCAAATTGATTCTCTCAGAAAACCCGGTTGGTACAAAATTTTGCCTGAGCCTCAGCGCCAAGCTGGGTGCAAATGTAACGAAAATTAAAGTAATTCATCGGTATTTTGTTGAACCTGATAGAAAAAGCTATACTTGAGTTTATGTCACGATTACGTATTCTTCTTGTAGATGATCACGAAGTAGTCAGGCTTGGCCTGAAGAGTTTGATTGAGCGTAACCCTGGTTTTGAGGTTATTGCTGAAGCTTCTGCCCAGCAAGAAGCGGTAAGCAAAGCTTTGGCACATAAACCAGATATTGTTCTCATGGATATTCGGCTGGCCGGAGGCAGCGGAATAGAGGCTTGTGAACAAATAATGGCTGAACTGCCAGAGACAAAGGTAATTATGCTCACCTCTTATGCAGAGGATGATATGCTCTTTGCCGCGATTCGAGCTGGCGCTTCAGGCTATGTGCTAAAACAGGTTGGGAGCAATGATGTGATTCGAGCAATTGAAGCGGCTGCTCGTGGTGAGGCTACTTTAGATCCTTCTTTGACACAGCGTATTTTTAACGAAATGCGCCGTTCTATTCAACAAGAAGAGTCTGCTGCTTTTAGCGATCTCACGGCTCAAGAAATGCAGGTGCTTTCTTTAATTGCTGAAGGTCGTACGAATCGTGAAATTGCAGAGGCTCTGTATTTAAGCGAAGGTACCGTTAGAAACTATGTGAGCGGCATTTTGTCCAAGCTAGAGGTTTCTAATCGGGCAGAGGCTGCTGCGTATGCTATTCAGCATCATCTGAAAGATTATCTAAATTGATGGTGGTGTAACAGCTTTGTGTAGAGTTCGGTAATTTCTTTGGGGGGTGAAGAACGAAGATGATGCGTGATGGCCGTGAGTTGGATTCACTTTTGGAAGCTATATGTGATGCCACATTAAAGATTTCAAAAGTCAGAAATCTGCCAGATACATTGCAGCTCATTGTAGATACTGCGCGTGAACTTCTCTCTGCCAATTATGCCGTTTTGGCAACTTTTCAGAATGAGGGCTTGACACCGGAATTCGTCTTTTCTGGCATTCAGCCAGAGCAAGCCCAGCTAATTGCCCATTTGCCCAAGGGAATTGGTTTGTTAGGGGAGCTTTCCGCAAAACAACAAACAATTCGTTTAACTGATTTATCTCAGCATCCGGCTTATACAGGATTTCCACCGGGTCATCCCAAAATGAACAGTTTTTTGGGGATGCCTGTTATGCAAAGTGGAGAGGTATACGGCCGTATTTACCTTGCAGATAAAAAAGACGGCACACCCTTCACGCATACCGATGAGCAGTTACTTCAGTTGTTTGCTTCTCATGCGGCCGTTTCTATTACAAATGCCTTGCTCAATGAAGAAAGCCGTGCCCAGCGAAAAAAGCTGCGCCAGCGTAACCGCCAACTAGCTGCGCTGGATGAAGCCTCGATGGCCATTGCCAGCGAGTTGACACTAGACAAGGTGCTGCAACAAATAGTAGATGCCGCGCGTGATCTTGCCGATGCGCAATACGCTGCACTTGGTTTGCCAAACAGCCAGGGCTTTTTGGAGACATTCATAGACAGTGGGATGGATCTAGAAGTTTCTGCGCATATTCCACATCTCCCGAAGGGGCTAGGACTTCTTGGCGCAATTATCAAAGAGCAAAAAACTATTCGCATACCGCGAATTGCAGACGATCCGCGTTCCGTAGGGTTTCCTGAAGGACATCCACCAATGGTCCCATTTTTGGGGGTGCCTGTCATTGCCGGGCGGGAAATATTAGGCAATCTGTATTTAGCAAATAAGATAGGTGCATCCGAGTTTACCAAGGCGGATGCAGATATGGTGGAATTGCTCGCCGCCCATGCGGCGGTTGCTATTCAAAATGCACGTTTGTATGAGCAAGTCGGCCGTTTGGCGATTGTGGAAGAGCGGACACGCATTGGGATGGATTTACATGATGGCATTATCCAATCTATTTTTGCCGTTGGTCTCACTTTAGAATCAACCAAGTTATCCCTGCCCGAGAATCCAGAAGACGCAGACATTTTACTGACACATGCTATTGAAGGGCTAAACGCTACCATTCGTGATATTCGTAACTTCATTCTCGATTTACGGCCGCATCGCTTTCAGGGCAATTTGGAGCAAGGGTTAGGGCGGCTGGTGCGGGAATTTCAGGCCAATACAATGGTTGCCGTTTCCTTGTCTGCTGAACAAGAAACATTGTCCAGCCTTCCAGCTTCCGTCGCCCGGTCACTTTTCTTAACCACTCAGGAAGCGTTGGCCAATATTGCGCGTCATGCCAGAGCGGAGCAAGTTCTCATTAATATTGAGGGCTTAGGTAAAAATGTGGTTTTGCGAGTAGTGGACAATGGTTGCGGGTTTGATTTGGCAGCCAAAAACTATTCAGTGGGGCATGGCTTATCGAATATGAGGGCACGTGCCGAAGATTTGGATGGCTCTTTCACAATCAAATCTTCGCCTGGGAACGGGACTACCGTAGAACTTGTATTTCCTATAAAAAAATAAACGCTTGAATCCAGTCAATAGCGTGTTTAGCCCGGTATAACATCTTCCGTTAAGGCACGGGCTGCATACTCCAAAAAGTCGGTTACGGTAATAATGCCGACCAATGTGTCATTCTCCAAAACGGGCAAGGCCCCAAATTTGTAGATGCTTAACATTTCGGCGGCGCGGTAGGCGGGGGTGTTTGGCGCTACCGTGATGGGGTTGGGTGTCATGCAGCTTTCGGCCGTAACGGTATCCAATAATTCCTCATCTTGCCAACGGCCGTGTAGCACCACGGGGGAGTTCATCACCAAGCGAACGTCACGGTCTGAGATAATGCCAATTAGCTTGCCATTTTCCAGAACAGGCAGCTGACGACAACCCTCTGTTTTCATCACGCCGATGACTGTGCGCATTGGTGTATCTGGGGCTACGCTGCTGGGAATAACGGTCATTAAATCATTCACGGTAACCATCATATTCTCCTAAATTCAGGTAAATGGTGGGCTTTTTCTCTTGTTGGCAGTGTAGATGATTGTTATTTGGGGAACGTGTGGCAAATGTCATGAATGGCAGATGACTTTCTTCGGCAGAAATTCTTTACATATTTATTAAAATGAGAGGACTTCATTATGGGATAAATTGGTACAGTGTGATTGTTAGAACCCCGTTGTTTGTTTGACCAGGTGACATTTTGCCTTTGTTTTTTATGACAGTAATCACTAGTTGCAACAATTGGCTTGCCTTATTCTTTTTCCCACTATGGATAAGTAGGCTTTATTGATAATATGCTTGGATTAATGGAACCGATTCGCCTTATCATCATCGATCAGCATACTGGTGTACGCAATGCGTTACGGGTTCGATTGCGTTCAGCCCCCAGCATCAGAATTGTGGGAACAATGGATGCTGCGGAGGCTCAAGAGCTTGTGGAACGTGATTTGGGGCTGGATGTAGCCTTGCTTGGGCTGACAGGGCAAAATGATGAGTTAAGGCGAGTGATTAAGCTGGTGAAGTTGTTGGTAAAGCAGGGAACGGCCGTATTGGCACTTACCTCGTACATTGATGATTTGGCTCGGCAAATGGTGTTGCAGGCTGGAGCCAGCGATTATCGTTTGAAAAATATTAACACCCCAGAGCTAATTGCCGAAATAGAGCTGTTGGCAGAATCTCACCGTGGTGAGTACCTCGATAATCTCTAAAAACCCTCCGATTACTCCTCCAAAGATTTTAGGACATTCATATAATTTGCCCGCTCAAATGCTGCTGGATCGGTGACACTTTTCTGGCTCATTACGCCTTGTATGCCGGTAATGCTTTCTTCATCATGGGCAACCAGCCATTCTTCCAACTCGGTTAACAAGGTTTTGATATACTCAATACCATTTTTAAGCAGCACAGAAGCAACGGCCGTTGCTTTGGCACCAGCCATCATACTTTTGACAATATCCGTGCCTTGCTCGACGCCGCCAGTTACCAACAGATCTGCTTTTAGAATGCCAGACAGAACGGCCGTCCAGCGTAGCCGCAAGCGCAATTCAGCCTGACTACTCAAATCCAGGCTAGATACAACGCCTCGGGTTTCCAAGTCAAAATCTGGCTGGTAAAAGCGGTTAAAAAGCACCAACCCATCGGCCCCCATGTTGTCTAGGCGGCTAGCCATATTGGCCAAAGCGCTAAAATAGGGGCTCAATTTTATAGCAACCGGGATGCTCACCGCAGCTTTCACATCTCGAACTAAATGCAAATACATCTCTTCAATTTCCTGGCTGCTAATATTTGGTTTTGTGGCCAAATAATAAATGTTCAACTCCATAGCATCAGCCCCAGCCGCTTCAATAAGCCGGGCATATTGCACCCAACCGCCGCTGTAATACCCATTCAAGCTAGCAATTACCGGAATGGACACTGCCTTTTTAGCCTGGTAAATATGCGCCAAATAGCCATTGGCACCCCGATTGTACCCTTTCATTTCTGGCAGGTGTTGCAAAGCATCTGGCAAGTTTTTTTGATTCATGGGAGTGACCTTATCAACCCCCATACCCTGAAGTTCAATTTGCTCTTCAAACAACGATGGCAAAACCACGGCCGCTGCGCCCGCTAACTCCATCCGTCTTAAATTATCAATATACGCAGTAAGCGGGGATGCTGAAACGATGAGCGGATTTTTTAGCGTCATACCCAGATACTTTGTTGTCAGGTCCATGAATCTCTTCTCCTCTGATTGCCAAGGTGGTAAATCATAGCCGATTTACAAAAAAACCACCAGCAATGACAGATGTCAGGCGCGATTGTTACATCTAGCACTCGTTGGTTATAATCGTAACGATACACTGGTGCAAACATGCGCAAACCCTCGCTTCTTATCTAGTAAAACAAGCTGTTAAGCATGAAATGGTAACGCGCAAAAACAATAATTTGATGAAAGAGGTATAAATTTTATGGCTAAAAGAGCAAGAAATCGCCGGACGGCGAATAAGCAAACAAACTGGTTGCTTATTGGTGGGTTGGTTGTTGGTGGTATTGTGATATTTGCCGGGCTGATTTTCCTGGCATTTCGTGAACCCGCCCGGTTGAGCCTGCTAGGATTTTGTAATAATAATCCTGAAAATTGTATTGTAGTTGGTAATGAAGATGCAGAAGTTACGGTTGTAGAAGTTTCTGATTATGGTTGCTCTCATTGTCGTGACTTTAATCTTGAGACATCCCCCTTGCTGGAAGCCCAGTATGTAGATAGTGACAAGGTTAAATGGGTGGTTCTTCCGTTCGCCTTGCAGGGGCAAACAGGAACTTTCCCAACAATGCCATCAGCAGTGGCCGCAATGTGTGCCAATCAGCAGGGGGCCTTTGCAGATTTCCATCAATCTCTTTTTGAGCTGCAAGGTACCCAGTTCTTTAATACTGAAGATGGGTTTATGCAGGTGGCTGCGGCCCTAGAGATGGATACAAATGCCTTTGGTAGCTGTCTGGCTAACAATTCGTATGCAGATACGGTAATTGAGAACATAACAATGGCGCAGCAGGCCGGGGTTAGCTCCACGCCTAGCTTTTTTATTGATGGTGAATTGCTGCCGGGCAATCAGCCAATTTCGATTTTCCAGCAGCGTCTGGATGCTTTGCTGGGGTCATAAAACTTATGAAGGATGATTGGCAGTTACGCCTTATACAACTTTTATCTGTGCCTGGCATGATGCTGGCGTTTTACTTACATCTTTTTCATGAAGGGGTTCTGATTGTGGGGTGCAAAGTGGGCAGCATTTTTGATTGCGGCTCAGTTAGCGGGCCTGGGGCACAGTATGCATCTATTGGCCCAGTGCCGGTAGCGTTTATTGGCTTGGTGGGCTACGCGGTCATTTTTTTGCTTACCTGGCTGCGTGATTGGGACTCCCCACTAATGGACTACCTGCCAGAGATTATGGTGGCGGTGACTGGTTTTGCGTTTTTGTTTTCTTTTGGTTTAACTATTCTTGAAGCGGTTGTTATTCATGCTTTTTGCCAATATTGTGTGGTTTCGGCCGTTTTGGTAGTTATCTTGTTTGGCTTGGCGCTGAGTTATTGGCGCGGGGTGAAGGCAGAGGGGGCTTGAGATGCGCCTGGAGTTGGTGATGGATTGGATGAGTCGGGATGTGGTTACGGCCGTTCCGACCCTGGGTATTTTGGATGCAGATGCGCTCATGCGTGAACACAACATTCGCCGCTTGCCTGTGGTGGATAACGGCCGTCTTGTGGGCATTGTTACCTACGGCGATATTCGGGAAGCCAGACCATCGGCAGCAACTTCTTTAAGCACCTGGGAGATGAATTACCTGCTGGCCAATTTGAATCTGGCAGAGGTGATGACCAAAGCCCCGATTGCCATTTCGCCCGCAGCGACCATTGGCGAAGCGGCCGATTTAATGCTGACCAATCAAATTAGCGGCCTACCCGTTGTTGATGGCGACGGCCGTTTGGTGGGTATCATCACGGAATCGGACATCTTTCACATGGTGGTGCATCAATGGCGGCAAAGTGTGGAAGACAATGCACCCACACCGTACACCCATTATGACGGCAAATAACGTTTGCTGGCTTGTTACGCTTGAAGAAAGTTGACGATCCAGCGGGCGAATAGTTGATTATCAGGACGGCCGTTTACGATGGAAGAAGCGGCCGTTTCATACAATTCACTCCCCTTAAACTTTTCACCACGAATAGCAAAAATCCCCGTCATGATTTCGGGCGTAAATTCAGGATGCCCCTGCACCCCTAGCACCTGGTCGCCGATAGCATACATCACGTTGGGGCAAAAATCGTTGCCCGCCAAATGTTCCGCCTGAAGCGGCAAATCAATCACCTGGTCTTGATGCACAAAGTAGAGCGAGCATTGGGGTCTCGGTTCCGTCATCCACGGTTTGTTGCTGCCTACGGCAAACGGTTTTAGCCCCAGCCCCCATCCTTTGGCCGATTTTTCGACATGCCCGCCCAGCGCCTGGGCGATGACCTGATGGCCGAAGCAGATGCCCACCAGCTTTTTACCAAGCTCGTAGGCTTGCCGAATAAACGCCATCAGGTCCAAAATCCACTGGTCGGTTTCGTAGGCACCGCTGGGGCTGCCGGTGATCACATAACCATCGTACAAATTGGCATCGGCGGGAAACTCACCCAGGGCAACGGTGTAGCCAGAAATCTCGAACTTGTTGGGTGCGGTGTTTAAGAAGCGAATGTAGGCATCAATGGGGGAACCGCCCCAGTTTACCTGGCTTTTGGCAGGGTCAATGGCGTTTAGAATAGCAACTTTCATAAGGCGGATTTCCTTTTTGTTTGCCACAGACTTGTGCTGAGTGCAGTCGAAGTAGGGCACAGAGGATTTAGAGGTTTAGCTTACGAAGCAGCCAAAGGGGACGAGGATGAGCACAACGGCCGTTCCCAAAGACAGTCCCGCAATAATCTGGGATACGGTGTGCCGCTTGAGGAACAGTCGCACCCAGCAGACGGAGAGCACCAGCGGCAGGCCAACCAGCAGCCCTATTCCCCAGCCAAAAACGAGCATGACGAGAACGGCCGTTGCCATCGCCCCCGTCGCGTGCAAACTAATCAGCCAAAAATGGTTGATCACTGCCAGCCCGGTTAGCTCGATGACGTTGAACAGCGCCAGACAGCGCAGCAGTTCCGGCCCATCAAAACGGGCAATGAGTCCGTAGGCTATAGCCGCAAACACAACGGCCGAAATGTACGGAATGTTGCGCTCGCGGGTGTTGCTCATGTGCAGTTCGGCAATGCGGCCCGTCTTGAGCAAATAAACCACCACCAAAATGGGGGCCAACGAGACGAGTAGCCCGTAAACCGCCGCCCAGAAAAAGCCAATCCAGCCAGGCAAGGCATGCAGCCCAAAGACCAGCCCTACCACGGCAAACATCACAGGCGGGCTGACCACGTTGGAGTAAATGCGGGCCGCTTTGACAAACCCGGTGCGATTGTGGGCGAGGAAGTCGCGGGGGAGCTTTTTCATGAGAAGGGGTGACAAGGTGAACGGGTGACAAGGTGATTAGGTGATAGCCCATCACCCGTTCACCTGCGTTCTCAGAACGCAATCACCCGTTCACCCCTTCAAAATTAAGTGCCTTCTTGCCAGGAGTTCAGGTATTTAACCTGGCGGGCGGTCAGGGTGTCGATGTTGATGCCCATTGCCTGGAGCTTGATGCTGGCAATGCGCTGATCGATCTCTTCGGGCACGGTGTACACTTTGTTTTCCAGTTGGCCCTTGTTGTCAGCCAGATATTTGGCGCTGAGGGCTTGCCCAGCAAAGCTCATGTCCATCACGGAAGCGGGATGTCCTTCGGCGGCGGCCAGGTTGATGAGGCGGCCTTCGCCCAACAAGTTCAGCTTACGGCCGTCTTTCATGGTGTACTGGTCTACAAACGGCCGTACCCGCTTCGGTTCGCTCACGGCCATGTCCAGCAACGCTTCTTTGTTCACTTCCACGTCGAAGTGGCCAGAGTTGGCCAGCAGTGCGCCGTCTTTCATCGCCTCAAAGTGGTGGCGATCAAACACGTGGATATTGCCCGTGGCGCTGACAAAAATGTCGCCAATCGGAGCCGCTTCCACCATCGGCATCACGCGGAAGCCGTCCATGACCGCTTCCAATGCTTTTAGCGCATCTACTTCGGTGACGACCACGTTGGCACCCAGCCCACGGGCGCGCATGGCGATACCCCGGCTGCACCAGCCGTAGCCCGCGACTACCACAACTTTCCCGGCGATGAGATAGTTGGTGGCGCGCACTACGCCGTCCATGGTGGATTGGCCTGTGCCGTATCGGTTGTCAAACAGGTGCTTGGTCATGGCGTCGTTAACGGCCATCATGGGGAATTCCAGCGCGCCGTCGGCGGCCATTGCCCGCAGGCGAATGATGCCGGTGGTGGTCTCTTCCGTCCCGCCAATCACGTGTTCCATCACGTCGCGACGGTCTTTGTGGATGGTGCTGGTCACGTCGGAACCGTCATCCATGATGATGTTGGGTTTGTGGTCCAACACGGCCTGGATGTGCTTGTGGTAGGTTGCGTTGTCTTCGCCTTTAATGGCAAACACGGGGATTTCGTAATGCGACACCAGCGAAGCGGCCACGTCGTCCTGGGTGCTCAGCGGGTTGCTGGCGCACAACATCACGTCAGCGCCACCGGCTTGCAGCGCCACAACCAGGTTGGCGGTCTCGGTGGTAACGTGCATACACCCACTGACGCGCAGCCCGGCAAACGGCCGTTCATCGGCAAACTGGTCCAACACACCTTTCAAAACTGGCATCTCTTGCGAGGCCCACTCAATCCGCAAACGCCCACCTGGGGCGAGATCGGGGTTCTTAATATCGAATTCCATCAGAAAATAATCTCCTTGCTTCTACAAACTTCAAACCTGATAGGTTTAGAAAGATTTTTGCTGGCGTAAACTCTTTGCAAGAGGAACAAGCTGCAAGTTCAGCCAACTTTGTAAACCTGTCAGGTTTTTGCTAATTGGTTAATAAAACATCTAATGCCCCGTCATCATCAAAATTTTGACGATAGCGAGCCACAAATTCTTGCGGTGAATAATGATGGTTTTGCGTTCCCATCTGCTCTAAAACGTAGGTTGCGGCCAACGAACCCATGCGCCCGGCAACTTCCCAGGGCAAACCAAGCTGCATGCCACGCATCATCCCCGCCCGGAACGCATCGCCCGCACCTGTTGGGTCTGCCAAATTGCTGGGGGAGACGGCCGGAATGCGAATTTCGTTGCCTTCAATGACCAATCGAGCCCCTTCGCCAGCGAGTGTGACCAGTAAACTGCCCACACGCTGCAAAATCTGCTCTTCATTCAACCCCGTTTTGTCCTGAATGAGTTTGTGCTCGTACTCGTTGACGGTGAGCATGTGCGCGCCGTTTAAGCCATGCAGTAGCTCTTCACCAGTAAAGCGGGCGGTTTGCTGGCTGGGGTCATAAATGAAAGGAAGGCCCCGTTGGCGGCACTCCTCGGCATACTGGCTCATCGCGTCCGGAGCGTTGGGGGAGATAATGGCTAAATCTGCGTCGGCGGCATGTTGGGCAAAGCTCAGGCGTGCAGCATGGGCCATTGCCCCCGTGTAAAAACTGGCAATCTGGTTTTGCGCCTGATCAGTATTCACAAAGAACGAGGCGCAAAAATCATTTTCAATTTCCACGATGGCGCTGGTGTCTATGCCGTGGCTTTCCAGCCAGACGCGGTAGTCGCCAAAATCTTGCCCGACAGTGGCCATAACGCTGGGATGGCCGCCTAGCAAAGCCAGGGTGTAAGCAATGTTGGGGGCGGTGCCGCCGCGCTGCCGATTCATTGAATCGACTAAAAAGCTGAGGCTAATGGTATGCAGTTGGTCGGCCACCAGCGAGTCGGTGAACTTGCCGGGGAACGACATGAGATAATCGTAGGCTATGGAGCCGGTAACTACTATTTTCATTTTAAATTCTTCAATACTTTTGGAAATTTATCCGGTGATCAGGCAGATTTTGCCGATTCCCCACCCAGGTTTTGGTTGGATTCTGCAATTTCTGTGGCTTTTTTAAAGGTTCGGCTGAGTCCTAAGCGGTCGCGCATCATGGTCATGATGATTTTGAATCCATCGGCAATGGTGATTTTTTTGCCTTCGGCATAGGTGCGCGGGTCGTAGTTGATGGGCACTTCCACGATGTCATGGCCGCTCAGCAGCACCTTGTTCGTCAGCTCAAATTCCAGGTTGAAGCCGGTGAGGGTGAGGTGCAGCGATTTGGCCACGTCGGCTCTGACCATTTTGGTACCGGTGCCGACATCGGTTAGCTTGCTGCCAAAGAGCAGGTTGGTAACAAAGGTCCACACGCGGACGCCCAGGTAAGCGTGAGCGTATTCGTATTTGACATCGCCACCGAGGATACGTGACCCGTAAACGGCCGTTGCCCCCGTTTCTTCTACTTTTCTGCAAAATTTGGGATGTTCGGCCGGATCGTACTCTTTATCCGCATCCTGAATGATCAGGTAATCACCCGTGGTGTTGTTGATGCCGGTGCGAATGGACATGCCTTTGCCCATATTGCGCTCATGGTAGATGACCCGAATTTCGGGGTCGTCTATTTTTTGCAGCAGTTCACGGGTGCCATCGGTTGAGCAGTTGTCTACCACGATGATTTCCCGAGTCCAGCCATTACCCAAATCTACTGCCTGGGTGCGGGCAATGACGTCTTGAATGGTTGCTATTTCATTGTAGCAACAAATAATGACCGATAATTTCATACGCATGAAAGGTTGGTAAGCCGCCGCGCCGGGGTCTACCAACCTTGCTCCTTGTGCTTCCTATTCTTTTGAAAACCGAAGGGCAATTATATGTAAAAGCGGAAAAGTTACCAAACAGAATTGGGCGAGAATATGCTTTTACTTAAGCGAATCACAGCAAAACTGGCTTCTTCTTTCTCGAAAACCTACTGTGATTTGCTAAATTAAATGCCCAAATGGTGTATCATCTGAGATTCAGAGCATAAGCGGAGAATACAATGGATGCTTACAATGAACTAGAATTGCAAGAAGCGCTCAGGCCGATAGCTTCATTAATTAACCCAAGTTGCTACCTAACGAGGTAGCTTGATGTCCATGGAGAATCTCCTTAAAGTTGATGGAGCCTAACCCACAACCAAAAGGAGACTCCCATGGACGATAAAATAGTAGCAATTTATACGATTGTAAGCGACTTTCTTATGGCCATTCATCATTACGAAGACCCCCAACGTCAAATGAGTGACGCTGAAGTGATGACTACAGCCATTGTGGCAGCTCTTTTCTTCGCCGGAAACTACGAATCAGCCCGAAGTTTGCTGGCTGAGCCACGCTATTTCCCGGCCATGCTCTCCAAAAGCCGCTTCAATCGACGCTTACATCGAGTGAAGGCCAAGTTTCTCAGCCTGTTCTCCCTACTAGGTGAACACTGGAAAGACCTCAATAGCGACTCACTCTATGCCATCGACACCTTTCCCGTAGCGGCTTGTGACAACTACCGAATTAAACGCTGTCACCTTTATCAGGGTGAAGCCTACCGCGGCTTCATTGCCAGCAAAAAGCGCTACTTCTACGGTCTGAAAATTCATCTGGTCGTGACCAAAGATGGTCAACCAGTCGAGTTCTTTCTGACACCTGGTGCCGATAGTGATGTGGAATGTCTGGACCTGTTCGACTTTGATTTACCACCAGGTTCAGAAGTCTATGCTGACCGAATCTATACCAACTACGTTCTCGAAGATGTCTTGAGCGAAGCTGACATTTTGTTCAAGCCGCTGCGCAAGAAAAGCCTGACTCGCCAGTGGGAACCCTGGGAACGATACTGGATCAGCCTACATCGCAAGATGATAGAAACGACGGGCAGCTTGATTGAGCGCATCTTGCCCAAGAGCATTCATGCGGTGACCAGTATGGGTTTTGAACTCAAAGTCAGCTTGTTTATTTTGGCCATGAGCTTCGGCCATGTTTTTAAAGTAGCAACTTAGGTTAATTAGCAAATCCGAGAAGGCGCAGCACAAACTGGCCCCCGGCACCTGGCAGTTTGTGATGCTGCAAAATAATCTTAAGGCGTTGTATGTGGCATCTTCGTTGATGCAGAACGACGCGAGCCAATTAGAGAGCGTCACGCAGGAAGATATTCAAGAAGCCTTTTGTGCCATAGGGTCGATGATAGACAAAACGCAGAAAGCGCAAACAAAATTTGCTCCTGGTATTTCCCAACACACCTTACTGAAAAACCGGCTCAAAGCATTGCAAATAGCTAAAGCATACTTGGCAGCCTTTCGAGACAAAATTGCTTAGCGCATAAGCGAAACCAATAGCGGCACGCATAGCCAGCACAGTTGAAAAATAAGTGGTGGCGGGCATTGGCAAGACCATGCCAACATGGGGTGGTGGTCTGTTCTTGGCATGGTTGATAAACCGGGTAAAGTTGAGCGTATGTTATTGCAATGTGCCAACATCCAAAAATCATACGGCGACAAGCTGGTGCTGCACGATATTGATCTGAACCTGGCCTCTGGGGAGATTGGGGTGCTGTTGGGGCCGAGTGGTTGCGGCAAAACGACGCTGTTGCGCATCATTGCCGGGCTGACTGTGCCGGACAACGGCCGTATCCACCTCCACAACCAGGATATCACCCACACCCCCGTCCACCAGCGCGGCCTGGGCATGGTGTTTCAGGAGTACGCGCTGTTTCCACACAAGAACGTGTTCCAGAATGTGGCGTTTGGCCTGCGCATGCTGGATTGGGACAAGCCTTCACTGGCGCGGCGGGTGCGCGAGGTGCTAGAGCTGGTAGGTTTATCCGGTTTTGGCAGCCGTCCCATTCACGAGCTGTCTGGCGGGGAGCAGCAGCGGGTGGCATTGGCCCGTTCGCTGGCGCCAGCACCGCGTCTCATTTTGCTAGATGAGCCGCTGGGGGCGCTGGATCGTGCCCTGCGCGAGCGCCTGATGCTGGATTTGCGCCGCATTTTGAAGGATGCGGGCAACATGCTGGGGCGGCCTGAGGGAATGACGGCCGTTTACGTCACGCACGATCAGGCCGAAGCGTTTGCCATTGCCGATAAACTGGTGGTGATGAACAACGGCCGTATCGAACAAGTTGCCCCACCCCAAACCGTTTACCGCCAGCCAGCTACCCCGTTCGTGGCCCGCTTTTTAGGCATGGAGAATATTTTTGAGGCGAAGCTGGTAGCCCAAAATCCCCTGACAATGGAGATTAGAGACTGGAGATTGGAAATTGCCCCACAAACCATTAACCATTTACCATTAGCTATTAACTATTTCTTCCTCATCCGCCCGGAAGCTGCCCGGCTGGTAGACAACGAAAATGAAGCCGTGAATGTGATAAACGGCCGTCTCACCCAACACTCCTTCCGCGGTCGCTACCAGCTCATCACCCTGGAAACCAGCCACCAGCCGCCATTAACCCTAAAGTTTGAACTGGAAACGGCCGTGTCCCTTCCCCCAATCGGCCACACCATCCAGCTAACCATAGACCCAGCAAGCATCGTACCGTTAGAGAGTGGTTAGATTGGTTGCGATTCTCAAATATCCAGTCGTATAATGCACCGTTGCGGTTGGAGGTGGCACCCCAGCCGATCTTGTAACCATTAGCCAGGATTGCCACGCCTGATAGAGAAACAATATGTCTTCATCATTTTTATGGTCATTGGGTGGATTTTTTATTGTCCTAACCCCCATCATTCTTTTTCATGAACTGGGCCACTTCCTTGCCGCTCGTCTTTCAAACATCCGCGTAGAAGAGTTTGGCTTTGGCTTCCCGCCCCGCGCGGTGAAGCTGGCAGAGCGTAACGGCACCATCTACTCCCTTAACTGGATTCCGCTGGGCGGCTTTGTGCGCCCCGCCGGGGAAGATGACCCAACTGTGGAAGGTGGCCTGGCCGCTGCCTCCAAACGAGCCAGACTGTTTGTGCTGGTAGCGGGCGCTGGGGCCAATTTTCTTATGGCGTTCGTGGTTTTTTGGGTGGCCTTTATGATCGGTTTGCCGGCCGTGGCCATTTCTAGCGTGGACCCCAACTCGCCAGCGGCCGTAGCGGGCTTTCAGGCTGAAGATGTATTTTTAGAAGTGGATGGCGTCCAGGCGGAATCGTCGGGATTGATTGCTGAGATTATGCGCAGCAAGGCGGGTGAGCCGGTTGAGGTGCTGGTGGCGCGTGGCGAAGGCACCGAGCAACTTACCGTCATTCCCCGCACGCTGGATGAATATGACGCAACTCAGGAAGGCCCGATTGGTGTGGGGCTGATGGTTGATCCAGACGGCCGTCGCATTACCCGTGGCCTTGGCGAATCTGCGGTGGAGTCAGTCCGTTCCATGTGGGAAATTGTGTACCTGACGGTTAGTGTGCCTTCCATGCTGATCAACGGCGATATTTCCCCCAGCGAAGCCCGCCCGGTGAGCGTGGTGGGCATCAGCCAGATTGCCGGACAGGCGGCCGAAGTGTCTGTGACCAACAGCAACCTGTTCCCTATTTTGAACATGGTCGCCTTTATCAGCGTGGCGTTGGGCTTTACCAATTTGCTGCCCATCCCTGCCCTGGATGGCGGGCGGATTTTGTTTGTGCTGATTGAGGCGATTCGTGGTCGCCGCATCGAGCCAGAGCGGGAAGGCATGGTGCATGTGGTGGGGATGCTCGTTTTGCTGGGGCTGATGGCGCTGCTGATTGTGCAGGATATTATCAACCCGGTATTTTAGTTTGACCCCCACGTTGACAAAATAGCATACTTTTTGTAGATTCTGCCCTTTCCTTAAAAGTGAAAGGGCATTTTTGCCTGGAGTGAAATAATCAAAATGAAAGAAGAACATGATGAACGGCCGTTTGCCGACATTCTCGCTGAAATTTTTGGCACCGATCCGCTGCACATTGCCAACCTGTACCGGCTATCCGACATGGAAGAGGCGGAGGAAAACTTGTTTTGGCAGGGCTGGACGGCCGTATCCGACGAGCGTCGCCAGGCGATTGTGCGCCATTTGGCAGATATTGTTGAAGATAATTTTATGGTGGATTTTTCCCCAATTTTTGCCCGCAGTCTGCAAGATGCCCAGCCAGAGGTGCGTGTGGCCGCACTGGATGGCTTATGGGACGCCACCGATTTGAAGATGATTCCCGTCATTACCAGGCTGCTGCAAGAAGACCCTGACGTGCAGGTGCGGGCTGCCGCCGCTGGCTCGCTGGGGCATTACGTGCTGCTGGCCGAGTGGGGCCAACTGCCAGAGCGCATCCTGCCCAAACTGATAGAAACGATGCTGGCTGCGTATGACTCGGAGGATACGGCCGTATCCATCCGCCGCGTATTGCTAGAGGGCCTCGGTGCAGCAGACCATCCGCGCACCAACGACCTCATCGTCCACGCTTACGAAAGTGGCGACCAAGCGATGCAGATGAGCGCCATTTTTGCGATGGGCAACTCCGCCGACCGCCGCTGGTCGGTTACTGTGCTGGGCGAAATGCAAAGCCCGTACGAAGAGATGCGGGCTGAGGCCGCTCGCGCCGCGGGCAGCATTGGCAACAGCGATTTTGTGCCCCAACTGGCCGAACTGGCTTATGATGAAGATGTTGCTGTGCAGCTTGCCGCCATTGCTGCGTTGGGGCAAATTGGCGGGGATGAAGTGCAGCGCATCCTGGCCGACATGCTCGATGATTCCGAAATTGAGGAAGATGATGAGCTGCTGGACGCCGTGGAAGAGGCGCTCGAAGAAGCGGCGATGATGGCGGGTGATTTTGATTTTGGCGATTTTATGTTTGACGATGATGAATCTGACGATGATTTGTAATTAGGTAATTGAGTAATTGGGTAATTACTCAATTACCTTCCCCCCGTTCCCCAAAAGGTCCCTTTTGTCTGATATTGTTTTTGTTTTAACCCAGAATATCCTACCCATTTTTATTGTAGCCAGCTTTGGTTTTGCCTTACAGCGCTGGCTTGGGGTGGAGAAACGGCCGTTATCCACCATCGTTTTGAATGTGCTAAGTCCCTGCCTGGTGTTTTCTTCCCTGGTTAGCTCGCAGCTGCCCGGCGAAGAACTTGTGGAGTTGGCTCTCTTTGCTGTGTTCAATGTTTTGCTGATGGGTGGCGTTGCGTACATTTCTGCCCGGCTACTGCGGTTGGGTCGCACCGAAACCATTGCCCTGATGGTGGTGACCATGTTTGTGAACGGCGGCAACTACGGCATGACGCTAAACCAGCTTCGCTATGGCGATCCGGGGTTGGGGCGGGCGGTGGTTTATTACACCAGCAGCACCATCATGCTGTACACCATCGGCATTTTTCTTTCTTCGATGGGGGAGATGCCTTGGCGGGTGGCTTTGCGTCGTTTGCTGCGTTTTCCAGCAGTGTATGCGGCCGTTCTGGCCATTCTCGTTTACAGTTTTAGCATTTCCTTGCCAACGCCGCTGCTGCGCGGCATTGAGGTGGCCGGGGCCGGAGCCATCCCCGTGATGCTCTTGGTGCTGGGCATGCAGCTTGCCGATTTGAAAACGATAGCCTCCTGGCGGTTGGCCTTGCCCGCCATCGGTCTGCGGCTGGTGGTGGGGCCGCTGCTGGGTTTGCTGGTGGCTACGCTGCTTGGGCTGTCCGGGCTGGGGCGCGCCACCTCCATCATCGAAGCGAGTATGCCCCCGGCGGTGTTTACCATCATTCTGGCCACTGAATTTGAGCTGGATCCGCCTGCGGTGACCAGTATTGTGCTGGTTTCTACGCTGCTAAGTCCGTTCACCATCGCCACGGCAATTTCGCTGTTAGGTTTGTGATGGTACAATTTTGGCATGAAACGTTGGCTTCCGGTTTTCTTGTTGTTGGCGCTGGTTTTTACGTCCGCTTCCGCTTTGGCTCAGGCTGATTTTGCCAGTACGGCCGTTGCTGAGTACGGGCAAAATGTGGCTTTTCGGCTGGAGGGCGTGGTGGCAGAACCCGTTGAGCGGGTTGATTTGTTTTTGCAGCCTGTGGGAGTGGAACGGCCGTTTACCATCCAGGCCATTCGCGTTACCCAAACTGCTAACCAGCTGGTTGCCAATGTTGATCTGGACCCGATGGACGCCAGCCTGCCCCCATTTGCCACCGTGCGCTTTTGGTGGGAGTTGCAAACGGCCGTTCAAACCATCACCGTGCCCGAAGAAACTTTTTATTATGAAGATAATCGCTTCACCTGGCGGAAACTCGCCGCCGGGGACGTGACGGTGCATTGGACGGGCAACGACGCTGAGCTGGGGCAGCTTGCCGCTGAAATTGTGGCCCAAAGCCGCGCCACGCTGGATGACATTTTGCCGCCAACGGCCGTTTCCCCCCTCAACCTTTACATTTACCCCTCCACTGGCGATTTGCGCTCAGGGCTGCGGCTGGCGGACCGTGACTGGCAAAATGGACATACCGACCCGTCGTTGGGCGTGCTGCTGGTAACGGCCGTAAACCCCCTCACCGCCGCCGACGAACTCAGCCGGGCGATTCCGCACGAATTGGCTCATCTGCGGCTGTACCGATTGGCTGCCGGGGGCGATTTTCCGCATTGGTTTGAAGAAGGGATGGCGCTGCTGGTGGAAGGATTTGGCGAGGAGAGTGGTGTGCTGGAAACGGCAGTAGCCGCCAAAACCACCCTCCCCTTGCTCAACCTCTGCGTTGCCTTCCCCGAAGATGCCAATGAGGTAGAACTGGCTCTGGCTCAAAGCGCTTCCCTGCTGCGCTACATCCAGAACCAATTTGGTGATCAGGCGTTGCGGCAGGTGGCCACCGCCTACCTGGGCGGAGCCAGCTGCGAAGCCGGGTTAACCCAAACGCTAGACATGCCGCTGGCCCAGCTCAACGTAGATTGGCTGGCAGATGTGGCTCCCCAACCCGCCTGGCAAACCTTTCTGGCCGAAAATGGCCTCTGGTTGCTGTTGATTTTGGCCAGCTTTGCTTTTTTTGCCGTGTTGCTGCAAAGCGGTTTGCAAAAAAAATAGTTACCCTCGCTGCGCCACCAGCTTTTCTAGCAAATCCACATACCCTGCCAGTACGCCAAACGTCGTTTCCACCGCTTCTGGCGAGGTCATATCTACCCCCGCAATTTTGAGCGCGTCCAGTGGGAAGACGGAACCGCCTGCCTTGAGGAAGCCCAGGTAGTTATCCACCGCGCCTTCCGTGCCTGCCAAAATGCTTTGCGATAGGGCGTGCGCCGCCGAAATGCCGGTGGCGTACTGGTAAACGTAAAAATTGGAATACATGTGTGTGTGGAACTGGGCCCAGGTGATGCCGACGCGTTCCCGATCCACCTCAACCTCGTCGCCAAACCCTTCGCTAAACAGGTCGGCCAGCAGGTTGTTGAGCACGTCCGCGTTTAGCGCCTGGCCGCGCTCGACGCGCTCGTGGATTTCCAGCTCAAAGCGGGCCAGCGTGGGCATGATGAAGAAGTAGCGGTGGAAGTTGGACATCGCTTCTTCGATGACTGAAATCTGGAATTCGGGGTCGCTGTTGGCGTTTAGCAGGTGGGCGCGCACCATCGCCTGGTTGAAGTTGGAGGCGACTTCGGCCACAAAGAGGCCGTAGCGGCTGTAGCTGAGGTTGCTCTGGTTTTGCCACGTCAGGTACGAATGCATCGAGTGGCCCAACTCGTGCGCCAGGGTGCTCAAGCCAAACAGATCGTCCGTGTAGCTCATCATGATGAAGGGGTGCGTGCCCTTGACGCCAGAGGAGAATGCGCCCATGCGCTTGCCCTGGTTGGGGTACACATCTACCCAGCGCTCTTCCAGTGCGCCGCTGCGCAGGGTGGCGGCATATTCCTGGCCCAGGGGTAACATGCCAGTAGCGATCCAGTCAACGGCCGTTTCATAACTCACATTCGGCGGGTTTAGCGACAGCGGCGCTTTCACATCGTACGGGTACAGCGTGTCGTAGCCCAGCGCCCGGCGGCGAATGTTCCAGTAGCGGTGCCAGGTGGACAGGTTGGCCTTGTAGGTGTTGATCAGGTTGTGGAAAACCTCGGTGGGGATGAAGTTGCTGGAAAGCGCCGCTTCCAATGAATTTTTGTAGCCGCGCACCCGCATGGTGAACACATCCTGCTTTACGCCAGAAGCCAGCGCGTTGGCCATTGTGTTTTTGAAGGCGAGATGGGCGTCGGCATAGTTTGTCCATGACGTGCGGCGCACTTCACGGTCTGCATGGGTGGTGAGGCCGCCAATGGTGCCCTGGGTGATGTCGTACGTTTGGCCATCGCTGCCGACGGCTGGGGCAAACTGTAAATCGGCATTGGCCAGGATGCCGTGGGTGGCGCTGGCGGTGCCGAAGGCGTCGCGCGCCATGCCCAGCACCTGCTCCACCTCGGCCGAACGGACGTGTGCCTGTTGTTTTTCTAGCTGGTTGAGCATGTGGCCGTAATCGGCTAGCCGCTCATCCTGGGTGAGCCAATCGCGCAGGGTGGCAAAGCCGATGGCTAGCATTTCTGGCTGGGCGAAGGCGGTGGTGGCCATGGCCATGCCAAACAGCCCGCGGGCGCGGTCGTTGCGGGCGGCGGCGGACTGGTTGGTGGTGTCTACGCTGTAGTTCAGGCTGGCGTAAACGTAAATTTTGCCGACGGCCGTTGCCATTGCATCAGACGCGGCTAGATAGTCAGCCAAAACAGCGGGGCCTTCGCTGAGGCGGCCCTTGAATTTGGCAATTTCCTGAAGCTGGGCTTGGAGTTGGGTTACGGCCGTTTCCCATGCACCCGGGTTGGCAAAAATCGATTCAACATCCCATTTGTACTGGGCATCAATTTCATCACGCTTGCGAGCGACTGAGGACATAGTGGTTTCTCCTTGAGGTTATTTTGGGGGAGACTAGAGACAAGAGACTGGAGACTAACAAATCTCTAGTCTCCAGCCTCTGGCCTCCAATCTCTTTCCTTAATTGAAGCACGAAATGGGCAAAAAGGCGACTGCGAAATCTGGCACACCTCGGGTATAATCTAGCCAATCAGCGAGGAAGTGTGCATGACAAAACCAACATTTGCCCAGCTACTTCGGCGGCGGTTCAACAATCTGGTTAGACTAGACCAACTGGGCGTGCCGGACGAAACAATTAAACAAGCGCTGCGCAAAACCGAGATGGATGGGTTGCCGTTTATTTACGGCAGCTTTGGCATCATGTTTTGGGTGTATGCGGCCATTCAGCAATATTTGCTGCACGAAATTGGGCAGGCAACGATGGTGGCCGTGGCCGTGGGCAGTGGCGCTTTTTTGCTGATTGGCTTTTTTATGCTGTTGCGGGGTGTGGTGGCCTCTAAATATGCCGAACGGGTAACGGCCGTTGTCGCCACCGTCATTTTGTTTACCGTGCTGCTTCGCTTTTTTTTCAATCCCAATCTCAACCAGTCAGGCAATTTGGCCCTGTTCATGTTTGGCATTGGCGTGATGTTTACCTCGCTGCACTGGTACATTTTTATGCAGGCCGTGGCCCTGGCGGCCTGGGTGTACATCTTTGGCTTCCACCCGGAAGATTCTGAATGGCTCTATTTTGCTGTGATGATTTTTGTAGCGACTTTTACCGGGCTGGTGGCATACGGGGTGCGGTTACACGCGCTGCGCCAGGCCGAGATTTTCCGGTTTGTGGAGCAACGGCAGCGGAAGGAACTGGTGGAGCGCACCATGCAGCAGCAAACCAGCTACGCCGTCGGGCAGCGCATTACTTCTATTTTAGAATTAGACAATTTGCTGACTCAAATTGCCACGCTTATTTCGCAGCAGTACGATGCGTACTACGTGGGCGTTTTTCTGCCAAACAAAACCCGATTGGCAATTACGGCCGTTGCCGAAGCAGGCAGCGGCGTTCCCCAAAATGGTTTGCAGCTCCGCGCGGGTTTGAAGGGTCTGGTTGGCTGGGTATTGGCCAACGGACGGCCGTTGTGCATTGATGACATCACCCGCGACTTCCGCTATGAAGCTGACGAAAAAGCGCCTAATGCCCAATCGGAAATTTTACTGCCGCTCAAGATGGCAGAGAAAGTGCTGGGCGTACTCGATCTGCAAAGCGATAAGCTGGGCGGCTTCACCACCAGCGAAATTCCTAACTTCCAGCTTTTGGCCGATCAGGTGGCCATCGCCCTGGAAAATGCCCAGCTTTATGCCGAAATCAAGCAGTTTAACCAGCAGCTGGAGCAAAAAGTGGCTGAGCGTACCCAGGCGTTGCAGGAGGCGTACGGCCGTCTCGAACGTCTGGACAAAACCAAAACCGACTTCATCACCATCGCTTCCCACGAGATGCGCACGCCGCTAACGATTGTGAATTTCAATGCCCAAATGCTGCTGGACGACGACGAGATTTTGGCCAACAGCTACCACAAAAAATGGGTCGAGGGCATCAATCGCGGGGCGCTGCGAATGGAAGAAGTGGTGCAAAGCATGCTGGACGTGGCCAAAATTGACAGCAGTTCGCTGGAGCTGTATCTGGCTCCGGTGGATTTGCCTTTTTTGCTAAAGCAGGTGGGCAATCGCTTCAAAGAGGCGCTGGCGCAGCGTAATATCACCTTGCAGCGGGGTGAGCTGGCCAATCTGCCGGAGGTAGAGGCCGATGTGGAAGCGTTGCAAAAGGTGTTTTACCAGATTTTGATGAACGCGATTAAGTACACGCCAGACGGGGGCACGGTGCAGTTGGACGGCCGTTTCCACCCCCAACCCGAACCCGGTGAAGTAGAAATCATCATCAGCGACAGTGGTATTGGCATTGCCCTGGAAATTCAGGAGCTAATCTTCGAGAAGTTTTACCAGACGGGGGAAGTGATGCTGCACTCATCGGGTAAGACCAGCTTTAAGGGGGGCGGGGCTGGTTTGGGTTTGGCCATTGCCAGGGGGATTGTGGAGGCGCACAACGGCCGTATCTGGGCCGAAAGCGAAGGCCACGACGAGGATTTGCTCCCCGGCAGCCAGTTCCACATCGTTTTACCTGTCAAGCAGCCACAAGAATAAGTACCCTCACCCCAGCCCTCTCCCTACGAGGGAGAGGGAGTATGTCCCCTCCCCCTGCCAGGGGGAGGGCTAGGGTGGGGGTTCGCGCTCGGCACGGGCCGCTTTTTGCTTGAGCTGCTGGTTTTCCTTCGTGGCCCGATAGGTGAGGTAAGCCAAGATGAGCCCCAGCGGGCCACCAGTTCCCAGCAACAGCAGCACATTGTCTGCCAACCCATCCACAAATTGCCGCCAGCGGTTTTTAGCTACCACCTCAATGTTGCGCGAGATGCTCTGAATGAGAATCGGCACTTCTGTGGCTGAATCTGGCTCTTTGTACAGATTCACCGTGATCACCTGCGCCTCGCCCGGCGTGGTGGCGATGACGTCCCAAGTCCAGGCGGCGGGCAGGGTGGTGCTGATGACCCGCGGTAGCCGCACGTTGTTGCCGCCGCTGGGGAACACCTCAAACGCAGGCGCGTTCAGCTCTGCGGACATGAGCGGGAACAGCTCTACCGTTTGTTCGTAGACGGCGCGTTCGCCATCCTCGTAGCTGGCGTCCAGGCGCACCACGCCCGTCACGTGTGGCTCATGCTCGCCAATGGCCGCCAGCGCCGGGTCGGCGATGATTTCCACGGTGATGACGCCGCTTTGTTCCACCACCATCGTTAGCGGATGGGTGAGTTCCAGTCGTCCGGTGGGCGCTAGTTCGTCTGGTGCGGGCGTGCCGCCGCCGCTTTCAGCGGTTGTTTCTATGTCTGGCGTGGTGGTAGGTGATGGTTCCGGGGTGTTGGTGGGGGGAACGGCCGTTACTTCCTGGGGAATCAATATCGTTTGCCCGGCGGTAATGGCATTGGGGTTGGTTAGATTGTTGGCTTCGGCAATTTCGGCCACGCTCACGGCAAAACGGCCGCTGAGGTTGACCAACGTATCGCCGGGCTGGATGGTGTAGCTGGTGACGGAGGTAACGCTGATGGTGGGAACGGCCGTTTCTGTGGGCGTGATGGTGGCTGTAGCGGTTACGGTTGTTTCGGGTCGGCTGACAATAACATTTTGTGGCGGAATGTTGGGCGTGGTGGTTGGCGGCAACGTGATCCGTTCCTCAGCGGCTTGTCGCTGCAATTGATCACAGGCAACGGCCGTTACCCCTGCCAGCAGTACCGCCAAAACCAAAAAGAGTGCCAAGAACGTTGTTCGGTTCACTTTCCACCTCATTTCTGAATTCACTTTGCCTGGCCACAGACCAGACCCCTCTTTTGAGAATGGTAGGTGCAAAAGGTAATTATGTCAAATAAAAAAGTTGGTTTTTTCTGGCCCGATTGTTGCCTCAATCTACCTCCCTGCGTTACGATTCCCTATGCGCGAAAACAAAAGTAAAACCAAACTGAAACAAGGATTGCCCATCTACGGTGTCCTCTCCTCAAGCCCAGACCCGTACCTGGCGGAATTGGTTGGCCTGGTTGGGTTCGATTTTTACATGATTGACGCTGAACACGGCCCGTTGACCCCGGCTGATGCCGTCAATGTGGCGCGCGCCTGCGATGCAGTTGGCGTGACGCCAATGGCGCGGGTGGGGCAGGTGGACATGAAGCTGGTGCTGCAATATCTGGATGCCGGGATGATGGGGATTATGATG
Organism: Ardenticatenaceae bacterium; assembly: GCA_020634455.1. Lineage (GTDB taxonomy): Bacteria > Chloroflexota > Anaerolineae > Promineifilales > Promineifilaceae > Leptofilum. The sequence goes on along the minus strand of JACKBQ010000001.1, from coordinate 748,209 downwards.
CCCGGTTTGACAACGGCCGTTTCCATCCAACATTTCGTCCAGGGGTGCAAATATCCGCCGGCGGGCAAGCGTGGTTTGGGGCCGGGTCGCGCCGGAAATTACCTACTCGATGCGCCAGATGAACAGGTGGCATACGTGACCCAGGCCAACGAGCAGATTTTGCTGCTGCCCCAGTTTGAGGATATTGATTTGCTAGAGACCTTGCCCGAATTAACGGCCGTTCCCGGTGTTGATGGCTTTGTCATTGGCCCGCGTGACCTCGCCCTGAGCATGGGCTACCCTGACGGGCCAAACCATCCCGATGTGCAACAACGCATAGATGACGCCATCCAAATTATGCAGCAGGCGGGGGTTTGGGTAGGCATTACCGCTGGCGATCAGGCAGCGGCCCAGGTGCAAATTGGACGTGGTGCCCAAATCATCCTCACGACGATTTCTGGATTGCTGCAAAAGGGAGCCAGGTTGATGCTTCCAACATGAATAAGGTGCGATACTTGATCCGATTTTGCCGTTACGGCGGTGGGTGACACTGTTTTGGAGGTAAACAACGATGAGCGATGCTGTGATTGATGTAGCAATTGTGGGTGGTGGCGTATCTGGCGTGTACACAGGCTGGCGGTTGTTGACGGCCGATTTAAGCCACTCCCGACTGACCAGCGATAAACCCTTAAACGTGCAGCTTTTTGAGCTGAGCGACCGCATCGGCGGGCGGCTGGTCTCGCTAGACCCGCCAGAGATGCCGGGGATTAAGGCGGAGTTTGGCGGGATGCGCTATTTGACCAACCAGCCGCTGGTGGCAGGATTGGTGGAGCAGTTGGGATTGGCCACACGGCCGTTTCCCGTCAGTGGCCCCGAAAATATTTACTACGTGCGCGGCCAACATTTGCGGCAGGCTGAATTTGCCAATCCAGACAAGGTGCCGTACCGGGTGCGCTGGCAGGAGCGGGGCAAAACGCCGGGCCAGCTTATTATGGAAGCGATAGATGTGCTGATTCCGGGGGCAACCAAGCTGACGCCAGCGCAGTGGCTGGACGTGAAAGCGAATTACAAATTTAACGGCCGTTTCCTCTGGGAACTCGGCTTTTGGAATTTGCTGCACCAGGTGATGAGCAGCGAGGCGTACAAGCTGGTGATGGACGCGGGCGGCTACAACACGACGATGACCAACTGGAACGCCGCCGAAGCGATCCCCTGGTATTTGTCCGATTTTGGTCCCGAGGCGCAGTATCGTACGGTGATTGACGGCATGGAAAGCGTGCCGCGTACCGTGGCGGAGCGGTTCGTTGCGGCGGGCGGGCAGATTCATTTTGGTAGTCGTCTGAACACGTTTAGCCGTCGGGAGGATGGGCTGATTGAGCTGCAAATAGACGGCCGTTCCCCACTGTTAGCGCGTCATCTGGTGCTGGCGATGCCGCGCCGGTCGCTGGAACTGCTGGACGACGACACCCAGTTTTTGCTGCATCCAGACGTAAAACCGCTCATTCCCACCGTAACGCCGCATCCGATGTTTAAACTGTTTTTGTGCTACCGATATGCGTGGTGGCAAGATGCGGGGGTGAACAACGGCCGTTCCGTGACCGATTTGCCCGTGCGCCAGGTGTACTACTTTGGCTCCGAGGCGGATGGGCCAGCCGTGTTTAATCCCGAACTGCGCGATTCGCTGGTGATGGCCAGCTACGACGACGGGCCGTTTGTCGGCTTTTGGACGGGGTTGGCGGAGCAGGGGCACAGCACCACGCACTGCTTCCCGCCGTCGGACGAGCCGCGCTGGAACCGGTACGCCTGCCCCCCGGCGATGGTGGCCCACGCGCAGCGGCAGCTCCAACTGGTACACGATTTGGAGTACATCCCGGAACCGTACGCGGCGGGCTTTCAGGATTGGGGGCAGGACCCGTTTGGTGGGGCGTGGAATTCGTGGAACATCCATGTGAAGGCGTGGGAAGTGCAGGAGAAAATGGTGCAGCCGCTGGCGGATACGGCCGTTTACATCATCGGCGAAGCGTATTCGGGGTCGCAGGGCTGGATTGAAGGGGCGCTGGAAACGGCCGAAGCGCTGCTGCAACAAAAATGGGGTGTGAAGCGTGGCTGAGCAGGAAATTGTGGCGTTTGATTTGGAAGGCACGCTCTCCGCAGGCGTGGCCTGGGAAGGGATGCGCGATTATTTGGTGGAGCATGGGGAAGGGGCTAAGTTCAAACGATTTGTGCGGCAAAACTTCTTCCGGCTGCTGGCCTTTCGCGTAGGCATTATTAGAAACGAGCGCGCTTTCAAGGAGCGCTGGATTTTGGGCATCATGCGGCTGTTTGCCGGGTACACGCCGGAGCGGTTTGACGAGGTCGCCAATTGGGTTGCGGATCGCTCTTTTTGGGCACACCGGCGGTTGCCCGTGGTGGATGAACTGCTGGCGTATCAGGAGAAAGGGGTTCGTGTCGTCATCGTTTCGGGCATGTTTGAGCCAATTTTGCAGCAGTTTGCCGAGAAGTTGCAGGTGGAATCTATCGGTACCCAAATTGAGGTGGTGAACGGCCGTCTCACTGGCGAGATCATCGGGCAGCTCAACGTGGGGCAACCAAAGGTAGACAAGCTACAACAGCTACCGGGCAAACTGGTGGCGGCGTACGGCGACACGATGCGGGATATTCCGATGCTGGAACTGGCGGAAACGGCCGTTGCGGTACACCCTGATGCCATTTTAAGGGAAACGGCCGTGCAGCGCGGCTGGCGCATTTTGACCAGTTGACATGCGCCATACAGCCCGCCCACCCGTAAACGGGCGGGCTAGTTATGAAAGCCTTTTGGGCTTCCGCAACTAGCCTGGGGATGATGAACATTAACAATTTAAATAGGTAATAAACCAACATAGCGAAGCAACGCGTCAGAGCCGGTGGCAAATTGGTCAAGAAAACTAGCCACAACTTCACGCAATTCTGGCCAATCATCGCTGAATCGGTGCAGGTGCAATACCTCCTGCTTTAGCCAACGCCACAGCTTTTCAATCGGATTGAGCCAAGAAGCGTAAGTGGGCAAAGGTAGTAGTTGAACGGGCATGTTGTCCTGCTTGGCTTTCGGCGCAGGCTCAGTCGGCCAGTTCCCTGGCAATTTGGGTGGAAAAGGAAACTGCTGTGGCTGTAAAACGGCCAATACATCCGGGTGAAAGTGAACGGGCCAATTGTCCAGAACGACGTAAATTGTCTCCGCACCTGGATAGCATTGGTACAATTGAGTCCAGAAGTTAGCAATGACGGTGCGTGTGATGCGTTTGCGCTGCAAGTAAGAAAGTTGCCCCGTCATGCAATTGATGGCACCAATGATGCGGAAGCTACTATTGGCCCGATGTGACCGTTGAGCCAATGGCTGTCGCAGACCCTTGCTTTCAAATGATTGGGCAATCGTTGGTTGCCGATAGTAAGTAAGCTGGTCGAGATAGAGCAGCACATATCGGTCTGGTTCGTAATAAGCACGTAATCGAGCCAACTCAATCAAACTCAGCTTTTCTTGATAATGTCGGTCGGGACTATGCACATAATCGCGGCCACGTTTATAGCTGATGCCCAGCCGTTTTAGCAATCGGCTTAGACTCCCAGCTGTACTGACCTGTAACCAAGTACATGCTTGGACTATCATTTCTAATCGCCATCGGGCAGAATGGAAGCCTAGCTGCCGGGGGTCACGTCGAATCACCTGGAGCAGTGCCTGCTTTGCTTCTGACGGCTTCGCGTACCGAGGGGGAAAAAGCCGCTTTGCGGCCACGTCCTTTCTGTACTTCAAGTCGGTCAAGACCATCCTGTTCATACCAATCTAGCCATTTGTAGATAGTATCCGGATGGTGCGGCTTGTGCCCTCCGTCTTTAGCGGCGGCATTGGGACTCATGCCGCTGGCGATTTTGAGCAAAATGGCGGCCTTTTCTCGCATGTGGCTTTTCTCATGGTGGTCGCGCACAAATACTAGCTCGCTTTTTTGAACAGCCGTTAGTTCCAAATATCGTCTCTTGGGCATAAATAACACCTCCCATGATGATATTATCTCTATTACCTATTTATTTTGTAAAGTTCAATTATCCCCCGGCGAAGATACGGGCAAGGCGCTGGCCAACCTATCGAATTTCCAAAACATGGCCGCATCTTTACAAATTTAATGTTTGCTTGTCTTTCCGAGGTCCTCCGAGGAATCTTTTGCGCTAGGTAAACACGCAAGATTCCTCACTCCGAAGACTCCGTTCGGAATGACAAATGTAAAGATGGTTTCGTTCAAAGTGAATCATGCCGGGAAATGATCTTGGCTAAAAAATCTCAAATAGCATCGTTATCAGGAGCATGAGCGTCATCATTGCCATGAGTATGCCAATTGCAATCATTCCTTGGCCCACAAGTTTTTGATAGGCACCAAGGTTTTCAGAGCTGTTTTGAGCCGCACGATTCATCATCGCTTTTCCACGAAAGATCAATAGGAAAGTTAACAGTGAAAAGCCTAGCAGTCCGGGCAAATATATTGTCATTTGCAGTCATTATTTGCAGGAGAAGACTGGTCTATCTCCCCAAAAAGTAATGCTTCCCAATCGCTTTTTTCAAAAGATTCTGCCATTTCGGTTTGCAGAGTTTGATACGCTTTATCTTCGGCCATAGCGTCGAACTGCTGATCAATTTCTGCTCTTTTTGGTTCAGTAAAATGGTTTTTCAAAATAGTTTTGCGATCCTGATGTGAATTCGGTTCCATACAGTTCTCCCTTGTATTGGGTTAGTTTTCAAGACAAACATCCTCTATTCCGCATATTTCACCAAATACCAGCCACAAATTTTAGCATATCTTTGCCGAACTAAATCTTTAATCGCTAAGTCTCACGGCCGTTTCATGACAAACTTCACATGTTCTGGCCCACCGATTTGGGTAGGATGACGGGTGTTTGGTGAATGGTAATCGGTAAACGGTAATCCGTTAACGGTTTACCGACCACCGATAACGGATTACCGATAACGAGGAAAATATGACGCTTGAAATGTGGCTGGTGCTGGGCATCCTGGTAGCAGCGATCTTTTTATTTATTACCGAATGGCTGCGGGTAGACGTGGTGGCCGTGGGCGTGCTGCTGGCGCTGATGCTCACGGGTGTGTTGACGACGGGGGAGGCGCTGGCGGGGTTTTCGAGTACGGCCGTACTCACCATTGCCGCCCTGTTTGTGGTAGGCGGAGCCGTGCTGCATACCGGTCTGGCGGGGGCCATTGGCCGCCGCATCCTCACCATTGCCGGGGACAGCGAATGGCGGCTCATCCTGGTGATTATGGGTGCGGTGGCGCTGCTGTCCGGTTTTATGAGCGATACGGGCACCGTGGCGGTGCTGCTGCCCGCCATTATCAGCCTGGCGACCAGCACCAAAATTAGCCCGGCCAAGCTGCTCATTCCCCTGGCCTTTGGCTCGCTGCTGGGCGGGGCAATGACCCTGATCGGCACGCCGCCCAACATCATCGTCAGCGACGTGCTGCGCGACGCGGGCTACGAGCCATTTTTCTTTTTTAGCTATACGCCGATGGGACTGGTGCTGGCGGCGATAGGCGTCACTTTCATGGTTTTTGTGGGGCGGCGGCTTCTGCCTGACCGTCGGGTACTGGTAGAAAAGCAGGTGGTGGCCACGCCCAAGGAGCTGGTGGACGTGTATCGTCTGCCAGAAAACTTGTTGCGGCTGCGCGTGCGGCGCGGCTCCGAGCTGATTGGCCGCAATGTGTTCGAGTCTGGCCTGCGCGAAGACCACGGGGTGACGGTGCTCAAAATTATGCGCCCGCCGAGCCTGTGGGAAGTGGCCGAGAGCGGCGGCGATGGCACCAATTTGAAGGACACGCCGCTGCTGCCGGACAAAGAGGTGAAAATTGAGCGGAATGATGTGCTGATTGTGCAGGGGGAGGTAACGGCAGTAAACCAAGCTGCCATCCACTGGAATTTGGCCGTTCAGCCCGCCAAGCCCAAAGATTCCAAGGCATTATTGAGTCGTGAGGTGGGCGTGGCCGAACTGCTGCTGCCGCCGCGCTCCAGCCTGCTGGGCAAAACGTTAGGCGAGGTGCGCTTTGGCACCACCTACCGCCTCACTGTGTTGGCGATTGGTCGCCCAGGCGCGAAGGAAATGCTCAATCTCAAAACCACGCGCCTGCAATTTGGCGATACGCTGGTGGTCCAGGGACGCTGGCACGACATTTCCCGACTGCGCGATTTCCGGCGGGATTTTGTAGTGATGGGCGAGCCGGAATCGGAGATTAATCGTCCCACGCCGGGCAAGGCGCGTTGGGCGGCCGCGATTATGGTGGGGATGTTGGTGCTGATGGTAGGCGAATTTGTGCCGCTGATCACGGCCGCACTCATTGCCGCACTGCTGGTGGTGCTCACTGGCTGCCTCACAATGGACAAGGCGTACGACGCCATCGACTGGAAGAGCATTGTGCTGATTGCTGGCATGTTGCCGATGAGCACCGCTCTGGAAAAGGTGGGGCTGGTGAATCTGATTGCCAACGGCTTTGTAGACACGCTGGGTGGGATGGGTCCGTTAGCGGTGATGATTGGCCTCTTTTTGCTGACCTCGCTGTTTACCCAGGTGCTGTCCAACACGGCCACCACGGTGGTGATTGCCCCCATTGCCCTGGCGGCGGCGCAAACGTTGGCTATTCGGCCGCACGCCTTTTTGATGGCGGTGGCGATTGCCGCTTCGATGGCCTTTGCCTCACCCGTGGCCTCGCCGACGAACACGCTGGTGATGGGTGCGGGCAGCTACCGTTTTAGCGACTATGCCAAAGTAGGTATCCCGCTCATTTTGTTGATGCTGGTAGCCGTGGCGCTGCTGCTGCCGGTGATTTTTCCGTTTTAGGGATGAAAGGGTGACCGGGTGACAAGGTGACGGTCACATTTAAGCTCTATTTGCCCACTTATCCAATTTTATGAAGAGATCGCGGAAAATGGGGTCGCGCTGCACATGGTAAGCGCAGCGAATTAAGTGGCGGGAATGGTCGAAGCTCCAGGTGAGGTCATGTGTTAGCCAGTCGTCGGGCTTTTTGTTGACGGTGGAAACGGCCGTTCTCTGGCTAATAATCGGGCTAGAAACAATATGGGAAGGCAACCAATCGGCATTGATCAAATAGGCAATCGCCACCACATCCCAAATTTCTTTAGACCAGGCAAAATGATCATCGCTATACCCTTTGAACGTTTCTGCCAGGTAATCGCCAATGGCTCCTTTGCCCTGCACATACAGTTCAATTTCAGAAACCGTGCTTATGAGGTGGGTGGTGACCCCTTGGCAAGGAATTAAAACTAGCGGTACGCCACAATCCAAAACCAACCGCGCCGCCAGCACATCCCCGGACAGGTTAAACTCGACGGTATTAGGCCAGTGCAGCGCATTCCCCCCTAGCCAGACGACGATTATCTTCTCGATAATTTTGGGTTCAATGAGAATAGCAGAGGCGATATTTGTGAGCGCACCAATGGCCACCACATACAGCGGTTCAGTCGCATTCATGGCGCGGTCAATGAGATCACGCACGGCTTCGCTGTCGTAGGGATGATCATAGTCGGCCAAAAAACCATTCGAGCCTCGGTAGGCCAGGTTCTCGGCCGATAGGTTTAATCTCTCCAAAAGGCGCAGGATTTCATCGTAGCTCTTTTCCATGCCATCGCCGGGGCTGCTGGCGCGGTGGTTGAAAAATGGGGCGGCATACAACGCTTCTACCGCCATCTGCTCCGGTGAAAGCAATGCGTAGACGATGGCAAATTGGTCATCAATCTCGTTGTACGTGTCTGTATCAATGACCATTCGCACCTTGCCCTTGGTCGGTTGTAATCGTTCGAGACGAGTTGCGTTTGAGATTTTTGGAAAGTTCATTTATTACCCCTATTTTCTTTTAGTTCATCAATGATTGCCCCTGGAATTTCGCCGCGCTCAATGCGGATGATACGTAAGGCAAAGGTTTGTACCAGGGCTATGGTTGAAAATAGCAAAAAGAGTACCGGGCCAGCAAGTGTAAGGCAAACGGCCGTTAATATCAGCAGCCAGGTGACCAACAAAACAGTGTCCATCGGTCTTGTAATTACCAGGAAAAACGCCCGCCGAAAGATGGACCATACGCTTTCCTCCGGGTAGGCCAGACGAAGCGGAAAGAGATAAAGCTGCATGAAAAAAAAAGTAAGCAGACAAATTGCCAGCGGTCCGGCTAACCAGTTGAACAACTCGACCGGGTGCTGCCAATAAAAGTATGTTGTAAAACCAAGTAGCAAGACAACGGCCAAATCAAGGAAGCCGATGAGTGAAAATTGCTTCCAATAGCGACGAAAGCCTACCCAAAAATCACCAATGGCTGACTCATCCGGGTCCAGGTCACGCTCATCGGCAATGACGCGGCTCATCAGGTAAAAGAGCCCACCTGCGGCGGCTGGCATGGTGACGATGGGCAAGCTGGTAATCAGCCAAAGTACGTTTGCCGCCAAAAACGTACCTAGCCGCCGGTAAAATAGTCGTGCGGAGAGCCTTACAATCATCCAAGCCATAATGTTTGGTATCATATCATATTGGCCGAAAAAGGCTCTATGATGGTATGCTTGTGCGCATGTTACGAACCGAAAATCTGAGTAAATCCTACGATTCAAAAGTGGCTGTCCACGATTTGAATCTCAATATTGCCGCAGGGGAAATTTACGGTTTTTTGGGGCCAAATGGCGCTGGTAAAACCACGACGATTCGTTTGCTGCTTGGGCTACTGAAACCGACAAACGGCCGTATCTTTCTCTTCGACGCCCCTCTTACCGATGACATTATTGCGCTTAAACGCCGAATCGGGGTTGTAGCCGAGGAGCCGCCTCCTGCGGGACGCATGACCGCCTGGGAACTCGTCCAATTTTTTGCGGATCTTAATCATGTGGTTCATCCTGGAGGCCGCATGGAAGCGCTGTTTCACGCCCTTGAGCTGTGGGATGATCGTCACGTTCTTGCCGCAGCCTATTCACGCGGCATGCGGCAAAAATTGAGCCTGATTCGTGCCTTGATTCACACACCCGATTTGCTCATTTTGGATGAGCCAGTGAGTGGTTTGGACCCGTTCGGTATCCGCCAGGTACGCGCTGTCATTGAGGCACATCGGGCGCAGGGCGGGGCGGTGTTGATTTCTAGCCATATTCTTTCCGAAGTGGAACGGTCGGCTAACCGAATCGGCATCTTGCATCATGGACATTTGCTCGTTGAGGACAGCATCAACGGCATTCGCGCCCGAATTGGCAACACCAATGTGGTTCACATTGAGCTGTTGGCGGTTCCCGAATCGCTCCCCGCCCAGCTCCAGGCCATCCCCGAAGTGCAAAAAATCGAAACACGCGATACTCAGCTGACTGTGCATCTTGCCAGCGGACGCGATGCCCGCCCAGATATTTTCCAGGCTGTGGTGGCAGCCGGAGGGGTGCTTGTTACCATGCAGATGGAAGAGATGAGTCTTGAAGACGCCTTTGTGACTATCACGCACCAAAACGTTGAACAATTGGCAGGTGCCGGATGAGCCTAAATTTAGCAAAACGCACCCTTAAACAGCACACCATTCGCAGAATTGCCACGCAGCAATCCCGCGATTCGCTTTTTGGCTGGGGAATTTACATTGTAACGGCCGTTGCCGTAGGCATCGCCGCCTTGCTAATCTTCAACTCTGTTCGTTTTGTGGGTGAAAGTAGTCTAAACATACTCGCCCAACCCTTTTTGGTGCCCTTGCAAGTCGTCCTCAGCTTGGGGATGCTGTTTGTGGCCGTCGAAGCGACGCTGGCTATTGCCCGCCCGCGTGAACAAGGTTCATTGCAAATTCTCTTCTTCGCGCCCATAGACGAGCCAATCTTCATTGGCGGTAACTTTCTGGCTGGGCTAATTACCTATAGCTTGTTTGTTTTGCTTACCTTGCCAATTTTGTTTTTACTGACTTGGGTGACGAACTTCGTTATTCCTTTGCAACTGCTTTGGGCAATTATTCCCACGTTTTTTGCGGTTAGCGTAACGGTTGCCTTTTGCTTGTTTGTGTCGGCTGCTGCACCTTCTGCCAGGGCGGCCGTGCTGATTTTGGTAGCTGGTATCCTCGTTTTGCTGGGCTTGCAATCTGCTTACACAGCCCTCCTGAGTGTTCCGCCCACCAGCCGTTTTTATGACGCGCTCCTCTTTATCCGCACAATTTTGGCAAACTTGCAATCAGTTTTGGCCTGGTTATCACCCTTTCGGATGCTGGACGTTATCCTGACGGCTTCGTTGAATAATGATTGGTTGGCGCTCATCAAGCAGCTTGGGATTTCTCTGGTGGCAACGCTGGTTTGGTTGGTTACGGCCGTTCGCATGTTGCGGCGTAGAGGAGTATTGTCATGAGCTTATCGTCTTGGTTTAGGCAGCGGCTGCGGCGAAGCCTGTTAATCTTGCTGCTGGTTTTGGGTGCACCTGTTTGGGTTTTTGCCCAGGAAACGGATCGACAAGAGGCTTTTGTCTACGGCATCAATGCGGGCATCCCCGATGCCGTCATTGGCACCTTTGCCCCACCTGCTGTAGATACCATTTACCTCATCTCCACCGAAACAAGCATTCTTTCACCGCGAATCACCAGCATCTACTACTGGCCCATCACCAATGATTATCGCGCCTCCTGGAATGTGCTCAATGAGGTCGTTGAGGGCGAGTTAGAAATCATGCGTGGCCTGCAAGTGGTGGAGACCGTGGAGCAAACGACCTACACCATCCATTTTCGTACTGGCAGGGGTAGCGAAAGCAAGCCAGATTTATACATCGGTGCCGATGCGGAAAGGGCAAATGCCCAGTTTGAGGCGGATCAGCTAGCCTATCGTGAGGCCCTGTTGGCTTATGAACAGGCCCGTCTGGCCTGGCTAGACGCCGCTCGCGAAGCACAAAATCAGGGTGTTGCCCCAGGTGATATTCTGCCCGCCCCTCTGGAACCATCTCCCCTTAACTATTACAGTACGGGCTTGAATCAGGGCTTTGCTATCAAGCTGGAACCTGGTAATTATCGCATTCGTACACGGGCGCTTGATGGGACCATTGTGCCGAATAGTGAACGCCGTTTGGTTGTGTTTGCGCCTCGGCGGACGGCGATTGGTTATGAGGTTGTGCCAGAGCAGCGTTGGACATTTCCGGAAGAATCTAACGATCTGGAGGGTGCCATTTTGGGCGAGGCGAACACGGTTGTTTATCTCAAACCGTTTATCACTCGTGAATATCCTGCACTGGCATATGCCCGTTTACAGGACCCACAAGATGCCTCGGTGGCCCAAACTGGTGAGTGGACGTGGATTGCTGGCGAACCAATTGAGGATGCCACCCTGGAGCAGGTGAGTGGTGAGCGGGTGTTGGCGCAAATCCCCCTGCAAGGGTACACCGTTATCCAGACACCGGGTGGGGATTACGGTTATGAAATTTTGGAATATGACAGCCGCACACCTGAAATAACGCCACGAGTGGATTTTGTTGGTTATCGGCTGCCATTGGCCAGTGATAATCGTACCTTTTCGGTTCAACTTCGTTCGCCAGATGGCATGGTGTTGGCGGACAGCAGCCGTGCGGTGCGGGTTTCTGGCACTACTTCGCCGCTTGTGCTGGGAATCATTAGCCTGCTGCCGCTTTTGGTAGGGGCCGGGGTGTTATGGTGGCGAGAGCAGCAAACCTCCCAGCTGAAATCTGAAGATGCGGCGTGAAATTGATGGCGAAACGGCCGTAAAAACAGCACAGTACATCGCTACAATAACTTTGATTCAGAGTGGGCATCCTTGTCAAATGTAACATTTGTGAATGTGATTCAACACCTTTTTGCTCACTAAAATGGGCTATGGTATAGTAAATTGGTACCTAAAGGAAGCCAATTGGCAGTAGCCAATATAGGGAACATTTACAAACAATGCTGATGTCGAAACACGACAGCTCCTAAAACTATCATTCGTGAAGCTTTTTTGAAAACATGCGCTCAGCATACAATCAAAACCAACAAACAGGAACCTATCCTACATGCACGATACGATATCGGTAATGACCCCGAAAGGGGACAGTATGAACCTCATCACTGAGCAGGTGCAACAAATTGTCCGCAACAGCGGGATACAATCTGGTGTCTGCTTCCTCGTTATCCCCCATACAACAGCAGCTATCACTATAAATAGTTACCTCGACCCAGCGACAGAACAAGATATTCTGCAAGAAGTTCGTCGTTTGGTGCCTACCCGCACCGATTTCCACCACATCTTTGATACCCCAGCAGATGCCGCGGGGCATATAAAAGCCACACTTGTTGGCAATAGCGAAATAGTTCTTATTGAAAATGGAGAGCTTGTACTCGGCCATTCTCAAGGCTTATTTCTTTATGATTTCGACGGACCACGTCAACGACGAGTCCTTGTTAAAATCATAGAAGCCTAAGATTTTTACCCACGTTTCCTAAAGCCCCGCTAAAGTGAGGGAAAGGAGGTGTCTATAGCCGTAGATAGAGAATATTTCTTCCATCAATCTCATAAGATCTTTCTTGCTAGAAGGATTTGAAGATTGATATTCGTCTTGACTCACAAGGATATCTCCATGAAGCTAAAAACCGCATTATTGCCAAATTACAGCTGCATAGAGATCAAGCAAATCATGCAGGAGAAGACATAGAATGAAAAATAAAAATAGATATAAATTTTTTGCTATCTTGCTAGTGATCATAGCGATGGCAATCGTTGCGTGTGGTGGCGGTACCGACGAGCCAGCCGCCGATTCCGGTAGCGACACTGAAACTGCAACAGAGACCGATGGCTCATCTGGTGAAGCAGAGGCTATTACGCTGAAATTTGTCATCTGTTGCGCTCCCGAAGATGCAGTTGTCTACAATGAGATTTTTGATGCTTGGAAAGCTGCGGAACCACAATATGCCAATGTCACTATTGAGCTAGATGTAACACCTTTTGCCGAACTATTCCCCAAGATCGAGACATCCGTTGCCGCTGGCGCAGATTTCGACCTCTTCCAGGCTGATGGCCCAGATATCAAGCACTATTCCTACAATGGGGTCATCATTTCGTTGGATCCATACTTCACCGAAGAGGAAAAGGCAGAGTTCTTGCCACAGACGATTGAAGAAGGCTCTTACCTCGGCACATTCATGTCCCCGGCCATTATGCAAAGCTGTTCCTTGATGTTCTATAACGCAGACATGACGGATGCTGCTGGTGTTCAACCACCACAAGAGCTTGCTAGCTGGACAATTGAGGAAGCATGGGATGCTTGGGAAGCAACCCAAACTGATGAAAACGGCGACGGCACTCCTGAGGTTTGGGGTATTCGCTGGGGTCAAGGTACCTGGACGGGTGATTATGAGCAAGGCATTATTCGTCGTAGCGCTGGCGAACGAGGTAGCCCAACTTATGAAGGTATGGGGCCAGATGGGCTCACGTTTGTAGGTTACCTGGATACGCCTGAAGCGATTGCCGGTTACCAGGCATATCGTGACATGCACTTCGGTGACCGTGCTGTTACACCGATCGAATCTATCCCGGATATCTTCTTCACAAAGCAAAGTGCTTTTGTTGTTCATCCAGACAATGCTATCGGTACAATTAACCGTCTGTATCCAGATGGGGACTTTAACTATGGCGTAACTGGTATTCCTTACATGGAAGGTGGTGCTGAGCTTTGCCACACTGGTTCCTGGCATTTTGGGGTTTCCCCCAATTCTGAGCACAAAGATGAAGCCGCTGCTTTGGTGAAATTCATTACCGGGCACGAAGGCGCTCGTATCTGGTACGATAGCATCCGTCAGTTACCTGCTCGTTTTGACCTGCTCAATGAATTGCCAGAGTACAGTGAATATCCGCAACAGTTGTTTGCCCAGGGTTTGCAGGAAATTGGTGTACCACGTATCCAAACCCCTTGTTACACGGAATATCAGCAAATTCACGCGGTTCTTTTGCAAGACCTGCAATCTGCTGAAAATCTTGATGTTGCCGCTCGTGTACAGCAAGCTGCACAAGATATTGAATCAGCTTGTGCCAAGTACCAAGGCTGGAACGAATAATCGGGTTTATTTAACATAGTAGTAACAAGGTTGAGGGCTGATGTTTAGCCCTCAACCTTGTTCTGTAATTTTTTCGGGCAAACATTATGCAAGGAACCGCACCTATTCAAACTCAAGGCTCTGCATTCGGCCGTTTTTTTACTTGGCGACGGCGAAGTTACATTGTTGCTTTTCTGTTTGTATTGCCAGCTTTAATTAACTTCACGCTTTTCCGCTATTATCCGATTGTCTCAGCAGCCCGTTCAAGTCTCTACCAATATAGCTTATTGGGTGGATACCGAGACTTTATTGGCTTTGATCATTATATACGTATGGCGAGTGATCCAGCTTTTTGGAATTCATTACAGGTCACTTTTGTTTACGTATTAGTCAAAATTCCAATTCAAGTCATGTTGGCGTTGGCTCTTGCCATTTTTTTGTCTAAACAATCAATTGGTTCGTCAATTGTTCGTTCAGCCATTATGGCTCCCATGGTAACCTCTATTATTGTTGTTTCTATTATCTGGGCCTTGATGTACCATTCAGAACAGGGGCTGTTTCAGAGCATTTTGAACTCGGTTGGTTTGCCAAAGATACGCTTTATTTCACATGAAGATAGAGCATTGCCTTCTCTGACTTTTATGATGATATGGAAGGATGTTGGCTTTAGCATGATTATTCTCATGGCTGGTCTAAAAGGTATCCCGCGTACCTATTATGAAGCAGCCACTGTGGATGGGGCTACTCGCTGGCAACAATTTTGGAATGTCACACTGCCTTTATTGCGGCCGGTTTTAATGTTTGTTCTAGTAACACAAGTTGCATTTTCTTTCCAAATGTTTGACCCTGTTTTCCAAATGACCAAAGGTGGTCCACTAGAATCCACCAATATTATTGTGTACTACATTTACCAGCAGGGCTTTTTATTCCAAGATATGGGATATGCCAGTGCCCTATCTATGGTTACACTAGCAATTCTGTTGGTAATCAGTTTTGGACAGATCAAACTCTTGGACACGGATTATTAGGTGGCAGGTATGGCAACGACGCAAAGCTCCTCAAATAGAAAACAATCCTCTGCTTCTCCATTGACTCTAACTTCTGCCTTGATGCAAAGCATTCGGGCGATTGGTATCCTGGATATCATTCGATGGATTGGATATTTTTTGTTGGTTGTCATTTTTCTGACACCATTTATCTGGACTGTATTAGCCAGTTTTCGGCAAGAAAGCCAAATATTAGCCAATCTTTTCCCCCTTTCCATTCACACCTTTTTGCCCAGACCCGGGGAATGGACTTTAGAACATTACCAAACGGTCATGGGCTTGAATGAAGTGGGGGCGCGAGAAAGTTTAAGGTTTGACAAAAATTTATTGAACTCGTTTATTGTGTCGGCCAGCGTGGTGATTTCGAGTTTGATTTTTAACACTTTAGCGGCTTTCTTTTTTTCAAGATTACCATTCCCTAAGAAAAACGTTATCCTGCTTTATGTCATTGCGACATTGTTTGTTCCTGTTCAGGTTACACTCGTACCACTTTTTATTGTGGTAAAGCAATTGGGCTTTGCGAATACGTATTGGGCCATGATTTTGCCCTGGTTTGCCAGCCCCTTTGTCATTTTTGCCCTAATCCAATTTTTTAAGGAAATCCCAAGAGATTTGGATGAAGCAGCCATCATTGATGGTGCGAGCTATGTTCAGGTTTTGCGGCATGTGATTATGCCTTTATCCATTCCGGGCTTGATTACGATGTCTTTGCTGGAATTCCAATTTATATGGAATCTGTTTTTATGGCCGCTTATTGCTGTCAGTGACAAAAATATTCAGGTTATTCAGGTTACATTGGCTTTGACGCAAACGCAGCGCACAACTTATTGGGGCCGTCGGTTTGCCGGAGCTGCTCTGGCTTCTGTGCCTGTCATCATTCTCTTCGTGTTGCTGCAAAAATATTACACCGAGGGTGTTGCCCAAACGGGTGTTAAGGGCTAATTTCTGCTGACGCTATTTGTTGATGTAGGGCTGTTTTATCATTATGAAAAATTCTGATTTACCAAAGCGTATCCTTATTGACACCGATCCGGGTGTGGATGATTCGATGGCGATTTTGTTTGCCTTTTGTTCGCCAGAAGTGAAGGTAGAAGGGTTAACGGCCGTTTTCGGCAATTCCGGTAGCGAAAACACCACACGCAATGCTTTGCGGTTAGTAGAATTAGCTGGTCATCCTGAAGTGCCAGTAGCCAGGGGAGCAGAAGCCCCGTTGCTGCGTGAATTTAAGGGATTTGGCTGGCGCGTACACGGCCATAATGGCTTGGGCGAGGTGGATTTTCCTTTGCCTAAAGGCCAGCCTGACCCCCGGCGGGCCGCCCAATTTATCGTTGACACCATTATGGCCAATCCGGGAGAGATTACCTTGGTCGCTTTGGGGCCGCTAACAAATGTCGCTTTGGCCGTATCGCTGGAACCAAAGATTGCGAAAAATGTAAAAGAGGTTGTCTTAATGGGTGGGGCTGCGAACGCGATGGGGAATGCCTCTGGTGTAGCAGAGGCCAATATCCGCAACGATCCTGAAGCCGCCAAAATTGTGTTTAACGCGCCCTGGCAAGTAACGATGGTAGGGTTGGATGTGACGCGAAAAACGGTGATGACACCAGCGTATGTGGCTGAATTGGGCAAGGCTGGTAATCGCTTTACGGACTTCATCACTAAAATCTTGCCGCATTATATGGGCTTTTATAAAGAAGCCTCTGGTTTGGATGGCTTATACGTTCATGATTCCTCGGCGTTGGCTTATGTGATTGACCCGACGCTGTTTAAGACAAAACTTGTGCATGTCGAGGTTGAAACGGTAAGCCCTGTGAATTTTGGCCTAACGGCCGTTGATTGGCGCTTAAGTGCTGAAGCCGAGCCAAACGTGCATGTTTGTGTGGATGTTGACAACGACCGTTTTCTCGCGTTGTACAAACAGCGCTTAACCGAGGCAGTCTCATGAAAACCCCGGCAATCATTGATTGTGACCCTGGCCATGATGATGTCATGGCCATTTTACTTGGGGCACGCACGATGGACATCAAGGGCATTACCACCGTTTTTGGCAATGCTTCCTTGCCGCTCACAACCAAAAATGCCCGTTTTACGGTGGAATTGGCCGATTTGCGGCATATCCCCATTGCCGCTGGGCATGACCGACCCTTGCTGAGAGAGAATAATTCAGCCGACGATGGCTCACGCGTGCATGGTAAAACTGGATTGGATGGCCCTACCATACCCGAGCCAACAGTCCCTGTTTTAGAGGAACATGCGGTTGATTTTATCTATCGAACTGCGAAAGAAACGCCAAACTTTCACTTGGTTCCGGTAGGCCCACTGACCAATATTGCTGTTGCTATCCGTCGCTATCCAGATTTAGCTGATTATGTGACTGCGATCAGCTTGATGGGTGGGTCAACCACGTTTGGCAATGTTACGGCCGCTGCCGAATTTAACATTTGGGCAGATGCTGAGGCGGCTCATGTGGTCTTTACGAGCGGCATTCCCATCAAAATGCTGGGTCTTAACGTGACGCGACAAGTCAACGCCACGCCAAAATACCGGAAGCAAATTCGAGAGATGGGTAGCCGAACGGCCGTTGCCGTGGCCGAGATGCTCGATTTTTACAGTGAACGTTTGTCGCGGCTTTTTGGGTTACCCGGCGGATCCATGCACGATCCGTTAGCCGTGATCGCGTTGACGGATCCAGATATTTTAACCTTCGAGCCAATGCACGTGGCGATTGAGCTAGCGGGTACGCACACCTATGGCATGACCGTTTGCGATTACCGCCATCGCCGCGCCGATACCGGCGAACCTCAAGGCGCCCCCCCAAATGCTGAGGTGGCCGTCGCCGTTAATGCAGAACGTTTCTGGGAACGCTTCCTGGATGTGTTGCAAAGTTACCCCTAGATAACTGCAAAGCAAACCACCCGATACAGCCACTTGTGCTGTGCGCTCCACATCTCTAGGAAAAATCCCTGTAAATTTATTGAGTCCACTGAAAAGCTTGCGTAAAGGCGCAAACCCGCGAAGGTGTCCAGAGTAAAAATCTGCGAAATCTGCGGCTTTTTCAGTAGAATCATGCGTTTATTATAAAAATTAGGAGGATTCTGTTGTCTGATAATATAGCTATGATGCCCATTGCCAATACGCGCGAAGAGGTTGCCGCCCAACCAGCGGTTCTTACTCGCGTACTGCAAGAATTATCGCCACAGGTTCAGATTTTGGCGCAACAGATGGCAGATCGGAAAATCAATCAAGTTTTAGCCAGCGGGTCTGGCGATTCGTGGTTTGCGGCGCAGGCTGTGCGTTATGCCTGGGAATCCTATGCAGGTGTTCCATTTGAACCGTTGCAAGCGTATGAGTATGCCGCTTACGGCCGTTTAGGCATCCATAAACAAACCGCGCACTTTGTCATTAGCTCCAGCGGCCGCCCCACCACCACCTGGGACGCGCTCGATTTGGCTTTGGCCTCCGACGCTTTGGTCATTGGAATCACCGATAATCCCAATGAAAGCAATCCATTTGTGGCAAAACCGCCGGTGACGCTGATTCCGCGTGGGTCCAAGGTGGGTTGGCCCGCCCAAACCACCACGGCCACCATTGCCGTTTTAATTGATTTAGCTATTGCTTTTGGGCAAGCGCGTGGCCATCTTGGCCAGGATGAAGCGAAGCAGCTTCAGGCCCAGCTGCGGGCGATTCCTGGGCAGATTACGGCCGTTTTAACCCAAAGCAAACAGTGGGCGGAGGCGGTGGTCACCACCCAGCCCGGTTACACCACCTTCGTGGGTGGTGGCCCCAGTTTTGCCGTTGCCCAAAACGGCTCGGCTTTGTTGGCGGCTGGCCCCCAGGAGCCAGGCATGCCCCTGACCGTTGAAGAATTTCATCACGCCCTGCGGATTGGCGTCATCAGGAAGGAGGATGCCGTGATTTTGATTGCGCCGCAGGGTAAGGTTGTGAGTCGCTGTCGCGATACGGCTCGCGTGGTGCGCGCCTGGGGCAGCCGCCTGTTTGTCATCGCCACGCCAGAAACGGCCGATCTACTCCAATCTCCTGCTGATGGTGTGGTTTTACCCGCTGTGTCCGAGCCGATGAGTCCTCTTCTGACCATTCCGCCGCTGCAAATGTTGGGCATTGTTCTGGCAGAACAGAAGGTCGCCACGGGTTACCAACGCCCCAAATCTGTGCCCCACTGATGAGCCGTTACGCCACCTGGGGCATTATCCTCGACGACATTATTTACCCGAACGGCCGTACCGCAATGGCCCAGCTGGGCGGTGGGGGTTTGTATGCCGCCTGCGGTATGCGGCTTTGGCACGACGACGTGACCCTAAATGCCGCGGTGGGTGCCGATTTTGACCCCCGCTGCTTAAAGCCACATGGCTTTGACGACCGAGGGTTGGTGGTCACTGATTTACCAACGCCGCGTGCCTGGCAAGTTTTGGAAGAAGACGGCCGTCGTACCCAGGTTCCCCGCGTATCGGCTGAGGCCTGGTTTGACCAACTGGTTCATGTGCCCGCTGCGCAGCCCATCTCGCCTACGCTCAAAGGGTTTCACTTCTTCGGTCGTGGGGATGCACTCGAAGAACAATTTGTACAAGCACTGGTGGCCGCGAACGTTTTCCTGAGTGCCGAATTGATTGTGGACGAAGACACCACTTCCGTTGAAATTGCCATTTTTAAGCGATGCCTTCCTTTCTTTACCATCTTCTCGCCGGGGGAGCCAGACGCACAGGTGCTGGTCGGGGAACGACCGCCAAAAGAGCAGCTACGGGCTTTGGCCGCGCTGGGGCCGCGCCTTGTCGCCTTGCGCCGGGGCAAGGCCGGATCACTCATTTATGACCGTGAAGCTGACCTGTTTTTGCGGGTTCCTGCCTTTCCGGCAAAGGTTGTGGATGTGACCGGCGCTGGCAATGCGTTTTGTGGTGGGTTGTTGGTTGGGTGGCTGGAGACGTATGATTTGCGGCAGGCAGCGGCGCAAGCTGCGGTGAGTGCTGCCCTGACTATTGCCCAAATTGGCCCGCCTGTGATTGATGAGGCCGTGCAGCGTTTAGCCCGGCAGCGGGCAGCGGAGGCCATGAGGTTAATTGAAGAGGTTTGAGGAGGGTGCAATGGAGAAACGGCCGTTTGACATCATAACAATTGATGGGCTTGATCTGGACATCGTCATGAAGGTAGACCAACTGCCTGGGTATGGCGAAAAGGTGATGGCAGAGCTAGTCGGCCGACTGCCAGGTGGCCCCTGTGCCAACTTTGCCTGCGCCGCTGCCCGTTTGGGCATGCAAGTTGCCTCGTTTTCAACGGTCGGGGATGATGTGGAAGGGCAAATTATCATTGATGATTTTGCGAATTACGGCGTTGCCACCGAATTTATGCAGGTAAAAGCTGGCGGGGCCTCGCCTTTTACGGTTATTTTAATCGAGCCAGATGGCGAGCGCTCCATCATTGTCGTCCCCACGTTCAAACCCAGCTACACAGATGAGGCGTATCAGCGGGCATTTGGCCAGACACGCGCCATCCACGCCTTTCCGAATGATCCACAGCAATTTATTCGCCTGGCTAAAATTGCCCATGCCAACCAAACAAAGGTCATGATTGATGTCGAGGCTACCACCGGCGCGAGCCGCCAAGAGTTGGAAGCGATGCTGCGTTGGGTGAATATCGCTTCATTTAATGAACGGGGTTTTGTGAGCATCAGCGGAGAATCGGCTACTATTGAGGGTGCGCGAAAGCTGTTGGCCTATGGCCCAGAGGTGGTGGTGGTGACGTTGGCGGGGAAGGGGGCTTTGGCGGTAACGGCCGTTTCCACCGCACAAATCTCCGGTCATTCAGTTGACGTTCAGGATACCACCGGAGCGGGCGACACTTTTAATGCCGCTTTTTTGAGTTCAACGCTGCAAGGGAAAAGTTTGGCACAATGTTTAGCCTTTGCCAATGCTGCCGCCGCCTTGTCCGTCACCGGCTTAGGCCCCAGAGGGGGGCTGCCAACCTCGGCCCAAGTTGGGGCGTTTTTGGCGCGGGATTCCCAAGAGCTAACGTCGCCACCATCGTAGCCAGGGGCGGCGCGGGGATTGGGTTTCGTTTTTTGTTGAAGGAGAGGCTGGGGGAGATACGGCCGTTTCTTCAGTTCCCCTCTGCTCACGTCTAACCGGACGAATCACCACCCCGTCATCTCTTAACTCCATCTGCACCCGATCCCCAATGTGCAACGCCTCACGATAACTTTTAGGCAGTTGCAGCCGTCCGGCAGAATCAAGCATCGTCAACTCTTCAAACTGCTCAACCTCAGAGTCGTCATTTTCTGCCCCCGTTTTTTGTTGAGCGCGCACGGTTTCTGTGGCTGTTTTACCATCCCGAATCGCCACCACGCGATCTACCTGACGCGCCAGTTGAGGGTCATGGCTAACGATCAGAATGGTCAGCCCCAGTTGACGATTCAGCTCCCGCAGGGCGTCATAGATAGTCTGAGCCGTTACAGAGTCCAGCTCGCCAGTTGGCTCGTCTGCCAGCAAAAGGGAAGGATTGTTGGCCAACGCAACGGCAATTGCCACCCGCTGTTGTTCACCACCAGACAGAGCTTGCAAATAATGGTCCATGCGCTCCGCTAAACCCACCATCTCTAACAATGATTTGGCTCGTTCCCGCGCCTCTCGCCCAAAAGTGCCACCGAGCGTCATGGGAAACTGCACATTTTCCAATGCGCTTAAATAAGGAATGAGGTTACGAGCGCCCTGTTGCCACACAAAGCCAACTTCCGTGCGTCGGTACCGATTGAGCGCATGGTCAGACAACTTGAGCAAATGATGCCCATTGATGATTACCTGGCCCGCCGAAGGACGGACAAGTCCACCTAGCACATTAAGCAAGGTCGTTTTACCACTGCCGCTAACACCCACAATGCCGACCATCTCGCCCGTATTGACACTAAATTCCAAACCTTGCAGAGCCAGCACCTCAAGGTCGCCGATTTGGTAAATTTTGATCAGGTTTTCGCAGAAAATGAGTGGTTCAGCCACTTTATACAGTTTCTCCCAACTTGATAGACTCAAACAATTTTATGCGCAGCAACCGCCAGGATAAAGAGGCGAGGGCTACGATAAAAAGCAATCCAAACAGGATATAAATTTGTGCCACTGCTCCCCAGGCAATTTCTACTAAGTACGGTGGGGCTAATTCGCTGGCATTGGTACCCACTTGTAAAAAGGGGATAAATTGCTGGCTAATCAGCACGCCCAAAGCCGTGCCTAACACCAAGCCACAGATAATAAGCAGCACTAATTCCCAACCGACCAACCGTATCATTCTTGACCTTGAGAGCCCCACTGCGCGCAAAATGCCTAATTCGACAGTTCTTCGCTGAAGCGAGAATAGTGCATAGAGAAAAAAGCCCAGGACTGTTAACAGGGCCGAGGTGATAAAGCCGATGGATAACAAGCCAAATAATCCCTGTCGCTGCGGTTGGTTCTGAACTTGTGTAACCAGGGGGCGTGCTTCATCCCAATATGTGCCAAACAACTGTTGGTCCAGCAATGCCTGACGAAACAATGCTGGTTCAACTGGTCCTTCGCTGACAGCCCAAACTTGATAGGGGAACTCGCCTCCGGCAGTTTCAAACACGGTGGTAAGGTTGCCCACAACCAGCAACTCTTCTTCTGCGGGAAACCACGTTGGAAAATAGTCGAAGCTGCCAACGATGGTGCCATCGTACGCTACATCACTGTTGCCCAGGCTAAGCGAATAGCGAATTGGGTCACCGACGCGCAATGTGGTGCTGTTGAGCAAAGAACTGGGGACGAGGACACCATTGGCGTGCGTTCCTAGTGCATTCATGAGTGAGCCAAAACGGTAGGTTGAGAAATCCCAACGCCAGTAAGCGACCTTGTGAAATTGGGTCGGGTCTACGCCGATAAAATGACCCGAAACGCGGCGGCCATCAATTTGACCCTGGAGGTCGTAACGGCCTACTCGTGCGGCGTTCTTGATGGCTGGTAGCTGCTCGTAGGCAGTAACGGGCAAAAATGTGAACAACAATTCTTCAGAATTTGCCTGGGGGCTGAACCCAACAGGTGAGGGTGGAATGGTCACGAGGCTGACATCTGCACCTATTTTGTAGAAGCTTTGATCGTATAGCTGTAGATCCAAGGTGCGTGCCAGTGAGGCTGTAAAAACAGCTAAACCGATGGTGAGGATAAGCAAGCTGAGTGGGGTGGTGTAGTAGCGTGGTGCGCGGGCTAAATAGCGTACCGCTTGCAAGAAGCTCACGCTGTTGGTACGGGCGATGAGCCGACCCAATATTTGCATAACCCTGGGAAGGAGGCGTAGGAAGAGCAAGGTGAAGGCGAAAATGGTTAATGCTGGCAGAAGTAGCAAGAGAGGGTTTTGGAAGGGATCGGCATTTGAGTTTTGGTTGGTTAAGGTAAGGCTACCTTGCTGGCGTAATACATAAAAGCCATAGCTAGCCAGAGTAACCAAAATGAGATCGAGCCAGGAGCGTTGCCACCAGGGGGATGATAGGGCGCGTGCCTGTTCTTGTTTATAGGTGATGATTGTGTGTCGTGAGGCGACGATGGTGGGGATGACACGGGCGATGAGGGCCAGGGCTATTGCCAAAACGCCTGCGTTGATGGCCTGGCGGGTTAAATTTAGGCGTACGGCCGTTTCCCCCGAAAAATCCAGAAAGCTGCGAGCCTGTCCCAATAGTTGCGTTAGCCAAAGTGCTGCAATGGTGCCCAGCACCAAGGCCATCAACCCAAGCAACACGCCCTCCACAATTGCCATACCGATGACCTGCAAAGGCGTACCGCCACGGCTGCGAATGACGGCAATCTCATTACGCTGCTGGCTCACGGCCAGGCCCGCCACCAGACCAATGAAGGCCAGCGCCATCCAGATTGTGGGCACATTAATTGAGAACAGCAGGAGTGAAAGCTCTGCTACGGCACGTCGGTAAAAATGCAGGTTATTGGTGGGGGCAATAAACGAGCTTGCTTCTGGCAGTAAAACATCTACCTTTTGCTCAACCTGCGCCGCCCCGGCCACCAACCTGTCTATCTGGTCTGTGCCCACACCGCTGCCATCCATAACCAGGTACCAAAGGGCGAAATTCACTTCATCCCCTAAAACAGGCGCAATGACGGTGGCAAACGTGCTTTCAGGAACCAGGAAAAGATCATCGAAGGCAGTGGGGCCATAAAACCAGTACGGGTCGGTAGCATCTTGTGGCTGCCAAATGCCCGCAATTTGCACGATGAAGTTTGGCGCTTCAGCGGCTCGACCCAAATTGAGCATGAGATATTGCTCACCCACTTGCCACCCCCTTTCGGCGGCAAAGGTGTGCGAAATGAGAACTTCAATCGGTTCGCTGGCGTTTTGGGCAACGAGTGGCAAAGTCCCTTCGGCAAGGGCAATGTGCGCTTCGAACTCTGTGGTGGTGGCAAATTTGGCATAACCTAAATCATCATCGCCACTGTAATTTGTTTGGTCTGTGGGGAATAAGCGGTAGGTTTTTGTTTCTACGTGCTGTACGGCAAATTCAAGTGGCAAGCCCAACGTGGAGGCGGCTTCGTTGTTTAAATAGTCACGAACAGGCTGAATGGCCTCCCACTCGACATCGCCATTCCAGGCCCCGCTGTAGGTGTAAATATAGGACCAGGGCGGGCGCTTGTTCTCATCCAGGTGGGCTAGCTGCTCTTCTAAAATGCGGAAGTTCACGGCATCGGCGTAGAGGGGCACTAGCTCCATTAGAACTACCGCAACCGTCAGGCCGCAAATAGATGCTAATGTTATGCCAGGCTGTGTTCGCAACCGTTTTAGGGTGACGCCAAGAACAGCGACAATTTGAAGTAGAAGACGCATCAGGGGCCAACCACCACTTGTCCTTCAGACACACCGGAGATGATTTCGACCTGGTTCTCGTTTTGTAATCCAATTTTGATATCAATACGTTTTTGAGTTTGCCCTTCTTGCACGACCACAAAAAGACGGCCGTTAAATTCACGTATGGCCGCAGGGGGCAACCACAGCACATTGTCGCGTTTATCGAGCAAGATGGCGACTTCTATCCGATCCCCAATGCTCAATGCCGCAGCCTGCGTTGGATTGTCAAAAGAAAGACGAACCGAGCTGTCGGCGTCGCCTTCCTGAGCGCCGGTGCCGTAGGGGTAAGGTAGCTGGCGAACGGTCAGCGGCAGCGAGGTCTCGGGTTGAGACGGAATCGTGCCAAAGGCCAGCATCCCTTCAGCCACCTCTTGCAGCTCGCGATCCAAGAGCGGAACCTGAACCTCTACCCGATTTAAATCCGCAATAATCAGAACCGTTTCTCCGGTCGTTACGCTATCCCCGGCGGCAAAATTAACGGCCGTTATCGTCCCGTCAATTGGAGCCACCAGCGTAGATTGGGCAATCTGCGCCTGGATATTGTCTACCTGGAGCTGCGCCTGAGCCACCTGATTTGCCAGAGCTGGATCAACTGCGCTGTCAAATTCAGCCAGATCGAGCTGGGCTAACTCTAACTCCCGTTTGAGCACCTCAATGGCCAATGTCTGTGCGGCCGTCGGTGCATCCCCCGCTTCCTGCACGGCAAAATCGAGCCGGAGCTGCACCATCTCTATGCCAATCTCAGCTCGCCGACGGTCAGCAGCCTTGTTTGCTTCGGCAATGGTTAGCTGTTCGCTAGCCAAAGTTAATTCAGATTCTGCGGCCTGGAGGGATTGTTCGAGAACGGCCGTATCCAACCCAGCCACCACATCCCCAGCGCTAACCGTGTCGTCTCTGCTAACGAGAAGGGTGGCGATACGGCCGTCTATCGTAAAACCAAGCTGATTTTGATTCACTGGCGTGACCCGCCCTGACTTTACCAGCTGGGAGCTGACCGAACCAGACGCTACCACATAGGTGGGTTTTTCTATAGCAATTGCAGTAGGAACCATCGTGGGTTCACTTTCAGGATTGGGTCGTCGCGGTTCTGTAATCGGCTGAAGGGTACAGCCAACCAAAAGGAATAAAAATAGCAAGGTGCGTAAGGTGGTACGAAGCATAGGCGGATTTTATCACAGAAGTGACGTTGCCAGTAAAAAATACACGTGCCTTTTGGTCATTAAGAGCTTACAATCTCATGATGAACTTGGCGATTAATGTGCAGGGGCTTGAACGGGTTTATGGCAGTGGCTCACAGCGGGTACTGGCCTTGCAAGGCGTCAATTTGCAAGTGCCAGCAGGCCAATTTGTCGCCGTCAAGGGGCGGTCGGGCAGCGGAAAAACCACTTTGCTGAACTGTCTTGGGGGATTGGATCGAGGGAATGCTGGCACTATCCACATCTTTGCGCACAACATCACCCACCTGAACGACGCCCAGCTAACTGAATGGCGCAGCAAAGAAATCGGGTTCATCTTTCAATCTTTCGGCCTTTTACCCACACTGTCTGCTTTTGAAAATGTCGAATTGCTGCTAAGAATTGCTGGCATCCCCCATAGACAACGGCAAGAACGAGCACGACATTGTTTAGAATTGGTGGGTTTGGGTAAATGGATCGAACATCGGCCGTATGAAATGTCCGGCGGCCAGCAGCAGCGCGTCGCCATCGCCCGCGCCATTGCCAATCAGCCCCAACTCATCTTGGCCGATGAAGCCACAGGTGAACTAGACACCGAGACCGGAAACGAAATTTTGTCGCTTTTCCGTAAACTCGTAGACGAGCAGCTATTGACCATTTTGTTAGCAACACACAGCAACCAGGTAGATGAGTTTGTTCACCAAACCCTATTTTTGCAGGATGGCAGGATTGTCGGATCGTGAGTTGAAATTAGCAGATCGAAAATTGATTATTTGAACGAGAACGTTACAATCTGTCTGGGGCGCTAAGAAAAATTTGAAAACCTTCAAGCAAAAGCTGATTTCACAGTGGACGGAAAGATTTCCTGTCTACAACCAGCAAATTGTTCAATAAGGAAGCTAAAAATGGATAAATTTATGCGCGCAGCATATGAGGAAGCAAAGCAAGGATACGAAGAAGGCGGCGTCCCCATTGGCTCGGTACTTGTCATTGACGGTGAGATTGTAGGGCGAGGGCACAATCAGCGCGTGCAAAAAGGAAGCGCCATTTTACATGCTGAAATGGACGCGCTAGAAAATGCAGGCAGGCTCAAAGCCAGCGATTACCGCCGTTCCGTGCTCTATACCACCTTGTTCCCCTGCGACATGTGTTCCGGCACAGCGTTACTTTACAAAATTCCCAAGATCATAATTGCCGAGAATAGACACTTCCAGGGCCACCCGGAATATTTAGAGTCCAGAGGCGTTGAACTTACCATCTTGGACGACCCGGAGTGCATTGCTCTGATGGACAAATTCCTGGCCGAGAAGCCAGATTTATGGTACGAGGATATTGGGGAGGATTAGCATTTAAATCAGCAGTGGCTTAGTTGCGCAATTTAAGCCATTGAAAAATAACGATCCATTTGCAAATGGGCACCAAGGAGAAATAATGATGACGACAACAACTGAAAACCCAATGGTGGCACAAGTAAAAAGTTTGCCAGAACTGATACGCAGCCAGTTCAAAACAATTGATAGACAAGTTCGCCAGCTGATGAGCCATGAAGACAGCCTCTCTGTTAAACGAATTGTCATCGTTGGTTGTGGTGATTCCCACATGGCTGGCATAGCCACAGAATTGGCCTTTGAGAAATTTGCTCGCATCCCCACCGAGCCGAAACGAGCTAATACAGGCGGCCGTTATGCCGCCCCTTACCCACAATCGCACTTTCCCCGCAATCCGTTGGTGATTGGTATTTCCGTCTCTGGCACTGTAACCCGCACCCGCGAAGCCGTTGGCTTGTTCAAACAGCAGGGATTGCCAACAATAGCGATTACTGGCAACCCGGAAAGCCCGTTAGCGCAGATGAGCGACATGGTTATAGATTGCACTATCCCTGCGTTTCCCGATGCCCCTGGCGTACGCAATTATCGGATGTCTTTGCTGGCGCTTTATTTGTTGGCTATCCGTTTTGGCGAGGTCAAAGACCTTTACTCACAAGACGAAGCCAACAAGCTGCGACAATCACTGCTCAGTACGGCCGATTCCCTTGAAGCTACCATTGCCGCCATTGATGGCAAAACACAGGAATTGGCTGAGGCGGTAAAAAATGAAAAGAGCCATGTTTTTGTCGGTGATGGCCCTAACTTTGCTACGGCCATGTTTGGCGCAGCGAAGGTCATTGAATCTGCCGGGGTGCACGCGATGGCGCAAGAGTCTGAAGAGTGGGCGCATCTGCAATACTTTACAGCAGTGGAGAACCGAACACCGACTTTCCTGATTTCTCCAGGGTATCGAGGCCATGAACGTGTGGGTAAGTTGATGATTCCGCTGCAAAACTTGGGTCGCCAGACAATTGCTATTGTGCCCGAAGGGGATACCGTTGTTGGCCCCCATGCCGATTGGGTACTCCCGGTGGTTGGTGAAGTCGCCGAACCGTTTACGCCGATGGTGTACGCAGCCGCCACAGAGTTATTTGCCGCCTACATGGCCGAGGCAATGGGCGCAACCTATTTTCGGCGCAATGATCCCTCTTACATCAAAAACCAGGATATTCGCAACACCGAAATTGTGACGGATATTGAGGCATAATTAGTTCAAAATACATCAATGCATTGTTAAACGAATCTTTTAACAATTGTCATGCTGAGCGGAGCGAAGCATTCCGGCCAACTTGGTTGGGATTCTTCATTTCGCTCCGCTCCATTCAGAATGACAAGTGAAAGAAACTTATTTAATAGAGTGATTCAACTTTCTGCCAGAAGGTAAAACCTAATGACAAATGCTTCCTCAATCTTCCTTTTTGTTACAGGCGCTGGAAGTTGTGTTCAAGTGCCTGAGTTGATCCGAGAGCTGGTGGATCAGCAATTGACAGTCTATTCTGTCCTAACACCGAATGTTTCCCTGGTAAAAATGCCAGCGTCTTTAATGGAGGTGCCGGGCAATCATTGGATTCACGATTATGGGCAGGAACCACTTGACCGTTTTCCTTTTGGTACGATGCTTGTGGCTCCCTGCACATTTAACAGTTTCAACAAAATTGCTTTGGGCTTGGCTGATAATCTGGCAACCTCGATGATTGCTGACGGGCTAGGTGCCGGGTGTCGCGTTGTCATCGCCCCCTCGATGAATCAGGGCCTGTGGGCGCATCCTCAGACTAAATCTTCCCTGGCGCAGCTTGAAAGTTGGGGGTGTGAAATTGTGCCCCCTACGATCAGTGGGCGGCGGGTGACAATGGCTCCCATTGCCGAGGTGGTGAGGGCTGTTGTGCAGGTGGGCGAGAAGTAGCGGATCAAATCTTTTCCAGGCGTTCTTTAGCCCAAATCAAACGCTGGTTAGCTTCTTTTTTCGGCATTTCTGTCCAGTTTGGTAGGCCGTGTTGTTCCAGGGCGAAGCTGGCGCTTACGGCACCCCGTAAGGCAGCTTCTGGTAGGCTTAGGCCGTCACCAAGCCCTGTAAGAATGCCGCCACAGTAACTATTACCAGCCCCGGTCTCATCTATAATTTCGGTCGGGACGGCGGGCAGACGGTAGCCTTCGCCATTTTGGGCTTTTACCAAAGAGCCTTCTGCCCCCATGCGCAGGGCGACTTGGGGCGCTCCCCACTCAAGCAGAATATCGCAAATTGTTTCTGGTTTGGTATTGGCTGGTAGCCCAGTTAGGGTTAAGGCTTCGTCAATATTGGGCGAAAAGAGGGTGAGGTAGGGGAGCAGCCGTTGGATTTCCTCGACGGGTTCGCCCATGTTGCTGGTGGCCAGTTCGTAAACGATGGTTATGTTTGGGTTGGTGCGGCGCAACTCGATACATAGATCACGCGCTTCAGGCAAGGTGCCCCAGTTGAGATGAAATCCGCGCGCCTGGCGATAAGATGGGGGCAAATCCTGGGGCATGACCCGCATCCGCCGGAAATCTGCCAACTCGGTGCGAGAAACTTCGGTGCGACGGCCGTTCCATTCCATAACCAGCCAGGAACGAGGCGTTTTGAAGCCAGGGCGTACTATCAAACCGGTCAAATCAAGGCCAAATCGTTCCAGTGCTTGCTGATGCTGGGAACTCAGGTCTTCACCTACGGCCGCTGCATAGCCTACTTTGTCACTCCACAGCCGAATACCGACAAGAGCGTGCAGCCCTGACCCTCCCATCGTATTCATTGATGTCTGACCATCAGGGAAGATAATGTCATCAATAATAAAGTTTGAGAAAGTGAGGTAATCAATAGTCATGGTGCATCGTAACAATGAAATTTTGTACTGTGAGTAGAAAATGTCGCGCAAGCCTTTATTAGCTCTGGCTGGTTTAGGTTAAGGATTATAGAGCTGGATTCTTTTGTCCGGGACTCTAACCGCTAACCGCTGCATACTTTTTTGCACTTGTTGGAAAATATGTGCTTTGTCTAGCGTTTTTAGCTGACGATCTTGCATCAAAATCTGGCCGTTGCAGAGCACGGTTTGAACATCGGTGGGTTGGACGTTAAAAACCAGGGAGGCGGCCGGGTTGTGGAGCGGTTGGTGATGTGTGCCGGAGAGGTCTACCAGGATCAAGTCGGCAAGGAATCCTTCTTTTATTTGCCCGATAGCTTTTTCTAGCCCTAAAACGGCCGTACTTCCCCCAAACGCAATCTCCAGTGCGGTAGCGATGGGCAGTTGCTCAGGGTCTTGGTAGACAAATTTTTGCATCATGGTCATCAGGCGGAGCGCTTCAAACAGATCAAGAGTGCTGTTGCTGGCCGCGCCGTCGGTGGCCAGGCCTACTGGAATGCCTGCTTCCCGCAAGGCAGCGATTGGTGTCAGCTCGACCCCCAATTTAAGGTAGGTTTTGGGCGCGTGGGCAACGCCCACCTGCTTTGCCTGTTGCAAAAGTTGGATATCTTCAGGGAGGATGCCACAGCCGTGAGCAATGATGGTTGGCAGGTCTAAAATGCCGGTTTCGGCTAAAACCTGGATGGGGGTTTGCCCGCGTGTTTCCAGGCTTGATCGGGTTTGGGATACGTTTTCGGCGGCGTGGATGTGGATGCCAATGCCGAGCTGTTTGGCGTGGGTGACGGCCGTTTTCAAGAAGCCATCATCACAGGTGTACGGGGCGTGCGGGGCGATGACGGTAGTGATACGGCCGTTTGCTTGATGATGCCATTTTTCGGCAAATTCGGCCGTTCTTTCCAGCATTGCCTCCCCCTGACTACCAAAAGAAGCCCAGCCCAACACCGCCCGCGTGCCTGCCTGCTCAACCGCCTCCGCCACTCGATCCATATAAAAGTAGTGGTCGGCAACGGTGGTTACCCCACACTCGATCATTTCTACCAAAGCCAACTGCGCGCCCCAATACACATCTTCTTCGGTCAGGTTGCTTTCCATTGGCCAAATAAAATCATTAAACCAGCGCTCAACTGGAACATCTTCAGCTAAGCCGCGAAAAAGCACCATGGGAATGTGTGCGTGGGTATTCACCAGACCGGGCAAACAGATCATGCCGCGAGCTGGGATGATCTCGTCAACTTGATCTAAAGCTAGCGCTCCCGTCGGCACAATTTGCTCAATTTTGTTGCCCCGAATCAGAACATCTTGCCCTTCATCAATAGCTACTTTGCCAGCTTCTGGTTGGCGCAGTATGCCGCAATTTTGGATTATCTTTGTTCGCATTCGCTTCTTCCTGGCTAGATTTTGGCCAGAGCCTGCTCGAAATCTGCTATTAAATCTGCTGCATCTTCCAACCCGGTGGAGACGCGAATCATGCCCTGGCTAATGTTCATGCTGGCGAGCTGCTCTTCCGGGATGTCCAGAAAAGCCATCGTGGCTGGAATTTGGGTGGTTGTGCGCACGCCGCCCAAACTGGCGGCAAATGTCGCCAATTCTAAGGTGCCAAGAACTTTAACGGCCGCATCGGCATCTTTTACCGCAAAGGTTAACATGCCGCCAAATTTAGGCATTTGGGCGACCGCAATGTCATGTTGCGGATGCGAGGGCAAGCCTGGATACCACACTTGGTTTACTTTTGGATGGGTCTCGAAATATTTGGCCAGCGTCATCGCCGTCTGGCACATTCTTTCCACGCGCACATGCAGCGTTTGAATGCCGCGCAGCAGCAGCCAGGCGCTAAAAGGCGAAATGGGGGAACCCAGTTTGACCATGGTGTTCCAGCGAATCTGCTCCAAAAAATCGGCGGGCAAGATGTCTGACTTCATGCAGATAGTCCCGCCAATCGCGTCGCTGTGGCCGCCGATGAATTTGGTGGCGCTTTCCAGCACGAGGTCAACACCCCATTCTAACGGCCGTATCACATAAGGACTGGCAAACGTGTTGTCACAAATCACTACAATGCCCCGCTCATGGGCCAGCTTCACCAAAGGGGGTATAGCTGCTACCTTCATGGTGGGATTGGCGATTGTTTCCATGTACAAAACCTTGGTGTTGTCCTGGATGGCCGCCGCCACAGCATCTACATCGGCCATGTTTACAAACGTCGTCGTAATCCCGTAGTCGGTTAAGCGATGGTCAAGCATTTCGTGCGTGGAGCTGTACGTTGTCCAGTCGCACACGATATGATCGCCACTTTTGAGCAGCCCAAAGAGCGCCACCGAAATTGCCGCCATGCCAGAGGCGGTGGCTAAACAAGCGTCAGCTCCTTCGATCTGCATCATCTGTTCTTCAAATTGGTATTCGGCGGGATTTCCGCAACGGCCGTAAATATTCACTTCCTTCCGTTCACCATCCACAACACGCTGATACGATTCGGCCGTATATTGAAAACTGGAAGACATGTAAATGGGCATATTAATGGACTGCGTTTCGGCGTCCGGGGCATAATAAACAGCTTTGCTGCCAAACCCTAATTTTTCTCTTTTAGCAGAATTCATTTTTCACCTCGCTGTAGCCTGAATGGTCATGGTAGATAGTTGCTCCCTGCGGATAGTATCGCCTACCAAATTGTGTGTCAAAGAGTCCCTCAGATTGCTTGCCCAGGCACCATACTTCGGGTATGCTGATCCCGCCCCGGTAAGCATATAAACCCTCCCATTGACTTTTTAGGTCATACGGTTTTTAGAATCATGACAAACCAACGAATTATTGCCATCCTTCAAACCCTCACCATCCTTGTCTTCATGTCGCTGGGCACCGTGCTTATCAAGCTCGCCCTGTCCGACGTGCCGCCGTTCACCTTTGCCTGGCTGTCTGTCGCCGTTGGCATGGTTGGCTTATCTATTTACACGTTTGCAATTCGCAAAGAGCGCATTCCCACCGGCTTGCCGCGAACTGTCTGGATGTATCTTTTTGCCATCGGTTTTTTCAACTTCTTTGTCGCCCGATCCACTCTCACGCTTTCACTCGATTTGCTAGAAGCCACCACCAACACCTATCTGGTGAATTTCGTCGGCTTTGTGACGATGGGTATGAGCATTTTTATCTTAAAAGAGTCACCCACCATCTTTCAAATTCTGGGAGCGGCCGTTGCCTTAGTGGGTTTGCGCGTTTTCTTCCTTGAAATACCGCCCCCGTCCGAGCTGAGAGGGGGGCTGCTTATCCTGGTCGGTATTCTTGGCGTCGCCTATACCAACAATATCACGCGCAAGCTGGCCATCGTTACAAAAAATCAATTGAGCAACAGCATTATCTCCACGGTTGCCTTGCTTATTGGTGGGGGAATGCTTGTTCTGGTGGGGATTTTGTTCGATTGGCCCCCGCAAATTTCGGGGCTGGCCAATTTTGCCACGCTGTTTTATGCAGGATTGGTGATGATTGCCTTTAGCATGACGGTCTGGAACTATATTTTGCGCACGCTGCGGTCTTATGAAGCCAGCATTCTGGGGGCGTCTACGGTCATCTGGACGGCTTTACTGGCTATCCCAATTTTAGGCGAAACGCTCACCGGCAATGAGATTGTGGGTATTGTTCTCATGCTGGTGGGTCTGGCGCTGGTTCAGGTGAGGCGGGGTCAGTTGAGCGATCTGTTTGGGCGAAAACGGCCGTAAAACTACAACCTCTCAACGCGCTCTCGTGCCCAGTTCAGGCGGCGTTCGGCTTCGGCAGACGGCCGTTCCACCCAATTTGGCAGCCCCAACTGTTCCAGGGCAAAACTGGCGCTCACCACCCCGCGCAACGCCGATTCCAGCAGCGACAAACCATCTCCCAACCCCGTGACAAAACCGCCGCAGTAGCTGTTGCCAGCGCCAGTTACATCCACAATATGGGTGGGTACAGCGGGCAAACGCCACCCTTCCCCGTTGCTTGCTTTGACGATTGAACCCCTGGCACCCATGCGAATGGCAATTAGAGGTGCGCCCCAGGTGAGCAGTTCATCACACATCGCTTCTGGCTCCGATTGGCCGGTAATCGCGCCTGCTTCTTCTCGATCTGGGGCGAAGAGAGCAATCTGGGGAAAAATCCGCCGCCAAATTGCCTGCGATTCTGGCGAATCATCCATGCTCGCCTCCAGCACCAGCTTCACGTGCGGGTTATCGACTTTGAGATCACGAACAAGTGCCTCTGTCTCTATAGCGGAAGCCCATTGGATGTGGAATCCTTTGGCCTGGCGATAGGATGGGGGCAAATCTGCTGCCGTCACTTTTTTCTGCCTAAACTCTTCCAGGTTGGTACGGAAAATTTCGATGCGTGTGTCATCTTCTTCAAAAATTTGCCAGGCACGCGCCGTAGCATAGTTTTCCCGCAGCACCAAACCATTCACATCTACGCCAAAACGGGTGAGCCCATCCAGATGCTTTTGATCCAGATCGGCCCCAACAGTGGCCGCATAGCCGATGCTGTCGCTCCAGACGCGCATACCAACCAGCGCGTGCAGACCCGCGCCGCCTGTGACGTTCATGGAGGAACGGCCGTCTGGGAAAACGATGTCATCAATAATTAAATTAGAAAAGGTAATGTAATCAATATTCATAACTATTCCGATTTTGCATAGACCGCGAAGGCCAAAATGATTGTCCCGGCCAATCCAACCAATGTGGAAAAAATCCAAACCGATTGAATGCCGTAGCTGCTGTACAAATTACCGGCAAAATAAAGCCCCACGGCTGGCCCAATGCCCGCGAACGAAGCGGTATAAAGCGATTGAGCCGAAGTGCGCCATTTGGGTTCCAATTGGCGATCCATATAAAGAACCCCCACAATTAACAACGATGTAATGCCTATGCTGTGCAAAATTTGGGTTGGCAAGACCAGCAAAGGCTCCTTGATGAAGATGTAAAGAAACCAACGTACAACAAACATCGCCAACCCAAAAAGCAAAACAGGCCGTACTCCCCATCGCTCCATAAAACGGTGCGCTCGCCCCATAAAAGGTACTTCAAAAACGGCCGCTAACGCCAAAGTTACCCCAATGACCCACCCTGCCGCCTGAATATCGCTTAGATACACTGACAGGTAATAATTCACAATGCCGTGCGTAAACCCGATGAGCATGATAGCGAACAAAAACAAAGCCAGTCCACGCTGTCGTTGTAGCAAAGTTACCCCTTCCTGCCAGCTACTTTGCCCGTGAACGTCTGCATCGGGCAACGACAAAGCAAGGAGGCCCAAAATGAGGTTGCACAAACCATAAAGCGGCAAAATCCACCAGATGTTTCCTTGGTCAAGCAGCCAGGTGCCAATGCCAAAAGTAGATATCGCATAGCCAATCGAGCCCCATAGTCGTAAAGCCCCAAAGTTGCCAGCCGATTGGCGATTTAAATGCTCAAGGGCAAGCGCTGTAACCAGGATGCCGATAGGGGCCATCATCACAGCATGAAGAACAGTAAAGAGCAAAATAGGCCAAAAAGTTTTGGCCTGAGCCATGCCGATCATCGCTGCGGCTACCCCAAAGCAGGCGACAACCAACGCTATTCGCTGGCGGTGGTAAATATCGGTTGCAAATCCCCACAGCGGTTGAACGAGGAAGGAGATAAGTGGAATGAGGGCAAATAACAAGCCAAGTTGAGCGCCGGTCAACTCCAGGCTGTTTAGATAAAGCGCTATGAAAGAAAAATAAATACCAATGCCAGCAAATTGCACACCAAAAAATAGCCGGAATCGGTTGCTGGTAGAAATAGAAAGTCGCATGATGAATTTAATCCATGTATTGTTTGTGATGACCACCGTCGAAATGATTGTAGCCAAATCTTTGTCCTGACCCAAACTTTAATCAAAGGACGCACGCAGCCATATTTTTGCCCTCAATGGTAATTTGGCAAAGGTGGTAGAATTGGCGTGTGCAGCAGTTGGTATGAGGATTTGACTATCATCACGAAAGACAATTGGAGAATATGATGAAAAAAGTACTTGTGGTTGGTGGCGCTTCTTTTGATACGCTCCATTTCTTTGGGCAAACACACCATACGTTTGGCGGCGGGGGTCTTTACACGGCCTTGGCCGCCCGTCGCTGTGGTGTAGACGCTGGCCTATTTGCGCCATTACCACACCCTATGCCAGCCTCCCTCCAACCTGCTGCTGATCGCTTGTTTTGGCTGGGGCCACAGGTAACGCCTGATGAAATTCCTCGTATGGAGATTGAGCACAATGAAAAAGGAACAACTTATTTAAGCGTCTATTCAGGTGCCGAACTCACAATGGATCCAGGGCAATTGCCAGCGGATTTAAGCGATTACAGTGCTGTCCATGTGATTGGATTGGGCAGTTTGCATCACCAACTTGCTTTTTTGCAAGCTTGTCGGCAGCGTAACGCTCCGTTTCTTTCAGCCGGAGCCAATCTTGGTGGTATTCAAACTGATCCACAGACCACGCAAGCTGTTCTTGAGATTGCCGATGTCTACTTTTTGAACGAGACAGAGGGCATTGCACTTTTCGGTTCTGTGGAGGCTGCTCAGGCCAGGCCTGGTAAGCTCATGTTCTTAACGCTGGGTGCCAAAGGGGTGCAAGTGATCCAGGGCTCTGTTGTCACGCACATTCCTGCCTTATCGGTACCAACCGTAGATCCTACTGGGGCTGGCGATACATTTTGTGGCAGTACGTTGGCTTTTTTGGCGCAAGGGTACCACCCGGTAGAAGCAGCGCGAAGAGCGGTGCCGCCAGCCGCTGAAACGGTGCAGGTTGTGGGGCCAGCGGCTTTACTGGCCGATACGGCCGTTCCCCCCTTACTTCTCTCGCCAAGGGTCTCGCTTGATGCAGCCCAAATTGAGCGCGTGGCAACCTTGGCCGCGACGCTGCCAGAGGTAGCTGATTCTGATTTTGCCGGACCAGATCATCCGCCCGTTGGCGATCCGGGCACGCTGGACTTCTTCTTTGCCTCTACGTTGCAACAGTTTGGCTTCTGGACGACGCAAGACGGCCGTTACCACCAGCCACTCATTGCGCCCATTCAAGGCCAGATGCGCAAAGGGTCGTCTTATTTGTCGCAAGTTTATCGGCGAGCAATGACGGAATATCCAGAGTTCCTCACGGTTAAGGGGCAAGCATCCGTCACCGCAGAGGCATTTGCCGAAATTTACCGTGATGACAATGGGCAAGATGTGATGCCTGCGCTTGATCTGCATTGGCAAATGGCGCGTAGCTATGGGCAGGATATGCAGGCGTTGGGGTATACACCACAAAGTTTGGTGGAAGAGGCAAGGGGGAGTGAACGGCCGTTGCAAACCCTCCTCATGCTCCTGGATAAAATTGGCGGCTACAAAGAAGACCCACTACGCAAAAAATCAATGCTGTTGGCCCTCATCCTCAATCAGCGCCCAGAAAAATTTCTCACCTTTGCCCCGGATGATATAGCCACCCCGGTTATTGATTACCACTTGATGCGCTCATGTCTTCGCGTAGGCCTGATTGAAGTGAAAGACGAGGCGCTTGCAGCCGCAATAGCGGCACGACGAGTGATTTCGGAGGCCGACGAACAGGTTGTTCGGCAAGCTGCTTATAACGCAATTGAGCAACTCACGGCCGTTTCTGGCAAGACAATCGGTGCCATAGATTGGTTCTTCTTCGATGCGCGCCGCCGTTGCCCAGAAATGACGGAACCAGAATGCGCTAAATGTGCCCTGGACCCTATTTGTGCCAAGCGCAAAGAGCTTTTCCAGCCTGTCTACCGAACAACTGCTTATTAATGGCAGACTTTATTTGGCTTCCAACTGCTCTCGAAGCGTTCTAAGAAAGGGAATTGCCTCATACTGTTCAGGCAGGATACTGTCCCAATAGACACCCGTTGGTCGTGGATGGCTGGTGCAGGTCTCAATGACCTCATTTGGTGTCACAATCCAATCCAGCGGTGAATCATGCGTCTGCAAAGTTAAAAGCCCATCATCAACGATCTGTAAATCATGCACCGTTGTAACCAGATTGGCATGAGCCGGAAGAATGCCAACCTCCCGGAATATACCCAACTCAAGGTCGGCAAAGCCACCACCTTTACCCGTTCGGCCA
Organism: Ardenticatenaceae bacterium; assembly: GCA_020634455.1. Lineage (GTDB taxonomy): Bacteria > Chloroflexota > Anaerolineae > Promineifilales > Promineifilaceae > Leptofilum. The sequence continues at coordinate 709,782 of JACKBQ010000001.1, read as the reverse complement.
CCGTTGCGGCTAACCGCCACGCAACCGACAACCAGCAGATCCATGGGCAGCATTTCTGTGAATTGGACGCGCTGCCCATACTTGAGAGCCCCATCCTTGTGAGCCGCTTCCTCAAATGGCACGCCTTGTTGGGTGAGTTTCGCAGGGTCGAGCAGCACAAAGGGAAACGCCTTCGCCAGCTCCGGTACCGGCATGTAAAGCAGCTTGCCATCTCTTAAAGCTCTGTACCGCACGGGTATGTGTGGGGAATCGGGATTGGATTTAATCACTTTGGCTTTTTGCCAAATGGGTAACTGAGAAAGCTTCTCAGCGGCAGCTTCGGTCCCCACAAAATTAGGAATGGAATCCCAAATTTTGCCAATGCCTGACCCGCTTTCTTGCAATGCAGACCAAATGCTGGCTCGCAGTTGATCCTTGGCTGAATTGCGTCCGGCCCATCTTAGCTTTTTCTCTTCCATAATTGCTCCTTGCTTGTTTAAGCAACTTGATTGTTAGATTGTACCTGAAGCCAATATTGAGTTAACATTTTATCCACCTAAGCCAATCATTGCACTGCTGGTGGAAAACAAAACGGAGAGTTATGACGATGGCAGAGAAACCGCATCCTTTATACAGCCCCAAAAATTTACTCTTAGCCGAACTGAATTTACTGGCAGAGCAAGGGCGCGACCCCAAGATTCTTGACGAATATCGCCGCGAAATTGCAGAAATGTCTGCTGACCAGGTTGATGTTGATCATTACTGGCCGCAGCTGGCCCAACTGCCGCCTGTGGCTGATTGGCCTTACATCGAGCCGGATGATTATGCGGGCATTTTGGCCACACTTGCTGAGCCACAGGGTTTTGCGATGGCGCAACCGGACGCGCTCTTCGACAAGCTTCATGGCGGCGTGTTAGGTCGCTGTGCGGGGATGATGTTGGGTAAACCCCTGGAAGGGCTGGCCACCGCTGCCAACGTGCGTCGCTATCTGGAACATGGCAACGCTTATCCGCTAACCAACTATGCGCCCCGCCTTAACCACCAACCCGATGATGTGGTGTTTAACCCCATCTTTAATCATTGGGATCACGCTACCCTGGGCAACATCACGCAGGTGGTGCAGGATGATGATATTGAGTACATCATCGCCGCTTTCCACATTCTCAAAACCTATGGGCCTGATTTTACTACGGCCGATGTGGCTCAATTTTGGTTATCTCACTTTGCGTATGATCGAGTGTATACGGCCGAACACATCGTCTACAAAAATTTGGTCAACGGCTTGCCTGCGACCCAGGCTGCGCACTACCGCAATCCGTACCGGGAATGGATTGGCGCGCAAATTCGCACCGATGTTTATGGCTATGTTTGCCCTGGACAGCCGCGCCGCGCCGCTGAACTGGCTTACCGAGATGCGGCGTTGAGCCATACGGGCAACGGCATTTATGGCGGGATGTGGGTTGCCGCAATGGTTGCGGCTGCTTACGTACTCGATTCACCCGCTGATGTTATTCGCGCTGGTTTAGCCGAAATTCCACCTCAAAGTCGCTTCCATGAAGCAATTAGCGATGTGCTTGCCTGGTGGGAAATGGAAAGTGACTGGGAAGAAACCCTGCGCCTCATTCAGCAAAAGCATGGCATCTATTACCGAGCCGATGTTGGCTTTAACTGGGTGCAAACCATCCCCAATGCTGGCCTGGTGGCCCTGGGCTTGCTGTATGGAGATAAAGATTTTGGCAAGAGTATTGGCATTGCCGTGATGGGCGGTTGGGATACCGATTGCACCGGGGCAACTGTGGGATCTGTTGTGGGTGTGATGAATGGTGCAGCAGCATTGCCGTGCCAATGGGCTGACCCACTCAATAACACTCTGGAAAGCTACATTCCTGGTTACAATCGCATGAAAATTAGTGATTTGGCTGAAGGAATCTATAACCTAATGAGTTGAATTATGCGTGATTTCTCTGTTACCGGTATTCCGACCATAGATTACTACGACTTTTTCGGTGAAACCGAGAGCCGGATCATGTTTGGCAGTACGGCCGTTTACGCAGCCGTCGCGCTTGCCAAGCAAGGGGCCGATATTGTGTTTAGTGGGCCAATTAGCCGTGATCTGGACAAGAAGTTGCTTGCTCCGCTGACAAACGTTGGCGTCAAATTTGCCCTGCATGAGATGGAAGGCACACAGGCGTGGCTGAGATTGGTGTTTGCCGAGGGTGGCCGGGTGACATTCTTCGAGATTGATCAGGGCGTTGGCGAGGAGTTCAGCGCGGAGCAGCTTGCAGATGATTTTTGGCAGGCGCGTGTTTGCTGGATTGGCACCTGCCCGCATGCCTATAAGGTTGCTGTGGCCAGTAAAGGGCAGGCACATGGCTGTGAAGTTGGGCACAGCCCCCAAGGAGAATTCGGCCGTAGTGTGGATGAATTTAGCGCTGTTGTAAAGAACTTGACCTTTCTCAACACCAACACCGCAGAGATGGCCACATTGGGCAGCGGGCGGCTGATGATTGCTCTGAATCTTGTGCGCGAGATCAATCCTGACCTGCAAATTCTGTTGACCCGTGGGCGTAACGGGGCTTGGTTTATCCGCCACAATGAGGTATACAGCATTCCGGCGATTCCCCAGGTAGAATCTGAGTTCCTGGTTGGTTCAGGCGATACTTTTGCCGCCACTTTTCACTATCAGCGTATTCAGGGGAATCCAATTCCGGTATGTCTTCAGCGAGCGACGGCAGCTGCCGTTCTAAAAATTCGTGGCTTTTCGTACACGATGATGGGGAACCGGGATGAGATTTTGGCGGAAACGGCCGTTCTCACCCCCCGGCTCCCTGTGACCTATGCCACCTGGGATAGCCCACAAGCAATCCGCTGGATTGAGCAAGAAGACCCCGATTGGACCCAGTTTGGACAAACCGAATAGTTTATTGATCTCTGACTAGCTCATAGGTGAGTCCCAGCTGAGGGGGTTGCACAGTGCCGATACGCTCAACTGCCCGACGAACCGCCTCGCGTGTGGAGTTTACAAACTCAATCTCGACACTTTTTCTTTCATCCAGATAGCCCGGTATTGGCAAAATTGCCTCCAACCGATCGGCAAACCCGCCTGTGCCTTGCAGCACTGTCAACGGTTTGCCATGCGCATACGCCTGGGTCACCTCATTCAGCGTCCCGCTGGAGCCTCGGATCATAATGACGCTGTCACAAGAGCGAATGGTGGTAATGTTGCGTAAGGCATAGCCCACCCCGGTTGGGATTGCTACGTCAATGTAGGCATTCGCGCCACGCCGATCCCCCTCAGGCAAAATGCCAACGACCAGCCCACCTGCCAGTTTGGCTCCACGGCTGGCGGCTTCCATGATGCCAGAACCGCCACCCGTCACTAAAATGCAGCCCGCCTCAGCAATAAGGCGGCCAACCTCTACAGCAGCTTCGTATACGTCCTCCGGCACATTTGAGGATGAGCCAATCACGCCAATATATTTTTGCTCTATGGGATGTAGCATAATTCTTCTCCTTGGGGTTGATGAAGATTGCGCCAAACTATGCCACAGGTTTGTTGAATGTTCAACAGCCTGGCTATATTGTGGCAATGGCAATGACAAGTTGGCAAGCGCGTTCAAAATCGTGCAAATCTATCCATTCGTCAGTAGTGTGAACGTCGCGCTGGCCGATATTGAGCGTGACGCAAGGAATGCCATGCGCCACAATCCAGTTTGCATCAGAGCCGCCATCATCGTGAACGAGTTTGGTAGGTAAATTAATTTGATTGGCCGCTTGTTTTACTTTTGTAACGACTGGGGCGTCATCGGGCAGGGCGTAAGCTTCGTAGGTTGGCCCTGGGCCAAAAGTGACTGTGCCGCACTGCTTGTGAATGTTTATGGTGCTGGCGGCGGCGCGTTTAAAAGCATCCTGCCAGGTGTCAATGATCTGGCGACGAAACTGCGGGTTATGGGAGCGGGCCTCTGCCAGGATATGGAGCGAGGGCATGACGACATTGCTCCCCTGGCCGCCTTGCATAATGCCGACGTTTGACGTGCCGCTGCCTTCTGGTTTTGTAATACGGCCGTACCATCCCCCACGTTCCAACTCAGCAATCGCCTTGCTGGCAATAACGGCCGCTGACACTCCCTCCGCGACGCGGGATCCGGCGTGAGCGGCCACCCCTGTGATTTCAATGGTGAATCGCTGGCTGCCGATAACGGCCGTTACCACCTCTTCCACTCTGCCACCATCCAGGTTAATACACATTGCTGGCAAAGGCTCCCCAAGCAAGCCAACGTCCAATCCGCGCGCCCCAACCAGCCCCACTTCTTCCTGGATAAAGAAAACCAGCACAATCGGCGGGTGATTCCCATCTAAGGTCATCAAATGTCTTGCCAACGTCAACAAAATGGCGCACCCGGCACGATTATCGCCGCCCAAAGCTGTTCCCGCCGCGTCATTAACCACACGATGGCGTGCCAAATCCAGGCGCGGTTGGCAACCTACACAATCTGGCACTGTGTCCATGTGGGTGCTGAACATTAAGGTAGGCCCGGTTCGGCGACCTTCTATTTTCACAATCATATTGCCCACGTTGCCACCATATTCACTCTGGTTTTGAGCCTGATCATAGCTTATTTCCGTAATTGGGATGCCTATAGCCACCAAGGTGTGGTGTAAAAAGTCGGCAACCTTTTTTTCTTGGGCTGGCGGGCCTGGTATGGGTAAAAGCGCCAATAAATCATCAATCGCTGATTCAATCATCGAGGTAACTCCTCTGCACTTGCATCTTCCATTGCTCATTTGTTCATCATCATACAAAATAGCTAACGAAACTTAACATTTATGCACTGCTTTGACCACATTTTCGTCAGGCAAAGGACACAAAAAAATGCCATCCTCAAACAAACGCTGTACGGTGCTGCTAACCTTCGATTTTGATGCCGAGTCGAGCAAAGAAGCGCGTGGCAACACCTCGCCAACGCCTATGTCTCAGGGCCAATATGGAGCCAGAGTCGGCTTGCCGCGCGTTCTGGCGCTGTTAGCTCGTTATGATATCCGGGCTACTTTTTTTGTACCGGGTGTCGTCGTTGAGCGTTACCCTGAATTAGTTCGCCAAATTCAGGCCAACGGTCACGAACTGGGTCATCATGGGTACACGCATGTTAGCCCATTGAAGTTGACCTATGAGGAAGAGCGGGCGCAATTGGAAAAAGGGTTCGCAGCTTTTCAAAATGTCCTTTCGGTTCGACCCAAAGGGTATCGGTCGCCAGCCTGGGATTTAAGCAACAACTCCATCGCGCTGTTTAAGGAATTTGGCCTTGAGTATGAAAGCAGCCTGATGGGAGATGATTTCCGCCTTTACCGCATTGGCAACGAAGATGGCGATACTGGACTTGTGGAGATTCCGATCTCGTGGTTGCTGGATGACTTTGTGCATTTTGAAATTGTTGATAACGGTGCTGGGCTGGCCTCGCCAGCGAAGGTTTATGAGATCTGGGTGGGGGAGTTTGATGGCGCTTATGAAGAAGCAGGTGTTTTTTGTTTGACAATGCATCCGCAGGTAATCGGCCGTTTCCCACGTGTGCGAATGCTGGAGCAATTAATTCAGTATATGCGGGGTCACGCCGGTGTTGAATTCATGATCTGTTCAGAGGCGGTGGCGGGCTGGCGCAAACAAAATCCGGCTTAGTACCTGTCCGGATATTAGCCACAGAGCGCACAGAGGGCTTTGAGGCGAAGGTTCATTTCTCATATCTCTCTTTTTCCTCTGTGGCTTTTTCGGATAGATTCTTAAACAAAACCAGTGCGCCCAAAGCGCAGCAGGATGAACCAAAGGAGCAGCATCACAAGCCCTGATGGCAGTGCCAGCCCCCACGGGCCAAAGGTGGCAAAGGCGAGCGGCCCCGTGACATTGGCCAGGCTGATGCCCGTGGTGCCGAGCGCCGAGCCGAGCGTCATCATTTTGCCACGCTGCGCAGGGATTTGTGCAGAGGTGAGGATGATCGCATTAACCATCGCAAATTGGTAGAAGAAGAAAACAACGAACAGACCGGCCACGAGCCAATTGACGTTGCGATTGAGCAGTGGCAGCAGCAAGTAGGTGAACGTGCTGGCCAGCGCGCCAACTTTCGCCCCCGCTAATGCGCCAAAGCGGTCGCCAACGGTTGAGATGAGGATGATGGCGGCAAACCCGCCAAGCCCAAGAATGCCAGCAATACGCCCCAATTCAGACGATTCCAGACCATAGGCTACAAATAGCCATTGCCCATATGAGCTAACCAGATGAGACGCGGCAAATAAGGTGAGCGACGTGCCCAAGATCGCTGTCCAGGCGGCGGCGCGATTGTCGCCTAAATCAAAAAATTGCCTGGTTCGTTCCCAAACTGAAAGTGTGGTGTCCTGTTTGCCCAAGTTTTTATCATGAGCGACAAACACGGCTTTTGGGAAAAACAAGGGCACAAAGCTGGCGATCAGCAGCACTATGCCTAACCCAATAAGCGGCCCACGCCAGCCCCAACGGGCGATGGCGATGCCTAGCGGGGCAATGCCAATGATGCCAGACAAGCCCCAGGCCAGTTCTACAGCCCCCATGCCCCGCGACTGTCTATCTGCTGGTAAAGTTGCGCTTAGGTAGGCGAGCAGGTTTGGGGTGAACAGCGAAAAGCCAAAACCGAGAATGAGGGAGCCAATGGCGGCCATGAGGATCGTGTGGCTGGCGGCAAACACAATCAAACCAATGCCGGTTGCACCCAAGCCAAGGCGCATAAACGGCCGAAAACCATATCGATCCGCCAGGTTGCCAAAGATGGGGGCAAAGATGCCTACGAGGGATTGGAGGCTGAATAAACGGCCGATTACCACCGCCGTTACCCCTAAACCTGCCGCAAAAATCGGCACAAACGGATAGAGCATTTGTCCGCTGGTGTCAATCAGCAGACGCAGCACAAAGCCAGCACCCACAATGTGCCAGATTGAGGGTTGGCTGGCAAGTTTGGCGGTTCGCAGTTTTTCCATATTGCCGTTTTGGGTCACTGTTACTGTGGCGGGTACGGGGCAGACGGGGCATTGCTCCAGCTTTGCAATGTTTGGCCACCGTCAATGAGCAGGGTGGAGCCTGTGATGTGGCGGGCTTCATCGGAGGCGAAAAAGAGTACGGCCGTTGCCACGTCTTCTGGCTGCCCTACCCGACCCAACGGAATGCGCTGGCGGAAGTGGTCAAAGAACGCATCTTGTTCGGCCTCATCGGCCCCAGCCTGCGCTGAACTGAGGCGCGTTTCTATGATGCCGGGGCAGACGGCATTGACGCGAACGCCATACGGGGCGGCTTCCAGAGCTACATTTTTGGTGATTTGGGTGACACCTGCTTTGCTGGCCATGTATGCACCCCCGCCAAAAATCGTGTCCCAACCGGCGGTGGAGGAGGACATGTTGACAATGGCACCCCCGCCAGTTTCGATGAGGGCGGGCAGGATATGTTTGCAGCCAAGAAAAATGCCGCGTAGGTTAACGGCCATGAGCCGGTCCCAGTCGGCCGCATCGAGTTCCATCAGGGGCTTGCCGTCGCCGCCGATGCCGGCATTGTTGAAGAGGATGTTGATACGGCCGTATGCCCCCTTCACTCGCGCGATGACCTCGATCCAGTCCGCTTCTTGGGATACATCAGCTTGAATTGCCAGCGCGTCGCCGCCCATTTTCGCAATTTCGGCCACTGTTGTTTCTGCTTTTTGCAGGTCTATGTCAACGACGGCAACAATGGCTCCTTCTTTGGCAAAGGCAACGGCCGTTGCCCGACCAATCCCACTTCCTGCTCCCGTAACCACAACTACTTTATCCGCGAAACGACTCATCTATTTCCTCCATAGCTCCTGACAACATCTCCGAATCACCAAACATATGCCAGCGGTTGGTGTGGTTCAGGCGGCAGCGTAATTTGGATGGGGCTATTTGGCTGAATTTGGCCGCCAACCAGCACAATCCCCATGACACCAGCTTTACGCACCACGTTGCCGTTTTCATCCTTGTCCAGCACAGCTTTCAGCACACCCTTTTGAAAATCGTCAATCTGGTGGCATGGATTGCGCAAGGCAGTTAGCTCAATCACCGCCTCTGCGCCAATGTGCAATTTGGTTCCCGTTGGCAGCGCCAGAAGATCAACTCCACGCGTGGTGATATTTTCACCAAGCTGCCCCGGTTCTACGGAAAACCCGCCTGCATTCAGCTCATCGAGCAATTCTGCCTGGATCAGGTGTACCTGGCGCAGATTTGGCTTGGTGGGGTCAATGCCCGCCAGGTAAAGATGCTTAACCAATTTTCCGGCATGTGCATCCCCTTCAACGCCTACCCCGGCAATGAGATTGATAAACGGCCGATTTGGTTTGCTAAACGTATGTTCCGCACTGGAACTCACGGCAACTACGATGGGATTTGTCATTTTTAGAGCGTCGCTTTCCGCTTTGGCGGCGGCGTGTTGCGGCTGACGCCAATCTTCAGCGCACCATCAATGAAAACGGCCGCAATACCGGGAATGTCCCCAACGGCCAACGCTTCCAGCGCATCCTTGGCCACCGACCCGACCGGTGCGTCTACCAACAAGAAATCTGCTTCATATCCTTCGGCGATGAGGCCGCGCCGGAGTTCGTACACAGAAGCTGTATTGCCCGTGGCCATTGCCACTGCTTGCTCTGGGCGAATGTCTGAGAAGGTGGTAACGGCCGTTATCGTCCGCAGCATCCCCAAAGGCACCACACCCGTCCCCGATGGCATGTCTGTGCCAATGATCAGCCGATCCAGCGCATCGTGGCGATGAATGAGACGGGCCACGTTTTGCAAGGCCAGCATGTTGCCACACTGCACCAGCTCCAGCGCAATGTTGGATTCTGTAATGATCCGCTTAACCTCTGCCAGCGGAGCGGCCGTTGGCCCGCCGTTCAAGTGAGAAGCGACATCCGGTTTGGCGGTCAGCACCGCATCTGCGCCGATGACGTTGCTGCCTGGTATCGAAGCGCCGCCCACATGCATCATCACCTTTAGCCCATATTTGTGCGCCCAGCCCACCATTTTGCCCGCCAACGCCCAATCGGTGACGGTGCCCAGGCCGATTTCACCCAAATGTTTAACGCCTGCCTCCGCCACTTCCTTGAAATCCTGCTCGGTAAAGGCGGGGTCGAGGATCAGGCCGCCTCCCTGCACTTTCACGCCGGCGGGGCGGGCGTTGGCAAAACTTTGGGCAGCGATGATGGCCAGTGCTTTAAGGCCAACCGGGTTTTTCGGCCGTCCGTCAATGTGTACTTCCCCGGCCGAAATCATGCTGGTGACGCCCCCGTGCAGGCAGCTTTCAATAAAGCCCAGCGTTTGCTGACGCGGCGTAAAATCACCGACCACCACGTGCACATGCGAATCAATGAGGCCGGGGAAAAGGGTGCAGCCGTTGGCGTCAATAATTCGCTCAACGTTGCTTACATTCAGGGAGTTTTCGTGGGAAACGGCCGTAATCCGCCCATCTTTCACCAACACCGCATCCCCCTCAACCAGCGGCGCATTGATGTTACCCGATACAATTTGACCGATATTTCTAATGAGCAAATCCATCGCTTAACCTGCCTTTGCCACGTTAGATTTCAGGGATGCTAGCAATTCATCCAGGCCCAGCACCGTGCCGTAATGCGTATCAATGTCGTACAGATGCGATTCCTGAAGCTGGTCACTCGTCGCCATCACACAATCTTTCGGCACAAATACATCGTATCCCAGGAAAAACGCATCATTCACCGTGGAGCGCACACAAATATTCGTCACCACGCCCGTAACCACAACCTGTTGAATATGCCGCTCCCGCAAATGCAGGTCGAGGTCAGTCTGGAAAAAGCCGCTGTAGCGTCGTTTAGGAATAATAATGTCCTCATCCGCCACCGTGAGGTCATCCACAATTTTTGCGCCCCAGGTCCCTTTTAGACAATGCACTACCCGCTTTTTGAACAGCGTATCATCGGGGCTTAGCCACTGGTTTAGCCAAAAAACAGGCATCTTTAGCTGTCGGGCAGCTCGCGTCAGCCGCTCAATCGGCTCATAAAGCACATCCCCACCTGCCAGAACCATCTCGCCACCCTCTTTGAAGAAGTCGTTGAGCATATCCACGACTAAAATGGCGCACTGTTGTGGTTTAAGGGGTGTCGTCAGTTCCGTCCGTCTTTCTGAAAAGCTATCTTGCTGCATTTGCATCTCCTCGGCGGCCCCCAGAATTACAAATTTTAATTGAGTCCGTCTTCACCTTGAATATTTTCTAGCAATAAACCACCCACGCGGGCGTGCGGTCGGCCGCCGTTGGTGACGGCAACGATGACCACAATTTCGTTGGCGGCTGGCGCATCGGGAATACGTACTTCCATCGCATCGAAGTGGGAGCGCACCTTCATGGCGTCTTTGTGATGCAAGGGCACGTCAATCATGGTGCCTGGCCCGCCCATCTTTTTAGCCGATGGAATGATGGCTTTGCCGCCGTTGACAGCTTCGCGCAACGGTGCGCCAAGCTTGGGGTGCATTAGTGCGGCTGCATGTTCCCGCTCCCCATTCATGCCCACGATCGCTGCTTTGCCGTAGCTGTGGGGCGCATCGCCGTCTAATTTGGCCACAGCTTGCTGCCCTAAAAGCTGACCCAATTCAGCGCCAATGTCCATCAACTCACTTAAATCTTCCGCATAGCGACCGGCAAAGGGGTTTTCGATGACGGCCGCTACCGCTACACGTTTTAACGGCCGTTTCAATTCCCGCCCGCCTTCTGAAAGGGTTTCCTCAATGAATGTGTAAACACGATTTAGTATCATTTGCAATCACCTCTAAAGGTTTGGGGCATGATCTTCCCAGACAGGGGGGCCAACATTTGTAACGCTAATATGGCACATATTCTGCCCTTCGGCTGCACCGTGCCAATGCCGTTCACCGGGGCCAATATGGATGACATCGCCCGGTTCTACGGACCACTGTTTTTCTTCATCGCCTACGCGCCCCTGGCCTTCCAGGATATAAAGAATTTGCTCCCCAGGGTGTACATGCCAATTGGTGACAGCACCGTCTTCAAAATTGACGACGGTTAACTTCATGCCGCCCGCTTCTTGTGCGGTAGCCATCGGAGTCAATGTCGCTTTGCCACTGAAGGTTGTGCCTTGCTTTGCTTGACCATCTGAACCACGAACGATTTTCATGCTTTACCTCCTTCTTCTTGACAGACTTATAGGAAAGGGTTATATCTGCGACGGGGTGATTTGCCAAGACAGAAAACACATTCTTGAGAGGTAAACATGGCAGACAGAATTTTTTCAGATTTAGGTAAAAAAAAGACGATTATTGGCATGGTGCATTTGGGTGCGATGCCGGGAACACCGTTTTATGAAGAAGGGAGTTATGAGGCAACCTTTGAGCGTGCGCTGCGGGATGCCAAGGCGCTGGAAGAAGGGGGTGCGGCTGGTTGTCTCATCCAAACGGTGGAGCGTGTTTACCCCACCAAGGACGAAGCCGATTACGCTCGGGTCGTGGGGGTAGGCAACATTGTGCGCGCCGTGGCCCAAGCCACGCGGCCAGACTTCCAAATCGGGGTGCAGATTATGACCAATGCCCTTCAAGCTTCAGTGGCCGTGGCAAAAGTGTCGGGCGGCTCTTTTTTGCGCTGTTTTGCGCTGGTGGGGCAGTCCCTCTCCCCTTGGGGCATGATTGAGGCCCGGCCAGTTGAATTTCTACGCTACCGTAAAACCATCGGCGCGACCAATGTCAAGCTCATTGCTGAGGTGGATGGGATGCACTTCAAATGGTATGGTGAGGAAAAATCGGTAGCGGAGGTGGCGCGAACGGCCGTTCAAGCTGGTGCCGACGCTGTTGAAGTAGCCCACGCCGACGAGGAAACGAACCTCAAACAAATTCATGACATCAAGAAGGCGTTGCCCAACTTGCCCGTCATTCTGGGTGGCTACACCAATCATGATAACGCTGCCCGCCGTTTAGCCAAGGCAGATGGTGCTTTTGTCGGTTCGGCCTTTGAGCCAGCCGGGTGGGGCACTTCCATTGATAAAAATGCCGTGCGTGATTACATGGAAATTGTACGCAGCCTGGGATAAGGAGACTGGAGATTGGAGATTAAACCAATCTCCAATCTCTCGAAGTTATTGAATTTGCTAAGGGCTTTTTATGCAACCCATTGAACTTCTCATTTACGGCAAAATCATCATTGATGATATTCGCTTGCGTAATGGCCAAATTGTGCGCGGGCTGTTGGGCGGCGGCGGGCCACAGGCCCTCTTCGGGGCGCGGCTGTGGCACGATTCCGTTGGTTTTTTGTCCCGATCCGGTGAGGATATTGAAGCGGAGCATGTGCAAACGCTGCATGAGCTGGATGTGGATTTGAGCGGCTGGGTCCGGTTTGCCGACATTCCCACACCACGTGGCACCATGCTGTATGACGAAAATGAGTATCAGGTGCATGAAGAGGATGGGGTGGAGAAACGGCCGTCTCAACGCGAAAGCTGGTTCAAATTACTGGCCCAAAAACTACCCTTCCCGGCCAGCTACCAGCGGCCCCACGCCATCCACCTGATCACCGAATTTCATGATGAGCCAATGGTGCAAGACGCCCTTCGCTTGCGCCAGCAGGGGGCGCTATTTTCCCTTGAGCCGATTATAGATCATCAAACTTGGCACAACCGCGACCCCATGATGACCTTAATTCGGCAGGTGGATATCGTTTCCCCCGATTGGCCAACAGCCAGCGGCATTGCCGGCAGTGTTGACCCCAAAGAAGTCCTGCGCTACTGGTCACAGTTAGGGCCGAAGATGGTAACGGTGCGGCACGGGCACCACGGCGCGTATGCCTGGGATGGCAACCATGATCTTTTCTGGCACATCCCCGCCGTGCCCGTTGATGTGGTTGACCCAACCGGAGCGGGCAACAGCTGTGGAGCTGGCGCATGCGTGGGCTGGCTCAAAAGCCAGGATGCGCGGGTAGCCGCTACCTATGGAGCTGTCTCGGCCCAGTTTTTAGTCGGGCGTGTGGGGTTACCCAAAATGACACCTGAACTGCGCACTAAAGCAGAGCAGTTACTCACCCAAAATCTACCCCGAGCGACGAAACTTTAGCAGCCTCTGTGGGCTTCCACAACTAGCCGGATGGCTTTAGCCTCCGGCGATGAAGGGATACGCGAACCTCTTAGTGAGTTACGCCAAGCATTTGCCGTAACGCTGCCAGATTAGGCGAACTGCGTGCCCCGGATTGACCAATCTTCAAAGCGGCGGCGGCATTGCCCCACCTGGCGGCTTCCTCTATGCTCATCTTCGCCAGACGGGCTGTGATGAAGCCCCCGTCGAAAGCATCCCCCGCGCCCAGCGTGTCTACTACCTGCGCCGGAAAAGCTGGAGCGTGGAACGTTTCTTGCGGCGTGGCAACGAATGCGCCTTGGCTCCCCTGCCGAGCCACAACAATGCGCTGGCCATCACAAAGTAGTTGGGCCGCCGCCTCTACAGAATCTGCCCGGCTTATTGGCATAATCTCTTCTGTCGCATTGCCAAAAACTACATCCGACAAGGCAATTGCTTGTTCAAAAACAGCTCGCGTTTCGTCGTCCAGGCCCCACAATTCCAAACGCATGTTGAGGTCGAGCGATACCGTCAGACCCGCTTTACGCGCTTGTTTCATGCCGTACAGAATCGTCTCGCGCACGGGCGAGTCCCGCAGGCACATGCCCGATGTGTGCAGCCAGGTGGCAGATGCGAGCCAGGCGGGGTTGATCGCTTCGGGTGTGAGGTGAATGTGCGCGCCTCCTTTGGGTGGCCAGACGACGATGAGCCGCTCGCCATCGGGTTCAACCATCGCCATGACCATCGGGGTGAAGGCATCATGGATGGCACAAATGCCCTGTGCATCCACGCCTTCGCGGCTTAAATCGTCACGCACCCAACGGCCGTATCCATCATCACCCACCGCGCCAACCATCGTCACCGCCACGCCCAGCCGCGCCAGAGCCACGGCCACATTGGCTGCCGAACCGCCGCCGTACAAGCGTGGCACGGAGTTGGTTAGGTCTGGCGTGCCCGCTGTGCGGTTCGGCAAGTTGATGACGATGTCTACGTTGGCATCGCCCAGCACCAATACCTGTGGCCCGGCCATCTGCTAGGATGCTCCCTGAGCGGCCTGCACAAACTGCTGGATGCGGTCCAGGTCCTTGCGGAAGCCGCCACCCGGCAACGGCCGATTTGTGTGCGTCAGCGAATCTACCGCCCACGGTTGCACGGCCTTGATGGCCTTGGCCACGTTCTCCGCTGACAGCCCGCCCGCCAGGATGACGGGGATGCGCACCTGCCGCACAATCTCGCGGCTCACGTTCCAATCATGGGTTTTGCCAGATGCGCCGATACCGGCAATGTCCGGCGCTTGCGTGTCCAGAATGAGATATTCCGCCACGTCCTGGTAGGCCAGGGCCACATCAATCGCCTCTGGCCCGGCCACAGAGATGGCTTGCATGATGGGCAAATTGGGCAGCCGCTGCCGCAGTAGTTGCACAGCATCGGGCAGGAGCGTGTTTTCCAGCCCGCAGAGGTGCAAGATGTCGGGACGAACGGCCGTTACCATCGCTTCAATGGCGTCTAAATCTGATTCGACGGAGAGGGCTACGGAAACGGCCGTGTCCCCCACACCCTCCACAATGGCCCGCGCCGTGGCAAAATCTATCTCGCCCGGTAGGCCCAAATTGCTCGGCGTAAGGCCAATATGATTGACCCCCGACGCCACCACCGCCTGCGCTTCTTCTACAGTTTGCATGGTATAAATTTGAACTTTCAAATCTGCCTCCTTAATCAAAATTGGGAAATACGGGAATGGGTTCTTGTGTAGCCACATCCACCATGCCCAAGAGATCACTGAGCCTGACCTCTGGAATGACGGTGAGGGCGAGGCCGGTTGTGGCTAATGCTTTGGCGCGGTGGGGGATGCCCAGCGCCACCGCCAAATCATCCATCTTTTGCATCTCCACGGCCAGCTCGGACACCGGTTTGGGCGACATGAGACCCGCGATGGGCAGCTCTACCTTGCCCAAAATGGTGCCATCCTCCACAAAGATGAGGCCGCCGCCACAGCCCACCAGCTCCTGCACGGCCAGGAGCATATCTTCGGGCTGGTGGCCGGTGATGAGGATGTTGTGCGAATCGTGGGCGATGCTGCTGGCCAGGGTGGCTCGCTGTAGCCCCAGCCCCTTGAGCAAAGCCACCACGGGCGGATGGCTCTGTCCGTGTCGGGGCACGATGGCGATGGTGCAAATGTCGTCGCCCAGGGAAGCGAGATCAATTTGCCCATCTTTCACCGTCGCCGTCATCTGTGTGAGCTTGCTCAACCGCGTCGGCAGCAGCTCCATCACATTCACAGGCACTTCGCCGTTGGCAATCGGTGGCTTCAGGCGGAAATTGTCTGCGGAGAGCGGCTGGATATGCACACTGTTTCTCATCTCAATCGTCGTTTCCGGCTCTGGTATCGCCTGGAGTATCTTGCCGTCTTCCACCAGGAGTTGCCCATCCACAAAAACCTCACTGGCTCGCACCTCCGCCAACGACGAGAGGAGAACGACGTCGGCCAGATAGCCAGGGGCGATGGCTCCATGATCGCGCAGTTGGTAATGCCGCGCCCCGTTGAGTGTGGCCCAGCGGATGGCCACTGCCGGAGCAACGCCGTGGTACAGCATCTCCCGAATCACGCGATCCATGTGCCCATTTTTTAGTAAATCGGCGGGGGAGATGTCGTCGGTGCAAAGTGCCAGCTCCAGATGCGGTAAATCGAGCAGTTTGGGCACGATGGGGCGGGCGTAGTTGCCAAATGTGCTCACTTTGAGCAGCGGCAGTAGCCCCAGCCGCAGCTTCTCTATGCCTTCTTCGCCGATGCGCAGCTCGTGATCGTTGTCAATGCCGGAAGCGATGTAGGCATTGAGGGCGCGACCAGAGAGCAGCGGCGAATGCCCCTGCACCTTGACACCTGCTTTAAGCGATTCATCTACGATGCCCACCATCTTGGGATTGCCGTTGACGATGCCCATGAAGTCCATCATCTCGCCCAGGCCGATGACGCGGGGCCAACTGAGCATTTCGGCCACTTCGGCTGGGCCAAAATCGGCCCCGGCGGTTTCTTTGCCCGGCACGGCGGGCACGCAGGAGGAGATGGTGAGGTAGGTGCGCAGGGGGATGCCCTCGCTGGCTTCCAGCATGTAGCGGATGCCGTCCATGCCCAACACGTTGCCAATTTCGTGAGGGTCGATGATGGAGGTGGTGGTGCCAAAGGGAAGAACGGCCGTTGCGTAATTCGCGGGCGTCACCATGCTGCTTTCGATGTGGAGATGCGTGTCCACAAAGCCGGGGCAGGCCCATTTGCCGCTGCCGTCGTAATATGCGTTGGCTTCTAGCTGATACGCTCCGGCGGGGCCAACCAGGGCAATGCGATTACCCAGAATGCCAATGTCGGCCGGGTAGATTTCGCAGGTAAAGACGTTCACTAGCTGCACGTTGGTAATTGCCAGATCGAGTGGCCGGGTGCCGCGTGCTGCTTGAATCAGGGCTAATCTATCCATGTTTTACCTCATCATTAAGTTTCATCCCGATGCACCGTCACGGCATCCATCTGTTTAAAAATACCCAAAACGTCTAGCTCTACCCAATGGGCCACTATCTGGCCCTCTACAACTTGAAAAATATCAATGCCGTGCTCATGAATCACTTTGCCAGTGGGCGCGATGCCGTTGTATGGGCCTTGGTGTGTGCCTGTTGTTGTCCAGCGGGCGACTACCTTCTCGCCTTGCACAATCCAATCGTGGATTTCTTGATGATAATCGGGAAAAGCGATAAAGACCTTGCCTAGCATCCCTGTAATCTCCTCTCTGGTATTCCAGGTCTGTTCGTACTCCAGGATATTCCCTCGGAAATTTGGCGCAAGAATCTCCGCCAAAATCTCCAATTTGCGGTCATTTATCGCTTCGTAAAAGAATCGCTCTACGACAACTTTAGCTTCACTCGACATTTGCATTCTCCTTCTGAATAGTCTAACTAAGCATCGTCTCAATGAGTTCTTGTACCCGCAAACCTGCCTGTAAATCGGGCAAGGTTGTTGGCTTGTGTGCCAAAAGCTGGGCAAGTTGGTTCAGGCGGGCCTGGGCGGGGGAGGGGGCGGCGGGGTCAATGGCAAGTGGCTGCCATGCGCCGTTGTGGGTGATGGCCAGGCTGTAAAGATTGCCGAGGCGCAAGGACGCTTTTGTGCCGTGAATGGTAAGTTCACTCTCTCGCGGGGCGGCCGGGCCGCCAATGCCGCCCATGAGCCAGATGGGTATGTTGCCTGTTTCTAAACTGGCCAGCACAAAGTCCTCGGCGGCGTTTTCACCTTCTGGGTAGTGGAGAACTGTTGATTTGACGGTTATTTCCCCAAAAAGCCGATGAATCAGATAAACGAAGTGGGAGAACATTTCTCGCACCATGCCGCCTGCATTCCGTTTGTTAATCCAACTGGCCGCGCTCAGCTGGTTGGGCAACGGCCACGAGGGGAATTGGTAGCGGACTTCGATGCTTTGCGGTGTGCCGAGTGCGCCAGAAGCGAGCTGCTGCTCGATGGTTTCAACGAGAGGGCCAGCCCCGTAGACGAAGTTCATGGCGGTGGGGGTTTTGTGTTTTACGGCCGTTTCCACCAACCGCCTCCCCTGTTCCAAATCAATCGCCAATGGTTTGTCGCACAATAACGCTTTCCCCGCCGCGATGACCTGAAGCCCATAAGCCACGTGCGTAACAGGCGGCGTGGCAACGTAAACAAGGTCAATTTCGGGATCATCAATGAGGCTGGCCGCATCTTGGGCAATGGGCACGTGGGGAAAACGCGAGGCTATGTCCGCATTGATTTTTTCGTTGCGATCCCAAACCCCGCCAATGGTAAATTTGGGATGATTGATGAATTCTTGCAGCATGCTTGCCCCAATCATTCCCAAACCAATAATGCCTACTTTAAATGTCATGCTGACCTCCGTTTGCTTTTGTACGCCTGCTAGCGTGGTGATGGAACCGCTATCTCTCGCAATTTGCCATGTGTGCCCTGCATCCAAATATGCGGCGGCAAAGATCGCTTGGGGATTTTTGCCACAACCGTGTAGTTGGGGTCCACGACATTGCCAATTCTTGTTGTCGCGGCCTGGCTTACCAGCTGATAGCTGTCGGTCAGTGACAAGCCACTCTCCATGACCCAATAAATTAGCTGCGTGTGGGCGATACGAACGGCGTCTTCCAACGGCCGTACCGATCCAGCCACCATAATTTCATCATCGTTTTCCAGGCGTGGCCACGGGCAAGCGGTCTGTTTTAGCAGATCAACCGTCAACAACGTGTATGTTGCCCCTTCCACCGCCACGCCGCAAATTTCGCCATCGCCCATCGCATAATGCCCATCCCCAATGGAAAAGAGCGCACCCGGCACGTTGACACCCAGATAAATCGTCGTGCCCGCCCGCACTTCGTGGCTGTCCATATTGCCGCCAAAGGTATCTGGGACCAACGCGCTCCGCACCTCAAACGGGGGCGGAGCCACGCCAATGGTGCCCAGAAATGGCTCAAGCGGCAGCGTGGTGCTGAAATCTGAATCCAGGGCACGGAAGATGACCTGACTTGCTTCACTATCCACGTCATAAATCCAAACGCGCTCCGGTAAATTCTCTTGTAAATTGGCCGTTTGCTGGGTGCCCACCAATGCGCCAAACAGCGGCGAGATGGTGCTGACCCCCCAATCCCGCGCGGGCCGAATTTCTAGCAGATGAATGGCCAACGTATCGCCAGGCTCGGCTCCGTTTACGAAAAATGGGCCGGTTTGGGGGTTGATGTAAGGCAACTTCGCCTTCTCGGAGGGAATGTCGGTGACTGAACGCACGTTGCCACCGAGCGCATCTTCAGTGAATAGTTCAAGCAGTTCCCCCGGCTCCACCGTCATGATTGGGGGATTGCCGCCAAAAGTATAGACAAGCTGGTCAGGCGTAGGTGTGAAGCGTTTGATGTTGGGCATTTTGCATTCCAATCTAGCGGCCAGCAGATTCGATCCATTGCTGGATTGTGGTTAAAAAGGTATCTAGCTCATCGCGGTGGATGCTGTGGCCTGTGCCGGGCACATTGACGACCGCTTCCGGGCCGAGGGCTTGCCGCAGGGTGGCGGCATCTGCTTCGGGGACATAGAAGCTTTCTTCGGGCAAAATCAGCCAGATTGGTTTTTTCTTGCCAATTTCAACCACGTTGGGGCGCAAATCCCAGGGCGCGTTGTCCGAAAATACCTGCTTCATGTGGTCCCAGTTAATCGCCCCAAGCGAGGCCAATTTTCCTTCGGCATCGGCTTGCGCCCATTTGGGGTTGGCTTGCAGAACCCCGGCAAGGTCTCGCGGGAGATTGGCTTCATCGTTTTTGAGGAGCAGCGCGGGCAGCTCTTTGTCGGCAAAGTGCAGGACGGGGTCTTCCAGAACGATGTAGTCTGGGTTTAAGTAGCCGTTTTCTTCGGCGACGATGGCCATCACGCCGCCAAAGGAGTGCCCAATAACAAATGTGGGGTTTTGGGGCACATTTTCGGCCAGATCGCTGGCCATTTCATCCAGGCTGTAACGGCCGTCTGCCTTGGGGCTTGGCCCATGCCCCCGCAAACTGGGGGCGACGACGTAATATCCTTGTTCGGCCAGCCGGGGGCCAACGCGGACCCAGCTTTGGGCATTGGACGTGACGCCGTGGATGAGTACGGCCGTTCGCTCAGCCGCCTCATCTCCCCAGGT
Organism: Ardenticatenaceae bacterium; assembly: GCA_020634455.1. Taxonomy (GTDB): domain Bacteria; phylum Chloroflexota; class Anaerolineae; order Promineifilales; family Promineifilaceae; genus Leptofilum. The sequence continues at coordinate 690,025 of JACKBQ010000001.1, read as the reverse complement.
TAAACAGTGCAATTTCATAACGCACCGCCTGCCCAGGCCACCATCTGTGACCATAATTTGCCATAGCCGTCCCAGGCCAGAAACTCCGGCGGTGCCCAATGCGGCCCGCAATCCGAGGCAAAGGCCACCGCCCGGCCTTGCTGATGCGCCCAGGCCACCAGCAGCGGATCGTCGCCCACGGTTGCCACGACGCTGGCCTCTGGCCGGGCAATAATTTGGTTATAGCCCAGTAGCGCTGGCCAATTGTCTCCTAATCCGGCCACGATGGGATGATCGGCCATTTGAACTTTGGCTGAAACACCTTCTGGCACTTCTACGCGATCGTCCCGTTCTAGCATGGTGACGGGCAGTACATCTTCCACGGGTGATTTGGCGTAACGCGCTTTGGCGTCAATTCCCTGAAAAGTCATGTATCCGCCCACCATGATGAGCCCGCCGCCGCTTTGGGTGTATTCCCGCAGCAGTTTCAGACGGTTGTTCATGCGTTTGGACTTGGTGAAGGTGTCTGGATGGAGCAGCAAAGTGTTGGTGCCAATATCGCTCAGCATCACAACATCGTAGGTTTGCAAATCGGCTAATTCTGTGGGGAACTTGGTGGCGGCAATGTGGCTGGGCATGTGGGTGACGTGGTGACCGCTCTGTTCGAGCGCGCTTTTTAAGGGACCTACGCCTTCTTCATAAAAGGTAGTGGTGAATATGTCGAACCCTTTTTGGTGGATGCTGGTGGTTTCCCATGATTCGCCCGCAATTAAAACTTGCAATTCCTGTGTCATTGCCAAACCTCCTTGTTAATTTGCTTTAAACATAGTCTATCTTGAACGGTGCAGTGTAACCAGAAAACGGCCGTTTAATTGGATGCGGCTATTCTTCGAAAATATCCTATAATTGCTGGCAATACCCTCCAATTCAACCATTTGGCGTGTTGTTTGATCAACATGCCCCACCTATATAAAGCTATGTCACAAAAAACAATCAATCAAGAAGTTATGTACCATATTGGCTGCCGACGCGGCGATGTGGGGCGGTATGTCCTGCTGCCGGGCGATCCGGCCCGCGTGCCGATGATTGCCAGCTACCTGGATGATGCGCAGGAAGTGGCTTACAACCGGGAATATCGCACCTTCACCGGAACGTTGCTTGGCGAAAAAGTGTCTGTTACCTCCACGGGCATGGGCTGCCCTTCGACGGCGATTGCCGTGGAGGAGTTGGCCAAAATTGGCGCGGATACGTTTATTCGCGTAGGCACATCGGGCCGAATGCAGGAGTTTATGGAACCGGGTGATCTGGTCATCGCCTGGGCTGCCATTCGGGATGAGTACACGTCCCAGCAGTACGAACCGCTGGCTTTTCCGGCAGTGGCCGATCATGAGGTGACGCTGGCTTTGCGGCAGGCGGCGCGGCATGGCGGCTTGCGCCATCATGTGGGCATTTGCCAATCGAAGGACTCTTTTTACGGCCAGCATGAGCCGGAGCGGATGCCGGTGGCACGTCAGCTGCAAGATCGCTGGGCGGCCTGGGTGCAAGGCGGTGCCTTGGCTTCAGAGATGGAAGCCTCGACGATTTTTGTGGTGTCGCGGGTGCTGCGCTGCCGAGCGGGGGGCATCATGATTTATGGCGGTACGCACGCGGATTTATCGAATTTGTTGGAAACGGCCGTTACCGGCGTAAAACTACTAATCGAGCGCGACAAGGAATAAACGGATGAACGAAGAAGCTCTGCAATATCACATCAACATGCGCTCCGGCGATGTCGGCCGGTACGTGCTGCTGCCCGGTGATCCTGGCCGCGTCCCGCTGATCGCCTCTTTTTTTGATGAAGCCCATGAAGTGGCGCATAATCGCGAACATCGTACCTGGACTGGTACGGTGGATGGCGTCAAAGTTTCTGTGACTTCCACTGGCATTGGTGGCCCCTCCACGGCCATCGCGGTGGAGGAGCTGGCCCGCATTGGCGCGGATACCTTCATTCGCGTGGGCACGTCTGGCCTGATGCAGCCCGACAGTATGAAAAATGGCGATCTGGTTGTCGTGTCTGGGGCCGTGCGTGACGAAGGCACGGCCAGCCATTACATGCCGCTGGCTTTTCCAGCCGTTGCTGATTTGGATGTGGTGGATTGCCTGCGCCAGGCCTGTGGTGAACGAGGCATTGGCTACCATGTCGGCCTTTCTCACTCCAAAGATTCGTTTTACGGCGAAATGGAGCCGGAGCGGATGCCCTTGGCGGATGCGTTGAAAAGTCGCTGGAACGCCTGGGTGAAGGGTGGGGTGATGTGTTCGGAGATGGAAGCGGCGGCGCTTTTTGTGCTGTGCAGCGTTTTGCGGAAGCGGGCGGGCGGCATTATGGTGGCAGTTAATGCAGGTCATCCGGGGCTGGAGAATTTGTGTGAAACGGCCGTACTTGGCCTTCGTAAACTTATTGCTAGGGATAGGCAATAATCGGCTAATAGGCTGTTACGATTCTGGATACCGTTCCCACTGGGTCATATTGTAATATTCGTCCCACAACATCGTCTCGTGCCGCACGCTGGTGAGGAAAATCTCGGCCATACGATCCATTTGTTGCTCGGTACTCTGCGCCGCTTGCCGGTCTAACAAAGCATAAGCCGTCTTGGCATTTTCCCGATGCACCGGGTCGCCATGAAAAGCAAACCACTCTTTGTAAGGATGGTCTTCTGTCACCTTTTTTGTTTGCAAAAGGCGGCGCACCGCTTCCCCATACCCCCACTGGCAGGCCATCAACGCCGCTTGTACATCGCCTAGTGAGCCATGATAGGCGCTGGCTAGTTGATGGCGCGTGTAGGAATATTTAAGCGGCCCCATAGGGTAGTTAAGCAAATCCTCTCGCGTTAGCCCCTGTGCGGCAGCATGTTTTTCATGGTCGCGCATCTCATCTTGCACCCCACGAATGTGCCCCAAAAACACTTCCACATCCTGCGGATCATCTGCTTTGAGGATGCCGAGCGCGCACACCTTTACAAAATTGTGCAGGTAGGGGTAATCCACACGTAGCCAATATTGAAAGGATTCTGCTGGCAAATCGCCATTGATTAATCCTTGCAAAAACGGTTTTTTGACCTGAGATTGCATGTAAGGTTCGGCTTTGGCTAACAGTTGTTGACTAAATGACATGGTTATAACAATCCTTTGGCTCTTTTCCGTTCCAGCATCTTTTCAGCAAAATCAGGCCCGCACCGTTCGGCAAAGCCGCTGGCGGGGAATTGGACGGCCCATTGGTAGATGGCTTCCGGGGTGATGGGGCTTGGTTTGGTTAAAGGGGGCTGCTGGCGCACATCGTCGAGGGCGGCGATGACGGCGTTGGCAATGCGTGTGTAGAAGATGTCGGTGAGTTCAGCCAACGAATTGGCCTGCCCTTGCGCTTCGCGATACCAGGCCAACGAACGGATTTTGACGTTGTTGGTGCGTGGATAGTGCGTGGCCATCAGGTTCCAATCTTCGCGATCGCCATCGCCGGAAGTGCGGAGGTCCGTGCGGAGGATGACGGAGGGGATGTCTAGCATTTTAGCAAACATGAATTCGACGACGGTACCGGAATCTATGTCGGGGCCATCGAAGTTAAACAAGCCCAAATCGCAGGCCATCACTTCCATTAAATCGGTGTTGCGGATATTCACACCGCGAAAGTCAACAAACTCGAAATCCTGGGGAACCTGGCAGGCATAGCGTCCGTCAGACAGTCGTTCAATAAAGTCTGCCAGAACCGCATTGCCAATCAAATGTTTGTGGTCAAACAGGTCGCCTGCAAAATAAATGGTGTAAGGATCGCTCATGATTAGCCTTGGGGATGGTGAATTTTTGGGTTTTGTTCATTCAACGGCGGTCAAACTCGGGGATACTCTCTTGTTGAATGGTGAATATCTTGCCTAATCTTACCCAATTAACCCGTGAAGTTCAATTTAGCTTTTCTGGGCAGAGGGCCTTATTTATGCCTTCCTTCAAGAGGGTTGTACATCAAGATTTGTTGGGTGTTTCAAGGAGCGTGGCTAGCTGCTGATGAATAGCAGTCAGCGCTTCATTTTGGGCATCCAAATGTTCCAGGATGATGCGGATTTCCTCTTCTGCTATTTGGTTAATGGCGAAGTCATTGTGCGCTTCTAGCCGATCTCGGGCTGTTTGCCTGTTCTGGCTCATCATGATGACGGGTGCGGTGAACGCGGCCTGAAGGGACATGAAAAGGTTCATCAAGATGAAAAGATATGGATCCCAATGTTTGACCCAGGCGGTTACGTTCAAAATGGCCCAGAATATGAGAATGATGCTTTGCCCGATGATGAAGCGCCAGGAGCCAACGGCCGTTGCTACCCAATCGGCGGCACGTTCACCCTGGGATGTTTGTTCATCCAGGATTTCATTGATGTTTTGAACCGGCGGATGTTCGTGAAGGAAGGGATTTGGAAAGGTTAATCGTTTCATATGGTTGTCTCAGGGTGATAAGAGTGTTTCCAGATCGCGGGTGACGTGAGGCCAGCGGCCTGACTGCTGAAACCAGGTGCGTTCCTGATTTAACATTTTTACAAAGTCAGGCTGGTGAGAAACGGCCGTTTGCGTGACCTGTATCAGTAATGCTTGTAGCACTGCCACATAGACTGCTTCTGCGCCAGCGGAAACCAGTCGATTGAGTAGCTGGTTTGTGGAAATTTGGTGTGTCGCTGCTGCACGTGCCATCAAGGCTTCCGTTTCATCTGCCATCTGGTCAGCAATTGTATCCTGCGCGAATGATAGCTCAAGTATGGGTGCTGGTGATCGGAAAGAAAACACAGTTTCATTGGCGAATACTTCACTTTCCAAGGTGCCGCCAAAGGAGAAAAAGGTAGCTTCCTGTTTTTGGCGACTGTGAATGCTGATAGGGCCTGGGCAAACGATGTGTGATAACGATTGATTGCCGTTTGCGTGTAGCGACACACGGGGAGTTTGACCATCCCAATCGTGCAGGTGTAGATGGATTGATTCTGGTTGGTGTCCATTTGCCTGCTGTCTTAGCACAACGAGCAAACCGCCAAAACCAGGGCTGCCCGCGTGAGAGCGGGGCAGGGAATAATAGCCAAGTGTTTCTAGACGATTTAATAAATTTGTCATCAGATCAGCTCCTGATACGTTTGATGACTCAATTGTACTTAATACGCAAGCTTATGGGATCGAACAGATGACGATTTTGGAGACGGCACTATGCGTCAAATGGCGTAGTTTATCTTGTTAGAGTTGTTTTATCCAGGCAGTAAATTTACTGCCCATTCCGGGGATGCTTTCTGCGGTGATACGGCCTTCATGTCGCTCCATGATTTCATAGCAGAGGGCCAGACCCAGCCCTGTGCCAGAAACACCGCTCTCGCGGCCAATTTGGCCCCGGTAAAAGCGCTCAAAAATATGGGGTAGGTCTTCATTGGAGATGCCAGGGCCATTGTCAATGATGCTGACGGTGATCCATTGTTGCTGATCCTCAACGGCCGTTTCTGTTTGCAGCCAGATACTTCCTCCAGCTGGGGTGTAATTGACGGCATTAGCCCATAAATTGGCCAGCACCTGGAAGAAAAGTTGGGGATCCACCAGGGCGATAGCGTCTTCCGTGCCTGGATGAAAGTCCAGGGAGATGCCTTTTTCATGGGCCAGTTCTAGCCGCGCCATGATGAGGTTGCCCACCAGTTGGTTAATGTCGGTTGGGATGAGATTTACGGCCGTTTTTTCCGATTCAATGCGCGATAAATCCAGCAGCTCATCAATCAACTGCTGTAATCGAGCCGTTTCCCGATTCAACGTTTCCATATATCGGGATTTGTTTTCTTCTTTGCCGTGATCCAGCAGTTGCAGGTAGAGCTTAATGTTGCTCAAGGGGGTTCGCAGTTCATGATTCATGTCAGAAATAAACTGCGATTTTACCCACGTGGCCGCTTCGGCTTTTTCCAGGGCAATCTTTAATTCGGCCGTGCGTTCAACGACCTTCTCCTCTAGCTGGTCCATTTGACTGCGCTGTGACTCGAACAGTTGGGCATTGCGAATGACCAGGGCGAGATTGTTGGCCAATGTCATGGCGTTAAAACTATCTTCCTCATTAAACGCCCCCACTTGCTCGCTTTGGAAGCTGATAATGCCCAATAGTTCTTCGTTTTGGGTGAGGGGTACAAACAGGGCAGAGCGAAGCGACGGGTTTACAGGCATCCAGCGGGGATCGGCGGACGTGTCGGGAATAATCAAGGCTTGTTTTGTTTGTGCGACCAAGCCCACCAATCCTAAAGGGTTTCCTAGCTTAAAGACCATTTCCTTGTGAAGTTTAGGTAATTGATCTTCTAAAAATCCGACTGTTTCCATTAAGTGGAGGAGTTGCGTGCTGTTATCGTACGCAAAGTAGGTGGCATAGGTGTACCCCAGGGCTTCTGTATAGGCATGAAGCGCGAAAGAGATCAGGTCGTGGATGGGTTGGATCGTATTGAATTGTATACTGGCCTGGTACAAGATATTGAGACGTTGATTGGCCTGGTTCAACGCCAATAACTTCTCTTCCAGCTTGTTTATCAACAGTTCGTTGTATTTTTTTAGAAAGACCGGCTCTTCTTCCACGTTTGTTTCAGTCAGAAGGGGTTGGGTTCGTTGAGCGATGTGTCTGATTTCATCTAAAAGCGCTGGGGGATGCGCTGGTTTTTTAATGAAGCAGGCGGCACCCAGCTCTAGAGCCATCTTTAGGTCGCGTTCATCGGTGTAAGTTGCGGTGTAAAAGATAAAGGGAATATGCTTGAGTGTGGTGTTTTGTACCCATTGGCGGATTAATGAGTAGCCATCCATAACGGGCATGAGGATATCGCTGATGATGACGTCTGGCGGTGCATTCTGGGCTTTGTTCAGGGCGTCTTCACCGTTAACGGCCGTTTCTACTTCAAATCCATCATCAACCAATAGCGAATGCAAAGAATTCAGCGCTGTCAGGTTGTCATCTACAATCAATAACTTTGTCATGTCAATGCTCATCAGGCTCAGCTGCGTTCAGCGAACTGCCGGGCTGTGTCGTTGGCAGCGAGAAGGTGAAGGTGCTGCCCTGCCCAACGATGCTTTCTACGGCGATACGGCCGTTATGCCGTTCCACAATTCGCTGGCAAATAGCCAACCCTAGCCCCAGCCCCTCAATCTCTTCCCGGGTGTGCAGCCGCTGAAAAATTAGAAAAATACGCTCAAACTGTTCTTTGGGAATGCCAATACCGTTGTCTTTCACGGAAAATTGCCACCGATTACCTTCCAACATGGCCGAAACATGAATGAGTGGTGGGCGTTCGCCGGCACGATATTTGAGCGCATTGGCCAGCAAATTTTGCAATAACTGTAACATTTGTGTGCTGTCTGCTAGTATGGTGGGCAAGGCATCATGCGTAATTTGCGCGCCCGTCTGTTCGGCCAATAAGGAGACATTGGCCAGCGCTTTGGCCAAAACCTGTTCCATGTTGGTAGGGGCAAAGGGAGTCAACTGCGTATTAACCCGTGAATAGCTGAGCAGGCCATCCAGCAAGCCTTTCATGCGCTGTGCGCCATCAACGGCAAAATGGATATATTGGTCTGCTTTTTCATCCAGTTGGCCCTGGTAGCGGTGGGCCAGCAGCTGTACATAGCTGGTAATCATGCGCAGCGGTTCCTGTAAATCGTGCGACGCGACGTAGGCAAAGCGGCTCAATTCTGTGTTAGAACGAGATAGCTCGGTTGCCTGCTGCTGAATGAGCGCCTCGCGCTCTTTGTGAGCGGTAATATCTATGGCGGCCAGAACCCGCCCGCTGACTACGCCCGCTTTGTCGTGGAGGAACGATCCGGAAAGGAGCATGACCAGGTGACTGTTGTCGCTTTGGGGCATGCATAATTCGATATGTGCCAGGGGAGCGGGAGCGGCAGTTTGATTGTTGGCAACGGCCGTTCCTGATACCGGATGGGCAATCCATTCTTGTAAAGCGTTGTCGGGTAGCCAGTGGGTAACGGGTGTGCCCACCAAAACCGACGGTGGTTGCTCCAGCAAATCAATCACCGCCCGATTAACGGTTTCAATGATGCCATCTGGTGTGGTTACGATAATGGCATCATTCACTGCCATCAAAATACTTTCCAGGTAATTCCTCGACCGTTCCAACTCAATGGCTTGCAGCAGTTCTTGCCGCTGTTTATCCAGTTGCAGAAAAATATTAATCTTGTTAATTAAAATTTTGGGGTCAAACGGTTTAACCAGAAAATCCACCCCACCAGCTTCGTACCCTTTAAACACATGGTAGTCATCGGAGTAAACGGCCGATAAAAAGATGATGGGCAAATTGGCGGTCGCTTTGCTGCCGCGCAGCAGTTCGGCCAGCTCGTAGCCGCTCATCCCCGGCATTTGTACATCCAGCAGTGCGACGGCAAAATCATGGTTCAGCGTCGCTATCAGGGCATCATTGCCATTTCCGGCCGAAACAATCTCTGCATTGATGCCTTGCAGTAACTGGCGCAGCGTGTAAATGTTTTCTGCTTTGTCATCGACAATTAATATTTTGTTCATTGCTCTTGTTCCTTGCCTGTGGACTGATGGGCAAGCTGTATCAATGCTGGTCCAATTTCAGATAGGGGCAAGACTAAATCCACATTGGTAGCATCCAGGGCAGCTTGTGGCATGATGGGGTAAACGGCCGTTTTGGGATCCTCGACCATCGTTACCCCACCCAATTCATGGATCCGTTGCAGGCCACTGGCTCCATCCCGGTTGGTGCCCGTCAGCACCACCCCAATTAACCGCTCGCGCCAGACAGTCGCCGCGCTCTCAAACAATACATCAATGGATGGCCGCGAATAATTCACCCGATCATCCACACTCAAGGCTAACGTTTCTCCCCGCTCTACCAATAAATGATAATTGGGTGGAGCTAAATAGATGTGCCCAGACTGTACTGGTTCCTTGTCCATTGCTTCCTTTACCGTCAGCGTACTCAAGCTGTTGAGAAACTCCGCCAGCACGCCACGTTCATCAGAATGAATATGCTGCACCGTTAAGATGGGCAGCGAAAAATTAGCCGGCAATTCGGCAAATAATCGGCTTAAGGCATCAACACCGCCAGCCGAAACGCCTATGACAATGGCTTTACAGCCGTTTCTTCCTGTAAATTTTTTGCCGTTCATCCACAACCGTAAAATCTTTTTCTACTTCAGAAAAAAACAGCGACTCATTGCTGCCTAAACAGAGGTAACCACCATCCGCCAGACTATCTTTAAACAGTGTAAGAACCCGATTTTGCAGCGCCGTATTAAAATAGATGAGAACATTGCGACAAAAGATTAAATGTACCTCACTGAAAACGTGGTCTGTAACCAGGTTGTGGTTGGCAAAGGTGATGTTCGTCTTTAGATTGCTGTTCATCACAGCACGGCCGTAATCCGCATGGTAATAATCGCCAAACGACTGCTTACCTCCGGCCTGTTGATAATTACGGGTATATTGCTGAATATCATCCAGTGCATAAATGCCCTCTTTGGCCGCCGATAGCGCATTGTCATTAAAATCGGTGGCAAAGACGGTAACACCTGGATAAAGCCCTTCTTCTTGCAACAAAATAACCGTAGAGTACACCTCTTCACCCGTGGCACAACCCGCGTGCCAGATGCGAGGTCTGGCAAATGTTTTCAGGAACGGCACAATCTTTTGGCGAACGGCCATAAAAAAACCAGGGTCACGAAACATCTCTGTAACCATGATGGAGAACTGACCGGCCAACGCCAGAAACAGCGGTTCTTCTGTCAAAATACGCGGGATTAGATCGGCTACGCTTTTTATTTTATGCACTTCCTGAAAGTTGCGAATACGGCGCTGCACCGAAGCCCGTGCATAATTGCGAAAGTCATAGCCATATCGCCGATACATTGCTTCCAGTAGCAAATCCGTGGCGATTTCTTCAATGTCTGTCTCGTACATACCCGGTTTCACCTAAGCACCTGTCCGAATATTAGCCACAGAGAGCACAGAGGATGTTGCGGCGTAGGTTCATTTTTCTTTCCTACTTCGGCTGCGCTCAGTACAAGCCTGTGGCTTTTTCCGATAAATTTCAAACACAAATGTTTCAATTTTAATTAAATATTTCTCTCAATGTCGCTAACGATAAAGCCAGACTCGCATCATAGATAGCAGTCGTGATACGTCTACGGGTTTGGATAGGTAATCGTTGGCTCCGGCCGTGACAATTTTGTCCCGATCAAAGGGCATGGCTTTGGCTGTTAGGGCAATAATGGGCAGGGCTTGAAACTGCTTTTGTTCGCGTATTTTTTGGATGGTTTCATACCCATCCATTACCGGCATCATGATGTCCATCAGAACCAAATCGGGTGTTTCTGTCTCCAATATCTTGAGTGCTTTTTGTCCATTTTCGGCTCGCAGCAAACGCAGTCCCCGTTCTTCCAGCACTTTTGATAAGGCGAATACATTGCGCATATCGTCGTCTACAATCATGACCTGCCTGTCTGCAAAAGCGGTATCATCGTCATGCAGGCGGGTGATTATTTGCTGTTTTTTGGTTGGGAGCTTGCTCACCGTGCGGTGCAGGAAGAGGGATACTTCATCCAGCAACCGGTCTTCGGAGCGAACGCCTTTGATGATGATGGACTCGGCGTATCGGCGGAGCTTGAAAATTTCGTCGGTGGTTAGCTCTCTGCCAGTGTAGACGATGATGGGGGGCAGGGTGATGGTTTTATCGGCGGCAAGGGTTTCCAAAATTTGAAAACCGTCCATATCGGGCAGGCGTAGGTCCAGGATGACACAATCGAAATTTTTGTTGCGAATGGCATGGATGGCGTCAGCGCCCAGGGTAACGGCCGTTAAATGCACATCATTGTCCGCAAACAGTTTCTGAACGCTATGGCTAAGTTTTTCATCATCTTCTACCATCAAAAGCTCTTTTACGGGTCGGGCAATGAGCTCTTGTAACTGCTGTAAGGATTCTTCAAGCATGGCTTGTGACACCGGTTTTACCAGGTAACCAACGGCCCCCAATTGCAAGGCGGACAGGCTGCTGTCTTCTACGGACATCATGTGTACGGGAATGTGCCGCAGCGTCGGCGTGCGTTTAACGGTCTCCAGAACTTCTAGTCCGGTAATTCCCGGCAGGCGAATGTCCAAAATCATCGCGTCAGGATAATATTCAGCGGCCAATGCCAGCCCATCTTCACCAGTGGTGCACAGCAGCACTTTGAAACCTTTGTCACGGCACTGTTTGGCGACGAGTTTGGCAAAATTTGTGTCATCTTCCACGATGAGGATGGTGCGGTCGTCGGAGGTGAGAGTGTCGCGATCATCTGGCAGGCTGGGTGCGGGCAACGGCCGTTTTGCGGGCACGGTTGGAACTGGGGTAGGTGGTGCAGCAGGTAAACTGGGTGGCAATGGGGCAAGTTCAACTTTTTGGGCCGGTGCATTGAGCGGCAGCGTCAGGGTAAAGGTGGAGCCTTGCCCCGGTACGCTGGCCAACTGGATGCTGCCGCCAAGCAGTGCCGCCAGTTCGCGGGAGATGGAAAGGCCGAGACCAGTCCCGCCAAATTTGCGGGTTGTGCCGCCTTCCACCTGCTGGAACGCTTCAAACACGCGAGCCTGATCTTCTGGCGCGATGCCAATGCCGGTATCGGACACGGCGATGGCGATTTGTTGGTTGGTAGACGGCCGTATCGCTACCGTAATCTGCCCTTTCTCGGTAAATTTGATGGCATTGGCGAGCAAATTCTTCAAAATTTGCTCCAGGCGTTTGCGGTCTGTTTGGAAGGTGGCAGGAACGGCCGTGTCCACCTCTGTTACCAACGCCAGCCCCTTTTGTTCGCATAGATGCCCAAAAACAGTTTGCAAATTCTGGGTAACCTCAGACACAGTCACTGGTTCAACCTGAATATCCATGCGGCCAGCCTCAATCTTGGCCAAATCCAGAATCTCATTAATCAACGACAGCAAATCCTGGCCACTGTTGTAGATAATTCCGGCCGATTCCGTTTGCTCCTCTGTCAGGTTGCCGCTCTTGTTTTCTTTTAGCATATGCGCCAACAGCAGCAGGCTGTTCAATGGTGTGCGCAGTTCATGCGACATATTTGCCAAAAATTCCGACTTATACTTGCTGGCCATCGCCAGGTCTGCTGCTTTACGTTCGACTTCTTCGCGTGCCGTTTGCAGATCGATGTTGGCTGCTTCCATAACGTGCTTCTGCCGCTTTAAAGATTCGTTCTTTTCTTCCAACTCTTCGTTGATGACTTGCAGCTCTTCCTGCTGGACCTTCAGTTTTTCTTCTGAGGCTCGCAACAAAGAAGTTTGTGCTTCCAGTTCAGAATTGGATTCCTCCAGGTCTGCCTGCTGGGCCATTAGCTCTTCGCTGAGCAATTGCGCCCTCGCCAGAGCTTGAGCTAGCTCATCACGGGCCATCGCCGTGACCAGGTTGATGGCTGCTGCCGGAGCGACTTGCGCCAGGTAGTTGAGGTCGCGGTCGCTCATTTCTGCCAGCGTACCCACTTCCAGCACCCCGAGCACCCGCCCTTCATGCTTGATGGGGGTAACGGCAATAAATTTTGGCAGCGCTTCGCCCAGCCCGGAGGAGATGCGCACGTAGGAGTCTGGCACCTGACTCACCAGAATTTGTTCCCCTTCCAGCGCTGCCTGCCCAACCAGCGATTCACCTAGCCGGAACTGGTTGGAAATCTTTTTGCGTTTGGTGTAAGCGTAACTGCTGGCAAGTTTGAGCATCGGTTCGCCATCTTCTTGATGTAAAAGGTAGATGGCGCCTAGCTGGGCCTGCAAATAGGCAGTGGTTTCGTTCAGGGCTTTTTGGGCAATAGCGCCTGCTTCTTGTGTGCCACGCATGAGTTCATTTAGGCGAATGAGGCCGCTTTGCAGCCAGGCCTGGTCGCTGGATTCTTTTTCCCGCTGGCGCAGGGCAGTTTGCATGCGATTGATGCCTGCGGCCAATGTGCCTAATTCGTCCTGGCTGTTCATTTGCACGGGAATATCCAGGTCGCCATTAGCAATAGCTAAGACGGTGGCGGCTAATTTTTGCAATCCCTGCTGGATGGAGCGCAAGGTTCCCAGCCCAATGACTAAGCCTAACAAGACAGAGAGCACGGGCAGGGCGATCATGATGGTTTGGGCCAGCGTTACCTGTTGGTTGCTTTCGACCTGTCTGGCGTCCAGATTCGCCTGGGTCAGCTGCACCAAGGCTTGCAAACTGGATTGGGCGCGATTGTAGGCCTGACGGCCGTTTCCCAACGACAACTCATAAGCCTCCTGATAAGCGGCCGTTTGTTGCCACATTTCACCCGCTTGCAGCTGCCCATAGCCTCCTTCTACCAGCCCCTGCACACGTTCATGGTTGTCAACGAAGGCTTGGTAGTCAGATTCAAACTGATTCAGCAGCGAATCACCTTTCTCATCGGCCTGTGTTCTCAAATTGATTAGATTGACTTCAATTTGTGACCTTAATGCTTCAACATCGAGCATCTGACTTTGAAGATCAACCAGATTGAGCGAAAGGAGCATATTTTTTTCAGCACGGTGAATACTTACCAAGGCTAAATTTATCTCGTTTGCCAGGGCAATGTTCTCAGTTTCAACGTCAATGATGGATTGCAGCGTGCGGTTTGTCTGGTTAAGGTAGAAGCTGCCGACAGCGGCCACAAGAATCTGTAAGGCCAGTATGACTAACAGGAGCAGCATAATTTTGCTGCGAATGGAGGCGTTCTGTAAACGTTTCATGCGATCTCTTTTATAAGCATTGTCTCTGGGGCTATAACCCTGTCTGGTGTGAAGTCATCCTGGGTTCCTGGTAGCGTAAACCAGAACAGGCTGCCTTTACCATGCTGGCTGCTAACACCCACCGTACCTTCACATTTTTCTACTATTTGTTTGACAATGGACAAACCGAGGCCTTCCCCTTTAACTTTGATTTGGTCTAATCGGGTATGGGCTTGAAACAGCAAGGCTTGCTGGGCTTGGGTTAGGCCAGCGCCATTGTCCTTTACCCAAAACCGAATATAGCCATCGGGTAACAAGTTGTAGCCTAACTGTAACTGCGGCGGTTGCCCGCCATATTTGAGGCCATTGCTGATGTAGTTCACCCAAACTTCTTCCAGCCAGACATCATGGCCGATGGCGTCGGGCCACGATTCTGGTGTCTCAATGATGCCGTCGCTGTCCCGGATAGTGAAATCGAGTCGTTTAAGCGCTTCTTGAACGGCCCACTCCATATTAAAGCGCTGCCGTTTGATGGCTCCTTGCCGAACCCCAGCCAAAAGCAATAGCTCACTAAAGACATTGTTCATCTTCTTGCCGCTGGCAACCACTTTTTTGAGGAAATGTAGATCGCTGTCCTCTTCGGCATCCTCGGCGTGAGCATCGAGGTACATGCTGGTGTAGCCGAGCATCTGGCTGAGCAGGTTACGAGCCTGGTGGGCCATGGTTTGGGCAAATTTGTCCAGGGATTCGTTTTTAAGCTCCAGCTCTTGGGCGGTGTCTGTCAGCTTGCGTATGAGGTCCTGGCGCTCAATGGCGTGGCGGATGGCGCGCGAGAGCATTTGGGGATCGAGGGTGTCTTTGGGCAGGTAGTCTTGAGCGCCCAAGGTGACGGCCTGGCGGGCCAACTGCTCATCGTTGAACCCGGTGAGGATGAGGGTGGGGACGGTGGGGGCCTGGGTGTGAACGGCCGTAAATGTGTCTAGCTGGGTGCTGTCTGGCAGGTTCAGGTCTAGCAGGATGGCGTCGAAGGCAATGTCACGAATCGCCTCCAACCCTTCAGACAGTTGCCGGGCCATGACCAACCCAAAAAATGTGGTGGTTTGGGAACGGCCGTTTACCGTTGAGAGCATCTCACGAATCAGGAATGCATCCCCCGGATTGTCTTCGATTAGTAAAATTTTCAAGTCCCGTGCTACTCCAGACATTCTCAAACTCCTTGCTTCGTTGCGTTCTCAATCTGACCGGCAGTTAAAGGACTAATAGAGAAAATAGGATTCAGTTTGTGCTGCTTTATCAAATAACTTTTTGTTCCGGTGCAATATTTGCACCTAGCCAAAACGATTGAACTTTTGTCAAAACTTCGATATAGGCCGACAGTTCCATCGGTTTGACAACATACCCGTTGGCAAAGTTGTCGTATGCCCTGGCAATATCCAGCGGTGTAGATGAAGTAGAAAACACGACAACCGGGATGGGACGCAGCGTATGGTCTTGCTTGATTTCCCGCAATACGTCTAGGCCACTTCGGAATGGCAGATTGAGATCGAGGAGAACTAATTGGGGAACTGGCATGTGGGCATATGGCCCCTGGCGGCGCAGGAATCGGATGGCTTCCTCCCCATTGCTTGTTACATACAGCTGTGTGGGTACAGCGCTCTCTCTCCACACTTCGCGAGCAAGTTCTACATCACCAATCGAATCATCAACCAGCAAAACAGCAGCACTTTGAACCATACTGACCGCCTTTGGGTTCAATGATGGTAATCGTTCAAACCTGACAACACTAAGGCGAGCGGTTACTTTCACTTTCTGAACCAATGCATATATGGGAATCTTAGCGGTTCCCAGGCAAGACGCATCAGGGAAACCCTTAGGTTTCATAAAAATTACATAGGTTTTTAGTCCTGTATGCGGGTGTGGCTATTTGAACTGGATGACGCCATGCAGGATGGCGTATTTGACCAAATCGGCCGTACTCTGCAATTCCAGCTTGTTGAGCATGTTGCTGCGGTGGGATTCTACTGTTTTTACGGAGATTTCGAGCATTTGGGCAATTTGTCGGTTGGGTTCACCCATGGCGATAAGTCGCAGCACTTCCCATTCTCGTTTGGTAAGATTTGCTTTTTTACTTTGGGGCTCTTCCGGTGGCGGCTGGAAAACGGCCGTTTGCAACAGGTTAACCAGGTGCTGCGGCTGATCATCGCAAACAACTGTATGAATACGTGGCAGGTTGTGAGAGAAAGTTGCGGTTTCAACAGAATTGAGTGGTAAGCAGACCAGGATGTTCACCAACTTATGCGTTTGGGCCAGAGATTCGGCCGTTTGCCATCGCAATAAATTTGTCGCTTGAGTCAGGTGAACAACGATGATGTCGGGGTTAAAAAAGGTTAATTTTTCATGCGCTGAGGCCAGGTCTTTTTCTATACCCAGTAAAAGCAAACCTGTAGCCTGCTCTAATACTGCGTTAAACCCCCAACGGGCAGGCGCACAGTCCGATATGACAAAAATTGAAACCTTACTGAAACGAGTATTTTTCTCCACCTTACTATGACCTTCATCGCTACCACATTGTATCCGGTTAGGGTCTGTAAAACTGATTGTACTCATTATTACATAGATTAAAAGTTTGTGCTAAATCCTCAATGAATGATTGCCGTAGCTACGTTTACACCAGGACGCAAAAAGGATGACATTTTGCTGAGGCGACGCTATTTTTTGTTTTGTAGATATGTTGTATGGTGGACATAAGTTGAGCTATTATCAAAGGTGCTATGATGGAAGATTCACCATTTCCCGATTTACTTGACCCGCTTACCAGCCGCGAGCAGGATGTGTTGCGCATGATGTTGGCTGGGCTGGCCAACCGTCAAATTGCCAGCGAGCTGGTCATTGAAGTCGATACAGTTCGTTGGTATACCAAGCAGATTTACAACAAGCTGGGTGTGCATAGCCGAACCGAGGCTGTTTTGCGTGCTCAAGAGTTGGGGTTGATGATGGTTGAGGAACCCTCAACCCCCACAACTGCACCCATTGCCCCGATTTTCCACAACATGCCAACCTACCACACGCTTTTTATTGGCCGTGACCAGGAATTAAGCGATTTGTCTGAATTGTTGAAAAACAAGCAGACTCGCCTGGTGACAATTGCTGGCCCTGGCGGCATTGGTAAAACGCGGTTGGCCGTTGAGGTGGCTCAAGCTTGCCTGGCAACTTTTCCGGAAGGGATTTATTTTGTACCCCTGGCCTCTGTGCAAAAGGCGGAAGAAGTGGAAACGGCCGTTGCACGCGCAATGGGCCTCTACCTTACCGCAACTGACAATGTCCGTGACCGGTTACAAGCTTACTTGCAAAACAAGCAAGTTCTCCTGGTGATGGACAACTTTGAACACCTTGAAGGCAGCGCCCACTTGCAGTGGATTGCCCAAATTCTAACCACCACCCAGGCTGTCAAAATACTTGCCACTTCCCGAACGTCGCTAAATGTTGGGGCAGAATGGGTGCGCCACCTGGCTGGCATTGATTTTCCACAAGGTCTTGATGGGGAAAGTGTCGCAGAATATAGTGCGATTCAGCTTTTTGTGGATCGCGTACATCGCATTCGCCACGATTTTTCCCTAGCAGAAGAAGCGGGCAATATCATCGAGATTTGTCGGCTGGTGCAGGGAATGCCTCTGGCGCTGGAGTTGGCCGCCGCCTGGGTGAAAGCCCTCCCGTGCGCCCAAATTGTCCGAGAAATAAAGCGCAATGTTGATTTTCTGGCAACCACGTTTGAGGACGTAGACCCGCGCCATCGTAGTTTGCGGGCGGTTTTTGACACCTCCTGGCAAATGTTAAAACCGCAAGAGCAGCAAGTCATGCAGCGGCTGTCTGTGTTTCGCGGGGGCTTTGGGCTGGCCGCTGCTGAGCAGGTCGCGGATGCTTCCCCTTTGATTTTGGCTCAGCTGATTGATAAATCCCTCTTGTACCATCAGGCTGAGGGAAAATACGAGATGCACGAGCTGCTGCGCCACTATGTCAAGGATCGGTTTGATCATATGCCGCTGGATGAACTTTCGACGAGAAGTGGCAAGCTGCTGGCCTGGTCGAAGTTGATTCAGGGGGAGTTTGAGGGCGCAGCCATTGTGGCGCGAGACATTATTGAGCGCAAAAGTGGCCAGAATGTGGTTCAGGAAGCATTTGGGTTAGCACTTTCTGGTGTGTTGTCAGGCATGGATGGCGATTATGAACGTTGCCAACAGTTGTGTACGGCCGCTTTGGCCCAAACTCAAACGGTGTCTCGTTCAAAAGACCCTGTGACGCTGTTTTTTGTTAATTTGGGCTTGGCGGTAGCCGACTACAGTTTGGAAGATTATCTAGACAGCACCCGACATATCCAGGCAGCTTTGCGACTGGCAACCAATCTGTACAGCCCAGCATTTTTAACGTTGTGTTTGCCGGTAACGGCCGTAATCCTCGCCTACGAAAACCAAACCACCCGGGCGGTTGAATTGTTGGGGTTAGCTTCAGCACGTCCTACTGAAACCCCCACCTGGATGGAAAATTGGCCCCTGCTGCAGCAAACCTGTCAGGATATAGAAACCATGCTCGGCCCCGACGAATACCGGGCACTTTGGGAGCGCGGCAAAGCATTGGATTTAAGAGAAACCGTGAATGCGCTGCTGCTTACGGGCTGAGCCACCCCTCTCCCCCCTAAAAAATTGTGACATTCCCCCCCAAATGGGTAGAGATTTGCCCTGTGCCATACAGTAAGCTATGTATCAGTTGCCCATTACAGAACGCACTGCAAAAAAAATATCAGGTACAGACCCAACAAGGAGAATGTCATGAATCAGGAATCCAGAATTACCCCAGCTTTGAGCCAGTTTGTAGAGAAATTAGCAGCTTTGCGGCAAACCATGAATTCAGATGAACAAATTTTGCTCGATGAGATGGTAGCCAACACCGCTTTTGACGTACAGGCCCATATTCGGATTATTCGGCCCCAATCAGAAATGGATGTTGCTGCACACGGCCGTTTCATTACACCGGCACGCTCTGCAAGAGCCATTACCTTCCGGTTCAATCCCAAAGTTGGGTATGAACTTGCCTCAGAAGAAGAAGGCGATGATGTTTCGGCACACGGCCGTTTCATTACCCCCTAATTGAATCTCGTTGCATAAAACGAAAAGCAGGCTTGCCAACACACGTTAGCAAGCCTGTTTTCGCTCAACACAACCGATACGGCCGTCATTCACTATTATTTTTGTGTTACTTGAGCAAACCACAGGGAAATCCCCCTTCATTTTTTAAACCAACGTCCGTGATTTGCTTACCCGAAGAAGGAAAAAATAATCAATGAAATCTGTGGATTCCGAGGAGAGCGCCCATCTGGTCTCCCAACTCCATGCCCTCATCGCTGCCATTGAGGCTAGCGGCCAGGTTATCCTGCCACCCAGCAACCACGCCTTGCTGAAATCAATTGTCCAAACGGCAAATACTGTTTTCAAAACAAAAGCCACTGCCATTGCCCTGTTCACGCCCGACGGCCAGGAGCTGGAATTTATTGCCGCCCACAACATTATTAACCAGAACATTATTGGGATGCGGTTCCCGAAAAACCGGGGCATTGGCGGATATGTCGCCATGACAGGCCAGCCCCTGATTGTGTCTCAGGTAGAGGATGATGCCCGCTTTAATCGCAGTTTTGCCGAACAAAGTGGTTACATCCCCCAATCTATTTTGGCCGTCCCGCTGCGGTCGGGCACTACGATTTTGGGGATTATTGAAGTTCTGGACAAAGTCAGCGATGAGTCGTTCACCTTGCAGGATATTGAACTGCTCACCTTGTTTGCCCAGCAAGCATCGTTGGCCGTAGAACAATCACAGCAGTGGGCACAGCTACAAACAGCCCTCATCCGGGGTTTAAAGCAATTGGTGCAGGCAAATGATGCAGATGGAAACAGGCAGCTCATGGAGGCGCTGGACAGCCAGCCGCCACTGGATAGCGATTTGCTCCGTTTTGCGGAATCTATCAAGCTTATTTCTGCTTTAGGCCCAACCGAACGAGACGCTTGTCGCCAAATTCTGAATGTGTTCCAAACTTACAGCCAGACAAAGCCAATCCATCGTTTTGGCGCGGATCGTTTACGATGACAGATGACCTTCTTCCGGCCTGGTCAGACGCTTTTACCGCAGATGCCGTACAACCCCTGCCGCTAACCGGAGCCATGAGCGCCATTACGCGGGATTGGGCCTGGGGAGGCAGCACCGGAAAAGGGATTCGTGTAGCCGTGATTGATAGCGGTATCGAATCAGATCATCCCGCCTTGGGGGGAGCTGTGCAAGGCGGGGTAGGTATTGATTACGATCCATCTGCCCCGGATTTGTTGTGCTATGTTGAAGAGCCTAGGCCTCAAGATGTTTTTGGGCATGGCACCGCCTGTGCTGGCATTATCCATGCGTTGGCTCCGGAGGCTGCGCTTTACAGCGTTCGGGTTTTGGGGGGCGACGGCCGTGGCCGATCGCTGCAATTTGCTGCGGGCATTAATTGGGCTATCGCAAATGGGATGCAGGTTGTCAACATGAGCTTGTCTACCTCCAGCGAAGAGTATTTTGGGCTTTTTCACCAACTGGCTGATGAAGCTTATTTTCATGGTGTGACGGTGGTTTCGGCCGTCAATAATGATCGGGTGCCGAGTTACCCCTCACTGTACTCCTCGGTAATCTCGGTGGCGGCGCATGAAAAGCAAGACCCATTTACGTTTTATTACAATGCCAAGCCGCCGGTTGAGTTTGGCGCACCGGGAATTGATGTGCGGGTAGCCTGGACAAATAAGGGTTACATCACCACGACTGGGAACAGTTTTGCCGCTCCTCACGTTGCCGGCATTGTGGCGTTGATTCGTGCCAAACATCCCAATTTGACCCCATTTCAGATTAAAACGATATTGCACGCTTGCGCCAGCAATGTGGGCGAAGCTGCCGATAAATGATCCGCGATTTTGGTACTTGCCCTGCGTAAAAATATGAGTAAAGTTCAGCAATCTTGGGCAAGGGTGAGCAAAATTCATTGAGCCGTGGCTTTGCAGAGGAGCGTGCATTGGTAACCAAACGCTACGAGATTTCACATGTTTTGGGTCGCGGTAGCATGGGGCGGGTGTTTCAGGCTGTTGATAAGCTGACGGGCCGTACTGTAGCGTTAAAGCAAATGATTTTGTTGGGGGAGGAACGGCCGTTTGCCTTCCCAGATGATTTTACCCCGACGCGTCTGAGTCTTGCCCATGAATTTCAGATGCTCTCCTCACTGCATCACCCCCATATCATCAACGTTTTGGATTATGGCTTTGATACCCAGGGTAACCCTTTTTTTACGATGGATTATTTGCCAGAGGCGTGCAATATTGTGGCGGTTGCCCGCGAAAAACCGCTTGAGCAGAAACTTGAGCTAATTTTGCAACTTTTGCAAGCCCTGGATTATTTGCACCGACATGGCATTTTGCACCGCGATTTGAAGCCAGACAATGTGTTGGTCTTTAATGATCAGGTAAAGCTGCTGGATTTTGGTCTTTCGCGTCTGTATGAACAGGGCGAAAATCAGTTGCAAGGCACCGTTGCTTACCTGGCGCCAGAGCTGCTACAGGGGGCTGCCCCCTCAATTGCCGCCGATCTTTTTGCGTGTGGCTTGATTGCCTACGAGATTTTGGCGGGTAAGCATCCGTTTGACACTAGCAATCTCAACCTGTTGTTGTTGGATATTCTGTACCACGCGCCAGACGTAACGGCCGTACCGGTAGCCCAACCCCTGCAAAAATTCCTCAACCGTTTGTTGGCCAAAAACCCGGCCAAACGGCCGTCTTCTGCCAGCAAAGCCATTAGCCAACTTTATAAAGCTATCGGCCAGCTGCGGCCACCTGAAACAGACGTGATTCGGGAAAGCTACCTGCAAGCCGCCCGCTTTGTCGGCCGCAAGGCGGAACGGCAGCAATTGTCGGAAGCGCTGGCACAGGCGGTGCAAGGAAAGGGCAGCGCCTGGCTGGTAGGCGGGGAATCGGGCGTCGGCAAATCCAGGCTTTTGGCTGAAATGCGCACCGAGGCATTGGTTGCTGGCGCGTTGGTTTTGTATGGCCAGGCCGAAGAGGAAGGTGGATTGCCTTACCAGCTTTGGCGCAGTTTGCTGCGCTGGCTGGTTTTGGTTGTCGGCCCGGATGATGATCAGGCCAGCACGCTGAAAGCCTTGGTTCCGGATATTGATCAACTGCTGGCGCGGCGCGTCCCGGAACAGCCAGATATGCTTCGGAAACAGCAGTTGGTTGAAGTGATTGTGGCGCTTTTTCAGCAGCTGACCCAGCCCACCTTTTTGATTTTAGAAGATGTTCAGTGGGCGGCGGAGGGACTGGAACCATTAATTGCACTCATTCAAAAAACGGCCGCATTGCCACTTCTCATCCTCGTTAGTTACCGCGATGACGACATGGCCGATTTGCCAGATCGTTTGCCGGGGAGCCAGGTCTTGAAATTGGGCCGATTGAGCCAGGCAGAGGTGGCAGAATTGAGCGAGGCTATTTTGGGGGAACAGGGTCGTCAGCCACATCTCCTTAAACTGTTGCAGCAGGAGACGGAGGGCAACACCTTTTTTCTGGTTGAAGTGATGCGGGCTTTGGCGGAAGAAACGGGCCGATTAAGCGCCATAGGGCAGCAGCCGTTGCCGGCCCGCATGACGGCTGGTGGCGTGCAGCAAGTTGTGCGGCGGCGGTTAGAGCGATTACCGGAAGCTACCCGCCCGTTATTGAACTGCGTGGCAGTTGCGGGCCGCCAGTTGGATTTGAACCTGTTAAATGTCTTGCTGTCGCTTGGCAGGGTCGCGATGCCGTATGACCTGGAGTCATGGTTGGCCAGTTGTGCCAATACGGCCGTTCTCGAACTAAAAGAAGGCAAATGGCGCTTTACGCACGACAAGCTGCGCGAAGGCGTGCTGGCTGCGCTGCCAGCCGAAGAACGCCCCTGGCTACATCGTTACGTGGCTGAAGCGATCGAGGCCACCTACCCCCAGCAGCCAGAATGGGCACCTTCGCTGGTAAAGCATTGGCAAGAAGCTGGGGATAAAGCGCGAGAGATGACGTATGCGCCCGTAGCTGTTCATCAACTATTGCGCATTTTTAATTATGCAGAGGTCATTCAACTGGGCTGGCGCACGTTGGCCCGGCTGTTGGATGTATCATCGGATGCCTCAAACGAGCCAGCCGAGTTGCTTACGGCCGTTCATCAAACTTTATTGGGGGAAGGGGAACGGCCGTTTCCCCGCCAGCTTGCCCCAGAGGCCTTCATGGCGCTCTTACAAAAAATTGGCGAAGCCCTCTACCGCCTGGGCGAAATACCCACCGCCCGCGAGACGTTAAACCTTGCCTGGGAAGCGGCCGTATCGCTTGGGGCCAGTCAAACAGCCAACAGAGCCGTCTACTGGCTTAGCCAGGCCACCGCCGCAGCTGGTGATTATGCTCAGGCGGAACATCTCCTTTTGCAATGCCGCACACAGGCAGAAGCCAGCGGCGACCTCTTCATTTTGATGGAATCTCTGGCAGGGTTAGCCGACCACAATTGGCGGTTGGGCAACATGAACGCCGCCCGCGATTTTTGTGAACAAGCCCTGGCCTTCGCCAGCCAAACCACAGTGACCGAAAATCCTGATCTGGTGCCGTACCTGGCAATTCGTCTGGGAGCAGTTCATATTTTTCAGGGAAACCTGGATGTCGCTCAGCAAATGCTCCAAGATGTGCTGAAGATGCTGCCTTCTACAACCAGCAAAGGTCTACGCGCTGGCTTATTGACCGACTTGGGGAAATTGTCTGAGCGGCGAGCTGATTTTGCGCAGGCTCAAAATTATTATGAACAAGCCCTGGCACTGCTCACGGACATCGGCTTGTATCGCCAGATTGCTATCCTTCATACTTGCCTGGCCTGTGTTGCCCTGGCTCGCCATGATCTGCCAACCGCTCGTAAACAACTGCAAGCTGGCATTGCCGCAGCACGCCTTGCCGCCACACTGCCGCTTTTGCTGCAATTAGCGTACGTGCTGGGCAGGCTGCGGCTCGCTGAAGGCCGTCAGGCTGAAGGATTAACCCTCTTGAACCTGGTTTTACACCACCCCTCCGCCTCCTTTGATTTGCAAGAAGAAATTCACAATTTGCTGTGCAGCTCTGGCTTAAAAGCAACCGCGGGACACCTGGAGAAAGCGCTGCAAACAGAGCAGCAAAAGATTCTTTGGGACATTTTGCAAACCTCGGTGTAGCAACACCTGCCTTCCCCTAAAAAACGGTGGTTTTTACCCACCTTCGGCTCGCTTTCACCCCATTTGGGGGGGGAGACTTTTTTCCTAATCTCCTAAAATCCCTTTTAAGATTCAGGTATTTTCTTGTTTGCCTAAAGAATTATTTGAACCTACCCGATTCATGCTCGTATCAACCTTTCATGGAGAAATTTACGCTAACCAGGTGTACTCAGGGTTACGCGACATCAGGCGCATGGCAGAAAAACAAAGCAGCACGTATCTGTAGAATCCCGATATTAACCAACTCAACAGACAACACACAGGAGACCTTATCATGTATCGTACCCAATCCCGTAACCACTGGCTGAATATTTTTTTCGCCCTATTTTTTATTGCTTTGGCTGTCACCTGGTCTGGAGGGGGAACGGCCGTTTACGCCACCAATTTCACCGTCAACAGCACCACCGATGCAGTTGATGCCAGCCCTGGCAACGGCACATGCGCCAGTTCGCTTGGTGAATGTACGCTCCGCGCCGCCATTCAGGAAGCCAACGCCCTGGCCGGCGCAGATACCATCACCCTGCCAGCCGGAACCTACACCCTGGCGCTTGCCGGCACTGGTGAAGATGCTGCCGCCACAGGAGACCTGGACGTCACTGGCGATTTGACAATTACGGGTGCGGGGGAAGCCACAACAATTATCCAGGCAGGGGTGGCTGAGGGTAGCGGCATTGACCGTGTTCTTGAGGTAGTTAATTCCGGAATTGCTGTTGGGCTAAGCGATCTCACCATCCGGTACGGCACCATCACCGGCAACGGCGGCGGCATTTACAGCAATGGGGACATGACGGTTAGCAACGTAGCTTTACGAGACAATTCAGCAACGATTGGGGCGGGCGGCTACTTTGCCGCAGGTTCCATCACCATGAACAATGTAACAATTGCCAGCAATGCCGCCACCAACAATGGTGGTGGTTTGCATATTCGGGTAGCCAACAACCTAACGAATATTACTGTTGATGGCAACACCTCTGGTGGCAGCGCGGCCGGTGTTCACATAGAAACGGCTCTTGGTGCTAACGTCACCAGCTCCATCTTTACGAACAACATCAATGCCTTTAATACCTACGGCGGTGGTCTTTACACCACAACCGGCCCAGCCACCGTCACCGACTCCTACTTTAGTGGCAACTTTGGCTCCTTTGGTGGAGGCGCGTTGTTTAATAACAGCGCTACGGTCACGAACTCAATCTTTGAAAACAACACCTCAGATGGTCGAGGGGGTGGGGCTGCATTTTGGGGCGCTGCCACAATTACCGATTCAACTTTCAGAAATAACAGTTCTGTTTATGGAGGTGGCGTTCATTTTGATTTAGGTGCGCCCAGAAGTGTGACCAACTCTTTGTTTACGGGAAATACAGCCCCGTATGGCAATGCTATCTATGTAGACAATGCATCTTTGTTAAATGTGTATCACACAACAATTGCCAACCCGTCGCAGATAAGCGGGGCTGCAATTGAAGTAGGTGCTGGAACCGTCTCTGTGGAAAATTCCATCATTTCTTCGCATACCAATGGCATTTTGCGAACAGGGGGTACGGTTAGCGAGAATTACAATCTCTTTTTTGGCAACACCGCCAATCTTAGTGGCGCGGTGTCTGCTGGTGGGAACTCGATTGTGAGCAGTCCACGGTTTGTGAATCCCGCTGGCGGTGATTATCACCTGTCTGCGAGCAGTGCCGCCATTAACGCGGCTACAAATCTCGGTGTGGCTACGGATTTGGACGGTACGGCGCGGCCGCAGGGCGCAGCCTCAGACATTGGCGCGTACGAATTTGCGATTACGTTTACGCTCAACAGCACCGCTGATGCTGTGGATGCGGTGCCGGGGGATGGCTTGTGCGCGACGGCCGGAGGGCAATGTACTTTGCGTGCGGCCGTTCAGGAAACCAACGCACTGGCCGGGGCTGACACCATCGCCCTGCCAGCTGGAACTTACACCCTATCCATTGCGGGTGCTGGTGAAGATGCTGCTGCCACAGGTGACCTGGACATTGTGGATACTCTGACGATTATTGGCAATGGCGCAACCAGCACCATCATTAATGGCAATGACATTGACCGCGTTTTTGATGTACAGCCGGGGAACAGCCTTTCTTTTAATAACGCTGCCGTGACGGGTGGCCGCATCAATGGGGTGGTTACTTACGGGGCTGGTATTCGGAATTCTGGCACTGCTACTTTACAAAACTGTACTTTTTCGAACAACAACATTGGTCAGGAAGGGGGCGCGGTGGCCAATTTTGGCCTCATGACCGTTGATTCCTGTACGCTGACCGGTAACAGCGCCTTTTTTGGGAACGGCAATGCATTTTTCAATGCGGCTAGTTCTACCATGACCGTGCGGAACAGCACGATTAGTGGTAACAGCGGCTCGTATTCTGCCATTTCCAACAACGGCACGCTGGCCATTGAATATAGCACCATTGCTGATAACAGTAGTGTGAACGGCCGTACCGGTATTTTTCAGCAAGGCAGTGGCAGCGTGACGATGGTGGGAACCATCATCGCCCGCAACTTTGATTCCGGTTTAAACCTCCATGCCATTGATTTGGCTCAAACGTCATCGTTCACCTCGTTGGGCTATAACCTGACAGATGCAACGCTTGGCAATGGCGGCCTGTTCAAAGACGCTTTTGCCACAGATAACGGCTGGTTTGATGAACCTGGGGATCAGACCGTGTTAACAGCCAACCTGGGCTTAGGTGCATTGGCTGCCAACGGCGGCTCCACTTTTACACACGCCTTGCTCTCTGGCAGTCTGGCGATTAATGGGGGCGAGGGGGTTGCCTGTCCGGCGCTCGATCAGCGCGGGGTGGCGCGTCCGCTTGGCGCAGCTTGTGATATTGGCGCATATGAGGTGGGCAACTCGCTGCGGGATAGTAGTGTGACGATTGCGGCGGGGACGCCTGTGGTGGATACGGCCGTTTCCAATCAAGATGCCAACTGGTATCGCCTCAACGTAACCGCTCCCGGCACGGTTATCAGCGCGACTGTGGTTAGCAACGCCGACTACGACCTTTACCTGTTTGCCCCGCGCGTGGATCAGGAATACGGCCAGCTGCGAGATATCGGCCGTTTGGTAGACATCGCCCAGCTGAGCGATATTGCGCAACTCAGCGATATTGCCCAACTCAGTGACATCGCCCAACTCAGCGATATTGCGCGTCTTTATGACCTGGCCCAGCTGAGTGACATTGCCCAACTCAGCGATATTGCCCAGCTGAGTGACATCGCTCAATTAAGTGACATTGCTCAGCTGAGCGACATCGCGCAACTGAGTGATATTGCCCAACTGAGCGACATTGCTCAATTAAGTGACATTGCTCAGCTGAGCGACATCGCGCAACTGAGTGATATTGCCCAACTGAGCGACATTGCTCAATTAAGTGACATTGCTCAGCTCAGCGACATCGCGCAACTGAGCGACATTGCGCAACTCAGTGACATCGCCCAACTCAGCGACATTGCGCAATTGAGCGATATTGCCCAGCTTAGCGACATCTCGCTGCTGTTTGCCCTGGCCCAGTTGAGCGACATCGCCCAATTGAGTGACATTGCCCAACTGAGTGATATTGCGCAATTGAGCGACATTGCCCAGCTTAGCGACATCAGCGGCGCGGGTGGGGTGGATACGTTGGTGAAAATGTCTGCCCATGCGCTGCCCATTCGGCTGGAGCATGTGCGCTACGACGTGCATGAATTGGCCGGGCCCTGGTTCCTGGCCGTGCTGCCGCGCACAACTGCGGCCATTGGCCAGCCGTTTACACTGCGCACCAGTTTAATTACCCCTAACAACCCGCTGCCCATTGTGACGGATCCGGTGGAGACGAATTACAGTACACCAGCAAACAGCCCGGTGGTGGAGACATTGATTTTGTTCAACCAGTCTCGCCTGGAGAATTTGTATGGGAATACGGCCGTTGCCAACGCCGATCTTGTCAATAAAGTAAACACGTTGGCCGCCGACCCCAATGTGAACGGTGTAGTCATTAACCTTGATGATTACCCGGCAATCAACACTGCCTACCAGCGTTGGGATGCCGAACCCGGCAACCCGCAAGCTGCCAACTACGTGGCTCGCAGCATTAAAGCAATGCTCTACGACAAGCTGCCTGCTTACCCCAACATCAAGTACCTTGTTGTTATTGGTGGCGATTCCATCATCCCGCAGCGCCGCATTCAGGACACAACCCTGGTGGCCAATGAACGCAAATATCGCTATTACGACGATCCGCGCCTGGCTGGCAGCCAAAAATACCGCTACTTCCTCAGCGACGATTATTACGCCGCCAGCCTGCCCCTGGGTGTGGCCGGACGCGAACTGTATTTGCCCCAGTACGCAATCGGCCGTTTGGTGGAAAGCCCGGCTGAAATAGTCACGATGATTGATACCTTCTTGAACGAGCCGACGCTGGCGCCACAAACTGCCCTGATCACAGGCTACGACTTCCTGATTGATCAAGCCAACGAAATCAACAGCACCTTTTTGGCGCAAGGGCTCAATCCAGCCAACGTAGAAACCTTGATTGATAACAGCTGGACAGCCAACGATTTCCGCAGCGCGGCCTTTAATGCGCAAACCTACGATCTGATTTCGCTCAACTCTCACTTTGATCATTTCCGCTTTTTCCCCAACAACAAAGACAATGTGTTGGCAACGGAATTTGATACCGCAGGTAGCAACTTTACCAACACCTTGATCTTCTCGGTTGGTTGCCATTCTGGGTTGAACTTAGCGGATGGTGGGGCAAAATTTAGCTTTACCGGCAGCGACTACGCCCAAATGTTTGCCCGTAACGGTGCAACCTTCCTCGGTAATACCGGCTTTGGGTATGGCGATGGCGACCTGCTGGCTTATTCTGAGCGACTGATGACCAACTTCACCGATCAGCTAGGCTACAACCCGGTTCCTGGGCAGATCAGCACGCTACCCACGGTAGGCACGGCCCTGCTAGAAGCCAAGCAGCTCTATCTGAACAGCCTGGGCAACGGTGGCCTAACCAACTATGACGAAAAAGTTCTAGGCGAAATGACCTTGTACGGACTGCCCATGCTGAAAGTGAATATGCCCACCCAAACCAGCCAGGTTCCAGGTGGGGCGTCGGTTCTGGGCAGTACGCCGCAGTCCACTGGCCCTGGTGAAACCACCATTTGGGATGTGGATCTGACTTTTACGTACGACAGCCACGTGATCAACAATGCTCCCTACCGCCAGGGAACGTACTACACCATTCAAGGGGAAGATGGGTTATTGAGCACTGGTTCACGGCCGTTGCTGCCGCAAACCGACCGCAATTTCAGCTCGGTTACCGATGTGGCTCACGGTGTGTTGATGTTAGGCGGTAGCTTTACCGATATGCCCAATTTTGACCCAATTGTCACGCAGTTCATCACCCAATCCACCACGCTGAATGCAGAAGGCTACTACCCGGTGCAGCAGCTTTATCCGTTGAGCCCGGCCAGCGTTAATCGCTTTCTCACGGTGGATGAGCTTGCTCAACGCCTGGTAGTGGTGCCTGCGCAGTTCCAGACAACAAACACGCTGACGCCAACCATTGGCACGCTGCGCCTGTACGACTCGCTGGATTTGGTTGTGTATACCGCTACGTTCACGGAAACCGATTTCTTGCCGCCACACATCTGGTCGGTGACGGCCGATTTGTCGGGGACAGTTGATTTTACGGTGGAAGTGAGCGACGCGGATGCTGGTATGTATCGTACGGTGGTGTTGTATCGGGATACGGCCGTATCTGCCTGGGCCAATCTCGATCTCACCTACAATGCAACCACCGGGCTTGCCACCGGCAGCATCCCGCTCACCAGCGGCACCCTGGAATACTTTGTGCAAGCCGTGGACAACGCCGGCAACGTCGCCCTGGTGCTAGACCACGGCGTACCATTCCGCATCCTGTCCAACAGTGCGGATATGGACGGCGACGGTGTTGCCGACGCCAATGACAACTGCCTGCTCACACCCAACAGCGACCAGGTGGATGACGATGGCGATGGTTTGGGCAACGCCTGCGACTTCAATCGCGATGGCGATGCCATAGCTGACATTATTGACCAATTCCCCGATAACCCGGCCGAATGGTGGGATATTGACGGCGACGGCCTGGGCGACAATGCCGATAACAACAGCGACAACGACTCCTGGACAGACGATCTGGATAACTGTCCTTACACAGATAACGAAGACCAGCTAAACAGTGATGGCGACGCCTATGGCGATGCCTGCGATCTCAACGACGACAACGACCTGGTTCCCGACGCCTTCGACAAACTGCCGGTGGATGCCAGCGAATGGCTGGACTTTGACGAGGACGGAATTGGCGATTTCACCGACACAGACGACGACAACGACGGCGTATTGGATGTGAATGACCC
Organism: Ardenticatenaceae bacterium; assembly: GCA_020634455.1. Lineage (GTDB taxonomy): Bacteria > Chloroflexota > Anaerolineae > Promineifilales > Promineifilaceae > Leptofilum. Next base: position 659,636 of record JACKBQ010000001.1, on the reverse strand, counting down.
ATTCCCCCTGAATGCCAGCGAATGGCTAGACACAGATGGCGACGGTTTGGGCAACAATGCCGACCCCGATGATGACAACGATGGCCAAACCGATGCCGACGAAACCAGCTGCGGCTCTGATCCGCTGGATAACGCCAGCCTGTCCCCGGACAATGATGGCGACGCTGCCCCAGACTGTGTGGATACCGATGACGACAATGACGGCGTCCTTGACGTTGACGACGCTTTCCCGACGGATGCATCGCGGGCAGTTTCCTGTCCGGCTGGCCAATACGGGGCATTTAGTTGCTCTCCGGCTCCGGCAGGCAGTTACGTAGCTACCGCTGGCCAATTGGAAGCGACCCTGTGCACACCGGGCACCTACACAGATGCAACTGGCTCCGTTGCCTGCACGCTGGCAGCGCCGGGCTACTTTGTGCCTACGGCTGGCGCAATTGCACAAACAGCTTGCCAGCCTGGAAAGTACAGCGAACTAAGTGGCCAGACGGCCTGCTCACTGGCATCACCGGGTTACTTTGTAGACACAAGCGCGGCCAGTAGCCAAACCGCCTGTTTGCCCGGCACCTACAGCGAATTGAGTGGCCAGACGGCCTGCTCACTGGCATCACCGGGTTACTTTGTAGACACAAGCGCGGCCAGTAGCCAAACCGCCTGCTTGCCCGGTACCTACAACGAATTCAGTGGCCAGGTAACCTGCTCATTGGCATCACCGGGTTACTTTGTAGACACAAGTGCGGCTACCAGCCAGACGGCCTGTCTGCCTGGAACCTACAGCGCCACTTCGGGTTCGGTTGCCTGTACCTTAGCCCAGGCTGGGTACTTTGTGGACAGCAGTGCCGCAGTCACCCAGCAGGCATGCGCTGCGGGGGCTTACTCGGCCGTGAGTGGGGCAGTGGCCTGCACGGAAGCCAGCGTTGGTTTTTATGTGCCGATCTCAGCCGCCAATAGCCAGACAGCGTGCCCGGCGGGAACCAGCACCGAAACAACCGGAGCAGACAGCTTGAGCGCCTGTTTACTAGACACCGATGGCGACGGCTTGCCCAACACCATTGATGCTGATGATGACAATGACGGGGTTTTGGATGTGGATGATCCTTTCCCGCTTGATCCTGGCGAATCTGTGGACACCGATGGTGATGGGATTGGCGACAACACCGACCTGGATGACGACAACGATGGCCAAAGCGATGCTGACGAAACGAACTGTGGTTCTGATCCGCTAGACAATGCCAGCCTGTCGCCGGACTATGATGGGGACAACGCTCCGGATTGTGTGGACAGTGATGACGACAATGATGGCGTTTTGGATGTGAATGACGCCTTCCCGTTTGATGCTTCTGAATGGCTAGATTCTGATGGTGACGGTATTGGCGATAACGGTGACAACTGCGCGGCGGTGGCGAACTCAGACCAACTGGACGCCGATGCCAATGGCTTTGGCGATGCGTGTGCTCCGGTGGCGTTTGACGATGCGGTGAGTACCAATGAAGACACGGCCGTTTCCATCAATCCACTCAGCAACGATACCGACGCCGACAACAACCTGGTACCAGCTAGCACCACGAACACATCTTCACCGCTGTACGGTAGCCTGGTGAACAATGGCGACGGCACCTTTAGCTACCAGCCAAATGCTGGCTTCTCTGGCACGGATAGCTTTGGCTACCAGGTTTGTGATGCAGATGGCGTTTGTGCTGAGGCTACCGTGACGATAACAGTGGCCGTGATGAACCATGCGCCGGTGGCGGAAAATGACAGCGCAATCACCAATGAAGATACGGCCGTTCTCATCAACGTTGCCCTCAACGACAGTGACAGCGACGGCGATCTGGTGGTGACCTCGGTGACCATCGTGACCAATGCGGCGCAAGGCACATTGACTAATCACAATGACGGCACGGTTAGCTATCTGCCAAACGCCAACTTTTTTGGCACAGATAGCTTCACTTATCAGATTTGTGACGCTGCGGGCAACTGCGATACGGCCGTTGTCACCATCACTGTACTTTCCGTTAACGATGCGCCTGCTGTGGGCACCATCACCGCGCCTGTTGAGCCGGTGCAGATTGGCACAACAGTTGTGGCTTCGGTGGCTTATGGCGATGTAGACACTGGTGACAGCCTGAGCATCACCTGGAACTGGGGTGACAACACCAGCACCGCAGCCACCTTGGCGAATCTTTCCGGCACGGCCACGGCCAACCACATCTACACCGCGGCCGGCGTGTACACGGTTGAGGTTACGGTTCGAGACGCGGCAGGGGAAACGGCCGTTACCCTCTACCAATACATCGTCATTTACGATCCCAATGGCGGCTTTGTCACTGGCGGCGGCTGGATTAATTCCCAGGCCGGTTGGTGTAGTTTCAGCCCGGCTTGTGCCCAAGCATCTGGTAAAACCAGCTTTGGGTTTGTGGCTAAATACAACAAGAAAGAAACAATTCCGTCCGGAAATATTCAGTTCCAAATCCAGGCAGGCGATTTTAACTTCCAATCTACGGCTTACGAATGGTTGGTCGTAACCACACAAGGTGTTAGCTCGGCACAGTTCAAAGGTAGCGGTACGATTAACGGTGCTCTGGCTCCCAACGGCACGCCTTATCAATTTATGGTTTGGGCAACAGACAGCAATACCGACACATACCGCATGAAAATCTGGTGGAATAACAACGGCTCTGAACAGGTTGTTTATAACACCGGCACAAGTCAACCACTCGGTGGTGGCAGTATCAAGGTACATCAAAAATAGTTTTTGATGGCAAGAAGGGTAGGGCAGATCGTGTTGCCTTACCCTCTCTAACTTCATGCAACCAGATGAGCGCATTTGAAGGGTTCCGATGGAAACAGCAGCAGCTTATATTCCCGTAGATAGACGATTAGCGCTGGCTGCCGGACAGCCATTGCCCCAGCATACGCAGGGCACAGCTTTGTTTGCCGACATCTCTGGCTTTACCCCTTTAACGGAAATGTTGGCCCGGCAACTTGGCGCTCGCCGGGGTGCGGAAGAACTGACACGCCAGCTAAATCGAGTGTACGATGCGCTGATCACGTCGCTGTACGATTATGGCGGCAGCGTCATTGGGTTTAGCGGCGATGCAATTACCTGTTGGCTGGATGCTGATGATGGTCACCGTGGCACGGCAACGGCCGTTGCCATGCAAACGGCCATGCAAGCGTTCAACCGAATTCGTTTTGGCGAAGAAACCGTGTCATTGGGGTTGAAAACGGCCGTTGTTCGGGGGCCTGTGCGCCGCTTTGTGGTGGGTGATCCAGGCTACCTGCTGTTAGACGTGATGGCTGGGCAAACCCTAAATCGGTTGGCAGCAGCAGAACATCAGGCAGAAAAAGGGGAGGTGATGGTGGATGCCGCCATTGCCCAAACGGTGGGGGCTGCGCTGCAAATCCATGAATGGCGCACCGATCCTGAAAGTGGTGAACGTTTTGCGGTGGTGGCTGGGTTTACGGCCGTTGTGCCCCCCCAGCCGTGGCCAGAGCTGCCAGATGCCACTCTTTCCGAGGAGCAGTCGCGCTCGTGGCTGTTGAACAGCGTTTACCGCCGCTTGCAGGCTGCCCAGGGAGCTTACCTGGCGGAACTGCGCCCAGCTGCGGCCCTCTTTTTGCGGTTTAGCGGCATCAATTACGATGGAGACCCGGACGCACCCAACAAGCTGGATACTTACATCCGGGCCGTTTGCCAAATTTTGGCTCGCTACGAAGGGAGCTTGCTGCAATTGACCATTGGCGACAAAGGCAGCTACCTTTACGCCTCGATGGGTGCGCCCCTGGCCCATGAAGACAATGTGGACCGCCATTTGCGGGTGGCCTGGGAGATCCAAAAGATGTCTGGCCAGCTGCCGTTTATTGAACCGGTGCAAATTGGGGTGACATACGGCCGTATGTACGCCGGCGCTTATGGGGGGCGTGCCCGCCGCACCTATGGCGTGCTTGGTGACGCCGTAAACCTGTCGGCACGGCTCATGCAGGCGGCGCAGCCGGGGCAAATTTTGGTAAATGATGACGCTTTTGCCAAAGCCAGCGACAGTTTTTTGTGGGAAACCTTGCCTGCAATTCGCGTGAAAGGGAAAAGCGATCCCATCACGCTCCACCGGCTGGTTGGCATCCAGACCCATCGTGCCCTGCGTTCCTTGAATGCCTTGTACCCTACCCTGCCGATTGGTCGCGAAGAAATATTGGCGCAGTTAGACGCCGCTATCGCCCGACTGCATCAGGGAAAAGGGCAAATTATTCGACTGGTGGGGGATGCAGGCATAGGCAAAACGCACATCGCGGCCGAATTTAGCCGCCGCGCTCGCGCTCACAATTTGCGCCTGGCGTTGGGAACCTGTCACAGCCTCACCCGCAACAGCCTTTATCAGCCGTGGCGCGATATTTTCTATGCCTTGTTGGAGTTGGACGACAGCAGTGAAAGCAATGCCGTTGCTCAACTCACCACCTTTATTGAACAAATGCACCCTGACTGGCAGTTGCGGCTGCCGCTGCTGGGTGATTTGCTAAACCTGCCCATACCAGACAATCCTACAACGGCCGCTTTGGAAAGCGACCTGCGCCAAAAAGCGCTTTTTTCATTGCTGGTGGAAATGATTCAAACCTGGGCGGAAATCCAGCCTCTGGTGCTAATCATTGACGGGGCGCACTGGATGGACGAGGCTTCTGAGGCGTTGACGCAGCTGCTGGGGCAGCAGGCCGTGGGCACTGCGCCGGTTATGCTGCTGCTATTGGCTCGGCCGGAACTGGTGGGGAGCGCGGCTCCGCTGCCAGAACTTCTGCGGCTGCCTTATTTTGCCACAATTGCCCTGGTTGAAATGGGTGATGCGCAAACACAGCTTTTACTAGAGCAGTGGCTGGATGGCGCTATTTCGCCACTTTTACTGGCGATTGTGCAAACGCTGGCGCATGGGAATCCTTACTTTGCGCATGAGTTGGTGATGGCCATGCAGGCGTCGGGGAAGGTTGCCCAGCAGGAGGGCGAGTGGGAGATGTCGGCGGATTTGGTGCAGCTATTGCACCGGGCGGATTTTGTGACGCAGGTAAACGGCCGTTGGCGCCTGAAACCAAACGTAGATTTATCTTCCGTCAAACTGGGGCTGCCCGATTCCATTCATGGCATGGTGCTGGCCCATCTGGATCGCCTGCCCGAAAGCCACAAACTGACGTTGAAAATTAGTAGCGTCCTCGGCTACTACATTGATTTGGTTCTGGTGGCTGAAGTGCATCCTGAAGAGAAAGATGTGGCTCAGATTGAGTCGGAAGCGGCTTACATGGAAGCAGAAGAAGTGGTGCATGAGGAAATGCCGGATCGCAAAATTTATGCATTTCGGCAGCAAACCACGCAAGAAGTAGCCTATGAAACGCTGCTGCACGAGCAGCGGCAGCAGTTGCATCGGCTGGTGGCAGTTGCTTTAGCCGAACAGCAGCCAGAGGCGTTAACCGAAATTGCCCATCATGCGGTGATGGCGGAACTGTGGCCGTTGGCGCTGGAATACAATTTGCTAGCCGGAGAAAGAGCCAAGCAGCTATCGGCCAACCAGCAGGCGATTGGTTTTTTGCAGAAGGCGCTGCTGAGTGCCCAGGCGTTGCCAGATAGCCAAACTAGCGGTGAGATGAAGCGGATTCATTTGGCGTTGGGTGAGTTGTTTGTGACGACCAGCCGATATGAAGAGGCGCACAAGCACCTGGCGGCTGGCCTGGCGCTGGCGCAAGCGGAGCAGGATTGGGAAGCTGAGGCTGTGTGTTATCGGTGGTACGGCCGTTCCTACGAACGGCGTGGCGAATACCAGTTGGCGCTCGTCTGGCTAAATAAAGGGTTCAAAATCCTCAACGGGCATACCTCTACGGAAGATGCCGAAATATCGCTCATTGCAGGTTTGGTTAATTACAGACAGGCGAACTTCGACCAGGCGATGCAGCTATGCCAACGCAGCCTGGAAGTGGGTCAAAAATTAGACGATGCCGCAATTCGTGCCCGTACCTTCAACCTGATGGGTATTGTGACCCTGCGCCAGGACAGTACGGCCGCTATTGAACAATTCCAGCATTCCCTGACCCAATACGAACAATTACAAAACGTGTACGGCCAGGCCACTTCGCATAACCTTATCGCCAATGGCCAGTTTGCCTTGGGTTTGTGGTCCCAGGCCGACAAGCATTACCGCAGCTCGCTCGATTACTTTACCCAAATTGGCAGCATGTACAGCCAGGTTTTGGTAAACAACAATTTGGGCGGTATTGCCCTTAAGCAGGGGCGGTTGGCGGCTGCTTTGGGGTATTACCAGCGGGCGCTGCGCTTGCTGGAGCAGACGGGCGGGTCGTTGTGGGTTTTTGGGGCATTGCATCTCAATTTGGGGCAAACCTATTTGCGTCAGCGGACGTTAAATGAGGCGGAAACGGCGCTGCAAATGGCTCAGGCTTATTTTGAGCAAGCCCAGCTGCGGGATTTGTTGCCGGAGCTGTATGGCTTGTTTGCTGAACTGTATTGGCGACAAAACGATCTGCCAGAGGCTGAATTGTACGTGCAGCGGGCGGTGGCTTTGGCCAGGGAGCTGGCAATGCCGCGTGAGGAAGGGCACAACTTGCGTATTGCGGGTGAGATTTTGCGTGCCCGGCAGCAGCCCAGTGAGGCTGAAGCGACTTTCCAGCAGAGCTATGCGGTATTGGTGCAGGCTGGCGACCGGTACGAGGGTGCCAAAACGCAGCTGGCTCTGGCGCAGTTTTATGTGGATTACGGCCGTATCCCAGAAGCACAACAAGCATTACAACAGTGCGAACCCATCTTTACGCAGCTAGAAGCTGAACTCGATCTGCAGCAGGTGAACCGTTTGCAGATGGCTTTGATGAACCATTAATTAAGGGCTTAAACCACTGCCTCTGGCAGTGGAATCAGTAAAGGTTCGACCGTTGTAGCGAGTATTATGTACCAACCTAGAAGGTGCGATGCTTTTAGGAGGTACATAATGACCCGCCAATTTAAGAAGCTATCGCATTCGTTGTACGAATGCAAATACCATATTGTCTTTTGTCCCAAATATAGGTATCAAATATTGCAAGATGACATAGTTGAATATGTCATTCAACAAATCTATCGCCTATGTGGACAAAAAGATGGAGTGGAAGTGATCGAACTAAATGTGCAAAAAGACCATATCCATCTGATTGTATCGATACCACCGAAGTATGCAGTCTCCAAATTCATGGGGTACCTGAAAGGGAAACTGGCGTTGAAACTGTTTGATCGCTATCCCAAACTACGGAAACGGTACTGGGGACAACACCTATGGTCGAGAGGATATTGTGTCAGTACAGTAGGCTTGGATGAAGAGCGCATACGCAAATATGTGAAGTGGCAAAACAAGAAAGACGCCAATGCAGATGCCACACAAAGAAGTTTGTTTGACTAGATAAGAAACAACGCACCTTCTAGGTGCAACAATCCAAGCCACCCCTTCTAGGGGTGGTCATTGACTTTTTACCAAATGGAGGCAAGCAGGTGACGCAGGCAATAACCCCAAACAAAATTTCTCCTTTTGCGGTGTTCCGCAACCCATCTTTTACCAGATTGTGGTTTGCTCAATTAATATCCACAATTGGCGATGCCTTTACCATGATTGCCGCCGGTATCTACATTTTCAGATTAACTGGCTCAACTTTGCAAGTGGGGCTCATGCTCATTGCCACATCGGTTCCTACCATGCTGCTAGGTTTGGTTGCTGGTGTGTTTGTTGACCGGTTTGATCGCAAAAAGATCATGGTCGCGGCCGATTTATCACGGGCGGTTCTGGTTTGCCTCATTCCCATTTTGCTGCCCTACAATGTTGCCTGGCTGTACGTGTTGGTGATGCTGATCAGCTCCATTGGTACCTTTTTTCATCCGGCGTTTGACAGCGTTTTGCCCGAAACGGCCACCGATGAGGAACTGACTGCTGCCAATTCTATGATTGCTATCAGCTCATTTGGCTCTACGGCTATCGGCTTTGCCGCATCAGGGCTCATTGCGGCCTATTCTATTGAATGGGCTTTTTATATTGATGCCATCTCTTTTTTGGTTTCGGCCGTTTTTTTGATGGGTTTGCAAGTGGCAATCATCGAAGCGCCAGAAAGCACAACCGTGGCTATTGTCTTTCGCAATTTGAAGGATGGGCTACAGGAGTTATGGGGCAATTCCCTTCTGCGCTCCTTGTTGTGGGTTGGGGCTGCGTCGGCGCTTTCTGTAGGGATGTGGAACACTTTGCTGCTGCCTTTTGCCACGGAGGTGCTAAAAGCAACTGAATTCCAATATGGCATTCAAGAAGGAGTTACATCGGTGGGTTTTGTATTGGGCAGCTTTTTTATGGCCCGCTATGCTGAGCGGCTCCGTGAAGGTGTCTGGATGAGCCTGGGTTTGTTGCTGACCACGGTTTTTGGTTTGGTTTATGCGTTTTCTAGCCATGTGCCATTGGCCACAATGATGGTAATGGTGACAGGATTTTTAAATGCGTGGTATTATGTAGCCCGCCGAACCTTAATGCAGCGGAATACAGATCGAGAAATGCGTGGCCGAATTTTTGGGGCGCTGATGACCATTGGCCATGTGGTGATGCTTGTAGGTATGGGGATTGCCGGGTTGGCTGATTTTATCGGCGTCCGGGAGATGATGATTACGGCCGTTGTGTTAACCGGGCTTTCTGGTGTTGTGGCTTTGGTGGCTCCGGGCATTGGGCAGCCTGCCGCTGAATGGCTGCGGGCCATTAGCCTGCTGCGCAAGGCTGAAAGCGCACCCGTGCTGGAAGCAGGGCGTCCGGCAGTGCTGGCTGATTTTGAACGGCTTCAGGTGCACATCCCGGCTATGGCTGGTTTGAGTGCCCAAATTATTAACCGGCTGATTAAAGAGGCTCGGTTTATTGATGCGGAAGAAGGCAATGTGGTGGTGCATCATGGTGAGATTAGTGATGCGGCCTATTTTATTGTAAACGGCCGTGCGGTGGCGGGTCGCATTGAAGGGAATCAGGAAAAGGTGTTGGAAGTTCTAAACTCTGGCGACTTTTTTGGCGAAATTGCCGCCCTCACCGGCATTCCCCGTACTGCTAATGTGGTTGTGGACCAGCCCACAAGTTTAATTCGGGTGCCCGCCAGTACCTTGCGTGAACTGTCTAGCGTGCCCGACTTGAACCGTATTTTTATGAGTAAAATGACAGAGCGCATGATCCGCATGAACATGATTGAAATGCCCAAGATGCTGACGCTAGATCAAACTGTATTGCGCGACTTGCGAACAGAGAAAACGGCCGTAGCGCAACCAGCCTGAGATAAATGCGCTTCTTTTTAGTTTTGTGATAGTACCTAAGCCAAAACAAGCCATTGCCCACGCATTAAATCGGTTAGAAAGAGAGCTTTCACCAAAGTTTTCTTATCATAACTATTGGCACACCAAAGAGGATGTGTTGATTGGCTGCCAGCGTGTTGCGAAGATCATGGGTATAGGTGCCCATGAAAGCGAGTTGTTAGAAATTAGTGCGGTCTATCACGATATTGGTTTTGTAGAAAGCTATCTAAATCATGAGTTGGTTGGTACAACAATTGCGGCTCAAAGCTTGAGCCGCTTTGGCTTTTCTGATTACGATATCGAGCGAGTGTCGGGGATGATTATGGCAACACGCCTGCCTCAATCACCTCAGAATGTCTTGGAAGAAATTTTGGCTGACGCAGATTTGGATGTGCTGGGTCGCCCTGATTTTTTTTCCCGCAATGCGTGTCTGTGGCAAGAGCTAGCTAATTTTGGCAATGAGATACCGCTTAAGCAATGGTATGAAGGGCAATTGGCGTTTTTGGAAGGGCACACGTACTTTACATCAGTGGCAAAAAAGCTACGAGATGCAACCAAACAGCAAAACATTCTTGCCCTAGAGGCAAAACTTCTAGTGCTGGGCTAAACTGACTATTAGCCACAGAGAGCATAGAGGATTGTGAGGCGTAGGTTCATTTCTCAGATTTCTCTTTTTCCTCTGTGGCTTTTTCGGATAGATTTTTATGTATGCTGGATTTGCTTGGTATGCCCTTGCGATATGCACCATGAGACAATCTCGCATTGTGTAACCGATAGCAGCCTTGTACAATCCTGCTATCTATGTTTTTCCTGAAAGTCGTGCCTTCTCGTTATACTCTTTTGCGTCAATGGTTATTGGTGCGGAACAAAATAATTCGTAAGCTTCCCTGGCAGCCGCTGCTTGAAATTGGCTTGGTGGTGCTATGGGCGTTGTGGCTTGGGCGCCGCTATCTTGATTTTTCCATGCTGGAGTGGCCGCATGGCCGGGAATTTGGCATGGCTATTCAGCCTCACTATATTTGGACGCTTTTAAGAGAATGCGGTGATTGTCTCTTGTGGAATGGCATGTATAACGGTGGTTCACCCGCTTTTGCCGAGCTTCATGCGGCCGTATTGCACCCACTGGTTATCATTGCCACGCTCATTTGGGGCGGGTTGAATGGAGCCAAGGTGGTGCTGATTGCCAGTTTGACGATGGCTGGTTTGGGGCAGCTATGGTTGGGATATGTGCTGAAATTAGGTCCTGTACCCCGGTTATGGGGGGCATTTCTGGTAACAGCAGGAGGGCATCTGGCGGGCAGAATGGAAATCGGGGTGGTGGGTGTTGTGTTGTCTACGGCCGCTTGCAGCCTGGCAATAGCTCCTGCACTTAAACTGGCTTTATACGGCCGTCGGCGCGATGCAATTATTTTTGGTTTTATTCTGGCTCTAGCGATCGTTTCTGGGCAAGGTTACTTGCAATTAGGTTTTGCCCTTTCTGTGTTGCCAATAACTATTATATTTTGGGTAGACAAGCGTTTCCAGTTGCGGCCGGTTTGGAAAGAGTTTTTTTTGGCAGGGTTGCTTGCGTTGTTATTAGCAAGCCCGCTTTTGGTGCCCCTGGCTCACTTTGGGTCTGAATTTGGTAAAGATGTTGATCCATTTTTTAAATCTGTTCAGCCGCTTAAATATATCCCTCTAAACTATGTGATTGATGACCTGGGTTTTTACTACAGTGAAGAGCTTTTTAAAATTCCAATTCCGTATCTTTACCTAAACTTTATTGGTTGGGCACCCATTTTGCTAGGTATTATATCTTTGATGCGGGCAGGTCCGGCACGGCGAAAATTGCTGCTTTTTTTGATATTGGCGCTTTTTATGGTTTTGGGAGTTAGCGCTGCCTTGCCTTTTAAGTGGATGGCTCGGTTTTGGCCTACGTTTGCCTATGGCGTGCGTTATCCATCTCTTATTCAAGGATTAGGCGTGCCGATTATTGTGGCGCTAGGGGCTTGGGGTGCGGATATTATTTTGGAGCAAGGTTGGCCTTTGGTTCGATTGGCTGTTTCTCGGAAATCATTGCATCGGCGCGTGTTAGTGGCTCTCACCTGGGTCTTTATGCTTATTGCTATGTATCGTTCATTAGAGGCGGCGTATACGTTTAGCTATGGTTGGCTGTTCACGTCCCATAATCAGGACCCGGTTATAGATTGGGTGTTGAGCGATGTTCAAACTTTTGATGCACAGTGGGTAGCGCTGCCGTTTGGCGAACATGTCTGGGGCATCTATGCGGCAGAAAATAACTTGAAACTAACAGATCATGTACGGCCGTCTAGCTGGATCGGAAGGTCATTGCCCCCACCATTTCAAAAAGCTGCCAGGGTGGATATGAATTCTACAGCACCAGGGTTCGTTTCCCAGCGTGTGGATATTTCTATTGTGCGTTTGCCAGAAAATAGGTATGCGTCTATTCGCACAGCAGATGAAATGATTCCTTGTGAAGCAGAGGCGCAGGGTGGCCACATTGAAGTCGTGTGCCACAGCTCAGAACCCGGCCAGCTAATTGTGACCGAGAACCAATGGGATGGGTGGACGGCCGTTCGAGACGATCAGCCTATTCTTTTCTTAGCCAGCCAATGGTTGGCGGTAGAGGCTCCGGCTGGGACGCATGTTTACCAATTTCGGTACAGACCGTTGGATGTTCCTCTGGGGGTGGCCCTTTTTTTGCTGGGTGTGTGTCTGGCCGCTTTATTATGGGTGCGTGCCCATGAAACAGAACAGCTTTTACCCTCTCCTTGACGATGATTGTCGCGAATAAGTTCGTTCACAAATGAATTTTGATTAGGAAACGAACCCATAGACTTGACTGTTTACCAAAACTCAAAAGTAAAAAACGGTCAAGCCTTATGTGCCTGCATACCTAAAGCAAAGGCACCCAAAACGCCCGCCTGATTGCCCAAACCGGGCGGCACAATGTAGGTGTCAATGTTGTCCAAAATGGTGGGGGACTGCACGTAGCCATTGAGCGCGGTTAGCGTTTTCTGGCGCACCAGCGGGAAGAGCTGCGGCTGTTCCATCACCCCGCCACCCAAAATGATGCGCTGCGGCGACAAAGTGCAAACGATGCTGCGCATAGCCATTGCGATGTAGTGCGCTTCCAGCTCCCAGGCAGGATGGTCAGCGCCTAAATCTTGCCCTTTGGTTTGCCAGCGCGCTTCGATGGCCGGGCCAGCGGCCATGCCTTCAAAGCAGTCGCCGTGGTAGGGGCATTTGCCGGGGTAGGGGTCGGCTTGCCAGTCGTGCGGCAGGGTGATGTGGCCCATTTCTGGATGCAGCAGGCCGTGGAGGAGACGGCCGTTTACCACCGCCCCGCCGCCAATCCCTGTCCCAATCGTAAAATAAACAAAGGTGTCCAGCCCCTTGGCCGCACCCCAGCGGCCTTCACTCAGTGCCGCGCCGTTGACGTCCGTGTCGAAGCCGATGGGCACGTTGAAGGTGCGCTGGATGGGGCCAGCCAGATCAGCGTTGGCCCAGCCGGGCTTGGGCGTGGTGGTGATGTGGCCAAACGCGGGCGAGTTTGGGTGCGGATCCAGCGGCCCAAAGGAGGCAATGCCGATGGCCGCCAGCGGGCCGCGTTCGGCAATTTGCGCCTGAAAGAAATCAATGGCGCGTTGGATGGTTTCGGCTGGTTGGGTGGTGGGAAAGCGCACTTCGGCCTGGATGTCGCCGGGGCCTGTACCCACGGCGCAGACAAATTTGGTGCCGCCCGCTTCGATTCCGCCGTAGAGTGTCATGAAAATCCTCCTGAATTTTGTAATTGGGTAATTGGGTAATTGAGTGATTGGATAGGCAGTTGGCAAAAATTGTCAAATTACTCAATTGCTTAATTACCTCAGGGTGCTTGTTGCAGCCAGACGGCCTGGTACGGTTCCAGGGTGAGGTCTTGCCACATGTCCACGGGCTGTTCGGTGAGCCGGTTGATGAGCAGACCAGTGAAGCCCAGTTCGCGCAGACGGTGGCGGCTGACGGTTTGGTGATTTTCGGTGACGTTGGCCAGGATGAGCAGCCGCCCGCGTGGATTGTCACGCAGCAGGGCAAAAACGTGGTCATTGTTGGCCCAAACGGGGTAAACGGCCGTTTCTGCATGAAGCACCTTTGTTCGTTGCCGTGCCGCAATAAGTTGACATAACCCTTGATAAATCCGCCCCGTGATGCTTTTGGGATTGTGCCGATCGGCGGCTTTTTCCCAATCCATGTGCGGCCGATGAATCCAGCGGCTGTCCTCGGCCAGGTCTGGGTCATCCAGGTAGCTGTGGTCGTTGAGCAGGCCAATTTCGTCGCCCATGTAGATGAGGGGAATGCCGCCGTAGGCAAAGATGAGGCTGTGCAGCAGCAAGATGCGGCGGATGGCGAGTTCGACATCGGACCAGTTTGTGTGGGAAACGGCCGTTTCCAATCCCGCCAACGACGCCAACGAGCCATTCACCCGCCGGTCGTTGTTTTTGGGATTAAATTGGAAGGTGGTGCCTGCGGCAAAGGTTCCCTCAAACCTGCCCGTGTAAAAATCGCTCAGGAAGGCGCGATGGGCGTACCCATCCAGCCCCACCTGCGCCGCATCTTCCTCGGTGATGGCCCAGCCGATGTCGTCGTGGCAGCGGGCGTAAGTCACCCAACTGGTGCCACCGGGGATCGGGGGCATGTTTTGCAGCGCTTTCGTAGCCAAAACCGCTTTGCGCTCCGCCAGACAGCTCCACATCATCACCATCAGCACGTTGTGGTAGGCGATGTGGCACTCCTTGTTGGCCGCCACGCCACGCCCCAGGTACGGCACCAAATCGGGTGGCGACACGATCGCTTCGGCTTTGAGCAGCAGGCCCGGCGCAGCCAGTCGGCACAGGGCGCGGAACGCCTGCAAAAGGAGGTGGGCCTCTGGCTGGTTCTCGCAGTTGGTGCCCAGGCGCTTCCACATGAAGGCCACGGCATCGAGCCGCAAAACTTCCACGCCCTGGTTGGCCAGGTAGAGCATGATTTCCACCATTTCGGTGAAAACGGCCGGATTGTGGTAGTTCAAATCCCACTGGTATTCGTTAAATGTGGTCCAGACCCATTTTTGCAGGTCGTCGTAGTAGGTGAAGTTGCCGGGCTTGAAGTCGGGGAAGATTTCGCGCAGGGTGGCCTCGTAGGCGTCGGGCTGGGTGCGGTCGGGGAACATGAGGTAGTAATCTTGATAGGTGGCGTCCCCGGCGCGCGCTTTTTCGGTCCATTCATGCTCTTTGGCGGTGTGGTTGCACACCAGATCGATGCACAGGCTGATGTTGTTGTGGCGCAGTTCGGTAGCCAGATTTGCCAAATCATTCATGCTGCCCAGCCGGGAATCCACCTGCCGGTAATCCAGCACGGCGTAGCCGCCGTCGTTGGCTCCGTGGCGGGGCTGGAGCAGGGGCATCAGGTGCAGGTAGGTGACGCCCAGCTCGTTGAGGTAGTCGATCTTTTCGGCCACGCCGTTGAGGTTGCCCGCGAAGCGGTCGGTGTAGGCAACGTAGCCAAGCATGTTGGATTGCTGGAACCAATCTGGCTGGAGCAAGCGCTTTTCGTCGAGTTCATGCAGTTCGGCGGGGCGCTCGGCGTAGGCGCGGCCAATGCGGGTGAGGGTGTCGGCCAGCCACGGTTCAAAGGTGTCGAGGTGGCCGTAAAGGTGGTGTAACGGCCGTATCACATCGTCCCAATACACTTCCAGCCGCTGCAAAAACTGGTTTTGCCGGTACTTGTATAGTTTGGCAAAGGTAGGGTCCTGGGAAACTTGCTCTTTAATTTGTTGTTGAACTGAAATCCGGATCATTTTGTAAAGAAGGTAATTGGGTAAGTGGTGAGTTTAGTCATTGGCTAATTGGTGGAGAAATTGGATGAAGTTGTTGAGGTCTTGCTGAACGGCCGTAAAACATTCGGTTAGGCGAGTCGCTAATTCTTTGACTGATTTGATCTGCAAATGGGTTGTATACCCATGGCGAACAACATGACGGAATCTGCGAAATTCATCCAAACATTCATACGTTGCATCACGAATAATGGCGGGGCGGATTGGCGGCATGTCTGAAGCCATCTGCTGCAAGAGTAGACGATGCCAATCTGAGCCAGCCGGAATTTCTTGCTCTATCGTGCGGGCAATATCTTCAAAAATGCGCTCCACGCCCAAGTAAAAGCTGTGCAGGTTAAGGGCCAAGGCTTCAAAATAAATTTTGTCATCTCTTTTGATGGCTTCCCGGTTAATCTCTTCACTATGCTGAACTACCTGTTCCACATCTTGTAAATGCCTGGATATGCGTGCTGCTAAAGCATGGGGGTTGCTTATCATAACACAACTCCTTCCGACTCGATTACTTGACGCAGGGGTTTTGTCGCATCTTTAAAAGGAACCAGATCAACGGAAAACTCCGGCGATAAATCAAGCAAAAGGCCTAAAGCCCGTAAATACTCCTTGTCAGGCAGGCCCCAAACAGCCAAATCAATATCCGAACGTAAATGGAAAAGTTTGCGGTTTGTAAGCGAGCCAAACACCACAACTTTTTCCGCCTTAAATTGGTAGCGCAGAAGCTCCGCACCTCGTCGGGCAACCTCCCAAGCCCGTTCAAAGCGTTCATCCAGCTTTTGGCGCTCAGCCTCTTGTCGTTTTTTATAACTGGCTCGGTATTCAGCCATTTGTTCGGGAGAGATATTTAGCGTCATAGCAACAGTTTATCACATTTTCACATAAGCCAATGGGCGGCAAACGGGGCTAATTCCACCACTTGCCCATCTGGGGCTAATTGATACTTGAATGCCGGATTTGCGGCAAGCAAATCGGTGAATGTTTTGGGCAAATTGAGCTGAGCCGTTTGTGGCTGGTCGCTCAGGTTGAAGAGGCAGAGGACAGTTTGGTTGTTGGTGGTGCGGGTGTAGGCGAGAACCGAGCTGTTTCCCGTCACCACAAATTCAAATACACCATCGCCAAACGCAGGCACGCCCTGCCGAGTTTGCAGCAAAAAGCGCATCAGGTTCAGGTAAGAAGCCGTGTCTTTTTCCTGCGTCGCCACGTTGCGCACCTGGTAGCCGTACACCGCGTCCTCGTGGATGGGGTAGTAGGTTTTGGCGGCGTGGGTGAAGCCCGCTTGATGACCGTCGCTCCACTGCATCGGCGTGCGACAGCCGTGCCGGTCTGGCAGCCAGATGTTGTCGCCCATGCCAATCTCGTCGCCATAGTACACAATTGGCGTGCCGGGCAGCGACAAAAAGAGGGCGTGCAGCAGGAACCATTTTGGCTTATTGTCGTCCAGCAGCGGGGCCAGCCGCCGCCGGATGCCCAAGTTGAGCTTCATGCGCGGGTCGGGCGCATACTGCTCCCACATCCATTGGCGCACTTCCGGCGTCACCATTTCCAGCGTTAGCTCATCGTGGTTGCGCAAAAAGGTCATCCACTGTGCATTTTGGGGGATGTCTGGCGTGCGCGCCCAAATCTCCTCGATCGGTGTTTTGTCACCCGCCTTCACCGACTGGTACAGCCGGGGCATGATGGGAAAGTGGAAGCAAATCTGGAATTCGGGATTTTCTTCGGTGCCGAAGTAGGGCAGCAAATCTTCGGGCCATTGGTTTGCCTCGGCGATGAGGACGCGGCCTGGATATTCGGTGTCCACCATGCGGCGCATTTTTTGTAGGAAGCCGTGGGTTTCGGGCAGATTTTCGCAGTTGGTGCCTTCGCGCTCGTACAGGTAGGGGATGGCGTCCACGCGGAAGCCGTCTAGCCCCATGTCCAGCCAGTGGCGGATGACGTTGAACATCTCCTCGTGCACCTGGGGATTGTCGTAGTTGAGGTCGGGCTGGCTGCTGTAGAAACGGTGCCAGAAATATTGTCCGGCCACTTCGTCGTAGGTCCAGTTGGATTTTTCGGTGTCCAAGAAGATGATGCGGGCGTCGCTGTATTCAGTGCCCGTGTCGCTCCAGACATAGTAGTCGCGGTAGGGCGAATTTTTGTCTTTTCGCGCTTCCTGGAACCAGTGGTGCTGGTCGGAGGTGTGGTTGGTGACCAGATCGGTGACGACTTTGAGGCCACGTTCGTGGGCGGCGGCGACAAACGCTTTGAAGTCTTCCAGGGTGCCGTAGTCGGGATGCACTTCGTAATAATCGGCGATGTCGTAGCCGTCGTCTTTGAGCGGCGAGGCGTAGTGGGGCATGATCCAGATGCAGTCTATGCCCAGCGACTGGATATGGTCGAGGTGCTGGATGGCTCCGCGAAAGTCGCCGTGGCCGTCGCCGGTGCTGTCCTGGTAGGCGCGGATGTAGAGTTCGTAGAATACGGCCGTTTTGTACCAAAATGGATCATTCATATTTTGTAGTCCTTGGGGGAGGTGAGTAATTGGGTAATGACTAATTACCTAATTACATGGTTTCCAATTGATTGTGTGAAATCACGTCCTTGTACCAGTAAGCGCTCTCTTTTGGCAGGCGTTGCTGTGTTTGATAATCGACGTAAACCATGCCAAACCGCTGGGAATAGCCAAGCGACCATTCAAAGTTATCCATGAATGACCAGACGAAGTAGCCAGCGACGGGCACGCCGTTGCCAATGGCGCGATGAACGCCTGTGAGGTAGCTGCGCAGGTAGTCGATGCGGCGCGTGTCGTGGATACGGCCGTTTTTATCTGGCCCATCCCCATAGCTGCACCCATTTTCGGTGATGTAGATTTTGGGAGCTTGATAATCAAAATGGAGCCGATTGAGCAGATCGTAGAGGCCATCCGGATACACTTCCCAGTTCATTTCGGTGTAGGTGGCATTGGGGTTGGGGGAAGCGGCCGTTTGGAACTGATCAAGCGATACTTTGCCGCTCATAATTTGACGCGTGTAGTTATTGATACCGATAAAATCAACAGGGACGGCTATCGTTTCCATGTCACCGGGCTGGACAAAGTTCAGGCCATGCGGCAGATACCCTTTTTCTTGATAGTAAGCCACCATGTCGGCCGGATAGTGGCGGCCAAACAGCGGGTCGTTGAACCAGCGGATGTAGTAGCCGTCCCAAATTCGCGCAGCTTCAATGTCTTCTGGTGAGCGGGTGAGGGGGTAGGCAGGTTCGTAGTTGGGAGCAATGCCAACTTCTGCTTGTGGGGCGTTGGCGCGAATGGCGGGCACGGCCGTTCCATGTGACAACAAAACGTGATGGGCGGCCGCCAGCGCAGCGGGCCAGTTGCGCCAGCCGGGGGCATGCAGGCCAATCTGGTGGCTGAGCATGCTGGTGCACCACGGTTCGTTGTGCGTAATCCAGTTGTGAACGCGGTCGCCCAGTCGTCGGCTCACCACGTCGGCTAGCTGAACAAAATGGTCCACGGTGCTGCGTTCGGGCCAGCCGCCAGCGTCTTGCAGGGTTTGGGGCAGTTCCCAGTGGTAGAGCGTGATAAACGGCCGTATACCAGCTTCTAGTAGCCCGTCCACCAGTCGGTCATAATGATCCAGCCCCGCTTCATTTATCTGGTTGCCCCCATTGGGCAAAATGCGGGGCCAGCTCACCGAAAACCGGTAGGCTTGAATGTTCAACGAGGCCATCAAGGCCATGTCTTCGGGCCAGCGACGATAATGGTCACACGCCACATCCCCGGTTTCGCCATTGCGAGTTTTACCGGGTGTGTGGGCAAATGTATCCCAATGTGAGGGGGAACGGCCGTCCTCATCCCATGCCCCCTCAATTTGGTAAGCCGACGTGGCTGTTCCCCACACAAACCTCTCAGGAAAGCGCAAAACCGCCATCAACCCCTCCGTAAAAATAAAACGTGATGCGTCGCTGTCCAAGCAGCACAGTTCACGCATCACGTCCACTGTAATTAATGATTAACAATTCACAATTAAGACTTCGCTATTACTTAGCCTTTCACAGAACCAGCCAGCAAGCCGCGTACAAAGTAGCGTTGTAGCGAGAAAAAGACCAGCAAGGGCAAAATCATCGAAACAAACGCGCCTGCCGTAAGCAAATGCCAATCCTGGCCGCGTGCCCCCACAATCGCCTGCATGCGCTGCGTCACCAGCTCGAACTCAGGATTGCCCCCCAGGAACACCAGCGCTACCAGGTAATCATTCCACACCCACAGGAATTGGAAGATAGCAAAACTGGCCAACGCCGGAACCGAAAGTGGCAAAATGAGCCGCGTGAAGACCGTAAAATGAGACGCCCCATCAATAAATGCCGATTCCAAAGTTTCCCGTGGCAACCCGCTAATGTAATTGAAAAGCAAGTAAGTAGCCAACGCCAAGCCAAAACCTGTATGGGCCAGCCAGATTGCTAGATAGGTACCGTTTATTTCCAACCATTTGTAGTCACGCAAAATTGGTACCAGGGCAATTTGGAGTGGCACAACCAACAGAGCGACTACCAAAATGAACAACCAGCGTCGCCCAGGGAACTTCATCCAGGCAAATGCGTAAGCCGCGAATGCCGCAATTAATATTGGAATAACAGTAGATGGGACTGCAACAGCTAAACTGTTGAGAAAAGCCCTGGACATATCGTCCCCAGGCACAACCTCCACAGTACCATCCGCTTTTGTAAACTCAAAATCTTGTCCGCCCCACACCTGTTGGTAGTTGTCTAATGAGAAATCCCAAGAGACGGTCCACACCCGTTCCTGAACCTCTACGCGGCCAATGCGCTTGTTGCCAATCCAGGTAACCCGGCTGTTGCCGTCTGGCGACTCAATGCCTTCGCGAAACTCTTCAAAGGTTCCAGTCGCACCTTCAATTTCCATAACCCCATTAGGGTCTAACTCTTCTGCTCTGGGATCAATTTCCTTGGTTGGTTGCCATTCCCGGTGCGGCAAAACGTCCCACCAGCCAGAGGAGGCAATATCATCCCGATTACGAAAAGAGGAGACAAAAATGCCCAGCGTGGGAATTGTCCAAATCAGAACAAGAAGAAATAACGACCCATTAACGAATAAACTGCTAAGTCGTCGTTGCTTGGTTGCACTTTTCATTAGAATGCCTCCTGTTCTCTGAACTGTTTCAGGTTGTAAATCATTACCGGGATAACTGTGATAAGCAGAACAATGGCAATGGCAGAGCCAAAACCTTTGTTATCGGCCGTAAATGCCTGCCTATAAAACTGTGTAGCAATCACGTGCGTGCCAAATTGTCCACCAGTCATCACCCAAACCACATCAAATATTTTCAGAGTGAAAATGACGATGGTTGTCCAAACGGTGACAACGGTTCCTTGAATATAAGGAATCATGATTCGGAAAAAGATCTGGAACTCGTTGGCCCCATCCATACGACCCGCTTCCATCAACTCTTCAGGGATGCCCTTTAGGGCTGCCGAAAACAAGACCATGGCAAAACCAGCTTGCAGCCAAACAACGATGATAATTAAGAAAAGGTTGTTCCAAGGGGCAATCTCCACCCACTGCGGCCAGGCTCTGGGTACCCCGCCCAAACCAGTAACAATAGCATTGAGCAAGCCTACTTGCGATTGCCCGGCTGGTCTAAATTCGTAGATAAAGTTCCAAATGATGCTGGCACCCACAAAGGAAATTGCCATTGGCAAAAAGATCATGGACTTGGCAAATTTTTCAAAACGGCTGCGATCGGCCAGAACAGCAACAACCAGCCCAAAAACTACGGAAAGGGTGCTGCCGAAGATAATCCACATGATGTTATTGCGAAACGCTTCTAACATCAGACGTTCGGTGAAAACGGCCGCATAATTCCCCAGTCCCACAAACCCTTCACTGGCAATTTGCTCAAAAAATGGCAAATCCGGTGGCCCATCCCGGTCGAACAAGCTAATCCAGAATGTACGTACCACTGGTAAAGCCAGATACCAGGTGAGAATGGCTAATGCCGGTCCAACAAAAACGAATGGTTGGAGACGGGCAGTCCATTCATCAGACAAACTTTCCACTATGGAATTAAATATCCAAAACAGAAGCGCAACGCCACCCACACCCCAAATAATTGCTACTAACGCGATCACCCCTCGCGGCGCATCGCTATCGCGTAAAAAAAGGAAACCTAGATAAAGCACATAGAAGGCAATCGCCGGAATCCCAACAGCCAACAGTACACGCCCTAAAAGAGAAACGACTCTTGTTAATGGCGTCTGACTTCTTTCCTCAACTCCGCTTAGGAAGCCCATGAACCCTCTCCTTTACCCATGCAGGGGAGCGAGAGGACAAGGGTCTGTGATAAACCCCTGTGCCTCTGCTCCCCTGCGTCTAATCAACTAACTTAACTAAATTTTATGGCCAGGAAGCATCGATCTCTTGCATGGCCGTATCCAAATCAATGGAGCCAGCCACGTAGCTAGAAATCTGCTCCCAGAAGGAACCAGCGCCAACCTCACCGGGCATCAGGTCAGAACCATCAAAGCGGAAGCTTGTTGCCTCAGAAACCAACTCAGCAATACCCGCTTCCAGTTCTACACCGTACATGTCGGAGGTAGCTGTCTGGTGAGCGGCCAAAGCGCCGCCGCCTTCCAACCAACCCAGAGCGGACTCTGGCACCGTGAAGTATTCCATTGCAGCGCGAACTTCAGGACGGTCATTGAACATGACCATCATGTCGCCAGCTACCAGGAACGGCTTGCCGTAGGCAGGGTCAACAGGTGGGAAGTAGAAGAAGCCATAATCCACGCCAGCCTCAGCGCCTTCAGGGAAGAAGCCCGTGATGAAGTTGCCTTGCTTGTGCATCCAGCACTGCGGCGGGTCTTCAAACATTGGAGCCGGGGAGTCACCAAAGAAGGTGGAGACGATGGAGGCACGACCGCCAAAGACGTAGTCGTCGTTGAACCACAGGTCGCTCCAGGTCTCGATGGCAGCTTTAACTTCTGGGGAATCGAAGGCCAAATCGCCAGCAACCCAGGCATCGTAGTTTTCCAGAGAGGTGGTGCGAAGCATCATCTCTTCAGTCCAGTCAGTGGCTGCCCAGCCCGTGGCTGCGCCAGATTCGATACCGATACACCAGGGGGTGTCACCATCGGAAACGATGAGGTCATTGAGAGCCATCATCTCTTCCCAGGTGGTGGGAATCTCATAGCCAGCGGCTTCCCACTGTGCTTTGGGGTACCAAACCAGGCTTTTGCCGTTGAAGCGATGGAAAACGCCAGCCTCGACACCATCGAGGGTAGCCATGTCACGCCAGCTTTGGTTGTACTGTTGGCTCAACCATTCTTCGGTCATCCACGAGGTAACATCAACCACGATGCCATCAGCTACAAAGCCAGCGGCTTTACCCGGCTGCGGGAAGTCCACGATGTCGGGTGCGTCGCCAGCTTCTACGCGGACGGAGATGGTGGCTTCAAACTCTTTGTTGCCGATGTAGTTGACGGTGATGCCGGTCAGCTCTTCAAACAGTTCCATTGAACGAGCCATTTTCACGCCATCGGGGTCGTTGCCTTCAAAAGCGCCGTCAACGGTGACGGTGGTGCCAGCAAATTCGCCAGCCAGGGCGCGTTCCATGAAACCACCGGGCATAACTGCAAACGGGGCATCTGATGAAGTTGCTTCACCACCTGTGCTACCAGCGCCTACTGCGTCAGACGGCCAGGAAGCATCAATCTCTTGCATGGCCGTATCCAAATCAATGGAGCCAGCCACGTAGCTGGAAATCTGCTCCCAGAAGGAACCAGCACCAACCTCACCGGGCATCAGGTCAGAACCATCAAAGCGGAAGCTGGTGGCTTCACCAACCAGGGCAGCAATGCCCGCTTCCAGTTCTACACCGTACATGTCGGGGGTAGCTGTCTGGTGAGCAGCCAAAGCGCCGCCGCCTTCCAACCAACCCAGAGCGGACTCTGGCACGGTGAAGTATTCCATTGCGGCGCGAACTTCAGGGCGGTCATTGAACATGACCATCATGTCGCCAGCCACCAGGAACGGCTTGCCGTAGGCAGGATCAACAGGTGGGAAGTAGAAGAAGCCATAATCCACGCCAGCCTCAGCGCCTTCAGGGAAGAAGCCCGTGATGAAGTTGCCTTGCTTGTGCATCCAGCACTGCGGCGGGTCTTCAAACATTGGAGCCGGGGAGTCACCAAAGAAGGTGGAGACGATGGAGGCACGACCGCCAAAGACGTAGTCGTCGTTGAACCACAGGTCGCTCCAGGTCTCGATGGCAGCTTTAACTTCTGGGGAATCGAAGGCCAAATCGCCAGCAACCCAGGCATCGTAGTTTTCCAGAGAGGTGGTGCGGAGCATCATCTCTTCAGTCCAGTCAGTGGCTGCCCAGCCCGTGGCTGCGCCAGATTCGATACCGATACACCAGGGGGTGTCACCATCGGAAACGATGAGGTCATTGAGAGCCATCATCTCTTCCCAGGTGGTGGGAATCTCATAGCCAGCGGCTTCCCACTGTGCTTTGGGGTACCAAACCAGGCTTTTGCCGTTGAAGCGATGGAAAACGCCAGCTTCTACGCCGGCAATGGTAGCCATATCACGCCAGCTTTGGTTGTACTGTTGGCTCAACCATTCTTCGGTCATCCACGAGGTAACATCAACCACGATGCCATCAGCTACAAAGCCAGCAGCTTTACCCGGCTGCGGGAAGTCCACGATGTCGGGTGCGTCGCCAGCTTCAATGCGGACGGAGATGGTGGCTTCAAACTCTTTGTTGCCGATGTAGTTGACGGTGATGCCGGTCAGCTCTTCAAACAGTTCCAATGAGCGAGCCATCTTTACGCCATCGGGGTCGTTGCCTTCAAAAGCGCCGTCAACGGTGACGGTGGTGCCAGCAAATTCGCCAGCCAGGGCGCGTTCCATGAAACCACCGGGCATTACTGCAAAGGGAGCGTCAGCCATATCTTCGCTGTCGGTGCTGGTTGTGTCAGCTGTCTCTGCATCGGTTGTATCGGTGCTTTCAGTGGTGTCTGTGGATTCCGTTTCGGTTTCCGTAGCCGTGTCAGTTTCAGTTGCAGGCTCATCGGATGAACAGGCAGCTAAAATTAGCATCATTGCTATCAACACGCCTAGCAAACGCCAATATTTGCTCGTAAACATAGTTTCTTATCCTCCTAAGATAAATTTACAGTTGGACTTTTAACGAAAAATTGAATTATCGGTGTTTTAGATTTTAACTACATCACCTCCTTTAATTTTGTTCAATTGGTTTCAGGTAATGAATATGTTTTTAGTAACGATGTTGTCTGCCGACGAACTAATGTTGTGGGAGAAATAATTTCGCGAGGGTGTGTGGATGGTTGGTTGATTTCTGCCAACAGAAGTTTGGCGGCCTGTACGCCAGATTGCATCAGTTTTTGCTGAATGGTTGTGAGGTGGAGGTATTCGGATATTTCAATATCGTCGTAGCCGATGACGGAGAGGTCTTCTGGTACGCGTAAGTTCATCTCTCTGGCAGCTTGCATGACGCCAATGGCTTGCGTGTCGCTGTAGGCGAATACGGCCGTAATCTCCGGATTGTCTGCCAATAACTGTTTTGTTAGCTCACGGCCTACATTTTGGTCAACCTCTCCTTGCAAAACGTAGTCGGGGCGGTATGGAATTCCCGCTTCGGCCAATGCGTTTTGGTACCCCTGATGCCGTTCAAAAATAGAATGGTAATTAAATGGTGATTTTGCCAGGATGTCGCTAATGTACCCAATGTGCCGATGCCCTAAATCGAGCAGGTGCTTGGTAGCCAGATAACCGCCGTGTAGATCGTCAATAATGACACGATTAAAGTCAGGGTGGGCCGCATCCAGCAAAACTGTGGGGATATTTGCTTCTTGGAATCGCTGGGCATCATTTGAAGTGGGAATAAGCGACATGATGAGGAGCCCATCAATGCGGTCACGGCGAGGAACCTCGCGGAAACAAAAATCGCGTCTGGCGGCCGTTTCAACGTTATACATCACAAAATCGTATTCACTCTCGGCTAGTACCGATTCAATACCACGAAATCGCTGCACAAATGCAGGGCGGGTAAAAAATGGTGCGATTACGGCGATGGTTAAGGTTTTTCCCAATGAGAGACGTCGAGCGATGGGGTTTGGCTGATATTCCAGCTCGGAAATGGTTTCCAAAACTTTTTGTCGGGTTTCAGGGCTGACCGATGGGTTGTTGTTGAGTACTCTGGATACAGTTCCGACACCGACGCCAGCTTTTTTGGCGACATCTCTGATGGTTATGCTTGCCATCAGCTATCCTTTGCTTGTTGTCAACTTTCGTTTTCAGAATGAGGGCTTTTACAAAACTTCTTCCTATTTGGAATCGTGGAACCGGTTCCAAGTGCAAAAACTATACAATATAGCTAAATAGATGTCAAGGAATTTGGTCGGTTTTAGTGAAAATGTGGGTAGGGCTGGCATCTGCCCTAATTGTTGACAGATGCCAGCCGAAAAGCTGTGGGGGTTTAAGGTAGTGTACCTGGATTAGGGAAGGCCCATTCGCGAAAATCGGCCGTGCAGTCATCTGTGTCCCGATCATAAGGAAAGCGTTCCAGGCTGGCGTTGAGCGGGGTTGAAGCGGTAAATGCGGGGCAAGGGATGACGCCAGGGTAGCTGCCAGTGCCATAAGTGACCACATCCACCGCTTGGCCGCCGGGGTCACGCAAAATTACTTCATCGCCACTGTTGCCTAGCTGCAAAAAGGTTGCGGGGTCGCCCCAGGCAGGGTCATCTATGAGGTTGGGTACGGCCGTATCTGATGCCAAAATCTCAAAATCAGGCTGGAACATGAATTTGTCGAAGAAGGCTGTGGCTGCTACCGCGACGACAATTGTGTCGCCAGGGGCAATAGTTGTGCCCGGTGGAAAGCGGCGCACATCTTCAAAATCGCTGGGATTTACCGCATCGCCCAAACTGTAATTGCTGAGGTCTATGGTTGCGTTGGTAGGATTTACCAGCTCAACAAATTCCGCCGCCTCGGAGCCTGTGGGATCGAACAGCACTTCGCTGATAAGGACATAATTAGCGGGGGCGATGTAGTTGTTGAGCAACAGCGGCAGGTAGACCGTGGCTCCCCAATCCCGATGGAACATATCGGCCAGATAAGTGTAGGCGGCATTGGATTGGACTTGTAACGCGAGTTCCCGGTTGCCTTTGCTGGACTGTTCGCTGCCGTTGATGCTGCCGATGTGCAGGTAGCCTTGCCCGCTGATTTGTACCAGCACCATTTTGTTGTGGATACCCAGCCCGGTAGGATTGCCTGTTTGGCAGGCAAGGTCCAAAAATTCGGTTTGGGCGATGCCGTTGACGTAGGCGCAGGTGGCGGTGTTGCTGGTGGCGTCGCCGTCGTCGAATAGGCTGTCGAGCAAAATCTGCACGGTTGCGCCGCGTCGGGCGGCGGCGATGTATGCTTCGGTGCGCAGGCTGGGATCGTCGGTGGCGTTGGAGGTGGAGCTGCCCCAGTACGGCCGTTCATCCAACTGTTCCACCAAGACTACATCCCCCGCGCCCGCCTGGGCAATTAAACCCAGCAGGCTATCGGTGGTGCGCAGGCTGTTTTCGGGAGAGTGGACGAGTTCGTAAGCAAAATTACCGTTGAAGGAAACGGCCGTTGGATACCGCACCGTGTACGTGATACCGCCCGTCTCCAAATCCGGGATGAAGCCGATCGGTGGGCTGCCGATGAAGGTGGTGTTGGTGATGTCTACGTGATTGGTCAGGTCAAAGTCGGCGTCAAAAAGGCTTTGCACATGGGCCACCACGCCCGGCGCATCGGTGACCAAGACTACACCGCGTCGTCCCCAGGTGCCGTCAAGTTTGTCGTCGTTGGGCATGGAGTTGGGGCTAAGATTTTCGCTGCTGATGATGACTTGCTGGCCATCAATGAGGATGAATTTGGCGTGGAGGAAGCGGTAACGGTCGGCGATGTCGTTGGTAGCGTCGCTGATCATGAACCAACATGTACCTCCGGCGGTTTCAATTTGTTGGCAGATGTACTTTTCCTGATCGGGCACACCGCCGATAGGTGCCCCTTCCAGCAAAATCGTCACGGTTACGCCCCGGTTCAGGGCGGCAATCAGGTCATTGGCGATGGCTACATTCTCGAAGGTGAGCGCTTCGATGGCAATGCTGGTTTGGGCAGCGTCCAGGTGCAGCTTGAGCGTCTCGTAGGCATTATCAGGCGCAACGGCGACGGTGAGGGTGCCGGATTGGGTGAATTTAGCGGTTTGGAAGTAGCTGTCTAAATCCCAGCCGGGGTAGAGGACTTTACGGCCGTTTACCGCATCCCCTGTACTTTGTGCCCAATCGGCCGCTGTGTCGGTGTCTGGCACGGGTAGCCCCGTTGTTTGGTCGCGCATTCGGTACAGAATTTGGCCCTCAGCGCCAAAAACGGAGGCAACGGTGTAGGGTTGAACGGCCGTTCCGCTCCATGCTGATCCACAACTGCTGTTAGTATCAGCTTCATACGCCAAGCAGTCTATGGGAATACTATTGTTGTCTAACAAAATAACTTGATCACCATCATTAGCAAATCCAGGCCAAGTACCCGTAAGTTGGGGAATGGCGGGATTAGTATCAACAGCTTCGAAATCTGGCCAGAAGCCAAATTGCTTATGAAAGGCAGTTGCTTGCCAGGCTAGCCAAATGGTTGCATTTGGAGATAAAGTGACATTTGAAGGTAACGCGGTAAAACTACTATCTATCGCGTCATTTAGCTGCCAATTACTTAGATCAACGGCCGCTCCCGACACATTGATCAAACGTACAGCTTCATCAGTATCACTGTTTTCAAAGCCATCATAAAGCACTGCATCAATGAGCACAGTGGTGCTGATGGCGCTGGAATTGGGGGCAAAAGTGGCCCAGAGGATGAGCAAGGGGAATACGGCCGTAGCCAGCAGGTACAAAATTCTTTTCGTCATCAGTTCCCTCCTGAAATGATGATAGTGCGGCGAAAAAACGATCGTGAAAATGAATATGTAATTGGTTCACGACATTTGGGGCGCGACTGGCCCGCCACAAAAAGTGTACACTCTGCTCTTTAAGTTGGCAAAAAACGACTTTTCCACCAGGGAGGCCATATTTAGAAATGCAAATTCACGTTAGTTTTTGGCTCATTGCCTAGTTGACGGAGTGATTCACCGCAAGTATACTACCAAGCCGTTACGCAATTCGGGGCGTAGCTCAGCTTGGTAGAGCGCTCGGTTTGGGTCCGAGAGGTCGTCGGTTCGAATCCGGCCGCCCCGACAAGCATCCAGTAAACGGTGTTCAGTAAACAGTTATCGGTTAAAGAAAATCGTTTCCAAGGGCTGGCTAACTGATTACTGACCTACCGATAACGGATTACCGACACGCGGCAGTGGTGTAGGGGTAACACAATAGCCTTCCAAGCTCTTGTCACGGGTTCGAATCCCGTCTGCCGCTCTTTGACAGTAAACAGTGTTCAGTGACCAGTTTAACTAATTACTGATGACTGTAAACTGATTACTGAAATCGGGCCTGTAGCTCAACGGCAGAGCAGTCGGCTCATAACCGATCGGTTTCAGGTTCGAATCCTGGCAGGCCCATTTCCTCAACTCTAATCCTCAATTTTTATTTCACCCATAGGAATCCAACTGGTAACGTCCGTAATTCGTTCATCCAAAATGGGCAGCGGGCGGTTGG
Source organism: Ardenticatenaceae bacterium (assembly GCA_020634455.1). Lineage (GTDB taxonomy): Bacteria > Chloroflexota > Anaerolineae > Promineifilales > Promineifilaceae > Leptofilum. The sequence continues at coordinate 630,786 of JACKBQ010000001.1, read as the reverse complement.
TAAATGCGTCGTACAGCACCAGCAGGGCAGCGGCCGTTTGGCCGTCTGTGGCGCTGCTGTCTACGTACAGGATGGGTGCGCCGGGGGCTGGCTTTTCGCTTTGGCAAAAGCCGGTGAAGCTGGCTGGCTCCGTGCGGGGCGGAAAGACAACCGTGCGCGGCGACTGCACCTGCGAGCCAGAAATCCATTTAAGCGTGGGGATGCCGCCCATTGCCGGAATACCATCCACCAAATCACACCAAACCCAGGTGAAATTGTCCTCTGCATACCCCACAAATCGGGTGGAAACCACGTAGTCGCGCAGTTGGGGACGGCCGTTAATAAACTGCATTGGTATTGCAAATTGGTTGTCAGGTGATATGGCCATTTGCAAATCGCTTAAAGAATTGCCAGTCCACACAATCCCCTGGCCCAGCGGCACGTAATGATCCCCCAGTTCTGGTAGTGGCACTACCCAGTAAGGCTGGGGAATGCCCCAGGGCATAACAATCTCAGACATGGCTGGTTGGTTGAGTCCATCATCAACCGTGCTGATGTATCCAAAGCTCGATTTCCAATGATAGTACAGACGAGATTGCCCTGGCATTGTGGTATCCCAATCATATCCCACCAGCGTTAATCCATAGTTACCTTTTACCACAGGGCGATACATGCGATTTTGGGTTGCTGGTGGCAGGCTGGCATAGTTGACTGTTAGCGTACCAATCTCTATGAATTCTGTGCCGCTGCCCAAACGCAGTGTAAATTCGCCCGGCCCTTTACGCGGTGTCAGGCGGAACTGGGTGAGGCTGATACCTTCTGGTTGGGGAATTGCCTGCACATCGGCCTGGGCTACGATGGTGCCCTTTTCATCCAGCAGATGCACAAAAAATGGCGTGGTGGCTGTGCCTTGCCAGGCCAGCGTCAGGCGGGCTTCCAGGCCAATTTCCACCTCGTTTTGCTCAAGCGCATAACCCAGAACTCGTACGCCGTCGCCAAAAGTAAGCGAGAGTGGCGTGAAGCTGGCGGGCAGTTCGGTGCGGGGCGTTTGGCGGAAGAGCAGCGCTTCACCCAATGGCTCGGCGGGCGGGAGGGCGCTGTAGGCGGCTTCATCCAGGTAGGTGGTGACGACGGTACGGCCGTTCCTCAACCCATCCTCAATTTCACTTACCCACGTTAGACTGTAGGAGCCTTCACCGGGGGCAACATATTCGATGGTTACATCCGGGCGCTGGCCTTCCACCGTTTGCAAATACCAGAGCGGCGTGGCCCAATGCCAGTTGGCCAAAATCAGGCTGTCCGGCGGCGCGCCATCGAGGATGGTTTGCGCGTAGTCACGGGCGTCTTCCACGCCATGCAGCCAGCGGAAGCTGGGCCAGCGCTGCCAACCCTGAATGAGGGCGGCGGCGAGCAAAACGGCCGTTCCCAGCAAAGCCAATCCACGCCAAGAATTTGGCCGCTGTGCCACAAAATCGCGCAAATAACCCATTGCCAGCCCCACGCCAATCGCAATTGGTAGGTAAGCGGGCAGCATGTATTCCACCGTCTGCGGGGCGCGGTAGGTGGCCGTGACCAGCGTGTGCAGGAAAAACGAGCCGCCCAGCAGCAGCCCCAGCTGCCAATCTTTACGCAGCAGCCAGAGCAGCCCCAACAGCGCTCCCGCCAGCAGCCAGGGCGAAAATTGGAAGGTGAGCACGTTGCCCATCACCTGCAAGCGGGGCCAAAGTACGATTGGTTTGATGTAATAGAAAAAATCTCCCTGGAAGCCGAGCGCCAAAAAATGGTTCAGGAAGCCAGAGAGTGTGTTGAGGCCGTCGCTGGCACCGGGCACGTCGGCTCCGGCGCGGAGGGGCAGGTAGAGCAGGGGCAGCAAACCAGCCAGGGCGGCCAGCAACGGCCGTTTCCACCGCGACGGCGTACGCAAAAATGACGGATCCATCAGCAGCAAGCAGATGCCAAACACCAGCCCCATGAACGCTAGCGACAGGTGGTGGGTAAAGCCAAAGCTGAGGGCGGCGGCGAATAAAATCAAGTAGCGGTCGGTGTGGGCTTTGTGCTGCTGGTGGCGCACCAGGGCGAAGATGGCCAGGGCGGCAAACAGTGCCGTCAGGCTGCGGATGTTGGCGGTGGTGGCCTGTGCCCAAAAGGTGGTGGCGGTCCCCAGGGTGAGTACGGCCGTTCCCGCGGCAAACGGCCGTTTGGTCAGATCAAACACCGTCAGGTAAACCAGCGCCAGCGTGGCCACACTGGTCACAGCAGAAAGTAGATTGATTTTGTAAGCGGCGGTGGCGGCAATGGGCAGCCAGGTGATCAGCTTGCTGAGCAGGGTGTACAGGGGAAATCCGGGCGGATGGGCCACGCCCAGCGTTGCGCCCACCAGTTGAAATTCACCGTTGTCGGCGGGCAGCAGGCCGGGGGCCAGGGTGAAAAAGTAGAGCAAGCCAAAGAGCAAAACAGTGCCCAGCAGTCCCAACTTGAAGCGGCGGCTGGCGGATAAGATTTTGGCGGGTAGGGGGATCATTTGCAGCAGAACGGCCGTACACACCAACCCCACGCCACCAGCGACCAGCAAATTTGGTTCCGGGTAAACCACGTAGGCCAGCAGCAGCAGCAGGGGCCACGTTTGTCGAAGGGGATGCTGCCGCAGGATGAACTCGGCAAAAGCTGAAAGGAGCAAGGTAAGGATGAGCGCGATGGCCCAACTGGCAACGGCCGTATTGACTGGATAATAAACTGCCCACTGCTCGCTCAACACACGCCCAGCAAACAAACCCAGGCTGAGGGGGGCCAGTGTCGCCGTAATTTTGTCTTTGGATTGGGGCCACATAGAGTGGATTATATCGCGGATATGGCGACAGGCATCAACCAGACCGAATAATTGCGGACAGGATCAGGTAATGTTTTTGTGGGGAATATTTCGTTCGTTAAAGTTTGGCTGATCTTACGGCTGTTCTGCTTGTCGCGTAAAAAGCTTCTGCGTCGGTTCGGTTATTTGCCAATCATCGTAGCTCTCGTCGAGGCCTTCTTGCTGACTTAATTGGGAAGACCGCATGAGAGCAGCTACCACAAATACCGAAACCACAAGCGCCAAGACCAACCAGATAATGAAGAAGACTTTCATCAGTGGGTTTTCCAGTTTACTTCAATCTCTTCCTGCCCTTCATGTTTGCGGCGAAGTGGGCGGATTATATCCTACCTAAAGGTAAAACGGGACAGTTTTATAAGAATTGCTTATTTTTGATTTTTGGTGAACGATGTTTTTCGTAAGGCTCGCAAGCCAGCCATCGCCAGCCAGCCCCCGGTGAGTAAGCAAAATGCGCCAAAGACGACCTTGGCTAGCCAGTGGAAACCAGGATCAATAAGTGTGGCATAAAAGCCAATGAGCATGATGAATCCGGCAAACAAAAAGATGCTGCCGCCTGCCAAATGGCGATAGCGCACTTCCATTTGTAGCTGATTTTCAGGGCTGCCATACGGCCGTTTCTGCAATGCTAAAAAGAGACCGGGCAGCAAAAATACGGCCGTTGCCACCAACCCACCTGCATCGTTGGGACGATTTTCAACTTGCTCCAGCAGCATGATCCTCGACGGCGAATCTAACATTTGCACGGCCACGATCTCATCACCCGCAGCCAACGTTTCCCGTAACGATTGGGTCATTTTTTCCAGGTGCCAGGTTTGGGAACGGCCGTTTCTATCCACAAACGAGACCATCACAAGCGGCGGATCCCCTTCATGAATGCGCTCAATCGTGCCCTCTATCTGTAATCCATTGGCAAACCGCGTAGCTTCGTACCGATTGATTGACCACGCAAAGCCAAAAATTAACCCCAAAACAGTTAAAAAAACGCCAAAGACACGCACCACTGCAAAATTGTTTTTACTTTTGAAATTTCTCTCTAATTGTTCGTCAGTTGGGCCACGCTGTTTTTCCATGAAGACATTGTAGTTGCCTGACGAAAGATTTCAAGCCAGGCTCGGTTGCCGGAAAACTACAAAATCCCCCTGATGTCGCTATAATAGGCCACATTCTTTTCATCAATTCACCAGAAGATTGGCAAAGTTGTAGGACCATTTTCCCCTTCGCTGATTTCTGCGTAATGATTTTGGAGGTTCGTTTGACCACAATACAACGCGCCAAAGGAATGCAGGATGTCCTGCCCGAAGATCGGCGCTATTGGGACTTTATTATTGAAAAGGCAGCGGAATTGGCCAAACTTTACGGCTTTCAGCGCATAGACCTGCCCATTTTGGAGTACACCGAGCTGTATGAGCGCGGCGTGGGCAATGCCTCTGACTTTTTTGTGCAGAAAGAGATGTACACGCTGGAAGAATCTGAAGATGTAACGATTACCATGCGGCCAGAATTTACGGCCGGTTTTATGCGGGCCTACATTCAAAATGGCATGTCTAGCTGGCCGCAGCCGGTGAAGCTGTACACCATCGGCCCGGCTTTCCGGCGGGAGCGGCAACAGGCGGGGCGCTACCGCCAGCACAGCCAGTTCAACTGCGAAATTTTAGGCGAAACAGACCCCGCCGCCGACGTGGAAGTGATGATGCTGGCGATGAATTTGTATCGCGCTTTGGGCTATCAGGGGCTGACCTTCCAGCTCAACAGCACCGGCTGCCCCACCTGCAAACCGGCCTACATCGAGAAGTTGACCGCTTATCTGGAAAAGCATCTGGACAAGCTGGCCGATATTGATAAAGAGCGCATTCAGCGCAATCCGCTGCGAGTGCTGGACAGCAAAGAGCCGGGCATGGATGAGCTGCTGGCCGACGCGCCGCACATCGTGGACCATTTGTGTGACGATTGCGAAGCCCATTTTGGTGATTTGCGCAGTTTGCTGGACGGGCTAGACCAGAGCTACAGCATCAATTTCCGGCTGGTACGGGGGATTGATTATTACACTAAAACGGTGTTTGAGGTGTGGGCTGAGGGCATTGGGGCGCAAGCGGCCGTTTGTGGCGGCGGCAGGTATGATGGTTTGGCGGAGGACATTGGCGGCCCCGCGACGCCGGGCGTTGGCTTTGGCAGCGGCATCGAGCGTATTGTGCTGGGGATGCAGGAGGCGGGTATCGAACCGCCTGCGCTAGAGCAACCGACGGTGTTGGTGGCTCATTTTGGCGGGGCCACGAAGGAAGCAGCCGTTCAGCTGACGTTCCGACTGCGGGCGGCGGGCATTGGCACCCGGCTGGCGTTTGCCCGCGACCGGCGCAGCATGAAAAGCCAGATGCGCGAAGCGAACAAGCACGCCATTCAAACGGTGCTCATTTTGGGCGATTCTGAACTGGAGCAGCAGTCGGTGATGATACGGCCGTTAGACGGCGGTGACCAGCAGCTTGTTAAACTCACTGATGTCGTGGCTTATTTGCAAAGTTAACCAGTGTCCCACCAATGAACCGAATTGGCATTCTTCACCATCCTAAAGTTGCAGATTCGCAGCCATTGGCGGCAGAAATTGACGATTGGCTCACCCAGCGTCAAGTTGCCACTTGGCAGTCGTCTTCTTACGATGAAGAACGGCTGGATGGTTTGGTCGGTGGAACCGATTTGCTGGTGGTGCTGGGTGGAGATGGCTCATTGCTGCGAGCGGCGCGGTACGCTTCGGTGTGTGATGTACCCATTTTTGGCATTAATCTGGGGCGGGTGGGCTTTTTAAGTGAAGCGCAGCCGGATGATTGGCCAGAAAAGCTGAGCAAGGTGCTGATTGGTGATTGCTGGATTGAGAACCGGTTGCGGTTGCAAGCCAGGATTCAGCGAAACGGCCGTATCATCCATACCTTCTCCGTTTTGAACGACGTGGTGGTTGGGCGCGGCCGTCAGGCACGTGTGGTGCGCTTTCAGCTTCACGTGGATGATGATCTCATCACTCATTACACGGCTGACGCGCTCATTGTGGCCACACCCACTGGCTCCACAGCATATTCGATGGCCGCAGGCGGGCCGCTGCTGCCGCCACAGCTGCCCAACTTTGTGGTTCTCCCTGTAGCGCCACACCTCACGTTTGATCGGGCTATCATTTTTCATGAACAGGCGGAGATAGCGATCACCGTTCACATGGATCACCAGGCATATCTGACGCCAGATGGCACGGACGGCATTTTGTTAGAAAATGAAGATATAGTGCTGGTGACTAAAGCAGAAAAAGAGTGCCAGTTCATGCGTGTAGAAAGTTCTGGCTATTTTTATCGGCGGCTCATGGGGCGGCTGGGTTATTCACGATAATTGATTGCCGTAGAGACGCTGCATTGCAACGTCTCTACACGACGGATTTGGATTGATTTTTATGGAGATACAAGATCCTCGTATTCGCTCTTTGCTGCGGCAGGCTAACAAGGTGGCTGATGCTGGCAAAAAAGCGGCTGCAGAACAACTTTACCGGCAGCTTTTGGCTGAAGCGCCAGATGTAGCCGAGGCGTGGTATGGTCTGGGGCGGATGCTAAACGAGCCTGCCGAGCAGGCAAATGCGTACACAAAATCAGTTTCGCTTAAGCCAGATTATGCGCCAGCCGTGCGAGCCTTGGCGGAACTACGCGGTGAGCCAGTGCCCGCGTGGGCTATCGAACCAGAGGAGCCAGAGGAAGAACCTGAGCCGGAGCCAGAACCTGAGGTGGAAACGGCCGTTCCTCCCGATGATCAAGCCTATGAACTGGCCTGCTACCGTCATTCCAATCGCTCAACCTCGCTGCGCTGCTACAACTGCGGCAAGCCCATTTGCAGCAGTTGCGCCATCAAAACGCCCGTAGGTTACAGCTGCCCGGACTGCATTCGCGAAAAGGAAGACGTCTTTTTTAACATCAAACCGCTGGATTATCTGGTTGCGCCAGCCATTGGTTTGGTTCTCAGTTTGGTAATCGGCTATCTGGTAGTGCGTTTCATGACCGGGCTGGGCTGGCTGACAATTATTGGCGCAATTTTTGGCGGTGGTCTGGCGGGTCGGTTTGTTGGCCAGCTGACAAAGGGAGCCATTGGTCGGCGGCGGGGCCGCTATTTGCCACACGTGATGGTAGTGATGCTCGTTTTGGGAACGGCCGTTTGGCTGCTGCCCATTCTAATTTTTAATGGCTTTGCCAGCCTGTTTGCCTTCATCGGCCCTGGTATTTTCCTGTTTGTGGCTGGTGGGGCGCTGTTTTCTTACATGAAATAGAGAGGCATGAGTGAAAAGTAAAAAGTGATAAGTGAAAAGTAGAACTTGAACACTTGCAAACTTGCTTGCTTGCAAACTCGCCCACTCGCACACAAAACCTATGCTAACAGAACTGTACATCCGAAACTTTGCCATTATTGATGAGCTGCGGCTCAAATTCCACAACGGGTTCAACGTGCTGACCGGGGAAACCGGTGCCGGTAAATCCATCATTCTGGACGCGGTGACGCTGATGCTGGGCGGGCGCGCCGATACCACTTTTGTGCGTGCTGGCGCGGGCGAGGCGTATGTGGAGGCGACGTTCACCCTGTCGGAGTCGCTCCAGAAGATCATCGACCCCATTTTGGAAGCGGAAGGACTGGAAGAAGAGCATGGCGACGAAGTGCTGCTCTCGCGTGAATTGCGGCTAAACGGCCGTAACATTTGCCGGGTAAACGGCCGTACCGTCAACCTCTCCGTTTTGCGCGATGTGGCCGAGCCGCTGATAGACATTCACGGGCAGGGCGAGCATCTTTCCCTGCTGCAACCCCGCTCCCATTTGCCCCTGCTGGACTCCTACGCCGGGGTGCAAACGGAGCGGGCCGCGATGGCCAAAGAGATTACCGCGCTTATGGACATTCGTACCGAACTGGCCGATTTGCGCCAAAATGAACGGATGTTAGCGCAACGGGCAGACATGCTGCGCTTCCAAATCGAGGAAATTAACGCCGCACGGCTGGAAGATGGCGAAGAAGATGAACTCCGTGCCGAACGCACCCGTTTAGCTAACTCTGAGCAGCTCATGAAGGCCGCTTCTGAGGCGGTTAATTTGCTTACCGGCATGGATGAAGAGTCACAGGCTGTGGCCGACATGCTGGGGCAGGTGGAGCGCTCCCTGGTGCAGCTTACCCGCTACGACGAGACAAAAGGGCCGCTGCTGGAGCGGCTGCAAGGGCTGATCTATCAGCTCAGCGAAGTTTCTTCGGAGCTGCAAAGCTACCTGGACGAGGTGGAATACAACCCCAAGCGGCTCGATTTTGTTGAAGAGCGGTTGGAGCTGATTGGCCAGCTCAAGCGCAAATATGGGGAAACCATCACCGCCGTTTTGGCGATGCGGGACCGGGCCAAAACAGAGCTGGCGCGGATCGATAACAGCGAGGGGCGCATTGCAGAGCTGGTAAAAACAGAAGAAACGTATCTGCGCAAGTGTGGCGAGCTGGCGCTGGCACTCTCTGAAAAACGGAAAGCGGCAGCGGAGAAGCTGGCAACGGCCGTTGTCGCCCAGCTCACCGATTTGCAGATGGATGGCGCAAAGTTTGAGGTGCAGTTCGAGACCACGCCGCAGGCGGACGGCCTGTACGTGGCGGGTGAGCGGCTGGCCTTCGACAAGACTGGCATTGACCAGGGGGAATTTGTGATTTCCACCAATCCTGGAGAACCGCTGAAGCCGATGGCCAAGGTGGCCAGTGGCGGTGAAACGGCGCGGCTAATGCTGGCGCTGAAAACGGCGCTGGCCCAGGTGGACAAAACACCCACGCTCATCTTCGACGAGATTGACCAGGGGATTGGCGGCCGCGTGGGGGATGTGGTCGGGCGCAAATTGTGGGGCTTAACGGCCGTTGCCGAGCATCAAGTCATCGTGGTGACCCATTTGCCCCAACTGGCGGGCTACGGCGATGTGCATTTCCACGTGAGCAAGGCGCAGGCAGACGGTCGTACCACCACCCGCATTAAAACGCTGGAGGGAGACGGCCGTATTCAGGAACTCGCCGCCATGCTGGGTACCCAAGGGGAACACGCCGTCGGTGGCGCGGAATCTATTATGGCCTTGGCGAATCGCACGAAAACGGCCGTAAAAGCCAAATAATGTGATGATTAGGAAAAAGTTAGACAGCCCGGACACGTGAACCCAATCCAAGATATTTCCGCCTTCGTCGAACACCTTGATTCCCTGCGTCAAGCTGCCCACATCCCGGGAATATCCGTAGCCATTGTGAAGAATCAAGCGATCATTCTCGCATTCGGCTTGGGTTACTCAGACATTGAACACCACGTTCCTGCTACTGCCGAGACCCTCTACAATATCGCCTCGGTTACGAAGCCCATCTCCGCTGTCGCGGCCCTCCGGCTTGTTGAGGCGGGAGTACTTGACCTTGACCGACCGCTAGCGGAGTACAGTGAGTGGGCAGCGTTCTGTGCCAAGTTCAGTCGGCAACCGTCGGTTTTTGCAAGAGGCCTACGCTGCCAGCCCCCGATTCACACAGTTCGACACCTGCTCTCTCATACCGCCACAGGGACGCCCGGCAGCCAGTTCTCTTACAACCCTGTGCTCTACTCCTGGGCGTCGCGGCCAATCATGGCAGTCGCTGACACATCCTTCTCGAATCTCGTCGAGCGTTATGTGTTCGCACCGGCTGGCATGACTAGATCGGCTCGTATTCATCGGGATTTGCCCCTGCGTGAGGATTTGGCAAAATTCCTGGCGCTGCCTTATCGGGTTGGGGTATCTGGGGTAATTGAGTGTTCCCCAATGCCGCCACTCCAGGGAGACGGCGCTGCCGGTGGCGTCATCACGACGGTCCTCGACCTTGCCAAGTTCGACATTGCATTAGATCAGGGGCTGTTGATATCGGGAGGGTCACGGGCTGCAATGATGGCTCCGATACGAACGAGCAATGGTGAGCTGCTTCCATACGGCCTTGGTTGGTTTGTGCAGGAGTATGAGGGGCGCACCCTCGTTTGGCACTCGGGATGGTGGGAGGACGCTTACTCCGCGCTGTATTTGAAGATCCCATTCCTGGACCTCACTTTCATTGTGTTCGCAAACAGTGAAGGTGTCTGGTGGCGCAACCCACTTGATCGAGCAGAGGTCCAGCGTTCTGAATTTGCTCAGGCGTTTCTTCGGGCGTTCGTAGATGACTAACCACTATCCGGCCATCTTTTTCCAATTTCTCTAAAATCATCTTCTTCATTCCCATTTATAGCAAGCTGGGGAAAAGATGGCCTGCCGACCCCATCAGTTTGTTTGCCATGCCGGGAATCAGGCGAGAGCTGCCTGCCTGTTCGGCGCGGAAGATGGTGTTGGCGAGCGTTCCGGGGGCATACGGCCGTTTTCTCTGCTGTTGTCTGGGCTGTAGCGGCGGGCGTCGGCGGCGTCCGGTTGGGCCAGATCGGCCTGGCAGTAGGTTTGGGGGGTGGGTGAGGATGGGAAACTGCCGTCTACCCACCAAAATGAGCCGATGACCCACTGCGTTGTACTGTTGCGCCATCGCCAGGCCAATGCCGTCTGTTGCGCCCGTGATGAGAATTGTCGCCAATTGTTGCTCCTTCTTAAATGGGACGCAGATTTTCCTGATTCCCCTGATGCTTTTTATCAGGTTGATCAGGGGAATCTGCGTCCTATTTCGCTCGCATTTTGGCTAAACCTCCCGGAGGTTGTGTCGTGCTACTCAGGTTTGCCTTGTGGGTCTGGTTCTGGGGGGATGCTGATGATGGTTTCCCCCTGCAAAAAGGCGATGGCGGCTTGCAGTTGGGTGTCTTCCAGCTCCACGCCCGGCGCCGGTTCGGGCAGGGGGATGTAGTAATCAGGCGTCAGGCCAATTTGGTCAATGGACGATTCTTCTGGCGTCAGCCACTCGGCGATGGTGACACGCACGCCGCCATTGTTGGAGAGGGTGTGCCAGGTTTGCACGGTGCCTTTGCCAAACGAAATTTGGCCGATGATGATGCCGCGGCCGCGATCCTGAATGGCTCCAGCAAGCACTTCGCTGGCGCTGGCGCTGCCTTCGTCAATGAGCACCACCATGGGGATTTCCTGGGCTAAACCGTCGTCGTCTACTTCAAACGGCCGTAACTCACCGTCCCCAAAGCGCTCCACCAGAACCAAGCCCTCCGTCAAAAACTGATCGGCAATTTCGACGGTGGTGTCCAGCGCTCCGCCGGGATTGCGCCGCAGATCCAAAATAAGCCCGGTGGGATTTTGATCCAGCAGGGTGGGCAGCAAATCGGCCAGTTCTTCATCCGTGTTGTTGCCGAAGCGGCTCAGGCGCACGTAGGCAATGCCTTCCTCCAGCATCTCGCCACGCACCGTAGCCAGCTTAATTACATCTCGCACGATGTCAATGTTGAGCAGTTCGCCATTGCGCTCGATAACCAAACTTACGGTGGTGCCAGCAGGCCCGCGCACCAGGGCGGCGGCTTCGGTCACATCCATGCCGGTTAGGGGGACGCCATCTGCTTCGCGCAAAATATCGCCTGGCTGAATGCCTGCTTCTTGTGCGGGGGAGCCATCAATGGGGGCGACGACGGTGATTGCGCCATCTACATCTTCCACTTCTGCGCCAATGCCCTGAAACTCGCCGTCCATAGATTCTTGAGCTGATAGTTGGTCGTCGGGAGAAAGGTAGCGCGTGTGTGGGTCACCCAAGGCGGCCAACATGCCGTCAATGGCTCCTTCGATGAGGGCATCGTCGTCTACGGGTTGGCGCAGGTACCGGTCGTGAACCAGCCCCCACACTTCCCAAAATGGTTCAAACTGCTCGTTGGTGGTGGTGGCAACGGCCGTTCCCGGAAAAACTTGCACCGGGGCAATGGGCGATTGGGCCAAAACATACCCTCCGGCAAAAATGAACACGGCTAAAATGGCGGCCGTCACGCTGGTGGCTAAACGAGAAATCATAAAAATGCTCCAAGATTGAGTTTGTTGATCGAGTACCAAATTAGACAGGTGCCGGGAAGCGGAACTTCACCTTGTCACTCCATCATCTGGTCACCTTATCACCTATTATAAGATCAAATGTTAACTTTCTATTGACGTAGGTTTAACACTGCCTGAACGGCGAACGGCCGTTGCCTCTACGGTTGGTTGCCGCCTGCCTGTTTGATACAATATGGACATGTCTACCCAGCGGATTCGCACGATTTACACAGTCTCTCTAGTCATTCTGGATGCTTCCCTGGTGGCTATCTCTTTTGTGTTGGCGTACCAGCTACGCGCCACCATTGATTGGCCGGAGCCGCTGGCTGTGAATGTGCCATTATCCGCTTACACCGGCCTGCTGGTGGTGCAGGTTGTTTCGGTAGTTGTTTCCCTGTTTTTCTACCGACTGTACTACATTCCCCGTGCAGTTTCCCGCGTTGACCAATTTTATTATGTATTTGCGGCCGTTTCCATTGGGACTTTGGTCGCTGTGGCCATTTCCACCTTTTTATTCAAAAATGATCGGCTGATCCTCGACTATCCCCGTGCGATGATCATTTATGCCTGGGTGCTCACCATCCTGCTGCTGGTGTTGGGGCGTCTGGCGCACCAACTGATGCGCTCCGCTTTGCGCAATCGTGGCTGGGGCAAAGATCGCGTTATTGTTGTAGGAACAGGGGACATGGCCCAAGTTGTCGTACAACGAATTTTGCGCTCCCCCTATCTTGGGTACGAACTGTTGGGCGTGGTCAATGGTGCCGAACCGGGTAGTACCGTCGGTGGGGTGCCGCTGCTAGGCACGCCTGAAGATTTGCCAGAACTGATCGAGACGCTTGGACTGGATGAAGTCATTATTGCCATGCCAGAAAAAGGGCATCGGGAGACGGTGCGCGTCATATCTTACTGTGAACGGGGCCGCGTTTCCATCAAAATTTTCCCCGATGTTTTCCAATTTGTAACGTCACAGGCCAGCATTGATGAACTTGGCGGCTTGCCCCTGCTTTCGGTACGCGATTATGCACTGCGCGGTTATCTGCTCATCTTCAAGCGGCTAATGGATATGCTGGGGGCGGCCATTGGCCTGGTTTTTCTATCCCCGCTGATGCTGTTGATTGCGATAGCCATTAAGCTCGAATCGCCTGGCCCCGTCTTTTTTGTACAGGAGCGGATGGGGTTAGATGCCAAGCCTTTTCGCATGATTAAGTTTCGCTCCATGCGCCGTGATGCGGAGAGCGCCGGCCCTGGTTGGACCACAGACAACGATCCGCGCCAAACAAAATTGGGTACTTTTATTCGCAAAATCGAAGCGGATGAGTTGCCGAACCTGATCAACGTGTTGATTGGCGAAATGAGCATGGTGGGGCCACGCCCGGAACAGGCGCATTACGTGGAACAATTTCGTGAGACCGTGCCGCGCTACATGGATCGGCATCAGGAAAAGGGCGGCATGACGGGTTGGGCGCAGGTTAACGGGCTGCGCGGCGATACCTCCATTGCCGAACGCACGAAGTACGATTTGTGGTACATGGAAAACTGGTCTATTTTGCTAGACATCAAGATTATTTTGCGCACTGTCTGGCAAATTGTTGAACGTAAAAGTCGGAAGGAACCGTTGCCTGAAGCTTTGCAAGAAATACGGCCGTCCGAAACCTCCTCCGCCACCTCTCAAGATTAGCACTCTCTTCCCTGATCTAACATTGTTCTTATTTGACGCTCCTTTGGCGGCATGTTATGATATTTGAAGCACCCCTTTAGCACTCTAAATACGAGAGTGCTAGCACGAATAACAGAAACCAAAATGAGACTAGCGTTTGCGAGGAGCATCACTAGTCTCATTGTCCGTCAAGGCACAAGATGTTTGAAACGCTAACAGACCGACAAGAGAAAATTTTGGGCCTCGTGGTACGCACCTACGTTGAGACGGGCCAGCCGGTTGGCTCTAAAACTCTGGTAGATCAATATGATTTGGATGTGAGTTCGGCTACCGTTCGTAATGAACTGGCTGCACTGGACGAGATGGGTTATTTGGTGCAGCTGCACACCTCTGCCGGGCGCATTCCCACCGAGGTAGGGTACCGTTATTTCGTGCAGAAGCTGCTGGGTGAATTTCGGCTACCGATGCATGAGCAGCAAATGATTCGGCACCAGTTCCACCAGGCGCGGCTGGATTTGGAGCAGTGGATGCAGTTAGCCGCGGCTATTTTGGCTCGCACTTCGCTGGGAGCCAGTTTTGTGACTGCGCCCCGCCCGCGCTCCAATCGGTTTAAACATTTGCAGCTTATTTCCACCCAAGGCCGTTTGGTGCTCATGATTTTGGTTTTGTACGGCGGCGAGGTGAAGCAGCAGATGTTGACGCTGGCGGAGCCAATCTCCCAGGCGCGGCTGAGTGCGGTAGCGGACCGGATGAACGTCTTGCTGGTAGATGCCAGCTACGATGAGGCGGTCATACGCTTGGGCCATCATTTAGATGAGTTGGAATCGGATGTGGCCAAACTGACGCTGGACGTGCTGCGCCGCTCAGACACGCGAACTATTTCTGATATTTACCGGGATGGTTTGATGAATATTGTGGATGATGCGGCAACGCGGCAGGCGGTGCGGGTGTTGGAAGAGCGGACGCTGCTGGCCAACGTGCTGGCGGAGACGCAAACGTCGCAGGATGGGGTGCAGGTGGTAATTGGCGGTGACGGCCGTTGGGAGGAATTAAAAGATTGCTCGATTATTTTGTCCCGATATGGCGTGGCTGACCAGTTTAGCGGCACGGTGGCCGTGATTGGGCCGACGCGAATGTCATACGGCCGTAACGTAGCCGCAGTGCAATATGTCGCCAATCTTATGAGTGGCTTTGTCTACGACTATTATTTGGAAGAACCAGAACGAAAAGATTCTGTTTGAGAGGTGAAGATTAGTGAGCGAAGAAAAAATGGCGGAAGAGATTCAGGAAGATGTTCTTGAAGTGGAAACGGCCGTAAATGGTCAGGAAGCGTCTGAAGCTGAAGCATCTGCCCCCCCAACGATTGAAGAACAGCTAGCTGCGGCACAGGCAGAAGCTGAAGATTACAAGGACCGTTGGTTGCGTAGCCAGGCGGAGTTTGCCAACGCTCGTAAGCGGATGGAAAAACAGCGTTTGGAAACCTACACCAACGCCACGGCCAGCGTCATCGGCAAGCTGCTGCCTATTGTGGATGATTTTGAGCGGGCTATGGAGAATCTGCCCGAAGAAATCAAGGACAATAACTGGTTAGAGGGGATTCAGTTGGTGCAGCGTAAGCTTGTGTCTACTTTGGACAATTTTAACGTCACGGCCATTGAGGCCATCGGGGAGCCATTCGACCCAAATTTGCATGAGGCGATTACCCAGGAACCCAGCGATGAGTTTGAGAGCGGGGCGGTGTGTCGTGTGTTGCAAACTGGATACAAAATTGGTGATCGTGTGATACGGCCGTCTCTCGTTGTCGTAGCTGCATAAAATTGCAAGAAGTTCAACTTTTCTTAAAAGTTGAACTTCTTCGTGAAACACAAGGAATATTAAAATGGGCAAAATAATTGGTATTGATTTAGGAACCACAAACTCTGTTGCGGCAGTTATGGAAGGTGGCGAACCAGTCGTCATCTCTAGCTCAGAAGGCGGCCGTACCTTCCCCTCTATCGTGGCGATGAACACCAAGACGGGCGAGCGCCTTGTAGGCCAGGTGGCCAAGCGTCAGGCTGTTATCAACCCGCTGAACACCGTGTTTTCCGTCAAGCGGTTCATGGGTCGCAAATATGATGATCCTGTAGTGCAGAAGGCGCTCAGATATGCGCCGTATGAAGTGCGCAAAGCCCCAAACGGCGACGTGCGCGTGGTGATGAGCGACCGCGAATATTCCCCACCGGAAGTTTCAGCGATGATTTTGCAGAAAATTAAAGCAGATGCCGAAGCATACTTGGGTCAGCCGGTCACGCAGGCGGTTATTACTGTGCCCGCTTACTTTAACGACAGTCAGCGCCAGGCCACCAAAGACGCAGGCAAAATTGCTGGGCTGGAAGTGTTACGAATTGTAAACGAACCGACCGCCTCTTCCCTGGCTTATGGCCTGGGCAACGACGCCGATGAACTGATTGCCGTCTATGACCTGGGTGGCGGTACATTCGACATTTCTATTTTGGAAGTGGGCGATGGCGTGTTTGAGGTGAAATCCACCAACGGCGATACCTTCTTGGGTGGCGACGACTTTGACCAAAAAATTATTGATTGGGCCGCCGAGCAGTTCAAGATGGATCAGGGTATTGATTTGCGCGAGGACCGCCAAGCGTTGCAGCGCCTGCGTGAAGCGGCCGAAAAAGCCAAAATTGAGCTTTCCACCACCATGCAGACCGAGTTGAACCTGCCCTACATTACTGCTGATGCTGCTGGCCCCAAACATTTGAACCTTACGCTGTCCCGTGCCAAATTTGAGCAGTTAACCGATGAACTGGTGAGGCGCTCCATTGAGCCGTGCCGTCAGGCGTTGAAGGATGCTGGGGTTTCTAAGGGTGATATTACGCAGGTTGTGTTGGTGGGTGGTATGACTCGCGTGCCTGCTATTCAAGAAGCAGTGCGCCAATTCTTTGGCAAAGAACCGCACAAGGGCGTGAATCCTGATGAGGTTGTGGGCATTGGCGCGGCGATTCAAGCTGGCGTTTTGGGTGGCGAGGTGAAGGATGTGCTGCTGCTGGACGTGACGCCGTTGACGTTGAGTATTGAAACGCTGGGTGGTGTGGCAACGCCGCTCATTGAGCGCAATACGACGATTCCCACCAAGAAAAGCCAGGTGTTTTCGACCGCTTCCGATAGCCAGACGCAGGTGGAAATCCACGTGACGCAGGGTGAGCGGCAGATGGCGGCGGACAACAAGAGCCTGGGCAAGTTCATTTTGGATGGCATTCCCCCGGCACCGCGTGGTGTGCCGCAGATTGAGGTGACCTTTGACATTAATGCGGACGGTATTTTGAACGTAACGGCCGCTGACAAGGCGACCGGCAAGCAGCAGGCGATGCAAATTATCCCGTCCAGCGGTTTGTCAGACACGGAAATTGAGCGCATGGTGCAGGATGCTGAATCTCATGCAAGTGAGGATGAGGAACGGCGCAAGCAGGTTGAGGCGCGGAATAAAGCAGATTCGGCTGTTTACTCTGCCGAGAAGTTCCTGACTGATAACGGCGCTCAAATTCCTGAGGCTTCCAAGGCAGCGATTCAGAGCCAGGTAGATGCGGTGAAGGAGATGTTGCAGGGTGGTGGCAGTGCCGATGATTTGGAAACGGCCGTTACCAATTTGCAAAATGTGCTCAATGAAGCTGGCGCAGCTATGTACCAGCAGCAAGGTCAGCCCGGGGCGGCTGACCCTTCCGCCAACGGTGGCCCTGCTGGCAACAATGCTGCTGATGATGAAGATGTGATTGAAGGCGAGTTTAGCGACGCCTAAACAGCCTTTGAGAATTTAAGAATGACAACAGATTTCGCAGATGAATCCGGCTTCGGGAGCGTCTGCGAAATCTTTGATTTTTTAGCAAACAAGGATAGGTATGGCTACACAACGAGATTTTTATGACGTACTGGGCGTTGCTCGTGGTGCGTCTAAAGATGATATCAAAAAAGCGTACCGAAAATTAGCGCGAAAATTTCATCCAGACGTCAACAAAGAGGACGGCGCTGAGGACAAGTTCAAAGAAGTACAGCGTGCCTACGAAGTGCTTTCTGATGAGCAAAAGCGGAATATGTACGATACGTATGGCCATGCTGGTGTCGAAAATGGTGCTGGGGGCTTTGGTGGGTATGAAGGCGGCTTTGGCAATATCAGCGACATCTTTGAAGAGCTGTTCAACGTTGGCTTTGGTGGTAATCGGCGGCGGCGGCGCGGCCCTCGGCGCGGAGCTGATTTGCGCGCTGATCTGGCCATCTCGTTTGAGGAAGCCGTGTTTGGTGCGGATAAAGAGGTCGAGATTCGCCGTCCTGAAATGTGTTCGGTGTGTCATGGCAGCGGCGCGAAGCCGGGCAGCAAGCCCATTTCATGTATAACTTGTAACGGGTCTGGCGAGGTTCGGCGCGTGCAGCAATCTATCCTGGGTTCGTTTGTGAATGTAACCACTTGCTCGACTTGCCAGGGCACGGGTGAGCTAATTCCTGAGCCGTGCGAAAATTGCCGTGGCCAGAAGCAGGTGATGGAAGTGCGCAAGCTGAAGGTCAAGGTGCCGCCGGGTGTGGACAGCGATACCCAAATTCGCCTGACGGGTGAAGGTGCTCCTGGACAGGATGGCGGCCCGCCCGGAAACTTATTTGTGGTAATAGACGTGAAGCCGCACGAGTTTTTCAAGCGGCGTGGCGAAGACATTTATCTCGATTTACACATCAACGTGGCGCAGGCAGCGTTGGGCGATAGCATCATGGTACCTACGCTGGATGGTGATGAGCCTTTGGATATTCCGGCAGGTACGCAGCCAGGCAAGGTGTTTCGCTTGCGCAGCAAGGGGGTGCCGCGACTGGATCGTTCTGGACGCGGTGCCCCGATGGGGCGGGGCGATCAGCATGTACTGATTCAGGTGGCCGTGCCGACCAAACTAACTGATGAGCAAAAAGAGTTGTTCCAGGAACTTTCGCGCACGCTGGGCAAGGAAGTGGTGCCGCGTGGCGACCGGGGCATCTGGGATCAACTGCGTAATGCGCTGGGATTTTAACTAAATGAGTAATTCTTACTGGCTGGAAGTCAATGTTTTGACGGATGGGGAAGGGGCTGAGGCGGTAGCGGAAGCGTTACGGCCGTTTGCCTACAACGATGGTGTGGTGCTGGAGCAGCTGGGTGATGAAACGAATCCGGTGCATGACGCTTTGGAAACGGCCGTTACCGTCAAAATCTACGTTCCAGAAGATGAAGATACACCACAGTTGCGCCGACGCATCGAAGAAATTTTGTACCACATGGGGCGTTTGTACCCAATTCCCCCGCCTACATTCCGTAAGCTAAAGGATGAAGATTGGGCCAATGCCTGGAAAGCGCACTATCATCCGTTTCGCATAGGCAATAGGGTGTGGATTCAACCCAGCTGGGTGGAAGACGGCCGTAATGATGAAGGCGATTTTGCTCAGCCGGAAGACATTGTGCTGGTGCTTGATCCGGGCATGGCTTTTGGCACCGGACTGCACCCAACCACGCAAATGTGTTTGCAGGCGCTGGAGCAAACAGTTCAGCCAGGCAACTCCGTGCTGGATGTGGGTACAGGCTCCGGCATTTTGGCCATTGCGGCCGTAAAGTTAGGGGCAGGGCCGGTACGTGCCTTCGACAATGATCGGTTAGCGGTGGAAACTACGCAAAGCAACGCCGCCCAAAATGGCATAGAAAGTATCCAAACGCACCAGGCCATTTTAAGCGACGTGCCGTTGTCACAGTGGGATATTGTGGTGGTCAACATTTTGGCGCACGTGATTGTGTCCATGTTAGATAATGATCAATTGATGGAATATGTTGCGCCAAATGGCAAGCTCATTTTGAGTGGCATTATTGAGGAGCAATTGGGGGTGGTGGAAACGGCCGTTTCTACCGCGGGTGGCCATATTCTTGAAAAAATACAGGTGAAAGATTGGGTTTGCCTGGTTGTCGCCCCAACCTAAAAACGCCCCAGCAGGGCTGAGGCGTTCAAGGTTATTAAATATGACGCTGCAAGTAGGTGCTTAACGCGCTTTATTGCGGTGGTACCGATAGGTAATCCGCCCTCGTTCCAGATCGTACGGAGTCATCTCCACCCTTACGCGGTCTCCCAGCAAAATGCGAATGTAATATTTGCGCATTCTGCCTGACAAATAGGCCAATACTTTGTGCCCGTTGTCCAGTTCAACCGTGAATTGCGTGTTGGGGAGCAGTTCGGTGACTGTTCCTTCTACTTCCAGTTTATCGTCTTTAGCCATAAATTTCCTTCTCTCAGAACTGATGGGTGTTAACCAGTTTTATGGTTAACTTTCTTCTTCCTCTTCTGTTTCAGTTTCGTTATCTTCAGATTCAGCAGCACCGTCGGCGTCAGATTCTGCTGAGGCTTCATCTTCAATTTCATCTGCTTCGGCAACAACTTCGCTGCTTACGGTTTCATCAAGTTCGGCCGTTTCTTCGTCGTTAGCGTCCTCTTGATTGCCAGCTTCCGCCTCAGCTTCAGCTTCCCGCAGAGCCATCCATTCAATCTGCTCACTAGCGCTTACTTGCCGCAAGCTTAAACCTATGCGCTGCCGTTGAGAATCAATGCTCACGATGCGCAGCAAATGAGTTTCGCCTTCATTTACCACTTCACCCGCATTTTCCACCTGGCTACGGGAAAGTTGGGAAACATGAAGTAGCCCTTCTACCCCTGGTTCAATTTCAGCAAATGCACCGTAATCAACAATGCGCGTAATGGTTCCTTCTACCAATTGGTTTTCTTTGTACCGCTTTTCCACAGTGCTCCATGGATTTTCTAGCAATCGTTTGCGGCTCAGGCTGATCCGCTGGGATTCCTCACTGATGTTGAGGACATAAACTTCAATTTCATCCCCCACCTTCACAACTTCACGGGGGTGGCTAATGCGGTACCAGGCTAATTCCGAGATATGCACCAGACCATCTGCACCGCCTAAATCAACAAAGATGCCAAAATCACGTAGCCCACTTATCCGACCAGTGATGGTGTCACCTTCTTTCAGGTCTTTTAGCAGCTCTTGCTTGCGCTTGTCTTCCCACTCTTTTTGGGCGTCCCGTTGAGAAAAGACCAAACGACGGCGGCGGCGATCCACTTCGATTACTTTTACCGGAACTTTTTCGCCGCGCAGCTTGGCCAGTTTTTGTTGCCGCTGACGGTCGTTCAGGCCGCGAGATAACTCGCTGAGATGCGAAGCTGGAACAAACCCACGCAAACGGCCGAATGGAATAATCGCGCCACCCTTGTTATAACCAATCACCTCACCTTCCATAATGTCGCCACTTTCCATTAATGCTTCCGCATCAATCCAGTCCTGGTTAAGTTGAGCCAGGTGGATAGAAACATACAGGCTGTCAGGCGCATCTGTGTTGGTGACGTAAACGGAAACCTCATCATTGATTTTCAGGGCGTCGCGTTCGTCTGATTCCAGTTTGCTCAGGTCAGAAGATGGGACTAAACCATCACGTTTCAAGCCGAGATCGATAATGACACCTTGAGGCGTCACTGCCACAATAATGCCTTTACGAATATCACCAACTTGTGGTTCTTCGTAATCGTGCTGGTCTAATAGCTCTTCCATCATGTTTGTTTCGTCATTGCTCATACGAGTTTCTTCTCTTTAAAAGGGATTTGGGTACGGCCATTATAAACAAAAAATCGGCCTAAGCGCAATTTTTTCTGAGGCATAGGCCGATAAGAATCGTCTCTATCAAATTGTCGTTTACGACGCGTGATTCGTGGCGAAATTTGTGCCACCAAGGTGGCAAAGCCAACGGCGAAATACGTACAGATGAGTCACTATATTTACATCCTTTTTGACTCGATACGCACTCTACAGAATGTGCTATTGTAAAGCGACCTTATTCAGAAAACTCAGCCAATATACCCAGGGACGGGATTATAACGGGTAGGAGTACGGTTGTCAATTAGGTGACGACTGGGTGACAGGAAGAATTTGCCACATTTCGTTGGCAATAGATTGTTTGTTGGTAAGATAAAGTTGTGACAAATATCACGAAAGTAGCATGAGGTTTTTTATGACAGTTCTTGAGGCAATTGAGGTAACCAAGCAATACAACATGGGCGAAGTGTTGGTTTCGGCCTTGCAAAACGTGTCTTTTGTGGTGGCAAAGGGCGAGTTTGTTGCGGTGATGGGTCCATCGGGGTCGGGGAAAAGTACGCTTTTGCATTTACTGGGCGGCCTGGATGAGCCGACTTCTGGGGAAATTTCTTTGGCTGGGCATACCATCACACATCTTACGGATGATGAGGTGACGGTGGTACGACGGCGTAAGGTGGGGTTTATCTTTCAGTTTTACAATTTGGTACCGACGCTAACGGCCGCTGAAAATGTGGGTCTGCCGCTGCTAATTGATGGCCAAAAGATTGAGAAGCATAAGGAAAAAATCGGTAATTTGCTGAAAATGGTAGGGCTGGCTGAGCGCAGTGATCATAAGCCGGACCAGATGAGCGGCGGCCAGCAGCAGCGGGTGGCTATTGCCCGTGCTTTTGTGAACGACCCGGAGATTGTGCTGGCGGATGAACCAACAGGAAATTTAGATTCAAAATCGGGGACGGCAATTTTGGAACTTTTGCGAGAGAGTGCGGCGGCGCTGCACCAAACGATTGTGATGGTAACGCACGATCCACGCGCGGCGAGTTATGCAGACCGGGTGGTGTTTTTGAAAGACGGCCGTATCGTCCAAAATCTCACTATCGAAGCCAAAAATGGAGCCAGTGAAGACATCCGCAACATTATGCGGGTGATGCGGGAGCTGGAGCTGTAGCTAAGGAGATGTTTCAACTATTCGGATTCCAACTAAGTCTCCCCTGGCTCATGGTGCTGCGCAATTTGCGGGCGCGTTGGGTGCGCACCGTGCTGACGGCGGCGGGCATCGTGGTCGGCGTGGCGGCGATGGTGGCCGTGAACGCCACCAACAACAGCACCATCAACTCGATCAACCGCTTTTTTGACGAGGCGGCGGGGCAGAGTGATTTGGTGGTGCAAACGGCCGCTGCTGGCGAACAGTTCGATGAGGCAGTGCTGGCGACTGTGCGACGGTATCCGGGGGTGGTGGCGGCAGCGCCGGGTATCGTGGGGGTAACGATTCCAGCGGACGAGGCCGACGGCTGGGAGGAGCAGTATGGCGCGGGGGGCAACATCGTACCCGGTACCAACTTTTGGCTGATGGGGCGGGATTTGGCGGCGGATGAGCTGATTCACAGTTACAGTTTGGTAAACGGCCATCTCCTGAACCCCAACGAAACCGCGTACAACATGATGCTGGTGGAAGATTACGCCGAGGAAAAAGGCATCGAAGTCGGCGAAGATTTTGCCATCCTCACGCCAACCAGCGGGGTGGTGGAACTGCGCGTGGTGGGGCTGATTGCCAAAGAGGAAATTGGCATTAGCAACGAGGGGGTGTTGGGGATTGTCCCAGTGCCGGTAGTGCAAGAACTGTTTGGCGCAGTGGGCGAGCTAGATCAGATTGAACTCATCGTGGACGACGAAATTAGCAGCAGCACGGCCGAACTGGATGCGTTCCGCGAGGCATTGGCAGTGCGGCTAGGGTCGGAATTCGAGGTCAAAAGGCCCGCCTCGCGCGGTGAACTGGTCACCGATAGCCTGGCCAGCTACCAGCAAGGACTGAACTTTTTTAGCGTGGTGAGCCTGTTTGTCGGCTCCTTTCTCATTTACAACGCCTTTGCCATGACGGTGGTGGAGCGCACCCGTGAGATTGGGATGTTGCGAGCGGTAGGCACCACCCAGCGGCAAATCATCAAAATTGTGCTGACTGAGGCGCTGCTGCTAGGCGTGTTTGGCTCAGTGCTTGGGGTGGGCTTTGGCCTGTTGCTGGCGCGAGGGCTGGTGGTGACGATGGGTAATTTTGCCGGGCAAACGGTAAATGAAGTGACAGCCACGCCGCAAAACATGCTTATTGCCGTGCTGGTGGGTGTAGTGGTCACCCTGGCCGCTGCGACGATCCCGGCCTTGCAGGCGGCGCGGATTTCACCGTTGCAGGCGCTGCGGGTGCAGGGTAACGTGGATGAACGGCGCTGGTTGACGATGGGCCTGAAGTTTGGCCCGCTGACGGTGGTGGCGGCGATTTTGGTGTTGTATTACGTGCCTTTCCGCCAGTCGGTGGCTTTTTATATTGGCAGCGGCACCATTTTTGTGCTGCTGTTGGGGGCGACGTTGTGTATTCCGGTGTTGGCTAATGTTTTGGAGTGGGTGATACGGCCGTTCACTATCTTCCTTTTTGGCAACGAGGGGCGGCTGGGCAGCAGCAACATCAACCGGGCACGGGGTCGTACTGCGCTGACCGTGGCGGCGCTGATGGTGGGCATCAGCATGGTGGTGGGGATTAACGGGCTGACCAACAGCTTTGAGCAGGACATCGAGCAATGGCTGGACAGCGCCCTGGGCGGCGACCTGTTTGTGCGCTCGCCGCTGCCGATGCAGCCAGATTTGCAGACTCGCTTGTTGGCTTTGCCGGAGGTAACGGCCGTAACTGCCTCTCGCATTGTCGCCTCTCGGCTACTGACTGAGGCTGGGGATGATGAGTTTTCTCTTTTTGTGGGCATTGATCCGGAGACGTACGAAACGGTACGTGATTTGCGCATTCAAGAGGGGCCAGATTTGCCAGGTCTGATGGCTCGGCTGCGGCAAGGCGATTCAGTTTACATCGGGGCGGATGTGGCTAACAAGTTTGGCTTGGCAGTGGGGGACACACTGACGCTGGAAACCCGGCGCGGGCGGCGGGCGTTCGAGGTTGTGGCCGTCGTGATGGATTTTGGCGCGGGGGAAACGCCGTCGGTCACTGGCTCACTGGGCGACATGCGGCGGTACTTTGGCGTCAACGATGTTAGCAGCTTTTCCGTCATGCTTGCGGATGGTGCGGAGCTGGAAGCAGTGTCTGACATCATCGAAAACCAGATTGGGCGCGGGCAAAATTTGGCGGTGGAGGGCAAGGCATCGTTTGAAGCCAAGATTCGGGAAATTACGGGTGAGGCGTTTAGCTTGTTTGACGTACTGGGGGTGATTGGTCTGGTGGTGGCGGCGCTTGGCGTGATTAACACGATGCTGATGAACGTGCTGGAGCGCACCCGCGAGCTGGGCGGCTTACGCAGCCTGGGCATGAGCCGCCGCCAGGTGCGCCGCATGATTTTGGCCGAGGCGACGACGATGGGCTTCATCGGGGCGGTGTTTGGCGTGGGTTTTGGCGCAGTGCTGTCCGACGTGTTCATCATCGGGCTGCGCTCGATTGGTGGCTTTGTGATTGAGTCGGTGGTGCCGGTGGTGCCGATGATTTACAGCTTCTTCCTGGCGTACCTGGTGGCGCTGCTGGCGGCCTGGTATCCGGCGGTGCGGGCCAGCCAGGTGAACATCATTTCGGCGATTAAGAACGAGTAAGAGTCAAGAATTTGTCATTCTGAACGGAGCAAAGCGCAATGAAGAATCTCGATCAGATTGAATGGGATTCTTCGCTGCGCTCAGAATGACGGGTGCAGGTGAGGTTAAACGGCCGTTACCAAATTCCGTAACTCGCCCACACCTTCCACAATCGAAGTCAGCACGTCGCCGGGGCGCAGGAACTCTGGGGGGGTGCGGGCTGCGCCTACGCCGTCGGGCGTGCCCGTGGCGATGATGTCGCCGGGCAGCAGCGTCATGCCGCGTGACAGGTAGGCGATGGTGAACGGGATGTCGAAGATCATGTTGCGGGTGTTGCTGGCCTGCTTCTCCACGCCGTTTACCAGGCAGCGCACGTCCAGGTCGTGCGGGTTAGGCAGCTCATCGCGGGTGATGATCCACGGCCCGGTGGGGCAGTAGCCATCCAAACTTTTGCCCTTGAAAAACTGCTTGCCCTGCTGCTGTAAATCGCGGGCGGTCACATCGTTGAGCACGGTGAAGCCAAAAACATATTCCATCGCTTGCTCAGCGGGAATGTTTTTGCCCTCTTTGCCGATAATCACGGCCAGTTCCACTTCCCAATCAATATCTGTGGAAACTTGCGGATCGAAGGGGATGGGATCGGTTGGGCCAGAGACGGTGGTGGTGGCTTTGGTAAAAATCATGGGTACGGTGGGCAATTCCACCGTTGCGTTTTGGTCGGCTTGCATTTCGCGGGCGTGGTCGGCGTAATTTTTGCCCAGGCACATGATGTTGCGCCGGGGCAGCAGCGGGGCGAGTAACTTCACTTCTTGCAGGGGAATGCGCGGACTGCTGTTGGCGTGTTGGGCAATCATTGCCATCCCCTCTTCGCTCAGGTTGATGACGGCGTGCATGGAGGGGGCCACGCCGGAGAGGTCAATCAGTTCATTGTCTACCACGAGGCCGATTTGGGGGGAACGGCCGTTTAGTTCATAGCGTACAAATTTCAAGGCAATCTCCTGGGGTTTTACCGCAGAGGGCGCGGAGAAAAATAAAATCCTCTGCGCTTTCCGCGTCCTCTGCGGTGGAAAAATTCAACTTTCTGGCGCAGTTACAGACCAGGTGTGGTTGCAACTTTGGCAGCGGAAACTGGTTTCCATGATCAACTTCACATCCAGTTTTACGGAATAACCCATCGTGCCGCTGTCTTGCTTAAGTTCTTTTAGCTGCTGATCTACCTGACGCACCTGGGGGCTGCTGCACTGTGGGCAGCTAACTTGCTCCTGGCCACGCCGCACGTAAGCCACAAAGGCGGCTACGAGCACGACAGCGGCAATGATGATTACAAATTCCATGAATGCGATAGTTCCTTTAGGCGAAAAGATTGGACCAATTTCAGTTGAGAACGGTTTACAGGTTCTGCAATTAAATTGGTCCAATCTACAGTTCTATTTAGCGACGGCCGACGCGCTTGCCGATGTCGTTGCCTACCCAAACCTCTTCCTTGAAAGCTGGATCGCTGGCAGAGGCGACAAAATAGGTGACGCCCTGCACGGTCGGCCGTTTTTGAATTTCCTTCCAAAAGTCCAGATACTCCTGCGCCTTGCGGTAGACGGGGGTGCCTGCCTTGTTGTTGCTGGCTTCGGTAATCCAGATGGGCTTATAGCGGAAGCGGCTGATGTAGTCGTCCAGCACATCGAGGGCGCGGTCCATTGGGTAAATGTTGGACCAGTAAGTGTGAATGCCCAACCCGTCGGCGGCCTCCACAGCGGCGCGGCTTGCTTCTACAAATTGGATGTGATCTTGCTTGATGCCAGAAACGGCCGCTCCCGGCGATAATCCCGGATAGATAAATTTGCGACCCGGCAAGGCTTGCTTGTAAAGACGCAGCACTTCCAGCCACCATTGGGCAAAAGTTGCCCCGTCGCTCCATGCGCCAGTGAGACCTTCAGGCACTAAATTTGGCTCGTTGTGTAGCTCAATGACCACGTCTTTGCCGGGGCCAATCATGTTGAGTGTGCGACGCACATCGTTGAGGGTGTCGTTGAGGAATTGGTTGGGGCTGATGGTGCGCACACCGTTGGGCGAGCGGAAATCCAGGAAGGCACGTACCACCCAACGAGCGCTGGGATGGGCTTGAGATAGCTTTTGAACGGCCGTTGGCTCATGAAAAGAGAGCACCTTAATCATTCCTGGTCGCAAATCGGCAAATTCGTTGATTTCAGCTTGCGAAATTGCCGGATCGGCTGAGGCGTGCAGCCCGATGCTGGCGCTGCCCAAAATGGGTGGTTCCGGGTCGTGACCGTCTTCTGGCGGCGAAATGGTGTCTATAATGGCCACCGGGCCAGTTACTTTGTCTTGCAAGATGTTGTCGTCTACGCGTACAGGTGTGTATTCGCCCTGCGGCCCGCCCGTCACAATCATGCTGGCGTTGCCAGGCACAAAGCCTACTTTGCTGGCATCCCGCCGAGGAGCGCTGCGCAGATTGATACCGTACTGCCCCGCAGTGGCATTGCTGCCAGATACCGTTATTGCTGCCGTGAAAGCCCAGCCGGGCGTGGTATCAGCCGCTGGTTGGGGCGTTGGTGGTGGTGCGGTGGGCGTTTCGCCGGGCAGTGGCGTGGGTTGGGTGATGGGTGGCAGTGTGGCGGGCATGTTGCGCATGCTGCTGCGCGAGACGTGAATAGGTGTGTATTCGCCGCTGTTCTGTCCGGCTATGGTGCCCGTACCGCCTTCTACAAACAGCCCTAATTTGGCACCACCGCGCGTGGGGGTAGCCCGTAAGTTTGTGCCAAAGCGACCAGATGTGACGGTACGGCCGTTAATCGTTAAATTTGGCGTGTAAGCCCAGCCCAAAATGGCATCCGCAGGTGGTGGCGATGGTTGTGGTGCGGGTGTTGGTTGGGGTGTCGGTGCAGGAGTTGGTGTCGTCACATCGCTGGGAATGTTCACCGGGCCAGAAAAATCAATTCGGCGAGCGCGCACAGGTGTGTATTCGCCCTGGGACGCGCCAGTGACGGTGAGCGTGCTGCCCCCTTGCACCAGGCCAATATTAGTGGCGGTGCGGCTGGGGGCGGCACGTAAATTGATGCCATATTGCCCTACAACCGCCTGATTGCCACTCCGGCTGATATAGCTGGAGAACGCCCAGCCATCCACCTGATTTTCGTTGGCGGGAGGGGGTGGCCCTGGCGTGGGGGTGGGCGGCGCGGGCGGATTGCTGAGGGAAGCCGTGGCTATCTGTACAGGCGTGTACTGTCCGCGCGCTGGCCCAGTCACGATAATGATGGTGCCGCCGGGAACCAAATCAACCAAATCGCCTACAATGCTGGGGTTGGCGCGTAAGTTGATGCCACCGCTGTTCACCTGGGCTAAATCACCCACCACGATGATGCCATCGGTGTAAGCGTAGCCATCGGTGTAGGGGCCAGCCGGACGTTGCCAGCCAAGCAAGGGCAGCAAAAATGGCGTGGGGTCGAAGATGTTGTACGGCCACTTGGTACCGCCGCTGTCGGTGTAACTATTGTTTTTTCGTTTGAGGGTCAGGTGCAGGTGGGAGCCAAAGCTGTTGCCGGTGTTGTCGGCCAGGCCAAGTTGTTGGCCAGGTTTTACGGATTGGCCCTGGGTGACGGTCGCCTGCTGCATGTGGGCGTAAATGGTTTGCCACCCGTCTTGGTGGTCTACCCGAACATGAATACCGTAGTTGTGGCCGGTTGCCTGCGTATGCACAAAGCTCACGGTGCCTGGGGCTACTGCGAAGATTTTGCTGCCAGTGGGGGCCATGAGGTCAAGACCTTCGTGGCCGGGCAGCCCAAATTGGGCGTAGTTGTGTGGATTTTGCCCAAAGTATTGGTTAATTTGACGGAATTCGGTGGGCCATGCTTCAAATTTGAAATCGCTCATCGTAAACTCCTTTCTGGACTGATTTCGCAGGTGGGTGTGGCAAATTTTGTTTATTGTACTTGTTTGTTATAAGTTGGTCTAGGTGGGAGCAAGCACACCCATTGTTGCGGCCGTTTTTTGCAAGTGGCAGTTGGTCTTAGAGGGCGGCTCGCTCTGCCCACCATTTTTTGAGCTTGCGCATTCCTTCCCCGTTGAGCTTGTGCCCGGTTTCATATTCACGATATTCCAAAAATGCGCCCATGGCGCGTACTGCTTTGCCGCACTCACGGGCAATTTCTACGGGGACCTGATCATCCTCGGTACCTACCGCCATAAGGACGGGTAAATCAGCCAACTTTGTTTGGTGAATTGCAGCGTGAATTTGCCGGGGCATAAACCCTACTAAACTGGCAATTCCTTGCACGCATCCGGGTTCACGTATGGCCAGGGCAAATGCGGCCGCTGCGCCCTGGCTAAAGCCCATCAGGTAAATTTGCTTTGGGTCGGCGTCGAGCTGTTGGGGCAATGTTTTGATGAAGTGGCTGAGGTGGGAAACGGCCGTGTCAAAATCCTCTAGCGTTGGCCATTTTCCTGACTGCCGAGGATGCCAACTGAAGCTGTGTTCTTTTTCCTGCACAATGGCGCGAGGAGCAACCAGCAGCCAATCTTTGGGCAATGTCTGGCTAAAAACCCACATCACATCCTCATTCCCTAGGTACCCGTGAATCATCACCACGGTAGGGTGAGGGCCTGGTTTTTCTGGTTTGAGTACGCGATGGGGTAGAACGGCCGTAGCGTCATTCACAAAAGTTGGCTTGGCATCAGGCATGGTTGCTTCCTGTGGTTTGCTTAACAGCTTCAAGACAAAAAAAAGGAGGTGGCGAACAAACGGGCGTTTGTCCGACCACCTCTGGGGGGGGAGCCAAAGACAGTATAGCATCTTCTTTTTTTTTCGTCAATTACTTTGTCAATAGTAAATTTGGGGCAGTTGCACGGCTACCGAATTCGCCGGGTCCAATAATCTTTGACGGTCAGTTGGGTGAGATCGGCGCTAGCAATGATGAAATCGAGGAGGAGTCGGTTGAATTTCGCTTTTTCTTGCAGCATGGGAAAGTGGTGGCACAGTTCCAGTTCCACGTAAAAGCGGTCGTTGATGGATTGCTGAAGATAGCTGTATTCTCCGTTTGGAGGGAGCACGAGGCTGTCTTGACGGCCGTATACCAGCAGCAACGGCCGTTCCAAATTGTTAATTTCAGTCACATAGTTCAGGCCACTTATCTCTTCAATGGATTTGGAAACGGCCGTGGGGTCAACTTTACGAATTTCACTGTCTAGCTCGCTAAAGCTTTCCCGCCCTAAAATACGACCAACCATTGAATCGTTGTCGGCTCCTTGCAGTTTGTTGGTGAGGTAGTTACCAGCTATGGGCAATGAGATGGCCGCAATTTTGGCCACATTGTCTCGATTTTGAGCTGTGTAGCTGAGGGCAACGGCCGCTCCAAGCCCGTGCCCCACCAAGATTACCGGTCTAGCTACGCCTAATTTGTCAATGAACTGGTCTACCATTGTGACATAGGCGTTCATCGAATAGGCATCTGGAGATTTGCTAGAATCCCCAAAGCCCCACAAGTCAAAGGCGAAGGTGCGGTAATGTGCAGAGAGCGCTTGCATAGACGGCCACCAATAGCGCCAGGAACCTACCCAGCCGTGAATAAAAATCAACGGCTGGCCTCGGCCTAGCACTTCATAATGAATGAGTTGGCTGTCTATGGTGGTGATGCTCATGGTTTAGCCAGCTTTGCTTTTGCTCAATACCTTGTTGATTGTGTTGATCAGTGTGTCCGGCGCAAACGGTTTTAGGATGTAATCAGCCGCGCCCGCATCTATACCTGTTTGAATTTCTTGCTCTTGCCCTTTTGCTGAAAGGAAGATGATGGGGATATTTTGGGTTGTATCCATCTCTTTTAAGCGGCGGCACGCTTCGTACCCGGTCATGCGGGGCATGCGCACGTCCATCAAAATCAAGTCAAATGATTCTGCCTTCGCTTTTTCAACAGCCAAAGAGCCATCTTCAACGGGGGTTACGTTGAACCCGCCAAATTGAAGGGTGAGTACAATCAATTCGCGAATATCCTGATCATCTTCGGCGACTAAAATTTTTGTCATGTTATTTCTTGCCAGTTGCGCAACTTACGCATGATTGAAAAATGGTTACGTTGGGTCGCTATCTTCAATAACAACCGGGATGTTAAAGGTGAATGTGCTGCCTTTGCCGAGTTCGCTCTCAACCTTTAATCGGCCGCCGTGCATTTCGATGAGGCTGCGGACAATGGCCAACCCCAGGCCAGTGCCGGGCACGCGCTGTACATCAGAATCGTCGGCACGGTAGAAGCGGTCGAAGATTTTGTCCTGGTTTTCTT
The DNA here is from genome assembly GCA_020634455.1 of Ardenticatenaceae bacterium. Lineage (GTDB taxonomy): Bacteria > Chloroflexota > Anaerolineae > Promineifilales > Promineifilaceae > Leptofilum. The sequence continues at coordinate 599,628 of JACKBQ010000001.1, read as the reverse complement.
TGGCGATGCCGATGCCACTGTCTTTGACGCTGATATGGACGTAGCTGTGGGTGGCGCGGGCGTTGATGGTGATACGGCCGTTATCCGGTGTGTAGTTGAGCGCATTGTCAACCAGGTTTGTAAGAATTTGGGTGATGCGGGCGTGGTCAGCATTGACCAAAGGCAGGCTGGGGGCCAGCTCGGTGGTTACCTGGATGGTGCGGCCTTCGTGTTGAATACGGCCGTTTAAATGTCCCTCTACTACCTGTTCAATAATTTGTGGGATGTCTAACGGCCGTAAATCCAGACCCGTCTTGCCTGTCTCGATGCGCGAAATATCCAGCAAATCATTCACCAGCATGTGCAACCGGTCCGCATTGTTTTTGATGACCTCTAAATACCGAATTTGCGGTTCTGTCATCTCCCCGGCAGCGCCCATCAGCATCAGGTCGGCATAGCCTTTGATGGAGGTCATCGGCGTGCGCAGCTCGTGAGACACCGTCGAGACAAACTCGCTTTTGAGCTTGTCTACCTCTACTTCCTTGGTGATGTCACGGAAAATGGAAACCGTGCCGTAAAACTGGTTGTCAGATAGTACAGGCGAAAGGTGGACGCTGATGAACTTGTCTTCGATCTCTAGCTGATCTGCCAAAAATGTCCACTGCTCAATGCGGTCAGCATTGTGTGCCCAATCGTTGATTGTATGCAGCCACGATTCGCCAAAGTGGCCGTACAGCCCCAGTAGCTCGTTAATGGATTTGCCCAATAATTGATTCCGTGGTATGCCCAAAATGTTGCAGGCCGGCAAATTGGCGATGTCTACCTTGTTTTGGCTATCTGCCACAATCACCCCATCGGCGATGCTTTCCAAAATGGCTTCCAGGTTTGCTTTTTGGATGATTTCGGTGCGCAGCATAGAGCCAAGCTGCTCTGCTTGTTCAAAAATGAGCTTGTATAGGCTGGCATTGCTAATGGCGTTGGTTACCTGTATAGCCGCCGCTTCTACAAGGTCTAGCTGCTGATCTGTAAAGGTGTTTGGCCTGGTGTGGAACATCATCAAAACGCCAATAACTTCTTCATCTTCGTTGGAGACGAGCGGCACACCCAGAACGGAGCGTTGTTTCGTGCTGGTTTCGCGTTCTAGCCAGCGTGAGTCTTGGCGTGTGTCATGCACAATGACGGCCGAACGATTATCAATCATCCAGCCAGCCAGCCCTTCGTTGCGCATCATGCCGCTGGGAATGCCGCCAATGGGAATCGGCCGTTCGCCACCGATGGCAGCCTGGAAAATAAATTCGCCCGATTCTTGATCAATGAGCAGAATGGCGCCTTCTTCTGCATTGACCACGCCATTTACCAGATGCAATGCTTGATTGAGCACTCTGTCCTGGTCAAGGCTGGCTGAAAGCTCTGTGGTGATGCGCAATAAAATTTTAACGCGGTTACTTTCGTCGTTCAGCGCCTGTGTGCGTTCCATGACGCGGTGATCCAGCGTCTCGTTGAAGGAGCGGAGTTCTTCAAATAATTTGGCGTTTTGCAGGGCAATGGCAACCTGTCCGCCAAAGGTGGTGGCCCAGCTGATATCTTTGTTGGTGAATCGGTTGGGCTGCTGTGTGTCGGCCAAAATGAGGATGCCGGTGAGGTCGTCTTCGCGTAGCAACGGTACGCCGAGTACGGACTGGATGATTTCAGGCTGAGGGAGCCGTACTTCGACTTGGGTTTTGTTGGTGATGCGGTTGACAAAAGTGGGTTCGCCAGATTGGGCCAGTTGAGTAACAAAGCTGGTTGTATCATCTTTATCAATGATTGTGCCAAGAAATTCGGCCGCGCCGTGTCCAGCGGCCGCGCTGCCGACGAGTTGGTCGCCTTCTAGTTGCCAGATGTATGCGCCGTCTACGTTAAAAATACGCCGACCTTCGCTGCAAATGAGGTTGAGTACGGTTTCGCGATCCAGGCTGGAGTTGAGGGCGAGGCTAACATTGCCCATTGCGCCGTAGAATCGTTCCCGTTCGTAGGTGTCTTCAAATATGAGGGCGATTTCCAAGGCAGAGGCTGCCTGATTAGCCAGGGCGGTGAGCAGTTTTTGTTCGTGCTGGGTGGCGTTGGGGTTACGGCCGTTTTTTGTGAGCAGCTGAATAAATCCATAGGTTTCGCCAGTAAGTACCAGCGGTATCAGGGTGCAAACGGACATTTCAGGTGTGACCCAAGCGGGCAGCGGTAGATTGTGGCCATCTTCGCTAGTCAGTACAAGGGTTTGTGGCTGTTGGCGCTTTAAGGTGGCGGCCAGGATGGCTGAGTCTGGAATGGGCAGGCGGTTGGCTGTGGGGGGGACGGCCGTTTCTTGTTCGTTGGATAAATCGTGCAAAACAACCAGCTCGTCTTGGCTAGATAACCATTGATAGATGGTACAGCCAGTACCTTGAATCGCTTCAATGGCTTGCCGGGCCAATGTTTCCAGGATTGTGGCCTTGTCTAATGTGCTGGAAAAGGCATTGCTGCTGGCCAGCAGCAGTTCAAATTCTCGGCTGCGGTCAATATCTTGTTGAAATAGCTCGGCTTCTTCAGCGTGATGGTTGTTTGTAGGTAGGCGGTTGGCGGTGAGTACAATTTGAACGTATCGGTTGCCATTAAATTCAATGGAATGGGTATGGAGGGTTAGGAAACGGCCGTTTTCAGCAGAAATTGTGGTTGAAAATGGCGGTGAAAGGCATTCTTGCCATTGGGTTGGCGGGGTAAAAAGGTGGCTGAGGGCTTGTAATGATGAAACATGAGACGGCAAGCCTAGAAACATGCCTGCTGCATCATTCAAATATAAAATCGTGCCGTCAGTCTCAGCTATGAGAATGCCTTCATGAAGGCTGTCAAACAAACTCCAAATCATAGCCGAGGTCAATTCTTTTTCCATCTTGCGTATAAAACCTCAGCTGTTACCTGTACAAATCACAGAAAAAGTGCGCTTTGTTTCTGTGCCTGGCTTGTTACGATACATGTTAGTGGGATGAGAATGTTGTTATTGTTGGGCTTGTTTATCTCTATCCAGACGTCGCATTTCTGCGGCCGTTTCTGTTATTTCGCGAATATCGGAAAAGCGCTGCGTTTTATCTGAAACAATGCCAATTGACAGCTTCATCAGCGGTACCAGATTGCCATCTGGCTGCATAATGCCGCCTTGCTCCCGGTCTATAAAGCTGTAATGCGAGAGAATACCTTCGTCAAACTGCTGGCGTAGGTCATTGACTATGCTAGAAATATCTTCAGCGTGAGATACCAGAACAAAGGTATTACTGGTGGCATGACCAATAAAATCGTCCAGGGTGCCTTGGGCGTCATCCACTTCATTTAGCAGCAAAGTGGTAAAGCGTAGCACCTCATCGCGAGCTAAAAAGCCGTATTCATCGCTAAATGGTTCGATGTGATCAATGCCGATTTGCAAATAGGTCCAATCTTTGTTGCGCATGAGTGCCCGAAGCTGATCTTCAATGAGGCGACTACTGGGCAACCCGGTGATTGGGTCTGTCATGTTGTGTCTTTTGTAGGTGTTGATGGCTGTGCGCACGCGCAGTTTTAGCTCTTCAATGTCAAACGGTTTGGTGATGTAATCATCCGCGCCTAGCTCCAACCCGGCAATGCGGTCGCTTCGTTCATCTTTTTGGGTAAGGAAGATGATGGGGATGTGGCTGGTACGGGTAGTTGTGCGCATCACTTTGCAGACTTCGTACCCGTTCATGTCTGGCAGCATGATGTCTAATACGATGAGGTCGGGGAGTTTTTTGCGGCAAAGTTCCAGGGCGTCATTGCCACGGGCGGCCACATCAACGTGGTAACCTTGCCCGGTGAAGAAAATGCGCAACATGTTAGAAATATCAAAGTCGTCTTCTACTATTAAAATACGGCCGTTGCTCATGAGCTTGTTCCTTGGCAGATTAAATAATTACAGGGTCCACAGAAATGTGGTTGTTAGGGTTTATATACGGAACGGCAGCGCCAGCATTCTGGTCTGAGAGTTGAGCAGCTTTTACGAATGCTATTTTGTTACTTGAGACGGCTTGTTCAAAACTTCTAAAGCCGCCAAGCTTAAAACCATGCCGTTGAGCGATTGTATCAATTGTCTGTACTTGCGACAATTTTATGTCTTTTCCTAGCGTGAAAGATACGTAAGTTTTGTCTAAGGCCAGCGCCATTGTCTCCGCCATGCAAGCGTAGGCCATTTTGGGTGGAAAGCCAAAGTCAAAATTGAAGTTAACCGGGCCGGGAATTTCGACCATGCCCCCTTCGATGACCAAAATATCAGGGCGTTGTTCGGCAACTTGTTTAGAGACATCGCGGGGACGAGAAACGTCGCACACGACGGCTCCGTGACGCAAATGTTGGGGTTCAATAATCGTATCCACGGCGCTGGTGACGGTGATGATGAAGTGGGCCTGAGCCAAATCATCCATGTTGGCAGATACGATGACCTCTTGACCGCCTTGGTGGCGAACGGCCGTTGCCACTTCTGCCAGCTTTTCTACCCGTCGTCCAATGAGGATCATTTTGCCGCAATCTGGAGCCAATAGTTGGGCACAAACCGAGCCGATAGCGCCGGTGGCTCCCACAATGGCTACTGTTGATTGTGCGAGCGGCTTGTCTAGCAAAACGGCCGCTTCGCGCACGGCGTGGGCTGCCTGGGCTACGGTGTAGCTGTCGCCAGTTGTAACCGGAATGCTGAGTTGTTTGGCAATCGAAATGCCCCCATCCCCCACAACGGAGGTGAATGCACCTAGCCCTAAGATTTTGGCACCTAGTTTTTCAGCCAGCTTGCCGGTTTGCACAATTTTGCGGTAAACCAGCGGGGTAGGTAGACGTAGCATCATATTGGGGGTAAGCGGGCAAGCCACAAACCAACCTTGCAGGGAACGGCCGTTTTCCACTGAGCGTACGCCTTCAATTTCTGAAATAAACACTGGTGGGTAAAAAATGGAGAGAAATTCAATAAGCCAGGCTGGTAATTTGCCCAGCGCAGGATATTTGCGACTGACGTCTCGCTTGGGGTTTAACGGATGAATAATAAAGGCAAAACTATCCTGCATAATATGTTGAGTGTAGCTGGGATGAATTTGTGTTCAATGGTAATTCTGTCCCTTACAATGCTACTTTCTGCAATTTGTATATCACTTAAAAAGAGCCAACTTCGCCTTTTCTGGGGTAGAGGCGTGGGTAATGGTACCGGCCTTTATGTGCGTGATGGTCACTCTGCTCAAACGTGATATTTTTGGTAATAAAATGGTGATCATCAGAAGCCAGCAATACCACATCGGATTCAATTGTGCGGGCGGCGTAGATAATTGCACCAGAGCCGAGGCGGCAATGGTGTCCGACACAACCACCCAAAATTAGCAGGTTGGTGGCTTCAAGCTTGCCTTCATGATTCATGGTTTTTAGTGGCCCGCCCAAAATATTAAAGTCAGTAAACGTGTTGCCTGCGCCAATGAAAGAGTCTCGCCCTACCACGCAAAGCTGAAGACAACTGTTTTGGGCCACAGAGGTGTTTTCCATGAGGGTGGTCATGAACAGGGCGGCTCGGAATGGCAAAAAGCAGCCATCGCTTACAACGCTGAGCAATAGTTGGCAACCCTGGGAAATAGTAACGTTGTTGCCGATAATGCAGTTATCTATCACCGCACCTGCGCCAATGGTTACATTATCGCCTATGACTGTGTAACCGTGGATAACGGCCGTTGGGTCAATATGCACATTTTTGCCAACCTTTACTAATTCAGAGCTGGACAATACCCGCTTTTGTTCAAGTACAGACCGCGCCAATATTTTCAGTTTGTACGACCAACTGGTGGCGATGTAGTCTTCTTTATTGGCTCCTTGCGTAAAAACGCCCAGCAGAATGTCAGCTACGAACAGGTGTACCCAATTTTCGATCAGGACAAACACTTTTTTAGGCAATTGGTATACCAGATCGCCAAATTCAGTCGCCATGTAAGGGGGAATATGATAATAGCCACGTTCTCTGGACCCTGTGTTGATGACCAACGGCTCAGCATCCAAGCTTTGCGTGATACCTTTGGGTAAATACCACATATCAGCCAGCAACAGATCGCCTTTTTGCATAAAAGAGTGGGTTAACGGCCGTACGTGTTTAGCAATGGCCGGATCATCTTTATGAAACGCGAGCCGCACCGGTCGTTTACCCGCCTGGGCCTGTGAAATAAAATCATCAATTAACAACTGGTTGAAGAAGAGATTGTCTCGATGGACCAGACTTTCCACCTCTTCGGTTTCCAATTGACGTGCCACTTCCCAATCAGGGTATTCACGTTCTTCATTAGCAAAATGAACCAGCAAATCGCGTTGCCAAAGCCAAAGCGGTTTGTTTTGCACGCGCAAATCCCGCGCCGGTTCATTAAATGGCGCTATATAGCTTGGCTCATTAAGGATGATTCGTCTCATAAAACTGCTCGATCTTAAGCCGAAAAATAGCTTTTACACAATTGGTTGTTTGGCAATAGCTAATGTACAAGTTTCATCGCCAGCAGCAATGCAACTGATCTGCTCAACTTTAAAGCGCCTGCCTCGGCTAACCCAATCCAAGGCTTGTTCTAGTAACCCTACCGCTAAATGACAGCATGGCGTATCAGAAACACGCTGCCAGCAAATGGGGCAGCGTTCTATTATCCACAAATAATGATTAGAATCTTCGCCTAATCGAACTTGTTGATCGCTAAATTTGTTAAACGTTTCAGCAAAAACATCCAAACCAATCTTAATTTTAATACCCAAGGGCAACATGCGCATGGCAAGATCGGTAATGCCTAGAACTGGCATAAACTCTTTAAGCGCGTATTTCCAGGTTTCGCGCCCGGCCCGTAAAGCCAGACCCCGCCCGCCGCGTTCCCCATACATATCATCCAGGGTTTGTTGGATAGCGCTGAATTCTGAAAATGTAAAGCCCAATTGCAAATTATTTGGTGGGTAATTGTTTACCATGTGCGTAAGTTTGGCCAAGTTTAGCACAGCATTTACGCCATGATGTCCCATAATTTCTTCCATCGCTACCAGGACAATGCGCCCCATTTTGTTTGGGTAGTAGTATTCAGCTCTTGTCGCTAGTTGCTGACTCATACTTGCAATACCTGGTCATCGGAAGAATTGTTTAGAAAAGAATGCACGGTTTGTAAAAAGCGTTTTGGCTCATCAGTCATTGGAAAATGGCGTGACTGGTCTAAAACCTGAACCTCCACTGTTTTCACGCCATTTTTTAGCAAGTCGGCATTCATAGGGGAAACAATTTTGTCTTTGGCTCCGTAAATGCCCAAAGTTGGAATATTCAATTTTGGGAGTTGGTTACGCAAATCAGTGTCACGCAGGTCGCCAATGCTGAGGAAGAATGATTCAATTGTTGTTCGCTGCACATCACGATAAATCATGTTGCGCACTTTTTTGGAATCTTTGGCCAACAAAATGCGCATGATAGAATGGAGCATGATGGGGTAGCGCCACACTAGCTTGGCTATGGAACGGTTACCAGCCATTCGTAAAAACGGATGTAGCGAACGGCCGATTATTGGCGAACCCACAAGCGCAACTTTTTCTACACGTTCAGGGAAGGTCAATGAAATCTGTAAAGCAACTGTACCGCCCATTGAGTGCCCAAAAATAGGTGCGTTTTGAATGCCCAAGGAATCCATGAACTGCTGCACCATATTCACGTAACCATCAATTTGGAAAGCGGCCGTTTGGGACTGAGACCCCTTTGCTGAATCGCCAAAACCCCAAAAGTCCAAAGCATAAACACGATAACGCTTCGTGTTCGCCAGGTTGATCATCATGTCACGCCAGACATCCCATGAATTGATCCAACCATGTAACAAAATGATGGGTTGGCCCCGTCCTATTGATTCGTAATGCAGAATGCCTTGTTCGGTAACAATAGAACTCACGCTTACCTCAATTGACCCTAAAGTGTGCCAGATGACATTCGCTGCTGGTTGGTGGAGAAACGGATCAGGTCAAAACCATTTTGCCAACCACCACAATCTCCGTTGCAAACAGCAAGCGAAGTGCTTCTAGTTAGTTAACTTTGCGTATGCGACGTCTGGAAAAATATCTGCTGCCTGGCGGCCAATTTGTGAAGAACTGGTGCGCGCTAACGGCAAAATTTCGTGGACATATGCACACCAAAAATAGTAACATTTAGCAAATGGCAAGACTGTGAAAAGCTGGTTAATGAGGTGTAAAGGTCACGTTAAACAGTTAAGCGCCGCTTTCTTCATCCAGCTGATCTAAAATTGAGTATAATAACTCTAATAACGTATTCTTAACGCTTTCCTTATCGGTGGCTACACATGGCAAAATTTTCACATCGGGTCGAAGCCGCAAAATGATGCGCAAATCTTCTGGCTCCCAGGCATCTTCCATATCCTGTTTGTTGGCAGCAACTACAAAAGGCGTTGAGGCATAACTTTCAAAAGTTTCCAGGATGCGTTTGGCTTCCCGGAACGTCTCTGGCTTTGTACTATCTACCATTACTACAAAGCCAAGCATACCCTGAGACAAAATATCCCACATAAAATCAAAGCGACGCTGCCCTGGTGTACCAAATAAATACAGCACCAGGTCATCGCCAACGGTAATTCGCCCAAAATCCATAGCCACGGTAGTGCTTTCCTTGACTTTTTCTGCCGCGCTAGAGATTTTACGTTCAGTAGAGACAACATCAATTTCACTAACCGACCCGATGAATTGGGTTTTTCCGGCAGAAAACGGGCCAGTTATTACCATTTTGACAGCTTGCATAACGTACTACCTTCTTTATTTTGAGCAATGGGTTGTGTGTCTTGTCGGCTCCCCTAATTTGGGTGCTGATGCTTTGGTATGCCAGGGAGCAATAACTACAAGCCCCGAATACGGTCTATGAGTCGAACAACAACAGAGCGTTTTACAGCCGGCGATGGTTCCACAGCGCCTTTTTGCTGTCTAGCAGTCGTTGGCTCACGTTTTTCAGGAGCTGGTTTGGGCTGATTAACAAATTCCACTAAGCCGGCTTGTAACATGCCGTACACAATACGGCGAATTTCAAAATCGCTCAGGTTATTTGCTTTTGCAATTTGGCGAATAGAATTGCGAGGGTTTACAAATGAAACAACGCGCCACTCTTCCACTGTCAGGTTAATGTTGCGTAATCTCGCATCGGGCCGATCTGTAAAGCGAAGCGCAACGTCAAGGTCTGGCAGTTCGTCCTGAAGGATTTCCCACTCTTTCAGGCGGCGGCTACCTTCCATAATCACACTTTCCAAATCTATTGGGATGGTAATGTAGCCACTGTTGGGTAATTTGTTTGCATCAAAACGGAAAAATCCATCTCCCCAAGTAAAGAGCTTGTAAACAGTGTCCAGAACATTTTGGCGCACACTCTGTATGATGTCATTTTGGGTTACGCGACGAGCTGTCACGAGCAAGTGCCCGATTTCTTTATCACTTTTACCTTCAGCATGGGATTGAATAACTTGTGCCTGTTCTGCTGAGAGCTTGCCGCTGTTTTGCAGAATTTTGGCCAGGTGGTTGCCATTGTCATTACCCATGTAAGCGTAGATCAATTTGCCTTCGCGAAAAGACATTTGGGCACTCTCTTTATCAGTTTGGATGGAAAGGGTGCCTGTTTTTCTAGCCAGGTTAATGAGGTTAAGTAGTTGTGTTGTTGAGAAATCGCGCAGGTTGCCTTTTAGGGCCATAGTCGTTTGTCCTGCTTGGTTTTGATGGCAGATATTGTACCAGTATTAAAACTTACTTTTTAAATCATGTCTCTGCTTAGGACAGTGTGGATATTTTTGCGAAAATTAGCTTGTAAGCAGATGCACATTGCCAGTAAGCTATTGACCAAAGCATTATACATGGTGCAAATTACGGAGTCAAACCTACTTATGTCACATGAATTGTGTGTAAGCCCAGTGGTAGGATTGCCGCTTGTTTGTGGTTCTTTTCAAGTGTACAATTGGTTCGCTGTGTGGGGCGGTGGCGAAATGGTAGACGCAGCAGACTTAAAATCTGCCGGACGTCAGTCCGTGTGGGTTCGAATCCCACCCGCCCTACTCACAATAAATTTGCCCCTTTTGGGGCATTTTTTGTTTGTCTGGATGGTGCTTGAAGAAGGTGCGCTCAATGCAAAAGCAAGATCAACGGTTGTGGCGATTAATGGTGCAGGCGGTACGGCCGTTCCCTCTCACTATCGCCTCTGGCAAGCTGCTGGTTGGCGTGTCAGGCGGGGCCGATTCTTTGGCGCTGTTGCACCTACTGGGGCAGCAACTGGGGGCAAATCGCCTGGTGGTGGGCCATTTGAATCACCAACTGCGCCCTGAGGCGGATGAAGAGGCTAACTTTGTAAGAGAAACGGCCGCTTCCTGGCACATCCCTTGCATAGTAAAAAGTGTGGCTGTGGCTGATCTTGCAAAACAGTCGAACCTCTCTCTAGAGGCCGCCGGGCGATTGGCACGCTATCGGTTTTTGGCAGAAACGGCCGAAATTGTAAACGCGGATGCTGTTGTAGTTGGCCATCACGCTGACGATCAGGCTGAAACTGTGCTGTTGCATTTACTGCGAGGTAGCGGCAGCGGCGGTTTACGGGGGATGCAAGCTGTAAGTGTAGTGCCGGGGAGGGAGCAGGTGGTTTTGTTACGGCCGTTTCTCACCATTTCCCGCACCGAAATTGAAGCATATTGCGCCAGGCATGGATTGCAATATCGGCACGATGCCAGCAACGAAGATGTGCAGTTTGCCCGCAACCGTATTCGGCATGAGCTGCTACTGCTGTTGCAAACCTACAATCCCCAAATTTACACCAATTTGCAGCAGTTGGCGGCCATTACAGCGGACGAATTTGCCGCGCTGCAAGCTGCATTTAGCCAGATTTGGCCGGAATTGCTGGTTGATCAGGGCGAAAATTGGCTATTTTTGGATCGCGCCAAATTTGTGGCGCAAAGGGTGGCCTGGCAGCGATTGGCATTGCGGCGCGCTGTGCAGGAGCTACGGCCGTTCATCAGCGAGATTGGTTTTGCCACAATTGAACTGGCCCGCGAACTAATTTTAGCCCAGAAATCTGGGACGCAAGCGACGCTTCCAGGCAATTTGGCGGTGCGCGTTGGGGCCGATCGGCTCTTTTTTGGCGCTGTGGATGTTGGCGCTTTGGGGCTGGTTCCGCAATTGGTAAACGACGGGGCTGTGCCTTTGCCGGTTCCGGGCAAGGTTGCTTTGGCCAATGGTTGGGTGGTTGAAGCAAAGTGGGCCGACGGTGTTTCGGCGGTTGAGATTCAGCAAAATGAGGAATTGGGGCGGTCGTTTGTGGCGGTATCGGGTGATTTGTGGGTACGGCCGTTTCAGCCAGGTGAGCGGTTCCAGCCATTGGGTATGGGAGGGCAGTCGCAGAAAATAGCTGATCTGTTGAGTAATCGGAAGGTGGACAGAGATTTACGACCGTTGTGGCCCATTGTTGCTTCAGCAGACCATCCAGTATGGATTGTGGGGTTGCAAATGGATGAGCGGGCGCGGGTAGAGGAAAATAGCCTTCGTCCCGTGCAACTAATTTGCTACCGGGACGAAGGGGTTTGAGTTGGCAGCACGTTTTTCTAGACCGTGATTTCCATGGATTGGGATTGGGATTCGACCGTTTCCTCTTTGGCACGGATAAGCAAAACCGGGACATTGGCGTAGCGTAGAACCTTATCTGCCACGCTGCCAAATACCCATCGGCTTAATCCACCCCGCCCGTGAGTGCTCATTACAATTGTGTCTACACCCAGAGCTGCGGCAACTTCTAAAAGTGCATCGGCCACGTTTTCTCCTTCAGTGACCTGCGTGTGCACTGTAAATCCTTGTTGGCGCAACGAGCCTTGATGAGCCCGCAAGTAACTTTGGGCATCTTGTTCTGACTGGTTGCGCATTTCTATAAGAAGTTGGGCGTACACGCTGCCGTTCGCTGCGGTCATGATGAGGTGAGGGGGTTGAATGACCCAAACCAGGCTCAGTTTGCAGTTGAAATTGCTGGCCAATTCCAGGGCTGGCGGCAAGGCTGCTTCGGCCAGATGCGACCCATCTAACGGAACCAAAATATGGCTAAACATGATTGGCCTCCAATTGTAACCGTTTTGGAGACTTTTGAAGTTTTGTGCCAACTTACGGTAATTTTCATATAGAAAAACTTCAAAAGTCTGAAAGCTAATTTTAAGGGATGCGTATTGACGCTAATAAAAATTGTATTGTTGCCAGTGTGCCACAGATGAACGGCCGTTTACCAGTGACAATCCCCATAATCGCCAAACGATAAATGTCATTTGCTTTTTTGTAAGGCAGATCACCACCCAGAAAGGGGCAGAACTGTATGGTTTAAGAACGATTTTCTTCCTAAGAGTTGGGTAAACGGTGGTTTGTCATGCTTGGCTGATGATTTGCAATCGTTATACTATGCGCCGCTGTAAGGAACAGGATTCTTTTTTGAATGATGGGTAAACGGACGAAAATTGTTGTAGGTTTAGTCGTTTTGCTTGGGCTGGGCTTGTTGGCCACGCCTACGCTACTTCGTGCTATTCCGCCCCGATACGCAGCCCGCTGGTTGCCAGAGCCTCTGCTGCAAATTGCTTCGCCGCAGCAAGAGGTGGCGATTTTGCCCACCGTCGCCCAGCCGCTGGATGCTAACAGCTTGCTAGGCGAGCCAACGCCGCTGGCGGCTCCGCAGGTGGAGGTGGTGGTGATTCAGCCCACGGCCACCCCAGGTTCTGCAAACATGACGGCCGAACCTACGGCCGTTCCCTCCACTGCTACCCCATCGCCAATGCCTACGGCAACGGCCGTTCCCATTCCCACAGAAGCTCGTTTAGAGGGTATTCAGCATCAGTTTCAGGATTGGAACAACTGCGGGCCGGCCACAATGGCCATGACCTTGAGTTATTTTGACATGTTTGTGACCCAAAGCGATACCGCTGCTGTCCTCAAACCAAACCCCGAAGATCGCAACGTTAGCCCGGATGAGATGGCGGCGTATGTGAATGAAAACACTGATTTCCAGGCGCTTTACCGGGTGAACGGCCGTACCGAAACCCTAAAACAGTTCATCGCTAACGGCATTCCGGTGATTGTAGAAATTGGCATTGACCCGCCGGGCGAATTTACCTGGCTGGGTTGGTATGGGCATTACCTGCTGGTGGTGGCCTACGACGATACCAACGAACAATTTTTTGTATACGACTCCTGGTTTGGCACCAGTGATGTGCCGTTGGAGAATGCGGATAGGAACGGCCGTAACCTGACCTACGATGAGGTGAAGGAATATTGGCCCCAGTTCAACCGCAGCTATATTGCTGTCTTCGCTCCGGAGCAAGCCGAAACGGTGGCCCGCATTGTGGGTGAAGATGTGGACGACGGGGTGATGTGGGCCAATTCGCTTTCGCAGGCACAGGCCGATGCTGCCGCCGACCCTGGCAATGCGTTTTATTGGTTCAACCTGGGCACCAGCTACAACGCAGCGGGCGATTTTGCACGAGCCAGCACCGCCTTCGACCAGGCGCGGGTGATTGGTTTGCCCTGGCGCATGTTGTGGTACCAGTTTGGCCCTTACCGGGCGTATTACGAAGCGGGTCGCTATGATGATGTGATTTTGCTGGCCGACGTGACATTGAAGGATCGGCCGTATTTTGAAGAATCATTTTATTACAAAGGATTAGCCCTGGCTGCTACCGGAGAAACGGCCGCAGCCCAAGAAAATCTAGAAAAAGCCGCCACGTTTAACCCAAACTTTGACCTTGCTGCCGTGGCGCTTGCAGAATTAACCAGTGAGCCGTAATCGGTAAGTCGCTAATCGGTAATCAGTTTTATTCGGATTACCGTTTACCGATGACCGATTACCGGTTCCCGGTGGAAGAGAGTATGAGACAAAGAACGAAGAACATCATTTTGACTGTCGCTGGCATTCAAATTTTGCTGGTGATTGCCTTGTTGGTGCTGCCCGCCTTGGTGGGAGCAATTCCAGGTCGTTACCGGGTGGCGTTGCAGGAGCGCAGCCCATTTTTGAGCGGCATTGTGGAAGGCATGATTGATCAGGTGGCGCCAATGGCAACGGCCTTGCCGGTTGCGGCCGTTTCTGCCGATGAGCCTCAGGTAGATATTCAGTCATTGCTTGTGGTAACGGCCGTTTCCTCCCCCACACCCACCAGCAAACCCACCGAAGCCCCTACCGAGGCCCCAGACGCCGAGTCAACCCCGCTGCCCACAAATACCCCGATACCCACACCAACCAACACGCCTACGCCAGAGCCGTTGCCCACCTCGGTTGTTTTGGATGGCATGGACGTGATTCGCCAGACGTTTAATAACTGTGGCCCGGCCAATTTAACCCAAGTGCTCAACTTCATGGGATACGACATTACCCAGGAAGAAGTGGCCGATTACCTCAAACCCAACAGCGAAGACCGAAACGTAAGCCCCTGGCAAATCGCCGATTACGTGAACGGTTTTACCGGCAACGCCTTCAAAGCCAGCGCCCACAGCGGCGGAACACTTGAACTGATCAAGGAATTTATTGCGGCTGGTTATCCCGTTGTCATTGAAAAAGGGTATGAACTGCCTGGACAAGGCTGGTGGGGTCATTATTTGACCGTATTTGGGTATGATGATGAGCAGCAAATATTGTACAGTCAAGACAGCTACCTGGGGCCGTGGGATGGCAGCGGCCGTACCGACGATTATGAAGAGTTTGAGTTTTACTGGCAGCAATTCAACTACACCTTCTACGTCGTTTACTTTCCCTCACAGGAAGCTGAAGTGCAAGCAATTTTAGGGCCAGAGCTGGTTGAGCCAATGGATATGTGGCGCATGGTCGCTGCACGTGCCCAGGCCGAAATTGACGCAGATCCAGAAAACGTGTTTGCCTGGTTCAATTTGGGTTCTGCCCTAACCGAAATGGGCGCAAAGACTGGCGAAGCGCAATATTATCAGGGTGGGGCACAGGCGTATGATCAGGCGCGTGAACTGGGTTTGCCGCCGCGCATGTTGTGGTACCAGTTCAAACCGTACCTGGCATATTGGAAAATTGGTCGCCATGATGACGTGATTGCTTTGGCGGATGCCACGCTGGAAACGCAGGGCGGCCGCAACGTGGAAGAAACTTACTGGTACAAGGGGCTGGCGCTTGAATCGCAGGGGAATATTTCTGAAGCGATTACCAACTACCGGGCGGCGCTGGAAGTGAACCACAATGCATATTATGCGCAGTGGTCGCTGGATGCGCTGACTGGCGGTGGATAATTTTGAAAGGCTGGCGATTTGAAACCGCCAGCCTTTTTTTGTTGCTGATGTCTGAACATCTTATTTTGGTTCGTCATTCGGCTGTGCAAATTGACACGGCCGTTTCCTCCCACAACTGGCAGCTGTCAGAAGACGGCCGTTTCCGCTGCCATACCCTTGCTGCTCAACTCCAACCTTACAATCCAGATCGCTTTGTCACCAGCGAAGAGAACAAAGCCAGAGAAACCGGGCAGATTCTGGCGGAGGTTTTAGGGCTTCCGTGTGCGGCAGCGGCTGGATTACAGGAGCACGATCGGCGCGGGATGCCATATTTTGAGAGCAAGGCAGCGTTTGAGGCGGCGGTGGCTGTCTTTTTTGCCCGGCCAAATGAACTGGTTTTTGGCCAGGAAACGGCCGTTCAGGCCCGAACGCGATTTGAAACGGCCGTCACCAAACTCCAGGCAAGTTATCCCCGGCAAACGTTAGGCATTGTCAGCCACGGCACCGTGATCACCCTCTTCATCTGCGCCCACAACCCGGAGCTTGATCCGCTGGCATTTTGGCAGTCGCTTACGCTGCCAGCCGCTTTTGTGCTGACCCTGCCAGCGCTGAAGCTCGAAGACGTGATTTGAGGACAAACTGTCCCAATGTAAAAACACAGGTATAATATTTGCCAGAACCCTCATTGGCGGTTTTGCACATTGAAAAAGCCGCTGAAGCCCATTGAACTTTTTAAATTCCCAGCAGTACCGCCAACTGTTGGCGCTGCCTGGCTATTTACAAGCTATTTACTCACATTTCCCAAGGAGGCAATGATGTCTGAACGCAAACATATTAAAGTGACCTACTCAACGCTGGCCAGCCCTGATCCGCTGCTGCATCAATATTTTGATGAGGCAGTTGTAGAGGCCAAGGCCGGCTTCGGCAAAACTTTTCCCATGTATATCAATGGTGAAGAGCGCAAGGCAGCAGAAACATTTGAGAAGCGCAGCCCGGTAGACCTTGATCTGCTCATGGGCCATTTTCAATACGGTTCTGCCAATGATGCCAATGATGCGGTAGCAGCCGCCAAAGCGGCTTTCCCCGCCTGGAGCGGCCGTCCCTGGCAAGAGCGCGTGGCTATTATGCGCCAGGCTGCGGACCTGATCAGCGAGCGCCTTTTCCACATGGGTGCAGTAATGAGCCTGGAAATTGGCAAAAATCGCTTGGAAGCGCTGGGCGATGTGGAAGAAACGGCCGATCTCATTCGCTACAACTGTGATGCTGTAGAAAAGAATAATAATTTCAGCCGCCCGCTGCTGTCTGAAAGTGACAAACACCACAACCGCAGCGTGTTACGGCCGTATGGCGTTTGGGCCGTCATCTCCCCCTTTAACTTCCCCGGCGCGCTGGCTGGCGGGCCTGCTGGAGCGGCGCTGGTCGCTGGTAACACCGTCGTCCTTAAGCCTGCTTCGGACACGCCTTACACCGCCTGGCTGCTCACCGAATGCTTCCGCGATGCAGGCGTACCGGCTGGTGTGTTCAACTTTGTCACGGGCGGCGGACGTTCCGTCGGTCAGACGTTGGTTGATCATCCCGACGTTGACGGCATCACCTTCACCGGCAGCTACGATGTGGGTATGCACATTTTGCGCTCCTTTGCACACGGCCGTTACCCGCGCCCGGTTATTGCCGAAATGGGTGGCAAAAACCCCACCATCATCAGCAAAAAAGCAGACATCGACAAAGCAGCAATGGGCGTCATGCGCTCCGCCTTTGGCCTGCAAGGGCAAAAATGTTCTGCTTGTTCGCGCGTATACGTCCACAAAGATGTCAAAGATGAATTCATGACCAAATTGATTGATCTGACCTCTCAAATTAATGTGGGCGATCCCACCGTTAAAGAGAATTGGATGGGGCCAGTTGCCAACAAGGGCGCTTACAATGACTACAAGGAATTTGTGGCCGATCTGCATGAAAATGGCGACGTGGTGTTTGGCGGCAAAACTTTGGAAGATGCTGGCAATGGCTACTTCGTGGCCCCCACCATTGTAGATAATCTGCCGTTAGAGCATCGCTTGTGGAAGCAAGAAATGTTCCTGCCCATCGTCACCATCGCACCGTTTGAGGATATGGACAAAGCGATGGCGCTGGCCAACGACGTGGAATATGGCCTCACCGCTGGTTTCTTCAGTGAAGATGACGAGGAAGTGCAGTGGTGGCTGGACAACATTCAGGCTGGCGTCCTGTACGTAAACCGTTCTGGCGGGGCTACTACAGGTGCCTGGCCGGGCTACCAATCTTTTGGCGGTTGGAAAGGCAGCGGTTCGACCGGTAAAGCGGCGGGCAGCTTCTACTACATCCAGCAGTACATGAAGGAACAGAGCCAAACCATCGTTGATTAAGTAATTAGGTAATTGAGTACTTAGTTGCTGGTGGTTAGTGGCTGGTTGCTGACCACCAGCACTAGCCACTAACCACTAAAATGACAACTTACAAACATCCGCACGGACACGTGTTTTATCGGAAAATGAGCCATGCCCGCCCCAAGATTTCCCACGGGGAGGGCATTTATTTATTTGATGAAGATGGCAAGCGGTACCTGGATGGGTCTGGCGGGCCGCTGGTGGTGAATGTGGGACACGGCCGTTCCGAAATCGTCGCCGCCATGAGTGAGCAAGCCCAAAAGGCAGCCTACGTCCACGCCATCATGTTTACCAATGAGCCAACCGAGCAGCTTTCCAGCGAGCTTGCCGAGCTGGTTCCCATCCCCAATTCGCGCTTTTTTTACCTTAGCAGTGGGTCTGAGATGGTGGAAGGGGCGATTAAGTTAGCCCGGCAAATTCAACAGGCGCGCGGGGAAAACGGCCGTTCCACTATCATTAGCCGTCACCAAAGCTATCACGGCATGACCCTGGGTGCCCTGGGCGTCAGTGGTCGCCCTGGTTTACGCGCGCCCTACCAGGCCATGTTCCTCGATATGCCGCACATCGATCCACCAAATTCCTATCGCGATCCCATCTCTGGTGAAGAAGCTGCCGAACGGCTAGAAGAGGCCATTTTAGATACCGGTGTGGAGAATACGGCCGCATTTCTGGCCGAACCAATTAGCGGGGCTGGTCTGGGAGCCATCGTGCCGCCAGACGATTACTGGCCCGCCATTCGCGCCATTTGTGACAAATACGGCGTGCTGCTCATTGCCGACGAGGTGCTGGTGGGCATGGGGCGCACCGGCAAATGGTGGGGCATTGACCATTGGCAAGTGCGGCCAGACATCATGGTCACTTCCAAAGGATTGGCGGGCGGGTATTTTCCACTGGGATTTGTGGCTGCCAAAACGGAGGATGTGGAACTCATCCGGCAAAAACTTGGCGATTGGAATCACGGCGGCACGTTTAGCCATCATCCGGTTGGCTGTGCGGCTGCGCTGGCCACGCTGCACATCATGCAGCAGGAAAAGCTGGTTGAAAACAGCGCCACTCTTGGGCAGAAGCTGGGTCAGATGTTACAAGCTGCTTTGGGGAGCCATCCAAACGTTGGCGATATTCGCGGGCGTGGCCTCTTTTGGGCTGTCGAGTTTGTTCAGGACAAGGCGAGCAAAACGCCATTTCCTGTGTCGCAGCATTTGGCGTGGGACATCTGGCAGCAGGCGTTTGCCAAGGGGCTGATTGTGTACTACTCGCAGGGCTGCGCCGATGGCAAAAATGGTGATTTAATCATGCTTGGCCCACCGCTGATTGTGAATGAAGCAAATTTGGCCGAAATGGTAGCCATCTTGACGGAAGCTGTTTACGAGGCATTGCCTGTCAGGTAATCGTCACGCTTTGAAATGCATAGCCAAAGGGCGCGGCTGAACGCGGACTGGCGCAGATTAGAGGCGTCATTCCGCCCCCTTTGCGCGGTACAGTCCGGCGGAAACCTGCATAATATCATTATGACAAGTGCGCCGGACTGTAAACGGCCGTTCCCCCAACATGACAACAGATGATTGATGTTGTCCCGCAAGTTTCCTCGCAATTTGTGCTAGTATGGGTCTGAAAACGGCCGTTTCCCCAACTCTAACGTTTCATACACAAAACTAAATTCTGAAATCAATACTAAACTTTTTTGGCAACGTGCATCTAATAAATAAGGCAAACGGTAAAGCCCCGTTCAGGGCATCAAGTTCACGCTTATGAAAGACATTCAATCCGTAGTGCGTCGGTGCCAGCAAGGGCACTTAGAGGCATTTACGACCTTGTTTAACCAATATCAGAGCCGCATCTACGACCTAGCTACTGCTATCCTGCGTGATACTGTCGAGGCTGAAGATGTGGTTCAGGACACTTTTTTGGCTGTTTTTCAAAAGATTGATAGCTACAAAGGCGAATCCAGGTTTGATACTTGGTTAACGGCAATTGCTGTAAACCAATGCCGTATGCGTCTGCGTAAAAAGAAGCTTCGCAACATTCTGTCTTTAGAGCAACTAGCACCAAATCGCTTGTTTCGGCTTGCCGGACACAGGGACACCATTGCAGAAATTGTTCACCAACGCCAGCGCCGCCAAACCCTTTGGGACATGGTGGATCAGCTAAATGATCGGCTCCGTTTGCCAATAATTTTACGCTACCGTTATGCCTTAGCCTGTAGCGACATTGCCATCATTTTGAATCAACGAAAATCAACAACGTATCAACAACTTAACGAAGGCCGTCGCCACTTAGAAAAAATGATCCAACAGCAAGAAGCTGAATTTCAAGCCACATTTGTAGAGGGTCAATGATGTCCATACTCAAAAAACAAACAGGACGCCAAACGAAGCATTTTGTTGTTGTCAATTTTGAGGCTTATCAGGATGGAGCCTTGAGTGAGCAAGACAAAGCTTTTTACCAGCAACACCTGGCTGCCTGTCAGGAATGTCAAAATTGGGTTGACCGTCAACTAAATCTTATCAAACAACTGCGGATGGATGCCGCTCCGCAATTAAATCTATCTCCGGTTATTGCCGATCGTATTGAGCGCAACCTGTATCACCGGATGAGGAGAACCATGACCATGAATAATTTAAGATCTTTTGCTGGTGTAGCCATATCTTTGGCTGCATTGGTAGGAATTATTGGTATTTACCTCTGGCAAAATGGCAGTTTCGATACACCAGAACAATTCGAACCTCTTGCCCCACAATCAGAAATAGTTGAAGAAGTAATAGACGAGACGAGTTCTCTGTCTCTTGATGAGTTGTTAAATGATAACCAGGAACGATTGGCCGATGGGATGAAAATGATTTTTGTTGCTGAAGGTGCTTTTTCAATGGGCAGGGAAGGGGGGATAAGCGGTGAAACCCCCGTTCACGATGTAAGTCTGAGTGGCTTTTGGATTGACAGTAATGAGGTGACCAATGCCCAATATGCGCTTTGTGTGAATGATGGGAGCTGTGGCATATCACAGTTTGCAGATGACCCAGACTTTAATGGAGATGCGTTTCCTGTAGTGGGTGTTTCCTGGTTCAACGCCGCCAATTATTGTGAATGGGCGGGCGGACGGCTGCCAACCGAGGCAGAATGGGAATATACAGCTCGTGGGCCAGAGGGGGTGCTTTACCCTTGGGGCGATAGCTTTGTTGGCGAAAATGCAAATTCTTGTGATACACACTGCATGTCTAATCGGCGTGATGAGCGGAATGATGATGGCTACGGCCGTACTGCACCTGTTGGTAATTTTCCCGGAGGTGAGAGCTGGGTTGGAGCCTTGGATATGAGCGGGAATGTGTCTGAATGGGTTTACGATTGGTACGATGCGGAATATTACCTAAATTCGTCGAGCCTGGACCCGCAGGGGCCTGAAAGTGGAGACAGCAAGGTGGTGCGCGGTGGTGCTTGGAGCAGTAGCGTCTCTGATCTTCGCAGCACGACACGGGCGTTTGCCAATCCAGACGGTGTAAGTAATGATGTTGGGTTTCGTTGTGTTATTACAGCGAGCAATTGACAAATCTTATAGTAGAGACGTTGCATTGCAACGTCTCTACCCAGGTTTTTCCAAAGCCATCACCCGAAACCCGGTGCCCTGCGCATGATACTTCCGGCTGGGAGTAGTGATGCTGCACGCGCTGCGCACGTTGCAGGCCGCGTGGTGAATGGTGTAGCCCCACGAGCCGCCTTTCACCACGTGAAAATCGGGCAGGTTGGGATTGTACAGGCTGCTGGTCCATTCCCAAATGTTGCCGCTCATATCCACACAGCCGTAGGGCGAGACATTTTGCGAAATGGAACCAACCGGCAGCGGATAGCCATTGCGCCAATACCAGCCCGCCCGCGCCCATTCGCGGCGCGGCTTGACGAGCAAACTAAACAAAAAAGTTGCTGGCTTCACAGGAAACGTCGCCTGCCACTGAATTTCGGGACGCGGTTTTTGGTTGCCCCAGGGATAGAAACGGCCGTCCACCCCTCGCGCCGCCTTTTCCCACTGAAACTCCGTTGGCAACGTGATTTCTACACCCAGCTTTTCGGATAGCCAGTTGCAGTACAGATGTGCTTCCGCCTGCGTTACGTCCACGATGGGCAAATTATCGTGCCCTGCCGGGTACGATTTGGCAGGTGCATAAGCCCGTAAAAACGTGCCGCGCCAGCCGCGCACCACCGCGTACCAACGGCCAACCCAATCGTGACCTGTTTCCTGCAAAAATTCGCGCCACTGCCGGTACGTTACCGGAAACTCCGCCAGCCAAAATTCAGGTAGCGCCATCGTTTGCTGCGGCTTAAACGGCGGGCACTGCTCTAGTCGCTCATAGCAAACTTCCGGCCCATACACAAACGGCCCGGCGGGGATGTGGCAAAAGCTGGTGTCGCTGGCGGAGGTTGGAGCAGGCATGGTGAATGGTAATTGGTAATCAGGTAATTGAGTAATTTGTCCAATTACCTAATTACTCAATTACTGATTTCTTCCCAAAATCAACGTCACCAACCCCACCCCCGCGCCGATGGCGAAGCTGGGGGCGGCTTGTTGCAAAGTGTCTGTCAAGGCGCGTTCGGGGTGGCGGAAGCCGACGAGGCCCATTGTTTGGCCGATGGTGCCGAGTACGGCCGTTCCCACTGCCGCATTTTTGTATCCCCGATTGGCTACCACCAGCGAAACGGCCGTTGCCGCTGGGCCTAATCCCGCCCACTTGCGTGCTGGTTTGGGGCCAATGGCCATCTGAAGGTCGCCAAGCGTTGCCATCGCCGCTGAAATGTGGTGGGTGTGTCCCTCCGCGTAGCCTGGATCGAGTGCCGAGAGTACATCCACATTTTGCTGCCGGGCCGCCAGCCAGCCCGCGCCGAGCAAGGCAAAAGCTGCGGCTTTTGTGCTGTTGTTGGGAAGCTGCAGAACGGCCGTTGCCAGCGGCACCAACCAATCCAAATTAAACCCTTTGTACGCCTCGATGCGCAGCTGATACTCTTGCCCGCTGGTGCTGGTGGCCAGCGCGGCTGCTGCCGTGGCCTGGTAGGCCAATCCCGCCAGCCAACCTGCCGCACCGTCCAGTTGGGCCGCTTGCTGGACGACAATGGGCGTTAGCGCGGTAGCTCCCAGAGCAATTAGCTTGGGTGCGTAGGATGGCGGGTAAAGCGCCGCCAAATCGCCGTGATCGTGCCCGTGATCATGATCATGTTCGTGATGATGGTGATCGTGGTCGTGTGCATGGGCCAGGCGAGCGATGGCGGCCTGGTTGCGCTGTTCTTCCACAAATGGCAGGGCGGCAGCTCCGCCAGCGGCGGCGAGAGTCAGCGGCAGGGCGATGGCTTCGGGCAGGTTGAGCAAGGTGGAAACGGCCGTTGCCCCAATGCCAGCCACGCTCACCCCCGCCAGCGCCAACTCCTGCGTGTCCGGCGCAGGCACGGGCGTGGGCAGCCCAATCTCGCGAGAAACGATGTAGCCCGCATCTTCCAGCGCGTGCTTCAGGTGGTGCACGTAATCAATTCCCTCCAGCGGCGCGGTGGCGTGCAGCACCCGGAAAAAGTTGACGTAGCAAAGCCGGATGCCGCGCTCGCGGGCAAAATGAGCCCAGTTGTGGCAGGCCGCGTGGTAATCCAACGGAATCATGTCCTCTGGCGTGAATTGGTGGGCCAAAACCACGTTGGGTGCGCGCCGTTTGGCCACAAACCAATCCCCTTTTTGGTGGCGCGATTCAGCAAAATAGACCAGCGACAAATCGTTGTCTTCCATCGCCGCGACGGTTTCGTCCAGGTGCATTTCGTGGCCCAAAATCATGTTCCCGGCAAAGGCGACGAGGTTGTTGAGAACGGCCGTTTGCCCCAAGGTTCGTTCCAGCAGCGCCTTCTCTGGCCAGGCGTAGCTGACCGGACGAGGCAGCAGCGCCAGTCCGTTGGCCTGGATTTGCCGCGCCAGGGCGACATCATACCCCAGCCCAATTTCGCCAATAGTGGGCAAATCACCCGCGAAGACGAGCGTTTGCCTGTCGAGGCAATCGGCCTGGGTGTAGGGGAGCCGTTCGCGCAGCTCGGTGGCCAGGTGGCGCACCAGATTTTCTGAGCCATGCAGGTAGTTCCAATGGCCGACGCGCGGGGCGTCCGTGCGCGGCTTGGCCGACGCTTGCGGGGTCAGTTGGCCGGTGTTTCGCAGCCGGTTCAGCGTCAGCTCTGGCAGGGAGAGGTGGGTCGCCCCGTTGCTGGCCAGCATTTCGACCAGCTCGGTCAGCGGCAGTCCGGCGCGGATGGCGGCGGCTTGCGCATCGTCAAAATCGACGCAGATGGCCATGCGGTTGTTTTGCGCTTCCCACTGCTGGCGGCGTTGCAGCACGCGGCTGGAGGCGACGCCGCCAGCGACGGCCAGGGTGAGTGAAAGCAGGCGGGATAGTTTCAAAAGGGTTCTTCTCCGTAAATTTGGGGAGATTGGAGACTGGAGATTGGAGATTAAGCGCAGGCAATCTCCAATCTCTAATCTCCAATCTCCTTCTTTTTTAACATCTGCGCCGTGTCTGTGCGAGTGAACTGTACGGCCGTTTGCCACACGCGCCACTTCTCTCCCAACGTCGGTGCCCAGCGGGCAATCTCGATGCGATCCTGCACGCCGCGTTGCAGCCGGTCAGCCAGGGTGTTGAGTGGTTTTTGCTGGGTGCGGCGCAGGATGTAGGCCAGGTCCATCTGCGCGATGCGCTGGCGCAGGCTGGCGGGCGTTTGTTCGGCCAGCTTGGGCAAAATGTGTTCCGGCAGTGGGGCACCGACCAGCTTTTGGGCCAGCGTCAGCGCGGCCAGCACGTAGCCCCAGCTTTTTGCCTCAGCGACCCGCTGCAAAAAAATGTCCCACTCAACTTTTTGAACGGTGGAGTTCGCATCCTCGGATGCCCGCTCCGCCGAAAATAAACCTCCGGGAGGTTTGATAAATGACCCCGATAGTCCCAGGAACCTCCCGGAGGTTGTGTTCTGGGTAATGACTAACAAATCGGTGAGCTGGACGAAGGAAGGTGCGCCCTGGATGAGGTGGAAGCTGAAGTGCAGGCAGATGTGGTGCAGCAGGTCGGTGGGGTTGAGGACGTGGCAGGCGGGGGCGGTGGGGGTGAGAACGGCCGTATCCACCCTCCCGCGAATCCCCGGCGTAATGTCCACCTTCAAGCCAAACCATGATTCTTCCAGCGAGCTGTGCGGCTCGATGGTGCGATCTAGCCCAGCGGAGAGGTACGGGTTAGGCGTGGCGCTGCCATTTTCGGCCTCATCGCGGCGGAAAGTGCTGGTGTGTTTGGTCACCCGCGCCCCCGTCTCGGCGGATTTGTGCTTGCCGCCGTAGCCCAATTCCCGCAGCAGCGTTTCGGCCTGCGGCAGCTCATCGGGTGTGAATAGCAGGTCGATGTCGTTCATGGGGCGCTGGGCGGGTTCGGGGTAGTAGCAGGCGGCCAGATGCACCCCTTTAAGGGCGACGGGCTGCAAATTGGCGGCGGCGGTGGCGTGCAGAAGTTGGGCTAACTGGGCGTAAATCGCCTCACTGCGCTGGGCCTGCATTTTGTGGGTGACGGCCAGCTTGGCCATCGCCTTGGGCGGAATTTTGGCATCCCACTGCTTGAACCGCGCATAGATTTGCGGCGCTAAGCCAAAAGCGATGGCACGGACGGCAAAATCGTCCCAATTGAGCTGATCGGCTTGTTTGAACCAATGATTTGGCTGTTGCTGGGGGCGTAAAACGTCTAGCAGATGTTGGGTCGTGGCAGTTGCTGTGGTGGTCATGTAACAATTAAATTCTGGTCAAAGAGAGGCACATTACCAACCGTTTACAGCAAAGTTTTATCTCAGGTATGACTGCTTCTGCCAGAAATTAGTGGCTGCTGAATGTAACCTGGGTCAATTCTTCGTGCTTGGTGATTGCTGGTTTTTTGTACATTTACCTTCTCCTGCTGGTTAGATTTTTATTTTCGAACTAGAGATTTTGGGGGTGCCGAATTAGTGGCTGCTGAACGTAACCTGGGTCAGTTCTTCGTGCTTGGTGATTGCTGGTTTTTTGTACATGATTTTCTCCTAAAAAGTAAAAAATGGGCCGTACCTAGCGGTAACGTGCCTCCCTTTGACCAAATTTATCACCTGTTTCTGGATGCATTCCAAACGTTCCCTGGTTTGTTAAGAAGATGCGGAGCGATGATGCAACATCGGTAACGGTTGGCGTTTTGCCAGAACGTATGGTGAATAGTATAACCAGTTTAGCTGTTTCGACAATTTGTACGTTTTGATCACCTGATTGGATTTATTCTCGGACAACTTCCGGGAGGGTTTGCGCGAATCAACGGCCGTTTATGAGGCCACCTGGAAGTTTGTTTTTAAGACCACAGATCAAAAATGATACATGCACGCTTGTCTACCTGTTATTCCCGCGAAGGCGGGAATCTATTTTTGCTAAAGCCTGGATGCCCGCCTGCGCGGGCATGACAACTGTAAAATCTATGACCAAAATTCCAGATGGGGACTGGCTTTCTCAACTAAACGAGGCGGAACTGGACGACTTTTGGCAGCGTCGCGCCAACGAACTGCGCCACCGGCAAGAGGTGCGGCTGTTTGGCCATCCGCTGGTGGTGGAGAGCAATGAGGGTGGCGTGTTAACGGCCGTTTCTCTCGCCCTCTCGCAATACACCCAAACCGAGCAAAGTAAACCGCCTCTGGGCACGCTCCAGCTGGCGGTGCAGCCCATGCGCCAGCCACCCGGCCCCGCACCGGATGATTTGATGCAGCAGATCACCTACAGCGGCAGCGCCGATTGGTTGATGATGCAGTTGGGCGGCTGGGGGGTGGTTCACCTGGACTTGTCGCGGCGGTTGGGTACGGCCGTTCTCGATCCCCAACTCGCCGCCAGACCAGAGCTGGTAGCCCAATGCGTCCTGCACACGCTGCTGCTCAACCTGGTTATCTCGCACGGCTATGGGATGCTGCACGCCTCTTGCCTGGTGCGGGACGGGGTGGCGCTGCTGCTGCTGGCCCCGCACAACACCGGCAAAAGCACCACGGCGCTGCGGCTGGCGCTGGCGGGCTTTCGGCTGCTCACGGACAGCATGGTGTTTGTGGATGGGGACGGTTTTTTGCACGGCTACCCGGTGGGGCTGGCCAAGCTGCGCGGCGATATGGTGGAGCAGTTCCCAGAATTACGGCCGTTCCTCCAACCAGAAATCGTGCGCCAGGAAACGAAGTACCGGGTGGATTTACGCGCCGTCAACCCAGATTTTGTGTGGGAAACGGCCGTACGCCCCCACAAAATCATCCTCTGCCTGCTGTCTCGCCATGAAAAAGAGGAGACGGTGGTGGAAGATGTGGGGGAAGCGGAAGTTATTCAAGCCATTTTGCAGAATAGTTTGTATGTGGATCGGTCACAGGTGTGGCGGGAGAATGTGGCGAATTTGAAGAGGGTGGTGGGGGGACGGGGAACGGCCGTTACGCTAAAACTCGGCTCCGCTCAAAGAAGCTTAATACAATTGCTGAACAAACTTGTCAGCTAACGCTGGCTTCGGTGGATAAGGGTCGGCAAATTTTGTTTGCCAAGAGGAACTTTAGATCAAAATGCATTCCATTTTGTTTAAACTGGCGCAGACTCGCATATATTAGACGGTCATGGTAGCCCCGCGCCGCTCACTTTGACCTGAACGGTTTCAATGCGTCCGCTTTTTAGAGCGCGTGCTTTTTCTGGCTCATGAGTTGCTGATGTAAGGACAAAGAGTGTACATCGATCACTGCCGCCCAGCATGCAGGCAAAAGGTATATTCGTTGCCTGGACATGATGCGTAATTTCACCGCCTTCAAGTACACGTATTACTTCGCCGCTTTGCGGCGATGCTACCCAAACAGCTCCTTCAGCATCGAGGCATATCCCATCTGGGGTGCGCCCGTTGATCTGTGCCCAAACTCGGCGGTTTACGAGAGAGCCATCTGAAGTCAGATCAAAAGCGGTAAGACGACCGCCAAAAGTTTCGGCAACAATGATGGTTTTTCCATCCGGGGTTATAACCAAACCGTTTGGAAAGTCCATTTCACTGGCAACAACACGAGCCATGCCATCTGGAGTAGCTAAAATCAATTTGCCCTGTGCAAATGGTTGATTTCCAAGAAAATCAAACCCTGTCGCTCCAATATATGCCCATCCTTGCTTGCTTATTACCATATCGTTACAACTAAATTGCTCGATCTCGCTCATGTCAGCAATCATTACCAATTCTTCATAGGAAGGTCGAAGGAGCTTTCTTTCGAGCCCAGAAACTGCAAGTAGCTGGTCGTTAGGCATCCAACCAAGGCCAAAAGGATAACTTGGCAGGGTAGCCACAGTCTCGCTGTTACCCGCAAGATCAACGGTCATTATTTGGCGCGCCCAAATATTGGAGAACCAGAGCTTGTTGTTACGCCAGCGCGGACATTCTGGCAATGTGAGTCCATCCAATAAAATGGTTGTTTCGACTGTCATTTTTGCCTCCAGAAAAATTCATGCCTGTATTGACTCGGAAAAAAATAACTAAAGCCTTCTTATAGTTTTGATGACTAGGCACCCAACGCCCGCTTCAGCCGCGCTTCGCGTCGGCTGCAAGCCATGTTGGGCGGCAGTGTAGGCTGTCTCATTGAATACTCCGAACTTCATCAAGCAAGACATTTATCTCATTTCCAGTAAATTGGCGATTTTGACAACCTAATTCCCAAAGTATGTTGTATTGTTGGTGAAAAAATTGATACCAGCGCGGATCACGATTTGGTCGTAGCTCAAAAGTGGGGGCAAACGAATCGGAATGATGAGGATACATTTCTACAATGATAATACCGTTAGGTTCATCAGGGTCAATTACAATCATTCCGAATGCAGGTTTATAAGGGAGCAGCCCTAATTCGACTGACTGAGAACGATTAGATAGTGCACCTATTCTCTCAAGGCTGGGACGTAAAGAATCTATATAAAATTGTCTGTTTCTAATACTTTTACTGCGAAGGACGGCTTGATCTGGAGCTGTGCTTGCAGGATCCATCAAAATTGCACGAACTATTGCACCATCATTAAGCCGTCTCTCCAACGTGTGCGAGTAATCACGCAACGTGCGGCTTAATGAAGCACCAACAAATCCTATATGTTTGGCCTGAATGAATAGCGGTTCAACAGAAACCTTTTCCTTCCAAAAGTAGCCATCAGCATTTGTTGATTGCTCAAATTTGTCGGTCAGCTCATTGACGGCTTCACGTGTGTTTAGACTGCCGAATACAACCAACGCTAGTACCGCCAGAGTGATCTCTGTCAAAATGTCTGGTGAAGCAAGATCAAAAATATCAAGCAAAAGAATTATAAAGATGAAGATCAGAGTTATGTAGTGTTCAAGATTTTTGCCTTCAATAACATCTTGAATCATTCGCTTTAAAAACTTCAAATCTACTTTCTCCTATTCTTCAACACTTTTGTTACTGTCCGCCCGTTCGGTTGCATAAGCCGCAAAATCTGTGTGCAGTTTTGTCGGCTTAATGCTGTTGTTGGGACGGCGATTGTTGACTACACACTACCTGAATTCCGCATAAGCCGTCCCAACTACTTATTAACCTGCAACAATGCTGGATAAACC
This sequence comes from Ardenticatenaceae bacterium, assembly GCA_020634455.1. Taxonomy (GTDB): domain Bacteria; phylum Chloroflexota; class Anaerolineae; order Promineifilales; family Promineifilaceae; genus Leptofilum. Next base: position 570,383 of record JACKBQ010000001.1, on the reverse strand, counting down.
ACCAAAATTCGGTTTATCCGGCAGTTTTTTGCCCTCAATGCTGGATAAACCCCCAATTTGGGTGAAGCACCTGCAAAATGTGCTGGATAAGATGAAAATCAGGGTTTTATCATGCACCTGTGCCGGATAAGCTGTTTATTTTGACGAAAAATACGATCCAGAACAGTATACAAAAAGTATTCAAAACCTCAAAAGGGCACATTTCTAATTTGCAGGCCAACTTGCACAACAGAAATTGGTACGTGAACCAGCTGCTGGTGTGGCGGCAAAATGGGGTGAATTTGCAGGAAGTGTTGGGGGGAGGAACGGCTCGCCTAAATTTGCGATGCCAGGTTGGCACTGGCCAGAATTGTGTCTACGACGGTTGCGAGCGGTGCCGTGGCATCAATGATGGTGGCGTTTTGAGGAAGCCCCTCTTTTGTCTGATGTTGTAATCGCGCAAAAAATTCCCCTTCTCTGGCCGTGCCGCCCCACTCATCTTTCGGGCGGGCCGCAAGGCGCTGGTTCAGCGTGTCCAGATCGATCTCCAGAACAAAAACATCATCAAATAGGCCGATGAAGTGGTCGGAATTCCGGGAGCCGCCGCAAAAAAAGGTGGCTGCGTGAGTTTGATCGGCCACCAGAGCTTTGACCTTCTCAACGTTCCACAGCCAACTGCGCGGCTGGGTGGTACGGCCGTTTACCGGTTCCCCAGTTGTTAGATCGCCCCAATAGGCCAACTCTCGGTCGCCGTGGATGGCGTGGTAGCCGCGCCGTTGCAGCTCATTGCACACCGTCGTTTTGCCAGCGCAGGAAACACCTTCGATTAAGTAGTTTTTGAGACCCATTTTCCGTTGCTTAAAGATACGTTTTGAACCAGGTCAACGTTTGTTGCCACGCATCGGCGGCGGCAGCAGCGTCGTAGCTGGCACGGGTGTCGTTGAAAAAGGCGTGTTGTGCTCCGTCGTAAAGCTGGAATTTGTTAGGCACGCCTGCCTCGGCGAGGGTGGCGTGCATGGTTTCGTAGCCGCTGGCGGGGATGCCATCCCGCGTGCCCAAGAAGCTGAGCACAGGTGCGGTGACCTGCGCTGCCTGGCTGGCCGAAAGCGGCGTCCCGTAAAATGGAACGGCCGCAAGAATATCCACACTGTTTGCTGCCGTTTGCAAAACCAGGCCGCCCCCCATGCAAAACCCGACGATACCGAAACGGCCGTTCGCCACAGCCTGCCCCTTCAAAAAATCAATCGCCGCCTGAATTTCAGCCACAGCGTCCGCTGTGCCTAGTTCCATCGCCTGCTTGCGGGCTTCGTCTGGTTCCGTGGTGACCACGCCGTGATACAAATCCGGGGCCAGGGCCACATACCCTTCGACGGCAAAGCGATTGGCCACGTCTTTGATGTGGTCGTTCAATCCCCACCACTCCTGAATCACAATCACCGCCGGGCGCGGTTCGCCGCCAGACTGGTAGGCCCAATAGCCCATCAACGTCTCACTGCCCGTGCCGGGATAGGTGGTAACGCCACTCACCAACGCGCCTTCCTCTGGAGCCGCGCTTGCGGTTGTGGCAGGTTCTTCGGTGGGCAGGGGGGGCGCGGTTGCTGTTGGTGCCGTCGGCGATTCGGTTGCGGTGGCGACAGGTTGGTTTGCATCCACTACGGGCGGCGGGTTGTCGTTGGGATTGGCATTGCAAGCGGCCAGCAGCGTGTTTGCCGCTACCACACTCCCCAAAACGGCCGTTGCCCGCACTAAAAATTGCCGTCGGCTCACCCCACCCACCTGATAATCACGCACCAGTTCCATCAATTCGACACGGTTCATCATTTTACTCCTTGTTTGGTGTGGTTGGAGGTTAATGGCTGGTTGTTTGCCACCAGCCATTAACAACTAACTCAAAATTCTCCAATGTCTGCATAGCGAAACCGCTCGATGGCCATAAAGCCAACGGCCGTTACCAGCATCAAAACGGTGCTCATTGCCAGCGCCTGGCCAAAATTGAGCGCTCCCGGCTGCCCCAAAAAGCGCTCAATGGCGATGGGGATGGTGAGGTAGCCACTGTTCGGCCTTACAATAAAGCTGGTTGCCCCAAACTCGCCCATGCTCACCGTAAAGGCAAACACAGAAGCGACCAGCAGCGCTCGCCCCACAATTGGCAAATCCACCTCGCGCCAGACGCGGCCCGGGGACGCGCCCAGCACCGCCGCCGCCTCGCGCAGGCTGGGCTTGATGCCTTGCAGCACGGGCAGCAGCGTGCGCACCACAAAGGGAAATGCCACCAGCACGTGGGCAATCAGCACCAGCAGGGGCGAGGTGCGCAGCCAGCGAAACGTGACCACGTAGCCAAAACCCAGCGTCACCGCCGAAACGCCCAGCGGCAGCATAAAAATCGGATCGAGCCAGCTGCGCCAGCGAGACGGCCGTATCAACAACGTTGCCGTGAGCAAACCCAGCAGCCCTGCGACCAACACCGTCAGCAAGGCATAGCCCAACGAATTGCGCAGGGCAACCAGCGGCGGAATAAAAACGATGCTGTCCCGGCGCAGCGTGGGCAGCGCCTGGTAGTAGGCCAGGGTAAACTGCCCATCCCGGTCTACAAAGGATTGCCAAACGAGCGCCAGCAGCGGCAGCAGCAAAAAGAACAGCAGTCCGACGACCATGCTGCTTAGCACAACTTTCTCACGAACGGCTTTGGCCTGTTTTAGGCTGCTTGCAGTGGGGCGAAAATCGAGGGGAACGGCCGATTCCTGCTGCCATTTTGCGTATAGCCACATTAGGGCGAAAGTGAAAACGATTTGCAACAGGGAGAGCGCCCCGGCCACATCGGGCCGCAAAAAGGTGATGTACTGGCGGTAAATTTCGGTTTCGATGGTGCTAAATGATGGGCCACCCAGGATGAGCACCACACCAAAGCTGGTGAAGGTGAACAGGTAAATGAGCAGGGTGGCAGAAATGAGAGACGGCCGTATCAGCGGCAAGGTGACCTCCCAAAAAGCGCGTCGGGGCGAAGCGCCCAATGTTTGCGCCGCTTCCACCAGTCGTGGATTCAGGTTGCCCCAAAAGCCGCCCACCAGCCGCACCACCACCGTCACGTTGTAAAACACGTGCGCCAGCAAAATGATGGTGAGCGTTTGCTCCAGCTGGATCGGTGGGGTGGCCAGATTAAACGCGCCAATCAGCAGCCGGTTCAGCGGCCCATTAGCTCCCAGCAGGGCACGGAAGGCGGCGGCGACGACCACTGTCGGCATCACAAAAGGGATGGTGGTGAGGGCGCGCAGCACGGTTTTGCCCCGGAACTCGTAGCGGGCAAACAGGTAGGCGGCGGGCAGCCCCAGCAGCAGCGTCAGCCCGGTGGAGAGCCCTGCCTGCCACACGGTAAACCAGATGACACGGCGAAAAGACGGCCGTATCACCAAATCCACCAACGCTTCTGGTGTCAGGCTTAGCCGCAAAATGTTACCCAGTGGATAAAAAAAGAAAACCAGCAAAAACAGCAGCGGCAGCAGCAGAATGATGGGCCACCGTTTGGCCTGTTTTCTCCAAAAATCACGCTTGTCCATAGTATCAAAAACCGTAGCCGCGGATTCTTTCCGCGCAAAGGTGCAAAACGCGGAAAGAATCCGCGGCTACAGAAGACAAATCACGCTGGATAAAACGGAAAGAAGATCGGTAAAAAGATGGTCATCAAAATCCAGATGACAATTGTAAGCGGCAGGCCTACCCGGGCAAAATCGAAGAAGCGATAGCCGCCAGGGCCGTAAACCAGCACGCACGCCTGGTGCCCAATCGGCGTGACAAACGAGTTGGAAGCGGCAATGGCTGTACCCATGACAAAGGCGTGGGGATCGATGCCCAGGGTGACGGAACTTTGGATGGCAATGGGTGCAACCAAAACGGCCGCTGCCGCATTAGACATGAACGCCGTTAGCACCGTGGTAAGCAAAAACAGCCCCACCATAATGCCGCGTGGACCCAATCCACCCACCAAACCGATGATTTGCTCGGACAGGAAGAGCGCCGTACCGGTGTTTTCCATCGCAATGCCCATTGGCAGCATCCCGGCAATCAGGTACACAGACTTCCATTCGATAGATTTGTACGCCTCGTCCATGGTCAGGCAGCCAGTGAGTACGGACAAAATTGCCCCTAAAACGGCCGCTACCGAAATATGCAGCCAGCCCAGTCCCACCAGGGTGATCATCGAGATAAAAATGACCAGATTTAACGGCGCTTTGCTAGTGCGCAAGCTGGGCTCCTCCTGGCGAGATGTGAGCAGCAAAAACGAAATATCGTTGCCCGCTTCTTCGATGCGTTCCCGACGCCCCTGCACCAGCAGTGTGTCGCCCAGGCGCAGCCTCACGTTGTCCAACTTGCCCGCAATGGATTTTTCTTCGCGCCAAATGGCCAGGACAGTAAGGCCGTATCGGGCACGAAAGTTGGCACTTTTGAGCGTTTTGCCAATGAATGGCGCTTTTTGGCTCACCACCAGCTCGGCTACACTCACTTCTTCATTTTGCCAGTCGTGCTCATCAAACTCGCTTTCGGCAGAGAGAGTCACCCCGATCTTGCGCCGCACCGACAGCATTTGTTCTTCAGAGCCTTTCACCAAAAGCACATCTCCAGGGCGAATGTGGGCATTGGGCAAAATACCAAGACGCATACGGCCGTCTCGCACCACCCCCATCACCGTCAGATCATACGCTTCACCCAGGCGGCTCTCAACAATTGTCTTGCCAATCAGCGGCGATTCTGGCATGACATGCAGCTCTGCCAGGTAATCCTTGAGCTGATATTCACGGTTTAATTCTTGTGGGTCTTCATGGAGCGTTTCTTCGTAGTGGGGCAACAAGTGGCGGCCGATAAAGGTCATGTACACCAGGCTGCTGCTTAAAATAATGATGCCCATCGGCGTAAAATCGAACAAGTTGAATGGCTCCAGCCCCACCTCTTGCAGCGCGTCGCTGGCCAGTAGATTGGGTGGCGTACCAATCAACGTGGTGATGCCCCCTAGCAGTGAGCCAAATGCCAGGGGAATGAGTAATTTGGAGGCGGGAATCCGGGCTTTACGCCCCAAACCAATCGTAACCGGCAATAAAACGGCCGCTGCCCCAATATTATTCATAAATGCCGACATAACGCCCACAGCCAGCATAATGACAAAAATGAGCCGAGCCTCCTCAGTCCCTGCAATCCGGCCGATGTACCGACCCAATACATCGGCAATGCCCGTATGGGTCAGGCTGGCGCTTACAATATAAATGGCCCAGACCGTAATGACCGCAGGATTGGAAAACCCCGAAAACGCCTCCTCGGTGGTGAGCAGCCCTGTAAGCAGCAGCGCCAACAGCACCATCATCGAGACCACATCAACCCGAACTCTTTCAGAGGCAAACAGCACCACAGATGCCCCCAAAATGGTTAAGACCAAACCAATTTCACCTGTCAAATGAACCTCCAATCTTTATAACGCATGTTAGGCACGGTATCTTACGTTATGATAGACATTTGTCGCAAGACGAGATTTTTAGATAAAAAAAGCGCCGCTGCCAATTGACAGCGGCGCTTTTGGTTTGCTTCTATTGGACTGTTTAGGCTGTTAGCCAGCCAGTTAGTTGCGCTTAAACAGCCCGGTAATTTTCAGCCAAAGCTGCTCCGTTAGGCTGTATACCACTGGCACCACAACCAGGGTGAGTGCCGTGCTAACAAGCAGCCCGCCCATCACAGCGCGTGCCAATTCTGAAGCGATGATTGCCCCGGCCTCGTTGCTGGCCGCCAGCGGAATCAGGGCCAAGATGGCCGTGAGGGCTGTCATCCAGATGGGGCGCAGGCGGGTGCGACCTGCTTCGACCAGGGCTTCATAAACTGGCTGCCCGCTGGCGCGTAGCTGCTGTACCAGTTCCATAAGCACAATGCCGTTGGTGACCACAATGCCCACCAGCATCATCAAGCCAATCATGGCGGAAATGCCCAGGACAGAGTTAGTGATGTACAGGGCCACGGCCGCGCCCACCAGGGCAAACGGCAGGCTGAACAGGATGGTGAATGGGTGGATGAGGCTGCGGAAGGTGAGCGCCATGATGAGGTAGACAATGATAATGGAGTAACCGATGGCGGTGACCATGGATTGGAACCCTTCTACCTGCTGTTGCGAGTCGAACCCTTCGGTGACTGCCACAGTGGCGGGCAGGTTGGCTTGCTCGATGATGGCCGTTTTGGCTGCATCGGTGACGCCGAGGGTGTTTTGGGTTTCCAGTTCACCGCTAAAGCTCACGGCAGAACGGCCGTCTATCCTTAGAATTGTCTCGTTCACCCCATCGCCGTCTGCGGCCCCGTCCACATTGCTGGAGACGTTGGCAATATCCGCCACGCCATCGCCATCCACATCCACCGAGCTGATGGCCACCTTTACATCGTTGACCACTGCTTCCAGCTCGGCCTGGGTTTCGCCCGTCAGGATGATGGAGAAGCCGCTAAAGCCGGTTTGGGAGGCCGCGGAGACGCTCACGTTGTCTTCGCCCACAACGCGGATGGCTTCCTGGCGGATTTCATTGGTGAAGTCGTTGAGTGCATCGGTGTCCTGTACCAGCTCTTCACCCACGCTGATGGTGAGGTTGGCCTGGTTTTGGCTAATGCCGCCGCCAAACAGCGCTTCAAAACCGCCGCCGCTGCCAATTTCTGCCTGAATGGTTTCTGCTTCGTCGTATTCGCGTACGGCCGTTTCCAACTCTTCAACCACGGCATTTGTCTCGACCATTCCCGTGCCCGCAGGCAGCGAGATGGTGACATTAACCGTCGGTTCACCAATGCTGGGGATGAAACTTTGCGGTAACTGGCCTAGCAGGAACAGGCTACCCGCAAAAATTAACGTGGCTATCAGCATGGTTACGAAGCGATGTTGCAGTGCCCACTCCAGCGCTGGTGTGTACCAACGCTGCATGGCTGTTTCCCGCTCGTCGGGAATGTTTTCCTTGCGGATGAGCAGATAGGTGAGAGCGGGTACCACCGTAATCGAGACCACAAAGCTGGCGGCCAGCGCATAGGCCACCGTCAGGCCAAACGGCAGGAAGAAGGAGCCGATGATGCCGCCGATGAGACCCAGCGGCAGGAACACGGCCATCGTTGTCACCGTGGCGGAGAAGATGGCGATAGCGACTTCGCGTGTGCCCTGAATCACCGCGTGTTGTGGATCATCGCCCCGTTGAATGTAGCGGTAGGAGTTTTCCAGCACCACAATCGAGTCGTCTACCACGCGGCCAATGGCTACCGTCAGGCCGCTCAGGGTCATGATGTTCAGCGTAACCTCGGTGGGGAAGAGCTGCGAAATGAAGCGCAGCGCCTCATTGCCAGTGGATTGCACCAGCCCTTGCAGCCATTCGCCAATGGTGGGCGGCACCCATCTCATGAGGAAAAAGGCGGCAAAAATGGAGAGCGGGATGGAAACGGCCGTTACCAAAGTTGCCTGCCAGCTGATCTGATATTTGTTGCCAATACGGCCGCTCAGGAAGATCAGGATGACGATGACAGCAAACACACCACCCAGCGCCCCCTCGCGGGAAACACCGGAAATTGAATCTTCGATGAAAGTGGCTTGTTCAAATACCAAATTGACCGAAGTTCCATCATGGGCCGCTGCAAAGGCTTCCATTGCGGTAAACACATCATGCGCCACGTTCACCGTGTTGGCGCTGCCCGCCTTATAAACGCTCACCAGCACACTGGGGTTGCCATCGGTTCGCGTGACGGTAGATTCAGGAATGAACACCGCAATGCTACCTTGAGCAATGCCTTCCAGCCGGGCAGTTAGCTCGGCGTCAAACGAATCCGGGTAAGTTTCTAGCATGAAGGTCAATGTTTCAGGGGCAAACAGCTCCAAAACAATTGGTGACAGAGCTTCGACAAAGCCTTCCTCATTTTCGGCCAGAAACTGAATAACTTCTGGGGTGAGGGCGCTCATCCAGGCTGCCGGGTCTTCCACGTTGGGCGCAGTGGGGAAAAAGTTTAGGAAATTGGCCGCGCCGGGCACGAATGGGTTGTTTAGCAAATCAGCGGCCGTTAGGAACATGGAAGGTTCGCCTTCCGGGCTTGGTTCCAGCCAGATGCCGCTGAGCGCTGGCGCACCTTCTGCCAGGGCAGACGCTTCTTCCGCTTCGGTGATGGCCAGTTGACCAGCGCCGCCAAATTCGGCCGCAAGTTCATCCAGTTCGGCACGCAGGTCGGCGGGCAGCGTGTCCAGAAATTCCAGTGGCAGCAGAGCGATCACTTCTGGTTGCAGCAGCCGCAAATTGTCTGGCGACAGCAGTTGCAGCACCTGGATACCTTGCGGGCCAAGCCCGGCAAACAGGCGGATCATTTCTGGGCTGATGTCCTGCGCGTTTTCGATGGTCATGCCAGCCTGGGCTGCGCCCTGGATGAGCAGGTCGGGCAGGCGGGCGGGGTCTACGGGTTCTGGTTCTGTTTCGGCAACGGGCTCGCCGCCATCTTCGGTAGCAACGGCCGTTTCTGCCAAAAATTGTTCATTGGCAATAAGAATGTTGGTGATGGTTTGCTGCACGCCCGGATCTAATTCGGCCGTCACTGCTTCTGGAACCGCCGCCAAGGTTTCTACCGGCAGCGCCAGCAAGAGTTCAGGAGACAGTTCCGCCATCAGCTCAGGAGCAAAATTGGCCAACATGCTCATCGCGTTAGCTGGAATGTCTGCTGTAGTTTCCAGTGGGAAGCCCGCTGCTGTGGCTGCTGTAACCAGCGCTTCTGGCAGGGCAACCGGTTCTGGCGCGATGCCATTGGCCGCATTTTGGATGGCTGTGAGCTGGGCAACCAGTTCCGGGTCGAGCGTGTCGCCCACGGCTTCCAGCGCCAGCGCTGCCACGTCTGGTTCCAGGGCGCGCCACATTTCTGGCGTTAACTCGGCCAGGGTTTCTGGGGCAAAGTTGAGAATGCCCGTCATGAATTCGGCGGTTAGATCGGCGGTGGTGGCAATTTCCTGACCCAATTGAGCTGCGCCCGCAATCCAGGATTCGGGCAGGGGAACTGGATCAAATTGGGGTATGTCGGCGGTGGTTACGGCCGTTGCTTCATACCGCGCCGTGTAGATGGCCATGTTGGTAAGCGTTTGCACCGTGCCCGCATCCAGGGTGTTTAGAAATTCGGCTGGCAGGGCAGCTTGCAGCGCGGGCGGCAGCGCGATGATCATTTCTGGCGTTAGCTCGCCCAGCAGTTCTGGGGCGGCGGAGGCCAAAAGCCCCAGCGCTTGGACATTCAGGTCCGCGGTGGTGGCTAGCTTTTGCCCGGCGGCGGTGGCGGCTGCTATCCAGCTTTCTGGCAGGGTAACCGGTTCTGGCGCGATGCCATTGGCCGCATTTTGGATGGCTGTGAGCTGAGCGACCAGTACGGGGTCCAACGTATCGCCCACCGCTTCCAGCGCCAGCGCCGCGACTTCGGGGTCAAGCGCTCGCCACATTTCTGGGCTTAGTTCGGCTAGCTGCTCCGGGGCAAAACTGAGGATGCTTGCCATGAACTCGGTTGTTAAGTCGCTGGTGTCGGTGATGACCTGGCCAAGCTGGGCCGCGCCTGCAATCCAGGTTTCGGGCAGGGGCACGGGGGCCACGGTGGGCAGTTCGGCAACGGGTTCAGGTTCAGCGGTGGGTTCGGGTTGGGGAACGGCCGTTGGTTCAACAGTCGGTTCGGCGGTCGGTTCAACTTCGGCCACTTCGGTGCCTTCAGACAAGGCCGCGACCGCTTCTGCTACGTTATACTGCCCCACGCCGCCAAATTCGGCCGCCAGAGCATCCAGCTCATCTACCAGTTCTGGTGGAAGCCCTGCGATATATTCTTCTGGCAAATAGGAGATCGCTTCTGGCTGGATGTAGATCAGCACGTCTTCTGGCAGCAGATTGAGCACAAAAAGTACCTGCTCGGCCGCATTTTCATAGCTGGTTAAGCTGCGAAGCAAATCAACAGTGATTTCCTGGGCGTACTCAATTTCAATATCCAGTACGCGGGCCCCTTGCACAACGGTGATCGGCAAGCGTCCGGGGTCTTCATCAACGGCTTCTTCTGCTTCTGCAACAACTTCTTCAGGTAATTCTTGCCCGCCGCCAATTTGGACTTCGCTGACGTCTGGGAGCCCGCTCAGGGTTGGTTGAAGGTCTGTTTCGACCAATGCTTTTAGCTCTGCCAGCGACAGGTCTGAGGAAGAGACGCTGGCGACGACGACGGGGAGATCGCTCAAGCTAAAGTTGAGGACGCTGCTGGTGGCGGTTTCGGGGAGGTTGGCATCGGCAACGGCCGTTTCAATATCCTCCAATAGCCGATCCTGATCCAGCCCAAAATCGTACCGCACGACCACAAGAGCAAACCCGTTGTTGGTGGTAGTTTCTACGTTCAAAACACCCTCCACGACCGTCAATTTTTCTTCCAGTGGGATGGTGATTTGGTTAAGAACATCAGTGGAGGACTCGCTGTCGCTCCACTGGACGATCACGATGGTTTGGGGGAACTCGACGCGCGGCAGCATTTCCAGATTAAGCTGGGTGGCGGAGTAGATTCCGAGACCGAGAATTACGGCCGTTAATGCAATCGTGATCCAGCGAAAACGAAGCGATAGACGGGTAATTCGGTCAAAAAAGTTTGAAAGCATAATGTGTCTCCTGCAAAAATCGAAAGTTTAGTTGGTTTGGGGCTTTTCGGGTGTATTGCCCCGGCTATTTTTCATGACAAATGGTGCAAAAACGGTTTGCAAAACGGATAGCCCCTCTTGCAAAGCGGTTAATTCATCGGTGGGAATGTGGATCAGCTGCTCAGCCAGTTTGTTGACCATTTTTTCGCCAATCTCCCCGACGACAGCTTCGCCAGAGGGTGTAAGGGCCAGCATGACCACGCGGCGATCTTGCTTGGATCGCTGCCGCTCGATCCAACCTGCCTCGACTAGCTTGCTGACGGTGCTGGACATGGTGGGCAGGCTGACAGCGTGCTGTTCGGCCAGTTCGCTAAGGTTGTGTGATTTTTCGGCCAAGAGCGTGAGTACACCTAGCTGCGGCGGCAGCAGCGGTGTGTCTGCGTGACGCAGTTCGGCCGCGAGTGAGCGCATGATGGACGGAATGATTTGCAGGATGGCAACGGCAATCCTGTGGCGATTGGTTTCCATAATTGAATGTAAAGTGTGAAAAATGGTGTGGGAACGGCCGTTTACAGCTCCACCTTCCCCAAAAACAGATAAATAGTTTGGTCGCCTAACCATTAGGCGGGCTAATTTTACGCAGTTGCCGCGATGCGTCAAGCGGGCTGGCAGGGATAAAAGTCATAGGACTTAGAAATGGTTAATGAAAACGGCCGTTGTCCCCAAAGATTTGCCGCAGGGGTTGCCAGTTTTCTCCAAAAAAGATAAAACCTCTGCACAATTGCATAAAGCGTTTGCGTTTGCAAAGGCTAGGGATCGATAGCGCAAGGCCCTTTTTTCGGTAAACGGTTATCGGTAAACGGTAAACAGTATTCAGTGAAGCGTTTGGCATTTGAGTACCGATAACCGATAACGGAAGAGGGAGACGCGGAGGAGGTTCTCCACCTCAGGTGGATGCTAACGGGCGAACTGATTTTGTAAATCATCGCTCGGAAAAGCGAAAGTTCAGCGGGTGCCTCCCAGGGTTGGTCATATCCTGAATCAAGTTGTTTGCCATGATTTTCTTCGGCAAACGGCCGTATCCCTTCAAATGAGAGCGAGATGTCAAACCAGGTAGGTAACTGCCTGAACAAATCATCTGGCATTGACCGCATTTAATTATTATCGAAGGGACAGCTCCATTTTTTGGCAATTGGATTTGGAAATGCCCACCAGCAGGTGTGCCTGGCGCTGCGGGCTGTGTGCTGCTATGCAGCTATACAGCTTGGCAGCACGCTGCCTGCCTTGCGGAGGTAAAACGCAATGTGTGGAATTGTTGGGTATTTAGGTGATCGGGATGCGGCCGAGGTGGTGTACAGCGGCCTGAAGCGGCTGGAGTATCGCGGCTATGATTCGGCTGGCGTGGCGGTGTTGGAGCAAAACGGCCGTATCGCCATTCGGCGGGACGTGGGTAAGCTGAACAATTTGGGCAGCCTGCTGGCTCAGTCGCCGCTAAAAGGGCAAATTGGCATTGGGCATACACGCTGGGCGACGCACGGGGAGCCAAGCCAGCGGAATGCGCATCCGCATGTGGGGATGAACGGCCGTGTGGTGGTGGTGCACAATGGCATCGTAGAAAACTTTTTACCTCTGCGCGAAGAACTAGAGGCCGAAGGCGTCCGGTTTGAATCGGAAACTGACACGGAAGTAATTGTGCAGCTGGTGGAGCGGTATTTGGAGAGCGGACTGGGCTTTGAAACGGCCGTACGCCAAACCCTGGCCCAACTGGAAGGTGCCAACGCCGTGGTGGTGATGAGCGTAGACCAGCCCGACCAGCTCATCTGCGCCCGCTTGGGCAACGCCGGCGGCATCACGCTGGGTGTTGGCCGCGATGAAATGTTCATCGCTTCCGATATTCCCGCCATTTTGGAATACACTCGCGAGATGATCTTTTTGGAGAACCGCCAGGTGGCCATTGTGACCCGCCGCAGCTACCAGCTCACCGATTTGGCGGGCAGCCCCATCGAGCCAGAAATTCACCAAATCAACTGGGACCCGGTGAGTGCAGTGAAGGGTGAATTCAAGCATTTTATGCAAAAAGAGATTCACGACCAGCCGCAGGCGCTGATTGACACGATGCGCGGGCGGGTCAACTTTGAGCAGGGCGTGATTTCCTTGCCAGAGATGAACCTGACGGCCGAATTGGTTAACAAGCTCAACAAAATCATCATCATTGCCTGTGGCACCAGCTATTACGCTGGGCTGGTGGGCAAATTTATGATCGAGTCCTTGGCGCGGATTCCTGTTGAAGTGGAGTACGGTTCGGAGTTTCGCTATTACGACCCGATTATTGATGAGAAAACGGCCGTACTCGCCATCACTCAATCGGGAGAAACGGCCGATACGCTGGTAGCTTGCGAGCAAGCCAAAGCCAAGGGAGCCACGCTCTGGTCCATCGTCAACGTCTTTGGTAGCCAGGCCATGCGCATTTCCGATGGCTACATCGCCATGCAGGCCGGGCCAGAGATTGGCGTAGCGTCTACCAAAGCGTTCATCACGTCGCTGGCAGACCAGTATATGCTGGGCTGTGCCCTGGGGCAGCTGCGCGGCACCATTGCGCCGGACAAAATGCGCCGATTGGTAAATGATCTGGCGCACATTCCCAATTTGGCCGGGCAGCTTTTGGAAGATGAAGCGGTGTATGAAAATCTGGCCAATGTCTTCCACAATGCGCAGGATTTCCTCTTTTTGGGGCGGGGCATCAACTACCCGATTGCTCTGGAAGGGGCGCTAAAGCTCAAGGAAATCAGCTACATTCACGCCGAAGGGTACCCAGCGGGTGAGATGAAGCACGGCCCCATTGCCCTGATTGACGAGACGATGCCAGTGGTAGCCCTGGCGACGAACGATCGGCTGTACGAGAAGATGGTGAGCAATATCCAGCAGGCCAAAACGCGCGGCGGCGTGGTGCTGGCCATCGCCACCAAAGGCAACAAAGCGATTCACAATGAAGCTGACTACGTGATTGAGGTGCCGCAATCGTCGGAGTTGCTGCAACCGGTTCTCAACACCATTCCCATGCAGTTGCTTAGCTACCACATCGCCGTTTGGCGTGGCTGCGATGTGGACCAGCCGAGGAATTTGGCCAAGAGCGTGACGGTGGAATAAAAGATTGGTAATTGGGTAATTGAGTAATTTGCCTAACCTGGACAAGCCAGAACCAAAAAGGGTTTTTATCACCAGATTGCGCAGATTAAAAAGATTGGCTCTTTGGGATTTCGTGGGGTAGGGGCAGACCCCCGTGTCTGCCCCCTCTGGGCGCACACGGGGGAGCGCCCCTACAAATTACCCAATTACTCAATTACTATTTTTCGGCGATAGATAAATCAGCGGCAGGCTGATGAGCGTCATGCCATATTTTACAATGAGGTTAAAGACGAAGATTTGCCACACGGTTGCCCAAGGCAGGGTGAGGAAATGATCTTGCAAAAACGGCAACGCCCCAAACGCGCCCACGGCAAAGATGAGATTGTCTACTGGTACACTGATGGAGTTGCTGAGCAACACGCGTGCCCACTGGTAATTTTCGGTGATGCGGGTGACAAACCAATGGTACACCTCGGTGTCCAGCAGTTCGCTAACGACTTCAGCCACAATTGAAGCGATGACGATGCGCCACAGCGGGCCTAAAATGGCGCTGAACTCTGCGCCCAACCCCCACGACGGATCGCTGGGGACGCTGGCCGCCCAGCTGAGGTACATTGCCATGAGTACATTGATCACGGCAGCCATGATGATGAGCGCCTGGGCGTTGCGTTTGCCTAACGTTTTGTGTACCAAATCGCGCAGGGTGAAGGTGATGGGGTAGATGAACGTGCCCATGTCTACGGCATAGCCCGCTACCAGGCCAATTTTGAGGCTGGTGATGTCTGCCAACATTTGGGCACCGATGTAAGCTGCGACGATGATGACGGCCGTTGCGGGAACGGCCGTTGCCACCCCCCTCGTTATTTCTTGTTTTCCTTTCGTTTGTGATGCTAACACAGTCATAAAAATTCTCCCGACAGCACACAGAACAAAACAGACCCGAAGGTCCGTTCTGGGCTGCAATATGCTGGTCGTTAATTATTGGCGGGCTGGTACAGTCCGGCTGATGCCTATACAAACTTTCTGGTCAGTTTGCCGGACTGTTTAAGTATTGCGCCGAGGCAAGAAGCGGTTGTAAATTTCTAAAGCGCAATACTAGATCCCGCAGTTTTGTTTGCGCAATTTGCGCTGTCGGGTACGGGCAGGGTGCCCTTTTCTGCTACCGACGAGGGCGGGAGTATAGCAAAGTTTTGCGTTCTGGCGATTGTTGGGGAGTTTTACCGCAGAGGGCGCAGAGGCTAAAAAAACCTCCGCGTTCTCCGCGCCCTCTGCGGTGAGGATTATTTTGGGTTGAGGATGGTGCCCCAGAGCGGCGGGACTTGGGTAGATAGACGACCGTCTCTCACCCAAACATCCCCACCATCCAACAAATCCAGCCAACGGCCGTTTCCCACCAAATCCAGCGTAATCGTTTGCGCCTCACTGCTGCGGTTGAGGATGACGATGACCTGCTCGCCTGCAAATTCCCGCTGGAAGGCGAAAAGCTGGCGGGCGTCATCGGTGAGCAGGGTGGCGAAGCTGCCCCGCTGCAATGCCGGGGAGCCGTTGCGGATGGTGATGAGGCGGCGGTAATGATCGTGCAAATCGTGGTTAAACTGGACGGGAACGGCCGTTTCCCGCACCGTTCCATCGGGCAACACAACCTCTGGCTCGTAGGTGAGGTGTGGCCACACCATTGGCTTGCGGCAGCACGGGTCGTTGGCCCCCCACATGCCCGCCTCGTCGCCGTAGTAGACCATCGGCGCGCCCAGGTAGGTCATCTGGAAGATGACAAACAGCTTTTGCAGGGCGAGGTCAGCGGCGGTGGGCGCGTCCAGGTTGAGCTGTGCGCCGCTATCGCCGATTTTGGCCATGTGGTGGTACGCCTGCCAATCCCGGTATACTATTTTGTTCCGGTTGGTGATGTGCGTGGCCAGCCGGGCCGTGTCGTGGCTGCCAAACAGGTTTTGCATCACATGCGGCACGCCGGGCGGGTGTATCTCGCGCATCCGGCGCAGCTCCGCATCGAACTGGCTGGCCGTCAGGCGCTGCTGATCCTGCACAAAAAATTCGGCGGCGGCGACGGCAAAACCGTAGTTCATCGCCGCATCAAATTCGTCGCCCTGGAGATACGGCCGTATATCGTGCAACATCTCAAAAATTTCGGCCACCAGGTACGCTTCCGGGTTGATTTGGCGGACGTGCTGCCGCCAATCTTTCCAGAAAGGATGGGCGACGCAGAAGGCCACGTCCAGCCGCCAGCCGTCAATGCCGTCGCTGGGGTTGCCGTTGGGGGCCATCCAGCGTTGCGTGGCGGCAAAAATGTACGCTTTTGGCCCGCTGACGAGGCCGTTTTCGTCCTGGTTTAGCTCTGGCAGTTCGTAACAATCGAACCAGCCCTGGTGGGCAAACCCTTCGCCTGTTTGCGGGTCGCCCCACGACTTGATTTTGAACCAATCCTTAAATTTGGATTGCTGCCGCCTGGCGACCACGTCCTGGAAGGCCCAACTGTTGAGGCCCATGTGGTTAAAAACGCCGTCAATGATGATGCGCATGTGGCGTTGGTGAACGGCCGTAATCAACGCCAGCATCAACTTATCGGCGGCCGTCCAGACCCAGGTGCTGGGGTCGTCTGGCGTTTCTGTGGCGATGAGCGCCCGGTCGCCCGCCGGGTCGGGGCCGAGGGAGGGGTCAATGTGGTGGTAGGTTGCGCCGTCGTACTTGTGCAGCGAAGGTGAGGTGAAAACCGGATTCAGGTACAGCGCCCCGACGCCCAAATCGGCCAGATAATCGAGGCTGTCGAGGATGCCTTGCAGGTCGCCGCCGTAGCGCCGCCGCTGGAGATGGGTCCAGAGCGATTCTCCCGTGTGCTGTTCGTAAGGCTGCTGGGCGTACCAATCGGCCGTCCACGGGTGGATTTGCCACTGCGGGTTGTGCCCATGTGGGTACGCGCCCTGGATGTCGGCAATTGTTGGATCGTTGCTGGGGTCGCCATTGCGGAACCGTTCCGGGAAAATCTGGTACCAGACAATCCCTTTGGCCCATTCTGGCACAAATTCGGCTTGGGTTTGGGTTGAATTAGTCATGGGGCCAATTGTATTGTAGAGACGTTGCATTGCAACGCCTCTACGGCACGGTGATGACGATTTTGCCGCGCGCCCGGCCCGTTTCCAGATGGCGGATGGCAACGGCCGTTTCCGCCAAAGCATAGCTGCTATCAATCACTGGTTTCAGCACGCCTTCGGCCAGCAGGTCGTGGAAAAGCTGCATATCTTCCTTATTGGCGCGAGCCAGCATGGAGCTGAGGCTGGGGCCGCCGCGCCTGGCCCACCAGCTTCCGGCCAGCACGTTGCCCAGCATCCGGCCGATGGTGGTGAAGCCAACCATCACACCGATGCCCTGTGGCTTGAGCAGTTGCCGGAATTGCGCGGCGGTGAGGTTGCCCACGTTGTCTAGCACCAAATCATATTTTTGGTCGCTGGCGGTTACGGGTTCTTTCGTGTAATCAATGACGTGATCAGCCCCTAACGATTTGACCAGTTCGAGGTTGCGGGTGGAGGAAACGGCCGTAACCTCCGCCTTATAAAACTTGGCCAACTGCACCATAAACGTGCCAACGCCGCCAGACGCCCCGTTGATCAAAATAGTGTGCCCCGCCTGCACCTTGCCGCTGTCCCGCAAAGCCTGGAGCGCTGTGAGCGCCGCCACCGGAACGGCCGCTGCTTCCGCAAAGGAGAGATTATCTGGTTTGGGAGCCAGCGCCCGCTCCGGCACACAAACGTACTCGGCAAAGCTGCCCCCGCCGCATTCGCCAAACACCGCATCCCCCACCTTGAACGACGTGACCCCGCTGCCGACCGCCTCCACAATTCCAGCCACGTCTGCGCCTAGCTGGTTATTCTTTGGCTTGAGCCAGCCATCGTTAAAGCGCACAATAAACGGATCGGCACGCAGCTTGTGCCAATCCAGCGGATTGGTTCCCGCAGCCTGCACTTTGATGAGCACTTGATTTTCTTTGGGGGTGGGTTGGGCGATCTCCTTAAGCTGAAGGACATCCGGCGAGCCGTAGGTTTCAAACACAATTGCCTGCATATCAGTTTCTCCCATGTAAAGACCCTAAGGGTTTGTAACTTTCGGAGACAAATCAGTCGAGCCAAAACCCTTAGCGTCTGTACGTTACTCTCTCATTTTGTGACGAATCTTGTTTGTAACTGGTTGGCAATACGCAGGTGGCGCATTTTGGTCGCATTTAGGCAAAACGCACCGTAGAGACGTTGCATTGCAACGTCTCTACACTCGTTATGGAATTATAAAGAAAATGTAATTACCTTCCGATGCTCTTGGAAATAGGCCAGGCAGTCTGTTTTGAATGAAGAGAACCAGAACAGCATCATCTTTTTCCAAGAAAAACTCCACCTTCTCATCTTCGATGTTTGTGTTTTGAATTGTCCAGCCAAAATCGTTTAGCGCTGTAACGTAAAAATCTGTGGCATCATCAAGGCTGAGGTTGGTAGCATGTACAAGGAAATCTGAGCCTTCCAGAACCAGTGCGCTTTCTTGGGGGAGAGGTAGTTCATACATGAAGCTCGGCTCTGGTAGATTTTCTGGTAGCTCAAAGGTGGGCGGTTCATCCTGTTCGATGAACATGAGGTCGAGTTGAAGCCAGGTGTTAGTGTATGGATTAAAATCTAAACTGGCGTATCGGAGCGCTCCGCTTTCCGAGTGAATTCCTAGGCCAAAGTTAACATTGTCAATTGTTTCTATCATTGATTGATGAACGGCCGTATAAATCTCGCTGCTGGTAATATCAATGTTGCTGAATTCGTAACGGCCGTTTAAGCCGCAACCTGGTCCTGCATCTGGGGGTGGTAAAGGCGAATTTAGCAAGGCGGCAAATGCATTTACGATCCATAGCCCCATGACCTCGTCGTGGGCTGCGGGGCCGCCAAAGGCTTCCCAAACTCCTTCATCTGTGTTTCGGTATACCGTGTTGCCCACCACGTAATCGTGGACGATCACTTCCTGGTCCCCCGCTGTCGTTCCAACGTGCTGCGTTGTGAATATTTCATATTGATCCAGGTGAGGCAGGTGCCACAAATCAATGACGTAAGTTGGCTGAGCTGATGAATCGCCAAAGCGCAGAGTGACTTGCATTTGATAGCCTTCTTGTGTTGCGTAATAGTCGAAGGCAGCGGCCACATCTGGCAGCGGGCACGGTGTTGGGGCTGGGGGTGGTGTGGCAGATAGCGCGATTTCTATTTTGTTGGGTGTGTTGGTAGCAGTTGCTTCTAAAGTCGCTGTGGGTAGCGGCTCACTAGTGGCTGTGGGTTTTGGGGTTATGCTGTCCTCCGGTGGATTTGTGAGGATGGTTTGACTGGTAGCGGTTGGCTCCTGGCTGATTTCTGCGGGGGATTCGGCCGTTTGGCAGCCGAGAATTAACAGAACAAAAAGCCCCAACAATACGAATCGCACAATCAGGGCCAGACGCTGGAAAATGACTTTTGAAACAGGATGGGCAGCTTTGGAATTGATTTTCAACATGTGACTTCTCCCCGACAGGACACACCATTAATAACTTTAATCTGGCACAAAAATAAGATATGGCTCAAGGACAACTGTCATAAAAAATGATGTCTAAAGTCACAATCGAGGTCGCCAAGCGAAACACTATCCTGGTTGCGTGCCCGCAATGTGCCGCTTGATTTTGTGGGGTATGGGGTACAACGTGGGTGACTGTAAATCTTAAATAGACATGTTCTGGTAGCGGACAGGGCTAAAAAATCTCCAATAGACGCGTTCTAGTAGCAGGTAGAGCTGAAAAATCTCAAATGGACGCGTTCTGTTAGCAGGTAGAGCTGAAAAATCTCAAATGGATACGTTCCGGTAGCGGACAGAGCTAAAAAATCTCCAATGGACACGTTCCGGTAGCGGACAGAGCCCAAAAGTTTCCAATGGAAACGTTTTGGTAGCAGGTAGAGCTAAAAAATCTCCAACGGACACGTTCTGGTAGCGGATAGAGCTAAAAAATCTCAATTGGGCACGTTCTGGTTGCAGACAGAGCTAAAAAATCTCAAATGGACGTGTTTTGGTTGCGGACACAGCCAAAAAATCTCCAATGTACACGTTCCGATAGCAGGCAGAGTCCAAAAATAATTTTTAGACACGTTGCGGTAGAAACATGGGCTAAATAATTTTTTTTGGAGACGTTGCGACCCTGGCTGCGGCCGGTGTCCTCACCGCGCCGCTTGATTTTATGAGGACAAACGTGGCACGGCGAGACGCCGGCCACAGCGCGGATTGTGAAGACCGGGCCACAACGGAGGGCCACAACTTACTATATGTATCTCCTCAAAGAAAGTTGATAGGACGAAATTATATTAACCTTCTTTGGGGAAGACTTGTTGAATTTTCCCAAAGCGTTTCATATTGTTCAGCAAAGACACGGAACCATTCAGGATCATCTTCTCTTGCCCAAGCAATTGTTGCTGCTTCTGGGGAATTTGAAGGTCGCAGAATGTGTAAACGTACATAGCCATTCTCATGATTCATGTTATACATAGTCAATCTATATGGAGGTACTCTATCCAGGAGCCGAATTTCGAGTTTACCTTGTATATCAGGCTGTAGTAGATTTTTAAAACAAAACTTAATTGCATCACCAGCCCCTCCACTATATTCTTTATATTCTTTCGTAGACAATGTGGGATCTTTTTCTAAGTCCTGAAATAATTTTCCAGTTGAGTCATATAAAAGCATACGAATTTCCCCCCCTTCAGAAAGACATTTAGAAATGTGAGATCGAAATATCTTAACAGTTTTCGCATTGCTAAAAGCTAACCAATCGATAGTTTTTGCTGATTCGATTCGTCTATTAATCTGTAAAGTATCGATTTCATTACTGTATTCGAAAGTATGACCTTGTTTGATTTTTTGTAAAGATGAATTCACGTTTTCTAGTGAACGTTTGGTTTGAATTCTGTCGTAAACAATTAGCGCCAAAACGGTAAGAGTAATCTCCGTTACCCAATCTCTGTTTGAAAACCCAAAAATGTCTAATATAGCTATGATTACCACAAGTACAATAATCAAATAAGATTCAACATTTTTACCGTGTTGGATGTCATCTAGGATAGCCTTTAATACTCGTTTCATATAACCTTGATAGCTTTAATCGGAATGCAAACAATGATTTTAAAATGTGCCTTCCTCCTGGTGGGCAGGCGCAAAGAAACTTTTAAGAATTACAAAATAATGGAAGGGGAGTATATACAATTTGGCAACAGGTACCAACCCAATATTTATGGAATAGGTGTTTGCGAATCGTTAGAATTACTAATAATCTTGATTCCGAGATTTGGAAATTGATCCATTTTGGGGAGGGCAACGGCCGCTTCCATCAAACTAATCGTGCTCCCAATGAGCTTTTGCGGCTGAAGCTTGCCCGCTTCAATCATCCGCAGGAGGGCGGGGTAGTTGTGGGCCTGCATCCCGTGGCTGCCGTAAATTTCCAGCTCGTAGGCAATGACCTTGCTCATGGGGATGGCCGGGGCGGCGTGGTCGCCCAGCATGAGGCCAATTTGCACATGGCGGCCCCGCTTGCGCAGGTTGGAGATGGAGTTGTAGCAGGTGGTGGGGCTGCCCAGGGCGTCAATCGAAAGGTGCGCCCCGCCGTCGCTGATGATTTTGACTTCTTTCACCACTTTGGGTGTCTTGGCGGTGTTGATGGTGGCCACGGCTCCCATCTGCCGGGCAAATTCCAGCTTGTCATCGGCGATGTCTATGGCGATAACGTTGGCTCCGAGGGCGTTGGCAATCATGATGGCGGACAGCCCCACGCCGCCGCAGCCGTGCACGGCGACCCATTCGCCAGCGCGCACTTTGCCCTGGTCCACTACGCCCCGAAATGACGTGACAAACCGACAGCCGAGGGAAGCGGCCGTTTCAAAACCGATACTCTCCGGCAAGCGCACTAAATTCACATCCGCGTACTGGATGGCGACGTATTCGGCAAAGCTGCCCCAATGGGTGAAGCCAGGCTGGAACTGGGCGTCGCACACCTGGTGGTTGCCGGTGAGGCATTGCGGGCAGTGGCCGCAGCCGCACACAAAGGGCAGCGTCACCCGGTCGCCCACCTGCCAGTTGGTCACATCCTTACCCACGGCAGCAACGACGCCCGCCAGTTCATGCCCTGGCACGTGCGGCACGGTGATGTCCGCGTCGTGACCCATCCAGCCGTGCCAATCGCTGCGGCAGAGGCCGGTGGCTTTGACTTCCAGCACCACGCCATCCGGCGTTGGCGTGGGGTCGGGGACGGTTTGGATGGTGATGGGTTGTTGGAATTGTTCGTAAACGGCCGCTTTCATGATTTCCTCCAATTTGTAATTCAAGTGAGGAGTCCGCATCCTCAGATGCGGACGGGTGGGCATCTGAGGATGCCCACTCCTCGTTTCAAGATTTGTAGCCGCGGATTCTTTCCGCGCCACAACGCTAAAGCGCAGTAAGAAACTGCGGCTACAGGCGTTTGTAAGCTCGCAGGCCCAGGCGTAGCCAGCCAATTTGGCCGTCGGCATTGCGGATGAACTGGACTTCGGCCCGCCGCATTGGGCCATCGGTGATGACAAACTGGTCTTTGCCCGTGGGCACAAGCGTAGCGGGTGGTGGCGGTGGGGGCGGTGGCGTGTGCTGGTCGGGGAAGCCGCGCCGCTGCACCTGCTGCCCAATCAGCCGCCCGCCGATGATGCCCAGCTCAATTTCGGCAAAGCCACGATCGTATTTGCCGACGTACGGTTCAAGATCGGCCGTTTCATATTCAATCGGTTCCGGTTGGGGGATGGGCGCGTCGAGGTAATATTCCATGACCCATTCCAGCACCTCGCGGGTGAGTGCGCCGCCGTTTTCACCATTTGTAAAGCAAACCAGCACCAGTTCATGCTCCGGTACGATGGCTAGCAGCGTGACTTGCCCCTTGGTGCCGCCGCCGTGCCGCCAGATGCGCGTCCCGGCGCGGTCGTCCACAAACCAGGCCAGCCCAATCGCCTCGTTGCCCCAAATGGTGAACTGCGGCGTGTGGCACAGGTCTAGCAGTTCGGGGCTAATCACTTTTTGGTCGTTAAACGTGCCATTGCTGAGGTGGAAACGGCCGTACGTCAACAAATCGTTCACGTGGCAGCAAATGCCGCCAGCGGGGTAGGCGGAGCGGGTGAGGTACCAGGGGCGAGCCACCTGGCCGCCGTTGTGTCCTACGGCAAAGCGGTGGGTAATCACATCGCGGGCGTCGAAATAGGCGTCATTCATGCCCAACGGCTCAAAAATGCGCTCTTGGATGACGGTTTCAAATGGTTGTCCGGTGACCTGCTCGATGAGGTGACCAGCTAAAGAAAAGGAGGCGTTGTTGTAGGAAACGGCCGTTTCCAGTGGCAAAACCTGCGGCTGTTCAGCCAATACCTTCGCGTAGCGAGTCAGTGCATCCTCCCCGCTGCCCGTATCGTGGAACAGGTCACCGTCCCAGCCTGCCATGTGCGTCAGCAGGTGGCGCACGGTGACGTTGGCGGCGACCTCTGGCGCTTGCGTTTGGAAATCGGGCAGGTAGGTGCGCACGGGGGCGTACAAATCCAGCTTGCCCGCTTCTACCAATTGCACAATCGCCAGCGCCACGAACGTTTTGGTGATGGAGCCAATCTGGTACAGCGTCGTGTCGGTTACGTCGTGGGGATGTTCGACGTTGGTGACGCCAAATACGGCCGTACGCGCCTTGCCCCGGTGCCAGATGCCCAGGGCCACGCCAGGAATACCCATCTCGTTTTTGGATTGGGCGATTTGCTCACCCAACTGCTGCCACAATTTCTTCTGTTTTTTGCTCATTGTGCCTTCCTTAAATTAGGGCGGTTTTCCCGGCGGATAACCAGTTTTAGACCCGACCACACCTCATCAATCGCGCACACCTTCACATCCACCAGCCCCAAAGGCAGAATAATCTCCCTGATCACATCTTCCGTTACATCGGTCGCAACCTTGGCTGATTTTTTCGGCCAGGAGACCCAAATCATGCCGTTTGGCTGGATTTGGGCAGCATAATGGCCAATGCTGGCGGCCAATTCCGGTCTGGATTTGGTAAAGAAATGGATAAAGTCCAAATTGGCAGAAAGGTGGGAGAGGATAGTGACAGCTTCGGGCAAGGGGGCGATAAGCATTTGATAATTTGGGGGCGGATTTTCAACATACATCGTAAAACCGGGCTTGATGCCTAGCTTTTTTACCAGCGGAGTTTTTGAGTAACCTGCCATGAAGTGGAGTATAAAGTTTGTGATTCAGTTAGGCAATCGACATTTATTGGCGAAAAAGATTGCCCAAATGTTCTAACCGCGAGTAAACTAGGTGCATGAATCCTCAGGAACGAATTGCCCAATTACGCGACGACATAAACTTTCACCTGTACCGCTACCATGTGCTGGACAATCCGGTTATCAGCGACGCCGAGTACGATGCGCTGTACCACGAGCTGCTGGCGCTGGAGCGGGAAAATCCAGAGCTGGTGACGCCTGATTCGCCTACGCAGCGGGCAGGCGCGGAACCGCTGGACGCCTTCCAAAAGGTGCAGCATCCGGCACCGATTTTGAGCCTGTCCAATGCTTTCAACGCGGAAGATTTGTTTGCTTGGCGACAGCGCATCGGTCGCTACCTGCCAGACCCAGAGATGAAGCTGGATTATGTGGCGGAGCCGAAGCTGGATGGATTGACGGTGGTGTTGACGTATGAAAACGGCCGTTTCACCCAAGGCGCGACCCGTGGCAATGGCGAAGTGGGGGAAGATATTACGCAAAATTTGCGGACGATTACGGCCGTTCCCCAGCGCATTCCCGTAGACCCCAGCAGCAAGCTGGACGTGCCGCCAACCCTGGTGGTGCGCGGCGAAGTGTTCTTCCCGCTGGACAAATTTGAACAGTTCAACGAGCGGCAGCGGCTGGAGGAAAAGCAGGTGTACATGAATCCGCGCAACGCCGCTTCTGGGTCGCTGCGGCAGTTAGACCCCAAAATTACAGCGGAACGGCCGCTTACCATTTACTGCTACGATCTGGTCGCCTGGGAAGGGATTGGCGTGCCGGACAAGCAGTGGGACCGGCTCGATTACCTGCGCCAGCTGGGCTTCCCAGTTTCTTCGGATAGCCAATATTGTGCCAACATTGAAGCGGTAGCGGCCGTTTACGAGCAGTGGAAAGAGAAGCGCAACCAGATCAACTACGAGGTTGATGGCGTGGTGGTGAAGATTAACGAACGGCCGTTGGCCGACAGCCTCGGTTTTGTGGGCAAAGACCCGCGCGGCGCGGTGGCCATGAAGTTCCCGGCGCAAGAGAAAACCACCAAACTGCTGGACGTGGCCGTGAACGTGGGGCGGACCGGCATTTTGGCGCCAGCGGCCGTTTTGGAACCGGTGGAAATTGGCGGCGTCACCGTGCGCAACGCCACGCTGCACAACTACGACGAAATCGCTCGCAAAGATATCCGCATTGGCGACACGGTGATTGTGAAGCGGGCGGGGGACGTAATTCCCTACATCGTTGGCCCGGTAGCAGACCTGCGCGATGGCTCCGAGCGTGTCATCGAACCGCCGACGCACTGCCCCGTGTGTGGTGAACCGGCGCTGCGTTTGCCCGATGAGGTTGCGATCTACTGCGATAATCCGAGCTGCCCGGAGCAGCTGGTGCGCCGTGTGGAATATTTTGTCAGCCGGGGTGCGATGGATATTGATGGTTTTGGCGGCAAGACGGGCGCGCTGCTGGCTGAAGTTGGTTTGGTTAAAGATTTGGCCGACATTTACTACCTGGATCGGGATGAGTTGCTGGCGCTGGAAGGGTTTAAGGACAAGAAGGTAGACAATTTGCTCAACGGTCTGGCCGCCAGCAAAAGCCAGTCGCCTGTGCGCTTTCTCACGGCGTTGGGGATTCGTTTTGTGGGCAATGTGGTGGCTGGGGTGCTGATGGATGCGTTTGGCTCGATTGATGCGCTGGCGGAGACCAGTCAGGAGCAGTTGGAAGAGGTGGAGGGGATTGGGCCGGGAACGGCCGTATCCGTCACTTCCTGGTTTGCCGATGAGCGCCATCGTGCTCTGCTGGAAAAATTTCGCGCCGCTGGCCTGCAATTTGCCGCCGAAAAGCCAGAGGTTGGTGAAGGGAGCAGCAAGCTGGCTGGTCTGACGTTTGTGATAACCGGCACGCTGCCTACCCTGTCCCGCGACGAAGCCAAAGCGCTCATCGAAGCCAACGGCGGCAAAGTTACTGGCTCCGTTAGCAAAAACACCGATTATTTGCTGGCAGGTGAAAAAGCAGGCAGCAAGCTCGCCAAAGCCGAAGCGCTTGGCATAAAAATTGTCAGCGAGGCCCAACTTTTGGACATGACATAATTTTTTAATCTGTTATCATTGCCGCATCCATTAACATACCCGCAATTGAGAGGTGCCCACATGACAATATTGCGCAAATATGTTGCACTTAGCGACGCATTTACTGAGTGGCTTGGGAATTTACCCGTTTACATTGTCTTGCTAACAGTGTTTATTGGCTTCCTCAATGTTGTTCTTAGATATTCTGGGCAGTTGATTGGGCAAAAGCTTACAAATAACGTTGTTATTGAACTGCAATGGTATTTGTACACCCTCATTTTTCTTCTCGGTTTTTCTTATATTTTGAAAAATCAAATCAACGTTCGGGTAGATTTTTGGTATGCAGAACAATCCCCAAAACTCAAAGCAGCCATAGACCTCATCGGCCACCTGATTGCCCTTCTGCCATTTTGCCTTTTGGCACTTTATATTACCCTGGATCCCATCAAGACTTCCTGGGGCCAATTGCCAAATGGTTCCTATTGCTTTGAGAATGAAAGCACAACGGCCGTTGACAAGATCCTCTATTTTGTAGATATTTTTGACCTCTCCAACCGCTATTGCGGTGAAATATCCCCCGATCCTAATGGGCTCAATAGAGCACCCATTCAATCAATGATTTACGTAGCCTTTTTAACCCTGTTGCTGCAAGCTATCGCCGAAGCGATCAAATTAATTGGTGTGCTTACCGGCAGGGAAGAAGAACTTGGCTTAAAGCGATCAGATCACGAAGCGCCGATCCGCATCGAATAAAACAATAATTTTGCGGTCTGTCAAAAAAAGGTACACAAGGAAAAGAGGAGAAACAATATGCTACAGTGGTTGGCTCTGGCGACGCTCTTGATATTCCCAATTTTATGGCGTAGAGGCGTTGGCGCACTACGCGCATACAACATTACAGCCTTGGCATTTGGTATTGTTGGGGTCTTGATTGCCCTGACGCAGGATCCGCGCTGGTATGCCATTGTCATGTTCGACTTCTTCCTGGCGCTCATTTTGAGTGGGTATCCGGTTGCTTTTTCCTTTGCTGGTACTGGCATTCTTTTTGGTGCAATTGGCATTGCCACCGGCCTTTTTCCCTTCAGCCGATTGATTTTGTTGCAAAATCGTTGGTTTGGCTCCATGTCCGACTTCACTTTGCTAGCAATTCCCTTCTTTGTGTTTATGGGAGCTGTATTTGAAAAATCCGGCCTGGCTGAAGAGCTTTTAACGACAATTGGTATCTTGCTAGGGCCGTTGCGGGGCGGGATGGCGTTAGCAGTTGTTATTGTTGGGACGCTTTTGGCAGCGGCTACGGGCGTTGTTGCGGCTACAGTTATTGTGATGGGCATTCTGTCATTGCCCATTATGGTGCGATACGGCTATGAGCATAAATTGGCAACCGGCATCATTATTTCCACGGGGACATTGGCTCAGCTTTTGCCGCCAAGCCTGGTGCTTGTCGTTTTAAGCGATCAAGTTGGCGTTTCAGTAGGCGATCTTTTCTTAGGGGCGCTTATTCCTGGGCTTATTTTGGCGGGTTTGTATGCGCTTTATGTGATTTATGTAGCTATTGTGCGGCCGGAAGATGCGCCTGCATTACCGCCAGAGGCTCGTACCCTGAAAGGTTGGGATTTGGTCCTCAAATCTCTGAAATCGGTTGTGCCTCCGCTGTTTTTAATATTTTCTGTGTTGGGCAGCATTTTTACCGGATTAGCGACACCCACAGAGGCTGGCGCGGTTGGTGCGGCCGGGGCTTGTTTATTGGCCATCTTGAACCGAAATATGAGTTGGAGTGTCTTGAAAACGGCCGGTCGGCAGACCGCCAACATCACCGCGTTGGTTTTGATGATTCTGTTTTGCTCCACATTTTTTGGCCTGATTTTTGATCAATTAGGGGGACAGCGCTTTGCCAAAGAAATGTTGACGTCATTGCCGGGTGGTTTTTGGGGCTTCATTATTGTGGCAAATATTGCTGTGTTTTTGTTGGGTATCAATCTGGAATTTTTGGAAATCAGCTTTATTGTTATGCCGATTTTCATTCCGGCGGCACAGGCTTTGGGTGTTGACCTGGTTTGGTTTAGTGTGATGATGGCCATCAATTTGAACATGGCTTTCATTTCTCCGCCTGTGGGGTTCTCCTTGTTCTATTTGCAAAGTGTAAAACCACCGGAGGTGCAAACTTCGGACATACACAAGGGGGCCATACCGTTTATGGTTTTACAGGGGGTTGGGCTTATAATTGTAATGCTGTTCCCCGCGACAGTTACCTGGCTGGTCAATTTGGCTGGCTAAATCTACCTAGTCCAGAGTTTGCAAATAAAAAAGGGATGTGCTTATTGGGCACATCCCTTTTTTGTTCATCTTTTATCGGGATTATCCGTGGCTACCTACGTAGTTCAGGTAGGTCAACTCGTTGAAGCCGTGCCATTCACTGATCTTGACTCGGAAATCGTTCCAAGGGGTGAAGATGGCGGCAAAGTCGCTGTCTTGCTGGCTGAATTCGTCGTAGAGGGCAAAAGAGGCGTCGCGAGCGGCATTGAGAACTTCTTCGGAGAACGGCCGTAATTCAATTTCAGCTTCTGCGCGTATTTGGGCCAGAGCCTCGATGTTCTTCACATCGTAGCGGGCCAGCATACCCATGTTGGCTTCCACTGCGGCCGATTGAATAGCTGCCTTGTACTCTTCTGGCAAATTGTTGTACTCACTCAGGTTAATTTGCACTTCCAGGGTCGGTCCCGGTTCCCACCAGCCTGGATAGTAGTAATACTTCGTTACTGTGTGGAAGCCAAGTTTGTAATCATCGTAAGGGCCTACCCATTCTGTGGCGTCAATGGCCCCGGTTTGCAATGCCTGGAAAATTTCACCACCGGGAATCACCTGAACAGTTGCTCCCAAACGATCCATTACTTGACCGCCCAGACCAGGGATACGCATTTTGAGGCCAACAATGTCTTCTGGGGTGTTGATTTCTTTGTTGTACCAACCACCCATTTGTGCGCCGGTGTTGCCAGCAGGGAATTGAATCACGCCAAACCGTTCTGCATAAAAATCTTGCATTAGCTTTAAGCCGCCACCTTCATAAAGCCAGGCGTTTTGCTGACGCGCTGTTAGACCAAACGGAAGTGCCGTGCCAAATGCGGTTGCTGGGCTTTTGCCGGTGTAGTAGTAGGAGGCGGTGTGCCCAATCTGAAGTGCCCCAGACTCTACGGCGTCCAGCACTTCAGTGCCGCCCACCAATTCACCTGCGGCACGCGGGGTAACATTAAATTTACCTCCAGTAATTTCCCGTAGGCGGTTGGCAAAAATTTCAGCGCCACCATAAATGGTATCCAGGGAAAGCGGCCAGCTGGTTGCCATTTCCCAGTTGATTTCAGGTAAACCTGAGTCCTGGGCAATGGCCTCTTGCACTTCTTGGGCCGTTTCTTGGGCTTGCTCGACGGTTGCTGTGGGGTCTTCGGATTGACATCCAGCAAGACCAACCAAAGCTGCGCCAGCGGCACCTTTCGCAGCAATTCCTAAAAATTCTCTTCGGTCCATTATTTCCTCCTATAGAATTGTGGATGGTAAGAAGATAGTAGAGTGTAAAAATTGTATAGTAAGATAGAATCATCGCCAATGAATTGCTAGAAGAAATAGAAAATGGAGGCTGCATGGATGAAAAGTTGTACCCCCTGCTTTTTGAGCCCGTACTGAAAGATTACATTTGGGGGGGGCGAAATTTGGAGAAATTGGGCCGAGTGTTGCCACCCCAAGGGGTGATTGCCGAGAGTTGGGAGATTTCTGGTCATGAAGATGGGACGACGCGGGTGGTAAACGGCCGTTTCGCCCATAAGCTCCTCACCGAATTACAACAAGAACTGGGACTCGATTTAATTGGCAGCAACGCCGCCTGGGCAGAGGAGCGGGGTAAATTTCCGCTTTTAATTAAGCTGCTAGACGCCAATCGCCCGCTTTCTGTGCAGGTGCATCCCCAAGACGATTACGCGCAAGCAAACGAAGGGAACGAACTGGGCAAGACCGAAATGTGGGTGGTGCTTCATGCTGAACCTGATGCTGAAGTCATTTTGGGTGTCTCTCATGAAATTACCAGGGATGATTTTCGCGTAGCAATTAAAAACAACCAACTTGAACCCCACCTACATAGAATTCGGGTGAAAACTGGCGACCATATTTGTGTACCGGCTGGCTCCATGCACGCCATCATGGGCGGGCTGCTGATTGCTGAAATTCAGCAAAATTCCAACACCACTTACCGCGTTTATGATTGGGGCCGGGTAGGGCATGATGGTCAGCCGCGGCCGCTGCATGTAGACAAGGCGCTGGACGTGATCAATTTTGAGCAAGTTGCTCCTGCCCTTTGCCCGCTAGAGCCAATTTTGGCGGACAGCGGCATCAATCATGTGTTGCTGTGCCAGAATGAATATTTTGTCACGGAGCGATTGGAAATGGCGGCAGGGACCGTTTTTGCCAATCAATGCACAGGCGAGACAATGGAGATTTGGGGCGTGCTAGAGGGCAGCGTGCTGGTGAATGATCTGAAATTAACAGGGGTGCAGTTTGTGCTGCTGCCTGCGGCAATGGGGGCGTTCACCATCAAAGCAACTGAGCCAGCCATTTTGCTGCGGAGCTACATCGCCGCCCCAAAAAGCAACGAAAAATAGATGAGAGCCTTACGTTTAGGGGTTCACACATTGAAAAATCGGTTGCTGCTGGGCATGACGGGACTGCTCTTTTTTGCGACCCTTACCGCCAGCCTGGTTATGTTTGTTTGGGGGGCGAACCGCCTGGAACAGGAACGTGGGCAGCAGCAGAAAACGGCCGAATCGGCCGTTTTTTCTTTGCTGCTGGCTGAGCAAACCCGCATTTCTGATCAATTGGCTCTGTTTGGCGAGCGACCGACCCTGCGAGCGTTGCTGCAAGCTCAGCAGGCAAATGCACTCTCGCTGTACATTCAGGATTTTCGCAGTCAGGGTGGGCTGGATTTTTTGGCAGTCTACGGGGCAGATGGGGCTTTGCTGGCTAGCAACGGCCGTCTCCGTAATTACGATTTGGCGTTGGGGCATGGGTTTTTGCTGCTGGATGGTGAGCCGTTGCTAGTGGCCCAGCAAGTGGTGTATTTGCCAGATTCCGATTTGCCGCTGGGCACGGCCGTTGCCGGATTGTGGCTAGAACGGCCGTTGCTGAATAATTTTGCCGCCGCTGCCGACGTGCAGCTGCGCTGGTCTGAAACCGAAACGGCCGCCAGTTTGCCGCTAAGAAGCAGCAATGGCCCCGCTTCCCTTTTTGTTGAGGTGCAAATGGCCAATGCTGCGCCTGGTTGGGTAGGGTGGTGGTCGGTTGGGATGATTACGGCCGTTCTTACCCTCATCGGCTGGCTGGCTGGCTGGCTGCTGCTGCGCCGCCAAACGACCTCCTTGCAAAAATTGACCATCGCTGCCCAAAAAATCGGGCAGGGCAACCCCCACGCGCCTTTGCCACTGATTGCCGCCCCCACCGAAGTGCGCCACCTGGCCACAGCGCTGCACCGATTGCAAGCCCAGCTTATTACTGCCCAGCAACATAAATCGGATTTGCCTGACGAAAGTGGCTTTGCTGCCCCTAGCTTTTTATATGACAACGCACGGTTAGCAGTGCAGCGCGATGGCCAAGAGACAGCACGCCTGACGCCGCTGGAGGCCCGCTTGTTAGAAACGCTGATGCGCAATCCCGGCCAGGTTTTGAACAGTGAATTGTTGATTACGGCCGTTTGGGGCAGCGACGGTGGTGACAAAACCATGCTCAAACAGCTTGTGTACCGCTTACGCAGTAAAATTGATGCTGAGAACAGCACCGTCTCGCACATCGAAACCGTCTCCGGCGTAGGATACGCCTTTAAGAATTAGACATCATCCCAGGCAAGCCACCATCTTGTGATGGCCTTGTTACCAACTTGTTACCTGTTCATTGACCCGTTCGTTACACCTCCCCAGTATGTTTTTAGCAGAAAAACGCCAAAAGGAGCAACGCATGGACGAATTGGCAACTACACACGAAAATTCAGTTTCTAGTCCACAGGATCAAAAGTATCAAACGGCCGTACGCCGCCTGGGCAAAGCTGCCCTGTTTATTGTTAGCCTTTTTCTCTTCATTCTGGCCATCACCCTTATGAAGGAAGGAGCGCGCGACCTGGCCCCGCTGGTGCGCGATACCTTCCACGTGACCAACCCCGCCAACAGTTTGGGCTTTGGTTGGCTGTTTGCTTACCTGGTCATGAGCGGATCCCCCGTGGCCGCCGCTGCGCTGACTTTTTTTGACGCGGGTGTGCTTAGCCAGATGGCTACATTTACAATGATCACCGGCAGCCGTTTGGGAGCTAGCTTCATTGTACTGTTTATCGGTTTCATTTACGTGCTGCGTGGCCGCAACCGCAGCACCAGCCTTAGCATGGGGCTGCTATCGCTGAGTGTCACCGGGATTACCAACATACTGGCGCTGGGTGTGGGGCTCGTACTGTTGCACGGCGGTTGGCTGAGCCATTGGCAGCTTACCTCTGGGGCGCTACTCACCTCAGCAACTGACATCATTTTCGACCCAATTACCAACTTTGCCCTGCGGTTTTTACCGCGATGGTCGCTGTTTTTGCTGGGCTTTGGCATCATTATGGTCAGCTTCAATCTGTTCGACCGTTGCCTGCCGCAGATGAGCCTAAAAGAAAGCCAGGTAGGGCGCATGTCGCGGCTGATTTACCAGCCGTGGGTAATGTTCTTACTAGGCGCGGGCATTACGCTTATTTCCATGTCGGTAAGCGTGTCTTTGAGTATATTGGTGCCATTGAGCCAACGTGGTTTTGTCCGGCGCGAGAACGTGATTCCGTACATTATGGGGGCTAACATCACCACGTTTGTGGATACGCTACTTGCGGCCGTTTTGCTAAACAATCCAGCCGCATTCACCGTAGTGCTGCTGGAGATGGTTAGCATCACCATCGTCTCGTTCATCATTTTGACGCTGTTTTACCGATTTTATCAGGAAAAACTGCTTGATTTGGTCAATGGCGTCAGCGAAAATAATCGGAATCTGGCAATATTTATGGGCACCATTCTCGTTGTGCCGCTAATAATGCTGTTCTTTTAGACAAAGGCTTGTGGTCTCGCTTTGGCGAGAATTTATGCAGGAGATCAGATGCACATTCTTATTGCAACAGACGGTTCCCCCGAAGCAGATTTAGCCGTGCGGCTGGGGGGCGAAATTGAACAGATGGTGAGTGGGCCAGTGACTTTACTCTCCGTCATTCGGCACTCTGCAGAACGGCCGCAAGCTGAGGCGATATTGCTGCGGGCCAAAACATTGTTGCCCCACGCTGACAGGGTGGAAACTCAACTTTGTATTGGCCAGGTGGCTGATGAAATAATCAATGCGGCACAGAATGAGCAGCAGATTATTGTTATGGGGGAGAAGCCCCCGCATGGATTGGTAGGGCGGCTGCTGCCTCCTACGACAGAAAAGGTGATTAACCAGATGTCGTGCCCTGTTTTGCTGGCGCGGGGAGCGGTACGGCCGTTTCGCAAAGTGCTGGTCTGTGAAAGCGGCCGTGTTCCATCGTTGCTAAATCGGCTAATTACCCAGTTAGCGCCCTTGTTGCGCCTGGTGGATGAGCTGACGGCTTTGCATGTGATGTCCCAAATTGCTGCTGCACCTGGTGTGCGCGGCTGGGAACTGCGCGCCAGCGCCGACGAGTTGATGGAAAAGCAAACGATTGAAGGGAATATGCTGGAAGCCGATTTGGCGCAGTTGGCCAAGCTGAATGTGCAGCTTCAGGCGAAGGTGCGCCACGGCCTGGTGGTGCGCGAAATTATGGATGAAATGCAGGTGGGTGATTACGATTTGGTCGTCATTGGGGCGCACCAAAGCTCAGGGTGGGAGCGTTTGTTGCTGGACGATCTGGCACGGGAACTTATCCACCACGCGGATCGGCCGCTGCTGGTGGTGTGATGTTGGGCAGGTCTTAGACCTGCCCCTACCTGATAATGTTAATGTTATACGAAAGCAAAAGCTGCCCCAGGCCATCCAGCGCGGCGGGGTCATGGTAGAGGGTGTGGAGTTGGGCGTCAACGGCCGTTTTCAGCAAATCACCCTCTAAAATTGAAGAAAATGGCCAGCCCCCTAGCAGCCGCCCCACTTGCGTCAGGTACAGCCGGTTAAGCACGCCGCCCGCCAACAGCAGATGCAAAATCTGCGGCCCAGCCGCCGAGTAGACGAGTTCGTAACCAAGTTCTGCCATTAGTTGTGCCATTTGCCCCCCGGAAACCGAATGCTGGCCCACGACAAACAGTTGCCCGGCTTGCGCTTCAATTTCAGCCACGCGGGTGGGGTTTGGGCGGGCGGTGGTGAAGATGATGACACGACGGCCGTTTGCCGTGAGCACCTCTGGGATGGGAAAGTTGAGACACCTGCTGATAATTGCAATATCTGGCTGGGGTTTTAAGCCGCGTGTCAGCCGCCACTCGCGTAAATCGGCAAATTGTGGGTCATCCACGCGCAAAATTACCTGAGCGCGGCCATCGGCCCAATCGCGCAAATAGCGCCCGCTGCTAATAATCAAATCTGCCTGCGCCGCCAGTTCCTGAAACAGCCGCCAATCCCGACTGTTGGCCACGTTTTCGGGCACCACCGGCCCTGGTTTGTTGGGGTGAGGGATGGCGATACGACCGTCTAAACTCTGCACAAAATTGGCGTAGATAAACGGCCGTTCCTGCCCGGCAAACTGGCGTAAATTGTGGTTCAGGTAAAGGTTTTTTAGCGGGAATTCGCCACTTTGCGGGAATAGTTGCCGAACAGTCATGCGCTCACCCCTTGTATCGTTGTTGCACCTCAACGGCGGCGATGTAGCGAACGGCCGTTTGGGCACTCGTCCAGCCAAACCAGGCCATCAACTCATCCACGCCGTACCCCATCTGGGCCATTTGCGTGGCGCAAAAATGGCGACAGTCATGCGCCGACAGCTTGGGCAGGCCGATTTGCTTGCCCAGCCAGGCGACCCGCTCGCTGAGGCGCACCCGGTTTAGCCCTTTAGGCCGGAGTTCGCCACCTGTGCCATCCTTTTTAAGTCGGGTAGTGCCCAAAATTAAACGGCCGTCTGGTAACAGGGTGGGGGGGTAGTGCAGATTGAGATAACGTTTGGCCAGTTCGTGCGCCGTATCTGTGAGTTTGTGCGTGGTCCATTCATGCACGGTGCCTTTAACTTTTGGGCGGTAAAAATAGATAGTGCCGCGCAGCAAGTTGATGTCGCTGGCTTTGAGCAGCGCCAGTTCGCTGGCCCGCAAGCCGTGATCCAGCAGCAGGCAAATGAGAAGTGCGTCGCGTACCGCTTGGGCTGAATCGTTTTGCGGCCGTTTTAGAAAAGTAGCATCTGCGGGGGTCAATACGAC
The DNA here is from genome assembly GCA_020634455.1 of Ardenticatenaceae bacterium. Taxonomy (GTDB): domain Bacteria; phylum Chloroflexota; class Anaerolineae; order Promineifilales; family Promineifilaceae; genus Leptofilum. The sequence continues at coordinate 534,925 of JACKBQ010000001.1, read as the reverse complement.
AGGACGCCGCTTCTTGGTGTTGCGACGGGTAACAACCACCGTCTGCTTTTGATTATCTGGTTTGTAGGTGTAGGTCACTTCGCCAATGCGCGTCTGCGCTCGTTGAGCGTCCACATTGGCCGCGCCAGAGCGCGAAAACCCTTTCACAGACTGAATCAGCATCCCTTCTTCACGAGAAATGGCTGCCGCTTTGACCGCCAACTGCGCATAGACCTTCACCGTGGACAAACGAGCGTTTACGGTCGTGACCGCATATCCTTCATTGAGCTGCCAGGCGATAAATCCCTCAATAATGCCCCAGGTGACACCGCGCCACGCTTCTGGGTTGGTCTGGAAATCTGCGCCATTTTCGGGCATGACGCCAATGTCCAGCAGATATTCGGCAAACAACTCTAAATCGCGGCTGTGGCGCTTGAGCGTGTTGGCCGACTTTTGGCTGAGGTAGCGGCTAAAGATGGCGTGCCCAGCGGCTAAGTTGGCAATAAGCCCTGCGGTTTCTAAAGATGTGTTGGGAAACGGCCGTATGCCCCGCGCGCCCTCATCGTCATTGTCCGCAATCAGACTGTTTTTGTTGGATGTCTCACTTGGTGAACTCATAGTGGCCAGTATACACTAAACCGTATATTTTGTACATACCTATAAAATATGTACGGTAATGTTCTGGCAGAAACGAGGGCAAAAGGCCAATACTCTATGCCCCGTGTTGGGTACTTGATTAGTTTGCTATAATCTTCCGCATGAAATTAACAGACAAATCTTTCGCTGAAGGCATCCTGTTCACCGATATGTACCAGCTCACCATGGCCCACCTCTACTTTCGCATGGGCTTGCATGAGAAAACAGCCCAATTTGACCACTTTTTCCGCAGCTACCCAGATTACGGCCCCCACAAAGCGGGCTACTGCATCAATGCAGGTTTGGAGTGGCTGATTGATTGGATGCAGGAGGCGCACTTTGGCGACCGCGAGATTGAATTTTTGCGTCAGCAAACTGGCAGCACTGGGCAGCGGCTTTTTGGTGACGATTTTCTGGCATGGCTGCGGCAGCACGGCAACTTTGGCGGTCTCACGTTGCGGGCCGTGCCTGAAGGCCGGGTTGTACATCCAAATGTGCCGTTAACGGCCGTTCAAGGTCCGCTAGCAATGGCACAAATCTTGGAAACGCCGCTGCTCAACATGCTCAACTACCCCACACTCATCGCTACCCGTGCGGCGCGGATAAGCCATGCCGGACGCGGCCAGCTGATGATGGAATTTGGCATGCGGCGCGGCCAGGAGCGCGGCGTTAATGCCGGGGCGAGAGCTGCGCTCATTGGTGGGGCCGATTTCACCTCCAACACCGGCATTTCTGGCGTGCTGGGCTACGATCCCAAAGGTACGCACGCGCACAGCCTGGTGCAGCTTTTCATGGCGCTGGGCGAAGGCGAGCTGGCCGCCTTCCGCGCTTACGCCGACGTTTACCCCGACGACTGTCTGCTGCTAGTGGATACGATCAACACGCTGGAAAGCGGCCTGCCTAACGCCATCATCGTTTTTGACGAGCTAAAGCGCAAAGGGCACAAACCTATCGGCATTCGGCTGGATTCTGGCGATTTGGCTTACCTGGCGGTGCAATCAGCCAAGATTTTGAACGCGGCTGGCTACCCAGAAGTAAGCATTGTGCTGTCTAATCAGCTAGACGAGCTGGCGATTTTGCAAATTTTGGCCCAGATTCGGGATGAAGCGCCGCGCAGTGGCCTGGATGCGGACCATGTGAGCAAGCGTTTGGTGTATGGCGTAGGCACCAGCCTTATCACCTCTGCCGGAGATGCAGCACTGGATGGCGTCTACAAACTGGTAGCGGTTCAGGAGCCAGATGGCTGGGTTCCGGCCATTAAAATCTCGGAAAATCCAGCAAAAATGCCAAATCCTGGGCACAAAACCGTGTGGCGTGTTTATGATGAGCGCGGGCTGGCCACGGCCGATCTACTTACCCTCGATGATGAAAATCCCGCAGAGATGAATCCGCTGGTGCTGCAACATCCGGTAGATTCCAGAATTAGTCGGACGCTGGCAGGAACGGCCGTTTCCCACATCGAACCCCTGCTCACCACGGTCTGGCAAGAAGGAAAGCTGGCCTACGAGCTGCCCACGCTAGAGCAAATTCGCCAGCGGCGCAGAGCGGATATTGAGCGGCTGGATTCTGGCGTGCGCCGCTTGATAATGCCGCACATTTACCACGTTTCGCTCTCGCCCAAGCTGTGGCGGTTAAAACAGTCGCTCATTGAAAATTTCAGGAAATCGTAATCGTGGGGTTCACTCCCTGACTGGAGCATAAAATGTTTGAACAAGATCGGGTTTTGGTGCGGTTGCAGCAGCGGGTTATGGGCGAAGGCGAGATCGTAGCCTGCTTTTTGTCGGGGTCATACGGCCGTTACCAAAACGATGGCTATTCTGACATGGACATCGCCCTGGTGTTTGCCGATGAAGCAGCCCGCGAACGCGCCTGGCAGCAGCGGCGGGCGTTTGTGCAATCTGTAATGCAGTATGTGCCTGCTAAATCGTTTGATGGCGTGCATGTACGGCCGTACTTCCACATCGTCCTTTACAGCAACGGTACCAAAGCCGATTATCGCTATGAGCTGCAATCTGAACTTGCCCCGAATCCTTGGGATCGCGATATTCGCATTTTGAAGGATCGGGACGGTTGGGCCGAGCAGTTCCAAGCTGCCTCGGCGCGTACGGTGATGCCCCAACCACACCTTTCCACGGCCGATCTAACCGCACTAGACGAACGGTTCTGGGTGATGCTTTGGGATGCCTTCCGCCTGTTGCTGCGTGGCAACGCCGACAAACCGTTTACCATTTATTTGGAGCTGCTGCATTTCACCTTGCCATCCCTGCTGTATGTTTTGCCGCCAGAAGACCCAACCCGTGCGCCGCTGCTGCGTGCCCAGTTTAACCAGGATGCTCAGGGCGTGGCGGCCCATCTTTCGGTTTTGTTGCAGGCCTATTTGAACGCGAGAACGGCCGTTGTCCAGCGTCTGCACCTCGATTTTAGTCCAGACACGCGATTTGAAACGGCCGTGCAAGACCTTATCAAAAGCAAACTGTAGAAAACAGAGTCTAACTTTCAATGACTTTACTCCCCTCCCCCCAAGATAAAGCGATGCTTGATGGTGAGTTTGGTAACGCTATTATGATGGCTATGCGAATTTTAAGCACAATGGCCACTGTGTACGGCGCAACTGAGCTGCTTGATATCGAATCGGCCCACATTGATGGCTGCCTGTATCACGGCGAATCCGGGCTAGACTTTGCCGAGCGATTAGTAGCCGGTGGTGCGCAAGTGCGCGTGCCTACCACCCTCAACGTCGGTGCCATTGATTTGATGCACCCGGAACAGTTTCAGGGCAGCGACGATCTGGCTGACCGCGCCACGCGCCTCATGGCCGCCTACCAGCAAATGGGCTGTGCCCCAATTTGGACCTGCGCCCCGTACCAGGCGATGCACCGGCCTGCCTTTGGTGCCCAAATCGCCTGGGCCGAGAGCAACGCCATTGTTTTTGCTAACTCCGTTTTGGGCGCACGCACCAATCGGTACGGCGACTTTATAGATATTTGCGCCGCGATCACGGGACGTGCTCCTGCTATCGGTTTGCATTTGTCACAAAACCGTCGTGGGCAGATTGTCTTCTATCTGGACAATATCCCCACAAATTTGCTACACGAAGATGTGTTTTTCCCGGTGCTGGGCTACTTTGTGGGAGCTAACAGCCAAAACCAGATTCCTGTCATTGTCGGTTTGCCGCCAGAAACAACAGAAGATCAGCTCAAAGCGCTGGGAGCGGCAGCAGCTTCATCCGGTGCGGTGGCGCTGCTCCATGCTGTCGGCATCACGCCAGAAGCCCGCACGCTGGCTGATGCGCTGCAAAACCAGCCTCCCGTGGCCGACCAGCGCGTGACGATGGCTGACATTCGGGAAACATTGGGCAAATTAGCAACCGTGAAAGACGGCCGTATCTCCGTCGTGGCCCTCGGTAGCCCCCATTTTTCACTGGCAGAGTTTGAAAAGCTGCTGCCACTCATCGAAAAATATCCACCAAACCCCAAGGTGGATTTTATTGTGTGTACCAATCGGCTGGCGCTGGGTGCGCTGCAAAAGCGGGGCTGGCTGGACCAACTCCGTGCCGCCGGGGTGCGCGTCATCGTAGACACCTGCGTGGTGGTTACCCCCATCGTGCGCCAGCATGGTGTGCTGATGACCAACTCCGGAAAATTTGCCCACTACTCCCCCGGCAATATCGGGCTTGAGGTGGTTTTTGGCAGCTTGGAAGAGTGTGTGCGCTCCGCTGCGCAGGGCAGCGTGTGGCGCAACAAAACGCTGTGGAGCAGTCCGTGAGCGGCATTTGCGGCATCTTCCAGCTAGATGGCAGCCCGGTTGATCCGGTTGATCTACAAAAAATGATAGACGGCATGGCGCATTGGGGGCCAGACGGCCGTTCCCAAATCATCTCTGGCCCAATAGGTCTGGGACAGCTGCTGCTGCACAACACCCCACAAGCTCATTTAGAGCACCTGCCTCGCCAAACCCCCAGCGGCTTGCTGTTCACCGCCGAAGCGCGCCTGGATAATCGTGCCGACTTGTTCCACCAATTCCAAATCCCCACCGCCGAGCAAGAAACAACCACCGACAGCCAGCTCATCGAACTGGCTTACGAAAAATGGGGTGAGAATTGCCCAGATCAGCTGCTGGGGGATTGGTCTTTTGCCATCTGGAACCCGCAAACGCAAACGCTTTTTGTGGCGCGGGATCATTACGGCAATACCGCACTGTACTACTACAAAGACGAAAAACGGTTTCTGTTTGCCTCTAGCCGGGATGCGATCCTGGCGCTGGGCATCCCGCGCCGCCTGAATGAACTGTACCTGGCCCAAGTGCTCGTCAACTGGCCGGCCTTTGAGCGGGAGCGCACCATTGATCTGGACATTTACCGCCTGCCTTCTGCCCAGGCCATGCAAATTACCACAGGACAAACAAAAATCTGGCGCTACTGGCAGCTTGAAGATACGCCGATATTGCATTTACCTACGTTTGAAGAGTATGTTGCTGAATTCCTGGAAATTTACGCAGAAGCCGTGAACTGCCGCTTACGCAGCGCCAGACCGGTAGCCAGCACCCTGAGCGGCGGGTTAGATTCAGGTTCTGTGACGGCGCTGGCAGCACGAGCTTTGCTGCCAGAGAACAAAAGGTTGATTGCATATACGGCCGTACCCCTCCACGATGTCACAAACAGTGTTGGCCCCAACCGTTTTGGCAACGAAACACAACTGGCCCAGGCAACCGCCAGGCACCAGGCAAATATAGACCATTACCTCCTAAACAGCAGCCACATTAGCCCCATAGAGGGCATCCAGCGCATCCTGAGCCTACGCAACGAGCCAGACCCATCTGGAGCCAATTTTTATTGGGTTGCAGACATACTACAAACTGCGCAAAACCAAGGAGTTGGCACATTGCTAACCGGTCAGGGCGGTAATGGCACTGTTAGCTGGTCAGGCGCCCCACAGCTAACATCATTGCGCCATATTTGGCAAAAAAGAACATGGAAAGCGGCTATCAAACCCAAACTCCCCCTTTTTGCCCGAAAAGCCATCCACCGCCGACAAATCAAACGCAATAACTGGGCAGGTTCCCCAATTCATCCAGATTTCGCATGGCAGATAGATTTAGCAGCGTTGCAAATTGCAGCAATTGGCAAAGGGCATGATATGCCTGAATCTATCCGCACCCCCAGACAATATCGCTACCACATAATTTTGCCAGAGGGAGCGCTTATGGGAGCCATATGGGCAGAAATTGGCGCAGGCTTCGGCCTGGAAGTACGCGATCCCACTCTGGACAAGAGGGTTTTGGCCTACACCTTCTCGATTCCCAACCACCACTTTATTGGGTCCAACGGGCAGGATCGCCGACTAATCCGTGCCGCAATAGCAGGCTTGCTGCCTGACAATGTTCGGCTAAACACACTTAGGGGCAGGCAATCAGCCGACATAGGCCACCGCCTAATAAATTCTGGTGCGCAAGTAGAAGAACTGCTTGCCAGATTAAGATGCTCAACAACCACAAATTATTGCGACTTAGACAAAATGCAAACCGCTTGGCAGCAGCTGCAAAACGAATACAGTAATCCCAATTCTCTCCAGGCTGCCGCAATTTTGCTCCGAGGGGTTAATGCTGGGTTATTCCTTCTAAATTTTCGTAAATAGCAAAGAATTGATATAATAAATTTATACTTTCTAGGCAACTTGGTGATTGCTATTTGGGAGGGTTTTTGAAGTAGCGATTTCCTCCAAAACCAATGTTTTGTTTCAAATGGCTAACCACTACAATCAAGTCGTTCAATGTTTATAGTCTGCATGGAGACAAGAATGAAAAAAGATATCGTACAAAATCCAACAAATCAAAACTCCTCCAACAAACCTGAAGAAAAAGAGCGCCAACCATGGAAACGGCCGTATTTACAGCAGCTAGACCTCAATCTGGATACGGCTGCGGGGGCAACCGGCCTCAACGACGGGATGATGGGCCGATCCTAGTCACCAACTGTTACTGGGGGGATTTCAAGAATTTTGTATGCCATCTTATGATGCTTTCGGTCTGGGCTGGCAGGTGCCTTTTGCTCTCCCTGAAAAACACGCAGCTTCATCCAATAAAAATTCGGATGTAATAGTTAGCTATGGGTCTGTGCCAAGGTCGCTCATTGGCGCAACCGACGCAGGCCCACTTTTGCAAATTACGGCAAACGCTGTTCTCTTTAGTTTTCCTAACGTTGGCCGATACCTCATTCAAAACGGGCAAACAGTTGTTATTCACCCTGATGAGGGAGTTGCTGAAGACGAAATACGGCAATTTGTATTGGGCAGCGTAGCAGCGTTGGTGCTACACCAGCGCGGCATACTGCCTTTACACGCCAGTGGCATTTGCACAAATCGTGGGGCTGTTTTGTTTATGGGCCATTCGGGATTTGGCAAATCCACCTTGCTGGCAACTTTTTTGGCACGTGGATACCCGATGCTGACCGATGATTTAGCTGCCATCAAAATATCTGAGGCTCAACCCCCACTGGTTTACCCAGGCTACCCACAACTCAAACTTTGGGCAGACAGTGCCGAAAAATTAAATCAACCGACAGAAGGTTTTTACCGCCTCCTACCTGATTTTGATAAATTTTCCATTCCGGTCAATACTCCATTACAAAAAGACCCTTTGCCGTTACATGCCATTTATCTGCTCACCCCTCACCAACAGCCTGGCACTTATCTGGAAACAGTTGCAAATGCGGGGAAATTTGCCGCTTTTTTTGACCACACAACCCAAAAAGCGGCACTGAGAGGCATGAATCGCCAGGCGGATCATTTCAGGCAAATTGTAGCGGTAGCAAATCGCACGCACGTTGTGCGTGTTTTTCGATCTGAACGACCTTTTTTGCCCGACGCTTTAGCAGAATTGATTGAACAAGATTTTTTAGGTTAAGATACCTTTGTTATTTACCTGAATTTGGGAGCAAGCAAATGAACTTACTTTCCCTAGACAGCTTCATTAAACGTTCTGACGAATTTATTACTGCTACGGTTGATGATGATCTGGTAATGATGAGCGTGGAAAAAGGGATGTATTACGGCTTGGATTCAATTGGCAGCCAAATTTGGGTACATCTTGTTGAGCCTATTTCTGTGGGTGCCTTATGCCAAAAATTAACTGACCAATACGAGGTGGATGCAGTGCAATGCCAGCAAGACGTTTTGGCATTTTTGAATGACCTGCTGAGTGAGAATATGATTCATGTGGTCACAAAATCGACTGAGTAAAATGCGCCGGCTGAGCTGGTCTGACTGGGGAGTGTTGGTGGAAGCGGCCGTTTTGCTGGCGGCGAGTCGGTTGTCATTGCTGTTGGTGCCATTTCGCAAGATTGCCCCTCGGTTGGGGGTGCTACACGGGGAGTCTTCACACGACGTTTCGTCTGCAAATACGCAGTGGGCGCATCGCGTAGGCTGGGCTGTGCGGGCCGTTGCCCGGCGCACACCGTGGGAAAGCGCATGCCTGGCTCAGGCGATCAGCGCCAAGTTGATGCTGCAACGACGGCATATTGCCAGCACGCTTTACCTGGGTCTAGCCAAAGGCGAAGCGCAAAAGATGGAAGCTCATGCCTGGCTGCGCTGCGGAGAGGAAGTAATTACCGGGAAAGCGGGGCATGAACGGTTTTCTGTGATCTCCTCTTTTGCAGAGCCGGAGCCAGAAAATGCAGAAACTGTTGATGCAGATAAGGTACTGACATTGCTTTTGGCCGCTTTGCACCCCCACCCTACCCCAGAAACGGCCGTTCACCTTCAAAATCTAACCGAAGCGGAATGGCACCAACTGATTGAATTTGCTCAGGAACAGTTCGTAGCCACGCTGCTTTTTGCCAGATTAGAAGCCTTGGGCGTGCATACGGCCGTCCCCACCCCACTCTGGACACAACTCCAGGCACGCCACAAATACACCACTCTGCAAAACATGGCTGCCTACCGGGAACTTAATCTGATTTATCGGGCAATGGAGGCGGATGATATTCCAATGGTGGTGCTCAAAGGCGGGTATTTGGCAACGGCCGTTTATCCGCACATCGGGCAGCGAACAATGGGCGACCTGGATTTGCTTTTAATGGCCGATGATGTGCCAAAAATGATCGATATTTTGCACACCCTTGGCTGGCAAGAGCCACGGCCGCTTTCACTGGAAGCCAATCGTGCTCAGTTTTACCATTTACCACCGTTTGCTAAACAGGGTAGCGCTTTTGTGGTTGAGCTGCATTGGCACATTACCCGCCCGGAACAGCCGTACTCCATTAGCCCCGACCAACTTTGGCAGCACACCATGCCTTGCCAACTCGCCGGAAGCCACTTGCTCGCGTTCCAACCGCATTTGCAACTGCTGCATTTGGCCCTGCACGCCTCCTATAACCACCAATTTGCCTTCGATTTGCGCAGTCTGTGTGACATTACCGTCCTCATCCAAAAGTGCAGCTCAGAGTTGCAATGGGATCAGGTGGTTGCTTTGGCAAAAACGTGGAATTGGCAGCGGGGGGTGTATCTGACGTTGGCGCTCATTAATGAATTTTGGGAAACGGCCGTTCCTCCCCACATTTTGCCGCAATTAAAACCAGAATCAATGCCGGAGAACCTGGTTAACCTCACCAAAGAACACCTTTTTTGGGGACGCACAGAAAACAAAAAAGTGTCCTCAAACTTTTCCCAACTCAGCGACAATAAATCAATTCTGACAAAGATTTCCTTTGCTCTAGGCATCCTTTTCCCCACCCGCAACCGCCTGTCTTGGAGGTATGGTGTCCCGCTAAATTCCGGCAAAATCTGGCTTTACTATCTGGTTAATTTGGGCGATATGGTTCGGCGAAATACCGGGCGCGCCTTGCAATTGCTGCGCAAAAACAGCCAGATGGCAGAAACGGCCGAACGCCGCAATCTACTGGCTAATTGGTTGGGAGAGTCACAATGAATTCAGCAAAAAAGTTGAGGGCAAAAGTCCTTGTTGCCGGCACGGCATCCGGGGTGGCTTTGGTTTTATCTGAACCACTTAGCTTGTGGGGCGGGTTAAACCCAGAAACGGGGGAAATTATTGACCGACGACACCCGCAGGCGGGGCAAATTGTGAGCGGGCAGGTACTGGTTTTACCCTCCGGTCGCGGTTCCAGCAGCGCCAGCAGCATCTTACTAGAAGCCGTCAAGCAGGGCACCGCGCCTGCTGCCATCATCACTTCAGAAACAGATGGCATTTTGGCGCTGGGTGCGGCCGTTGCCCGCGAAATGTACGACCAATCCCCCCCAGTGCTGGTACTCTCCTCCGAAAATTACGTCCAAATCCAAACCGGCCAGTCACTGCAAATTAGCCAGGATGGCGTCATACAAATTGAGCCGTAATCTCAATTATCTTCATTCAGCGAAGCAGCCAGCGCCTTGGCCTCATCCAACCAATCTGAAATATTAACTGCCTGCCAATACTTCTTTTTAATGATTTTGACAACCTGATCCTCATCGCATTCAGCCAAATCGGCAAATGTTTGAATGCCAAATTCATTCAGGCGGCGGGCGTAGGTCGGGCCAATGCCGCGAATGAGCTGAAGCTGGTTTTTGCCGCTGTAGCTCATCTTTGTTTGCACATCTTCCATTTTGGTTTGCAGCTTTTGCAGATGCGCATCAGCCGTTTGCAGCTTCTCTTCGGTCACGGTAAGCTGCTGCTGTACCAGCTTCACCTGGCCCAATTGTTGGCTTAACGCAGCAATTTTCGCGCTTTGTTCAGCAGAAGTCAGTTCTGCTTGCTCTAACTGGTTTACGGCCGTATCCTTTTCAGCTTCCAATGCCACCAACGCAGCATCAGACGCAATCAACTTCTGTTCCAATTTTGGCAGAGCGGCGGCTTGTGCGGCCAGCGTCTCCGCTTTTTCTTGCTGCAAGACAATCTCTGCTTCCAACAGCTGCGCCTCACTGATGAGACGCCCGTTTTCAGTCTCGGCCACGCGCAATTTTTCTTCCGCCATCAAGCGAAGGCCGTCCAGCTCCTCTAGCCGCTCTTGCGCTTCCTGAGCATTTTCTTTTAACGCCTCGTTTGTGGCGATGCTGGTTTGAAGCTGCTGGCGTCCTGCTTCTATTTCTTGCAATTGCCGGGCGACGGTTTCTTCTAGTTGGGTGCGTTCCGCAACGGCCGTTTCCATTTCCGTCTGCGCTATTTGCAGCTTTTCTTGCGCTGCCCGATGCTGAATTTGTGCCTTTTGCAGGTCAGCACGCGCTTTTTGCTTGTCTGCATTCGCTTCCTGCACGCGACGCACCAACGTTTGCGCATCGACAAACAGCGCAATCAACACCCCAATGGCTACACCCGCAACCACAGCCAAAATGAGATCAATCGTCATGCCACACTACCCTCTGACTACCCCAAATAATTCTGCGCCTCAGCCAAAATATTCTCGGCACGGCCCAGGCGAATCTCTAAAATGTCGGCTAGTTTTTCGGCCGAAAGCGTTTTGAGCTGGGCAAAGGTGTGAATGTTGGCGCCTTGTAAACGGCCGTTAAACACCGCACCAATCCCCTTTATCAGCGTTAAATCGTCTGCTGGCGCAACAACGTCCTGCGATTTCTCTAAAAAGGACGGCAACGCTTCACTGTGGCTGGGCAAGGGAATGTTGCCCACTATCGGCGGTTGGCGGCCATCAGCTTCCAACTGCATTTTTAGCTCCCGCACGCGCCGATCGGTGGCCGCCAGCTTGTCTAGCAGCGTCAGCGCCCCATCCTCGGCAGAGGTGCTCTTTTGCCAGTACCAAAACAATAGCCCGGCCAATCCGCCAATAAGCAGACCAATCATAAAGTTGAAGGAATGTTTTTGTTTCATACGGAACCTATCTGTTGAGGCAAATAATGTTTGCTAAACATAACAAACATACGGCTTTTGCTTGATTCTAATGGGTTCTGGGGTTAGATGCAATATTTTTTATTGGTCACGCAAGAAGCGATTGAGCGATTCACGGGCAGCGGGCAGATGCTGCATGGCACGCCAGTTCCCCAAAATGGCGGCCGGACTCTCCAAATCTAGCAAAAGTTGAAAGGGATCGGTTTTGGTTAGCTCCCCGGCGGCTTTGGTTTGTGGCCAATACGGCCGTAACGCCGCCTCCCACTGCCCATATTGCTGCCGCAGCCAGGGCCACACCTCGGCAAAAATTGGCTCGGCCTCGGCCAGGGTCATCTTTTCACGATGCACCCGCACCACCACCAATTCCAACTCATCCCAACGCGCCACAAACTCGGAAAACGGCCGATTCCCTGACCATTGGCTCAAAAAGCGAGTAAAAGGGTTCATGCTTACCGGCAAATCAAAATTGGATGCTGAAACTGGCGTAAAATTGTGTCTACGCTGCTGCCCAACATCAGGTGCATCATGGGGCGAAAACCAAAGCCCCCCATAATGAGAAAATCAATATCGTGGTCTACGGCCGTTTCCAATACAGATTCAGCAATTGGCAGCTGACAAAGCACATACTGCACACCAAACACCCCATGCTCTTCCAAATAAGCCTGTGCCCGCTCCAAAGCCTCAGAAGAGGTGTATTCAGTTTCTACCGTTACCACCGTCAGACTCAACGGCCAGCGGCTGGCCAGATAGGTGGTCACAAACAACGCCTCATCCGCTTTTGGGCTGCCATCGTAAGCCAACAGTGCCCGCTCCATTGGAATAGTTGCGCCGCTGGGCACAGCCAGAATCGGACGCGGGCAGCGCTGCACCAGTTGGCTAAAGCGATTGCCCAGCCGTTCACGCGGTTGCGGCCCTGGCGGGTGCGCCAGATTGAGCACCACCAAATCAGCAAAAGCAGCCCGCTTGATGATGGTATCTCGCACAGCCCCGGCCTCGACGGCAAACTCACCTACCAGCCCGGCATCGGCGCAGGTTTGCAAAAAACGTTCCCGAATTTTGGCCACAGCAGCACTAGAACGCTCTTTTTCATGTGGCACAACATGCAATCCAAGCAACCGATCATTGTCACGCTGCGCCAATCGCACAACCTCATCCAACATCTGCCAATCGGTTTCGCTGCCACGAATACTTACCAAATAATCGGCAAAGAGCCGCCCCATAGCCCGCGTCGCCTGGAACTCGCGCCAGCGACCTGGCGCGGGGCCTTCAACCAGCTCTGGCGGCACCAATGATTGCAGCCAACCAGCAAACCCTTTGGGACGCTCAACCTTTTCTGTAACCAGGTCAGAAACGGCCGTTTCCGGCTCAATCTCCCAACCCAGCTCAGACTCCAGCTCGGCGCGCCGCTCAGAGAAGAGAATATACATATCGGCGCTGGTGCGTTCCGGGAACAACCGCATAATGCCCTGTGCCTGAATGTGGCGCAACACGGGCAGGTACACCTCATCATACCAACGGCAAACGGCCGTTGCCGTATCCACTGGCGCTCCTCTCTGGGCTAGTAAATCGGCATGAGCCTCAATTTGGTCTAACAACTGATGGTATTGCCCACAAAAAGTAAGCAGCAAATCAGCCTTCGGGCGCAGCATATCCAGGTTAGTCCGTTCTAAAAATTCTGCGTATCGTGCCTTGCAAATGAGTTCATCCGGGTTATCGTCTGGGGATAGAGGCACCCGCAGCGGCACTTCAGTGACGCGGGCAGTAATGCTGTCGCTGCCAAGCTGCCGCGCGATTGAAACGCGGTGGTTGCCGTCAATCACGAAGTAGACTTCACCTACCTTGTACACATCAATGGGCGGCATCCCAACCATATCGTTAACGGCCGTTTTCACCCGCACCCACCGCTCTTCATCACTATCATGCTTGGGCCAAAACGTGCGGGTAAAATCCTGGTAACGTCCCACACTGCCCACAATGGCATCCAGCGAAATCTCATAAACGCCCTGCTTTACCCCTTCAGAGGATTTCACGGCGCGACACACATCATCATAAGCCAACAAATCGGCCGATTCACCCGTCAACCGGGCCATCATCTGCTGCATCGCGGCCGACCGACGTGCCCGCTTAAAATCTTCAACGGCCGTATTGTAAACAATCGTTCCTGGTGTAGACACAGTTCAACCTACCTAGAAATAGTGAAAAATTTCCCACATTATACACATCTGTACGCAAACAAACCGCCAGCACTAACAACCGCTTAAAGAGATCGCTATTCATTGGTAGCAATCAAAATCAGTCGCATTTCCACAAGAAATTTCGGGGCTGGTCAGGTGCAAAAACATGTTACATTTTACACGGCAACTCGTAAAAGAATGAATAGCAAAAAGGTCAAAAAACAGGTGATTTTGCTCCAATTCGTCCTGATTTATGGCCAGATTTTTGAAGAAGCATTGCACAGATCAAATGTTGTGCTAGACTTTTGCCATCATGAAAATTCCTGCTTTTCAAACCCTGCACCATCATCATGCACACCACACAAGCTGGCGACGGTTCCCTTTGGGTTGAGGCAGGTTTAGATTTTTCGGTGTTGCATTTCAAACACCCTCCTCAAGCTAGAGGGGGGTGTTTTTTATTTCCGCCCCTTAATTGCGAGTGAAACCAAGGCTTGTCAAGATATGTCTTACGCAAATCAATTTGTTCATCCAATCAAGATCACATCTGAATTTTCTGTTTTTGAACTGCCTACAAAGGAGTAACTGATGTCCCGAACCGATATTCGGCTGGCGCTGCCCAGCAAAGGCGCACTGCACACAGACGCTTTCGACTTTTTGGAAGCGTGTGGGCTCAAAATTTTCCGCCCCAACCCCCGGCAATATGAAGCCAAAATTCCCAGCCTGCCAGAACTCACCGTCATGTTTCAGCGTCCAGGGGACATTGTGGCGGGGGTGCGTGAAGGCAGTCTCGATTTTGGTTTGACGGGGCTGGATATTTTGGCGGAAAAGGCATACGGCCGTTCCCACACCATCCTCGTCATTCATGATGCGCTGGGCTTTGGCCCCTGCACCCTCAACCTGGCCGTACCCGAAGCCACACCAGCCCGCACCATGTCCGATTTAGCCGCCTGGGCCAAGGAATTGGGTAAAAACGGCCGTTCCCTGCGCGTCGCCACCAAATTCCCCAAAACAACCGGTGGCTTTTTGGAAAAACACGGCGTGGCACCCGTCAAACTCATCACAGTTGAAGGCACCCTGGAAATTGCGCCCACCATCGGCTACGCCGACATTATCTCCGATCTCGTTTCCTCCGGCGTCACCCTACGCGATAACCATTTGCGCACCATCGAAGATGGGCAAATTCTCGCCTCCCAGGCGTGCCTGATAGCCAACAAGGAAGCGCTCAAAACACGACCAGAAGTGCTTTCCGTCGCGCGCCAACTCCTTGAATACATCGAAGCCCACCTGCGCGCCGAAAACTCCTACCTGGTGACTACCAACGTGCGCGGCAGCGCCCCGGAAGATATTGCCGATAAAATGCTGGAGCAACCGCACCTGCGCGGCTTGCGCGGCCCCACCATCGCCCCGGTTGTAGCCCGCCACCATTTGCCGGACGAACCCAACTGGTTTGCCGTCAACATTGTGGTGCAAAAGCCAGACCTGTTCCAGGCAATCGCCGAACTGCGCAACATCGGCGGCAGCGGCGTGGTGGTTTCGCCCTGCAAATATATTTTTGAAGAAGAGCCGGAGCGGTATCGCGCCATGCTGACAGCTCTGGAAAATGACAAGGAGGTAGTGATAAGTGAAAAGTAAAAAGTGATAAGTAGAGACTTGCTTTTTACTTATTACTTTTCACTTTTTACTCAAAAAAGTGAATCATGATAAAAATTCTACACGTACCTGAAGCAAAAAAAACGATTCTGCGGCGGGAGGGTTCTTTGGAACCAGATGTACCGCCTGCACTGCAAGCAAGCTTGAATAAATTATTTGGCGAAGATGCGACACCAGAAACGGCCGTTACCACCATCCTCAAAGATGTGCGCCAGCGGGGAGATGCGGCCCTGCACCACTGGACGGAAACGTTAGATGGTGTGCAAGTGGCAAGTTTGCAGGTAAGCAAGTCAGAGATCAGTGCGGCCGTTTCTCGCATCCCCAACGACTTGAAAGAAGCGCTAGAGCTGGCCGCCAGCCGCATCCGCGATTTTCACCAGCGGCAGCCGCTGCCCAACTGGCAAACCAACGAAATGGGCGGCACCGTCGGCCAGCGTGTGACGCCAATTGACCGCGTGGGCGTCTATGTGCCCGGCGGCACGGCCCCGCTGCCCTCGTCGCTGCTCATGTCGGTTATTCCGGCACAGGTTGCGGGCGTGAAGGAGATTGTGGTAGCCACGCCGCCTGGGAAGGGAAACGGCCGTATCCCCGATGTTACCTTAGCCGCAGCCGCTATTGCTGGCATTGACACCATTTATACCCTCGGCGGCGCACAGGCCATCGCCGCGCTTGCCTTTGGCAGCGAAAGTGTGCCCCGTGTGGACAAAATCGTCGGCCCCGGCAACCTGTTTACCACCCTGGCCAAGCGGCAACTGTACGGCATCGTCGGCATCGACGGGCTGTACGGCCCCACCGAAACCGTTGTCGTGGCCGACGACACCGCCAATCCCGCCTGGGTAGCCGCCGACATGCTGGCCCAGGCCGAACACGACGTGCTGGCGACTGCTATCCTGTTCACGCCGTCGCCAACATTGGCAAAAGCCGTCCAGGTGGAAATTGCCCGACAGATGGAAGCGCTAAGCCGCAGCGAGGTGATTGCCATCTCCCTGGCCAACCGGGGCGGCATTGTCCTCACGGCCGATTTGGACGAAGCGTGCCGACTCGCCAGCGATTTTGCTGCGGAACACACCTGCATCGCTACCGCCAACCCAGCCGCATACGTAGACAAAATTCCCCACGCGGGCGGGCTGTTCATCGGCGAGCGCAGCTTTGAGGTGCTGGGTGATTACGTCGCCGGGCCAAGCCACGTCATGCCCACCAATGGCACCGCCCGCTTTGCCTCGCCGCTCAACGTGCTCGACTTTGTAAAAATTAGCAGCATAGTACAGCTAGATGACCAAACATCGGCCCAAATTAGCGCAGCAGCAACCCGCATTGCCCAGGCGGAAGGGCTGGATGGTCATGCCAACGCAGCTAAAAAGCGAATTTAAGCCTCGTTTTTCGACGGGCATGACCAATGGGTCAGACTTTTTGATGAAAAATGTGTGAATGAGAGGATCTTCGTAAGATTGTTCCCGCTATCATGTCAGCTACAGGGTAACGGCCGTATCAAGCACCGAACTGCCAGAAACCGTTAACCCATTGCCGTTTATTGGACAACTCGCAAAATGTAAAGGGAACGAAACGATCATGGTAGATCCAAGTTATTGGGTAGGTCGCGTCATTGGCGCATCACTGGAAGTCATGCAGCAATTAGGCCCAGGTCTTCTTAAAGCCACCTATGAAGAATGCCTGGCACATGAGTTAAAATTGCGGAAAGTGCCGATTCGGGTCAATGTACCTGTGCCACTTTCCTACAAAGGTCACCAGATGGATGAGGGCTTTCGGCTTGAACTGCTGGTGGCCAATACGATTGTTGTTGAAATTAAGACTTCATCATCAATTTGTGATGATGACGAAGCGCACATGCGGTCCTATTTGAAACATACCAGGTACAAAATGGGACTGCTCATCAACTTCCATGCCCCGGACCTGAAAAAAGGGTTCCGCCAGGTGGAAATGGAAAAACACCGCTCACGCATGGCGTATGCGGTTTTGGCGCAACTGTAGGAAAATTAGTGAGGAGTGGAGCATCCTCAGATGCGGAACGGGGCTTGCTACGGCCGTTCGCATCTGAGGATGCTCACTCCGCCATAATTGGTCCCTAAATTAGAAGCGAGGGGAAGAAAAATGGAATATGCATCCTTTGTGCGTCCAGAAATTGCGGAGATGGAAGCGTACACGCCCATCGTGCCCTTCGAGGTGCTGTCGGCTCGTCTGGGGCGAACCCCAGAAGAGATTGTGAAGCTGGATGCCAACGAAAATCCATATGGACCATCGCCAAAAGCGCTAGAGGCGTTAAGGAACGGCCGTTTCTTCCACATCTACCCTGATCCTGAATCCAACCAACTGCGTGACGCGCTCAGCGATTACGTACAAATGCCCAAGGAACGCCTGCTGACCGGCATGGGCGCGGATGAGCTGATCGATCTGGTTTTGCGCGTGGTGCTCTCCCCTGATGACGTGGTGATTGATTGCCCGCCATCGTTTGGGATGTATCCGTTTAGTACGGCCGTAAACAGCGGCCAATACGTGGCAGTCTGGCGTAACGAGGATTTCAGTCTCAACGTCCCCGCCATTGAGCAAGCCGTCGCCCAACACCCCACCGCCAAAATTCTCTTCCTCTGCTCCCCCAACAACCCAGACGGCAGCACCATCCCCGACGCCCATCTGCGCCGCCTGCTGCAACTGCCGCTGCTGGTGGTGCTGGATGAAGCGTATGTGGATTTTGATTTTGGCCACAGAGAACACAGAGAGGCTAGAGAAAAAACCTCTTTTTCCTCTGTGACCTCTGTGGCAAATACTTCTAGCCGGATTCATTGGACGCTGGAATATGACAATTTGGCGGTGCTGCGGACGTTTAGCAAGCTGGCCGGGCTGGCCGGGCTGCGCGTGGGCTACGGCGCGTTCCCGGAATGGCTGCTGCCCCACCTGTGGAAAATCAAACAGCCGTACAACATCAACGTTGCCGCTTCGTTGGCCGCCTTGGCCTCGCTGGAAGATCAGGTGTGGCTTCAAGAAAAAGTGCAGCTTTTGGTCACCGAAAGAGAGCGTCTTTTTACAGAATTGGGTACAATTAGCTACCTGAACCCTTTTCCCAGCCGTTCAAACTTTATACTTTGCCGGGTGATTGGCCGCGATGCGCGACAGCTCAAACTTGATTTGGAGCAAGCGGGCATCCTGGTGCGCTATTTTAACAAGCCGGGTCTGGACAACTGCATCCGCATAAGCGCCGGACGGCCGGAGGAAACAGACAAACTAATCCAAACGTTAAGAAATCTTAGGTGAGGACAGCGTCTTATGACTACGCACCGACAATTGGAATTATTGATCAGTCAACTGTTAGATTTTCAGTTCTCCGAGACAGGAACAGAGCCACAATTCAAGAGGGCATATACAGGAATTGCAAAACTGGATTTTTTGTCTGATGAAATTAAACCTTTTCTTACACACTACTTTGCCGACAAAGATGAAAATGGCATCCACATCTATTCTTTTAGCGCCGAAGATTCCGTAATTTATCTCGCTGAAACTCTTGATTTTTTGGATAGAAAATCTTGGAGTTTTAATAGCGAGATTTATGAACAAGTCTCTTTTGCATTTGAACAAGAATATGTAGTAATTCGAGAAGAAATTATAAAAATTATCGGCCATCCTAAATTCATTAATGACAATTTTTCTGACTTCAAAGATGAACACCAAAGTGATGCGAGCATCAATGCAGGAAGAAGGGATATACCGCTAGAATTTCAGATGGTAGATTATATGGGAGAGTTTAAATTAACTTACTGGATTGTGAATCAGCGCGTTCTGTATTTAACCATTGCCCATACGGACAAAGAGGAATCTTTGAATATTGCTCTTGGAAGCCGACCAATTCGCAACCTGTAATACTTCCATTTTTAGCTATTTCGTTCAAACCGGAATCATTATGCGACGATCAGAAATTCATCGAAAAACTTCAGAAACAACCATCTCCATTGCTATTGATTTGGATGGCAGCGGCCAGCACGAAATTAGCACGGGCGTGGGCTTTTTTGACCATATGCTCACGGCCGTTTCCGTCCACGGCTTGTTCGATTTAACGGTGCAGGCCACCGGAGATTTGCACATTGACACCCACCACACCCTCGAAGATGTGGGCATTGTGCTGGGGCAGGCGCTCAACCAGGCGCTAGGCGACCGCAAAGGCATCATCCGCACGGCGCACGCCTACGTGCCGATGGATGAGGCGCTGGGGTTTGTAGCCATCGATCTGGGCGGACGGCCGTACACAGTTTTTCACGGCTCTTGGCACACCCCGGCCATCGGCCAGATGCCCACGGACCTGGTAGAGCATTTCTTTGAATCGGTGGCCATCCATGCCCGGATGAACCTGCACGCCCGGATTGAATACGGCCGTAACGACCACCATCAGGCCGAAGCGCTGTTTAAAGCCTTTGCCCGCGCGTTGGATACGGCCGTTACCCTCGACCCGCGCCGGGTGGATGTGGCTTCGACGAAGGGAACGCTCACTGAGTGAGCGGTAATCGGTAATCCGTGAACGGTAAACCGATTACCGACCACCGATCACCGATGACCGATAACGGATTACGAAACATGACACAGATCACCATGATCGACTACGGCGCAAGCAACATTCGCTCCGCACAGAAAGCATTTGAACACATCGGCGCAGAGGTGCAGCTGACGGATGACCCAGAGGTGGTGCGGCGGGCCAGCAAGCTGGTGCTGCCCGGCGTCGGCGCGTTTGGCTCTGGCATGGACGGGCTGCGCAAGCACAACCTGCCGGAAGCCATTCACGAATCCGTCCAGCGCGGTGTGCCGTTTTTGGGCATCTGCGTGGGGATGCAGCTCATGTTCAGCGAAGGCCACGAGATGGGCGTGCACCAGGGGCTGGATTTGCTGGCAGGAAAAGTTGTGCGATTCCCTACCGCCATCCAACCCTCCCTCCGGCAGGGGGAGGGCCAGGGAGGGGGTCTAAAAATCCCCCACATGGGCTGGAACCAGTTGGAACCCGCCTGGGAAAACCCGCTGCTGGATGATGTGCAGATGGGTGACTATGCGTATTTTGTCCATTCCTATTACTGTGATCCGGTGGACGCAACGGCCGTTCTCGCCTGGACAGATTATGGATTTCCCTTTGCATCTGTGGTGGCAAAGGATAATATTTACGGCTTGCAGTTCCACCCCGAAAAGAGCCAAAGCGTGGGGCTGACCATCCTGAAAAATTTCGTTGAAAAATTGTAATTGGGTAATCAGGTAATTGGCAATTGGTAATTCGTAATTGAGCAAGCGCACAATTACGAATTACTAAATTACGAATTACTAAATTACTCAGTTACCTCATCCCAAGAGGTACCTTTTGAGTAAGTTCACCATTTTCCCTGCAATTGATTTGCGCAACGGCCGTGTTGTGCGACTAGAGCAAGGGGACCCCGATAAAGAAACCGTATTCGGCACCAATGCCATTAAAATGGCCGAAAAATGGATCAAGGCTGGCGCCAAATGGCTGCACATCGTCAATCTGGATGGTGCTTTCGATGAAGCGGGTGCGGCAAACTGGGCTGCGCTACCTGCAATTTGCGAGCTAGATGTGAAGGTTCAGTTTGGCGGCGGCATCCGCACCCTTGACGACATTGAGCGCGCGTTAAAGGCTGGAGCCAGGCGCGTCATTTTGGGCACCGTGGCCATTGAAAAACCAGACCTGGTCAGCAAAGCCGTAGAAAAATTTGGCAAAAACAAAATCCTGGTTGGTATTGATGCCCACAACGGCCGTGTGAAAACACGCGGCTGGCTGAAAGATACGGCCGTCAATCCCGTCCAGTTGGGCAAAGAGATGAAAGAGCGCGGCGTTAAAACCATCATTTACACCGACATTGGTCGCGATGGGCTGCTTGGCGGCGTGGATGTGCAGGCCACCGTGCAGCTCAGCCGCGTCACTGGCCTCAACATCATCGCCTCTGGTGGTGTCGCCGGGCTGGAAGACATTCGCCGCTGCCACGCCCAGGCCGAGCATGGTATCGTGGGTGTCATCACCGGACGAGCCATTTACGACGGCCGTATCGAGCTGGAAGAAGCACTCAACCTCATCAAGCCAGCCTAAATCTTTAAGGAGATTAGAGACTAGAGATTTGTCAATCTCTCATCTCCAGTCTCCAATCGCCATCAAGGAAGCAACTCACTATGCCATACAAATGGCTCCTCTTCGACGTTGACAACACCCTGTTAGACTTTGACCAGACCGAAGCGCTGGCGCTGGAAAGCAGCTTTGCCCAGCACGGCCTCCCCTTCCCGCCAGAAGCCAAACAGCGCTACCACCAAATCAACGCCAGCTACTGGCAACGCCTGGAGCGCAAAGAAATCACGCCCAATGCCATCCGCACCGGGCGCTTTCAGGATTTGTTTGCCGAACTGGGCATCGAGGCTGATCCCGAAACGTTTGCCGACAGCTACCTGGCCCAGCTGGGGCAGCAAGCCCCGCTGATGGATGGCGTGATGGAACTACTGGGGGGATTAAACGGCCGTTTCCATCTCGGCATCATCACCAACGGCCTGGCCGATGTGCAGCACCCTCGACTAGAAAAATCCGGCCTGAAACCATACTTTTCGCCCATCATTATTTCGCAGGAGATTGGCGTTTCCAAGCCCAACCCCGGCATTTTTGACGCCGCCTTTGCCCAAATGAACCAGCCCGCCAAAAGCGAAGTGCTCATCATCGGCGACAGCCTCTCGTCGGACATCATCGGCGGCATCAACTACGGCATAGACACCTGCTGGTTTAACCCCAACGGCCAAACCACCGACTTGCCCATCACCTACGAAATCAAAACGCTGCACCAATTGAGCGAACTTCTATGATTTTTGCACGCAACCTCACTTGTCATTCCCGCGCAGGCGGGAATCCACTGCCACCAACTCGAATAGATGCCCGCCTTCGCGGGCAGGACAGCCTGGTAATTTAGGAACACCCTATGTTAGCCAAACGCATCATTCCTTGTTTAGACGTGAAAGACGGCCGTGTCGTCAAAGGCATCAACTTTGTCGAGCTGCGCGACGCGGGCGACCCCGTGGAGCAGGCCAAGCTGTACGACGAAGCCGGGGCTGATGAGCTGGTCTTCCTGGACATCACTGCCACCCACGAAGCCCGCAACACCGTCATGGAACTGGCCCGCGCCGTGGCCGACCAGGTGTTCATCCCCTTCACCATCGGCGGCGGCATCCGCACAGTCGCCGACATGCGCGGCATCCTCCGCGCCGGGGCCGACAAAATCAGCATCAACTCCGCCGCCGTGCGCAACCCAGACATCATCAGCCAGGGCGCAGAAGCGTTTGGCAGCCAGGCGGTTGTGGTAGCAATTGACGCGAAGCGGAGATTAGAGATTGGAGACTGGAGATTGGAGACTGATTCAATCTCCAGTCTCCAATCTCCAGTCTCAAAGTGGGAAGTTTACGTAAGCGGCGGCCGCACCCCCACCGGGCTGGACGCAGTAGAATGGGCCAAAGAGGCCGAGCGGCGCGGTGCGGGCGAAATTTTGCTCACCAGCATGGATGGCGACGGCACGCAAGAGGGGTACGACATCGAACTCACCCGCGCCATTGCCGACGCCGTTAACATCCCCGTCATCGCCTCCGGCGGCGCGGGCACCCTGTCCCACTTTGCCCAGGCGCTCACGGAAGGAAACGCCGATGCGGCCCTGGCTGCGTCACTCTTCCACTACAAGCAGCTAACCATTGCTGAGGTAAAAGATTATTTGGCACAGCAAGGAATTCCGGTTAGGAGGGCCTAAGTAATGAACCGGTTTCTGCCATTTGAATATCGGGCGAGTTTCAAACAACTCTTATTGAAGTTTTCGTTAGAAGTAATCGTTGTTGTTTTGATGGGAATTTTTTCGATTCTTGTCCTGGGATCCATTTTTCCACAGTTTTTCACCTTGCTTACCAGTAGTATTTTGCTTTTTTTTGTTTTTTTGATTGCGGTTTTTTTATTTTCACGCAACAACTTTCGCCACATAGGGGTCAGCAGGGAACATCTTGCTTTTACCCGTATTTTGGGAAAAACCCTTAAAGTTCCCATCGAACAGGTCACATCTATTACCAGACGTGGCAACAACAATGTTCGTATTGAGTATTCCAACCAACATCTCATATTGCCCCTCAATTCCTTACCCGAAAAGAAAAAGAGAATATTAGAATTTCTTTTTTTTCGTCTCATACCACGCACAGCATTTCCTGCCCTTGTTCAAACGCAAATGAGTCTAGTTGACATCTTTAAAGCTAACATTAAAACTGGGCAACTAAGCATAGAAGATGCCTCAATCACAACAAATAAACGAAAGCTAATCATAAAACGTACGGCACTTACGGCATGCACAGTGCCCATTACAGGTTTTATTTTGTTTGCGGCTAAAACTATAGGCAGCGACAGCTACGCTGGTGCTACAATAATCGGTGGTCTAATTTTGTTTGGATTTGTGTTTCTATGGCGCAGTTGGACAACAAAATCAATTTCCATCGACGAAAATCATCTTACCTTAACTATTGGAAAGAATATTTTTATTTTTGGCTGGAGCGATATAGAACTTATAACAATTCCTTATCAACCATACATCCAAATCTGGACAATAGGATCATCTAAAAAGATTTCTTATCGAAATTTCAGTGTGCCAGATGTAGAAAAAATGCTGGATTCTCTGCAAAAGAGAGCGCATCTACATGACATTCCCATCGGATAGGTAACCAAATGCCTAAAATTTCTGAACTAAAGTTTGACAAGAAAGGGTTGATTACGGCCGTTCTCCAACACAACACCACCCTTGAAATCCTCATGGTTGCCTGGATGAACGCCAAAGCGCTGGAACTAACCCTGCAAACCGGCGAGGCTCACTTTTGGAGCCGCAGCCGCCAGGAACTGTGGCACAAAGGCGGCACCTCTGGCAACGTCCAGCGCGTCACCGAAATCCGCGTGGACTGCGACGGCGACACTCTGCTGCTGCAAGTAGACCCCGCTGGCCCCGCCTGCCACACCGGAGAAATGAGCTGCTTTTTTGGGAGCTTGGAGATTGGAGATTAGAGATGCCCTCTGCGTAACTCTGTGTCTCCTCTGCGCACCTCTGTGTTCCGCTTTTTTTAACAGTGAGATAACAAAATGACCGATTTTATTGACCAACTATTCGCAATCCTACAAGACCGCAAAGCCAACCCCACCCCTGGCAGCTACACCGCCAGCCTACTCGCCGACGAGGACGAGATCGTCAAAAAAATTGGGGAAGAAGCGATTGAGGTGATTCTGGCGGCCAAAGGCCAGGGCAACCAGCGCATCATCGAAGAAAGCGCCGATCTCGTCTACCACCTGCTTGTGCTGCTTGTCTCCCAAGACCTCACCTGGGATGAGGTACGCCATGAACTGGCACAGCGGCACAAATAAGCCCATGTGATAAAATTCGTTATACTCGCAAAGGGCATAATCTGGCATTTTTCCCAGAGGTAGTACTGTAACAAAATGCCCACAGCGAGTATAGCTGACCCAAAAACTTTCTCTAAACTTGCTAGGGAGTACGTATTGAGCGCACAAACCAACCAATGGAGCCGCGTTGTAGACCTGACCGAGGGTCAGGTGATGGTGGTTACCGATCTGCATGGCGACTGGGATGCCTACGAGCGGTATCGGGACACTTTTTTCCAACTGCGGGCTTTAGGCCAGGCGGACACCCTCATCCTGAACGGAGACATGATCCATGCCAGCGCCCCGGCTAACGAGGATAAATCAGCAGAAATTGTGCTGGACCTCATTCGCCTAAAAAAAGAGCTGGGAGACAACCTGATTTGCGTACTGGGCAACCACGAACTGCCGCACATCTACAGCATCACCCTGCAAAAAGGGGATGATTTGTTCACCCCTCGTTTTGAATTTGCGATGGGTGAACACCGCCAGCAAATTATCTCATTCTTCGACAGTTTGCCGTTCTACGTTCGAACGCCAGGTGGTGTTTCTATTTGTCATGCCGGGGCCAGCACAGCCCTGGGCGAACCCAATGGCGTGACGCGGCTGTTCAATCTTTCGCATCAGGAAATTTTGAACCGTACCCGTGCCCAAATTACCCAAGAAGAGCGTCCTGAATTGATCCGGGCGATGCGACGCAAACACGGCCGTACTTACAACGAAATGGCGCGAAAATGGTTTGCTGTCAGCGGCCTGGACGACCCCCGCTACGACGATTTTCTGGTTGGCACACTGGCCATGTCTGATGAGGATTTTGAGCTGTTGTGGCCGTCTCTGTTCACCCGAAATGAAAAAGAGTACAGCACCAGCTACCAGGTGCTGCTAAACACGCTGCTGCAAGCATTATCTACTAATTATTCTCACCAGTCAGTGCTGGTAACGGGACATATTGATTGTCGGGGTGGCTACAAAGTGGTCAACCGACAACAGCTAAGAATTGCCAGCGCCAAACACGCCTTGCCTCGGGAAGCGGGACTCTACTTGCTTTTTAATGCACAAAAAACATTTATCAAAGCCAAAGACATGGTCCCTCAACTCCGCTCTGTTTTTCGCAGCTAATCATTTTAGGATTCCAGCAGGTTTTGCAAGAAGCCAGTAGAGCGCCCCTTATTGCTTTGAATACGGTCAAGCATCGCGGTGGTTCGCTCATGCATGGGCATGTCCTTGAGACGGCCGTATAGCTTTAACGCCAGCTCTGCATGAGGCTCCGCCTTTTCCCAACGGCCGTGTTTACACAAAACCAGCCCCAACCGATAACTGACATTGGCCACCGTTCGGCTGCTACGAGATTTTTTCGCTGCTTCCAGGCTGCGCTCCAACTCCTTAATCGCCTGCCGCTTCTTGCCAGTCTCGAAATAACTCATACCAATACTGCTCAACACAGTTGCCTCTTGCAACGTCAGATTATGCTCTTCAGAAAGAACCAACGCTTCCTTGTACAAACCCATCGCCTCTGCCTGGCTGCCAACAGCACGGTACAAATCCCCCAATTCTGTTAAGGTATCGGCTTCAGCCTCATGATCTGCCACAGAGCGGGCTAGTCCCAGGCGCGTTTCATACGCCTCAATGGCCGGCTTCACCTGATTTAGCTTACGGAAAAGCTGCGCCAATTCCCCCCAATGCCAAACCTGCCCGGCCACATCCTGCACTGTCTGCACCATCGCCAGGCTCTGTTCCAAATAAGTTACCGCCCGACTCAAATCACCCCAAAGCTCATATGCCTTGGCCAATTTGGTAAGCATCACCTGCTCTACATGACGATTATTGCGCTCCCTGGCCAACAGCAAAGCCCGCTTATACATGCGCCCCGATTCTGTGTAGTTGCCCTGTACATCAAATGCCTCACCCAGCTTGGCAAATGCCGCCAGCTCTTGAACCTGATCAGATATTTCCTGCGTTGCAACCAGTCCGCCTTCATAATACGAGAGCGCTTCTTCAACATCCTCTTGCAACAAATGCAAATCACCCAGGCGCAGCATGTTGCGAATCATTTTGCGGCGATCATTGCTTTCCTGAGAAATGTTCAGGGCATACGTGTAATATTCAACGGCACGGTCAGGAAACCCGGAAGCATGATACAGTTCGCCCAGGTTGGCTAAAACCTCCCCCTCACCTACGCGATCACCTAGTTGACGGGCTATGGTCAACGTCTGCTTGAATAATTGGGCTGCTTCCTTGTGCTCGCCAGAGTCTAGGTACACTTTGCCCATGCTGTTTAAAATACGCTCCACACGGGTACGGTCACCAATGTCCCTGGCAATAGCCAGCGACTGCTTAAAATAATCTTCCGCCTGAGCATGATCGCCTAATTCCCGGTGGGTCTCACCCAAATTGTGCAGGGCTTCGGCCTCTTTAAAGCGGTTAGCCATCTGTTGAAAGATTTGCAGCTCCATTTCATGGAAACGAACGGCCCGCTCCGGCTCGCCTTTTTGGCGGTAAACCAGCCCCAAATTGCCCTGTGATCGACCTTCTTCAACGCGGTCGCCCAATTCGCGCGCTATGGCCAGATGCTCTTCGTGGAACTCAATGGCGCGTTCGATGTAGCCCAGCGCAGCGTAGGCCAACCCCAAGTTTCCCAATCCTCTGCCTTCCAATTCGCGAATGCTTTCGGCGCGAGCCACGTTAACCGCTTGTTCAAAATACATCACGGCAACATCCAACTTGCCAATGTCCAGGTAGGAAAGCCCCATCGTGTTGTAAGAGTTACCGGCGGCACGGCGCTCATCCGGAGTTTCTTCAGCGCCATCCCATTCTGGTGGGGATGGTTGGCCGGTAGCCTGGGTGTAGACACTGGCCAATGTTTTTTCGACGTCGGCCCAATCACGGTAGCGTCTTTCACGAGGAACAGAGAGTGCTCGCTCAATAAATTGGCGCAGCGGCAGGGGCAATGCAGAATCAAGTGGAGGAATACGGCCGTCCACATGAATCTCTCGCAAATCTTCTCGTGATTCCCCTTGGGCGGCAAACTCCCCCACCACCATCTCATACAAAATGCAGCCCAAAGCATAAATATCTGCCCGCGCATCCAAACCCTTGTGCGCCCACTGCTCGGGTGCCATGTACAGGGGGGTGCCTGCTACCCCTTGGGTAAGCTGCGTACGGCCGATATTTTCGGTTGTGTTGTCCAGGGAACCGACAGTAGAGCCGGGGCTGTGCCCAGACAGGGTGCTGGCCAAACCAAAATCCGTCACACGGGCCACGCCATCGTACCCGATAAGGATATTTTCTGGCTTGAGATCGCGGTGAACCAGCCCAGGGATTTTCTGGGTGGCAAAGCGCATACCACGCGCCACATGCAGCGCAAACAAGATTGCCTGCTCAGGGGGAAGTGGCTCCCCCTTTTTTAGCCAGGAGCGGAGCGATGGGCTCCTTTTATCCTGAGGCTGTACAATCCACTCCAGAACGAGGTACACTTCACTGCCATCCCCGACGCGCTCAACGCGGTAGGCTTGCACCACATTGGGATGACGGCCGATTTCCACCCACATCGTCCCCTCCCGCAGGAAGAGGTCGCGGGCAGCCCGGTGGCTCAAAAATTCTGGTTTAAACGTTTTCAACGCCACCAGCTCAGAATTAAAATGATCACGACAAAGGTAAACCAGCCCCATACCCCCTTCCAGGGTATTAACCACTTCATACCGTTCGGCAATGTAGCGCTTGGCTGGTTTTGGGTTTTGGGTGGCGCGACCACGCTCTTCAATTGGTGATCGGGTAGCAGTTTCAGACATGGATAAGGTCGTTTTTTAGAATGATACGGCCGTTACAAAAACAATATATGTGCCAAAGTATAACATTTTAACAGCCATCTTGTCATCGCTCTGCAAGTTTGCCTGACGTCAACGAAATATTAAAGGTAACTTAACAATTACTCAACATTTTTAAGTACACTTCAAGCATGGCAACACACATTTTAGAGGATACCGCAAATGGCTAGAACAATTTTAGTAGTAGATGATTCCGAAAGCCTGCGCACAATGGTAAAAAGTTATCTGGCGCAGGAAGGGTTTCGGGTGGTAACGGCCGTAAACGGCCGTGAAGCCCTCTTTGTAGCCCGCGACGAAAAACCAGACCTCATTTTGCTAGATATCATGATGCCAGAGCTAGGCGGCTACGACTTCATGCGCATCTACAGCAAAGAAGCAGAAACACCCATCATCCTGCTCACCGCCCGCCTGGAAGAGAACGACAAAGTGCTGGGATTAGAACTCGGCGCAGATGATTACGTCACCAAGCCATTCAGCCCACGCGAACTTACTGCCCGCGTACGCGCCGTGTTACGCCGCGCCGAAAAACAAGGCACCGAACCAGACATCTTGCGCGCTGGAAATATTGAACTGAGCCCGGACAACCGCACCATCACCGTTGGCGGCGAACTGGTGGAATTGACGGCCTTTGAGTTTGATCTGCTGGCAATGCTAATGGCCAGCCCTGGGCGCGTTTATTCCCGCCTGGATTTGCTGCAAAAGCTGCAAGGCGTTGCGTTTGAAGGGTACGAACGCAACATAGACGTCCACATTCGCCATTTGCGGGTCAAAATCGAGCCAGATGCCGCCAACCCGCAGTACATTCAAACCGTGTACGGCATTGGCTATCGCTTCACCGAATCGTAAAAACCCTAAGGGTTTAATGCTTTCGGGAATCAATTTGTCAAGGTAAAACCCTTAGGGTCTTGGATTTATGAGAACCACAATTCGCTCCCTCTCCTTCAAGCTCACCCTCGCCTTTATGGTGGTGAGCGTTTTGGGCACTGTACTGGTGGCCGTGCTGGTTAACTGGCAAACGCGCCGCCAATTTGGCACGCTGGTGCAAACTCTATACCAGGATGATCTGGCTAATTTTGGCGACCAGCTAGCCAGTTATTATGAGACCAATGGCAGCTGGCAAGGCGTCGAACAGTTCGTCTTTACTGACCAACCAGAAATAGCAGACCCCCACGGGGGGCACGACCGTTGGATACCAGCCACGCTGGTAGACAGCAATCGGCAGGTCATTTTTGGCGATCGACGCTACCCGCCTGGGGAACCGTTACCAAACACAACCGTAGAGAATGGTCTGGCCATTGAGGTGAACGGGGAGACGGTTGGTTGGTTGGTGCTGGCTTCAGTGGCAGACGGCCGTTCCGACTTTTACGGCTCTCCAGAAGCAGACTTTTTAGCCAACCTGAACCGCACCACCCTGGTGATTGCCGCAGGCGCGGGGTTGATGGCGCTGCTATTTGGCATCGTGCTGGCGCGCACCATATCCTACCCGGTTAGCGAGCTAAAAAGCGCCACCCAGTTGGTGGCCCAGGGCGAATTAGGCCACCAGGTATCCGTGCGCTCCTCCGATGAAATTGGGCAGCTCACCGCCTCCTTCAACAAAATGAGCGCCGATCTGGCTAAAGCCAACAAGCTGCGCCGTCAAATGACGGCCGACATTGCCCACGATTTGCGTACCCCCCTCAGCGTTTTGCAGGGCTACACGGAAGCCCTGGACGAAGGCAAGCTGCCTGGTAATTCCGAAATTTACCAATCCATGCATCGGCAAGTAAAACATCTGAACCGACTGGTGGAAGATTTACGGACGCTCTCTCTGGCCGACGCAGGTCAGCTATCGCTGCATCCAATGGCCATCGCCCCGCGCGATTTACTCGAACACACAGCGCTCATCTACACCCAGCAAGCCGAAAAACAGAAAGTTACCCTGGATTTGGATATCCCTCAGCAGTTGCCGCAAATAAAAGTGGATTTAGACCGGCTGGTGCAGGTGCTGGGTAACCTGATCAGCAATGCGCTGCGCCACACGCCAGCCGGTGGCCACATTCGCCTGGTAGCCGAGAATGCCCAACAGCAGCTGGTGCTGCGGGTGCAAGATTCAGGCGCAGGCATCGATCCTGAGGATTTGCCGCATGTGTTTGACCGTTTTTACCGGGGGGACAAATCTCGCTCAACGAATGGCGAGTCTGGCTTAGGTCTGGCCATTGCTCGTTCAATTGTGGAGGCGCATAACGGCCGTATCACCGTTACAAGCACCTCCGGCCAGGGCACCACCTTCATCATCACCCTGCCCACTATCTAAAATTCAGCCACAAATTTCGCAGATGGCGCAGCGTTTTGTCTGTCCTATTTGCGAAATTTTTTGCTTCTCACCAGGCCAAATTTTTCATTGCCGCAACTCAATAACCTACCAAACAGTTCTTAACAACAACTCAACAGCCGTCCGGTAATCTCCAATTCATACTTAAACAACGCAAGTCTGGCGCATCTAAATGCGCAGCCAGAGTTTTGCCAAGGAGATACCATGTACAAGCAAAAGAAATTTTTCATCTGGGCGATTGCCGTCATTTTATTGATGCTGGTCGCTTGCAGTTCACCAACAGAAACAACCAGCACCATACAGACCAATTCGGTGGTGAACACCACCAGCGATTCAGGCAGCGCGACCACAACAACTACAAGCGGCGACACGGCCGTTTCTACCACCACCGCTACCCTGGAAGAAGTTGCCGCCAGCCACACCGCTACCCACGAAGACGAAACAAACTACCTTTGGGACGAGAGCCAAACGACGATGATTGTGCTGGCAGGCGATTCAATTTCGGTAGAGGGGAGTGGCGTGACGGTAAACGGCCGAATCGCAACCATCACCAGCGGCGGCACCTACGAACTTAGCGGCAGCCTGAGTGAGGGTCAAATTGTGGTGGATAGTGATGGAGAAACGGCCGTGCAGCTCATCCTCAACGGCATCGAAATTAGCAACAGCAGCACTGCCCCCATCTACATTGCCAACGCCCCAGACACCATCATCATCCTGGCCGAGGGCAGCCAAAATGTAATTGCCGACGGAGCCAACTATGTTTTTGCCAGCCCCGAAGAAGACGAACCGAACGCGGCCCTGTTTAGCAAAGACAACCTCACCATTTACGGCGCAGGCAGCCTCACCGTCACCGGCCACTACAATGATGGCATCGCCAGCAAAGACGGGCTCATTATTGCCAGTGGCAACATCACCGTCACCGCCGCCGATGACGGCATTCGCGGCAAAGAGTACCTCATCCTCAAAGATGGCACGCTCACCGTCACCGCTGGCGGCGATGGCCTGAAATCCGATGAAGACGAAGACACCACCCTGGGCTACATCAATATCGAAGGCGGCAACCTCACCATCACCAGCGGTGGCGACGCCATCCAGGCCGAAACCGACGTGCTGATAACGGGCGGCAACTTCAACATCACCACGGGTGGCGGCAGCAACGCCAGCCTGGCCGCAGATGATACCGCCAAGGGCATCAAGGGCGCGGCAGGCGTCTATATCAACGATGGTACCTTCATCATCAATTCGGCCGATGACGCCGTTCATTCCAACAACAACATCGTAATCAACAACGGCGCCTTTGCCATTGCCACAGGTGACGACGGGATGCACGCTGATGCCAATCTGGAAATCAACAACGGCACAATTGAAATCAGCCAATCCTACGAAGGCATTGAGAGCGCCGTCATCACCATCAACGGCGGCAACATCAGCGTGGCCTCCAGCGACGATGGCATTAACGTTGCAGGCGGTGATGGCTCCGGCTTTGGCCCTGGCGGACCTGGTGGCAGACCGCCACGCGGCGGACAAGACACTTTTGTGGAATACACAGGTGATTATTACCTGTACATCAACGGCGGCAACATCGTGGTGGAAGCCAGCGGCGATGGCGTGGATGTCAATGGCGCAATTGAGATGACCGCAGGCACAGTCATTGTGAATGGCCCCACCGAGCAAATGAACGGTGCGCTCGATTATGACGGCACGTTCACCATGACAGGCGGCTTCTTTGTGGCCGCAGGCAGCGCAGGCATGGCTCAAACACCAGATATCTCATCCAGCCAAAACGCCTTGCTGCTGAATTTGAACGGCACGCTGCAAGCGGGCACGCTCATTCACATCGAAGACAGCGGCGGCAACACGGTGCTTACCATGGCACCCAGTAAAGCGTACCAATCCATTGCCCTCTCTTCGCCAAATTTGGTAAGCGGAGAAACCTACACGGTTTATTACGGCGGCTCAGATTCCGGCACGCTTACTGACAGCCTGTACAGCAGTGGCACCTACAGCGGCGGCACGGAGTACACCAGTTTCACTATCTCTAGCACCGTGACGATGATTGGCAACGCTGGCCGTCCTTAACGTTTAAATTCACACCCTCCTTGAAAGAGCCAAACGCCACCCGGTGTTTGGCTCTTTTTTCATCCGAAAAGATTGAGGATCGGAACGCAGATTGACTTTCAGCCCGCGAATATTCATGGCCCTCAATTACCGCCCCGTAAACCTTGGTGACCCTTTTTTGCCGCTCTGTGTGACCTATTTTCCCTTTACTCAGAGGCAGTTTCTCTACCCAAAAGCTCTCAATCAATTGTCAAACAGTCCTTAACTTTTGCTCAACATCGGTGCGTTAAAGTAAGAGCAATTCACAAACAAACACGATTTTTAATCTTCTCGCAACAGGAGAGGAATTAAATAAAAGAGAGAGGTTCTCATGAAAACGAAAAAGAAGTTTAGCGTCACAAAACAAAATTTATGGGTTGATTTACTCATCGCTGGCGGGTTTTTGCTGGCATCACAGCCCCACCTGACGGGTATGGCCATCCACGAGTGGCTCAGTCTGGGGGTGGGCGTCGGTTTTCTAACGCATATTTTGCTGCATTGGCGCTGGGTGTATGAAACGACTCGCCGTCTGTTTAGCAAGCTGGCCGGTCAAGCGCGGGTGAACTACGTGCTAAACCTGGCGCTGCTGGTGGCGTTTACGCTCATAATTTTTAGCGGCATCATGATTTCTGAAGAGGTGTTGCCACTGCTGGGTTTGCAAGGCGTGCACGGCGGCATCTGGAAATCGCTGCACACAATTGCTTCTGAGGCGGTGGTTTGGCTGGTGGGGCTGCATATTGCCCTGCACTGGCGGTGGATTGTGACAAACAGCAAAAAGTATTTGTTTGGCTGGCTGCCAAAACGACGGCAGACGGCAGTACAACCTTCGGAAGCGGCCGTTTAATCAAGTTACTGTGACATTATCTGGATTCCCGCCTGCGCGGGAATGACACATAAACATTTGAGGTGAATCATGAATACGAACAAGAAACAACGCAAGGGAAGTTTTTGGCTGGTTTTTGTGGGATTGCTTTTGCTGATTGGGTTTATCAGCGGTGGGGTTTACCTGCTGGATGATCAGGGTTTGATTAGTTTGGGGGGCGAGATGGACGGGGAACGGCCGTCTCTACCTGAAATGTCTACCACAGCCGATGGCGACACATTCCAACCGCCGACGCGAGACTTTGAAGAAGCAGGTGGTTTCAACAGTTTTAGCCTGCTGGGCATCTTAAAGACGGTGGTACAGCTAGGCATTGTGGTCATTGCAGTTACCGGGTTCCAGCGGCTGGCAAACCAACGGGCAAACCAGCGGGGCCGTGCAACACCAATAAAAATTGGAGACGACCGATGTTTACCATGATTGCCCACCCACAACCGAAGATGCCGCAGCCGGGCAACGCTTGGGGGAACACGGCCGTTTCCACCGCCCACAGCATCTTGCAACAGTACGCCCCCATCAGCCTGGGCGAAATGGCCGACGTGGCGCTGCAAAATCGTACCGACACCAAATACCTCATGCACACCCACACGCTGCTGGCCGCGCTGAGCCAACTACAAAATGAGTATCGTGTTTTGGCTGTAACCGGTACGCGGCTGAACCATTACCAGACACTCTACTTCGACACGGCCGATTTTGACCTGTACCAACGGCATCACGCAGGGGCGCTGAACCGGTACAAAGTGCGCTCGCGGGTTTATCTGGAGTCTGAACTGGCATTTTTTGAGGTGAAGCACAAAACCAACAAAAAGCGCACCGTGAAGAGCCGTCTGCAAACAGATGATTTTATGACGAAGATGAATGGAGAAACGGCCGTTTTCCTGCAAAAACATTACCCTTACGAACCCGGCGCCCTGCTGCCGGTGCTGGGCAATAGCTTTACCCGCATCACCCTGGTAAGCCGCCACCGCCCAGAGCGGCTCACGCTGGACTTCGACCTGACTTTCCACCGGGGCCAGCAGCAGCTATCGCTGCCCAGCCTGGCCATTGCCGAGGTCAAGCGGGAAGGCTACACGCAAAATTCCGACTTTGTGAAGCAAATGCACGCCCAGCGTGTGCGACCCACATCGTTTAGCAAATATTGTCTGGGGATTAGCTATCTGTATCCCCCAATCAAGCAAAATAATTTCAAACCGCTGCATCTGCTGGT
This sequence comes from Ardenticatenaceae bacterium, assembly GCA_020634455.1. Lineage (GTDB taxonomy): Bacteria > Chloroflexota > Anaerolineae > Promineifilales > Promineifilaceae > Leptofilum. Next base: position 499,919 of record JACKBQ010000001.1, on the reverse strand, counting down.
GCAAAAATTAACCGGAGAACAATCGCATGGTCAGTACAACTAACTTACTCATAGGCTTTATTTTCAATCTGCTCGTTGGCGTGGTCATCGTCCGATTCATCTATTTTCCGGCGAAGCAAAACAAGAATTATGTGTTCACATTTTTGGCGTTTAATACGGCCGTCTTCTTCGTCATGAGCGTTCTCACCAGCGTTGAAATTAGCGTGGGCGTGGGCTTTGGCCTGTTTGGCCTCTTTTCGCTGCTGCGCTACCGTACGGAAACAATGCCCAGCCGGGAGATGACCTACCTGTTCGTCATCATTGCCCTACCGGTGCTCAATTCGATTTTGATTGGCAATTCTGAATGGTTGTCATTGGTTTTGGCGAACACGGCCGTTATCACCACATTATTCATTTTGGAGCGGGAATGGGGCTTTAACTTCGAGTTGTCGCAAACCGTCACCTACGAGCGTATCGAACTCATCCGGCCAGAAAACTACGATCTGCTGCTGGCCGACCTGCGCGAACGGACCGGCCTACCGGTTAAGCGGTGTGAAATTCGCGACATTAACTTCTTGCGCGATTCGGCCCAAATCAAAATCTACTACGACGATCCGAACAAAACTGGAATTGCTTTCGCCTGGTTGGCCCACAAACAAGCCCAAATTGACAAAATCCAGTATTAAAAAAGAGCGGGCAAGGTACGGCCGTACCCTGCCCGCCTCCTCCCATCCGGCTGAATCACAGAAGCTGTTTTATGGCTTCAACTGGCTAATTTCAGTCTGCAACCAGGTCTGGTCAGGCATTAAAACGCGACAAAAAAGTTGCCCATTACCCCCTCGGTAAACAACCGCTGGCTGTGCCCCTTTTGCCAGGAAGGCAATCGGATTACTGTTGACTGCGGCACTGTCACTGGCACCAGAAACCAGTGCGGTGCCCGAATTCCCTAAGCCATCAAACCACAGTCGGTAAACATTCCCGTCCGTTTTACGGTAAAAGATTGAATAAGCCATTCCATCTTGTTCAGCAACCACAGAAAGCGAGCCAACGACAATATGCTGCGCACCCAAGAATCGGTACTGCCAGGTGCCAAATTCCCACCAAAGTTCATGCATACGGCCGTCTATGCCCCGATAAAAAATGTGCTGCTCATTTGCAACTTCACTGACCAGTCCAACAGGATCGCCCAATGCAGCCACAGCCTGAGTTTCGGCACCAATTGCTTTGTGCACCCAGCCAGTTGGCGGCTTAAACCACAGTTCATGCACCTGTCCATCATCCCCACGATAAATAACATGCTGCGATGAATCATCTGCCCACACATAAGCCTGAGGCGTGCCCGTAGCCAACGCGCCACCCGTCTCAGCACTCAGGTCTTTTACATGCCAGGAAGCATATCTTTTCCAGAGCTCATAAATGTGGCCGTTCTGCCCCCGGTAGATGACGTGTTGGGAACCATCCTCGGCCCACACATAGGCAATTGGATCAGAGGCCGCAAGCGGAGCGGCCGTTGCTGCACTTAAATTTTTGTGTTGCCAACCAACATTTGCCCGATACCACAACTCCTGAATTTCCCCCTGCACGTCTCTATAAACAACGTGTTGCGATTCATTATCTTCCCAAGCATAAGCAGAGGGCTTGCCTGCGGCCAAAGGCGCATTCGTTAATTGACCAATATTTTTTTGTCTCCAGCCTGTGCTTTCACTATACCAAAGTTCATTAATGTCTCCGGTCTGCGCCCGATAGACAACATGCTGGGTTCCATTATTAACCCAGGAATAAACCGCTGGATCGCTGGTTGCCATAGCTGCGATCTGCGCAACTGATTGTTCGACAGCGGGGATAAAAACTTGATAGGCATCCACACTAACTACCTTAGAAAAAGTGGTTGGATCGCCCACCTGGTTTAGTGGCATGACCCGAAAATAGTGCATTTCATCCAGGTTCTCTAACAGAATTGTCGTCTCAAAACCTTCTTTAGGCACAGTTTTTAGAAGCGTGGTGGGATTATCAGAAGCGCCCCCATAAACGGCGTACTCAGAAACATTGGTTGCGCCATTCCAGCTTACCGTGAGCTGAACCACGCCTCGCACCGAACTGCCTAACAAAATTGGCGCTGTGTTGGGCTGCCCTTCCCAAGCTGCCCTAAGCGCACGATATGAAACTAACGGGGCATCAAAGGCCAGTTCAAATACTTTGGCTCCATCAGGGTCAAATTCTGTCAGGGCGGGGTAACCACTTCCCCAACCTACAACAGTATTCCCGTTAGCCAGCCGCCGGGCTGTGCCCATTGCGAATGAAAATACCTGTGGCAGGTTGGTGAATTCCCGGACGACTTCAGCCGTCATGTTTACTTCATCCAAAGCATATTCAACGGCTCGTGATGTTAATCGAAATCCGGAGCCTCCGTTATCAAATAACAGCAAGTTGCCGTTGGCCAAACGTCTGGCATCATGCTGATGATAAAATTTGTCTGCCTCGTTGGCGAAGGCAAATTGATTGTTTTTACCACCAAGCCGCCAAATGATTTCGCCGGTTTGCCGGCTGATTTTGGTTACCTCGTCCATGTGGCGGCTAGAAATTATCCAATTGCCATCTGTATCCACATCTATTGAGTTTCCGTGGGCATAATCCACGTTGGCTGTGGTGAGATCGATCGTGGCATCTGTAATTTCAAAATGATCCCAACTGCGCCACTCAAAAATGACTGTATCGTTTTCATCCAATTCCTGAAGCACTAAGCCAATCACGATGGCGTTGGGGTTGCCGTTTGGCACAATTTGGCTCATATCCACTGGCTGTGCGTCATAAATCATCAGAATGGCGTGTCCTTCCTCGGTGAGGATGAGTTCGTGTACGTCGGTGGGGTAGCCGTTTCCGGCAGCAACAGTGTCTATTTGCGTGTAGGTGCTGTCTAAAATCACATAATGCCCCAGATTCTGGTCAAAATAGGACAAACGGCCGTTCACCTGTGGCTTAAAGTCAATAGCACCACCAGCAATTTTTCGGGCAAATATCGGTTCGCCAGCATCATCCAAAATCATGATGTACGGGGCAGAATTGGGCATATCCATCCAGTTGAAATTTGAGGCAAAAATATAGCCTTCGCCTGTACCGTTTGCTTCGGTAAGCACATCAATCTTGGGGAAATCGGAGGGGAGGGTTTGGTACGGCCGTTCCAAATAATCCGTGTAAGCCTCAACGCTGGTTGGCGCAGCTAAAGCCGTCACTTCATGCTTTCCTTCTGCTGGCCAGCTAACAACAACCATTAAAGCAACAAAGAGAAGTGTGATGAGTTTTTTCATTGACAATAGCTCCAATACTGATAGTCGGTTACCAATTGAATGAACAAGGCGGAAAAAGCACACAATTCGCCTTGCCATAAACCTACTTTTACAAAAAATTTGGGAATTTAGGATAGAATTGGGAACAGGGTAAAGATTTCAGGATTTGGGGCAGAAAACAGTTTTGTTCCCTTTTTGCACAATCATGCTTCACTTAAGCTAAGCTGATCCATTCGGCAGCTCATTTTTGCACCATGAATAAGCCAGGAACCACAACGTATACGATTCCAATGGCCCATTTGGAGGGCACGCTGGCTGAAATGCTGTTTGCCGATGCGATATATTTTTTACTGGCCGCTAAAGGGGAAACCAACGCTCAAGCGCATTGCTTTGTGGAAACAACGACCGATGAACTACACGCTTTAACTGGGTTAACCAAAAAAACGTTACGCAAGCAGCTAGACCGCTTGCTGCAAATGGATCCACCTTTTCAATTCAAAGAGGAAGATGGCATTGCGGCAAACGGCCGTTTACTCAAACAATGTCACTATTTTGAATTAAAACAGCGACCCTGTGTGCAAAAGCCGCAATCATTTATGGGCAACCATTGGGGCTGGGTACTGGCTCAACCCTTGCCGGGCCAAAGCAAAACCTCTCGATTTCCTTACGCCATTTTGAATATTTTAATGCGCAAGCCAAACGGCCGTTTCACCACCCTGAAAGAACTCCAAAAGCGCATCCAAAAACGGGGAACGCACAAATTGCCACCTTTAGGGCAGGTACAAAAAGCGCTTACGTTTCTGCAAGATTTAAACCTCATCGCCAAGGAAGATGAAGGTTACCGACTCATCAAAGCTCAATTTGACCAAAACGGCCGTTGGCAATACGAAAAACTGCTGGCAACACCCCCAAACAAAGAAGCGGTTCAGCTATGGCAATGGGCAACTCAGGAAGCCCCCAAAAGAGCCGAACTGGCCCAAGAAATTGTAGCGCTGGGTCAATTCGACGTGCTAACACACGGCAAAGAAATCTTCTACGATCTGGCCCAAATTCAGCTAGAGACAGATTTGGTCTGGCTCAAATATGCTGTTCACCGACATCGCCATCGCGCTCAGACCAAAGATCGCTGGCAAAAATGTTGGCAACTCTTTCAAAACCGGTTAAACCAGCAGCGCTATGGCATGCGCTCAGCCAAAGTTCACCTAAAATTCTTCCCCCAGGCAAGCCACCACATTCAATTAGAGTTACCCCACCATCAACCATCGGAGTTGCGCTGGGGTAAGCTGGTCATTTGGGTAGAAGACGGCCGTTTCACAGCGACAGGCATCGGGAGAGCCGAAACCATTTTGGTACAGTTACAGCAACAAAAAACAATACTTTGGCAGCGCGAAATTAGGTACGAAGATAGTTTAGTGCGGCTGGATTTAACGGCCGTTTTAAGGCAACCCAACAATCCCGTTTTTGAGTTTCACGCATCTGCCCCCAAACCCCTCAAACAATTCTCACTCGATATTCTGCTAGAAGCCGAATACATCAGGCCCCCAAAGAACAAAGATGTCTATTAATTTTTATCTGCATACCCCCCTACCCGATACCCTCAACGAGCGACGCGCTATCATTCAAGTAGCCCGCCAACTGCACAAACAAGTCGCTGCCTCCGAACAAACGTACACCCTTATCGCCAACGTCTCTCCAGACCATGACCCAAAATTAGGCACACTCCCCCAGCTCGATGCTTTGTTGCTAACCCCGAAATTTGCCGCATTGCTTGAATTTAAAGCTTACTTCGATCCCATTATCGGTCAAAGCCTAAACGGCAAATGGTTCGCCACCCATAACAACAAAAAACAACCAGTGCTGGGAGGGAGCCATCGCAACCCTTACCTACAGGTAAAAAATGCCAAAATCGCCTGGCAATCCATTTTAGAGATTCCCCTGCACGCTTTTTTACTCTTCTACCCTTACCTGCATCCTCACTCCCGGCTCCCCAAATTAAGCCAGCAACACGCCTGGTTAGCCATGCAAGGTATTGAGCAAATTAGCGCCCTTATCTTTAACACCCGCACAGACAATGTAAATCTAGACGCCGAAAAACAAACCGAAATAGCAGAAACAATTTTGCACTGCCGCCCCTGGGCCGTGGAATCGTTGCTGGTTAATATTGCTGGCCACTTGCATGTTGTAGAACCAAACCAACCCCTTGTCCGTTACCCCATTCAGCCGTTTGACTCTTTTACAATCGGCCGTTCTAAACGAATAAACCACCTAATTCGGCTTAACTCCCCAAGCATTAGCAGCAGCCATGCCCACCTCTTCATGGCAGGAACCGATTTGTTTATTGAAGATTTAGAAAGCAAAAACGGGATTTTTCACAACGGGCACCGTTTAACTGCCCAGTTTAAGCTATTACCAAATAAAAAGGTGCTTCTTGGTGGTCTTGAAGACGACATGCCCCAAATCTGGTACACCCCTCACTACGAAACCCATCCAGATAACCCTACTTTGCCCACTTTCTAATCTCAGCTTTCTCATTTTCCTCTGCAGCTTTTTTTAGATTCTAAAGGCAAAATAAAAGGCTGTGGAGCGCCTCACAGCCTTTCTGTTGGTACTAATGCCCGCAATGCGAGCGTGTTGTGAATCTCTGGCGTCTATTCACGAAGATCAACCCGGAAAACCAACATCCTTGGTCAATCCCTCTTGGCTCCAGGTGACTTCGAAAACAGCATGAGCAAAACCCTCTAGCTTTACCCATGTTCCAAACGGAAAACTGCATCTGAACCTGTGATTGGCCCAATTATAGCCAGAAGCAGCCTATTTATCTGAAAAGTGGGAACAAAAGTGGCAAAAATTGTATAATCTCTGCTGATGACTCCCGAACAAATTGGACGATACTCAATAATTTCTTTAATTGGCCATGGGGGAATGGGGATTGTTTATCTGGCACACGATCCTCACATTGATCGTCAGGTCGCTATAAAACTTCTACCCAGTCAATTTTTATCTGAGGCAAAATACCGAGAGCGTTTTCAACGCGAAGCGCGGACAATTGCCCGACTCGATCACCCTGTTATTGTGCCAGTTTATGATTTTGGGGAACACGAAGAACAGCCATTTATTGTTATGCGGTATATGGCGGGCGGATCGCTGGTTGAATGGACTCGCCATGGAAAGCTACCAATGCAAACGGCCGTTTCCATCGTCATACGCATCGCCTCCACCCTGGCAGAAGTCCATCAACAAGGCATCATTCATCGCGATTTGAAACCTAGCAACATCCTACTAGACAACCGGGGCGACGCCTATTTGTCTGATTTTGGCATTGTCAAGGTAAATGACGCCACCCTCAGCTTAACCGGATCATCCAGCATGGGAACGCCCGCCTACATGAGCCCGGAACAAATACGCAATGATGAAAACCTGGACCATCGCACAGACATTTATGCTCTGGGCGTAATCTTGTTTGAACTACTGACCGGTAAACGGCCGTTTGCCGGAGAAACAATTCTAGAACAGATCGTTGCCCACACTACAGAGCCCATCCCAAACATTTACGATTTTAATCCGGAACTGCCGCCAAAAGTTGATCTCGTCATTCAAAACACCCTGGCCAAAGAACCCGCCAAACGATACAACTCGATGACGGAATTGGTAAGTCACCTAACTAGCATCACCACAAACGCGCCAAAACAAGACCACTACAACCCAATAAAAACAGCAGGCACCTTGCCTGCAAACCCCCAAGCCAGGCCCACAATACGTCGCTGGATTGCCGTTTTCGGCGTCGTTTTGTTTTTGGCAGCAATATTTCTTATCAGTTCGCAGCTCATCCCCGTGTCCGGCATTGAAGAAATGGCTGACTCAACACCCACCCAGACAGTGACTCCAGAAACGGCCGTAAACGCCACAAATCCCCCCACTTCACCACCAGAAACGGCCGTTGCCAGCCAGCCGCCAGACATCCTCACCCCAACAGTAAATCGAGCGCCCATCTTCCACATAATTTCTACAGAAGAAAGCTCGCGCCTCACCGAACCTGAAGCCAATTTGGGGCTTGGGCCAGGACAAACAACGCTCCTGGGACTTCCCTTTGAACACGGCTGGAAAATATCTACAGAATGCGAAATTGGTGGCGCTGATCGCCCCACACTTGTATCAATATCAGTCAATAACCTCTCCGCGACAAAAGCCCATTTTTTGCTTCAAGCCGGGCAGGGGCTGGCTGAATTTTCAGGCCAAAAAATTGGGGAATTGGTAATCATTTTCGCCAACGGGCAATCTTTCGGGGAACCTTTAATTTTGGGGGACAATATAAGAGATTGGCGCAGAGCCATGCCAGAAACCTACGTAAACAGCGCCACATCTGCCAATCTACAAGAGGCATGGCGTGGAAAAGAAGGAAATACGGACGGCCGTATCGATCTCCTTACCATCACCCTGCCAGAAGCGTTACAAAATCAACCCATTCAGGAAATCCAGCTAATTGACACATCCGTCCAGACAACCGAAACCATAGATCCCTGCATTCATCTCATCGCTGTTACCCTGGAATCACAACCAGAAATATCCCAGAATTGAGCACAATGGGACTAGCCGCGCTGCATGTTCAAATTCAGGTACGCAGACAGGAAATGAAACAAGTCGAATTTAGCAGGTATGGGCAGGGTTTTTTGTGGCACAAACGGCCGTTCCTGCGACAACCAACCCTGCTTCTTCACAGCAGTAGCCAAAGAAAAAACCAGGAAGGAGAGGGAAGATCGAAACGGCCATTAAGGCAAAATGCCCTGCACCAGAATGACTCTTCGCTCCGATGCAGGGCATTTTTCTCCAAACTCTCTTTAAACGAATAGATTAGCAGGATCCGTGGCAGCTTGTCATGCTGGAATCTTTCAGGTCAAATATTTGTCCCCAGCCAAACTCGCCCGGGCTATTGCCATTTATCAGGCCAACGGCCGTTGCTTCGCGCCAGGTGCCTTTAAAGCTGTAGTTGGAGGTAAAGTTCTTGGAAACGTAATGCCCCTTGCTTGACCCACGAATCAAATCTCCAATGCCTGTCCACGTAACGTTTACCTGAACAATACCGCCATCGATACAAGTTTCCTCACCAGTCATTTCATTGTAAGAACAGGTGGTGATCGGTACCGAGGCTGAGACAGAGGCAGCCGTCAGCTTCTTACTAATGGAAAACGTCGGATTTTCCACAAAGCCATAGCTGTAGCTGAAGGCAAAGTTGACAGGATCATAGGTGGATGTGGAGTAGCTCAGGGAGCGGCCGTTCATCTTCGTGCCATCATACCGGTACATCGTATCCGCAACATAAACAGAAGTGTAAGTACAAACGTCCCCCTCACATGAATACCATCCAGCATCCGCTCCCTTACCAGCAAAGCGATAATTAAATGCTTTACTGGCAGCCAACGCCGGGCTGGCCCCACTTGATAATAAAAACATAGCCATTAAAGCCATTACCAAAGGAATCATCAACCGTTTTACTTTCATTTTTTTGCTCCTTTTTTTCGAACGTTATCGTCCGTTACCTGATGAATTGTGAGGAGTATAAGCTGGCTAGGTCGCAAAAACGGTCGCTACCTTAGTGGCAACTAGTCTTATTTTTTGCCTGAAGGCAATTCGTTGGGATAGCGTAGGCTCAGGGTAGGAATATATAGCCTTCGCCAGAAGCAGTTTGCAAATAACGGGGATCGCCGGGATTCGGCTCGATTTTGCGCCGCAGCCGATAAACCAGATGTTTCAGCAAAGTGCAATCTCCGCCAGCGGAATGACCCCAAACCCGGTTCAGGATAAGCGAGCTTTCTAAGACGCAATTTGGGTTGTTGAGAAAAAGGTGCATCAAGCGGAATTCCAAATTGGTCAATTTTGTTTGTTTTCCGCAATCATCGATCAGATAACGCCGCACAGAGTCTAGTTGAAAAGTGCCAGTATGGAGGGTGTCCAGGGTTTCTGTTGGAATTTTCCAGGAACGGCGCAGCCAGGCAACAAGTTTGGTCATCAGCAGTCGAACTGTAATGGGCATTACAATGCACTCATCCACCCCAGCCTCATAAATTTCGACCTGATTCGATTCACGACTATCTTCCGTAAGAAAAATAATGGGATTGGCAACGAAAGCACGTAAATCCTGGCAAAATTGGCGAGCTTCGCACAAATTTTCGTCACCAGCATTGATCAATATGAGGTCAAAAGGGTTTTCTTCCCACTCAGTCAGTGCTGCCTGGGCAGTGACGGCCGTTGTCACCATCCAACCCCTCCGGCACATGGCAAACTCCCAAATGCAGCCAGTTTCGATATCAGTACAAAAGAGCAAAATTTTGACGTCCATCTTACACCTGTTCAGCTAGAGATAATAGTAGTATAAGATAGGCGTTCGTTTAAGAATTGCTGCATTCCCTACGATTACTTAACGCAATTACACCTGTAATTTTGATGAGGAAAGAGGGTCTTGTGAGCAAGCAAAGATGATGGTGACAGACGCAGAAAACTGTGCCTGTCACCCAATCCAGGACTTAGTTAAGATTCTCAAAGATGCCCGCAGCGCCCATGCCGCCACCGATGCACATCGTCACCATGCCAAACTGATTGCCGCGCCGCTTCATTTCGTTGATGATTTGCACCGTCAGCTTGGCCCCCGTGCAACCCAGCGGATGCCCCAAAGCAATCGCGCCGCCGTTCACGTTGGTTTTCTCTTCGTCAAAGCCCAGCTCACGGATGACGGCCACGGCTTGCGCCGCAAACGCCTCGTTCAGCTCAATCAGGTCGATGTCGCTCAGCGCCATGCCGGTGCGCTTCAGCAGGCGCGGTACGGCCGTAATCGGCCCCACACCCATAATTTCCGGGCGCACTCCACCGACGTTGAAGCCCACAAAACGCACCAGCGGCTTCAGCCCCAACGCTTCGGCTTTGCGGCGCTCCATCACCAAAACGGCCGCTGCCCCATCGCTCAACGGCGAGGCATTGCCAGCGGTAACGGAACCACCCATTTTGAACACCGGGCGCAGCTTGGCCAATCCCTCTAACGTGGTTTCCGGGCGGATGTGCTCATCCCGGTCAAAAACGATGGTTTGCCGCTGCGGCCCATCCGGTCCGGGCGTCACTTCCTCAATCTCCACCGGCAAAATTTCGCCCTTGAACAGCTCTTTTTCGTAGGCGGCCATCGCCCGCTGGTGGCTGCGCAGGGCAAACTCATCCTGCGCCTGGCGGCTCACCTCAAACTCGTCGGCGACCCGCTCGGCCGTGAGGCCCATGCCCATGTACACTTCTGGCGCGTTTTCCACCATGTACGGGTTCGGATTTACCCGAAAGCCGGTCATCGGCACCAGGCTCATCGTCTCCGCGCCACCCGCGATAATCGCATCCGCCCCGTTGGCAATGATGCGCTCGGCGGCCAGGGCGATAGTTTGCAGGCCGCTGGAGCAAAAGCGGTTGACCGTCATGCCCGGCACATCCACCGGCAGCCCGGCACGCAGGGCGATGGTGCGGGCAAAGTTCAGCCCTTGTGCCCCTTCGGGCATGGCACAACCCATAATCACGTCATCAATTTCCAGCGGATCGAGCGCCTCTGCCTGCCGCATCACTTCCGCCACCACGGCCGCGGCCATCTCGTCGGATCGCCAGTTGCGGGTAGTGCCTCGTTTCCCTTTGCCAACGGCCGTACGACTGGCCGCTACAATGACTGCTTCTCGTGTCATAAGAATTCTCCTTCGGAGGAGACTGGAGATTGGTTATTGGAGACTCTGACTCTTAATCTCCAATCTCTAGTCTCCAATCTCCTTTTAGTTGCGTAGTGGTTTACCAGTCGTCAACATATGCGTCATGCGCTCACGGGTTTTCTCCTCACCCAGCAGCGAGAGGAACGCTTCCCGCTCCAAATCGAGGATGTACCACGGGTCCACCCAGGTTCCAGTGCTCAGGTCGCCGCCGGTGAGCACGTGGGCCAGCTTGCCGCTGATCAGCGCGTCGTGCTCGCTGGCGTAGTTGCCCCAAACGAAGCCCTGCACACCTAACTTGAGCGCGTACAGCGCATCCCGTCCAGCCGCATAAATTTTCTCCGCTTCCGGCGGACGCGCGCCGATGGCGGCCAATTGCAACGCGCGTGCTTTGGCCTGCGCCAGCCGATGGTCGGCGTTCATCACAATCATGTCGCGGTCGCGCAGGTAGCCCAGCTCTTTGGCCTGCCAGGCGGATTCACCCACCTTGGCCGTCGCCACCTGCGTAAACACATCTTGCAGCACGGGCAACACGTCCGCATTGTCCGTTTTCATGACGGGGTTAATTCTGCGTCGCAGCAGCTCTTTACAGCCACCGCCCGCCGGAATCAGCCCGACGCCGACTTCCACCAGGCCCATGTACGTTTCGTGGGCCGCGACGCTTTCCCAACCGGCCACAGCCATCTCCACGCCGCCGCCGAGAGCCATGCCGCGAACGGCCGTTACCACCGGTTTCGGCGCATGCTGCAAGCCAAACGTCAGCGCTTGCAGGCCGCGAATCATCTCGTTGAGTTGGCCCCACATGCCGCTGGCTGCCGCCACACCCACGGCAAACAGGTTGGCCCCCACACAGAAGTTGTCCGCGTCATTACCAATCACCAGGGCGTCAAAATCGCTTTCCAGACGGGCCAACGCCTCGTGCCCCAGAGCAATGATCTGGTCATCGATGGCGTTCATCTTGGCGTGGAACTCAAACAGCAGCACACCGTCGCCCATGTCTAGCAGGCTGGCGCTGTCGTTGCAGGCCAGCTCTTTGTTCGCCTCGTGCAAGCCAAGCACGGTGATATTTTTCTCGTCGAAGGGTACGGGACTGTACTGCTTGGTTTGGAAGTCGAAGAAACGGCCGTCTTTATAAAAACTACTATGCCCAGCCGCTACCATATCTTTCACCCAGTCGGCCACTTTCAGACCCGCCGCTTCCATTTTTTCGATGGTTTCAGCCACGCCCAGCATATCCCAAATCTCAAAGGGGCCGGCTTCGTGGGCAAACCCCCAGCGGTTGGCATTGTCCACATCCACAATGGAATGGGCGATTTCGGGCGTGACGTAGCCCGCGTAGGCCAGCATGTAGTAAGTGGTGTCGCGCACAAAATTGGCGGCGCGGTCGTCAAATTCCATCAGCTTGCGCAGCCGCTCACCCAAATCTTCAATCTTGCGCACTGCCCCCACGGAGTCAAACCGCACGCTCGGTGGATTCGAATATTCCAGCGTTTCCGGATCAATCGTGTGGAATTCACGACTGCCGCCCACGCGCACCTGCTTGTAAAAGCCCTGGCCGCTCTTGTTACCCAGCCATTTGTTTGCCGCCAGCTTCTCGTTCAGCGCCGTGCTCTTGGGGCCTTTCAAAATTTCGCGGTACGGGTCGTGGGCGATGGCCGGGTAGAGGTTGTTGTTGACGTGCATCATCACGTCCAGCCCCACCAGGTCGGTCAGGCGGAAGGTGGCGGTTTTGGGATGACCCACCAGCGGCCCGGTGATGGCGTCCACTTCGGCGATGGTGTACCCATTTTCCAGCGCATACTCTGCCAAATACGAGCCCACAATGGCAATGAAGCGGTTGGCGATGAAGTTGGGCGTGTCTTTACAAACGACCACACCTTTGCCCAGCACATCGCTGCCAAACTGCACCATAAAGTCCACAACTTCGGGATCGGTGTCGGGCGTGGGAATCACTTCCAACAGCTTGAGGTAGCGCGGCGGGTTGAAGAAGTGGGTGCCGAGGAAATGAGCTTTGAATTCGTCGGAACGGCCGTTTGCAATCTCATTAATCGGAATGCCAGACGTGTTGCTGCTGATGATGCTCCCTGGCTTGCGCACCGCCTCAATACGCTCCATCAGCGCCTGCTTCGGGGCTAACTGCTCGATAATCACTTCCACAATCCAGTCGCAGTCGGCCAGCAGGTCAAAATCGTCTTCCAAATTACCCAGGGTGATGAGGTCGCCCCGGTCGGCGCGGGCCAGATTCGCCGGGCGGGCCTTGGCCATGCGATCGTACAAACTTTGCACGATGCGGTTGCGCGCCTTGGGATCGTTCTTCTCGGCTTCGCTCAGGTTGGGCGGAACCATGTCTAGCAGCACCACCGGAATGCCGATGTTGGCCAGATGCGCGGCAATACCCCCGCCCATCGTCCCGGCCCCGATTACGGCCGCTTTTCGAATCGAATATGTCATGTGTCAACTTCTCCTAAATTGCTTGGCCACAGAGGGCACAGAGATTTTAGAGGGAATCTGCGCCACCTGTGATTAATTCAGTGGGTTAGTCTGGTGCAAGTGTACCACCGCCAGTCCGCCGGGCCATAAATGGCCTGGCTAGCTATAGAAGCCCCTCAGGGGCTCTAGCCTCGCAGAGGCTTCCACAACTAGCCGGTGGGCTTCACCCCCCGGCGAACGCCCACCGACCACCGATTACTTCAACTCCCGCCGCGAATAACCTAAAACACTCCGGGCAATAATCAGCTGGTTAATCTGCTTCGTGCCTTCGTAGATGTCGTTAATTTTCGCGTCGCGCATCCACTTTTCCGCCAGCCATTCGCGGGAATAGCCCATCGGGCCGAGCAGCTCCACGCCTTTCTGGGTGATCCAGGTGACGGCCTCGCCCGCGCGGAATTTGCACATGCTGGCCGCCAGCCGGTTGCTCTCGCCGTGGGCCATCATGCCGACAGCGCGCAACGTGAGCAGCCAGGCACCCTTGTGCCGCACTTCCATCTCCATCAGGTCCCGCTCGATGGCGGTGAGTTCGTGGCGCGGCTTGGTGTAATCCAGCACAATGCCCTCTTCCGCCAGCTTGTCGCGGGTGAACTCCAGCGCAGCGCGGGCGATGCCCATTGCAGAAGCCGCCACCGCCGGGCGGGAGGCGTCGAACGTTTTCATCGCGCCTTTAAACCCCTTGTTGGCCGCAGGCTGCTGCGGGTCCAGCGTGCCCAGCATGTTCTCAAACGGCAGCCGCACGTTGTCGAAATGCAGGGCGACGGTGTCGCTGGCGCGAATGCCCAACTTGTGTTCTTGCTTGGCGATGGAAACGCCCGGCGTGTTGCCTTCCACCACAAACGATTTGATACCGGCACGTCCGGCAGCCGGGTCAATCGTGGCCCAAACCACGCACAACCCATCGGACTCGTCCAGGGCCAGCTTGCCGTTGGTGATGAAGATTTTCTCGCCGTTAAGGATCCATTCATTAGTGTCGGGGTCGAGAACGGCCGTTGTCCGCATCGAGCTATTATCAGAACCAGCTCCCGGCTCGGTGATGGCCATCGCCCCCCACTTGGGATCGCCCTCGGTGAACTTCTTGAGGAAGCGGATTTGCTGCTCTGGCGTGCCCGCCGCCTGCACGGCCGAACCGCCCAGCATCGGGTGCGGCAGGCAAAGGTACTGCCCGGCGTCGCCCCAGCTCATCTGCTCCACCATCATAATGAAGCCCAAAATCGAAAAATCGGGGCCTTTAGGAGCGGAATGGCCGTTGGCACCGTTGGTGCCGTTGCCATTCCCATTTAGTCGTTTTTCCACGCCCTTTAGAGCCGATTTCATCATCTGCTGGGTGAACGGCCAGGTCATATTCACAAATGTCTCAGGCCGCTGGTGCTCATGTTCATCCAGATCACGCGAAAACGGCCGCATTGCCTGCTCTGCCACCATCTTGGTCATCTGGGCCTGGTTTACAATTGATTCAGGAATCTCGAAACTAATCATTTTGTCTACTCCGTTTTTTACGAAGTAATTAAGTAATTTGTAATTTAGTAATTAGTAATTTTTCAATTACCCAATTACCTAATTACTCAATTACCCAATTACACAATCGCCAGTCCATCAAATGAGGCAAAGCCACGGGCATTGCGCAGCCAGAGCTCCACCGGATATTCGCGGATGTAGCCGTAGCCGCCCAGCACTTGAAGCGCCCGGTCGGCCACCTGCACCACAATGTCATCCACGCGCTGCTTCATCAGCGTGGCGTCACGGGTGATGTCCTTGCCCTGGTCCATCTGCCAGGCCGCTTCCCACACCAGCAGGCGGGCCTCGTCAATGTCGGTGGCCATGTCGGCCAGCATGAAGGCGATGGATTGCTTGTGAGCAATCGGTTCGCCAAACTGGACACGCTGCTTAGCGTAATCGAGCGCATACTCGTAGCCTGCGCGGGCCACGCCGACGGCCGCTGCGCCCAGGGCAATCCGGCTGTGGTTCAAAATCAGGCCAAAGTCGATGCCTTCGTCGCCGCCCAACTTGTTTTCAGCCGGAATACGGCAGGCGGCCAGCGTGACTTTGAAGGTGGGCAGCCCCTTGATGCCCATCAGCTTGGCTTTTTTGTCGATGGACAAGCCAGCGGCGTCAGCAGGCACGAGGAATGTTTGCGTTTTGCCGTCTTCATTGGCGTAGACCAGGATGAGTTCGGCCATTTCTGCCAGGGGCACGGCCGTTTTTGTCCCATTCAGCACATACGCCTCGCCATCGCGAACGGCCGTTGTCTGCAACTTGTACGGGTCAAATTTGACGATGGGTTCGGTGAAGGCGGCCGTCATGGCAGGCATCGCCTCGTCGCAAAATTGGGGCAGGTACGCCTCTTTTTGCGCCTCGGTACCGCACAGCATCACCGGCACGGCAACCAGATTCGGCACCATCACGTTGAGGGCGATGGCCAGATCGCCCCAGGCAAGCGCTTCGCTGGCCAGCACGCCCGTCAGTGCCGTGTACTCGCCAAAGCCGCCGTACGCTTCCGGCAATCCGGTGGGCAAAATGCCCAGTTCCCAGCCTGCCTGAACGACCTCGGGAGGAATACTGCCGTCTTCCTCCGCATCCCGAAACACCTTGCGCATCCGCTCGTTGGCGTAACGGGCAATAGCATCGGTTAGCATCTTCTGTTCTTCATCTAAGCGAAAATCTAACATCTTTTATGCTCCCTTTTCCGGGGGCTGAAGCCCCAGGCTAAGATTTTGGGGCTGACCCCCTGTTAAACTGAACGAATAATCGCGTCTGTCATTTTTGCCAGCCGCACAATTGATTTCACATCATGCACCCGCACAATGTCTGCCCCACGGTCAATGCCGATGGCCACGGTCGCGGCCGTGCCTTCCAGCCGTTCCTCCGGCGGCAAATCGAGCGTGTAGCCAATAAACGATTTGCGCGAGGTGCCTAACAAAATGGGGAATCCCATCGTTTTGAACTGATCCAGTTGGTTCACAAGCTGTAAATTTTGGGCAACGGTTTTGCCAAAGCCCACACCAGGGTCCAAAATGATATTTTCTTCCTTGACGCCAGCTTGCCGCGCCAATGCAACACTTTCGCCCAGCTCCCGCTTGATGTCTTCGATGAGATCGTTGTACACGATGCCCACGTACCGGCCGCCGAGCCGTTCTTCCTGAGCCACGTCTTTTGGTTTGCTGCGATTGTGCATCAGCACCACGGGGCAGTTGGCTTCTGCCGCCACCTGGGCAATGTGGGAATCCATGCGAAAGCCCCAGACGTCGTTGATCCAGCTAGCCCCGGCGGCCAAAGCGGCCTCAGCCACGTTGGCGCGGTAGGTGTCTACGGAGATGGGCAGCGAAATTACCGCTCTCACGGCCTCAATCACGGGAATCACGCGGGCCAACTCCTCCGCCTCGGTGACGGGCGTGCTACCGGGGCGGGTACTCTCCCCGCCAATGTCGATGATGTCCGCACCGTCGGCGGCAAACTGCTGGGCCTGGGCGACCGCAGCGGCAATTTGGTCGTCGCGCTGCAAAATGCCATCGCCGGAAAAGCTATCTGGTGTGACGTTTAAGATGCCCATGACGTACGTTTTTGTGCCCCAATTGAACATGTCTCTATCGCTTTACAAATTTGTTAGTAAAAAGTGATAAGTGAAAAGTAAAAAAGTGAACCCCACTTATCACTTTTCACTTTTTACTTTTCACTCGCTCCATTGCGCAAACCATTCAAATGAATATCCGTAACGGCCGCTCCCAATGTTTCCGGCGAGGTGGTGCCCATCGAGACACCTAGCTCAAACAGAGCGGCAAAACCCATCGTGGTGGCGCTCATCATACGGGCGGTGAGGGCTGGATCGACGGGGCGCATCACGCCAGCGTCAATCAGCGCCGTTAGCCGCTGCTCCAGCACGTCAATGATGCGGTGCAGCGCTTCCTGCACGTAATATTGATGCACGTCAGCGTTCAGGCGGGATTCGTACAGGAAGAGCATGAACAGCCGTCGCTCGCGCCCGCGCCGGAAGCGGTTGGCTGCAAGCTGAGCCAGCATGTCCTCAAACGTCTCGCCCTGCACCGATTCGATGTCGGCGGCAACTTCGTCGGCATACGCCTTGGCCACGCCGATGAGCAGTTCGCGCTTGGTGGCGAAGTAGTTAAATAGTGTGCCCTCGGACACGTCGGCCAGTTCCGCGATTTCTTTGGTGGTTGCTTTTTCGTACCCTTTTTGGCTGAACACCTGGGCAGCGGCATCCAAAAGTTGCGCCTTGCGGGCGGCGATGCGGCGTTCTCGGCGGGTAGTGGTTTCAGTTTCTAGCATAAGTTTTTCTTTTTGAGTCGTCACTCATTTTTTGAGTAATGACTTTTTTTCGAGCTAAAAAATTTTAGCTGGCTGGTTGCAGGGCAATGGTTTGTGGATACGGCCGTATTCCCACATCCCCTACTTTTTCCGCCAAATCCGCCATCGTCTCGCCCAGCGCGGGATGCACAAAATCGGGGGCTATGTCGGCCAACGGCCGCAGCACAAAGGCGCGTTCCGCCAGTCGCGGGTGCGGAATGGTCATGTTTTCGGTTTCAATGAGTTGGTTGGCGTAAAAAAGGATGTCGATGTCGATGAGGCGTGGCCCCCACCGTTTGGCGGGCTGGCGACCCAATTCAACTTCCAGATTTTTGACAAAAGTGAGCAGTTCTACAGGGGGCAAATTAGTTTTGGCTGCGAGGCAAAGATTCAAAAAGTCGGGCTGGTCGGTGACGCCCCACGGCGGCGTTTGGTAAATGGGGGAAACGGCCGCAATCACCAACTTCTCAGCCAGCCCTTGAATCGCTGCCTGCAAATTGGCGGCGCGGTCACCCAAATTTGTGCCCAATCCCAAATAAATCGTTTGCATGTGCTTTTTGTTAATTTAGTTTGGTCAAAATGACCAATATATTACCTGCGAACTATGGCAAACTTTATAACACAGTGCGTCATTGATGTCAATGGTTTTGGTAGCACGTTCTTCACTAAATCCTGAGGTGCCGAAATTTAGGCCGAAAGGAGCACAGAAATGACTAAATGCCTAGAGGGTTGGGAACTTGGCGGTAACAAATTCCTAGAGAGAACTTATTTGGGAGTTGCTACATTACTATGAAAATTGTTAACTCATGTTTATGAAAAGCAAGGTAGAATCATGAATCCCCTCCAGAAAATCAAACAAACAGGACAAAGTCAGGTTGAATATGCGCTACTTTTGGTTTTAGTGGCGGGCATTGGCGTGGTAGGGCTCACACTTTTGGGGCCACAAATTGGGGATGCTTTTAGCCGAATTACCAACCAAACACCAGCAGAAAATGAACCAACCACTCAAGGCGAAGTGCATGAAGCTATTCTGGTGACGGTGATGGATTACAACTACGTTGGGCTGGCCAATGTGCCCATTTCCGTCCACGATGCGGCAGGACAAGCGCTAAACATTACCAGCACGACAAACAGCAAGGGGGTGGCCTCTTTTGCAGAGCTGCCAGCGGGCAGTTACACCTTTAGAGGGGAATATCAGGAACAAATTTACTGGTCTGGCAAGCTAGAGTGGCAAAATGAATGGCAGACGGTGATTTTGGCAAATAAACGGCCGTTTACCATCCAGGTCGTTGATAGCAGTAGCGCGGGTATTGCTGGCGTCCACGTTACCGTTTACACAGACGAGGATGAATATCTTGACCTGAGTGGCGACACCGATGAGGACGGGTTTGTCAATTTCCAACTGCCGGAAGGCGCATTTAAGTTTCGCGCCGAATACCACGCCGCAGAATATTGGTCTGAAACCACAGAAATACCGGGATCGAACACCGCTTTCATTACCGCCCAGCAGCAAGGAATCACTGTTTTTGCCAACAATGGGCACGGCGCTGGCATTAGCGGCGTAGGCGTTTACGCCTTCACCCCCAATGGCGATTATGCAGGCGTGCATGGTGAAACGGATAACACCGGGCGCGTGACCCTCTATTTGCCCCCTGGCCCCTACAAATTTCGTGGCGATCATCAGGCCAGGGAATATTGGTCTGGCGTGGTGACGACCGCCAACGGCAAAGAAGCCAGCATCGAAATCCCTGAGGCCACCGTGCGGGTGTATGTTGTGGATGATCGCGAACGGCCGTTAAAAAACATCAACGTCTATGCCTTTACAACAGATGGCGAATACATCGGGGTTCACGACAAAACTAACAACAGTGGTTATGTTGTCCTCATCCTACCTGCTGGCGAATTCAAAATACGCGCCGATTACCGGGGCGATGATTACTGGTCCAGAAGATTGGAAACCCCCAGCCAAACCGAAATCACCATCAAAATTGGTGAAGATGGCGAGGATGATGAAGATGACAATGATTATGAAGATGAGCATGAGGACGAAGACAACGAGAGCAACCGGGGGAATAATCACAATAACAATCGTGATGACTAATTGAGGTAATTTGTGATGAGCGAAACTCAAACGACACCGCCGCCACCCGTTGAGGTAGAAATGACCAGGTTACGGGCAGGAATTGACGAAAACAACCTCGAATCTTCAACATTGCCCAAGCCAGCCCTTAGCAAACGGCGCATACCAACCTGGCTCAGTGTGGTCATCGTAGGGTGCCTGCTGGTGGTCATGTTGGGTGGTTTCATGTTTACGTTTGGCGGCGATCTGCTTACTGCACAACCGGGTGGCGGCCTTGTTGCGCGATTCAACGGCACTGAGACTAGCCAACTGGATAACACACCCCAAGAAAACCAAATTCTCCACGCCATGCCCACCCTGCAACCGATTCTTGCCCCTGAAGCAACGCCCTGGCCCACCCCTCCGATTGCAGATTCTCCTTAATTTCTCAGAAACGGCCGTTCCCCCAACCCACTGAAACCAGTACAATCCAGGCATGAAACCTGCCCGGATTGTGCTTTTGGGGATTCTACTTGCCACCATGCTGAACGCAACGGCCGTTCAGGGAGCCACGCTCGCCACCTATCAAATTCAACCGGGTGACACCTGGGAAGCGCTCGCTTTCCAGTTCCAAACCAGCCCGGAAACGCTGCAATCGCTCAATCCACACCCCAACCCGGCCCGCCAGCCAGCCATCGGCACGGAGTTGGTCTTGCCAGAAACGGCCGTTCCCCAAACCGGCATTTTTCTGCGACCGTGGGGGAATTTGCTGGAAACGGCCGTCTCCCACAACAGTTCTCCTTGGACTATCGCCCTGCGCAACGGCCAGCCAACTTCCCACCGCCCCGCACTCTACCAGCCCATTTTCATCCCCGCAGCCGAGGGGACGCCGCGCGAACTGCCCGCCGGGTTTGCCACGCTGGAGGTGTCGCAGCTGGTGGGTGTGCCGGGGCAGGCGATTGGGCTGCGGGGGGAGATGGTGGATGTGGGGGTGGTAACGGCCGTTCTCGGCAACAACGAAATGGACGTGTTCAGCAACGAGCGCTACCTGGTGGGGCTAACTGGCACCAGCGCCTTTTTTGGCACACAGCAGCCGGAGCTGAGCATCCAGGTGGGCGATGCGCCACCCTGGCGGCAGCCGTGGCAGTTCCGCGACCCCATCAGTTGGGAATACCAGCAGCTCACGCTCACGGGAACGGCCGCTCAAATTGACCAACAATCCATTGATGAAGAGCGCGCCCGCCTGTTTGAAATTTGGGAGCAAAACAGCGGCCTGGCGCAGTGGGATGCGCCATTTCAACTGCCGATCAACAGCTTTTTGGAAATTAGCTCCACGTTTGGGGCACGGCGCTCTTACAACGGCGGCCCGTACCGCACCTACCACGAGGGCGTAGATTTTGCGGCGTATGGCGGCACGCCGGTACTGGCTCCGGCCGGGGGCACCGTCGTTGTGGCCGAATTTTTGTACGTGCGGGGCGGCGCGGTGATTATTGATCACGGGCTGGGGATTTACAGCGGCTTTTACCACCTATCCAGCATCGCCGTTGCACCAGGGGATGTGGTGACGCCGGGCCAAATTGTGGGTGAAGTGGGCACGACGGGACTGTCTACGGGCAACCACCTGCACTGGGATTTGCTGGTTGACGCCATCTGGATTGACGCGCAGGCGTGGCTGGATAAGGGAATGGATTGCTGGATTTTGGCGGGGTTGAAACGGCCGTGTGAATGATTTTTAGCTTATCGGCAAAACTGTATTTGTCATTACTTCGACAAGCTCAGGTCAAGTCTGAATGGAACGAACGCAATGAAGAATCGCATTCAACTTAGTTGGAAAGCTTCACTGATATTTGTGATAGTTTGGTTCTTATTGGCTTCAATTGCCTTAGGGTACTGGCCTCTAATTCGCGACGAAGAAGAAATCGCGACGATTACGCATGACCTGTATGGATTTTCCATAGACTATCCTACAAAATGGAAAATCAGTCTGTATGGCGAGAATGGTTACAGAGGAAATGATGATCTAAAATTACAGCTATCAAAGAACACCTTTAATAACTTCAGTATATTTATTTATCAAACCAGTGCATCCAACGCAACATTGCATGATGTTCATTCGTGGCGAATGCAATCGATAACAAGACTTAACCCAGAAGAATTTAAATACAGTCAAATATCATTCGATGAAGATAAGTTAAGAGGACACCCAATTATAAGACATATTTATACAATCAATGACGTCAAATGCGAAGATGTTTATATCGTTCGCTCCCAAGACATGTTAATTATTAGATTACAAGCACCAATTGGTGAATTTGACAATTATCTAGGGGAATTTGAAGCCATTGTTGCCAGCTTTCGACCTTTAGAATAGCTCGGCTGCGGCCCGGCCTCTGGCTGCGCCACTTACTTTGTCCTGCCAGATTTTTGCATTTAGCCGAGAAAGTGGCACGGCGAGGACGCCGGCCACAGCAACTCAAGAAGACCTCACCGCAGCAGGGGGCTTGGTACTGAATGGGGTACTGCCGTTTCGTACATCAACAATGCACAATGGCAAAGACCCCCCTTCTTTCCTTTCTAAAATTCGTTGTTGTCTTTATGATGTATGCGTATTCGCATGAATCCAACTTTATGCCTGTTTACTTTGCCGTGCCCGTCGTACCAGCTCTCTTATGCCAGCTTCACTATCCAACAGAGTTGCCCATTCTTTCCGATCCATCTTGCGCCACGCAGGAATGAAGGTGCCGCGAATTTCCGACCAAGTGTACTGGTCCTCTAGATATCGCTGCCACGGTGGCTTTGCCCACCTTGGCGTCCAGCCAATCATATATATACTTAAAATTACCCCTAATATATTTATTGCCCCCATTAAACTTGTAAATTTGTCATCATTTATCGGTAATAGGGCTACTATAGGTATAGAGATGAAAACAATGCTTATTGGCCAAGCATAGATAACCCTACCCCAAATAAATGGCGGAGCAAAATGGGCAAGATACCAGCTGTGATAAATTCCCTTGCGCACTAATATCCACGGCAAGATAAAAAGGAACCCAAATAAAATTGCACTGATGCCAGCTAACAATCTTTGCAAAATCAATTTCCTCCTAATTGTTGCAGGTTCCGAATATCAACAAATGGGTCTGGCCTTCCTGATGAAGTGTATACCCAAGTTATAAATGGCCCTGCTCTGGCGCGGTCTTCGGCCTGAGCAACACTTTACTTGGCTGCGGCCCGGCGTCTCGCCGCGCCGCATACTTTCTACTGCTGGATTTTTGCATTTTAGCATAAGTTAGGTGGGAACAATTTTCGCTCACCACAATGCATCCCGGCCAAGAAAGTGGAGCGCAATGAAGCATCCCGTTCAACTTGGTGGGGATGCTTCACTGCGTTCAGCATGACAAGTTAAATTGGTGAGATAAGCAGCAGAGGTTTGGGTGGGAAACGGCCGTTCACCCCCTCACCCCTTCACCCCGTCACCTATTCATCTTCATCGTCTTCGCCAAAAATTTCTTCCAGAAAATCAATCACAGCGTCGTTGAAGATGTCTGGCTGCTCCAGGTTGGGCAGGTGGCCCGCATCGGGCACGATGACCAGTTCCGCGTTGGGAATCGCTTTGAACATCGCTTCCGCTTCGGCAACAGGAATCAGCTGGTCATCCGCCCCGTGGAGGATGAGGACGGGCACGGCAATGTCGCCTAGCATCGGGGTGGAATCCACGCGGTCGCGCATGGCGGCCAGCGCGCCCACCACGCCGTTGAGCGAGGCGGCGCCCATCACGTCTTCCACGAACTCTACCAGTTCTTCGTCGTCTTCGTAGGTGCTTGGGGCCAGCATTTTGGGCAGCATTCCGGCAGAAACGGCCGTTGCCCCCTCATTTTTAGCCAGTTCAGCCGCCTTGTCCCGACCTGCCTTGCCCTCTGGCGAATCCGCACCCGCGCGGGTGGCGGCCAAAATCAGCCCGGCCACGTATTCCGGGTAGCGGCGGTAAAACTCCAGGGCGATGTAGCCACCCATCGAGAGGCCGCACACCACAAACGGTGTCGCCACGTTCAGATGCCCCAGCAAATCGGCGCAATCTTCCGCCAGCTGGGTGATGCTGTACGGCCCCGGCACGCTGTCGGACTGGCCATGCCCGCGCAAATCGGGGGCGATTACCCGCACAAACTCTGCCAAATCGTCCAGCTGCGGTTCCCACATCTGGCTGCTCAGCGGAAAGCCGTGGATCAACAACAATGCTGGCCGATCGCAAGAATCCTGAAAGGCCATCACAAAATCTTCGTCGCGTTCTTCGTTTTCGTCACTCATGTTTTTCTCCAGTTTTTAGTAGTTGGTTGAGGAGAAAGCAGCCTCAGATGCGTCCTGTTCGGAACCGTTCGTATCTGAGGATGCTCACTCCTCGCTTTAAGAAAGTCAGGGTAGCAATGGCTGATTGTAAACTAGCCACTAACCACCAGCTCCTAAAATCATGTCTCCATGCCCTCAAACAGCTCGCCGATGGAGCGGCGCAGGTAGTTTTGGCGGATCGCTTCGGCAAAAACATTGCCTACGGAAATAACGGTAAGGTTCGGAGGACGGCGCTCTAACGGCCGTTCCACCGTGTCTGTTGTAATCACTTCGGTAATTTGCGGGATCGCCTTGATGCGCTCAACCGCTGGCCCCAAAAACAGGCCATGTGTGCAAATAAGCGAAATTTGCTCGATGCCACTGGCCACCAGCACCTCGCTCAACTCCACAACCGAACCCGCTGTGGCAATCTCATCATCGTACACGTATGCGTGCTTGAACCCCTGCACCTGCCGCCCAATCAGACCGCCAATCTTCACCTCGGTATCGGAGATGCGCGTTTTGTCGGCGGAGGCGATGGGCAGCCCCACCCCCCCAGCAAAGCGCGCCGCAGGCTTGGCACGGCCCATGTCTGGGGCAACCACAACATCGCGATTCGGGTCTAACGGCCGTTCCCGAATAAACTGCTCCAATGTCATCCGCGCCGTTAGCGGGTCAGCAGGAATGCTGAAAAAGCCATGCACCTGAGGCGAGTGCAGCGTCATCGTCATCACATGCGTTGCCCCGGCGGTGTGCAGCAAATCGGCAATGAGCCGCGCCGTAATGGAAATGCGCGGCGCATCTTTTTTGTCGGAACGGGCATAGGAAAAGTACGGAATGATGGCGTGAATCTCTCTGGCGGCGGCACTCTTGGCAATGTCCAGCATCATCAACAGCTCCACCAGATGGTCGCTCACCGGCGGCGTCAGCGATTGCACAATGTACACGGTGCGCCCGCGCACGCTGGCTCCCAACTGCACAAACAAATTATCGTTACTAAATTTGCCAAACTTCGTCTCTTCCAGCGGAATGCCCAAATGTTCGCCGATTTTTTTAGCCAATGGAATATTGGAACGGCCGCTAAAAAGCCGTACTTCACTCGCGTCTAATTTATTTTCCATCTTTCCTCCAACACTGATAAACCCCCGGGAGGTTCCCAAAATAACCTCTGCTACGCGCAAAACCTCCCGGAGGTTGGTTTTTCACTTATGATGTTGAGTGTAAACTCAGATCATCACCTTTATTCTAGCGAAAGGTGACGGGCAGCAAGAGCGCCCGACTTAATTTTAATTTGTAAGCAGCGGCAGAAATCTCAATTGCGCCAAAACTGCGCAGGTGCTCCGTCATAAATTGGGTATCCAGCAGGCTAAATTTGCGTTCGTTTAGATGCGCTACCAAAAAGGCAAGCGCCACCTTGCTGCTGTCGCGAACGTGGCCAAACATGCTCTCCCCAGCAAAAAAGCCGCCGATGGCCACACCATACAGTCCACCCACCAGTTCGCCATCTCGCCACGCTTCCACGCTATGAGCAAAGCCCAGCTTGTGCAGCCGCGTGTACGCTTGAATAATTTCCTCACTGATCCAGGTCTCTTCCCGACCTGGCCCAGGCGCGGCGCACGCTTGCATTACGGCCGTAAATGCCCCATCTATGCGAATTTCAAACGTCTGCTGCTGAATTGTGCGGCGGAGGGAGCGGGAAACATGGAAACGATCCAGCGGAATGATAGCTCTGGGGTCGGGATCGTACCAGTAAATACGGCCGTCCTCATGCGCCATTGGGAAAACGCCCTGGCAGTAGGCCGAGAGCAACGTTTGGGGAGTCAGCAAATTATCCACTACCAAAATGCCACGGAAGGCTCCTGAGCGCACTGGCTTTCCCACCACTGCCGGATGCGACCGCCAATCGGCCGTCCCACGTACCCTTCAATTTGGTGAACCACATCCCACAGCCGAGCAAAATCCACACCCGCGCCCAAACCCATCTTGTAGGCCAAAAATACCAAATCTTCGGTAGCCAGATTGCCCGCTGCACCGGGCGCAAACGGGCAGCCGCCCAATCCCCCCACGCTGCTGTCGAAGATTCGCACGCCCGCTTGCAGCGCAGTCGTTGCATTGGCCAGCCCCATCGCCTGCGTGTCGTGCAGATGCACCGCCAGCTTGTGCATATCCAGCCGCCGTCCCAGATTTTCCATTAGCCGCCCCACGTCCAGCGGGTTCGCATGGCCAATGGTGTCGGCAATGGCCAGCTCATCTGGCCCCAGTTCCCACAACCGTTCGGCCAGGGCGATGGTGCGGTGCGGTGGTGTGTTGCCCTCAAACGGACACACCCAGGCGGTCATCACGTAAATGCGCGTCCAGATGCCATCCTGCCGCGCCTGAGCCATGAGGTCGCGGGTGATTTCGTAGGCTCGCTCCGATGACATGCGCGTGTTTTTTTGGCTAAACGTTTCGCTCACAGAGACGCCAAAGGCCATCGCCCGGCAACCTGCGGCTAATGCCCGGTCGTAGCCACGCTGGTTAAAAACCAGGCCAATGAAATCGGTGTGAGGGTAGGTGGAACGGCCGTACACCATCACTTCATCCGCATCCGCCATCTGCGGCACCGCTTTGGGATGTACAAAGCTGGTTAGTTCGATATGGTGCAAGCCAGCGGCAATCAGGCCATCCACCAATGCCTTTTTTTGAGTTGTATCAATCAGATTGGCTTCATTCTGTAAACCATCGCGCGGGCCAACCTCGTAAATCTTTAGAGATTCTGACATGGCTAACTATACCGTGGACTTGTACAGGCCGTTGTGGGGATGGCCTGAGGGAAAATTTATGAGGTAATTTTACCATACAACGGTACTGTTTTTACGCACAGCCACAAGTTGAGCAAGTAGATTAGTACCGGCCCACTGAGGCATCAATGGCGATGGCGTAAGCATCAATCCCGCCGTCCAGGTTGAAAACGTGAACCCAACCCTGCTGCAACAGCCAGGCTGTCACCTGGGCACTGCGGTTGCCGTGATGGCACATCACCACAATTTCGGCTTCTTTGTCGGCTGTTACGGCGCCGGGCAAAGCATCTGGACCTTGCTGCGCCAGCTCGCTCAGCGGAGCCAGCAAAACGCCGTCACCCAAATTGGCGCGAGCCAGCTCAAAAGGTTCGCGCACGTCCAGCAGAATAAAGTCGTCATTATTTTTCAATTTTTCGGCCAGTTCCTGCACAGAAAGGCCGGGGACTCCGTAGGGATTCATAGGGCTTCCTTTTTGGTTGCGAGTTTGCCAGTTTGCGACTGGGGCGAGTTTGGTTACTCGCCACATTTAACCGCGCCAGGCGGCCAAAGCCAAACAGCCCCAACCCGCAATGAAAGCAACCCCGCCGAGGGGGGTGATGGCGCCCAGCCAGCTTTGTCGGGTAAAGACCAGCAGGTACAAGCTGCCTGAAAAGATAACAATACCTGCCAGCAACAGGTAGCCGCCCCAGGTGGTAAGGCTCACCGGATATTTGTCGGCTAGCCAGGCAGCAACAAATAGGCCCAGAGCGTGGTAGACGTGGTAGCGTACGGCCGTATCATACGTCGCCGCTAAATTTGGGAATTTCTCAAAATAGCTACTCAGCCCATGCGCCCCAAAAGCGCCTGCCCCCACAGCCACCATCATCAAAACCGCCCCCAAAACAACAAAAATCTTACTCATTTTTCTCCTCATGAATATCGGTTTGCCAGCGCATGGTCGGTGGTTCTTCGATAGCGGGACCTTCCCCCTGCGCCAGCCGATCCAGCCAGCTCAATGCATCATCGAGGGTGGCAACTTCGATGGCAATATAGGCGCCATACGTGCCTTCCAAATGCGGCCGTTCGCCAACCACCTCTTGCACCAGCTCCAGCAGACGCCCTTTTCGCTCCAACGTGCCAATTAACAAGGCAACTTTATCACGCTGGGTATTGCCGCGAAGCTCGTCGTATTCCAGCCCCAACCGTCGGCACAGCGCCTGAAACTCTGCCAAATTAAATACTGTTAATATGTCTTCTTGTAACTGTACGCGATCCATTCTTTTTCCGTTATCGGTTATCGGTAATCCGTTATCGGTCAAGAAACAGACCACCGTTTACCGTTTACTGATTACCGTTTACCGATCACCGTTAAGACTCTTCGCCACATGATGCACCAGCCGTTCGGCAACGGCCGTTTTGCTTTGCAGCGGTATCTCTTCCACCACGCCGGCCGAACTGAGCAGCAGCACCTTGTTGGTGTCCACCTCAAAACCTGCGCCCTGGTCCATCACATCGTTCACGGCGATAAAGTTGAGCCCTTTGCGCAGCAGCTTGTCACGGCCGTATTCAAACGCGTTGTGCGTTTCGGCGGCAAAGCCCAGCACCACGCGCGGAAAGCCAGATTTGTCGCGCCGCGTTTTGACCGCGCTCAAAATATCCAGCGTCACTTCCAGACCAATCGCCAACCCCCACTGCTCATCTGTCTTTTTGATTTTCTTGTCCGACTGCGTATTGGGGCGGAAATCGGCTACAGCAGCAACCATGAACAGCGCGTCCGCATCCTTGGCCGCTTCCAGCACGGCGTCCCCCATTTCTTCGGTAGTTTGCACAGAAACGGCCGTTGCCCCAAACGGAATCGGCTCAAAAACAGGCCCATGGACCACCGTGACATCTGCGCCGGCATCCAACGCCGCCTGGGCCACTGCCAGCCCCTGCTTGCCCGTGGAGCGATTGCTGATGAAGCGCACCGGGTCCATTGGCTCCCGTGTGGGGCCAGTAGAAACCACCACCTTGCGTCCAGCCATCGGGCCGCTTGCCGCCAATGCTTGCCGCACAAAGCCCAGCAAATCCGCCGGCTCCACCATACGCCCCAGGCCAGAAAGGCCAGAGGCCATGCGCCCTTCGGCAGGGCCAGCAAACTGGATGCCGCGCTGGCGCAGCGCAGCCACATTTTCCTGCGTGGCCGGGTGCTGGTACATGCCACCGTCCATTGCTGGGGCAATGAGGATGGGACACCGCGCCGCCAGCGCTGTCACCGTCAGCAGGTTGTCGGCCAAACCATGTGCCAGCTTGGCGATTGTGTGGACTGTAGCCGGAGCAATCACAAACAGATCTGCCGTTTCACCCAGCCCCACATGCTGCACGTGATTATCCAGGCTCCACATATCGGTAAAAGACGGCCGTCCCGTCACCGAACGAAACGTCAGTGGCGTTACAAACTGCTGGGCGCTTTCGGTCAAGATCACATCCACCACCGCGCCCGCCTGCGTTAACTTCGAGGCTAAATCTACTGCCTTGTAACAGGCAATCGAGCCAGTTACACCCAATAAAATTCGCTTTCCGTCTAACAAACTAATTTTGTTCATAAACCTAGTTTAACCAGAAACCGCAAAACGCAAAATAGTAACCATCCAGACTTTTGAAGATTTTCTCTCTGGAAATTGCACCGTTTAGCGCAAACCTCAAAAGCCTCCAAAGGGAGCAAACGGTTGCGCAAAATAAGCCGCCATCATGAGTTTTGTTTATGATATGCATTACTTTTAACCATAACCTCAAACCAAATTTTGTTATAATGGCACCGATCTGTCTGGGCAAAGCGTGCAACTATAGACACCATGCCAGCCAGAAAGCCCCTGTGTCCCATGGCAATTTCAGCCATAAAAAACGAATTTTATCAAACTCATTTGAAAGGGAGGTCTCTCTTGACGAACAGCTTTTCACTTAAACAACACAATATCGAAGTTACCAATATTGTCCGCAATGCCAGACCCGCCAAACTTTACCAGGAAGCGCTTGCCTACGAGCCAGAAGCTGCTATTGCCGATTCTGGAGCCATCATGGTGCGTTCCGGGGAAAAGACAGGCCGTAGCCCCAGCGACAAGCGCATCGTCAAACACCCAGATTCGGAACAAGATGTATGGTGGGGTTCTGTCAATGTGGCGGTTGACGAACATACGTTTGAAATTAACCGGGAACGTGCCATTGACTACCTGAATACCCGCCAAAAACTGTACGTTGTTGATGGGTTTGCCGGTTGGGATCCTAAAGAGCAGATTAAGGTGAGGATTATTTGCACACGGCCGTATCACGCCCTGTTTATGTGGAATATGCTCATCCGCCCAACATCAGAGCAGCTTGAAAACTTCGGCAAGCCAGATTATGTGGTCTTCAATGCTGGACAGTTCCCCGCCAATCGCTACACCATGGGTATGACCTCCAAAACCAGTGTAGACCTCTCTTTTGAAGAAAAAGAAGTCGTGATTTTGGGCACCGAATACGCTGGCGAAATGAAGAAAGGCATCTTCACCGTAATGAACTACATCATGCCCAAAAAAGATGTGCTCTCAATGCACTGCTCCGCCAACGAAGGGGTAGATGGCGATGTCTCCATCTTCTTTGGGCTTTCCGGCACGGGCAAAACCACCCTCTCCGCCGACGAACACCGTAAACTGATTGGCGACGATGAGCATTGCTGGACAGACGATGGCGTGTTCAATATCGAAGGCGGTTGCTACGCGAAGGCAATTGACCTTTCGGCTGAAAAAGAGCCAGAAATTTACGGCGCTATCAAATTTGGCACCGTTCTAGAAAATGTGGTCTACGACGATTACACTCACGCAGTTAACTTTGCCGACATTTCCATCACCCAAAATACCCGTGCTGCGTACCCCATCGAATACATTCCCAATGCCAAAATCCCCTGCGTGGGTGGCCATCCCAGGCATATCATCTTGCTGACGGCCGATGCCTTTGGCGTATTGCCGCCAGTAAGCAAACTCACACCAGAGCAGGCGATGTACCATTTCATCAGCGGCTACACGGCCAAAGTAGCGGGCACAGAAGTCGGCATCACAGAACCTCAGGCAACCTTTTCAGCTTGTTTTGGCGCGGCGTTTATGGTGTGGCATCCCAGCAAATATGCAGAATTGCTGGCGGAAAAAATGGCCAAGCACGGGGCATCTGCCTGGCTGGTGAATACTGGCTGGACAGGCGGGCCTTACGGCGTTGGCTCCCGCATGAAGCTGTCCTACACCCGCTCCATCATTGACGCGATTCACAGCGGTGAGTTGGAAAATGTAGATTACGTGGCGGACCCCATTTTTGGCCTAGCCATTCCGACTAGCTGCCCCAACGTCCCATCTGACCTGCTCATCCCCAAAAACACCTGGAAGGATGGCGCCGCCTACGACAAGCAGGCAGAAAAATTGGCCAATCTGTTCATCAAGAACTTTGAAAAATACAAGGAAGGCAGCAGCGAAGCGATTATTAACGCTGGCCCGAAGCTATAGTTTAGATTGGACCAATTTCCTCTATTGAAACCTTTTCAAGGGGCTTCAAAATTGGTCCAATCTCAGTAGCTAATCAGGAAACGCCCTGCAAACCTCTGCAGGGCGTTTTTTATTTCCACGCCAAAATAAATGAGAAAGTCGTTTTTGCCCTGCCAAACGGCCGTATTCCGCTATAATCGCCCCAGATTTATTCATCCACAAATTGGGAGTATTCCGTTGAGTCCTAAGCTGCACCGAATCGCCTTGCGCATTTGTCTGGTTTTACTGATCTTGCTGGCAAGTAACCTCGTTCGCACCGTGTGGCAGCAGCAAGCATCCCTCAATTTAGCCATTGCCAAAGGACAGCAGCTGTACCAGATGATGGATGGCCAGCCGTCTGGACTGAGCGAAGCCCAACTGAGCAACCTGGATACGGCCGTTTCTGACCTCATTTTTGTGGATGCCCAACCCATCACCCTGGCCGAAGCCCGCCCCTGGCAAGAGGTGGGCTGCACCGCCAACAGCTGTGCCCACCTCACCTTCTTTGATCGCGTCAACGGCCGTACCGTCAACCAAATTTTGCTCATTACCGAAAACCGCGTGCTGGCCGAGTGGCAAGACGCGCTCAGCCGACCCGGCGGCAGCCGCTTTGTGGCTGAGGACGCCATTCAGATTGCCGCCAATGATGCACAGGTAACGGCCGTTCTCGGCGATATTGGCGCAGGCGATCCGGCCATGATTCCCATGTCTGCCTGGCTGGCCGACGACGATTGCCGAACAGACTGGTGTGTGGATTTGACCTTTCACAGCCCGAATGGAGACGGCCGTATCTACCACGTCTTCGTCAACATGAGCCAGCAAACCGTCGCCCGCACCTTTTACACCCGCGCCCGTGCCGATCTGGACGTAGCCGCCCCCGCCTCCGAACGCGCCGCCTTCACCGACGGCTGCCACGAGCAAGACGACTGGAGCGTCTGCTGGGAGATGAGCGCCAACGATGGCGTGATTTTCCGCGACGCCACCTACAACGAAAAACCCATCTTTAGCACCATCAAAATTACCCAAATCGAGGCGTGGTACCCCAGTTGGCCCGGTGGCTATCGAGACGAAATCGGCTTCGCCGCCACCGTGCCCCCCTTTGGCGACACCGTCATCAGCGAGCTGGACGATGGCTTTGAGGTGCGCCAACTGTTCACAGAATTTACCCATTGGCCCAACTGCATCTGCTGCTACCGGTATGAAGAAATCATCCGCTTTTACGCCGACGGCAGCTTTGAGCCACGCTTTGTTTCCCACGGCCCTGGCTGTGACGATTTGTCAATTTATCGGCCGTTTTGGCGCATTGACCTCGATTTGGATGGCCCGGAAGACGACCAGGTTTGGCTGTGGCAAGGTACCGAATGGGCTGAACTGGAAAGCGAGACCGAACTATTTCCCTTTGTAGATGATCTCGGCCCGGAAGGGTACAAAATCGCCACTGGCGGCGATGATTTGCTCTACCGCTGGACGTTGCTACCCACCGACCCGCTGGGCTTGGACGAAGCGCGCGTATTTGTGCTGCGCAAAAATGAGCTAGAAGGCGAGCAACCGCTTTCCCCCGGCCCCGGCGACACCTTCCAGCCGCCACGCCAATGGCTAAACGGCGAACCGGTTTTCGGCGAGGACATTGTGCTGTGGTACGTGCCGCTGCTCAAAACCCGCAAGACAGATCCACTTTGGTGTATGCCAGACCCGGAACCAGGCATTAACCAGTGCGAAGCGATTTTACGCGCCCAAATTACGGCCGAACTGCCCCAACCCTCTGCCGAAGAGCTGGCCGAAATGGCAGCCACCGCCACGCCAGCAGCCACCGAACCTACGCCAACGCCCGCGCCCACACCGACGCCGCGCCCCGTGCAGGGTAGCACCGTCGAGGAAGTTATTTTGAATGCAGGCTGCGGCGCGTGCCATGCCATCGGCCCCATTGGCGAGGGGCACAAAGTTGGCCCAGACCTCTCGGATATTGGGTACCAGGCCACCGGGCGCATTCCAGACATGACGGCCGAAGAATACATCCGCCAATCCATCGTGGAGCCAAATTATGCGCTGGCTCCGGTTTGCCCCAACGGGCCATGTATGCCCAACATCATGCCCAAGGATTACGGTCAACGCCTCACTGGTGAGCAGATTGATTCGGTCGTGGGCTATTTGCTGACGCTGGACGGCACCCAGGTGATTGAAAATCCAACAGTGATTGGCGAGGGAAATTCCGGCGTGTTTAACAAGGGGGGGACCGCAGCCAAATCGGGCGGGGTGATCGGCGTGGGCCTGAACACCTCATCTGCCACGATTCAGCTCATCCTGATTGGGCTGGTGCTGCTGCTGACGCTGTTTTTGTTGTGGAAACGGCCGTACGAGGAAAAAGAGTAGCTACGGCAGTACCGTAAAATCAAAAATCTCCGTGCCGCCAACCTTATCACCATTTCCATCGTAGGCAGTAACCGACCAGACGTAGCGAGCCGGTTCCAACGTTTGGTCAAAGCGGTAGCTGGATTCGTTTACCTCCACAAAATCCAGCACGTTTGCCTTGTCCGGATCGTCATCGTTCCACAGCAGGATTTTGTAAGTGGTGGCAACGGGGCTGTCATCCCAATCCAGCACAATCTCCGCCCCGCGAATTTCCGCTCCGTCGGCCGGCTCTTGAATTGCTAATTGGCAAGAACCATCCAGACTGTCCACGACAAAATCGAACGGTTCGGCCGTTTCCGCAATTTTGATTCGGTCGCTGTTGAACACCTCAACGCTCCAGCGATACCCACAGCTCACAGGCAGCAAATCGGCCCGCAGCGAGGATGTGTTGGTGCGCTTATCCAGCAAAACCGCATCCCCTTCGTCCGGGTAAAGCGACACTTTGTAATAATCCGCCCCAGGGTAATCCTGCCAATCCAGCAGCACCTCGGCGCTGACCACTTTGCCGCCATTGCGCGGCTCTTGCAACTTCACATCCAGCTTGAAAATGTTTTGCCTGCCGATGGTTAACGTTTTGCCTGCCTCCACTTCAAACTCAGCCGAGCTGAGGATGCCGCTGGAAATGTAAAGCCAGTCGTCGCTGTTAAAAACGCGCACGGACAGCGCATACACGCCAGGAACCACATCTTCAAACAGGTACTGCCCGTTTTCGTCAGTCGTTGTTAGGAATTCCTCACCGCCGCAGCCGCTAAATGAAGAAAAATCGGCGCAAAGCAGCACCTCTAGGTCGGCTGCACCGCTGCCGTTCCAGCGAATTTCGCCAAAAACGTTGCCTTTGCCCGCAGCGGGGGCTGGACCATCGTAGTTGAGTTCGGGTTCAGCCGCTTCCGTCTCAGTTGCCACGTCGTCCTCGCCTTCGGCACGGCCGTTTCCCACATCATCACTGTCCCGCAAGCCACAACTCGTGAGCAAAAACAACACCAACAGCCAAACTGTGCATTTTTTGATCTGGTTCATTTTAATCTCTGCCTCAGTTCACAATTCATTATTAATCATTCTCAATTCATTATGATCCAGTCTGGCTAAATAATCTAACAGTTCAGCATACGATTTGTGGTAAGCTTGCCGGATGCACAGACAGCTACAACCTTATTTTGCAACTACTGAATTGACAGGCGACTTAGGTGAGGATGTAACGGCCGTTCTCACCCACCACAACTTCCCAAAAATTTCCGGACACGTGCGCCGTGTGGCCCAAGAGGCGGAGCGATTGGCGACGCGGTTTGGTGTTGATCCGGCGGGCGCGGAAACTGCCGGGTGGCTACACGACATCAGCGCCGTGATCCCCAACGAGGCACGGGTGGAGATGTGTGCCACGTTTAGCATTCCCGTGCTGCCCGGCGAGGCCGATTTCCCCATGATTTTGCACCAGAAGCTGAGTGCGGCGGTGGCGCGGGACGTTTTTGGGGTGACGGACACGGCCGTTCTCAGCGCCATCGGCTGCCACACCACGCTCAAGGCTGGGGCCAGCGTACTGGACAAAATCGTCTTCATTGCGGACAAAATCGAGTGGGATCAGCCGGGAGAGCCGCCCTATTTGGCTGAATTGGAAACGGCCGTCTCACACAACCTTGACGACGCTTGCCGAGTCTACCTCAATTACCTCTGGCAGCAGCGAGAGAAGCTGCGTTACGTCCATCCCTGGTTTTTGGCCGCCCACGCCGAGCTGGATTGCTCTACGCCAGCGGCAGGGTAAAGGTGAAGCAACTCCCCTGCCCCAGACCGCTGGAAACGGCCGTTAGCTCTCCGCCCATCGCCCAAACCAAATGGCGCGAAATCGTCAGCCCAATGCCGGTGCCGCCGCTGGTGCGCGACCGGGAGTGGTCCACGCGGTAAAACCGCTCAAAAATGTAGGGCATTGCGTCTGGCGGGATGCCCAGACCATCATCTTGCACGCTAATTTCGGCGAAACGGCCGTTTGCCTGCACCGATAGCCACACTTGCCCACCTTCTGGCGTGTAGCGAATGGCGTTGCCCACCAAATTGATCAAAATTTGCGCGGCCCGATCCAAATCGGCCAGAGCCAAAATTGGGTGGTTTACCGGCGCAACCTGCAAACTAATTTGCTTGCTCTGCGCCTGAAAAGCGAGCTGAGCCATCACCCGCTGCACCAACTGCCCCACGTCCACCTGCTGAAAATCCAGCTTGAACTGTCCCGACTCAATCCGCGACAAATGCTGAATATCATCCACCAGCCGACCCAGACGATCTACCTCTTGGGTCATCCAGGCAAACGTTTCCTCGTTGGCGGGAAACAAGCCGTCCAATAGCCCTTCCAGATACCCTTTTAGCCCAGTTAGCGGGGTGCGCAGCTCGTGGGCGATGTTGCCCAGCAGAGCCACCCGCTGCTGCTCCACCTCTTCCAGCGTGGCGGTCATCTGGTTGAAGCTGGTGACAAGCTGGGCCATCGCCATGCCGCTGCTTTGGGGAACGGTCACGCGCTCATCGAAACGGCCGTCGGCAATTCGTTGACTGCTATCAGCCACCATCCGCAGAGGATTGATGATGGTGCCCCACAGCAACGCCGAAGAAAAAACACCGGCGGCAATGGCTCCCAGCGCCGCAAACAAGACCGAAAACAGCACCGCATTGCGGAATGCGATGATGAGGTCAGCCTCAGTTTGCAGCAGATCGCCAGGATTTTGCAGCAGCATTTCAAGAAGCGGCCGTATCACCACCGGAGCCATGTTAATAATAATAATTCGCGTGGCCAGCATCATGATGCTAACCCCCACCAACGCCACCAAAAATTGAGAGCCAACCAGTCGCCAGCGAAGTCGTTTGTACCAGGGCATAGAACCTCACAGATTGAAGGGGTGAAGAGGTTAACGGGTGAAAGGGTCACAACTACATTTCACCCGTTCACCTTTTCATTTCTTAACATCCACAAACTTATACCCAATCCCCCGCACCGTCTCGATGAGCAGCAGACCAGTGGCATCTTGCAGCTTGCGGCGCACCTGACCCACGTACACATCCACCACGCGGTCGTTGCCATAATAAGCGCTGCCCCAGACAAGCGCCAACAACTGATCGCGGGTTAAAACGCGACCGGCGTTTTTGGCCAGCTCTAGCAGTACCTGGAATTCGGTCGCGGTGAGATCCAACGGCCGTTCACCAGCAATCGCTTCGTGGCTATCGGGGTTGATGGCAAGATGTTGGAAAGTGTAGATAGTGGTGGGGGAAACGGCCGTATCCCGCCGTCTCCGCAAAACCGCCTCCACCCGCGCCACCAGTTCACGCGGACTAAAAGGCTTCGTCAAAAAATCATCCGCACCGATGCGCAGCCCAGCCACCCGGTCCGCCTCCTCGCCCCGCGCCGAAAGCATGAGGATGTAGACGCCCGATTCTTCGCGCAGCCGCGCAGCCACTTCCATACCATCCATGCCCGGCAAGTTCAAATCCAGCACCACCAAATCAGGCTGGAGCAGCCGCGCCTGGGTCAACGCCTCTGGACCATTATCAACAATCGTCACGCCAAACCCAGCGCTTTCCAGGTAAGTACGCACAATGGTTTGGATGCTCATTTCATCTTCGACAACAAGAATTTTGGTTGTTGTTTTCATTTTATATCCTGGTGCCAGTCACGGGGCGCGAAATTTTTCATGAACCAGGATCGTTTGCTCCGTGCCTGGCGCTTTCGTGCATTGCATTTGTCATTCCTCACAGAAACCGCATAATGGAGACCGATGAACCTGCTAACCCCGCGCACAACTGACGTAGAAAATCCGGGCGACCCGCGCCTGGTGTTTCGGCTGCTCATTTTGTACCGCTGGATCAGCCTCGTGCCGCCCCTGCTTTTTATCTTCTCTGCTGAGCAAAATCAAGGGAGATTGGCGATCTTATTGCTCGTTTCGCTGCTGCCCAACTTGCTCATCACCTTCGCCTCCAGCCAGCTAAACCAGTGGGTGCAGCGTCGCCCCTGGCTGCTGCTGGCCGATTTTTTGCTGGTGGCGGGCTGTTTGGGGCTTTCTGGCGGGGAGCAGTCGCCCTACTATTTGTATGCGCTGAGTCCGCTTATTGCCGCTGGATTTTTCTTCCAGCTGCGCGGGGCGATTGTGGCCACCACGCTGTTTTTGCCGCTGTATACGGCCGTTCTTTTGCTCCACTTCCAACTCACCAACACGCCCATCAATTGGCTCACGGCGGTTGTTAACGTGACGGGATTTTACCTGATTAGCGGCGCTTTTGGCTATGCGGCCGTTTTACTGCACCAATTACAAGACCTTAGCCAGGAACAGCAGCAGGCGAACCAGAACCTGGCCGTGCTGCACAACTTCACCGCCGCCCTGCACCAATCGGCCGATGTGGACGCGATTCAGGAAGTTGTACTCAAGGCGGTAACAACAGATTTGGGCTTTGGTCGAGCGCTTATTGGCCTGGCCGATGGCGATGGACTGATGACAGGCTGGCTGCATTGCACGCGCCAATCAACCCAAAATGTGCCTGGCACCGTTTCATTCACCGCCTCCCTCTCGCTGACCCAATTTCAGGACGGGTTAGCCGACGATCAGCTTTGCCAGCTTTTCGAGCTGGCCCATTGCCTGCCAGTGCCGCTGTTGTGGGGCATCCAGCCCATCGGCTTGCTGCTGGTGGAAACGGAACCCGGCGGCGTAGATGCGACCCGGCGGCGTTCGTTGGAAGCGCTTGCCCGGCAAACGGCCGTTGCCATCAGCATGATGCAAAATAGATTACGACGGGCGAAGGAAACGGCCGTACAGGCCGAACGTGCCCGCATTGCCCTGGAAATGCACGACACCCTCTCGCAATCGCTGTTTGGCATTGTTTTTACCCTGGATGGTGCCGAAAAATTGCTCGATAGCGACCCAAGCGCCATTCGCTCTGAACTGCTGTGGGCCAGAGAAACGGCCGAATCCGCCCGACAGGAAATTCGCCGCGCCATTCACGATTTGTGGTCGGAGGAGATCACGCCGGAAGCGTTCCAGACCGATCTGCACCGGTACGCCAACGACGTGCTGCAAGCCAACACGCTCGATTTGCAGTTCGACATTCGCGGCAGCTTCAACACGCTCTCGCCGCGCGCCTGCCGCAGCCTGTACCGCATGACGCAGGAATGCCTGACCAACATTGTGCACCATGCGGCGGCCACAGAGGCCAGGGTATGCGTGGATGTGGAAAACGGCCGTGCCCGACTCGTCGTACGTGATAACGGCCGTGGCTTTGAACCGGACATCGCGTTGGCACAGGAGCATGGCCAGGAGCATTTTGGCCTGCGCGGGATGCAAAATCGGGCCTACAGCCTGGGCGGCACCTGCGACATTTTCAGCCAGCCCGAAGCGGGCACCTCCATCGTGGTAGACATCCCCACCGCCTGGCCAGGCAACGGAACAAGAACATAATCCGCAGATTTCGCAGATTAGCGCAGATTTTTCTGTTTTAGAGCAAAATATCTGCGCTAATCTGCGTCAATCTGCGGATAAACTCTTAACTATGAAGAAGATACGGATTTTGATTGCGGATGATCATGTGGTGGTAAGGCACGGGCTAAAGCTGGTGCTGCGTCAGGAGCCAGATTTTGAAGTCGTGGCCGAGGCGGAAAACGGCCGTGATGCCCTCAGCCTCATCTACGACACCCTACCCGATGTGGCCCTGCTGGATTGGAAGATGCCGGGGCTGGATGGATTGGAAACGGCCGCACGGATGAAACAATCAGTTGACTGGATTCACACCCTCGTTTTGTCCGGCGCACCCGTAGAAGCAGCCGCGCTGGATGCCCTGGATAACGGTGTGGATGGTTTTTTGCACAAAGATGTTTCGCCGCAAGGGCTGGCTCACGCCATCCGGCAGGTGGCCGCCGGCAAGCGGTACCTCGGCCCGGAGATCACCCAGGCGCTGCTTGAGCGCAGCCGCCGCCCCGCATCCAACGACGACCCCGCACCAAGCCTTTCGCCCCGCGAACTGGAAATTCTGACGCTGATGGCCAGCGCTGCTACCTACAAGGAAATGGCGCTACGGCTCAACATCAGCGACGCGACGGTGCACACTTACGTCAAGCGCATCTTCACCAAGCTCAACCAGCCCACCCGCACCCAGGCGGTCATCACCGCCCTGCGCCTCAATCTCATCGAACTATAAGGTCATGTCATTCCCGTTTTTGCGGCAATGACAGGTAGAGGCTAATTTCTCTCTTTGTCCCTAAAATTAATGACAAGCCATTAGCAATAGTTATGACACAAACCTACTCATTGCAGGGTACAATCCCAACTATTACCATTGGCTACACAGGAAAAAACTCAGGGTAGAAGATATGACCAACACGCCCAAGCCCGATCAAACGATTGACCTGACCGGTTTGCGCTGCCCCAATCTGGTCATTGCCATCATCGCCGCCCTGCGCCCCATGCGCCACCCGCAAATTCTCCAGGTGATTGCCAACGATCTGACGGCTCCCTCAAATGTCTCGGCCTGGGCCAGACAAAGCGGCCACGCCCTGCTGGAGATGTACGAGGAAAACGGCCGTTTCATCTTCTACCTCCAGCGCGCCCAACACGTATCTGCCGCATCACCATCTTTTAACCAACAAGAGGCTTTATGACCGCAAATCTTGAAATGCAGAACAAGAATTACGGGTTTGTCATCGACAATCGCAAGTGCATCGGTTGTCACGCCTGTTCCACTGCCTGCAAAAGCGAAAACGAAGTGCCGCTGGGCGTCTATCGCACCTGGGTGAAGTATGTCGAAACTGGCGCGTACCCAGACGCTCGCCGCCACTTCCAGGTGACCCGCTGCAACCATTGCGCCAACCCGCCCTGCGTGCGTATTTGCCCCACCCAAGCGATGTACCAACGGGCCGACGGCATCGTGGAGTTCGACAACAGCGTTTGCATTGGCTGCAAAGCGTGTATGCAAGCGTGCCCCTACGACGCCATCTACATTGACCCCAACAGTGGTACCGCTGCCAAATGTCACTACTGCGCCCACCGCACCGACATCGGTTTGGAGCCAGCCTGCGTCGTCGTTTGCCCGGAACATGCCATCATCGCCGGGGACATGAACGACCCCATGAGCGAAATTAGCCGCACGCTGGCTCGCCAGGACGTGACCGTCCGCAAACCAGAGCAAGGCACTGCCCCCAAACTGTTCTACATCGAGGGCAACGACGTGGTGATGCACCCCACGGCCACCGAACGCACCCCGGAAACCTTCATGTGGGCAGATGTGATTTCGCTGCATGATGTTCATGTGCAAAATGGTCACGGGGCAAGTGAAAAGTTAAAAGTGAAAAGTAATAAAGTTCACAGCAATGGGACGCCAATTCGGACGCCGGGAACACAGGGGCAGCCGTGGGCAGGACCCATTCAGTTGGGGAACGGCAGTATGGCCGAACAAATGGTGCAAGTTGGCTACAACGCCCAGCACAAAATCCCTTGGCACTGGCCCGTGCCCGCGTATTTGGTCACCAAAGGCATCGGCGCAGGCATCTTCATGGTGCTGGCGCTGGGCTGGGGGCTGGACTGGTTCCGCTTCGACGAGACAACGGCGCTGGTCGCTGGCTTCCTCTCACTGCTTTTTGTGGGCCTCACCACCGGCCTGCTGGTTTATGATTTAGAGAAGCCAGAGCGGTTCCTCTACATTTTGCTGCGGCCGCAGTGGAAAAGCTGGCTGGCGCGTGGCGCAGTCTTGCTCATCGGCCTGAGCACCATTACCGGGCTGTGGTGGCTGATGGAGCTGGGTGGCGTGCTGTTTGATTACGATCCAGAGACGATGCGGGCGATTTTCTTATGGGTTGGACTGCCGTTTGCGGTGGGAACGGCCGTTTACACAGCATTCCTCTTTGCCCAGGCCGAAGGGCGCGATTTGTGGCAAAGTCCGCTGCTGCCGTTCCACCTGGTGGTGCAAGCGATGATGATGGGCTCTGGCATGATGCTGCTGCTCGATTTATTCATGGAGTTGCCCCGCGATATGCCCGAAGTCAGCGTCATCATCTTTATCGTGGCTCTGCTGGTGGATTTGTTCATCACCCTGGTGGGCGAATTCACTATTCCGCACGCCAGCGAAGTTGCCGCTAAAGCAGCGCACGAGATTAGCCACGGCCGTTACAAGAACCATTTCTGGCTGGGCAGCATCGGGTTGGGCCATGTGCTGCCGCTGCTGATGGTTTGGCTACTTGCGGAGGTGGTAGTTGTGGGGGCGATTGCGGCCGTTTTTGCCGCCGTGGGTCTCTACCTGTACGAATACGCCTTCGTCATGGCCCCCCAGGAGATTCAGAATAGCTAATGAGTGATACATCCGATCACCAACCCGATGACAACATCGATTTAGTGGATCTAATTTCCCTCTTTATTCATGATCTGCGGGTGCCTACAAACAACGGTTTAGGTTACTGTGAATTATTTCAATCAGAAATCCCACTATCTGAAGAGAAACAACGAGAGTTTCAGAAAGATATTTCACGACAGCTTGAAGAAATATCTCGCCTGCTGAAAGAGTACCAGCCAAGGCTACAAAACAAACTACGGTAAAACAAATGAGTGAAAATCGTTCAGTAATCAACTTTCTTAGCAACATGCTCAAAGTGGGTGCGCCGCCGGAACGGAACCGGCCGTTACCCACCCAACCCACCAACGTCGCTGGACAAGCGCTACCAGAATTTGACGAAGCACCCCCTTCCGACGTCCACATGTTGACGGTGAAGCAGCCAGACGGCCGTCTCAGCCAGTACCCGCCAGCCGAATATTGGGACAACTGGGTCGAGTATGACGGCAAAGCGTGGCCGCAAAAAATCGCGCGCCGCTACATGCTCGTCCCCACCGTCTGCTTCAACTGCGAAAGCGCCTGCGGCCTGCTCGCCTACGTAGACAAAACCACGCTGGAAATCAAGAAGTTTGAGGGCAACCCCAAGCATCCCGGCAGCCGTGGCCGCAACTGCGCCAAAGGCCCGGCCACCCACAACCAGATTTACGATCCCGAACGCATCCTCTACCCGCTCAAGCGCGTCGGCGCGCGCGGCGAAGGCAAGTGGAAGCGCATCAGCTGGGATGAGGCCGTCAGCGAAATCTCCGCCAAAATGCGCGAGAGCCGCCTGAAACGCAAAGACGGCATCATGTACCATGTCGGCCGTCCTGGCGAGGATCATTACACCAACCGCGCCATCCAGGCGTGGGGTGTGGATGGGCACAACAGCCACACCAACATCTGCTCCGCCGGGGCACGGCTAGGCTACTACCTCTGGGGCGCGTTCGACCGGCCCAGCCCCGACCACGCCAACGCCCGCGTCATCCTGCTCATCTCCAGCCACCTGGAAACGGGACATTACTTCAACCCGCACGCCCAGCGCATCATCGAGGGTAAGATGGACGGAGCCAAGCTCATCACCTTCGACCCGCGCCTGAGCAAC
Organism: Ardenticatenaceae bacterium; assembly: GCA_020634455.1. Classification (GTDB taxonomy): domain Bacteria; phylum Chloroflexota; class Anaerolineae; order Promineifilales; family Promineifilaceae; genus Leptofilum. The sequence continues at coordinate 456,655 of JACKBQ010000001.1, read as the reverse complement.
ACCGCCAGCCTCAGCGATGTCTGGCTGCCCACCTGGCCCGGCAGCGAGCAAACCGTCCTGCTCGCCATCGCCAACCATCTCATCCAAAACGACCTGTACGACAAGGAATTTGTGCGGCGCTGGGTGAATTGGGAAGAGACTTTAGAAGCGATTAGAGACCAGAGACTAGAGATTGGAGACTCTGAGCTTCAGTCTCAAATCTCCAGTCTCCAGTCTCCAGATTTCGATTATTTTGACAAAGCACTCAAAGCCCTCTACGCTGAATTCACCTTTGAACGCGCGGCTGAGGAGTCACAGGTGCCAGTGGAGCGGATTATGGAGACGGCGCGGTTGGTGGGGAATTGCGACGGCCGTTTAGCCACCCATACCTGGCGCAGCGCATCAATCGGCAATTTGGGCGGCTGGCAAGTGGCCCGCTGTCTGTTTTTCTTGAACGTACTCACCGGCAGCGTCGGCACGCCCGGCGGCGTGAATGCCAACAGCTGGAGCAAATTTGTGCCCAAGCCGTTCAGCAGCCCGCCCGCTGGCGACACCTGGAACGAGCTGCACCTACCCCACGAATGGACCTTTGCCCATTACGAAATGAGCTTCCTCCTGCCCCACTTCCTGGAAGAAGGTCGCGGCGACATCGACGTCTACTTCACCCGCGTCTACAACCCGATGTGGATCAACCCCGATGGCTTCATGTGGCTCAAATCGCTGCGCAATGAAGAGCAAATCAAGTGCCACGTGGCCCTCACGCCCACCTGGAACGAGTCCGCCTGGTTTGCCGACTACGTCCTGCCGATGGGCCACTCCGGCGAGCGGCATGATTTGATGAGCCAGGAAACCCACTCCGGCCAATGGCTGGCTTTCCGCCAACCGGTGCGCCGCGTGGCTATGGAAAAACTCGGCCAAAAAGTGCGCTACACCTGGGAAGCCAATCCCGGCGAGGTGTGGGAAGAAAACGAGCTTTGGGTCGAACTGTCCGTCAACATGGACCCCGATGGTTCGCTCGGCATTCGCCAATATTTTGAAAGCCCGTACCGCCCCGGCGAAGTCATCACCCAGGACGAGTACCACCAGTGGATATTTGAGAACAGCGTGCCTGGGCTGCCCGAAGCCGCGGCCGCCGAAGGGCTCACCCCCCTGGCCTACATGCGCAAATATGGTGTCTTTGAAGTAAAAGCCACCAACTACGTGCCGTATGAAAAAGAAATCGAGACGGGAGACTGGAGACTAGAGACTAAGGACGCTTCCCAGTCTCCAGTCTCCAGTCTCCAGGTAGATGAGAAAAATCGCATCCTCCAGGATGGCAAGGTGATTGGCGTGGCGGTGGATGGCAAGGCCAAAACCGGCCTGGGCACGCCCAGTCGCAAGCTGGAGTTTTTCAGCCCCACCATGCACGACTGGGGCTGGCCGGAAAAGGATTACACTATTCCCTGGCCGCTCAAGAGCCACGTCCACCCAGACAACATCGACCGCAGCAAGGGCGAAATGCTGCTGCTGCCCAACTTCCGCCTGCCAACGCTCATCCACACCCGCAGCGCCAACGCCAAGTGGTTATACGAAATCAGCCACAAAAACCCCGTCTGGATGCACCCCAGCGATGCCCAGCGGCTGGGTGTGGCCACCGGCGACCTCATCCGCGTGGAAACCGAGATTGGCTACTTTGTGGACAAAGTTTGGGTCACCGAGGGCATCAAGCCGGGCGTCGTGGCAATGAGCCATCACCTGGGCCGCTGGCGGTTGCAAGAGGACATGGGCGTCAATCCCGGCATGTCGGCCCTGGCCCGTCTGGAGGAGAACGGCAGCGAACACAAACTAAACATCCTCAAGGGCGGCTCGGCCTGGAGCACGTTTGATCCGGATACCGACCGCATCTGGTGGAAAGATGTGGGCGTGCACCAGAATTTAACCCACGCGGTGCATCCAGACCCGTTGAGCGGGGCGCACTGCTGGCTGCAAAAGGCAATCAACGTGACCAAAGCGAAGCCACACGACAAGCACGGCGATGTGTGGGTTGATACCACAAAATCTATGGAAGTTTATGAGGAGTGGAAGGGTTTGACGCGGTCGGCTATGGATACAAGTCCTGATGGGACGAGACGGCCATATTGGCTCAAGCGCCCCCTCAAACCGATTAAAGAGGCATACAAGCTGCCCGAAAAACCGTTCGGACGCGAGTAGATTCCAAATTCTGCAAGAACTGAATACCGTTTATTAACTTAATTTCCGGCGCGAACCCGGCATGGTTCCGCCTGGAAGGAGGTGATTATGCAAAGCATGCCAATCAATGGTTCTGCGACCTTGCAAGCCAAGCTCAACGAACCGCAAACGGTGGCCGCGCTCACCCGCCTGCTCGACCGCATCGAGTCGCTGGAGCAGACGGTGAACACGCTGGCCGACCTGGTAACCCAAGGGCCGGGCATGGCCGCCATGGTCGGTGACATGGTGGACGAGACGGTGCGCAGCGCCGCCGCCCGCGGCGTGGACGTCGAGCAGCGGCTGCAAACTGCGCTTACCCTGGCCGAAAAGCTCACTGCGCCCGCAATGGTGGACAAGCTGGACCGTCTGCTGGCCCTGGCCGACGAAGCCCCCGGCATGGCGGCAATGGTCGGCGACATGGTGGATGAGACGGTGCGCAGCGCTGCCGCTCGTGGCGTGGACATCGAAGCCCGCCTGCGCGCCGGGCTGGCCATCGCCGAGAAGCTGACCGCGCCGGACATGGTGGCCAAACTCGATCAGCTGCTGGCCTTTGCCAATGAGGCGCCTGGTTTGGTGGCGATGGTAGGGGACATGGTGGATGAAACGGCCGTAACCCTCGATCTCGAATCCCGCCTGAAAATGGGTCTGCAAATCGCCGAAAAAGCGACCCAGCCCGCCAATCTGGCCCAGCTGGGCGAAATGTTCGAGGTGCTGCTGGAAGCCGAATCCGGCATGCTCAGCCCAGATGCGGTGCGCACGCTCGGCAGCATGGCCCAGTCCATGGTCGCCGCCAAAAGCGATCCACGCCCCAAAGTTGGCCTGTTGGCCCTGCTGCGCAGCCTGAACGACCCCGACATCCAAAATACGCTGGGCTTTTTGCTGAACTTTGGTAAGCGATTCGGCCGTAGTTTATAACCAAAAAAGCCACTCTGGCTGTGGCCGGTCTCCTGACCGTGCCACCGGGCGGCGCGGTCAGGAGACCGGCCGCAGCATCATTTAGTTTTCTAAAATGAAAACCCACGAAAGTGGATACGACAATCGAGAAAAAGTTGTTTGTTTAGAAAAGAAACCAAGGAGATTCCCACATGAAAAATCATTACCAGGTACTTATTGTTGGCGGTGGCACCGCCGGACTCACCGTTGCTTCCAAGCTGGCTCTACTGCCCAACGCCCCAGACATGGGCCTCATCGAGCCATCCGACAAGCATTACTACCAACCGCTCTGGACGCTCGTCGGTGCGGGCGTTTTTGACCGCTCCGTTACCGAACGCAACGAGCGCGACTACATTCCTGCTGGCGTGGACTGGATTCAAGACCGGGTAGACAGCTTCGACCCAGATAACAACAGCCTCACCACCGCCAGCGGCGACACCATTAGCTACGATTATTTGGTCGTCACCGCCGGTATCCAGATTGATTGGGACGCCATCCCCGGCCTCAAAGAAAGCGTCGGCAAACCCGGCACGGGCGTTTCCAGCAACTACTCCTTCGACACCGTCAATGCCACCTGGGACAACATTCGCAACCTTAAGCGCGGTACAGCGCTCTTTACTCAGCCCAGCACGGGCATCAAATGCGCCGGTGCCCCGCAAAAAATCTGCTATCTGGCCGAAGATCATTTCCGCCGCTCTGGCGTGCGCAACAACATCAATGTGAAATTTGTCTCCGGCACGGGCAGCATTTTTGGCGTGAAAAAATATGCCGACGCGCTCAACCGCGTCATTGACCGCAAAGGCATCGAAGCGACCTACAACACTGAACTGGTAGCCCTGCGCCCCGATAGCAAGGAAGCGATTTTTGAACCGGTCGGCGGTGGTGACCAAATCATCATCAAGTATGACATGATTCACGTGACCCCACGCCAAAGTGCGCCAGACTTCATCAAAAAGAGCAAGCTGGCGGCTGCAACGGGCTGGGTCGAGGTGGATCAGCACACGACGCAGCACGTGCGCTACCCCAATGTGTTCTCCTGTGGCGACTCCAGCAGCATGCCCACCTCCAAGACGGGCGCGGCCATCCGCAAGCAAGCCCCAGTTTTGGTGGAGAATTTGATGGCGGCAATTGAAGAACGGCCGTTGCCCGGACATTACGATGGCTATACCTCCTGCCCACTCGTTACCGGCTATGGCACACTCATCCTGGCCGAGTTCGACTACGACAAAGTGCCGCAGGAAACCTTCCCCTTCGACCAATCCGAAGAGCGATACAGCATGTATGCCCTGAAAGCCCACGGCCTGCCCCGGATTTACTGGCACGGCATGCTGCGCGGTCGGGCGTAAAGACCCACCCTCACCCCAGCCTTCTCCCTTGAGGGAGAGGGCTGGGGAAGGGGTCCCGCTTCCTTACCAAATCATTACATTGCCCTTACCAGCATTTTGCATCAAAACAGTACACTGGTACCCACTTCTATAATACAATTCACTGAACTGACCAATATTAGGAAAGAGGAAAATCATATGTGGTTTGAAACCTTAATCCGTGAAGAGACCGGGTGCGCAGCCTACATGATTGGTTGCCAACAAACAGGCGAATGCGCCGTTTTTGACCCGCTGTGGGACATTCAGCCCTATCTCGACATGGCCAAAGAAAAAAAATCCAAAATTCGGTACATCATTGACTCACACAGCCATGCTGACCATGTTTCTGGCGCAACCTGGCTGGCTGAAGCGACTGGTGCGGAACTGATTTTGCCAGAACTGGCAGACATCTCTTACGAAGCAACCCGCGTAAAGCATGGCGACATGATTCGAATGGGCGGCGTGGGGATGGAAGTTGTGCATGTGCCCGGCCATCGTCCGGAGCAGATCAACTTGCTGGTTTACGATTTCCCACGTGGCGATGAGCCCTGGTTTATCCTCACGGCCGATTTTGTGATGGTTGGCGACGTAGCCCGCCCAGACCTGGCCCAGGCTGGCGACGAAGGCGCACCGGTTTTGTTCGATGTTTCCATTCCCCGCTTTTTAGGTCTACCCGACCACGTTGAGGTTTATCCCGGCCACCTTGCCGGGTCTACCTGAGGCCGCGTCACAAGTGGCAAGGTTGCCACTACGGTTGGGTACGAGCGACGCTTCAATGATTCGCTAAAAATTAAAGATAAAGAACGATTTGTGCAGTACATGCAGGATGATCAGCCATTGAAACCGGCTAACATTCTGAACATTGTGGCTACAAATCAGGGCAAAATTCCGCTCACCAAGGAATATCCCAAAGCAACCGCGCTCACGGCTGCCCAGGTTTCTGAAATGATGGCAGAGGGGGCTGTAGTGGTAGACGGCCGTTCCTCAGCCACATTCGGCGCAGGGCATATCCCAGGCTCCATCAACGTGCAGCTCTCCAGTAGTGAATTTGAACAGCGCGTTGGTTGGATGACCCCCGATGACGCCCCGCTGATCTTGCTGATGGACAGTGAAGACGAGGCCCAGGAAGCAATCTACAAGATGGCATTTATTGCCCTGAACGGCCGTGTGGCTGGATTCTTAGACGGGGGCATTGTCGCCTGGATGGAAGCCGGAAATCATGCTGAAACCGTGCCGCAAATGGATGTACACGATCTGCATCACAAACTGTCTGTAAACGGCCTGCAAGTGCTGGATGTCCGAGATAATGAAGAATGGGACGAAGGCCACATTGAAAAAGCGCATGGGCTACCCTACACCCGCATGGTAAAGCAACTAACCAGTCCCGCCATGCTCAACACACTGCCGCTCAGCAAAGATCAACACGTGGCCGTAACCTGCGCTACTGGCAAACGCTCCAGCACAGCGATCAGCATCATGAAACGCGAAGGCTTTACGCATTTGTACAACGTTACGGGTGGCATGGAAGCGTGGGAAGCTGCGGGGTTCCCAATGATTGACGGTGAAGGGCAGGTTTGCAATATCTAAGTCAAGCTGACAGTAAGTTTCAAAAGGCGCTCAAAACTTTTCCTGGAACGGGTACTACCCTACAGAAATGAAAGGATTTTGAACGCTAAGTTAGAGAAGAAGAGAGTTTTGGAGCAGGGAGAGGCAGCATTGCTAAATCTTCCTGCTCCATTGGCATTGTTAACAAGGTCAAGCGCTTTCCCCCAATCAGGACTTTCGCTGTGTCCTACTTGAGCGTAAAACCTTAGTAAAACATCTATAGCCCAAGGTGATCCTTCTTTTTTAAAGGCACCTGCAACAACAGAGAAAGGAGAAAGAAATGTTAGAATGGCTTCTTGAACCGTGGCCGTGGTATGTGTCTGGCCCTCTCATTGGTCTTACAGTTCCCATCTTGTTGCTTTTAACTGGCAAAAACTTTGGCATCTCCAGCAGCTTGCGCCACCTGGGTGCGGCCTGCGCCCCCAGAACAAAATTACCCTACTTGAGCAAGGATTATAACTGGCGCGACCACAGTACCAGTTTGATTTTTGTGCTGGGTGTGATTATTGGCGGCTTTGTGGGCAACTTTTTACTTTCGGCGGAACCTGGCAACTTTATTCCTGCATTTTACAGCTCGCCTATGGGTGTGGTTGGCTTATTTGTGGGTGGCATTTTAATTGGTTTTGGCACCCGATACGCGGGAGGCTGCACGTCTGGACATACAATCATGGGTATTTCCGCTCTGAAAGTTTCAAGCCTGATAGCCACAATTTTCTTCTTTGTCGGCGGGTTGATTTCCACCTGGTTTATTTTGCCGCTGTTTATTCCATAGGAGGCTGATCATGACAATTAAAAACAAACTTATGACATTACTGGTTGGCATCTATTTTGGAATCGTGCTGATTAAATCGCAGGTGATTTCCTGGTTCCAAATCAACGACATGTTTTACTTCAAGGACCCATACATGTATCTGGTTATTTGCTCGGCGATTGCCGTGGGGGCTGTGTCGGTTTTCTTGATTCGGCGTTTTGAAGCACGCACGATTGAAGGGGCAGCGATTGTCATTGAGGAACGGCCGTTTCACCCAGGCAACGTCATCGGCGGCACCATTTTTGGCATGGGGTGGGCCATTACGGGGGCATGCCCCGGCCCGATTTATGCGCATATTGGCGCAGGCAACTTTTTAATGATCTTTACCTTCTTGGGTGCCATGACAGGAATGTACTTGTATGCCTTTTTCCAATCCCGGCTCCCCCACACCGAGTGGGTCCGACTTAAGCCAGGCTCAACTGGCGCGAGCTAGAAGCTACAGCTATCGTCTTTTTAGCGATCTGTTTTTACAAGGGATAACGGCCGTTTCCCTACCATATCTGCAACAAATCCCCGATTTAACGGCCGTTATCCCACTGCCATTTAACGCCGATAGCGCTGCCGCCAGCCACCACGACCTGTTTCAGTTCAACATCTTCCCTTACGAGAGCTTCTTTTTAGGGGATGATGGGCTGGTGGGTGGCGACGTGACGGCCGTTGTGAACCAAAGTTACCGCCAATTGGGCTGGCAAACGGCCGTTACCAACAGTCAGGCAGACCATCTGGGGCAGGAACTGACGTGCCTTGCTTTTTTGGTTGGTCAGGAAGCCGAAGCGTGGGAATCCAATCAGGCCCAAGCCGCCAGCCATTGGCAAAATCAACAACAAAAATTTCTGCAACACCATCTTTTGCGCTGGGCATCCGTTTGCTTGCTGGCCATTCAGCAGCAGCCCGATGCCTTTTTCACCCAACTGGCGCAGCTAACGCTAAGATTATTACTAACCCACGCCGGGGAAATGCCCCAGAAAACGGCCGCACCGCCTGCCTTTTTGCCTCGCCAACCAAACATCCTGGCAAATGACAAAACCGGGCTTAAAGAGATTGCCCACTTTTTGCTCATGCCCGCCCTCAGCGGCCTTTACCTTAGCAGGGACACCATCAGCCAACTGGGGCGGCAGTACGAGCTACCGCGTGGCTTTGGTAGCCGGGAAACAATGCTGCTGAACTTGCTACGAACGGCCGTACAATACGACACACTCCCCCAACTTCTCACCGCCCTGCAAGAAATCGCCCGAAACTGGCAAAGCAACTACCAAACCCTCATTGACAACCATCCGCATGGCGCCCTCTTCTTGCAGCCATGGCAGGCACGCGCTGCCGCCACAGACCAAATGCTGCTCGATTTGATGGAATCAACCTCAATTTTGGATTCGTCAGAGTAAAAATCTATCCAAAAAGCCACAGGCTTGTGCTGAGCGTAGCCGAAGCAGGAAAAAGAGAATTCTGAGAAATGAACTATCGCCTCAAAACCCTCTGTGTTCTCTGTGGCTAATATTCGGATAGGTACTAAATCAGACCAGGTCGGAAGCAAACTGCTCCCCAAATGGCTCCGCTCATCAGTACCAATCTTCGCTGAGGCTGGGCACCGCCTGCGCCGTTTGGGTGAGGACTGGCTGCCGTGCCGCCCAGATGATCTGCTCGTCTGGCGGCAGCAGCGCCAACGCAGTTTGCCAGAGGCGGTTAAACAGCGTCTGGCGCGATTCGCCCGCGTTCTGGCTGGCTTTCACCAGCTTAAACACCGTCTCGTACAGCGTGTCCACCGCCTGGTCTGGGTGGGTCCAGGGGTACACCAGCGCCGCCGGATCAAACGGCCGTACCAACTCTCGCACATCGTCCAGCGCCAACAGCCGGGAACCTTCAGGGATGAGCAGTCGGATGGCGTATTGGATGGGATTGACCGCCTCCACCAGTTCCAATTCGGCCAGCAGCGTCAGCAGGTCCAGGTAACCCGCCACCGTCGTCCACGGCGTAAAGGTAACAAAGGTGGGCGTGATGGGCAGGCCCACGTCGCGCATCTGCCGGGCCACCTGCGCAAAATCGGCGCGGCTGTGCCCCTTGGCCAAAATCGCCAGAATATCATCATCCACCGCCTCCACCGCGCTGACGACATAGGCGCAGCCGGTATCGCGCAGCAGGGGCAGGGCATCGGCGTACTTTTGCAGATGCTCAATCTTGATGGTGACGTCGTAGGTGAGGTCGGGGAATTCGGCGTGCAGCGCCTGCACCAGCGGCAGAGCGTGGCCGGGACCGTTCAAAAAGTCGGGGTCGCCAAAGGTGATGTGCTGCGCCCCAGCGGCCACCTGCTGGCGCACGTCGGCCAGCACCACTTCAGGCTGGACGATGCGGAAACGGCCGTTATACACCGGTACAATCGGGCAGTGACGGCACAAATGCTTGCAGCCCCGCGTCGCTTCCGTGTAGCCGACGATGCGTTTGCCCGTGGGCGTGTCCAGGTAAGCGTAATCGGTGAGTGGGGGCAAGTGGGTGCGAGACGGCCGTTGAAACTGCTGCCGCAAAAGTGACACCGACGGCAGGCTGGGCACAGGCTGGCCGTCGCGCAGGGCGGTCATCAAATCAACCAGACCTTGCTCAAATTCGCCACCTAAAATAGTTTGCACACCCAACTGCCGCAGATAACCCTCGTTGACGGGCGCGTACAATCCGTAGGCACAAATGTGCGCCTCGCGGTTGATGCGCTGCACGCGCTGAATGAGCGGCACGGCCAACCGGGTGGCGGTGTGCATGGTCAGGTAAAAGGCGATCAGGTTGGCCGATTGAACGGTTTGGGATTGAAACGGCCGTAACGATAGATCCACACAGGTCACTTCGGCTCCTGCTGCCTCCAGCCAGGCTGCCGGTGACGCCAGACCAAACGGCTGGTGGCCCAAATCGTAGGTGGAAATGAGGGTTATTTGGAACATGGTGGGATTGTATCGGCAATTGGGCAATTAAGTAATTGGGTAATTGAACAGCAAATTACTCTGTTACCCAATTTCTCAATTACAAATTCACAAGCCAATTTTGGCGCAGTTGGGTAATCGTTTCGTTGGAAACGCCAGCGTGGTTCTGGAGGTAGTTTTCTAGTGAGCCGTACTTTTGACTGAGGTGGGCCAGCGCGCCTTGCAAGGTTTTGGCTTTGACCAGCAGTAAATCCTGCAAATCGTCCATATTCACTCCCCAGGGAGCCACCTGCTTAAGTTCAGCAGAAATGCCATTGCGAAACTGATCGTAGAAGAGATTGCTCATCGTGTAATCGGCCAGCACGGCTTGTTCTGGCACACCAAGGATCAGCAGCAGCAGGGCCACCAACAACCCGGTGCGGTCTTTGCCTGCGGTGCAGTGAATGAGGGCGGGGAGCAAGGCCGGATCGGCCAGCTGCTGAAAAAAGTCGCGAACATGGCGGGCGTTGCCGTCCAGCACCACGCGAGTATAGCCATCTAGTAAATAGTCATCAATTTTTCTTTTGCGCAGGAAGATGGTGTAAGCCCCGCGCAGCCGCTCCCAACGATCGACACTTTCCATGGGCAACGGCCGTTCCACCAACCCTGGCACCGCTGGCAATCTGTCTGGATACTTTTCTTGCTCATGCAACGACCGCAAATCACTCACTAACCGGATACCGATTCGTTGCAGGTAAGCTAAATCAGCCTCTGCCAATCTTGAAATGCTGCCGGCACGATACAGTTTTCCCCAGCGCACCATCTGGCCGTCTGATGTGTAGTAACCACCAACATCGCGAAAATTTATACCTTTTTGTAGGGGCAGAATGCGCTCAGCGGCCATGAAGGAACGGCCGTCCCACACCCCGCCTCTGAACTCTACGCGAAAATAATGGCGAACGGCCGTGTCCAACCCCGCAACCATCGCCTCACGCGTCTCACACACGGATACGATAGGGGCCATTTCTGTCAAATCGTCCGGGTTGGTACCCACATGGACAATGATCCGAGCCGCAGACTCCTGCCACTTCAGGTGCAAAAAGCCATCCTCTGTGCGCGTCACCGTTACCGGTTCGCCCAAAGGCAAAATAAAGGCGCGAGGGTCTTTTTGCCGTGGCTTTTCAGAAGCTGCAAATAAATTCAAAATAGACATTTATCCATTGTAAAGAGGAACGAGCAATTGGTCAGTGTGAAACTTATGCCTGCTAAGCAAACGCTCACACGAAAAAAGGCTGCACAAAAAAGCACCAGACGTTATGCAACATCTGGTGCTAAAAACAGATAAAACAAGGAAAATTTAACGAATCACAAAATTATTTTTAAAGTCCGGTCGTCAGAATCCAGCCTCACATCATTATTTTGACTCTGGCAAAAGCGCCATTTGGTTTAACAAATCTGTTACGGTAATAATCCCCACCAGCTCACCATTCTCCACTACGGGCAACGCGCCAAATTTGTACACGCTCAACAATTGAGCCACTTTATGAATGGGAGTCTCTGGCGAAACCGTGCGTGGATTGGCTGTCATGCAGTCAACGGCCGTATAGCCATTCAAAAGCTCTAATCGTTCAAGAGGTTCTTCGGTAGTCAACGGTGAATTAACGGCAAGGCGAATATCACGGTCGGTGACAATTCCAACCAACTTCTTGTCTTCAACAACTAGAACCTGGCGAATGTTGGCTCGATTCATCGCAGTGACAATCTCACGGAGCGGCGTATCCCGCGTCACAATTTCCGGATCAATGGTCATTAAATCGTTGGTGGTCAACATGGTTCTCCTCCTGAAAGATAATCCGTGTTGGGGTGAAATATTGGAGTAGAAAACTGGAGGTCTGTCTAAAAACACCCCGCAAATTTAAGCTTAAGTGTACTGATTTTGCCAGGGAACATCCGGTGGCAAATGTCATAGATATGGTGTGATGTTCAGGTAAGGAAAATGTGACATACGGCCGTACCCACCCACAACAAAAAACGCTGACCCAATTTATGCGTCAGCGTTCCGAAAAGTTAAAAATTTAGGCTATTATCTTCTTGTCCGGTAATCGGCCAAAAGCAGCTTCCTGCTCAGCTACGCCCTTGCGCTCCTGGTTGAGCTGCCACAGCACAAACCGCACCCTGGTAGACATCGCCAAAGACATATTCCAGAGGAATCGCGCCCCCAATTCCGAATCATCTTCTACCAACGCCCGCAGCCGATCCCGACTCAGCGCCAGCAGCGTTGCGCCTTCGCTGCCTGCAATCAGATCTGCACTGCGCGTGCCCCGATCCAGCATGGCCAATTCGCCGGTAATTTGCCCCGCCCGCAAGTTAGCCACATGTTCAATCTTTGCCTGGTTATGGGTGCCACCGCTGCTGTCTGGGTCTTTCCACACTTCTACATATCCTTTTTGGATAATGTAAAGCTCGTCGCTAACGGTAGCGGCTTCCGCAATCATATCGCCACGTTCAAAAACACGCACCTGGCACTGTGCCGCCAGCCGGGTGCGCTGAGCCAACGTCAAATCGTTGCCAACATCTGAATTGACCAGGAATTGGGCGATCTCATTGATCTGGGCCAGTTCATCTTCTTCCACTGGCTTGAAGAGGGCGCTGCTGTGCAGCGGTAAACCTAAAAAGGCAGCCACCATGCGACGCGTGGTGTCTGGCGCTTCAAATTGGGGCCAGTGGCCAGCTTTAGGCAAAATGCGCAAATCAGCAGCAGTCCACTCGTCGGCAACTACGCCAGCATCCCGCAAAGGCACCGTGTTATCTTCGGCTCCCCAAATAACGAGCGATGGTGTTTCAATCTGGCCTAAACGGCCGCTTAAATCATTCTCCAACATCGCCCGGAAGCATTCCGCCCGCACGCGCCCCTGCCCCGGTCGCCGCGCATCCATGCGCAGCCGCTCGTAATCACCCTCGGTAATGCCGGTGCGCTCGGCAAAAGAGACAGGGCGCATCAGCCGGTCGGTGAGGCCCACAAAGGCGCGTTCGGTGGCGGAAACCACAAGGCTGCCCAGACCAAAGCGCTCCATCATGGTGATGGGGCTGATAAACAGGTTGATGGCGGTGGATAAACGGCCGCTTATCGTCGGGCTCAACAAAACCATGCGCTCAACCAGGATAGGATGGGTTAGCGCCAGCGTCACGCTAATCATGCCGCCCATTGAATGACCCACCAGCACCACCGGGCCATCACTAATCTGGCCAATCAGATCGGCCAACAGATCAACATAGTGGGGAATGGTTGTTCTTATTTCCAGAGGAGGGGATTGCCCATAGCCGGGCAGGTCAATGGCAATGACATGAAAACGCTGCGCCAGTTGGCCTAACAAAGGGGAAGTGGCATACCAGGAACTGGACCAACCGTGAATGAGGAGAGCGATTTGTCGCCCTTTTTTCCCAGCTTCTACATAATGAATTTCTTGCGTGCCAACTGAAAAAGTGCCTTCGGTATACGGTTCCATTCACTTCACCCTGCTTACGATACGGCCGTTCTACTGCCTATTCATACTAAAGATTACTTCTAACGAAAATTCTTCACACAGTAATCTTAATGATTCCAGCGCAAGAGGTAGTTAAGGCGACGTGAAAAAAATACAAATGTTAAAAAATTAACAAAGCAGGTGGCAGGCAGTTTTCAGGCTGCCCATCACCTGCTTTGCAGGGATCGGTAAACGGTAAACCGTTTACGGGTTAATGGTGAAGATGAGTCCGGCCGAACGGCCGTTCACGGCCGGAAAAAACGTCTCACTGGCAAACGTAGGCCGCACCTGGTACTCGCCGGGAATGACCGCTTGCAGATAGTAGCTGTACTGGTACGTGCCCGCAGGCAGGAAGTTGGCCAGGAAAACCACGCCTTCATCCCGATACTCAATCTGATTAAACACCCACCAGCCCCAGAAGCCAAAGCGATAATCGGCATCCACGCGGGTCACTTCGCCGCCCTGAGTAGGTGAATTGATGTTCAGCCCTGGGTCAAGCGCCTCGGTTCCGGCCGGAATTGGGTCCTCGATGCGGGCGTACACCAAATCGTTTTCGGCAATGATGGTGAGCACCACGCGCACCTGCTGCCCCGCGTCAATCTCGGTGATTGGTTCGCAGGTGGTGGATTCCGGGTCGCAGGCGGCATCGTAGTAAACACGCTCCACGGAGATGCCGCGATTGGCCGGTTCCACAAAGTTCATATCGATACTGCTCTCTAAGTGCATGGTGTAGTAAAGACGGCCGTTTCCCGCCCCACGCCCAAAGTTGAAGAAGTTAGCATCTTCCAGCAGCAAATCAGCCAGCGGCAATGACAAATTGCGGCTGTTGGTGATGGAGCTCGTACTGAAGCTACCATCCGTCAGCGGCTGCAAGTTCACTTCCAGGCTGTAATCGTAATTCGCGTCCAGCTCGCCCGTAGCCACCAGCCACTCCGTCAGCGAGAAGATGGTCCAGGCTGTTTCGTGCGAGGTTGACCAGAGTTGCGCCGTGCGGGCGCTCATCAGCCAGCGCACCGCACCCGGCAGCAGCGGATTTTCTGGTTCCAATGCGGCCAGCGCCTGCACCACAACGGCCGTACCGCGCACGTCACTGTTCAGATTGCGCACGTCGCGGCTGGCGTCTTCCCAATGGGTACCCGTGGCGCTGACAATGGCGCTGTCATTCAGATCGGTCAGCATCAGGTCCACCTGCTCTGGCTTGGCGTCCAACGCCTGGTAAGCCAGGGCCACCAGCGCCCGCGCATACGGGTCTAGCTGGGCACGATTCGTCTCCACCAGCCGATCCAAATCCCCACTCACTGTGGGGTTGAGCTGCGCCAAAACGTACAGGAAAAACGCTTGGCGATTGACCTCGTAGGCGGTGAGCTGCGGCGATGGTTGAACCAGCTGCCGCGCCAGATAGTTGGCCGCATTTTCCAGCACGCTGGTTTGGGACGCGTAGCCCAGTTCACGTGCCTGGGTCAGGCCAAAGAGCGCGTACGCCGTCAGCCACGGGTCGCTTTCCACGCTGCTGCACCAGCCCCAGCCGCCGTCGGAAAGGACCATTTGTTGCAGTTGGGAAATGCCCAGCGTCACAATCGTTTCCGATTCAGCGATGGCGTTTGCCGCCAAACCGGCCCCATCCAGGCGTTGGGCCAGGCCGAGCAAGGCCACGTTGGGCAGCAGCCGGTCGGTCACGGCGTAGGGGCAGAGCGAGAGGTACGGTTCTTCGTTGTTCAGCTCGATGCTGTCTACTAGCGCCGCCGCCAGCGACGGGCTGAGGCTAATCGCCACTTCGCCCTGCGTTGGATCGACACCCGGCGGCAGCAAAATCGCTTCAACGCGATTACCAGCATCGTCTAACTGCCCTGCCGTCGCCACAATGTCGTCCCCGGTGTAGCGATACACCGGGATTTCATTGCCGTCGCTGATGGTGGGTTTGGTGGCGTCTCTGTACTCGCCGCCTGCCACGCGGAAGGTGAGGTCAACACCTGCCACGTTTTCCACGGTGACGGGCCACCGCACCAGCATTTGCCCGTTGGCGGGCACGGTGACGGTTTGGTTAGCCGGGCCGCTGAGAGTGACGCCGGTAGCCTGGAGGGTAACGGCCGTTTCCAGCGCATCCCCCGTGTTATTATTCACAATCGCCCCCAGCTCCACCACGTCCCCAGCGGTGAAGAAGCGCGGGGTGACGGGCCGAATCAGCAGCGGCAGCGTGGTGATGATGTCCACCGCACTTTGGCCCACCAGCGTATCCTGGGTGACCGCCTTGCTGCTCAGCCGCCAGGTGGTCAGGCTGTCCGGCAGGGGAATCTCGATGGTGGCCTGGCCGCTGGCGTCCGTGGTCAGGCTGGCCTGCCAGAACGCCGTGTCGGGGAAATCTTGCCGCACGCCGTCCTCGTCGTCGCCAGCCAGGCGAGCCACGGTGGTGTCCAGCGCTTCGCCGCCGCCACCGCCGCCCAACCCAAGCTGCTCCACGGGCACCTCAATCGGATACCCCTCGCCAGAAAAGACGAGGCCGGAACCGATGCGGCTGCGGTACGGCTGCTCGGCATAAAAAGCGTCCACGATGTTGGGCGCGTTGTCTTCTTTCAAAGTCAGCACGGCCAAATCCACCAGCGCCAGCGACACATCTGCCTGGACGGGATTGCCCTGGTAGTCGGTGACGGTGACGGTGTAAACGGCCGTATCCCCCGGCCCAAAGCTCTCTTCATTGGGCGACAGCGTGACGGTGAGCGTTTGCTGTTCGGCAGAAACCGGCAGTTCGGCGATGCCGATGCGCATCTCCGGGTAGCGACTGCCGCCGTCGGTGACGCCCTTGATGGCGGTGATGGTCACAAAGGCGTTGGGAGCCATCTCCGGCGTGATGGGAATTTCGATCACGTCGCTGCTGCCGTCCACGGTGATCACCTGCTGCGTCAGCAGTTGGCCACGCTCAATGGTGAGCCAGGCTCGCACTGGCTGGCTAAACGGGGATTGAATCAGCACGCGGGCGGTGTCGCCGGGGGCGTAGCTGGTGGCATCGGGCGTCAGTTCCATCGTCTTGTCACGCGGGTCCACCTGCCAGCCAATGCTGCCGCTGTCGGCAACCCAAATCGTTGTGCTGCTGAACTGTTCCCGACCGCTGCCATCCACCACGGTAGCCACAGCCAGGTAGGTGCCACCCTCTCTGGGGGTGAAGCTGGCGGTGGCCTTGCCCTGCCCGTCGGTGGTAACGCGAGCAGTAGCAACTTCGGTGTCTACGGCGTCCCAACTGGTGTAGTAGATGCCGTAATCCTGGTTGCGGTTGGGAATCCAGTCGCGGCGGTAGAACACCACTTCAACTTGTTGGTTGGGAACGGCCGTTCCGTCCCAATCCATCGTTTGCAAATTAACGGTGGCGGCTGTGTTAGCCCGGCCAATAAAGTCGTCTGGCTGGACGCCCACGTACAGCTCCGCCGCGTGCATTGTCACCGTCGCACGGCTGGTAACGCCAAACTCAGACAAATCACGCACCACCGCCTCGATGGTAATGACGCGGCTGCCTGGTTCGGCGTCTTGCAGCAGGTCGGCGGGCAGGGTGATGGTGAGACGGCCGTTTTCATCCGTCACGCCGCTGCCGTTGAGCAGGTAGTTGCCAAAACCGCCGCCGCCAAACCCGCCAAACAGGCCGGGGTCTTCATACAAAAAGCCGCCGCCATCGCCAAAGCTGTAAAACGGGCCGTCAAACGATGGCTGGTACGCCTGCTCGTAGACCGTCCAATCCACCGGCAAATCGGTGGCGGAGCCGCCAAACAAGTATTCGGCGCTCACGGTAACGGAGACGCTTTCGCCGCGCAGCTGCTCCGGCTCGGCGGGGGTCATTTCGACCAGAAATTCCGGGGCACGGTATTCAGCCACGGTGAACTGGCGGAACGCTTCCACGTCTGGCATCTGCACGTAAAGCTGGTACGAACCGAGATTGATGTCGGCGGGAATCTGGTATTCGCCGCTGAAAGTGCCATCTGGCCCCACGGTGACGGGCAGGTTGCGCTCAAACGGCTCGCCGCCGAAGAAGTTTTGGCTGCCCAGCCGCAGGTCTAGCTCGGTGACGGTGGGGGGATTGTAACGGCCGTAATTTGTCTCCCGCACGATGCCTTTGAAGTAGATCGTGTCACCGGGGCGGTAGATGGGCCGGTCGGTGTAGATGTAGGCGAAGGTGTCTACCTCGTCGCCGCTGTTGGCAGGAATGTTGAACTCCCAGGGGCGAATCGTTTCATCCCAAATGGAGCTGCCGATGCCAAAACCGGCCTGCCCCGGCTGGCCGCTGATCACAGTCACGCCTTCCAGATAGTTTTGGGTGGGGTTGTACTCAAACTGGGCAAACCCGTTCTGGTCGGAAACGGCCGTGCCCAAAGACACCCCCTGCTCGCTGTACAGCGTTAGATTGCGTCCGGCGGCGGGCTGGCCCGATTGCAACTCAGTCACCCAGACGTGGACCGCGCCAAACATCTCTTTCACGACGATGTTGGTGTCGGCGACGACCAGCAAATGGCGCTGGTTTTGCCAGTAGCGCACGTCCTCGCCGATTTCCGGGGCGTCCACGGTGAGCAGGTAAACGCCGGGAGCCAGTGCGCCCCCGCCCTCACCCGCCAGCGGCACGGTGAGCGTGTTTACGCTATCCCGCTCGGCGGTTTGGGGCAAGGACCAGGTGCGCAGCGGCGCGGCGGCCGGATTGTATTCGTAGACATCATACGGCCGATTTAGCAAATTAAGCGGCAGACCGACGTTGTACAGAGCCATGTCCAGTTGGGAAACGTTGACGTGAATCACGTCCACATTCGTCGAGAAGCTGGTGCTGAACTGGCTGAGGCGCGGCGGCAGACCCAGCGAGGCAATCGGCACGCGCCCTGGTGTGGTAAAGCGGAACGTGTACGGTTCACCCAGGGTGTTGCCATACGGATCGGCCACAAAGCCAGGCACGATAATGGTGTAGGTGGTGTTCAGCTCCAGGTTGAAGTCGAGGCTGATTTCGTTGCTGAACTGGTTGATAAACGGCCGTATCGTGGCCGGTTCAGGATCGATGCGAATGTTGCCTTCCACCGTATCCCAATCCATCGGTGAGGCAAACTGGATGGTCACGCCGCGCTGGAAGCGCTCAACGGGGCCACCGGGAGGCGGCATGGTGCGCACAATGCCGGGTAGCGGCACGGTCTGGTAGGTGACCGTTTCGGTGCCCGCCAGGCTAGCTGCGCCGTTGGCAGCACGGGCCGAATTATTGATTTGCAGCTGGTAGGTGGTGTCCAGCGCCAAAATCTCTTGCGGGGTGAGCTGCACCACGCGGTCATCTTCCAACCATTCGTAAGCGATGTCGGCGGCGGGTGCGTCAAAGCCAGTCAGCGAGATGGCGGATTCAGCCGCAGCGCGGTCCATCGGCATGTTGAAGGTGATGGTGATAGGGGCCGTGGGCACCAGATTGGCGGTGCTGTCTGGCTGGATGCTCACAATTTCCGGGCTGAGCGTGGTGAACTGGCTGCTGAACGGGCTGGCCAGACTCACGCCGACCACGTCGGTGAGCGCGTCGTCAATGGCCAGGCGATAGTTGGTCGCGCCAGCCAGCGGCTCATCAGGCACAAAGCGGTAGATGCTGGTGGAGGTCCATTCGCCCTGCCCGCTCACGGGCGGGTCAAAACTCAGCGGCTGGGGCAGATCGGCCTGCTGGCCGCTGCTCACCAGGGGCACCACGGGCCGGTTGAACAAGACGGTGATCGCGCCGTCGGTTTGCACGCCCACGCTGCCGTCGGCGGGGATAATCTGGCTGACTTCGAGGGCACCCACCGTTTGCAGCGTCAGTTCGAGGGGGACATCAATCGTGAGTCCGTTGGCGGAAGCGGCCGTTTCCCCAATTTGCACGTTATACGTTTGGCGGCGCTGGTAATCGGTTTGGGGCGTAAAAACCAGGGTATCCGGGCGGGGCCAGGAGAAATTGCCGTTCACTTTTTGGCTCTCTCCAGTGGGCGTCACGCTAAAGGCGTCTTCGACGGAGCGCTGGTCCATCGGCTGGTCAAAGCGAATGGTGATCGCGCCGTTGAGCAGCACCTCTTCGCCGGGGGCAGGGCTGCTGTAGATGACTTGCGGTGCCCAATCAATGTCCGCCGGGTCAATCTGGATGGGAGCGGTGTTGACAACGGCCGTTTCCGTGCCAGATTCCGTGGCGATGGGGGTCGAGGTGGGGATGGGAGTGGGCAGGGTGACGGTGGGAACGGCCGTAGGCAGCGGTTCCTCTTCGCGGCAGGCCACCACAATCAACAATAAAATCACAAAAATAGAAAATAGTCGGTTTTTACGCATAGCGTCTTTTTCTCCAATACATGGACAGAACATATCGTTTAAATGGCAAAACAGGTGAAAAGGTTCCCGTCGTTCCCAAGGATTCAAAGCTTTCTCACTAGCTAATCATATCATATGCCAAAGGCAACTAGGGGCACAATTTCCCATTTTTTGCACGCCGATTTCACTACGCGGCGTGTTTGAGAATCTATATTTTTATACAAAGGTGCAAAGATACAGAGGAACAAAAGAACGAAAAGCTTTTTATTTGTTCCTTCCTTTCTTCGTGTCTTTGTATAAATTCTTTTCCAGGTTCGCTTGCCAAGGATGAGTTTGTTATAATTCTGGCGCTGTGAATGAATTGCACGTTATCAATCCGAACGAACCAGACGAAGCGCAAGCGGCTGAAGATGAGCGGTGGATGCGGGTGGCGCTGGAATTGGCGGCTGAGGCCGCGGCGCTGGGCGAGGTTCCCGTAGGTGCGGTGGCGGTGAAGGACGGCCGTATCGTTGGCCAGGGCTTCAACCGCAAAGAAAGCGACCAAGACCCCACCGCCCATGCTGAGATGATTGCGCTGAAGGAAACGGCCGTTACCGTGCAGAACTGGCGGCTGCTAGACGTGACGCTCTACTGCACGTTGGAACCATGCCCGATGTGCGCCGGTGCGATGATCCAGGCACGGCTGCCTCGGCTGGTGTACGGAGCCAAGGATGTGCGCTTTGGGGCACACGGCTCCATCGTCAACGTGCTGGACGTGACGGAGTTTAACCACCGCGTCAGCATCACCAGCGGCGTGCTGGCAGATGAAGCGGCAGCGCTTTTACAACAATTTTTTCAAATGCTAAGGAATCGGTGAACGGTAAACCGTTATCCGTAAACGGTAATCGGTAAACCGATTACCGACCACCGATTACCGAATACCAAACACGGAGAGGTGCCAGAGTGGACGATCGGGGTGCTCTCGAAAAGCACTGTGGCCTTGCGGTCACCGTGGGTTCGAATCCCACCCTCTCCGCCTAACGAAGAAGGACATCCAGATGGGTGTCCTTTTTCTTTTTGGGAGAAACCGATGATTTTAGAGGTTGCTATTTTGAATGTGAAGGCGGGGGAAACGGCCGCTTTCGAAGCCACCTTTGCCCAGGCCCAAAAAATCATTTCTGGGATGGGCGGGTACGTCAGCCACGAGCTGCAAAAATGCCTGGAGGTGCCCAACCAGTACGTTTTGCTGGTGCGCTGGCAAACGTTGGAGGATCACACCATCGGCTTCCGCCAATCGGCCGAATATCAGCAATGGAAGGCACTCCTCCACCACTTCTACGACCCATTCCCCACCGTGGAGCATTACGAGGCGGTGTTTTAGCAGCGAACATGGCATTCTGAATGGAGCGGAGCGCAATGAAGCATCCCAACCAACTTGGACGGGATGCTTCGCTTTACTCAGCATGACTCCTGTTAGAAAAGGGCGATGGTTTGGAGGGTTTTGCCCACCAGGTCGGCCAGGGCGCTGGCGCTGGGGTCGCCGATTTGTTCGGCTGTTTCTGGCTTGCGGGCGCGGAAGTAGAGGCTGCGCAAAAAGTTCTTCACGTTTTGCGCCTGGCGGTAGCAGTCAGGGAATGGCTCTTTTTGCTTGGCCAATGGCACAAAGCCCGCCAACCAACTTTGCACATCAGCGGGGGTGAGCAATTTGCGCCCCAACGCAGCAATGACTGGCGTCACCAGCCGCTCATCCTCGGAGTGGGTAAAAACCAACTTCGGCTCGGCAATGCGCTGGCGAATGGCGTCTAAAATTTCCAGTAATTCCTCGCCACCCATGTCTTTGCACTGCACCAAATCATCGAGCGCGTCGGCCGTGTGGGCGATGGCGTGGGCCCACCCCTTTGGCTCGCCCGCCTGGTCTTCATCCAGCACAAAGCCGCGCAAATCCTGCTCCCGCTCTAGATAATCCAGCAGCTTTACCTTCAGTTCGCGCAGTTCATAAGGCATGAGAAACGGCCGTGCCCGTTGTCGAATCAAAATCAAAGGCACTAACAATACCGAAAAGCTGCGCATAAAAATCGAGTCGGTATCCGCTTCGCCCAGCTTGTAAAAAATGTGTTCTTCGGTGAGCATTTGGCGCAGCAACGCCTTCAGATCGTCATCCTCAAGCTTGTCGGCCAAAATCCAGGTGGCCAATGTGCTGTAAATCAAATCGTCCCGCAGTTCCGCATCTGGGCTGCCGAGATGGGGCAGCATTTCCAGCACGCGGGGCATTGCCTTGGCGTGCTCTGGCAAGGCAAACTCGTTGTCGGCAATCTCGTAAAGCTGGTCTTTTAAGGCGCGTTCACTCAGTTTCATGGTTTTTGGGAAGATTAGAGACTGGAGATTGGGCGCTTTTAATCTCCAATCTCTAATCTCGATTACTTCCGTTCACCTGTTTTTCAATCACGCCACGCACGTCGGCGGGCTGCCAGCCGGGTGGCTTGAGGATTTTGCCGTCGGCGCGGCGGGGGCCGCCTGCTTTGCTCAGGTTGGCGCGGTGTACTTCGGCAAAAACGGGGTCGGGGTCCACGCCGCAGGCAAGAATCGCACCATAGGTCACGTAAAGCAGGTCAGCCAGTTCATGCACCCAATCGGTAACGTCGGCAGGTTGCAGCAGTTGGTCGGCTTGGAGAACGGCCGTTAATTCCCCCAACGCCTCACTTGCCTCCGCAAACTCTTCCTGAAGCAGCTTTTGGCGGAGCTGCAAAATTGCCAGTGGCGGCACGATTGGCTTTTCTGGCACGGGCGACCCCACGGCGTCGTGGAATTCCACAATTTTTTGGGCGTTGGTCAACCCTGGCTGAGGCATCGGGGGATTAGATTGCGCCATGCGTCACCTCCGCAATGAGCTGGCTAAGCGGCATCTCGGTGAGGGCGCTCAGGCGGTAATCGGCATGGTCAAAGTTGAGGTCGCGGGTCATCTGGTTGGGAACGGCCGTACACCACAAACCCGCCCCTTTGGCCGCCGTCACCCCGTTGGACGAATCTTCCAGAGCCAGGCCTTCATGGGGTGCAATGTTCAAGGCAGAAATCGCCGCGCGATACACGGCCGGATCAGGCTTGCCCACACCCCCCACGTCATCGTTACAAAAAATATACTCAAACTGGTCAAACAGCCCCAGCCGCTGCAAATGGCCATCTACCCATTTGTGGTTGGAGCTGGACGCTACAGCCAGTTTCAGCCCCAACGCCCGTGCCTGAGCCAGATAATCTTCCACGCCCGGCATGATGGTTTGGGCGGCAATCAGTTCGTTATCCCGCGCTTTGCGCACGTCATGAACCGCATCTCGGTCAATCGGCCGTCCCAGTAGTTCCTCCAGATGCAGGTAAGGGCTAAAGGTGATGGTGCCGATGTGCAAGGCCCACACCTCACGCGCCAGCTCCACGCCGTGCGCTGCGAACGTTTCTTGCCAGGAAATGAAATCAGTTGTTTCGGAGTCGAAAATCAGGCCATCAAAGTCAAAAATTAATGCTCGAATCATAGCGGGGATTATACTGGGTTTGGCTTAAAGACCCCAAGGGTTTTCTAACCAGTAAACGCCACTGTCATCGGCCACACCGTTGGGATCCTCACGGCAAATCAACTAAAAATGAGGTTGATGAAGCTTTGGCCCAGGATGAGCTGTAAACCAACCAGCAGCAAAATGGCGTAAACGGCACGGTTAAACCAAACTTCGCTAAAGCGCTGGTTGAGCCAGACGCCCAGCCGCGTGCCCACAAAGAGCACCGGCAACAGCAGCACCGTCACGCTCAAATTACCAATGACCAGTAAGCCAAGCAGAGCGTAAGGGATGAGCTTGACCAGATTGATGATGAAGAAAAATACGGCCGTTGTGCCCACAAACAAATTCCGGGGCAGCTTTTGCGGCAGCATGTAAATCATCATCGGCGGACCACCAACGTGGGCCAGGGTGGAGGTAAAACCAGAGGTTGTGCCGAGAATGAAGCCAGTGAGAGGAGACGGCCGTTTCCCCTCCACCACCTGCAACAGCCGACTGCGCCCCAGTTGGTACAGCACAAACGCCAGCGCCAAAACCCCCATCCCCAGCTTCAACACCCGCTCCTGGTCACTGAACTGGCGGAAGAAGAGCGCACCGAGCACAATGCCCAGCAGTGCCCCCGGCAGCAGCGCCCGCAAGCTGGCTTTGTCCACCTGGTTGTAGTAATGGCGCACGGCAAACACATCTGCCAGCAGCAAGATGGGCAGCAGCAGCGCGGCCGCTTCCGGCACCGGCATCACCAGCGAGAGCAAAGGCGTGGCAATGACACCAGGCCCACCGCCAAACCCGGCCTTGGACACGCCAATCAGCAGCGCCGTTGTCACCGCTGCCAGCCAAAATTGCGGCGGATAAGTTGGTAATTGCAAAAAATCAGGCATAAAAATATGTTTGGATTCTGAGAAGGCAATTTATCAAAGATTCAAAAGATTTAAAAGATTTCGCAGATTTTAGAAGAATCTGTCTAATCTGCGAAATCTGTTGATAAAAAATCTTGTAAACTATGCACCAGCCACTTAATCGGGGATAAAATCGTCGTCGTCGCTGTCGTTGTAGAGGGGTGGATTAGAAAGGTAACTGAGTAAATATTGCTTGAGGAACAGCTCTTGCTGCGGATCGTCAATTTCTAGCAGCAAATATTGGGCCCATTCGGGGAATTGGCTGGTGTCGATGTCGCCACTTTCCAGTTTATCCAGGTAGCTCCAATCAACGGCCGTTTCCCAGCCAACTTCCTCCGTTAAACCAGCCAATGTCTCATTCACACGCGCAATCAGCTCGGCTTTGACCGGTTTGGGCAAGGTGAAATCCTCTGGCAGATTGTCCAAATTGGGCGGAATGTGTTCAAACGGCGCGTCGAAGACATCTGGCTCGGCGGCAAAATCTGGGTCGATTTGGGCCATCATCTGGCGGTAGCGACGGCCGTTGGCACTGTTGCGTGGCGGAACCCAGGGAATGCGATTTTGATAATTGCGCCACCAGCGCACTTCAGCCCACAGGCGACGGCCATCTTCAGAGGTGGGCAACTTTGTCAGCAGCAGTTCCAGCACATCCACCGCCTCGGCAAAGTAACCCTGATCCGCATACAGATGCCCCACCCAAAGCATCGCGGCCTCAGGCTTTTCCGTGCGCTGGAACGCCTCCAAAAAGATCGGCCAGGCCATCTCGCTGCCGCGCGATTGCCCCAGCAAATAATCTTGCAACAGCTGCCGCCGCCCTTCATCCAGCATCTCGCGCACGTCGGCGGGCATCACGTCATCGATATCCACCGCTTCGTCGTACTGGCGCAAACGGCCGTCCCACCGACTGGTATACCGAAACGAAAGCGCCAGCCGTCGCCGCTGCTGCCAGGGGCGGTCATCCCACTCATCTACGTGCCGCCCAATCGCCTTGCGGTTGTCCCGAATCAGCCACGGGTCGCTAAACGCCTGCAAAACCAGCTCCGACGCTTCATCCAGATCGGGAAAATTGGCTAGCACTTCAAAACAAAGCGCCGCCGCATCCATCTGGCCGTAATCATCCTCTTGCAGCAGCGCCCGCGCCTGGGCCAGCCGCTGCGAAACATACTCCGGGTATTCTTCTGCCATCTTTTGAGTCTCCACGAAAGTTACTGATTGGGATTATAGCAAGGATTGGCTAGAATAAAATTTGAATACAGGAAGGTTAAAATGAGCAAAATTATGGAACTCCCTTTTATCAAAGGGCTGGATTTGTGCGAACAATTTTTTACGGAAGCGATACGGCCGTTACTCCACCATCACTTCCCCACGCTCCGCTACGCCGCTGGACGGCTGGGCGGCGGCTCCGATGTACTCGGCTTTGACACGCCCCAATCCCGCGACCACGACTGGGGGCCACGCGCTACCCTGTTTTTGGCAGAAGCAGATTTTGCTGAACTGGCCCCCGCCATCGACGAACTGCTCAAAAACGAGCTGCCCCTCACCTTTCACGGCTATCCCACGCATTACGGCCGTCACGAAGACGACACGCTTAATCTCACTTACACCGACGCGCCGCCCATCAACCACGCCATCCAAATAACCACTGCCGCCCGTTTTGCCCACAGCTACCTGGCTTTAGACATCGTCCAGCCAATGCAGCCGGTGGATTGGCTGTGTCTGCCTTCGCAGATGTTGGCTACGGTGAGGAACGGCCGTCTCTTCCACGACAGCCTCGGCCAGATAAGCCAACTGCGCCAAACGCTCCATTTCTACCCGCACGACCTCTGGCTTTACCTGCTGGCGGGGCAATGGACCCGCATCGCCCAGGAAGATGTGTTCGTCAGCCGCACTGGCGACGTGGGAGATGATTTAGGCTCGCGCATTTTGGCGGCGCGGCAGGTGCAAAACATCATGCGGCTCGCCTTTTTGTTGGAAAAACAGTACGCGCCCTATCCTAAATGGTTCGGCACCGCCTTTGCCCGGCTCGCTTGCGCCAGCAATCTCCAGCCACTGTTCGCCAAAGTTTGGCAAGCCGAAACCTGGCAGGCGCGTGAAGCCGCCCTCAATGAGGCGTACCTGTACGTAGCCAGATGGCACAATGAATTGCAGCTAACCGAGCCATTGCCTGCGGAGGTGGGGTTTTTTCATGAACGGCCGTATCGCGTCATCCACACCGACCAATACGCCGACGCCCTCTCCTGCCAAATCCAGGACCCGCAAGTACGCGCCCTGCCCCCCGGCCTCGGCAACCTGGACCAGCTCACCGACAACACCGACATCCTCTCCAACCCCAACCGATTCCGCCACTTTGCCTCGCTCTTCAAAGAAGGGAATCTGCAAACCAATTCGTAATTTTTATTGCAGACGCCCCGTCTATTGAAACAAGAGACGACACAGCTATAAAGATTCCCAAAAATATATAAAAATGGAACGCAGATTTATTGAACTTTACAAAATAAATAGGTAATAGAGATAATATCATCATGGGAGGTGTTATTTATGCCCAAGAGACGATATTTGGAACTAACGGCTGTTCAAAAAAGCGAGCTAGTACTTGTGCGCGACCACCATGAGAAAAGCCACATGCGAGAAAAGGCCGCCATTTTGCTCAAAATCGCCAGCGGCATGAGTCCCAATGCCGCCGCTAAAGACGGAGGGCACAAGCCGCACCATCCGGATACTATCTACAAATGGCTAGATTGGTATGAACAGGATGGTCTTGACCGACTTGAAGTACAGAAAGGACGTGGCCGCAAAGCGGCTTTTTCCCCCTCGGTACGCGAAGCCGTCAGAAGCAAAGCAGGCACTGCTCCAGGTGATTCGACGTGACCCCCGGCAGCTAGGCTTCCATTCTGCCCGATGGCGATTAGAAATGATAGTCCAAGCATGTACTTGGTTACAGGTCAGTACAGCTGGGAGTCTAAGCCGATTGCTAAAACGGCTGGGCATCAGCTATAAACGTGGCCGCGATTATGTGCATAGTCCCGACCGACATTATCAAGAAAAGCTGAGTTTGATTGAGTTGGCTCGATTACGTGCTTATTACGAACCAGACCGATATGTGCTGCTCTATCTCGACCAGCTTACTTACTATCGGCAACCAACGATTGCCCAATCATTTGAAAGCAAGGGTCTGCGACAGCCATTGGCTCAACGGTCACATCGGGCCAATAGTAGCTTCCGCATCATTGGTGCCATCAATTGCATGACGGGGCAACTTTCTTACTTGCAGCGCAAACGCATCACACGCACCGTCATTGCTAACTTCTGGACTCAATTGTACCAATGCTATCCAGGTGCGGAGACAATTTACGTCGTTCTGGACAATTGGCCCGTTCACTTTCACCCGGATGTATTGGCCGTTTTACAGCCACAGCAGTTTCCTTTTCCACCCAAATTGCCAGGGAACTGGCCGACTGAGCCTGCGCCGAAAGCCAAGCAGGACAACATGCCCGTTCAACTACTACCTTTGCCCACTTACGCTTCTTGGCTCAATCCGATTGAAAAGCTGTGGCGTTGGCTAAAGCAGGAGGTATTGCACCTGCACCGATTCAGCGATGATTGGCCAGAATTGCGTGAAGTTGTGGCTAGTTTTCTTGACCAATTTGCCACCGGCTCTGACGCGTTGCTTCGCTATGTTGGTTTATTACCTATTTAAATTGTTAATGTTCATTAATCCGCGTTCATCCGCGTTCATCCGCGTCCCATTTAATAAGGAGAACTCATGACCGAACCAACTATCACCGTTTACGGCGCATACTGGTGCCCCGACTGCCGCCGCAGCAAGCAATTCCTGGGCGAACACCAAATCCCCTACAACTGGATCGACATCGAGCAAGACGCCGCTGCCGAACAGTTCGTCATCGAAACCAACGGCGGCAAGCGCATCATCCCCACCATCGTTTTTGGCGATGGCAGCCACCTCACCGAACCCAGCAACGCCGACCTGGCCAAAAAGCTCGGCCTCAAAACCAGCGCCAGCCGCCACCATTACGACTTGGTAATTATCGGTGGCGGGCCAGCCGGGCTAACCACCGCCCTCTACACCGCCCGCGAAGGGATCGACACCCTCGTCATTGAACGCGCGGCCCTCGGTGGACAGGCCGCCGCCACAGAAAAGCTGGACAACATGCCTGGCTTCCCTGAAGGCATCCAGGGCATTGACTTTGCCAATCGACTGCGCCAGCAGGCCGAAAAGTTCGGCGTCGAGCTGCTGCAAGCGCAGGACGTGACAGGCATCCACAGCCACGACAATTACCACTGTGTCACCACCAGCGACGGCAGCGAGTACAGCGGGCGCGCCCTGCTCATCGCTACGGGCAGCCGCTACCGCCGCCTCAACGTGCCGGGCGAATCGGACTACATCGGCGCGGGCGTACATTTTTGCGCCACCTGCGATGGGCCGTTCTACAAAGGTAAAGAAATTGCCGTGGTGGGCGGTGGCAACAGCGCCACCGAAGAAAGCTTGTTACTCACCAAATTTGCCGACAAAGTAACGTTGCTGGTGCGCGGCGGCGAATTCACCGCCAGCAAAATCATCCAGGAGAAAGTGCTGAGCGAGCCCAAAATTGAGGTCCGCTGGCACACCGAAGTGGTCGAATTTAGCGGCGCGGACTCGAAATTGAACCAGCTCACCCTGCACAACAGCCAGACCGACAGCGAAGAAACGTTGGCCGTGGACGGCGCGTTCATCTTCATCGGCCTCACGCCCAACAGCAGCTTTTTGGCAGAAAGCGCCGTGCAGCAAAACCAATGGGGCTTCCTGGTCACCGGCCACGATCTGGTCCATGAGGGACCACTCTCCCAGTTTGGCAAACGCGAACCGGCCGCGTTGGAGACAAGCGTGCCTGGCATTTTTGCCGCCGGGGACGTGCGCGCGGGCAGCACCAAGCAGGTAGCCAGCGCCGCTGGCGAGGGTGCAACGGCCGCTTTGCTCATCCGCGAATATTTGAAAACCGTGTAGATATTTGCGACGGCAGGTATATCGAATGCGCACCAAAAATTGGTGCGCATTCTAATTTTGTCCACATTTTCGGGGTAAAAGCAGCCGTTTTTAGGCGAAATACATTGACAAAATATCTACAATCTGTACAATCTTGTCTATATTTAGAAAACCATCAGGAAATGTGTTATGCCTTCTTTTGATTACAAATTCACCGTAGACGCGCCGGTAACGGCCGTTTCCAACTTTCACCACGACACGCGCATTCTGAAAAAGCTGTCGCCGCCGCCCATTTTTGTGCAGATTCACCGCTTTGAACCGCTGGGCGAAGGTTCCGAAGCCGAGTTTACGCTCTGGTTTGGGCCGCTGCCGCTGCGCTGGCTGGCGGTGCATTCCAACGTGTCCCCCAGCGGTTTTACCGATATGCAAGCCCGCGGACCGCTTGAATTTTGGCAGCATACGCACCGGTTTACGGCCGTATCCCCCCACAAAACAGAAGTCCACGAACATATCGACTATCGCCACAAACCAGGTGTGGCCGGACTGCTCACCCGCATTCTGTTCAACAAACCGGGCCTCTGGGGTCTGTTCACCGCCCGCAAGCTGCTGACGCGCTATCACGTGGGGCGGCAATTGGCGGGGGCGAAAGAAAGTAGCAAGGTTGCAAGTGGCAAGTAGCCAGTTTGCGAGTAGCGAGTGAGTGAATCACTGGCAAACTCGCCCACCGGCAAACTCGCCACTAACCACCAACCACTAAAACCATGACAAACTCCTCCTCTCCCCACACCCTCGTAATTGGCGCTGGCATTGGCGGGCTGACGGCCGGGGCACTGCTGCTGAAGGCCGGGCACCGCGTCACTGTGCTGGAAGCACACGTCTACCCCGGCGGCTGTGCCGGCACGTTTTACCACCAAAAGTTCCGCTTTGATGCGGGCGCGACGCTGGCGGGCGGCTTTGCCCCTGGCGGCCCGCACGCCCGCGTAGCCGAAGCGCTGGGGCTGACCTGGCCCATCCACCCCGTCGATCCGGCCTGGGTGGTGCATTTGCCAGACGGCCGTTCCGTCACCCAATGGGCCGATGCGCAGCAGTGGCAGGCCGAACGGCAAGCCGCCTTCCCCGGCACCGAACGCTTCTGGCAAACGCTAGAGTTGCTCGCCGACATCTCCTGGGATGTGTCGTCACGGCCGTTTCCTTGGCCACCTGAATCGCTACACGATATCGCCACCCTGGCCCGCGCCGTGCGCCCCAAAACGCTCAAATCGTTGCCCTACCTGCTGCGCACCATTGGCAGCCTCATGCCCAACGACGATCCGCTCTTCCGCGCTTTTGTGGATGCCCAACTGCTAATCTCCGCCCAAACCACCAGCGCCGAGGCTAACGCCCTCTACGGCAGCGCCGCGCTGGATTTGCCCCGGCGCGGCGTCAACCACGTCCAGGGCGGCATCGGGGCGCTAGCGGATACGCTCGTCAGCTGGATTCGCCAAAACGGCGGTGAGGTGCTGTTCCGCCAGCAGGTGACGCAAATTGAGATGAGAAACGGCCGTGCCACCGCCGTCCACACCAACAAAGGATTGCGCGTCGAGGCCGACCAAATTCTGGCTAACCTCACCCCGTGGGCGCTGCGCGATTTGCCGGGCGAAAACGCCCCGTCAAAACTGGCCAAGGAAGTGCGCCAGCGAGAAGCCACCTGGGGCGCGTTCACCTTGTATTTGGGTGTGGATGCGGCAAAATTACCGCAAACAATCGCTGGACATCACCAGATTATTGTGGATGCGGAACGGCCGTTAGGCGAAGGCAACTCAGTTTTTGTCTCCATGTCTGACCCCGACGATAGCAGCCGCGCCCCGGCGGACCAGCGGGCGGTCACGCTTTCCACTCACACGGCGATTGCCCCCTGGTGGCAGCTGCGCCAAACCGCTGAAAGCGGCTATCACGCGCGCCGCGACGACTACACGGAACGTCTGCTCACCGCCGCCGAAACCGCCCTGCCCGGCCTGCGCGAGGCCATCACTCTTTGCCTGCCGGGCACACCGGTGACGTTTGAATTTTATACGAGACGGCCGTCTGGCATGGTGGGCGGTTTTCCTCAAACATCAATCTTGCAGGCGCGCGGGCCATCTACCAGCATCCAGAATGTGTGGCTGGTGGGTGACTCTATCTTCCCCGGCCAATCCACCGCCGGGGTGACGCTGGGCGGCCTGCGAGTGGCTAGCTTGGTGGAGAGAACGAGTCGGTTGGAACGGCCCTTCCGCCTCTGGCAGCCCAATCTGGCCCAGCCCAAAACGGCCGAATCCTAGACCCATAGTTTTATCAGCAGATTTCGCAGATTGACCAGATTTTTAATCTGTGAAATCTTTGATTATTCTTCTTCATGGAGCGATAGATGGAAACGTTCTTCAAATACCTAAATACCTTCCCCATGCCGCTCTGGCTGGCGATGATGTTTGCCCCCAACCACCCCCTCACCGAGCGGGCCAGCCGCTCCAGCAGCGTGCTGGGCATCGCCGCGGCGCATTACGTGCTGGCCATCCTCAACGCCGTGCGGCAGGACCAAAACAGCAGCGGCGAAGTGAAATTAGACATCATGAGCCTGGAAGGCGTGCACACTGGGCTGAGCAGTCCGCAGGGGGCTTTGGCGGGTTGGGCCCACATGCTGGCGCTGGATTTGTTCACCGGGGCGTGGATTTTCCGGCAGTGCCGCCGCCTCAACGCGCCCAGTTGGGTGCGCATCCCGGCCCTCTTTTTTACGCTGATGACCGGGCCGTTTGGGCTGATTTTGTTTTTGCTGTGGTACGGCCATTCCCACGGCGACACCCTGCCCGTAGACGCCTAAAATTCTTGACAATCCTGCTGTTTCTACTTATCATCTCTCCCGCATTTAAAAATATTCAAATGGTTGGTTTTCATTAAACACCCAGATTTTTGCAGGTAATTTGCAGGTCACCATTGAAAAACGGCCGTACAATACAAAAAGGTCGAATTTACCCCAAACAAACACAACTGGAGAGATCATGTTTACCCACCTACCCACTTCAATTGAGGAATTTAACCGCTGGCCCTGGGAAAAGATTGCCTCGTTTTATGCCGATTTGCAGGAACGGCCGCTAACCGCCACCAGCATCAACCAATGGCTGGCGGACTGGTCCAAACTCAGCGAACTGCTGTCTGAACGGGCCGCCCGGCTGCGCGTGGCCACCACCCAGAACACTCATGACGACGACGCCGAAGCCGCCATGAACCAGTTCTTGGACGAGATTTTCCCCAACGTGGCCACGGCCGAAAATGCTTTGGAACAGCGCCTGCTAGAAAGCGGCCTGGAGCCAGACGGCATGGCCATTCCTTTGCGCAACATACGTGCCGACGCCGAACTGTTTCGCGAAGAAAACTTGCCGCTCATCAGCAACCAGATGAAGCGCAGCCAGGTGTACAACCGCATCATTGGCTCACAAACGGTGGCGTGGGAAGGCGAAGAGCTGACGCTGACGCAGCTGGCTACCCGGCTGGAAAGCCCAGACCGCGACCTGCGCGAGCGTGGCTGGCGGCTGAGCGCGGAACGCCGCCTGGAAGACCGGGAAGCGTTGAACAATTTGTGGACTGAACTGCTGCCGCAGCGGCACGAAATTGCCCAAAATGCAGGCTTCCCAGACTTTCGCGGCTACACCTGGCAGCAAAAGAAGCGGTTCGACTACACGCCAGCGGATGCGGCCGTTTTCCATCAAGCTATTGCCGATGTGGTGGTGCCAGCCGCCAGCCGTGTCTATGAACGGTACAAGCAAAAGCTCGGCATCGAGACATTGCGCCCCTGGGACGTCAGCGCCGACGTCTTTTTGTACGCGCTGCCTGCGTTACGGCCGTTCGCCAACACCGACGAACTGGCCCAAACCTCCGCCACCATTTTCCGGCAGGTGGACCCCGTTTTGGGCGACTATTTTGACATCATGCGGCAAGAACAGTTGCTGGACATGCCCAACCGCAAAGGCAAAGCGCCCGGCGCGTACTGCACCAACTACCCGGCTTCGGAACGGCCGTTTATCTTCATGAACAGCACTGGCACCGGCTCCGATATTCGCACGCTGTTCCACGAAGCAGGCCACGCCTTCCACAACTTCGAGCGCAACAAGCTGCCCTATCAACCGCAAAAAGGATCGCCGATGGAGTTCAACGAAGTCGCTTCGATGGCGATGGAGCTGCTCACCGCGCCCTACATCACTAAAAATAAAGCTGGATTCTTTACGAAAGAAGACGCTGACAGCTGGTTTGTCACTCACCTGGAAAAGATTATTCTCTTTTGGCCGTACATGGCTGTGGTGGACGCCTTCCAGCATTGGGCGTACCTAAATCTTGATGACGCGGTCAATGCGGCCAACTGTGACGCCAAATGGCGTGAACTGTGGCAAACGTATCTGCCGCAAATCGACTTTAGCGGCTTTGAAGATGTGCTGGATACCGGCTGGCATCGCAAGCAGCACATCTTCCGCGCCCCGTTTTACTACATTGAGTACGGGCTGGCCCAGCTGGGTGCGCTGCAAATCTGGCGCAACGCCATGCAGAACCAGGCGCAGGCAGTAGAAGATTATCGGCTGGCGCTGGCTCAGGGTGGCACGCAAACGCTGCCCGCACTCTACCAAACCGCCAACGTACAGTTCGCTTACGACCACGATATGGTCAGCCAGATGATTGCCCTGCTGGAAAGCCAAATCGCCAGACGGTTGGCCTAAATTCAAGCAGGGTTTTTCAGTTTTACTGAATAGGACGCAGATAAACGCGGAAAACGCGGATAAAGAGGCGATAATCCGCGTTTATCTGCGCTAGTCCGCGTCCTTCATGTTTAATTTGGATTTACTGAAAAGCCGTATATATTCCAGTAAACCACTGGCGCGGCACACGCCATCCCGATAGCATCGAGGCCAATTTATGCGTATGACGGCGAGCAGCATTGTGACAAACCAGGCGGGGGAGCTGCTGCTCATTAAGCGGCACGACATTCGCACGTTTGACGTGCCGGGTGGCGGCTTGGAGCCTGGCGAATTACCCACGGAAGCGGCCGTTCGTGAAACTTTGGAAGAGACGGGGCTACACGTACGGCCGTCGCAACTGCTTGGCGTTTATCATTGGCCCAACGAACCGAATGCATACCTGTCTTTTTATTTTGGCTGCGAACTGCTGGGGGGTGACATACGGCCGTCTGAAGAAACACCCGCCGTCGCTTTTTTCCCCGTGACTGCGCTGCCCCGCCCCATTTTGCCCATGCACCGGCAACGCATTCACCACAGCCTGAACCACCACAATCAGCAACCGCTCATGCTCGCCCAACCGATGACGCTGATGCACAAAGCGGGCAAAAAAGTGCTGGGGCGCATCCTGTTCCCCCTCCAGCGCTGGCAGCGACGGCGCAGTGGCCAGCCCCCCTGGCCTGAAGCGCCAACCTGGCGCATGGGTGCTTTTACCATCATTCGCAATGCGGCAGGGGCGGCGCTGTGGGTGAAACGCACGGACATGGACATGTGGAACTTGCCCGGTGGCGGAGCTGAAAATGAAGAACCGCCGTGGCAAACGGCCGTACGTGAAACATTGGAAGAAACTGGCTGCCAGGTAGCGTTGTGTGGCCTCACCAGCATTAACAGTTACACCAACGAAGCCAATCTTACCTTCAACTACACCGCTAAAATAATTGGTGGACAGCTAACCACTGGGCTGGAAGCTGCCGATTTTGCCTGGTTTATGCCGGGGGAAGAGCCAGCGAACAGCCTCCCCCAGCACCGCGAACGTGTAGCTGATGCCTGTTCCCCTAATGAAGGTGTGATTTTTCGGAAGCAAGACGGCCGTATACAATTCCCATAAACAAGGATATTCGTAATGAATGTAGGGACCAACGGCATTTTAGTAGACCAGCATGGCAATGTTCTGCTGATTAAACGCAACGATACGCGCACCTATGCGCCGCCCGGTGGTGCAGTTGATGCGGGGGAATTGCCCCCAGAGGCGGCTGCCCGCGAGGTGCGGGAAGAAACCGGGCTAATTGTGCTGCCAGTGCGGTTAGCCGCCATCAGCTACCTGCCAATGGCTCCCCACGGCTTTTTGGGCTTTACGTTTCGCTGTCTACTGCGAGGTGGCGACATCACCCCCTCAGAAGAGTCGCCCGTAGTTGGTTTTTTCAAGCCAAAACCGCTGCCGCGCCGAATGAGCGGCTTTCATCGTGAGCGTGTTGAGAAAACGCTAAACCACGCCGAGGAACGGCCGTTATTTTTCCAGCATTCTGTCTCCACCTTCAACAAAGTAGCCCGATTTGTGCTGCGCCATGTGGTTTACCGCTGGTTAGACCTGAAGCGCAAGCTGAATGGTCAGCCCAAGTTTCAGCCGCCGCCCACCTGGCAAATTCATACCCACCTGCTGTGCAAAAATGAGGCCGGGGCATTTTTGTGGTACCGGGCTACAGAACAATCTACCTGGCAACTGCCGGGTGGACCTGCTGCTGGCTTACAAGCGCCGTGGCAAACGGCCGTACAGCTAGCCCACCAGCAAACCAACCTTCACTTAACGCCGCATTATCTAACCGACGTCTACCTTGGCCCAGAAAAAACAAATCTCACCCTCCTGTTTTTAACCGAGGATGCGCCAATGGCTACAAACGGCCCTCTCTTGAACTGGTTTCTCCCTGGTAACGAACCGGAAAGTTGCCAGCCAGCCCAGGTACAAATGGTAGACAAAGTTTCCCAAACGCCGCAGCCAACCCAATTTCACACCCTCCCAACCTGACCTAGCAACACAAAATCTTCCATCCCCGAACGCAAACAAATCGCATAATAGTAGGACTACAGTACTAAAGTGTAAGCTGTGATTTAAGATACAGAACCTATTCTGTGTGGAAAGGGCAAAGTTTTTAGAAAAGAGCAAATATTGGGGAGGCCCGGCAAGAAGCCTGGCAATTAACAACATGGGCAAAAAAGAAACAACGGAAATTACGGCCGTTACCCAACCACAAAACACCGAATTGCAGCTTGCTGCCTTATTTGATCATGGGCAGGCGCTTTTGGCAAACCAGCAATGGCAAAAAGCAGAAGCGATCTTCGCCAAAATTGAGACACACAACTCCCACTACGAACAAAATGGATTGCGGGCCAGCGTTCTGCGCCGCAAAGCAAAATTTGAACGCATCGCCACCAATGCCCTGGACACGGGTGAATTAGAGGCGGCCTTGATTGCATTCCAAAAGGCGAACGATTTTGAACATGCCAAAGAAGTTCACCACTTACTCACCATTCAGGAACTGGAAGAAAAGGCAGACCAGGCAACAGCCGCTGGCAACTACCAGGGAGCAGCCTGGGTGTATGATCATCTGCTAAACGATTACCCGGAAAATGAGCTGGCTATCACCTGGAAAATTAAAAGAGAAAGCTGCTGGGAAGCCGAGCTTCTACCCTTTTTCTTACTTGGTACACAGGCTTTGGGCAAAGAGCAATGGCGCACGGCGTACCAGGCCTTTGCCCAGGTTTTGGTATTAGACCCGTATTTTCGCAAGAATGGCCGTTCCGCTGCCGCCTTATCTGAGATTGCCCGCAAGGAAGTGGTATTTTTGGCGGACCAAATTTTACGCCAGGGCAATATTCAAGAAGCAAAAGACCTGTACCGCGAAGTAGGCCATCTGGCACGCCTGGAAAATGTGGATGAATTTTTGCGCTTACGCCAGCGCGAGGAAGAAACGGCCGTTGCGCTAGAAGAAGAAGGCAAATGGCAAGATGCTGCCACAAAATACAGCTATCTGGCCACGCTCTACTACACCGACAGCGAACGCAGCCAATGGCACGATGCCGCTATCCGCTGCCAGACGCAGCACAAGCTGCACACGCTCTACAGCCAGGCAATGTCTGCCTGCAACCAGCAACAATGGCGCAATGCCGCCATGCTATTTGGCAAAATTTTAGAGCTGGAGCCAGATTTTCAACCCGAGGAACAATCAGTGAAAACGCTATATCGGATTGCTCGCTGGCGCGCGATCATGGCCCAATTTCTTTCGCACACGAACAACCCACCTCCACAAATGAACACCGGTAGCCTTTCTTAATACGCACCAAAGCGAATTAGAAGCTACATTGCGGTAAAAACTATCCGCAGATTACGCAGATTTGCGCAGATTTTTCACCTTAAAATCTGCGAAACCTGTGTTAATCTGCGGATTAATTCTTTTTGCCGATATTGCCAAATGAAGGGGCTAGTTACGGCCGTATCAAATACGGCAGGTACACCCGCTGCGTCACATTCTCAAATTCAACTGCGCCACGGTCGCAGGCAGCGCCAACCGGACGACTCACCCCACGCTGATCCACCGCCGGGCAGCCGCTGCCGCTGTCTATGGCCGGAGAGCCAAACAGCAAGGCATGGGTGAGCGTGCTGCCACCATTGTTTTTCAATACCCCCAGCTGCGGATTGGCATTCACTAAATCGGCGGTGCCGCTTAAGCCACAACTGCTGTCGCTCACCAGGTTGTAGCCGTTGGAGCTGATGGTGCCACTGCAATCGGTGCCACTGCTGCTGATGATGCTGTTTTTGGTCGTGACTGTACCACCCAATAAAGATACCGACTGCCCGGCAGCTACGATGGCACTATTGTTGTTGATGGTTACATTGTTTAACGTGGTGGTCGCGATGCCAGCATTGCGCAAAGCGCCCCCGGTGCCTGTGGCACTGTTGCCGCTAAGGGTGCTGTTGGTAATGACAAAGCTATTTAAACCTGCATCCACGTTGTGGATAATGCCGCCGCCAAATTGAGCGCTGTTGTTGTAAACGGCCGTTTCCATCACCATCACAGTGCCAGATTCCGAGCTAATCCCCCCCCCACCCTCAGAGCCGGCTTCATTGTCGTACACATTGCTGGTCTGCACCGTTAAGTTATACGAATTGTGGATGCCGCCGCCCCGCTTGCCGGCAATGTTGCTGTAAATATTGCTATCACTCACCGTGAGCGTGCCGCCATTAGCAACACCTGCTCCATAAGGTGCGTTATTGTTGCGGACAATACTGTTCGCCAGGGTCAACGTGCCCAGATTTTCAATGCCACCCCCTGCACTTGGTTCTGTGCCGGGGTTGCTTTCGGCCGTATTGCCATATACCTCAATGCCCTCAGCATATAAGGAACTGTTATTGGCATTTTCAATCCCGCCGCCAAATTGAGCCGTGTTGCCCTGGATCACAATACCGAATGTAAGAGTCAATACACCCCGATTAAATATCCCACCGCCAGTGCAAACACCCTCTGGGCAAACGGAAATAGCACCAACGATCTCGTCCGCTACATTATTTCGCACCGTGACATAGCTCAACGACATTGTGCCATCGTTGCGTATGCCGCCACCACTTGGAGCCATATTGTTCTCAACCACAACATTGCTCAGAACAACCGTTCCGCCTTGGTTAAATAAACCGCCGCCATCCTGTGCAGTGGTATCTCCATTTTGGATTGAAAGGCCAGAAAGGGTCACTGTAGGATTGCCTGAAATGTGAACGACCGTATTTACAAAATTTCCATTGATAATGGTTGTATTGGCATTTACGCCCATTAAGGTAATAGAGCGGGTAATCTCAATGGTTTCCGTAAATGTTTCGCCTGCCAGGTGCAGGGTTGTACCAACCGTCTGGCTATCGTTCAAGGCAGCCTGAATTGTGCTGTAGTTGCAGCCCACCGCACACACGTCGGGGGTGGGAGCACCACCGGCCCAAATTTGTTGAGCTGAAAGCAACATGAATGCCAACAGTAAGGGTACGACCAGGGAAACTGCTAAAAGTGAAAAACGTTTCATCATAAAAATTCCTTTACAAACATAAAATCGGTAGTGTCAATCATGCCCGCTGAGCATTACGCGGCAAATTAAGTTTTGCACGGGTGCAATTTTAGCATATGGATTTTAAGCAAGACTAATTGGTGCATTAAAATGCTGACTGATTGATGTGTGGTTACGGCCGTTCCCGCTACAATTCCGCCCCATGTGGCAAACAAAACAAACATTGGTGCTCATATTTATCTTACTGGTGGGGCTGGTCGTGGCCTGCGAAAGACCGTCTGCCAACAATGACGCAGCCGTAACCGAACGGCAAAGCAATTCAGCCATTGCCGCCAGAGAAGATATCGCTACGCCCACTCTGGCCAAAACAGCCCTGCCCCAACCCGCAGCCACAGAAACGGCCGTACCTACCCACACAGCCACCCCCACCAGCGCCCCAACTCCCATTTTTGCCAGTACCAGCATCACCGCTTGCGGGCAGCTT
The DNA here is from genome assembly GCA_020634455.1 of Ardenticatenaceae bacterium. Taxonomy (GTDB): domain Bacteria; phylum Chloroflexota; class Anaerolineae; order Promineifilales; family Promineifilaceae; genus Leptofilum. Next base: position 417,430 of record JACKBQ010000001.1, on the reverse strand, counting down.
TTGCCGTTGCTGCCCAGCCACACCCAACCCACCATTTCCCAACTCAACCCCGATCCGACCGCCTTAGCCAACCTGCTTGCCCAGATACCGCCAGAAGCTTTACCTGCCTGGGAACGCTTGCTAGCCGAGCCAGGCAGCGTGGGGCTGGTAGCCTACCGCGTGGGGGATGAGGCCAACGGCATCTACCACAACGCAGACATGCAAATGCCCCTCGCCTCGGTGGTGAAAATTGTGCATCTGGTGGCCTACGCCGAAGCAGTTGCCACCGGGCAGCTAGACCCGACCAGCTACGTAACGATAGACACGCTGGAAAATCATTATCTGCCTGGCTACGACCTGGGTTCGCACAACCGGGCCATTGATGAGCTGGCAGAAAAGGGGCTGGTGCTACCCAATCCCGACCGGGTACGGCTGGAGGATGTGCCCTGGATGATGATGCGGCACAGCGCCAACGCCGCCACCGATTATTTGCATCTGCTGCTGGGGCAAACGGTAATTGAAGAAACGGCCGTTTCCCTCAACCTTACCCAGCAAACCGCCCCTTGCACCTTTTTAGGCCAGTTTATGGCCATGAGCAACCAAGCCCGCCAGGCCAGCAGCGACCGTCAGGCCATCGAAGCATATCTGGACAACCCCGCCAGCTACGGGCAGGAAGTGGCACAGCTCGCTGAAACATACGTGCAAGACAACGATTTTCGGGAAGCAGAACAAGCATGGCATCAGGACGAGAGACGGCCGTCTACCCAGGATCAACGCTTCTTTAGCCACAGCCTCAACGCCCATGGCACCCCCCGCGAATATGCCGCACTCATGGCCCAAATTGCCCAAAATGGCCTCAGCAACCCGGAAAGTAGCTTTTTAGCCCGCCGCTATCTGGAATGGCCCATGATCTTCCCCGCCAACCAGGAGCGCTTTAGCAATCTGGGCTATAAAAACGGCTCCCTGCCCGGCATTCTCAACACCGCCTACTACGCCTACCCCATTGGCGACGTGACGCCTACCGTCGTCATCCTCTTCTTCCGGGATTTGCCGGGCAGCAGTTACCGCACCTGGCGCACCAACCTGGCCCACGATGAGTTCGCCCGCTGGCTGCTAGACAATCCACAAGGGTTGGCGCTGCTTAAAGCGGCAATCACACCGCTACCCTAGGCAAATTTCTCTAAAACAATAAGATTCTGCTAAAATAACTTGGCAGGCTTCCCAATTTGAAACTTCTTGAGCCAGCAATGGCAATGGGCAATCAGTGATGAATTTTGCCTTGGCACCCTATCTTTTTCTTTTAATCCTCTCAGTCAGCATTTGTTGGTTTATTGCATTCTACGCCTGGCGTAGGCGGACCATGGAAGCTGCCCAAATGTTCGCCATTGTCACGCTTTCCGCAGGCTTATGGGCTTTTTTTTACGGGCTCCAACTCATCTCACCCTCCCTTTCCGCCAAGCTTTTCTGGTTTAATTTAAAACAGATTGGGGCAACAATAGTAGGTCCTACCACCTTGCTGATGGTGCTTCAATTCACCCATCAGCGTTTGCGTCATCTCCGCTTGCTTATTGCGGGGCTAATGGTTGAACCTATTGTTACGCAGATTATTTTATGGACCAATCACTGGCATGGGCTTGCCGGTACGCCCATGCTAGTCACCGATGCAGCACCATTTCCGGTGTTGATGTACGAATTTGGCCCTTGGTTTTGGTTTAGCTTGTTTATTAGCTATTTGCTCTTTTTAGTGGCCACATTCATTGTAGTGATGCGGTTGCCTGGGGCGAATAAACTGTATCGCAAGCAGATCATTTTGCTATTGAGTGGCCTGATGGTGCCCTGGGTGGCTGGCAGTTTAGGTTTTTTTGGGTTCTTAGACTGGCACCTGTTCGACATGGCCACTTTCTTCTTTCCCGTATCTGGGCTGCTTATTGGGCTAGGGTTGTTTCGTTACCAGCTTATGCAGCTTTCGCCAGTGGCTTATTCGGCCGTTTTTTCCAGCATTCGGGACGGCATCATGGTGTTGGATGACAACGGCCGTATTATCGAAACAAATCCCGCTGCCCTTTACCTGCTCGGTTTGCGAGAACGTGAGCTTACTGGCCAGCAGATCACCGACATTTTGCCCCTACCAGACACAACATTTCTCAAAAGCGCCTCGAGGAATTCAGCGAAAAGTATTCAATTTTATTATGAAAAAGGCGGGCAAAATCGCTACCTGGAAGTTCATGGTGCAGCATTGGTCAGCAATATTTACATCAGTTCCGGGCAAGTCCTGATTTTGTATGACGTCACCGACCGCTTATTGGCAGAAAAGGCGCGCCAATTTTCAGAAAACCGATACCGCACCATTTTTGAAAACGACAGTTCAGCAACCATCATTCTGGAAGCAAACATGCTCATTTCCCTGGCAAATGAGCGGTTCGCAGAACTTTCTGGCTATTCTCGGCGGGAAATTGAAGGCAAGCTGCCGTGGACCAATTTTGTTCACCCAGATGATTTGCAGCGCATGAAAGCCTACCATGAGAGCAGACGACAGAATGGGGACTCGATTCCGAACTCATATGAATTTTGCTTTATCACCAAAGCAGGGGAACAAAAAGATGTGTATGTCTCTGTGGCGCTGGTGCCAGATTCAACCATTAGCGTCGCTTCGTTAATAGATATTACCGATCGCAAATTGGCAGAACAGGTTTTGGAACAACGCGCATCTGAGCTGGAAACGGCCGTTCGCTCAGAACAGGAACGCAGCGCCATCATTTTGCAAAGCATCAGCGACGCCATTGCCGTAAGCGACCTGGATTACAAAGCTGTTTACGTCAATCCTGCCTTTACCCAGTTAACGGGCTACGCCATCGAAGATCTGCTCACAAAACCAGCCTGGTACATTTTAAACGGCCGTCTGCCGCAACACATCTGGCGTCAGCTGGAACGTGCCCTCTTAAACCAACTTATTTGGGAAGGCGAAATGCAGTTCAAACGCAAAAACGGCAGCATTTATGATGCGGCCGTCCTCATCGCCCCGGTTTATGATGGGAACAAACAACTCGTTGGCTACGTCTCCAGCCACCGCGACATTACCCAAACCAAACAAATTGAGGAAGCACGCCGCCGATTTGTGACGAACATTTCTCACGAACTACGCACACCTGTCACAAACCTGAAGCTATACACAGACCTTCTACAGCGTCACATCGAATCAGAACGGCGAGGGCATTATTTTGAAGTGCTGAATGATCAAATTGAACGGCTAGAAAGAATCATCAAAAACACGCTGGAAATTGCCGGTTTAGAAGACAAAAGGAAAGCGCTACAGCACGACCATGTCCATTGGGAATCTCTCTACGACAGCTTACAAGTGCGACTACAGCCACAAGCAAATGAGCAACAAATCCACCTCAAATTCGAGCCATCTGTTTTAAGATTACCGGGTTTTATTGGCGATCAGCAGCGGCTTGGCCAGGCAATTTATGAGCTGGTTCACAATGCGCTGATATTTACGCAACCAGGGGGGCAAGTGACGATTAGCGGCGCTGTAAAAAAATCAGACAACGTGACATGGCTCACCATTTCCGTCTGTGACAACGGCCCCGGCATTGATGTCCAGGAACAAGGCAAAGTCTTTGAGCGGTTTTTTAGGGGCAAACAAACGGCCGCAGGCCATATACCGGGCACAGGGTTAGGGTTGAGCATGGTTAAGCTAATCGCCGAGGCACACAACGGCCGTATTACCCTCCAAAGCGCACCTCATCAGGGCAGCACCTTCACCCTCTGGCTTCCTCTTAGCTAAGATGCCACACTGCGCACATTCGCATTGCCATCCTCACTAATTCCACTATAGTTAAAAACGGCCGACTGGCAAGCATGGCACCCCCCATGATTTATTGAGTTTGTCTGGGCCAATCCTCCCCAGGCAGTTTAAGCAAGGAAGAGAAATGGATATTTTAGAACAAATTCAGACATTAATTTTAACCTATGGCCTCAACGTGTTAGGGGCCATCGTCATCATTTTTGTAGGGCGCTGGCTGGCCGGTGTCGTTTCTCGCTGGCTGCGGGCAATGATGGCTAAAACCAACAGCAACGAAGCGCTGCTGCGCTTTTTAAGCAACCTAGTTTACTACGCCATCCTTGCCTTTGCCGTTATTGCGGCCCTGGAGCGCGTGGGGGTGCAAACCGCCTCGTTCATCGCCGTATTGGGTGCAGCAGGGCTGGCCATTGGCCTGGCGCTAGAAGGGGCGCTGGCCAACTTTGCCTCCGGCGTCATCATCCTGCTGTTTAAACCATTTGGCATTGGCGATTTGGTTGAGGTGGGGGATGTGTTAGGCTCCGTTGAAGATATTCAGATTTTTAGCACCATTTTGGTTACGCCAGACAACAAAACGGTGATTATGCCCAACGGCCAGATAACAGGCAGCCACATTGTGAATTACACCAAGCGAGGCAGCTTGCGGGTAGATATGACCTTCGGCATTGGCTACAGTGATGATTTACTAAAGGCCAAGCAGCTGCTTGAGCAAATTTTGCACGAAAACGAGTATGTTTTGGCAGAGCCAGCCCCAAACGTTGCCGTGTCTGAATTGGCAGACAGCAGCGTCAATTTTGCGGTACGGCCGTACGTAGCCGTCGAAAATTACTGGGCCGCCCACTTTGCCATCCACGAAGCCGTCAAACTTCGTTTCGACGCCGAGGGTATCTCCATCCCCTTCCCGCAGCGTGATGTGCATCTATTTCAGCCAAACTAAATATGTTCAGGTACTCAAGTTCTCACTTGCAAACTCGCAAACTCGCTAACTTAAAAACCGAAACTCCATGTTACCCTTTTAGAGACATTCAATGAACAAAAAAATCATAGCCTACTTTATTGCCTTTATTGCCCTGGGGATGACGTCAGCCGCCTTAGGGCCGACCTTACCTAAGTTAGCAGAGCAAACCAACACCCAACTCAGCGGCATCAGCTTTTTGTTTGCGACTCGCTCGATGGGCTTCTTGGTAGGCGCTTTGCTGGCCGGCCGCATCTACGACCGCTTGCCAGGTCACCCGCTGCTAACAATCATGCTGGTACTCATGGGCATTTCACTGGCACTGGTGCCCTTCATCGGTCAGCTTTGGCTGCTGACGGCCGTCATGCTGCTGGCTGGCATCATGGAATCTGGCATTGATGTGGGCAGCAACACGCTGCTGGCATGGCGCTTTGGTGAAAAAGTGGGGCCATACATGAACAGCCTGCACTTCTTTTTTGGGCTAGGAGCCTTTTTATCGCCGATCATTATTGCCCAAACGATGTTGGCTACGGGGGGCAGCATTCGCCTGGCATACTGGATTTTGGCTCTGGCGGTGCTGCCAGCGGCGGCTTTGTTTTTGCGTTTTCCCAGTCTACCCGTTCGATATCGGGATACGGCCGTTGACGGTGGCAAAGCCAATGTTCTGCTCATTGTATTGGTGGCTGCCTTTTTATTCCTGTACGTCGGCGCAGAAGTAGCCTATGGTGGCTGGGTGTACACCTACGCCATCACTCTAAACCTGGCTACGGAAAAGGCCGCTGCTTACCTCACCAGCTTTTTCTGGGGCGCACTCACCATTGGCCGACTGTTGTCAATTCCCATTGCGGCCAAGCTGCATCCCAAAACCTTGCTAGGCGGGGCGCTGGCGGGCTGCCTGACGAGTATGACCATCTTGCTGGTAGGCCAAAGCAGTGCCGCTGCACTGTGGGTTGGCACAATTGGGTTGGGGCTATCCATGTCGGTCATTTTCCCCACAACCATTTCATTAGCAGAACATACCATCTCGCTGAGTGGGCAAATGACCAGCTACTTTTTTGTGGGTGCCTCGCTGGGCAGCATGAGCATCCCCTGGCTCATTGGCCAGCTTTTTGAAAGCGTTGGCCCAGGCGTGACCATGCTAACTATTTTTGCGACCTTGCTGGTGGCGGTAGTGGTCTTTGCCTTGCTCATTGGGCAGGCACGGCTGCATCAGGAAGCGCGGGCCGCGCGGATTGGGGCGTAAGGGGGCGAGGCAGGTATGAGTGTTGGACGCTTTTTAGGTGGGATTATGGCTCTGGTGCGCGAGGAGGAAAACGGCCGTTACCTTCTCCTTCAACGCGCCAGTAGCAAAGACGTGGGCGCGGGCAGTTGGGAGTGTGTAACAGGGCGTGTGGACCAGGGCGAAAGTTTTGAAGACGCGCTCTACCGCGAAGTGTGGGAAGAGATAGGCGTCGCGCCTCAAGTTGAATTCATCATTGGCACCACACATTTTCATCGTGGCTTGGCCATTCCGGAAAACGAACTGCTGGGGCTGGCCTACGCCTGCACCATCCCCACAGCCAACAGTATCCAAATTGGCGAAGAGCATGATGCCTACCATTGGCTCACCGTCGCCGAGCTGGTGGATTTTTTGCCAGAAAGTCACTGGTTGCCCCGTGTTGTTCGGCGGGCAGAATTTATGCGGCAACATTGGTCGCCCGCTTTGCAAGATTATTTTAAGGAACGGCCGTTTGACCTCTCCTAGTACATTCCGGCAGAAATCTGCATAACATTATTATGACAAGCGCGCCGGACTGTTTAAGTATTGCGCCGCCGCCAATAACTTGATGCTAACTTTTGGAGCGCAAAACTAATTCATTGGCAAAATCTACAAATTGACACACCAAACATACAATCCATCAGTTTGGCAGGGACTGTATTTCGCAAATCTGTCATCGCTTTGGAGGCAAAATGAGCGAAGAATTTACTCAAATGTTAGCAACTGCCAACCCTGAAGTGGCTACCCTGGCCGCGCAAGCCAGGGCGCTGCTGCAAGATGTAATGCCGGAAGTTGTTGAAGTTGTCTGGCCTACGCAAAATATAGCGGGCTACGGTGTCGGTCCCAAGAAAATGTCGGAACAGTTTTGCTACATTGCCCTCTTCAAAAATCGGATCAACCTGGGCTTTTACTACGGCGCAGACCTGCCCGATCCGCATCATCTGTTAGAAGGCACGGGCCAAAACCTGCGCCATGTCAAAATTAGCCAGCCGGAGCAGCTAGAAAACTCCGCCTTGCGCACGCTGGTAGAAGCCGCATCCAAACACTTGCCCAAACTGAAAAAGTGATGGAAAAAGCAGGGCTGGCTACTCCTCTGGCAGGGCCAGCGTAAACCAAAAGCGGCTCCCCTGGTTCAGTTCACTTTCTACACTTAACGCACCACCCATTACCTCGACGAGGTGACGGCTGATGGCCAGACCTAGTCCAGTACCCTCGACCCTGGCTGCTACATCTCCAACCTGGACAAACGGGTCAAAAATTCTGTCGAGGTCATCGGCGTCTATCCCGCGCCCTGTGTCAATAATTTCAAAACGAATTTGGGGTACGGCCGTTTCCCGCCCAACTACCGACACAACCAATAACACTTCCCCACTGTCTGTAAACTTAATCCCATTGCCCAATAAATTGATCAATATTTGTTGGAGACGTTGCTCATCAGCGCAAACAACCTCCGGCACATCATCCGCTATGTGAACCTGCAAACTCACACCCTTCTCCTCAGCCGAAACATGCAGCAGCAGCACAATTTCAGACAGCACAACGCGAAGAGGCGTCGGCTCAAGGTTCAGGCTCATCTGCTGTGCTTCAAGGCGAGAAATATCCAGCAAATCATTGATCAGCTTCAAAAGGTGACTACCGCTACGGTGGATACCTTGTAAAAATTCCTCACGCTCATCCTGGGTTAACTGCGCTCCATCACTCATCAGGTGAGAAGCCAGCCCCAAAATCCCACCCAAAGGAGCCCGAAAATCATGGCTTAAGCGAGAAAACAACATGCTTCTAGATCGATTAGCCTCCTCGGCTACTTCTTTAGCCGCAATCAACTCTGCCTGCGATTTTTCCAACTGCAGATTCTTCTCGCTTAAAAAACGCGCCTGCACCTCAATCTCCTCTGTTTTACGCAGCATCAACCGTGTAATTTGGTTCAAGACAAAGGTGGTGACAAAAATGCTAATGAGCGCCATCATTAGCTCATCTATCCCCACCGGGAAAAAATGTTCCTCCTCCGGGATTATCGCCACACGCTCGGCAATAAAAAGAAAGATGAAGAGAACGGCCGTTAGTACGCCCATCGGAATCACAACTTCGCCCAATAAAAACCCCGCAATTGGCAAAACAGCGATCAAAACCAACGCGGCTTCATCCCGAATGCCCCCGTTCAGAAAAAGCGATACCATAATGCCAATATAAGCTGATACAATCAAAGTCCAACTGACCAACTTAAGTTTGTTGTTTCGCAATATCCAAAAAAGAATGGCGCAAATAAAAGCCATGCCACCGCTAATGATGATTCCAGAAGGCTCATCAGCAATCGTTGAAGTTACTGTGGCATACCCTCCTGCCAGGACCACCGCCAACAACAACAGGTAATGCAGCGTTTGGGCCAAAACATTCATTTGCCGATCTTCATAAACAGGGGGCGTCAGTAAAGTTTTGAGAAAGCTTTTAGGCTTTGAACCAAGAAACTTAGAAGATGTGACTGGAGGTTTCATCGCATAACCTTATCAGCAAAAAAGCCTTGTGAGAATTCAAGTATATGTCCCCTCTTTCAATTTTGTAAAGTACATTGGAGCTATAATCCATTGACAAAAAAATTCACATCTCGCTACATCTTAGGATTTGTGCTGCTGTTAGCCGCCGTCCTGTTTTTGTTGAATGCAAGTAAGCCTGGTTCACACCCGGTTGCTTGCCCCTCTGCTTGTGCCACTGAGAAACTTTCTACAGCCAATAAACCGCTGCGAATCCTCTCTTTAAACATGTTTCACGGCCACCCTGATTTTACCCAATTTGAGCAGCGCACGGCGTTGCTAAGTCAGGAAATCGGCCGTTTAGCCCCGGATATTGTACTGTTGCAAGAAGTTCCCTGGGTCAGCAACCAGAACCCAGTAGCCCAACAATTTGCGGAGCAAAATGGATTCAACTACGTCTATTTACGGGCCAATGGAAACCACCAATTAATTGGTTTTGAAGAGGGGGTGGCAATTTTCAGCCAATATCCGCTTAAACAAATTAGTTATACGGAGCTACAACCTGTTGCCGGATTATTTGAAAACCGAGTTGTCTTACACGCCACCGTTGAGACGCCCCACGGCGATATTGACCTTTTTGTCACCCATCTAACCAGCAGCAAAGCGTCGGTCAATGCCGCGCAAGTTGAATCGCTGCTTGCGTTTGTACAAACTGAGGCAACTCACCCGGCCATTATTGCGGGTGATTTCAACGCAGTTGAAAGCTCTCCGCAAATGATCAGACTGGCTGAAATATGGCACGACAGCTATCGTCTGGTCTATCCCCATGAACCAGGGCCAACGTGCTGCATTTCGGATTTGGTTAACGCCCCCACCACAGAGCTGCAAGAACGGATCGATTACCTATTTCTCGCGCCAACCAGCGAAAATGTGGTAAACGTGGTTACGGTTGAACGGATTTTTACAGAGCCAGTTACGGCCGTAAACGGCCGTCTTTGGCTGTCTGATCATGCAGGCTTACTGGCAACCATCCAATTTGAACCGACCAAGTAGGCGCTACTCCGCTAACTTATTCAGCTCTTCGCGCAAGGTTTCGGCCGTTTCCGGGCCAAAATAAAGCGCCGCCACCGCGCCTGAGCTATCCAAAATGGCCACCGACGGATGCCCGCGCAGGCCATACGTCTGCTGCAACTGCATCACATCCGGCTCAATAGCATTCAACCGCATGAACGCAACTTCATCCCCAAATTCAGCCTCCAGCCCATCCACGATGGGCTCAAATGCCTGTCAGGGCGCTCAGTTGTCGGTGTAAAAAAAGAGAAAAGCGGGACCAGCAACCTCAGGCAGCCCGGTCTCTGCCGCTTCCCCCGCGCCACAGCCAACGGCCGTTGCCAAAAGCGTCATCAGCAGTACGGCCGTTCCCCAAAACCATCGCCTCATAGCAACCTCCTACCGTGTAGACTGCGCCTCTAAAATTTCGGCAGGCCACTGACTTTTAATGTAAGCGAGAACGGCCGTAATTTGCTGATCTGTCAAAATTTCATCGTAAGCTGGCATGGCGCTCACGCCAATGGTGGGTGCCAGACGCGCCCCGCCCAACTTGATAGATTCCAACAGGTACGCATCATCATGGTGCCAGGTGTGCCCCGTTTCATCATGCGGCGGCGCTTTAAACGATCCATCAGCAAAAGGCTCCTGCCAGCTTGGCTGACCTTCCAAAGTGAAGCCGTGACAGGCAGCGCAGTAAGTGTTGTAAACACCTTCGCCCATCGCCACCAGCTCCAATTCAGAGTCGCTAAGAAAGCCAGCCCCGCCCCCGTTGTTATTTTGTGAAGGCCAGAGAACGGCCGTAATAATCAGCAACACACCAGCAGCAACCCCAAAAAACAGAATAGTCTGCCGCCGTCTTTTTTGTTTGGCTACCGCCAGTTTCTTTTGTCTTTGTCCAGGCTTCATGAAGCGAATAGTCTCCTAATTGTCATCACCAGATTGTTCATGATCGTCATCCATATGATCATCTTCCATGTGACCGTCGTCCATATGATCATCATCCATATGATCATCATCCATGTGCATACTCTCATCCGTTGCCAATGTGCGAATATATGAAATAACCTGCCAACGCGCCTCCTCACTCAATACATTTTCCCAGGCTGGCATGGCCGAATTAAACGGCTCCATGGCCCCACCTTTGCTCACCCGCCAAAAGAGATACCCTTCACTCAATTCGCGCATCATCATGCCATCAGAAAGAGAAGCTGGTTTCGGATTCAACCCCTCGGCAGCAACCCCATCTCCGGCCCCTTCCGGGCCATGACAGGTCGCACAATTTGTTTCATAAACCACTTTTCCGGCTGCAATTGCGGCTTCATCATCGGCAAAAGGGTTGCCCAAGCCCGCAAAATCTCTTGGCGGTGCAACATGATTATGGGCATGTGCATCACCAGCATCCGCATGGTCATCCCCCGCATCCAAATGTTCCGATTCGCCAGCATCCGCATTGGCAGACGCATTGCAAGCCGTGTTCAGCAATAAACCCAAAAGTAAAAGACCCATTATCATAAACTGTTTTTTCATCAGATTGCTCCATTTCCATTCAAAATTTGAATGGCATACCGATTCTACTGCCAGTTTACGATAATGAAGGGATGCCTGTTAGTGTTCATGGTCATTAATTCGCTGGGACATAAGCCCAAAGATGCCAGTTTTGAAGGGACAAATGTCCCGATTTTTACTTACGGCTCCTCAGAGATTAATCCTTCCCGAAGTGCGTACAGGGCCGCCTGGGTGCGATTTTCCAGATGCAGCTGCCTGAAAATGAGCGAAAGTCGATTACGGATAGTTTTTTCGGCAACGGCCAGCTTGTCGGCTATCTCCTGGTTGCTCATGCCCTGAGCCAACAAGCGCAAAATATCGAGATCGCGTTCTGCCAGCTCTGTTTGCTGGTTGGGTTTGGTCGCCGCGGGCTGGCGTAAAGCGGCCAATACCCGCCCGGCAATAGCGGAATCAATGACCGCTTCATGCCGCGCCACAGCGCGAATCGCTTCCAGCAGTTCGTCCAGTTCAACTTCCTTGAGCAAATAGCCACTGGCCCCGGCTTTGATTGCTTCAAAAACATACTCATCACGCCGGTACATGGTCAAAATGATGATGCCGGTTTGGGGCAGTTCGGCCGTAATCTGGCGGGAGGCTTCTACACCATCCAGCTCCGGCATGTTGATGTCCATCAAAATGACATCAGGGTGATGTTTGCGAGCCAACGTTACCGCCAAACGGCCGTTTTCCGCCTGAGCCACCACCTGCATATCTGGCTGGGCAGACAACACCTGAGCCATGCCCTGACGCAGCACATTGTGATCATCCGCGAGCAAGATTTTTATTGTAGACATCTCATTCACCCTTCACTGGCAGCCTGGCCCGGACACGTGTGCCCGCCAAAGGCTGGCTAAAAATTTCAAACTGCCCCTCAACCGCCTCAACTCTAGACGACATTTGCCGCAAACCCAAACCATATCCCCTGGTCTGAGCCGGATCAAAACCAAGCCCGTCATCCTCAACCGTTAGCTCAAGCAAACGGCCGTTTTCCAGCCACGCCAACGTCACAGCCACCTGCTTGGCCTCTGCGTGCTTGGTCACATTATTCAATGATTCCTGAACCAACCGAAAAACAATCGGCTCCAAATACGGCGGTAGGCTATCAATTTTCTCCTCAATAGATACGGCCGCTTCCCAACCAGCCTGTTCCGCCAGCGCCGCCACAAAATGGCGCAGCGCCGCCTCAAACTCCCCCGGCTGCCAATCCAACGGCTGAAGCGAAAAAATAGTGCGCCGCACCTCGCGAATAACCTGCCGCATCGTTTGCCCCATGAGCTGCAAATCGGCTATCACCGCTTCATTGTCTTGCCTGCCCTGCCGCAGCACATCTGCCTTGAGGGCCAAAAAATAGAGTGTTTGGGCCACGCCATCATGCAAATCACGCGCAATGCGCGCCCGCTCCTCCTCCAACACGGCCGATTTTTCACGCTGGGCCAACTGGATTTTTTGAGCCAGGCGATTCTTCTCTACCAGATTTCGCTCTACCCAAACCAGGGTAAGCCAGGTTACCAGCGGACCAACCAGGCTGTAAAAAGCAATCTCCACCCCATAATGAACGGCCGATCCATAAGCAGTTTCTAACGCCTGGGCAATCCCCAGCTGGTACACCACCACCCACACAGCCAAAGCGGGTGGCACCAAATATCGCAGCCAGCGCACCCGCCGAACCAGCGTTTGTTGCCGCCAGGAAAATTGTTTGATTCTCATTTTCCGACTCCTCAAGATGCAGTCCTGATTCCATTATGGGGCAAATTTACTTCTTGGCAACTGGAAGATTATTTTAATAGCTCACCCATTTAACCCAACAACTCCTCGCGCACATATTCCCACACCAGCGGCAAGATACCACCTAGGCGAAAGTTGAACAGATGCCGCCGCCAAAACAACTCCCGCTTGTCACACACGGTGGAGACGCTAAATTGGTGAATTTCTCCAGCCAGCAGCGCCATTGCGTCCGCATCCAGGCTGTGATTGTCTTCCTCATTATTGAGCCGATCTTTTAGTTGGCGAGCCTGAGCAATTTCAGCAGCAACTTTTTGGCCATCTTTGGGGGCGATAAGGCCGTACTTCAACTTCAGTCCATTCAACGCTTCCGCCGCATCGTAAGTCGCCTCAACCAGTTCGTGGCGGCTCATCCAGGCGGTTTCGTAGTTGAGGATGTGCTTCCACGACGGCTTCAGCAGCAATTCCCGATGCTCCGCCAGCGTCTGCGCCCGCAGCTTGTAGCCGAAGCGCTCTGGTTGTTCAAAGCCCAGGCTGCCTGGGTCTATAAACGGCCCCAATGGCGAAATAAAGCAGGAAAATCGCTCATCATACTTATGGAACAACGTGCCGCAATAATCAATCGTTTCCTGCACCGATTGGTACGTCTGCTGCGGCAGACCAATCATAAAAAAGAGGTCTACACGGTGGCAGCGCAGCGCCAGCGCCGCCTCAATCACCGCTTCCATCTCGGCATTGCTGTAAAAGATCGATTCATCCTGCACCCGCCGAATCGCCTCATCATGGCTTTCTGGCGACAGTTCGATGCTCCAATTTTCCACTGCGGCGTCAATTGCCAGCAAAAATTCCAAAGGCGGCATCCCAAAAAATTCAAAGACGATTTCGTTTTTGAGCGGCGTCTGGCGCAAAAATTCGAGCGTTTCGTACGCATATTCCTGGCCGGCCTGGAACAAATCCCCCACCAAAAAGATGGGGCCACGCGAAAATTTACCAATCGCCACCATATTCTGCACCAAATTGCGCGGGCTGCGGAACACGGGTCGGGTGCGGGTGGGCAGCCGCTGGCACGCCTCTTGGGAACTGCCGCAGGTAACGCAGCTGTGGGCGCACCCTTTCACGGTGAAAACGGCCGTAATCGGATTTTGCCACCAGCCAGCAAAGGGAAGCACGCTCTGTAAATCTCGGTAGCGCAGTACCGTTTTGATGATACGCGCCGGGTTCAAATCAATGTAGTCGAGCGAGTTGGGCACAAATTGTAGCGGGTTTTGGTGGATACGACCGTCTTCACACCAGGTCAAATTGGGCACCCCGGCTACACTGCGCCCAGCCGCCAAACATTGCAGCAGCTCGTACAGCGGCGCTTCCGTGGAGTCACCTCGCAGCACAAAATCCACCTGCGGGTACGCCACCAGCTCCCGATGAAAATACGTAGAGGACAATCCGCCAAAAATCACCGGCACATCTGGATGAATTTCTTTGGCAATCCGGGCAATTTCCAACGAGCCATGCGCATGCGGCAGCCAGTGCAAATCTATGCCAATGACTTTGGGCTGGAGCTGGCTCAAAAAGTGGGGCACGTCAAACTTCGGGTCGTTCATCATGCGCAGCGCCAGATTCACAATGCGCACCCGCAGGCCACGTGACTCAAGATAGTTCGTCATGGTCAAAAAGCCGAGCGGGTACATCTCGAACACAGGCGAGGAGGGAATGAGGTCGCTTACAGGCCCATACAAAATAGAGTTTTTGCGAAAATCGTAAACGCTAGGGGGATGAAGGAGCAGCAAATCCATGGTAGACACGTACACCTCCGAAAGAAAACAGATGGCTTTTTGGCACTATAGATCAACCGCTTTTCTGGCACAAATGAGGCGTGTCATGGGGGGAACGGCCGTTTGTCACCACCCCTTTTGGAATAAACAGGCAGGCACGTTACCATTACCAAAACTGGAAGATTGGAGATTAGAAACGGGAAATTAGAGATTGCTCTATCTCCTAAAAAGAAATTTATGAGTCTTAAAGTCATCGGTTCCGGCTTTGGCCGCACCGGCACACTCTCCCTCAAGGCAGCGCTGGAAATTTTGGGTTTTGGCCCCTGCTACCACATGCAAGAAGTGATCAAACGGCCGTCTCACATCAAAAAGTGGCAGCAAATCGGCCGTAACCAGGCCGTGCCCTGGCACACTATCTTTCACCACTTTCAGGCCACGGTGGATTACCCGGCCAGCCCCTTTTACCGCGAGCTGCTTCACGCCTACCCAGACGCAAAAGTAATCCACACCGTGCGCGACCCCGAACGGTGGTACGACAGCACCGCCGAAACCATTTTCCGCTCGATGGACGGCTTACCGTTTTGGGCGTACAAGCTGCCCTGGCCCCTGGGAAATTTCATTGATTTGCAGGAAAAAATTGTGTGGCAAGGGTTGTTTAACGGCCGTTTCCCCGACCGCGCCTACGCCATCCAGCGCTTCCACGACTACACCGAAGCAGTCAAACAACACATCCCACCAGAGAAATTGCTCATCTTTGAGGTAAAAGAAGGGTGGGAACCGCTCTGTGAATTTCTGGATGTCCCCGTGCCCGGCGTGCCCTTCCCCCACGTGAATGATCGGGAAAACATCATCCGCCAGTTTACGTTGCTGCGGCGAACCTTATATTTGTTACCTTTTGCAGTTGCAGCGGCACTCGGTCTTCTGTTCTTGCTGGGCAAACAAATCGCCCGATTTTTCACTAAATCGTAGGCGTGGGAATCTAAACAGTCAGTGAGTTTTGCCCTAAACGGACTTCCCTCCGTTTTCAGAACCGCTAAAATTTGCCCATGATTTGGCAGCATGGTGTAAAACAATTTCCAATTTGGCTCCTGATCAGCTTGGTGTGGCTGGCGGCTTGCAGCAATGCGACGGCTCCGGCAACGTCGCCAGTGGCTATTGCTAACACGCCAGCGGTTAGCGCCACACCTTCAGTCACGCCCACACAAACGGCCGTTCCCACCGCCACCAACACCCCAACACCAACCATCACACCTTCACCCACCCCAACGCCAACACCCACCGCGCTCCCCATGCTTATCAGCAACAATTTGCGCAGCCAACAAACCGCCGCCCCCGTGCCCAACGGCAGCGCCGCCTGCGGCTTCGTGGACCTGTTCGACTTTCCCATCGATCCGCCCGACGCGGCCAACGTCGGCCGGGGTGGTGACGACTTTGGCGTCTTCCGTGACCGATTTGGCAAGTACCACGCCGGGGAAGATTGGGGCGGGCCGGGCAATCGGCCCAACCTGGGCACGCCCGTTTACAGCATCGGGCACGGACTGGTGACCTACGCCCAGCCGCTGGGCTGGGGCCGCGACAAAGGCGTGGTCATCGTGGCGCATACCTTTGTGAACGGACGTACCATTCTCAGCTTTTACGGCCATTTAGACCCGGACAGCGTGGTGCTCACCCCCGGCGACTGCGTGGCGCGCGGCGATTTGGTGGGCGCGATTGGCCAGCCGCGCGGCTTCCCCCATCTCCATTTTGAAGTGCGCACCCAAGCGCCATACCAAACGCTCACCGGCTACTGGCCAGAAGATCCGCGCACGCAGGGCTGGCTCTGGCCGTCGCAGGAAGTGTGGGCAGCGCGCGTGGCAGCCATTCCCGGCGTCGCCTGGGCACGGCCGTTTGCCGAGCGCGGCACCCAGTTCATCGGCCAGCTCAACGACAGCGATGGCCTCATTTTGGAAGGCGACCAGCTGCACCGGCTGAACATGAGCAACGGCCGTTCCAACCTGATCGATTTTGGTCGCGAAAAAATTGACGCCGCCCTGCACCAACCCACCAGCCAGCTGCTCATCCTGGCGGAACGCAACAGCAACCTGCTAGCCGCTTACAGTTGGCCTGATTTGATCCAGCAGTGGGAAATTGACCTGCCGCTCAACAGCATCCCCACGCTGCTACCCCTGCCCGATGGCAATGCGCTGGTGGTCACCCGCAATGGCATGACGGCCGTTTCCCCCACCGGCACCATCCTCTGGAGCGAAGCCCTCACCAGCCCCCTGCTCGACTGGCAGCTCACCACCGACGCGCTCTACCTGACCACCGACGGCAACGACGGCCGTCTCTGGCGCATACAGTCCGGTCAGGCGGAAATCATCGCCGATTTAGGCGGCAAGATCGCTGTGCGGGACGATGGCCTCTGGCTGTACCAGCGGGAAGGGCTGTACCAGATCACACTCGGCGACACGCCCACCGCCACGTTGCCGTACGCCCTCGCCCCCGGCACGCTCAACCGGGGCGACCTGCTGCCCCTGCCAGACGGCACCCTGCTGCTGGCCCACGCCGACTCCGCCGACCGTCGCCTGCTGCACTTTAGCGCCGACGGTCGTCTTCTTTGGGAGCGCTCGGACAAAGCCGAAATCAGCGGCAACATCACGCTGCATTTGGTGAATGGGCAGCCGTATCTGGCCGCCAGCAACACCGGCCTGCTTACCCTCTACAGGTTTGAGCAAAACGAAAATCGCCTCAGCGTTGTCTTTGAAGGCGGCTCCCGCACCCCTGCCAGCAACGAAATGTGGTTAACGGCCGTTGCTTCGACTTCGCTCAGCACAAGTTCCACCACCCAACTCCTCATCAACGTCGGCGGCGGCCCGCTGGCGCTCTTTAATCCGGTAAGCGGTAATCAGTAAGCCGTGACCAGCAACTAGCCACCCGCCGCTAGCAACGATTAACCATTAACCATTTACAATTCACCATTAACCATTTTTTTGCCCCATCCCCGCTCATCCATTACACTTCCCCGCATGAGCAACATCCCCGCTGAATTCCGCTACCCGCACCGCCGAACTTTGCGCCGCTTTTTGCGCTGGTTGTCCCGCCTCACCCTGAACACCCTCACCCATTTTGAAGTGCATGGCCTGGAAAATGTGCCGCAAAATGGCCCTTTCATCGTAGTGGGCAACCACTTTAACTACGCCGATCCGGTGCCGGTGATTGCGGCGCTGCCGTTTCCCTTAGAATTTTTTGCAGGCACGCAACGGCCGTCTGCCCCAGCCCTGGCCAAACTCATCCCCGAAATCTGGAAAATTTACCCGGTGGTGCGCGGCACCAGCTCCCGCTACGCCCTCAAAGCGGCCGAGTACGTGATGCAGCAAGATGGCATCCTCGGCATTTTCCCGGAAGGCGGCGCGTGGGCCCAGGTTTTGCGCCCAGCGCGGCCCGGCACCGCTTACGTGGCTACGCGAACCGGCGTGCCGATTTTGCCCGTTGGCATTGATGGCATGCCCGATATTTTCCCGGCGCTAGGACGCGGCGAACGCACCAAACTGACCCTGCGCTTCGGACGGCCGTTTGGCCCCTTCACGGTTAATGGCAGAGGTCGCGACAGGCGGGAGCAGCTCGACGAAATCGGCCACGAGATTATGCGGCACATCGCCGCGCTCATCCCGCCGGAAAAGCGCGGCGTCTACTCCACCGACCCCGCCATCCGCGCCGAGGCGGAGAAAGTAGCCGCGTTCCCCTGGGACACAGCGGGCGAATTTTAGAAAGGGTGAGCAGGCAAAAAGATCACCCTTTCACCCGCTCACCCCTTCACCTTGTCATCTTCCAAACATCAGGAGACCAGCATGAGCTTCGACTTCGACACTGAGGTAAACAAATTTGGCATCAACAGCATCAAGTGGGAATTTATTTTTGATGCCGCCCACAACGTCACCCAGGGTGACCATGCCCATCCCAAACACGGCACGGAACGGCTGCTACCGCTGTGGGTGGCCGACATGGATTTCCGCTGCCCGCCTGCTGTGGTGGAGGCAGTGGTCGAGCGGGCCAAGCGGGGCGTGTTTGGCTACTGCATGCCCACCGATTCCTACTACGAGGCGGTGATTAACTGGTTTGCCAAACGATACGGCCGTTCCATCCAAAAAGAGTGGCTTGTGATGACCCCCGGTGTGGTGCCCGCGCTCAACCTGATGGTACAAACGTACACCCAGCCCGGCGACAAAATCCTCATCCAGCGGCCGGTCTACCATCCCTTCACCTTTGCCATCGAGAACAACGGCCGTGAGGTGGTCTCTAATTCGTTGGTGCTGCAAGACGGCCGTTACCAGATGGATTTTGACGATCTGGCCACCAAAGCTGCCGATCCGGACGTGAAGATGGCCGTCCTGTGCAGCCCGCACAACCCGGTCGGGCGCGTCTGGAACCGCGACGAGCTGACCCGCTTTGGCCAGATTTGCCTGGACAACGATGTGCTGGTCATCTCCGACGAGATTCATTGCGACCTGATTTATAAAGGCGTGGAATTCACCAGCTTTGCCAACATCAGCGACCGCTTTGCCCAAAACAGCATCGTCTGCACCGCGCCCAGCAAAACGTTCAACGTCGCCGGGCTGAAGCTGTCCAACATCGTCATCCCCAACGAGGCGCTGCGCACGCCGCTGGCCAAAACGATTGAGCGCACCGGGCTGCTAGGCACCAACACCTTTGGCGTGGTAGCCACCGAGGCGGCTTACAATTTTGGGGAAGAATGGTTAACGGCCGTTCTCGATTACATCGAAGACAACTACAATTTCATGCGCGACTATCTGGCCCAGCACCTGCCCCAGCTGCACCTGCTGCCCGCCGAAGGCACCTACCTGGTCTGGCTGGACTGCCGCGCCCTGGAACTGACGGCCGAAGAGCGCAAAAAGCTCATCTTCGAAGACGCCCGCCTTTACCTCGACGAAGGCGAAATGTTCGGCCCCGAAGGCGCAGGCTTTGAACGCATCAACCTCGCCTGCCCGCGCTGGCTGCTGGCGGAAGCGCTAGAACGACTAAAGTTGGTTCTTAATTGTGGCGAGTAGGCGAGTGGCGAGTTTGCCAGTGAATTTACTGGCAAACTCGCCTCCTCGCAAACTCGCAAACTGGTTATGAAAGTTACCCTAATCGCCACCACCAAATTTGGCCTGGAAATGATTGTGAAGCAGGAAGTCCAGGCGCTGGGCTTTGAAGAAATTGTGGTGTCAGACGGCCGTATCGAATTCGAGGCCACGCTGTCAGACATCCCCAAAGCCAACCTGTGGCTGCGCGCCGCCGACCGCGTGCTGCTCAAAATCGCCGAGTTCCCGGCCCACACCTTCGACGACCTGTTTGAACAAACGACCGCTTTGCCCTGGGAGGAGTGGATTACGGCAGACGGCCGTTTCACCGTCAACGCCAAATCACACAAATCTGTCCTCAAAAGCGCCCGCAGTTGCCAAAGCATCGTCAAAAAAGCGGTGGTTGAGCGGCTCAAAAGTGCCTACCAAATTGACTGGTTCGCCGAAACCGGGGCCGAGTTCACCATCCAGCTGGCCCTGGTGCGCAACCAGGCTTTGCTCACGCTGGACACCTCCGGCGTGGGGCTGCACAAGCGCGGCTACCGCGAAGAGGCGGGCGAAGCGCCGCTCAAAGAAACCTTTGCCGCCGGGCTGGTTCAGCTCAGCTACTGGCAGCCGGACCGCCTGCTGCTAGACCCGATGTGCGGCTCCGGCACCATTTTGATCGAAGCCGCGCTCATCGGGCGCAACATCGCCCCTGGCCTGCACCGCGAATTTGCCGCCGAAGGCTGGCCCATTATCCCCGCCGAGGCGTGGGCGCAGGCGCGCGAAGAAGCGCAAAACGCCATCTTGCCCAGTGGCAATTTGCTGCTGCAAGGCAGCGACAGCGACCCAGTCAGCATCGAAATTGCCCGCAGCAACGCCGCCAAAGCAGGCGTCGCCGACGACATCCAGTTTGAGGTGAAAGATGTGCGCAAGCTGTGGATTGACCGGGAATTTGGCGTCGTCATCACCAATCCACCCTATGGCATCCGGCTTTCGGAGTACCAGGCGCTGAACAGCATCTACATCGCGCTTAACAAAATGTTCCGCAAAAAAGATGGCTGGTCCATCTACGTGCTCACTGCGGACCAAAAGTTCCCCGATTTCTTCAAACGCGCCCAACCCAGTCGGGTGCGCAAGCTGTATAATGGCACAATTCAGACAAACTATTATCAATATTACGGCCGTAAACCACCCGGTTAACGCAACCTCCCGGAGGTTTTCAGCCAAATGAAACATCACAAACCAAACCTCCGGGAGGTTTTTGCAGCAAAGGAGTCACCATGAGTGAGTTACACCCCGATTTAGCCCGCGTTTTAGTGCCAGAAGAAACCATCCAGGCCCACGTCAAAGTCCTTGCCCACCAAATCTCGCTTGATTACGCCGACAAAGGCACGGTCTACCTGGTGGGCGTGCTGCGCGGCGCGTTCATCTTCCTGGCCGATTTGGTGCGCCACCTGACCGTGCCGCACGTCGTTGATTTCATGTCCGTTTCCAGCTACGGCAAATCCACCGTATCGGGCACGGTGCGTATTGTGCTGGATTTGCGGGAGCCGATTGACCATAAGCATGTCATCATCGTGGAGGATATTGTGGACAGCGGCAAAACGCTCAGCTACCTGTACAACATGCTCAAAAGCCGCAATCCCGCCTCGCTGCGTACCTGTTCGCTGGTACAAAAGCCAAAAGAGTCGCTGGACGTGCCCATTGATTACCTGGGCTTCAAAATCCCCGACGTGTGGGTGGTAGGCTATGGCCTAGATTACGCCGATCAGCATCGCACTTTGCCCTACATTGCTGAATTGAATACGGCCGTTTACGAAAAATAACCCGCCCACCAGTGCATTATGACTTTCTTCCTGCCGATCTGTGGCTGTTTGTCACTTCGGCTACCTGATCCCCGCCCCCATACTGTTTTCTAAAATCCTCGACACAAGAATTCCTTATCGTTAACAAGCTGCACCAGAGAAGTTCAACTTTTCAAGCAGTTGAACTTCTGAGCTGTGCATTTCGATCCTGTTGGAGGAGCTATGGCTCACGTTTCCCGTAAGCTGTCCAATGCCTTTGAAGGCGCCCTGGCTGGTGGAGGTGATCCAGCCACTTCGCCGCTCTACATTTTTGGCCCATTTTTGAAGCTGATTGTGGTTGCTGGCGTGGCCCAGGTAACGTTTGGGGCCAGCGTCTGGCTGGTGGTGTTTACCATTGCGATGGTGTCGGCCATGTATCGGCTGGTAATGCGCTGGGTAACGGATGGCAGCGGCGGCAGCGGCCTCAGCGAGGAAGAGTTTGGCAGCTGGGCCGTCAAGCTCAACGCAGGCATCACCTTCATCGAGTACACGCTCACCTTTTTGGTGAGCATGGCCGCCCTGGTCACCTTCATCGCTGACCGCTTCCCGGTGCTGAACGATGTTTTTCTGGGGCTGCGCTTGCGCGTGTTTGTGGCCATCGCCCTGAGCTTACTGACGGGCTGGCTGGTGAATCGCGGGCCAAAAGTGGCGGCGGCGGCGTTTGGGCCAGCCACAGCGGCCGTTTTGCTGCTGCTGTGGGCGATGGTGTTTGCCACTATCTGGCAATACGGCTTCCATCTGCCCACCATTGATTGGCGGGCGTTTTCTGGGGAATATTTGCACTTTACGTTTGGCGGTTTTGCCCGCATCCTGGCCGTTATGACTGGCATTGAGGTGTTTGCCAATCTGGTGGCTGCGTATGATGGTCCCCCGCGAGAAAAAAGCCGCAAAGCGTTTGGCAGTTTGATTATTATCATGGGGACAACGGCCGTTACCATGCTTATTGTCGGCCCCATCATCTTCCAACTGGCCGACCCCACCAATGCCGAGGTTTCTGTCTTTACCCAAACGATGGATTTGCTGCTACCTGCGCCGCTACCCTTCATTGGCACCCTGATTGGCGTGGCGGTGCTGCTGTCAGCCTCCGCCGCCAGTGCCCAGGGATTGCAAAATCTGTTTGTGGGGCTGCGTTTTCGCCACTACGTGCCCAAATTTATGGGTAAACGCAACCGATTTGGCGTGGCCGACACACCCGTCTGGCTGGAAGTTGGTCTGGTCATTATCTGTTTTGTGCTTTTTGGCACGCATGAAGAAACCTATCTGGCCATTTACGCCGCGGGCGTCTTCATCTTGCTCAGCATGACGGGCTGGGCCGCCAGCAAGCGGCTGATGCGGCAATTAAGACAATCATTTTCGGGCGCAAAAGCAGGTGTTCTTCTGGGAACGATCATCGCCTCATTGCTCACCACCGGGGCCACGCTTATTATTTTTGAGGAACGCTTTTTTGAAGGTGCCTGGACTTACTTGCTCTTTTTGCCGCTACTGTACGGCATGTTTAGTTATTTCCGCACTCATTTGGGGGAGCCAACGGCCGTTGAAGACCGCCTGGGCAAGCTCATTACCGGACGGCTGGCCCTGACCACCTCTCACATTGGGCAAGGATTTGCCGAAGCATACCCGCCTGCCCACATTTTGGTGCCGCTAGATGGCTCCCCGCTGGCAGAAACGGCCGTTCCCATTGCCACACAACTCGCCAAACAGTTCCAAACCACACTCACCTTCCTCTCTGTGACGGATGCGGCAACGCAAACAACGCAGAAAGCGTATCTGGCAGGCATGGCGGCCCAGTGGCACAACGGGAGCCGAGCCATCCAAACGGCCGTTCAGTCCGGCCCCATCGCCAAAACCATTGAGCAAACGGCCGTTACCCGAAAAGCCAGCCTCATCGTCATGTCCACCAGAGGGCATTCAGGCGTGAAGCGGCTGCTGCTGGGCAGCGTTGCCGGACAGGTGGTGCAGCAGGTAACGCTACCCGTTTTGCTGCTGCCACCAACTTGTGAAGAAACGGCCGTGTCCACCCAGTTCCGCAAAATCCTCATCACCCTGGACGGCTCCAAATATGCCGAGCGCGTACTGCCCTACGCCTTGCCCATTGCCCAGAAATTTGGTAGCGAACTATTGCTGCTCACCGTGCCCCAGCGCCACACCCAAGAAACCTTGGGACTCAAAATGCAGCAATATCTGGACAGCGTGGCCGCTTTCTGCAACAATTTAGGCATACTCGCTAATGTGTGTCTTACCGGAGATGATCCGGCCAAAACAGCAATACAGATCAGCCTGGAAAAAAATATTGACCTGATCATGCTGGCTACCCACGGGCGGGGCGGCTTACAGCGTCTGTTGCTTGGCAGCGTGGCCGACGAAATCGTGCGGCACGCCAATTGTCCTGTGTTCCTTGTGCCTGTTCGCGAACAACGAATGCTGGATGATAAAGGAAATCCGCATGTTAAAAGACCCCCATAATTTTCCCACGAACGGCCGAAACATCCTTTCTGATTCCCCGCGTGACCTCACCGTCGAACAGAAATTTGCCATCATCCAGAAGCGCATGGCCCCGATGTTTGAAACAGTATTCCCCGACCGTTTAGCCCCCCGCACCGTCATTGTCATTCCCAGCCTTACCCTCAATCCCGAAGAACTCGCCAAAATTTCCGGCATTCATTATTACGAAGAGCGGATGCTGTGCCTGCTGATGCTGCTGCAACTGCCGCGCACCAACCTAATTTTTATCACCAGCCAGCCCGTCCACCACGCCGTTATTGATTATTACCTGCATCTGCTGCCCGGCATCCCCGGCTACCACGCCAGAGAGCGGCTGACCCTGTTGAGCTGCCACGACGGCACGGCCGTTTCCCTAACCCAAAAAATCTTGCAGCGCCCCCGCTTGCTAGACCGCATCCGCGCCGCCATTCCTGACCCGGCAGTCGCCCACATCACCTGCTTTAACGCCACACCACTGGAGCGGCGGCTGGCGGTGGAGCTAAACGCGCCGCTGTACGCCTGTGATCCGGCTCTGACGCATTGGGGGACGAAGAGCAACGGCCGTAAAGTGTTCCGAACCGCCGGGGTTCCTGTCCCGGCTGGCTTTGAAGATTTGCGCGACGAACAGGACATTATTGATGGACTCACCCACCTTAAAGAAGCAAATCCCAACCTGCGCCGCGCCGTCGTCAAGCTCAACGATGGCTTTTCGGGCGAAGGCAATGCGGTATTTTCCTACGAGGGGTGCGGCATCAACGGCGGCCTGCGCCCCTGGATTACCCGCGAACTACCTCAGCGTCTCCGCTTTGAAGCCGCCACCGAAACGTGGGACAGCTTCCGCCACAAGTTCCGCCAAATGCAGGGCATCGTGGAAAGCTGGATTGATGGCGACGACAAGCGATCCCCCTCGGTGCAGTGCCGCATCAATCCGCTGGGGAAAACGGAAGTAATCTCCACCCACGATCAGGTTTTGGGCGGCCCGTCTGGTCAAATTTTTCTCGGCTGCACTTTCCCAGCCGATGCCGAGTATCGTCTGGAAATTCAGGAAGCGGGGCGACGTATCGGGGAGGTTTTGCAGCAGCATGGCGTAATCGGCCGTTTTGCCGTGGACTTCATTTCGGTCAAGCAGGCAGACGGTTGGCACCATTCCGCCATCGAAATTAATTTACGCAAAGGGGGCACCACCCATCCATTCCTCATGCTCAAGTTCCTCACCAACGGCATTTACGACGTAGGCGAAGGGCAGTATTACACACCGATGGCCCAGCCCCGCTACTACTACGCCTCCGACAACGTCCACAGCAACGCCTACCTGGGGCTAACGCCGGATGATTTGGTGGATTTAGCGGTGCTCAACGGGCTGCACTTTAATGCAGCCACGCAGCAGGGCGTGGTTTTCCATCTCATGGGGGCGCTGTCGGAGTTTGGTAAATTTGGCACGGTTTGCATTGGCGACAGCCCGGAGCGGGCCAAGAAGCTGTACCAAAAGACGATCAACACGCTAGAACAAGCCGCTAATCTTTAGTAGCGAATCCGTCAATTTAGAGAGCTTTGCGTTTCGACGCAGTATACAAAAAACCGGAAACGGCCGTTTCCAACCATTTCCGGTTCATTTTACCAGATCGAACAAATCCCGTTTACGCCGCAGCCAACGCGCCACCCTGGCGCGCCCGGCGAGACAGCACCGCCACCACCCCCACCAGCAACAAAATAATGGCAATCAAAATCGCCACATCCGAAGCCACATCACCAAAGGTGGCCCCCTTTTGCGTTACGTCCATGATGGGGCCGATGATGTAGTAAGTAGGGAAGATTTGCGCCACCCACTGCGGCAACGTGGGGAACAGGTAAACAATCGCGGGCGCGTAGAGCAGGATGCCAATCCCTTTAATGGTGGCAAACAGCGAATTGATATCCTTGATCAAAATGCCTAGCACAATGCCAAAAATGGAAGCCATCGTGCCACCAAGAGCGAGCAGACCCACCAGTAGCAGCGGCTGGCTGCCAAAGGCGCGGTTCATGGTCAGGATGACGACGCCCATGACCACGCCCAGAATGATGCCCAGCAGCGCTTTGGCCATGTACACTTCCCCAACTGAGGTCGGCGTGGTGGTTACGGCCGTTAGCGTGCGCTTCATCTTTTCTTCTACCAACGAGGTGGCAGGCACCATAATGCCGCCAATCATGATGGTGATGAGGACCACAAACGGCAGCAAGCGGACCTCCCAGGGAACGGCCGTTTCGTCCCCTAGCGTCGTCGTTACGATCTCTACTGGCTTTTCCTGCCCGGCAATGGTGCGAATCCAGACGGCAATAGAGGTACCCAGGATGGCCCGATCTTGCATCAGGCTTTCGCCCCAGATGTACGCTTCGATGGCCACGCTGTCGCCGGTTTGAACGGCCGTATCAAAATTGGCGGGTAACGTCAGCCCCAAATCCACTGCCCCAACCTGCACCGCCTCACGCAAGGCCGCATCTGACTCGTATTCCGTCACGATGATCGAATCCACCGCCTGCGCCTGCGTCACCAAATTAGAGCTGCCCAAATCGGCCACACCCAGCTTGGGCTTGCCAGAAAAGAAGCTGCCAAACAAAAGGTTCAGCACCAGGCTAAACACAATCGGCACCACCAGGGCAAAGATGAAAATAAAGTTGGTCGCTCCGCGCGTAAACTCTTTCGCCAACAATACACCCACACGTCTTGCACTCATTGGAATTTCCTCCGCAAAACCACAATGCCCAATCCCATAAACGCCAGGGAAAAAGCAGCCAACGGCAACAAATTACCGCCCACATCGGCCCAGCCCAGCCCCAAAGCGGCCGCGCCGTACACCGTATCAATTAAATAATAGGAAGGCACCGCCTTGATCCAGTCGGTGGTCAGACCGGGCAGCAGCAGGCCAATGGCGGGTATCGCCAGCACCAGGATAATCGGAATGCCCCAGGACATAACCGACATGAGGTCTTTGGCCACTGAGGCAATGAGGAAGCCCAGCCCGGTCACCAGCAGCGACCCCAGCAGCAGGGCGATGATGATGAGCAGCGGCTGCTGGTTTAAGCCACCCGTCACGGCCATCAGCAGCAAGGATTGGATAAAGGCCAGCCCCACGCCCACCGTGCCTTTGGCCACAAACAGCCCTTCCATGCGCATGGGGGTGACTAGCAGCGCTTGCAGCGTGCCCGCTTCAATTTCGCTGCTGATCAGGCTGGCCAACCCCAGCGTTTCCATTGTCAGGATGAGCACGGCAAAGAGGGGCAGCATCTTGTCTCGCTGGGGAATCTGGTTCCCGGCGCGGTCCACGCCCAAGATTTCTTCGTGTACCTCAATATTTAACCGCTGCCCGCTCAGGTTGTAGCCAATCTCCTCAAAAAAGATGACGTACGCTTGTTTAAGTTCTTCGGGGAAGTCGGGGCTAAAGTAGAGGTCAATTTGCCCCTGCTCGCCGCTAGCCAGTGCCTGATTGAGCGACTCTGGGATAACCACCCCGACGGCGTAGTCATTATCGGTAACGGCCGTTTCCAGCGCCTGTTTCGACTCAAAGTTTTTCAGCACCACACCTTCGTCGCCCAGTGAATCGGCCAGGACGGTGGGCAGCGCCGGGGCAAAGACGGCCATCTCGATCGTCTCGTCCACGCTGGACGGCATGGCAAAGTAGATGCCTGCGTAAGCCACCAACGCCAGCCCGGTGATCAGGGCAAAGAACTGGTTGCTGAAAAAGACCATAATATCTTTTTGTATGAGTGCGCGAATGATACGGCCGTTCATGTCAAACTCCGTCCGGTAATCTGGATGAAAATATCTTCCAGCGTCGCTTCTTCACTGTGCAGGGTGACCACTTTTTCTTTGGCGAACAGGTCGGCAACGGCCGTACCTGTGTTGGCTTCGTCCAGGGTAATTTCGCGGGTTTCCAAACGGCCGTCGGCCATCTCCACCTCCGCCATGATCGCCCGCTTGCCGTACTTCTGCTTTAGCTTGTGCGGCGTGTCCAGCGCCACAATCTTGCCCTGGTTAATGAAGGCGACCCGGTTAGATAGCTTATCCGCTTCCAGCATGTCATGGGTGGTTAAAAAGACAGTGGTGCCCTTCGCCTGCTCTTCTTTAATAATATTGCGAATCGTCTCCGAGGAAACCGGGTCCAGCCCATCCGTCGGCTCATCCAAAAAGAGAATACGCGGCTCGTTGATGAGCGCCCGCGCCACCATCAGCCGCTGCTTCATTCCTTTGGAGTAAGTTTGCACCTTGTCTTTGCCACGGCCGTTCAGCCCCACACGATCCAGCAACACTTCGGCGCTGGCGCTGCTGCCGTACAGCCGGGCAAACAGCTTCAGGTTGTCCAGGGCACTCATCTCTTCGTACAGGTTGGTATTTTCAAAGCAGATGCCAATTTTGGCCTGAATCTGCTTGGTTTGCTTCACAATATCCATCCCCAGCAGCGTCGCCTGGCCAGATTTGGGCAGCAGCTGCCCCGTCAGCATCTTCACCGTGGTGGATTTACCCGCGCCGTTTGGCCCCAAAAAGCCCAGGATTTCCCCTTCGGCCACCTGAAAGTTGATGGCATTAACGGCCGTTAAATCACCATATTGATACGTTAAATTTTCTGCATTAATCGCCAAATTACTCATCTTCACTCCTTGTTATCTTGCCAACCCATTGCGCATAAAGTCAATCAGATAATTCAGGTTGGTTTCCATCTCTTCTACATTCTCCAGGTTGGCAAAATCGGCCGCCTGGTTAAACAAATTGCCAATCATCTGCTTGATGAACGGCAAAGGTAAATCTTCCCGGAATTCGCCCTTTTGGTACGCCATCTCCACAAGATGACCAACCACCTCGTTGTCCTTGAAATTGTACTTACCCATCACCTTTTCGTAGATCGGGTTGCCTCTTTCACGCAGCAAAGATTGGCCCAAATCGTGAATGGCCGGGAATTCCATGGCAAAGGTGAGGCCAGACCGAATTTGCATCCTGAACAGGCTAAAAATATCGGTAGGTGCACCATCCAAAAGGTTGAGGTTTTGGAAATAATCCAGCTTTTTTTGAATGGCCACCTCAATCAGGGCAAAGTACAGCCCTTCCTTGTTCTTAAAATGGTAATAAAACTGCCCCTTGCTCATGCCCGCCTTGTCTAGAATACGATTAATAGAGGCCTGCTCATACCCAGAAGCGTTAAACTCCTCCAGGGCTGCATCCAGCAATTTTTGCTTGTGCTCAAACGTTTTCTCAAAGCTCATAGGCAACCTGTATCATTCAGTACAAACTTGATGATGGTATATTAGACCAACAAGTCTAGACTGTCAAGTCTACGCGAATAAGTCATTGCGATAGACATTTGACAAAGTAGATAGCTATTCGTACAATACAAAGCGTCACTATACAGTGGTACTTTATAAATCGGAGAAAACCTGCACATGAATCAAGCCGCACCGACACCTGAGAGCCACCTGCCGCTCACCCCGACTGTGTTCCACATTTTGCTGGCCCTGGCCGACAAGGAGCGGCACGGGTATGGCATTATCAAAGAGATTGAGGCGCGGACAAACGGCCGTATCCGCATCATGGCTGGGACGCTATACGGCGCAATCAAACGATTGCTGGAGCGCGGTCTCATTGCGGAAACAGACGACCGCCCCGATCCGGAGCTGGACGACGAGCGGCGGCGCTACTACCAGCTGACTGACTTTGGTCAGCGGGTGCTCACGGCCGAAGTGGTGCGATTGGAAGAGCAGCTGCGGCAAGCGCAGAGCAAGCAGCTGCTCGCTGGCAACAATTCCGCCCAGGCAGCCTTTAGTTTTTGATGCAGCGCGGCGTGCAGGCAAACAAAACGGTGTTGGCGTCACTCAGCAGCTGTTACCAACTGCTGCTGTACGCTTATCCCAGCCAATTCCGCCAGGAGTACGGCGTTGGAATGGCACAGGTGTTTCGGGATGAGGTTCGGCTGCTGCTGCACGAGGGGCAAACGGCCGTCCTGCTGCAATTTCTGCTGCAATCCATCTTTGACCTGGCAAAAACGGCCGTTATTGAACAAGTAGAAGCGCTTTTCAACTTAACACTCACGGGAGGCCCCATGTCTTACCACGATACAGTTCAGGCCCTTTCTGAAAATCCTCAAGAATTAGAACAACTTTATCAAGATGCCCTCAAAGCTGGCCAGCAAAAAGCGTTTGAGCAGGCGATTGACGATGCCCACAAAAATGCGCCCGGCAATTTGCTGCTGGCGGGCTGGTTCCACCGCCTGCATTTTGCGGCACAGCAAGCCAA
Organism: Ardenticatenaceae bacterium; assembly: GCA_020634455.1. Taxonomy (GTDB): domain Bacteria; phylum Chloroflexota; class Anaerolineae; order Promineifilales; family Promineifilaceae; genus Leptofilum. Next base: position 387,253 of record JACKBQ010000001.1, on the reverse strand, counting down.
ACGATTCATCATCGAGTGGCCTTGGGTAGTTCCGCTGGGGCTGCTCAACGGGCTGCTCTTCTGGTGGCTCACAGACACCAACAATGACCAACTGATGATGCAGGTCATGGGCGGCCCCAGCGCCCCGCAAAATTATTTACCGATCATCTTCCTGCTGGGCGCACCGTTTACGGCGCTGTTCATTTTGATTTATTTTACGCGCGCGGGCCAAAAGGATTGGCGGGTAACGGCCGTTGCCGCTGCCATTCCCCTGCTGGCCAGTGCCTACGCCTATTTTTTGTATGATCGGACGGGGATACGGCCGTTTCAAGAGCAATACCTCACCTTAGCCCCCATCCATCTGCCCATTTTGGCCTGGGTGAGCGTCGGCCTCTTTTTCCTCATCCGGCACCGGGATGCGCACAACCGCCTTCGCTTTTTGCTTAAATCGATCGAAGTAATTGTGGTCGGCGGCATCTTTGCCGGTACCTGGTTTGCTTTTTCGGGCATCACCGCTGGCCTGTTTAACGCGCTCAACGTGCAATTTTCTGATGGGCTGATGCGCCTGCTATTTGGCGGCGGATTGGGCTTTGTTGTGGTGCTAGCTCCGGCAATTATTTACAATCCACTGCTGCCGCCCACGGAGCAATCGTTTTCGCACAGCTTTTACCGACTGATTTCGGCCGTGATGCAAGCGCTGCTGCCGCTCACTTTTTTGGTGCTGCTCATCTACATCGCCTTTATCCCCGCCAATTTCCGCGCCCCGTTTGAAAACCGGGACGTGCTCATCATTTACAACGTGATGCTGTTTGCCATTGTGGGGCTGCTCGTCGGCGCAACCATTTTGCGCCCGGAAGACAGCGCGTCAGAGCGGGACCGCTGGCTGCGGCGGCTGATTGTGGGCGTCACCATTTTGACGCTGGTGGTGAGCCTGTACGCCCTGGCGGCCATCATTTTCCGCACCGTCAACGACCGCCTGACGCCCAATCGTCTGTCGTTTATTGGTTGGAATGTCATCAATATTGGCTTGCTGGCGCTGCTGTTGCTGATGCAGTGGCGGGCGCGAGGTGGCCAATGGGTGGAGGGATTGTATCGAACGTTTAGCGTGGGAACGGCCGTTTACGCCATCTGGTCGCTCATGATCATTTTAATCATCCCCTGGCTTTTCGGGGTGAATCAGGGTGAGATTGAGGCCTTGCCAGACAGCATTCAACGCGTCGTGTTTGCGGAGCCTAGCCCCGTGCTGCTGAAATGTTTCAACAGCCCACACATTTACCTGCTGGACGGTGGCGAAAAGCGGTGGGTTGAAGATATTGAGACGTTCAACGCCCGGGGCTACGTCTGGGACGATGTCAGCTTTGTCTCCTGCACCGATCTGGCCACCGTACCCGACGGCACACCCATTCCGGCTGACGCAGGTCCACCGCCCCAGCCAGAATAAGCAGATTCATTGGCTGTGGCCGGTGTCCTCACCGTGCCACTTGACGGCCTCGTAGCCCATCAAATCCAGCAAGCTAGATATTTGCTTGAAAAGGGTGTCGTTTTGGCGTAGGGGTAGGTAATTTTGCCAGACGCGGTGCAGGGCAGCGGCCACATCGGCATACCAGACGGGATCGGCCGTTTCCACACGTGTTTGCAAATGAGGCAGCATATCGGCCAGGATAGTGGCATCCCAACCCGACAAACGCAGAAAGCTGAGCAATTCCGGCAAGCTCATTGTGCCGTACTGCTTTTCCAGCACCGATTTGAGCGCCTGGAAATCGTCCGGGCCGGCCGCCCCCACGGCGTCGGCAAAGGCGAGCTGCGTTTCCAAGCCAGCCTGGGGCAAATCGCCCAGCAGGTAGGCCAACACCTGAATGTTGTCCTGGTAATGCGGTACCTGACAGACCAAGCCACTGCTACGCGAAATAAATTCACCAATGGCATGGTAATTGACCATGAGCGAAAAGCTGCCGTGCAAATTCGGCAGCGGATCGGGCTGGCTGATGAGGGCGTCTGGCGTGCTGTAACCCCGGTCGCTGGTGAGGAGAAGGAAACGGCCGTTCCCAAACCCAGACCAGTACTTCACACAATCTAACCCGACGTTGGGGAAAGAAAAGCTGCAATCTGGCAAATTTGCTTCGTAAGCATTCAAAATTTGGTTGTAAAGAGGCTCGTCGTACGGCGCGTCAGCCAGCGGGATTGGCTCGTAATGCAGCTCCAGGCGATTCCACAACGTCGGATCGGCTAAATCTGGCTCTGGCTGGCTGCTGGTCAGCGTGAGCAAATTTTGGCAGAGGAGCCCATCTTCGACAACAAAGCTGTCTTGGGGAATGCTGTCGAAAAAGTAGTTGGCGATGAGGACGACGGGGTTTGCCGTGTTTGCGGGGGTGAGTGTTTGGTTGGCGATTTGGAGATGAAACGGCCGTTCCTGATCCATCACATCAAACAAAGCCACATCCAAAACACCTGCCTCAAAAAACGGCCGAAAACGCTCATGATTCCGCCAAAAATCCACAACTTCCGGCACAAAATCGGTCATGACGTACTGAATCGGCTGGCTGGCAAAGGGGGATTGCTGGTAGCGCAGCCAAAACGTCTGCAAAAAATGGTACGCCAGCCGCCCCGAACCCGCCCCCAACTCAATGATATTGATCGGTTGGTTGGGATCGAGCGCAAACTCGCCACGCTGGGCAGCAGAAAAACAGTCGCGCAGGTAGCCAAACACCATCTGGCTGTACGCCCGCGCCATCACCGGATTGCTGCTGATATCGCTCGGCACCACATCGTCCTGCCACGCCTTCATGCCCGCCTGGGCAAAATAGGCCCGCTGAATCTGCCACAGCAGCGACTGCGACAGTGGCTTATCTGCATCAAGTATCGTTCGTTTGCTCATTTTCACTTGTGAAAAAATCAAAGATTTCGCAGATTTGCCAGATTTTTAATCTTTTCAATCTGCGAAATCTTTGATGAAACCTTTTAATAGTCTACGTGGCTAACTTTTGCGCCAGCTCAACGAAAAAGTTAATCGATTCCGGGTTGCGCATCGCGCCAAGATTGGCCGCTTTTTCCACCGGGTGCCCCAGCAAAATGCGTCGCACCGGGATTTCCAGCTTCTTGCCGCTGAGCGTGTAGGGCAACTCCGACACCTGGAAAATCGCATCCGGCACGTGGCGCGGAGAGAGTTCGCGACGTAACGTTTGGTTGATTTCCTGCCGCAGCGCATCGTCCAGCACCTTACCCTCGGCCAAAATAACGAAGAGCGGCATGTACGAATCGCGGTCCAGCAGTTCCAAATCTACCACCAGGCTGTCCAGCACGCCGTCCACGGCTTCCACACAGGCATAGATTTCGCTCGTGCCCATGCGGATACCTTTGCGATTGATGGTGGCATCGGAACGGCCGTAAATCACACAGCCACCCCGCTCGTTAAACTTGATCCAATCCCCATGCCGCCAGGTGCCGGGAAATATCTCAAAGTAGCTTTCCTGATAGCGCAGGTTGCCCGGATCGTTCCAAAATTTCACCGGCATCGAGGGCATCGGCGCGGCAATGACCAATTCGCCCACCTCCCCCACGACCGGTTCGCCATGGCCGTTCCAAGCCTGCACCATTGCCCCTAGCGACGCCCCCTGAATTTCGCCAGCGTAAATCGGCTTCAGGCGGCAACCGCCCACAAACGCGGTACACAAATCGGTGCCGCCGCTAAGCGACTCCAGGGCAAAATGAGCGTGCACGTTTTGGTACAGCCAGGCAAATGCGGACACAGGCAACGGTGCGCCGGTGGAGCCAATGCCGCGAATTTGGCGCAGATCGTGCTGCTGGTTGGGCTGGATGCCTGCGTTTTGGCACGCGGCCACGAAGGCAGGCGAGAGGCCGAAATAACTCATACCTGTGCGCTCGGCTAAATCCCACAGGCGGTCCAAAGTTGGGTATGAGGGGCTGCCGTTGTAGAGAACGGCCGTACTGCCACTCAACAGCGAGCCAACCAGGTAGTTCCACATCATCCAGCCGGTGCTGGTGTACCAGAAAAAGCGGTCGCTGGGCTTGATGTCGTTGTGCAGCATGATCGCTTTTTTGTGCTCCAGCAAATTACCGCCGTGGCCATGTACAATCGGTTTGGGCAGCCCGGTCGTGCCAGACGAATACAAAATCCACAGCGGATGGTCAAACGGCACCTGGGCGAAGGTGAGTTCGCGCGCTTTGTCGGCGTTGGCCAGCAAATTTGGCCAGGAAAGTGTGTTTGGCAGCGGCGCATCGTCCAGCAAGGGGATGGCGATGGTGTGTTCCAGGGTAGGCAAGCCGGCTTGCAGTTGGGAGATGATGTCGCGGCGGTCAAACGGCCGTCCGTTGTACCGGTAGCCATCCACGGTAATCAGCAGCTTCGGCTCGATTTGGGCAAAGCGGTCTAGTACGGCCTTGCTGCCAAAATCGGGCGAGGCGCTGGACCAGATCGCGCCCAAACTCACCGTCGCTAGGCAGGCAACAATTGCTTCGGGAATGTTGGGCAGGTAGGCGACGACGCGATCACCTTGCGTGATGCCCAAACTTTTGAGATGGTGTTGGAGAACGGCCGTTTGCCTATACACCTCCGCCCAAGACCACTCAACCAACGGCCCGTCCTCATCTTCATACAACATTGCCGGATGTTCATCGGTCATTTGGGCAAAAATGTTCTCCACGTAATTCAATCGCGCTTTTGGGAACCAAACTGCGCCGGGCATTTTGTCTTCGGCTAACGCCACTTCGCCCCGCTGCGACGCTTTCACCCCGCAAAAATCCCAAATTGCCTGCCAAAACGCGCCCAGCTCCGTCACCGACCAGCGCCACAGGGCGTCATAATCGGCAAAATCCAGATTGCGTTCCGCCGCCAGCCAGCGCCTGAAGCGCGTCAAATTGGCGCGCTCCACCACCTCTGCCGACGGCCGCCACAGCAAATCCCCTGCCTGAACGTCTCTCATCATTCTTGCTCCGAATATTTTGCCACAGAGAACACAGAGTTTTTAGAGGATTTCTCTTTTCTCTCTGTGCCCTCTGTGGCTATCAAATTATTTGCCCGTTTGCTTCGGCTTCGGCAAGGACGGCTTGAATTGTGGCGACTAGGGCGCGGGCGGCTTCTGCGCTCATTTCTACGGCCACGCGAGCGCCGGGGCCAAGCGCTTCATTCACAAAATCAATGTTCAGGGCGTGCTCCAACGGCGCGTTGAACGGGTGATCGTAGGAAACGTTGGCCTGATTCACGTCGAACCAGCCGCCAGTCCCCTTGCCGCAGCCGTCAATTTTCACTTTTTCAGCAATCATCGTACACATGAGATACCTCAATTTTTAAAACTGTCATGCTGAGGTCCCCCGAAGCATCCCTCAATACCTCGGTTTCGGGCGGCAACGCTTGGAGGGATTCTCCGCTTCGCTCAGAATGACGAATTTACATCAAATGCTCTTCCAGGAAGGCAAAGATTTTACTCCAGCCGTCCACCGCCTGCGCCTGACGATACATGGGCCGGTTGTGGTAGAAAAAGCCGTGCCCCGCGTCTGGGTACATGTGGAACTCGTACGCTTTGCCGTGCTTTTTCAATTCTTCTTCATGGATGGCTACCTGGGCAGGCGTGGGGCTGTGGTCATCTGCGCCAAAGATGCCCAGCAGCGGGATGTTTAAATCTTTGGTGTAATCCAGCGGGGCGACGGGGAAGTTGGGCGAGAGGTCTTTCTCTTCCATCACCACGCGCCCGCCCCAGCAGTCTACAACGGCCGTAAATCCCGGCACGCGGCAAGCTGCGAGGTAGGCGTGGCGACCACCGGAGCAGGTGCCCCAAACGCCAATCTTGTCGCTGACGTAGGGCAGCGATTGCAAATAATGCAGCGCCCCAGCCATGTCGCCAACAGCCTGCTCATCGGGCACGCCACCGTCGGCGCGCACTTTGGCGGCCACATCTTCTGGCGTGCCGTGCCCGGCGCGGTAGTAAAGGTTGGGCGAGATAGCCACGTAGCCCTGGTGCGCATATTTGCGCGTCGCTTCGCGGTACCATTCATCCCAGCCGGGCATGTGGTGGATGACGACCATGCCGGGATAGGGGCCAGGGCCTAACGGCCGTGCCAGGTACGCGTTGATCAAATCGCCATTGTGGCCCGGCATCGTCACCGTTTCGGCAATCATGCCTTCGTACATATCAGTCTGGTACATACTTTTTTCCTTTTTTTGGCCACAGCGTCCACAGAGGGTCAAAAGGTTTTTTCTCTTTTCTCTCTGTGCCCTCTGTGGCAAATCATTCATCCCAGGGGATGGGGCTGACGTCGTCGTGGCGCAAGGTACGCGGGGCGTTGCGGTCAATGCGCATGATGAGGCGGCAAGCTGGGTCTGGGCAGACGACGCGGGCGTCGGTTTCGATCCAGTCGGCCGGGTGGTTTTGGCGCTGTTTGGCAGGCAGCAGCGGAATCGCCGCCTGGAGCGCGTAGAGGCAAAAATCAGCCCCATCGGGCAAGGACAGCTTGCCGCCGCGCAAGAAAAAACGGTCGCCGACGGCCATGTTGCAGGTGCAGTGGCCTTCAATCGCTTCAACTTCTATGGTGAGATCGTAGAGTTGGAATTCGTCGGGTTTCATATAAAACCAGTGAAAAGTGATAAGTGAAAAGTAAAAAGTGGGCTTTACTTATCACTTTTTACTTTTCACTTTTTTACTCTAAATTGTCTTTTAAGATGGGCAGCACTTTTTCCCCCAGCAGGCGCAGCCCATCGTGGCTTGTTATACCATGCGGTGTGCCAAATTCCACGCGATTGGCTCCGGCGGCAAACAGCGCCAGCGTTTGCTGGGCAATTTCGGCAGGGGTTCCGGCGAAGGCAAATTTTTGCAGTAGGTTGTCGGAGATGAGGGATACGGCCGTTTCCCAATCATGCCCCTTCACAGCCACAGCCAACCGAGTCACCAGTTCATCATCCAAATCCAGCGTGGGGTCCAGCCTGGCCACCACCGGCAGATAGAGCGCCACCTCCCGCCGGGCCAACGCCAGCGCCTCAACCCGATCTTCGCTCACCACGGTGACCGCCCCGACAACGATGCCGGGCGTCTCGGCGGCCAACCGGTGCCGCAGCCAGCGCACCACGCCAGGATTGGCGGTGCCGCCCAGCTTGATTTCTTCCACAAACGGCTGGCAGGCGGCAATGGTTTTTGCGCCCCAACTACCGAGCAAGAAGGGAATGTCGGGATTTACGGCCGTCCACCTGAACACCTCCCCACCCACCAGCGGAAAACAGTCGCCGGGCAGCGGATCGGTACGTTTTTGTAGCAGGTGACGCACACAGGCCATCGCCTCACGCAGCCGCTGCGGGCCGTTTTGCGGCTGCAACCCCACAAAGTCCAGCCAGGCTCCCCGGGCAAAACCGAGATAGGAACGGCCGTTGCTCATCTCATCAATCAGGGCAATGTTGGCGGCGATGTTGATGGGGTGGCAGGTGAACGGATTGACCGCCGCCGGGCCAATGCTCACCCTGCTGGTGGCGCGGGCAATTTCCAACAGCGGTAGCCAAGCGGGTTGGTAAAGCAGGTCGTTGTAGACGGTGATGCCGTCAAAGTTATAATTTTCGGCGAGTTGGGCGAGACGGCCGTATTCGCGCAGCGGCTTGTCGGTTTGGAAAGCAATCGAAATCGTGGACATACCGATATTTTGCTGGTTTCCTTTGCAAATCGCAAAAAATCGTACGGGCCAGCACTTTATCGAGTGGCGATGTCTACAAACGCAGTCATCCCCCAGCGCAGGGGAAGATCGGCCGTTTCGGGCAAATCAATCGTCACGGTGTAAACCACATCCCCGCGCGATAAATTAGGCAAGAGGGCAACGGCCGTTACCATTCCACTCAATACCACATCAGGCAGCGCATCCACCCGCACCGTCACGGGCGCACCTTCAGCCACCAGCGCCACATCCAGTTCCGTCAAATCAATTGTTTCGATTTGCCACACACCAAAGTTAGCCAGCGTCACTACCGGAAAACCGGGCGCAGCCAATTCTCCCTCGCTTAAAATTACAGAGACTACCGTGCCGTCAAACGCGGCGCGTAAAAAGGTGCGTTCCAGCGCGAGTTGGGCACTTTCCACGCCACCTTCGGCCAGGACAACGGCCGTTTCCGCCACCGCCACCCGCGCCTTAGCCTGTTCAATCCGCACCTCCGCCTGCTGTACACCCACCTGGGCTTGCTCAACCGCCACTTCCGCCAACCGAATTTGTTCTGGCGTCGCGCCAGCCAACAGCAAGCCCAACTGCGCCTGAGCAATGGCCAAATTTGCCTGGGCCACGCCCACCTGCGCATTGGCGGCCTGTCGCTGCGCCGGAGTCGCGCCAGCTTGCAGCGCTTCCAGTCCAGCCTGCGCTGCTTCCTGATTTAGACGAGCCGCATCTAGCTGCTGCCTCGTCTGCTCCTCGACGGGGCCGTACAGCGGGCAAACTTCGCCTTGTGGGGTATCAAAGCAGCTATCCAGGATGTCCTGGTACGCTTGCTCTAACTGCCGCACCTGAGCCTGCGCCGCCGCAACGGCCGCTTCCGCCGCCAAAATATCCGACGCATCGGCAATGTCCAGCGCGGCGTCCCGGCTGCCAATCGCTTGCGTAACGGCCGCTTCTGCCGCCGCCACCCGGCTTTCCGCAGCGGCGATTTGCTCCGGCTGCGGGCCAGCTTCGACCAATGCCAGGTTGGCCTGAGCTACCTCTAATCGGGCACGCGCGGTGCGCACGGCCGTTTCCGCCAATGCCTGCTCATTTTGGGCCACGGCAAAGCCGGATTGTGCGGCCGCCAGGCGTGCCTGCGCCTGCTGCAAACCAAGTTCGGCCGCCGCCGAGTCCAGTTGCAGCAGCACATCGCCCGCCTGCACCAAATCGCCATCGGCCACAAACACGCTTTCCACCGTGCCGCCAACTTGAAAAGCAAGCGAAACTTGCTCTTTGGGCACAATTTGCCCCTCGGCAGACACGATGTTGGCAGGAGTTTGGGCTTGAAGTGAAATATTGGAACACAGAGCTACACAGAGGAGGCACAGAGCTACACAGAGACCTCTCTGTGCGACTCTGTGCAATCTCTGTGAAACTCTGTGTTCCTTCTTCTTAAAAATTCTCATCTCTCACCCCCTCACTGATTCCGCTCAATGGTGATAAACACTGACATCCCCCAGCGCAGCGGCAATTCGCTCTTTGGCAGGGCCAGCGTCACCACGTACGTCTGGTCGCCGCGCACTTCGGCGGCGAGTTCCGCAATTTCCACAATTTGCCCGGTGAGCGACTGATCGGCGAAGGCATCCACCTGCACCCGCGCCACGTCATCCCGCGCAATAGCCACCACATCGGCCTCGATCAGGTCGCTGGTTTCCACCTGCCAGCCAGACAAATCGGCCACGATGGCCACTGGCTGACCTGCCGTCACCACCTCGCCTACGTCCACCAGCACATCGGCGACGGTGCCGTTAAACGGGGCAGTAAGACTGCGCTTTTCCAGGGCGAGTTGGGCGGCATCCACCTGGGTTTGGGCTTCCTGAACGGCCGCTTCTGCTTGGGGAACGGCCGTTTCTGCCACCTCTAGCTGCAAAATCAGCTCCAACCACTGCTCTTCCGCCGCCTGAATTTCCGCAGACGCCACAGCCAATCGCTCCGTCTGCGTGCCCACTTGCAGCAACGCCAGCTCCGCTTCGGCCGCCGCTTGCTCATTTTGCGCCGCCTGCACGCCGCCCGCTGCGGCAATTTGCTCGGCGCTGCTTGCCCCCGCCAGGGCTTCGTCCAGGGCCGCCTGCGCCGCTTGTAAATTGGCCAGCGCCGCATTGAGCTGGAGCTGGGCCTGCTCGCGCTCGTCGGCAGGGGCATCGGCGTCCTGCACCGCCGGTTCGTACTGGTCGCGGGCAGCGATGTAGGCGGCCTGAGCCGCAGCGACGGCCGCTTCAGCCGCCCGAATTTGGGCAGAGCTGCTACCTTCCAGCGTCACGCTTTGGCTACCGATGGCCAGGTTTACGTTGGCTTCGGCCGCGCTCACCAACGCTTCGTTTAAGACCAACTGCGCTTCCGTCGGATCAGCCGCCAGCAGCGCATAATTGGCTTCGGCCTGGGACACACCCACTTCGGCAGCGGAGACGGCCGTTTCTGCCGCCAACACTCCCGCTTCGGCCAGCTGCACATTTGCTTGGGCCTGAACCAACAGTTCCTCAGCTTGCCGTAGAGCAATCTCCTGTTCGGCCGTGTCCAGCGTGAGCAAAGTAGCCCCTTTTTCCACAAAATCGCCTGGCTGCACAGCCACCGCCGTCACGGTGCCGCTGCTGGTAAAGGTAAGATTTGCCTGCGCCAGCGGCACAATTTGCCCTTCGGCGGTGATGGTGGTGGGCGTGGTGCTGGTGGGGGTGGAAACGGCCGTATCTCCGCCATTTTCCGTGCCCGGCGCTAAAAATTGCAGATAGCCCCAATACCCCAGCCCGCTCAAGGCCAGCACAATGCCAATTGAAAGTAAGAGTCGCTTTGTTGTCATCAATAAAATTCACCTTAAAAAGTGCCAGTACAGGGTGCACAATTTTGCATGGACATGATCATGCGCCCCGTGTCTGGCACTTGCGTTCCATTTATTATCCCAACACCACACCTAAAAACAACAAAAAACTGCTGCCTGAACGTTCAGGCAGCAGCAAAAACAGGAGGTAACAAACAAACAGCTTAACAAAAAACCTAATCAAATGAGACAGGTGTGGTACGACGGCCGTAATCATTGGCATAGCTGCTAAGCACCCGCATGTAGTTGGCCCGTTCAAAGGCGGCTGGCTCGGCGCAGTTAAGCTGGCTCAAGCTACCGCGCAGCTGGTCTAATGATTCGTACTCGTTCTCTTCCAGCCATTGCGCCACACCTTCACGGAGCGCTTCCAGTCGCCCCACGCCGTTGCGCAGCAGCTCAGAAGCCACCATCGTCACCGAAGCGCCCGCGGCAAGGCCTTTCAGCACATCGGTCACGTTGTGTACCCCAGAGGTGAGGGCCAGGTCGGCCTGGATACGGCCGTACAAAATCGCAATCCAGCGCAACGGCAACCGCAGCTCAGTTGAGTTACTCAATACCAGATTCGGCACCACCGCCAAATTCTCCAAATCCAGGTCTGGTTGGTAAAACCGATTAAACAGCACCAAACCATCTGCACCACCCTCAACCAGCCGCTTCGCCATGTTGCCCATCGCGCTAAAATAAGGACTCAACTTCATTGCCACCGGAATCGAAACCGCCTTCTTCACATGCGCCAACGCATCCAAATAAAGCGCCTCAACCTCCGCACTGCTCTCATCCAGGCTTGTGGGCAAATAATAAATATTCAGCTCCAGCGCATCCGCGCCAGCCTGCTCAATATCCTTGGCATACCGAATCCACCAACCATCTGAAACGCCGTTCAAACTGGCAATAATCGGAATATTCAGCGCCTCTTTGGCCCGACGAATATGGTTCAGATAAACATCTGGCCCATGCTTAAACTGTGGTGCCTCCGGGAAATAACTTAAAGCCTCAGCAAAGCTTTCTGTCCCCTGAATTAAATGCTCATTCAACGTGTGGGTTTCTTGCAGAATTTGCTCCTCAAACAACGAATACAACACCACAGCGCCAGCCCCAGCATCTTCCATTTGGCGCACACCATCCAGCGTGTAAGAAAGCGGCGACGACGAAGGCACCAACGGATTTCCCAGTTCCAGACCCAAATAGTTAGTCTTTAAATTCATTTTATCCTCCTTAGTCAGAAGAGCCGTTGATGCCGGCTAACTGCTTGTAAGTTACCCAACGATCCGCCACATCCTGCTTGGCAAGTTCCAGCAGCCGCTCGGCGGCTTGCGGGTTGCTTTGCTGCAAAATGCGGTAGCGACCCTCGCGGTAGATGTAGCTTTCCAGCGATTGGGATGGTGGGCGGCTATCCAGGCTAAACGGATTTTGCTCCGTCCCCGCCATCTCTGGGTTGAACCGGTAAAGTGGCCAGTGCCCGCTGCCAACGGCCGCTGCCTGCTGCTCCAAACCAAACTTCAGGTCGTAGCCATGAGCAATACAGTGGCTGTAAGCAATAATCAACGATGGGCCATCATACGCTTCGGCTTCCTGGAAGGCGCGAACCGTTTGCGCATCCTTAGCACCAAAAGCAACTTTAGCGACGTAAATGTTGCCGTAGCTAATCGCCAGCAATCCCAAATCCTTCTTGGGCATTGGCTTGCCAGCAGCGGCAAATTTAGCTACCGCACCGCGTGGCGTTGCTTTGGACATCTGTCCACCAGTGTTGGAGTAAACCTCGGTGTCTAGTACCAGCACGTTCACGTTGCGCCCGGAAGCCAGCACGTGGTCCAAACCGCCAAACCCGATGTCGTAAGCCCAGCCATCGCCACCGACAATCCAAACGCTCTTCTTAACGAGGATGTCGGCCATACTCAGCAAGTTGGCCAGGCGACCCTGGAAATTGCCCACGCCAGACTCTTTGCCCGAAAGTAAATTGCTGATGCGCTCTTTAAGCTCTTCCACGCGAGCGCGTTGGGCGTTGATGTCGGCGTCGGTCATCTGGTCGGCGTAAAGGATGCTGTCCACCAGAACGGTGCCCAGCACATCGCGCATGTCGCGCAAGGTGTTGGTGGCTGCTTCCAGCCGCTGGTCTAGCGCTACGCGCATCCCCATGCCAAATTCGGCATTGTCTTCAAACAAGGAGTTGGACCAAGCCGGTCCACGGCCGTTTTCGTTTTGCGACCAGGGGGTGGTGGGTAAGTTACCGCCATAGATGGAGGAACAGCCGGTGGCGTTGGCAATAATGGCCCGATCGCCAAAGAGGCGGCTGAGCAAGCCCAGGTAGGGCGTCTCACCACAGCCAGCGCAAGCGCCAGAAAACTCAAACAGCGGATCAATAAGCTGATTATATTTAATCTGGTTCAACGGAATCGTGGTGCGGTCTACCTGCGGCAAGTCGAGGAAGTAGTTCCAGTTTTCCCGCTCTGCTTCGCGCAGCGGCGCTTGTGGCTGCATGTTAATTGCTTTGAATTTGGGCTGCCGCTTGTTTTTCACCGGGCAAACTTCCACACAAAGGCTGCAACCGGTGCAATCTTCTGGGGCAACCTGGAGGGTGAATGCCTGATCTTTGAACTCTTTGTAGCGGGCGTCAGTTGATTTGAAGGTGGCGGGGGGGTCTGCCAGTTCAGCTTTATCGTACACCTTCATGCGGATGACGGAGTGCGGACAAACAAAGGCACATTTGCCACATTGAATGCAAATTTCCGGGTCCCAAACGGGGATGTCGGTGGCGATGTTGCGCTTTTCCCATTTGGTGGTGCCGGTTGGGTAGGTGCCGTCAATTGGCAGGGCGCTCACGGGCAGATCGTCACCCACGCCTTCGATGATCCGGGCGGTAACAGATTGGATAAATTCTGGCGCATAATCTGGGACGATAGACGGCCGTTCAAAATTACTCGTCACTTTCTCCGGCACTTTCACCTCATACAGGTGCGCCAGGGCAGAATCTACGGCTAGATTATTTTGCTCGACCACTGCTTCGCCCCGCTTGCCGTACGTTTTCTTAATGGCCGTCTTAATGGCGGCAATCGCCTCATCTGTAGGCAACACGCCGCTCAGCGCAAAGAAGCAAGTCTGCATAATGGTGTTGATGCGGCGGCCCATCTTGGTTTCTTTGGCCACCTGGTAGCCATCCACCACGTAGAACTTCAGGTTCTTGTCTATAATCGCCTGTTGCGTGCTGCGCGGCATCTGGTCCCACACCTCATCTGGCCCATACGGGCTGTTGAGCAACAGCGTCGCGCCAGGGGCGGCCAGCCGCAGCACATCGTACCGTTCCAGGAAAGTGAACTGGTGCACACCCACAAAGCTGGCGCTCTCAATGAGGTACGGCGCATGAATCGGCTGCTTACCAAAGCGCAGGTGAGACACCGTTACAGAACCCGCTTTCTTGGAGTCGTAGACAAAGTAAGCCTGGGCGTGGTTGGGAGTATCTTCACCGATGATTTTGATGGAGTTTTTGTTCGCCCCAACGGTGCCATCAGAACCGAGGCCGTAAAAAACGGCGCGAACCACGTCGCGGCTTTCGATGCCAAATGATTTGTCCCAGGTGAGGCTGGTGTGGGTTACATCGTCGTTGATGCCGACGGTGAAATGGTTTTTGGGGCTGGGCTTGGCCAGCTCATCAAAGACCGATTTGACCATGCCGGGGGTGAACTCTTTGGAGGAAAGTCCGTAGCGCCCGCCGATGATGCGGGGCATGGTGGCGAACGGCGCTTTGCCTTCGGCCACCGCTTCCACTACGGCGGACATGATGTCCAGGTACATTGGTTCGCCAGAAGCGCCTGGCTCTTTGGTGCGATCCAGGGCGGCAATGGCTTTCACGGTGGGCGGCAGCACATTCACGAAGGCGTCTACGGCAAACGGCCGATACAGCCGCACTTTGACCACACCCACTTTTTCACCCTGGTTGGCGAGGAATTTGGCGGTGGATTCGGCCGTTTCTGCACCAGAACCCATCAACACAATCACCCGCTCGGCGTCGGGAGCGCCTACGTACTCAAACAGTTGGTATTGGCGACCCGTAAGTGCGGCAAATTTATCCATTGCTGCTTGCACAATGCCGGGACACGCTTCGTAAAATGGATTCACGCTTTCACGCGCCTGGAAGAAGACGTCCGGGTTTTGCGCTGTGCCGCGCACTACTGGGCTGTCTGGCGTGAGGCCACGGGCGCGATGTGCCCGCACCAGATCATCGTTAATCATCGCCCGCAGCACGTCGTCGCCCAATGGCTCGATTTTGCTGATTTCGTGCGAGGTGCGGAAGCCATCAAAGAAGTGCAGGAATGGCACGCGGGCTTCCAATGTGGCGGCGGAAGCGATCAGGGCAAAGTCGGTGACTTCCTGCACAGAATTGGCGGAAAGCATGGCAAAGCCGGTGTTCCGGGCAGCCATCACGTCAGAATGGTCGCCAAAAATGGAGAGCGCCTGCGCCGCAAGGGAGCGAGCGGCGATGTGGAACACGGTGGAGGTGAGTTCCCCGGCGATTTTGTACATGTTGGGAATCATCAGCAGCAGACCTTGGGAGGCGGTAAAGGTGGTGGTGAGCGCCCCGGCTTGCAATGAGCCGTGTACTGCGCCAGCTGCCCCGCCTTCGGCCTGCATTTCTACGACCAGCGGGGTGGAGCCCCAAATATTGGGCTTGCCTTCCGCTGACCATTGGTCAGCCCATTCACCCATCGGCGAAGATGGGGTGATGGGGTAAATGGCAATGACTTCGTTGATGCGGTGGGCGACTCTAGCAGCCGCCTCATTGCCATCGATGGTTATCATCTGTTTGGTCATAATCGGTTCTCCTTCGTACTTGGTGAAGACGGAAGTGAATTGACGGTTTCAGGGTAATCAATCGTGGGAAATCATCAGAAATCTGATGGTGCGATTACCGTTCAAAGTATCCTGAAAACGGCCGTACCCCTGTAGTGACAAACGACCTTGATGACGATGCAGAATGTCACCCAGGCCTAATGACAGGTATCGCCTAAATCAATGACTTTTGTCTCTGCTTGGGTAGATATTCAATTTTGTACACTGGCTTTGAGAATTGCGTTTTTTTACCCACCGGCCCTGCAATGACCGGATAGCCCGGAGGTTATTATGAAAGTTGTTATAGATCGTGGCCTGTGCGATACCAATCTGTCTTTTTGCCAACGCTGCTCGGCTGCATTTATTCGCCACCCGGAAGGGTACGATAGACCTTGCATCCGAGAGATTGAGGATGACGGCAATGAACTTTTAACGATTGTAATGCACACAGACGGCCGTACTTTAGAAATTGAACTCACCGAAGAAGAGCGGAATCTGGCTAGCGTCGAGGGCTGGGAGGCATTGGCTGACTTCGATCCGGCGCTGTTCCGCACCGGGGCCGCCGAAAGATGGCGCGAAATCGGCCGTTTAAGCACAGCACACAGCCATTAACTGCCATTTCAAAGCATTTTTCATCTACAAAAAAACCAGTGTCACAGGACACTGGTTTTTTTATTCCCGTAAAATCCTATAAAAAAGGATGCCTTGTTTGCCAAGGCATCCTAATCTACAGTTGATATTTTTCTACGGCTGACCTACCTACTTTTTGTCGGCCAAAGCCGCATGAGCCGCTGCCAAACGGGCAATCGGTACGCGGAACGGTGAGCAGGAAACGTAGTTCAGGCCCAGCTTGTGGCAGATAGCAATACTCTTGGGGTCGCCACCGTGCTCACCACAAATCCCTACTTCCAGGTCTTTGCGGGCGGAACGGCCGTCTCCCACCGCAATCTCCATCAACCGGCCCACACCACGCGGGTCAATCGAGGCAAACGGATTCTCTTTCAAAATGCCGCGCTGCTGGTACTCCATCAAGAAGCCAGATTCAGCATCGTCACGCGAAATGCCAAACGTCGTTTGCGTCAAGTCGTTGGTCCCGAAGGAGAAGAACTGCGCCACTTCGGCAATCTCGCCAGCGGTCAGCGCCGCCCGCGGAATCTCGATCATCGTGCCAAACTTGTAGCTGATTTCGATGCCTTGCTCTTCCATCACCGCTTTGGCCTCAGCCTCCAGCGCCGATTGCTGTACTTTTAGCTCATTCACGTGAGAAATCAGCGGAATCATCACCTCAGGATGTACATCCACACCTTCCTTGGCACATTTACAAGCGGCTTCAAAGATGGCTCGTACCTGCATTCTGGTCAGTTCGGGGATGAGGATGCCCAGGCGCACACCACGTGTACCCAGCATCGGGTTCATCTCGCGCAAAGCTTCAACGCGCTCCAAGTAATCCTGCTTGATGCGAATTTCAGCCAGAGCGGCGTCAATTTCGCTGAGGGTGTGGTAATGCTGCGTCCGCACTTTCAGGTCAGCCAAATCTTGCACCAGCTCTTCAAAGGAAGGCAGGAACTCATGCAGCGGCGGGTCAATCAGGCGAATGATGACCGGTAGCCCGTCCATAGCGCGGAACAAGCCTTCAAAATCGCTGCGCTGCAACGGCAGCAGTTGATCGAGAGCATCCTTGCGATCCACAGAATGCTTGGCCATGATCATCTTCTGCACGATGGGCATGCGCTCAGCTTCAAAGAACATATGCTCCGTACGGCAGAGACCGATACCCTGAGCGCCATATTCGCGGGCGCGTTCGGCGTCACGCGGATAGTCGGCATTGGCCCATACGCCCAATTTGCGGAATTCATCGGCCCAACTAAGCAATTTGATGAGATGCGGGTTTTTAATGTCTGGCACCACCGTGGGCAACTTGCCCAGGTAGACAACGCCTTGCGTACCGTCCAGCGACAGCCAGTCACCTTCGTGAATTTCCAGCTCTTCACCAACGGTCATGCGACGGCCAACCAGGTCCAGTTCCAGTTCGCTAACGCCAACCACAGCGGGTTTACCAAATTGACGGGCAACCAACGCGGCGTGGCTGGTACGGCCGCCTTTGCTGGTGAGGATACCCTGAGCGGCCAACATACCGTGCACATCGTCTGGCTTGGTCTCTGGGCGCACCATGATAACCTGCTTGCCTTCTTCTTTAGCCCATTTTTCGGCGGTGTCGGCGTCAAAGGCAACCATACCCACGGCCGCACCGGGCGAAACGTTCAAACCAGTCGCAATCTTCTTGGCTTCTTTAATCGCTTCACCGTCCAATTGAGGATGAAGGAAGAAGTCTACCTGTTCTGGTTTTACGCGGCGTACCGCTTCTTCTTTGCTGATAAGCCCTTCTTCAACCTGGTCTACGGCAATGCGAACCTCAGCCTGCGCCGTGCGCTTGCCGTCGCGGGTTTGCAGCAGCCACAACTTACCGCGATCAATGGTGAATTCCATATCCTGCATGTTGCGGTAATGTTTTTCCAGCTTCTGAGCAATCTCTTCAAACTGGACGTAAACCTCTGGCATTTCTTTCTTGAGGTCGCTGATGGGTTGGGTGATGCGAATACCGGCCACCACGTCTTCACCCTGAGCATTCATCAGGAAGTCGCCTTCCAGCTCTTTTTCGCCAGTGGAGGCGTTGCGGGACATGGCCACACCGGTGCCAGCATCTGGGGAGATGTTGCCGTAGACCATGGTTTGGATATTAACGGCCGTTCCCAAATCGTGAGGAATATTAGCCGCATTGCGGTAAGCAAACGCACGCTTGCTGTTCCAGGATTTAAAGACAGCTTCCGTGGCCCGTTTCATTTGTTCGTATGGGTCCTGAGGGAACTCTTCCCGGGTATACGTTTTGTAAATTTGCTTAAACTGTTCGGTAACAACCATCCAGTCATCGGCACTCATTTCGGTGTCGCTCTTGACGCCAGCAGCCTTGCGCTGTGCTTCAATAACAGCCTCAAACACCTCGTCCGGCACTTCCATCACCACACTACCAAACATCTGAATGAGACGGCGGTAGATGTCATAAACAAAACGAGGACCAGTACGCTTAATCATCTCGGCAGCTACAGCATCGTTCATACCGATATTGAGTACGGTGTCCATCATGCCAGGCATAGAGAATTTTGCGCCAGACCGGCAAGAAACCAGCAGCGGTTTTTGCAGATCGCCAATTTTCTTGCCCATTGCTTTTTCAACTTCTTGAATGCTCTCACGCACTTGTTCCCACATGCCTTCCGGGAACTTCTCGCCCGCTGCCAAATATGCGTTACACGCTTCTGTGGAAACGGTCAGTCCCGGAGGAACCGGTACACCCAGGCGGGTCATATCACCCAAGTTGGCACCTTTGCCACCCAGCAAACCGCGAACAGCATCCCAGGAACCCCCAACATGCTCTTCCGCTTTGTTCACTTCACTGAACAGGTATACGTACTTTTTGTCTGTTTTCATTTGCTTCTCCCTTTCTGGAGCCATTGCAGTTGTCATGAGTCTATTCCTCCCAATGGAATATAATATCTTGGTAACTTGTGAAACTTTGCTTAATTCAAATGTGCCTAGGGGAGATAGTGTGGGATGATGTGTCTTTATCTCCCCCAATTCAATGGGATGACACAACCTTGACCATTGTAGGAAGCGGTACATTTACCAGACAGTGACAAAGTACATTGTCGCTTATGACAAACATCACCGATCGAATTGCGCTATTTTTCACAAAAGCACGGGAGAGTACGTGAAACTTTTTTAGTTGTTTTTCAGGCAGGCTGACCTAAAATTGGGGGGCTTTACGCAAACACACTTGAATGGAGGTTAAAAATGGATCCGATTGGGCGCATTGTTTTTGTACTCATTTTGCTGCTCGTTGTGGCGGCAATTATCATCCCGCAAATGCAAAATCGTGGGGAGTAAGAAGGTTGCAGGTATGCGAGTGTGCAAGTATGCCAGTAAGGCCACTCGACTTGCACACTTGCCACTTGCAAACGCTACTCCGTTGGCTTGAACTGCGTTTCGTAAAGATTGGTGTACAGTCCGCCTCGCGCCAATAGTTCCTCGTGAGTGCCCTGCTCCACAAGCTGCCCTTTTTCCATCACCAAAATTTTATCTGCCGCCAAAATGGTAGACAGACGGTGAGCAATCACCAGGCTGCTGCGCCCCTGCATCACTTTGCCCAGCGCTTCCTGAATGAGCGCCTCAGACAGGGAGTCCAGATGGGAGGTGGCTTCATCCAGCACCAAAATGCTGGGGTCTTTGAGGACCACGCGGGCAATGGCGATGCGCTGGCGTTCGCCGCCGCTGAGTCGGTAACCGCGCTCGCCAACCACGGTGTCATAGCCATCGGGCAAATCGGCGATGAAGTCGTGGATGTTGGCGGCTCTGGCAGCGGCAACCATCTGCGCTTCGGTGGCATCGGGGCGGGCGTAGAGCAGGTTGGCGCGGATCGTGTCGTAGAAGAGGTAGGTTTCCTGGGTCACCATGCCAATGTTGTGGGCCAGGCTGTTGAGGGTGACGTCGCGTAAATCGTGGTGGTCAATGGTGATACGGCCGTCTGACGGATCATACAGTCGCGGCATCAGGTAGGTAATGGTGGTTTTACCGGCACCACTGGGGCCTACCAAAGCCACTAATTCTCCCGGCTCAATCGTAAAGCTGACATTTTGCAGCGCCCAGCGCTGTTCTGTGGGCATTTCGGCATCCGCCGCATCGCCATTTTCCCTGGCTTTGCCCCGCTTGAGCAAGGCTGGATTGCCCCCACCCATCCAGCTAAAGCGGGTCACCTCGCGCAAACCGCCCGCTTCCGCATCGGTGTAGGAAAATGAGACGTTTTGGAATTGGATACGGCCGTTTACCTTCTCCAACAACTGCGCATTCGGCTTCTCCTCAATCTCCACTGGAATGTCCAGCGCTTCAAACACGCGTTCGAAGCTGACCATGCTTTGGGCAAACTCCACCGGCGCGTTGGTCAGCGCCATGAGCGGGCCGTACAGTTGGGAGAGGTAGCTGCCAAAAGCCACAATGGTACCGATGGTAAACGCCTCTTCCAACACCAGATAACCGCCGACCCAGTAGACAACGGCCGTTCCCACCGCCCCGATAATGCTCAACATCATAAAAAACCAGCGACCAATCACCGCCGAGCGCACGCCAATATCCCGCACCTCCGCCGCATCCACCGCAAAGCGCTGCATTTCGCGCGCCTGGCGACCAAACAGCTTGACCAGCAGCGCCCCGCTCACGTTCAGCGTCTCGTTCATGGTGGCATTCATCTCCGCGCTGATTTCCAATGATTTGCGGCGCAGATCGCGCAAAACGCGCCCCACGCGCCGGGCAGGCAGTACAAACAGGGGCAAAATCGCCAGCCCCAGCAGCGTCAGCCGCCACTCCAGCGTCAGCAAAATCGCCAATGTGCCCACCAGGGAAACAATGTTGGAAATGATGGTGACAATCGTGTCGCTGATGGCCCGCTGAGCACCCACCACATCATTGTTCAGGCGGGACATTAGCTCGCCGGTGCGGGATTGGGTGAAGAAGCGGAGCGACATCTGCTGCATGTGTTCGTACAGCGCCCGGCGCAAATCGTAGATGACGCCTTCGCCAATTTGGGAGTTGAGGCTGCGCTGGAAGACGCCAATGCCGCCATTGACGATGGGAATGGCCACCATGCCGATGGCCAACCAGGTTAACAAACGGTAATCGCTGTTGGGAATGGCATCGTCAATGAGCGAGCGCACCAGCAGCGGCGACACCAGCGTGAGCCCGGTAATGAGCAAAATTGTCAGCAGCAACCAGATGATTTTAAGGCGGTATGGACGCGCAAATTGCCAGACGCGCCAGAGCAATGCCCGCGTAATGACCGGACGCTGCTGCTTTTCGTCGTGCGAGATGTAGGCCCACCAGCCACCACCATGAAAACCCATAAGTTCCTCCGGGGAATTTTGCCACAGAAAACACGGGGATTTTTGAGGTTTTACTCTGAATGCTCTGTGACCAAATAATCAAATGAAGCGTAAGTATGGCGGAGAACGGCCGTTTTGGGTACTGTCCAATCGGGCAGGAGCCACCTGACAAGGTTAGCAGCTTGAGTTAAGATTGACGCGATACCAACAACAACTTCAAAAAACGACACATTTTTCAGCAATCCTGCTAAAACGAGAGTTCCTATGCCCATAACCGATCTGGCCTACGCCCAACAGCTTGATGCCCAGGACCCGCTGGCCCACTTCCGCACACAGTTTGTCATTGACGACCCTGATCTGATTTACCTGGATGGCAATTCGCTGGGGCGACTGCTCAAACGGAGCCGCGACCTGGCTGAGGATTTGGTGGCGCGCCAATGGGGCCAACGGCTGATTCGCGGCTGGAATGAAGGGTGGATTGAGCTGCAAAGCCAGATTGGTGGCAAAATAGGCCAGCTCATCGGCGCGGCTGCGGATGAAGTGATTGTGGCGGACTCCACTTCGATCAATCTGTTCAAGCTGGCGCTGGCGGCGGTGAATTTTAACAACGGCCGTTCCAAAATCATCACCGACGATCTGAACTTTCCTTCTGATTTGTACATTTTGCAGGGGGTGGCGCGGCTGGCGAAACGGCCGTTGCAGCTACAAATCATCCCCTCAGACGGCATCCACGGTCCGGTAGAAGCGCTGGCAGCAACCATTGATGACGATACCGCGCTGGTTGCCCTGAGCCACACCGTTTTCAAAAGCAGCTACACCTACGACATGGCCAAAATGACCCGGCTCGCCCAGGACGCCGGGGCGCTCATCCTGTGGGATATGAGCCACTCCGTCGGTTCCGTGCCGGCCGATTTACAGGCTGCCAATGCCCCGCTCGCCGTCGGCTGCACCTACAAATATTTGAACGGCGGCCCCGGCGCACCCGCCTTTTTGTACATCCAGCGAGACTGGCAGCACAAGCTGGGCAATCCGGTCACGGGCTGGATGGGCCACGAAAATATGTTTGAGTTTGCCCTAAATTACGAACGCGATGCCGGGCTGCGCCATTTTCTCACGGGGACGCCGCCCGTGCTCTCCACAGCGCTCATCGAACCGGGGGTAGATTTGCTGCTGGAAGCAGGCATGGACAAACTGAGGGTCAAATCGGTGCAGCAAACCAGCTACCTGCTGGATTTGTGGCGCGAATGGCTGGCCCCGCTGGGCTTCCGGCTTAACTCCCCAACAGATGCGGCGCAGCGTGGCTCTCACATTTCGCTGGGACACGATGAGGGTTGGCGCATCAGCCAGGCGTTGAGCAACGAGATGCGCGTCATTCCCGACTTCCGCAAGCCGGACAATATCCGGCTGGGCATTGCGCCCATCTACACCACGTTTGCCGACATTCATGAGGCAATGTCCCGACTGCGCCAGGTTGTGGATAAAAAATTGTATGAAAGGTACAGTTTGACAGAAAATGTTGTCACTTAAGAAACACGAAAACCAACCTCCGGGAGGTTCTGGGCATCATCAAGGCCATTTATCCACTCGCCCGGAGGATTATTTTCAGAGGAGAAATTTTGATGACAGTTAATAAGAGTGAGATTACAGCAAAATTATATGATTCGCGGCAGCAGTTGATGACTTTTTTTGAGGGGCTGGATGATGCGGCTTGGGCAACGGCCGTTTACGATGAAAACACCACCTGGACAATCACCGACATCCTGCGCCACCTGGTTGATTCTGAACGTGGCATGACGGGCATGATGGCTCAATGGCAGCAGGGCAACGATCCCATCCCGCCCGATTTTGACCTAGCCCGATGGAACAGCCGCGCCATCCAAAAAACGGCCGAAAAATCCCCCCAAGAACTGCTCCACAACATGCAGGAAAATCGAGCCAGCTTACTTGGCTTTATAAATACTTTACAAGATGAAGATTGGAGCAAGCAGGGCCGCCACGGCAGCTTGCGTATCATGAGCATTGAGGAAGTTTGCCACCTCATTGCCAATCATGAAATGGATCATTTGCGGGTGATGCAGGAACTGCTTGCCTAAAGAAAAAAAATGAGATGCCCCACAAGCAGGCGCTCATGAGGCATCTCTCGGGGGGGAGCCGATTACATTGTAACGTTTTCTATTTGGAACGCAACAATGTGAAATTTTGTACAGATTGGGAATCAAATGGAGTAGTTTACGGCCGTATCCTCTTCATACTCATTTGCTAAACGATGGTAGGCAAACACACCTTGAATGCCCCGGAAGAAGAAGTAGGCAAAGATAGCCGCAATCGGAATCCCTAAAAAGACGCCGTAAAAAATCCAGAAATAGATTTTGCTAACCACATAGTAAGCAAACAATGTCACCGTGCTCGCACGGTGTTTTTTGTACACGCCATAAGTCAAGGCAAACATCAATACGATATCCAGCCAATTCCACCAATCTACCATCGCCAACGAACCGCCGCTGGCATACACCAATGTCAACATGGCGGTGATTAATATGGAAACCAACGACATCTTCCAGGCGATGCGAATGGATGCATTTGCTTGTTCAAGGTTCACGGAATTGCCTCCTACCTGCGAATTTTGGCTTTTGGATTGCTGCTGCACAAGTATCGCCAGCGCCTAATTTTACCACAGTGACAATGTTCACAACGCCGGGTGCTGATTGTCATGTAATGTGGAGTAGATTGGGTAACAATTCTGGCTACTGAACGAAATCTGGAATGAGCTTCTCCCAATCACTGCGCTCCGGCAAAAGATGCCAGACGTTGTTGTCCAGCGCCTTCAGGTAGGTGTGGTTGTATTTGTAATAGGAAGTGCGCTGAACGGCCGTACTGCCTCCCATTTCTGGTGCCAACGCCCAACCCAAACGAGCGCGCACCTGCAACTGCTCTCGCCACACCAGGCCAAAGCCCCGCTGCGGCTGGTAAAATCCTGGCGGCGGCACAATAGATGGGTCGTCTATCGGGTCGCCTTCCTGCCAATTATCTTCATACACATTCCAGCCGTCCGTGTACATCGTGTCATCAAAAAGCACATAAATGCGATCCTCTGCTCCTACCCAAATCATCACGCCATGCTCAAACTGCTGTTCTGCTGAAGCCGAGAGCAGCGCGGCCTCTTGCGGACACACGTCCGGCGCAGGGCCAAAGAACCAGGTAAAGGGGCAGGTCAGCGGCACCAGTAGCGAAGTAGACGTGTAAGGAAAATCGGCATTGCTGGCAAACAACGCAAAATTCTCTGAATTTCGGCTGCCGCTGCTAATGGTGTAGGTCATTGAACCTGTGGGGGCAACGTCCCAAAAGGCACTGAGAGCGCCGCCAAACAGATGGTACAGCGTCACCGTGGTGGCGTGGCTGGTGGCCCAACTCAAGGTAATGGTCTCGCCCGGATCAGCGATGGGCACATTGGCGGTAAAGCTGAGAATCTGAGGGGGCTGGGCTGGTTTGCTAACCAGCGGCAAATAGAGGAATGTATCGCTTCGGGGCACGGCCGTTTCTGCCCAGACAACAGTGCTTAAAACGGCCGTTGCCAATACAAGACAGGTCAGTAAAATACCAATACGCTTCATCACAACTAGCCTCCCGTACCGATGGGTAGCTCATCACACACCAGTACACAACTATAAAGCAATCATAAAGCGAATCTTAAACGTTTGACAGTGACAAAAATCAACAGAAGTGACACTAACCGTCAATGAGCGGCCAACGAAAGACACTTCGACAGGAAAACTGTCTATAATCCCGCTGGTTACCAAACAACCAATCACCTTCACAGCCAAACAATCACTACCCCACCCCAACCTTAATTTTCACCAACTACAGTTACCAAAGCAAGAGAGAAAAACATGGCAAAGAAAACAAGCGGAACGTATGTCATCGGGCACATTAACCCAGACACGGATTCAATCGCAGCAGCAATGGGCTACGCCTGGCTACTGCAAAATCAACATGGAGAAGATATTCTGGCCGCCCGCGCGGGTCATCTGAACCCCCAAACATCCTGGGTACTCGAACGGCTGCACCTGGAACCCCCTGTTTTGCTGCCAGATGCCTCGCCCCGGTTTGAGAACGTCGCCCTCCGCTTCAACACCACAACCCCAGACCGCCCCTTGCGCGATGTTTGGGCCATCGCCAACCGCACTGGTGGCATTGCCCCAGTTGTCAACGAAGACGGCACACCGTATGGTCTGGTAACGGTGCTTAGCCTGTTCCGCTTTCTAAAAGAATCTGTAGGCGCACACCCGCGCCGTGAAGAGATGCGTATTGCCGAAATTATGGAACGGCCGTGTTCCGAAGCATGTGACACCGGCGTACCTAAATTTGCCGCCAACAGCCGCATCCGCGACGTACTGCCCCGCATCCTACACGAAGAACGCACCGAATTTTGGGTGATTGATGATGAAGGGCATTACCAGGGCATCTGCCGCCAAAGAGACGCGCTCAATCCCCCCCGATACAAACTCATCCTGGTGGATCACAACGAAATTGGGCAAGCCCTCGGCGCTCTGGACGATGCCGATTTAATTGAGGTGCTAGACCATCACCGACTGGACAACGCCCCCACCCGCACCCCCATCCGCTTTACCATTGACGTGGTGGGCAGCACCTGCACCCTGGTTAGCGAACGCATCAACGAAGCAGGGCTCAGCGCCCCGCCTGCGCTTGCTGGCCTGCTGCTAGCGGGCATCATGTCCGACACGCTTGTCCTCAATTCACCCACCACCACCAACCGCGACCGCGAAGCAGCCGAACGGCTTTTGCGCTGGGCCAAAGTTGGCGATTCGCCTCTGGCCGGGGAAACGGTTCAAACATTTGGCGAACAAGTGCTGCAAGCGGGCGCGGGCCTCGCCTCACGCACGCCAGACGAAATTGTGAACACCGACTTCAAACAGTACGAAGCTGCCGGCCTCAAATTTGGCATCTCTCAGGTGGAGGTGACAAATCGCAGCCAACTGGCAGAGTACATGGGCGCTTTAGGCGACGCCCTGAAAAAGCAACGTGACACCCACGGACTCGATTTTGCCATGCTCATGGTAACCGATGTGGTGCGTCGTGGCAGTCGTCTGCTCATTACCAACGACATTCCAGCCCTCGAAGGATTGCCTTTCCCCAAGCGGGAAGATGGCACGCTCAACGCCGACGGCCTGGTATCGCGGAAAATGCAGCTGTTACCAACAATTTTGGGCGCGTTAGAGGGGTAGCACCTCACCCCCTAGACATTTGAGTTTAAGAAACTACCCCAAGAAGCCACAGAGGGGAAAGAGGAATCTGAGAAATGAAACTTCACCTCTTAATCTTCTGTGAGCTCTGTGGCAAATAGTTGGGTAGGTACTAGGATTGCGTGATTTGCCCGAGGGCTGGTTGGGACATTGTTTCCAACAGCTCCCGCGCAATTTCGATTACGGTAATGGGGGCAGTCATCATGCGTTCAAAACGGCCGTCTACAATTACCATTGGGTCCGCCTGAATCACTGCTTTGCGCAGGCCAGTCAGGTGAGATTTTATTCTTTCGTTTTCCAAACGAGCAATATCAACCATCGCTCCCCCTTAATGAAGCGCAGCTTCCCCAACTGGCATGGCAGCCAATACCGGAATCAGCTCATTCGCGGTGTCTGCCACACCATTCCAAAGCCATTCTTCTAACAAGGGCATGGCATGAAATGCAGTCAGGTCTAACGACAGCGGCGTCACTGAAGCAAAACCTTCAAAAAGCGCGCCCACATCGGTACCTTCGTGCGGCACACCGGTAGGACGATCCCCGCCAATCCAGTAATAGTCGTTGCCGCGCGGATCGGTGCGCTTGTCCAAGCGGTCGCGGTACACGCGCAACCCCTGCCGAGTCAGTCGGATGCCTTTGAACTCAAGGGTTGGCACGTAAGGCACATTGACGTTAAGGAAAGTACCCTGCGGCAGTTCATTGGCCAAAACCGTACGCACCACATCAGCCGCAACCTTGACGGCCAGGCTGTAATCCAGATCAGCGGAAGAAGAGGAACGGCCGTCTAGCGAAACCGCCACGCCGGGAACACCCCAGATGATGCCCTCCATAACGGCCGTTACCGTGCCAGAATAGGTCACATCGTGGCCCAAGTTGGCCGCCGTGTTTACGCCAGAGACTACCAAATCCACCTTATCTTTGAGCAACCCCATTAACGCCAGGGCCACACAGTCGGAAGGCGCGCCGTCGCTGGTGAGCGCGTCGGAACCGTCAGCCAGCTTCACGCGGCGCACGCGCAGGGGCCGATTGAGCGTTTTTACGTGGCCACCACCAGACCAATCGTGGTCAGGTGCCACAATGCTTACCTTGCCAAATTCGCGCATCGCCTGGGCCAATGCCAACAATCCGGGGGCGGTTACGCCATCATCATTTGTGACTAAAATGTGCATAATTTTTCCTTTCTCTCAAATTTTTTAACAGCGTACCCAATGGGCATTAAGTGGGAATCAACAACGCGTTAAGAAGGGAATAAGGATTTGTTAAGGAGTTTTTAACGCTTGACAGTCCTTTAAAGATGCAAGAAACTTGCCCCATGCGTGCAGATCGCTTGATTTCTTTGTTGATGTTGTTGCAAACGAACGGCCGTATGACCGCCGACGATCTGGCTGAAAGGCTAGAGGTCTCAACGCGCACCATTTACCGGGACCTGGACGCTTTGAGTAGTTCAGGTGTGCCCGTGTACGCCGAACGCGGCCCCAACGGCGGCTGTATGTTGATGGAAAGTTACCGCACCAACCTGACTGGCCTCAACGAAAAAGAAGTGCAAGCGCTGTTCATGTTCACCGTGCCGGGGTTGCTGGCCGATCTGGGCGCAGACAAAGCGTCCGAAGCTGCTATGTTGAAGCTAATGGCCTCGCTACCTGCGCCATTTCAGCAAGATGCCGCTTTTGTGCAGCAACGGCTGCACTTAGACCCGGCAGCCTGGTTTCAAACGGAAGAGGATGCGCCATTTTTACCGCTGGTGCAAACGGCCGTTTGGCAAAATAAACGGCTCCGGCTCAACTATCGGCGAGGGGATGGTCAATGGATCAAGCGGCTCATAGACCCGTACGGGCTGGTAGCCAAAACCAGCGTCTGGTATATGGTGGGGGGAATGTACGGGGGCAAAATTCAGGTGTATCGCGTCTCGCGCATCATGGAGGCAGAGCTAACGGGCAGCAGCTTTGAGCGTCCTGTCAATTTTAATTTGGCCGATTACTGGCAAACCTGGCGCGATCGGTTTGAAGCTCAGCAAAACCGGATCGCTGTGGAACTGCGCGTTGCGCCCAACAGCGGGCCACTGCTGGCGCTCGTTTTTGGCGAGGGCATTGTGGCCACCCTGCAAGCTGCACCACTCGACGCCACCGGCTGCGCCATACTTTCACTCACCTTCGATTCATTAGAAACTGCCTCGCGGCAGCTGGTAGGTTTGGGAACGGCCGTTGAGGTACTCGCCCCACCCGCATTGCGCCAAAAAATGTATGCGCAGGCCCAAGAAGCGGTAAAACTGTATCAGGCAACTGGCAATCATTAACGGCCGTCCACTAAGTCCCTCTCGCCCATCACCGCTTCCACTGACCAGCCCGGTGCGCCGAGATACGGCCGTAAATCCTCGTGTTGCAGCACCTTACGCACACTCTCGCTCAAACTAATCTTGCCTGCCAGCACGGCATCCTGGTGACGGCTGGCCCAGCGGTAAACCAGCCCGCCAGCCCGACGCAGTTCCACCAGCATTAGCTGCGCCATCGGCCCCGCCCCGTCTAAAAAGCCAGAGGTGAGGTAGTCGGCCTCAATGCGAGAAAAATCGTACGGGAGCCGCACAATTTCGGCCGTCCAGCCTGTGTTGGGTTGCCAGGTGAAACGGCCATAACTCAACTCCCGGTTGCCATCAAAAGAAGCGCCCACCGAGCCAATATTCACCACCGTCGTCTCGTCAATCTGGCGAATAAGTGGCCGATGAGTGTGGCCCGTCACAAATACGGCAGGGGCAGGCGCGATTTGCTCTCGCAGTTCCTTGTCCGTCGTTTGCGGGTAGATGCCGTCGCGATTGTCGCGCATCGAGCCATGCACCACGCGAAGTTCGCTGCCATCTGGGGCGAAAACAGATTTCTGCTCCGGAAATTGGGCAATTATCGGCACAAATTCCACCACCTGGTCATAAGCCCAGTGGGCAAACTGGCGCACTTCAAATTCTGGCCCCACCGCCTGGTTGTTGACACATTCCAACACATAATCTTCGTGGTTGCCCTTGACGATTTGCCAGCCATCGTTGGACTGGCGTGCTAACACCCACTCCAAACTTTCCCGCGAAAGCGGCCCACGATTGACAATATCCCCATCTACAATGACCTGATCGGGCTGCCACTTTTCAATATCGGCCGTTACTGTTTCCAGCGCGGGCATGTTGCCATGAATATCTGAAATAACTGCTATTTTCACAATGCTGTCCTAATTTTTGATAAGAGCACAAGTCTAACAAGAACGGCCGTATTGCTCAAACTCCTGACAAAAGATGTCATGAACTCTCTTTATACTGAAAAGTAACAAGTGAAAAGATTGGCGAACTTTTTACTTTTCACTTATCACTTTTCACTCAAAATGGAGGCCTGAGATGCCCAATTTCCAACTTGAATCACAATATCAACCCACGGGCGACCAGCCGCAGGCGATTGCCGGATTGGTCGATGGCTTGCAGGGCGGTTTACAACACCAGCTCTTGCTGGGAGCCACCGGCACGGGCAAAACGTTCACCATCGCCAACGTCATCCAGCAAACACAACGCCCCACCCTCATTTTGGCCCACAACAAGACGTTGGCAGCCCAACTTTATAGCGAATTCTCCCAATTTTTCCCGTACAACGCGGTGAGCTACTTTGTAAGCTACTATGATTATTACCAGCCCGAAGCGTACGTACCCCGCACCGACACCTACATCGAAAAGACCACCGAAATCAACGAGGAGATTGAGCGAATGCGGTTGGCAGCCACACAATCACTGGCTACGCGAAGAGATGTAATTGTCGTGGCCAGCGTCAGCGCCATTTACGGGCTGGGCGATCCGGTGAAGTATCACCAGGCGCATCTACACCTGCAAACGGGCCAGCTGGCCCGCCGCGACAAAACGCTACGCCGCCTGATCGACATTTATTACGAACGGAACGATTATGAATTGGGCTACGGCCGTTTCCGTGTCCGTGGCGATGTGCTGGAAATTCAACCGCCACACGGGGGCGCTGTTTACCGGATCGAGTTTTGGGGCGAGGAGGTGGAGCGCATCAGCGAAATTGACAGCGTGACCGGTGAACTTCAGCGCGAGCTGCCCGAAGTGATGTTCCACCCCGCCCGCCATTTTGTGACCGACCGGGATGATGTGGCAACGGCCGTTACCCGCATCGAAGCCGAGTTGGAAGCACGTTTGGACAGCCTAAATCAGGACAATAAGTTGCTAGAGGCGTACCGCCTGGAGCAGCGCACCCGCTTTGATCTGGAAATGTTGCGCGAGATGGGTTACTGCAACGGCAGCGAAAATTACAGCCGCCACTTTTACGGCCGTCCGGCTGGTGCCCCGCCCTGGACCCTGCTCGATTACTTCCCAGACGATTACCTGCTGGTGGTAGACGAAAGCCACATGACCATCCCCCAAATCCGCGCCATGTACCACGGTGACCGTCACCGCAAAGAAACGCTGGTGGATTTTGGCTTCCGCCTGCCCAGCGCCCTGGACAATCGCCCACTCACCTTTGCCGAGTGGGAAGAACGCGCTTACCAGGTGATTTACACCTCGGCCACGCCGGGGCCGTACGAACTGGAACAGACGGCGCAAACGGTCGAGCAGATTATCCGACCCACTGGCTTGCTGGACCCGGAAATTGAAATACGGCCGATTCGCGGCCAGGTAGACGATTTGCTGTTTGAGCTCAAAAAGCGGGTGGCCTTGGGCCAGCGCGCCCTCATCACCACGCTCACCAAGCGGATGGCCGAAGATTTGGCCAACTATCTACGCGAAATGGAGATGAAGGTGCATTACCTGCACAGCGAGGTGGACACGTTTGAGCGCGTCGAAATCCTGCAAGATTTGCGCGCAGGTGTCTACGATGCGGTCGTGGGCATCAACCTGCTGCGCGAAGGGCTGGATTTGCCGGAAGTGTCCCTGGTGGCGATTTTGGATGCGGACAAGGAAGGCTTTTTGCGCTCCGATCGGGCGCTCATCCAGACGATTGGCCGTGCCGCTCGCCACGAGGCCGGGCAGGTGATTATGTATGCCGACCGGGTGACCGATTCGATGCAGCGGGCGATTGATGAGACCAACCGACGACGCGCCAAGCAGGAAGCATACAACGCCAAACACGGCATCGTGCCGCAAACGATTGTGAAGCAGCTGGACAAATTATTGAAAGCGCGGGATGAGGAAGCTACGGTTGCCGAACCCGCCCCGCTCTACCAGACCGACGATGTTTTGGTGCAAATTGATGAACTGGCGCTGGCGATGAAAACGGCCGCTACCAATCTGGAATTTGAAAAAGCCGCCCGCCTCCGCGACCAAATCGTGGCGCTCAAAAATCAGTTGGAAGTTGCCTAGCTAAATGCCAGAATCGCAGGTAAAATTAGCACATTTGTTCAATGTACAAACGCACACTGAAGTTCAACTTTTGGCAAAAGTTGAACTTCTCTGACAGTGGAGGTGAGTAATGGACTTTGCAGCGTGTCAGGAACAACTTCGGCAAAATGGCGAGCTCATTCGGCAGCTGGTAGCCGACATCACCGAGGCGCAAGCCAAACGCAAGCCCTCGCCAGACGATTGGTCGGTGCTGGAAGTGGTAAATCATTTGTATGACGAAGAGCGCGAAGATTTTCGGCAACGATTTGATTACATTTTGCACCGGCCGGGCGAACCGTGGCCGCCCATTCATCCCGGTGCCTGGGTGACGGAGCGCGAGTACAACACCCGCGACCTCTCCACCTCCCTACAAAACTTCCTCGACGAACGGCAAAAATCGCTGGCCTGGCTGGCCACTCTGGACAATCCCAACCTGGACAAAACCGAAACCCATCCCGTGATGGGTGAATTCCATGCAGGCGACATGCTGGCTTCGTGGGTGGCGCATGATGTTTTGCACCTGCGCCAGCTGGTTGAGCTAAAATATTTTTTGCTGGGCGATGCGGTACGGCCGTATGACCCACGCTACGCTGGCGAGTGGTAAATCTTGAGCGAAGACGAAAAGAAATTATTCAAAGAATACTTTGATGAAAACCTCGCCCGGCGGATGGCTGGGATGATTACGGCCGTTCACCCCCCATTCCCCGCCGATGCCTTCGTGAGCCAAATTGTGCCGCAGTTGGACGGCCTGGAAATGAAAGAACGGTCTACCGTCTTCGTTCAGGCGCTGCACGACCATTTGCCTGCCGGTTTTGCCAACGCCTGGGCGGTGCTGGAAGCGGCTCTCGGCGCAGAACTCAGCAGCGAGGATGGCATGTTTGCCGATGGCTGGCACCACTGGCCGATTGCCCAGTTTATTGAGACGTTTGGGCTGGAAGATTTTGACGTGAGCGTGCGGGCCATGCACGAAATTACCAAGCGACACACGGCCGAATTTGCCATACGGCCGTTTCTCATTCACCACCAGGACGAAATGCTAGCCATTTTGCACACCTGGGCCGAAGATGAAAACATGCACGTCCGGCGGCTGGTCAGTGAAGGCACGCGCCCCCGCCTGCCCTGGGCGGGCCACCTTTACGCCTTCATCGAAGACCCCAGCCCCACGCTGGCACTGCTGGAAAAGCTTAAGGACGATCCCGCCGAGTACGTGCGCCGCTCCGTGAGCAACCACCTCAACGACATCACCAAAGACCATCCGCAGCTAGTCATCCAGACTTGCGCCCGCTGGTGGGCCGATGGTTCACCGGAGCGGCGCTGGATTGTGCAGCGCGCCCTGCGCACCCTGGTGAAAGATGGCGATCCCGACGCCCTGGCGGTGCTGGGCTACGGCCCGCCCCAGGTGCAGCTCACCGATTTCACCGTATCGCCCAATCCGCTCAAGCTGGGCAATTCGCTGCAACTGCACTTCACCCTGCAAAGTACGGCCGTCACCCAACAGAATCTGATAATTGATTTTGTCATCCATTTTTTGAAGGCGAATGGGCAGACGAGTGGCAAGGTGTTTAAGCTGAAAACGGCCGTTCTCGCCCCCAACGAAACAATCACCATCACCAAAAACCACCCCATCAAGCCCATCACCACGCGCACCTACTACCCCGGCACGCACCTGGTGGAAATTCAGGTCAACGGCCAGCGCCTGGGCGAGCGCAGCTTTGAACTAATCGTGTAAATGTAGGCGAGAAGTTCAACTTCTCAGAAGAAGTTGAACTTCTTTCTACTCTAATCGCAGGTCGGATGGCCAACCCGACTTACAAGGGAAAACTTATGAAAATTAAAGCAAATGATTTAGAAGCAGAAGCGCATCTGGCATTGCCAGCCAGCGGCAAAGGTCCGGGTGTGTTGGTTTTGCATCCCTGGTGGGGACTGAATGAGGACATCAAAAATGTGGCCGATCGGCTGGCAGCAGCGGGTTTTGTGGCACTGGCCCCGGATTTGTACGACGGCCGTATCGCTACCACCATCGAACAGGCCGAGGCATACAGCGGCCTCATGGACTCCGACGCCGCCGAAACAATCATCAAGGAAGCCACCCAGCGGCTGCTGGCCCATGAAGCATGTCAAGGACCCAAAATTGGCGTGATTGGGTTTTCGCTGGGCGCGATGTACGCCGTGGGGGCAGCCTATGCACAACCAGAACAGATAACGGCCGTTGTGCTGTTTTATGGCGCGGGCATGCTCGAACAAACCGACAGCCAAGCCAGCTACTTAGGCCACTTTGCTGCCAATGACCCCTACGAGGATGCCGATTACATCGCACAAATGGAACAGAGCCTGAAAGAAAACGGCCGTCCGACCACCTTCCACAGCTACCCCAACACTGGCCACTGGTTCTTTGAACCATCGCGGCCCGATGCCTATGACGCAGAAGCGGCAAACTTGGCGTGGCAGCGCACGGTGCGCTTTTTGCAAGAAACGTTGAGTTAGGTTAGCCCTCAGGCGCAAAATCTGGGTCGGCAGATGGCTTCTCTAAAGGCAGGGTGAACGTTATTGTCGTACCAGATTTTGCTGTGCTTTCGATATGGAAGGTCGCCTGATACAAACGAGCCAATCTGGTGACAATAGCCAAACCAAGACCAGAACCTTGCTGTTCACGTTTGGGCCGATCAAACTGCACGTAACCATCAATCTGGGTCAAATGCTCCGGTTCAAATCCCCACCCCTGATCTTTAACGCTTAGTTGGTACTGTGGACCTTGTGAATCCTCTTCCACAATCCAACCATGGACACGAACAGGCGTACCTCTTGCTGAAAATTTAAAGGCGTTGTCCACTAATTCATAAACAACCTTGTTCCAGTCAAATTCGTCCATAAATAAAGTGGCATCTTCTGCATTCAGACGTAAATCAGCTGCCCGCTCGTACTGATAGCAGAGATTACGGCTAACTTCGTGCACCGTCTCTGCGGCTTCTACCTCTTTGCCGACCTGCAAGAAATCTGACCCTCGCAGCTCAATTTCTACAAAACATTGGTAATTTTCTATCAAACGCAGCAGGCGGTTTCCCGATTCTAGCGTTAATTCGCCAATTTCACGCAGCTCTTCAACGGGCAAACCCTCTGAAGTGTCGGCCAAAATTTCACCAAGGCCGAGAATGCCAGTGAGCGGGGTTCGCAGTTCATGGGGCAATGTGCGCAAAATCGTCCGGCGCAATTCTGACAAAGCCGCTTCGGTTTGCTGCTGGTTTACAGAATGGCGATCCAGCCGGGACTGAATGGCATTTAGCAGTTCATCTCGGGAAAACGGTTTGGTTAAATAATCATCTGCTCCCATTACCATCCCTTGCCGAACTTCTCGCCGATCGGCCAGGGCTGTGAGAAAGATAAAAGGAATGACGGCCGTTTCTCGATGAGCGCGGAGTGCTTGCAAAACTTCATACCCGTCCACCTCTGGCATCATCACATCAGAAAGAATAATGTCTGGCAACTCACGCACCGCCAGTTCGATACCAATACGGCCGTTTTCAGCCTGCAAAACAATAAAATCCTCAAAAAGAAGCCAATCAACAACAGACTCCCGCAGCTCCATTTCATCCTCAATAATTAAAATTTTGGTCATACCTCGGTCACAATCGTCGTAGAGCGCCTCGGTGTCGTGGGGAAATGTCATCATAATTTGAAATTTGTGGGTGTGGGCTGCCTCTCTTCCAAACAGGCAACAATGAATTGATAAATGTGTCCCGATCCAGGCTCCCCGCACATCAAAACCAGAAACATAAAAAAGTATAGCTTCCCCTTCCAGCTTTTTGAATAGTACAGCGTGTCTAATCGAAGATGGATGGCTCCGGCAAATAACCTTAATCTATTGTTTGAGCGCCTCGTTGATAAAGTTAAGCGTAACGGCCGTAATCCCCGCCAGCTCATCCTCCAGCAAAATCACGTGCCCAGACTGCTCCCACCAATGCTGCAGCGCCACCTCAGAAGCAACGCCTGCCAGAATGATCTCCCCCACATCCTCGGAGACCGTTTTGTCGTTGCGCCCCTGCATCACCAGCACCGGCTGCGTAATTTTTGGCAGCTCGCGCCGCACTTCCAGACCCAAACGCACCAGCTCCATCACCGCCCGTAGCGGATTGACCCGGTAGCCTTGCCAAAACTCATTGCTGCCCACATTGTCCTTGGGCAATGAATTGACCAGCGGCGCAGCCACATACAGCCGCACCATGTTGTGCAAGGGAATGGCCAGCTTGATAGCCGGAGCGTAGCAAAGCACACCCGCAATTTCTTGGTGCTGCGCCGCCAGATAAAGTGCCAGCGCCCCGCCAGTAGACTCCCCGCCCACAAACACATGATCGCACACCGTTGCCAGATGCTGGTACGCTTTTTCGGCCGTCCAGGCCCAATCGTGCCAGGTCGTTTCGTTCAGTTCGTCAGGATGCGTACCGTGGCCAGGCAGCAGCGGCGCAGAGATGGTGTACCCCTCGCCTTGCAGTTTTTCGGCCAGCAGGCGCACCTCAGCGGTGGTAGCGGTAAGGCCGTGCAGCAGCAGCACCCCCACCTCGTTGCCTTGCCAAAAGAAGGTATCGCCTTCCAGGTGCGGGTTGTGAATGGGGCCATCCTGCCCCAGGTAAATTTGCACCGCGTTCAGATTTTCATCTGGCGTGGGCGGTTCAAAAATCGGAATGAAGCGGTCCAGTTCGGCAATGGGAATGGGATGGACACCGGCTGGCAGCTCGGCGTTACGGGCTGCCAGCCGCTGGCGCAGCACCACCGGCGGAATGTTGAGGTAGTAAAGCGTGTAATCCGCGCCCAGCTCGGTGATACGGCCGATCCACTTTTCACGCCGCTCTCGACTCCACAGGCTCCAGTCTAAAATGACATCGGTACCTTGTTGCAGCAGGGGAACGGCCGTATCCCAAAAAAGCTCCTTCAACTGATCCGCCATCTCGCCATACTCAGCGTCAAAAATGGTGGCGTCCGTTAAGCGGATCATCCACTCATCCAGCGAAAAGCGCACCGCCTTGTGATTTTGTTCCAGCTCTTTAGCAAACGTCGTCTTGCCCGATGTGGGCAAGCCACAAAACAGATGAACCGTTGCCGTTAACTTTTCCTGCGCCATCAAACCTATCCTCGCTGCCTCATGCTTTCCGCAGCTGCAAAGTCACATCCTGGTCGCCGATGGAGACGGTTTGGCTGTACAGCGCGTCCGGCAGCGGGCCGGATTGCAGGGTGACGGTGAGCGTTTCTTGCTGCACGAAATCGGCAAAGTTGGTCAGTGCAGCGGCAACGTCACCAGCCGCACCCTGATAACTCAATTCAATGCGGTCGGAGATTTCCAGACCGGCGTCTTTGCGCATGTTGTTGACCTGACGCACCACATCGCGGGCATAACCTTCCTGCACCAGAGCGGGCGTCAGCTCGGTGTCTACCGCGACCGTGACTCCTTTGTCGGAGGCAACGGCCGTTCCCCCTCTTGATTCCGTCTGCACCAACACATCCTCCTCGCCCAGGCTCACCGTTTCACCCGCCACCTCGATGGTGAGCGATTCACCCGCCTGCAAAGTACGTGCCGCTTCTGCCGGATCGAGGGCCATCAGCGCCTGACGCACCTTGGGGAATTCCTTGCCAAACTTCGGCCCCAAAACCCGATTGTTGGGCATCAACTTGTAGTTCACCAACTCGCCAACCTCTGAAACCACCTCGATTTCCTTGACGTTGATCTCTTCGGCCAGCACGTCGGCCAGCTCTTGCAGGTCGTCCTGCGCCTGCTGGTTGCCGACGTTGATCCGCGCCTTGGCCAGCGGCTGGCGCAGCTTGATGTCCTCCGAACTACGTGCCGAACGGCCGAGACTGGCAGCGGTGATCGCCAGCCCCATCTTGTCCAGCAAACGGCGGTCCAGCGAAGCCGCGTCGGCGTCTGGGTAGAGCGTGTGGTGTACGCTCAGCGGTGCGTTTTCATCCACGCGGCGCACCAGATTTTGGTACATCACCTCTGTGGTGAACGGGATGAACGGGGCCAGCAAGCGGATGAATTTCACCATGACCTGGTACAGCGTGCGGTACGCGGCGTTTTTGTCGGCGTCGGCTTCGCTTTTCCAGAAGCGGCGGCGGCTGCGGCGCACGTACCAGTTGCTCAGGTCGTCGAGCAGGGCTTCGAGCGCCTGGGTCGCTTTTTCGGCGTCATACTTATCCAAAGAAGCGCGGACGGAAACGGCCGTTTCATCCACCCGCTCCTTAATCCACGCATCCAGCTGGGCATGTGCCTCCGTGGGCGACGGCGTGCTGTCCAAAAAGTCCTGCACCGATGGCGTCCAGCCGTCCAAATTGGCGTACGACACCAGGAACGAATACACATTCCACAGCGGGATGAGGAATCGGCGGCGTGTCTCATCACCTACGTGGAAGCCAAACCGCAAATTCTGCTCTGGCTTGCAGCTAGCATACAGCCAGCGCATTGTATCCGCTCCCATTTCATCGGCGGCCTGATTAAACTCGATGGAGTTGCCCCACGATTTGTGCATCTCACGGCCGTCTTCGGCCAGCAGCGTGGAGTAGCCAAACAAATTCAGGAACGGCGGCTCGTCCCCCAGCACGGTGCTTTGCGCCAGCAAGCTGTAGAACCAGTTGCGGAACTGGCCAGGGAACGATTCGCTGATCCAGTCCGCCGGATACCATTTTTCCCAATAGTCGGGATGATGGCGATAGCCCAGCGTGCTAAACGCCACGATCCCCGCATCCAGCCACGGGTTGCCCACATCCTTGATACGGCTCATCTGGCCACCGCACTCCGGGCAGGCGATCTTCACCGCGTCGATAAACGGCCGATGCGGCGTATGCCCGGCAAACGTCTCCCAACCTTCGACGGCGCGTTCTTCCAACTCATTTTCATCCCCTACGACGGTGAAATGGCTGCATTCCTCACATTCCCAGATGGGCAGCGCCAAGCCCCAATACCGCTTCTTGGAGATCATCCAGTCGTGCATGTTGCGCAGCCAATCCATCTCCCGGTCGTAGCCAAAGCTGGGGAACCAGTTGATTTTTTCCACGCGATCCATAATTTGGTAGCGCAAGCTGGCTTGCTTCTCCGCCTCCGTCACCTCTTCGCGCGGCTTGTCGTACAGCTCGCCCATGCTGATGAACCATTCATCCACCAGCCGGTAGACCAGCTCCGTGCCGCAGCGCCAGCAGTGTGGGTAGCGGTGGGCATATCGTTGCTTACGGTAGTAAAAACCTTTCTCGCGCAGATTTTCAAAGATGGACTCGGCCACTTCTTGCGAATGCTGCCCGGTCAGCCAGTCGAAACCAGCCACGTAAACACCATTCTCATCCAGCGGTGCGATGACGGGCAGATCGTTTTCCTTGCTGAGCTGGAAGTCCTCGGCACCACAGCCAGGGGCGATGTGCACGATACCGGTACCTTCAGCCGCGCCCACCTCTTTCCAGGGGATGACGCGATGGGTGAAGTTGGCTTCGGCAAATGCAGCCATCGCCGCTGGCAACTCATCAAATGGGCCGCGATAGGCCCAGCCAAGCAGGTCCTCGCCTCTCATTTTGCTCACCACTTCGTACTTGCCGATCAGGCTGTTTTTGATCGCTTCCTCAGCGAGATAGTAGGTCCAGCCATCTTCGTGCTGCACTTTGACGTAGGTGAGTTCCGGGCCAACGGCCGCAGCGACATTGCTCGTCAGCGTCCAGGGCGTCGTCGTCCAGACCAGCAGCGCCTCGTTCTCACGGTCCACCAGCGGGAACTTCACAAACACGGAATCATGCGTCACTTCAAAGTAGCCATCGGTAACGATTTCGTGCTGGCTGATGCCGGTGCCGCAGCGGGCGCACCAGGGCATCACGTCGCGCCCTTTGTACAGCCAGCCATTGTCGCGGCAGGTCTTCAAAAACTTCCAGATCATGTAGTTGTTCTCGTTGCTGAAGGTGAAGTAGGAGCCGCCCACATCCACCAGCCCCAACATGCCCACTACCTGCTCCACGGTGCCGGTAATTGGGCCTTTGGGGCCTTGGATGGTCACTTCTTGCTGGGCGTCTTCCTTAATCATGGCGCTGAGGCGGCGTAGTTCGTCTGGACTGTTCCAGTCCATCCAGTAACCCAGGCGCATGGACTGCTCGGTTTGAACGGCCGCATAATTCAGCACCCGCGCCTTGCACAGCTTGACGAAGTTTTCCAGGCCAAACGCTTCGATGTCGCGCTTGGTTTTGAAGCCGAGCTCTTTTTCCACCTCGACCTCGACCCACAGCCCCTGGCAGTCGAAACCATTTTGCCAGCGCAGGTTTTTGCCCTGCATGGCGTGGTAGCGCTGGTACAGATCTTTGTAGGTGCGGCCCCAGGCGTGGTGTACACCCATCGGGTTGTTGGCGGTGATGGGGCCGTCGATGAAGCTGAACCGCTTGCCGCTGCTCGCCCGCAGGCGGCGCAGCTCGTTGAAGGCATCGGTTTCTTGCCAAAATTTCAGGATTTCTTGTTCTTGTTCCACAAAGTCGGCTTTGTTGGAAACGTCTTTGAAAGACATGGTGTTTACTCCAAATGGTTAATTTTTAATGGTAAATGGTTAATGGTTGTTAGTTGCTAGTACCCGACGACGGTTGCCCAAGAATTGTGGTTAGAAACGGCCGTGTCGGGACCAGTAATTCGCTTGTTCATTAAAACTGTACGCTGCTTCATTTTATTCCTCGGTAAAGTAATCTGAATCGAGCCGTTTCATTTCGTAAGTGGCAAAAGGTGTCACGCCGATGTTGTAATCAATCATCAACTGTGCCAGCATATTGCCATCAATCAAAACGATCTTTGAGTCGATAAATGAAACATACTGCCTTGCTCCTTCGGAAAACGGTGCCGTCGTTATAAAAATACCCTTTCGAGCACGCTGCCCCTGTAAAGCGCCAGCAAATTTCTGAATTTCAGGTCGAGTTACTGTATTTTCCCAACGTTTTGCTTGAACATAAACAATATCTAGCCCAAGGCGATCTTCCTTAATGATTCCATCAATGCCACCATCGCCGCTACCGCCGATGGCTTCTCCGGCGTCTTTTCTTGTACCGCCGTATCCCATCTGAACAAGCAAATCAATAACCAGGCGTTCAAAAAATGCTGGGGAGCATGTTTTAATTGTTGCCAAAATTTCCTTGGCTAATTCGTCTCGCACTCGTTGGTAGGCGGACTCGATTGCTTCCTCTGGCGTTTTTGAGACGTCGGTTTCATCGGAAACTGCCGTTGTGTCGTTCGCGGTTGATGGCTTGATAAACTCAACGTAGTCTGGATATTGCTTCAAAAATGCCACATTAATGACTTCTGGCTTTTGTGCTAAAACTTGTTGACCAAGCTGTGTAATTTCAAAACAACCTCGCCTGGTCGAATTTAACAAACCAGCTTTGGCAAGATGTGTCCGTGACCAGCCTACACGATTATCAAAGGTTGCTTGACGGCCACTTGGCAAGAGCTCCTTGCGTTCTTCCTTAGTCAACTGAAAATAGTTGGCCAGATAATCTATCGCCTCACGCAAAGAATGCTCCTTGCCATCACTGGCAAACTGAACAAGCGGCAGCATAATTGTTTGAAAATCAGGAATTGCCATATTTTCCTCTCAATACCAAATGTATCGCGTTTCTGTTGCCGAAAGCTGTTTGGTATCGGCAAAGTCGAACCGCTGCATGGCGACGGGCCAATAATTTTGGTCGCGGACGATGATGCGTTGGTTGTCGTTCCAGCGCACCATCGTGGGCACGGTTTCTAGCGTTTTGCCCGCTACTTCCATCGGTTTGGTGTCGGTAATCAAAAAATAGACATCCGCCGACACTTGTTGCATCGCCAGCGTCTCGTCGCCACCGATTTTACCGTTGAGCGTAACGGCCGTATTCCCCGTCACCTTTTTCGCCTTCAACGCCAACCCCAGCCCAATCGCCGAGGGAAACCAGAACAGGGTGCCTGGTTCGATGTCGAGGTCTTCGTGGTGGGTACGGCCGTTTACCGCCCGCGTCCCCGTAATATTCGTCTCGGAAAAGAGCAACGTACCCTCAATTTGTAGACCACTGCCCCAAAAACGGTACGCCAACCGCTCCGGCGCACCATCCGCCCGCCGCACCAAATGGTACAGGTAGGAATGCCCCGAAGCCGCCTCCCGTGCATCCAAATCCACCCGCAGCACCTCGTAGCCTTCGGTCGCCTGGGTCAGCCGCCAATGCTCAACCGCGCCAGTCGGCACGCCGTCCAGCTCGTAGCGCATCAGCCCGGCCCCAATCGGCCGTTCGTAATCCTGCTCCTTAACGATAAATCTCATATTGCATTCAATGACAACAACGAATGAGAGTAATCAACGAATTTTTATTCGTTATTTACTTGAATTCGTTGTTGCCACCTCTGATCAATCCAGCTCAACGTAAATGCGCTTGTTGATTTTGCCCTTACTTTTGTAATCGGTGATGCGCATACGGCCGACTTCCTTCGTATTGGCCACGTGCGTACCGCCGTCCGCCTGCAAATCCAGCCCCACCAGCTCTACCGTGCGCACTTCGCTGATCCCTTCGGGCAGCAAATTAATCTTCGTACGGATCAGGTCGGGAATCTGGAACGCTTCTTCGCGCGGCAAAATTTGGACGCGGGTTGCGCGAGCCGCTTCAACTTCGACGTTAACGGCCGTTTCAATCTCCGTCACCAGCTCCTGCCGCATCGTCTCAAACTCAAAATCCATACGCCCCTTCAGCGGGTCCATGTTGCCACCGGTTACCGACGCACCGTAATCGCGCCAGACCACGCCGCACAGAATGTGCATGGCTGTGTGGGTGCGCATCAGCTTGTAGCGGCGATCCCAATCGAGCTGGCCCGTTATGGCCGTTCCCACCCCAGGCAGCTCACCCTCAACAAAATGAACGACCTCGCCGCCAACTTTCTTCACTTTCGTCACGACCCAGGTCTGCTCACCTGCCGTGAGCGTGCCCTCATCGTTGGGCTGGCCACCGCCGCCGGGGTAAAACGCGGTTTTATTTAGAATGATGCCATCATCGGTAACGGCCGTTACCACCGCCGCAAAATTCTGCACGTACGCATCCGTCGTGTATAAAAGTTCCGTCATCGCAGCCTCCAGGCAATAAAAAACGCCTTCATCCCATCGTTGGGACGAAGGCGCATTGTCTCCGCGGTACCACCCAAGTTCCCAGCACAACTGTGTGCCAGACACTCTACCAGCCACCTAAGAATGGCTGCAAACCCGGTAACGTGGGCCGAACCCGTCTGAGCCTACTTGTTTCGGTAATCGGTTATCGGTATTCCGTAATCGGTTTTTCTACTGATTACTGATTACTGACCACTGATTACAGATCACCGGCCTTTCAGTCAGAAGCTCCGGAGGGATTTTCGCTTGCTCAACCAGACCTGACTCGCACCATCTCAGGTTCGCTCAACCAGCCTACCAAGCTACTCGTCTCCATCAACGCTTGTTTCTGTTTTTAAGTGAGGGTGATTATGCCAAAACGGCCGTTGCCTGTCAAACCACGACATAAAACAACCCGTACTCAAATCATATGGATCAACCAGAGCAATTCCATTACAGTATCTAAACTACAGCAAACACTTGTAGTTCAAATGTATTATTTGAAAGCATAAAAATATGTAGACAACAAAACTTGCTTGTGATACTCTTTACTTATCTTAGACACTACAAACTCAACCCTTTGAAAATCAATAAACCTAAAATTGATTTTGTATCAATTACTTAAAGCAATTTTTTTGACCAAGGAAAGATGTAATGGCAGACGAACCCAAAAAAGTAGTTTGCATCGAAGATGAACTGGAAATGATCGAACTGGTAAAGCTAATTTTGGGCCGCAACAAGTTTGATGTCACTGGTGCGGTGGGTGGCCATGAAGGCCTGACTAAAATTAGCGAAATTCAACCAGACCTCGTTTTACTTGATCTCATGATGCCAGAAATGGATGGCTGGGAAGTGTACCAAAAAATGAAAGCCTCCGAAGAAATGCGTGAAATCCCGGTGATCGTTGTCACCGCAAAAGCACAGAGCATCGATCGGGTTCTTGGTTTGCATATTGCCCGTGTAGATGATTACATCACCAAGCCTTTTGGCCCTCAAGAACTGCTAGACAGTGTAGAGCGTGTCATTAACAGCAAAACCCAAGCCCAGCAACAAGAAATCAGTTCTTAAACTAAGCTCAATCATCCAAAAAAAGGCCCACCTGCAATGCAAGTGGGCCTTTTTATATTTTTGGCGATTTTACGCAAACTATATATCGTTCTAACCTGATTTTTGATATACTCCACCACACTCCAACAGAAAAACGTTTGGAAATATTAATCAACTCATAAAAGGGGTCAATTTGCAAATACGATTTTGGGGCGTTCGCGGCACAATACCTACCCCAGGACCCGAAACAATTCGCGTTGGCGGCAATACATCATGTGTGGAACTACGAACATCTGACCAGCAGCTGATCATTATAGATGCTGGGTCTGGTATTCGACGGT
Organism: Ardenticatenaceae bacterium; assembly: GCA_020634455.1. Classification (GTDB taxonomy): domain Bacteria; phylum Chloroflexota; class Anaerolineae; order Promineifilales; family Promineifilaceae; genus Leptofilum. The sequence continues at coordinate 342,943 of JACKBQ010000001.1, read as the reverse complement.
TGGGAAAAGAACTGGTCAAAAACAATCCAGACCGAATCATTGGCAATATTCTTATTAGCCATACCCACTGGGATCACATTCAAGGATTCCCTTTTTTTGCCCCAATTTTCGGCCGCAATAACCGATTTGTCCTCATCGGCAAACGCCGCGTCGGGAAACAATTAGAAGAAACCATGGCGGGTCAGTTTATTGAGCCATACCTGCCCTTTGCTTACAAATCTCTGCCGGCCGACCTCATTGTTAAGGAAATACAAGATGGTGAAACCATTATCATTGGGGACAATACACGGGTAACAGCTACCGATCTAAACCACCCTGGCGGATGCCTCGGCTTTCGCATTGAGAACAATGGCTTCGTATTTGTCTATTGCAGCGATGTTACCCACTATGATGACGGTTTCGACCCAAATTTATTGCGCCTAGCAGAAGGGGCGGATTTACTCGTACACGATTCTCACTTTTCAACCGTTGAAGAACGTAAAAAGTTTAATGAATATGGCCATAGTGCCTGGCAAGAAGCTGTTCAGGCTGCAATCGAAGCGCGTGTGAAATGTCTGGCGCTTTTTCATTATTCACCAGACCTTTCAGATGATGAACTCGATGAGATTTTAGTAAAAGCACGTACTGTTTTCCCCCAAACTATTTTGGCGCGTGAAGGGCTGACACTTTCGCTCCCTTTAGAAGAGTTGCCAGATTAATCCTGTTTATTTACCATCACAGTCATCAAAAAAGTAAATCCTTAAGGTTCCTGAACTTACAAAAACGGGCCGGGAACATCTTTGCTGGAAAAGCATAATAGTTTACAATAATTGGGCAACCAAAATGTGGAGTAGCATGCACCGTACAACGAGTTCATTTGGTTGCTTAAGGTATTAAAATTGGCAAGACAATTCACAGTAGTACCCGGAGACAACATTCATCAATCAGTTCTTATTGTGGACGATGAGCCGATGGCTCGCACCTTGCTGCGCCTGATGCTAGTTCGCGCAGGTTTTCATGTGTCGGAAGCGGAAGATGGTTTTGATGCGCTGGATAAAGTGCGCAAAAATCGCCCAGATGTGGTTTTGCTGGATGTGATGATGCCTGGAATGGACGGTTTTACTGTTTGTGAGAGGATTCGCAGTGAAGTTGCCACGGCCGAATTACCCATCATCATGCTAAGTGCCAAAACCGACCTGGACAGCATCAACAAAGGATTACGTGCCGGAGCAACTGTTTATCTGACAAAGCCAATCTCACCTGAAGAGTTAACCCAACACGTAAAAGATGCGCTAATCCAGTTTGGCGAAGATTTGCCTGACTCCGGATAACAACCATATTTCGAAACTTTATCACGTTGTCGGATCACCTGATTTGTGATAAAAAACACAAGAAAGCATTCTTTGATTTTTTGAATCGCTTAATATTTTTTGGAGGCAGAAGGTTATGCTATTAAAGCGGTTAGGTATAGGGGTTGTTTCGTTACTTGTAGGTTTTGGTCTAGCTGTGATCATTATCCAGCTTATTGGCACAACTCTTGAAGAGTTTGGTGTCTATTATACTTTTTTCCTGTCGTTATCTTTGGGGTGCGCCATCGCGATCTGGCTAGATAAATTTTTGGGCACAGAAATGCTGCCCAAATAGCTTTAGGATTTAACACGCAAGCAAAAATTATTATCAATCACAAGGTCTCCGTAGTTTGGAGACCTTTTTGTTTTTCACTATTTTGTAAACGGCCGTTTCCACAATTTCCCATCATTGCCACGGCCGTTTACCCATATATTTTTCAAAGGATACAACCATGTCAGCACAAGTTATAGATGGCAAAAAAGTAGCGGCTCGCGTTCGAGATGAGGTTGCTGCCGCCGTTGCCGAAATGAAAGAAACCCACAACTACACCCCCGGACTGGCTACGGTGCTGGTCGGTGAGGACCCGGCTTCGGACACCTACGTGCGCAGCAAGCAGCGCATGTGTGAACGGCTGGGCATTCGCTCCATCGGGCACAAACTGCCCGCCGACGCCAGCCAGGAAGAGGTCGTGGCGCTGGTCGCCAAGCTCAACGCAGACCCGGAAGTAAACGGCATTTTGGTGCAGCTGCCCATGCCCAAACATATCAACGAAGAAGCCGTACTCAACACCATTGACCTGGAAAAAGATGTTGATGGGTTCCATCCGGTCAATATCGGCCGTTTGGCCATGAAGGGGCGCGACCCGCTGTTTATTCCATGCACCCCGGCAGGCTGCATGGAACTGCTGGCGGACGCTGGTGTGCAAACCAAGGGCGCTGAAGCGGTCATCGTGGGGCGGTCCAACATTGTGGGGCTGCCAATGGCGATGCTGCTGCAAAAAGCAGACGCCACCGTCACCATTTGCCACAGCCGCACCAAAGATTTAAATGAGCATTTGAAGCGCGCCGACATTGTGGTGGCCGCTATTGGCTGGGCGGAGATGATCAAAGGCGATATGCTGAAACCGGGCTGTGCTGTCATTGACGTGGGCATCAACCGCGTGGATGACGCCAGCAACGAGCGCGGCTACAAACTGGTTGGCGATGTGGAATACGACAGCGCGGCTGAAGTGGCTGGTGCCATCACTCCCGTGCCGGGCGGCGTTGGGCCAATGACCATTGCCATGTTGATGAAAAATACGCTGAGCGCCGCAGAAATTGCGCTGGCGAAGCAGTAATTCGGTAATCCGTTATCGGTAATCGGTAAGCGGTCATCCACCGTTTACCGATTACCGACCACCCACTTCTTCCAAATCTTCCGGTGAGTTGATATTGGCAAAGGAACGGCCGTTTCTATCAAACGGTTCAATCTCCCCCCGCTCTACAAAACGCACGCTTACCTGACCAAAAAAACTGGTGATTTTTAGCTGCTGTGCTTTGAGTTTGGCCTCAATGGGGTCCAGGCACGCTTTGCTGTAGATGGCGTGCAGCGGTTCCGGGTACTTTTCCCAGCGCGGCACAATCAGATCGGCCGTTTGGCGCAGACCAATCATGTATGCCAGCAGCGGACGATTGAGCCAGGGCATGTCGCAGGCCACAACGAGGGTGTGGGGATGGGCAGCGGCATGAACGGCCGTAAAAATCCCGCCTAGCGAGCCATGATCCGGGTACACATCCGACACCATCGGCAAATTGAGGTGCGCGTAGGCATGTAGCTTGTTGGTGATGAGCAGTGTCTCGTCGCCTAAACTGGCCACTGCCTCCATGACCACTTCGATCAACGGCCGTCCCTCAAACAGCACAAACGATTTGTCCGTGCCCATCCGACTGCTCTTGCCCCCCGCCATAATGGCGACTGTCAATCCACTTTTCACTTTTCGCTTCTCACTTTTTATTGGAAGAGGGCGAGGCAGGTGGTGATAAGTTGAATCGTTTTGCACAAATTTTTCCCACCTGCCTCGCCCCTACCGTTCACTGATTACCGATTACGGATTACCGCTCGCCGTTACACTTCGTCCAGCATGAACCGGTAAAAGACCTGGTTGCTGAGGAACCACCCTTTTTGCGTCAGGCGCAGACGGCCGTTTGCCAACGCTACCAACCCCCAATCCACCAGTTGCGCCAGCGTGCTGCCATAAATTTCTGCCACCGACTGGCCAAATTTAGCCTCGAACGCCGCCAAATCGAGTCCCTCGTTGAGCAGACGCAATTGGGTCATCATCGCGTCGGAAATCGCTTCGGCGCGGCTGACGGCATGGCTGGCGGCAACGGCCGTTGACAGTGGATAGCCCGGTGCAGCAGCTTCTTCCAACCGACGCAGATAGACGCGCGGCTGCTTCACAATCTGGTAACGCATCCCGGCGGCGTGGCCGTGCGCCCCCGCGCCCAGCCCCAAATAATCGCCGTTGCGCCAGTAAGTTAGATTGTGCTCGCATTCCTTGCCCGGTTTGGCCCAGTTGGAAATTTCGTAATGATCGTAGCCGTGCTCAACCAAAATCGTGCAGGCCAGTTCGTACTGATCGGCGGCCAAATCTGGGTCTGGGGGTTGGATACGGCCGTTCAGCAACCAGCGCTGCATCGGCGTACCCGGTTCAATCGTCAGGCAGTAAAGGCTCAGATGGGTAGGGTCTAAATCCAGCACCGTGCGAACGCTTTGCTCCCAGCTATTGAGCGTTTGCCCCGGCACGCCGTAAATCAAGTCCAGATTGAAGTTATTCAGCCCCGCCTGCCGCGCCATCTGTACCGCTTCCACCACTGTACCAAAATCGTGCGTCCGCTCCAGCAGCGCCAGTTCAGATGGAATCACGCTCTGTACGCCGAAGCTGAGCCGATTGATACCGGTTTGGGAAACGGCCGTTAAATAATCCAAATCCACTGTGCCGGGGTTCGCCTCCATCGTCACTTCCGCGTCAGCCGCCAGGTCAAAATTGGCTCGCACGCCGTCCAGAATCCGCTGCATGGAAGCAGGCGACATCAGCGAAGGCGTGCCGCCGCCAAAAAAGATGGTGTGTACCGGCCGTCGCACCCCACCCGCCACCTGCGCCATCTCCGCCACCAAAGCGTCGGCATACGTTTCCCGCAAATCCAGCAGGCTGGTGTACGTATTAAAATCGCAGTACGCACAGCGATGTTTGCAGAAGGGAATATGGAGGTAGAGGCTGAGGCTGATATTACTCATTTGGCTTGTTTGTCTAGATGTTTTTAGGAGATTTGAGACTGGAGATTAGAGATTGGCAATCTCCAATCTCTAATCTCCAATCCCCTTCCCGCCGCTTGTCTAAGGCGTCAGCATACCGTATCATATCCGCAAAGACAACCGGAGAAATAGCTGGACCCGTCACCTCTTGCGGAAGGAAAACCTATGAACGCGCAGCGCCCCAAACTCAATGCCGAACGAATGGCTCGCCTGGTCGAAATTAGCCGGGTGCTGAATGCCACCACTAACCTGGATCACCTTCTCTCCCGCATCATCACCGAAGCCGCTGACCTAACAAGCGCAGAAGCCGCTTCCATCTTATTGCTGGACCCCAATACGCAGCAGCTTCACTTTAAGGCATCTTCCAACGAGGTGCCCCCGGAATTGGCCGACATGGCGGTCTCGCTGGATAGTTCGATTGCCGGAGCAATTCTCACCCAAAACAAGCCGATGTACATCCAGGACGTCTCCAAAGATCCACGCTGGAACCAAAACGTAGATGACGCAATTGCCTTCAAAACCCGCTCCATTTTGGGCGTACCCATGCACAATGTAACGCAGGAGCCAGTGGGCGTGTTGGAAGCGCTCAACAAAAGCGGTGGCGGCGATTTTTCCATTCAGGATTTTGAAACGCTCTCCATTTTGGCTGATATTGCTGGGGTGGCCGTGGAGCAGGCCCGTTTATTCAACGAGCTACAGCAGGCCAATGCGGAGCTGAATGAGCTGGATCAGCTCAAAACCGATTTCATTGCCATCGCTTCGCATGAGCTGCGCACGCCGCTGTCCGTGATTTTGGGCTATGTCTCCTTTTTGCGAGATGAGGCCGGGCCAAAGATGACGGCGCAGTTCGACAATGTGCTGCAAGCGGCCGTTCATCTGCGCACCCTCATTCAGGATATGCTCAACCTGCGCTATGTGGACGCAGGAACGGCAGCCCTGACACGCAAAAAGGTTGATTTGGTGGCGATGGTGCAAGAGATGAACCTGACGGAGGACGAAACGGCCGTTGCCAAAAACCAAACCGTTCACGTCACCCTGCCAGAAGATGAGCTCCTTGTGCTGATCGATCAGGACATGATGGAGGTGATCATCGGCAACCTGCTCAACAACGCCGTCAAATTTTCGCCCAAAGGCAGCCAAATCAAAGTGAAAGTCGAACGTCACGGACGCGAAGCGTGGTTCCGCATCAAAGACAACGGCGTCGGCATCCCCGAAGACCAGCTAGAGCGCATTTTTAAGCGGTTCTACCAGGTAGAATCCCCGCTGCGCCGCCAGCACGAGGGCATGGGGCTGGGTTTGTCCATTGCCAAAGAGTTGGTGGAGCTGCACAACGGCCGTATCTGGGCCGAAAGCAGCAACCGGGATGGCAGCGAATTTATCCTGGCCCTGCGCCTGGAACTGCCACCCACCGGACTGCTATGACATTAGCCTACACCAATGCCTATTATGAATCGTTACCCAAAAAACGGATGGGAGCGGGCTGTTTGTTCTTTAATGAAAGAAACGAAGTTCTCTTAGTCAAACCAAACTACAAGCCGGGCTGGGAAATTCCGGGTGGCGTGGTAGAAGATAATGAATCGCCCAAACAATGCTGCCAGCGCGAAGTTTTGGAAGAAATCGGCCTGAATCGAGAAATCGGGCGGCTGCTGGCGCTTGATTACAACAGCCCCAATGACCCCAAAACAGAGTCCTTGATGTTTGTTTTTGACGGCGGGGTGCTGTCTGAGGCCGACATCGCCGCCATTCAACTACCCGCCAACGAACTGAGCGAATTTGCCTTTTTTCGCCGGGATGCCCTGCCTGAAGCGATGACAAAATCATTAAAAGCGCGTGTATTGGCCGCCTGGCAGCAGTATGATTGTGGTCAGGCAGTTTATTTGGAAGATCAGCAAACTGGCTAGATTTGGAATCTTCGCCTTGTTTGAAGCGTATCCTACACCTGTCATGCCCGCGCAGGCGGGCATCCATATTTACAAAACAGTGGATTCCCGTTTTCACGCGAATGACAGAAGAAGCGCCAAAGTTATGCTGGCTTCAAGGTTCGATGACAAATGACTAAATTATTGCGTTCCCGTTACTACCATTTGAGTTTCATTCTTATCTTGCTCGTTTTTAGCAGCGCGGCACTTGTTCACGCCCAGAACAGCGAAGTGGTGGTTTTGGAATTTGATGGCCCGGTGATGGGCATCATGCACACCTATTTTGAGCGCGGGTTGGCAGAAGCATCTGAAGCAAATGCAGACGCCATTCTCATCATCATAGACACGCCGGGCGGGGATTTAGGGATCACCAATGACATCGTGCAGCTGTTCCGCGCTTCGGAAATTCCCATCATCATGTACATCGGGCCGCGTGGGGCGCAGGCCGCCTCGGCAGGCAGCGTGCTCACCGCCGCCGCCCACGCCGCAGGGATGGCTCCAGAAACGGTCATCGGCGCAGCCTCCCCCATCAATTCCGACGGCTCGGACATTGGCGAGACCGCCTTCCGCAAAGTGGTAGAGGACATGAAAGCGATGATGCGCAGCCTGACCGAGCGGCGCGGCCCAGAGGCAGTCGCCCTGGCCGAAGCGATGATCGAAGATGCACGCGCCGTCAGCGCCCAGGAAGCGTTAGACGCGGGCTTCATTGACGTGATTGCCGATTCACCGGAGGAATTATTGGCGCAGCTAAACGGCCGTTCCGTCATCATCAACGGTCAGGAAAGGGTGTTGAACACAGCCACCAGCAGCCAGACGGCCGTTCCCCTCACCTTCATCGAAAATTTACTACTGGCCCTCACCAACCCCGTGCTCGTCTCCATTTTGATGGCCATTGGCGTACAGGCGATCATCATTGAGATTTCCAGCCCCGGCGGTTGGGTCGCGGGCTTCATCGGCGTCCTCTTTTTGGGCATTGGACTCTACGGCCTGGGCCAACTGCCCGTCAACTGGCTGGGCATGGGGCTGATCCTGGTCGCCTTTGTGCTGCTGGGTCTGGAAATCAAAGCGCCCACACACGGCGCATTGGCTATCACCGGCACAATCACCATGATTGCCGGTCTGCTGGTGATGTTTAATTCCGGCACGCCAGACTTTGTGCGCCTTTCCATTCCCGCGGCCATCGCCATTGCCCTGTTCAGCGCCGCATTTTTCATCGCCATCCTCACCTTTGCCCTTCGCGCCCAAAAAGCGCAGCCCCTCACCGGGCAGCAGGGCATGATGGGCCAAATTGGCACCGCCCGCGATACCTTTGATGCCGACGGCCGTTTCTATCGGGGCACCATCCTGCTCAAGGGCGAAATCTGGCAAGCCACCGCCAGCCAGCCCGTCCAGTTTGGCGACGAAGTGCGCGTAGCGCAGATGCAGGGCATGAAAATACAAGTCGAACCCGTGGCCGAAACGGCCACTTTGGAGCAACCTACCCCATGACCGAATTTATCCTCCGCCAACACGACACCGAAAAAACGGTACAGGCGCGCCGCCAGGGCGACAAACTTGAAATTGTGCTCGATGGCGAAACGGCCGTTTTCCAACTCATCGCCCACACAACAGATGGCATCCTGCTGGAACGCACCCTGCCCAACGGCGCTCGCCAACAGTGGCGGCTGGTAGGGCACAAAGATGGAACCAGGCGGCAGTTGTGGGTAAACGGCCGTACCCACCAGTACGAGCGCGTCTTGCCGCGCGGCGGCGGCGCAACCAGCCATGATGCCTCCCTCGCCGCCACCATCCCCGCCGTCGTAGCGGACATCTTGGTCAACGTCGGCGATTCGGTGGAGGACGGCGACAAGCTCATCCTGCTGGAATCCATGAAGATGATCATTCCCATCCAGGCTCCCTACAGCGGCACTGTCACCGCCCTCCACTGCGCCAAAGGCGATTCCGTGCAGGCCGGCGTCCCCCTGATAGAATTGGACGAGGCACAATAGAAATCAATCCACAGATTACACAGATTTCGCAGATTAAAACCAAAAAATCTGTGTAATCTGCGAAATCTGTGGCTAAATCTCTTTAAGGAACCAACTAATGAACCAAAACCGTCTCGACAAACTCACCCGCCAAATTCTGGCTCACGGCGTGGACGGCATTGCCCTGGTGCCCGGCCCCAACATGGCCTACCTCAGCGGCATCCACAGCCACGTCAGCGAACGGCCGATTGTCCTCTTCTACCCCGCCGACGACGAGCCCGCCATCATCATCCCCGGTCTGGAGGCGATGAAAGCGCGCGCCGTGGGCATCCCGGAGGATCGCATCTTCGCCTGGAGCGATGACGAAGGGTACACCGGCGCTTTCCAGCAGGCGTGCGCCATGCTGGAGCTGTCCGATTATTTGCTGGGCGTAGAGGCGCTGCACATGCGCGTGCTGGAGCTGGAGCTGCTCAAGCGGTACGCCCCCGGCCTTAGCACCACCCACGCCGAACCGATCCTCAGCGCCCTGCGCGCCGTGAAGGATGCCGACGAGATCGCCAAAATGGAGCGGGCCATCGGCGTGGCCGAACGGGCCATGGAGCGGCTCATTCCGCTCATCGAAATTGGCATGTCCGAAAAGCAGGTGGCGGCAATGCTGACCCAGTTCCAGCTGGACGAAGGCGCGGAATCGATCGCGTTTGGCCCCATCGTTTCCGCTGGCCCCAACGGAGCGTCCCCCCACGCCGTGCCCACAGAACGGCCGTTGCAAGCAGGCGATCTGCTGGTCATCGACTGGGGCTGCTATGTGGATGGCTACCCATCAGACATTACCCGCACCTTTGCCGTGGGCGAAATTGACGCCGAGCTGCGCCACATTTACGAGACGGTGAAGCTGGCCAACCAGCAAGGTGTGCTGGCCTCTGGCCCCGGCGCAACCGGGCAGGACGTAGACCGCGCCGCCCGCGAAGTGATTGACGATGCGGGCTACGGCGATTACTTTATCCACCGCACCGGGCACGGCCTGGGCGTGGAGGTGCATGAGCCGCCGTTTATGATGGAAGCCAACACGGAACCGCTGGTCGTGGGCAATGTGTTTACGGTGGAACCGGGCATTTATCTGCCAGGGCGTGCGGGCGTGCGCATCGAGGATGATGTGGTCATCACCCCCGACGGCCATCGCAGCCTGACAACGATGACGCGCGAGCTGATCACGGTTGGGTAAAATCGGTAATCGGTGTTCAGTAATTGGTAGGCAGTTTGGGCGCATCTGGCAAATTTTGCTGGGATTGGTGTGGATGACGGCCGTTTCCGCTTGCCAAACCCCTGTCACTCCCACGCCAACCAGCCAACCGCCCGCCCTCAACACGCCGGCAGCGGTTAGCCAGGTCACACCGTCGCCAGAAGCGTACCCCGTGCCCACCAGCCTACCTGCCATCGAGCCATATCCGGCTGGCAGCCCCACGGCTGAACTGATTTTTACGCCGCCGCCCGTGGCCACGCTGACGGGTGACGGCAGCGAGGTTTTCTTGCCGCTGGTCAACGGCGACGAATCGGCCACCGCCACGCCACAGCCCCCGACCGCCAGCCCCACGCCGACGCCGATTCCCACGGTGGATTTTACGGCCGTTCGCGCCGAACTCGCCGCGCAGGGATTGGCGCTGGCTCCCGTAAAAATCGGGTTCCACACCGGCATTGGCGGCAACAGCGACGGCCTGGAAGCGTGGATGCGCGCCCTGGACGCCGCCGGGATTCCTTTCTTTCTTAAGAGCGTGGACAACGCCCAGCCGATCTTCATTGCCCAGGAGCTGATGAAGCAGAGCGGCGTGCCGCACGTGCTGGTCTACCGTAAAGCCGCAGGCGGCTCCAGCTACGACTGGAACGTGCCCAACTACAGCCTGCCGCCAGCGCAAGCGGCCGAAATCCATTGGCAAATGCACCGCGACGCCTTCCCGCCAGAGCTGGACCCCAGCCTCGTTTGGCTGGAAACGATCAACGAGGTGGACAAAAACGTGGCGGAGTGGCTGGGGCAGTTTGCTCTGAAAACGGCCGAACTCGCCCTGAACGATGGCTTCCGCTGGGCCGCTTTTGGCTGGGCTTCGGGCGAACCAGAACCCGCCGACTGGCAAACGCCCAGCATGGTCGCTTTTTTGCGGCTGGCGGGGAACAATCCCGACCGGCTGGCGATTGCCCTGCACGAGTACAGCTACCTGGTGGACGACATTGACCACGAGTACCCGTACAAAATCGGCCGTTTTCAGGCGCTGTTCCAGATTGCCGATGAACTGGGCATTCCTCGGCCAACGGTGCTCATCACCGAGTGGGGCTGGACATATGAAAAAGTGCCCGCGCCAGAGCAGGCGCTGCAAGATATCGCCTGGGCGTCGCGGCTGTACGCGCCTTACCCAGAGGTGAAGGGGGCAGCTATCTGGTTTTTGGGCGGCCAGTTTGCCGACATTGCCAATCTGACCCAGCAGCTCATCGAGCCGATGACGCGCTACAGTTTGCAAAATTATTTTAGTGCGCCACAGCCCCCGGCGCAGGCCCCCATCGAACCAGACCGATACGCGCCATGAGTTTGTGCCTACCTAGATTGGACCAATTTAATAAACCACAATTGCAGGTTGCCCTTACTAAAAATTGGTCCAATCTCACCCTATTACGAGTGTCATTCCCGCGCAGGCGGGAATCCACCGCTGGCAGGAAAAGATGGATACCCGCTTTCGCGGGTATGACAGGTCAGATAGTTGAAAGTGAAAGATTAAATGGATAATTGGGACCGCGCCATTTTGCATCTGGACATGGATGCATTTTATGTCAACGTACATATTCTGGATCACCCGGAGGATGCGGGACGGCCGTTAGCCATTGGCGGCCAGCCGGATCAGCGGGGGGTGGTTGCTTCTGCCAGCTATGAAGCCCGCAAACGGGGTATTCGCTCCGCCATGCCGATGAGTACGGCCGTTCGCCTCTGCCCCGATCTCAAGATTGCCTCCGCCAACTGGCCGCGCATTCGGGACTGCTCGGCGCAGGTGATGGGCATTTTGGACGGGTACGGCGAGCTGGAGCAGATGAGCGTGGACGAAGCGTACGTTGATTTGTCCGGGTGGGACAATCCCCAGGAAAAAGCAGCCGAAATCCGGGCGGCGGTGAAGGCGCAAACCAGCCTGCCCTGCTCCGTGGGGCTGGCCAGCAGCAAGCTGGTGGCCAAAGTCGCCTCCGACCACGACAAGCCGGAAGGGTTCACCGTGGTTCCGCCGGGTGAGGAAGCCGCCTTCCTGGCTCCGCTGCCCACCCGCGCCATCCACGGCATTGGCCCGCGCACGGCCGAAAAGCTGGCCAATCTGGGCATCCAAACGTGTGAACAGCTGGCATTGGCCGATTTGGGCCTGCTGCAAGGGGCGTTTGGCAGCCTGGGGGTGTCGCTCAAGGAGCGGGCGCGGGGGGTGGACAATCGTTCCGTTCAGCCAGACCGCGGCCTGGCCAAAAGCATCAGCCAGGAGTGGACCTTTAACCAGGATGTGAACGACCCGGAGCAGCTGCGCCAGCAGCTCAAGAAGATGACGGTTAAGGTGGCCCAGGCGCTGCAAAAGCGGCAGCTGGTGGCCCACACGGTCACCGTTAAGTTTCGCTGGGCGGACTTTACAACGTTTACCCGGCAGCGCTCGCTGGAAGTGGGCATTGACGATGCGGAGATGATTTACGCCATTGCCGAGGCGATTTGGACGGAACATTGGCCCCCCGGCCAAAAAATGCGCCTGCTGGGCGTGGGCGTCAGCAAAATCGAAGCGCCGCAGGTGCGCCAGCTGGGCTTCAACTTCCTCGATTGAGCCACAAACCCCAACCAACCAACCATAAAAAAGGCACCGCAATGGTGCCTTTTTTCTTTTAGCAATCCCTACGAACGTTCGGCATTTGTGCGGTGCCAATGTGCGCAATGACGATTTGGTTTCAACTCCTCAAAGGAAGACATGGCCATTCCAACTATGGCGATGCGCGGGTCCCTGGCAACGCGGGGGTAGTCTAAATCCCTCAAAGGAAACAACGGCCGTTCCGACAAGGCGCAAAAGAGCAAGATATTGATTTGGGCGTTCAGGTTGCAACCCCTCAACGGTTTGGCTAGTAAAAACAGTCTCCACCGATGTCGCTAGTCTAAATCCCTCTCAGGCAAACACGGCCGTTCCGACGATTTTTACGTGTGGGGTCCGTACTTCAACTCCGCGTCTAAATCCCTCTCAGGTAGACACTGCCGTTCCGACAATTATGGGTACTCCTGTTGTAGCCTATATTGTTTAGTCTAAACCCCTCAAAGGAAACAACGGCCGTTCCGACCTACCTTTCGGGTGCATTGGCCCGATGACCATTGAGTTTCAACCCCTCAAAGGGAACAACGGCCGTTCCGACAGTAACCGGGAAATTGGCGAGGCGTTGGATGTTGCGTTTCAACCCCTCAAAGGGAACAACGGCCGTTCCGACGGATACCAGCATCTGGGCAAATAGGGATGACAACTTGTTTCAACCCCTCAAAGGAAACAACGGCCGTTCTGACCAGTTCATGCAAGCACGGACCAAAGGCTCTGGTAATGTTTCAACCCCTCAAAGGAAACAACGGCCGTTCCGACTCGGCACGCCATTGTCAGTTCTTTTAGCGCTAATTCGTTTCAACCCCTCAAAGGAAGCAACGGCCGTTCCGACCGTTTGGGGTGGCCAAGGGCGAGATGCCTCGTATTCCGTTTCAACCCCTCAAAGGAAACAACGGCCGTTCCGACTTGCCGGCTATAACGGTGGGCATTCTCAGATAAACAGTTTCAACCCCTCAAAGGAAACAACGGCCGTTCCGACCCGTGACGATGTTCCAGAAAAACACAAGCCTTACTTGTTTCAACCCCTCAAAGGAAACAACGGCCGTTCCGACGATTTTCTTGGGTCTTGTTTGGCTGGCATCCATGTGTTTCAACCCCTCAAAGGAAACAACGGCCGTTCCGACCCCCATGCCTGTCTTCCCCCCCTTTTTGGGCGGTTTGTTTCAACCCCTCAAAGGAAACAACGGCCGTTCCGACATCAGCGTCGGTTTCTTCAACATCAGTAGCGTTTTCGTTTCAACCCCTCAAAGGAAACAACGGCCGTTCCGACCCGAGGTGCCAGCAGCAGTTGATGCGGTCCCGTCGTGTTTCAACCCCTCAAAGGAAACAACGGCCGTTCCGACGCTAGTTCGTTCACGCCGGCTGAGCAGGTCAATACAGGTTTCAACCCCTCAAAGGAAACAACGGCCGTTCCGACGAATACATATTCTACGCATCGGTATGCTTTGGTGTAGTTTCAACCCCTCAAAGGAAACAACGGCCGTTCCGACGCGGAGGTTTTCGTTATGCTGGTGGCACCTCTAATCGTTTCAACCCCTCAAAGGAAACAACGGCCGTTCCGACGGTCCGATGAAGAAACCTCAAGCGGCCTGAGCGAAGCGTTTCAACCCCTCAAAGGAAACAACGGCCGTTCCGACAAACAACTGCTTGATCATTTTTGTCCGCCATTGTTTTGTCTAATCCCCTCTAAGGTAAACATGGCCGTTCCGACACAGGAGTGCTAATGGCATGGGTTGTGGCACTTTCCGTCTAAATCCCTCTCAGGTAAACACGGCCGTTCTGCGCGGCTCCCTTGACCTTCGGGGTACGAACATCACGCTTAAATTCCCCATGGGACCAACGGCCGTTCTTAACGACCTCTACGATGTCAACGTAGTGGTCTATATTGTCTAAATCCCTCTCAAGCAAATGCGGCCGTTCCGACTTGGAATACACTGGGATTGGTATGGTTAACATGACGTCTAAATCCCTCTCAGGTAAACACGGCCGTTCCGACGGCGACAATTGTGATTATGATGGCTGTGGTATGGTGTCTAAATCCCTCATGGGAGCCAATAACTCTTTAGAAGCAATGCCTGACGTTGCTACAAACGCTTTCCCGTCTAAATCCCTCGCGGGCTCAAACTGCCGTTCAGTCCAGCTGACACAAAGCAATACTTCGCGTTTGACGGGTCTAAATTCCTCATGGAAGCAACGGGTAGAGGAAGATTCAATTGTTAACGTGCAATTTTCGGCACACAATGCGCCGCTTAGTTCAAAACGGCCGTTTGCCCCAGCCCCATCGTTGTTTTGTAGCCCGTGCCGCAGAACGGGCCAAAGGCCACCAGCGTCGCCAGCGCCTGCCACCATTCATCTGCCAGCTGTTTGGCTTGCAGCACATGAAAGCTCATTCGCCCCACGCCACCCACGTAACGGCGATGGCCATCGGCCCAGGTGCGCGACCCCATATTAAAATGGGAGATGGCCAGATGCGCATAGGCCACATCCAGCGCCGCCGCGTTGATCTGGTGGGCCACTGGGGCAAACTGGTTCCAGCGCGTCCACCAGCTTTGCATACACAGATACGGGTCTGGCATCGGATGGCTCAGCTTTCCCTGCCGAAACGTCGTTGGCGTGTCAAACTGGAAGCGATATTTGCTCTGTGGTTTGGCCTGCACCAGGCTGGCATACGGTTGATGATACGTGGTAAGGCGATCCAGTTGAAGCTGAACTGAATGCGCCAGAATATTTACGTCTGGCAACCGCCCCAGCCCCGTGATCAACGATTCCGTCAGGCTGTCGTCCAGCAGCGCCACGCGCCAGCTCAACTGGTCCCCCTGCCGCAGCAGCGCCTGGGAAAACGGCTTTACGGGCAGTTGATGAACCTGCACCGCCAGCGCCGGATCGCTCGCCTCCAAGGCGCAAAACAGGATGGCATGCATCGCGCGTTGATCGCCAAAGTTTGGCCTCCAGACGCTCTCCGTCTGTACAGGAATGTTCAAAATCGTTGGCATTAGATGACTCCTTGAATTTGTAAAATCATCATGGCAATTTGCAGCAGCAGGGCGGTGGCACTTACCCCCAGTGAAAGCTGGTCTTTGTTAGCCGCAATCCTTTGCCAAATCCCTTGTGTATCGGTGTCGCTAGTCAAAATGCGCCACACTTCTTCGCCGTCGCCTTCATGGCGCAAGACCCGCTGCAAGCGCTGCCGCGTTTGCTCATCAATTATTTGGTGCTGGCGTAGAATTGCACCCAACCGAATCATTGCTTCATCTTGCTCTTCGGGCGACTGCGAAGAAAATTTCGCGACCATGTCTGCAATTTCCTGGGCCGCACCAAAAGATAGCTCTGCCGGGAAAAGCTCCTCGAACCGCTCGATCTGGCTATTCACCAGCAGCGTCAGCAAGGGTGACACCTCTTTGGGCACATCGGGCGTCTGGTGGTTGGCGATGGCACGCTTGTAGCTAAGGTAATATTGGCGCAAGATGGGGTGATACGGCCGTAAATCCAAAAACGGTAGTTTTACCACCTGGTACGCCCCATCTTCCAGCGTGGGGTTCAGATATTTATTGGTATCCAGGCTGTGAGGCCTGGGCAGTATTTCCCAGCGCCCCTTTTCCTCAATGTCTTTGCTCACCCACAAATGCCACAGGTGATCCGCACCGTATACATTTGTCGCCAGCGCCGCCAACGCCCCCATGCCGGAACGGCCGCTGGTCACCCCTACGTGAATTTTGTGCCCTTGACCCTGCAACGATCCCAACAGCTGCCCCATGCGCAGCATAAACTCTGTGGCTGCATCATCCGTATCCAACTCTGCCTGAGAAATGAAGTGCGGCTTAAACAAAATATCTTTTTCGTTCAACAGCTCCTTCAATTTCTGACCCACTTCGAGGCTGGTTTTGTTGGTGGTGCCGATAGCCTCCACGCGCGAAATCGTTTCGCGGCCAAGTTGCGCATTTAGCGCCAGCGCCATACCGCTCACTGCACCGGGGGAAAGCCCCAACGGCGTCACTAAAATTCCTTCACCCATGTTATTTGCTCCTTTTTACCGCAAGATTGGACCATTTTTTCACGAGCGACATGGTCTAAAAGCCAACCACTACCTGTAAAATGGTCCAATCTACTAATCATCGTCTGTTTTGTTGGCCCAACGTGCCTGCATTTTGGCAAACAAATCTTCTGCCTTATCACTGACTTCCTCACGTACTTCGGGTAACTCATCGGCCACAGGTGCGTTGGGCCGCTGGAACGGTTTAACAGGCTGCGGCACAAAACGGCCCACGGCCGACATCCGCTCGGCGGCATTGCGATTTCCCTGATAGTACGGCATCAGCCGCGCCGCCCAACCCAGCACCCAGGCCCACTCATCTCCAGACTTAAGCGCGGGGTAACTTTCGGCCAGTCGGTCACAGGCAGCTTTAAGCTGCTGCCGATACCGCTCCGTCTGGTCGCTGGAAGAAAAAAGCTGGCCCAACTGCACCAGCCGCTCCAGCCACTCCGCCAGGCTGGCTTCGGGATACTGTTTCATGTAGGAAGCGGCCGTTTTTACCAAATTGGCGTCGGTTCCCCACTGGCTCAGCTCGGCCGCCAGCACGTGGGCAGGCTTCCATAATCGTGGATAGGATGTTTGTCGTTTCATTGCTTACTCCAGATGGTGGCAGCCCAGCTCTTGCTGGAACCGTCCAACAGGGTCACCGGGCCGCAGCATAGGCGAAGTGAGCGCAGCTGCGACACAGCCGTCGATGTTGACTGGCTGCATTTCTGGCTCGTACGTCTGGTACGCCTGGACCGGATCGACGGCTATCACCTGCACATGCTGGAACTGGACACCGCCCAATCCGGCACTTTTACCCGCCCCCAGCTTCAGGCAAATGGGCGGATCGGTTTGGCCCAGAATAATCAGCAGTAGGCCCAACTCTATCTGGCTGCAATTGTCAAACTGGATGGCAAAGCGAAAGAGGCCGCCGGGCTTGACGATTTCTAACGGCCACGTGCCTTGCCGGTGGTCCTTGAGGGCGTGCGGATAGTAACGGCGGTTTTCATCATCCCCCTTGGGCTGGTACTGTGGCGGAATGTCGTGAACGGCCGTTTCTCCCTCCACCAGTGGGCAATCAAAAAAGCGCAGATGGCCCTGGTAGCCCATCGCCCCAAATAGTCGCCCAGCCGGGTCCAGGTCCCCTTTGTTCTCGCGGCGACGTGCATTGTAGGTTGATTCACCAAAGTCACGCCTGTCCAAACGCGCCTTAGTTTTTGCTACGGCCGAATAGGTCATCGCCTCAAACAGCCCACGAACGGCCCCTTTGAGGGAGGAGCCTGCCACAGTAAGTGTTTCATCTGCCCGGTAAAACGATTTGACCAATGGCGCGGCATCCTGAATGCCCAAACGCTGCGGCGGCACCAGCTGCCCAGTGCCGACATGCAGCGGCTGTTTAGCCACAAATTCGCCCGTAATCCGGCCACTTACCCGATCTTTAGCATACACCCAGTGGGCTTCTTTGGAATTTACGGCCGTTTCCCGTTTCGGCACAATTTCGATGGATCGGTAATATTTTGGATTTTCCTCATTCATGAAGCACCTCCGCCAGTGGGTGTCCAAACACCGACAGAGACGTAGCGCGTCAACACATCGCCCACATCCTGGCCGCAATAAACGGCTGTGTGCAGCACACCGCGCGTTTCTGTCTTCAATTCGGCATCCGTTGGCACCGGATATGCCAGGTAGCGGGGCACGCGCGGTTCGGACCAGGTGGGCGGGTCAGTCTTGCCGTTCCAACGGCCGTGCAGCAGCGTTGCCTCTGGCTGCCATTGCTTTTCCGTCAGATTGAGTGGCTTGTAGCGGCCACCCGGCTGCCACATCGGGCTGGTTGGTGGATCACTGGTTAACAGGCGACAGGTGAAACGGCCGTCATAGTCTTGCCACCAGGCTAATTCGGCCGTTTCGTTGAACAGGCGGGCGTGGTGCCAGCTGGGCCACGGTTCATTCTCGTCTGCCAACACCGCGAACCAGGTTAGCTCAGTGCCGCTGGGGCGTTCCACGTAAGCCCAGCGCCATTTTCCCATGTCCACAAGCTCGGTTAATGCAGCGCCGTCCACCCCATCGGCGGTGAAGCGATTAATGGCTAGATCACTCATGAGACCGCCTCCTTTTGGGTCTGCTGCAAATCAATGCTGGCCCAGGCAGAAACGGCCGTTTTGAACAACTCTGTAATCGCCTCATCCCCTTGCAGGCTCACCTTTTGCCGACCCCAATCGTCCTCCACTTCGATTGGGGTGGGGTAATCCAATGCATCTCCCGGCTGGAAGCCATACGCGGTAACCATATCCTGCGCCAGCGCGCCAACGCCCAATAGTTTCTTGCCAAAGGGATACACCTGGGCATCAAACTGCCCCGGATACCCAATTTCCAGCGCGTCGAAGGTAACCCGTACGGCACCCAGCCCGCGACTTTTGGCAAAACCAAGCCGCACCTGGCCCGTTTTTAGGTCGCGCAGCGCCAGCGCCAGCAGCCCAATTTGCCATGTTTCAAAGTTGTGCAGGCGCATGGTGGTTTGGAAACGGCCGTCTAATGCCACCTCCATATCAAACGGCCCCACAGCCACCCCGCCAGACAATCGATCGATAGCTACATTGTGTCGCACGGGCAGTGTGTCAATCGCTTCGTCTGGATACGCATCTGCCGCCACAAAATGGCTGGCCTGCTCCATATGGCCATACACGCGGCACGCCAGGCAAAGCTCTTTGTACTGTGCGTCCGTCTCTTTGATATTGGCTTTGCGAATGCGAGAACTGCAATTGTTGTCACGGCTCAACGGGTCACAGCAAATGCGTTCATTATCAGTACCAAAAACGGTGCGAATAATGCGTTCGCTGTGGCTGCGAACCACGCCCTTCAGACTCGCTCCGGGCAAATAGATCGTCGGTTCGCCACTGCGGGGATGCCGCGTACGCACAAAATTCATCGAGGGCAGCGTCGGGTCTGCCCCACTCTCAGTGCCAGACTTGATTAGAATGGGCCCATCCGGTTCAATCGTTAACTGCAAAGTAAATTCATTCAGGCGACGTTTATGCATCAGATTTTCCTCCCGTCTCTGCCACGATATCAATCGCAGCCTTGAGCGCTTTTAACCAGTTTTGCACCATCTCGGCCGACACGACGCCCATATCCGCATCGTCACCCAGCAAATAATCCAGCAAATTCTCATCACCAACGTAACGGCAATCCTGGTACCCGTTGGATTCCAGGCGACACCAGCCCAGGCCACGTGATTTGGCACCACCCAGCAAGATGTCACCTCGTTCAAAGGCATGCACGCCCAGCATTACCAACCCCAGCTCCATCTCAGACGGATTCTCAACAATAAATTCAAAGGGGAATTTAGCTCCGGCAGGCACCACTTCAAACTGGTATTTCAACCCGTGCCCGGCGCGGCCACTGTCGCGGTCAATGCCTACGCCATCCCGAATTTCGGAACGCAGCCAGCTGGCAGGGTCAATGATGGCATCCTTGATAAGCAATTTCGAAGCCAAAGCACCATTGCCAAAAACACGTTCAACCCAGGTGCTTTGCATTCGCAGCTCGTCATCAATTTTTGTTTCATCTACTGTCTTTTTAAGCTGCCGAATCTTTTCATCCGTCAGGCCAGGGGCGTTGGTTGTGCCTTGTACCAACGGATCGTTCGCAAAAAGTTCATGACCCTGCTGCGCCTGGATGGTACGCATGATCGCTTCGCTGTAAGCGCGCCAGGCTCCCTTGATGGAACTGCCGGGAAGATACGGCCGTCCATCCACCGTACGCAAAATTGGGGTGTCCGGCGCGTCTACCGCCAATGACCGCTCCGCCCCGATGCGGTGGGCGCTTTCAAAAACGAGCACTCCCCTGTAATGAAAACGCCCCGTGAAGCGGCTCATATCGGGAGACCATTCTTTGTTCTGTTCAACTATCATCAATTCTGCCCTCCTCTGGCTACAAACCACCGTTTGAGGTAGCCAGCGTACAGCCGCACCATTTTGAGATTAGTTTCCCGCAAATCCTTTTTGGTAGGGGTAATATCCGCATCCTTAAAAGCTGCCTTAACCGCCTCTTGGGCAAATTTACTTATTTCTTTCAGGTTGTTCAGCACATCTTCGCCAAAGCCAGAGTCACTCCAGGCGCGGCTTGTTTCGCGCCGGCCCATCTGGAAATGCACCCAGTTACGAATGGGTGCCACGCTGGGCGATTCTTGAGCCACGCCCAGCAGATTGTTGAGCTGTGCCGTCTTAAGACCATTCCTATCTTTTACGATTTTTTTCATACGGGCTTCAGACAAGGTTTTATCGGCCATCTCGACCAGTTCTTCGGTATACAAATCAATTTGTTGCTGCAAAAAGATGGCCTGGTTGGATTCTGCTTCTGCTGTTTTCATTTGTTTTCTCCTGCCAAATCGGCGTAATGGAATGGGGCGCAGACAGTGAGCTGGCCAAAACCACGCTCTCGCGCCGCGCCAATGCCATTGAGCTCTAATCGTTCTAATTCTGCTTGCAACTGGACTGGGTCAACCGTTTCATCTGCCCAAAAGAGGTAAACGGAACCAGCCCGAACGGCCAGCTCCCGCCGACGAGGAAGTCGGGCGGCACTATCCCAACCGCTGACGTTGTCCAGGCGTGCCCAGGCGCGAACGGGGTGGATATGCGTGGCCTGCGACAGGTTGAGCATCTGGCTAGTGGGAACACGCAACGGCCGTCCTGCGTGATGCAAAATGGCTGGTGAGCGCAACGTCAGGCTAAAAAAGGTGCCTGGCATTTGGGCAGAAACTTTGTCTGGCTGGGCTTTAGCATAGGGTTGGAAAGCACCTTTGAGGCGGCTATTTAAATCATACAGCCTCCCAGCTATTGAAGGGAACTCCGGGGGGGTAATTATTTGGATGACGATACGGCCGTTTCCCTTAGACCGCCCCCGTCCAATGTAAAACGTACCCTCAATTGCTGCCGCCAGCACCGCAACTTTGTCTGTGGGCAAACTCACCTGGGCATAAAACGCGCCCTGATCCACCACATCTAGCCGCTCCTGGGTGTAAAGCAACGCATGCTGAGCCACCGCCCGCGCCCGATTAATGGCCACCTGTGTTTTGCGGGCAACCGGCACTTTGTCACTGTTGAACGGCTTTGGGATTGCGGCAAAGTAAGTCCCATTGATGGGCGCAAGCGGCTTGCAACAGATGGCACACCTGCCAGGTTTGGCTTTCTTGTCAGGGCATTTTTCAGGGTTTAGCCCTTTAGGAATGTCCAAGCGTTCGATCATAAACCAGTCGCCTATGTTCGACTGCAACCTCTCGCGACTCATTGGCAAAAGATCTGCAAAAAGCATAGGGTCGCTCACCATATCGTAAGCAAAATCGTCCGCTAATAAATCAATGACGCCATGCTTTTCTTCGCCACTTTCATCTACAAAACCGGGGTACCGCTTGCAGCTTTGAGCGGTGAGCGGAAAGGGCCAGATGGGACTGCCATTGCCATAATAGCCGTTGCCAAAGTATGGCTCCTCATCGGCGAAGAGAGCCTCAAACGCTTGCCGCGACTGCCTGAGCAGTTTACTGCCAATTGCGCCGCGCAACGTGCCGCCAGAAATGTGGCTTTGTGACTGCTGGAAGTTGCTCACGGCCGTTTTCCCCGTGAGCAACAGCGGTGTTTGTGGCGTAACTTTGAGCCAGACAGCCGTTCGTTCAGACAGTTTTTTCACGGAACACCTCCTTCAAAGCAGCCAGCATCATCGCGTCCGTCCATTCTTCAGAACCGTTGCACACCTTTGTTTCTACCGACACCCAACCCAGGCCACCGGATTTGGAACGGCCGTAGGCCGGAATCAGGCGCAGGCCAGCCACGATCAAGCCCGCCTGCCACAACTCAAGCTGCCCACAAATGGTGCCGCCAAAGGCCATCGGCGTGCCCGGCAGCAGTAGTTCTGTATTAAACAGCCGTTGGTCCGCCGCCACGCCCCGCTGTCGGTTAATCGAGACGCTGGTGCGTTGCATAGAGCGCGGTGGCAAGCGGTTAGATCGGTTAGCCTCTTGCCGCCATTGCAGCAGCGCAGGCGGCCCGGTCAGCGATAAATCTTCAAAAATCAGCAAGCTTTGCTGCCACGGTGTGCCAAACAAAACACTCACCGGATCATTTGAATTGATGATAGTGAGGTCATGTGGGTTGCGCACAACATCGTTTGATAGCGTGGAGGCAACCTGCTCTACATAATGCCGCAGCCGCCCCTTCAGCAGGGTAGCTGGCACAAACGGCCAGCCATCACGCTCCTTGAGCATGCCGCGCTGGGCTAGCGTGCCCTGCTGCGCGCCCGATCCGATATTGAGGGGACTGCGCACTGTCAGCGTCAAGTTTATTTCGATCATGAGGCCTCCTTTGCCGGGGCAAAATCGAACAGTTCGGCAATATCCCAAAGGGCGGTCTGAAAGCTGTATTCTTCTCCTTCCACCACCCGCCACGGCAGCGGATCACGTGCGCTGTCGCCGTACAGCGAGAGCAACAATGCTTCCAGCGCCTCGTAAGCTTTTTTGTCTCCCTGGTGACGCTGATGCTGGTAATGGTAAAAGAGGGTGCTTTGGCGACGGCCATCTAGCAATGATTTAGCCAGCAGCTGCATTTGGGAGCTGGCAAATTTGTTGGTCTTGAGGATTTTCAATCCCTCCCAAAGCTGCTCAATTTGATCGTAACGATACGGCCGTGCCAGCAGCTTCAAATCTCCACGCTGCCCCTTAACTGCATTTTTCAAATAGTAAGGATACTGTTTACGCACATGGCCAATGTTTTTGTCCACCATATCTACCGATTTGAGGACGTGAAAATCGAGCGCGCCACCAGCCGTTTTGGCCCCTTTTTTGAGTAAATCGGTCGCCAGCTCCACCAGCATGGCCAGCGGCGTGTGGTCATCGGCAATGACCACGCCCGCCGACATGGTAATTGCCTCTTGACCTACTGGCAGCAAATGCTTGACTTGGGGCGTAATTTGCAGGCTAAAACGGCTGCCAATGTTCTGGGCGATAGGAATGGCAACGTCGCCGGGCACAATGAGCAACACATCATCCCCACCAATGGTGATAATCTCGAAGGGATGCACCACAACCTCTTCATCTTTCCCGAATCTGTTATCCAGTTCAGCTCTTAGCTCGCTGGCTTTCACTTTTTGTGGTGACAACGCCTCAGCCAGGGTTTGAAAGACAACATTTTCTGTCGTATCAGTTAGCAGATGACTCAACGCCTGATAATCGTCAATCTCTTTTAATGAAGAGAGCAGCTGCCCAATGCTGTCGCCATCCAGATAGAGTAGACCAATATATCCCTCGCGGGTTTTGCTGGCCCGCCCGATTTCGTCCACGGTGAGCGGGATTTCGATAGCTGGCGAAACTTTGTACTTAGTTCCTGGATGCTCTTCCAACCATTGAAAGAAACGGCCGTACCAGGAAGAATCTCGCCACGTTTCATCATATTTACGGCCGTTTTCCCACTTCACCCGGCACGGCTGGCAAAGCATCTGGGGTGCATCGCCGCGCAGAAAATGGGTATCCACTGGACGCACATGGCAGGATTCACACACCGCCTGGAACGGCATCCGCTCAAAGAAGGGCGGCGGTGTTTTGCTTTCTTTGTGGCGGCGCAAGCTGTGGTTAGCCCAACTAACCAGATCGCCAAACTTTTGTTCCTGCCAATTGGCTGGCAACGGGCGATAGGTGGCCGACACGGTGGCGATGCCTGTTTTAGCCGGATACATTTCTTCCACAGTCTGCACTAAATTTGGAGCCGCGTCTTGTTCTGCCAGCGCCAACACACCACCGCCGCCTGCAAAAATAAGGTGCCCACCCGCTTCTTCGATAAGATCGCCTACTTTTAGGTTTAGCGCATCCAGCAGGCGGCTGGCCCCGCGCACCTCTGGCAGCTTACTGGACTCCAATACGTACGCTTGCGTTGCGTCGGTGTCGGCCAGGAACAAGACTGGCTTTTCAAATTTCGGTAACTCCTTGGGAATTTTGTCTTTGTCCATACAAATCCTCCTTGTTATGTTAACTTTTCGTTGCGCTGCTGAAAATAGGCACCAAATTCAGCCGCGAGGAAGGCACGCATGTTGTCGCTTTCGGGGCGAGAAACGGCCGTTACTCCCTCTGAAATCGCCACCAAGTACGTCTCATAAACCGTCGTTAGCTTGTTGGCCACCGTTTGGGCCGCCAAACTTTTTTTTAGCCGACTGCCAATCTCCGCATTGTTCAACCCCTGGGCCACGCCCACCAAAATCTGGTACTCATCAAAATCCAGCGTGCGCAAAAACTTTTCCTTGCGCTGCAAATCCATCAGGTGCAGATAATTTTCCTGCGCCTGCAAAATGTCGTATGGATCGTTGCTGGCAATTAGCATGCCCAGCGCCGGGTGTAACGACGTGACGGAGACATACGGAATCGGCACCAGGCGGCTGCTTTGGCCATCGTCGTGCATGGCACCACTGTTCATAAACGCCGCACCAGACATGAGGTGCCACAGCTTGTCACCGGGGGCAAACAGCATCTGCGCTGTTGACATAACAAAGACTGCCATACTTTTGCGCCCACCCGCTAGATTGAAGTGAATGATGGCGCGCTGCTCTTTGTAACGCTTCACCACGCGGAAAATGGTGCGGAACGCCGCCTGGGAATTTTCTTCGGTTTCCACGTCCTGGATTGGTTCGTAGGTGGGCAGGTCGCCGGGCTGCTGCACCTCGCGCTGGATGAGCACGCGACGGTAGCGAAACTGGTAGTAGCGATCGCCAACGCGATAATCGGCCCGCCACAGCTTATCGCCAGACGTTTCTTCCAGCAGTTTCAAGTTTTGGAATTCGGCATCTAGCGTCGGTACATTTTGGGGTTTGCTGAATTTGATCTGGGGCGGGTTACTGGTTGGTGCGGCGTCGGTATGGATGACGCACACCTCCACAAAGCGGTGTTGGGGCAGCAGCTGATCCAGGGCAAGGGTAACAACCTGCGGGGCATTGCCCAGAGTTGCGATGTAGACGTACGGCCGTTCTCCCTTCAAGTTCATCCGCTTTCACATCTCCTTAAAACATTACGCTTACCTTACCAGTACGCCACAGGAACCTGTTCCCGAAAACCGGGAATTCCTTCTTTTGCGCCCCCTTTACGCTGAAATCAAGTGATTTATTGGAACCGCCAAACCCACCCGGTTTGGCCTAGACGAAATGGAGGTACAGACTCATGACTCGTCACTTGATTTCTCGTTCGCAGCAGTTGGTGGTTTTGTTGGTATTGCTGGTGGCATTGGCAACGGCCGTTACTTCGGCTACGCTCAGCACAAGCCTCACCACCGTTCAGTTCAACCAACCCAGCCTCATGGATGCCGCCCCGGCACCCGTGCAGGTAGCCGATGGTTGGGGTGATCCCACCGGCGGTTAATCCTTAATTCTTGCTGGCTTCAGGCGCTGCCGCTGGTGGCAGTTCCTGAAGCCACCAGTACACTTCCTGCGCCTTACGATGACCAATTGCTGCTAGCTGCTGGCGACTTTGTTCGCCTAAGGCCCGTGCCTCTACAAAATCCTTCCGAATACCAGCCAGGCGGGCCAAACCAAATAAGCTTAATGGCCCCACCTGCCTGAAGCCGTGTTCTTCAGCCAGATGTAACGCCTCACGAAAACTATACTCCGCTTCCGGGTAAGCATCCTGCCGGAGGAAGTTCTCTCCGGCCTGATTCAAAATAATGCCCAAATCTTCAGGAAACTCGCGGGTACGCACCAGCGCCAGCGCCTGGCGATAATGCGCGTTTGCTTCCCGAAACTGCCCACGGAGCATGGCTGCTTCACCCAGATTCGCCTGCTGGCGATACTGCTGAATCAGCAGGTCGTTTTTTTCGGCCAACGCCAACCCTTGCTGAAAATAGCCCGTGGCTTCTGCATAGTTGCCCAGATGGCAGGCAACTGCACCCAGGTTTCCCAACATTCTGCTGCGCAGTTCCGGGTCTTTTAAGGCTTCGGCCAGCTTTAAACCTTCTTCGTAAGGCTCTTTGGCCTGTGCATAGTTGCCCCGCTGTTCGTGGACCAGCCCCAGGTTTTGCAAGATGTTGATGACCAGACCTTTGTCGTCTCCCTGACGGGCCAAGGCCAGCGCTTCCTCGTAATGCACAATCGCTTCTTTAAAACGGCCGTTTACCCCCTCCACCAATCCCAAATTTGTCAGCAAGCTGGCCACCAGATGCTGATTCTGCACTTGCCGCGCCAACACCAGCGCTTCCTGGCAAAACTGCTCCGTCTCTTCGTAACGGCCGCGACGGTAGGCCAAGGCGCTGAGCTTGTGCAGGATTTCGGCCGTCTGGCCCACATCCCCCAGGCTTTGGGCCAGGGATAACGCTTCCTGGTAGTAGCTGTCTGCTTTGTCGGGTGTGCCTTGTTTCATCGCAGTGAATCCTGATTGGTGCAAGATGCGAGTAAGCGCGGAGCTGTTGTTCTGGCGGCGGGCTGTCTGTTCTGCCTGCCGCAACCATCTGTCGGCCAGGGCGTGCTGCCCGGTGCGCTGAAGATGGGGAATGAAGTCGGTTACGCTGGTGACCAATGCTTCATCCAGCTTCAACTGCTGGGCCAGCTCAAGGGCGGCTACGATGTGCGGCTGCTCCGCTGCGGCCGTGGGCTGCGCCGCCAGGCTGGTAAAGTGGGCCACAAAGCGGTGTGGCCAATCTGGCTGTTGGGGCAGCTCCCGGCAATAGTGGCGCACCAGCGGGTGCAGCTCATACCGGTCTTGGCGGTTGATGGTGAGCAGCGACTGGTTGTAAATCTGCCGCAACTGGTCTTCGACGTCGGGCAACGGCCGTTCCGCCACTGCCGCCACGTGTTCAGGGACAAATGAACTGGCAAAATGACCCAACAATGCCAGCAGCTGCTGGGTAGCTGGCGGTAAAACCAGGGCGCTGGTGGCCAAGCTGTCCCGAACGGATTGGTCGCCCCAGATGAGCAAGTCGAGCGGCCGTTTGGCTTGTTGCAGCCGTGCCAGGAATTTTTCGGCCGTCCAGCCCGGTTCGTGCCGCAGCCGCTGGGCGGCGATGGTAAGCGCCAATGGCTGCAATCCTAACCAGTCGGCCAGGGCTTGCAATGGCTCTGGCTCGGCCCGCACCTGCTCTTTGGGCAACAGCTGGCGGAACAGCGCCATGCCTTCGGCTTTTGCGGCGTTGAGCGGCGAGAGCGTGAGGCGGTAGGCGGCGCTGGCCAGGGCCAGATCGTGGCGGCGGCTGGTGATGAGGACGGCGCAGGGACCATCTGGCGGCAGCAGGGGACGCAGTTGGGCGTCGCTTTGCGCATCATCCAGCACCAGGAGGGCGTTTTTGTGGGCCAGCAGCTCACGCAGCTTGCTGCTGCGGCTGCCCACGTCGGCAAAGGGTGTGAAATCTTGGCCGTATGCCTGGGCGATGGCTTGCTGGGCGGCCAGCGGGTCGGCTGACTGGGCCAGGTTGAGCCACAAAACGCCATCGCTGAACTGGTCTTTGAGCTGGTAGGCGAGCTGAGTAGCCAGGCTGGTTTTACCCAGCCCGGCCATCCCCAACAGACAGCAAACGCGACTTTGCCCCTGGCTGCCAAAGTACCGTTCTAATCCCACCAAAAGCCCGGTTTGGCCGATGAAGCCAACGGTTTTGGGCGGCGCCTGGAACGGCGGCAGCAGGCCGACTTCTGGCTGTAGCCACGGGTCAAACAGCCCCGGTATGGGTGGCTCGGTAGCCAGAATGTGCGGTACGTCATGCCCGGCCGCGTGCAGCAGCTGGTGCAGATCGTTCTGGGAAAGTTGTAAAACTGCGCCGAGCTTCACAATGTCTACCCAACTGCGCGGCTTTTGGGCCGCACCCCGCAGCCAGCGGCTGAGGCTGCTGTGGGCGATGCCTTGCCCTGCGCCAAACCGCTGTTCGGTGGCGGCAGAAAGCTGGCGGGCGTACCGCCCATCCTGGGCCACGTGCTGGTTGAGTAGGTCGGCAAAGGTGGGCTGGGAATCCATTGGTTGTCTCGAATGGCGACAGTATACGGGAAAGCTGGTTGGGGATGTGCCACATTTTGTGCCACTTTTCACCCAAAAACACACAATTAGCCGCAGTATACCCGAAAAGCACCCCAAAAAGAAAGCGCCTCGCCCAGATATTCTGGACGAGGCGCTGCTGGTTCAATCCCTCAAAGGGTGAATTTGGTGTTGCAACGTTGACCCGCAGGGTGATAGTGCGGCCACGATGTTGTTTCAATCCCGCAAAGGGTGAATTTGGTGTTGCAACTGCGCCCATGCTGCTGTCTGCCTGGGTCTGTTCGATGTTTCAATCCCTCAAAGGGTGAATTTGGTGTTGCAACCTCGCTCTGCCAGCTATCCAGGCTATTCTGGCTGTTGGTTTCAATCCCTCAAAGGGTGAATTTGGTGTTGCAACTCCTCCTCCTGGTAAAGAACGGCCGTTCCGCCGCGAGTTTCAATCCCTCAAAGGGTGAATTTGGTGTTGCAACGTTGCGGCGCGGATGATTCGGAGTTTTGCACATACGAGTTTCAATCCCTCAAAGGGTGAATTTGGTGTTGCAACCTGGTTGAATTGACCAACGGCTTATTAAAAGATGATGTTTCAATCCCTCAAAGGGTGAATTTGGTGTTGCAACA
Source organism: Ardenticatenaceae bacterium (assembly GCA_020634455.1). GTDB lineage: Bacteria > Chloroflexota > Anaerolineae > Promineifilales > Promineifilaceae > Leptofilum. The sequence goes on along the minus strand of JACKBQ010000001.1, from coordinate 313,964 downwards.
AATCTTCGACCCGCAGGCGGGTTTTGTGACGCTATGTTTCAATCCCTCAAAGGGTGAATTTGGTGTTGCAACGGCCAAATTTTACCTGAATTTTGGCAGAAAATCAGCCAGCTTGCCCAAAAATCGCTTAGAGCGCATTCTCAACGGCCGAATTTGCTGCTTTTTCTTCAAGTGGACTGCCGCACACTGGCCGTCACCGCAAACCAACGTTTGCCCCAAAACCAGCCACATTTGCGAAACCAGCCGAATTGTGAATTGTGAATGAGCAACCCCGTTCGCAATTCACAATTTTGTGCCCCGCTCAGGTAAACACGGCCGTTCCGACAATCGTCGGTTTACTTGTATTGGTCACCGGTTATTTGTCTAAATCCCTCTCAGGTAGACACGGCCGTTCCGACGAAGATTTGAACGGTGTCAACGTTACGGTCCACTAGTCTAAATCCCTCTCAGGTAGACACGGCCGTTCCGACGACGCCACCGTCACGGTAGTTGGCACCCCCATCCCGTCTAAATCCCTCTCAGGTAGACACGGCCGTTCCGACTCGCCCTTATGACCGTGCAATTTGCTCACGTAGACTTGTCTAAATCCCTCTCAGGTAGACACGGCCGTTCCGACCTACGCTGCCCCCGACGGTATCTCGTCTCCTGAATTGTCTAAATCCCTCTCAGGTAGACACGGCCGTTCCGACTCATTGCTGCCATTTTCACAAGCTTGCTGATTCCCTTGTCTAAATCCCTCTCAGGTAGACACGGCCGTTCCGACCTCATACTAGAGGGGAGCTGCACATTGTAGACAATTGTCTAAATCCCTCTCAGGTAGACACGGCCGTTCCGACAGCAGATTCTGCTGTACGGCATCGCGCTGCCCATGAGTCTAAATCCCTCTCAGGTAGACACGGCCGTTCCGACATGGAGGTGGAGGTGGATGTAGCGGAAGCGACTGGTCTAAATCCCTCTCAGGTAGACACGGCCGTTCCGACATACGTCACAGGCGGTGTGGAAACTGTTCGTGTTGTCTAAATCCCTCTCAGGTAGACACGGCCGTTCCGACTTTATCCTGTCATTTGACGCCATTATGCACTTGGCCGTCTAAATCCCTCTCAGGTAGACACGGCCGTTCCGACATGTCTCAAAACGTAGTGAAGCCGGATGATAAATTAGTCTAAATCCCTCTCAGGTAGACACGGCCGTTCCGACCCGTAGATGCAGAAGCAGGCGATATGCTGACATTGGAAGTCTAAATCCCTCTCAGGTAGACACGGCCGTTCCGACTACCGGCTCAGGCTGCGACGCTTCAAGCGGCAGCTTGTCTAAATCCCTCTCAGGTAGACACGGCCGTTCCGACTTTGCGTATCCCGTTGTGTTGTTAGGTTTGATAACGTCTAAATCCCTCTCAGGTAGACACGGCCGTTCCGACCATGGCCTCCACGAATTGCTCGTGAGCGTGTCCCTGGGTCTAAATCCCTCTCAGGTAGACACTGCCGTTCCGACGTTACCCTTGAGTTGGGTTTCGACGACGATGGACAAGTCTAAATCCCTCTCAGGTAGACACGGCCGTTCCGACCGAACGACAGCAAGGAGAGACTCGGAACATAATTGTGTGTCTAAATCCCTCTCAGGTAGACACGGCCGTTCCGACTATGGGTGTGATTGCGGTGATCGCGCTGACTACTACGGTCTAAATCCCTCTCAGGTAGACACGGCCGTTCCGACTCTAGTTATCCACAATGGGACGCCGCCGCCCATAGTCTAGCATATTTTGTCTGTTTGTGGGCAAGTTGCGCCACTTTTACCATCTTATTGTCCTGTAACACCCTCATTTCATCCCACCCTCTTCCTCTTTCCGAGGGTCTTGAAAAACTTTTGCAAAAACGGCCGTTTCTTATCTCCCATTAATGTTAGATCGGTGGATCATATCTCATCCAATCGCGCAAGATCGCCCAATATCGCCATCAAGCGCTGTTTCCGAGGGTCTCGACCCATTTCTTACGGCTTTTTTGCTAATCCGCGCTGGCAATTTGTACCTCGGTGCGGCTGATCACCCGGCCCATTTCGCGGGCAAAACCCAGCACATCAATGCCGCTAAGGATGAATACGGCCGTTGCCAAGCCCACAGCCTCCAGCGAAAAAATCAAGCCGTACCCCAGCCCCTCACCCAGGCCAATGCCTAACAACAAAAGATCGCGCAGTGCGCCCCCGGCAAACGTGCCCAGCCCTTTGAACACCACCACGGAAATGGTCCACAGACCCAAGTACGCCCCCGCTTCCTTGTCCGACGACATCACCGCCATCAGGCTGAGGCCGCCAAAGGTGTAAACGCCAAAGCCCGCGCCAAAAATGAGCAGGGAAATTTCGATGAGGTGAATTTGCTGGAAAACGGCCGTGCCCCCCAACAACACCATGCCCAGCGCCATCGCCAGCAGGCCGCCATTGGCGATTTGCTTTTGCCGTTCAGGCGGCCGTTTGCGCCAAAAGTACGCGCCGCCCACCAGCGTCAGCACCGTCGCCGCCTGCCAGTAGCTGTTAAACCGCGTCGTGCGCGACAGCGGCAGGTCAAACAGTTCCGCGCCAAATGGCTCCAAAATGGCGTCCTGCGCCCAGGCAGAAAAGGTGGCCAGCGACAAAAAGATGAAAAAGCGACGGGTGCGCGGGTCTTGCCAAATGCGCCGCATGGTTGCCAACAGGCTGCTTTCTGAACTTTGTTGGGCCACCGCCGCCAGCTCCTGCGCCAGCGTGATCCCCTTTTGCTGGCGAATCGAGCGCTCGACGCCCCAAATGGAAAAGACCCAAAAGAAGCCGCCGATGATCATCGTGGCCAAAATCATCTCCCAAAAGACAAGCGGATCGTATTCTTGCAGCCAAAAGCTGAAGGTGATGCCCACGATGGCAAAAAAGATGATGAGCACCGTTTCGGCCGTGCTGATGGCCAGCCCCTGGCGCTCTTTTGGCGCAGAGTCGCGCACCAGCGCCAGGTACGGGCTGCCAGAAACCAGCGTGCCGATGCCGTACAGCAGGGACGACAGCAGAGCCAGCGCCCAGCCCAGCAAATCGAAGTTGGCTCCCAGCTCATGCACAGCGGCAAAGCGCATCAGGCTCCAGCCTAGCAGCGGCAACGAGAGCACCATCAGCCCTCGCCCCAGCCAGATGTACGAGGTGCGCCGCATGCCCAGAAACGGCCGTGTATCCGACCGATACCCCGCCCACAAACTTAACGGCGACAGCAGGTAGCGCAGGGCAATCAGCAAGCTCACGGGCGTCGCCGGAATGCCAAATTGGGAAATCATCATCCGGTTCCAAATGCTGGTAACAATGATGTCCCCCATCGCCGATCCAATCTGAAAACTGCTCAGGCGCAGCAAGCGCCAGAGGCTAAATGAAAGCTGATTTTGCTCACGCGCCATGGGTCAGTTCCTCGTGTGCAGCCACCAAAGCGAGCAAAACCTCGTTGGTAATGGTGATTATTTTTTGGTGAATCTGGCCCCAATGCACTGGCCCCTGGGTGCCCGTTGTTTCGGCCATGTCATACACCGTTTGCGACAAAAACTCGCGAAAAAAGAGGTAAGCGCGGGTTGTTTCTGCCAGCGACAGGCCACTTGCGCGGCCTAGCCGCTCGTATTGCCGGCCGATGGCTCTGGCCTCGGCGCGGGCAGCAGGCAACGGCATGGTTTGGGTTAAATATTGCTGAAAAAGATGAATGAGCTGGTGACCGATCTGACGCAATTGCTGGCGGGCAGTGTCGTCCAGGGTTTGGTACCAACTTTCGCCGTTGAGAGCGCCGTCGGTGAGTTCCAGGCGGGCGCGGCCAACCATGTTTTGCACTACCAGCTGCACGCCGCCGCTCTGGCTACGAACGGCCGTTTCCAGGTGCGCTTCCACATCAGCCCGACGAAACCGGCGATGTCCGCCTGGGGTACGCTGCATCATCAGATCGCCTTTATCCCCCCAGGCACGCGCCGTTGCCGGATGTACCCCCAGCAGATCAGCCGCCTCGCTCAAGTTAAGCCATTCACTATCCATGCGGAAAACTATAGCAAACTGCATAAAAATAGCAATGTTTCTATAGATTTGTATAGTTTTCATGAGAGGCACCCTGTAACAAAACACGAATCGCCCCAAGACAGGCAAGCCGCACCTACAGCGCAACTATTCTCGGCACCGCGATCGACGCTGTCTATCTTAAACCAGCGCACTCTCCATGCCCGAATCCCGCACAAAGATGCAGGAAGCATCGGTAAGAGCCATCACATGTCGCATGAAAGGCAGGTTGACATGCGTTTGCAAGCCAAAGATGTTTAGATCGGCCTGGGGCGCTTTTTGTAAGCAGGTTTCAAAATCCCCCACATACACCAGTGACGTGGTACCTTTGGGCATGCGCCCAAGCTCCATGAGCTGCGCCAGATAGGCCTGGGCGTTTGCCTCTTCGGCGGCATCAGAAACGGCCGTTAGCAAATTAATCTCGCCCGGCCAGTTTCGCGCCAGCTGGTAGGCCAGCAGCAGCGACAAGTCCAGATTGGGCAGGCGCAACCCAATCGCCCACTCCGGGCTTTGCTCACGCATCCACACATTAATCACCTGCTCTCGCCCCAGACCCGTCTCCGGATCATCGGCATACAAAATAATGCCCAGCTCATTTTCACCCGCGCGATCCACAATAAATTGCAGCTCCGCCTCGTCACTATTCGGCAAAAGCGGCAAAAAGAGCGTATTGGGCCGGAAAAAGGTACTGGTCGAAACTTCCATCGCCGTTTGCAAAGTGTAGCCAAAACGACGCGCTTCCAGCAGCGCCACCCGGGCAAAAATGCCGTCATTGGCAAACGCCTGCTCGTACTTGCTCAGCGCCTCCACATGCTCCCGCTGCCCCGTTTCATAAAGACCCACGATGTGCAATGAACCATTGGGCTTCGTGATCGCCTCTAGAAAGCGATAGCTGTAGCGTATTGCCGCTACGGATTGCACCGGCACCAGCAAACTAGGCTTCCAGGCACGATCCTGCCCAGACGGCATTTGCAGCACGCGCTTGGCGGCCCATTCCGCCAGGCTCACAAACATCCCGCTGCGCACATCGCTCCACGGCGCGGTCAATTGCCGCAGAGAGAGGAACTCGTACAGAGCCAGCACAATTACCGTGGCGGTCAAACTAAAAATGGGGTTGATCAGATACATCGCAACGACAGAGCCAATCAGACCGATCAGTGGCACCATGCGTGGCACGCGAAACAGTGGCCGAAAGCTGGTTAGCCCCAACGACTGTTCCAAGAGCACCACACCATTCAAAATGGCGTAAGTCACCAGAAAAAACATGGTCATCAGCGGGGCGATGCCGTTCAGCCCGCTGCCCAGATAACCAAAGATGATGGTGCCAATGCCAATGGCCCCGGTGAGGTACATGGCCGGGCGCGGTTCGCCAGCGGCCGTTTCCTGGGCAAACTGTTTGCTAAAAGGAACCACATCATGCGCCGCCATCGCTTGCAGCACGCGGGGAGCGCCTACCAGCGAATTCAGCGCCGCAGAAAAGGTGGCGGCCAAAATCCCCACCTGAATGGCCCAGCCAAACGCCGCCCGATCAATCATAATTGTAAAGTTGCTTTGCAATTCTACTGGCGTGGCCACCAGCGAGGTCCAGTAGGCCAGACCCAGGTAGACGGCAAAGCTCAGCAGAATGGCGCTCATGGTGCCGATGGGAATACTGCTGCGCGGATCCTTCAATGTCCCCGACAGGTTGACTCCGGCCAGTACGCCCGTTACCGCTGGAAAGAAAACGGCAAACACACTCCAAAAATTGTTGCCACCGGGGAACTCACCAAAAATTTGCGGCGTGTACACTGCCCCCGGATGGCCAAAGCGGGTGGAAGCACCCAAAGCAATGGAAAAGAGGGAAAAGGCGATGATAAACAAAATGGGGTAACGAATTCGCGCCGCCAACCCCACACTGATGAAGGCAATACCAAAACAGGCTCCGTAGGCCAAAAGCAAGATAAGGATGGTGGGATGGCTGGGGAAAATGGATTGCCAACCTTCAGTAAAAGCAAAGATGTAGAAGGCGACGGAAATCGCCTGGGCCAGATAAAAGGGCAGATTAACGCTCCCGCCCACTTCCAGCCCCAACGACTGGGAGATGATGGAAAAGGAGCCACCGGCACCCACGCGAATGTTGGTAGCAATCGAGGAGATAGACAGCCCGGTGCAGGTGGTGATGACGTTGGCGATGATGATGATGAGCAAACCACTCAGCAAACCGGCCTGCCCTACCACCCAACCGGTGCGCAAATACATGACTGCGCCCAAAATGGTAAGCAGCGTGGGCAGGAAGACGCCATCAAAAGTGCCAAATTTGTTGTTTTCGCTTTTGTTTTCGGGGGAAACGGCCGTTGCCATTTCTGAAGAGCGGTTGAACAGTTGCATAAGGTATCGGCTTGTTCCTAATTTACATAGTAGATAGGTGAACTTTGCTTTAGCCCAAATCTTACACCTACTTGAATAGTTGGCAATGGCAACATCAGAACACACAAACCTCACTCCTGTGACACAAAGCGATTTCGCAACAAACCCCCTTTTTTTCTGCCGCCAACACGGCCGTTTAGACAAAATCACCAACTCGTTTGTCACTTTCTTGACAAAGCTGCCCAACCGCAGTAATCTAATGTTACCGGTCACGTGACCGGTAACACAAAGCGAGCAGGAGAAAAAGCCTCAATGGCGCGATCGTCAATCACCATTCGGGATGTAGCGGCAGAAGCGGGAGTGTCTCACCAGACCGTTTCGCGCGTGATCAACGACAACGAGCGCGTCAGCCCAGAAACGCGCGCCAAAGTGGAAGCCGCCATCGAGAGCCTGGGCTACAGCCCCAGCGCCATCGCCCGCTCTATGGCCAAAGGGCGCACCGGCATCCTCGCCTGCATCGCCCCCAACCTCACCGACTACACCTTTGCCCGCATCATTCAGGGCGCGGAGCAGGAAGCGCGGCAGCACGGCTTCTTTTTGCTCTCCGCCTCCGCCCCCGACGAAGCGATTTTTTCCGCCCTCATCGAGCAGCTGGTGCCCAGCCGCCAGACCGAGGGCATCATGGTCATCAATCCGTACGCAGACGGCCGTTTCCACCACCTGCCCCACCAGTTCCCCACCGTTTTTGCCGGGGCGCGCCCACGCGAAGACGCGGTGAACTCTGTGGCGCTGGACGATGTAGCGACGGCGGTCAACGCCACCAACTACTTGCTGCAACAAGGGCATCGCCACATCGCCACCATCACCGGGCCAATGGCCGAAGATTGTTCGCAGGATCGGCTGGCTGGCTACCAACAAGCGCTTCAGGCAGCTGATGTGCCGCTGCCTGAAAATTATGTGGTAGAAGGAGATTGGCAGGCGGCATCCGGTTTTGCCGCGCTGCCGCAGCTGATGCAGGTAGAGACGCCGCCTACGGCCATTTTTGTGCAAAACGACCAGATGGCCGCAGGCGTCATCCGCGCGGCCGCCGAAATGGGTCTGGCCGTGCCTGAACAGCTCTCGCTGATTGGCATTGATGACATTCCGATGGCTTCTTACCTGTCGCCGCCGCTCACCACCTTACGCCAGGATTTTGCTGAAATCGGCCGTTTGGCGGCCCAACTGCTCATCGAAGCCGTGAATGATCCCAACACGCAGCAGCAGCATCTGACTTTACCGGCCACGCTCGTTCCTCGTCACTCATCGGTACCAATTTTGTAGGGGAACGGCCGTTTCCATCCGTAACTAGCGTTCAAAATCGACAAACCAATTTTTTGAAGGAGGTGATGGGTACTCCAAAACAATCCACTTCAAACTGTTGTAAAAAATTTTTTTAACCAAACTTTCTACAGAGGAGAGAGATTTAAAATGAACTTGAAAAGATTTTGGCTTTTCCTGATTGCCCTTTTGGCCATGGCGCTGTTTGTGGCTTGCGGCGGTGGCGATACCACTGAAGAACCGGCTGATGACGCCGCTGATACCGCAGCCGACACAACCGAAGAAATGGCTGAGGAACCGGCCGCAGAAGAAGAAATGATGGAAGTGCAGCTCCGTTGGCGCACCCGCCCCGACAACCAGGCAGAAATTGACGTTTACCAATCCGTTAGCGACGATTTGGACGCCAGCATGGACAATATCACCCTGGTTTACGAACCAGGCGGCAGCGAAAGCTCCAGCTACCAGGACGTGTTAAAAACCGAATTGGCCGCTGGCACCGCGCCAGACGTTTTCTGGATTCCCGGAACCGACGTGGCTGACTTTGCCACCCGTGGCCTGATTTTGGACATGCGCGAGATGGCCAACGCCACCGACGGCTACAACGACGCCGACTTTTACCCCGGCCCGATGTTCCATCTGACCTTCAACCCGGAAACCGGCAACACTGGCGAAACGCTGTGGGGTCTGCCGCGTGACGTGTCTACCTTTGCCCTCTACCTGAACCTGGACCTGCTGGCCGAATCTGGCGCACCAGATCCGCGTGAGCTGGCCGCCAATGGCGAATGGAACTGGGACACCTTTATCGAAGTTGCTTCGGCCATCAACGCCCTGGGCGATGACATTTACGGCTACGGCCAAAATGCGTGGTGGGGGCCGTATGGCTACTGGATTAACGCCGCTGGCGGTAACTTCTACAATGCAGATCGCACCGCTTGTGGTTTGGACACTGCCGAAGCGTTGGCGGGTCTGGAATTTGAACAGCGCATCTACCAGGAGTTCAACGTGGCTGTGCCCTACGGCGAAGATAGCGAACCGCCGTTCCTGGCTGGCAAGGTTGGTATGTTCCAGAACGGCCGTTGGGCTACCCCCGGCGCTCGTGCCTCTGCTAACTTCAACTGGGACGTCGTTGAACTGCCGGACGGCCCCGCTGGCCCAAGCAACTGGCTGTTCTGGGGCGCTTACGTTGTGAACGCCAACACCGAGCATCCCGAAGAAGCATGGGCATTGGTGCAGGCACTGACCACCGCTGATACCCAGGGCAAGATTGCTGAGTTGGGCGCGAACGTGCCCAGCCGCGTCAGCCAGGATGCGCTGGATGCGTTCCTGACCTTCTCGCCCCCGGCCAATAACCAGGCATTCCTGAATGGTTTGGCTCGTAATCCCGCCACCGAAGGCCCTCTGTGGGCTGGCAGCTGGCCGGAGTTTGATGCCGTGATGGGCCCGGCAGTAACGGCCGTTCTCAATGGCGAAACCAGCATCGACGACTTTGCCGCCACCATCTGCGACGAAGCCAACCGTACCTTCAACCAGTAAGTTTTGAACGGGAAGTGATCGTGGTAATCGCTGCGATCACTTCCCAAAATTAACCACAGAGCGCGCGGAGAACGCGGAGGAAAACAAAAACTCTGCGCTCTCTGCGTCCTCTGCGGTGAAAAATCCACAGATTTCACAGATGACACAGATTTAAAAACCGCCTTGCCTCTGTGTTGCTCTGTGCCCTCTGTGGCCAAACACACCACCAACCCCTAGCAAATATTTCCTTGGAGTTTTACTATGACAACAGCAACTGTTGATCCACAAAAGGCACCTTCTCCCGCAGATCGGGCGGCGCTTTGGATGCGTCTGGCGACGATCTGGCACGCGATTTTGGTGGTGGCAGGGCTGGTTGGCGCGTTTCTGGTGTGGCAGGGGGAAGATACGGCCGTCTGGCAAAAAGCCATCTTTGGCGTCCTGCTGTTGCTGATGGCGGTGCTGAGTGGAACGGCCGTTTTTTACATCAACCAGCGCCGCTCCCGGGGTCGCAACCTGTCGCTGGCGGTCAACTACCTCGGCTTTCTCTTTACCCTGGTAGGCAGTATGCACCAGCTCAACATGTTTATCGGTCTGGATTCGCTGGCGGACACATTTACCCGCGGTCTGCCCTTTTTGGCGCTTATTTTTATTGGCCTGTGGCTTGGCTCCCAAACAGATCGGTTCGAGGGAGATTTGGTCCGGCAGCAGCAGGTACGTCAGGTGGGTCGGGCAATTGCCATTTTGGCAGGCATCATCTTTTTATTTGCTGTGGGCTTGCTGGACGGATTGGCGACGATTCCGACGGCGCTGATTGGGGGGTGGGAAACGGCCGTTTTCCTGACCGCCACCGTTCTTTTTGGCCTCATGGTCTGGGGTATGTGGCAGCAACCTCTCGCCGACGCCTTCCAGGCCACCAACGCCGACACCGAAATGCTCAACGGCTACCTCTTCCTCTCGCCCAACCTGCTTGGCTTCCTCATCTTTTTCGCCGGGCCGCTGATCCTCTCGCTCTATGTCAGCTTCACCGACTCCGACGCCTTCACCGCGCCCAACTTCATCGGGCTGGAAAACTACGCCGAGATTTTTAACCTCGATTTTGAGCCTCTGGCCAATCCCAACCAGCTCGCCAACGAAGTGTTGGACACAACCCGGTACGATGAGCTAAACCGGTTTACTATTTTTGGGCAGAGCTACATCATCGGCGCAGAAGATCGCCTGTTTTGGACCGCGCTGGGCAACACCCTGCAATTTGTGCTGCTGGCCGTGCCCCTCAGCGTCATCCCCGCCTTGTTTTTAGCCAATTTGCTCAACAGCAAAGTGCCCGGCATGCGCTTTTTCCGCGCTGTGTACTTTTTGCCCAGCATCGCCGCCGTGGTGGGCATTGCCCTGGTGTGGCAGTGGCTCTACAACGCCACCATCGGCTACATCAACTACGGCATCACGCTGCTCATAGATTTATTCAACACCATCGGCCTGCCGCTTACCGACCCGCAAATTCGCTGGTTATCCGAAAGTGACACAGCGCTGCTGGCGGTCATCATCATGGCCGCCTGGCAGTGGATTGGCTTCAACACGGTCCTCTTTTTGGCCGGGCTGCAAAACATCCCCCGCTCACTTTATGAAGCGGCCACAGTCGATGGGGCTACGCCACGCCAGCAGTTCTGGAAAGTCACCTTGCCCCTGCTTGGCCCCACCACCTTTTTTGTGGTCACCACCACGGTCATTCAGGCAATGCAGGTGTTTGAGCAGGTATTCATCATCATGGGGAACAATCCGGCTGGCCCCAGCAATTCTACCCTGACGATTGTGCTCTACCTGTACCAAAAAGGGTTCCAGCGCTTTGAACAAGGCTACGCTTCAGCGATTGCCTGGGTGCTGTTCCTGCTTATTTTTGCCGCCACCCTGGTTCAATTTCAACGCCAGCGCACCAGCGGCAGCTCCTACGAAGGGTAAAACGATTAGCCACAGAGGACACAGAGGAAAAAGAGAAAACCACTTAAACCTCTGTGCCCTCTGTGGCAAAAAAACGGTGTTCTGATGTTACGTTCATACAAAGCCATTCAATTTACGCGCAACGGGTTGGTTTACTTGGTGCTGACGGTTTTTGCCTTTTTCATGATCTTCCCGTTCCTATATATGCTCACCACCTCCTTCAAGGAGCCAAAAGATACGTTCCGCTACCCGCCGCGCCTGCTGCCCCGCGAAACGCTCACCACCGAGATGCCCGGCTTCGATGAGCCGCTGCCGCTCTACTACGGCGAGGTGAACGGCGAGCAGCGTGAATTGGCGCTGGTAGAAAGCAACATTCGCATTGGCGTCTTTGTGGACCCGGCCAATCCGGGGGAACATTTGGAGCTGCCACTAGACAATGCGGAACCCAAAGGCGGCTTCACCAACACAGAGGAAGTGCTGGTGAATGGTGAAGAGCTGCCGGTTTACCTGGTTACCACGGACGGCCGTACCCAAGAACTCGCCCTGGTCGGCCAAACCGCACTCGGCCGTTTTGTAGACCCCAACGACCCCAGCGTAGAAATCCTGCAAAATGTGCGCCTCAGCCAGCCGGTGGAAGAACTGACTGCCCGGCCCCAAAACTACACCGAGGTCATTGAGCTGCAAAACATGGACCGCAGCCTGAGCAACACCATTTTAGTTACTGTTTTAGTTGTTCTGGGTACACTTTCGACTTCTGTGCTGGGTGGGTATGCCTTTGCCCGGCTCAACTTTCCGGGACGCAACAATTTGTTTGTCTTCTACCTCGGCACCATCATGATTCCGTTTGTGGTGCTGGTAACGCCGATGTATCAACTGATGGTTACCATCGGCTGGGTGGACAAAGTAGCGTCGCTGGTGATTCCCTGGATTTTTAGCGCCTACGGCACCTTTTTGATGCGCCAATTTTTCATCACCATTCCCAAAGAAATTGAAGAAGCGGCGCTGATTGATGGGGCGAACCGGCTGCAAATTCTAATGCGCATTTTCCTGCCTGCCAGTACGCCTGCCCTGGCCACCTTGACCACGTTCACCTTTTTGTACGCCTGGAACAGCTTCTTCTGGCCGCTGGTGGTCATCAACACGGGAAACGTGGACAATCACGTGCTGACGCTGTCGCTGAACGTGCTGCGTGGGCGCGCTTCGGACAGCCCCAACCTGATTTTGGCGGGCGCGGCAATTGCCATTTTGCCGCCAATGATCATCTACATTTTGGGGCAGCGCTTCTTTGTGGAGAGCGCAACGAGCAGCGGGGTGAAAGGCTAGATAATGGTTAATTGTGAATGGTTAATGATTAATGATGAGAGAGTTTGACGCTTACATTTTTGATTTGGACGGGACGGTGTATTTGGGGGAGGCGCTGCTGCCAAACGCGGGGGAGACGATTACTAGGCTGCGGGAGATGGGGAAGCGGACGGTTTTTTTGTCGAACAACCCCACAAAAACGCGGGAAGATTATGCCCAAAAGCTGACGCGGCTGGGGCTGCCCACGCCGGATGGGGACGTGATCAATTCGTCTTACGTGATGGTGGATTTTTTGCAGCGGCGCATGCCGGGGGCGAAGCTGTTTGTGGTGGGGGAGCAGTCGTTGTGTGACGAGCTGGCAAAAGCAGGTTTCACCCTCACCGATGAGGCCAGCGAAGTGCAGGCGGTGATTGCCAGCTTTGACCGGACGTTTGCCTACCGTAAGCTGCAAATTGCCTTTGATGCGATCCGGCACGGGGCGCGCTTTTTTGCCACTAATGCAGACCGGTACTGCCCGGTGCCCGGCGGCGGTGAGCCAGATGCGGCGGCAATGATTGCGGCGATCGAGGCGTGTACGAACACCAAAATTGAGGCGGTGGTGGGCAAGCCGTCGGCGTACATGGCGGAGGCGATTTTGGGGCTGCTCAATTTGCCCGCCGAGCGCTGCATTATGACGGGGGACCGGCTGGAGACGGACGTGCTGATGGGGCTGGACGCGGGCATGGCGGGGGCGCTGACGTTGACCGGGGCCACGAGTGAAGCGATGGCGGCCCAATCGGATACAATCCCCACCTACATCATCCACCATTTGGGGGAGCTACTACCAACAAACTAATTTTTTGCCACAGAGAACACAGAGATTTTAGAGATAGTTGTTGAGTTCCCTGTTTTCTCTTTTTCCTCTGTGGCTATCTGGGATAATTCAGGGCAAAAAGCAGGAATTTTGCATGTCGAAATCATTTTTGTTAGGGGTGGATCAGGGCAGCAGCGGCAGCCGGGCGCTGATCATTGATGCGGCGGGCACGGTGCATGGCTATGCATACCGACCGCTGGCGCGGCTGCATCCCCGGCCGGATTGGGTGGAGCAGGACCCGGCGGAGGTGGCGGCTGGCGTGGCCGCCGTTATCACCGAAGCCATTGGCGAGGCCAAAATCCACCCGAACCAGATTGCCGCCTGTGGCCTGACCTGCCAGCGCAACACCGATTTTGTGTGGGATGCCCGCAACGGCCGTTCCCTCAGCAACGCGATCACCTGGCAAGATTTACGCACCAAAGGGTATGTGAAGGAAGTTGAGCAGTCGCCCTTTGCCGCCGAAGCCAAACGACGGCTGGGCTACGCCCCCGGCACCTACATGACCGCCCTGCACCTGAAATGGCGCATGACCCACGATACGGCCGTACGCGAAGCCGCCCAAGCGGGCCATTTACGCATCGGGCAGTCGGCATTGTGGCTGGTGACTGCGCTCGGCCAGGCCAACGGGCACGCCATGGACAGCTCGCTGGTGCAGGCAACGGGGCTGTACGATTTCCGCGCCCGGCAATATTGGGCGGAGTGGCTGGAGTGGCTGGGCGTGCCGCTGGACGCGCTGCCGGAAGCAACCCCGACGCTGCATCCGTTTGGCGAGATTGAGATTGCCGGACCGGGCGGCGAAACGGCCGTCATTCCCGTCACCGCCATGATTGGCGACCAGCAGGCGGCTTTATTTGGCCACGGCTGCCGCATCCCCGGCGACGCGGAATCCACCCACGGCACGGCCGCTTACGTGAAGCTGTTTCTCGGCGAGAACATTCCCTACCAGGAAAATATCAACGTCTACAACGCCTGGCATTTGGGCGACCGGCAGACGTACTGCCTGGAAGCGCCCACCACGGTCATCGGCGCGGCGATTCGGTGGATGCGGGACAATGCCCGCTTTTTGGATGATTACGAGGATGTGGAGCGGTTGGCAACGGCCGTTTCCGATTCCGGCGGGGTGATGTTTGTGCCCGCTTTTACCGGTCTGGACGCCCCGTACAACGATCCCGACGCGCGCGCCGCCCTGCTGGGCATGACCCTAGGCACGACGCGCGGCCACATCGTGCGCGCCTTTTTGGAGGCGCTGGGCTACCAACTCCGCGCCATCAAAGAGACGATTGCCCGCGACGCGGGGGTGACGATGGGACAAATGCTGGTCGGCGGCGGCGTGTCCGCCAGCGACATCGCCTGCCAGATTCAGGCAGACATGCTCAACATCCCCATCCTGCGCCCGATGTTTACCGAGACGACGGCCTGGGCGGCAGCGCTGCTGGCGGGCCTGCAAATTGGCACCTGGCCCGACGAGGCCAGCCTGCCCCCCCTGCCCGGCAGCCACCACCGGTTCGAGCCGTGCCCCATCCTCCCACGCGATTTAGAAGAAGGATACGGCCGTTGGCAGCAGGCAATTCAGCTCATCCAATCCTGGCAATGAAAACTATCCGCAGATTAACGCAGATTTTTTTGCCTTAATCTGCGTAATCTGCGAAATCTGTGGATAAAATCTTATGAAGTTTGGCGTTTGTTACTACCCTGAACATTGGCCCGAAGCCCGCTGGGCGGAAGATGCTCGCTTGATGGGCGAGCTGGGGCTGAAAATCATCCGGCTGGCGGAGTTTGCCTGGGCGAAGATGGAACCAGAACCGGGCGTCTACGATTGGGAATGGCTGGATCGGGCGATTGCCCTGTTTGCCGAAGCCGGGATGGAGATTATTTTAGGCACGCCGACCTGCACGCCGCCCGCCTGGCTCACCCGGCAGCACCCGGAGATTTTGCGCGTGGATGCGAACGGCCGTTCCCGCAACCACGGCACCCGCAGACATTATTGCCCCAACAGCCCCACCTACCGCGAGTTCAGCCGCCAAATCGTCACCCAGATGGCGCAGCGCTATGGGCTGGACGAGCGGATTGTCGGCTGGCAGATTGACAACGAATTCGGCGGCGGCAAATCGGCCCGCTGCTACTGCGACCATTGCGCCCGCGCCTTCCGCACCTGGCTGCAAAATCGGTACAAAACGGTTGACGCGCTGAACGAGGCGTGGGGCACGATTTTTTGGTCGCAAACGTACACCGCCTGGGCACAAATCAATCCGCCCGGCGACGACGTGAACTACAAAAACCCCAGCCACGTCCTCGACTTTTACCGCTTCTCGTCCGACTCCTACGTGAGCTACCAGCAGGAGCAGATTGACCTGCTGCGCCAGCTCGCGCCGGGGCGGTTTGTGACCCACAACTTCATGGGGCTGTACCAGGATTTGGACCAGTTTGACCTGGCCCAATCGCTCGACTTTATCACCTGGGACAACTACCCCACGGGCAACCCGGACCGCTGGCGACAGATTTTGTACCCGCCGGGCAGCGACACGCGCCAAAATGACCCCGTCTACGCCTACGACGTGGGCGAGCCGATTGTGCAGAGCATGTCTCACGCCTTGATGCGCGGGTTGAAGCAACGGCCGTTCTGGATTATGGAGCAGCAGTGTGGGCACATCAACTGGGGGGACGTCAATCCCGGCATCCGCCCCGGCACGCCCCGGCTGTGGGTGTGGCACGCCGTCGCCGAAGGGGCGGACCACATCGTCTACTTCCGCTGGCGGGCCACGCTGCTGGCGCAGGAGCAGTACCATTCCGGCCTGCTGGGGCACGACGGCCGTCCCGACATCGGTTTTGGCGATCAGCAAAGGCTGCTGGGCGAACTGGATCAGCTCAGCCAGCTCAGCGCCGCGCCGCTGGACGCCCCCGTCGCCATCCTGTTCAGCTTCGACGATTTGTGGGCGCTTCAGCTCCAGCCCCACCGCCACGACTTCCACTACCTGCGCCACCTGTACGCCTACTACCACGCCTGCCTGCGCCTGGGCATCGGCGTGGATTTGGTGCCTGATACGGCCGATCTCAGCCAATATAAGCTGGTTATTGCCCCGACAGCCCACCTGGCGGACGAGGCGCTGGCCCAACGACTGTGCGATTATGCCAGCGGCGGCGGCACGCTGCTGCTGGGGGTGCGCGCCGGCTTCAAAACGCCGTCCAACCGGGTCACCGACCAGCCGCTGCCCGGCGCAATGCGCGAGTTGGCAGGGGTGACGGTCACCAGCTGGCAGTCGCTGCCGTTGGGCCAGGCGGTGCCGTTTCGCAGCGAGATTGCCGGTTTTGCGGGAGAAGCAAGTTATTGGGTGGAGACGTTGGGGGTGGAAACGGCCGTTTCCCTGGCACGCTACGAGTTAGAAAGACCTGACAGGTTTGCGGCAAACCTGTCAGGTCTAGAAAAACCAACCGCGCTGGCGGAAAACAAGGTAGACCAGGGTCGCGTCCTCACCCTCGGCTTCTACCCCACCCCGGCGCAGGCGCGCGCCCTGCTGCAACATTTGGCCAGCCAGCTCAACATCCCCAGCCTGCCCGATTTGCCCGCTGGCGTCCTCGCCTATCAGCGCGGCGACGTGCGCCTGCTGCTCAACTTCACCGACGCACTCCAAACCGTCACTGTGGGCACAACCAGCCACACCCTCCCGCCCCGCGACTTGCTTTTTTACCGCTAAGAACACGGAGGTTGATATTATAATTGGCACGTACCATCATGATAGAATGTTTGGCCTTTTTTGCTCACCCTAGTAATAATATTTAAGTTTCTTCACATAATCACTTGGAAAATAAAGGATAGTTTTATGGATATAATGCCGAAACCAGAGCAGTTTTTTTTGAATATACCTCTATACAAGCATTTTGAGATAGATGAGGAGAATTATAAAGATGTACTTCGTGTAGAGTTTTTCAAAGGAACAATTGATTCCTTCTGCGTGGAATGTAAACGAGAAGGCATATTTCAGCGGAATATCGAATTGCCTGGGGTTGGTCCAGTTTCTCATAATACTAGATTTGATGATGTTGAGAGGTGGTTACAACAAACTTCCGCTTGGTTTCCATCCCCGGAGCCTGATCCCAGATATCCAAATGCTCTGGCTTCTGAAAGTCTTCAAAATTATGCATTCCGCAATCGAATTATTACTGTAGAGTTTAATTGTTCCCGGAATCAAATGCACAATTTATTGTTTATTTTCCAAGTCGATGGTACTAAAATAACCAAAATTGGTCAGTATCCATCATTGGCCGATTTGCAAGGAAATGAATTAAGAAAATATAGGCCAGTTCTTACTGCTGAAAGATTTCGTGAACTAAATAGAGCTGTGGGGCTAAAAGCTCATGGAGTGGGAATAGGCTCCTTTGTATATCTTAGGCGAATAATTGAAGAGCTTATTGATGAAGCACACTCTGAAGCAGTTAAAGATACAGAGTGGGATGAAGAACTGTATAGTAGAAGCCGTGTTGTTGAAAAAATACAGTTACTTGCTGAATGGTTACCATCTTTTCTCGTTGAAAATCGAATTACATATTCAATTTTGAGCAAGGGTATACACTCTCTAAATGAACAAGAATGCCTCGATTATTTTGATGCCGTAAAAGTTGCTATTGAGTTGATTTTAGATGAAAAAATTCAGCAACAGGAACGCCAGAAAAAAATAACCGAAGCAAGTCAAAATCTTGGAAAGATTACAGGTGAGATGAAATAATATCTCTGTTCAATACCAATTATTTGTATTGAGCATCATGTAATCTTTTTGTTCGAGGGAGCAGCCTTTCCAATCAATATTAGATAGGAATCTAATACTAGCTATCTACTTTGAAATAATCGCTTCGTCCGCTGCAATCTCTAGGGCAAGTGATTAAATTTCCTGGCGTTCGAAGAGGGCAACGGCCGTAATCAAAAACACTAGTATCAACACCCCATTCGCCGCCAACGCCGCGCCGCTAAACGGCACGTCGCCCGGCAGGCCAAGCTGCGCCGCCCAGCTCACCAGCGCGCCGGGGAAAAACTGGGCCACCTGGGGAATGCCGCCCAAAATGAGCAGCAGCACCGCCCCCAGCAAAGCCAAACCCGCCCCGCCACCGATGCTTTTGGCGATGGTGCTGCCCAGGAGGGTAACGGCCGTATACACCAACGTCCACAGCCAGAGCAACAAACCGCCAAACAAAAACGGCCCCAGCGCCAGCGGCTCAAACAGCACCAGCGTGTAGTAGTAAGTCGCCAGCGTGCCCAGCAGCAGCGCCACAAAGTAGACCACACCCTGCGCGGCAAACTTGCTCAGCAAAAACGCCCAGCGCGGCAGCGGCTTGCTCAAAATGATCGCCGCCGTGCCCTTGTCTTTCTCGCCCGCCACGGCCCCCATGCCTAGCAAAATGACCAGAATAAAGCCAAACTGCGTCAGATTTTTGATGTATTGGGCTACCGCGTCCGCCGCCGTCGGTTCCGGGATGAGCCCGGCAAACTGCTCCGCGCCCGGCACACTTTTGAGCAGCTCCGGCGTGAACTTGGCCAGCATGGGCGACGCCAAACCGAAGAGCACAAACACGGCCACCATCACCAAAGCGCGGCGAGTGCGCCATTGCAAGTTTAGTTCGTGGCGGACGGCCGTTCCCCAAAGCCTCAGCTCATCCATCCAGCCCAAACCAGTCTGCGTCTTGGTCGCCGGCGGCCAGCTGCGCCACAGCCAGATGGCACCGGGCAGGGCAATGGCGACCAGGATCAGCTCCACCCAAATCACGTCTAAAAATTGGGCGGCGTAAACGGCCGTTCCATCCAACAGCGCATGGGTGGCCACCGCCAGCAGCACCGGCCACACCTGCCGCGTCTTAAACGCGCGCCACACCAGCACGGACAGCGTCACGTGCAGCGTGATGGCGATCAGCCGCTCAAAGACGGCCAAAAAGATGAGCCAGGGGGTTTCTTGAAGAGCGGTGAGTTGGCTGGAAACGGCCGTTAGCTGCGCCGCCGTCATGCCCAAGGTGCTCAAATCCGCATCCCGAATCGCCCACAGCGAGCTAATCGAACCAGCGGTAAAGACCCCGCCAATGATCATCGCCTCGATGCCGCCGTGCCCCAAACCAACTAGCACGCCGTCCTCAAATCGGTCAGCCAGCCTGCGCCGGAAGAGGAACCAATAGCCCAACACGCGGGCGATTGTTTCGCTTAACCCGGCAGATAGACCGAGGAGTACGGCCGTTCGCAGCAAATTCGGCGCGTCCGGCCCAATCTCGCCAATCACGCCCAAATCAGTGAGCCAGTTGTTGAGCGGAATGTGGTACGTCTGTGAGCCGATAAAGGTGAGGATGCCCAGGCAAAACAAAACCCACGGCACGGCAAACCGCCGCCGCAGCCAAATCGCCAGCCCCAGCGGGAGGAAAATCATGAGTAGAACTGCAAGTGTGGAGAATAAGAGTGTCATTTTTCGTTATCCGCATTTTGGTAATCGGTAATCCGTTATCCGTTATCCGTAATCGGTAATGTCGCTTCGCGAACGGTGGTCCGTTCACCGATTACCGACCACTGTTCACCGACCACCGATTACCGTTCACCGGTCACTGATCGAGAGGAAGATTTCCTCCAAAGACGGCCGTATCCATTCAAACTTGGTCAGCTGCACCTGGTTTTGCGCGATGAGCGGCAGGATGGCTTGTTGCGCGGCGGCCACATCGTTGACGTGCAGGTGAAGACGGCCGTTTTCTTGGTCAATTTGCTGCAGCCACGACTGGCTTTGCAGGATGGCGAGGAGGGTGGAAACGGCCGTGGGCGACCCTGCCGCCACCTCCAGCAAAATGGAGTCCGTGGCGTACTGTTCCATCAGCTCATCACGGCCCGCCACCAGCACCAGTTCGCCCTCGCGGATAATGCCAATGGTGTCGCACACCCGCTCCACGTCGGCCAAAATGTGGCTGGAGAGGAAGATGGTCACCTGCCCACGCAGGCTGGCCAGCAGCGCCAGCAGCTCATGCCGCCCGGCCGGGTCCAGCGCGCTCGTCGGCTCGTCCAAAAAGAGCACCGGCGGCTCGTGCAGCAGCGCCTGGGCGATGCCCAACCGCTGCATCATGCCGCCAGAGAAACCACGAATCGGCCGTTTGGCGGCATCCGTCAGCTTGACTAGCGCCAGCATCTCATCAATGCGTCGTTTCCGCGTGCCTTTGTCCATTTGGCACAGCTGGCCCACATAATCCAGGTATTCGGTAGCACTCATCCAGCCGTAAAAGGCCGGTTCCTGCGGCAGGTAGCCAAAGCTGGAGCGGGCGGCGCTGTCGGCGGTGGTCGTTTCCACGCCCGCCACCCAGGCACGACCGCTGCTGGGCACCGCCAGCCCGGTCAGCAGCCGGATGGTGGTCGTTTTGCCCGCACCGTTACGCCCCAAAAAGCCAAAAATTGCGCCGTGCGGCACAGTTAAGTTCAGCGGCTGGAGGGCTTGCACGTCGCCGTACTGCTTGCTCAGCCCCTCGCAGCGAATCGCAAAATTGTCCATTTAAGCGTCTTCCCGGCCCACCAAAAAGTAGATGATGGGGCCAATAAAGTTGACAAACAAAATCACCAGTACCCAGACCCATTTTGGCCCGCGCGTGTTCTCTCGCCTGGCCAAATCCAGCAGGGCAAACACAATCAGCGCCAGCTGAATGAGGAAGATGGGGATGAGCAGCGGTAGGTTGTTGGTTATGAATTCCATTTTGGTTACTCCATTTTTTTAGTGAAAAGTAAAAAGTGATAAGTGAAAAGTGGGCTTTTACTTTTCACTTTTTACTTCTCACTTTTCACTCCCTTCGGGCAGCGGTTGGGAGACGATGGCTAGTTTGCGGCGGGTACGGCCGTTGCCCGGTTCATTGCCCAACAGCTTTATAACGGCCGTATTGATTTCCATCTGAAACGTGTCCAATTCGGCAAGGGTCGCGTAAAAAGCCACTTCTGTGTATCCAACCCGATCCGCAAGCATGTCGATGGGCGCATGTTGGGTGACGTAATCGGCATAATCCTGCACCAGAGTCAGCGCGTAGGTTGTAAAAAAGCGAATGTGATCATCCGCCGACAAACCCTTCATATCGTCTGGACTAAGCCGCGCTGGTTGATCCAAACGGTAGGTTTTTTCCTGAATACCGTTCACCAGTCTGGTATCGGTCAGCACAATCAAGTTGTGCTCCAGCAGCAATTTCAGATGCCGGTAAATCGACGATTTTGGCGTGTCCGGCAGCCGGTCAGAAATCTCCTGAGTGGTTAGCGTATCTGTGCCCAGTGCCCGCAAAATTTGGAAGCGAACCGGATGAATGACAAGCTCAATTTTTCGCAAATCGGTCTCCATTATTAAATTTGATAATGTTGCCAGATATGATAATTGACGGAACGGCCGTTGTCAAGAATATTTCACACGAAAGCACACAGTTTCCAAGTGTTAACGTTTGCGTTTTTGGCTGGGCAAAACTGACCTTGGAAAAAGCCTGCTCCCGCCTCATTTGCATGGGGTATTTTGGTGCTTTTCGCGTAAACTTAGGGCATGTTGAACCAACTACAAAAGTGAAAAGTGAAAAGTGAAAAGTGAATTTGATCCAACCGAACATCCCCATCGGCGCTTTAATCCGCTAATTGACCAGTGGGTTCAGGTTTCGCCCCACCGCATGAAACGGCCGTGGCAGGGCCAGATAGAAAAAGCGCCGCCCGATAGCCGCCCCGCATATGATCCAACCTGCTATTTGTGTCCGGGAAACGGCCGTGTCAGCGGCCATACCAATCCAGATTACACCAGCACCTTCGTCTTCCCCAACGACTTTGCGGCACTTCTCAGCGAGGTGCCGACGGCGGGTAAACCGACCCATCCGCTGCTGCAATCGCAGGCGGTGGAGGGCGTCTGCCGCGTCATGTGCTTCTCGCCACGCCACGACCTGACACTGCCAGAGATGAGCCTGCCGGAAATTCGCGGCGTGGTGGACATCTGGGCGGCGCAGGCCACCGAACTCGGCCAAACCTATCGCTGGGTGCAAATCTTTGAAAACAAGGGGGCCATCATGGGCTGCTCCAATCCCCACCCGCATGGTCAAATTTGGGCACTCAACATCCTGCCCAACGAGCCAGCGGCAGAGGATAAAGCACAAAAGCGGTATTGGGAGGAAAACGGCCGTTCGCTCCTCATGGATTATGTCAATCTAGAACTTGAAAAACGTGAACGCATCGTGGTGGAAAATGAGCATTGGCTGGCAGTGGTGCCCTACTGGGCCGTCTGGCCATTTGAACTGCTGCTGCTGCCCCGCCGCCACATCCTTCGCCTGCCCGATTTAACTGAGGCCGAGCGTGATGCCCTGGCCGACATCCTCAAAAAGATGCTCACCAAATACGACAATCTGTTTGAAACTTCGTTCCCCTACTCGATGGGCTGGCACGGCGCACCGTTTGAACCGGAGACCCGTCAGGTTTCACAGTCCGATCCCGCAAACGAAGGCGGTCAGGCGAAACCTGACAGCTCTTACAACCACTGGCAGCTGCACGCGCACTTCTACCCGCCGCTGCTGCGCTCCGCCACGGTGAAGAAGTTCCTGGTCGGCTACGAAATGCTCGGCGAAGCCCAGCGCGATCTCACGGCCGAACAAGCCGCTGATCGTCTGCGCAGTTTGTACGACGTGCATTACAAAAACCGGTAACTGCCAGACTTTTGAAGTTTCAAAAACTTCAAAAGTCTCCCTATCAGGAGATTTTACAGATGGATTTGCATCAAAAAGTGACTATTGCCTTCACTGAAACATTCGGAACAGCACCGCCGCTGGTTGTACAGGCACCGGGCCGGGTCAACCTCATTGGCGAGCACACGGATTACAACGACGGCTTTGTCCTGCCGATGGCGATTGACCGGGGCATCTGGCTGTCATTGCGGCCGCGCGACGATGATCAGGTGTCGGTGCATTCGCTGGATTTTGGGGAAACGGCCGTTTTCGACCTCAACGCACTCGCTACCCAACCTCCCGCAGGTTCCAGACAAAAACAAGCTCAAAACGCAAACCTGCGGGAGGTTGGTGTTTGGGCTGAATACCTCAAAGGCGTTGCCTGGGCCTTGCAAGAAGCTGGCCACACCCTGCGCGGCTGGGAAGGCGTGATGACCGGCAACGTGCCCAAAGGCGCGGGGCTTTCCTCCTCGGCGGCGCTGGAGCTGGCCACGGCGCGCGCCTTCCAGCAAGTGTCTGGTTTTGCCTGGGACGCGGCACAGATGGCCAAACTAAGCCAGCGGGCCGAAAACAAATGGGTCGGTGTCAACTGCGGCATCATGGACCAGATGATTTCGGCATCGGGGCAGGCGGGCCACGCACTGCTGATTGATTGCCGCAGCCTGGAAACCCAGTCGGTGCCGCTGCCGCCCGCGCTGGATGGGTCGGGAACGGCCGTTGTCATTCTGGACACCACCACCCGGCGCGGTCTGGTCGATTCCGCTTACAACGAACGCCGCCAGCAGTGCGAAGAAGCGGCCACCTACTTTGGCGTTTCTGCCCTGCGGGACGTCTCCATCAGCCAATTTTTAGCCGAAGCGGACAATCTGGCCCCGCTGACGCGCCGCCGCGCCAAACACGTGATTACCGAAAACTTGCGCACGCTCAACGCCGCCAAAGCAATGCAAAACGCGGACGCGGCGCTGCTGGGTCAGCTGATGAACGAGAGCCACACCAGCCTGCGCGATGATTTTGAAGTGACCAACGAGGCGCTCAACATCATCGTGGACATTGCCCAGGCGCAAGATGGCTGCTTTGGCGCACGGATGACCGGTGCGGGCTTTGGCGGCTGCGCCGTAGCCCTGGTGCATGAAGCGAAGGTGGCGAGTTTTGTAACGGCCGTTTCCGACCAGTACCACCAGCAAACCAACCGCAGCCCTAAAATTTACGTTTGCCAACCCAGCGACGGCGCAGCCGTGATTGCCCAAAATTGAGAGCGGTTCTGCAAGGTTGACTGTGTAAAACCAGTAATCAGTGTTCAGTAGGTCAGAAATCAGTTTGGACACCGATTACTGAACACTGAATACTGAAAACTGCTTACTGAATACTGAAACAAGGAGATTGACTACATGAAAATTTTAGTAACCGGCGGCGCTGGCTACATCGGCAGCATCACCGTCGAGCGCCTCATCAAATCGGGCGCGGAAGTGGTTGTTTTTGACAATTTGTACCAGGGCCACCGCGATGCGGTTCATCCCGATGCCGTGTTTGTGCAGGGGGATTTGGCCGACAAGGCAGCGGTAGAAGCAGCCATTTCCACCCACAAACCAGACGGCATCATGCATTTTGCCTCCTACACGCTGGTGGGCGAATCGGTGGAAAAACCGTTCATGTACCTGCGCGACAACATCGTCAACGGGCTAAATTTGATTGAGGCAGCGGTCGCCAACAACGTCAAAGGATTCATCCTCTCCTCTACAGCCAACCTGTTCGACGACCCGGAACGGATGCCGATTGACGAAGATGAACGCATCGTGCCCGGCAGCCCGTACGGCGAATCCAAGTTCATTTTGGAGCGATACCTGTACTGGATGGATCGGCTGTACGACATGCGCTACACCTGCCTGCGCTACTTCAACGCCTGCGGGGCTACCGAAACACGCGGCGAGGACCACACCCCGGAAACCCACTTGATTCCGCTGGTCTTGCAGGTTGCGCTGGGCCAGCGCGAGAAAATCACCATCTTTGGCGACGATTACGAGACGCCAGACGGCACCTGCGTGCGCGACTACATCCACGTGGTGGATCTGGCGGAAGCACACATTTTGGCCATGAAGGAAATCCTGAATGGGGGACACAGCCGCAAGTACAATTTGGGAAACGGCCGTGGCTTTAGCGTCAAGCAGGTCATCGACACCGCCCGCGAAGTAACCGGACATCCCATCCCCGCCGAAATTGGCCCCCGCCGCGCCGGCGACCCGGACATCCTCATCGCCAGCAGCGAAACGATTAACCACGACCTCGGCTGGAAGCCGATCTACCCCAACTTGCGCCAGATCATCGAGATGGCCTGGCAGTGGCACGTGGCCAACCCGCAGGGGTATGAGAAGTAATTTTGAGTAAAAAGTAAAAAGTGAAAAGTAGAAGTTACGCCACTTTTCACTTTTTACTTTTCACTTACCATAGCCCCACCTACCCCGCTACAACTTCTGTTTCCCCAAACCCGCCTCAAGCGCCATGAGCATCAACTTGGCCCGGTCTGTGGCCTGCACCTTCAGCAAAACGTTGGAGATGTAGTTGCTCACCGTCTTGGGGCTGAGGCTCAGCTGGATAGCAATTTCGGCATTGGTTTTGCCCTGGGCGATCAGCTCTAAAATTTCGCGCTCTCGCTCGGTTAGTTCATCAAACAAATCGGTGGCGGCCAGCTTGGGTTGGGGCGCGTTCAGGTAGCCCAGCACCTTTTGGGCAATGCCAGGGCTAAAAATCGCCCCACCACTGGCGATGGTCTGGATGGCCCGCAGCAGCTCATCTTGCTCCGTATTTTTGAGCAGGTAGCCACGCGCCCCGGCCCTCATGGCGGGGAAAACAGAGGTGTCATCTTCGAAAATGGTGAGGATGAGGATGCCAATTTGGGGGCTGGTGCGATGAATGCGGCGCGTGGCGTCGATGCCGTTGACCTCCGGCATATGCAAATCCATCAGGATAACGTCTGGCTGCAAAGCGTCTGCCAAAGCAATCGCTTCCTGGCCGTCGCGGCCAGCACCCACGATTTCCAGGTTTTCCTGGGTGGAGAGCAGCATCTGCAAGCCACTGCGGGTAATGGTTTGGTCATCGGCGATGAGTACACGAATTTTTTCCATGAAAAACCTCACTCAGTTTGGATAGGACGGGGAATGCGGACGGCAACGGCCGTTCCCCCTCCCGCCTCATTTTGCATCACTTTACACACACCCCCCACCTCCGCCGCGCGCGCCTGCATGGAGAGCAACCCCAGCCCCGCGTTGGCTCCCGCCGCGAGACCCGCGCCATCATCCACAATTTCCAGCTCCAGCGTGGGCGGCTGGCTGGCGGCGTCCAGGCCAAGCCGAATGACGCAGGTTTGGGCGTGGGCGTGTTTTTCGATGTTGGTGATTGCTTCGAGAGTGATGGCGTAAACGGCCGTTTCCACCTCAGCCGACAGTTTGGGCAACCGCTCCGGCGCATCCAGCACAATTTGTAAGGTGGGATGCGTCTGCACCTGCTCCCGCAAGGCACCAACCAGCCCCAAAAGCGCCAGCTCTGGCGGGTAAAGCTGGTGGGCCAAATGCCTCACCTGATGGGTCAGCGCCGTGAGCTGGCTGTCAATCTCAGCCAGATGCTGCCGGGCCTGCACCGGATTTTGTCCCAGTTCGTGCATGGCGTGCTGCAACTGTCGGTTTAGCCCCACCAACTGATGCCCGACCACATCGTGCAGATCGCTGCCCAGCCGCCGCCGCGCCTCGCCGCGTTCGGTTACCAGCCGCAGCCGGGCCTGCTCCAGACTGGTGGTGAGCAGCATGGCGTGGGCCGCCACCCCGATCTGGTGTGACAAATCGGCCAGCAGTTGATGATCCGCGGGGGTGAGCGGGTCGTTGGGCGAGCGGTCGGCCACCAGCAGGGTGCCGATTGGCTGCCCGGCAAAGGTCAGCGGATACTGGTTTAACGGTTCTACGGGTGCGCCGGAAACGGCCGTAAGCTGCATCCCTTCCCCCTGCTGCAAACCAATAGCCACGTAAGGCAGCTTAAGCGCCTGGGCCACCGTCGCCACCGTCGCGGCCAGCGCCTGGGCCGGATCCAAAGTGGTTTCCAGCTGCTTGCCCAGGCGGGTGAGGAGCTGGTACGGCTCATCGCGCTGCCCGTAAAAAAGCCGATTCACTTGCTGCTCCAACCGATTTTTGAGCGGCATAAACAGCAGCGCTACCACGCCCGTGGCCAAAAGCGAAAACCAGAGCGCTCGATTTTCTGCCTGAAACAGCAGGCTGAGATAACCGACCAGCAGCACATAAACCCCAATCACGCCCGCGCTCATCAGACCGTACACAAATGTTTTACGAATGATGAGATCAATGTCCCACAGCCGGTACCGAAAAATGGCGAAGGTAATCGCCACGGGCGCGGTGGCGGTGACGAGCGTCAGGCTGGTGGTGCGCAGCAGGGAGTACCACATGCCCTGGGCGTTAAGCGCGTTCACTGTGGGGCTGGTGTAAATGAATGTCAAAATTAATTTGTACAGCAGGTTTAGGCCGATGGCCCACAACACCCATTTGGTTTGCTGCCGCTGGACGGCCGTTGCCACCACGCGAAAGCGATACGCCTGGTTTGCCACAGCAACCAAAAAAAAGAGTGTGCTAAAAACCGAAATCATTGGTGCTGGGGGGCGCATCGGGTGCGGCTGCAAAAAGCCAGCGTAAAGGGTAAAGAGCAGGCCGGAAAAGCCGACCCAACGCATGGAGCGAGGATAGAAACGGCCGTCTGGAAACACAAACACCAGCAGCATAAGAAAGCCAAAGGAAACGGCCGCGAGGCCATATGCCAGTCGGTCGCCCCAAAACCCCCACTGGGCCAATACAAACGGCAAATCTGAAGCCCCGATGCCAAACAGCACCAGGGCGATGGCAAACAGTTGAGCAAAAACATCCTGCTGGCGACGGACAAAGATGAACAGACCGAGCGTTGTATAGAAAACGGCCGTTACGCCCACAAACCCCAGCCGCCACCAAACGTAAGTTTCTACCGACCAACCCAAATCGGCCAGCGCCGTCAGGGCCTCGGCCGTTGTCCAATTGCTGTTGGGCAAAATGCGGGGCGGCAGCTGCCGCGCATAGGCTGGAAATTGCCACAAGGCCCACCCGCCAAACAGCAGAAAGGCAACAATGACCAAAATGCCCACCAGCCGCAACCGTTGTAATCGAACCGAAATCAAATTTTGTGCCTCATCAAGCTAGCTGGAGATGCTTTTGCCGGGTAAATATTTTTGGCCTCTCTAGCAAGCAAAACCCCGTCTGAATTCAACGGCCAACGATTCCTCAGACAAGCTGCCGGACAGTGCTAACGTGTCGCCAGACCAACGGCCGTTTAGCTGGCCAACCGTGTTTGGCGTTTGCAAAAATTGAAGGCGTACCTGGCTACCGCTACGATTGCTACTTCCTTGCAGGGTGAAAGCGGCTGTTTCCACCCCACCATCACACACTATTCCACGACCAACCAGCCGCGCGTCGCTGCCGTCAACTGGCGTAGGCAAACCGTTGGCATCTGTTTCCCGCGCCAACGTGATAGTGAGTGAACGGCCGTCTGGCAAAACGGCCGTCCAGTCATCTGTCAAATCCCCACGCGAATCCCGGCCATATGCCCACGGGGCATACAGCAAGGCATCACTCGTCCGCTCAATTTCATCCATAAAGATGAACAGCAGCACCAGCACCAAACCGAGCAACAACCAGCCACCATATCGTTTCATCTGTACCATCCAGACCTGAGAATTGCCATATTTTCCGCCAAAATTCTGTTTTGAGAAACGATTGCCTGTACTGCTGCCCTTAAAATAGCCAATCCGCAATCTTTTTTGCAGTCTTGTAGGTTCCTTCGGCCACTTTTCCAGCGACCCCAACCGCAGCGGCGGCCACATTCCCAATTTCGTTAATCGCAGATTCGGCCGTATCGCCCAAACGCTTGCCAATTTCTACCGTTAAAGCCCAGCCATCAGCCACCAACGCGGGAGCGCCGGGAACATACACCGCGATAAACTGGATGGTGGCTAACGTTCCCACAATTTGGGCCACCGTTGCCTCGCTTTTCCCAGAAAGCAGCGCAATTAGCTCATCAACCGCAGCGCCATAGAAACGCCCCGCATTTTTTGCGGTATCTACCAGTAATATTCTGGCAAGTTTGCCGATGAACGTCTTGCCGATGAACGGATCAAAAAGACCCACGATTGAGCCAGTGAGAGCGCCATAAAGCGCCCCACCGATATCCTCGGCCTTCACCTTGCCCTTTTTAATCTCATCCCAATTCAGATCAATCAGGTCAAATAGCGTGGCCATTGCTTTGTTGAGCACATCTTCTTGCTGTTCGTCGGTCAACTTTTCATCCGAAACATCCGCTTCCGTAAACGTGCCGTCTCCGCTAAGAACCTTGATTTTTGTCCCTTCGCGAAAAATCGAAAGCCGTGCGCCTAAATCAGAATCGGCCGTACTGCCTGCGATGGTGGTCCATTGGCCAAACTGTCCAGGGGCAATCGTTTGGCGCGTTTCGAACGTGTTATTCTGAATGTGACCAATAGCGCCATTCTTCGCTTTAATGTTGTAGAAAAAGAGCGAGCAGCCATTTTCATAGAGGGTTTTATTGCCCCCAACCACGCCTAAGCCTTGTTTAGCCAGGGTAAACAACGAATCAACGGCAGCGATATGGCTCCAATAGCCAAAGCTTTCCTTGGTCATTGAGCTAACCTTGTTAACCTCGCTGTTGGAAACTTTCCAAATGGTGGCGGAGCGATCGAGGTTGTTATAGAAAAATAGCGTCGCCCCTTGCCCAACAACATGCGTCCAGGTGCCAAAACTACCTTTTTCATACTCTTTAACGGCCGTTAGCATCCCATCTTCCAGCTTTGCCAGGCTACCCGCACCACTGTTTTTGTTGTAAAAGAACAGGTGGTGACCACAGGCAACCAGATGCGTCCAGGTGCCAAAACGACCCTGGGGGTAGCTGGTCAATGTTGTGAAGGCTTGATCGTCGGCGGCATGGTTTGTCTGAGTTGCTTGAGCCGCTTCATTCAGTTGCGCCGACTTAACCTGCGTGGCTAACGCTTCAATATGCTGGGGCTTCAAAATCGGCGTGCCCTGTTCTAGCTTGCCGTCCGGGATGTTAAATTTAACTTTTTCAACTTCTGTGGAGGCAATGGCTGCGGCCCCGCTGTTTTGGTCATAAAAAAAGAGATGGTTGCCAACGGCCGTTACATGCGTCCATGTACCAAAACTGTTCTCCTCAAAAACCCTCACCGTTGTCAGCGTCGTCTCTTCCAGAATGCCAATTGCGCCGCTACGGGTGTCTTGATTGTAGAAGAAAATCTTTTTGCGCTCCTTACCCACCATCAGGCCAACTGGCTTGATTTCCACTACGTGCGTCCAGGAACCAAAACTCGCTTCAGGGAAAACATGGGTTGTTTCAAAATTCTCCCCGGTCATTTTGCCAATGGCAGCCTTCTTGGTCATCGAGTTATAAAACAAAATTAAAGACATGTTGCCCTCCACATAGTTCGAGCCATTACAATTTTTCAGGTCACTACGATGAACAGTACAGTTCTACAATCAGGATAAAACCGGACGACCGGGCAACCTAGAGACTTTTTCCCGAACTGCCTGGGAATTTTTCTGAGAGGGCATTTGGGCGACTGGTTTGTGGCTCGCCTTTTCACGGGTAAAATGCCCACTCGCCAAACTGCCTAAAGCGTGATAGAAATTGTTACCCACAATTTCAGGAGAGAAATGATGTCTACAACTGCCCCTCACGACAAAAACTCCTCAGCCAAACTTAGTTTTGGCCGCAAGCTGGCCTTTGGCGTTGGCGATTTGGGTCCGGCGCTGGTTGCTTCCATCCAGGGCTTTTTCCTCAACGCCTTTTTGCTGGACATTGCCGGGATTCGCCCCGCCGCTGCCGGTGTAATTTTCCTCATCGTCAAGATTTGGGATAGCGTGAATGATCCCATCATTGGCGGACTGACCGACCGGACGAACACGCGCTGGGGCCGCCGCCGCCCCTGGCTATTGTTTGGCGCAATTCCCTTTGGGCTGGCCTGGTTTATGCAGTGGCTGGTGCCAGATTGGAGCCAGACGGGGCTGTTTTGGTATTATCTGGTTGTGGCTTTGCTGCTAGACACGGGATTTACGGCCGTAAACGTCCCCTACACCGCCCTCACCCCCGAACTCACCCAGGATTACGACGAGCGCACCAGCCTGAACTCGTTCCGCTTTAGCTTTTCCATCATGGGTGGATTGGCTGCTTTGATCATTCACAGTGTGCTGATTGAGGCATTTCCCAGCGTCACGCAAGGATACGCCATCAGCGCGGCCGTCATGGCGGGCGTCATCGTTCTAAGCAATTTCATCACCTTCGCCTTCACGGAAGAGAGTCATTTTAAGGAAACGGCCGCAGCAGACGACCCCGGTTTTATTGAGGGCGTGAAGATTGCTTTGGGAAATCGGCCGTTTCTCTACGTCGTCGCCATTTATTTGCTCTCCTGGCTCTGCATCCAGTTTGTGCAGGCCAACATGCTGCTCTACGTGCGTTACTGGGTTGGCGGCGAAGATCGCTTCATCCAGCTAGCCTTTGCCTTGCAGGTTTCTGCCTTCATCTTCTTGCTGATTTGGTCCAAAGTGAGCCAAAAATGGGGCAAGCAGAAGGTGTATTACGTGGGGATGAGCTTCTGGATTGCGGTAGAAATTGTCATTTTCTTTGTGCAGCCGGGGCAGTTCAATCTGGTGCTTGGGCTGGCCGTGCTGGCCGGCGTCGGCGTCAGCGTGGGCTACCTCATCCCCTGGAGCATGTTGCCCGATGTGGTGGAGCTGGATGAGCTGGAAACAGGGCAACGGCGGGAAGGCATCTACTACGGTTTCTTCGTTTTCCTGCAAAAATTGGGCATCTCGCTAGGTCTGGCGCTGTCCAATTTTGCTTTGGAAGCCGCCGGGTACATTAACGCTGAAGATTTAGCGAACCTGCCACAGCAGCCAACGGCCGTTCTCACCGCCCTTCGTATTTTTGTCAGCATCGTGCCCGCCGTGATTTTGCTTCTCAGCTTCCCCATCGTGCGCAGCTACCCCATCACCCGCGAAAAACACGCCGAAATCCTGGCCGCCATCGCCGCCAAGAAAAAAGCATAGATTTGCCACAGAGAGCACAGAGGAAAAAGAGAAAAACTCTGGGTTCTCTGTGCCCCCTGTGACAAAAAACAAAATCCTACCAAGCTTGAAATTCGTTGTCGCACTGTGTCGATCTGGTCGAAAGTTGTTCGTCGTATAGGTAGAAAGGTCGGAAAACGGCCGTAAACACACACAAGGAGAACACACATGCGTTATTTATTGCTTATTTACGGAAACGAACAAGCCTCAATGGAAGCCACCGAAGAAGAGATGCAAGCCAACATGGACGCCTACAACGCCTTCACAAAGGAAGTATCAGAAGCGGGCGTCATGCTCGGCGGCGAAGCCCTACACCCCAGCAACACCGCCACCACCGTGCGCGTTCGCAACGGCCAAACTGCCAGCACCGACGGCCCCTTCGCCGAAACCAAAGAGCAGCTTGGCGGTTACTACATGGTCAACTGCGACAACCTCGACGAGGCCATTAAATGGGCCGCTAAAATTCCCGGTGCCAAACACGGCAGCATCGAAGTCCGCCCAGTTTGGGAGTTTGAATAGTTAGAATCTGTCCGAAAAAGCCACCGAGAAAAACGAGGATCCTGCTGGCTGACCCTTCGCCTCTAAGTTCTCTGTGGCCTCTGTGGCAAATATTCGGACAGGAAGTTATTCCGTAACAAAAAGGCACTGTTAGGGCGCAGCGGTGCCTTTTTTCATACAATACCTTTTATGGAAGATACCCTACAGGCGGTTGAGCGCACCTTCCGTGAACAGTCTGGCCGCGTCCTGGCCGCGCTCATCAGCTATTTAAACGATTTTGACCTGGCGGAAGATGTCTTTCAGGAAGCGATGGTAATCGCCCTGGAAACATGGCCGCGCGATGGCCTGCCGCGTAATCCAGGCGCATGGATTACCGCCACAGCTCGCAACAAAGCGATTGACCGCATCCGCCGCCGCCAAAATTTCGACCAAAAACAACCTCATCTGGTGGCACTCACCCAAAAACCAGCCAATCCCGACGATTTTGAGATGGACGGCATTCCCGACGAACGGCTCAAGCTCATTTTTACCTGCTGCCATCCGGCGCTTTCACTGGAAGCACAGGTGGCGCTAACCTTGCGCACGCTGGGCGGCTTGGAAACGGCCGAAATTGCCGCCGCCTTCCTCGTACCCATCCCCACCATGGCCCAACGCCTCGTTCGGGCCAAGAGAAAAATTCAGCAAGCGGGCATTCCGTACCGCGTGCCGCCCACCGACCTGCTGCCAGAGCGGCTCAACGCCGTCCTCACCACCCTCTATCTCATTTTCAACGAAGGGTACAATGCCAGCAGCGGCGATGCGCTCATCCGGCACGAGCTGTCCAGCGAGGCGATCCGTCTGACGCAAATTCTCAACCAACTGCTGGCCGATGACCCCAATCTTACAGAAAATGCAGAAGCGCTGGGGCTGCTGGCGCTGATGCTGTTGCATGATGCCCGCCGTACCGCCCGCGTAGATGGCAGCGGCGAGCTCATTTTATTGGAGGAGCAAAATCGCAGTTTGTGGTATAAAGAGCAAATTGAAATGGGAACGGCCGTACTTGAACGCGCACTAGCCATGAAACAACCCGGCCCTTACCAAATTCAAGCCGCCATCGCCGCCCTGCACGACCAGGCCGCCACCCCACAAGAGACCGACTGGCCGCAAATTGCCGCGCTCTACCAGGCACTGCAACAGTTCACCAACTCCCCGGTGGTACGCTTAAATTGGGCCGTCGCCGTGGCTATGGCCGAAGGCCCCATGCGCGGTCTTGCCCTGCTGGACGATCTGGCCGAGGCAGGCAGCCTGGATCATTACCACCTGTTCCACGCCGCCCGCGCCGACCTACTGCGCCGCGCTGGCTTCCACGACGACGCCCACGATGCCTACACCATCGCCCTGGATTTGTGCCAAAACGGGGTGGAAAAGCGGTTTTTGCGGCGCAGATTGGCAGAATTGGGGAGCAAGTAGTGGCTAGTGGCTAGTGGCTAGTGGCTAGTGGCTAGTGGCTAAGAAATGGTAAACTGAACGCGCAGACTGGCAAACACGCCTACCCGCAAACAAACCAACAACCAGCAACTAGCTTAAGGAGACCCAGATGACCGACAAAGTTGAAGCAGCCACCCAAACGATGATTGAAAATTTGGAGAAGAACAGCGGCAAATCGCTGGATGAGTGGATCGCCATTGTTCGCGCCAGCGGGCGGGAAAAACACAATGAAATCATCAAATTTCTCAAAACGGAACATGGCTTTACCCATGGTTTTGCGAATCTGGTGGCTGCTTATGCACGGGAAACGGCCGCTTCCCTACAAAGCAACGACGACCTGGTTGCCAAACAATACGAGGGTAAGGAATCCCTCCGCCCCATCTACGACACCCTCATTGCCGCCATCAACGAGTTTGGCGACGATGTGCAAATCGCACCCAAAAACAGCTACGTCAGCCTGCGGCGAAACAAGCAGTTTGGCCTGATCCAGCCCTCCACCAAAACGCGGGTAGACGTAGGCATCAACCTCGATGGAGATGTGATTGGCGGCCGTTTGGAAAAATCCGGCAGCTTCAACAGCATGGTCAGCCACCGCGTCCGCATCACCAGCACCGATGAAGTCAACGATTCCCTCATCGGCTGGCTGCGCCAGGCGTATGAGCAGGCTTAATCTGAGTAAAAAGTGATTAGTGAAAAGTAAAAAGTGCCCACTTATCACTTTTTACTTTCCTACTTTTCTCCCTTGCCAACCGGGGCCGCGCACCACACGGCCCGGCGTGGCCCCCGTATGATCCCCATCCTGAATGACCGGCACCCCGTTCACCAACACATGCTGCACCCCGGTGGCGTACTGATGCGGCCGGGCAAACGTCGCGTGATCCTGAATCGTTTCTGGGTCAAAAATAACCACATCAGCAAAATGACCTGGTTGTAAACGGCCGCGTCTGTCCAGTTTCAAATTAGCCGCGGGCAAGGCCGTCATGCGTCGCACCGCTTCTGCCAGGGAGATCACATTTTCGGCGCGCACGTATTTGGCAAAAACGCGGGCAAACGCGCCGTAGCTGCGGGGATGCGGGTGGTATTTGAGAAACAAACCTTCCGTCGCCAATGAGGCCGAATCGGAGCAAAAACTCACCCACGGCAAGCCCACCTCGCGCCGCACGTTCTCCTCCGACATGCTGAAAAAGACCGTACCCACGCGACTGTCATCCTCCACGATCAAATCGAGCGCCGTTTCCAGCGGGTCCTTGCCACGCAAAGCACCCACTTCGGTGAGCGTTTTGCCGCTGTACGGTTTGAGCGCATCATTTTTAAAGGCAGTGAACAAAATGTTGTCCGTCGTTTCCAGCTCCATGAACGGATTTTCCCGGTCAGTGCCCGTGTAGCGCAAATCGGCCAGGATGCGTACCCGCGTTTCCGGGTCCTTCA
Organism: Ardenticatenaceae bacterium; assembly: GCA_020634455.1. Taxonomy (GTDB): domain Bacteria; phylum Chloroflexota; class Anaerolineae; order Promineifilales; family Promineifilaceae; genus Leptofilum. The sequence goes on along the minus strand of JACKBQ010000001.1, from coordinate 278,438 downwards.
GGCGGGCAATCCACGCCTCGTGGCCACCGTCCAGCGCCCAGCCGGGCATGATGGCGTCCAGACCCGTCGAGGAAGCGTGGTACGGGTACATATCGGCGGTGATAGGCCAGCCAGCGGCTTGCTTTTCCTCCACACGGCGGATCACCTCTTCCATTTTGTGCCAGTTACGCGGGCCAGCGGCTTTGAGATGGTAAATTTCGCCGCGAATCTTGGCCTGCTCAACAATGGTGAAAAATTCTTCCAGCGCCTCCAAAAAACGCGCGCCTTCGCTGCGCAGGTGGGTGATGTAGATGCCGTCGTACTCGGCGGTAGCCTGGGCCAGGGCGATGAGTTCGGCCGTGTCGGCGTACATGTCCGGCGCGTAAATCAGCGCAGACGAGATACCCAATGCACCTTCGGCCATCGCCCGCCGCACCAACGTTTGCATCTGTGCCAGCTCATCACTTGTGGGGCGGCGATCATCAAAACCCAGCACGTAGGCGCGAATGCCGCCCGCGCCCACAAAGGAGCTGACGTTGGGGGACACGCCGCGCCGGGTGAGAAATTGCAGGTATTCGTCGAGGGTGTTCCATTCGATGTCGTACTGAAAATCGCCCTGACGAGCCTTCATGTACGCTTTTAATTTGTCGTTGACGGGGCCCATCGAGTGGCCTTCGCCCAGCACTTCCAGCGTGACACCTTGCCGAATGTCGCTTTGGGAACGGCCGTCCAGAATCAGCGACTCATTGGCCCAGCACATCATGTTGATAAAGCCGGGGCTCACCGCCTGACCGTCCGCTTTGATGGTGATACGGCCGTTCCCCGCCACCTCCCCCAGCGCCACAATCTTGTCCGCCTGAATCGCCACGTTGCCCAAATACGGCTCGCCGCCGCTGCCGTCTACAATCAACCCATCTTCAATCAAAATATCGTAAGTTTGCATGATTCCTCCGTGTTGAATGAGGGCGCAGTTTATCACATTGTATTTACTCCTCACCGGGTGACTTTTGGCTGGGTAAAATAGTGACAAATAGCAGTTGTTACTTAAAAAACAGCCTCTCTAGAATTTAGTAGCAGCTGAAATAACATAGCATCCAAGAGGCTAACATGAATGCCAAACTTCACGCCGTCCTTCTCCTACCTGCCTTTTTAATTTGCTTCGTTTTCTCAATGTCAGCAACAAACACTCAAGCCCAGACCATTACTCCAGATCTTGATATGGGTGAGCCATTACCTGAGTGGCAGCCACCGCTTGCCACCGGAATTGAGAACCAGATAGTCATTCATACGGCCGTTGGAGAAACGGCCGCTTTCCCCCGTTCTGAAGCGCCTACCCTTTCCAGAGCTACCACAACCGCTTCAGCTCCAGCCAAGGCCAGTCTCCGCCCAATGCAGCCAACGACACCAGATGATTTTAGCACGCTAACCTTGATCCCAGACACTGACATTTGGCCCTGGCAGGTATTGGTCCGGCTGGCACAAACCTATCCCAGCGGGGCTACAACCAGCTGCTCTGGCACCTTGATAGATGCCAAGCACGTTCTGACAGCCGCGCACTGTGTCTACACCTTTACGGCATCCCGCTGTACGGGTGGTGCCAGTAGCTGTTGGGCCAGCAACATAGAAGTCACACCAGGCTATGACAACGGTGCGGCACCATTTGGCACAGCTAATTCCGAATATCTTTTTTCCTGGACCGCCTGGACCATTGATCATAATTATGATTATGATATGGCTCTCATTCGGCTTGATCGACCAGTTGGCGCTCTCACCGGCTGGTTTGGTTTTGGTTACGACAATACAGATAGTTTTTTTACCAATGCCAGCAATCTTTTCCGCAGCACTGGCTACCCTGGGTCGCCCTTTTCCAATACCCAATTTCAATACACCTGGACAGGTCTCTTTGACACAGTGCAAACCCATATTCTGTACCACAACGATTTGAGTTATGGTGGTCAAAGCGGCAGTGGCACTTACCTAAACAGCAATCAGATCGTGTATGGTGTGCTCTCACATGGGCACGACAGCGTACCTGATACTGGTCATACCCGTATCACCAGCGACAAATATAATGATATCATGTACCAGATTAATGATATGGACACACCGATTGGCACGGATCTCATCCCCTTGGATGTCAATCTCTCGCCAAGCACCATCGTCTCCGGGCAATCATTGACAACGCTGAATTATCTGATACACAATTACTCACTTTCAGACTGGAACACCTGCATGAATGTTCGCGTCTATCTTTCGACCAACGACACCATCTCCACCAGCGATGAATTGCTGCAAACCCACCAATTTTGTGAAATTATTGGCAGCAAAGGTTCCATGCGTATCAATGTTTCCGTGCCACCGCAAATTCCTTACGGCCGTTCCGGTAATTATTGGATTGGCATCATTTTAGAAGACGGCAGCGTCACCAATCCCAATAATGCCACCTCAGGTTGGGATGCCGCCGCCATTACCGTGAGAGCCACAGACAATTACGAACCAGACAACAGCAGCGGTCAGGCAAAAACCATTGCCAACGGTAGCCCACAGACCCACTCCATCTTGCCCATTGGGGAAAGCGATTGGGTGAAATTTACGTTGACGCAAAGTTCAGCCGTTACTCTGGAAACGAGCGGACCTAGCGGTGACACAGAACTCTGGCTTTACAACAGCTCGGTATCACAAATTAATTATGACGATGATGGTGGGAGTGGAACCTTTTCTCGCCTAGCTTACAACTGCACCGGAACACCTCTAGCAGCTGGTACTTATTACGCCCGTGTGGCTGAATTCAATAACAATGAGGAAATTGCTTCATACAGCCTCAGCTACAACGCATCCACCTGTAGCAGCGGCAGCGATATGTATGAACCGGATAATTCGGCCGCTGCCGCTAACACGCTGCTCTCTGGCCTGGCACAAACGCACAGCATTGTGCCGGCCACAGATGTCGATTGGCTCCGCTTTACCGTGAGCAGTCCAGCGCAGGTTATCATCGCCACCAGCGGTGCCTCTGGGGACACGCGCCTCTGGCTATATGATGAGCAATTACAGGAAATCACCTTCGACGACGATAGCGGTCCTGATTTCTTTTCCCAGATTGAGCTGGCATGTCCGGAATTTTTACCTGCTGGCAGTTATTATCTACAGGTGGATGAGTTCAATAATGACAATGAGATTGCTGCCTACAACATGACACTTACCATTGGCAGCGGCTGCACCAGCAATGTTTATCTGCCATTTCTCAAACGGTAATGACCGTCTGGGACAATGACACCCAGAAAAGCACTAGCCTTTACCGGCGCATCTGTTGCCTTGCTTTTTTAGGATTGGGCACGGTCTCTACTACGCAGTCCCGACAGATTTGGCTACAATCCCCCCCATGCAACCAATTTCGCTGACGGAGACCCAACCAATCAATTTGCACGATTTGACAATGCCGGAATTAACGGCCGTATCCCAAACCTGGGGCTATTCCGCTTACCATGCCGAGCAAATCTGGCTGGGCCTGTACCAAAACGACGCGACTGAGTTGAGCCAGCTTTCCCACCTGCGCGACGGCCTACGGCAAAAACTGGCGGAGCTGGCCACGCTCACCACGCTGCGCCAGCAAGTCGCCATTAACAGCAGCGACGGCCTGACGCGCAAATTTCTGCTGGCGCTGCCCGACGGCCAGACGATTGAGACCGTGTTGATGCAGTTCAAGGGGCGCTGGACGGCTTGCGTAAGTACGCAGGTGGGCTGTGCCATGGGCTGCGTCTTTTGCGCCACCGGGCAGATGGGTTTCGCGCGCCACCTGACCCCCGGCGAAATTGTGGGGCAAATTTTGTTTGTAAACCGCACACTGGCGGAAACGGGCGAAGCGCTGCGCAACATCGTTTTCATGGGCATGGGCGAGCCGCTGCACAATTATGACCACACAATGGCGGCGATTGACATTCTCATGCATCCCAAGGGGTTGGCGATTGCGCCCAAACACATCACGGTGAGCACGGTGGGGGTGGTGCCTGAGATTTTGCGACTGGCGGAGGAGAAACGGCCGTTTCGCCTGGCAGTCAGTTTGCATGGAGCCACCGATGAAGACCGGCAAAAATTAGTGCCCCCCGCCCGCCGTTGGCCGCTGGCCGTACTTATCGCCGCCTGCCGCACCTACGCCCAGGCGCTCAACCGCCACATCTTTTTCGAGTGGACGCTCATCGAAGGCGAAAACGACACGCCGGAGCAGGCTCACGCCCTTGGTCAACTGTTGCAGGATGTGCCCAGCCATGTGAACCTGATTCCGCTCAATCCGACTGTGGGGTATAACGGCCGTCCCACGCAGCGCCCCCAGGTCAAACAGTTCCAGGCCATTTTAGCCGATTACGGCATCCCCAGCACCGTCCGCCAGCGTCGCGGCATTGACATTGCCGCTGGCTGCGGGCAGTTGAAGGCCGCGCAATAAATCATCCCGTAGGGGCGAGGCAATCGGTCATAATCTTCACCTAGCAAACCGCCTTCTCTCCGATTGCCTCACCAAGAGAACGATCTATCTCCAATTACCACCCTGGTTTATGCAAAACAGGGCGAGGCGGTGGCTAGGCCAGATGATGCGTCACATCATCCATCATTCGCCACCGCCTCGCCCCTACAAAACCAATTACCAAATACCGATTACCGATAACCGTTTACGGATAACCGCTTACGGGCTCGGCATCTGAATCCCTACCAGTTCCAAATCCAACCGGCCACCACCGGCCAAACCATACCCATTGGTGGCGCGGGTGCTGCCGTGAATTTCAAAAGCAAAAGCGCAAAATGGTTTGTCCTCCGGCAGCCAGGCGCCGCTGTCCGGTTGCAGTTCCGCCTCTACGTAATTGGCCCCGTCGGGCGCAACCCCGTTGAAGGTGCCAAAGAAAGCGCTACCGTGAACCGTCTCGTTGTAACTCAAGTTCAGCGGCTGGGCAGGCGGCGTCAGGTCGCTAACGGGCACCGGGGTACCGGAGCCGCGATACACCTGCACCGAATACGCATCGGCAAAACCACCAGGATGATCGGCGCGGAAGCGAAGGGTGATGGGCGCGTTGGGCGTGGGCAGTTCAAACAAGGCGCATTCGCCCGGCGCGTTGCCCCCCAGCGAAACAGAAGCGATGTCTCCCTCGATGCGACGATTATCAATGTACAGCCGGATGGTGTCATCTGCCCCAATCACCTTCACCAGTTTACCGCCTACCTCTTTGAAGCCTTCGATGCGGAAGTAAACGGTGCCGGGATTGCTGTTGGGTGCGTACAGACTGCTGGTGAGCTGGGCTTTACGCAGCCGATGGGTGGCAATCCACTGGGAATCGCTTTCAATGTTTTTGTAGGCAGGGACGCCTGTGCCGTTGCTCAACGTTTCAGGGAATGGGCCGACTTTGTGCTGCGGGCTGGTGGGATTGCCAATTTGTGGGATGAAAATGTGCTTTAGCTCTTCTTGCACGTAGTTGGGATCACCACCGGGACGCCAGTAGCGAATGGTGTAGTGGGTCACTTCGGGATGTGCCAGGAAACAGGCAAACATGTCTAGCTCGCCGTACCAGGCACCTTTGGTGATTTTGGGGCCGTTGACGTTGGTGGCGGTGATACGGCCGTCTCCATCAAACGTATTCCCCACCCCAGAAATCGTCCAGATGTTGCCAATGGACTGAATAGCCCGCCCACCCTGGCAAGCTGGCCCCGTGTTCAGCAGATGTTCCGGGATGCACAAGTTGATGCGGCGCAGGTTAGGGATGTTGGCGTGCAAACCAGTTTCAAACAGCACGTCCGTCTCGCCGGGGCCACTCATCACCTGCACCAGCAAGTCTGGCTGAAGCTGGGTGGCCAAATCTGGCCCGCCAACCACCTGATCGTCCAATTCATCCACATAATCACCCAGGTCGCGGCTAAATCGGAAGATGTAATTGCCCACCTCGTCAGTAACGGTGAGGCCGAGCATTTCCCGATCCCCCTCGCCCGTGTAGGGGCCGCCAGCCAGTTCGGCAGCCGTGCGATCATATTCCTGGAAGCGCAGCAGCAAGCCCGCCTGATCCTTTACGGAGCAGTACAGCTTCAGCCTGTCGCGCAGCTTGCCCAAATCTACATACACCTCTGACCGGATGTTGGCGGCAGCGACGCTAGCCAGTTCGGGGCGAAGGGTAAGGGAGGTTTGAGGAGAAACGGCCGTTGGCAGCATCATCGGCGTAAATGGCCCAAGCTCCTCCAGTGGCAGGTGGCGATACTTCTCCAGCCGCTGCAATCGCTCCGGGTACAGCTCCGAAAGCGCAGCTTTGACTGCCTGGTAGTTGAGCAGCGCTTTTAGCTGCGGCCAGGTGTCTATGACCAGCCAGGGGAAGCATGGATTAAAACCGCACAGCCCATGATAGCTGCGCACCTTGCCGTACACCACGTACTCGCTGGCGGTGTCTGCCATGCCGCAGGTCAAAACGAGGTCGTTGTAATCAGAATCGCCACCGCTGTCGTTGGAAAAAACGTCCATCATAATTTGGCCACCGCTGCGGGCCGGCGTGCCCAACCGCATCGCCGACGGTTGCCAGTTTGCGCCTTTGCCGCTCGGCTTGTGTTGAATCTGGATGGTCCACTGAGCGCCGTCCACCTGAACCGGGGCAGTGCTGGTGACACCGTCATAAACGCCATCCTTGCCGTTGCTGCTGCCCTGAATAATAAACCGCTGAGCAAAAGCGGCCGCTTTGCTTTTAACTTGTACAGTCCAGTTACCTTGCATTGTAATTGCCATGAGATTATCTCCTAATTTTTGATACAGATCGTGTTTTGATTTCCAATAAGGTTTAAAGACAGTAATTGAGGAATTGGTAATTGAGTAATTGCTCAATTACCAATTACATATCACTTTTAGTCGTCCGAATCGTCGTCTTCGTGATCATCATCGCAGCAGCGGTAATCTTTGTAATGCTCCATTAGCTCGATTTCGCGGCGCAGCTTGACGTTTTCCAGCTTCATCCGCTCCAGTTCCAGCTCGTGCTGCGCGATGACAAACGGTTCGCACAAGGCGCAGTCGCCCAGTTCGCTTTCCACGTACAGCGCCTCGGTGGGGATGATGGAGACCTGCTCGAACGGCTCGAAGCCAGGCAGTTTGGCTACGATGGCATCGGCCTTGGCGACGGCGGCGGCACGCGCCTTGGCAGCCTGGTCGAAGATGGCGGCGGAGATGCGGCCCACCGATTGCAGCGTGAGCTGGTCGCGGCTGAGGGCCAGACCGGGCTGGGTGGCAGCTAAAGCCACAAAGCCAGGGCCGTCGCTGGTGCCCACTTTAGGTTCGCTGGGGATAAACTGGTTGGCGGCCAGGGAGAGGGACATCGGTTTCATTTCAACGGCCGTATTTGCCTGATCATTCACCGCCCGACACGTCCGCTCGATGAGCTCAATCGTTACCCGCTGCCGTTTGGCAATCTGGTAAAAGTAGTGCGTCATTGTGTGGCATCTGTTGATGTTTTTGAAACGGCGCGTGCTCACCTTCAGCTCGTCGTTTTGCTCAGAGGTGACTTCGCGGTGGCTGTTTACTTCCGTCAGGCTCACCGAAGAAGAGTCGCGGGCCACCTGGTTGGTCTGGTGGAAGGAAGAGCGCAGATGGTTATGCAGTTCGCTCACAAATTCCTGGCTAGAATTGGCATCGAAGCTGCCCTTGGTGTAAGAGCCAGACGCGCCAATCTTGGCAATGCCGATGTTGATGCCGCCGCCACCGCTCACACCACCCTGCGAAAAGTCAGAATGGGTACTGGTGGTCAGCTTGGAGCTGGTACTTTGGTCAAAATCGGTCGCCAAATCTTTGTAGGTTTCCATCCAGATACGGTCAGAGGATCGGGAAATCTGCGAAGCGGAGTATGATTTATCTTCGGTGAAACGAGAAACGGTATGGCGGTTACGCACGGACATGAATACTTCTTCGCCAGGGAACAGCGTGGTGGAGTGCAGCAGATCGCTCAGCACGTAATCTTCCGTGCAGCGCTCTACGCGGTAGCGGGAAACACATTCCACGGGGATATCGCCGATGCGCAGGGTAAAACGGTAGGTGAGAATAGAAATATCGCAAACGTTGTCACGTTCCCATTCACGTGGGGGGCAGCTTATCGCCACCAGTTCATCATGAACGGCTAATGCTTTCTTTTGATCAGACATGATTTTCTCCTATACACAAAAATTTTTATTTACCAATACAAAGTCACCGTAAGGCCACAAGTCAGATCATCGTTTCACCATATGGTTAGCCTCCTTAGGTCTCTTAGCTGCAAAAGCGGGTGCCCTATGTTGAATCAAGAAGGTAAACGGGGGATGATTGTTTTTTCCGGTAAGCAGGAACAACTGCGATACCATTTTCAGTAATTTCAAAACTGGGTATACTTGCCATAAGTAAAGAGGTCATTTGCGGGAAACGGCCGTATCCCATTCAATTTTCCCGCCACAAAACCAAAATCATGAGCGATACGTTAAGCGGCAAAAAAATCGGCAAATATCTCATCAAGGAAAAGCTAGGCACGGGTGGGATGGCCGAGGTATACAAAGGGTATCAAGAAAACCTCGACCGGTTTGTTGCCATCAAACTAATGCACGCCTTCCTGATTTCCGATCAGGATTTTTTGAACCGATTCCAGCGCGAAGCACGAGCCATGGCTGCGCTTAACCACCCAAACATCGTGGGCGTCTACGACTTCGACGTTTACGGGGAAAACAGCTATTACCTGGTGATGGAATACATTCGGGGTGGCACCCTCAAAGAGCGCCTTGAAGAGTTGGGGCGCCAGGGCGAACGGCTCCCATTAGCCGACGTGGTCAAAATGATGGCCGAAATTGCCGATGCGCTCGCCTACGCCCACCGTCGCGAAATGGTGCACAGAGACATCAAACCGGCCAACATCATGCTCAATGAAGATACCGGTCGCGCCGTCCTGACTGACTTTGGCATTGTGAAGTTATTGGGCAACCAATCTATGGCTTATACGGCCACAGGTGCGCTTATTGGCACACCAGCCTACATGGCCCCGGAGCAGGCGCTGGGTCACTCTGGCGACCACCGAGTAGATATTTACTCATTGGGTGTCATGCTGTTCCAGATGGTGACTGGCATTCTGCCCTTTGACGCGGATACGCCTTTGGCCGTCGTAATGAAGCATGTCAACAGTCCCACGCCGCTGCCAGACACCATCATTCCTGGTATTCCCTGGGGCTTGCAGGAAGTTGTTTTGAAGGCGATGGCCAAATCGCCAGATGAGCGGTTCCAATCGGCCGGGGAGTTTGCTGCCGCGCTTAGAGCTGTGGACCTAAATTCAACCCACAGCAAGCCTGTCGGGGCCTTGCCACTGCCAACCAAGCCAGTGGATCATCCAACGCCAGCCAAAACGGAAGTGATGAAGCCAGGAGAGGAAACGGCCGTATCTACCCCCGCGCCTGCCGAAAGCAAAAAACGACCCGCCTGGCTTTTTCCCGTCATTGGTGTAGTAGCTTTAGCTATCATCGCAGCCATTCTGGCCGCCAGTGGTGTCTTTAACGCCACGTCAGACCCCGCCGCCACAGTTTCGGCCGTTGCCGAAATAGACGACACTGCCGCGCCAACCAGCACAACAGCGCCAGAACCCACCAATACCGAGCCGCCAGATATTGCCGCCACCAATCTGGCGCAGCTTGTCATTGATCTCACTAGAGAGGCTGAACCCACAGAAACCCCAACACCATCTCGTACCCCTTCAGCAACCGCCACGAGCACTGCTACGCTCAATGCCACATCGCTGTTTTTAACCAGCTGCGAACCCGGCGTGGAGTTGGTTTCCGCCTCGCGCAGCGGCTTTACGAGCAACGCTGTTACGACGCAATTCAGCTTCACCGCTGCCTGGGAACTGCGCAACAGCGGCTCTTGCCCCTGGCTGCCAGACTTTACCTGGGAATATGTAGAGGGTGAACCGTTTGAGTATGACGGCGATCCAATTCCCTTAGACGAAACAGTGATGCCAGATGAAGAAATTACACTGACAGCACCATTTAAAGCACCAGAAGAGCCAGGCACGTACACAAGTGTTTGGCAATTAGTGAATGAAAAAGGTGATCCGTTTGGCGAACCGGTGGAATTTGAGTTCCGTGCCTTCTTGCCAACCACAAGCACGCCTGTGCCCACTGCTACTACCACAGCCCCACCCACAACCGCAGCATCGGGTGGTGGTCAGGTAGCCTGGACACCTGGTTTGATTAGCAACTGCGAGTACATTGGCATGGATTGGCGCTGCCAGCTCACCATTCAACCGTACATCGAAGGCAGCAATCAGGCTGGTGATTACACAGTCTTCGTGTTTGATTTGCCGGGTGGACAGGCAACTACCTATCGTGGACAAGGCCCGTTCTACCATTTTGTGATTGCCCGCCGCTGCGCCGCGTATAATCAATCGCTGCGCATTGTTGATGATGTCACCGCCACCGAGCTAACGGCAACCGTTTACGTGGACCCCAACAATTACTTCCCCGGCGGCTGCATCGAGCCATAGAATTTATTTTTAGCCACAGAAATCTTAAATTGGACCAATTTCCTCTTCGTCAACAGTTAATGCATGGTAGCAAATTGGTCCAATCTTTTTTAACGCAGGACGGTTTCCGTCCACGCTTCAATCCACTTTTCGCGGTTGGCGTTGATGATTTGCGGGGTGAGCACGGCCGTTTCCTCCGGTACCTGCGTCCACTGCACAAACTCATCAGGCAGGCTGGCGTTCTCATTGGCAGGATACACAAACATATTCAGCGGCATATCCTCCTGGAACAGTTGCCCCAGCATAAAATCAACCAACTTTTCTGCCAGTTCTCGCTTCTCCGTTCCGGCCAAAATACCCACAAACTCAATCTGCCGGAAGCACATACCGGGCGCTACCAGGCTGGCACTGGGCGCTTCGGCAACAGGCGGGTCAGCAAAGATGACCTCGGCGGGGGGACTGCTGGCGTAAGAAACGACCAACGGCCGTTCCCCATCACTCGCCACGCTAAAACTGCCGTAGTACGCCTCCTCCCAGCCATTGGTCACCAGCAGACCGTTCGCCCGCAGCGCAGCCCAGAAATCCAAATAACCATCCTCGCCAAACTCGGCGATGGTGGCCAGTAAAAAGGTAAGGCCAGGGCTGGAAGTAGCCGGATTTTCCACCACCAGCAGATCGGCATACATCGGCTGGGTCAAATCGGCCAAAGATTGAGGTAAGGGCAGATCATTTTCGGCAAACCAGGCTTTGTCGTAGTTCAGGCAAACATCGCCATAATCCACTGGCAGCAAGCGATTTTCGGCGTCCAGCTTCAATTCATCAGGAATCTCAGCCAGCAATGGCGAATCGTACGCTTGAAAAATGCCAGAGGCCAAGGCCCGCCCCATAAAGGTATTGTCTACCCCAAAAAAGACGTCGGCCAGCGGCGCTTCTTTGGCCAAAATGGCCTGGTTCAGCGCCGCGCCAGTGTCGCCGGAGGGCAACAATTCCAAAGTGACGCCATTCTCTGCTTCAAACGCCGCAATGGTTGCTTCGCTGATGGCAAAGCTGTCGTGTGTCATCAGCGTAATGACATCTGGTTCGGACGGGGCGCAGGCGGATACGGCCGTTGCCAGTAGTAAAAAAATTATCAGTAAACGTTTCATCATTATTCTCCCGAAATTATCATGGCTGGCGGTTTGTATCAGCCACTAACCACCTTTTGTTTGAATACACAAAAGCAATCCGTTTTCCACCCACACGGTTGCTTTTTCGGCGATGAGCCGGTTGCTCACGCCACGCGCCTGGCCAAAATGGAGCGTTTCAGCCTGCAACGGCCATTGCAAGCCGGTGGCCGTCACCCCCTGCACATCCCCCGCCAGCGGAATCAGCGACACCAGATCGCCCACTTGCCCCATGATTTCCGTGTGCTGGCGTACCAACCAGGCGCGTTCTGTGGCGGTAATAATCTGCACCGATTTACCCACCAGCGCCGGGTGAGTGAGCAGGGAAATATTGGCCAGGGTCTGGTCCAAACGGCCGCCCAGCAGCCCAAACAGCCAAATTTCCGACTCTGGCTGTTCCGCAGCCAGCAGCAGCGCCAGCTCCAGGTCGGTTTCATCCTTCTCTGGAGGATACTGGTGGAAAGGCACCTGGGTAGCGGTGAGCCAGGCACTAATTTCTGAAGGCAGCGAATCCATATCGCCAATGACGCGATCTGGCGGATGATTGAGGCGGTAGAGATGTTTGCTGCCGCCATTTGCCGCCCAAACGGCCGTTGCGTGCGGCAGGTACGGCCGTATCCAATCCACCTCATCCAAAACCCCGTTGGCAAAAATTAATAGCGCCATGAAAAAACTTCCTCACCGCAGAGCACACGGAGGGCGCAGAGAATACAAAACTTAGCGCTCTCTGCGTGCTCTGCGGTAAAACAAAAAGCCATCCTGATTCGGATGGCTTCTTAAAAAGCAAAACTGCATTTCCTCCGCCGGCATTACCCGGATCAGGTTCGCAGGTCGGTAACAAGCGGTCACCCTCTCAGCCGGGCTTACCCAGCTCCCTGTACACTGTTCAGTTGTCAAAGACAAATTGACTTTACAGCAAAACCGTCTTGCCGTCCAATACTGCAAATGCACAGAATTATCCAGGCCAAATCAATCTTTCGGCGGCGGGACGCGGTGCATCTCGAAGAAGTCGTTGATGTGGGCGTAGCTGGAGCCAGCCAGACGGCCGATTGGCTGCAATTTTTCGGGGAGGATACGGCCGTTCTCCATCACCGCATCCCGCACAAAGATTGACTGGACCTCGCCAAAAACGGCCGCGCCGCCCCCTGGCCCCTCATTCACCACCACAATCTGCTGCAATTTGCACTCAAACGCCACCGGCGCTTCCGCCACGCGCGGCACACGGATGGTCTCGCTGGGCACCGGAGTGACGCCTGCCCAGGCAAACTCATCCACGCCCGCCTCGAACTCCGTCGCCGTCAGGTTCATCGCCTCGGCGGTCGCTTCGTTGACGATGTTGACCACAAACTCCGGCACGGCGCGGATGTTGTGCAGCGTGTCCTTCATCCGCCCGCGCAAATCGCTCCAGCCGGGAGCAAACATCAGCGTCATGGGATTGGGGCAAACGGCCGTAAAAAAAGAAAACGGGGCTAAATTCGGCCGTCCGTCGGCATCAATCGTGCTCACCCAGGCAATCGGCCGGGGCACAATCGCGCCAATCATCAGCTTGTACCGATCTTTGCTACTCAAATTTTCCGGGTTAAATTGCATCCAATTCTCCTTTTTAGCCACAAATTTTAGCAGAAGCTGGGTGGTAACGGCCGTTTTCCAACTAAATAGTTGCCGTTTACCCGATACTCCTTTCAGGCTAGGAATGTAGCAAGACGAGACGTCTGCCGCGGCGAAAACGTGAAAACCTGTCCCGATCAGGAAGGCGGACAGCACGTCATGAAGGTCTTCCTGAAACGTGGGGCCTTTTTCACTTAAGATGTGAACTCTTTGCTAATGTGCTCAATTGTCAAAGAATCACATTTGACACAACGATAAGCTTTGCGAAGAGTCTTTGGAAAAAGACGGATATTCGATTTCAAGAGTTCTTCTCCTTCTGACATACTCCAAAATCGCCAAGCTGAAAGATCCGGTTTATTTTTTTGCCATCTAAGTTCTGCATTTTGGGCAGAAAGCCAGATATATCCTACTTCCAATGGCTGTTTACAAGAAACACAGATTAGGGCATTGTCTGTTTCATTCTTCATTTATCGTTCTTTATCCTAATTGGTCAACTTTAACTGTACAGAAATCAGTTAAACCTCTCAGATACGCTTGCAAAATCAACGGCTTTTAAATCTTTGATTTTGATGTGGCTAATCGTAAAAAAGTATTGCGCTCCATCCCTCGTATAGCAATCATAAAACACGTCAAAAACACTATCCCCCGAATGACCATAGAAAAAATATGTTTCATTCGTACAATTTGGAGGTTGGCGAGTCGTCATCCATTCATCAATTTGAGATTTCATATCTGCATCTGCTATCTCATAAGCAGCAGGGTGATTTTTTATCAGTGCTAAAGCAAACGCGACCGCAACCTCAGATTCAGTATCCCGCTTGAACATTCGGAAATATTCATCCACTTGCGCACTAGAGCCCCAAACGAAAACAATGCTCAACAATACTGCCAAACTACTGATGATAAGGAGTTTACGTTTTGTTCTTTTCTGCATTATTTTTTCTCGTAGATGAAAATATTTCTGTTGGTAGAACGGCTGCGCCAACTATTTACCCATACAGAGGACCAATCTCTAAACTCTCTGTGCCCTCTGTGGCTAACCTTCCGCCGAAATGACCCGCATTGGCCAGGCACCCTGTTTGCCGCTCAGATAGGTGGCGCGGCGGTTGGCAAAATCAGGGTCGAGGGTGGATAACGGCCGTAATTCCCCATCCTCCCCCACCACATCCGGGTCCACCGCCCGCAGCTTGGTACTCACCCGGAAGGTCGGGTTGGCCTCATCCCACACAAACTGCGTTTCCATAGACACCTGCGCCAGCAAATTTTGCAACTGCCCATCCTGCGCCGCGTGTAGTTTTTGCCACAGCACCTCGTCCGTCAGCCAAAAATCGTCCTGCACCACCGCGCCCGTTTCCAGGCCGCGCCGAATGGCTCGCGCCGTCAGCTCATACAGCCCCACCTCGCGGAAGTTGGCCCAGCTGGCATCGTCGGCGGCCATGAAGGTGTCGCCAAACCAGCGGGCAACGGGGATGGTTTTGAGGGCGATACGGCCGTTTCCCACCACCAAATCTGCCACTGCTCGATCCACCTCCGCCTGCGTCGCCAGCCCCAGCCCAATACAATCCCGCAAAAAATAATCAATCCGGTCGGCACACAGCCGGGGCGACGGCTGCTCCAGCAGCGGAAACTGCTCTTCATCCACAAAATCGAGCCAGTTGTAGCCGTGCCGCCCCAAAACGTCCGGCAAATCCGTTTTGGCCATGTACGCTTCCTTCATCTCGTCGTGGTAGCTCTGGCCGTCGTGGTCATCCAGCACATAATCAATCACGTGGCTAAACGCCGTGTGGCTCACATCGTGCAGCAGCGCCCCGATTTGCTCCCGCAGCGAGCCGCCCAGCCGCCGCACCAGCAGCAGCGCCCCCAGCGAATGGTCAAAGCGGGTAATCGGCTCCGTCAGGCCAATCAGCCCGGTGATGCCATGTTGCAGCACCCCGTGCAGCCGCTGCACCGCACCTGATTGAATCAAATCATGCAAAACAGGCTCAGAAATTACCACCTCGCCATAAATTGTGTCATTAAAAATCATCAAAAATCCTTTTACAACGTAGATTTCAACTCTTGTATCTCTCTGGTGCTAAACGAATAACCTTGAAGACTTTTGAAATCTTTTCCAAAAAATCGGTTAGCAATTATGAACCAATGCACACTTTATCCGCCAATTTTGGTATCATACGGCAGATTGGCTTCGCCACAAATGATGCAACATTGAACCAACTCAGGAATCCATAATGAAATTACGTTATCTCTTATTTTTACTTGTACTGTTAGCCATTTTTCCCGCCTGCAACCGGGACAAGCGCCCTACCCCTACACCCTTTTCTAACGAAGATATGAGCGAAGAGGCGCTCGATTCAGCCTCATCACAAAGTATGAGCATTACTGACCTGGCGGCCGACCCGGAAGCGTTTGCCAACAGCTTTGTGAAGATCAGCGGGCGCTACCGACGGCTGCCGCTGCTGGTTTGCGACAGCGACCCGCATCCCTCGCCAGCCACCTGGCAGTTGGTGGCAGAAGACGGCAGCGCCATCGCCGTTGGCGGCTTCGATTCCCAAATTCGCCCCTTGCTGCCCGACAATTTAACCATGACGGTGGCTGGCGTCTGGCAGTTGTTTGATGGGCCGGTGGGCTGTGGCAAAAACGCCAGCGGTACCCAAATTTGGTACCTCAAAGCGAGCGACATCCTTTCGCCCAGCCCCATTGCCCGCGTCACGCTCACCCCAACGGGCGCAGGTGGCCAGATTGCCGATAGTGAGGAAGGAACGGCCGTTTCCCCCACCACCGATCCCGCCAATCCAAACGCCACCCCGACCCTGCCCGGCAATGGTGATGGCGGCGGCGACCTGCCTGCCACACCCACAGGCGACGGCGCCACCATTCCCACCCCGCCAAACAACAGCACCCCCACCAGCGACCCCAACGATCCAAAGGGTAGCGACCCCACCAACACGCCCACCCCCACCAGCGACGCCGCCAACAACGATACGCCAACGCCCACTGGCGCCGGTAGCGCAACAGCAACGCCTACTGGCGGCACACCTGCGCCCACCACCAGCGGTGGCGGAGGCGGTAGCGGTGGTGGCAATCCCACCCCAACCAACTCGGCGCTTTCTACCGCCACGCGCAACCCCAACGATTTTGACGTGGTGGAGTTTGATGATTTGTCGCCAGAAACCCCCGTGCTGGAGCTGCTGGCCGCCAACGAAGCCCATCTGTGGCCCATTCTGTTTGAAAATACCGGGGCAATTACGATTACGGCCGTTGCTGAAGCCAACATGGATCTGGTGTTGGAAATCCTGAACCCGGCCAACGATGTGGTGCAGCAAACCAACAGCGGCGGCGCTGGCGCATTAGAAAGCATCATAAACGCCCAGCTCAATCTCGCGCTCGACTACAAAATCCGCGTCTATGATCTGAACGGCACCGAAGGAGAGTATTGCCTTATTTTTAGCGAAGCGGAGGGCTTCCCAGACAGCATCAAAGGGCGCCTGACGTATGGTCAAACGGTCAACCAAACCATTGAAGTGCTGGCTATTAACTATTGGTGCTTCATGGGCGCAAAAGATGACAGTATCACCATTTCGTCTGCCGTCACGGGCAACACAGGCGACTTTGTTGTGGCGCTGTTTGGCCCGCCAGATTTTGACGCCATTGGGGATGAAGTATTCACAACTGCCACAATCACCAATCTCATCCTGCCAGAAGACGGCATGTACATGATTGGCATTCTGGATATAGACGCGGGCGCGGCCAGCTATTCGCTCACGCTTACCAAAAAGTAGCAAGAGGTCACATGCTTACCAAAACCGAACGCGCCCAGGTTGTGGCTGCGCTACTGGAAGCCAACAAGACCAAGGTGCAAACGATACGGCCGTCTGCCCTGTTTCCACATATTGAATTTGATGACTCTTACGCCATCTCGGCTGAGGTGGCGCAGCAAACCATTGCAGCTGGGGCAAAGCTCATTGGCTACAAAGTGGGTCTCACTTCCATCGCCATGCGACGCTCATCCAAAATTGACGAGCCGGATTTTGGCTTTTTGTACGACCATTTTTTGCTTGAGGACGGGGCCAAAGTGCCGCACGCCAACTACTGCGTGCCGCGTGTGGAGCTGGAGCTGGCTTTCATTCTCGGAGCGCCGCTGCAAGGGCCAGGGGTCACCATGCTAGATGTGCTGCGAGCCACCGAATTTGTGGTGCCCGCCATCGAAATTATTGATACACGGGTGGACGAGCCGCGCAAAATTTATGACACCATTGCCGACAATGGGGCAGGCGCGGGAATTGTATTGGGAGGACGGCCGTTTCACCCCCGTGATCTTGATTTGCGCATGGTACCCGGTATCCTCTACCGCAACACAGAAATCGAAGAAACGGGACTTTCCTGTGGGGTGATGGGGCACCCCGCCAACGGCGTTGCCTGGTTAGCCAACAAACTCTCTACCCTGGGCTATACCCTGGAGCCGGGGCAAATGTTGCTGGCTGGCTCCTTCGTTCGCCCCGTTTGGGCCAAAATCGGCGACACCATTCGCGCCGATTTTGGGGCTTACGGCTCAGTGGCCATTCAATTTATCTAAATTTGCTCAGCCTGGTACTAAAATGAGATTGATCTGATCTGGCAAATACCGGATCATTCTTTAATGTTGCCTGAAAGTTCAACCAAAATACAAGGCGCCCGTGAAAAAAGTGTGGCGCAACCACACACTACAGCCGTTCCCGTAGCCAGAAATAAAATATGATGCCGATATGCTAAAAAAGTTCATTCATTTTTTAAAGCCGAAACAATTTCTAGATGCGAATGCAAATTATCTGGAGAAAATTTTGGCGCTCATTATCCTGGTTGCTGTCCCCCTCACAATTATCACTGGCATCATTTCTACAGTCGTTCTAGGTAAATCCGTTGCATATCGAGTTACAAATCATTTAATACCTTTGCTGGTGCAAATTGCCGCCTGGATATTTTTGCAAAAAAGACAGCCCCAAAAAAGTGCAAATTTACTGGTCTGGTTCATTCTGCTGATTTTGATGTACAACCTGTACCATGACACTGGTTTGCAATCTGGAGGATTGATTTTATTGCCCGTTTTTGTTGTTTTGGCGGGTGTCTTGCTAGGGCGTCTGTCGGCAACCTTATTAACTTTAAGCTCCATTGGGTTTATTGGTTTTTTGTATGTGGATTCGTTAAATACGGCCGTTCCCCCACCCAATAGCCCCCTCAGTTTTGTTATTGGCAGCAGCATTAGTCTGATCATTGTTTATGTCATAACCATGTTAAGCATTGAACAACTCAATGCCGCATTGCAAACCGCCACAAGCAATGAAAATGCGTTACTGAAGAGTGTGGAAGAACTCCGGCAAACCACCGTCTCTAAAGAGCTTGCCGAAGCAGCCACCAAGGCAAAGTCTGAATTTTTGGCCAACATGAGCCACGAAATTCGCACCCCCCTCAATGGCGTCATTGGGATGACCAGCCTGCTAATGGAAACTCGGCTAAACGCCGAACAGGAAGAATATGTGCAAACCATTCGCAGCAGCGGCGATATTTTGCTAACCGTCATCAATGACATTTTGGATTTCTCTAAAATTGAAGCCAACAAGCTGGAGCTAGAAGAAAGAGAAGTTGATTTACAAAACTGTTTAAAGCAGGTTGTTAATCTCTACCAACCACAAGCAGACGCTAAACAGCTTGCATTCTCCTGCATGGTTGCCCCGGATGTGCCACAGCATATTTTGTGCGATGATGTACGGTTGCGGCAGGTATTGGGTAATCTTTTGGGCAATGCTGTGAAGTTTACGCAGGAAGGGTTTGTGTCGCTGATGGTAACGGCCGTTTCCCAAACACCTCAGGCAGCTCAACTTCTCTTTGCCGTGCAAGATAGCGGCGTTGGGATTGAACCCGACAAAATGGACAAACTGTTTCAACCATTCAGCCAGGCCGATAGCTCCACATCACGCCGTTTTGGCGGCACCGGGCTGGGCCTTGTCATTTGCAAGCGCTTGGTAGAGGCGATGGGCGGCACCGTGCATGCTGTGAGCGAACCCGGCAAAGGCAGCAGCTTTCTTGTGAAGGTGCCTATAAAAATCGTCTCCGCACCCAAACCAGCAAAAACCCTGCAAAGCCCACCAGTTACCTCGCTATCTGCCGCTTCGCAACTGCGAATATTGCTGGCTGAAGATAACGCCATCAACCAAAAAGTTGCTGTGCGCATTCTAAAACGACTGGGCTACGAAGCAGAAGTGGTGCAAAATGGGTTAGAGGCAATAGAGGCGATTCGGCAACGGCCGTACGACCTGATTCTAATGGATATTCAAATGCCAGAAATGGATGGCTTAACGGCGACTGTCAAAATTCGTAGCGAAATTCCAGCCGAGAGCCAGCCAAAAATTGTGGCCCTTACCGCGAATATCCAACCGCAAGAACGCCAACTTTATCTGGATTCTGGCATGGATGATTACCTGAACAAGCCGGTTCGCATCCCGGAAATCCAGGCTATGCTGGCGCGCATCTTTCCGACCCATTCGTCATTGCCACTGGCCGGATAGGGCAACGGCCGTTTCCCGCCCAAACAACCTTGCGTCAAGCACATAACCCATAAATGGAGAAAAACATGAAACCTGTTCCGTCTGTCCCATTGGCCATGCAAACCTACCCAGAAACCGAAATGCGCCAGCGAGCCACTCACTTTTTTGACCTGATGCAGCAGCGGCACAGCACCCGCGACTTTGCCGACAAGCCCGTGCCGCTCGAAGTCATCCAAAAATGCCTGGAAACGGCCGGTCGTGCCCCCAGCGGCGCAAACCAACAGCCCTGGCACTTTGTCGTTGTCACCGATCCCACCATCAAACACAAAATTCGCCTGGCTGCGGAAGAAGAAGAACGCACCTTTTATGCGGAACGCGCTTCAGAAGAGTGGCTGGAAGCCCTCGCCCCCCTGGGCACCGATGCCGATAAATCGTTCATTGACTGGGCAGGTTGCCTCATTGTCATCTTTGCCCAATCGTACGGCCTGGCAGACACGGGGGGCCACATCAAACATTACTACGTGCAGGAGTCCGTGGGCATCGCCACAGGCTTTTTAATCGCCGCCCTGCACAATGCCGGGCTGGCTTGCCTCACCCATACCCCTAGCCCAATGGGCTTTCTGGGCGAAATTTTACAGCGCCCCAAAAACGAACGCGCCTATATCAATCTGGTGGTTGGCTACCCCGCAGAAGATGCCCAGGTTCCTGCCCACGCCTTTCATAAAAAATCATTGGAGCAGTTTGTAACGATTTTGTAGCTACTTGGGCAGGTCATAGATTGGCTATGCGATTATACAAACAACGCTTACACCCAGCTCTGCATAAAACGCAGCCGCACCACAGAATCATCATAGGTGCTGTAGCCCCAGACAATAGGTTTGTCATCGGCATTATAAAAAGTGGTAGAAAATTGCAGAAGCTGCTGCCCCGGTTCACAGGCTAACAGCTGGATAGTTTTTTCATCGTTTGCCTGCACAGGGCTAATCTCGTAAATGGCATAGGCGATGGTTTGTCGGCAATATTGCTGCAAAAAGTGATGCAAGGGCAAACGGCCGTCATAAAATCCATCATCGTCCCCAAACAAACTTTTTGGAATCAGGTTACTTGCCAGAATGAACGGCCGTTCGTCAGCCAAAAATAGCCGCACCAGCACCCACACCGGATCACCTGGTGCCAGGTTCAAATGGGCCGCTTCCTCTATGGTCGCCGTCCGTTGAATCAGAGAAATGGGTTGGATGGTTGGCTGATAGCCAGACTCGGCAATGAGACGGCCGTAATCCAGCAGCCCCCCCAGCGTATTCACCTCCCCCACTCGTTGGTTCACATACGTTCCAGCCCCTTGCCGCCGAACAATTAACCCCTCATTCGCCAGCCTGGTTAATACCGTGCGAATCGTGGCGCGGCTTACGCCAAATTCGGCCGTAAGTGCAATTTCAGTCGGCAGCTTGTCACCCGGCCGATACATCCGTCGGCGAATTCGCTCACGCAAAGAATATTCAACTTCCTCAATGCTTAACTTTGTTGTCATGGTTCGTACAAATTGGTGACAATCATCACAAACAAGCTATGACAATTGTCAGACCTATACAGGATATTATAAGCAAAATTTAACCAATTGAAGGACAAATTTTCTTGTCCAAGCCGCAAAAATGTGATAAAAAGAGCAAAATTTGTCAGACCAATTTGGCTAAGAAGATTTCCTGTTACAATACTGCACAAACTTTAAGATATTGGCAAATGGAAATCCATTGTCAAACTCCCAACTACAATTGATTGTCAAAGAGGATACCAAATGAAAGATACTATCCAAAACCTCAACCAGCGCGTCACCGCAGCGGAAGAGGAAATTTTGCGCTTCTTCCGCGAAATTGTCGCCATCCCCAGCATGGACAGCGACATCGAAGAAGTAGGCAAGCGCATCGGTGAAGAAATGCGCAAACTTAACTACGATGAAGTATACGTAGACAAATACGGCTCCATCGTTGGCAAGATTGGCAATGGCCCCAAAATTCTGCTGTACGACACCCACATTGACACCGTCGGCATTGGCGACCCATCCCAATGGGAATGGGACCCCTTCGAAGGCAAAGTAGAAAACGGTATGCTATACGCCCGCGGTGCCCTGGATGAGAAAAACAGCACGCCTGGCATGGTCTACGGCCTGGCAATGGCCCGTGATCTTGGCCTGCTGGAAGGCTTCACCTGCTACGTCCTCGGCAACATCGAAGAGTGGTGCGATGGCGTCGGCTGCGCCGCTTTCCATGATTGGGAAGGGGTTCACCCCGACTTCGTCGTCATCGGCGAACCGACCAACATGAAGGTGTACCGGGGCCACAAAGGGCGCATCGAAATGGAAATTACCGCCAAAGGCAAAAGTGCCCATGCGGCCAGCAACTACATGGGCGACAACGCCGTCTACAAAATGATGCCCGTCATCCAGGCTATTTCCGAAATGGAAAAGGATTTTGAGCCACACGACTTTCTGGGTCAGGGACGGGTCACCGTTACCCGCATTTCCAGCGTCAGCCCCAGCACCAACGCCGTGCCCGATGAGTGCACCATCTTTATTGACCGCCGCGTCACCTTCGGCGAAACCAAAGAGTATTGGCGCAAGGCTCTGGAAGCGCTCATTCCCGAAAACCAGAAAAAAGATTTTGAAATCCGCAAGCTGATTTACACCGAACCCAGCCACACCGGCGCAGTTTACGAGTATGAGCAATATTTCCCTGCCTGGGCGCTGGAAGAAGAGCATCCGTTTGTGCAGGCTGGCGTCGAAACGATGAAGGCGCTGTGGAGCAGCGAAGACACGTTTGGCCAGGGCAAATGGGACTTTTCCACCAACGGCAATTACTGGACTGGCAAACTGGGCATCCCCAGCATTGGCTTTGGCCCTGGCAACGAAATTTACGCCCACGCTGTGAACGAACACGTACCGCTGAAAGATGTGGTTGAGGCAACTAAATTTTACGCCTTGCTACCAGCGATGCTCAAACATAAACTTTAATTCAACTATTTCAGCCCTTTGGCAAAACTTTTCGGAGGACTATCACATGCAAACAAATTTACGCGGCAAAGATATGATTACCACCCAGGAATGGACGAAAGAAGAGATCGATACCGTCCTGGATGTGGCCTTGGAACTGAAACGGAAGCGCGCCCTGAACCAGCCGCACGCCTATCTGCGTGACAAGGTTTTGGCGATGCTCTTTTTCTTCTCCAGTACCCGTACGCGCTCCAGCTTTGAGGCAGGCATTGCCCAGCTAGGCGGTCACGGCGCATTTATTGATAGCACCACTACCCAAATTAGTCATGGTGACACGGCGAAAGAGATTGGTGAGATTTACGGCCGTTACTACGACGGTATCGCCATTCGCCAATGTGACTGGGATTTTGGTAACCAGTACATCCGCGATGTGGCCGCGGCTTCCCGCGTGCCCGTCCTCAACATGCAGTGCGACGTCTACCACCCCTTCCAGATTTTGGCCGACATGCTCACCATTCTGGAGAAAAAAGGCGACCCGCGTGGCCTCACCATCAACGTCAGCTACGCCTACGCCAGCAGTTACCAGAAACCCATCAGCGTGCCACAAAGCCTCATTCTGCTCATGACCCGCTTTGGCATGAACGTACGCCTCACCCATCCGCCGGAATTCAAACTGATGCCCGACATCGTAGAACAGGCCAAAGAAAACGCCCGCCGCCACAAAGGCTCCTTTGAAATTCTGGATGACTTCAATGCCGGTTTCAAAGACGCTGACGTGATTTACGCCAAAAGCTGGGGAGCCATGCTCACCACCACCGACCACCAGGAATCGGCCCGCATTGGCAAGCAGTACACCGACTGGATCACCGACGAACGGCGCATGGCGATGGCCAAAGACGACGCCATCTACATGCACTGCCTGCCCGCCGACCGCAACATCGAAGTGACCGACGGCGTGATTGATGGCCCGCAAAGCGTGGTCTACGACGAAGCCGAAAACCGCCTGCACGTGCAAAAAGCCGTCATGGCGCTGACGATGCCCTAAATATGCAATTGAGTAATTAGGTAATTGGGTAATTTGGCTCCCTTGCCACACCCAATTACTTAATTATTTAGTTACCCAATGACAAAAAATGATTGATTTACAAACCCACAATAAAGAAGCGCTGGCCCGTACTATTGAGCGTGCCAAAGAGCGCAATATCATCATCCCCACCTTCCGCCAAATGCGGAATCCGCAGCTAATTCCCGACCCGGTTCGCCAACGGCTGCACAGCGTGGGTCTTTGGGATTTAAATCCCCTGAACCTGTTCCGCATCACCTGGCACAACGATCCGCAGCCGCATGGCGGCGATTTTGGCGGCGTCAACTACCTGGAACTGCCCTCAGAGCTGACGGGCGTTGCGGCACGCATTGTGTTGGTCGTAGGCAAATGGTTTCCCACGGGCGCGCACAAGGTTGGCGCAGCGTTTGGTTGTCTGGTTCCCACGCTGGTAACTGGCCAATTTGACCCCACCACCCAGAAGGCTGTCTGGCCCTCCACTGGCAATTACTGTCGGGGCGGCGCTTACGACTCTAACCTGCTGGCCTGCGAATCCATCGCCATTTTGCCCGAAGGCATGAGCCAGGAACGGTTCGATTGGCTGGCCAAAGTGGCTGGCGAAACGATTAAAACCCCCGGCTCCGAGAGCAACGTCAAGGAAATTTTTGACAAGTGCTGGGAGCTGCGCAACTCTGGCGAAGATTTGGTGATTTTCAACCAGTTTGACCAGTTGGGAAATTACTTGTGGCACCACGAAGTAACCGGTCCGGCCGTGGAAGAAGTGCTCAAGCAAATCATGGGGCCAAAAGACCGGTATCGCGGCTTTGTGGTTACCACTGGCTCTGCGGGCACGATTGCGGCCGGGGATTACCTGAAAAAGCAGTATCCACAGAGCAAGATTGCCGCCAGCGAAGCGCTGCAATGCCCTACGTTGCTCAACAACGGCTTCGGCGCACACCGCATCGAGGGCATTGGCGACAAGCACGTGCCCTGGATTCACAATGTGAAAAACACCGACATGGTGATGGCCATTGATGATGAATCCAGCATGGCGCTGACGCGGCTGTTCAATGAACCAGCTGGCCAGGAATATCTGGTTGAGCAGGGTGTTTCTCCAGATGTGGTGGAAAAATTGTCGCTGCTGGGTATTTCTGGCATTGCCAACATGCTGTCGGCAATCAAATTTGCCAAGTATTACGAGTTAACCGGGCAAGATGTGGTAATGACTGTGGCGACCGATTCGATGGAGATGTACGGCAGCCGACTGGTGGAACTGCATGAAAGCGACGGCCAGTTCACGGGCATGAAGGCGGCTGGCGCGTTCCAGCGGCATTTGCTGGGCCAGTCGATTGATTATGTGGAAGAGTTGGGTTATTACGGCCGTAAACGCGTCCACAACCTGAAATATTACACCTGGGTGGAGCAGCAGGGTAAAACCTACGAAGAAATCCAGGCCCAATGGTACGACGACGATTACTGGGAAAGCATCCCCGGCAAAGCGGCCGAAATCGACAAGCTCATTGACGAATTCAACGCCAAAACCGGTTTGCTCCAGGCGTTGTCTTAAGATTTAAAAATTAGCCACAGAGGAGAAAGAGGATTTTGAGAATTGAATCTACGCCTCAAAACCTCTGTGGCTTACCATTCATCAAACTTGTCTAGGATGAGGCGGCTCTTTTCGTTCATCCTCGCCAAGTTTCAGAACCGCACCAATACAATATCATAGTTTGAACCGGGGAGAGCTTGCAATTGAGGAGGAGAACGCGTGCAAAAAAAGAGGTTTGACAGCGTCTTTTTCCAGCGTCTGTTTGATGCGCTGCTGCCGTTTGCGGCCGTTTTGGCGGCATTTCTCATTGGGGCCGTGTTGTTACTGTTGCAGGGAGTGAATCCACTTGAAGCGTACCAGGCACTGTTTGTCGGCGCGTTTGGCAACAAGAACGGCCTGTCAGACACGCTAGTGAAAGCGATTCCGCTCATGCTGGTTGGCCTGGGCATTGCCATCGCTTTTCGTGGCGGGGTCATTAACATTGGCGCTGAAGGGCAAATTATTGTTGGCTCCTTGCTAACGACGTTTGTGGTTGTGCAAATGGGGGAAAACCTTCCCGCTTTTTGGGGCATCGCCTTTGGCATGATTGCCGGGGCGTTTATGGGCGCGGTGTGGGGTGCCATTCCAGGATATCTCAAAGCCAAACTGGGCGTCAATGAAATCCTCAGCACCATCATGATGAACCAGATCGCCATCCAGATTGGTTTTTACCTGCTGCGCGGCCCAATGATTGATCCCGCAGAGGTAGCCGCAGGCACCAACATCCCCCACTCCGCCCGCCTGGCACGACTGTACGACCTGCCCCGCTTTACCGATTTAGCCCAATCCCTTGGCCTGACCAAATCAGCCGAAGAACTTGGTTTGTCCGGCTTTACCGCCGAGCTGTATGGCGTCCTGGTAGAGCCGTCACGGCTGCACACCGGCTTTTTTCTGGCGGTGATTGCCGCCATTTTGGTGTACGTGCTGCTGTGGCGCACCACCATTGGTTACCGCATTCGGTCTGTAGGCTTAAACCCTCACGCGTCGCGCTACGCCGGGATGATGGTCGAGCGCACGATGGTGCTCTCGATGACACTCAGCGGCATGTTTGCTGGATTAGCAGGGGCTGTGGAGATTTTAGGTCTGCACCACCGGATGTTTGAACCAACGGCCGTTTCCGCAGGTTACGGTTTTTCTGGCATCGTAGCCGCCTTGTTTGGCAAACTACACCCGCTGGGGATCATCCCTTCCTCCATTTTATTTGGTGGCTTGCTCGTCGGGGGTGACAAAATGCAGCGCGCCGTGCAAATTCCCCAGGTGCTCATCACCGCCATTTTAGGGCTGGTGGTGCTCTTTGTAGTCAGCACCGACTACTTTGTCCGCAAGCGGGCCAACCGCCGCGTCTCCGCAGAGGCTGCCGCAACTACCGAGGAAGAATCCCAACGCAACGTGGAGGTGCAAGCATGAACGGCGATTTAACCACACTCACCATCATCGTCGGCATTCTGCACTCTGGCATTCGACTGGCGACGCCGTACCTGTACGCTGCCATTGGCGAAATGTTCTCGCAACGCTCTGGCGTACTCAATCTGGGCGTGGACGGCATTATGCTGATGGGCGCGTTCTTTGGCTTCTACACCGTTTTCAAGACCGGCAGTCTGGTGCTCGGCATTTTAGCCGCAGCGCTTGTCGGCGGACTGATGGGGCTGATTTTGTGCGTGGCCAGCATCACCTATCAGGCGGAACAGGGCATCAGCGGCATCGGGCTGTACATGTTTGGCCTGGGCGCATCCAGCCTGCTGTTCAAAACGATGCTGGGCACGGTTGAAGGCATCCAGGGCTTTTCCGAACTGAAATTTTGCATGGGCAGCTTTTGTCTGGCAGACATTCCGGTCATTGGCGAGATTTTCTTTAACCACAGCCTGATGACCTACGGCGCGTTTGCTCTGGTGCCCATTGCATGGTGGGTGCTCAACAAAACCACCTGGGGCCTCAAAGTGCGTTCGGTGGGGCAAAATCCAGAGGCAGCCGATTCGTTGGGGGTGAATGTGATCCAGGTGCGGTATACGGCCGTTACCCTCGGCGGCATGTTGGCTGGTGTCGCTGGCGCATCGCTCTCCATCTCCCTGCTGGGCATCTTCCAGGAAAATCTGACCAACGGCATGGGCTTCATCGCCGTCGCCCTGGTCTACTTTGGCAGTTGGAAGCCCGTTGGCGTGCTGGCTGGCGCGCTGCTCTTCAGCACCGTCAACGCCCTCCAGCTGTGGGTGCAAGTTCTCGACCTCAACATCCCCTCCGACGTGGCCGTCATGCTGCCTTACTTGCTCACCATCATCGCTCTGGCGCTGCCTTTCCGCCGCTCGTTGCAGCCTGCCATGCTTACCAAACCGTTTACTCGTGGTGAAAATTAACGTAGGGGCAGGTCTGAGGCCTGCTCCTGCCAAAACATTCTTGTTAAGGAGAAGGAAATGAAAAAAAGATGGTTTTACCTTAGTTTAATGCTCATTTTTAGCCTGCTGCTGGTTAGCTGTGGCGGTGGCGAAACGGCGGATGAAACAACGCCCGCAGACACTACCGAAACCACCGATGCCGCAGAAGAAGCAATGCCTGAGGAAGAAGCAGTTGAAGATGTTTCTGCTGAAGCCGACGTAACGGACATTGAACAGATTCGCATTGCAATCGTCATGCCCAGCACCATCACCGACCTGGCCTGGAGCCAGGCGATTTACGACTCGTTGCTGCGTTTGCAAGAAGCAGCCGGTGGCCCGGAAGTGATGGAACTGGCCTACACGGAGAACATGTTCAACGTGACCGATGCGGCCGCCGCGCTCCGCGATTACGCTGCCGAAGGGTACAACATCGTTATTGCCCACGGCACGCAGTACGGCACCTCCATGTTCGAAATTGCCCCAGATTATCCCGAAACAACCTTTGCCTGGGGCACTGCCACCGACACGGGCGAAAGCCAGGGCATCTCGAATGTCTTTGCCTACGAAGCCCGCGCTGAAGAAGGTGGCTACGTCAACGGCGTTCTGGCGGCAAACATCTCTACCTCTGGCGTGATTGGTGTGGTTGGCCCGGTAGAAGCAGGTGATGCCAAGCTGTACATTGATGGCTTTGTGGCTGGCGCGATGGCCGCCAATCCCAATGCCCAGGTCAACGTCTCCTACACTGGTTCCTTTGGCGACACTGCCTTGGCGGCTGAAGCTGCCAACACCCACATTCAGGCGGGCGCCGATGTGCTGACTGGCTCCGCCCAGCAAGTTGTCGGCGCGATTGGTGTGGCCAGCGAGCAAGGCGTGCCGTGGTTGGGCACCCAATCTGACCAAAGCCCCATTGATGCCGATGTGGTGGTGGCCTCCCAACTGTACAACTGGGATGGCGTTCTGAGTGACATCATCAACAAACATCAGGCTGGTGAGTATGGCGGTTCCGCATACACGCTGACGCTGGCGAACGGTGGCCTGGTGATGGACTTCTCAGACAGTTTGGATGCAGACGCCGTGGCTGCGGCACAGGCTGCGGCTGAAGCGATCATCGCGGGCGACGTTGATGTAAATGCGGTTATTGCTGGCGAAACGGCCGTTCCTGCCGACGACAGCGAAGCGATGATGGATTATCCCGATTTGGAACCGGTTCGCGTGGCCCTGGTAATGCCCAGCACCACCACCGACCTGGCCTGGAGCCAATCCATCTACGATTCGCTGATGGTTTTGCAAGCCCATTATGGCGAAGAAAACTTTGAGGTTGCTTATACCGAAAATATGTTCAACGTCACCGATGCGGCTGCCGCCATTCGCGATTACGCCGCTGAGGGCTACAACCTGGTCATTGCCCACGGCGCACAGTACGGCACCTCGCTCTTCGAGATTGCCCCGGACTTCCCGGAAACCAGCTTTGCCTGGGGCACCACCACCAATACGGGCGCAGACGAAGGCGTGACCAACGTCTTTGCCTACGAACCCCGCGCTGAGCAGGGCGGCTACGTCAGCGGCGTAGTTGCCACCTACCTGACCGAATCCGGCATCATTGGGCTGGTTGGTCCGGTGGACGCTGGCGACGCCAAACTGCATGTGGATGGCTTCCTGGCTGGCGTGAAAGCCACCAACCCGGACGTTCAGGTCAACGTCTCCTTCACCGGCTCTTTTGGCGACACCGCGCTGGCGGCAGAAGCAGCCAACACGCAAATCGCGGCTGGCGCTGACGTGCTAACCGGTTCGGCCCAGCAGGTTGTCGGGGCCATCGGCGTGGCCAGCGAAAAGGGCGTGCCCTGGCTTGGCATCCAGGCCGATCAAAGCCCGGCAGGGCCAGATGTGGTCGTAGTGACCGTGCTGTACGACTGGGTTCCCACACTGCTGGAGATGATTACAGCCAATCAGGCTGGCGAATACGGCGGACGCGTCTTGCAGCTAACGCTGGCCAACGGCGGCCAAACGGTGATTTATGCCGATAGCCTGCCCGCTGAAGCAGTTGAAGCTGGTGAAGCAGCCACGCAAGGCATCATTGACGGCACGATTGAAATCGTCGCTGAACCGCGTAATTAATGTTTGAGTGAAAGAGTGAAAAGTAAAAAGTGAAAAGAATCAAACCGCTTTTTACTTTTCACTTCTCACCGATCTGGCACAATGAGTGAGTGAACGCATGAGCGAAAACGGCGACACCCAAAACACCCTCCCTTCTGGTTTACCTCGGATTGAATCGTTGGAAATGCGCGGCATTGTGAAGCGATTTCCCGGCGTGCTGGCCAGCGATCACGTCAATTTTGAGGTGAAAGCGGGTGAAATTCACGCGCTGCTGGGGGAAAATGGGGCAGGCAAAAGTACGCTAATGAAGATTCTGTACGGCCTGTACCAACCAGATGAAGGGGAAATTTTTCTAAACGGCCGTTCCATCACCATCCACTCCCCCACCGACTCCACCAAACACGGCATCGGCATGATCCACCAACACTTTATGCTGGTGGACAACATGACCGTGGCCGAAAATGTGGCGCTGGGCTTGCCCTCCTCGCGCGCACCTCGGCTGGATTTGGACGTGGTGTCGGCGCGCATTCGCGAGCTGACCAGCAAGTACGGCTTGCAGGTAGACCCCAACGCCATTGTCGGCAAGCTGGCCGTGGGGCAGCAGCAGCGGGTGGAAATCATCAAGGCGCTATATCGCGGCGCGGCGCTGCTGGTTTTGGATGAACCAACGGCCGTTCTCACCCCGCAAGAAGTGGATGACCTGTTCGTCATTTTCCGCCAGATGGCCGCCGACGGGCACGCCCTCATCTTCATTTCGCACAAGCTGAACGAAATTTTTGCCCTGACTGACCGCGTAACCGTGCTGCGAGACGGCCGTGTGGTGGGCACGCGCTTCACCAAGGATGTGACCAAAAAAGATTTGGCCAACATGATGGTTGGGCGCGAAGTGCTGCTGGAGCGGGTGCGCCCGCCTCGTGAAGTTGGGGATGTGCGGTTAAAGTTAGAGAACGTAACGGCCGTAAACGAAGACGGCAAGCGCGTCCTCAAAAACGTCTCCTTCGAGGTGCGCAGCGGCGAAATTGTGGGCGTGGCGGGCATCTCTGGAAACGGGCAACGCTCCCTGGCCCGCTCGATTGCGGGCTTACGAGTGGTGAATGACGGTAAAATCACCCTCGATGGCAAAGCAGTCACCCACCTCACCCCCGCCCAAATGTACAAACAAGGCCTCTCCTACATCCCCGAAGAGCGCATGCACGACGGTGTCGTCAAAGATTTTTCTGTAGCAGAAAATATGATTTTGCAGGATCATGTGAGACGGCCGTTTAGCAAAGGTATCTTCCTCGACTTCAAACAGATCGCCCAACACGCCGGAACGTTGATCAAAAATTTCCGCGTCAAAACCCCGACGCAAGAAACACCGACCAAAAATTTATCCGGCGGCAACATCCAGAAACTCATCCTGGCGCGCGAACTGGCCCGGAAGCCCCGTCTGCTCATCGCCGCCCAGCCCACCCGTGGGGTGGACATTGGTGCTACAGAATATATCCACAATCAGCTGTTAAAATACCGCAGCGAAGGATTGGCCACGCTACTCATCTCAGAAGATTTGGATGAAGTCAAAGCGCTGTCCGACCGCATCGTGGTACTGTACGGTGGCGAAATCATGGGCATCGTAAATAATGATGATGTCACCACGGACGATCTCGGCCTGATGATGGCCGGTGAACGCCATGAAGAATTAGCCTGATTTCTAAAGACCTGTCAGGTGTCCAGTAAGGGTCTTGCAGTTGCGAGTAGCATCGTGGCCACCTGACAGGTCTAGGAAGTAACAACCATAGTCACGCCAGAAGTGTGGACTAATAAAGCTGGCGCACTGGCGAGCGCGAGATGTGCGACCCCGACATCTCCCTACCTGTCAGCTATTTCGTGGGGATTTATTCTTCTGTGGAGGTAAATCAATGAAATTTACACTTAATGGCGAGCTGATCGAATTTAACGGCGATCCAGAAACCCCGCTGCTCACCTACCTGCGCGACGAAAAAGGCATCCTCTCCGCCAAAGATGGCTGCGCCCCGCAAGCCGCCTGCGGTGCCTGCACCGTGCAGCTAGACGACAAAGCCGTGCTGGGCTGCGTCACCAAAATGGAACGGGTCGAGGGCAAAACCGTCACCACCACCGAAGGGCTAGGTGCATACCGGCAAGAGGTGTTTGCCAACTCCTTCGTCACCTGCGGCGGCGTACAGTGCGGTTACTGCATCCCTGGCATCGTCATGCAGTCCAACGCCCTCATCGGCAAAAACCCGGAACCGAGCCGAGACGACATCGAAAAAGCCCTGACACCCAACCTGTGCCGCTGCACGGGCTACAAAAAGATCGTGGACGCCGTGGAAATGGCCGCTGACGCCATTCGCAAGGAAGAAGAGGTCAAACTGCCAGCTGCGGATGGGAAAATCGGCACCTTCCAGCCCAAATACCAGGCCGCCAAGCTGGTCCTCGGCCAGCACCACTACACCGACGACATCCGCCTGCCCGGCATGAAGGTGGGCGCGCTTAAATTTAGCGATCATCCCCGCGCCATCGTGCAAAAAATTGACACCAGCGCTGCGGAAAAGATGGACGGCGTCATTCGCGTTTTCACGGCTCAAGACATCCCCGGCGACAAACAGATTGGCCTCATCAAGCAAGATTGGCCGATGATGGTGGCCGAAGGGGAAACGACCCGCTACGTCGGCGACGTGCTGGCGCTGGTGGTGGCCGAAACCGACGCGCTGGCTCGCCAGGCTGTGGCGGCAATCAGCGTTGATTACGGGGTGCTGGAACCCGTCACCGATATGCATGAAGCGCTCAAGCCCGATGCCCCCAAGATTCATCCGCAAGGCAACCAGCTTTCGCGCAGCTTCACCAGCCGGGGCGACATGGCTGCGGCCGAAGCCGCCTCCGTCCACGTGGCCCAGGGCATTTTTGAGACGCAGATGATTGAACATGGCTTTATGGAACCGGAGTGCTCGGTGGCACGGCCGTTTCAAGACGGCGTTGAAGTGTTCTCCAGCGGCCAGGGCATTTTTGAAGACCGCATCCAAATCGCCAAAGCACTGGGGCTGCCGTTGGAAAAAGTGCGCATCATCATGGTGCCCAACGGCGGTGGTTTTGGCGGCAAAGAGGATTTAACCACCCAGGGGCACGCCGCCCTGGCCGCCTTCTTGATGCAGGTGCCCGTCAAAGTTCGCCTCACCCGCGATGA
Source organism: Ardenticatenaceae bacterium (assembly GCA_020634455.1). Lineage (GTDB taxonomy): Bacteria > Chloroflexota > Anaerolineae > Promineifilales > Promineifilaceae > Leptofilum. The sequence goes on along the minus strand of JACKBQ010000001.1, from coordinate 245,441 downwards.
ATCCATTGCCATGCACCCCAAGCGCCACCCCATCTGGATGGATTACAAAATTGGCTGCGACGCCGAGGGCAAGTTTACCTTCGTGAAGGTGAAATTTGTCGGCGATACCGGCGCGTACGCTTCCGTGGGTATGAAAGTGCTGGAGCGTTCCGCCGGGCACGCCACCGGCGCTTACAATGTGCCCGTCACCGACGTGGAAGCTATTGCTGTCTACACGAACAACATCCCCTGTGGCGCGATGCGCGGCTTTGGCGTAAACCAAAGCGCCTTTGGTCTGGAATCGCTCATTGACGAGCTGTGCGAAAAAGGTGGCTTCGACCGCTGGCAGTTCCGCTACAACAACGCGCTGCAAGATGGCGACATGACCGCCACCGGGCAAATCATCGAAGGAGGTGCGGGCGCACGCCAAACGCTGCTGGCCGTTAAAGACGCCTACGATGCGGCCGCATACAAAGGGATTGCCTGTGGTATCAAAAACACTGGCATCGGCAACGGCATGCCGGATGAGTCGAAGGCGCGGGTGCAAATTTTGGCCCCAGACAAGGTGCTGGTGGACCACGGCTGGACCGAGATGGGCCAGGGCGTCAACACCATGGCGCAGCAGGTAGTTTGCAACGAAACGGGCCTCGATCCGGCCATCATCGAGGTGCGGATTGATACCGTTTCCGAGCAGGAAGCAGGCATGACCACCGCCTCACGGGCAACGTCGCTGGTAGGCAACGCGCTCATTGACGCCTGCAAGCAGCTCAAGGAAGACCTCAAGACGCATTCGCTAGATAAACTGGTGGGACGCAGCTATGAAGGCTTTTTCCGGGTGGACTGGACGACAAAGCCAGGCGCGATGGTGGAAAAAGTGTACACCCACTACTCCTACAGCTATGCCACGCAGTTGGTGACGCTGGACGAAGACGGCCGTATCCAAAAAATCACCGCCGCCCACGATGCCGGCAAAATCTTCAACCCAATTCTGTTTGAAGGCCAGCTGGAAGGATCGATCCACATGGGGCTGGGGTATGCGATTAGCGAGGAGCTGGTGATGGAAAACGGCCGTCCCAAATCCACCCGCCTGCGCGATTGCGGCATCCTCCGCGCCAAAGAGATGCCCGAAATGGAGATCATCGGCGTGGAAGTGGCGGATCCGTATGGGCCGTATGGGGCCAAAGGCGTGGGCGAAATTGGGCTGGTGCCCACCGCCGGGGCCGTGGCCAACGCCCTCTACCAATACGACGGCATCCGTCGTTACAAATTGCCTATGCGAATTCCCAAACGGGGACTCACCAAGAAAGAACGGTAATCGGTAAAATGTTATCGGTAATCAGTGAGCAGTTCACTGATTACCGTTTACCGACCATCGATCACCGAATACCGACCACTAATTACCGAATACCGACAAAAGGAGAATCTCATGTCAAAAGACCGCGTAGCACTGTATTTGCAAGATGCCCACGATATCCGTGAGGGCATCGAACTTGTGAAATATGCCGAGTCCAAAGGGTTCGAGGCCGTGTGGCAGGCTGAAAGCCGTCTGGTGCGCGACGCCATCGTGCCGATGGCTGCCTTTGCCGCCCACACCACCACCCTGAAGATTGCCAGCGGCGTTACCAACAACTGGACCCGCAATATTGGCTTACTGGCTGCCACCTTCCTGACGCTGGACGATCTGGCCGAAGATCGCATCATCTGCGGCATTGGCGCGTGGTGGGACCCGCTGGCCAGCAAGGTGGGCATTGAGCGTCGGAAACCGCTCTCCGCCATGCGCGAGACGGTGGAAGTTTTGCGTAAGCTGCTCAACATGGAAACCGTGACCCATTTTGGCGAATTCCATCATGTGGACGGCATTCAGCTGGACGTGGTACACGGCCGTAAAACCCCGCGCAACGTGCCCATCTACATCGGCGCGACCGGCATGAAAATGATGGAAATGACGGGCGAAGTTGCCGATGGCGCTTGCCTCAACTATCTGGTGCACCCCAAGTACAACCTGGAAGCGATGGACGCGCTTGAGCGCGGAGCCAAACGGGCTGGCCGCTCCATTGACGACATCGACCGGCCACAGCTCATGATTTGCTCGGTGGACAACGACCGCAAGAAGGCGCTGGACGGCGCGCGCAAGATGATGACGCAATACCTGGGCCAGCAGCCGCACCTGATGAAGGCCAGCGGCGTCAGCCAGGAGCTGCTGGATGAAATCCACCAGGTGCTCACCTGGCCTGCAACGGAAGAAGAGATTGAAAGCGCCATGCACCTGGTGCCTGACGACGTGGTGCAGATGTGTACCGCCAGCGGCTCGCCAGAAGAGGTGAAGGCCAAGGTCCGGGAATATATTGACAATGGCTGCACCTGCCCCATTCTTTACCCGCTGGGCGATCCATATTTGATGATTGATATTTTTGCCGACGGCTACAACTAGAAGTCGGTAATCCGTGAACGGTAGACGGTAATCGGATAAAAACGCCGATTACCGTTTACCGAAAACCGATTACGGATCATTGTCAACTGGCACACGTTTTCCTTTACGCCGATTTAACTGACGCTGTGGGCGCTTCTGCTATACTGATAGTACTGTGATACTACTGGAGCGTATGGAAACTATGTTTGATTGGCTAAAACGGGTGCTGGGTGGCTCGGAGCCACCGCAAGAGAAACAACCAGTATCTATTCCCACAAAACCCCCAATTCGGGAAAAAACGGCCGTTCCCCAACCCAAACCAACTGTGGCGGAACGGCCGTCTGCAACACCCATATCTGGCCAAACGGCTGCCCAACAATTTTTAGACAAGCTTCAGGACAAAATCGGCCGTTTGGCCGATGACTTTGCCAACGGCACCATCAACCGCCAGCAGTTCCAGGAGCTGTACACGCATTACCAGCGCGAAATGCGCGCTATCGAAACCCTGATCGAAACCGACAACGGACAAAGCGAGCTGGGCGACGCCTTTCAAGAAGGGGAAAGCGTGCTCATCCGGCAAAAGCACGCGGCCAAAGCCCAAGGCTATGCCATCTACGAAAACAGTTCCGGTATGCCGATCACCACGCTGGGCAAATTTGAAGTCGATCCGGCGCTGTTTGTGCCCATGCTCTCCTCTTTCCGCTCCGCTACGGCCGAAATTTTTGGCGGCGGACTCCAGGCAACGGCCATCGAAGGCGGGCGCTGGCTCTGCTTTGTGCCCGGACAATACACCACGATGATGTCACTGTTTACGGCCGAGCCCGCCAAAAAACAGCTCGATTTTCTGGAACAACTGCACCGCGTGTTTGAAAAAGCAAATCGTGCTATGTTGCAAAACAGATCCGTTGAAGCCAGCCAGCTTGTGTTTCCCCATGAACATTTTTTGGGCAAATGGAAACGGTAAGCCCGCATGAGCCAATCTGTACCACTGCTAAAAATTGTGGTTGCCGGAGACGGCAACGTGGGCAAAACGTCACTCATTCGCCAATATTGCGAGGGCCGCTTTGAGCAGTCGCGCGTGGCCACCATTGGCGTTGATTTTCAAACCAAAACGGTGCAAATCAAGGAGCACACGATCAAGCTCTCCATTTGGGACATGGCGGGGCAGATTCACTTCCAGTCGGTAAGATCTGGGTTATATCGCGGCAGCAAAACGGCCGCTTTGGTCCACGACATCACCAAGCCAGAATCACTTCACCATTTGCAGGGCTGGTATGAGGAAATCATTGCGGTTGTGCCTAACCAGCGTTTTTTGGTTGTGGGCAACAAAATTGATCTCCAGCCCAGCTACGACATGACTGAAGCCAAACAATTTGCCGCTTCTATCCAAGCACCGTACCTCCTCACCAGCGCCAGCACCGGGCAAGGTGTACAAAAAATGTTCCTCGGCATGGCCTATCTGGCTTTGAAGCAATAGATCCTCATGAATTCCCAAAAGTTAGTCCAACTTGGCAAATAGCAGATTCAGCTCACAGCACTAAAAAGAAACCTTATCGAAACAAATAATGCAGATGAGCCTGTGCACAAACACAGGCTTTTTTACTGATGACAGATGACGGAGCAACTTGTGACAGATAACGTAGCCAAACCAGCACCGGATCGTCATAATAAAAACGTACCACAAGTTGAGAGCGCTACAGTTGTAAGTTATCCAAATGCATGAACTGTCTATCACAGAAAACATTCTCAAATTGGTTATTGATCATGCCGTGCGGCACAACGCGAATAAAGTGACGAATCTGTACCTGGTTATTGGCCAACTGTCCAGCATTGTGGATGATTCTGTGCAATTTTACTGGGACATCATCAGCGCCGACTCTATGTGCCAGGGCGCAAAACTCCACTTTGAACGCATCCCTGCCCAACTGCATTGCCTGGATTGTGAAGTAACTTACGCTATTCCCAATGAGCTTACCCCCTGTCCACAATGTGGCAGCTTAAGAATTAAAACCATGTGCGGCGATGAGTTTCGACTGGACAGCATTGAAATTGAGTGAGAAAACACAATGAGCAGAACGGTAAAAATTGTTGAAGATATTTTAAGCGCCAATGATGATTTGGCCTTTCAAAACCGGTCTAAACTGCAAAACAGTCACACTCTGGGCATCAACGTGATGGCCTCCCCCGGTTCCGGTAAAACCAGCGTCATTTTGCAAACAATTAAGGCTTTGCAAGCTGAGTATCAGATTGGCGTCGTCGAAGGGGATACGGCCGCTGTCACCATTGACGCCGACAAAATAATTTCTGCCGGAATGCCCGCTGTGCAGATTAACACAGGCGGCAGCTGCCACCTGGATGCCGTCATGCTGAGCAAAGCGCTGCCAGAATTGCCGCTGGAAAACATCGATCTGCTGATTGTGGAAAACGTGGGCAACCTGATTTGCCCCGCCGCCTTTACCCTGGGCACCCATTTCAACATCGTCATTGCCAGCGTGCCGGAAGGGGACGACAAGCCGTACAAATACCCCAACATTTATCGCGGCATTGATGCCCTCATCTTAAACAAGATAGATTTGCTGCCTTACATTGATTTTGACATTGCGTATTTCAAGCGCGGCGTGCAAATCTTGAATCCAGACGTGCGCTTTTTTGATCTGTCTTGCAAAACGGGCGAAGGCATCGATGCCTGGGCTAATTTCTTGCGTGACCGCATTGAGGGCTTCCGCAGCTAGGAACAATCATGAGCATCCAGATGCCTACGGCCGAAAAACAAGGCCGGCAAATCCACATCGAGGGCATTGTGCAGGGGGTTGGTTTTCGGCCGTTTGTGTACAGTTTGGCAGAGCGGTATGGACTGACTGGCTGGGTGCGCAACACGTCTGCCGGGGTAGATATTGAGGTGGACGGCCGTTCCGACAACCTAGATGCTTTTGTTGAGAGTCTTCAAGAGGAGCTGCCCCCATTAGCACACATTGACACCTTTTCAGTTGCCAACACACGTTCCAACGGCTATACGCAATTCAAGATTGTGCATTCGCAGGCGGTAGCCAAAGCGTTCCAGCCCATTTCGCCAGACGTAGCCATTTGTGAGGACTGTTTGCGCGAACTGTTTGATCCCACCGACCGCCACTACCGCTATCCGTTCATCAACTGCACCAACTGCGGACCACGCTTTACCATCACCAAAGACATTCCGTACGATCGGCCGTTAACCACAATGGCTCCATTTGATATGTGCCCCGAATGCGCCGCTGAGTATAAAAATCCGGCCAATCGCCGCTTCCACGCCCAGCCGGTAGCCTGCCCGTCGTGCGGGCCGGAAATCTGGCTGGAACTGAAGACCGACACCGGTTTTGCGCCAGCCGAACGTGGCGAAGATGGTTTGCAAGCCACAAAACAACGACTGCTAGACGGAGAAATTTTGGGGATCAAGGGGCTGGGCGGTTTTCATCTGGCGTGCGATGCGTTGAATGAAACGGCCGTTTCCACCCTCCGCCAGCGCAAATTACGACGCGAAAAACCATTTGCTCTCATGATGGCCGACCTAGACACCGTGCAGCAACATTGCTACCTCAACGAAATCGAGGCTGAAGCGCTCACTTCACGTGCTCGTCCCATTTTATTGCTGCGTAAACGGCCGTCTTCCCCCATCGTCGCCGTCTGTGCCCCCGGCCAAGACCAGCTAGGCGTGATGCTGCCGTACACGCCGCTGCACTATTTGCTCATGGAAAAAGGCCCCGGCGCAGCGGAAGTGCTGGTGATGACCAGCGGCAATCTCAGCGAAGAGCCGATTGCCTACACCAACGACGACGCCCGCCAACGCCTGGCTCCATTGGCCGATGCCCTGCTGCTCCACAACCGCGACATCTACATCCGCTGCGACGATTCTGTGACGCGCGTCTTCACTGTCCCGGCCCCAGACGGCACAGAAAAAGTGCAAACGATGCCCATCCGTCGTTCGCGCGGTTACGCGCCATTCCCGGTGCAGCTGCCGTGGGAGATTCCGCCCACGCTGGCCACAGGCGGCGAGCTGAAGAACACATTTTGCCTCAGCAACGGCCGTTTCGCTTTCCTTAGTCATCACATTGGCGACATGGAAAATTACGAAACGCTGCAATCGTTTCGCAGCGGCGTGGCCCATTTTGAGCAGCTTTTCCGCGTCCAGCCCGCGCTGCTCGCCTATGATTTGCATCCCAACTACCTGGCCAGCCGGTACGCGCTGGAACGGGCCGCCGCAGAAGGATTGCCCGCCATCGGCGTGCAGCACCACCATGCTCACATCGCCGCCGCGCTGGCCGAAAACCAGCATCCCGGCAACCACCCCGTCATCGGCCTGAGCTTTGACGGCACGGGGTACGGCCCCGACGGTACGATTTGGGGTGGCGAATGCTTGCTGGCGGATTATGCGGGGTATGAACGGCCGTTTCATCTCCGTCCCATTCCCCTGGCTGGCGGTGACTTGGCTGTACGCCAGCCGTGGCGTCTGGCCCTGGCCTGGCTGCTAGAGTTGGGGCTGGATTTCTCCGAATGGCAGGAAAATCTGGCCCAAACGTTGGCCGCAGCCAGCGACCAGCCACAATTGCAGGTCGTCACGCATCAGCTCAAAAACCAGGTCAACGCGCCGCTCACCTCCAGCATGGGCCGTCTGTTTGATGCGGTGGCAGCGCTGGCCAATGTGCGCCTGACGGTAAATTACGAAGCGCAGGCGGCGATGATGCTGGAGACGCTCATCAATCCGCAGGAAAGTGGCGCGTATGCGTTTGCTTTGGATGAAAGCAACGGAATGATTGATCCAGCTCCGCTGTTCGCTGAAATGGTGAGTGATTTAAGGGTGGGAACGGCCGTTTCCACCATAGCCGCTCGTTTTCACAATGGCGTAGCAAAAATGAGCGTGGATGTGAGTACGGCCGTACGCGCCCAAACGAGCATCAACGAAGTTGCCCTCAGCGGCGGCGTCTGGCAAAATGTGGCCCTGCTACAACGCACCATTCCCCAACTGGAAAAAGTGGGCTTCCACGTCATTCAACACAAGCAGGTCCCGCCCAACGATGGTGGATTGGCTCTAGGGCAATTAATCATAGCCGCAAAAAAATTTGAGAGCGGCTAAAACTAACAAGACTCAATTTCAAAAGCTACCCACAGCTGTCATTCCCGTGAAAACGGGAATCCACCACAAACCCCAAAATGGATTCCCGCCTACGCGAGAATGACAGGCAAAGGAAAAGAGACCAATCATGTGTTTAGGTGTCCCCGGAAAAGTAATAGAAATTTATGAAGTCGGCGGCCTGAAAATGGGTAAAGTTGACTTTGGCGGCGTGGTGCGCGAAGCGTGTCTGGCCTACGTACCTGAGATCGAAGTGGGCCAATACACCGTCATCCACGTCGGCTTCGCCATCAGCCAAATCAGTGAAGCAGAAGCGATGGAGTCGCTGGAAGTGCTGCAAGAAATCACCTCCGTGGAAGAGGAACTGGGCATCGGCTCAGCAGCGGAACCCACACCAGAAAGGCCAACAGCGGGTTAGGTGCAAATATGGAGGTGGCTCAAATTAGCAAGCGCTTTTTGGCTGTCATTCCCGCACAGGCGGGAATCCATTCTGGCAAAAACCTGGATGCCCGCCTTCGCGGGCATGATAATTTTCAAGGAAAGTAGGGCATGAAATATGTAGATGAATATCGTGACGCCAAGTTGGTCAAAAAGATTGCGGCGGAAATTCGACGGATCACCACCCAACCGTGGATTCTCATGGAAATTTGCGGCGGGCAAACGCACGCGATTATGCATTACGGCATTGACCAGCTGCTGCCGCCAGAAATCGAGCTGGTGCACGGCCCTGGCTGCCCCGTTTGCGTCACGCCACTGGAACAAATTGACAAAGCGCTGGAAATCGCCAGCCGCCCAGATGTGATCTTCACCTCCTACGGCGACATGCTGCGCGTGCCCGGCTCTAGCAAAGACCTTTTTTCCATTCGCGCCGCCGGTGGCGATGTGCGGGTGGTTTACTCACCGCTGGATGCCGTTAAGCTGGCCCAGCAAAACCCAGACAAGCAGGTCGTCTTTTTCGCCATTGGCTTTGAAACAACAGCCCCGGCCAACGCGATGAGCGTGGTGCAGGCCAAAGCGTTAGGGCTGAAAAACTTTAGCGTGCTGGTTTCCCACGTGCGCGTGCCCCCTGCCATGCACGCCATTCTCGGCTCCCCGCGCAACCGGGTGCAAGGTTTTCTGGCGGCCGGGCACGTGAATGCGGTAATGGGCTACTGGGAATACCCGGAAATTGCGGCGCAGTACAAAGTGCCGCTGGTGGTTACTGGCTTTGAGCCGCTGGATATTATTCAGGGCATTTGGCAGACGGTGCAGCAGTTGGAAGACGGCCGTTTCGAACTAGAAAACGCCTACCCCCGCGCCGTCACCTTCGAAGGCAACAAACCCGCTCAGGCCGTCATCAACCAGGTCTTCCAGGAGTGCGACCGTAAATGGCGCGGCATCGGCACCATCCCCATGAGCGGTTGGTGCCTGCGACCCGAATTTGCAGATTTCAATGCAGAAATCCGCTTCGACGTAGCCGCCATCCAGCCAGAAGAGTCACCGCTCTGTATTTCTGGCCTTATTTTGCAAGGGCTAAAAAAGCCCAACGAATGCCCCGCCTTCGGCAAAGAATGCACACCCGAACATCCGCTGGGGGCCACAATGGTCTCTGGCGAAGGTGCATGTGCAGCCTATTACCGCTATCGTCGGGACGAACTGTTAGTTTCATAGTTCAGGAACACAGAGTTTCACAGAGAAACACGGAGGTACACAGAGAATTTAATGAGTTTTTTCTCTGCGCTCTCCGTGCCCTCTGCGGTTAAAAAATCAAAGGAATCTCATGAACAAAAATCACCAGGCTGAGCCTGTTTACATTGAATCAGCGATGTGCCCAATGCCCATTAGGGATCGGGGCACCATCATTTTGGGCCACGGCAGCGGCGGCAAGTTGTCGCACGACCTGATTAAAGAGCGTTTCTTACCCGTCTTCGACAACGATGTCCTGCGACGCGGCGATGACGCGGGCATTGTGCAGCCGACGCTTTGTACCCAGTTGGCCATCAGCACCGACACGCACGTGGTCAAACCGCTTTTCTTCCCTGGTGGGGACATTGGCCGCCTGGCAGTTAGCGGCACCGTGAACGACGTGGTAGTGATGGGCGCCAAACCGCTCTACCTGACGGTGGGTTTTATTTTGGAGGAAGGGCTGGAAATTGGGGTACTGGAGCGGATTGTGGACTCTATGCAGGAAACGGCCGTATCTGCCAAAGTCCAAATTATTGCAGGCGACACAAAAGTGGTGGAGCGCGGTAAAGCGGATGGCGTGTACATCAACACGACCGGTGTGGGGCTGATGCTGCCCGCCACCAACATTTCCGGGGCCAATGCCCGCCCAGGCGATGTTGTCCTCGTCTCCGGCACGCTGGGCGACCACGGCATTGCTGTCCTTAGCGCCCGTGGCGACCTGGGCTTTGAAACTGACATCCAAAGCGATGTGGCCCCGCTCAACAAAATGGTGCTAGCCATGCTAGACGCCAGCGAGCAAATTCATGTGCTGCGCGATCCAACCCGCGGCGGGCTGGCCACAACCTTGAATGAAATTGCCCAACAGTCCGGCGTAAGCATAGTGCTGGAAGAGGAAAGTTTGCCTATACGGCCGCAAGTACGGGCTGCCTGCGAGATGCTGGGCTTTGATCCTCTGGTAATTGCCAATGAAGGTAAAATTGTGGCTATCGTGCCTGATGCGGAAGCCGGGAATATTTTGGCTACCATGCGCCAGTTCCCCAATGGCGCTGACGCCACCGTGATTGGCCGGGTGACGGCAGAGCCAGCCGGACGCGTGCTGCTGCAAAACCGTTACGGCAGCAAACGCATCGTGGACATGCTGATGGGCGAAATATTGCCGCGTATTTGTTAGCTGCTGGCTCCACCCCGATTGCGCCCGCGCCCGCCGCGCCGCCGCCTGTTTGGCCCTTGCTTTTCCCCAGAACGGCGCGAATAGTTGCCGTGAGGCTTGCCACCACCATCTCGCCGCTCTGGCCTTGAGGCCTGGGCGATGGGCAGTGCTTTTTCCGGCTCGAAGCTGCCATAATCAAACTCAGGCCAGCGGCGACGCTCCAGCCGCAATTTTAGTACACGCTCGATGTCGCGCACCATTGCTGCATCTTCATCGGTGGCAAAGGTGAAGGCATCCCCTTCTTCTGCCGCCCGGCCCGTACGGCCGATTCTGTGCGTATATGCATCCACCGTGTCCGGCATGTCGAAGTTGATTACGTGCGAAATTTCGGCAACGTCAATGCCTCTGGCCGCAATATCGGTAGCTACCAAAATATCGTACTTGCCGCTGCGAAAACCATCCATCGCCTGCTGCCGCCGATTCTGGGACATGTTCCCTTGCAGCATTTCCGCATTAAATCCTTTTTTGTCTAAATCGCGGGCCAGAAAACGCGCCCGCCGCTTGGTGCGGGTAAACACCAGCACGCGCCCCGTGGCCATTTCATCCAGCATGGTGAAAAGAAGCTCTTTCTTCATGCCCTGCGGCACAGGGTACAGCGCGTGGGATACCGTTTTGGCGGGCGCAATCAGGCCAATCTGCACAGTGACGGGATCGTCCAAAATGTCATCAGCCAGTTCGCGAATGTCGTCGGGCATGGTGGCGGAGAAGAAAAGGGTTTGTTGCCGATTGGGCACCAGCTTGAGGATGCGGCGAATGTCTGGCAAAAAGCCCATGTCGCACATGCGGTCCGCTTCATCCAGCACCAGCACTTCCACTTTGGCCAGGTCAATGTGCTTCTCGCCAGCCAAATCGAGCAGGCGGCCGGGGCAGGCAACCACAATTTCAACGCCGTGGCGCAACGCATCAATCTGCGCCTTTTTGCCGACGCCGCCATACACGGTGGTGCTGCGGATTTTGGTGTATTTGCCCAGGTCAACGGCCGTTTGATGAATCTGTTCCGCCAACTCACGGGTGGGCGCGACGATGAGCGCCCGCACCTGCCGCAGCGGGCCACGGGTGAGGCGCTGCAGAATGGGTAACATGAAAGCGGCCGTTTTTCCCGTTCCTGTTTGCGCTAATCCCAACAGGTCCGATTCGGCCAAAACATGCGGGATAGCTTGCTGCTGAATGGGGGTCGGATCCACAAACCCCATATCTTTAATGCCCGCTTCCAAACGCGAATCGAGCAAAAATTGCGAAAAACTCACGAAAATACTCCTTGGCTATGAGCCAAGTTGCACTCTTAGCTCGAAATAGAAGCGAAGATTCTAACGATAAACGCAGTAAGAAGCGAATATAAATGGCGATTTTCTTCTTGTAGCCGAAATATTTTATGGTTTTTCGGCAAAAAAGCGGGTTATAATGTACACTGTTCATCCATGTCTTGAAATCATAATCACCTGTTGGAAAATCAGCTTTTTTCAAAGCCCTTCTTCCACAAAGTTAATTTACCCGCAGGGAGCTAAAATATTATGGATAGAAGAAAAGATTTAACTGAACAAGAAGCCAGCTTGGACATTGACCCGCGTTGGCGATCCATCCATCTAGATGGCAGCGACTATCCGGGCGAAGATCACCCAGCCATGCGAGCGCTGCGTACCGGTGAGCAAATCCATAACGACACCATGGGCGTGTTTAACCCCCAAAAAGAGAGCTACGTTTGGCTAAACATCAATGCCAGACCGCAGTTTATGCCTGGTGAAGAAAAACCGTATCAGGTTTATACAACTTTTGAAGATGTGACAGAAATCAAGGAAAAAGATGCGGAACTCACTGAGGTCCTGGCAAATCTCAAACGCAGCAATCGCGATTTGGAGCAGTTTGCTTATGTGGCCTCACATGATCTGCAAGAGCCACTCAACACTATCATCAACTTTGCCAATGTCATCCAGGCCCAAACTGAAGGAATACTTGATAACACAGCGAAAATGGCCCTTACTTTTGTTTTCGAAGCTACAAACCGCATGAAGTTGTTGATTGAGGCACTGCTTAATTATTCCAGAGTACGGCGGACTACCGTTACACAAGACAAAATCTCATTCCTTAATTTAATCAATAATGTCATGATAGGTTTACAAGATGCTATCCTCCGAACAAACGCTGTCATTGAATATCCAGCCGAAGATCAAGAAATTTATGGGCATGAAGCACTTTTACACCAACTTTTGCAAAATTTGATAGCCAATGCGCTAAAGTTTCAGAAGCCTGACCAAGTGCCCTGTGTTCAAGTGACGGTAATGGAACGGCCGTCTCAATGGGAGTTCGCCGTAGCCGATAACGGCATTGGCATTAAAGAAGATAATTTTGAAGAAATCTTTGCCATTTTCAGGCGATTGCACTCAACAGACATTTATAAAGGTACCGGGTTAGGATTAGCCGTGTGTAAACAAATTGTAGAACTGCACGGTGGCAAAATCTGGCTCACATCCCAACCAAATATCGGCACAACCTTTTACTTCACACTTTTAAAAAAGGTCGCGGCTTGATGCCCAATTTTTCTCTGGCTCCATTTGCCGATATTGGCATCACTGCACAGCCATGAAACATAAAACACATCTTACCATTGGCCAGCTGGGCAAACTAACCCAACTGCCGCCTTCCACCCTACGCTACTACGAAAAAGAGGGGTTGTTGCAGCCAGACGGCCGTTCCGATTCTGGCTACCGACTCTACCAACCCCAAACGGCCGAACGGCTCCATCTCATCCAGCGTGCCCAGCGGCTGGGCTTCTCCCTGGCAGACATTCGCACCTTGCTGGCAGGCTGGGACGAGGGCACCATCGGCAGCGACACGCTAAGCCAGCTGGCAGAAAATCGGTTCATCGCCCTAGAAAAGCAGCTCACTGAACTGCTGGTGCTGCGCCACGAGCTGGATTTGTTTTTGCAAGATGTGCAATCACGCCAATCCCCCTTGCACCAGGAGCAAATTAGCGAACTGCTGGCCCGGCTCTGTTCCCACCCGGCGGCGCAAACCCCAGCCAGCACTCTGCTGGATTGGTTGGGACATTACGGAGGCTGTGTGCTGAATACGGCCGTTGGCCACCAGCTCCTCAACACTCTGCGCGGCCAGCACGTACACGTCTGGCAAGAAAACGATGCCTACCACATCCTCGTCGTCAGCGACGACCCGGCGATCGGCGACGCATTGCGCCAACTCACCCAGCTGGAAGCCAACTGCGCCGTGCACCCCAACGCCGCCCCCGAATTCTTCCACAACGACGACGGCTTCCTCCTCATCGCCAGCGGCGACAGCGCCTTCATTTTGGCCCGGCTTTTCCTGGCCCTTGAAAGTGAACGGTAATCGGTATACCGATTACCGTTCACGGATTACCGTTTACCGAATCGCTTGACTTTCAACCCGACTTTAAGGTGTATCATCCAAAACGTAAGAAGTGGCAGGTGGCAGGTTGCAAGTGGATTTCATACCTGCAACTTGCAGCTTGCGACTTGCCACAAAAATTTTGGAGATTCATTTATGACGAACACCCAACACACCTTTCGCGTCACTGGGATGGATTGCGCTAGTTGTGCGCAGACGGTGGAAAATGGCGTCGCCAAACTGGCTGGCGTGGAGCTTTGCCAGCTCAATTTCACCACAGAAACGTTACGCGTGTCGGGAACGGCCGTTCCCCAAAACATCATCGCGCGCATTCAGGAACTCGGCTACGATGTGGCTGCCCCAGACGAAAAAGTGGCAGCGGCCGAACCGCAAAACTTCTGGCAGTTCATGGGGCAGCGGCAAGAAACCCGGCTGGCGCTGGTCGGGGTGCTGCTCATTTTGCCCGGCCTGCTCTTTAACGAACTGCTGCCGATGCTCGGCTGGGAGCATCCCCTGCTGAACATTTCCTCCGTGGCGGCGCTGGCGCTGGCGGGCTGGCCCATCGCTCGCAGTGGTTGGCGCTCTCTGCGCATCAACCACGAACTCACGATCAACGCCCTCATGACGATTGCCGCCGTCGGCGCGCTGTTCATCGGCGCGTATACCGAGGCGGGGCTGGTGATGGTGCTCTTTGCCATTGGCGAGGCGCTGGAAGGGTATACGGCCGTTCGCGCCCGCAGCAGCATCCGCAGCCTGATGCAAGTTTCCCCCCAAACCGCCACCGTGCTGCGCCCCTGTATGGATTGCCAGGAGCATTTGGGCCAAAATGGCTACACGCAAGGCGAATGTCCGTTTTGCGGCACTGAGCCACACAAAGTACCCGTTGAAGAAGTGAAATTGGGTGAAACGGTGATTGTGAAGCCTGGGGAAAGGGTGCCGGTAGACGGCCGTATCCTCAGCGGCAGTTCCACCGTGGATCAATCGTCCATCACTGGCGAAAGTGCGCCAATTCCGCGACAACAGGGCGACACCGTCTTTGCCAGCAGCATCAACGGCGCGGGTGTGCTGCATCTGGAAGCCACTCACCTGGCGGCCGACAGCACTATCAGCCGCCTCATCAAGCTGGTGGAAGAGGCGCAGGAGCGGCGCGCCCCGGCCCAACGGTTTATTGACCGCTTTGCCCGCGTTTATACGCCCGCCGTGGTGATTTTGGCTGCACTGGTGGCCGTGCTGCCGCCGCTCATCTGGCAGCAGCCGCTGATTGATCCGGCTACGCCAATTAACGGCTGGCTTTACCGGGCCTTGGCGCTGCTGGTCGTCGCCTGCCCCTGCGCCCTGGTCATCAGCACGCCCGTTAGCCTGGTCAGTGCCCTGAGCAACGCCGCCAAACATGGCGTCCTCATCAAAGGCGGCGCGTATTTGGAAGCGCTGAGCCAGGTGAAGCTGGTCGCCTTCGACAAAACGGGCACGCTGACGCAGGGCAAACCGGCCGTTACCCACTTTCAATCGGTGGACTGCCAGGGCAATGGCTGTGAACCGTGCAGCGATTTGTTGGGACTCACCCACGCCGTCGAGCAGTCCAGCGAGCATCCGCTGGCGCAGGCGGTGGCTCAGGCTGCCGGGGGACACCAGGTACAAAATCGATACCCGGCGGCGACCAATGTGCAGGCCCAAATTGGCGCGGGTATTTCTGGCGTGGTGGGCCAGCGGCAAATCATGATTGGCAGCCATCGCGCCTTTGCCGATTTGCCCCACGAGGCACATTGCAACGACATCACCAGCGCCGAGGAAAATGGCCTGACGACGATGCTCGTAACTGCCGATGAGCAGTATCTGGGCTACCTGACGGTGGCGGATCAGGTGCGGACGGATGCCGCAACGGCCGTTTCCCACCTCCATGATCTCCACATCCAAACCGCTATGCTCACCGGCGACAACGCCGCTACGGCGCAAAACATCGCCGCACAGACGGGCATTGACCGCGTGTTTGCTAATCTGCTGCCGGAAGAAAAGGTGGGGAAGATTGAGGAACTGCTGGGCGAATACGGCCGTGTGGCCATGATCGGCGACGGCATCAACGACGCCCCCGCCCTGGCAACAGCCACTGTGGGCATTGCGATGGGCGCGGCCGGCACAGACCAGGCGATGGAAACGGCCGATGTCGCCCTGATGCACGACAATTTGAGCAAATTGCCCTACGCCATTCGCCTCAGCCGGGCGGCAATGCGCACCATTCGCACCAATGTGGCCCTCAGCCTGGGTCTAAAGCTCATCTTTTTAATTGCACTTTTGTTTGGATTTGGCACGATGTGGCTGGCGGTGCTGGCCGACATGGGCGCGTCCCTGCTGGTAACGTTTAACGGCATGCGCCTGACCAAATTTGAAGGTTGGACATAGTAATTATGAAACTTTTCCTGGTCGTTTACCTCGTTTTGTTCTATGGCCTGGCCATGTTTTGGCGCACCTATGTGATTTGGCGGGCCACTGGCATCAATCCGTACCGACTGACGCACGCCGACGGGCTGGCAGCATTTTTAGGGCAGCTCTATCGGTTGGTTTCAGTAGGCATTATAGGCAGCGTTTTGATTTACAGCGTGGCCCCTGCCGCCTGGTATGCGTATTTGGGGCCGTTACATTGGCTAGAGGGGCGTGTGGGAACGGCCGTTGGCATCATCCTACTCATTTCTTCGCTTGGCCTGGTGCTGCTGGCCCAGGCACAAATGGGCAGATCGTGGCGCATTGGCATTGATGAAGAGAACCAAACCGCCCTGGTAACCCACGGCATTTTCCGCTTTTCGCGCAATCCAATTTTCCTGGGCATGCGGCTGAGCATGCTGGGACTGTTTCTGGTGATGCCCAACGCACTGACTCTGGTGCTATGGCTGCTGGGCGATGTGGCAATTCAGGCCCAGGTATTTTTAGAAGAGCAGCATTTGGGCCAGCAGCACGGGGTCAATTACGAACAATATCAGGCGACCACACCTCGCTATTTGGGATTGCCTTCCAGGTAAGCGTAGGATAAACATTATCTTCACCGTGGTGCTGATTACACGGCAGTGGAAAACATCCTTATTTTGGCCACCATTCCCTAAAGTAGAAGCTGGAAAGAAACGGCCGTTTGATTTCATCAAATTCGCACTCAAATTGACCCCAATTTTTTGACAGTTTCTGCGATATTTGATATTATCTCCGTCGCTCAACAAGGGGGCGTGGTGTAGTGGTTAACACGCTGGCCTGTCAAGCCAGAGATCGCGGGTTCGATCCCCGTCGCTCCCGTCGAACCCGTGCTGGGTGCAAGCTCTCGAACTTATCGAGAGCTTTTTTTCTTTGCTTAACCTGTCCCCACATTTTTTAGGCTGATGTATCCACCCGTATCGCTCCCGCGATATTTCTCCGAATGTTTAGCTCTATTTTGGGTATCGGCTAGTAT
The DNA here is from genome assembly GCA_020634455.1 of Ardenticatenaceae bacterium. Lineage (GTDB taxonomy): Bacteria > Chloroflexota > Anaerolineae > Promineifilales > Promineifilaceae > Leptofilum. Next base: position 228,286 of record JACKBQ010000001.1, on the reverse strand, counting down.
TGCCTTCATTTCATTTTTTCGGTCAATCATTATCATAAAGTTAATCTGAGTATAGTCTTCCTCTGCTTGGCTTGAGGTGTATTCTAATGGAATTGCAGATTCCCGTTTCTGAGGATTTTTCTTTGTTTGCAGGTATTGCTGAGAATAAAGCAGACTTGATAACAATCCATCCGCCTGAGAAACCCATCTTTGATCAGTTGTGTACTTGGCTAGACCGACGGCCGTCACCAACTGTAGGTTTCAATCACTGGGTATTGTCTATCGGTGCGACTGCATTATGCTTGAGGTGGGGAACTTATCTGGCCGTTCTGATGGATAGAGGCAAGCCAATTGACCCGCAGGCCAAACATTCGACCACAAGCATGATATCCCAGGATGAAATGAAGCGGATTAACATTGAAGCTTCGAGCAATTTAGCCCACTTGTTGCATCAGTGGCATCATGATGAATCTGCTTACCTTGATAGACTGCGACGTGCTTATGAATGGCTGCCCATGCCGCAACAGCGTGTAAAGCGAAACTTTCAGTCAGTGGAATGGCTGTTCAGCTATCTAATAAATTTCCATAAATTGGCTCCTACAGACTCTTTAACTCCTGTGACTCGGCCTTATCGCACAGCAGCCAATACCATTATCAAACTGACCTATCGTGATGGGCCAATTGAAAACATTCACGCTGGAAGGGGAGCAACATTTTCTCTTAACCACCGCCGATTTACTGATAGACAAGCTAGAAAAGTCATTCGACAAACGGCCGAATCCCTCAGCCCCTTCGTTAGTGACTTCCCTTTATAGGTAGATAACTTGATGCAATTACCACCTTGGCCCGAGAGAGTAGCCTGCCTACCACCTTCCCGTTTGTATCCACACTACTGGTCTTTGACGGAATCAAGTTCAAGGGTGCAGTTCAAATGTAAAACTGATCAACTTTGATGAGTTTATTGAAACAAAAGGAATACTACCTCTCATATCATCGTACACTTATGCTACAATGGTCGCCACAGGCTGCTTTTGAAGGAGCATATTATGAATGAAACTTTTCCTATCACAACATCATATGAGCATATTCGCCTAGATGATGAAGGGGTTCCTCATATTGCTGGCACGACAATGAAAGTGGTTGAGCTTGTATTGGCTCAAAAGGCGTATGGATGGAGTCCAGAAGAGCTGCATTTTCAACATCCCTACTTGAGTATGAGTCAAATTCATTCCGCGTTGGCCTACTACTGGGAACACAAAGAAAAATTAGATAATGATATTGAAGAGCGGGTCAATTATGCTGAACAATCACGTCAAGAAGCAGGGGAGTCGCCATTAGCAACCCGCTTGCGTAAGGAAAGTCTTCTTGGATGACAATTGCGCTCTACATGGATGTTCACGTTCACCGTGCCATTACTACAGGTCTACGCCTGCGCGGTGTAGATGTTCTTACGGCTCAAGAGGATGGATATCGAACGGCTCCTGATACTGTTTTACTTGATAGAGCAACAGAATTAGGACGGGTTTTATTTTCCCAAGATGAGGATTTATTAGCAGAAGGAAAACTGCGCCAGACTCACGGAATGTCGTTTACAGGTGTTATCTACGCACATCAACTGCGAATCACAATCGGTCGTTGTGTCAATGATTTGGAACTAATTGCTAAAGTGGCTGAACCAGAAGAGTTAGCAAACCGCGTTGAATATCTCCCACTCTAAATCATTTTTTGAAACTGGCAATCGAAATAATCATACATGTTTTTGGGGCAACCCTTGTAAGGCTATCCACAAAATACATTTGCACCCAGCAAGATATTTAAGCCCGTCGCTCCCGTCTAGCCTATAGTATGACAAAAAGGCCCCGACACACTCGGGGTCTTTTTTGTTTCCTACATCTTTTTGCAAATCCTATAGCAAGCATGGTTAAATTGACTAATCGCTCCCGTACTACTACAACTGATATTCGTTGAAAAAATTTATCGTGTCATGCAGGATACATTACACATATAAAGAACGAACGATTTAAGAAGAAAAGGGAATACTCCCCAATAATTTCCCCATTTAAGTTTTGAATTCTCTCAATCGGAATTCTAAGAAGTCAAATCTTTGGCGCGATTATGATGACTATTATTGTGAACGGTTCCAGGGTGTTGCAAGCAAATAACACCAAGCCCAACAATCAATAATAGTGCAGCTACAAACGTGAGCAGTGGCTCCCACGGCTTGTCAGAAACAATCATTGGCTGCTCTGGTTCCACTTTGGGCACATACCAGGTAAATCGGGCTACGCTATCTTCTATCCCCCGACGCCGCACCACAGCATCTATCTGCCACATCCCAGGGACATTGAGCTGACTGCCGCTGAGTAAATAAAGATCGGGTTCGACATTTGTCATGTCTACCGACGTCATTCCTAAATCTTGATCAAGATAGGTCAGCCGCAAAATCACGCGGGTGATCTCTGCCGGTGGTGGCCGCCGGGTGCTGATGGCCCGCACCGAGAAAACATTTTGGCCAGCCTGGTTGGGTGTCACATTGAATTTGATGACCATGTCATCTACCGTCTGGCTTAAATCTGGGGTGGCATCCGCTGCTGATGAAGCGGTAATGCGGGCTGTGGGAGCGGCGGTGATGACCCCGGCCAACAGCAATACAACCAGTCCCAGGCAGAGCTCGATCACAAAAAGCCGGGGGAGTTGCTGCAATGAGAACGGCACCCAGCCTTCCGGTTTCCGCAGCATTCGAGCCACTTTTGCAGCCAAATTATGATGAAGCAGCACCGAGTTGATTACGCCAATTGCGCCAACTAGGAACACAAGGGCAATCTTGAATAGCAAGGTACGGCCGTACAAAGTAGTAAGCATGGCGTTGGCTGAACTGACTTCCCGGCCCGTGCTGTAAATCCCCGTGGCAAACAGAACACCCACGCTCAGGAGCGCCCATTTGCCAAAAGGCCCCCAGCCTGCTTTGACCATTGCCTTAAATTCCGCGTGGCGGCGCACTAGCGGCAGTAATCCAACAACCAGCGCTAATAAGCCACCTATCCAAAAGCTGGCCGCTAACAAATGAAACGTATCTGCCAGGACTGCCAGCGCGGTATGGGAAGCCAGTGCGGCTGCATGGCTAGTTAAAGCATGAACAAACAGTAAGGCCAGCAGCAAAATGCCCGTAAATAGTCTGCTCCGGCCAGATATTGGCATAGGCAGGCGTTGTATAAAACTTAAATTTTGCACCACAATGAGGAGGAGAAATTGGCTCACCCACCAGTAGGTGCCTAACCGCGTTTGGGTCAGCCACTGCCAGCTAGTAGCCAAAACAGGAAGATTATTGTTGTTCGCCAGAGCAATTGCTTGCCAGCCAACCCAGGTAAAACCAACCAAGAACGCCAACAAACTACACCACCAGGCCAGACGGAGCATCCGTTTTCGGGCAGATTGTTGGGCAGCAGCAACGGCCGTTTCTTGTGATTCCGGGTCTAGCACCAGGTAAGTTACCGCAAAGGAGCCAACCAAACCTGCATACAGGCCAAAGATGAGCCAGCGCAAAAAAACTTCTGGCAATGGAACTGCCGTTTCTGTTTCAACGGCCGTAGCAGTGCCTAAATTAGCCCCCTGACCAATACCAAAAACAAGCAATCCCTCAGTAATATGCCCATCGGCTTCCGAATGGGCGGTCCAGCGCAAACTGTAAACGTCATCAGCAAGTTCCGGCAGCGTCACAACCATAAGCGTACGATCGGTTGGATCAATAGAAATCGACAAATCGGTGCCCTGCCCGCCAGCACTTAACAGGCGAACCCCACTGAACGCGTCCGTGATCGTTTCACTAAACCAGAGGCGTATCTCCGTCGGCGCGCTGTCCAGCACAACATTAGCGGCTGGTTCGGATCGAACCAGATAAGCATGGGCGCTCACCCGGCGAACCATGACCAGGCCAAACAAACTTACCAGAACGAAAACCCAACTAAATTGACGAAAATGCTTATGCAGACGGATGGCAAACATTTATTAAAGATGCCCAATTTCTGGCAACAACAGGTCGTTTTTCATACACCTCGAAACAATTGCTAGTCATGCTGAGGAGGATGATACGTAAACGGCCGTAATCATCTAATAACTCCAGCAAACGTACAGGTGTTGTTCCTTGGGACTCCACTATCATGATAACAATGTCTGGCAGCAAACGAGAAATATCCTGAACCAACGTCGCTTCATTTTCCAAGTCAATACCCATGACCTCAAGCGACGGGACGCCAGACAAGAGCTTTTCCATGCCAGCTCCCATGATACTCTGATTATCCACAACAAGCACTCGATTAAAATTTACAGATCGGCTAAGTATTGTATTCATTTCTTAAAATAAATAGTCGTTGGGTTTGCCTGGTGAGGGAACACAAAGAGAGTGCGTGTGAAGCAAACCAGCTATAAACTGATCATTTCATTATTTGAGAACGCTTACAGCATCATTTTTAGCGCACAATCACGTTGCTAAGGCGTAAATCACCTAGAATAATCGTGATACTTGAACCGGCTTTCACCACGCCCCCCGGATTTCTGTAAATGGTGTAATACGTACGGCCGAATTCATAATTGACATGATGGGTATGTTCTCGCGGCTTGATAAGAGTACCGCTATCTTCCACCAATAATACAGGCAAATCTTCAAACGGACCGTGCATGTAAAAATTGGCCTTTTCTGGATCAACAACCTGAAAACGGAAATCAACCACGCCCCCACCCGCAGTGACAGCCAGCATTGAAATGCGAATCCCATACTGATCTTCAATAGCGGCCTCTACACTGGCCTGATCGGGAACGATCACCTCTTCAGGCTGAAAATTTGACGATAATGCAGCAACAGTCAGAAAAACCAAAAGCGAAATGACCAACAATACGCGTGTTAAACGACCTGGTTGGCTCAACTGTGTTCTTGAAAGAATCCCGATCATTTGATTATCCTTGCCTTAGTAAGCGGTCAATAATAACTACTCTTCTTGAAAAGCTTTGAACAGCCATTTATGGCCCAATAGGGTTCGTACGTTTTGAAACAAAATCATCAAATAGCTCAGTACCCAGTGTTACACTATCAAGACCGCTTAATGGCCCAAGCTGCACTTCTTCTATCCGAAGTGTATCGTTATCAATGCCGCTTTTCGTCTCTTGTAATATAGTGTCAATCCACAGCGAAAAGTAACCATTGTTTGTCCCATTTGCTGAAGCTGCTTGCCAGTCAAATTCAATTGCATGTGGCGCATCGCTGATGGTGTACCAGGATGTTGTTACATAACTGCCGCTATCGGTGCGTACACTGCCCTGTACCTGGTAATTCCCGCTGTTAAAACGGAAATCTAGCCGAATAACTTCTGCGCTATTATTGCGCGCAGCTAGGATGCGGTGGGAGCGGGAGCTTCCCATACTGATGCTGTTGGGATCGAAGTAAAAACGAACCCGGTAACGAGCTTCGCTTTGGGGTGAGTCATCGCGCAAATACATGGACGTCCGGTTATCAATCAGTGCTGCCAAGCCGTTGTTGCCTACCATTGCAGCACCGGGTGCCACTGCCAGATCATTTTCTTGGTCTATCACGGCCGTCCACGCAGAAAAATCCCCCGATTCAAATCCATCGCTAAAAATCAGGTCGTTGGACACGGCCGTTGCTGTCGGTGGCGCAATTGTTACTGTAGCCGTCGCGGTTGGCGGCATAGGTGTGGCCGTTGGCGAAACGGCCGTTGCCGTGGCGGTTAGCGGCAATGATGTCGCCGTAACTGTTGATGTTGCTGTCGGCGGTAAAGGTGTCGCTGTTGGAGGAACGGCCGTTGCTGTCGGTGTTGGTGTTGGTGTTGTTAATGTTCCACCCACTCTTTGTAAGGCAAACTCGTCAAAAAACTCCGTACCAGAAGTTGATCGCGCAATGCCGCTTAACGGCCCCAACCGCACTTCCTCAATGCGAAGAGTATCATTGTCGATCGCGCCAATTGTTTCCTGAAACAGATCATCAATCCACACAGTTAGATACCCATTGTTTATCCCCGCGCCACTAGCAGCCTGCCAATCAAAAGCAATTGCATGTGGTGCATCACTGATTGTCAGCCACGAAGACGTGCTGTAGCTACCCGTATCCGACCGCAGGCTGGCTTGTAGCTGATAAACCCCACTGACGTACCGGAAGTCCAGACGAACCACCTCAGCAGCGCTGTTATCAAGTGCGGCAAAAATGCGATGACCCGTATTGTTGTTCAGGCTGACGCTGTTAGGATCAAAGTAAAACTTGACCCGAATTCCGGATTCGCTAATCGGTGAGTCGCTGCGCAGGTACATGGACGTCCGGGTGTTGATTAGGGCGGCCAGGCCTTTGCTGCCAACCATCGCTGCGCCAGCGGTAACTGACAATTTGTTTTCTGGGTCTACAACTCCGGTCCAGGCTAAAAGGTTGCCCGATTCAAACCCATCGCTAAAAATCGAATTGGTGGATACGGCCGTTGCCGTTGGCGGTGTGGTTGCCGTTGGGGGCACGGATGTCGCGGTTGGTGTGCCTGTTGGCAGTGGCGTGGTAGTCGTGGCGGTCGCGGTTGGCGGTTCGGTTGTAATCGTTGCCGTGGCCGTCGGAGGAATAGGTGTTGCAGTTGGTGTGCCTGTTGGCGGAACGGCCGTCGGTGTCGGTACACCGCCCGCAGCCAGTAACTGATATGCCGCCAGCACATTCAGACGGCCGTAGCCATACAAATTATCTGGGCCAGCAACCCCCAAATCAACGGCTGAATTTAAGAGGGCAGCTCTCTGCTGCTCCGCCGTCAAGCCCGGAAAAGCACTCAACAACAAAGCCAGCGCCCCAGAAACATGCGGTGCAGCCAATGAAGTGCCCGTTGCTTGATAATACAATCCATACCGATCCGTGGTGTTGATGGCTACACCTGGAGCCGTTAATTCCGGATAAACCGTGCTCGCCTCGCCACAGGCCGATGGCCCTCGACTGCTATACGCGTATAAACGATCACTATTGCTCGTTGCCCCCACAGCAAACGCTTCCGGGTAGTTGGCCGGACTTACACTTGTCGAACCATTCGGCCCGTAATTACCCGCAGAAACTACCGGCAAAATGCCAACGGCCAACAACGCCTGTAAATCGGCCTGAAATTCCAGGTTGCAGCCCGGCGTGCCATACGCCCAGGAATTGTTCACCACTTGGGGGGCATCGGCCGTATTTGGGTTGCCATCTGGATCAAGCAACCATTGATAGCCCTGATGAATGGCTGTCGCTGACGAGGCGCCAGCGTCGTTGAATATTTTGACGGCGATCCATTGTGCCTGCGGCGCGGCGCCAATCAACGTCCCACCATTGTCGCCCCCCACCATGACACCCATTGTTTGTGTGCCGTGTCCATTCACATCGGTTGGCGTGCTGGGATGTTGATTGTAAGGATCAAACCAGCTGTTGCTGCCACCGCGCCAGCTACTAGCCAGATCAGGATGTGTGACATCCACCCCCGTATCCATACTGGCAATCACAACACCCTGCCCGGCAAAACCCAGGCTTAACAGCGCTGGGGCGTTGATGACGGCCAAGTTCGCCTCAGCAGTGTTGTAAGCTGGATCGGATACGGGAACTATCTGGATGTCGTCGCTTGTAATGGATAACACATCGCTACGCGCCGCCAGTTCGTTTATCACATTGGCCGTAGCAGTCACCGAGAAGCCATTAAAAATCCAGAACGGCTCGAATTTACTGACTGCACCCTGACCGTGGCGAACCTTCAGCACGGCGGCAACCCCCCTTTGGCTGGCATCGGCTTGAGCGCGCAAGGAGTTGATCACGGCCGTTTGCCGTGTCAATCCACCGCTCACTGGAATTGTCCGCACATCTTGCTGGTCAACCAGGGTAACAATAACGGTTACCATCTCGCCCGCGTTCAAGGTGGCCATATCCGCCAGTATTTCAGGAGCTACCTTAACGGTTGCATTCGAGACAACCAGTGGCGAAGCGCCACTTGCCATCCCTACACGGCCAAACAAGATGGAAACAATGGCAAGAGTTGCTATAAAGGAGATTAATTTACGCATAATTCCAATAACCTAACGTGGTTTCTTTACTTTACCGTGATCGGCTCCAGCCTGAGTTCGCCAAACTGCACCGTAACCAACATGCCTGGCTTTAGCACATTCCTTACATTTGGAAACGCCAAAAAGACATTGCCATCATCCATCAAATTGTTTAACAGTTGCCCGGTACTATCTTCCGGTGCAACCAACACAGCCGCTCCGTTCCCGACGACCAGAGTCGGCACATCGCTGCTGTCTTGCAGCAGCAAACTGGCCTTCTCCGCATCTAAAATCTTCAAGCGTAGATCCACCAGCCCCCCGGCGGCCGTTATGCCTATTAGATTCACGCGAATGCCATATTGCTCAGCCAGTGTCTGCGCCGATATTAAATCGCCAGTAGCCTTTCCGCTTGAAGGCCGATTACCACGCAAAACGAAAAAGCCAATGAGCAACAAACTCATCGCCAGCCCAACCCAAAGCAGATATTGACCTGAATTGGCTGTTAGCTTTTTTTCTGGCAGCCTCATTTTTTCGTCCACAATTTTTATCCCAACTCGTTTTAATTATGCTATTTGGCCTGAAGTCATATTTGCGTACAACCTCAGGCCAAAACTGTTTTGATTATTAAAAAGATTTCAACCTTGCCTCCTCGGGGTGGTAACCACACCGAGGAGGCATCCACCATTCAAACATTATTTACGGCAGATCAAATGCATCCAGATTGTTGGTCATACCCACAACGCTGCCGTCGAAGAACATGCTAAAGCTGGTGCAGGCGGTGTTGATGCCTACAGTCGGGGCATTACAGATGAACACATCCTCGCCCTGGCCTGAAAGACCCGTGACGGTGAAGGCACCTGAGGTACTGAGGAAGATGTTACCGGCTGAAACCGCCACACCGTCCACATTCTCTGAACCAGATGACAAAGCCACGTCACTACCGTCAAAGTACAGACTCCAGGTGCAGGTGGTTGTTGGCCCAAAGGTGCCCACACATTGCAGTAGGTCCTGGCTAGCCAGCCCACTGAGGCCGGTTACGCTGGGAGTACCAGCGGTGGAAACCAGAATGCTGCCGTCGGACAGTATCTCAAAGGCATCTACGTTCTCGGCATTACCGGAAAGATCTACGTCCGAACCGTCAAAGTAGAGGCTCCAGGCACCTGCATCGTAGAGGACAATATCTTCACCTGCCACACTGCCCAGGCCAGGTACGGCCGTAAACCCTGTAAACGACATGTAGAAGGTATCGGCATCAACCACAGTGAAGGCATCGATGTCCGCGCTGCCAGCCAAACCTGCCACAGAGCCATCGAACAAGCGACCAAAACTGCCACCGCCGCTCCAGGTGTAGATATCAGCATCGTCAGGTGTCCCACCCACACCAGGTACAGCAAAGTTATCGGCCGTTGAGAAGTAAAGTTGGATCAGCGACGGTATTGTGTAAACCTGACCGACCAGCGGCAATCCGGTTGTGGGCAAAGCGTTACCGGCGAGATCCTTGATCCCTGTCGCAGTGGCAAGATTAAGCCCCAGCGTACCGCTACCAGAGCCTGTCGCGACGGTAATCGTGCGGGTGGCACCACTGCCGGTCACGGACGTGATTGAGGCACCCGTTACGCTACCACCGCTGACAAGGGCAAAGTTACTGCTAGTTACGCCAGTTACACTTTCAGAAAATGCAACCAGGAACTGCACCGAAGCGGCCGTCGTTGGGTTGGCATCCAGGGTTGTAATACTGCTAATAGCTGGCGCTATTTTGTCAACAACCAGAATGGTGCTACTGGTTGCGCCCCAGTTGCCCGCTGCATCTTTACCGTGGACATAGAGGGTATGGTTGCCATTACTAAGCTGAATGATGGTGGTCAATGGAATGTCGGCAAAGCTAGTTTCAGACAAGCTATTGAACGAACCATCACTTGCGGCAAAGAAGAAGCCCGTACCGTTGGCTCCAACGGTGTCAATGAAGCCTTCAACCACACTGATCTTCGCCGATGTATCGGCCACCGTCGCTGTCACGCGTACTGCTTGTGTGAGGCTGCTGTAACCAATCTGTCCGTTACTCGGGTTGGGTGATGCCATTGCGTTACTGGTAACGGGGCCACTCTTGTCCACAATAAGGTTGATCGTCACCGCAGTGCCCCAATTACCGGCAGCATCCTGGCTGCGCACTGCCACGATATGCGTGCCTTCTGGCAATGCATTAATCGTAGCGGCCGGAATGGATGCGTCTAAACTGGCGATTGTGGCCGGCAAATTAACGACCATAGAAACGGCCGTTCCCCCATCAATCGTGTATTCAGCCGCAGCAATAGTTGAACCACCACTGGCACTATCATTGCCAGTAGCACTGAGCGCCATATTGACCGTACCATTACTGGGGTTCGGCGTCAGCGTCAGACCGGTTGTTGCGGGACCAGTGGTATCACCACCATTGACCAGCACCGAACTGAAAGCGCCCCAGTTCCCTGCACTGTCTTGACCATGCACATAAAGCGTATGTGAGCCAGATGGAACCACAACAGAGGCCGTCACTGACTCAACTGGAGAGACAAAAGCGCCACTCATTCCTGAGCCAGTACCAGCAGCACCGATAGAATCCATGAAGTATTCTGCTGCAACAATATTCGAGTTGCCCGTAGCAACATCGCTCACAGTAGCAGACAGCGTGCCAGCACCGTACGTTACGTTACTGGTAGCGGGTCCGGTAGTATCACCTACGGGAGGCGTACCGGAGACGGCCAGGAAGGTAAGCATACCGCCAAATCCAGCCTGGTTGCTGTTACGCAGCATCAAGTTACCATCATAGATAGCAAACCGATTGCCATCAGCGGCCGCAGCCGGGATCGTTACAATCGTATCTATCGTTTGCCCAGGGCCGAAGGTTTCGGCCACCATACTATGTGGGTAGGCCAGTGGGCTGCCATCGTCGGCAATCACGGTCTGAGTTGTACCCAAGATAGCCATTGAATGGAACTGCATGCCGGCATTCAGATAGCGTAGCAACACCCGATTCCCTGCTCCCGTTACCGTTTCCGTCGTGTTGGGATAGGCCTGACCGTTGATCAGGAAGTAACGCGGCTTAAAGTTGCGCATATCAAACGCACTCGGATTGGCGCTGTTGTTCAGATTCGTGTCAATCTCACTCAGAACCAGAACCGCCTCATCGTCATAGGCGGTGGCGGCGGCGTTATAAGCCTGCCCAGGCGCTGCTGGACGAACAATCAACGCCCCATACAGCCCCATCGCCGACTGGTATTGCGCCCCAGCCAACAAGCCCGCCCCATACAGATACGTTCCAGGCCGATTTGCCGTAAAGGAGTAAAGTTTGGTTCCACCCGTAGCCACGCCAGTCACGTCCGGGATCATGTCTTGACCCTGGAACAGAAGTCCTGTGTCCACACCAAGCTCATTGTGCAAGACCACAATGACGGTGTCGCCTTCGTTAACTTCTATCGTCGGTCCGCCTGGTTGGGTAACAGGTGTATTGCTGCTGTTGTAACCCCAGACCGTTACAGACTGAATGCCGAGCGTTGTGCTACCAGCCACGGCGTAGAGGTGAATGAATGGCGGGTAGATGGTTATTGCTTGTTGGGCTGAACCTGCAACAAAGTTGGTAGAAACGGCCGTATCCACCTGAACAACACAGGTGCCAACGCCACTCGAAGAAAAGGTACCAGCGTTGCCATCCACCAGCGAACACGGACCACTGACATAGCTGTAAGTGAGTGCGCCGTCTGAATTGGTTGTGGCACTGGCATTAAAGTCACTGCCCGGGAACTCAACCAGAGGAGATGTCGCAAAAGTAATCGCGGGTACACCCTGATTAATGGTGAAGGTTTGTTGAACATCGGCCGCGGGTAAGTAACTGGCGTTGCCAGCCTGGGAAGCGGTAATGGTGCAGGAACCAGCTCCGGTCAGGCTGACCAGAGTGCCAACCACAGTACAATTGCCGCCTGCAGCAAAACTTACCGCTAATCCAGAGCTAGCCGTTGCGCTAACGTTGAAGTTCGGGTCACCAAACGCCTTGTTGGCCAGTGGGCCAAAGGTAATCGTCTGGGCAACCGGCCCGGCAGCTCCTACTGTTAACGTGCCCACACCAATTGGATCCGGGCCAGTACCTGATGCCTGAACATTAAAGTTGTAGCTGCCCGCTGGAACACTCGCATTAACCTGGATGGTCAGGGTCACATTCCGCGGATTGTTCCCCCCAAAAAAGTTAAGCGGGTTTGAGGGCGATTGAGCGATCACGCTGGCTCCCGCAGGCAGTCCAGAGACACTCAGAACGAAGTTGTTTGGGCTTGTACCACTTCGTAATACCGAAGCGACGAAGGTAGCATTGCCCGTTGTACCAGCAGTGAGCGTTCCCGATTGGGCACCCACCGTAACACTTACCAAAACACGAGTCGGGGCGGCGGCAGCAGGTGTGATGTTGCTGGCCAGCACCGTCATGAGGATGGCGGCCAGGATTACCAACCGCGTACCTGTCGTTCGTATTAAACTAATCAATCGTTTTGTAGGTTGCATGTTAGTCTCCTTGGCCCTTATGGACAATTGTTAGGTTCTGGCGGGTCGATCCGCAGGTAGGTAATAGGCCCAGTCATATTGACGCCCCAGGAGGTAATCTGGTACAGAGCATGATTGTGGGAGATGATGTAATACTCGCCGCACTGATTCAGCCCTTCGCCACCTGTTGGGATGGTGCCTGGTACCCCCAGGTAGGGGCCGCCACTGTAGAATTGACCATAGACCATGTTGGGAATCTGGGGAACGGTTACCGGGACAGGGTTCGTTGTCTCGTCATACTGTTCGGCGTCGTACCATTTGAAGATAACATCCCAGGTTTGGCCGGGGCCAATGTTAATGGCGAACTTTTCGAAGGAGAGGTCTTCACCAGCGGTACCTTCAAGAGAACGGCCGTCCCGCCCAATCACCAAACCATTATTCCCATGAGGATGGAAAGGATACTCTTCCGTACCAACGTTGAGATAACGGATCATGCCCGGATACGGATGGTAATTCGGGTCCGAAGGCGGCAGGGTGTCGTTAAACTCATGAATACGCGCCAGTGCACCGTAGGGCTGAGTGGGCAACCAGGAAGTATAGTTGTCGGCAATGCTATCCGGGAAGCCACGGCCGTTTATCAGCCAGTAGCGTGCTTTATAGTTATTCAGGTTGTAGGGCAGCCCATTTTCGGCGGCCTGGTGCTGGTATGGATCAATTTCCGAGAGCAGAACCATGAACTCTTCTGAAGCCGTGAACACGCTGTCGGAACGGTTATAGGCGTAGTGAGCCGGGTTGGGATCTGTTCCACCCACCGGCACTGAAGACGGCCGTACAATCAACGCCCCGAACAAGCCCATCCCTACCTGTTTGACTGGATTTGTACCACTTTCATACAGATAAGTACCCGGTTCGGTAGCCACAAAACTGTAGGTCATACTGCCACCGTTGGCCGCGGCCACATTGGTCAATGACGTCAGCGCGCCACCACCGTCAAACTGCGGTTCGGCCGGAACACCATTTGCCAACACGTTCTCTTGCCCAGGGAACATGACGGAAGCCGCCTCGTTAAGCGTATTTTGCAAGATAATCGTGACAGTATCACCCTGGTTTACACACAATACAGGGCCGGGATGCTGGAAAGGACTGCTGCCTTCCGAGTAACCCCACATAAACATCGTATTGCCATCTGGCAAATTGATGTAGCCAGTTTTTGTCGTCAGAGTAAAGGTTGGATTAGGGCTGGCATCTGAGGTGCAGACAATGCCCGTCGCGTTTGCTGACGTTGTTGTCTGCACTTCTGTCTGCGTTTTGGTTGCCTGTGCGGCGGACGAAAACGACAACATGCCAGCTACCAGAACCAATCCCAACCACACCCACTTTGCATTTAATTTTCGCATGTTATTGCTCCTTATCATGAGTGATTTGATTGGTTTAGATGCCCCAATCATTGGGATACTGTTGCGCGGCTAAAGACCCATTCGGGTAGACATGCACTTCGGTTGCCTGACCACCAAAGCCACCAGCAGCCAGATTATTGGAGCGGGTAAACGCCCGGTTGTAGAGCATATAAGAATCGTAGCCCAAACCTGTTGAACCGGAGCCACCGGAGAAGGCTGGCGCGGTAAAGATAACGTCATGGCTCTCACCAGCATTTAGAGAGACGGTGTCCGTTTCATAGCTGGTGTTGGTGCCATCGCGCCCGCGCAGCATTGTGGCATCGCGGCCCACAACGCGCATTTGGATACCGGCCAGGGTCATAGCGGACTCTTTGAAGCCCAGGTTGGCAAAGCGCAGCAAAACGCGCTCGCCAGGCTGGCAGGTGATCCGCGCAGAGTGAGGTTGGTACTGCAAATGCTCGTAGCCGGGTGTGGGAACCAGGTCGCCTGAGGCGTCTGTTTGCACGGCCAGCGCATGAATTGAAGCGGCGGCATTGATGGGTGCGTTGGGAGCCAGGGTATCAGGGTAGACACGGCCGTTTAGCAACGCAAAATCTACCCGATAATCACTCCATTCCGGCAGCTGAATATGGGCATCCGACCAGTGCGATTCTGCCCACACTTCACTCAGAAACATGGAAAACTCACGGTCATATCCAGTGGAGCCATCACCATCGTTATAGGCATATTTGCCACTGGGGTAGAAACTGATGTTGCCATTTTGCAAAGGACGTACAAAAACCAGGCCCGTCATGCCCATTTGCACATGCTCCACATCTTCCACATGGCAGTGGAACATGTAGGTACCTTCCTCCCGTGGCCGATAGACATAGGTGAAATTCTCACCTGTCGGCACCGCCACTGAAGATGACGGTTCTCCATCAAAGAAAGGAATGACATTACGGAAACCGTGCCAGTGGAGAGTATGTGCATCAAAAAGGTCAGGCCGCAAAGCCAGGCCCAGATTGGTTACCTGCACCCGAAAATCAACCGGGTTCCCTGGGTCAAACTGGTTGACCCAGAACAAAGGGGCATTGTGCTGCGCCTTATTCTTCTGGCTGATCCGCTGAGCATCTGTCATGCCAGAAACATTGCGGAAACCAAAAATGTACGTATTAAACGGAGCTGGTCCTAACGGGTCTGGATGGAACGGTGGAATTGCCGGTGTAGGCGGCAAATAAATCCACCCGTCCGTACCCGCGTAGTAAAGGTCATAACCGCCTTGGGCCTCCACAGCTTGCTCTGGCAGCAACACCCGGCGCAAGAGGTGTGGGAATGCGCTGGCCCCGGCCGTGATTACGGCCGCACCACCAGCAATTTTGAGGAAATCCCGGCGGCTGAAGTTGATGGAAGATGATTTATTTTTCATTGAATATCTCCTGAGCAGCTTTGAGCCTGGAGGGTAGCAAGCTTGCCAACCCCCAGGCCATTGTTGCCTTAGTTAGGGCATGGTACCGCCGCTAAAGTTATCGAAACGACCGCCGTTAAAGTTGTAGGTTGCGCCAATCCAACCACCGCCCTGAGCCAGGGTTAGTGGCCATGGATTGGCTCCCTGCGTAACATTAATGCTGCCAATCAGCACGCCGTTCAAATAGACAGAAACCAATCCATTTTGTTCGGCGCGAGCACCTAGTATGTCGTTTGTGTTAATGGTTACAGGGAACGTCGCCTGGTCAATCCAGACACCACCCACAACTTTGGTGCGAATCGTGACACCTGTTGTCGAGCGATAGCGGACGTCGATGCCACTGGCATTGGTGTTGTTGGGATCCGTCCCGTTTAGCTTGAGCAACAGCCCTTGCCAACGCGAGGTGGTCGTGGTGCTTGTGCCAATCGCTACCAGAGTCATGTAAGCTTCCTGGTTTGCCCCAAACGAAGTTGGGTTCCACCAAATGTCGCCGCCTGCGCCACGAGCCTGAGCGGTATTGTTGCTGATGCGGATTTGATTAGCGGCAACAGACCCAGACCAGTTAGCGCTCAGCACACCTGAACCAGTGTTAAAGTTATCCAATAGCCCTGTGGAGGGGAACGTTACGCCAGTTGGTGGTGGCGGCGTGGTTGCCCCTGATAGCTCATCTGCCCCTGCCTCAAAACCACCATCGGATGGGCGAGCACCATGGTCATAGTCGAGTGCAGGTGCATTGACACCACTCTTGCTGGCCGCACCCAAATTGATAGCGGGTGAACCGGTCTGAAGATGGTAGTTACCCAGCAGACTAACCGGTTGATCAACCGCTACCAAGATAGCTCCGACAAAGTTGGGGTTGTTACGCCAAACGTTGAAAGCCACCGAGGTGTCGTACGGGGTCACAACGCCCGGATCTTGCAGGCTATTGGAAGCGCTAGGTGCTGTTCCAGTGGTCACTTGCAACACTGAGTTCGTCGGCGCAAGTGTGCCTGTACCGTCAGCCGCACCCAGATCCCAGTAGTTGATCGGGGTTAGATCATTGGTAATGCCAAGACCGATGACGGTGTTGCCAGCGCGGGTACCAGCGCGGTTGTCCCAGAAGATGTTGTTGAACAACACCGGGTTGCTGAAGATGGGTGACCCACCTGGCAGCGTTGCTTGCAGCAGGTCGCTATTTTGGGAGGTGGACAAACCCGCAGGCGCCGGGAGGCCATTGCTGGTAACGGCCGTTGCCGTCGTCATGTTCTTCATGATCGTATTGTTGTAAACCCGCACACTGGGGGCATCATTGATACCAATGCCACCGCCTTCATGTGTAGAGATATTGTTGACGATCATGTTGTTGTAAACGTCCATCGGGAAGTTACCAGCCATCAGGAAGCGCACACCACCACCGTCATCATTGGCCATGTTTGCCTGAATGAGGTTGTTGTAGATAGCTACCGGGCCAGTGCCAGGTGACAACTGGCTGGGATCGGCTGGCAACTCACCAGCGATCATGATACCGCCACCTTCATCGTAAGAAGCGTTGAAGTAGATGCGGTTATCATGAATCGAGCCGTTGGGGCTTAAGCCGTAAACAGACAGGCCACCGCCATATTCAGCCGAGAAGTTGCCACAAAGGTCATTTTGGGTCACTTCGTAGTTATCTGCACCAGCAAACAACCCAATGCCACCTGCCAGATTCGTACCGCCATTGGCGATGATGCGATTGTTGGCGATGTGAATATTCTCGTTGTGGTTGCTGGTATCTGGTGCCGGAATATCGGGCGTGCCAATGCGAACCGTGCCGTACGCACCACCATTATTTTGAATGGTGTTGTTGGTAATTTGCAGGTAGCGGGCATAGCCGTTGGCAAAGATAGCGCCACCCTGGGTAATCAAGTTGCCGGGCTGGCCAGTTGCACCACCGCCAATTTGGTTAATGTTGCCAGGGAAGCCTTGCTGATCGCCACCACGCAAATCAAAACCGTCAATGCTGGCCAGGTAGTTGTTGGTAAAGTCGCCGTCATGGGCAAAGATGGAAATGACTGCACCATCGTAGATAGTTTGGTTACCATCCCAAGTGATGCCCGCCAATGTATCGTACCAGTTTGCGGCTACAACACCGTCACCACCAAAAGCACCACCATCAATGATGGAGCCGGCTACATAGATAGCACCCTGGAAACCACCGGGGCCAACGCCTTGCAGCTTGATTGGGCTGTTGATGATCAGGTTTTCGTAGTAAGCGCCGCGCGGGTTGGCACGGGGATTCACCAGATCGGGCTGGCCGGGGTAGACCACAATCAGGTCTTCACCGTTACTGGCCTGGGCTGCGTCAATGGCGCTTTGGATGGTGGCATACGGCCGTCCAGGGCCAACTTCATAGACATTTGGATTGTAGCCAGCAGTTACAATGTCACCGCCGCCAAAATTGTCTATGCGGGCATCAGCACTTGAGCTATTGGAGTTGTTGCCAGTGCCCTCGAAGCGGACACCGATGCGACCCGTCCAGGTTGCTGAGGGAGCATAAGTTGTACGGCCGATTTCAACCCCGTTTTTGTAGGCAATAATCGTACCGTCGCTCAAAGCCCGTGCACCAAGCTGATCATTTGTAGCAAATGTAACGCCATTGAAGGTAGCCCGAGTCGTGATAGTGCCCGATCCGGCCGTCTTCGTGCGAATACGGAGCGTATTGGCCGGGCTATTGTTCAGGGCAACTTCAATCCATTGGGCATTCGTACTTTCTGGATTCGTGTTGCTGCCACTGAATTTCAACAGAAGGCCTTGCTCATTCGCATTACTTTGGGGCGAGACCTGGGTAAAGGTGAAGTAAGCTTCCTGATCAGCAACAAACGGTGCCCCAGCAGACCACCAGGCCGTACCAATGTTGTTATTGTTATTGAACCCGTTATCCACCAACAACTGGTTGCTAAAGATGGCAAAGCCATTGCCATTACCAGGGCTGTTCTCGCTCCAGGTTACACCAATGTTGCCATTGTTTGGCCGATTGAAGTTGTCGAGTAAGGTTGTTGATGGGAAGGGGCCAATAATGCTGCCCAACACATGAAATGTCAGGCCATTGACGGTTGGTTGACCGTTGGCAGCCACAACAGCCAATTGGTGTGGACCAGGTGCTGTACCCACCGGCACCATCACACTGATTTGAGTGTCACTCCAGGTGGTGGTGGGCAAAGCAATGCTGCCATCCAAGGTAACGGTTCCGCCCGCAGCCCCAAAACCGAGGCCATTGATTGTGAAGGAACCACTACTATTTACATAGGGCCGGGATAAAGTGAACAATTGGGGCGTCGTTGAGGCCAACGCGCAGCTCACTTGATTCACTTGCCCGCCGGGCAGTTGCACGGAAACACCTACCTGTGTTGGAGCCAGGTCAGCCGGAACAATCAAGCCCGGAATCGCTTCAAACTCAGCGGCAATGGTACGGAACTCCGGCTGGTAATTCGGGTTCAGTTGCCCAGGTGTGCCAGGATCGTTACCCACGAAGCGGTACAGGTTGGCACAAACGCCGGATGGTGTTGGACAGTTAATACGATTGGTAGACGGCAGGAGCACGTCGAAGAGACCGTTGAAGTCAGATTCGACAGTGGTTACCAGCCGATTGGTGTAGTCATAAATGCCGACTGGAGCAAAAGGCACACCAGCTTTTTCCCCGTACAACAGGGATTGAGGGTTACCAGAGAAGTTGAGGTCGTCAACAATCAAGCCCCAGAAGCGCCCTGGCAAAGGTACATCTGTGAACACGTTGAAGGTTGGCACAATGGAACGGCCGTTGCTCAGCGGTACCAGCTTCATGTCGCACAACGGGCGGGGCTGCCCTTCAAAGATAGAGCCAGCAATGTCCAGGAAAGTGGCATTCACGGTGGGGGTAGAGGCTGGAACGATAACAGTGCCATCGCCGAACAAATCGACCGCTGGGTAATTATCTGTTCCGCTATCGGCCACGTCCACTGTGTGCAGTGCACCTGCACATACTGGCGGAGGCAGTTGAGGCACCCATTCGTCGCCATTGCCGATGTTGATATCTTCTTCACGCGTCACTTTGTAAAGCGGCCGTCCCATAGCATCGTTGGGGATTTCCACCTTGACCAGGTAGTCACGACCACCAAGTAGCGGTGTAAACTCGCCACCAACACAGATGGGATCGGAGGGGTCTGTGGCGTCTACGGTGCCGTTGTAGCAACCATCGCCAAAGCCGTAGTTACCATCCACATTGGAGAAACCGCTTTGGAACTGCACGCCCTGGAGCGGCCCTTCCAAACATTCAGCATCTGGATAATTTGGCAACACATCCTGGTCAGCTGCGGTTAGAGGATTACCATCTACATCACGCGCCACACAGCCAGTCGGCCGTTCCCAGGTTTCTGTCACGTAGGTATTGAGTAAATTACCGATGGCATAGGACCCATCGCTTGCCAGTTCGTAACGCTCGGTGAGGTCACAAGGCGTGCCCGGATTTGTGCCACAGAATACTGGCTCGTACAGGTCTACGGTGAGGCCAGAAACGCCGGGTTGCCAATCTTCAACAGCGGCAAACTGCGGATCCAGTTCGTTCCGGGTGGTGTCATAACTCACCGTGCCGACAATACCGCCGTTGCGTGGGTCAATCCCGTTTGTAGCCCCGGTTGGGTCGTAAAAATGAACACCCCAATCCAACCGACCAGACAAGCCGATGATGGGCAAAACGCTCACGTCTACCCCAGCACCCAGGATGGTGGTGGGAGTTGGTTGATTGTCTGCCTGATAGGTTACGCCGGTGGTGTAGTACAGATCGTTGTAAGCTTCCATGACCAGCCATTGGGTCATGGGATAGGCGTTTTCCATGATGTAGTAACCGCAAGCGTCGGTAGCAACGGCCGTTGCGCCACGATCCATCAAGGAGTTCTCACGCTTGCGCATGGTCAGTGCGTAATTGGGAATACCTAACTCGCCCTCACCGGGATCAGGACAGTTGTCACCATCAAGGTCGGTCCAATCCATAACTCCGTTGCGGTTTAGATCGTTGAAAACGAAGCCATCAAATTTAGTCCACCAACCAGTGAGCGGCAAAACGCCCATATCAACCATCTCGCCATTACTGACGGTCACATTGATCAAGTCGAGGATATAGTTTTGCGGTTCGTCCCACCAGGTAAGTGTGTAGTTACCGTCGGGTACGTTGTTAATCTGAAACGCCCCATTCACATCACCTTGACCCACATAGATGGCCGTATCGCCATTGGTCAGATCGGTCAGGCTGATCCACGGGTTTTCGATGGGCTGGTCTAGCGCCATACCGGTTGCGCCACCCCAGATTGAACCAGGTAGGCCAGTGCCGCCTTTGGGAGGAACGTACACCTTTACCGCATCAACAACACCTCTGATGCTACCTGTGGGACCGGCGGGCAAGTTACCAGTTGGCTTAACAAAGCCAAAGATAATTGCCGGGAATGGTTCGCCAGCAACAATGAATTCGGTATCCAGGCCGGTAGCGCCTTCCATCACCCAGGCATCCCAGTCGTGGTTGCCTTCCAGGGTTGTGGTTTGGATCCAGGTAGCCCCGTCGGGGGCAATAATGGACAGGGCGTAGCGGTTTGGGCCTAAATTGGGGATTTTTAATTTACCTTCAACAACCAGACCATCAGCAAAGCCAGGGTTGTTGAGTGTCTCAGTGGGGCAACGACCATCAGCATCAATTGGCGGTACTGTGCCAAGATCAACCCCATTGTCTACCACGTAACATTGACTCACTACGCGGCCGCCGGTGCCAGGGATTGGGTCGCCGTTGCCGTCATATTCGGTGCCCAGGGGGTTCCCGAAGACGTCAGTTGTCACCTCACCGAGATAATCAAAAATATGGCCGGCAAAGCCTGCCAGACCATGTTCAACGGGCACATCGGGAGCGCCATTGGTTATTGAGATGTCTTCAAAGACGGCGGCTTGAATGGTGGCCGTGGGCAGCGGATTAGGCTGCAGTTCTACAGTCACCACGCCTGGGTCTTCCAGCGGCACAGAGAAGTGTGCACCGTCCAGCTTGTAACCATCTGCCAATACGGAGATGAGGTAACGGCCGTCTGGCAGGTTCAAAGAAGCGCTAATGACTCCGTTAAAATCATCCTGGCTACCCTGGGTATAAACGGGGCTGGAGCCGGCAACACCGGCAATAGATGTCCATTCGCAGGAAGCCGGGTAATCTGCCCCATCTGCCGGGGAACAACCATCAGCTGGTGAGCGCTGGGTTGTGGTTCCAGTATTGTCAATATTGATAATGTATTGATAGGTGCTTACGGAATCGCCCTTAACAACCCCTGCCCCGCCAAACGCTTGGGGTTCGGTTCGGGCACTGATTACCTGTAGGGATACTGTATTGGTTAGGGCCGATGCAGTTGGAACTAGTTTGCTGCCAACGGAAAAAGCCGCCATGACAGCGGCAATTAAGGTTAACAACAAAAGTTGATAGCGTTTGTTAGGTTTCATTGATGTCTCCTTTTGGGAATACGGCCGTTTGATCTTCCGTAAACAAGGGTGTCGCCAGGGTCATGTTTCCCTCCACAAACTTGCAATAAATGATTGAATCAGAAAGCAAAATTGTTGTTACCTCCGATAAAAATTTTTAGACCTTACGTAGATGAATCTTGAATTTGGCCGAAATTGATGAATGAAGGCTTTTGGTCTGACGCTAAATAACTTTGGCATACCCAGAACTGTAAAGCCGAACATTCACCGACCTGGTTTCGGTTCAGAAGCAGAAAAATCCACTCTCTGATGAAAGCCAGGCAACGCGGTTGAACTCGTATGATGTTGTTATTATTTTTTGATCTTTTACTCAACGGCCGTACAGCTTGGGGCACATCGAGAGGCAAGGATCGGGTGTAAGAGTCTTCTTCTTGATGGATACTCTAATTCATCCAAAAAAAAATAGAATCCGTAAAAGGTGCGTAAATTATTCAGGGGCAGCAGCGGATAAATTACGGATCAAAAAAGGCCAATCTCCGTAGTTTTTACGGAAATTGGCCTTGTAGGGTCGATTAACTTATTGTGTGGTTATTCTGTCGTAACGAGGTTGTGCTGCGCAGCAAAGCGTATCAGATCAAGACGGGTATGAAGGTCTAGTTTTGTCGTCAGGTTTGCTCTGTGCGTTTCAATTGTACGCACGCTCAAAGTCAACTGATCGGCAATTTGCCGATTTGTGTAGCCAGAGACCAGTAACCGTAAGACATCTACCTCACGGTTGGTTAACAAGTCCAAATTTTGCCCTCTGTCAACCGCTTTTTTCTCATGCTTACTGGTAAAAAGGAAATGCGTCAATGCCGGGTGAACGTAAATCTCCCCCCGCATGATTGTTTGAATCGCGTACACCAATTCCGTTTTACTCGCCTTTTTTAGAATATAACCAGATATGCCCAACTCCAGGGCCTTTTGCAATAACACTTTATCTTCATGGACAGTCACCAGTAATATTTGAGGAGTTGGCACTAGGCACAACAGCTCTTGCGCCAGTTCCAAACCGTTTACATCCGGCAGGCTAATATCCAGCAAAATGATGTCTGGGGATAATTGCTCGGCTAACAAAATGGCTTCGCAGCCATTCGTCGCCTCACCCACTACCTCCAGTTCGGGCACATCACCTAACAGGGCATGCATGCCTGCGCGCAGCAGGTCATGGTCATCAACTAGCAATATGCGCTGTTTCATTTGGCACCTCAACAATTAGGGACGTTCCCACACCTGGCGTACTTTCAACCGTCAAATTTCCGTTGAGCATATCAGCCCGCTCGGCAATGCCAACCAACCCCAAATGTTCTAATTTATTGACAGATTCGGGAATAAAACCGACCCCGTTATCTTCAATGGAAATTACAAGTTTGTTACCGCAATTGTGGAGCAACACATCTGCCCGCGTTGCCTGTGCGTGGCGGGCAACATTGGTAAGGGCTTCCTGCACCATACGGTAAATGGCCGTTTCGACTTCCAAAGGGAAACGGCCGTTAATATCAATTGTGGCAAACTGAGCGGCAATATTATGATTTTTGGCAAAATCTTCCACATACTGCGCAAGCAAGGGCACCACCCCTAAATGATCCAAACTGGCCGGTCGCAGGCGCACCGCCAAACCGTGCAGCCTGTCAGATACATCGTTCAGCGTTGCTTTTAAATCTTCCAGAGCCACAAGCATTCCTTCCGGGTGGTTCACATTTGCTTCCAATAGTCGAAAACCAACCATCAACGAAGCCAACCCTTGCCCTGCCTCATCGTGGAGTTCACGGGCAATATAGCGACGCTCCTGTTCCTGCACATTAACCAAACGGTGTGAGAGCAATTGCAAACTTTCCTGACTGGTTCGCACCTGCTCATACAACATTGCATTGTGCAGCGCAGTGGTGGCTACATGCACAAACATCTCAGTTAATTCCAAATGCTCAGTTGTAAAAAAATTGGGCTTTTTTTTAAAAAGTTCGCAAATGCCCAAAATGGAGCCATCGGATTTGAACGGCAACCCTAACCAGCTGCCCATTTCGTTAAGTTCCGGCTGTGGCTGCCATTCTCCACTTAATCGCGTATCCGCAATCAACTGGATATCACTGTTCTCTATGACGGCTTTCAGAGAAGGCAATGACTCCAAATCAAAATACTGAGAATGATCAATCTCCAGTTTTTCGCCAGATTCTCGGCTAATGGATTTAAGAACAGCCCACCTGGAATGAGTAATGGGTATCAAAATGGTAGCAACGTCATATGGCACAAAATCAAAAAGAAAATCCAAAAAAGTACTGGCTGTAGATTCCAAAGAGAGTGACTGGGAAAATGCCTGGTTAGCCAAAAGCAGCGCTTCCCTTAACTGGCGCCCGTGATTTTCCCGTTTATTCGTTTCCACCAATTCTTGATTTAAGTCAACAAGTTGATTTTGGGCAGCCTTTAGGTTTTCAATTGTGCTCAGCAAAGGGCGATAAGAAAAATAATACAGGCAAGGAAACAGTATTAGCCATAAAGAACTGATTAAAACTGTTATCTCTATAATGCCATGATAGGTATCTGATAATCGGGTTTCCAGAAAAAATTCAAAGAGAACCCAAGCACCTAATTGAACAGATACTATTGTGAAGGTAGTTATTACCCACAGGCGAACAGAATAAAGCCGGCGAAAATTAGCCAGGAAAGTCATTAGCTTATTAGTCCGAACGAGCTTTTCTGTCCGAAAATTAAGCATTTGTTGCACTACTCAAAAAATTTTATAGGATTTTTTTGGTACTCTGGTACTAATAATTATAGGGATTCTATTTACTGAAGCTTACATTGAAGCTTACATTCAAAAACCAGCAGGCGGGAAATCGACTTCTGCCAGGATTTTAGAGGTCTCCCACCTGATCTTGCCGCAATGATATGGATCGAGACATCAGGATGCTCAAATAGAAGATTGGTTAGCGAGGTAAATTTTTGCGCGTTGTAAATCTGCGTCGCCTGCAAGGACTATCGGCTCAAGAATAGCCACGGCGTGTTCCAGAAGAGGGCGAGCTAAATCTGGTTCATGCCTTGCCAAACACAACTCGCCCAAACAAATGAGACTATAGGCTGTGTCCTGATGCGCTTTCCCTTTGACCTCTTCTCGAATACCCAAGGCCTGCTCCAGGTACTTTTGAGCTTGATCAAAGCGCCCCATCCGGGTAAACAAAACACCAAGCGTATTTAAAATTCTGGCCGTGAGCGGGTGGCTTTCGCCAAGTTTTGACATGGCTGAAGCCAGGGCCTTTTCCAGATGTTTCTGCGCTTGTTCATAGTCGCCGATGCGGCTGAGTAATTCTGCCAGGTTTGTTTGGCAGGCCAATGTTAATGGATGATCCGGCCCCAAATGCCGTTCACGAATGGCGAAGGCTCTTTCCAAATACGGCCGTCCCGCACCCTCCTCCCCCATTCTACTCAACAAATCGCCCAAATTATTAAGCGTCGTCGCCGTAAGTGGATGCTCTTTGCCTAAGGTTCGCTCTCGCACGGCTAACACTTGTTCAAAATAAAAGCGCGCCTGAGGACGATCTCCTAAAAAATTGTGCATCGCGCCTAAATTGTTCAAGATAGCCAACGTTAAAGAATTGTCTGGGCCTAACAGTTTATCTCGAATAAACAGGGCTTCTTCCAGATATGGTTTGGCCATCGTATACAGACCCATCCGTAAATAGATGATTGCCATGTTGTTTAAGCAGGTGGCTACGTCCAGGTGGTTGTCGCCAAACGCTTGCCTGCGAATTTCCAATGCTTGGCTAAAGTATGGTTCGGCTTTTTCATATTGACCCATTTCTGAATGAAGATTGCCCATGATATTAGCCCATTCGGCTGTCTGCTGGCTTGTTGGGCCAAAGCGTTGGTGGATGAAGGCTTGGGCTTGATTCAGATAGGTTTGGGCTTCCTTGAAATCAGTAATTTCCACGAGATGTTCGCCCATTAAATTTGCTAATCTTCCCGCGAGATCATCTTCGCGGGTGAGAGCCTGGTTAGCGACGTGACGTAAGTGGGCTGTGGAAAAGGACAGGGTTGCCACTGAGTTGTAGGCTCGTCTGTGAATTTCGAGTTGGTGGATAAGGGCGTGGGCAACGGCCGTTTCCACCTCAGCCAATTCCGCATCATCTACCAAACTGGTGATGGTGAACAGTGACACCAAATGGTGCATGATAACCGTTTGCTCATCTATGACATTGAGAAACCCTAGCGATAAAAGGCGGTTGCTGCCCGCTTGCCAAAGCTCGGTGGCTTTCGTTGCTTCTGGCTCAATCTGGATCGCCTGGTAAAGTAGCGCTAAGGGAACAGGTTCATTGGCAGCCAGACAAGCTGCGCTAACCAGCAGCCGTCGTGCCGCGCTGTCCACCGGATCGGTCGAGTCGAGACGGTTAAGGCTGACGGCAAACGTGTGGGCGATGTTGAGTTCATGGCCGGTGGGGGAGTAGCGGGTGTGATCGCCTTGCAAGGAGCTGTGTTGCAGAAGCTGCTGCTCACGCAGTTGTTGCAAATAAGTCTGGGGCTGAATGGTTTTGTAACGGCCTAAAAAACTACCTGCCAGTTGCAGGGCCAATGGCCAATCGCCAATTTCGGCTGCGATGCGGTTGGCATCTTCGGTAGACAGGTTGTCGGTTAGCGTTTTCAGGAGGGCGATGCTTTCGTGTCGGGGTAGTGTGTGTAGGGGAACGGCCGTTACCGGCAACGTGCGTGACCAATGATGATAACGACTGGTTATGATCACGCGGCAACCGCCGGAAACCGGCAGCCAATCGGCGGCCACATGGTCGTCATCACAATTGTCGAAGATCAGCAGGCGGGGAACAGGTTCCTGCCAGGCGCGTTTCACGATTTCGCTCTGCCGCGGCAGGCTCAGGTTATCTTTGTCTGCAAAAAGATTCATCCGGCTTTCATGCCCCAGCGCCGCGACCAAGATGTACACGTTGTCTGGCTCGGCCATATTGAGCCAATAGACGCCGCCGGGGTAGAAACGGCCGTATCGGTAAGCAAACTCTACCGCCAACTGCGACTTACCCAATCCCCCCATGCCCGTAATAGCCACACTCTTTGTCAAACCATCGCCGGGCCTTTCTGTGGGCAGTAGCGCCTCCGCCAATTGCTGCAACTCCGCCGAGCGCCCCGTAAAAACAGCATTGCGATGATAGGGCAGGTAAGAATGGGGCGGCAATGCCCCTGGTTCGGCCAAAACGCTCAGCGCTGGCAGCAACACATTGGCTTGTTGTTCACTAAATGGCGGCAAGGCTTCTTGCGGCAGTTCTTGGATTTGGTTAAAAAGGGCGATGGTTTTTGCCTCTGGCTCCACGCCAAGCTTTTCCCACAACAGCTCACGACATCGGGCAAATTGCTCCAAAGCGGCCGTTTTTTGCCCATTTGCCGCCAAAAATTTCATCAGCCATTGATGAATATGTTCATCCAATGGATCGAGGTGCAGCCAACGGCGCGCCATTTCGACGCCTTGCTGCCATTTCTGCGCCTCGTTATAGGCCGTGCAAACGCGAAAATAACCGTCCCATACGCGCTGCCGCAATCGCTCTCTGGCCAGCAACAACCACTCCCCAAACTGGGGCGCATCATCCAGATAAAAACCATCCAGCAAATCCCCTTTGTACAGTGGCAAAGCGGCCTCTAATTGGGCAATATCCTGGCTGGCTAAAGCCTGTTCGAGTATAAAAAAGTCAACATCTACTTCGCCAAAGGCAGGTAAGGAAAGTTGTTCGCGGGTGGCATGTAATTCAGGGGTTAACGGCCGTATCTGGTGCAATAGCTTACGCAAATTTCGCAAAGATTGGGCGGTGGAGGAGCTTTCCCAGAGCAAATCGGCCAGAATTTCACGGCGGCAACTTTGCTGGCCCACAATCAAATAAGCCAGCAAAGCGCAGCCTTTACTGTACTTCATCACCGCCGCAGGACGGCCGTTATCTTTAATTTCTAATCTGCCAAGCAACCTGTATTTTCGCGCCATCTACATCTACGCTCGCTCAAAAAAATCACCCAAATTATAACCAATTTCCCCAAGTAACGTTCAAGGATCGCTAAATAGTGTATTTTGCCTGCCGTGAATAACGAAAATAATTACCGAGCTTATCTCATTCGCCTCCAAAGGAGCAATGAACAGTCTCATTGGCGGGTTACCTTGCAAAACGCCCAAACCAATGAGGTCATTCAGTTCGCTACTGAAGGTCAATTCATTTCTTTTTTGTTAGACACGCTCCAATGTGCCCCCTCCATAATCCCCAACATTGCAGGAGATCAAACCCATGTTCTTTAATCATCGTCACAAAATCGTCGTCTTGCTCACTGCCCTGGCCATCATCTTTTGGGCAATAACCAGTCACGCCCAGGCGCAAACGGAAGAACCAAAAGATGCCATGACCGCCATCATGGCGCAAATTGAAGCTTCCGGCCAATACCATTTTACGGCTCAAATTGAGCAGACCTTGATCCCGCGCCCCATTCCGGCCAACATTGGCACAACGGAGCAACGCATAGATACACAAATGAGCGGAAGCGTGATTTTGCCGGATTATGCCCAAATCAACCTGCAATTTGAGGCTGCTGGCAACATGCCGCCCATCACCATCGAGCAGCACGGCGCGGATGTCTACCTGATTCAAAATGGGGAGCGCACGCAAATTGAAAATCCACTCAGCATTGCCCCAACCACCGATTTTTTGGGGTATATGGTCGCCACCGCTAACTTGCGGGTGAAAGAGAACTCCGACCAACCCCAACTAACGGTATATGAATATGATATTGATGGTGCCAAATTTGCCGAGTATGCGCTCTCGGTCATGCGCCGCCAACTGTCACCGGAACAGCAGGTGGCTCCCACCGTGCTGCCACCCGCCATGCAGCAGATGACTGGGCATGGCGAACTGTGGGTGGATGCCAACGGCTACCCCCGGCGCCAAATTTTGGACATTATTTCTCCAGAAGTAAACGAGCAGTTTGATGCGCAATCCCATATTGTGGTTGATTTTGGGTTTGATACGGCCGTTTCCAACCTCCCCCTCCTCACCACTGATAATGTACTGGCCGAGCAAACTTCCATCGCCTCAGCCGCTCCGATAAACAATGCCGACGGGTCGCCCTCAACCCTTCTCTGGCAAAGCTTTTTTCTCATCATTGCCCTCATTTTTACTTACTACCTGGCGCGTTCCCAGCGCTGGTTACAACCCGTTGTACCTATTCTTATCGTGACCATCATGGTTGTTAGCCCCATTTTGGAGCCGATCTCCTACGCCTATGCCCAAACGGCCAACGCCCTCCCCACCTTAAACCAGGCGTTGGGCTTCGCTGATGATAGTGCCGACGCGAGCCAATCAGAGGTGGAAATCGCCCCGCAAATGCAGGCCAACATCCCGCTCCAACAGCAAAATCTAACCCAAACCGCCATCTGCGGCACAGGCAGCGCCAGCGAAGATGCCGATTTAGACGGCACCAACGATTTTGTAGAAAACTGCCTGGGCACAAGCCCCTACAGCATTGATACCGACTTCGACGGCATTACCGACACCCTGGAAATCGAAGGCTTCGTCTTTACCGATACCCTGAACATCCCCCACACCTTTTACAGCAATCCCTTAGAGTACGACACCAACCAGGATGGTCTGGATGACGCGGCAGAATGGTTGTCTCCGGCAGGTACGGCCGTTGCCCAAGACCCCGACGGCGATGACATCCCCAACCTGTGGGACAGCGACAACGACAACGACGGCATAAACGATGGGGACGACATGGACCCCTTCACTGTCTCCGCCTACCAGCCCAACTTCGCCGTCCGCACCGGACTGAACGGCAGCAGCTTTAATGGCTACCAATACATCCAGTTTCAGGTACAACCCCAAAATCAGAGCCATTTCCAGCTGGTTACGACCGAGCTGGATTGGCCCTATGACGATCAGGGAACGATTCAGGCGCGTGATGCCGCCCGTTTAGACGAAGTAACTTTCTCGCCTATGCTCAAAGTAACCACCAACAACGCCCCTGAGGATTTCTTGCAGGAGATGTACGGGATTACGGTGGTGGAACAGGGCAACGAATCGGTGATGTACCTTGATTTGGCTCCCGTCAGCGATGGCGGCCGGATCATTGCCTTCCAGGGCAAAGCGGCCTACGCCCCCTGGGAGCTGGCCGACATCAACTGGTCAAAAGTGGAGTTCGTCTGGACGGTGATGATGAAACATTCCCCGGTCAACGAAAGCGATAACAGCAAATACGTGACCATTCCCATCGCCGAATATGCCGAGTCCAATTTCCGCTTTACCGGGCTGGAAGTGACCAAAAGCGGCGCGGTTGATTACGCCGTCATCGGCACGCCTGCCGCCCAGACCAATCATCGTGATCTGGTCAACCTGTTGGCTGGACTGGAAGGCTCGTACCTCAACACCCTGAACCCGGATTTTGATACGCTGGTCAGTCGTCTCAGTACCCCGACCACACCCCTGACGGAGACGTGGGGCGTGCCAGTCAGCGATATTGCCGTTGGCCTGCCGGCCATGCAGCCGCACCATTTGGATGAGATCATGGCACGGCCGTTTGACTCCTACACCACCGTCTCCACCTTCCTCAATAGCAACGGATATGATCCCGGGCAGATGGCTTCGCTCATCCTGGCGATGGAAGCCACAACCGGGGTAGACAGCCTGGATGGCAGCGCGGCAATCAATGGCAACACCTTTACCTTTAATCTGGCACAAATCCCTGTGGCTACTGTGCGTTCTGTGACCCTTTCCCATTACAAACACAACGGCTCGCGCTGGGACGATGTGCCTGATATGGATGCTATCAACTCACTCATTGCCAATTACCCCGGCGACCCGAATGCGGTGTTGGCCGATTTGCAGCAGATCTATCCAGACTTAACGGCCGTTGATCTGGCCCACGCCCTCACCGCCTTCTACATGGTCTGGGCAAACGGCCGTTCCGCCATCATCAACCTCGACAATCTCACCGTCGTTGCCGAAAGCGAACCGCTAGAATCCCTCAACCAGCAAATCAACCTCCCCCTCGTCACCGACACCCTGGCCTACCTCATGAACGCCTACCAGCTTGGCGTCGTCGGTGGCTCCGTCGTCTTTAACGATCCCGTTTCCTACCAGCAATACACCCACGACTACAGCACATCGCCCATAAGCGCAAATGCCACAATAGGCCTCATGATCGCTTTCGGCGCTTACAGGCTGGCCTCGTATAGCTGGCGCTGGTTCAGCCTCGCCTATTATGGCGGTAATGCCGGTTTCCGTTCCATTCAGCTAGTGGGCGATGGCTACGCCGCCACTACCAAATGGCTCTTTGGGGCGGAAGAAGTACGAGCAGCATCCAAGTCATTTGATATTGGACTATACTCACGAATTGATTCCGGTCTTCCCGCACCTAAAATCGGCTTTTTTGCTAAAGTTAGCAAGCGTATAGGCAGCGCCATCACCAAATTTACCCGGCTCATCGCGAAAATTACCCGTGTCTTCGGCGTCATCGCCTTTGGCGCCAGCCTCGTCCTCACCTGGGTAAATTATGCCAAATTTAACAGCCCCTACACCTACGAAAAAACCTATGCCGCCATCTATGCCTCGCTGGAAACGCTCTTTAATACCATCACCTTGATCCTCAGCTTCACCGGTTTTGGCGCAGTATTAATCGTTATTTTCCTCTTTGTGGATCTCATCGGCCTGGTTATCACCGCTATTGCCGGCGTACCGCAGGACAGCATCGTCACCACCGCCATCGCCAAACTCATAGCCGATTACCAGCCCCATACCAAAGTGTACAGCGTGGACTTCAACGGCGTCAGCGTGAACATCAGCGGCAGCGGCTACGCCATTGCCGGCAGCACCCTCACGCTGTCGGATAAATTTGAGGGGACGCTGTCCGGCTATCTCAACGAGGACATCAAATATTTGGTAGCCAGCGACGTTTACGGCACCATGCAAGCCCGCGCCGGGGCCAGCATTGTGGCCTCGGCTGGCAATAATGTCAGCACCGACCGCTTCCGTTGCTACATCAATGGCGGTTACAAAGAGTGCGCCAACCGCCTGTGGGCCAACTACACCTTCGCCAACGCTGGCCGCGACCAAAAGATAGAATTTTTCTACGAAATTGTCGCCAAAACCCAATACGCTCAAGAATCCCTCGGCGGCCTCATCGTCAAAGATCGGGAAGACGTGATGTACCTACCCTCGGAACTGCCAGAAGCAGACCGCTGGGGCTGGATTCCCCTTTACATTGATGTGCTGCCCAATACGTTGGACGGTTTGCTCAGTTGGTTTGAGTTGAGCACCGATGATCTGGATGGCGATGATATTGACAATTTGACCGAGGTGCTGTTAACGACCCTGCCGCCGAATTACCCGACGGATATTGATGGCGATGGCTTGATAAACGGCCGTGACGCCGACCGCGACGGCGATGGACTCAGCGATACCTTTGAAACCATCAGCCAAAACAGCCTGGGCACCGACCCCAACAACCCCGATTCTGATGGCGACGGCCTCAGCGACGGCCTGGAGTGGCAGCTCAACACCAACATCAAGCTGACCGACTCCGACAATGACGGCCTGAGCGATGGCGAAGAGGTTTTCCATTGGGACGGCTCAGCCTGGACAGGCGGCGGCTGGTTTATGACCATTGACGGCCGTTCCTACTGGGTGTTTAGCGATGCAACGGCCGTTGACCGCGACCGCGACAACCTCACCGATGCCGACGAAAAAGCCAACGGCACCAGCCCCAACGCCGTCAACAGCGCCCCCCTGCTGGAGATGGCCGTCAGTCCCCTCCTGAACACGCCCTTCGGCTCCAGCGGCATCTACGTCAAGGCAGGTGATGTCGTCACCAGCAGCCTGCGCCTCTACAACACCGGCAGCACCATTACCGACACCCTCAGCTTCTGCGTGCCCGCCGCCCTGAACGGCGTCAACATCACCGTCAGCGGCGACCGCACCCCCGCCACCCAGCAGAGTGGCAACTGCTACAACTGGGATTTCAGCGGCAATCCGCTGCTGCTGTTCCAGCGCTTCAACGTGGAAATGAGCGCCGTGGCAACGGCCAGCACCGTCACCAGCGACCTTTCCGCTAGCCTGCCCTACACCATCGGCGGCACGTCTGGCTCCGTTTCCGTGAATGCGCCCTTTGTGCAGGACAACACCCCGCCCACCGTCCAAATCACGGAACCGCTGACCAACACCATCCTCACCAGCCAGTTTTATGTAATGGGCGGCTATGCTAATGATGCCGCCAGTTGGCTGGATCATGTGGACGTAACTGTTCCGGCGGGCACATATGCCGCCACGCTTTCTGATGCCCGCTGGGGCTACACGTGGGAACTGCCCGCCGATGGGTTGGTAACGGTAACGGCCGTTGCCTACGACGCCCTCGGTAATGCCAGCGCCCCCGCCTCCGTGCAAGTGTTGGTAGACACCTTGGCTCCTAACATCACTATCAACCTGGCCGATGGGGCGACCATCAGCGCTGGTCAGGCGTATTCCACCACCATTCCCCTCAGCGGCACCACCACCGACAACTTTGCTGGCGTGGCGCGGGTACAACTGCGCCACAATCGCGGCCCCTGGCGCACCATTTGGGAAGACAACGCCCACCCCCTCAACGCCAACTGGGACGGCTTGTGGGAACTGCCCACCACCGAAAACGCCCAGGGCGAACACAGTATTTACCTGCGTGCTTTCGATGCTTACGGCAACGTCAGCACCATCACCCGCACGATCTTCATTGATGTGCTGCCGCCTACCAATGGCCTCACCAACCGCGCTTTTGTGCAGGCCACGCCGCACCATGTGCCCGGCGGCCAGCCGGTACCTCTCTACGGCGTCGCCAGCGATGCGGGCAATAACCCCCTGCCTGCTGATCCCGCCAACCTCAGCGGCGATTTGAACAGCATCAACGATGCCACATTCTGGCTGCAAGTAGACAACTTGAGCGAGAAAGATGGCGGCGCTACGGCCGTCTGGCTGGGCGATGTCAACGGGGATCGCCTGGGCGATCTGGCGGTGGGGCTGCCCGGCGCGAATGGCGGCACGGGCAAGGTGGTGGTGGTCAACGGTCGTCCCGGAAATTGGCCTATCCCCGCCATCGGGGAAATGGAATTGTTGCAAGAAAACACCCCCTCCTACATCGGCACAGGCGGGGCGGGCATTGGCGCGATTATTCAACCTGCGGGCGATGTCAATGGCGACGGGCTGGATGACATGATGATCGGCGATCCGGCAAACGGCCGTGTCATCCTCATCCTGGGCAGCGCAGGCAACGGCGTCCACGAGCAGGAACTTAATAGTTTGGCCCCGCGCCAAATTGAAATTCTTACCCAGGCCGTCGGGGAATCCTTGAGCAGCCTGACCGTGACCCAATTGGCCGGCGTGGGCGATGTGACCAACGATGGCCTGAGCGACATCATGGTCACGGCGTCTACCGCAACCGGCAGCCGCGTCTACCTTTTAGCTGGCGACCTGACCTTCCCCACCCCGCAAGGCCTGGACAGCCTCGCCGCGGCCGTCTTCGACACCAGCGCCGTCGGCGTCTCGGTGGCGGGCGTCGGCGATGTCAACGATGACTTTATTCCTGACTTTGCCATTGCCGCCAACAACACCGTCTATCTGTTTGCGGGCGGCGGCTGGGTGCGCGGCGGCCTAACGGCGCTGACAACTGCCAATGCCATCGCCACCTTTGCCACCAGCGACAGCTTGCCCACCATTGTGAGCGCAGGCGATGTAAACGGCGACACGGTTGCCGACTTTGCCTTCAGCAGCGGCAGCAGCCCGGTGGTGGTCTTTGGCAACGCCAGCCAAACCTTTGCCACACAAACATTGGGCGGCTTCCCCTCGGCTTTGTCCGGTTTTCTAGCGGCCGTGGGCGATGTAGACAAAGACGGTCGCGGCGATCTGCTCATTGGCAATGCCGCTGGCGACGCCTATTTGCTGGCGGGCAGCAATTTGAACAGCGCGGCGGCTACCATCGCTGGTGTCGCCACAGCCGCTTCTGCCCCTTATATCGCCGCCGCCGACCTGGCCGGCGATGGCTCCTCCGATTTGGCCGTTGTGCCCGCGGCGGACATGGTTTTCAACCCTGGCTTCAACAATTTTGGTCAACCAGCCGCGCCAGCCCCGCTGATTGCGCGGACGGCTTTGCCAGAAGTGAAGGCCGCCACCAATGATCAACCTATCGCAAATAATCCGCTGTCTACTGCCCCGCTTCTGCCTGGGGATGTGACAGTTGGCGCAATCGGCGCGGATTTCAGCAGCATTCAGGCGGCGATTGACAGCGGGGCCAGCCGTGTTTTGGTGCAGCCCGGCATTTACGCGGAGACGATTACCCTGGCAAACGATGTGCAGGTGATTGGCTCTGGCGCGGATCGTACCGTTCTCACCTTCCCCGGCGGAACGGCCGTTACCACCCTGGTTGAGGCCGATGGCGTTAGCAATGCCGCCGTGCTGAACCTGGCATTGGTGGGCAATGGCAGCGAGACTGGTTTGCATGTGACCAATGGCGCAACTAATGTGCGTTTGGAGCGGGCAATTGTGCAGGGGATGGCAACGGCCGTTGCCACCGACAACGCCGCCTCTACCCTCAGCCTGAAAAACAACACCATCGTCGGCAATGTTGCGGGCTTTGTGGCCACGAACAATGCCGGGGTGGATATTCGCAACACGATTTTTGCCTATAACACAGGAACGGCCGTGCAATATGACCCCACCGCTGTGTTACAACTTCATCAATACAACCTTTACTACGCCAACGGCGTTGACCTTTCCCCCAACAACCCCGGCGGCGGCGAACTATTCAGCGACCCGCTTTTCCTCGACTTTGCCAACGGCGATTTCCGCACGGAAAGCTACTCGCCGGTAGTGGATGCGGGTACGCCGAATGATCTTGTGCCGCCCGGCGCTGGCCGCGCTGTTGATATTGGCCACATGGAGCAAACCAGCAGCAGCTTCTTTGCCGATGACGATTACTGCGGCGTCTGCGTCAACGACGGCCTGATTTGGGGCGTGGATGCGTTTGCGACCATCCAGGAAGCGGTAGACGCAGCGCAAGATGACATTGCCAATCTACAGCTAGAAACGCCCATTCAATTTACGGTTGGGGTCAATGAAGGCATTTACAACGAATCAGTCGTCATTTCTAGCAGTGTGCAGCTCCTCGGACGCGCCCCTGATTTGACCACGATTCAAGGCGTGCAAAATCCGGCGGTGACTTTCCAGGCGGCCGTTAACGCTGGCGTCTCTGGCTTCACCCTCATCGGCGATGGGACTGTTCCCACCGGCATCCTCATGCAGGGGGGATCCAACAGCATCGCCATTGATCACAACCTGATCCATTTCAACACCATCGGCATTTCGGTGACGCAGCGCTCCACGGGTCAGGCCAGCTTCAACACAATTTTTGCTAATCAAACGGGTGTAGCGTTGGGACGAGGCACCTACTTCAACACCGTGGAGGTGGCCCCCGGCATCTTTGAACGCCAGTTGGCCGATACCTGCACCAGCATCATCCTCTGCGAGGAACGCGGTTATTTGTGGCTGGATATGAGCAATAATATTATAGGCGGCAATGTGGTGGGCTTAACGGCCGTTGGCAAATCCGTCCTCTTTAGCGATTACAACCTGCTCTACAACGCCACCGATTACAACAACGTCATCCCAGGTGAAAATGATCTCATTGGTGTAGACCCCGTCGTGGATGGCACCTTTATTTATTTGCAACCTGGCTCGCCTGCCATAGACATGGCCCCAGCCAATATTACACCTCCGGCTGGTGGTGGCTTGCGCGCCGATTGGGGCTGGTACGAACTACGCACAGCTCCCATTTCGGTCTTCATGGGCCAGCCCGATGAATCGCTGGCGACCGAGAGCATCGGCGTGGGGCAGGTGGAATATGCCGTCGTGCCCGTCGCCGATCCGACTACCCCCGTGACGGCCACCTTGCCCATCACCTGGACGGTGGCCACATTGGATGCCCCCGGCGCGAAGCTGACCTATTGGCAAACAAATTACGATGCCGCCGCAGATGGCTATTACCGCCTCTACAGCCGCGCCACCGACCTGCTGGGCAACACAGAAAGCAACAGCGACGATTGGTATGATGGCGCTTTTGTGGTAGACAGCAATGCGCCTATCGTCACCATGACGCTTTCCGTCGGCTTGGTGGATAACTGGCTGCTGATGGAAGCGCAAGTTGCCGATTACATTGGTACGTCGTTTGACATTGATGAAGTTTATTTCACGATGGACGGGGCGAGGGTAGACGGCCGTTGGGCCATCGAAGAATGGACAGCCGACGGTTCATCCCCGCGCACATTCCGCTATTTCTTCCAAAACAACAGCGGCGTGGATATGTTCAACGTAGCGATTCAGGCGGTAGCGGTAGATGGCGCGGGCAATGTTGGCAGTAGCGGTGCACAAACCGTCAACATCCCCGGATCGGGCGTCAATCAGTGGATAGATACCCTCCCGCCGCGAGCGATCACGATTACCACGCCCCTCCCCGGCACGTATGTCACAGGAACTGTTACCTTCAGCGGGCTGGCCTGGGATAATGGCGCTTTCTTCTCATCAGTCTTTGAAGAGACCGATAGCAAAACGGCTGGTATCGAACTCAGCTTTGACGGGGGTGTCACCTGGCAAACGGCCGTCAATTGGCAGCCCGTCGCCCCTGACCCCGACCGCTTTATCGCGGACAGAAAGTGGGAA
Source organism: Ardenticatenaceae bacterium (assembly GCA_020634455.1). Lineage (GTDB taxonomy): Bacteria > Chloroflexota > Anaerolineae > Promineifilales > Promineifilaceae > Leptofilum. The sequence goes on along the minus strand of JACKBQ010000001.1, from coordinate 190,745 downwards.
TACACCTGGACGGTTCCCAATGGGCTGGATGCCACCACCATCCCCGTGCGCGTCCGCGCCACCGACAACGCAGGCAACTTCCGCAGTGAAATCATCACCGTCACCCTGGATACCGCCCCGCCACGCGCCTTTACGCCTGTGTTTAATCTGCCGCAAGGCATGTATATGGACAAAGGGGAACTGATCACGGGCGACTGGGCACCATCGCTGGACGGCAGCGGTTGGGTTACGGGTACGGCCGTTGTGGAAAACGGTAACGGCACGATTTCGCTTTTTGCCAACAGTGGCTATCACGTAGAAGATGCTGGCTCGGAAGGCGCTCCGGTTGGCTTCCGCTTTGGCGTGCGCGATGAGGCCGAAAATGTGGTGTATAACGAATTTGGCCCGTGGAAAGGCGGCGACGTGGCCGGCCGCCCGCCGGATTACCCCGAATGGGCCGGGTTCCAATACCTGGAACGCGACGGCTTTCTGGATATTACGCACAATGAATGGCTGACCGCCACAGAGTTTTTGGATGATGACGAACGGCCGTCTCTCACGCAATCGCTGTGGACGACCTGGGATTCATACAGCGCCTATATCGGCTGGCAAGGAGCCAGTTGGGGGCCGGATGGCACGTTGTGGGTTTACTTCGACCTGTTTGCCGGGGGCAGTAACATTGGCATGGATGGACGACAACTCCCCTTCGACGCGGACTTCGCCGTCAGCGCGGTGGATGCCGATACCGCTTATTTCTGGCATTATGAATCTGGCTCCAGCAGTTGGCTTTCGGAACAACTCTCTACGCCAGACACCAATCCATTCCAACCCGGCTATGGTCATGATCCCGACGGTCAGGAGACGGAAATAAGGGCGCTGTTCCTCGATTACCTGGGATTTGGCACAACGGGAACGGCGGATTGGAATCGCATGTTTGCCTATAGCACCGACCCGAATGACGTAGTAGCGAGCGCGTTCCCGACTGCTAATGATCTCGATGGCCCATTTAATTATTATTATGAATGGGACAGTGCGGCCGATCCGTATAACTTGCTGGCGCTGCCCACATCGGTGCGGCAGCCGGCCGTTACCCTGTCGTTAGCCAGTGATCCGCCGGTGCAGGACACCGTGACGATTAACCAGTCAATTACCTATGTGGCCGAGATCGGTACGCGAGAAGATGAGGATGAGGCAGGCATTCAACTATTGGTGATGGGCACGTCAGCCATTGCCTACCAGACGGTGACGGGCGCGGCTGCGTATGATTGCACGGCCGTTACCAGTTGCATAATTAATTTGCCGACGATTCCAGCAGGCGAGACGCAGGTGGTGACGGTAACGGCCGTTGTTACCAGCGACATTGCCCTACTAGGCGGAGCCAACACCATTGTGCAATTGACAGCTGGTGGATTTCCATTACCCAATGCCAATGTTTCTTTTACGCATGATGCCGATATTACTGCGCCCACCATCACTATTGGCACCCATCCCGGCAATGCCATTGGTTCAGGCACGCAAACCGTTGGTGGTACGGCCGATGATGGCGTTGGCGCCGGTGTGGCCACCGTTGAAGTAAGTACCGATGGCGTTAACTGGCAGTTAGCAAATGGAACCCAAATCTGGTCGGCAGAAATTGTCGCTCCGGCTGGGCCAACCTGGACGCTGTATGCCCGCGCCACCGATTTCCACAACCAGACGAGCGCCTTGGAAATGGTCACGCTGGTTGAAGACACCGTTGCGCCCGTTCTCACGGCGACAGTGCCATCGCTGGTGGGCGGCAATGCTCTTGCCATCTTGAATGGCGTTACCCAAGACCCGGTGCCAACCGATGCGGCCGTTGCCGCCGTAGCCATGCAACTGGACAGCACGACAGCGTCCTGGCGCAGTGCGATTCTGGCTGCGCCGCAAGCCAATGGCGAGCAGAATTGGCAATACGTCTGGGGGCTGCCCGCCGAAGATGGCGTCACGCATACCGTGCGCTTCCGTGCGACTGACTTTGCCAGCAACGCCACTGTTACGACTTGGTATACCACAACGGTAGACACCATTGCCCCAACGGTAACAGTCACACAGCAAATCACGCAGGTTGTGGCTGGCAGTTCCATTCCAGCTTTGGCAGGCGCAGTCAGCGATGGTATGGGCGTGGTAACGGCAACGGTTGAGCTTTATCCGCCAACTGGATTGGCAATCGCCGATGTGGTGACGCTGAACGGCGATCAATGGTCGTATGTGCTGGATCAACCGGTGGGACAATACACGGTCTGGCTGCGCTTTGTGGATGCGGCCAACAACCAGCGCGTGGTTGGCCCCTTTGCCATCATGGTAGGGTCGAACAATGCGCCGACGGCCGTTGCTGATAGTGCAGAGACGGTAGAGAATTCGGCCGTTACCATTCCGGTCCTGGTCAATGACGTAGATGTGGATGGCGACAGCCTTACCGTCGGATCTATTACCCAGGGCAGCAATGGGGTTGTGGTCAACAATGGCAGCGATATCACCTACACGCCCAACACCAACTTCTGTGGCACAGACCAGTTTACCTACCGCGCCAGTGATGGCTTCACTCTCTCCAATGCTGTTGCCGTCACCTTGACCGTGACGTGTGTCAATTATTTACCCATCGTCATCAGTGATACCTTTGCAGTAGCTGAGGACAGTGCCGATAACATTCTTGATGTGTTAGCAAATGACAGTGATTTGGATGGGGATACGTTGGTGATTACTGTTATTGGTGAGCCAAGTGCCGGGGGAACGGCCGTTTTCAACAGCAATGTAATCACTTATAGGCCCACCCTGAACTTCTTTGGCATGGAAACGTTTACCTATACAGCGTCTGATGGCCAGGGAGGAGAGGGTACTGCGTTGGTGACTGTCATTGTTAATCCGGTTAATGACGACCCTGTTGCCAACGACGACAGCGCCGGCATGGATGAAGATACGGCCGTTACAGTCAACGTCTTAGACAACGACACAGACGCCGATGGCGACAGCCTGGTGGTAGACAGCGTAACACAAGGTACCAACGGCTCCGTCTCTACAAATGGCACCAGCGTGACCTACACATCGAACACAGGTTTCAGTGGCAGTGACAGCTTCACCTACACCATTTCGGATGGCAACGGTGGGGAAGATACCGCTACGGTCACTATCACCGTCTTAGACACCACCGCACCAACAATCACGATTCTGGGAAACAACCCGACAACCGTGGAGGTAGGTGCCACTTACACCGATGCCGGAGCAACAGCTGCCGACCTGGCTGATGGCGACCTGACGGCCGATATTGTGACCACTTCCACTGTGGACACGAACGTGGTAGGAAGCTACACCGTTACCTACGAAGTAAGTGACAGGAGTGGCAATACGGCGACGGCCGTTCGCACCGTCACTGTCGTTGATACCACGCCCCCTGTCATTACGATTCTCGGGCAAAACCCGGCCACGGTGAACCTGAATGATCCCTATGTGGATGCCGGGGCAACCGCCACAGATAATGGCGATGGTGACCTGACCAGTTCAATCATTGCCACCAGCAATGTAGACACGGCTACAGCAGGCAACTACACGGTAATTTACGATGTCACGGATACCAGTGGGAATCTTGCCACGGCAATCCGTACGGTCAACGTGGTCGGCAATTCCTTGGTGGCCAATGATGATGTTAGCAGCACCGATGAAGACGTCGCCGTAATCATTGACGTACTGGCCAACGATACAGGCACAGGCAACCTGAGCATCGTGGATGTCACGCAGGGGGCAAAAGGAACCGTTGTCAATAATGGCACAGACATTAGTTACATCCCAGGTGCCAACTTCAACGGCAGCGACAGCTTCAGTTACACCTTGTCAAATGGGAGCAGTAGCAGCAGTGCCAACGTGACGGTGACTGTAGATCCTGTCAATGATGCACCAGAAGTTGGCGCGATCACAGCACCGGAAGACCCGGTAGAACTGGGCGCATCCATTTCTGTCTCAGCCAATTACACGGATGTCGATCAGCTTGACACGTTAACGGCCGTATGGGATTGGGGCGATGGCAATACGACCACTCAGCCATTAGCAGATACCAACGGAACGGTGAATGCCACTTACAAATACACAGAGGCTGATGTGTACGTTGTTACCCTAACCATTTCCGATGCAGCCAATGAAGTAGCCACCAGTGTGTTTGAGTACGTCGTCATTTTCGATCCTGAAAGTGGCGGGGCAACCGGTGTTGGCTGGTTCTATTCTCCCCCAAACAGCTACAATGGCGACCCAACGCTAAGTCAAACAGGGCGAATTGGTTTTGTTGTTCGGTATGGAAGAGGAAGTCTGCAGCCAACTGGTAATTTCAACTTCACCATCTACCCGCTTGAGGCGCGATTAAATGGTCGGGGGTTTGACTGGTTGGTGATTAAAGAAAACAGAGCCATTTTCCAGGGGTATGGCGACATTGATGGGTTTGGCGATTACGGCTTCTTCGTATCTATAACTGACAACGGCGACACCAATGACTTGATCCGGGTTCGCATCTGGAACAGAAGTACAGGCGAGGTGATTTACGACACTCAACCGGGCGACCTGCTTACGGCAACAGCAACAACACCCTTAAGCGGCGGTAGCCTTACTATTTACAGAAAATAAAAATGAGAAGGTCAATGGCAGGCAGCATAAATGTAAATCTGGTTGAATGTTAGGTTTTTAGAAAAACGAGGATCGTTGGAAAGATGCTTGTGAGCAATATGTTTTGGCAAAAAAGCCAAGGTTATACACGTGAGTGAGCGAGTCCCGTCGCTCCCGAAGCCTATAGTAAAAATCTATAGGATAAAGAACTCTCAAAATTACTTGGGGGTTCTTTTTGTTTTTCGGCTTTCCGGGGGCAAACCACAACCCCACAAGATAAAAAAGGATGTTTCCTAAAAGATGGGGCACACATGAAATTCGGGTAGTGCGGTGTGTATTTTTGTAAAGTTACTGCTTTTTGTAAGCTGTTAAAAGCGTATGCTGAACAAGGATGGCTTCTAAAAACATTTGCCTCAAGACAGAATCCTCTATTTTGGCAGCTCTATCCATGAGCAGTTTGTGCGCCTCGACAAGAACGGCCGCAGCACGGCCGTTTCTCACCGCAGCCAGCGCAACCGCAAAGCCAACGTCACCATTCTCAGCGGCGACCTGCTGGGCAACGACAATAGCAATCTGGCTCTAGACGAACCAACCTGCCAGGACAACAGCTACCATGTGGTGCGTAACGGGGTGGGCAATAATATCGGCCGTTTGGATGGGTTTACCATTACCGGCGGCCACGCCAATGGCGGCGGCATTTACAGCGGCAACAACAGTCTCATTTTGGCAAACCTTATCCTCATCCACAACGTTGCCAAAGACGATGGGAGCGGCCTGCGCAACGCCTTTGCCGATCTCACCATCAGCAATGTCCAGTTCATTAGCGAAAATCCCCAATTTACCAACGCTAACGGAGCTGACCAGATTGCAGGTACCCGCGATGACGATTTGTCGCTATTAACCACCTCCCCCGCTATTGATGCGGGGCAAACAGTGCGGTTCCCGCTGATACGGCCGATTTAGACCAGGACAGCAACACAGCCGAAATAACCCCGCGCGATTTGGCCCTGAATCCCCGCTTTTACAACCATCCCAATGCCGACACCGGTTCCGGCACGCCGCCGCCAACCTGTCTACTTCTGACGTCCAGGGGGTGTATGGCTGGGCCTCCGTTGGCAGCCGGACGGCCTCGGCAGTTGGGTAGGGCTCTTTCCTGGCTATCCACGAGATTGGTCATACGTTTGGTTTGGGGCATTCGTGTGAAGATCCTAACTTCCCTTACCTGGATGGCTCAACTGGCGAATACGGGCTGGATGTTGCCCTGGAGTTTGTCTATGCACCTGATGTCACCAGGGATTTTATGAGCACTTTTTCGACCCGCCCGTATGCACTATAGCACATATGGGTCGAGCCCCTGCTTTTCCCTGCCATCCATAGTAAAATTTTGCTTTAAAGTCTCTGGGAGTTACCATGCAAAAACTACCTTTCCTTGGTTGGGAAAACTGCATCCAGTTGAACAATTCACAAATCGAACTGGTCGTTACGGCCGATGTCGGCCCGCGCATCATCCATTTTGGGTTTGCTGGGGATAAAAACGTCTTCGGCACCATCCCCAGCCACCTTGGGCGCACTAGCGATGCTGAGTGGCGTAACTACGGCGGCCACCGCTTCTGGCTGGCCCCGGAGCAGCAGCCACGCACCTATTACCCGGACAATCAGCCCGTCACCGTAGAAAATCACGGTAGCTTCGTCCGCTTCATCTCCCCGGTGGAAACGACCACCCGCACCCAAAAAACGCTCGATGTGGCTCTGGCCCCAGCAGAAGCCAAAGTGACCGTAACCCACACCGTGCAAAACCTGAATCCGTGGGCGGTGGAATTGGCTCCATGGGCGCTTTCGGTGATGGCTCAGGGTGGAACGGCCGTATTCCCCCTTCCCCCACGCGGCAACCACCAAAATAATTTACAACCCACCGGCCACCTCGTGACCTGGGCCTACACCAACATGGCCGACCCGCGCTGGACCTGGGGCGAACAGTTTATTTTGCTGCGCCAAGACCCCAACGCCATCACGCCGCAAAAAATCGGCGGCAACAACACGGCGGGCTGGCTTGGGTATGTGCGAGACGGCCGTTTCTTCCTCAAAACCTTCGCGCCGCACAACCTACAAGCCACCTACCCGGACCACAACAGCTCCGCCGAACTGTACACCGACGCCAACATCATGGAGCTGGAAAGCCTGGCTCCGTTGGTGCAGCTAGACCCCAACGCCACCGCCAGCCACACCGAAACGTGGCAGCTTTTCAACAACGTGCCCACTCCGCAGAATAATGCGGATGTAGTGGCGCATTTATTACCAAAATTGAAGGAGTAAAAAGTGATAAGTGATAAGTAAAAAGTGGGCACTTTTCACTTTTTACTTTTCACTTTTTACTAAAAAGAACATGTCCTACGCCCAAACAATCGCCTCCACCCTAACTGTAAAGCCTGGCCAGGTAACGGCCGTAATCACCCTGCTCGACGACGGCAACACGATCCCCTTCATCGCTCGCTACCGCAAGGAAGCCACCGGCAGCCTGGACGAAGAGCAAATTCGCCAGATCGAAGAGCAGCTCAACAAGCTGCGCGCCCTCGATGAGCGGCGCAGCACCATCCTGGAATCGATCGCCAGCCAGGACAAACTGACGCCGGAGCTAGAAAAAGCGATCCGCACAGCCACCAGCCTGACCGAGCTGGAAGATTTGTACCTGCCCTACAAACCGAAGCGACGCACCCGCGCCATGATCGCCCGTGAACGCGGCTTGGAGCCGTTGGCAGAATTTATTTTGGGACAGTTGGTGACGCGGCAAACGGCCGTTCAAATCGCCACCCCCTTCCTCAACGATGAAGTGCCCACTGTAGAAGATGCCCTGGCCGGTGCCCGCGACATCGTGGCCGAAACGATGAGCGACACGCCGCAGGTGCGCCAAACCTTGCGTGACAAAGCGCTCCAGTTTGGCCTGCTGCGCAGCGAAAAGCTGAAAGATGCCGTGGACGAACGCGCCGTCTACAAGCTGTACTACGAATTTGAACAGCGCATTGATCGGCTGCGGCCGCACCAAATTTTGGCCATCAACCGGGGCGAAACAGAGAAAATTTTGCGCGTCAGCGTGGACATTGCCGAGCGCGACTGGATTTTGGCCATCCGCACCAGCTACCGCACCGACCGCCGTTCGCCGCTGGCGGAGCAGCTGCAATTGGCAATGGACGACGCCGCCAAGCGGTTGCTGGTGCCCGCCATCGAGCGCGACGTGCGCCGCAGCCTGAGCGAACAGGCGGAAGCCCACGCCATCCAGGTGTTTGCCGACAACATGCGCGGCCTGCTCACTCAGCCACCGCTGGCCGGGCACAATGTGATGGGCATTGATCCAGCGTATCGCACTGGCTGCAAAGTGGCAATTGTGGATGCGACGGGCAAGGTTTTGGAAACAACGGCCGTCTACCCCCATCAGCCCCAAAACAAACGCGAAGAAGCGCTCAAAACGTTGGCCGCGCTGGTGCAAAAGCACGCTATCAGCCTCATCACCATCGGCAACGGCACCGCCTCGCGGGAGACGGAACAGCTCGTAGCCGAACTCACGCGGCAGATGGCCAACGTTCATTACCTCATCGTCAACGAGGCAGGGGCCAGCGTCTACAGCGCCAGCCCGCTGGCCAAGGCGGAGCTGCCCGAGCTGGACGTGACGCTGCGCGGCGCAGTCTCCATTGCCCGCCGCGCCCAGGACCCGCTGGCCGAATTGGTGAAAATTGACCCCAAATCGATTGGTGTGGGGCTGTACCAGCACGATGTGAACCAGAAGCAGCTGTCGGAATCGCTGGACGGCGTGGTGGAGTCGGTGGTGAACCAGGTGGGCGTGGACGTGAACACCGCCTCCCCGGCGCTGCTGACGCACGTGGCGGGCATTGGCCCCAAGCTGGCGGAAAATATTGTGGCATACCGGGAAAGTAACGGCCGTTTCGCCAACCGCATCAGCCTCAAAAAAGTATCTGGCCTCGGCCCCAAAGCGTTTGAACAATCTGCTGGATTCCTGCGCGTGCGCGATGGGGACAATCCGCTGGACGCCAGCGCCATTCATCCAGAAAGTTATAAAGTGGCAACGGCCGTACTCAAGCAAGCCAAACTCAGCCCCAGCACGCCGCCAGAGGGACGAACGGCCGTCCTGGCTAAGCTGCCGCCCGTGGCCGAGCTTGCTAATCAGCTCAACGCAGGCATCCCCACCCTCACTGACATTTTGGAGCAGCTGGTGCGCCCCGGCCGCGACCCGCGCGAAGATTTGCCCAAACCGATCCTGCGCAGCGATGTGCTCTCTCTGAGCGACCTGAAACCGGGCATGCAGCTTAAGGGCACCGTGCGCAATGTGGTCGATTTTGGCGCGTTTATTGACATCGGCGTGAAACAAGATGGCCTGCTGCACCGCAGCCAAATCCCGCGCAGCGAAGAACTCAGCGTCGGCGATATTCTCTCCGTTACCATCCAATCCATTGATGCCGAACGCGGCCGTATTGGCCTGAGTTGGGTGGCTTGAAAACGCAAGCTTGCCCAGATGTCTAATCCAAAAGCTGCTCAAATGTATGTTTTGTCCTGATTTTTCATACAAAACGCGCAAATTGCTCAACAAAATATAAACAATACCTTGACAAACCAGGTGGATTAAGTTACCATTTTTCCAGTTGCCCTGAAGAGGCAGCCAACCCAAACAAAAAACTTTCAACAACTTTCTATTAATTCAACGAATTTTGGGAGAAGGGAAAATGGCTTTAGAGACTTTGGAACCGGGGGTATGGGAATCCCGCCTGCTGCGTCTGGCGCATCATGCACTTGATCACGACACCATCAATGAACCAATCCACGATGGTCGGGAGCACTTGGCACAAGCTTATGCTCACTGCACGGCTATCACCAAACAACACAGCCGGACCTTCTATCTAGCCTCCGGTCTACTGCCCAAAGAACAGCGGCACGCCGTGCGGGCTTTGTACGCCTTTTGCCGCGTCAGCGATGACCTGGTAGACAAAGAGAGACAAAATCAGCATCAGCGCATTTTGCAATGGCGGCAAGAAAGTCTGGCCAACCATCCACCCATTTACAACCTGGTGGCGCTGGCCTGGGCCGACACACGGGCCAACTTCAACATCCCCCGCCGGTATGCGGAACAGCTGCTCGACGGTGTTACCTCTGACCTGATTCACAATCGGTACGAGACGTTTGCCGAGCTGGCGCAGTACTGCTACGGCGTGGCCTCCACCGTTGGCTTGATGGCGATGCACATTGTGGGATACGAAGGGCACAAAGCCATTCCGTATGCCATCAAGCTAGGCGTGGCGCTGCAACTGACCAACATTTTGCGAGACGTACAGGAAGATTGGGCAAACGGCCGTCTCTACCTCCCCCTCGAAGAATTGCGCATGTTTAACCTGACCGAAGACGATATTGCCGCTGGCACGATTGATCATCGCTGGCGCGCGTTTATGCGCTTCCAGATTCGGCGGGCACGGCAGCTGTATGCGGAGGCGTTGCCGGGCGTGGCGATGTTGGGTAAGAACGGCCGTTTCGCCATTGCCGCCGCTGCCGAACTGTACCGCGCCATCCTCGACGACATCGAAGAACACGATTACGACGTATTCGGCCGTCGGGCACACACCACCAAGCAGGAAAAGCTGAACCACCTGCCCGGCATCTGGTGGCGTGCCAAAACCAACCAGTACGCACAGCTAGTGAACCAGCCAGTACATACCCAACCCGCCCTGGTGGTTTGCACACCCTCCCCAGCCATTGAGCCGGACAATTTTTACGCAGTGCCGCAAGGATAACAAATAGCCTGGAGCTTCAGCCCCTGGAAACAAAATTATGAAAGAAAAAGTAATCATCATTGGCAGTGGATTTGGTGGTTTGGGCGCAGCCGCACGGCTGGCGGCTCAAGGTTACCAGGTCGATATTTTTGAGAAATTGGATCAGCCCGGCGGTCGGGCCTACGTCTTTGAGCAGGACGGCTTCAAATTTGATGCTGGCCCGACGGTCATCACCGCGCCGTTTATGTTTGACGACATTTTTGAGCTGGCCGGCCGCAAGCGGGAAGATTACGTGGAGTTTGTGGCCTGTGACCCGTTCTATCGCATTTTTGACCACAACGGCCGTTCCCTGGACTACAACAACGACGAGCAGTTCATCCTCAACCAGATTGAGCAGTGGAGCGTAGCCGACCGCGAGGGCTACAAACGGTTTATGGCCACCACCAAGGCGATCTTTGAAAAAGGATTTGTGGAGCTGGCCGACAAACCATTTTTGTCCGTGAGCGACATGATTCGCGTGGTACCCGATCTGCTGCGCTTGCAGTCGCACAAAACGGTGTACAAATACGCCTCTCAGTTCATCGAGAACGAATTTTTGCGCCGCTGCTTCTCCTTCCATCCCCTGCTAGTGGGCGGTAATCCGTTCGACACCACCTCCATCTACGCCATGATCCATTACCTGGAGCGTGAGTGGGGCGTGCATTACGTAATGGGCGGCACCGGGGCGCTGGTTCGGGCCTTGGGACGGCTGATTGAAGAGCTAAACGGCCGTTTCCACCTCAACGCCGAAGTAGATGAAATCTTGGTAGACGGCCGTCGCGCCAAGGGCATTCGTCTCAAAGATGGCACCGTGCATTACGCCGACCACGTCATCTCCAACGCCGACGTCGCGTTCACCTACACCCGGCTCATCAACAGCAAAAACCGCAGCTTCCGCAACTCCGACTTCCGCTACAACAACCTGACCCGCTACAGCATGTCCCTTTTTGTCATCTACTTTGGCACCAAGAAGCGGTACAACGACGGCCGTCTCGCCCACCACAACATCATTCTCAGCGAACGGTACAAAGGGTTGCTGCACGACATCTTTAAAAACAAGCAGTTGGCCGAAGATTTTTCGCTTTACCTGCACATGCCCACCCTCACCGACCCCAGCATTGCCCCCGAAGGGCACGAAGGCTTTTACGTGCTTTCGCCTGTGCCGCACTTGGGTTCCGGCATTGACTGGACCCAGGCAGCCAAACCGTACCGCGACGCCATCATGCAGTTCCTGGAAGACAATTACATTCCCGATTTGCAGGCAAATCTCGTCACCGAACATTACATCGACCCGCTGCATTTCAAAGGCACGCTCAACAGCCACATGGGCTCCGCCTTCTCGGTTGAACCGATTTTGACGCAGTCTGCCTGGTTCCGCCCGCATAATCGGTCGGAGGATATTGATAATCTCTACTTCGTCGGCGCGGGCACACACCCCGGCGCTGGCCTGCCCGGCGTGCTCTCCTCTAGCAAAATTGCTGAGGATTTGATCATGGGCGAGCCTGTCGGTGTTCGGTAAACGGTAAACGGTGAACGGCAACAAAACCGTTTACCGATTACGGATCACGGATTACCGCTAACGGAAAAACATGACTTACTTCAGCTTCCTCGGCCTCTTCCTGGCCATACCGATTGCCATCATGCTAGGCTTGACTTGGCGGGATGCCCGCTTGGGTCGGCAGATACCCCAGCGTTTTGCCAGCTATTCGCCCTATGCCATTTTGGCGCTTCATCTGGTGATGGCGCTGGTGTACACTACGCCCTGGGACAATTACCTGGTGGCAACGGCCGTTTGGTGGTACGACCCCGCGAAAGTGACCGGCATTGTGTTTGGCTACGTGCCCATTGAGGAGTACACCTTCTTCCTGGTGCAGCCAATTTTGACCGGGCTGTGGCTGATGTTTTGGCTGCGGCGGCAGCCGGATGTGGTGAAAAAAGGGTGGGAAAACGGCCGTTTCCGCCTGACCGCCCTCGCCATTTTGGGCATCGTCTGGGTGGTCATGGTGGCCATTTTGGTCACCCGCTGGGCACCCGGTACCTATTTGGCGCTAATTTTGGCCTGGGCACAGCTGCCAATCATGCTGCAAGTGGGTTTTGGCGGGGATATTTTGTGGGAGCACCGCAAGCTAGTGCTGCTGGGGCTGGCTCCGCCCACCCTCTTCCTCGCCGCCGCCGATACCCTGGCCATCTACGACGGCATCTGGACCATCGATCCCGCCCAATCGCTCAACTGGTACCTGGGCGGCATCTTGCCATTTGAAGAGTTCCTTTTCTTCCTCATCACCAACGTCCTGGTGGTCTTTGGCATGACCCTCTTCCTTTCGGCTGAAAGTCAGGAGCGATTGGTGCAGGTAAAAACGGCCGTTTCCCAATGGCGCATCAATCAAGTACCCGTAGCAAGTGAAAGTAAAAAGTGAGAAGTTAAAAGTGGAAAGCGAACGCGTCAGAACGCTCTTACCGATTACCGATTACCGATTACTGATTACCCGTCCTCTTTCTCTTGCCACCACCCTTATTGCTCTCTGGGTGCTGGCCATGATTGCCCTGCCGATCATGAACTGGATTTGGGGCGCAGACGCGATTCCGCTGGGGCTGACGGTGGGGGTGCTGCTGCAAGCAACGGCCGTATTTTTCACCTTACGCACTTCCTGGGGCTGGCAAAAAACGGCGGGAACGGCCGTACTCGTCGCCGCGCTCAGCCTGTTTGTAGAATGGCTCGGCTCCACCACCGGCTTTCCCTTCGGCAGCTACCACTACACCGATTTGATGCAGCCGCAAATTGCCCACGTGCCCGTCCTCATTCCGTTCGCCTGGTTCATGATGCTGCCCGCCGCCTGGGCCGTAGCCCATCTCATCCAGGCACAGCTGCCGGGCAAATGGGGCAGCAATCGCTGGCTGTACCTGCTGTTGGCCGGGCTGGCCTTCACCGCCTGGGACCTCTTCCTTGATCCGCAAATGGTGGCCTGGGGGCTGTGGGTTTGGGACAATCCCAGCGGCTATTTTGGCATTCCGTGGGTTAATTATGCGGGCTGGTTGGGAACGGCCGTTCTCCTCACCGCCCTCATCCGACCTAAAAATTTACCCGCCCGCCCGCTGCTCATCATCTACACCATCACCTGGTTCCTCGAAACGTTCGGCCTGCTTTTTTTCTGGGGATTGGTCGGCCCCGCTTTCGTCGGCGGCGTGGTGATGGGAATTTTTGTCTGGCTGGGCTGGCGGTCTGTGGTCGGTAAACGGTAATTGGTATTCGGCAAACAGTTCACTTACACACTCGCAAACTTGCACACTTTCTTATGAACCAACTCCTCCCCGCCCTCCTCTGGACCCTCTTCGGCTTTGCCCTCGGCACGCTGCCGTTTTCGGTTTGGGTGGGCAAGCTGCTACTGGGCAAAGATATTCGCCAATTTGGCGACAAAAATCCGGGGGCAACCAACGTGCTGCGCGCGGGCGGCGTGCCGCCGTTTGTGCTGGCGCTCATGCTGGACATCGCCAAGGGGGCGCTGCCGCTGGGGTTGGCGGTGCATATTTTTGGTGTGGAAGGCTGGGCGCTGGTGCCGATTTCGTTAGGGCCACCGCTGGGGCACACCTTTTCACCATTTTTGAACTGGCAGGGCGGCAAAGCGATTGCCGCCGCATTTGGCGTCTGGATTGGCATCACCATCTGGACCATGCCGCTCATTTCGCTCTCGCTGCTGATTGTATTTACCTTGCTCATCACGCCGTCCGCCTGGGCACTGATGCTGGCGCTGGTGGGGATGCTGATCGCGCTGCTGCTCTGGTTTGGCGACCCGGTTTTGCTGGGCGTGTGGGCGGGGCAAACGCTGCTGCTGGCTTATAATCACCGGGCGAATTTGAAAGTACGGCCGTCTCTGCGCCGTCGCAAAAAATCTAATCAAATTTCAGAATCATAATCAAAGATTTCGCAGATTTAACGAATTAAAAATCTGTACACTGCGAAATCTGCTGATAAAAAACTAAGCATGTTTTTAACGATACTCGGGGGAATTATTTCATTGGCGTTGGCGATTTTGGGGCTTACGGCCGTTTCCAATTTCCTCCTCTTCCCCCGCCTCAAACCCACCCAGCCCGCTGCCCAACCCAAACTGTCCATTTTGATACCGGCGCGGAACGAAATGGCCGTCATCGGCCAAACAATTCGCGCCCTGCTGCAACAAACCTACCCCAACTTTGAACTCATCTTGCTGGACGACCAATCCGACGACGGCACCGGGACGACCGCTACTGAAGCCGCTAACGGCGACGCACGCTTCCGATTGCTGGCTGGCACGCCGCTGCCGCCGGGCTGGTTGGGCAAAAATTGGGCCTGCCACCAGCTCAGCCAGGCCGCCACGGGCGATTACCTGCTCTTCGCCGACGCCGACGTGCGCTGGGCACCCGACGCGCTCGACGCGCTGCTGGCCCTGGCCCAAAATGAACAGGCGGACCTGCTCACCGTCTGGCCCACGCAGCACACGGAAACATGGGCCGAGCGGCTCGTTGTACCTCTGATGAGCTTTGCCATTTTGTGCTATCTGCCCATTTTGCCAGTGCATTTCACTACCCTGCCCGCCTTCGCCGCCGCTAACGGGCAATGCTTGCTGTTCCGGCGCGGGGCGTACGAAAAGGTGGGGGGGCATACGGCCGTTCGCCACAACGTCATCGAAGATGTGGCCCTGGCCAAGGCGATAAAATCCCACAATCTGCGGCTGCGCATGGCGGATGGTAACCGGCTGGTCAGCTGCCGCATGTACCAAAATTGGCCGGAAGTGCGCGCCGGGTTTGCCAAAAATATTCTGGCCGGGCACGGCGGCAGCGTGCCTTTTTTGCTGCTCTCGACCGTTTTTCACTGGCTGCTATTTCTATTTCCCTGGCTCTGGTTTGCCGCTACTTTGGATGCGTGGCCGCTGGGTTTGGGGCTGGCTGGCGTGGGGTTAAGGGCGGGAACGGCCGTTTTCACCCACCAACGTCCCCTCGATGCCCTGCTCATGCCCGTCTCCGTCCTGCTGATGACCCGCATCGCCTGGCAATCGATCCAGTGGCAGCGGCGCGGCACGGCGGAATGGAAGGGAAGGAGATTAGAGATTAGAGATTAGAGACTTTTTAATCTCCAATCTCCAGTCTCCAATCTCCCCAATTACCTATGAACGAGATTTTCATTATTGGCGCAGGTATTGGCGGACTCAGCACAGCCATCCGGCTGGCCGCCGCCGGGCAGCGCGTAACCATTTACGAAAAGAACCCGCAAGTGGGCGGCAAGATGGGCCAGATCGAGGCCGATGGCTTCCGCTGGGACATTGGCCCGTCGGTGATCACCATGCGGCACGTGTTTGAAGAGCTGTTCGCCAGCGCTGGGCGCCGCCTGGAAGATTACCTGACGCTGGAACCGGTCGATCCGCTCACCCGCTACTTTTACCCCAACGGCACCGTCCTCGACGCCAAAGAAAATCCACAAGAGATGGCCGCCCAAATTCGCCAAATCGCCCCGCAGGATGTGGCTGGCTATGAGAAATATTTGCGCTACGCGGAGCAAATTCACCGCATCACTGGCCCCGTCTTCATCTACGATCGGCCGCCCACCTGGCGCAGCTTTTTGCGCGTGCCCGTCCCCGACTGGTTTAAGATTGACGGCCTGCGCACCATGCAAAAAGCGATTGAACGCCACGTGCAGTCGCCTGAATTGCGGCAGCTTTTGGGGCGATTTGCCACCTACGTCGGCGGCAGTCCGTATTTGGCCCCGGCCACGCTCAACGTCATCGCCCACGTGGAGCTGAGTGGCGGCGTCTGGTACCCGCGCGGCGGCATTTACGCCATTGCCCAGGCGATGGCCCGGCTGGCCGAAGAACTGGGCGTAACGATTCATACCAACTGTGGCGTGCGGGAAATTGGGGTGGCAAACGGCCGTTTCTCCCACCTCATCCTGGAAAATGGCGAAACTGTGAAGGGAACGGCCGTTGTCAGCAACCTCGACGTCACCACCACGCAAAAGCACCTACTTAAAAATTCACAATTCACAATTCGCAATTCACAATTCGACTCGTCTTGCTCCGGCTTCATCCTCCTCCTTGGCATCAACAAGCAGTTTCCCGAACTGGCCCACCACAACATCCTCTTCTCGCCCGATTATCCGGCTGAATTTGAGGCGATTTTTGAACATGGCCAGCCACCCGCTGACCCCACCATCTACATCGCCATCACCAGCAAGACGGACCCCCAGCACGCGCCGGACGGCGGCGAAAACTGGTTTGTGTTGGTCAACGCGCCGCCGCTGGATGAGCGCTACGATTGGCACACGAACCAGCAAGCCTATCGCGATCTCATCCTGCAAAAAATTGCCGCTTTCGGCTTTGACGTGCGCGAGCACATTGTGGCTGAGCAAATTTTGACGCCGCACGATCTGGCCGAGGGCAGCGGGGCGTGGCGTGGGGCGCTGTATGGCACGTCCCCCAATTCGCCGTGGGCTGCATTTAAACGGCCGCACAATCGCTCCAAACAAATTCAGGGACTATACTACGTTGGCGGCACCACTCACCCCGGCGGTGGCGTGCCGATGGTTACCCTTTCTGGAAAAGTTGCTGCAGAATTGGTGCTTGAAGACCTCAATTAATGGCGGCAAACCTGCGGCCAACACCCTTACAAGGGACTAGATCATGGAAAAAGTAAATCTGACCCAAAAATTAACGCTGTTCAACGACCACTGGCACCCGCGCATTGTGGGCGAGCTAAACGAATCGCACGTGAAGCTGGTGAAGGTTCAGGGGGAGTTTGTCTGGCACCACCACGAGCATGAAGACGAGCTGTTTTTGGTGCTGGCGGGTCGCTTGCAACTACAGTTCCGCGACCACGACGTCTGGCTGGAGGCAGGCGAGTTCATCATCGTGCCGCGCGGGGTGGAGCACCACCCGGTGGCTCCCGAAGAAGTGCACCTGCTCCTGCTGGAACCCAAGTCCACGCTCAACACCGGCAATGTGATGGATGCGAAAACGGCCGTTGCTGAGTGGATTTAGTTTTGCCACAGAGGGCACAGAGAGATTAGAGATTTTCCTGACAAAAGGTGTCAGGAATGGTCGCTACACTGCAAATGTTTAAGGTTGGACGGTAGCGGCCGTTTTCCAACCATGCTACAATTATTTCCCAAAATCAGAACATACGTTCCTGTAGAGACGTTGCAATGCAACGTCTCTACACGTGAATACGGATTACGAAAACTATGGAACCCCAAAACATCATCGTGCGCGGTGCGCAGCAGCACAATTTGAAACATATTGACGTGACGATTCCCCGCAACAAGCTGGTCGTGCTCACCGGCGTCAGCGGCAGCGGCAAATCATCCCTGGCCTTTGATACCATCTATGCTGAAGGGCAGCGGCGCTACGTGGAAAGCCTGTCCTCCTACGCCCGGCAGTT
Source organism: Ardenticatenaceae bacterium (assembly GCA_020634455.1). Classification (GTDB taxonomy): domain Bacteria; phylum Chloroflexota; class Anaerolineae; order Promineifilales; family Promineifilaceae; genus Leptofilum. The sequence continues at coordinate 172,950 of JACKBQ010000001.1, read as the reverse complement.
TTTGGGGCAAATGGAAAAGCCCAAAATTGACGCCATTCTCGGCCTGAGCCCGGCCATCGCCATTGAGCAGAAAGCGGTGAGCAAAAATCCGCGCTCTACCGTGGGCACCGTCACCGAGGTGATGGATTATTTGCGCGTGCTGTTTGCCCGTGTGGGTACGCCCCACTGCCCGGATTGCGGAACGGCCGTTACCCCCCAAACGGCCGAACAAATCGCCCAACAGCTCGCCGCCTTGCCCGCAGGCACCAAGTTCCAGCTGCTGGCCCCGCTGGCCCGCAACCGCAAAGGCACCCACGCCGACGCGCTCCAGCAGGCCCGACAAGATGGCTTCATCCGCGCCCGCGTCAATGGCGAGCTGATTGATTTGTCCGGCAAGCTGCCCAGCCTGAGCAAAAAGCACAAGCACAACATTGAGCTCATCATTGACCGGCTGGCCGTGCCAGAAGCACTTAACGAGGCGTTCATGAGCCGACTGGTGGACTCCGTGGAGACGACCCTGCGCGTGGGTGAAGGGCTGCTGCTGGCCGATCTGGGCGAGGAAATGCTCACGTTGAGCGAGCACAACGCCTGTACCAAATGCGGCTTCAGCTTCCCAGAACTGTCGCCGCAGCTGTTCAGCTTCAACTCGCCGCTGGGCATGTGCCCCGACTGCAACGGCATCGGCACGCAAATGCAGGTGGACCCGGCGCTCATCATCGAGGATGAAACGCTGTCCATCATGGACGGGGCGCTGCGCTGGTACGGCAACGTGGGCAAGAAGAAAAACAAGTGGACCACCTCCCAGCTCAAAGCGATCGCCGAGCATTTCAACATTGACCTGGACACGCCGTGGCAGGAACTGCCGGAATCGTTCCGCCACAAGTTGTTTTATGGCGCAGGAGACGAGCTGATCCACTTCAAATATTCCAGTGAAACGGAAGATGCCTCGTGGTCTGGGGAATCGAAACGGCCGTTGCGCGGCATTATCCACCACATCAATCGGCTGTTCCACCAGACTGGCTCTGAACAGACGCGGCGCTGGTACGCCAGCTTCATGAACCAGTTGCCGTGCCACACTTGCGGTGGCACCCGCCTGCGCCCCGAAGCCCGCGCCGTCACTGTCGGTGGCAAGACGCTGGACGCCGTAGGCAAGCTGGCGATTGATGAGGCGTTTGCCTGGGTGGTTGGTCTCGGTAAGCAGTCATCAGTGATCGGTAATCAGTTATCGGTGAACGGAAATGGGAAACACCAGCCACCAGCCACTAACCACCCACAACTCAACGAAGAACAGTTTGAAATCGCCGAAGAAGTGCTCAAAGAAATCCGCGACCGGCTGCAATTTATGCTGAACGTGGGGCTGCATTACCTCACGCTGGACCGCTCCGCGCCGAGTTTGTCCGGCGGCGAGGGGCAGCGCATCCGGCTGGCCAGCCAGATTGGCTGCGGATTGGTTGGCGTGCTGTACATCCTCGATGAGCCATCGATTGGGCTGCACGCCCGCGACAACCGCGCCCTGCTGGACACATTGCATCAGCTGCGCGACATGGGCAACACCGTCCTCGTCGTCGAGCACGACGAAGAAACGATGGTCGAATCCGACTGGCTGATTGATTTGGGACCGGGCGCGGGCGTGAAAGGTGGTGAAATTATCGCCGCAGGCACGCCGCAGCAGGTGAAAGCCAATCCTGAATCGCTGACGGGCAAATATTTGTCAGGCACCTTGCGAATTGAAGCGCCCAACGGCCGTTCCCGCCGCACCCCCGACCTTGGCCAACTCGAACTCATCGGAGCCAATCTGCACAATTTACGCGACGTCACCGCCACCTTCCCGCTGGGCACAATGATTTGCGTGACGGGCGTGAGCGGCAGCGGCAAGAGCAGCCTCATTTCCGAGACGCTGCACCCGGCGCTGGCCCGCACGCTGCACCAGGCACAAAGCACCCCCGGCCCGCACAAAGCACTGCACGGCCTGGAACATCTGGACAAGGTGATCAACATCACCCAGGACCCCATCGGTCGGACGCCACGTTCCAACCCGGCCACCTACGTGAAGCTATTTGATGAGATTCGCAGCGTGTTTGCCCAAACCAACGAGGCAAAAGCGCGGGGGTACAAGGCGGGACGGTTCAGCTTTAACGTGAAGGGCGGGCGGTGTGAGGCCTGTGCCGGATACGGCCGTCGCAAAGTAGAGATGCACTTTTTGTCCGATGTCTGGGTGCTGTGCCGCGAATGCAACGGGCAGCGCTTCAACCGCGAAACGCTGGCAGTGAAGTACAAGAGCAAACACATCGCCGACGTGCTGGACATGGACGTGCAGGACGCGCTAGACTTCTTCGCCAACCACCCCAAAATCAGCCGCATCCTGCAAACGCTGCACGACGTGGGGCTGGATTACGTGAAGCTGGGGCAGAGCGCCCTCACCCTCAGCGGCGGCGAGGCGCAGCGCATCAAGCTATCGAAGGAGCTGAGCCGCGTGGCCACCGGGCGCACCGTCTACATTTTGGACGAACCCACCACCGGTCTGCACTTTGCCGACGTGCAAAAGCTGCTGGACGTGCTGCACCGGCTGGTGGATGCGGGCAACACGGTGATTGTGATTGAGCACAACATGGACGTCATAAAAACGGCCGATTGGCTCATCGATCTCGGCCCCGAAGGCGGCGACGGTGGCGGGCAAATCATCGCCCAGGGCACGCCGGAGCAAGTGGCGCTGGTGGATGAAAGCTACACGGGCCAGTTTTTGCGTGAAATTTTGGAATTGAAAACGACCATTGCTCCCTGAGGAAAACATTGAGAAGGTAAAAATGAAGCGGTCAACTCCTGAGTGGGAATTGTATGAACGCATGATTGCGCAAATGATTGCCAATCAAAGTTCTACAAATTACTGTGTAACCCCGAATGCACGACTTGTCGGCAGAATTAGCGGACGAAGTCGGCAAATTGACGTCCTAATTGACCTTCGTCACGATACCGATAATTCAGAACGAATCATAGTTGATGCTAAAAAACGAAATCGAAAAATTGGTGTTACAGAAGTTGAGGCGTTTAGAGGGCTGATGGAAGATGTTGGAGCCTCTCACGGGATTCTCGTTTCCCCAAGTGGATATACACAGTCAGCGGAAAAAAGAGCTCAAGCAACTGTCTCAATTCGCCTTGTCCCACTAGACAGACTCATGGATTTCGATCCGTCCACATGGCCGAAATGCAAAGCAAAAAATTGCAAAAATGGGCGTATATTTTGGGATGGCTATCCAGAGCTATCCATGCCTCCTATCACACTCCGGAAATCGGGTTTGGTACAGTCACATGATAAACCTTTTGTTCACTACGTGGGAAAATGTGACCGTTGTGGCAAATTTCATGTTCAATGTCTAACATGTGGTGAACTCTTTTCAGTCGATGAGAGCAATGAGGACGATTTTGGTCAACAGTGTCGTTGCAAACCGCTTTGGTTCTGGATAGCTTCTATTGAGGAAGATGAGCAAGGATTTCAGTCCGCTGAACTCCACGTTGTATTCTTAAATACTGGAAAAATAATTACCACAGATCGAAGATCACTTCAATAAACTATCTTAAAAACATCTCAGCAACTATAACAAATGGGTAAATTTAAAGCATAAGTATGAGTAATGTTGATAAGCGAAACATCCTTGATGACGAAGTTTTCACGTACCAGGAAAGCAAAGACCAGAAGGTTTTCATTTACTGGCACGGCAAGCAGGTTAAAATCCTGAAAGGCAAACCCGCACAAAAGTTTTTGGCCCAAATTGCTGGCCTGGAACACAAGGAAGCGCAGCTGGTCATGGCCAAAGCCACGGGCAATTTCAAACGCGGCAACGAGCGACAAAACAAATGAAATTAAACTCAATAAACGACATCTTATGGTATCAATTTGGGGCGGCGATTGATATGCTGGACAACGCGATTGAGGCTTGCCCAGACGAGCTGTGGCAGGCGCGGCTGTTTCCTGCCGAAATCCCTGAATTTGCTGAGTTTTGGTGCCTTGCTTACCACTCTCTCTTTTGGCTCGACTTTTACCTGTCGGAAACGGCCGAAAATTTCACCCCTCCTGCCCCATTCACCTTGTCAGAATTTGATGCGAGTTTGCTGCCAGAGCGGGTGTACAGTAAAGCGGAACTGCGGGAATATTTGCGGTACGGCCGTTCCAAATGCCGCACCACCCTCGAATCAATGACAGATTTTATGGCCCCGCAGCAGGTTCGCCCCAACTGGCGCATCGAGAGCGTGGGCGAACTCCACCTCTACAACCTGCGCCACGTGCAGGAACATGCCGCGCAGTTGGCCATGTTTTTAGGGCAAAATGTGGCGTCAGCGCCGGGCTGGGTGGGCAAAGCACAGGACTAATCGTAAAAAGATGCCAGATAGATTTGCGATGAATCAAGCGCTGCTAAAAGCTGCCAAAGCCACATTGGCCAATCGCACACGGGTGTACTGGGTTGTCGGCGGGGCTGGCTCCGGCAAAACAACCATTTGCCAGGCGCTGGCCAGCCAGTGCAACCTGCCAATTTACGATATGGACGCACACATTTACGGGGAGTATCACGGCCGTTTTTCCCCCTCGCGCCATCCCGTCAACAGCCAATGGGCCGCCGCGCCCAACGGGCTAGCCTGGCTGCTGGAGATGAGTTGGGCGGAATTCGATGCGTTTAACCAAGCTACCCTGCCCGAATACCTCGATTTGCTGGCCGAAGATTTAGACAAGCTACCAGCCGATGCTGGGCTGCTGATTGATGGGGGCATTGTGAATACGGCCGTTGCCGCCCATGCCTTCCCCGCCAGCCAGATGGTTTGCCTTTCCCGACCAGGAGTCACGAGCAGTGGCGTGTGGCAAGAAACGTCCGCGCGTCTGGAAATGAAAGCAATGTTTGCCTATCTGCCAGAACCTGAAACAATGTGGCAAAAATTCCTTGAATTTGACGAAAAAATTAACCAGACCATTTTGCAAGAGTGCCAGACGGCCAACATTCCAGTTTGCCAGCGCTCTGAAAAAGACACCGTAGACGCGCTGGCCCAGCGGGTTGCCCAACAATTGAGGCTATAATCAATACCACCATGACGCCAGAACAGTTTATCAAACGTTATGAAGCGGCCTTGGCCACGCAAGATTGGCAGCAGGTAGACCCGCTAATCCATCCTGACGCCTGTGTTACCTTTTCCTCCGGTGCGGTGCATCTGGGCAAACCGGCCGTTCGCCAGGCGTACGAGCGCAATTTCAGCCTGATCCAGGACGAAACGTACCAGATTGAAGATGTGCATTGGGTGATGAAGGGAACGGAAACGGCCGTTTACCTTTTCAGCTTCCACTGGTCTGGCCTCATCAAGGGCGAACCAGCCAGCGGGGCAGGCACAGGCAGCGCCGTTCTTATCAAACATTCAGATGGCTGGCAGCTACTGGCCGAACATCTGGGACCCAAATCGAGGTAAATCATGAGCGATCCAAATGACCGAAACAAACAAGTAATTGCTGAATTCCGCGCTAATGGCGGCCAGGTGGGCGGCTTTTTCACCGACAAACCATTGCTGTTGTTGCACACAGTTGGGGCCAAAAGCGGCCAACCCAGGGTGAATCCCCTCGTGTACATGGCCGACGGCGACCGATACATCATCATCGCGTCCAAAGGGGGCGCACCCGCCCACCCCGACTGGTACCATAACATCGTCGCCAATCCCCACGTGAGCATCGAAGTAGGCACAGAACAGCTTGATGTCACCGCCAGCATCGCAGACGAGCCAGAACGAAGCGAGATTTACGCAAAAATTGCCGCCAAATACGACTTTTTTGCCGAATATGCCCGAAAAGTGACAACGCGCGTGATTCCAGTGATCATACTGACACCGAGGTAATCATCTCAATTGAAGGATAAACAAAATGAAAGCAATAGGTACATTTGAAGTCAAATTACTCCCCCTTGAACCGTACGCCGTCAGTGACAATGACATCAATTTAGGTCGCATGTCTATAGCCAAAACTTTTGCGGGCGATTTGCAAGCCCAAAGTCAGGGTGAAATGTTGACCGCTTTAACGCCAACCGAAGGCTCCGCAGGCTACGTAGCCATCGAGCAGGTTAGTGGCAGCTTGCATGGCAAAAAAGGGAGCTTTGTTCTGCAACATTTTGGCATTTCTGATGGGGAAGCGCAGCGCCTGATTTTGGAAGTTGTGCCTAATTCTGGCACTGGCAAATTGGCTCGGTTAAGCGGCAAAATGGCAATCAGTATTGAGGATGGCCAACATTTGTATGAATTTGAGTACTCATTAACCTGAAGCAGGGCAAACGGCCGTTCCCGCATAATGTGGGCTTTTGAAAACCATGATACCAGGCATTTAAGAGTTGCCCGGCAACTGCACATCGGTTAAATTCAGGCGTTGGCAAACCGATGAGGCAAATTTATGACGGGGAAGATGGTCAAAGTGAATAATTGGCGTGTGGTGCGGAACTGCCGTTCCTTGCTCATCTTCCTCATTTATGCCCTGCTCACCCCCATCATGACCTGGCCCACAGTGGCCAAGCTGGGTCAGGCAATCCCCGGCCAATTAGGTGACTCTTTTGTCCATTTGTGGATTTTTGAGTGGCTTAAATCTGCTCTCCTCAGCGGCAGCAACTTGCTTCAAACGCAGCTCATTTTTTACCCGACAGGCGTTTCGCTGCTAAACCACAACATTGCCTGGGTCAATTTTGCATTGTGGCTGCCCCTGCAAGCGCTGTTTGGCGGCGAAATCGGCTACAGCCTTTCCTTTTTGCTCATTTTCCCACTAAATGGTTTGGCCGTTTATCTGCTTGTCAAAGAGATTATTAAAGATGAAACGGCCGCTTTCGTTGCTGGTCTCATCGCTGCGTTCTGGCCCTACAACCTGTCCCACCACGACCACCCCAACCTTATTTTGATAGCCTGGCTGCCCCTGGCAATACTGTTCATGGCTCGGTTGGTTCAGCGCCACCGCTGGACGGATGCCGTGCTGGCTGGATTGTTTGTCGCCCTGATCGGCCTGACACGCTGGCAGCTATTGCTGATGGCCGCACCCCTGCTTGGCTTGTGGGGCGTCTGGCTGTTGGCGCAAAATCACCCGCTACCCTTCAAAACTTTGCTCCCTAAAGTCATCCTGGCAGGGGCGACGATGCTACTGCTGATTCTGCCATTTTTTGTGCCGCTGCTGCGCTACCAGCTAAATCGAAACAACCCACAGGAGGTGCTGGTAGAGGAGCACCCCTACGCCACAGACCTGGCCGCTTACGTGATGCCGGGCAGCTACCATCCGCTGTGGGGCGACGCCGTGATGCCCGTCACGCAGGGATTTGAAGGCAACCCAATTTACGTGCGCTTTGTGGGTTTTACGGTGCTCATCTTGGCGGGGTTGGGGGTGTGGCGGCAGTGGCACAAAAGCCGATTATGGCTGTTGGCAACGGCCGTTTACCTACTCTTTGCTCTTGGACCCACCCTGTTTATTGCCGGTTCGCCTACCATCCCGCTGCCATATCGCCTGATCGAAAGCTCGTTTTTAGTGCAAACCATCCGCTTTCCGGACCGATTCAACGTGCTGCTGGGCATCCCGCTCAGCGTTTTGGCCGGATTGGGAATAGTGGCGGTGCGGCAACGGCCGTTCCCTAAACGCCATTTCACCATCACCACCTTGCTCATTACCACATTGATTCTTTTTGAGTACGCCAACCAGGTCGCCATGCTCTCCTTGTCCACCCCAAAATGGTTCCAGCAAATCGCCAAAGAGGATGCAGAATTTGCCATTCTAGACATCCCCGCCTTTAGCAATGAAGCGTACAACAAACAGTACATGCGTTACCAATTGATACACCAAAAAGCGCTGGTTGAGGGGCGCATTGCCCGCCCGCCAGAGTCGGCTACGGAATTTTGGGAAGATTTGCCAATTTTAGACAACCTGCTAACCAGCAAGCTGCCACCGGCAAATTTAGTCAATCAAAGTCAACAAATTCAGCAGTTGGCCGAGGCCAATGTTGAGTACATTGTGCTGCACCGTCAATTTTTATCGCCGGAGGAACAGACCGCATGGCGTAACTGGTTCGTGCGACAGCCCATTTACGAGGGGGAAAATGTGATAGTGTTTGCCACGGAGAGGCTGGCGTTGGGAACGGCCGTTCCCTGGCAAATTCAACTGCATCATCCCGGCCTCGAAGGCGAATTTGGTCTGCTAAAAATGAGCTATCCCAACCCGGTCACCGCCGGGAATTGGCTAACCCTTCAAGCCATCTGGGGCAGTTCAGAACCGATCAATCAAGCGTTAGACGTGTGCCTGCAACTGCAAAATGTTGCCGTGCAGCAATGCCAGCCCATTTCGCAAACGTGGCCCACGCCGCAGTGGCAGGCCGACGAAATCGTCCGCGAGCTGTACCAACTGCAAATTGACCCCTTTGCAGCAGGCGGCACCTACGCGCTGACCGTACAATTGAGCGACAGCGCACACATTTCTAGCGAGGCAACCCCCATCGGCACGGTTGAGGTAACCGCCATCTCTAGAGATTTTTCACCTGGTCAGCCACAATTTGGGCAAACGGCCGTTTGGCACAACCTCATCCAGCTCAATGGCTACGATCTCAACCAAAGCGAAACACAGCTAGACCTCACCCTTCATTGGCAGGCGCTAACCCGCCCAGACCGCTCCTACAAATTTTTTGTGCATCTGATTGATGTAAAAACCGGGGAACTGGTGGCTCAGGCAGATTATGTGCCGCGAAACTGGACCTACCCAACCAATTGGTGGGAAGCAGGGGAATATGTGGTGGATACGGCCGTACTTCCCTTGGAAAACGGTCTCAACGGCACCTACCAATTATTGGTAGGCCTCTACGACCCAGAAAACGGTGAACGGCTACTGGCCACCACCGCAACCAATAGCGACCCCGTTGACACTGTTTTGCTCAGCGAAACCCTTACGTTAGGCGAGTAAGCCCAACGACTGCGCTTTTAGCACCGCCTGGGTGCGGTCGCGGGTGTTCGTTTTTTGCAAAATGTTGGAAACGTAATTTTTCACCGTTCCCTCAGCCAGAAACAGCCGGGCGGCAATTTCCGGGTTGCTCAACCCCTCGGCGATGAGCTGCAAAATCTCCAGCTCGCGGTCAGACAACGGTTCCGGCAGCACTGCTTCTGGTCTGGCTGGAGCCAATCCAGCAAACTGCGCCAGCACCCGCTGCGCCACAGACGGGCCTAGCAACGCGCTGCCGCCCGCCACCGCCCGTACGGCCGTTGCCAGCTCTTCCCCCGACACATCTTTCAGCAAATATCCCTTGGCTCCGGCGCGAATGCCGTCAAAAACGTATTCGTCGTCATCAAAGGTGGTCAGGATGATGATTTTGGCGTCGGGCCAATCCTGGCACAGCCGCTCGGTGGCCTCCACGCCGTTCATCACCGGCATGCGAATGTCCATCAGCACCACGTTGGGCTGGAGATCGGCATAAATTTGCACCGCCTCCTGGCCGTTGCTCGCCTCGCCCACCACGTCCAGGTCTGGCTCCAGCTCCAGCAGCGTGCGCAGGCCGTCGCGCATCAGCCGCTGATCGTCTACCAAAAGAATGCGAATTGGTTCAGACATCGGCCGCCTCCACGTGGGGAATGGGCAGCTGCATGCACAGCCTGGCCCCGCCCTGCTCCGCCGCGCCCAACGTGAGCGCTCCTCCCAGTTGTTTAGCCCGTTCGCGCAGCCCAATCAGGCCAAAACGGCCGTCTGCGCCCTCACTCTGAAACCCTTGCCCATCATCTGTCACGGTGAGCGTCACCTGCGTGTCGTTCGCCGACAATTCGAGCCACGCTTGCTGGGCGTTGGCGTGCCGCTGCACGTTGGTCAGCGACTCCTGTGCGGCGCGATACAAAGCGATCCGGTGTGCTTCCGGCAACAGCGGCAGCGTCTCCGGCAGGTGCAGCTGCACAGGCAAGCCAGTTGCCTCCTGAAATGTTTGGGCCAGATGCGTAACGGCCGTTGCCAACGATCCATTCAATCCGGCGGAATTTTCCGGCGAACGCAGCGCCGAGACGGTTTGGCGCAGCTCGGTTAGCGCCTGCTTGAGTTGGGCACGCATCGCCTCAATCATACTGGCGGAGCGCTCCGGGTTGCTGGGGATGAGCCGCTGCGCCCCTTCCAACTGCACCACCGCCACCGTCAGGCGATGGCCCAGCGCATCGTGCATTTCTCGCGCCAACCGGTTGCGCTCCTCGGCCACGGCCAGCTGCTGCGCCTGCGACGTGTACGCCTTCAACTGCTCGTGCGCCTCTTGCAGCTCGGTCAACAGCTGCTGGCTGCGCTGCCGCGCCTCGTTGGCTTGCCGCAAGCCCGCGCCAAAGGTGCCAAAAAAGAGGTAACCGCCCAAGATGGCTACAAAATCATTCGCATGTAAAACGTCGAAGGCAAAAAAACCAGCAAGCCAGGTCACCCCAATGAAAAACAAAATCCAAACCAGACCGGGAATCAGTGGCAAAAACAACATCGCCTGGGCGCTTAAAATGAAGAGGAAGGTGGAAATGCCAGAGGCGGCTCGTTCCGGCACTTGCATGGAAATGGCCACGGCAATTGCCGTCTGGAACAGCAGGTAAACGTGCACCAGATACGGCCGTTCCTCCAAAAAAACATACACGCTCAGCCCCGCAAAAAAGAGACCAAACAGCACCAGCACCAACGTGCGATTGGGTGTGCCGTTCAGCGCTGGCAGCGCGGCGACCAAAATGCCGAGCCAGGTCAGGTAAGCGGCCGCGTTGAGCAGCCAAAAGCTGTAATTAGAGCGGTGTCGGGTGGTAATGGACATGGGACGATTATAGGCCAGAAATGGCGTCGGCGGAAACAGTAGGCGGAGATTGGTAGGCAACGGCCGTTCGTACCACCAAATACAGCAAAAAGCCCACCGGCCCCAGCATCAGCACCATAAACAGGGTGGGCGAAATGAACCAGGACGAGATTTTGCGGGAACGGCCGTCCAGATACACCCAGCGCGCCACAAACAAGTCAAACGCCAGAAAGTGCACCCAGGCAACGGTTGCCCCAGCAGGGCTAGCCAGGAGCGTGGTAATGCCGGCGAGTGTGGGATTGGAAACGGCCGTAAACACCTCACCAAAGCGGGGCAGCACCAGCACCGCGTACAAAAGTGCCGCCGGAACCGCCAGCCACGGCCCGGCCACCAGCCGTTCCGTCACCCGCCAGCGCGGCAGGAAAATCAGCAGTAGCCAGAACGGCATCACCAGCAAGCTGCTCAAGGAAAAAATCGTTTCAAAGTTCATGAGTCTCGTCTCCTCTTTTGCAGAAGTTCAACTTTTTCAAAAAGTTGAACTTCTCTAATTCTTTCAGGCAACCGGGGCACGACCCCGCGCTTTTGCTGTGTCGCGCATTTCCATTAAGGAGACGCCCACGCCGTAGGTGATGAACTCTTTCTCCGGCGTCACTTCAATCAGGCAGGTTTCGGACATTTGGGCGGCGTCATCGGCCAAATCCCGGAAAACGGCCCGCAAAATTGGCTCAGCGGCCTCCGTGGCGGGCAGCACCCGCCCCGTGCCAGAAAAGGTAATCGTCGCTGCCGGGATTTTGATCCAGGGCATGATGGGGATGCGCTTGGCGATGGGAATGGTGATGGAAACGGCCGTATTCCCCGCAATGTGCCGCGCTTTCCAGGAATCCGCCCCGGTGCCGATGTACAATTTGTGGTTCTGCACAATGTAAACCACGCCGACGGTGCGGGCTTCGTTTTTGGCGGTGACCATGCCCAGCACGGCAAAAATCTCTTTTTCGATCGCTTGCCAAACTTGTTCTGATTTCAATTGCATTTTTCACCTCCTGGGGATGAACCCCAAGAACCGGGGGATAATGAACATTAACAATTTAAATAGGTAATAAACCAACATAGCGAAGCAACGCGTCAGAGCCGGTGGCAAATTGGTCAAGAAAACTAGCCACAACTTCACGCAATTCTGGCCAATCATCGCTGAATCGGTGCAGGTGCAATACCTCCTGCTTTAGCCAACGCCACAGCTTTTCAATCGGATTGAGCCAAGAAGCGTAAGTGGGCAAAGGTAGTAGTTGAACGGGCATGTTGTCCTGCTTGGCTTTCGGCGCAGGCTCAGTCGGCCAGTTCCCTGGCAATTTGGGTGGAAAAGGAAACTGCTGTGGCTGTAAAACGGCCAATACATCCGGGTGAAAGTGAACGGGCCAATTGTCCAGAACGACGTAAATTGTCTCCGCACCTGGATAGCATTGGTACAATTGAGTCCAGAAGTTAGCAATGACGGTGCGTGTGATGCGTTTGCGCTGCAAGTAAGAAAGTTGCCCCGTCATGCAATTGATGGCACCAATGATGCGGAAGCTACTATTGGCCCGATGTGACCGTTGAGCCAATGGCTGTCGCAGACCCTTGCTTTCAAATGATTGGGCAATCGTTGGTTGCCGATAGTAAGTAAGCTGGTCGAGATAGAGCAGCACATATCGGTCTGGTTCGTAATAAGCACGTAATCGAGCCAACTCAATCAAACTCAGCTTTTCTTGATAATGTCGGTCGGGACTATGCACATAATCGCGGCCACGTTTATAGCTGATGCCCAGCCGTTTTAGCAATCGGCTTAGACTCCCAGCTGTACTGACCTGTAACCAAGTACATGCTTGGACTATCATTTCTAATCGCCATCGGGCAGAATGGAAGCCTAGCTGCCGGGGGTCACGTCGAATCACCTGGAGCAGTGCCTGCTTTGCTTCTGACGGCTTCGCGTACCGAGGGGGAAAAAGCCGCTTTGCGGCCACGTCCTTTCTGTACTTCAAGTCGGTCAAGACCATCCTGTTCATACCAATCTAGCCATTTGTAGATAGTATCCGGATGGTGCGGCTTGTGCCCTCCGTCTTTAGCGGCGGCATTGGGACTCATGCCGCTGGCGATTTTGAGCAAAATGGCGGCCTTTTCTCGCATGTGGCTTTTCTCATGGTGGTCGCGCACAAGTACTAGCTCGCTTTTTTGAACAGCCGTTAGTTCCAAATATCGTCTCTTGGGCATAAATAACACCTCCCATGATGATATTATCTCTATTACCTATTTATTTTGTAAAGTTCAATAATCCCCCGGCTAGAGTCGTTATTTTTTGAGGAAAACGGCCGTTCCGACCAAACTCACCACGGCTACCAAACCTGCCAGCGCGGCCAGCGTCAGGCCGTCGGGGGCGATGAGCGGCTGGGCTCGGAGGGCTTGCCATAACAGCAACAAGATCAGCCCCAGGTAGCCCAATCCACCCGTGACCACCAGCGCCGTGCGACGGCCGTTGGACAACCGCCGACTGGTGCGACGATTCACAAAAATGCCCAGCAGCGGGATGATTTGCAGCGCGTGCAGCCCCACAAAATGCGCCGGGCGAATGTCGCCGCCTTCGGTGCTCCAGCCGACGAAGGGCAACCCAGGGCCGCCATCTTCCACGCCGACGCTGTGCGCGCCCATCACCGTCACCACGTCACCCGCCTGCATCGCCGAGAGCTGGTCTGGCGTGGGGCTGGTCATCAAAAAGCCGAGGATTGCGCCAACGGCCGTTACCACCAGCCCCAACCGCAGCGCCCAGGCAAACGGCTGGTTGTCCATCTTTTGGCGCATGAGCAAAACGGCCGTGGCAATATTCATCACCCAAATCACCATCACAAAGGTGCCCATCAGCGAGAAAATCGCCGCGTCGAACGGGGTGCCCACGTTAAAATGGCTGCCTACGCCCCGCGCCGCCTGGACAAAAATGCCCACAATCTCCACCAAAAAGCCCAGCGCCGTTAGCCCGCCAATCCAACGCACCAGCCGGGGATGCCCCTCCACGTAGCTCAGCAGCCAGGCCAACGTGCCGGTGTAGAGGGTAATCGAGATGGCGAATTTCATTGGCTTCACCCAAACCGGCACGCCAGTCACCAGCCGCGAGTCAAAAATGGAGAGCACAATCGTCGCCAAAAACAGGACAATGCTGCCCCCAAATGACCAGGTCAAAAAGCGGTCGGTGCCCAAAACACGCCGCCACAGATCCGTTTCGCTACTTTTTTGCTCCATTCGAGTTGTCAGGGTACTCATTTCATTTACCTCCAAAGTTCGGTTGTTGAATTCCATGCTGTCACTTTAGCGGAGGTACAGTCACATCCATCAGTGCCGGTGGTCACATGCCAGTCACATGACCGGTTGGGCGAAGTGCGCAGAGGCGTAAACACCTCTGCTAGTTATGAAAGGCCCGTCGGGCTTACACTTTAAGCCCGAATGGGCTTCCACAACCAGCCGGATGGCTTTAGCCTGCGGCGTGCAATCACCCCAAATCGCATAGCACAATCCCCCCAGGAACATTACAATTGCGGCATGAGTGAAAATTTTCGTGCCGACAACCTTGTTCTCTACAAAAATCAAGCTGCCCGTGTGACCAACATTAGCGGTAAAAAGATCAATATCGTGACGCAAGACGGCACGGCCGTTTCCGTCCGTCCCAAAGATATTGAGCTGCTCCACCCCGGCCCGCTCGCCAATTTTGGCCAGCTGGCCAAACCTCAGGGCGACATGCTCACCGCCTGGGAACTGCTAGCAGGTGAAACCACCAGCCTGGAAGTGCTGTCCGAACTCGCTTACGACGACTTCACTCCGGCCACCGCCTGGGCCATCTGGCAAGCGGTGAGCGATGGTCTGCACTTCAGCGGTACGCTGGCTGAAATCACCGTCCACACGGCGGAAGAAGTGGCCGCCGAAACAGAAGCCCGCGCGGCCAAAGCGGCCGAAGCCGAAGCGTGGACCGCTTTTGCCAATCGCGTGAACCAGGGGACATTTTTGCCGGAAGACGGCCGTTTCCTCCAGGAGATCGCCGCCGTAGGCATGGGCCAACAGGAACGCAGCCAGGTGCTGCGCAATTTGAACCAGAGCGAAACGCCCGAAAACGCCCACGCTCTGCTGCTCAAATTAGGCTACTGGGACGAAACCGTCAATCCCTACCCCAGCCGCCTCGGCGTCAACACCAACCAGCCAGAGTACGCCATCCCCGTCCTGCCCGATGAAGAGCGGCGCGATTTGACCCACCTGGTTGCCCTGGCCATTGATGACGAAGGCAGCCGCGACCCGGACGATGCGCTGAGCTGGGAGAGTGGCCGTCTATGGGTACACATCGCCGACGTGGCGGCGCTCATTACCCCGGACAGCCCGGCCGATTTGGAAGCGCGTGCCCGTGGGGCCAACCTTTACCTGCCCGAAGGCACCATCCACATGCTGCCCGAAGCGGCCACCACCGCCCTCGCCCTGGGGCTGGCCGACACCTCCCCCGCGCTCTCCTTTGGCCTGGACGTGATGGCCGACGGCACCCTTGTGAACCTGGAAATTGTGCCCAGCCTGGTGCGCGTCACCCGCCTGAGCTACGACGAGGCGCAATCCCGGCTGGACGAATCTCCCTTCCGCGAACTGCTGGCGCTGGCTCAGGCGTTTGAGGCGCGGCGCGTGGCCAATGGCGCGGTGCAAATTGATCTACCCGAGGTGAAAATTCGGCTGGATGAAGATGGTGCGGTGGAAATACGGCCGTTACCCCCCCTACAAAGCCGCGATCTCGTCCGTGAAGCGATGCTGATGACTGGCGAAGCCGTGGCCCAATTTGCCCAGCAGCACTACATCCCCATCCCGTACACCACGCAAGAGGCGCCCCACGAAATTATTGAAGGCGACACCCCCTCGGCCAACTTTGCCCGCCGCAAAACGATGACCGGCAGCCAGCCGGGCAGCACGCCCGGTCGCCACGCCGGGCTGGGACTGGACCAGTACACTCAGGCCACCAGCCCGCTGCGCCGCTACCTCGATTTGGTCGTCCATCAACAGCTGCGCGCCTACCTCAACGGCGATCCTATTTTGGATGAGCAGGCCGTCATGGAGCGCGTCGGCGCGGCGTACGCGGTGAGTGGGGATGTGCGGTACGCCGAACGACTCTCGAATGCTCACTGGACGGCCGTTTACCTGCAACGTCATCCCGACTGGACCGGCGAAGGCATCGTCATTGACCAGCGCGGCAAGCGCGACCTGATGCTGCTGCCCACCCTGGGCACCGAAACCAGCATCTACACCAAAGAGCCAACTGCCCTGGATACGGCCGTTCAAGTTAAGCTCCAATCCGTAGATTTGCCCCAACGGGAGTCGTTTTTTCGTTTTGCCTGATTTCGATCCTTTCTCGCCCGAAAAACAACCGCATATTACGCAAATTAAACCAAAAAATCTGCGCCCATCCGCGTGAATCTGCGGATAAATATGCTTTTTGACTGACAGTTTGTTCGTGCACCCAATAACGGTGGCTCATTAACCGATTGGTAAATATTCAGGTATAATTGCCGCTTGCAAGGAGAACATCATTTATGGAAATTACCTGGTATGGATTAAGCTGCTTTCGTCTGAACGAACGCAAACACGCCTCTGTCATCACAGACCCGTACAATGGCAAGTTAGGCTTGCCCGCCTTGAAGGTAAAGGGCGATGTGGTGACCATTAGCCATGATGCACCGGGGCACAATTACGCAACGGCCGTTAACGGTGTGCAACACAATCTAGACGGCCCTGGAGAATATGAAATTGGCAACGTCTTCATCACGGGCATTGTCACCAAAAGCGCCGCCCGCGCCAATAACAACGTCATTTTCCTCTTCGATTATGACGGCCTTAAAATCGCGCATCTGGGCGATCTGGACAAAGTGCCTTCCCAAACAGAAATTGAGGCGCTGGAAGAGGTAAACGTTTTGCTATTGCCGGTCGGCGGCGGCAACAGCCTGAATGCCGCCCAAGCCTCTGAGCTAGTCTCCATGTTGGAGCCAAACATTGTGGTGCCTATGCATTACAAACTACCGGGCCTCAACCTGGAGCTGGATGAACTGGATCGCTTCCTTAAAGAGATGGGCGTCACCGATCCGACGCAAGAGGACAGCCTGAAAATTTCATTAACCAATTTGCCTGAAGAAACCGAAACGGTCATCCTGACACCAAAATTGTAGGGAATATTATGGCGGCAAAAATAGTCATGCGTTGGGATGTTCGTCCCGAAACAGAATCTGAATATTTTGAATTTTTGGTTCATGAATTCATTCCAGGCTTAAACAAGCTGGGGATTGATGATATTCAGGTCTGGTATACGCAGTACGGGGATTGCGAGCAAAAGCTGGCCAGCGGCATTGCCAAAAGTACCGAAAAAATGCAAGAGGCATTAGCTAGCCCTGGATGGGGCCAACTCAATGACAAGTTACAAGGGTATGTAGATAATTTTAGCCAGAAGGTTATTCCAGCTACTGGCGGCTTCCAGATTTAGTTAAGGACAACCTCCAGGAGGTTTGAATTCCTAAGCAACCCTGCCATGAAACCTCCCGAAGGTTCATAGCAAGCAAAAAGCCCGCGCAATTGGCGGGCTTTTTTATTTCTAGGGGGGATTTTGGTGGCTAAACGGCCGTTTTTTCGCTTGTCTTTTTGCTTGTGTCGGTAGCGCTGGCCTTGCTGTCCCCGCTTTCTTTGGGAGCGCTGCTTTCGGAATCTGTTTTGGCACTACTCCCGTTTTCACTAGATTTACCATTGGTCGAGGGGGTTGCCGCACTCTTCTTGCCCCGGCTATCTGTCACGTAAAATCCGCTCCCCTTAAACACGATTCCGACCGAATTCAGCACTTTGCGCAGCGAGTTGTCGGTTTCACAATCCGGGCAATCGGTTAACGGATCATCCGCCATACGCTGTTTAATATCAAACTCATAATCACAATTATTGCATCTATAGGTATATGTTGGCATTTTCTACTTTCCAGCGAGTATTTTAATACATAAAATTTTTTTCTGTCAGTCAAAAGACCGAAATTTTATTTTAACGGCCGTTCACTTATTTGACAACCAGACGGCGACTATGCTACAACCATTTTGTTAATTTTCTATTAGCACATTTACCCAATTTCAAACTTTAGGGAGAACCCAAAATGTCAATAAAAGAAGCGCAAGCCCGCATTAAAGCCAGAGTCTGGCAATCTGTTGCTCAGACGGATCTCGACCTGTCTGCTTTGGATAAATCCACGCTGGAATCGTTTGTTGATCTGGTAACCGAATCGGCTTTGCTGGAGATTGACAGCGAGCTGGACATGGCCAAGCTGGCCACGCCGCAGCCCGAAGCAAAAGAAGAAGAGGAGGATGAATTTGGCGAGGAGATTTTGTGGCAAGGACGGCCGTTCCTCTCCCTGGTCATGGATTACACCGTCACCAACGAACGCATCAAAATCACCTCTGGCTTGCTGGGCAAAGCGCATGAAAATGTGGAACTCATCCGCATTCAGGACATTGACCACAGCCAAACCTTCGGCGAACGTGTGCTAAAAATTGGCGACATCACCATTCGCAGCCACGACCCAAGCCACCCAGAAATTGTGCTGCGCAACGTACAAGACCCCAGCAGTGTCTACGAAATCTTACGCCGCGCTGTGCTGGAAGCCCGCAAACGCCACAACTTCAGCTACCGCGAGGAGATGTAAACGGTAAGCGGTAATCAATAAGCGATAGGTCATCAATCTGGGCAGGGGACGCGGAGAAACCTGGCGTTTTCCGCGTCCTTTTTTCTTAATCTGGCAAGCTAAAGCCGACGATAGCCCCGCCTTCCGGCGCATTTTCAGCCCAGATACGGCCGTTGTGGGCCAACACCACCCCCCGCGCAATCGCCAAACCCAACCCCGCCCCACTGCCAGACGCCCTGCTGCGCGATTGTTCCCCCCGGTAAAACTGCTCAAACACGCGCCCCAAATCTTCTGGAGCGAAGCCAGGGCCAGAATCCTGGACGGTGACGATTATTTGGTCAGGTTGGCGAACGGCCGTAACCTGCACCGTCCCCCCCGCTGGCGTGTAGCGCAGCGCATTGCTCACCAGATTGCCAATCACCCGGCCAATTTTTGGCGCACACATTTGCACCAACCCCAAATTAGGCGCTACCGTACCTTTCAGCGTCACCCCCTGCTCAGTGGCCAGCGCCTGAAACATCTCCAGCGAGTCAGAAACCAAATCGCCCAGCGCGTGCTGCGCCATCTCCATGCTCAAACCGCCCGCATCCAGCTGCGCCAGCTCAAACAAATCATCAATGATGCTGTTCAGGGCGATGATGTCGCTGCGAATGGTGCCATAGTAGCGCTGCACCGTCGCCGGGTCGTCCACCACGCCATCGTGCAGCGCCTCAATCATCGCCCGAATGCTGGTCAGCGGCGTGCGCAAATCGTGCGAAGTCCAGGCAATGAGATCTTTGCGCATCTGCTCCAGCTCCTCCCGCTCCTGGGCCGCCTGCTGCAACTGTTTGGCCATCTCGTTAAACGTATGCCCCACCAACGCCACCTCATCCCGCCCAGAAATAGCGGCTCGTGCCGTCAGGTTGCCTTCCGCAATTTGCTGTGCCGTCAGGTTAAGCGACCGCAGCCCATCCGTAACGCTGGCGGCCACAAAAATGCCAAAGGTGGTGGCGATAATCGCCGCGAAAAGCAGCAACACACCGCTTAAAATGAGATCATGTTCATCGTTCAAAAACATCCGCTCAGACATGATCCAAACGTTGACCAAAATCACAATCGCGGCCCAACCGTACGTAAGCACCAGCGTCAGCGTCAGCGACGGGGAGCGGGTAAGCCCACGCCGGTACAAAATGTAGCCCACCACCAGCGAGACCAACGAGGAGATGCTCAGCCAGGTCATCAGCGTGGTAATTTCTTGCAGCGGCGCGCCCATCAGGGCAAACATCAAGATGGCTACCAGCGCCAGCGCGCCTACAATGCCGATGGCAAACAACCGCCACGGCGTGCGCGAAATTTTTTGCATGTAACTATTTTGGGGGAAGGTATCAACCATAAGATTATCCAGGATCAAATTTGTAACCAACGCCCCACACGGTCAGCAGATGGACAGGATCGCTGGGGTCAATTTCTATTTTCTCGCGCAGTCGGCGAATGTGGACGGTGACGGTGCTGGGGTCTACGTATTCAGAGAAGCCCCAGACGTTTTCTAACAGTTGGTCCCGCTTGAACACTTGCCGGGGATGGCTGACCATGAACCAGAGCAGGTTAAATTCGGTGGCGGTCAGGTCAATTGAGCCACCGCGCACGGTGACGACGCGGGTTTTGGGATCGATGGTGAGTTCTTTGAACTGCAACGGCCGTTCTCCCTTCTCACTGGCTCCACTCCCCCGTGTCCGCCGCAAAACAGCCTTCACACGAGATACCAGCTCAGCCGGGGAAAATGGCTTCGTCACGTAATCATCTGCACCAAGTTCCAGGCCGTAAATGCGGTCAGTCTCCTGCCGCCGGGCGGTAAGCATGATAACCGGCACATCGGAGACAGCGTCGTCGCGCAGACGGCGCACAATTTCCAGGCCATCCACTTCTGGCAGCATCAGGTCCAGCACCACCAGGGCAGGCAGTTGCTCACGGATGGCGTTGAGGGCGGAACGGCCGTCTCGCGCCACGCGCACCGTAAACCCTTCCCGCTTCAGGTACAGGGCCACCACTTCCACCACGGAAGCTTCATCGTCCACCACCAAAATATCGCCATATTCGCTAAAAGATTGGTTAAGCGTCATTCGTTTTACTCCTGACTCAGTTTTAGCCCAAAATTATTACGACACCCTTACGAGCGATGGGTCGCCTAAGCAGTTAATTATTTCGTAATGATATGCTTATCGTCAACCAGAAATGGAGGCTGTTTGGTAAAAACGGCCGTTCCCCACATAATTCCCCCAAATTCAACGCAGGAGATTTTATGACCACATTCCAAACCAGCAACCCAGAAGGCGTCTACGCGCCACCCAAAAACTACTCGCAATCTGCCCGCGTGCCTGGCGGGTCGGACATGCTCTTCATCTCCGGGCAGGGGCCGCAAGACGTCAGCGGCGCAACCGTGGGTGTGGGCGATATGGCCGCCCAGGCGGAGCAAGTCTTCCACAACCTGCAAACGATTTTGGCGGCGCACGGGGCCACCTTTGCCAACGTCGTCAAAGTGACCACCTACCTCACCGACATGAGCCAACTGGCCGCGTTCAACGCCGCCCGCGCCAAATTTTACGGCGGGGTCAAGCCCACCAGCGCCCTCATCGGCGTCACCGCCCTGGTTGATCCGGATTGGCTGGTGGAAGTCGAAATGGTCGCCCTACTTTAATAATCCGCAGATTACGCAGATTGACGCAGATTTTTTTATGCTTAATCTGCGAAATCTGCGGTAATCTGTGGATAGAAACTAGCGAATGTAGTGGTAGGTTTGGAATTGGCTGCGCAAGGCGGTGACCTCCTGGCGGATGGTGGGCAACGGCCGTCTTTCCAGCAAAATATCCGCCACCAACGCAGCCACACGGGGCATCTGCTCCGGCGTCATCCCCCAACGCACAATTTCCGGCGTGCCAAAGCGCAGGCCATTCAAATCGCCCGATACGGGGGCGATGGGCAGGCCAATGCCGCAGGCAAGGATGTTACCCGCGCGAAGTTTGCGAGCGG
Organism: Ardenticatenaceae bacterium; assembly: GCA_020634455.1. Lineage (GTDB taxonomy): Bacteria > Chloroflexota > Anaerolineae > Promineifilales > Promineifilaceae > Leptofilum. The sequence continues at coordinate 151,512 of JACKBQ010000001.1, read as the reverse complement.
CCGTTTGCCCGCCGCCAAACGCTTTCGCTTCCAGGGCAAATTGGTGCGACTGGGTAAACCCTTTCGCCGTGGCAAAGACGGGTAAGCCTTCCGCAGCGAGGGATGTGGCCAGGGAAACGGCAGTATCTCGCATCATCGCCGCATAATCTTTGCCAAACACCCGCCAATCCAGCAGCGTCATCGCCAGCGCCGCCGACTTGCTCACGTCAAAGTTGGCCGTCAGCCCCGGATAGGCGATGGCGTCAAGCCGCTGCGCCAGTTCCGGCTCATTGGTCACAATCAGGCCAGACGGCGGCCCGCCCAGGCTTTTGTAGGTGCTCATCGTCATCAGGTGTGCGCCTTCGGCCAGCGGCTGCTGCCAGGCTTGCCCGGCAATCATGCCAGAGAGGTGCGCCGCGTCGAACAGCAACCACGCCCCCACCTCATCAGCAATTTGGCGCAGTTCCCGCACCGGATGGGCACACAAATTCAGGCTGCCACCTACGGTGATGAGCCTGGGGCGCAGTTGGTGCGCCATCTTCCGCAAACCAGCCACATCAACCGTGTAATGAGCCGCATCCACTGGTGCGGCGTGAATCTCCACGCCGTACAAGCCCGCCGCCCCCGCCTGGTGGTGGGTGATGTGCCCGCCAATCTCGGCCGGCGGTGCGATGATCTTGTCGCCGGGCTGGCAGGTGGCCATGAAGGCGTACAGATTGGCCATCGAGCCAGAGGCCACGCGAATTTCGGCGTACTCGGCCCCAAACAGTTCGCAGGCCAGCGCAGCGGCCATCACCTCAATCTTTTCGATTGCTTCCAGCCCCATCTCATACTTTTCGCCGGGGTAGCCCAGCGAGGGGCGACTGCCCAGGCCATCGGCCAGCAGCGCCTCGGCGCGGGGGTTCATGGCGTTGGTGCCGGGGTTCAGGTTGAGGCAATCTCGCTCGTGGATGGTGCGGTTGGCGGCGGTGAGGGCCACAATTTCGGCATCCAGCTCATCGGCGGTGAGGGCAGCATAATTTTTTAGAACGGTGTGGATGTAAACGGCCGTGTCCTGCGGCAGCCACGATAAATTTCCCAGGTGCATTTTCAACTCCTTGCCTGCGGTGTGTGAATAAGGGGAGATAGTTTAGCAGAGGAACGGCCGTTACCATACCAATTTCCCTTCAACATTTGTTTGAATCCCCACACATTTTCTGTATACTGCGGTGCGTGTTTCCCTTTTCTTAAGCAGGTTGCTCACGCAAGTAGCGCGTTTACATACCTGACCAAAACCAGATTCTTTTAAAAAATCGCCAAATAACGATTCATTTGTAAGTTTATCCTGCATTTGAACCAATCAAACCATGCGGAACATTCAGGCGACGGAGAACAGTATGCCAGACGACAATCTCAGCTATGAGGAACTGAAAGAACGGCTTTTCGCTGCTGAAGCTGCTTTAGAAGCCCTGCGTCAGCAGGAGCAATCCCGTACAAACCACACTGTTTCAGAGAGAAGATACCAGGCGCTCTTTGAAAACATGAATGCTGGTTTTGTCCTGTTTGAGGTAGTTCAGGATGACAACGGTATTCCAATCGATCTGATAATTTTGGCTGCCAACAACGGCTTTGAAACCACCACAGGCTTAAAAACGTCGGAAGTCATCGGCAAACGTTTAACCCAGGCGCTGCCTGGCATAGAAAACGACCCGGCCGACTGGATAGGCACCTACGGCAACATTGCCCTGACAGGAAAATCCCGCCAATTTGAAGAGGATTCCAGGCTGCTTGGTTATTACTATTCGGTGATCGCCTACCAGGCTGGCCCAAAACAGTGTGCCGTGACTTTTATTGACATCACGGCACGTCAGCAAGCGGAGAAAATTTTACAAAAAAGTGAAGAAAAATTCCGTGCCATCTATGAACAATCCCCGATCGCTATCCAGATTTACGACAAAGCGGGGCTATTAATTGATGTAAACCCGCAGACATTGAAAATCTATGGGCTTGAAGATAAAAGCTCAATACTGGGGTACGATATGTGGTCTTCCTCTTTTCTTTCACCAGAAAGGACCGAAGCGCTGAAAAATGGCAACCCTGTTTTTGTCCCCGCCCATTTAGATTTTGAGGAGGTGAAAGAGGCCAATCTGTTCTCGACTGGCAAATCTGGCATCCTCTATTTGGAGATGTACGCAATTCCATTAAAACATGAGCAGGAAATTACAGGGTATTTGGTGCAGATGCTAGATGTCACCGAGCGCAAAGAAATGCAAGCTAAATTCCTGCAAACCCAAAAATTGGAGTCTATTGGCAGGCTCGCGGGTGGAATTGCGCATGATTTCAACAATATCTTGATACCGATCATTGGCTATGTTGAAATGGCGCTGAAAAGATTATCTCCCGACGACAAGCTGTATGACAATTTGCAACGAGTACGTGAAGCATCCGAACGGGCAGCCACGCTCACCCGCCAAATTTTGGCTTTCAGTCGTAAGCAAATGTTAGAAATGCGCGTCCTCGATCTAAACCCGGTTGTGAGTGATTTTCAGAAAATGCTGCAACGGCTTATTGGGGAAGACATTGAACTCCATACTTTTCTGGAACCTGCTTCGTGCCGAATCATGGCTGACCAGGGGCAGATTGAGCAAGTTTTGCTCAACCTGGTGGTGAACGCCCGTGATGCAATGGCAGGAGGGGGCAAAGTTACGATTGAGACGGCCGATGTGTATTTAGATAACACCTATGTTAAAAAATTTGCTGGCTCTTATGCGCCGGGACCTTACATTATGCTGGCAGTTAGCGATACCGGCTGTGGCATGGATGCTGAAGTGCAACAGCATATTTTTGAACCGTTTTTTACCACCAAAGAAAAAGGAAAAGGGACAGGGCTAGGGTTATCCACGGTTTTTGGCATTGTTCAACAGCATAACGGCATTATTTGGGTCTATAGCGAACCGGGTAATGGCGCAACCTTCAAAATTTACCTGCCCCGCGTGGAAGAAGCTGCCCAAACTGCAAAGATAACGGTTCCAGAGCCTACGTTAATTTACGGAACAGAAACTATTCTGGTGGTTGAAGATGAAACCATGGTGCGTCAACTGGTTTGTGAAACCCTGTCGGCTTATGGTTATCAGGTCATTGAGGCTCAAAGCGCAACGGACGGCCTTCGGCTGGCAACCGAGTCCCAACCACCCCCTCACCTTCTGCTCACTGATGTGATTATGCCGGAGATGAACGGCCGTATCCTGTACCAAAAGATTGCCCAAGTTCATCCAGACATCAAGGTGTTGTATATGTCGGGCTACACCGACAACGTCATTGTGCATCACGGCATCTTGGACAAAGGCATCAACTTCTTGCAAAAGCCGTTTTCAATTCAAAGCCTTACGCGAAAAGTGAAGCAGGTTTTGGGTTAAGCCCAGTACGGCCGTTCAAGCAACAAACATGGCCGCTTATTAAAACTGGTCAGTCTGTTGGCATTTGTGCCAGGGTAGTGACGATCATGCGTGCAGAAAATCGAGGATGATGGACCGAAAAGAGGAAATTGATATTCTGAAAGGCATTGGCATCTTTTCAGTAATAGCAGGGCATGTTGTTCCTGGATTTGCGTCCGAAATGATGTTTTTGTTCCATATGCCGCTGTTCTTTATGGTGAGTGGCTACTTATTTAAAGCTGATTCCAATCATTCCCAGTTTCTCAAAAATAAAGCGATTTCGCTGCTGATTCCATATTTCGTTTATCTAGGTATTTTTTCGGCACCCAACTTTGCCCGTCTTGCAACAGGCTGGGTGAAAGACCCCACTTTTGAGAGTGCGCTTCATCTTGGAAAAGAGGTGGTAAAAGTTATTTGGGGCGGACGCTTACTAACTGGTGTCTTAGGGGTTTTTTGGTTTGTCACATGCTTGTACATCACGCTTCAGGTTTACAACTACATTTACAACCGATTTAGCGCAAAAAGAACCATTTTATTATTGGCATGTGTGCTTTATGTCTTGGCAATGGTAAATCAAAACGCTTTTCAGTGGCTTTCCTTTCCATGGGGGATAAATATTGTGCTTTGCTCCTTATTTTTCTTGAGCATTGGGCATATCTTTGGCCAAAAAATATTTACCAGCCATGAATACAAGCTAATCGTTATATCCTTGCTTATCGCCCTGGTTTCAGCGTTTCTGGTTTTCGAGGGATATAAAATGAGCTTTAACATGAAATATTCCTATTATGGCTGGTTCGTATTGTCACCCGCAGCGGCAATAGCTTTCACGCATCTTATCGCTGTTGTTTCGCACGGAATGAAGCGGCTTGAATATGTAAAAGATTTCCTGGCTTATTCTGGAAAGGCCTCCGCAACTGTGATGTTTACGCATCAATTCTTCCATGTTAGATTTGAAAAATATAGCAGCGACTTCCCTTGGGGCATGAGTTTACTGATATTTTTTGTGTGTATCGGAATTCATTACTTGCTGTCCTTGAGTGCAGTTACGAGATTATTATTTCTTGGGTCTCGTCATGACTTGAAACTGCTAACCAGCAAATTTAACAAACAAGCACGCGGCTAATTGATAACGCTGGGGCATTCAGAGACTGTCAACAAATTCGGCCGTTTCATGCTTGGAACTCAAGATGTAAACCTGCATCAACTCGCGGCAGCTTAAAGCAAGCATCTCGTATTGTTTGCGCACCACGTCTCGGTCCCGCCAGTTCCGCCAAACAATGCCCCATTCGTCCCGCAACCGCTGCGATAGAGATTCCTCGCAACCGGGCGGAAGCTGCGTCTCTGGGGGGCGCCGCAGCCCGCGCTTGAAGGCACGCCAGGCACAGATCCACCAGGGTGTCGCCAAAATCACCAGCGTATCTACCCGCGCAACGAGGAGGTCGTCATCTACGTCGTTGCTGTCAACAATCCATCTCTCCCCAGCGAGCAGTACCCGCTGTTTCGCCAACATCTCACCGGCTGGCACGCGAACCCAGCCAGGGTTCCAGCAGTGCAGATCAAGGTGAATGAGCGGAAGGCCCGTCTTTTGAGCCAATATCCGCGAAAATGTACTCTTCCCGGCACCAGCCATGCCCGTGACAACAATGCGGTTGCCAATCAAAGTAGATGTGACTTGTTCATTCATGATCTCATTTTAGGCATCGTCAAGTCAGAAGTCGAGCAGCGATGGGTGGGCTAGAGCGATGGGAAGTGAAGTTGATGGAGGGGAAACGGCCGTGTCCCACCCAAATATTTGCCAATTCTATTTGAATCAGACACCTTTTTTTGTATACTGCACAGGCGCGTTTTTATTTATTCTTCACTTGCATCAACCAAGATTTATCAGTTATTCACAATCAGTGGAATCGTTTAAATAATGTCAAAGAAAAGTTGTGGCGGGTCTATTCTTGCTTTTGGAATTTTAATTGGTATTGGCATAGCTATCATTTATATGCTTCCAAAATCATCATTTGCAGTCCAAGCAGATTTTGCGAAAGGGCTAATTTACAATGATATGGACAAAGTTCGTGCTATTACTAGCGCAGAAAAGTGGCAACTGTTGGAGAATTGGGAAATTATTCACGCCCCAATACCAGAAAATTGCATGTTTCCGTCAGATCCAGACGTTGGAACTACTTCGGTTGGAAGATTTGATGAGGAGACAGGTCAAGATATTGCCAGCTTTATTATTGGTCGCGAATGTCCAGATGATTTCTATCACATCACTGTAGACAATATTGCTGTAACAAAAGTAGATGGTCATTGGGTGGTAGTATCTTGGGGTGAATACTGTGAAAGATCTTACAAGAGAGAATCGAGCTGCTTTGAATTCAACCAATTAGAAAAGTAACATTGCAAGACGTGCAATACCAAGCTAGGGAGCAAAAGCAAACAGGCATTTTAGGTAAGCGCCTTCGGGGAAAGCGATGGGGTGGTCCAGGGCGTGGCCGGTGCGCTCGATTTCTTGCAACGCCCGTTCCACCCCCAGCGCCGTTTTATGCACCAACTCAAAAAATTGGTCTGCGCTCACCCGGCTGGAGCAAGAAGCCATCACCAAAACCCCACCGGGTCGTAGCAATTTTAGGCCGAGGCGCACGAGACGGCCGTATGCCGCCACGGCTCGTTCCACCTCCTCTTTTCGCTTGGCAAACGCTGGCGGATCAATAATCACCATTTCAAAACGGCGCTTGTTGGCAATCAACTGCTGCATCGTCAGGAAGGCGTCCCCCACCAGCAGCTCATGCTCAGCTGCCGCCACCGCCTCGTTGGCTCGATTCAGCTTAAAATTGCGCATCGCGTTGGCCAGCGCGGGCTGGCTCAGGTCCAGACTCACCACCTCTTTGGCCCCGCCCCGCGCCGCGTAAAGTGAAAATCCGCCCGTGTAGGCAAACACATTCAGCACCCGCCTGCCCGCCGCCAGCTTCTCTACCCGCGCCCGGTTGTCCCGCTGGTCCAAAAAGAAGCCCGTCTTCTGCCCCTGCACCACATCTGCCTCAAAATAGAGGCCGTTTTCCAGAAAGCGCACCCCTTCATTCCGCACTGGCTGCCCCCACACCTGGCCATCGTGCAGGCCGTACAATACCTCTGGCTGGCTTTGCACAAAGCGGCTCAACCGCAGCACCACGCGCTTGGCCGGCGCAACTTTGGTGGCCGCTTGCAGTACATGGCGCAAGTGGGGCACCCAGGCGGTGGTGTACAGCTTCACCACCAGCGTTTCGCCATACCGGTCAATCACCAGCCCCGGCAGACCGTCGTTTTCGCCGTGCACCAGCCGGTAGCCGGTGCTGTTGGTTTGCAGCAGAGGCAAACGCTGCTCTGCGGCCGTTTCCAATTGGTACAAAAACCAGTCCGCATCAATCTGCGTGGGCTGCCCCTGTGCCAAAATCCGTACGCGAATCGGCGAGGCAGGTGCGTACAGCCCAACCGCCAAAAAGCGGTTTTTGCGATCAAAAATAACGGCCAGGTCCCCGGAACGGCCGTCTACAACCGGCTGCCGAATCGCTTTATCAAACACCCAGGGATGTCCGTTGCGAACCGCTCGCTCCGCCGCCGGGCTCACCCGCAGCGCCAGCCGCTTCTCCGATGGCTCCGGTAAATGTGCTAATTCTCGTTCTAGGTTCATAAATTTTGGGACGCAGATGAACACTGATTTTCACAGATAAAAGCAAAACCTGTGTTCATCTGTGTTAATGAGTGCCCTGCTGCTTTTTCGTTACTCTGCGCATTCTAGCGTAAAATGAAGCACAATGCCGAAAACAAACAAATTTTTTGAGAAATCCAATGAAAAAACAAGTCACCGTCACCATTCCTGCCACCTCTGCCAACCTTGGCCCCGGCTTCGACTGCCTGGGGCTGGCGCTTGCCCTGTACAATCACGTCACCTTTACCGCCGAATTTGCCAATCCAGCCAAAACCGTTAAAAAAACCACGCTCACCATCCAGGCCACCGGGCTGGACGCCGAAAAAGTGCCCACCGATGAAACCAACCTGGTTTACCAGATGGCCAGCTGCCTGTTTGAACGTGTAGGGAAACGGCCGTCTCACCTCCACATCCAACAAGAAAACCACATCCCCGTCGGCAGTGGACTGGGCAGCAGCTCAACGGCCGTACTCGCCGGGCTGCTCGGAGCCAATGCACTGCTGGACGACCCCTTTACCCAGGCCCAACTGCTCGACACGGCCACCGCCGAAGAAGGCCACCCAGACAACGTCGCCCCCGCCCTGCTTGGCGGCCTCGTCCTCGGCGTCATGCATGGCGAACAGGTTCACATCGAACCCTTGCCCATTGCGGCCCAGCGCGTGGTCATCGTCACGCCCGATTTTCAACTGCTCACCAAAGATGCCCGCGCTGCCCTGCCCAGCCACATCAGCCGTCAAGATGCCATTTTCAACGCCAGCCGTCTGCCGCTGCTCACCCGCGCCCTGGAAACGGCCGCTTACAACAAGTTGGCTTTGGCCATGCAGGATCGCTTGCACCAGCCCTACCGCCTGCCGCTCATCCCCGGTATGGCCGCTGCGTTTGCCGCCGCCACGGCCGCCGGAGCCGCGGGCGTGGCGTTGAGTGGTGCAGGGCCAAGTCTCATCGCCTTTGCTCCGGCGGGTCATGAAGAGATAGTGGGAGCGGTAACGGCCGTTTTCCACCAACACAACCTCGCCAGCCACAGTTGGATTCTCCCCATAGACACTGTTGGTGCAAAGATCAGGGCTTTTCAGTAGTCGCCTTTAAGAGGTGAAAGAGCACGAAAAAACGCGGATTATTTGTTTCTATCCGCGTTCTCCACGTTAATCCGCGTCCCATTTTTTGAAAATTAACAGCCGTGGTGTACAGATAAATAAACTCGCCAGTCAGGACACATTTTGATAAACTAAATAGTTGTTGACATAGCAACCAATTTGCAAAAAAATTGCAAATAACTCACCACATCCGATACCTGGACAAACGCTCAGGGTTTTGTATAACGTAAGATAAGCATTCGCTGGCTTATCACTTAAAAAGATAAACAACCTATTTCCCAATAATTGGCTAAACAGAGTCATCTCCCACACTTTCGACTCTGTTTTGCTAGTTGCTGGCGGTTAGATAGTTAAGAACAAAAAGCCATTAACCACCAGCCACTAGCCACCAAAACAACAACTACCAAAGCTTACTAAGGAGACATGAATGGACAAAGAGACATTGCTCGATTGGTACCGCCAAATGGTGCTCATTCGTCGCTTTGAAGAACGCAGCGACGAACTGTACCAGTTGGAAGGTAAAATCAAAGGCTTCCTCCACCTGTACATCGGCCAGGAAGCCGTCGCCGTGGGCACTATTGCCGCCCGCAAAGAAGGCGACCACATCATCACCGCCTACCGCGATCACGGCCACGCCCTCGCCGTAGGTCTGCCCGCCACCCAAGTCATGGCCGAGCTGATGGGCAAAGCCACTGGCGTCGTGGGCGGGCGCGGCGGCTCTATGCACCTGGCCAGCAAAGAGCGCACCTTCTGGGGCGGTTACGGCATCGTTGGCGCCCACATTTCCCTGGGCACCGGCATGGCGCTGGCCGAAAAATACAAAGGCACCGACAACGTCTGCCTTTGCTACTTTGGCGACGGCGCAACCAACATCGGCTACTTCCACGAATCGCTTAACATGGCGGCCGTTTGGGACTTGCCCATCGTTTTCATCTGCGAAAACAACAAATATGGCATGGGCACCTCCATCGAACGCGCCTCCGCCGCTCATAAAATGATTGACAAAGCCAAAGCGTACAAAATCCCCGGCAAGCAGGTAGACGGCATGGACATCTTCGCCGTCTACGAAGCCACCCAAAAAGCAATAGACGCCTGCCGCCAGGGCAAAGGGCCGCAGTTCCTGGAAATGATGACCTACCGCTACGAAGGTCACAGCATCGGCGACCGCACCCGCTACCGCCCCGAAGGCGAGCTGGACAAATGGCGCGATGAAAAAGACCCCATCGCCACGCTGCAAAATCATCTGCTTAAAGAGCATGGCGTGGCGGAATCACAACTGGTAGCCATTGACAAAGCCGTCATTGATGAAGTAGACAAAGCCGTAGAATTTTCCGATGATTCACCATTGCCAGCTTTGGACACGCTGTTTGACCACATTTACCCCAGCAACGCGGAGGCAAACTAATCATGGCCCGTTTAACGTTACGAGAAGCAATTACCGAAGCGCTGCGCGAAGAGATGCACCGCGACAAATCTGTATTCATCATGGGTGAAGAAGTGGGTGCCTGGGGTGGTACGTACGCTGTAACCAAAGGCTTTCTGGAAGAATTTGGTGAAAATCGTGTCCTCGATACCCCAATTTCTGAGATGGCTATTGCTGGCGCAGCAACCGGTGCAGCCATGGCTGGCACCCGCCCCATTGCCGAATTTATGACCATCAACTTTGCCTTTGTCGCTTTTGATGCGATCGTGAACCATGCAGCCAAAGTGAGCTACATGTTCAATGGCCAGTTCGATTGCCCAATCGTGTTCCGCGCCCCCGGCGGTGGTGGTAAACAGCTGGGTGCCACCCACAGCCACACGCCAGATGTCATTTTCGCTCACTTTCCGGGCCTCAAAGTCGTCTGCCCCGCCACCCCGTACGATGCCAAAGGGCTGCTTAAATCCGCCATTCGCGACAACGCACCCGTCATGTTCATTGAGCCAGTTGCCCTCTACACCTCGCCCAAGGTCCGCGACGAAGTGCCGGACGAAGAGTACACCGTGCCCATCGGGGTGTCCGATGTGAAGCGTGTTGGGACGGATGTGACGATTATCACTTACGGCGAAGGGCTGCATGTGTCACTAGACGCTGCCAAAGCGCTGGCCAAAGAAGGCATCGAGGCTGAAATCATTGATTTGCGCAGCCTGCAGCCGCTGGACATGGAGCCAGTCATTGACTCATTCAAAAAGACGTTCAAGGCTGTGGTAGTAGAATTTGGGCACCAAACCTACGGCATTGGCGCAGAAATTGTGGCCCGTTTGCAGGATGAGGCGTTTGATTACATTGATGCGCCCATCAAGCGGGTGGCGCAGTACGATGTGCCTGCCCCATACTCTGGTGAGTTGGAGCGGGCGGCATTGCCCAATGCGGAGCGCGTGATTGCTGCTGTGAAGGAGATTCTATAATGGCTGAGTTTATCAAAATGCCCACGCTGGGCTTCGATATGGAAGAAGGCACGATGGGTACCTGGCTGAAGCAAGTTGGCGACCCAGTCAAAAAGGGGGATGTGCTGGCTGAAATTGAGTCTGACAAGGTGACGCAAGAGCTAACCGCTCGTGCCGACGGCATCTTGCTGGCGCAGTTGGTCAACACGGGCGATCTGGTTCCGGTGGGGGACAATTTGGGCGTCATTGGCGCAGAGGGCGAGGATGTATCTGGCATGGTGGGGGGTAAGGGCGGCAGCAAAGGTTCCGCTGCGCCAGCCCCGGCAGCCAAGCAAACCGATGCCCAGCCAGAAGCGGCCCCATCTGTCGCCGCTACCCCAGCTCCTGCCCCTGCGGGCGAACTAAGCGACGAATTCCCCGACGGCGTAAAGGCCACACCGGTGGCGCGTCGCATGGCGGCCGAGCATGGCGTTGATTTGTCGCGTGTGGGTGGCAGTGGGCCAGACGGCCGTGTTCGCAAAGCAGACATCGAAGCGTACCTGGCCAATCCGCCCGCCGTAGCCAAACCGCAGCCCGCAATGACACCCGTGCCCACCCCAGCCACTGCCACTGAAAAACCACTTACCCGGATGCGCCAGGCGATTGCTCGCCGCATGGCGGAAAGCAAAACCACCGTGCCGCACTTCTACGTCACTACCGAAATTGACATGGCGGCGGCGCTGAACCTGCGCAAGCAGATCAACAATGCTCTGCCACCTGAGCAAAAAGTGTCGGTGAATGACATGGTGGTGAAGGCAGCGGCGCTGGCGTTGCGGCAGTTCCCCAACATCAATGCCAGCTTTGGCGGGGACAAGATTATTTTGCACAATGAGGTGAATGTGGGAACGGCCGTTGCTGTAGAAGGCGGCTTGCTCACCATTGTGCAAAAAGGCACCGACGGGGCCAGCATCTCCAAAATTGCCCAAGATCATAAAGATATGATTGCCCGCGCTCGTGATGGCAAAATGAAGCCAGAAGATGTGGAAGGTGCCACATTCACCGTTAGCAATTTAGGGGCATTCGATGTAGACCATTTTGTCGCGATTGTTAATCCGCCAAATGCTGCCATTTTAGCCGTGGGTTCTGCCAAACAAGTGCCGGTAGTAGTAGATGGCCAGTTAACAGTTGGCACCCGCATGAAAGCGACCATTTCGGCCGATCATCGCGTAACCGACGGCGCAGAAGCAGCCCAATACATGCAAACACTCAAAGGCATCCTGGAAGACCCGCTGCGCCTACTAATTTAAGTCCATTTTTACACCCCCGAAATAAGAACAAGTGCTTAATTGCAATTGATGGTTCATTTCGGGGGTGTATTATTTAGGGCGCAATTTCTAAAAAAAATCTGCTATACTATCGGCGGCAGATTCACATAAAATGATCTTTTATAATCATCAGGGTGTGACGTATCACCAGTGTATCCCACCATTCGTTGCACCGCAGCCAGAGGAGTTTACATGGCCACCATTCTTGTTATTGATGATGATGAACTGGTTTCCCGCACTTTGCAGCGTGCTTTGAAACTATACGGTTACCACGTTATGGTATCAAACAGCGGTACGGAAGGGTTACAGCTGGCCCGTCGTCATCGTCCCGACCTGTTCATATTGGATATTATGATGCCCGGAGCTGATGGCTACCAGGTCTGCCGGCAAATTCGAGGGGATCCGTTGCTGCAAGAGCTACCGGTGCTATTTTTAACCGCAAAGGCGAAGGATGAAGACAAGATTGAAGGTTTTCGCGCTGGGGCTGATGATTATTTGAGTAAGCCATTTAATATGGAAGAGCTTCAACTGCGGGTTCGGGCTATCTTGCGCCGAGTTGTACCGAAACATGTGAAGGCAGAAAAACCGGCAGAAGTTATTGCTGGGGAAGTGATTCTGGACTGCCGCAGTTTTAAGGTGACAACGCCAAATGATACCGCCCTACTCACAAATGTTCAGTTTGATTTGCTCTATCATCTTATGAGCAATGCGGATCAGGTTTTTAACAGCCAGCAACTCTTGCAAGACGTTTGGGATTACCCACGCGATACAGGCAGCCCGGAGCTGGTACGCGCTCATATTAAGAATTTACGTGAGAAAATAGAGCCTGTACCCAGCGAACCGATTTATATTCGCACAATACAAGGTCACGGCTACACTTTCACAACCAATCCAGAGCAGTAATTGTCAATTTGTAATTGAGTAATTGGGCAATCGGGCAATTACTCAATTACCCAATTACTTTATTACGAGGCAAGACGTGTCGGAGCAAAATGGGGTAAAAACGGCCGTTTACACCCCACCATCTAGCCAAAAACAGTCACACATCCTGATCGTTGATGACGAGCCAGAAATTGTCGAGTCCTTGACTGATTTTCTGGTGAAAAAAGCCAACTTCATCGTTTCGGCTGTGCCAGACGGCAAAGAAGCGATTGACTTTCTGCAAGCCACAGTCGCTGACGAAACCATCGAAATTGACCTTGTTTTGCTCGACATGCGCATGCCCAACTTGTCTGGCCTGGATGTGCTGAACTGGATTCGCGATCACGAAACGCTACGCTACACGCGAGTGGTACTGCTCACCGCCGCCGCTGGCAGCAGCGAAAAAGTCGAAGCGCTCACCGCCGGAGCCGATGATTACATTACAAAACCGTATCGGCTTCAGGAGTTGCTGGCGCGGGTAAATACCATTTTGCGCACCCAGCAGCTAGAAAAACAGCTCCAGCGACAAAGCCAGCAGCTGGCAGCGCTCAATCGCATCGGCCAAACCGTGGCCGCCACGCTAGAAGTGAACGAAGTGCTGGCCGCAGCCATTGAAGGGGTAGACCAGCTGCTCGGCGTGGAGCTGGCCGGGGCGCTCATGGTAGAAGGCGGCACACAGCTACGCTACCAAAATTTACATGGGCGTGGCGGCCCGCTGCCGGTAACGGCCGTTCCCACCATCCCGGTTGGCACAGGCATTTTTGGCACCGTTTTTCAGGAGCAAACGGCCGTTCTGCTCAATGCTCCAGGGGAAGACGGCCGTTTCAAACCAGACATTGACGCCCCACCCAACTTCCAGGTCAACACCCTCATCGCCGCGCCACTCGTGGTACGCGGCCGTCCCGTCGGCCTCATCAACGCCTTCAATAAAACCGACGGCCACTTTACCGACGTTGACCTCGATCTTTTCGCCTCACTCGCTAGCTCTATCAGTGAAGCCATCGAAAACGCCTGGCTTTTCACCCGCATCCGCCAGCGCCAGCAAGAAATGCTCGAAAGCCGCAACACCTTGCAAGCCCTCATAGACGGTATCCCCCACCCCATCTACACTATCAACGACGACTGGCTACTCGTCGGCATCAACAAAAGCAAAGCCGACGAACTGGATACCGTCCCCGAACATCTGGTAAACAAAATTTGCTACCAAACCTTCTTCAACCGCAACCAACCTTGCGACCATTGCCTGGCCGCCAAAACCCTATCCCACAAACAGGCCCAACGTTGGACAATTAACTGGAAAGGAGAAGACCACCTTCCCCGCGAATGGGACGTCAACGCCTACCCCATTCCCAGCAAGCAAGCCAGCTCAGCCCGCGCCGTCATCCTCTGGCAAGACAGAACCGAGGAGCGCCGCCTGGAAAGTTCACTCCTGCAAGCAGGTAAACTCGCCGCCATCGGTCAGCTCGCCGCTGGCGTTGCCCACGAAATCAATAACCCACTCACCGCCATTAACGCCAACGCCGAAATGCTCAAAATGTTCATCCCCCCAGAAGATGAAAATTTTGAAGCCGTTGATCTCATCGCCCGTGCCGGCGACCGCGCCACCAAAGTGGTGCGCGGTTTGCTTGATTTTGCCCGCCAAGAGCATTACAACCTCACCGAAGGCGATGTCAACCACTCCATTCGGCAAACCCTGGACCTTGTGCGGTATCAGCTCAATACGGCCGATGCCGAAGTCATCCAAAACATGGCTGAAGACCTCCCACGCATTGTTGGCAGTTGGGAACACTTAAAAAGTGTCTGGCTCAACCTCATCGTCAATGCGCGGGACGCCGTCCATCAAATGCCACGCCACCGCCAAATCACCATTACCACCCGGCTAGATGGCGAAAAAGACCACATGCAAATCATCGTCCAGGACAACGGCAAAGGGATGTCGCAAGCCGAACTGGCTCACATCTTCGAGCCTTTTTACACCACAAAAGACCCTGGCAAAGGAACCGGTTTAGGCCTGGCCACAAGCCATCGAATCATCGAACAGCACGGTGGCGAAATTAACGTCGTCAGCACCCCCGATGAAGGCACCACGTTCATCATCCGGCTCCCTGTTAATGGAAATGGCAACTCGAACGCATGAATGAACAACCTCTCGACCAAATTACAATTAGCGACTTGCTACGCCTGGCATTGCCCCTGAACACAACTGCACTTGGCGGAGCAGAACAAGCACGGCGTACAGTAGAGTGGGTTGTCCTGCTAACCAGTTGGGACAACATTGAAGAACAGGTTCAGCTGAACGATTTAGTGATCGTTCCGCCAATTTTGCAAACAAAAATTAATGAAACCACCTTTAAGCAAAAGTTGGCAATGCTAGCTGAAATTAATGTCGCTGGGCTTTTACTTTTTCAACCCGTTTCCAATGAGATTGGGGAACAGGCATATAAACTGAACACTCACCTGCTCATTGTGCCAGAAACCAGTTCTGTGCGCGAAGTAAATCGTGCCGCAGCAGCGTTGCTAGTAGACCGACAGTCGGCCACCAGCGAGCGAGGTATGCAGCTCTACCGCACCCTGTCAGAAATGTCTCGTGAAGACCAGGGGCTGGACGCGATGACTGAGCTAATTGCCAAGTTAACTGGCAAAATCGTGGTCGTGCAAGACAAACGGATGGAAATTCAAGCCATCTCTGTGCCGCAAAACAATGAAATGGCCCTGGAGCCATTGCAAGAGATGTTGCAACAGCGCGATGAGCTGCCGCCGGTTTTACGTAACCGCAAAGCAGCTGCCCACGCACGGCAAAGTCATTGGCAGCAATTTTTGCCCATAGAAAATGTAGGTCGCCTGGTCAGCCCCATCATCTCAGGGGATCGGGCGCGTGGATATCTTTCTGTCATTGGTCCAGCAGATCAGCTTGATTTACTGGACAAGCTGGCGGTAGAACATGGTGCTGCTGCCTGCGCTTTGGAAATGGCCAAAGCCAAAGCAATTAGCGAGGCTAAAAAAGCGCTGCGAGGTAATTTTTTGGAAGGGCTATTGGCAGGCACCATGCCGCGTAAAGAAATCGAGCGGCTAGAAGGACGCCTGGACCACAACACCAGTCAACCACATGCCGTAATAGCCCTTAAATGGACCGATCCGCCAATTCACTCGCTGCGCAGGTTGGAAACAACTGTGAATTGGGTGCTAAATAACCATAGTCGCTCGGCATTGGTGCATGTATATGGTGACAAGCACGTTTGTGTTTTCCAACAGCTCAAACATACTGAGGATATGGAAACTGCGCATGAACTCGGTCGCCGCATTGAAGAACAGGTAAAAACTGAGTATCCGGATGGTGTGTTGGTAGCTGGCATGAGCGGCCCGGCACCGACGCTTTCGGAGTGGCCACAGGTGTATGATGAAGCGTTGCAGGCAATGCAGTTGGCGGAACGTTTGCAAATAAAGCATGTGGTGCAATTTAGCAGTCTGGGAGTGTATCAGCTACTGGTTCATTTGGAGGAAATTCCTACAGTACGCAGTTTCACCGATCAGGTCATCGGCCCTTTAGTGGCGTATGATGAACAGCACAACAGCAGCCTGGCAAAGACGATTGATGCTTATTTTGATCATCATGGCAATATTAGCCAAACGGCCGAATCTCTTTTCATCCACCGCAATACGCTACTGTACCGATTGGAGCGCATTCAGGAACTCACCGGGCATGATCTAAACCAGGCGAACATGCGCCTGGCGCTGCATCTATCCTTGAAATTGTGGCAGTTACGGCCGTAATTTTACAGCGGTAGCCCACCTATCTGTACAAATTTTACAAATAGATCGCCGTCGGTTTTAGCCATTCTTACCGTAGAATTGACACTGACGATCCCCTATACTCAAGGAGACTTGTGCTGAAATGCGCGGTTCAGTGGGAAATAGTGGGAATCAAGGCGGAAGGCGTTTAGACGTTTTCCGCCTTGGTGTTTTTGGGGTAGAAACGGCCGTTGCCCCTCCCCTCCTTTTTACTTGTGCAAATTACTACAAACAAAAAGCCAAAACTTTTGTAAAAAATATCTATAGAACTATCCACGATAAACACCTATACTCAAAGAGACTTGTGCTGAAATGCGCGGTTCAGTGGGAAATAGTGGGAATCAAGGCGGAAGGCGTTATGGCGCTTTCCGCCTTGGTGTTTTTCGGGCCGGCAATATTTGCGAACCTGACTCAGTTCGGTATAATCCGCCACTGTTGTACGAGCAATCTGTACAAATTGCACAAGAACCGCTCTATTTCTTTTGGCGATTTGTCATTGGCGGAACCAGCCTTAGCTAGTACACTCCTGATATATTAACAAACTGCAAGCGAGAACATGTTTACACTCTTTCACATCATTATTAGCCTTATCCTTCTTAGCCTGGTCCTTATTATTGTCGTTAATAAGGAAACATTGCTTGTTGGGTAAGTAGCAAGAGTGCAAACTCTATTTGGATAAAACCAAGCCGCCCAACAGGGCGGCTTTTTTTTTGGAAATTTTCAAGGTTGGTTTTACACATGAACCGTTCAAATCAGCGTAAACAGATGCAGAGTTGTGGGGAAACGGCCGTTCCCACCCCAGCCCCCTGCCGCCAGCAGCAAACCAACCCGGTATCACCTTTCGTCTACCCAGGCAGCAAACAGAAATAATCTGTTTGCTGCTTTTTTATTTGGCACACATTAAAAGGATTTGTTGAAAAGAGAGTAGATAAATCTCAAACAGACTCTCTAAGGAGAAGATTTTATGAGCGAAATGAAGACTGGCGGACAAATCATCTGGGAAAGCCTGATGCACGAAGGCGTCGAAGTCGTGTTCGGACTCCCCGGTGGTGCAATCCTCCCCACGTACGATGATCTGGCCAAATATGAATACCCCATTCACCACGTGCTTGTCACCCATGAACAAGGCGCTTCACACATGGCCGATGGCTATGCCCGCGCCACTGGCAAAGTGGGCGTCTGCATTGCCACCTCTGGGCCGGGCGCAACCAACCTGATCACTGGCCTGGCTACCGCTTACATGGACTCCACCCCCATCGTGGCCATCACCGGGCAGGTATCTACGTCGCTGCTGGGGCGCGATGGCTTTCAGGAAGCGGATGTGCAAGGGGTAAGCCTGCCGATTACCAAGCACAACTACCTCATCACCGACATCAAGGATTTGCCCGATGCCATCAAGGAAGCGTTTTACATCGCCCGCACCGGCCGCCCCGGCCCGGTTTTGGTTGATGTGTGCAAGGATGTGCAGCAGGCCTCGATGCCTTTCAAATATCCAGAGTCAGTTAATTTGCCGGGCTACAACCCAAACATGAACGCGCCAGACAAAACGGCCGTTTCCCGCGCCGCCCGTCTCATCAATGAAGCCAAAAAACCGGTGATCGTTGCCGGGCAAGGTGTCTCCATTGCCAAAGCCGAAGCCGAACTGCGCCAACTGGCTGAAAAAGCCAACATCCCCGTCGCCACCAGCTTGCTAGGCATCGGCACCTTCCCCGCCACCCACCCACTTTCCATTAGCTGGGGTGGCATGCACGGCGAAGCGTACTGCAACTATGCCCTGCAAGAATGTGATGTTCTCTTTGCTGTCGGCGCACGGCTGGATGACCGGCTCACCGGCGCATTCGACACCTTCGCCCCCAAAGCCAAAATCATTCACGTAGACCTGGACCCGGCCGAAATGGGCAAAAACATCACCATCGACACCCCCGTCATTGGCGACGCCCTGCTAACCCTGCGCGGCTTGCTGCCCCAAATTGAGCCAAACGAACACCCCACCTGGCTGGAGCAAATTGCCGAGTGGAAAGCAGAAACCGGCGACCGGGACATTCTGGCTCAGGAAACCGATGAGCTGGTAGCTCCCTACGTGATGCGCTCCCTCTGGTATGCCACCGGCGAAGGCAACGCCACCGTCGTCAGCGACGTGGGGCAGCACCAGATGTGGGAAGCGCAATATTACCACCACACCAAGCGGCGCAGTTTGCTCACCTCCGGTGGGTTAGGCACGATGGGCTACGCCCTGCCCGCCGCCATCGGTGCCCAAATGGGCCTGCCGGATGAAGAAATCTGGGTTGTCGCTGGCGACGGCGGTTTCCAGATGACGATGGTTGAACTGTCCACGGTGGTCCAGGAAAAGCTGCCCATCAAAATCGCCATCATCAACAATGGCTACCTGGGCATGGTGCGCCAGTGGCAAGATGTGTTCTACAACAAGCGCCACGCCGGGACGCCGCTGTTCAACCCCGATTTTGTGAAGATTGCCGAAGCGTATGGCATTCCGGCCCGCGCTGTTACCCGCAAAGAAGATGCGCAGGACGCGATCAAGGAAGCCCAGGCCTATGACGGCCCCTACCTGCTGGACTTTCAGGTTGAAGAATTTACCAACGTTTACCCGATGGTCACGCCGGGCAAGAGCAATGCCGACATGATTCGCCGCCCCAGCAGCATGACCCCGCAAGGAGAGTAAGATGAGCGAGCAAGAATTAAAACGTCACACCATTAATGCCTGGATGGAAGACAAACCGGGCGTCCTGAATCGCGTGGCTGGCCTTTTCCGCCGCCGCAATTTTAATATTGAAAGTCTGGCTGTGGGGCACAGCGAAACCCCAGGCATCAGCCGCATGACCTTCGTGGCTTACGGCACTGACCGGGACATGCGCCAGGTTTCTACGCAGCTAGACAAGCTCATCAACGTCACGCGCATCGAAGACGTGACCCACTTACCCGCCGTCAAACGCGAACTGGCGCTCATCAAGGTGAAAGCGGATACACACACCCGCGCCGAGGTAATGCAGCTGGTAGACATCTATCGGGCCAGCATTGTGGATGTAGATATGGAATCGCTCATCATTCAAATTGTGGGCAAAGAAGACCAAATTGATTCGTTGATTCGCCTGCTGGAAGGGTTTGGCATTTTGGAGATGGTGCGCACCGGACGCATTGCGATGGTGCGCGGCCAGCATGATCGGGAAACACGGGGAACACAAACGGCCGTTCCCAACCAAAACGGACATCATTAAAACCGTAATCGGTGAACCGTAAACGGTAGTCGGTTTTTACTGATGACCGTTTACCGATAACCGATTACTGAAAAAAGGGAGATAGGAATCTTGGCAAACATTTATTACGACAAAGACGCAGACCTCACTCTGCTCGATGGCAAAAAGATTGCGGTGCTCGGCTACGGCAGCCAGGGACACGCTCACTCGCTTAACCTGCGGGACTCTGGCGCGGATGTGCGCGTTGGCCTGTACGCTGGCAGTCCGTCTTGGGCAAAGGCTGAGGCAGATGGCTTGAAGGTGATGGAAACGGCCGCTGCCTGCGCCGAAGCCGATGTCATCATGGTGCTCACCCCAGACACGATGCAGGCCGCCATCTACAAAGAGGCAATCCAGCCGAACCTGACAGCGGGCAAAACCCTCATGTTTGGGCACGGCTTTAACATTCGTTTTGGCCAAATTGTGCCGCCAAAAGACGTGGACGTGAGCATGATTGCCCCCAAATCGCCGGGCCACCGCGTGCGCGAAGTGTATGTGGAAGGGGTCGGTACGCCCGGCCTGATGGCGGTAGAGCAGGATGCCAGCGGCCAAGCCAAAGCGTTCGCTCTGGCCTATGCCAAAGGAATTGGCTGCACCCGCGCGGGCGTCATCGAAACCACCTTTGCCGAAGAAACCGAGACGGATTTGTTCGGTGAGCAAGCGGTGCTGTGCGGTGGCGTGTCTGCCCTGGTGGAAGCCGGGTTCAACACCCTGGTAGAAGCAGGTTATCAGCCAGAAATCGCCTACTTTGAATGCCTGCATGAGCTAAAACTGATCGTGGACCTGTTTTACCAGGGCGGTTTGAGCTATATGCGCTACAGCGTCAGCGATACGGCCGAACATGGCGACTACACCGGTGGCCCCAAAATCATCACTGACGAAACCCGACAGGCGATGAAAGAAATGCTGCAAGACATCCGCAGTGGCTCTTATGCTGAGCAGTGGATTGATGAGAATGTAAACGGCCGTCCCTGGTTCAACGATCGCCGCAAAGCAGCCCGCAGCAGCCAGATTGAGCAGGTCGGTAAAGAACTGCGCAAGATGATGCCGTTTTTGAAAGCAGTGGAAATTGAGTAGTGAGTTTGCAAGTGGCAAGTATGCAAGTGCTCTATCCATCACTTGCATACTTGCAAACTCGCAGACCTGCAAACGCCGAAGGAGAACAAAATGGACGACGATGGTGTCGAGATTCAGGAAACAGTGGTTATTTTTGATACGACGCTGCGCGATGGCGAACAGTCGCCGGGCGCGACGCTGAACGTGGACGAAAAGCTGGAGATTGCCCGGCAGCTTTCCCGCCTTGGCGTGGACATCTGCGAGGCGGGCTTCCCCATCGCTTCGCCCGGTGATTTTGACGCCGTGCGGCGCATTGCTGAGGAAGTGGGGCCACTTCTGGACGGCCGTAAAAGCGGCCAACCGATGGTCATCGCCGGACTGGCGCGGGCCAACAAGCAAGACATCCAGCGCGCCTACGACGCCGTGAAAGTCGCCCCACGCCACCGCATCCACACCTTCCTGGCCACCAGCGACATCCATCTGGAACACAAGCTCAAAATGGACCGCGAGGAGTGCATTGAGCAAACCATCGAGGCGGTGACCTTTGCCCGCAGCCTGTGCAACGATGTGGAATTCTCGCCAGAAGATGCGGGTCGCTCGGACCCGGACTTTTTGGTGCAGGTGTTGACCGAAGCAATCAAAGCAGGCGCGACAACGCTGAATATTCCAGACACGGTTGGCTATGTGACGCCGGAGGAATACGGCCGTCTCATCGCCTACCTCATCGCCAACACCCCCGGTTCCGACAAAGTCGTCTGGTCCACCCACTGCCACAACGACCTGGGGCTGGCCACGGCCAACACCCTGGCAGGCGTCAAAGGCGGCGCACGGCAGGTGGAAGTCACCATCAACGGCATCGGCGAACGGGCGGGCAACACCTCCCTGGAAGAAGTGGCGATGGCCATCTCCACCCGGCCCAACTTCTTCAACTTCAATACCAACATCGACACCACCCAGCTCACCCGCACCAGCCGCATGGTCAGCGCCTACACCGGCATGGTCGTCCAGCCCAACAAAGCGATCGTGGGGGCCAACGCCTTCGCCCACGAAGCGGGCATTCACCAGGACGGTATGCTGAAAAACCAAATGACTTACGAAATTATGCGGCCAGAAACGGTCGGATTGCACGCCTCCACGCTGGTGCTGGGCAAACATTCTGGTCGTCACGCCTTCCGCGTGCGTCTGGAAGATTTGGGCTACGGCGATCTGGACAAAGAAGAGCTCAATCAAGCGTTCCAGCGCTTCAAGCGGCTGGCCGACAAGAAAAAAGTGGTCACCGACGCCGACATCGAAGCCATTATTGCTGACGAGATTTACCAGCCGCCGGAAATTTGGAAGCTGAACCACATTCAGGTGTCGTGCGGCGATCACAGCATCCCCACCGTGTCCGTTAGCCTGACCGGGCCAGACGGCACGACTTTCATGGACGCCGCCCTGGGCACCGGGCCAGTGGATGCCGCCTACCAAGCCATCAACCGCATCATTGGTGAATCGCCCAAGCTGACGGAGTTTTCCATCAATGCGGTGACGGAAGGATTAGATGCCCAGGCAGAAGCGACGATTCGCATCCAGCCAGACGCGGGCGACCACAAATATGGACTGAATCCGCAAACCAGCCAGCATTACGCGCGCACCTTCAGTGGCCACGGGGCCAGCACCGACATCGTGGTAGCCAGCGCCCGCGCCTACCTGAGCGCCTTGAACAAGATGCTGGCAGCCAGCACGGAAACGTCCAGCATGGTTGAGCAAGTGGCGGTAGCAGGGGATTAGAGATTGGAGAACAACAGACGCAGGAACCTATGATTCAAGAACGTGACGATCACATCTATCTTTCAACCAAAATTGTTGCAGCGCTGGTCGTGCCTGTTCTCATTTTGGCGTTTGCCATTTTGTTCATCTTTCCCCAGACATCTGGTGAACGGTTTGCTTGGGAGATTAAGCCGGATATGACGGCCGTTTTCATGGGCGCGGGTTACCTGGGCGGAGCCTGGCTGTTTGTGCAGGCAGTCATTGGCAAGCATTGGCACCGAGTAGCGGCCGGATTTCTGCCCGTCACCAGCTTTACCAGCGCCATGCTGCTGGCCACCGTGCTGCACTGGGAGCGGTTCGATTTGAGCCATTTCCCCTTCATCCTGTGGCTCATTTTGTACGTCGTCACGCCATTCCTGGTGCCGTTTTTGTGGTGGCGCAACCGGGCGACCGATCCGGGCACCTTGGAAGCAGGCGACCAGCTTGTGCCATCCGTGGCTCGCTGGAGCTTGCAGGGGCTGGGCATTGTCTTGCTGCTGTTTGCCATCCTGGGCTTTGTGCAGCCAGAGCTGGTCATCTCGCTCTGGCCGTGGACGCTGACCGTGTTGACGGCGCGCATTTTGGGCGGCTGGTTTGCCCTGTTGGGCACGGGCGGCCTGGTCATTGGCCGCGAAACCCGCTGGAGCAGCTGGCAAGTTGGCCTGCAAAGCATTGGCCTGTGGCACCTGCTGGTTCTGGTTGGGGCTGTCATTCACCGCCAGGATTTCACGAACGGCTTGCTGAACTGGTACATCATCAGCGTGGCAGCTGTGCTGCTGGGCATGGCGCTGCTTTATTTCCAAATGGAAAACGGCCGTCGCCAGCAAACATAGATCAATATCAAAAAATTTCGCAGATTTTCCTCTGCGTTCTCCGCGCCCTCTGCGGTGAAAGAATTTACGAAGGAAACTTATGAATAAACCAAAAACAATTATCGACAAAATATGGGAAAACCATCTGGTCATTGACGAGCCGGGCAGTCCGGCCGTTTTGTACATTGATTTGCACCTAATCCATGAGGTGACCTCGCC
The DNA here is from genome assembly GCA_020634455.1 of Ardenticatenaceae bacterium. Taxonomy (GTDB): domain Bacteria; phylum Chloroflexota; class Anaerolineae; order Promineifilales; family Promineifilaceae; genus Leptofilum. The sequence goes on along the minus strand of JACKBQ010000001.1, from coordinate 127,840 downwards.
GCAGGCGTTTTCTGGCCTGCGTGAACGAGGATTGACGGTGAAACGGCCGTCTCAAACCATCGCCACCATGGACCACAGCATTCCCACCACTCCGATCGGCATTCCAATTCAGGACGCCATCGCCGCCAAGCAAATTGCCACGCTGGAAGAAAACTGCCGCGAATTTGGCATCCAGCTGTTTGGCATGGACAGTCCCAACCGGGGCATCGTGCATGTGATCGGGCCGGAGCTGGGACTGACCCAGCCGGGCATGACGATTGTGTGCGGCGACAGCCACACGGCGACCCACGGGGCCTTCGGGGCCTTGGCTTTTGGCATCGGTACCAGCGAGGTGGAGCACGTGCTGGCCACCCAATGCCTGCTGCAAACCAAGCCGAAGACGTATGCCGTGAACGTAAGCGGCCGTTTACCAGAGGGTTGCGCCTCCAAAGACATCATCCTGGCGCTGCTGGCCAAAATTGGCGTCGGCGGCGGCACAGAGCACGTGTTTGAGTATCGCGGCGAAGCGATTCGCGCCCTGACGATGGAGCAGCGCATGACCATCTGCAACATGAGCATCGAAGGCGGCGCACGCGCGGGATTGGTTGCGCCAGACGACACGACATTTGCCTACATCCAGGGTAAAAAGCACGCGCCAAAGGGTGCTGCCTGGGACGAAGCGGTCGCCTACTGGCGCAGTTTGGCCTCCGACGAAGGCGCGGTTTACGACAAAGAGATCGACATCGACGCCAGCGCATTGGAACCGATGATCACCTACGGCACCAACCCCGGCCTGGGTATGAAAATTACCGAGATGATTCCTGATCCAATGAGCATTGGCAACATCAGCGAGCGGCAGACGGTGGAGAAGGCGCTGGCCTACATGGGCTTGCAGCCCAACAAGCCGCTGCTGGGCCAGCCGGTGGACGTGGTGTTCATCGGCAGCTGCACCAATTCACGCATTTCTGATTTGCGCGAGGCGGCGGCGATTTTTAACGGCCGTTCCGTTGCCGAAAACGTGCGCGTGATGGTCGTACCGGGATCGCAGGATGTGAAGAAGCAGGCTGAAGCCGAAGGGCTGGATCGCATCTTCAAGGACGCCGGGGCCGAGTGGCGCGAAGCGGGCTGCTCGATGTGCATCGCCATGAACGGCGACCAGCTCCAGCCGGGGCAGTACGCCGTGAGCACCAGCAATCGTAATTTTGAAGGCCGCCAGGGCAAGGGCGGACGCACCTTCCTGGCCAGCCCGTTGACCGCCGCCGCAACGGCCGTTACCGGGCGCGTGACGGACGTACGAGAACTACGGTAATCCGTAAACGGTAATCGGATAACCGATTACGGATAACCGATTACCGTTCACCGAACAAAAGGAGAGCAAAATGGAACACCCAACCTATCAATTAAACGTTCGCTACGCCGTGGAGTTTGTGAAGCAGCTTTTGCCGCAGGTGGATGCAGCGACGTCGCTTATTTTGGTTGGGGACCTCTCCCAATGCCGGGGCAAGCTGGATGGCGCGGTGCGCGAGGCGATCGAGGTGGAGAACCCGGTGTTTAGCCAGAGTTACGGCCATCTCACCATTCCGCTCAGCGGCCTGAACAAGTATGAACTGAAGAAGAATGTGCTGCATCGCATTGGCCTCCGTCAGCTCATCACCGAGGTGCAGATGGAACGATACGGCCGTCTCCTCTGCCACGCGCCCAACAAATTCAACGATCCGGCCCAGCTGAGCGATTGGTTCCGTCCTCACTTTGTGCAGGAACTGGCCCATGAGGGCATCATCACCCTGGCAGAAGCGTCTGTGCAGCGGGTGAGTTCGGTGAAGGAACGGCCGTTTCGCTTCCAGTTTGCCTATCAATAAATATATTTTTATCAAAGATTACGCAGATTAAAAAGATTTTTCTTATCTGCGTAATCTGCGAAATCTTTGATTTTTAGATTTGAACTTAGAGAGATTTTTATGCAACCATTCACAACCTTATCCAGCCACATGGTGGCAATTCCTACGGAAAATATTGATACAGACCAAATCATCCCAGCCATGTTTTTGAAGACGATTAGCAAAAAAGGGTTGGGCAAAAATTTGTTCCACCACTGGCGCTACAACGAAGACGGCTCGCCCCGCGAAGATTTCCCGCTCAACCAGCCAGAGGCGCAGGGTGCGCAAATTTTGCTCGCGGGCGACAACTTCGGCTGCGGCTCCAGCCGGGAGCACGCCCCCTGGTCGCTGATGGATTTTGGCTTTACGGCTGTAATCTCCACCAGCTTTGCCGACATCTTCCGCAACAACTCGCTTAAAAACGGCCTGCTGCCCATCATCTTAGATGAAGACACCCACGAGCAGCTCATGAGCCTGGTGGCCGAAGACCCGGACACCCAGGTGAGCGTGGATTTAGCCAGCCAGACGGTGACCTTGCCAGACGGCCGTTCCGTCCCGTTCCCCATAGACAATTTCAGCAAAACCTGCCTGCTCGAAGGGCTGGACCAGCTTGGTTACTTACTTAAGCAGGCCGATGCCGTTGCCGAATTTGAAGCAGCGCATCCGGCCCGCGTAAATACCAGTGAACGGTAATCGGTAAACGGTAATCAGTAAACGGTGAACCGATTACGGCTTACGGATTACCGATTACGGACAACCGATTACCGAAAAAGGTGACACCATGACCAAAATCTACCTCTACGACACCACTTTACGCGATGGCACCCAGCGCGAAGGGATTTCCCTCTCACTCGACGACAAGCTCAAAATCACGCAAAAGCTCGATGAATTTGGCATCGACTACATCGAAGGCGGCTGGCCGGGGTCCAACCCCAAGGACGTAGAATATTTCAACCGCGTCGGCTCGCTGGACCTGAAACACGCTAAAGTGTGCGCCTTTGGCAGCACCCGCCGCAAGGGCATTACGCCCGAAGAAGATGCCAATCTGAAGCTGCTCATCGAGGCTAACACGCCCGTCATCACCCTGGTGGGCAAAACGTGGGATTTGCACGTCCATGATGTGCTGGAAACCACCATGGAAGAAAATCTGGAGATGATTGGCGAGAGCGTGGCCTACTGTAAATCGCACAACAAAGAGGTGATTTACGACGCGGAGCATTTCTTCGACGGCTACAAAGCGAACCCGGAGTACGCCATCGCCACCTTGAAGGCCGCGGCCGTGAACGGGGCGGACAGCGTGGTGCTGTGCGACACCAACGGCGGTTCCCTGCCGTGGGAGATTGAGGAGATTATGGGCGAGGTGGTAACGGCCGTTGGTCATAAAACCCAGGTCGGCATTCACACCCACGACGACGGCGAGTGCGGTGTGGCCAACTCGCTGGCCGGGGTACGCGCCGGGGCGATGCAGGTGCAGGGCACCATCAACGGCTACGGCGAGCGCGTGGCCAACGCCAACCTGTGCAGCGTCATCCCCGATTTGCAGCTAAAAATGGGCTACGACTGCGTGCCGCCGGAAAAATTGGCGGGCCTCACCGAGCTTTCCCGCTACGTCGCCGAAGTCGCCAATCTGGATTTGGACGATCACCAGCCATTCGTCGGGGCCAGCGCCTTTGCCCACAAGGGCGGCATTCACGTCGCCGCCATGCTCAAAAACCCGCTCAGCTACCAGCACATCGAGCCAACGCTGGTAGGCAACCAGCAGCGCAGCGTCGTTTCGGAGCTGTCTGGCCGGGGCAATTTGGTAGACAAAGCCCGCCAGTTTGGCCTGAACATGGAAAGCCTCGATTTACGCAAAGCGCTGGAGCAAATCAAGGTGCTGGAATCGCAAGGTTTCACGTTTGAAGGGGCGGAAGCGTCCGTGGAGCTGATGCTGCGCCGCACCCACCCCGCCTACGTGCCGCCGTTTGAGGTGATCGACTACTCCGTGAGCGTCAGCCAGCGGCGCGGGCGCGGCCTGAATGCCGAAGCGATTGTGAAGGTGCGGGTTGGCCCCAAGCGCATGCACACCGTCGCCGAGGGCAACGGCCCGGTGAACGCGCTGGACGCTGCGCTCCGTAAAGCGTTGGTAGACGTGTATCCGCAGCTCAGCAGCATTAAGCTGGTGGATTACAAAGTGCGCATTTTGGATGGCGAAAACGCCACGGCCGCCACCACCCGCGTGCTCATTGACACGCGCCAGGGTAACAAAAGCTGGAGCACCGTCGGGGCCAGCGCCAACATCATCGAGGCAAGTTGGCAGGCGTTGGCGGACAGCATGGAATATGCGTTGTTGGGTAATTGATCGTAGCCGCAGATTCTTTCTGCGCTGCCAAAAAAGTGCGCGGAAAGAATCCGCGGCTACAATACTGGCATGACAAACCCGAAACAGTCACCCGCAAAAACCAGTTTACATGAGCAAATTGAGCAGATCAGTGCGCTGCTAAACAGCCTGCGGCCGCGCCTGGTGGAAGCCGAAGCGGAGCTGTCGGATCGGCTGGCGGCGATTAGCGCTTTTGAGTTCAAGCTGCGCTCGCGCATTGCCAAACTGACCGACAAGCTAGACAGGCTGGACGCGGAAATTCAGGAGCTAAAGCGGCAGATGCGCTGGCTGGGCGAAGGGTGGCAAACCGACCCGGAAAATGAAGCGGCGGCCTGGGCCTCAGGCAAAACCGCTTCGGAATCGGGTGAGTACCGTTACCACACTGCGCCGAGGGAGCCGCGCCAGAAGCTGGCTGAAGAGGAGAAGGTGTCGCTCAAACAGTTGTATCGCCAGCTGGCCCGCCGCTTTCATCCAGACATGGCGGTGGACGAAGCGGATCGCGAGTACCGCACGCAGATGATGTGGGCCATTAACGCGGCCTACGCGGCGGGGGATTTGGAAAAGCTGGAGCAGCTGCTTTTGGAACCGGATGCGCCACACACGATTGCCATCCAGTCGGACGAGGAGCAGTTGGAGCTGCTGACCCGTGAACTGGCGCGGGTGCAAAATCGTTTGGAAGAGATTGCCGAGGAGCTGGCGCGGCTGGACAAGCACAAAAGTGTGGAGATGATGCGCCGTCATGAGAAGGCGGCGCGGGCGGGCCGGGATTGGTTTGGCGAATTGGAAGTGCAGCTGCGCGACGATATTGCCAGGCGGCAGATTGAGCGGGACGTGTTGGAAGAGCAGTTGGCGAATATGGAAGATGAGTTTGGGGAAGAAACGGCCGTTTCCTCCGAAGATTTCGCCGATTTGGTCTTTGACGCGACCCTCGACGGCAACTTTGACGACCCCGACATCTCCGCCGAATTCGACCGCTACATCGACCGCCGCCGCAGCAAGAATTATTTTGAAGAAGATTTTGACGATGATTATGATTTTGATTAAAAGGAGTGATAAGTGAAAAGTAAAAAGTGAAAAGTAGCCTACTTTTTACTTATCACTTCTTACTTTTTACTTCCCCAACCATGCACCCATCTGCCCAAAAAGTTGCCCTTGCCGCCCAGGAATTGGGGCTGGCAATTGAAATTAAAGAGTTTGAACAAACCACCCGCTCCGCCCAGGAAGCGGCCGACGCGATTGGCTGTGAGCTGGCCCAGATTGTGAAGAGCCTCTGCTTCACCGTGAACGATCAGCCGATCATGGCGCTGGTGTCTGGCGCAAACCAGCTGGACGAGCGCAAGCTGGCGGCGCTGTGCGGCGTGGGTCGCAAAAAGGTGCAGCGGGCCAGCGCCGACGCAGTGAAGGCGGCGACTGGCTTTAGCATTGGCGGCGTGCCGCCGTTTGGCCATCTCACCCCCATGACCATTTTTGTAGACGAGGATTTGCGCCAGTTTGGGACGGTGTGGGCGGCAGCCGGAACTCCATTTGCCGTGTTTGCCATAGGGCCAGAGGAATTGGTGAAAGGGTGTGGGGGAACGGCCGTTTCGCTCAAAAAAGAGTAGTGCAGCCGGATGGTTAAACGAATCACCTTCGCCACACTCATTCTGCTATCCATTTTTGGCTTGTGGAGCGGTATTCAATATTACCGCCGTAATCTAGAAACCTTACAAAGCAGCGGCCTCGATGGCGCACTGTTCATTGGCCTGATTATTCTGGGCATTTCGGTTTTGCTAATGCCACTTCAACTGCGGACGACCTGGGAAAAGTGGAGCGCCTGGGGGTTGGTGCGCGAGTACGTAATTCGATTTAGCCTGATTATCGGCACCCTGCTGGCCATTTTTCTGGTTTTTGGGCTGATTGCCTTCATCATCACCCTGCCAGCGCGAGCCGGACGCGGCTATTTGATTTTGCCGTGGCTTATCGTGCTGGTACCGCTGGTGATGGTGATGATTGATTTGGCCAAGCAAAACATCAAGCGCACGGCGAAGAACTTTGTGTTGGGGTTTGGTTTGTATGCGTTCCGCATTTATGGCCTGCTGCTCATTCAGTTTGTCACCATTCCCGTGGCCTTTGTGCTGTTCCCGGCTGGATTTTTTTTGCAACTGCTGAGTTTAGGTGATTTGGTAGCGCGGTGGGGGTTTAATGTGTTTGTGGGGGAACGGCCGTTGCTCTGCGACTGGTTCAATCTGCTGGATAGCTGCACGCCAGGGCTGATTTCACTGCATGTGGGGCATCTCATCTTGGCCCTGCTGGCCGCCAAATTTGGCCAAACCTTGTTTGACCGGGCCTCCGATTGGTACCGAAACAGCCTGGAAAAGATGACGAGCTGGGTGGAACCCGCTTGATTTTTGTGGCTCGCCAAAAATTCTAGAAATTTTTATTTAGGAAGGAAGAAGAAACATGGAAGCGAAACTTACATTACTTCCCGGCGACGGGATTGGGCCAGAGGTTGTGGCCGAGGCAGAAAAGGTCATGGCTGTGGTTGCCAGAAAATTTGGCCACACCTTTAGCACCCAAACCGGGCTGGCGGGCGGCATTGCCATTGACGAGACGGGCAACCCGCTGCCAGAAGAGACGCTGGGCATGTGCCTGGAAGGCAGCGCCGTGCTGCTGGGTGCGGTCGGCGGGCCAAAATGGAGCGATCCGACGGCCAGCGTGCGGCCGGAGCAAGGGCTGCTCAAATTGCGCAAATCGTTGGGGGTGTTTGCCAATATCCGCCCCGTGCGCGTTTTTCCGGCGCTGGCGGAAGCCAGTCCGCTGAAGGCCAACCGGGTGCAGAACGTGGACATCGTCTTTGTGCGCGAGCTGACGGGTGGCATCTACTTTGGCACGCCGCAGGGGCGGGAAATAGTGGCCGAGGGGCGCAGTGGCCACGACACGATGCGCTACAACGAGATGGAAATCAAGCGCGTTTTGCGCATGGCCTTTACGCTGGCGGAGCAGCGCCAAGCCGCCGGTGGCCGGGGCAAGGTCACCTCGGTGGACAAGGCGAACGTGCTGGCGTCGTCGCGCGTCTGGCGTGAGGTGGCGCATGAGGTGGCGGCGGACTATCCGCACATCGAGTACGAAGATGTGCTGGTGGATGCGATGGCGATGTACCTCATCAACCGCCCCGGTGATTTTGACGTGGTGGTGACGGGCAACATGTTTGGCGATATTTTGTCGGACGAGGCGTCGATGATCACCGGCTCGCTGGGCATGCTGCCGTCGGCGTCGCTGGGCGAACCGGGTTCGGTGGGGCTGTACGAACCGATTCACGGCTCGGCCCCGGACATTGCGGGGAGAGGCATTGCCAATCCGCTGGCGACGATTTTGAGCCTGGCGATGATGCTGCGGTCGAGTTTGGGGCTGGAAGAAGAGGCGGCGGTGGTGGAAACGGCCGTTTCTCAAGTTCTCGCCGCCGGTCACCGCACGGGCGACATTGCCAAGCCGGGTGAAACCAGAGTGGGCACGCAGGAAATGGGCGACTTGGTTGTTAAAGCGCTTTAGAGACTGGAGATTGGAGATTGGAGATTAAAAGTAGGAATTCAAAACAATGTTTGAATCCTGAGTCGCTATTCAACAGCTTGCAGTACGGCTTCTCGCAAATTGTGGTGGCGGAAGGCAGGCGCACGGTGCATTTTTCCGGGCAGGTGGCCTGGGATGAGCACGAAAACATTGTAGGCGAGAATGATTTGCGGGCGCAGGTGTGGCAGAGTTTCAGGAATGTGGAAACGGCCGTTGCCACCGCCAACGCCACCCTCAACGACATCGTCACGCTGCGCATTTACATCGTGCAAAGCTGGATGGACAAGACAGCCCCCGTGAGTGAGGGATTGAAAGAATTTTTCCCGGATAATCCCCCAGCTACCACCTGGATTGGCGTCTATGGTTTGGCCAGACCGGAGTTTTTGATTGAGATTGAGGGAACGGCCGTATTTTAAAAAGCGGAACGCAGAGTTACGCGGAGGAGCGCGGAGTTACACAGAGGGAAGAGAGATGAGGGAGAATCGGTTAACTTCGCAAATTATTGGGGCGGCGATTGAAGTGCATCGCCAATTAGGACCTGGTTTGCTGGAATCATCCTATGAAACATGTTTGGCTTATGAACTTGAGGCGCGTGGATTAACGATTGAGACGCAAAAGCCTTTGCCCATCGTTTACAAAGAAATTCATCTAGAGCATGGGTATCGGATAGATATTTTGGTCAACAATCTTGTTGTCGTGGAATTGAAAGTAGTGGAAGCGATTACGGCCGTTCATGAAGCCCAAATGTTGTCTTATTTGAAATTTTCTGGATGCAAGGTTGGGTTGCTAATCAATTTTAACGTCGCTTTGCTAAAAGATGGCGGCATTCGGCGATTCATTCGTTCGCAAAAATGATCTTTTGGAACGCAGAGTTGCACGGAGACCCACAGAGGTGCGCAGAGGTTTTCTCAGCTTTTCTCTGTGAAACTCTGCGGCACCTCTGCGAAACTCTGCGTTCCTGCTTTTTTAAGGAGAGGAAATGACGCAATTAAATAAATACAGTTCAAGAATCACCCAACCAAAATCGCAGGGAGCCTCGCAGGCGATGTTGTACGCTACCGGCTTGCAGCCCGCCGACATGGACAAGGCGCAGGTGGGCATTGCCAGCGTCTGGTACGAGGGCAACTCCTGCAACATGCACCTGCTAGACCTGGCTGCCAAAGTCAAAGAAGGCGTCGCCGAGGCCGATCTGGTAGGGATGCGCTTCAACACCATCGGCGTCAGCGACGGCATCAGCATGGGCACCGACGGCATGAGCTTCTCGCTGCAATCCCGCGACCTCATCGCCGACTCCATCGAGACGATCATGGGGGCGCAGTGGTACGATGGCCTGATTGCTCTGCCCGGCTGCGACAAAAACATGCCCGGCTGCATCATGGCGATGGGGCGGCTGAATCGTCCGGCGATTATGGTGTACGGCGGCACGATTCAGGCAGGCTGCACCGCCAAACACGATAAGCTGGACATCGTCTCGGCGTTCCAAAGCTATGGCGAGTATTTGGCGGGCAGCATCAGCGACGAAGAGCGGGAAGACATTGTGCGCCACGCTTGTCCAGGCCCAGGCGCGTGCGGCGGCATGTACACCGCCAACACCATGGCCTCAGCCATTGAAGCGTTGGGGATGAGCCTGCCCTACTCCGCCTCCTACCCGGCCGTCTCCGAGGACAAGGCGAACGAGAGCGTGGAAGCAGGCCGCGCCATCCGCACCTTGCTGGAACGGGACATCAAGCCGCGTGACATCATGACCCGTGAAGCGTTTGAAAACGCGATGGTGGTGACGATGGCCCTAGGTGGCTCGACCAACGCCGTGCTGCACCTCATCGCCATGGCACGCGCCGTGGATGTGGAGTTGACCATTGACGACTTCCAGGCGGTGAGCGACCGGGTACCGTTTTTGGCTGATCTGAAGCCAAGCGGCCGTTTCGTCATGGAAGATTTGCACGCAGTGGGCGGCACACCCGCCGTGATGAAGTATCTATACGAAAATGGTCTCATCAACGGCAGCTGCCTGACGGTGACGGGCAAAACCGTGGCCGAAAATCTGGCCGACGTACCGGGGCTGAGCGAAGGGCAGGAAGTGCTACGGCCGTTAACCAATCCCATCAAAGAAACCGGCCACATCCAAATCCTGCGCGGCAATCTGGCTCCAGACGGGGCTGTCGCCAAAATCACAGGCAAAGAAGGTCTGGTTTTCAGCGGCACCGCCCGCGTTTATGATTCGGAAGAAGAAATGCTCACCGGGCTGGAAAATGGCGAAATTCAGAAGGGAGATGTCATTGTCATCCGTTTTGAAGGCCCCAAGGGCGGCCCTGGGATGCCAGAGATGCTGACGCCGACGAGCGCCATCATGGGCGCTGGTTTGGGCAAGGATGTGGCGCTGATGACAGACGGCCGTTTCTCCGGCGGCAGTCATGGCTTCATCGTGGGGCACATCACCCCAGAGGCGCAGGAAGGCGGCCCCATCGCCCTGGTGCAAACCGGCGACAAAATCACAATTGATGCCGTTAACCTGGTTATCAACATGGACGTGAGCGAGGCGGAAATCGGCCGTCGCCGCGCTGCCTGGACCGCGCCAGCCTACAAAGCGACGCGGGGCACGCTGTACAAATACATCAAAAACGTCAAATCCGCCTCTGAAGGCTGCGTGACGGATGAATGATCTGGCATGAAAAATCAGCCTCCGGGAGGCTGTAGAACTTCCCGGAGGTCCACTTCTTAAGGAACAAGCAACATGACAAAATACGTGGGAATTCTGACCGCTGGCGGAGACAGTCCCGGCCTAAACGCTGCTATTCGCGGGGTCGGCAAAGCAGCGCTTGGGCTAGAAATGAACTTTATTGGCTTCAGGGATGGGTTTCGCGGTTTAATGAACAATCGAACCATGCGGCTAGACAGTGAGCAGCTATCTGGCATACTCACTGTCGGCGGCACCATCTTGGGTACCAGCCGCGACAAACCACACAAAATGCCCGTTGGCGACCGGGTGATGGACATGACAGACGTGATGGTGGACACCTATGAGCGCCATCATTTAGATGCGCTGGTCTGTCTTGGCGGTGGCGGCACGCAGAAAAATGCGTATCGTCTGCATCAAAAAGGGCTCAATATCATCACCCTGCCCAAAACAATTGACAACGATGTGGCCATGACGGATGCGACCTTTGGCTTTGACACGGCGCTGGGCATTGCCACCGAAGCCATCGATCGGCTGCACAGCACAGCCCACAGCCACCATCGCATCATTGTGGTCGAAATTATGGGCCACAACACCGGCTGGCTGGCGCTAGGTGCAGGCATTGCTGGCGGAGCAGATGTCATTCTAATTCCAGAAATCCCGTATAGCGTGGAGGTTGTGGCCGAGGCGATCCGCCATCGCAGCCGACGCGGGCATCGCTTTAGCATCGTTGCCGTCTCTGAAGGGGCTGTTTCCCAACAGATGGCCGAAAAGATTGCTAACTTAACGACAGTGATTGACGAGAGCGACGACAGTGATGCGCAAAATGCGGCAAAAGAATCCTTAAATGAAGTTTTGAAAGAGCAGGCAAGCAACACCTGGAGCTTGTCACGGGAACTGGAAGCTTTAACCGGGCTGGAATCACGGGTGACGATTTTGGGCCACGTGCAGCGGGGCGGTACGCCGTCGGCTGTGGACCGACTGCTGGGCACGCGGCTGGGGACCGCCTGTGCCGAACTGATTCAAGAGGGCATTTTTGGGGTGATGGTTGCCTCGCAAGGGGTAGAAGCTGTACCTGTGCCGCTAGAGCAGGTGGTGGGCAAACGAAAATCGGTACCCTCTGATCATCCGTGGGTGATGACAGCCCGGCGTGTAGGTACATGTTTGGGGGATGAAATCTAAAAAACCGCCAGAAGCATCTGACGGCTATTGGAAGAAAGAAATTTGGTGCGCATCCAGTCAGTGAGCAAGAGACCGGCACAGCCAGCTAGCAACACAGGTGCAGCAACCATAGAAAGTGTGCTGAAAATCGAAGAGCAAATTCTCTCCGACTTGCTCAGAATCGGCCGTTTTTTACGGCCGTTTGCGCCGCATGATAACCGCACATCCCATGCACGCCACCTCCCGGCGGCGTGGCTGATGAGCAAATAAACAGATTGGGCAGAGGCGTGGTGTACGGATTCCAGCGTGGCACAGGGCGGGTAAATAGCTGCCGCCAATTTTGCACCCCGCCGTTGATGTCGCCACCGATGTAGTTTGGGTTGTACCGCTGGAAATCCTGGGTGGTCATGGTGTGGCGAGCCAAAATTGTGTCACGGAAGCCGGGGGCAAAGCGCTCAATTTGGGCTTCGATGGCCGCCGTCATGTCCACGGTGCTGCCATTGGGTACGTGGCAGTAGGCCCAGCCGGTGTGCTGGCCGTTGGGGGCGCGGCTGGTGTCAAACAAACTTTGCTGGGTGACGAGTGTGTACGGCCGTTCCGCCACCTCTCCACGCCAGATCACCCGCTCACTCAAGGCCATCTCGTCCAGGGTTGGCCCCAAATGTACCGTCCCGGCCCGCCGACACGCCGCGGCCAGCCAGGGAATCGGCTCGCTCAGCGCCCAATCCAGCTTAAACACCCCCGGTCCCTGCCGGTATTTTTGCAGCTGGCGGCGGTAGCCCGCTGGCAGCGCGTCCCCGGCGATGGCCAAAAGCTGGCGCGGTGTTACGTCCAGCAAAACGGCGCGCGCAGGCGGCAGTTTCGCCAGCGATTGCACTTCATGGTTGGTCACAATTTCACCACCGAGGCTGGTGAAATACCCGGCCAGGGCATCGGCAATGGCTTGAGAGCCGCCACGGGGCAGTGGCCAGCCAACTTTGTGCCCCAACACGCCCAGCATCAAGCCAAAAGCGGCCGTTAGCGGCCATTCCAGCGGCATAATCGAGTGCGCCGCCAGCCCGGCAAACAGCGCCCGCGTTTTCTCGTTGCGGAAGAGGGTTTTGGCCAGGGTGGTCGTCGGCCAGACGGCCCGCAGGCCAAATTTGGTCATCGCCAGCGGATGGCGCGGCAGACTGAGCGGCCCCAAAAATTCGCGGGCGATCTTGTCCCAGCCGGCCACCAGCGGGGCAAAAAGTTTTTGGTAAGTGTCGCCATCTTCGCCCAGCTGAACGGCCGTTTCCTCTAGCGATTGGTGCAAAGCAACGGCCGTACCATCGTCAAACGGATGGGCCAGCGGCAGCTCCGGCTGAATCCACTCCAGGCCAAATTCGGCCAAATCCAGCGACTTGAAGAAGGGCGACCCCATCCCCAGCGGATGAATGGCGGAGCAGATGTCGTGGTGGAAGCCGGGTAGGGTCAATTCGGCCGTACGCATGCCGCCGCCGATGGTGGCTTTGGCCTCCAGCAGCAGCACGCGCCAGCCCTGGAGCACCAGGGTAATCCCCGCCGCCAACCCATTTGGCCCCGACCCCACCACAATTGCATCAAATTCAGGCATAGATCATCAAAATTAGCATTGTCATGCTGAACGAAGTGAAGCATCCCCTCAGGCTGAAAGGGATTCTTCATTTCGCTTCGCTCCATTCAGAATGACAACCATAGGTTATGTCAACTTTTGTTTGTGAGCCGTTTGAGCAGGTAGATGGGCATGTAAACGGCCGTTCGTATTGCCGCATTTTGCCAGATATTTTTGGCTTCGGCCCATTGTACCCGCTTGTCCACCAAGACGTTAGTTTGGGAAACGGTGCCCGCACGGCCGAAATGTGCCCCCAGGTTGCGCAGCGTCTGGTGCCAAAAGGCATCCTCCGCTTTGTGGCCAAAACCGAGGCGAAAGCTCATCTCGTACACCGGGTCGTTGGCCCGGATGAGCGCCTGGATTTGGGCGATGGTTTGCCCCGCTTCCACAATGGAGCTAAAGGTGATCATTCCGGCAAACATGTGCCCTTCCGGCGTCATAAAGGAAAACGATTCCTCGTCGGCGTACATGACGCGGATGCCGGTGGAGAGCTTCATGCCGCCAGGTCCAGCCACATTGAGCACGGCCACATCGCCGGGAGCCACGCCGCCCGCCGCGCCAAAAAAGCGGTTGCCCTTCGGCCAAAATTCAGGAAAGTGCGCCTTCCATTCGGTAATGAGCGTTTCCGGCGGCACGGCATCCCCGTCCAGGCGAATGCGGTACGTTTTTTGCCACAGTTGGCCAAACCCTTGCAGCGGGCTTAACGGCCGTCTTCCCGTGACGTTGAGATTGATGGCATCGGCAGGCAGATCGCCAGCAGTCATGCGCTCGACGGGCGGTGCCCAACTGGCGGCGTTGCGGGGTGTTTTTGAATTGGTTGGTTGATCGTTCATGGTTACCTCTTTCAGGCAGGAGATTAGAGATTGGAGATTGAAACAGCTCTGATCTCCAGCGACAAATCGCTATTTGGTTGCCAAAATTAAATTAATGGTGGAAAGCTTTACAAATTCTGTATCAACAGATTTTGCAGATTTGCGCAGATTTTTTTGCTCCTTATCTGGAAAATCTTTTTAATCTTTGATAAATGGTTTTACGAAAACTTTTGCCGACTAGTTCAGGCGGGGGCAGCAACGGCCGTTACCGCAGCAGTCTCGTCGTCATAAATGGCAATCGCTTCATTCAGGCGGGTGAGCTCAAATATTTGCTGGTAATGCTCACTCAGGCCAAAGGCCAGCAGGCGCTGCTTTTGCCGCTGCACTCGAATCAACATCGTCACCAGCAGGCCGATGCCGGAGCTGTTCATGTAATCCAGCCCTTCAAAATTGAGAATAATTGTTTTGGTGTTGCCCTGGCTGGCCTGGCTGTACGCCGCCATCAACGACTCCTCGGCCTGGGCGGTGATGTCGCCGTGAATATCAATCACGCTGGCGCTGGCAGACAATTTACGGACGGTGGCATTCATTTCATTGGACATGCGGTTTCTCCTGTTTTTTTGTCACAGAGGGCACAGAGATTATAGAGATTGGATTTTCTCTTTCCCCTCTGTGTTCTCTGTGGCTTACTTCATGCGAGTTCGAAAATGGTTGATAGGCGGTTGAGCTTGCTCAGGATGCTCAACAAATGACCCACTTCAGCGGCGGAGGACGGCCGTTCCCCCGGCACCTTTTGCAGCAAATGAACAATCAGTTCATCCAGCGCGGGTGGCACGTGCGGGTTGCGCTCACGCGGCGGGGTGGGAATTTCCTGCAAATGGGCCACCAAAATCTGGGCAATACTGCCACTAAAGGGCAGCGCCCCGGTGGTCAGCTCGTAGAGCAAAATGCCAAAAGCGTACAAATCGGCGGCGTAGGTGATAGGTTCGCCCATCGCCTGCTCCGGTGCCACGTAGGAAAGCGTTCCGGTAAAGCTATCTTCCGGGTCCAACGGCCGATCCAGCGCCCGGGCCAGCCCAAAATCGGTGAGCTTAGCCACACCTTCCGGGGTGATGAGCACGTTTTGCGGCTTCACGTCCCGATGCACCAACCCCTTGTCGTGGGCGTGTTGCAGAGCGGCGCACAGTTGGCGAGCGATGCGGATCACCTCGTCCATGCGCTGCGGTCGCAAAACGGCCAATGTTTGCCCCGGCACGTACTCCATCACCACAAAGGGCACTTCGTCGTGCTCACCCATGTCGAAAACCATGACCACGTTGGGATGGCTGAGCCGGGCGGCGGCGCGGGCTTCGTGCAGCAGCTGGCCGCGTCCGGCGGTGCCCAGACTGTGACCATCCAGCAGCTTTACGGCGACCTCGCGCTCCAGGTAGGTGTCTTGCGCCAAATAAACGGTGCCCATGCCGCCGTGGCCGAGTTCGTGTTGGAGTTGGTAACGGCCGTTTAACATCAAGCCCTGCCGCTCTGGCCTAGCTTCTTTATGGATCCCGTTGGTGGTGTAAGCAATCGTGTTCATGGGCTTCGTCGGGTTGGATTTGTCCAACCATAGTGATTGGACAAATCTCTGTCCTCCCGCTACTGAATCTCCATAAAGTCGGAGAGCCGCGTAATGGTAAAGATTTCGCGGTAATGTTCGCTGAGGCCGCTGGCGGCGATGGGCCGGTGCGCGGCTCGTGCCCGTGCCAGCAAGCCCACAATCAGGGCGATGCCGGTGCTGTTGATGTAATCTACCCCGGCAAAGTTAAGCATAATTTTGGAGGGATTGGCTTGCTCAGCCTCACTGTAAGCGGCGTCCAGGACGGCATCGGCCAGACTGTTGATCTCACCATGCAGGTCGAGTACGGCCGTTTCCCCCTCCCATCTCGTTTCAGCTTTAAAAGCTGCGGTTTTTTCTGTCATCTTCGTTCTCCGTTTTTTCCGTAATCGGTTTTCCGTTATCGGTTATCGGTTTTCCGACCACCGATTACCGTTCACCGTTCACCAACTACCGACGCATGACCAGTTCAATCGTGTGCTGCTGCGCATCCTGATGCACGTGCATTTCGTCCACCATGTTTTGGATGAGGAACAGCCCCCAGCCGCGCGGTGACTGTTCACCCGCCAGCTTGGCCTCCAAATTGGGGCTGTCGGCCGTTTTCAGCGGTGGCCCGCCGCCCTCATCGGTGATGGTGACGCGGATGGATGTTTCTGCCACAAATACCCTGAGCCGCGCTGGTTTGTCGGGGTCGTACTTGTTGCCGTGTTCCATGGCGTTCATGGTGGCTTCGGCAACGGCCGTTTTCAACTTTTGCAAACGGCCGTCCGGCAGCAATCCCGTCACAACTTCCGCCACCCGCTCCATCGCCACCCGCTCATTCCCCGGCTGCGAAGTAATCTCAAATTCAATGGGGGAACTGGAGATTGGAGACTGGAGACTGGAGATTGAAGCCTCACTCGCTACTCGCCACTCGCCACTCGCCACTTCCCGCTGCAACGTCACCAGCGTCACGTCATCCTCCTGCTCCCAGCCGGGGCCAGTAAAGGCAGCCAGTTGGTCCAGCAGAAACTCTTTGAGGGTGTCACCGTCGGCGTGCGTGGCCATCAGCTCTTGCAGGCGGGGGAAACCAAACATTTCTCGTTTTGGATTGTGCGCTTCTACCAGGCCATCGCTGTAGAGCAAAACGTACTCGCCGGGGGCCAGCGTCGTCTCTTTTTCGTCGTAGCCCATGCCGGGCATGAGGCCCAGCGGCATCCCGGTGGCCCGCAATTCCACGATACCATCGGCGGTATAGCGGTAGGGCACATCGTGGCCCGCGTTGGCGTAGCGCAGATGCCCCGTCGCCGGATCGAGCACGGCGTAGAAGCAGGTGACAAACATTTTGGGCGGAATTTCCTGCACCAGTACGTCGTTGGTGCGGGCCAGAACCGCACCTGGCGCTTCCAGTCGTTCCGCAGCAGCGCGCAAAATGCTGCGGGTGGTGGCCATCACCAGGGCCGCAGGCACGCCTTTGTCCGTCACGTCCGCCACAATGAAGCCCATTTTGCCATCTGTCAGCTGGATGAAGTCGTAAAAATCGCCACCGACGGCGCGGGCGGGCTGGTAGTAGGCAGCCACGCCCCAGCCATCCAGCGCAGGCAAGGCTTGCGGCAGCAAGGTTTGCTGGATGAGCCGGGCCACTTTCAGCTCCTGCTCGATGCGCTCCCGCTCGGCCGCTTCTTGCTGCTGCTGTTTGACCAGTTGGGCCACTCGCAGTGCTGGTGCCGCTTGGGTGGCCAGGTCAGCCAGCAGCTTGTGGTCGTCGCTGGAATAGTCCTGCTCGCTCAGGCGGGAGCCGAGGTTGATGAGGCCAATCAGCTCGCCCTGGCTCACCAGCGGCACGACTAGCCGGATGCCTGCGGTGCGCATGGCGGTTAAGGCAGGTGAATCCAGCTTGAGCTGGGTCACATCGAGCACGCCGGGGTTTTGCTGCACGTAGGCCAGCAGCGGGTCGTTGGGGGCAATGTCCAGATCGAGGTTGTTGATCTGGGTGGTGGGGGCGGGGGAAGAGGATACGGCCGTTTCCACCACTGCCACCTCTTTCTGCCCTCTAAAATTGCGCCAAAATCCTCGTAAAGTTGTCATCATGTCCTCATCATAGCAGGCTATCGTCTGCTAAACGTTACGAAACGAAGCAAATCGTCCAGTTATCTTTGAATTTCCTGAATTGGTTTGAGCCAGACTGAAATTTGCTCTGGCTGAAACGTTTCTTGCACAACCTGGGCCAATTCGGCCGTCAACATCTGGAGGGCGACCTCATCCCGCGCCGTTTGGGCAAAACGGGCCAGCACTTGCTGGGCATCGTACTTTTTGCGGTAAAAGCGGCGATCGATGAACGTCTGCACTCGCCCCCGTAGAGGGGTAAACAAGGCGGCAATTAGCAGCGTGGAAACAACGATGACCAGCGGCGATTGGGCATCAATGAATGCATCAAAAATCGATTGCAGCAGGATGATGGTGCCAAAATAAACAATCGCTAGCAGACCAGACAGCGCAACGTAAACCAGCGTGCGCCGAATCAAGCTATCAATCCCCCACAAGTTGTAGCGCAAAATGGCAATCGTAATGGCAATGGGGAGAAATGGATGCGCGAAGAGGTTAACATACAGGATGGCAGCTAAGTTGGCCCACAGACGAGGGGCACCGCTGGGAATAGTCACGCTTCCACCAAAGACAATGGCCCAAACAAGGGATGTTGAGAAGAAGAGCGCGACCGCCACGATGATCCATTTGGCTTGCTGACGCTCCACAGCGTTTGAGTCCCACTTATAGCGATAGATTTGAAAAACAATGGCCAGAAAAATAATGGCAAGCGTGACAATGTAGAGAGGTGATAGCAACTCTGCTGATATCGCGATAACGCCACTGCGTCCAAGCGTTAGAATGGTTCCCAATAATAAGCCAATGCTTAGAGGAATGTAGGCCCAGCGGGGGGAAAAACGGCCGTTCGGCATCAAAAACAAGAAGAGTACGTCAAGAACCGTGCCCATAATCACGGCAATGAGACCCGGCCAGAAGAGAAGCGGATGAATGGCTGCCCAGTTGCGGGGGCCCGCCCAAACGAAGAACGGAAGAGTGATTAAGGCCAAGGAAACGGTCACCCCTAGCCAGCTATGGCTCTGCCGCCATAGAATGAGGCCGCCCAAAGTGCAATAAATCAGTAGATTGAGCAGACCCACGACGATCCAGCCGAGCGCATAGGCACGCACTGAAAGGCCTCTGGATTCCAAGACCGCAATTTCGGCCGCTGAAATAGCGCTCGCGTTACACTCTCCTGCAAATCCCAACACCCCTTCGCAGGGGGTTGTCAATTCGGGATAGTTTGCAACCAAATTAACGAGAAAGAGCGATACGCTTAGACAGGCGATCACTAACCAGCCAGCCAATATCAATCTGCGCAACATGGGGTTGCTTGGTAATAAAGGGGAGGTTGTTACATTATTTTTCATTAATTCGTTTGTTCCATTTGGGTTTGCGGTTTGTCAACGGCCGTTAAGTATTTCTGCTCACGTCCTTTTTCAGCCAAATAAGCGTCAACGTTTCTGATAGAAACAGATCGGTCACTAGGTCAACCCAGAAGATGACGATATTTAGCCCGGCGATAACAATCCACCCGGCGATGGCTAGAGCCCATAGAACGAGATTTCGACGGGATGTTTGGGAGTGCTTGCGGCATTGGCCATAGTGGTGTCCCTGTACGTTTGTATGTCCGGTAGGGACGGTTCGCGAACCGTCCCTACAAGCGAATGGGTTTCTATTTACTCTGCAGAAGCCACGGGTTCAATTGTTTGGAGGTATTTATAGATGGCCTCCACTTCAGTATCGGTTAGCTGAGAATAATAGGGCCAAGGCATAGCTGGGTCAATTGATGAGCCATCCGGCCGGGTGCCGGTTTGGATGGCCGTCTTGAACTCTTCAAGCGTCCAGCCGCCGATGCCGGTTTCATGAGGGGTGATATTGGCTGGCTGTATTCCACCGGGCGGGGGTGGCAAGCTGCCGTCAAGGGCAGGGCCGTGGCAGGAGGCACAGCGCACGGCCAGATACTCGCCATATTCTACGGTCGACCCCACTTCCACATCCCACGGCCCCACCGTCTCATGATCGATGACCTCGGCCGCGAGCATGTCCACTTCACCCGCCATAAACACCGCACGGACGATTGGCCCGAGGTTATTTGGCTCAAAGTTGCTGTCGACTGGCTCTAGGGACTGCACATAGGCGATGATTTTGCTCATGTCGGCATCTGTGAGGTTCACGAACTCCTGCGCGGGCATGAGCAGTAGCGATTTGCCATCTGGGCTAACGCCGTGCCGGATGGCCCGGACCCAGTCGCCAGAACGGGTGTATTGATTGGCCGCGCCGCCACTGCCTGAGGTGAGGTTGCTAGAGGCGACATAACCGACCGCCGGCTCATCAGCCATGACCATCCCGCCGCCGTTGGCACCGTGGCAGCCCACACAGCCGACCGTTAAGAACAGCCGTTGCCCCTCGGCCAGTGAGGCGGCATCCGTCGGTAGAGCGATATCAGCCACTTCTGGCACCTCATACGTGGCATTGATGCGGCGGGTGGTTGAGATGTACATATAGCTCACCAGTGCCCCGCCCAGCACTACGAGCCCTAGCACTATAAATCCGAGGATGCGCAGAATTTTCATCATGCTCTCCTCTTGCTGGGTATCATCTGGCCGATGGTGTGACTGTAATCTTCAGCCAGCTGATAGGGAAGAGGGTTTGCGTGTTTAGCAGACATATGGGTTCTCCTTGAATAGATGATAGGTATGTCTATAGCGTATCAAACGGCCGTCTGCTAAACGTTACGAAACGGCTATTTTTTGAGCCAAATGGACGCCTGTTCGGGCTGCATCGTTTCTTGGACAATGCGGGTCAATTCATTGGTTAAGTTTTCAAGCTCCACTTCATCGCGGGCAGTTTGGGCGAATTGGGCCAGGATTTGCTGGGCGTCATATTTTTGGCGGTAGAAGCGGCGGTCAACGGCCGTTTGTACCCGCCGCCGCAGGGGGCTAAACAGGGCGGCGACAAGCAAGGTCGAGAGAACAATGGCAAGGGGGGATTGGGTGCCGGTAACGGCCGTTACGCCCCCCTGAATCACCGTAATGCTGCCAAAATAAACGGCTGCCAACACCGCCGACACAATCGAGTATTGCATCGTCCGGCGAATGATAACGTCAATATCATAAAGGCGATGCCGCAAGATGGATATGCCGATGCCAAGGGGAATCATCAAAAAAGCAAAGGTGGAAATGGCGTTGCCGAGGATATTTCGCACGGCATTTTCGGTTTCGGCCACTCTAAAATCAAGAAAAAGTGGATTTATGAAGAACATAATAACAAGCACCGCCACAGTTACCAGAAAGGCAAAAACAACCCATTTCGTTTGTTGTCGCTCGTTAGCCGTGGAAAGATAGCGATACCGATAAAATTGAATGGTGATACCACCCAGCAGCATGGTAAACCACAAATAACCGCCATACGCCTTATAGATCGCATCAAAGATGGGAAGCAACTCGGAAGCCGCCCCTAAGCTGACAAAGAGAACGCACGTGATTAGCCAGCCCCATTTTGACCAGCGTGGGGCAAAACGGCCGTTGGGGAAAATGCAAAAGAAAAGCGGCAGCAGAACGACGCCACCCAGCCACGCCACGATGAGGGCGGCTGGCTGTAGCCATGGGTACGCCGCACCTGTCGCCCGAACTTCCTCTTCAAACAAGGTGAGGCCAAAAGTAACCAACCAGAGCGAGCTGGAAAACGCCATCAGCTCATGCGAGCGTTGCCAAAAGATGAGCACGCCCATTGCCACACAAACAACAGCAAAAAAGACAGTTGGTATGAGTTGGAGAGTGGCATACCCAGTCAACGTCAGCCCGATTTCGGCCATGGCAGGCAGCGCTTCGGGCGACAGCTGCTGCCGCAGGCAGTCGGACCCGGAGCAAGTAGTAGCTAATTGTTGAAAAAGGAGCTGCGCACCAATGGCATACATCACCACGCCAACGGCCGTAATCAGCAACCAGGCGACCCGCGCCAGAGTCAACCAGCGACCCTCTAAGGTCGGTGGGGCATTTTGCGCGGGCAAATTGGGCTGAGCGATTTGTTTTTCCATAAGCTATAGATAGTCCTACGAATCCCGCAACCAAACAGTGATTTGCTCAGGCTGCATCGTTTTCTGCACCACGTTGACCAGTTCACCGCGCAAAGTTTCTAGCGCCACCTCATCCCGCGCGGTTTGGGCAAACTGGGCCAGGATTTGCTGGGCATTATACTTTTGGCGGTAGAAGCGGCGATCAATGAAGGCTTGCACCCGCTGGCGCAGCGGGGCAAAAAAAGCAGCCATCAGCAGCGTGGAGACGACAATTGAAATGACTGATTTCTGCCCGGTGATTGTTGTAAACACCGATTGTAACAGCAGCACACTGCCAAAATAGATGAGCGCCAGCAGCCCGGTAAGCAGCGTGTATTGCAGCGTGCGCCGGATGATAATCTCGATGTCCCACAAGCGGTACCGCAGCATCGCCCGAAGCATGGCAAAGGCAAAAAAGCCATATCCCACGGCATAAAGCGGGGCATTGATCAATTGCAAGATGAGTCGCGTTGGTGATGGTTGCGAAGCTGGATATAAAGCCACCAATGTTGTGTAGAAAATCGCCGTCACAAAAGTTACCGATATGCCCAGCAAAACCCATTTTGTCTGCTGCCGTTCTATGGGTGTGGATACCTTGAAATAGCGGTAGGGCATAGCATAGAGTGAAATAATGATCCAGAGTAAAGTGACAACGGCCGTTGCTGTGCCATAAAAGGGTGCATCTACAAAAAACATAGAAAGGATGACAAAGGGGGTGGCAATGAGCAAGAGCGGCCAACGAACCCAGGAAGGCTGGAAACGGCCGTTGGGGAAAATAGCTGGCATCGGCAAAAACAGCGCCGTACCAATCCCAAAAATAACGCTGACAACCGGTGCCAGACCAGCAGGCACGCCTTGCGATCCTTCAAGCAGCACGGTCATCAACGCGGCAGAGACCAACATGGCCATCCAGTCGTCTGATTTGCGCCAGAAAATTAGCAGACCCACCAGCCCTAAACTCAACCGGGCAACCACCGAAAAGGTTAACACGACGGGTAACAGGCCAATTGGCAACCCTGCACTCACGGCAAGGGCAGCATCTTCCTGCGTTACCTGAACCGTTGCCGGACACGGTAATGCAGGTTTTACACAGCTAGGCAGCGGTTGTTGCGCTGTATTCCAGGTGCTGAGAACAAACAGCAAGACTATCGCGGCCGCCATCATGATCCAGGCAGCGCGGAACAGGTTTAACCAGGGTGGTCGTAAAGTTGTTGGGGAGGGAAATGTTGTATGTGTCATGCTCATACAGTATCAACTGACCATTTAGAGATCGTTTATTTACGGCCGTTATGCCCAGCTTTTTGTACCCAAATGTTGATTTCTTGCGGCTGCAACGTCTCCTGCACCACCCGCAACAGTTCGGCTTGCAAAATATCCATCTCCACCTCATCCCGCGCCGTTTGGGCAAACTGGGCCAGGATTTGCTGGGCATCGTATTTCTGGCGGTAAAAGCGGCGGTCAATAAATGCCTGAACCCGCTGCCGCAAAGGATTAAACAAGGCCGCAATCAGCAGCGTGGATAGCACAATAATGATGGGTGATTGCTCGCCTGTCGCCTGATCCACCAGATTTTGCAGTAAAATGACGGTACCAAAATAGACGAGGGCAAGAACGGCCGTTACCACCCCATATTGCGCCGTCTTGCGAATAAGAACATCAATGTCAAATAGCCGATGACGCAAAATAGCAATGCCAATGGCAATAGGCACCGTCATCATGCCAAACGTCCACAGCGAATCACCGAGTGTAAAGGAGACAAAATCCTCGCCGACAAAAGTGGGAATATAAGTGGTTGCAAAAACAGCCCCAGCCCAAAACAGCCACTTAATTTGCTCCCTTTCCGCGCCCCTGGCCCGTCGAAAGCGAACAAATAAAGCGAGTACGCTCAAGGCGACACACACTGGCATGGCCACAAAGAAAAAGGGGATAATCCGACTGTTATCAAGAGACTCCGCACTGATAAATCCAATCGGATTTGCCACCGCCAGGACTTCGTACCCATTGGCGTCCAATTGCTCCGCAAACGTCCCCAATACGGGAATCACGAGCATTACCAAGGTGGCGGAATACAGCAACCAGCGCCAGCGCGGCGATAAGGAGTGCCCAGTAGGAAACAAAATCAGTAAATAGAGTAGGGGAAAGATAAGCAATACCCAATTCCACCCAGCAAACCACAGGAATAGAAAATAAAGCAAGGATGGTGGCTGAGGCACAGGCCACAAACCGCTGGTGAACATGGCGACAACGCCATCGGTAAACGGTGCCAACGATGCACCTGGGAGCATAAGCAAAAAGCCGATTCGGTTTTGCGGTCTCTGCGCAATAATAAGCGCCCCGACAAAGGCAAAGGTAATTAGCGTAATGGGAAAGATATATTCAAACCATTGCAAATACGCCTGCCTGCTTTGCCGGGACAGAAAGACACCGGCACTATTCAAAAGAACAACGGTGGCAAAACATATCCAGGTAAGTAGTTGTCTACGTTTCTTATGACTTTTCATTACAGGCTATTTCCTCACCCTGGCGGCAATATTGCCTAGTTTCCCCTGTTTAAGCTGCGATCGTTAAACGGCCGTTCTTGGGTGCGCATCTGTCATTTTTCCTTGATGGGCAAACTGAAACAGCGCCAGACCCAGTAAAAACCAGGTCACCATCCATAAGCTTTCTGTCAGCTGAGTTGGCTCGACCGAACCAGTGAGCATGAGGGGCAAAACCATCATGATCAGCAAATAATATAACCCTTGCAGCAACAGCGCGAAACGCCCCCAACCCGACCAATTTTTGTTTAGAGCCACCGCAATACCAGCCAGCAAACCAAAAAGTAAATTCATCACCCCCCCTAGCGGATACAGCAAGTTGTCGGAATTGCCGGTGAGCAGACTGATCAGGTTGGCCACAATCAGCAGCCCCCAGCCGATGGGGAAAATGGTGAGGGTGATACGGGCGAAACGGCCGTTACCCCCCACCCGCATCCCCCGCATTTGCCATAACATCGCCAGCATACAAATCATCGCCACCGTAAACTGCACCTGATTCAAAACATACAGCGTGCCGCTGCCCGGTGGAAACAGACCATAGTGATACTCAACCAATAAACCCACAAAAAAGAGCGCCGCGCCAAACATGCCCAGCGCCCCCGCAGTTTGTGCCCGATTGTAATTTTGAAACATAATGGGTACCTCCAACAATTTGATAATTGCTACCTTACACGATCATCATCTGCCAAACGTTACGAAACTGCCCCAAATCACACACGGCAATATGGATTATTGAATTGTTTGCAGCCGGTAACCAGCCGCCAGACCATAGAGCAAATGGGCCAGGCCAAACTCCCAGGTGGGAATTTGAGCCAGGGCGGAGGCAACGGCCGTTAACACCACCCCCACTGCCAACCCCCACAGCAGCAGTCCGTACAGTGCCCCCCACAACCAATTCAGTTTGGTCAGAGACGGCCGTATCCACCCCACCACCCGCAGCAGCAGCGCCAACCCCACCCCGTAAATCGCTGAGACCGCCAGATGGGCCAACAGTCCCGTCAGCCAACTGCCCGTCTGCGCTGGATCAAAATAGCCCAGCGTCGCCAGCAGCGATCCGCCGCTTAGCCAGCCCGCCACCCCTAAAAACAGCCCCATCACCAACCCACCCACCAGCCCCGCCAGCAGGCCGTCAACGGCAGTATCCCCCCATGCTTTTTCTCGTCGCACCAAATGCATGTTTGTCATGGCTCACGCTCCTTTTTTCGGTAATCGGTGGTCGGTTATCGGTAATCGGTGGTCACGGTTAACCAATTACCGATTACGGATTACCGATTACGGATTACCGTTTACCGATTACGGATTACCTTACCAAACCCCCGTCTCCCAAACGTTACGAAATCGCCAATCCATCGCCTTTCGGAACGTTTTTGGCTAAAATGGTCTTATGAAACCGCTGCGACTGCTGCTCCTTGGTCCCCCCCGCATCGAATGTAATGGCCAGATTCTGGAAGTGGATACGCGCAAAGCCACCGCTTTGCTGGCTTACCTGGCGCTGAGTGGCGAACGGCCGTCTCGTGATTGGTTAGCCGCATTTTTGTGGCCTGACACCGACGACAGCCGGGCCAAAGCCGCCCTGCGCCGCACACTTTCCGCCCTCAAATCGGCCGTCGGCGCAGAAGCGATTTTTGCCAACCGCGAAGTAATCGGCCTGGAAACCGACGCCGTTTGGTGTGATGTTACCGCTTTTCAGGAGGCAGTTCGGCAGAGCAATCTGGCGGGCGCTGCTGAGCTTTTCCGCGATAATTTTCTGGCAGGGTTTAGCCTGCGCGACAGCATCCCCTTTGATGATTGGCAGCTCCAGCAGCAAGAAAGCCTGCGCCGTGAGCTAACCCAGGTGCTAGCGGAATTAGCCCAGACCAGCAGTGGGGAAACGGCCGTAACCTACGCCCGCCGCTGGTGCCAGATAGATTCGCTACGCGAAGACGCTCATCGCACCCTCATGCGCCTGCTGGCCGAAAACGGCCGTTCCGCCGACGCCCTCATGCAGTACCGCGACTGCGTGCGCATCCTCGATGAAGAGCTGGGCGTCCCCCCGCTGCCGGAAACGACGGCGCTGTACCAGGCGATTCAGAATGACCGGGTAACAACTAGCCAAAATGAAGGGGGGAGGGGGTGGAAGGGTGAACGGGTGCAAGCCCCCCCCCTCACCCCTTCACCCCTTCACCCCCTCACCCTTTCATCCCCCCTAATCGGTCGCGACACCGAATTACACCACATGCAACAGCTCTACCAACAAGTCGGGCCAGACGGCCGTTTGCTCATCATCGAAGGGGAGCCAGGCATTGGCAAAACGCGACTGGCAGAAACATTAACCGAGTGGGCCAAGGCTAACGGAGCGATGACCCTCACCGCCCGCTGCTACGAAGGTGAAACCAACCTGGCCTACGCCCCACTCATCCAGGCGCTGCAATCTGGTCTCACGCCGGAAACAACGAATCGCCTGGAAGCTTTGCCCAATCACCATCTGGCTGAGGCTGCCCGCCTACTGCCTCAGCTGGCCGAAGGGCGCAGCCTGCCCCCGCGCACCAGCCTCAGCGGCCCCGGCGAGCAGGTACGCTTTTATGAGGGCATCATTCACACGCTGCTGGCCCTGCTCACAGGCCCCACCCCCGGCATCCTGTGGCTCGACGATGTGCATTGGCTGGATGCCGCTTCGCTGGAACTGCTACTTTATTTGCTGCATCGCTGGCGGGAACGGCCGTTGCTTACCATTTTTTGCTGGCGCGCCGAAGAGCTGCCTGCCAACAGCCCGCTCACCCCACTGGTAGCCCGTTTAAGCCGCGAAAACGCCTGCCAGATTGTTCGCCCCGACCGATTCACTCTGGCGCACGTTGCCGCCCTGCTCACCGCCAGCGGCAAATCATTCACTACCGACCTCTCCCACCAGCTTTACCACGAAACCGAAGGGCTACCCATGTTTGTCGTTGCCTATTTGGACGCCCTCAGCGCCAACGACGGCACAATGAGCCTGCCCGCGAGCATCGCCGTGCCCGCCTCCGTGCGCGATTTACTTCATCAGCGGCTGGCTCAGGTCAACGAGACAGAGCGCCAAATTTTGCAAACGGCCGCAGCCATCGGCCACAGCTTTGATTTATTGTTGGTGCAGGCCGCCAGCGGGCGCAGCGACGAAGAAACGGTCACCGCACTGGAGACGCTCACCGCGCGCGGTCTGCTTGTGGAGCAAAGCACCAGCGACCGCGCCGCCTACGATTTCAGCCATGACAAGCTGCGCCTGCTTGTTCACGAAGAAACCGGGCTGGCCCGGCGACGCCTGCTGCATCGCCGTCTGGCTACCACATTGGCGGCAAATCGGTCACCGAATGCGGCCGTTTTTGCCCAAATTGCCACCCATTATCAACTCGCCGGGCAAGAACGGGAAGCAGTTGCCTACTTTGTGCAGGCGGGCGAACAGGCGCACGCCCTGTTTGCTCATCAGGATGCCCTGCACTTTTACCAGGCGGCTTTGGCCCTGGGCGCGGAGGAGCCGTGGCGCTGGCACGCAGCCTGCGGCAGGCTGCACATGCGGTTGGGTAATTACCCCGCCGCCCTCACCAGCCTGGAAACGGCCGCTGCCCTGGCTCCCCAAAAGGCAGTTGGCCAGCTAGAGCATCAGCTGGCACAGGTGTACCAGCGGCAAGGGCAGTGGGAACTGGCAGCCCATAACCTAACCCAAGCTCGGAGCCATCTTGGCGAGAACGCACCGGCTCCAGAACTGGCTCCCCTATTATTGGATCAAAGTCTGGTAGCCTACCGGCAAAAGCAACCTGCCGAGGCACAATCCCTGGCGGAACAAGCCCAAAGTTTGGCCAAACAAGTGGGGGACATGCCGCTATTGGCCTTGGCGGCAAATATGTTGGGGATGTTGGCTCGAAGTCGAGGTGAGGTGGAAACGGCCGTTGCTCTTTTGGAACAAAGCCGCCATTTGGCCGACGAATGCCAACGCCTGGACATCCAAATTGCGGCGCGCAACAACCTGGGCCTGACCCTGGGCCTCACCAAGCAAGCAGAGGCCGCCATTGCCAGCCTGAACGAAGCCATTGAGCTGTGTGAACATTACGGGGATCGGCATTACGAAGCGGCATTACGAA
This sequence comes from Ardenticatenaceae bacterium, assembly GCA_020634455.1. Lineage (GTDB taxonomy): Bacteria > Chloroflexota > Anaerolineae > Promineifilales > Promineifilaceae > Leptofilum. The sequence goes on along the minus strand of JACKBQ010000001.1, from coordinate 99,483 downwards.
GCAATCTGGGTGACATGCTCCACCAAGCTGGAAAAGAAACGGCCGCTCAAGAACAAATCCGAAAATCGGCAAGGATCATGGCAGAAGTTGGCCGAGAACAAGAGAGTTGGCGAGCAGAAATCTGGCAGTTAATGGAGTGGTGAGGTTTATTTCTTAATTTTCATCGTTTGTTTGGGCACACGGCTGGGTTTACGGCCGTTTTGCCATTTGCTAGTTTAATGTCATAATTAGGTTCCTGTTCCGTAAGTTGTTCCGTAAATTAAACTGACGCCTTTGCTGAGCGTCTCCAGTCACACAGTTACCAGAGATAGCAGTACCATCATGGCACAGAATAAACGACCATCCAGCAATCGGTTTAAGGGCTTTCGCAAGTTTTTCCGCAAATCCACGCCGCAAAACGATCAGAAAGAACGCTTAGATTATTTGCAAGAACTCTTCTACCAACACCGCAGCTTTGACGTGAAGGGGATTTCTGCTCCCGGTGAGGCGACCCTGCCGCTGGCCCAAGTCTTTGTGGATGTGGGATTAAGCGCCATGCCGGGCAAAGCCTCAACCAATCCCATCCCGGCCATGCAAAAAAACGCCCGCGAAAAACGGTATTCTATCTGGCGCTTTTTGCAATCGGAGCCAGACAAACGGCCGAAAAATCTTGTCGTTTTGGGCGCACCGGGCACAGGCAAAACCACCCTGCTCAAGCATCTGGCCCTGACGCTAACACAACCAGCGCCAAATGGACATCGTTTAGCAAAAAGCCCCATCTTTTTGCCACTGCGCGACGTTGCCAGCCAGATTCAGCAAGACCACCAGTTTAGCTTGCAACAGGCGGTTCAACTGCAATTGAGCAACCGCAAAGTAAACATTTCGCTCGATTGGCTGGCAAATGATTTGGAAAACGGCCGTTGCCTCATCATGCTAGACGGACTGGACGAAGTGGCCGACCCTACCCAACGCCAGCACGTGATCGCCTGGGTGCAGCGCCAGATTCGCCAGCAGCCTTACAACCAATTTATTATTACCTCACGGCCGTTTGGCTATGAAAACAATCCCCTACCCGATGCGCTACCGCTGGAAGTGAAACCATTTACCATTGAACAGATGCGCAAATTTGTGCAAAACTGGTACCTGGCCAACGAAATCCAAACACAGGGGCAAGATGATCCCGGCGTGCGGCGCGAAGCCACCAGCCGCGCCACCGATTTGCTGCACCGGCTGCACCAAACCCCAGCCCTGCTGGAAATGGGCATCAACCCTCTGCTGCTCACCATGATCGCCACCATTCACCATTACCGCAGCAGCCTGCCAGACCAGCGCGTGGCCCTCTACCACGAAATTTGCGATGTGTTCCTGGGCAAGCGCCAGCAGGCACGGGGCATTCGCTACGAGCTAACGCCTTCGCAAAAAAAGCGCGTGCTGCAAAGCCTGGCCTTTGCCATGATGCGCCGCAGCGTGCGCAACATCCCTCGCGCTGACGCGGCCGACATCATAGACCCGGCGCTACGCCGCGTAAACCCCAATGCCACCAGCGGCGATTTTTTGCAGATGATTGCCAACACCAGCGGTTTGTTGGTGGAGCACACGTCTGGCGTGTACAGCTTTGCCCACCTCACGTTTCAGGAATATCTAACGGCCGTTCACATCAAAGAAGAGCGGCTAGAGCAAGAGCTGCTGAAACAAGTAGACGACAGTTGGTGGCACGAAACCATCCGCCTCTATGCGGCCCAGGCCAACGCCACCAACATCATTCGCGCCTGTGTCATGCGCAAAACCGCTTCCATCTCTGCGCTAACATTGGCGGTAGAATGCCTGGACGAAGCGCTAGAGGTGGAAGATGATTTCCGCAAGATTCCGGGTGAACTCCTACGCAGCATTGAAGACGAAAACCCGGAAATCCGCCGCATCGGGGCAGAAGTGCGCCTGCAACTGCGCCTGCGTAACCTGGTGCGCCTAGACGAAACCACCTATGCCGACACCTCCTTGGTAACCCAGGCAGAGTACCAGCTATTTTTGGACGAGATGCGGGCGCAAGGCCGCTATGTGCAGCCAGACCATTGGCAGGCAATACAGTTTAGCAAAGGAGCCGGGCAAGAACCGGTGGCTGGGATACGGCCGTCTGATGCCGAAGCGTTTTGTCTGTGGTTGTCAGAACGCAACCCAGGCCCGTGGCGCTACCGGCTGCCCAATGCCCAAGAGATCAGTCGTCCGCCGCTCAACAACCCGGAAGACGATACACCCATCGGTTTCTGGTTCCAGAAAAACGGCCAAATGGGCCTCAATCCGTCACCAATGCTGCAACACGACAGAGCGTTGGTAGAAAATTTACAGCGGCAGCTGGAAGACAAATTACTGAATGATTTGCTTGCTTTCCAAAATGTAAACGAGGCGGATGAAAACACCCAACGCTTACAAAAACTGATTTTGGAGCAGGCAAGACGGCGTGCCTACTCTTTGCTAGACCTGGAACGTCGTCTGCCTTTTGCTGAAAACGGTGGGGAAGAAATCGGCCGTTTCTTAAGCCTCATTCAGGATCGCAACAGCGCCGGCACAGCCAATGACCTGGAGCAGGCGCTTTTCCATGCCAAAGTATCTATAGACAACCCCAGCGCAGGTTTTGCTGAAGGCACAATGCTAGAAGAAATCGTTATCATGAGCAACCGGCTGCTGGACTCGTTGGGCGAATTGCCATTTTCGGATCGGGTCAGGCAGCTAATGCGCCAGCTACAGCGTGCTTTGGCAGATGCCAGTCGCCAACTACAAAACGCACAACAAAGCCTGCAAGCCGAGTTTCTGTCACACCGAGAAATTGTTCGGCATATCAATCAGGCGCTGCTATCTGCCCAGAGTTTGCTGGATGAATTGAGCTACAGTCGTGCCGACGCCCGCATTCGCTTGCGGGTAAATGCACTTTATCGCAGCCTGACACTGCTGCAACGCCATTCTCAACCCACTGCCTCAGAAGCAACCCGCCCCAGACTGGAACGTCTTAAAATTATTCAGTTACTGGTTGATCTATACGTTGATTTAGCCATTCTGGAAAACCGGGACGGTGACAAAATGATGGCGCTGGAAGGCATTCGTATCATTCGGGAAACGATGCAGAGCTAACTCATTTATCTTCACCAACTCAAAGGTTTGCATTCGGACTTTGAACTGTTCTCTCTGGACACTAATGTGATTTGGAAAAGAGTTCAAAAGTCTCTAGAAGAAGTGAACGGCGGCACCCCTGTCATTTCTGTAAGCAGGTAGCCATCTTTCTATCACACAATTGTCAGGTCAAGCGGGCGGCGCACATCTAAAATGGGTGTACGGCTCGTTGGTTTGATTCTGGCTAGAGAACGAACCTGCATCCGCTGTAAATTTGTCCTTGAGTGTCGTTGTTGCCCAATTGGCAGGTACGGCCGTTCCGCCTTTTCATTGCTCGGAGCGAGATTGCCTGTAAGGGTGCAGAATATATGAAGAAGAGCTACGAAATGCCACCAGTTTTACCAACACCTGTTGCTTACAAACATGATAGCCTTCAGGCCATCTTCCGCGCTGTGCAGGCAGGGCGTTGCGTTCGGGTCTTAGGCCCGCGCTTTCGTTCCAAGAGTGCGCTCATGCTGGCCGCGGCCCAACTTCTGCAAGAGCACGGTACGCACGAGGTGCATTACCTGAGCATGAAAGACCTGCCCAGCCTACGGCAAGAAAGCTTCTTTGTAAAGTTATCTACAGATTTACTGCTCATGAGTGAGGCGGATTTGTTTGCGGGGCTGTACGGCCGTTTGCAACGCGAACTATTCCCCATGGACACCCCCGTCCAGCCTGAGTTCATGCAAACTGCCCGCGAATTCCGCGAAGCGCTGGAAACGTTCATTCGGCGGTTGGATCGGCCGCTGGTGTTGTTTATTGATAATTTGAACACTGCGCCGCCCAACGTGGTGCTTTCTTTGTTAAACACGCTGGCCGATTTGTATACGGCCGTTCTCCAAAAAAACGGCCCACAATTTCAGGCCGTCATCGGTGGCGCGCTTGACCTTAACAGCAACGAACATGTAGCCCCCACTCGCTACCTCGATGTTTCGGAGCTGATTTGGATTCATGATTTAGACAAGGCTGAACGAGAGGCCTTTGGTCTGGCGGCCTGTCATCGCGCCGAAGTGATGCCCGATCCGCACGCCTTGGACGCACTTTTCCAGCAAACAGGCGGCGATCTATTTCTTATCGAGCGCATTTTAAGCCTTTGCCTTAAGCAACTGGAACGGCGCGGACAAAAAAGCCTCTCCGCCCCCCGGCTCTCTGAAGCAATCGAAACATTCCTCAAAAATCCGGCAAATCCCAAAGTGGAAGAAATTTTGCAGCAGGTAGAAAGCGACACCAATCTGCTGTTTTGCACACTTTCCATGTTGGAACATGGCTCATTACCCATCAGCCATATGCCCATGCAGCTTTCCAAGTTTCCCAATGTGCTGGATTTATGCGGCATTTTTATTCAAGAGAACAACAGCTATCGTTTAAAAAACAATCTTTGGGGCCAGCTATTGCAAAAGCATTTGGATCCGGCCCGGGTTGGTGGTTTTTACGCTGTAAACGGCCGTTGGCGGCACGCATTTGAATATTTGGGCAGGGCCTTAAACGAGGGGCAGACACACGTGCGGGCATCCTTATTTACGGCCGTACTCAACGCCATGCACGCCAGCGAAAACGCACCCGGCGCATTCAGCAGCCTGGCCCAAGGCCTCAGCGCCGCCTTCCCAGAAAGCGATCTGCATCTTTATACCTGGCATGAAGGGAAGCTCTCCCTCTTTTACCCCAAACAAAACGACCTCAACCTGCAAACCCGGTTAAGCAACCCGCACGGGCCAGAAATGCAGGCGCTAAACGGGGCAAACTTCACCATTAACCCCATCGAAGGCGACCTGCGGTTGATGATTCCGCTGCGTACAGAATTAAAGCCCGGTACGCCAGTGGGATTGGTCTCATTGGGCAAGCTGGTTTCGCCCAACTCGCCCTACCAGCGGCGGGATGAGGTCATGCAGCTGGTTGGTTTTTTGCAACAAGCCGCCCAAATAGTTGAGGAGCGCGCCCAATACGCCAACTTGCTAAATCTGGCAGAGGGACGCGCCACCACGCTTAATCGCCTCAACGCCCTGCTCACCGAAATGCTGAATCATCGCGAATGGCCAGAATCCCATATTTTGCAGCTGGCGCTCAACGGCATTACTTCCCCTTACGGTTTAAATTTGAACCGCGCCGTATTTTTCATGCTCAATGAGAGTGAACAATGCTTGCAGGTGCCGTTTTCTGCCGGGCAGCTCACCCAGCAAGATGCCGAGTCTGAACGGGAAATGTGGTTGCAATATCCACCAGAAACAGCTTTGACGGATACGACCGTTACCTACCAAACATCCCCCCTGCAAAACAAACTCAAACGATTGCACCTACCCCTGCATCCCCCCACACCAGACCTGCTATTACACCAGCTAGAGTCTGGCGAAGCCCTGTTTAGCAGCAGCCAACTACCCAAACAAGGGTTACATCCAAACTTTACCAACGCCATCAGCGCACCAACAGAGTTTGCCCTGGTCCCCCTCACAACCGGGCAGCAAACCTTTGGCATTTTGTACGTTGACAACAAATTTGCTCCCCACGCCATTACCCCGGAGCAATTTGAACTGCTGCAAACCTTTAGCAACCAGGTAGCCCTGGTGTTGGAAAATGCCCGCACGCTGGTGGTTGAACGCCAACGTGCCAATAGCTGGCGGCAACTGCTCGAAATTGAAGAAACCCTAAACAACAAAGTGACAGATTCTGTTGAAAGCTTGCTACTCGCAGTGACTCGTTCAGCTCAAGAGCTCTTTCAGGCAGACAGCGTGGTTGTCTATCCTTTGCAGCCCAATAGCAATGGGTCACACCGTTACGAACCGCTGAATGTGCAGGCGGTGGGCACCCAGCACCCGGTTACCCCATCCGACAAGCCGCGGGCAACCCAGGGGTTAGCCTCATACATTTTGCAACATGGCAACCTTACCGTGCCCGATGTGGATACGGCCGTTAATCCCCGCATACGCCTAAACCTGGACACCAGCAAATTTATTTCCCGCGAAGGCGTGCGTTCTTTTGTAGGCATTCGGCTGGGCATGGCTGCCGCCCCCATTGGGCTGCTTTACCTAAACTGGCAGCGGTCTCACCAACTCACCAATGAACAGCAGACAGTTTTAGACGTATTTTCCAACTTTGTCGCAATTGCTTTGCCCAGCGCCCGCAGCTACCAGCAAGTACAGCATAATCTTTCTCGTCGCACGCAAGAACTACGAGGATTAGACCAGCTCTTTGTAAGCTCCACCTATTTCCGCTCAGACGAATCAATTGAAAACACAATTCTACTGGCGCTTCGCCGAGTGCAGGAATACACCAATGTTCCCCGCGTTTATCTAATTCGAGATGAACCCAAAGGGGCTTGGGGTGTCTATCAACTGCTTTCTACCGGTAAAGTGCATTCGCGCCAGATGGATGCCCTGCCCGGTGGCCTTATTGAACAAGCCTACACCAGTGGCAAAAGCCAGATGGAAACAAATGCCGGCCCCATGGAAACCGGTAAGTTCCCTGCCCGATTTCATCCCGAATCGCGCTGCGGCCTGGCCATTCCAGTAAAGATGACTACCAACTCGCTAGCCGTGCTTTATCTGGAAAGCCCTCAACGATATGGCCTTACCAAAGATCACAAGCGTTTTACCGAGAAGTTAGCCAGTCGTCTGGCTATGAATTTGGAGCAGGCGGATCGCAACCGGACGCTCCGGGAACTGCGTAGCTTATCGCAACGGCTGGCGAATGAAGCAGATCTGGGCTTATTGCTGGCGTCTATCATTTCGCAGGCGTTAAATGCGCTGCAGGCAGTAGATGGCATTGCCATTTATCATCAAGACCCAGAAAGCCATCGCTACATGGTCACTAGCATTGCCAGTAACGCACCAAGAGCCGTTGCCACCACCTTACCAGACAAACCAGCTCCGCTCATTCGTGCTGCGTGGGAGTTAAACGATCATAAGTTTGTTAAAGATTTGCAACAGTGGCCGCACCTGCGTCAGGCATTTCCTCAAGCGAATCGGCACCAATCAACGGCCGTATTCCCCCTGCGCGTCGGTCATAATCGTGTAGGCTGCATGTTCTTCGGCTATAACTTCCAAAACCAGTTCAACGAGGCCGATCGCGGCACATTGGAACTGTTTGCCCAACTTGCTGCCCTGGCCATCCTCCGCGCCGAACTGCACACCGAAGCCGAACAACGACAACAGCGGCTGGACACTGTCTCGCGCATCACCCCCATCATCAGCGCCAGCGTAGAAATTGACCGCATCTTCCGCAACCTGATTCAAGAAATTCTCGTCGCCTTCCCCAAAGCCAATAACGCTTGCATTGTGGAGCATCTTCCGGATCGGGATGAAGTTGCCATCACCGCCAACACCCAACCTTTTTATCGTGTGGATGCCCCTCTGTTGGAAGATAGCACCTTCCGTACCCAGCTCAATAAACGCAGAGGTGTTGCCGGGCGCGTTTTGGCTACCGGCCAAACCAGCAACGTAGAAGATGTGAGCCAGGATATTGATTACATTCCAGCCATCCCCTCCACTCAATCCGAAATTGCCATCCCGATCATCATTGATGAGGTGGTGAGCTACATTTTGGTGGCCGAAAGTGACCAACTCGCTGCTTTCTCCCGCGCCGATGAGGAGGTACTGGAAACGTTGGCCAAACATGTGGCATTGGCCGTGAAAAATGCCAACCAGTTCCGCCGCTCACAGGCTTTGGAACTGACCAAACAAACAGCCATGATGGCTACGGGCCTCATCCACGACATTAACAATGCGGTAGCCACCTTCCCCGACCTGATTGACGAAATTCAATACAAGTATGAAAAAAAGCGCGACATTTCAGCCCCGCTAGCAAATTTGCAAAAAAGCGCCAAGGTAACCGACAAGATAAGCGGCCGTTTAAAAGATTTTGTCTTCACTGGCGAATACCAACCTACGCCCACCGATGTGGCGGCTTTGGTGCAAGCCGCCATTGATTTGAGCAAGCCGCAAAAACCACCCCATGTTTCCATTAGCAAAAGCATTGCCCCAGACCTGCCCAAAATCCAGGCCGATAATTTGTGGATTGAACTACTGCTAAAGAATTTGTTTGTCAACGCCTTTGCCGCCATCCCTGCTGACAGAAAAGGAAAAATCAGCATCGCAGCAGAAGTAGATGAAACCTACCTGCATTTGCGCGTCAAAGACAACGGCAACGGCATCCCCGAAACCTTACAGCAAGATGTGTTTAAGTTTGGCATCACCACAAAAGGGGACACAGGCCACAAAATGCATGGCGTGGGGCTTTTCCACTGCCAGCTAATTGCCCAGGCCCACAACGGCACGCTAACGGTACAAAGCGAAGCAAATGTAGGTACCACATTTACCCTGAGCCTGCCGCTACACACCAATAATGAGCACAACCCACAGGAGGGATTGATCAATGGCTGACCAAACCCATCAATTACGCATTTTGCTCGTTGAAGATGATGAACGTGCCTATGATCCTATTACGCGATGGCTTAAAGAGGAGGGGTTTTTAGTTCGCCTGGCCACTTCTTATCTGGAAGCCAAAACAGCATTGGAAACAGATCATTTTCATTTGGCCATTATTGATATTCGCCTGGTTGATGATGAGCGCGATAACAAACAAGGCTTACAGTTGCTGGAAGATGTTGAACGGCTTCAGCTACAAGATGTAATGCCAACTATTATTATTACGGCAGAAGAAAACAGAGAGTTTGCCGCTGATGCCTGGGCTTTAAAACAAAAACCAGACCGCTTCATCTTCAAAGAAGCCGGTTACTTACGCAAACTGGTTAATACAATCAAAGAGTTAGAGCGAGAAAAGATCAAAATCAATTTTAATTTGGAATACATGAGCGATTCGCTGAACGTGCTGGAAGATGTAGCGAAGGATGTGAACTGGTCAATGGCGGAACGGCCGTCTACCAAACTACTGGCCCCACAAGTGCGCGATCTGTTTGGTAAGCTCTTTGCCGATGCCCGCAACCTGTACGTGAGCAAGCTCAAGCCAGGTCTCACCGGAGCGGCCGTGGTGCGCATTCAGCCAACCTGGCCAGGTGGCCTGGGGCGCTCTTACGTGGCCAAAGTCGGCCGCAAAGACAAAGTAGAAACCGAGCAGCGCCATTTTGAAGCGAACGTGAAACATTTCCTCACCGCCAACGCCGTAACCCAGGCCGACGTGCATTACTCGCGCCATCTTGGCACCCTGCTGTACACGTTTGCTGAAAAGCAAGGCGTTGCCCTGAAAGAGTTCGACGAGTTCTACCAGAAAAATGAACCCAGCCAGGTTATTGCCAGCCTGCGAGAGCTGTTCGAGATAACCTACCGCTACTGGTTTGCCAACCCGGAGCGAGTACTGGCCGATGTACCTTCGTTGTACTATGAAGCGTTTCAGCTAGACCCTAAAAAGCTCACCGGGCGCATTCAGGTGGTGCTGCCAGAGCTAAGCCCAGACGACGAGTTTATTCAACTCACGCCTGGCAAAGAAAAAGTGTTGAACCCCATTGCCTGGCTGCAAAAATACAAGCAGGAATGTGTGATTCAGGTAAACAAATGTATCACCCACGGCGACCTGACCGGGCGCAATATTATGGTGGATGATACGGGCAAATGTTGGCTGATTGATTTTTATCGCACCTATAAAAGCCATATTTTGCGCGATTTTGTCATTTTGGAAACGGACGTTAAGTATCGCCTGATGTCTTTGCTAAGTTTGGCCGATTTTTTGCATTTTGAAGAGGCGTTGCTAGAGGCAGATCGGCAAAATCAGCCCCCTATTTTGTCGCCTTCTTTTTCTAAAGATGCACGCAAGGCAGCTGAGGTGATTTTTGCCCTGCGCCAACTGGCGCATCGGTATGCTCGCACGTTTAATACGCAGCAAAATGAGGCGCGGAAAGAGTATTTGCTCAGCCAGATGATGGGTACGCTTAACGTGGTGCGGCTGCGGCACATCTCTGAAAATCGCAAGCTGCAAGCGATGCATTCGGCCGTAATGTTTTGCGAGGAGTTAGACATGTTGGCGGGACGGCCGTCTGCCAACCGCGTAGTGGATATGTACCGGGAACCGGTGCCTGTCAGCCAAACCTCTTTTGCCGAAGACAGCAGCTTCTTTGCCCCGGCGCTGATGATGGCCTCGGCCCAGCAGCGTTTTTTGGCCGAAAATTTGGGAAAGAAGAATGTGGTCTTGTTTGTGGGTACGGCCGTTCCGCGCAACGCCGACTGGCCCAACAACCTGGAACTGGCTCTGCAACTCATGAAAGAAGTGGATATTTCTGCCGCCACCACCGACCGCCCCACCAAACTATTTGCCTTTTATCTGAACCGCATTGGCAGCCGCAAACGGCTCATTCAAAAACATATAGATTATTACACCTCTAGCAAACGGCCGTCCCTCTACCGCGCCACCGCCAAACTGCCCTGGAACAATGTGTACTCCACCAACCAGCACACCTATTTAGAGCAAGCCTATCAGGAAAAAGGGGATACCATTACCATACAGTTCCACGCCAGAGGCGGTAATTGCCCTGAAAATGGAGCCACCCTTATTCACAAAATGTACGGCTCCATAAACGCCAAAGAAGAAGAAACATCCCCCCACCTTTTGCCCATCACAGAATATGACCACCGCAACCACGAAACGATTCAGCGGGTTACGCAATTATGGCAGCAGGTGGCAACGGCCGTACAAAACGGCGCGTTTCTGCTCATGCTTTGCCCCTCAGAAGACGAGCTCATGTCCGCCTACCAATATTGCCAGCCGGGCAGCGCCGAAGGACTCGTTTGGCTGGCTGGCGGCGACATTTCTGAAGAAGAGCAAGACGTCTACCGCAACCTCGGCTTCCGCGTCTTGCCCGATACGCCTGGTCAACTGCTTAAAGTCCTCTTCACCCTAACCAAATACGATGGCCAAGACATCCCTGGTATGCCTCAAGATTAATTTTTGCAAGGAGTATCACCCCAATGACCCCCACCACTCAACGACCTGGTTTTCGCCAAACCGAAACCGAAAAACTGTTCAAATGGATGCAAGCTGGTGAATCTGCCTCCATCATCGGCATTAGCGGCGTCGGCAAATCGAACCTGTTCAACCACATCCGCGACCCATACACCCAGGCGCATTATCTTGGCGGATTAGACGGCCGTACCATCATCGTCCGCGCCAACTTCCATTACATCCCCGACTTCAGCGACCGCAGCATCTACAGCCTCATTCTGGAGCAGCTAGAAATGCTAGATAGCGACACCGAGCGACTTGGGCTAACCCAGGGGGATGTTAACCAAATTGGGGAGTACCACGAAAAACTTCTGGATGCCAAAGACGACATCCTGAAAGTACAACGCTATTTCAAGCTGGCAATCCGCGTCTTGCTGGGCAATTCAGATCGCCGGCTGGTGTTCCTGTTCGACCAGTTTGACGATGTGTACCAACTGGCCGAAGAACGGCTGTTTGCCAACCTGCGCGGCCTGCGCGAAGCGTACAAATATCGCATTTCTTACCTGGTTTTCACTCGCGACATGATGCCAAATTTGCTGGAGCTAGACCCAGCACGGGAGGAATTTTACGAACTACTGGCTTCTAACATCATGGGGTTAAAGCCGTATGCCAAAAGTGATGCGACGTCGGTGCTGGAGCGTGTGGCGGGGCGCAATAAAATCAACCTGACAGAACAATTGCGTGAGCAGCTGTACGCGTTGGCAGGCGGTCACGCAGGCTTGCTGCGGGCAGCGCTACTCGCCGTCAACCAGCTTCATTCAGACAAATACCAATCAGCAGAGGAAACGGCCGTTTCCCTACTAAAAGTCCCCGGCGTGGAGATGGAATGCGACAAGCTGTGGCGCAGCCTGAGCACCCAAGAGCAGCGCACCCTCATGGCCAAGGCACAAAATGTGCCAGGCTCACAGGAGGCAGCCATTGTGAACCAGCTACAAATAAAAGGTTTGTTGTCTGAGGATGATACGGCCGTTCTCTTTTCCCCCATTTTTGCCGAGTTTGTGGCCACCCAGGACGCCCTTTGGGAACGGCCGCTCTTCTTCGATGAACCTTCCCGCCAAATTTGGGTGCAGGGCGCTCCTGCCCCCCGTCTTACTCAGTTAGAATATCGCCTCTTCCAGCAGCTTTACCAGCAGGCTGGCGAAGTGGTAGAAAAAGATGAGCTGATTACCGCAGGCTGGCCCAACGCCAAGGGCGGCGTCTCAGATGAAGCGCTCATTGCTGCCATTGCCCGCCTACGCAAAAAAATCGAACCAGACCCCAAAAACCCCCGCTTTTTAGAAAACGTCCACAACCAGGGTTACACCCTGCAAATTGAGTAAATACCCCCTCACCAGATTGGACCATTTTCAGGCAATGAATCGTCGCGCCGAAACAAAATGGTTCAATCTATTAACAGCAGTTGTTTCCCCGCTGTCACTTTCACGTCTGTCCCTCGTCAGGAAAAACCAGCCTGACTTCGTTAAACTCAGTACAGGTTCGCCAGCAGAGCCAAACGGCCGTTCCTGCATACCTGCATTGTGTCCTAACGTATCGGATTTGTACTGGTAAAATGAAAAGGAGAGACTCAACATGGTAACTTTAACGTATGGTGCGCTGTTTGGCTTGCTGCTGGTAGCCTTCATTGTGGGGCTAATGACCCCCTTACTTCTGCTGGTTTACTTGATCCTCAAACAAAATCCTGACTAATTTACCACATTTGTCAGTTTTTATCCGGTCACCGTCTCCTACCAGTCAGGATAGTCACACCAAAACAGAGTAAACTGCACTCAAATCAACCAAACAAACGGAGACCATCACATGATTATTCAACTAGACTTTTCCACCATTATCATCGTTGCACTCATGATGGTTATTGCTGGAATGCTGATCGGCGTATCCATTGTGCGCCCACGATAGATTGTTCATAAAATTGCTTTTTCACACCGCTTCACCAGCGGTGCTCGTGTGAGGGGATCGGGGGTTCAGAGCCGCGAGTTCTCTAGCCAAAAGAAAAACGGGATGGCTAACAACCATCCCGTTTTTCTTTTTCTCGAAGTTCAACTTTTGGCCGCTGGTGGCGTTAAACGGTTGAGAAAAAGTTGAACTTCTTTTTAGCAATATCCTAACGACGGCGACCGCCTCCCGTGAGGAGTAAAACATAGTAAAGCAAGGTGCCAATGGCGGAAACGGCCGCTGCCACATACGTCAACGCCGCAGCATCCAATACCTTATTGACGCCCTCAATCTCATTGCCAATCAAAACACCATTGCCCACTAATAGCTGTTTGGCACGCTTACTCGCATCAAACTCTACCGGCAAGGTGATGAGCGTAAAAAGAACGGCCGCGGCAAACATAATCACCCCCACCCAGGCCAACGTGGTAAAGTTAAGCAGCAGGCCCCCAATAAACAGCCACGGGGCAAATGAACTGCCAAATTGCGCAGCCGGCACCAATGTGCTGCGAATTTGCAGAGGGAAATATCCGCCTGCATCCTGAAGCGCGTGCCCCATTTCGTGGGCAGCCACACCAGCGGCCGCAATGCTGGGGGTACGATACACCGCCGGACTCAACCGCAGCACCTTGCTGCGTGGATCATAATGATCGCTGAGGGTACCCTGCGTTTCTTCAATCGCCACATCATATAAGCCATGTGCATCTAGCAGTTGGCGCGCCACTTCAGCGCCAGTGACATTACGCGCCGTGCGCACTTTTGAATATTTGTTGAAATTGCTGCTCACACGGGACTTGGCCCACAAGCCCAGCAGCAGTCCCGGTAAAGCAAACAGTAAGTAAAGTGGGTCAAAATACATCGTTCAACCTCATTATTTGTAAGTTTGGCTATGAGCCAGCGCCTGTTGGGGCTGCGGCCGTTTTTGCCACCACAGCATCAAAAACAAACCAACGGCTCCACTCAGTAAAACTAAATAAATTGAAATAAAGGGTATGGTCAAAATCATCTTTCTACCTGCCAAATTATGTGACAAATCTAAATGAATTTTGGCATAAACAGTCAGACAACGTCAATGGCTTAGGCGAATTTCAAATGATTATCTTACAATGGGGCAGGCTAGATTACACAAAGATGAGAGAAGCTCTTACAATAGCCGTACACGGTAGCTCAGCACGACAAAACAAGAAGGTGAAATGATGCGCAATTCATTTGGTTTGCCCCAAAATCTTGGCGATAGCTTGGTGCTTCGCTGGGCTACACCGGCCGACACCGAGGCGTTGGCCTCGTTTAACGTACACATTCACAGCGACGACCTGGATGATCCAGAAATCTGGCTGGCCCGCTGGACGGAGGATTTGATGCGCGGCGATCATCCCACCACCCGCGCCAGCGATTTTACTGTGGTGGTGGATGAAAACGCAGGCGGCAAAATTGTCTCCTCACTCAACCTCATCTCGCAATCCTGGGCGTATGACGGCATTCCGTTTGGCGTTGGACGGCCGGAACTGGTGGGAACTGACCCAGATTATCGGCGACGGGGGTTGGTGCGGGCACAGATGACGGCCGTTCACGCCAAAAGCGCCGCACGAGGAGAATTAGTCCAGGCCATCACCGGCATCCCCTGGTATTACCGCCTCTTCGGCTACGGCATGGCCCTAGATTTGGGCGGTGGGCGAGACTTTTTGTGGGATCGCCCCGGCAACGACAGCAAAGTGGAAGAAGAACTGTACCAGATTCGCCCCGCCACCGAGGCGGATTGGTCCATTCTGCAAACGCTTTACGAAGCGCACAATCGAGGCGCTCTCATCAGCCGTCAGCGGGACGAAGAGACCTGGCGCTACGAGCTAACGATTCCCAACCCTATTTCGGTGTATGCGCGCCATTTTTATTTGGTGGAACTGATTGATTCGCCCCACCAACCCGTTGCTTACGTAGAGTACAAACAGTTTGGCAACAGCTACTTTGTGCGCGAGCTAGGCGTGCGCCCCGACCACTCCTGGCGGACCGTGGGGCTGTACCTCACCCGCTATTTCAAAAAGCTGGCCGATGTGCTATACGAAAAAGAAGAGAAGCGACTGCGCGGCGTCACCTTTGGCCTGGGCATTGGGCATCCCATCTACGAAGCATTGGGCCGCCAACTTGAAGAACAGCGACGGCCGTATGCCTGGTACCTCCGCGTGCCCGATTTGCCCGCCTTTTTGCGCCACATCGCCCCAATACTGGAAAAGCGACTGGCCGAAAGCGTGCTGACCGGATACAGTGGCACCTGCCGCGTCAACTTGTACCAGCAGCAGTTCACCCTCGTTTTTGCGCAAGGCAAGCTACAAGAAGTGGGCAGCTACGAACCCAAAAGCGTGGATGATGGCGACCTGCAATTCCCGGACACCACCTTCCTCTCGATGTTGTTTGGCCGCAATTCGTGGGAGGAGCTAAACGCGGTTCATGCCGATTGTTTTCCTCGCACGGCGGAAGCCGCCGTTTTGTGCAGCATTCTATTTCCCAAAAAACCGTCCTGGGTTGTGGGGCTGGGGTAAGCGTAATGATTGATCCGATACGGCCGTTTCTCGACCACCAAAATGTATTCATCCTCGACGGCGGACTGGCCACCGAGCTAGAAAAACG
Organism: Ardenticatenaceae bacterium; assembly: GCA_020634455.1. Classification (GTDB taxonomy): domain Bacteria; phylum Chloroflexota; class Anaerolineae; order Promineifilales; family Promineifilaceae; genus Leptofilum. The sequence goes on along the minus strand of JACKBQ010000001.1, from coordinate 83,865 downwards.
CCGCTTTAATTTGAACGATCCGCTCTGGTCTGCCAAAATCTTGCTAGAGCAGCCAGACGCCATCCGCCAAGTACACAGCGACTACCTCTGGGCCGGGGCCGACTGCGTAATCAGTGCCAGCTACCAGGCCAGCCTGCCCGGCTTGTACTCTCGCGGCCTCAGCGAAGACGCAGCCGCAGACCTGATTCGCTTTGCCGTGCAACTGGCAATTGAAGCGCGAGACCAGTTTTGGGCGGTTATGGCCAACCGACGCGGGCGGTTACGGCCGTTGGTGGCTGCCAGCGTGGGGCCATACGGGGCTTACCTGGCCAATGGTTCTGAATACACCGGCCTTTACGAGCTGGACGAGGCGGGGCTACTGGATTGGCACCGCCCGCGCTGGGAAATTTTGGCGCAGAGCGGGGCCGATTTGCTCGCCTGCGAAACAATCCCTTCCTTTGCCGAGGCCAAAGCGCTGCGCCAGCTCTTGTTGGAAACCCCCGAAACCCCCGCCTGGATGAGTTTTGCCTGCCGGGACGGCCGTTCCATCAACGATGGCACCCCCATTGCCGACTGCGCCCAACTACTCAACGATCTGCCCAATTTGGTGGCGGTGGGCATCAACTGCACCCCACCCCGCTTTGTGCCAGATTTGATTACGGCCGTTCAAATCCACACTGATAAAAACATCATTGTCTACCCCAACTCTGGCGAACAGTTCGATCCCACCACCAAAACGTGGCTCGGCCAGTCCGATCCAGCCGAATTTGGCACCATTAGCCGCGAATGGCGCAAAATGGGGGCGCTGCTGGTCGGCGGCTGCTGCCGCACCGGCCCGGCCCACATCCAGCAAATCCGCGACCGGACAAGGCCAGTAATCGGTAATCAGTAAGTCGGTAATTGGTTGCCAAGCACGAGGAGAAAAATCTCCAATTTCTAATCTCCAATCTCCCAAGGAACCCCATGAACAACTTCCAAACCAACCTCACCCAGCTAAAATCCGGCATGGTCGCCCTTGTTGGCGTCCCGTCAGATGAGAATTCCTCCTTTTTGCGCGGTCCAGCCCAGGCACCCGGACAAATTCGCCGGGTGCTACACAGCGGTTCAGACAACTTGTGTGCCGAAAACGGACACGATCTAGGCCGCGAACCCCGCCTGCTAGACGTGGGCGACCTGCCGCTAGGACCAGGCACCTGGCAAGCCGATGGCGCACCCATCATCACCCAGCATATCGCCAACCTGCTTGACAGAGAGGCGCGCGTGCTTTCTCTCGGCGGCGACCATGCCGTCACCTTTCCCATCGTGCAGGCCTTTGCCGCCAAATATCCCGATCTCACCATTTTGCACATAGACGCCCACTCGGACTTGTACGAGGAATTTGAAGGCAGCCGCGTCTCGCACGCCTGCCCGTTTGCCCGAATTATGGAGGCAGGGCTGGCAAAACAGCTGGTGCAGGTAGGTATCCGCACCCTAAATGCGCACCAAAAAGCTCAGGCGGAAAAGTTTGGCGTAGAAATCATTCATATGACCGATTGGCAGCCGGGGATGGCCTTGAATTTGGCCGGCCCGCTTTATCTTTCGCTGGACTTAGATGGGCTAGACCCGGCCTTTGCCCCTGGCGTGTCGCATCATGAACCGGGCGGGCTCACCACGCGAGAAGTAATTGATTTGATTCAGGCCATTGACGTCCCCCTGGTGGGCGCAGACATTGTGGAGCTGAATCCGGTGCGGGACCTGGTGGGGATGACAACGGCCGTTGCTGCCAAGCTGCTCAAAGAAATTGCGGCTAAAATGTTGTAAGACGGCCGAACATCAAATCCGCTAAAAACTGAATGTGCGCCTGGGTGGCAGTGGCACTGCCTGTCGTTCCTGGGCCGTATTAGCCCGACGGCGCGCCAGCTCTAGCTTTAAACTTTCTTCGCCTTTGCGCATGGCCCAATGGTGGTTGGCGGCAAAAATCGGCTTCATAATAAACGACAGCCAGCGCAGCAGCGGCTTGTCGGCCCGGATTCGCCAATCGTAGGTAATGTCTACCCAACGGCCGTTTTGCACAAACAGCCACTCCCCCGTCCCCACAAAATCGCCCCACGCTTCCAGAGCAAACCCGTAAGGCGAGCGGTTGGCGGTGACGCGAAACTGCCAGCGCAGCGTGTAGGGCAGCCAGCCCTTGGTGTACAGGCTCACCACCTTGCCAATGCCGTTTTTGTCGCCCGGCTCCAGCTCTTGCACCTCCAAATAAACCGAGGGCCACCAGCGGGTAAGATCGGTGGCGTTGCCTAAAATTTCGCTAATTTCCTGGCAGGTGCTCTCGACCCGCCACTGGGTGGTAAAGGCATATTCGTTGCTTTTCATGGAACTCCTCCGTTAATTAATTTTTGAATGCGCTGCCCCTGGCCCACTTCGGCCACAAAGAGCGTGCCGTCTGCGGCAACGGCCAGCGCGTGCGGCCAGATAAATTGGCCCGGCCCACGGCCGTATCTGCCAAAGCGGTCCACAATGTCACCTTCGGGCGTTAGTTTCAGGATGCGGGCGCGATCCGGCAGCCATTCATTTTGGTCGCCGCCATCTACCACGTAGAGAAAGCCATCTGCCCCCACGCGCACCGCCCAGGGACGGCCGATTTGTAGTTCGTCGTGCCAGCTGGTAAGGAAACGGCCGTCTGCGTCAAAAATCTGCACCCGCGCATTGCCCCGATCTGCCACGTAAACGCGACCCGACGCATCAATGTCCAGGCTGTGCGGCACGTCAAATTCGCCAGAGGCAGTTCCCGCGCTGCCCCATTCATTCAGGAAACGGCCGTTCGCAGCAAAATGCACAATCCGGCTGTTCAGGTAGCCATCGCTGACGTAAAAAGAGCCATCCGCCGCCACGGCCACATCGGTGGGGCGGTTAAAATGGGCGGCATCGCTGCCGGGTATGCCCGCCTCACCAAGGGTCAGCAGCAGGTTGCCCGCGCCATCGAATTGGAAAACCTGGTGCAGCCCCACGTCGGTTAGCCAGACGTTGCCCGCCGGGTCAAGCCTCAGGCCGTGCGGCATGACAAAACGGTTTTCGCCCCACGAAGTGAGCAGTTCGCCACTTTGCCCATCAAACACGTAAACCGTCGGCGAACTGATGAGCGATGGGTCGATCGTTTCCGACTCCCACACTTTGTCGCCCCGGGCAAAGACAAAAACCTGGCCCTGCGCGTTCACATCGATGCCCGTCACCTGCCCCAAAACCAGGCTGGGCGGCAGCGTGGGCCAATCGGGGGCGGCGGTGTATTGCGAACGGCCGTTGACCAAGGGCCAGCCTACCAGCTGCAGCGCACTCCAGAGCGCTACCACGACCAGCCCCGCCGCCAAAAGCAGGACACGAGAGCGCAACCGGTTCATGCGGACACCACCAGACGATAAACGGCCGTTAGCACCAACCCAACCCCGTAGGCCACCGCATAATAAACCAACAGCGGCTGACGGCCGTTGCGCCACAGCAGCCAGCCTGACAGCACCGCCAGCCCCAAAACCACAACCAAATCCAGCCCAATTGCCTCAAAACCGAGGTTGGCAAAGATGCCCAGAGCCACAAACAAACCGTTGAGCGTGAGAACGGCCGTATCGCGCCAGCCCACCGCATCACGAATGGGAAAGACCACTTGCAGCAGCATCAACGCGCCGTTGATCAGCACAAATCCGGCAAAAAAGAGCCAGTGAGAAAAATCGTCGTCGTTGAAAATGACAATCCGGCATAGGTCGGTGGTGTCGCCCGCTGGGCAAAAGCGGGCGTGCAGATAGTTGGTGGTTTCGTGGCTGCCGTAGCTGGCGGCAAACAGGTACAGGCCGATGATGAAAGTCAAGTTGAGCAGCAGCGGTAATCGGCCGTTGCTGCGCCGCTCGCCTCGCTCAATCTCCAATTTCAGCAGATAAAACGCCGTCACGCTGATCAGCGGCAGGGTGAGCATGTTGTGGAAATCCACCCAGCGCAAAAACGCGTTGGCCGCCACGTAGTCCAGCGTCCACGAGCCGAGCCGGTTGAGCGAGCCGAACAAAATGACGGCGGTTTGCACGCTCAACAGCCAGTGAAGGCGGGAAAGGGGGGCGGATACGGCCGTCTTTTCCAAATGCCCGTTCATTGGACCTGACTATCCACGATGTCGCCGTCGTGCCATTCGGGATCGGCCGTGAGCAGGCTGCGCAGCTCCATGAACCGTTTATGCTGCGCCGGGCTTGTGGCATTGGCCTGGTACGCTGCGCGGTTTTCAAACACAGCCACCAGCATGTATTCCTGCGGATTGGCGTCCATCCGGTAGACGTAGCGGGCAATCTGGCCAGGAGCCAGCTCCAACCGCGCCGCCAGGGCACGCAGTGCCTCGATTTTGTCAGGCTGGGCCGTTACTTTAGCAATCGTTCCGTACATGATTTTTCTCCGATAAGAGATTGGAGCGTGCAAACAATCTCCAATCTCCAATTACTATCTATTCACTTTCTATGCCATTTGCGGCGCGGGCATCATGCCCAGCTGGATCAACAGCGAAACGTTGTCATCCTTGCGCCAGAATTCGGTGATACGGCCGTTTGCCAACCGAAACAGCTCCAACCCCTCTACATTTACCTGCTTGCCCGTGCCCGGCAGCCCCATAAACGGCCCGGTATGGGTAGCTTGGTGCGTGTGTAACACAGTCACCCAATCCCCTTCAGCGACCACTTGCTGCACCGTGACACGATGGCCGGGAAAAGCGGTGTCGAAGATGTTCAGCAGCTGCCGAAACGATTCTGGCCCCTGGGTGACGCCGGTAAACGGATCATGGATGGTCACCTCGGCGGCAAAAATTTCATCAATGACGGCTTTGTTTTCCTGATTCAACACTTCATCATAAAGACGACTGACAACGGTTTTGTTTTGTTCAATAGACATCATATTTCTCCAGTTTTTGTTAATTTTTAGGTTCTGCCTTTGTGCTTCATGCGCTAAGAATACGGCCGTTCACTAACCACATTCCAGACCATTTTCTGCTCACTTTTTGTTCAAACTATTGACGCTTAATCACCCGCAGCGGGTTGGAGAACGGCCGTTTTGTTTGAAGACGGCCGTTTCCCGCGCAGCACCCGCCACACAATGCGTGGATGGAACAGGCTGGGCGGCGGAGCCATCAGGTTCATCACCTTCAGGAACGCTTCACCCACCACCTCGTCGTGCAGCGTGGCCTGGTGCACTTTGGCCACGTACCGATTGATAAAATCGGTGCCGGGCGGTTTGGGGCCGGTTGTTTGCGGGAAGCGGAAATCTTCGCCAACCGCCAGCTGCCAGGGAATGTCAATCACTTTGGCCGCCCGCTTGAAGAAGGTCAGCGCCAGACCATCTAGCGACTTGCTTTTGCCCAGCAGCGCATCCAGTTCCGCCACCTGTAAAGCGGCCGAAGTCATGCCCTGGCCGTAGGTGGGGTTAAAGCTGGAGATGGCGTCGCCCAGCACCAGGTAGCCAGCCGGAAAGCGACGCAGCTTCTCGTAATGGCGGCGTAGGCTGTGCGAAAATTTGTGCGGGATGATCTCCGAAATCGGCTCGGCCTGGCTGATGATGTCGTAAATGTCGGGGGCAGGCAGCTCGCGGGCAAATTCAAGAAATTTAGATTCATCCAGCGGAGCATGGTCGCCCAACCAGCCGCCCATCGAGCAAATCCAGCGGTCGCCTTCGATGGGGAAGATGCCGCCAAACCGGTTTTCTTTGGGCGCTTCGGGGGTGCATAGGACCCACTCGCGACCGCGCGGGTCAGCGGGGTTGCGCTGGTAGACGCGCGTGGCATAGCCCACATCCACGCGCACTTCGCTTTCTGGGGCGGGCTGGTAGCCTAGCTCCTTGAGCCATTGGCCGGTGCGCGAACCGCGTCCGGTGCAATCAATTATTAGGCTGGCGCTGAGCAGTTCTTGCTGGCCGGAGTCACGGTTTTGCGCCTGCACACCGGTAACCTGGTCGCCAGATACCGAAGTCACCAACCCTAACACTCCACAGTTATCTTTCAGCGTGACGTTTGGCAGCGCCAAAACCCGCTCGCGCACCAGATGCTCCAGCAGCGGGCGGCTCATCAGCGTGGCATCGAGTCCCATCTTAAACCGCTTGCGATAGCCACCGTAGGTGTACCACTGCATCGTGTTGGCAAAATCCACCATGATCGCGCCATTATTTTTGAGCGCCTGGGGCAGATCGGGGAAGTAGCGGGTCATCACTTGCAGCCCGGTGGCCAGCAGCCCGTGCAGATGGCGCGCCTGGGGCTGTCCTTTGCGTGCTTCGGGCTGGTTGGCAACGCCGTCACGCTCCAAAATGGTGACCTGCTCAAAATGGTTGCTCAGCACGCGGGCCGTCAGCAGCCCGCCGAGGCTGCCGCCCATAACGATTGCATGTGAAAAACGGCTCTGATTGCTTTTCATCTGGTTGCTCCTTTTGGTTAATGCGGGCAGGGTACGGCAAACGGCCGTTCGCCTGCCCGCTCAAAATCTGTTCAATTATTTGAAGAAGGGGTTTGTCATTAAGCAGCTGCTTCTACAGCCTCTGACACCGGATACCCAACCAGACCATTTATCCCCTTGATTGCCGAAATTTCGCCTGTGTGTAAGGCAATGTTGACAAAAGCCAGGAAGAGCGCCGCTGCTCCGTTGACATGGCCCATGCCTACTTCCGTCAGGTCAATCGGCTGATCCAGTAAGCTATCGTCAGCAGTCGCCAAAAACGCATCAGTTGCCTCATACACCTGCAATGCATAAGCGCGGAGTGCTTCCCAATTAGTTTCTTCCGTTCGGGCCCACACGTCCCAACCTGTTGGCGGGGGCGGAGTTTGGAAACCTGGGTTTGTGCGCATCATAACTGGTGCCTGGTTTGCCAGCTTTACATTGATGAACCAATCTTCCCCAGTTACGAGATGCGCATACTGACCCAATATCGGCGCTGGCCCTTCCGGCTCAAACCGCGCGATGCTGTCTGTGACATCCTGCATGGTTCCTTCCAGGTAACCATGCATTTGCTCAAACATAAACCGTAAATTTTCTACCGCTGAACGATTGTTTTGTTTCATTTTTGTCTCCTTATCAAACATGTATTTGATTGCTTTAGAACCTGTGCGAATATTGGCCACAGAGTTCACAGAGAACTTAGAGGCGAAGGTTCATTTCTCAGGCTCCTCTTTTTTCTCTGTGGCTTTTTCGGATAGATTCTTAATTTGTTAAAAACGCCTGGGCCATAACGGCCGTATCATAAAACTCCCGCAGCCGCACCACCTGCCCGTTTTGCACCGTGAACAGATGTGCCCAATCGGTCTCAAATTCACGCCCGGTGGCCCGTACCCGCACCCGTTCATGCCCCAAAGAGAGAATATGTTCGCCCAAGGCGACGACCTCATTCGGCCCGAAAGAGAGCACGTCACACGTTTCCCCGACGATGCGGAAAAAGTCCATCATCTCTTCCTGACCTTGCCAACGGCCCGCGTAGGGAATATCTTGGGAACGGCCGTTAAAAAACCAATCCACATCCTCCGCCAGCAGCTCCAACAGGGTGGGCACATCTCCCCGGCCAAAGGCCGCATACAAATCCTGAACAACCTGAATATTTTCGTTTATCGCAATCATTTTTCCTCCACTTGCTGTGCGCAATGTTATTTAGCGAGATAAGCACAGGTTACTGCCAGCCACTGACCACACTCCAGACCAAAAACTGTTCAATAACAGCTCAATTTTCTTTGGACAAGCCCAAGACAAATGACAGTTTGGGCAGGTGAACCCCTGATTGCCAACGAGAGAGACGCTGAGAAACGGCCGTACCGTGCCGGGTTTCAAAGAGCAGATAAAGGGCCAACATGAGGAGGGCAACGGCCGTGTTAAACCCATGCAACAGCCAGATTGGCCCAAAAGGAAGCCCTAACACGTACAGCCAGTACAGCAAGTTTCCCGTATTTGCCAACAATATCTGGCTCAGGCTGTACGATCGCAAATCACGCGTCCGCACGGCTTTGGCCACCATCGGCAGATTGCTCATAATAAAAATCAAACTTGATCCAAACCCGGCAACTATTTCGATACTTTGACGTTCCACGATACCCTCCAAATCAGAATCCATACCATTACTTAACTTGTGCCAAGCATAAATCGCCCCGCTGGTCAACTTCCAGAGCAAAATTTGTTCAGTTTCTGTTCAAATTCCGGCCATCCTCCTGTATAATGGACGCATTCCGATGGACCCAAGCAAACTTGCTGTACGTCCCGCACGTAAAAAATTACGTGATAAATGGGTTGAGGATGGGAAATGCTTGCGTCACCAACAACTCGCCTCGGCAATCGTTATCAACTGCTGGAGCGCCTGGGCACAGGCGGCATGGGCACGGTATTCCGCGCCTACGACCAACTCGCCGGGCAAACGCTGGCCCTCAAGCGCGTCCTCACCGCCCCCATGCAGCCCGCCGCCACCGAACTGCGCCTGGCCCTGGCCCGCGAATTTCAAGCTTTGGCCAGCCTGCGCCACCCCCACATCATCGCCGTGCAAGATTACGGCTTCGACGAGGCGCAGCAGCCGTACTTCACGATGGAGCTGCTGCCAGCAGCACGGCCGTTTACCGACGGCGCGCAATTTCTCCCCGAATCCGCCAAAATGGAGCTGCTCCTCGACCTGCTCCAGGCGCTGGTGTACATCCACCGGCGCGGCATCATTCACCGCGATCTAAAGCCGGGCAACGTGCTGGTAAGCCAGCAGCAGGTCAAACTGCTCGATTTTGGCCTGGCCACCCTCACCGATCAGTCCGAAATGACCTCCGGCACCCTGGCCTACATGGCCCCGGAACTGCTGCGCGGGGAAAAGGCCAGCAGCGCTTCGGACCTGTTTGCCGTGGGCGTGATGGCCTATGAACTGCTGGCGGGCTGGCACCCGTTCGGCCAGGGCAGCGATCTGGCGGACGCCATTCTGCGTGTTGAACCAGATTTCACCTACCTGGAGATTGCGCCGGAGGTAACGGCCGTTCTGCAAACCCTCCTCGCCAAAACGCCGGAACAACGGTACCCACACGCCAGCGCCACCATCGCCGCGCTTTGTCAGGCAGTGGGTCGCCCGCTGCCCCCAGAAACGGAAGCCACCCGCGACAGCTTCTTGCAGGCCGCTCCCTTCATTGGCCGCGAGGCCGAAATGGGCCGGCTGCAATCGGCCCTGGCAGCGGCGGCCAGCCAGACGGGCAGTGCCTGGCTCGTTCGTGGGGAAAGCGGCATCGGCAAGTCGCGCTTGCTGCAAGAGCTGCGCACGCAGGCGCTGGTGCAGGGGCTGTTTGTCGGGCGCGGGCTGGCCAACCCAGGCGGCGGCGCGTACCACCTGTGGCGCGACCTGCTACGGCCGTTCCTCCTCCTGGCCCAACCGGATGATTTGGAAGCGGCCGTTTTGCAAGCCATTGTGCCCGACGTGGAAGTTTTGCTGGATCGCCCCGTGCCACCCGCGCCGCCGCTGGCTGCCAAGGCGGCCCAGACGCGGCTGCACCTCACCGTGGTGGATCTGCTGCGCCGCGCCAGCCAGAAAAAGCCGCTGTTGCTCCTGCTAGAAGATTTGCACTGGCTCGACGCGCCCAGCTTGGAGCTGCTGCTGGCCGTGGCCCGACTGTGTGCCCAAACGGCCGTCTTGCTCGTCGGCAGCTATCGTCCGGGTGAACGCGCCCAACTGCCGCAGCAGCTGCCCGATTTCACCCTGCTGCCGCTGACCCGTCTGCCCAACCACCAGGTGGCCAACTTGTGTACGGCCGTTCTGGGCGAAAACGGCCGTCAGCCAGGGCTCATCGGATTTTTGCACCGCGAAACCGAGGGCAACACCTTTTTCATCATTGAAGTGATGCGCACCCTGGCCGAAACCACCGGGCGGCTGGACCAGATTCCCGATATGTCCCTGCCGCTAAGCGTTTTTGCGGGTGGGATGCAGCAAATGGTGCAGCGCCGCTTGCAGCGCGTGTCCCCTGCGGCCCAGGCGCTGCTGCAAACGGCCGCTGTCGCCGGGCGGCAAATTGATCTGCTGCTGCTGGCTCACCTTTTCCCCGCCACCGATTTGGATGAATGGCTGACGATTTGCGCCAATGCGGCCGTTTTGGAGCGACCCGACGGCGGGCTGCACTGGCAGTTTAGCCACGACAAGCTGCGCGACGGCTTGCTGGCGGAGCTGGCGGACGCCCCGACCCGTCAGCGTCACCGGCAACTTGGCCAGGCCATTGAGACGGTGTACGCGGAGGATTTGCGTTTGCAATACGGCCGTTTGGCCCACCACTTTGGCCAGGCAGAACAGCCAGACAAGCTGCGCCACTATTTGCAGCTGGCTGGCGAAGCGGCCCAGGCCAGCTTTGCCAACGAGGCTGCCATTGACTTTTACACCCGCCTGCTGCCGCTGCTGACGGAGTCGCCGCAGCGGGTGTCTGTTCTGATTCAGTTGGGGGATGTGCTGCATTTTGTGGGGCAAAAAGAGGCGTCGGCGCAGCGGTTGCAAGAGGCGTTGGCGCTGGCCGCCGCCCTGCCAGATGAAGCGGGGCAGGCCCGCGCTTTGTTCCATCTGGGTCGGTTGTGGCAAGGGTTCAGCGATTACCCGGCGGCGCTACAATTTTTGGCCAGGGCGCAGGAGATTTATACGGCCGTTGCCGATACGCGCGGTCTGTGCGATGTGTTGGCGGTCATTGGCGACTGCCACTACTACCTGGGCCAGTACAGCGAGGCCGAAGCGGCGCTTGAGCACAGTTTGGCCCTGGCCCGTACCCTGAGCGACCATAAGAAAATCGCCGCCGCCCTGAACTATCTCGGCCGTGCCGCGTTTGATCAGGGCGCGTACGATCTGGTCCAGCAGCGGTACGAAGAAAGCCTCACCCACAGCCAGGCATTTGATGACAAGGTGATGATTGCCACCACCATCAACAATCTGGGCATTCTGGCCTCGTACCGGGGCGATGGGGCCGCCACCCGCGCTTGCTACGAGCAGGCCCTGGCCATTCGCCGCGAAATTGGCGACCGTGCGGGCATTGGCGCATCGCTCAACAATTTAGGCATTCTGGCCCGCGATGCCGGTGAGTACGAAAAGGCGATCCGGCTGTACCAAGAAGCGTTGCAGATTGACACCGAAATTGGCGATAAGCGTGCCATGTCCTATCCGCTCAAAAATCTGGGCGTGGTGGCGCTGGACCTGGAACAATATGACGAAGCGCAGGCGTATTACGCCGAAGCCCTGGCCCTCCGGCAAGAAATTGGCGATAAGTGGGGCACCGCCAGCGTGTTGTCCAGCATGGGGGATGTGGCTTCTGCCCAGAAACAGTACCCGCAAGCCGCCCACTTTTTTGCCCGCAGTCTGCGCCTGAACCGGGAAATTGGCGATCACGGAATGGATATGCATAATTTCTTCGGGCTGGCGGCGGCGGCGGCTTACCCGGTACCCAACACCCGGCCAAATCTGGAACGCGCCGCCCGCCTGATTGGCTATTGCCAGGGTATGCTGGCCCAAACCGGCGTGGCCCCGCAAGTTTGGCTGCAAGAAGAGTACGAGGCGTTGATGCAGACGGTCAAAACAGCGCTGACGGAACCGGTGTACGCAGCTTGCTGGCAAGAAGGTCAGGCACTGACGCTGGACCAGGCCGTGGCACTGGCGCTGACTGAACTATCCGTGGCCGAGGAAAGGTCATGAGCGTAAACTCAAAACCATGAATTAAAATCCACAGATTTCGCAGATTGCACAGATTTGTTTTTTAATCTGCGAAATCTGTGTAATCTGTGGATTAATTTCCCAGGAGAGGTCATGTCTGAGACATTTTTGGCCCGGTTGGAGGCGGCGCGGCGGCAGCAGTTTGTGGGACGGCAGGTTGAGCGCGAATTGTTCCAATCGGCCCTGGCTGAGGCGGAGCTGCCGTTTTTGCTGCTCTATCTTTTTGGGCCGGGTGGCGTGGGCAAGAGCAGCCTGCTGCGCGAGTTTGCCCACGTGGCAGCGCAATTCGGTACCACTGTTGTTCAGCTCGACGGCCGTTCCATTGACGCCAACCCCAACACCTTTTTAGCCGCCCTGCAAATGCACCTGGCGGCTCCAGATGTTGACGCTGTTTTCACCACGTTGGCGGGTCGGAACGGCCGTACCGTCCTGCTCATTGACACGGCAGAACTGCTTTTTCCCCTCGATGGCTGGCTGCAAGACAGCTTTTTGCCCCAGCTGCCGCACAACGTGTTTGTGGTCATCGCCGGGCGCAATCCGCCATCCCTGCGCTGGCGCACCGACCCCGGCTGGCAGCAGGTGATGCAGGTGCTGCCCATCAAAAACCTGACGCAGGAAGAGAGCCGCGCGTTTCTGATGCGCCGCCAGATTCCCGCGCGGGAGCATGACGCAGTTTTAAGCTTCACGCGCGGCCATCCGCTGGCGCTTTCTCTGGTGGCAGACGTGTTTGCCCAGCAGCCCAGCCTCGAATTTCGGCCCGAAAACGCGCCAAACATCATCAAAACGTTGATGGAGCAGTTTATGCACGAGGTGCCCAGCGCCCAGCACCGGGCGGCTCTGGAGGCGTGTGCCCAGGTGCGGCTGCTCAACGAACCGCTGCTGGCGGCCATGCTGCCAGCGGTTGATCCGCATCCGCTGTTTGAATGGCTGCGGGGGCTTTCGTTTATTGATGCCGAGCGGCGCGGCCTGTACCCGCACGATCTGGCGCGGGAAGCGCTGGTGGCTGATTTGCGCTGGCGCAACGCCGACCGCCAGGCTGAATTGCAAACGCGGGCGCGTCATTTTTACATTCAAGGTTTCCACGAGCGCGATCCCCAGCAGCAGCGGCAAGTTTTGTCCGACTACATTTTTTTGCACCGGGACAATCCCATCATCCGCGCTTATTTTGATTGGCAGTCCACCGGCACCATTTTTACCGACGGCTATCAGGCGGCAGATCGGGCGGCGGTTTTAGCGATGATAGAGAAGCATGAGGGGGCAACGGCCGTTCGCATCGCGGAACATTGGCTAAACAAGCAGCCCCAGGGCACGGTGGTGCTGCGGCAGGCAGATGGCACGCTTCAGGGGTTGCTCATGCAGCTCGCCCTGGAAAAGTGCAGCCCTGCCGACCGTGCCCTGGACCCGGCGGTGGCTGCTGTCGGGCGCTTTTTGGACCAGCAGACGCCGCTGCGCACCGGGGAAACTGCCACCCTGTTCCGCTTCTGGATGGCCGACGCCAGCTACCAGAATATCTCCCCGGTGCAGAGCCGTATCTTCCTCAACATGGTGCAGCATTACCTCATCACGCCAGGGCTGGCGTTTACGCTGCTGCCCTGCGCCGCGCCGGAGTTGTGGACGGCCGTTTTTGGGTTTGCCGATCTGCATCGCCTGCCAGAGGCCGATTTTGTGGTGGATGGGCAGCCGTTTGGTGTCTATGGCCACGATTGGCGCGCGGTGCCGCCTTTAATCTGGCTGGCCAACATGGCGGAGCAGGAGCTGGGGGTTCGGGTGGAACTGGATACGGCCGTTCCCACGCCCACACCTGCCCAGCCACCCATCATGAACGAAACCGCCTTCGCCAACGCCGTCCACGACGCCCTGCGGGATTTCACCAACGAGGTTGCCCTGCAAAACAATCCATTGCTGGACAGTCGTGCGCTAGGGAGTTCGCCGGGAACCCCAGCCAGCAAAGCCGACCGCGCAGCCCAGCTCCGGGCGTTGCTCACTGAGGCGGCCGAGAGCATGCAAAATCATCCCAAGCAGATCAAATGGTACCGGGCCTTGCACCACACCTACCTCCAACCGGCGGCCACCCAGGAGCAAGCGGCTGAGCTGCTCGACGTGCCATTCAGCACCTACCGGCGACATTTGCGGACGGCCGTTCAGTACGTCACCGATTGGTTATGGGTGCGGGAAATCGGTCAATAATTCTGTCATCGGGTGACCAACGGCAGGAAAACCTGCTGGGTCAAGTTAGCCAGCATATTGAGCGGCGTTTCATCGGAGCTGGTGTTGTAAAAACGGCCGATATTTGGAAACACTGTCGCCAAATCCCCAGGAGCCACGCCAAACCAGAGGGCCATCTCAGCAAAGTATTCATCGCAGGAGGTGGTGGGGATGAGCCGCCCCCGCCCCGTGTCCAGCGGATTGTCTTCGTACAGCGCCGGAAAATCGCCATAGATGCGGCTGCCGCGCACGGGGCCACCCATCACCATGTGGTTGCCCCCCCAGGCATGGTCAGACCCCTGCCCGTTTGAAGTGAGCGTACGGCCGAAATCACTGGCCGTAAACGTAACCACATCGTTATGCGCCCCCAGCTCAGTCAGCGCGTCCTGGAACTCTTTCAACGCCTTGCTCACCACGGAGAGCATCGCCACCTGATTGTTGAGCACTTCATCGTGGTGATCCCAGCCGCCCAGCATCACAAAGAACGTTTGCCGACGGTAGCCCAGTACGTTACGCGCGGCAATGGTTTTGGCCACCATCGCCAGGCTGTTAGATAGCTCGTTATCCGAAAACTGGGTGGCAAAGGGTGGCAAATCAGCAATAGCGTTGGCGAACAAGGCAGCGCCGTCAATCGCAGCACGGGTACTGTTGGCAAACGTCTGGTCGAACAGATTTTGGTAAGCCAAATCCAGCATGGATTCAATCGCCGCATTTTTGAGCACGTGACGCGACCACCAAATATCGTCGTGGCCGTGAATTTGCACCGCGCCATTGCCCCAGGGCACCACGCTGTACTCGGTGAGGGTCGTACCGGTCTGAAATAAATTCGTGCCCGCCAGAGAGATATTCATTGAAATCACATCACTGCCGTTGAGCGATTTAAGCAAATCGGCGGTGCGCCCGCCCCAGCCAAAACCGGTACGCTTGTCCGGCACGGACGTTTGCCAATGCATGATCTGGTCGCTGTGTGAGTACAGCCCCAGCGGCAATTTTGCCAGGCCAGATTCGATACCCGCCAGCGTGGTCGGTTCCACCAACGTGCCTACGTTGGCCACAAAAGCCAGGTCCCCCGCGTTAAACAGCTGGGCCACCTCTGGCATGGAGGGATGGACACCGTAGGAACGGCCGTTCGTCTCCAGCGCGTTCAGGGGCAGCAAATCACCCTGCGGCAGCGCCAAATCGGCTCGGATGGCGGCATATTCGCTGTACTCGGCATTGCCACGGGGCACCAGCATGTTGAACGAGTCGTTGCCGCCCGCTAAAAAGATGCAAACCAGCGCTTTGTAATCGTTGCCGCCCGCCAACGCATTGGCGGATAGCGGGGAGATAGGCAGGTTTTGCGCAGCGGCCGTATTGGCCATGCGCAGGTTCATCAGGGTAGAAAACAGCGAGGCGGAGCCAACGGCCGCACAGCTGGCGCTGCCCAAGAATTGTCGTCGGTTCATTTTGAATGGCATAAGAGTTCTCCAATTAATTAGAAACCTGACAGGTTTCCAAGGTTATTTCAATAACAGATCGTTTGGAATTGTTTCCAACTGCGCCATTTTGCTATTATGTAAACCTGTCAGGTTTTTATTACCTACACCTGCACGGCGTACTCTGGGCAGCTCATGAATAAAAAGATGGCCATTTTGACCACATCCACCGGGTCGGCACCGTCTGCCTGATAACCGGAAACGGCCGTTTCCACAATCGCCCGCATTTCTGGTGACAAGGTGCCAGAGGTGAGTACCAAATCGAGATAATCGAGCAAATCAGCGATGTTGCCCAAGAGCGTTACCTCGTAGCTTAAATCTGGCTCCGGCTGATCCAGGGCATAAGTTTGCCCCCTGATCTCGGCGGTGGGGTCAGGCAGGTCAATCACGTACCCCCACCAAAGCCGCGAATACCAAAAGTTAACGGTCGAAATGGCGGTGTAGCTGTTCATCAACTGGAACTCCGGCCCGGTCAGCCCGTTGGCACTCAAAGCACCCGGCGGGCGGTAGCCGGGGGAGAAAAAGTTAAAGACGCTGGGGGCGTTGAACATAAATTGGCGCAAATCGCTCTCAACATTCCAGCCCGCATCCCAAAATTTGCCTTGCGGATTGGTGTAATGGAAGGCGCGCACCAGTTGGGTAAAGCGGAAAAATGGCTCACGCAGCTTCCCGTGCGCGGGGTCGGTGATGTGCGTTGAGTTGCGGGCTTCGTCGTCCAGCAAGATGGCCTTAATGACCGCCTGCATGTCGCCGCGCACGCCAGAACCGTTGTTATTGAAAACGGCCGTTACCCGCCCCACATACCCCGCCGACGGATTCGACTTCACCAGCCGCTGGATGAGCTGGCGGCCAATAAATGGCCCTACGTTTGGGTGATTAAACAGATGATCCAGCACCTCGTTCACATCTTCCATACCGGTCTGGCCGCTGGGCACCACGTAACCGTTGAGCAGCGTTTTGCTGCCCGGTTCGTGCTCTTCATCCCACATTTTTAGGGGACGAACGGCCGTATACGGGTTCAACCAGCCGCTGTTAAAATCCGGCGTCCACCACACATGCGGGTCGCCGTCAAAATCGTACTGGAGACCCGTAAAAATCTTGGCAAACTCGGTGATGTGGCTGTTATCGTAAGTGGGAATCGGCTCATTGTTGCCATCCAAAATAAAGCTGCCGTCATCGTTCAGCAAAAAGAGGCCAATGGTGAAAAGCTGCATAATTTCGCGGGCGTAATTCTCATCGGGGAAACGATTTTCGGCGAGGTTGGTTTTGCGGTTGCCCGCATGGCTCAAAAAACTACCCATCAGCGGATGCAGCGTCACGTCTTGCAGCAAATCTCGGAAGTTGCCAAAGGCGTTGCGCAGCAGCATGTCGTACCAATCGGCCGCCCCGTTGGCCACGCCATAAATCGCATCCGTCTCCGTGGAAATGACAAAGATTTCACTCAGCGCCAGCGCCACCCGCTGCCGCAGCAAATCCTGGCCGTACAGCGTGGTTTGCCACAGTGCATAGCGAAACAGCTCCCGCCACGGCGTTTCAGCGCCGATGAGGGTTTCGTCGTACAGTTCCGCATACACGTAATCGAGGAGTTGGCTTTGGGGCAAGGCAAACTGGGCATCAATCCACGGCTCAATGCCCAGGCTGGCCACCTGCTGGATCAGATCGTAATCTGCGCCCAGGGTGGCCTGGGCCAAAAAGCGGGACGCTTCCTGCTCGGTAGTGAGGGTGCTGTTGCGGGAGGCGGTGCCGACTCCCATCAGGCCAAGTTCTGGCGGGTTAAATAATTGACGGAAAAACTCCCGTCGGCTTGTTCCAGCCATCGTTATTCTGCTCCTTTGCTGCACTTCACAACACAGCCCCGCGCAAAACTACCAGAACTACGGAGGATTCAATTATTCAAAAAACAGATGGGCAGAGGGTTACCTTCTTCACGGGTTTCTGCCTGGCTAGCTTCGCCAAAGTTTTGTGTTGCGTAACAGCGTCTTTGGCCATGATGATACTACCGATACATGGCACGCAAATGATAAAGCTCCCACAAAGTGTAGACAGCCCGCCGACGTGAAGCAATATGCCCTGGAGTGACTTAAGTACCACCATTTACGCCGAGGCGTATTTTCTTATCTGCCATTCATCCCATTTTTGCAAGCTGTGGTTGACAAAAACACGGCCGTTTCCACCCCAACCGCGCCCTACAATATGCTATAATCTCGCCTGTGAATTTACTAACAGTCAGGAGGTTCCTTAACGTCTGACATGCCCATTTTTCAGGACCATTTTTTAGACAACCGCAACCAGTGGGAAATCCGTGACGACGCCCACGCCCTGCTGCGCATCGGCCCAGGCGATTACGCCTACGTGGTGCAACACAAACAACAAGAGGGCGAGTGGACTACCTGGCAACCGTTCTTCATTGACGACGACTGGTGCTACAAAATTCATGCCGTCATCGAGCGCGTGGCGGGCGGCAACTTTGGCTACGGCTTGCTCTGGCGCTGCGTCGATGAGCAAAATTGTTACAGCTTCGAGATCGCCCAAAGCGGCTATTTTCGCATTCGCCGCCGCCAAGATGGCGTGTGGAGTGAACGACAACCCTGGACCAAAAGCAAATACATCCGCGAAGGGCAGCACGCCCTCAACGAACTGATGATCATTCAGCTTTTGGACAAGGCGCAATTTTTCATCAATGGCGAAGCGGTATTTGAGCTACCCTTTACCAAACCCGCCCATGAAGATGGCTTTGGCTTTGTGGTCAACGGTGACTTGCACATTCGTGTGCACAGCACCATCGTGCTGCGCTACGTGGATTGGTTGGAAAATGGCAAAGGTGAAGCGGAACGGCCGTCTCCACTCACCATCGATCAAACCGCCCTGGATGACGTCCTGGCTGACCTCAACCAGCTGGTCGGCATGGAAAACATCAAGCAAGAAATCAACACCCTCATCAACTTTTTGAAGGTGCAAAAGCTGCGCCAGATGCGCGGCCTGACCCAAATGCCCCTGAGCCTGCACATGGTGCTGGCCGGGCCGCCCGGCACGGGCAAAACCACCGTCGCCCGGCTAATCGGCCGTATCTACCGTGCCCTCGGCTTCCTACCCGGCGGCCACCTCATCGAAACCGACCGGGCCGGGCTGGTGGCTCCATTTGTGGGGCAGACGGCGCTCAAGGTGGACGAGATGGTGGAAAAAGCATTAGGCGGCATCCTTTTTATTGATGAGGCATACGCACTCATGCCGCGCGGCGGCCAAAATGGGCAAGATTTTGGCCTGGAGGCAATCGAAACGCTACTCAAACGGATGGAAGACCAGCGGGGCAAGCTGGCGGTAATCATTGCCGGTTACGGCGACGAACTGCACCGCTTTTTGGAAGCCAATCCGGGCGTGAAGTCTCGCTTCAACCGCTACTTCTACTTTGAGCATTACAAACCGCAAGAGCTAGCCGACATCTTCACCGCTTTTTGCACAGCACACCAGCTCACGCTCACGCCGGGGGCGCAAACGCTGCTGCTGCACCACCTGACGGCCGTTTACCACCAACGAACCCGCGCTTTTGGCAACGGCCGTTACACCCGAAACCTGCTAGAAAAAACCATCGAACGCCAGGCCAACCGCATCGTTCACCTGGAACCCATGACCGACGAACTGCTTTGCACACTCACCCAGGACGATATCCCCCCACACTTTTTGGAGGATACGGCCGTTTAACCAAATCTAACCAGACCTGACAGGTTTCCCAACAATCTAACCATCAAGGCAGTTTCGCAATCCCAAAAACCGGGTGGAAAAGATAGCGCGTAAACCTGTCAGGTCTCCAAAATAAATCGGAGACCAAACCCATGACCCAACAACCCCTCTGGTGGCAAAAAGGCATCATCTACCAGATTTACCCCCGCTCCTACCAGGACAGCAACAACGACGGCATCGGCGATCTGCCCGGCATCCGCCAACGGCTGGACCACCTGCAAAGCCTCAACATCGACGCCATCTGGCTGTCGCCCATCTACCCCTCCCCCATGCACGACTTCGGCTACGACGTCGCCGATTACGTGGGCATCAACCCACTCTTCGGCACGATGGACGACTTCGACACCCTGCTGGCCGATGTGCACGCCCGCGGCCTCAAGCTCATCATCGACCTCGTGCCCAACCACACCTCTGACGAGCACGCCTGGTTCCAGGAGAGCCGCAGCAGCCGTGACAATCCCAAGCGCGACTGGTACATCTGGCACGATCCCGCCCCCGACGGCGGCCCGCCCAACAACTGGCGCAGCTTCTTCGGCGGTCCCGCCTGGACCTTCGACAAAGCCACCGGACAATATTACCTGCACCAGTTTGTCACCCAGCAGCCGGAGCTTAACTACCGCCATCCCGACGTGCTGCCCGCCATGCTAGACGTGATGCGCTTTTGGCTGGACAAAGGCGTGGACGGCTTCCGCGTGGACGTCATCTGGCTGATGATCAAGGATGCACAGTTCCGCAACGAGCCGCCCAATCCAGACTGGGACGGCGTCGATCCATTCAACAGCCACCGCCACATCTACACCCAAAATATGCCGGAAGTACACGACCTCATTCGCCAAATGCGCGCCGTGCTGGACGCATACGACGAGCGCATGATGGTAGGCGAAATCTACCTGCCGTATGATGAGCTGATGGCCTACTACGGCCCCAATTTCGACGAATGCCACATGCCGTTTAACTTCCACCTCATCCAGGCAAAGTGGCAGGCGCAAAATATCCGCCAATTGGTAAACAGCTACGAAGCCGCGCTGCCCGCTGGAGCCACGCCCAACTGGGTGCTGGGCAACCACGACCAGCACCGCATCGCCACCCGCGTCGGCGTGGACCAGGCGCGCGTGGCCAACATGCTGCTGCTGACGCTGCGCGGCACGCCCACTACCTACTACGGCGAGGAGCTCGGCATGGTGGATGGCCACATTCCGCCAGCGTTCATTCAGGATCCGCCCGCCGTCAACCAGCCAGAGATTGCCCACATCATTGGCCGCGACCCGGAGCGCACGCCGATGCAGTGGGATGGTTCGGTGAATGCAGGATTTTCTGGGGAAACGGCCGTTCCCTGGCTCCCGGTTGCTGACAATTACAAAACCATCAACGTCGCCGCCCAAAACGAAGACCTGACCTCCATGCTTAACTTCTACCGCGCCCTCACCCAGCTGCGCCGCGACGAACCGGCCCTGCATGTGGGCAGCTACCAAGATGTGGAAGCGAACAATGA
Source organism: Ardenticatenaceae bacterium (assembly GCA_020634455.1). Taxonomy (GTDB): domain Bacteria; phylum Chloroflexota; class Anaerolineae; order Promineifilales; family Promineifilaceae; genus Leptofilum. The sequence continues at coordinate 63,315 of JACKBQ010000001.1, read as the reverse complement.
GAATGTGTTGGCTTATGTGCGGGAAAGTGTGGAGGGGAACGGCCGTTCCTTCCTCATCCTCCTCAATTTCAGCGGGGAACCCCAACAAGTTAACATAAAAGATTTAGGCACAACCACCCGCATCATCCTGGCTACCGACATGCAGCGTACAGGCGAACTGGCCCTCGCCAACTTCACCCTCGCCCCCAACCAAGGGCTCATCCTGCAACTCTAAACCCGTAGCCGCGGATTCTTTCCGCGAAAAAATCGCGCGGTAAAAATCCGCGGCTACCAAAAAACATCCTCAAATGCTCACTCCACTTTATTTGAAAGGAGCTGTGTTAAAGGTATTTTGCCCGCCACGCCGCATCTTGCGCCATGAGGGCGTAAACGACCAACGTTTTGGTGAGATTCACTAGATCAGAACATTTCATCGTGGGAATCAGGTCAAAGTGCGAAGAAGTCCCCGCAAAGCCAATGAGCATCACATTTTGGGTAAACTGCATCGCTGAAATATCGTCGCTGCGACTGATGTAACCCGAATTTTTTGACAGTTTGATGCCCTGCGTGGCCAATTCGGGAGCCAGCTCACCGGCAAATTGAAGCAATTGTGGCGGCACCACAGCCCCACGTGCGCCACTGCTCAGGCCACCATACAAAGCCCCCTGTCCAAAAACTGAAGAATCATCATCAGGATCAACGCCAGAAGGCATATGCCCGTCGCTCACAATCACCATGTCTGGCAGTTGGTCCAGCGGCGTGCGGTGTAAAAGCCGCTGCATGGCGCGAGAGAAGCCCTGATTCCCTTTGTCTACCGGCCCTTCCTCTTCATCGTTGAGCAGCAGCAGGGCGTTGACGTTGTATTGGGACAGTAAGCGGGCTGCCAGAATGAGCGCGGCACACGTGGCCTGGTTGTCAATGTAGCCGTGAATTTTGTCGCTTTCCTGATCCCAGGTGGCTTCCAGATGGTAGACCACGCGCGTCCAGGGGGGCAAGCTTGTTTCCTGGGTGGCAAAAAAGGTGTCGCCTTCCTCGGTTGTCACCATTTCGCCTTCGGCCAATCGTGCCAAAGCGCCGCCATTTTCCGGCGTGCCGAGGGCGACGGCGGGGCGACCGCCGGGCCGGGCGCGGGGCATGCAAAAGGGGGTGAGCGGATAACCTGTGCCATCCCAGGGGCCAGTGAGGTAGCTACAAATATCGGCGTGGCCAGAGAGCCAAATGGGAGCTGGCTCCTGGCCGATGGTCAGGCCAATGCTGCCCGATTTGCGCAGGTTGCGATCTACTTTGACATTACTTCCTGCCAGCAGCGATTCGACGAGTGGCCCTTGCACCCGCGAGACGGTGAGGGTAGGTGAGTAGTTGTCGGATAGTTGTTTGAAGAGATTGAAGTAGGAAACGGCCGTAATCTCCTCCTCCATTCGCTCCCAAATACCTGGATAATTTTGTTCTATCTTGTGTAAATAGGTTTTAGCATTCATCTCGCTCTCCTTTTTGTCAAAAGCTGAATTTTATCGTGCGCTGCGTTTACCACAGTTGGCTCTTTCTTACTCCGTCTTTTATTGACTGTCAAAAAGTAGCGAAGTACCATAACGGGCCAAGGCAAGCATGCCAAAATAAACCGTACGAAACATCATTTGCTAAATGGAGGCCAACATTGAGCCATACAGTTATTGGGTTGGGGAACGCCGTTGTGGATATGAGCTTTCGCCCGGTACAATTTCCCATACGGCCGTCTGAACACCAATTTATGGAGCAACACCTGGTAACCCCTGGCGGCATGGCCAACACCCTCATTTGTGGCACGCGGCTGGGCTTGCAGATGAAATCCATCGGGCACATTGGGGACGACGCCCTGGCCGAGGTGTGGCGGCGTTATCTGATCGCCGAAGGGGTTGATGTGAGCGGCCAGATTGTGCATGACGATCAGCCGACACCCTTATCCATTTGCCTGACAGATGCGGCGGGGCAGCACCTTTTTTTGGGAAGACACGGAAAGATGCAATTGCAAGACGGCCGTTTCCCCCAAACATGGCGCAATACCATTCAATCAGCCAATGGACTCATCCTCGACGGCTGGAACTACGCCGGGCTAGGGTCTGCGGGCAACCTGGAAGCAATGGCAATTGCCGAAGCAGCCAATATTCCAATCTTTTTTGATCCAGGCCCCGTCATTCCCTCCATGCCCAAGGCATGGCTAGAACGAATGATGCAGGCAACCGTCGTCCTGCTAACCTCTGACGAGGCGCAGCTCATTGTGCAAGAGTCGCTGCCTCCGGAAGAGATGGCCGAGCGTATCCGCCAGTTAGGCGCAAAATTGGTCATCCTCAAACTGGGGGCAAACGGCATGATCGGGCACACCGCCACAGAAACGGTTTATGAACCGGGAATTCCCGTAGAGGTGGTTGATTTAATCGGGGCCGGGGACAGCGTGGAGGCAGCCGTGGTATTCGGCTATTTGGAGAAATATTCGCTGCCAAAATTGCTGCGGCTGGCCAATGCCACAGGCGCGGCCGCTGTGCAAAAGTTTGGTGCCGGGATTAATGTACCAACGTTGGCGGAGATTACGGCCGTTTTAGAAGACGACGCCAACTATCGTTAACCACCCTGAATGAAAATCCGCAGATTTCGCAGATTGGCGCAGATTTTTCTTCTCTGTGAAACTCCGCGCTTTCTCTGTGTAACTCTGTGTTCAGCTTTTTATTCCATAGAGGAAAACCAATAAAGTTCCCCCATATTTTTAAGGAAGGATTTTGATGAATGAAATGAATGAAGCATATTTGGGAAAGCATATTTTAGGCAGTCTGCTGGGCGCTGCTTTGGGCGATGCGATGGGTGCGGCCACAGAACAGCACCAAATTGATGAAATCATCGCGACGCACGGAGGGCTGCTAGACAAATTGATTCCGCCACCAGTAGACACCTTCTCCCATTCAGACATCGCTGGCCTGGTGACCGATGATTGCAGCCAGATGTTTGCGCTGATCGAGGTACTTATTGCCACAGAAGGGAAATTAGACGAGATGGCCTGGATCAAACGACTGATCCATTGGTCACAATATTCTCCCATGCGGCGGCAGCAGGGGCCAACTACCAAACCCCTTTTGGCAGCTTTGGCGGCCGGGGAAAGCACAGATCACATCGGCGTTGTGGGTGACTCAACCCGCAAATTGGCTTCGATGGGCACTACCAACGGAGCTTCCATGCGCGTCGCGCCAGCTGGCTTGATTCACCCAGGCGATATTGAAGCGGCCGTCTGGACGGCCTGGATTTCGGCAAAGCCAACCCACAATACCCAAATTGCGGCCAGTGGCGCTGGAGCCATTGCCGCAGGCGTGGCAGAAGCGTTGCTGCCCACGGCCGATGTCTTTAGCGTGGTGGAAGCAGCATTGGCTGGGGCACGTTTGGGCGAGAAAATTGGGCGGGAAAACGGCCGTGTCGCCCCCGGTCCCAGCGTTGTGCGCCGCATCGAATTAGCTGTCGAAGAAGCGCTGCGGGCCGCATCATTTGAAGAAGCGTTGCGTAACATCGAAGCCGCCGTTGGCAATTCGGTGATGATGGTGGAATCTACGCCAGCGGCCGTGGGCATCTTTGTGGCCGCCAAAGGCGAGCCGGTTGGCTGTGCCGTCGGCGGCACCAACATTGGCAACGACACCGATACCATTGCGGCGATGGCCGGGGCGATGGCTGGCGCGCTCAAAGGGCCAGAAGCCATCCCACAGGATATGCGAGACACGCTGAACACGGCCAACGAAGAAGATATTGCGCAATTGGCAGCCGGGCTCACGCAGATCGCCTGGCGCAACTGGCAAAGTAAAGAGTAATTGAGTAATCAGGTAATTGAGTAATTACTCAATTACCTGATTACCCTCTTCCAACTCAGGCTGTACGGCCTAAAATATCAAACATCATTTCCTTGAATTTAGGCAGATCCACATCTGTGGCAAAGTGAACATTGGGTTCCTTATGGCTGCGATTGCCAAAGTCACACACGGTACGGCCGTCTGTCAATTCCCCCTTGGTTTCCACATCCACATAAATCAATTCTGTTTTGATGACTGTGGGGTCTATGACGGCGCAAACGGCCAGCGCGTCATGCACCGGAGCCGCATCCATCTCGGCCATTGGCTGGTATTTGTTATACCCTTCCACGCGCTGTTCAATGAAGCTTGCAGCTGCCGTGGCTGCGGGCGTGCCAAGCTGGCGCAGCTTTTTGCAATCGTCAAGTGAGATCAACGCTTTGTGGGTGGCATCAAGGGGTACCATGCGAATCGGCCGTTGGCAACCCATCACCACCTTGGCCGCCTCCGGGTCAACCCAAATGTTAAATTCGGCCGAAGGGGTGGTATTGCCGATATGGTGAGCGCCGCCCATGATGACCAGTTCAGGCAGCTTGGCCAACATGGAAGGCTGCTGCCGGAATGCCATACCAATATTGGTCAACGGGCCAACCGGGATCAGGGTAATGTCCCCAGCGGACGCTTCATAGGTCTCAATAAGCCAGGCAACAGCATCATTTGAAGTAGCTTTGGATGTTGCGGGTGGCAAATCGAGATAAAGTCCATGAATGACACTTTTTTCTGGCCGATTAAAATCGGGGCGCACCATTGGCTCTAACATGCCCTGGTGCACGGGCACATCTACACCGATATGGTCAAAAACACGCAGGGTGTTTTGGGTGCAAACAATGCCGGGGCAGTTGCCCACAACGGTAGTCGCACCTATCAATTCTAAATCGGGTGACAAGGCTGCCAGCATCAGGGCAACCGCGTCATCAGTGCCAGTATCTACATCTAAAATCACTTTTGTAGCCATAATTTCATACCTCCAAATAGTTTGTTAAACGGCCGTTCTCACACTCTTCTCCAATAAAGCTTTCCACCCTGGAATATCAATTTCCCAACAAACGGTGATATGGGGTGAGCCATCGGCATTGACGGCTTTCCACATTCCGACATTGGCAGTATCGTGAACAGTGACATTAAGCTGATCAACCACAGTCATGCCCCGCGTAAACGTACCTTCGCATTCGATTTCCACCTGATGTTTGCTGCTTTTGGTACAAATTGCGGGATCCAGAGCAATAGCCATCGTCACCGGATCAGGCAAGCCAATGCCTGGATCACTTAACCATTCCTGGTTTGTTTTTAACGCCGAGGCATTGCAATCAATGGTGAAATGAGACAGTGGCGTGTTTATTTCCTCTTTGTAATAGCGCATCTCTTCTTCCAGGATATTTGCCTCACCGCGACATAGCTCCCAGCCGACCATCTCGATGGGAAGCCCTGAACGGAAGCAGACGCGCGCCGCTTCTGGGTCGCACCAAATGTTAAATTCGGCCGCTGGGGTGATGTTGCCGACCACGCAAGCAGCCCCGCCCATTACCACGCAGCGGCTAACGTTTTTGACAATATGGGGAGCCTGGGCAACGGCTAAAGCCACATTGGTCATGGGGCCAAGGGTGACCAAAATAATGCCAGGATTGGCTTCGATATGCTCAATCAGAGCCTCAACAGCATGTTTGGTTTCGGCGGGGCGTTTGGGAGCCGGGTAGTGCATCTCGCCCATGCCGTCGGAGCCGTGAAAAAATTCGGCATGGTACGCCTCGCGCAGCAGGGGAACGGCCGCTCCCTCGTACACGGGTGTGGTTTTGCCGCACAGTTCAACGGTGTAGCGGGCATTGATGCTGGCCTGTTTCAGGTTCACATTCCCAGCCACAACGGTCAGGGCGACCACATCCACATCCGGATCCATAAGCGCCATCATGATGGCCACCGCATCATCCGAGGCTGTGTCGGTGTCAATAATCATTTTTCGCATTCAAACCTTCCTTTCTTAAAAGCAAGCGTTCAGTTACACAGAGGTTCACAGAGGCAATGCAGAGATTCACAGAGAAAACAGCAATTCTCTGTGTAACTTTGTGTGTTCTCCGTGTAACTCTGTGTTCCATCTGAACAGAGACCTTAAAAATAAATCGTGAAATAGGGTGTAGGTTGTTACAATTGCGTGTATTCGTCTAAAGCTGCGGCCAATCGCTTTGCGCCTTCTACCAGCTCGGCCTCTTCATAAAAAGCAAAGCTGAGACGGATAAAGTTGTTGAGGGTGTTCCGACTACTGAATCGGATGCCCGGTTGGAAACCAACTTTGTGGGAAACGGCCGTTTGCAACAACCTTGTCCCATCCATTTCTTCCGGCAACTTCAGCCAAAAAAAGTAGCCGCCCCCCGGCTTCTGAAAGAGTATATTTTTGGGCAAAAACTGTTCAAGGGCATCGGCTAAAATCGCAATGCGCCGCTCGTAAATTTGCTTTAATCCCGCCAGATAGTCCGCTTGCCAACCCTGCTCCACCACGCTCCGCACAATGCCAGACGTAAAATGGTTAAGCCCGCCACCACTAGCCATCAACCCCTTGTTTAAGAGCTGTTTCATGAGCTTCGGCGACGTGTGAATCCAGCCCAAACGCAACCCGGGGGCCAAAATCTTGGAAAAAGAGCCAATTGAAAAAACTTGCTCACTATCCAAAAAAGTGGCAAATGAAGGTGGCGGCGTTTTGGTGTAATGAAGTAGCTGATACACCTCATCAGCCACAATCAAAAAGTTGTGCTTTTGGCTCAAGGCAACGAGTTTTTGGCGGCGTTCCAGGGAGAGATTTCGGGAAGTTGGATTTTGAAATGTAGGGATCGTGTAGAGGAGCTTGGGTTGATACTGTGCCAATTTCTCTTCCAACACGGCCAGATCAAGACCTTCATCATCCAGAGGAATCGGCACAATTTGCAAACCGTGATCGCGAAATAACCCCAAAATCAGGAAAAAGGTGGGTTCTTCGACAAAAATCACGTCTCCTGGCTGGGTGAAAGCGCTACAAATCATGTCTATGGCTTGCGTAGCGCCCACAGAAAGCAAAAGCTGTGATGCCTGAACTGGAAACCCATAGGCAGGCGTCAAAAAGGCAGCCATCGCTTCTCGCAAATAGCCGTCCCCCTGCTCAAAACCGTAGTTGAGGTAACGGGGATCGCGTTGACTCAAGCGATGTTCGGCCGCTTTGTGAATCAGCTCTGTGGGTAAAATATCGAAATTGGGTTGACCAATGCCAAAATTGATGACATCGGCCGCAACATTAGCTTGGGTTGTTTCTTGGGTCATTGTCATTGGGAGAATGCAAGCGCGATAATCTCTTCCATTCTAAATACGGCCGTTATCGTAATCCTTGTTCCATGAGGGCCTGGAACCGGAGGTCATCAACGGCGAGGATAATATTGGCGTTGGCTGGTTTGCCTAAACGATTATCCCAGTCCACAATCGTTTGCCCGCGTGAATGGCTGCCATTTATTTCAATTGAGAGGTGGCGTTGTTCAGCCTTTGTCACAATGTCTGGCTCCAACAACACCGCTAGGGCCAAAGGATCAGCAGCGTAGAGAGACGGCCGTTTCAGCACATTAAAAGAGCGGTCATAATTTTTGTCCGTAATGGCCTTGAAAAATTTCGCCTTAGGGGAATCCATAGTCCGCCACCGATTAACAACTTCTTGGGGAAACCCATGCCGCTTGGTGACCTCCCAATCTACCACATCAATGAGCAAACCCACTTTTGCCCACGCCGTAAAAACCATGTGCGCCGCTTCCGGATCAAAGTAAATATTGAATTCGGCCGTGATGCTGGAAGTATTGCCATGCCCGGTTACCGCCCCGCCCATGACGACCAAACGCTTCAGCTTTTTAGGCAAATCGGGGTCAATTGTCAGAGCCACGGCCACATTCGTTAATGGCCCAATGGCCGCCAAGGTGATTTCATTGGGTGACTCATTTGCCATTCGCACCAAGGCCAAAGCTGCATGTTCCGTCTCGGCCTGGCGCTGTTGTGGCACCAGACCAACATCACCCAAGCCATCATGACCATGGGCGTCAGCAGCGTCTTCCTGAAACATCACCAACGGTTGGGCACAGCCAGGGTAAACTGGGATTTTCTGATCTATAACTTCCGTGAGCAGTAACGAATTTCGCAGCGTATGCTCTAGCCCAACGTTGCCAGCCACTGCTAAAAGCCCCTCAATGCGGTGCTTGGGGTGGGCGGCAGCCAGCAAAATGGCTTGCGCATCGTCTACACCGGGGTCTGTATCAATAAGAATTCTGTCCATTTTGGCTTTTCTCCTAATTATGAATCCTGCTGAGGGCAAATTCTAGCCACTGTTGCAACTAGGCAGAATCTGTGAAATTTAGTACCAGTCCGAATATTTGCCATAGAGTTCACAGAGAGTTTAAGGCGAAGGTTTTTTTCTCAGATTCCTCCTTTCTCTGCGGCTTTTTCGGATAGATTCCTACTTTATTGCACCTTCTCTTGCGGAAAGCCCGCAATATTAGAGTGCGTGAACCCTTAATTCAACATTGCCTAACGTGGCTAACAAGGCGCGGCTTACCTGCTCTTGGCTGCTCAAGGACGCCCGCTGCTCCACTAAAACGGCGTCTTGAATATCCTGCCAGGATTGTTGACACATGCGCAAGGCCACTAAAGCAGTTTGTAATGGAGAGAGGGTGGGATTAAAAGCAACGTTTTCCAGATAAGAGCCACCTGCAATAAAGCCATTCGAAAGTTGTACGGCAATGCCAGCCCGATTTTTTGAGTAGGGGGCATAGCTTTGCTGGGCCATCTGCAACGCCAAATTACTGAGCGGATCACCGTTTTCGAGTATCAATTGGGGCTGTAACGAAGGGGGAACAAACAATCCCCGCTTATTTCCCAGAGCCATTGGCGAAAATGCATTTGGCAGAACATCGGTTAACGGCCGTTTATGACCATTGGCGTAAATAATAGCAAAGTGAGGGTTGTTAATCTCTGCTAAAAATTGACGGCAGTGGCCGCAAGGTGTGCCCTGGACAGCAAGGGCATCTAAACCTGTTTCGCCATGAAGGCGGGCATTAACCACTGCGGCTTGTTCGCCATGAATGGTCATGTTCAACCCTAAACCGGGAAACTCTAAATTCGCGCCAAAATAGAAGTTGCCACTCGTGCCACGAACAATTGTACCTACCTGGTAGTTAGAAATGGGGGTATAAGCGTAACAGCGAGCAAGGGGCACGAGGGCGTGCATTAGCTCTTCACTAGAAATAGTCATCTGGGTTGCCAGCGCGTGAACTTGATCGGCAAGGATCATGCCAGCAAACGATTGGTCTGTTACTATCTGTGTAAGCAGAGGATGTCCTAACGCGGGAAGCTTTGCCAACTGCTCACGAAGTGCTTGATGAATTGTCACCGTGATTTACTCACCCTATGATGCGTGCTACAACGGCCGTTACTTGTTAATGTCTGGTGGCAGCATGTATTACCGCCTAAGGTTATATCATTCAGTCCATTTCTTGGCTAACGTCAAAAGAAAATTCCTTAAAAATATGCACCTGGCAAGCCGCAGAGAAAACAAAGCGTAATTTCTCTCTGGAATCATGCGGATTGCTCCAAATTATGGATGCGAAGTGCTAAAATATCTGCCATCCGCTACGTTTGACACACTGATTGCATCACGGAGCTGATTTTAACCAATTTGCTATGAACCTGGACGAACTCAAACAACGCCTACACGATGCCGGATGCAACACCGGCAACTACCACATTGGGGAACCCTGGGTTGTTAGTGATGTTTATTGTTTGGCCAAGCGGAACGGCCGTTTCTACTTCTTCTACACCGAGCGCGGCCAGGACTCTCCACCCGAAAAAATCTTCGACAACGAAGCCGAGGCGTGCCAATACTATTACGACTTTGTGATGAACATCCGGCACAACCATCTCGTCGGGTTCTACCAATCCGCAAATAGTTTGCAGCGGCACGCTGCTTTTTTGGAAAAACACGGCATCGCCACCACCTACGACAAAATTCCGTATGGCGGCTGGCACGACCCGCGCTACCGCCTGTTTGTCGAAGGCATGGCGATTTTTACCGTGCGGCAGCTGCTGCCAAACCTGCCGCTTAATGACCAATCGGAGCTGCCCCATGCTGATTGACGCCCATACCCACATAGACATGTTCGACGACGCCGCACTGCCCGCCGCCCTGTCGGAAATAGCCAAGCGCCAAATTTTCACCCTCTCCGTGACGATTGACGTGGCCGCCTACGAGCGCGCCAAACAAATCGCCGCCGACAATCCGCTCATCGTGCCGCTGTTTGGCATTCATCCCTGGGAAGCCCACCGCTTTGCCCACGACCTGGACAGCCTGGCCCCGCTGCTGGCCGAAACCCCCATGCTGGGCGAAATCGGCCTGGACTTTTTGCTGGTGAAAGACAAAATCCGCTACCCACAGCAGTTTGCCGTGTTTGATTACTTTTTGGACACGGCCGTTTCCCAACAAAAAATCGTCAATATTCACGGACTGGGGGCAGAAACGGCCGTTCTCGAACGCCTGGAACAATTCCAACCACCCACCCCCATCGTGCACTGGTACTCCGGCCCACTGAACCTGATTGACCGCTATCTCGCTGTCGGCACCTACTTCACCTTCGGCGTTGAGCTGCTCCACTCCGAAAAAATCGAGCAAATCCTGGCTGCCATCCCCCCAGACCGACTGCTAACCGAGACCGACAACCCCGGCGCGAACCAACATTTCGCCCAGCAACCCGGCACTCCCGCCCTCATCCAGCAGGTCACCGCCAAAATGGCCCACTGCCGCCAGCTCAGCCCCGCCGAACTAGACGCCCAGCTCAACCAAAACTTCACCCGGCTCGTCGCATCCAGCCCGGCGCTTGCCGAAAAGTGGGCTAAAATTCTTGCCACAGAGGTCACAGAGCGCACAGAGAAGAAATAGAATTCTCAATCCTCCACGTCCTCCGCGCCCTTCGCGGTAAAAAAATTGACAGCAAAAGGAGAGATATGAAAAATTACCGGCTTCACAACACCGATCTCGACGTTTCCCGCATCGCCTTTGGCACCTGGCACCTGGGCGGAAGCTGGGACAAAACCCCGGCGGATGAGAGCATCAAAAAGCGGGCGGTTGAATTGATCGAAACGGCCGTTGCCCACCACATCAACCTCATCGACCTGGCCGACATTTATACCTGGGGCAAGTCGGACGAAATGGTCGGCCATGCCCTGCGCCAAAACCCCAGCCTGCGCGACAAGCTCGTGCTGCAAGCGAAATGCGGCATCATCATGGGCAACGACCCCCACCCCGGCGCTCCCGGCCGCTACGACTTCAGCTTCGACCACATCGTCAGCGCCGTGGAGGGCACGCTACGCCGCCTGGGCACCGACCGCGTGGAGATTCTGCTGCTCCACCGCCCCGACCCGCTCATGGAGCCGGAAGAAGTCGCCCGCGCTTTTGACCATTTACAGCAAAGCGGCAAGGTACTGCACTTTGGCGTCAGCAACTTCAACGCCGGGCAAATCGCCCTGCTGCAACATGCCCTCGACCAGCCGCTGCGCATCAACCAGGTGGAGCTGAACCTGCTGCACCATTACCTCATCAGCGACGGCATCGTGGCCAACATGACCCAACCCACCTATCCCGGCATCAGCGGCACGCTGGATTACTGCCGCCTAAATCACATCCTCATCCAGGCGTGGTCGCCGGTAGCAGGCGGGCAGCTCTTTGTGCCCCGCGACAATGACCCGGCGAACGTCCACGCCACCGCCGCCGAGATTGCCCGTCTGGCTGCCACGCACAACACCAGCAAAGAAGCGATTGCCCTCGCCTGGCTGCTGCGCCATCCCGCGCCCATCCAGCCCATCCTGGGCACCCTCAAACCAGAACGCATCGCCCCTAGCGTTTTGGCCGATAAGGTGGCATTGAGCCGCATTGAGTGGTACCAACTGCTGGCGGCAGCACGCGGGGCTGGCGTGCCTTAGCCCATCAGTAAATTGAACCAATTTTGGATCAAGAATAATTTGTAGAAACGGTAAAAAATTGGCCCAATCTTTCAAGTCCATAAAAAAACGGCCGTTCCTTTCCGAGAACGGCCGTTTTCTATTCAAGCTCAATCTAATCCATAAGCATTACTCAAGCAGTGTAGCAATCAACCCCGTCGCCAGGCCACGCACCTCCGCCGCATCCGCAGCCGAAAGGAAGCCCGCATTTTCCATCGCATTAGTCACGCTAACGATGACGTTCAGATTGAGGATCGCCGGCTTGTTGAAGCCCAAACTGTAATACAGCTTGGCCCGCTGCGAACGAATCACCAGATTTTGCCCCACACGACCGGGAAATTTACCAGCATTCGTCAGCGCTTGCAGCTTCGCCGTCAGCGCGTCAAACCGCTCTGCGACGGTGGGCGCGTAGGTGGTAAAGCTGAACGTTACCGGCACCTGCTGCACGTTGCCGTTACTCACCTGTCCACTGGCAGCAATGGTGTAGGTTGTGCCCTGCGCCAACGGCGCGGCAGGCGTAAAGGTGATAATCTGGTTGGTGGTGTCGGCAGCAAACGCACCGGCCACATTGCCCCCAGGACCAGAAACGGTGAAGCTGGTTCCTGCATCCATCGGCAGGCTCCAAGTAAGCGCAACGGCCGTATTCACCGCCACACCCGTCGCCCCATTTGCTGGGGAAACGGCCGTTACGATCGGATCGCGCCACAGTTGCACCGCCTTGGTGTCATCCGGGCCGGTGCCCCAGTCGGTGGCGGTCAGGTCCACTAGCTGCATGCCGCTGCTGCCGTAGTTAACCGTCATGGCCCGATTGGTCAGCCCGGTGATCGCGCCCCACGCTTCGACCGTGTCCCAGTTACCCCGCGTGAACTTGTACTGAACGGCCGTACCGTCCGCAATGTCCAGCGTGTAGCTCCAGGTCGTCGCATCCACCTGGGTCATCGGCACCAGGCCCGGATTCCACGGCCCAAACTCCGCCAAATCCCCCACGATGTAAACCGTGCCCGGCGTGTAGGCCGGTACGCCCACCGTGAAGGTCACGCTCACCATGCGCGCTTCCGCCGTGGCCGCAACCGCGTTGGACTCGCCTGAACGGTTAAAACTTGTGTCGAAGGCGACCAGAGTGTAGCTGTAAGTTGTGCCGGTGGTAACGGCCGTATCCGTGTAGCTCGTCGCCGCCGGATTGGCAATCGTGGCGATGCGCGTACCGTCACGGTACAGCTCAAAGCCATGCAGGTCGCCAGCAGTGTTGGGATGGGCATCCCACACCAGCGAGATGCTGCCGATCGTCGTCCCGGCAATGGCCAGATTGGTCGGCGCGGACGGCGCAGTTGTGTCCGCGCTGGCGACCACCGTCAGCACGCCATACGGTCCGGGGCAGGTAGGATTGCCTTCGTCCGGCCCGTTCAGGGCGTAGAACCAGCTGTTGCCGCCGTCGCCGCTGTAGCGCGTGGTGTAGCAGAACGTGCCCAGCGCATCAGGCAACATCGTGCCCACGTACTCGTCGTTGTTGCCTGCATCCGTGTTGAACGCCATGCTGGCCCAGGTCCAGCTGTCACTCGGCGTGGAGCTGACGGGGCCAAAGCCCACCTCAGCCAGCAGGCCAGGGGTCGCCCCCGGTTGGCCGGTCACGCCATCAATCCAGATTTGGCCGTAGACGTTCTCCGTGCGGTTGAGGGTGCTAATCGTGTGATTCAGCGTGGGCGACCACTGCAAGTTGGCCCAGCCGATGGTGTATGCCGTAATTGCGGAAACTTCGTTGGAATGCGCAGCTTTCAACCCGGTGGCGTCATCGCGGCCCACCACCACGTAGTGGTAACCCGTGGCCACGGTCAGGCCCGTGTCGCTAAAGCTGGTGCCCGTCACGTTGCCGATGAGGGCATAACCGCCACCGCTCAACAGGCTGCGATAGACGTCGTAGCTGCTGGCCCCGGCGGCGCTGCTCCAGCTCAGGTCAATGCTGCTGCTGGAAACGGCCGTTACCATCAAGTCACTCACTGCGACCGGAGGCGCACTCAGCGCCCCATCCAGCACCAAAACAGCACCGCTCATGCCGGGCACGCTGCTCAGCACAATGTTGCCAGCGGCATCTACCGTGTAGCTACCGCCGTTCAGCGCGTCGGTAAACGTTGCGCCAATGGGCAGGTAGCCGCTCACGTTGACGGTCACGGCCTGGGCAGCAGTGGCGCGATTGACAACCACCACGGCCGCATCGGAATAGTCTGGTAGGAGACGGCCGTATGCGTACACATTCGCCGTATCATCCAACAGCAAGGTATCAAAACTGCCTACGCGCAGCGCGGCAGAATTGTTACGCGCCATCGTCAGCGTTTGGTAGTAGGTAAACAGCGCATCCTGGCTGGCCTGCGATTGCAGGTGCGTGTAGAACGGCGTGCCCGTTTCGTCCAGCCAGGGATACGGCAGACGGTTGTACGGGTCATCCTGCCAGGTGGAGCCGTCCCAGGTGACCGGGCCAACCAAGCCGACCTCGTCGCCGTAGTAGATGGTCGGCGCGCCGGGCATGGTCATTTGCAGCAGCACCACGCCCTTCAGGCGGGTCATGGCGTCGCTCCAGTCGTAGTTGGGATTGTCGTACAGGGTGTCGTCCTGCAAATCGGTGTTTTCATCCAGCATGAACAGGGCACGATTGGTATCATGGCTGCCCAGCAGGTTCATCATCGCCTGGAACGCTTCGGGCGGATACCGCTCTTCCAAATTGTGCAGCCGCGCATCCAGTTCCGATGGCGTTAGCGGCGTCAGAATGCCCGCCGAGCTGCCGGAATTGTGGTCGTTGTCCACAAAATCGCTGTCGCGCCAGAAGCTCATAATTGCCGAGCCGAACTGGTAGTTCATCGTGGCGTCCCACTCCTGGCCCAATGTCCAGGCAGTGGCCACGTTCCACTCCTCACCAACGATGTAGGCATCGGGGTTGGTGGTGTGCACGGCGTCACGGAACCCTTCCCAGTAATCGTTGTTCGCGTCATTGGTCAAGCCGGGGTCCACATCACCGCCGACGTCCAACCGCCAGCCATCGGCCCACTGCATCCAGTAGCGGGCAATGGCGTCTTCGCCACCAGCCCAGATGTAGTCGCGCACGCCTTGATCGGCGGAATTCAGCTTAGGCAGGCTGTCGAAGCCAAACCAGGATTCGTAAGTGGTGTCACCCGCACACGGCCCAGCCGTTTGCGGTGAGAAGTTGTACCAGCTGCGGAACGGGCTGGAGACGGATTCGCACGCACCTTCGGAGGCATAGCGGTTGTACCGATCAAAGTAGATGCTATCTGACGAGGAGTGATTGAACACACCGTCCAGCACCAGGCTCATGCCCCGGCTGTGGGCTTCGGCGGCCAGCGTCTGGAACAGCGCCAGGTCGCCAAAGTTGTCGTCAATCACGCCAAAATCAGTCGTGTCGTACTTGTGGTTCGACGGCGATTCGAAGATCGGGTTCATGTAGATGACCGTCACGCCCAAATCTTGCAGGTAATCGAGCTTGTCGAGGATACCTTGCAGGTCACCACCGTAGAAGTTTTGGCCGTAGATTTGGAAGCACGCATTTTCGTCGCGCGGATCGCAAATGGGGGTGTTCCAGTCGGTGCCGTCGGAGCGGACGATGCTACCACCGGCAATGTTGTAGTGGAAGCTGCCCGCCGGGGTATTGTTAGCCGGGTCACCATCGCGGAATCGCTCGGGGAAAATCTGGTACATGATGCCATTTTTTACCCAATCGGGCGTCTGGAAGCTGGGATCGTAGACGGTGAGCTGCCAGCTGTTGTCTACGCTGTCGCCAAAGGTTTGGCCCCAGCCACCGTTGCGGGTAGCGTCGTCTTCGTAGTAAGCAACGGCCGTTCCATCCCGCGCAATAAACCAATACCAGTAAATGGTCGGGGTACTGCTGGCGGGCACGGTGGCTTCCCAATATTCGTAGGTGCCATCGTCGGCAGCCAGGGTCATATTGAGCAGCATTTGGGCGTTGATACGATCGTCCCAAACGCGCACCTGGGCGCTGGTGAGATCATTGCTGGCTGCGCGCAGACGGAGGGTAACGGCCGTTCCGGCCTCCACCGCCCCACCCGGCGTGCGGAACAGCGTGTCGCGGCTGTCGTGGCCCAGGTCGTTCCACCAGATGTCGTTGTCGTGCTCGGCTCCGCCGCTAGGATTGTTGATACTATCTTCGACGATGTTGTCAGCGCAGTTGTAGCGGATGGTAACGGCCGTTTCCGACGGCACACTCAAACTTACATTGCTGCCTGGATAGCTCTCATCCCACGCCTCGTTGCGGGCGACTTTGTATTCGTAGCTGCCAGCGGGGAGCGTAACGGTAAAGCTATACCAATCGCTGCCGGGCGCTTCTTGCCACAGCATCGTGCGCAAATTGTCTGGGGACCATTCCGGCCCGCCAATGACCGGCTGCAAGTTGCCCGCTACGGTAGCGATACACTGGTTAGCATTATCGGCCACTCGGTTCGCACCGGGTTGGAAGTACCAGCGCATCTGCCCGCCATCGGCGGCAAAACCGACATTGTTGGCCGGATACGCGTTGTTCCAGTTGTTGTATTCCACAATTTTGTATTCGTAACCACCGGCTGGCAGATTGTCACCGACAAAGCGGTACACGCCGTCGGCGTTGCTGTCTTCCATGCCAGTTTCCAGGCAGGCGTTGTTCCATTCGCCGCAAGCGGCAGAGACGGGCAAGTTGTCCTGGAAATTACCCGCAACCACCCACTCTGGCGGGGGCGGTGGCGCCTCGGTGCTGTGCTCCACGGTGTTGTCGGCGCAGTTGTAGCGGAAGGTGACGGTAGATTCGGCCGCCAGGTTCAGCACGGCATTGCTGGCCGGGTAGCTCTCGGCCCAGCCCTCGTCGCGGGCGACCTTGTATTCCCAGGTGCCAGCGGGAATGGTTGCGGTGAAGCTGTACCAATCACTGCCGGGCGCTTCTTGCCACAGCATCGTACGCAGGTCATCTGGTGCCCAATCGCCCGGCCCGCCAAGCTCACTTTGGAAGCTGCCCGCTGCGGTAGCCACACATTGGTTCACGTTGTCGGCCACGCGGTTGGCTCCGGGCTGGAAGTACCAGCGCACCTGGCCGCCGTTGGTGGTGATGGCCACGTTGTTGGCCGGGTGCGCGTTGCCCCAGTTGCCCAGCTCCACCACTTTGTATTCGTAGCTGCCCGCAGGCAGGCCATCGGCTACCAGGCGAGAAACGCCATCACCGTTGGTATCTTCCATGGTGGTGGCCGCACAAGAGTTGTCCCAATCGCCACAGGGTGCACCGGGCAACTCGTTCTGGAAGCTGCCTGCAATGACCCAATCTGCGCTAAAAGCGAGATTGAAGGGCACAACTAGCAAAGCCAGCAAGCCAGTCATCAACAGCAACTGCCATTTAGGCTGAAATAACCATTTTCTAGGGTTTGGTTGACTCATGTTTCCTCCATTTGGCAACCTTTTACAGGTTACTAAGTTCAGTGGAGCAAATCACCAGGAAGGGTGCGAAGCAACCACGCATTGGGTGATTTGCTAGATTCGAAATAAAAAAACCGCGAATGCCCTTTAATTGGGCATTCGCGGCTTATTTTTAGCTCAAGGCGCTGAAAATTTTGCCAGCTTGTAGCCAATATTTTGGCTGATCATCTGAGTGATACTTAAAAAATGGTGTTGCCCATTGAGGGGCTGCAAGGATAGATTCACGCTTTTTTTTTGGCGTTCATTGGGGTGAACGGCCGTTGTCAGATGTTCCCCGAATTGGTTGCGCATACAACTAGTTGATGCATCAACTAATTCTATTGCATCAAATCTAAGCAAGCAAGCTTACGGGGTTTCTTACGGTATCGTTTATTGTGATGGCTGGATGAGAAACGGCCGTTTCCCCCATTCGCATTTCCTCGCCAACCGCTAAAATGAGAGCCAGAACCCGCTTAAAACACGCAAAACCAACGATTCCTCAACGAATGACCCTGTTTTGTCACCAAAATAACCATTTATGATACAATCGCGGGCACGATTAACAATCATCCAAAAGGAGCATCTAAAATGGCAGATATTGAGGCAGTTGCCAACAGCATTGTAGGAAATGTAGAAAAGGTCATTGTCGGCAAGCGATCGGCCGTGCAGCTTACTGTGCTGGGGCTGCTATGCCAGGGGCATATTTTGATTGAGGACGTGCCTGGCGTGGGCAAAACCGTCTTGGCCAAATCGTTATCCAAATCTGTTGGCTGTAAATTCCAGCGTATCCAGTTTACGCCAGATATGCTCCCTAGTGATGTAACGGGCGTTTCTGTGTTCAACCAGAAAAATCGCGAATTTGAGTTCCGCCCCGGCCCTATCCATTCGCAAATTGTGCTGGTGGATGAAATTAACCGGGCCACGCCCAAAACCCAATCTGCCCTGCTGGAAGCGATGGAAGAGAAGCAGGTGACGGTAGACGGCACAACTTACCCTTTAGAAACCCCTTTCATGGTACTGGCTACGCAAAACCCTATTGAGTACGAAGGCACTTTTCCTTTGCCAGAAGCGCAGCTAGATCGTTTTATGTTGCGCATTCGCCTGGGATACCCCAGCAAAGAACAGGAGCTGGATATTCTGGATCGGCAGCAGTTTAGCCATCCGGTGGATTCGATTGCGCAGGTTGTTTCGGTTGAAGAGCTGTTGGCGGTGCAAAAAGCAGTCAAAGAAATCTACATTGATAATCTGGTGAAAACGTACATTATTGAAATTGTGCGGCAAACCCGCGAGCATCCCGACGTGTATTTGGGTTCCAGTTCGCGCGGGGCGCTGGCGCTGTACCGGCTGTGCCAGGCGCGAGCCGCCATGTTTGGCCGCGACTACGTGCTGCCAGATGATGTGAAGGCGCTGGCAGGCGCGGCGTTGAGTCATCGCATCATTGTTGGCCCGGCGGCGCGGATTAAGGATATTGAACCAGATGCCATTGTGCAGGACATTTTGGACAAGGTGCCTGTGCCCGGTGGCCAGATGCAGGCTTCCTAGCACACCTGGGAGGCCAATCTCATGTTTAAATTTAAGCAACAACGGCGAACGGCTGTTATCATTCTGGCCTTCATTGCTTTACTGAGCGGGCTTATTACTGGCCGTGACATTTTATTCAGCCTGGCTTACTTGCTGAGTTTGCTGCTCATCATCTCTTTTGCCTGGGCCTGGGTAAACATCAACTACGTCCACATTTCCCGCGTTACTCGTACCCGGCGGGCGCAGGTGGGACGGCCGTTGGAAGAACGATTCACCGTCCGCAACACCAGCCGCATCCCCAAACTGTGGCTGGAAGTGCGTGATTTCTCTTCCCTGCCCAACCATTTTTCCAGCCATGTGGTCAACGGGCTTGGTTCGCAGGCCAGCTACGTTTGGCGCACCACCACCATTTGCCGTCAGCGAGGTCGCTACCAGCTTGGCCCCATTCGGCTAACCACCAGCGATCCATTTGGTTTGTTCCCCATGCAGCGAGATTTGGTGCCAACGACCAATGTCGTCATCTACCCACTCACCTTTGAAATTCACCAATTTGCCCTGCCGCTGGGCGTTTTGCCCGGTGGGGATGCCCTGCGCCGCCGCACCCATTACGTCACCACCAACGCCTCTGGCGTGCGCGATTATGCTCCCGGCGACAGCTTCAGCCGCATCCATTGGCGCAGCACCGCCCGCCGCGACCGGCTCATCGTGAAAGAGTTTGAGCTAGACCCGCTGGCCGACATCTGGATAGTGCCAGACATGGCCGTTTTTGGGCACGTTGCCCCGCGCCAGGATTTATACGAATCCAAACCAAAATGGGGCGAACTGCCGGAGTGGATGCGACCCCAAGAGTTTAAATTGCCTGAGACGACGGAAGAGTACACGGTGACGGTTGCGGCCTCGCTGGCGCAATATTTTTTGCGGAACGACCGGGCGGTCGGCATGTTGGGCTACGGGCAAACAAACGAAATCGTGCAGCCCGACCGGGGGGAACGGCAGATGAACCGCATTCTGGAGACACTTTCGGTGCTGCGTGCCGAGGGCGAAATTCCCATTTCAGACATGCTCCATGCCGAATCACATCTGTTCCCCAGAGGCACGACCGTGATTGTGGTAACGCCAACCACCCAAGACGAGTGGCCTTCGGCAGCCCGACAGTTGGCCCGGCGCGGCCTGCGCGTGGTAACGGTTTTGATTAACCCGGCCTCGTTTGGCGGCTACCGGTCGTCTGACGGTGTGCTGTCGCTGCTGCAAGCCAGCGGCATGGTGGCATATCTGGTAAACAACGGGGATGATTTAACGGCCGTTCTCAGCCAAACACGCAAGCAAGCTGGCAATTTTACCATTGTGTAAATCTTAAATTGGCCACAGAGCACACAGGGATTTAGGAGGGTTGTCTTTTCTTGGTTCTCTCTTTTCTCTCTGTGGCTTATAATTCTTTCCATGTCTGATACTCGAAAACAAACGGTAACGATTGCGCTGATTGCGGTAACGGCCGTTTTGTTGTGCATCGGCCTGGTGCTGGGTGCGATGACCCTTTTTGGCGGTGTGCGCACCACCGTTGGCCCCTCTGTACCCACCGTTATTTCCCCCACGGATGGCGTGTTTATCCAAACCGTATTCCCCGGCAGCCCAGCCGAAGCCGCCAATTTGCGGCCAGGGCACATCATTGTGCGCCTGAATGATGATCCGGTAACTTCGCCAGAGATGCTGACCTTGCTGCTACAAAATCTGCCTGCGGGGGAAGCGTTTACGCTGCTGGTGCGGGATGAGGCGGGGGAAATTTGGCAAACAACGGCCGTTCGGGCCGCAGCCCCACCTTACTTGGGTGTTGAAATTGTGGATTTGCCCCTGCGCACACCCCAGGCGACGACCACTCGCACGCTGGTTACAGAGCTGCCCACCGTCTCTGGCGTGATGCCGGGCAGTCCGGCGGAGTTGGCGGATGTACGCGTAGGGGATGTGATTACGGCCGTTGACAACCAGGCGATCCTCAACGGAGACGAACTGCTCGACCAGATGGCTCAAAAAGCGCCCGGCGACACGGTAACGTTGATGCTGCGGCGGGGGGAAGAGACTTTGCTAAAAACGGCCGTGCTTGCCCCCAACCCAGATGATGCGACACGCGGCTATTTGGGGATTGAATTTCGGCCGTAATATTGGATAAGGAAACGACATTTTTAAGGAGGGACTTCATGGATTCGTCATACTCGTCGGAAATTCAGGCACTCATTGAACAATTAAAAGCTCCAGCACCTTTTCATCGCATCACCGCACTTGAAAAACTTTTGAAAATCGATCCTCCCCCCGACAATCTCCACTCGATAGCACAACAAATGAAAGATGATTCCGATGCAAATGTTCGTCATTTAGTTGAACAACTTGTGCTAAAACTTGGTAAGGAGGGAGGAAAATTTAGTGAGGAGGAGAACCTCATTCTTACAACTACCCATTTTATTGAAGGTCGCACAATTACAAAATATATTGAAGTAATTACTGCCGAAGTGGTTTTAGGAACTGGTGTTTTCTCAGAAATCGGAGCCAACATAGCCGACATTTTTGGTAAACGGGCAGCAGGATTTCAAGAGAAATTACAAGAAGCAAGAAAGCTCGCCCTTGATGAACTGAGAATATTAGCTTTCAAAAAAAATGCTGATGCAATTGTTGGTCTTGATTTAGATTTCATGAATCTTGGAAATAATGTTCTTGTTGTCATAGCAACCGGAACTGGTGTGAAGTTATCAAACAATGATATACAAAATTCTGACTCGACAACTCCTGACCAAGATGGCTAAGTGGCACGGCGAGACGCCGGCCACAGACCAGCAATAACGCGTTACAAAACGGTGAGGGGGATTGTTTCAATCGCGGCGGGCGGCTCTGGTTGGGCGTCGGCGGGGGTGCCGGAGAGGCTCCAAGGGCCAGCATGTTCGATTTTTACCTGCACCAGCTCACCCTTCAAATTGCGCGGGTCGTCGAAGAAGACGAGCTTGTTTTGCGGGGAACGGCCGCGCCAGCTGCCTTTGTGTTTGTCTTCCACCAGCACCTCAACCGTTTCACCCAGCCAGCGGTTGTTCCGCTCCTGGGAAATCTCTTTTTGCAGATTTTCGATCAGGTGGAAGCGGCGGCGCTTTTCGACGTCCGGCACGTCGTCTTCCATGCGGCGGGCGCTGACGGTGCCGGGGCGCGGACTGTACCGGGCCAGATGCACCTTGTCCAGCTTGAGGTCGGCCAGCACGTCGTAGGTGTCCTGGAACTGTTCGGCCGTTTCCCCCGGAAAGCCCACGATGATGTCACAGTGAACGGCCGCATCCGGCACAATCCGGTGAATGCGCTCCACCAAATCGCGGTATTCCGCCTGGGTGTAGCCACGCTTCATGTTCACCAGCACTTCGTCGTTGCCCGCCTGAATGGGCACCTCAATTTGGGGCATCACCTTGGGCAGATCGGCCACAGCATGCAAAATTTTGTCGGTCATGTAGTTGGGATGGCTGGTGAGGAAGCGAATCCGCTGCAAGCCGTCAATGTCGTTGATGACGCGCAGCAGGTCAGCCAAATCAGGTCCATCGGCAATATCATAGCCGTAGCGGTCCACGATTTGGCCCAGCAGCACCACTTCTTTCACGCCCTGGGCCACCAGCGAGCGCACCTCGGCGGCAATTTCGCCAATCGGGCGGCTGCGCTCAATGCCGCGCTTTTGCGGGATGATGCAGAAGGTGCAGGCGTGGGAACAGCCATAGACGATGCTCACCGGGGCCGAAATCAGCTTGCCACGCTCGTTGCCGGGCAAAATCACCTCGCCGTCCATGAGGGCGTGGCGTTGGGTGGTTTCGGTCAGGTCCAGGGTCAGGTCATCGTCTTGCCGCAGCAGGGAGACGAGGGGCTTGCCGTCGGTGGATGGCTCCATGAAGACGTCCACGAAGGGGAAGGCGGCGGATAGCTTTTCGTTGCCACGCACGCCCACCACGCAGCCCATGACGGCGATGGTTTTGTCTGGATGTTTTTCTTTTAACGGCCGTAAATTTTGCAACTTGCCATACGCTTTATCCTCCGACTGCTGGCGCACCGTGCACGTTTCCAGCACGATGACATCCGCATCTTCGGCGCGGGCAGTGGATTTGTAGCCGAGCTTTTCCAGCTCCGTGGCCACGCGCCGGGCGTCGGCATAGTTCATTTGACAGCCTGTAATCCAGAAATGGTATTTTTTGGTCATAAGATTTTTGCCACAGAGGACACAGAGGGTTAAGAGGTTTTTAGCCCGAGCTTTCACTCAGGACATGTCTCTAATCTCCGGTCTCCGCTCTCTTCTTTAAGATAGTTTGCCTACAGCGAGCAGTTCTGTTAAACGAAAAGTGATTCTATCGTTGCTAATTTGGGGCGTCAAGAAGTCGGATACGGCCGTTGGTGCCTGCACCAGCATCGCCTTGAGCCGAATGATATCTTCAGGTGACGCCTGCATCCGGGTAGCCCAAGGGCCAAACTCCATATCTTTGTGCAGCAGTTCCTGATGCTGGATGGTGAAACCAGCTTTAGCGAAACCATGCTCCCACTCAGACACGCTCCAGCAACGGCCGTGGCTAGGATCGCGCAATTTCTCGAACGCATTCACGTAATTGCCCGCCTCATTGAGCAGCCGCGCCTTTCTGCCGCGCAGGTGGGTGCCGGGCACGATATTGTCCACCACAGCCAGCAGCCCGCCGGGCTTGAGCACCCGCGCCGCCTCGACGATGAACTGCTGAATGTCGGGGAAGTGGTGCGGGGCAATGCGGCAGGTGACCAAATCGAACTGCGCCGCCGAAAATGGCAGCGCTTCGGCATCGGCCGGTTCAAAGGAGACGTTGCTGATGCCTTTTTCGGCAGCCAAACCCGCCGCCACGGTGAGCATTTCTGGTGTCAGGTCAGACGCGACCACATGGGCGACGTGCGGGGCAAAGGTGAAGGCGGTGTGCCCGGCGGCGGTGGCCACATCCAACACCTGCCAATCGGGCTGAGGTTGGGTGAGTTCGACCAGGCGCGTAAGGCTGTACCCCTTGGCGTGCACGGTGCTGGTGGCGTAGGCGGCGGCGTTGGCCCCAAATTGCTGTTGTACCTTTTCTTTGCTCATGTCGCGATTATACCTTTATTCACCGGGGATGGAATTGATCCAGGCGAGGGAAATGCAGTTGCCTTCCGTATGAAAAATCATTTGTTGGTAATCATACGCAGGGGCCATGAGGCCGATGACGTTGTTGTCGCGAATGAAGGCCAGCCAGTTGCCATCTTGCGACCAGTCGAAGGTGAAGGCAGGGAAGAATACTTCGTTGTTGACCAGTATGGAATTGTGTTCGCCGGTCGTCAGATCGTAGAAGTGCATGGCGCCAAAGAGCATGTTGTCCTGGCCGCGGTTGGCATTTTGCAACAACGCACCGGTGGCTACGATGTAACGGCCGTCTGGCGAGAAGCCCAGTGCATGTTCTCCGCGTGAGACGTCTATGGGGAACAGCAGCGACACATCGCCAGATTGCCGATTAATTTGGAAAAGATAGCCATCGCTGGCCTGGGTTGCGGCCATGACCAGCAAAATATTGGGGTCAAGGGGATGGGCAATTGCGTATTGTATGAGCAGCGGATTTCCTGTCCGCTCGGTCAGCGCTTCGGTGAGCGCGGCGGTGGTCAGCAGTACCTGCGGTTCAAGATTATCTACTGAGGCAGTAACCAGTTCTTGCACAAAAGAAGGCGTTGTGCGAATGTAGCCAAATTGCTCGGTATTGATCCAAAATGGTGAGCTGCCTTCGCCAATAGAAACGGCCGTTTCTGGCTCGGCAACGGTTTGACGCAGCCAAATCGGGCCGTCTGGGTTAATGCTGCCACCGTTGAGGGTAATGATACGGCCGTCTACCATGTATTGTGAGCTTTCGAAAATATGCGACTCGGTTAGCAGCATCCATTGGCTGTCTGGCGACCAGTACGGCGTTTGGGCAATGACGGTGCTGTCGCAGCTACCGGTCTGGCAACTTTGCATATCAATGAGCAGCGGCTCCGGTAAAGATTCTTGTTCCTCAGTGCCAAAATAGGAGAGCAGGAAACGGCCGTTTGGATCCATCTGACCCAGCGAAATTGAGTATACATCGGGTAAATTCATCACCTCGGAGCTTTGGCCGTTTTGCCACAGCAGGGTCTGCCAATACTGGGTCTCAGAAAGTTCAATTAGCTGCAACACCACACCATTGTCGTGCGGCAGTGGATTAAAGAAGGAAAGGCCGTTGTAGGCAAACTCTTCCATCCAGGTGTCGGCGTCTACACTGTACCGGTATAATGTTGTTTGGGTGTTGTCATCGAAAATGGTGCTGTTTTCCAGGCAGCCAACCTGCAAATCTTGGGCAGGCAAAGAGATGGGTTGTTGGGAAACGGCCGTAATCTCCGACTGGGTTAGGGCATAAAACCACCAATCGCGCGAAATAGCATCTTCCTCAGCAAAAAGTTGCGCTTGGGAGTCGTCACGCAGTCCAGCCAGCCAGGACTGGAAAGTCCGTGTACGTATAACCTGATTCATCAAATCCAAGGTTGTTAAATCTGGTGCATACTGCTTTTGCAAAAAGTCCACAAACCCAAATAGCTGTGCCCCATCCTCATTGTTGAGGTCAGAGAAATTGGAACTACCCCAAAAAGGAAACAAAAGCTCCGTATGCACGCCTGCTTCAGCCAACTCTTTTTGTGTTTGCTGGGTCACTGGCCACGCTGCCAGCCCCAGTTCGCTCAACTGGTACATCATGAGCACCTGGAACAGGGGGGCACGCGTGCAACATCTGTACCCAACGTTTTCGGCAATCAGGGCAGACACCAGCTTGGTGCCGTAGGCATAAAGCAGCGCATCATAACCAGCGTTGTTGATGGGTAAGCCAATAAGTGTGGGCGCTGGCAATTTAAGATCCAAATCGGCCAGGTAGAGGTTGGTCGGGTCGGCCGCATCCAGCAAGCTTTCCGGGTCAGTTTCAAAGCGCAGTTCGGTGGGGGTCTGGCAGTCCAGGTCTGGCAAAGCTGCGCACGCTTCTGTTAGCAGCTTTTCCAAATCAGGAATCAACTGTTTCACAATTTCTGCATCCCGCTCGGGGTATTTGTAGGTCACAAAATCACCAGCGACCTCATTCCATGCTCCCCAAAATGGTTCCAGTGGTGGAGCCAGTAACCAGCGCGTCTCGCCTCGTCGGTAAACGGCCGTTTGCTGCAAAGTCACCGTCTGCATCCCAGCACCAGTAAAAGCCAGAAAATCACGCGCAAAATGCAACTCTGCACCATTCAAATCGGGGGTCAAAGTTAGATCAATAAAACGCTCATCTTCGCTAAAAAGGGGCGCGTACGCAGCGTCTGCATTGGCCAACGCCAGACCAAATGTGGGATTTTCATAAAACAACCCGCTGTTCAGCAGATCTGTTTGAATCTGGCTCCAACCTAAATCGCGCCCGGAAAGTACCGCTTTGCCCAGGTCGCCATCCTGATTTGAGGCAGCGCGGCTGAGCAAGTTGTGTGCCGCAAAAATATCGGATTCAAGGGCGGCGGTGGTTTCTTTCAGGCGGCTACTAACTTGCTGGTAAATGACTGTTCCCGCAAATGAGAGCAGCACCAGGATGAGCAATAAGGTACGCCAGGGAGGCTTGGAGGCAACGGCCGTTTCCGGTTTTTCTTGCCAATCTTTATCCTCCCAATCACCATCTTCTTCGGTTTGCCAATCGAACGACATAACAAACTCTCCACGCTTAGTAAGCGGCCAACAATAACATTCCATTTTGGACGGCCGCTTACTGGTTGTGTTATCCGCTTACCATACCACCCAAGTATGAATTCGACCCGACGGAATTGCCACGTTTACTCAACTGTTAACCCCAATTCACAGGAAAAATTAACGTAAGAAAACGAACAAAAAGGACAACTTCGCCAACCACCCATAATCCAGTAAAATACAAACAAAAATGGTGACTGACAGATGCTCCAGCCAGTCGCCAGACCGCGTCGGCGCAAACAAAAAAAAGCTGACTAGTTCAAACAAATCCAGGAACTATCTATGTCCCAAGAAAAGAACCAATCACCAACATTACAAGCAGCAGATATTGAGGCCATCGTGGGCGGCTATCATGCTGACCCATTTGCAGTGCTAGGGCCACACGAAGTAGCAGATGGCTTAGCCATCCGCGCTTTTTACCCCCAGGCAGAGCAAATCTTTGTCCAAATTAAAAACGAAACGCATCCGCTTAACCGACTTCACTGGGATGGTTTTTTTGAAATTGTCTTGCCTGGGCACACACTCGGCACACCTTACCAGCTTCAGGTACAAACACACGCCGGCCACGCAAGCAGCCAGGCCGATCCTTATGCATTTGGCACCAGTCTATCTGATACAGATCGCTACCTGCTGGCCGAAGGCACGCATGAAAAAGCGTACGAACATCTCGGGGCGCAACTCTTGGAAATAAATGGGGTCCAAGGCACACGGTTTTTGGTATGGGCACCAAATGGGCAGCGTGTTAGCGTCATCGGCGACTTTAATAGTTGGGACGGCCGTCGCCATCCCATGCGTTTCCATCCCGGCAGCGGCCTTTGGGAAATCTTCATACCCGGTTTGGTTCAAGGTACACTGTACAAATACGAAATCAAAACCAGCTACAAAGATTACACCGTTGCCAAATCAGACCCGGTTGCCTTTGCCAGCCAGATGCGCCCCGACACAGCCTCGGTGGTCTGGAATATAAACACGCACAACTGGCAAGATGATGCCTGGACGCAAAACCGTCAGCAGCACAACGCGCTGAACGGCCCAATCTCTATTTACGAAATGCATCTTGGCTCCTGGCGGCTCAAAGAAGGCTGGGAGTGGCTCACCTACCGTGACTTAATTAACGACCTGATTCCGTACGTTAAAGAGATGGGCTACACACATATCGAGCTGCTGCCTGTGTCTGAACATCCCTTTGATGGCTCCTGGGGCTACCAGGTGACAGGCTATTTTGCCCCCACCAGTCGCTTTGGCACGCCAGATGATTTCATGGCATTCGTGGATGCGTGCCACCAAGCTGAAATTGGTGTCATTTTGGACTGGGTGCCTGCTCATTTTCCGATGGATCAGCACGGGCTGGGCTTCTTCGATGGCACACATCTTTACGAACATGCAGACCCACGCCTGGGAGCGCATCCTGATTGGGGAACGTATATTTTTAATTACGGCCGTAACGAAGTCCGCCAATTTCTCATCAGCAACGCCCTTTTTTGGTTAGACAAATACCACATTGATGGCCTGCGCGTGGACGCCGTAGCCTCCATGCTCTACCTGGATTTCTCTCGCGAAGATGGCGAATGGCTGCCCAATCGGTATGGTGGACGAGAAAATATCGAAGCGCTGCACTTCTTGCGCGAGTTTAACGATAAGGTACATGGGCTTTATCCACACACACTGACTATTGCCGAAGAATCAACCTCCTGGCCCGGCGTTACCCACCTGACCCACGACAACCCGCAAAATCTGGGCTTCGATCTGAAATGGAACATGGGCTGGATGCACGACACATTGCGCTACTTCAAAAACGATCCGATTTATCGGGCGTACCACCAAGGATCACTGACTTTTTCCATGCTCTATGCTTTCAGCGAAAAGTTTGCCTTGCCCCTATCCCACGATGAAGTAGTCCACTTGAAAAAGAGCCTGCTAGACAAAATGCCGGGGGATCTATGGCAAAAATTTGCCAATTTGCGGCTGCTGTACAGTTACATGTGGGCACATCCGGGCAAAAAGTTGCTGTTCATGGGCGGCGACATCGGCCAATGGCAGGAATGGAGCGAAGCCCGCAGCCTGGATTGGCACCTGCTGGAAAGCCAAGAGCACCAGGGCTTACACGATTTTGTGAAAGCCCTGAACCAGCTTTACACCTCACAACCCGCGCTATACGAAGACGACAACAGCTGGGAAGGGTTCCAATGGATTGATTTTAGGGATGCCAAGCGTAGCATTCTCTCCTTCATGCGTCTGGCACCGGGCAAAAACGAGATGCTGCTTGTGGGGCTAAACCTTACCCCCGTGGTGCGAGACAATTACCGCTTGGGCGTGCCACAGCCCGGTACCTACCGTGAATTACTCAACAGCGATGCAGAGCAGTTTGCGGGCAGCAACGTCATCAACGAAGGCGATTTTGTAGCTGAGGAAATTCCCTGGCACGACCAACCTTACTCAATTGTGATTACCTTGCCTCCGCTTGGCGGCACATTCCTAAAAAACGTGTGACATCATGAAGCCAGAAGAAATGGCAGAAATCGTCACCGGAACGGGCTGGCATATTGCCCAAATTGTGGTCAGGGAAGACGGTGTGGATTATACGGCCGTACTCGAAAAATAATCCCGTTCAAACTTGCAAACCTGCCTGTTTATGTTATTATTCTCCCGCTCTCACGCCTCTATGGTTTTCGTGAAAGCAATAAAAATAGCAAATTGCTTTCACAGGCATTACCGAAAAGTAATGCAGACAAGCACAACGGAGGTTTTTACTTTGGCAAACATTCAATCGGCAAAGAAACGCATTCGGCAAACGGAAAAGCGTACTGCACACAACCGCACCTACATTTCAGCGGCTCGTACCTACGTCAAGCGCACCCGCCAGCTCATTGCTGACGGCAAACTAGACGAAGCCCAGGCAACAGCCAACATGGCTTACAAAACCCTGGACAAGGCTGCCCGCAAAAAGGTGCTGCATCCGCGCAACGCCGCACGCCGCAAAGGTCGCCTGATGGCTGCTCTGGAAGAAGCCCGTCAAGGCAGCTAATTCCACTTTGCGCTAACCATAGAAACGGAAACGCCACCGAACAGGTGGCGTTTTTGTTTACCTAAAGTAGGATCAAGCCTCGCTGTTGTTTACCCATCTGACTAAAACAAAAAACCTGTGCTTCAACCAGTAACGATGATCTTAACTGGATGAACAAATTTCTTACAGCAGCGGCCTTATTTGTGGTTGTCCGAAATAGTCAGAATATATCCTATGCCGCGAACCGTTTTAAGGAACTTCGGCTTGGCTGGATTTTCTTCAATATGCTCACGCACCCAGCGAATATGCACATCCAGCGTGCGTGTATCGCCAATGTAATCCGTCTTCCACACTTCTTGCATAAGCTGCCGCCGGGTAAGCACCTGATGCGGATGTCGCATAAACTGCTCTAACAAATGGGCCAGCTTTGGCGTCAGTCGGTTTTCCCCCTGCCCAGCATCTACCGATTTTTTAGAAAGGTACAAAGAGATATGCCCAAAACGAACCGTCTCTTCTACCGAATGATCAATCGGCAACAAATCTTTCACACGATTCAAAAGCTTGCGGGGGGTAAAGGGCTGTTCCAGATAAACATCTGCGCCCGCATCTAAATCTTTATCCTCACCAGCCGCCCGAACATGGATAATGGGCAACTCCTCGTGACGTTTCTTGAGGCGACGGCACGTACGCGAACCATTTGTACGCATACTGGAGGCGTTAAAAATAATGAGGTGGGGTTCAATCTGCTTAATGGCTACAAGCGCTTCGGAGCCTGTATTGCACAGTTCAACGGTGTGCCCAGCTTTTTCCAGAGCTGGCACGGCCGTATTTTGCCCGGCACGCTTCCCCTCCACCAACAAGATAACGGCCTTCTGCATAAAATAGTCCTCTACAAGATTTCTCTATATAGTTGCGGCTGCACTCATTCAATTAACAGAAAATTTTAACATTGTGAAGGTGTCATTATAAGCAGAAAACGGGGGGGTGCAAGGGAAAAACGGCCGTTTCCGCGATTTGACACTTAATTGCCACGAGACTATAATTTTGCTCCATTGGCGGGTATGGTGAAACGGTATCACATTTGCTTCCCAAGCAAAGAGTACGGGTTCGATTCCCGTTACCCGCTCTAAAAAAAGAGGCCCTTTCGGCCTCTTTTTTGTTTTATGACACGGCCGTTTCCGCCACAAACACCCTCGGAATACCAGAATGATCGTTTACCGTTCGCATTTGAACGTAGCTGCCGCTTTTTTGCACCAGCCGCTGCACCAGCACCTCTTGACCAGCGCCAAACTCAAACGCCAGCAGACCACCGGGCCGCAAAAACGTTTGCGCATCCCGCACTAGCCGTCGGAAAATGTTAATACCGTACGGTCCCGCATCTAGCGCCACTAGCGGCTCATGGCCCGTAATTTCTGCCGACATTTTTTCTAGCGAGCCAGAGGGAATGTACGGCGGATTGCACACTACAACATCCACCTGCCCTTCTAACCCTAGCCCCGTCACCGGAGCAAACAAATCGCCACAGCCCACGGTAACGCGGCTTTGCAAATCATACTGATCCACATGCTCCTGGGCGCGGGCGGTGGCTTCTGGACTAATGTCCAGGGCAAAGACGCGGCTGTGCGGCAGCCCCAGCGCCAGCGAGACGGCGATGTTGCCACTACCAGTGCCCACATCCACGATCACCAAATTGTCATCGGGCAGTGTGGCTGCGTGGCTGAGCACGGTACGCACCAGCAGTTCCGTTTCGGCGCGGGGGATGAGGGTGGCGGGGGTGCAGATGAACGGCCGTCCCATAAACACCGTCTGCTGCAAAATGTACTCCAAAGGCACGCCCTGCTGCCGCTGGCGCACAATTTCGTCCAGGCTGACTTCCGGGGTGATTTGGGTTGGGGAACGGCCGTCTAGCGCCCGCAGCGCCCCGCCAGACAAAATATCGCATAAATTCAGCGTCTCTTGCAGCGGATCGACCAAGCCTGCGTCGGTAAATTTTTGGTGCAATTGGTGAATAAATTCAAACATGATTTACTACCTTATAAAAAGCGGAACACAGAGTTGCAAAACCAACCTCCGGGAGGTTTGGCGCGGGACTAAGGTCATGGCAGGAACCTCCCGGAGGTTTAGAAGTGGATTTTTTACAGCTCATCGAACAAGCCAAGCGGCGGCGTGCGCAGGTAGTTGGTGGTGCGCTGCTTGCGCTGCAAATCGGCGTAAACGCGATTGACCTGCTCCGGCTCCAACTCCAGCTCGCTGGCCACCACCTCCGCCGGAATTTCATGCACCAGCCCGTACCAAATCAAATCCATCAATTCAAACGGCAGACGGAAGAAAAATTCCTCCTGCGTACTGGCCGCGCTGTATGTGTCCGACGTGGGAGGACGGGTACGAATCGCTTCGGGGATGTCCAGATATTCGGCCAGTTGGTACACCTGGGTTTTGTACAGGTGGCCGATGGGCTGCACGTCCATGGCGCTGTCGCCATACTTCACAAAAAAGCCCTGGTCATGCTCGTTTTTTTGCGGCGTGCCGATGACGGCAAAGTCCCGCAGTTCGGCGTGGTAGTAGAGCATGGCGGCGCGGCTGCGCTGCTTAAAGTTGGTTGCTGCCACAATTTGCCGCAGTTGAGACGGCCGTAACCGTTCACTCTTCTCCTCACCCTCAGGACTCACAATCGTCAGGGTGTAAAAATTCAGCTTGTCGCTGTCCAGCAAATCGGTGGGCAGGGTAATTTTGAGCCGGTAGCTGGAGTCGTATTCGGGGAAAACTTCCTTCACCGCCTCGTCGCGGCGGCGGTAGCTGCCAAAGCCATACAGCGGCTCAGACACATCCTCCACCAGCGGCGTCACGCCAAACTGATGGCACACCTCCCGCCCCAGGAGCAAGCTCTCCGGGCTGGATTCCCGCTCTGGCAGAAGCAGCGCCACCAGGCGGCTGGTGGGCATGACCCGCACCGCGATGGCCAGCACCACGGCCGAATCCACTCCGCCGCTCACGCCCATCACGCCGCCCTTCCGCTTGAGCACGTGAAAAATATCTTGCTCCAGCCGCGCCACAATGCGCTCAACTTCTTTTTCGGGATCAATCTCTAAAATATTTCGGTGAAAAATTGCTGTTTTCGTACGCATCTAAAACTCCAAATTTATGGGACACTGATTTTCACAGGTTTACACAGATTGGAGAAAAAATCAGTGTGAACCAGTGTTCATCAGTGTCCAATTCTTTCGTAACCAATTTGGCCACGATGGATGATTTTTTGATTGGCGGTTGGCTGTTGGGTAACGGCCACTTCGGCTGCGCTCAGTGCAAGCTTTCCCCCACCCGCTACAAAATGATGGTGCACCAACTGTGTAGACAAAATGCCCGCCAGAGCCATCTCATCCACTTCGCCCAAACTGCCGAAGCGGGCCTGTTTTTTCTGCAAAGCGTCAATCGCCAGCGGGTTAAAAATGCCCGCCTCAGCAATTTTTTGCCCAGAAAGCATCTCGGCTACCCAGTCCAACGGCCGTCCTTGCGGGAAAAAGCTGTGGTGGATGGGGGCGCGATACGGCCGTTTCTGCCGCTGCCAAATTTCCGGGGGAAGCAAGTCACGCACGGCATGCTTCAAAATATGCTTCTCATTCATGCCGCGCAGCTTGAAGTCGGGCGGCAGTTGGTTGCAAAATTCCACCACGTTGTGATCCAAAAAGGGAAAACGCCCCTCAATCGAGTGGGCCATCGCCATGCGATCCCCCTGCGACGAAAGTAAATATTCCGCCAGGAAGATGTGAATTTCCAAGAACTGGGCCTGCGCCAATGGCGTCCAGCGGGCAAAATCGGATGGCAGCGGCAAATCAGGCAGCGGTTTTTCTGCGCCGACGGCTTGCTGCACTTCTGGCGCAAACATGCGCCGATGCCGCGCCCCGTTGCGCCAGCGCAGCAGATGCGAGTAGCCCGGTTCGGCCGTTTCCGTTAGGCGGTGGCCAAAAAATTTGCTCAGGTAAGCTGGATTGTCCAGATTGGAGACGTAGCTGTACAGTTTTTTGAGTAGATGCGGCCGTATTTCCGACGCTGGCTCTCGTGCCCAAAAGCGGCGAATGAGCGCCTCCTTGAAAATGTTATAGCCGCCCAGAAACTCATCCGCTCCTTCCCCGGTGAGCACCACCTTGATGCCTGCACGCGCCACAAAATCGGACAGCAAAAAGAGCGGCACGGGCGAGGTGCGCAAAATGGGGGTCTCGGTGTGCCAGATGACGTCTGGGAAAGCGCGACCAACGTCTTCATGGGTGCAGGTGATGACGTGGTGCTCCGTGCCCAGGTGCGCCGCCATCTGCCGCTGGAAGCTGCTTTCGTCAAAAGCAGTGTCGGTAAAGGCAATGGAAAACGTCTCCAGCCGCTGGCCGATGTCGTGGTAGAGCAGCGCGGCGATGGTGGAGGAGTCCAGCCCGCCGCTGAGGTAAGCCCCTACCGGCACATCGGCGCGCAGGCGCAGGCGAGTGGCTTCGGTGAGCAGGTGGCGCAGTTGGGCGGCGGCTTCCGGCAACGTTCGGGCAGCTCTGTTTTGCTCGATGGGAAATTCTGGCTGCCAATACCGCTCCAGATGAATTTCCCCTCGCCGCACGACCATGAAATGCCCCGGCGGTAGGGTTTGAATGTTCTCAAAAATGGTGCGCGGCGGCAGCGGGCTCCAGTAAGTGAAAATCTGATCCAGCGTGGTCAAATCAATGGTGGGCGGTTGGGGCAGCGCCGCCAAAATCGCCTTCATTTCGGAAGCGAAGATGAGTTCGTTTTGGCAGATGGTGTAGAAGAACGGCCGTATCCCCACCCGGTCCCGCGCCACAAAAAGCGAATGTTCGGCTTCGTCCCAAATGGCAAAAACAAACTGGCCGTTCATGTGCTGCACACAGGCTGGGCCGTAGGTTTCGTACAGATGCAAAATCACTTCCGTGTCGCTGTCCGTAGCAAATTCGTGGTCAGCTTCCAACTCGGCACGCAGCTCGCGGTAATTAAAAATCTCGCCGTTGAACGTAATCCAGAGCATGCCGTCTTCGTTGCTCAGCGGCTGCTGCCCGCTGGCCAAATCAATAATGCTCAGCCGGGCATGGCCCAGCCCTACGCTGCCGAGATCATCGGCGAAAAAGTACAGCCCCGACTCATCCGGACCCCGATGGTGCAGCATGGCCACCATTTTTTGTAACGTTTCCGGGCAAACCGGCTCCGGCAAGCCCAGCGGATGAATGCCAGCAATCCCGCACATGGCTACGCCAACTCCTTTTTGGCAATCTTGCCGTTGCTCGATTTGGGCAGCGCGCTGCGGAATTCAATCTGCTGCGGCACCATGAAATCTTCCAGATGTTGGCGACAGAAGCGCAGCACATCCTTCTCGGTAAGCGTCTCGTCGTTAACCACCACAAACGCTTTGATTGCCTCGCCCAAAACGGGGTCGGGAATGCCGATAACGGCCGTTTCCACCACCCCACTCAGCCCATGCAGCACATTTTCAATCTCTTTGGGCGCAACTTTCTCCCCCCGGCTCTTGATGATGTCATCCTTGCGACCGACAAAGTAAAAGTAACCTTCACTATCTACGCGAAACAAATCGCCACTGTAGCACAACCGCTCGCCAGGAATCGGCCCCGGACGGAATCGCTCGGCGCTTTTGTCTGGCCGTTCCCAGTAGCCGCGCATCACGTGGCCGCCCCGAATCACCAGCTCGCCAATCTCGCCCGCGCCTAGCCGATTACCAGCCTCATCCTCCACCCACGCCTCTGTGCCGGGGATGGGAATTCCCACTGACCCAGGCCGCACGGCCAGCTGCTCTGGTGGCAGGTAGAGCGTGCGCTTCGTTTCGGTGAGGCCGTACATGGAAAAGAGCGTGGCGGTGGGGAACTTCTCTTGCAGGGCGGTGATGTGGCTGGGGGAAAGCGCAGCGGCCGTATTTGTGAGGTAGCGCAGATTAGAAAAATCAAACGAACTCAGGTCTAGCTGCAACAAAATGGCGGCAATGGTGGGCACCAACGGGAAGCCGGTCACTTTTTCCGCTACAATTCGCTTGAGAATGGCAGCCGGATAGGCAAAAGAACGCTCCAAAACGAGCGTGCCGCCAAATTTGAAGGTCATGAACAGTTGGTAGAGGCCGTAATCGAAAGACAGAGGCAGCACGTTTAGCACAATGTCGTCGGGCTGATTTTGCAGGTAGGTGATGATGGAGGACGCGGCAAAAACCACGTTGCTGTGCGCCGACATCACGCCTTTTGGCTCGCCGGTGCTGCCGGAGGTGTAGATGAGGCAGGCTAAATCTTGATCGATCGTTTGAGTGAACGGCCGTTCCGCCCCAAACGTCTCCTGAATCCCAGCAAAAGAGAAGCAGCCGTCCGGCACATCATCCCCCACAACCACGATGGTTTTGAGGCTGGGAATGGTGCGTTGGAGGGAAACGGCCGTTTTCGCCTGCCGCTGCCACGTGATCATCCCTGCCGCTCGACAATCCTGCGCCATAAACCGCAGCTTGTCTACCTTGGTGGAATGGTTCACTGGCACAAAAACTGCATTCGCCTTCAAGGTTGCAAAAATACCCACCACCAGTTCCACCGAGTTCTGCAAAAAAAGCAGTACCCGATCACCTCGGCTCACGCCGTTAGCCACCAACGCCTGCGCCAGCCGGTTGGCCATCGCCTCAACCTCGGCATAGGTCAACCGCTGTTCGCCGCAAACTAGCGCCACCTTATCCGGCATCCTGGCGGCGCTTTCTTCAAGAAATGATTGGACTAATTTCATCGTTCCCCCAAATTTGGAGATTGGCAACCTGCGGTTGCGAGATTGGAGACTGGAGATTAGAGATTAACCAATCTCCAGTCTCTAATCTCCAATCTCCCAAAACTATGCCGCAATTTCTGCGCTTTTACGGGCAATGTACGCCGCCAGCTTGTTTACGGAATCAAAGTTTTCCGGCTCGATTTCGTTGTCGCCCACGGTGACGCCAAACGTTTCTTCCACAAACATCACCACTTCCAGCGTGCCGGTGGAATCAACCACGCCCTCATCCAAAAACGAGGCGTCGTCGCTCAAATCAAAGCCATCGGGGTTAAATAAAAAGTTCTCGGCAATAAATTCTCTAATTTGTTCTTTTACGTTCATGCATCAATTCCTTTTTCATTATTCAAGTTCCCCTGCGAACCCTAAGGGTTTACGGCTCGCAGAGATAAATCAGTCGAGTTCAAACCCTTAAGGTTTGTAAAGCGGCCTGAATCGTTTGCCCCACTTCAGCCACGTACGGCTCCTGCATCAGCGCCAGGTGACCGGGAGCCTTCATGACAAAAATTTGCACTTCCTGGGCCAGCTTGCGCCAGCCATAATCTGGGAATGGTGAGCGAATTTCAGGACGGCCGTATCCCAATCCGCAGCGCAGTAACGTGATCCGCCCCTCGTACGGCGCGGGTGTGTAATTTCGCGCCGCCCGATCGTACAGCTCAAACAGGGCACGCGCCTGCGGGTCTGTCAGGCCAGATGGATCCATATCCCGTAATACCGGTCTTTGGGGAGATGGCGCAACCTCAGACGGCGTAGGCTGCAATTTTTGCTGCAAACTATCGCGCTTTTGCGCCAGCGGTTTCCGCCAAAAGTTGCGCAAGCGATAAAGCAGCCGACGCCCCTGCCGCCGTGCGCCCATCACCCGGAAAAACGTGGCCCGGTTCCACCAATCACGCCCAAATAAATACAACTGCTCTTCCTGAGCGGCAGAAAAACGCAGCAATCTGGCCATTGCGCGGCAGGCTCGTCGCCAAACGGCCCAGGCTGGATTAGGCGCGGGCATATCAATAATGGCTACAAATTGTACCGATTCGCCCTTTGCCTGGAGCCGTTGC
Source organism: Ardenticatenaceae bacterium (assembly GCA_020634455.1). Classification (GTDB taxonomy): domain Bacteria; phylum Chloroflexota; class Anaerolineae; order Promineifilales; family Promineifilaceae; genus Leptofilum. Next base: position 25,938 of record JACKBQ010000001.1, on the reverse strand, counting down.
GCCACCTCGTAGGCAAAAATGCCGCCTGCCGAATAGCCGCCCAACTGGTAAGGGCCGTGCGGTTGCGCTGCCTGGATCGCCTGCAAATAATATTCTGCCAGCGAGGGGACATCGGCCGGGGGCAGGTTAGCTAAATCCAGTAGGGGCATTTGGAAGGTGTAAATGGGCTGCCGGGGCGACATTTGCTGCGCCAGTCGGGCCACGGCCAGTGTATTCCCCGCTGCGCCGGGCATGAAGAAAATTGGCGTTACGTTTGGCGCACCAGCCTGCAACTGTAGCAAATCTTCCGCCTGGGCAGATTCCGCTAATTTTTCGGCCAGGGCAGCAATGGTGCGGCTGGTGATGAGGGTGGAAAGCGGCAGCCGATGACCGGTTTCCGTTTCCAGGCGGCTTAAAAAGCTCATGGCTTGCCATGATTCGCCACCCAGGTCAAAAAAGTCGTGGTGGATGCCGATGGGGGCGCGAGCCAACACATCTTGCCAAATTTGTTGCAGCACGCCTTCGGTGGGAGTGCGGGGTGGTTGGTAGGTGGGTTGGGTGGGGATACGGCCGTTCCCAACCAAATCATCTGCCACCTCCGGCCAGGGAATTGCGGAAGCGGCAATCTGGGCATCCGGGTTTGCGAGCAGATCCGCAATGAGCGCCTGTAAACTTTGCTGTACGTGCATCATCTGCGCTGCGTTAAAAATCTCTTCTGGCAAATCCAGGTACAGGTCGTAGCTGTTGTCATCTGCCAGGTGATGGATGTGCAGAGCGAGGGAATCGCTGGTGGTGTTGTGGTGGATGATCTTGTGGGTCACTGGCAGGCCATCGAAGGTGAGAGACGGCCGTTGCACAAAGGTAAACATCGCCTCCAAAGCCAAATCCGAAGCCGCCTGGCTAGCGCCATACCGATAATGCAGCATGAGCTGGCGCATCTCTGCGGTCACTTTTTGCATGAGCGTGGTAAATGTGTCGTCTGGCGCAATCTCAACTAACACCGGGCACAACTCCATCAGCACGCCCACCGTTTGCCGGTTCACCTGGGTGCCGCGATTGTGGATGGTGGTGACAAAGCCCAGCCGCTGGTTGCCGGTAAGCTGGTGCAGCAGCGCAAAATAGAGGGTCGCCGTCAGGCAAAATTGGCGGAATTCCGGGGTGGCTTTGCCCAAATCTACCGCTTCGGCGATGGCGATGAGCTGCGAGGTTTGTGTGGTGCCCAGGTTGTGCGTCCAGCGGTTGGCGGTGTGGCTGTGGTTGCGGGTGGAACGGCCGTAAAAATGCAGGGGTTCCGGTTTTTCGGCCAGCTTTTGCTGCCAAAACGCCCGCGAAGCGTCGGCGCGGTTGCTTTGCTGCTGCTTCTCCAAACTGGCGACATATCGGGAAAATGGCGGGCGCAGGGCGGGTGGCTGGGGTGTTCCCTGCTGCAAATTGGCGTAATGCCCCAGAACGCTTTCGGCCATCAGGAAAAACGAGCTGGCGTCGGTGATGAGGTGGTGCTGGTTGAGGAACCAGACAAAATGATCGTCAGCCAGCTTGAGCAAGGCGGTGTCGTAGAGGCATTGGTTGATGGCAAACGGCCGTTGCACCCGCACCGCCTGCCACTGTTCGGCGGCAGCAACGGGGTCTGGCTCGTCAGTTAAATCTACAATCGCCAGTTCAACAGATGCGGACGGCAAAACGCACTGCTGGGGCACGCCCTGTTCTTCAAAAAAAATGGTGCGGAGGGCGTCGAATTCACAAACGGCCGTACCAAAAGCTTGGGCAAACCAATCAGGGCAAAGCGAGGAACGAAAAGTGAAGGAGAAAGCGTTATTGAAGTGGGTGGCAAACGGCCGTAACTGATGACCAATCCAGTAAAGATGCTGCAAATCAGTTAAATTGTATTTGGTATTGGTACCTGGCGACACTGCTGTACCCGCTTGCATAACAACCCCGCGCCGTAAATAGGCAGGAAAATTTTTGCGACTAACTCCCCTAACACCGTAACCAAGAGATGAGAAAAAAGTCCTGGCTACAATGTTGTCACAATCATACAGTTCGCAAGCTTACGAAAATAATGTCCGCCCAAAAATGATGATCTTTGTCATCTTTTTGGGGTGAGTATTGTCATATATTGATTTACAGTGATAAGAGACGGCCGTTCTTCACCACCGCACTCACCAAATTCCCCCCAAATTGGTACGCCAACTGCCGGTAATCCGACGAGTTTATCACCAGCAAGTCCGCCTGCTTTCCCGGCGCTAACGACCCGATATGCTCCGCCAGTCCCACGCCAAAAGCGGCGTTGATCGTGACTGCATTCAGCGCCTCGGCGGGCAATAAGCGCTGGTAGCGGGTGGCAATGGCCATCACCAGCGGCTGCGACGGGCACGGGGCAGAGCCAGGGTTGATGTCCGTGGAAAGTGCGATGGCCGCGCCTGCATCTATCAGCCCCCGCGCATTGGCAAATTCGTGGCTGCCCAGGTTGAAATTCACCGCAGGCAGCACAATCCCCACCACGCCCGACGCCGCCAAACGTGCCGCATCCGCCGGCGTGGTGGCATCCAGATGATCCACGGAGGCTGCACCCAGCTCCACCGCCAGCCCCACCCCACCCAGCGAAGTGAACTCATCGGCGTGGATTTTGGCGGGCAGGCCGTGAGCGATGCCTGCTTCCAGCACGCGGCGGGATTGGTCTAAATCGAAGGCGTTTTGTTCGCAGAAAATGTCATTGAAGAACGGCCGTCTGGACAGCTCGCTGTCCTTGGCAAAATGACTGTTCCGATACCAGTCAGCGGCGGCGGGAATCATCTCGTTGACCACCCAATCGACATAGGCGGCGGAACGGCCGTTAAATTCTGGTGGCACCGCATGGGCAGGCAAAAACGTGGGCACCAGGTCAATCGGCTGCGCCAAATCGAGTGCGGCAATCGCCTCCAGCATCTTTAGCTCGCTGACCAAATCCAGCCCGTAGCCAGTTTTTACTTCGGCCGTGGTCGTGCCCAGTCGCAGCATTTGCGCCAGGCGGGGCAGCGTCGCCTCCACCAGCTCCTCCACAGAGGCCTGCCGCGTGGCCCGCATGGTGCTGACGATGCCGCCACCCGCCGCCATAATCTCCAAGTAGGTCGCCCCGCGAATGCGCTGCTCAAACTCGCCAATGCGGTCGCCAGCATAGACCACATGCGTGTGTGGATCGACAAAGCCGGGGCACACTATCTGGCCGCTGGCGTTAATCGTTTGCCCGGCGCTGTACCGCTCGCGGATGCTTTCAGTGGGACCGACGGCCAGGATACGGCCGTCTTTCACGGCCACCGCCCCATCAGAAATCAGTCCCACATCCTGCATCGCTGCGCCGCGTTTGGGCGCATCGGCAACACAAGTCACCACCTGCGCCGCACTGTGAATGAGTAAATCTGCGTCAACAATCATAAAACACCAGTCATTGAGGAATTAGTAATTGGGTAATTGGCAGCAATTACTTAATTACCAGTTACCCAATTACATTTCCCCTAATCCATCATCGGAATTTTGACGCCGCGCTCTTTGGCCACTTCGACAGCACGTTCGTAGCCTGCGTCCACGTGGCGCACCACGCCCATGCCCGGATCAACCGTCAATACGCGCTCCAGGCGGGCAGCGGCTTCTGGCGTGCCGTCGGCCACAATTGCTTGCCCGGCATGCAAGCTGTAGCCGATGCCCACCCCGCCACCGTGGTGGTAGCTCACCCAGGTGGCCCCGCTCACCGCGTTGATCAGCGCGTTCAAAATCGGCCAGTCGGCGATGGCGTCGGAGCCATCTTTCATGCCCTCGGTTTCCCGGTTGGGGCTGGCCACTGAGCCAGAATCCAGGTGATCGCGGCCAATCACAATCGGGGCGCTTACTTTGCCGCTGGCGACCAGTTCGTTGAACTTCAGCCCCGCTTTGGCCCGTTCGCCATAGCCCAGCCAGCAGATGCGGGCGGGCAAGCCCTGGAACTCTACCTGCTCCTGGGCCATTTTGATCCAGCGGGCCAGGTGCTCGTCTTCGGGGAACAGTTCCAGAATGGCCTCGTCGGTGGCGTAGATGTCGTTGGGGTCGCCGGAGAGGGCTACCCAGCGGAATGGCCCTTTGCCTTCGCAGAATAACGGCCGTATATAAGCTGGCACAAACCCCGGATAATCAAACGCATTCGTGAGCCCATTGTTGTACGCCTGCTGCCGGATATTGTTGCCGTAATCGAACACAATGCTGCCCTGCTTTTGCCAATCGAGCATGGCCTGCACGTGCTGGGTCATGGAGTCAATGCTCCGTTTTTGGTATCCATCGGGATCATTTTGGCGCAGAACGGCCGCTTCTTCCATGCTCATCCCCGCCGGAATGTAGCCATACAATGGATCATGTGCTGAAGTCTGATCCGTCACCATGTCTGGCACCACGCCGCGGGCTACCAGCTCTGGCAGCACCTCGGCCGCGTTGCCCACCAGGCAGATCGACTTGGGTACCTCGGCTTTGACTGCTTCTTCCACCCAAGTCATCGCCTCTTCTAAGTTGTCAGAAATCACATCCACCTGGCGCAGTTTTAGGCGGCGTTCGGCACGCCAGCGATCCACTTCCACAAACAGACCGACGCCCTCGTTCATCGTTACCGCCAGCGGCTGGGCACCACCCATCTCGCCCAGGCCAGCGGTAAGCACCCATTTGCCCTTGAGCGAAGGCCAGCCTGCCTTTTTAGCAGCGGCGGCAAACGTCTCAAACGTGCCTTGCAAAATGCCCTGCGTGCCGATGTAAATCCAGCTACCAGCCGTCATCTGGCCGTACATCATCAGCCCTTCCGCTTCCCATTTGTCAAAGTTGGCCTGGGTGGCCCAGTGGGGCACGATGTTGGAGTTGGCGATGAGCACGCGGGGGGCATCCGCGTGGGTGCGGAAGACGGCGACGGGCTTGCCGCTTTGCACAAGCAGCGTTTCGTCTGGTTCAAGATTGCGCAGCGACGCGAGGATGGCCTCAAACGCTTCCCAGTTGCGAGCCGCTTTGCCGCGCCCGCCGTACACAATCAAATGTTCCGGATCGCCAGCAACCATCGGATCGAGATTGTTTTGCAGCATTCGGTAAGGGGCTTCGATGAGCCAATTTTTGCAGTTCAGTTTTGTGCCTCGTGGGGCATGAATTTCGTGGGTCATGGTTAACCTCCATCAAGAATAAAAAGCGGAACACAGAGTCACACGGAGAAAACGCAGCGTTACATAGAGAATTGGGGGGAAATCTGCGAAATCTCTAAAAAAAGCGTTCCAGCCTAAATGTAGGTCAACTTTGCAAAGTTGACCAACGCAATATTGGAAGGTTGTCTATATCCTGCACAACTGTATGATTGGCTCACACTTGCCTGTTTAGATGACAGGCAACAAACCCACTACTTTTTAGAAGGACATGACGATGAAACCGTTGGTTATTTCAGGACGAGATTTGAAGATTGATGATGTAATGGCGGTGGCGCAGGGGCAAGAGGTGGTGCTGGATACGGCCGTACTCCCCCACATCAATCGCTCCCGCCGCGCCGTAGAAAAATTAGTGCGCGAAGGGCAAATTGCGTACGGCATCACGACTGGATTCGGCCGTTTTAAGGACAAGTTCATCAGCGCGGATGAAAGTTTGCAGTTACAGCTCAACCTTGTGCGCTCCCACGCCGCAGGCACCGGGCCAATCTTGCCCGAACCGCAGGTACGCGCCATGCTGCTGGCCCGCGCCAACACCCTGGCCCAGGGCTACTCTGGCGTACGCCCCCTCGTCATTCAGCGATTGCTGGACATGCTCAATTTGGGCGTGCATCCCCGCGTGCCCGCTCAAGGTTCGCTGGGTGCCAGCGGCGATCTGGCTCCACTGGCACACCTCACGCTGCCGCTCATTGGCGAAGGAGAAGCGTTTTACAACGGGACGCTCATGCTCGGTGGCGAAGCAATGAGCGCCGCCGGGCTGGAACCCATCACTCTGCAAGCCAAAGAAGGGCTGGCGCTGCTGAATGGCACCGCCTTCATGGTGGGGCTGGGGGCACTGGTGGTGCGCCGCGCCATCAATTTAGCCCTCACCGCCGACATTGCCGCAGCCCTCACTCTGGAAGCGCTGCGCGGCACTGACCGTGCCTACGATGACCGCGTTCACCAGCTCAGGCCCCATCCCCGGCAAATTGATTGCGCCAATTTTTTGCGGCAAATTTTGGCGGGCAGCCAGATGCTGCGGGCCAAAACCTCTAAAAATGTGCAGGACCCCTACACGCTGCGCTGCGTACCCCAGGTGCATGGCGCGGTGCGCGACTCGGTGGCATATGCCCGCTGGGTGCTGGAAATTGAGCTAAATTCGGTCAACGACAACCCGCTCATTTTTGTGGATGAGGAGGACGAGGAAAAAATTGAGGTGATTTCGGCGGGGAATTTTCATGGGGAGCCGATTGCGTTGGCGATGGATTATCTGAAACTGGCGCTGACGGAAATTGGCAACATGAGCGAACGGCGCATGGCGCAATTGGTGGATGCCAACAGCAATGGCGGCGTGTTGCCGATGTTTTTAACGGAGCATGGCGGGCTGGAAAGCGGCTTCATGATTGCCCAATACTCGGCGGCGGCGCTGGCTTCGGAAAACAAGGTACTGGCGCATCCGGCCAGTGCCGACACGATTCCCAGCAGCGCCAACATTGAAGACCACGTGAGCATGGGGGCAACGGCCGTTCGTCAGGCCGAACTGATTATGACGCATGTGGAAACCATTGTGGCGATTGAGTTGCTGTCGGCGGCGCAAGGGATTGATTTCCGGCGCAGCTACGGCGAGGGCAAGCAGGGCATTGGCACCCAGGCAGCTTACGATCTCATCCGTGAGCAGGTGCCCTTCATTGCCGAAGATTGCTACATGGCTCCCCTCATCGAAAAGGTGCGCCAGTTGGTGCATGATGGGGAGATTAAACAGGTGGTAGAAGCGGCGGTTGCTTGATGCCAACAACGGATGATAGCTACTCAACCAATTTGGACTCGGTTTGGTAGGAACGGCCGTACGCCACATATGCTTTTGGCGCTTCTAACAATCGCTGTTTGGCTGCCTCGGAAAGCTCACCCTTAAATCGGGCAGGCACGCCAGCGACCAGTACACCCGCTGGAATTTGCTGGTTTTCACCTACCACCGCTCCGGCCGCAACAAGCGACCCCGCGCCAACGACCGCGCCGCTCAACACGGTGGCGTTCATGCCCACCAACACGCCCGCGTGCAGATGGCACCCTTCAATCACCACACCGTGCCCAATGGTAACGTCTGACTCGATGATGGTGTTGTGACGGCCGTTTACATGCACCACCACATTATCTTGCACGCTGGTACGGGAGCCAATCTGAATACGGCCGTGATCTCCCCGAACCACCGCGCCAAACCAGACGCTGGCTTCCGCCTCAATCACCACATCGCCAATGATGGTGGCATTGGGGGCAATGTACGCAGTTGGGTGAATTTGCGGCCGTTTACCCTTAAACTCAATAATCATCTAAAATTTTCCTTGAATCTAGTTGTTTCCTCAGGTAAGATTTGGCATTCATTTTATCGCTTACCTAGGGAAGAGGGAAACTTATGAACTACTTGCGTTTGGCAACAATTTTTTTGCAGGAAGGTGGTACGGATCCGGTGGGCGTTCCTGTCTTGGTTCCTATTGCAATTGGCATTATTTTGCTGCTGCTGTTTCTTTGGGGATTGAACCGGAACAATATTCCGCAAGGCGAACCAGATCATGCCGACGACCATCACGAACCGCAGTTGCACAGTGAGCCATACACCGAAACAGAGCACCACGAACCAGCACCAGCCGAGCTGGTTGATGAGCCAGCCAGTAGAAGTACGGCCGTTCCCGTCACTGAACCCGCCAAACCAGATGATCTAAAAATTGTTGAAGGCATCGGTCCCAAAATTGAAGGAATCCTGCAGGCCGCTGGCATCAAAACATTTGCTGAATTAGCCGCCACCAGCGTAGAAACCTTAGTAAAAATTGTGCGCGAAGATGCAGGCATTCGTGTGGCCTTCCCCGACACCTGGCCAGAGCAAGCCAAACTTGCGGCGGCGGGCGAGTGGGAAGCGCTGGAAAAGCTCCAAGATGACCTAAAAGGCGGCCGCCGCGCTTAATTTTATGTTCACTTGTCTTGACAAATAAATGGAGCTTGTTATAATCCCTGCTTGTCGTTGCGGGGTAGAGCAGAGGCAGCTCGTCGGGCTCATAACCCGGAGGTCGCGCGTTCGAATCGCGTCCCCGCTATAAAATAAAAAGCACCCCAAAGAGGGGTGCTTTTTTTATTTTAGCCCCCCTCCATAAATATCCTCTGGGAGGGTTGGCAGATAGCCTTGATGGTGCCTGAAACCTGCCGCAGGTTGGTTTTCATTTATGATGTTGAGCTTATGCTGAAAGAAGCTTACATGAAGGCCAAAAGTTGCTGGATGAGCCAGGCACCGATGGCCGCGCCGATGCCGCCCACAATCAGCCCAGACAACGCGCCCAGTACGGCCGTTCGGCTATCCACCACCAGCTTTTGCGGCACCGCCATAATTGGCAAATCGTCGGCTCCCAAAATGACCATCTCCACCAGGGTGCGGGCGTTAAGATTGCTGGCAATACGGCCGTCTACCTCGCTAAACACAGCCAACAAGATACCCAACACCGCCAAACAGAGCGGCAATGCAATTAACCCGCTGGCCCCGGAAGCGGCCGTTCCCACAATAATGCCCACACTCACCGCAGGTGCTAAAAAGGGAAACGCCCCCTGACGCAACATTTCCGCAGGCGCTTCGGCCGCCTCAATCACCATCGCCTTCACGCCACGGCTGCTCAAACCACCCACCGCACTAATGAGCGCCACCAAAAGCATCGGTGCCAAAGCGCCGGTAACCAAACCCAGCATCACGCCCGCAACAGCCCCCCCAACAAAGCTGCTAAATAAAGTAATCGCACCGCCAACCACGAGCCCTACCCAGAGGAATGTTTTTTGTTGAAAATAGCTCCCCAAATACCCGCCAACCACCGCACCCAAAAGAGCAGACACCCAAATCCCCCAACTGTGCCAGCGCACCAAACCCAGAATAAATCCAGAGATTAGCCCTACGCTCGCCCCTAAAACGGCCCCGATGAACAAAGAGCCAATAAGCAAAAACAGAACCGTATGCCAAGGATCGCCCTCGTCAGGCTGAGCACGGGTTAAACCGCCCACAACTCCGCCAACAATGATGCCCCGCAGCAGGCCAAACAACGTGCCATCCAGCAAAGTAGAGACATTCCCACCAAGCAAATAGCCAAAGCCACCAACCACCAGGCCGATAAAGCTACCAGCCAGCAAACCACTCATCAAAACATAGTTGTGTTTCAGCACTCGCTCGTACGCCCCAAAAACAGCTAGCATAAGCGCGGTACCAACCACGGCAACGGCCGTACGCTCCACAATGCCGCCAACCATGCCCAGCCCCATGCCAATTGCCACCATAAAAAGCATCACAAACCAAACAGGGCGGCGTAATTTCAAATCAGAACTCATCAGGAAATATCCATCAGCCAAACAGGTAAACGCTGCTGCGTAGACACAAAACCAAACCGCTGGTACAGCCTTTGCGAAGAAACATTTTCAATCTGCGTATTCAGCGATACCGTGTACAGCCCCCGCCGATAATAATAAGCAAACGCATGGCCCAGCAACGCCGTGCCAATCCCCAACCCATGTTTTTCTGGATGCACCGTCAGGCGCACCAAATGCACACCAGCCTCTGCCCTGGCGCTAAGCTGGTAACCCACAATCTGGTCATCCAATAACGCCACATCAAAGCTAAACGATTGCGGGCGAGCCACCGACAAGGCACGTGCGCTTTGCCGCCAAACTGGGGCAAACGAAGCGGCTTCTATCGCAGCCAATGCCTCAAAATCGGTAGACTGAACCTGCCGAATGGATAGCCCAGGCAGTTCAGGCAGGGTTGGCAAGGTGCGATCTTCCTTCACAAAAGTTTCAATTTGGCTGCCCTGATAAAAGCCCAGGTCAGGTAACCAGGTGCGCGGCCAATCTTCTACGGTAAGCCAGGCCAATTTGGTGACGCCCTGCTCACGCAAGGTGGGTAGCACTGCCGCCAGCAAGTTGGTTAGATGCTCCCGTGCGTGTGTAGCGCGGGCAATTGCCACGGTACGAACCCAGGCCGCAGGTAGCGGGTCGGGAGTGGCAATAAGGCAGGCCGCCAAGGCTGGGCTTCCCTGGAACAGCTTGGCGCTTAGGGTGTTGCTATTGCCGTCGTCCGGTTTAGGTAAAACAACAAAACTGGGGGAACCAATCCAGTCTCCAGGCAAATACCAATCTACGTGCATGTGGGTGAAAACGGCCGTACGCAACAAATGCAAAATCGCTTCTGCATCCCCTTTTGTGGCCCTGCGAATGCCCGCTAAGTCGGTTTGCCCACGCGACCAAAGGTTTGCTAATTCCATAACGCTATTGTACACTACATAATCATTTTTTCTGATAAGCTGAACTTATTTCCTGCTATCCTCTTTCTATTCCGTAACATTGTCAAAAATAGGATAAGTTCAGCGAAATTCTTTAGGAAACAAATGGGCAGTAAGCCAAAAGACAGAACCCTTGAAAACACCATAGCAAGCCTTACCAAACGCTTTGGCGAAGGTGCCATTATGCGTTTAGGCGAAGCCCAGCACATGCAGGTTGATGTTATTCCCACTGGTGCCTTGGCTTTAGATATTGCACTGGGTGTTGGGGGCGTTCCACGTGGCCGCGTTATCGAAATTTATGGGCCGGAATCATCTGGTAAGACAACAGTTTGCCAACATGTCGTCGCCGAAGCACAAAAGCACGGCGGGATATGTGCCTTTATTGATATGGAGCATGCGCTAGACCCGGTTTATGCCGAACGGTGTGGCGTGGACATCAATAATCTGTATGTCTCTCAGCCAGATACAGGTGAGCAAGCATTGGAAATTGCTGAAGCGCTCATTCGCTCTGGCACGATGGATGTGGTTGTTGTGGACTCTGTAGCAGCATTGGTTCCCCGCGCCGAAATTGAAGGCGAAATGGGGGATGCACACGTAGGATTGCAAGCACGCTTGATGTCTCAGGCATTGCGTAAATTGTCTGGGGTTATTAAGCAAACAAATACCGTTGTTATTTTTACCAACCAGCTACGGTCAAAAATTGGCGTCATGTTTGGTAGCCCTGAAACCACGAGTGGTGGCAATGCGTTGAAATTTTATGCATCTGTGCGCATGGATATTCGCCGCATTCAGGCAATCAAAAATGGCGCTGACGTGGTGGGAAATCGTACCCGGGTAAAAATTAAGAAAAACAAGGTTGCTCCTCCGTTCGCCGATGCTGAATTCGACATCATGTACAATGAAGGTATTTCTAAAACTGGCTGTATTGTTGATCTCGGCGTGGAGTATGGCGTTCTGGACAAGCGTGGTGCGTTTTTCCGATATGGTGAAATGTTGCTGGGTCAGGGGCGCGAAAATTCCAAGCAATTCTTGCACGAAAATCCTGAGATTTTTACTGAGTTAGACACCCTCATTCGTCAGAAGGCTGGCTTGCCTCTCGTGGAACCACTGTCTGAAGGTTAATCCCCACAGTTGGTTTTGCCTGTTTCCAATACTTGAGTTAATTGAATAACGGCCGTTTTACAGCGCTTGCTTTTCCTGTTGGATTTGGCCAACTGGTGTGCTTTTTATGGGTAAGATCACGTCCTTAACACGCCAAAAACGCAACCCTAATCGCATCAATGTTTACATTGATGGTAGTTTCGCTTTTGGCTTGGCAGAAATAACGGCCGCTTACCTGCGCGTTGGGCAAACATTGTCCGCCGCCGAAGCAGAAAACCTGCAAGGGGCAGACCAAATTGAAAAGGCCAAAGAAGTAGCGATTCGCTACATAGAATATCGGCCACGAAGCATCGCTGAAACGCAACAGCATTTGCAGAAAAAAGAGTATCCAGACGATGTCATTGCTCAGGTTCTGGAGCGACTTGAAGCGGTCAAACTATTAGATGATGAGGCTTTTGCCCGTTATTGGGTAGATCAGCGCGAAACGTTTAAACCGCGCAGCAAAATTGCCTTACAACAAGAGCTGCGCCAAAAAGGTATTGATCGCGCCGTAATTGACGAAGCCACTGCCACAATGGATGAATTTGCGGCGGCTCGACAGGCAGCCGAACCCAAGGCGCACCGATGGATGTCGTTACCAGAGCAGCAGTTCCGCCAAAAGTTGGGCAGCTTTTTGCAGCGCCGTGGCTTTGGCTATGATGTCGTCCGCGAAGTAACAGAAGAACTTTGGGCCGAAGCTCAGGCCGAAAATGAATAAAGTTCTATAACAAGCAAACTACCTATACGGGAAAGTTACGTGTACTTTCACCTGTGAGAGCGATTGAAACGGCCGTATTGTTTCAAGATCACCGATCGCTCTCACCTCAATAAGGAGAACAACTATGCAGGCAATATGGATTCTGCTGGGGGCCGCCATTGGCAGCATTCTTGGTGCCGCCGTGGTCTATTACCTCATTCGACCAAAAGTGGAAGAAAGAATCGCCACAGTTGATCGTGAATTGGAAGAACGGCGTGCCCTAACAGAAAAAGAAACAACTGAAATTCTAGAAACCTCTCGCAAAGAAGCCCAGCAAATTCGCTCTGAGGCGGAAAAAACGATTGAACGGCGCTACCAGGATGTGGCGCGCGCCGAAGAACGGGTTGACCGTCGCGGCGAAAATATGGACAACCAAGTGAAAAAGCTGGAGCACCGGGAAGCCGTGCTCAATAAACGACAAAGTCGGCTCGACAAGCGACAGAATCGGTTGGAAACCATCGAGCAGGAACGCCGCCAACAGCTAGAGCAGGTTGCCGCTTTAACTTCGGACGAAGCCAAGCAATTGCTGCTGGAAGATGTAGAAAAAGAAGCGCGACAAGACATGGCGCGGATCATGCGCGAAATTGAAGACGAAGCCAAGGAAAATGCCAATCAAAAAGCGCGGGAACTGGTGGTCATGGCCATCCAGCGCATTGCAAGCGACCAGGTGGCAGAGCAAACGGTTTCCGTGGTAAACCTGCCCAGTGAAGAAATGAAGGGGCGGATTATTGGTCGAAACGGCCGTAACATTCGCGCTTTTGAGCAGGCAGCCGGGGTAGATATTGTGGTAGACGACACACCCGAAGCAGTCTCCGTCTCCAGCTTCGACCCGGTACGCCGCGAGGCAGCTCGCCGGGCACTGGAAAAGTTGATTACAGACGGCCGTATCCACCCCGCCCGCATCGAAAAACTGATCAAAGACGCCACCACCGAAGTAGAGCAAGACATGAAGGAGGCGGGCGAACAAGCCGCCTACGAAGCCAATGTTCATGGCCTGCATCCCCAGGTCATCAAAATGTTGGGTCGCCTAAAATACCGCACTTCGTTTGGCCAAAACCAGCTCTATCACTCTGTAGAAGCTTCAAAAATTGCGGCCGTTTTGGCTGCTGAACTCGGAGCCAACATAGACATCGCCAAAATGGGTGCCTTGCTGCACGACATTGGCAAAGCAATGGATCACGACCAGGAAGGCACCCACGCCAATCTCGGCGCAGAGTTTTGCAAACGGTTCAAGGTACCTCCGCTGGTGGTCAACGCCATCGCCGCCCACCACCACGAAGTTGAACCAGAAAGCGTCGAAGCGATCATCGTCGAATCCGCCGACGCCATCTCTGGGGCACGTCCTGGCGCGCGCCGCGAAAGCTTAGAAAACTACATCAAGCGCGTCCGCACACTTGAAGAAATCGCCACAACCTTCCAGGGTGTGGAAAGCGCCTACGCCCTGCAAGCCGGGCGCGAAATCCGCATTCTGGTCAAGCCAGACAAAATTGACGATCTCGAAGCGATGCGCCTGTCCAAAAATATTGCAAAATCTATTGAAGAAAACATGCAATATCCCGGCCAGATTCAAGTCACGGTCATCCGCGAAACCCGTGCCGTCGGCTTTGCCAAGTAAAGGCCCGCTAAGATTTCAAAAGTCTCACTTTTTGGGCAATTACCAACACTTAGCAAGACTTTTAAAATCTGTTTTTATGCAACAAAAAAGGACGCTCGTGAGCGTCCTTTTTATTTTTACTGATGCCCCAAAATTGGGTGCGGCCTGTAGGGCGCTTCAATCCGCGCCATCTCCGCTTCACTTAATGATATTTCCACGGCAGCAGCCGCCTCTTCCAACTGGTACATCTTGGTTGCGCCAATGATGGGCGCAGTGACACCTGGTTTGTGCAGCAGCCAAGCCAACGCAATCTGCGCTGGAGAAAACCCCCGCTCTTGGGCAATTGCCACGACGGCATCCACCACATCAAAATCTGTTGACTGGTAATACATTTCTTTGGCATAGTCGTCGCTTTTGGCTCTGGTGGTCGGCCCGTTTTCGTCCCGCTTGCGGTTACCCGCCAAAAAACCGCGCGCCAGCGGGCTCCAGGGAATGACGCCAACCCCCTGGTCGCGGCACAGCGGCAGCATTTCTCGCTCTTCTTCACGATAAACAGCGTTCATATGGTTTTGCATAGCCGAAAAGCGCGTCCAGCCGTGCAATTCGGCCGTATGCTGTGCTTTGGCAAATTGCCAGGCATACATGCTGGATGCGCCAATATAGAGCGCTTTGCCCGCCTTCACCACATCGTGCAACGCTTCCATCGTTTCTTCGATGGGTGTCTCGTAATCCCAGCGGTGAATCTGATACAGATCAACATAATCGGTCCCTAGGCGGCGCAAAGAGTTATCAATGGCTTCCATGATGTGCTTGCGGGAAAGCCCGCCGCCGTTGGGGCCTTTGCCGATGGGGAAATAAACTTTGGTAGCCAGCACGATTTCTTCACGAGTAGCAAATTCTTTCAGGAATTTTCCGGTGATTTCTTCGCTAACGCCAAGGGAGTACATATCGGCCGTATCGAAGAAGTTAATGCCTAACTCAATAGCACGCTGAATAAACGGCCGTGCCGCAGCCTCATCCAGAACCCAATCTCGCCACGTTGGCGTACCGTAGCTCATCATGCCCAGGCAAATACGAGAAACCTTCAGGCCGCGCTTGCCTAAATTCACATATTCCATTGCTCACTCCTTTCGCAATCAGTTACTGAAAAGAGCTATTTTACCGAACGTTGGGCTTCCAGACACACTACACCGTTTTTGCCGGCCACAGCATTGTGCATAACGCCTTGGGGCAAAACCAGCCGATCGCCTGGATATAAGGTGGTAGGCTCTCCTTCAATGGGAAAACCAAACGTAATGGAGCCATCCACAACCATGATTATTTTTTCATAAGGATGATCGTGGGCTGGGAAAACATCTTGGGGATTGCTGTGCCACTTGTAGGGGTCTAAGCCTTCGGCCAACATCTGTGCGTAAAGATCTGTTTCTGATGGGGCTTCACTTCGCGCCCATTTTTGAATGTGAATGATGTGGCTTTTCATCTAATCGGTCTCCTCCATCAACCGCTACTACGTGGTGCATGCGTGATCTAAACAAAGTTTCCATAAAGAATATGCCGGTTTTGGCAAAAACACAATTGCACTCGTGTACTGGTTGCAAGAAAACAAGCAACAATGTGCATTGCATTTATGCGAAGCGCTTTGGTTCTTGTTATAATCCCGCAACTATGGAAAGTTCTAGTCAAAATCGTCGCCAATTATGGATTGGTATTATCGTTAGCGCCGTTTCTGTGGTCTTGATTTTGTTAATCATTGACCCCGCTGAAATTGTAAATTCCTTACGGCAAGCAGATCTTGTTTTGATTGGTTGGAGCGCGTTGGCAGTCCTGGCTTTCATGATAATTCGGGCGATTCGGTGGCGCTACATGCTGGCTAACGAGATTTCCTGGTCGCAAACATTTCACATTCAAAATATTGGCTACATGTTCAACATGGTGCTGCCCTTTCGCCTGGGGGATGTAGCGCGAGCGGTGCTAATCGGCAACGTGCCGCCTGTGACGCTGGCCAAAGGGTTGTCTACAATGGTGGTCGAGCGCATTTTGGACATGATGTTTATTGTGGCGCTGCTGCCGTTTACGCTGGCGGAAGTCGCCAGTTTGCCCACCTGGATGCAAGATGGGGCACGGGCGTCCGGTTTTGTGGCGGTGGCCGCAATTGGGGTACTTATCCTGGCGGCGAATCAGCGCCAATTGGCAAACCGCTGGGGTACGGCCGTTCTCAACCGCATCCCCTTTTTACACACCGAACAATGGCTAAACCGCATGAACGAGGTGCTGGATGGCCTGGGCAGTCTCACTCGGCTAAAAGATAGCCTCGTGCTGGTGTTTCTTAGCATTGTGGTTTGGATTCCAATTTTACTGGCCTACCACTGGGGCATTACGGCCGTTGGCGGCCATGTTACCTTGCTTGGAGCCAGCTTTGTGGTCTGCGCCGCTGCCCTCAGCATCGCCCTCCCCTCCTCACCAGGGCAAATTGGCGTGTTTCACATTGGCGTCACCGCCGCCATGCTGGCCCTGGGTCAACCAGAGGGAGCCGCTGGCGGCTTTGCCGTGGTCTACCACGCCCTCAACCTGATCAGCATGATCATTTTAGGACTCATTGGCCTGGCCAGCACCGGAGCCACCTTTGGCAGCGTCATCGAAACCACCCAAAAGTTTATGCGCCGCCGACAGGTGAGCGATGAGACGGAACAGGGTGTAGAACAGAGTGAAAAGTGATAAGTGAAAAGTAAAAAGTGGTTGCTTCTTTTCACTTATCACTTTTTACTTTTCACTTGCCTTTAGAAAAACGCAAACAACCTATGAAAATTGTTGAAGTCTTAACCTACTACCGCCCCTGGGTGAGCGGGCTAACCATTTACGTGGAGAGGCTGAGTAAGGCGCTGGCCCGACAGGGACACGAAGTTACCGTGCTCACCTCGCAGTATGATCCTAATTTGCCCATTTATGATGTGATAGACGGGGTAAAGGTCGTGCGCATTCCCGTAGCCGCTCGCGTAAGCAAAGGCGTACTCATGCCCGGCTTTGGCCCAATGGCCTGGAAGCTGGCCCAGCAGGCAGACGTTTTGCACCTGCACCTGCCCCAATTTGACGCCCCCGGCGTGGCGATGCGCGGCCGTATTTTGAATAAACCAGTCGTGCTCACGTACCATTGCGATTTGCAACTGCCCCACGGCGCGTTTAATCGGCTGGTAGATCGCGTGGTTCTCTCGATGAACCAGTTGGCCGGGAAATTGGCCGATGCCGTGGTGACCTACACCCGCGATTACGGCACGCATTCGCCCTTCTTGTCCCAATTTTTAGATGAGAAGCTGCACATTATTCCACCACCAGTGGAGCTACCAAAATACAGTCAGGCAGATGTGCAGGCGTTCCGTAACAAGCATAATTTGGGAAACGAGCCGATTGTTGGCATTATCTGTCGTCTGGCGGCCGAGAAGGGCGTGGAGGTGCTGCTGAAGGCGCTGCCGATTGTACGGGAAAAGTTCCCCAATGTGCGGGTGCTGCACGCCGGGCAGTACCAAAACATAATCGGGGAGGAGGCGTATGCGGCACGGCTGGCTCCGCTGTTTGAGCAGTACAAAGATCATTACCATCTGTTGGGCAACATTGAAGGAGCAGAGCTGAGTGCATTTTACAACTGCCTGGACTGCCTTTGTGTGCCCAGCCTGAACAGCACGGAGAGTTTTGGGCTGGTGCAAATTGAGGCGATGCAAAAGGGTGTTCCGGTGGCGGCCTGTGCCTTACCGGGTGTGCGCCAACCAGTCACAATGACGGGGATGGGAGAAGTTACGGCCGTTTCTGACCACAACGCCCTCGCCCAAGCCATCATCAACATTTTGCAAGATAAACAAGCTTATCAACGCGACAGCCAACTGATTGGCAATACCTTTTTGCCCGACGCCACCGCTGAAGCGTACCTGGCTCTGTTCCAAAAATTGCAGCAGGGCAAGCTGGTGGGCCAAACGGCCGAACCCGCCGCCTACGACAAACTCAGAGCCATGCGCGATGCGTACGAAAAGTAAAAATCTAGCCGCAGATTTCGCAAATTACACAGATAAGAACACAAAAATCTGCGAAATCTGCCAGCGCAATTTGCGCCAATCTGTGGATAAACATTCCTGTGAACGAACCTGAATTTCTAGCCGCTACCACCCAAGACGACCTGCTTTGGCGTCAGCTCAAGAGCATCCCCGCTTTTCGGGCCATTTTACGTGCCGTAGAAGCGCGCTTCTATTTTGGTGTGGAGTTACCCGGCCCCACACTGGATGTAGGCTGCGGCGACGGCCACTTTAGCCAGATGGTATTCCAGCGCAAAATTGAGGCGGGTATTGACCCGTGGTGGAATCCACTCACAAAAGGGCAAAAGTCGGGGATGTACGATTTGGCGCTGCAAGCGATGGGCGACAAGCTACCCTTCCCCGACGGTCATTTTGCCAGCGCGTTCAGCAACTCCGTGCTGGAACACATCCCGGACATTCAGCCCGTGCTCAACGAAACAAACCGGGTGATGCAGATGAACGGCCGTTTCCTCATCACCATGCCCAGCCACCACTTTACCCAAAATCTGGGCGGCGCAACCTTTTTGGCGCGGCTAGGATTGCCCGGTTTGGCCGATGCATACCGCCGCTTTTTCAACCGCATCGCCCGCCACGCCCATACCGATTCTGCCGAAGTGTGGGCCGAACGATTGGCGGCGGCTGGCTTTAGTATTGAGCGATGGCAATATTATTTCAGCAAAAAGGCGCTGTGGGCGCTGGAGTGGGGGCACATTCAAGGGTTACCCTCGGCAATTATGCACGCTATCACGGGGCATTGGATTGTGGCTCCTTGGGAAAGCAGCTTAAGGCGCACGGAACGATGGCTACGGCCGTTTTACGATGAACCGTTCCCCGAAGATGGCACCTGCCTGCTCATTGTGGCCCGTAAACAGGCCAATGGCCCCATCCCGGTGCAGTTGCCACCCGCCCGCCCATTTACCATTGAAGAGTTGGAAACGGCCGTTGCCAGCCACCAACCCATCGCCACTGAACCAGAACCCACATCGGAACCCGAACCCCAAACAGACGACCTCCTGCCTGCTGTTTCGCCCCAGCCGCAGGAAGAACCCGCAGCCAAGCCAGCCACCGCCAACTGGTTCAGCATCGCCTTGGGCATCCTCAGCTTGCTGGCGGCAATGATGGGTCAACTGGCCCTCACAGGCGATCCGCCCAATCTGGCCAGCGGTCGCCGCTGGTTTTTCTACAGCGCCTTGCCGCTGCTCTTGCTGCTGTGGCGCAGCCGTCCAGCCGGACTAGGCGCAGCCCAAAGCTGGCGACTGCCCAGCCTGGGGCAAATTCCCCGCCGCCGCTGGCTATTCCCGCTGGGGCTGCTGCTGGCAATTCTTGCCCAAAGTGCGGTGGGGGTGCCGGGTAGCGAACGGCCGTTGCTCTCAATTTTGCTCTGGCTGGCGGGCATTGGCCTCAGCTTCTACGCCTGGCAAGATGCGCAACCGGATGCCCCACCCTTAATCATTTCGCGGCGGACGCTGGGAACGGCCGTTTTCCTTTTCCTGGTTGCCCTTGTCGTCCGATTGGTGAACCTCAGCCACAATCCGTTCATGCTCAACGGCATCGAGGCCAGCCTGGGGCTCAACAGTCTACAAATTATTCGCGGGCAGCTACAGAACCCCTTTGCCACCGCCTGGCTCACCAACCCCACGCTGCCGCTTTACTTCATGGCGCTGCCCATCTCCATTTTGGGGCCAACCACCCTGGCCGTGCGCCTGGTTTCACCATTTGTGGGCGCGGCCACGGTTGCCGCCACCTACCTTTTTGGCAAACGGCTGTTTGGCAACATGGCTGGCCTGCTGGCCGCTATTTTGCTGCTCGGTTCCCACTTTCATCTGCATTACAGCCGCCTGGGCATGACCAACATTTGGGACGGCTTGCTGATGCTGCTGGCGTTGGGGGCGATCGGCGTGGCCTGGCAACGGCCGTCCACTGCGCCGCATCAACGAACAATCTGGCTTTGGGCAGGCGGTCTGGTCGGCCTGAACGCCTACGCCTTTACCAGCTCCCGCGTGCTGCCCGTGGTGCTGATCGCCTGGTTCGTGCTGTCGCTGCTGCTAGATTGGAAATCTTTTCGGGCGCAGGGTTGGCATTTGTTGGCGGCATTGGGCATGACGCTGGTGGTGGCGCTGCCGCTGCTGCTGTTTTACAACAACAACCCCACCATTTTCATGGAACGGGCCAATGCACTGGGCATTTTGCCTGGGCAAACCAACTGGCTGGCAGGTGAAGCGGCACGGACGGGGATGTCGCAAACGGCCGTTCTTTGGCAGCAATTTTGGCAGTCGGCCCTGGCCTTTAACGGCATCCCGGACAACAGCCCCGCCTACCGCCCGCTCATCCCGCTGCTCACTTTTGGCCCCGCTGTGCTGATGGTGCTGGGCTTTTTTCTGGCGCTGTTTCGTGTGCGGCAAAATAACCACCGCCTGTTGCTGCTCTGGCCGCTGGGCACGATCATCGTGGCCGGAATGCTGCTCATCGAATCGCCGCAAAGCCACCGGCTGGTGGTTGCCACCCCCGCGCTGGCGCTGCTGGCAGCCATCGCCCTGGTGACCCTGGGCAACCTGCTCTTAGCCACCGCGCACGCCACCGATGAGACCCCACCCACCCTCAATGAGTGGCAACCGACAACCGGCAACTGGCGCAGCCACACCGTCCATGCCGGGCTAATTTTGGTGGCGCTGGTTTTGATTTTTTCGCTGAACGATCTGGCATTTTATTACGGCCGTTTCCCCACCAACAACCAATTTGCCGACACCAACACCGAAATTGCTTACGAGATGGCCAACTATCTCAACAATCTGGACGGCGACTGGACCGCCTACCTGTACGGGCCACCCATCCTCTACGTTGATTTCCCCACCTTGCCCTACCTGCTCACCGATTTTCAGGCCGGGGCCAATCTTTTCAATGTAGATTCACCAGAATCCGAACGAGCGCCAGCCCCCACAGCCAACCAAATCTTCATCTTTTTGCCGCAGCGCCAGGCAGAACTGGTAGCTGTTGAGCAAGCATTTCCCGGTGGAACCAGCCAGCAGGTGAACGGCCGTTACGCTGCGCCCCTTTTTACGGTTTACCAATACCAACCCTAGCGGTAGATGGGTCACCATGACAGCACCACTCGCTCACCTTAAAATTCTCGATTTTTCTACCCTGTTGCCCGGCCCCTATGCCACCATGATGCTGGCCGATCTCGGCGCGGAAATCATCCGCATTGAAGCGCCCAATCGCCCCGACCTCACCCGCTTGCTGCCACCACACAGCCTGGATGGACAATCGGCTCAGCACGCTCTGCTGAACCGCAACAAGCGCAGTTTAGGGCTAAACCTCAAAGCGCCCGCCGCTGTTGCAATTGTCCAAAAGCTAATCGTTGAGCAAGGGTACGACATCATCGTGGAGCAGTTTCGGCCAGGGGTGATGGCCCGGCTGGGCGTGGGGTATGAGCAGCTCAAGGAGCTGTGCCCCGGCCTCATTTTTTGCTCGCTCACCGGCTACGGACAAACCGGGCCGTACAAAGATCGCGCCGGGCACGATGTGAACTATCTGGCGCTGTCTGGTTTGCTGAGTTTTTACGGCCGTTCCCACTCATCTACCCACCCACCACCCCCACTCCCCATGCAGGTCGCCGACATCGGCGGCGGCTCGCTGCACCTGGTCATTGGCCTGCTGGCAGCCGTTATCCGCCGCAGCCAAACCGGCGAAGGGGCGCAGGTAGACATCAGCATGCACGATGGAGCGCTGGCCTGGAACATTTTTGGCCTGACGCAGCAGCTCGTCGGCGGGGAAAATCTGACCCCAGAGAGCCACTCCCTGAACGGCGGCAGCTTTTACGACATTTACGAGACGAAGGACGGCCGTTTCCTCTCGGTCGGCGCGCTCGAACCCAAATTTTGGCAAGGCTTCTGCCAGGCCATCGGCCGGGAAGATTTGTTTGTCCCCGGCCTCAATTTTGAAGTCACCAACCAGCAACGCTTCAAGGCTGAAATTAGGCAGGTCATTCAGAGCCAGCCGCTGGCCCACTGGCGCGACCTGTTCGCCCAGCTGGACGTTTGCGTCGAGCCAGTGCTAACCAGCGAAGAAGCGATTCACCATCCCCAAACCCAGGCACGCAATATGATCATTGAAGTTCCAACTGGAAACGGCCGTTCCCAACAGCAGGTCGCGTCCCCCATTAAACTATCTGACCACACCCCGGCCTACGGCTTTAGCGGCGTGCCACTGGGCCAGCACGGCCGCGAAATTTTGCAGCAGCTTGGCTACGCCTACGATGAAATCCAGGCGCTCTACGCGCAAGACGTGGTGGCGGGCTAACATGAGACAACGCGACATTTTCTGGTTCTGGCTGCCGCTGTTTGCCAGCTGGCTGCTGATGACGGCCGAAGGCCCCATCGTCAGTGCGGCGATCAACCGGCTGCCCAACGAGGTAATCATGCTGGCGGCGCAGGGGATTGTCGTCAGTCTCTCCGTCACCATCGAAAGCCCGATTATCAACCTGCTGGCCACGGCCACTGCCCTGGTGAAAGATCGCGCCTCCTTTTTGCAAGTGCGCCGCTTCACCATTCACTGGATGATTTTGCTGACACTCGTCACCATCCTCATCGCCTTTACCCCCATGTTTGACCTGGTGGTGGTGCGCTGGCTGGGCACGCCTGCTGAAGTGGCTGAATGGGTGCGCCCCGGCCTGCAAATCATGACGCTGTGGAGCGCCGCCATCGCCTGGCGGCGTTTTTTGCAGGGGGTGCTCATCGCCTTTAACCAGCCGCGCAAAATGGCCTGGGGTACGGCCGTTCGTCTGCTCACTTCTGGCGGCGGGGTGATTGTGTTGGCCAGCTTCACCAACTGGCCCGGCGTGGTCAATGGAGCCACCGCGCTGATGCTGGGCGTCATTGCCGAAGCGATTTATGCCACATTGGCGGTACGGCCGTTGCTGCAAAACGAGCTCAGCCCCACGGGTCACCAGGAAGAAACAGCGCTTAGCTACCGGGATTTGCTCGCGTTCCATTTGCCGCTGGCGGGAACGGCCGTAATGGTGCTTTTGGTTCAGCCACTGGTCACCTTCAGTCTGGCGCGATTAGACCGCCCCACTGAATCATTGGCAGCCTGGCCGGTGATCTTCCAAATTATGCTGATGGCCCGTGCCGCTGCCCTGGCCCTGCCGGAAGCGGTCATCGCCCTCACCAAGGGGCCGCACACCTACCAACCAATTCGCCGCTTCAGCCTGATTTTGGCTGTGCAAGTGGGATTGGCGGTCTCATTATTTATTTTTTCACCACTGGCTCACCTTTATCTGTTTGGCGTGCAAGATATGACGCCGGAGGTCGGCGGACTGGCGCAAAGTAGCCTCATCTACTTTTTGACCTTCCCGGCTTTGACGGTGCTGGCCATGTGGCTGCGGGGGCTGCTGATCAATGGGCGAAAGACAACGGCCGTAAACGTGGCCATGATCGTCAACATGGTAATTACCGTAGCTGTGCTGGGGACGGGGCTCATCAACCAATGGCCCGGCTTGCCCACCGCCGCCGCCGCACTTTCGTTAGCCGTGTTGGCGGAAAGTATCTACTTGGGCTGGCGGGCGCAGCGCTTCTGGCCCATCTTTAGCTCAAAACTCGCTACGCGAAATATTTAGCCTAAAACCCGTCATTCTGAATGAAGCGGAGCGAAATGAAGAATCCCAGCCAACTTGGTGGGGATACTTCGCTTCGCTCAGTATGACAATTTCATATAAAAACAAGGAAAAGTTATGATTGAAATTTTGCAGCTCCCGCTTGGACCTTTGCAAACCAACTGTTATCTGGTCGCCTGTAAAGAGACACTGGAAGCGGTCGTGATCGATCCGTCGTGGGACGGCCGTCGCATTGCCGCCCTGGCCAGCGAACGGGGCTACGTCATCACCCACATTTTGCTGACGCACACCCATTTTGACCACGTCGGCGGGCTGTCCGAGCTGGCCGAAGAAACCAACGCGCCCATCTACAGCCATCCCGACGCGCTGGAAATGCTGGCCCGTGCCCCGCAAACGGCCGCCAGCTTCAACCTGACGATGCCCGCCCCACCCGCCGCCACCGACATGCTGGCTGAAGGCGATATGGTGGAAGTAGGCAATCTAAAATTCGAGGTGCTGTTCACCCCAGGCCACGCGCCGGGGCATTTGAGTTTTTACGTACGGGAACACAACGTTATCTTCGACGGGGATGTGCTTTTCCAGCGCAGCATTGGCCGTACAGACTTCCCCGGCTGTGACCACCCCACCCTGATGCGCAACATTCGGGAAAAGCTGCTGGTGCTGCCGGATGAAACGGCCGTACTCTCTGGCCATGGACCCACCACCACCATCGGGCAAGAGAAGCAGTGGAATCCATTTTTACAGTAATTGGGTAGGTCAGAAGTTCAACTTTTTAAAAAGTTGAACTTCTTTGATTATGGCGTTGGCGTCACTGTCGGGGTTGAGGTAGGCGTGGGGGTGGCCGTGGGGACAGCCCCTTGCCAGCTAAAGAACGCATCGGCGCTGCTGCTGCCGCCAAAGGTGTAGATGGGCAGCCCGTCGGAGCGGGTGCCGGTGACCTGCACGATGCTGACGCGCCAGCGCATTTGGAACAACTCTGGGGTGATAGGCCGCCATTGGGACGGCACCCGGAAGGCTGTGTCACGGGTGAAACCGCGCCAGGGCAGGCCGTCCAATGCGTCGATGTTGGTTAGCTCCACCATGTACATCTCGTTTTCGGCCAGGGGTTTTACGGCCGTCCACTGCAACAAAATCTCCGTTTCTACAGAATCCACCACGGTGCCCGCTACCGGGTACAAAAGCTGCGGTCCGGGCGGTGGCAGCGTCGTTGTGGGCGTGGGGGATGGTCCCGGCGTCGCTGGTAGCGATTGCCCGTAGACGATTTCAGGAATGCAAATCGGGTCGCCCGGCTGAAGCAGTGAGGGATCGGTGATGCGGTTGACTTCAGCCAGCAGATCAAACGGCACGCCAAAGCGGCTGGCGATGCCCACAATCGAATCGCCCCCCTGCACCTGGTACAAATTGCAGCCGGTGGGGTCTACCAGCACCGTCTCGCCGTTAATCTCGGCGGCGATAATTTGCAGCGGCGGCGTGGGCGTGGGCCAGGGGATGTTGAGCTGCTGGTCAATTTGCACCTGGGTATTGGCGGTGATGCCGTTGGCTTCGGCAATGGCTTCGGGGGCAATGCGGTAAATGACGGAAATGCCGATGAGCGTCTCGCCGCTGCTGACGGTGTGAAAGCGGGGCGGGCGCGGCGTATCGGTGGGCGCGGGGGTGGGCGTGACGCTGGGGGTGAGCGTCGGCGGGCTGGTTTCGCTGGGCAGCGGTGTCCAGGTAGGGGTGAAAGTCACAGTCGCCGGGATGGGCGTCGCCGAGGGGGCGATGATCATGCTCACTTCGCCGCTCTGGTACTGCAAGATGAGCCCGCCCACGACGAGGATGATGACAAAAAAGACGGCCGTCATCGCCAAAACCAGCGGTGTCTGACGTTCACGCATCACGGATTCTACTACTTCGGGGGCGTCGGGAACGGCCGTAGTCGGCACCGGGGCCACGCGCTTAAACGTTGGAATGTCCGGGCTGGTTTCGGGAACCGTTGCTACGGCTTCCGGCTCGGTTTCTGGTTCCGGTTCGGGCGCGGCGGCGGGCTGCGGTTGTGGCTTGGGCGGGGGCGCGGTTGGCTCCAGCCGGGCACCACACATCAAACAGAGGGTGGCATCCGCGGCGACGACGGTGTCGCAAGAGGGGCAGCGCCGTTCGTCCGGCGGGAGGGGCAAGGCAGAAGAATCACTCATTGTTGTTTTTGGCCACAGAGGGCACAGAGGAAAATGAGACGACGATTCATCTGTGCGAAATCTGTGGTTTTTCCGGTAGCGCATCTATGGCATAATTATCGTGATAATGCCACAGAGCGCGGCATTATACCAAGCCAGATGACCAACTGCCAGTTGTGGCGGGCGGCGCTCA